>CAWFQW010000012.1:0-42709 GCA_963818065.1 Bryobacterales bacterium | reverse complement strand
CCAGCGTTTTTGGCCTGGGGCGTGCGGCTTGGGATGGAGGCTACAGCGCTGCGCGTTTCCGCTCGCTGTCCCAGCACCGGCACCGGTGGCATAGTACAGCTCGGGGGCAGATGCCGATGGCATGCGAATCACTTCTTCCGGTGGAGTCGCCTTCGGGCTTCCAAACCGCGCTGCACAGCCTCGACGAACGCGCTGATCACCAGCGGATTCATTTCGCTATCGAAGCCGCGGTAGAAGTTCACGTACTGCGAATCCGGAAGCGGAATTCTCAGCTGCCAGCGAGGCTTGCTCGCATCCGAATGCATATCCTCGAAAACTTGCCGCTCAAACTCATGCGCACTTCGTGAAAACCGAAGTCACGGCTGCCGGTACGAATGTGATCCCAGCATTCGCTCGACATATCGGCCTTGGCCAAGGTGGCTTCGAAGTCCTTCAAGCGGGCTTCTACGTCGATGATGCGCCGGAATTTGCCGCCGAACAACATCCGGCTGGCCGAAGCAAACTCGGTGTAGTCCAGCTGCCGGATGCCGATCCACACCGCGCCGCCGAAGAGAATCACAATCAATCCGCTGACTTGGTTGTGTGCAGCGCGCTCACCAGCAGGGAGAAAGCGCCACCAGACCGCACAATCCGTACATGGTCAGCACTGCGCTCCGAGGGCTCAAACCGCGATCCAGAAGACGGTGATGGATGTGTCCACGATCCGCTTGAAAAATGGGGCGATTCCGTAGGAAACGCCGCAGGATGGAGAGCGCCACGTCCAACAAGGGGATCGAAACAGCCAGTAGCGGCACTGTAAGCGCCACCAAAGTGACCGATTTCTCGCTCCACAGAGCGCCGAAGCAACCCAGTAAGAATCCGAGTGAGAGACTGCCGCAATCGCCCAGATAGACCGAAGCGCCGCTGAAGTTGTAACGCAGGAAACCGAGCAGGCAACCTGCCAGCGGCATGGTGGCGAGGATCAGAGGAATATTGTTCTGCGTAAGCGCGGCCAGCAACATCGTGACCGTAGCAACCAGGCCTACGCCCGCCGCCAGCCCGTCCATGCCATCGATCAAATTGAACGCGTTACTGCAGCCCACTAACCAGATCACCGTAATGGCAAATCCGAGCCAAGGCCAGTAGGCAGCCAGGTCAGCATGCGGATGTCCACATGAATCCCCGCCAGGTAGGCCAGGACGCTGGCTCCCACGATTCCGAGCAGCTTCTGCCAGGCCGCCAGTCCGATCAGATCGTCCAGCACGCCCGTGAAGAACACCACCGATGCGACCAAGGTGAGCGAGAAGATATTAGGAAGCTCGTGATGCAGATGCTGGGTGTAGGTGAACGGCAACGCCAGCGCGATCGCGAACGTGATCACATACGAAACAACAATTGCAATTCCACCCACGCGCGGAACCGGTTTCACGTGCTTTTTTCGAACGCCATCCGGATGATCCAGGAAATATTTGCCGAGGTAGTCTCGCACCAACGGAGTGACCACCAGGGCCAGTAGAACCGATAGAGCGCCGAGTGTGAGTATCAAGAACAAGTTGCCTTTCTCCTACCAACTCCGCCAAGGATGCAAACCACTGGCCCTCCTCCAACAGCGGTGCGAGGCTTGAAGAAGGACTCCCGCTGAACCTTAGCTCTTCTCTATTTCACACCGGAAACCCCTTAATGCCAAGAACATTTGGATCTAGATCGTACTAGTACGAATTGGCCAAGTTTGGTTCCGACCCTCAACCCGATGATTCGTAAGGTTTACATATTAGGACATGGTACGACTGTCGATATGAAGAATCGGGTTTTCTGAGAAAACATTGCGAAGGGCGGTGCCGGGACCTAAGTGTGACTTAAGGGCGCGACCATAGCAATTAGTACATCAAACGCATCACCGTTCCGTCGTACCAGACAAACTGGGCCTGCCCGGCAACCAGGGTGCCCGCCGGCGCGGTCACACCATCTTTCTGCTTGATGGTAATCCTCCCAGGCTATCGATGTTAGCGAGCAGGTGCTGGCACAAGTGGTATCGACGTTCAGCAGGAAGACTTGCCCGGCGCTATAACAGCAGCGCCTTGTCGGGCATGGAGCAGGTGTAGCCGGTGGTTCCGTTGCTCGACGCGCAATAGCTCTCGTTGGCGTGGATGGTGTCGTGGGTCGGTATGAGCGCCGAGTTAAAGGAAGGCGTGCAATCCACGCGAGACGCTGAGACGTTGTTGACGCAGGCCTGCACGATCCCTGTTCCGGAGATGAAATTCAGCGTCGGCTGGGTACCTTGCGTGGTCCCGTTCAGGTCGATGGTCAATCCCGATATGCCGCCGCTCCGCTGCAATTGGTGCTGGTGGTGGAGGGATCGTCGGTGCATCCTCCGCCGGTGAAGTTGAGCGTCGGTTCAACCGGCAGATTCGTGCCGGCATTTTGAATACGAGAGATCGCTCCGTTGGTTCCCGCGGCCCCGGCGCCCCGGTAGCACCGGTTGGACCTTGTGAGCCGGTCGAACCGGTAGCCCCTGCGCGATGGTTTGCGGTGTCCAGCTATTGGTTGTGCTGTTCCATACCAAGGATTGTCCGCTGGTCGGCGCGGCCGTGGAAACGGTCCGTCCCTGTACTGGCTCACCCTGGTTGCGTCGGCCGGGCCCGTGACGTCCCCGGCAGGATTCCAGCCGAGAGCAGCGTCCATGAGTTCACCGCGGTGCAGCCGTACAGGTTCAATCCGGCGGGTGCGTTGGTCTGAAAAAAGCCTGGTCCACCAGGCAGGCCGCCGGAAGGACCGTGCCCGACTGGAATGGCTGGGTGCTGGGCGCGGCGGAAAAATCGACGCTCTTGCTTTGTGTTCTAAGATCCACCTGTGTTTGTCCGCTGGCCGCCGATCAGCCAAGCCGCAATTAGAATCGAACGCCGGTATCGCATGAGTACTTGTCCCCCCGAGCAGAATTCTCAACTCAGGTGTACCAGCATGAAATCCGCGGACGACTCGATCGGGAGGGTAAGGGCGTGAAAATAGGCTGAAGATTTGTTAGTTCGCGCGGTGAATGAAAGCCAGAAAGCGCTCCGTCGGGCTTTCAAAACAGCCCGGGGCGCGCTTTCTGGTTGATCGGCTACTTCAGCTGGGACAGCTTCAGGCAGCCAGCGCAAGCTTCCGGGCACGGGCTGTATCAGGAACGCGCCCAACGCGAACAAGCCGATCAACATCCAGATACTGGCGCGCGGTTCCGGGGCTGGCGTGAACACGATCTGTTCCTGGAAGCCACCGACGCCACGTCCCCCGGCCCGGCAATCATGGTAGAGTCGCTCACGACTTCAAATTGCGACAGGAATGAATTCGACGCACCCCCGTCCAAGTACCAACTCGCCGCTGCTTCAGGATGGCGGTCGGCACGACCTTGACGGTGGGATCGATCAGCGTCCGCTGGCTCGCCGTCGGCGGTAGGGTCCATCAATGTCCAGATCGCCTCTTGAATCTGGTTGTTCGCGGTGGTGCTCCCGCTTCCGAGTTGTACTGGGTTACCAAATAGGCGACCATTTCGTAGCGCGCCGAGGCCGAGGATCCCGCGCCGCTGTTAAAGAATGCATCGTCGGTCGACGCCGCGCGCCGCTGGTTAAGCGATGCTGGTCCAGGAGGAAACGCCGCCGAACCTGGTTTCGCTGAGATTCGCGCTGGTGTAGCGGCGTAATATTCGCCGAATCGGTGGAAGGAACATAAATGTCGTTGGCGAAGTCGTCGCAAAAGATTTCCACCGGCACGCCGTTGAGCGTGGCTTGTGCACCTCCGCCGCCCCCGTTGAGTGGAAAGTTATAAGTCCCAACGACGAGCGGTACGGATGCGCGCGCTGACAGTAAGCGAGCAAGGAAACCGAGAGAGTTCCGTATATATGATTTGTTTTCATTGCAACCACAGCTTAGGTGTCAGACGCATACCGGTCAACAAACCCCAGCCATAACTATGACCGAGTTAGTACTGGTGCTGTGAACCGAAGGGTGGGCCCGGACTACGGGCCAGAGGGTCGGTCCGCGCAGCTCCTGTCTATTCGGCGCGCTGCGCGATTTGGGGGGGCAGGCTGAAGGGAATTTCCAGAACGACGTCGATGTCCACCGGCACTCCATCTCGAGTGGCCGGCTTAAATTCCCAGGACTTCACGTCTCGGAGTATTGCGCCCTCCAGCGCCGGCGAGAGGTCCCTCAGCAGCAGAATCCGATCAAACTTGCCCTCTTTGTTGATCACTGCCTGGACCTGAACGCGAATCTCGGTTCGGGCGCCGGGAGGGACCGGGTCGACGGATTCAAACTTTCGCAATGGAACCGGAGCAAGAACGGACGGGGCCCCGCCCGGCTTCTGATCGTGTTCGGCGAACCAGATGATCCAATCGCCCGAGTAGCCGGCAATATTCTCGATCGGAATCACCATGGTGTACACGTCGCGGCCTTCGAAGCGCGACTCGATGCGCGACGGGATGGTTCGCGAAGCTGGCCGCAAAGGCACCGAGAGCGTTGAGACCGGCAGGCTGCGCAAACGATCGGCATAGAGCACGATTTTGCGCGGAGGGTCCACGTGGGGCGGCGGCACCGCATTGCGGTCATCGTGAATCGTCAAATTCGGGACGCCGATGCCACCCTTCACCTCGCCGGTAGCAAGTTCACCCACAGTAGGCGCCTGTGAAAACTGGCCCGCGCGGGAGCCATCCGGCACCGGCCCTTGTCGTTCGGATGCAAGCCGACCACGGCGATGTCCACTTTGCCGTTTCCTTCGGCATTGGCCGGTCCAGGAGGTGCATTGGGCGGCGGCGGAGCACCATTGGAGAACGACGGCGCGCCGATGCCATCGGGCAGCGCGGCTCGCGCCATGGCCGCACCCGTAATAGAAGCATCCGGCAAAGGAACATCCGCGGTCTGTACCGGAATCACCAGCCTTGGCGGCTGTTGCGATGGCGGCGGCGGAACGAAAGTTTTGCGCGGTTTGGGCACTTCCACGGGCTTCGTCTGGATCGGCTGGGCCTTGTTCACGTCGCCATTCGGCGCGGGCGGCGAGATATTGGGCTGCGGAGCTTTCACGCCTTTCGTGTCCGGCTTATCGACCTTGGGTTTCGGCTCGGGCGGCGGAGGCGGAGCCGGAATCGCCATGGCTGCGCGCGCAATCAAGTTGGGCGTCGGCAGATCCTGATGAATCTGAATTTTGGGAATCTTCTGCCAAATGAACTGCTTCACCGATTTTGGCTTGGGCGACGTCGCAATGATCGCCACTTCGGCTTTTTCCGTGGCGCGAGGTTTCGGGAATGTTCCGATTCTTTCTTGCGCCGATACGTCTGGCAGCTTCTTCGGAGGGCTGTACCAGACGATCTTGTTGGCCTCGGGCCGAATCAGCTCGTCATAAATCGGCCGCTTGTGAGCCTGCTCTTCGGGATTCCCGCGAGGAATGAGCAGCAAGCCCGCCACCACAACGGCGTGAAACAGGATCGACAGAACGAAGGAGGTCGGATGAATGCGGTAGCCGCGCGGAGCGCTTCGCGGATTGCCGCTGATACGAAGCTTTAGGGACATTGGCGCCTGATGCTGCTGTGGAATGCTGGGTGCATGTCCCCTACCTCGGGCGGACCACCGCGTTCGGTGGGGGAAAACCTGCAAAATCCGGCCCGCCCTTGAAGGATACCAAACTCACGCTCCCGGGAGCCATCGTGGGCATTGCCTGAACACAACACACGGACGGCGTCTCTCAGTGCGCGGTTTCGATCGCCAGCACGCCGGCGGACTGCAGTCTGCGTTCTGCTTTTTTCACGGCGCTGTTGCCGACAAAGGGACCAATCAAGATTCGATCATCCTCCTGGCTCGACGCGCCCTCCGCCGCGCTCCCGCTTTGAGTAACGACTCGCACCCGGTAGCCTTTCGCTTCCAGCCCTTTCACGAAACTGGCGTCCTGCGCGCGGTCCCAGCCCGGCCACTTCGAGATAGACGTCCGGCGGAGGAGGTGGAGGCACGCTGGCTTCTTGCCGTTTCGATGGCGCTGCTGGCGCGGCTTGCTGCGGTAGAACGGATTGGCTGGTGGACACTCTTGCGGGAGTGTTTACCGCCGTGCTCACCGGCACGGTTTCATGGGCGTCCACGATGCGCACGCTTACATACCAAATCGCGAGCCCTAGCCGATGGTTACGGTAGCGGCAAACCCGATCAGCACTCCCTTGGGATGTCTGGATGCACCTTCAGACAGGCCTGGCACAAGGTCGGCTTGTGAATCTGCCAGTCCGGGTTCGGTTGCACACGGAGAAGTGGACATACAGCGCTCCTGTACTCCTTCCTAAGTCAGACACCTTATTGATCGGCGGACTCGCGGGAAAACATTAGCCGGCCCGGTATCACCCCGGCAAGAGCCTAAACGTCCGCGCGGCCAGCACTCGCTAGCCGCGGCCGGTTCGCTAAAATGAATGATCCAAGATGGGAACCGATCTCGTTAAAGCCCCCAAGCTCAATCCAGACTGTGCCTGCTTCAAGCTCGTGATCCGGCGCTCTAAGATCCATCGCTATGGAGTTTTCGCGGGCCAGCGCATTCCGGCCAAGCGCAAGGTCATCGAGTACACCGGCAAGCGCCTGAACCGCAAGGAAGCCAAATATCGTGGCGATGGCGATTACACCTATCTGTTTGCCGTGGACAGTTATTGGACCCTGGATGGCGCGGTGGGCGGCAGCGGCGCCGAGATTATCAACCATAGCTGCGATCCCAACCTGGTCAGCCGTGTCATGAAGGGGCACGTGCTTTACATGAGCCTGCGCACCATCAAACCGGGCGAGGAGCTGACCGTAAATTACAATTTCGGCAAAGATGTCCGGACGTTCCCGTGCTCGTGCGGCGCGGCGAAATGCGGAGGAGCGATCGGGAAAGTGATACCGGCCTCTCAGGCTTAGCTAGGGAATCTTGGTAGCCCGGGACTTGCGACGAGTTCCGTCAAATGACGAGTTCCCGTCAATTTCCGCTGTCGACAATGTCTTCGGTTCTTGGTCCAAACAGGATGTGTGGGCGGTGATGTCAGCAACATAATTCTGTTCAAACTCGGACGTAAGGGCTTTGACGTAGTGTCAGGTGACCGTACGACGCGTCGACGACTGGTCATCGTCGCAGGTTCCCTCACAGGTGCGTTAACCCGGTTCTGACGGGAACAGCTTCATTTTTAGGGACGTTCATTGATTCTTCCGATTGGAATGCTGCTTGCATCAGCCCAACTAGAAAGGACAACACTCATGCGAAAACCACAGTACCTGATCTCCCTGATGATCGCTGCAGTTTTCACTGCGGCGGGCGCGGATGATACGACCGCACGGCTTGGGAAAGCCACTGCTGTTTTCAATCAGATGACGGAATCCGGACACGGCGTTCCAGCGGCAGAGCTCGCCAGTGCCGATTGCGTCGTGGTCATTCCAGGATTCAAGAAGGGGGCGATTGTTGTTGGTGTAGGGCACGGACGAGGATTCATCTCGTGTCGAAATGCGGGCAGTTGGTCGGCACCAGGAGCGATCACCCTGGATAGCGGCAGCGTCGGCGTACAGCTGGGTGGGGAAGAGATGAACATCGTAATTCTATCGATGGACAAGAACCTGCGTTCCAAGCTGCTTTCTGATCGTTTCGCGATCGGATCGGACGCTTCGGCGGCCTGGGGAAATGGCGCGTCGGCACATGTCGATCCCAATACAAAGATTCTTCTTTACGGCCACACCAAGGGCGCGTTCGCGGGCTTCGATCTGGATGGTGCAACACTGAAACCCGATGACTCCGGTAACAAAGCCCTTTATGGAAAGTCACTAAGCAACGGCGAAATTATCGCGGGAACAACAGCGCCTTCAGGCGCGCAGACGTTCGTCGCGACCATCGCTCAAGCGTCCAGCCACTAGTTCAACCAGACCTTCGCGCCCGGCACGGGATTCGGAGGCATGCAACGTGATGCTTCCGAACTAGGTTCTGTTAAACGCTTCAGGGAATATATGCGTAAATATCTAGACTTCATCGGGAACGTTGGCTTGTTTGCTCTGCGCGCGGTGCAGAGGATGCTGGTTCCTCCCTTTGAATTCCAGATGATCCTGCGACAGATCGAAGTGGCTGGATGGAAATCCTTGCCGCTGGTGTTGTCTTCGGGCTTCGCTTTAGGGCTCGTCCTGGCCCTTCACACACGAACCACTCTGGTCCAATTTGGAGCTGAAGCAGAAATGCCCGCGGTCCAGTCGTTGGCGTTCTTCAACGAGATTGGACCTCTCCTGGCCGGATTGCTGATGGCTGGGCGAGTGGGAGCGGGCATTGGCGCAGAGTTGGCGAACATGCGCGCAACCGAACAAATTGACGCGATCGAAGTGCTCTCCATCGATTCCTTCAAAATGTTGGTGATTCCTCGCATCATAGCCTGCTCGATCGCGCTTCCTATACTTACGGTTCTCATGGATGTAATGGGGCTTGCGGGAGGCTACGTAGCGGAGCGCGCGACTTCAGATGTATCGCTCCAACTCTTCATTTCCCGCGCTTTCCACACCGTGACCTGGGCGGCCTTCATTCCTCCAACCCTCAAGACGGCCATTTTCGGAGCCGTCATTGGTCTGATCTCCTCTTACCTCGGCTACACGACCGATGAGGGCGCTGAAGGGGTTGGGCGCGCTGCCACGAACAGCGTCGTCATCTCGTCCCTCGCCATTATTCTTATCGACGTCGTTCTGGTGAAGGCTATCTTTTTCCTGTTCCCGGAGACGGCGATATGAACGGCGGCAATCCTCCGGCGATAGCTTTCCGCGATGTGTCCCGCTCATTCGGCGGCCGAGCCGTCCTCAACAACGTTTCCTTCGAAATCGCGCCAGGAGAAGCCTTCTGCCTCTTAGGGCGAAGCGGAATGGGAAAGAGCGTGACCTTGAAACTCATTATCGGCTTGATACAGCCGGATGCGGGTGCAATCTGCGTCGAAAACGACAACATTGTCGGGAAGGACGAAGACGGACTATCGAAGGTAAGAAGCCGGATCGGTTTCCTTTTTCAGAGCGCAGCCCTTTTCGATTCGTTCTCGCTCCACGACAACCTCGCGGTGCCTTTGAAACGCTTGCGCGAGAAAACATCGGATGAAGAGATTGAGAGCATCGTTCAAAAAAACCTGGACGATGTTGGTTTGGGAAAGGACGGACGAAAGATGCCGGCGGAACTATCAGGGGGCATGCGCAAACGGGCAGGACTGGCTCGAGCCCTTATGCTCGGCCCAAGTATCCTCCTGGTCGACGAGCCAGTCAGCGGACTGGATCGCGTGACGGCGTCAGAAATCGACGACCTTTTATTACGCGTCCGAAAAAGGGACAACACCACGATGGTGATTGTTACTCACGACACCCGGGAAGCACATCGCCTCGCCGACCGCGTCGGGATTCTAGACCATGGCAATCTCATCGCGGTAGGCGGCATCGATGAGTTAGCGAAGAATCAGAACGCTTTGGTGAGAGAACTGGTTTCCGAGGCACAATAATATGCGCATTCATGCCTGGGCTATTGGACTGTTCCTGACTTTGGGAATTGGACTGTTCACCGCGATCCTGTTTCTAATCGGAAACCGCCACGATATTTTCGGGAAACATGTGGAGTTCTACGCGGACTTTTCGGACATCGGAGGATTGCCGCGCGGCGCGCAGGTGCGAGTTTCCGGCATCGAGGCCGGCGAGGTCAAGGGCATTGAAATTCCTGCCAGCCCAGCGCAGAAGTTCCGGCTGAAGCTTCAGGTGAGAACGAACGCGCGAGGATTGGTCCGCACCAATTCGTTGGTCTCAATCAAGACCGAGGGCATCGTGGGCGACAAGTACATCTTCATTCAGGAGGGTACAAACAGCGCCCCAGAAGCGCCCGACGGATCCACGCTTCCTAGTAAGGAGCCCTTCGATCTCGGGGCGGCATTAGAGAAGGGTTCCGCGTTGCTGGACAAAAGTTCCGCGCTGTTGGATAACGTTCAGGGCAGTGTTACCGATCTGCATGGCCGGCTCGACATCGCGCTCGATTCAGTGACCAAGACCGTGAACCATGTTGACGGGCTGGTTACAGTAGTGCAGCCGGACATCAAAAAGATGGCCAGCAACGCCAGCCAGATTACGGACACGATCAACGTTATTGTGTCGGATTTGAATGCGGGCAAAGGGCCGGTAGGCTTGCTTTTGAAAGATGAAGCGACCAGGAAGCAGCTGCAGGCGACCCTAGCCAATGCACAGCAAGCCACTTCAAACTTGACCAATGCTTCGGCGCGCGCCGATCGGATTCTGGCAGATGTGCAGTCGCGTGACCTCGCGGCGAAAGCACAGGCAATTCTTGAGAACGTGCAGTCGTTGTCGGAACAACTCAATCAGACCATCAAAACTGCTTTGGGGCCGGATAACATGGGCGAGGACGGAGCCACCAATATTCGTGAGACGCTTTCAAACCTGAATCGCGGAACCGCCAATCTTGCCGAAGACACGGAAGCGCTAAAACACGAATTCTTCTTCCGGGGATTTTTCAAGAAGCGTGGTTTTTATGACCTCGAGCAGTTGTCGACGGCCGATTACCTGAAGGCTTGCCAGCGCACGAATGCTTGCGGGTCGCGGACCTGGCTGGACGCGGCGAACCTGTTTGATACCGGCAACAACGGCACAGTGCAACTAGACGAAACTGGGCGCCATGCGATTGACAGCGCGGTTGCACCAGCGGTGGATTCACTGCCCGATCATCTGGTTATCGTCGAAGGTTACGCCAGTACGGGAACGCCTGATCAGCAATTTGTGACATCGCGAAGACGGGCGGATCTGGTGCGCGAATATCTTGAGGCGCATTTTCACCTCAGGCACAGCGACGTCGGAATCGTGCCGCTTCGGGACAGGCCGCCGGATGGTGCCGGACGAAACAACTGGAATGGCGTTGCGATTGTGCTTTTCGCCGACATCCGAAAATGACCTCGACGTTTCTGGCGCGCTCAACCGCCTAGGTCGAGTCGAAGCGTCGACACATGTCAGTCGACACTAACAGGAAGAGATTGCTTCAAGGCGATGGTTTGCATACATTTCGCATGGCCGTTGAACTGCACTAGCGTGGCGGGCATATGTCCTTAGTTCCCGATATGAATCATCGGTGGGCGGTAATGCTTGCAGGGGGCGACGGCACTCGATTGCAAGAGTTAACTTACCGAGTCTCGGGCGATGCGCGGCCGAAACAGTTCTGTCACTTCTTCGGAGGAAAGAGTCTGCTTGGCCACACTCGGGAACGAATTGGCCCCTTGTTTGACGACGAGCAAACTCTCTTTGTGCTTTCACGAGCCCATGAGGCTTACTACCGCCAGGAACTTGCGAGGGTTCCCGCTCAGAACACGGTCATTCAATCCGCAAACCGCGGAACAGCCCTGGCCTTCGCACTTTGCTTACAGGTCATCTCTCAACGGGATGAGGACGCTTTAGTGTCGTTCTTTCCCTCTGAACATTATTATTCGAATTCTTCCGCGTTCCGCGAAAGCATCGAATCGGGTCTGCGTCTAATTGAGGAGTATCCGGACTGCATACTAGTCGTCGGCGCCGAGGCACGATATCCAGAAGTAGAGTACGGCTGGATACAACCGGGTCGCACATTGGTGGACTCGTTGGTTAACCCCCTACTGCGCGTGTCTCGCTTCTGGGAAAAACCGACGCTAAAACGTGCCGAAGTACTGCAACAACAGGGCTGCCTTTGGAACACCTTCATCACAATTGGCCGGGTTGGAGCTTTCACGGAACTGCTTCACGCAGCCCTGCCGAAAGTAACGCGGTCGTTGGAACGCAGTTTCATCAAGGGCCAGATCGATCAACTCTATGGCCGAATCGCGCCGGTCGATTTTTCCAGAGCTGTGCTAACCCGGATGCCCAGTCGGCTCGTGGTTCTACGGGATGCCGCGTCCGGATGGACAGATTTAGGAAGCCCGCGTCGTGTCATGGATGTGTTCGGCAGCCAGGGCATTCCTCCGCTACGACGCGAGCCTGGTCGCGCGGGTGAAAGGATGCCTTCGCAATATGAGATAGCTTGACCGTTCTGTGAGGCGGATGAGAGGTTGGGGATGCAAATGCAATCACTGAATGAAATACTGCAGCAAACACAATCCAAGCAAGTGGCGTTAGGACACTTCAACGTCGCCGATCTTGTCTTCTTGAAAGCTGTTTTCCAGGCGGCCCACACTTTAAATGTTCCAGTTTTGGTAGGGGCTTCCGAGGGAGAGCGGGAATTCGCCGGAACGAAGCAGCTCGCGGCCCTGGTGAGGAGCCTGCGCGAGGAGTTCGACTATCCGATTTTCCTGAATGCCGACCATACGCACTCGCTGCCGAGCGCTATGGACGCCGTAAAGGCTGGATTTAACTCTGTCGTCTTCGATCTGTCTTCACTGCCGCTCGAAGACAACGCGCGACAAACTCGAGAAGCGGTAGAAGCGCTCAAGTCGGTCAATCCCGCGGTGCTGGTAGAAGGGGAGATCGGGGACATCGGAACCGGTTCGAGTATTCACGAGGATGCACCCCGCTCCGCACCGCCGCTCACAACGCCGGCCGAGGCTCGCCAGTTCGTTACCGAAACGCGAGTGGACATTCTCGCTCCGGCAGTTGGAAACTCGCATGGCATGCGCAAGAGCATGATCACAGGGAACGAGAAGAAACATCTTAATATCGAAAGGATTCGCGAAATCAAGGCGGCGGCCGGTGTTCCTCTGACGCTACACGGCGGTTCCGGAACTTCAGACGATGATTTTCAGGCGGCGATACGCGCGGGAATCAATATCATCCATATCAACACTGAACTCCGGGTGGCTTGGAGGCGGGGGTTGGAGCAAGGCTTGGTTGCGCGAACGGACGAAGTCGTACCGTACAAGATTCTGCCGTTTGCCGTCACAGCCATCCAGCAAGTGGTCACTTCACGATTGCAGCTTTTTACGAATCAGGTTTCAGCGGGAACGAGGGTGGAGGTTGTTGCATGACAAAAGCGACACAAACGCTACACAATTTGGGCCAAAGCATCTGGCTCGACAACATCACGCGCGATTTGCTGGACAGCGGCACGCTCAAACGCTATATCGACGAATGGTCGGTGACGGGGCTTACCTCCAATCCGACGATTTTCGACCACGCCATCAAGAACAGTTCCGCTTATGACGCTGCCATCCGCAAGAAGTTAGGGGAAGGCAAATCGGGTGAGGGGCTATTCTTCGAGCTGGCGCTGGAGGACATCACGCGCGCCGCCGCCCTGTTCCGCGGCGTTCACGAGCGCACCGATGGAGTCGACGGATGGGTCTCTCTAGAGGTTTCGCCGCTGCTCGCGTATGACACCGCCAGTAGTCTCGCGGCCGCCAAGAGTCTCAGTGCCCGTGCGGATCAATCAAACCTTTTCATCAAGATTCCGGGCACCAAGCAAGGCCTCCCGGCGATTGAGGAGGCGATCTTTGCTGGTATCCCGGTCAACGTCACTCTATTGTTCTCGCGCGAGCAGTACCTGGCTGCTGCCGATGCTTATCTGCGCGGCGTTGAACGGCGTATCGAAGCAGGTCTGAATCCGGTTGTTGGGTCCGTTGGCTCTATTTTTATCAGCCGATGGGATGTCGCTGTGGCGGAGAAAGTGCCGGCGGCGTTGCGCGAGCAGCTCGGCATCGCCGTCGCGAAGCGCGCGTATAAGGCATATCGCGAACTGCTCGCCTCGTCGCGCTGGCAGCGGGCTCTCAACTTTGGCGCCAGGCCGCAGCGCTTGCTGTGGGCCAGCACGGGAACTAAGGATCCGAAAGCGTCTGACGTGCTTTACGTCAAGGCGCTGGCTGCTCCATTTACGGTGAACACGATGCCGGATGCCACCTTGAAGGCACTCGCCGATCATGGCGAATTTGGCGCCACACTGCCGGCGGATGGCGGGGACTGCGAGCAGGTCCTGGCGCAGTTCGCCAAGGCCGGAATTGATGTCGATGCGCTGGCTGCCCAGCTCCAGGACGAGGGAGCGAAGTCGTTCGTCAAGTCGTGGAGCGATCTTATGGCGGTAATCGATTCCAAGAGTGCTGCGCTTAAGAAGGCTAGTTAACCTCTTCATGAAGGTATTGGTTGTGGATGTGGGCGGCACTCATGTCAAGGTCCTCGCCAGCGGACAAAGCGAGCCTCGCAAGTTTGACTCTGGGCCGGATCTGGTCCCCAAAAGCATGGTGCGCGAAGTCAAGAAGATTACAGGCGACTGGGACTACGACGTCGTATCAGTTGGCTATCCCGGACCGGTGCTCCATAATCGGCCGGTCGCGGAGCCGCACAACCTGGGATGCGGTTGGGTTGGCTTCAATTTTGAAACCGCATTCGGGCATCCCATCAAGCTGATCAACGACGCGGCCATGCAAGCATTGGGGAGCTACAAAGGGGGCAAAATGCTTTTCCTGGGTCTGGGAACCGGGCTTGGTTCCACGATGATCGTGGATGGCGTCGTCGAGCCGATGGAACTCGGCCACTTGCCGTACAAAAAGTCCACATATGAGGATTACGTTGGCGAGCGAGGACTGGAGCGCCGGGGCAAGGACAAGTGGCGGCGATCTGTCGAGGATGTTGTAGCGCGCTTGATCGCCGCGCTGCAACCTGACGACGTGGTTCTGGGCGGCGGGAACGTAAAGCAACTTAAGAAGCTGCCCGCAGGTTGCCGCGCGGGCGACAACGCGAACGCATTTATCGGAGGATTTCGCCTTTGGGAGGGCGCTGGTGTTCCTCGCAAGCCAATCCCTTCCGACAATTCGACAACTGGACAAAAAGGAGCGCCACCATGGACACAGTAGCAGCGGAAACAGTAGCAGCGGCTGGGACCGATCGCCCGCTTACCGCACGGCCGGCATGGAAGAATCTGCAGGATCACTTTCAGAAGGTCCGTGAGCTTCATCTCCGGCAGCTATTCGCTTCTGACCCGGAGCGTGGCAAGCGAATGACGCTGGAGGCCGAGGGAATCTTTCTCGACTACTCGAAAAACCGCGTCACGGATGAGACTATCCAGCTGCTCGTTCAACTGGCCGAAGAATCCGGTCTGCGGCAACGAATCGACTCCGTGTTTCGCGGCGACAAGATCAACATCACCGAGAAGCGTGCGGTGCTGCACGTTGCGCTGCGTGCGCCGCGTGGGGCATCCATTTCCGTCGACGGCCATAACGTCGTCCCGGATGTGCATGCGGTGCTCGACAGAATGGCCGACTTCAGCAACCGCGTTCGCTCGGGAGCGTGGAAAGGTCACACCGGGAAATCCATTCGGAACTTCGTCAACATTGGCATCGGCGGCTCCGACCTCGGGCCGGTGATGGCGTATGAAGCTCTGAAGCACTATAGCGACCGCGCGTTGACGTTTCGCTTCGTTTCGAACGTCGATGGCACCGACTTCGCCGAAGCCGTCCGCGATCTCGACCCGTCGGAAACGCTCTTCATCGTCTCATCGAAAACCTTTACGACGCTGGAGACGATGACGAACGCTCACACGGCTCGAGTGTGGTTGCTGAAAGGTTTGGGCGGCGACGAGAAGTCGGTTGCCAAACACTTTGTAGCCGTCTCCACCAATGCCGCGGAAGTGTCGAAGTTCGGGATCGACACTGCCAACATGTTCGGGTTCTGGGATTGGGTGGGCGGACGTTATTCCATGGACTCGGCAATCGGCCTCTCGACCATGCTGGCCATTGGCCCCGAGAATTTCAGGGCGATGCTGGGAGGCTTTCACCAAATCGACGAGCACTTTCGCACTGCTCCATTCGAGCGCAACCTTCCGGTGCTCATTGGCCTGCTGGGCATCTGGTACAACGATTTCTTCGGCGCCGAAACGGTAGCGGTGTTGCCCTACGAGCAATATTTGAAGCGTTTCCCGGCATATCTACAGCAGTTAACGATGGAGAGCAACGGAAAGCACGTCACGCTAGACGGGACCGTCGTGTACTATGCTACCGGTCCAATTTACTGGGGTGAACCTGGGACCAACGGCCAGCATTCGTTCTATCAACTCATCCATCAAGGGACCCGGTTGATCCCGTGCGATTTCATCGCCTTTGCAAAGGCCCTCAACCCGCTTGGCCGCCATCACGATATACTCCTCGCGAACGTCTTCGCTCAGACCGAAGCCCTAGCGTTCGGAAAGACCGCGGAGCAGGTCAAAGCCGAGGGCACACCCGATTCGCTGGTGCCCCATCGCGTGTTTGAAGGCAACCGGCCCTCGAACACAATCCTTGCCGATCAGCTCACGCCGGAAGCTCTTGGCAAGCTGGTTGCGCTATACGAGCACAGTGTTTTTACTCAGGGCACGATCTGGAACATCAATTCGTTCGATCAGTGGGGCGTTGAACTCGGCAAGGCGCTGGCGCAAAAGATCATACCGGAGATCGAAAACCAAACCGAACCCGCGCTCCGCCACGACAGCTCGACTAATAACCTCATAAGCCGATATCGGAAGCTCAAGGAGTAAATCTATGCAACTCGGAATGATCGGTCTCGGAAGGATGGGAGCCAACATGGTACTGCGGCTCCTGAAAGGAGGGCACCAGTGCGTTGTCTTCGACCGCTCGCCAAAAGCAGTGAGTGATTTGGCTCAAAAGAAGGCAACCGGGAGTTCCTCGCCAGCCGACCTAATCGCGAAGCTCGATAAACCACGCGCAATCTGGCTGATGGTGCCGGCCGCTGCGGTGGACCAGACGATTTCCGAGCTGGTCCCCCACCTCGACCCTGACGACATCCTCATCGACGGCGGCAATTCCTATTACATCGACGATATCCGGCGCGCCAAAGAACTCGCGGCGAAGCGTATTCACTACGTCGACGTCGGGACCAGCGGTGGGGTCTGGGGGCTGGAACGAGGCTATTGCATGATGATTGGCGGCGAGCCAAACACGGTGAAACATCTCGACCCGATCTTCGCAACGCTCGCTCCGGGTGCAGGCGACATACCGCGTACTGAAGGACGCGAAAAGCTGGACGGCACCGCGGAACAAGGTTATCTGCATTGCGGCCAAAGCGGGGCCGGGCACTTCGTCAAGATGGTTCACAATGGCATCGAGTACGGCCTGATGGCTGCCTACGCCGAAGGTCTCAGCATCCTGCGCGACGCCAATGTGGGAAGGCAGAAAGGCGCCATTGATGCGGAGACGACGCCGTTGCGCGATCCTGAACACTATCAATTCGATCTCAACTTGCGGGACATCACAGAGGTGTGGCGGCGCGGAAGCGTGATTGCGTCGTGGTTGCTGGACCTCACGGCAAGCAGCCTGGTTAAGGATCCCGCACTCTCGCAGTTCGCCGGGCGGGTATCGGATTCCGGGGAAGGCCGGTGGACCATCAAGGCCGCTGTCGACGAGTCCGTCCCCGCGCCTGTTCTTTCCGCCGCGCTCTACGCGCGCTTCACCTCACGAGGTGAGGCGGATTATCAGGACAGACTGCTTTCTGCGATGCGATTCGCGTTCGGCGGCCACTTGGAGAAGGCTGCCGGTCAATAGAAGAGGAGACTGCGATGAACGATTCCCATTCCGATGCTTTAGTCTTCTTCGGTGCAACGGGCGATCTCGCCTACAAGAAGGTTTTCCCCGCTCTACAGGCCATGGTGAAACGCGGCCATCTGAATGTGCCGGTGATCGGTGTGGCCAAGAGTGGTTGGAACCTCGACCAACTCCGCGAGCGAGCGCGCGACAGTGTCGAGAAACATGGCGGCTTGGATTCCGAGGCGTTCGCAAAGCTCAGCAGCCTGCTGCATTACGTGGACGGCGACTACAGCGATCCTGCAACTTTTCAGGCACTCCGCAAAGAACTGAATGGCGCGCAGAGGCCGGCGTTTTACCTGGCCATTCCACCGCTTCTGTTCGAAACGGTGGTCCAGCAGTTGGCCAAGTCGGGCAGTGCCCAGAGTGCTCGAATCATTGTGGAGAAGCCGTTCGGCAATGACCTGGCCTCCGCGCGGGAGCTCAACCGCACCTTGCATTCAGTCTTTCCCGAATCCGGGATCTTTCGTATTGACCACTATCTTGGCAAGCGGCCGGTGAATAATGTGGTAGTGTTTCGATTCGCGAATGCATTTATGGAGCCGTTCTGGAATCGAAACTACATCGAGAGTGTGCAGATCACCATGGCGGAAGATTTCGGTGTTGAAGGACGCGGCGGTTTCTACGATCAAACCGGCACAATTCGCGACGTGATCCAAAACCATCTCTTCCAGATTTTGTGCAATCTTGCGATGGAGCCTCCGGTCCGCCTGGATAGCGAAACGATTCGCGATGAGAAGGCCAAGGTGCTGAAAGCGATCCCGCCGATCGAGCCGAACAATCTGGTCCGCGGGCAGTTCCGCGGCTACCGGCAGGAACAGGGGGTCGCGCCCAATTCGAACACCGAGACGTTCGCGGCTCTCGCACTCAAAGTCGACTCCTGGCGGTGGAACGGCGTGCCATTTTATATTCGCGCCGGGAAGAACCTGCCGGTGACCTGCACGGAAGTGGTCGCCCGGTTTCGAAAACCTCCGAGTGTCGTCAGGGACAAAGTTGCCCAGAACTACATGCGGTTCCGCATTAGCCCAGAAATGACAATCGCCTTGGGTGCGAATGTGTTGGGTCCTGGTGAGCAGATGAAAGGCGAGGCGGTTGAGGTGATTGCGAGCAGTCATCCCAGCGTGCAAGAAATGGACGCATACGAGCGAGTTCTGGGCGATGCCATGGCGGGCGATGCCACTTTGTTTGCGCGCGAAGATTACGTGGAGGAGGCGTGGCGGATCGTTGATCCTATACTGAAAGCCGGCGGCCCAATTTACGAATACGACAAAGGCGCCTGGGGGCCTGCTGAGACTGCCGGGAAGGTTTCACCCCCCGGCGGGTGGCAGAATCCTACCGCCACGGACCTCGAAGATTTCCGAATCGCGCAAGCCAATTGAAATCGATTATGAAGATAGAAGTCTTTGACGATGCCGACGCTGTCGCGCGAGCGGCTGCGTCAACTATTGCCGCCGATGCTCGTGCCGCGGTGGCTGCTCGCGGCACATTTGCCTTTGCCGTGAGCGGTGGCCACACACCTTGGATTATGCTGCGCGCCTTGGCAAGCAAAGATCTCCCGTGGACGGCCGTGCATATCTTTCAGGTGGACGAGCGCGTCGCTCCGGACGGAGACCCGGATCGAAACCTCACGCATCTGCAAGAGAGTTTGCTGCAGCATATCCCAATCCGTCCGGAACAAGTCCACGCCATGCCGGTGGGGTCTCCCAATCTGGAGGCCGCGGCCGCCCAATATGCGATCGCACTCCAGGAGGTCGTCGGGTCGCCGCCGGTGCTCGATCTAGTCCACCTCGGTCTCGGCCCTGACGGCCACACAGCCTCGCTCGTGCCCGGAGATCCTGTGCTCAAAATTACGGAAGCCGACGTCGGTGTGACTGGCGTCTACCAGGGCCGTCGCCGAATGACGTTGACGTATCCGGCGCTTGACCGCGCACGCCGTGTGCTTTGGGTTGTCACTGGGGGCGAGAAGGTGGAAATGCTCCGTCGACTACTCGACGGCGATGAATCCATTCCCGCCGGGCGGGTCAGCAGCGAAGAGGCGCTCGTGATCGCCGATCGCGCAGCCGCGAGCACTTTGACCGCTGAACATAAAGGGCACGCGCTGCCTCATTGACTATTCATGGCAGCCGCGCCGCAGCCAGCTCGTGACGGGCACCTTGCGGCGAGCAAGACTCGAAAAACTACCTTGTCCTCTCGATCGCGCAGGCCGCTGTTTTCCGCACTTCGCGGACGCCCATTGCCGATCGAATGACCGGTCCACAAGCGCTCTAAGTCATCCTGAAGAAACGATCAAACCGAATTATCATCAAGGGATAAGATGCGCTGGAGGTCGCTGTTAAAGAGCATGATCGATAAGAGCCCAGTACGGTCGGCCAGGCTACTGGTGTTTGCAGGCGCGATGCTTTGTGCATTGAGATGCGCCCAAGGTCAACTGATTTCAAGCGATGCTGAAAAGCCTTTTCAACCCCCCTCGGGCTTCGCTTCCAAACAGCGTGAGGCCGCGGAGCAGGACCCCCGCACGCGTATGGATGCGGACCATCCGTACACTGTATCCGAGCTGGTAGATCTGGCCGAGCGTCACAATCCTTCTACTCGCGCTGCCTGGGAGAACACTCGTGCTGCGGCCGCACGGCTCGGTATTGCTCGCAGCGATCTGCTGCCGGCCATGAACGCCGTTGCTCTGACCAACACCACTCGGGAGGGGATCCTCTTCAACGACGTTTTCGTGCAGCAGACGCTGGGCATCTTCCAGCCAATGCTTCAGCTGAATTACCTCATCTTTGACTTTGGAGGCCGCTCGGCGCGCATTGACGAAGCTCGACAACAATTACTCGGTGCGAACCTCACCTTCAACCGTACGTTTCTGGATGTCCTCTTCGAGACGATGCGGCGGTACTATGAATTTCTCAACTCCATGGGGCAGAGGGAAGCGGCGCAAGCGAACTTCGACAATGCGGAGACTGTGCGGAAGGCGGTCGAGGCCCGTTTGACAGTTGGTCTCGCCACGCTGCCTGATGCTCTGGAGGCGCGGTCCGCAGCAGCGCAGGCCAACTTCACCCTGCAAGCTGCGATCGGCGACGTAGATATCCGACGTGGTGACCTGCTCTCGCTCGTCGGAGCAGCTCCCTCAGAGCGCCTTCAAGTTCAACCCCTCGCAGAGATTCCAACACCAGATCACTTGGATACTGACGTGCATGAAGCCACCGAGCGCAGCCTGTCACTTCGGCCCGAGATAGGGGAACAAACTGCGGAGCGCGAGGCCGCTCGCGCTGAGATCCGTGCCGCTCGTTCGGCCTATTTTCCTACCCTTCAGTTCCAGGGCCAGGCAGGTGTGTTCCGTAGTTACGGACGGCAAGATTTATTTCCAGGAGTCTACACCGGGCCGCAGGGGGAGTGGAACGTCAATGCGACACTGGAATGGGATCTCTTCGACGGAGGCCGGCGTTCCAACCAACTTGCCGAAGCACGCGCCGTTGAGAGGAAGGCACAGGCGCAGATCGATCAGACCCGCGACGATGTCGAGCAGCAGGTCTGGACCGCGTACGTAGCCCTGCGCACCGCGTTTTACCAGCGCGACGCCGCAGCGGCACTCCTGACTGCTTCGCAGTCCTCCTACGACGCCGCTCTTAGAGCCTATCAACTAGGTCTGCGCAGTACCGTCGACGTGGTCTCGGCACAACGCACTCTGGCGCAGGCGCGCAGCAGTGATGTCGCCGCACGAACAACGCTTCTGACAGGGCTCGCAGGCTTGGCCTATCGCACAGGCGATCTGCTGCAGACCGCATCCCGAAAGTCCCATCCATGACCACCCCGGAAAAGACCAGCCAGGAAAAAGGGAAGAGTATTCGTCGCGCCACACCGTTTCTGCGGGCCTCGCTGCGACTCTTGTTTTCGCCTTGACTGGCTGTGCGCGCTCTCCTTCGTTCAACGTACTTGGTTCCTACTTCCCGGGCTGGATCGCCTGCATGGTGGCCGGCATCCTGCTGACTGCTCTCGTTCGGTTCGTACTAAATCGTTTGCAATGGGAGCAACAAGTGCCGGCTCTCCCTTTGTTCTACTTCGCCATGGCACTGCTCATCGCCTGCTTAATCTGGCTGATCGCGTTCGACTAAAGCGGAAGGAGGTTTGTGTGACAGACGACAATCGCAAGGAGAGAGACCAAGCACCGCCTGAGGCTGGCGTGCAGCAAGCCCAACCCTCCCGGCCGCCTCAGGCGGATTCGTCCCAGATTAGACAGAACGAAGAGCAGCAACAGAAAAGCAACCAACTGCACGAGCACGAAGAGAATGAGCACGACGAGCCACTCCTTAAGCCGAAGCCGATCCTTGGATGGCTTCTCCTCGGCTGCGTCGTGCTGCTTGCTTCGATCGTTGTTCTGATGGCTGTAAGCCGCGCGGTGGAGAATCCCCGTACTGACGACGCCCAGGTCTTTGCGAACTTCATCGGCATGGCGCCTCAGGTGGACGGGCCCATCATGCAATTGCCTATTCGGGATAACCAATACGTCAAGGCTGGGGACCTGCTCTTCGTTGTGGACGAGCGGCCTTATCGTTACGCGCTGGAACGCGCGCTCTCGCAGCAGTACGCGCTGGAAGGTCAAATCGAAGATCGGCAACGTTCGATCAACTCGCAGATCAGCGGCGTCCATGTGGCCCAGGCGAACATCGCCAGCAACTACTTCCAACCGCGAGGCCCTTAACGCGACCATCTCCGAAGCGGAGGCAAACTTAGCCGACTCGCGCGCTGCTTTGCTCCGCGCCGAGGCGGATCGCAAGTACGCCGCGGACAATCTGCACCGGCTTGAGCCTCTGCTAGACCAGCAATTTGTGACCGTCGACCAGGTGGAACAGGCGCGAACTTTGCTGGAGACGCGTACGCGCGCCGTCGAGCAGGCTTCAGCGCAGGTCACCCTCAGCGAAGCCCATGTGCGGACCACCCGATCGCACTATCAACAGTCCGGCGCAGAGGTGGAGCAGAGCGAGGCCCAGCGCGAGCAGGCAGCTAACGGAGTGGAGACGCTGGCCCCACTCACAAATCAGCGTGAGGAGCGCGCCGCCGCGATTC
The DNA here is from genome assembly GCA_963818065.1 of Bryobacterales bacterium. Classification (GTDB taxonomy): domain Bacteria; phylum Acidobacteriota; class Terriglobia; order Bryobacterales; family Bryobacteraceae; genus Palsa-89. The sequence continues at coordinate 20,184 of CAWFQW010000012.1, read as the reverse complement.
GCACCGCCCAGTACAACCTCAACAACTGTCGCGTGTATGCCCCTTTCGATGGCTACATCACCAATCTGACCACCTCGGTGGGTGAGTATGTGCACACCGGCGTTCAGGTCTTCACCATGATCGATTCGCGGGTTTGGTGGGTGGTCGCGAACTTCCGCGAAACCCAATTGAGCCAGGTCGCGCTGGGTTCCCCAGCCGACCTCTTCCTCATGTCTCACGAAAACCTTCCTTTACGGGGTGTCGTGGAAAGTATCGGGCACGGCGTGACGCCTGATCCAAGCGTCGCTGGTGTCATTTCGCCGGGTCTTCCCGCCATAGAGCGCTCGCTGAGCTGGGTTCACCTCGCGGCTCGCTACCCGGTACGCATCCGGATCGAATCGCCACCCTCCGGTCTGGTGCGCATCGGCGAGAACGCTGTGGCGGTCGTCCACCCAGTGCAGGGCTCGGCGAGGTAGACGTTGCCCGCCTTAGCCCAGCCCGGTCAGCGGCAAACTTGGAGGCAGGCGCCGGTTGCGCCTCCCTCGCCGTCCTTCATTCAGTGGCTCCCAAGCTTTCTTCGGGAGGAGCTCAAGCCCTATCCGGGACGCGCCCTTCTTGCTCTCCGGTACGCCGTTGCAGCCACAATCACCATGTTGTTGATCGTCACCTTCCGCCTTCCTGGCGCGGCCGTCGGAGGCTTCTTCTCACTCCTCCTCTCGCGCGAGGCGCCGATCACCACCTTGCGCGGAGGCATCAGCACCGTTGCCAGCTTTCTTTTCGGCACGGCCTTTCTGCTGACAGGAGCGATCCTCCTGGTGAATTATCCGTTGACGCACTTCCTGTGGGTGATCTTCAGCTTCTTTGTTGCCTTTTACGGCCTCAGCGCCCTCTCCAACTACGGCGCAGGGACAGCCTTCGCAATCGTCATCGTCCTCTCCGTTCCGGCCTGGGATCAAACAGTCTCTCAAGCCGCTATCGTCGTCTCCAACCTTTGGGTTCTCGGCAGTGTGGCGCTTGCGGTCTGCGTAACCATCGTTGTGGAATTCGCGTTTTCGCTGTTCGACACGCTGGACGAACTGACTGAGGGCTTAAACCAACGTCTGGAAGCCGTACGGGTGGTCCTCTATCAAAGCGCCCGCCGCGCCGTCAGCCCTAAAGCAATGGGAAAGCTTGCTCAGTTTGCCATGATTGGTGTCTCACGCCTGAGGCGGCTTGCTCTCAGCGCGAACCCTGCCCGGCAGAACATTCCGCGCCTCAGTACCACGGTCTCTCTCGTCGGCAGGCTTATTGACATCCTCGCCCCCTTCCGGGGCTTCGATACGCTTACACCCAACGACGCACCTCGCCTCCAGGCCATGGCCGATCAGATCGCGAAGATGCAACAAAAGATTCGCACCCGCAACGGTGGACAAGCAATCCCGCCTCTCAGCCCCCCCTCCGACGGGCCACTGATCCTGCTGGGCCTCGAACAGACGCTCGACCTGCTGCGCATGAGTCTCTCCCCCGCCCCCGGTCAATCGTTCGCGCTCGACGAAATCAACCCCGCCTCTCCGACAATCCTGAAGCCCGACGCTTTCCATAACCCCGAGCATCTGAACTTTGCTCTTCGCGGCTGCCTCGCGGCCACACTCTGCTATTTCATTTTCAACGCCGTTTTTTGGCCCGGACTCAACACCTCGCTGTTCACGTGCGTTGTCACCGCCATTACCAGCATCGGCTCCTCACGGCAGAAGCAGTTGCTGCGCTTCTCGGGCGCCCTTTGTGGCGGCGTTGTGCTGGGCATCGCTTCTCAAGTCCTGGTCCTGCCCATGCTCGACACCGTCGCCGGTTTTACCGTCATGTTCGCCACCGTAACTTTGCTCGCAGCTTGGATCCTCACCTCGAGTCCGCGCCTTTCCTATTTCGGCAACCAACTCGCGCTGGCGTTTTACCTCATCCAACTTCGAGGTCCATCTCCTCAGACAAACCTGGCGATTGCACGCGACAACATCATGGGTATCATGCTTGGGCTGGTGATGATGTGGCTGGTCTTTGAAACGCTCGGCTCTAAGCCTGCGGTGCAAGTTATGCGCGAACTGTTCGCCCAGAGCCTTCACCTCATGGCCCAACTTGCCACGCCCTGGCCACGCGGGAAGCCGGCCGACCTCCAAAAGATCCGCACACTGCGCGAGAAAATCAGCCAAAACTTCTCCGGCGTCACCTTGCAGTCAGACGCGGTTTTATTCGAGATCGGGCGATCGCGCGCCCAGAGTCTCGCGCTGCGCGATCAGCTGCATGCCTGGCAGCCTCAGCTCCGTTCCCTCTTTCTATACAGGTTTCGCTTTTGCAGTTCCGGCTGCAGGTCAATCCGCTAGATCTGCCTGCTCCCATTCCGCGCGCCTCGGTACGCTTCGACAATGAGGTTAGCGCACTGCTCGAAGGAATCGCGCGCGCCTTTGAGTGCAAAGGCACATCGTTCAATCCGCACGAGATACAGATGGCCTACGCCGATCTGGAGCACGCAATATTCGAGGGTTTCCATAACCAGCCACCTACCCGTTCACGCGCGGTCCTTGCAATTTCTGCGCAGATCATCGAACTGGCATCTCGACTCCTCGCGGAGATCACGGCAGCTTTCGGCGAGGCGCCACGGGTAAGGAAGTGACAGCGCTTTAGGTGCCCTATGACATTCGGACACATTTCGAACGCCGCCCAGGTCGCCTTCGCGGTGGCCGATTTAATAGCTCGCAGTGGAAAGGATTTATATGAAGCCCTACGCAGGGTTCACGCGAAAGACAGTCGATGCCGAGACCGCTGGCACCTTCCATTGGGGATATTTTCTTCCCTTCGCCTGGAGCACGGCTGCTTTTTCAGCCGGATCGTCGACGAGTGACAAGGTACGATCATACACTTTGTCCGCTATCTTCAGGCGCACGTGGGGGTCACGGATTATATTTTCAACCCACTGTCTGCCGCGATAGGAGGTCACATACAAATTGTCGTTATATACCGCGCACCAAATGATCACTGAGTGAGGCAGCAGAAACGGGGTCTGGGTCTGAATCTTGATCTGTGGAATCTGGTCCGTGAACGACCAGTCGGTAACAGGGGTAGTGACCGCTTCTCCCTTGAGCCAAAACCCTGGTACTTTGCACGACAAAGATTTATCAGTTGGCGGGCAGTCCTTAGGTTCGAAACCAGTGACGCTCATTAACAGCAGAACAGCGAGCAAGACAATTACTGTTGACCCAACAATCTTTAATAGTGCTCTCATACCTGGCTCCTAAAGACGATTCCTTGACGCATCCGGAATTTTCATTTTGGCGTTCCTACCAGGAGATTCTACACCCATTGCAACATGCCGGTTTACTTCAACCGGCTCCGCCTCAGGCTGAGGGAAAGCCCGCGCTCCTTTGCTCGAGTCCCATTCGAGGACATCACTCCTCTCCCATCTCCGCTCGGGATGGAAGAACCTCGAGAAGCCTGACGCGCACGTCGAGACGATCGAGTGTACAATGACTCAGTGCCGGAAGCCAAAACGCAGATTCCGGCCTTTCATGTTTAGGAGGCCAAGATGAGGACGTTAGCGAAGATTGTAGGCGTACTCCTGGTCTGTTTGGTGTTGGTGTTGGTAGTACTGCGAATCACCGGCTTTAACCCCATCGGGGATACACCCGGTCGCGGGAATTATCCCGGGCTGTGGCTCAGTGGAACGGTTGTAACTACCCCGGTCACCGACTGGTCGTTCGTGTCCCAATATAAGACAGACAAACTGCAGACGCGAACCTGGTACATGATTCCTCATTCGGTGACAACTGGCTACATCCTTCATAACGGTCAGCTTTATATAACGTCGATGTTCGGGGCAGGAGTGCCTTTTCCGCAAGGCAAGAGTTGGGTTAGCAATGTGATGCGCGATCCGCGTGTCCGCCTGAAGTTCGGAAATAATTTATACGCTTGCAGGTTGTCCCATGTCACCGATCCGGACGAAAGAGCGGCCGTGCTCGAAGAGCGAGCAAAACGGAACCCTCAACTTCTGGCCTCAAACGCCGGCAATGGCCCGGTACTCCATTTATTCCACGTGCTGCCTGAGTGAACCTACCTGCTCGTTACGGGAATGTGTTCAGCGGGCTGAATCCATGAGAATCGTCATCACCGGCGCCAATAGCGCGTCCGGCCAAGCGATACTGCGATGTGCGGCAGAAGCCGGAGTGGCGCCAAACGCTCTAGCTCGCCGCGGTCCGCTCCGAGCGCGCCGCGGACGAGATTCGGCCCCTGCTCGGCGAGGGGAGCCGCCTGGCCAAGATTTCCTACGACGATCCCAGCAGTCTGGACGCGGCGCTTCGAGGAGCTTCTGCGATCATTCACTTGGCAGGAATTCTGGTCGAGCGGCCGGGTTCGACATATGAACAGGCAAACGTTGCGCCAGCTCGTAGCGTCGTGGAAGCCGCGAAGCGGTGCGCGGCGCAGAAGTTCGTTTTGGTCAGCGCCACGGGAGCCGATGAGAAATCTTCCAACGGCTACTATCGCAGCAAGGGACAGGCAGAAGCTCTGGTGCGTGCTTCGGCCTGTGCTATACGATCCTGCGCGCTCCGCTCCTGCTGGGGCCTGCAACCGAAGGCGCGGCAGCACTGGCGCGGAATGCGCGCGGCCGCAGAGCCAAGCTGATCGGCGGCGGCCGCAATTTTCAGCAGCCTCTCTATGTGGACGACCTGGCGCGTGCTGCCATTGCTGCCACCCAACCTTCGGTCGCGAGTAATCGCACGTTGGACCTGGTTGGCCCCGTTTCGCTGCCGGAGCGAGAACTGGTCGAGCGAGCGGCTCGCTTGCTCGGCCACGAAGTACGGGTTAGCTCGATCCCCAAAGGACTGCTTTCGTTTGTCTGGCCATTCGTCAGCGCGTCTCGGGCCCCGGATTTTCGCCAGACGTGGTCGAAGTGATCACGGCCAATACGCGTCTGGACTCGCAGCCCGCCGCGAGCGAATTGGGAATCCACTTGACCGGCATCGATGAGATGATCAAGAACAGCCTAGGCTAGGAGCGAAAAAGATGAACCAGTCCGGCCAATCCACCGCTATGGCGCGCGACGCGGGCGCAAAAAAAGCCAAGCCTTGGCAGCGGCTTTTGCCGCTACTGATTACGTTGGCCTGCTTCGCCTATCTCTATAACCGCCTCAGCCACGCTGCTTCGGCCGAAGGCACGGGGCTGCTCACTTACCTGGCAAGAAGCTTTGAGCATGTGAACTGGCTGTATTGGCTGGCGCTCATGATTCCGTACTGCTGCCTGTATGTGATATTCGATAGCTTGGGTGTCTGGTGCGTGATCAACTGGTTCAACGCCAAGATACGCTACGCCGATATCTTGCCCATTCGCGCCAGCGCGTACATTCTCTCGCTGGTGAACGAGCAGGTCAGCAAGGGCGCCATTGCGGTCTATCTGAATCGTCGAGACGGAGTGCCGGGCTGGGAGGTCGGCTCCAGCATGCTCCTCATCATGTTCTGCGAGATTTACAGCCTGATCCTGTGGGCGACAGTGGGCGTGCTGTTGCGCTGGAATAGTTTCCAGCCAGCCTTCCACATCATTCCATGGGTCGCCTTGGGCGGCGCCGTGTTCTTCACGCTTTTCCATTTGTTCTTTAGCGGAAGAATCGCCCCCGGGATAGCACTTCGCGACCGCCCGATCTTCCGGGCGTTCCGGCTGGCGAAAGTGTGGCAGTATGGCGTGCTCATAGCGTTGCGCGCGCCGCTAGTACTTGCTGGTGTGGTCGTCTATACGCTGGCGCTGAGACTCTTCGGAGGTTCGATAGGTTTTGGAGAGATGCTGGGCATTTTGCCGGTGATATTCTTTGGCGCGGCAGCGCCCGGACCGATGCACTCGGTCGCGATTCTTTTTTGGGTTTTGCTCTTTCCGGATCGGCCGGGCCAGATGACCGCCTTCGGCTTCGTCATGCACAATTTCTTCATCTTCTTTAATGCCGCCGTGGGCCTGCTATTTCTCCGGCGTGCGACTCGGGAGCTGTTCGGGTAGGGCGGTGCGGCACTCAGCATCAGCCGTTGGACCATCGATACCAGTGTGCTCAGCACCAGCAACCAAACCAGGATGGTCAGCATCGGCTCAAGAAAGCGAAGCCCCATTCGGATCAGGATGTCCATGACAGGTCGGAACGAAGTAAAGTATGCCGTTGTACCGGCCCAGCTTGCTCCCGCGCAGCTTAGTGTGCCGGTGAATCCAGTAGGAATCGATCACGTACTGGGCAAAGGCCGCCGTGATCAGGACCGGCAGGATCCACGGGAATGCGCCGCGCAGGGCTCCGGCAAACAACCCGGAAGTGACGAATAGAAAATCGGTGGTGTGATCGAACGTTCCGCTCCATGCGGTCACCGTACCTCGCCGGCGCGCGATGGGCCCGTCCAGAAAATCGGTGATCAACGCCACGCACCCACGCCAGCAGAGCGAAAATCGCCGAGCGCCGGTCTCCTTGCGCCATGAAAAACGCAAACGGAAGCACCAGAAGCAGGCGAACAGCCGTCAGCGCATTAGCCATCGCTTCGTCCTGGGTTCCGCCCGTGGTTCCATGACGCCACATAACGCCAAGATACACTAGGCATGTGCCCGAAATAGCGGTCCCCTACCGCGTGGAAACTGCTCTGGAACGGGTTCTGCTGAATGGCTACATCCCTAACATTCAAGTCTCCTGGGCCAAGCTTGGGTTTGAAGAATCGCTGGCCTGTCTGGAAGCGGGAGCCAACGATTTCGGCGGCACTTTGATGGAAGAAAGCATTTCCAAAGCGGCCGGCGCGCATTTCGGTGAGTACGTCGCGCGCGGTGAGTTTCGCGCCATGATCCGAACTATCGGGCGCATTCCCGCGCAGCGCGCCACGTCCTATCAAATTCGCAAAGTCTTCGAACAACAGCACAGCATGCTTGTAAGTGTCTGCGGAACCCTCCGCGCTAGAGGCGTGTTTGAGGAAGCCATCGAAGCCTGTCTGCAAATCATGAATGAGAAGCAATGCGAACGACCTGGACCCCGCGCTAACATCTTGCGAATCGTTAGCAGTTCCCAGAGATGGGCAGCGAGATAAGCGCAGTGTCCGCCGATTGGACACCCGACCCGATATTGAACTCGGCCGAATCTATCGCAACCCGATGGAAGGCCCGATTACTTGTCGGCAAGCGAGGCGGGGCCCTGGGAAACGTCGCAAACGCGCTCACTGCGCTGCGTTATGCGCCCGAATGGCAAGGTGTGCTCCATTTCAACGAAAGCTCGCTTGCTACTGTCGCCAAGGCCACGCCACCTTTCGAGCGCACACCCGCTATACCGTTCGACTGGGCGGAGGAACACGACATCCTGACCGCGGCGTGGCTCCAGCATCAGGCCATCTCGGTTAACAAGGAAATCGCAGGGCAAGCCTTGCAGGTCGTCGCTCGGGAACATTCCTTCCATCCTGTCCGGGACTATCTCGACTCACTCAAGTGGGACGGTATCAGCCGACTAGACGCCTGGCTGACTTTGTACCTTGGAGCCGACCCATCCGACTACGTGCGGGCCGTAGGCTCGAAGTTCCTCATAGCCGGAGTAGCGCGGTATATCGTCCGGGCGTCAAGGTGGACACATGTCCCATTCTCGAAGGGCAGCAAGGCTTGCAGAAATCCACAGCCCTGCGGGTGCTCGCTGGCGACAACTTTTTCAGTGACGATAAGCATCATTAAAGGTAGCTTCTCAAAGTGATGTGCCGAGAAGCGCGCTACTTACTCAAGGAATTCGCGCCCACCCACCCGGATAGGGCGCGGACCACGTTGACACGGAACGCGCTGTCTGGAATCTCCACGCTCCTTGTACCGAAGCGATCTTGCCTTCAAGGGTACCGGCAGCCCAGAAGCCCGCGCCTCCCGAGGTGTCACCGAGATCCAACAGGCGCGCGCGAACTTTCGCGCTCTTGCCGTCCGGCGCGATGTCGATCACGGGTTGCAGGATTTGGTTTACGAAGATGGAACTTTCGGACGTCGTATTGCGGTTAGGCTGCACGAACAAGCTGGTCGCATCGCCCGGAGATTCATCCATGTAGTAGCCGTATGCGCCGATGAGGTTCTCTGCTGCATCGTAAGCCTCCGACGCGGTGAGGCGGCGCTCCACCTCCGCCAAACGAGCCTCCAAGTCCGCTGCCCTGTGGATCTCCGGTTCGCTCACAGGCGGCGCGGCGGTAGCGGGCCTCATGACGGACAGAACGCCTTCAGGATACTGCGGTGGCTTTCCCGTGACGGGGTTGTCGAAGTGGAACGGGGCGACCGCGAACTTGGGATAGATCTCATAGGAAGAGGTCGGCGGGCGGTCCGGAGGAAACTTCTTGCTGGGACCGGGAGCGGCCTTCGCGCTCTTGGCCCAGCCAGCTTTGGCATCGACGATCATGCGTGGATAGAAGTGCACGGACTGAATCTTCCATGTCTTATCGGGCTTGGCCCAGTCCTCCTTGACGCCGGCCTGTTTGCTGAAGGTGTTCTCGAAGACGCCCTCGCGCAGCTCGCCGTCCCGGCCGCCGGCGGCACTGGACATGATCAACTCCACTCCACGCGCGTTCGCTGTACGCCCGTCCGGCGCGACGGACACGACGGTCTGCAGGTAGACATGATCGTTCAGTTCCCCCTCGCGAAGTCCCTGGGGGCCGAATTGATCGAGAGCGTGCCGGATGCTGGCCTTGCCCACGTAGACGCCTTGCAAGCCAAACTCCAGAGTTCCGTTCTCGGCAAAAAGATCCGCCAGCCGATCCCACAGTTTGCGATCGACAGCGTATCCGTAAGTGTCCTGAAGATTGGTGACCGCGGCTTGATCGTTCAGCCGTGTGGCACGCCGTGCAAGTTGGTTGACGCGGTCGGCAAGCGATGTGAGTGAGGGAGTTGTGCCGTTCGCCACTTTGGCACTCCGACTCCCTGAATATTCGACCGGTGTAGTGACGCTCGCGGCACTATAGTGAAACGGGACGTGCGCTCCGGAATCCTTCCAGCCAGCGGCAGTGTAAGCTGCCGTGACCTTTGGTTCCGAGTGAAGCACGCTGATCTTCCACACTCCGTCATCCAAGACATACTCATTCTCGTAGACGCCGCTATACCAGGTGGCCGAGCCTCCGTAGCCTCCCAACATCGCGAGGATGCGCCAGCGCCCCTTCGCGGTTCGGCCCGACGGCGCAAGGGTGATCACGGGCTGAAACAGGATGTGCGGGTAGATGCGGCCTTCGGAGAGGCCAAGCTTCCCTTGCCCGACCTTCTCAAAGAAGAGCTGACGGATCGCATCCTTTCCGCGCACGCCGGTCTGGTAGTTGGTGACGGCATCGGTGGCAAACAGGTCCGCGAAATCGTTCCACAAACCGAGTTCAACGTAGTGTCCGTAGGCATACTGCAGGCGCTTGATGGCGCGCACGGACTCGACCCTCTCAATTTGGGCCTGAAGGCGTTCGACCCTTGTTTCGAAGGTCGGCAATGGGTCCGACTGTTGGGCCGAGGCCAAGACGCTCCATGCGCCGATCGCGAAGGCGATAGCCAGGTTGGGTTTCGCGGGCATCGGCAGGATTCTACCATTAGGGCCGCACTCGAGGCGGAAGACGTAAGGATGATCCCCAGAATGGCGGGTCTTGCGAAACCCATCGTATACAGTCACGGCGGCTTCTCGTGCTTTTGGAATCATGAAGCCCTCCTCAAATCCCGGCACGAGGCCGAGTCGGCCTGCGACAGCTTGCCAGCCGAGGGCGCACCACCCGATTCCACCACATGAGCGCGCCCGTCACGGCCATCGCCGCGGGGGCCAGTCCGAATACCGCCCAAATCGCCTTCGTCGCCTGGTCGCACAGCCCAGGGCCACTACAAGGAATCCCTATGCCGTTTATGCGGCCGAAATGCAAGTACGCGAGCCAATAGATAACCTGGTCGCCGACGCGTACTCCGGCATTAGTGGCAGCAGGAGGCTCAAGTCGATCGGCGAGGTCCAGGAACGGCTGGGGAATACCGAGATAGATCCCGCTGACGGCGAACACCACCACGAATCCAAAGCTCCCGAGGCCGATCACGCTGTGCAAGTGCCAGGTCCAGCGCTTCCACCCCACGCCGCGATGCAGGAGCAAGCTGCGATGCCATGTTTTGATGCCTGGCCACCAGATTGCCAAACCACTGACAGCAACTGCGATTATCGCGACTGCGCCCCCACCGTTCACTTTCCTGCCTGTTGGTCCAGCGAGCAGATTGTCGTGCAGATCGGATAGCTTTGATACGAGCCAGATACCGGTTGGTACCGAATCACCAAGATCGCTGCCACTCCGAGGATCGAAGAGCCGCGTCTTGATCGCGCCGCCCCGACTTAGCCAGACGTCCACCGCCTGATCGAGATCCAGCGCACGACCGAGCCTCACCACCCGGTAGCCGGGATACAACCGCCTAGCAGTGGCCTTGAGCTGGTCGTCGGTCATCCGGGGCCCTAAACTCTTCGAGATGATTGGTTCGGCCGTCGCAGCTCTGTAAAGCTCATTCCGATAGACAAGCACGCTGCCGGTCACGCTAACGATTAGAATGTAGAGCCCTACGGCGATGCCGCTCCATAAGTGCACTTGGAAAAGCGCCCTTCGTAACCAGATCTTCTGAGGCTGCTGAACCCAGTGGCGCCAGAAGGTCAGGTGATTGCTCGGGCTCACTGCGACAGGCTACAACACACCGTCGCTCGGGTCAACGCGTGGTTTCTTCAAGAATTCTAGCCTCGCGGCAAGTGGCTACTCGGGGATCATCCGCTCGGAAACTTTGCTTTCCGAGAGGGCCCGTTAACCACCATTATCGGTAGCTGTGGGTCCTGCTCATACGCCGATCCTTTCAGAACATATGTGCTAAAACGTTGAGTGCCCCGCGCCTCCACCGAGCGAAGCGGAGAGAAACACCAGTTGTCCACCGTGAGAGTCATGATCGATCGAAAGTAACCTTCATGGCGTTTTTCGATACTCTAGCATTAGGAGCAGTTCTCACCAGTGTCGTTTTTCGCGAGGGCCGGTATTGCGTCCGCACTTATGGCGTGCCTCCTGGGCTGCACCGAGCGGGGCGATAAGACCAACAAAGCGAAGGGTGTTATCCCTCCGACGCCGGTCACCATCGCGACGGCGGAGGCGAGGGACATCCCTATCCAAGTACGCCAGATCGGGTCTGTTGAGCCGGTCGCGACGATCGCCGTAAAGGCGCAGATCAGCGGTGAGCTCAAGCAGGTGTTCTTTAAGGAAGGCCAGGATGTAAAGAAAGGCGATGAGCTCTTCGAGATCGACCCCCGCCCCTACCAACAAGCTCTGGAACAGGCTCAAGCTGCTCTCCAAAAGGATATCGCCCTGGTGAGGCAGGCTGAAGCCAATCTCGCGCGTGACGGGGCGCAAGCCGCCAACGCCAAGCAGCAAGCCCAGCGCTACGCAGGATTAGCTGCGGAGGGCGTGATTTCGAAGGATCAGAACGAGTCCTATCAGACGGCTTCCCAGGTGCAAATTGAATCCGTCCGGGCCGATGATGCCGCGCTCGCGAGCGCCAAAGCATCCGTAGTCTCGGACAACTCCGCCATTGAAACCGCGAAGCTCAATCTCTCGTATTGCTACATCCGCTCACCCATCGACGGCCGCGCCGGTAGTCTTTTGATCCAGGCGGGCAACCTCATAAAAGCGAACGACACCACGGCACTGGTAAACCTCAATCAACTGCAGCCGGTCTACGTTACATTCAGCGCGCCCGAGCAGCTCCTGCCGGAAATTCGGCGCTACAACGCGGCGAATGCGCTCTCGGTCACTGGGACCGGTGTTGCGGATGGCGCAAAGAGAGGCGTCAGCGCCACCGGCCAACTCACTTTCATCGACAACGGCGTGGATAGCACCACCGGAACAATCAAGCTGAAAGCGACGTTTCCCAACAACGACCACGCACTCTGGCCGGGACAGTTCATCAACGTCGTAATGACTTTGCGTACCCTGAATCACGCGACGGTAGTCCCCTCGGAAGCGATTCAATCCGGACAAAAGGGGCAATTCGCTTTCATCGTCAAACCGGACCAAACGGTGGAAACGCGCCAAGTTATCGTGGGCCAGACGATCGATAATCAGATCGTGGTCGAAAGCGGAATCTCGCCGGGTGAAACGGTAGTCACGGACGGCCAACTGCGGCTGTTCCCCGGCGCGCACATTCGCATCGCCCCAGCCGCCAAGGCTGACGCGGGAGCCTGATGAATCTTTCGCATTTTTTCATTCAACGGCCGATTTTCACCACGCTGACCGCGTTTGGCATTCTGCTGTTCGGCATCGTGGGCTATCGCGCATTGCCGGTGGCGGCGCTGCCCAGCGTCGACTATCCGACCATTCAGGTGCAAGCGGCGCTGCCGGGAGCGAGTCCCGACACCATGGCCGCCTCGGTCGCCACACCTTTGGAGCGCCAGTTTTCGACGATTGCTGGAATCGATTCCATGAATTCGTCGAGCTCGCTCGGCAGCACCAACATCACCATGCAATTCAGTCTGGACCGGAACATAGACGCCGCCGCCGAGGACGTCGAGTCCGCCATCGCCAAGGCTGGTGGTCTGCTTCCGCCCACCATGCCTCGTCCGCCGACTTTCAACAAAGTGAATCCCTCCGACCAGGGCGTGATTTTCCTGGGTCTTAGCTCGGACACACTGCCGGTTTACACGGTGGATGAGTACGCCGAGACGGTGATGGCGCAGCGCATCTCCACCATTACCGGCGTATCGCAGGTCAATGTTTTCGGAGGCCAGAAATACGCCGTGCGCATTCAGCTCGATCCGGACGCGCTGGCGACGCGAGGCATCGGGATCGATGAAGTGCAAGCCGCCATCGTGACCAACAACAGCAATCTTCCGACCGGAAAATTGTATGGGAACAAGCAGGCTTTTACCATCCAATCTTCCGGCCAGTTGACGAACGCCGCCGAATACCGCCGCATGATCGTCACCTACCGCAACGGCAATCCCGTGCGGCTGGAAGAACTTGGCCGCGTGCTGGACGACGTGGAAAACGACAAGGTTCGGGCCTGGATGAACGACAGTCGAACCATCATTCTGGCGGTTCAGCGCCAGCCGGGCACCAACACGGTGGAAGTGGTGGACAGCGTGCGGCGCCTGCTGCCCATCTTTCGCGCCGAAATCCCGCCCTCCATCAATCTGGAGATCATTCACGACAACTCGACCACCATCCGCAACTCCATCCGCGACGTGAAGTTCACGCTGATTCTTACCATTTGCCTGGTGGTGATGGTGATTTTCCTTTTCCTGCGAAACATCTCGGCCACCGTGATTCCCGGCGTAGCCGTGCCGCTTTCCATCGTCGGCACGTTCGCCATCATGTATCTGCTCGGCTATAGCCTGGACAACCTGTCGCTGATGGCGCTCACGCTTTCGGTGGGCTTCGTGGTGGACGACGCCATTGTGATGCTGGAAAACATCGTGCGCCACATTGAATTGGGTCAAGGCCGCATGGAAGCCGCCTTTCGCGGATCGCGCGAGATCGGATTCACCATTGTTTCCATGACCATTTCGCTGGTGAGCGTGTTCATTCCAGTGCTGTTCATGGGCGGGATCATCGGCCGGCTGCTGCACGAATTCGCAGTCACGATCGCGGTGGCAATTTTAGTGTCGGGGTTTGTATCGCTTACGCTGACGCCGATGCTTGCCAGCCGTTTCTTGAGTTTGCATCACGACCGCAAGCATAACTTCGTTTACAACGGCTTGGAGCGCTTCTTCCAGGGTTTGACGCACGTCTACGAACGGTCCTTACTGGCCGTTCTTCGCCACCGTTTCGCCACACTTTTGCTGCTTTTTGGCCTTTTAGGCGGCACTGCCTGGCTGTTTTTGGACATGCCCAAGGGCTTCCTGCCGAGCACGGACCAGGGATTCATGAACGGGATCGCCTTGGGAGGACAAGATGTATCGTTCCCGGTGATGGTGGATCACGTCTGGACGGTGAAGAATATTGTAGAGCACGATCCCAACGTGCACAGCGTCTTTGCGTTCATCAACGGCGGAAATTCGGCCAACGTCTTTGCGATGATGAAGCCGCGCGCCGAACGCGCTCTCTCGGTCGATCAGACCATCCAGGAATTGCAGCCCAAGGTTCTTGCCGTACCGGGCATTCAGGTATTTCTCCAGAACCCACCGCCGATTAGCATCGGCAGCAACAATACGCAGAGTCCTTATCAATTGACGCTGCAGGGCACCGACCAGCAAGAGATCTACCATTGGGTGCCGATTCTGGTGGACCGGATTCGGACCATCCGCGGCTTCATGAACGTCACGAGCGATCTGCAGATTGCGAGTCCGGAAGTGACGCTGGATATCAATCGCGATCGCGCGCAGACCTTGGGCGTCACGGCGGGTCAGATCCAGGATGCGCTTTTCACCGCTTATGGAACGCGCCAAGTCTCCACGATTTATACACCCTCCAACGAGTATCAGGTGATCGCCGAGGTAGAGCCGCAATACCAGCGCAACCCCGACGCGCTTTCCAAGCTCTACATACGGTCCTCCAAAGGAACGCTGGTTCCCCTCGATACCGTTGTCAATGTGCGCCGCACCGTGGGCCCGCTCTCGGTGAACCATTTCGGCCAGCTGCCGGCCGCTACGATTTCCTTTAACCTGGTGCCCGGTTTTGCGCTGGGCGATGCTGCTTCGGCTATCGATGGCGTAATCCAGGAGCTGCGCATTCCGCCCAGCATCGCGCCGCTGTACCAGGGGCAGGTGCAAGCGTTCCAGCAGTCATTCCGTGGGATGTCGATCTTGCTGGTGGTAGCCGTTCTGGTGATCTATATGGTGCTCGGGATGCTGTACGAGAGCTTCATCCATCCCATCACCATTCTTTCGGGATTGCCTTCGGCCATTGTCGGCGCGCTGGTGACGCTCAAGATCTTTCATCGTGAATTGGATCTGTATGCCTTTGTCGGCCTCATCATGCTCTTTGGAGTTGTCAAGAAGAACGCGATCATGATGATCGACTTCGCCATAGAAGCGCAACGCGTGGATGGCCTCCCGCCTTACGACGCGATCGTCCAAGGTTGCATCCTGCGTTTCCGGCCTATCATGATGACCACCATAGCGGCGTTATTCGGCACGTTTCCGATTGCGCTCGGAATCGGCGAGGGCGCCGACGCGCGGCAGCCGCTGGGACTGGCGGTGGTGGGCGGTCTGCTGTTCTCCCAGTTCATCACGCTCTACATAACGCCGGTGGTTTATCTTTATCTCGAAGCCTTGGCCAGGAGATTCGGAACCATCCGCATTTGGAGCCGCCGGACTCCGCCAACCCGTGTTCTCGACCCTGTGGCTAATTAGCCTGTGCTGACCGCTCGGCCAACACGGGCACAAGCCCAGCGTTTTGACTTCATTCTTCCCGATCGATACAATCGGCAGCCATGAACGCTCTGAAGGTTGCTCTTTTTCTGGCTCTGCCTGCCACCGCTCAATGGATCAACCTACCCACACCGGGAATCCCCCGCACGCCTGATGGCAAACCTGATCTCCGCGCACCCGCGCCCAAAACTTCCGGCGGCAAGCCGGATTTCTCGGGGATGTGGGTTCCGCGCGACGAGCGCCCGTGCGATCCCAAGATCGGCCTTTTTCAATGCTCGGAACTGCCCATTACTCCGCAACTCGGGAATTTTGCGATCAATCTGAAGGGCGGCATTCCCTATCAGCCATGGGCGGCGGAGTTGGTTAAGAACCGTGCCAAGGAGGCCGGGTACATCGATCCCCACACGTTTTGTATGCCCATCAATTATCCGCGGGCCTGGGCCTATCCCGGAAACTTAGAAGATTTTCCAAATGCCCACCCAACTCGTCCTCTTGCACGAATTCAACGCGAGCTACCGCCAGATCTTTTTCGACGGACGCAAGCTTCCAGAAGACATGACCCCGGCCTGGAACGGCTACTCCGTGGCCCACTGGGAAGGCGACACGCTGGTGGTAGAGTCGGCGGGCTATCGCGACGATTCCTGGCTGGACACTCCGGGCAACTTCTTCTCTAGCCAGGCGCGCGTCACCGAACGCATCCGTCGCCCCAACTTCGGAAGCCTGGACATTGGCGTCACCATCGATGACCCCAAAGTGTTTACGAAGACTTGGACGGTGGAACTGCACATGAAGCCCATGGTGGACACAGAGATGATCGAGTACATGTGCCAGGACAACAACAAGGATGTTCAACACTTTGTTCGATAGCGGCAACCGCGAGAAAGAGCCCGATAAGTGACATTAACGGATGAAGTTATTCTGCTGCTAAGCGGCCGACGCACAACAGCAGGGCATTGGGCGCATGAGTGCCGCCCCGAACCAAATGACCCGACAAAATGGCCATTCATTCACCGGAGATTATTATTGGCGACTCGCATCTGGATAGGCCATGCTAACCGGAGCTACTCGACTTTCAAAGCTTCATCGACAGCGTTAGGCAAGCAGATTGCTGGCCCCGTCGAATAGGCTATTTTGCCGCAAACGACAGCCCGATGACCGCCATGGCGGTTCCCGCCTGCGAAATCCACTGGTCCTGCTCGTAGGGGAAGCCACTCTGGAAGTAAGGCTGGAATCCGAAGGAGCGGGAGACAACGTGCCAAGTGCCATCCTCTTGCTGCGTGCGGAGGATGAAGTCCACTCCTCGGCGGTAGACGGGATCGGAAGACGTCATGCCGGATTCATGCAGCGCCCAGAGCGCTTCGCCCGTAGCGAACGCGTCCGACTGGTGATAGTCGGTCTGGCCCCAGCCGCCATCGGTGCGCTGTTTGCCGACGAGTTCCTTCACACGGCCAGCGGGGGCGGTGTGGCCAGCCCAAACTAGGCCGAGGATCTGCATCGTCCGATCCTCCGTGGTGAGCGGTTCGGCCTTTTCCATCCAGGCGGCGGCGCGCTGGATGCGTTGCTCGAATTCGTCTTTTCGGGCGGGAATCGGGAACGAGCGCAGCGCGCGGATAGCCCGCGCGGTCTGGCCGAACTCGCCGCTTTCGATCGGGGGGCGGCCTTCGAAGGTCTGCCAGTCGCCTTCTTTGCGCTGCATGGCGGCCATGTGGTGAACCATGGAATCGATCACCAGAGATTGCGGCACGCCGGCGCTCGCCAGCTGTAAAAGGGCGAACCCCACTGCCTCGCTGCTATCGCCTGGTTCTTGCGCCTGGAAAAATGCCTCCTGCAGACTCCCGCGCAGGATCCGGGTGGCGCGGGTATCGTCGTTCTCCAGCGCGGGCTCGGTTTTCACGCCAGCCGACCTGGCGGCGCCCACCGCCATTCCGTTCAGATATTGGGAGTGGCAGGAGGAGCAGCCGCCGTTATGGAGAAATTTCCCCGCCACCGGTTGCGAGACGGCCAGTGCGCGCGAGATGGCTTCGCGCGGGTTGGTGCGGGACTCGGCCGCGGACGCGGCGGGCGCCGGCGTTGGCTTCAGCCCGAACAGGGGCAGAATCGCCGGGTTCTGGTTACGCCAC
Source organism: Bryobacterales bacterium (assembly GCA_963818065.1). Classification (GTDB taxonomy): domain Bacteria; phylum Acidobacteriota; class Terriglobia; order Bryobacterales; family Bryobacteraceae; genus Palsa-89. The sequence continues at coordinate 2,760 of CAWFQW010000012.1, read as the reverse complement.
GCCCATTCGCGCGCCATGTCTTTATCGGAGCTTTTCGCCAGCAGCAGTTGCACCACCTTAGGGTTCGGGTGATCTACCGCGACCGCGAAGACCAGTGCGTTGGCGTCGCGGACGTCCATTGCGTTGGGGTCTGCGCCCGCCTTAAGCAGCGCCTCGACGGATTCGTCGCCGCCCATCTGCGCCGCATCCATCAGAGGTGTGATATGTCCAATCGCGATCGGTCCGTTAAACCCCACTTCGGCAGTGTCGTCGCTCTTCGCGTTCACCGCGGCGCCGTGTTCCAGCAGAAGTTTCACCAGCGCGCCGCCGCGATAGGCGTTGGTCGCGGCTCCATGCAGCGGAGTGAAACCGCCGTTGTCCGCAATGTTGACATTCGCGCCTTTGGCGAGCAACATACGCGCCACCTCCAGGTTGTTAACGTTCGCCGCCTGGTTCAAAACGGTGACGCCGCTTTCGTCGCGCGCATTGACATCGGCACCCTTTACGATCATCAGTCGGGCCGATTCGACCGCGCCGTCATAGGCGGCGGCGATGAGCAATGGCGTGCGGCCCAGCTTTGACCAGACGTCAGCCTTCGCGCCTTCCGCCCCGGCGGCGGCTTCACTTTGGCTGCGTCACCGGCGCACCACATGAGAGGCGTGGCGCCCAATTCGTTGGCGGCGTTGGGATCGGCCCCGGAATCCAGCAGAAGACGCAGCACGTCAGGTGTCCCGAGCGCCGCGGCATACATGAGCGGCGAGTTGCCTCGGGCATCGCGCGCCTTCGGCCCGGGGGCGCGGAGAAGCTCCTTGAGTTTCACAACATCGTTGTTGCGAATGGGCAGGTAGAACGGGCTGACGTCGGCGGCGAAACTAACGAGGCAACCGGCGAACAGGGGAAACGCAATTCGCCATAACACGGCCGGGAGAACAGAGATTGCGACGCGACACACTGCGACCGATAGCAAGCTCATACCCCTTTATTGTCTCGGGCCCAAAACAGGCCCGAAAGCGCTCCTTACTTTCTTCAAATATCAAGATGATACGAAGAACTCTAGGGTCGTAGAGAATAGAGTGAAACCATCCACTATTACCGAAGCAGCGTCAATTCAGATTTCGCTCACAAGGGCATCAGCGGGTGCAACACCAAACCTGCTTTTGGTTGAGTGCGGGGCGCTGTTGATACCATGCGTTTACACTTACAAGCAGGTTGGCATCCGGTTTCGAGAGTTGCTCCCAGGTTTAATTGCGCTTGCCCCCTGGCTGACACAAACAGTTAAGACACTGTTGGCCGTTCGCTGAAAAATCCTCGACCGGCAAAACGACTGTACCGCATACTGGTTCCCGGCTGGTGAAGCGGAGGCGGGCTCTGCTGGAGAGCAACCCGCCAAGGAATAGCCGGCTGGAAACTCATCGAGACGATGGGTGGGGGCGGCAGCCGTAGTCGCCCCCAAGCTTCGCGCGCAGAAAGACCACATCGGACGATAGATTTCCCGATGCCTTGGAAAACTCATACAGAAAGCTGCCGCGCAGCGGCATCCTTTTGATGTTGTTCGAAGCGGGCCGGCGGCATGTAGCCGAGCGCGGAATGCAGGCGCTTTTTGTTGTAGATCTTTTCCAGGAACTCGCGGATCGACGCGCGAGCCTCGGCCAAGTCCCGGTATTCGTTGCGTAGCACTTCTTCGTACTTGAGCGTTTTCATGAACGACTCGCAGGCCGCGTTGTCCCACGGATTGCCCTTGCGCGACATGCTGATTTCGATGCCGTTGGCTCTTGAGCAAATCCGTGTAATCCTTGCTGGCGTACTGCGAGCCGCGGTCGGAATGATGCACCAGGCCGGGCTCGACTGCGCGGCGCGACAGCGCCATGCGTAGCGCAGTCAACGTGAGCGAGTCTTCCATGTTCGCGATCCAGCGCCCAGCCGATCACGCGGCGCGAGTACGCGTCCAGAATCACGGCCAGGAAGACGAACTCGTCGCGCAGCCGGATGTAGGTGATATCGGCCCGCCATAGTTGATTGATCGCGGTCAGGATCATGTCACGCGCCAGGTTCGGATACACCTTGCGCGTGTGGTTGGAATCGGTGGTGACGACGAACTTGCGCTTGCGCACGCACAGCAGGTTGTCCTCGCGCATCAGCCGGTAGACGCGCTTCGGGTTCACCTTCCAGCCGCGCTCGCGAAGTTCCTTGGTTATGCGTGGCCGTCCGTAGCAGGGCCATTCCAGCGCGATCTTCTGGATCGCGTCGCGCAAGTCCATGTCGGGATCTGGCCCTGGTTCGGCGTCATCGAAGCGATAGAAGCCAGACCGGGAAACCCGGCCCAGCTTCACCATGCGTTCGACGGTCAGTCTGCCTCCGGCCTTCATTTCTTCTTGGACCTTTTGGTAGACGGCGGTTTTCCAGTCAACGCCTGCAGCATCCGCTGTTCCTCGATGCGCTGCAAGCACCCCTTCAAAAAATCGAGCTCCAGCGCCTGCTGGCCGATCTTTCGTTCTAGTTCGGCGATCCGCCCTTCGGACCAACGCTGCTTCCCGTTGCCCGGAAATACATTGCCCGGCCCCTGGCGGAACTCACGCCGCCAACGGTGCAGCACGTTGGCGTTTACCTCCAACGCCCGCGCCACCTCGCCGATGGAAACCCCTTGCTCCAGCCGCCGCACAGCGGCCAGTTTGAACTCCTTGGTGAACATCCTTCTCGACAACCCCATGACTCAATTCTCCTTTGAATGGATTTTGAGTCTTAACTGCTTGTGTCAAAAATGGGGACAAGTCCAAATTGTAT
>CAWFQW010000011.1:0-247603 GCA_963818065.1 Bryobacterales bacterium | reverse complement strand
TTTGCGAATCCGCCGGCGAGCAGGCTGCCCATCAATCCGGCAACCGCGCCGAGGACGAGAAGCTCGACAGAGAAGATGCGGCTGACGCGCCAACGCGTGGCTCCCAGCGTTTTTAGAATCACCACCTCGCGCATGCGGCGGAAGCGGGTGCCGGCCACGGCGGAGGACAGAATGACCGCGCCTGCCAAAATCGCGAACATCGAGATGAAGCGCACTACCGACGAGATGCGATCGACGACGCCCTGAATGATCTGGAGCACGTCCGCGATATTTACCACGGTTACGGTGGGGAAGCGCTTGTACAGGGCTTCTTGCAGCGCGGGGACATCTGATGGCTGCGCGCGCAGGCTGCTGTAATAGATCACCGGGAAGCCGGCCAGCGCGCTGGTGTTGAAGATAAATTCGACGCGGCTGGAAAGGTGAACCGAGTCGATGCTCTGGACGCAGGCCACGCGCGTTTGCACTTCCCTGCCCGAGATGGTCCAGCGCACCTCAGACCCGGGCCCGATGTGCAGGATTCGGGCGGCATCTTCGTCCACGCAGACTTGCGGCGTGCTCGAGCCCGGCGTCCCACCAGCGGCCGCGCAAGAGTTCAACATAGTCGGGCATAGCAGCGGCAGAAGTAAGATCGCGGAGAACGGTAGCGTCGCGCAAAACCCTTGAGGTTCATCGTGATCCACGGACTGCCCGTCGATGGTCGAGATCTTCGCGGCCACGGTGCCGATCACTTCGGGCGTACCTTCGACGCCGCGCTGCCGCTTTACCAGATCGAGAACGGCATCGCGATCCTTGGGAGCGATGTCGATCAGGAAACGTTGGCCATGCCGGGCGGCGAGCAGCGATTCATTTCGGCGATCATCCCGTGCTGGACCAAATACACCGTCAGTGTGAACATCACGCCGACACCGAAGGCTACCAGCACGGATTGCGCGTGTGCACCAGGGCCGATATAAGTTCGCGATGCCGTGACGAACCGACGCAGGCGCTTGCCACGGCTTGCGATCTTGAGCATGCGCAGCATCAGCCAGGCAACGGCGGACAGCGCAGTGAAACTGATTACCAGCGCGCCGGCAAAGTATCCGCCAGTTCCCAAATATCGCGGGGCGTGCCGCTGGCGAAGGACATTGCGATGCCTGCGAATCCGGCCAGGATGATCGCTCCGGCCAAGATAGAGCCCGCGCTTGCGCGAATCTGGTGGGCCAATCCAGCTTGGTCTCTTCCATTTCACGTCGCAAGATCATGCTGGGGCGAATGCGCCGGATGCCGATTAAGGGCGGCAGCGTAAGAGCAGGACGCGAGCACGGCGATCCCGATGCCTTGGGCGGCGGTTACGAATCCCAATGCGCGGTTGGTTCCAATTCGAAGTAGCGCGCGAGAAACGACGGGAAGACCCGCTGGACAATCAGCCCGAACGCGACTCCTAGCAGGCCGCCGGCGAGGCCGAGCGCGATGGTCTGGAGCAAGTAGATCCGCATCACGTGGCTGGATCGCGCGCCGATGCACTTCATGATGGCGATGGAATCCATGCGCTGCTGGATGTGCGCGCGCATGGCGGTGCCGACCCCGATGGCTCCGATGATCAGCGTGATCAAGCTCACCAGACTTAAGAATGTTGTGGCGCGACTCAGGGCCTGCGTGACCAGCGGATGCGATTCGCGAAAATCGGCGATCAGGGCGTCCGGGAAGGCGGCCTTCAGGCGCTCGCGCACCGGTTCGATTGCCGGGCGAGCTGGGCGAGAGACGGAACAGGAAGCGCTCGGCGGCGCGGCTGCCGGGCAGGATCAAGCCGGTGCGTTTGAGTCCGTCGCGAGTGATCATGACGCGAGGACCAACGTTGAGGCTGCCCAGCATTCGATCTGGTTCGTACGTCACCTGGCCGGCGATCCGAAAGGGTTGACCGCCCAGACGAATGGAGTCGCCGACCTTTAGATTCAGGCGCAGAAGCACGTCGTCGGAGACGGCGACTGTATCCGCGGTCAAGGCGCGCGAGAGCGGGGCGGGCGGCGACAAACGAATCTCGCCATAGAACGGATATTTCTTCGGATCGACCGCCTTCACCGACACCAGCATGGGCGGTTTTTCCGCACTGGCCGACGCCATGGTGACTGTTTCAGTGATTCACGTTCGATCTACGCCGGCTTGCGAGAGCGTCCATGGCGGTGTTCTGTTGGGGCGTGGGAAGTTCGAACACGCGCAGCGACAGGTCGGCCGCCATGAGCGTCCGGGCCTGAGTCAAGAGCATGTCGTGAAATGCGCGGCTGAATCCGCGGACGCCGGTAAGCGATCCGACACCGACAGCGACCGCGAGAATTACGAACAAGAATTTGAAGGACGACGAGCGCGATTCGCGCCAGGCGATCTTGCAGGCTGTGGTCCAGGTGAAGTGCACGATTAACCCTCGCGCTCATCGCTGACAATTCGGCCGTCGCGCAACGTGATGCGCCGCGAGGCCCGGCTGGATAGCGCAGGGTCGTGCGTTACCAGCACCAGCGTGGTTCCCTCGCGCTGGTTGAGCGAGATCAGCAGTTCGAGAACATGCTGGCCATTTTGTGTGTCCAGGTTACCGGTCGGTTCGTCGGCCAACAGAATGGGCGGCCGAACCATGAAGGCGCGGGCCAGTGCGACGCGTTGCTGTTCGCCGCCTGATAGCTGGATGGGATAGTGATCGCGGCGATCCAGCAGGCCGACGCTTTCGAGCAACTCTCGCGCGCGCTTGGGACCGTCTATACCGTTCCCGCCTGTCAGCTCGTACGGCAGCAGGACATTTTCTTCCGCCGTGAGCGTGGGGAGCAAGTGGTACGACTGAAAAACGAATCCAACTTTTCGACCACGCAGCAGCGCCATGCGATCCTCGTTCAGACCAGTGATGTCCTCGCCATCCAGGATAATTTTCCCGGAGGTGGGCGTGTCGAGGCCCGCCAGAAGCCCGAGCAGCGTGCTCTTTCCGCTGCCCGAGGGTCCCATAATGGCGACGAACTCGCCCAGTTGAATCTCCAGATCGATGCCGCGCAGGATATCGACTCGATGCGTGGCGGTGGGAATGCTTTTCGTGAGACCGGAGACCTGAATCGCGGGAGCGCGAACAGCGGGTCGATTCGGAGCTACTTCCAATTTCTTATTATGGCATTGGGTGAGGATCATTACTTTAATTCGATGTTTGTCGTTAGTGTTCGGATTAGTGCTAGCTGGGTGCGGCGGGTCGCGGCCGGTGCCGCAACAGACGCAATCGGAACCAGCCCACGTGGCTCAGGCGGCTCCAAAGGAGCCATCAACTTTAGATACGCGTCCAGTGATCGTCGCGTTCGGCGATAGTTTAACGGCCGGGTTCGGCGCCGACCCGGGCAAGAGCTTTCCAGATTTTCTGCAGAAGGATCTGGACCAGGCGGGATTGCATTGGCGCGTCGTCAACGCGGGCGTGAGCGGCAACACAACAACGGACGGAGTCGAGCGCCTGGGTGAAGTACTGGCTTATAAACCTCGTGTGACCATCGTCGAGTTTGGCGGCAACGATGGTCTGCGGGGCCTGCCGATGGAGACCACGCGCGCGAACCTGGATCAAATCATCCGGTCACTGGGTGACGCCGGCTCGGCGGTGGTTTTGGCGGGCATGACGCTGCCGCCGAATTACGGTCCGGATTACATCCGATCCTTCGAGCAGGTCTACAAAGACTTGGCGGACAAGTACAAGGTGGCCCGGATTCCGTTTCTGCTGGACGGCGTCGCGACCCAGCCCAACCTGATGCAGCGGGACGGGATACATCCGACGGCGGAAGGCAATGAAATCGTGGCGAGAACGGTTATGCGCTATCTGAAGCCGCTGCTGCATTAGCGGAAGGTTTAGTAGCACTGGGGTTGCGCCGGCGCTTGCGCAGTTCGGCGGTGGCGGTTCGATGGCACTTCAGACACAGCGTGCGGATGTTTTGGAGATCACATTCGCCGCCGCCTTCCACCACCGGAACGATATGATCGGCATCCCAGAGGCTCTTTCGCGATCCGGGCTGCAGCCCCCAATCATGGCAAGCTTTCAGCCGCGAAGCACCCCGCAGGCGTTTTAACTGTAGCTCTGCATGCAAGCAATCGATGCCGCAACCCGCGCAAATACCACGGTCGCGTACCAGTACCCTTTCGCGAAGGTAGCCTGGATCTGTGCGCAGACGCCATTCCTCCACGCACCAAGCGGAGCAAAACGTGACACGTCCCTTGGGCACTTCCAGGCTGCACCAGCGGCAGAGATGGCGGCCGTTGGGACCTTTGGGCAGGTTCTCGCGGCGGGCCCAGCCGCCGGGCATGATTCGTTGCGTGCTCATCTGTCTTAATTTATTTTATAGGCGACGTGGCAGGGTAAACGGAACAACATACGGCTGGACGGCATCTATACTTAAGGAAACATGCGCGCCAATGACAAAGCTTGCGGAGATGGATCAGATTCGGATATACTCCGCAAATGCAACAACTCCAGCTTTGAAGGGGTTGTGCTGTGGCGCGCGGTCCGGTTTCTACTGGTCCATCGCCCGTGAAATCAGGACAGTTGGGAGGCGGGTAGTGTCCGTTCAATCTTCAAAATATGTGCTCGTGATTGCGTTGGCCGCGGCGTTGGGGCCGATGCCGGCGCGGATGTTCGGCCAAGCGGCCGCGCCCGCAACTGCGGCGCCTCAGAAGAACTGGAAGGATCGTGCCGAATTTGATGCGTTCACCGCGATCACCCAGGACACGAATCCCAAGACCAGGCTAGAGAAGCTCCAGGCGTGGGAAAAAGCGTATCCCATGACGGACTTTATCGATCAACGCCGGACTCTGTTTCTCACCACCTATGTCGCGTTGAACGACGCCAAGAACGCCGTGGATGAGGCCAAGAAGATTCTGGCTGACAATCCCAAGGACTTTACGGCGCTGTATTACACCATGCTGTTCACGCAGGGCTTGTATGCGCAGAATCAGTCGCCAGACGTATTGGATCAGGGCGAGAAGGCGTCGCAAGCGATCCTGGCGGGTATCGACATGCCTCCGCCCAACGTGAAAGCAGAGGACTGGGCGAAGTTGCGGCCTTCCATTGAGGAGCTGGCCCACGTGAATCTGGGGTTCATCGCGATGCAGCGGAAGAATTGGGATGGAGCCGAAACGGAATTCCAGAAAGTCCTGATGATGAATCCGAACAACGCCCAGGTGGACTATTGGATGGGCACGGTGATTGCATCCGAGAAGAAACTGGATAAGTTGCCAATCGCGATGTTCTATTTCGCGCGCGCGGCGACCTACCAAGGCACGGGCGCGCTGACCCCCGATGCCCAGAAGACGGCCCTGACGTATGTTCAGAGGCAGTACAAGAACTTCCACGGAAGCGACGAGGGCTTCAACGATCTGTTGGCTGCAGCGAAGAGCAGCCCGACGCCTCCTGCGGGTTTCACGATTAAGAACGCCAATGAAATCGCTCAGGCCAGCGCCGCTAATGAGGAAGAGTACAACAAAAGCCATCCTTCCGAAGCGCTGTGGGCCAATCTAAAGATGGCGCTTACCGCTCCTGACGGCGCGAACTATTTCAATATGATGAAGGGCAGCGAGGTTCCGACGCTCAAGGGAAAAGTAATCAAGCTGGAGCCGGCATTAAAGCCGAAGACTATTTTGCTGGCGATGGAAGACAAGACCAACAACACGACCACAGCGGACGCGACGTTGAAATTCGAGATGCCCTTGGCGGGCAAAGTCGAAGAAGGCACCGAGCTTTCATTTGAAGGGGTTGCAGATAGCTACACCGCGAGCCCGTTCATGGTGGTGTTCACAGTCGACAAAGAAAAGCTGCATGGTTGGACGGGCAAGAATGAGCCGGCCACCCGCACTCGTCGGCCCGCTGCGTCGCAATAGTTACCCCCTCCCTTACGGTCAGGGTTCAGGTGCGCAGGGCGTTTTCCAGGTCCGAAGCGAACGCCCGCATTCGTTGCACTTGCTCGGGCGATGCCGGCTGCTCGAAGCCTTTCGCCGTGAATAATGCCTGGTCGCCACGCCAGATCAAGGCTGCATAACCTTGTTCGGTCATCAAACCGGGCGCGCCGATATTGCCAAAATCATCCTCGCGGCGTTCCACGAAGGCTACAAACCCATCACGTTCCAGTATGAAGTGGGACGTGATCTCCATCGGGATGATTTGGATGCCGGCGGCAGCCAACCTCCCAAGCTTGTCAGTCAGACTCGGAATCACATCTTGTAGCGGCCGAGATCTTCGTCGTCGAGACTCTCTAGCCAGCGCCGTTGCTCTTCCTCGTTGGCCTTGTCGGAGGCGGCATTGGAGCGCTTGGAGCTCTTCAGCACCGATTCGTCGACATAGATCGGGCAATCCAGGCGCAACGCCAGCGCCAGGGCATCGCTCGGCCGCGAATCCACGCTGATCAACTCGCCGTCTTTGTCGAGCCAGATCACGGCATAGAAGGTGTCGTCCTTGAGCTCGCTCACCACCACTTTGCGGACGCCTGTTCCCAAGCCCAGGAGCAAGGTCTTGATGAGATCGTGCGTCATGGGGCGCGGCGTCGAAACCTTTTCGATCTCGAGGGCAATCGCGTTGGCCTCGTAGATTCCTACCCAGATTGGCAAGATGGCGTTCCCATTAATGTCTTTCAGCACCACGATTGGCATGTTGGTGACGGGATCCATCATCAATCCGCGGATTTTCATTTCGACTTCCATTCCGTCCCCCTTCGTACTCAGACTCAAAGCACCACCTCACCAGCTAAAGAATTCGCCCCAGCGCGAGTCACACGAACGTTCCACCATGTGCCGGCCAGGTTTGCACCCGGCGTGCCGGCCAGATTTCCACCATCCCCCGGGCCGGCATGCTGGGGATGAACAAAGTTGAGCGGGCGATTTTGCGAAGTGCGTCCAATCCATTGACCTGTGGCATGATTATAACCCTCCACGAAAGCTTCTTCGATGGTCCCCACCGCGTCCGAATTGCGGCGAATCTGGATGGCGCGCTGCTTTTCCTGGACAATAGCCAAACGGCGGCTTTTTTCGTCCTCGGGAACCTGATCGGCGAGCTCCAGCGCCGCGGTATTGGGCCGGCGCGAGTACTTGAAACTGAACAACGAATCGTATTGCACTTCGTCGAGCAGAGCCAAGGTCTGTTCGAAGTCGGCTTCGGTCTCGCCGGGGAATCCCACAATGATGTCGGTGGTAATCGCGATGTTGCGGCGCGCCCGCTTCATCCAATCGATGCGGCGCATGTACTCGTCACGCGTGTAGAGGCGCTGCATGCGCTCCAGCACGCTGGACGACCCGGACTGCACGGGAAGATGGACGTGATTGCAGAGCACCGGGTTGTCGTCGATAGCGTCGATGATGTCTTTCACGAAATCGCGCGGATGGGAAGTAGTGAAGCGCACGCGTCGAATGCCGGCCACTTCTCCGACGGCGCGCAGCAGACGAGCGAAGTCGAAACCGGCGGGCGACGGATCGCGATAGCTATTGACGTTTTGCCCCAGGAGCTGGATTTCGGCGTAGCCCATGCGGGCCAGCTCGCGAGCTTCCGCGAGGACACTCTCGCTGGTGCGGCTTCGCTCGGGACCGCGCGTGAACGGCACCACGCAATAAGCGCACGATTTGTCGCAGCCTTCGATGATGGTGATGTAGGCGCGATGCGGGTTGTCGCGCTTGGTGAACGGCGTTTCAAAAGCCTGATCGTTGTCCAGGCTCAGGCCGGTCACGCGCCGGCCGCCGGCCTCCAGTTGCACCAGCATCTCGGGGAGCTTGGCGTAGCTGGCTGATCCGGCCACCAGGCTGACGTGCGGGGCCCGGTCGAAAATCCGCTCGCCTTCCTGCTGCGCCACGCAGCCCAAAACTCCAAACACTTTGCCCTTGCCGTTTCTCTTGAATTCATCCAGGCGATGAAACACCTTCTGCTCGGCCTTATCACGGATGCTGCAAGTGTTGTACAGAACGAGGTCGGCTTCCTCGGGCTTCGCGACCTGGCGATAGCCTTCGGACAGCAGCGTGCCGACGACCTTTTCGGAATCGTGCGCGTTCATTTGGCACCCGAAGGTCTCGATGTAGAAGGTCTGCATGGAGTGGCTTTGATTCCATTGTACCCGTGTTGCAAGACGGAAACGGGCTGGGAGGAAGGACGGGATCAAATCAAAGCGGGACGACGCGATTGCGCTCGTCCTTGCGCATTACGAAGACGTCGAGATATTCTCCGCCGATCCCTCTGGCGTAGTCACGGATTACGTAGTCGGAGAGGACGTAGCCGGCCCAAGACATAACCAGATCGTCGAAATCCGAGCCATAATCCCAAGTAACCAGACTGCGTCCGTCAGCGATCGGATTGCCGTGGTATTCAGGGGGCACAAGGTGTTCCACAGTACCGTCTTCCAGAAGTCTGGCGCGCCGGCGGCTGTGGAGCAGATGCTTGTTCTTGGGTGTAGTGAAGACATGCACGCCTTCAGGTTTCAAGACTCGCATGATTTCCCTGACCACCAGCTCCGGATTGAAGACGTGCTCCAGAACGTCCTGCGTGATGAAAACATCAAACGTACAGTCCGCAAAAGTCAGGCATTCGAGGTTCTGACACAACTGGCCATCCTTCCGCGAGCCTGGAGGGACGTCTTCAAAATAGTATGACTGCGAGTAACGGGGGCACTGTTCGGCGTAGAAATTGATGCAAGGCGAACTCTCATGCACCGTTAGGTCCCGCCACTTCGGCCGAACCAGATTCAAGACTTCGGCAGTGGCACGTTGCCTTGGAATGGTTCCGCAGCGAGAGCAGAAATACCAATCGCGCAACCAGTTTTCGTTGGCCGTGAAGCGCGTCTTTTTTTGACAGATCGCGCAATAGCCTTCGTTATCGAGAACCCGCATTCAGGGAACCATTCTACAAGGTCCATTCGAGCCTAAGCGGGCGCGGCCCTCCATCGTGTAGACTGGTTGTTTTAAGGGGGTGCGTCTTCAGCAGTAGTTGGCTTGCACGAAGCATCTCAGGTGAGCTAGCGCCTTTCCGTGTTCGAACGATCCCCACTGCGTTTTTCTCCTTCCTATTCCCCGACGATTGCCGAATCTGCGATAAGCCACTGACGGATCTTTCACGGGTGCCGGTTTGCCGCGCGTGCCTGGCCAAACCCGAGCCGCTAACGGCTGAATATTTTTGCATCCAGTGCCGCGCGCCGTTTTTGAGCCGGTTCCCGTTGGACGAACAGGGACGCTGCGCGTTGTGCCGTCGCGGCGTGCGGGGCTTCGATGCCGCCTACTCGTTCGGATTTTACGAAGCCGAGCTGCGCGAACTGATTCATCTGTTCAAGTACGGCCGCGTCCGCACGTTGGCGGCGCCGCTGGGCAAGCTGCTGGCCCGGGCTCTGCCGCGGGAGCAAGCCTTCGACGTGATCATTCCCATGCCGCTGCATTGGCGGAAGCGCTGGCAGCGTGGATTCAACCAATCGGAATTGTTAGCCCGCGAGATCGGGCGCCGCACGCATACGCCGGTTGCGAACGCACTGCGCCGCGTGAAGAATACTGCCGGGCAAGCGGGACTGACGAGCGCCAAACGCCGGTTAAACGTGTCAGGCGCTTTTCGGGCCAAGAAGCGCGCTGCCGTTAATACCATTAATGGCCGGCGCGTGTTGCTGATCGACGATGTGATGACTACGGGCGCCACGGCGGCGTCCTGCGCGCGAGCTTTGCAACGAGCTGGTGCGCGACAGGTGACGCTGTTGACCTTAGCGCGGGCGGACCGCCGGACTGCAGCTGATCCGCTCCCGCACGATTCGAATTTCTCCGGGAGATCCGAAGATGCCTAGCCTCGACCGTTTGCATAGACCGGTACTTGTCTTGAACGCCAGCTACGAGCCCATCAACATCTGCGCCGCTCGCCGGGCGCTGGTGCTGGTGCTCAAGGGCGTGGCTTCGGCCGAGGAAGAATCGCAGGCGCACGTCCATTCGCCGCGCCACTCCATCCGTGTACCGTCCGTGATTCGCTTGCTCGAGTATCGCCGCATCCCGCATCAGACCCGGGCGCTTTCGCGCAAGAACATTTTGATGCGCGACCGTTACACCTGCCAATATTGCCATCGCACCATGCCGTCCGGCGAGCTGACGCTCGATCACGTGGTTCCGCGGTCTCGCGCGGGCGAAACCACCTGGGAAAACCTAGTGGCGTGCTGCCATCCCTGCAACAATCGCAAAGGCAGCCGTACTCCCGAAGAAGCCGGCATGCGATTGGCGCGCGCGCCGCGGCCCTTCAGTTTACACACCAGCCGTCACTTGATGCGCCTGCTCGCAAAAAGCGACGATCAGTGGCGGAAGTATTTGTTCTACTAAGAAGTCAGAATTCAGAAGTCAGAATTCAGAATAAAAGAGGTTCCCGGGGTTGGCCCGCCGACGTCAAGGCGTTGGATTCTGAATTCTTGAATTCTGGATTCTGAATTCTCTTGAGAATCAATGCGTTGCGGGCGGCGATGCCTGGCCAGGTTCCTTGGGCTTGTCCTTGGGCGGCGTAGTGGCCTTCACCGGACTGATGAGGACGTGCGCGTTGCGTCCTTCCAACCGCGGCTGACCTTCCACTAATCCATGCCCCGAAAGATCCGCGGCGAAGCGTAGCAGCAGCTTCTTGCCAAGGTCCACGTGTGCGATCTCGCGACCGCGGAATTGCACTACGGCTTTCACGCGGTTGCCTTCGCTCAAGAACCGGATCGCGTGATTCTTCTTGAACTCGTAGTCGTGGTCGTCGGTGTTGGGGCGGAATTTCAGTTCCTTCACCTGGATCACGTGCTGCTTCTTTTTGGCCTCGTGCTGCTTCTTCTTGTTCTCGTACTGCCACTGGCCGTAATCCATGGCTTTAGCAACCGGAGGCTCGGCGGTGGGTGCGATCAGGATCAGATCCAGACCCATGTCTTGCGCTTTGCGAACCGCCGCCAGGGTCGGCATGATCTCGACCGATCCGTCCGGGAACACCGCGCGCACTTCACGAACGCGGATGGCTTCGTTTACGTTTTCCCGGACCCTGGGACGGCGGGGCGGGTAGTTTCTGGATGGAATCATTGAAAGGCGGGGGCGGGTGGGTTACCTGTTCCGCCAAGGCAAAAGCGAATTCGTATCACTGTACTGATCGTACCAGAATTTCAGGCCACTCGACACTATCAGTTCGGGCGCCCAGCTTCGTGTCCCGACTGTGGCACACCTCGCCCATTCCGCCCGCACCGACCGGATCACGGCAGCGCGATTGCATAAGGATTAGCGGCTGCTGCACGTTGCTGATCGTTATGGATGTTGAATCAAGCCAGTACGAGTGAAGAGGCAAATGCGATGTGACTGCCGATCGGAACTGGAGTCCAAGGTTCGACACACGGACGCTTGCCACGAGGAAGGTCGGGAGGGAGTGTGCTTGCCCGAACAGGGTTTCCGGATTAAGGAGGGGGTATGAAAACTTCTGAATCAGATCAACTTTCTCAGCCGCTCGCCGCCCCGGTGCGAGGCGCAGGTTTAGCCGTGCGCCTCACTGCAATTGCCGGCGCGATCGTAGTGAGTGCGGGGCTGTTTCTATATGCGGGTGGTTGGTTCACACCACACAAGCTGACGCCGGCAGGAATCATCGACACGTTTGAATACTTGAACGGCGCCCACCCCGGATTTCGGCGCAATCATGCCAAAGGGGTCTGTGTGACAGGTTACTTCGAGAGCAATGGCCAAGGACAGAGCGTCTCCAAAGCACAGGTATTCCGCCCCGGCCGCGTAGACATCGTGGGACGATTTGCGCTGGCGGGAGGTATGCCGTATGCCGACGACACTCCGAAAACTGTACGCAGTCTGGCGATTCTGTTCAAGCAGCCAGACGGCGAGGAGTGGCGAACGGCCATGATCAACATCCCGGTATTCCTGGTCAACACAGCGCAGGCGTTCAACGAGTTCCAGTTGGCGTCCTCTCCTGATCCCGCCACGGGAAAGAACATTCCCGGCGCTATGCCGGCTTTTCTTGTGAACCATCCAGAAACCACAGCAGCGCTGAAAATCATTGGAAGTCATCCGTTCTCGTCCGGATTTGCCGACAGCCCTTACTACGGCCTGAACGCCTTTCGGTTCGTCAATGCGAAGGGCGAGTCGACTCCGATTCGCTGGTGGTTTGCGCCGGATCAATCCGTCGAGACAACCAACTCGACGGGAACGGACAAGAACTATTTGTTCGATGCGTTGATCGCGCAGCTGCATGCCAAGCCGCTGCACTGGCATTTGATGCTGACCATAGGACAGCCCGGCGATCCGACGGCTGACGCGACCGCGGTCTGGCCTCCGGATAGAAGGCAGATCGACGCGGGAACGCTGACGATCAACACTATCGAGAGCGAAGCTACCAGCCCCACGCGCGATATCAATTTCGATCCGCTCGTGCTTCCGGATGGGATATCGCCATCGGACGACCCGCTGCTGAGCGCGCGTTCGGCGGCGTATTCCGTGTCCTTCACCAGGCGCGAAGGGGAGCACAAGGCGCCCAGCGCAATTTCAACGGCGGAGGTTGAAAAGTAGCCATGCCCACTATTACAACGAGTCCCACTCAATTCGTGCTCCTAGCGCGCATCCTTCACTGGCTGATGGCCGCATGTCTTCTCGCGATGCTGTTCATCGGCGTGTCCATGGTGGCCTCGTTGGGCGAGTACCACACGCTCGTGACGATCCATCGTCCGCTCGGCATCCTGATCCTGCTGCTGGCGATCCTGCGGCTGGCCACCAGGTTGTTGACCAGGCTCCCAGACTTTCCGCCTACCATGCGGCAACACGAACGCTTTGTGGCGAATGGCATCCGAAAAGCTGTTGTACACACTGTTCTTTGCGCTACCGCTGGTGGGTTGGGCGATGCTGTCAGCAGGCCACTACCCGATCGTGATGTTCGGAGCGGTGCACCTGCCACCGATCTTGCCCGCGAGGCCGGAGCTCTACGCCACGTTGCGTGAAACGCACACGATCCTCGCTTATCTTTTGTTCCTGACCTTTCTCGCTCACATGGGTGCAGTATTGTTCCACACGCTGATCCTCCGCGACGGCCTTTTGAACCGGATGGTTCCCTGGTCCGTTCGCGCCGGAGAGACTCGCCGCAGGCCCCTCAGTTAGGCGGCCTGTTTCTTTTCAAATTGCACGCTCATCATCGTGCTGATTACAGCGATGCCTGCGAAGAAAACGATAAGGGCGAAGTCGTCTCCGGTCAAAACCCTTCCGAACCGAAACAGGAGGTAACCGACAACCAGGTTGAATAGAGACCAAACCACGTTCACTGTTGGCGAGGACAATCCCTTGCCGGGAGGCTTGGCAAAAGGTGTCGGAAATCGGTTACCACACACGCCCTGCACGAAATGAGGCACGACGTTCGCGAGAAGCATCCCGGCGAAGAAACAGGCGATGTAGTTATACCAGTTCATGGTGGGTTTTCCTTTCGATTGGGCTCAGGGACACAGGTCGCAGCCCCATATCTTGGTCGCTTGACCGCATATGGCCACTGATTTCCGGTAGATGAAACGTGAACCAGAGCGAGCCGGCCATACAGAACGCGCCTGTGACGAAGACTGTATGGGGCGCCCCTATTCGATTGGCGAGAGCGCCCGCCAGCAGGCTGCCGAACGGCGCCGCGCCGAAAAAGGCCATGCTGTAATAGCTCATCACACGCGCGCGCTTGTCTTCCGTCACCAGCGACTGGATGAGTGTATTGCTGACGGACGCTACCTGTATTAAGCCAAAGCCAGCTACCACCATCAGCGCCAGCGATAGCCACAGTGTGTGGGAGAAGCCGAAGAGCATCAGTGCGCAGCCCAGCATCGCTGCCGCGATCTGAAGCATACGTGTAAGCCCAACAGTCGATTTGCGGACTGCAAGGGAGAGCGCAGACACGAGCGCACCGATGCCTGAGGCGCCGGTAAGCCAACCGAGAGTAGCCGGGCCGCCATGCAGCACCTGGGCGGCGAAGATCGGCAGTAGCACCATGTACTGGTAGCCCATCAGGCTGATGAGCGCGAAAAGCAGAAGGATGGTGCGGATGGGCCAAAACGTACGGACGTAGTCCCAGCCCTCGCGCATCTGTTCGAGCATGCTGGTGGCATTGCGACGGGCGATCGGGGGCACGATGTGCATCATGATCAAGGACGCGATCACGGCGAGGTAGCTGATGCCATCGATCAGGAAACACCATCCTTCGCCGACGGCTGCGATCACAAGGCCGGCAATGGCCGGGCCGATCAGCCGCGCACCATTCACCATCGAGGAATTGATGGCGATGGCATTACTGAGGTCGTTGCGGTCTTCGACCATCTGCACCAGGAAGGATTGGCGGGCAGGCATGTCGAACGCGTTGATCAAGCCCTGCAAGACGGCGAGAGCGATGATTTCCGGGAGCGTAATGACATGTGCCAGCGTGAGTGCAGCCATTGCGAGCGATTGCACGGCGGCAGCCGCTTGTGTCCAGACCAGCAACTTGCGGCGATTGAGGCGCTCCACCCAGACGCCGGCCAATGGCCCCAACGCAAACGCAACAATCTGCCCGGCGAAGCTTACAATGCCAAGCAGCAACGCCGAATGGGTCAAACGATAGACCAGCCAGGTGGTTGCCAGCCGCGTCATCCATGTACCGATCACCGAGATGCCCTGACCAAAGAAGAAGAGTTTGAAATTGCGGTGCCGCAACGCTCGCCAGGCGTGCGAGATACGACCTCCCGGGAGAGAAGCTTCATGCGCAACTAGACCGGTTGCAGGCTTGCTCACCTTTCCGCCAATCGTTTGATGATCTCGCCAGCCTTGAAGAGAGTCTCCTGATCCTGTTCATGAAGCTGCGAGATGGCTTGTGCCAGCCAAGTGGCTTTCGCGTCCTTGGCGCTCTTGCGCACAGCGGCGCCTTCGGCGGTGAGTTCAATATTCACTTGGCGGCCATCAGTCGGATGCTGTTTACGCTCGACCAAGCCCATCTCTTCAAGCGCCGCAATAGTCGTTGCCATCGACTGGGGTTTCATGCTCTCCGCCCGCGCCAGATCGGCGGTGGTCGCAGGCCCGTCCTTTGCCAGGCGCGCCAGGACGGCGGACTCCGTCAGCGAAAGCTCGTGAGAGGCGGCTGCCGCTCGCACTCGCCGCATCAGGAGACCAACAGCCCGAATGAAGTCGATGACGGCGCTTTCCCGAGTCTTTCGCGGCATGACGATTCCATGGTATCACAAACACACAGGCAAACTGGCAAGTATACCTGTTAAGGTATACCATTAGATCCATGACACAGGAATCCAACATGCCGTGTTGTCGCCTGGCTCTATGATCTTCAGCATTCGTTCGGTCGGCTTACCTGACAGCACCATGCTTGATATCATGGGACACGTGAGTAAAGTCACTGAAGGGGCGGTTAGCTCAGTTGGTTAGAGCGCCTGCCTTACAAGCAGGAGGTCCGCGGTTCGAGCCCGCGACCGCCCACCAGATCAATCTAAACATTCCAGCGGTGTGGCCTCGAGTAACACAGCCTTGGATATCAGTGGATCGAATTCCGAAACCATCGATTGTTTGCTTCCAGTCGGAACGCCCAGTGACGTCACTGCGGCGGCTCGTGCAAAACCTGGCAAGCATTTATTGCTTCACCGCCGCCGGCTGGCTCTGCGAACCAGGGGGCCCGCCACCACCGTCAGGGCAAACCGGCCGTAGCGCGCTTGCGCTTGATCCCCAGGGTGGGTTGCGCTGGAGGCGCGCTAGAGCGATAATGCTGCGATAGATCGGCCCCCCGGTAGGCGATCCATCTAAGGCATGCGGTCCATCAAAACGACCTTACCTTTCCTGCTTGCTCTGGCCGCGTCCCCTCGGGCGTCGTCAGCTCCGACCTATGACTCCAGCGGAAATGGGCTGCTAAGCGGCGCCTACAATGTCCGGCAGATCATTCCTACCGGCAGCATAGTAACAAACTTCTCCTCTGCCGCCATCCAGGGCACCATCACCTTCGATGGCAGCGGGAGTTACACCTTCAGCGGCACGAACGCCTATTTTGACGGGAGCGGTGTTATCTCACAGACCATTACCGGCAGCGGCACGTATGTGATTTCCGCCAGTGGCGAGGGCTACATAACCGCGATCAGCCCGCAAGTTAGCCCCACCGACCAGATTGTCGGCCTGGTCTCGCACGGCATTTTCATTGGCAGCACCACCGAGAACTTCGAATTCTATACCGACCTGTTCATCGCCGCACCCGTTGGTTCCCCCGCGGCCACCAACGCGACGTTGAACGGCTCCTACACCGTCGCCTACATAAACACCTTCTCCCTTTCTCCGCCCGACGTCTCGGCTTCGAGAATAGGCCCCCCTGGCGATGCGCTCTTCAACATAAACGCTAACGGGCAGGGCAACATAGGGACCGTCAAGGCGACAGAGTATACCGGAATCAACACCACGGCGAACGTCGAACGCCTCACCGGCGTGACTTACGCCTTCCGCAACGGAGTGGCGCAGATCAACTTTGGCGGGAGCAAGACGGCACTGCTCCAAGGCACGGCAACACTCTACGTCTCGCCGGACGGCAACTTCATATTCGGCGGCGCGGCGAACGCCTTCGATATGTTCGTGGGAGTGCGCAATGCAACCAGCAGTCCCGCGAATTACAACGGGCTGTACTACCAGGCGGGTCTCGATTATGTCTTATCCATTGGCGGCGGGGAAATAGAGGCGATCGACAGCTACTACGGATCTATCGATGCGTTTGCCTGTACGGTTCAGGATCCATGCCCCACCGGATTTTCAGGCAAAATTATTGGCCACCAGAGGATAAACTACGGCGCCGCCTGCGAATGGAATGTCCCCGGCTGCGCCTTGGACTACACCTACCGCGACCTCTACAGCCTCAACAATAATGGCAGCTCCAGCGACTACGAGTTCAGCCAGACATACTCGAGCAGCGCGGACGGAACCATCCGCATCGGCTCCGGCGTTCCCTCTACGGGATTCGATGTCCTGAGTCTCAATGTAGCGCTCGAAGCGCCCGCGTTTAGCGGCTCCGGCGTCTATCTGAACCCGACCGGCATGCGGAACGCCGCCAGCACGTCGCCGTTCACGGCGGAATTATCGCCGGGCGAATATATCTCTCTGTACGGCACTAACCTGGCGCCCAGCGCTGCGTCCGCGACGTCGTATCCGCTTCGGGACAACTTGAACGGCGTGCAGGTGATGATCAACGGCCGTGCGGCGCCCATCGATTATGTGAGCTCGACCCAGATCAATGTGGTGGTCCCGTACGCAACCTTGGACCCGGACGCAACCGAACCCATCGCGCAAATCCAGGTGATCAACAACGGAAAAGCCTCCAACACTGTTACTCAGTTCGTGGGATGGGATTCGGCGGGAGTTTTCACCTACGGTCCGGTCGGCGGCATCGGCTACGCAGCCGCGCTGCACTCCGATTATTCTCTGGTAACCGAAGCCAGTCCCGCGCAAATTGGCGAGACCATATCCGTGTACCTGGCTGGAATGGGCCCTGTGAGTCCGTCAGTCGCCGACGGCGTCGCTCCCACCGGACTCACCGCCACGGAAGTCCCGGCGATGGTTTATATCGATGATCCGGTCAACTCAACGTCGGCCACGGTAACGTATTCGGGCCTCGCTGCCGGGTACCCGGGTCTCTATCAGATCAACTTTACGATCCCCACAGGCGTGGCCGCCGGTAACACGTCCCTGGCGGTCGTGGGACAGAATTCCGACGCCGTCGAGGCCCTACTTCCAGTGGGAACGGCCACTGACGACACCACTCCCGCAGCTCGCGCCAAACCTGGCAGGCATTTATTGCATCACCGCGACCGGCTGGCACTGCGAACCAGGCGGCCCGCCACCACCGTCAGCGCAAACCGGCCGTAGCGCGCTTGCGCTTGATCCCCAGCGCAACCAGCATTAACTCGCCAAAGAAGCCGCGCCGCTTGGGGTCCAGAAACATCCAGGACAGCGCGCGGAGCGCCGCGCTCCTGTGACGTGGCTTGTGACGCAACCCCGATGAAATCACCGAATGGCACCTAGCGACGCGAAGTATAACCGCGTGCAGATTGCGAGCGTATCTCGCTTTGTTAGTGTCATTCGGTGTGTCTTGACACCATTCAGCAACTAACGGGAAGAGCGACTCACAAGCAGGAGGTCAGCGGTTCGAGCCCGCGACCGCCCACCACAACCTGACTGGCACGTTTAAAACAAGGATCAGAACTCACGGTCCGGTATGCCGACGCAGAGCGGAATTTTTATCTCACGGAGCCACGGCTAGCCGCCCATGGCATCATGCTCTGAACCTTACTGAGGATCTGGCTGATGTCGTTTGCCACGCCAGGTATAAGCGCCCCCGCCGCAACCGCCACAAACCCGGCCAAGAGTGCATACTCGATGAGATCCTGGCCCTGTCTGTCCGTCCAAATCCTGAGATTCTTCAATTGGCTCCTCGGTTCTCACTGACTTTCTAATACTGTCATCGATATCCAGTACGGCCAATCGGGGCAAGAGCTTAGTTCCATAGCACAAACACCTGGAACACTCTACCGACTTACCGCGATACGCCCCGTGGCAAGCAGTGTTGTGGGCTTTTTCTAACCCGCCCCGTGGGCGTCAGGGTGGGAAGCATCACCCATTGACACGCTGTACAAGCGGGAAGACAATGAAGGTGGGATAAGGTGGTGGAAATTGCTAGCGGCCAATCGTGGCCGTAACTTCGTAGTAAGGAGGTGCCTTATAGAACCGGACAACTCAGGGGGCGGCGAAGCCTTGGATAGTCCAGGAGGCGGGGACCTCGCACGACCGGCCAGAACACGTAAAAGACGTGTCGCGTTCATACGCAATCCGATGGCGTGATCGCAGATCCCTAGGGACGCCCAGGGCGACGCCGCCCCTGATTCGACTTCGTATTCACCGCGATTCTAAATCGCACTGCCTTTTGAAGCTGTTCCGCCGCGTAGAGTGCCTCACCGCATTGCACTTCGGGCCGACGCAGTTGGCCACAACCCTCGTGTACAGATGAATAAGCGGTTAGCCGCGTGCCTTCTTGCCGTGCCAATGTTTCCCGACCAGCAAAGCTCCTCCGATCAGGAGCAACCCAAACATGGCTGGTTCGGGCGTTGGAGTGGCTAAGAATCCGTTGACGTGCGTACCGTCCGAAAAGAATCCGACCAAGTCTCCCGCATTATTGATGCCGTTGATGGTGGTTCCAGTGACGCCGAAGGCTGGCGTGGCCGAAGCCAATGGATCGTTTTCGGTCTGGAAACTATCTGTCAGGTAGTTGAACAACAGGCCTTCGGTTTCGCCACTTCCGGCGAGGAAGCTACCCACGATCTGATCGCTGGCGTTGATGCCGAAAAACATGGTATTGGTTCCAAGGGGATCGTCGAAGCTGGAGAATGTCCCGCTTTTATCGACAAACCCATGCGTGGCTCCGCCGGAGTCGGTGTAGAATCCGGTGATCACGCCGGAATCGTTAATTCCCGTCACCGTGGTGCTCACGGCGTTAAAGGAACCGGGCAAATTAACTGCCGTGAATGCCTTGGTGCCGACGTTGTAAGTGTACCCATGGGCATTCCCGCCTGCATCCAGGTAGAACCCCGCTGCAACGCCGCTATCGTTCACACCCAACAGTTGATTCACGCTTGGGGTCACTGACGGCGTACTTGGATCGGAGACACTCGTAAAGGTCCCGCCCTGGTCCACAAAGCCGATATTGTTGCCACTGCCGTCGACGTAAAACCCGACCGTCGTCGTGGATCCGCCCGGGGTAATGCCTGTTACTTGCGTTTGCGCCGAGCCCGGAAAATTCTCGTTGGTATATGAGGCCGGCGGTACCAATGTATAGCCTTTGTTGGGCGAGACCATACCGTCGCCGAAATATCCCGTGATGGTTGGACTGGCTGTACTATTGATGCCTAAAAGCTGGTTGAAGTTCAGGTCGCCTGTGTTGTTGAGCGTTTCAAAGTTATACATCGACGAGCCATTCGCGAAGGTTGCGAACGACGCTGTCGCAAGCACGACAACGACAGGCGCCAACCTGAAATTGCGAGCAATTTTCTGAAACATCTGATCCCTCCTTGACAGAACTGAGTTCTCGGAGAAGCGGAAGTCTACGTGCCACTCGAAACTTAAACCTACGCTATATTCGCTCTGCTATCTTCCGAAATCAAGTTAATAGCGCATGAATTGGCACCTAGGAGAAGGAGCTATGTAAGATGCAAAACTAGTTTGCAGACCTTCTTAAGATCGACACAATGAAATGTCATCACCGGAACTATCTTCGCCGACACGAAGACGGAACGTCGTCGTTCAAACTGACCCTGGAAGACCATCCCGTTCGGGCAAAGGGTTGATCGTTTGTGCGAGAATCTGCCTCCCGTTCGGTATTAGGCAGTGCGATCATCGAGACGAGGAGAGGCTTGTGACCTGCCAGAGTTGCAAAGTCGCCATGAAGGAACTCAAAGGGCACATTTACCACAAGAAGCGAAAATGGCAGTGCCCAAAGTGCAAGAGGGTCCGAATGCAGGTGCAGCACGAGCCGCGCTAGGGTGAAAAGATGGACGTCAACAAGATGCTGGCCAACTTTCCAGGAACCTCAGAACTAAATCACCTCTGTTAGCGTAAACAAGGTGGGGGTGCTATGGCGTTACAAGACTTTGTCGAAGAAGTGCAGGTGCTTGGCCGGGATCTGGTGGAGAAGGTCAAGTCCCTGATCCACGAAGGTAACGTGCGTCGGATCATCGTCCGGGATGAGCACGGCAACACGTTCGTTGAGATTCCAGTCACGGTGGCAGCGGTTGGCGCGGTTCTAGCTCCGGTCCTGGCTGCGCTCGGCGCGATTTCGGCCTTGGTGGCAAAATTCACCATTGTGATTGTGCGGGCCGACGACAAGCCGCCCAGCGCTGGAGAGAAGAGCACCGGGGACTGATCCGGCGTGTATAATGGCCATCCTGGAGGTACGATCTTTGCAGATCGAACCTGAAGAGTTCAGGCGCCAGTATGCGGGGCTGTCCGATGAAGGGCTTCTGTCCATCAACAGAAGCGATTTGACCGAACTCGCGCAACAGTACTACGACGCCGAAGTCGCGCAGCGCCGACTGCATTCCGATTCGCCAGATCCTAAGGAAACGGCTACCCCCGACGAGGAATTAGTTGTGGTGGAGACCTTTCTGTCATTGACAGAAGCCAGGCTCGGACGGGGCTTGCTGCGAAGCGCCGGCATCCCCGTGTATTTAGATAACGAACTTACCTCAAGGTGGACAGGCGCCGGTGGACTGCGGCTTTTGGTCCCAGCTTCGTCCCTGGAGCAAGCCAAAGAGATTCTGGAAGCCCGGATTTCAGACGAAGATTTTCTTGCCCAAGCCGAAGCAGCCGAGTCTCCAGACCCCGTCGAACCTAATCAAAATTGAAGTTTTCTTGCTTTCCGAACGATCTGTAACCCAGCGGCCCAGTTGAGGGTTCGCACGAAAGGAAAAGCGATTTTCGATGCTAAGGAAACGGTTGATCGGAGTTGTATTCGCAAGTTTCTTGACCTTCGGCGCGTTCGGCGAAGAGGTTGTGGTTCGAGTGGCGCCGCCACATCCCCTGGTTGAGAAGCGGGCCGTGGCACCAGGACACGGCTATGTCTGGATCTCCGGCTATCACCGCTGGGACGGAGCTGCGTATGTTTGGGCTCCCGGCAGATGGGAATTGCCCCCGCGTGAACATGCACACTGGGTTGCGCATCGCTGGGCCCACCGGCATGGTGGATGGGTGCTGGTGGAAGGCCATTGGCGCTAAGGCTCACGGCCCGGCAGGCCGTCCGGGCCGTGATTTTGCTATCGAGCTTTCTGCTGGCGGCCGCGGACCAACCGAACTGGCAAGGTACTTGGGCAGCGTCCGTGCGAAGCGGAGGCTCGATGTTCGCCGGAACCTGGAGCGCGGCTCCTGGCCAAGCCCCGGATACGGTCGGTGGAAGCTGGTCACTCCGAGATCAGAACGGCACGGAATTAGCTACAGGCACGTGGGCCGCCGGCAAAGAGGGCAAAGTTTGGAAAGGAACCTGGCAGGCTCGCCGTCCTTCCGGCCAGATTTACGACGGTACCTGGCGAGCTCAAGTGGAGCTTCCGGTCACGTCGCACTTATCCGATCTGATTGAAGCGGCCATCGCTAAAGCCGTGAGCGGCAGCTGGAGGATGGGGACCTATGCCGGGGCCTGGACCATCCGCGCCTACGCGCCGAAGTAGATCAGCCGATCATCCGTGCCACCATCATCGCTGCCATAGGATTCGGGACGATTCCAATGGAACCCCTACCCCTGAGCGCTGAGGTATCACTCGCGCCGTGTAATCTGTCCGAGGACGAGCCGCGGGTACCGTTGCGCGATAAACGCCGCCACGCGATGGATCTGGCCGCATTTCCACTCGTTCCGGATCACCGCCGTTGAGTCCGTCCGCATAAAGCTCCACGCGCACTGCATTCGGGTCGAGATCGTTGAGAAAGACTTCGACTTCGAAGACGTAGCGGTCCGCATTGGTGTCAACCCGGACGTTTCCGAAGCGCAACGAGCCCCATGCACGATCCACCGCCTCCTGCCAATCGAGCACTTGCTTGCCCAACGCCCCTTTGTTCGCCGCGCGCTCACGGTAGGCGGCTGCCGCCGGGAGATAGTGTTCATCCGCATATTCGCTCACTGCGCGGCTGGCCGAAAAGGCCGGAGTCAAGCGCGCCATGCTTTCCCGCATTCGCTTGATCCATGCCACCGGAATGCCTCGCTCGTCTCGGGCATAAAACTGCGGGATCACTTCGCGCTCCAGCAAGTCGTAGAGCACACCGGCCTCGACTGCGTCCCACGCAGGATCGTCGCCGTGCTCGCGACCATCTCCCAACGCCCATCCGACTTCAGGCGTATACGCTTCCGCCCACCACCCATCCAACTCGGACAGATTGATCCCACCATTGACCAGCACCTTCATGCCGCTGGTACCGCACGCTTCCCAGGGCCGTCGCGGCGTGTTGATCCAGACATCCACGCCCTGCACCAGTTGCTCGGTCAGAAGCATGTCATAGTCAGCGAGAAACATCGCATGCGGACGCGCCTCCGGCTGCCGGATAAAGTGCATCCATTCCTTGATCAGGGCTTGCCCCGCCTGATCCGCCGGATGCGCCTTGCCGGCGATGATGAGTTGCACAGGACGCTGAGGATTGGTCAACAGCCGAAGAAGACGAGCAGGATCGTGCAGCAGCAGGTTCGGTCTCTTATAGGTGGCGAAGCGCCGCGCAAAACCGAGCGTCAGGATGTTGGGATCGAACAGATGCTTCGCACTCTCGACCGCTTCGGGCGACGCGCCGATGGAGGCCAGTTGCCTGGACAATCGTTCCCGAGCGTATTCCACCAGAGACTTGCCGGAAGCGTTCCGAAATTGCCAAAGAGTTGTGTCGGGGACACCGCGAATTTTCTCTTCAATGCCTTCTGTCGTTCCCATCCAGCGGTCCTTACCACAGGTTTCCGTCCAGAGACTGTCGGCCTCGGCGGAGTCCCAGGTGCTCATATGGACTCCGTTGGTCACGTGTCCCACCGGGACTTCGTCTTCTGGCCAGTGCGGGAAAAGAGGCAAAAAGATGTGCCGGCTTACCTTGCCATGCAAGCGGCTCACGCCATTGATTCGGCCGCTCCCGCGAATTGCCAGATATGCCATGTTGAAAGGCTCCGACGAGTCGTCCGAATTTTGGCGGCCAAGAGCCATCAACTCCTGGAGTGTGATGTGCAGTTGTCCGGCGTAATGGGTCAGATATTGCTCGATGAGCGCCGGCGCGAAACGGTCGAAGCCCGCGGCTACCGCAGTGTGGGTGGTGAAGAGATTGCCGACTCTGGTCGCGGCAAGCGCAGCCTCGAAAGACTGGCCGGTCTCCTCCATGAAACTTCGGGCGCGCTCCAAGACGGCGAAGGCCGCATGCCCCTCGTTCAGGTGACAGACCTCCGGTTGGATTCCAAGCGCGCGGAGCAGCCGCCAACCACCGATTCCGAGCACCAGTTCCTGCTTCAGGCGCAGCTCCGGCCCGCCGCCGTAGAGTTCGCTGGTTATCCCTCGATGAGCCGGAAAGTTCGCTGCATCATTGGTATCCAGCAGGTAGAGCTTCACTCTGCCGACCTGGGCCTGCCAGGCGCGCAGCCAGAGGGAGTAGCCGGGTAACGCGATCTCCAACCGTAACCACTCCCCGTTGGGCTCACGCAACGGCGTGATCGGCAACTGCCCAGGATCATTGTACGGGTAGAGGGCTTGTTGTTCCCCGTTCTTATCGATCTCCTGGCGAAAATAGCCCTGCTGGTAGAGCAATCCCACGCCGACCACCGGCACACCCAGATTGCTGGCTGCTTTCATTTGATCGCCGGCCACATTGCCAAGACCCCCGGAATAGATGGGCAGAGCTTCGCTCAGCATGAATTCCATGCTGAAATACGCGGCGCACGTCAGCGGAGCATTCGGATGATTCTTTTGAAACCAGGCGGGCGCATTCGCCGCTTGCCGGCTGGCTTCGAGCAGTAAGTCAACTTTCGCGCGGAAGGTTGGATCGCCTAATGCCTGTTCGATCTTGTCCCGCGAAACTGTCTGCAGCACCACCCAGGGGTTGTGGGTGATGTCCCAAAGTTTGCGGTCAAGTTTCCCCCACACTTCGTCGGTAGCGTGATTCCACGACCAGTGCATATCAAGGGCAAGCTTCGCCAGGGAATCGAATCCCTCGATTTCAGTGGGCAGAAAACCGTCCGCGTTACCTTGTTTGCTCATGATTTGTACCTCCGATCCAATTCTGTCGGCGCGAGACCTATGCCAGGGGGCGGCCGCACAATCGCTGCAAAATTTCGACCGGGGCGTTTTCCCGCTGCGCCAAGGTATCCCGTCGCACGATTACCGTCTGCTCCAGCGCATACCGCCCGGACAAAACCGCGTGCGGCACCACATCGGTGAACACCATCCAGGTGGAGTCCGGAGGAAATTCAAAACGATACTTCGCGCAGCTTTCCTGGTACTCGCCGTTGAACTTCAAATAATCGTGGAATCCCAGCATGAACCGATCGTATGGCGACCTCTTCGCTTCGACGCCGCCAAACGTTCCCAAGATGCGGCTTTTTATCGATCCTTTGGGATTGGTCGCGACTTCTGAAAGCCCCGCATCACTCGCGTAGCGCGGCGCAAGCGCCCCCATCGGATCCGATGTCATCCACACCCGCGGCTTCGACGGATGAATATTGGTGAAGAACCGCAGGATCATATCGCCGCCGGTCGGGCGCGTCGGAAAAGCATCTATGTGCAGCAGATCGTTGCGCTTCTTGGTCGGCAGGTCGCGACCCTCCTCTTCCTGCGGGCGAAAGCTGGCAAAATCGATGCGCGCCTTCTCCATGTAGCGCGGCAGCAGCTTCCACAGGAACGCCAGCGCTCGCTCGGAATAGGTCCGCATCACCTCGCGCAGCTTCTCGGGATCGGAAACGGCCGCCGGATCGAATCCCGTAACTTTGTCTTCGGCCGGCCGGTATGCGACGTTCTTGTGATGGCTGCTGCTTGAAAGTCCTGTGCTCCGCAATAGTTCGCGCTGATCTTCGGGAAACACAAACGGCGTGCGGGGAAAATACAAAATGTCACCTCGCTCGAGCGCGAGATAGTTCTCCTCGCAAGGTTGGACGTCGCCGACCGTGATTAGATCCACATCACCATGTTAAACTCCCCGAGTGAGCACCCGTGTCTCCCTGTTTGTCACCTGCATCGTCGATCAGGTCTTTCCGCAAGTCGGCATCGCCATCACAGAAGTGCTCGAACGTCTGGGCTATGAGGTCGATTTTCCCGAAGCTCAAACTTGCTGCGGCCAGCCCGCCTTCAACTCGGGTTATCCTGACCAAGCTCGCACCATCGCCCGGCATTTCCTCGACGTTTTCCGCGATTCTGAATACATCATCGTACCGTCGGGCTCCTGCGCGTCGATGATCTCGCATCACTTTGCGGACATTTTTGAGCATGATCCCAAGGCCCTCGCCGAGGTCCATCGTTTGGAGCCGCGAGTGTGGGAGTTTTCGCGATTTCTCCTGGAAGTCGCCGGCGTCGAAGATGTCGGCGCGCGGTTCGACGGCGTCGTCACCTATCACGACAGTTGCCATGCTCTCCGTGAGCTGGACATCAAAGCCGGCCCGCGAAAGCTCCTTGCGAAGGTCCACGGCCTTACGCTCGCTGAGATGGATGTCGCTGAAGAATGCTGCGGCTTCGGCGGCACGTTCTCCGTCAAATTCCCGGAAGTCTCGGGCGCCATGGCGCGCACCAAAATCGATTCCATCCAAAAGACCGGAGCCTCCACCATCGTTTCTATCGACTCCAGTTGCCTGATGCAACTGCAAGGCGTCATCGATCGCGCGGGGCTTCCAATCCGTACGCTACACCTTGCTGAGGTGTTGGCATCCCGATGAAGGCTCCGAACCAATGAAAGCCCCGGAAACCGATATACAGCAGTCTCTCGACGATCCTCGGCTGCAGCTTGCCATCTATACAGCTACCCGGAGACTGATCGATCATCGCGCCGGCGTTGTGAACGAAGAAGTCTTGCCGCATTACCAGGATCTTCGCAACGAAGCCAACGCGATCAAGAAGCACACCATCGAGAACCTCGATTACTATCTGGAGCAGCTCGAATCGAACGTGATCGCGCACGGCGGCAATGTCGTGTTCTGCCGCACCGGCCAGGAAGCCGCCGACTTTGTCCTGGATCTGGCGAAGCAGCGCGGCGTGCATATGCTGGTGAAATCGAAATCAATGACCAGCGAAGAGATTCATTTCAACGAGCGCCTGGAAAAGCATCACCTGGAAGCTGTTGAAACAGATCTCGGCGAGTACATCCTTCAGCTGGCCCATCAGCGGCCGTATCACATCGTCGCGCCGGCGCTGCATCTGACGCGCTATGACGTCGCGGACGTCTTCACCAAGGAACTGGGCGCCGAGAACGAAGTGGTCATCGAGAAGCAAACTAAATTCGCGCGCGGCGTTTTGCGCCAGAAGTTTCTGCAGGCTGAAATCGGCGTTAGCGGCGCCAATTTCCTGATCGCCGATTCGGGCGCCATCGTGGTGGTGGAAAACGAAGGCAACGCGCGACTCAGCACGTCCGCCCCAAAGATTCACATCGCTATCGCCGGGATCGAGAAGGTGATTCCGCGCGCGCAGGATCTCGCGGTCTTCCTAAACCTGCTGGGCCGCAGCGCCACCGGCCAGCCGCTGACTGTTTACACGTCGTTTCTTTCGGGTCCGCGGCGCGCCACCGAAATCGATGGTCCCGAAGAGTTTTACCTGATCCTGCTCGACAATGGCCGCACCAAGTTGCTCGAAGATCCGGAAAAACGCCAGTCGCTGTACTGCATCCGCTGCGGCGCATGCCTGAACCACTGCCCCGTGTACCGCAAGATCGGTGGGCACAATTATCCGTGGGTTTATTCAGGGCCAATCGGCGCCATCATCACACCGCAATTTCACGGCGTCACTGAGGATACGTGGCTGCCATTCGCCTCCAGCCTGTGCGGCGCGTGCGCCGAGGTCTGTCCGGTCAAGATTGAGATTCCGAAGCTATTGATCAAGCTTCGCGAGGAAGTAACGGAAGCCAGACGTAAAGGTGATGCAGGGGATCTGGAGCGATTTGCATTTCAGCTCTTTGCTTGGGTTGCGACTCATCCTAGGATCTATCTGCTGCTGGCGAGCCTGGGATCGGTATTCTTTCCGATCGTTCCGCGTGTCGGTCCGCTGAAGAAATGGGCCAGCCAGCGCACGTTGCCCGAGCCTGCAAACCAGAGCTTTCATCAGTGGTGGGCGAGAAGACCACGTTCAAAAGGCTCGCAATGACGGCGCGCGAACAGATACTGGGTAACATCCGGCGATCGCTAAAGAGGGCCGTGGGCGAGCCTCCTCAATTCGAGGCAGCCCCTCTGCCGGCCCCCGCACTGCGAGTCCCTATGACGGACCGCAATCTCTATTGTGATCTCTTCGGCCAAAAGCTCGAAAACTTGGGCGGAAAGTTTCTTCGGGTTCGTGATGCCGCCGCCGTGATTCCGGCTATCGCGGAGTTGCTGGCCCAAAAGAGCGCCGTTGCATCGAACTCGCCCTTCCTGCGCAAATGCGGCATCACTGGACTTCCACAGGTTCACTCTGCCTTCACCGATCGCGACGAGCTGAAGGCAGCCTGCGCCGCAGCCGACATCGGAATCACCAGCGTCGATTACGCCCTCGCCGCAACCGGCACCTTCGTGATGCTTTCCAGCCACAATGAAGCCCGGCTGGTTTCGCTTTTGCCGCCGGCCCACATCGCGATCTTTCCGCGCTCGTGCATTCTCGCGAACCTCGATGAACTGCTCAGCATTCTTCCCCGCCCTGCCGATCAAACCAGCTCCATGGTTTTGATTACCGGTCCGAGCCGGACCGCCGACATCGAACAGATTTTAGTGCGCGGCGTGCATGGTCCGGGTGAAGTTTACGCGGTGGTCGTCGATGAAGAGTAATTACTTCCACGGCCGCCGGAATGCGGATCAAGACATAGGCGATCGCGGCGAATCCGATCAACGAAAGCCAGCCTCCCCAGGCGGAGACAAAGCTGAACGTTGCGATGGATGGCACTCCGATCAGAAACACTACGGCCAGCAGGATGCCGACGATGGCTTCGCCCGCGATCAAGCCAGACGCCAGAAGCGTGCCCTTCTCTTCGATGATCAGTTTCTCTTCGGGGCTGCGCCGGGATGTGATTCGATTGAGAATCCACTTGATTACGCCGCCGACGAAAATGGCCGCGGTCGTGCTGAACGGCAGATACATTCCGACGGCGATCAGCATCGGCGAACGAGCGCCGCACAACAGCAGAGCGACTCCAAAGGCAGCTCCGATCCCGAGCAGCCCCCAGGCCATCTGCCCGCCGACGATTCCTTTTGCCAATTGGGCCATCAAGCCCGCCTGGGGCGCGGGCAGCGCACGGCCGCCGATGCCGCCCGTATCGAGATTTGCTTGATGTAGCGCGATAATTGGCCCCATTAAAAAGAATGCCAGAAGGATCACGGAAATGATTTCGACAACTTCCATTTTCCAGGGCGTGCCGCCGAGCAGATGCCCGGCCTTCAAGTCTTGAATCAGTGATCCCGACACCGAGCAGGCGACGCAGACCACGGCCGCGACGCCGAGCACCGCTGCGACTCCCGAGAGTCCCGTGACGCCGATGGTCAACATCACGAGCGCTGCGATAATCAACGCCGCCAGCGTCAATCCCGACAGCGGCTGATTGGAGCTGCCGACCAGGCCGACCAAGTAGCCGCCGATGGCCGAAAGCAGGAATCCGGTGACGGTCATGATCAGCGCGGCAACAATGGCGGACACGATGCCGTGGGTGAAATAGTAGTAAATCGCGGTGATCGGAATCAGAAGCACAGCGGTGCAAAGTACGACCCAGCGGGGCGGGATATCGCGCTCCGTGCGATCGAGCGTCTTGGCTTCGTGGGCAGCGGCGGCGGAAGCGCTGAAGATCCCGCGCAGCGAAGTCCACAACGACTCGCGCATGGAGAACATGGTGCTGGCGGCACCGACCAGCATAGTGCCGACGGCGATTGGCCGCACGACGTTGAACCAAACCGTATTGGCGGCGACCGCGGGATCATTGGTGCCGATCCGGCGCGGCAGATCGGGATCGAAGAACAACAGCAGCGGGATCAGGATCCACCAGGCGATGATGCCGCCCGCGACGTTGATGGAGGAAAGCTCGGGTCCGATGATGTAACCGATGCCGATGAGCGCGGGCGAAAGACTGGGCGTCGACCATGGAATGCCACCGAAATGCGTGACATCGCCGATGGGCTTCTTTTCGATGTCGAAGTGCTGAATGACGGAGCGCGGAAATTTGAGAAAGCCATCGATATATTCGCGGAAGATCTCCGCGCCTTTGTCGTCGGTGAGGACCTCGATGAGTCCGCCGAATCCCAGCGCGCCGAAAACATAGCGCGGCGCTTTGCTGGCCGAAGCTTCACCGGCTTTGACAATTTCGTAGCTTGCCACGCTTTCAGGCCACGGCAAGGGCGCGTCCACGCATAACGGGCGGCGCAGCAGAATGATGAAAAACACTCCGATCAAGCCGCCAACCAGCAGGACCAAAGTGGCTTCCCAATAGTGCGAGCGCAGATCGCTCCATAGGCGCTGGCCGCCGATTTCGACCATCATGAACGCGGGGATGGTAAAGATGGCGCCGGCCACCAGCGCTTCTCCGACCGATGCCGCGGTGCGCGTGATGTTCTGCTCGAGGATGCCGCCACGAAACCACGGGATGCGGAACAGCGCCATCGCGATGACAGCAGCAGGTATGGTGGCGGCGACGGTTTGGCCGGCTTTCATTCCCAGATAGGCGTTGGCCGATCCGAAAACGAAGGCCAGGAAGATGCCGAGCGCCACCGCCTTGACGGTCATTTCTGGCGGCGCTTTTACGGTGGTTTGCACTAACGCATGTTACCGCAGGCTGAGAGAGACTCGTGCAGCGCCGCTATCAGCCTGCGCTTCCGTAATTAGCTCCCGCGTGGGGTCGATCTTAAACCAGAGCAGCGCGCCGACCAGGAGCAGTGCCGCCATCGGAATAAATGGGAGGTTGTAGCTGCCATAGCGGTTTACCAGGTAACCGAACATCACGGACGAAACGAGCGAGCCAAGCTGCGCGGCCGTGTTCATGGAGCCCGTTACCGCGCCCGCATACTTCCCGCCGATGTCCAAACCCACGGCGAAGACAATCGGCTGCTGAAATGTGATTCCGCCGTAGAGGAGCGAAAGAAAGATCAGCGTCAAAAGCTTTTCCTGGGTAAACAGGATCGCCACCGTAAACAAAGCCGCGCTTCCCAAACCCACCAAACCAACCGAGCGCCGCCCCCATTTGAGACCGAACCTTCGCACCAGCGAATTACTGACCGCTCCTCCGGACGCGTTCGCGGCCGCGCCGACAAGATAGGGAAGAGTGGACAGCAGCAGATCTGTTTCGCTGAAGCCGCGCCCCTTTACCAGGAAGGTTTGGAACCAGGACTGGAAAAAGTACATCGTATAGAGGTAACAAGCCGCAGTTGCCATGAGCGCCCAAAGGTTGCCCGAGCGCAATGCCGTGCCCCAAGGCAGTCCGTGCGCCGACTTGGGCACCAGGTCGCGGGTTTCGGCCAGTTCGGCCGGACTTACGCCAGCTTTCTCGGCGGGCGAATCACGAAACCACCAATACCAGAGAATGCTCCAGATCACGCCCAAAATTCCAAATGCGAAGAACGACGCTCTCCATCCGTAGCGTATCTGGATCGGCACCACCAACAACGGAGCAATGGCCCCGCCGAGCTGAGTCGACATCAACATGATTCCTAATCCCCGGGCACGCTCATAGGCGGGAAACCAGCGCTCCACCGCAACCGCGCCATTCGGTAATGCCCCCGCCTCGCCCATTCCAAAAAAGAGACGAGTCGCGAGCAACAGGTAATACCTGGACACGGCTCCGGTGAGCGACGTGAACACCGACCACCACAGGACGATACGAGTGAGCACGCGACGCGGTCCGATGCGATCCCCTAGAACGCCGCTGGGGATCTCAAATGCGGCATAGGAGAATGCGAACACTCCCGTCACCCAACCCCAGGCCACCGGGCTGATGTGCAGGTCGGCCTGCATCCGGGGTCCGGCCACGGAAATGCAGACCCGGTCGAGGTATGTGATGACCATCAACAGAGACAGAAAACCTAACGTCCTATGACGGTACTTCGTTGCGCGACCTCCCGAAGGTAGGTTGTATTCTCGCACACGCGTTCGGGAAGAACGTGGGCGATTAGCCGCCGAAGGCGTCCGCGACTCGCAACTCGCTGCCTAGAGATGCCCGCGGACTCTCCGTTTCCTCTTCGCCATAGGCTGTGACTGAACGGTACATGCACGACCAGGCGGCGCGCCGCGAAATCGACCAGCCAATATTCGACGATTCCAGCTCGAGCGTAGAGTCGGCCTTCGTGGTCAGGTCAAAGCCGAGCGTAGAGTCTGAGATCTCGACCACCAGACGAAGATCGCCCCACCT
Source organism: Bryobacterales bacterium (assembly GCA_963818065.1). Taxonomy (GTDB): domain Bacteria; phylum Acidobacteriota; class Terriglobia; order Bryobacterales; family Bryobacteraceae; genus Palsa-89. Next base: position 215,608 of record CAWFQW010000011.1, on the reverse strand, counting down.
TGGACCAATTCCAGGCGCTGTTGATCCCACAGTCCGTAGACTTCGAGAGCGGCGCATTCAGCGCGAGTCCAAAGTTTCCGCGGCGGGTCCACGGGGACTGGGCGGTAGGGCCGGTTCGTGACGACTGTCGGCATCTGTCTAGATTCTAGCGCTCGATTCTAGCGGCGATCACCGTTACAGGTTCGATTCTGATCGCGCTATGGAGCATCCAAGAGTGTAGGAGGTAGAAATGAAACGCTTCCTGACACTAAGCATCGCCATTGCAACGTTACTGCTGGCGGGAATTTCCGCCGACGCGCAATCGCGATTCACGCAACGGGACTACCCCAATGTTACTGACGCCTATCAAAGCGGGTTGAACTTGTACTACAAGACTTGGTCCGATCTCGACCAAGCTCAAAAGCGCGTAGCGCCTTATCCCGGCGACGGGTATCGCTTTGATGTGGCCCGCGGACACATGGACCTGCTCGAGCGAACCTGGCAAGACGGTTCGTTTGACGATGCCATTGACGACGTGCAATTCGTGCTGAACATCAACAACGTCTCGGCGCAGGATCGCAAAGCGCTAGCCGGGGATTTGGAACAATTGCGCAATCTGCGCGTGAGAAGCGTCTACTAGACAAGTCTAGAGCAGGCTTTCGGCGAGCTCCTCGAAATTTTGCGGCGTCACCAAATGGAATCGCAGCGACAGGCGGGTGAATCCCCGGAGCGCGCGGGTCAACGCGTCGGTTGGGATTTCGGGGCTGGCGAGAAACATACTGCCGGAGGCGATCCGAAAGGGGAGCACCCGCCACTGGTGCACCACCCGGCGAGGCAGCGCGCGGGCGATGTTGGTGCTGATCACCCAGGGTTCCAGGCGTCCGGCGGGCAGGCTTTGTTGCAGGCTGAGCGCCTCGTATAGCTCGTCTTCGGTGATTATGCCGAGCAGGACCAGATGCTCCCCGAGGCGCATTCCCCGCGGTTGCGTTTCGAGCGCGCGGAGCACCTCGGACTCCTCCGCGTAGGACGACCCGATTAGAATCTCACCGAGCTTGCGCTTGTGTTGGATCAACGCGCTGCGCGACGGGTAAGCATGCTCGGTCTTCACCCAGACCAGCGGTTCATGGCGGATGCGGGCGCGGAGGTAGGAGCGCACGGCTCTCCAGGTGGCAATCGTATTAATCCAATTGCCGTAGACCGAGCGTAGCGGGACAGCCAGAGCGAACCTGGGCCCGTAGAGCCGCGCCGTGCAGCTCATGCGGACAGCGGTTTGGACGATTTGAAAGGCCAGCGTCGCCAACAACAATGCAGGATGCAGTGAGTATTTCGCGATTCCCCAAGGAGCGCCTGTGCTCTGGGCTGCCAGCCACGTAAGTGCGCCGTAGAGAAAGACGAAATTGCTTAGCAAGCTAAGCGGGTGTCCAAACAGACCCTTGCGATCGCGCCAAAACCAATAGACCTCCGGCAGGCTGCCACGCCAGCCGTGGCGCTCCCAGGATTGCAGTCCGATACCCAGGATCCAGCGGGAGCGTTGGCGGATGGCGGATCGCATGGTGCGGGGGAAAAATTCGCGCGTGGCCACCAGGCTGGCTGCATGTTTGGCAGCTCCAAGCGCATTCACCCCGTGCTTCGTGAGCGGCACGAACATTTGCTTGCACGCGAGCTTGTAAAGCCGCAATCCGTTCTCATAGTCCTCGGTGAGGCAAGCCGGTTCAAAGATCAGGTTGTGTTCGGCCTTGGCTAGCATTTCGAGCGCGCGCCGCGTGTATCCAGTGCCGACGCCATTGGAGGGGATGAAGCTGTTCATGAGCTGGCGCGCAGGCATGTCCTTGAGTTGCCACTCGGCGAACTCATCGCAATAAATGCCGTGAACCAGGTCGCGCAATGAGGTGGGAAGCGGCAGCACCGGGATCTGCACCATATCGAACTCGTCCGCATAGGCACTGATATGGCCGAAGGCTGCGGGATGAATGAGATCTTCGGCGTCGTGGGTGATGACGATATCGAAAGGGGCTTCGTGATGCTCTTCAAAGAGCAACATGCGCTGATAAATCCAGTTGAGGCAGTCGGCTTTGGACGTGGGTCCGTTGTGCGGGCAGACAGCCAGGTGGACATGCTTGAATCGACTTTCGAGCTCGCGGATGGCGTCGAGCGTGGGGTCGTCGTTCGGGTAAGCGCCGATGAAGAAGTGATAGTTGGAGTAGTTAATGACGGAGACATTGTGCTCCACCATCCCGGCGATGACGGCGTGTTCATGCCAAAGGGGCACGAAGATGGCGATGCGCTTTTCGACCTGTGGCGATCCTTTCGGTTCTGTTGCTAATGGCTTGGAAATACTGGCTTTTAGCCAAGCCCAGCCACACACGCAATCGAGCGCCAGATCGTCCACGCCGCTGATCAGGATGACCACCGCCAGGGGGAACAGACAGCCGGCCACCCAGGCGTCGCACTGGGCGACCAGAAGGCACCACCCGGAGAAAAGTGCGGAAGTCACCCGGTATGGTAGTGGACCACAAGGAGAAAGGATATCCAACTAAAACCGGGGTAGTTTCATTTGGGCCTTAGAGCATTGACCTGGACTACACGGTGGTAGGCATTCCGTCGATTGAAGTGGCAAGGTGAAGCTTCCTCCGCGGGTAACGATCGCTCATTTCGTTCTGGGATTTGCCTGCGTTGGATTTGGTGTCCCGAGCGAGGCACTGGCCCAGCCAACGGAAGAGAAGACGCTGTTGGCGGCGTTGAGTGATGCCGCGCAGTGGAAAGCCACGGACCCGCGGGTCGCAAAAGCTCACGAGAATCTGGCGGATTACTACTCGGCCGAAGGCCGGTACGCGGATGCCGAGCGGGTGTACCAAAAGACGCTTGAGCTGGATGAGGACATGCTGGGGCGTGCGAATCCGGCGATTATTCCAGCCATCGATGATTTGGCGCGAGTTAATTTCGCGCAAATGAAATACGATCGGGCGGGCGAGTTGATCGCGCGCGAGCTGCGCATTATGGAGCGCGAGTACGGAGATAGCGATCCGAGGCTGGTCCCGTCATTGGAGCAAACGGCGCGCGTGTTCGAATCCGGGGGGAAGTATCCGGATGCCGAGAAGTTTCTAGCGCGAGCCGTCGCGATTCGGGAGAAGGCGTCGGGCCCGGATGGTCTCGATCTGGTGCCGGACCTGAGTCAACTGGCGCACGTGAACGTGGCGAAGCAGAACCTGGCCGGCGCCGAGGAATTATATCGGCGGGTGCTGAAGATCCAGCTCAAGACCGTTTCGCCGAACAGTCCCGAGCTGTTGCCGGCGCTGGATGCGTTGGCCTCGCTGAGTCTCCAGCAGAACCAGCTCGATCAGAAGCATGACGCCGAGCCCCTGCTTAAACAAACGTTGTTCATTCGTGAAGGGAACCTCGGTCCGAACCACGTGGATGTCGCGAGAAATCTGGACAAGCTGGCCGCGATTTACACCGAGCAGAAGCGGTTCCCGGAGGCGGAAAAGGCCAGCGAGCGGGCGCTCTTCATCTGGATGAAAGAGCTGAAGCCAGGCAGCGCGGAACTGGCGGACAAATACGAGAAGGTGGGCGAGCTCTACCAGGCTCTGAATCGTCCGGCGGACGCCGAGCCGCTGGTGCAGCAGGTATTGACGTCGCGCGAGAGCGACGTGGTAGCGAGCTTAAACACGCTCGCCGCGATTTATGTGAGTAAGCAAAATCTCACGGACGCCGAGCCGCTGTACCGGCTGTCGCTGACGATTTTGGATAAGCGCGGTATCCTCAGCGGCAAACGACCGCCGTCGTTGGACAATAGCGACGACAACCTGGATTTGCTGGCCGAAACCGCGCTCGATTACGCCGATTTGCTGAAGAAGCTGAAGCGCAAATCGGATGCGAGCAAGATTGAGGCGCGGATTCACGCTGTAACGGGGAAGAGCGTCGCGCCCAAGAAGAAGGCGAGCTAGAAACACACCCTCACCGTCGCGGCTCGGTTTGGTCGCGGCTCAGCGTGTTGGTGGCTCGGAGTTCGGATTCGGGCCGTGAAAGAACTTGTGCTTGATATCGGGCCAGAACTCCTTCAGCACTTGCGACGCGGCGTCGATGCCGATCTGCGATCCCAGTTTCTGCACATTGTCGGCCACATCGCGAGTGTCGGGATAGTAAGCGTTTGAGATTGCGGTGCCGGCGGCGTTGCCTAGGAGTTCAGAGAAGTTGAACCGCGTACCTCCCGCGTCCGTGCGGGTGACGAAGACGCGCGTGGCTGCGTACCACGTACGCGACCAGACGCCGCCGTATCCACGGCGAAAATAGCGCGGGTCTTCGCGGAGCATGCTCGGGAAGATGCCCTCCGTCATCATGTTTCCGATGGCTTGGTCGGCATACGCAGTGCCGACGCGCCGTCCGTAGCCAGCCCATCCCTGGCCGAATTCCGGATGGGAATTGTCCGCCTGTCCCCAGGCGGCGATAACGGCTGCCAACCCCACCAACGGATAGTCGAAGGAGTCCTTGGCCGCGATGGTGAATTTCTGCTTAGCCGTGATCGGCATGTAGACTGCACTAGCATTGGCAGTCCGGTAGTTAGGCAGAACGCCGAAAATGCGTTTGTCGGGAGGCGGCGGTACGGTTTGGCCGGGCTGAAGGGGTGCAGGAGGCGCTGGAGCGGTCGGAGTATCGGTTTGAGCGAAAGCGCAACCGCACGCTAGTAAAGGGATAAGCAGAAATCGAAGGTAAGAAGTCATTGACGACGATGAACCGACGGGACCGGAAGCAATCTAACAGATTTTATTGTACAAGGTTGCCGACGCGGGCCGCGCGGGTTGGTTCCGAACTTTACGAAACGTTAAGCAAAGCCAATGCAGGGGTCCCTGTCCCTAGGGAGTCCGCGATGACGTGTACGCCGCGATGTCGATCAGATCTTCTTCGCTCAAATTGGCGACCACTGGTTTCATCAGCTGAGTCCACGTGCCGTTCCGGGCGCCCTGCTGCATGTCATACATCTGCCGCACCAGGTAGCTCGGCGAACGCCCGGCGATACCCGGCACCGGACCGAGGCCTTTCAGATCCGCTCCATGACAAACACCGCACTGCTCTGTTTTGCCGGCGCCCTTGGTAACTAGCGCTTCACCGCGCTTGATACTGCCAGGCGGCACATAGGCGAAAAATCCGGAGTGCGGATCCCGCAGGACTTCAGTGGCTTCGGCATTCTCGGGCGTTTCGAGGATGCGCTTTCCGAGCGGCTCCTTTTCATTGCCTTCCACCAGAAACATGCCGTTCGAGTTACGCGTCTTCGGGACCGTGTTGGTCTCGACAACCTTGATCCAGGGCGTCCATTTCATGGCCCCGAAATACTCCGCGGCGGCCTTGATCTCGTCGTCGGTCATCCCTTGGGCAAAAGTCATCATGAGCTTGGAGTTGTTTTTTCGAGGCTCGGCGCTTTTGCGTTTGCCGTCCCTGAAATCGTTCATCGTCTGGATAAAATATGCGACCGGCAAGCCCGCGACACCCGCGTTTTCCTGCCGGCCTTTGCCATTGGGATAGTGGCACAAGCCGCAAGCCCAAACGTCCGGCTTCTTACCGTGCGCGACGACATCGGGCATGGCCGGATGATCGCTCGGATACCAGTCGGCAGGAGCAAAGCGGTCCGAGATTTGTGCGCGCGTGAATGCTCCGGTGCTGCCGGGAAGGTGTTTCAGGCTGGTGTCTGGCGGAGCCGCTGCTGTTGGTGGAGTGCCGGCAGGCGGCGCGGACGGAATCGCATAGGCCCACGGAATGGGCTCGTTGGACGCGGCGAATAGTCCTACTGCCATCGCGGCAGCAATCATGATCACAACGCTGAACATGGTCCTCATACAGGCTCCTTGTGACGCTAGTTGGGGATGATATCACGCAGTGATTTGGTAAACAAAGCTGGTTCGGCCAGCGCGGTCAGTCCTGGATCCAGCACGAACGCCGCCTATTTTTTCCATGGCTTTCTGCGAGCGCATGTTCTGCGGACCAATGAGAAAGACGACGGTCTTCACAAATCTGAAGGCGTGCTCCAGCATGAGCTGTTTCATTTCTCGGTTGAAGGCGCCGCCCCAGTGGGACCTTGCCAAGAACGTCCAGCCGATTTCGATCTCGCTGGCCTGTTCGTCATAGCCATTGAATCGCGAGGATCCGATGACTCTGCCATCTTTGGAATCGAGGGCGATCAGCGCTCCGCCGGATTCTAAAGCATCGCGAAAGAATTGATTGAAAACTTCTGGCTTGTACCGATCATTGGCGGGATGTTGTTCCCAAATGAGCGGATCGGAAGCGACGGCGTAAAGGTCATCAAAATCCTCCGGTCGAAGGGGCCTGAGTACGACGAGTTCGCCATTCAGTACGGGCTGGAGTTCAAAGGACATTCTCGATGTTATGCTCGGCGACGATCGGGGAGCAACGATACGCGGCAAGTATAACAACGCGTGCCGCAGGCAAGATCAGTCTGACTTTCGGTCCTGGGCGCGGTGTTCGGTCGCGTGCCGCAATGTACATGCATAATAGTGAGAGTAGAGGTTCATGACCATCACGCTACCACTTCAACCTCAGGACGAAGCAAAACTCGAAGCGATAGCCCATGCGAAAGGCGTTTCCACGGACGCGCTGGTGCGCGAAGCCCTGGAGGAAATTCTCGCCCGCGCATCGGAGATTCCTGACAATGGTCCATCCGAACCCGCGACGGGCGCGTTGCTGGTCGCCGCCATGCAGGCTTCTCCGAGCAAGGACATGGATTTCGAAGCCGGCCGCATTCGCGGAGTTACGCGTAATTCGAGCCGCTAGCGGTAGAGGGTTCTGTTGGCCATGGCCAGCGGCTCAAACCAGTGTAAGATCTGGCTCGAACGGGCCGGCGTTAGACCGTTTGCAAGATCAACGTTTAACTCGTAATCATGGACCGTTACCAATATGCGGTCGTGCATATCCGGCAGACCGACGATGAAATTCACCCTGTTACCCGTCCGGGCTTCGCTCATCCGCAGTAATTCCTGTAACTGACTTCTCCGGCTCATTTCCTGATGTCAACCTCCTGTGAAAGGGATCTCAGATCCCCAGGCCGACGTGCTAGTCACGCCGGCGCTCAAACATTATTCCTTGTACTGGCCGATACTCCGTTGCCTCTGTGGTCATTAGTCTCTTGGCCAGAACGATGCTCCTATGGACGCCATCGTAGATGTAATAATTCCCTTGAGGTGTCTCCTGTCTCTCTACCTCGTTCAATGGGTTGAGGAAGATTAGACCGAACTTTGAAAAGTCGAAGTCCTTGTCGATTTCAGCAAACCACGGCCACCCCTGCTCAACAAGTCTGTCGAAGCTCCAGCTGAAACGGGAAAGGCGCGAGGCACAATCTGCGAGTGTTCTCGGATGACGCAGCGGAGTTAGCTCGCGAGTTTCGTCGCTGGACTGCCAGACCAATTTAAAGAAGTCGTCGCGTCCTAAGACGCCCCTATACATTCGCCCCGACTTTTGCACCTCGGCAATAACGCGATCACTCACACGTAGCCCCTTCGCTTGATGCACCCTAAGGCTTGCCATTACGTCGGAGCCGTGGACTTCCGTGAAGCGAGGCACCGTATCAGGCTCAACGTCATGCGGCTTACTCGCCGAACTATCGTTAATCTGTCTCTTTAATCCCATGGGTCTGACGTTGCCTCCAGGACTTACCCGCCCTTCACCAACTCCAAAAACGCCTTCGCGGCATGGCTCAAACTCCGCTTAGCGGGACTGACCAGCCGAATTTTGCGGTCGACCGCCAGCTCCTTCACCTTGATCTCCCGCAGCGCGTCCTGCGCAACATCCTGCTCCACGCACATGTGCGGCAGAAACGCCACCCCTTCGTTGCGCTGGACCATCAGGCGAATGGTTTCCACAGTCGGCATCTCCACGTCCATGTTCAACGGGACTCTGTGGCGCTGAAACTCCTTGAGCACCACATCGCGATAAGGCGACAGGACATTGTGGGCGATAAATGTTTCCATTCCTAATTCGGCGATCGACACCTTGGCGCGCTTGGCGAAGCGGTGCTGGGGCGAAACGACGAACGCCAGGTGATCGGTATAAATCACCATCGAATGCAAGCGTTCGTCTTCCGGGTCGTAACTGATGACGCCCAGCTCGAGATCGCCGTCGATCAACTGCGACGGAATTTTGCTCGATAGCGAGCGGCGCACTTGCACCTTCACCTTCGGGTACATCCGGCGATAGCGTTCGATGTGTCCAAGCAAGTACAGCGAAGTGGATTCATTCGCCCCCACAATCAGGCGCCCGGCCGAGTTGTCGCGCAATTCGGCGAGGGCGTTCTCCAAATCGGCCGACAGGTTTTCAAAACGGCGCGCGTAATCGTAAACGATCCGACCTGCATCGGTGAGCAGCAGTTCCTTGCCGGAGCGATCGATCAGCTTTTCCTGCAAATCGCCTTCGAGCTTCTGGACGGCGAGCGAGATGGCCGGCTGAGTGCGCAGCATCTTTTCAGCAGCGCGGGAAAAGCTTTTTTCGGCGGCCACCGTCAGGAAGACCTTGAGCGGATACAGTTCCATAAGCGAGCCTTATGCTATGATTGTAACTTATTCTGATCGATTGAATTATAAATTTGCCAAATCAGGCTCCCGAAGGCATAATTGAGGAGCAATACGCTTTGAGCAAGAACACAGGAGGACACATGGCCAATCGAGTCTATATCTTCGACACCACCCTCCGCGATGGTGAACAATCGCCGGGCTGCAGCATGACCGTACCCGAGAAGCTGCAACTGGCGCGAAAACTGGTGGAGCTGGGCGTCGACATCCTCGAAGCCGGGTTCCCGATCGCCTCCGAGGGTGATTTTGAGGCAGTGGACGCGGTGAGCCGTGAGTTCTCCTGGGTTCAAGTGGCGGCCCTTGCGCGCGCCAACCGACTGGATGTTGAGCGCGCCGCCGCGTCGCTGAAACATGCGCGCCGGCCGAGGATTCACACGTTTCTTGCGACCAGCGAAATCCACCTCAAGTACAAGCTGAAAAAGTCGCAGGAACAGATTCTGGATGAAGCGGTTGCGGCGGTGGAGCTAGCGCGGAGTTATACCGACGACGTGGAATTTTCAGCCGAAGATGCCACCCGAACCGACTGGGATTATCTGGAGCGGATTTCACGCGCGGTGGTAGCGGCCGGCGCGCGGACGGTGAACCTGCCGGACACGGTTGGCTATTCGGTGCCGGAGGAATATGGCGGGTTGATCGGGCGCATGGTTCGGGCGTTGGGCGATAGCGCGATCGTCAGCGTGCACTGCCACGACGATCTGGGGCTCGCGGTGGCGAATTCGATTGCGGCGGTGCAAGCGGGCGCGCGGCAAATCGAATGCACCATCAACGGCATTGGTGAGCGGGCAGGTAACGCGTCTCTCGAAGAGATCGTGATGGCGTTCAAAACACGCCCCGACAAATTGCCGTTTGAGACCAAGATTGTGACGGAGCATATTTACGCGACAAGCCAGCTTTTGTCGCGGACCATCACATTCGGGCCGCAGCCGAACAAAGCAATTGTGGGCGAGAACGCGTTCGCGCACGAAGCGGGCATTCATCAGGATGGAATGCTGAAAGACCGTACGACGTACGAGATTTTCGATCCGAAGAGCGTGGGCGTGCCGGAGAGCAAGCTGGTGCTGGGCAAGCACAGCGGCCGGCATGCGCTTCACAAACGCGCTGAGGATCTCGGATTTCAGCTAGAACGAGCCGAGCTGGACGTGCTCTATCATCGCTTCATCGCGTTGGCGGATCGCAAGAAGGGCGTGAGGAACGACGAAATCCTCGCGCTGCTCCACCAAGTGGTTGGGGCGAAGGCCGCCGCTGCGAACGATTAATCCGCTTGCTCACGCGCGCGGTTCAGAAAAATGCAACTCAACATATTGATACTCCCCGGTGACGGGATCGGCGCCGAGGTCACGCGCGAAGCGGTGAAAGTATTGCACAAGGTCGCCGCCAAGTTTCATCATGAGCCGGTTCTAAGCGAGGGCTTGCTGGGCGGGATCGCGATTCATAAGACCGGCAATCCCCTGCCCCAGGAGACCATCGATCTGGCGCTGAAGGCCGATGCGACGCTGATGGGCGCGGTGGGGCTGCCGGAATTCGACAATGTCGCGCCGGAGAAACGGCCCGAACGAGGCCTGCTCGGAATTCGCAAGGTTCTGGCGGTGTATGCGAACCTGCGGCCGGTGCGATCGTACAAAGCGCTGCTGGATTCCTCGCCGCTCAAGAACGCCCTGGTGGATGGCGTCGACATGATCATCGTGCGCGAACTCACTGGTGGCATTTACTATGGGACGCCGCGCGGGATTTCGGGGACTGGTAAAGACGAGCGCGCAGTCAATACACTGTCGTATACGCGACCCGAGATCGAGCGTGTATCGCGCATGGCGTTTCATTTGGCGCAAAACCGGCGCAAGAAGGTCACCAGCGTCGACAAGTCCAACGTGATCGAGACTTCGCAGCTCTGGCGCAAAGTAATCATCGAAGTGGCCCAGGAATTTCCCGATGTGACGCTGGATCACCTGCTGGTGGACAATTGCGCGATGCAGCTGGTTTTGAATCCGCGTCATTTTGACATATTGGTGACGGAGAATATGTTCGGCGATATCCTCAGTGATGAGGGAGCCGTGCTGGCTGGTTCCATTGGCATGTTGCCGTCGGCATCCATCGGCGACAAGAAGCCGTCCGGCGCTTGGGTGGGATTGTATGAGCCGGTGCACGGCTCGGCGCCCGACATCGCCGGGCAGAACAAGGCGAATCCGTTTGGCGCGATCGGCTCGGTGGCCGCGATGCTCGAATACAGTTTCGGGTTGAAAGATGAGGCGGCAGCAGTGAATCGCGCGGTGGAGACGGTGCTCAACTCGGGCCGCGTGACGGCGGACTTGAAACCCTCGGGCAAACCGGCGACGACTTCAGAAGTAGGAGACGCAATAGCGGAAGCAATATGAAAAGCCGAACGATCATCGAAAAGATCTGGGACAACCACGTAGTCGCGGAGCGGGCGAACGCGCCCACGCTGCTCTACATCGATCTGCATTTGGTGCATGAAGTGACGTCGCCACAGGCATTCGACGGCCTTCGCGCCCGAGGCCTGAAGGTAAGAAGGCCTGATCTGACCATCGCGACCACCGATCACAGCACGCCGACGACGCCACATGGTTTCCCGATCGTGGACCAGATCGCCAGGGCTCAGGTTGAAAAGCTGATTCAAAACTGTAAGGACTTCGGAATCCAGTGCTATCCGCTGAGCAGCGCCAAGCAGGGCATCGTACACGTGATCGGGCCGGAGCTGGGTTTGACGCAACCGGGCATGACAGTGGTTTGCGGCGATAGTCACACGGCGACGCATGGAGCTTTGGGTGCGTTGGCGATCGGAATCGGCACCAGCGAAGTGGAGAACACCCTCGCCAGCCAGTGCCTGCTGCTGAAACGGTCGCACACCTATCAGGTGCGCGTGGATGGAGCATTGAGGCCCGGCGTCTCGGCCAAGGATATTATTCTGGCGCTGATCGCACGCATCGGAATCGGCGGAGGGACTGGTTCGATTTTTGAATATTGCGGATCGGCCATCCGGTCGCTCTCTGTGGAAGAACGCATGACGGTATGCAATATGTCAATCGAAGCGGGCTCGCGCGCGGGCTTGGTGGCGCCGGATGACACCACCTATCAATACGTGGCGGGCCGTGAGTTCGCTCCCAAAGGCGCGGCGTGGGATCAGGCGCTCGCGCGATGGCGGCAATTGCCGACTGACGATGGCGCAACGTACGACAAGAGCATCGTGATCGACGCGGCGGCCCTTGAACCGATGATCACCTTCGGGACGAATCCTGGCATGGGCATTCCGATCCGCGGCGTAGTGCCGAATCCAAGCGACATTACTGATCCGCTGGAACGCGATTCGCTGAAGAGCGCTCTCGCGTATATGGATCTGCCGGCCGGGCAACCGCTGTTGGGACATCCAGTGAACGTGGTGTTCATCGGGAGCTGCACCAATTCGAGAATTTCGGATCTGCGCAAGGCGGCCAGCGTTTTGAAGGGCCGCAAGGTGCATCCGGGCGTGCGCGTGCTGGTGGTTCCGGGGTCGCAACAGGTGAAGGCGCAGGCGCAGGCCGAAGGTCTGGATCAGATTTTCCGCGACGCGGGCGCCGACTGGCGCGAGGCCGGCTGTTCCATGTGCATCGCGATGAATGGCGACATGCTCCAGCCTGGCGAGTACAGCGTTTCCACTAGCAATCGCAATTTCGAAGGACGGCAAGGCAAGGGAGCGCGGACATTCCTTGCGAGTCCGATGACAGCCGCGGCCTCGGCCATCTCCGGCAAGGTGAGCGATGTAAGGGAGCTGTTGTAATGGAAAAATTCACTCCGTTTGAAAGCCGCATGGTGGTGATCGCGCGCGACAACATCGACACCGATCAGATCATCCCGGCGAGATTCTTGAAGACGATTTCGAAGGACGGTCTGGGCGATCAGCTTTTCTTCGATTGGCGCTACGACGCCGAAGGCAAACCGAGGCCAGATTTCGTGTTGAACAGACCTGAGTCGAAAGCCTGCCAGGTTTTACTCGCGGGCGATAACTTCGGGTGCGGCAGTTCGCGCGAACATGCGCCTTGGGCGCTGACGCAGTACGGTTTCCGCGCGGTGATCAGCACGTCGTTCGCCGACATTTTCAAGGGAAACTCGCTGAAGAACTCGCTGCTGCCGATCGTGGTGCCGCCGGATGCGCACGCTGAGCTACTCAAGGACCCCACCGGATCGGTAAAGGTGGATCTCGAATCGCAGACTTTGACGCTTCCGAGCGGACGGAAGGTAGAGTTTCCGGTGGACGATTTCGCCAAACACTGTTTGCTCGAAGGCATCGACGAACTGGGTTACATCCTCAAGCAGGAGCCGGCCATCGCAGCGTTTGAGGCGGCGCATCCGGCGGGGATTGACACGCGGGTTTAACTATTTCAACAGGTCCGCAACCTTGGCGATGCCCGCCTTCGCGCACGCGTCATCCTGCTCCTGACTCGAGCCCGAACTAGCGACTCCGCCGACGATCTCTTTGTCCACGCGGATGGGCACGCCGCCACCCAGAGCCAGAATATCGGCTACCTGGCGTTGCGGCGCGAGCGTTGGATCTTCCGCCGTTCGCTTCTGAAACTCGAGCGTCGTGCTGCGGAACATCACCGCCGTATACGCTTTGCGCCGCGCCATCTCGGCGGTTTGCGGCGTGGCTTGTTCATCGCGCAGCATCACCAATACCTGACCGCCACGGTCCACCACCACCGCCGAGGTATGGAAGCCCTTCGACTTGCACTCGCCAATGGTCGCTTCCGCGATCGTCTTGGCCATTTCGAGCGATATGTTGCGCTGCGTTATCAGACCTTGCGCATTCCCACGCGCGCACAGAATCGCCCCGGCCACAATGAGGTTTCGCAAATGTTTCACGCCGACAATTATACTCATTCGAGGAGAAGCCAATGCACAAATGGAAGTTTCTGACGGCGATCGCGTTCAGTGCGTGCCTTGGGGCATGCCTTGGAATTTGGGTGACGATGTGGATGGAGCATAAGCCGGCGGTGGTATCGGCCAAAGAGCCTTCGCTGACAGCGCTCGATTACCAGGAGATCGTTCAGCTCACCAACCGCTACGCGTACGGCATCGACACCTGTTCCAACAACGGGTACGACTACGCCGATGTGTTTACGCCCGACGGTGTCTTCATCGACAAGAATTCCGATGAGGGATTCAAACAAGGCGGCCGCGTACTGGCCAAAGGGCGCGAAGCTTTGGCCACGCTGATCGGCGGCGGATCGCGCGGATGCAAGACCGCGATGATCTGGACCGGTTGGAGCCACATCATGACCAACCACGTGATCACGCCATCGCCCGAAGGCGCCACCGGAAGGATCTACCTGCTCCAAATGGGTATTAAGGGACCGGGCAGCATCGAGCGGCACGGCGGATACGAGGACGTGTACGTGAAGACGGCCATGGGATGGCGCATCAAGTCGCGGACGACACGTGCGCGAAGAATCGTGGCTGAATCCGCTATTGCAGAAGCCGGTTGTGAATTAGCGACCGCTCAATCGAACGGCAGATCTTTTGGCGCGCTCACCGAATCGGCTACGCCCGACCTGGCAAGGTAGGGGTACGGATTCACCGGCGTGCCGCCCATCCGCACTTCATAATGCAGATGCGGAGAAGTAACCCGCCCACTGGCGCCGGACCGTCCGATCACGTCGCCGCGCCGGACTTCTTGGCCAGGCACGACATCGAAGAGCGAAAGGTGGCCGTAGTAGGTCTGAACTCCATTGCCATGGTCCACAATGATCAGCCGGCCGTAGCCGCCTTCCCAGTCGGCATGCACAACAATGCCGTCGGCAGCCACACGGACTGCCGTTCCCATGGGAGCCTGTAGATCCACGCCCTTGTGGATGGCGCCTTCACCCGAAAACGGATCGGTCCGGCCACCGAAGCCGCTCAGCAGGCGCCCTTCCACCGGCCAAAGGCTGGGCCGGATATGGGTTTGCCACTGCTTCGGGTAGTTGTGATACATCGCCGAGATTGTGGAGTTCTGCAGGAAATTGTAGTTGTTGAGCGACTCACGGAAGGTCGGAGCGAGCTCGGAGCTGCTAACCAGGTCGGTGGAGGTTCCGGGCTTACGCTTTAAGCCGTAGGCCACCGAGACTTCGCCGGCGAAGTTCTCCAGGGTCGCTAACTGCTCGTTCTTTTGATTGGTGACTCGCTGCAGTTCCTGATATTTGGTGCGCAGGGAATCCACTTCCTGTCGGAGCGAATTGTAATGCGCCACTTTCCAGCTCATTCGTAAATAGCTGGAAAGAAAAGCCAACATGGCGAAGCAACATACGATCGAGAAAACGAAGCCAGCATAGATCACTTTGTGCGGGACGTGTATGCGTCGGAGTCGCCCGTGGAGCGAATGCGCGAGTACAACCACAAAGTACGGCTGATGTGGCATGGATCTCCTTAGTTTAATTCGGCACGGCCCGAAGAATGCTACAGACGCGGGCGGGCCGTAGGCCGGAGATTGTCAACTAGAGAACGGGCCCTAGTCTCTTGGCAAAGGCTAAGGATAATTCATGTGAAGGACGAGTGTCAAGCTCCAGCATCGTATCCTGCCTTACTTAACAACCTCGGCGGCAGCGTCAGTCGGCGCCGACCAAGCCTGCCACAAGCTAAACTGATGGAATGTCCAGACGGTCGTCAGTGATCCGGCGGGAAGGATCGGAAGCCAAGGCGGGCGAAACCAAACCGGTCCAGGCCGAAACCCAGCCGGCTGAGCGCAGCTTCCGCTATCTTGTTCCCTGGCTCCTGTTGTTTGCCGGAAGTGGATGCGCGGCGCTGATTTACGAGATCGTCTGGTTTCAGTTGTTGCAACTGGTAATCGGCTCCTCGGCCGTATCGCTGGGATTGCTTCTAGCCGCCTACATGGGCGGGCTCTGTTTGGGTAGCGCCGCTCTGCCGAGGCTGGTTTCAACCCGGCATCATCCGATGCGCGTCTATGCGTTTCTGGAGTTGGGGATCGCGGCGTTCGGGATCATCGCGCTGTTTGGCGTCCCCTTGATCGCACGCATTTACGTCGCGGGCGCAAGCCCAACGGGCTTGGCGGGATTGGTTCTGCGTGGCGCGGTTGCAGCGGTATGCTTGCTTCCTCCTACTTTCTTGATGGGCGCCTCGCTTCCCGCCATTGCCCGATGGGTGGAAACGACGCCTAAGGGAGTTTCCTGGATGGGTCTGCTTTACAGCGCCAATGTCGCGGGCGCGGTAACTGGCTGCGTCCTGGCCGGCTTCTACCTGCTGCGCGTTCACGACATGGCTTACGCGACATATACTGCCGCGGCGATCAACATCGGCGTGGCCTTGCTCGCGCTGGCGGTGGCGAACCGAGCCGGGGGCTGGACGGTTCCGCATCCCCAGGAATCTGGCACCCGCGTGAGCCGCGCGCCTGCCGTAATCTTCGTTTACGCAGCAATTGCGTTTTCCGGACTGACCGCCCTTGGCGCCGAAGTCGTCTGGACGCGGCTGCTCTCGCTGCTGCTGGGCGCGACGGTCTACACCTTCTCGCTGATTCTGGCCGTGTTTCTCACCGGCCTGTGGGCCGGCAGCGGCGCTGGTTCTTTCTTGGCCCGCCGGGTGCGGGACCCACGCCTGGCTTTGGCCGGCTGCCAGGTCCTGTTGGCCCTTGCGATCGCCTGGACGGCCTTCACGCTGGCGCACGTACTGCCTTGGTGGCCCGTCGATCCTTGGCTTGCGACCAGTCCCTGGCTCAACTTCGATCTGGACCTGACGCGCTGCATCCGCGCCATCTTCCCGGCAACGCTGCTATGGGGCGCGAGCTTTCCATTGGCGCTAGCGGCCGCGGCGGCGAACCGGGAAGATCCCGCGCGATTGACGGGTGAGGTTTATGCGGCTAATACGGCCGGGTCCATCGTGGGCGCGTTGGCTTTTAGTCTGCTGCTGATTCCGGCCATGGGTACGCAGGGCTCCCAACAGCTATTGATCTGGTTGGCGGCGGCCGCCGCGGTGGTTGCGGTTGCGCCGGTGTTTTTCAGGAAACCAGCGGCGCTTGCCGGCTCGCTAGTCTGCGCAATCGCTGTGGCGTGGGGACTGAGTGTAACCGTGGGCGTGGTTCCCTGGCAGGCCATCGCGTATGGCCGCCGCGTCGCGCCCATCTTGCGAGGCCTGGATACTGGCAATGACGCGCAGACCAATCCGGTATTCGTGGGCGAGGGAATCAGCTCATCGGTGGTGATAACCGAGCGCGGCGACCAGAAATCGTTCTACGTGAGCGGTAAATCGGAGGCTTCCTCGGCGCTGCTCGACATGCGGCTGCAGCGCATGATGGGGCACCTGCCTGCTCTCGTGAATTCCTCACCGCGTTCGGTGTTGGTGGTGGGATTCGGCGCGGGAGTGACAGCCGGATCTTTCGTTCCATACCCGGAGGTTCAGAGCATCGTGATCTGCGAGTTGGAGCCTTTGATTCCACCCGCGTCCGACGAGTTTTTCGGTAAAGAGAATTCCCACGTGGTGCGCGATCCACGCTCCCGCGTGGTTTATGATGATGCCCGGCACTATATCCTGATCACGCCGGACAAGTTCGACGTCATCACCACCGATCCAATCCATCCGTGGGTGAAGGGCACTTCGGCGTTGTACTCCAAAGAGTATTATGAGTTGGTCAAGCGCCATTTGAATCCCGGTGGAGTAGCGGCGCAGTGGCTGCCGATTTATGAGAGCGACGAGGACACGGTCAAAACCGAGCTGGCAACTTTCTTCAGCGTCTTTCCCAACGCGACGGTCTGGAGCAATTACTTGAACGGCGACGGGTACGATTTGGTGCTATTGGGTAGTGCGGATGCGGCCTCCATAAATGTGGACGCGCTACAGGAGCGTTTGGACCGGCCCGCCTACTCCGCAGTGTCTGCATCGCTGGCCGAAGTCGGGTTCCATTCCGCCGTGGATTTGCTCGCGACCTACGCGGGCGGGGCCACAGACCTCGCTCCGATGCTCGCCGGCGCTCAGATCAATGACGATCTGAATATGCGCTTGCAATACATGGCGGGACTGGGGCTGAATTCGCTGACTGCACCACAAATTTATCGCGAGGTGCTGTCGTATCGCAAATTTCCCGAAGGCTTGCTGGTGGGGAGCGGCGCGGGCATGAACACGCTGCGTGAATCGATTGGGCGGCCGCACCGCACGTTCTAACATGTGGCGTTTGCTCAGCGCGTTTCTAGTGTCCCTAAGCGCGAGCGCAGAGGTTCTGTGCGCTCTCGGCGCGGGCGCTTCTTCCTACGATGCCAAAGCCGATCAGCGCCCCACCGCCGACGCCATGCAACTGGCCGGCCGCATGAACGCGGCGCTGTCGCCAACTTGCTTGCCGAAGTGCCCGCAGATCGCGATCTTCCGCAACACCACGGCGCCAAATGCCATGCTGGTGGTAACCGACGACCAGGCGAAATTTGTGTACGCGCCACAGTTCTTCACGGCGGTCTATGACAAGTACGGAGATGGCGCCATCATCGCGATCATCGCCCATGAGTACGGGCATGCCCTGGCCGAGATGGTCGCGACTCCGTGGATGAACAACGGCTGGAACGCGGAGTTGCGGGCCGATGCCTGGGCCGGATGCGCGTTGGCTAAGAGCGATCTGAGTTCAAACGATCTGGCGGAGGCTCTGACCGCGGTCTCGAAGTATCCGCCCGTGGGTGACTCGAGTTGGGCACTCCGTGCACCGGCGCTGCGGCTCGGGTACGTTCATTGCGGCGGGGACGGTGTAAAATTCGATCGCGCAGTTAAGTAACGATCCGGTTACTTGCGAATGGCCGGCACCGAAGCTCGGACCGCGCGCTCGAACGCCCAGCCACGGATGTGGTTGATCTGTTCCTTCATGGTGCGCGACAACGGGACGATGCGCACGGCGGTGAGGATGAGATCCTGCTCGGTGATCTCGCGATCGGCGAGCCGCGCCTTGGTGAGCGCCGACACGACACACTGCTCGATTTCGGCTCCGGTCCATCCCACGGTGAACTCCGTAAACTGCTCGATGTTGAAGCCGCTGATGTCCACGCCGCGGCGCGTCAGATGGATTTTAAAGATCGCAATTTGCTCTTCCGCCGTTGGCAGATCCACAAAGAACACTTCGTCAAAACGGCCTTTGCGGATCATTTCCGCAGGCAAGCGATCAATCCGGTTGGAGGTGGCGGCGACGAAAAGCCCACGCGTCTTCTCCTGCATCCAAGTAAGGAAAAACCCGAAAATACGCCCCGACTCGCCGCCGGTTTCGTTGGACGTGATGCCCATCTCGATTTCGTCGAACCAGAGCACCGCGGGCGACATGTCCTCCATCATCTTGCAGGCTTCCACGAACGCGGCTTCGGGCTTGCCGTGGCGTCCCGAGAAGATCTCGATCATGTCCACGCGATACAGTGGAAGCTTGAACTGATGGGCGATGGCCTTCACCGAAAGGCTCTTACCGCAGCCCGGAATACCCATCAGGAGCAGGCCCTTGGGCACGATCTCGGCGTCCAAACTATCGCGCATTTCGAACAACTTGCTGCGCTCGAGCAGCCAGGTCTTCAGACCCTCCAGGCCTCCCACGTCGCCCAGATTCGTTCCATCGGCGATGTACTCGACGACGCCACTGCGATTCACCAGCAGCCGTTTCTCTTCGAGCAGCGCAGGCAGAGCTTCCGGACCCAGGCCGCGGCCGGAGGCGAACGCGCGCCGCAATGCGTAGCGAGCTTCATCGAGGGTGAGCCCCTGGAGCGCGCGCCCCACCGGGTAAAGAATGTCGAGGCTTGTGCCGGGCGCTTCGTCGCGCAGAAAATCGACTAGCTCGACCAAATCGGGCGGCCGCAGCTCGAGAAATATGATGCTGCGCTCCAGCTCTTCGGGAATGAACTGAACCGGCGCGCTAATCACGACGAACTTACGCTGGTCGACGCCGCCGTCGTACACATCGCGCAATCGGCGGCGGACTTCGGACGATTCGCGCAGCGGCTCGTGAAAGTCCTTCAGATGGAAGATGGCCGCGCCCTGGTGCGCCAGGATGAAGTCCAGCGCGGCTCGCGGCGATTCGGTGTCGGAGAAGGAGGCCTCGTCGCCTTGGCGGCGCATGCCCTCGGTGAGACTCCAGGTCCAGACGGGAAGCGGAGTGGACGAAAGCGGTCCCTTGGCCACTTCGCCCAAGATCCGGACCACGCGCTGCTCCTCGGCCGAGCGGATATAGGTCAGCGGGCGCCCCGATTCGAGGATTTCCCGAACCGTCTTGGCCGCCCGGCTCTCAACGGGCTGACTTACGGCGTAGTTCAGCGATGGGCTCTCCAAGATCATTACTAGTTTAGACGGTGGAAGTGATCAAAAAGTCCGAGTGGCAATCTGATAACATGCCACTACCCATATGAAGCAGTTTGCCTTTGTAGTCGCGGTTCTGGCGTGGTCATCGGCCCGGGCGCAGACCGGCACGGCCGTTCCCTATAAGCCGAAGCCCGCGTTTCCAGAGCAGACCGAGGCGCCCGCACCGGCGAAACCATCCCGGCCTTTCGAAATCCAAACCATCACTACCAGGCTAAGCGCACCCTGGTCGCTGGCGTTTCTGCCGGATGGCAATTTTCTGGTGACCGAAGGCGCGGGAACCATGCGTGTGGTCCGGCCGGACGGCGTGGTTTCGGCTCCCATCGCGGGAGTTCCGGGCGTGAAGGTTGTGGCAGCACAGGGTCTGCACGACGTGCTGCTGGATCCAGACTTCGCCAAGAATCGGCTGCTCTACATCACCTATTTCGCGCCGCCGCGCGGCGAAGATCCCGCGCTTTGGCCGAACGAATTCTTCTACGAGAGAGTCTGGACGAAACCGTTCGCCGAGCGCCGGACGATGAACCTTGGGATGGAGCGCGTAGCCCGGGCGCGATTAAGCGATGACAATAAGCGGCTGGAGGACTTCCGGATTCTAATCGACGGCGGTGGCGAACGCAGGATCGTTCTCGCGCCGGACGGCACGCTGTTGGTCACCGGCGCCGATCGTTTCCGCTTTTATGACTCGGATTTGGACGGCGTGGAGCATGATTTCACTGATAACCCGGATATTCGGCGCAATTTCTCGGGGCGCGTGATCCGAATTAATCGCGATGGGTCCATTCCGAAGGACAATCCGTGGCTGAATCGCGCCACGGTGCTGCCGGAAACGTTCGCCCACGGGCTGAGGGATCCGGAGGGCGCGGCGATCAATCCGGCGACGGGCGAGCTATGGGCAACCGATCATGGGCCGCAGGGCGGCGACGAGATCAACATCATCCGCGCAGGCCGCGACTACGGCTGGCCGGACGTTTCCTATGGCACGCAATACGACGCGCGCCGCGCCGACGGACGCAAGAATGTTCCGGTGGGAAATGGCATGCATCGTATGAAGGGCGTGGAAGAGCCGATTTACTTTTGGGTGCCGTCCATCGCGCCGTCGGGCATGATGTTCTACACGGGCGACCTGTTTCCGGAATGGAAGGGTAATGTGTTTGTCGGCGCGCTGGCTGGACAGCATCTGGCGCGGCTGGTGCTGAACGGCGAAAGGGTAGTAGCGGAGGAGAGCCTGCTGGCCGATGTGAAGCAGCGGATTCGCGACGTGCGGCAGGGTCCGGATGGCGCGGTGTATCTGCTGACGGGCGGGGGCGGGTTGGTGAAGCTGACGCCAAAGAAGTAGCGGCGATCGCAGCCTCAGTCAAGCCCGACCCAGACCACATTGGCAAACTTAGCCTCAATCAGCGCATGCTGCCCTACCTGTTCTTCGTGTCCGTGAAAGCGATCAATCATCACTCTGTAATACTGCAGATCGATGTAGTCTAGAGGCATCCAATCGAAGAAATCGATCAGCGTAAACTCGATGTCATCCGCCTTAAACGGCCCTGATAGCATCCCCCATATCCCTCCTCCGCTAAGGCTGGGCTTTTGCGAATTGACCTGGATAGAAGGAAAGCCGTCCGAGAGATTCGGAATTACGCGAAACCCCTTGCCGAACACCTCATCCGCTGGCTCCAAGCCCAGTGGATGGGCAACCAGCGCGTTAAACAAGGGTAGCTGGATCTGTCGAAACGCACCGACGGACTCCCATCCCCGAAGTTCAGGGTCGACATAAAAACACCCGTTCCAGATTTGGCGAAGCTGGAGACGGTAGCGCTGGACGACATCATTGACATTGATGGCCATGAGGGTAGTATCGCGCGCGGGCGCACAGTATTTGCAAAGCAGCCGCAGGATTGCGCAAGATAGATCATGCAATCCACTCGGAGGCTCTGGCTGTCGCAATGCGTCGGCATCGCCGCGCTGGCTGACATTGCCGCGGCGCAACAGCATGCGCATGATGCGGTGCAATCGTCCACGCCACCACCGTTCCAAACGCTTGGATCCGGCTATGGCCGCGGAGATCGACGCGATTACGTCGCAGATTATTCCTTCTGGCGACGGGCCGGGCGCGCATGAGGCCGGTGTCATCTATTTCATCGATCGAGCGCTGTCCACTTTCGACAAAGATCTACGCGAAGCCTATCGAACGGGCATGGCCGAGGTTCAGAAGAAGCGCAACGAACTGTTCCCAAGCTCGGCCAGCATCGCCGCGCTGACGAGCGACCAGCAGATTCAGTTGATCAAAGCCATCGAAACCACCGAATTCTTCGAGCTGCTGCGCACGCACACCATGTATGGCTTCCTCGGCAATCCGAGCTATGGCGGCAATCGCGATCGCGTCGGATGGAAGCTGATCGGTTTTGAAGATCGCATGGCATTCCAGCATCCGTTCGGCTATTACGACACGCCTGGCAATGGTGACAGCAAATGAGCGGCGCAACGTTCAAACCTACAGACGCCGTAGATTTTCTAGTGATCGGCGCGGGCGCCGCCGGCGGCGTGATGGCGAAAGAGCTATCCACGGCCGGATTCCGCGTGGTGGTATTGGAGCAGGGCCCCTATCTGACCGAGAAAGACTACCGGCACGATGAGATCCGGTACACCTACGAGGCCGGGTCTGACCAACGACACGAAGGCCCAGCCAATCACCTATCGCAAGAACGAATCCGAGCCGGCCAAACCAGTCAAAGCCATCATGTACGGACGGCAGGTGGGCGGCGGGAGCGTTCACTTCACCGCGAATTACTGGCGCTTTCACGAGAGCGATTTTGAAGAGCGCAGCCAGTTCGGCGAAGTGCCCGGCACTGGGCTCGCAGATTGGCCCATCAAATACGCCGATCTGGAGCCTTACTACACGAAGGCGGAGTGGGATCTCGGCATTTCCGGAATAGGCGGGGCGAATCCATTCGAAGGGCCTCGATCGAAGCCTTATCCGCTGCCTCCGATGCCGGTGAAATCGTCCGGCGTGCTGTTTGATCGCGCGACGAAAAAGCTGGGCCTGCATCCTTATCCGGCGCCGATGGCGATTCTGTCGCAACCCTATCAAGGGCGCGCGGCCTGCGTGAATTGCGGCTTCTGCGAGTATTTCGGCTGCGAGGTGCGCGCGAAATCGAGCACGCTGGTTTCGGTGATCCCTATTGCCGAGAAGACCGGGAAATGCGAGATTCGGCCGAATTCTTACGTGCGCAAGATCGAAACCGACGCGCAAGGCCGCGCGACCGGCGCAGTTTATTTCGACGCGAATCGCCGCGAGATTTTCCAGCGGGCAAAGGCTGTCGTAGTGTGCGCCAACGGCGCTGAAACCGCGCGTCTGCTATTGCTCTCAAAATCGAAGCGCTTCCCGGAGGGTCTTGCGAACTCGAGCGGCCTGGTGGGCAAATACCTGATGTGGGATACAGGCGGGCTCGCGATGGGACTGTTCGAACATCCCTTGAACGAGTACAAGGGCATTCAGGTGACGCGCGTCATCCACGACTACTACAAGGCGGACCCGAAGCGCGGGTTCTACGGCGGCGCTGGTATCGATGCGCGCTTCAATTATTACCCGGCCAATTTCGCGCTACAGGGCATGCCGCCGGACGCGCCGAAGTGGGGCGCGGAATACAAGAAGATGCTGAGTACGTACTTCACGCACACCATGACCATGCTGGCGCACATTAGTTCCCTGCCCCAACTGAGAAACAGCATTTCGCTGGACCCGGATGTGAAGGACGCCTGGGGCTTGCCCGCGATGCGCGTAACGTTCAATTTCCATCCCGACGACACTACGACTCTCAAATGGGCCCTCACCAAGCAAGTGGAAATTCTGGAGGCGGCCGGCGCCACGAAGACCTGGGTGTCAGGGATCTCGGTGGAAGACAACATGCCGTCGACTCATTTGATGGGCACCTGCCGCATGGGCAACGATCCCAAGCAGTCGGTTGTGGATCGATACAACCGCGCGCACGATGTTCCGAATTTGGTGATCGTGGATGGCAGCAGCTTCGTCACTGCGGCGCGGCAACAGCCCACGGCCACCATCCAAGCTTTGGCGTATCGGGCAGCGGACTACGCGATCCGCAGCGCCAAAAACGGCGACTTTAAAGCCTAGCTCAGGCTCTCGGCGCTATATCGGGCGATCAAACCGGTGCGGACGGCGTGATGGTAGATGTAGCTGAAAAACCAACTCGCGAGCAGGAGGAATCCCACATCGAGCGCGGCTCCCCAAAGCAGCGCGTAGGGCGAGTGGGGACGTCTCAAAACCATAGCGCGCAGATTTTCGAACACATAGGATGGCGGGAGCAGGCGCGACAAATATCGCATCCAGATCGGCAGGGTGGAAAGCGGATAAAAGACGCCGACCAGCGGTGAAATCAGCGCGGGAATCGGCCAGATGAGCCACTCCGAAGCTGGACCGAGACGCAGCACGATCCCGCAGCCGATCACGCCGAGCGCGATACCAAACAGGAACAACACCAGCAGATACGGGATCAGCAGGAGTCCGTAGACGAAGAACGACAAGCCGAACACGGCGGTCGCGAGCACCAGCATCACAATCAAACCGACCGAGCTGGTGGCAATACTTGAAAGCACCAGGCCGCCGACGTATTCGGAAATGGAGAGCGGCGTCGCGAAAATGTTGAGGAAATTGCGCGACCACACGTCTTCGAAGAACGCCATGGTGACGCCCTGCATCACGCGGGCGAAAAAATCCCACAGCAGAACCGCGCCCAGCAGCGACGGCACGAAGTTGAAACCAGAGCCGCTCACGGCGTTCAGGTATTTGGTGATGAAGCCCCAGGTCACCATGTCGATCGCCACCCAGGCAAACAGCGGCAACACGCGCGCCGGACTTCCCTGAATCAAATAAAACTGGCGGAGCACAATCGCGAAAGTTCGCCGAGCGAGACCATGATTTTTAGGCGTGCTCCAGCGCGAGGGGTTCGCGGGCGACGGTGACGAACAGATCTTCGAGCGTGTCTTTGCCGTGCTCGGCGGGCAAGGTTCGTGGATCGCCCGCAAGCAGAATCCGGCCGTGCGAGAGAAACAACACGCGGTCGCAGACGTCGGCGACTTCATACATGTTGTGCGATGTCCACAGGACGCCGCCTTCGCCTTGCGCCGCAAATTCGCGGATCTGGAGGCGGATCTGGCGCGCCACGGAAGGATCGAGCGACGCGGTCGGCTCATCCAGCAACAGCAAGAGCGGATTATTCAGCAGCGCCTTGGCCAGGCCCACGCGGGTCTGCTCGCCGGAAGAAAGCACGCCGCATTTCGTGTCGCGAAATGCACGCAAATCGAACTGTTCGAGCAGGGCTTCGATACGCGTTGACAGGTTTTTCACGCCATAGATCAATCCGAAGAACCGGAGATTCTGGATCACGGTAAGGTTGCCCGGCAGAGGCGCGTAGACCGCGGCGAAATTGGTGCGAGACAGCACTTGGGAGCGTTTGGCGGCGATATCGACGCCATCCACCAGGATAGTGCCCGAGGTAGGCTCCAGGACTCCCAGAATCATATTGATGGTGGTGGTTTTCCCGGCGCCGTTCGGGCCCAGCAGCCCGACGATTTCGTTGCGATTCACTTCGAACGAAACGCCGTCCACGGCGATGGTTGCGCCGTAGTGTTTCCGCAATTCACGGACCGACAAGACGGCCGGAGGCACACAATCAGTGTGACACGCCCATTCCAAGCGAGAATCGGCGAAACAAATTGCGTTACTCCCGGATCTAACGTGCGAGGAGAATCTATGGACCAAGGCAAAAAGTGCGCTCATCCCAGTTGTCATTGTCTAGCCAAGAAGGACAGCAACTATTGCAGCACGTATTGTGAAGGGGAGGCGCATACGGCGGATATCATCTGTAGCTGCGGCCATCCCGAATGCAGGCCAGTAGGTTAAGGAAGTGCCATGAGAGTCATCACTGATTTTTTGTTCCTGATTCTCTTCTTCCTGCTGCTAGGCGCTTGGGTGATTCTGTGGGCTGCGTTTCATATAGCCGGCGGACTGATCCACATTCTGCTGGTCATTGCGGTGATCGCGCTGATCCTGCATTTGGTGCGCGGCCGCAGCGCCGCCTGACCGGGGATGGAGCCTTTATCCGAACGACCTCACTGGATCCTTGCCGTCCCAGCCCAAGGAGGCTCGATAAAATCGGGTAAACATCGGCTCGAGATCGGCGCCCAGCTCGATTAGTTCCACCATGCCGGGCAACTGGGCAGTGGTATCCATATACGCCACGCGGCCGCCACTTGGCACTCGCAGCGAGAACGCCTCCTCGGCCCCACGGTTTCGATACTGGGCCACGTCGTCGTCGAAGTTCTTGCTTGCAACACCCCAATGATGGAACCCGTAGCCGCGCTTCTCGATCACCTCGCGGTAGACCGAGGGCGCGCTGTTGTGCTGCTGTATCAGCTCGATCATCATGTGCCCGGCGAAGCTCATTGCGATCGCCACGTCGGCTTCCGACGGCTGTGCCGCGATAAGAGGCGTCAATACCCGAGAAGTGTTCCAACAGAAACCAGGGCCCCACTTTGAGTGTCTCCAGCCATTGGTCCATGGCGCGATGAATATCATCGACCACGTAGGCGAGCTGAATGATCCCGTCATCAGGCTGGCCGAAAGTCAGAAGACTCATGCCATCGTATTATAGGCTCATGCTCAAGCTTAGACATAGCCTGTTTCTTGGTGTCATTGGCGCCGCGCTGCTGGCAGCGATGCCCGTGCGAGCGGCTGTCGCCGATTCGGCCGCCAACGGATTTACCGTCAAGCTCGGAATTCAATATTCAAGCGCCGCCGCAGAAGGTCTACCGCCAGTTGGTCCACGACGTCGGCGATTGGTGGAACTCCATGCATTCGTTCTCCGGTGATGCCCATAATCTCAGCATCGACGACAAAGCCATGGGATGCTTCTGCGAAAAACTTCCCAGCGGCGGCAGTGTCAAGCACCTGGAGGTGGTGTACGCGGATCCAGGCAAGAAGCTGGTGCTCAGAGGAGCGCTGGGCCCGCTGCAATCCATCGCGGCGACTGGCAGCATGACGATCCAACTTACACCGGCGGGCGACGGCACCAAACTTTCCGTCGAGTACACAGTGACCGGCTACATGGCCGGGGGCATGAACACCTGGGCCGCGCCCGTGGATTCGGTGCTCAACGAGCAATTCACGCGGCTGAAAAGCCTGGTTGAAACTGGAAAGGCCGCCCCGAAATAGAAGCGGCCCGATTCAGCGCTAGGCCCAGCCGTAGCCGCTCTTCGACAACGGCAGCTCGCGAATCCGTTGGCCGCTGGCGGTGAAGATCGCATTCGCAACGGCGGGCAGAATCGGAGGCAGCGCCGGCTCGCCCAATCCGGTCGGAGGATTGTCGGTCTTGAGCCAATGCACCTCGATCTCCGGCGCCTGCGCGATCCGCACCATGGGATGCTTGTCGTAGTTGGACTGCACCACGCGGCCGGCTTCCAGCGTGATCTGCTGGCCCATCATTTCGCTCAGGCCGTCGATCACGGCGCCATGGCATAGGTTCTCCGCGAAACCCGGGTTGATGATCTGGCTACCAATATCCGCGGCCACCCAAACCTTGTGAACCTTCACCTTCTTCTCGGCGCTCACGCTGACTTCGGCAACCTCGGCGAAGTAGCCCATGTGGCTGAAGTGGAACGCCACGCCCAGCGCCCTGTCCGGACGCGAGCGACCGTTTGCCCCAGCCGGACTTTTCGGCCACCAGTTGCACCACTCCGCGGGTACGCTCGGCGCTGAATTCAGGACCACCGAAACCACCGCCGCCCGGCGGAGGCGCGGGAGCAGGCAACGGCTTGGTCTCGAGCAATGCGAGACGGAATTCGACGGGGTCCTTGCCGGCGGCGTGCGCCAGCTCGTCGATGAACGACTGGATCACGAACGCGTAGGCATTGCTGCCGGGCGCGCGCAAGGCCCCAGTCTTCAACCACAGGGGCTGCAAGGACGTGTGCAGCGCATAATTCGGAACGTACCTGGCCGGAAACTCGGTGGCCGACATGGTTGACGACTGCGCAGAATGGTCGCCTTCGCCCCAGCTAACGAAGTGATTGCGCCACGCGACGATTTTGCCCGATCCATCTACGCCGGCTTTCAGGAACTGGAACCCGCCGGGGCGATAGTAATCGTGCTGAAAGTCGTCTTCGCGCGTCCACAGCACCTTGACGGGCGCGTTCACGACCTTGGAAATCCACGCAGATTCCACCATGTAGTCGTTGGTCAAACGCCGGCCAAATCCGCCGCCGCCGCGCTGCATGTGGATGGTGACATCCTTCTCGGGAATACCCAACGTCTTCGCCACTAATGTACGGCCGCCGCCAGGTATCTGGCTGTTCGACCAAATTTCCATCTTGCCGCCCTGCCAATGCGCTGTGCAATTCTGCGGCTCAAGCGGAGCGTGCGCGATAAACGGATAAGTGTAAGCGGCCTCCACCACCTTCGCCGCGCCTTGCAACGCACCGTCCGGGTCTCCATCCTTGCGAAGCGTCTTTGCGGGCGGTTGCTGAGAAAGTTCCAGCGCCTTTTGAGCAAATCCGACGCTGGACTGGGTTGCGCCGTGCCCTTCGTCCCATTTCACTTCCAACTTCTTGCGCGCAGTTTGCGCCTGCCACCAGCTATCGGCGACAATGGCGACGCCAGGCTCGAGGGCGTCCCCTTCCACGACGACGCCAGGCTTCACGTTGCCTTCCACCACAAACGCGTCGCGGACGCCCGGCATGGCCTTGATCTCATCCAGGTTCGCGCTCACCACCTTGCCCGCAAACACCGGGCATTTTTGATACACCGCGAACAGCATGTTCGGCAGAGTAAAGTCGATGGCAAATATGGGCTTGCCGGTGACGATCTTGGGAACATCGTAACCGCGCTGGCTGTGGCCGACAATCTTGTAATCCTTCGGATCTTTCAGCTTGACGGTCTTCAGGTCGGGCGCCGGCATGGCCGCGGCCTTGCTCGCGATTTCGCCGTAGCCAACGGACCGCTTCGATCCCGCATGAAGAACGCGCCCCGCGGCCGTCGAGCATTCCGCCTCGGGAACGCCCCAGGTCTTAGCCGCCGCGCTCACCAGTAACTGGCGGCCGGCCGCGCCCACGCGGCGCATCGGGTCCCAGTTGAACGGTGTCGCCAAGCTGCCGCCGGCGAATTGCATGGCGTACTTTGTATCGTCGAAGTCGGTCTGCTCGATCTTCACCAACTTCCAGTCAGCATCCAGCTCCTCGGCGATCAGCATCGGAAGCATCGTCTTCACGCCCTGGCCCACTTCGGGGTCCTTGGCCATGATGGTGACGGTGCCGTCCGGATCGATCTTGATGAAGTTGTTCGGCACCTGCGCCGGTCCCGGCCCAAATTGGGCAGAAGCCTTGGGTGGTTTGATGTACAGACCGAGCAGCACGCCGCCGCCCGCCAGCGAAGTCACGCGTAAGAATGAACGTCGATTGACAACCATAATGCCTCCCTTATTGCTGAGCGCCAGTTTGGCCCACGGCGACTTCCGTCGGCTTCTTCAGCTTGCTGGTCGTCCCGATCTCGGACGCCTTGTGGATGGCCTGGCGAATACGAGTGTAGGTTCCGCAGCGGCACAGGTTTCCATTCATGGCCGTGTTGATGTCTTGATCGCTCGGCTTGGGGGTCCTGGCGAGCAAAGCCGCCGCCGACATCATTTGTCCGGCCTGGCAATAGCCGCACTGCGGGACGTCGATCTCGAGCCAAGCGACTTGCACCGGATGGGTCCCGTCCACCGAGAGTCCTTCGAGCGTGGTGATGGGCAGTTTGGCGGCCGCGGAGACGGGCGTTTGGCAGCTTCGAACGGCTTTGCCGTTGAGGTGCACGGTACATGCGCCGCATTGGCCGATGCCGCAGCCGTATTTTGTCCCTTTGAGCTTCAAAACGTCGCGAATGACCCACAAAAGGGGCATATCCGCGGGTACATCGACGGTGCTGGACCGTCCATTCACTGTTAGTTGGAAAGCCATGGTGGCAGTCTCCTATCTGCGATCCGCACCTCGTATCATACCTGTTTTTCGGCGGGTTTAGGACGCGGAAAAGAGATTGCCGGACCTATTGTAACTTATAGAATCCACTGTATTTTATACGCGAATCCAAAGCGCCCCGAACGGACGGGAAATGCTATGGCTGGAGCGTCAACGTAGCGTTGCCGGCGGCGCCGTTGTAGATCAGCTCGAGCGAGCGGATACCCTCGGTTTTGCCGCGAAATAAGAAGAACAGCAGTCCGGCCTGCGGCAGCGCGCGTTCTCCTTCTTGCATGGCGGCCTTTTGAACGTGCTGTTCCATCACACGCCGCAGTTCGAATGGCATTTTGGGAGGCGGCGGGGGAGGAGCGTCGCCTCCGCCACCTCCGTTGCCGCCCGTCGTAATGCCGTTTTTCGACTTCGTATCGTCAGGCTTTTCGGCAGGCTGCCACTGGGGATCTTTGAGGGACTTGAAAACCAGCTCGTAGGGCTCGCTAGGCGAGGCGACCTTCTTGCCGTTGATGCGCAGCGAAAAGTCGCCACGCGCTAGCGTGATCCGCGCGCCTGCCGGGCCGAACAGGCCGGCTTCCACCACGATATAGTCTTCCGCGTCGACGGTCTGCTCCGGTGTGGGGACGGCGTGGCCCATGAACTCAGCCCCGATTGACACGGTGCCGACCTTCGCCTGCGCCTGATACTCGGTGGGAGCGGCTCGCGGCGGCATGCCCTTGGCCTGAGTGTCTTTGATCTGCGCTTCTTGCGCAGGCAGACAGGTGGTGCAAATTAGCACGCCGGTGGTCAATAGAACAGTTCTCAGCGTAGAAACGGGTCGCATTACAATTTACAGACTAGTATAACCGGTCCGGGCTATTTCACGGCCGGAGCAGGCCTCTTGTGGTATCCCGGACGGTACTGCAGATGGCAGTTCACACAAACATCATTGAGGGGGTCGTTGAGCGCGCGAATGGCATCCAGGTCCTTGGCCTGCGCCGCCTTGAAGGCCGTTGTGCCGAGGTCGATCATGATCTTTGAATATTTGATCCAATTCTCTTGATCGCGCGCGCGGCCTGGCATCATGATCAGGTTGCCGGACTCGGCCAGCATCAAAGCCTGCCCTCGCAGCAAGCTCCACTCATGCTGATTCTTGGGCGGATCGCGATCGACATAGAAGATCGCGTCGGAGGTCGGGTAGATGATGTCGATCATCAACTGGCTCATATTCCCGACCGGCTGAAACGTTGGCGCCTGCGCTATCGCAGCCATTGCCAGCAAACTTGCACCCACGATTAAGCGCACTCCAAAGTTTCGCATCGCGACCTCCGATCCAAGTGATTCTATCACTCTAATTGCTATACAATGCTTTCCAGCATGATTCGAAAGTTTTTGCTTCCGGCGGTCGTTGCAATAGCTATCGGCGCGCCAGCGCAGGTGGTGAAAGACTATGTTCCTGTGACCGAGGACATGCTCTTGCATCCCTCGCCGGACGATTGGCTGATGTACAGCCGCACCTACGACGCGCAACGATTCAGCCCGTTGAAGCAAGTCAATCGCTCGAACGTCAGCCAGCTCCGCATGGCGTGGACGCGCGGCCTGGGCGCGGGGACCACCGAAACTATTCCGATCGTGCACAACGGCGTCATGTACCTCGTGGAACCCGGCGCCATGGTGCAAGCCATCGACGCCACCAACGGCGATCTCATCTGGGAGTACAAACGCAAAGTTCCCGCCAACGTCGCAGGGACCGCGCGGACCAAGGCGCTCGCGATTTATCAAGACGTGGTTCTCTACACCGCGCCCGACGGCTTTGTAGTCGGCCTGGACGCCCGCACCGGTGAGCAGCGCTGGGAGACCAGCACGGGCGAAGCCCAGAATACTTCGGGCCCCATCGTGGTGAATGGCAAAGTTATTTCCGGCCGAGCCTGCGGCAAGACGCGCGACACCTGCTTCATCGCAGCGCAGGACGCCGTCACCGGTAAAGATGTCTGGAAGTTCTACAATGTTCCGGCGCCGGGCGAGCCTGGTTCGGAAAGTTGGGGCAAGGATTTCAAGGACACCAACCGCGCATCCACCTGGGGATTGCCGGGCACCTACGATCCGGTCCGCAAAACGCTGTACTGGGGGATCGCGAATCCGATGCCCGACACGCGCCTGGAGCGTCATGGCGGCGATCCCGATGGCACGTCGCGAACCGCGCCGGCCGATCTCTATAGCAACTCGACGGTGGCGCTCGATCCCGACACCGGCAAGCTCAAATGGTATTACCAGCACTTGCCCGCCGACGATTGGGACATGGATTATACGCACGAGCGGACGTTGGTCCGCGAGAAATTCAATCCCGATCCGAAGTACGTGAAGTGGTTCAATCCCGATATTCCGCGCGGCGAAGAGCACGATGTAGCAGTGATGGTCGGCGAAGGCGGCGGAGTCTTCGTGATCGACCGCGGCACCGGAAAGTTCCTGTGGGCCACGCCATTCCCCTACGATGACCCGCTGTTTCTAATCTCCAACATCGACGGCAAGACCGGAAAAGTCACCATCAACTACGATCTGGTAAACAAGAAGCCGGGTGAGGAGCACATCATCTGCTCTTACAACACGCGAAGCTTCTGGCCGACGGCCTACGATCCTGATACGCACTCGCTGTACGTGCCTTACATCGATAATTGTCTCGACATGGTCGCGGCCACGACGGAACCGAAGCAAGCCGAACGCCGCAAGCCCGTGCCGCGGCCGGGATCGGATCCCAACGCTTTGACTGCCATCGGCAAGATCAATCTCGAGACGGGCGAGATCCAGCGCATCAATGTTGGACGGTCGCCCTCCGATGGCGCGGCCCTGGTGACTGCGGGTGGCCTGCTCTTCCAGGGCGATTTGAATCGCCGCTTCCGCGCGTACGATGCCGAGACCGGCAAACGGCTCTGGGAATCGATCCTGGGAGGATCGATTTCGGTGAGCACTATCACTTATGCCGTCAATGGTAAACAATACGTGGCCGTGATGACCGGCAATGGACTTTTGGATGGCGTGCTCCTGGCCGAAACGCCGGAGTTGCATCCGCCGCGCGGTGTAAATGGCATTTACGCGTTCGCCTTGCCAGACAACAAGTAACGAAGGACGACAAATAAATCGAGAGGTGAAACTTATGCGCCGTGACTTCTTGTTCACGCCGGTAATGGCCGCTCTGGTTTTCGCCTGCGTGGCATTCTCTCAAACTCTGCCGAACGGCGTTCAAAAAGGGGCGTCCGTCGAAGGAATCACCGAGTACACGTTCCCGAACGGGCTGCGCGTGCTGTTGTTCCCGGACGCCTCCAAGCCGAAGGTGACTGTGAATATGACCTACTTAGTCGGGTCCCGGCACGAAGGCTATGGAGAAACCGGCATGGCGCACCTGATGGAGCACATGCTATTTCTCAGGACCACCAGCGACAAGGACGTGAAAAAAGAGCTCACTGACCATGGCGCGGATTGGAACGGCACCACATCCTGGGACCGCACGAATTACTTCGAGACCGTCAATGCGTCCGACGAAAACCTGCGCTGGGCGACCAGCCTGGAGGCCGAACGCATGGTGAACATGCGGATCGAAAAGGCGCTGCTCGACAAGGAAATGACCGTGGTCCGCAACGAGTTCGAATCGGGGGAGAACAGCCCCACCCGCATGCTCCAGCAGCGGGTGCTTGAAACCGCGTACACGTTTCACAACTACGGCAAGATGCCCATCGGCAGCCGATCCGATATCGAAAACGTTCCGATTGAACGGCTGGCCGCGTTCTACCGAAAATATTATCAACCGGATAACGCGATTTTGACCATCGCCGGGCAATTCGAATCATCCAAGGCGCTGGCGTTGGTGGCCTCTTCGGTTGGGGCGATTCCTCGTCCGCAGCGCGTGCTCGACAGGACCTATACGGTGGAGCCAACCCAGGATGGCGAGCGCGCGGTGACGCTTCGCCGCGTGGGCGACGACCAGGAGATCGCGGTGGTTTATCACGTTCCCGCGGCCACGCATCCCGACAGCGCGGTTCTCCAGGTGCTAGCGGCCATGCTTTCCGACAATCCCTCGGGCCGACTCTATCGAGCGCTGGTGTACAACCAGAAAGCCGTAGCAGTCGCGATGAATAGCGCGCGGATGCACGATCCCGGCTTCGCGATCGGGTTCGTCCAGTTGCGCGAGGACCAATCCATTGACCAGGCGCGCGACATTTTTTTGAAGACGGTCGAGGGTCTAGCCAATGAGCCGCCTTCAAAAGAGGAACTGGACCGAGCCAAGAACCGCATTCTCAAGCAGATTGAACTGAACCTGACCAACACGGAACAGATCGGCCTCAACCTCAGCGAATACGCGGCCTCGGGCGACTGGCGTCTTTTGTTCCTGTCGCGCGATCAGATCAAAAACGTGACGGGTGAGGACGTGGTGCGGGTAGCCAAGGCTTATTTCAAATCGTCCAACCGCACTTTGGGCGAGTTCATACCCACCAAGAATCCGGACCGCGCGGAAATTCCAGCCGCTCCCGACAGCGTGGCCCTGCTAAAGAACTACACCGGAGGAGAGGCGAAATCGGAAGGCGAGGTGTTCTCGCCCACGCCAGCCAACGTTGAAGCCCGGGTGGTGCGCGCGAAGCAGCCCAGCGGGTTGCGTATGTCGCTGCTTGCGCGGAAAACGCGCGGCGGAAATGTGGTGGCGCGCGTCCGGCTGGACTTCGGAGACGAAAAATCGGTGTTCGGCAAGGCTACGATTGCTCAGCTGACTGGCGGCATGCTGATCCGTGGCACAAAAAGTAAGACTCGCCAGCAGATTCAGGATGAGATAGACCGGTTGAAGGCGCGCATCACCGTAAATGGAGGAGCTACCGAGGCCATCGCAACTATCGAGACGACGGAACCGAACCTTCCAGGCGCCTTGCGGCTGGCCGCTGAGGTATTGCGGGAGCCTTCGTTTCCGGAGAACGAATTCGATCAGCTGAAGCAGCAGCGGATCGCTGGGTTGGAAGCGAGCAAAAGCGAACCGCAGGTGCTTGGCCAGCTTGAACTGCGGCGTCGCCTCAGTCCATATCCACGCGGCGACGTGCGTCACGTGGGGAGCATTGACGAGGAGATAGCCGATCTGCAAAAAGTCACGCTTGAGGAGGTGCGAAACTTCCACGCGCAATTCTACGGCGCGTCCGACGCCAAGTTGGTAGTCAGCGGGCAGTTCGATGTGCCCCAAGTAGAGAAGCTGGCGGAGGACCTGTGGGGCAATTGGAAAAGCCCCGGTTCGTATACCCGCGTGCCCAACCCGTACGTGAAGGTCTCCGCGGGAGATCAAAAGATCGAAACGCCGGATAAACAAAATGCCATGTGGCTGGGCGGCCTGACTTTCAAGATGACCGATGACGACCCGGACTACCCAGCCATGCTGATCGCCAACTACATTTTCGGGGGCTCTGGCGGCTCGCGGCTCTTCAAGCGGGTTCGAGACAAAGAAGGCCTGAGCTACGGTGTCGGTTCGGGTTTGCAGGCGCCGTCCCAGGACGACGGTTCCAACTTCTTGCTGTATGCCATCAGTGCTCCGCAGAACTCTCCGAAGGTTGAGGCCAGTATCAAGGATGAACTGACCCGGACGTTGAAGGATGGTTTTTCCGCGGACGAGGTTACCGCAGCCAAAAAGTCCTGGCTGGAGGAGCAGATGGTGGGCCGTTCGCAGGACCAGCAGCTGTTGACCCTGCTCATGCAACGCGAGCGCTTCGACCGTACCATGAAGTGGGACGAATCATTGGAGCAGAAGGTGGCCGCCCTCACACCAGATCAGGTTTCGGCGGCATTCGGCCGCCACATCGACGCAGCGGGGCTGGTGTTGGTCAAGGCCGGCGATTTCAAGAAGGCTAGCGTATTTCAACCATAGGAAACTACCTAAGCATGCGTTTATTTGCAGAGAGAATGCCGGCGCTTGCGCGTCTGGGAGCCATAGCCGCTTGCATCGGGCTCGCGCTGGCACAACAGCCGAAACGTGTTGACGACAGTGCGCTGCGCAAGGCCGCCCCGGATGAATGGGTGACCTACGGTCACGATTATGCTGAGACGCATTTCAGTCCGCTCAAACAGATCAATGCCGATAACGTAGGCCGCCTGGGGCTTGCCTGGTCGTGGGAGACCAACACCGAAGGCGGAATCGAATCGACACCGCTGATCTCCAATGGGACGCTCTACGCGACCGGTCCCTGGAGCGTGGTTTTCGCCGTGGATGCCCGCACGGGCAAGGAAAAGTGGCGTTATGATCCCGACATCGCGCGCGTGAACGGCCCGCGGCTGTGCTGCGGCCCCGTCAATCGAGGAGTCGCGCTCTACCAGGGCAAGGTTTATGTGGGCACTTTGGATGGCCGTTTGATCGCCTTGAATGCCGAAACCGGTAAGCCTGTATGGAGTGTTCAAACCACCGATCCCAAGGAAGACCACAGCATCACCGGCGCGCCCCGCATCGTCAAGGGCAAGGTCCTCATTGGTAACGGCGGCGCTGAGTTCGCGGCGCGCGGCTTCCTCACGGCCTACGACGCCAACACCGGTAAGCAGGCCTGGCGCTTCTACGTCGTTCCCGGCGATCCATCGAAGCCGTTCGAAAATCCCGAGCTCGAAAAAGCCGCTAAGACTTGGACCGGCGAGTGGTGGAAATACGGCGGCGGGGGCACGCCCTGGGATGGTATGGCGTACGATCCGCAAGCCGATCTGCTCTACATTGGAACGGGCAACGGCGGACCTTGGGACATCAGCATCCGCAGTCCGCAGGGAGGCGACAACTTATATCTGTCTTCGATCGTGGCGCTGAAGCCAGACACCGGCAGGATGGCTTGGTATTACCAGGAAGTTCCCGGCGATGAGTGGGACTACACCGCCTCGCAACCCATGATCCTTGCCGATCTCACCATCAGCGGAAAGCAGCGCAAGGTTCTGCTGCACGCGCCGAAGAACGGCTTCTTCTACGTGATGGATCGCATCACTGGCGAGTTGATTTCGGCCGAGCCCTATGCGAAGAACGTCACCTGGGCAAAGAGTATCGACTTGAAAACCGGGCGCCCGAATTTCAGCCCCGAAGCCCGTTACGGAAAGGCAGGCTCAACGGTATCCCCAGGCGCCGGCGGCGCGCACAATTGGCACCCGATGGCCTTCAGTCCACTGACCGGCCTGGTCTACATTCCTGGCCAGGAGAGCAGCATGAACTACACGCCGGATCCAAACTTCAAGTTTGAGAAAGGCCGCCGCACGATGGGGGCGAACATCGGAATCGACTTGACGAAGAGCTTCGCACCTCCCCCCAAGCCGGCCGGCTCCATTGGCAACGCTGCCCCGCCGGGGGGCTTTTTAGTGGCATGGGATCCAGTAACGCAGAAAGAACGCTGGCGGATTCCGTACAGCGGTGGGTTCAACGGCGGCGTGGTTGCGACGGCCGGAAATCTTGTCTTCGAGGGATCTTCGGCTGGCGATTTCTACGCGTACAACGCCGAGACCGGCGCGAAGCTATGGGAGTCGAAGATCGCGCCCGGGGCAGCTACGCCGATCACCTATGAACTCGACGGCAAGCAGTACGTCTCTATCCTAGCCGGACGCGGGGTAGTGGTGAGCTTCCTTGGCGACACTTCCGGGCCGAAGATCAAAGCCCCGCCTAGCCGTGTATTCACCTTCGTGCTGGACGGCAAAGCGACGGCGGAACCTTAAGCCGGGGCATCCCTGCCGGCCCACAAGTCCATCGTGCTCAGCTCGTCGCGGCCGCAGGCCTTGAGATAGCAGAAGAGCTGAGTCCGGTAAGCGGCGTGCCCGCCGAGCACCATATTCACCAGGATCGAACCGCGCGAGGATTTCCTGCCGAACATGTCGACTTGAGCCCGGAACTCGGCGTCAGTCCAATCGCTCAAGAGACGGGCATATTCGTCAGATTGCTCTTGGATGGCAGCGACGGCTTGCTCATAGCTCAGCTTCTTCGCCGCTTCTTGCGCCGGCTTCCAAATGGCCTGAAAGTTTCCCGTCCTGATGACGGCAACCAACGAAGGGCCCATCATGCTCATGTACTGCAACAGCTCTAGCGTGCTACGCTGCTTGAGTGTCGGCCGGTAGTCGAGTTTCGATTTGTCCACTTTGCCGGCCAAATGCACCAGGATGCGGACTTCGTTTTGAAGCGACGCAATGAGTTCTTCTTTTGTCAAGACCATGATTGAAGAGTATCCTCTTCTTCAATCTGCCGACGGATCTGATCCGGCGTCTGCCCGGCGCGCATGCCGCTGCGGTACCGGTCGCGTAGACGGTCACGGATGGCGTTATATTTCAGCCACGTTTTGACAGTCTGCTCGGTGCGCTGGATTGTTCCATCCGCGTGTAGCACCAGCATCTCTGTCTCATCAGTACGGAAATCGCCGTCCACTTCACCCTTTTTGCCGGAGACCAGGATTGTTGTCGCTAGCGCGGAGCCTCGTGTGGAGTGGCTGAGAGTTACATAGGAATCGCCGAGGTCGATTTCACGATGGAATCCGCGGACCAGCAGCTTACTTCCGTCCTCACGCGGATACTCCACCACAGTTTCTAGTTCGTAGCCATGTGGAATGTCTCGGCTCACCAGGTCCACAATTCGAGGCACAGTTGTTGTTTTCATTCGCATCTCCAAAGCCGATAGCAATATACCGAAAACGTCGCGCCACCTGAGATCTGCATCTTCGAGCAGCGCGTTAAACTCCCGGCCGTATCGCGCACGCCACTGGCGCGGGTACCAATGGGCGAGCCAGCGGGCAAGGCGTTTCATGCGTGCCTTAGCCGCTTTAACCCGGCTCTGACGATCAGGCTCAAGTCGGACAGCTGTTCCTCCAAATACCGCCGGCCTTCCGCGGTGAGCGTGTAAGGTTGACGCCGATCATCTTCGGACTTTGTTGGGCGAATCCATCCGCGCCGTTCCAAACGGGTGATCGCGCCATACAAAGTCCCGGGACCAAGCCGGACGCCCGCGAAACGCTCAATGTCTTCCATCATGGCGTAGCCGTGTTTGTCGCCATCGGCCAGACTGGCCAGGACCAGCAGAGCAGGATCAGACATAGTTATTACGTGGCACGTAGTATCGTGACACGGAATACCTAGCGAGTCAAGGGCTTACTTTTCGATCACCGGCAACACGCGTCCCACGGATCCGCTGGGCTCATTCACCCCGAGCAGCGCCGCGAGAGTCGGCGCGATGTCTGCAACTCGAATATTTTCGTCATAACGCCCCGCGCGGATGCCACGCCCCATGAAGATCACCGGCACATGAGTGTCGTAACTGAACGGCGTACCGTGCGAAGTCCCTTGCTTCGACGCAATCCAATAGGGCTTCTGAATAATGAACAAGTCGCCGGTGCGCTCACGATAAAACCCGCGCTGCATCAAATTCCCGATGGGATCGCCTGCCAGGTTCTCGTGCTCCAATTGGGTGCGGGTGTATACGCGGAAAACATAGGGAAGCTTTCGCACAGCCTCCGCCGCGGTTTCCTCTGCATCTGTTAACGGGATGTGCTTGGCGCGCAGGACCTCATAATCCAGATAGGCCGATGACTCAGCGTTACCTAATATCCATTTGGCTGCTCCATATTTTTCGCTGAGCGCAGATTCAATTGTGCGATAAACGTCGGCGCTCGAAAATCGCCCCGCCGCCATGCCGCGCTTGGTCAATTCCTCCGGCAGGGGCGACACGCCATGATCGGAGGTCAACACCACGACGTAATTCCCCGCTCCGGCTTCGGCCTCGATGGCACGCAAGAGCTGCCCGAGGACACGATCCGTCTGTATGCACATATCGCGAACTTCTGGAGCGTCCGGCCCCACTTGGTGCCCCAGCACGTCGTTACTCGAAAAGCTCACGGTCAGCACATCCGTACCCGAATGTTGTCCGAGATGCTCTTGCTTCAGCGCCTGCTCGGCAAACGCCTCCAGCATCTCGTTCCCGTAGGGAGTGCCGATCATCGCTTCGTAGTAGGGCTTTCCAAGCGTGGCCGGAAGTATGCGAAAGGGCTGGGCGCCAGAGCCCGCATCGAATGGCATCCATTTTGCAGCCGCATAGCGGTTGGCCGCGTCGCTCTTATTGAACGCCTGCACCCAGGCCGGCAGATTGGTCATATAATAAGTGCTGCTAACGAATTGGCCGGACTCGTGCTCGAACCAATACGCCGCATTCGCCGCATGGCCCGAGGGCAAAATCGCGGCGCGATCCTTCAGCGAAATCCCGATCACGGTGGTATCGGCCGGCCCGGCAATCTTGATTTCGTCGCCAAGCGTGCTGCCAATCAAACGCTTAGGCGATGATCCTGTGCCGCCGTTTCCGCCCACTAGCTTGGTGGTGTCGTCGGAGACGCTGGTCACCATTTTGCCCGTCTCGCGATCGAACCATTCGTTCGCAATTATCCCGTCGATGGCCGGAATCGATCCGGTCATGAACGCGCCATGTCCAACGGCAGTGACAGTCGGATAGTGGGCCTGGTGCGCGTCGGTGAAAAACGCACCCGCATCGTGTAAGCGCCGCAGGCCGCCTTGATACGACGCATCGAAGCGCGTCATGTAGTCATAGCGGAACTGATCGATGATAATCGCGACCACGAGTTTGGTTTTGGGCGCAGTGGAGGGTTCGGCGGCCTGCGCGGGAATCCAGAGCAAAAGCGCCGCGAGGCCGCAGAGCCAGCGCCGGAGGTGAGAAATCATTTCTCTATAATGCCACTCCTTGCTAAGATGCCTGCTAGAATTGAGGTCGGCCCCGATGGAACGAGCTGGAAAGATCCTCGCCAAAATCAAAAATAGCGATACGATTTCACCCGATGAGCTGGCGCGCGCCGCCTGGCTCGCCACAGTGGGCAAACGCATTGCCTCGAAGGCATCGCCCAAGGCGTTGGTGCGCGGTTCGCTGGTCGTCGAAGTGGAAGACGCCATCTGGCAGAAGCAGCTTTTCCACCTGCGCTTTGACATCCTAGCGAAACTCACTTCAGTGATCGGCGGCGGTATTGTCACCGGATTGGAATTTCGGATCGCCACGCCTCGGCGGCCGCCGCAGGCAGCGCAGAGTCACGGTGAGAGCGCTTCGCTCGATGAAGCCGATAGTATCGAAGATCCCGTTTTTCGCATCTTATACAAGCAGGCGCGCAAGAGGGCGACGGCGTGAAAATCACCGAAACCGAGGTCCGCTATGTGGCCGGCCTCGCGAACCTGAAGCTGACAGATTCCGAGATTAGTCGCCTTGCAAAAGACATGGACGAGATTCTCACGCACATGGATGCTTTAAGCGAGCTGGATACTTCCGCTGTCGAGCCCATGGCGCAAGTGCTCTATCAAAGTGAAGAGACCGCCACGCTGCGGGAGGACGAACCGGTTCCGCCGCTCGGCAATGAACTGGCGCTTGCGAACGCGCCGCTGGCCGGATCTGGTTACTACAAAGTGCCGAAGGTGATCGAACGGTGAGCGTCGCTGCTCTGACAATTGAGCAGGTGCAAGCCGGATTGGCCGCGCGCCAATTCAGCGCCGTCGAGCTGGCGCAATCCGCGCTCAAATTCGCCCAGGCCGAAAATCCGAAGACCAACGCCTATCTCCACTTTTGTCCCGAACGCGCGCTGGCCGCCGCCGAACGGGTGGACAGAAGCCTCGCTGCCGGCGAGAATCCGGGGCCGCTAGCCGGTGTACCGATTGCCGTGAAGGATGTCATCGTTACCAAGGGCGTCCGCACCACCTGCGCATCTCGCCTCCTGGAACACTACATCCCGCCTTACGACGCCACGGCCGTGGTTCGTTTGGAACAAGCCGGCGCCGTGGTTCTTGGAAAAACAAATTGCGACGAGTTCGCGATGGGATCGTCCAACGAAAATTCTGCGTTCGGACCAGTGCGCAATCCCGTGGCGCTCGATCGCGTGCCTGGTGGATCCAGCGGCGGATCGGCCGCAGCGGTGGCACAAGGAACAGCGGTAGCGGCCCTTGGGTCGGATACGGGGGGCTCGGTTCGGCAACCAGCTTCATTCTGCGGAGTGGTAGGCGTCACGCCAACCTATGGACGCGTTTCGCGCTACGGTCTGGTGGCTTTCGCCAGTTCGCTCGATCATATTGGTCCGTTCGGCCGCACGGTTCGCGACGCGGCACTTTTGCTCGAAGCCATGGCCGGACGTGACGAGTGCGATGCTACGTCCGCTTTCGCGCCCGTGCCCGGCTACACAGCGCAACTCGATGGTAAAGTCGCTGGCTTAAAGGTCGGCCTGCCGCGCGAATACTTCGAAGGACTCGCGAGCGAATCGGGCGACCGCATCCAGGAAGCCATCGCACTGCTGAAGAAATTAGGCTGCGAAGTGCGCGAGATCAGCCTTCCAGCCACCAAGTACGCCGTGCCTTGCTACTACATTATTGCGACCGCCGAAGCCAGCTCCAACCTAGCGCGATACGATGGCGTGCGCTACACCACCCGGGCGAATGAGGACACACTAAGCGATATGTATCGCGCCACGCGAGGCGAGGGTTTTGGCGCCGAATGTAAACGCCGCATCATGCTCGGCACCTACGTGCTGAGCCATGGGTATTACGACGCGTACTACTTGAAGGCGCAAAAGGTGCGCGCGCTCATCGCCGACGATTTTCGAAAAGCTTTCGCCGAAGTGGACGCGATCGTCGCGCCGGTTTCACCGTTCCCGGCATTCAAGATCGGCGAGAAAATCGACGATCCGATGGAGATGTATCTGTCCGACATCTACACCATCACCGGTGATTTGGCCGGCATCCCCTGCATGAGCGTGCCTTGCGGAAAAACATCCGAGGGACTGCCGGTTGGCATGCAGATACTGGCAAGGCATTTCGATGAAGCAGGCATGTTTCGCCTTGCGGACGCTTTTGAAAAGGCCGGCGGGTTCGCTGGCTCAAATTAAGAATCAAGAGGAGAAATTATGGCATTTACCCTTCCCCCGCTGCCGTACGCGTTTGACGCGTTGGAGCCTTACATCGATAAGCAGACCATGGAGATTCATCACGACAAACACCATGGCGCTTACGTGACGAATTTGAACAAGGCGCTGGAATCCGCGCCTAATCTGCAGAGCAAGACGATTGAGGAGCTGCTCGCAAATAACCTCGCAATCGTTCCGGAGAACATCAAGACTGCGGTCCGCAATAACGGCGGCGGCCACATCAACCATTCGATGTTTTGGCAGATCCTGGCGCCCAGCGCCGGCGGGAGCCCCTCGGGCAATATCGCGAGCGCCATCAATTCAGCGTTCGGAAGCTTCGATGCGTTCAAAGAAAAATTCGGGGCCGCGGCCACCGGACGCTTCGGGTCCGGCTGGGCCTGGCTGGCCAAGACCAGCAAAGGCGTCGAGCTTTTTTCCACTGCGAATCAGGACAGTCCGGTGATGGAGGGGCATTTTCCGATCTTTGGCCTGGACGTTTGGGAACACGCTTACTATCTCAAGTATCAAAACCGTCGGCCGGAGTACATCGCGGCCTGGTGGAGCGTGGTGAACTGGCCGGAGATTGAGAAGCGCTTCAACTCCGCGAAGTAGTTTGGCCTCGTCGAGCGTGCCTCGGTTAAATTGAATCGGGGCCCGCCAAGACGATTATGCTAACGCGCGCAGCTGTGTTCTCCGTAGTCCTGTTCGCGGCCTGCCGCTTGTCACGTGCAGCCGACGATCAGCCGCCTGTGCTGACGGTCTGCGAGGCTCTGACATATCCCGACCGCTACGACGGCAAATCAGTGGTCATAGTGGGGCGGTCAAGCGGTACCAGTGAGGGAAGCTGGTTGGTTGAGGACTGCGGTTTGAAGGTGATGCGTGCGGAGCGTGAGTTTCCACCGATCGTCTCAACCGCCTATGCCGAGTCAGAATTTGAACCGCCGCCGGACTTACCCAACAACTTCAAATGGAATCGGCGCCTGCTCCAAGCCAAACTGGACGAAGTCAAGAAAACCACGCAACTTCGCTCTCCCACCGATATATGGGCAGCCGTGTTCGGCCGCCTTGAAACGAAGCTGCCCCACGATACATTTTTCGGCGAAATCACGGGTGGATTCGGTCATCTCTCGGGAGCCCCAGCCCAGCTGGTGTGGCGGAT
The DNA here is from genome assembly GCA_963818065.1 of Bryobacterales bacterium. Classification (GTDB taxonomy): domain Bacteria; phylum Acidobacteriota; class Terriglobia; order Bryobacterales; family Bryobacteraceae; genus Palsa-89. The sequence goes on along the minus strand of CAWFQW010000011.1, from coordinate 171,734 downwards.
GAAGGGATTCCTCACTCTGAAGTCGAGGTAGGAATCTGGCATCCGGGTTCATCGGCGGTCATAAAATGCTTTGTTGGCCTCCAACGACTGTTCCACTTGCGGTAACATTCAAGTTCCATGGAGTGTGTCTTAGAGCTTCGCGACGTTTCGAAGCACTATCCCTCGCACCACGCCGTCAACGGCGTTTCGCTGAATCTTGCGCGCGGCGAGTTCTTCTCTTTGCTCGGTCCCTCCGGCTGCGGCAAGACCACAACATTGCGCCTGGTAGCCGGATTTGAAGAGCCAACGCACGGCGAAATTCGCCTGAACGGTTCCAGCATCCAGCATCTGAAGCCCTACCAGCGCAACGTCAGCACCGTCTTTCAAAACTACGCGCTTTTTCCGCATCTCACGGTGCGCGACAACGTCGAGTTCGGCCTGCGCCGCCGGGCGGGCAATCATATCGGCGACCGCGTTCGCGACGTGCTCGATCTGGTTCAACTCTCGGGCAAAGAATCGCGGCGTCCGGCTCAGCTCTCAGGCGGCGAACGCCAGCGTGTCGCACTGGCCCGGTCCTTGGTGCTCGAGCCCGATGTTCTGCTGCTCGATGAGCCGTTGTCGGCGCTCGATCCCAACCTCCGCAAACAGGTCCGCGCCGAGCTCAAGGCCATCCAGCGCCGCGTCGGCATCACGTTCCTATTCGTCACCCACGATCAGGAAGAAGCGCTTTCGCTCTCGGACCGCCTGGGCGTTATGAACAAAGGGCGTCTCGAACAAATTGGAACGCCGGAAGAGATTTACCTCCACCCCAGCACTCGATTCGTCGCTTCGTTCCTGGGCGCCGTCAATTGGATCGGCGACGTGGGCGTGCGCCCCGAAGCCATGCGCATCGTGCGAGAGCCGTCGCGCAACGGCCATCGCTCGCGCCCGGCCACCATTGTTCACTCCACATTTCTCGGCAACTGCGTCCACGTCCAAACGCGCTTGACCGATGGCGAACCGGCCGTCGTGGAAATTTCGCGCCTGGGCGAGACCTTCGCGCCGGGCGAGGCGGTCCACCTTTGGTGGGAACCGGCCGACGAGCTGCGCTTCGATGAGTTGCATCAGTAATGAATCGCCTGCGCGCGTGGTTCCTCGCTCCAACCTGGACCGTGGTCATCACGCTGTTCCTCGCGCCGCTCGCCATCATCCTTGGTTACAGCTTCCTCACGCGCGGTGTCTATGGCGGCATCACCTCGCCCTGGACGCTGGAAAGTTACCAGCGCCTGATCGATCCCATCTATCTCGCCATCCTCTGGCGATCGTTCTGGGTCGCGGGCGCATCCACCGTGCTCTGCTTGCTGCTGGGCTTTCCCCTGGCGCTGTTCATCTCGCGCGCCGGACGGCACAAAAACTTCTATCTCGGCCTGGTGATGCTTCCATTTTGGACCAGCTTTCTGGTTCGCACCTACGCCTGGATGTTTCTGTTGCGCGATACGGGCTTGCTGAACACGTTGCTGCAGAAACTCGGCGTGATCCACTCGCCGTTGCCGCTGCTCTATAACGAAGGCGCGGTGATTCTCGGGCTGGTTTACGGATATCTGCCATTCACCGTCTTGCCGCTCTACGCGACGCTCGAACGCCTGGACCGCACGCTGCTCGAAGCCGCGGCCGACCTGGGCGCAAAACCCTGGGCCGCTCTCACACGCGTCACCATCCCGCTCTCGGCTCCGGGCATTCGCGCGGGCGCGATCCTGGTTTTCATTCCGTGCCTCGGCGCATATCTGACGCCCGACCTGCTTGGCGGCGGAAAGTCCGTGATGATCGGCAACCTGATCCAAAACCAGTTCACCACCGCGCGCGACTGGCCCTTCGGCTCGGCAGTATCGCTGGTCTTGATGGCCATCGTGATGCTGTTGCTGTTCGTGATCGCGCGTGGCGAAGGCGAAGGCTTATTGTGAGACAGCGCGGCGCGGGACTTGCGATTTATGCCGTCGGCGCATATTTGTTCCTCCATCTGCCGCTGCTGATCCTCTCCATCTTCAGTTTCAACTCGTCGCGTTTCACCGTCTGGGAAGGCTTTTCGTTGCGCTGGTATTCGGCCGCTCTGCACGACACGCAATTGACCGACGCGGCCTGGAACAGCCTCATCATCGCCGTCGTTGCCACGCTGATCTCGACTGTTTTCGGAACGCTTTGCGCCTATGGTCTCTGGAAGCGCACTTCGCGGCCGCTAGCCGGCTCGCTATACCTGTCTCTGGTGACGCCCGAAATCGTCACCGGCATATCGCTGCTAGCCTTCTATCAGTGGATCTTTCGATTCCTGCACGCCCAGCTCGGCATGCACACCGTGATTCTCGCGCACGTTTCATTTTCCATTGCTTACGTGGTAATCGTCGTCATCGCGCGGCTTCGCACGGTGGACGCGACGCTCGAAGAAGCTGCGCTCGATCTCGGCGCCAATGAATGGCAGGCTTTTCGCTACGTCACGCTTCCCGCCATTTTGCCGGGAGTCATCGCCGCCGCTCTGCTGGCCTTCACCGTTTCATTCGACGATTACGTGATCACCAGCCTGGTTGCAGGTGTCGATTCCGAAACGCTGCCCATGGTGATTTACGCCATCGCGCGCCGCGGCGTCAATCCAGTGGTGAACGCGATCTCGGCCCTTATCGTCATCGGGTTCGGATCGCTGGTGATGATCTCGGAGAGGCTGAGGAGCGCATGAACCGCCGCTACTTTTTATTCGGGGCCTTCGCAACGTCGGCGGCGGCCGGACTCGGCGCGTGCTCGCGCGACCGCCGCCCGCGCCTCAACATCTTCAATTGGTCGGCCTACATCGCGCCGGATACAGTCCCCAAGTTCGAAGCCGAGTTCGGCGTCCGCGTCCGCTACGGCATCTATGAGAGCAATGAAGAGATGCTGGCGCGCGTGATGGGCGGCAATTCCGGCTGGGACATTGTCTTTCCCACCGGCTACATCGTGAAGCCGCTGCTTGCCAACGGCCTGGTCGCGCCCATCCATCGCGACTTGCTCCCCAACCTTTCGCAACTCGAGCCCCGGTTTCAGCGGCCCGATTGGGATCCCAATCTCAATTGGTCCGTTCCCTACATGGTGACCGCCGCGGGCATTGCTTATAACCGCAAGCTCGATCCGCCGCCAAAAGCTTGGGCCGACATGTGGGATCCGCGACTGCGCGGCCGCATGACGATGCTTGATGATCCCTTCGACACCATGGGCGCGTCTCTCAAGAAGCTCGGCTTCTCCGTTAATACTTCCGATCCCGGGCAGCTTGATCGCGCCCGCGCCGAGGCCATCCGTCAGAAGCCTCTGCTGCGCGCCTATCTCAACGCCGAAGCGCGCGATCAGTTAGTCTCGGGCGACGTGCTGGCCGCGCATATGTGGAACACCACCGCGCAACAGGCCATGGATTCTTCAAAGGACGTCGGCTTTGTTTATCCGGCCGAAGGCTACGCCGTCTATCCGGATGCATCCGTGATCTTGCGTGAGAGCAAACGGCAGGAGCTCGCGCACCAGTTCATCAATTTTCTGCTGCGCCCCGACATCGCCGCCGCCAACGCGCTAACGGCGCGGACCACGACCACCAACGCGGGCGCACGTAAAATCCTGCCGCCCGATTTTCGCGACAATCCGACGCTCTACCCCGCCCCGGATGTTGTCGCGCGCGGCGAATGGGCCATCACGCTGGATCCCGCGACGCAGCGGCTGCGCGATCGTCTGTGGACGGAGATCAAGGCCGCTTAACGTTACCATCTTAAATGTGCGAGTTTCTCCCAAAGCAGTCATCTTCGATTACGGAAATGTATTGTCCGATTCACAGCCCGCCGCCGATGCAGAAGCGCTGGCAAGCATTCTCGACCTTCCCCTCCCGCAGTTCGCCGAGGTCTATTGGCAATTCCGCGTCGAGTACGACGCCGCCGTTCTGGACCCGATCACCTATTGGAACACCGTGGCGGAAACAGCTTCGCGCACGCTCACGCCCGACCAGATTTCCGCTCTGATCGAGATCGACAGTCGCAGTTGGTCCCATCCCGCGCCCGTGGTGCCGCAATGGGCGCGCGACCTACGCGCCGCTGGCCTCCGAACCGCCATCCTCTCCAACATGCCCTTTCCGGTCCGCGATTACGTGCTTCGCTGCACATGGCTCCCCGAGTTCGACGTCCGCGTCTTCTCCTGCGAGGCCGGCCTATGCAAGCCCGAGCCTGAGATCTATCGAAATTGCTTGGGCAAACTCGGCGTCCAACCTTCGGAGGTCCTATTTCTCGATGATCGTGAGCCCAACATCCGCGCCGCCGAGGCCTTGGGATGGCATGCCGTGCTTTTTAACGAGCCAGTCGGAGCCGCCAAAGAAATCGAGCAGCGTTTTTCGCTTCCTTTGGCCCTCAAGTAATGCAAAAACAATTCTTTCCAGTTGCGTTCCGGCTGGAAATCGTGCATGATGAGCGATAAGCGTCCTCCTACGAAAGATAAAAGCTTGGCAAGTGCGTCTACACCTGCTCTGGCACAAATGCTCTTCGCCGCCATCAACGAGCACGAGGCCGTACTGGCCCGCGTCTCACGGCTTTTGCATGATGACGTCAGCCAGATATTGAGCGCCGTGGGATTGCAATTAGATGCAATGCGCATGGACTTCCGGGAGGAAGCACCTGGAGTGGACGGCCGCGCCTCTGAAATTCAGGAGCTTCTGGAGCAAGCCATCGAGCAATTGCGCGACATCAGCAACGAATTGAACCCTTCTATTGTCGAGCGGGCCGGCCTCCAGTTCGCGCTCGACCGGCTGGCGGGAACAGCCCGCGCGAACTTTTCAGGCACACTGCGCCTGCATTTTGATGCATCGCTGCGCGTACCCACCATTCTGGCAAAGGCCTTTTACAAAATGGCTGAGTGCGCCCTCGAAACTGCGATGGCGGCACCCGGCTGCTCGCTTATCGATATCTATGTGAAGCCTTCGCACGGTGAATATGTGCTCGAGATCACCGATAACGGAAGTGCCGATCCGGACCCCGATTCCGAGCCGCTCGGGCGCCTATTGATGGACTATTATGCTTCCAAGAGCCACGTCACGCTCAAGATCCAGCGGACTCCCGGCAAGGGCACGGTCATTCGCGCAAGCTTCCCTCTGCCAGCGGCGACCTTCGAGAACCCGAGTTAACGAACATGGCGTTTCAAGTACTCCTGGTGGACGATCACAAAATCATGCGCGATGGCATCAAAGCCATCCTGCGCCACAGTGATGAATTCGTGGTGGCCGGCGAGGCCGAGAGCGGTACCGAAGCCGTGCAGATGTGCCGCAAGAAGCGGCCGGACATCATTCTCATGGACATCGGCCTGCCCGGTTTGAACGGCATCGAGACCACCACCGAAATTCTGCGTCATTGTCCCGGAGGTGAAGATCATCATTCTCTCCATGTACGATGACGAGCATTCCGTGGTCAGCGCCATTCGCTCGGGTGCGCGCGCCTTTGTACTGAAGAAAGCTTCCGACAACGATCTTCTCGACGCTCTGCGCGCGGTAGCCAAGGGTGGCTCGTACCTGAGTCCGCAGGTTTCCGATCGCCTGCTGCATCGCATCCAACGCGGCGACCTCGAGTCCAAGCCGGCCTCTTCCGCACTGGATGGTCTCTCGCCCCGCGAACTGCAGGTTTTACGCCTGGTTGCGGAAGGCAAAACGAGCAAGGAGATCGCCGTGATGCTCGACCTTGGGCTGCAAACGGTCCGCAGCTATCGCAAGACGATGATGAAGAAGCTGGGTGTGAACAACGTCGCCGGCATCACGCAAGTGGCGCTCGCGGCCGGCATCACCCACTTCCCCATGGCCGCCGCCGACCAAAAGGCTCCATGATTGATCGAGCATGATTGACACAGCATGATCGACACACCCTGGGGCCCGCTCGCGGTCGCCGACGCGCACGTCCATTTCTTCTCGCATTGGTTCTTTGCTTCGCTCGCTGAGCAGAAGGGCGTTTCGGCCGATCAGTTGGCTCCGCTGCTCAACTGGCAACTGCCCGCCGAAGATCCCCGGCAGCTCGCCGACGCCTGGGTGCATGAGCTCGACAAGTACGGGGTGGCGAAAGCTTCCTTGATCGCCAGTGTTCCCGGTGACGGCGGATCCGTTATTGCCGCGGTACGCCAGCATCCCGGGCGATTCTATGGCTATATCATGGTGAACCCGGCGGCGCCGGGAGCCGACGCACAAATTAAGACCGCGCTCGGCAGCGGCCAGATTCATGCTGTATGTTTTTTTCCCGCGATGCACCGCTATTCCATGCACGAAGATCGCGTTACGGCTCTGCTCGAAATGCTCGCCGCGCATCCGCGTTGCGTCGCCTTCGTACATTGCGGCGTGCTCAGCGTCGGTGTTCGCAAAGCTGCTCGGCCTGCCGTCGCTCTTCGACATGCGCTACTCCAATCCCATCGATCTTCACGGAGTCGCGTTACGCTTTCCGCAGCTTCGATTCGTAGTGCCCCATTTTGGCGCGGGCTATCTCCGCGAGGCGCTTATGCTCTGCGACCTATGCCCCAACGTACACCTGGATACTTCGAGCAGCAATAGCTGGATGCGGTACGAAGAGTCTCATCTCGACCTCCGGACCGTTTTCCGGCGCGCGCTGGATGTCGCCGGCCCGCGGCGCCTGCTCTTCGGTACCGATTCCTCCTTCTTCCCGCGAGGATGGAATGCCCCGGTCTTTGAAACCCAGTGCAAGGCACTCTACGAAATTGGCGTCACCGAAGAAGTCGCGCGCCTTATTTTCCACGACAACCTGGTCCGCTTATTCTCCTGAGATGAAGTAAGACATCTCGGCACCTTTTTGTTTAAACATTTCCATTAGCCGCTCAATCAACTATGGTCGTCAGAATTCGCCGGCCCTTCAAGGGCGCCCAGTTCATTCATCCAGTCGATCCCGCTCCTCGGACAGCGGTGCTGGCGGCGGGATTCCAGGAGACCAGGCTGGTGCGTGTCTTCCCTCTGGGTTGGAATGGGCGCGCCGCGCGCTTTTCACGCGTCTCCGTGGCTGGTCCCCTGGCGCAATTGATGCGAGTCGCGCGTGCCGGGTGGCGGGTGGAACATTCGATTGTGGTTTTCACCTATCCCGGCGAACGCGCGTTGTCGGCTCGGGAGCGCGAGGCCTTCTGGAACGCCTTCGAAGTTCCCCTGTTTGAGCAGTACCTGGGGCCCAATAGCGAGCTGCTCGCAACCGAATGCGACGCCCACGCCGGACTGCACGTCGTGAATGGGTACGAGGATCTGGATCTCGAACACGACGTTTGCGCCTGCGGCAATCGAGCGCCACGTCTGGCGCGAGGCGCCCGAATCGACGAGCTCACGGCGCTGCTGTCATAAGACTACCGTCCTTGCACAAAGGCCGCGGTACAATGGCGGCATCTCACTCAAGGAGAGTGCCCATGCTTCAACGCATCGGAATCGCACTGCTGCTCGCTGCCGCCGCCCAGGCGCAGAACGCCTCACAAAGCGACGTCTCGCGAATGGAGCAGGTGGTACAGAGCTATGTTTCCGACAAGACGTTTATGGGCTCGGTGCTGGTGGCCCGCGGAGACCAAATCCTGTTGAGCAAAGGCTACGGCTCGGCCAACCTGGAATGGAACATCCCCAACTCTCCAACCACCAAGTTCCGTCTGGGATCCCTTACCAAGCAGTTCACGGCAGCCTCAATCCTGCTGTTGGAGGAACGCGGCAAGCTGAAAACAGATGACCTGGTGAAGAAGTACGTACCGGATGCGCCCGCCGCGTGGGACAAGATCACGATCTTTCAGGTGCTGACCCATACATCTGGAATTCCAAACTTCACCGGCTTCGCCGACTACTCAGCCCAGGAACCATTCGAAACCACGCCCGAGAAGCTGGTGGCGCGTTTCCGTGATAAGCCACTGGATTTCGAGCCGGGCGAAAAGTTCAGCTACAGCAACTCGGGCTACGTTTTGCTGGGCTATCTGGTGGAGAAGGTCAGCGGCGAGAGCTACGCGAAATTCCTGCAGGAGAACATCTTTGGCCCTCTGGGCATGAAGGATTCAGGCTACGATTCGAACTCCGCCATTATTCCGCGGCGCGCGGCTGGCTACACGCCTGACAAGCCCGAGAAGGGCGAGCCGGTGAACGCGGGCTTCATCCACATGAGCGTCCCCTTCTCGGCGGGCGCGCTGTACTCCACCACCGAGGACCTGCTGCGCTGGGAACAGGGACTCTTTGGCGGCAAGGTGCTCTCGGCCGCGTCGCTGGCGAAGATGACCACGCCGTTCAAGGATGACTACGCCTTTGGAGTGATTGCAGCGCCGCAGGACGGGCATAAGCGCATCTGGCACAACGGAGGAATTGAAGGATTCAATACTGCACTGGCCTACTATCCGGACGACAAGCTGACCGTGGTCGTGCTCTCCAACATCAACGGACAAGCGCCGGATCAAATGTATCCGAGGCTGGCTTCCGTGGCCTTCGGCGCCCAGCTAAAGCTGCCGTCGGAGCGCAAGGAGATCACGGTTGCGCCGAACATTCTGGAGCAGTACGTCGGCACCTACGAAATGGCGCCGAAGATCAACATGATGATCACGATCGCGAACGGCCAACTGAACAGTCAAATGTCGGGCCAGGGGAAGATCCCGCTTTTCGCCGAGTCTGAAACCAAGTTTTTTCCGAAGGTCGTGGACGCCGAGATCGAATTCGGCAAGGATGACAAGGGCCCATACCTGGTGTTGCACCAGAACGGGCGGGATATGAAGGCGCCGCGAACCAGCGACACAGTGCTGGAACGGAAGGAAATCGCGGTCTCGCCCAAGATTCTGGCGCAGTATGCAGGCACCTACGAATTGCGGGCCGGATTCGATCTGGTAATCGCGCTCGAAGGCGATCAGCTGGTCGCGCAGGCTACCGGGCAAGGCAAGCTTCCGTTATTCGCGGAATCGGAAACGAAGTTTTTTTACAAGGTGATCGACGCCCAAGTCGAATTTTTCAAGGACGACAAGGGCGCCGTCACGTCACTGGTGCTGCACCAGGGCGCAGCGGAGATGAAGGCACCGCGCAAGTAAAGCACGCTATTCTAGATTTGAAGCCACCGAATCCTCTGCGCATGCGAACGTGGCGGAATTGGCAGACGCACCAGACTTAGGATCTGGCGGCCGCAAGGTCATGGGAGTTCGACCCTCCCCGTTCGCACCAAACTATTTTTCGATGAACAGCGCCAGCGAGCGTCCGGCAACCGCGTACTGCCGCGCGCCGAGCTCTACTTCCTGGCCGGCGGCGTGAATATTGCCCCACACTTCCGCTGCCGCGCTGGTGTCGGCGACGATGGACCAGCTCTTGTCTGACAGGTTGAGCGGCAACGTCGCCACGACCGGATCCAGCCAAGCATTGTAAGCCACATAAATCGACGCAGTAGGATCGCCCAACTCAGTCCCATCGATTCGGTACGCTAGAAAGTGGTTGTCCGGATTCGTGAAGTAGTTAATATCCGGTTCGCCGGCGCCCGGAAGATACCAGGTCAGATCCTTCAGGCCGTTTCCGTTGTGATCGGTTCCCGTGAAAAACTCCGCGGGGCGCAAAGCCGGATGTGCCAGCCGGAATCGCAGCAGGCCGCGAGTATACTCCATTAACGCCATCTCCCGCGCAGTCAGATGCCAATCGAACCAATTCGCAATCGTATCGAGATTGTAGGAATTATTATTGCCCAGCAGAGTGCGATTGATCTCGGAGCCACCCAACAGCATCGGTGTGCCCGCCGAAAGCAACAAGATGGCAAGTCCTGTGCGCACTGCCTGCCTCTGTTGCACCGGATCTCCGCCATGATCCCAACACATCTCGTCCGCCGCGCTGCGACCACCAGACGAGGGCCCGAATGGGAACGGCTGATTGTTGTTCGGGCCGTTGAACGAATAGAGGTCGCGCAATGTCATGCCGTCGTGGGAGACGATGTAGTTCACTGAGTTCCACGGCTTCCTGCCACGCGCGCCGAATAGATCGTCCGATCCCGCAAACCGTGCCGCCATGCTGGCCGGGGGCACCACCGCGAAGCCGAGCTTATTTTGCGAAGCGCGGAAAACATCGCGATAGCGGTCGTTCCATTCCGACCATCCCACCGGAAAATTTCCCTGCTCCTGCCCCGCGCTGTTGGCCGTGTAAGGCTCCGCGATCAGGTCCACACCAGCGCCTCCGTGCGCCGGGCGCGCCGGCAATTCCGCTACAGCCCTATTCAAAATGTTGCTTGGATCGTCGCGATTAAAATAAAAACCGCCCTGCGCGTCGGCATTCCCGAGGACCGCCGCTAGGTCAAAGCGGAATCCGTCGGCTCCCATCACGGTAGTCCAATACTTCAGCGAATCGAGAATCAAGTTCCGCGTTTCAGCGGTCGCGGCATTCACGTTGGGACCTACCCCGTTGTCGTCCTCGTAGTGATTCGGTTCGGTTGGACTGCGTGCCTCGTAATAGTTCAGGTTGTCGAGCCCGCGTAGCGAGTAGATCCTACCGATGGTCCCGGTGGCCTCATCCACCGGCCCCTCCTCGTGGTGGTTGTAGACCACGTCGACGTAGACCTTCAGCCCGGCCGCATGAAACGCCTTCACCATCGCAATCCATTCGCGGGTGGGGCCGCCGGGCGACTGATCACTCGCATACCTCCGGCTAGGCGCAAAGAAGCTGTACGAATTGTAGCCCCAGTAATTGTGATATGCCGCGAATTGTGGCGAATCATTCAACGCATTTTGAGTTTCATGGATCGGCTGGAACTCGACGGCCGTCACACCCAGATCCCGCAAGTACTCAGCCCGGAACGAAGCTCCGGCGTATGTTCCTTGCAAATTCGGCGGGACAGATGGGTCGTTCTTTGTTAACCCGCGAAGATGCACTTCGTAGATGATGTCGTCTTTGAACGCGCCAACTGGCTTCGCGCCGAAATCCGGCCCCGGGATTGCGAGAACAATGCCCTTCGGAGCGAACGGCCCAGTGTCAAGCAAACGAAACGTGGCGCCGGAGAGGTAGGCTGTCGGATCGGCATGCGCGGGCGTCAGCGGATTGTGACTCACCTCCAGCGCATACGGATCGAGCAACAGCTTATTGGGGTTGAAACGATGGCCGCCGGCATCGACATCCGCCACAAATCCCGCGGCCGATCCTGGTATCCAAGTATTATCAAACAGCCAGTTCGGCCCCCAGGCGCGATACCCGTAGTAGATAACGCCCTCCGGCCCCAAGGAGTTCAGGACCGCGATCGCAACAGTGGCGGTGAAGCTTCCATTGGGCTGGCGGTCCATCGGTCGCCGCAGAATAGGACCCGCATCCATCGCCACGGCATAGATCCATAACTCAACCCGCGTCGCTGCCGGCGCATTGACGCGAAACCCGGCTTCTGAATTGCCCCGCAGAAATCGCGCGCCGAGGCCCGCGCCTACAAAGGATGGGTCCATGATCTACAGGTCTTATTGTGGCATCCGTCGGTCCATGTCGGGGCGCTGCTCAGATTGACGTATGCGGCGCAAGTCTGTTCTAATCGCCAAGATGCCGGAAGACGAGATCGACGCCGTAGCCGGCAATCTGCTGGAGGCTTTGCGCTTCTTTGGGCAGGCTCGGCCGGACGCCGAAATCCGGGATTTACCGGGCCTCTCGTTGATCTTTTGCGGCTTGAACTATGCGGCGTTTAACGCGGCGTTGCAGGCGCGGCCCATTCAGGGCGACGCGGAAGAGCTCAGCCGGTTGATCCATGTCTCCGCCGAACAGTTTGACGCTCGCAGTCTGCGTTGGACCTACTGGTTGTGCGAGGACTTCTTGAAACAGCCGCTGCGGCGCGAGGCGTTGCGTATTTTTAAGCGCCATGGCTTACGCCACCTAACTGAGGCGCCGGGGATGTACACCGATCGGCTGGCGCCGGCGACTCGCGACCTGCCGCCGCTCGATATTCGGCCCGTGGCCGATGAAGCGACGCGGAACGCGTTCTCAGACGTCATGTCTACGGCGTTCGAGATTCCGCATTCGGTAAGTCTGTCGGTGTACGGTTCGCATCGAGCCTGGCAGGGGACATTCCAAGGCTATGTGGGCTATTCGAATGGACGGGCCGTGACTACCGCCGCTGCCGTGATCACGGGCGACGTGATCGGCCTGTACTCGGTAGCAACGCTTCCGCAGCACCGGCGGCTGGGGTTCGCGGAAGCGATCATGCGCCAAGTAATCGAGCAGGCCCAGCGCTCGCGCAGTGTGTCGCGCATGGTTCTGCAGGCGACATCATCCGGATTTTCCTTGTATGAAGCCATGGGGTACCGCACGGTAACCAGCTTCAACGTGTTTATTGCCGACTGAAATACGCCGCTAAAATTTCGGCGCGTAATAGCCCTTGCGCGCCCGCACAATCAGTTCTTTGCGGCCCTTCACCCGGATCTCGACGGGATGATACAAACCGTCGGCCTTGAGAGGCTCCGGGCGATAGAAGATGTTGTACTGGTGCCGCAGCTCGTTGGCGATGTTCTCGAAGTCCTGATTTAGATCGCTGGCTTTGAACGGGAAAAAAGATTGGCCACCGGTTTCGTCGGCGAAATAGCGCAGCACTTTGTCGCCGTCGCTCTCGATGCGTGTGATATTCGTGGAAATGGTGTAGACGTTGACGTCGGCCTTTTGCGCCATTTCGAGCGCCTGATCGCGCGTGTAGCGGCTCTGGTTGTCCTCGCCGTCGCTCAGAATGACCATGGCGCGGCGGAACTTGTAGAGCGGTTGGTCCTCCATTAGCTTGTCGCGGCAGGCGAAGAAGATGGCGTCGTAGAGCGATGTCCCGCCGCCCGGTCGAAGCTTCGCGATGCCCCTCTCGAGCTCTCCCACATCGCCGGTCAGGTCGGCCACCAACTCCGCGGCACTATCGAAACTCACGATCATAGCTTTGTCGTGATCGGGCCGGACAGTGCCGTCGATGAATGCCGTTGCAGCTTCCTGCTGGAAATGGAAACGGTCCCGAACGCTGTTGCTGGTATCGACCAGAATGGCAAGGCGCAACGGCAGATCGGATTCAGCCGCGAATTCGATAATGGTTTGCCCCTTCTTGCTCTCGAAAACCTCGAAATCGTCCTTGGTGAGATTGGTGACGAAGCGGCCCTTCTTGTCGGAAACCGTGTAAAGCATGTTGACGCGCGAGACGTCGAGGGTGATGCGGTTTCGGTCTCCCGTCTCTGGAGGCGTCGTCGCCTTCCCGGCAGTATTGGACTGGCCGGATAAAAAAAACGAGAATGCGCAGAGGGCTACGACCGGGTACAGCTTCTTCATGGGAAGTGTACCCATTATAGAAGACCGGGCGGCTGAAAGAGGAGGGAGGCTGAATGCGGCTGGGTCGGATCTTGCGCCTTGACAAGTGACGCTGAAAACTAGCCTGACAGAGGCAGTGAATTGGTCTCATGAACACTGGGGGCTTGCGGCACAGCAGCCGTTCGCACTACATCCTGGGGGCAAGGCGCATCTGCCAGAAAATTCGCCAGCTTTCGCGCCAGAATTTTCAGATTCATTCCAGTGTTGATGGTCCCGTGATCTCCCGGGACTTCTGCGATCCGCAAATCGGAAAGAACCTTCCCCCATCCCATGCTCGGGTCGCCGCCGAAAAACTCGGGGCGCGATTCCGCTTTAAACACGTAGACCCTGCCCTGATACGGTTTGGCCCGGTAATTCTCGGCGGCAAGGAACTGTCGGCCATGAATGTCGCTTGCGAGTTTCGGAAACCCGACGCCCACCGATGTCGAGACCTTGTGTAGCGCCCGAACAGAGGAGGATCGTAATCGGTCCACCAAATGACCCAAGCCGCGCGCGCCGTGCGCGATCTGGTTTATATGATACCTGTAACGCCGGATGCGCTCCGTTAAAGGCTCGAGAGCTTTCCAGCCCGCCAGGTAGGTGGTGTCGATGAGTGCCACGATGGGTGGCTCCGCCCCGATTTTTCGCAACTGCCGAGCCATTTCCACGGCTACCAAACCGCCGAATGAATACCCAAGCAGGCAGAACGGACGAAGCTCGCCCCGCAACTGAAGCTGCTCGATATAGGCGGCTGCTAACTCTTGCACCGTGGCGAGGCGATCGACTAAACTGAACGGCTGCAATCCATACAAAGGCTGATCTGGCCCGAGTTCCAAAGCCAGCCGCCGGAATAGTATTACCTCACCGTTCAAAGCGCCGATGCAAAAGATCGGGGGCTTTGTGCCGTGGGGTTGAATAGGGACCATGGGAGAAGCTGCCTGAACTCCGGAATCCCGAATTACTCCCGCCATCGTCCGCACGGTAGGCGCATAGAACAGGGTTGCCAGCGGGAGATCGAGTTGAAAACAGAACTTGATCTCGGAGAAGAGCCGGAGAGCTAACAAGGAGTGGCCGCCAAGATCGAAATAATTATCGGTGACGCTGATGGGGTAAACCCCCAACACCTCCTGCCACAAGTTCGCCAAACGCTCTTCGATGTCATCTGGCGGGCGCCACAAATTCCGCGTTGCGCGATTGTCTGTCCCGAACTCGGGTGCCGGCAATGCCTTTCTGTCGAGTTTTCCGTTGGAGGTCTTGGGAAGCGATTCCAAAGCCGATGAAAGCCGACGGGATCATGTGCTCGGGAAGACGCTCTCTCAGAAACGCGCGTAACGGCGGGCGTATCCAGTTCCGATCCATTCGGGACCAGGTACGCCACCAACCGCTGGCCGCTGTGCGTCCTCCCTCAGCAATACGGCGGCGGCCCGAACTTCGGCCGCTTTCGAGCAGAGTTGCTTCGATTTCGCCCAGCTCAATGCGGAAACCGCGCAGCTTTACCTGATTATCAAGGCGGCCCAGGTATTCGATATTGCCGTCAGCGAGAAAGCGCGCCCGATCGCCGGTCTTGTAAAGACGTGCGTCTGCATTTTTATCAAAAGGATCCGGAATAAACCGCTCGGCCGTGAGTTCGGGCCGGTTCAGATATCCGCGGGCGACGGCGATGCCGCCGATGTGCAGTTCGCCCGCGACGCCGATCGGAACTGGCGCAAGATGCTGGTCCAGTATGTACGTTTTGACGTTCGAAATTGGACGCCCGATCGGAACGGTCGCGCAGGGCGCTTGCTCAGCGCAGTCCCAATAGGTAACATCCACGGCCGCTTCGGTAGGTCCGTACAGATTGTGCAGCTGCGGCTCCCAGCCGCTGATAAAACTTTTGGCGCAGGTCGGGCGGCAATGCTTCGCCGCTCGCGAAGACGCGCTTGAGCGAACCACAACGGTCCAGCTTGGCCGCCTCCAGAAATTCACGCAGCATGGAGGGCACGAAATGAATGGTTGTGATTCGCTTCGGCGCCGATCAGGTTGGCGATATAAGCGGCATCTTTGTGGCCGCCTGGCTCCGCGATGACCAGCGTAGCGCCGAAAGCGATGGGCCAGAAGAACTCCCAAACCGACACGTCGAAGCTGTGAGGAGTCTTCTGCAGCACACGGTCGCTAGCTTTGAGCGGGTACTGATCCTGCATCCAGAGAATGCGATTCGCAACGGCTTCGTGGGTGTTTATCGCAGCTTTGGGGACGCCCGGTCGATCCGGAAGTGTAAATAGCATAAATGGCGTCGCGTGGGTTCCACCGGTATCCCGGGATTCGAGCCCGGCTGATCGTCCAAGATCTTCCGAGCCGGAATCGAGTACGACAGCTTGTGCCCGGCGTAGTCCAGCCAGATTCCCGCTCAGCTTTCGCTGGGTGATCACGCACACGGGGCGGGAATCCTCCAGCATCATGTTCAGACGCGCAACGGAAGCTCCGGGTCGTAAGGCACGTAGGCGGCGCCGGACTTCAAAATGGCGAGCAGCGCCACCACCATTTCGAACGACCGCTCCATATAGACGCCGACCAGAGATCCGCTCGCCGCTCCGTTTTGACGAAGGTAGTGCGCCAGCTTGTTGGAGCGAGCATTCAGTTCGGCGATACGTCAGCTGCTGGCCGCGAAAAACAAGCGCCGGGCGATCGGGGCTCGCCCTCCGCCCTGCGCCTCGAACAGCTCGTGAAGGCGAAAGCTCGGGAAAGCTCTTACCGGTATTGTTCCAATCCACCAGCAGCGTCTGCCGTTCGGCTCGGTGAGCAAAGGAACCCGCGAGATGGCCTGGTCCGGGTCGGCAACCAACTCTTGCAACAGCGACTTGAAAATTCGCCAGCAAGCGCTGGATTGTGGCGCGCTCGAAAAGGTCCGTGCTGTACACGACACCGTCCGGCCAAACCCTCCGGATGCTCCGAAAACTCGACGAAAAGGTCGAAGCTCGGACGCGCCGCTGTGGACCTCCATGTCGGTGACGTCCCAGCCGTCCGGAAAATCGGAGAAGGGCGGCCGCATCGAGAATAGAACTTGGAACAGCGGGTGACGGCTGGAGTCGCGCTTGGGCGCCAGTTCGCGCACGATGGCGTCGAACGGAATCTCACTGTGCGCCAGGGCGCCGAGCACGGTGCCTTTGACCGGTCCCAGGAACTCGCGGAACGTAAGATCGGCCCCGATTCGGCTTCGAAAAACAACCGCATTCAGAAAATATCCGATTAAGGGCTCAAACTCGGGCCGGGTGCGAGTATTGGTGGCGCCGCCCACGATGATTTCGTCTTGACCGGAATAGCGATAGAGCAGAACCTGGAACACCGCCAGAAGAAGCATGTAAGGCGTTACGCCTTCGCTTCTGCCCAATCTCCTTGAGTGCCTCGACAAGCATGCGCGGGTATGGTGCACGTTTCCATTCCACCCCGCCAGGTAGGCTCTGCGGGACGCGGCCGGTCGGTAGGGAGCTCTAACGACGGCAGATCCTCCGAGAGGGTCTCGCGCCAGTATTTCATTTCGCGCAGCGTGACTGCCATTGGCCAGTTGGCTTTGCTTCCACACGGCGTAATCGCCGATACTGGACGGCGAGTTCCGGAAGTGGGGACGGCTGGCCGGCGGCAATATGCGCTGTATAGAGCGGCCAGCTCCCGAATCAACACACGGTAGATGGACACGCCATCGAACACCAGATGGTGCACCGTGAGATAAACGCGGTGGTAATCGGGAGCGCACCGCACCAGACGCACGCGAAACAGAGGCGCCACGCTCAGATCAAAGGGACGGCGAACATCCTCATTCGCAATTCGAACCGCTTCGGCTTCGCGCTCCTCAACGGAAAGATGGCTGAGGTCGATGAGTGGCAGGGACACCTGAACATTCGAATCGATTCGCTGAACTATTTTTCCATCGCGTCATCGGGAAAGCGGATCGCCAGATCTCATGGCGCCGGACGATCTCGTTGAAGCAGCGCTCGAGAATGACCGGATCCAGCGGTCCCCGTTTGTGAATCGTCACTGACTCGTTATAGATAGGAGCGCCGGCGGCCAATTGGTGCGTGGAACCAAACCTGCTCCTGGCCCGGCGAAAGGGGAAGTTGCGCGCCGGGCGGCCGGGGAATCAGCGGCTCTGGCGCTCCGTTGGAAGCTTGCAATTCGCCGCGTCGAAGTCTTTCGAGCAGTTGCCGCCGGGCTTCGGAGATGGTATCGGAACTTGTCATACGTTACCCGTGAGCAACTCGACACCGGAAGCCAGGTGTTCCGGCAACCTGGGCGTCGAAACGAACCGGCAGCTCGCTGAGCCCCCGCAAGCCGAAATTCTCGTGCCAGACCAAATCTTCGGTCGCCAACTCCAGGTTCTTCAGGCGTCGCAACAGAGCACCGAGAGCGATCGGCACTTCAATGCGCGCCAACGGAGCTCCAAAACAAAAATGCGCGGCCCATCCGAAGGCCAGATGCCCCTTGTCCCCACGCTTGACATCCAGCACGTCTGGATTCGGGAAGCGTTCCGGATCTCGATTTCCCGCTGCCAGAACCGCTACTACCGACTGGCCGCGGCGGATCATTTTACCTCCCAGCAAAAAATCTTCGCGCGCTACCCGCGCGGTGTGCTGGATGGGGCTCTCATAGCGCAGCAACTCCTCAGAGGCCAAAGGAACGAGCGACGGGTCGTCCAAAAGCATCTGCATCTGCTCGGGGTGGCGCAGCAGCGTCAACAATGCGCTGCTGATGAGATTGGTGGAGGTCTCCTGGCCGCCGATCATCGTAAGGACCAGGTTGGCGACCATTTCTTCTTCGGTCAGACGGACTCCATCCACCTGCGCCCGCACCATTGAGTTCACTAGGCCCTCAGTGGGGTTGGTCTCCTGCTGGCGAATGGCCGCGAGGAAATACTCCGTCATGTCGCGGACACTGGCGACCACGCGCGCAACGCGATCCGGTGGATGTTGAAAATTTCCCAGAATTTCCGCGAAATCGATGGACCATTGCTTGAGTTTTTCGTAATCGCTCACCGGAACGCCCAGCATCTCGGCGGTAACGATGGCGGGCATCGGCGCTGCAAAATCATCCACGATATCGGCGCTTCCATTGCCGATGAAACGGTCGATCAGGCCGTCCGCGATGTCTTGAATATGCCCGCGCAATACCGCGACCCGCGCCGGAGTGAAAGCCGCGGCGCAAAGATTTCTCAAGCGGGTGTGGGCGGGCGGATCCCGGAACAACATCTGCCGGGCAACCACTTCCATGATCGGTTTCAGCACCCCGAGTCCCATGCCGTCCAATTGCTCCGGCGTGAGTGTCCGGTCCGCCGAGAAGCGGGTAAGAACGGTGACTATGTCGGCGTAGCGGGTGACTATCCAGGCATGCAGGAAAGGATCCCAATGCACGGGATCGGCTTCACGAAGTTCCCGATAGAACCCGTAAGGGGACGCCATGACGGCCGGCTCGGTCAGCTGACAGAGGCTAATTTCGGAATCCATTTGTGCACTCAGCCCGCCAAGTAACGGGCGACCTCTTGGTCACTCATCGAGTTGAGCTTTTCGATCAGCTGTCGATCCACCTCGGCGGCCAGGCGCGCCACCGTCTTAGCCTCGAATAGATGTCGGAGGCTGAGTTGAATGCCGAAGCGCTCGTGCACCCGGGTGGCAACCTGAGTTGCCAGCAGGGAGTGGAACCCAAGCAGGAAAAAATTGTCGTCGGCTCCAACGCGATCCATGCCCAGCACCGCAGCCAGAATTTGGACCAGCTGCTCCTCGGTCGGCGTGCTGGGCGCGCGATAACCGGCGTCTTCGATGCGATTCGCAGCGGATGGATCGGGAAGAGCGCCGCGGTCCAGTTTGCCGTTGGAGTTGGAAGGTAGCGCCGACACTCTAACGAACGTGGACGGAACCATGTAATGCGGCAGACTCGCGGAGAGGAATTCACGGAGGCTAGACGCCGCGAGAGTTGCGTTTTCACGCGGCACCACGTAGGCCACCAAGCTCTTGGCAGCTGCCCTGACCACGCGCTACCACTGCACTGCCGGCCACGGCGGGATGACGGTTCAGCGCGACGACGATCTCGTCGGGTTCCACCCGGTAACCATGGATCTGTTCCTGACTGTCGATACGGCCGCGGAAGGCAATCTGTCCGTCTGGGAGAAAGCAACCCAGGTCGCCGGTTCGATACATACGCGCACCCGGGACGGGATTCAAAGAATCCGGCAAGAAACGCTCCGCCGTAGTCTCGGGACGGCTGCGATACCCGCGCGCGACGCTGGTTCCACCGATGTAGATTTCGCCCACCTGGCCGGGCGCCACAGGGTGGCCCTCGCCATCGAGAATGCGGATTTGCACATGGGCAATTGGCTTACCGATCGATGGCGGCAAGGACGGAGGCGTCAATGATGGCGATTGCGCAGATTCAGCGGCTGGAATGACACCCGAGGTCGCGACTACGGTGCACTCCGTCGGACCATAATTGTTCACCACGGCGAATGGAAGCCCTGGCGCGGGATGGCGATGCAACGCCTCGCCGCCCGTAAGCAAATACCGTAATGCCGTCCCGGCCGGCCAGCTATGGGCCAACATGGGTTCGGCGAATATAGTGGGAACGAATGCCACCGTGATGCGCTCTTTGACTAGCCAATCCCGCAAAAGATCTGCCGACGTGCGCGTCTGCTCGTCCACCAGCACAACGGTCGCCCGAGCGGTCAAATACGGCCATATTTCCCACACAGCGGCATCAAAACCGACTCCGGCAACATGGCTCGCCCGATCGCTGGCCGTGATCCCGAACGTGTTGCGATGCCAGAAGATGAGATTTAAAAGATTGCCGTGCGTGACTTCGACGCCCTTGGGACGGCCCGTGGAACCCGACGTGTAGATTATATAGGCTAGCTTCTCTCGCGTCACTGCTACTGGCTCAGCCAGACAATTGCAGCGTTTAATCGCGCCATCGGCTGCGTCGAGATCGATAATGCACGTCCCATTTCCAGCCAGAAGCCCGGCGTGAGAACCACGCGAGATCACCAGCCCAGCTTGGGCATCGTCCAGGATGGTGCGCAAACGCTCGGCTGGCCAAGTGGGGTCCAAAGGGAGATACGCCGCACCGGAGAGCAATACTGCAAGGGCGGAGACGACGAAATCGAAGGAGCGCTCCAGGCACAGAGCTACTGGCACTTCGGGCCCAGCGCCCAGTGCGATCAGGTAGCTTGCCAGACGCGTGGATTTCAGCGCCAGGTCACCGAAGGTCATCGAATCCGGCCCCGCGGAGAGCGCGATGGTTTCCGGACAGGCCCTGGCTGCGTCTATCACTAGATTCGCCACACAAGCGCGCCTGCGTTCCACCGCCGGCGGCCGATAAAACAGTCCGGTGGACGAAGCGTAATCGCCACCTAAAGTGTTCGTCTGAGTTGCCATGTTATGTGAACTCATTATGCTTGCTCGTTGAGCAGACTTAAATGAGTCGTCAGTACCGTGACTGCGGCCCAGGGGATACAACTCCAGTACCGACAGGGCAGAAGTGGAGCTAGCCCGCAGTCCCGTTGCGCCAGCCAGGCGGCACGATCACGCAAGGGTGATGTAATTCGGAAAAGGCGACAATCGCGTCTTCTCATCACGACAACGAAGAGCAATTCACGAACTAATTCTTCGAGGTTCCCTCCTGAAATGATTGACCTTATCTTAGCACCGTTTCCCCAGTACCTTAGGCTCATTTTTGAGGCGTCATGATGTAGTACTACTAGTGCTGAACGATAACGATGCCTTGTGCAAAACGCGAAAACACGTGGCCTTGGAAACACCTGCCCCACGATCCCACACAGTGATCCGACGTACATTGGGAGCTCCCATCACTTAAGGGTACCCACAAGAGCATGCCACTGATGCACACACGGAAGTATTAGGCTTAATTTTAAAGCTGCCCAGGATGTAGGCGCAGCGCGTTGACGCGGGGACTACGCCTGGGCGGGCAGCCTCAAGGACGACTTCGCGAGAGCGCTTTGCAGCATGCCGATGGCTTCCAGCTCTGCGAGACCACGCGAGATGGAAAGCTCGGTCACCAGCATGTGGCGGGCACGCTCAAGCATCTTTTTCTCACGGAACGAGAGCGGCTTCTCGGACTGGAGACTCAAGAGAGTCTTCAGAACTTCGGCGATTTCGAGCAAGCTGCCATGACGCATCTTGTCCGAGTTCTCCCGATACCGATCCTTCCAGTCAGCCTTGCGCTTGGCGTTGCCCTCCGCCAAGAAATCCAGCACGCGCGCGATTTCACCGTTCCTGGTGACTTTGCGCAGGCCGATTTCACCCACGTGCGAAAAGGGGACCATGACCGTCATGCTGTTATAGGTCAGTCGAAGGAGGTAAAATCGCTCGAATTGAGCTCCGAAAGAACGGGTGCTAATGTTCTCAACCGTTCCGATACCGTGGTTTGGATAAACCACTTTCTCGCCGATCTGAAATAAGGTCATACAAGGACCACCTTTATGCGCCCTGGCTGTCAGCTGTCCTACTGACGAAAACCGGAAAGAAGATGGTAAGGCTATTGGTGTAACTTGTCAATAGACTTTACAAATGCCTTGTTCCTCAGGCGCTTTGCCTTACAACCGTCATACACTTTCCTGTAGTGGCAAATCCCAAAAGCGAGATAGCGCAGCATCTCTTTCTTGGCGCGATTGCGGAAAATCCTGTATTCTCATGAGTGGTTCTCGCTTCACGCAGGTGGCATGGAAAGTGCTTTCAAAGGGCGAAACAATGCGCTGTAAGTGTGTGCTGTTAGGGAAGTACGAGCGGAGACGGCCGTTTGAGGGATCTTAAAACCCAATTCGTCAGCGCGCTGCTGTTCGTTCTCACGGTGGCAGCGGTGTGCTGCGCCCTGGTCAGCTTTCGGCAGCAAACCATGTATCACCTTCCAGATGATGGAGTTACATGGGTGGACCGCGCCGGAGCCGACGGACAGAACCTGGTTCTGGCGCTGCACGTCACCCCGGGTAGCCAAGGCTACAACGCGGGTATTCACGCGGGCGACGTGCTGCTGGATGTCGCTGGGCACGCCATCGAGAAAACCGTGGACGTCCCCCAGGCCCTCCAACAGGTCGGCATCTGGAACAAAACCGAATACATCGTTCGGCGCGATAACGTACCGGTTCCGGCGCAGGTGATCGTCGGCGAAGGCGTGCTGGATCGCGCACTGTACTACCAATATGCGGTCGGCGTCGCGTACCTGTTGATTGGACTGTTTGTCTACTATCGCCGAGTCGGCGCGCCACGGTCCGTGCACTTCTACGTCCTGTGCCTGACATCGTTTATTTTGTCGTGCTTCCACTTTACCGGCAAACTGAATGCGTTTGATCAGGGGATTTACTGGGGCAACGTGGTGGCCGGTGTTCTGGCGCCGACCATTTTCCTGCACTTCTGCATGGTATTCCCGGAGCGGCCGAAATGGCTGGAGCGGCCAGGCCTGAGCGCCGTCTTTTATCTGCCAGGCGCGCTCCTGTTAACGCTATATCTGCTGGTGGCCAAGGGTATCCTACGCGTGACAGCCTCGCCGGTGGAAGTGAACTGGTTCCTGGATCGGGTTTGGTTGCTCTTTCTGACCGCGTTTTATCTGGCCGGCACCTTGGTCCTGGCGCTGAAGACGCCGCACGCCGAGGATCCTCTGGTACGCCGGCAGTTGAAGTACCTGCGCAACGGGGCTCTGTTGGGCGTAGTGCCGTTCACTCTGATTTACGCCGTGCCGTACTTGTTCGGCGCGCTTCCAGGTCATTACCAGAAGATGGCCGTGCTTTCGATGATTCTGATGCCCCTGACGTGGGCCTACGCCATCCTGCGCTACCGGCTGATGGATGTCGACATTATCTTCCAGCAAGGCTACGTCTACACTCTTGCGACTCTGGTTGTGCTGGGGATCTTCTACGGACTGGTTTTCTCGTTCGCACGGCCGGAGGACCTGAGCCCGGCTGCGATCGTGGGGCTGATTCTGTTCGCCACATTCATCTTCCAGCCCATTCGCGACTGGCTGCAAGAGCAACTGGACCGGTATTTCTTTTACAAGGACCGCTATGACTACCGGCGCACGCTGATCGAGTTCGCTCGCGAGCTGGGCTCGGAAACCAATCTGGACGAGATGCTGCGCTCGGTAGCGGACCGGCTGCTGCACACGCTCTCGATCCAGCATGTGGCGTTTTTCTTATTGGATGAACCGGCCGGAGAAACCGACGAGTTCCGGCTGCATATGACCTTGGGTAATCGCAAGGAGCGGGACAAAGACCGCGCCCAGAAGCAGGGCCAGCAGCTCGATCTCAGTTTTCTGAGCGCTTTGCCGGGGAAGCCGTATCTGTTCTTTGAGCGCACGCGGCATTTGCTGGACGCCGTCTCGCACGAATGGCCGATCTCAGTGCGGCGGACGATTGCGGATCTCGACCTGACCTATTATTTCCCTTGTACGGTCCGCGGCCGCACCATTGCGTACCTGGCGCTGAGCCGAACCGACAAGGGCGATTTTCTTTCGAGTGACGACGTGGAGCTGCTGACCACGCTGGCCGGATATGTCAGCATCGCGGTGGAGAACACGCGACTGTATCGTTCGCTGCAGCGGAAGATGGAGGAGTACGAGCGGCTGAAAGAGTTCAGCGAGAATATCGTCGAGTCCATTAACGTGGGCATCCTGGCTGTGGATCTGAACGATTGCGTGGAGAGCTGGAATACGCAGATCGAGCTGCTAACCGGGATTCCGCGCGAAGTGGCTTTGGGACGGCGCCTGTCGGAGCTGTTTCCAGCCGAGCTTTCGAAGGAGTTCGACCAAGTGCGCGGGCAGACGGGCGTGCACAATATCTACAAGTTTGTGCTGCGGGGGCCGGCGAGCCTGGCACACGGAAATGCTAACGGGAACGGAAACGGCAAAGGCAATGGATCGGGAGTGCATACGCTGAATCTTGCGATTGCACCGCTGGTGGCCAAGGACCTGCAACAGATCGGCAGGTTGATCATTTTCGACGACGTGACCGATCGCGACGAACTAGAACGCCAGTTGGTGCAGGCAGATAAATTGAGCTCCATCGGTCTGCTGGCCGCCGGAGTCGCGCATGAGGTGAACACGCCGCTCGCTGTGATCTCCACCTATGCGCAGATGCTGGCGAAGCAGATTTCCGAAGATGAGCAGAAGTCCAAGTTGCTGGACAAGATCGCCAAGCAGACCTTCCGCGCCAGCGAAATCGTTAATTCGTTGCTCAGCTTTTCGCGCACTTCGACCACAGAGTTCGTAGAGCTGGACGTCAGCAAGGTGATTCAGGAAACGCTGAACCTGGTGGAACATCAGTTGCGCAAGTCCGCGATCGAAGTGAAACTGGATACCCAGCCGGCCATGCCGCTGGTGAAAGGCAATGCCGGCAAGCTGCAACAAGTGTTCTTGAATCTGTTTTTGAATGCGCGCGACGCGATGGAAGCGGGCGGCACGCTGGCCATCCACACCTGGAGCGAGGACGGTTTTGCGCGCATCGACGTGGCCGACAACGGACAAGGAATCCAACCTGAAAATCTGGCGCGCATCTACGATCCGTTCTTTACCACCAAGGCGGCCCGCAAGGGAACTGGCCTCGGACTTTCGGTCACCTACGGAATCGTGCGGGAGCACGGCGGTACCATCGAAGTAGAAAGCCGCTTGGGCGCCGGCTCGCGATTCCGAGTAGAGCTTCCGCTCATGTCCAGAAGCCCGCAAAACGGAGCGCGCGGATTGCCGGCTGGACTAAACGAGGAAGCCCGCGCGCCCTTTGCGGGATAAGAAAACCCGTACATGCCTGATCGACTCCCGCCCGACGAACCAACCCCCCTCCCCAAAGGCCGCATCCTGGTAGTTGACGACGAAGCGGACATCCGCGAAAGCCTGGAGACACTGCTGTGCCTGGAAGGCTACACGGTGGAGCTGGCGCAAAACGGCACCGAAGGATTGCGGCGGGCGGAGTCGGCTATTTACGACATCGTCCTGCTGGATCTCATGATGCCGGACCGCTCCGGGATGGAAGTGCTGCGCGAGATTCGTGAGCGTGACACCGAGACTCCGGTGTTCATGATCACTGCGTACGGGTCGGTGGAAGTGGCCGTTAGCGCACTGAAGAACGGCGCAAACGATTATTTCTCGAAGCCCTGGGACAACGAAAAGCTTCTGCTCGAGATCGATCGGATGATCGGGCACAGCCGCCTGGCGCGTGAGAACGCCCAGCTCAAGCGGGCGCTGAAGCAGTATAGCTTTCCGAACATTATCGGCAAGAATGATCGGATGTTGCGCATCCTGGATCTGGTGACGCAAGTGGCGCCCAGCCGCGCAACCATTTTGATCACCGGCGAAACCGGGACAGGGAAGGAATTGATCGCCAAAGGCATCCATGCGAACTCGGCGCGCGCCGACCAGCCGTTCGTGCCGGTGAACAGCGGGTCGGTTCCGGCAGAGCTGCTGGAATCCGCGTTATTCGGACATGTGAAGGGAGCATTTACGGGCGCCATCGCCTCCCGCAAAGGGTACTTCGAAACCGCCAACCAGGGAACCATTTTTTTCGACGAAATCGGCACCATCAGCCAGGAAACGCAAGCCAAGCTGCTGCGGGTGATCCAAGAGCGCGAATTCATGCCGGTGGGATCCACGGACACCGTCAAGGTGGATGTGCGCATCATCGCGGCCACCAATGCGGATCTGAGGAAGCTGGTGGACGAAGGCAAGTTTCGCGAGGATCTTTACTACCGGCTGAACGTGATCAATCTGGCGCTGCCGCCGCTGCGGGATCGCAAGGAAGATATTCCGCCGCTGGTGGACCATTTTTTCGCGAAGTTCGCCCGCGAAAATGAGAAATTTCTCGACGCCGACGGCAAGAGCCTCTTGCGCATGGACCCGGAAGCGATGCGTCTATTGCTGGACTACAACTGGCCGGGCAACGTGCGAGAACTTGAAAACGCCGTGGAACGCGCGGTGGTGCTGACCTCGCAAGCGACCGTGCTGGCGGATGTACTGCCGGACTCGATCCTGCAAGAAGGCGGCGTCAAGATCCGGCGCGACGCCAGCGGCATGCTTCCGGCCGACGCGTCGTTGCCGGAGATCCTGGCCGATTTCGAGCGGCGCAAGATCATGGAGTCGCTGGATTCTGTGAACTGGAGCCAGACCGAGGCCGCCGAAAAGCTGCACATTCCACTCTCGACGCTGAACCAGAAAATCAAGCGTTTGAGCATCGACGTGAAGCGCAAAGGCGGCGGGGTCGGCGTGGCGTAGGCTTTCTTGCCCTTGGCGAAATCGAACAGTTTGTAGCGAAATCGGACACCCGCTGCAACGCGGCAAGCCTGGAATCGTATCACCTCAAGCCTTTGGTCTGGAATCGCGATTGCTTGTCCAGCATCCGAGCTACGATTCTATTGACCATGCGTTTCATCCGAAATATCCCTCTATTCGCTCTCGCGGCCACGGCCTGCTGGGGGCAAACACCCGAGATCACAATTCAAACACCCCAGGGGCCACCGGTGGTTGGGCCACTGCTCCGCCCGTTTCATCTGGAGCGGCGGATTGTTTCGCCCGCCACACTCAGCAACACGCCCCGCTTGGAGTCGCTGATGCGCGCTGGCAATCTGTATCTATCTGCGCAAGACGTGATCGCGCTGGCTCTCGAAAATAACGTTGATATCGCCGTCCAACGCTATGGTCCTTTTCTCGCGCGTGAGGTTTTGCGGCGCGCGCAAGGCGGCGGCGCCTTGCGCGACATCGGGCAGCCCATCGCCCCGGGGCCCACCAGCGTGAGCCTGGAAGGCGTGAATGTGAACTCGGTCGGATTAGCTGAGAGCGGCTCCGGAGTGAGCTCCGGCGGAGGCATCGTGGTTCAATACGGGGCCCAGCCGCCGCCGCTAGACCCGGTACTGTATCTTTACTCGAATTTCGTGCATCAAACGATCCCCGAAAGCAATATCACTCTCAGCTTGGCCCCCACGCTCATCTGGGACTATCAAACCTATGCCGCACAATACAGCCAATCGTTCTTGACTGGCACGTACGCGCAGCTTTCTTACGGCAGCACGCGGAATAGGTACAACAGTCCGCTCTACGACATCAACCCATACACCACCGGCTATCTGGATTTGTACGTCACCCAAAACCTCCTCCAAGGTTTTGGCGTCAGCGTCAACAATCGCAACATTCGCGTGGCCAAGAACAATCTAAAGGTGACTGATATCCAGCTCAAGCTCCAGGTGATCACAACCGTGTCCGCCATCCTGAATCTGTACTGGGACTTAGTAAGTTTCAACCAGGACTTACGAATTAAGCAGGAGGCACTTACTACCGCGCAAACGCTCCACGAAGGCAACCAGCACCAGGTAGAACTTGGTACGTTACCGGCGATTGAAGTCACGCGCGCCGCAGCCGAGGTATCGGCGGCCAAGGAGAACCTGTTGATCGCACAAACAAACGTTGCCCAGCAGGAGACGGTGCTCAAGAATGCTTTGAGCAGAAACGCGGTGGTGAACCAGACACTGGATGAAGTCCATATCGTCCCTTTGGATCACATTGCCGTGCCGGAGACAGAGGACCTAAAGCCGACCACTGAACTGGTGAACTTAGCGCTGAACCAGCGTCCCGAGATTGCCAAAGCCAAGATCAATATTGAGAGCAGCAATATTAACCTGAGCGGCTCCAAAAACTACCTGCTCCCGACCTTGGTGGCAAATTTCGAATTGACGAATAACGGCCTAAGTGGCCCAGCGAATCCAGCGAGCGCCGCGTTCCAACTGGTGTCCCCCCCAGCTTACGTGGGCGGCTACGGCAACCTGCTGCGGCAGATCTTCGGCCGCAATTATCCCAACTACTCGGCGGGATTCTCCCTGAACATTCCGTTTCGAAATCGCGTAGCGCAAGCCGATTACGTGGCTGATCAGCTCGGCCTGCGCCAGAGCCAGCTGCAGTATCAAAAAACAGTGGCTCAGATCCGCGTGGACGTGAAGAACGCCGTGATCGGACTGCAACA
This sequence comes from Bryobacterales bacterium, assembly GCA_963818065.1. GTDB lineage: Bacteria > Acidobacteriota > Terriglobia > Bryobacterales > Bryobacteraceae > Palsa-89. The sequence goes on along the minus strand of CAWFQW010000011.1, from coordinate 143,529 downwards.
GGCGCGCGCGAGATACGAAACCGCGGTGGCCACGCGGTCACTCGCGCAGCAGACGCTGGAGGCGGAACAGAATCGTTTTCGCTTTGGGGAGTCGACCATCGCGACCGTGGTCCAGGCGCAGCGCGATCTGGCGAACGATCAAAGCTCAGAAGTCCAGGCCATGGCGAACTATACCCATGCCAAGGTCGCGTTCGACGAAGCGATTGGGCAGACTTTGGATGTGAATAGCATCTCGATGGAAGAAGCCGAGGCCGGCCGTGTCGCCAGGGAATCGGTGATTCCGGAATCCGTGCCGCAGAAAAAGGACTAAGAGGTGCGCTCATGAAATTACATAAACCAGTTTCGGTCATTACCGTTTTGGGCGTGCTGGCGTCGCAGTGCATGGCACAAGAACCGCCGCAAGTAGAGAAGCCTCACGGTCCGCTGTTGATTCGATCCTACCGGCCTGCCTCGGCCTCACCGGTGAATCTCAGCAACTCAAACCGTCTCCACAGTCTCATCCGCGCAGGACACTTGTACCTAACGGTGCAGGACGCAATCGCGCTGGCGATCGAGAATAATCTCGATCTGGAGGTGGATCGTTACGGACCGCTCGGCGCCGAGTGGAATCTCGAACGTGCCCAGGGAGGAGGTCCGCTCAGAGGCGTCACCAACGGGAATAGTTTGGTGAACCAAGCCACCAGCGGTCAGGGCGTTCTGGGCAGTGAGGTTGCGGCCGGCTTGGCGCAAAACACTTCGAGTGGTGGTGGCAGCAGCGGCGGCGCCACTGTTTCACAGATCGGTCCGGTGACGCAAAATCTGGATCCTGTTCTTCAGAACGGCACCAGCTTTTCCCACACCACGTATCCATACCCGATCACGTATGTGAGCGGCACTGACACGCTAATCAGTGGGCAGCACGTGTACGATACGTTCGTGCAGGAGGGGCTTTTGAGCGGCGGCTACGTCCAGGTAAGCGCCAACGAATCTTACGAGAAGCAAAATGCACCCACTGATTACCTGAATCCTTCGGTGGCCCCCGTGGTGCAGATTTATGCCAGGCACAATCTCCTGAGCGGCTTTGGGACCGGCGTCAACGGTCGATTCATCCGCGTGGCTGAGAAGAATATTCAGGCGGCGCACGAAGCGTTTCGATCGCAACTCCTAAACATTGTTGCCAACGTCTTGAACCTGTACTGGGATTTGGTAACCGACGACGACGACCTGGCCGTGCGGCAACATGCCGTGGATCAGGCACAGAAGTTCTACGACGATACGCGGAGACAGATTGAGCTGGGAGTAGTTCCCAGATTCGAAGCCTCGCGAGCACAGGCTAACGTGAGCACTAGCCGGCAATTGCTTGGCATTGCCCAAGCGACAGCGCAACAACAAGAGAACCTGCTGAAGAACGCGATCAGCCGGAATGGCCTGGGGGATGAGATGCTAGATTCCGCCCAGATCATGCCGCTGGATCACATCGAAATTCCCGATCAAGACAATTTGCCGGCGCTTCGCGAGCTGGTGGCTACAGCTCTCCGAAATCGCCCTGACGTGGCGCTCGCCAAAATCAACGACGAAGTCTCCGAGATTTCGGCGGTTGGAACGGCCAACGGCGTGCTGCCTAGTCTGCAAGCGTTCGCGGCCGTTAGCGCGAGCGGACTATCGGGCACGTCGGCCCCTTACCAAGGTGTCGCGCCTGATCCATATTACGTGGGAGGATTGGGCAACGCGCTGGGCCAGGTATTTCGCGACGATTTCCCGAGCCGGCGCGTCGGGGCTTTGTTCGCGGGCACCATCCATAACCGCATCGCGCAAGGCGACTACGGAATCGAACAATTGCAATTGCGCCAGGGCGATGTCGTCGAACGGAGGAACCAAAATCAATTGGTCGTAGATATTTCCAACTACATGGTCGCGCTGCGGCAGGCCCGTTCCCGCTATTCGCAGGCCGTGGACTCGCGGAAACTGCTCGAAGAGCTGCTGGAAAAGTCGCAGCAATCGTTTTCGTTTGGCGCGGCTACGATCAGCGACCTGGAAACGGCCGAAACCGCGCTTGTGACCGCGCAGGAAACCGAGGTCTCGACGCGAGCGGCCTATAGCCACGCGCGGGTCTCGCTGGATCAAGTGCTCGGGCAAACGCTGGATGTAAACCATGTTTCCGTGGAGCAGGCCCTGAATAGCCCTAGGGTAGCGAAACCGTAGCAACAACGAGCTTTTCGATCGACGTAGCAATGGCAAACCGCACCTCGGCTTGAGGCTTCTTCAAAGTTTCCAGGAACGCCCGCTGCTCGGCCAGCCATTCGCCGGCCGGACGTTCGCCGCGATCCAAGTAATCGAGCGCTTGGAGACCGATCGCGCCCAAATGCTTCAAGGCGCCGTTAGGCTCGATGCGTGTGTCGTTGTCACGCCAGCGAATGAGCCACATTCGTATTTGCGGGCGATCCATATGATCGACCAGCATCGCAAATTGTCGCGCCGTATCGCTCTCCGGCAGAACTGCGTCTACCAGCCCGGTCAAGGGTGTCTGTTGATTGTATTTGTGTGTGCGAATGCGCTGCCCGAAGGTGGCGGGCGTCACGACATCGGCGAGGGTCTTGATCGGCTCTACTGGCGTTCCGCCGGCCAGCCGTTCGAGCATGACCTCATTTTCACCGCTCGCACGCTCCAGACGCCGGTACATTGACGACACGTCTTTCACCTCTTGCGGCGACCAGAGCCGCTCGGCGACCGCCGCTGCACGCGGCCAAATGCGCGAGTCGACATTTTCCGGGCTCACGAACTCACCCCACATGGCAACTTCACCGCCCAGGATCCGCGCTTTTTCCTCATCCGTAAGACTGGCCGCGTCGTGATCCAGCGGGTCGACCGCATATAGCGTCGAAGCAGACTCCATGTGATCGAGATAATAGCCCGCCGAAAGAATACCCGAAAAACCGTGCCGCGCGGCCTCCGCGAGCGACTTCTGGCCACGCCAGGATTGAATCATGATGTCCTTCGGCAAATCCGGATCGAGAATTTCGTCCCAGCCCTCCATCCTCTTGCCGTGCTTCGCCACCACCTTCTGGAGCCGCCGATTGAAGTATGCCTGCAGTTGGTCGGCGTTTTTCAAGTGTTCCTTCCGCATGAACGCTTGAATGCGCGCGCTGCTCTTCCATTGCTTGCCGGTCACTTCGTCGCCGCCGATGTGAAAGAACTGGTCTGGAAAGAGCGCGGCCATCTCGCCAATGAAGACATCAAGGAACTGATACGTGGATTCGCGCCTTGGGTCCATGGTCGGATCGAACACTCCCCAGTTACGCTCGATCTGATATGGCCCCGGCGCGCTGGCAAGCTCCGGATAGCCCACTAGCCAACTCGTGGTGTGGCCTGGAACGTCGAATTCGGGCACCACGCGAATGCCGCGATCGCGCGCGTAGGCGATAACCTCGCGGACTTGTTCTTGCGTGTAGAAGAGCCCATCGGAGCCGAGCTGTTGTAACTTAGGGAACCGTTTGCTCTCGACGCGGAATCCCTGGTCATCGGACAGGTGCCAGTGAAAGACGTTGAGCTTGACGGCGGCCATGGCATCGAGATTACGCTTGACCACCTCGATGGGCATCCAGTGTCGTGAGACGTCCAAATGCAAGCCGCGCCACGGAAAGCGCGGATGATCTTGAATGTCGATCACCGGTATCTCGCCGCGAACAATGAGTTGCCGAAATGTTTCCAGGCCATGCAAAACGCCCAGCGGATTCGACGCAGACAGCCGCGCCTGCATTGGCGTGATCTCTAAGTGATAGCTTTCGTCTTCGCCGAGCTCTTGAATTGGCGCGGAGGCGTGATCGCATTGGATAACGAATTTTGCCGATGGCCCAGGTGGAACGATTTCGCCAAGCCTCCGAACCGCTGCCTCCAAGCGCGGCTCCGAGTACCCTGTGATGGCGACACGAATCGTCGAGCCGATCGCGAGACTTCCCTGCCCCATCTCGATCTTTGCCGGCCACGGCATTAGATTGGGCTGGACACCGTTCTGAGCGATCGACACGGATGCCGAGATCAGGACGACCGCAACGTAGCGGATCATCATTTATCTAGCTTCGGCGGCGCGAAGAAATCGATCGGCTTCAGCGATACGATCTTCCAGTGCTTCTTTTCCTTGCGAAAGTCGCAGTGAATCACCTCGCGGCGGCGAACGATAGGACCGTCCTCCTGCAGGCTTCGCACTTGCATCACCCAATCCAGATCGATGGTGCGAGCTTGATCGTCGCCATCCTCGCTCACCGTTTGTATGGAAGAAGAGATCTCGGCCTGCCTCACCAACGCAGTCACGTTGTTCTCGAGCGTCGCGTAGTTCGGCATGTCTTTGCTGAACGCCGACATGAATTTCGATACATTCCCGTGGACCAGCCCACCGCCGAGCCCGCTGACTTCGGTCAACGCGGCCGCCATCGAAGTCACCACCTCGATAACGTCGTCATGCGCGTCAGCACACGCAAACGCCGTCGCGATCGAAACCAACACCGCGCTACGTACGATAGCTCGCATTGATCTCAATGTACTTCTCCGTGAGATCGCACGTCCAGAAGCGCGCCATACCTTTGCCTCGGCCGCGCAGGACGAAACGAATCAGGCACTCGGGTTCGTCCAGTTTTTTCTTGAGGTCGAGCTCGGAGAAATCGGCGGCCAACCCGCTTCGGCACACGGGTACGTTCTGGAGATCGATGTCCACTTTAGTGGGATCGAGCGGAACGCCGGCGTTACCGGCCGCTGAAAGAATGCGACCCCAGTTGGGGTCGGAGCCCGCGATGGCGGTCTTGACCAACGGCGAATTGGCGATGCTACGCGCGATCTGCGTAGCAACCTCTTCGTTGGACGCGCCGCTCACCTCGATGGTCACCAGCTTGCGCGCGCCTTCACCGTCACGCACGATTTGCCGCGCCAGGTCCTCCATCACTTGCGTCAGCGCCTCCTCCAGCTTTTTGCTCTCCTTCTGATTCGGCCGCACGCCCGACGCCCCGTTTGCCAGCACCAGCATCGTGTCGTTGGTGGAGGTGTCGCCGTCCACGCTGATCCGGTTGTAGCTGCGTTTCACGGCAGCCCCCAGCATCGTGGCGAGAGCAGCCGGTGGAACATCGGCATCCATCATCACGAAGCCCAGCGTGGTTGCCATGTTGGGCTGGATCATGCCGGAGCCCTTGGTCATCCCCGCGATATGAACCGTCCCGCCTTTCAGACGCACCTGGCCGTGCGCGGTCTTCATCACAGTGTCGGTGGTGAGGATCGCCCGGGCGGCGTCTTCAAAGCGACCCGGCGCGAGTCCCGCGGCAAGATTGGGTACGGCGTTCACGATCAGGTGCGCGTCCAGCTCCACACCGATCACGCCCGTGGACGCGGGAAAAACTTGCGTTGGCGGAACGTGGAGATAATTACCCACGGCATCGCAACAAGCCAGCGCGACGCGATCGCCCGTTTGCGTGGCGCAATTGGCATTGCCGGCGTTGATCAGCACCGCGCTCACCACTCCGCGCGACTTGGTCAAATTCCAGCGCGCGATTCGAACCGGCGCGGCTTGCACGCGATTCTGCGTGAACACCGCGGCGCCTGACGCGGGAGCATCCGGAACGATCAGCGCCAAGTCGTCCTTCTTTATTTTGCGGATTCCGGCGTACACGGCCGAATATCGATAACCCAGCGGCAACTTCACGCCACTTTTACCCCCAACATTTCGTCGTCCTTCAGGTGATGCCCGTTCATGAAGGCTGTACCGGACATTCGCTTGCGCCCTTCTACTTGAACTTCGATGAGTTCCAGTTCAGTTCGGTCGCCGCAGGCTATCAATAGTCTCCTGTCCATTGCCGACATCAGGCCGGGCTCTCCTTGCAGCGCTTCACCCGATATGCGCGACTTCCAGATGTGAAACATTTGACCGCGAAAGTAGCTGTAAGCTCCAGGCCACGGAAGGAGACCGCGCGATCGATTGAAGATCATCTTCGCCGGCCAGTTCCAATCGATCAACCCGTCTTCCTTTTTGAGGATCGGCGCATAGGTCGCCTGGTCGGGATCTTGCTTCACTGGCGCGGGATTATCACGCAGCGTCTCGACGAGAAGCTGAGCGCCGTCGATACTTAGCCGGAGGCCGAGCTCCAACGCGTCCTCCTCCGGTCCAATTTCCGTCTCCCGCTTCAACAGCATGTCACCGGTATCGAGCCCCGCATCAATCCTCATCGTAGTCACGCCTGTTCGCGTCTCTCCATTGGCGATGGCCCACTGAATCGGCGCCGCGCCCCGGTACTTCGGCAGCAACGACGCATGCACATTGATGATGCCATGCCGCGGAATGTCGATGATGCTCTGCGGGATGATTTGGCCGTAACCGACCACTACCATCACGTCCGGGTTCATCTGCTTCAACTGTTCCACCACTTCCGGGCGCCGAATGCGCTCGGGTTGATGCACCGGTAATCCCAAGCGCAGAGCGGCTTCCTTCACCGACGATTGGCTTAATTGTCCGCCGCGTCCCTTGGGCCGATCGGGTTGCGTAAACACGGCCAGGACGCGATGGCCTGCTTCCACGATCCTTTCAAGTGTGGGAACCGCGAAGGTTGGAGTGCCCAGAAAAATCAGGTCCATTCGCCAGCTTTCACTAGCTTGCGCACTTTGCGCCGAATCAGATCGCGTTTCAGGGCGCTGACGTGGCTGATGTACAAGCGGCCATTCAAGTGATCGATTTCATGGCAAAAGGCGCGCGCCAAAAGCTCCTCGCCGGTCATTTCGAAGGGCTCACCTTTGACATTTTGAGCGCGCACGGTGACGCTGTTGGGACGAGTCACTTGTTCGCGAAATCCGGGCAGACTCAGGCACCCTTCTTCGCCGGTTTGAAATTGCTCCTTGCGAACGATCTCGGGATTGATCAGCACGATCTTTTGGGCCGGATCCTCGGCCACCGAAAGGTCGATCACAGCGATGCGCCGCGCAATGCCGATCTGCGGCGCGGCCAGACCAACGCCCTTGGCGGCGTACATGGACTCGAACATGTCGTCGACCAGCTTGTTCAGCTCGGGCGTATCAAACTCGGTCACGGCAGCGGCCTGCTTTTCGAGCACCGGCTCGCCGAATAGAACGATCGAATGCGTCATCAGAACTTTCTCACCCGCATCAGAAGTTTTTTACCTGCTCCTTGTAGCCTTCGAAATTGCGGCGCGTCTCGTCAATCGAATCGCCGCCAAACTTCTCCAGGAATGCTTGTGCCAGAACGATGGAAACCATGGCTTCGCCGATCACTCCGGCCGCAGGCACAACGCAAACGTCGCTGCGCTCGTAGGCCGCCAGCGCGGGCTCGCGCGTGGTCAGGTCCACGGATTCCAGTGGCCGGCGCAGTGTCGAAATCGGCTTAAGCATTCCGCGAACCAGCACGTCTTCGCCGTTGGTCATGCCGCCTTCCAGGCCTCCGGCTCGATTGGCGCCACGGGTGAATTGCCGCGCCTCCCGATTGTAGTGAATGGTGTCCTGGACGCGCGATCCGAATGAAGTGGCGCCTTCGGCCGCGAATCCGATCTCCACGCCCTTCACGGCTTGCATGGAAACGATAGCTTGCGCCAGACGGCCGTCCAGGCGCGAGTCCCATGTCACGTGCGAACCGAGTCCCGGAGGGACGCCGTGCGCCACAACCTCAAACACGCCGCCTACGGTGTCGCCAGTGCGATAGGCGTGGTCGACTACTTCCTTCATCCTGGCTTCAGCCTCGGCGTCGACGCAGCCGAGCAAAACGTCTTCCTTCTTGCTCAGCGCGACCAGTTCCTCCCACGCCGCGGACCTATCCAGGCGTGCCTCACCAACACCGATCACGTGGCTCAGGATGCAAACGCCAAACTGTCCTAGAAATGCTTTGGCCAAAGCGCCCACCGCAACGCGCGCCGTGGTCTCTCGCGCACTGGCGCGTTCCAGAATGTAGCGGGCATCCGGGAAATTGTACTTCAGGCTGCCCGCCAGGTCGGCGTGGCCCGGACGCGGACGCGTCACCGGTTTATGCTTTTCCGGTTGGTCGTCGCCTTCTACTGGAAGCGTCTCAGTCCAATTTTTCCAGTCCTTGTTTTGGATCACGATCGCGATCGGCGACCCGATGGTCTTGGAGTATCGAACGCCGGCGACAATTTGTGCGCGATCTGTTTCGATCTTCATGCGGCCGCCGCGCCCGTACCCCTGTTGACGGCGCCACAGCTCATGATTGACCGCGTCCAGTGTGATCGGAATTCCCGCCGGAAGCCCAGTTAGCGTGGCTACCAGGCACTCTCCATGAGATTCACCGGCTGTTTCGAAACGGAACATGTGTGTGGGGAAAATCTCATGGTACCGGAAACCCCTGGTCGTGTCATACTTCGTGGTGTTGCGGACGGTGCACGACAATAAAGCCAGCCGAGCGAGCGTTTCGATGGCGTGGGCCGTTCTCGCCTTGGCTCTTTTGCTGCTCTGGCAATTTCTCACGGTCCACTACAACCGCCGCGGGAACTGGACCGCGTTGTTCCTAACCGGCGAGCGCTTCCCCACTCCACCAGATTTGGCTGCGGGAACCTATGAATTTCCCGGCAAAGGCTTCGACGGGGAAATGTATCGCTACGTGGCGCATGATTTGTTCATGCAGCGCGGTTACGCGAAGTACCTGGATGTCCCGGCGCAACGCTATCACCGCATTCTGGTGCCCGCGCTGGCTTATCTTCTGGTGGGAGGGCACCAACCGTGGATCGACGCGTCGTATATCGCGGTTATCGCGATCTTCGTCCTGCTTGGCGCGTACTGGCTCAGCCGCTGGGCCGTGCTGGTTGGCTGCCATCCCGCCTGGGCTCTGGCGTTCTTGCTGCTTCCGGCGACGCTCATTTCCATGGACCGAATGACCGTCGACGTCGCACTGGCAGCCTTCACTGTGGCCTTCGCGGTTTACTGGCGGACCGGCGCCAGCACCAGGCTCTTCATTGTCCTGGTGCTGGCTTGTCTGGCGCGCGAGAGCGGTGTCTTTCTAGTAGGAGGATGTTGCCTGGCTGAGCTAATCAGCCGGCGATGGTTCCGCGCCGCGCTTTGGGCTTCCACGGCTCTGCCCACTTTGATCTGGTATTTGTTCATTCGGCGCGTGCTTCCCGAAAAGACCCATTTCGGCGTCCCGGCCTGGTTTGCTAAGCGCCTTGGCCCAGGAATCTTCCACAGTATGCTCCACCCGCCACATTATCCCCTGCCTCCGTTACTCGAGACCATTTCGCGATCGGGCGATGTGATCTCGCTCACGGCAATTCTCCTAGCTTCACTTGTGGCTATTCTGTTCCTCCGGTCGCGTCCGATCAATCCCTTGGCAATCGCCTCCGCATTGTTCGTCGCTCTGGTGTTTCTGCTAACCAACGAAAGGTATTGGCTGGACGTCAACGGGTACGCGCGGGTCTTCTCGCCACTGCTGCTCCTGGTCGCCTTGGGAACCATGGCGGGAGAGGGGGGCGTGCCCTGGTGGACTGGCCTGGTGCCGGCAATTCTGGTGGATTTGCGGCTGAGCATGGAATTCGCGTCGGCTGCAGGCGGCGTTGTGCGCGGTCTGCTGAGATAATTTGACCAGGCACAGCATGGCGGCCAGAGGCTGTAAGCCGGCCGGCACACAGACCATGCCGCAATTGTTAAATTGCCCTGCCGCATGCTATACTTAGCCTCAGTTTGATCGTCCCGCCCACGCTTGGCCGCAACGCAGCATCGCATCGTGCTCCTCGCAAAGCCCGCAATCAAATGTGTCCCTAGAGACGAAGGAACAGTTCATGAAAAAAGTATTTGTAGGAAATTTGGATTTCGGAGCGACGGAGGAGTCCATTCGCACGGCCTTTGAAGCGTACGGCGCCGTGGAGCGGGTGAGCTTAATGACGGACCGCGACACTGGCCGATCCCGTGGTTTCGCGTTCGTCGAAATGGCGGATGCCCAGGAAGCCGATCAGGCGATTGCCGGCCTGAATGGAACGAACTTGGGCGGTCGAGCAATCAACGTCAACGAAGCCCGGCCCAAGACCGAGAGCCGCCCCAGGAACGATTTTGGAGGCGGTGGTGGACGGCGCGACCGCCGCTGGTAGCCCTCCATAACTTATCGATTCGGGTGGTCACTAAAACCCCCAAAATGTACAGGAGAATTTCATGGCTGGCCGGTCAGGCGATACATTCAAAAAACGTCAGAAGGAAGTCGCCCGTGCTGAAAAGCACCGGGAAAAGCTGGCCCGCCGGCTGGAACGGAAACAGCACAAGGGTACTCCGGACGGCGAACCCGGCGAGGGCTTTTCCGACAACGATCTATCATCCGGTAACGATCTATCAGAGGATGCGACGCAATCTGAGGAGAGCGGCGCTTCGCAGTTAGGTTGAGCGCATTTCGCGCTCAAATTCAATCAACAAACAAAAAGCAAAGGCACCAAGGAGAAAATGTGAAAGAGACAGGGACAGTAAAGTGGTTTAATGCAGGTAAAGGCTTTGGATTTATCCAGCGGGACAATGGCGAAGATGTTTTCGTCCATTTCTCGGCCATCGAAGCCAGCGGATATCGCACGCTCGACGAAGGCGCTCGCGTGTCCTTCATCGTCAAACGCGGTCCCAAAGGCCTGCAAGCCGAACAAGTCACGTTAGCTTAATTCAGCAACATAACAGCTAGGATCTGGCCGTTGCACAAGCGGCCAGTTGCCATTTCGAATTATCGAGCGGGCGCCCCCCGCGTAGTCCGGTGTGTCCGCAGCGCCGTGGAACTGTAGTGCCGTGAAACCGTAGTGCCGTAGAAAAGGTGCGGCCCTTTAACAAATGCAGCTCTTATTCAAAGGCTTCAACCAGCGAGCGAACATCCGCAGCTACCGGTTTGATGGAGTGCTGCCCAACGAGCGGCCGACTAAGATCCGCAAAAATCTGGAATTCCTTTTGAATGTAGACATGACCGTTATGGCCGAGAATCGGATCCGCGTTCAGGACGGCCCATCGCTATGTCTGCGCATTCTGCAGACTGCGTTAGCCACACCTGGCGCCGACACCATTCCGTTCGTGAGCTATACCGTGACTCGCGCCGAGATCGTGGCGTTTGCCAGCGCCCGTAACGCGGTGGAGGAAGCTAAGGCCGGCCGGCGGAAGCATCGTCCAGCGTTCAAACCCACCACACCTGCGCAGTGGAAGTGGCCGGGGCAATAAGAGCCGGGTTCAGCGCTGCCTTCGGGGTAGCCTCGGTCCTGTGTTCAGCCAGCGCGTCGCCACAGGTTCCAGGTGTTGTGCGCCGCAGGCCTCTTTCGGGGCCCACACCCAGCATTGCAACAAACTGAGCCTGACAGATACACTGAGATGGGAAGGCGCCATGGAAGAGTACGTCGAGCAACGAGAAGGCGGTTACTATATCTTTGGCTCGCGGATCTCGTTGGATAGCGTGGTTCATGCGTTCAAGAGCGGCAGTTCGCCCGAAAGCATCCTGCGTTCCTTTCCCTTGATTGGATCGCTGGAAAACGTTTATGGGGCGATCACATTTTACCTGGCGAACAAGGAAGCGGTGGAGGAGTATCTTGCCGAACAGGAGCGATTATCGCAAGAGCTAGCCGCCAAGCAAACGCCACTTCCCGAGAGCTTGTCCAAAAGGCTGGGTCGGACGCCTGAAAAAGTTCTTCCGAGGTAGGGTTGCGGGTCCGTTTCCTCGCCGACGCCAATCTGGATCAAGATATCGTCGCCGGCGTTCTTCGCCGCCAACCGGAAGTCGATTTCGAATTGCCCCAGGGCATCTTCCGCAAGGCATGAAGGATCCCCAAGTGCTGGCTGTTGCCGCCTACCTGGGCCGTGTTCTGGTAACGCATGATGTCCGCACGATGCCAAAACACTTCGGAGAGTTTATCATAGGCAACGATTGTCCCGGCATGATTTTGATCCCCAGCTCAATGCCGATCAGGAACGCCATCGAGGAAATTCTCCTCGTCTGGCATGTCACGGAAGCTGAGGAATGGACGAATCTATTTCGCCGGATGCCGCTTTAAGCCGTTTGGCAGTGGCGCTATGGAAGCGCGAATACGTTGAGCGTCAACCCCGACACAATCGCCACATACTGCTTGCCATCCTTGCCTTCGTAGGTCATCGGGTCCGCGGCCGCGGTCGCGTCCAGCTTCGCCGACCACAGCTCCTTGCCGGTCCTGGAATCGATCGCTCGGAAATAGTTGTCGTTTACGATGCCCGCGAACACCAGCCCTCCCGCCGTGGCCGTCGGTCCCGCGAATCCTCCGGCGCGCCCGGTATTCTTCCGCTCAGGCCCTAACGCCTCGGTAACTCCGAACGGAACCCGCCAAGCGAACTCGCCGGTATTCGCGTTCACCGCTGTTAGATGGCCCCACGGTGGTTTCTGGCACGGCCAGGTGCCCGCCGCGCGATCGCCCGGTTTTACAGGCGCGCTGAAAGTATGGAATGGTCCTGGCGGATCATCCACGGCCGACCGCGTATATTCGAGCTTGGAACCATGCTCGTCGAAAGAATACTCGACACCGGGTCGTTTCTTCTCCGTCCAGCCGACTTGCCCCTGATCCTGCGTGTACACGAAAATGTATCCATCTTTCGGATCCACGGCCATGCCGCCCCAATTGGTGCCGCCCGTAGCACCCGGGAAAATGATGCTCGACTTCGGCGGCTTGCCTTCTTCGTGGTACAGGAACGGCGTGAAGGGACCCGCATTATAAAATCCGCCGCTTCTCTCCACCAGCTCTTTGCAGGCTGCGGCGTGCTCGGGCGTCGTATCGGCGGCCGTCACCAGATCCTCCGGCTTGTAATCCATGCGCGCCAGCGGCGGCGGCTTCAGCGGGAACGGCTGCGTGGGCGAATACCATTCGCCCGGAACATCGCCCGCCGCTACTTTGCGCTCCTCCACGCCGAACACTGGCTTGCCGGTCTCGCGATTCAAGATGAACATCCATCCCGTTTTGCCGATGTCGGCGATCGCCGGAATTTTCTTTCCATTCACATTGATGTCTACCAGCACCGCCGCGGGCGGATTATCGTAATCCCATAAGTCGTGATGGACCGTTTGGAAATACCACTTCATCTTTCCGGTCTCTGCGTCCACGGCCACCAAGCTGTTGCCGAAAAGATTCGCGCCCGGCCGGTCGCCGCCGTAGTAATTGGAAGCGGGCCCATCGATGGTCATATAAAGGATCCCGCGCTCCGCGTCGGCCGTCATGGGCCACGCCCAGATATTGGTTCCGGATCGGTCCTTCCAGCCATCATTCAGCCAGGTCTCATGCCCCACTTCGCCAGGCCCGGGAACGGTGTGAAACGTCCCACAGCTTGGCGCCGGTGCGTGCGTCGAAAGCGCGCGTATCGCCCGGCGGGCCGGTGGGAACTTCGAGAACCGCCGCGCCTACCGTGATCACATTGCGAAATAACGTGGGCACGCCCCCGTAGCCGATCGTCATGTCGACGATGCCCTCTTTGCCGAAGCCCGGATCGAGCTTGCCGGTACTGGCATTCAGCGCGATCAGATTGGGGCCGGCAGTAAAGATGATCCGCGGAGGATTTTGCTTGTCGCCGGGCCAGTAGGCCACGCCGCGTGTGGATGGCCGCGCGCCGCTGACCGTGTAGCTCCACACCTCTTTGCCGCTGACCGCATCCAGCGCCACCACACGCGCCGACGCCGTGATATACATGGTGCCGTTCACCACGATCGGCGTCTCCTCCGATCCTCCTCCTCCGAAGCGAGGCGCCTGCGCTTCACCTTTCAACGAATAGGTCCACGCCGACTTCAGCGTCGCGACGTTCTTGGTGTTGATTTGCGTGAGCGGCGAGTAGCGCGTGCTGGCCGGATCGCGATCGTAAGAAGGCCAGTCGCCCGCCGGCACTTTCGCGTTCTGAGCCATTGCATTTGCCGCGATGAAACCCAATAATGCGCAGCCGCTTAGAATCGTTTTTTGTGAAATTGTTCCCATCTGTTAGGCCATGCTATCACTTCTGAAAGCGGCCGGTGGCGCACGTCAGTAAGGACGCCGCGCGACAATGAGGAGCATGACCAAGGCACGCCAGCTACGGAAACTGCTTAGCAATGGCGGGCTGGTCATTGCGCCGGGCGCCTACGACTGCATCACTGCCAGGATGGTCCAACAAGCCGGATTCAGCGCCGTGTATATGACCGGCGCCGGGACGGCCGCCATGCTCGGATATCCTGACTACGGCTTAGTGACGATGTCAGAAATGGTGGAGAACGCCGGCCGAATCGCGGCTGCGGTGAGCGTCCCTGTGATTGCCGACGCCGACACCGGCTACGGCAACGAGCTGAACGTCGTCCGCACCGTGCGGGAGTACGAACAACGTGGAGTGGCGGGCCTTCACCTGGAAGATCAAGGTTTTCCGAAAAAATGCGGGCATTTGGAGAATAAAGTGGTGGTTCCGCTAGAGGACTACGTGGCGAAGATTCGCGCGGCTGTGTCAGCAAGGTCCGATCCCGACTTTCTAATCATCGCCAGGACGGATGCGCGCGCAGTGCTGGGATTCGACGAGGCGGTCTGTCGGGCGAACGCAGCACTCGACGCGGGAGCGGACATGGCTTTCGTGGAAGCGCCTGAGTCGTTGGAGGAAGTGGCGGGGGTGCCGCGACTGGTGCGTGGCCCGTGCTTGCTCAATATGGTTTGGCGCGGAAAGACGCCGGACATCGCGATGGATGACGCAGAGGCCATGGGATACAAGATCGCGATTCTTCCCGTTCTATTGTTCAATGCCGTGGTGGGCGTTTGCGACCAGATGCTCGATGAACTTAAGCAGAAGCGCCGCCATCCGATGCCGCTGGCGGACGTGGCGCCGAAGGAGTTTTTCAGGCGGATGGGTGCCGAGGAGTGGGATCGGATTACCGCTACTGGTTCCTCGGACCGTAATGCGGCAGCGGTCGATCCAATTCATACGCGCCCAAATCCGGCGCACGACCAGTGAAATCGTCCGTAATCGTCGGAAGCACTATGCCCGCATCGATCGCGCGTGAACCTGGCTTCAGGCGGAAGTCGAAATCCTCGGGTTTGTACAGCCGTTGCGGGTCCGCTTTATCGGGAATGCTTACATTCACGAAGACATCGTAATCGAGCAGGATGCTGTGCTCCTCTTGCCGGGTCGCCTTCCGGTATTCTTCGAGCGATTTGAATTTACGCGTCACCTGCTGACCCTGGTAGTCAGCTGCAACCTCCATTGGAGGCGAGTTCCATTCGAAGGCGTCGACGACACCGGGGTTGGGACGGAATCCATTGTAATCGGAGGTCGAATAATTGGTGTACGTGGACACGGTGAACACAGGATCCAGGTAGCCGTCGCCTAAGAACAGATTGTTCAGGAAATGGACGTTCGATGCGGGGCGCATGAGGCGGCCCTGGCCGACGAACGTGTTTTGATAGACCAGAACACCCGCCGGCGTGTCGATAAACTTCAACGGGCCTCCCGTGATGGCATCGTAAACCAAGTTGCGATAGAAGTAGACAGGGCCCCCGAAGATGGGCTGCGCGCTGAACGCACCCTGGGCTGAGTTGAAGCAGCGATTGTCGAACACTCGGATGTTGCGCGCGCTACCGTCGGCTTCAATGCAATTGTCGGCCATGTTGGAAAAATCGTTGCCGTAAAAGTCGATGGAGACGGGAAGGCGATCCGGGATCGGATTGGGTGTGCCGTCCGGATCGCCGTAAGTAGCGATGTCGACGCCATCGTGCCAATTGGCGGCGTAGTTGTAAGCGACGACGTGGCCCTGACCATAAACCTTGACCGCATACTCGGACGTAATGGGCGCGGGATAACCTGGGAATTTCGACCAGATTTGCGCTTCGGTCCAGCTTTGCAGTTTGTTGGGATCGTGCCGCCCGATGAAAACGTTGTCCGCGATGTAGAAATTCTTGGAGCCGGACCAGTCGTCCTGGACGCCACGGCCGATATTCTCGAGTCGGGAGTGCTTCAGCGTGAACCCGCTCGATCCGGCAATGTTCTTCAGCCCGAGCAGGAAAGCCACATTCGTATTTCGAACCGTGATCCCTTCGAAGTAATTGTAGTTACCGGCGAGAAGATTGAAAAGATTCTGGCAGCCGTCTCCGTCGAATACGACTTCGCCATCGCCCGCGCCTTTAATGACGATGGGCTTGTCTGCAGTACCGCTCTGCGTAAGGTAGTACGTACCGTCAAACGGCGTGCCGTATGCGGGCGTGTTGCGATCGAAGCCGCCATACATGAAACGGCTGTCCTTATAAACACCGGCATGAACCAGAATGATGTCGCCCGCCTGAACGCGCGGAGGCAGGGCGTTTGAATGGTCGGACTGGTCCGAGCCCATGTAGTAGGCGGCCAACAAACCAGTGAAGGCGGGTTCCTGCTTTGTTCCCTTGTAGCCAAACGGGTACACGTGATAGACCTGGCCGCCGGTGGCTGGCTGCGGCTCCTGGCGCGTGCGCGCGATCACGGTCTTCTCGGCCTTTCCCCTAACCCCATCCGGATCGGAAAGAACGAAATGGCATTCGTAATCAGTACCGGGCTCGAGATTCAGAAGGCTCCCGGCAAACATATTGGGCGCGACGTAACTGTAGTAGTGGCTGGCGCCTTCGCGCGCAGCTCCGCCGAATACCTGTTCGTGCTGCAAGCGCAGAAGCGGAAGCCCCTTGTGCCACTCCTGCTCGCCTTTCTTGCGATAGGTAACTTCCACGCGCGCGTTGCGATTGTCGTCTCCCGAGATCTTCCACTCGAAACCGAGGGAGACAAGAGTAGGCGGATCAACTAAGAATTCGCCGGGAACCGTGTTGGTCTGAGCCAAACAAGTAGCTGAAAGGAGGGCGGCGATCGTCAAAAGGCGCAGGTCACGCACAGTCATCCATTCTATCCGCCCGCGAGTGACACCGGCGCTTCCGCGGGGCGGCTCAACCGCGCGCCCACAAACAGGCTTCCAAAAAGAAGCGCATGAGTCACAAGGGACGTCACGAACGATTCCAGATATCGGCCGCTACCGAACAGGTCCACTATCAACCGAAACAGAAACGGGAGGTTGATGGCCGGCACCAAACCGAAATCCCACACAGCCAGCATGACGGCAAAAACGAGCCCCGAGACAAAAGCGTCAGAACGATTCCACCGCCCAATCACCCAGCCGGCGGCTACTAGCCCGGCGCACTCGAGAATTAACTCCGCGGTCGGAACCCAGCTTCCACCCATCACCGAAGCGCTCAAACGGAGGAGCGGACGTTCCACCAAGTAAGTAGCCGCGAGCAGAGTGGCCCAGCCAAGCAGGATCGACCGCACCGCTAGCAACGGGCGTTTGCGCATGCTGGTCGTAATCTAGCAGGTACCATGATGGGATGGTGGCGCGCGCCCCGAAACAATCGTCATCCTTCATTCTTATTCTCATTGGCCTCTTCAAGCTCGCCAAAGCGCTGCTGCTGATCGCCGTCGGAATCGGCTCACTCAGGTTGCTGCACAAAGACCTCGGCAACACGGTGATGCATTGGATACAGGTCCTGCGGTTCGATCCTGATAATCGATTCATTCACGGAATTCTAGTGAAGATCTTCCGCGTGACGCCGAAACAGTTGAAGGAGCTGAGCGTGGGGACCTTTCTATACGCGGCGGTGTTCCTGACCGAAGGTACCGGTCTCCTGCTTCGTAAGCATTGGGCGGAATATTTCACCATCATTTCGACCGGCTTGTTCATCCCGCTCGAGATCTACGAATTGGCTCGCCATTTTACGATCGTCAAACTGGCGGTTACAGTGATCAATGTCCTGATCGTGTGGTACCTGGTGGCGCGCGTGCGGTCGCGTGGAAAAAGATTTTCAAAGTAGTGTCGATTCCGGGCGGCCCCGTTCGACTATTAAGTAACAGCCCGCAAAACGGAGTGCAGCGGCATAGTTGCTTTAATGAATCGAGGGTGCCGCCGCACCCTTTGCAGGCTGGCTTGTGAAAGGCCAAAGGAGGCATATGGAATACCTATTACTGATCTACGCAAAAGAAGCTGACCATAACAACCTGAGCCAAGCGGATCTTGGCACGATGTACCAGGACTATGGGCGGTTCACTCAGAGCATTGTGGAGTCGAAGAACTTCATGGCTGGTCACCGGTTGGAGGACGTGGCGACCGCGACCACGGTTCGCGTGCGCGACGGCAAGCGGGTGGTGACGGATGGGCCATTCGCTGAAACACGCGAGCAGCTGGGCGGATTTTACATGATCCAAGCCAAGGATCTGGACGAGGCGCTGGCGATCGCGGAGCGCATTCCTTCGGCCCGTTTGGGCTCCATTGAGGTGAGACCAATAGCGCCGCCGCCTCCCAGATGAGGCTATAAATCCAGGATGAATCTGGAATCGCTCTATCGCGAGGAGTGGAGGCGCGTGCTTGCCACCACTGTGCGCCTGACGGGCGATTTCGATTTGTCCGAGGAAGCCGTGCAAGATGCGTTCGTGGCCGCCCTGGAACAGTGGCCACGCGATGGAACGCCCGCGAGCCCCTACGCGTGGCTGGTGTCGACGGCGCGCAACCGAGTGGTGGATCAGCTGCGGCGGCGCGCCCGCTTCGAGGACAGCGAGGCCGAGATCGCTCACCTCGCGGCGCTGAACGAATCCACTTTCGATCTGTCCGAGGCTGCAATGGTGGACGACCAACTGCGCCTGATTTTCACTTGCTGCCATCCGGCGCTGGCTCTGGAAGCGCAGGTGGCGCTCACGCTGCGGACCGTGTGCGGCCTTACCACCGAAGAAATCGCTCGCGGTTTCCTGATCCCTGTTGCAACCATGGCGCAGCGCCTGGTCCGGGTGAAGCGTAAAATTCGGGACACGCGCCTGCCGTTCGCAATACCGCCCAGGGACCAGCTGGCAGAGCGGCTGGATGGCGTCATGCTGGTGGTTTACTTGGTCTTCACCGAAGGCTACGCCGCGACATCGGGTAGGAGCTGGATACGCCGGCAGCTATGCGATGAAGCCATTCGATTGGGGCGATTGTTGTGCGAGTTGATTCCACGCAATCCGGAACTGCGCGCTCTGGTGGCCTTGATGCTACTGCATGATTCGCGGCGTATGGCGCGGGCCGGTCCGGACGAAGAGATCATCACACTCGAGGAGCAGAATCGGGAACTTTGGGATCGCCGCCAGATCGCGGAAGGCGTGCCGCTATTGGAATCGGCTTTGCGCGAAGGCGCCTCGGGCGTTTACGCTCTTCAGGGGGCCATCGCGGCGCTGCATGCTCGCGCTGAGCGCGCGGAAGATACCGATTGGGCGCAGATCGCGCGTTTGTACGGCGCACTGCTTCAGAATCAGCCATCGCCGGTGGTGGAATTGAATCGAGCGGCGGCCATCGCGATGGCGGAGGGTCCGTCGCGCGGGCTCGCGTTGATCGACGAGTTGGAGTCGAAAGGCGAACTAGCCGGTTATCATTTGCTGCCGGCCGCGCGGGCGGATTTATTGCGCCGCGATGGGCGCTTCCGAGAGGCTGCGGAAGCCTATCGGCGGGCTCTGGCCTTGGTGGCGAACGATCCGGAACGGCGCTATTTGACTCGCCGATTGGCGGAAGTAGAAGGACTACAGTGACCGGGCCGGGCCGAGCTAGCTAGGTTGTCGCAACCGTCGGCTTCATCGCGCGCTGCCGCTTGGTCTCCAGGTTCGGCAGGAATCCCGTGAGTAATCCAATGGCCGGCAAGAAAGAGCAGACCTTGTACACGAAGGCGATGCTGGTATGATCGGCCAAGTTGCCGAGCAGCGCGGCGCCCACGCCAGCCATCCCAAAGGCCAGTCCGAAAAACAATCCGGAAACCATTCCGATCTTGCCCGGCATCAGCTCCTGCGCGTAAACCAGGATTGCGGAGAATGCTGACGCGAGAATCACGCCTATGATCACGCTCAGGATGCTGGTCCAGAACAGATTCGCATAGGGCAGCGCGAGCGTAAATGGCAAAACGCCCAGGATCGAGCACCAGATCACGTACTTGCGCCCGATGCGATCGCCAATGGGCCCGCCTATAATCGTCCCGGCCGCAATGGCGCCCGCGAACATGAATAAGTGGATCTGAGCGCTGCGCACGGGCAGATGGAACTTACTCATCAGATAAAACGTGTAATAGCTGTTCAAGCTCGAGAGATAGAAGAACTTCGAGAACATGAGCGCGATCAAAACGGAAAGCGACAAGTAGACTTTGCGGCGCGAAAGCATCGGGTGATATTCGGTATGCCCGGCTCGCGATTTTCGTGCCGGGGGCCGATTCTTCTTCGACCATGAACCAACCACGGCAAGCACGACAATACCGAGCAGAGCGACGGCCGAAAACCAGGCCAGACTGCGCTGACCGTGGGGCAGGACGATGAAGGCCGCAAGCAGCGGGCCGAGCGACGATCCGGCGTTGCCGCCCACTTGGAACACCGCTTGGGCGAAGCCGTGATGGCCGCCCGAAACCATGCGGACCACGCGCGAAGATTCCGGGTGAAACACCGCCGAACCGATGCCGACCAGCGCAGCACCCATCAGAAGCGTCGGATAGGTGGACACACGCGACAGCGTCACCAGGCCGATGAGCGTGAAGCCCATGCCAATCGCCAACGAATACGGCCGGGGCCGGCGATCGTTGAAGTGCCCGATGAGCGGCTGTAACAGGGACGCAGTAATCTGATAGGTCAGCGTGATCATCCCGATCTGCCCGAAGTCCAGGTGGAAGGACGCCTTCAACAGAGGATAAATCGCCGGGATCAGCGATTGAACCATGTCGTTCAAGAAGTGGCAGAAGGCTGCCGCGAGCAAAATCGAAAAAACCAGTTTCTCTGCGACATGTTTCGGCGTTTCGGTCTGAGCCGGGCTAGCAGTTGACTGCATGAACTTCTAGAATAACGTTTTTGAGCTGATTTCCGCTGGTTCGACGGATGGTATCATATACAGACTTGGCAACTCTGGAGCGCCCCGCGTGTCCCCTGAACTGCACCAGCGAGTTCGCAAGCTTTTTGAAGAAGCGATCGAAAAACCGGAAGGCCAAAGACTCGCTTTTCTAAAAGCCGCTTGTCCAAACGATCTGGAGACATATCAAGGTGTAGTGGAAATGCTGGGGTCGCTCGCCACCGCCCCGTTTCTCGGAGACAGGCCGCGCCAGATGGAGCGCATTGGGCGCTACGTCATAACCGGCGAGCTGGGCCGCGGCGCAATGGGAGTGGTTTACGGCGCCACGGATCCTCTGATTGGGCGCAGCGTCGCCGTTAAAGTCATCCATCTTCAACTCCGTCCGGACTCGAAGGAAGCGGAATTCATGCGTGATCGGCTGTTCCGGGAAGCGCGGGCGGCCGGCCGGTTGTTTCATCCGGGCATTGTCGTCATTCTCGACGTGGGACAAGAAGGCGACATTGCCTTCATCGCCATGGAGCGCGTGGACGGAACAACGCTCGAGAGAACGCTGGCCTCGCGCAAGAAATTGAAGATCGCCGAGGCTCTGGACATCTTGCGGCAGACCGCTGCGGCGCTTGATTATGCTCATCAGAACGGTGTCGTTCACCGCGACATTAAACCTGCCAACATCATGCTTCACCAGGGAACCACGGTAAAGGTTGCCGATTTCGGAATTGCGAAGAGCATGTCAACCGAACATGGCACCGTGGCAGGCATGATCATGGGCACGCCCAGCTATATGTCTCCCGAGCAAATTGAGGCGCTGCCTGTCAGCGGGCGCTCCGATCAGTTTTCGCTAGCGGTTGTGGCCTTTGAACTTTTGAGCGGAAACCGACCGTTTAAGGGAGATTCACTAGCTACGCTCGCGCACATGATCGTCTATGGAGAACGCCCTTCGATACGGTCGATAGATCCCACGCTGCCCGCCGGCCTGGATGAAGTGTTGCATCGCGGGATGGCTAAGCAGCCTGAGCTGAGGTATGAGACCTGTACACAGTTCGTGGCAGCGCTCGCTGAAACGTTGAACCACTTTGAAGTTACCCGGAATGCCGAGGAGTTTATCGAAACGCTTGTCCCGGCGTTGCCAATCGAAGAGATAACTTCCGCAGATCCGTTGCAAAAACCTAAGAAACCTCGGGGCAAGTCGCTGTGGTCCGTGGCAGGTGTGGGCGCCGCGCTGGTTATCCTCGGTCTCGCGCTCTTCTATTTCAGAGCCGAGCTATCTCGCCGCAATCTTGTCGTTTCGAACCAGCCGACGACCGTGGCGCAGGCGAGCCCGTTTGCGAAGAGCCCCACGAGCGTCGCTTCGCCCGCTCCCACAGCAACCCCTGCACCGTCAAACCAAGCTCCGACAAACCAAGTGACGCCGGACCCGGTGACGCGTCAAACCCAGTCCCGTCAAACCCAGCCGCGTCAAACCAAGTGACCTCGAATCAGCTCGGATCACCGCAGGCCGCGCCAGCCCAGGCCACTTCACCGCCAGTCCTCACCCACGGTTGCACCAGCCCAGGTCACTTCACCGCCGGTCACTTTGCCCCCGGTCGTATCACCACAGATCACCTCACCGCAGAGCCAGTCACCGGCGGTCCCGTCATCCCCTTTTGCGCGAAACCCAGTCACCTCACCGCGTGCCGACAAACAAACCCAAGCTCGCCAGATCTACGCACAGGGCGCCGACAAACTGCGCGCCGGCAAATCCAAAGAAGCTATCGATCTGTTCCAACGGGCCGCGGATCTGGGAGACTCGCGGGCCATGCAGGATCTGGGTGAAATCTATATGGAGGGAAGTGTGGTAGCCAAGAACGACGAGGAGGCTGCGAAATGGTTTCGCAAAGGAGCGGACAAGGGTAATGCATCCGCGATGCTGTTTCTCGGTGGACTGTATCGGCTGGGTAATGGGGTCGAGCAAAGCGACAAGGATGCGGCCGCTTGGTTCCGCAAGGCTGCCGACGCGGGAAACCCTGCCGCTATGTACAATCTCGGGAACCTTTATGAGGACGGCAGAGGAGTTCCCAGAGATTCGGGATTAGCAAAGCAGCTCTATCAAAAAGCCGCGGCGCTCGGAGATCAGGAAGCTCAGAAGCGCCTCAACGAATTGCGGTGAGCAGCGTTAGATTCCCAAGCGCTGCTTGAGTTCGCGCACGCGATCGCGCGAGACGCCAATCTCGGTGTGTTTCGGATCCTTCAAACGCACCATCATCTTCCCCGCGAACCAGGAGTGCAGTTCCTGAACGTAGGCCAAATTCACCAGCGACGCGCGATGGACGCGAACGAATCTCGCGGGATCGAGCTTCTGCTCCAGGTCTTGGATGGTATAGTCCACCGCGTAGTTCTTTGCGGCCGTGGCCGCGTAAGTGAGTTTGTCCGACGCGAAAAAGTGCGTCACTTGCTCAAGATCGACGAACTCGATGCGCTCGCCGACCTTGGACGCAACCCGGTCCGGATAGGTTGAGGATCGCGCGGCCCCGGCGGCGGCAGCTACACTCAGCCGCTCGATCAGCTCAGTCATTCCTGGAGGAGCCGCGGCGCTTCCGCGCAGGCGCTCGATCTTGTCGATCGCGCGATCCAGCTGAGCCGCTTCGATGGGCTTGAGCAAATAGTCCACCGAGTTCACCCCAAAAGCTTCCAGCGCGTAGCGATCGTAGGCCGTGGTGAACACTACCCAGGGCTGCGGCTGAAGATGAGTCAGCATCTCGAAGCCTGTCATACCGGGCATTTCGATATCGAGGAAGAGGATGTCGGGTTTTGCTTCTAGGATAGCGGGCACGGCCTCCACCGGATCGGTGCTGGTGCCGGCAACTTGCACCCGCTTGGTGACGGCGAGCATCCGCTGCAGGCGTTTCAGCGCGAGCGCTTCGTCGTCAACCAGAAATGCCCGCATGGCCATGGGTCAGATACGAGCGACAGTTTGAGGGACCGACAGGATCAAGTTATTGCGCCCGCCCACGCGCTGCAATATGAGCGCCGCCCGGTCTCCGAACAGGGCCGACAGCCGGTCCTTGAGATTGTCGAGCCCGTGACCCGAAGGCGCCGATTCAAGCTGGAACTCCGGGCCTGAGTCCGAAACCGCGACGCGGCAAAGGCCGTCCGCGCTTGCGCCCGTTATGCGAATCTCGCCGCCGGCGCGATCGGAAGCGATGGCGTGCTTGACGCTGTTTTCCACCAACGTCTGTAGCGACAACGGCGGGATGCGGGATTCGTTCAAGTCGGCGGGAACATCGATTTGATAGCGCAACCGGTCGCCAAACCGGGCCCGTTCAATATCGAGATAGTCGGCTACGATCTTGAGCTCGCTCGCGAGCGGCACCAGGCCGGATTGATTGGCATCTAGCGAGAAACGCAGCAATGCGGCCATCTGCTCCACCAGTCGCTCGGCCCGCGCGGGGTCTTCAGGAATGAGCGAGGAGATGGAGTTCAGCGTGTTAAACAGGAAATGCGGATGAATGCGCGATTCCAGCGAAGCCAGTTGTGCTTCCGTCGCAAGCTTCAGAGCGCGCTCGCGCTCCAGTTCTTTAGTGCGAAGCTGCAGAGTGGTTTCCTCCAGGCGTTCGCGCAGGGTGCTGTAAACGCCAATCCCGAGCCCGGCACCTATAGTCAATAAAGCAGCCAGCTTCAGGGAGCCCAGAAACTGCGGCCAATAGTCGCTCATTGGCTGCAAGTGCAAGGCAACGAAGCCGATACCGGCGAGAAGCATACCCGCGACGCATGCGACAAACATGGCGGTAACACGAGCCGTCCAGCGAAACCATGGTGGATACGCACAAGTCCGCATCCAAGTTGTCGGGACTAGAACAAACGCGATGCCGCCGATGCAGTTCGAATAAATCCAAGAGAACTCAAAATCCATGAGCAATTGATGCCACGTTATGCCGGGATTCAGAGCGAAAAGCAGAAGCGGGGGAATGAGCGCGAAGCCCGAATCCCACAACACGACCTTCAGGATGCTTGTTCGATACGTTGACGTGCTCATGAATGGTCTCCCCTATCTTACTTCTGACGTGCGGCTTCTGACGCGCCAGCTTCTGACGCGCCAGCGTGGCAGCCCAAGCAGCCGGCCTGCTGACGTGTGAGCGTTTTAGTCTCGAGCCAGGTAGCTGCGGAATTGGCGTAGGGCGTTCCGGGCAGATCCTTTTGAATCCGTTGGAACCATTCCTGCGCTTTGTCCACCTGGCCCAGGCGGGCGTACGCATCAGCCATGCCGATCATGAGTTCGCCGCGCGGGTGCGTTCCCAGATGGCTGAGATCTGGGCCCTGGATGGAGTACGCCTTCTCATAGTCACTCAGGCCCTTCTCGATTAAAGGGTGCGCCGCCTCTGGATCCGGCAAATATTGCGAGGCGACCAAAAGCACGGCGCCCCGAACGATGCGGACTCCGAGATCATTGGGGGCCAGGGCTTCGGCTTGATCCATTTCATCCAGGCCGCGCTGCCAGAGCACCGCGCCGTTTTGCTGGTCGCCCTTTTGGAATGCTGCACGGGACTCGCTGACCAGGCCCATGCCGTGCCAGACTAGCGCTTCGGGCTGCTTCGGGTCGTTCGCCAGAATGTCTT
Organism: Bryobacterales bacterium; assembly: GCA_963818065.1. Taxonomy (GTDB): domain Bacteria; phylum Acidobacteriota; class Terriglobia; order Bryobacterales; family Bryobacteraceae; genus Palsa-89. The sequence continues at coordinate 118,152 of CAWFQW010000011.1, read as the reverse complement.
CGCAGATCTTCATGCCCTTCTGGAGCGAGGCGGCGTCGCCCGCGAGGCCAGCGAAGAAGTAGTTGCGGACCTTCAGGTCGAAACGGTCCTGGCTGAGGAGGGCGCCGGCAGTGAGGATCATCACGGCGGCTATGGTTGTCTTTTGCAGTTTCATTGGTATCTCCTTACGAATTCAGCTTAAGGGCGGATCTGCGAATTTCCAGCAAGGATCGGACGAGAGGTCAAAAAAGCGGATGAATCGTATGGATAGGGAGACTGAGGTGCCGATGGCCAAGCCTCAATGCGGCTACACTCAGACTGGACTGCCTTCCACCACGCTGATCATCGTGGTTGTCGGTGTAACGGACTTGAGTTCGAAGCATGACGCCTTCAGCAGCGATCTGAACTGGGCTTCCGTGCGCTCCTGGCCTCCGGGGAACGTGAGCATAGTGATGTCCATGTCTTTGGACAGCGACGGCGTGTTGCCGGCGGGAACCACGCAGTCAGCGATGATCACCTTGCCATCGGGGGGAATCACTTTCCGGCAATTCCCGAGGATCTGAATGCACTGTTCGTCGGTCCAATCGTGAATGATGTGACGGAAAAGGTAAGCGTCGGCTCCGGCTGGAATACTTTCGAAGAAGCTGCCTTCGATGACGCGGCAGCGGCCGGCCAGGCTCGCGGTCTGCAGGTTCTCTTTGGCCCCCCCACCACATGACCAAGGTCGAACAAGATCCCGTGCATCTTCGGATAGCGTGCCAGCACGGCTGAGATGAGTGATCCGTTCCCTCCCCCGATATCGGCCAGGACATTTATGCCGGCGAAATCGTAGGCCTCCAATAGGGCGTCGGTTTCATAGTAATTTATGGAGGTCATGCCCGCGTCGAAGAGCGGGCCCAATTCAGGGTGCGTCGGAATATATTCGAAAATCGGTGCGCCGAACACCTTGTTGAAAGCGGGTTCGCCGGTTTGAATGGAGTGATGCAGGCCCTCCCAGGCGGCGAATATGGGGTGAAACAGTTGCGCGGCAGCGCGGTAGGAACCGGGCGCGTCGCTGCGCAAAGCAGCGGAAAGCGGCGTGTGGTCGAAGTGCCGATTTTCGGATTCCTGAAAAAGGCCATAGCCGGCCATGAAGCGCAGAATTCTATAGAGCGACGGCTCATGGGTTTTGCTGGCGCGAGCGAGATGCTCGATTTGCTGCGGCTGGCCAGTCTGGACCAGATCGGCAATGCCGAGCTCGGCGATGGTGCTAACCGCACAGGCGAGCGCGGGGCTGATCAGTATGCGGGTCAGGTGCTCGGTTTCTTGTTGGGCCATGGTATTCCAGCTAGAATACCGTGAATTACGGCAGGCCCTGGCGTACGATGTTTGACCTTCGTCCGAGTGGGCTTCCATCGTAGACCTTCGAGGTATCCAGCTCCATAGGGAATCAGCTCAGCAGAATGGGTGCTGGTATCAAGCCATACGTGCCCAGGACCGCTGCACTCTAGAAGGAATTACACGCTCGCGTACCTCGCGGTGATCGCCAAAAACCGCAAGGCAGTATTGAACGCCTTGGCGTCCTAAGATCCTGTCTATTGGCGTTGGGCGAGGTGACCACACGATTCAGGCATGTCTCGACCGTAAGCTCTATTTGATGTGTTAGCATTCCTGGTGCAGTGGCGGTATATCGTTACTCACCCGCGTCGATTGATTCCCTTACCCGCAGGACGCGACGGCAACATCTGGTTGGCTTCCTCATTATCACCGCAGGTGTGTGCGCTTCTACGCTGGCTCTCTTCGAACTGCGTGCAGCCTTAATTTATGATGCCATCTTTTGCCTAGTTGTGGCCGCCGCTATGGTTGCAGGACGAAACAAAGCACGTCACCGCACCGCTAATTTTCTTCGATCGACTGAAATCGAGCTAGACGATGAGAAGGCCACTTGGAGAAGCAACATAAGCAAGAAGGACTTTTATCGTTCCGACATTGTGGAGGCTTGTTTCTCTAAGAGAGGTATCTGGCTGCGCAGTAAGGCGCGCCGGCTCGTTTTGAAATTCCCGCCTGAAATTGAAGGCTTCGACAAACTCCAAGCCCTTATTGAAGAATGGCTTCCTCCTGAAGTGGTCCGCCGGAGTTCACCGCCCTCCAGCGTCTGGACAAACCTGTGGATGTATGGAATATGGACCGCAGCTGCCCTGTTGCTCTACACCGCGATGGCCAGCCGAACGCGCATGATCGCAATACCGGCGTGCGTCCTAGCTGGAACAGGCATTGCGTGGTACTTCGCATGGTCCGGCCGCAAGATTAACGAACGTATGTGGAGGGTATCGCTGCCTCTTACCGGCTATCTTGCAGGAGCGGCCCTGCTGAGTCGTGCATTTACGCTTTGGGTCAATCGCTAAATCCTAGCCAGTCACTTCCAGGTGCACGAACCCGGGAATACTCGCCGGCTGATTCCCCAGAAACACAATCCGCCGCGTTTTCGGAAACGGTAACCCGGACTGAATGGCCCGCGAATAAAGACCAACCTGCCGCAGAATCGCCCGATAAGTTTCGTCCCGCGTGTCAAGAAACGCGATCTTCGAAAGAAAGCCCGCGCCCCATCCCAACGGTAGAATGCAGCCTCGCTTGGCCTCGCGAATAGCAGCCAGGCGACTCTCGAGTTGCTCCACGGTCGACTTGAGCAACGGAAGACCGGTCCACTCGGCGTACTGTTTTTGGATCTGCAACAACCGCTCGGTGTAGGCGTTCACCAATTCGAACATGGCTTGTGGATCCATCGGCGCGCGGCGTCGCAGTGCCTTGCCAATCTCAGGCTGCGCGAGAAACTTGTTCTGATGCCACTCGCCCTCGAAAACGGCTCCGGGGTCGGCCATTTCGGCGAATGTCGGCGTGCTGTCTTCGGCTCGTTTCACGTTGCCGCGCGGAGTCTGCTTCCAGGCCACTTCAAACTTTCCTCCGCCGCGAGCTTCGAGCGTGGAGGTGCGCAATAGATAGACTTTGAATGTGGTCGCCGGGACGCTCTTCGAATCGTACGCGGAGATCACGCGCAGAGGATCGGCGCTGGCCGCTCCCAGTGCAGACTCTTCGACGGAATTCGCTGGGCGGCGCGGCAGACGGCCCTCCGAAGTGCTGCGCTCGGCGAGATCGGTGAGCATGCGCGCGGTGACGCGGCCGTGGATGACGCCGGTGCGAAACGCCCCTTTGATCGCCGTGCCGGGCAGGTACGGACCGCTCGGCCCGGTGCTAAAGGTGGGGATAAACAAATGCTCTGCGTGCGTTCTCTCCCAATATTGCGTGGAGCTCGGGTGTTCAAACGGGATGCGGCGTCCGGCGTAATTTTGCGCGAAGCCGCCCCACGATGCGAAGTCCAGCTTCTCCGCCTTCTTCAACTGCGAGAGATAACCCTCCAGCCGCGGCCCTTTCGCCAGCAGGCGGAAAATGCGCCATTGATCGAGGACATTCACGTGGTCCTTCCAGACCATGTAGTCGATGGGCGAAAGTCTCTGGCCATCTCCGACCAGCGTGGGCGTGAGGCACGTCAGACGGTAGTTCATGCTGCAACCCGCCATGGAATAGGGACCGTTACCGCGAATCCGGCGCGATACACGGGATGCGGAAAGCCGGCAGGTGCAATGTTGCTCGCGGATCCCTGCAGTTCGTTGGCGGCCAAAAGAACGGAGCCCTCAGCAATCATCGTGGTCGGCTCCTTGGGCTCGCCCCAGCGCGCGCTGCTTTCGATGCGGCCGCGCCGCGAGACAGTGATGTAGCTGCCGCGCTTCCAATCTACCGAATCTTTCTCCGACGGCGTGTAGAGCGAGAGCAGCCAGTGCGCGCGTTCGATGGGTTGCTCCAACGCTGGCGCTTGTGGCGGCGTCCAAGGCCGCCAATCCGGCGCTTCCGAGCGGCCCCAGCCACGCGAGCGCTCACCACCAAAACCCGAATCGGCTAGCAATAACAGCGCACTGCGGACCGGCGCTTCCCACTGCGCCGCAGCATCGCTATCCGCGAATTGAACGATGGTCCAGAGCCCGGCATCGCGGGCGAATTCCAGACACGCCGTGGAATGGACCTCGACCCCGGCGTGGTGCAGCCGGTCTACTCCAGCGCTGGAACGCAGCGCCACGCGGAATGGCCCGCGGCCGTGTGACCCGGACGGGATCAAGCATTCGCTTTCGCCATCCACTGTCCAGCGGTCCTCATCGATCGCTTGATCGGAGAGCAGCGCTTGAATCACGGGCAACGGAACGAAGTGCGCGCCCTTGTACCGGACCTTGGTCGACTCAGGCGGCGGCCACAGGCTGCGCGGAGGAACCACCAGAAGCGTATCGCCGACGAACGGAAAGAAGGAGCTGAAGCGCACCGCCGGACCGTGCGCGGTTGCGGTTGCCTCGAACCATGCCTCGGCCAGGCCGAGCTGCGACATGGCCGAACAGACTGCCGAGTAAAGAGCGTCGCTGTGATAAATCAAATCCACGCGATCGCGCGCGCCCGAATCAGGTCCGAAGCGCCACGGGCCCATGGGGCGGAATCGCACCGCAAAGCTGGTAGCTTGGTGCATTCCAAATGACATCCCGAATGACATGCCTACTCGGCGAGTTTCTCCGCGAAATCGGCTGCGGTTACGAGCGACTGAACCGCGGCGGCGTCGGCGCCCGTCAGGAGCTCTTGTTCGGCTGCGCCGGAAGCGTAGAACCCGCGGCCGCGCCACGTCAGCTTAACGCTTGCCAGCGCGATGCGCCCATTGCCACGCGAACCCCCTCCGCCCAGGCTGTCGTCTTCCAGCAGCCGCAAGCCTTCGATCAGGCGCGGCAACAGTTCGCGGTCTTCGGGACAAAGCACGTCCAGCACGATGCGAAAGTGGAAGCGCGCTCCGGCGGGCACGCGTTCGAGCGTTCGCGGATTGGCCTGCGACGTGATGCGGTCGATGGCGTTTTCGCTTTTCACTTCGGTCAGCTCGTCGTCCATGTTTTCGCGCATCTGCGCCGTGATACTTTCGGCGATCAGCGGAGCGTCATATACGGTGAGGCGAGCTGGGGTAGCGGCGCTGGATTCCTGCGACTCGCCAGCCACCCGCTCCATGCGCCCAGGATTGCGCCCGAACAGAAGGCAGATCTCGTCGTCGGGGCGCTCGCTCTGATGAATACGCACTTCCTGCCCTCTGCGCTTCGAAACATAAACCAGCTCGGACGGCACAGCCAGGCCGGACGATTGTTCAAGCAGCGAACGCAGCTTGCCGCGGAGCGAACTGCCGGGGACGTAGGGCAATCCGAAAGCGTCCTTGACCACCGGATTATCGGCGCCGCCGATTTCTAGCGACCCCTTCCCTGCCCCGATGTGCAGTCCGGTCTGGCAGACGATGTCGCCTTCCACGATCAACTTTCCAATCAGTTTCAATTCCGTTTGCGCGGTGTGCGAACTCATGGTTATTGGTTGTCGGTTCTTTGTTACTGGTTATCAGTTATTCGTTATAGGCTACGATGGCTTCGAACAGATCCCTGAAGCGCTCGTAACCGCGTGCTTCGTTCTTGCGGGTGACCTGCAGCAGAAGTTTTTCGAGCGGATCGAGACTGCGCAAGGAGTGTCGCGCGATGGTATAAGCCAGGCGCGCCCGCAGCATCACGAATTGTTGCTGGCGCTCACTCTCCGGAGTCCGCACCGCCCGTCGAACGGCATTGTAAAGGCGTCGTAGTTGGCTCTTGGTGCCGGAGTCCATGTCGCGCATGCGGCCCACCACGCCGTGGGCTTGGTTGTCGAGGTACAAGGGATCGGAAATCAGCTTCTCGATGTCGATTTCAGGCGGCCCATCGAAGCGTGGACGATCGCCACGCCGGTCGTCTCCTCGGTCGCGACCGCCCTCGCGGCCTCCTTCACGCCCACTGTGTGGACCTCGGTTATCGCGCCGTTCGCTTACCTGAGCTCCCCGGCCGCCTTCTCTGCGCTGGCCTTGAGGCGCTTGCCCTTGTGGCCGATCGCCTTGCGGCGCCGGCCGGCGTTCCGAACGCTCCGCCGGCTGGGCCTGCACCGCGGTAGGTGCCGCCTCGCTTTCAGCCGGGGCCGGTTTACTCTCGGACGCCCGTGGTTGTTGCTCGGTCTCTTGCGTATCTGCCATCCAAACCTCGTATTGTACGTTAAGTCTCTGACGGGCCTTCAGTCGACAGTCTGGCCCATTCTAGCGCCACGCGGCCCGACGGACGCAATTTCAAATTCGCCGGGTTCTTGCCCACCAGGTCCGCGATCAGGCTGGCCCTAGCTTTCTGGAAATCGCGCGAGCGCGAACTTCCCAGTATTCGTAAGCAGCCGCCGATGGAAACGCCAGGGACGCTCCACGCGCTTGGCTCCGGGCGCGCGCCGGGTTTCACGATAAATTCCACACAGATCGCGAAGATACTGCGGCGCGACACCGAACTCGCGTACCATTGCCGTCAGTTCATCCTTCAGCTCGGCGGCGTCGGAGAGCTGTTTCCATTCCAGAGTACGGCCGAGCAGAAAGAAGCAATCCTTGTCCGCTGATTTTGCGATTTCCAGCCGGTCGCGCGATCGGCCGTACACCGAGCCGAGTGGCGTGTCGACCTCCGGCGCCAGCGCCAGCGCCATCGTAATGGTTTTGCCTTCCGGCCCCGGAAATTCCTTCAGATGTTCCTCGGTGAAGCGTTGGAACAGCCGCTGCAACTCGCGAGCAAATCCAATCAACGCATCCCATGCGCCATACACTGCAAAGTCATCACCGCCGGTATGCAGCAAGTTCACCTTGCGCCAGAATTCGGGCAGCGAACAGAGCACTTCCACTTCGCCCGCGAAGAACTGTTTATAAAGTACGGAGAGCTGCACGTACTCCTCGATGCTTTGCAGCCGCCGCATGCGGATGCCGAAGCTATCCACGTCGCCTCGCAATACTCCCCACACCGGGCGGCCCTCGGCGCGGGATGCCAGAACCGGCGCAGTGGCGGCTTCGCGCCCATCATCGGTAAGGGCGGTGTGGCGTGCGAGCGGCACCGAATCGGGCGAGGTGCCGATACTCCAGGAATGTCTTCCGCCAGTGGTAAGAATAGTCGCGGGCGATTCCGGCGACCACTCTACATTGGTGGCGTCACGCAGAGCTTGGCCGAGTTTCTCGAAATACTGCGAGCCTGCGTCCGGAGCCTCTTCCGACTGGACCAAGCCGGTGTAAGCCAGCGGCGTCCCTTGCTTACGCTGGAATTCATCGTTCAAACGCTTGCGGACCACGGTCCAATCGCCGAGGTTCTCGGTTATGGCCCAGAATAATTCCAGGCGGTCTTGACTCAGCTCCCGAATGCCTGCTCGAGCAGCCACCAGAAACTTCCCGGCTTGCGGCCTCACCTCTTCGGGAAGAACCACCAGAAACTGATCGCCCCCGCTTGAGCCCAACAGCATTTTCGAGAGCCCCAGCTCGGCAATCAGTGCCCGGGGCAGAATCTCGCTTAGCAGACTGACCCAACGCAGACGCCCGGTGAGGAGAGCTTCCCCGGGTTGCCCGGATGGCAAGAACTCCTCGATCCCCAACAACTTGCCCTGCAATAAGATCTGTACGGACATGCGACGCGGCGGTGAAAGCTCAAATGTACCACGAGACCGCCGCGCAGCACCCAATACTCGATCGCCATAAAGGCGCCCGCACAATCGGACGATAAAGGTTCCGTAGGTCGGATTTCTTCGGCCAGCTGAGTGGACTTCAGGTGGGGTGAGTAACGCGAGAAATCTGTGTGGCTTAGCCCTACGCTTGTCCGAATTGTCTTTTTGGTAGACTCACTTACATGGACAACGGTCGATCAAGGCTGCGTGGACGCGATCGACTGATCGATCTAGTCGTTACGCAGTTTCGCCCGATTCAATTTCGTGGCAAAGCGATGCTGGCGGAACTCGTTCTGCCGAAAACAGGGGAACGCGATGCCCTTCTCTTCGGCTCTCGTTTTTCTCTGGGGCTTTCGGACTACATGCAGCGGCATATGTATGCCGGATCGTTTGAGCGCGACGAGTCCAAAGTCGTTCGCCAAGTGCTTCGGCCGGGCATGACCTTTGTGGATGTCGGTGCAAACGTTGGCTATTACACCGCGCTGGCGGCGCGATTGGTAGGACCAACTGGGTCTGTGTTCGCCTTCGACCCATCCGATTACGCCTTCTCGCGCTTGACCAAAATGATCGAAGTTAACGGGCTGGCTAACGTGCGGGCTCTAAAGTGCGGTCTCGCCGATAGCCCCGGAGAAAGGTTTTTATTCGGTCCAATAGACGACGATCTCTGCGATCTTCATACGGCCACCATGGTCCCTCAAGACAATCCACAAAGGAAGTCCGTTCCCACTGATACGCTGGACAATGTGGCCGAGCAACTTAAGATTAAACAGATCGATTTCATGAAGATCGACGTGGACGGCTTTGAACCACTGGTCCTCAAAGGTGCGACCGGCCTGATAGCCCAGGGTCGCATTTCCAACATACTGTTTGAGTGCGCGGAGTGGTGGTTCAACCGAATGAACACCACCACCGTCGAAATAGTGGAAGATCTGAGATCAAAGGGCTTCCGCAAATTAATGCGGATTGGAAAATCCACCTATTTCGCCTCTCTGTAGTACTTGAAGTACTGTGCGGGCTAGCGCCGCCTATCGGTCGCGGGGCTTTGCCTTCGCCCTACAGGACCAACCGGATGCACACTTCGCCGCCAGATTGTTAACCTGATGGGTGTCCCCGCCGACCGCAGTTATCGCTCCGTCTCCTGAAAATTGGCGCAGCCGCCTCGGGCATTGGACCGACGGTGAGGCGTTCCTCAGCTACGAAGACAAAATCCTGCTATTGCTGACGCTGATCATCGGCGCGCTGGTCGGGCTGGTGGTCGCGGCATTTATTTACGTCACCGAGGACCTGGGCGCGCGCATGTATCCGGCCGGCGGCGCGGCTTGGCGGCGCGTTCTGATCCCTACCGGCGGCGCACTCATCACCGGCTATCTGCTCTCCCGCTTCTTCACCAACGCTCGCGGCAGCGGTATCCCGCAAACCAAAGCGGCACTGTTCCTGCGCGATGGATACATCAGCCTTCGCACGGTACTCGGCAAGTTCGGGTGCTGCTCGGCATCGCTCGCCAGCGGCATCGCGCTGGGCCGCGAAGGGCCATCGGTGCAAGTGGGAGCGGGAATCGCATCGGTACTTGGCCGGCGCCTGGGCCTCGGGCCCAACAGAATACGCGAGCTCATTCCCGTGGGCGCGGCGGCGGCGCTCGCGGCGGCTTTTAACACTCCGGTGGCCGCCGTGCTGTTCACACTCGAAGAAGTGATGGGCGATCTCCACGCGCCGGTGCTTGGCTCCATCGTGCTGGGCTCCGCGACGTCTTGGGTTACGCTGCACCTGCTGCTGGGCGATGAGCCGCTGTTTCATGTTCCGTCCTACCAGCTTGTCAGCCCGATCGAATTCATCACATATGCCGTGCTCGGAATCGCGGGCGGATTCGTCTCGGTGGCCTTCGTAAAGCTGCTGCTGGCTATTCGCAAATATTTCCTCGCGTTGCCCAAGTGGACCGAATGGCTGCAGCCCGCTGCGGGAGGCCTGACGGTGGGTCTGATGGGATGGTTCGTGCCAGACGTTCTCGGCGTTGGTTACGGGCACGTGAGCGAAGCGCTCAACGGCCAGATGACGCTGCAGGTAATGGCGCTGCTGGTGGTGTTGAAACTGATCGCGACCACTACCTGCTACGGATCTGGTAACGCGGGCGGCATCTTCGGCCCCAGCCTGTTCATCGGCGCCATGCTCGGCGGCGCGGTTGGCACCGTGGCGCATCAGCTTCTGCCGGACTTCACTGGCGGCGTCGGCGCGTATGCTCTGGTGGGCATGGGCGCTCTTTTTGCCGGGATCGTACGCGTGCCGCTGACGTCGGTGATCATGATCTTCGAGATGACGCGCGATTATTCCATCATCGTGCCGCTCATGATCGCCAACCTGATCAGCTATTACATTTCGTACCGCCTGCAAGAAGAGCCGATCTATGAAGCATTGCAGCATCAGGACGGCTTGCATCTTCCGTCTGGCCTCCGCTACCGGCAAGGACTGTTGATTGTCCGAGACGCCGCCGAGGCGCCGCTGCACCTGCTTTCGAACACCAACCGCGTGGAAGATGCTCTGCGGTATTTGAATGCGGATCATACCGCGTGGCCCGTGATCGAAGGGACGGATGGCACCCGCCTGGCCGGAATGATCACGCAGGCAGCGGTGGAGCAAGAGATTGCCGCGGGGCGCGGGGATCACGCACTGGGCGAACTGCTGCCAATGGATATTCCCAGCGCATTACTGACGGGTGAGAATTTCCCTCATCGTGCATATGGACCATCCACTGGACGTGGCGCTGCGTCGCATGGCGCAAGGCAAGTTGAACGTGTTGCCGGTGGTGGGGCGCGCCGATATTCGCGACCTGAAAGGCGTCGTCTCGCTAAGCGACATCCTGCAGGCGTACGGCGTAACTGAAAAGAAGGGCGAGGCGGAAGCCGCCCGCGAAGACACCCGCGCATCCCGCCGACTGGTCCCTGGAGTGATCGCTGCTGGCCTGGCAGTCGTGCTTGTGATCGGATTCCTTAACTATTACTACCGTTCGGAGCGATCGGCGCGCGCCGAGGAATATTACAAGACCGGCAACGGCTTGCTACAGCAGGACCGCGATGACGAAGCCGTGCAGCAGTTCCGCGACGCGCTCTCGGCGGCGCCAGGAAACGCGCAGTACCGGCTTGCCTTGGGACTCGCTCTGGCCAAGGCGAATCATCCGGTGGAAGCTTCGGTTTACTTGAATGCGCTGTTGAAGCGCGATCCAGAGAACGCGCTCGCAAATCTCGGCGAGGCGCGCTTGCGCGGCCGCACAGGCCAAACACCGATGCCATGCAGCTCTACCGCCGAGCCATCGATGGCTCGTGGCCTCCGGGCCAGGAGAAAAGCCGGACGGAGGCGCGCTTCGAACTGGCATCCCTATTGGAAAAAGCCGGGCAGCGCCATGAGGCAGCCGATGTTTTTCGGGATGTGCTCAAGGCGGACGATCGGAATGCGGAGGCCTATGCGCGTCTTGGCGCGGATGAGCTTGCGCTGGAGAATTACCAGGCGGCCCGCGATGCTTTCCGGAAGGCTGTCGAGCTCGATCCATCGGACCAGATGAGCAAGCAGCAACTAGATCTTTGCGAGCGCGTACTGGCGCTGGATCCGAACGCGCGGGGGTTGAGAACAGCCGAGCGCTACCAGAGGAGCAAAGAACTGCTGCAGGCTGAAGTGATGCACTTCGACCAGTGCCAACCCGGCAGCAAAGCAACCGACCCAGCCCGGACAGCCCTCGCCAGCCATCCGCGCCGGAGCGCTTTAGAGGACGCGGCCGAGATGAATCTCGCGCTCGCCCAGGATCTATGGAAGCAGGAGCCGAAGCTCTGTGCGCTGCGCTCACAGACGATGCAGCGGGACGCCTGCTGGCCCGCCTGTCAAACATTAGATTCTGAATTCTATTCTTCTGAATTCTATTTTCTTAGTTACTAGCTTCCGCCTGCGTGATATGCGTGCGGCGATTCTTCTGCCAGCACGCCTCATCGTGCTCCGTACAGACCGGCTTATCCTTGCCGTAGCTGATAGTTGCCAGTTGGTTGCCAGGCAGCCCCAAAGTCGACAGATATTCTTTGGTCTGCTTGGCGCGCGCATCGCCGAGAGCCAGGTTGTACTCGTCAGATCCGCGCTCGTCGCAAAATCCCTCCACCGTCAGTTTGAAGTCCGGGTACTGCTTGATGATGTCGGCCAGCGTCTGCGCGTCGGTCCTGAGAGCAACTTCGGCATCCGGGCGCAGAGTGTGCTGGTTGTAATCGAAATAAGCGTCCTGGATACGGTTCAGCAGATCCTGAATGCGCGCCCGTGTGGCGGCATCGGGCATGTTGGGACGCGAGTTCGTAGCCACCTGTGACGGCTGCGAATTATTCCGCGCGGGTGCCGGATTGGACGCGGCGGCGGGCGCAATGGGCGTCGGAGCCGGCGGAGTAGCCTTCGCGACTACCTTCTTCGCACAACCGGCGAACGTCATAGTCAGCGCTATCAGGGCCGCGCAAGCCAAAAATCGAGATTTCATCCAAAGCCTCCTAAGGTTTCGTGTCTACAGGATATAGGCGTTTCGAGCACAAAAGAATCCCGTCGTCACTGTATTTCGGTGAGCCATTCGCCTTAATACAGGATGCGACGCGATTCCCGTATTGCGCTCTAAGTTCTACCTTAGAAAGGTGTGGTTTCGTCCCGCCGCCGAACTACTCCCGCCTGCCGTGCAATACACTGGGGGAAGAATGCGGCAACGCCCGGGAGTGGTTTTGGTGGCGGGATTTGGCGGCCTGCTGTTGATCATGGCGGGGGCTGAAGCAGGCGCCTTGCAGTTCCTCAACAGCCTGCGCCACAACGATACCGCCCTGCAGGCGCGCTTCCTGGCGCGCAATCGCACGCTCGAGCGGATTCGATCCAATATCTATCTTTCGGGTACGTTCGTCCGGGATTCGTTGCTCGCGCCCGAACAATCCGGGGCCCGCGCGCAACTGGCTGCGCTGGACGGCCTGCGGCGCGATTCAGAAAACGCTCTGAACAGTTACGCGGCTGCGCTGGAACCGGAAGAAGCGGCGCCGTTCCAGGATTTGCGCTCCCAAATCGACGCGTATTGGAAAGTGCTGGACCGCGCCTTTGAATGGACCGCCGACGAACGCGGCAAGTACCGCTACGCTTTCTTCTATGAAGAGCTGGTTCCCCGGCGAACCTCGATGCTGCAGATCGCCGACCGCATCGAGGCGCTAAACGAAGAAGCTCTGCGGCGTGGCGACGTGAAGCTGGGCGAACTGTTCGGACGCCTGCAGCTCGGTCTGCTGGCCATGATCGCCGTCACGCTGCTGGGCGGAGTTACCTTGGCCGCTCTCACCATATTCCATATCTTGAAACTGGAGGGCGAAGTACAGCGGCGGCTCACTGAAAGCGTGCTTGCGCAAGCCAGTCTGCAAGAGCTTTCGGCACGGCTGGTGCGGGCCCAGGAAGAAGAGCGCCGGGCTTTATCGCGCGAGCTGCACGATGAAGTCGCTCAGGCTTTTTCGGCAGTGCTGATGGAAGCCGAGAACCTGCTCGATCTGGACCCGGCGCCGGAAGTACGCGCACATCTGGATTCCATCCGCGGCGTGGCTGAAAAGGGCATGAACGAGATCCGTAACATGGCCCTGTTGCTGCGGCCTTCCATGCTGGACGATTTCGGACTGCTGCCGGCCCTGGAGTGGCAGGCGCGCGAAATCGGCAAGCGCACCGGCCTGCGTATCCAGGTGACGAGTGAAATATTAGGCGAGCTGCCGGAGGAGCACAAGACCTGCGTCTATCGGGTGGTGCAGGAAGCGCTAAACAATTGCGCTCAGCACGCGCAGGCTAGTGCGGTGCAGGTGTGCGTGCAGCAGGCAGACGGACAGATTGTTGTTACCGTCCAGGACGACGGCAGCGGGTTCGATCCCGAACGCGTGCGCGGATTGGGGCTGCTCGGGATGGAAGAGCGCGCGAGGCACCTGGGCGGCTCTTTTCAAATTGATTCACAGCCCGGGCGCGGGACGCTGCTGCGCGTCACATTGCCGCGGCGCGACGTCGTGGTTCCAGAGCCGGAGCAAACCTCGGATCTGCTATGGAATGGAGTGCCCTATGGCGCAGATTCGCATCCTGTTGGCTGACGATCACAATATCCTGCGCGACGGCATGCGCCTTTTATTGGAAAGGCAGCCCGGTTTCATTGTGGTCGGCGAAGCGGCTGACGGACGCGAGACGCTGCAGCTTACGCAAAATGAGTCCCCGGACGTGGTCATCATGGACATCGCCATGCCCAACATGAATGGCATCGAGGCCACCCGGCGCATCGTCGAAAAGCACCCCAAAATCGGCGTCGTGATCCTGAGCATGCACCATGACGAAAGCTACGTCATCCGCTCGCTCAAGGCGGGTGCGAGGGCCTATCTGTTGAAAGACGCGCTTAAGACCGAGCTCATCGCGGCCATCCACGCGGTGGTGGAAGGGCGCTCGTTCTTTAGTCCCAAGGTCAGCCGGATCCTGCAAGAAGATTATATTCAGGCGCTCGGACGCAAAGACGCCGACGATAGTTATGAGTTACTCACCGGCCGCGAACGAGAAATTCTTCAGTTGGTCGCGGAAGGCAAAACCAACAAGGAAGTCGCGAACACGCTAAACCTCAGCCTCTATACAGTGGATACCCATCGCACGCATATTCTGCAGAAGTTGAATCTGCACAGCGTACCAGAATTGATTCTCTACGCGGTGCGCAAGGGAATTATTTCGTGACCGGCTCCGAATTGTCCGTCACAAATACTTCCATCACGATGCTCACGTGACCTTCTAGAAAATGCCCACCCTTTGTGCTGCCGTCCGGAAAACCGACCACAGCGTGCGCGTGAACGTAGGGTTTGCCGTTTAGAGTGGAAATACCGCCGACGAAGGAGAGCACCTCGGCCTCCTGATTGATCTCGACTTTCTTGAAGGCACGCTTATCCGGATCGGTCCAGCCCAGCAAAGCGGAACTGAAGGCGCCCACGCCAGTGAAATGCCCGGTCGTGATGTGATTCTTCTCGGCGAATTCGGTCAGGCCCGACGCCACTTCGTCGCCCTTGCCGAAGGTGACTTCATACGTGTGGCCGGACGGACCGAGGTCTTTCACCTTCATTGCGGGCGCAAGTCCTCGCGCGGTGATTTCCTTGCGTCCAACGTAGCCATCTGGAAGCGCCGGCGGCTGGGCGGGGCTTGCGCTCGAGCGAACGCGCCCACGGCCAAAATCAGAAACAACAGTTTCATTGTGTCTCCTCGCTCGAAAAAGCGTATCACGCTACTGGGTCACGGTCAGCATGGCGGGCTGGCTGGCGACGCCTCCGACGGTCACGACCACCGGCTGGACGCCGAGCGGCGCATTGGCGGGAACCACAAAGTTGATTTGCGTGACACCAACCGTGCCGGGCGTGATTCCAATGAAGTCGATGGCCGCCGACAGGTTCGCAACGGTCACCGAATACGGAAGTATTGGCTTCGGAAGTAGGCCGAGTGGCGTGTTCGAGGAGGGCGACGCCCCGTCGGCCAAACCCGGCGAAACTTGGCCTTCGCCCGTGATGTATAGTGCGCTCTCCATACCGCGCACGGCGCTCGAAAAGGGCGGGAATACGAATCCCTTGTCCACGAAAATGCCGGGCGCGGCCGGAGTCACGTTGATTGTGTAGTTGACGTTTACGTACGGATTGCCCACCGTAAGCGTCGCGGACCCCGGTTGCGTCTCATAGGGGATCTGGAGGTTCACTTGATCCGGCGACACGTAGTACAGCGAAGCCGTCACGCCGTTCACGGAAGCCTCGAAACCTTGCAGGTATTGCGGCAGCGGAATTGTGCCCGCCGATTGCACGGCATTTCCAAGCGCCGTTCCATACACGCTCAGCAGCATGCCGGGCGCATAGCCATTCTGGCCAGATGCTGCGTTGCTCGCGCCGCCAACGGTAAGCGATATTTGCGGCCCCACAAACGGAATGGTCAACTTTTCCGACCATTGATTTCCGTGAATATCCGTACCGCTGTATCCGAACTCGACATTGGTAGGCACGGACAGATTCGTCAGATTTAGATTGATAGAGGAAATCGATTTGTGCGCCGGGATGTCGGCGGTTCCGAACACGGAGGTCACCTCGTAGGATTTCCCGTTGATGGTGAATCCGGTCACGGTCGCCGCAACGCCGGCTTCCTCCGATAGCGTGATGGTAAACGGCCAACTGCTGCCGCCAACACCAGTGGACTGCTCAAACACTGGATTCTGGTCGATGGATGCTACCACCGCCGCCGCGGTAGCGGTTTGGCTGGTCCATGCGTGGACTAAGTTATAAGCGTCTGGAGAGCCCACGCCGGAGGCCCGATCGTAACCCGGACCCGCGCTAAATCCAAAGCTGCCGTTGACGCAATTCGGAGAGCCATTCACGCACGGAACATTGTTGTTGCCCACGGTTATATCGTGGAGATTCCCGCTCGTGTTCTGAGCCAGCCGGTACAGCTGGGGATTGATGTTGGCAACACCGGGCTGGGCTTGCGCGCCCGTAGACACCAGGTATTGGTTGAGCAGCGTGACAATTCCGGCCATGGTCGGCCCGCCGACGGACGTTCCACCGATAACCTCCAGCGCGGCACCCGTGTAAATAAAGTAGCCGTCGTGATTGGGTGAGGCAGCGATGGACACGTCGGGAACATTGCGAAAGCCGTTGCTCGGAACACCTGGGCCCGTTTGCCACACTGGCTTTGGAAAGAAGATGCTGGTTCCACCGCCGCCGGCGCCGCCTTGCAGCCCGTAGCCGATGTTGGTGTCGTTCCAGACTCGTTCTGGAATATAGGAGATGGCGGAAGCCTGCGTGGGGCCATTAGAGCCGTTCCAATAGTTCCCGCCGTTCTCATTAAACTCGCTGCCGCCCATGGAGGTGACTTCCGGAACGCTGCCCGGAGCATCCACGGCTAACCCATCCTGCGCAATCACGGCGTCCTCGTCTTCGCAATCGCCGGCGCCAGTGTCCCCAGCCGCGTTCAACCAGGTGATGCCTTCAGAATTGGCTTGCAGCGCCATGCTTTGATACATCGGCAGGATGCTCAAATAGGAGCCCTCGCACAGCCCGTAACTCATGCTGATAACGGGCGCGCGCGCTTCATCGATAGCGTCGGTCAATGATACGTTCACATCGTCGGAGTTGACATAGATGATGGTGGCATTCCGCGCTACCGCGCCCGACCATTCCAAATCCAGGTCGGCCTCCGGAAGATCGTCCTGGCTGATGCCCGGATCGGTCGAGCCGGAGACCAGAACCTGCTTGGGATTATTGGCCGGCAAACCATACTTGGAGCGGAATGTTTCAATATCCAACAGTTCGATATCCGTCTGGCCGACAATGACCAGCTTCTGACCCGTTCCATTGATGTTCTCGCTGTACAACCGAGCGAGGTCGTAAATCGTGGCGAAGTCATCGGGCACAATTTGATGTTGGCCGCCTGCCGTATACGCGGGATTGGGCCGCCGGGCGAAGTAAGGCCTCAAGCGAAAGTTGTGCAACCCCAAAAATCCGCGGACGATTCCGCTAAGCGCCTGGGGAATGGATGGATCGCTCGCGTTCGCGTAGTGAACTTTGCCGTCTTCCAAATATTGATGGATCTGCGTATGGAACGCGGCCCCCACCTGCCCAGCCGAGCCGCTGAATCGAATCCAAGTGCGGCTGCGAGACACGCGTCCCACTTGCAGGCCTTGCGATTGAAGCCACGCCGTAATGCGATTGATATCGCTCTGGCTGACGCCGAACTGGTCCGCGTATTGTTCGGGCGACAGCCATTTGTGGTAGTTTGCCGAACCGGGATTCTGCTGCTCGGCGAGTAACTGCTGGAGCGAGGTCTGTTGACCGGACGATGGCGCCAGATACATCGTGATCAGCGGCAGAGGAAAAGACCCATCCACGGGCCCTTGATCCACTGCCGCTCGCGCCCGACCCGGCACGTGGCCGGAAAGCACGACGGTAGGGCTGTTGCCGATCCGCGCCGTGATTCGATCCTGCTGAGCTGTAGCAGGCAGCGCTAGAAAAGCGGAAGCGGAAACAAGAAGAGCGAGGGATTGCGGACGGATGAACATAGTTATCGCCGAGAACGGATAATGAATGTACGATGGACGCGTACCGAGCCAGGTTTCAACCAGACTTACTTAGGTTAGTCCTCGGGTACTGATATTCTCCCACAGGCTTTGGCGCTCACGTTGTTTCGATTCCGTTAAACGTTCCGGTACCGAACCGCGACCATAAGGGAGTGGACTTGGTAAGGGAGCGGTACCTCACTCCACCGTTATCACTACCGGCTGCTCAACGATCGACGACTTATTCGCCGTCAGAAACGCCAGATGATACCGGCCGGGCTTGATGCGAGGAACCTGGAACTTGATCTTGTCGCCGGTCGCTTCCATGATGGCGACTTTGGTGTCAACCTTGCCGTCGGTGAGGTACAACTCGGCGCCCGGGGCCTTATCCGCGTTCTCGCAAGTCACGTTTACGGTATCGCCGCTCTTGGCAGTGTCGGGATCGATCGCCGAACATCTCGGCGTCCCCTGAAATCCAGGCATGGCCGCAGCCAAAGCCAGTAGCAGTCCAACAACGAAGCACGTTTGCATGGTGCCTCCAGTGGTGGAAATTATACACCCGCCGCATGTGGCCCGCGCGCGTCCTCGAGCTGCTGTTCTGGATTCGATATGCTGGGTTCGTTACGAGGCGTCTTAGACGAAATATGATGCTGACGATTAGAACCTCATCCCATCCGGCCATTCTCCTGCTGGCATGCGCCGCGCTGTTCTCCACGACGGGAACCAGCCAGACCGTGCCCGCTCCGAAGAATTGGACCGCCGCCGAGGACCATCAGAACATGATGGATCAACTGGGCATCAAAGCTCTTCGTCCGGGTCCTAGCGGCAATGAATCGGCTCCCAATCATGCCAACTACGATGAGTCCGCCGCCAATCCGTTTCCTGATTACCCGGAGCTTCTCAAACTGAAGAATGGCAAACCCGTGACGACCCCCGAGATCTGGTGGAATCAGCGCCGGCCTGAGATCGTCGAAGATTTTGAGCGCGAGGTGCTGGGGCGTGTTCCGCCGAACCCTCCCAAAATCACGTGGGTGGTCACTAAAACCGTCAGCGACCATGTCGGCCCATATCCCGTTATCGCCAGGGAACTTACCGGTCGCGCGGATAATGCGGCATTCCCGGCAATCAATGTCGAGATCCAGATGGTTGTGGTCACGCCAGCTTGGGCGAAGCCCGTTCCTCTTATGATCATGTTCGGGCGCGCTGCGCTGCCCTCAGCTCCGGTGCCGGAAGCTTTCGCGCGTTTCGCTCCCCCGCCCGGAAGCGATCCGCCAGCAGCGCTGCAACTTATCGCGGCCGGATGGGGTTACGCCTTGCTGAATCCCGGCAGCATTCAGGCCGACAACGGCGCCGGACTCACCCAAGGCATCATTGGCCTCTCTAACAAAGGACAACCGCGCAAGCCGGAAGATTGGGGCGCTTTGCGCGCTTGGGCGTGGGGCGCATCACGCGTCCTCGATTACCTCGAGACCGATCCTACCGTCGACGCGAAACACGTTGGCATTGAGGGCGTCTCGCGATTCGGAAAAGCCGCCCTGGTAACCATGGCCTTCGATACCCGCTTTGCAGTCGCGCTGGTTGGCTCCTCCGGCGAAGGCGGCGTCAAACCGCATCGCCGGAATTTCGGCGAAGCTGTCGAAAATCTCACCGGCTCCGGCGAGTACCACTGGATGGCTGGAAACTTCCTGAAATACGGGGCCGCCGAAGCATCGTTCGGTAGCAAGAACGCCGGCGACATTCCCGTGGATTCGCACGATTTGATCGCATTGTGCGCACCCCGTCTCACCTTCATCAGCTACGGCGTACCGGAAAAGGGGGACGCCAAATGGCTCGACCAGCAAGGTAGCTTTATGGCGACGGTCGCGGCTGGATCCGTATTTCGGCTGCTGTCCGTCAAGGACATCGGTGTGGCCGGCGACTATCGCACCGAACGGATGCCGCCCGTGAATACCAGCCTGCTCGATGGTCGCCTCGCGTGGCGCCAGCATGACGGCGGCCACACCGACGGGCCTAACTGGAAATACTTTATCCCCTGGGCGACGAAGTCGATCGGATACACCGCTCCGCCACCACCGAGCTTGGCTGCCGACGTTGCGGTTCCCAGAACGGACGTGAACTCAATCATCGCCCACGCTCAACTAGTCGAGAAGGCAAAGAAGGGTGGCATCGACATCTACTTCGAGGGCGATTCCATCACCAGGCGGTGGGGCGCCACCGACTACCCTCAACTAATGGCAAATTGGAATCGGAACTTCTTGGGCTGGAATGCCGCCGATTTCGGCTGGGGCGCGGATCGAATTCAGAATATTCTCTGGCGCCTGAACAATGGCGAGCTGGATAACGTGAATCCGAAAATCATCGTGCTGCTGGCAGGCACGAACAACGTCGGCGGTGCCATTCCCGCGGGCACGGAGGATGCCGTGGTCGCCGACATCACCCGAGGAATGCAGGCTCTGGTGGCTGCGATTCGAGGCAAAGCGCCCGATGCTACCGTGATCGTCACCGGCATTTTCCCGCGCAACGATAATCTGGCCGTTCTTCCCGTTATCAACCAAGTCAACGGCAATCTCGCCAAGCTGGCGGCCGAACCGAAAGTGCGCTATCTCAACATCAACGATCAACTTGCCGACGCCCACGGCATACTCTTCGATGGCATGATGACCGCCGACAAACTCCATCCGGCCGAAAAGGCGTATCAGGTCTGGGCCAATGCTCTGAAGCCGATCTTCCAGGAATTGATCGGCCCTCCTGGTGCGCAAGACCACGCGCCGCCGCCCACAGGTGATCCAAGCGCGCAACCAATAACTAAGAGCTAACAACCAAGAACCATCAACCAGCAACCAGCAACCAGCGTTACACTAAAAAGCAAGAGGCAAACCATGCGTTTCGTTCTAACTTTCCTCCTTCTATCGGGCTCTGGCTTCGCCGCCACTGTCGGTGATCCCGACCCCACCCAAATCGAAGAGATCATCGCGAAGTTCGCCGTCAAGGAGGCCGAGTTCGCCCAGGCACGGAGTAACTTCACCTATCGCCAGACCGCGCGCGTCATGACGTTGGATGATTCCGGCAATAGCACCGGCAAATGGGAGGAAGTGACCGATATTACCTTCACGCCCTCAGGCGCCCGCCTCGAAAAAGTAGTCCATGCTCCGCCGAACACGCTCACCGCGATCTCTTTAGATCCGGGCGACATGCAGGACCTGCGAGAAGTGCAGCCGTTCGTCCTCACCACCGAGGAGCTGCCGAAATACTACATTCGTTACCTGGGCCGCGAGCAGTTGGACGAAATCTCCTGCTACGCCTTCGCGGTGAAGCCGAAGAAACTGGAATCGGGCAAGCGCTATTTCGAGGGCGAGGTTTGGGTGGACGATCACGACTTGCAGATCGTCAAGAGCTACGGCCGCGGCGTCGGCATAACGCACGGCGATTATCAATATCCGAAGTTTGAAACCTACCGCGAGCAGATTGACGGCAAGTTTTGGTTCCCCACGTACACCATCGCGAACACCACGCTGCACTTCAAGGAAAACGATCAGCGCATCAAAGAAACAGTCAAGTACGAAGACTATAAGCAGTTCAAGAGCGATATCAAGATCAAGTACGACACCGATCAAACGGCTCCTCCGGAGAAGAAGCCGTAACCGGCGACCTCCCTATTGACGGCCTGCTGCCTCGAATCCGGGAATCGCTTGGCAGTTCGCCAAATCTGGTGATTGAAGCCCCGCCCGGCGCCGGGAAGACGACGCGAGTTCCTCCGGCCCTGCTGGATCTGGTGCGTGGAAACGTCCTCGTTCTCGAGCCCAGAAGATTGGCCGCGCGCATGGCCGCTCGAAGAGTGGCGCAAGAAATGTCCGAGCCGCTCGGCGAGACCGTTGGTTATCAGGTTCGTTTCGAGGAAGTAGCCGGCCCGCGAACGCGCCTTCGTTTTCTAACCGAAGGCATTCTGACGCGCCGTTTGATTTCCGATCCACTGCTCTCGGGCGTGGATGCCGTGGTGCTGGATGAGTTCCACGAGCGGCATCTTGAGACCGATCTCGCGCTGGCGCTGTTGCGCCGCTTGCAAAGCACCAAACGGCCCGATCTAATGCTGGTGGTGATGTCGGCCACCCTCGACGCCGTGCCCATCGCGCGCTATCTGGGCGATTGCCCGGTGGTTCGTTCGGAAGGTCGCCTGTTCAATCTTACGATCGAGTATCAGCCCTACTCGGCGGCGCCGCTTGAGAAGCAAGTGGCTTCGGCGTTGGAGACTTTGCTCGCACACGCACCGTCGGGTGACGTTCTCGTCTTCTTACCGGGCGCCGCGGAGATTCGAAAAGCGGCCCGCGAATGCCAGCCGCTAGCGCACCAGTCACGATCTTCTGGTCCTGCCGCTCCACGGCGATCTTTCGCCCGCCGAGCAGGATCGCGCCGTCTCCCCTTCCCCGCGTCGCAAAGTAATTCTCTCCACTAACGTCGCCGAAAGCTCCATCACCGTCGAAGGCGTCACCGCGGTGATCGACAGCGGCCTGGCGCGAATGGCCAGCGACTCGCCTTGGACCGGACTTCCGACGCTGGAGGTCGCGCGCATCAGCAAAGCATCAGCCACACAGCGTGCCGGACGGGCCGCGCGCACGGCGCCCGGAAGAGTGATGCGGCTTTATACGCCGGATGATTTTCATCGCCGCCGCGATCAGGACCCGCCAGAGATCCTGCGCCGCGAATTGTCCGAATTGTGCCTGACTTTGCGCGCCATGGGAATCGGGAATCCGCGTAAACTCCACTGGCTGGATCCTCCGCCAGAAGCCTCGGTCTCACGCGCCGAAGACTTGCTCGAGAGGCTGGGCGCCACTGGTGATTGTGCGCGCCGCATGACCCGTTATCCGTTGCATCCTCGACTGGCACGAATGCTGATCGATGACCCCGACGAAGAGGTTTGCCGTGCTACGGCGGCTATCAGTTCGGGCGCACGATCGCCGAACTGCGATTTGACGACGCTGCTCGATTCGCCGTTCGATCCGGCCACGCAGCGCCAATTCGAACAGATTCGCCGCATCGCGCGCCCCTCGAGCCATTCGTCCGGTGCCTTGGGTCTCGCGATTCTCCACGCGTTTCCCGATCGCGTCGCGCGCCGCCGCAAAGACAATCAGTTGCTTCTCACATCGGGCGGTTCAGCCGTCCTGGCCTGTGAAACACGGACTGATTTCCTGATAGCACTCGACATCGAAGAACGCAGCGAGCATGCGCTGCCGTTGGTCCGCCTCTACATCGCTATCGAACCGGCTTGGCTGCTCGATCTTTTTCCCGATCGCGTCACCGAACGCGCTGGCGTTGAATGGAATCGCACAGCCGAGCGCGTGGACGCAGTAAGCGCGCTGCTTTACGACAATCTGGTGATCGACGAGACGCGCAGCGGAACTCCCGACCCCGATCAAGCCGCGGCGATGCTGGCCGAGCGCGCTATCGACGCCGGTATCGGCCGTTTTGTAGACCAGGATGAACTGAATCAATGCCTTGCCCGAATTGCCTTTGCCTCCGAGCACACCTCGATCCCAAAACTCGATGTGCCGGACGCGTTTCGCGAACTGTGTCGCGGCCTGAAAAGCTTTTCCGAGCTGAAGAGCGCCGGCGTTTCGTTGATATCCACCTTGGAGCAGCGCGCCGGGGCAAGGCTGTTGAATGACATCGCGCCCAGCCACATTCGCCTGCCCAACGGCCGCCAAACTAAGATCAATTACGAAATCGGCAAGCCTCCGTGGATTGCTTCCCGCTTGCAGGATTTCTTTGGAATGCGCGAAACGCCTCGAATCGCGAACGGCAAAGTCGCCTTGGTTGTGCATCTGCTAGCGCCGAATCATCGCCCCGTGCAAACCACCACTGATCTCAGCGGTTTCTGGCAGCGCCTCTATCCGCAAGTGAGGCGTGAATTGAGCCGGCGCTATCCCAAGCATAAGTGGCCGGAGGACCCACTACACTAAGCCTATGCGCCGCGCCGTCGCAGCACTGTTCTTGTTCGGGATCTCATTCGGCTACGTTGAAGCCGCCGTGGTGGTTTATCTGCGGGTGATCTACGATCCCATCCGCCAGCGGATTCATCCGGAACGTCGCCCCACCGATTTGTTCCCGCTGATTACGCCCCAACAACTCGCCGATGCCGGACCCGAAAATCCCCGCCGTCTCATAATCGAGGTTGGGCGCGAAGCCGCGACGATGGTAATGCTGGCTGCCATTGCATTAGCAGTCGCGCGCAATTTCAATGCATGGATTGCGAGCTTCGCCATCGCGTTCGGAGTTTGGGACATCAGCTTCTACGCGTTCTTGAAACTGATGATTCATTGGCCGGATTCTCTCCGCACCTGGGACATTTTGTTTCTGATTCCGCTGCCCTGGGTGGGCCCGGTTTGGGCGCCGGTATTGGTGGCGCTCAGCATGATCGTCTGCGGTTTAATTGCCCTGCGCTACGAAGGCCTGACCGGAAAACCGCTCCATTGGATGGGTGTGCTCGCGGGCGCGGCCGTCATCGTTCTCGCCTTCGTGTGGGATTTCCGAAACACCACCGCCGGTGGCTGGCCGCATTCCTTCAACTGGCCGCTCTTTTTGATCGGCGAAGCGATCGGAATCAGTGCGTTCCTCGCGGTAATAATGACTCACGCTGCATCAAAGCCTCGATAATTTCCGGAATCTCAAAAACCGCGCGATTGACGATAGCCGCCGCGTTGGCTCGGAAGCGGGCGAAGTTAGTTGCGTCCAATAATTCCCTCAATCCCGCATCGATCTCACGGAATGATTTCAACACCACTCCCACCTTCTTCTCGAGAATCCACTCAGTGTTGTAGCGTTCCTGCGGCAGCGTCCAAGCATTGCGCTCCACCACCACCGGCAGCTGCATGGCGATGGCTTCGCTGATGCTTCCAGGTCCCGGCTTGCCGATGAAGAAATCCGACAGGTGCATGTAGTAGGGAATTTCGCTGGTGAATTCCTCGACGTATTTCGGGAACTTCGTATCCATGCGGCGCAAGCGCTCGGCAAGTTTCTTGTTGCGCCCGCAAATGAAGATGAACTGGGCATTCAACTCTGGGACCGCCGCCACACGCCTGGCGATCTCCGGCATCACGCTGGATCCTTGTCCGCCAAACAACACCAATCCCGTCGGCAAATCAGGATCGAGCCCGAGTCTTCGCCGTTCGGCCGCGCGATCCGCCGTGACCGGTTGATAGAAGCTCGGCCGCAAAATCATTCCCGAAGTTGCGAAGATGTGCTCATCCGGATGCCCCAGAGCCCGCGCTTGCTCTACGGCTTTTTCAGTGCCGCAAATCAAGTATTGATCCTGCCTTTCAATCCAGAAATGCGGCGGATAATCGGCGAAATCCGTCAGTAGGGTCACTAGCGGCGTGGCGGGCAAACTATCGCGCAATGCGCGATTGAAATTCGGAATCACTGAAACCACCAGATCGCGCTCGCCCTGTTTCCAGAATTCGGTGAGCAACCGGACTTGGCCGCCGTGGTACAGGCGGATCAGCCCGTGCATCGCCACCGTCATCTGCGCCGATCCGAGGGTCCAGCCTTTTTGCAGCAGTACGTTATATACGTCCTGCATCCGGATGCCGGTATATTTGCGGAAAACGTCGAGGGGATCGAGAACTTCCTGGAGATTCACCAGCCGGATTTCCCACGGGCGACCCTGCTGCTCGATCACGGCTTTCAGGGCATTCGCCGCCGATCGATGCCCCGCGCCTGCGTCAAAGAAAACGAAGTCCAGGCGTCTAGTACTGTCCAAAGAACAGTTTGTCACAGTTACGTAGCGAGTCAAGAATGTTTTATTTAAGCGTGCCCACATCAGCCCGAAATCATTTCTTCACAAGAATGTAACTGGGAGGGCGCTACACTCGATATAGGATGGTGCGCAGCCTAATCACGAAGGGCGACCACAGTGTGATGCGCCGTGCCAATAACTGGGAGGCGCCTCGCTGGGTGCGCGTCTACGTCCGGAGCGCCACCTTCGTCGGCGACGGATGGTTGTGGTACGCCATGGGCCTCGCGATCCTGCTCTTCGGCGGCGAACCACGATTTCAAGCCATCGGTGCCGCGGGTCTCTCAGCCGCCATCAGCATAGTACTTTTCGGTTGGCTGAAGCGCCTTACGGGGCGCCGCCGGCCATGCCACATCGAACGACATTGCTGGGCGACATTGCTGCCCCCGGACCAGTTCTCTTTCCCGTCCGGCCACACCATGACCGCCTTCGCGGTTGCCATACCGCTGGCTTTGTTTTACCCGACACTCATGATCGGGTTGTTTTTCTGCGCCCTCAGCATCGCAATGTCGCGCATCCTGCTCGGCATGCACTTCCTGAGCGACGTGGTGGCGGGCGCGCTGATCGGCACCGGCCTCGGCTACCTCGCTTACTTCGCCTTCGCGTAGACCAAGCGCTCGCCAACCGGTCTCACGCAGCGAACGCCCTAATCACCCTCTGCGCAATAATGTCTGGTACAGAGTATGCCCCAGGCTAAGGCAAGCCCAAAACCTACGACGTCGTCATCGTCGGGTCCGGAGCCGGCGGTGGCGTGGCGGCCCACGTGCTCGCCCTCGCCGGCGCGAAAGTCTGCATGCTCGAAGCGGGCGACTGGTTCGACTGCACCAAGCAGTCGGACATGTTCAAGTGGCCCTACAACGCGCCGCACCGCGGCGCCGGCGGCAAGGAAAAGCCCTTCGGCTATTTCGACGCCACGCTCGTGGGCGGCTGGCAGGTGCCCGGCGAACCCTACACCAACGCGCCCGGTACGCGATTGGCTGCTGGTGGCGCGCGCGCATGCTGGGCGGCCGCACCAACCACTACGGCCGCATCTCGCTGCGCATGGGCCCATACGATTTCAAACCCGTACAGCCGCGACGGCAAAGGCTTCGACTGGCCCATCACCTATGACGACCTGGCGCCCTACTACGACAAGGCCGAGGAACTGATCGGCGTTTTCGGCACGCACGAAGGGCTCGAAAACACGCCCGACGGCAAGTTTCAGCCTGCGCCCGCGCCGCGCGGCTATGAGCGCGTGATCAAGATCGCCTGCGACAAGCTGAGAATCCCGTGCATCCCTTCGCGTCTGGCCATCCTGACCCAGCCACTCAACGGCCGGCCCGCTTGCCACTACTGCGCCCAATGCGGCCGCGCTTGCGGAGTCAATGCCAACTTCAATTCGCCGGGCGTCCATATCTTTCCGGCCATGAAGACCGGCAACCTGGAGGTGCGCACCGGCGCCATGGCGCGCGAAGTGGTGGTGGGTCGCGATGGCTTGGCGCGCGGCGTCTCCTACATCGACAAGAAGACCCGGCAGCGAAGTCAGCGGTCTATGCCAAGATCGTGGTGCTGGCGGCCAGTTGCTGCGAGACGGCGCGCATCATGCTCAATTCCAAGAGCAGCCATGTTTCCCAACGGCATCGCGAACTCCAGCGGCCTGGTCGGGCGCTACCTCATGGATACCGTCGGCTCGGCCGTCGGCGGCTATCTGCCGATCCTGGAAGATCTGCCGCCGCAGAACGAAGACGGCGTCGGCGGCATGCACATGTACATGCCCTGGTGGCTTTATCAGGAACAGAAGGCGGGCAAGATGCCGTTCGCCCGCGGCTATCACATCGAGTTCGGCGGCGGCCGCGGACTGCCCGGCGCCGGCGAACTCGGCGGATCTGAGCAAATCCTCGGCGGCGGCTATGGCGTCGAGCTGAAGCGCAACCTGCGCAAGATCTACGGCGCGAACATGTATTTCGACGGGCGCGGCGAGATGATTCCCAATGAAGATAGCTACTGCGAAATCGATCCCGGCACGCGTCGATCAGTGGGGCATCCCGGTGCTCCGTTTCCACTTCAAATGGAGCCAGGACGAAATCCTGCAGGCCAAGCACATGCAGGAAACCTTCCAGGAGATCATCGAAGCCGCCGGCGGCAAAGTGCTCTACAAGTCCGGCCCCGAAGACAACTGGGGGATCGCCAGCGGCGGCGAGATCATTCACGAGGTGGGCGCGGCCAGGATGGGCGACAATCCGAAAACTTCCGTGCTGAATCCGTACTGCCAGGCCTGGGATTGCAAGAATCTGTTTCGTCACCGACGCAGCGCCGTTTGTCAGCAATGCGGACAAGAACCCTACGCTGACGATCACCGCGCTGGGCTGGCGCACGTCGGAATACATTGCCGATCAGGTGAAGAAGCGGAATCTGGCGGTCTAGAACAAGGGGGAATTCATGAATGACATAAGCCGGCGCAGCGTTTTTCAGATCATCGGTTCAGTGCCCGCGGTCGCCGCGCTGACGGGCCAAGCGACGCTCCGCCGCGCAGTGCACCTTATCAGCGCAAGGTCTTCGACGATCACCAGTGGCGCACGGTCCACGTGCTTTGCGATCTGATCATTCCGGCCGATGAACGCAGCGGCAGCGCCACGCAGGCCGGCGTTCCCGAGTTCATCGACGACTGGCTGGACTTCCGCAAGTAGCGAGGACGGCAACGAGAATTTGACGGCCCAGATTCTGGGCGGGCTGCAGTGGCTCGATCTCGAATCGAACCGGTTGTTTCAAGCTGACTTCGCCGTCCGCCGCACCCGATCAGCAGAAACAAATCCTGGACCGTATCGCCTGGCCGGCACGCGCCGCCACAGTCGATCGTCCATGGGCCGCATTCTTTTCCAAGTTTCGCGATCTCACCGTCAGCGGCTTTTTCTCCAGCAAAGTGGGCGTTGCCGATCTGCCCTATCTCGGGAATCGAGCTGTCGCGCGAGTGGAAAGGTTGCGATCCGAAGGTCTGGGCCATTATTGAAGAGCGGATGAAGAACGGCTACAAGGGCCTGGGTGGCGAAGTCAAACCTCTCCTCTCGTGAAGTTTGGGCTAAAATCGATCAACTATGTGTCGTTGACTTGTGCGCGGAAAAGGAGGGCCAAACATGCCCAAGTATTTGATCCAGGCTTCCTACACCACCAAAGGAATCCAAGGCCTCGTGGGAGACTCCGCGTCCGGCCGGCGGGCCGATGTGCAGGCGGCGGTCAAGGCGCTCGGGGGAAGGGTCGAAGCGTTTTACTACGCATTTGGCCCCGACGACGTAATCATCATCCTGGACCTTCCCGACAACGTCACCGCGGCAGCGGTGGGTTTAACGACTTCAGGAACTGGCACTGTCCGAGTCCGAACCACACCCCTGCTGACGGTCGAGGAGGTCGACAAGGCGCTCGAAGTCAGAATGCGGTACCGAGCGCCGGGCAGCAACTCCGAATAGTCCGCGGGAGGTTCAATGAAGTCCAAATTAGCAGTCGTTACGCCAGCTATGACGATAGCCATGACAATTGGGCTCCTGGCGCAAACGGCCCCCACCGGTTACACTGACACCCCATCTATTCCAGGAAGCAAATGGCGCGTCCATGACGACGCGCGTCCCCGCCCACCGGTGATCACGCCGGGCACATTCAGTACGCAGCAAACTCCCGGCAAGCCGCCATCGGACGCGGTGGTGCTATTCGATGGCTCCGGTCTCGCAGCCTGGCGCACGGAAAAGGGAGAGCCCGCGAAGTGGAAAGTGACAAACGGATACATGGAAGTGTTGCCTGGCGGCGGCGACATTCTTACGCGCGGCGAATTCGGCGATAGCCAGCTTCACATCGAGTGGAGCGCTCCATCGCCGCCTAAGGGCGATAGCCAAGAGCGCGGGAACAGCGGCGTATTCCTGCTGGGACTCTACGAGGTGCAGGTGCTCGATTGCTTCAACAACCTCACCTACGCCGATGGCCAGGCTGCAGCGATCTATGGCCAATCACCGCCGCTGGTGAATGCATGCCGGCCGCCGGGCGAGTGGCAACAGTATGACATCGTGTACAGTGCGCCCCGGTTCAAAGACGGCAAGATCGATGTACCTGGATTCGTTACCGTATTCCATAACGGCGTCGTAGTGCAAAACCACACACAGATTCTGGGAACCACCGTGCATCGTGCGCTTCCCAAACTGGTCGTGCATGAACCGAAGGGTCCGTTGCGGTTGCAGGACCACGGCGATCTGGTGCGCTACCGCAATATCTGGATTCGGCCGTTAGGTGACGTCCAGTAGCGCGGTAACCCCCGCCATCTCGCTATATTGGAGGTTCAGGCCTTCTCCAAATACCCCATGCTTGTAGTCATGCAAGAAGGCGCCGAAGAGGCGCAAACCCAAAACGTCATCGACCGTCTGGTATCCATGGGCTTCATCGTCCATCGCTCATCCGGGATGCTGCACACCGTGCTCGGCGGAGTGGGGCCGGTGGGCGACGTCGATCCCATCGCGTTCGAAGTCATGCCTGGCGTGAAGGAATGCCATCGCATCGTTTCGCCCTATAAGCTGGCTAGCCGCCATTTCAAACCCGCCGGCACGAAGATCAAGATCGGCGACGTCGAGATCGGCGGCAATCAAGTGGTCGTCATGGCCGGACCGTGTAGCGTCGAAAATCGCGATCAGATCGGCCAAGTGGCCGAAGCGGTGGCAGTGAGCGGCGCGAAGGTTCTGCGCGGCGGCGCGTTCAAGCCTCGATCCTCGCCGTACAGTTTTCAGGGCATGGGCGAAGACGGTCTCAAGCTGCTGCGCGAAGCGGCCGACCGCAACAAGCTGCTGCTGGTGAGCGAGGTGATGGATCAAACCCAGATCCCGCTCATCGCCGAATACGTCGACATCTTGCAGGTCGGCGCCCGCAACATGCAAAACTACAATCTGCTGCGCGAGCTCGGGGCTTTGCGCAAGCCGGTGCTGCTGAAGCGCGGCATCTCCGCCACCATCGAGGAGCTGCTGCTCAGCGCTGAGTACATCCTCTCCGGCGGCAACTATGACGTGATCCTCTGCGAGCGCGGCATTCGGACGTTTGAAACCTCCACGCGCAATACCATGGACATCTCCGCGATTCCGGTGGTGAAGGCGCTCTCGCACTTGCCCATTGTGGCCGACCCTTCGCATGCAACCGGACGCCGCGACAAAGTCCTGGCTATGGCTCGCGCGGCCGTGGCGGCGGGCGCCGACGGTTTACTGGTGGAAGTGCATCACGATCCCGATCACGCCTTGAGCGATGGCGCTCAATCGCTGTACCCGGCCCAGTTCGCCGAATTGATGAACCAGCTTCGCATCATTGCACCAGCGGTCGGGCGCACGGTGTAGCAGGATGATGCTCACGCGCACAATTTTATGTGGGGCGGACGCGCTCGTCCGCATCGGACCCCTGGCCCGGCTCTGCGCTCGCATTTGAAATCAATGCCGACGAGGGCGTCGGCTGCGGTCGTCACTGCGCCGAGCAGCCGGGGGGACCGCCCCACTAGGGCGCTAATCGTATGGAAACGGTCGCAATCTTCGGGGTTGGCCTTATTGGTGGGTCTTTCGCGCTCGCTCTGCGCAAGGCCGGGTTCACCGGGCGAATTATCGGCGTCAGCTCGGACCAAACGATCCGCGCGGCCCTGGACCGTAATGTGATTGACGAAGCGCTACCGGCCCGCCAGGCTGCCGGCCTTGCCGACCTCTTGTATCTGGCGCAACCGATCCACAAAATCGCGGACTGCCTCGAAGAGCTCGATGCCTGGGTCCAGCCCGGCGCACTGATCACCGACGCGGGCAGCACGAAAAAGCTAATTGTCCAAACGGCTAATCAAAAGATTATCCGTGCGCGGTTCCTTGGTGGCCATCCTATGGCTGGCCGGGAGCGCCGGGGCGTCGAAGCTGCCGAAGCGGATCTGTTTCAAGGACGGCCCTATGTGCTAACGCCGCGTTCGCCCGAAGATCTCGACCACCCGTACAGCGCGCGAATTTCTCGATTGGATCCCGCGCATCGGGTCATTTCCCATTATTCTGGACGCGGAAACCACGATCAGACTGTCGCTTTCACCTCGCATCTGCCGCAGCTCGCGTCCACCGCTTTGGCCGCGCTGCTGGAAGGCCGGCCGGAACGCTCAAACGCGCGTGTATGGGCCGGCCTTGGTGGACAGCACACGCCTAGCCCTCAGTTCTTTCGATATTTGGGGCGATATTTTCGATACCAACCGCGAAGCCATTCGATTGGCCCTGGAAAGCTACATCGCCAAACTCGAAGAATTCCAGACTGCGCTCTGAATGGTCCGCTGGATGGGTACCGACTGGCCATCACTGCGACGCGGCTTTGACGCTGGCTCGCGTTTCGCCGCGCGTCTTCGCGACGTAACATGAAACAAAGGAATTGCATGCAGCCAAAACAGATCATTAACATTTTGTATGACAATTCACTTGACATTCGGACTATAATAAGCAGGATCAATGGACTCGCCATCTATTTCGATCGCGCCGCTCGTCCGGAGTGAATTGATCAATCTGGACGGGGTCGCGAAGTTTTCGCCCAACCGGCGCTTCGCAACCGTGTACTCGGAAGGCAGCCCGTTGGACTCGCTATTTTTCCTCGAATCCGGCTTCGTGAAGATCCTCAAGCGAGGTGACGACAACAAGGAAATCATCCTGCAAATTGTGTCGCCCGGGCGAGCTATTCGGCGAACAGGCGCTGGGCACGGAAGCCGCTCGGAGCATGGCCGCCGAGGTATTGCAGGAGGGCGTGATTTACGTCATCCCGCGCGATTTATTTGTGCGCGTCTTGCGACGACCATCCTGAGTTGTGGCGTGAAATTTCCGGCCTGCTGACCACTCGCAAACGCCAATTGGAAAAGAAAATCGAGCTGCTCTGTTTGCGGGATGTCGAGTACCGCATTCTCTACTACATGGCCGACCTCGCCAAGACCTTCGGCGCCAAATCGAATGGCGCGGAGTATTCGATCCCGCTTTCCCAAGGCGAACTGGCCAGCCTGATTGGCGCTACGCGCGAAACCACATCCACCACTCTTAACGCGCTGGCGCGGCGCGGAATCATCCGCCTCGGACGCCGCCAGTTGATCGTTCCGTCTATCGATGGCGTGTTGGAAGCGGCCAATCAACGCAGCCAAGCCGCGAAAGTATCGTAGTCGGCCGGGCGTGACACCTGTGCCGGGGCCGCACACCAAGGTAATGCCAAATGCCAATGTTTCCAGTCACTTGAGCCTGGAACTTGGATTGCCTTTCTGTCCCGCCATGAAGTTCGTTCTGATTCCGGCACTGGCGGTCTTCACGCTTCTCGGGCAATCTATTGCGCCGTCCGACAGCTCGCCGGAGGAAGCTCGCGCCTCCGATCCGAACGTCAATTCGCGCTACATCATCGAGAGCATCAATTTTATCGACCAGCGTGATTACAAACTCAGCACCTCAGCGCTGGAGGACATCCGACAGCTGATCGGCGCCAAAGTCGACACCGAAGCTTTGGATCGTCTGGTGAAACGAATCCGTGCCGAGCTACGCGCGCACGAGGTAACCTTCAAGCTGACGCGCGGCGAGAAACCGGAAGAGGTGAAGGTTCTTATCCAGGTGGACCGGGCCGCCGGCGCTGTCGACGCCTCCGTTCCAAAGTTGATCTACAACTCGCAACTTGGCTTTACGGGAATTGGACAAGTCAGCCACCACGCTGGGCTCCGATACGCCTGACATTTCAGATGCTCCGCGACAGCGATACTCTCATTGAGACCCTTTCCGGCATACAGGCCAAATATGACAATGTCTCGCTCGCCGGCGGACGCATCCGGCTGGGCTTCGAGTTTGATGCATATGAAGATCAATATGACGCGTCGACACTGGCTGCGACTCGACAGCACGTCCCGGCCTTCTTCCCTCAGCGCTGGCGCTTATGGTTCCCGTCTGAATTATGAGCCCAGCGCCACCTTTGTTTTAGCAGCACCTTTGACGCTAACCGTCGGGCTCAGCTTCGAGGAACTAAATCGTCTGCCTTCGGCCGCGCGTCCGGAGTCGGCTAACGCGGTGATAAATACTCTGCGCTATTACCAGCGCTGGTCGGGATCCGGCGGCAACAAACGGGAGTTGGACGCAGGTTACAGCCTGCGCGCGGCCACCACTCTCCTCGGTTCCAACCTTGCATACACGCGCCATCTCGCGCATGCGCGGTATTCTTATTCGCGTGATGCCCAGTCCATCGAAGTTGCTATCGTGGCGGGCGCCATCTACGGACAGGCGCCGCTGTTCGAACGTTTTGCCCTCGGCGATAGCGCCATGCTGCTAGGCTGGAACAAGTACAATCTGGATCCCATAGGCGGAAACCGGCTGACATACGGGTCCGTCACATATGGTTACCACGTTATGCGCGTTTTCTACGATACCGGATCGGTTTGGGAGCAGGGCAAGTCCCCCGAGGCCAAGCAATCCGTCGGTGTCGGCGTCTCCAGCGGCCTGGGCGTTCTTGAGAAGGGCGCTTTCTTGCTGGCGCTGGCCTTTCCTCTACGGGAAGGCCGCGTCACTCCGGTATTGATCGCGGGAATGAATTTTTGACAGCTCGGCACAAATTGGCACCAGCGCTTATGGCAATAGCGCTTATTTGCCTCGGAGCGGGAGGGCTGGAGCTCTTGGCGATCACTGTGTCGTCGCAGAGCTTGGTGCCCCACCACGTGTCTGGCGAGATCCGGGTCACTGCACCCAACCTGCATTTCCTGACTGGCGCATCGCTGTCGCGGCTGCGCGATGGCGCGGCGGTGCCGTTCGATTTTCAGCTGGTCATCGTCACCGACCCGACGGCCACTGGCTCCGAAGAACGTAGTGGCGCGATCGCTAGAACGGTTCACCATCAGCTACGATGTGTGGGAAGAAAAGTTTGCGGTGGTTCGTATGAGCGATTTCCGGCGATCCGGCACGCGGCTTTCGGCTGGCAGCGCCGAGTCCTGGTGCCTGGATAATCTCTTCATCCCGGCAGCCAACCTTCCGGCGGACCAGCAACTTTGGGCGCGCCTGGAAATCCGCAGCGTGGAATCCAAAGAGCCTCTGGCCACCGACTTCGGGCATCAACCTGGCCACGCTCATCGAAATCTTCAGCCGCCCATCGCGTCCGCAGCAGGATCGATGGTCCGTGGAATCCGCTCCATTCCAATTAGCCACTTTAAAGCCATGAACACCTTGCGCAGCCGTCTGATCCTGGTCTTCGTGGCCGCGACGCTCGCGCCGTTGTGCTTGATCGGATGGCTTGTCGGTGCGCCTGCTGAACTATAGTCTGGCGCTTGCGCCCACCGAGGAGCTGGATCAAGTTTCGCGATCGCTCGAAAAGACTGGACACGAGCTCTACCGCCGCGCTCAGGAATCGTTAAAGCAAGACGCGGTCTCGGGACGGGTTTATCCGCAGGAATTCCCGGCAGCCGCCGCGAGCCGCCTGGCCGCCCGCGATACAGGAGTTTTTCTCGAGCGGCGAAGCCGAGAACTTCATCGTTACAGGCAATCAGGGCGACCGCATCGAGTATCTGGTCCGGCGCGGGGACGGAGTCGCGATGTATGCCGCGTCTCTCAACGGGATCTCCATGCAGCAGCTTCGGGATCAATGGACGGGAGCGCGCGCGATGGTGGCCGCGGCCCGTACACATAATTGGCGCCGCGGTTTCACTGTACACCTACTTGCTGCTCGCCGCGGGAATCTGGCTAGTGACGTTTCTCGCGCTGCTCTACTTCGCCCAGCGAATCAGCCATCCAATCCAGGAGCTAACCAAGGGACTTTCCGAGGTTGCGGCCGGCCACATGGACTATCGCGTTCCCGAAGGCCGCACCAGATGGCGCAAGGACGAGATCGGCTCGGCTGTGGGGGCGTTCAACAATATGGCCGACGAGCTCAAGCAATCGCAGGAGCGCCTGGTCTACGTAACGCGTCTCGAAAGCTGGCAGGCGTTGGCGCGCAAGATGGCGCATGAAGTGAAAAACTCCCTCACGCCCATCCGCCTGACGATGGAAGAGATCGCAGTAAGGCAATCCGGATCGGGCGGCGAGTTCTATGAACAGGCCGCGCAAATCGTGGTCGATGAAGTGGTGAGCCTTGAGCGGCGCGTCCGCGCGTTTTCGGAATTTTCGGACGAGCCACCCGTTTCGCCCAAGGCGATCGACATCAATTCCCTGCTCGAGGAGCGCATCGCGTTTTTGCGAACGGCGCATCCCGAAGTAGTCTATAGCACCCGCCTGGCGCCGGACGGCCCGCGAGTTTTCGCCGACGAGGATCTGGTGAAGGGAGTGCTCACGAATCTGCTCGAAAACGCCGCCCAGGCGGTGAGTCCGGGGGGGACCGTGCTGGGGTTAACCATCAGCGCCGGCGACAAGATTACCATCGAAGTACACGACTCCGGCCCCGGCGTCAGCCTGCAAGCTCGCAGTTCGTTGTTTCAACCCTCCATCTCGTTCAAGCGTGGGGGCATGGGCCTGGGACTGTCCATCGCCCGAAAGAGCGCGCTGCTGGCGGGCGGAGATATTCTGCTCGTTCCGGGCGAACTGGGAGGAGCAGCCTTCCGTGTGTTGCTTCCGGTGGCGTAAGCGGCGGCTTGGGAAATGGCCGCGAAACGCATTCTCGTTCTGGACGACGAGCCCAACATTGGCGCCTCCCTGCGATTAATCCTGGAGCGCGAGGGTTACTCGGTCACACTGGCGCGAAGCATCGCCGAAGCCAAGCCGGCGGCCGAGCGCGCCGATCTGCTGCTACTTGACGTACGGCTCCCGGACGGCAGTGGCATCGACTTCCTGCGGCAATTGCGCGAGCGCGAGTTCCTGGCGCCCGTCATCATGATCTCAGGCCACGGGACAATTGCCGAAGCTGTCGAGTCAACCCGCGCCGGAGCTTTCGATTTTCTGGAAAAGCCCCTGGGCCGCGACAAAGTTCTGTTGTCGCTGAAGAACGCGCTGGAACAAGTCAGCTTGCGCCGCGAGAACGAACGGCTGCGGGAGCTAGTGGGCTCCAGCACCAAGATGATTGGGACGAGCCCGGCTTTCGTGCGAGTGGTGGAACAGGCCACCATGGCCGCGCGCTCCGATGCCCGCATCCTGATCATGGGTGAATCCGGCACCGGCAAGGAGCTGTTGGCCGCCCACATCCACCACGAAAGCCCATTCTCAAATGGCCCGTTCGTCAAAGTGAACTGCGCGGCCATTCCTTCTGACTTACTGGAGAGCGAGCTATTCGGGCACGAAAAGGGCGCATTCACAGGCGCCATCTCCACACGCAAGGGCAAATTCGAGCTGGCCGACGGCGGCACCATCTTCTTGGACGAGGTCGGCGACCTTCACGCCGCTTCGCAAGCCAAGCTCCTGCGCGTCCTGCAGGAGGGCGAGTTTCATCGCGTGGGTGGCGAACAACCCATACGCGTGGCGGTGCGCGTGGTTTCAGCCACCAATCGCAATCTGAGCGATTTGGTGGCGCAGCAAAAGTTCAGGGAA
The DNA here is from genome assembly GCA_963818065.1 of Bryobacterales bacterium. Classification (GTDB taxonomy): domain Bacteria; phylum Acidobacteriota; class Terriglobia; order Bryobacterales; family Bryobacteraceae; genus Palsa-89. The sequence goes on along the minus strand of CAWFQW010000011.1, from coordinate 81,287 downwards.
GACTTGTACTATCGCCTCTGCGTGGTTCCGATTCGTGTACCATCGCTCCGTGAGCGGCCGCAAGACATCGTGGCGATGACGGACTATTTCCTGGATGATTTCTGTCTGCGTAACAATTTTCATTCCAAGGAGATCGAGGATGAAACGTATGAAATCCTTGAATGCTACTCCTGGCCTGGCAATGCCCGCGAGCTTCGCAACATCGTCGAACGAATGGCCATTCTGACGTCGGGCAACCTTCTCACGCCCGAGTCTGTTCCGGTAGAGATCCGGCTGGCCGGCGAGTCCGTTCCGCGATCCAACATTAAAGAGGCGCGTGCGTCGGCCGAGCGGGAGCACATCCTGCGCGCTCTTGAAGAGACCAGTTGGAATGTTTCCGGAGCAGCACGAGCGTTGGGGATGGAACGGACAAACCTGCACAAACGCATTCGAGCGCTAGGGTTAAGCCGTACAAAATAAAACGCTTGCTCACGCGCGCGGCTACTTCCAACACATCAACCCAAACAGCAGAAACGCTGCAGCAGTGACTAGCTGCGCGACCACTAATCCAGCCCGCTGACCAAGCAGCAACCGATTAATCGCCAGCAGCAGGAAGCCGCCCGCGATCATGAAATACCACCAGGCGAACATGCGTGTGCGCAGAGGGTTCTTCATCGGGAGCCAGCCTACGGGCCCAGTGTAACTCACCCCCAATCCCATGAAAGCATACGTATTTCCCTCTTGCGGAACCCGGCGGGTCGTGTGATATCATGGTCCAGTTTTATCTTAGACTTGTGCGCTAACAGGCACGGGCATCAGAAGCTAGGAGAATGTAGCAGTGAGAGAAAAAGGGACTGTGAAATGGTTTAACGCCGCCAAGGGCTATGGCTTTATCCAGCGCGCCAACGGCGATGACGTATTTGTTCACTTCAGCGCAATCCAGATGAACGGCTATCGCACTCTGGAAGAAGGTTCGGAGGTGGAGTTCGAGGTCAAGCGGGGCCCCAAGGGGCTGCAGGCCGAGAACGTCATGAAACCCTAACAGGGATCTTCCGTAAATTTTGGAAGAGGGGCCGTCCAGAGGAGGCGGCCCTTTCTATTTTCAAAGTGAATTTTCTCCTACTCACGCACGGCGCTGGATCGAACCGCAACGCTCCTATGCTTGTGGCTCTCGCAAATGCTTTCGCAGCGCACGACACAGAAGTGGTTCGTTACGATCTGCCTTTTCGGCAAGAGCGCCCCAAAGGACCACCCCGGCCAGGTGACGCGGCGCGCGACCGGGAAGGCTTACGCGAGCAAATCATGAAAATTCGCGCGAAGAATCCCGAGCAAATTTGGCTCGGAGGGCAGTCCTATGGCGGACGGCAGTCGAGCATCCTGACAGCAGAAGCACCGGGTCTTGTGGATCGCTTGCTGCTGCTGTCCTATCCATTGCATGCGCCGGGCAAGCCGGAGCAATTGCGAACGGCGCATTTCGCGAAGTTGAATACGCCGGTGTTATTCGTGCACGGCTCGCGAGATCCGTTCGGTTCGCTCGAGGAAATGCGGAACGCCATTCAGCTGATTCCCGCGCCGGTTAAATTGATCGAAGCCGAAGGCGTTGGGCACGATCTCGGCCGCAATCCCGCGGCGTTGGCGCTAAAGATTGTCCCCGCGTTCCTAAGTTTTCCCGGCTAACGACTTCGCTCCGCCGACCGCAGGTGGTAATTGTAAATCAGCAGCGTCAAGATTCCGAACACCATTCCCATCAAGGAAAGCAGGGCGCCATAGGGGTATCCGGCAGTCAGCGAAAAGCGGATCAGGATAGTGGAGATCACGAATGCCGCGTTGCGGAACACTAGCTCATAGCGGTCGGAGACAACCAGCGACAGAATCACGATCAACACGTCCGTGAAGATCATGACCATGAAGACATCGGTATAGAAATTTGCGGTCAGGTCGAGCCGCGGAGTTGCGTGCCGGTAGATCACGTTGAATGCTTCCACCAGATACTCGATCACGCGGCGCACCGCCAGCCCTAACAGCAGGATCGTCAGTCCCAGTGCGATGATCTTCTTCCGGGATATGAAGGTCGCCATTTCCCCACGCTCGGTCCCGGGCACGATGGGCTTTCCTTGGCTGGCCGCGTGTAAAAATACCGCCACCAGGAAAAACATGAACAGTCCTGCGCCTAGGTTCAGAAACACCGGTGCGACTTCGGGCGACAGGTTCGCGAGCTTGTCAATGCCGTGCAGTTCTGCGATCTCCTTGAAGAAATTCCGGATAAAGATTAGCGAAACGATTTGGTACTGTTTCGCGATGGACTGCGTGGTGGATTGCGGAAGCGCCACGATCAGCATCAGCACTTCGTAGAAGAGAATGAAGCTGAATGGCGTATAAATGGCCGCCAGATAGTTGGTTCCAACAGCAGCAATCAACGCGGGCGGCGAGGGAAGGTTGGACGCCAGAAACACCAGCCCCAGGTGCGCGATGAAGCCGGCGATGCTGACCCACACCACAAGACGATCCAGCGCAGAACGGCGATGCTCGGCGTAAAGCTCATCGAAGGCGTCTGCCAAGCGGCTCAGGTTCATGCAAGTGCGGACGGGCGGGCCTCAACGGCTAACAGCACCAGTACAATCCAAACAAGATCGGCCAACAGTAGATGCGTGATCTGCATCCAGATGGGCGCAAGCAGAATAACATTGATTGCGCCGGCGGCAAGTTGCGCGAGCACCAGGACCAAAACGTAGATCGCCAGTCGCGACTGGCCCGCCCGAAACACCGCGATGGCCGCGGCGACGAAGTACGCCACAGCCAGAATCGCGAACATCGGGTGAAGGACGCGGAGGCGCAGCAGAAAATTAGCCGCGCCCGAAAAATCCTGATGAAAACCTTGCGCGAGCGATGTTGCGGGAAACAAGGTATCGCCCAGCGCCGCGATTGCGCCTGTCACGCTCACCAGAGCCGCGATCGGCAGCGCGGCTATCACCAATATCGACCGCCGAGCGCTGTGTTGCTGTGCGCCCCCCCGGGAAAACCATGCCGTCAGCACCAGCGCGCCGAGCAGCAGCAACGTGTTTACCAGATGCAGCGACAAATAGAACGCGCGTCCGACGGACTGATCCTTGTCAACATAGTTGAACAGCACCAAACCCGCGCCCAGCAGTGCTTCCGTGACTAAGAACAGGAGGGAGGCGAGGGCCATTTTTCGCGCGCGATGGCCTCGCGAAAATGCGCTCCGGCTCCACAGCCACAATGCGACAACAGCCACCAGAGCCACGCCGCTCATGGCGCGGTGTGTGAACTCGATGATCGTCTCGATGCGCGGGGCAACTGGAACGACGTCGCCGTTGCAAAGCGGCCAATGGCTCCCGCATCCAGCCCCCGATCCGCTGGCGCGGACAAAGGCGCCCCACAACACCACCAGCAGGTTCCACCCGAGCGCTCCCCAGGCAAAGCGCGTAAAATTCGCGGTGCGCGTGGCTGTCGAGGATATGAGTGTGACGGCCAATCCTAATCTTACTGCGAATCTCCGATATGTTACTGCCTTTGTTAGAATCAGGTCTCGAAGCCGCAATGCACTTTCCGCGCACTCCTCTGTTGTGCTCCCTCCTACTGGCGCTCGCGGCGGGCGTCGTGGCGCAGAACCCGAAGCCCAATCCCGATGACGGCTACATTCCCGTGGTGGCCCCCGAGGATAAAAAGAAAAAGAAGGGCGATGACATCACGCAAGCCCTGCCTCAGTCACCGGACTTGCCGGCCGCCGTCACCGCCGAAACCGCGCGACTGGCCTATCAGGTGTCGCCGCTGTCGTCCAAAGGGCTGCTGTCGCAGCAGACGCGCGATGCGATAAAGGCTTTGCTGCGCTCCGATCGCGGACCCATCGTGAAACTACGAGCTTTCGTCGCGGGCTCGGGCGATCTGCGGCGCATCGGTGAGATCGCGGGCGAAATGTTCCTGGAAAAACATCAGCCGCTGCCGGCTCTCAGCGTCGTGCAAGTGGGTGCGCTGCCGATGGTAGGAGCGCAAATCGTGATTGAGGCCACTGAGGCGGATCGCAAAGTGGTGAATCCTTCGGGCGTTGCCTTTCTTGCGGCTCAGCCGGCCTCGAGCGTAGCCGATTCGCTTGCCAAGCTGAAGAGTGTACTCGCCACTGCCGGCATGCAACCCTCCGCAGCGCTCCTGATCACCTGCTTCGTCAGCTCTCTCGATGATCAGCGCGACACCCAACGAGCCATGGCCGCGGACTTCCCAGGCGCCGCGCTCGACTATTTGCAAATGCAACGCACGCCCGTCGCTCCCGCCGCCGCCTGCGAGGCCACGGCGCGCTTGGCGAAACCAGCGTCCTCGAGCGATTCTCAAATGGCGGTGGTCTCGAGTCCGCAGGTTGTGATCACCGGAACCCAACTCGCCTTCGGAAAGCAGGATAGCGATTTCAAGCTGGCCTTCGAGCGCCTGGAGAAAACTCTGGCAGCTTCCAAGACACGCTTCGATCAGGTCGTGATGGCGCATCTCTACGTAACCGCGGGAGGATTGTCCAGCCGCGTGCTGGCCGTTCAATCGGGGCGAGCGAGCTCCATTCATCCCCCGATTACGCTGGCCCCTATCGAATCGTTGCCGTCTCTTGACGCGCTGTTTGGAATCGATGTCATCGCGGTGCCTGGCGCGGGGCCGCCGTAAGCGCTGCAAGCGCTGCCCTCTTCGGATAAGCTAGAAACACGTCCAAAAGGAGGCACATCGTGAAGACAGCAGCGTTGCGGATTTTCGCGATCGGTGCGGCGGTGGTGCTGCTCACATCCGCCTACACCCGCATCCATTCCGCGTCCGTGATGACGGATGCCGCCAAAGCTTTTCTCACCTCGCTCACGCCGCAAGAGCGCGCGCAGGCCACCTTCCAATTTCAGGATCGAGAGCGCTTCAACTGGCACTACATCCCGAAGGAACGCAAAGGGCTCGCGCTGCGCGAAATGACGGCTGAGCAGAAGCAACTCGCACACGCATTGCTTGCGGCCGGCCTGAGTCAACAGGGCTACATCAAAGCCGTTAGCATCATGAGCCTGGATGAAGTGCTCAAGATTCTCGAAGGCGGCAAAGGACCGATGCGCGATCCCGAGGGCTACTTCTTCACGGTCTTCGGCGAACCATCCTCAACCGGAACGTGGGGTTATCGCGTGGAGGGCCATCACTTCAGCCAGAACTTCACCATCGTTAACGGCAAAGTGCAAGGTGCGCCGAGTTTCTTTGGAACGAACCCGGCCGAGATTCGCGAGGGCCCCCGCAAAGGCCTGCGCATTTTGGCGCGCGAAGAGGATCTGGGCCGCCAGCTGGTGAAGTCGTTCACGGCCGATCAAAAAAAGACCGCCGTGCTCAGCAAGGACGCGCCGAAAGAGATTTTAACCGAAGCCTCGCGTAAGGCCGCGCTGAACGGCCAGCCGAGCGGTTTGGAAGCATCGAAAATGACCGCGGCGCAGCGTGCGATTTTCCAAAGTCTGCTGGACGAATACTGCCGGAACATGACCGACCAGATCGACCAGACCCGGGAAGATCAGATCAAGAAGGCCGGCGATCATTTATACTTCGCCTGGTCGGGCGGAGAGGAGCCCGGTCAAGGACATTACTATCGGATTCAATCGCCCAGTTTCCTGATCGAGTTCGACGACACGCAAGACAACGCCAACCATATTCATTCCGTTTGGCGCGACTTTGAAGGCGATTTTGGATTGGATCTGCTGAAAGAACACTACCAAAGCAGCCATCTCTAGCTTGAAGTTCACGCGCCGCCTTTTCGTTGCGTCATTTACGGGTGCGGCCGCTTGCTTCGCGGCCGATAAGACGCAGACGTATCCGTCCGAGATCAAGCGCTACGCCGACGAGGCGACCGAGTTCAACGTCTTTCGCTTGACCGATCCCGGGCATCAGAGTTGGTTGCCGGCCGCGTACAACCGCGCGATTTCGAAGAAGACCGAATTTCTGATTCATTCAAATGACCGCTCGGGATCGGTACAGGCTTATCGGTTGGATTTGAAGAACGGCCAATCCCGGGTTTTGACTGAAGCCAAGGATCTGGTGACCGATTCGCTGACGCTCGCACCCGACGAGCACGAATTCGCTTACCTAGCCGACAGGTCGCTCTACATGGGACACACCAATGGCGTTCACGCGCGCGAAGTGTATCGGGCCGAGGAAGGGTTTCAGTTTGGGAGCGGCTTCAGCCTTTCAGAAGATGGACTGGTGGCCGCGCTGATCGAGGAAAAGCCAGGCCTCAGCCGCTTGCGTCTGGTCACGATGCGGACCGGAGCCGCGGCAACGCTGGTGGAATCGAACGAACCGATTTCCGATCCGCAGCCGCGCCCCAAACGCGCGGGCTTGTTATACCGGAAAAACAACGAATTATGGGCTGTGAACTACGACGCCGCGCAAAATCGCAAGCTGCGAGTTGCGATCGGCGGCCTGGGTACGGCGCTTTGGTCGGGCGATGGGCGATCGATCGTTTATTTGAACTTCCCGGTGGACAAGAAGCAACTTAACAATATTCGGGAGTTCACGCCGGATACAAATGAGGATCAATTTGTTTCGGCCACCACCCAGTTCGCGAGCTTCAACCGCAATGCCGATACCAGCGTATTTGTGGGCCCAAGCGGCAGCAAAGCTTCACCTTATCTGTTGCTGCTGGTTCGATCGGTGAAACGGGAGCTTACGTTGTGCCAGCATCGCGCCAGCGATCCGCGGCTGGTGACGGCATTTTTTTCTCCCAATAGCCAGCGAGTGATCTTTCAGAGCGATCGTGACGGGAAGATGGCGATCTACTCGATCGCGGTGGACCGCTTAGTGGAAGAGACCGAGACCGCGGAACCCTGATCCACAGCGGAGCTTTGATTAAAGAGGCCGACTAGCGCTTCACGTGTCTTCAGGATGTCGTGGTCTGCTTCCACCTTCCGCCGTCCCGCGGCACCCATCTTCTCCCGCAGCGCCGGTTCATCGAGAAGCGAGTTGATGGCCCGCGCGAACTCAGCAGCGCTCGGTTGGTCTATCAGAATTCCACAACTGGAGTCTACGACCTCCGAAATCGCACCGACCTTGGAAGCGATAACCGGCCGCGCGCTCGCCAGCGCTTCGAGAATCACCAAGGGGACGCCTTCGCTACGCGACGGAAGTATCATGATGTCGCAGGCAGCCAAGAGCGGCGCCAGGTCGTCCACCTGTCCCCGGAAATCGAAGACGGCGTCGAGTCCGAGTTTGTGGACCCGCCGCTCGAAACGTTCTTTCTCCGGACCATCGCCGGCGATAACGAATCGAAAATCGCCTTGGGGCCTGAGATTTGAGAGCTCGCGCGCGATGTCGGCCAAAAGTAATGGCCGCTTGCGGGGATCCAGCCGTGCGGCAAAAAGGATTTGCTTGACAGAGTTGGCAGCATTGTTCGACGACGGCCGGAATCGCTCGAGATCGACGCCGTTGCGCACCAGCAGAATTTTCGACTCGGGCGTTCCCTTCGCGCGCAGATGATCGCGAACTGATTCCGCCAGAGCCACGCGGCGGTCGATGTATGGCGCCACTTCGGCGGTGGATGCGACCTGGTCCCAGGCTTCATCAATGTAATGCACCAGGTCGAATATCTGGATGTCCGGCAGCAGCTTCTTGAGGTGCGGAAGCGCAGCGTATCCATACAGACTGTTTTGGATCAGCAGGTAATCACATCGCCAGTTCGAAATGATGGAGTAAAGAGCCGCGGTCATCCGTTCAGGCGGAACCACTTGCGCGAGGTCGTAGGCGTGCGCTACGCGTCCGCGCCATTTGGCGAGCCACCGATCGTCGCGCGATTGCGTGGCCAGGAGTAAGGTCTCGAATTGGGTGGAACATAGCGTTGACGCAATGTCGTATAACACCGACTCGGCGCCGCCCGGTCCCAAATGCGTGGTCACCAGCGCGACGCGTTTGCGGCCATCAGCGGGCTTCGGGTAATAGATCAAGGGCTCGATCACGACGTCGCCGAGCAGCACTGCATTGGGTTGAAACTGCAAATAGAAGGAAAGATCGAAGAGCGGCCGCCCCACGGCTCTATTCATACGTTCCTTGGCGCGCAAGGGAATCAGGCGCGAAAAAGACCGCGCTGGGTGATGCGTCCAGGATCGCAGCGAAAGCAGTTCGGCGTTCAGCAAATGCCGATGGATGCTGTTGCGCGCCCCCTTCTGCGGCGCCGTTCGAGCGGTTGAACCACTCCAGTTCGCTAGCGCCGCTAATTCGGCTGCGTTCGGATCACTCGCATCGCCGACGACAGGCGCTAAGGTCTTCTCTCCTGGTGCAACGATCTGAATGTCCTCGATGGTTTGATTCGTCACCGGCTCGCGAGAAATAATTGAAGCCGCCGGCGACCACCGCGCCTTGATGCGGGCGCGGGTTTCGTATTCGTATAGTTCAGGGTGCAGGCTTCGAATGTAAGCGACGAACTCCTGGTGACGAGCCAGAGCGTAATCATAAAGGGACGCTCCATGCTTGCGATAACGGAAGAGTGATTTCGGCACATACTGGCCGAAATAGTTGCGCGCTCCCAGCCGAAGCCAGAACTCCCAGTCTTCATACCCCAAACATTTCAATGATTCATCGTATCCGCCCGAGTTTTCCCAATCATGTTTCCGAATCAACGCCGCATATGTGAGATAGTTGCGATCGAGCAAGCGATATAAGTTGTATTCGCCCGGCCTTTCCCGGTATGTCTTGGTTCCAAACACTTGAAAATCGGTGTATGCGAAGGCCGCATCCGAGCCGCGCAACGCGGCGAGGCACTCGGCGACGTAAGCCGGCTGGATCAGATCGTCAGCATCCAACGGCACGATGTATTCACCATGCGCCGCACGAAATCCGGCGTTGCGGGCAGCTCCGAGACCGCGATTCGGCTGGTGCACATAGATATTGACTACGCGCGCTGCCTGTTCCAGAACTGTCAGGCTCTCGGGTTTGTCCGTGCCGTCGTTCACCAATATAATTTCCATGTTCGGATGCGTTTGCGCGGAAGCCGACGCTATGGCCTCGAGCAGAAATGTGGCAGGATTATAGGCGGGAATGACGATTGAGACGAGGTCGTCCGGCAAATTTCAGTGTATCCGGAATGGCAACTTGGCTGGCCCTCCAGTTTTCAGCGAGAATGGACGATGAAGTTACGGAGGATTTCTTGACCATGAAACTTTTGATTGGACTTACGATGCTGCTGTGTACCAGCACTTGGGCAGCCGACATTCACGCCCTGGACGTGAAGCCGGGCCAGTGGGAGACTACGACGACTGGGCAAATGACCGGCATGCCCGCAATCCCGCCCGACGTGCTGGCGAAGATGACGCCCGAGCAGCGCGCCAAGTTCGAATCCGCCATGGGCGCCCGCGGCGCGAAGCCGATGGTCAGCACCAGTTGCAGGACGAAGGAGAAACTCGCCGAGGCGTGGACCACGGGACAACAAGCCCAAAAGTCTTGCACTACCACGTTGACCAGTTCCTCTTCCACCGCACAGGAAGTTCATATGGAATGCAATCAGAACGGAACGAAAAGCAGCGGCACTATAAAGGTCGAAACGGTCGATTCGGAGCACATTCGTGGCTCCTTTCAGATGACTACCGCGTCGGACGGGAACCATGCGATGAGCATGAATTATTCGTTCACGTCGAAGTGGTTGGGCGCGGCCTGCACTGATACTAAGTAATCCTCGAGATCCGGCGGCAATGGCGCGCCGACAGTAATTCGTTCGCCCGTACTCGGGCTGGTAAAGGTGATCTGGCGGGCGTGCAGGAAGTAGCGTCCGAGCAGGCTGGGCGGAGCGCCGTACAGTTTATCGCCGGCCACGGGATGCCCGATGCTCGCAAGATGCACGCGGATCTGGTGCGTGCGACCCGTCCCGATTTTCACTTCTAGAAAGGGTGAGTTTGTCGAAGCGCTTCAGTACCTGATATGACGTGCTGGCTTGGCGTCCACTTGCGAGGCGTGCGGTCATGCGGACTCGGCGGACGGGATCGCGAGCGATGGGCGTGGTGATGCTTCCGTGGTCCTTCTTCACTCGGCCGTGTACCAGGGCCAGATAGATCTTTTCAACTTGACGGCTCGCGAACTGCCCCGCCAAGTGCCGGTGCGCGGCATCGTTGCGTGCGATCAGGATCACGCCGCTGGTGAAGCGGTCTAGACGATGCACGATTCCAGGCCGCAGGTCGCCCCCCACCGAAGAGAGCTTCCCAAAACGGTGCAGCACGGCGTTGACGAGAGTGCCCGAGTGCTGTCCTGCTCCACTGTGGACCACCATGCCGGCGGGCTTGTTGATGGCGATGACATCGGAGTCTTCATAGAGGACCTCGAGCGGTATGTCTTCGGCAGTCGCGCGCAACGGAGCCAGTTCGGCGGGCTGAACGTCGATGCGCTCGGCGCCCTTCAGCAGGAACGAACGTTTTTCCGGCGAGCCGTTGACCAAAACGTGCCCTTGCTCGATCCATTCCTGCAATCTGCGCGCGACTGTATTGCGGCAGGCGTTCGCGCAAGAACTGGTCCAGCCGCTTCCCTCGATCCCCGGATATCGATTCCAGCCACAAGTCACCAGCCACCAGCCACAGTTATATTCAATAGGTGATTCCGAACGCAAACGCCTCAAACCGGCTTGTGCTCGCGCTTTTATTCGCCGGACTGGTCGCGGCGCGCCTCTGCCACAGCGCGATCGTTTGGGTGGAAGAGGCGTATCCGGCGGCTGCCGCGATTCAGATTCTCGACGGAAAAATGCTGTATCGCGACATCTGGTTCGACAAGCCGCCGCTCTCCGCGTTGGTGTATTTGCTGTGGGACGCGCGCATGGGAGTGCTGCTCAGAATCGCCGGCGCGGCCTTTGTTTTTGCGTGTTGCCTGATGTTATGGCGGTTCGCGCGGGATCTGTGGGGTCCGCGCGAGGGCTTGGCGGCGGCGCTGCTGCTCGGATTTTTTCTGACATTCGGAATTCCATCGGCGGTGATGGCGCTGGCGCCCGATTTGCTGATGGTGCTGCCGCATATCGCTGCGGTTTACCTGGCCTGGCGCGGAAGGCCGTTGCTCAGCGGACTGGTGGCCGGCGTCGCGCTGCTGGTGAACGCGAAAGCCTTTTTCGTTTTGGCGGCCTGCATCTTCTTCGCCTGGCGCGGCGCGGGATGGCTGCTGGCGGGCTTTGCGATCCCGAACATTGTGGCTCTAATTTGGTTCGGCCAACCCTATATCGATCAAGTCTGGCGCTGGGGCGCGATGTATTCCGAACAAACGTTCTCGCTCGCCACCGGCTTCATCCGGACCGCAAATTGGGCGGGGTTTCAGAGCGCGCTGATTGTTGGAGCGGCGTTTGCGCTGTGGAAGGAAGACCGCGAGCGGTGGAAGATGATCGCGTGGCTGCTGCTGTCGCTCGGCGGCCGTGGCGGCGGGCTGGCGATTCTTCCCGCGCTACTACTTTCAACTGTTGCCCGTGATGGCGCTGCTGGCCGCGCGCGGGTACACTCTGTTGGGCCGATGCCGCGTCCGGTGATGCTGGCGCTGCTGCTGATCCCGCTGATCCGCTTCGGACCGCGCTATGTGATGCTCGCGAATGATCTGGTTCACCAGCGGCAAAGCAATTGGACCGATCTGGCGCTCAATCAAGACAGCCAGGCCGCCGTCGAACCATATCGGAACATGCGGGAACATTCTTGGTCTGGGGCTATCGGCCCGACATTTTCACGTACACCCGGATGCCCGCCGGCAGCCGTTTTCTGGATTCGCAGCCGCTCACCGGCGTGTTGGCCGACCGTCATCTGACCAGCTCGCAGCCGTTCGCTCCCGCATGGGCCGCGCGAAACCGGCGCGAGCTGATCGCAAGCGATCCAACCTGGATCGTGGATGGGCTCGGCCCCCTGAATCCGGCTCTCGCCATCACGAACTATCCGGATTTGCACGAATGGCTCGCGAACTATCGCGAGGTGGGGCGGACGCGATTCTCGATCATATACAAACTGAAGTAGCGTCTATTCTCCGCTCCAGCACGCCACGCGTTTTTCAAGGAACGCGGAAATACCCTCCTGGGCATCGTGCGCGAGCGAGTTCATGGTCATCACTTCCTTGGCGTAGGCGTAGGCTTTGGGCTGGTCGAGATCGATCTGCGTGTAGTAGGCTTGTTTGCCCAGCGCGACGGTGAAGCTGCTGGCCTCGGCGATTCTGCAACCAGCTCGCGAGTCGCGGATTCAAGCTCGGCAGCTCGGGCACCACACGATTCACGAGACCCCACTCGGCTGCGGTCGAAGCATCTATCAACGTGCCAGTGAGCAGCATCTCCATGGCGCGTTTGCGGCCGACGGCTCGGGTGAGCGCAACCATTGGCGTGGTGCAGAACAATCCAATCTTGACCCCGGGCGTGGCGAAAGCGGCTTGGTCGCTCGCGATGGCGAGATCGCAGGTTGCCACCAGTTGGCATCCGGCGGCGGTGGCGATGCCCTGCACCTGCGCGATCACCGGCTGCGGGATGGATTGGATCTTGGCCATCAGCTCGGCGCAAACGTCGAAGAGGCGGCGATAGTCGGCAACCGTGCGCCCAACCATTTCACTTAAATCGTGGCCCGAGCTGAAGACCTTGCCTGCGGCTGCGAGGATGATGGCGCGGATGTTCGTAGAGCCGGCGAATTCGTCCAGGCACGCGATCAGTTCGAGCATCAGGCCGAGCGACAGAGCGGGTTGCGGCGATCCGGGCGATTCAGGGTGATTACGCCGAGCTGGTTTTCAGTCGATGCGGTGAGATATTGGTAGGGCATAAACAATAGAGATGTCCCTCTGCGGCCACCGTTTCGTCGCCTGGCGTGATCGTCGCGCCAGTTTCGACGTGTACGATGTCCGTGTACCCAGCGTCGCACAGAAAAGCGACAATCGCGCTGGCCTTGCGCCTCTTTTCGCGCAGCGTTTCTCCGTGCATCTCAAGATACAGGGCGGGATGGTACGTAGCCAACGTTTCGCGGGCGCCCTTGAGCGCTTCCAGCTCCCAGCCTTCGATATCGATCTTGATGAGATCCGGCGCGGGCAGAGCGGACGTGGCCATCTCGTGATCGAGGGTCGTGATTTCCACGCGCTGTGAAACCCGCGCGATCGCATTAGTGATCCAGCGTTCCGCCCCCCGCCATCTCTGGGCTGTAGCGCAGCGTGCCGGAACCGAGCTGGAAAGCCACGCCGAGCTTGCGGACCTGGACGTTGTCGAGGTTGTTCAGACGAATGTTTTCGATCAGGCGGGCGTGGTTGATTTCGTTGGGCTCGTAAGAGATGACGTGCGAGCAGCGCGAGGCGAAGAATAGCGTGAGGATGCCGTGGAACGCTCCGACGTCATAGATCACCAGGCCGCCGAGCGGAAGGCCGCGCCAGAACATTTCTTCCTTGGTTTGTGCGATGCCGAAGGGTATCCAGCCGAGGCCGCCCCTGCGGCGCATTCCCCGGATCAGGCCGTGGCGGACGGTGTAGGTGAAGCGGTCAAACAGATGGCGGCTAATCCAGGCGATCGCGCGATGGCGGATCGAATAATGACGGAAGGGAAGGTCGGCTTCGCTAGTCAAGCTCGAGGATTTCACGGAGTGCATCTTCTATTGCGCCCAAATGCTCGGCACTCAATAGTTCGATACGGTCCGACAGTCTCTCTCGTGCAATTGCGCGTACTTGATCGATCACGGCGACCGCAGGTCGCCCGGAACAGGTCACGCTAACCAAGACCGGAGGAGCGGCTCGCGGTGAACTCGTTAGCGGAACGACTACGACCGTTCGGCGGTGTTGATTCACCACGCTGTTGCTGATGACCACGCACGGGCGCGTCTTGTTGATCTCAGACCCGACGGTAGGATCTAGCGTCGCCCACCAGATCTCACCGCGCCGCGGCATCTTCCCAAGGCTCTGGCATGGCATCGGTAAAAGCGTCGAATTCCTTCTCGATTTCTCTCAGCTCGGGATCCTGGTTTGCGATTTCGCAAGCGAGAATTAGCCGCTTCTCACGCTCGGCGAGCTTATCTGCGATCGCCTCCGCCACATACCGCGACCGGTCGCGAGCGGGAACTCGTTTGGTGAAGGTAGCCGCAAGCTCATCCGGCAAACGTGAAGGTCATCTTTCGGCTTGGCATACAGCCATACTACCATACTTATGGCGCACTGGAGTTGCACCAAGGTGGCTAGTCTTTGTCCCCGCCGCCCACCTTCAGCACCGCCAGGAACGCTTCTTGCGGAATCTCCACCCGGCCCACCCGTTTCATCCGCTTTTTGCCTTCCTTTTGCTTTTCCAGCAGCTTACGCTTGCGCGAGATGTCGCCGCCGTAGCACTTCGCCAAAACGTTCTTGCCCATCGCCTTGATGGTCTCGCGCGCGATCACCTTGTTGCCGATCGCGGCTTGCAGGGCAACCTCGAACATCTGGCGCGGGATCAGCTTGCGTAGCCGCTCAATCAGAAGCTTGCCGCGGTCATATGCGAAATCCCGGTGGACAATCATCGATAAGGCATCCACGGGCTCACCCGCCACCAGCACATCCAGTTTCACCATCGGCGAAACGCGGTAGCCGGCCAGATGATAATCGAGCGACGCATAGCCTCGCGAAGCCGACTTCAACCGATCGTAGAAATCCAGCACGATTTCGTTGAGCGGTAGCTCATACAGCAGCAGCACGCGACCGGTGCCGATATACTCGAACTTCTTCTGCGAGCCGCGCTTTTCTTCAAGCAGCTTCAGAATTTCGCCGACGTATTCCTCGCGCGTAATCACGGTCGCATCGATGATCGGTTCTTCAATGTGCTTAATCACGGAGGGATCCGGGAACTTACTCGGATTGTAGACTTCGATGAGTTCCCCGTTCATCGCCGTCACTTTGTAGCGCACCCCCGGCGCCGTCGTGATCAGATCGATTTGAAATTCGCGCTCCAGGCGCTCCTGAATGATCTCCAGATGCAGCAGGCCAAGAAAGCCGCACCGAAAACCAAATCCCAGCGCCACCGAATTCTCCGGCTCGAAGTTGAACGCGCTGTCATTCAAGCGCAGCTTTTCCAGCGCCTCGCGCAGACGCCCGTGCTCGTGGGATTCCACCGGGTAGAGCCCCGCGAAAACCATCGGCTTGATCTCTTGAAACCCCGGCAGCGCCTCAGAAGCTGGGTTTTCAACGCCGGTAACGGTGTCGCCGATTTGCGCGTCGGAGACCGTCTTGATGTTCGCGAAGAGGAATCCGGCTTCGCCAGCCGAAAGCTCGTCGCACGGGATCGGTTTGGGCGATTGATAGCCGACGCCGTCCACTTCGCACAGCGCGCCGGTGGCCATCAACTTGATTTTCTGCCCCACTCGCAGCGTGCCGTCCACCACTCGCACTAAGATAATCACGCCGCGGTAAGGATCGAACCAGGAATCGAAAATGAGCGCTCGCAAAGGCGCGTCGGGGGAGCCTGTGGGAGCCGGCACCAGATGCACCACGGCTTCCAGCACATCCTTGATACCGATGCCTTGCTTGGCGCTGACCAGGATCGCGTCTTGGGCCGGAAGGCCGATCAGCTGCTCGATTTGCTCGCGAATCTTTTCCGGCTCAGCCGATGGCAAATCGATCTTGTTGATCACCGGAATAATTTCGAGATTGTGGCTCAGTGCGAGATAGGTGTTAGCGAGCGTCTGCGCTTCCACTCCTTGCGACGCGTCCACCACCAGCAGCGCGCCCTCACAGGCTTGCAGGCTGCGTGACACTTCATAGCTGAAGTCGACGTGGCCGGGCGTGTCGATCAGGTTGAGCTGGTAAAGCTGCCCGTCTTCGGCGCGATAACTCAGCCGTACCGCATGCGCTTTGATCGTGATGCCGCGCTCGCGCTCCAGATCCATGGTGTCCAGCACCTGCGCCATCATTTCGCGCTGCGAAAGCGCGCCTGTGGCTTCGAGCAAGCGATCGGCCAGCGTGGACTTGCCGTGATCGATGTGCGCGATGATAGAGAAGTTCCGGATGAAAGCGGGATCCATGCGGTAGAATGAGGCCTGAACCTCAAGTATCCCATATCCCACAAAAGTGACCGAAGGAAAACCGATCGAAGAAAATCTCGATGCCAGCGGCCTGAAGTTTGCCGTGTTGTGCGCGCGATTCAATAGCTTCGTCACAGACCGGCTGCTGGAGGGAGCGCTCGAGGCGTTGAAACGCGCGGGCGCCAGCGACGAACGGGACATTGAGATCGTAAAAGTGCCCGGAGCTTGGGAGCTGCCGCTCGCAGCTAAAACCCTCGCGGTGCGCAATAAATCGGACGCCATCATCGCGTTGGGCGCGGTGATTCGCGGCGATACCCCTCATTTCGAGTATGTCGCGGGCCAAGCCGCCGCCGGACTGGCCGCGGTGCAGCTTGAATTCGGAATTCCCGTGGTCTTCGGTGTTCTAACCACGAACACAGCCCAGCAAGCCATCGATCGCGCCGGCGGGAAAGACGGCAACAAGGGACACGACGCCGCCAATACCGCGATCGAAATGGCGCACCTCGTGCGGCGGCTGCGAAAATAATAGCAGCTATGGCAGCCCGTCACCGATCCCGCCAGCGAGCACTGCAAGTTCTCTACCAGTGGGACATGACCAAGCGTCCGATGGAAGAGACTATTCATGCTTTTTACGACACGTTGCGCGCCGAGGGTGCGCCCGAAGCCGCCGAGGAGCCAGATGATGAAGACCCGCCAAGCGACGGGCGCGATGCGTTCATGGAAGAACTCGTGAATGGCACCTCGGCTATGGCGCCGGACATCGATCATCGCATTTCGGAAAAATCGGCTCATTGGAAGCTGGAGCGCATGCCAATTGTCGATCGCAATATTTTGCGACTGGCAATCTACGAAATGAGCCGCCAGGACACACCGGCGGCCGTGGTGATCGACGAAGCGCTGGAGCTGGCGCGGCAGTTTTCGGGCGAAGAGTCGGTGTCGTTTATCAACGGCGTATTGGACGCGGTTCACAAGGAGAGCCACAACTGAGTCAGCCCGCATGAATATCCTGATGGTGGCTTCCGAGGCCACACCTTTTGCAAAAACAGGCGGACTCGCCGATGTGTTGGGCGCGCTTCCAGCGGCGTTGAAGGAACGCGGCGAAAACGTGGCGGTGGTGATTCCCGCCTATCGCGAAAATCGCTATCCGCAACCGCCACGCGATGCGTACCGCGATCTGTGGATTCCCATCGGTCCAGGCTACATGGTGGACATCCTCGAAACATCCGAGCGCGGCGTCACCTACTATTTCGTCCGGTGCCCCGCCCTATACGATCGCGACGGAATCTACGGCGCCGACGCGGTCGATTTCCCCGATAATTATTTGCGCTTCGCCGTGCTCTCGCAGGCGGCGCTCGGCGTGGCGCGTCACCTGTTCTCCACCCAACTGCTGCACCTGCATGACTGGCAGGCCGCGCTGGCACCCGTGTACATGCGCGAACATTTCGGTGGCGATCCAAGCTTTCTTCGCGTCAAGTCTCTGCTCACCATTCACAATCTCGGGTATCAGGGGATTTTTGCTCCACGGGTGGTTCCCGAAATCGGACTCGATCCCCGTTGGATGAACCCGGAGCAACTGGAGTTCTTCGGCGACCTGAATTTTCTGAAAGCGGGCATCGCCTGGAGCGACGGCGTCAGCACCGTCAGCAAAGGCTATGCACGGGAGATTCAAACACCCGAGTATGGATTCGGACTGGATGGATTTCTCCGCAAGCACGGGCCCATCACCGGGATCGTGAACGGCGTCGATTACAGCCAGTGGAGTCCCGAGCATGACCCGAATATCGCCCGTAATTATTCGCCCGGCGATTTTGCGGGAAAACGCGACTGCAAGCGAGCCATTTTGGGCGAGTATGGGCTACCGC
The DNA here is from genome assembly GCA_963818065.1 of Bryobacterales bacterium. Lineage (GTDB taxonomy): Bacteria > Acidobacteriota > Terriglobia > Bryobacterales > Bryobacteraceae > Palsa-89. Next base: position 63,499 of record CAWFQW010000011.1, on the reverse strand, counting down.
AGGACAATCTGGATCGGCCGCTGCTGGCCATCGTTTCCCGCTTCGCATCGCAAAAGGGTTTCGATATTCTCGCCGATGCTGCGTCGCGATTGCTACGGGAGGACGTGAATCTGGTGGTCTTGGGTTCGGGCGATCCGGTCTACGAATCGATGTTTCAGGCCTTGGCGAAGGCATATCCCCATCGAGTGGGCGTGCGTGTAGGCTACGACGATTCCCTATCGCACCGCATTGAGGCGGGTGCCGACATCTTTCTGATGCCCAGCCACTATGAACCCTGCGGTCTCAACCAGATTTACAGCCTCAAGTACGGTACAGTACCGGTGGTTCGCGCGACAGGCGGCCTGGATGATACGATTGATGAGGATACCGGTTTTAAGTTCCGCGAATATTCCGGTGACGCCTTGCTAGAGTCCGTGCGGTTGGCCCTGAAAGCCTTCCAAAACAAGGAGCAATGGGCGCGCAGGATGCGGCGGTGCATGGAGAAGGATTTCTCGTGGAATGCTTCGGCTGGCGAATACGTGGAGCTGTATCGGCGGCTGTTGGCTAGCTGAATCCTTTGGCCGGAAAAAACATCTATTTCACTTAGGGAGACCGACAAAAATATGGCTGGTGCGAATACTCTGACATTTACCGATGCGACCTGGGATAAGGACGTCCTAAATTCCGAAGCCCCGGTCCTGGTGGACTTTTGGGCCGAATGGTGCGGGCCGTGCCGGATGATGACGCCCACTGTGGACGCGATCGCCGAGGCCTATGCCGGCCGCGTGAAAGTGGGCAAGCTGAACGTGGACGAAAATGGCGCCACCAGCATGCGCTACAACGTCCGCGGGATCCCCACGCTGCTCCTGTTCAAGGGCGGCAAGGTGGTGGAGCAGAAGGTGGGCGCGGTCGGCAAGACCGATGTCCAGAAAATGCTCGACGCTCACGTCGCGGCTCCGGCATCTACGCCGGCGTCGTAAGAGCCCCTTCCGAAGCAGATCCCACTAAAGCAACGTATTTGGCGAAGACGCCCGAGCGGTAACGCGGCTCGGGCGCTTTCCATTTAGACAGCCGCTCGCGCAGCACGCTTTCCGGAATCTCCAGATTGATCGTTCGGTTCGCGATATCGATGTGAATCGTGTCGCCTTCTTGAACCGCGGCGATGGGACCGCCCACTTGGGCTTCCGGCGCGACGTGGCCCACGCAAAATCCACGAGTGGCCCCGCTGAACCGGCCGTCAGTGAGTAGAGCGACGCTATCGGAAAGCCCGGCGCCGACAATGGCGCTGGTGACGCCCAGCATCTCGCGCATGCCGGGACCGCCGCGCGGGCCTTCGTAACGGATCACTACAATATCTCCCGCGCGAATCTTTCCTCCCAGCGCAGCTGCCATGGCCGCTTCTTCGGACTCGAACACGCGCGCCGGTCCGCGTTGCTCGCTTCGCTCAATGCCGGTGACCTTGATCACGCAGCCATCGGGCGCCAGTGAACCCCGCAAAATTACAAGACCGCCGCTTTTTTTGATCGGCTTGTTCAGCGGATGGATCACCTCTTGGCCGGGCGTTTCTTTCGCTTCGGCAGCTTCTTCAGCCAGCGTCCGGCCGGTCACAGTCATCGCGGTACCATCGGCATAACCACCCTCGACCAGGCGTTGCGCGATCACCGGAATGCCGCCGGCTTTGTCGACATCCACCGCAACGAATTTGCCCGCGGGCTTCAAATCCACCAACAGCGGCGTGCGCTCGCTGATGGTCTGGAAGTCGTCGATATCGAGCGGAACGCCAGCTTCGCGCGCCATGGCCAGCAGGTGCAACACAGCGTTGGTAGAACCACCCGTAGTAGCCACCGAAGCGATCGCATTATCGATGGCCTTGCGCGTCACGATGTCGCGCGGCCGCAAATTATTCTTCACCAGATCCAGCACCAGGCGCCCGCAGCGCGCCGCAACACCGTGTTTGCGGGCGTCCACCTGCGGAACCGCAGCCGTGCCTAAGGGCGACAGCCCGATCAGCTCCATCACCGTGGCCATCGTGTTCGCCGTGAATTGTCCACCGCACGCGCCCGCGCCCGGACATGCGGAATTTTCGATCGCCAACAGTTCCTCGTCCGACATCCGCCCAGCCGAATTCGCGCCTACGGCTTCGTAGACATCCTGAATCGTAAGGTCGCGCCCATTGTGACGGCCCGGAAGAATCGACCCTCCGTACAGAATCAAGCTGGGCGTGTTGAGCCGCAATAGCGCCATGGCAGCGCCCGGAATCGTTTTATCGCAAGCCACTAGTGCTACGATGCCGTCGAACATGTGGCCGCGCGCCACCAGCTCAATCGAATCGGCGATGATGTCGCGGCTGACCAGCGAAGCCTTCATCCCCTCGGTCCCCATGGTGATTCCGTCGCTGATCGCGATCGTGTTGTACTCCATGGGCGTGCCGCCGGCTTGGCGGATTCCTTCGGCTACATCCACGGCCAGTTCCCGCAACTTGAAATTGCACGGCATGGTGCCGATCCAGGTGTTGGCGATCCCAATGATCGGCTTCTTCATGTCCTCGTCGGTGAGGCCGATGGCTTTCAGGAACGCGCGTGCCGGGGCGCGGTCCTTGCCCTGCGTGATGGTGTAGCTGTTTAGCTTCATGGAAACTTCCAGTGTACTCGCTCGTGCCCGTCACCGAACAATCACGTCGAAGTATTCAACCTGAATGCTCTCCAGGATTGCGCGGATCTTCGGAAAGTAAATCTTCCCGTACGCCGAAGATTGGTGCGCATCAAATGCCGCTTGGTCGCGATACTGTTCTTCCACGATGTAAGCCCGCGCATTCGTCCGCGATTTCAACAACGAATAGTACAAACAATCCGGCTCGCCGTTTGCGATTGCCGCGCGCATCTCCCGAAACAGCGCTTCGAACTCCCATTCGTGCCCTTCCTTCACGAGGATCGTCTTCAGGCCACCTATATGCATTCATTCTCCTATGCACTTATGATGGACTCGTGAGGGCAGCAGAAATCAAACGCCTGGCCCAGGAGTGTGGTTTCGAACTCGCCGGAATCGCGCGAGCCGAGCCGTTGCCGGACGACAGCCGGCGTTACCTCAATTGGGTAGAGCGCGGAATGGCCGGCGCGATGGGCTATCTTACCGACCGTCGCGCGATCGTACGAACCGATCCGAAACGGTTGCTGGCAAGTGCGCGTTCCATCATCTGCGTCGGCAAGTTATATAACGGCCCCGAGCCAAAATCCATAGAAATGCAGGACGCCGGGCTTGGCTGGATCTCGCGCTACGCCTGGGGAGACGATTATCACCACGTAGTTCGGCGTGCTTTGGAAGAACTGGCGGCGAAACTCGGCGCCGATCACGAGTACAAGATTTGCGTGGACACGGCGCCGTTGCTCGAACGCTCCTACGCGCGCGAAGCGGGCCTGGGCTGGATCGGAAAAAACACTTGTTTGATCAACCAGGAGATCGGCTCGTGGGTTTTTCTGGGCGAAATTCTGACGTCAATCGAGATCGATCCCGATGAGTTTAATCAAGGTGACACCCCGCCCCCCGATCGTTGCGGAACATGCACCCGCTGCATCGATGCTTGTCCCACCCAGGCCATTGCGCCCCACGGCTACGAAATCGATGCCCGCCGCTGCATCCCCTACCTCACCATTGAACTGCACGGAGCCGCGCCGGAGGATCTGCGCGCCGGCATCGGCCAGCATGTATTCGGCTGCGACATTTGCCAGGACGTCTGCCCCTGGAACGGTCGCGCGCCGGTCGCCGAGGAGCCCGCGTTCGAGCCTCGCCATTTTGCGCCGCCCCTGGAAGTCTTAGCAGAATTGAGCGAAGACGAATTTCGCGCGATGTTTCAATCGAGCCCCATCCAGCGTGCCAAATATGCGGGTTTCTTAAGGAATGTCGCAATCGCGATGGGCAACAGCAAGCTGGAGAAATTCCGAGAGCCGCTTCAGACATTGGCCGCGTTCCCGAACCGGCTGGTAGCCGAGCACGCACGGTGGGCCCTCGAACAGCTGTGCCCTAGTGCTGACCTGAAGATCTCTTGAGCATTGCGCCGAACAAATTGATGCTGCTCCTGGGCGCCGGTTCTTCCAATGCGACACTGGCGGCCAGCGATGGTGGACCGCGCAGGACCGGTTGGCGCACAGAAGAGTATGGATCGCTCGGTGGGGGTTTTCGCCCGCGCAGCCAACGGAAAGCGCGTTCGGCATAATCACGGAACATCACGGCACCTCTGTCCGAGCATACCAAAGGAGGTCGACGGAGACGGGTGCGGTCAGCGTGGCGGCCGTGCACCGATCCAGTAACCCGCAGGCGGGAAGGAGTAAGCCATCCGGGTGTGCGGCAAGGTTAGGTCCAGCACCGCCAAATTGAATGCCCCGCAAATCGCGTCGTATATTGGAGGTAAGCAAACGGAAGTGTAGTAAGCGGTGGAGTCCGCTCAATGCCGTCCCGCACGCGGCCAATGACTCCTACAGTGGTGTCGCTGTGGGGGTGTTGTCGCATCCCCTTTTAGGCCAATGACGGATTGAAGGAGATGAGGGCGCTTGGACAAGTATCTGGTGGTATTAGCCGGTGCCGGGCTCGGTGGGCTTGCCCGGTTCGTTGGCAGCACCTGGATCATGGAAAAATACGGGGGGCGCTTTCCGCTCGGCACGTTCGTCATTAACATCACTGGCTCATTCTTAATCGGCATGCTGATGACTCTCTTCCTGGAGCGCTGGCAGCCGCATACCAACTGGCGCTTGTTTCTAGTAGTCGGCGTTCTGGGCGGCTACACCACCTTCTCCAGCTTTGAGTACGAGACATATCGCTCCGTCCGCGATGGCGCGCGCTGGATGGGATTGTTCTACGTCCTAGGCAGCGTGCTGGTCGGCTATCTCGGGGTTTGGCTGGGCGCGGCCCTTGCGGCACGCCGGTAGCGAAGCGGCTCAACCGGCTGTTTTTGGATTATCATAGAGCAAATGTCTGTCGACGAAGAACTGCAGGAATCCATCGAAAAGGCCAAGGAGCCGTTCGATAAGCACGTCGCCGCGACCATGGCGATCATCGCAGCATGCCTGGCAGTGGTCGCCGTCGGGGGACAACTCATGGTCACCGAGGAATTGCTGGAGCAACAAAAGGCTTCCGACCAGTGGTCGTATTATCAAGCCAAGTCCATCCGGCGGTATGACTCGGAGGTCGCGCGCGATATGTTCGCCGCCATGAAATTGCCGCCCCAGAGCGCGCAATACCAGAAGAACGCGGATAAGTACCGGAAGGACGACGATGACATTCAGAAGGAAGCTCAGGAGCTGGAGCGCGAGAGCCATCGGCGTGGCCACCAAGCCCTTGGATTCCACATGGGCGAAGTTTTTCTAGAGTTTTCGATCGTACTGTCATCACTGGCAATCCTTGCCAAGCGTAAAGTGCTGTGGTACGTGTCCATCGTGAGCGGGATCGTCGGGGTCATTGTGGCGGCGACAATCTACAACGTCCCATCGCTCATGGATAAGTTCCAATAATCGATAAGTTCCAATAATGGAAGAGTTCCAATAGTAGTTCATGGTTGAAAACATCAGTCCGGGCGTTTCTGCCCGCAACGCCCGAGTCGTACTCTTTGACTTCGATGGCACCCTGTCGGTGATCCGTTCGGGATGGATGAACGTGATGGTACCGATGATGGTGGAGATCCTCGCCGATTTGAAGACCGGCGAGTCGGAAGAACAATTGCGCGGTTTAGTCGAGGAGTTTGTTTGGAAACTCACCGGCAAGGAAACCATCTACCAGATGATCGCGTTCGCCGAAGCCGTCCAAGCGCGCGGCGGCCAGCCGCTGGAGCCGGCGGCGTACAAGCAAATGTATCTCGACCGGCTGTGGGAGAAGATTTCAACCCGCGTGGAGGCGTTGCGAAAAGGTCGAGTCGATCCGGAAGAGTACCTGGTGCCCGGCTCGCTCGATTTACTCGATCGCCTAAAAGCTCGGGGACTGAAGATGTATCTCGCCAGCGGCACCGACGAAGTCTACATGAAGGAAGAAGCTCGCCTGCTAGGTGTCACGAAGTATTTTGACGGCGGAGTGTACGGCGCGCTCGACGATTATAAAAGTTTCTCGAAAGCGATCTTGATCCAGCGGATACTGGCCAGCGCCGAATTTCAAGGGAACCAGTTCCTCGGCTTTGGCGACGGTTACGTCGAGATCGAGGAAGTGAAAAACGTGGGCGGCGTTGCCGTGGGGGTTGCGAGCGAAGAGCCTGCATGCGCCAAGGTGGACGAATGGAAACGTCAGCGGCTGATCGGCGTCGGCGCGGACTATATTGTTCCCAATTATCTGTGCAGTGAAGAGCTCTTCTCTTCATTGTTTCCAGCGTGAGCACGCTCGCGATCGACATTGGCGGCACGAAGTTTTCAATGGCCGTTTTTGAAGGCGAGCGTATCGTCGAACGGACATCCCACGCCTCCGATAAATCAATCCTCGATCGCATCGCGATCATCATCGACAAATGGAAGCCGCACTACTCTTTTGATCGATGCGGAATCGGATTCGGCGGTCCGGTGGACTTCGAGCGCCAACGCGTGATTCTGTCCACGCACGTTTCAGGATGGGACAACTTCGATTTCCCGCATCACATCGAAAAGCTGATCGGCGTGCTGCCCGTGATCGATAATGACGCCAACGCCGGCGCGCTCGGCGAAGCGCTCTACGGCGCCGGACGCGATTACCGGCCGCTGTGTTACATGACGCTTTCCACCGGAATCGGCGGCGGTATCATCACCAGCGGCGACGCCATCTACCGCGGCGCTGATTCGTATGCCGGCGAAATCGGGCATCTGACTGTCCGGCCGGGTGGACCCGAGTGCCTGTGTGGGTCACATGGCTGCTTGGAGCGAATGTGCTGTGGATTGTGGCTGGAACGCGATCATGGGCGTCCGGCCAGCGAACTGCTGCATGATCCTGCATTCGTGGAGAGCTACGTTGTGGACCTGGCGTTGGGACTGAAGACCGCCATTATGCTGCTGAACCCGGCGCGCATCGTGATTGGCGGAGGGATCAGCAAGGCTGGCGATCGATTGTTCGTCCCCTTGCGTGCGGAGCTCCGCCGGCAGATCACCGCCTGGTCGCGCGCGCGAATCGACGTGGTTCCAGCCGTGCTCGGCGACGACAGCGTGCTGTATGGCGCGATGGCGCTGTCAGCATGAAACTGCCAGCCTTCTATCCGATTATCGATAACGTTGCAGCGGCTGAGGCGCTGCTCGAAGCAGGCGCGCGCATTCTGCAATTCCGGCATACAAGCTTCTTTTCGCGACGGGTCTTCGAAGAGGCCAGCCGGATCGCTGAACTATGCCGCGATGCCGGAGCGCAGTTCGTAGTGAACGATCGCGCCGACATTGCTAAGCTGCTCGACGCTGGTTTGCACTTGGGCCAAGATGACCTCGCACCAGCGGATGCCCGGCGAGTCTTGCCGGCCCCAGGCATCATCGGGTTCTCGACGCATAACGAACAGCAATTACTGGTCGGGAATTTGGAGCCTGTGGATTACCTGGCCATTGGTCCGATCTTTCCCACCCGTTCAAAACTGAATCCGGATCCCATTGTTGGAGTCGAGCGTTTGCAGACACTTGCGATCGCTCACGCAGAAGCCTCTGGTCGCCATCGGCGGCATCACGCGTGAGTTAGCGCCCCAGGTCTTCGATGCCGGCGCCGATTCGGTAGCCGTCATTAGCGATCTCTTTCCGCGGCCAGAAGAATGGATCGCTATTTGTTCGAGTAAGTGACGCTGACGTTGGTCACGCTACCTTCGAGCGTCGTCACCACCACGACGGTATGCAGCTTGACGGAGTCCTGCGCCGTGACAACCTGATTGGACCCGGAATTGAGAACAGAGGCAATCTTGAAACCCGTGTCTTCCAATTGATCGCGATAATACTTCGCAACATGGTCCGCCGAATCCTTGGTCTTGAAGGTGAACGTTCCGCTTCGCCCGTCCCTACCCTGCGCCGCAAACCCGTTTTGTGGATTCGATCCAGGATAGCCGGGCACCCAAGCCGGGATCTTTGCTGCGCCGCCAATTTGAATTGTGCCGTCGCCGGAGTTGATTTGCATGCCCCCCGACTGCCTGACTTGATGAGCCAGGAAAAGTCCACCAGCGACTACCAGTATCACGATCAGAGCGAAAAATCCTCCGACGCCGATCAAGACCCACAGCAGTACGTTGGGCTTCTTTGCCTGCGGCTGAGGAGGAGGGGCAGGAGTCATAATTTCTCCTATCTTAGTGCTGATGTTCGTGGTGTTCGTGAGGCGCGGCGACGAGAATCGAACAAGGCGCGTCCGACAAGGCGCACCTGGTGTGCTCGAACTGAATGGTGGAGTGACGAATTTCGAACTTGCACAGCACATCGTTGAGACACTGCAAGATGGCGTTGCTTTCCGAAGGGGGCATATCCTCGATCAGCACATGGCAGCTCAACGCGTGCGCGCTGGAACCCAGGCTCCAGATGTGGAGATCGTGAACGTCGATCACACCGTCGATCTGGCGCATGGCGCCGGTGACTTCGTTCAATTGCATGCCGCGCGGCAGGCCCTCCAGCAGAACATTCAACGATTCTTGAATGATGTCCCACGCACTCCAGACGATTAGAATGCCGATCAAGACCGACAGCATCGGGTCGATCACGTCTAGGCCAGTGAAGTGGATCGCTATGGCGCCGACGATGATTCCAACCGCACTCACGGCATCCCCCATCATGTGGACAAAAGTCGCGCGAATGTTGATGTCATGATCCTTGTCTCGAAAGAGACTGAGCATGATGCCGCCGTTTAGAGCAACCGAGGCTACCGCAACCCACAACATGGTCCATTCTTCGATGTGCTGCGGATGCAGGAAACGCTGCCAGGCCTCATAGAAAATAAAGATCGCGATGACCACCAGAGTGAGCGCATTCGCGAAAGCCGTAAGCACGCCGGCGCGATGATAGCCGTAAGTCTTGATGCTGTCGGCGGGCTTGGACTGCATGTAGACGCCGATGGTGGCCAGCACCAGGGCAAGCGCGTCTGTGAAGTTGTGGCCGGCGTCGGAAACCAGCGCCAAGCTGCCGGAGCGGAAACCGGCAACTGCTTCCACAACGACAAAGAGAATAGTGGCAAAAAATGACCATTTCAGGATGGTCGCCGTCCCGTGATGGTGGCCGTGGCTATGCAAATTATGCCTGCGCTTCTATTTTACCTCTCAAAACCCTCTTAGTTTAGAATCTGGTGACTTCGGTGAAGTTGAAGTTCCGCACCTTCATGGCCGGGACCACCATGTCAAAAGTCTCCTCGCCTGAGGCGCGGACCGAGGGCGAAAGCGCTTCGACATTGTTCAGCAATTCGATGATGCCTTGATTAAAGCGGAAATTGCGCAGGCCTCGGGTGACGCGGCCATTTTCGATGAGGAACGTGCCATCGCGCGTCATGCCGGTCATGATTTTGTCGTACGGCTCCACTTCGCGAATGTACCAAAGACGAGTGATGAGAATGCCGCGATCGGTCGATGAGATCATTTGGTCAACGGATGTTGAGCCGCCGGCGATCACGATGTTAAGCGGCGCTTCGCCGACTTCGTTAGGCAACGGGAAGCCGTGGCCGGTGGGCTCGACTCCCGCTCGGTGGGCGCTCGATCGCGAATAGGCCAGCTCGCGTGGAACGCCGGCGTCGACCAAAGTGAGTTTGCGGCGCGGCACTCCTTCGCCATCGAAAGGCACGCCGGATTGCAACTGATGCGCGACGTCATCGGAAATGCGAATGTTGTCGCCAAACAGCTTTGTGCCGAGGCGGTCGGTGAGAAAGCTGCGGCTGTCATCCACGGATGTAGCGCTGAAGTCGCCGAACATTTGTCCCACCAGATCGAGAACCGCCGCGGGCTCAAGGATCACGGTATAGCGGCCGGGAGCGATTTCCTGAGGATCGCTCGACAGGCGCGCTTTCTCGCTGGCGCTATGGGCAAGCGCCAAGGGATCGATGAGCTGTATGCGAGACGGCTGAAGCTTTGGCCCAGCCGGAGCTGTCGCTGGCCATGGCCGTGATGGAGAACTGCGCCATGGTTTCCGCGTGCCAGGCTGAAACGCCGCGCGAGTTGAAGATCGCCTCGATGCTCTGGCCAGTGGAATAAATGCCGGCGGCCGTTTGCCCGGCGCTTTCGACGATGCGAATGGCTTCGGCCACGGCTCGTCCGCGATGTTCGGGAGTTGCCGCCGCGGTGTTTTCATCGAAGCGCTTGGTTACAGAGATGAACGATGGCTCGTTGAGTGGCAGCAGATCCGAGTTGGGAGCTGAGGATCGAGCCAGCGCGACAGCCTGCTCCACCGCTCGGCGGATCGAATCCGGATCGAAGCGATTGGTAGTGGCACGAGCAGTTTGCTGGTCGAACACCACGCGAACTGACAGCCAGCGGTCCTGCTCGGCGACGTTCTGATGGATGGTATTGTTGGCGAAGCGCGTGAGCGCGGCACTGTGCGCGCCTAAGAGCGCCTCGACGTCGGAGACGCCCAAGGACGTGGCCGCTTGCTGCACCGCCTCGAAATAGCTCGCGGCTCTCGCTTTGCGATAAGGTCTCAGCCCCCATACGCGGCTCCCACTTTGATGTTGTGGAAGCGCGCGGGGCTTGCGCCATGGCCGGTACCGATCACTTGCTCGGGCTGTCCCTTGCCGCAATTGGGAACGCCCCACAGGACCCAGTGATCGCGATTGGCAACAGCGGCGCATGCGTTCCAGAACTCGGTGGTGATGCCGCTGTAGGTCGGATTCTTGAGCATGCGCATACGCTGGCCGTCCTTGATCTCCCAGGCGATTTCGCAGCCGAACTGGAAATTGTAGCGCTTATCGTCGATGGACCAACTGCGATTGGTCTCCATATAAATGGCATGGCTGACGCCGGCGAAAACTTCGTCGAGGGTCTGTTCGCCCGGCAGCAAGCTGACGTTCGTCATACGGATGAGCGGGAGCCGCGCCCAACTGGTGGCTCGCATGGTTCCATTCGAACGTTGTTGACCAATAGCCGCTGCGGTTTCCCTGGAAGTCATATAGCCAACGAATTGCCCGTTGCGAATGATGTCGGCCGATTGCGCAGGAACGCCTTCGTCATCGAAAGCAAATGTTCCCATGCCCGGGCCGTGTTCGATACGCGCATCGCAAACGGCGTTGACTAGATCGGAGCCGTAGCGCAGGTGGTTCAACTTGTCGAGCGTGAGAAAGCTCATGCCCGCATAGTTGGCCTCCGAGCCGAGCACGCGATCGAGCTCGATGGGATGTCCGATGGATTCGTGAACCTGGAGGCCGAGCTGGCTGCCATCGAGAATCAGATCGAAGCGGCCCTCGGGACAGTGATCGGCCAAGTGCAATGCGACGGCCTCTTCGGCCACGCGCGGCGCGTGCTTCAGCAGATCGATCTGGTGAATCAGTTCGTAGCCCTTGAGCTGGTGTTGGCCGCCGAAGGAATTCGGATAAGAGCGCTTCTGGATCTGATCGTCCTTGAAGCAGAAGGCTTCGAATCCGGCGCCGCTGGTGGTGCGGGTCTGATCTATGACGCTGCCGATGGAAGACACGAAGATCTGGCGGCTGCGGTGAAAGATCATGGAAGTTTGCGCAAGTGTTACTCCGGAAGCGCGGCGCAGTTCGTCGTCGACGGCGGTGAGGAGCGCGAGCTGTTCTTCGACGCTGACCGTGAAAGGATCCATCTGGCAGGGCGAGACCCAGGTGGCTTCGTGCTTGGCTTCGGGCGCGAGTGTGACGTCGTGCTTCTTTGCGAGGGCGCTGGAGTGGGCGATGTCGCGGGCGAGGGCGGCCGCGGATTGGATGCCGGCGCGGGTGAGATCGTCTGTGGCGGCGAATCCCCAGCAGCCGTCGGCGAGCACGCGGATTCCGATGCCGGCCGATTCGTCGCTCGAGACCTGGCTGGGCTTGCCGTCCTTGGTGCCGAGCTCGCGGTCGCGACTTTCGACGATGCGGACGTCGGCGTAGGTGACGCCGGGGCGCTGGGCAGAATCGAGCGCTTCGAGGGCGAGCTGCTTCATAGGTCAAGCATAGCCGGGTGGTGGGCGGTGGGTAGTGGGAGGTGGGTTGTGGCGGGACGAGAATCTTTCTGCAATAGGTGGCGCAAGTGGAGGTGTCCTGTGTATGCGGTGGCGCATTTTTTCAAATTTCGCAAAACGAACCCAACTTTTGCGCGCGAATTGGTGGTTGTTTCGCATCGGGTTCAGAATATCGCGAGGAAAAGCGCTTGGGATGGGCTGGTCGGAGTAAGTGGTTGGAGGGAGAGGTGAGAAAGGGGGGAGAGAGTAGTGATCGGCGGGCTAAAGATACCGTCGGTGGAAGTATTCGAAGGACTTATTGCGCTTACGCGCCGTCGTCGCGTCGAAGCACTTGAGCGATTCGAGCAGAAAGTCGATCCCTGAATCAAATCGCGATGGCTTTAGCCGATCCAGATCCTCTTTCGTCAGACTGTCTGTGGAGTTCGGACACTTGACCTTGAGAGCGACTGCGCCGTCGGCAGTAAGCCCGGCTAAATACCGGCTCTCGATTTCCTTTGAGACCACGATGATCTCGTGATCCTTCAGAGCCGAGTAGTGCTCTTTGACTTTTTGCTTTCGGCTTGTGACGCACGGGGCCGAATTCATATCAGCGACGAAAATGTGTTCAAAGCCCTGGTGCGACATAGCATGGAGAAGGCGATTGACCAGGGCCGGCTTGGTCTGGCGGTACTCTTTAACCAGCACTTGATCGAATACAGTGGCCAGCCGGGGCTTCACGGCCTCAAAGAATCGGATGTCTCTGTCCCCTTCCACCCAGACCACGAGCCGCGTGCCCACACGCTAAACCTCGAGCAGGTTCTGGACATACAGTTCCTCCATGGTGATCTCATCACGAAGGAACTGCTGGACCTGCGCTTTGTCGGCCGGCCGTTCAGCATGGGAGGTGCCGGAGGAATCGCGTGATACAAGCATCAACTGGCTTGGTTCCACGTAACGCACGATCTCGGGGCTGTGGGTGGTGATCATGATCTGCTTGAGTCGCGACGCGTCTTTCAACAGTTCAACCAGCTGGGAGATCAGCGCGGGGTGCAGGTTTCGTTCCGGCTCTTCGATGACGACGAATCGCTTTCGTTCGAAATAGAGGATCGCGATGAGGGAGATGAGATCGATTGTGCCGTCGGAAAGGAACGATGCCGGCATTGGCCGGGCGAGAATCGTTCTCGCATGCTGAAGAATAAGGAGCTGTCGCTGAGGGGCTCAGTGTCCAGCTCGTCAGCGAACGGCAAGACGTCCTTCAGAAGATTGAGGAACTTTCGACGGTCGTCCTCGTCGGAGAGGATCTTGTCGAGGACAATCGCAAGGTTGTGTGTATCCGATTCGAGCTCGCTCTTGCCACCGAAGAGCACTGCCGTTTTTGGCCCCTTCGAGTCCATGTCATACGTCTGGATTAGCTTGAGGCCATTGAGCGGCAGCATTGAACGAAGAACCTCGTGCTCAATTAGAAGCGCCGGACGCCGAGCTTCATTCGTGCGCGCCTTGAGCAAGTCCAAAAGGAACGAGCCGAATACATCGGGACCATCCAGCTCATATTGATCTCCTTCTCGCCTGATTGTGAAGGCATTCGAATTCGCCGTTGACCCGCTTGCACGACGCTCAACCCATAGTTCATCCTCGTCAACGATCGGGGTCCGTGCGCCGGTAAATGCAAGAGAAAAACGATACAAGCAGCGAACCACTCGCGATTCGCCGTGGTCTGGCATGAAGGGGACAATCGGATCGCCCTGTTCAGGTTCGACTGACAGCTCGATCGTGAGACTGGGTGCGTCACAATTGATGTTGCACAGGTATGGACCGCCCTGAATCGAAATGGCGTTATCCAGTCCGCTTTCGACGAGGTCGCGGACGAAGGCGAAAAGTTGCACGAAGTTCGATTTTCCGGAGGCGTTCGCCCCGATTAGGACGTTCAGGTTGTCTAGCTGAATATCCAAATTCCTAAAGCTCTTGAAGTTTTGGGCGCGGATAGAAGTCAATCTCATACTTCACCCACTCGGGCCAAACCGAGTAGTCCCCAGTCTAGCAGTGATGACACATGCGGGAGGCTAATAGGTTGTGGATCCATATAGCGCTTCGTTACTGATGGTTCGCTTGTCCCGTGCCCGTCGCCTCGAAGCCGGCGGCCACCAGGTCTGGAACTCTGAAGCTGCCGCCGACTTGGACCTCGCCGCCATTTTCCAGGCTTCCTCTGGCGGCGGAGATCTGAGGTTCGGAAAGGTGCAAAGCCTTCATGCTCTTGATGAGTGCCGAGGCCTTCAGCGCCTTCGTTGAAAGCTCGTCCCCCTGATGTTGAAATGGCCGAGCGAGCAGCCGGTACGTCCCTTTGCTTTCGGACCGAGCCCAGACGACATACGTCTGATTCTCATAGTCGCCGAAACGGTCGATGACGACAGCGCCACCGTCCGGAAAGACGGCCTGAATCTGAAGGACGCCGCCCATGGCGTGAATGTAATTCCGCAGCGTGCTGAGATACATATCCGCGCGCCGCTCGATGCGAGAGATCGAACTCTGCGGCACATCCAGCATCTCGGCCATGTCGGCTTGGGTCAGTTGCTTGGCGCTGCGGAGTTCGTCGAGAGCCATCCGTTGTAGCTCGTCGCGCACCCGCTGCTGGTTTTCGGAACGGCGGGCAGGGTCCATCCTTGCTTGAAGTTCTTTAAAGTTCCGTGCCATGCATTAGTCTCCTCGTTGAAGCTCCCGCAAGTGACGATCGTAAATCGCGTCTGCAAGAGGAACATATTCCTCGTACCAGCGATTCTTCCCGGTCTTATCTCCACCAATCAGCAGCATTGCAGCGCGACGCGGATCGAAGGCATAAAGAACACGGTAGGGCCGGCCTTCGTGCTGAATGCGCAACTCGCGCATATGAGCGTGGCGCGACGTCTCGACACCCGTCGAATGGGGCATCCTCAAACTTGGGCCCACTTCCTGCAATAAACTTACGGTGAAATCGACGCTCTGCTGCTCGGCGGCTGTCAGATCGTTCCACCATTCCCCGAACTCGTCGGAGAATTCAACCTCCCACGCCAAGCTCTATTATGTCATGGAGGACATAATGTCGTCAACGGCATCTTTTGTGGATGGAAGCTGAGGCTGGGAACTGCTTGTGGCCACCTGCCATCGCCCATGGTTTAAGCTCTATTCTATGAACCTGCCACCGCCATCCCGCATGCTCCTGCGTGCCCTCGCCGTCGTGTTCGTGTTGTCCGCCATCCGCGCTGACTCCCAAGAACCGGTCGATTTGTCGACCATCCATCGCATCAAAACCGAAGCGTTTGAAAACTCCAAAGTCATGGAGCACGTCTTCTATCTCACCGACGTCAATGGACCGCGCCTGACCAACTCGCCCGGCTTCAAGTCGGCGGGCGACTGGGTGGTGAAACGGCTCAAGGAGTACGGACTCGCGGACGTTCGGGAAGAGACCTGGGGACCTTTCGGCCGCGGCTGGACCTATACGCGTTTCGCGGGTCACATGCTCGAGCCGGCCTATGCGCCGCTCATCGGATTCCCTCTGGCCTGGTCTCCAGGCACCACCGGCCCGGTGCAAGCGGAAGCCATCTACGCGCCGCTTGAAACCGACGCGGATCTGGAAAAGTTCAAGGGCAAGCTCCGGGGCAAGATCGTGTTGACGTCGAAGTCGCGGGAGCTGGCGATGCCCACCGAGCCGGCGGGGCGCCGCTTGACCGACGCCGAGCTCCAGCAGAATCTCGAGCCCGGACGGCTGCCGAACCTCTTCCGTCCGCTGGGACCGCAGCAAACGCCCGAGCAAGAGCAGCGCACGGCGTTTCGCAATAAAGTCAATCAGTATCTCAAAGACGAAGGAGCAGTCGTGGTCCTGCAGTCTGGGAACGTCGGCGACGCCGGTGTTGTGTTTGGACAGGCGGGCGGATCGCGCGATCCCAAAGATCCGGTTCCGCCGCCCATGGTCATCGTAACGCCGGAGCACTACAACCGCGTGGTGCGGTTGCTCGATCACAAGATCCCGGTGAAACTGGAGTTCGACATTCAGGCCCAGTTCTTCGATTCGCCGACCGACTCGTTCAACGTCGTTGGGGAGATCCCCGGCGGCCGCAAGAAAGACGAGGTCGTTATGCTGGGCGCGCATCTCGATTCCTGGCACGGCGGCACCGGCGCAACCGACAACGCCACAGGTTCGGCGGTCGCAATCGAAGCCGTGCGCATTCTGAAGACGCTCAATTTGAAGATGGACCGCACCGTCCGCATCGCTCTGTGGGGCGGCGAAGAGGAGGGGTTGTTGGGGTCGAAGGCCTACGTGGCGCAGCACTTCGCGGATCGCGAGACCATGCAACCGAAACCAGAGTACTTCAAGCTGTCGGCCTACTACAACGACGACACCGGAACCGGGCGGTTTCGCGGAATCGGCGCCCAAGGAAACGACGAGGTCAAACCGATCTTCGAGGAGTGGCTCAAGCCGTTCCACGATCTCGGCGCTACCACCGTTGCGAACGTTACCACCGAGGCCAACCGGCGCCCGGGCGGAACCGACCACACCTCGTTCGCATTTGTCGGCCTCCCGGGCTTCAATTTCGTCCAAGATCCCATGGACTACTCCACGCGCACGCACCACTCCAATATGGACGTGTACGATCGCGTGCAGCCTGGCGACGTCATGCAATGCGCGGCCATCATGGCGGCATTCGTTTACAACACTGCCATGCGGGATCAGATGATGCCTCGCGTCCCGATGCCCAAGGCAGTACCCAGCGAAAAACAGACCACCAAGTAGTCCCTGGCCTTTTATCGGGCCAGACAGCTTGTCCGGGCGGATGCGACAAGTTGGCTTAAAACAGAATGGGCCGAGAATGCAATTGATTCATTCTTAGGCACTTATGTTCTGGCGGATGGCGTGCTTTTGTTTGCGCCGTCATGCCCGATCGCTCAAATAATTACTCTCTGAAGTATTCCAGACGCGCCGCGCGGACCGCGTTCTTGGCGTTCGCTTTGCTCCTTGCCAGCCGTGCATTCGCCAATAATGCGAAGATCTCGCCGGACCTGCAGCAGTTGCTCGCCAATGGGTCAAGCAATATCAACGTCATCGTGCAGTACAATACGGCCCCGCAGCAATCATCCGGGGGCCTTCTGGGGGGCCTGCTCAGTAGCGTCGTAAATCTGCTGGGAGGGGTGCTGAACACCGTCTTTTCGCTGATTCCGGCCGTATCGGCAACCATGCAACCGGCCGATATATTGGCAGTGTCGAATCAGTCCAACGTGTCCTATATTTCGGTGGACCGGCCATTGGGCGCTTCGCTCGACTACACTGCTGTCGCCGTCGGCGCTCCGGAGGTCTGGAGTTCGGGCTGGGACGGAACGGGCATCGGCGTCGCTGTGATCGACAGTGGAGTTTACAATCATCCGGACTTGAACGCCGCCAGTTCATCCAAGAGCCGCGTGGTGTACCGGCAAAGCTTTATTGGAGGCACTCTGAATGACGACTTCGGCCACGGCACGCATGTGGCGGGCATTGTCGCCGGAAATGGAAAATCCTCCGACCAACAAGGCGCCTTCCGTACCTTCAAAGGCATCGCGCCGAACGTGAATATTCTGGACCTGCGGGTTCTGGACCAGAACGGCGCCAGCAGCGACAGCGTAGTGATCGCGGCCATTCAGAAGGCCGTGCAGCTCAAGAACCAATACAACGTGCGCGTGATCAACCTCTCGCTCGGCCGGCCCATCTACGAGAGCTACTCGCAAGATCCGCTCTGCCAGGCGGTGGAAGCGGCCTGGAACGCAGGGATCGTGGTGGTTGTTGCCGCCGGTAATGATGGACGCAATGGATATGCCACCGTTCTGTCGCCGGGCTCGGACCCGCGCGCCATCACGGTGGGGGCCATGAAGACCGAAGAGACCATGTCCACCAGCGACGATCGCATCGCGAGCTACAGTTCTCGTGGTCCCACGTACATCGACCTCATCGCCAAGCCGGATGTGGTGGCTCCCGGCAATCTGGTTGACTCGCTGCTCGCACCCGGCTCGACGCTGGTGAACGACTATCCCGGAAACATTCTTCCGCCCTCGGCCTACACTACCGCTAAGGTTTCGGGCACACCACTCTATTTCACATTGAGCGGTACCAGCATGGCCACGCCGGTGGTCTCGGGCGCCGTCGCGCTGATGCTTCAAAAGGAGCCCTACTTAACTCCGGACACCGTCAAAGCGCGGCTCATGAAGACCGCTTCCAAGAATTTCCCCGTGAGCAGCACCGCCACCGATCCGACCACGGGGCAGACGTACACGGATTACTACGACATGTTCACGGTCGGTGCGGGATATGTGGACATCGCCTCCGCGCTGACTAACTACGATCAAGTTACCGGTTCGGCCACCTCGCCGCAAGTCATTTATAACTCGCTGCTCGGAACGGCCTTGCTGGTACCAAGTCTGTCGGAAACCTGGTGGACGTCGCCGAGTTGGTTCACTTCCATGGTGTGGGGATCAGCGATGCTCGTTCCCGGCTCATCCGGAACCACGACCATTTGGGGAAGTAACGCGGCTTGGGGAACAAATGCGGCTTGGGGAACGAATGCCGCATGGGGCACAAACGCCGCGTGGGGTACGAACGCCGCGTGGGGTACAAACACGCAGGGAGAGCAGTAATCACGGAGATGGCAACGGATCGAGCCCAAGCGTCGCGCGATTACGCAGCGAAGTTCCACGTGTTCGTCCACATCGCTTTGGGGCTCGCCGTGTTCGTTTGGGCCCTGGCGAACTGGCATTGGAGCGATCCACTCCGATTTGCATCTTTTGCAGCGGCAGCGGCTCTGGGCTCGGTTCTCAAAGTGCGGCTTCCGGGAGTGACTGGCACCACCTCCGTCAGCGCGCTATTCGTACTGATCAGCCTGGTTAACTTGAGTCTTCCAGAGGCCCTGGTCGTCGGTGCCGTGTCGATGCTGGTGCAATGCACCTGGCGCACTCAGAAGCGCCCTCAGCCCATCCAGGTTGCGTTCAGCGTCTGTGTGTTGGCGATAGCGGTTTACGTCACGGCGTTCATCTACACCTTCACACGCAGCCGCCTCCCAGAATTAATGGCGTTGGCCATGTTGGCGGTTACTTACTATTGCGTGAATACGTTCCCCATTGCCGCGATCATCGGCCTTACCGAAGGAAAGCGGATCTTGTCGGTTTGGGGAAGTTATCGCTGGACGCTGGCTTATTACACGCTCGGCGCATCCATGGCTTGGGCGATCAGCACGCTCCCACACGGCATTCAGTGGGAGCTTCCCATTATTTGCTTGCCCCTGGTCTACTTGGTACACCGCTCCAACCGGACTCACCTGACTCAGATGGAGCATGATCGAGCACACATGGAGGCGATGAACGGGCTGCACCTTCGGACCATCGAGGCGCTGGCGCTCGCCATCGACGCCAAGGATCACACCACGCACGATCATCTGCAACGCGTGCAGCTCTACGCGGTCGAAATCGGCAAGGATCTGGGTCTCACGCAAGAGGAATTGGAAGCTCTCACCACAGCGGCCGTTTTGCATGACATCGGCAAGCTGGCGGTCCCTGAATCCATCATTTCCAAGCCGGGCAAATTAACGCGGTCCGAGTTCGAGAAGATGAAAATTCACCCGGTGGTCGGCGCCGAGATTTTGGAGCGCGTCGAGTTCCCGTACCCGGTGGTCCCGATTGTTCGCTCGCACCACGAAAAGTGGGACGGCAGCGGCTATCCGCACGGACTGAGGGGGACGGATATTCCGATTGGCGCGCGCATCCTGGCTGCGGTGGATTGCCTGGACGCACTGGCGTCGGACCGCCAGTATCGCCGTGCACTGCCTCTGGATGAAGCCATGGCCCGGGTCGCGGCTGATGCGGGTACAGCTTTCGACCCAGACGTGGTCCGTGCGCTGGAGGCCCGTTATCGCGAGTTGGAAGCGCGCGCCAAGTCCATGAAGACCGCACCCCAACCGTCGCTTTCAGTGGACATCAAAGTCACCCGCGGAGGGCCCCCGGCGGCTGGTTTGGAAAACGAAGCGCCTCTGGACGCCGTTGCCCCTACGAATCCCGTCGCGCATGCTCGCGCTCTTCGCCGCAAGCGAGAAGAATCGGTCACGGATATGCCGGCCGCGGGCATTTGTTCATTGCATTGGGAAGAGGCCATGGCGGTTGCTTCCATCCGCATCCAGCGTCTTATCGCATACGACGCCATCGCCTTCTGCGCGTGCGACGAAGCCTTGGTTCGCGTAAAGTTCGTTAGTGGCGACGATCGCGCGGAACTGGCCGCGCTGCAGGTTCCTCTGGGCGAAGGCTTGCTCGGATGGGTAGCCGACGTCGGCAAGCCTATCCTGAATGGTAACCCCGCAGTTGATCCGGGATACCCCAGCGACGGCCGTAGACTGCCCATGCTATCGTCCGCATTGGCATTGCCTTTGGTGAGCTCGGGACGCATTGTTGGCGTGGTGGCGCTTTATCGGCGAGACAAGGATGCATTCGCGGCCGACGAACTGGTCTCGCTGTTGGAGCTCTGCCCAGCCCTCGCATCGCTCATGCTCGAAACGGTTGAGCCAGCCAACAATCTCTTGCAGATGGCAAATGCCGTCCAGCGAGACGGCACGACAATAAGTCGCGCGTAGGTCTCCGAGGGTCTCCGGCCGCGTTCGGTTTGCTGTAACATCACCTCTGGGGATGAAAAATGAATTTGCTTTTGAGATGGCGGCGTCCAACATCCGCTTTGGGCCCGGTGTCACGCGAGAAGTTGGGATGGATCTGGCGGACCTGGGAGTCCGCAACGTCCTGGTGCTGACGGACCCCGGATTGGCGCGGATGGCGCCCGTCCAGACGGTGCTGGAGTCGCTCGAAAGTGCCGGCGTCAGCTTTACGCTTTACGATCGCGTACGCGTGGAACCCACCGATGAATCGTTCCTGGACGCCATCGCGTTCGCGAAGCAGTCGCCCTACGACGCGTATGTCGCAGTCGGCGGCGGATCCACCATCGACACCGCGAAAGCCGTCAACCTGTACAGCAGCTATCCGCCTGCGGATTTTCTGGATTACGTGAACCCGCCCATCGGCAAGGGTATTCCCATTCCAGGTCCGCTCAAGCCGCTGTTTGCGATTCCAACCACAGCGGGCACTGGCAGCGAGACAACCGGCGTCAGCATTTTCGACCTGAGCCGAATGCACGCCAAGACCGGCATCGCGAGCCGCCGCCTGAAGCCGACTCTGGGTTTGCTGGACCCCGAGAACACGCGCGGCATGCCGCCTCAGGTGGCAGCGTCCAGCGGCCTCGATATTCTCAGTCACGCGATCGAATCGTATACCGCGATGCCGTTCACCGGCAGACCATATCCGGACCGGCCCACGGTTCGCCCGGCATATCAAGGGTCGAATCCCATCAGCGATGTGTGGTCGCTGCAAGCTCTGCGAATGGTGGCGCAGTATATCGTCCGCGCGGTGGACGATCCATCGGATGACGAAGCTCGCGCCAACATGCTGCTGGCGTCGTCGTACGCCGGAGTCGGGTTTGGGAACGCTGGAGTGCATCTGCCGCACGGTATGTCCTATCCGGTGTCGGGCATGGTGAAGAGTTATCGCGCGCCTGGCTATAAGACGGATCACCCGCTGGTGCCGCATGGCTTCTCTGTGATATTAAACGCGCCGGCGGTTTTCCGTTTTACAGCTTCTTCGAGTCCCGAGCGCCACATGGAAGCAGTTCAGGCGTTGGGCGTCGATGTCTCGCGCTGTAAGAAGGAAGACGCTGGAAGAATTTTGGCGGAGCGCATCACTTGGTTCATGCAGCGCTTGAAGACCCCCAACGGATTGCGGGAGATCGGCTATACGTCGGCCGATATTCCGAAACTGGTGGAAGGGACATTGCCGCAGCATCGCGTAACCAAACTCTCTCCTCGTCCGGCCGGACCCGACGAATTGAGCGCGCTTTTTGAAGATGCAATGGTAGCTTGGTGAAATAATCAATCGATAGCTTGGTGAAATCATGAATCGACGCGAATTTTTCAAAGCTTCATCGGCCGGCCTGCTCGGCGCGGCCTTGGTCAAATCGGCCGAACCCGTGCTCGGCCTGATCTTTCCGGTACCGCGACCAGTTCCGCCAGAAGGGCTCGCAATGTATCCTTCTGGAGTCAAATTTATTACGTTCTCGCTCGACTTGAAGACCCTGACGCCGGAAGGCTACGACGCCGTGGTCGATGGCATCGGACCGGCCGGCGAGAAGCTGGCTGCCCAGGGTGCCAACGCCGTGGTGCTGATGGGCACATCGCTGAGTTTTTACAAGGGCGCGGCGTTCAATGAGCGCCTGACCGAAACGCTCAAGAAGTCGACTGGACTGCCTGTCACGACCATGAGCACAGGCGTCGTGGAAGGGCTCCGGGCGGTCGGCGCAAAGCAGGTAGTCGCCGCCACCGCGTACGATGACGAGGTCAATCGGCGCTTGCGGGTCTTTCTCAAAGAGTCGGGCTTCGAAGTCCTCGGTGTGAAAGGCCTCGGCATCGAAAAGGTGGAGGACGTTAATCGCGTCACGCAGGATGGACTGTTGAAATTCTGCGCGGGCGTGCGCGGGACACAGCCCAGCGCCAATGCGATGCTGGTCTCGTGCGGCGGACTCCGAACGCTCGAGTTGCTCGCGCCCTTGGAGCAGCGCGGCCACGTGCCGGTGATTTCCAGCACGCCGCATGCGCTGTGGGCAGGCGTCCGGCTGCTGGGTTTGAGCGGGCGCGCCCCCGGTTTTGGAACACTGCTATCGAAAGGATGACGGAGGTCACCATGATTTCAGGCGGCAACATTACGGTAATGATTTCCAACATGGACGCTTCCGTCCGTTTTTACACCGAAGTCCTGGGCCTGAAGCTGGCGAATCGTTATGGTGATCACTGGGCAACGGTGGACGGCGGCAAGGGGCTCACCATCGGGCTGCATCCGGCCTCGCCCAAACATCCCGCGCCGGGATCCAAGGGCGGCTTGCTCATCGGGCTCGAGATCGACGAGCCGATTCAGCAGGCCGTGGATCAACTGAAAGGCGAGGGGGTCCGTTTTACCGGACCTATTATCAACGATGCCGGCGCGGGCTCTTTCGCGTACTTCGAAGACCCTGATGGAAACTCGCTTTATCTGTGGGAAACGAATCCTGCCACTCGCTGAACCGGATCGCGTCTGACTTGCTAATATTGAACATTCAGGAGGACAACCCACGTGCGTTGGCCAATCATTCTACTTTTCGCTGCAGCCGGAGCCTGGGCGCAAACCGGACCCGCAAACCCATTGGTGGCGAGTTCCAAGGTCTTTTATCAGAATGCGAAGCAGGACATCCTGCGGTCGGCCGACAAGATGCCGGAGGACAAATACGCGTTCAAACCTACCGCCAGTGTCCGCACCTACGGGCAGGTGCTTGCCCATGTCGCCGACGGTCAATATGAATTCTGTGGCGCGGCTGCCGGTAAGAAGGACGAAAAGAACGTGGAGCAGACCGCAAAAACCAAAGCCGATATCGTCGCGGCGCTGAAGTCCGCCTTCGCCTATTGCGATGACATCTACGCCGGGATGACCGATGCCAAAGCGGCGGAGCTGATCCCGGCTTTCGGCGGCGCCAAGATCACACGGCTCGGCATGCTGGACTTCAACGTCTCGCACACGATGGAGCACTACGGCAATGTGGTAACGTACCTGCGCATCGAAGGCCTGGTGCCGCCCAGCAGCGAATCGCAGCAGTAAGGGGGCGGGCGCTTACCTCAAGCCACCGGCGGTCTGTATGATCTGGCCAGTGATCCAGCCTGCATCTTCGGAAGCCAGGAATGAAACAACGGTTGCGATATCGCGCGGCTGCCCAACCCGTCCGAGTGGCGTCCGCGGCATTATCTGCGCCTTGAACTCATCCCAATTCGGCATCAATTGGGTACCTTCCGTTTCCACCGGCCCGGGCAGTACGGCGTTCACCAGAATGTTCCGCGGTCCCAATTCGCCGGCCAGGCTCTTGGTGATGGTGTCGAGCGCGCCCTTGGTCGCGCTATAGACGGTGCTGGCAGGGGGCGTGAGCAAAGAAGCCACGGATCCAATGTTGATTATGGATCCTCCATGGTCGCCAATCGCGGCGGCAGCGGCCTGCGAGGCAAACAAGAGACCTTTCACGTTGAGGTTGAACATCCGATCAAAGTGGGCTTCGGTGATCTCCTGGAGAGGAAGAAAGTCGTAGACGCCTGCGTTGTTTACGAGAATGTCGAGCCCTCCAAACTCGGACACCGCGGCGTTAATGAGTTGTTTCGCTTCGTCAGGCTTACTGACGTCAGCGCGCACGGCCTTGGCGCGGCCGCCGGCGTCCTTGATCTTCTTCACGATTTCTTCTGCCTGTTTGGGGCTGCTAGAGTAATTGACGATTACCGACGCACCGTCCTTCCCTAGCTCCTCCGCAATCGCGGCGCCGATTCCCTTGGAAGCACCGGTCACAATCGCCACTTTTCCTGAAAGTTTTGCCATGCCCATACGATGCCACGGCCCTGATTTAGGATTCAGTCCAAATGGCAGAGCTTGCACGCCAGTTGGAGGGCAGCAGGATCGGCGCAGGCTAGAGTGAACTGTTGGCCAGCCATGACCCACGCGGAGACTTTCCCGCTCACGCGGCTGTGCGGTACGTTGGCTGAGCCAGGGTCCGCTCTCGACACGCGCAACAGCGCGTCGCGATTTCCCGCCCGGTAGGATATTTCAACGCGTCCCCCCACGTTGCGTGCGTCGATCAACTGAATTGATGTCGACGAGTCCGCTCGCAATGGAAGATCGAGGCCGGTTTTGGCGCGGACCCAGGCGCGTAGCTGTGCGGGGTTTTGACAATGATCACTGCTCAGCGCGTAAGCGGCATTATCGCGCTGGATCCCGGATAGGCCAACGACCATCAAAACTACGACCGCTGCCACTGCCCATATGAGCATAGGATTGCTCTCGCGCGATGAGGCGGCCTGCGGATACTGCACGCGATCCCAAAGCTCCGGCGGTGCGGTGACCCGGCGCAAGGCGAGTTGCAGCTCGGACTTCATTTCCACCCTTTGATTCACCTCCATGGGGACAACCTCCGTTCCAGGATCTTATGCGCGCGATTCAATCGCGACGCTACGGTTCCCGGCGAACATCCGACAATGTTCGCGATCTCGTCGTACGACAAGCCTTCGGTGTAACGCAGCACGATCACGATCCGATGCTCAGGCGCCAGTTTCGCCACTACGTCTTGTATGCGCTGCTCTGTCTCGGCACGCATCAACGTGTGCAACACGCTTTCGGCCGGTGCGCGCACCGCGTCAAGAAGCCCCTCTAGAAAGGGCGTCATCCGGCGCCCACGCCGCTGATCGTCGATGCAGCTATTCACCACCAGCCGGTACAGCCACGAATCGAAACTCGCTTCCGAGCGATAATCACCGATCCGCGACAGCAGCTTCAGGAACGTATCCTGCGCGATGTCCATGGCAGCGGCCGGATTGCCCGAATACCGCAGGGCAATCGAATATACGCGGTCCTTGTAGGCTTCGAACAACGCACGGAACGCTTCGGCGTCGGCGCGCCGGCAAGCTTCAATGACATCTTCGATGGTTTGCGGGTCGTTCGCTTCCAACACCATGCCGGAACCTTTCGTTTGGACGGCCGAGCGCGACGAATCCTTCCCGGTTTTCCACGGCATGTGTTTTCTTATAGGCTAGGTCTGAGTAGTATCACAAGGATCAATTCATGTCCATTTACGTCTTTGCGTTCCTGATTGGCGTGATCGCCGGGCTCCGCTCCCTGACCGCGCCCGCGGCCGTCAGTTGGGCCGCCCGCCTGGGCTGGATACATCTGGAAAATACCTGGATGGCTTTCCTCGGGTTCGCCGCGACGCCCTATATCATCAGTGTGCTCGCTATCGGCGAACTGATCGCGGACAAGTTGCCCAACACTCCCAGCCGCAAAGCGCCGCCGGGATTTATCGCGCGCATCGTTGCAGGCGCCTTAAGTGGCGCAGCGCTCGGCGCCGGTGGTTCATGGGTTATTGGCATGGTGGCGGGCGTCGGGGGTGCGATTGTCGGAACGTTCGGCGGCTACGAATTTCGCTCCCGGCTGGTCAAAGCCACCGGCGGCAAAGATCTGCCGATCGCCCTGCTCGAAGATGCGATCGCAATCGGCGGCGCGTTCTTGTTGGTTTCAAGGTTTTCCTAAGTGGAAGAGCAACACGTCTATGCAGCCATCGGCCACGCTGGATTCGAGCGGCTGGCCGGTGCGTTTTACAGCCACGTTCCCAACGACGATATCCTCGGTCCCATGTACACCGCACACGATCTCGAAGCCGCGCAGCATCGATTGCGCGATTTCCTGATTTTCCGTTTTGGCGGCCCTCAGACTTACATCGAACAGCGCGGCCATCCTCGGCTTCGCATCCGCCATGCGCCGTTCGCCATCGGACAGGTGGCGCGCGATCGGTGGCTGCAATTGATGTCCCGCGCGCTCGAAGAAGCAGCGCTTCCTGAAGAGCCCCGCCGCATCCTGCAATCGTTCTTCGAATCCACGACGACGTTCCTGATCAACCGCCCCGGCGCCTAACCTGCCACCAGCGGCTACTTCTTCTCGGCTGGCGTGAGCGTCCCGGGCAATACCGGCTCGGCATAGCACGACACGACGCTCGGGTTGCCATCCTTGTCCACAGCCTTCACGCCGATCACCACGTCGTCAATGGAAACATCGGGCATCGTGTAACTGGTCACGTTGCCCACCCAGATCTCGCGCTCCCAAACTGGCGACGTGGTCGATCGCACCAGCACTGCGTAGCCAGCCAGGTCCGGTTCGGTATTTGGGTACCAGTGAAGCACCGCGTCGTACTCCGACTTCCCGCGCGTGAGCAAAGGTGCGTGACCGCCTTTGTTCGGCCCCGAAGCCCATGTCCAATTCAACACTGGAGGAGCAGGCGCCAGAGCCACGCTTGCCAACACTGCAGCGTTGATGCGAGCCGCTCGCGTCGCGTAGGGGACCGATGTATTCGCAAACGTATCCGTAACAGTGTGTTGATTCTCGAACTTTTCGCTGGCGCTGGTCAGCCGCACCGCAGCGAAACCCGCCTCCACAAACGGACGGTGATCGCCACCACGCTGAAAACGATCGCCGCGGAACACCATCTCAATCTGCATGGAGGGCACATAGCGTTCGGCGATCAGCTTGGTGTAGCGCGCCAGTTCGCGCGTGGACGAATCGTCGGGACCGGAGGAGAACACTCGCAGCACATTCGTCGACGATCGGCCGTTGCCGGACACATCGCTTCCGATAATGTCGTTGTTCAGCACGGCTTCAATCTGCATACCGTCTTTCTTGGCTTGCGCAGCATAGACCTGGCTTCCGCTCAATCCCACTTCCTCAGCCGCGAACGCAATAAACACGATGGTCTTGTCGAACTGATATCCGCTCATCACGCGCGCCAACTCCATTACCGCGGCCGTTCCGCTGCCGTCGTCCGTTACACCAGGCGCAATTGTTTGCGCGGCGGTTGCCTCGAAATCCAGCGGACCCTGCCCGCGCTCCGACGGCAGGATCTTCAGATAGCGGCGCGCTTCGCTTTCATCGATCCCCTGTCGGACCATTTCTGCAATGGTCTGTTCGTCGCCGGTGTAGGCCTTTCGCACCTGCACCAGCGAATCGTAATGTCCGGTTATCAAAACATAGTGATCCTTCTCTGCCCCACCCGGCAGCACCGCGACGATATTCGACAAATCCACGTCCCGTATCACCTGGCCTCGCCGTCCGCCTTTCTTAATGCTGAAGTCTTGATAGCTGACCTGCAGCCGCGGGCTGTAGCTCTGAAACTCATCGTGAATCCAGTGCTTGGCCGCGCCGATTCCATGCGCGGGATCGTCCTGCGCCGACAGAATATAGCGCGTCCCGAAGCCTTCCAGCTTCTTGAGCGTGGCTGCGATCCGCTCCTCCGAGACGGCGTCGACAATCTGCTTCACCGTAGGATTCAAGCGCGTTTCCGGTTGCTGCGGGAACAACAAGCCGGCGAAGAACATAACCAGGCACAGGATGGACGGCATTCGGTTCATAGGGTGAATTGTAGCGCCAGTACGGCAGAGCTTGACGCCCCTGCTAAAATCGAATCGTGCCCTATTCCGAAGTTCTCATCGCTCCCATGCGCGCCGATCTCACCCGTCACGGTGTTGAGGAGGCTCGCACTCCCGCCGACGTGGACCGGCTTTTGGCCCCCGGCAGCGGGTCCGTTCTGATGATCGTCAATTCCGTTTGCGGCTGTGCCGCGGGCCGCGCGCGTCCGGCCGTTGGCATGGCGCTGAAGCATCCGGCGCGACCCACAAAGGTAGCTTCCGTATTCGCGGGCGGCGATGAAGTGGCGGTCGCGCACCTGCGCAATATCCTGTCTGAATATCCCCCGTCCTCACCATCCATGGCTTTGTTCCAGGACGGCAAGCCCGTGTACATGCTGCATCGCAGCGAGATCGAACGCCGCGAACCTTTCGAGATCGCGCAACTCCTAACCCAGGCCTTCGATCGTTTCTGCGCTTCCAATAGCACCTCGCAGAAAACCGCCGTCTAAGATCAGGAGGCCTCCGTGTCCATTCGACCCGTCAAGAAGGTCATCAAATCCAAACCTACGCTGGAAGGCGCGGGCGTTCACCTCCGGCGGGCGTTTGGTTTTGGCAACACATCCGATTTCGATCCGTTTCTGCTGCTCGACGACTTTCGTAACGACGTTCCCGACGATTACCTCGCCGGCTTTCCCTGGCATCCTCACCGAGGGATCGAGACCATCACGTATGTCCTCGCGGGAACGGTCGAACACGGCGACAGCATGGGCAACCGCGGAGCCATTGCGGCGGGCGACGTCCAATGGATGACCGCCGGCCGAGGCATCATCCATCAGGAAATGCCCAAGGGCGATCAGTCCGGCCGCATGCACGGCTTTCAGTTGTGGGCCAATCTTCCTTCATCGCTGAAAATGACGGAACCGCGATACCAGGAAATAAAAGCTCCCGAAATCCCTCTCGTCACGGATGACGACGGCACCGGGGTGCGTATCGTGTGCGGCAGTTTTTGGGGCCAGAGAGGCCCCGTGGACGGTATCGCCGCCGACCCGATGTATCTGGATGTTTCCGTGCCGCCCGGCAAGCGCAAAGTTTTTCCGATCGAGACCACGCGGCACGCCTTCGCGTATGTTTTTGCGGGCGACGGAAAGTTTTCGAATGCCTCCGGTCCTCTGGCAGTGCCGACGGAGTCAGTGGGATGGGCCGATACCGCGCCTCCTCCTGACGCTGACAACCGCTCGCTGGTGCTATTCGACCAAGGCGATGAGCTCACGGTCCAGGCAGGCGAGGAAGGCATCCGATTCCTGCTCGTTTCCGGAAAGCCCCTGGAAGAGCCCGTAGCTTGGTACGGCCCCATTGTGATGAACACGCAAGAGCAGCTTCGCGAGGCATTCACCGAACTCGAACAAGGAACGTTCCTGAACAAATAGCTCGGCGTGGGGGGAATGACCTTGGCAATGTCCGCCCAGCGTCTGATAGACTCCTGCCCATGGCGACTTACGTCCTTGTACACGGCGCTTGGCATGGGAGCTGGTGCTGGAAGCGGGTGCGCAAGGCGCTTCAGGCGGCTGGCCACGAAGTGTTCACGCCTACGCTAACCGGCGTCGGCGAGCGCTCGCACCTCGGGTCGGCCAGTGTGAACCTCTCCACGCACATCGCCGACGTCCGCAACTTGATTCACTGGGAGGAACTCTCGGATGTGATCCTGTGCGGCCACTCTTACGGTGGTTGCGTCATCAGCGGCGCCGCCGATCAAATTCCGGACCGGATCCGCGCGCTCATCTACCTGGACGCCTTTGTGCTCGAAGACGGTGAATGCCTGTGCGACCTCGTCCCACCAGAACAAGTCCACAATATGCGTGAACAGGCGCAGGCTGGAGATGGTTGGAAGGTCACGCCGATTCCGGCCGAAGTCTTCAAGGTGAACCCGCGCGACTCCGCATGGGTGAACTCGCAATGCACTCCTCAACCGCTTGCGACTTCCGAAGAGCGCATCCGGCTAACCGGTGGGCTGAGCCGCATCCAGGATGTCACCCACATCCTTGCGACGGGCTTCCGCGAGGGCTCGCCGTTCCCGTTCTGTCACGAGCGTGCGAAGGCGAAGGGCTGGAAAACACGCACGATCACGTGTGGGCATGACGTGATGCTCGACCTCCCGAATGAGCTAACGTCGCTGCTGCTGGAGTACGCCTCACGCGGAACTGGGACTGGAACAAGCGCCTGATTCGAGCCGACTACCGTCCGCCCTTCTCGGCGCAATCCCAGTGCTCGGCGGCCTTGCCGTCGACGAATCGCCAGGTGTCGAACCAAGTAGTGGTGTACGGCTCGTTGGTTTTGGGATCCTTCAACTGGCGAACGGTGGCTACCGTTACGTAGTCCCCTTCGGCGTTGACGAAGGCTACCTTGACCTTGGTCAGGTGTTCCGGAACCGGCGTCGGCTTTGTTATCGATCCGAAGAACTTCACCACTCCATCGCGTCCCGACTTCACGTTGGGATTATGCTGCAGATATTCCGGAGTGAGCCACTTGTCGGCTTCGTCCCAGTGATTGGCTTCCAGCAAATCTTTTTCGATGTGATACGCGGCCTGTTTGTTGCGGTCGAGCTTCTTGTCCTTGCTGTGGAACAAAGCGTCGGGATCGGATGCGCCGACCACGGGCTCCTGCGAGTACACTGGCGCGGAGACAAGCATGGCGGCAAACAGAGCTGCGAATGTCAATTGAACTTTCATGGGTACTATGTTTAGCCATCCGCTGGCTTCGTGTCAATTCGCCGGCGAAGCCAAGACGCCGCTGAGGATGGCGTACACTGCACTCTGGAGGGCAGGGCGTGCTTCTCGACCTTTTAGACGAAGCGTTCGACAAGAAGTCGTGGCACGGGCCGAATTTGCGCGGTTCCATTCGCGGTGTAACGGCTCGGCAGGCCGCATGGCGTCCCGGTCCCGAGCGCCACAACATTTGGGAGTTGACGCTCCACGCGGCGTATTGGAAATATGTTGTGAGGCGCCGGCTTACCCGCGAAAAACGAGGATCGTTCGTGCTGCCGGGAAGCAACTTCTTCCCGCGCCCCATGGATGGGCCTGGAGCCGCCAGCGAGGCGGCATGGAAGACGGACGTCAATATTCTGGTGGCCGAACATCGAAAGTTACGCGAGGTTATTGCAACAATCTCTGCGCCATCCAGAGCTCAATCGCATATGATCCGAGGCGCTGCCGCGCACGATCTTTATCATGCCGGCCAGATCCGCCTGCTCCGGCGGCTTTGCCCGCGACGATAGCAGTCACTTCACTGTGATGCCGACTTCGGCGATTGTATTTTCCCAAGCAAGTTGCAGCTTGCCTTTGTTCGCGCCAAGGCTCGACAACGTCATCTTGTACGTCTCAATTGGCTTGGGCGGCTTGCTCATATCCATCTTGACGCGGCCGAGGTCGCGGCCTTTGTCGTAGTCCAGTCCCCATTCACCGGTTTGCTTGCTCACGACGAGCTGCCATTGTTTGGGATCCAAATAGACAAATAGAGTGTAATCGCCTTTGGGAACGGAGAGGCCACCGATATCAAGATTCGCATCGGTGTGCAGGGCAGTGGCTGAATTTGCGCCGGCTCGCCACACGCGGCCGTATGGCTCCAGACCGCCAAAGATTTTGCGGCCACGCATGGAGGGCGCGGAGTAGTCGATCCGGATCGACTTGCCGGCGATGGTGACGGACGTTTGGGCCGGAGGACTTTGCTGCGCCATCAGGGGCGCGGCGGTTAACAATACCGCAACAACTCCGAGCCTGCTAAGTGGGACCACGAGGTCACCTCCAAGCTGAAGGATATCAACTAGCCGCCGCCACTGTCTGGAAGCGTTTCGACGAAAGCGCGAGCGCCGCCGACAATCCGCAGATGGCCGCGAACGATAGCCAGACGCCAGGCACGGCGCGATTGCCGGTGACATGGATCAGGTACGTGCAAATGGCGGGCGTGAATCCGCCGAAGATCGCCGTGGCCAGGCTATAGGCGAGAGAGAAGCCCGAGGTCCGCACCTCAATGGGCATGATCTCGGTGAGGTATACGGCCATCGCACCGTTGTAGCCGGCATAAAGAACGGACAGCCATAGTTCGACAATGAGCAGACGCACGAACGAAGGTGCGCTCACCAGCCATACCAGCGCTGGATACGCGGTGACCAGCGCGACGATGGTGCACGTGTAAAGAATGGGCCGGCGGCCGATGCGATCGGAGAGGGCGCCCGACAGCGGCAGCACGAGAAAGTTGCAAGCGCCGACACAGAGCGTGACGATCAAGTTGCCGGTGGCCGCGAGATGCAGCACGGAGGCGCCGAACGTGGGAGTGTACGCTGTCACCATGTAAAAGCAGACCGTGGTCATGGTGGACAGCATGGTTCCAAGCAGCACCAGACGCCAGTTCGCCGCTAATGTTTTGGCGATTTCGGATGTTGTGGAGCGACGGGGCCGCGCGAGAAACTCGCCGGTTTCTTCGAGCGATCGGCGGAGGAAGAGCAGCAACGGGAGCAGCGAGCAGCCGGCCAGCAATGCGATCCGCCATCCAAAGCGTGACATCTGATTCGCGGATAGCGTCGACGTGAGGGCGATGCCGATCAGCGCCGCGAACATCACCGCGACTTGCTGGCTCGCGGATTGCCAGCTCACGTAGAAACCCTTGCGGTTGGGCGGCGCGATTTCCGAAAGGTAGACCGAGACACCACCGAGTTCGACGCCCGCCGAAAACCCTTGCACCAGGCGGCCGATCAAGACCAGCAGCGGCGCGGCCAATCCGAGAATGGCGTAACCGGGCAGGCAGGCGATCGCGAGAGTACCGAATCCCATGAGCGCCAGCGTGAGCAGCAGACCAGAGCGGCGTCCGCGACGATCAATGTACGCGCCTAGAATAATGGCTCCCAGCGGCCGCATCAGGAAACCTGCGCCGAACGTGGAGAGCGAAAACATCAGCGACGCAAATTCATTGCCGCTGGGGAAGAATGTTACGGCGATAGCGGCGGCATAGTAGCCGAAGATCTGAAAGTCGTACATCTCGAGCGCGTTGCCCGCGGCCACGCGGACCACCGGCATGAACTTCGAGCGGCGAGATTGGGACGGCGTAGACTGAGCTGTCGTTGATTGAGCAAACATCGCGCTCTCTCGAACAAGCATAATGGAAAATCTATGGAAACCAGACTCAAGGGCAAAACCGCGATTGTGACTGGCGCGAGCCGCGGCATCGGAAAAGCAATTGCCGTTCGGCTGGCAGCTGAGGGCGCTCGAGTGGTGTTGTGCGCCCGCGACGGTAACCTACTGGATCATGTGGCGAAAGACATTGAGCGCGACAGCGGGCGAGCGTCGGCGCTGGGCGTGGATCTGCGCGAGATGGATGCGGCCAAGCAAGTGGTTGATTTTACGATCGCGACTTACGGACGCATCGACATCATTCTGAATAACGCGGGTGCGACCAAGCGCGGCGAGTTCCTGCAACTCACCGACGAAGATTGGGCCGACGGTTTCGCACTGAAGTTTTTCGGTGCCATGCGGCTGACGCGTGAGGCATGGCCGCATTTGCGGAAGCATGCCGGTTCGGTGTTGAACATATCGGGTGTGGGCGGCAGGATGCCGGGGCCGCAATTTACCATTGGCGGGTCGGTGAATGCGGCGCTACTCTCATTCACCAAGGCGATGGCCGACATCGGAATTCGCGACGGCGTGCAGGTGAACGCGGTCAATCCGGGGAATATTCGAACGGCCCGCTTTCAGGGCATGCTCCAGGAGACAGCGGCAGAGCAAGGTATTGACGTGGCAGCAGCCGAACGAAAGATCGTCGAAAGTGCAAAGACCACGAGGATTGGCGAACCAGAAGACATCGCGGCGTTGGTGGCGTTCGTCGTAAGCCCCGAGGGACGCTTCCTGCAGGGCGCTCTCATCGACATGGATGGCGGCGCGACGAAAGTAATTTAACTCATGTAGTAGCCGCCGTTGACGTTGATGGTTTGGCCGGTGATGTAGGCATTGCGCGCCAGCATCAACGCGACATCGGCGACCTCTTCGATATCGCCGAAGCGTCCGACCGGAATCATGTCGGGCTTGGCGACGGGATTCGAAAGTACCATCTCCGTTGCAACCAAAGCGGGTGTGATGGCGTTGACGGTGATGCCTTCCTTCGCCAGCACTCGCGCGTAGCTGCGCGTGAGCCCGATCATGCCGGCTTTCGACGCAGCGTAGTGAACGCCTACGATGCTGCCGGCTTGGGCCGCGACAGACGAGATATTGATGATACGGCCCCAATGGCGTGCCCGCATGCCCGGTAGTACGGCCTGGGTGACGAGAAAACACGAGGTCAGGTTGACCGCGATCATCTCGTTCCAATCCTCTTCGCGCATCTGCTCGATGGACTGAATCAGAATTTTGCCGGCGTTGTTCACCAGGATTTCGACCGGCCCGAGTTTCGATTCTGTGGCGCGCATCAGTTCAGTGACTTCAGCGCCGCTCGATACGTTGGCCTGGATGGCGGCGGCGCGGCGACCCATGCTTTGGATCTCGCGCACGGCGGAATCGGCGTCATCGCGACGCTCGCGATAATTTACGGCAACGTCGGCACCAGCGCGGGCCAATGCCAGCGATATCGCGCGGCCAATTCCCCGCCCTCCGCCCGTGACAAGAGCGACTCTTCCTGTGAGCGGTTCCATTACTTAGTCTGCGTCAAGCTCTTGTATGCGGCTTCCACGAACATGCCGGCCGTCCAAAATCCGCCGGGTTTGTTATAGCGCGGATCGTAGTCGAGCGTGGGGTGGGCGGCCTGCACTTGATCGAGAGTCATCCCCTTCTTGATCATGGCTTGAATGCGGTCGCGAACGATAGTCACCATGTCGCGGTACTCCAGCACATCGAACTCGTCGCACAGGCGGCCATGGCCGGGAATGATGTAAGTTCCGCCTTCCTCGTGATGCGCGGGGATCGCGAGATCGAGGATTTGATTCAGCCCGTTGATCTCGCCTTGCAGGCTGCCGCCATTCTTCAGATCGATCACCGGATAGCCGTCAGTCACGAAGATGTCGCCGGCGCTGATTACGTCGGAACGGCGAAAGAATGCGATGGTGTCGCCATCGGTGTGAGCGGCGAGCGGGTGGAACATCTGGATCGCCTCGCCGTTGAAAAACACTTCCTTTTCGACGCCCAAGTACGTGTCGGTGGGCCAGGCGCTCTCCGGATATGGCTTCTGGCCGGCGGGCGGCACGCTCATCCTGTCAAAAACATTTTGATGCGCGATGATTTGGACGCTGTGGGCCGCCGTTTCACCGGGCGTGTTGATCAGTTCAACTTCGCGAGCCGAGCCGCCGCTGGTTTTAACCAGGTTCTCGTTTCCGCCAACGTGATCGGGATGCACGTGTGTGTTGATGATGTAGTGGATCGGCTTGTCGGAGAGCGTGCGCACCGCGGCGAGCACCTTAGCGGATTGCTGCGCGAGGCCTGTATCCACGAGCAACACGCCCATGCTGCCCACTTGCACGGTAATGTTTCCGCCAGCGCCGACAAGCATGTAGACGTTTCCCTGCACTGGAAGAATGTGAAGCTCAGAGTCGCGAGGGCTGGTCGCTGGCCCTGTTTCCACACCGGACGCAGACTCAATCTTGGCTGTACCGAGCACCTTTCTATACTCCGGATACATGGTGGAAGCTCCGCCCATGACCGCTGCGTGCGGCAAGTGGTGATTATCCGCGTACTCGTAAATGAATGGATTCTCGCCCGGAAGGTAGTTGGGAACGTCACCTCTGGGACGATTTAAAATTTCCTCTACATATTCGCAAGGCCACAACCAGTTGCCTAGCTCCTTCTCGTCCAGAAGAAAATCGTCGGTCCGAATCAGGGGCTCGGTTAGATAGACCGGATCGTTGAGGACGGTCATATGCGTCATGATGTTTCCGTGCCGCAGAAAATGCTCGGTCATGGTGGCTTGGTCACTCTCTGGGAGCCCATTGCGGCGAGCCCAGCCTTGCTTGATGTGCGTGGTGTAGACCGTGAGGATGTTGCCTTCCCACTTGCCGGTGGAAAATCCCATGAACGTGTGCGCGGCGTAATCGGGCGGATGCGGCCGACCGTCCATCCAGATGGTGCGCGTCTGTTCGTAAGTGCTGATGTAGTTCTTAATCGCGATCACTTCCTGGGTGTTGGGATCTTTCTCTTCCCAGATCCTGAGATGCAATGGGCCGTGATAGATGTAGGGCGACACGTGCACGCGGCATTGATGTTCCTGCAGCGTAAGGCGCGAGGCGTTCCAGCTCTCAGCGAAGAGGCGCGCGGAATCATTAATGGGAAGGCCCGCGAAATCGCCAAGATCGGGACCGGGAATACGCTCGTTATAGTCCTCGTGATGGAGCGGGCTCCACTCGCCCGACAGGATGTCTTGGCCCCAGACGGGACCTAAGGCGGTAGTGAGCAACAAGGTGAGCGAGAGGGTGACGTTCATATCAGCTTTCATTCGGAGCATATAACAAACCGAGCTGATATGTTGAAGGATATGTGGGGGCACGCCGCGGGTAGTCCGCGGCGCTACAATGTTCGGCCTGCCTTACGCCCCTTCTTCCTGCAGTTCCTCTTCAGTTGCCTGCCCAGCCTCTTCGAGCAACGGCTGCGCGAGCTTCGTTAGCAGTTGATCAGCCTTCTCTTCCTCCGTCAGCGTTTGAGAAAGCAGCTTCACGATGTCCCGGCGCTCCATCTGCTCTGCGATGGCTCGCGCGGTTCCGTACGCGGCAATTTCGTAATGCTCCACACGCTGCGCTGCGCCAATGAGCGCCAGATCGGCCGGAGCTTCTTCCATCTCCTTGCCATCGGTGATGACTTCCTGGCCTTCCTCGACTAGCCCGGCCATGCCTTTGCAGGGCTTCGCCTTCGGTTTTTCGCCCAGCAACTCGAAGACTTCCTTCAGGCGCTCGACGTGTCCTTTGGTTTGCTCCAGGTGGTCTTCAAAAGCCGTCTGTAGATCCGGATCCTTGGCGGCTTTCGCCATCTTCGGCAACGCTTTCACCAACTGGTTCTCGGCGTGCAGCAGATCCTTCAGTTCTTCGGTTAACAGTTCTCGTAATAGTTCCATACAGGTATTGACTCCCTGGGGTTGGACTCGCAATGCAACGATAAGTTTCGGCGTTCAGAACAGATTGAGTTGCTTCGAATGCGATGCAACAGGCCGCGGGCGTCGGTCGTCGAACACGGTTCGCCCACCGAGTTCGCGCGAGATGAAATGTTCATGACGGACGACGGCGTTAAAATCGGGCTCAGGCCGGCAGCGCTCTTCTACTGCATGGACGAATTGATCGAGGCGGCGCATGCCATCCAGCTTGTCCCGGTCGCCAGCTTTAGCGGAATCGAGAGCCGTGCGCAACACGGAAATCGAAGCGTCGTAAGTCTTGAGCGGCACTGGAAATGGATGGCCGTCCTTGCCGCCGTGCGCGAACGAGAAGCGCGCCGGGTCCGAAAATCTGACAGGCGTCCCGTGTACCACTTCGGCAATCAGCGCCAGAGATTGCAACGTTCGCGGACCCAGCTTTTCCAGCAGCAAGAGCGACGCGAAATCGCGCAGGTCGCGTTCGTAGGCAACCGCCAGCACCGCTCCCAGCCGTTTCAGATCCACGTCTTCGGCTCGAACCTCATGCCGCGCGGGCATCGCAAGGCGCAAGTCTCGAACTGTGACCTCGGGTGCCTGATGGCTGATCTCGAGTAAAGCTGTTTGCGCGGGCTGCGCGGCGGCGTCCACCAGGTTCATGATCTCGCCCTGGTGCTCGCCTGCGATGGCGGCGTGCGGCTCGCAAGTGAAATCGCGCACGGTTGCCGAATGCCAGTGGTAACGTCGCGCTAACCCGGCTTGGTCGTTCAAGCCTTGCTGGATGACGGCCCAGTCACCGCGGGCAGTGAGGACGAAAGCGTGCAAATAGATTTGGAATCCATCGGCGATGGCGTTGTTGTCGATTCTGGCGGTCAATCGGCTGGTTCGTACTAGCGCTTCGGCGTCCAACCCGGTTTTCTCGGCCACGTTTCGCAACTCGTCGGGAGTCTTGCGCGAGTGTTTACCGCGCCCGCCGCAAATGTAGATGCCGAGCTCCTGCGCTCGCGGATTGAGCCCGCGCTTCAACGCGCCAACGACTGAGGTAGTGATACCGGACGAATGCCAATCCATGCCCATGACCGAACCGAGAGCCTGGAACCAGAAGGGATCGCTCAGGCGCGAGAGCAACTCGGAGTGGCCGTAGTGCAGAAGCACGCTTTCAGCGATGGCGGTTCCAAGCCGGGTCATGCGATCGGCCAGCCAGGTGGGCACGCGCCCGCCATGAAGAGGAAGATCAGCGTGGCCGGAGCGTCGCATCGTCGTTCACAGTCTTAAACCATGTTAGCGGACACCGCCGGAACCGTTGTCGACGATCGGCCTAGCGTTCACTCGACTGTGAACGCGGCACGCAAGAGTGCGTGGACCACAAAGCTATTTCGGCGGCAACAGTTGCTCGCGGCCTGGCGGCAAGTGTTGGTCGGTGGCGTTCAACATCATGGCCGCCATCGCGTAGTCGCCGATGATGGTGGCAAGCTCCAGTGTGCCTTGCTTGCCAAAGACCGCGACGGCTTTGGCGTATAAATCGGAATCGAGTTTGTGCTGGTGCAGCAGTTGACGGGTGAAGGTAATGAGCAGCGTGTCCTGATCCGAAAAGCCGGCGGCTTCTTTGTTGTGCTTGATGGCATCAATCACAGAGTCGGGCACTTTGGCTGCGCGGGCGCCCATCTCGTGCCCACTCCACTCATACTGCTGGTCGTATTCGCGCGCCACCACCAAAATGGCGACCTCAAAATCCCGAGACTTCAAGAGTCCATGGAAGCGCAGATACTGGTTCAGCATCTGGATGGCTTCGGCGACTTTGGGACTGTAGAGCGAGATTGCCGCGGGGCCGGTCGCACCCACCGTCTTACCCGCGCCACCGGCCAACATGTCGTAAATGCGCTGGCCATCCGGATCCAAGTCGGCGCGTTTCACAACGGGAAGACGAGAGTACGACTCGCTATCAATATCCTTGGGAAGCGCGCCAGTCTGAGCACCCAAGACTGCCGCGAAGCTCGTCACCATCAGGACCGAAACCACTGCTCGCATCGAAACCCCCAGGCCCGTAGCATATCAAGCTGCTGTTCAGCTTGCATTAGAATGGATGGTATCTATCACGTAACTTGAAGGTCTTCAGAAACGCCAACTCTGTTACGCACACTAATTCAGGTTTGGTTTCTGTTCTTAGGAGAGTGAAATGGGCGATCTTCGCCGAAACAAGACTACTTCGTTGCTGCTCGGCGCGGCCCTGATGAGCTGCGCGTTCCTCGCGAGCCCCCCGGTGTTCGGCCAAGCCGTTGTGGGCGAGTTCGTGCCGGATGTGGGTCTGGATTTGTCGGGAACCTGGAACCCTTTGCTGCATGAGGACTTTCTGGAGCGTATTCCAGGTCCGGAGCTGGTGAATTATTCCGGCCTTCCGATCACCGAGGGCTCCAGGCTGTGGGGCGAGAGCTGGAACGCTTCCCGTCTGACAATGCCGGAGCATCAATGCCAGGTGCACGTGTCGCCATACATCTATCGCGGCCCGATGCAGATGCGCTTCTGGACTGAACGCGATCCGCAATCGCAAAAGATCATCGCTATCAGGAACTACATCAGCACCTACGAGCAGAACCGCACTATCTGGATGGATGGCCGACCGCATCCGCCGGCGTGGGCTGCGCACACCTGGATGGGTTTCTCCACGGGAAAGTGGGAAGGCAATATTCTGACGGTCTACACCACGCACATCAAGCAAGGCTGGGTGAGGCGCGACGGTCTTCCGGAGAGCGATCAAGCTACGCTGGTAGAACACTTCATCCGGCACGACGATCGCCTGACGCACGTCAGTATCGTGACCGATCCCGTGTATCTTACCGAGCCGTTGGTCAAGTCGGAGGACTTCACGTTTAACAGGAGCGCCGCAGGAAACTGGCTGTACCCTTGCGAGGAAGTGGAAGAAGTGGAAGGGCGGCCAAGAGGCGCGGTGCCCAACTATCTGCCTGGCCAGAATCCGTTCATCACCGAGTACGCCAACATGTACCACCTGCCGCTGATTGCGGCGCTGGGCGGACCAGAAACGATGTATCCCGAATTCGAGAAGGTCATCAAGAATCCACCGCCCACTCCCTCCGATCCCTTCGCGCGCGATGAGATCGTGCCGATGCCTCAGAAAAACATGGCGCAGAATCCCAGTCCCACCGACGGCGAAGTTCACATTCTTCCGGTGCAGGGCAATATCTACATGTTGGTGGGAGCGGGTGGCAACATCACGGTTCAAGTAGGCGAGATGGGCGTGCTCATCGTGGACACCGGCCTTGCGGCGAGTGCCGACAAAGTGATCGAGGCCATCCACAAGCTGTCGCCGGACAAGCCTCTGCAGTACATCATCAACACCCACGTGCATCCGGACCACACCGGCGGGAACGCGAAGCTGCGAGCCGCGGGCGTGACCATCACCGGCGCAAACGTCACCGGCGACATCTCCGATGCCTCGAAAGGAGCCGCGATTATTGCACAGCAAGCCGTGCAGGATCGCATGAGCGCCTCTAGCGCGAACCAAAAGGCCGCGCCAGCCGATTCGTGGCCCACCGACACTTTCCTGGGCGATCGCAAGACGCAATGGTTCAACGACGAATCGGTGGATATCGTGCACGAAAAGGCCGCTCATACCGATGGCGACAGCATCGTTTACTTCCGTCGCTCGGACGTCATCAGCACGGGTG
This sequence comes from Bryobacterales bacterium, assembly GCA_963818065.1. Classification (GTDB taxonomy): domain Bacteria; phylum Acidobacteriota; class Terriglobia; order Bryobacterales; family Bryobacteraceae; genus Palsa-89. The sequence continues at coordinate 22,711 of CAWFQW010000011.1, read as the reverse complement.
ACATCTTCGTGACAACCGGATATCCCTTTATCGATCTGGATAGGGGCGGCAGTATTCAGGGCGAGCTGGATGCGCTGAACAATCTGCTGGATCTGGCCATCGCGAAGCACGACGAAGAGGGCGGAACCTACATTATTCCGGGTCACGGCCGCTTGTGCGACCGTTGGGAACTGATCGAGTATCGCGACATGGTGACCATCATCCGGGACCGGATTCAGGCCATGATCAAGAAGGGTATGACGATTGACCAAGTGAAGGCCGCTCGGCCCACCATGGATTATGATGCCCGTTACGGCGCGGACAAGGGCTTCGGCACAACCGATTCGTTTGTAGAGGCTGTATACAAGAGTTTGAGCAAGAAGTGAACCCTGTATGCAGAACGCGTCGGGACGTTATATTATGTAGTTTAGTTTTTTGAAGGATAGATTTCAGGCGGGAAGGAAACATAGATGAAACGAACACTGTTGTTCTTGGTTGTCGCCGCGGCCTCTGTGTTGAGCACCGAGGTGAAAGTGTATGCGCACCACTCGTTTGCGGCCACCTACTTCGAGGATAAGACGGTCACGATTGAAGGTAAGCTGGTACAGTTCCTGTATCGGAATCCCCACTCGTTTGTGCACGTGGAAGCTCCAGATGAAAAAGGCGAGATGCAGACTTGGGCGGTGGAATGGGGCGCCGGCGGCCAATTGAGCCGCGACGGCGTTACCCGTGAATCGCTGAAGCCGGGCGATCACGTGATCATCAAGGGCAACCCGGGACGTAACCCGGATGACCATCGCGTTCGCATGCAAAGCATCACGCGGCCTGCGACCGCCGACGCCACCGAATTCAGCTGGAAGGGCGTGGTTCAGTAACCACCGCTTGCTCACGCGCGCGGCTCGGGTGGGTTTCGCCCGGTCGCGGGCAGGCCGGTTGGGAGACATGATGCATCACCTACCTCGATGTAGGGCCGCGGGGCTTGCGCTCGCCGCGCTAGTAGCTCTACCGGCGTTCGCGCAGGTCGACTTTACGGGCGAGTGGGCTCCTCTGTATCACGAAGACGGCCCGGAACGGCTGCCAGGTCCGGAGTTGGGCGATTACACGGAATTGCCGATCAACGCGGCGGCGCGCATGGCGGGCGATACTTACGATGCCGACCGCATTTCCGTAGTTCCCGAGTATCAATGCCGTCCGCATGGCGGCGATTATTCCATGCGCGGCCTCGGCAACCTGCGGGTTTGGCGTGAAATCGACCAGCCCTCCGAGAAGCTGGTTGCGTTCCATACTCATCTTCTAGCCTGGGATAGCGAGCGAACCATTTGGATGGACGGCCGCGCGCATCCGCCCGACTACGCGCCGCACACTTGGCAGGGCTTTTCCACCGGCGTCTGGGATGGCAACATGCTGACCATCACCACCACGCATTTCAAGACCAATTACATGCGGCGCAATGGCATTCCGCGCAGCGACAAAGCGATCTTGACGGAACATTGGACGCGGCATGGCGATTACTTGACGGTGGTCACCGTAATTGAAGATCCCGTGTATTTAACCGAGCCGCTGGTGCGCAGCGACAATTGGTTTCTGGATCCGGGCCAGAACATCGGAATTTTTGGATGCGAGTATGCGCCGGAAGTGCCTAGGCCGGAAGGCACTGTTCCCAGCCACTTGCCGGGACAGAATCCGTACCTGCACGAATTCGCCGATTGGTATGGCCTGCCGTTTGAAGCGACACGCGGTGGCGCAGAGACCATGTATCCCGAGTTTCAGAAGAAGATCGCCAACGAATACCATCCGCCTGAAAAATGCTCGCGTTACTGCAAGTGCACGAGCCTGTTCGATTGCAACGTGACCTCGAAATGACGACGAACAAGCACCGGCTCCCTCACGGTCGCGGCTCGGTAACAGCCGCAGCTCTGCTGGTGGTCGGGGCAGCCCTCTCTTTCGCGCAGCCCGCGCAAGTGAATCCCGATAATGTCCAACTCACCACGGCGCCGGTGCAGGGTTCCGTGTATGTGCTGATGGGCGATGGCGGCAACATCACCGTGCAAGTAGGCAAGGACGGCGTAATGCTGGTGGATACTGGTTTCGCTCCTCTTGCGCCCAAGGCCATGGCCGAGATCCGCAAGCTGTCGAGCGGACCCCTGCGGTGGGTGGTCATTACCCATGTCCACAACGATCACACAGGCGGAATTGCGGCGATAGCGAAGCTTGGCATGACGGGCGAATCGATCGGGCCGCCCAGGATCATCGCGCAGTCGAACGTCCTAAACCGGATGACCGGTCCGCAGCCCGGCAACGGACCAAAAATCCCGGAAGAGGCCTGGCCCAATGACGAGTACTTCCTCCCGACCAAGGATTTCTTCTTCAATGGCGAAGCCATCGTGGTCTATCACCTCCCCGCCGCGCACACCGACGGCGACAGCATCGTGTTTTTCCGTCGATCCGATGTGGTAAGCACGGGCGATATTTTTCGGCCTGGCGGCTACCCCATCATCGACCTCGCGCGTGGCGGCAGCGTGGAAGGGGAGATCGACGCGCTGAACAAGATTATCGATATCACGGTTCCCGCCAAGTATCAGGAAGGCGGCACCATGGTGATTCCCGGCCACGGACGGCTGTGCGATGAAGCCGACGTGGTGGAGTATCGCAACATGCTGACGGTGATTCGCGATCGTTTTCGGGACATGATCAAGAAGGGCATGACGCTGGACCAAGTGAAAGCGGCCAAACCCACGCTTGACTATGACACGCAGTATGGCGCCACCACCGGAGTCTGGACCACCGACATGTTCATCGAAGCTGTGTACAAAAGTCTGAGTGGGAAAACGTAGATGACGCGCACTGGACTTCTGGCCGTTCTAGCGATTGGAGCGGCGTCACTGCTCGAGCAGGGTATGTTTGCGCAAGGGGTTCCACCGCCTTCCGGCATCGGCGCGGCGCCCGGACCACAGGCTCCGAAATCTGCACAGGCGGCGGCGCCTGTAGATTTCACGGGCTATTGGGTATCGGTCGTTTCGGAAGATTGGCGCTGGCGCATGGTGACTCCCATCAAGGGCGACTTCGCCAGCATTCCGTTGAACGCCGAAGCGCGGAAGATAGGCAACGCATGGGACCCGGTAAAGGATACCGCGGCCGGCGAACAATGCAAGTCGTATGGCGCTCCCGCGATCATGCGCGTGCCAGGACGCTTGCACATTAGCTGGGCCGACGAGAACACACTGAAGATCGAAACGGACGCCGGAACGCAGACGCGTTTATTGCACTTCATCGGGAAACCGCCGCAGGGCACCGAGGCAAAAGCCTCGCAAGGAAATGAGAGAACCTGGCAGGGATATTCGGCCGCCAATTGGGAGCGGCCAGTACGCGGCTCGGGAGCCCCTGGCTTCGGATTGGGCGCGACGCGGGAAGGCGCTCATGGCAAGTCTCTTGAAGTGGTGACCACGCAATTGCGCGCGGGCTATCTGCGCAAGAACGGCCCGCCGTATAGCGAGAACACCGTGCTCAAGGAATATTACGATCTTCACAAAGAGCGCGATGGCGATACCTGGTTTACGGTGACCACGATCGTGGAAGATCCGAAGTACCTGACCGAGCCGTTCGTCACCAGCACCGATTTCAAGAAGATTCCCGATGGGGCCGGCTGGAGTCCCAGCGCATGCGTTGCAAAATGAAACTGGAGATTACGTCAATGACTCGAAGATTTCTGATCCAAAGCGCCACGGCCGCCATACTCGTGATCGCGCCCGCAAGCATGCACGCGCAGTTTGGTGGTCCCCCTCCCGGACCGCCGCGACCGGCGAAGACGATCGCGCCTGAGGATTTGACGGGCTACTGGGTATCAGTCGTGACTGAGGACTGGCGCTGGCGCATGGTGACTCCCGCGAAGGGCGATTACGCGAGCGTGCCGTTGAATCAGGCCGGGCGCAAAGCGGCTGGAGAATGGGATCCGGACAAAGACACCGCCGCGGGCGAGCAGTGCAAGGCTTATGGCGCAGCCGCGATTATGCGGGTGCCTGGACGCGTTCACATCACGTGGGCGGACGACAATACTTTAAAGGTGGAGACCGACGCCGGTACCCAGACGCGAATGTTTCACTTCGGGGGCAAGCCAGCCGGTGATGCAGCGAGCTGGCAAGGAAATTCAGTCGCAAATTGGGATGGCCTCAGGCCGGGGCCTCGCGGGGGCGGCCCTGCTCCGGCGGGCGGCTCATTGAAAGTTGTCACCACCGGTATGAAGCCGGGATACCTACGCAAGAACGGCGTGCCATATAGTGCCAACACGGAACTCACCGAATACTACGACCGCACCAATGAACCGAACGGCGAATCCTGGCTCATCGTTACCACTATCGTGCACGATCCTGCGAATCTCACCCAGGATTTCGTCACCAGCTCGAATTTTAAGATGGAGAAAGACGGCTCGAAATGGAGCCCTTCGCCTTGCGAGGCGAAGTAAGTCCTTGAACCCTCCCGTCCTTACGGCGGGCGGGAGGGCGGACTAACAGAACATCTTTAGGGCTTGTGCTGCTTCTCCGGCCGTTGCTGATTCTGATCGGGCCTCCTGGTGCTGACCCTGGCCAGGATTGTGTGAACCTTGTTCGTGTTTCCGCTGATCCTGACCCTCCTGCCGCTTTTGGGGATCCTGCTGTTTGTTCTGTTGATCCTGTTCGCTTCTGGTAGCAGACATTGCGTACCTCCTTCGATGGTGGGACGCAGCAGGCTCACGAATATGTTTCGCCGTTAATCTTGGAAACCGTTACGCGATAGTGACGCGAGTTACCTCGCGCTGAGGCTTTTGTAAGCCGCTTCTACGAACATATCAGTGGTCCAGAAGCCCTTGGTCGAGCCGTATACGGGATCGTAATCGCGCGTGGGCCGCGCGGCCTTCACCTGCTCCAGCGTCATGCCCTTCTTGATCATGTCGCGGATGCGATCGCGAAGGATGGTGACCATCTCCTGATAGAACACTACGTCGGCCTGATCGCAGAGACGGCCGTGGCCCGGTATTACCATGGTGCCGCCTTCCTGCTTGCCGGCTGGAATGGTGATCGCGATCAAGCGGTTTAGCGCATCGATGATCCCTTGCAGGCTGCCGCCACGTGCGAGATCGATGATCGGATAGCCGGTAGTGACGAAGATGTCGCCGGCGCTCACAACATCCGACCGGCGGAAGAAGACGAAGCTATCGCCATCGGTATGGGCCGCGGGCTGATGAATCACTTGAATTCCCTCGCCGTCGAAGTACAAGTCCTTTTCGTCGTCGTAGGTATCGGTGGGCCACGCGGCTGAAGGATACGCCGCCTGGTTGCCGTCCTTCATGCTCATGCGGTCAAGGAGGGTCTGATGCGCGATCACGGTCGCGCCTTTGCCAGCGTCCGCGATGTCCCCCGTGACATTGCCGCCCGCGATGGTGCTGCCGAGACTCGCGATTTTCTCGTTGCCTCCGGTGTGATCGGAATGCACGTGCGTGTTGACCACGTAACGGATGGGGCCATCGGAGATCTTCCGGATTGCTGCCACCACTTTGTCGGTCATATTGGGCAGGCCCGTATCCACCACCAACACGCCTTCAGGGCCCACCTGCAACGTAATGTTGCCGCCCGCTCCGCTCAACATGTAGACATTCCCCTGCACACGCTGTGTGTGGATTTCGCCATCGTTGACAATCGTATTTTGCGGAGCATTCTCTTCGGCCCGAGGCGCCGCGTCGGTTGATGCGATCAGCGCGGCTACGTCAATGTTGGCAGGGGCTGCTTTCATCGTCTGCCGGTACTCGGGATACATGGTTGCGGCGCCGCCACGAGTTGCCGCAAATGGCAGGTTCTCGCGAGTCGCGAACTCGGTGAGGAACGCATTATTCCCCGGCAAATGGTTCGGCACAGTTCCGCGAGGACGCGGCACTTCAATTACCGATTCGCAAGGATAGGGAGCGATCTCCTGGTGGGCGTCGTAAATAAAATCACTCGTGCGGACGAACGGCTCCGTCAGGTAGTCCGGATCGTTGATGATCACCATCACGGTCAAATGATCGCCGTGCCGGAACAAATGTTCGGTAGTGGTGGCGTTCTCGCTGCGCGGGATCCCATTGCGGCGAATCCAGCCTTCCTTGAGATGCGTGGTGGTGATGGTCAAAACGTCGCCGTCCCATTTGCCTGTCGAGAATCCCTGCCAGGTATGGGCAGCGTCGGCGGGCGGATGCGAACGGCCGTCCATCCAAATAGTTCGCTCAGGCGCCTGCCAGGAAATGTGGGTGTGATAGGCGATCAGCTTCTGGGTGTCCCGGTCCACTTCCTTCCAGATGCGCAGGTTGGCGGGGCCGCGCCAGGCATAATCGGACGGATGAGGGCGGCATTGATTCTCGGGCAACGTGAGGAGCGACGCGTCCCAGCTATCACCGCGGAGGCGGGCCGCGTTATTGATCGGCAATCCAAGATAGTCGCCGATATCCGGCCCGGGAATGCGCTCCGGAAAATCCTCGTGGAACTGGGGCGCCCATTCGCCGGAAGGATCCATCTGGGCGAAGCTTGGAACAGTGGCCAGAATCGCCGTCAGCAAAAGCAACTTGGCATATCGCATCGCACACACCTCGCCTAGATTCAGATGCTATCACGAGGGTGTGGGCGATGGCTTGCGGGAACCGCACTCGCATGAACAGAATCATGACGCGGCTGCGGGCGAGGGAAACAGACAACGAACCATTCACACAATGAACCGGGCGCCGAAACCGGATTGATCCAGCTTCGGCGCCCGCACTTCTATTACGCTGCTTTAGCTTTACCGAGCTGCCTGAACGAATCCGTTCCGACCGTCGCCTTGAAAATCGAATCGCGAGAAGTCGAACAGATCGAAAAGGTCGCTGATGGCCGGCGTATTGTCTGGCACGTACGGATTGGCCACGCTGACGGTCGGGTTGGGGAGGTTGTCCCGGCTGCGGCCAGTCACAGGGCCCAGGTTCCAGTTCCTTTCGATGAATTTGAGGATGGAGACGTGATCCGAATAGTCGTGCGAGATGTGTCCGGGTCTGGTATAGGGAGACACAACCATCATCGGAATGCGCGTTCCGTCACCGAAGTAGTCGAGCGGCTGAACGTAACCGGAGTCGTAATAACCGCCGCCCTCGTCGAAGGTGACGATGATTGCCGTCTCGTTCCAAAGAACGGGAACCGCCTGAACCGCATCTACAATCTTCTGGACGTAGCCCTCAAACAGATTCAGTTTCGAGGATGACGGATGGCCGTCCACTAGCCCGCTGGGCTTGGTGAAGGAAACCGCCGGCAGTGTTACGTTCGAGATATCGCTGTAGAGATTGGCCAGGTCCTGGATATGCGCTTCCCGAACCATGGCGTTGGCCATAATTGACGTGTCGTACTGGAACGGGTTGCAAATGTTGCAGTACTCATCGCTGTTCGCACCCTGTGCCGCATAGTTGAGCTGGTAGGGGTCCGGCACATAGTTATTCCACTGATCGCCGTAATACTTCCACGAAATTTTGGCGGCAAGGAGTTTGTCGCCAATGCTCGGCACCGACGATGGCGGAATGGTGAATACCGTGTTGTTCGCGTTGGTATCCGTGAAGGCGTTGTTGCCGTTTCCGAAGTAGCCGGGGTTGTAATTGTTCAACAAGTAGTAGTGGCCCGCTTCGCAGTTCGGACTGATCGGAGTGGGCAGAGACTGGAGATAGTTCACAATCGGCGCGACTCCCGGTTGAGTTGTGTCCGCGCAATTGGTGTAGGATCCTCCGCCGGAGGAGGCTGAACCATAAGAACCAGCTCCGTAGCCATCTTCGGTATACCAGTTGTTAGTGCCGGGGGCCGGATTCGGATTTTCGACTTCATCCACTGTGCCGGCATTGGCCGTTCCAGCGTCTACTAGCGTATTGTGCGGTGGAGTGATGGCGTTCCCATTGCCGTCGCTGAACCAAATCGCATCGCCGTGGCCCAGCATGATGTGGTTCGCGCCGGTGCCGCCCATGACGGACTGATGGAAATTATCGCTCATCGCGTAATTATCGGCCATGCTCTTGAAGTAGGGGGCGTCGCCATTTTGGACATTGTAGAATCCCATCGACGTGGAGCCTTCACCGGTGGTCTTAGCGCTGGGCGAATATTCGGTACTGAAGTTTGACGCTGGCGCCGCACCATCCCCGCCGGCGCCCACGGTAACTTCTACCCAGGGGAAGAATGCGTGATCGCAACCGGAAGGATTCTCGTAGGAGGAATTCTGCGCGTTGCAATCCTCTTGCTGCCACATCTGGTAGAAGCGATGGACCGGACTTGCGGCGTAGGAGTTGTAAGTAAAAGTCGAACCGTTCGTCAACTGAAACGGTCCGGGCGGCAACGCATTGACATTTGTAATTCGCGTATCGGGTGTCTTGGACGTCAGTCCCGAACCTCCGGAAATCAAAGCTTGATAAGCAGCCGGAGTTAACCCGATTTCGGATTGCTGAGCAAGACTCAGGCTATCGCCCTTAACGTAGGAGTCAGTGGGACCGCCGGTGAGCGGCGCCGGCAGAACGTTGTTTGGGAAGGGTATCTTGCCGGGGCTCAACAGAAATGTGTCGGGCGCCTCGTCGGCGGAATCATGCTGCTCAGCATAACGGAAATTAGGTCCGGGAGTGCCGTCGGCGTTCACGATTCCTTCGGAAAGCAGGTTCCAGACTGATTGCCCATGCGTGGGCTGGTACGTGGCAAAAACGTGGTCAAAGCTTCGGTTTTCGCCGATGATCACAATGACATGTTTGATGGGCGTGGTGGTATCGTTGTCGGCGGTTTGAGCGCTTAAAGAACCGGCGATCACGAGTTGGAAAATTGCAACGGATGCCATCCCCATACGCAGGCGCGACAAGGCACTGGATGCAAAATTTTTAGCGGACATTCATTCTCCTTGTGTGTTGCGTTCTGTAATCAAACGCAGCCTATGATAGCTGCGAAAGTTTCAGATCGAATGTATCTTTCATGAATTTCAAATGACGGCGACGAATTTAGAATGACGGCGAAACGATTTTCGTTTTAGAATCTCGAGCACCATCGGCTGGTTCCACGCGAATCAAGCCCATCATTCCCCCATCCTCGTGTTCCAGGAGATGACAATGATAGACGAACGTTCCGACCGTGTTCGGATCGCGAAAATCCATCCGTAGTTTCACGCTCGGATACGACAGCATTTGGTCCTTGTAATAAGGAACGTTGACGGTGTCGCGGAGAAACGGCTCATCCACGGGTTTCCCAAGGTAGTTCAGCAGCAAGAAGTGCAACTGATGAATATGGAATGCGTGCAGCTCGTTCGATCGGTTTTCGATGATCCAATCTTCCACCGTTCCCTGCTTCACAACGATGTCTGGAATGCCCGATTGCGGATTGAACAGCGTGGGCGTTTGGCCGTCAAGAGTAATGTAGAACTCGGTTGCGCTGTTGGGATTGTTCGGATCGGTCAGCTTCTCTGAGAAGAACAACTTCCGGGTACGCACTGGAGTGACATTTCCCAGCCACGCCACGCCAGATGGAGGAAGCGGCTCGGGAGAAGCGGCAAGCTTTGAGCGCGGATCGGGCGCATTTTCCGAAGCTTTGATTATGGCGATCGCGCGGTTGGGATCGTTTTCGCCACCGGGCCCGGTATCCACCGTTCGCGTCACCAAAAGCCCTGGAATACCCGAACGCGGACCTTTCACGATGAACTCCACTCGTGCTCCGGGGGGCACCCCGAGGTGAGTTTGCCAGCTGACAAAATTTCCTGAAGTTCCGTTTTCGTTCAGCGGCACGCCGTCCAGAGCAACCAGTCCGAGTGGTTGGCGCACTCGATTGAAAAGAACCTCCAGATTAAGATACGTAATGGCCGAAGCATTCAACACGCGCCACAGTTGCTTTTCCTCCGGTTTCATCTCGATGACGGCCGGCGGATAATCGGGATAAGGGACGGGCACGTAATTGATCGAGAGATCCTTGGCCGGCTTGCCGAAGCCCGTGCCATTGTTGGCAGCGTCTCCATCGCGATCGAGGAGCATCTTGGGCACCACGGGCTCCGATTTCGAGGGCGGCGCATTCGGATTCACCAAGTCTTGATCGCGAATCACCAGCACTCGTTCCGGCAATCCCGCCACTTCCTTATTAGCGCGCTCGATTCCCTCGATGATGAGCGCTCCCGAAGCTCCACCGAGAACTTGAACTTTACTGAATCCGTGAATGTGCGGATGATACCAATACAATCCAGGCGGCTCGTTTGCCGGAATGCGAAACCGATACTCGAACGGCGGATCGCTAGGACTGATGGAAGTTTTGAGGACGTCGTCTTGATGGCAAACCGGAGGAATGGTCAACCCATGGAAATGAAGGTTGGTGGATTTCGCTGTCATGGCGCCGCTCACGCATGGGTCACCGCTTGGTTCGGCATTCATGTGAGCGTGAAGATGATTTGCCCCGGCCGGCGCGGGATCGGAAACCTTCAAATCGTTCTTCAAACGCAGGATCAGAAGATCGCCCGGCTTCAATCTTAGATTAGGCGATTGGTTGCCGTTTCCGTCGGTGTAACAGTAGCGAGTTGAGCCGTCCGCGTCGGCATAGTTGTGAATCGTAAGATCAACTTTCAACTCCCCGTTCCGGCTGCGAAGATCCTCGGGTTCCGTGACGGCGCTGCCTGGCGAAGGGCGAGGGCAAGTATTGGCAGGGACTTCTTTGGCGCGAAGAACCGCGTGCCATTGCGCAAAGATTGCGGTCACAACAAGCGACTTGAGTGAGTTGTTTCACTGTGGAGGCGTAAGCTCCTAAGTGTGTGTTAACCACATCAATTCTTGATTACTGCCAGATGAAAGCTTGATGACTTACCTAGCGCAGGACCATTGCGGTGGCGGTGACTTGCTCGTCGAAAACGCCTTTGGTCGCCAGCGGCTCCAGGGCTTCGCGCATGGCTGCCTCGAACGCCGTCCGCCGGTCTCCAAGAACCTCGGGCGAGGTTGTCGACATGGAGAGCGCGCGCCCAATCAAGTCGGAGATGCTCACTTCATAAGTCTCTGTGACCTCGACGTCTTCTACTTTGCGGAATCGTGAACCCCGAAACCACTCCTCGTAATCGATGCGGTAACAGGTCTCGTCCGGGTCGGACGACCACGCTCGGCGGATATCATGGAATTTGCCCTCCGATCCCTGCCCCGCCGCGCTGTGTCCCGCCGCACTGTGGCCCTTGGTCCCGCAAATGGCGATCCAACCGTCTTCATCGACGATTCGAGCCAGCACAGCGAGCGTTTCGTCACGATCGAACCAATGCAGGGCGCGGCCGATGGTAACCGCCTGGAAGACGCCGATGCCGGAGGGCAAGTCCTCGATCCGCCCTTGGATCAAATCGATGTGCACCCCGGCCCGGGCAGCTTCCACGCGCGCCGCCGCTAACATTTCGGTCTCCACGTCGACGCCCAAGCTCGATCGCACAAAAGGCGCGAAGCCGATGGCCAGTGAGCCTGGCCCACATCCGATGTCAATCAGGCGTTCTTTGCCCCCCAGTCCCGCGCGGCTCGCCACTTCTCGAAAGAAGCTGGCCGGGTAGGGCTCGCGATATCGCGCGTAAAAGGGAGCGGTAGAATCGAAACGTCCCATAGGCGGCAATCGAAGTTTAACAGAGCTGGAGACTTACGCCATTCTCAAGATCGCTCATATCGACACCGGCAGAGATTTTCGAGGGGGGCAGGAGCTGTTATTGTCGCTGGCTCGAGGCCTTCGGCGCTGGAATCACAACCAGTTGATCGTTTGCCCAGCGGATAGTCCGCTAGCCAAGCGCGCGGCGGCAGAAGATTTCGAAGTGGCCGCGGTCGGGCTCGAAGGCATCATGAGCTTGCGCCAGCGTTTGTCTTCGGAACATTTCGATCTGGTGCACGCGCATGACGGGAGGGCCCAGAATATTTCCTTCCTGGCTTCAGCTGGGCTCAAACTCGGGCGCGTAGTCAGCCGTCAGGTGGCGTTTCCACCGCGGGATCCCTTGACCCATCGTTGGAAATATACCAAGACATGCCACGGCATCATCGCCAACTCGGAGTCTGTGCGGCGTGTCCTGATCGCGAGCGGGGTTCCGGCCGAAAAGATCGTCGTGATTCCACCTGGAATCGAAATACCCGCCCAGCTACCGAGCGCCAGTTTGCGTGCTCAAGCGCGGACGCGATGGGGTTTCTCGAATGAGGATTTCGTGGTCGGCCACGCTGGCGCTTTTACTAGAGAGAAGGGCCAGGACGTCGCTCTGGAAGCGGCTCGGCTCCTAGCGCCAAAGCTTCCAAACGCCCGAATGCTTCTGGCGGGTGACGGACCCGAACGCCGTAACCAGACCGAAGGAATTGCGATCCTGCCGGGATTCCTGGACGATCTGCGCGAGTTCTACGCCGCACTGGACCTGTTTATCATGCCCTCGCGATCGGAAGGCTGGGGGCTGACCGCTCTCGAGGCCATGGCCAACGGCCTCGCGGTGATCGCAACCGATGTGGGCGGGCTTCGAGAACTGGTGGAGCAAGGCAAAACTGGTTGGCTGGTGCCATCGGATTCGCCGCGGGCTCTGGCGGACGCGATTGAAGTAGCGGCGTCGGATCCAGTGCTCCGTTGTGAATACGGCCGCAACGGGCGCGAACGCGCGGCCCAATTTTCCATCGAGCGCACCGTGCAACTGACCGAGCAATATTACATGCGCTTACTGGCAGCTTGCCAAACCGCCACGTAGCCGCAGCCCATTATCGCGAGAAACAATGCGAGCACTTCGCTGTTGTTCAGATTCCACGAGTAGAAACCGCTGACCAGCACGGCAATTGTTACAGCCACGGCCGCGTGCAAGATCCAACGCTCTTCGGCGCCCGGCGGCAAGCGGCGTACGGCGCGCACGAAATCGAATAGCGCCCAGCCGATCATCCATAGCAATGCCAGCGCCGTGGGTACTCCGCGCTCGGCTGCGTATTGCAGATAGTCGTTTTCCAAATGGCCGTAATATTCGCTGGATCGTGGCGCGGGCATGTCCGGACGGATGTAATTTTGATATTGACGCGATACTTGTTCGGGCCCGACACCCAGCCAGGGATGCGCCTTGATCATCTCCCAGCCGATGCGGCGCAGTTCGGCTCGATGGGCGTTGGAATCTGTCTGGCCCTGGTGAGGAGCGAAAGCCGAAAGCGCCCGCTCGCGCAGGCTGAAGGGATTCGCGAGCAAAACGAATGCGACGAGCACGGGCAGGATCAGCAACATCCACGGCTTCCAATACCAGATCAGATACACGCCACCGCAGAGCGCACCCAGCCACATACTGCGCGTCCAAGTGGCAGCAAGCGCGGCGGCTATTGGAAGCGCGGCTGCTATCAGCCATCGGGTCCCGCTGCGATCCGTAGCGAAGAAAACCAGAGCTCCAATCAGCAACAGAGCGATCATCAGTTCGCCGCCCAGCGTCATCCAATGGCCCATGAAGCCGGTGACACGCGCGTCGATGTAAAAGGTGTAGAAGTCCTGATGCGCCTTTACGAAGGCGCGGTATCTTTCGAAGAATTGCGTGAGCGCCCATAGCGAGGAAAGCGCCGCGGCTAACGCCCAGCCTAGCGCGACCCAGCGGATTTGGCGCACGCTTTCGAAAGTGCCGGTCACCAGGAACAGCATGAGGTAGACATAGAATTTTCTGACCTGCGGCAGCCCCTCGCTCACATGGCCGGACGCCACTAGCGACACCAGCGTGCCCAGCAGGAACAGCGACAAGGGAATCCAGATCGGCGGAAAACGCCATGGGCGGCGCGTGACGATTAGCGCGATCAGTGTCGCAGCCATCAGAATCTCGAAGGCGCGGATGGAGACGACAGTTGTAATCGCAGCCGCACCAGCCAGGTAGAGCGGCGCGTCTTTACCTTGAAAAACCGCCATAGCAGAACGCCTCATGATAACTGAAAGACTATTCTGAGCCGCGTGGCCGGAATAGCAGCAGATCGAGACTGAACGTCACTCGCATCGCTGCGACCGGCTGCGATCGCACGGGCCGATAAATGGAAAGCAAAACGTCGCGAACGGCGTCGGCGTCGAGATCTGCTGCGGTGGTCACCCGACGCTGATCGACCAGCGTAAAGTCGTGCGAGAATGTCTGGACGGTGCGAGCCACCCGATCGCGTCCCGCGCCGCGTAGTTCCGCCAGATCGTCCGGCGCCGGCAGCGCGATGACGAGGCGTCCGTCGGGGCTCAAAACCCGCCGGAATTCGCTCGGATTCATCCTCGCCGTGATCGACAACACGATCGAGAACGAGTCGTCGGCGTATGGTACGAAGCGATCGGCATTAGCCACGATCCACTCGCATTCCGGGTAGCGACGCGCGGCCGCATCCACGGCGGGAGTCGAGATGTCGACGCCATGCGCATCGAAGCCAGCGACACGAGCGAGGCTGCCGAGGTAGAATCCGTCTCCGCAGCCGGCATCCAAAACGCTGTCAGCGGGCGATGCGGGTGCCATCTCGGCAAGCGCTCGGAGCAGCGGTTCCGCGACGCCGCGATCATGCAACCGCCGCCGGGCCGCCGTGGCAGCGGGTGTATCGCCGGGCTTCTTGGATCGTCGCTCCTGCGGCTGGAGCAGGTTGATGTATCCACTACGCGCGACGTCGAACGAATGACCGCGTGGACACACGAATCGCCGCTCTTCCTCCCAGCCAACCGGGCGTGCCAGGGCTAAGTGGCAGTCGCGGACCGGGCAGAGGAGCATGCGTCAAGTCCAGTAAAGCACGCGCAAAGCATAGTGGAGTGCTGGTTGCGGGAGAATGGGAACATGCGAAAGCGAATATTCACTTCAGACCGCCCGGCTGCCAGGCCGGGAGCTGGCTCGCACTGGATGGATCTAAGCGAGATCGCGACTGTCGAAGTGACATCCGAGGATCCTGATTTTCCGATCGAATCCGTCTTCAGTCCCAATGGCGGTCCCGGCTGGCGCGCATCCCAGAAGGGCGAGCAACAAATCCGCCTGATCTTCGATCAAGGCCAGGCAGTGCATCGAATACAACTTCATTTTCTCGAACCCACGCGCGACCGCCTGCAGGAATTTACCGTTCGATGGTCGTCGGCGGACGGAGGGCAGTCCAAGGAGATCGTCCGACAGCAGTGGAATTTCAGCCCCGCTGGATCGACCAGCGAACTCGAAGACTATGAAGTTAATTTGGATGGCGTGGCTGCCCTGGAATTGGTGATCCGGCCGGACCTGACGCACAACGATGCGCCGGCAACCCTGGCCGCGTGGCGCGTGAGTTAGATAGCCATTGTCATTGCATTCGGGCGGCCACCGCGAGCAAGGATTGGAAAAATCCAGAAGGGGCCGGCGAGTTGCTCGATAACTGCGGACCGGAAGAAGGGTGCCTGCGCTCGAGAATCCATTCAATTATTAAGCGGCTTCCTTCATACGTACGCCAGACTGGATTGGCGCGTAGCAATCCGTTCCGGGCGCTCAGCACTTCGCGCCGCGCAAAGCGATGCAGCATGTCGCCGTGCTCTGGAACGGGCGCGGCGTCGAGCGTCTCGGTAGAGAGCCGCGGCGCTTCGCAATCGTTCATCTCCACCACTACCATGCGCCCATCCGTGATTATGGGATCGCCCGTGGCATTGCGCGCCAATCGCGGTAATTCGGGCCGATCCGTCCAGTCCAGGACATTCCCGCAGGACGTGAATGCCATATCGTAAGCAACTTTCTCGCGCTCCTGATCAACATGCTCCTCGATTTTATGCGAGAGCCTGCCACCCGGCCGCAGATACGCAAACTCGACATCGCGAGTCGCGGCTCCTACCCACATCTCCTGGCCGCGCCAGGTAGTATCTTCTCTCCACATCCTTATATGGTGGCGTTTCGAAACATCGTTCAGGCCTTTTTGCCAGGACATATCCGGCGCGGTTCCATTCAATAACAACAGGGACATGGGCGCGTCGAGATCGCCCCGGAGTTCGCCTGCCGCCCGGATCCAATGGATGCGGCGACGAAAGGACGCCGGATTCGCTTGCGTCCAGCCGGCGGCGACAAAAGCAGCCGCAATCTGTTGGTGAGAGCCGACAAACAACACGTTCGTAACGTCCGACGACCGGCCGGACCGAGGGGCTTGAGTCCGATACGGCATGGCTGCCACATCGCGCGCCAACTCGTCGCGCTCATCGTCGGTGAGCTGGGCGGCATCCTGCTCCCGGGAGTTGAGCGCCGCATCCAGAGGCACAGCCAACGTGAGAGGTTGCGTTAGAGCGAGCGTCAGTTCAACACCGGCGGGGTAATAAATCTCGGGCTCCGGGAGCTCCATGATGAACGATCGGATGACCCACTCCGCGAGCACGGCATGCACTTCCCACTGAAGTATCGTTCTTATGTAGCCGCTCACTCTGTAACACAGGCTGCTCGTCGAGCGTACTCCCTGAATGCGCCCATCCCGAGTGACGCGCTCGCGGCTATTGTCCACGTCGAGCACTTGCGCGGAAATGGGCGAGGCGCCTCCGTCCAGCGGAGTGAGTTGGTTGAATTCCAAATCGAGTCCGGCTGTTTCGTGGCGCACTCCGAAGCCCACGCGGGTAACCTCCTTCACTATCCCCGACAAGGTGCTCCCGGCGCGCAATATCGTCTCCCCGTCCACCGTTACTGGCGCGATCAGAACCGCGCTGACTGGTGATCCAAGCGTGCTCGCATAGGAACCCACCGTAGTGGTCAGCCGGATATGAAGTAGCGTGCCCCGTGGCACAGGGCGGATGCTGAGCGTGGCGATCGCCAAAATCACGCTCAGTAATGCCGTCATCATAGGAGCAGGTCACCTTGGGTGCGCTGCTCGCAAGTCATGGGCAATTGTACTCCCACACCGGTTGCTCATTATGTTCAATATGGAACACCGCGAATCTAGCAACAGATTTTCTTGGGGAAGGCGGCCAGCTAAGGAAGCCGGTTAGGCGGTATCAGAGTTCCAGCTGGCCCTGGAGCTGCATCTGGTCGGTGTAGAAAAACTCGGACACAAAGAGGCGCCCAATCTGCGCCACGAACAAAAGCCTGGCGTCTTTCTTGGTGATCTCCACTTTGCGCGGAAACAGGTAAACAATGGTAGCCGTTTCGTCATCCTGACGCAGGATGTCAACATGCGAGGGCTTCAGATCCTTTTTGGTGTCGCGCTTGATAAACGCGATACCCTTCAGTTCGCGAGCCAGATTATATCGTTTGGGAGTGAGAATGTTGTAGACCACGATGGCGTAATGATCGTTGTCCACCGCAGGAACATCGGGCTCGCTTACCTTCTGCTCGGCGGCACGGACAGGTCGGGCACTTTCCCATCGCACCACCACCGCATTAGGCGTGGGTTTATAGTGCGCGCGCGCCAAGGCTTCGGCCTGTCTGCGCGGACCCAACAGACCGATCCCCGCCAAACCGACGCCGTGGCCAACACTTGCCTCCATGTTTCCGCCTTCCCGCCGTTCGTAAGGGCTCAGATCGCGCACGTTCTGCGGCGTCACGACTTTCACCCAGGGAGAATCGGCGAGCACCTGTTTCGCGTCTTCCACGGTCCACTGCGGAATGGGCTTGTCTTTCCAAGAAACATCCTCGGCCGAACACAAATCCACGACTGCGAGCAAAGCCGCGGTGAGGAGCAGCGAGCTCAACCTCAGTGTCCGGTACATGTGCCTTTGGACCTCCCTCATCCGGTCTCCTTATTTTAGGTCACATGGCCTGCTGTTCACGCGAATTCGATCCTGAGCCTCTGCAGCTCACCAATCAAGGCCAGCCGGCGGCGGCGTGAACCGAGGGCGCCTTAGGCTCGTTATGAGTTGACTTCGTAGACGCGGCACGGGCGGTCCTAACGGCGCACAGCTCGCCGATCAGGCTTCCGGCCCAGCGGTAGATGTTGCGTTCCCGGACTATCGCTCGCATGCGCTGCATGCGAACCCGCCGCTCGTCCGGCGCCATCTCCAGTGCGCGATGGATGGCATCCGCCACTTCCTGCGTATCGTAGGGATTGACCACCAGCGCATCGGTCAGCTCGTGGCTGGCTCCCGTGAAGCGGCTCAAAATGAGCACGCCCTGTTCATCCTCGCGCACCGCGACGAACTCCTTGGCCACCAGATTCATCCCATCGTGCAGCGATGTCACCATGCAGAGGTCGGCGGTCCGGTAGTACGGCAGAATTTCGGCGTGGCTGTGCTGGCGCGCCAGCAAGACAATCGGTTTCCAGCTTCCGGTCTGAAAACGGCGGTTGATCCGCTCGGCTTCCTGGACTACCTCCTGCATCACGTCGTGATAACGCGGGATCGCGGTGCGGCTGGGCGAACCAATCTGCACGAAGGTGAATTCGTTCTTATAGGCGGGGCACTTTTCAAGAAAAGACTCGATCCCCCGAAAGCGTTCGGGAATTCCCTTTGTGTAATCGATTCGGTCCACGCCCAGGCCCATGAAAGTAGCGTGGACCCCGAGGTTTTCGAGCAGCGCCGCCCGCTCCAGATGCGGTAATTGCTCGGAGGGCATACCCTGGTCGGCGCGATCCGACGAGACACTGATTGGGAATGGCTGGACCAAAGTAGAATGGCCCTCGCGGCTGACCGCGAAACGCTCCCAATCGATGCGCGACTCCAGTGCGCGATCCACGGTCTCGAGGAAATTGTTGCAATGACCCTGGATATGGAACCCAATCAGATCCGCGCCCAGCAGCCCATCCAACAATTCGCGCCGCCACGGGCAAATTGCGAACGCTTCGGAGTTGGGCCATGGAATATGCCAGAAGATGGCAACCCGGGCATCCGGGCGGCTTCGTTTGATGATCTGCGGCAACAGCGCAAAGTGATAGTCTTGCACCAGCACTACTGGATTTTCTTCCCCCGCGATTTCCTCGAGCACCGCGCCGGCGAACTTTTCATTCACGGCTTGATACGCTTCCCAATCATCGGCGCGAAAGGTTGGCCGCGTATGCGCGATGTGGCACAACGGCCAGAGGCCTTCGTTGGCGAATCCCAGATAGAACCCCCGTTCCTCGTCCGGGGTGAGCCACACCCGCCGCAGCGTGTACTGGGGATGGTCGGGCGGTACTCCCACGCGGCCCATTGCATCCACCACTTCGTGATCCGCGTTGCCGGTGGCCTGCGCGATCCAGGTGCCGTCGCAAGCCCGCAGAACCGGCTCGAGCGCCGTCACCAGACCGCTGGCCGGCACCACGCACTCGATCCCCTCCACCCCGCGCACGTGCTCGTACGGCTCACGATTGGACACCGCGAACAACCGGTCTCCTCCCAATCGGCTTTGCACGAAAACGCGCAGCCGCTCGGCGGTCCAGTTCGATTCCGCTGTTTCCCGCAAGCGTGCTTCTTCCTCGGCGGCGGCACGAGCTGCCACCAGGCTGGATGCTAAGCGGGTCACCTCCTCGCTCAGGGGTTCGAATTCCCCGTGTACGCTGATCCTCTGACCGGCGGTCACCGCGCCCGTGCGAAGTTCGTGAAGCCATTGCGTCATGCGCGCCAAAGGCCGGCCAAAACCCCATCGGATCGTAAGCAAGGTGATACACCCGATCAGTAGAGTTTGAATGCCCACGCCGATCAGCGCGCGACGCCAAAGCGCCGCAACCTGCGCGTCTATGTAAGCAGTGTCATGGAAAATGGAAAGAATTCCGATGACGTACGGGTCGTGACGTAAAGGAATCGCGATGACGTGCATGGGATCGCCGCCCAATGGAAGGAAAGCGGCGTGCGTTAAGCCATCGCCCAACGACTGCACAATCGGCAACGGCACTCGGTCCAGACGTGCCCCCAGCCCGGAGCTAATCGCCACAAGCTGGCCTCCCGCGCTGTATACCGCAATCCCGGCGATCTGCTCACTATCCTTGAACCGGTCCACCAGATGTTGCAGTTCGCTATAGGAATTGCTTTCCACCAACGGCTCGGCCGACTTGCCGACGGAGTCAGCCAGCACCACGGCATTCCGCTCCAGCTGGTGATGCAAGCTCCGCGTATCGGCGCGCGTCTGATAATAGGCGAGGATTAGCGAAACCATCGCTACGCTGCAGATCAGGGATGCAGAGAGGCGGGATGTAAGTCGCATTGGAATCCTCATAGCTGATGCAAGCCGGGGGCCAGATTCAGCGGTATATGGACATGTGCTTGAACCTGAGTCACTTCAAGTAACCTCCAAGGGTCATCAGAGTCCGGACCCAGTAATTATTACCGCTGATCGATACCTTTTATGGAACTGTCCGTCAGGACTCTCGTACGTCTAAAGAGGCTTGAATGCAGAATACGCTTGGCACTCTTCGCTATACGCTGCGACAGTTCCGGCTGTCCCCGGTTTTTACAATCGCCGCCATACTGACGCTGGCCTTGGGAATCGGCGGCACCACCGCGATCTTTACGTTGATCCATGCTGTGATGTTGCGATCACTCCCCGTCTCGGATCCGGCGCTGCTATATCGCGTCGGTGATGGTGACGATTGTTGTGTGGAAGGCGGCCCGCAGGAACGGTGGGGTATGTTTTCCTTCCCACTGTACGAACGATTGAAAGCGGCAGCGCCGGAATTTGAAGAAGTCGCCGCGTTTCAGGCTGGCGGCAACCGCCTGAGCGTTCGCCGGGAGGGGGCTGCAATGGTCGCCAAGCCTCTGAGCTCGGAGTACGTCACGGGCAACTATTTCTCGACGCTGGGTGTAAGGGCGTTCGGAGGCCGTCTGCTGACGCCGGAAGACGACCGGCCGTCAGCTTCGCCCGTGGCAGTGATCAGCCATCAAAGCTGGCAGACAAACTATGGAGCAGATCCGTCAGTGGTGGGCTCTACTTTCGTCGTGGAAGGGCATCCCTTCACCATCATCGGAGTAACTCCACCAGGATTCTTTGGCGACACGCTGCGCAGTAATCCGCCCGATATCTGGATACCGGTTCAAAAGGAGCCTCTGATCGACGGCGACAGCGCGCTGTTGCATCAGTCCATAGGTGCGTGGCTGCGCATGATCGGCCGCCTGCGTCCGGGCGCTTCCACGAACGGAATGGCGCCGCGCCTAACCGGAATCTTGCGGCAGTGGATGCAGCATGACTCGGGCTATCCCGCCAATTGGATGTCGGACATCATCCAGATGCTTCCCAAGCAGGTGATCAACGTGGTTCCGGCAGGCGCCGGTGTTGCGGAGATGAAGGAAGAGTATGGCCGGAGCCTTCAGATTTTACTCGCCGTCTGCGGCATGGTGCTGCTGATTGCTTGCGCCAACGTGGCCAACCTGCTGCTGGCGCGCGCGGTTGCGCGTCGAACGCAAACTGCATTACGGATCGCGGTAGGGGCCAGCAGGCGGCAGATCGTTGCGCAGGCGCTGCTCGAAAGCGTCCTGCTGGCGGTCGCGGGCGGTATTGCCGGTCTGCTCGTAGCATTGGCAGCCGCGCGGCTGCTTCTTGTCCTGGCGTTTCGAAGCTCGCATTTTCTTCCGATCAGCGTTTTTCCGTCACCTCTGGTGTTGGCGTTCGCCTTTGGGGTGGCGCTCTTTGACGGGGATCATCTTCGGCGCGGCGCCAGCCTGGTTTGCTACGCGGACCGATCCGGTTGAGGCGTTGCGTGGTTCCGGCCGCAGCACGACCGATCACTCCGGTTTCGCTCGCAAAGCGCTGCTGATCGTGCAGGCGGCTTTGTCGGTGGTGTTGGTTGCCGGCGCAACCATGCTGGCGCGAAGTCTCAACAAACTGGAACACCAGAACCTCGGATATCGGACCGATGGACGCGTCGAGATTTCGCTGAACCCACCGCCGGCGACCTACACTCTGCCAAAGTTGCAAGCGCTTTATCGGAAGTTGGAGGAAGCCTTGAACGCGCTGCCTGGAGTGAGGGGATCGGGCCTTGCCTTGTACAATCCCCTAACGGATAACTGGGGCGAAATGATTTTGGTGTCCGGCCATCCTGCCACCGAGCATGAACGAAGAGGCCGGCGCATCCTGGGACCGAGTGAGCGCCAATTATCTTCAGAACTTCGGTATGACCGTGCTGCGCGGGCGAAACTTCACGAGTGCCGATAACGAAACGACGGCCCCGGTGGCGATCGTCAACGAAGCTTTCGTGAAACGCTTTTTCAAGAGCGGCGAAGATCCGCTCGGACAGCACTTCGGTCTCGATCTGCCGGAGAACGCCGGCACATTCCGCATCGTCGGCATCGTGCGCGACGCGAAGTTCGCGGGCTTTGCCTTGAGGAAGCCCGCTCGCCGATGTTTTACGTGCCACTTGCGCAAAACGTCGATTACAAAGACCCGCTGATGAAGCGAGTTGAGTTCGCAGTCCCATTTCATCAGGGGATTGATGCTAGTGACCAATGTCCCGCCCGGCACACTCGAGCCGTTGATCAGGCGCGTTCTAGCGGGACTCGATCCCAATCTGACGATCAACAGTGTGAGGACCATGGAACAGCAAATCGCGCTGACCTTCGATCAGGAGCGCGCCGTGCCAGCCTCGCCGGACTGTTCGGAATGGTTGCTCTGCTACTGGCTGCCGTTGGACTTTATGGCGTGACCGCCTACACTGTTGCGCAGCGAACGAATGAGATCGGAATTCGCATGGCGCTGGGCGCCGACCGCACAAGCGTCGTTCGATACGTACTTCGTGGAGCTTTTGTTCGCGTGGCGGTCGGGCTTGGGCTGGGACTTCCCTTGGCAATCGCCGCCGGGCGCCTGATCTCAAGCCAGTTGTATGGCGTTTCCTTCTGGGACCCGTTCGCCCTGGGAGTAGCGGCAATCGCGCTCGCCGTTTGTTCCCTGGTGGCGGCGCTGATTCCGGCCACCGTCGCTGCGTCTATTTCTC
>CAWFQW010000010.1:0-32450 GCA_963818065.1 Bryobacterales bacterium | reverse complement strand
CCGAAGCCACCACACCTAGCGTCGGCAGACTGTCCGACTGTTTGCCCTAACCTGCAAACCCAAATCGAAAGAAGAACCGGCTGCAACTAATTGAAAAGAACCTGGCGGAGAGAGTGGGATTCGAGCCTCAATTGGAGTCTAGACTTCGCAAAGTCATCGGTTCCAAATGCCGCGCCTCCCACCGCTCCTACCGTTGCCATCGCTGCTTGGCCCATATTGGCCCACACCCAGATTTGGATGCGTGCCACCTTGACAGAACGTGGCGAACGCGACTACAGAATCTAAACCCGCTACACTGTTGGGGTGGTGGATACGCTGACGCCACAAGAGCGTTCCGAGCGAATGGGCCGGGTCCGCTCGAAAAACACTAAACCCGAAATGGTGGTCCGGCGGCTAGTCCACTCCCTCGGTTTCCGCTACCGGCTTCATCGCGGCGATCTGCCCGGGAAGCCCGACCTCGTTTTCCCCTCCCGGCGCAAAATCATCTTCGTCCATGGATGTTTCTGGCACCGCCATCGTCGTGGCTGCCCGCTCACACGGCTCCCCAAGTCTAAACTCGAGTTTTGGCGTCCGAAACTTGAAAAGAATCGAATCCGCGATCGTGAAAATTTCCGGCTGCTTCGGAAAGCGGGTTGGGATATCCTTGTGCTTTGGGAATGCGAAGTCGGAGACCATGCGATGACATCCCGTATCGTGGCATTTCTGCAATAGTCTTCCCGAACTGGACGATGAGAGAGGCAGATGAGATCCGTTGAACTATTCGCCGGCGCCGGAGGTTTAGCTCTCGGCGCATCCCGCGCTGGCTTCCAGCATGAGCTTGTGATCGAGCTCGACCATGAAGCCTGCGAGACAATTCGTCATAACAAGGCCCTGAAAATAAGGCACGTGCGAGATTGGAATCTTGAAGAGGCGAACGTTCGGACGTTCGACTTCAAGACGCTCAAAGATGACATCGATCTTCTTGCCGCTGGCGTCCCGTGCCAGCCGTGGAGCATCGGCGGTAAACATCGAGGGTATGAAGATAATCGGAATCTTTTTCCGGATACGATCAGGGCTGTCCTTGCACTAACACCCAAAGCGATCGTCGTCGAAAACGTTAGGGGGCTAACGCGTCAAACGTTCGCTGACTACTTCACGTACATCCAGTTCATGCTCGAATTTCCGGAGATCAAGCGGAAAGATAACGAAGACTGGCTCGGTCATCGCAGCCGTCTTGAAAAGTATGTCACCTCCCGCGGGAAGGGATACTCCGGTCTCCGGTACAATGTGGTTCCCAAGCTTTTAAACGCGGTAAACTTTGGCGTACCACAAAAGCGCGAACGCGTTTTCATTGTCTGTTTCCGTTCGGATATCGGCGCAAAGTGGTCCTTCCCGGATAGAACCCATACGGAAGAACTACTGCTTGATGCCCAGTGGATCACCGGCGAGTATTGGGATAAGCATGAGGTCCCAATCCGCAAGCGGCCGAGAAAGCCGGAGGGAATCGAGAGACGAATCCGTGAGTTGGATATGTTCCAGACATACGAGCCTTGGGTAACGGTCCGCGATGCGTTGAAGGACCTACCGGATCCGCGATCGAAGGAAGCGGTCCGCATTCCAAACCATAACTTCCAACCAGGGGCCAGGCCCTACGTCGGACACACAGGTTCGCCGCTAGATGAACCGGCGAAAACTTTGAAGGCCGGAGACCATGGTGTCCCCGGCGGCGAAAACATGATCGCCTACGAGGACGGCTCGGTGCGTTACTTCACCGTGCGCGAGGCAGCGCTCATCCAGACATTTCCCAATGATTTCGAGTTTGCAAGTTCATGGTCCGAAAATATGCGACAGATCGGAAACGCAGTCCCCGTCGATCTGGCTACTCTGATTGCCCGCTCTGTTGCCGACACCCTGCTTTCGCCACAGGGCCGCCTACCGTAGTGCGGTCCGATGCTTAGCGCGCAGAAATCAGCGCTTCGGGAATAGCTCGTTCCAGCGGCTCACGCGATCAGTACCTGGACGACCCTTGCCGGGAACCTTGCTGCCGAAGCCGCTTGCGTTCCATTCGGGCTTGTAGTGCATAATGAGCGCGAATTCAGCTGCCCAAACCCACCATTCGCTGGCGAACGTCAAGTATCGGCATTTCATCTCATCAAGCCTGATATTTTCCCGTTCGCTAATCTTTGCCGTGTGTTCCGCAAGCCTGCTCCGCAAGGTGCGCTTGCTCTTGGTGGTTCCTTTAGAAGCTTTACCGATGTAAACGAGCTTGTCCCTGAAATAGAGTATATAGATGCCGCTGGTTTGCGGTCCTGCGCTTTTCGTCAAGGGAAGGAGAGGGCTGTTTTCAAGCTTCTCCACGATCTGGCTTCGTATGCCACGATCGAGATCGAAATCAAAGTGGTGCGGATTGTCCTCAGGCACTGAATCGGCAATGGTATCACAGAGTTAACAGCCGAACGCCCGCGCTCCAGCAGCCTTCCATCTCGCTACAGAGCGTGTTGAACTTCGTATTCGCTGAGCTGGCTGAGATGTGGATGGCTGGCCCTTGCAGTGAACCGTGGTGGCGTTAGATCGCCAGCGGCACGGCAACATCATACGCCAGCTTGGCCCCAAGATTTGCTGATTACGTCTGTTATGGCGGAGAGAGTGGGATTCGAACCCACGTTAGAGTTTCCCCTAAACACGCTTTCCAAGCGTGCGCCTTCAACCACTCGGCCATCTCTCCGGGGCTCGCAAGAATGCCGCCAGGCGAGTTTCACGATCCGCCCGCGCACCCCAGTCTAACATGCGATGGCTGGAAGACAGCCAACGCCTAGACTCGGCGCTGGGTGCGCGAAAGCAGCTTCTTGGCACGTGCCAATGCCAGAGACTCGGCGTCCTCGCGCGTGTCGGCAACAATGCGAACGAGCGATGCTCCCGGCGAAACATTATCCGCCTTGGTGTGCCACTTGTCGCCCAGCTGATACGTGGTTAGGTTCACTTCCCACCCGTCGACATCGACTTTGCGTTCACTGTAGTGTTCCGGCTTCACACTTGCCCCGCAGACTTTGCCGCGCCCTTTTCCACCGGCGCGCCGACTAAATTGCCCCACTCGGTCCAAGATCCGTCGTAGTTTATGACGTTCGGGATGCCCAGAAGATACTTCAGCACGAACCAGGTATGACTGGAACGCTCGCCGATCCGGCAATACGCAATGACGGGCTTCGACGCACTGACACCCTCGGCGCCGTAAAGCTTTTGTAATTCCTCGAGCGACTTGAAGGTGCCGTCGTCGTTACAGGCCTTGCCCCAGGGCACGCTGCGGGCGCCGGGAATGTGGCCGCCTCGCTGGCAGGTTTCGGGCAACCCCGGAGGCGCGAGGATCTCGCCCGAGAATTCCTGCGGGCTGCGCACGTCGATCATAACGGCACTCGCCGCCTTTTGTGCTTGTTGAACCTGCGGCAGGAACGCGCGTAACGAGTAGTCCGGGTCCGTGGCCTGGTACGGTGTCGCGCTGGGACTGGGCTTGGTAGGCGCTGTGTCTAAATCGCGGCCTTCCGCCAGCCATTTCTTGCGCCCGCCATCCATGATGCGAACGTCCTTGTGGCCGTAAATTTTCAATTGCCAGAAGGCCCACGCGGCAAACCAGTTGTTGTTGTCACCGTACAAGACCACGGTCGTGTCGTTGCCGATGCCCGACTGCGTCAACAAAGCTTCAAATGCCGCCTTCGGTGCGATGTCGCGAACCACAGTGTCGCAAAGCTGCGTATTCCAAGCCCAGGCAATCGCCCCGGGTACGTGGCTTTCGTCATAGGCTTTGGTGTCGACGTCGACTTCCACCACGCGGACGCTAGCGTCCTTGGCATGCGAAGCCACCCAGTCAGTAGTTACTAAGACTTCCGGATGCGCATAAGCGCTCATGAAACCTCCAACCTCTAGTGTTAGATGTTCACTCGCTGATTTGGTCTCAGGCCAGATCGAACTTCTCGTGATGCAGCAACGGATCGGCTTTCACCAGCACGGGCCGGCGCACCACTTCCTCGATCTCCTCGAGAGACTTGTTCTGGTTGGATTTGAGGTACTTCGCGACGTCGGGATGGACGCGCAGCAGGACGTCCTTGCCTTCGATGGCGGCGGCGATTTTGCCCGCCTCCTGCAGAATTTCGCTAACGATGGTCTGCACGCTCTTGACGTAGCCCGCGCCTTCGCAATGCGGGCACGGCATGCAGAGAGCCCGCTCCAAGCTCTGTTTCACGCGCTTGCGCGTGATGGCCACTAATCCGAAATCGTTGAACTGCAAAATTTTGTACGGCGCGCGATCGGACCGCATGGCGTCTTCAAGCACCTGCATCACCTTCTGGCGATTCTTGCGCTCGTCCATATCGATGAAATCCACCACGATGATTCCGCCCAGATCGCGCAGGCGAATCTGCCGCACGATTTCCTTCACCGCCTCGGTGTTGGTTTTGACGATGGTGTCTTCCAAACGGTTCGACCGGCCGACATACTTTCCGGTGTTGACGTCGACGGCCACCAGCGCCTCGGTCTGATTGATCACGATATGGCCGCCCGACTTCAGCCAGACTTTCGGACGGAGAGCTTTTTCGAGCTCCGCGGTGATATTAAACGCATCGAAAATGGGTTCCGGGCGAGTGTACAATTTGACGCGCGTCACGAGCGTCGGCTGGAAGCGCTGCACGAACCGCAATACGTTTTCGTACAACTCCTCGTTGTCCACCCAAATGGCCTTGAAGTCTTCGGTGAACTGATCGCGAAGCGTGCGCTCGACGATGTCCAGGTCGTGATGGAGAAGCAGCGGGGCGGGCCTCTTTTCGGCCTTCTGCCGGATATCCATCCAGAGGTTGAAGAGGAAATTCATATCGGCCGCGAGATCCTCTTCGCTTTTGCCTTCGCCGGCCGTGCGCACGATGAATCCGCCCGGAACTCCGGCGGCGTGGATCTGCAGGATCCGCTTCAGGCGCAGGCGCTCCTCGTCACTGGCGATCTTGCGCGAAACGCCGGTGTGTTCCAGCGTCGGCATGTAGACCACGTATCGTCCCGGCAGCGCGATATGGGAAGTAATGCGCGCGCCCTTTTGTCCCAGCGGCTCCTTGGCGATTTGAACGATAATCTCTTGACCTTCCTTGAGAAGCTCGGTGATGGAAGGCAGCGGAGCCCGCTCGGGACGGCTGAATGTTCTGGGCTCGGGACGCTGCTCCAGCCGGGTCGCGGGTGGTCCAGCGGCCGTTCCTTCGCCGCGGAGTTCGGCACTTGGGTCACCCCCACCGGCCGGTCTCGCTTCGCCTCTCCCTTCATTTTGCCCACCGCCACGCATCTTGCGGCGCATGCGGCGCGGCAGACGGTGCATATAGCGTCCACCTTGTTCGCGGACCTGAGCGGAGAGCGGCGCGGAACCTGCTTGTGGCTGTTCCGAACCGGCAACGGCCTGCGTATCTGTTGCGTCGGGCTCCGTATCGGAGACGCCGCCATCGTTTTCAATGGACTCGTTTTCAATTTCGGAAACCGGCTCTTCACCTTCTTCGGGCGGCCCCGTCTCCATTTCCACTTCCACGACAACTTCCGTGGCTACGATTAATCCTTCCGGCTCGGCTGAGGCGAGAGTTTCTTCGGCAATCGGCGCGTCGTCCGGCTCTTCTTCGACCTCTTCAGCTACTTCGAGAATCTCGACCGCCGCCTCCAATTCGGATGCAGCCGGCGTTTCCTGCAAATCGCGAATTTCTTCTTCCTCGGCGTCGTCCAGCGGCTGGATGCCGGAGCGGCTGTATTTAGCGAGAGACTCGCCGGGCAGCACGGAGAAGTCACTCGGACCCGTCCTGAGGGGTTCCACAGGTGACGGGGAAGGCGCCACGGAACTTGCCTCAGGCACCGTCGAAGATTCCGCCATGCGCGGAGTGCTCGAGACTTCGGAAGCGTACTTGGAATCGGGAAATCCACGGCCGCGATTCCGTCGCCGGCGGGAGCGCCTGCCCCGGCCACCACGGTCTCCTTCTTCGCCCCGATCCCCGCGATCATTTCCGGGGCGATTATTTCGATCGGTGCGCGGTGGCGCTCCGGATTCCGGCTCGGCCGGCCCCGCTGTCGCGGGTGTTTCCGTTTCTACGGTCTCATAAGCCGCAACTTGAGCGGGCGGCCGATCGACCATTGTTGAACGTTCAACTGGTGTCGAACGTTCAACCGGCGGACGGTTGCCGCGCTCGCCGCGCGAGGAATCACGGCTCACCGAAACCCGGTCGAAATCCTCGGCCTCGTCCGCGAAGTCCGAGACATACAGGAACGTGTCGCGCTCCAGGCCCAAGTCGACAAAAGCCGACTGCATGCCTGGCAGAACGCGCGTGACCCGTCCTTTGTGAATGCTGCCAGCGAGCGAGTACTCGTTGGAGCGCTGAAAGAAAACTTCGACTAGCTGGTCGTCCTCGAGAATTCCTAGTTTGATCTCGTGGCGATTCGCTGCAATCACCAATTCCTTGCTCATTGGATGCTCCTCTAGTTCATGGCGAGAACGGGAGCTTCAAGAAAGCCAGAGGGCGCTACCATCCGTTCGCTGTCCGGGTGATCCAAAAGGACCGTTGTCCCGGCGCACGAACGTAAAATCTTTCAGCCTTGCAAGGCGGAGAACCGATTCTCGAACACCTTACCGCCGACGCCGCTGCGGCGCTCAATCCAACTGCCGGTCACAACCTGGACCCTCGACAGATGAATCAAATTCGCTGCACCCTCAATCTTCTAGAAAGCCGGCCGTTTCCCGGCCACTTCAGTTTACAAATCGCCGGAGCCGGACATTGTTCACAAGCCCCAGCATCAAAAACATCGCTACGATATTCGAACCGCCGGAACTCATCAGCGGCAGCGGAATGCCCGTGACCGGCATCCGTCCCACCACCATTCCGACATTCACCAACACGTGAAACAACAACAATGCCGCAATGCCCATGCAGATAAACATCCCGGCCTTGTCGGGCGCGGTCTGCGCGTTTTGAACGATCTGCATCAGCAACAAAAAATACAACCCGAGCGCCACGATGACGCCCACGAACCCGTGCTCTTCGGCGAAGGCCGAAAAGATGAAATCCTTCTGCGACACCGGCAGGAAACGTCCCTGCGTTTGGGTGCCCTTGGTAACGCCGCGCCCCCAGAGCGCGCCCGAACCGACCGCTATTTTCGACTGGATCACTTGGTATCCGGATCCCTTGGGATCCTGATTTGGATCCAGAAAGCTGACCACTCTGGCCCGCTGATAATCCTTCAACACCACCCAATAGCCGATCGGCGCCGCCACGGCTACAAGCACCAAAATCGCCACTGCGTACTGCCAACGAAAACCCGCCAAGAATACCCCGACCCCCAGGATCGGGACGAACGTCAAAGCCGTACCGAGATCCGGCTGGATCATCACCATGATCATCGGCAAGCCAACCAGGCCAGCCAGCTTGAGCAAATCACGAAGCTCCAACTGCTCGCCCTTCAGCTCGGACAGATATCGAGCCACTAAGAGAACTACCACCAGTTTAACGAATTCGGAGACCTGGAGATGTAGCGCAGCGGTACCGATCCAGCGCCGGGACCCGAAAGCGGTCATTCCGATGACGAAAGTCGCGGCCAGAGTCCCAATCGCGAGGCCATAAAAAACGTAGGCTTGCCCGAGCAAGCTGTGATAGTCGATCAACGTCCCGATCCACAGCGCGACGAACCCGCCGAGGATCCAGACGGCCTGTTTCCACCAGGCTTCGGCGAAGCGAGTGTCTCTGGTGGCGCTGAAGATTTGGAGCACGCCGAGAGCGCAAATGGCGCATACCAGGACCACCATCAGCCAGTCGAAATCGCGAATCGATCGGTGCGCCGGCATATTACTGATTCGCGGCGCCGGAGGAAACTGGCAGCGGACGGCGGCGCTTGCAGCAGATCGGTGGGAAGGCGCGCGATTTGCGGCTGCGGCTGCGCGAGCCGCGCCTTCTTGTCGAAGTACGCCTTCAGGACATCGCGCACGATGGGCGCCGCAAGTTGTCCGTGTTCGCCGTTCTCGAATAGCGCGGCCACCACGATCTCCGGGTTATCGCGCGGAGCGAAGCCGACGAACCAGGCGTTGTCTTTCATGTCTTCGGCGACCTTGAATCCAGCTTTGATAGCGCCGTTCGAAACCAGTTGCGCGCTGCCGGTTTTGCCGCATACGTCGATGCCGGGGAGCTTGGCGCGGACGCCCGTGCCGCCTTCATTCACCACGCCGTACATTCCGGAGATGACCTTCCGGATGTTCTCGAGGTTCACTTCACCGCGGCGCGCCGGCATGCAGGCGTACTTCGGGTACCAGGTGCGGCTGAAACCACATTCCGCCGATCGCGATTCCGCCGATGGCGGACGCCATTTGCAGCGGCGTCACCGTGGTTGCGCCTTGCCCGATGGCGACCGAGATATTCTCGCCGGCAAACCATTTCTCGTGCAGCGTGCGAATCTTCCAACGGCGCGACGGAACCACGCCCTCGGCTTCGTGCGGCAGATCGATCCCGGTTTTGTGCCCGTAGCCCGACCATCTCGGCATAGTGCGCGATATCGTCGATATCCATCCGGTTGCCCACGTTGTAGAAGAACGTGTCGCAGGAATGCACCAGACCCTCGTGCAACCCAACCGTTCCATGCCTGCCCCAGCACTTGTAAAAGTGGCCGTAGAAGGTTGCGCCGCCCGGACAGGTGATGTGGAAATTGTCGTCGATCGCTCCAGTCTCCAGACCCGCCAGCAGCATGATCGGCTTGAAGGTGGACCCGGGCGCCTGCTGCGCCTGGATGGCGCGGTTCATCAGCGGATGAGCGGGATTATCCACCAGATCTTTCCAGTCCTTCGAACGGATGCGGCCCGCAAACAGATTGGGATCGAACGCGGGACGGCTCACCATCGCCAGCACTTCGCCGGTTCGCGGATCGAGAGCAACCACCGCGCCGCGGCGATTCTCCAAGGTCAACTCGGCCACGGCTTGCAGATCCAGATCGATGGTCAATTGCAGATTCTTGCCCGGGATGGCTTCCTTGTCATCCAGGACATGGCGCTCGTTGCCGAAGCTATCCACTTCCACGCGGCGCTGCCCGTCCACGCCCATCAGTTGATCGTTGTACTGGCGTTCAATGCCGTCTTTTCCGATCACGTCGCCCTGGTGGAAATTAGCGAATTCAGGCGAGTTCAATTCGGCTTCGCTGACTTCGCCGACATAGCCGACGACGTGCGCCGCCAAGCCATCGCGGGGATAGAGGCGGTGCTGGACGTGTACTACTTCAAGCTCCGGGAACGTGTTTGCGTCCTTATGAGAATCGACAAACGCCAGTTCGCCGGGCGTTAGCTCTTCCTTAATCGGGATAGGCTCGTACTGCGGAGCGCCGCGCGACTGAAATCGCCGGACGCGAGCCACCAGGCTCTCATAATCGAGATTCAAGCCTTCCGCGATGGGCCGCAGATGTTCCATCTTCAGGTTTTCGCGCGATAGATAAAGGCTGAAGGAGTCGTGGTTGTCGACGATCACCCGCCCGTCGCGGTCCAGGATCTTGCCGCGCGGGGCCAGCACCGGAATCGACTTGACGCTGTTCTCTAGCGCGCGTTCCTGGTAGACCTCCGGGTTGCGAATTTGCAAGTCCCAGAAGCCGGTGATCAGGAACAGAAAGACGGCGACCGTCAGGTACTGAAAAAACGCTATCTTTTGCGCCGCGAACTTGGCGTCGTCGCGCAGAAGCTGGTTCGCGGAGGCCTTCCCGTCTTCGCGCCCAAGATGAAGTTTCACAATAGCATTCCGAGTTCAGGCTGCCGCTTTTAGTTTATCTAAAATCCGGAACAGAGGTAGCGCCACCGCCGCGTTCAAGAGCCCAAAAATCAAGTTTTGCTGTACATCGAAGGTGATGATCTCGCCCAGCAAAGCGCGCGCCAGCACCCAGTAGAAGAACTGATGGAAGAAGTAAAAGAAGAAGGCCAGGATGAAAGTGACCACCGGGTTTTGAACATCGAAGCGCATGCTGACGGAGGCGGCGAAGTATCCCACCAGCGTCTTGACGATCCCATACATGCCTATCGGCTGATTTGACAAAGAGTCCTGCACCAGGCCGATGGACATGCCATAGAAGAGTGCCGGAATCGGGCCCCGGTTGCTCAAGGCGAAATGCACGGTGATGAGCAGCGGCAGCTCCAGATAGGCCAGAAACGGGATGAACCGCGGGACGTACACCTGCGACAGCACTGCCACCAGCGGGATCGCTACTAGCCACACCAAGCGAAAGCGGCTGGCCGTCTCCTTGCGCGGGGACTCGCGCAACAGGTGCTCGGTGTACTCGGTCATTGGTTGCTAGGCACTTGGGGAGGCGGGGCTGGCGCTCGAGGACGCGGAGCGGGCTTAGCCACCCCGGCAGGTTCATCACCTGTCGCATCGCCTGCGGCCCCGGGCGGCCCTGGTTCAGGTTTGGGCTTGGGCACCGCCTTTGCGGCCGGTTGCGGGGCAACCGGTGGCGGGGCAACCGGTCCCGGAACGGCGGCCGGCGCGGGCCCATGAACCGAAGGGATTTTCGTAAAATCGGGCGGCTTCGATCCTGGTGCGCCCTCGCCAAACACGTGTTTCTGCTCCTCGCCTGCTTGTTTATAGATAGCGCGAAGGCGGTCGGCGTC
This sequence comes from Bryobacterales bacterium, assembly GCA_963818065.1. GTDB lineage: Bacteria > Acidobacteriota > Terriglobia > Bryobacterales > Bryobacteraceae > Palsa-89. The sequence continues at coordinate 21,841 of CAWFQW010000010.1, read as the reverse complement.
GGTGGCCGAAGCACCTGGCTGTGTAGCGCCCTGCGGAGTTTCGGCGGCGGCATCGGGCGGCGACGGCAAAATGCGATAACCGGGAGCGGCCAGCTCCCCGGCCGGCACTTCCTGGTGGACTCCTTGCAAGACGATCAGGACTTCTTCCGCGCCGCCCTGCATCCCGCTGGGCGTGACGTAGATCTCCTTGAACGTTTTGCCATTTTGCACCGCCGCGACTTGGCCCACCGGGAAGCCCTTGGGGAAAATACGGTCGTCGCCAGACGTGTAAAACCACTCGCCCACATCAACGCGCTCTTCGTTTTGGACATAGTCCACCAAACATTCCGCGTGCCCTTGTCCTTTAAGCGTGCCGTGCACTCGATTCTTCTGGGAAATCACGCCCGCGGCGAACGTGGGGTCGATAATCTGCATTACCAGCGAAGCTGTGGGATACGCATCCACCACTTTCCCGACGATGCCATCCGGAGTCACCACCGCCATGCCGCTCTCAACTCCGCTGGTGGACCCGCGGTCGACGAACACCACCCTCGAGTTGGCCCCTGTGCCGTTGCCGATGACGCGCGCGGCGATAGTCTTCGACGGCGAGCGTGCCTCAAACACGCTCAATGCGCGGGCGCGATCAGCCGTGGCTAACTCGTTCTTTAGGTAGTTGTTCTCTATTTTCAGCTGGCCATTTTCCCGCTGCAGCTTTACGTTCTCGCCATGTACGTTCAACAGAACGAAGTAGTCTTCGACGAAACCCCAGGTGTAACGGCGCACTAGCTCCAGGCCCTGCTCAACGGGGGTTACGGCCGTGACAGCCCAAACGCGGATGAGCGGAACATCCCGATTGCTCCTGACCTGATAAGCAATCAGCAGCAACTGCGCCGTGATCACGATCAACAGCACCGTGAGGTGACGGTAGCGGCTGAGGAAGAAATCCATACAGTTACATGTGGCGCACGCACCAACTGTGGCGCACGCACTCTTGCGTGCGGTGTCGGCACTCGTGCCGACACTCTCTACTCAATTGCCACTCTACGGAGCAATTTGAAGTCCGTTAACATCTTGCCGGTTCCCAGCACGACACTCGCCAGCGGGTCCTCGGCGATCGATACCGGCAGCCCGGTTTCCTCGCGAATGCGCTTATCTAAATTTTTCAACAGCGCACCCCCTCCGGTCAAAACGATGCCCCGGTCGCTGATGTCGGCGCTCAACTCCGGTGGAGTCCGCTCCAGCGCTACGCGTATGGCATTCATGATGGTGGCCACGCACTCCGACAGGGCCTCACGGATTTCGCTATCGTCGATGGTCAGCGTTTTCGGCACGCCCTCGATCAGATTTCGCCCTTTTATTTCCATCGTCAGCGGCCGGTCCAAAGGATAGGCCGAGCCGATCTGAATCTTGATGGCCTCGCCGGTACGCTCGCCGATCAGCAAGTTGTACTTGCGCTTCAGATACTGCATGATGGCCTCATCCATGGCGTTGCCGGCGACGCGTACTGAGCGCGAATAGACGATGCCGGAGAGCGATATGACGGCGACATCGGTAGTGCCGCCTCCAATATCCACCACCATGTTGCCGGATGGCTCGGTCACCGGAAGCCCAGCTCCAATCGCCGCCACCATGGCCTGCTCCACCAGGTGCACCTCGCTCGCCTTGGCGCGATAGGCGGAGTCGATCACGGCGCGCTTTTCCACCTGCGTGATCTCACTCGGAACGCCGATCACGATGCGGGGATGCACCAGAACTTTTCGGCCATGCGCCTTTAGGATGAAGTAGCTGAGCATGCGCTCGGTTACCTTGAAGTCGGCGATCACCCCGTCCTTCATCGGGCGAATGGCAACGATATTGCCCGGAGTGCGGCCGAGCATCTCCTTGGCCTCTTTCCCGACGGCCTCCACTTCGCCATTGGTCTTGTTGATGGCGACGATGGAGGGCTCGTTTACGACAATCCCCTTGCCTTTGGCGTACACCAGCGTGTTAGCGGTGCCAAGATCGATGGCCAGATCGGACGAGAATAAGCTAAACAGCGAACGCAGGTTCATGTAGAGACTCTTCCAGCTCCATCCCACTCATGCGAGAGACTTTGCCGCACGTATATTTCCAGTGTTGCAGAGGTACAGCGGGAGGCGCTCCGACGATCCATCAAAAGCGTATCATATTCAACGTTCTGCATCAATTAATTCAGCGAACGCTGGAATAACTGGAGGCGCAGGTGCTGAGGCGCCAACCGCGAAACGGAGGGGAGCCGGAGGCGCTACTGGCGCTCTGAGCCGCCGACATCCTTCTTGGCGTTTTCTCTCCTTGCAAGTAAACCGAGCGCAACAGCCACCACGCCGCAGGCTGCCACCTCTCCTGCCGACGCATAATCCTTGCTGGCGATCTCGAACGTTGCGTACAGCGCCGCGCAAGCCGCCAACCCGAAACACCACACGGGCCGCGACAGTCGGCTGCCTCTTCGCTGCGCTTGTCCGATTCTCAGTCCCAGCAGCAGCGCTCCGTTAACGATGAGCAGGAAGACTACGCCCAAGATAATAGTCGTGCTAATCGGCACGCCCGGCCGGAAAGAAAGCACGAGCAGAAAAATTAAAGCCGCAAAATTGGCAAGCGCAAATTGCCAGACCCAGCGTTTCCGTTTCGTTTCAGCCATCATCATTCAGATACCCGGTACCAGGGACGGACCGTTCGGCCCTCGATCGTCTTGCCCGTGGCGGCGCTCAGGCGTCGAAGCACTTCGTCGCGTTCGTTAAAATCGAGCGGCCAAACTTCTTCCTCTCCGTTGGTCAACGTCATAGTGACGCCTAGTCGGCTGCTTGGGCGCAACAGGTAAAACACCGTTACATTTGTTCGCGTCAGATTCCGAATGCTGGAGAATGGAACGCGCCGGAGCCGAGCCAGAGCCGGTCGGTAGATAACCTCACTCTCGGTAAAGATAATAGCTCTGCGGCCCTCTGCCACCGTCCGGGACAACGTGAGAACTGTTAGTACGAGCAAAACCAAGATGTATCGCCGAAATGAAGGAATGGCACAAAAGGCCGCGAATGCACAACATTGAAGCAAAAGCGTCATGCGAAAATTCTTCGCGTATACCACCAAGGCGGTCTCTTCACCCGCTTGCCACCAAGATTGGAAACCATCTAGTAGCGAGCGACCCATGTGTGCCGGAATCAAGTTCGTGATCTCACGCGGACATTCGCGTCAACGCTGTGCTCACTCCTGTCTCAGCCAGCCGTTGTAGACAATGTACGGTGCCATGAACAAACAGGCCTGATCCAGGAGCGTGCGAATTGCGTCTGCCATCAGGCTCCCTAATTGTGGCGGCCGGCGCCCAATCTGTAACGCGGCGCTCCGAAGCTGAAGATAGGCATACGGGGTGAGGCAAAGCCGGACAAGGTTGAATGCCACCCAAAGTCCCCACGCAACGAGCGCCAGCTTCGTTACGAACCTAAGCAGCCCGGAGACGGGAACGTCTGCCTCGGTAGATCGATGACTATTTGCTCGGTGGAAAAACGCGAGCAATAGCAGGATGTAGGCTAACGACGAAAGCTCGCCCAGCACGATGGAGACTTGGCTAATCGTCCGCGAATCTCGCACTGCAGCAACAACACTTGTCGCTCCGCTCTTCCAATCGAGCGCCTCCATGGCTCTCCAATAAGGTCCCAACGATCCGATCCAATTCCATAAACCCATGCCCACGACTATGCAGAATACGAGGGCAGTCACTAAGCTCAGCCGCCTGAGGTATATCGGAAAACTTGGGTTCCTTCGTTACGATACAAAGCAAAGTAAAACACCGGCATGATTGCGGTGAAAAGACACGCCAACACACTAGCCGGGATGATCCACCGCTTCATCACGGGATAGTTCGATTGGAGCGCGGCGATCTGCCGCATTCCATTCCACAGAGGTATCACTAGACCCAACACCGCTGCTGCACCGGCTAGAAAAGCAGTCTTCTTGATATCCGTGTACCACGTCGGAGATAAATTCGGTCGGATCATCATTCCGAGGGTAATATGCTATCAGTTCGACCGGTGCCACAGGTTTTCTAGCCCAACCCGCGCCTATGCCAGAATCAAATACGTGATCACGCGGCGGACATTCGCACTCGGTGGATTCGCCGGCGGCCTGGGTGCGCTGGCGGCTTGCGGCACAAAGAAGGCCAGAGGTTTTTCGGGCTATGCCTTTGTCGCCAACCAGGACGGCCGGGCAATCGCCGCGGTGGACCTGCAAGTCTTCGCTGTGGCCCGGCACATCCGCATCGACGGATCTCCAACCGCCGTGCTGGCCAATCCCAAGCTCGGCCGCGTGTATGCCCTGACTCCGGATAACGGCTCGGTCCATGAGATTCTCACCGGCAACCTGACCTTCTCGCGCAAGGTGCAAGTGGCCAGCCAGGCTTTGGAAATGCGCATTGCTCCGCAAGGAGACGCGCTGTACGTTCTCTGCCGCAAACCCAGGCAATTGGTCCGCGTGGCGCTTGATCCGCTACACCGTGACCCGCTGCGGACCGACTGGATTCTTCCGCTGGCCGACGACCCGGCCGATTTCGATCTTTCCCCGGACGGAGCCACCGTGGCCGTCAGCTCCGGCGCCGGATGCTCGATTGTATTCGTGGACGTATTAAATCGCACCGCCTTTGCGCCCATGCGCACCAGCGGCGAGATCGGCCTGGTGCGATTTCAGCCGCCGCACGGCGATGCCGCCCGCGCGCAATCCGATTCGCGCCAACTGATCGGGGCCAACGTAAGCCAGCGCATGCTGTCGATTTTTGATGTGCCGCGCCGCCGCCTGATGGTGAACCTGCCACTCGCCGTACGGCCGGATAACCTGTGCTTTAAAGCTGACGGCGGTCAAGTATTTGTCACCGGAGAGGGGATGGATGGTGTGGTGGTGGTTTATCCATACTACACGCCACAAATCGGCCAGACTGTGCTCGCGGGTCACCATCCGGGCGCAATGGCCGTGTCCACGGCGCCAGGCTATTTGTTTGTCGCGAACCCCAGATCGGCCGTTGTGAGCATCCTCGACATTGAAACCGGCAAAGTGCTGGCAGTGACGCCGGTGGGCACGGAGCCTTCCTCGATCACCATCACGCCCGATGACAAATATGCTCTGATCTTGAATCAGGCCTCCGGCGACATGGCGGTGATTCGAATCGCAAACGTAACCGCCGCCCGGTGGAAGAAGGGCCCGCTGTTCATGCTAATTCCAGTGGGCTCGAAACCAGTGAGCGCGGCCGTCGTCGCCATTTAATTGTGGCGCACGCACTCCTGCGTGCCGCGCGGTCCAGGGGGACTGCCCAACACGGATTGGTAGAATCTTTGCTCATGATGGGCGGGCGCCCTCGCCGCTATGGGCGTTAAAATAAGGCCCCCGGCCCAAACGATTCCCAGCTGCCCAATTCGGTCGCGACTCATTTGGCTGCAACTTCGGCCAACTCCGTCTGGAGACCACAACTGGAAGCGGTCGCAGCCTAGGACATGGCTATCTCGGTCTTCATACTGAAAGGCTCCGTGACTGTCCAACGCGATCGAGAAGTCTGTGCGAATTCTCCTTTTTAGCCTAGTCTAAGAGCTCGCTAGGAGCAGCTTGGCGACGTACCGCTGTGCGCCAGACGTTGCCGGATCAATTGGATGTCTTCGGCAGTGAACGTTATCGCTTTGATACCCATCTGTTTGAAGTCATTGTCGGTCCAACGCGCCCGCATGATTCCTAGTTCGGAATGGCGCGCGATACCCTGCAAAACATGCGCGATTTCGTGGGCCAGCACGTAGCCCAGGATTGTCGCCTCGGGCGCGTGGTGCCCTCGCAGCAGAGGCCCCACGCGATCGTAGAAAATTTCAATGCGGACTCCGGAATCGGCATAGGGCGTGGCCATGGCCAGAGCGACATCGCTGAAGCTGGCAGGCGCGTGAGGGACAATTTCCACGGCAATGTGGTGCGTGGGCAGTTCGCCCACACAGCCCCCAACTGCCTTGGGCGTCCGCTGCGTTTGGTCTGTCCAGATGAGTTGAACATGGATGCCTCTGAAGATGGTTGTGGCAGCTTCCTCGCCGTCCCGAATGAGATCCGGTGGCGCCTGAGCCTGACTGCTTAGCTGAATATCGACTCGATACCAGTCTTGCCTTGAATGTTCTTCTGCACTGACGTTCCATGAGATGGCGAAAACCGCCATCCCTAGGCTGATCCTGATTCTCGCCCTCTCCCGTCCGTTCATCTCGCCCTCCCAGCACGCTCAGCGTGTCGAGGGCGATATTGGGCGATGCTGCCGCGTATCGCGATGGGGCGGCAGTCATCTGTTGGTTAAAAGCCAATGACGAGATACGCAATTCATAAGTAAAGGGATAGATATTGCGGGCGAATCTCCAGAAGTTGTGCTAAACTTCCGGAAACTGTAATTCCAGACCGGAGGGTGGCATGAGCGCAGGAAATCGTGGTGGCCCCTCTGGCCCGTTGCTGCGCGCCGCGTTCGGAGCGTTTGAACTGGATGTACGCGCCGGCGAACTACGGAAGCATGGGGCGAAAATCCGGCTGCAAGAACAACCCTTCCGAGTTCTGCTAATGCTGCTCGACCGACCCGGGGAAGTGGTGCTCCGTGAAGAGATCCGCAAGAAACTCTGGCCGAATGATACGATCGTGGAATTCGCGCCCAGCATCAACGCTGCGATCCAGAGATTGCGGGACGCCTTGGGGGATTCGGCCGACCAACCGCGCTACGTGGAAACGGTCGCTAGGCGAGGCTATCGCTTCATCGGTGAGCTACTGCCACCCCCCCAGGGTCAGCCGGAGCCGGTTCACGAAGTCCCCGAAGCTCTCGACCCGCCTGGTGAGAACAGCATTCCGAACATCCACGATTTGACAGGGCGGACGCTGGCGCATTATCGCGTGGGCGAGATGCTCGGCCGCGGCGGGATGGGCGAAGTTTACCGTGCACGGGACAGCAAGCTGAGCCGCGACGTCGCGCTTAAGGTGCTTCCGCGGGAGTTCGCCCAGGATGTCGAACGTGTTGCGCGTTTCGAGCGCGAGGCGCAAGTGCTGGCCTCGTTGAACAATCCTCACATCGCGGCGATTTACGGTGTGGAAGACGCCGGCGGCATTCGAGCGCTAGTGATGGAACTTGTGGAAGGCCCGACATTGGCGGAGCGGGTGTCCCGAGGCGCGATTCCTCTTGAAGAAGCGCTGAAAATGGCGGAGCAGATAGCGGATGCGTTGGAGGCGGCGCATGAGAAAGGCGTCGTCCACCGAGATTTAAAGCCCGCCAACGTGAAAGTCACACCGCAGAACGTGTTAAAGATTCTCGATTTCGGGCTGGCGGCTGTGATGCCGGGCTCGGCACCGGCACTGCACGATCCCCTGAATTCGCCGACGCTCACAATCTCTCCTACACGGGCGGGGATGATCCTGGGAACTGCAGCCTACATGAGTCCCGAGCAGGCGCGCGGCAAATCGGTGGACAAGCGGGCGGACATTTGGGCGTTCGGCGTGGTGCTTTACGAAATGCTGACCGGCGCGCAGGCGTTCCGCGGCGAAACGATCACCGATGTTCTGGCGGCGGTAGTCTCTGAAGAGTTGGATCTAACCCGAGTGCCGGCCAAGGTGCGGCGCTTGCTGCAAGCCTGCTTGCAGAAAGACCCTAAGCAGCGTCTACAGGCGATTGGCGATTGGCGGCTTCTGCTCGAAGATGTTCCACTTCCGGCGCGGCGGCACCATCGACGAACAATCGCCTTGGTGGCTGCGGGTCTCTGTGTTTTGCTGGCGGTTGCGTTTGTCGCGGGCCTGCGGATTTCGCGGGCGCCCTCGCCCTCGTTCCAGCGAGTGACTTTCCGGCGCGGCTTCGTCGATGGCGGCCGGTTTGCGAATGGGGGCAAGACAATTGTCTACTCAGCCACATGGGATGGAAGTCCCTACCGGTTATATACCACGCAGGTAGAGAGCCCGGAATCTCGGGATCTCGGGCTCGTGAATGCGCATTTGCTCGGCGTCTCGCCTTCGGACGAAATGGCGCTCGCTCTGCAACACCGCTTAGGAAGTTCGCTCGGAACGTTAGCTCACGCCCCTCTCTCCGGCGGAACGCCGAGAGAGGTGACGAATGACATTGCTGCCGCCGATTGGACATCTGACGGCAAGCGCATCGCCGTCGTGCGGATCAGGGCTGGCCTTGGGCAGATCGAATTTCCCATTGGCAACATCTTGTACCAGACCACGGGCGGCATTGCCAGCCCGCGCATTTCTCCCAAGGGGGATCTCATCGCCTTTTTAGAAATGCCGATCGGCGGTGGAAGCGGCGGCGTGGGCTCCGTTGCCACAGTGGACATGAAGGGTAACAAGAAGACGCTCACGCAGTATTGGCAGGGCATGCTCAATGGGCTCGCATGGTCGTCCTCCAGCGACGAGATTCTATTTGCCGCTGCCCCTTACAGTCTCACAACATCCTTGTATGCGGTAAATCGCTCGGGGCGCCAGCGACTGATCGCGCATCTCCCCGGGACCTTCGGCCTCCTAGATATTGCTCCTAACGGCCGCCTGCTAATGTCCCACTCTGTCCTTTCTAGTGCAATCCTATACCTGCCGACCGTCGATTCAAAAGAGACCGATCTCTATTGGCACGATCTGTCTGAAATCCGCGATATTTCCAGCGATGGAAGGTCCCTATTGTTCGCCGAAGGTGGGGATGCGACCCGCAGCGGCGAGGACTATGTGACTTATCTGCGCGGGACGGACGGCATCGCAGCCGTCCGGTTGGGCCCTGGGCGTCCGCTTGAGATTTCTCCCGACGGCAAGTGGGCGCTAGCTCTAGGGTCGACACGCGTGCCGTCGCAGTTGGTTTTGCTACCAACAGGAGTTGGAGACTCACGACCGCTGACCCACGATGGTATCCATCACGTAGGTGCTGCCTGGACACCGGACGGCAGTCGGATCGTGTTCGTGGGAAATGAACCGGGTCGTCGCCTCCGTTACTACGTCCAGAGCCTGGACGGAGGTACCCCTCGGGCAATCACTCCTGAAAATGTCAGCTACAACAACCTGGATCCAGTGACCATTTCCCCCGACGGGAGGTCCGTCGCAGTTGCCGATCTTGACGGGAAGATTGTCGTTTACCCGCTGGATAGCGGTGTGCCACATAACGTTCCCAAGCTGACGGAAGGTTTCGCGCCCTTGCGTTGGTGCACCGGCAATCGCACTCTGTTGGCATATCAACCGGGCGATGTCCCAATAAAAATCCTTCAGGTGGACGTCGACACCGGAGAGCAGACCCTCTGGAAGGAGTTAGCGCCAACGGATCGGACTGGACTTACCGGCATCAACGAGATACGCGTGGATAGAGACTGTCGAAGTTCGGCCTCTTCGGCGCTGTATATTCCTACGGAACTTTGGATCGTCGATGGCCTGCCCTGAGGATGCTCGATAAGCAGGCAACCTTGAGGCGGGCGTAGGTAACCCGCCAGCAGATCTGGAATTGAAAAGTTCGCTTCTCACGACTTAAACGGACGCCTTCTGGATTTGCCGCGATCGACGCCGTCCCGAAGTCTCATTGGGGAAGTCCGGAATCGCAGCCGCTTACTTTAACGCCTATCCCTCGCCCGCAGCCCGCCCCCCTGGTTGGACTCAGTTGCGACTGCGGAGCGCCGTCGGGAGAGATGCTAGCCAGCACGCGGAGCTTATGTCCGGCCATGAATTTGAAAACGTCCGCTTAGGTCACACTGGTGCCGCGTTCCAAGCCGCATTGATGATCGCAAGACCCGCGATGGCCGCGGTTTCCGTGCGAAGAATCTCGTGGCCAAGCGAAACCGGAGACCAGCCGGCGCTGGTGATCAACTCGCGCTCGCGATCCGTCCAGCCGCCTTCCGGTCCGAGCAACACCGCTACCGAATCACTCGGATGCCAGGACGCAGGCAACACCGAGAGTATCGGAGGAGCACCCTGGGCTTCTTCAAGGACGTAACGGTAATCGGCCTCGATCCCGAGCGCGTCCGCCAAAGCAACCGCTGCCTGGATCTCCGGCAACCGAGCGCGTCGCGACTGTTCGCTCGCTTCCCTCGCGATACGGTGCCATCGCACCAGGCGTTTTTCAGCGGCTTTTCTTAAACCCTTCTCGGTGCGTTCGGTTTCTATCGGAATAATGTGTCCAACCCCCAGCTCGGTGGCCTTCTCGACGATCCATTCGAAGCGCTCAAAGCGGATTAAAGCCGCGAGCAATGTGGTGCGGACTTGAGGCTCAGGCGCAGCCAGCCGCTCCCCGACGGCAAACGATACCAGATCCTTGCGCGCCGTCTCCACTTCGGCCAAATAGACGCTGTGGTTGTCCGAAATCTCGAACTTCTGGCCTGGCTCCACGCGCAATACGCGCGTCAGGTGGTGGGCATCCGGTCCAACGATTCGGGCGCGCCCCGATTGTACAGAATCAACGAAAAACCGGCGGCGAGCCATGACTTCACTGTACGCCCATCCCGGTCAGCTTTACGAGTAACCTATTGTCACCTAGTTTGAACACTAGGTTCTCGGCTCCGATTTTGATACCCTGCTCTTTAGGACCCTAAATTAGATTTCGAGCTTCTTGTGAAGCTCGCCTCGGAGCGGAAGTTGCGGCGCATTCGAAGACCTGACCGGTGGTATCTAGCCGGGGCGTTGCTGATTCTCTTGGTTGTCAGCGCTATCTCCTATCAGGATTGGGCTGCATTTCAACGTAGCGCGCCCCAAGTCCAGCACGGTCGTTTAGTTCTACAACAGATCGAGCAGGTATTGTCCTTCGCCAAGGACGCCGAGACCGGCCAGCGTGGGTTCGTTCTGACCGGCAATCCGGAATATCGGCAAGTATACGACCAGGCCATCACAGCTCTTCCTTCAGAGTTGAGTAACCTGCGCGCCTCGGTAGCGGATAACGCCGCACTGCGCGCCCGGGTCACGACACTTGATAATTTGATTTCCGAAAAACTCGCGGAGTTGAAACAGACCGTCGCGCTTCGCGAGAACGAAGGATTCCAAGCCGCGCTCAACGAAGTGGAGACTAATCGCGGCAAACAGGCCATGGATGAGATTCGCAAAGTTGGGGCGGATCTGCAGAACGAAGTCTACACCGCCCTGCAGCAAGGCATTCGCGAGCGGCAAGAGCAGGGGTCGCAGGCGCGCCTCGCTTCCTTATTTGGAGGAGTGGTGCTGTTCGTGTTTCTGCTACTGGCGACCTTCGACATCGGCCGCGCCACTGCCGAACGCGATCGCCTGATTGTCGATCTGCATGGCGCCAACGAACGCACCACCGCGAGCCGCGACCTGTTGCACACCACCCTCACCAGTATTGGCGATGCCGTCATAGCCACCGATGCAGCCGGCCGCGTTACTTTCATGAACGGCGTGGCCCATCAGCTTACCGGATGGAAGCAAGCCGAGGCGGAAGGACAACCACTGGAGACCGTGTTCTCGATCGTGAATGAAGAAACGCGGCAGCCGGTTCCCAATCCCGCGTTAAAGGCTCTGAGCGAGGGGACCATTATGGGTCTTGCGAATCACACGGTGCTCATCTCTCGCGATGGCGCCGAGTTGTCGATTGACGACAGCGCCGCCCCCATTTGCAACGCTGAGGGTAAAGTCATTGGAGCAGTGCTGGTGTTTCGCGATATCTCAGAACGCCGCCAGATTGAGGAACAAACGCGCCGCTTGAACCAGGACCTGGTACGAACCAATCAGGATTTGCAACAGTTCGCTTATGCCGCTTCACACGATCTGAAGGAGCCCTTGCGCACCGTCGCCACTTGCCTGCAGCTCGCGCTCAGAGACTATTCCGGCAAAGTCCTGGACCGGCAGGCGGGACAACTCATCGAAGTGGCGGTCGCGGGCGCGCAGCGGATGCACGACTTAGTGGACGCTCTGCTGGAATACTCGCGAGCGGGCGAGGTGGCCGAACCGGCGATCGAGCCGGTGCGCGTCGATAAAGTGGTTCGCGATACCATCGCGAATCTGCAAAGTGCGATCGCGGAAACCCACGCCCTGGTCTCGTTTGGCCAGCTTCCGGTAGTGACGGCAAATCCTCTGCATTTGGCGCAATTGTTTCAGAACCTCATCGGCAATGCATTGAAATATCGATCGGAACGGCCTCCGCGCGTCACAGTGACTGCGTTGGAAGAGGATAAACAATGGATGTTCACGGTGGAGGACAACGGCATCGGAATTGAACCCGAATATCAGGCGCAGATTTTTGGCATCTTCAAGCGCCTGCACGGCGCCGAATATCCCGGAACCGGAATTGGACTGGCCATTTGCAAGAAGATCGTGGACCGGCACGGAGGCTCCATTTGGGTGGAGTCGGAGGTGGATAAAGGTTCGCGATTCTCGTTCACGCTGCCGCGCACCGCTTCTGATCCTTTGAGGACCCAATCCTCCGCCGCGCCCGGGGATCGCGCATAATGACCCTCAGATGATCGCCTTCCTCCGCGGCAAGCTGCTCGAAAAGCATCCCAATCAAATCATCGTCGACACGGCCGGCGTCGGCTATGACGTTGTGATTCCGATCTCAACCTTCTCGGCGCTTCCGGATACTGGAGCCGAAGTCGCCTTGCGGATTCATACTCACGTTCGTGAAGACGCGATCGCGCTGTTCGGATTCTTGACGCCGGAAGAGAAGGCGCTATTTGAGAAGCTGATCTCGGTGAGCGGCATCGGACCCACGCTGGCGATTAAGGTGCTATCCGGCCTAGCCACCGCAGCTCTTATTGACGCGATTCGTGGCGGCCAGGTGGAGCAACTGGTGCGCATCCCGGGCGTGGGAAAGAAGACCGCCGAGCGAATGGTGCTGGAGTTGAGGGACAAGATGGAAGGTCTGGGGGGCGGCGCGCCTCCCGCCGTTTCATCGAGAGCCGAGCCTGCGATGAGCGATATCGAACAGGACGTGCTCTCCGCTCTGATCAATCTCGGCTGCCAACGAGCGCCCGCCGAAGCTGCGGTGAGAAAGGCCGGATCCGGGGATCCCACTACCGACTTTGAGCCGCTGTTCCGGAGAGCGCTGAATCTGGTGCGGTAGCCTAGAACCAAATGCGCGAGACAGGTATCGCTTCGCCCGCGGCGTTGGAAGGCGAACGTCAGTTTGAGACCGCTCTTCGTCCAACTCGATTGGCCGATTTCGCCGGCCAGAGGAATCTCAAGGAGAACCTTTCCATCGCCATCGAGGCGGCCAAACGGCGCGGCGAGGCCATGGATCACGTTTTACTCTACGGCCCGCCCGGCCTCGGCAAAACAACGCTCGCCACCATCATTGCCGGCGAGCTGGGCGTAGGATTCGAGCAGACCTCCGGGCCGATCCTGCAAAGGAAGGCTGATCTAACCGGCGTGCTCACCAATATCCGCGAGCGTCAGGTCTTTTTCATCGACGAAATTCATCGGCTGCTTCCCGATGTGGAAGAGATTCTGTACGCCGCGCTGGAGGACTTCCGCGCGGACATTTTGATTGGAACCGGACCGGGCGCGCGCACGCACTCCATCGCGATCCCGCACTTCACCGCAATTGGCGCCACCACGCGTCAGGGTCTGGTTAGCGCTCCGCTGCGCGGCCGCTTCGGGCTTGTGCTGCGGCTGAATCTTTACGATGCCGCCGAACTGACGGCAATCGTCCAGCGCTCCGCGAAACTGCTTGGTGTGACCGTGGATCCGGACGGCGCAGAGGAAATCGCACGACGCAGCCGGGGCACGCCGCGCATCGCCAACCGTCTGCTGCGCCGTGTCAGGGATTACGCGCAGGTTCGCGCTGATGGGCACATCGATCTGCGGGCAGCCACCAGCGCTTTGGATTTGCTGGAAGTGGACCGCTTCGGCCTGGACGAAATCGATCAGAAGATCATGCTCACGCTGCTCGAGAAATACGGCGGCGGGCCCGTGGGAGTGAATACGATCGCAGCTTCGATCGATGAGGAGTCCGACACCATCGAAGAAGTCTATGAGCCTTATTTGATGCAACTAGGCTTCATCGACCGTACTCCGCGCGGCCGGGTCGCAACCGACCGGGCCTTCGAATATTTCAAGATCCCGCGCCGGCCGCGCAGCGCCATGCAGAGCGACCTGTTTTGAAAACGGTGTATCTGGGCCTCGGCTCGAACGTGGGCGACCGCGAGAGCAATCTGCGGGAGGCGCTGGAACGGCTGGAAGCAGAGCGGATCCGCGTGCTGCGCCGATCGTCTCTCTACGAGACCGAACCGCAGGATCTTCGCGATCAGCCTTGGTTCTTGAATGCCGTGGTGGAAGCCGCGACCGATCTGTTTCCTCGCCAACTGCTCGGATGCACTCAGAACATCGAGCGCGAGATGGGCCGCCAGCGCGGAACACCGAAAGGCCCGCGCAATATCGACATCGATATTTTGTTCTACGGCCGAACGGTGATCCATACGCCGGAACTCGAGACGCCGCACCCGCGCATCGCGCAACGTCGCTTTGTCCTGGAGCCTCTAGCGGAAATTGCTCCAGAGCTTCGGCATCCGGTAAATGGAAAGACCGCGCGAGAGATGCTGGCTGCTCTGGAGGCGCAAGGGATTCGCCGATTGAACATCACTTTTTGAGCAACCACTGGCGATGCTGGGTGGTCATTTTCTCGGCGGCCAGCCGCAGCACGAGTCTGGGGGCGCTGGCCCGCCAGCCATCCAGGAATCGGATTACGTCGCGCGGCCTCTTCGGGTAGGTTTCCTTCAACAGCCAGCCAACTCCCTTCCGCACCATGTCGTCGGGATCCTTGAGCAACAAATCGCAAATGTGCAAGATTGTTTCGGTGTTGCGTCCCTGTTTGGCTTCCTGGATAAACGACACCGCCGCCGCGCGGCGCTTCCAGCGATTCTTGGATTTCGTCCAGTGTGCCAGCCTGTCCGCCAAACCCGGCCGATTTGCGATCGATGCCGCGATCAGCCAAGTGGAGACGCCGTCGCAATGCGACCAGTTGCGAACATATCGATCGATCCACTGCTCGAACATCCGAAACTCGCGCTCATCGCACGATTTAGCAAACCGCCGGTAGAGATGGCATACGATGGCGCCTTCCTCCAACATGCCGCTCTTCCAAAGCTCGGTGACGAATCGATCGCGCTCCTCAACAGGCCAGTGCTTCGCTTGCGAGTAGGCGAGCCGCGCCATCTCGCGAAGCTGCGGCGTCCGGACTCCATACGGTTTCACCGGTTCCTTGAAAAACCAGCGCAGCCCGGCCTCGAATTCCGGATCGGCGGCAGCTTTCAATTGCGTCCGCGTAGCCTTCAATAAATCTTGTACGCGATTCGCCATTATTCTCGACAGATGCCGCGATCGCTGCTCTCGATGAACGTCACCAGGTGCCGCGTATGCTCCGTAGTCAACTCCGACGAAATCCGCACCAGGGCATCCTTCAGCTTTAGCCCGGAACGATACAGGATTCTGTACGCCGATTTGAGAGCGCTAATCTCTTCACTGGTGAATCCGGCACGCTTCAGCCCCACCACGTTCAAGCCATTCGGCCTCGCGTTGAAATCGGTGTACAAGAAGAACGGCGGCAGGTCCAGGTTCACGCGCGAATTCCCGCCGACCATCGCTAGGCGCCCGATCTTGGAGTATTGATGAATCACTACGCCGCCCGAAATGAACGCCTGATCTTCCACGTGCACGTGCCCGGCCACTAACGCGCAGCTTGCGATCACGCAATTGTTTCCGATCACGCAATTGTGCGCGATATGCCCGGAGGTCATGATGTAGTTGCCATCGCCGATGGTGGTGACGCTCTCCGGCTGCGTGCCGCGCGAAATCGTATAGTGCTCGCGGATGATGTTGCCGTCGCCGATTCGCAGATAGCTGCGCTGGCCGCTGAAGTTTTTGTCGAGCGGATCGGTCCCCAGCACCGTGCCAGCCGAGATTTCGTTGCGCTCACCGAGGGTGGTCCAGCGCTTGACGAAAACGTACGGTTCCAGACGGCAGAACGGTCCAATGACCACATCCTCTTCGACGATCACGAATTCCCCGATGCTGGCCTGCGGCCCAATGCGCGCTTGCGGATGAATGCGCGCGGTGGGGGCCACCTGGGCGGACGGATCAACTGGCATAAGTTTGTATCATACAGGGGTGCGAGTGGACGAAATCGCGAAGCATTTGAATGCCGGGTTTGAAGGCGCTGGCGATCTCGAAATTACGGGCGCCGCACCGCTGGAATCCGCTGGACCGGGCGAGATCGCTTTCATCGGCAGCCGCAAGGCGGCCGCGCAGGCCGGCCAATCGCGCGCAGGCTGCCTTTTGGTAACCGACGAATTTCCCGCGGGCCGGACGGTGATTCGCGTTGGCGATCCGCGCGGCGGCTTAGCCACTATCATCGGGCTGCTCTATCCGCCGCCGCCGATGATTCCCGGCAGGCATCCCACGGCGGTGATTGCGCCGGACGCCGAGATCGCGCCATCGGCAGCCATCGGACCGCATGCGGTGATCGGCGCTGGAGTTCGAATCGGTGAGCGCAGCAGTATCGGCGCAAGCTGCGCGATCGGAGCGGGTGTGACCGTTGGCGCCGATTGCGTATTGCATGCCCACGTCACGATCTACGAGCACGTCAGCATCGGCGATCGTGCGGTGCTGCACTCCGGTTGCGTGCTTGGAGCCGACGGTTTCGGATTCGTGCGCGGCCCGGACGGCTATCGGAAATTCCCCCAGATCGGGCGCGTGGAAATTGGCGATGACGTTGAGATCGGCGCCAATTCCTGCATCGATCGCGCGGCGCTCGGCGTCACGCGCATCGGAGATGGCGTCAAGCTCGACAACCTGGTGCACATCGGGCACAACTGTACTATTGGGCGTCATGTGGTGATCGCCGCACAAACCGGATTATCCGGCGGAGTCGTTGTAGAAGATTACGCGGTGATTGGCGGACAAGTTGGAATTGGAGACAAGGCCCGCATAGAAACGGGTGCTGTCCTCGGTTCCGGCTGCGGAATTCTCACGTCCAAAATTGTTCGCAAGGGCCAAGTGGTGTGGGGAACTCCGGCACGTCCGCTAAAAGAACACCTGGAGCAATTAGCGAGCCTGTCACGCTTGCCGAAGCTTCGCAAGGAGATTGCGGAACTGGAAAAAAGGCTGCGCGATCGCGAGACCGGTTCTGGCTGACGCTACCGAGTACCCACGCTATGGGCCCGCACGCACGGTTTGCGTACCATACCAGCGCGGCGTTCCAGTATTGTGTTCGCTTCCTCCACCAATCGCTGGAGTTGCGTCATGTGTTGCCTCGCTTGAACCTGCGCGGCCGGCAGGGTCATCTCCAAATAGTAGGCAATCGCCTCAATGGAACTCAACGGCTGGCGCAACTCGTGAACCAATTCACGTAATCGCTCGTCGGGCGACGCAGCCGGCAAGGGAGCCTCTAAGCATTGTGAACTTTCGTCAAGAACCGCGGCAGCAGCAGACATCGTGTTTTGACATTCCCTTTCGTATGCTCGCAGATCAATCGTTGAACCAGCGAACATGACCGTCACGCTAAATAGGGGGAAATCGTTTTATACCGCTAAAGTCGTATGCGCGTCAAGAGAATCTTTTTAGAAAATTCTACCTGTCATTTGGCCGACACCAAGCGTGCGATGCCGAATGCGGCGGCTGCCGCCAACCCGCCGATGAGAGCCGTTCGGGCGGCGCTTGATCCAGGATGCGTTCCGGTATAATGCCCTTTCACCGCGCCGAACGCGGCCAGTGCGATAATTGTCGCGATTACCGAAGCGATCAGCGCGGTATAAGCCGAGCTCATCAACATGTAAGGAGCCAGCGGAATCAAACCACCCGCGATGTACGCTCCCGCGATGGTGCTCGCGCTACGCAAGGCGCGCTTGGGGTCCGGCTCCTCCAGGCCCAACTCGAAGCGCATCATGAAATCGATCCACTGTTTGGGCCGCTGGCGCAGCGAATCGACAATGGGAACGGCTTCGGCGTGCGTCAGCCCGTACATCTCGAACACCTCGAGCACTTCGCGCGCCTCCTCGTCGGGAATTTCTTCCACCTCGCGCTGCTCGCGCCGCAACTCGCTGGCGTAATGATCGGCGTCGTTCCTGGCTGCCAGGTATCCGCCCAGTCCCATGGCGATGGAGCCCGCGGCGATTTCCGCAAGACCAGCCACGACGATAATGCGCGTGGTGGTGTCGGCGCCCGACAATCCGGCCGCCAACGCGAAGGGAACGGTGAGTCCATCGGCCATCCCTATGACGACGTCGCGTACGAATTCCGATGCAGTGAAGTGCGATTCAACGTGCGGCGTTTGCGGCATATTTCTTCAGGTATCGTCCAGTGTACGAATTCTTGGCTGCCGCAATTTGATCGGGAGTTCCTTCGGCTACGATCTGCCCGCCGCGCTCGCCGCCTTCGGGTCCCAGATCGATTACCCAATCGGCGCTGCGAATCACATCCAGGTTGTGCTCGATGATCAGGACGCTGCCGCCGCTCTCGATCAATCGTTGGAACGCCGCCAACAACTTCGCGATGTCGTCAAAGTGCAGACCAGTGGTCGGCTCATCGAAGATGAACAGAGTGCCGCTGCAAGATGCCAGCGCCAGGTGCGCCGCGAGTTTCAC
The DNA here is from genome assembly GCA_963818065.1 of Bryobacterales bacterium. Lineage (GTDB taxonomy): Bacteria > Acidobacteriota > Terriglobia > Bryobacterales > Bryobacteraceae > Palsa-89. The sequence goes on along the minus strand of CAWFQW010000010.1, from coordinate 3,326 downwards.
ACGCTGTGCCTCGCCGCCGCTCAGCGTGGTGGCGGATTGTCCCAGGCGCAAATATCCCAAACCGACGTCGGCCAGCACCTTCAATCGGCCGTACAGGCGCTTCGAGTCGTAGAAAAAAGACAGCGCTTCGGTCACCGTCAATTTCAGGACTTCGTGAATGTTCAGACCCTTATAGCGAATGTCTAGAATGGCGCTCTTGAAGCGCGTGCCTTTGCACTCTTCACACAGCAGCTCCACGTCGGCTAAGAATTGCATTTCAACGGTTACCGTGCCGTCGCCCTGGCAATTTTCGCAACGGCCGCCGGGGATGTTGAAGGAAAAGTGGCCGGCGTTGTAACCGCGCTTTCTGGCTTCAGGCGTTGAGGCAAAGAGTTCGCGGATCAGGTCGAAGGCTTTGATATACGTCACGGGATTCGAGCGCGGAGTGCGGCCGATGGGCGATTGATCTACCAGCACCACCTCACGCACCAGCTCCGCTTTCTCCACCCTGCGGCAGGTGACCTTCTCGGCTTTCTGTTCCTGATTCTCGTCGAATCCTTCCGGGGCCGCTTTGCGCAGCCGCTGCGTCAGCGACTGATAGATCACGTCATGCACCAGCGTCGATTTACCCGAACCGGAAACGCCCGTCACCGCAACCATCAGGTCCAACGGAATCGCGACGTCGATGCCCTTCAGATTGTGGGCGCGAGCGCCGAAAAACTTCACTACTCGCTTGGGATCGACCGACCTGGGCGCACCTGAGCTTGCCGCGCGAAGGTCGCCGCGCAAGTATTGGGAGGTGAGCGAAGCTGCGCCATCGGCGACGATCTTGCGATATGATCCCTCGAACACGATCTCCCCTCCGAGTTCGCCCGCTCCTGGCCCCATATCGATGATGTGGTCGGCCGCGCGCATCACGTCGGCATCGTGCTCAACAACGACAATGGTGTTGCCCAGATCGCGCAGCTCTTCCAAGATCCGGATCAGCCGCCCGGTATCGCGCGAGTGCAGCCCGATGGACGGCTCGTCCAACACATAGCAGGCGCCCACCAATCGCGAACCCAAGCACGTCGCAAGCTGAATGCGCTGGGCTTCTCCACCCGACAGAGTGGACGACAAGCGGTCCAGCGTGAGATAGTCCAGGCCGACGTCATTCAAGAACTTGAGCCGCTGCCGGATCTCCACCAGAATCTTGTCGGCGATGGCGGATTCTTCGGGCGACAGCGCCAGCGACTGAAAGAACTCGTAGGCGTGCTCGATGTTCAACTTCACCAGATCCGCGATGGTCCGCCCTGCGATTTTCACGTTCAGTGCATCGGCGCGAAGGCGCGAACCGCCGCAGTTCGGACATTCGGCATAACCCCGGTAGCGGCTCAGAAAAACGCGCACATGCACTTTGTACTTCTTGGTTTCCACTTCGGCGAAGAAATCGTGAATCGCCTTCACCACCAGAGCTTGCTCTTCGGAGTCGAGATCGGCGTACGGCACGTTCCACCGCACCTTGCCACGCGAAGATTTTCCGAAAGGCGCGCTGTAGCGCTCGTATTGCGGCTTGGTCCAGGGATCCACTGCGCCTTCATCCAGTGACAGGCCGGGATTGGGAATCACCAGATCCATGTCGTAATCGATGGTGTTCCCGAATCCCTGGCAGCGCGGACAGGCACCCATGGGATTGTTGAAGCTGAACAGGCTGGGCTCCGGCGTCACCAGTTCAATTCCGCAACGCTTGCAAGCGAATTTCTCGCTAAATCGCAGCGTGATGGGAGGTGGATTTTGCGGCGTCGCTTCCTCGAAAATCACTTCGCCGGATTCGCGATAACAAATTTCGGTGGTATCCACGATGCGCTGGTGCAGCTCCGGCGAAATCACGAACCGATCCACCAAGATGAAGACTGGCTGGCTGAAATCGATATCAAGCAAGGATTCCGGAGTGGAGAATTCAAATACCTGGCCGTTCTGATAGAGCCGCGTGAAGCCTTTCTTACGAAGCTCGAAGAGGTGATCGCGCAGCGCCTCCGTAGTCGCGCCGCCGCGCACTGGAAAAAGAGCATACCAGCGCGAACCTTCGGACTGTTGGAGCATTCGCTGCGCCACCTGATCCACTGTGTCGCGCAGCACTTGATCGCCGCACTTGGGACAATAGCTGCGGCCGGCCCTCGCGTAAAGCAGGCGCAGGTAATCGTAAATCTCGGTGGAGGTCGCGACGGTGGAGCGCGGATTGCGTGTCGTGTTCTTTTGCCGGATCGCGATGGGCGGCGCGATGCCCGCGATCTCGTCCACGTCCGGCTTTTCCATGCGCTCCAGAAACTGCCGCGCATAGGACGAGAGCGATTCCACGTAGCGCCGCTGGCCCTCCGCGTACACCGTGTCGAACACCAGCGACGATTTGCCCGACCCGGAAACACCGGTGACGACGGTCAGCAAATTGTGCGGGATCGCGAGCGAGACGTTCTTTAAATTGTGGACGCGCGCTCCACGGATGAGTATGGATTCTTCCAAGGGATGTTTCGGGAGAGGAGGGCGAACCCGCCTGCCTACTTGATTATCCCAGATGCGTCAACGGTTGTTGGTTGTTGGTTGTTGGTTGTTGGTTGTTGGTTGTTGGTTGTTGGTTGTTGGTTGTTGGTTGTTGGTTGTTGGTTGTTGGTTGTTGGTTGTTGGTTGTTGGTTGTTGGTTGTTGGTTGTTGGTTGTTGGTTGTTGGTTGTTGGTGGAAGAGCACGTGTTCGATGTGGCGCGATTCATTGAGGCGCATGCTGCGTTGCGCAAAGCGCTCGACATCGCATTTCAATAAAACGAAGCCATGATCGGAGGGTTCCCACGGAACTCCTTTGTGCTTATGGAATTCCAGGAGGGCGGCGGCGTCTTTGAGGTCGCGGCGCTCGCGCTCCGCGCGCTCGGATTGGATTTCGCGGAGGTGGTCACGGCCTTTTGGAACTGGCGGGAGAGCCGCGTGTGGTGCAGGCCGAGGGTGGCAAGCAGGGGAATTAGGGATTTGGGGTTGGGGTTTTGGGAAAACAGCTCGGCTTCAAGGAATGGAATGCGGTTGATGCGCCAGACGGTGTCGGCGATTTCTTGGACGAGTTGGGTCTCGGTTGGTGTGGCGGGTTGGTATTCATCGAAGAAGCTGCGGCGATGTGTGTCTTAGGCTGCCTGGTCTTTGGAGGGAATACGCGGAGGCCGCCGTTAAGCCATGGCGTAGGGCGTTGATCGACGGGCGCTGTTTACCGGCTGGCGTGCGGGGACCGGTGGAGTGTCGGGAGTTGCGCGTCGATGGCGGTGCGGGACGCCATTGGTGTAGCTGACATTTGATACCTCGGAATCGGGATACCACCGTGGTGCTGCCGG
>CAWFQW010000009.1:0-11539 GCA_963818065.1 Bryobacterales bacterium | reverse complement strand
GGCGGCCGAGCGGACGTGGTCGATCAGTTGCGCGGCATGATGTTGGATATGGCGGATATTGACGAACTGGTGCTCCAGCTTGGACATGCGATACCAACTGAAGCCACTTTCGGTGTTGTCGAGATCCAACGCGTCCCGGCATCATCGATCATCCGATCACAGAACTCACAGTACTCGAGCACCTGCGCTTGCGTATGAGGCTCACCCGCGATGCCGTCGCCCTCGCCGTGATGCTGTTCCCACAGCCTAAACGCAGCTTCGTCGTGCTGAAGATACAGGTGCGCAAAGAACAGCGCGTGATCGACACCTGCCAGAACGCATTCTTGTGATTGGTGCTCAACCACTCCTCGGGCGGGCAGCGCTCGATGGCTTCGCGGAGCATCGCCAGCGACGCGTGATACTGGCTTTTCAGCACGGCTCGAAGCATCGGATGCTTGTGGTTCACCGGCTCGATTGTACATCGAGGCAGCCTTCGCAGGCACCTGGCCAGCTACGGTCACGAATCGCGATCGTCGGATCGACTCTCGCGGGCCATTTCCATAGGTGAGTAAGTATGTTGTTACCTAAGTTTAGAATGGTACATCCAAGTCTTCTGGACGCCTTGATCTTCAGGTTCCGGTTCGTGGCTTCGCTGGCCATTTGAATACTTGCTAGATCCCCTACGGTGTTCGGCTTCCCCTCTTCCGCTTGCTCCGTTGCCGTTCCCGCCGAGCAGGACGATGTTTTGAGCAACTACCTCGGTGACGTACCTTTTCACTCCGTCCTTGTCGTCGTAGGAATGTGTTTGCAGTCGTCCCTCGACATACACCTTGGTTTATGCGCAGCAGCGATTTATGCGGAGCAACGATCTCGTCTGTGCCTTAAAGGGCATCCGCGAAGATTTTTCCTTCTCATAATTCCGTTCCGAATCCGCTCGGATGGGATGCCGCGCCGGTGATTCGCAATCCGCCCGCCCTACTCATCAAGCCACCCAATCATGTTTCCATCGAGACAAGCCCTCGATGATGGATGCATGGTCATCACGCAGCAGATCTTCGAAGCATTTCTGAAATGTCCGACCAAATCCTACCTATCCCGCGATACTGCGGTAGTCGTTGAAAGCTCCGCCGCTTGGCCGCAGGAACTGGAACAGATCTTCATTCGCAATGGCTGGTCCAGATTATGTGCCAGCATTCCAGCCGACCAGATCGTCAGGGGTGCCTCTGCCGTGGAAGCCATCAGGGAACGGCGCGGTGGCCTGATAATCGACTGCGCGCTTCTAACCTCAGACTTGGGAGCGCGGCTCCACGGGCTTGAAATCGTCCGTTCACGGGCCAACGCCGAAACACGTTATATTCCGATCCGCTTTGTCTCGAATGAGAAGGTATCGACCGCTGACAAGCTGCTCCTGGCCTTTGACGCCTTCGTTCTCTCACAGGTTTCCGGTTGCAGGCCAGATCGTGGCAAACTAATTCACGGGCGCGAGTACACCACCACAGCCGTTTCATTGACCGCGCTGTACGCCAGGATCAAATCCGTCATCAGAGCGATCACTGCTCTGCACGCAAATGCATCGCCACCACCAGTTGTTTTAAACCGGCACTGCAGCGAATGCCAATATGCATCGCGATGCAGGCAGGTCGCCGAAAAGGCTGATGACCTTAGTCTCTTGGCAAAGATGACTGAGAAGATTCGCCAGAAATACCACCAGAGAGGCATTTTCACGGTAACGCAGTTGTCCTACACGTATCGGCCTCGACGACGGCGCCGTGGCGGCGCAGCAAGCACGACCATGCGTTGAAAGCCCTGGCCATCCGGAAAAATCAAGTTCACGTGCGCGGCAAGGTTGCATTCTCCCAGGTCGGCACGCCAATTTACATTGACGTCGAAGGCGACCCGGATCGCGGTTTATACTACTGCATCGGACTTCGGTTTGAAGCTGCTGGCTTGATGACTCAGCGCTCGTACTGGGCCGATGTCCCGGCGGATGAAGGAAAAATGTGGGCAGATTGCCTTCTTGCGCTAAGCACCATCGAATGTCCCCGACTCATCCACTACGGCAGTTACGAAACCATCTTCCTTCGGCAGATGAAAAAGCGGTACCCCAACGTTGAACAGGCCGGCCTGCTCGACCAACTGATGACGTCGGCCGTAAATCTGTTGTCGATCATTTATCCCCAGGTGTACTTCCCTACATACTCCAACGGCCTAAAAGACATCGCTAATCATCTCGGCTTTCGGTGGTCCGAACCCACGGCCTCCGGGGCGGCCGCACTACGTTGGCGCAGACAGTGGGAGCTTTCGCGGGCGTTGGAGCAAAAGCAGATCCTACTAACCTACAATGCGGAGGATTGCGCCGCTGCCCAGATGGTTGCCGAAGCGCTTTTGACCCTATCGCAGTGCCCATCTCGCGACAACGCAAGCGTTGTAGACGTGACAACACTGAAGCGTGAATATCCCCAACGCTTCGGAAAGATCGAATTCGTTAGGCCGGAGTTCGAGCAGATCAACAACGCCGCCCGCTGGGATCATCAACGTGAAAAAGTCTATGTGCGTTCCAGCAAACTCCTGCGCCGGTTCCAGGGCATGGGGCCCAACACAAGGCGTGCTGTTCCCGTCAACAAGGTCGTCAAGTGCGAGGAGCAGCGGCCTACGCGCTGTGGCAGTTGCGGCGGAACGATAATTTATCGATTCGGACGACTCAGTCGTTTTGTCCGCGACCTCAAACTGTCAGGCAGCGGAATCAAGCGCTGGGTGGTCCGGTATTCCTTTCCGCGCTACATCTGCTGGCAGTGCAAAGCCACGTTTCATCAATTTGCGCATCAGGCGAGGTATGGCAACACGATCTGCGCATATGTCGCCTACCAAATCGTTGAACTGCAGTTGGCCCAAAACGCCGTAGCGAAAAGCATGCAGCAATTATTCGATATCCCGGCGTCTCGGGGCATGATCAATCGACTGAAGGCCAATATGGCTGAGCGGCATGAGGACACGTATCGAGCGGTCCTCAAGAACATCGTGGGCGGCACGCTCGTGCACGCTGACGAGACCCGAGCAAACGTCGCCGGAAAGGAAGCATACGTCTGGGTCTTCACCAACTTGGAGGACGTGGCGTTTGTGTACAGTGAGAGTCGCGAAGGAGGCACTGCCCAGAAGATTCTGCAGGAGTTCCGCGGAGTATTGGTGTCGGATTTTTATGCCGCATACGATGCATTTCCTGGCGAGCAGCAAAAATGCCTCATTCACTTGATGCGGGACATCAACGAAGATCTCTATAAGCAACCGTTTAACGAGGAGATGAAGGAAATCGCGAGAAACTTCGGAGAGTTGCTCCGAATGATCGTAGACTCAGTGGACCGGTTCGGCCTGAAGGCTCACCATCTACGTAAGCATCGCCCAGCGGTGGACTCGTTTTTTGAGACACTGGCCAAGCGTGACTACCAGACCGAGGTTGCGACTGGATATAGGCGCCGATTCCAGAAGAATCAGGATAAGTTATTTACTTTCCTCGATCATGATGGCATCCCCTGGAACAACAACAACGCCGAGCACGCCATCAAGGCGTTCGCACGACTACGGAATATTATTGGCGGCTCGAGCACCGCAAAGGGCCTTCGAGAATACCTGGTCCTACTGAGCCTCAGCGAAACATGCAAGTGCAAGGGGCTCAGCTTCCTGGATTTTCTGCTGTCACAGGAAGCTAATGTTGATAATGTTGCTAGCCGAACACGACGTCGACGGGGGGCGCCAGCCGACGCAGATGCATAAGCCGTAGCGGTCGGCTAGCTCGTGCGTCGGCCACTCGGCTCGCCAGCCGATATCGGCAAGCTGGCACGGCATTCTTCAGAGTGAGTCCAGCCAAGCCAGCAGGTCAGCATCGCGTTTCCATCTCGGCGGCTTTGCTGGTCGCAACTTCGGGTCAACCTGTTCGAGAGCCTTCCGCTTCGTCTCCAGATTGGCTTGCGCGTAGTGATTGGTCGTGTCCAGTTGGGCATGGCCCATCCAGCTTCGAATCACAGTGACATCAACGCCTGCCGCGACGAGATGGACGGCCGTCGTATGTCGAAAAATGTGCGGCGTGATCCGCTTCCGCGAGAGCGTGGGAACGTGTTGCGCTGCAGCCTTCACATACTGCCGCAAACGAAAGCGAAACCCGGAAGCCGTCAGCGGCTCGCCGTATCGATTGATGAATAGCGGTTCCTCAGCTCGCCGCGGACATCGCCGTAGCAGGGCCGCAACCACATCCGCTGTTTCCGGCCAAAGCGGCGAGATTCTTTCCTTCCGGCCCTTGCCCATCAATCGCACGTGCGCCGGCGATTTCAAGTGGATATCCTGTGGCCGCAGATCGAGCGCCTCCTGAATGCGCGCTCCAGTGTTGTAGAGAACCGAAATCAACGTGTGGTCCCGTTGACCTTCCGCCGTAGATTGGTCCGGCTGTGAGAGAATCGCCGATACCTCAGCGGACTCCAGGTAGCACATCGCTCTCTTCGGCGCCCGCTTGAAAGGAACGTGCAGTACCTCCGCACACAGTTTCGCAGCGCGCGGCTCTCGATCGGCGACGAATGAGAAGAAACTGCGGATCGCCGCGAGGCGGCAGTTCCTCGTCCCGATGCTGCCGCGGCGGTCTCGCTCGATATGCTGCAAGAAGGCCAGGACTTCCGCACCGGTCAAGTCTTCCGTACGCAGCGCGGAGACCTTCCGTTTCTGCCGCTCTGCCACGAACCGAAGAAACAGTCGCCATGCGTCGCGATAAGCCAACACTGTGCGATGCGACGCATTGCGCTGCTCGACGAGCCATTCATGGAAGAACGCGTGCAGCAGACCGGATAGGACCGGAAGAGCGGGTTTCATTTTCGAGATCCTCCTTGGATCGCTTTCAGCACGCTGGCCTCGGCGCCACGAAACCTCGCGTTGGCGTGCTGGAGAAGCTCTTGCGTGATCGTCAAGATAAATGAGCGTCGAGTGGATATTGCGGTGGCCGAGATACGTCGCCAGGTATTGTAGACGGCCCTGTGGATTGATTCCCTCGCGATACCACTCGGTCATCCTATGGACGACGAACGTGTGCCGAATATCGTGAATCCGTGGTCCACCGCGGCCGCGGCCTGTGTTCAAACCGGCGCGGCGGATTACATTCTTAAGCAATGCCCCGGCGGTGATCTGGCTGTATCCGCCTTTTTCATGCACGAACAATGGCGCCTGTGCTTCCTGGGAAGCTCCCGCTTTACGCCGGGCAACGAAGTAGTTCCCCAATGCGGTCACGGCGCTGGACGACAGTGGCAGCCGGCGAGACTTGAAGAACTTGGTATCGCGCACGTCGATGGTTCCTGCCTGCAGATCAATGTCCCGGAGTTCCAGGCCCGCGATCTCGCCAAGACGAAGTCCGGCGCAATATGCCACGACCAACATCGTGTACAGCGTTAGCGGTCGCAATGGCGCCCGACGGCCGGGATAAGCCCGCGCCGTCTTAAGCAGCAACTCGATCTGCTCGTGGCTGTATATAAAAGGACGGCAGCGCTTCCGCGCAACGTCGCGAATGAGCAGACGGTCGGGAACGATGGAAGGAGTGGCGATCCCATTCCGCGTCAAAGCCCTCGCTACGATGTTGCCGAGCCGGAGACGCCGGAGCTTCAAGGCCGGCGACCCAGCCGCAGCGGCATGCTCGCGGATCTGTTTAGAGAGCGGTTCCGCAACGGCGTCCGGCCGCGCCTGGAGGAATCGGTCGAATCGAAGAAACTCGCTCTCATGCCCGTAGTGATAACCCAAGCTGCGCATCCGCTGGATGTGATCGCGCATGACAGATCCCAGATGACTTCCATAGCGCGGCGGCGGACGCAGAGCTTCCAGGGCTTTTGACGGATCGGCGCTGACGAGAGCGCGTGCAATCCCTGCTGTTGAACGGCACTCATATTGTTTGCGCAATTCCACGAACGGATTCACCGGGATGACCTTCTGTTCAGCCAACCAGTCGAGGAATCGAGTCACCAACTGGGCACGATGAACCACCCAGCGAACGGGAGTATCGGTCAACTGAGCTCGCAGCCATCGGCGGAGTGCGCTCTGGTTGAGACCATTCCAGCCGTTCTTTCCAAGAGAAGCGTGGAACTTCCGCAAGGCGCAGCGGTAGCTCGTAGCTTTTGTCCGGACATGTAAATCCCTCACAAACTGGTCCAGCAAGTCGTCGATCTTTTCTACCCGCGCCGGCATTACTTCTTCCTCCCCGGCACTTCGAGACTGAGCGCGCGAAGGTCCTCAGTTGCCAGCCGAAGATAAGTCTGAGTTGACGACGAACTACGGTGCCCAAGCAGATCGCCGATCCACTTCTCGGAGACTGAAGCCCGGAGCAGGCTTAACGCGCGCGCGAACCGAAACGCATGGGCGCCATGCCGCCCCTTAACCTCGATTCCGGACTCCTGCAAACGGCGACGGATGACGGTGGCGAATGAGGCAGGGCCCGCGAGCGGGCCGAATGGAGCACGGACCCTCAGGAATACTTCCCGACGTTCCGTCTGCGGCCGCCCCTCTTTGAGATAATCCACCAACGCTTCGCCTATTGCTGACATCAGCGGAAGGAACGATTCAACGCCCGTTTTCGATTGCCGCACCCTGAACCGTTCTTCACGCCACTGGATATCTTCCAGCCGTAGGCGGAGCACTTCACCGGAACGCAGGCCGTACGTTGCGAGCATCAGAAGCATCGCATAGTCGCGTATACCAGCGGGACTCCGATCGCGGCGGGCGGTCTCAAGCACTGCCTCGATCTGCGGTTCGGTGAACGCACGAGGGATGTCCTCAAACTGATACAGGGAAGGACTTGAAACCGCGGCAGCCAAGTCGCGATCGATTCGCTTCGCCGAGTGGAGATAACGAAGAAAGCTCCGGAGGCAACTACAAACACCCACTCGCGTGGCTCGTCGCAAATCGGGAAGTCGCCAGGCTAGGTAGGCGTCGATGTCCTTAACGCTCAGCCGGCGAAGCGATCCCATACCTGCGTTCTCGTTCAGCCATTGAAGAAAGACACGCGCGGCATCTCCGTTCTTGCAGAGAGTAGCCGCGGAGAGGCCCTGTACGTCAACGAGCCACTGAGCATATCCATCACAGACCTTCCGCTGAAGCCGTTCTTGAGCGTTGCCCGGCGGCGTCGGCGGAGGCCACTGAGGATTTATCATTCGCAGCAGCATATATATAGGCGCTCTGAACTGGGACCGCCATTTCGCCTCGTAGCTGGGAGCGCGGCGATGCTGACTGAAAAACTGCTGCGCTTGAGTCGTGAGAAACGATTCGATATCGGCGGGTTGAACAACTTCCAATGCGAGTCCGCGTTCTCCGATATAGGTTACGAACCTCCTTACGGCCCAGACGTTGACGCACAATCACCTTCGCTCCATACTGCAAGCTTTTCAGGTGTTGCCTGAATCCGAACCACCACGGCCGGAGTCTCGTCAGGCGGCCACTCGCCGAGTCTGAATCGTAAAAAGCTGCGGACGGACTGGCGGCTGACGGTGCGCCACCAGGCCAGGCTGTTCAGGCGATTCGGTTTCCGCTTACGGTACATGCGCAGAGCGACCCGATGGAAGGCCTCAACATCGTTCGGCTGAACGTCACCAACGCTCGTGCCACATGTCCTGAGGTAATCGAGAAAGATGCGCACATGGAGGCAGTAGTCGAAAATCGTTTTGTGGTTGAAGTCGCGGCCAATGAGATGCTGCTTGTACTCGTCGAGTTCGAGATCCTGACGAGGCGGCGGGGGCCATTGCCCCTGAACAAAGCGCAGGTATCGGTGAATCCCTGTTAAGCATCCGCGTTGCCACCCGCGAATATCGCTGGGCGCGCGTTTATACGTTCGGCGATACGACTTCAGATGATCTTTCAAAAATGCAATTACGTTCTCCTGGGTCACTCGCTCAGGTGGAAGCGCGATGCGATTCAGAAAGGCGAGAAAATGTTTCGCCCCGTATTCATACTTTCGCAACGATTCGGAGTCAATCTTTTCCTTGAGAAGCCTCCTGCGAAACCAGGCGGCGCGCCGATCGATGTCCGTAGTCGGCGGCCAATAACCCTGAGCCAATACGAGTAGCCGGTGAATCCCGGGTGTTCGCTCACATCGCCACTGAGTATCGTCCGGCGGAAAATGTCCGTGCTGCCGACGGTACTGCTGGCGCTGTCTTGAAAGGAAACCTGCCACATCGGAGGGCTGGGCTGTTCGGATCGGAATATTGTGGTCGTCGAGAAAAGCGAGAAAAAGACCGGCGTCGCCAAGATAGCCTCGGATCGTCGACTGGCTCAGATGCTCTTCGCTCAAATGTGCCCGCAGTTTGGCGAGCCAATGATTAGTCGTTTGTGGTCGGGAAATCGAACGTCTCCTGGGGGGAGGACGCTCTTAGAGATGACACATACTGGGCCGGAGACTCAAATTTATGCGAAGGAAATCTGCCCGAAAGCGGTGCCCGGCGCGGCGATCACGATCTTGCTCCGCATAAATCTCTGCTCCGCATAAACCAAGCTGTACGTAGAAGGGCGCCTGCAAACGCGCTCCTACGACGACAAGGAAGGAGTGAAGCGGTACGTCACCGAGGTAGTGGCAGAGAACTTAGTGTTGCTCGGTGGAGCCGCAAACGGCAACAGTAACGGCAAAGGAAGAGCCGCGAGGGAAAAGACGGATCGCCGCCAGACCCGTGGCACGCCCTCGACTAGCCATCGCGATCGGGAACCGCAACCCGAAGAGCAAAGCCTCCAAGACGACGACGTACCGTTTTGATGTATGGTTTTTTGGCCGTGTCCACTTTCCCTCTCAGGACTGAAGATGGCTGTTCTTTTTATCAGATGGTGGGGGCCGCGCGAATCGCGTAGGCCGTAGGCCGGAGCGATTTGCGCGGCCCTCACCATCTGAAACCGACCCTTCGCCCCTCTCCCGCACGCGCCGAGGTCTTCGATATTGGAGCCGGGCATGTCCGCCGCGTCCACATTCGTGAAAACATAATCATCTGTTCATGTTCCCGTGAACACGCCGAGTAGACTCACCGCATGGGTTCCGGCAAAGTGGACGCGCCTCGCACTCCGGAAGGGTGTCGCCCATGTCGTTCTGAATGTGGTGCTCGAATCAGGTGAACGTCTTCCCTGTTTGGTGGATAGATCCACCTGGATTCCGGTTGTGTCGGCACGCGTTGGGCTGTTCGTTACCGGCGCTATCGCGTCCAGTCTTCGACCTTGGAGAGTAACCTCCGGGTCCTGGGTCGGATCTATGAATGGGCTCGACGTAGCGCAGGGTCGACCTGGACGATCACCTCACCAGCGGCGACAGCCTCACTACTCGTCAGATCGAGTCGATGGTTCTGTACTTTCACACGAGAGGCGAAGGCGCCGAGGCCGTTGTCGGAGGCGATGCCGGCACGCTCGATCATCACGTCTCCGTCGCCGAGAACTTCCTGAAATGGGCTCTGGATAGCGACAACCGTGGTGGCGTAAGAACGCTTACGTTGGACGAGCTGTCAGCACAGAGGGCTCACTTGGAGCAGGTTTTCCGATCTCTGCGGACCGGAGCGAAACAGTCCCAGCGGATTCAGCCCCTCAGTGAGCAGGAACTGGCATCTCTTCGTCGGGTACTCGCACCCGAAACGGAAACCGGCCGAGATTGGGTCTTTCCGGAAGGTGTTTTTTACCGCCATGCCCAGTTACGGAACTGGTTGATGGTGGAGACTGGCCTTGAGCTCGGCCTACGCCGAGGTGAGTTGCTCAAGCTGCGATTGGACTCTATCCCGCGGGGCGGTGATGACGGACTCCGAGTCCTACGCCGGCCAGATGATCCGCATGATTCCCGCCAAAGGGAACCTGCGGTCAAAACCGCGGAGCGCGTGGTTCCGGTTTCGCGCTCGCTTCTGTCGCTCTTCCGTGCTTATCTGATTTCAAAGCCGCCCCTCGGTCGTGCGACCGGCAAGACGCCGTACCTGTTCGTTACGGGAGCTGGCGCACCGCTGTCGATGAAGGCTGCAGACGACATCATGCGGACGATCGGGCGTCACAGTGGTGTTACGCCGTTGTCGTGGCATCGGCTCCGGCACACCTGGGCTGAGCGGATGGCGGAAGTGCTCGCCGAACAGGCAAACGGCATGGACAAGCTGGTTTACCTGGGCGGCTGGACCAACCCGCAGTCACCCAACGCTATACCCAGAACGCGATTGCCCGTCAGGCGAGCGAAGCGATGCGAAACTACCATAGCCGCCTTTACGGTGAGGACTCGTAAGCGTGGCGCGCTCGTCCCAGATTACTCCAGCGTCCGAAGCGATCAGCGACCTTCCTTCTGTTCCCATGTGGGTCCGCTCATTGGATGGACAGTTGATCGAGACGGGCGCCAACATCTGGAGGATGCGCACCTGCAGCGATGGCGGCGATGTGCTCACAATCATCTGGGAGCGGCTGCGGGCGATGCGTCGAGGGTTTGCCTTGGCCACCCGGGCGGAGCATTTAGCCCGGCTCTATCTCGCAGACCGCCTGTGCAGGAGAAAGTCGTCAACCATTCACAACGACTTCTCAACATTCCTCTACTTCGAGGACTGGCTCTGGAACAAAGCTGGTGTACGACGGTTTGACTGGTCCGACCTAACCGAGGCTCTTGCAAGAAGTTTCCTTGCACACGGCATCGAACACAGCGCCGAAAAGGGGAATCGTTTTTCACGTCTGCGCACGTTCTATGAATGGGGTGTTGCCCGGCAGCATTCGGATTTCGACGGGCAACTGCTTCGAATCCTCAAAACGATCACAGCGATCGGGAATGCGAAGGGACATCACGTTCGGTTCCGCCACCCGGTTAGGGGACCGTTTTCCCCTGACGAACTCTTATTGATCCGAAAGGCCATCGATGCCGGAGTGGGCGCCGAAAGAGATCGTGCGATCCTGATGTTACATCTGGAACTCGGGCATAACCCGAGCGCCACTGCCCGCCTGAAGAACAAAGACCTGATTCGATACGATCGAAGACTGCGGTCTGTTATCAGCTCGATGTCCCGCGTGTAAAGAAGCGGACCGCGAACCGGGAAACAAAGCGGCGGCCGATCAGCAGTAGGCTCGGTATCCTGTTGGAGCATTTGCGGGCGGGAGTTGCAGAAGATCCACTTCTCCACTGGCTTCCCCGGCGATCGCCCGAAGGTGCAGTGAACGCCGCCCTGCGCAGATTCGCTCGTGGCGCTGGGCTGGTGTCCCCTCGGACCGGGAGGCCAATCGTGGTGAACCCGAGGCGTTTCCGTTTTTCGATCGGCACGTCCATGGCGGAAGAAGGGGCCTCGGTGTTTCACATCGCTGAGATACTCGACCATACGGACACGCAGAACGTGAGAGTGTACGTCGAAACAGTCTCCTCGATTGCCGATCCTGTCGCGAAGGCGACCGACGCGGCTCTGGCCCCTCTTGTACAGAGATTTCAAGGAAAGATCGTGGACTCCCCTGAGATCCCGGCCTTCGACGGCATGCCTAACCAGGTGATTCCAGCAATCGCACCTCATCTGGGGATAGTTCATCTCGACGTCGGAGGGGTTGGAATGTGCGGTCGGGATGCCCGGAAAGACGG
>CAWFQW010000008.1:0-698028 GCA_963818065.1 Bryobacterales bacterium | reverse complement strand
ATTCGCTTGCCACGCTCCGGGTCAGTAAAGTGAATAGCTGCCGGAGATGAAGCTCACGGACCTTCTGGAAGCTGATCCTGCAGATTCTTCCATGCCGGCCGTGCGGTAAGCGGGCGATCGGTCCCAGCCGCCGCTACTGTTTCCGCTTTTACTGTGTCCATGGTGGCGTCTCTTTTTGTCCAGTTGTCGAATCGTCGGGAAGGGGATTGGCTTGCGAGGAACACCAGCGCCCTCCCAAAGGCGAAATCCTCCGATAAATGCGTTCGCGTTGTCGCCCGCGCGGCAGCCTGCCGGTAGCCTCTTAAGTAGCTTTACGTTCCCGCCGCCCAGGACCACGTCGTCCGGTTCCAGCGCGGCGATCAAGCGCGCCACGACATCCTCGACATGCCGCCGCCACTTGCCTTTGCCCCGGCGATCCAGCCCTCGCTCGCCAACGTAATCCTCATAGGTGGACTTTTTGTAAGGCAAATGGCCGAGTTCCATCGGCTCGACTATGCCGTCCACGATCATCGTGGATCCCAAGCCCGGTTCCCAGCCCCAGGAAAAGCATTTTGCCGCCTTTGTAGCTTCCCAATGCTTGCATGGCCGCGTCATTGATCAGCTTGACGGGATGCCCGAATGCGGTTTCAAAATTGAAGCCAACCCAACCGCATCCCAGGTTGTGCGGCTCGGCCACCGGCCGATTATGGAGCACGGGTCCGGGATAGCCAATTGATACGACGTCGTAGTCCCAGTCGCCTGTAATCTTCTTGACTTCGCGCACCATGCTTTTGGGGACCAGATCCGGCCCAGAGTCAAACTTGCGAGGCTCGCTTTGTCCGCTGGCGAGAACCTTGACATGAGTGCCACCCACATCCACAACCAATACCTTCATGAAGAGCTCGTTAACTAGCCTTCTTAAGCGCAGCGCTCTTGGAATCGATTACAGCCATGAGATCGCTCCACGACTTGACGAACGACTTCGCTCCCTCGTCCTGGAGCTGGGCAGCGAGCGCATCGACATCAATTCCGGCCTTGGCGAACTGCGCCAGGACTTGCTCGCAGTCGCCGCCATCGGCCGGCAGTGTGGCGCCAATTTCGCCGTGATCGGCGAGTGCCTTCAACGTAGCATCCGGCATCGTGTTCACCGTAAACGGGGCGGCCAGAGCCTTGACGTAAAGCACGTCGGACGCTTTGGGATCCTTAGTTCCCGTGCTGGCCCACAGCAGCCGCTGCGGCCTGGCGCCAAAATTGAGAGCCCGCTGCCAGCGCGGCGAGGCGAGCAATTCGCAATATGCCTTGTACGCGCGCTTGGCGACGGCGATGCCAAGCTGTTCACGCAACGACTCCGGCACTTTTTCCGTCACTGCGACATCCCATCGGCTGATAAAAATAGAGGCAACGGATCCGACAACCGGATTCAGACCCGCTTCGATACGCCGTTCAACGCCGCGCAGATAAGCATCGGCAGCAGCCAGGTACTGCTCGCGCGAGAACAATAGAGTGACGTTGACCGGGATACCGGCAAAGATCGCCTCCTCGATCGCGGGAGACCTTCCTTGGTGCCTGGAATCTTGATGAAAAGGTTTGGTTGCTCCGCACGGGCATGGAGACTCTTGGCGGCCGCGAGACTGCTGGCGGTGTCATACGCGAGCAGCGGCGAAACCTCTAGAGAGACCCACCCATCGACTCCATCGGTGCGCTCGTGGACGGCGCGGAACAAAGCGGCGGCGCGGGTGATGTCCTCCAGCGCCAGCTCGAAGAACAGCCCCTCACCCGATTTGCCTTCCCCTAACTTCTTGCGGATGGCGGTGTCATAAGCGGAGCTGTTCTTGATTGCGTGATCGAAAATCGTCGGATTGGAGGTAAGCCCCGTCACCGACCATTCGTCGATATAGCGTTTGAGCGTGCCGCTGTCCAGCAAATCGCGCGTGATGTTGTCGAGCCAGATGCTTTGGCCCAAATTGTGTAGCGTTTGTGTCGCTTTTGTCATGCAACAACCTCCACCCTCGTTCCCGCTGAAACCTGATTCGTAAAAAGCTGCAATCGTGAACTGACCACTTGCTGGATGGCTGTGACGGCAAACGGCAGAATCTTGTACGGTACTGACTTCGTCCGTTCGCGCAACCAAGCCTTGCTCCAAACCCCGCCTCCATGCGACCCGAAGTTCAGTGTTGATATGGATGATATTGATTCCCGCGCGTATCGCCGCCTGAAAGTCATCGTCTGAAGTTCCGGAACCGCCGTGCAGCGTCAGAGGAACGCCGGCCGCCGCCTTGATTTCGCGAATCCTCTCGATATTAAGATGTTTCTTCTCGTTCCCTGTGATCATGCTCTTGCGCATGCCATGCGAGTTTCCAACTGCCGGAGCGAGAATGTCCACTCGCGTTTCGGTAACGAACTGGCGAGCCTCGGCTGGCGTTGTGAGCGGCGCTGCGGAGCGGGGTGCTTCTTCGTGAATACTCGAACCGGTTCCGATGTCCCCGATCTCCCCTTCTACCAGCACCGCAGGATTGACCGATTTGAGCGCTTCTACCGCTTCTCGAGTTTGTCGCGCGTTCTCTTCGATCGGCAGTGAAGAAAGATCGAAGACGACAGAGTTAAATCCAGCCTTTACGGCGTCCATAGCGCTCGCCAGCGAGTGCGTATGGTCGGCATTCAGGAAAATCGGATAATCGAATTCCTCGCGCAGGCTCCTCACCAGGGCCGCGAGTTGCTTCGTTCCGGCGAATTCCCGCTCTCCCTCGGAAGCCCCTACCAAAACGGGAACATTCAAAGTGCGGGCCGCCTGGAAAACAGCTTTCAAGAAGACAAGATCGGCGACGTTAAAGTGCCCTAACGCCACTTGCCTGGACTGTGTTTGTTGCAGTATTTCTTTCAGTGTTTGCATTTGCATCCCCAACCTCTCATCCGCCTCAGAGACCTATCAAGCTAGCTCATATTGCGAAAGCATCCTTCCATCCGTGCGACGAGGATCGCGCCGTAGCGGAGGTATGCCCTGGCTGAGAACACATCCATGACACGACGCGGGCTTCCTAAATCTGTCCATCCGGACGCGGCATCCCGCAGAACCACGAGCCGGCCGGGCATCCGGGTTAACACAGCTCTGGAGAAATCGACCGGCGCGATTCGGCCATAGAGTTGATCGATTTGGCCCTTGATGAAACTGCGTTCCAACGATCGCGTTAGTTTCGGCAGGGTGGCGTGAAGCAGTTCCATGAACGCTCCAACCCGGCCAATCGTGATGAAGGTGTTCCAAAGACAGCCTTGTTGTTGCAGTACTTCAGCACGTTTTAGTGTCGGTTTTTCCCAGAAGCGAGACACGCGCAATAGGGGGTTGACCAACGAGTCCACCAATGTGCGACCCGGTTGTATCCAGCCGTACTCTACTTCTGGATATCGTGCCTCGGCACCGACGACTAGTATGCAGTCCGGATACTCCTCAATTAGACGCAGACCCGATTCGATGCTTTCGCGGAACGCGGAAGAATTCGAATAATAATGGTCAGAGGGAAAGAACGACACTAAAGCGTCCTCATCCCGTTGAGAGATGACCTGTAAGCAAAGTGCCAAGGCCAGGGCTGTTCCGCGGCTTGCGGATTGAATGACCGTGTTCTGAGGGGGAACCCTTGCAAGTTCCTGGCGGTAGTAAGCCTCATGGGCTCGTGAAAGCACAAAGAGAGTTTGCTCGTCGTCAAACAAGGGACCAATTCGTTCCCGAGTGTGGCCAAGCAGACTCTTTCCTCCGAAGAAGTGACAGAACTGTTTCGGCCGCGCATCGCCCGAGACCCGGTAAGTTAACTCTTGCAATCGAGTGCCGTCGCCCCCTGCAAGCACTACCGCCCATCGATGATTGGTATTCGGGAACTAAGGACATATGCCCGCCACGCTAGTGCAGTTCAACGGCCATGCGAAATGTATGTAAACCATCGCCTTGAAGCAATCTCTTGCTGTTAGTGTCGACTGACATGTGTCGACGCTTCGACTCGACCTAGGCGGTTGAGCGCGCCAGAAACGTCGAGGTCATTTTCGGATGTCGGCGAAAAGCACAATCGCAACGCCATTCCAGTTGTTTCGTCCGGCACCATCCGGCGGCCTGTCCCGAAGCGGCACGATTCCGACGTCGCTGTGCCTGAGGTGAAAATGCGCCTCAAGATATTCGCGCACCAGATCCGCCCGTCTTCGCGATGTCACAAATTGCTGATCAGGCGTTCCCGTACTGGCGTAACCTTCGACGATAACCAGATGATCGGGCAGTGAATCCACCGCTGGTGCAACCGCGCTGTCAATCGCATGGCGCCCAGTTTCGTCTAGTTGCACTGTGCCGTTGTTGCCGGTATCAAACAGGTTCGCCGCGTCCAGCCAGGTCCGCGACCCGCAAGCATTCGTGCGCTGGCATGCCTTCAGGTAATCGGCCGTCGACAACTGCTCCAGGTCATAAAAACCACGCTTCTTGAAAAATCCCCGGAAGAAGAATTCGTGTTTTAGCGCTTCCGTGTCTTCCGCAAGATTGGCGGTTCCGCGATTCAGGTTTGAAAGCGTCTCACGAATATTGGTCGCTCCGTCCTCGCCCATGTTATCCGGCCCCAAAGCGCTTTTGATGGTCTGATTGAGTTGTTCCGACAACGACTGCACGTTCTCAAGAATTGCCTGTGCTTTCGCCGCGAGGTCACGCGACTGCACATCTGCGAGAATCCGATCGGCGCGCGCCGAAGCATCGGTCAAGTTTGAAGTGGCTTGCTGCGCATTGGCTAGGGTCGCCTGCAGCTGCTTCCTGGTCGCTTCATCTTTCAAAAGCAAGCCTACCGGCCCTTTGCCCGCATTCAAATCCGACACAATAACGTTGATCGTGTCCGTGATCTGGCTGGCGTTGCTGGCCATCTTTTTGATGTCCGGCTGCACTACTGTAACCAGCCCGTCAACATGGTTCACGGTCTTGGTCACTGAATCGAGCGCGATGTCGAGCCGGCCATGCAGATCGGTAACACTGCCCTGAACGTTATCCAACAGCGCGGAACTTTTGTCCAGCAACGCGGAACCCTTCTCTAATGCCGCCCCGAGATCGAAGGGCTCCTTACTAGGAAGCGTGGATCCGTCGGGCGCTTCTGGGGCGCTGTTTGTACCCTCCTGAATGAAGATGTACTTGTCGCCCACGATGCCCTCGGTCTTGATTGAGACCAACGAATTGGTGCGGACCAATCCTCGCGCGTTCGTTCTCACCTGAAGCTTCAGCCGGAACTTCTGCGCTGGGCTGGCAGGAATTTCAATGCCCTTGACCTCGCCGGCCTCGATGCCGGAAACTCGCACCTGCGCGCCGCGCGGCAATCCTCCGATGTCCGAAAAGTCCGCGTAGAACTCCACATGTTTCCCGAAAATATCGTGGCGGTTTCCGATTAGAAACAGGATCGCGGTGAACAGTCCAATTCCCAAAGTCAGGAACAGTCCAATAGCCCAGGCATGAATGCGCATATTATTGTGCCTCGGAAACCAGTTCTCTCACCAAAGCGTTCTGATTCTTCGCTAACTCATCGATGCCGCCTACCGCGATGAGATTGCCATGGTCTAGAATCCCGACGCGGTCGGCGAGGCGATGTGCTTCCCGGGTGTCGTGAGTAACAATCACCATCGTGGTGTTGTCCCTTTTTCGGACGCGTAATAAAAGGTCGTCGATTTCTGACGCCGTCACGCGATCCAGTCCGCTGACTGGCTCGTCGACCAGGAGGATACTTGGGCCGAGCATAAGGGCTCGAGCCAGTCCTGCCCGTTTGCGCATGCCCCCTGATAGTTCCGCCGGCATCTTTCGTCCGTCCTTTCCCAAACCAACATCGTCCAGGTTTTTTTGAACGATGCTCTCAATCTCTTCATCCGATGTTTTCTCGCGCAAGCGTTTCAAAGGCACCGCGAGGTTGTCGTGGAGCGAGAACGAATCGAAAAGGGCTGCGCTCTGAAAAAGGAAACCGATCCGGCTTCTTACCTTCGATAGTCCGTCTTCGTCCTTCCCGACAATGTTGTCGTTTTCGACGCAGATTGCACCCGCATCCGGCTGTATCAAGCCGATAATGAGTTTCAAGGTCACGCTCTTTCCCATTCCGCTTCGCCCTAAGAGGCAGAAGGCTTCTCCTGGCGCGATTTCGAAGGAAACGTTGTTGAGGACGGCTCGGCCGCCGAATGAGCGGGACACATCGCGGAAAGCTATCGCCGGAGGATTGCCGCCGTTCATATCGCCGTCTCCGGGAACAGGAAAAAGATAGCCTTCACCAGAACGACGTCGATAAGAATAATGGCGAGGGACGAGATGACGACGCTGTTCGTGGCAGCGCGCCCAACCCCTTCAGCGCCCTCATCGGTCGTGTAGCCGAGGTAAGAGGAGATCAGACCAATGACGGCTCCGAAAATGGCCGTCTTGAGGGTTGGAGGAATGAAGGCCGCCCAGGTCACGGTGTGGAAAGCGCGGGAAATGAAGAGTTGGAGCGATACATCTGAAGTCGCGCGCTCCGCTACGTAGCCTCCCGCAAGCCCCATTACATCCATGAGAACCGTAAGTATAGGAAGCGCGATCGAGCAGGCTATGATGCGAGGAATCACCAACATTTTGAAGGAATCGATGGAGAGCACTTCGATCGCGTCAATTTGTTCGGTTGCGCGCATGTTCGCCAACTCTGCGCCAATGCCCGCTCCCACTCGCCCAGCCATCAGCAATCCGGCCAGGAGAGGTCCAATCTCGTTGAAGAACGCCAACGACTGGACCGCGGGCATTTCTGCTTCAGCTCCAAATTGGACCAGAGTGGTTCGTGTGTGAAGGGCCAGGACGAGCCCTAAAGCGAAGCCCGAAGACAACACCAGCGGCAAGGATTTCCATCCAGCCACTTCGATCTGTCGCAGGATCATCTGGAATTCAAAGGGAGGAACCAGCATCCTCTGCACCGCGCGCAGAGCAAACAAGCCAACGTTCCCGATGAAGTCTAGATATTTACGCATATATTCCCTGAAGCGTTTAACAGAACCTAGTTCGGAAGCATCACGTTGCATGCCTCCGAATCCCGTGCCGGGCGCGAAGGTCTGGTTGAACTAGTGGCTGGACGCTTGAGCGATGGTCGCGACGAACGTCTGCGCGCCTGAAGGCGCTGTTGTTCCCGCGATAATTTCGCCGTTGCTTAGTGACTTTCCATAAAGGGCTTTGTTACCGGAGTCATCGGGTTTCAGTGTTGCACCATCCAGATCGAAGCCCGCGAACGCGCCCTTGGTGTGGCCGTAAAGAAGAATCTTTGTATTGGGATCGACATGTGCCGACGCGCCATTTCCCCAGGCCGCCGAAGCGTCCGATCCGATCGCGAAACGATCAGAAAGCAGCTTGGAACGCAGGTTCTTGTCCATCGATAGAATTACGATGTTCATCTCTTCCCCACCCAGCTGTACGCCGACGCTGCCGCTATCCAGGGTGATCGCTCCTGGTGCCGACCAACTGCCCGCATTTCGACACGAGATGAATCCTCGTCCGTGCCCTACACCAACAACAATCGCCCCCTTCTTGAATCCTGGAATGACCACGACGCAATCGGCACTGGCGAGCTCTGCCGCTGGAACGCCGTGTCCGGATTCCGTCATCTGATTGAAAACAGCAGTGGCTTTCCCAAGCCGTGCGGTCGTATCATCCGCGCCCGCCGCAGTGAAAACTGCAGCGATCATCAGGGAGATCAGGTACTGTGGTTTTCGCATGAGTGTTGTCCTTTCTAGTTGGGCTGATGCAAGCAGCATTCCAATCGGAAGAATCAATGAACGTCCCTAAAAATGAAGCTGTTCCCGTCAGAACCGGGTTAACGCACCTGTGAGGGAACCTGCGACGATGACCAGTCGTCGACGCGTCGTACGGTCACCTGACACTACGTCAAAGCCCTTACGTCCGAGTCTGAACAGAATTATGTTGCTGACATCACCGCCCACACATCCTGTTTGGACCAAGAACCGAAGACATTGTCGACAGCGGAAATTGACGGGAACTCGTCATTTGACGGAACTCGTCGCAAGTCCCGGGCTACCAAGATTCCCTAGCTAAGCCTGAGAGGCCGGTATCACTTTCCCGATCGCTCCTCCGCATTTCGCCGCGCCGCACGAGCACGGGAACGTCCGGACGTCCTTGCCGAAATTGTAATTCACGGTCAGCTC
Organism: Bryobacterales bacterium; assembly: GCA_963818065.1. Classification (GTDB taxonomy): domain Bacteria; phylum Acidobacteriota; class Terriglobia; order Bryobacterales; family Bryobacteraceae; genus Palsa-89. The sequence goes on along the minus strand of CAWFQW010000008.1, from coordinate 689,886 downwards.
CTCGCCCGGTTTGATGGTGCGCAGGCTCATGTAAAGCACGTGCCCCTTCATGACACGGCTGACCAGGTTGGGATCGCAACTATGGTTGATGATCTCGGCACCGCTCCCGCCCACCGCGCCATCCAGGGTCCAATAACTGTCCACGGCAAACAGATAGGTGTAATCGCCATCGCCACGATATTTGGCTTCCTTGCGGTTCAGGCGCTTGCCGGTGTACTCGATGACCTTGCGCTTGGCCGGAATGCGCTGGCCCGCGAAAACTCCGTAGCGATGGATCTTAGAGCGCCGGATCACGAGCTTGAAGCAGGCACAGTCTGGATTGAGCTTGGGGGCTTTAACGAGATCGGTTCCCATCTTGGATCATTCATTTTAGCGAACCGGCCGCGGCTAGCGAGTGCTGGCCGCGCGGACGTTTAGGCTCTTGCCGGGGTGATACCGGGCCGGCTAATGTTTGCCCGCGAGTCCGCCGATCAATAAGGTGTCTGACTTAGGAAGGAGTACAGGAGCGCTGTATGTCCACTTCTCCGTGTGCAACCGAACCCGGACTGGCAGATTCACAAGCCGACCTTGGGCCAGGCCTGTCTGAAGGTGCATCCAGACATCCCAAGGGAGTGCTGATCGGGTTTGCCGCTACCGTAACCATCGGTCTAGGGCTCGCGATTTGGTATGTAAGCGTGCGCATCGTGGACGCCCATGAAACCGTGCCGGTGAGCACGGCGGTAAACACTCCCGCAAGAGTGTCCACCAGCCAATCCGTTCTACCGCAGCAAGCCGCGCCAGCAGCGCCATCGATACGGCAAGAAGCCAGCGTGCCTCCACCTCCTCCGCCGGACGTCTATCTCGAAGTGGCCGGGCTGGGACCACCGCAGGACGCCAGTTTCGTGAAAGGGCTGGAAGCGAAAGGCTACCGGGTGCGAGTCGTTACTCAAAGCGGGAGCGCGGCGGAGGGCGCGTCGAGCCAGGAGGATGATCGAATCTTGATTGGTCCCTTTGTCGGCAACAGCGCCGTGAAAAAAGCAGAACGCAGGCTGCAGTCCGCCGGCGTGCTGGCGATCGAAACCGCGCACTAAGAGACGCCGTCCGTGTGTTGTGTTCAGGCAATGCCCACGATGGCTCCCGGGAGCGTGAGTTTGGTATCCTTCAAGGGCGGGCCGGATTTTGCAGGTTTTCCCCCACCGAACGCGGTGGTCCGCCCGAGGTAGGGGACATGCACCCAGCATTCCAAAGCAGCATCAGGCGCCAATGTCCCTAAAGCTTCGTATCCGCGGCAATCCGCGAAGCGCTCGGCGCGGCTACCGCATTCATCCAAGCTCGTTCGTATTGTCGATCCTGTTTCACGCCGTGGTGGTGGCAGGCTTGCTGCTCATTCCTCTCGTGAGTCCCGAAGAGCAGGCTTACAAGAGGCCGATTTATGAGGAACTGATTAAGCCTGAGGCCAACAAGATCATCTGGTACAGCCCTCCGAAGAAGCTGCCAGAGGTCTCGGCGCAACAGAGAATCGGAACCTTCCCGAAGCCCCGGGCCAGGGAAAAGGCCGATGTGGCGATCATTGCAACGGCGCCCAATCCAAAGTCGGCGAAGCAGTTCATCTGGCAAAAGATTCCCAAAATCGAAATTCATCAGGATCTGCCAACGCCCAACTTAATCGCCCGCGCAGCCATGGCGATCCCGGCCCCGCCCCCTCCGCCCGCGCCGAAGCCCAGGGTCGATAAGCCGGATACGCAGGGCGCGAAATCGCCGCAACCGAATATTTCGCCACCTGCGCCGAATGGCGATGTGAATAAGGCGCAGCAGATCCAAACTCAGCTCGTGGAAGTGCCAAAACCGCGCAAGGCTTTCGTTCCGCCGCCGCCTTCCCAACAGCAGCCACGACTGGCGATTCCCGTACAGACCGCGGAAGTTCCTTTGCCGGATGCTTCTGTAACGGGTGCGGCCATGGCGCGAGCCGCGCTGCCCGATGGTATTGGCGCGCCGTCCTTCTCGCAGGGTGCTCCGCCGCCACCGAATGCCCCTCCAGGGCCGGCCAATGCGGAAGGAAACGGCAAAGTGGACATCGCCGTGGTCGGCTTGCATCCGAACGACAAGGGGCCGGTGCCAGATGGCTCCCGCGCGGGCCAGTTTTCACGGGCGCCTACTGTGGGTGAACTTGCCACCGGCGAGGTCAAGGGTGGTGTGGGCGTGCCGAATTTGACGATTCACGATGACCGCAATGCAGTGCCGCCACCGCACGTGGACCCTCCGCGCAAAGTAGTCCTGTATGCCAATCAATTGCGGAGCCTGCCGGTCTCAACGCTCTCGGTACCTTTGCGTCCAGCTTCGCGAACGATCCCCTCGCGCATTGAGGCGCGATTCGTGGGCCGCGATGTGTACACCATGGTGATTCCCATCGAGAACATCGCGGGTTACTCGGGCGATTGGATCATTTGGTTCGCCGAGCGCGATCAGAAGCCAGGCGGAGCCCCGACCGTTCTTGCACCGATACCATTGCGAAAGTTCGAATCCGTCGATCCGGTTCCTCCCGGTGCCCGAACTGAGATCCGCGTTCAGGTACAAGCGGTGATCACTAAGGCGGGCAAATTTGATCGGCTCGTGCTGTTGAGGGACCTGACGCCCGCGCTTGAGAGCGCAATCCTGCGAGACGTGAAGTCCTGGGAGTTTAAACCGGCCACCCGAGACGGTATGCCCGTGGATATCGATGTGGTTCTGGAAATTCCCTTCAGCCTGCCCCCCCAGGTCGCGCAGCGCGCCGAATAGACGAGGAGCGTGCAGCGGACCGAACCCTGACTGCGGCCCGTCCCCCGGGCGCGCCTAGTCCCCTTCGGCTCAAAGTACCGGTACAAACCAGGCCACGGTCATAACTAGAGTTTGTTGACCGTTATGCGTCTGACACCTAAGCTGTGCTTGCGATGAAAACAAAACACCTTTACGGAGCCGCTCTCGGTTTCTTCCTTCTTACTTTCAGCGCGGGCGCAAATCCGGTATCGCTCGTCGTTGGCACTTATAACTTTGCCCTAGACGGAGGCGGCGGAGGCGCCGAAGCCACCTTGAACGGCGTGTCAGTGCAAATCTTTTGCGACAATTTCGCGAACGAAATTTATGTGCCGTCTACCGATTCGGCGGATGTAACCACCCTTGGCAGCAGCGAGAATCTAAGCGAAACCAGGTTCGGCGGGGTTTCTTCCTGGACCACGATCGATCTGACCAGTGGCTCGACGGCGTCTACGGACAATGCGTTCTTCGCCAGCGCCGCCGGATCGGCCGCGTCGGCGCGCTACGACATGGTTGCCTATTTGGTATCGCTGTATAAAATCGGAAACGGGAACAATACGGCCAACAATCAGATTCAAGAGGCGATCTGGACCTTGATGGACCCTGCCGCTTATGCGACCGCGAGTCCCGTCGTGACGCTGATCAATCCCAGCGGAACGGGCGTGCCGACCGCCGATCTCGAAGCAGCCGCGAATTGGTACTTGGATGGAGGCGCGACGAATGCATTCCTGTCGCAGTTCGAGGTCGTAAGCGACGCCACCATGACCCCCGGGGCCGCCGGGGCACCTGGCGTCGGCGGATTCCAGGAACAGATCGTGTTCACACCGGCGCCAGAGCCGCGCGGCAGTATCTGGATGCTGATCGGCTTGTTCGGAGCAGTTGGGTTCGTTCTTCATAAAGCCCGTGCCCGGAAGTTTGCGCTGGCTGCCTAAGCTTTCCCATCTGAAGTGCCGTTCACCAGAAAGCGCTCCCCGGGCTGTTTTGAAAGCCCGACGGAGCGCTTTCTGGCTTTCAATCACGCCGCGAACTGACAAATCTTCCCCGTATTTTCACCCCCTTACCCTCCCGATCGAGTCGGCACTCGGATTTCAGACTGGTACACCTGAGTTGGGAATTCTGCTCGGAGGGACAAGTACTCATGCGATACCGGCGTGCGATTCTGATTGCGGCGTGGTTGATCAGGACGGCCAGCGGCCAAACACAAGTGGATCTTAGAACGCAAAGCAAGAGCGTCAATTTTTCCGCTGCCAACAGCACGCAGCCATTCCAGTCGGGCACTGTCCTTCCAGCGACGTGCCTGGTGGATCAGGCTTTCTTTCAGACCAACGCACCGGCCGGCTTGAACCTGTACGGCTGCACTGCCGTCGACTCATGGACGCTGCTCTCGGCCGGAATCCTGACCGGAGATGTCACTGGCCCGGCCGACGCAACTAGGGTGAGCCAGATTCAGGGCCGGGCAGTATCTACTGCTGCGCCGACCAGCGGACAATCCTTGGTATGGAACACCACAACCAATAGCTGGACACCGCAAACCATCCCGCAAGGGGCTACAGGAGCGACGGGCGCACAAGGTACAACGGGAGCAACCGGGGCGCCGGGTGCCGCGGGAACCAATGGAGCGCTGTCTCGCATTCAGAGCTCGGGCACGAACCTTCCGGTGGAACCGACGCTGAACTTTACGGGCGGTGGGTGCACCGACGATCCGGCCACCGGCAGCACCAATTGCAGCGGAGCGGGCATATCCGGATTGAACATAGCCTTGAACGGGACCACGGAAGGCACCCAGGCGACGCTGAATTTCATTTCTGGAACAGGGATCGTGCAGGCCTGCGCCAACAACGTATCAGCGTCTCGCGTGGACTGCACCCCGTCCTTTAACTCGGCGCTCATACCAACCCACGATACGGTCCACGCCAACGAGAGCTATTGCGCTTCGAGCAACGGGACAACCGGCTACACCTGCTCCATGCCCGACAAGGCCCTGGTGTCGTACAGCGCCGGGCAAGTGTTCCTGCTGAACGTGGATACCACGTGTGCCACTAGTTGCTCGCTCAATATCGATGGTTTGGGAACGATTAGCGTCTACCAAAAAGATGGCATGACCGCTCCGGGGGGCACCCTGGTTGCGGGGCAGGCTCAGTTTGTCTGGTTCGACGGAACTGTCATGCGTTTGATGTACTAACATGCTTTTGTCACGCACTTAAGGTCACACTTAGAGTCCCGCCCCCGTCCCTTCGCAATGTTTTCTCAGGAAAACGCGATTCTTCATATCGACAGTCGTACCATGTCCCTGATATACTAAACCATTAGAAATGATGGGGTTGAGGGAAGGATTCAAACTTCCAGCCAAACCGTACTAGTACGAACTAGATCCAATTGTTCTTGGCATTAAGGGGTTTCCAGTGTGAAATAGAGAAGAGCTAAGGTTCCGCGAGAGTTCTCCTTCAAGCCTCGCACCGCTTGTTGGAGGAGGTGCCAGTTGGTTTTGCCCCTGGCGGAGAGTTCAGTAGGAGAAGGGTAACTTGTTCTTGATACTCACACTCGGCGCTCTATCAATTCTACTGGCCCTGGTAGTTACTCCATTGGTGCGAGACTACCTTGGCAAATATTTTCTTGATCATCCGGATGGCGTTCGCAAGAAGCACGTGAAACCGGTTCCGCGCGTGGGTGGCATCGCCATTGTTGTTTCGTACGTGATCACGTTCGCCATTGCGCTGGCCTTGCCATTCACCTACACACAGCATCTGCACCACGAACTTCCTAACATCCTCTCACTTACCCTGGTCGCATCGGTCGTGTTCTTTACGGGCGTGCTGGATGATCTGATCGGGCTGGCGGCCTGGCAGAAACTGCTCGGAATCGTGGGAGCCAGCGTCCTGGCCTACATGGCGGGGATTCATGTGGACATTCGCATGCTGACGTGGCTGCCTGCGTGGCCGTGGCTTGGGTTCGTTATTACGCTGGTCTGGTTAGTGGGATGCTGTAACGCGTTCAACTTGATCGACGGCATGGACGGGCTGGCGGCGGGCGTCGGCTTGTTTGCCACGGTCACGATGTTATTGGCCGCGCTTACGCAAAACAATCTGCCTCTCATGCTTGCCACCATACCCCTAGCGGGTTGCTTGCTCGGGTTCCTGCGTTACAATTTCAGCGGCGCCTCGGTGTATCTAGGCGACTGCGGCAGTCTCTCACTCGGATTCTTACTAGGCTGCTTTGGCGCTCTTTGGAGCGAGAAATCAGTCACCTTGGTGGCGCTGACGGTGCCCCTGCTGGCCGTTTCGATTCCCTTGCTGGATGTCGTGCTCTCCATCTTGCGGCGGTTCTTGCGCAACCGGCCCATCTTTCAAGCGGATCGTGGACACATCCACCACCGTCTTCTAGACCGTGGCTTGAGCCCCCGGAACGCCGTGCTGACGATGTACGGACTGTGCGGTCTGGTAGCGCTTCTCTCCCTGCTGGTGAGCGCGCTCCACAACCAATTCAGCGGCTTGATTGTGATTGTCTTCGGTGGCGCGGTGTGGATCGGTATCCGACAGCTGGACTACACTGAGTTTGCTTCGGCCAGCCGTATGTTGTTCGGCGGCAAATTCCGGCGGATCATTGACGTAGAAGCCCGCTTGAAGGACTTCGAAGCGACTTTGGCTAAGGCCGAGAGCATCGAGCAATGCTGGGTACACATTCAGGCCGGCAGCCGCGACTTTGGCTTTCACGAAGTGCGCATGAGTTTGAACGGCAAGGTTTTCGAGGATCTCCACTCCGATGCCAGCAAGCCTCGGTGGCAACTGCGCATCCCACTCCCAGATTCGCAGTATGTAAACTTCTACCGGGGCTTCGACAGCGAGATGAACCCGCTGGTGATCAGCGCGTTTGTCGAGGCTGTGCAGCGGGGACTGGAAGCCCGAAGCGTGACGCCACCGGTGGAAGTGATTCGTATGCCATCGCCATCTGCCCCCGAGCTGTTCTATGCCACCGGTGCGGGTGCTGGGACCAGCGAGCGGAAACGCGCAGCGCTGTAGCCTCCATCCCAAGCCGCACGCCCCAGGCCAAAAACGCTGGGCCCACGTACAATAGAGTTTCCATGAAGATCATCGTGACCGGCGGAGCCGGGTTCATCGGTTCGTGTTTTGTGCGCCTGGCGCTCCAAAATCCCTCGCTCGAGATCGTCAACATCGACAAGCTGACGTACGCCGGGAATCTGGAGAATCTGGAATCGGTGGCCAATCACCCGCGCTATCGCTTCGTGCACGCCGACATCTGCGATCTGGAGGGATTGCGGCGCGTCTTTGCCGAAGTGAAACCAGATTGCGTCGTGCACTTCGCCGCCGAGTCGCACGTCGACCGCAGCATTTTCGCGCCCCAGCCGGTGTTTGAGACCAATCTGCGGGGCACCTTTAATTTGCTCGAGAGCATGCGCGCCCAGCGCGTGGAGCGCTTCATTCATGTCTCGACCGACGAAGTCTACGGCAGCTTGGAGGCGCCGCTCGAAGCCGACGAACAGTTCCCGCTGCAGCCCAGCAGTCCGTATTCAGCGGGCAAGGCCGGGTCCGATCTGCTGGCCCTGAGCTATCACACTACCTATAAGCTGCCGGTGATCGTGACGCGCGCCTCCAACAACTACGGGCCGTATCAGTTTCCCGAGAAACTGATCCCGCTGATGATCACGCACGCCTTCGACGACCGGCCTCTACCCGTGTATGGCGACGGCATGCAAATCCGCGACTGGTTGTATGTGGAAGACCACTGCCAGGCGATCCTCACGCTGCTCGAGCACGGGCGCGACGGCGAGATTTACAATATCGGGGGCAACCGCTCGCTTCCCAACAAGACCGTGGTGGAGCAGATTCTCGCGATCACCGGCAAACCGGCCAGCCTGATCGAATACGTGACGGATCGCCCCGGGCATGACCGGCGGTATGCGCTCTCGAGCGAGAAGTTGCAGCGCGAGACCGGATGGAGTCCGCGCATGGATTTCGAGCGCGGCTTAAAAGCGACGATCGAATGGTACGGTTCCAATCCCCAGTGGATCGCGCACGTCCGATCGGGCGAATATCAGAAGTACCACGAGAAGAATTATGCGAATCGCAATCAAGAGCTGCGGGCAGTGACCGAGGTGAGTGAGGCGACTACATGAAAGGCGTCGTGCTGGCAGGCGGCACGGGCAGCCGAATGCACCCCCTGACCAAGATCACCAACAAGCATCTGCTGCCGATTTACGACAAGCCCATGATCTACTACCCCATCCAGACCTTGGTGGACGCGGGCATTCGGGAGATCCTGGTGGTGACGGGCGGGCGCAATTCGGGGGATTTCCTGCGGCTGCTGGCCAATGGCAAAGAATTCGGCTTGAAGCATCTGGATTACACCTATCAGGAAGGCGAAGGCGGCATTGCCGATGCATTGGGGTTGGCCGAGCACTTTGCCGACGGAGGGCGCATCTGCGTCATCCTGGGCGACAACATCATTCAGGACAGTATCCGGCATATGGCCGAGGAATTTGAGCAGCAGGAATCCGGCGCAAAGATTTTGCTGAAGCAGGTGCAGGACGCCGAGCGCTTTGGAGTCGCCGAGATTCGGGACGGGCGCATTGTGGGGATCGAGGAGAAGCCCAAGCAGCCCAAGTCGAACATGGCCGTGACCGGGATTTATATGTACGATGAAACGGTCTTTGACAAGGTTCGCAAGCTGGTGCCAAGCGGGCGCGGCGAGCTGGAGATCACGGACGTAAACAATGCCTACATTGGCGAGGGCACGATGACCTATGCGCATTTAGAAGGCTGGTGGACCGACGCCGGGACGTTCGATTCTCTGCTGCGCGCCGGGAACCTGGTGGCCGGGAGCAGGAAGCGATGAGCATGCCGGTTCGCCAGGAGCCTTCGGTGGAGCTGGAAACGCCGAGCTGCGAAAAGGGCATCGGCAAGGTCATCGTGGCGCCCGATTCGAAAGACCTGATTGCAGGCGTGCGTTGCTATCCGTATCCGGTGTGGCCGGACGATCGCGGCTATTTTCTGGAAGTGGCCCGCATGGGCCAGGGTCTGACGGAGGCATTTCCGAAAGACAGCACGCAGATCTCGGCCGCGCTGAGTTATCCCGGCACGATCAAGGCGTTTCATTTTCACCGGCGCCAGACCGACTGTTGGGTTCCTCTGGAAGGCATGCTGCAAGTGGCATTAGTGGACTTGCGGCCGCAATCGCCTTCGTTCGGCGCGCGCAACACGTTCTATCTGGGCGCGCTGCGGCGCTGGCAATTATTGATTCCGCCCGGAGTCGCCCACGGCTATAAGATCATCGGAACTACTCCCGCATTGCTGGTCTACATCACCGATCGTTTCTACGATCCCCAGGATGAAGGCCGCATCCCCTACGACGATCCCATGATCCAATACGACTGGGAAACTCAGCACAAATAAGCGTCACAAATAAAACCTCAGGCCGTCCGGATATATTTCCAATAAATCCGCATGACGTCTCGAAACGCTACAAAGAAATCGAACGGTTTGACTTTGGAACCGCCCACATCCTCCCAGGTGTCCAGCGGATACTCATAGATTCGTTGTGCGGCGAGTCCCGGCGAGCCTAACTGGCGTATGTAGCGGGCCAGAAGCTCCACGTCAAATACCCAGCGGGTCCGGAAAGGCTCAGCGGTAAGGCCCCGCGTATCCGGCCGGACACGAAAGATCTTGGCGCCGCACTGGGTGTCGTAAATAGGTAAGCGCAGCATGACGGAAACCACGGTGGCGAAAACTCTGCCCAGATAGTGCCGGCTGGTCTTGCGGTGCACGTGGCGGCCCAGCAACTTTACCCGCGAACCGAACACCATGTCCAAATCGGGTCTGTCGGCGAATACCGCCATGAGCTTCGGAATCGCATGCAGAGGCGTCGCGAGGTCCGCATCCCAATAGCCTACGTAACTGGCATGCTGCTCCGGACCAAGAGTGTCCAGGGCAAAGTTCATACCCATGCGGACTGCTTCGGCCTTGCCTTGATTAGCCGGCGAACGAAGCACAAACACGCGATCCTCGCGGCCTTTGCGAAGGCACTCCAGTCGATCCAATGTTTTATCGCGGCTCCCATCATCCACAAAAACCAAACTTACTTGAGATTCATCCAGGAATCGAAGAAATTGATCGACCGGAAGGCGAAGCTCCTCGTTGTAGCAAGGCACAACTATCATGACCGGCGGCTCAGGCACGGTGAAATCATAGCAAGCGAGCGCTGGAGGCGTCGGAATTTATCCGTATTCTAGGACATGTTAAGCGGAGAGATGAGTTGGATGAAGCACCACAATCAGCGTTCAAAGCGATGTCGGTTGCACTCATGGTGGCGTTGCACGATGGAGATTGGCCAGGCAGTCGGTGAGGACTTTGGCAAGCGTGATAACGTTGGGCTTCGTGAGGACATCCTCGTGCTTCCCTGAATGGGGTGCAGTTCGATACCTCCGCCGGCCAATCGGGCCCAAAGATCGTTGGTCGCGATCGAGCCATTTGTAGAGTCGCAGGTTATCCGCAGCAAACCAATTGACATCGATGGTGCTCCGCAGGAATCTCGGTAGCGGTCTGCGATGAGCGCGAAGAACTATGTAGATGGTTCTTAGGCTTCGCGCCCGCAGCTTTTCTTTCGTGTGCCAGAGTCCCCGGGGCCAAGTAACTCCCGGATCCCAACTACCTCGCGGCGATCACGAAATTGCCGGGCTATTTTGAAAGCCACCAGGCCTCCAAAGGAGAACCCCAGAAAATGATATGCTCCTTGCGGGCGCAGAGCCTGAATTGATTTGATGTAGTACGCTGCCAACTCTTCCACGGTGGTACGATCTTCTCACCGAGTAGCGCCTGCGATAGTACGCTGTGAACTGGTTGTTCGGGTTCCAAGTGCCTTAGCAGCTCCTGGAATGGCCGCATGGTTCCATCCACCGTGAATCAAATACAGAGGCGGTTTTGTGCCCTCGGCACGAAGCGGAACAATCGCAGATAATCCAGCGGGAGTGACTTCGCTGGCACTAGAGCATGGCTCTTTAGACTCCGGGCCCACGGATCCACCAGCGATCCTGCTAAACATCCAGCTTGAGATGAAGCGTTGTTAGGGTGTCAGTCAGGGCTTGGATTCTCGTGGCCGCAGCCGACTGCGCCGCTGCTCAAAAGCGGCAGTCACCGCGGCCATATCGGGGCCCGTCAAAATGGAAGGGTCGCAAGCCGGAGTGCCTCGCTTACATGCTTCCACATTACGAGTCTGAAAAGCCGAGCGGATAGATTGCAGTTCGGCGTCTTCCAACTCCATGGGCTGGCAGCTGGCTAGCCCTTGTTGGCAGGTGGCGCGATTTCGCCGTTGCGCCGCAACGCGGACTGTCTTGGCCTCTGCATCCGACAGGTCGACCGCATCGCAGCTAAATAGGCCATCCATGCAGTGGTCTAGATTACGTCGATGCACAGCCGCTCGCACTCCGGCTGCCTCGGTAGCCGTCAAGAGCAACGGGTCGCAGCTGGGCGAGCTTACCAAACAACGCTCCAAATTGCGACGGGCCGCCGCAGCCTGGACAGCCTTGTTCTGTCCAGCCGAGAGGCGGACGGGATCGCACGTCGCGGATCCACTTAGGCATTTGTCGTAGTTTCGCTGGGCCGCTGCGGTGTGGACGGACTCCGAATCCTTAGCGTCGAGAAGGAGCGGTTCGCAGGTGGGAGAACCATTTAGGCACTTTTCCAAGTTCCGCCGGTACCGAGCCCCCTGTGCAGCCTTGGCCTCAGCCGCTGACAGGCGAGTAGGATCGCAAAGGGTACTTCCTTCCATACAGTATTCTAAATTACGCTTGCTGGAAGCCGCCCCCACCGCTTTAATCTCGTCGGGATTCAGGACTGAGATATCGCAACCCGAGAGGCCTTTTACACAAATGAGAACGTTGGTCTGATCCGGCGCGGCGGGCTTCGGTTTTCGTTGAGCGAGAAGCGCGACAACGCCCAGCCCGAGCAGCAGCAGCGCCAGAGCAGCTGACTTGTTCATGACCCAGTTTCGCTTAATTCTTATATGGATTACCAGTACTGGTACCCGAAACAAGAGCTGAACCTCGAGGTTCATTGACAGTTGTCATGAACATCCGCCATACTCCAGGAAGCGCACGGTACATTTGTAAAACGAGAGATTTTTTGGAGTGCTGCATAGGGAAAGCCGGTTTTCTGTTTAGCCCCACGGATGGGACTGAAATGGCGGAGCTTGTCTGAAATCAGTGCGATACTTCAGCGGCCCGCGTTTGGCCAGGGAAACAGCCCAGATTAGCAGCCAGTCTAGCAGCAAGGAGGGACACTGTGGCGGTATTCAAACCCAGGGAACGATTAGTCTACTTTCGTATTTCGGAAGACGAGTTCCGTCAGTTTAGCAACGTATGTGAGCAGGGCGGCGCTCGAAGTGTCTCAGACCTAGCCAGAAATGCCGTACAGCGGCTCATCGCGGAGGGTCAGCGGCAAAGGGAAGGTCAGGAGCTGGAAGACAAGATGCGGGTACTCGAGAATCTCATCGCCGCTGTCACCGAGCAATTGCACCTGCTGGCAACAAGCCAGGTGCGAGAGGGTGCCGCAGGAGCGGGCGGGTTTCACTCTGGACCCAATCCGGCGCCGACGGGCCAATCGGCAGGGAGGGAATAGTAACCATGCAATTCCTTTCTAGCGGCCCGGACGACCCGAACCAAAGCCTGGTCCCAGGCGAGAACTCACTGTTCCAAGAAACCACGCGCCAACAACCATATGTGACGCTGAATTCGGAGACGGAGGGCGGCGGCGATATCAAGATCGATCCTCTCCACCTCCTACGGAAATATTGGCTTGTGCTGGCGGGTCTGATGATCCTGGGGGCGGGGGCAGGCTTCCTTTCGGTGCTGCTTAGCGCCCCGAAGTACCGCAGCCGGCTGTTGCTGGAGTTGCAGAACTCCAACGGGAACTTGACCAGGATTGGAGCTCCCGACAGCGGCGACACCGATGCGAACTACGAGGTAACCATTGAAACGCAGATCGGCATCCTGAACAGCGGCAGTTTTCTCAGGAGAGGCGCCGACCGCATGCAGTCTGACATGCCGCCACTGGCACCCACCGGGCGGGATATCTTCTCGCGATTGCGACAGCGCTTTCGTCCCGCCACCCAAGATCCAATCGAGGCAGCCAGGGTGGGGCGCGAGGTTGCGATGACGACGTTCCAGGCCCGGCCCGTCAACAAGACCAGGCTCATCGAGCTGACTTGTGATTCCACCAGCCCGGACGTGGCCGCGCAGTTCTTGAATTCGATGGCGGCTGAATTCTCCGACGACGGGTCCCGGTCTCGCATGCAAACCGCTCAAAGGACTAGCGAATGGCTGGCCGCCCAGATTGAAGAGACTAAGACGAAAGTGCAGGAAGCCGAGGAGCATCTCCGCGACTATGTTCAATCGTCCGGTAATGTTTTCGCTGGACAGGACGTCACGCTGGAAGATACCAAGCTGAATCAACTGAAGACTGAGCTGGCTAAAGTCCAATCCGAGCGGATCGCCAGACAGACTCGCTACGAACAAACGCTACATAACCCTGCGGAATCATTGGGGGAGGTCCTCGACGACTCAGTTTTGCGGGGCTACCAGGGGCAACTGGAAAATCTGAAGCGCGATAAGGCGGCGCTCGAAACCATCTACACCCCCAAGCACGAGAAGGTGCAGAAGATAGACGCGCAGATCGCATCGATCGATAAGGCTTACGCCAGCGAGATCACTAGCGTGAAGGGGCGTATCAAGAGCGATTACGAAGCATCCCTCCGCCAGGAGAAGCTGCTGACGGCCGCCTACGCGGGACAGTCGCAACGGGTGGGATCGGAAGCGGGCAAAGCCGCCGAATACAACGCTCTCAAGCGTGACGCCGAGACGCAGCGCACCATGTATCAGTCCCTGCTAGTGCAGCAGAATGAAGCCAACATGCGCAGCTCGGTGCCCATCAATCCGATCCGCGTCGTAGAAGCTGCCACGCCGCCCGAAGTTCCCTATGCGCCACGGCCGGTCTTGAATATTTCGTTTGGCACGATTTTTGGGATCGTACTGGCCGGCGGGCTGGTTTTTCTGAAAGAGCGGATGGATGGCAGCATCAGGGCGCCCGGAGCTTCCCGGCGGCTGTTCAACGCGCCGGAATTGGGAGTGATTCCGAACCTGGGCCAGAGTGGCGTCGCGCTCCCGAAGACCAATTGGCTCGGAGTGGCGAAACCTATCAATGGGATCCATGAAGATCCTGCGACAGCCCTGGCCGCCTGGCAAAGCGGTCCCGCGTTTATCGCCGAGTCTTTCAGGGGCACATTGGCTTCTATCCTCAGGAACCAGGCGACCGGCAAGACCCAAAAATTAGTTATGATCACCAGTCCTGGGCCGGCGGAGGGCAAGACCACGGTGGTGCAGAACCTGGGGATCGCCTTGGCCGAGACTGGTCGGCGAGTCCTGCTGGTAGACGCCGACTTCCGGCGGCCTCACTTGCATCGCGAATTTAGCCTTCCCAACGAGTGGGGACTGATCGACCTGCTGTTAGAGGATCAGCCGCTCAGCGAATACCCGCCGGAGCGTCTGGGATCGTTCACCGGTCTGCCGGGTCTGTCGATTCTTCCGAACCGGGTCACGGAAAATAATGTGTCCAAGGCGCTGTACTCACCTCGCCTGCGAACCATCCTAGAGAGCTTGGCCAAGCGCTACGACATGATCCTTGTGGACGCGCCGCCGCTGCTTAGCGTGGCCGACGCGCGCATCATCGCGCCTTTGACCGACGCGCTGATTTTGGTGCTGAGAGCTGGCGTTACCAACCGGGACAGCGCCATGGAAGCCTATCAGAGAATCCAGGAAGACGGGCTGACGCTGCTCGGAACGGTGCTTACCGACTACAATCTCAGCGGCGATCGCAAGCGGCAGTATTACTACGACTATGGAAACCCAAGCAAAGCCTGATCACCAGCAGGCGAACGCATCCGACAGCCAACCTGCCGCGCCCGCTAGCTTGGCCCCCGCGCGGTTTCGCTGGGCGGATTGGTTTGCTGGCAACACGCAGATGCTGATCTTGGGCGTTTTGTTAGTGATCGCGTTCTGGCCCATTCTGGTCAGCATTTACGGGAGCTGGTTTGACGAGAATGAGTACATGGAACATGGCATTCTGGTGATTCCTGCGGCCGCTTACATGGCCTGGACGAAGAAGGACAAGCTCAGCGCCATTCCCTCCCGGCCGTCCGGTTGGGGGGTGCTGTTGCTGCTGGCAGGTGCGCTGACAGCTCTATTCGCACTGATGGCCCAATGGATTTGGGTGGAGCGGATGTCTTTTCTGGTTTCGCTGGTGGGTTATATCGGGGCGGTGTTCGGTTGGCGCATCGTCCGCGCCCTTACCTACCCGCTGTGTACGCTGATTCTCATGATCACGCCGCCCTCATTTCTTTTTGCGCGCCTCACTTTGTCCCTGCAATTGTTGGCTAGCCGCTTGGGCGAGTTCACCCTCCAAGCGCTGGGCTACTCGGTGTTACGGGAAGGGAACATTCTTGAAATGGTCGGCATCAAGCTGTCCGTCGAAGAGGCCTGCAGCGGCATTCGGTCATTGATGGCCATATTTTTCATGTGCGTGTTGTACAACTACTTTTTCGTAGAGGGCCGTTCCATGAAGGTCATGCTACTCGTAATGGCGATACCGGTGGCGATTCTCGGAAACGCGGTGCGGATCGTGGCAACTGGAGTTGCCGGCCAATATGATCCGTCGCTGGTCAGTGGTACTGCTCACGAAGCTTTGGGCTACGTCACGGTCGTGGCCGCGGCTCTGGGTGTGGTCGGCTTGCACTTGATGATGCAATCGATCGCCAAGACCTGGCGGACGCATTATGGACCAGTCCAAGCGGGTTAAATCAACCTGGTTAAATTCAGATGGCTAATTCCAACATGCTTAATTCCAACACGGCTAAATCCAAATTGTTCGGTTCCATGCGGCTGCCGCTTTTTGTGGTGGCCTGCCTGATCCTGGTTCTGCAGGCCAGTGCCTCGCGCATGCTCAAGATCGACGAGCAGAAGATCGGCATTCCAGGGTTGCATGCTCTGCCCTGGCAACTGGGACCTTGGAAAGCCTCGGCCGACCAGTCGCTGGCTCCGGACGTCGAAGCTTACCTGAAGCCGGACGAATACATTCTGCGAGACTATGTCGATCCGCGCAGCAACTCCATTGACCTCTTCGTAGCGTATTTTAAATCGCTGCAGAACACCTACGGTCCGCACTCCCCCAGCGTTTGTTTGCCTGGGTCGGGCTGGCTGGTGCGGTCGTCGAAAGTCGTAAACATCCCAGTGCCGGGCCGCCCCGGCGGGATTCCAGTCAACCAATTCACGATGGAGAAATCCAACGACCGCATCCTGGTTCTGTATTGGTACCAAAACGATCGGGACGTCTGGGCGGAGGAATATCATGCCAAGCTGCGGTTGTTGCCGGACCTCATCCGCTACCGGCGCTCCGACGTAAGTCTGGTACGGTTGATCGCTCCCCTGCGCGGCGCCACGGCGGACGCGGAATTGAGCAGTTGCGTGCAATTTACCGAACGAATCTTCCCATTGCTGGCGCAACATTTTGCCTCGGTTCGCTAGAGCTCAGAGTTTCGCGTGCGCATTGTCTATTTGAATCCGGGCGGAACGTTAGGCGGCGCCGAAACGAGCCTGCGCGAGTTGTTGTCGAGCGTACGGGCGGCGGAACCGGATTGGGAGCTGTGGTTGGTGCTCGGTGCAGACGGCCCCCTGGCCGGCATCGCGCGCGATCTCGGTGTGAACGTGCTCGTGAAGCCCTTTCCGCCGGCGTTGGCGCGCCTCGGCGATAGCGGGCGATGGAGTGCGCTGGCGGGTCTATTGAAAGCCGCGGTAGCCACGGGAAGTTACGCCCGCGGTCTGGCTGGGTGGCTGGCAAAAATCGAGCCGGAAATCATTCACACCAACGGGTTCAAAATGCATTTGCTTGGAGCCTGGACCCGCCCACGCACCTCGCGCTTGATCTGGCACATTCACGATTACGTCAGTCCGCGCCGGTTGATGCGTCGTTTGCTCTGGCCCTTTCGAAAAGCTTGTAGCGCGGCCATCGTCAATTCTAACAGCGTGGCGCGGGATCTCGAGCGGGTGCTGCCCGGCCTGCGCATTGTTCCCATTTACAACGCGATCGATTTGGAGCGCTTCTCGCCGCTTGGGGAGCGACTGGACTTGGACGCCCAAGCCGGACTTGCACCCGCGCCGTCTGGAACTGTTCGGGCCGGCTTGATTGCGACCTTCGCGCGCTGGAAGGGTCACAAGGTTTTCCTGGACGCGTTGGCGCGCCTGACGCCGGGCGTCCCCGTCCGCGGATACATCGTCGGGGGCCCCATTTACCAAACCGATGGCAGCCAATGGTCCCAGGCCGAGCTTCACGGGGAAGCGGAACGGTTGGGACTGACGGGGAACGTTGGGTTCACCGGCTTTCAGCAAGACGTTCCCGCGGCTATGCGTTCCCTTGACATCATCGTGCATTGCAGCACGCAGCCCGAGCCCTTTGGCATGGTGATTATCGAGGGCATGGCCTGCGGCAAGGCAGTGATTGCCACGCAGGGCGGCGGAGCGGCCGAGCTATTCACCGATGGGGAGAACGCTCTCGGGCATCCTCCCGGAGATGCCACCGCACTGGCGCGGCAGATCGAGCGGCTGGGCCGCGATCCGGAACTGCGGAACCGATTGGGAGCCAGCGGCCGAGCCAAGGCGGAACGCCATTATCACGGCAAACGGTTAGCGGCTGAATTATTGGACTTGTACCGGGACGTGGCGGGCGTCGAGCCAGCCCAATCCGAAGCCGTGCTGCAATCGTCATTGAGCGCGGCTAGCGAACGAATGCAGTGACTGTTATCTCGAGCCAAATTTCGGATCCGACGAGCGCGGCCCCACAAGCGCAGGGCCCAGTCCGCGTACTCCATCTGCACTCCGGCAATCTTTATGGAGGCGTCGAAACGCTGCTTGTTACACTGGCCAATCTTAGGCATCTGTGTCCTGCCATGGAACCGCACTTCGCAGTTTGTTTTGAAGGCCGCTTCAGCGGCGAGATCCGCTCCACCGGCGTCCCAGTATACGATCTGGGAGAAGTTCGCATCAGCCGGCCCTGGACAGGCTGGCGCGCGCGCCGCCGGTTGCGCGAACTTCTGCGTCGCGAACGTTTTGATGCCGTAGTTTGCCATCAGCCTTGGCCGTTGGTAGTTTTTGGGCGCACGGCGAAAGCCGAGGGGCAAAAGGTGATTTTCTGGGCCCACAGCGGCCACTCGGGACGCAGCCGCCTGGAGCGGATGGCGCGCCGGATCACGCCGGATCTGGCGATTTCGAACAGCGCTTTCGTGGGAGCGACGTTGTCCAACATGTACCCCGGACTAGCAGCGCCCATCATGTATTATCCGGTGGCGCTAACGCCTGCTCCGGACGCTCCGGCCTGGCGAGCGGCAGTTCGACAGGAACTTGGAGTTGGCCCCGAGACGGCAGTGATCATTCAGGTGAGCCGTTTCGAAGCGTGGAAAGGGCACCTGCTCCATTTGAATGGCCTGTCGCGGCTCAAATCGCGTAATTGGGTGTGTTGGATGGTGGGCGGTCCGCAGAACCCGGCGGATCAGCGTCAATATGACGAAGTGGTGGCCGAGGCTAAGCGGTTAGGCCTTTCCGATCGCGTCCGCTTTTTGGGGCAACGTTCGGATGTTCCGCGGCTGCTGGCTGCGGCCGACATATTCTGCCAACCCAATCAAGGTCCAGAGCCCTTCGGGATCGTATTTGTGGAAGCGCTTTGGGCCGGCCGTCCAGTGGTTACTACCGCCATGGGCGGGGCTTTGGAAATTGTCAACGAATCCTGCGGAGTCCTCGCCGAACCGAACAATCCGGATAGTCTGGCTGCGGCGCTGGATGGCTTGATAGAGTCGTCCGAGCGGCGCTCCCGCTTAGGACAGGCAGGACCGGCTCGCGCCCTGCAACTTTGCGATCCTGCCGCGCAAATGCACACCTTGGAGGAGTTGGTCCGGGGACTGATGAGAGGTGAGGCGGAGTAGTGGCGGTAACGAAATCAGCAGGTCCGGCGCCCGGAATCGTCAACGCCGGAGTGGTCCGCGATCGACCTGCGGCTCAGCAGTCGCAGCCCTGGGTCCTCGTGGCAGGGGGATTCCACCGCCGCGGAGGGATGGATAAAGCCAATCTGGTGCTGGCGCAATACCTGGTCGACCAGGGCACCCCGGTGCATATTGTTTGCTACAGCGTAGACAGCGATCTGGCGCAGCATCCCCTGGCGACGGTTCATATCGTGCCCCGTCCCGCGAATTCGTTTTTCTTGGGAAGGCCGTTGCTCGATTTCACCGGACGCAAGGTCGCGAGGCGGGTAACCGGCCGCTGGCCCCAGGCGCGCGTGCTGGTGAATGGAGATAGCTGTTTGTGGCCCGGCATCAACTGGGTGCACTATGTTCATCATGCCTGGGATGAAGGTCCGCCGGTTGGCCCGCTGTGGTTTCGCGCCAAAAAGCGCTTGAGCCGATGGATGGAGCGCAGGCAGGAACGGGCCGCCGCCCGCATCGGCCGGCTGTTCATCAGCAATTCCGACCGGACGAGCCGCGATCTGATCGAACGTTTGGGCGTGGATGCCGGGAGCGTCCACACCATCTATCTGGGCGCGGAGTCGGAGTGGGGTCTGGTGACCCCGGAAGAAAAAGCGGCCAGCAGAAAATCGCTCAATATTTCGGACGGCCGCCCGATCGCCGTTTTCATCGGCTCGATCGGGCACGACCGTAGAAAAGGATTGGATGTCCTGCTGGAAGCGTGGCGGAGATTGTGCGCCGATCCGGACTGGGATGTCGATCTGCTGGTGGCAGGAACAGGCAGCGCACTCGGCATGTACCGCGAACAGGTATCGCAGTGGAAGTTGGGTCACCGCATTCGCCTGCTGGGTTTTTCCGATAGAGTGCGGGAACTTCTGGCTGCGGCCGACATGCTGGTCAGTCCGGTGCGCTACGAAGCTTACGGACTCAACGTCCAGGAAGCCATTTGCCGCGGTGTTCCCGCCATTGTTTCCTCCACGGCCGGAGTGGCGGAGCGATACGGGCCGGACCACGCTCCTTTGTTGCTTCCCGATCCCGAGGATATTGACGATCTAGCCGCACGATTAAGGCAGTGGCGTTCGCACATGGAGGAGTGGCAAGTGCGCTTCGAACTATTCGGCGATACGCTTCGCAGCTACGGCTGGCAAGAGATGGCGCGCCGGATGGTTGCGTTGGTCAACCTGCGGATCGATGGACATGGAACACCCCTTTAAACCCGAATACCTTTTTAGGCCGAGCCAAATTTTGCGGCGGCTCTCGTTTACGCCCTCCCAGACGGCGACCGCGCTCGCGCTACCGTGGCAGTGCACCATTAACGCCTGCTCGGCGGAAGTCATCGGCCGCTCCATCGCGACGCAAGGCGTGTACGATTTGCCTCTCACCGAAGCGCTCACGCGCCTGGCCGATCCGGGCGAGACGGCTCTCGACCTGGGCGCCAATATCGGTTACGCGAGCCTGGTGCTGGCGCGCGCCGTGGGTCCGCAAGGCCGTGTGATCTGCTTCGAACCGAATCCGGCGCTTCTTCCTCTGCTCAGGGCCAATGTCGAGAACTGGAGCCACTTGCCGGTGGCTCCCATTCAGATCGAGCCCGTAGCGGTTTCCGATACCAATGGCGACGGTGTTCTTGGTTTTCCCGACGAGTATGCGCAGAATCAAGGCGTGGCGACTTTGGAGGGGGGGAGCGGTGGTATTCCAGTCAGTGTTCGCCGCTTGGATTCTTTTGGCATTTCATCGGTTGGGGTGATGAAAGTGGATGTCGAAGGACACGAGACGAGCGTGTTCAGCGGAGCTGAAAGTTTGCTGGCCGGAAAGCGCATCCGCGACATCCTGTTTGAAGAGCACGATGCCTACCCGGCGCGCTCACACCAAATGCTACTTGGGCATGGGTACCATATATTTCGGCTGACGCGTTCCACTTTCCGTCCGCTCCTTTTACCGCCGGAGGAGCAATCCCGCCAGGGTTTCCTGCCACCCAACTTTCTTGCAACGCGCGACCCGCAGCGGGCTTGCGCGAGGTTCGCAGCCTGGGGTTGGTCCGCGCTATCAGGGAGGCGCCCTAGGAATTAGGATGCAAACCGTGAAGGCAGTGCCGGGAGCCGCTAGCGTTGAAGAGCGCGCGAGTCAAAGCCAAGGCATTAGTAATGACGCCATTCTACAGATGGTGGTGGGTGCGCTGGACCGGCGGAAAATTTCGGGGAACTGCGTGGTGGATGTAGGTTGCGGAGCCGGCAACTTTTATCACTATGTGCGCGACCGCTTCTCCCGCTACGTTGGAGTTGACGCGGTGGAATACGAAGGCTTTCCGCCGCAGGCTGAATTCTGTCATCTGGACCTGGACGGCGGCCGAATCCCGCTGCCCGACGACAGCGCAGACGTGGTAACGGCGATCGAAGTTATCGAACACCTGGAGAACCCGCGAGACTTCGTAAGAAAGCTGGTTCGGTTGGTTCGGCCGGGCGGCTGGATCGTAGTTACTACACCCAATCAGCTCAGCTTGCTCAGCTTGGCGACTCTGGCGATCAAGCATCGCTTTCAGGCGTTTCAGGACGTACACTACCCCACGCACCTGACGGCGTTGCTGGAAGTGGATCTGAGACGCATCGCCGGCGAGTGCCGTCTCGAGAACATCGCTATCGAGTACAGCTTATCGGGCCGGATTCCGCTGACTAACCGGCACTATCCTCGAGTGTGGTCGCGGCAATGGCCGAGCGCTTTTTCGGAAAATGTACTTGTGATCGGTCAAAGGAAAGACTGAGATGGTCGCCCTAGCGCTCTGTCTTTTGGCTTTTGGAAGCACGTATTGGGCTGGGAAGAAGCGCTCGCTTGGGATGGGCCTGGTGGTGATGCTCTTCTGGGGCTACTTCTTTGGGATCATCAAGGCGAACCTGCTTACCACTTTCTCGTATTTTGTCTTTGATGCAGCCGTCGTGGGCTTCTATCTTTCTCAAAAACAGTTGATGACGGGCGACAAACGGTCGGGTGCCCTCAAAGTCTGGGCCTGGCTATTAATGTTGTGGCCGGCCGTGTTATTGCTGCTGCCATTTCAGCCGCTGCTGGTTTCCATGGTGGGACTGCGCGGCAGCATTCTATTTATTCCCATGCTAATGGCAGGAAGCCGCATGCGCGCAAATGATTTGCGGCAGCTCACGCTCGGATTTGCCGGCCTGAACTTGCTCGCACTGCTCTTTGGCGGGGCGGAATATTTCATGGGATTGGAACGTTTTTATCCGGTCAACGTCGCCACGGCGATCATTTACGGCAGCGCCGACGTGGCGGGAGGGTACCACCGCATCCCGGCCCTCTTTGCTACTTCTCATTTATATGGCGGGACGATGGCGGCTTCGGTCGCTTATCTCATCGCAGGATGGGAGTACGCTAAAACCCGTCAGACGCGTTGGTTCGTTCTGCTGGGTATTGGGGCCGCTCTTTTGGGCGTGTTGCTATCCGCCACGCGCGTTAATTTCGTGCTTTGCGCCGGCGTGATCCTGATAACCATCCTGAACGGCCGGATGGCAACCCGGAAGCGCGTGCTGCTCGCATTGCTCATCTTAGTCGTGGGCGGGATGGCACTGAGAAACACACGGTTTCAGCGATTCAAGACTTTGTCGGATACCGAAAGCGTGGGGGACCGCATTTCCGGAAGTGTCAATCGCGGCTTTTTCGAGATCCTCATCGAATATCCCATGGGGAACGGGTTGGGCGGCGGGGGGACTAACATGCCCGCCTTTCTGGAGGGCCAAGTAAGGAACCCCATTGGATTGGAAAACGAGTACGCCCGTATTCTTTGCGAACAAGGCATCATCGGCCTGGGGTTGTGGGTGGCTTTCCTGGTTTGGTTCTTGAGCCGCTTCAAGCGGGTGTTCGCCAAGGGCCCTTGGGCGACCTGCCGCCGGCTGGTCTGGTGCATGAGTGTGTTCGGATTGGGCGCTGGCGCCATTGGGTTGGGCATGCTCACCGCAGTGCCATCTACCGCTATCTTGCTTCTGGGGATAGGATGGACCGCAACGGCCATGCGCGAGGAATCGCACGAAACAAAGCCGACCGGGATCGCGCCTGTTCGGTTCCAGCCCCGCCCATCCCTGCCGGTTCCCGTGCTTGGAACGCGCTAAGATCCTCCGTGAATCGTAATGAATCAGGATGGCGAGATGGCTAATGGATTAGATGCGCTGATCTGTTACGCCGGCAACACCATCGCCGGACTCGGCGGGCAAGGCGAATTTCTGCGCCAGATGGTGTACGCGTTGGACCAGCTTCCGCGTGCGCGCGTACTCAGCCGGGGTGCGAAGGCTGTCCGGGCCGAATGCGTCGACCTTCCACTCCGGGGGTGGCGCAGGCAAAGCTTCCGCGCGATTGCGGCCGTGCCGGTTCTTCGCCGCCGGAGCGACCTGTTAACGCTGCTCAGCGACGTGGATTTCGATTCACAGTTGGGCGCGCACCTGGCGGGCGTCGGATTGCTCGACGGTGTGATGGGCCAGTGCTCTTTGGCGTTCGAACAGTTGCACCGCGAAAACATCCCCCTGGTGCTGACCGCGCTGAACACGCATCTGGATAGCGTGGCTGAAGTGCTGGCCGACGAACACCGGCGCCTTGGAATTGACTTTCCGAGTTTCATCCATCCGCAAATGCGGGCGCGGGTGCGCGGTGAAATCGAGCGCGCCGCCTATATTCGCGTTATTTCCGAGCGGGCCAAGGAGACGTTCATCGAGCGGGGAGTTCCGGCCGAGAAGATGCGCGTGATACTACCGGCCATCGATCTGGACCATTTTCGCCCGGTCGCCCAGAAAGACAACGTCTTTCGCGTGCTGGCGGTGCATACCATCGAAGCACGCAAGGGCACCATCTATCTTTTGAAAGCCTTCGAAAAAGCCGCTATTCCGAATTCCGAGCTGGTGATCATCGGATCCACGGGGAATCGCTGGTCGCGGCAGATGTTTCAAACGTTCACATCACGGCTGAGCAATATTCGAATGCAGGCCGCCGACGTTCTGAGGGAGCCGATTGAGTCCACTTACGGTCAGGCCAGCGTCTTCGTCCATCCGGCCATTGAAGATGGCTTCGCGCTGGCCGCCGGTCAAGCGCTGGCGTGCGGCAAAGCGGTGATCACAACCGACCAGACGGGCGCCGCTCAGTTGATTCAGGACGGCCAAAACGGCTACGTACTCTCGTGCCGCGATGTCGACGGGCTAGTGGATCGTCTCAAGCACCTGGCTGCGAATGCATCGTTGCTAGCCCGCTTAAGCGCTGCCGCACCGAAGAGCGTGGCCCATCTCAGCTATCCTCAGGTGGCCGAAAACGTGGCTCGATTATATTGCCAGGCGCTGACCAACTAATGAACCACGGCTCCCATTCCGTCCGCGCCCGGACTGCTTTCGTTACCGGCGCTTCCGGTTTTATCGGACGCCATATCGTGCGGAAGCTGAATAACCACGGCTACCAGGTTCGGGCGCTCGCGCGCCGGATGCCGGAGGGATTCGATCCGTCCGTTCAAGTGGTCATCGGAGACCTGACTCAGCCAGATTCGTTTGCCACGGCCTTAGAGGGCGTCTCGATCGTAATACATGCTGCTCTCACCGACGGGCTTTCGCACGACCTGGAGGCCACGTCCAAGCTCCACACACTAAGCGCCCGAGCCGGCGTTCGTCAATTTCTGCACCTTAGCACCATCTCGGTTTATGGCAATCCTGTCGATGGAGTTATCACCGAGGAAACTGCGCCGATTCCATCTTCGGACCCATATGCCAGCACCAAATTGGCGATCGAACACGCCTTGCGGGCGGCGGTTTCAGGATGTCCCGAAGTCGCGATTCTTAGGCTGGGATGTGTTTACGGTCCAGGCGGAGGATGGTGGACCCAGGGTTTGCTGAATATGATGGCGCGCGGAAAATGGATTCTGGTGAACGGGGGAACCGGCTACGCCAATCTGATCCATGTGGACGACGTTGGGGCAATCATTCTGCTTCTTTCGGGCCGTTCCAATTCGTCCTTCGAGATCTACAATGTCACCGACGGAAAGCCGGTGTCGTGGAGCCGGTACTTTTCAGAGATCGAGAAGATTCTAGGGAAATCGGCGACTGTCTCCATGACCGCCGAAGAGGCAAAAGAGCACGGACGAAAATGGCTGCGGCCTTCGCTCGCGCGCCGCGTCGTTCGCAAAGTGGCCGGCCGGCCAATGGTCCTTCCGCTGGACGACCGGGCCATCGATGGATTCAAAAGCCGCGCCGTTTACAGCAACGAAAAAGCTTCCATGACGCTCGGCTTTTGTCCAGCGTACGATTTTGAGCGCGGCATTGAGAGCCTGCGGCACGACTCCAGCCTCAAGTTGGCGGGGTCATTGTTGGCGCGGACGTAGGGTTGTGATGATGCAAGGTTTTCAGGGAACGCCCGCTTGAGCCGCAGTAAACGTTTCTTGAGCGGCGTAGTCTTCGGCTACAGCAACCAGATCATCACGATGGTGGTGGGCTTGTGGCTGACGCCATTCCTGCTGCACCACTTGGGACAGCACGGCTACGGCTTGTGGCTAACGGCCCTGCCGATCCTGAATTACCTGATGCTGGCCGACTTTGGCATTGTTGCCTTGCTTCCCAGGACCGTGGCCTATGCCACCGGCCGGGCGGGAGGCGACAAGAAATATGCCACGGATTTGCCGGCCACCATCGGGCAAACCGCGGTGGTGGTTCTCGGGCAGACGCCGGTGGTTGTGCTGGCAGCCGTTCTGGTGTGGGTATTTCTACCGACGCAATGGGCGGAACTGCGCGGTCCGCTGGGAATGACCATGGGGGTCTTCGCCGCTCTGTTTCCACTGCGTCTCTTTCCCGCCGTCCTGGAGGGCCTGCAGGAACAAGCGTTCGTCGTCAAGGCCACCATGGTCAGCTGGGCCATCGGAACGGTGACCAGCATCGTGATGATTTTGGCAGGCGGCGGATTGTATTCCGTAGCCGCGGGTTGGGTGATTCAGCTGACCGGAGGGGCGGTCGCTTCCGCATACCGGCTTTGGACGCATCATCCCGAAGTCCTGCCGTCGCGGCTGCCCAGGCTGTCAAAACCCCAATTTTTGGGGCAACTGGGACGTGGCTTCTGGGTCAGCGCAAACCAAGTTGGAACGATTCTGATGGGAAGCACGGATGTCTTGATCATCGGCAAATTGTTTGGGCCGATCGCGGTGGTCCCTTATGTGTGTACTGGAAAATTGGCGAATGTGCTAGCCAATCAACCGCAAATGTTGATGCATCTGGCCATGCCGGGCTTGAGCGAAATGAAGACTGGCGAATCGAAGGAACGGTTGTTCCAGGTTTCAATCGCGCTCAGCCAGGGCATGCTGCTTCTTACCGGCCTCGTATTCTGCGTTATTCTCGCGGTTAACAAGCCGTTTGTGTTTTGGTGGGTTGGCTCGAAGCAATACGCAGGATTTGTGTTGACCTGCGCGATTCTGCTCCAGATACTGGTACGTCACTGGAATCTCACGATCGCATACACCGCATTCTGTTTTGGTCATGAGAAGATGCTGGCGATTTCCGGATTAATAGATGGCTTGGTCACCGCCGGCACAATGCTGTTGCTGGCGAAACCCTTTGGCTACGTCGGCGTGGTCGCCGGATCTATTGTTGGTGTGTGTCTGACTACCCTGCCCACAAACATGATCACCGTTGCACGTGATCTGCATCTGTCGCCACTGCGGATGCTCGTGCCTTTCTGGCCGTGGTTCTGGCGCTTCGCTTTGGTGGCCATGGGTTGTGGGATGTTTGCTAAAACGTGGACGCTGGCGTCGCCGCTTCAGATGGCCGCCGTCGGGGCTGTGATTGCCTTGGTTTACTGCGCCGTGCTGCTGCGGCCCATTCTGGCATCGCCCCTGGGACCGTATGTTCACTTGGGCGCTCGCGGGGCCCGGCTCCGGTTTCCTAGACTCATGGACGCCATCTTGAGTGTGGAGAAGGCGGGTCCCTAAGGTTATGTTCGCCTACGCCGGCGCCTCCCGATGTATCAGCATCACAGCAGTTTAGAGCCAGGAGTTTAGAGCCAGGAGTTTAAAAAAGCATGACGCAGACAGAAGAAAAGAAGGAAATTCCAACTAAGAGTAGCCAGACTATGAGCCAGCCCAAAGGAATATACGATCAGAAGGCCAAGGGGCTGAAGTACAGGGCCGGGGCCGCCGCAATCTCTCTCCTCAATTTTTTGGTGCCACGCCGTCTTCTTATCTCCCGGACTTGGTTTCGCCATTGGGAGAAGCACGGCGTGCACATCCTGGCAGCCGATTTTAACTCGCCATCACCGATCATTAAGGATCTTCCGGACGATCTTTGGAAACAACCTTCCGCTGTGGTCGGCGTCGACCTCCGCGACGAAGAGCAACTCCGGCTGCTCGATCTCATCTCGGCCAAATATAAGAGTGAGTACGACGCCTTTCCAGTGAAGTCCTCCACCACCGAGCAATCCGGTTTCTATCTTGGCAACGCCTGGTTTGAAAAGGTAGACGCTGAAATACTCTATTCGCTTACACGCGAGTTGAAACCGAAAAAGATCATCGAGGTGGGCTCGGGCTTTTCAACCAAACTGGCGGTCCAGGCCATACGCAAGAATACAGTCTCGGATCCGTCCTACAAATGCGACATCCTGGCGATCGAGCCGTACGCGGATCGCGTGGCCCCCGACGAATTTCCGGGCACCATGAAGCTGATCCGCAGCCAGGTTCAAAATGTGGAATTGGAAGTTTTTGAGCAGTTGCAGGAAAACGATTTCCTGTTCGTGGATTCCACGCATGTCGGCAAAACCGGCAGCGACGTCATATTCGAAGTCCTTGAAATTCTGCCCAGACTCCGCAGTGGGGTTTATGTTCACTTTCACGACATCTTCCTGCCGTATGAATATCCAAAGCTTTGGGTAGTGGAAGATCACAATTTCTATATTGAACAGTATTTACTGCAAGCCTTCCTCACGTTTAATTCCAGGTTTGAAGTAGTTTGGGGCAGCTATTACATGCTGCAAAAACATCCCGACCGGCTTCGAAAAGCGTTTGGCAGCTTTGACAAACACATATGGGCCGAGGAGCGATTCCTTCCGGGCAGCATTTGGCTGCGCGCGCGATAGTGAGCGGACCCTCAAACCACCAAAGAATCCCTCATGACGAAAGATCCGGCTAAATGATCGTTCGCGCGCGTGCCCCATTACGCCTGGGCTTCGGTGGCGGCGGCTCCGATCTTTCCCCATTCTGCGACCAGCATGGCGGATACGTTCTCAACGCGACCATCAATATGTTCGTGTATGCCGTTCTGGAGCTCCACGAGAATGGCCCGGTTCGCTTCGTGGCCGCGGACCGGCAAGAATGTATCGAGCTCGAGCCCACCTGTGATATGCCGCTGGAAGGAGCGCTCTCCCTCCACAAGAGCGTCTACTGCCGGATTATGCGGGATTTCAACGGGGGTCGCGCACTGCCGGTTACTCTCACGACCTATTCGGACGTCGCGGCGGGCTCTGGCCTCGGATCGTCTTCCACCCTCGTGGTCGCCATGGTCGAGGCCTTTCAGGAGCTTCTCGCGTTGCCCCTGGGCGAATATGACGTCGCTCAACTCGCCTATGGGATTGAGCGGCAGGACGCCGGGATGATGGGCGGCCGGCAGGATCAATACGCCGCGACTTTCGGCGGATTCAATTTCATGGAGTTCGGCGTTGGCGAACGCGTGGTCGTGAATCCCCTGAGAGTCAACCGCAATACCGTGAATGAGCTGGAGGCATCGCTGGTGGTCTGCAATACCGGCATGCCGCGCGATTCCGACGCTATTATCCAAGCCCAATCGTCCAACGTGAAGCAGGGCGACCAACAATCGCTCGAGGCTACCCACAAGCTGAAACAGGAAGCCGTCTCGATGAAGGAAGCGTTGCTCAAAGGCAATATTCGAAGCTTCGCCGAAGTGCTGGCACAGGGCTGGCAAAGTAAGAAGAAAACAGCCAGCGGAGTCAGCAACGAAAATCTGGACCGTATTTATCAAGCGGCCATGGACGGAGGCGCTTACTCGGGGAAGGTGTCCGGCGCCGGAGGCGGGGGGTTCATGATGTTCGTGGTCGATCCGCCGCGCCGCCCCGACGTGTTCCGGGCGCTCAGATGTCAAAAGGTGGAACCCCTGACGGTGCACTTTACCGAACACGGGGCGATCGCATGGAGGTTGAAGTGAAGCAGTACATTCAGGACGAAGTATCCAAGTCGATCGCGACCTTGGAACTGCTGGCTAGTGACGAGCACATCACGGCCGAAGTGGAACGAATCGCCAAAGTGTGCTGCGCCGCGCTGCGCGCCGGGAACAAAATTCTTTTCGCCGGCAACGGCGGGAGCGCCGCCGATGCCCAGCATCTGGCCGGGGAACTGGTGAGCCGGTTCAATTTCGACCGGCCAGGTTTGGCAGCCTTCGCATTAACCACCGACACCTCGGTGCTCACTGCTATCGGCAACGACTATGGCTATGAGAGAGTCTTCGCAAGGCAACTGAACGCGGTCGGCGCCAAGGGAGATGTCTTCTTTGCAATCTCGACCTCCGGGCGCTCGCCCAGCATCCTGTGTGCGCTCCAGGAAGGCCGGAGCAAAGGTCTCGTGACCGTGGGAATGACCGGAAAGCTCGGCGGCGAGCATGCCGCCTCTATGTGATTATTGCCTTCGCATCCCGGTATCAGAGACGCCCAAAATCCAGGAAGGGCACATCGTGCTCGGACACATTATCTGCGGTCTCATCGAGCAGGAGTTGTTTGGTGGTGACTGAGGCACCCGGGGTGGTGACTGAGGCAATAGTTCTTGCGGGCGGCCTCGGCACTCGCCTTCGCAGCGTAGTGTCCGATATTCCTAAGGCGATGGCCCCCATCGCCGGTCAGCCCTTTCTGGCGTATTTGCTCCAGTTCCTGGAGGCTCAGGGCATCGCCCGGGTGGTTCTGGCGGTGGGATATCGGAATGACGCCATCCTTGATTTTTTCGGCTCCCGCCATCAAGGCTTGCAACTTCTCTATTCGGTGGAAGACGAACCCTTGGGAACCGGAGGCGCCTTGCAACGGGCGCTGCCGCACATAGATGGCGCATTCGCTTTTGTGCTCAATGGAGACACATTCCTGCGCTTGAACTACCCGGCTATGGCGGCCACCTTACAGCAGCAGCCGGACGCGCGGCTCATAGTGGCCTTGCGCCAAGTTCCAGACGCCGGCCGGTACGGTGCGGTTAAGGTCGAGCGAGGCCGGATTCAAGGCTTCACGGCTCGTGGAACCGCAGGGCCCGGTCTGATCAATGCCGGCTGCTACTTGGTAGCGCGCGATATTTTTGAGCGCTATCCGATGCCAACCAAGTTTTCCTTTGAAGCGGACTTCCTGGAAGCTCGCGTCACTGCGCTCCGCCCGTTGGCCTTCGAGTGCGACGCGCCCTTCATCGACATCGGAATTCCCGAGGCTCTCGCCGAGGCCCAGACCCTGATACCAGAATGGACCGGGAGCCTGGCATGAACGCCTATTTCTCAAGCCCCCTGGACAATCGTTTGGACCATGCGGCTGGGATCGAAGTAGCGCTGGTAGACCTCTCGCGCGGCTGCGCCAACGCGAGCTCGCTCCCCGGAGTCATTCTGCAAACGCTGGACTGCTTCGACAAAGGACTCAGGCCGCAATTCGGCGAAAACCACTGCTCCGGCCTCTCGCCAGAGCGATTCGGTCTGCGAAGTAACGTTGGTCACGATGGGGCGGCCGTGCGCCAGTGGGGCGAGCGCCGAGCCGCGCCGCGCGGTAAGCCCGTCGGGATACGGTTGGACCATCACGTCGCAGGCCTGGAGGTAGCTGGAAAGGGTCGCATCGGTCATGTATCCGGTGGCATGAATCCGCTCTGTCAATTCCGGATATTGCCGCACCAACTTCTCCCGGAAGCGCTCGCCACCGGAGCCCAGCAGAACCAGGGACGACGACGGCAGGCCTTGCATCAGCGCCGGGACCAAGCCATCCAGCAAGTCCGTGATCAACGATCCGAAAGTCCCGAAGTGACCGATAAGGAATCCGCCGGGCGCCAACTCGCCGCGAATCTTGGCGACCGCCGCCGGGTCGTCAACCACGGCGACATTGCTCGGCACCGGCAGCCAACCGAAGCTGATCTTTCGGCCGAGCGCAAAGGGCCTCAGCATGGTTTCGTATACGGGCAGAGCAATCCAAACCTGGCTAGCCGCTCGCAAAACCATCATGATCATCACGCGATGAACCACGGCAGCCGCGTCTTGCCGCCATCCGCCTTCGTTGAACGCTAGGAAACATTCCTGGACCATCAGCTCCACGCGATCCCCATGCCAGGCCGAACGCCACCAGATCCACAGGCAAAATGGCACATTCAGCGATTTGAAACCGTAAGCGTGAGGAACCCAGTAAACCAGCAAGCGCCGCGGCTTTCGAAGCGCACGCAATGCCCGGCCAGTCCGGAAGTAATCACCGATCGAAAGTTTGCCCAGCGTTTTGTGGATCTCCACCGCCGCCGATCGCGTCGCGAGCTCGGTTTTCTCCGGCTGCCAAACGTGGACCTCGGATGTCTCGGCTAGTCCGTCCGCCAGCATCTGCATATGGGCACTCATTCCGCCGGCGCGCGGCGTGCCATTGCCGGTCACGATGTGATATTGCGGCTTCAAACCGCTCTGCTCGATAATTTCATACGATATTTTTCAGTTTCGCACAGCACTTCTAATGGCACTCACTCCGCACCCATTCAACGATTTGCGCTTGGGAAGCGATCTTCTCTGGCGCGAGTTGCGCGTGAAGCGGTTCCCGAGCCCCGTGCCGGCTCTCTTTCTCGATCGAGACGGCGTCATCATTGAAGAAAAAGGCTATATTGCCGATCCAGAGGATGTGGTGCTGCTTCCAGGCATGGCAGAATTGATCGGAGCCGCGAAACGACTTGGCATGGCAGTAGTTGAAGTTACCAATCAGGCCGGAATCGGCCGCGGCTACTTCGAGTGGTCCGCTTTCGTGCGGGTGGAGGATCGCCTGACGAACCTGCTGGCCCAAAGCGGCGCGACAATCGACGCGGTCTTTGCTTGCCCATATCATCCTGAAGGAGTCTTTCCGTATCGCCACCCCAATCATGCGTGGCGCAAACCGAACCCGGGTATGCTTTTTGAAGCGGCGGAACTGCTCAACCTGGTTCTCGACCAGTCCGTGATGGTTGGCGATAAGCAGCTCGATCAAATGACAGGCCAGGCAGCCAAACTGAAATATGGGATCCATGTGCTGACCGGGTATGGAAGAGAAAGCGAGAGCGATGCTCGCGCGATCGCCTCTGAAACGTTCCCGGTGCATGTTCTGCGGAACGCCGGCCAGGCAGTGGACCTGCTCAACGCCTCCGCGGTAGTGAGACTCTAAGGATTACGAGTGCGCATTCTCCTAGCCACCTCGCACCGCGGCCTGTTGGGCGGAGCCGAGAAGTATCTACAGTCGGTGCTTCCGGGCCTGATTCAGCGCGGGCACTCGGTCGGGTTGCTGTACGAATACTCTTCCGACACAGCCGAGCCAGGGATCGATTCTCAGGCTGGCCACATTCCTTCCTGGTGTTCGATGGAGCTAGGCGTGGACTCGTTGTTACGCTCACTCAAGACCTGGGCGCCGGATGTCATATATTCGCATGGTTTGGACGACAGCGAACTGGAACGTTCTCTTCTGGACTCTTATCCCGTGGCAATGTACGCGCACACCTACTACGGCACCTGTGTGAGCGGGAGAAAGTGCTATTCGTTCCCGCGGCTCCAGCCCTGCGATCGGGAGTTCGGGGCGCCGTGTCTTGCGCTTTACTATCCCAGGCGTTGCGGCGGCTTAAACCCGCGAACCATGCGGCAACTGTTCCAGCTCCAATCCGAGCGCAAATCGAGGCTTCCGGACTTTCAAGCGGTGTTGGTAGCCAGCCGGCATATGTACCGCGAATATGAGCGGCACGGAGTGCCCACGGATCGCTTGCACCTGGTTCCGCTGCCAAGCGGCAGCCTTCCCGAGGCGGCTGCGCCCGGACCGAAAGCTCCGGGCAGTAATATCCTGTTTGTCGGACGGCTGATCGACGTGAAGGGCATAAGCCATCTCCTGGGGGCCATCCCGATTGCATCCGAAAAGTTGGGGCGGCCCCTGACTTTGACGATCGCCGGAGACGGACCCCAACGGAGCTTGGCCGAGGATTTGGCCCGGAGGCTTGGCCTGGCTGTGGAATTTGCGGGATGGGTTGACTCCGAGCAGAGGTCCCATCTGATGCGCCAGTCCGATCTGGTCGCGGTTCCCAGCCTGTGGCCCGAGCCGTTCGGTCTGGTGGGTATCGAGGCCGGCTGCTACGGTGTGCCGGCCGTCGGATTTGCGGTGGGAGGAATACCGGACTGGTTGATCCCTGGCGAGTCCGGAGAAATTGCGCCTGGAGACCCGCCCACCGTCGAGGGTCTGGCCCAGGCAATTGTGCGCGCGCTGGACGACCCGGCCCATTACCAGAAGTTACGACTGGGCGCGTGGGAAACGGCCAAACGGTTTAGTCTTGCGCGTCACATCGCGCAGCTGGAACCTATCTTAGAGGCGGCGCAGGGGGCGGCGGGACAGCAGCCTCGCTGTGAACCGAACGGGGCAGAACAGGCTATCACACGTCTGGCTACCACAAGGAGTAGAGCATGAGTATCGCGTCGCTTGGCTGGAGGGTCAAGGTGCTGGGGTCCTTCGTTGCGAATGTAACGAAGACCGCGCTCCGCGCGCCACTGGTCTTTCGGAATTGGATTTATTTCCTTTGGAGCCGGTTTTCAGACCGCGAGGGAATTCTGGTATTGAGGAACGGGCTGCGATTTTGGATTCGCCCGCATTCATCCGATCGGTCGAGCATCACTGAAGTGTTGGTTCTGGGTTCCTACAGCGAAGTGCCGGAAGGCTCGGTGGTTCTGGACGTAGGAGCAAACATCGGGGCCTTCAGCGTGGCGGCCGGCCGGCGGGCCGCGGTGGTGTACGCGCTTGAGCCCGTTGGCGCCAACTTTGAAATTCTGCGCCGCAATATCGAGTTAAACCAAGCCGGGAATGTCGTTGCTGAACGCCTGGCGATGTCGAGTGAAAACGGCGAGTGCGAAATGTCCGTGGCAGGCGTCTATTCGAGCATCCACTTCCGGCGCGCCAACACGAAACTCGAGAAGGTTCGAACCGTTACTCTGGAGAGCTTTCTTGACGAGCGCGGGATCACCCAGCTCGATTACCTGAAAATGGATTGCGAGGGCGCCGAGTGGGACATCATCCTAAAGTCGCCGCCGGATGTCCTGGCCCGCATTAAACACATTGAAATGGAATTCCACAATATTAACGAAAAGACCGACCCGCGCTTTCTGCAAGAGCACCTCTCGTTGGCGGGCTTTCACAGCACCGCCAGCTCTGGCGATCGATTCAACGGCGGCTTGGTTGCGACCAGGCAACCGCTAGCCGCTCCTTCACGGCCGTAAACCCGGAATTCCCATGATTCTCGAGCAAGCAAAGCGCGAGATAAATACAACCCAGACCGATGCTCCGCTGAAGCTTGCGCTCATCTGTGACTTCCTGGAAGAATGCTGGCCGAGTATGGACCTGTTCGGAGATATGCTGTTTCAACGCTTCAGTTCGGAACACGCCTCCGCGATCGAGGTGGAACAGCTGCGTCCGGCGTTACATTATCGTTTCTCGAAGATCCCCGGCCTAGGGCGCGCAGGGTTTTCGTGGAATGCGGATCGTCTTCTGAACCGCTTTCATGACTATCCGGCTTGGCTCAAGAAGCGCGCCAGCCGCTATGACGTATTCCATTTGGTCGATCACAGTTATTCACAATTGCTCCTCGCCCTGCCAGGGGAGCGGACGGTGGTCACCTGCCACGATTTGGACACCTTCAAGTGCTTGCTAGAGCCCAAATCGGAACCCCGGCCGCGCTGGTTTCGCAGCATGGCCCAGAGAACACTCAATGGGTTTCTTCGAGCCTCTCAGGTGATCTGTCCCAGCGTATTCACCAAAACGAACCTGCTGGGGTATGGCCTGTTCTCGCCGGATCGGATCGCAGTGATTCCCCCCGGGGTGGATCCGGCGTTTCTTGCAGCTGCGGAACCTGAGTTCGATGCAGACGTCGCACTGGGACTCGGTCTGGGCGGCCAGCCTTGGCTTCTGCACGTCGGCAGTACCATTCGGCGGAAGCGGATCGATATTCTGCTAAACGTTTTCGCCCGTGCGGCGACGGCCTTCCCTCAACTGAAATTGCTGCGAGTTGGCGGCGCTTTCACCGCCCAACAGGCCGAGCTGGCAAAACGACTGGGTATCGAGGACAAAATCGTGCAGGCTCCCCGCCTGACGAAATCGCAATTGGCGGCGCTTTACCGCACCGCGGCCTTGGTACTACAACCCTCCGATGCCGAGGGTTTCGGTTTGCCGGTGATCGAAGCCCTGGCATGCGGATGCCCGGTAGTGGCCAGCGATATTCCCCCTCTGCGCGAAGCGGGAGGAACTGCAACCCAATATTGTCCCGTTGGCGATATCGAGGCTTGGAGTGAAACCGTGATAAGTCTGCTGCGGGAGCGCGAGATGTCCCCTGAAGCCTGGGAGTTGCGCCGATTCAAAGCCCGCCAACATGCCCGTGGTTACACCTGGACCGAAAACGCGAATCGGACGATATCTATATATCAGCGTGTGTGCGAGAGCGGACGCGGAGCGGCGCGGCTAGGTTTATGAAATGGGAATTATGAAACAAGTTATTAAGGCGGTCGTTCCCAAGCCCTTATGGAACCGGCTGCGCGTGCTGCGTATGCGCTATTCGCGCGCCAGCTTCCGCCGCCGGCGTGTCCGGCACAATTACGGTGGCTTCGAGCTGCAAGTGGAGCTGGTGGATCCCATGGGGGCCGGCTGGTATGACCACGATCATCCCGAGTTGCCGGAGATCGCGCTGCTGAAGCAATTTGGATTGCGGCCCGGCGCTAGAGTGTTCGATATCGGCGCGCATCAATGCGTGGTGGCTTTGATGCTGTCCAAGACAGTTGGCCCGGATGGCTTCGTGCTCGCGGTGGAGGCGAGCCCTGAAAACTGCGAAGCTGGAGAGCAGAACCGAAAGCTGAATGCAGCCGACAACCTTCGGATCTTGCACGCCGCTGGAGCCGCGCAGTCGGGAACCTTGGTCTTTAACCGCGGCACCAACGGGCAGGTGGATGACGGGACGGGCGAATGGGGGCAAATTAAAGTCGAGGCTTATTCCGTCGATGACCTTGCCGATAGGTTCGGAGTTCCGGACGTGTTATTCATTGACGTTGAGGGTTTCGAGTGTGAGCTGTTGCGGGGCGCGCAAAAGACGCTGGCCGGAAGGCCGGACTGCTTCGTCGAGGTGCACGTGAACGCGGGACTGGAGAAATTCGGAGGATCCGTTTCGCAGGTGCTGAGTCTGTTCCCGGCGGGGTACGAGTTCCTAGCCGCCACCCCGGACAGTTCCTTTTCCCCGCTGGAGGAAGGCGCCCCGGTGCTGCTCGACCGGTTCTTCCTGGTGGCAATTCCAACGCAGCGCGCTGGATCCCTCCGGCAAGCGCGTCCTGTGTCGGCTACCGGCCGCGCTGGAGAGGCAAAGTGAGTACCATGAATCGTTTGGGGAACGCTATCCTGGCGGCCGTCCCGCCGCCTGCGCTTCGATTCCTGGCGCATATGCAACATAAGAGCCCGGCCCTGCGCCGTCTGTGTGCCTGGGGCGCATCTTTGGTGAAAGGCCGCGATGCAGTGATTCTGCGGGGTGCTGGCCAGGGTCTCCACTTCAACGTGGCCCGTTCCCACAGCGGCTTCATTCTAGGCAATCATGAACCCGAGGTGCAGGATCTTTTGGAAAGCGTCCTCCGGCCCGGCATGGTGTACTACGATGTGGGCGCGAACGTGGGCTTTTTCGGGATGATCGCCGCCCGGCTATTGGGTCCGTCCGGACAGGTGGTTTGTTTCGAGCCGCTGCCGGAGAACGCCAAGCAAATTGAGTACAACGCGCGCCTGAACGGTTTTTCGAATATCTCCGTCCGCTGTGAAGCGCTGGGAGGCTCCAACCGCACCGACGCCTTTAACACTTCCGCTGAGCCTACCTGGGGCATGCTCTCCACTGTCGGCAAACCTCCGGTGCAGGCTTCCGGACAAATCAAGGTCGAGGTGCGGACACTGGACTCTCTGTGCGCCGCCGGCAGCGTTCCTCCGCCCGACTTGATCAAGATGGATATCGAAGGCGCTGAAGCCGAGGCGTTACAGGGGGCCTTTTCGACTTTGGGAAGCGCCCGGCCGATTCTGGTCATCGAGCTTCACCAAACCAACGCGGCCGTGCTCGCCGTTCTGGATGAGCTTGGATACGTGGCAGCCGTGTTGGGCAGTTCGGTCTCGGTCCGCGACGTGGATTGGGACGCCAACATACTGGCGGTTCCACGGGAACGCGCGGAGCTGCTCGAAACGCGCGGCAAACTTTCGGAGGGTTTGGCTCTGCGATGAGCCGTCGCCTGCGCATACTCACGATCGGCCATTCCTACGTCGTCGCATTGAACCGAGCTTTGGTTCGCGAGGTCGCTCGCGATCCGGATTTCGAGATTACGGTCGCGGCGCCGAGCTTCTTCCAGGGGGATTTGCGGCCCATCGTCATGGAACCGGAGCCGGCGGGATCGCCGCTGCGCCTGGTCCCCATCGATACCCGGCTCAGCCGATTCATCCACGTGTTCCAATACGACAATTCAGCCTTACAAAAGCTAATTCGAGAGGGTGAGTTTGACGTCGTGCATGCCTGGGAAGAGCCCTATGTCTTCGCCGGCTATCAGATCGCCAGGGCTTTAAAAAACAGCCCGGCACGATTTTGCTTTCGGACCGCGCAGAGTTATGTGAAACACTATCCGCCGCCCTTCAATTATTTCGAACGCACTGTGCTGGCTCGCGCGCAAGGTTGGATCGCAGGCGCGAGCTTGGTTCACGAGGCAATGTTGAAAAAAGGATTCCCGCAAGATTCCGGTCGCATCCTGAATCTGGCGGTTGACCTGGACCAATTTCAACCTCTCTCGCCTGCCAGCCGCACCCAGGTGTCGCAGGAATTGGGTCTCCAGTCCCCGATCATCGGCTTTGTCGGAAGGCTCACGCGAGCCAAGGGACTGGACGTTCTCATGCATGCCATGGAGAAGGTGGGTGGCGCCAGGCCATGGAGCCTGCTGCTGCTCGGCAGCGGGGAGTACAAGGACAAGGTGCGGGATTGGGCTGCGAAAAACGGTTGGTCCAACCGCGTCAAGGTTCAGTTGGTGAACCACGCCGACGTTCCACGTTACGTTGGTTGCATGGACATGATGGTGGCTCCCAGCCAGACCATGAAAAATTGGAGAGAGCAATTTGGGCGCATGATCATCGAGGCGTTCGCCTGCGGCGTGCCCATGATCGGCAGCGATTCCGGAGAGATTCCGTTCGTCATCGGCGAAGCGGGACTTGTGGTTGGGGAAGCGGATGTGGACGGTTGGGCGCAAGCGATCTCGCAACTCCTGGAGAGTCCCGAAAAGCGGGACGAGTTGAAAAGCCGCGGTCTGGCGCGTGCCACGCGGTATTCCGCCGCTACCATCGCGAAACAATATGGAGAGTATTACCGCTGGCTCGCGACCCGAACTCCGCGAGCGGTGCACGCAGTAATATCCGAGGCAGCCGTACAGTAAATGAAGAAGAGAGCTCTAATCACCGGAATTACAGGCCAGGATGGCAGTTACCTGACGGAGCATTTGCTCAGTCTGGATTACGAAGTGCATGGCATCGTCCGCCGCGTCGCCTTGGAACAACCCGAGCACCGGTTGGGCAGGCTGAAAGGCGTGCTGGATAAGATCAAGATTCATCCCGCCAGTCTCGACAGCTATCCCAGCATCTTTCACGTCTTCAGCCGGGAACCTTTCGACGAATGCTATCACTTGGCGGCGCAGAGTTTCGTGGCGGAAAGCTTCGCTGACGGCTTTTCGACCATGGCGACAAATATCAACGGCACGCACTATGTTTTGGCGGCCCTGCGCGAGTTACAGCCCTCTTGCAAGTTCTACTTCGCCGGATCGAGCGAGATGTTCGGTAAGGTGCGTGAGTCTCCTCAGCGGGAGAGCACCCCATTTCATCCGCGCAGTCCCTACGGCATCAGCAAGTGCGCCGGCTTTCAACTGAGCGTGAACTACCGTGAAGCGTATGGTATGTTCTGCTGCAACGGCATTCTGTTCAATCATGAGAGTCCGCGGCGCGGGTTCGAGTTCGTCAGTCGAAAAATAACGGAAAGCGTGGCTCGGATTAAGTTGGGGCTAGCCAGCGAGTTACGCCTGGGAAACCTTGATGCCCGGCGCGATTGGGGGCATGCCAAGGATTACGTTCGCGCCATGCACCTAATCTTGCAGCAAACTTCGCCCGATGACTATGTTGTGGCCACCGGGGAAACCCACAGCGTGCGGGAGTTCTGTCAGCTTGCGTTTTCCGAGGTTGGCTTGGACTACCAGGATTGGGTGAAAATCGACCCAGCAGTCTATCGGCCGGCCGAAGTCGACCTGCTGATTGGCGATGCTACCAAGGCGAGGACCGAGCTCAATTGGAGTCCCACGGTCGGCTTCCATAGCCTGGTCAAGGAAATGGTTCGCGCGGATCTGGAATGGGTTCCATCTCTAGCCGCGGCGCGATATATCGCAACGGTTTAACTGCCGGCTTCGAGCGAGGATCACAATTTTATGAAGACTATCATCACTGGAGGCGCCGGGTTCATCGGCTCCAACGCCGCCAGCCGCTACTTGCGGCGCGGCGATCGGGTTATTGTCGTCGATAACCTGTCGCGGGAGGGCGTCCAGAGAAACCTGGATTGGCTGGAAGGACGAGGCAACCTCGAGTTTGTCCAATTGGACATCCGGCAGGGCGGGGAATTGGCGCGCCTGTTTCGCAAGCATCGCGACGCCGGCCGGGTGCTCCACCTGGCAGCCCAGGTCGCGGTTACGACGTCGGTGACAGCGCCGCGAGAAGATTTCGAGATCAATGCCCTCGGCACGTTCAACGTTCTTGAAGCCATGCGCGAGGCCAATATTACCGCGCCGGTTCTTTACTCTTCCACCAACAAGGTCTACGGAGAGATGACCGATGTCGGCGTGGTGGAGCAAAACGGGCGATATGGCTACGAGATGCTTCCCACCGGTGTCCCCGAGACCCGCAACCTCGATTTCCATTCCCCGTATGGCTGTTCCAAAGGCGCGGCCGATCAATATGTGATCGACTATCACCGGATTTATGGCCTTCGCACCATCGTGTTCCGGCAATCCTGTATCTACGGATACCGGCAATTCGGGGCGGAGGATCAAGGCTGGGTAGCCTGGTTCATGATCGCCAGCCAACTCGGCCGTCCGATCACCGTCTTCGGCGACGGCAAGCAGGTGCGCGACGTTCTCTTCGTTGACGACCTGCTGGACGCCTACGATGCCGCTTTTGCAGCCGGGGATCGCGCCGTGGGCCAAGCCTACAACGTCGGCGGCGGGACGCGGAACATTCTGTCCTTGCTCGAGCTGCTGGCCTATATCGAAAAGCGCCAGAATCGCAAACTGAACTACAGCTTCGCTGGCTGGCGGCCGGGCGATCAGAAAGTCTTCCTCAGCGACATTCACAAGGCCCAGACTGAATTGGGCTGGACGCCCAAAACCGACTGCCTCACTGGACTCGGCCTGCTGTATGACTGGGTCTCTGAGAATCAAGGACTGTTCGTCGAACCAGCCCCAGTGGTGGCGTGATTCAAGGCTCGATGATTCCTGGCGCCGCATGACCCCCAGCACGGATCAATTCGAAACCAGCAGTCCTTCTCAATCCGCTCCAGCGGCTCGCGACTTGCGTGCTTTGAAAGTGCTGCATGTCGGCAAGTTCTATCCGCCGCACATGGGCGGCATTGAGACCCATCTGCAAGCTCTGTGCGGCCAGCTGCGCCGATCGGTGGACTTGCGCGTCGTCGTCTCAAGCGAAGATGAACGGCCGGTGGAAGAGACCATCGAAGACGTTCGGGTCTCCAGAGTGCCCACGCGGCTGACAGTTGCGTCCACTCCAATTTGTCCGGGCATGGTTTCTGAAATCCGGCGCTCGAACGCCGATTTAGTCCACATTCACTTGCCCAATCCCACTGCGGTCCTGGCGTACCTGGGCAGCGGACATCGCGGGCCCCTGGTGGTCACCTATCACAGCGATACCGTACGGCAGAAGGTGCTTGGCCCTCTTTTTGCGCCCTTCCTGCATCGGGCGCTGCGACGGGCATCCGCCATCATCGCGACCTCGCCGGACTACCGCCGCACTTCTATGGTTCTAGCCCGCTACCTTGACCGTTGCCACGTGATTCCCTATGGGATTGACGTGGAAGAGTTCAAACGGGCCGATCCGGCGGCTGTCGGCGAAGTCCGCGCGCGCTACGGAGAACGCTTGATATTAAGCGTGGGGCGGCTGGTCTATTACAAAGGATTCGAATACCTGATTCGCGCCATGCAGCAGGTGCGCGGACGGCTGATTATCATCGGCGATGGGCCCCTACGTCAGAAACTCCAACAGATGGTTGTGGAGTTGGGCGTGGGGGACAAAGTGGTTTTGGCCGGCGAGATCCAGAACGCGCAGGTTGCGCCATACTATCACGCCTCCGATCTATTCGCTCTGGCGTCCATCGCGCGCAGCGAAGCCTTCGGCATCGTGCAAATCGAAGCCATGTCGGCCGGCCTGCCGGTGGTGAATACCAAGTTGGATTCCGGCGTCCCATTCGTTTCACTGCACGAAGAGACCGGTTTGACTGTCCCGCCCGGTGATTGCGATCGGCTGGCCGCCGCCATCAATCGCCTGCTCGACAATCCGGATCTCCGCGCCGCCTACGGCCGAGCCGCCCAGCAGCGAGCCCAACAGGAATTTGCGATCGATGTAATGACGGCCCGTACTTTGGCTCTGTACGACCGAGTCGCCCGCGCCGGAAACTGACCCGGTTCGTCCGTCAATTAAAGTGTCTGGACATCCGAGCTGGCCAGGACTTGCGAATTCGCGCCGAGATAAATCAACCGATAATATATCGGGCCGAAATTGCGGTCCCAATACGGCGTACAGCTGCCCGTGCCGCAGTCATAGACGTTGCTGCCTTCTGAGTCCAGATAATACTTGTCATAGGCGTAACGCACGACAATCTTAGTGGCGTTGGGAACATCGGCCAATCGCGCCGAGATTGCGGGTTGTTGCAGCTCCGCGGCAAAGGTCACCGGGAAGACGTAAAATACCGCGTCCAGCGGCTGTAGCGTCAAAGAGTCCGTCGCGGTGCCGGCAGCGAGCGTAGTGAACGTGGTCGAGTGATCGTTGACGACGAAGCGGATGATTTGCTGCCCGCTTTGCAAGTACGGAGTGAGGTTCAACAGCGCGGTTTGTGGACCGTCGCTCACGTTCAGACAAAACGCGGCGTCTCCATAGGATCCGGCGCGCGCCGAGCAATCGATCCACGGCTGGCCGGTGTCCGGCGAGTTCAGCGTGGGCTGCAGGATGTACTTCTGCAACCTGGTCCAGATCGTGTCCGCGTTGCTGACCGCGTGGAACATCGGCAGCGTCGCGGCGTTCTCGAAATGCTGGTTCGAGTTTAACTGGCCACCGACGAAAGCGGTGCCACCGAAACTCGTCATCTGACCTGCCGCGTATGGCGACGTGTAGCCGCCCTGGTCGGTATAGCCATTCGTGTATGGCCGGATCTGGTACAAACGGTCCGCGGCGCAGCGGTTGATTAAGCACTCTATGACCGTTCCAAAACTCCATGCTGGGTTCGTGTCGCCGAGTTCTATCGAGCCGCTTTGCCCTTTTACAAAGTTGTTGTTCGGAACAATGTACGCCGTGCCGCCGCTCGCGTTGAGTTGAGGAAGCTCGCGATAATACAGCTGGTTGTTGAACGGGGTAACGACATTCAGGTTCTCGGGTAGCAGCAGGAATGTGTGGCCGCCCGTTGACTCATTGAAGCTCGCTGCGCCGGAACCTGTGACGCCCGACAGGGTGAATGTCTGCGCACGGTTGCGATAATTGCCCTGACTGGCAGTCGCAACGTTCATAACGTCGCCACACAGGATGTAATGTTGGCTCGGGAAGCCGCAGATGCCGGAGGTCCCAGTGGCGTTGATCGCAGTCAGCGACATGCTGCCGCCATTCTGGAATGTGGCCGTGCCTCCATTTGAGGTATTGCCGGTGCTGGTGAAATCGGTTGCGGCCAGCAGCAAGTTGCAGGTGGTGGCGGTGGGGCAATTCCAAACGTAGAAGTTTCCATTTGCGCTATCGACCGGGCTGCCTGTGTTGGTCGCGCCCTGGATGTACAGCCGCGTGAGACCCGGAATAATGTTTGTGATTCCGTGCGGCGCGCTAAACGTGCAGAGCGTTCCCAAACACGACGTGAGCGAGACAGGATAGCCTTGCAGCCCCGCGTAGTTCATGGTCCCTTGCGTCAGAGACACCAAGGGGACCGACGGATTGTAAGTTCCGTACAGGGATTTGAGCTCGTATCCAATGTCGCCGCTTTGGAGCAGCGAGTTCGCGGCCAGGCGGGAAACCATATACGGCTCAGCCGTGCCGTGGGGCCAGTAAATATTGGCATAGTCGGCCACCTGTGTGACCGAGCCTAACGTTTGGCTGCTGTTCGCGTTCCAGTTGGAGATGACCATCGGATTACCGTCGATGGCTCCGATGATGGGCCACGACAGGCCAAAGGTCCCGCTCACCGCGTGCGCCTGGGAATACAGATCCGCGAAGGCGTTGTAGTGGATATAGTCCGTGTTCGAGTTGTACCATGCGTTTCCCATCGGTTCGAGCACCAGGCCGGGGTCGTTGGACGAGTTATAAGTCCCGTTCGGCACCCCACTGCAGGGGAACGTGAATGTTCCGGCGGAAGTTCCATAAGGTGGGCTCGCGGTGTAGACTGCCGGAGCAACGCTGTTCATGTTGGCGACCGACGAGCCGTGGATGATGAAACCGGCGTTGCCGTTGCTGATGCTCCAAGCAAAGTTGGTGCTGGCCGTGCATGTTCCGCCGGAAGCGCTAATGGACTGGAGCCAGGACTGTGTGCCGCCGTTCGAATAAGAAATCGGGCCGGCCAGCGGCTGCCGCGTAAAGTAAACTGCGCTCTCGTCCAGCATCGGAGCTCCGATCACGTTGCCCTGAGCCGCCCATTGTTGAAACGCGTACTGCAAGGCTGGAGGCGACCACTGGCTCTGAGGGCCGTTGGCCGCGTCGTACAGGGATAGAACGGCATTGTCCCCAGTCAAGCCCAAATGAAATTTGGGGTAGCCCGACAAGAATGCTTCGTTCGTGGCGATCCAGGAGTTCACGCTGGATTGAAATGTAGAGGAGACCGTGT
This sequence comes from Bryobacterales bacterium, assembly GCA_963818065.1. GTDB lineage: Bacteria > Acidobacteriota > Terriglobia > Bryobacterales > Bryobacteraceae > Palsa-89. Next base: position 645,734 of record CAWFQW010000008.1, on the reverse strand, counting down.
AGTTCGCTAGGGGGTTCGGAATTATCCCCAGCTCGAAACAATTCAAACCGCTCGAGTTGAGATCCGCCATCGCTCCCGGTGAATACGGTTGCTCGTAGAACATGTAGCTGGACTGAAACATGCAATGCGGAACGAAGCTGGTTGCCGAGTTGTACGATGTGAGGATCTGGCCGGTCGCGGAGAAATGCGGGAAGATATTGACCGGCCACACGTAGACCCAGTCCTGTCGACCTGGGCCGCTCTCGAAATGACCACCGCTTGTTCCGAAGGCTGCCGGAGTGCCGCTAAGCACGGCGGCCGTCCCTAAGACGACGGTTATCGTGTAGGTGCCGGGTGTCCAGCCGGAACCTCCTGTTACAACGACGGCTGCCCCTACGCTGTTGTGACCGAAGGGACAGGTAGCCGATGAGACCCAGTTATTGTAACTACCGCTGACCGTCAAGTCCGTCGCGGTACAAGCCAAAGCCGTCGCGTTGATCTGCGTCGAGCCGTTCGCGACCCCGGTGACAACACCCGTAGAAGCGTTCACCGTGGCGATGGCCGTGTTTGAAGAGCTGAATGCCGAAGTGGCGGCGCTGGTGGATCCGTCCGTGTTCAACACTTTCGCCGTCAGGGTGAAGGTCTGGCCCGGAGCCACATAGATGCCGCTGGCGTTGGTCAACGTTCGCGAGGGCACAGCGCCGTTTTGGAAATTAACCGTCCGGCACCACTCGGTCGCGGCGCCTGTGTAGGTCCCGCCCGCTCCTGTGTACCTGGTGCCCGCCACGTTGTCGACGCCGACTATGCAGACGTCATGATTGCCGTTTTGAAACTGCACCGTATCCGCATAAAACGTGGTGCTGGTCGATGTAATGCTGTTGGCGGACGCCTGGGGAAGCCCATCGATGTAAAAATTGAAGGTCTTCGAGTTCGCGCTGCCGGTACCTGACCACGTAGGAATGATGCTGATGCTGCTGCCCGACCAGGCCGACGTTACCGGAGTGCTGGTGGACGCGGTCAGTCCAGCCACGTACGAAAGCGGCCAGGTGTTCGCGATGGTGAACGGGACTGCGGCGCTGGTCGCAACCACGTTGCCGAGAGCGTTGTAAGCGGTGGCAACTACCTGGTGCGCCCCGTTCCCATTCCAGAAAGTGTTGTAGGGCAGGGAGAACGGCGCTCTGATCGAGCAGCCCAGCGTAGTGGGGGCGTCGATTCCCGGGTTATAGGCCGGGTAGGAGTCGACGACGTAGCAGACTCTTACGACCGAGGGCGCCGAGGCAACCGATACATGGAAGTAGTAGCCGCTAGAGCCGCTGATGCTGTCGTTCGCGGCTGGCTTGGTGATCGAGATCGACTGAGCCTCCAGCGCCGCGGCGCACATGACGCACAAAAGCAGTCTCTTCATATGCTTTGTCTTAACACTTGCGTGCCGGCAAACACCGATCTTCAATCAACTTTATCACCTTGATCCAGGAACCAAGAGGCACGCAATCAAGAAGTTATATGAAGTTGTGATACAAAAGCTGGGAGCGTGAACGAAGTCTGCGCCCGAGCGTTACCTTCAGAAACCCAATTGCCAGTCGGAGCGCCGGTGGCTCAAGAATCCCTCTAGCTTGCCGGCATCCAAGACGGTCCCAGCTCTGGTGTTTTGGTGTGCCATAGCGATGAGCACCTTGGCCGTGCATACTTCCGACTCATGTAACGCATCCAGGTACTCCACGGCCCGACAGCCGATTCCGGCCGGGTCTTGGAAATCGAACAGGAGTGCACCGGCTTCCTGAAACTGCGGCGCCAGTGTAGGCGCGACGCGCCAGAGGTAGCTCATTCGCGGATCGTGGCGGAGCGCTTCATACAAAACGGGGTGATATGTGGAGAGATATCCGATCACTAGGATGCGGTGAGCGGAGCAATAGTTCAACAGCCGTTGCAATTCTCCAATCGAGTCTAGGGAGAGGCTCGGGGAACCAGCGCGAAACTCTTCCTCCGTTCCTTCCTGCAGATTTTTCAGCTCGCTTTCCAGCAGATTTGGAACCGAATCTAACCAGCGTTGCCTGGCGGAGAAACTTCCATCCGGTCTTAGCCCTGACCCTTGCATGCGAGCGTCGGCTCCAATCAGGTTGGACGAGGCTGAAAGCAGCCAGCGTTGCGTGCCGCAGTAGATCCCGTTCCGCCAGGCGAAGTCAAGGATCTGCATTTGCGAAGGCGATCGAAAGAAATCCGGCTCGGGCTGTACGCGCGCATCTTCGCGGAACCACCAGGGATCCACATCGAGGAGTAGAACCCGAGGCAGTTGAGTGAGCTGCTCCAGGAACTGTCGCATGCTTCCGATGGAAACCGTCCCCATCATACTCGCGTTGTAGAACTGGCTTCCTGATTCCCGTACAAATTCGTTACGGACGGAAAAAATCCGCGAGCTTCCCAAGGCCAATACGTCCGGCCGACGCTTTTGAGTACCTAGGAGTTTGTAGCCTGGGTAGACCGACCTGGGCTGATACAACGGGTAGTACAACGCCGGTCCGGATTCCTGGACTTCAAGGACGTGCTCCGGAGTTATGAGTTCCCCGACGGTGCGTAGTGAGACGGCGGAGAACGCGAGCATACCCAAGAGGGGCGCAAAAAATAGCCCGCACCGGACAGCAAACCGGCGTATGGACCGAGAACTTGAAATCGATGAAGGCTGCGGTATTGTGACCATATTTCTTATATTTCAGAATCCCAATTGCCAGTCGGAGCGACGATGGTTCAAGAATCCCTCTAGCTTGCCGGCGTCAAGGATTACTTGCGTTCTGGAGTCATGGTCGGCCATGGCGAGAAGCGTTTTGGCCGTGCACACTTCCGATTCATGACCCGAATCCAGGTACTCGGCGGCCCGGCAGCCGACTCCGCCCGGGTCCTGAAAATCGAACAGCAGTGCACCGGCTTCCTGAAACCTCGGCGCCAGTGTGGGCGCGACTCGCCAGAGGTAGCTCATTCGCGAGTCGCTTCGGAGCGCAACATACAAAGCGGGGTGATACGTGGAAAGATATCCGATCACCATTACATGGTGTGCGGAACAATAGTTCAATAGCCGTTGAACTTCTTCGATCGCATCGTGAGAAAGATTTGTGGAACCACGGTGGAACCGGCCGTCGGTTCCTTCCCGCACGCCTTTCAACTGGCTCTCCAGCAGACTCGGGTTCAAATCCAACATCCGCTGCTTGAAAAAATAACTCCCATCCGGTCTTAGGCCGGACCCACTTAGCCGCGCACCCGCTCCGATCAAGCCCGGTGGGGCTGAAAACATCCAGCGTTGGGTGCCGGCGTAGACCCCGTTCCGCCAGGCGAAGTCGAGGACCTGCATTTGCGAAGAGGGTTGGAAGGACTCTGGCTCGGGCTCTATCTGTGCATCCTCGCTGAACCACCACGGATCCACATCCAGGAGCAAAAAGCGGGGCAATTGGTTAGTTGGGATCTGTTCCAGGAACTCCCGCATGCTGCCAACGGGAGCCGAGAACATGTAGCCGTTATAGAAGCGCTCTCCCGATTCGCGTACGAATTCGTTGCGGACAGACAAAATGCGCGAGGTTCCTAAAGCCAACACGTCGGGCCGGCGCTGCAGAGTCACTAGCAGCTTGTAGCTAGGGTAAACCGACTTCGGCTGATACATCGGCTCGTACAAAGCGTGTAAGGACTTCTGCAGCTCTAAGACGCGCTGCGGAGCGATCATTTCCCCGGCTATGTGTAATGAGATAACGGAGAACGCGAGTGCGCCTACCAGCGGCGCAAAGAATAGCGCGCACCGTAGGCCGAACCTGGTCATGGATTCAGAACTTGAAATAAATGAATCCTTCCGCATTGTGCCCATACTTAACTACTATTGCTATCACGGCGTAGTAAAAGGCCCAACGAGTCCAGGTCGGTGCGGCGGTAAGCGGCAACCAGTACCGGCGGCGCCCAAATTCGAACAGAGCCCACAGACCAAATCCGCACAGTCCGCAAATTGTCTCGCGACTCTGAAAGGCGGCCCAGAAATGAGGCCCAACGGTGAGGACACGAGATAGAACATCCATGGCCTGGGGCAAGGATTGCGCGCGCACGAACACCGCTCCCAGGGCTACCAGATGGAATGTAAACACCGGGCCGATCCAGGTCGCGGCCCGATCCCACTGCGAATGGGATTTGAAGAACTTTGCGCGAGTTCTAGCTGTCAGGGCGTCGATAGTGAGGAAAAAGCCGTGCAGCAGGCCGAACACCGCAAGCGCCCAGCTTAGGTTATGCCACAAACCAATTAAGAGCATGTCGACCATCAAGCTGAACGCAAGGCCCCAGTTGCCAGCTCGACGCGTCGCCATCCGGAGCGGCAAAAACACGTAGTCGGTCAACCAGCTCGTGAGCGACATATGCCAGCGCCTCCAATATTGGCTGATACTGGTGGCGGAGAAAGGAGCATCGAAGTTCTCCGGTGATCGGATGCCAAAAAGCAGCGAAACACCAATGGCGATATCGGTCAGCGCCGAGAAGTCGGCGTACAGCTGCAGGGGGAAAATATAAAAGGCCAGCAGGCTGGAAGCGTGCCTGGCCGGCTCTACGCTTGGATAGGCAAGACCCACGATGAGTCCGAGGTTATCGGCGACCACGACCTTCTTGAAGCACCCGAGGAGCATGCGGCGGAGGCCGGCGGTCATCATCGCCGGCGTAGGATCCAGATTGCGGATTTGTTCCAGGAAGTCCCCGCTGCGCTGAATGGGGCCCGCAACGATGTGCGGAAAAAAGGCAACGTAGGTGGCGAAATCGATAAAGCTGCGCTCGGCGGGAATCTTTTTCCAATAGACGTCCACGACGTAACTAATGAGCCGGAAGGTGTAGTAGGAGATTCCGAGCGGGAGTAAAGAGTTCGCGTTGACGAAAGCTGCCAGCCATTGGGGCGTGACAATGCTGTGCGCGAGCAGCGGTTTTAGCGGAGCGATCGCCTTGAAAAATGCCAAGTAGCAGACCAGGACAGCGACCCCGAAGGCCATCATCGGCAGAGCGGGATTCTCTCCAGAGCCATCCGTAGAGGGTTCCCGGTCCAAAGCCCGGCCCACAACATAGGTGAATACAGTTGCGCCGAATATGCCGAGGATGACCAGGCGGCTGGAAAGAAAATAGAAGGCGTAGGAGGCGACCAGCAGAATGATGTGCCGAAACCGGCGCGGACACAGCTGAAAAATAATTACGACAGCGGCGAGAAAGAGAGCAAACTGGATCGAAAGATAGTTCACTGATCTCGCTCGTAAATCATGAGGTCTTACGTTGAATCAAGGAGGTGAGTTCTCCCACGTTCTTCAGCTTACTGACTTCTCCAGTGGTGAACTTGATGCGAAATTCGCGTTCCAGGGCCACGATGAGGTTGATGTGGCTGAGAGAATCCCACTGGTCGACATCCTCCGCGGTCATGTCGTCGGATAGCACCAGCGCGGAGTCGTCAAACACGTTTCGAAACGTCTCGGTGATGCGTGATCGCAATTGATCGTTTTCCATAATGGTCCGCCCGCGATCAGGAACCTGTTGCCACTTCAAAAGGCACTTCGGTGGTGTTCATATACGTGACTGCCGGCCGGTACTGGGCTACCTCGATTCGCCACCTCATCGTACCCTCGTCGGGACCCGCACACGGCTCGAAACCAAACTGCTCATAGAACCTTTTCACCATTCCGTTCTTGGCGGTCGGACGATATTCACCAACGATCCACTTCTTGTCGAAGCGTGCGGCATATTTGACGCAATGATTCATAAGGTGCTGCTCCACCCCCCGGGTGAGAACGCGGCAGCTCATGAGCCAGTCCGAGAGGAAGAGTTCGTCTTCCTGCAGCCATGCCACGATTATGGATATCAGTCCATGGTTGCCGAGGCGGTCCTTGAGCTCGGCAAAGATGGGGTAACAAGCCGCATCCTTCATCAGCTCATCGCATTCGGCTTCGCTGCGGCGCCGGGTGGTCAGATTGAACTGATTGCTGCGCTGGAACAGTTGAGCGATACGTGGAATCCGCTTGGGCTCAAATCGGTCGATGGTGATATCCATTTCCAGCGATCGAAGATAGTCCTCTACGCTGGAAAAAGTTGCCTGAATCTCTTCGCTTTCGGCTTTCTGCCGGTAAAGCTCCGTTCGAAGGCTATCCTCGGCGGAGAAAGAACTGGTTTCAAAAAGGTTCAGTTCGCAGATGGCGCGAACATACTCGGCCGGTTCCTCGGGGAGTTCTGGGACGATGACGTTGGGCAGAAGACTGCGCACCAGGTTCCGCTCGAACGGATTGTCGTCGAGGAACACCATCGAATCGAAGCCGATGTTCAACTTTTCCCGGATGCGGCGAATGTTTTCCGCCTTGTCCTCCCAGTTCGCCTGGAACACGGTGATGTGCTCGCGGCGGAGCACCATTTCGGTATGTTCCAGAAAGGGTTTCAGCGCATTGTCGGGGCTGTTTTTGCTGCAAACGGCCAGCAGGATGCCGCGCTTCTGTAACTCCAGGAGAAACGATTGAAACTCATGAAAACTTTCACCATCCCCATGCGCGCTCAATGCAATGCCATCCACGCCGTCATCGCCAATGACGCCGCCCCATAAGGTATTGTCGAGGTCAAGAACCACGCATTTTACGGCCCGGCCGCGGATGGACAGCGCCACATCGATGATGTTCTGAGCAACTAATGGCAGGTGTTCCAACGCGCACAAACTTTTGTACATGTTCCAGAACCGGTTGTCGTACCAATTGCGGCGTCCCACACTGGATGCGATGGCCTCGACGTCGTTAACGAAAACCTGATTCCGGGTGCGCACACCCTCGGCGATTCTCCCGTTCAGCGTCGAAACAACCGCATACAGCGAGTCCGGAATTTTGTGGTCGAAATTCCCAAACACGCGCTCGATGGGGAGCGCGAAATTGCTTTGAATAATGGGCGCCGAGGTGCGTTCCCGCAGGATGTCCCAAATGGACGTCATGCGTCGATATTCTTGCTCCAGGAACTCCGTTCCCGAGCAGGTACGGCGGTAATAACGTGTCCGCAGAGCCTGGGTTACGTTCATGATTGCAACTGCGTCGGGAGCGAACCGGTAAAGCTCCGAATTAGGGTCGTATGCCTGGAGCTCCATGGCATCGAAGGGACCTTCCCAGGCTTCCAGGCGAACACCCTGCTCGGCGAATAGCACGGTCAGTAATGTAGCCAACTGTTGCGTGGCGGCATCGCCCATCAGAGCCAAACGAACGGTCTCGCGGCACTGGGAGAAATCAATGCTTTTCAACTTGCCAATGAGCTGGAAATAATCCGACTCCAACGGTTTTGGTGTCAGCAAGTAGATCTGCTCCTCGCTTTCATCTTCTGATAATACATCGGGTGTACGGCAGGGCAACTGTACCTAGGTACCTCGGATGGGCCTAGACCGAGAGTGCTTTGTTAGACGACCGCACCGCGTAACAATTGACCACGCCCGAACCGGACAATCCAGCTTCTTGCTCAATGACGGCCTGAAATCCGCGAGCATCTAGTATTTTCATTATCGATGCGGCAACGCTTCCGTCGCGGTCGTGGATTTCCATGACTATTTGCCGGATCGCGGGCCAATGCTCGTCGCGGATACCGCCGAGAATATCGAGTTCACTGCCCTCCGCGTCGATCTTTAGAAGGCTGATCTCCTCAGTGTGGGTTTCCTGGATTAGCTGTGAAATTGTACGCAAGCTGCAGACGTACTCCTGTTTTTGGCTAAGAGCTGAGTCAATTATGTCATCCAGGAACCGGTCCTCCGGATCAGGCCGGTCGGGATAGCGCTGGCGCCATTGGCCGAGGACTGCGGCCCGCAGAGTTCGACCATCGTGCTCCCCGTCGGCGTGAAATCCGCTCATGATGGAATAGCGTGGATAGAACGTGAACGTTGCCTCTCGCTCTTGTCCGGCCATTCCGCAACGATGCGTGACTACTCGTTGGCCATACCGCGTGGTGTTGGCCGTGAGGATTTTGTAAATCTGCGGAGAAGGCTCAAACGCGTGGACCTGGATCTCCTCAAAATTCTCCTGGACGAATAACGTGAACAGCCCGATGTTGGCCCCGATGTCCCAAGCGCAATCTCCCTTGGTCAGCGTGATTCCGTGACGGAAATAGACCTGGTCGTCGAAAATCTCCTTGTAGACGAATTTCGTTTCCGCTGCGTCGTGGTGGAAGATCTCCAATCCACGTGCATTCCGGAAGGTAGGAAGGGCGACTTCCTGATTCTCGGTATCCATCTGGTTCCCTTATTATATAGCCCAGCCGGCCTTAGCGGCTGGAGGACTGTGTATCACCGCCCAGTACCGAGCCCAAACACTTTCCACGCCGGGCCCGTACATGAAGCGGACTATTAGCGTTCCCGCGGACGCGCTACAATTTTTGACCGATTCCGTACAGCCGGGGCGGGGCGTCGCATGGGAAATATCGCCCTCACCGGCGCGCGTTAAATCGGATGGGATTCGCCGGAAAGCAGCGCCACCTGGCCTCGGGCGCATGGGCTTACTCCCCTCAATCCAGCAGCGCGCCCTGCGGATCAGCGGCAGTCTGCGGATAACCCACAAAACGACAATAATCCGGATGAGCGAAATTGTGATAGACGTAAATTTGATGTTTCCAAAACCCAGGAAAATCCTGGAGTCTGGTGTAATATTCCGGGGATATCTTGGCAGTTTGTGACCGCGAGTTAAAATCAGTCATAGCCATCCGCTCGCCGGTGAAATCGCACATGTCAGCGCCGACGATGTCATCGAAGTACATCGAGACCCTCGGGAGGAAGTATTTGTCTGAGCCTTCGAAGATCTGGAGTGCATCCATGGTGGACGAGTAGAAATCCAAATCCATGAAGATGCAACCGATCGGCGCCGGGTTATGCTGGGCGAAGAAGTCCCCGCAAGTCTCCCGTACCTGCCCAATGACAAGTTTCGTCATAGTGAGCCGCTGTTTGAGTTTCTCCTGATCCATCGGATAGAATCCGGCTTGCCATGCAAAGGGCATGTCGCGGTAATCGAGAGGCGGCGGTAGTCCTGCTCCGCTGTCGAAGCCGTAGATCTGGAACTCGATCCCGAGCTCTCGCGTGATCTCTCTGGCATGCCGCTCGGCTGCTACCAGGCCGTTGCCGCCGGCACAGCCGAACTCAATCGCGCTGACGACTTTATGGCCGAGCCGTCCCGCCAGTTGCGCGGCATTGTACATGCAATAGCCGTAATTTGGACGCTCCAATACACCGGTCTCCAGGAGTGCTGGGTAAGGAAGGGTGCGCAGCCATGACCGCGGTAATTGTCTGCTTATCTTGCGAGCAGCCACCTGTCTGAGCGATCCCTGGTATAGGGCGGTCCGCAGTATCCGGTTCAACATTCGACTGAGTAATCTCCTCTCGTGGTTGCCAGACCACAGGCCAGCCGACGCCTTCTCTGTCGGCCCTTCACCGAGGTTAACAGTTTAGGGGCCGGCCCGTCGTTTCAACGCGACGGGTATTTTGCGTTCAGCCGCAAGTTTGGAGTCGGTCACCGTTTCCAGCGTCCGAAGCACAAGGCGTCTTCAATTGTTACGTGCCCGCCTGCCAATGCACATTTGATCTTTCCGGGGAGCCAATGGCCAGTGTAGGACCATTCCACTTGCCTAAGTACAGTTGTCCTGCGGAGGCGGGAGGCATTCACGCGATTGTCAGTCCACGCCATCCGGAATTGGCGCCAAGAAAAATGGCGCGCCAGGAATGGTAGCAAGCATTTGCACATTGCCCAGTGCGATTAGGCTTTTCAATTGGAATAAATTGGCGAGCGGATGGTTCTTTGTTTTATCCCAGCGTTCTTCCCGACCTCAACCTTCGGCGGACTCAGCCTGCCCAGAGACGCCAGATGGCCGGCGTCGTCGCGGCTGCTCCTAAGCCAGTTTTGATTGTCGACCACTTCTTCTTTCAACCCTGGCTTTCGACAGACGGCACATACCCTGCGTTTGTCATTGATCCCTCCATCTTAGGCAACCTAAAGCAGCGCGGAGTGGAGGAGCACGACCGAATCTTTACCCTGATCCAATGACGGCCCACCGGCGCCTAAATCGACGTCGGCGGGCAGAAACAGGACTCAGTATCCTGAGGTGCAAATAAGGAGCGAACTACAGGTGGCCGCGTTGTTGGAAGCCCAGTTACCGACAGGCCAAATTTTCGCTGCCCAAGCGGATATCTGATCAGTCAGGGTCGCGCTTACTCCCAAGAAGCGAAGCCTCGGGAGCATAAACCAAACCTGCCCCCCGAAAGTCTCTGAGTAAGAGATCGTGGTGGGATTCTGGGAGGCACTCGCCCATCCGCCCGCATAGTACTGTGCAGGCGTGTATTGGGAGGCCTGAGCGAACCATTCTTGTGCGTAGGCTTGAACCAACGCGGTCTCCGTCGCGGGTGAAGTGGCCGACCAAAGCGGCGCCCAAAGGGCGCCCACCAAGTTAGCCACGTTCGTATTGATCGGATCCCAGCCCGCGTCCTCTGCGCCGGCTCCTGCTTGCGGACCGATCCCGGATAATGTGAACTCCTGCAGCGCCTTAACGGTCCAGGACAGCAATAGCATGCTTCCAGGCAATCCAGTGTCGATGTCGTAGAGGTCTCGAATGTGACCAGGCACGTACCCATAATCGATAGGATTGTGGCCGGTTTGGAGCCCCTGGCCATCATTCAGCACAAGCTGCGCCTGATACCAAGCCATCGTTAAATAGTCGTACACCACCTGGGTTCCGTTACCGATACCCGGACCGGCACTCATGTGCATTAATCCGGGCGCCGTGCCGAAGGGTAGGGCACCCAGCCAACTGCGTAGGTCGGCCTTGGCCCCGTAGGGAACCTGGGGCATCCCTTCCAGCCCGAATTCCTGGTTGATTTCCCAAAACTTGACCATCTGCCAGAGACCCGCCGAGTAGACATCAGTACGGAGATTACCAGTCCAGCCGGCGGCGGTGGCAGTGTTCTCTATAGACACCATGAACTGCTCCCCGGCCTCAAACCACTTGGTGAACGCGGCGTTTTGAGAGATGGCGTAGTTATATGCTGTCGTCGAGTTGGGTGCCAAGGTGGACCGGATGAGCGATAAATATGAGTTGATAGTTCCGTTGTTGAAGGCAGCACCGTAGGCATCCATGGGATGGATGACGGGAAGCCAGGAGTTCCAGTCCGGAAGCTGCATGGTGATGGGCAGCTCGCGCGGATTGAGATAGCTGGTAGTCGACCAGCCCGCGGTACTGCCGCCCGGCATGAGATAAGGCGCCATGTCGGCGTCACTTGCCAGCACGGCGTCCACTCCCGCGCCCGCGGCCCAACTGGAGACTGGCAGAGAGTCTAACCCCGGGCCAGGCTGATAGGGCGGATTCCAGGGCCGTCCCGGGTTGGGGAGGTTGAGCGATCGTATATAGCTGGCGATCTGATTTCCCTGCTGTGCAGTCAGTCCGTGGAACATCGCCCGCGCTTGAATCGAGTTGTTGGAATAATTGAAATACTTCAAATCGCGACCGTCGGTGGTGTGGCAATCCGAGCAATGCGCATGGATCGATTGTGTGGTTCCGGTGAATGGCGACGTCAGAGCTGCACCCTGATAGAGCGCGAGTCCCGCTGAGATATCCGAAGCGGCTGTAGAGGGGGCCTGCCAGGTGTTGGGATCGTCGTTGACAAACACAGACGCTGGGATCAGGTTGGTTCCCGCGGATTGGATGTTAAAAGCCAGGACCCGGTACCCGCTTACGTTACCGTCACTCTGATTGAAGCGGAAAGTGGCGGTGTTTGTGCCGGCGGTGACGACGCCGGCCGGCAAATTCATAGTCAACTGCAGCGTGCGGAAGCCGCCCCCAATACCTCCGAAGGCCGCCCCGTTTCCGAGTATGGTCACATTGCCGGTGCTGATAGGCAACCATGCGGAGTTATTCACCTGCACACTGGCCTCAGCATCATACTTGAGGTTGTGGATCTGCATCGAAAGTTGTAATGTCCCGCTCAGATTCGATCCTGACGGAATGGTGAACGAAACGGCTGCCGTAGTTCCATTGGCGCCGACAACTTCAATCGGCATCGAAATAGTCGTAGGCGACGCCGGTAGAGTGACAGTCGCAGTCCCGAGAACTGCCAGGGTAGAAGAGTTCTTCGCCGTGACAGTGACGGTTTGTTGCGTTGCGACGGAGCTCGGCGCCGTGTAAAGGCCGCTCGATGAGATGCTTCCCGAGGTCACTGCCCAGGCGACGGTGGTTCCCGAGGCTAGGTTTTGAACCGAAAACTGCTGGGTTGCTGCAGGGGATACGGTGGCCGTTGCCGGACTGACGCTAGTGGGCGCAGCTGCAGCCTGAAGACTGACCGTTGCCGTCGCAGTCTTGGTTGTATCCGCGGCGCTGGTTGCCGTGATGGTGATGGTTTGTGCGGCACTGATTGTCGCGGGGGCGTTATATAACCCTGCGGTAATGCTGCCGACGTTGGGGCTGAACGACCAGGTTACGGCCGTATTGCTACTACCGGTCACGGTGGGGGTGAACTGAGCGGAACCGCCGCCACTAAGCGTCGCGCTCGACGGCGAGAGGCTGATACCGACCGTCGGCGCTACCGCCGTCGATGGCTCGATCTGAATCGCATTGACTTGAGCGTTATTCACGCTGGCCGCAAACAGAAAGGTCATCTTTCCGTTGGTCACCGGAACGGTAAACGTCTTGTCGATGGCGCGATTCTCTCCACCCGCTTGGGCCCAAATGTCGAAGTTGGTGAGCTCGACCTGATTGTTGATCGTAACGTTAAACACGCGCGCGCCCTTGGTGTTGAAAACGATTTCAGCAAACTTCATCGTGACCGTATAGGTACCGTTGGGCACTGCAAAGTTGTATTGGAACTTGTTGCCATACCGTAGGTCCTGATATAGGCCCATCGATGCGGTGCCGCTGATGGACGCTGGACTGTAATATGTCGCAGTGAGCCCGGAGTAGCCATAGTCGGCGACCCAGACATTTCCTAGCGCATCGGTGTACTGCTTACCTCCGCTCCGCACAAGGATTGGGGTAAAGGACCCGCTGGTACTTGCGGTGGACGTGGTCGATCCGCCGGTCGTGGTTGATCCAGCAGTGGTAGTTGATCCACCAGTCGTGGTTGATCCACCAGTGGTGGTTGATCCACCAGTCAATGGCTCGATCTGGATCGCATTGACCTGAGCGTTATTCACGCTGGCCGCAAACTGAAAGGTCATCTTTCCGTTGGTCACCGAAACCGTAAACGTCTTGTCGATGGCGCGATTCGCTCCGCCCGCTTGGGCCCAAATGTCGAAGTTGGTGAGCTCGACCTGATTGTTGATCGTGACGTTAAACACGCGGGCGCCCTTGGTGTTGAAAACGATTTCAGCAAACTTCAGCGTGACCGTATAGGTGCCGTTGGGCACTGCAAAGTTGTATTGGAAGTTGTTGCCATACCGCAGGTCCTGATATAGCCCCACCGATGCGGTTCCGCTGATCGACGCCGGACTGTAATATGGCGCAGTGACCCCGGAATAGCCATAGTCGGCGACCCACACATTTCCGAGTGCATCGGTGTACTGGCTACCTCCGCACCGCACGAGGATTGGCGTAAAGGACGTGGTGGTAGTTGCGGCGGACGTATTAGCCGTAATTGTTCCGCCAGTTGTGGTTGATGCCGTGGTTGATGTCGTGGTTGAGCCGCCAGTCGTGGTCGATCCACCGGTGCTCGTGGTCGATCCACCCGTGCTCGTGGTTGATCCACCCGTGCTCGTGGTTGATCCACCCGTGCTCGTGGTTGATCCACCCGTGCTCGTGGTTGATCCGCCCGTGCTCGTCGACCCGCCGGTACTGCCGGTGGTGCTGCTGGCCGGGCTCAACAAAATAGTCGCGCTAGCGGCCTTGGTGGGATCGGCGAGGCTGGTCGCCAAAATCGTCACCACACTGTCCGTAGTGACTGAACTGGGGGCAGAATAGACCCCATTCGTAATGCTTCCCACACCCGTCACCGACCAGGCCACTTGCTGGTTTGCGCTGCCAACGACGGAGGCGATGAACTGGGTGCTTTGCCCTCCATAGAGGGAAATGAAGCTCGGTGATACAGAAATAGCTACCGTAGGGGAAGGCGAGGAGGTTGAGCCGCCTGGCGCTGCAGACAGCAGCACTTGCGCCTCGTACAACGATGAACCGACTTGGGCGTACACAATCGCGGAGGCCGACGCAGGGAGCGACGAAGCCGCGGTAAAGAGTCCGGTTGATGTTATCGTGCCATATTGCGCTGGCACCACAGTCCATGTAGTTTGCTGCTGGCCTACGGGAGCGGGTGCCGCACCCCCCACGGATGCTGGCGCCCCCAAAGCCGAACCGGGAGTCGAAGCCAGCCCCGTCGATGGAGCCGACTGTTCCCAGGACAGCGTGAACTGCTGTTGCTGGGAAGCCCCCAGCGTTACCGAGGATGGGGTAATTTGGGCTTGCGCCGCTGTCGCCCAAAGAACAGCTAGTGATAAGATGAGGGTTATGTGTTTGAATGGCATGATTCAGTTTGTATATGACCAACGTAGTACCTGACAGCGTTTATGGCCATCACGAGTTCCCCCTAGTTGGTACTCGGGTTTGCACGTAGGCTAGGCCATGTTCCGCCTGGGTCGCGGTACTGACAACGTAGTTTTTTTAGTACTACTAGTACCAATGGGTGCCAGCGAGACGAAACATAGTACTAAAGTAGTGGTGGTTATAGAACCTTTTGTCTGGGCCAAGGGTGATATTGCCAAATCTTGAGCCATCCGTCAACCTAAAAATAGCTTAACTTTGGAAGAAACTTACCAATAGATCCCAAAAGAAGTATTCTAAATTACGTATCCGTGATTTAGGATAGTCTTCTCTTTGGCAGTACTGGTACAATCTCAGTCCTGAGCGGTATATGACGAACTGGACTGTATGGGGGACTTAGTGGCGATTCGTGCCCAACCTTCTCGCAGCTCGGCGTCGGTGGCTCTTAAGGTCATTTGGTTCATAGCCGGCTCGGGAACGGTTTTACTGGGCGGGCCGCGTGAGGACTTTTTAAAGCTGATTGACCGTCCGCGCGTGCCTCCGGCCCCTGAAATAACGAATCTTGGCGAATCCAACGGCCTGGAACGATTCCATTTTACTTTTTCGTCTGATTCGAGCCAACCCGTGCCCGGGATCTTGATAGAGGCCAAATCGTCTTCAACTGGTTCGGCAACCGAAAAGCGCCCTGTAGTCATTTGCTTGCATGGCACCGGGGGGAGCAAGGAAGAATGTATTCCGGAGCTTCGAGAGCTTGCCTCCAAAGGCTTTCTGGGCGTCGCTATCGATGGACGCTACCACGGCGAGCGGGCCAGACTTGGCTCGTATGACGATGCTATTCTAAGGGCCTACCGGACCGGCCAGCAGCATCCTTTCCTTTATGACGAGGTTTGGGATGTCATGAGGCTGATCGACTACCTGGACACCCGGCCAGATGTCGACTCTTCGCGAATCGGTCTGATCGGGTACTCAAAGGGCGGTATGGAAGCCTATATCGCGGCGGCGGTGGACATTAGAATCAAAGTGGTGGTGTCGGGCCTTGGAGTGGAAAGCTTCCGATGGGCCCTCGACCACGGCGGCTGGTCCGCTCGCACCGATAGCTTTAAGCCGGCCATGCAGGGCGCTGCCAGGGATGCGGGGGTGTGGTTCATTCGGCCCAGCTTTGTGCGCCAGTTCTATGACCGGGTAGCGCCTGGAATCTACTCTGAATTCGATGGGCCGTCCCTGCTGCCGTTAATCGCGCCTCGCCCTCTGTTGACTATCAACGGAGCCTTGGATTCGAAAACTCCGGTGCCGGGCCTGATGGAGTGTATCGCCGCTGCGAAAATGGCGTACTCGGCCGCGCGAGCCGCGGACAAGTTCCAGTTCATCATTGAAGAAAACGTTGGGCATAGCGTGACTCCGGAGGCGGAGAAAACCGCGCTGGAATGGTTCGAACGCTGGCTTAAGCAGTGAGCCAATTTGGCAGCCACCGGCCAGGGTCCACGACAACCGGCTTCATTTGAAAGAAAACGATGGTCAACGCGGTGATCAGGCCTAACCCGAGAAAGATAACAAGAGACAAAGCGCTTCGGAACCGCGACACTCCCATGATCTTGCGAAATGCACCCCAGGAAACAACCAGCCAACAAAACGTGAAGGCGCCGCGCAGAGCCGCCATCGACAGAATCCAGGGCATGCCGGGCGCTTGGATGTTCTTGACCAATTCCTCCTCGGAATCCAACAAGACCTTCGTCGCATAAGTGCCTTCGGAACCGATCAAAGCTCTCAGCTTATTAGTGTCTTGCCCGGTCGAAACATTCAGCTGGGCAAACAAGCCGGGTTCGAAAAATCTGATGGCTCCTTCGTCAATCGCTGTCAGGAACGAAAAGATTAGTAACCAGCCTGCCGACAGGTACGAATACGCGACGAGGAATTTCGAAGCGTTGGTGCGCCCGCCCACGATCCGCCACGAGATCCACACCGCGGCTGCGACGATTACAATTGAGCCAACTTTGATGGCGGCGCCGAGTGCCACCGAACGCCGCGAAAGCGGTTGATACGCTGCCGGTAAAGCCAATGCGACGAGCAGCGCAATGGCAAGAGCCACCAGGGCCCGGATCATCCGACCAATCTAGCGCACGGCCGGCTCTTTTGCTTCTTCCTCTTTAGTAGCGGATCCGTTCCGGGACGAGGTCGTCGCCCGCGCGGCGCTTTGACGGTCGCCATTGTGCTTGATTTTCGGCGTGGCGCCCACCTGCTCAAAGCTGGTTTTCATCTTGGCCGCCAGCGTTTCGACATAGGGGTATTTGAACATGCCGTCATGCCCGCCCTCGACACAATGAACCACGGACGCACCCAAAACGGGTTGGCGCCATTGCTGCTCCATTTGCCAATGCTGGCCGGCAGGTGTCTCGGCAGCCTGGACCATCAGAACGCGACCCGAGTAAGGTGGCGGCTGGTAGTTGGTCGCCGCGTAAAACAGGATCGGATCGATATCCATCAAGCGGATGTCTTCGTCCTGCAGACCCATTTCGAAGGCGGTCTTTTGTTGGCGCCTCATCATTTTATGTCGCGCAATGTTAAGACGCTCCTTGGTGTAGCGAAGCATTTCGGCCGGGCTTGCTTTCGCTAGCGTTGAAAGATGGAAGAGCCACTTCTGGGTTCGCATCTGTATGCGGGCAACGGCCGATAGGTTCTTGCCGTAAGCTACGTTCGGAGAGTCGATCAGGGTGAGAAGCTCGACTTCCTGACCCTGAGCGACCAACTGTCGCCCTGCCTCGTACGCCAACACGCCATAGAGGCACCATCCGCCGATGGAATAGGGGCCCTCCGGTTGGAATTCCCGGATGCCCTCCACCACATACTTGCCCAGGTCTTCGAGCGTGCAGGGATTCGGCAAATTGACCTTCTTGAGCTCGGTGAGGTCGAGCCCGCAGAAGGGCTGATCCGGGCCGAGTAAGCGGGCCAGCGGCAGAAACAGAGGGCTCGCTCCCAGACAAATGAACGGCGGCCGGGTTCCCTGCGGCTTAAGAGGAATCACGCGGCAGACGGCCGAGGACACCTGTTTACCAGTCAGCACGATCGCTAACGCCTCGATCGTCGGCGACTCGAGCACGGTTGCGACCGGCAGCCTCTGCCCAAATTCCTTCTGGATTTGAGCGATCAGCCGGATCAGCAGGAGCGAGTGCCCGCCCAAGTCAAAGAAATTATCCCGAATGCCTACGTCAGTGACATGCAATGTTTCGCGCCATATTACGGCCAGCTTTTCTTCCACTGGATTGCGCGGTGGAATAACGGAGCGCTGTTGGGGAACCAGGTCCGGATGCGGTAAACGCTTCCGATCGATTTTTCCGTTGGGTGTTCGTGGGAATTCGTCCAAAAGTACGAACGAGCTCGGAACCATATAAGAAGGAAGCTGCGATTCCACGAACCGGCGCAGCTCCATCGGCTGCGGGGTGGCTGACCCGCGCTTCACGATGTAGGCGACCAGCGCGCTGCCTTCGGTTGGATACTCAACCGTAGTAACGATCGCGTCTTGCACGGTGGGATGCTGGCTCAGGCTGGCTTCGATTTCGCCCAGTTCGATGCGATGCCCGCGAATCTTCACTTGGTGGTCTACGCGTCCGAGGAACTGCAGCCGTCCATCCGGCAGGTACTTTACCAAGTCGCCCGTGCGATACGCGCGTTGGTTATCGTCCAGATGCACGAATCGCTCGGCCGTCAGCTCCGGCCGTTCCAGGTAGCCCGGCACCACTCCATCTCCACCAATGTAAAGCTCGCCCGGAACGCCGACCGGAACTGGCCTGCGGTTCGAGTCCAGAACAAAGACGGACGTGTTGGCAATCGGGCGCCCGATTGTAACGTCCACTCCGGGAGTGAGCTTCTCCATGGTTGACCAGATGGTAGTTTCCGTCGGGCCGTACATGTTATAAATCTCGCCGACGCCGGCTTTTTGCAAGTCGGCGGCGAGCGAAGGCGGAAGCGCCTCTCCGCCCACCAGGAATTTCTGGAGCGAACCCAGCGCCAGGCGCCCGCTGGGATCGCCCACGAGTAATCGGGCGAGCGAGGGCGTACACTGCATGTGCGTGACGTGATGCCTAAAGATCTGCTCGGGTATCGAATAACCGACCGCCGTGGGGCGGTTGGAGCGCATCGCCAATTCTTTCAAATTGTCCAGGTTGGCCAGCACTGTTTCGGTCGCGATACCGAAATCCACCAGGCAGGCTACTTCGTCCACGCCCATGTCTTTCAGTTTTTGCAACGTCGCCATACAACTGTCGGGAGTTCCGAATAGACCGCTGGTGGCAAAATAGCGCGTAAACGCGTGATCGATCAACGCGCCCAGATCTTCCTCGCTCAATGTGGTGGCTGAAAGGTCGTCGCCCAAACCTTTTACCACCTGCTTCATCAAGTCCACTGAACTCTTCAGGTAGTTGCAGAAAGGTGTGCGCACCAGTTCCTGCACTTCCTCTTCGCTGTTGCCGACGAAGGTGTGCAGCATGAGCGTCACGTGCCCGTTGCCGGTCTTATTGGTCTTGCGGTACGCGTCGCGGTAGATCTGGATCTTGGATGTGAGTTCTTCGAAACTCTGGCCCAGCAGGTGCGTTAGGAGATTAGCCCCGGTCTCACCAGCGGCCTGAAATGTTTGCGGATGGCCGCCCGAGGTGATCCAGACAGGCAATTCGGGCTGGATGGGCCGGGGGAAGATGGTAACGTCCACTTCTTTCCCCGAACCGTTGAGCCGCTTGATCGATTCGCCGCGCCACAACGAACGGATGACGTCGAGGTCGCGCAGCATGATGTTTTTGCGGTCGGCGTAGTTTTGCGGAGCGAAGACGAAGTCGCGATCGTGCCATCCGGAAGCGACCGAAATACCGACGCGTCCGTTGGAAAGATTGTCGACTAAGGCCCATTCCTCGGCCACTCGAATGGGGTCATGCAGCGGGATCACGACGCTGCCCGCCCGGATCTTCAGATTTTGAGTGATCGCTGCCAGCGCCGCGCTGGTAACGGCGGCATTGGGAAAGAGGCCGCCGAAAGCATGGAAGTGGCGTTCCGGAGTCCAGATAGCAGTGAACTTATTTTGATCCGCGAATTTGGCGCCTTCCATCAGCAGCTTGTACTTGTCGGCGGCGGCACTTTCGTCGCTCGCGAAATAGAAGAGGCTGAATTCAAGCGAGCCTCCGCGGCCTACGCTATCGGAGGAGGGAAGTAGCTCGTTGTCCTCTTGCAGCACCACCCGGTATCCGCGGGCCAAAGTCCAGAACAACTCGAGAACGGAAATGTCGAAGGAGATGCTGGTGACAGCCAGCCAGACGCCCGGAGTATCCTGACCGAAGCGCTGGTCCATGCCGGTGAAGAAGTTCACCACGTTCCGATGATTGACGATTACGCCTTTGGGCTTGCCGGTCGATCCGGACGTGTAGATGACGTACGCCGGACTGTCGCTGGATTGCTCGTAGCGCGGCCTTGCCTGGCTGCACTTTTCGATCGCGTCATACTCCGCCTGGGCGTCGATAGCCAGGACCACGGGCGCAAATTTAGCTACCAGCGGACGCAGCTTCTCTTGCGTGAGGATGATGGACGCATGCGCATCGGCGAGCACATACTTCATGCGCTCAGCCGGATACGCCGGGTCTAGCGGAACGTAAGCGCCTCCGGCCTTGAGAGTTGCCAGTAAGGCAACCATGAGTTCCATGCCCCGGTCCATCGAGACCGCCACCCGATCGCCTGGCTTAAGGCCTTTGGAGCGAAGCAGGTGCGCCAACTGATTAGCACGGTTATCGAGTTCCTGGTAGCTCAACCGCTGATTGCGAAATACAAGCGCGGTGGTCCCCGGAGACCGGTCGACTTGTTCCTCGATCAAGTCATGGATAGTCTTCGTGCGGGGATAATCGGCTTGCGTGTCGTTCCACTGTTTGAGCTGGTCTTGCTCGCCGGCAGTGAACATCGGCAAGCTCGTAAGCGGGACGTCAGCGCCGGTGGAGATGGCCTCCAGAATAGTTTGCATGTGGCCCATCATGCGGTGGGTGGATGCAGTATTGAATCGCTCGCGGTCGTAGGCCAGCCGCAGGATCAGGGTCTTGTCGGCATAACCGTACAGAGTCAACGGGTAATTGGTGCGCTCTCGGAGCTGCACCTGCCGATGAGCCCAGTTGCCGCCTTGCGCCTGCATCTTGGTATTGAGCTCGTAGTTATCGAAGACCAGAATGCTCTCAAACAGAGACGCGCCATGGGGTACCTCGCTCCAGGCTTGGATGGATGCCAGCGGGGTGTGTTCATACTCGCGAATGGCTACTTGCGACGTACGAATCTCTTTCAGCCAAGAAGACACAAGCTCGGTGCCTTCGACGCGAACGCGTACGGGAAGCGTATTGATGAACGTGCCTACGATGTCGGCCGCATCGGGGGCAAAGCTCCGGCATGCACGGGTTGCGCCAAACACGACGTCGTTCGAGGCAGTGTAGCGACTCAGCATCAACGCCCAGGCGCCTTGCACCATCGTGTTCAGCGTGACTCCCGCCTGGGTCGCAATTTTTCGTAGTGCGTCCGTGGTCTCGGCTGGAAGCACGATTTCTTCATCGCCGCGGCCGGATTCGCCAACTTTAACCGGCTCCAATGCCGGAACCTGATTGGCCAAAACGAAGCCATTCAGGTGTTCCCGCCAGAAGCCCTCGGCTTTGGACAGGTCCAGGGTGTCCAACCAGTTAATGTATTGGCTATAGGGCTTGGGTTCCGGCAGTTCAAGCGCTGCGCCGGATCGCTCGGCATCGTACAGAGCGAAAAGCTCATTCAATACGATCGGAAACGAGCGCCCATCCAATGCCACGTGATGGAAGGTCCAGACTAGCTTGTAGCTGGAGGGGCCTAACTTGAAGAGGGTAAAGCGGCAGAGGGGCGCTCGATCGAGCTTGACGCCGCCAATCCGGTCCACTTCAAAAAAGCTGTCCAGATGTTCACGCTGGGCTTCGGGAGGGACGGATGAAATGTCGGTGATCTCAAGGAAAACTTCCACCTGAGGGTGCACGAATTGCATCGGCCGATCCAGTTTTTCCCAACCCAGACTGGTACGCAGCACGGCATGCCGCTGCACCAATTTTTGGCAGGCGCGGCGCAGCGAATCGGCGTCAACTGCTTCATTTAGCGAGCACACCAGCTGTTCAATGTCGACACCCGAACGGGGGTCCTGGATGTAGTGAAATAGCATCCCTTCTTGGATTGGCGAAAGACGATATGACACTGTGTCCATAGGTAAGATTGTAGTCAGTAAGGCTCTCTGTTCAAATTGGCCGTCAGTACCATCAGTACTACTTTTGGCCTATGCTATTGTAACTGAGTCTCCAAACCCTGTTGCCGCCATCGTCGGAGATCAGCAAACTTCCGTCAGGCAATTGTAAGAGGCCCACCGGGCGCCCCCAAATGTCATGCGTGTCTGGAGAGAGCATCCAGCCTGACACTACTTCCCGGAGAGGACCGGCAGGTTTGCCATTGTGAAAAGGAATGAAGCCGACTGCGTATCCAATCCGCTTGGAACGATTCACCGAGCCGTGCAGTGCTATGAACGCTCCGCCCCGGTATTCAGCAGGGAATTGCTGGCCGGTATAGAAGAGGATATCGAGCGGGGCGATATGAGCGCCCAGCAGGACGTCGGGTACAATGGCGGAGTCCACCAGCTTCGAAATTTCCGAGACTTGCGTGAAGCCCCTGGGGTGTTCCAGCAGGTCTTTCAAGAGCTTAGCTCCGGAATTCCAAGGATCTACATGAGAACCAATATAGGAATACGGCCAGCCGTAGAAGCCGTTGGGCTGGACGTGCGTAAAGTAGTCCGGAACCAAGTCGTCACCGAGATCGTCGCGCTCTTGCACCGAAGCCCACAGAGTGTCGGTACCCGGATACCACCGCAGGCCGACCGGGTTGCGTAACCCCGAGGCATAGATCTCACAGCCGGACCCATCCGGATTACAGCGGGAAATCGCGGCTCGCCTCTCATCTTCCCCGACATTGCGGTTCGAACCGGAGCCGACCGACACAAACAGCTTGGTCCCATCCCGGTTGAACAGAAGCGTGCGCGTCCAGTGCATCCCCTCAAAACCCTTGAGCGGAATAATCTCCTGCTCCGGGCCCACCGAAAGCGTCTTGGCGTCGAATTTGAAACGCTTTATACCTTCTGTCTCGCCGACATATAAGTAACCGTTCGACACCGCCAAACCGTACGGACGATCGATGTTATTGATCAGAATCTTCTTCTGATTTGGCCCGGTGAGCACGTAGATGGCGCCCACATTAGCGTCTTTTGTTACCCGTCCACTATCACTAAGTAAGACTTCGCCCCCCGGGGCCAAGGTCATAAACCGAGGAATACGGAAACCATCGGCGAAAACGTCTATTTTGAACCCGGGAGGAACACGTAGTACCGTACCGGCCGGTTTCGGAACCATCTTCGGAAAGTTGTATACCGAAGGGGTAGCGTAAGGGGCAGGCAACTGCGGGGTGTCACCTTTAGGATTGTTGTCGGCATTGGAGAACGCGGCCAGAGCAAACAACACGGCGGCCGAGACGAAAGTGCGCGACGTATGCAGCCCCACAGGTTGAGCTTACTATACTTTCTGATTCTCAACAGCCGTGTATTCACCTGAGGCTCAGACCCCTAGTACTAGAGCGTTAGTATGTTGACAACTGTCAGACGAATAAGTCAAGCTAGCTCAGGAGTATGCTTCCTCAGCAGTTTGCATTCACTCGTGAGAATTGCGAGGCGTACCACTGGTTTGCGGTTCGAGTTCGCTCCAACCAGGAACGAACCGCTATCGCCCATCTCCGCGAACGTGGCTACGAGCAATTTGCCCCTTCCTTCAAGTCCGAGCGGCGCTGGTCGGACCGAACTAAAGAGATCGATGAATATCTGTTTCCCGGGTATGTTTTCTGCCGGTTTGATCCTGTAGATCGGTTACCCGTACTGACAGCCCCGGGAGTAGTGGATCTGGTCGGATTTGGAAAGACTCCTGAAGCCATTCCTGATCAGGAGATCGAGCGTGTCCGCAGGATGGTTGAATCGGGACTCCTGGTCACGCCTTATCCCTTCTTAAATGTCGGCCAGCCGGTACTCATTGAACGCGGCCCGCTGACTGGTCTGGAGGGCATTCTGGTGGAAGTGAAGGGAAAGCGCAGGCTGGTAGTTTCGATCAATCTTCTGCAGCGTTCGGTGTCGGCGGAAGTGGACCGCCACTGGGTTCGTCCGGTGCACGCGTTAGCCCTCGCGGTTGGCAACCTGGTAGCGGGGCTCCCCGCAAATCCGGTAAAGTGATCTAGTATGCCCGCACTTCGAACTTGGCTTGTAACGCTGCCGTTGCTACTTCGCCGCAACGCCAGTTTTTGCGCAGCAGCAACCCGCGCAGCCGGATGCGAGGTCAGCCGCCGGCCCAGAATGGCAATCCTGGGCAAAACGGTCAGCCTCAAAACGCCGCACCCGCGCAGCAGCTTCCGCCAGATACGGTGCGGCCCAACTACGTGTTGGGACCGAACGATCAGATTCTCATTCGAGCGCCCGAGGCGGAGGAGATCAATCAAAAACCTTTTCGCATTGATGGCGACGGCAACATCAACCTGCCTTTGGTGGGCCGCGTTCACGCTGCGGGGATGACATTGCAGGAACTGGAAGTCGACCTGGTCCGGCGTCTGCGCGAATACATTCGCGAGCCGCAAGTGTTCGTAGACATGGTTCAGTTCCGCAGCGCGCCAGTTTATTTTACGGGACTCTTCGTCCGCCCGGGGATTTACCCTCTGCAGGGCAGCCGCACTTTGACGGAGATGCTGAGCAGTGTGGGTGGCATGCAGGCCAATGCCTCGCGGCACCTCACGATCACGCGGCATGAAGAGTATGGCCCGATCCCGCTTCCCGGTGCCCTGGTCGATCCCGAGAAGAAGGTCAGCACTGTTGAGATCAGCTTGGGAAGTCTCCGCGAGAACATTAATCCGGCGGAAAATATCCTATTGCAGCCCTACGACGTCATAAATGTCGGCCGCGCCGAGGACGTTTACATGAACGGAGAGGTACTTAGAATTGGTGGCGTTCAACTCGGTGAACGCGATTCGATTTCCATCCTCCAAGCCCTCAGCCAGTCGGGTGGGTTCACTAGGGACGCCAAGAGCGACAAAGTGCGAATTCTCCGCCCAGTCATGACCACCAATCGCCGCACGGTGATTTATGTTAATGCCAAGGAGCTGTTGGACGGGAAGGGTATGGACGTTCCTTTGTACCCGGGCGATATTGTCTATATTCCCCGCAACTACGCGCGGCAGTTTTGGACAACGTTCAGTACTCTAGCGTTGCCCTTGCTGCCGTATATACTTTTCCTGGTGGCACAATAGAACACTTTGGTACACTGAGCCTTACTTAATGTCCTATTCAGGAATTCGAGGGCTAGCCAAACGCTACTTGCCCATCGTATTAGCGGGCCTCGTCGCCATTACGCAAACGCAGGCCGCCGAGCAAGCCGCCGTTCCATCACAGGCCGCGCCAACACCTGCCGCGCCGGCGCAACCAGTACCAGCGCAGCCTGCGTCGCAGGTCCCTCCCGTGGCGCCGTTGTCGCCACTACCGGTGGAGCAGAGCCTGAGCATCCGGATTCTGGCGGGGAACAACGAAGTGAATGATCTGGAGCGCAGGTTGATGGCTCCGCTGGTGGTTCAAGTCTCCGACCGCAATGAGCGTCCGGTTGAAGCGGCCGAGGTTGTGTTTCGTTTTCCGGTCAGTGGCCCTGGAGCGACTTTCCCCGGCGGAAGAACTGCGCTGACTGTTCGGACCAACAGCGAAGGGCAAGCGGCCGCGGTCAACTGGATGGCCAACGGTCAGACTGGCAGATTCCTGGTTCACGTGAATGCCACCTATGGCAATCAGGTTGGCGAAACCACTCTGGCGATGATCAACGTCACGCGGGTTGTCGAACAGAAGCCAAAGAGCAAGGCTGGCGGTTGGTGGTCGCATACCTGGGTGAAGATCGCGGTCATTGGCGGCGGCGCCGCCCTTGTCGGCGTCGGCGTCTACCTGGCCACTCGTGGGGGTTCCAAGGCGTCGAGCGGTAGTACCGTCACGATTAATCCAGGATCGCCCGGCGTCGGAGCACCCTAGATTGCATGCGTCCAGCACCCCTACTGATTTTCGGACTTCTCTGGGCCGGCTCTCTAGCCGCTCAATCCGGCACGTTCACGGGTCCGGTGGAGGCTTACACATTTGACGCGCCGACGGGGAGTCTGCGCGCTGTATTTGGTTTTCCGGGCGCCGCGTCCTTTGGCCCCATGCTGCGGGATCGCCTGGAATTCGCTTCTGTCGCGCCGCTCCAGAACTATAGCATCGGATTTGAGCGAGGCCAGTGCCTGCTGATTTCCGGTTTAGGTTCTTCCACGCTAGCGACACGCTCGCTAACGGGCGTGGAAACACGGCCTGATGGAATTGCCTGGTCGGGCGATGGGTCGCTCGCGATCCTCTATTCGCTTGGCGGAAACTGGTTGCAGACTATCTCGGGACTTCCCAGCGCTCCAACCGTGGGAGCGCGCGTCAACGGATCGACGCTAGGGGGCGTGCTTGCGTCGGTGGCCGCCGATGCGCATGGTAAACAGATTGCCGTCGGTGTGATTGGAGACGCCGGCGGAGTGTACCAGAGTTCCGACGGCCAGAATTTCACCAGCCTCAAGCAGGTTGCCAAGCCGATCTCGCTGACGTTTTCGATCGCCACCGGCTCGAGCGCTGCCACTACGCTGTATGTTCTGGATGGCAGTGTTCCCGACGTAGTCGCGATCAATCTGAGCAGTCACGGATATCAGAACATTCCGCTGGCAGGGCTGGCGAACCCAGTTGCGATTCAGGCGGGGCAGACATCACAAAACAGCCAACAGCTTTATGTCGCCGCGGCCAGCATGCTCAGGATCCTGGATATTGCCAGCCAGCAAACGGTGGCCGACGTCGCGCTGAGTTTTAAGGCTACCGGCCTGGATCAATTCGGCAGCAACAGCTTCGTGGTAGCCGCGCGCGCCCAGGCCGCGAATCCCTTGTGGCTGTTTACGAGCTCGCCTCAGCCAGGACCCTATTTCGTCCCCGCTGTTCAGTTGACTTCTCCGAACCGGCGCCGCGCGGAAATTTTTGGGGGCGCTCGCTAGATGCCGTTTCGTGTGCTGACGCCGTCGCGGCTGGCCCGGCGCGGTTTTGGCTGTGCTGTCTTCATGGCGGTGTTGGCGGCCGGCGTAGCTTCCGCGCAAACGGGGACCGACTTCCTTTTGGTGGCTAATGCAAACGGCCAGTCGGCCATTATTCAGAACGGTTCTACGCTGCCATTCAACACCACGGTAGGCGCAAGCGAAACCATTACAGTCACTGCGAAATACACCGGAAGCACCCAGGCAACCATTACTTCGCTCCAACCGATCGGCTCTACAGAGTTCACGATAACTTCCAATTTGACCACGCTACCGGAAGTTTTAAACCCAGGCCAAAGCTTCATGTTAGTAATCAGCTACGCTCCCCTCACACCAGCCCCGGCGAGCGGTGTGGTCACTGTGAACTACACGGAACCAGGCACGACTAGCACACCCGTGCAAAATTCCATTGTGCTCGATCTCCAAGGCAGCTCGCCGTCCTTCACGCTGGGCTACGTCTTGGAGACGACGAAGAATTTCGTTTCGCTTCCGTCGGGAGGGACGATTCCCTTCGGTCCCACTCAAGTTAACACTACGGCGTCCGCGGATCTGGAGATTCTTAATTCTGGAAGCGGAGAGGGTGTAATTACCGCCATTACTTCAACCCCGGCTAGCTCTCCATTTCAGGTCTCGGGCATACCTCCGCTGCCCGCTGGTGTGCTTTCTGGGATGGATGTGACGCTGCTCGTGACGTACAGCCCAACCAAGGTAGAAACTGATACTGCCTCTATCCAAATTACGTTTCAAGGCGGCGTCACGGAAACGGTTAACTTCTCGGGCAGTGGAATTACATCCACCTTTACGTATCAGGTGCTGGTGCAAGGGAAACCAGCCGCGCCGGTAACGGCGAACGGTACGATCACATTTCCGGGGGCCAATGTCGGAAGCAGCAGCAATTTAATTCTGACGGTTACCAACACGGGCAGTGCCAGCGGCACCATCAGCTCGATTAGTGTTAACCCTCCGTTTACGATCACGAATCCGATCACATTGCCGGTGACATTAACGACCGGCCTAGGCTTCAGCGTGCCACTGACGTTTACGCCGACGCAGGTAGGAACCCAAAGCGGGTATCTGGTGATCGGTAACACGACCTTTACTTTGACGGGGCAAGGGTTGGGATCAAATCTGGTCTACTCGTACTCATCCAGCTCGGGCTCCACCACGGTGAGTTCAACCAACCCCACGGTTTTGTTCAGCCCCGCCATCCAAGTGGGCCAGTCGGAAAACGTGACCTTCACCATTACCAATTCGGGGTCGTTGCCGGCGACGATTTCGCTGATTGGAACCAGCCCCACAAACGGTCCGTTTAGCGTGTCGTCTGTTGCGCTTCCTAAGACTCTGGCGCCGAGCCAGTCACTTTCTTTTCCAATCACATTCGCGCCCACGGCCACGGGTATTTCCAACGGTACTCTGCTTGTGAACAACGCTTCGATCTCCTTGGTCGGCAACGCGACATCGCCGGCCGCGCTGCCGTCCTACACGATTTCCGGTCCCAGCGGCAACACTCCGCCCCAGACGCAAGCCAACGTCAGCCTGACATTGTCAAAAGGATATCCGTTGGATCTTACAGGAACGCTTACGCTGACCACCGAGGGAACTTTGCCCACCGATCCTGCCTTGGAATTTGACACCGGCAGCCGCGTCGTCGATTTCACGATCGCAGCCAACACCACCAGCGCCGATTTCGCGGGAATGGGATCCGAGATTCCGCTGCAGACCGGAACAGTGGCCGAGTCGGTGACGTTGACGCCGACATTTGAGACCACGGGAGGGTTGGATATAACGCCCTCCTCACCGACCAAGCTTCAGTTCACCATTCCTTCCGAAGCGCCGTTCTTGGAGACCGCGGTGGTTGCCGGCGAAACCAGCAACAGCTTTTCACTGGTGCTCACCGGCTACTCAACCACGCGCAGTCTGAGTTCGCTGAACGTGACATTCGTTCCGGCGACGGGATTCAATGTCACTACGTCGTTACCCCCGATCGATCTGAGCCAGGCTGCCGCGGCGTATTTCTTGAGCTCGGCGTCGGACTCTTTTGGGGGGCTCTTCCAAATTACGATGCCATTTACTTTGCAAGGCACCGTCAAGGTCGGCCAGGTACCCATTGACAGCATCGCTTCGGTGACGGCCACCGTGAGCAACAGCATCGGGACGTCGAATTCGCAGTCGGCCAACTTGCAGTAGAAAATCCGTTAGCGATATACCAGGACGCGGCTTTAGTTCACCGGGGAAGGGCGCAGCAGGACTTTCCGAATCTTGACAATCCATTGAGGCCGGGAAATCGGCTCCCAGGCTGACGGCCGCTCTAAGGTGGGATGATTTCTATCCAGCGGCTCGCTAGGAGACTCCGATGGATCGCGAATCAGCACGACACGCAGGTGGGGATGCGCGCGCGCAAGCGATTTCACTGCCTGCATGGCCCCGGGCAATTTCGGGTTCACCACCAGCACATCGACGCGCAAGGCCAACTTCTTCACCAGCGTCATAGCCTGCCGCAAGTGCAATGCGGGGACAGCTTGGTATCCGGTTTCGGTTAACATTTCGCCCAGCCAAAGAATGAAGCCGACATCGTCGTCGACGATGAGCGCGGTGGGGGAGCCTGTTCCGGCGTTCACTTGGCGCGCATGAAGAGGGTGGACGACCGGCCCTTCACGATGCGGGAACCGGCAGTGCGGAACTCGTGGTAATTGGACTCGATGGCGATGCCACGGACGTCGCTTCGGACTATGCGGCCCTTCATGACCAACTTCAGAGGACACACTCCCTCCAGCAGGAAAGGCCAGCTTAACATCAGCTCGATTGTACCTGTAGCAGGGCGTGAGCCCAAGGCTTCAAAAAGCACACCACCGCTGCTAATGTTGCGTGTCTTGCCAGACCCAACCAACTCGGAGTGGCCTTTGGCCAACAGCCGATACTCCATTTCCAGCTCAATCGGATATCGCTGGTGGGAGCGCTGCTCAGTTAAGACCTTCTTCGACCGGCCGGCGGTTCGGGCTGCAATGGGGGCTGCTGACATATGCCTCCTGTTAGATTGGCTACCGACACGGGTACAATTTTTATACCATCCTTGTGGTACCCGCGTCAACGAATTTTGGTGAATGCGGCGGCGTCATGGCGATCCATTCCTGGATCTTCGTCGCAAGATTTCGCGAATCTTTTCTATAGAATCGGCGTCTCACCTCGTGGATGAGTTTATGGCGCTAGAGTCCTCAGAGGGATGCTATAATTCTCAGCGGCGATTCAATCTATTTGCTTCCGGAGGTGGCCGTGCAGTCCACTCGTAGAAGTTTCCTGAAAGCCGGAACCGGCGCTGTTGTCGCCTCCGTTCTTGGTTTCGACGTCAAACCCGCTTACGCTCAGGCACAGGAATTGAAGATCGCCAAAACTACGGAGACGCGCTCCACGTGTCCGTATTGCGCGGTGGGCTGCGGCGTCATTATTCACACACTGGGCGACAAAGCCAAGAACGTCACCGCGCAGGTGGTTCACGTGGAAGGCGATCCTGATTGTCCTACCAATCGCGGCACGCTCTGTCCCAAGGGATCGTCGCTTTATCAGGACATTCTCAATGACCGCCGCTTGCTAAGGCCTGAAGTTCGGCGCCCAGGCTCGGATCGCTGGGAACCTATTCCGTGGGGTCAGGCGGTCGAAGAGATCGGGCGCCATATCAAGAGCGCCCGCGACGAATCGTTTGTGGCCATCGACGCCCAAGGCCGTACCGTCAACCGCTGTGAGAACATCGCCTTTATTGGCGGCTGCACGGATACGAACGAGTTCAATTACCTGGTCGTCAAGACCATGCGTAGCCTCGGTGTAACCTTCATCGAAAATCAGGCCAGGGTTTGACACGGTCCCACGGTCTCCAGTTTGGGGCCCACGTTCGGACGCGGTGCGATGACCAATGGCTGGGTCGACATCAAGAACACCGACATGATGTTGATCATGGGCGGCAATCCGGCTGAAAACCACCCGTGCGGCTTCAAATGGGCAATTGAGGCCAAGCGCGAGCGGAATGCCAAAATGATCGTGGTCGATCCGCGGTACACCCGTACCGCCGCAACAGCTGATATGCACCTTCAAATCCGCGCCGGCGCCGATATCGCGTTCCTTGGCGGCGTCATTCGCTACGCCATAGAGAATGGGCGCATCGCGAAAGAGTACCTGGTGAATTTCACCAACGCGGCGTTTCTTGTGCAGGAAGGTTTTAAACTTCCCGAAGACGGCCTTTATTCGGGCTTCGACGAAGAGTCGAAGACCTACGACCGTTCCAGTTGGAATTACGAAGCGAGCGTCGGGAGCCCTCCCTCAGTCATGGGCGTCCACGGCCACATGGGCGACGCGCCGATGCCTTTTGGGCGCCAAGAAGGCGCGGCTGCGGCCGCTCTTCCCGGGCTGCCGCCTAATGTTGCTCATGACCTGTCGCTCGAGCATCCCCGTTGCGTGTATCAGTTGCTGAAGCAGCAATACTCGCGCTATACGCCGGAGATGGTGGAACGCATCACGGGCATCCCCAAGGATCAATTCCTGAAGGCTGCCGACCTGTTTACGTCCGTCCGCAAGGACGGCGACATGAAAAATGTCGCGACGATTATTTACGCTGTCGGCTGGACCCAGCACAGCTTCGGCACGCAGATCATCCGCACGGCCGCCATGCTTCAACTGCTGCTCGGCAACGTCGGACGCGCCGGCGGAGGCGTCAACGCGCTGCGCGGGCACTCCAACATTCAGGGCGCTACCGATATGGCGGGACTTTTTGACAGCTTACCGGGCTACTTGAAGATTCCGAGCGTGGATGATAAGGATTTCAATGCCTGGATGAAGCGGATCACTCCGACGGCATCGAAACCCGCCGAATGGGAGTCGTTCAATTACTACTCGAATACTCCGAAGTTTGCGGTTTCGCTTCTGAAATCACTCTACGGCCCAGCCGCCAAGAAGGAAAATGATTGGGCGTTCGATTACTTGCCGAAAATCGATCGGCAATATTCCTGGGTCCACATTTGGGACGATATGTACCGTGGCAAGGTGAAAGGTTTGCTCGCCTTCGGCATGAATGGCGTCGCCATCGGTCCCGATTCGCAAAAAAATATCGATGCACTCAAGAAAGCCAAGTTTCTGGTGGTCTGCGACCTTTATCCCGAGGAAACCAGCGACTTCTGGAGAGCCCCGGGCATTACGCCCGAAGAAACCAAGACAATCCAGACAGAGGTGTACCGCCTGCCCGGCGCCGGTTTCGCCGAAAAAGACGGTACTTTCGTCAACTCGGCGCGCTGGCTTACATGGAAATGGGCCGCCGTCGACCCGCCCGGCGAAGCCAAGCTCGATCAGGAAATTCTTTCGCGCATTTTTCTGAAGGTGCGTGAGCTTTACGGAAAAGAAGGAGGCAAGTTCCCCGATCCGATCCTCAACCTGACGTGGAACTACTCCTTTGCTCCAAACCCTCCGTTGTCAGAAGTCGCTATGGAATTGAACGGGCGCGACCTCACCACCGGCAAGCAGCTCCCCGGCTTCGCCGCGCTGAAAGACGACGGGTCGACCGCCTGCGGCAACTGGATCTGGAGCGGCTCCTGGACCGAAGCCGGCGCCCAGTCGCAGCGCCGCGACCCCACAGATCCCTCCGGCCTCGGAATCCATCCGAACTGGGCATGGAATTGGCCCATGAACCGCCGTGTTCTCTACAATCGCGCCTCCTGCGATGTGTCCGGCAAGCCTTGGGACCCGACCCGCGCTCTGGTTTGGTGGAACGAGGACCAGAAGAAGTGGGTCGGCAACGATGTCCCGGACTTCAAGCCCGACTCGCCGCCTAAGGATCACATGGGTCCGTTCATTATGAACGCGGAAGGGGTGGGCCGCATTTTCGCACCTCTGGCAGCATTCGCCGACGGACCGTTTCCTGAATTCTACGAGCCCACCGAAAGCCCAGTTGAAAATGCGCTGCATCCGAAGCAATCCAGGAATCCGGTGGCCGAGCGCTTCAAAACGCCGATGGATAAATACGGCACGCCAGCGGAGGGGTTCACCATAGTCTGCACCACCTATCGCTTGACCGAGCACTATCATTACTGGACTAAGAACAATCAGATGAACGTGCAACTGGTGCCCGAGCCTTTCGTCGAAATCCCGGTGCAATTGGCGGCCGATCTCGGCATCAAAGGCGGCGATAAGGTGAAGGTCTCGAGTGCGCGCGCCAGCTATCAGGCGAAAGCGATGGTCACGCATCGTATCAAGCCCATGACCATCGATGGCAAGAAGATCTATCAGATCGGCATCCCCATTCATTATGGTTACCGGGGGATTCAGGAGGACGCTGGTAGGACGGCGCGCTCTCTCACTAACTCGCTCACGCCCACCGTGATCGATCCGAACGCCCATACGCCCGAATTCAAGGGGTTTCTGGTGAAGCTGGAGAAAGTATGACGGTCCACTCCCTCACGGTCGTGGTTCAGCAACGACCTGACAGAACCGCGACGGTTACGGAGCGGCAGAGAGCATAGCCATGGCCAACGGAACCCTGCAAATCAAAGCCATCTCGGGACACGCCGGGCCGGTTCCCGGCGCGAACACGTCGCGCGATTACGATGTCTGCAAGCTGATCGACGTCACCACCTGCATCGGCTGCAAAGCTTGCGAGGTGGCGTGCCTGGAATGGAACGGCTATCCGTTCCGCGAAACCTTTTTCGACAACACCTACCAGACCATGCCGGACACGGAGTGGAATTACTACAATCTGATCCGGTTCAATGAATTCACGGACGACCAAGGCAACTTTAGTTGGCTGATGCGCAAGGACCAGTGCATGCACTGTGCCGACCCCGGCTGCTTACGCGCGTGTCCGGCCGACGGCGCTATCGTGCAGTATGCGAATGGGATCGTTGATTTCGATCAGGAGCATTGCATTGGCTGCCAATATTGCGTGACCGGCTGCCCGTTCAACATTCCGAAGTTCAACCCGACCACCAAGAAAGTTTTCAAGTGTACGTTGTGCTCGGATCGCGTGGGCGCGGGACTGGAGCCGGCCTGCATCAAAGCCTGTCCCACCGGCTGCTTGCATTTCGGGACCAAGGCCGACATGAAGGATTTGGCCGAGACGCGCGCGACGCAGCTTCGCGAGCACACGTCGCACAAGGACGCCGGCGTATACGATCCGCCGGGAGTCAGCGGCACGCACGTGATCTATGTGCTGCATGACATCAACCATCCTGAGCGCTACGGCGGTTTGCCCAAGGATCCGCGCGTGCCGTTGATGGTCCGCCTGTGGAAGGGTCCGCTGAAGTGGATCGGCAACTTCGGGATGATTGCCGGGATCGTCGGTGTGGCGATCCACTACATGCGCTTCGGCCCGAAGGACGTGCAGCCGGAACCTGAGGAATCCAAGAAATGAGTGCCACGGTAGCCATTCCACACGCTCAGCACGCGGGCGAGATCCAGCGCTACACACTGACCGAGCGCGTGATGCACTGGCTCTCCGGCTTCACGTATCTTTACTGTCTCGCCACCGGCCTGGCCTTCTATTCGCCGCATCTGTTTTGGATCGCGACGGTGCTGGGCGGCGCTCCGACGTCGCGATTTTGGCATCCCATCGTGGCCATCGTCTTCGTGATCGGCACGGTGTGGATGCACATACTGTGGGGCCGGGACATGGAGATGACCGAGGTCGACAAGCGCTGGCTGGATAACATCGAGCCCTACATCACCAACGACGAGGCGCACAGCCCGCTGGCCGATCGCTTCAACGCCGGGCAAAAGATTTATTACTGGCTGATGGTCTACGGCGCGCTCTTTCTGCTGCTCTCGGGGATCTTCCTTTGGTTTCCCGAATACATTCCGCGCCAGTACGCGTGGGTGCGCCACGTGATGATCCTAGTGCACGAGATCTCCGCGCTCGTCACCATCGCCGGTTTCATCATCCACGTTTACATGAGTGTGTTCATGGTGCCCTACAGCTTGACCGCGATGATCACCGGCTATGTCACGCGCGCCTGGGGTTGGACGCATCATCGCCTGTGGTACCTTCGAGTCACCGGCCAGCCCGCCTCGAAGGCCAGTCTTAAGGAATGACAGCATCGTATGACGCCAGGATCGCACGAGCGAACATACTAGCGCGCGATTATCCAACCTCAGCGCCGTTGCTCAACTTCTACAGCGAGCTCGCCCGCTTCCAGAAGCCGATCTTCACTGAACTCCAGCAAAAGCATGAAACAGACCTGCGCGCGCTGGTGTGTCACGTCTCGGCGTTGATCAAACTAGTGTCACGCTCAGGCACGGAGCTGTTGGCCAATTTCGGGGCGAAGAACCTGCTCGGCACCGACGCCCAACTCGAGTTGCTGTCGGCGGTCTGGGAGGGCGGGGAAGCAACGCTGGCCTCCGATCCCGCAGGCCGCTTCTATGCGCGCGTGCTGTTGCAGCCCTACGCGGAATATCTGGCTTCGCGCGGCGACATACAAACGAGTGGCGCCGGCCCAACCTGCCCGTTTTGCAACGCGCGGCCCGTGGCAGGCGTTCTGCGCGGCGAGGGCGACGGCGCCAAGCGCTGGCTGCTGTGTTCACTTTGTTCCACCGAGTGGCAGTTCCGGCGCGTGTTGTGCCCAGGCTGCAGCGAAGAGAACAAGGACAAGCTGCCGATCTACACCGCAGAGGAGTTCCCAGCCGCGCGCGTCGACGCGTGCGACAACTGCCAGACCTATATCAAATCGATCGACCTGACCAAGGACGGCCGCGCGATTCCTGCTGTTGATGAAATCGCCACGGTCGCGTTGAACATATGGGCCGAGGAGCACGATTACGCGAAGTTGGAGACGAATCTGCTGGGCATGTGACTGGTGCAATATTTGGCGGATTTAGACCGTCCAAACAACGAATGGCATCCCGTCGCTACTAGCCTCTCTCAGGTCGCCGATGTCATCAACGAAGCCAAGAAGTTTAGCTTCCTCGGGCAGCATTATTTTGGGGAAGGCAGTCCCATCCAAAGCATTGAAAATATCGGCACTCGCCTTTGTACTGGTCTTGATAATCTCTCTAGCCAACTCGATATCGTTGGTCAAACGTTCAACGGCTTCGTTGATGCGGCGGAGCGTTTGGGGGCCCTCAAAGGTCCAATCGTATTCGTGAAAGAAGAATCGGGCGTGACGAGCACAGGTCCGCTTCGGGGACGCAAGGAAAATCGGGATCGAGGCGCTTCCCACGTGTCCCATTGCATGCATCTGGACACGCACGGGTAATGCCGAGATGTAGTTATACAGAGCTAGCGATTGATCACAGCTGCCGCCCTCGCTTGAAAACAGAATCGTTAAAGCCCCGAAATCGGGTCGCTCAAGAATTTCGGCGATTCTTGATCTCAAACTATTGGCAGTATCCAGCGTGATATCTGAAGCAAACGCCAGTCTGTACTCAACCTTTAGCGCGCCTGAGTCCCTCACGTCTTCTTGCCCCATCTCGCGTTCGCTGTGATCTGTGCCTTGGAGTGCTTTAGTTTTCGGTCGGCGTCTTCTCAACGTGGTCGACGATTAGCTGATCTACCATCGCCTTGCGAGACTCTAGTTTCAATCCCATCGTTTGCACGGCATCCGCTAGGGAGGTGCCTCCCCCTCCGCCGGGGTCCGACGCGACCGCCGGATTGTTGCCCGGCCCCCCCGGTCCGCTTGGTGCCCCGGCCGGAATATCCACGCCTGCGGCTTTGGCCATGGCGATGATCTCAGCGAGCCCGAGGTCCACCGTTGCATCGTAGTTGCCCTGAATCCCCGTCATGTCTACAACCTGCTTCCCCCCTGTTCCACCCAGTTGCGCAAACAACTGCGTGATCATATCCGCAAAGCCGGTCATGGTCGTCATGCTGAAATCCACGTGAAGCGTCCGCGTCGCCGGTTCCAGCCTGTACGACATTTTGCCTTTGAGTCCCATATCGATGACCGAACTTCCAGTAGTCATGTCGATCTTGATGCGCACGGGACCGTCGGAACCATCCATTTTCAACTCGCCTCGCTTCAAGGGCGCGCTCTCGTCGATGGCTACTGGTTTCTCGGCAGAAGCCTTCAACTTCGGCCCACCCTTGCCGACCACCAGCGCCAGCACCGGGTGTTCGGCACTGGTGCGATGCGTTGCCAGCATGAACCGCTCTTCGAGAAGCGTTTGCAGCATTTTGGGCGCGTCTTCTTTTTTCGATCCTTCGGGCATCTTGGCGACGATGTCGAAATGCGTGGTAGTCAACCAGTCTGGTCCGGTGATCTGGTAGGGCTTCACGCCGTAGGCGTAGCTCATCAGCGACCTCAGATCGAGGTACCGGTATTCCGCGCGGATGGAGTCGACATTTGCTCCGATGGGCATCTTCCCACCGGCTTGCAGTGCGGCGGCGATTTTGGCGACGTCCATCGGCAGGGCCGGTTTGATGGTGGCCACTTCGAAAGCTGGCTTGGTCTGGGCGAAGGCTGCAGTGGCAGCGAGAACGGCGAGACTGCATAACGTCACGGTGAATTTAGACATAAGTATCCTTTGTGATTTCCGTCGCAAGACTACTTCAAACTGACCCACTACCTGGAAACTTTACATAATATCTGTTATCGGAAGTCAGCCACAGGGAGGTGCCTTGGTCGCTTCCGTCACTATTCGCACCACCTCCGGCACCACTGCCCCGACCACAACCGGAACCACTAACCGCGCCACGTAGACTCCAAACGCAATGAAGCCGGCGGCGATCAGGATCGTGATCAGCATAAGCGCACCTCCACTGTTTCGAGAGTACGAAAGTGGGAGCTGGCGAGTTCCCACGGTAGAATGGGCGGTTGGGCCAAATCTACACTCGTGAACAACTCATCGCGGCGCGCGCAGAGTGGTCGCGCGCCGGCAAGAAAGTGGTCTTTACCAACGGCTGCTACGACATTCTTCATCCTGGCCACATTCGATTGCTGGAAGCCGCGCGATCGCTCGGCGATGTCCTGATCCTGGCATTGAACACTGACGCGAGCGTTCAGCGATTGAAGGGTCCCACGCGCCCGCTGATTTCCCAGGACCAGCGCGCCGAACTCGCCGCCGCTCTCGCAGCCGTGGATGCGGTCACGTTCTTTGACGAGGACACACCGCGCGATCTGATCGCGGCCGTGCTGCCAGATATTTTGATCAAAGGCGCTGACTGGGCGCATTTCATCGCCGGCCGTGAAGAGGTGGAGGCGGCGGGCGGCCAGGTGCTGGCGCTGCCGCTCGAGCCGGGCTATTCGACCACCGGCATTCTGGAAAAAGTTCTGGCGCTTCAATTCAGCTCGAGCGATTGAATCACCGGCTCGCTGCCATCGAAGCGCACACCGTCGGCCCTTGGATGACGACGCCACGACACGATGAGCGCCGCGGCCGTCGCCGCGAAGAAGAGAATCGCGATCGCCCAGTTCCCTTCCATCGCTTGCTCCAAATCGCCCATGTGGAAGCTGTAGCCGGTGATGCCGTAAATGTACAGGACGCTCAGCACCGCCAGGCTTTTCGTCCCAGGAAAGTACGAACAGGTGAAGGGAACTTTGTCGAAATTCCAGAACAGCACCTCCACCAGAAGAGCCGCGGCCATGAGCTGAACGGCCAAGTGTTCCAGGACCGTCGGCCAATGCCAGGCCGCTATCTCCAGCGGCAACGCGAGTAGCAACAATGGAACCAGGCTCATCGCGAGAACCAGCTTCCGTGTGGCGTTTCGCGACACTTCTGTCCAGCGCGCCTCCGTCATTCGAAAGATCCAATTGGAGGCCAGCTCCGCCGGAAACTGGAACACCGCACGGAAACCGGAGATCGCAAAGAAGCCTAGGACGAACGCGACAGTTCGCGCGCCATCCGGCGATAGGGCGAGCCTCCCATCATGGATCGCAACCCCGAAGAACAAAGCAATCGACAGGCCGGCGCTGAAGTACGTCGCGATGAAGAATTGGTGCTTCTGGCTGCGCGCTTGCGTTCTGGCGGCGAATCCGAAGATAGCCCGCTCCTGGGGAGACCGCACCAGCCAACTCGGAACCCCCTGAGAGAGCAGCCAGGCGCGAGGCCGATGAACGGCATCTTCCGATTCGAGAGTCCGGCGGAAGTGACGCCGGAACCCAAATCCCCAAGTGACTAACATCGTCACCAGGGCTAGCCCCGTCATCTTGATCGCGAGCATCCCGAGAGACGCGAGGAACCGGTTCTGGCCTCCGAGGAACAGCTCAAACAGGCCGCTGAACCAAACTGGCGGAAACAGGTACAGCCAGAATTGTTTTTGCTCGACAGCGGGCCTCAGGAGTGCCGCGAAGAAAGGGAAACCTAAAATGGTCAACACCATCGCGCTCATCCCGAACATCTGGATCCAGGGCGAAATACGACGGAAAATGCTAGCGGATGTCAGGGTGATGAGAATTCCCTGCCCGGCGGCGACGGCAAGAAACGCGAATGCCGATGCACCAAATGTAGCGGCGATCTGCGCGGCTGCCAGCCGCAGGCCGTCGCCACGACCGAACAAGCTCAACAACACCATGGAATCGGGAGTAACGTTCACGGCGCTCACTAGCAGGAGTATGAACAGCAACAGCGCCGTGAACTTGGCGGCCACCAGTTGGCGCAAGGGGATCGGAAAAGGCGCGAGGATCAGGAAATCGCGGCGGTCCGGGAAAAGCGCGTCCCAATAAAACAGCGCCGTGAAACCGGCCACTCCGAAGGAGAAGGAGGGCAGGAACAGCCGCAAACTCCGGAGCATCCACTCGGCTTCAAGCGGGCCGACCCCGTGCGAAATGTCCGCGGACGTGATCACTGCCATGTAACCGGCGAGCATGCCAACAGTGATCAGAACGCCCAACATCTGATGGATGTTGGTTTGAAATCCGCCGCCCGGGGATGCAGCGTCGTTTTCGAGAAAACGATCTCGAAACAGCCTCAGCAGGATTTGAAAGGGAGATTTCACGTCCTTAGGACGGATGAGATCGCGCGTGCGCGAGACTCCAGGTCGTCCTGCTGCACCAGCTGCATGAAAACACCCTCCAGGTTCGGCCGCTGCATCAGAGTTCTCAATCCCTCCACCGAATCGTCGGCAACGATGCGTCCTTGGTGGATCACGACGATGTGATCGCAGACTTTTTCGACCAGTTCGAGCACGTGCGAGATGTACAGCACTGCTTTGCCGCGCGCCGCCAACTCGCGTAATAGATGCCGGAACAGCAGGCTATTCGTGATATCGAGTCCCGATTGCGCCTCGTCGAAAATCAGGACATCGGGATCATGCAGAAGCGCGGCCGCGATCAGTACGCGCTGCTTCATCCCTTTCGAATAGTTCGACAGGGGAACCCAACGGGCGTCGTGCAGGTACAGCAATTCCAGAAGCCGGTTGGCCCGCTCGGTTACAAAGGCTCTGGAAGAGCACGCAAACCGCCGGCCAGCTGCAGGTATTCCAGGCCTGTCA
Source organism: Bryobacterales bacterium (assembly GCA_963818065.1). GTDB lineage: Bacteria > Acidobacteriota > Terriglobia > Bryobacterales > Bryobacteraceae > Palsa-89. The sequence continues at coordinate 605,698 of CAWFQW010000008.1, read as the reverse complement.
AGTAGCCGTACAGATTGGGCTCTTCGGGAACATAACCCAGGCGCTGCCGGAAGCTGATGGGGTCGTCGTAGACGTTCTGTCCTTGATAAAAGATGTGACCCGAACTCGCGTGCAACAAGCCGGTTAATATTTTCACCGTCGTGGATTTACCGGATCCGTTCGGACCGAGATAGCCCGTGATCTCGCCGGGCCGCACCGCAAAACTCACGTCATCCACCACCGGCGCGCCTCGAAACCGCTTGGTGAGATGGCGAATCTCCAGCATGGCGTTAATCGAGCCGAAGCGTGATAAACGAGCAGCGAGCGTAAAAGCTGGTCACTACCAATCCCACGGATGCGTTCAAGAGGCTAGGAAAAATAACCAGGACAGCCCAGTCAAAGATCGGAGGGTAATCCACGCGCAAGTGTTGATGACTCCCGATCCAAAGTTCCGCGATCACAATCAGCGCGGTCAAAACGAACGAGAAGACCGGAACTAGAACGGTCCGATTCGACCTTTGACCAGGCAGCGCGACGGTCAGCAGTTCGCGCATCGCGCAACACCACACTCGGAGGTTGCCCATGTTCTTGATATCTTCCGCAAATGCCAGCGTCATCTCAGCGCCAAATTCCCGGCGCAGATCTTGCGAGTAAAGCAGTAGCAGCTTCCGATAGAGCCAGACGTTCATGAAGACTCCGCCAGCCGCAGCCGCATGGCCTTCGACTTCTTCACCATGGCTTCCATGCGCGCGAGTTCAGCATTTAAGACGGCCTTTCCAGCGCCGGTCAGTCGATAATATTTGCGCCGGCTGTCGCCGTGCTCCGGACCCGGCACTTCGCGAATCCGGTCGGAATCCAGCAGTCGCTGAATGGTCGTGTATAACGTAGCGGGCCCCAACTGGAACGTATGGTCGGAGAGCTTCCGCGCCTCCTGCATGATCGCGTATCCGTGCTTATCGCCACTCGCCAGCGCGAACAGGATCAGAAAAGCCGCCGGGGCCAGCGGCGAATCGGGCTGTTCCGCAGTCGAGCGCTCCATAGTCAATTAATGATATATCATGATCGGATATAGTTGTCAACAGCGTTTCACGCTAAAATAGGAATGCACCGCGCGATTTCCTCGCCCCTGTTCTCTAGTGACGCACCCAGCAATTCGCGATCTGTTTCAGTCGCTCAGCCGCGACCCTGCATTCCAGGATGTCGTCAGCCGTCTGATTCGCGATCCGCACGCGCGCCTTTCGCTCTCCGGACTCACCACCACCGCCAAAGCTTTGTACTTCGTCCTGCTGTGGCAGGCCACCGAGCGCAACCTGCATGGTGGTGGTCGACGGCAACAATCGAGCCGACGCGCTGACCGAATTGGTGGACACGTTCTTCGATCTGCTGGTCACCTCCGACCTGCCGCGCCCGCAAACCATCCCTGCCCTGGACGTGCTTCCGGCGCAGCGCATGTCGCCGCATAGCGAGATCAGCGAACAGCGGGCCATCGGTCTGTGGCGCCTGGCTTCGCGCAAGACCAGCATCACCATTACGCCCGTGGCCTCCGCGCTCCTGCGCACCGAAGCGGCCGAGTTCTATCGCCAGCTCGCGCTCACTTTGCGGGTCGGGCGAAGAGATCCCGCTGCAGGATCTGCTCGCCCATCTGGAAAGCATCGGCTACGAAAAGCGCGACCCGGTGGAAATGGTGGGCGAGTACTCGCTGCGCGGCGGCATCCTGGATATTTTCCCGGCCGAAGCATCCAAGCCGATTCGCATCGAGCTGTTTGGCGATTTGATCGAGTCCATCCGACGATTCGATGTCGCAGACGCAGCGGTCGGTGATGAAGATCTCCGAGACCAGCTGCTGCCGCTGGCCGAGTATCCCAAGTCGCGCGAGCTGTTCGATGAGTTGGGCGAACCCGCTCCCGGCTGGGAGTTCATGGTCCCGCTGGTCCGGCCGCGATCGCATTCGCTGTTTTCGCTGACTGAAAATCCCGTGATCGTCGTAGATGAGCCGGAGCAGGCCGCGGCCGCCGCCGAGCGCTTTTGGAAGCGCTTGCTGGAAAAGCCCGATCGGCCATTTCCCTGCCCTCCGGAAGCGAATTTCTACACCTGGCCCGAGCTGCGCGAAACTCTCGAAGGAAACGCCGAACTCGCGATCCGTGAACTAGAGCTCCTCACCAACAACCAACCTAACCAGCCAACCACCAGCCAGCCGGCGCTTCGCCGAGACCGCCTCCCGGCCGTCCATGGCTTTCCACGGCAACATCCAAGCCGCCGTCGCCGAGGCGCGCAATCTGGTCGAGCAAGGCTATCGCGTGGTCTTCTTCGGCGCGATCGAGCGGCGAACTGGAGCGGCTGGCGGACATTTTTCAGGAATACTCGGTTCCCTTCCAATTGGGCCTGGATCCGGCCGATGCCACGCGGCCGTATCTGGCCGAGCGTTCCTATGTCGCGGGCGCGTCCGCCAGCACGTTGCTCGTCAAGGGACTGATCCGCCGCGGCGTCGTGTTCCCGGCCGCGCGCATCGCTGTTTTCGGATCGGAAGACCTTTTCGATTCGTCCGACCTGGTCGCCAAACCGGCGGCCCACGAAATCCCAACTCGCCGCCTTCACCGCCGACATGGCCGATCTGAAGCCTGGCGACTACGTTGTGCATGAAGCACACGGCATCGGGCGTTTCCTAGGCACGCGCGAGATCGCGCAAGGCGACAACAAGGGCGATTTCATGCTGCTGGAATACGCGGGCGACGCCAAGCTCTATGTTCCGCTGGCGCGCCTGGACCTGATCCAGAAATATCGCGGCGCGGGTGAAGGCAGCGCGCGCCTCCGCTCGATCGGCTGGGCGGCGTCACCTGGGAGCGCACCAAATCGCGCGTGAAGGCCAAGATGCGCGACATGGCCGACGAGCTTTTGAAGCTCTACGCGCAGCGCCGCATGGCCGAAGGCTTTCGCTTCTCGCCCGACAGCAACTGGCAGCGCGAGTTTGAAGACTCCTTCGAATTCACCGAGACCAAGGACCAGCTTTCGGCCATCCAGCAGATCAAGAAAGACATGGAGAGCGGGCATCCCATGGACCGCCTGCTGTGCGGCGACGTCGGCTACGGCAAGACCGAAGTCGCCATGCGCGCCGCTTTCAAAGGACTCGGCGACGGCAAGCAAACGGCGGTGCTCGCGCCCACCACCGTGCTCGCCTATCAGCATTTCGAAACGTTCAAGCGGCGTTTCGCGGCGTTTCCCGTGCGCATCGAAATGCTCAGCCGCTTTCGCGACAAGAAAGAAATCGCCGAAGTGTTGGAGGGCCTGGCCGAAGGCAAAGTGGATATCGTGATCGGAACGCATCGCCTGCTTTCGAAGGACGTGATTTTCGCGATCTCGGCCTGCTGGTGGTGGACGAAGAGCAGCGCTTCGGCGTGCGTCACAAAGAGCGCATCAAGCAGCTCAAGCACAACGTGGACGTGCTCACCATGAGCGCGACGCCGATTCCGCGCACGCTGCACATGTCGCTGGCTGGGTTGCGCGATATGTCGGTGATCGAGACGCCGCCCAAGGATCGGCTCGCCATCCACACCGTGGTCGCGCACTTCGATCAACGAGCTGATCAAGACCGCCATCGAACAGGAAATCGCCCGCGGCGGGCAGGTCTACTTCATCCACAATCGCGTGGACAGCATTTATATGCGCGCGCGCGCATCGATTCAGGAGCTGCTGCCGGAAGTGCGCGTGGGCGTGGGCCACGGGCAGATGGACGAGACGGAGCTGGAGAACGTCGCTGCTCGGCTTCATGCAGCACGAATTCGATGTGTTCGTGTGCACCACCATCGCCGAAAACGGGCTCGACATTCCGCTGGCCAACACCATGATCATCGAGAACGCCGAGCGGCACGGCCTCTCGGAGCTGTATCAGTTGCGCGGCCGCGTGGGGCGATCGAATCGCAGCGCCTATGCCTATTTGCTGGTCCCGGCCGACACCGAGCTGAGCGAAATCGCGCGCAAGCGTCTGGCCGCGCTCAAGGAATTCAGCGATCTCGGCGCCGGATTCAAGATTGCTGCGCTCGATCTGGAGCTGCGCGGCGCGCGGCAATATTCTGGGCGGCGAACAGCACGGCCACATTGGCGCGGTGGGATTCGACATGTACATCCGGCTGCTGGAAGAAACGGTACACGAGCTGAAGGGCGAAGAAGCGCCGCTGCAAGTTCATTCCACGCTGAATCTCGGGCCTCGACATTCGCATTCCATCCGAGTACATTTCGGATGAGCACCAGCGCTTGCGAGCGTACAAGCGCATCGCCGATGCCGAGCACGAAGAAGCCGCGTCGGAAGCTCTTGGCGGAGCTGGAAGACCGCTATGGGCCGGCACCGGCCGCGGTTCGCAGCCTGCTGAAATTCTCGGCACTCAAAAGCTCGGCGCAAAAGCTCGGCATCGAAGCCATCGACCGCCGCGCGGGCGCGCTCAACGTCAAATTCCACAAGGAAGCGCACATCGATCCCAAGCTTCTGATGAGTCTGGTGACTCGTACCGAAGGCGCGCAGTTCACCCCCGCCGGAGTGCTGCGCCTGCCGCTGGATGGAGCCTCGGACGCTGAGAAAGTCCTGGATCTGGTCGAGGCGCAATTGCAGCAGCTGCGGGCCTAGCCGCTGCTCCTATTCGTTCCGCAGGGCCCGCAGCGGATCCAGCCCCGCGGCGCGCCGTGCCGGCACATAGCTTGCAACCGCGCTGACCATCAACAACACCAGCGGAACAAGAACGTACACCGCCGGGGAAGATACGCCGAGTCCGGGAAAGCCCGCCGCGAGCAGTGGCGCTGCCGCCGCGCGTGAGCACTCCGCCGATCGCGATACCAACGCCAGCCAGAATCAGCCCGCGGCGCTCCACCAGCCACACAACGTCGCGGCGGCTCGCGCCGACGGCGACGCGGATGCCGAACTCCTTCACGCGGCGGCTCACCGTGTAGGCGACCAGCCCATAGAGCCCGGTCGTGGCCAGCGCCAGGCCGATGAATCCCATCGTCCCCACCATCTGGAAGAACTGCAGCCAGGTATCCGTCACGCGGCTTTCGTAAAGCGTCGCCACGGTCCGCAGGTTGAATACCGGCACGTTGCCGTCGATCGATCGAACCGCTTCGCGCAAGGGCTTGGCGAGCTCACCCGCATCGCCCACCGATTGCACCACCAACGTCATCCGCGAGCGCGGGTTCTGCTCGTAGGGCACATACACGTACGGCGCCGGCGCCTCGTTCACCGCCAGATAGTGCCCGGTCTTCGCCACTCCGACCACTTCGGCGGCAGGGCCGTCCGCGCTGTCCAGCCGGATCCGCTTTCCAATCGGATCCTGGCCCGGCCAATAGGTCTTCGCAAACTGCTGGTTCACAATCGCCACGCGGCGCGATCCGGCGCGGTCGTCGTCCGTGAAAGCGCGCCCGCGTTTGATTTCGACATTCAGGGTGCTGAAGTAACCGGCGTCCACCGCGGCGCCGAACTCGATCGTCTTTTCGCGGCCCTTCGGGAACTGGTATCCCTCGGGCACCACGGTGACCACGGTCTGAGAGGGAGACAGCGGCAGCGCCTCGGTCATCGCCACCCCCGCCACGCCGGCCATCGCTGCGAACGCGATCCACCAGCCGGCGATAGAAGGCCTTCGTCTGTTCGGGCGAGTAGTGCAGCACGGCGGGCGCGGTATCCAGGCTGATCAGGTGGTCCGTGCGAAACTCGGGCGGCATCACCAGCATGTTCCGGAAGCCCGCGAGAAACATGCCGGCGGCGATCAGCACCACCATCGCGAGCGCAATCTGGCCGGCCACCAGAACATCGCGGCCGAACGTGCGGCGCTTGCCGGACGCGCCGTCCCCGCCCGCCTTCAGTGCGCTCACGAAGTCCGTCCGCGCTGTCTGCCAGGCCGGAACCAGGCCGAAGAAGATGCAACTCCCAGCGCCGCGAGCAGGCTGAACTCCACCACGCGCCAATCCATTTCGACGCCCAGCACATTCGGCGGATCGCTGGGCACGCTCATGCGTTTCGAGCAGCAGAATGCCGCCGTACGCGACCAACAGCCCCGCGACGCCGCCGGCCATCGCCACGATGAGACTCTCGGTCATCAGTTGGCGCACCACGCGGCTCCGCCCCGCTCCGATCGACAGCCGGATGGCGATCTCGCGGCTGCGCGCGCGCGCCCGCGCCAGCAACAGATTCGCGACGTTGGAGCACGCGATGATCAGGATGAGCGCCACCAGCCCCATCAGCATCTTGACCAGCGCCAGCAGTTGTGGGCGTCTGCTGCATGCGCCTCTGCAGTTCCGTGCGGACCGCCATGTGCCGGTTGCGATTCGTCTTCACATACTCGCGCTCGAGGGCGGCCCCGATCGCGGCCAGTTCAGCCTGCGCCGATGCCTGTGAAGCGCCGGCGCTCAACCGGCCCTTGACTACCAGATCGTGGCGTCCGCGGTCCTCCAGCGGATCCGCCGCCTCGCCGTCCAGGCGCTGGGCCATCCCGAGGGGAACGAAGATGCTGGGGACGAACGAAACGGTCCAGGCCGGTGAAGGACGCCGGGGTCACGCCGACGATCGTGAAAACCATTCCGTTGAGGCGCAAGGTGCTGCCGATCACGGAGCGGTCGCCTGCGTAATTCTGCTGCCAGAAGTCGTCGCTGACGCATCGCGACAGGCTGCGCGGACGCAGTCAGCTTCGCCGGGCAGAAACGCGCGGCCGGCTGAAGGCGTCACGCCCACGACCGAAAAGAAGTTGTCGCTCACCAGGCTCGCAAAGCGAATCCGTGCCGGCGCCGCGGGATTGGCGGCAACCGCCAGGGTGGTGAGGCGATACGCGGCCAGGCCGCTGAAGGAGCGGCTCTTATCGCGTAGATCGCGGTAATCGGGGAACGACATGCCTTCCAAAGGATTGTCGGGCGTGGTGCTGCTGACGTCGAACACCGCCGCTGGATTCTTTACCGGCAGAGGCCGCAGCAGCAGCGCGTCGGCGAAGCTGAAGATCGCGCTGTTCGCGCCGATGGCGAGAGCGAGTGAGAGCACCGCCACCGCGACAAATGCGGGCTGCCCGCGCAGCGCGCGGAGTGAATAGCGGATGTCCGCGAAAATACTGTCGAGCCACGTCCAGCCCCAGGTTGCGCGAACATCCTCCATCGCCAGCGTGAGGTTGCCGAGTTCCTTGCTGCCCGCGATCGCGGTGAGCGATCCCAACTCCTCGCGCATCTCGCGCTCTTCCTCGCGGCGCCACGCCGGCCACAGATATTTCAGCCGATTCCAGATCGTCATCCTTTCACCTCCGGCAACGGACCCATAATCCTTCCGACCGCGCTCACGAAGTCAGCCCACTTCGAGTGTTCCCGTACCAGGTGCTTGCGGCCCGCGGCGGTGAGCTTGTAAAACTTGGCGCGGCGATTGTGCTCGGACGTCTCCCACCCGGACGCGATCCAGCCTTTCGCTTCCAGCCGCTTCAGCGCGGGATAAAGCGAGCCGAACTCGATATCGAGGGCCTCGTTTGAGGTGCTGCGAATGCTTTTGGCGATTCCGTAGCCGTGCAGCGAGCCGGCCAGGAGCGTCCGGAGCACCAACATGTCGAGCGTTCCTTGCAGCAGGTCCATATGGAGATAGTCTATATGAAGACACTCTATACGTCAACTGCCCGCGAATGTGATCTAGGAAACGCGCATATGATGCGCTTAAGCCGAGCGGTAAAGCTTTTGTAAACGTTTTGCCTTTTCATAGAAATGCCATGGAAAGTCGAGTACTCTGGCTACGGCGCAGCATAATATTTCGCGACGCGCCACGATCAAATACCTGACTAAGGAGAAAGATCTTGAAAGATCAAAATGCGGATAACGTAACACGTGCGGCGAGCCGTCGCACATTTGTTAAGAAAGGGCTGCTCGCGGGTACGGCAACGTTAGGCGCCGGACTGATTGCGAGTAAAAGCGCTTCGGGCCAAGTATTCAGCGCCCCCACACGGGGTGATATCGCCATTCTCAGGTTTCTGGCGGCGGCTGAGTTGATCGAGGCCGACATGTGGGAGCAGTATGCGGAGCTGGGTGGTCTCACCCCTGGCCAACTCCCCGTGGAGACAGCCCCGTTTACTCCGATGAACAGCTATCAGAACGCGTTCATGCAACTCGATCCGGACGGTCCGCAATATATCTCGAGCAATAGTCTCGATGAGCAGAGCCACGCGGCCTTCCTGAATGCGTACCTGGAATCCAAAGGCGCTCCGGGCGTGAACTTTAACGAATTCCGAACTTTGCCGAGCAGCCAGGCAGAGGGGGCTCAGAATATCGGACGCCTTACCAACCTCATGAAAATCAATGTGGACACGAGCTGGTATACCAGGTATCGCAGCACGACTAACCCTGATTTTGGAGCTACGTTCCCTCAGGCGATTACGTTGACGAATGTCCCAGGAATTCCCAGAACCAACGCTGATTTTGGACTATCCAATATTCAGGCCATCGCCAATATCGCAGCATTTCATTTCGGAACCATTGAGCAAGGTGGTTCTAGCCTGTATGCAACGCTAGCTCAAAAGGTCGCTAGTGATGAAGTCCTGAAGATCGTGTTGAGCATCGGCGGAGATGAAGTGGCGCACTTTTTGGAATGGGTGGACTTTGCGGGCAACTCGGTGCAACCGCCCGTGGCGCCTTTAGCCGCGGCGAACGGGCTACCGGGCTTCCCGAATTTCGATCTGACGGTAAACCCCCTGCTTCAGACCAACCTGATCTTTCCCGTGCCCTGCGAATTCATTAGCCCCAACCTTCCGAAGTGCGCGGTGATTCGGCCCACCTCTCAGGGACAAATTGATGCAGTGGGCGCCGCCAAGGCGTTCATCGCCATGGGAATTTTCGCCGGCCAGCCGCCGCAATTCATCAACTCGTTGCTGGCTTTGGCAATAGAAGCGGATGCGGCTCAGCGCATCATCCTCTAGCGTCTAGCCGCACGCCAGCACGCGGCCCCGCTGCTACAATCACCACGTGCGCCCGCCCATCCCTGCTCGTTGGGTCGCGATCAGCGTTTTCATTCTCGCTTCGGTCCTGAATTACCTCGATCGCCAGATTTTGGCGACCATGGTCGACATCTGGCGCACGCGGCCGGAGTTTCCGTTTACCTACGACGATTACGGGCTGCTGTTGTCGGTCTTCTCCATCGCGTATGCGCTGAGCGCGCTGTTCGCCGGCTGGTTTATCGATCGCGTGGGACTGAATCGCGGAACAACCGTCGCGGTAGCGGTGTGGGCCGTTGCGAGCTTCGGCACCGGAGCTTCGCACAGCGTCCGGGACTTGTTGTTATGGCGCGCCGTTCTCGGAGCCGCTGAAGCCAGCGCGATTGCCGGCGTGACCAAGGCCGTCGCGATGTATCTCCTCCCCAAGGAACGCGCAGTCGGACAGGCGATGAGCCAACTGGGCTTGAGTCTGGGCGCGGGACTGGCGCCGGCCTTCGCAGTCTATTTTTCGTATCGCTACTCTTGGCATTGGTCGTTCTATGCCGCGGGATTGCTGAGTCTCGTGTGGATTCCCGTATGGCTTGCAACCTCGCGGGCAATTCCTGCGCTTCCTTCGCCTCAAAGCGCGACAGCGGCGAGTTCGTTCGGCCTTCTGCGCGACCCCAAGCTGTGGGCGTTGATGGTCGCGAACATGCTCGGCATGACGCTTTACAGCCTGTGGTCAAATTGGGCTCCCACCTACCTGGTGCGTGGTTATCACCTGACGCCGCCGCAAGCCTCGCACTACACCTGGGTGGTGCCCATCAGCGGTTACTTCGGCGCGCTACTCGGAGGCGCGCTCTCGTGGCGATTCGTCCTCTCGGGCCGCACCCCCATCGCGGCGCGAAAGCGAGCTTGTTTCATTTCCGTTCTTTGTCTGCTGGGAACCGTGGCAGTCCCACTGATGCCCAACCCGGCGCTCGCAACTCTTGGAATGTCATTGAGTTTCTTTTGTGTGTGTGCCTGGAGTGTCAATCATTACACGCTGCCCATCGATATCTACGGTGCAAGCAACGCCGCATTCGGTGGTGCGGCGCTAGTGTTTGCGTATGGGGTGATGCAAGCGATCATTTCGCGCCCTCTGGCGTATGTGATTGAAAACTTCGGTTTTGCGCCCGTGTGTGTAACGTTCGCCCTGCTTCCGATGGCCGGTTACTTCTTGGTGCATCTTCTGATTCGAAATGAATCCAGCGCTGTTCGCGCTGCGGTGCAGTCACAAGTCACCGCAAAACTTACTAGTACCAGTTAGCCTACGGGTACTGGACAGGCGCAAGTTCACGCCTTATAAAGACTAACAGGCAGTAACTTCGTGCGCGTCTGGTCGATCTACTCTAGTGAAGGGCGAAAGCGGGGGCGCCGAGTTTGCCTCGGAAGGATTTAATGGAAGTATATGAAAGTTCAGTGCCCGTACCGTTGTGATTACTGCCTGAACCTAAAGGGCGAAACCAATCATTGGTGGCTTAGGCCGCAAGACTCAAAGCAATTCCGGCTGTTACGCTGGGATCCCGCCATCGCCGACGTGGAGGGGTACGAGCATATTTGCTCAGAATCTTGCGCGTCGAAGGCGCTCTCGCAATGGTTGGCGGAAGCCAGTGGCAACCTGGTGCGCCCCGCGTCGAATCCGGAATTGTCCTTCAGGACACAGTAGTCATTTCAGATACATCAACTCTTGCTTGGCGGCAGCCGCGGTCCAGTTGTGCCAAGGAGGCTGGTGCATCGTGATCTTCTCGAAGCACGCCGCGGCTTCGCGGTAGCGCTTGCTGTTTTCCAAATATTGGCCGTAGTAAAACCAGGCCGTCGGAAGTGAGGGATGTTCCCGGATCACCGCCGTTGCCGAGGCTTGGGTTTCAGGCAAACGAAGTTGCGCGAACAAGTAGAGCAGCGTGACATCGGGTGTCGATTCCAATTCGGGGAATTTCTCCAAGGCTTGATGCACCAGTGCGGCACTCGCGTCGCGTTGACCGAAGTAGAGCGCGATGAGCGCGTGATCGATTAATTCATCGCGTTCGGTTGTACCTTCGGTGGTACCGAGGAACGCCAGTGCGATGGGCGAGCGCGCAACGTTACCGTCCTCGAGACGTGCGGCCTCGGTCAAGGATTTGGAATTCGCCGTAACGATCAGCGTTAGCTTCTTGCGCGGAATTTTCAAAAACAGCACATTTGGACTGTACGCCCAAACCACGTGTTCGCCGTTGTATTCCTGGCTGAACCACCCCAGTGTTCCATGGTCCTCCGCCGCGAACTTCACTACGTTGGGCAGCGGCGCGTTCCCGGCGATGGATTTCAACGCATCGAAGAATGAACGGTTGTCCAAAACCTCTTCTCCGGGCGTTCCGTCGGCTGTGTTCGATAGCACTTGGCGGATGGTCGCGCCGGGCGGAATTGGCGCTGGCTTGTCGAGCGAGTCTCGCGGGATCCGTTCCGCAATCACCGGTTCCTCGGGCGCCGGCGCCGTTATCTTGCCCCGTTGCCACACCACGCGACCCCTTTCGATGACGGCGGCCCGCAGCGGCTCCGGGAAACGCTTCAGAACCTGATCGAGCTGCTCGAAGCGGCTTTGCCCCGCTACGGGGAGGATTACAAGCAGCAGTGCGGCTAGCAACCTCACTTCTTATATCCGATTTTGCGCAGGAACCCGTGCCGCCACTCCGCGTCAGCCGCCTTTTCCACACCCTTGGGCGATGAGCCATCAATCACACCAAGCACTCCCCTGCCCTGCTCCGTCTGGGCGACGATCACTTCCACGGGATTCGCGGTCGCGCAAAAAATCGTGCAGACTTCCGGTGTCTCGAGAATTCGGTTCTTCACGTTGATCGGAAACCCGCCGCGCAGCGCCACCACAAACAAGTGCCCCGCTCCCACCGCGCTTGCGTTCCGGGTCGCAATAGCTTTCAGCTCGTCGTCATTGCCGTCCACACGCGTTAGACAAGCACCCGACGCCTCATTGAACGCGATGCCGAACTTCATCTGCGGGACAGTATTCACGATCGCTTCGTAGATGTCTTCAACGGTCTTGATGAAATGGCTGTGCCCGACGATGACATTGCCATCGCTCGGAATCTCGAGCCGAATCGCGTGCAGGTCCATGCCATCCATTAAGCCATGTTATAAGGCATTATGCGAATAACACTGACCGGACTCGTCGCCACACTGTTGGCCGTCACGTTGCTTCCAGCCCAGACACCCCGCGCCCGAGATCTCGGAGTTCCCTTCTCCGGCACGCCTTCGAAATTCAACGCGATTACCGATGTTCCCGGCATCGAAGTTGGCTATAGCACGCTCATCTCGGGACAGGGCAAGCTGAACGTCGGCCAGGGTCCCGTGCGAACTGGCGTCACCGCCATCTGGCCCCGCGGCAAGCAGTCTGCCGATTCCTCCTTCGCCGGCTGGTACTCGCAGAACGGCAACGGCGAGATGACCGGCACAACGTGGATCGAAGAGTCTGGCTTTTTAGATGGGCCGGTTCTAATCACCAACACGCACTCGGTCGGCGTGGTACGCGATGCATATATTCAGTGGCAGGTCGAGAACAAGCATCCGGCGGGTACCAACAATCTCAGCGCAGAGGAGTTCTTTTCGCTGCCGGTGGTCGCCGAAACTTATGATGGCTTTCTCAACGACATTAACGGCTTTCACGTGAAGCCCAGCCATGTCTTTCATGCCCTGGATACGGCGGCCTCGGGTCGCGTCGCGGAAGGCAATGTCGGCGGCGGCACAGGCATGGTCTGTTACGGATTCAAGGGCGGATCTGGCACCTCGTCGCGAGTGCTCGACGGTGCTTTAAAGGGCTACACCGTGGGCGTTTTTGTGCAATGCAATTGTGGACGGCGCCCGCAACTGCAGATCGCCGGTGTTCCGGTGGGCCTGAAGATCCCTGAAGACGTCCCATATGCCAAAGGATCCAACTGGATCCAGCAGGACGTGGGATCTATCATCATCGTGGTCGCAACCGACGCGCCCATTCTGCCGCATCAGTTGAAGCGTCTTGCGCGGAGGGCCACTATGGGCCTGGCGCGCACCGGCTCGACATCGGGAAACGGCTCTGGCGACATTTTTGTTGCGTTCTCAACGGCCAATACTGACGCGGCGAAATCCAGCGGGCTTCGCGATCTGAAGATGTTGCCGAACGACCAGATGAACCCGTTATTCGAGGCTACCGTCCAGGCCACCGAAGAGGCTATCGTAAATGCTCTGGTGGGCGCGGAAACCATGACCGGCGTCGATGATCATCGGGTGATAGCGCTCCCTCATGCGCGGTTGCGCGAAGTTCTCAAAGAGTACAACAAGCTTCAATAACCCGCGCTGTGCTATCATGAAACTTCCAGCCGTCATCCGGGGAAGTCCCTGATTGTATTGCACTTATGCCACACTCCGCGCCGAGTATTGCGAGTCTTATCGATCACACATTGCTGCGGCCGGAGGCCACCCGCGCAGACATTCAACAGCTGTGCCGCGAAGCGCGCGAGTACAAGTTCGCGAGCGTTTGCGTGAACGCGTATTGGGTTCCTCTCGCAGCCGCCGAGCTTGCCGGATCTGGGGTGTTGGTCTGTACAGTGGTCGGGTTTCCTTTGGGCGCGACATCCACCGAAGCGAAAGTCGCCGAGACTGAAGCCGCGCTCGCGGACGGCGCGCAAGAGATCGATATGGTGCAAAATATCGGGGAGTTGCGCGCAGGGGATTCCCACGCAGTCCAGCAAGACATCGAAGCTGTCGTGAAGGCGGCGCATGGCCGCGGCGCGATCGTTAAAGTGATTCTAGAAACGGCTTTGCTCGATGACGATCAAAAGACTGCCGCTTGCCTTCTGGCAAAAATCGCCGGCGCGGATTTTGTTAAAACCTCAACCGGATTCGGCTCATCTGGCGCCACCGTTCACGACGTCGAGTTGATGCGACGGACAGTTGGTCCCGCCATGGGCGTGAAGGCCTCGGGTGGAATTCGAACTCTCGACGATTTAAACAAAATGGTCGCGGCCGGGGCCACTCGCATCGGTGCGAGTGCCAGCGTCAAGATCGTTGAGGCCGCTCGGACCTGACATGGCCCCTACTTCAAAATCCAAGGTGCGTTTTCAGGAACGCGCCGAGCTGCTCGACTTCCTGCTTGAAGTGTCGGCGGTTACCTCCGAGACGCTCGATCTTGACCGCATTTTGGCCAACGTCGCCGCGATCGTCAAGGACGTAATTCCGTACGACCTGTTTGCGATCCTGCTCTACAGCGAGCGTCAGCGCGGCCTGAGCATTCGCTACGCGATCGGCCATCGCGAGGAGGTAGTGCGGAGCCTGGTGATCCCCTTGGGCGAAGGCTTCACGGGAATTGCGGCCGCGAATCGCCAGCCGGTCTTATCGGGCGACGTCCGCAACGACCCGCGTTATCTGGTGGCGCTCGATGCCGTGCAGTCGGAGCTCGCCGTGCCGATGATCGCCCGCGGCAAGCTGGTGGGCGTTATCGATCTGCAATCCACGCGGCTCAGTGCGTATCGCGAACAGGATCGCGCGCTGCTCCAATTGATCGCGTCCCGAGTAGCGGTGTCCATCGACAATGCCCGTCTCTATCGGCGCGTGGACCGGCAGAATCGCACGCTGAAGACGCTGTCGCATCTGTCTCAGGAATTCAGCTCGATACTCGATTTGGACGAGCTGCTGCGCAAGATCGCAACCACCACCCATTCCTTGGTGGCTTTCGACGCGTTCAGCATTCTGCTCCTGGACGCCGAACGCAAAGTGCTGCGCCATCGTTTCAGCGAGCGTTATGACGAGCGCGTGGATTTGGATAACATTCCGCTTGGCAAAGGGCTCACCGGCGCGGCCGCTGAATCGCGCGAAATCGTGCGCGTTGCCGATACGCTGGCCGACCATCGTTACATCGCTTCGCATCCTGACATCCGTTCGGAAATTGCAGTGCCGCTGATCGTGCAGGATCGCGTGGTAGGCGTCATGAATCTGGAGAGCGAGCGCATGGGCTACTTCACCGAAGACCACGCTCGCCTGCTGTCGCTGCTGGCTCCGCAGATCGCCAGTTCCGTCGAAAACGCGCGTCTCTATGAGGAAATAGCCCAGCGTGAGCAGTGGATGGATCGCGATCTTAAGGCCGCGCGCAACGTGCAGTTGGTCATGTTGCCGCGCGAAGCGCCCGACGTCGAGGGCCTGGACGTGGCCATCCGCTTGCGGCCCGCGCGCGAAATCACGGGCGACGTGTACGACATCTTCGAGCACGGCTCCGGCGAAATCGTCTTCATCTTCGGCGACGTCAGCGGCAAGGGCGCTGCCGCCGCGCTCTATGGCGCCATGGTGAGCGGCTTGCTACGCACGCTGGCGCACCGTTTGCGCAGCCCGGCCGAGCTTCTCAAATTGTTGAATAAGGTTCTGCGCGAACGCATCGTCGGAACACAGTACGTCGCGCTGCTGGTGGTGGTCTGGGAAAACGCTAAGCATCGTTTCGTCATGGCCAACGCGGGCGCCGAGGCGCCGCTGATCTGCCGCCAGGGAGAAATCCTCAAACCGAAAGTGGAGGGTGTTCCCGCGGGGCTCCTCGACAACCGCGAGTACGAGGAAGTGGTGTTTGACGCCTTGCCCGGCGACATGATTGTTCTGCATTCGGACGGCATCACCGACCAGCCCAATCCGAAGGGCGTCGAGTACGGCCCCAACCGCTTGAGCCGCAAGTTGCGCAAGCTGTGCGGCAAGTCTCCGGAAGAGGTCGCGACCCACATTCTGGCCGATCTCGATGCGTACAAATCCGATGCGCCGACCTTCGATGATCAGACGCTAGTCGTGATGAAAGTACGCTAACCGCGCCCATGGAATATCGCGATCACAGCCTGTATCTCGAAGACATTCCACTAGCCGATATTGCGCGCCGCGAGGGCACGCCCTGTTATGTGTACTCCCGCGCTGCGATCCTCGAGCGCTTCCAAGCTTACAAGCAAGCCTTCGGCGATGTTCCACACAAGGTTTGCTACGCCGTCAAAGCCAACGGCAATCTGGCGATTCTGAAGCTGCTGGCCGACGCCGGAGCCGGATTCGATATTGTCTCCGGAGGCGAGCTGTTCCGCGTGTTGCAGGCCGGAGCGGATCCCGAAACCGTGATTTTCTCCGGCGTCGGCAAGACCTCCCAAGAGCTCGACTACGCGCTGGAACACCACATTCGCAGCTTCAACTGCGAGTCCGAGCCCGAATTGGCATTGATAGACGCGTTGGCATCGCGCCGCGGTGTACAAGCCCGCGTGGCGCTGCGCGTGAACCCGGATGTTGACGCAGCCACCCATCCCTACATTTCCACCGGCTTGCGGCAGCACAAATTCGGCATCGATATTGCGGAGGCGGAAGCCGTCTACGGTCGCGCGTTAGCGCTTGGGAATCTGGTGCTGGATGGCGTGAGCTGCCACATCGGTTCGCAAATAGTCGATATTGCGCCCATGCTCGATGTCTTCGACAAGATGATCGAGCTGGTGAAGCGCTTGCGTGCTGGCGGTATTCCCATTCGCACGCTGGATCTGGGCGGCGGCCTGGGTGTGGCATACAAACCCGGCGACCAGGCACCGTCCATTTGCGAATTCATCCAGACCATGTGCCGACGCACTGCCGGGCATGGCCTCGAGATCCTGATTGAGCCGGGCCGCTCCATCGTGGCCGAAGCCGGTCTGCTGCTAACGCGCGTGCTCTACCGCAAGACCAACGGCGACCGCCAATTCGTGATCGTCGATGCCGCCATGAACGATCTCATCCGCCCCGCCCTGTATCAGTCGTATCACGAGATTGTTCCCTTACGTGAGAGCGGCGCAGGTACAATCACGGCGGATGTGGTCGGACCGGTGTGCGAGTCGGGCGATTTTCTCGCGCGCGACCGCGAGATTGCCAACGTGATGCCTGGAGACTTACTGGCAGTCTGCACCGCCGGTGCGTACGGTTTCGTCTCAGCTTCGAACTATAACGCGCGCCTGCGCCCCCCCGAGATTCTGGTGGAGGACGACCGTTTTCGCGTAATCCGCAAGCGCGAAAAATACGAAGACCTGATCCGCGGTGAGTAATGCTAGGTGCTAAACTTCGGGTATGGATAGGGTCGAGGAAATCGAGGCCGCAATCCAGGGCTTGCCGCCGCAGGAATACGAACGGCTGGTAGAGTGGTTCCGCGCCCAGGATCTGGTGCGCTGGGACGAACAAACAAATCGCGACTCCTCGGCCGGCAAACTGGATTTTCTTTTCGAGGAAGCCGAGCGTGAATCCGCTCAGGGGCTTCTTCGCGAGTGGCCGCCCCGGAAGTGAACTCTGTAGCCACCCGGCGTTTTTGGGACCTGTTCCACTCTCTGCCCAAAGAGATACAGGAACTGGCTGTCAAAAACTACCAACTTTGGCACAACAATCCTCATCATCCTTCTCTTCATTTCCGTCGATTGCAAGGAAGCCCGGATCGCTTCAGCGTTCGAGTGGGAGATCATCATCGCGCCCTTGGCTTCCTAAAGTCCAACACGATGGTATGGGTTTGGATCGGTACGCATGCCGAATACAACCGGCTTGTGGCTGACTAACCGACTGGCCGACGCGCCGCTCAGCGCATGCGTCCCAGCCGCTCTAGAATTTGCACCCGCTCCTCGGCATCCCTCTGTTGCTGAGCAAGTTGTTCACGAGCGTGTCTCTCCCGCTGCCACGCTTCGTTGAACAGCATCTCTCGATACTTCTTATTAGCGCCGGCGACCCACTGCCGGAACATTCCAAACACCTGCTCCACGGACGCGACATTTGCAGGTATTAATGCCTTCCCGTTGGCGAATCCCACGTTTTGGGGGTGCGCGCTTGCCATATAGGGGAACTCCCCGATCTGGCCGAGCGCCCTCCACCATGTCTCCGGGGGCGTTGGTTTCAAGCCGACCTTCAGAAGTCCTGGTTGTGGGTCGTAGTCGAAATCCCCTGTTATTTCCACGTCCTGGCCGTGCAGCGGGTCGTCCGGACTGAACGCTGGCACTACGGCACGCCGCGCCGCATCGAGCCGCTGGAGCGCGACAAATTCGTTGCCACGCCGAAGAAGCTCCTCCTTAACATCGCGGAGCGATGGTGGGCGATCAGCTGGCGCATGGAGGATCATCTTCTCGGCCAGATCATCCAAGTAGCCGTAGCTCGGAACGATTGATGCGATCCGGGGATGCCCGGGAGCTGAAGAGGCCGCTTGCGTAAACATCTCGTTCAAGATAAGGCCAAGAGCGAAGATATCGGCACGCTGATCTACGGCTTGGCCGCGAACGCGCTCCTCGGGCGCGGCGTATACGAAATTCGCTAGCCGCTCGTGATCCTTAGTCTCAACTGCTGTGAGGAGCTCGTCCTCCTCGAAATGCGCGACTCCGAAATCGGCCACCACCAGGCAGTCTGCGCGACGGTCATACAAGATGTTCTCAGGCTTCAGATCGCGGTGAAACACGCCTTTAAGGTGCGCAGCCTCGACTCCGCTCGCCACCTGATCAAAGAGGGGCAGCACGCGGTCGTGCTGAATGCCCTCATTTATCAATGTGCGAAGGGTGCAATCATACACGGGCATTACGTAAAAAGGCAACGGCTCATTCGGGCCGCCGAGAACGAGGCCGGCGTCAACAACTCTGATGATGTTCCGGTGTTGCTCCTGTTGGCAGAACGAAAGCTCATTCTTAAAACGCCGACGCTTTAATGACGTTGTCGCGTTGAGGCGTTTGAGCGCGTATGGATAACCCTCACCATCGAGCACTCTGAACACAGTCCCAGCGCCACCCTGGCCTATTTCCTTTTCAGCGGTGTATGTGATCGTAGCCGTTTCGAATAGCATGTTCGCCACGTGGCCCCCAATCCCGGCCTGCGTTTATTACCCCGCTCCCAAGGAATTGCGAACCATTTTCAATGTACCGCCATCCCCTTTGGTTTCGCACTACACTGGACACCGGTGATGCGACGGACAGGAATAACAGCAAGGAGCTGAAGTTTTTCGCCTCCTAGCTCAATAATCCTCCTCCGCGCTCACGTAGTCACCGCGTCCGCCGGCGTTTCTCCACGCCCTTCCCAACCACTTACCTGCCGCACTCACTCCGGCGCGCTTTTCTCGCGATATTCTGGAGCCGAGCGAAACCAACACCAACTCGCCGCGCAAGTAGGTGCGTGGGTTCGTTTTTCGATTTCGCGAACTTCCGCATCCCATTGCGCCATCCGCCTAAAAGAGTTAGCGTTGCCCACCAAGAACCAACAACCAGCCACCAACAACCACGTTACAATCATCGTATGCGCTTTGCATTCCTCACAGCCCTCTGTCTGTGCCTGCTTCCCACGATCCCCGCACAGGAGAAGCCCAAATCCGCCTCCGTATCCGCTTTGGACAAAACTCAACTAGAGGCGTACGTCCGCCACCTGCTCGCGGTGATTCCCGAGGTTCAAGTCAAGATCGACGATCCTAAACCCGGCCCCAGCGCCGATCTTCTGCAAGTGGACGTTCACTTCACCTACCAAGGGCGCTCGCAGGACGAAACGTTCTACGTCACCAAGAACGGCCAGCATATCATTCGCGGCGTGGTCTACAACTTCGCCGACAATCCATTCAAGGAAGATCTCGACAAGCTGAAAACCGCCGGTTCACCAAGCTTCGGACCGGCCACCGCTCCCGTCACCATGGTCGAATTTGGCGATTTCGAATGCCCCAATTGCAGAGAGGAAGCGAAAACACTGCGCGATAACGTGCCTACGCAATTTCCGACCCAGGTTCGCGTTGTTTTCAAGGATTTTCCGCTGGAGGCGATCCACCCCTGGGCCAAGGCGGCGGCCATCGCCGGCCGATGCGTCTTTCAGCAGAGCCCCGCAACATTTTGGAAGTTTCACGATTGGATTTACGACCATCAGACCGAGATCACCACCGAGAACTTGAAGACGCAGGTGCTGGATTTCGCCAAGGGCGCGCCGGATGTCGACAGCTTGCAGCTCGGCCGTTGCATCGACAGCAAGGCGACCGAGCCCGCAGTCGAGGCATCCATCGCGGAAGCGCACTCCCTGCACGTCGACGCCACTCCAACGGTCTTTGTGAACGGTCGCCGGCTAGTTGGTAATTATCCTTGGCAAAATCTGGATCAGATCATTAATGGCGAGCTGAACTTTGCGAAGTCCGCTCAAAACCCTCCGCCCGCCGCCGATGACAAATGCTGCGAGATCAAAATTCCTTCGCCGCTGAACAAGTAGATGCGCGCTCGCACAGCATTGTTGCTATTGGTGGCCGGCGGACTCTTCGCCGCCAACATCAGCAGCACCGAGTACCTGGACATCATCAAGTATCTGGCGTCCCCCGCGATGCGCGGCCGTGCCACCGGTTCCCCGGAGCTTGAAAAAGCCGCCGCCTATATCCGCGACCAATTCCGCGGCATGAACCTGAAGCCGCTTTCCGGCGACAGCTATTATCAGGATTTTGATGTCACCACCAGCGCCCGCCTCGGCAAGCGCAACAGCCTTACCTACACCACCGGCGGAAAGTCGGAATCACTCCGAATCCAGGAGGACTTTATCCCCCTGAATCTCTCCGGCGGCGGCGATGTATCAGCGAGCGTCGTATTCGTGGGCTTCGGCATCACCGCACCCGAGTACAACTATGACGACTACGCCGGCCTCGACGTGAAGGGCAAAATCGTGGTGCTGCTGCGTCACGAGCCTCAGGAGTTCGACGACAAGAGCGTCTTCGAAGGCAAGGTTTACACCGCCCACTCGCAAATCTTCAGCAAGGCGGCCAATGCGAAAATTCACGGCGCAAAGGCTGTCCTGATGGTGAACGACGTTGGAGCACATTCCGGCGATGCCGACGATCTCGAAAAATTCGGAAGCACGGCCGGCCCCGACAACTCGGGCATCGAGTTCGTTCAGCTCAAGGCCGCTGTCGTCAACAAGTGGCTCGAACCCGCCGGCAAGAGTTTGCAAGGGATTGAAGCGGATATCGACAAGACCCTTCACCCGGAATCGTTCGCGCTTCCCGATACGCTCCGCCTCAACATGGATATCGACATCGGGCGCGAGGTGAAAACGGTTCACAACGTCGGAGCCTACCTTCCGGGCGACAGCAACGAGTACGTCGTGATCGGGGCGCACTACGATCATCTGGGCTTGGGCGAGCAGTTTTCCATGGCGCCATCGCTCGCCGGAACCGTGCATCCCGGCGCGGATGATAACGCCTCGGGAACCGCGGGCGTCATCGAGCTGGCGCGCTGGTTCTCGCACCAGCCCCGGCACAAACGGGGCATTCTGTTTCTCACGTTCGCCGGCGAAGAGCTCGGCCTCCTTGGCTCCAGCTTCTACGTCAACCATCCGGTTCTGCCCCTGCACGACGCAGTGGCCATGATCAACATGGACATGATCGGCCGCATCCGCGATCGCAAAGTCTATGTCGGAGGCGTGGGAACCGGCACCACCTTCGCCGACTTGCTGAAACAATTGACGCCCAAGCACGACTTCGAAGCCGACGTCACCGAGCGCGCCGGCTACGGCTCCAGCGATCACACTTCGTTCACCACTAAGCAGGTGCCGGTGCTGTTCTTCTTCTCGGGATTGCACGCCGATTATCATAAGCCGAGCGATACCTGGGACAAGATCGATGCGCCCGATGCGGTTCGCGTGCTCGACCTGGTGGCCGACGTCACCGATCACCTCACCGACGGCTCACCCCGCCCGAAATTCGTCCGCGTCGCCGAAGCACAGGAGCCTCAAGAAGTCGCCAACCCGCACTCCGGCAAAGTCTCCGGGGGCTATGGCCCGGATTTCGGCAGCATTCCGGATTTCACCGAGCTGCCCAACGGAGTAAGGTTCGCTGATGTGCGCCCCGGTTCGCCCGCCGCCAAAGCGGGTCTCAAGGCCGGCGATATCCTCACCGAATTCGACGGAAAGCCCATCCAAAACCTGTACGACTTCACGTACGCGCTGCGAGCGAGTCATCCAGGCGAGGAAGTACTGGTGAAGGTACTCCGAGGGGCCCAGACAATTGAAGCCAAGGTACTACTGACCGAGCGGAAGTAAGTCCGCATACTTAGGTCAGTTATGGCACCCGAATCATCGTTTGGTACTGCACCGGCCCTGGAACGGAGTCTCGTACTCCGCGTGCTTCCTCCGCTGATACTTCATCCTTTCGCCGACGCCGGCGGCCCGAGCAAATTGGTCGAAAGCTCGCGCGCCAATCTCAAGCTGCAAGGCTTACTGCCGCAGGGCGAAGCCACGCGCGAGGACCTGGACAAGGCTCTGCTCGACGGACGCTATTCCGAACTGCGGATGCTTTACTACGTGGGAAAAGACCTGGCGCGCTGGATCGAACAATGCCTCGAATTCGCGGAGCGCAATCAGGATGTGCTTCCCCGCGGCATCTGCCACCAAAGCTTCGCCTCGCTTCTCATTCAGGACGCGCCTCCAGCCGTGCAGGCGAAACTACGCAAATGGGGCGTCGCCGACTTCAAGTCGATCTTCAGCCGCGCTCTCGGCCTGCACACCATGTTCGCTACCGCACCGCCGCGAGAGATACTGTCCGATGAGTTCGTTCGCGCCTACTTCCGCTATGCCGACCAGATCTTCCAGACCAAGCAAGGCGAGTGCGACTTCTCGCCAATCAACTCGCGCGATTTCGATTTTGAACTCTATTCTTCCGGCGAATACGCCCGCATGCTCGAACGCTCCTGGTCTGAGTAGGGGTCTTCGAATTCAGCCAGCGTCGTCAGGAACCCGGATGCAGCATCTATGTTGTATCCGGCGCCTGGCCGATACTTCTTCGATAACCCAATCCCGAGAACCAGCACGGCTATTCCGGATGCCACGTTCGCCAAGATCCAAGCTGTTCCGAAGAGCCGATACACGTCCGCTCCGAGAAAACCCTTCATCACGACAATGAACATGGGCATCCACAGCAGCGCAGCGCTGACCAAGATCGCCTGAATATAGCGGCTGCGGAACTTTCGCAGCATCTCCAGGCGTTTCTGAATCGCGGCGATCGGCTGAGTGTAGTCGATATTCAGCGCCATCCCGATTTGCACATTCAGCGCCGCCAGTGTCGCAATGGCCGCGATGTCCAACACAATCGCCGGTATCGCAAACCTCGGCATTCCCCAATTCTTGGCAGTAAACGCGCCGAGTGAAATGATGACTGCCAACATCGCGATCGATCCCACAGCCAGCATCGCCGCCAGCCGCCACAGCGCCGACTTGGCTCGCCTGGAGTAGGTCTCCCGCATCAATTGCCGGTTCAGGCGAATGCTCAGATCGAGCTTGCGATCGTGCTCGGCCCATTTTTCCTTGAGTTCATCGAGTTCCATACTGTCTGTCTCCCAATTCTTGCCGCAGGGTCTGCTTCAGCCGGCTGATTTTTGTCGCGGCGTTGGTCTCGCTGATTCCCAACACGTCCGCGATCTCCTGGTAGTTGTTCCCATCCAGGTAGAGCAGGGCCAACGCCTTATTCAGCGGGTCCAATCTCTCGATCCACTGATAGAGATCCTGCACCTCTTCCGAACGGCTGGCGGTTTCATCCGCCACTTCCAGAAGATACTCATCCCCTGAGATGACATGCCGCGACCTGACGCTCTCGCGGCGATAGTACGAGATTGCGACGTTCAGAGCGATGCGATACATCCAGGTGGAAAAACGCAGGCGATCGTCGAAGGCGCCAAACGATCGCCAGAGCTGGACGATGATCTCTTGCGCCAGATCGTCCCGGTCGCCCGGGTTCCGGCAATAGGAATTGCAAACCTTGTAGAGGATCTTCTTGTGCTCCTCCACCAGGGTTTGAAACCGGTCTTGCTGCGCTTCCGTCGCCACTACCCTATTATTCGCGGCAGCGCCGGAAAAATCACATCGAACTTAGTGCCGGAGCGATTTCAGGTAAGCGAGCACGGCCTCGGCATCCCCGCGTGTCATCCGAAAAGGGGGCATCGGAGGGTTCGGAGGAGCGCCGGTACGTGAGATTCCTGTGGTCAGAAGCTTGATGAAATCGGCATCAGTCCCCGGAGGCCCGCCGCCGATCCTGGGCTCGATAATCGCCCAGGTCGGTGAAGGGTATGAGGGTCTCAACTGTGCCGGACCGCCCTGCAGCCAGCGGTCCTTGCGGACGTTGCCATTCTCGTCGCGCGGTGTGTGACACAGCTCGCACATCGCGACGTCTTCAACAATGTATCGGCCGCGTTCGACCAGCGTCTGGCCGCCGGATTCGCCGCCGGCTTTTGCGTTTCCTTTGGATTGCCCATGCGCAGGAAGCCATCCGGCCGCGAGGCCCAGGAAGGACAACAAGAAAATTCGAGTCAGGTTAGTCATAGCCACCACCCATGATAAGATATCGCCCATGCGTTTTCTCTGTCTGCTTGCGGCGACGGCCGCCGCCATGTTTGGTGGATTCCCGGTATTCGCCCAACTCGCGCCCCCGAATGACGCTGGGGTCTCGATGGGACACATTCATCTGACGGTACCGGATCCGGACGCCCAGATGAAAGTCTGGGTGGATGTGCTTGGCGCTACGGTGTCGAAGGCCGGACCATTGAATCTCGTCAAGCTTCCCGGCATCTTCATCATCGTCACCAAAGCCAATGCCACCGAGGGTTCCAACGGGTCCACCGCCAATCACATCGGTTTTCTGGTGAAGGATTACGCGGCTCTCGAGACCAAGCTAGCCGCCGCCAACATCCCGGCGGTTTTCGACAACAAGAAGGATCAGACCATGGTTACCTTCCCCGACAACGTGCGCGTCGAGTTCAATGCCGACCCCTCCATCAGCGCGCCGGTGGTCTTCCATCACATCCATCTGATGACCACCGATCCGGCCGCTCTGCAGGCCTGGTATGTAAAGACTTTCGGCGCTGAAGCCTCGACCCGGCGCAACCTGCCTGCCGCCAAGATCCCGGGCGGTGAAGTGGACTTCCTGAATGCCAAGGAAGCTCCCACTCCCACTAAGGGCCGCACGCTCGATCACATCGGGTTCGAGATCAAGGATCTGGATGCGTTCTGCAAGAAACTGACGGCCGATGGAATGACTTTCGACATGGCCTATCGCGATGTGCCGACCATCGGACTCAAGATCGCTTTTATCATCGATCCCGTCGGTACCCGCATCGAGTTGACCCAAGGGCTAGAGGGCAAGTAGGTCCTTTAGCTCGACGCTGATCAGGTGGATCTCGGCCGGTCCGACGTTCTCCACCGAGTGCGGCGGAAGGCATTCGATGAAATTCGCGGCCGATGCCGATAACATCCCCGGCACGCTGCGACTATCGAATAGGACATTGCCTTCTCCGTCGCGGCGGATGAAATCGCCGGGTGCAATAGTGTAGTAAATGGCGGGCCAGCGATGCGTGTGCACCGGCACAATTTCGCCCACTGGAATGCGCGTATCCAGCACTCGCACGCGCTCATTCTCGAGCATCAGACGGTGATATTGCGGCGCGGCAATCATTGCGTCCAACGAATCCGGCCAAGGCCACGGTTCACGTTTGACGGTAGCCATTCGAATGCCCTACTTCAACTTGACATCGGCCTTGCCGCCTTTGTCCTTGGTGTAGTGCGTGACGTCCTCATTCCCCTCGATGCAGGCAAATTCCATCTGCTCGTACTTCGGATCGGCGTTCTTGTCCAATTCGAACGCGATCTTGAACGGCTTGGTCAGCACCTTGGTGTCATCCACTGTGGCTTCGTAATTAATGGTGGTCGTATCCACCGGCGTGAAGCGCTCCACTACGTGCTCGACGTCGCTATGGAAGTTGCCCACGGTGTCGTACCACGTGCGATCGTTTAGATTGGTGGTATCCACGACCAGCGTGTCGCCTTCCCAGTGGCCCACCGAATCACCCTGGAACAGTTTGATGCTCGCGGGAATGTGCGGGCGGCCATCGGTAGGAATAATACGGACCGCATGCATGAACTCCCACGTCAGCACGACGTAGTTCGCCGGCTGGAAGATTTGAAATCCGAATTGAACATACAACTGCTTCGGCACACCCGACTCGTAGCAGTGCAGCTCGGGCTCCTCGGCCAAGTGGTTTTCAAAAGTATCCTTAGCTTTCGCGGCGGCCCATGGCTGATAGGGAATCAAACCGTCGGCGGGATCTACAACGGCGCCTTTGCCGGACCCGAAGAACGGCGCACGGCCGGTGGGATGATTCTGCACTTCGAAGACTGCTCCGCCGTTGTTCCCCGCGTTCCAAAATCCTTGCATATCGGGATGGCCGTCGGCGAGATGCTGTACCGGTCCGCCGGCAACGTGCCGCCCACCTCCTCCGAAAATCGCGGGGGCACCGCCGTTTCCAGGTCCACCGCCGGGCCCTCCGGGAGTTCCACCCTGCGGAGCCGCGGGAGGCTGTGCCGACGCCAGGGTGAACGACAACAGCCCCGCAAATAACAAACCACAAAAACGACTGCTCATGCGCGAGGTCCTTTCACCTAATGGCTCCCCTTGGCCGCTTCATCCGCATACGCCTGGCACTCATATTCCAGGAGCCGGAAATTCGGCTCGGTGTGCCGATACAAAGGAAGACTGATTTTCCAGGCCTTGGTGAACACTTCCGGATCTTCGATGGTCGCTTCATACCGCAGCGTGTCGGGGCCGGTGCGGGTGTAGCGCTCCACCACGTGCAGCTTATCGCTGTGGTAGTCACCTGAGGCATCGAACCAGGTTTGATTGTTGAAATCCGTCACATCCACTACCAACGTGTCGCCATCCCAATGCCCGCGCGGATCGCCCAGCCAAAAATCGAGGCCGTCGATATGCTTGCTTGCATCCGTAAAGATGGTTCGATAGATGTGAATGTATTCGTAAGCGATCAGCGTGTACTTTGGCGTTTGGAAAATCTGAAATGGAAAATCGAGATAGGTGATTCGCGGCACGCCCGGCATATAGCATTTGTTCAAGGTGTCGGCGGCCTCGCGATTCTTGAAGTTCTCCTGCCGTTTCGCCAATGCTTCCGACTTATACGGAATTTTGCCGTCGGGGGGATCCACGATCACGCTTCTTCCTGCGGGAATCCCGAGTGCGCCTGCGTGATCTTCCAGGTCAAACGCAGCCGAGGTGTTTCTCACCTGCCAGATGCCCTGCAGATCAGGCGTGCCATCGGCGGTACGAGGCGCCTTGTAGGCGGGCTGCGCCAGCGCCGGTACCTCGACCACCAATGGCGCCGCACAAAACAACATCAGCGCGGCGGCCGCAGTCACTATCGAATCTGACATCCTATTTCGCCTTTCTTACTTCTCGGGCGCGGGCGGCGCGCCCGGTGGCAAGGCGTCCGGCCTCCCGGCGAACAGGCGGCGTCCGTCCGCGGTCTTCACCGAGCGCGACCAGGCATTAGCGGATCCGTCCTTGGCTTGAAAACCTTCCACCTCGATTTCTTCACCAGGCTTCAGCGAATCCTTACGCCAGCCTTGCCGGAACAAGACATTCGGGGGGAGAGCTTCGAAAGACCAAGTGGTCACTTTGCCGTCCGCGTCCGTGACATCAAGCAGGATATGAGAGTGCGGATTGACCCAGTCCATCCTCACAAACTTGCCCTTGAGACTGATGGGCTTGCTGACGTCGAACTCGGCCGCGAACGAATGGTGCGCCAAGGCCGGCAGCGCGGCCAGAAGCAAACCAACGGCCACACTGAGAACCTCCAACTTGGACTTCATATCAGAACCTCCACCTACCGTGCGAAATTTTATAACTGTTGTGCGCGCAAGTCAACTGATCTGACGGCATTTACACCAGTTCGCCAAGCACTGAACGATTGAAGGGCAGCAGCTCGCTTAGTGCGCCTTTGCGGATAATCCCAGGCCACGCCGGATTCACGATCAGCGACCGGCCAATCGCCACCAAATCGAATTCGTCCCGGTCCAGCCGATCGAGCAAATTGTCGATCCCCGCAACGCCCGCTGTACCAGTGGCGGCAAACGACGTCATCATATCTTCGTTCAACGTCACCGAACCCACCGTGATGGACGGCTTGCCAGTGAGCTTCTTGGTCCAGCCAGCGAGATTCAAATCAGACATGCCAAGATCGCTGCCGGGAAACTCCGGCTGCCAAAAGCGTCGCGTCGAACAATGGAACGCGTCTACGCCAGCGTCCACCAACGGTCCCAAGAATCGATCCAATTCCTCGGGCGTTCGCGCCATCTTCGCCTCGTAGTCCTGCAATTTCCATTGCGAATAGCGCAACACCACCGGAAAATCCGGGCCGACGCGCCGCCGCACTTCGCTGATGATCTCCGCGGCGAAACGCGTGCGCGATACCAGATCGCCGCCGTAGCTGTCGGTGCGTTCATTGGTCGCGCTCCAGAAGAATTGATCGATCAAATAACCATGCGCGCCGTGCAACTCGACACCATCGAAATCCAGTTCCTTGGCCGATTCGGCGCCCTTCGCAAAAGCGTCGATCACCGCGTCGATATCGGCTTGCGTCATGTTTGCCGGACCGATCGGCTCCACTCCCGGCTTCAGTTCTGAGCCCGGCCCAACGACCATGCCGACGTGCCAAAGCTGGGGGAAAATCCGGCCGCCGGCCGCGTGAACTTGCTCGGCAACCCGGCGCCATCCGGTCAAGGACTGCTCACCGTGAAAATTTGGAACGCTGGGATTGAACCCCGCCGCCGGATGATCCACCAACGTACCTTCGGTGACGATCAGCGCGACGCCGCCTTCGGCACGCCGGCGATAGTAAGCGGCCACCTTTGCGCCCGGCACGCCTTCGGGTGAAAGCGAACGCGTCATCGGCGCCATCACGATGCGGTTCGGAAGCGTCAGGCCTTTGAATTGAAACGACCGGAACAGCGCTTCGGTGGAACGGTTCAGAATCAACGCCTGATCAGGCTGCGCGGCGGTGCTCATGCAATTAGTGTACGCTGGCGCGGGTGCGCGTGAACCACTTGGAGCATGAGGCCCGGATCACTTCATCCTCCGCATAAGCTTGTTATATGCTTCGTGCGGACCGATCCAGCCCCAGCGGAAAATATCGCCATCGCGGTAGCCTATAGCCCGGTGGGATCGCCCGATGCGCACGGTCCACGCCTCGCCGACTTGCTTCAAGTGGAGCGACCGATGAAACGGATCTTTCCGGAATAGTTCGTATTGCTTGTCAGCCAAGTGCTGCACTTCAGCAGGCAGTTCGCCGTAGAGCTGCCAGAATCGCTCGGACGCAAACGACCGGAAGGCCATTCCAAGGCGCTACCGCCGCTGCGGCCGACCTTGTTCAAAAGGGCGGGACTTGCCCGCGTGGGCGTCCGCCTTCATCTCATCTAACAGCGCGATGCCTGCGCCGCCAGGTGAAAAATCGCGTTCGATCTCGGCATCCCACTCCGCCTGATCTCGCGCGGAGAGCCAGGCTGCGAGCGCTGCCTGCTGATCTTTCGGCAGGGTTTCGATGGCGCGCTGGATCTCGGCTAGCTCCATGTCCTTATGTTACCTCCTCACTCAACTCACGTCCCATATCTCTCCGCCGCCCGGGCCTTGGCCTTCGCCGCTTCCTCTTCCCGATTCTTCGGTGGTGCGTTCGTTTCGAGCGACCGCAGCAACCGGGCCGAGACGGCGGCCACTTCGTCAATCGCGCCCAGGAATGCACCTTCGTTAGCCTTGGACGGCTTGTGAAATCCGCTGATCTTTCTCACAAACTGGAGCGATGCCGCTCGAATCTCCTCCTCGGTAGTCGGCGGATCGAAGTTGAACAGCGGCCGGATGTTTCTGCACATGCCTGCAAGGTATCAAAAAAGGCTTGACAGGCGGAAGATCCCGATGTACATTTAACTCGTCGGTTATATAACCGAGTGGTTAAGCAGATGCCGCCCGATCAACTCAGCTCGACGTTCGCCGCCCTCGCAGATCCCACCCGGCGCGCAATCCTGGCCCGTCTCGCTACCGGCGAAGCCTCCGTCACTCAGTTGGCTCAGCCCTTCGAGATGAGCATGCCCGCGATTTCCAAACATCTCAAGGTGCTGGAACGCGCCCACTTGATTGCTCGCGGACGCGAAGCCCAATGGCGACCGTGTCGTCTGGAAGCAGCTCCACTCAAGGACGTCGCCGACTGGATCGAGCACTACCGCGAATTCTGGGAGCAAAGTTTCGATCGCCTGGACGATTACCTCCGCAAACTAAAAGCACAGAGTTCAAGCACAAAGGACAAAAAGCATGCCCGCAAGCAACGCAAAAACTAGCACCACCACCAATCCACTGGAGCGCGAACTCACGCTTACGCGCGTGTTCGATGCGCCGCGCGAGCTCGTATTCCAAGCCTGGACCGATCCGGCACACCTCAAGCAATGGTGGGGCCCGCAGGGTTTCACAACGCCCGCATGCGAAGTGGATCTCCGCGTGGGCGGAGCTTGGAAGATCGTGATGCGCTTCCCTGACGGCTCGAACGAGCACACAATGCAGGCCGTTTATCGCGAGATCTTACCGCCCGAACGGCTGGCCTTCACGAATATCGCACTCGACAAGGACGGTAATCGTTTGCTCGAGGGGCTCACAACCGTCACCTTCGAGAACCTGGGCGGCAAGACCAAGCTCACTTTGCAAACGCGCATGACCGGCTTGGTGTCTTACGCTGGCCGGATGCTCGACGGAATGGAACCAGGCTGGTCGCAAAGCCTGGACCGTCTCGCCGAAAAGCTCGCGAGCCCCACGACGTCCGATCGCGAGATCGTCGCTACTCGTGTCTTTGATGCACCGCGGGAGCTCGTGTTCCAGACCTGGACCGATCCGCGACACATCTCGAACTGGTGGGGGCCGCGAGGCTTCACCACTACCACTCACGAAATGGACGTGCGGCCGGGCGGCGTTTGGCGCCACACAATGCACGGTCCCGATGGCACGGGCTATCCGAATGAGATTGTGTTTCGTGAGGTGGTCAAGCCGGAGCGACTGGTTTACGATCACGAGTCGGATCCGAAATTCCGAAGCACTGTGACATTCGCCGATCAGGGCGGCAAAACCAAGGTCACAGCACGACTGCTATTCGAATCGGCTACGTTGCGTAACAAGGTGGCGGCCGAACACCATGCTGTGGAAGGGCTGCAACAGACTCTGGAGCGCTTCGGGGAGCAATTGCTTCAAAAGCCTCCAGCCGATCAGAAATTCATGTTTACGCGTGTCTTCGACGCACCGCGCGACCTCGTCTGGAAGGCATTTACCGAGCCTGAGCGGTTGATGCAATGGTGGGGGCCGAAAGGCTTCACAATGCTAACCTGCAAGGTGGATCTTCGCCCCGGTGGCGTCTTTCACTACTCGATGCGGTCGCCGGACGGCCACGAGATGTGGGGCAAATGGGTCTATCGCGAAATCGTTCCGCCGGAGCGGCTGGTCACCGTGGTTTCTTTTAGCGATGCGGAGGGGACGCTGTTGCGACACCCCATGAGCCCGACCTGGCCGCTCGAATTGCTTCACACCATGACGTTGGTCGAGCGTGATGGCAAAACGACGCTGACGGTGGACGGCATCCCCACCAACGCTACCGAAGAGGAGCGCCAAACTTTCCTGGCAGGGCGCAACTCAATGGAGGCTGGCTTCACCGGAACTTTGGACCAGCTCGCGGCTTACCTGGCGAGCGCACAAACGGCGGTTCGAACTTGAACATCACGCTGTGGATCCTTCAAGGACTGCTGGCGTTGGTGTTTCTGTTCGCCGGTGGGGTGAAGCTGGTGCTTCCGCTCGATCAGTTGGCGAAGCAAACGCCGCAACTTCCAGCACTCTTCCTGCGCTTTGTCGGCGTGTGCGAAGTGCTCGGCGCGATCGGTCTCATCCTGCCCAGGCTTCTGCGTATTCGACCGGGCCTGACGCCGCTTGGCCGCCATCGGACTGGTCATCATTATGATTGGCGCGACGGTGGTCACGGTGACCAGCATGGGTGTCGCACAGGCCTTGTTCCCAGTGATCGTGGGAGTTCTCGCAGTGTTCGTTGCTTATGGCCGTTGGCGCTTGTCGCCCTGAGAACACACCTCGATTTAGTACATTGATCGAATGGAGCCGAAAGAGATCGTGCGCGCTTGGGTGGACGCGTTCAATGCTGGCGACGCTCCACAGATCGCGAAATTCTACACGGAAAACGCCATCAATCATCAGGTTGCAAATGAGCCGGTGGAAGGACGCGAAGCTATCCAGGCGATGTTCCAGCGCGAGTTCGCGGCCGCGGAAATGGTTTGCCGCATTGAGAACCTGTTCCAAGATGGCGCATGGGCGATTCTCGAGTGGAGCGATCCGCTTGGTCTGCGCGGATGCGGGTTCTTTCGGATCGAGAACGGTAAAATCGCTTTTCAGCGCGGATATTGGGACAAGTTGTCATTCCTCAAGCTGTACGGGCCGCCGGTGGAGGGCAATTAGTCAAGGCAAAGCAAAAACCATGAGCGAATCCGTCGCCATGATCGCAACATACTGCTTCCCGTTCTTGCCCTGATACGTCATCGGATTTGCATTCGCGACTTTGCCGAGCTTGGCGGCCCACAACTCCTGGCCGGTTTTCGAGTCGAATGCGCGGAAGCGGCGATCGTTCGTCGCGCCGATGAACACCAGGCCGCCGCCGGTGACCAACGGCCCCGCGCTGCCGCTGGATCCGGCGTTCTGCTTGCCTTCCGGAAGCCCCTCCACCAAACCTAATGGCGATTGCCACGCGATATCGCCTGTGTTCGCGTTCACCGCGATCAAGCGCGCCCATGGTGGTTTCTGGCACGGCCAATTGCCGATGGTCTTTCCAGCGGCGTCTTTCACGGTGGCGCTGAAGCCGTGATAGGGACCCGGCCCATCCACGCTGCCACGATCGTACGGCTGGTTCGAGCCTTCCGTAAGGCGGCCGTAATTCGCACCTGGCTTTTTCTTTTCGAGCCATCCGGTTAAGGCTCCATCGTGCGTGTTTACGAACACGTAGCCCGTTCTTGGATCGGCTGCGGTGCCGCCCCAGTTGGCGCCGCCGCTTCCTCCGGGAAACTGAATTGCGCTCTTGGGCGGCGTGCCATCCTCATGTAGACTCCAGGGCGTGAATGGACCGGAATTGTAAAAGCCGCCGTTTTTTTCCCAGATTTCCTGGCAGGCCTTGACATGTTCGGGGGTGGTGTCTTCGGCAGTGACCATGTCTTCGGGTTTGAAACTCACTCGCGCAAGCGGCGGCGGTTTCAGCGGAAACGGTTGCGTGGGGGAATACCATTCGCCAGGCACGTCGCCTTTGGGAACCGGCCGCTCTTCTACGCCGAATACCGGTTTGCCGGTGGTTCGATCAAGAATAAACATCCAGCCGGTCTTGCCGATCTGCGCGAGCGCCGGAATCTTCTTGCCGTCCTTAACGATGTCGATCAGGCTCGGCGCGGGCGGCAGGTCGGAATCCCACAGGTCATGATGCACCACTTGAAAATGCCACTTGTACTTGCCGGTGACGGCGTCCACGGCAACCACGGAATTGCCGAATAGATTGGCGCCCGGCCGGTCGCCGCCCCAGTAGTTGGCCGCCGGTCCGCCGAACGTCATGTAGACCATGCCGCGCTCTTCATCCACGGTCATGTACCAACCCCAAACGTTGACGCCGGAGCGCCCCTTCCAGCCGTCGTCGAGCCAGGTCTCGTGACCCACTTCGCCGGGCCGGGGCACGGAATGAAAATCCCAGAGTTTCTTACCGGTGCGTGCATCGTAAGCGCGCGAATCGCCCGGCTCTCCGACCGGCACTTCACCGACACTGGCGCCCACCATCGCAATATTCTTGTAGATGGTTGGGACGCCGGAGTACGGCACCACCATTTCCACTTGCCCCTCGTTGCCGAATCCCGGATCGAGCTTGCCGGTGTTCGCGTTCAAGGCCACCAGTTTGCTGCCGGTTGTAAACAGGATCCGCGGCGGATTCTGCTTATCGCCCGGCCAGTACGCCACGCCGCGTTGCGAAGCGACTCCGGATGGCAATGCGTAGCTCCAGATTTCGCGGCCTGACACGCCGTCCAGCGCCACTACGCGCTTGCCCGCAGGCAGGTACATCACACCGCCCACTACGATGGGCGTTGCAGCGGACGTTCCCACAGGTGTCGCGGCGGGTGTCACGGGCGGAGTGGTCGGATCGATTTTTGGGCTGAAAGTCCACGCTGGAAGTAGCTTGGTCACGTTGCCGGGAGTAAGTTGATCGAGCGGCGAATACTTGGTGCCCGCGAGATCGCGCGTGTAGTTAGGCCAATCACCCGGAGCGATTTTGGACGATTGAGGGAAGGCAACCGGCAGCAGCACGCTTCCGGTCAGGAGCAGAATGCAGCGGTTCATGATGGAGCAGTATATCAGGATGGAGCAGTATATCAGGCGGCAAGCCAGCGCTGACCGCGACCTGTTTGATCGCGGCCAGACTGGAACCAGCTAGCCAGAGTGCCTAGAAAATATACTTCAGCCCAAACTGGAGCACGCGAGGGCTCACCGAAAGCGCATTGATCTGACCGAAACTCGCGGGCGCATTCACGTTCAATTCCGCGGGCAGGCCGCCTGGAGCCGAGATCTGATTGCCCGGCGGCAGGAACTGCGGATGGTTGAATGCGTTGAAGAACTCGGTCCGGAACTGCACGGATTGACGTTCCGTCATCCGGAAGTTCTTCAGTATGGAAATATCGAAATTAAACTGGGGTGGTCCAAGAATGATGCCCTGCCCGGAATTCCCGAAGAGCGTAACTTGGTTCGGGCCGGCGGGGGAGTTGGGAGCGGGTATGCCGGGGCAGAACGCACTTGCGTTGAAGTAACCCGGGCCGCCGTTGCCGCCTCCCAGACGTTGCTCGATCCCGCCCGATGAGGCGATGTCGCCATAGGTAGCACCCGGACACATTTGCGCGCGAATGATTCCGAAGCCGCCCGTTCCATAAGCCGAGCCGATGGCGGTATCGGCAATGGTCAGAGGAACGCCGTCCTGAACCGTCGTAACACCGGACACGTTCCATCCATTGGCCAGTAACCCGAGCGCGCCCGTGTGGTGCCCAAACGGCAGATCGTAGCTATAGCTGATGATGAACCGATTCGGGTGGCTGAAATATGCAGGGCCGTACTGCTGCGCCAAGTTGGAGGGTCGTTGCTGTCCGCGGAAATGTTATTGATGTTGGAGTCTGACAGCGTGGTGAGGTCCTTGCTCCAGGTGTAGGAAGCCTGCATGGTCAACCCATGCGAGAATCGCTTCCGCAGGGTTACCTGCAGGCTGTTGTAATTGTAAATGCCGTCGAAGGCGGTGATTTGATAGCCCGTCGGCTGATAGCCGAGATACGGAACGCGCAACTGAACGTTGGACGCGAGGTTCTGTGTCTGGCCATTGATCGGATTGCTCGGGCTAGCCAGCTGCGCATCGTTGGCGTCGTGGTATGTATCCACCAGATTGATTCCGCTGGCTCCGACGTACCCAGCCTCTAACACCAAAGTCGGAGCCACCTCATACTGGAACGTGATATTGAACTGCCGGACCAGCGGCGTATGCACAGCCTGGTCGAGTGAGGGCGTATTGAGGGCTGAATAAGCGCCGGTGGTAAGTTTGCCCAGCGTGCCGCAAATACGCCGGCGGGCGGCGTGGGCGGATAAGGATTCGCTATGGTGTATGGATTCACGGCACCGTAGTCCAAAGTTTCGCCGTAAGGGTTGCCTTGTTCCACCGAATGCACGAAACGATCGCCAGCGATGCGGTCATAGAAAATTCCAAATCCGCCGCGAATCACGAATTTGGGGGCCGCCTGGTAGGCGAAACCAATACGTGGTCCGAAGTTGTCTTTCGGAGGGCCATTGCTGATCGGGAGACTGCGAGTGGACTGCATGACGCCAGCCGGCAGGGGCCCCAGGTGTTCGTGCTGTAGTTGTTGGGCACCACATTGCCGGCCAGGTATGCCGCGCCAGGATTGTAGATGTTGCTGGGCGGCGTTTGAGGTACCGGCATGCTTTGCAGTTGACTCGCCCAGATGTTGGTCAGGTTTCCGTACTTATCGCTGAAGACGCCGTCATACTCATAACGAACGCCGATGTTAATCGTGAGCTTGGAGTTGACTTTCCAATCATCCTGGAAGAAGGCATTTTGATTGGGCAACCGGTAGCCGTGGATAAGACCGCCAGGTCCGCTGCGCGTGCAAAAGAGGCACTCCACGATCTCACCGTTCGGAGTAGCCCGTGGTGTTGCCGGGGTTTGCGGGAGTACACGCCGCATCGCCCGGTGCGCATCCGCCCTTACCAATCAGGAGATCGGCGAAGGTCGGAAAAATGATCAGGCCTCGCAGCAAACCTCCGAACGTAATGTTCCACTGGGTCTCCTCATATTCATAGCCGGCGCGGAAAGTATGCCTTCCGTGCGACCAGGAGATTTGGTCGGCAACCTGCATCTGCGTGGTCGGGCTATAGGACGGCGCCAAGGTACCGCCAATGGTCTCGAGTGTATTTCCGATGATGAACGGAGTCATTTCCGTTTCCTGCGGAATTATGGGCGTTATTCCTAGCGCCTGCGGCGTCGC
The DNA here is from genome assembly GCA_963818065.1 of Bryobacterales bacterium. Classification (GTDB taxonomy): domain Bacteria; phylum Acidobacteriota; class Terriglobia; order Bryobacterales; family Bryobacteraceae; genus Palsa-89. The sequence goes on along the minus strand of CAWFQW010000008.1, from coordinate 569,381 downwards.
CGGCGTGGTGTCCGTCTCATGTTGGTAATTGCGCTGGAACGATCCGCGTAGTTCGTTCATTAGGGTGGGGCTTATCAGCGTGGTGAGTTTCAATACAGCGTCCGTATTGGAGTAGAGAGCCTCGGCCGGAGCGCCGGGAAGACCGCCGGCCAGCGGCAGGGTCTGCGGATTATTGGTATACAAATACCGCATGGCCAGCGTGTTCTTGCTGTTGATCACCTAATCGCCATTCAGGATCAACTGGTGTTCCTCGTAAGTGGCGGGATCGGTGATCGTGCTTGGCAGGAATATTCCCCGAGGTGGTGGTCGGAATGTAGTATTGACCGTTCGGGAAGCTTGATGTTGAGGATGTTCATCGCGACCGGGACTGATGTTGGATCCGTTACAAGCGACTGTTGGGAAATCCCGGCAAGAAGCTCCAAGGTAGGTCTCATAGGCGCCCGGATTAGACGGGTGATTGGCTGGGCACAGCGCCGCGCCCAAGGCGCCGCATATCCGGGCGCGCTACGATCGCCGCCGGGAACCGGGGGCAGAATTACGGCTTCGTAACCAATACCGTTGACGGCTCCATTGAGCTGGCGGGTCTCCTGATAATTTGCATAGAAGAACAGTTTGTCCTTCTTGATCGGTCCGCCAATCGATCCGCCAACCTGATTCTGCCGAGGATCTGCTGTTTTCCGCCTTATCGGCGATTCTCGAAAAAGTCTTTGGCGTTCAGATCTTCGTTGCGGAAGAAATACCATACCCCGCCGTGAAATGCATTGGAGCCCGACTTCGTGATCACGTTGACGTTGGCGCCAGGGTTGCGCCCGTAGCTGGCATCATAGGTGGAGGTCTGGATTTTGAATTCCTGGATAGCATCCGGATTGGGAATCGGGATTCCAGCGTAGATCCCCGCAGTCATTGGAACTGCCGCCGTTGGCGATGTTATTGACGGCGACACCGTCCATCTGGAAGTTATTCTGCCCGGGATCGGCGCCATTGGTGCTGTAATCCGTGGTGGCCTTTCCGAAGCTGGTGGCGTTGGTGACATTGGCGTTCGCGCCCGCCGACATGCCCAGGACCTGGGTGTAGTTGCGATTGCTTAAGGGAAGCGCCGTGACTGTGGAGCCTCCGACCGTGGTTCCGAGCGTGGAACTCTCGGTCTGGAGCGTTTCGGCCGATGCCTCTACCGTCACCTGTTCGGACTGCGCGCCAACCTCCAACGCCCGATCGAGCGTGGAACTCTCGGTCACGGCGAGATTCACCGAACCGACCTCGGAGGTCTTGAACCCGTTCGCGGCAAACGAATCTTGTAGCTTCCCGGCGGGAGCAAATTGAACTTATAGACGCCGTCGGGTCCAGTGGTGGTGCTACGGGTTTGGGCAGTTTCATTGCTGGTGATGGTGACGGTGACGCCGGGGACGGCGGCGCCGGACGGATCGGTGATGGTTCCGCTGAGGGCCGATGTACCGGCCGACTGTGCCATCAAGGACGGCACGCAAATCGCAAACAACAGGGTCAAAACCGCGACAAACGCGAGCTGCGAACGAAGCAGCGTCTTGGATCTCATAGTCCCGTTCTCCTTAGTAAATCCTCTACGTTGAGTGCGCTATTGCTCACGCACGCCTTGCGGTACGGGGTGACATAGTTTTTACTGGGAATCGGACGGTTTTCACCCACACTTGCATGCAGCCCCACCGAATCCATTAAGAGGGATTGTATTCCAGAATTGACCCTGCATAGAGTCAAAACAGCGGCAAAATTTGATGCGGAAATCCTAAGAAACTGTGGGAGAGAAGACGTAGGGAGAGAGACTGAAGGATGAGTTGGCCGCGGCCTATGAAGACCACGGCCAACCCGAATTGCAAATCTAGAAAATGTACTTCAGAGCGAATTGAATCAAGCGCGGGTTCACGGAAGTAGTCGTGATTTGCCCGAAAGTGGCGGCTGTAGACACTGCCGACCGCCGGATTCGAAAACTGAGGATGATTGAACGTGTTGAAGAATTCCGCTCGGAAGATCACCGTTTGGCGCTCTGTGATGTGGGTGGTCTTCACCAGGGAGATGTCCCAATTGAATTGCCCGGGCCGAGAATTACGCCCACGCCGCTATTGCCGAAGAGGGTCGGAAGCGGTCCGCACGGAAACGCCGCCACGGAATTCGGTGCGGCTGGCGCCGTGCAATTGACCGCGGCGGTATTGAAATAGCCCGGGCCGCCGGCGATACCGCCCAACCGGGACTCCAACGCCACCCGAAGTGGCGATTGGACCGTATGTGGATCCGGGACACATCTGCACGCGGGCCGTGTCGTAAGTTCCCATGATCGTACACCGTGCCGCTGTTTTGATTGGTAATGGTCAAAGGCGTACCATCCTGGACCGTAGTGACGCCGGACACGTTCCATCCGTTGGCCAGAAGGCCGAGGGCGCCGGAGTGATTCCCGAACGGCAGATCGTAGCTGTAGTTGATGACGAAGCGCTGCGGATGGCTGAAACCGACCGGACCATATTGCTGGCCCAGCGCGGTGGGCAGATTGCTGTTCGCGCCGCTGCCGGTCAAGATTGCCTGGATATCGCTCAGATCCTTGCTCCAGGTGTACGATGCCTGCATCAGGAAGCCATGCGATGAATTGCTTTCTCAAGGTCACCTGAAGGCTATTGTAGTTGGAGATGCCGTCGAAGGCGGTTTCTCGACGCCGGGCGGCGTATAGCCGAGATAGGGCACACGCAGTGCCGCATTGGCCACGGTATTCACGGTGATGCCGTTGATCGGATTGGAGGGGCTGGCGAGCAACGGGGCGTTGACGGCGTGATACTGATCCAGCAGGTTGATGGAGCTGGATCCCACATAGCCGACCTCCAGCACCCACGACCGCGCAAATTCGTACTGGAAGTTCACGTTGTACTGGCGGGTCAGCGGGGTGTGAAGAGCCGTGTCGAGCGACGGCGAGTCGATGGCGGAATTTGGCGCGCCATTCAGACACGATGGCTGGCATCCGCCGAAATTCACCCAGCGAGAAGCAAATGTGCCCAACGGCGTGGAGGGGTACGGATTCGCGTTGCTAAAGGGAGCCGCAGCCGAACCGCTATAGTCGAGCGTCACGGCGTAGGGATAACCCTGTTCCAACCCGTGCACGAACGTTCCACCGCCGATGCGATCATAGAACAGACCCGACGCCGCCGCGAATCACCAGCTTTCCGTCTTTCTTGGGCTGCCACGCAAATCCAAAGCGCGGAGCAAAGTTGTCCATCGGAGGACCCGATGTGGATGGGGTCACTGTTGTTCGACTGAAGACTCCCGCCGGCGGCGCCGGATAGTGCTGCGTGTAGTTGTTGGGCACCACGTATCCCACCAGGCCGGGACCGGAAGTTGTGGGTCCGGTGGGCGGAACGGGAACAGCTTGCAATCTGTGCAAGCCAGAAGTTGGTCAGGTTGCCGTACTTGTCGCGAGTAGCTGCCGTCGTATTCCCAACGAACACCCAGGTTGAACGTCAAGCGCGAGTTGACTTTCCAGTCGTCTTGAACGAACGCGGTCTGGTTGTTCTCCACATAGTTGTGAACGATTCCGTTCGGCCCGCTGCGGACGCAGAACAAACATTGCAAGATGTTGCCGCCGCCGCCGTTGGTGTTTCCGGGATTGGCTAGGCTGCAACCGGCGGCTTGACAGCCTGGCAGACCGAGCGTCCAGTCCGCGAAAGTTCCGTAAAACAGAAATCCGCGCTCCAGGCCCTCAAACGTGATGGGCCACTGCGCGTGTTGGATATTCATAGCCGGCGCGAATGGTATGCTTGCCCGTGGGACCAGGAAATCTGGTCGCCATATTCCATCTGATCGGTGGGGCTGTTGCTGGGAGCCAGCGTTCCATTCAAGCTGGGCCCATTGAAGATCACTGTGACGGGCAGCTCGTTGATGGTCGGCACAATGGTCGCCTGGCCGATGGACTGGGGCGTAGCACGGTGGTATCGGTACCAGTGCTGCGCCATTGCGCTGCCCGGAGACGTGGAGTTCGTTCACCAGGCTGTTGGTCAGCAGCGTGGTCAGCTTCATCACGGCGTTGGTGTTGTTGTACTTACTGGTCACGGGCGTTCCGGGCACGTCGGTGCCACTGAGAGGCAGGAATTGGGGATCGGCCGTCCAGAAATACCGCACCGCGAGAGTGTTCTTGCTGTTGATGATATAGTCGCCGTTGGTGATCAGTTGATGTTCGGTGAAAGTGGCGGGCGAGGAATACGTAACTGGCCCGTACTGCCCGGTGGATTGCCCGGAATGTAATAGCTGCCCATTGGGAAGCTTCACATTCATCAACGCCAGGGACAGCGGGCTGATGTTGGATCCATCGCAGGCCATCTGAACGCTGGGGATGATGGGGTACACGAACGTATTGTAGGCAGGGTTCCCCGGATGATTGGCCGGGCACAGAGCCGCGCCGACGTTCGCCGCCGTGCGATCCTCCGGCAGCGGGAACAAAAAGACGCTGCTGGAACCGCCGGCTGAGACGCCGTTCTTCTGGCGGGTTTCCTGATAGTCGACGAAGAAGAAGATCTTGTCCTTCTTGATTGGTCCGCCCACCGAGCCACCCACCTGGTTCTGATTCAGAACTTGCTTCACGCCGCCGCCGTCGAGATTGTCAAAGAAGCTATTGGCGTTCAGATCGGTGTTGCGGAAGAACTCCCAAACGCTGCCGTGGAACTGATTGGTGCCAGACCTTGTCACCACGTTCACGTTGCCGCCCGGATGCGCCGCCATAGCTGGCGTCGTAGGTGGAGGTCTGAATTTTGAATTCCTGAATCGCATCGGGATTGGGAATTCCGATGCCGGTGTAAATGCCGCAGTCCTTCGCCGAACCCGTATTGGCGGTGTTGACGATGGAGACGCCGTCCATCTGGTAATTGTTCTTGCCGGGATCGGCGCCATTCACGGAGATGTCCTGGGTGCCCTTGCCGATCGTGGTGGCATTGTTCACACCAGCATTCGCGCCGGCCGCCATGGTCAGGAGCTGCGTGTAGTTGCGGTTGCTGAGCGGAAGTCCGGTTACCTGCTGCGAAGTGACCGTGGTTCCCAGCGTGGAGCTCTGCGTCTGCAGTGTTTCGGCCGCGGCTTCCACGGTAACCTGTTCCGCTCTGCGCGCCCACCTCGAGCGTTCGGTCCAATTCCGGCGTCTCGGTAACGTTCAACGTCACGCGAGGCGACCTCGGCGGTCTTGAACCCGCTGGCCGCGAACGCCACTTTATAGTCTCCGGGCTGCAGCAAGTTGAACCTGTAGCTGCCATCCGATCCGGTAGTCGTGGTGCGGCTTTGGCCGGTGCCGTTATTGGTGATGGTGACGGTGACGTTCGGAATGGCCGCGCCCGAGGGGTCTGTAATTGTGCCGGCCAAGGCCGAGGTTCCGGCCGATTGGGCCATCAAGGACGGCACGCAAATCGCAAACAACAGGGTCAAAATCGCTACAAAAGCGAGCCGCAAACGAAGCAGCGTCTTGGATCTCATAGTCCCCTTCTCCTTTGTAAATCCTCTACGTTGAGTGCGTTACTGCCACGCGCGCCTTGCGGTACGGGGTGACATTGTTTTTACTGGGAATCGGGACGGTACCCACACTTGCATGCAACCCCACCGAATCCATTAGTTCGGATTGTATTCCAGAATTGACCTTCCGAGAGTCAAAACAGCGTCAAATTTTGACTGGGAGCGGAGTGGAATGGGTTACCTGAGTCGCCGACTTTCACTCGCCTACCAGGTGCTCGACGTCACGGTTGTTCTCCTGTACAGATGAACTCGAAGATCTCTTCGTGCGCCAAGTCGGCGACGCGTTTCTGGGTCCAAGGCTTGGCGAGGACGCCAGGGTCGTCAACCGTGATTTCGATTTCGAGATGGCCGAGGTCGGGGCGATGGTAGCGCTCGATGATGTGCAGTTGGTCCGAATGCGGATGAGATTCCACGTCGAGCCAGACTCGGTTGTCGAAACCGACGCGATCCACGACTAGCGTGTCGCCGTCCCAGCGTCCGATGGAATGCCCGTACCATGCCGGGTTGGGATCGGCGGGATGGCCGCGGCCGTCGAGATAAATCTGATGGAAACCGGGGCTTTCGTCATCGGAAATGTAAACCAGAAAATCCTTGCTCTGGACGAACTCCCACAGCGGGCCGTTGCGCAGCGCGGCAGATGGCAGGCAGCGCGCCTGCGGGCTGTCCTTGGAGTTGGCCTCCAGGCGCTGTCTTTGGATCGCAATTGCTGCTGGAAGGAACTCGGGCTTGCCCGGGTCCACCGTGCGGGGCTGCCACCAGACGCCTGAGAGATCAGGCTTGCCGTCGTAAGTGCGGGGCGTGGGACCGGAGGGCGGAGCGTGTCTTTGTGTGTCGGCGGTTATCCGCAAGCGATCTTCACCGAGCGTATTGAGTTGCGTGGTGTCGCCCAAGTGGATGTCGAACTTCAGGGTCAGCGACTCTTTGACAACGACACCCCTCATCACGAACGGCGCGAGCCCGGGCGCCGAGGCCGCGACGTAATACTTTCCAGGCGGCAGGTCCGCTAGCGTGTATTTCCCTGTGGCGGAAGTTCTGGCCCTGAATACGGCGTGGGACTCCGGGTTCTCGGCCAGCACCTCGTTGTTGGCGATGGGGTCGCCGATCGAATCGAAAAGCGTGCCGGAGATGGCGCCCGTGGGTGCGGTGCTCTGCGCGAAGGCCGACATTGCGGCCAGCCCGAGAATAAAGGCGCAGGAGAGCGAATTTTTCATTGCAGGTTCTATTCTCCACCAAAGTGAAGCCGGGCTGCGAGAGGAAGCGAAACTTATGGCAAGGACGGACTTTGGTCTAGAACATCGTTTGATGCTAATGTTTTCGATCCTCTCGACCGATTGGACTGGTACTAACCCTGCCCTCCCCGACAATTGCGCACCAAGAATGTGTTCACGGCGGAGGGGATTCTGTGATATGATCCCGCTAATCAGAAGTACAGGGCCTCAATTGGTGATTTGGGGATGTAACGGGAAGGGGCTGCATGGAACAGATTACGTTCGGGCCGTTTCGGCTCGACATCACGACCAAAAGGTTGTTGAGAGATGGCCAGGAGCTCGAACTTCGCCCCCAGGCATTTTTAGCGCTCAAGGCGCTAATCCACAACCGCGGCCGGTATGTCGGCTATGCGCAAATGATCAATCAAGCTTGGGATGGCAACCTTGTTTCCAAGCACACGGTGGCGGTCACCATTGGCGAGGTCAAGAAGACCTTGGGGGAGTTTTTTTGCTGGATCTCGTACCGGCCCAAGCTCGGATATCGCCTGGAGGTTCCGCATTCGGACGATTTAGTGAAACAGGGCTGGCACTTCTGGAGCCGTGCGCACGCGTGAGGGCTTCGAGAAAGCTCTGGATTGTTTTCAGCAAGCGGCTATCGAGAACGCCTCCGATTTCCGGGCCTTCGAAGGCATCTCGCTGTGCTACCTGTTGCTCGGCACCTATGGAATGCGCATGCCGCGCGAGATGTATAGCGGGTTTCTGCAGGCTCATAAGCGTGCGGTGGAACTCTGCGGTCTCACTCCGGAGCGCCGCGCCGATCGGGCGCATGGCTTGCATCTCTTCGAGCATAAGCTCGAGGAGGCTGAGGCGGAATTATTGCAAGCGCAGCGGGAAAGCCCGGAGTCGCCGGAGGTCTACGTCCGCCTGACGATGCTCTACGCTACGCAGAACCGTCTAGACGACGCTTTGAACATTTTGCTGGGGGCGCGGAACACCCATTCGCTGTGGCCCACCGTTCCCGCCAATGAGGTTTTGGTCCGCTTCTTCCGTCGCGAATACGAAGCCGCCGTCGCCTGCGGCAAGAAAGCGCTGGAGCTGCATCCGTACCTTTATATGGGCCGGATCTTTTACGGCGAAGCGCTGGAATACGCCGGCAACGTGAACGAAGCACTGGAGCAGTACCGCCTGGCAAGCATCATGTCGCCCGATCTGAGTTGGGTACGGGCGTTCGAAGCCAAATGCCTGGCCCGGCACGGACACCGGAAAGAGGCCCAGAAGATACTGACCGAGTTAAACCAAACTCGCAAAACGCAGTATATAGACGCTTACTACATGGCGCTGATATTGGACGCGCTGGGCGATCGCGATCAGGCATTCCAGGAACTCGAACGGGCCTACCGCGAAATGTCGCCGGTCCTATTCATGATGGACGTCGATCCGAAATTGGACACTTTGCGCCAGGACCCACGATTTGCTATTTTGCGCAACAAGATCTTCAGCGAGGAAACCACGCCACAGGCGGTCAGCGCGTAGCGTCGGCTGGAACTGCGGCTCCGCCGGTTTTCTTGACTTGAACCGACATGCGCGCCGGACGGTTCATCCGGTCCTTGAAGACGATGTAATACATTTCAGCGTCTGGCCCGTGATCGGGCAAGGAAACCGCCAGATGGCCCGTGCCGGTGGCAACCACCTTTAGACTTTGATCCGCGAGAGCTATAAAAGTATTCTGCCCACTTACCGTCATTTCGACTTCATCGTTAGCTTGGCCAGCGAACAAGAACGCCCGGTACTCGGGGGTATGGGAGTACTCCACCGGTTCGCTCCGCTGCCCATAATTCAGCACGCCGAGAATTTTAACATCGTCAGCCGCATAGGTGACCTGTTCCGGGGAAGCGGCACTTTTTTCCGCGCCGCTTGCTAACAATGCTGCTAACGCGGTCAATAGAACCATCTTTATCTTCATTTAAGTGCACGCTCCTGCCCCTTACAAGCAACTTTAGGGCCAGAAGGAGGCACCCTACGGGAGAGTATTGTGGACAACTCTTCCGTCTACCACGGTGAGCACCGATTTGATTCGTTTGATTTGCTCATCCGGCACTTTGACCGGGTCGAGAAAATCGTCACTGAGCACAACCACATCGCCGAGTTTGCCCGGCTCCATGGATCCGAGCTGGTCCTCTTCGCGAAGGAACCAGCCGTTGTTCGCGGTATAGAGCCGCAGCGCTTCGATGCGGGTGAGCTGCTGCCCCGGATTGATTAGCAGACCGGCGGCGTTCTTGCCCGTCACCATGTAGTAAATCATGAGCCACGGATCCAGTGTCGAAATCTGCGCTGCATCCGATCCCGCCCCAACCTGGATTCCGCTGTCCACGATCATGCGCAAGGGCGGACCCGCGCCGGGCGCGCCCGCCAGATATTCAAAAGGATGCACCGCGATGCCAGCCCCCAGAGCCTTGAAGCGATTCACGGTTTCCTGATCGATCTTGGGCACGTGCGCGACCGACCAGCGCAGGTTCGCGATGGGCGTTACCGCGTTCACTTTTTCAAACGTGCTGGCAGTAAGTTGATCTTCGGCAAGCGACAGGCTGTGCTGCTGAAAGGGCCAGCCCTGCTTGGCGACGAGCTGCAACGCCGCTTCGTAGTTGGGAGGCGGAGTCACTTTTCCAAATAACGGCCAAACCGTGGCGAATTCGCCGATGCCCGAGATCCGCAGCATGTCGTCACCGAGTCCCCCGAAATTATTACGCAAGCGCTCGCTCAGCAGCGGAACCTTGGCCTCGGTGTCCATGCTGAGAAAGAACACGCGCAACCTCGCCGTCATCTTCTTCTCCCGGTGCAACGCCAGAAACGCGTCGTACATGTGGAATGGATCGGCGCTCGCGAGTCCATCAAAGACGAACGAATCTTCGATGTCGGGCAGCCCGGGAATCACGAAGGCGCCCATGTCGACGTTGGTAGTGACGCCGACGCTGGCCGAATAAGCGAGGGCATCCATGGTCCCACGCTGCTTGTCTTCGAACGTTTGAATGGAGCGCAGAGCGTTCAGGGCCGCAACCGAAGGAGCGTTCGCGGCGATGGCGCCGGTCGCGCTCACCTCGATTCCCTTCCCTGCGAAAAAGGCTTTCCCCACGCTGTTGGTTGCCGCCGGCCCCGTGAAGGCCACGAAGACCAGCACGGGATGATCGGCCGCCGCGGCGTCGAGCTCTTCAAGCGTGGGCAGCCGTTTCTCGGCCAACTGCGCCGGGTTCCATCCACCCATCGCGGTGATGAACTTCCCCGCCGGCACCGACTTCGCGCGCGCTGCGATCATCGCCTGCACATCTTTTATGGAGGCAGCCGTCTCGAGCCGCGTGTCGTAGCCGGGGCGCAAACCGAGCAGCACGATGTGGTTGTGATTATCGATCAGTCCGGGCACGGCCGTGCGCCCATGCAGATCGATGGTCTTGGTACACGGGCTCGGCTTCGCTCCGGAAAAATCAAAGCGCCCGTTCTGGATGGTGACCGAGCGCAGGGTGGAGTTTCGCGCATCCATACTGACGATTTTTCCGTTGACCAGGCGCAGATCGCGCGAGCCGGCGCAGGAGCCAGGGTCGGCCGCCGCCAGGACCGTGGCCGCCAGGGCGAGTCCGCAAATCCATCGACAGAGATCTCGTGCGTTCACAGATCAATCATACTCCGCGGAATATACTGGTAACGTAATGACCACCGCGTCTCCCGCAGCGGGCATCAGCCCGGAATTAATCGACCAGATTCGAGCCAAACTCGCCACGACCACTGTCTGCCACTACATCAATAACGAATGGCGCGAGGGTGCGCGCGGCGAAACCTTCGACACGCTTGATCCTTCCACCAATCGGGTGCTCTCGCGCGCGTGGCGCGGGCATGCCGAAGATATCGATCGCGCGGCCAAAGCAGCTCACGCGGCGTTTCAGAAATGGGGCCACGGAAAGGCAAAGGACCGCAAGAAGTACCTGCTCAAGATCGCCAGCCTGATCGAAAAACATGGCGACGAGCTCGCCGTCATTGAATGCCTGGATGCCGGCCAGGCGCTCAAAATCGTCCGCGCGCAAATCGCACGCACCGCGGAAAACTTTGGCTTCTATGCTGAATATGCCGAGAAGGCCATGGACGGTCGAACCTACCCGGTGGATCATGAATGGCTGAATTATAGTGTGCGCGTACCCGTGGGCCCGTGCGGCATCATCACGCCGTGGAACGCGCCCATGATGCTGTCCACCTGGCGCATCGCGCCAGCGCTGGCTACCGGCAACACCGTGATCTTGAAACCGGCCGAATGGTCGCCACTCACGGCCTGGAAGCTCGCGCAGATTTTCGAAGAAGCGGACCTGCCGCCCGGTGTCTTCAACGTCGTGCAGGGCTTCGGCGAGGAAGCAGGCGCGCCTCTGGTGGCTCATCCGCTGGTCCCGCTGATCACGCTTACCGGCGAAACCACCACCGGCTCCATCGTGATGAAAGCCGCGGCGGACCAGTTGAAGCGTCTTTCACTCGAGCTGGGCGGCAAATCGCCCGCCGTGATTTTCGCCGATGCCGATCTCGACCGCGCCCTCGACGCCACGGTCTTCCAGATTTATAGTTTCAATGGCGAGCGCTGCACCGCGAATTCGCGAGCGCTGATCGAAGAATCGATCTTCGACGAATTCACTCGGGCGCTGGCGGCGCGTGCATCGAAGGTGAAGGTCGGCAGTCCGCTCGATCCCGACACCGAAGTGGGTCCGCTGATCCATCCCGAACATCGCGACCGCGTCCTCGGCTACATCGAAATCGGCAAAAAGGAAGGCGCGAAGCTCCTTGTGGGCGGCGAGCGCGTGGGATCGGAAGGCAACTACGTCTCCCCCGCCCTGTTCACCGGCGGGAATCACATGCGCATCGCGCAGGAAGAAATCTTCGGCCCGGTCTTGACCGCGATTCCATTCAAGGACGAAGCCGACGCGCTAGCCAAAGCCAACGACGTGAAGTACGGGCTCGCTTCTTATCTATGGACGTCGGACGTCGCCCGCGCGCACCGCATGGCGCTGGCGCTCGAGGCCGGCATGACCTGGATCAACAGCCACAACGTGCGCCATCTTCCGACGCCATTCGGCGGCATCAAGTTCAGCGGCACGCATAGGGAGGGCGGCGAATATTCGTTTGAGTTCTACACGGAGCTAAAGAACATCGCCGTTCCGCTGGGATCGCATGCCATACCCAAATTTGGAAAAGGTTAACACATGTCCTTTGCTTTTCCGCGCGTGATTCGCATTGGCCACGTCGTATTATCCGTGGCCGATTTGGCCGCATCGCGGCACTTCTACGTCGATCTTCTGGGCTTTAACGTTGTGCACGAGACTGAGCGCGCGCTGTATCTTCGCGGCGTTGAAGATCGCGAGTGGAGCTTAAAGCTGGAACTCGGCCCAGAACCGGGCGTCAGGCGATTGGCATATAAAGCCGGATCGGAAGCCGCCTTGGATGAGATCGCCGCGATCGCTCAAGCCGAGGGGCTGCCGCATCGTTGGGAGAGCGACATCGACCGTCCGCGCGTCCTGCGCGTGCAAGATCCGTTCGGATTTCCTATCGCGTTCTACTACGAATCGGTGAAGCATCCCTGGCTGCTACAGCGCTTCGATCTGCATCGCGGTCCAGGCATCCAGCGTATTGATCATATTAATGTCTTGTCGCCCCAGGTGAAGCAGCTTTCGGAGTGGTATCAGCGGCATTTGGATTTTCGTTTGACCGAACTGACCGAGGACGACCAGGGCCGCATCTGGGCCACCTGGATGCAGCGCAAAGGTCATGCGCACGATCTCGCCACCACCAACGGAGCCGGTCCGCGCCTGCATCATTTCGCCTACTGGCTACCAGATGGCGCGCGCATTTCGCAGTTGTGCGATATTCTCGCTGGCGCATTTGAAACCGATCGCATCGAGCGCGGCCCCGGCCGCCACGGCATCACCAACGCATATTTCCTCTATTTGCGCGATCCCGATGGACACCGCATCGAGCTCTACACTTCCGACTATCTGAGCGTCGATCCGGATTTCGAGCCCATCCGCTGGCAACTGCACGATCCTCGCCGGCAAGCCCTGTGGGGCGGCCATGCGCCCAAGAGCTGGTTCCTGGAAGGCAGCGTGGTGGAGGCGTTCGAGGGCGGCTGGATGAAGGTGCAAGAGTCGGAGTTGCAGGGCCTACCGGCCTACGTGCGATGAGCACCGGCCGGCGTTGACGCGGCCCCGCGAACCTTGGATAATTGGCGGATGGCTATCCTCAAACCGTTCTCTGTGATTTTCATGCTGTTGGGCTTGTGCTGGTCGGCGCTCGCGGTCGATGAGCAACATGGCATCGTGACGGGCGTGGTCACAAAGGTGGACGACGGCGCCAAGACAGTCGCAGTCAAAACAGCTGACGGAACCGAACATACTTACCACTTCGTGAAGCGGACCACGGTCCATGGAGCGGAAGACACCGCCAAGGGCTCTACGGACGCGTTCCATGGCTTGAAAAAGGGCAGCGAGGTCGCGGTGCATTATACGGCCAAAGGGGGCGAGGAAACGGGCGAGGAGTTTGACCGCATCGGCAAGGATGGCCTCAAGGCCACCGACGTCACCGTAACTCACATCGATCGCGGCGCCAAAACGCTCGCCGTGAAAACCGCCGATGGGACCGAAGAGACCTTTCGTCTGACTGGCAGCGCCGCTAAGGATGCCGGAAAGGGCATCGCGGAGGGCACTGAAAAGTCCGTGAAAGTGACCGTTTACTATAGCGAGGAAGGCGGCCACAAGGTCGCCCACTTTTTCAAGAAGGCCATTTAGCGCGCGGAGTCCCCTTCACTCGCCTGACGGCAAGCCCTGTGGGGCGGCTATGCCCCCGAAGGTGCAAGAGTCGGAGCTGCAGGGTCTTCAGGCGTACGTGCGCTAGTCTGAAGGTCGGTGAACGTCTATCTGGTCGACGGCACATACGAACTGTTCCGTCATTACTACGCGGTGCCGTCCGCGCGCGATTCCGACGGCCGCGAAGTGGGCGCGATCCGAGGCGTCCTTGCATCGGTCCTCGGCATGATCAGCGGCGGCGCCACGCATATCGCGGTCGCCACCGATCACGTGATTGAGTCGTTCCGCAACGGACTGTGGCCAGGATACAAAACCAGCGCGGGTGTCGAACGCGATTTGCTGGCCCAGTTTCCGTTGCTGGAACAGACTCTGATGGCTGCCGGCGTGGTGGTCTGGCCGATGATCGAGTTTGAGGCGGACGATGCTCTCGGTGCTGCGGCGGTTGCGGCCGATCGGGATCCACGAGTCGACCAAGTGATCATCTGCACGCCGGACAAAGACCTTGCCCAATGCGTGCGCGGTACGCGGATCGTCCAACTGAATCGTCGCACCCGCGTCACAATCGACGAAGCCGGCGTGATCCAAAAGTTCGGGGTTTCACCGGCGTCGATTCCCGATTACCTGGCGCTGGTCGGCGACGCTGCCGACGGTTACCCGGGCTTGGCAGGGTGGGGCGCGAAGTCGACGGCCGCGGTTCTCGCCAAGTTTGGTCATATCGAGTCCATACCGGACGATTGGGGCGAGTGGCACGTGAACGCGACGAACGCGAGCGCCCTCGCCTCTACTCTCTCTCGCGAGCGCGACCAAGCGCTGCTCTTCCGAACACTTGCCACGCTTCGGACCGAAATCAGGCTTTTCGAAGATGTGGAGCAACTGCGATGGGATGGCCCATTACCTGGATTCGAGGCGATCGCGGCACGATTTGATGCGGCCATCACGGGCAAGCGGCGATCTCAGAAGCGCTGAAGCATGCCGGACGACGAACTTTTGCGTCCCGCCGGCCCTGGCTCATCGTACTCCTCATTAGAAGCAATGGCGACGGCTGGCTCAGCTACGGAAGCTAAAGCAGAGGCCGCGCCGGAAATGACATTCGCGGAGCTGCTGCGCGCGAATCAATCGATGGTTTTCAGCCTGGCCTTTCATTTTTTGCGAGATGCCGGAGCCGCCGAGGAAGTCGCGCAGGATGTGTTCTTGCAGCTGTACGGCAAGTTGGATGGCCTGGAGAGCCCGAAACACGTGATGTTCTGGCTGAGAAAGGTTACCAGCCATCGTTGTATTGACTATGCACGAAAGCGCGGATCGCAATTCACCGTTTCGCTGGCGGATGTCGCGGAGCCTTCGATCCCGGAGGAGCACGGCGACCCGCTGCTCAACCGCCGGCTGCGGCAGTTGATCGCGACGCTGCCCGAAAAGCCGCGCATGGTGATGGTGTTGCGCTATCAGGAAGAACTGATGCCGGAAGAAATTGCAAAAGTGCTGGAAATGCCGGTGCGGACGGTGAAGAGTCATTTGCAGCGCTCGCTCGAGATGCTGCGCGAAAAGATCGATCGGAGCATGGGAGATATTCGCTGATGGAAGATCTTGAACGGCAATTAACGAGCGCGCTGGCCCGGAAAGAACAGCCGGCATGGTTCGAAGCGAAGGTGCTCGCGGCTGCCCGGGCACGGCAATCCGGGCGAAGGGTTTTTTGGCGCTGGGCCGCCGAGATGACGGCTGTGATCCTGATCGCCGGCGGATTCTGGCTGCGGTATGACCACGAAGTACATGAGCGCGCGGCTGGCGAGGCTGCCAAGGCGCGGCTGCAACTGGCTCTGAAGATCACTGTCACGCAGTTGTCGAAAATTCAGAAGTCGGTACGAACATCGACGGAGCAGGAGTGAAGGAGAAAAACTGATGTCCATCAAGATCGCGCTTGTCGTTTTATTTACGCTCGGGTGCATGGCGCTGGCGCCGCTGGGAGCGCAAGAGCTGAAATTGCCGCCCAATCTGGATCGCCTGGCGGCAAAGGCCACCGAAGTAGTGGACGTCACGCTGGACGCGAACCTGCTTCAGTTGGCCAGCCGGTTCCTCTCCGACAAGGACGCCGACGATGCCAAGGTCAAGAAGCTGATCAGCGGTCTGAAAGGCATCTATGTCAAGAGCTTCGAGTTTGACAAGGCCGGCGAATATCAGGATTCAGATGTTGAGCCGTTCCGCGCGCAGCTTCACAATCCCGCCTGGTCGCGCATCGTGGGCGTGCGCAGCCAGAAAGCCGGCGAAAACTCCGAGGTGTACGTGAAAACGGAAAACGGCAAGATCGGAGGGCTCGCGATTCTTTCAACGGAACCCAAGGAGCTGACCATCGTAAGCATCGAGGGTTCCATCGACCCGGATCAGTTGAGTGAGCTTGGCGGACACTTCGGAATTCCTAAGATCGGGCCAGATTCGCAGCATAAGAACGGCAAGAGCGGGAAGGACGAATAACATGAAGACGGCACTCATTGTGGCGGCTTGTTGGATGCTTTCCTGCGCGGTTGTTCAAGGCGCCGAGCGCGGCTTTGACGATATCGTTCGCGCCATCTCGGACCAGTTGCACGCGCGCCCGGTGCATATTCCTTTCTTCGGCCTGGTGAACTTCGCTACATCTGTCGCGCATCCTGCCGGCGTAAAACATCTTGATCTGGCTGTGTTCGACAATCTGGATCTGGATGAACATGCCGCCAGCGGCGTCGCGGATGCAGTTCGCAAATCCGTGAGCGGCAGATGGAAGCCATTTGTACAGGTCCGATCTCGAGCGGAGACGGTGATCGTCTATATGCAAGAGGATCGCGAGGACTACAGACTACTGGTCACAACCGTCGAAACGGGAGAGGTGACGCTTGTGGAAGTGAAGCTGAATCCAGAAGGTATGCAAGTCTGGCTGAACGAACCGGAGAAAGCTGCCCTGCATCATCGCGGCTGGGCCGAAAGCCAGCCCAATTGAGCCCAATTGGCGAACCAGGTTTGGATCTTTTGTTGCAGCTCGGCCGGATCAAGCTCTGTGCCGGCGAGCGCGGAATCCAGCGCCGGACTTATTGACTGGTTCTGTCCAAGGGCTTCAAGAAGACGGAATTCGTCAGCGTCTAATCTCCGGTAATAAACCGAAAAATCCACGCGATGGACAGCCAGGAAAATCTGCGTTTCTTTGACGCGCGCAAACCGGCGAACGATATGGCGGCGCGCCGGCCGGCTGACGGCGTTGCTCGCTTCACTGTGCTGATTTAGGTGCTCGTTCAATTGCACACGCAATTCGTCGACGGGATATCGGAGCGCCAGCAGCCTGAGGTAGGGCTGAAGAGACAGACGAAGTTCCGGACCCAGCTCCAACAGGTCTTCAGGCCCCAGCGGTTTTTGCTCCGCGTTATCGAACGCCTCGATGTGGGCCCATTCCAGGCGAATCATATCGAGCGCCAGCGCGAGATGTTTGCCCGCGAACAGGGGATGTTCCGCCAGCCAGGTCTCCAGCCTTGAGCCGAGATTCCGCATCGTAAACGATTGCGAGGGACATTCGTTGAGATACGCGCGCGATAACCGCTCGAACGCACGCTCGCCGAGGATGGAGCAAAGGCCGGGAAAGTCTTCGCTGAACGAATCGAGAATACGATACCAGTATTGGCGATGATAAATGTTCAGTCGTTCGGTGGAAGTGAGCCGGTCGTTGGGTTTGACGAGCTGCTTGGCCTCCGCACCGATGGACGCATTCAGCGGACTCATCACAGCATCAGCAACGCGCCGCTGAAATTCCAGCAAATCCGTCATTGAGACACAACCGCCGGAATGTCGATGAATTGCTCCGCCTTGCGCGCCTCGGCATGCACCTCATCGAACGAAGGAATGCGATCGTCCCATTCCAGCAGCGTAGCGGTTGGGCCAATGCGGCGGATGGCATGCTCGTACAATTTCCAGACTGCATCGAGCACGGGATGATCGTGCGTATCTAGAATGTACTTCTCGAATTTGGAATGCCCCGCGATGTGCATCTGCGCGACGCGTTCGGCGGGCACACTGTTCACATAGTCATACGGATCGAAGCCATGATTCTGCGACGAGACGTAGATGTTGTTCACGTCCAGGAGAATGCCGCAATCGGCGCGATCCACCACCTCGTTCAAGAATTCCCACTCGGTCATTTCCGAGACGTGAAATTCGGCATAGCTGCTGACGTTTTCCACCGCAATGGGGACCTCCAGGAAATCGCGCGCCTCCCGTACTTTTCGCGCGGTGATCTCGGCCGCCTCGAAGGTGTAAGGCATCGGGAGTAAGTCGTGCGTGTAGCGGCCGTCGACGCTACCCCAGCAAAGATGATCGGTCAGCCAGGGTGTTTTGGTTCGCTTTACAAGCGCCTTCAGGCGTCGCAGATGTTCGCGATTGAGCGGCTCGGCCGAGCCGAAATACATGGACACGCCATGCTGGACCACGCGATATTGCTCGAGAATCCGATCGAGAATCGCGAGCGGACGCCCGCCGTCGAGCATATAGTTTTCTGAAATTATCTCAAACCAGTCGACCACCGGCTTGCGTTCCAAAATGTGCTGGTAATGCGGAACGCGGAGCCCGATCCCGACCCGCAGATCGGTTTGTCCGTTGAAGCGATTGGCTGGCATGGGTGGCGCCCCAGACCGTGTGAATTACTTCCCGTCGGTAGCGCAGCCGCCTTTGCCCTTGCAGGAGTTCTTGCCCTTGCAGCCGTTGTCGCTCGACTTGCAACCGCCCTTGCCCTTGCAGGAATTGAGGCCCTTACAAGCATGTTTTTCGACTGGGTTATCAGCCGCCTGGCCGGCAATTGCGCTGATAGCGGATGTCCCGGAACTGGCCGCGCTCGCACGAGCCGCAGTGCCACCTACCAGACCGGTGAAGGCCGCCGCGAGCACCAGTGAACGATTAGAAACTTTCATACTCCCAGTTTAACGGAAAAGCTATGCCAGCCTGCGGCTTCGACGCATCCATTGCATTACCTGGAATGCGCTTCCAATGATGCAGAGGACAATGAATCCCACCATGATCCAAGTGGTTTCGGGGGCCCTTGCGATTCTCAGGATGTCGCGGCCGAACCGGATGGCCAGCCAGCCGATAATGACGAATCGAATAGCGCGCGAGACGAATACCAGGCCAAGCAGCCGCGGGCGCGGATAAGCAAACGCGCTGGCGCTCGCGATGACCAGGGTGAATGGAAACGGCGGCGGCGCGAGGCAGGCCAGTCCTATGGCAATGCCGGCTTGCTTGCTCATGCGCCGCTCGAAGTAATCCAGGCGCCTGGGCTTCATCATTCGCTTCAAGCCTTCTTCACCGCCCTTGCGGCAGACGGCATCTAGCAACAACACCCCGAGTGTCGACCCAAGGGCCGCGGTCAACACATAGTACGGCAGGTGCGCGTGATCGCGGACAGTGAGGATCACAACCAGGAGATCGTTCCCGAAAGGCAGAAACAAGAACGAAGAGTCGGCGATGCCGAAGATCAGCGGCCCAAACATCCCCAGGCTTAGCAGCCAAGCGACGAGATGGCGGAGGACGCTGCTCACGCTGGTTGGATGCTCACGTCGCGATTAACGTAACGCCCCGCTCCTCCTCATGGCCGCCGGAGGCATTGGCCGCCCCGCCATGGGCCTAATTGTTCGCGGCCTGTGCGCTCTGCCCGGCCAGCTGGGCACGAATTGCCTTCATCTGTTCGCGGGTTCCGGCCGTGCGTTTCCGGCCATCCGGAGTAGCATCGATCAATTTTTCCAGGTTCATGGCGAATTGCGGTCCAAATGCTTTCCGAATTTCTCCGATCAGCGGCTCGATCTTTGCGAACACGCCGATGTGCTCGCCATTGGAGTCGGTGAACAGCTCCAGACTAATGGCTCCGCGGTTTACCAGGGCCGCCGCCATGTCCCAATAGGTGACCACCATGCGGACATGTCCGCTATGCTCGCCAAAAATCGCGGCGCTGAACTCCGCCATCGTTTGCGGATTGAACTCGCGAAAATACCAGTCGCGAGCCTTGCGCAAGGTTTCTTCCCGGCGCAATTCGTACAGTTTCAGTATGAGACCAGCTTCTTCTTGAATCGACATATCGCTCCTTTGCGAATTCCGGCGCTACGGCGCGCCACACGAACCGAGTCTAGCAGACTAGGATTTCGTTCCGGCCAGCGCGTGCAGCAGCCGTTGGCCGTCGGGACTGCCCAGGCCGGTGCACGGATCCCAGCCAGGGCCCGCCGAGTACGCGCCGTTGTTTCCGACAGTGATGTCGCGCAACACACCGTTCGCGCATTTCGTGTACAGCAGCGGATTCAGGAATCCGCAGTTGGCGCCCAGTCCCTGATTGAGGCGGGCGACGAGAGCGGCCCACAGCGGCGTCGACGCGCTGGTGCCGCCGATTGGTTCCAGCTGCTGTCCATCCACATGCATGACCACCACGCCCGTCACTGGATCGGCCACTGCGGCAACATCCGGCACGCCGCGTCCGATGCGATGCGGAGGGTTGGCCGAAGGTGGAACTTTGAACGAGTTTTGATACGACGGCTTAGTAAAAATGGAGCTGATACCGCCGCCGCCCGCGCCCTCGTCTTGCATCACCTCATTCCACACCGTCTCTTCGGCGATGGTGGGAGGCGCGCCGCTGGCGGCCACGAGCGTTGTCCCACCCACACCCAGGACAAACGGACTCGAGGCGGGAAAATCGACGTGAACGCCTTGGCTCACTCCATCGCCGGATCCATCGTCGCCGGACGCGACGCAAATCGTGATGCCCTTCGCGACGGCTGCCTGGAATGCCTGGTTGACCACGCGCACGCCCATCTTCGTCCACGCGCCTTGCGGATCATCCTCCGGATTGCCATAGCTGATGGAGATGACGGAAATCGCGTTGTCGTCGGTGATCGCCTGGTGCAAGGCATCCAGCCAGCCTTGGCTCGTGAATTCGGTGAAATACATAAAAATGTGAGCGCCCGGAGCCACCGATCCAACCACGCACATGTCCAGCATCACTTCGCCGGTGGAATCGCCTTGCTGGTCGGAGACGTCCGAATCAGGCCCGGGATCGTTGCCGGGGCCTTGCACTACGACGTTCGCAATGACGGGCGTTTTTCCGCCCAGCACCTGCTCGAAATAAGTCGTCAGCGCCGCCAGGCTGTAGCCGCCGCGAGGATCCGGGCTTGCCTGCGCCGTTGAATGCAAATATCGCGACGTTCTGTTTGGACCCGTCCAGGTTAGCGGGGTAGCTGTACAGTTGAGCCACTTGAGGCGGAAAGAATGAGCCGGGGAACGGATCGCTGGCCTGCGACGCGTTTCAAGCGAATCCAGCGAGACCCGCCGCTGAGTGTTACGCCGTCTCCGCGGACGGCCCACCCGGCGTGTATCTAAACCGAATACCCCATCGATGATTCCGAACAACTCCGCGGGGACGTGAACTTCGCCTTCGCGACCGCGATACTGCCCGTCTTGCGGATGTTGGTATTCGTTGAGCTCCACGGAAAAAGCCCGCTCGATATTTTGAATGCTTCCCTGCACCTGCACACGTCGCTTCGATGCGCTGCTTTCGAGTACGTCGAGTTGATTCGCCTTGGCCCAGGCTGCGATCTTTTCCAAGTCCGCCGGATCGGCGCCATAGACGGAATTAAATTGTTCGGTAGTCAGGTATCGCCGCTTGCCGGGCAGATCGGTTCTCAATGCGTCGAGTGAGCGGACCGTAGCGTCAGGCGGATGTGGATTCTGTCTCGCGTAGATGCTCAGGGTGATTCGTTGGGCGGAGTTCGATCGGCCCAGAAGCTTGGCCTCCGGAATGGAGGGCCGGCGGCTTCCGGGAATCGCGAACTTTTGAAGGGACGGGTTCATGCCCGAATCGTAAACCCAGCCCACGCGCTTTCCCGTGATAACTCCGCTTGTAGGAACGATATCGGCGGTAGTTTCCAACAACAAGTGCGCTAATGAAAAATATCCTCATCGCGTGACCGCAAGGACGGACCGTCCGATCTGACACAGCCCTGGGGAAATCATCTTGAGGAAAAAAGAGGGCCCGGATTTCGCTGGGAGGAGCTGGTCCGGGCCGAGGGAAGAAATTAATTCGTGACCGCGATCGCGCTAGCGATGCCCTCCACTGTGGCCGCTTCCGCCCGTATGGCCGCTGCCAGAGGGCCGGGGGGCGCTATTGCCAGTGCTGCGGGGCGCGGTATTGGAACGAGGCGACACGATCGACGGGCTGATCCGTACCGCTTGGCCGCCACGCGCATACGGCGACGGCGACGTACTTGGCGAGCTTCCAGACCTCTGGTATCCGCCACCATTAGCGTCGCGGTTCTGAGCCGGCGCGCTGTAGTTTCGGCCATAAGGCGACGAAGCACCACCGGACGTTCCGTGAATTGGCTCGCCGAAGCGCGACCATCCGTGTCCTGATTCCGCAGCGCCCCGGCCGATCCCCCCGCTTGTGCGGCCGGCTGGCGAGCTGAAATTTCCCCGCGACATTTGCTGCATTCCGCGCTGCTGCTGATCAAAGCTCGCGTGCTCCACGCGCGGCGTCTGCATGCGGCTGGCGAAGTTCTGCGCCGAGGACTGCGGGAACCTGCCGTTCACCGCGCGATCCGACATGCGCAAGCTCGAGCGGTCGGGTGACACCGGCAGAACACCATGCACCAGACCCGCCGACTGGATTTGCGATCGATTGAGACTTGAGATCTGGCCGCCGCGTCCGAATGCCGCGGTGTTCATGCCCACTGCCCCGCCCGCCACGCGAGCATTCCTATACGCGCTGGCGATGTTCGCGTTGCCGACGATTGAGGTGTGGTTGGGGTAAACGCCGCCGCGGAATCCGGCGTACAGCCCGCGTCCCCACCAGGGATGGACCGCCTCGAACGGCGCCAATGCCACCCAGCCGACTCCGCCAAATCCAAACCCTACGCCAATTCCAAATCCCCCGCCGTATCCAAAGAAGCCGACATACGCCGGCGCCCAGAACGGAGTGGCCAGGATCGGTCCGGGATACCACGCCCAACCACCCGCACCCATAAACCAACGGCCATAGTGATATGGCGCCCAGCCCCAAGGATCGTAGCTGACCCAGGTCCATCCATAGTAGTCTTCCCAAACCCAGCGCCCGTTTTGATAAGGCGCCCAATCGGGGCCCACGTTGGTGGGCTGCCAAACCGAACCGTAGTTGGGATCGTTCACCCACTGGCCGTTCTGATCCAGATCCTCGGTGCCATCAATGGCGGGGCTCACGTGTCGATAGCTTTGCGAACTCAGAATAAACCGGTCGCGGTCGTCATTCCAGCGATCGAACGCGTCGTAAGCAATGGGCTGAACAACCTGGAACTCGGCGTCGGAGGCCGGACCGCGAGCATCCATCGTTTGACCCGCCTGCAAGCGTTCCCCACCCCGCTGGCTGTCAATTTCCGCCTCGCCGATGCGCACCGTAATTTCGGAAGTGCCGTCCTCATGCACCGTCACGCGATACGCGCCCGGCCGCATCGGACGAACCGCGACGCTAGGCGTGTCCACTTCCACTTGCGCCTGGCTGGGCCGTAGCGTGCGAAACGTCACTGTGCCAGTCGCCACCTGTACCTGAAAGCTCCTCACATCCATGCCGGTGAAGCGAACTTCCGCATTGGGGCCGACCCGAATCATGTTCGCGGAATCGAGCTGAATTTCGGCCCGGCCATTCGAACTCGTGAGCAATCGGTCGTCGGCCATCAGCGGGCCGTTCACCGCGGCGGCTCCGACGTCGCCCGAGTCTCCACGCCGAACCGAAACGTCGCCACTCACGACACTAATGCGCGCCACTGCGCGGCCGGGCTCGTATTGACCGTCCGGATCGACACTGGCGTCGGCGTTGGGGTTTCCGTTATCCTGCGCTTGGAGTGGAATTATCGCGCTCAAGGCCACGAACATGAGCAACGCCAGCAGGAGCACTGATGGAAGATGCCGAAGGCGTTTCATAGGTCCGTCGGGTCTACAGTGGCAATCGGCAGGCCAACCGTTAATCTTTTTAAATCCAGTAACTTAACCCGCTAAGACTGAAGGGGCCTGCTGGCCGAAAACCACCAACGGTGCTTGGAATGGGCCGGTCTCACTCGGCGCGCAACGCCGATGCCGGATCGATTCGCACCGCCCGAATCGCCGCCGGAGCGGTGGCGAACGCGGCTATCAGTGCGACCAGAAACATAACTGCGAGGACAGCCACCGGCTCCCAGGGGCGAAGGTCATACAAGACCCGGCTGATCCACAAAGTGAAGACCACGGTTGCAGCGGCGTAAGCGCACAGGCCGAGCGCGATGCCGCTCGCGGTGAGCAGAAACGCTTCGCGCGAAAACAGGCCGACGATGCGCGCCGGCTCGGCCCCCACTGCCATCCGTACTCCAATCTCGCGGGTGCGCGATTTCACGGCATAATCGAGGGCGCCGTAGAGACCGATGCTCGCGAGCAGCGCGGCGATGACGCCGAAGATCGTGGAAAGCGACGCCAGAAGGCGCTCCTGCCAGAGCGTCGCTTCCACCTCTTCGCGCAGTGTGCGCACTTCGATGATCGGCATTTCGGGATCGAGCGAATGAAGGATTTCGCGAACTGGCGCGATCATCGCTTCCGGACGTTCAGGCGTTCGAAGATGCAGAATGAAAGCCGAATCGAAGCCATCGACCGCTGGATTGTAGACCGTCGGTGGAATGGGTTCTCGAAGCGAGCGATACTTGGCATCGCTGACGACGCCGATGATTTCGCTATCGGCGGCGGCGATACCGGCGGGACCGCGAGAGCCGAAGCGTTCCCCAAGCGGATTCCTGCCCGGGAAAAAACGCCTGGCGAACGCCTGATTGACCATCACCTTATGCGGCGGCGTCGCTGAATTCCTATCGAACCAGTTGAAAGCGCGGCCGGAAAGTAAGTGCATGCCCATGGTCTCGAAATATCCTGGCGTGACATCGTTCAGGCTGCAGTTCAGGAAATCGGCGCTGGTGATCCTCGAGCCCGCTACGCCAATCGTGGCCTTCATGCCCGTACCGCGCATGAGCGCACGCGAGGCAATGCTCGCGGAACTAAGTCCCGGCAGCTCCCCTGCCTTTTCCAACAGAGTTTTGCTGAAGGCACGAGCCTTCTGTGGCGAGTAACCATTGATGCCCGGGTCGATCGTAAACGTCACAACACGATCGCGATCGAAGCCCGGATTCATGGACCGCATTCGCTCCAGCGTCTCGATCAGCAACGCGGCGCCCATCAGAATCAGCGTGCAGATGGCCACCTGCGCGATCACAATCAAGTTGCCTGTCGCGAGACGTCGAGTGGTGCTGCGGCCGCTTTTTAACGTGCTTGCGACATCGGCGCGAGCGCAGCGTAGTGCTGGCGATATGGCAAATAGTATGGCGGTCAGAACGGTGATGACGAGGGCGAATCCCAGTACGCGGAGGTCGATCGCAATGTGCATGGCGAGCGGCTGTAGCACCGCACCCCGATCTCGAATCGGAGGCAAACCACGATTAAGCAAGGGCAGGCATGCGATCGTAAGCAAGATGCCGGCAGTGCCTCCGAGCAGAGAGAGCAGTAAGCCTTCGGTGAGGAGCTGCCGGACGATTCTTCCCGGGCTCGCTCCCAAGGCCAGACGAACGCCCATCTCAGGCGTGCGGGCAGCGGAGCGCGCCAGCAGCAGACCGGCAACATTGGCGCAGGCCATCAGTAGCAAGAGCCCAACGCCGGCCATCAACACTTCCAGGCCACGGGAGAATTGCACGCGAAGAGTGGAAACGCCGTTGACGATCGATTCCAATCGAAGATGGGACTCGAGGGAGGTCTTCCCTGTCCGTTTCTCGCGCGGAAACAATATGTCGTAGAGCAACGGATCGACCTCGGCATTCGCTCGTTCGAAAGGTACGCCGCTGCGCAATCGCCCGAAGATTTGCGCGAATAGCGGTGTTTCGGCGGAGCCCAGGCTGGGGTCTGGCTTCACCAGAAGCCGATCCACGGAGGCGGGAACGCGAAGATCGGGACTAGTGTCCACAGCCAGGCCGTTGAACGATTCAGGTGAGACTCCGACGATCGCGAAGGCATGTCCGCCCAAGATGATTTTCCGTCCGACCACGGAAGCATCGCCGCGAAATCTTCTTCGCCAAAAGTCGTAGCCGAGCACGGCGATCTGGGCGCGCGTGTGTTCATCTTCTGCGCTGAGCACGCGGCCAAGGTAGGGATGCACGCCGAGCGACGAGAAGAAATTCGGCGAGACCAGATGGACCCGGATTCGTTCAGTGGAAGTCCCCTCATTGAAGGCGACGTCGGCTTCGCCCTGGCAGATCACCTCGGAGAAGTCCGCGTCCCCGGAAGAGGCGCGATCGCAGAACTCATAGGGATGGTCCCAGGTCACGAATTCGGTCGGATGAACCTCCACCAATCGAACCAGATTCTCGGGGTGGGAAACCGGCAGCGGCCGGAGCAGCAGGGCGTCGACCATGCTGAAAATCAGCGTATTCGCGCTGATGCCGACCGCGAGCAGAAGCGCGGCAGTGGCGGTAAACACGGGGCTCTTCGCCAACAAGCGAGCGCCAAAGCGGAGATCGCGCAGGAACTCGGACATCGATCCTTTACTTTTATGATCCTTTACTTTATAAGATAGCGCGGCTACTGAGCCGCGCACGTGAGTAAGCGGACTGTTAGCCGCACCTCTTGTATCGCCCGGGCAGGTCGAGTAAACTATAGTTAATTTGTGGGCGTCAACTACAGTCAATAATTCCCTGCCCGAAGTCCATTCGAGCGTTCCCACCACCCATCCGTCTCTTTGGCGCCGCATGTTCGCTTTCGCCGGGCCGGCCTACCTGGTCAGCGTGGGCTATATGGATCCCGGCAACTGGGCCACCGACCTCGAAGGCGGCGCGCGCTTCGGATATCAGCTCCTGTGGGTGCTGGTGCTGTCGAACCTGTTGGCCATCCTCCTGCAGACTTTGAGCGCACGGCTGGGGATTGTGGCCCAGCGCGATCTGGCGCAAGCCTGCCGCGAAACTTATCCCCGCCCCATCTCTTACGCGTTGTGGTTCCTGTGCGAAATCGCGATCGCGGCCTGCGATTTGGCGGAGGTTCTGGGCGCGGCCATCGCTTTGAACTTGTTGTTCCACATTCCGCTGCTTACAGGCGTTTTGTTGACGGCCGCCGACACGCTTCTATTGCTGTGGTTTACGCGCCTCGGGATTCGGGTGATCGAAGGATTTGTACTGTCGCTGATCGCCATGATTGCCGCCTGTTTCGCAATCGAAATCCTGTGGGCTGGCTCGCCGGTTCTGGGCGATCTGGCGCGGGGAGTGGTGCCGCATATCTCGGCTCGAACCCTCTACATCGCAGTCAGCATCCTGGGGGCGACCGTGATGCCTCACAATCTTTATCTGCACTCGGCGCTTGTGCAAACGCGCCGCATCGGGAAAACGGAAGCTGAAAAGCGTACTGCTTGCCGCTTCAATCTGATCGACTCTACTATCGCGCTGAACGGTGCGCTGTTTGTCAATGCGGCAATTCTTGTCTTAGCGGCATTGGTGTTCTTCCGCCGCGGTATTGTCGTAACTGAAATCCAACAGGCCAGCCAGTTACTATCGCCGTTGCTTGGAACAACCTTCGCTAGTGTTTTGTTCGGAATAGCCTTACTTTGTTCAGGTCAATCCTCAACGCTGACTGGTACTATGGCCGGTCAAATTGTAATGGAAGGCTTTCTGAACATCCGCGTACAACCATGGCTGCGAAGGTTGATGACCCGTACCCTGGCTATCATTCCAGCCGCGCTCGTGGTTTATGCAGCAGGTGAAACTGGGACATTCAAGTTGTTGCTTTTAAGCCAGGTTATTCTAAGTATGCAATTGCCATTTGCAGTGATTCCGCTCATCCATTTCACCAATGACAAACAGCGCATGGGTGCATTCGCCAATCGGCTCTGGCTCAAAGCCCTGGGGTGGCTCGCAGCAGCGTTCATTCTGGCTCTGAACGTGTGGCTCGCCATACTCTCGACGCGGGACTGGCTCAACGACGCTGGCAGCTGGCGCGGGCGCCTGGAACTCGCCATGATTCCAGTCCTTACCGGCGTGGGTCTCCTACTCCTCTGGGTGACCTTTGAGCCTGTGCTTCCCGGCTGGATCCGGCACCTCGGCCGTTCGCCCATCGAGCTTCCCGAGGCGGTCGCCGAGGACCTGCCGAGCCCCGTTTACCGCAAGATCCTGGTTCCGCTCGATCACACCGGCCGCGATCGTGATGCCATCGCCCACGCCGCCGCGATTGCCAAGCAGCACCATGCCAAGCTGTATCTGCTGCACGTGGAAGAAGGCGTCACCAGCCTGGTGTACGGCCCGCTCGCCTCCACGGCGGAGGTGGAGGCCGGCGATCAATACTTGCATCGGATCGTTCGTGAATTGGAGAACCAGCAAGTTGCGCGTCGAAATGGTGGTCCGCCACGGTCGCGTACCGAAGAAGGAGATCGTGCGGTATGCCGAAGAGTTGCAGCCCGATCTGGTGGTGATGGGCGCGCACGGTCATAGAGGCTTGAAAGACATAGTGTTCGGGACTACAATTAATGCAGTCCGTCACAAGTTGAAGATGCCCCTGTTGGTAGTTCGCGGCGGCAAATAGGTGGCCATGACGCCGGGCTAACTATCGGCAGCCTTTTGTGTCGTAAGGTGTGTCGAAGGGATACACAAGGAAGCCGAATCCGATCATGATCTTCTTTGTTTTTAATCACCTGAATTGGTGAGCCAGATGCAGTCTCCTGGATGACAGCATGCGCAAATTGATTCTTTTGGCTGCCATTGCCGCGTGCCTGGCTCCATTGCCGGGCGCCACGCTCCTTAAGCTCAGCCTGGACGACATGATCCAGAAGTCGACGGCGATTGTCCATGGAACGGTGCAGCCGACAGCAGCGGCATTTCGTGGCGCAATGATTTACACGCACTATCAAGTGCAGGTAAAAAGCACCTACAAGGGCTCGGCCGCCCGGACTTGGGATGTGGCTGTACCGGGTGGCGCAGTAAACGGAGTCGAGCAATACTTTGCTGGGGCGCCGATGCTGACAGCCGGTCAGGACTATCTTTTGTTTCTGTGGACCAGTAAAACTGGGCTGACGCAGGTGATCGGGCTGTCGCAAGGTTTGTTCAATGTGAGCAGCAATTCCGCCGGCCAGCTGATTGTCTCGCGCGGCGCTACGACCGAGACCATGCTCAATGCTTCCGGCCAGGTCATCACCGATATCAACATCCGGATGACCCTGGCGCAGATGAGCAGCCGAATACAAGCCGCGCTCGCGGGAGGGTCCGGACAATGAAGAAGCGTTTCGCGGTCTTGATGGCAGGGTGCTTCTTGCTCGCCAACACCGGTTCCGCGTATTACTACTACACATACTTCAACAGCTCGTCCTCACCCTACACGCCCATCGTCGCCCGGTTCGATCTGACCACGCTGACCAACAATACGGTGCCTTTCTTTGTTTCTGGAGCCGGCCCGGCCTCGATGTACCAGGGCGATTCGTTCCAGGCCATCATCAGCCAGATTACCGCCGCCGCCAACGTCTGGAACAACGTCAGCACGTCCAGCATACGGCTGGCCTTTGGGGGCTTGTACAACCCGGGAACCACTGAATCGGCCCCCGGAGTTCAGATCGAATTTTCGGACGATATTCCACCCGGCCTTTTGGCGGTGAGCGCGCCGCAAACCTTTGGGAACCTGGCGCCCGGGCCCAACGGAACCTTCATCCCTGTGTATCTTTCATTGATGGAGTTGCCGACGAATCTGAACGCGGTCTTCAACGGACCGAGCTACAGCGAGGAATTTTTCGTGACGGTGGTTCACGAGTTCGGCCACACTATGGGGTTGCAGCATACGCTCGCGTCGAGCGTGATGTCCACCTATAATACGAGCGCCGCTACCAAGGCCAGCCCGCTCGGCATCGACGATATAGCGGGCATTTCCCTGCTCTATCCCGCCGGAAACTACTTGTCGACGGTAGGCACCATCTCCGGCCGAGTGACGCTAAACGGTAGCGGAGTGAACCTGGCGTCGGTGGTCGCTATTTCATCCACCAGCCAAGCCATCGCCACGCTCACCAACCCGGACGGCACCTATCAGCTCAACGGAGTTCCTACCGGTTCGAAGGGCGAAGGTCTTGAATACTACGTATATGTGCATCCGCTGCCGCCGCCGGTGGAAGGCGAAGGCAGCCCGGATAATATCTTCTATCCGCACAATTCGAACGGTGTGTTTCTGGCTCCGAACACCGGTTTCGTAACCCAGTTCTACTCGGGGGGCCAATCGGGGGCTGAGGTGATTAAGGTAGTTGCCGGGAAGACACAGAAGGGCATCAACTTTAACGTGGCTCCCTCCAGCTGCACCGGGCGTTTCGTCGGTGCGCACCTACGGCTATATTCAGGACACGTACGTGATCGGCGCACCTCTCATGCCTTCGGAGACCACTACGGTCGCGGCCACTGGATCTGGATTGTTGCAGCCTTACACCGCATCCCAATCCACCTACTCGCTGACCCCCGGCCTGAGCATCGGATTGATCGGAAGCGCGGCGCAAATCAGCAATCTGCGGCCCTATGCGCCTCCGAACCCCTACGTTGCGGTGAATGTAATGGTGAACCTGGCGGTGCCGGGGCCGAAGCATATGTTGTTCAGTACGCCCGGCAATCTGTATATCCTTCCGTCGGCGTTCACGGTGGTTCAGGCGCCTTCGCCGATCATCAGCGCGCTTGCTCCGGCTGTGGACGGGAACGGAAATCCGGCCGTAGCGATCGCCGGCCAGCAATATACGCCAGAGACGCAAGTCTTGTTTGATGGCATGCCCGCGGTGATCCAATCGCAGAAGAGTAATTTGTTGATCGTTACGCCACCGCTGGCACCGGCGGGCTATACGGCATCAGTTGCGGTGTTCAATGCCGACGGCCAGAGTTCGCTGTTCTTGAATCCAACCGCTCCCACATATACCTACCCTGACGACGTAAATTTCGCCTTGAGCGCCAACCCGAGTCTGGTAGTGAGCCCGAGCGTAATTCCTGCGGGCGGCAGCGTCACGGTGAACATCCAAGGCATCAATACGAACTTCGCTGCGGGTGCGACCACGGTAGGATTTGGGACCAGCGATGTGCAGGTAAACCAGATCACCGTGAATAGTCCGACCCAGCTTACGGTGGTGGTGACGCCCAATGTGACCATCAGCTCCGCCGACATCACGGTGACGACGGGTCTGGAAGTGGTTTCACAAGCAGTCGGGTCGCAAATCACCACGACCGATTGATTGAATCCGCACACGACTCTAGGAAACTTAGGCGTCGACCGAACCCTAAAAGTCTTTCCAGAGCGACAAAAGTTGTGGTGGCTCTGGCCTGCCAAGCCCTCCCCATCTCTCCCAAGACGTAAGTAACTCCACATCCTCGGGTCCGCCATAGTCGCGCAGGTATTCCAATGCGTCCCGGCCCCAAACGCAAAAGTTGAGGACATCGCGCATGCGATCAACGGGGATCCGCGCTTTGATCGTTCCTCGATTCTTGAAGTACTTAAACGCTTCCCGAGCGACAAGATCGGCAGCCTGCAATGGTCGGATTGTTTTGTCCCCGAAGTGAACGCCCTTGAGCCCCCTTCCTCCTTCCCATGTTTTTAAATCCTTATAGATCTTCAGAGTGGAACCTGACGTGGCGTTGCTCTCTTCAAACCAACATTCCATGCCCCCAAGGATGTCGTAGCCTCTTACTTTGAGACCCAAATTCGCCAGGTTAATAATGGTGTGGCGAACAGCTAGGTAATAAGGATCATATTCACCGCAGCCTGGAAACACAGCGTTGTAGTCCGCTATCGGAACAACTGAGGCATAGCCGTGGAGTTGCCTTTCAAGCACTATGGATACTAATCTGCCCATCAGAGCATTGCAATCCGGTTTGCTCCAAGTCTTGAACTGACCATGGTTACACTCACAATCCGTTGAACGGAACGGTTCCGTAAGATTCACCGTTGCGACAGCCCAAGGAACATGAAAATCAGCCCACTGCTTTTCACCGCCGATCAGACCACCGACAGCGAAATCTTCTTGGTGAGCGGGATCCGAACTATCGTCAAAGTGTGAAAATAGCATCGCGTGTGCCGAGGCTGTTGTTCTGATCAGCTCCCCATGCAATCACGTCTAAAACGCAGCCAGCACCCACTATAGGGACGTGGATTAGGAAAGGATGTATTCGACGCTATTTTGACTTGCTGAGCTTCCGGAAATAATCGGCGACGGCTTGGGAATAACCCGGCGCTATGGTCTCCGAGCCCGCGCTGCGGACCTGGTCGGAGTTCTTATCCTCCAACTTGCGGCGAAGCTCCAGCTCCAGCCGCTCGATCTCCGGCAGCACTTCGTGGTTCAAGCGTTGCGATAGCTCACTATCATTGGTGGCGAACTGCGGGTTCAGCGCACGCGACAAGTTCGAATAGTCGCCTGCGACGTCCGGATTGGCGCGCACGAAATCGCGAAGCTGGTTCAGGTCGCGCAAAGATTCGCGATAGGCCTGTTCGATTGGCGGAGGGCCATCGGCCGTACTTCCACTCCCGGGATTCACCGGGCCGCTGCCTCCATAGGGCGCGTAGCCGGACGCATTCTGGCCAGACTGCCCGCCTTGTTGTCCTTGCCCCTCTTGGCCCTGTCCCTGTTGCCCCTGCCCTGGCTGCCCCTGTCCCTGCTGCCCGTTCTGGCCCTGTTGTGACTGGCCCGGTTGCTTGCCGGGCTGTTGTCCATTTCCATTTTGATTGCCGCGTTGCAGCGCATTCGATTGCCGGGCTTGGCCGGATTGACCCTGGCCGGATTGACCCTTGCCCTGGTTTTGCGCAAGCTGCTGCATTCGGTCGCGCATGGCCTGGACGCGCGCCAAAGCTTTTTCAAGATCGCCGTTATCGCCGCCCGGGCCCTCTCCCGGCTTACCGGATTGCTGCAGCGCCGCCTGGGCCTGCTGTAATTGATCGCGCAGATTATTCAACCCAAGCGTGACGCTGTTCTCGCGCACCCAGGCCGTTGAACCATAGCCTTGCCGGATCCACTGGGCGCTCTGCCGCATGTGCATCTCGAGCTCGTTTTGCTGCGCTTCACCCAGCGCATCCCGAAGCTTGGTGCCGACCGGATTCTGCGCGCCGGCCAGGCTGCGAGCGGTCTCCGACATGCCTTGCTCCAGCTTCTTGAGCTTGTCGGCCATTTCGCCCTTTTCACCGGCCAGGCGTTCGGCCTGCTGCTGATTCTGTAACGATTGCGCTCCGAAGCGCGGGTTCTCGTTGGCGGCACCCCCCACCATCTGACGCAAGCGATTTTGGAAATCGCCCTGTTGTTGCGCGAGCTGATTGGCCTGTTGCGCCAGAGAGTCGAGCTGCTGCGACGCATTCTGATGCTGCATCCCGTTCAGGAGGTCGCGGGCTTCCTGCAACCGGTCGGCTGCCCGGCGCTGTCCCGCGGCGGTTTGTTCGGGACTGCTGTTCTGCTGCTGTTCAGCATTCTGCATGTCCTCGGTGGCCTTTTTCAATCGATCGAGGGCCTGCTGCAATTGCGGCGAGGCGACCGAGCCAACGCGGCCAGCGCTCCCGGATTGTCCAGATTGTTGCCCGGACTGGCTGGATTGTTGTCCGGACTGACCTGCTGACCTTGCTGACCTTGTTGCCCCTTCTGGCCCGGTTGATTCGAGCTTTGTTGCTGCGACGAATCACCGCGCTGGAGCTGTTCCATCTGTTTTTGCAGTTGCTCGGCTTCGCGCCGCAGCATCTCCTGCTCCCAGCGCTGGCGGAAAGGCTGCTGCTGATCCTTCTTGGCGGCCAACTCCTGTTGCCGGCGCGCTAGCTCGGCCAGCTTTTGCAGCGCCTTGTCGATCTCCTGCGAACGGCTATCGGAAGCCGACTGCTGTCCGGTTTCATATTGGTTCTTTTCACGGTCGAGCTCCAGGTCGGCCAGGTTTTCTAAATCGCGACCCGCGCCGCCCGCCCCGCCGCCTCCGCCTTGCGTCCCGAACGCGACTTGAATATCCCGGAAGGTAGCTTCGGCGCGCTGTGCGGCCTGCAGCGCCTTTTGCTCGAGCGGCATGGCGTCAGTCCATTTTTGGCCTTTGATCTTCTCGGCGGAGTCGATCATGTTCTTGGACGCCTCCTCCATTTCCTTGGTGAAGCTCTGGAACTGCGGATTGGCATCAGACAGCTCGCGCGCCTTCATGCGATCGGCGAGCGATTTGGCTTGTGCGGCGAGTTTGCCTTCCTGTTCGGCCAGGAATTTGGCGTCGTCGGATGCGACGGACGGATCCTTGGAGCCGTTCTTGTATTCGTTCCAAGTGGCGGCAATCATATCTTTCTGCCGTTGCGAGATCTGTTGATCGTTTTCGCCGCCGCCCGCTCCGCCCCCGCCGCCGGATTGAGCCTGCGAGTAGTTGCGTTCGAACGGCTCGGCCTGAATAAAGTAGATGTCGGTCTTGGTGGTGTTGCGCGCGTCTTTCGCCGAAGCGTATACGCTGACGAGATCGCCCGGCGCCAGTTTATAGTCCTCCAGCGCGAGAACGTATTTGCCGTCGGATGTCTTGGCGCCCTTTTGCGAGAGCAGCGACACGGTTTTTTCGGCGCCGCCGTTGACGGAGTAATGCAGGCTGACGTCGGTCAGCGCGAAATCGTCTTCGGCATTGACGGTGATGGTGACTTCTTCGACGGGATTAACCTTCGCGTCGCGGCCCGGCCGGTCGATCTTCACGGTCGGCGGGGAATCCTTGCGCGCTTCGATGAAGAAATCCTCGCTGAGGCGGACGTTCTCGCCGCGGTCGATGGCTGCGATGTGATACAGGCCATCCTTGTCCAGAGTGACGTGGGCAGTGGTCCAATTGCCTTCCCCTGGTTTCACGTCAACAGGCTTGACGTTCAGGGGTTTCAATTCGATTTGGCGATCGTCGCCCAACACCAGCACGCCCTTGTTCAGCGGACGATCGGTGAGGATGGCCACATCGGCTTCGGTACCTTCCACCGCTCGCAAATCGCCGCCGGGATCTTCGACCGAATCCTTCATTCCGCTCCACGCGGGGTAATGATAAGTGACGCGAATTTTCTTGACGCTGGGAAGATCGACGACGCGCAGATTGTAGTGTTTCGACTCAACCGCGCCGGCTTCGACGTAATACTCGACGTTATCCGAAAGGCTGCTGAACAGGAATTCGTAGGTGGATGCGCCGGGCGACGGCTGCATGTCCACTTGCTCCCATTTCGAAGTGCCACGATATTGCGCGTAGAGCCGGACCTTGGGGGACTGGAATCCCAGTAGCTGTGCGGTCACCAATTGGTCGGCTTTGCGGCGTACAGCGCGATCGCCCGGAGTTACCGCGATGTCGTAAAAGGCGCGGTTGCCGGCTTTCGGCGCGCCGGCCCACAGCAACGAAGTACCGTAGCCGAGGTATCCGGGGCCCGCGAGAATCAGCCACAGCAGAACGGCAACCGCGAGACCCGCTGAGGTGAAAAAACCGATCATTGGCCCAGTGGAGGCCAGACGCTCTGGCTGGCTGGTTTGGGCCACGCGCATGGTGTCGGCAGCGAGCAATTCAAGAAACGGATCATCCTTTGTATTGGGGGCGTTGGGCTTCTCGGCCAACGTCAGCAAGCGCTCCTGAAACTCAGGGAATTTCTTTTCGGCGCTGCGCGCGGCATTGCGGCGATTCAAGTTCAACAGCGGGATCACCAGACCAAAGGCGATGGCCACGGCAATGGAGAGAAACAGGAGAATGCGAGCCCACAGCAGGCTGGCCGGCGAGAACGCATATCGGTTGATGATCCACACCAGGAAGACGGTGATCACCAGGGCCGAGACGGTGACCAGCGAGGTACCTTTCGAGACCGCCAGGAAGCGCAGGCGTTTCTCCAGCCGCTGAAGGTAACCATTCAGTTGATCGAGAGCGTTCACGACGCGACCTCCTTCTCCACCGAAAGATATCTACTCGCCAATACTGATTCAATTATGGCCGTTATTAGGACCAGTAGCAAAGCGTAGCGCCACAGGCTCCAGGGACGCGCCTGGTTCTGCGCGGCCGAGCCGTCATCGGAAGGCGTGTCGGGACCGCGGCCGGTATTGCGCCACAGGTCGAGCGTGTCCTGCGGAACGGGCGTCAAGTCGGACTCCCGGCGATCGGCGTGGACCGCGACCAACTCCTGGCGGCCGTTGGCGCGATGAATTTCGTAAAAGCCTTCGCGCACCACTTGGAACGTTTGCGTAGTGCTGGCGTCCTTGAGCGACAAAGGATGCGTGCCGTCCGGCTCGGTTACGTCAATAGCGGCCCCGCGATCTTTTGCCGAGCGCAGCTCGATGTAGGAATCCACGGCGACGTTGGTGGAACGATCCTGTTGCCCGCCGAGATAGCGCGCGGTCTCCTCGACGAACGGAACAAAGGACGCGTGCAGCGGAAGGTCATTACCAATTTTGTCGAAGGTGGACGTGAATACGATCACGCGGCCCTCGCCGACCTGCTTCTCGAGCAGCAGCGGGGCTTGATTGGTCAGCCTCGCTATCACGTGCGACTGTCCGGGCTCGACCTTAATCACCTGGTAGAACTTCACGCCGTCCAGCTTGTTGGCCCGGCGCAGCGCGGGATGTTCGGCGTCCGCCGCCGCGACAGTTTCAAAGCGCGAGCCGCTGAGCGAGGCGTAGCTGGATCCCTGGATGGTCTCGTTCGACACAGGGACGCGTGTCAGCGCGGCCGAATGCACGCCCAGCGCGATCAACAGCGAGCCGCCGCTCGCAACATAAGTACGCAAGCTGTTTTCGAGGCCGGGGGGCATCGATCCGACATCGTAGAGGACCACGAACGCGTACTTGGAAAGGGACTGATTTCCGGCCTGCTCAATCGCCAGAGGTTCGAGAGCGAAGCCCGCCTCGGGCACCGATTCGAGCGCTGAGCGGTAGTACAACTCGTCGCAGATCCTGGCCGGCGGGATGCAGAAACAGCACCGGATGCGGGTCGGTTCGCTCGATCGCAAAGACGAATCGGTCGTCCTCGTGCAGGGAGTCGCCGGGCTCAATGCGGATCTCACCTTTGTGGAAGCCGTGAGGTGAATCAAGCGAAAGAAATTCCACGGAGGCGCGGCCGTTGGCGGACACCTCCACCGGCTTGCTGTCGAGCACCTTGCCATCCAATACCAGCGATACAGTGCGCTTGGCGGCTGGAGTACCGATACCGGCCACCACCGCCTGCACCCTCACTTTCTTGGGATCGTAAATCTTGGCGGGCGCGGTGACGCTTTCCACCATCCAGTTGGGTTCCTTCGGATCGGCCACCGAATGAAACACTAGATTGGTGTCGCTGCCCAGGCGCAAATCGGCGAAGGCCGGCGGAAGCGACGATTTCTGCATGTCGCTCACGAAATGCACTTCGAGCGGAATGCGCGAGGATTGCGCGATGGTCCGCAGA
The DNA here is from genome assembly GCA_963818065.1 of Bryobacterales bacterium. Taxonomy (GTDB): domain Bacteria; phylum Acidobacteriota; class Terriglobia; order Bryobacterales; family Bryobacteraceae; genus Palsa-89. The sequence continues at coordinate 532,472 of CAWFQW010000008.1, read as the reverse complement.
GGCGCGGGCAAACTCGCCATATGAGCTCTGTTCGTCGGAGGGCTGGATGGACTGGATAGCCGCCTTGAGTTGATCGGCTTCCTCCACTGGCTGCGTCAAGAAATGCACGCGCGAGCCCACGGCCAGCACTTGCCCTCGCTCGCCTGGATGCAGCTCGGCAACCGCGTTCATAGCTTGCTGCTTGGCGCGCGCCAGATGATCGTCGTAACGCATGCTGAAGGAGTTGTCCACCGCGATGACAAGCATCTTGCGGCCGCCCGCTGCCCCACCCTGCCGGCTGACAAACGGATTGGCAAACGCCAGCGCGATCAGCAACAGCAGAGCCACGCGCAAGGAAAGCAGCAGCAAATAGCGCAATCGGCGGTGCTTGATGGAACTTTGTGTGCGCCGTTCGAAGAACATCAGCGAACTAAAGGGATGCGGCGTGCTGCGGTACTGGCGTAAAAGATGAATCCAGAACGGCAGGCCGATGGCTACCGCGCCGGCCAGAAACCAAGGGGCCAGAAACCCCACTTACAGCCTCCCTTTCCGGATCAAGAAGTACTCGCGCATGGCGTCATCCAGCGGCCGATCAGTAGGAAGAAGCTGATAGTCGATTCCGGCGGCGCTAGCTTTGGACTTGAGCGCGGAGATGTGGGCGTCGATCTTGGAGCCGTATTCTTCCTTGGCGTATTCGGGAGAAACTTCGATGGCGTCTTCGGTTTCCATGTCCACCAGCAACGAAGGCCCCTTGAGTTTGGGGCGAATCTCCTGAGGATCTAAGACGTGAAACAGGATCAGATCGTTGCCGCGATAGCGCAGCGGCTCGACGGTTTTGATAATGACGTCGGGCTGTTCGTAAAAATCCGAAATCACGACTACGATGCCGCGGCGCCGCAGAAACTGCTGAAAATGGACGAACGGCTTGGCGAAATTCGTATGAGTGCCGGTTTGGGCCTTTTCGATAGCGTGCGCAACCCGCATGAATTGGCCCTGGCGGGTGGAAGGCTGGACATAGTTGCGGACGTCGTCATCGAAGATGATCACGCCGGCGGCGTCGCGCTGCAGGTTCCCGAGGTAAGCCAGCGAAACGGCCAGATAGCGGCTGTAGTCGAGTTTGGTGATCCCGTGCGAGCTGTAGCCCATGGAGGCGCTGGTATCCAGCATCAATACCAGCTGCGAATTGGTTTCGCCGCGATAGCGCTTGAGGAACGCTTTCCCGGTGCGCGCGTAGACGTTCCAATCCACGTGACGCAGGTCGTCGCCGGGCGTGTAGGCGCGATACTCGGCGAACTCCTGGCTGAATCCGAAATCCGGCGAGCGATGCAAGCCCGCGACAAAACCGTCAACTACTGTTTTGGCCACCAGGTCCAAGTGCGAGATCCCGGCCAAGAGCGCCGGATCGATGAAGCGGGTTGGAGTGCGCGGTTGCATGTTTAATTGAGCCACGGATAAACACGATGAACACTGATTCCTAAAGATTCTTATCCGCGTTCATCTGCGGCTATTTATTTTGGCTCAGGCTTCCACTCCAGCAAGCGCTTCAAGATCGCGTCGGAATCCAGGCGCTCGGACTCGGCATGGAAGTTCAGCAGAATGCGATGCCGCAAGATGGGAGCGGCCAGGGCGCGAACATCCTCAAAAGCGACGTGATAGCGGTTGCGCAGCAGGGCGCGGGCCTTGGACGCCAGCACCACGAATTGCGCAGCGCGCACGCTGGCGCCGAAATTCACGTAGTTCTTGACGAAATCCGGAGCGCTGGCATCGTTGGGGCGCGTGGCGCGCACCAGCTCCACGGCATAGCGCGCGACCGTTTCAGAGATCGGCACCATGCGAACCAATTGCTGGAACGACAGAATTTCAGCGGCGTTGGTCACTGTGTCAGGCTCAGCGCGGCTGGTTGTGGTGGTGAGGTCCACCACCTTTACTTCGTCTTCGGCGGAAAGATAATCGAGCACGGTGTTGAACAGGAAGCGATCCAACTGCGCTTCAGGCAGCGGATAGGTGCCTTCCAGCTCGATGGGGTTCTGCGTCGCCAAAACGAAGAATGGCGCTTCGATTTTGTACTGATGCCCGCGCACCGTGCAAGATAATTCCTGCATGGCTTCGAGCAGCGCCGACTGAGTCTTGGGAGGGGTGCGATTGATTTCGTCAGCCAGCAGGATGTTCGAAAAAATCGGCCCTGCCACGAACGTCCAGGTGCGGTGTCCGGTGGCGGGGTCCTCTTCAATGATGTCGGTGCCGGTGATGTCGGACGGCATCAGGTCGGGCGTGAACTGGATGCGCTTGAACACCAGGCCGAGAGTCTGCGCGAGCGTCCGCACCAGGAGCGTCTTGGCCGTTCCAGGGAGACCGGTGATCAAACAGTGGCCACCCACAAACAAAGAGATCATCACCTGTTCGATGACCTCGTCCTGTCCGACAATGACCTTGCGGACCTCGCGGACGATGCCGCGGTGGACGTCCCGGAAACGCTCGATTCGTTCCTTTACTTCCGCCGAATCGTTGATCGCTATGGATGGGGTAGACATGTTTGATTATTTCGCAATCTCTAAGAGTAGTTTTTGAGCTGGCTTAAATCCGGGCGCAGCCTCCAGAGCAAGCAACACTTCCTCGCGCGCTTGATCCAGCCGGTTGGCCATGCGAAGGGCCTGGGCCAACTGGTAATGCGACGTAGCTTGATCCAGCGGTTTGAGCGCGATCAACGCCTGATACTCGCGAATCGCACCCGACACGTTGTTCTGTGCGAGCCATAAATCGCCCAATCGTTTGTGTAACTCCTGATCCTCGGGATAAATGTAGTTTAGACGATCGAGAGCGGCGGCGGCTTTCTTGGGCTGGCCGGCTTCTTCCTCGAGCGTAGCCAACTGTTCCACCAACTTTGGATCTCGCCCGCCAATCTCATTGTATTTTTCGAGCTGCTTGCGTGCGTCGTCTTTGTCGCCTTTGGCCGTGTAGGCGTCGGCCAGCAGTTCATATACGCTGCCCGCTTCGACATAATCCGGATAGTAGTCGCGAATGGCGTTACCGGTTTTGATCACGTCGTCGTACTTTTTGGTGCGCTCGTCGGCCACCATGGTCTTCAGCTTGTCTCTCCACTCATCGAAATGCTCGGTTGTGATTTTGGTCTGCGCATCCAGCCACGCCAGGAACTGTTTGTCGAAATCCGTCGTGGAAATGCCCAGATCCTTTTGAAACACGTCCGGCGTGGATTCAAGCTTCGCGAATGAATGGACCATGTCGAGCAGCTTCGGGTAGCCCCACTTCTCCGCGATGTAGTTGCAAATCTTGCCGCCCTGGAAATAAGACACGATCACTTGCGACGGATAGCTGGGCCGGATAAATCCACGATCGAGCTCCGCCACCGGCAACAACAATTTGTGCTGGATGGCGTGTATGACCTCGGGATCCAGGCGATCGCCCCAATCGGGCGCGGCAGCCGTCTCCTCGTAAACCGCGAGGCCTTCGGTGAACCAGCGCGGAACGCGGCTGTTGGTGGCTTGTATGACGTAGGCGTGGCTCATCTCGTGCCGCAATGTGCTGGCCCAATGAAAACTTCCCGGCGGCCGGCCGGATGGGCTGTCCATCGCGATCACGGTTTCAAACGTCACTCCCAGAATGCCGCCAATGCCCGGCATACCCGTGGTGCGGACCTCGAAGTCCGGGTGATCGGGATAGACTTCCACTTGCAGCGGCCCCTTCAGCGTCATCTGATACTTCTTTTCGTACGCCGCCATGTTGCGCTCGATCTCGGATTCAAAATAAGGCCGCAGCAGCTCAGCTTCCTTCTTATCCAGGCGAAGAACGTTGGTGGGAGTTTTAAAAGTGACGAAGTCTTTGTACTTGTCGAGCAGGCGCAGAGTGTTCACCGTCTCGTAGCTCTTGTAATTCGCGTTGTAGCACTCTTCGAGCTGCTGGCGAGCCTCGGCATCTTCGCCCAGCCGCATCAGATTGACGCCCAACTCCGCGCGCGCTTCCCATAGGCGTGGATTCAATTCGAGCGCCTTGCGATACGCCGCGATGCCTTCCTCATAACGCCGGTTGATGACGTAAAAATGCCCCGCCGTGGAGTAAGCCTCTCCGTAAGCGGGATTGACTTTGAGAATGCGGCCGGTCCAAGGCGTGTCGTTTTTGTCGTGCAGGAAATCGAGAGAAAGATGGATCGCCATGGCGTCCAGCGCTTCTGGGGAGATTGCGAGCGCTAAGTCGGCTTGCTTAGCGGCCGTGGCTTCGTCATTGTCTTCGAGCGCGAGATAGGCCAGCTGCTCGTGTGCTTCGTAAAGCTTGGGGTCAAGATCGGCGGCTTTTTGAGCGGCTTCAACAGCGTGCTTGCTGAAACCCTCGGACTCCACCTGCGCTATGCCCAGGTAGGCTCGCGCGTTGTCCTTGTCGATCTTGAGCGCCTCTTCGAAAAGACCATGCGCTTCTTCACTGTTGAAGCGCTCAAAAAACAAATAGCCCCACCGAACGCGGTAATCGGCGTTTTTGGGATTTTGCTTGACTAGATCGCGAAACTGGTCGTTGGCTTCCTGGTAGCGTTCGACGCCCCAGAGCCCTTCGGCGCGCAGGTATGGATTGGTGCTGGCGGACAATTTGGCGTAGCAAGTCTGCGCCTCGGCCAGTTTGCCGTGATGTCGAAGGGCGCGGCATTCGTCCAATGGTTGAAAGGCGGGAGTCTGCGCGGCCAGCGGGAGGACAAAGAGGAGAGCTGCCAGCAGCCGGGAAAGACCACTTCCTGACGGTCGTGGCTCGGTAACACGTTGCCTTACTGAGCCGCGCGCGTGAGCAAGCGGAGTGCTCATTTGTCTAGCTCCGCCTGCGTCTTGGCCAATTCGATCAACAGCCCTTGGAGCTGTTTCTTGTACTCGTCGGCCGGCATCGCGGCCTTTTCGTACTTCAGTTTGTCGATCTGCTCTTCCAGCGAATCGCGCTTCTCGAGCAGAGCCTTCTTTTCGGGAGTGTTGGCCGCGACTTGCGAGGTGCCGATCCGGAGCAACGCAAATTGCGCCGCTTTCAAGCCTTCGCCATTCTCTGGTGATGGCTTTCGTTGACCGTCGCCTTGCCCAGTGTCTTCCAGTATCGGATGCTCGGTGGCCAGGCGCTTTTGCGTCTCATAGAATTGCGCGGTCTTGGTTTCGGCGTAAGTGAACGCTTCCAGCGCCGAAACGGTTTCGTTCTTGTCGGTGTCGGCCGCGGGATCGCGCAGCGCCTCCACCCAAAAACGGGCGAACACAGTGGCGTTCTTCTCGTTCCCGCTCTTGGTGGCCGTGATGACCACGCGATTCGCCTTTTCGAGTGCCGCTCGCGATCCACCGCTCGCGCTGGTCATGTTCACCACTAACTGGCGCGTGGAGGGAATACGATCGAGCAGCGCGCCCAGCTCCACGCCCGAGAGGTCCGGGCCGGGAAGGTTGATCTTGTAATCGTAACCGTCGAAGCTGCCATGGCCTATCAGCATCAGAACGAACGCGTCGTTCGGTTTGGCGTCACGCGCCACTTGCGCCAGCGCGTTTTGCAGGTTCGCCTTGGTGGCTTGCGGGCCGTATAAAGTAGTTACTTTTGCGTCTCCGCTGGACGCATGCAGCAGCTTGTCGATCTCCTGCGCTTGAGAAGCGAAGCGCTGCTCGTAGTCGGGTTCGCCGCCGAGACCGGCGACCGTGACGTAAAAGGTCGCGGCGTGCAAGGCAGCACCAAAGCACATAGCAAGCAAGAGAAGCGGAAGCTTCCTCATACGACGCCCCACCTTCTGCGCAGCACCCACTCGCTACAACACAGCAGCAGCGCCAGGAAGAATACGATGGGCATGTCCCAAAGATCTTTGGTTTCGCGAACCGTGATGCCGGCGTCGGAATAGGAAATATCTTCGCCCAGCCGGCTTACTTCGTTGGGACGATAATACTTGCCGCCTGTTTGTGTAGAAAGCTTTTCGAGCAAATCGCGATTCTGTTCGATGTGAAAATTCTCGGCGACGCCGTCCTCGCGGCGGAAGGTGATGACGTCGCGACCCAGCTCCTGCTGGCCGCGCGTGGCGGTGATTTCGGCGACGTACGATCCAGCGTGTCCGGCATCCCAATCGGCCGAGTACACGCCCTGTTCGAGCGAGTCCGGATGCAGGTCGACGGTTTGCGCTCCGCCATCGGGTCCGCCGATGCGCGCCTGCACCTGGGCGTCGCTGGTGGGGAGAAAGGTCGTATCGCGAACCTCGGCGCGCAGATGAACGCGACCATCGTCGTACAGCACTGGCCGTGTCGTGCTGGTGACCACCCGCGTCGGCGTGTCGCTGACCAGCCAGCGCAGCAACTGCCGCCAGAACAGCTCGTGACTCAGGTCCTGCACGGGCTGGAGCATCTGCCAGCGCCAGTCGCCGCCAGTGGCGAACACCGCCGTGCGGCCGCGGCCGTAATTCTGTGTGATCAGCAGTGGCAGCTTATGGCCTGAGGCGCTCATTTCGGCTAAGACCAGCGCGCCCGGCTTGGGCTGTCCGGCTTCCTGAAAATTCATCAAATACGGCAGCTTCTTCCAGCGCTCCACGTTGGCATCGGGATTGTCTTCGATGCGAGTGATCAGGCTGTCGCGGCCTGCAGCCGTTAGTTCGACTGTCGCCGGATCGCGATGGAATGTATTCTTCGATTCCGGCAAGCGGACCGGCAGCAGATCCGAGAAAGGCGGCTTCTGGTAGCCACCGTCGGCAAGCGACGTCCGGCCGCCCAGAAACAGCAGCCCGCCGCCGCGCCGGTCGACGAATTGTTGGATCAGATCCTGCTGAGCGGGGGTGAAATAGTTCGCTTCCACGCTGCCCAGGATCAAGCCTTGAAAGTCGAACAGATCTTCCACCTTGGTCGGAAAGCCGGCCGTGTAGAGTTCGGGATGCTTTTTGTCCGGGGTCTGGGTGTAGTTTTTGTTTTGTGTCGTACGGACGATTGTGTAAAGAGAAATATTCTTGTCGTCTTCCACCGCCCGCCGGATGAATTTGAAATCCCAGCGTGGCTCGCCTTCCATGTACAACACCTTGGGCGTCGCGTCGTCCACGTAAAGGACCCGCGTCAAAGTGTTGTTGTTCTTGTTCTCCTCATCGGGCAACGCATCTATGGAGAATTGCAGGTTCTTCACTCCGGCATCACCGGCGCTAAACAGCACCGTCTCGGTCTGCGCCGCTCCGTCCCCCTTCAGAACAATGTCGCGAGACGTCAAAACCTTTCCCGAATCGCGCACCGCCAGCCGCACCTTCTCGCCCTTCAGTCCCCACTGGTGAAAAGTGACTTGCGCCTGCAAGCGCGATTTCGCCAGCGACCGAGCCGGCATTTGAACATCGGTGACCTCAATATCCCGAGCCATACGCTCGCGTCCGAACCCGACGGTGTGAATCGGAATCCGCTGGCGCTTGATTTCCGAGATGGTCTCAAGATCGATGCCGCCGCTGTTATCCGCGCCGTCGCTCATCAGCACCACCGCGCCGATGGGCAGCGTAGCCGAATCCGCCAGCACTTCCTTGAGCCCGTCGCCTATGTGCGTGGCGGGTGCCGAGGCATTCAGCTTGTCGGGGCTTTCGATACGTTCCAGATGATCGCCCAGGCGGTAAAGTCGCACTTGAAATTTACTCTTTAAACTATTGAGAAGGCCGCTGTTGAGCGTGCTCAACACTTGGTCCTTACGGGTGTGCCCATCCTCCTGAGTCGACATGCTCTTGCTGTCATCGATCACCACGGCGACAATGTTTTGTTGCGGCCGCAGAGTCGCGATACTCAGCGCGGGCTGCCACAACAAAAACAGCAGCAGGCAGACCAACAAGCTTTGGAGAATCCACACTACGGCGGTGCGAGGTCCGCGCATGGTGGGCGCAATCGCGCGCCTGCGTTGCCAGATCACCCAGCCCAAGCCCCCGGCGCAAGCGACTAACAGTGCGGAAAGCAGCCAGAGAGGCCATTGTCCCAGAAGCACAAAGCTGCCCTTGGCGAAGACACTGGGCGGATATTTAAAGAGAAACTCAAACATCGGATCGGGGCGCTACAGATTTCCAGCGCTCTCAGCATATCATGCTGCTTCAGAAGAATTCAGAAATCAGAATCCATAGTTCAAAGACGTGCGCCCGGCCATTCTGAATTCTGAATTCTGAATTCTCTCCGTCTAGCCTCGCTCCAGCGCCGTTCGATCCGAAATCCATGCCATTCTTGCATGGTTATGATTCAATAGTGAATAAGTCATCGTATGGGTTATTGGGGCTTTCAGTTTCGAAGAGACCGCCGGGCGCTGAACCGCCGGGTGCGGGAGTGGCGCATGATTTTGCGTGGCGTGGCCTCAACGGACCACCCCGTGATGGCCCATATCATCCCGATCCGCCGGTGCAATTTGTCCTGTACGTACTGCAATGAGTACGACGATTTTTCGAAGCCCGTAGCTGTCGAAACCATGACCGATCGGCTGAATCAATTGGCCGATCTGGGTACCACCATCGTGACCTTCAGCGGCGGTGAGCCTCTGCTGCATCCGGATCTCGACCAGCTAATCGCGCACGTGCGGAGCCGCGGCATGATCGCCGGGATGATCACCAACGGGTATTTGCTGACGCCGCAACGCGTGAATCAACTGAACGATGCCGGCCTCGACCACATGCAGATCAGCATCGACAACGTCATGCCCGACGAGGTTTCGAAGAAGAGCCTCAAGGTGCTGGACAAGAAGCTGCAGATCCTCAGTGAGTACGCTTTGTTTCACGTGAACATCAACTCCGTGCTGGGCGGAGGCATCCATAATCCGGAAGACGCGTTGGTGGTGGGAAAGCGCGCCCTGGAGCTGGGCTTCACATCCACGGTCGGGATCATTCACGATTCCAGCGGCCAGCTGCGGCCCATCGGCGAGCGCGAGCGCAAGGTGTTCCTCGCGATGAAGAACTTCGAGAAGAAGAACTTCTCGCAGATCAATTATTACCAGGACGACATCGCCAACGGCCGTCCCAGCCACTGGCGCTGCCGCGCAGGCGCGCGATACCTGTATATCTGCGAAGAAGGGCTAGTGCACTACTGTTCGCAGCAGCGCGGTTATCCGGCCAAGCCGCTGGTGGATTACACGGTGGAAGATATTCGTCGCGAATACGTGACTGAGAAAAGCTGCGCGCCTATGTGCACCATCTCGTGCGTGCGGCAGATTTCGTATTTCGATTGGTGGCGTGATCCGCAGACCATCGCGAGCACGGCACCGTCCACCACCGAGCACGAGCCGCTGGTGCAGATCCAATCCGGCGGAAACTAATCCCTAGCCTCTTCAGTTGGTCCGCAGTATGACTGCCGGATCAATCCTGGCCGCCCGCAGAGCCGGCAGGCAGGAAGCCAGCAGGGCCACTCCCAGAAGAGCCAGCGGGACCAGCAGGAATACGCGGGGATCCAGCGTGCTCACTTCATATAACTGGCTCGCGACCACTTGCCGCAATGCCACTGCTCCCAGCACGCCCAATACGATTCCAGCGCCCGCGAGCTCGAACGCACGCCGCATGATCATCCCAAGTAATTCGCCCGGCGAAGCTCCCATCGCTGCCCGCACCGCGATCTCCGCGCTGCGCTGCGCCACCGAGTACGACATCACGCCATAGATACCGACTGCGGCTAGAATCAGCGCCAGTGATCCAAATGCGCCGAGCAGCACGGTGGCCAGTCGCTGCCGCGAAAGAGTGCCGGCAATGACCTCGGAGTAGATATCGAATTGGGGAGGAATGGTGGGATCCAACTCGGCCAGTTCGTGTCGGATGGCTGGGATCAGCTTGGCCGGCTGATCGACGCTCGTGCGTATGATCACCACCATGCGCCTGGCCGTCAACTGTTCGTGCGGGAAATAGATGGCTGGCCTCGCGGGTTCGGATAACGCGGTGTCCTTGATATTGGAGACAACGCCGACGATCTCGGCCTGGTCGATCGACATGTCGCCCAGAAGGAACGCGATCCCACCCGGCTTCGCCGCCGCCACCGCCGCTTCCGAAAGAATCAGTGAATGCCCCAGTGGGTTTTGGCCAGGAAAGTAAGCTTGGGCAAGGGCTTGATTGATTACCGCTACGCCACGCGTGTAACGTGTGTCGGTCGGATCCAGAAAACGCCCCGCGAGCAGACGGGTCCCCATGGTCTTGAAGAACTCCGGCGTTACCTTATGAGCGGCCGAACTGTGTCCGCCGGCATTTGAATTCGTAGAGGGTTGCCCGGCGATCCCAAATAAGAAGCCGCCATCCCAGGAAAGCTGCTCGGGCACGAGTGGAGCGCTCGAGCTGGCTGTCACTGCTTCCACACCGGGGACCGCCTGGATGCGATGAATTAACTGTTGATAGAAGCGCGCCATCGGCAAATAACCCGTTCCCGTCAACTGAAAATTCCCATGACTGTCCCGAATGGGTTTGCCGTCCTTGCCCGCAACAACCCGCAAATCGATCCTGCCTTGAGGCGTCATTGTCAGGGTTAACATACGATCCAGTTTGAATCCGGGATCGGTGGCGATGAGCCGGGCGTAGCTTCGCAGCAGAAGTCCCGCTCCAATCACCAGCACAATGGCCAGTGCGATTTCGGCAATCACCAGGGAGCCGAAGATGCGGTTCTGCCCGCGTCCAGCCGAGCTAGAACGGCCGCCATCCTGAATCAGTGCGGTCAAATCGCCGCGCGCGATCCGCAGTGCCGGCGCCAGACCCACCAGCAATGTCGTGAACAAGACGCAGGCCGCGGCAAACAGAAAGACCGTGTGATCCACCGAGACCGTATCCAGGCGCGGCAAGTCGGCCGGAGCAATGGATGGCAGGGAACGGATCAGCGAAAAGGCTAAGCCCAATCCAAGACATCCGCCGATGAAACACAGCACCAAACTTTCTGTCATGAGCTGCCCAATCACGCGCCGCCGGCTCGCTCCGAGCGCCCGCCGCATAGCAATTTCCCGAACACGGCTCGCACCGCGTGAGAACAGCAGGTTCGCTACGTTGAGGCAGGCGATCAACAGCAGGATCGCCATGGAACCAGACAGGATCAATACGGTCGGCTTGAGGTCGCCCACAACATCGTCCAGAAGAGGCCGGACCACGAATTGCACTTTATGGTTATCCGGCTCGCGTTCGATGTGGGGTGCGAGGATCGCCAATTCCGCCTTGAGCTGACCCTCAGAGTAGCCGGGACGCAAGCGCACATAGCCTTCCATATTGGTCAGGATGTTCGACCCAGGAAGCAAGTACATTCTGGTCCAAACTTGCGTGTGGTTGGGGAAGTCGAATCCCGGCGCAGCCACGCCAACGACAGTCCAAGGCGATCCGCTAACCCGGATCACAGAGCCTAAGATCCGCCGGTCGGAGTGGAAGACATCTCGCCATATCCGATAGCTCAGCACGATCCGATCGAAGCTTTCTTCCGGTTTGAAATTGCGGCCGAGGGCCATGGGGTTGTTGAAGACTTCGAAGAATTGCTGCGACACCCGGTGCTCGTTGAGGGCTATGGCTGTGCCGTCGCTCGTGACCAGGGACGATTCGAAGGCGAAACCTAACGCGGCGGCTTCAACGGCCGGATGATCCTGGGTGAGAGGCAGAATATGGCGCGGACCAACCAGGCCGGTTGGGAGACCTTGCGCGCTCATGGATCGAAGCCTGTACAGTTGACCGGGATTCTTGAAAGGTAGTGGACGCAACAGGACTGCATTCACCACGCTGAAAATCGCCGTGCCCGCCCCGATGCCGAGCGCCAAGGTGACGACGGTAGCAGCCGCGAAGGCTGGACCCTTCGAGAGCATGCGAGCTGTGTAACGGATGTCCTGCAGCATTATTTCGAGCCAGCGAAACGTCCACATGTCCCTCAATCCCTCCCGGAAAGAAGTTGGATTACCGAAGTTTAGCCGCGAAAGCCGTTCGGCTTCCGCTGATTCCACGCCTGCCTCGCGGTACCGGTTCGCCCTGGTGGCAAGATGAAATTGCAATTCGTCATCGAGATCGCGATTCAGCCGCCGTCGATGCAAGAGTGAGAGAATGCGAAGCCGGAATGCGGATAGCCATTCGCGATCCATGGTACGTCACGCCGACCGCAGGACCCGCGTAACCGCGGTCGAAAGGCGCTCCCAGCTGGATGTCTCTACCGCCAGGTATTTGCGCCCGGCGGCCGTAAGGCGGTAGTACTTGGCGCGGCGATTGTTGTCGGAGAGCCCCCATTCTGCGTTCAGAAGCCCACGTAACTCCAGCCGGTGCAGAGCGGGATAAAGTGCGCCCTCATCCACACGCAATACTTCGTCGGAAGCGTTTTGGATGGTCTCGGCTATGGCATAGCCATGCATCCGGCCTCTGCTGAGCGACTTCAGAATCAGCACATCGAGTGTGCCCTTCACCAGATCGCCTTGTAATCCTGGCCTGTCTCCCATAATCAACTTAGGGAAGTATAAGTCAACGGGGGCCGCGTTGCAAGGGCGTCCGGCGAGAGCGGATAGGGCTAGCTTAGGGCTTGATCGAGGTCGGCGATGATGTCGTCCACCGCTTCGATACCGGCGCACAATCGAACCAGCCCATCGCTGATGCCCAGGCGCTGGCGCTGCTTCGGCGCAATCTCTCGATGCGAAGCGATGGCCGGATACAGCAGCAAGCTGTGAACGTCGCCAAGCGAGGTGCCGCGCACCACCATCTTCAGCTTGTCCATGAAGCGGAACACGTCATCTTTCGAGGCGTCCTTGATTTCGAATGGAACCAGTGCGCCATAGAGACCCTCCGGCAAAAGGCGGCGAATCACAGCGGCGTCAGGATGATTGGGGTCCGCCAGATAATGCACCCGCTCTATGCGCGGATGGGATTGAAGCCAACTCGCGATGCGACAAGCGTTGGCGCACTGGCGCTCCATGCGCAATGCAAAGGTCTTGATGCCCCGCATAGCTAGATAACTTTCGAAAGGCGCCAGGACCGGGCCCATGGTGCGCGAAAGTGTTCTCACCACATCCGAGTGTGCTGCATCGGTAACCACTACGCCGCCCAAAACATCGCCATGCCCGGCCAAAAATTTCGTCAAGCTGTGAACCGCAAAGTTCGCGCCGTGCTCGAGCGGACGAATCAGCAACGGTGTCGCGAAGGTATTGTCCACCAGCAGTGCCGCGCCGGCCGCCCGTGCTAGTTCCGCGACGCGATCCAGATCCGCCACCCGCAATAGCGGATTCGAAATCGTCTCCATCACGATGCAGCCGGGCTTCGACTCCGCAATCTTTTGTTCCAGCGCCGCCAGATCGCAAAGGTCAACGAAATCTACCGACACTCCCATTGGCTCCAGCACTTGAGTGAGCAGCGTCGTCGTCGACCCATAGAGTGCTTTCGCCGCGAGCACCGACTTATGCCGATCCGTCAACGCGGCCAGCAAGGCCACGTGAATCGCCATCATCCCCGACGAGCAAACCTGGGCGCTATGCCCCGCTTCGAGCGCGGTGAGCAATTCTTCCAGCGCACTGCGCGTCGGATTGTCGTAGCGGCCGTAGCAGAAGCCCGGCTCTTCCAGGCCCAGCACCCGGTCGAGCTTGGCGGTGTCTTCGTAGAGATACGTGGTCGCCGTGTAGATCGGCGTCGACGAGGGAACAAAAGTTCCGGGTGCCGCGGGATTCTTCTTCCGGTCGCCCGCGTGGACAACCTTGGTTTCAATCTTCATACCTCGCTCACTTCCTCTTCCAGCGCGTTCCTTCTTTAGTGTCTTCCAAGACGACTCCGGCGTCCATCAGTTCCTGCCTGATCTGATCGGATCGTGCGAAGTTACGGCTCTTTTTGGCCCCACTGCGTTCCTGAATGAGTTCCTCGATACGAGCATCGGACAGGCCCGCTTCGGCAAGCGTGGGCCGAAGCACGTCAAAGATGCTATCGAAACGTTCCAACAGATCGAGCGACGGCGCGGTATTTCCGGCCCGGAACTCACCGGCATCCATGGCGGTGTTGGCATCGCGCACGAATTCGAACAGCGCGGCCAATGCCTCGGCGGTGTTCAGATCGTCATCCAGGCTATCTTCGAACTGGCGAACGGCTTCTCGGGTCCGCTCGAGGATCTTTTCGTTCGCGCCCTCGGGATACTTGTCGGTTTCCAAGCGCAGCTTGAAGTTGCGCAGACGGTCGATCGCGGTCGCGGCGGCCTTCAGTCCCTCGATGCTGAAGTTGAGCTTCTTCCGGTAGGGCACCGACGTCAGCAGGTAACGAACTACCTCGGGAAGGTAGCCGTCGGCCAACAAATCGCGCAGCGTAAAGAAATTCCCCGCCGACTTGGACATTTTCTGCGCTTCGATGCTCAGGAACTCCGAGTGCAGCCAGAAGCGCGCGAAGGGCTTCGAAGTGATAGCCTCCGACTGCGCGATCTCGTTTTCGTGGTGCGGAAAAATCAGATCGACACCGCCCGCGTGGATGTCGAGCGTCTCGCCCAGGTACTTCATCGCCATGGCGGAGCACTCGATATGCCAGCCCGGACGGCCCGGACCAATCGCGCTCTCCCAGAAGGGCTCACCGTCCTTGGGCGCTTTCCATAAAACAAAATCGCGGGCATTGGCTTTGTCGTATTCGTCGACGTCCACGCGCGCGCCGGCGCGAATGCCGCTGAAATCGTTGTGCGAGAGCTTGCCGTAATCGGGAAATTTGGAAATGCGGTAGTAAATCGATCCCTCGCTTGGGTAGGTGAAGCCCCGTTGGGCGAGCTGCTCGATGGCGTGCACCATCTCCGGGATGTGCTCGGTGGCTTTCACCATCCGCTCGGGGCGTTGCAGGCGCAGTGCAGCCGAGTCCTCGAGAAACGCCTCCGTGTATTTCGCCGTGTAGTCGGCCAGGGATGTTTGTTCGGCGAGCGCGTTGCGAATGATCTTGTCGTCCACGTCGGTGATGTTCATGACGTGATCGAGCTGGTATCCCCGATAGAGCAACCACCGCCGCAGAATGTCCTCGAACGTGAACGTGCGGAAGTTGCCAATGTGAGCGTAGTTGTAAACCGTCGGACCGCAGGTGTACATCCGCACGGTGTTGCCTTCCAGCAGCGTAAATGGTTCCACCTGCTGAGTGAGAGTGTTGTAGAAACGAAGGGCCATTGAAAGTTAAGAATGAAGTTGGAACTCTCATGGTACCCCAGGCTTGCCGTTGGACCGCCACGAGCCGTAAGCTGGAGGTATGGAAGTGAATTTCGCGCCCGAACTGCAAGCCAAGATTGATCAGTTGGTGAATGAGACTGGATGTGCGCCCGAGAAGTTGATTGAGGACGCCATGGCCGGGTACTTTGCCGACCTGGCGCAGACGCGCGAAGTGCTCAACAGCCGTTATGACGACTTGAAAAGCGGCCGGGTGAAGCCCATCGACGGCGAAGCATTCTTTGAAGGCCTTCGACAAAAGGAAGATGAATTCCTCAAGAGGGAATAAACGTGGCGCGGGGGTTTGACCTTCACCCCCTTGCGGCCCGAGACATCGCCGATATCTGGACATTTATCGCGAAGGATAGTCCGCAAGCCGCTCGTCTTGTTCGAGAGCGGATACTTGATTCTATTCGGGGGCTTGTGACCTTTCCGCATCGAGGCCATAAACGTCCAGACCTGACCTCCCGTCCTCTACGCTTCTCCGTCGTTCACGAATACCTGATTGCTTACGCGCCGGACGAAAAGCCTTTGTGGGTCGTCGCGGTCATTCCCGGACGTCGCAGCCCGCGCTTGATGGCCGCGATCCTGCGAGGCAGAGAATGAGCGTATTTCGAAAAGTCGGCCGCAGCGTCGTCTCGGAGCCGGTGCGGTACTTCAAGATATGGATCCTGACCTCTGCTTTGCATGATTTCGATCGTATCGGTGTTGCTATTTGAAATGCCGAAGTGTGTACTCTTGAGTTGGACCCACCTGACGACGCCAGGGCTAGTGACCAATGTGGACGCGGCTCACCATGGAGCCACAACGGTGCGTTTCACTGTGAAGGACACAACGTACGCTCCGAAATTTCCTCCGGCCGGAATGGGAATCGGAACGCATGTTTTGGTTCGCTATTATCCTAGCGATCCCGCCATAGCCATGCTGGACGATCCACGACAAGCATCGGTGGACGGGCTAGCCCATTCGTCCTTCGGAGGCGTTATGTTCGGTACTTTTCTGACGCTAACCTTCGCTTGCCAGCGCTCAAAGACGGGTAAGTTTTGAGAGAGGCCTGGAAGCCATAGTGCGATTTGAACTCGAAGCCGAGTGCCCCGACACTGGCGCCCGCGCCGGCCGCATCCACACCGAGCATGGAATTATTGAGACTCCCGTCTTCATGCCCGTCGGCACGCAGGCAACCGTCAAGGGGGTCATGCAGAGCGATCTGGCCGGAGAGCTGGACGCCAAAATCATCCTGGCGAACACGTACCACTTGTTCTTGCGCCCCGGCCATGAGGTGATCCGCGAACTCGGAGGATTGCACCGCTTCATGTCGTGGCCGCGCGCGATTCTGACGGACTCCGGCGGCTTCCAGGTTTTCAGCCTAAGCGATCTTCGCAAGATCTCAGAAGAAGGCGTGCTGTTTCGATCGCACTTGGATGGCGACGCCCACATGTTCACGCCGGAATCCACCGTGGATGTCCAGCTCGCGCTCGGGAGCGATATTATGATGCCGCTGGATGAGTGCCTGGAATATCCCGCGAGTCACGAAGCGGCCAATCAAGCCATGCGCCGAACGGTGCGGTGGGCGCACGCGGCGTACCGGCACTTCGAGCGCCGGATGGAAGAAAAAGGCTCTGGCTCCGCGCTGTTCCCAATCGGCTTGTTCCCGATAGTGCAGGGCTCCATGTTCGCCGACCTCCGCCGCGACTGCGCCACCGAGCTTCTGGATCTAAATGCGCCAGGTTACGCGATCGGCGGCCTCTCGGTTGGAGAGCCGCGGTCGCTGAGCCTCGAAATGACGGAGGCGACCACGCCGCTGCTGCCCCGCGACCGCCCGCGTTATGTCATGGGCGTAGGAATGCCCGAGGAGTTGCCCGAGTATGTCGCCCGTGGCGTCGACATGATGGATTGCGTGCTGCCCTCCCGCAATGCCCGCAATGGCTGCCTGTTTACGTCGGCCGGACGCGTGGTCATCAAGCAGGCCCGCTACCGCCGCGACCCTGGCCCGCTGGATCCCAACTGCCAGTGCATGACGTGCCGCACCTACTCGCGCGCCTACCTCCGCCACCTGTTCCAGGCCGGCGAGATGCTATTCTCCACGCTCGCCACGATACATAATTTGAAGTTCTACCTTGACATAATGCGCCAAATGAGGCAGGCTATACTGCTTGGGAGATTCCGAAGCTTTCTGGACAGCGTCCGCGGCTCGGCGGTAGAATCAAGTTAGTTCTTCCACTGCCGTACTCCTTGATTCCATTCTTCAATGATGATTAGCTAGTGTGAGGCTAGAAGTCGGAACAGCCGCCGGTGATCATGACACTCTTCGCATTTGTTCTGCTGCAGCAAACTTCAGGGAGCAACCCAATCATGGGTCTGCTGTTGCCCCTGGCGTTGGTGGCCATTTTCTACCTGTTGGTGTTCATGCCGATGCAGAAGCAGAAGCGCCAGCAACAACAGATGCTGAAAACGCTCGAAAACGGCAAGGTGGTGGTTACCACGGGCGGCATTGTCGGAACGATTATCAGTGTGAACGAGGATGATACTCTGATACTGCGGGTGAAACCCGACAACGTAAAGCTGCAAGTGGCGCGCAGCGCGGTGTCGAGTTTGGTCCCTGAAGTGAAAACCGAGAAGTAATCATATGAATCGCAACGTCAAGATCAAGACCGCCATTATCGTCGCGGTCATCCTGGTGTGCCTATACGGCATTATCGGAATTCCCAAGTCCAAAGATGAGTTGATCGCCAACTGGCACAAAAACATCCATCTCGGCCTCGATCTGAGCGGTGGCACCCAGCTGGTCATGCAGGTTCAGCTCCAGGACGCCTTCAAGGCGTTTGCCGACAACAGCATTGAGCGCCTGAGGGTGGAGCTTCAAAAGGACGGCATCCCCACTTCCGGCGACCTCACGCGGAACGATCCGACGACGTTGGCCGATGCCGACAAGATCGAGATCGACGTCAAAGGAATTCCGACCAACAAGAGCAGCCAGTTTCGCGGCATCGTGAACGATCAGTTCAGCGACTGGGTCCCCACGGCGCTGAATTCCACCGACTATAAGCTGACCATGAAGCAAACCGCGGCCCTGAAGCTCAAGCAGGACACGATGAGCCAGACCATGGCCACCATCGAGCGCAAGATCAACGCGCTGGGCTTGGCGGAATCGTCCGTGCAACCCACCGGTCGCAGCGATGCCGAGGCGGAGTTGCTGGTGCAGCTTCCGGGCGTCGATGATCCCGCCCACGTCAAGCAATTGCTGCAGACCCAAGCCGTCCTGGAATGGGACGAAGTGAAAGACGGCCCGTTCGCTAGCCAGGAAGAGGCGCGCGCCAAGCACGGCGGAATTCTGCCCTTGAACACCAAGCTGGTGCCCACCGCGGTGCGCGGAGGCCAACAGGAGTGGTATCTGGTGTCGCGCAGCGCGATTGTGTACGGCACCGATATTCGCGACGCCAGCGCGGCGCAAGGCGAGTTGAATCGCTGGGAGACGAATTTCGTGTTGACCCAGGAAGCCGCCAAGCGCTTCGAGCGTTATACGTCGGCGAACATTGGCAACCGGGCCGCCATCGTCGTGGATGGCGTGGTTATCAGCGCTCCCACCATCCAGAGCAAGATCAGCGATACTGGCCGCATCACGGGCGCCAGCTCACAGGAAGAATCCGCCGACCTGGCGCTGAACCTCCGCGCCGGATCGCTCCCAGCCGGTGTGAAATATGAGGAAGAACGGACCGTGGGTCCGTCGTTGGGCGCCGATTCGATTCGCGAGGGCTTTCGCGCCGGCATCGCTGGCGTCGTCGCTGTCGTCTTTTTCATGTTGATCTATTACCGGCGCTCGGGGATCAATGCCACGCTCGCCTTGATTTTAAACGCAGTCATCCTGATTGCGGCTTTGAGTTATTTCGACGCCACGTTGACGTTGCCCGGCATCGCTGGCATCATCCTAACGATCGGTATGGCGGTGGATAGCAACGTACTGATTTTTGAACGTATCCGCGAGGAGTTGCGAGCCGGCAAGGCCGTCGTAGCCGCCGTGGACGCGGGTTTCTCCAAGGCATTGTTGACAATTATCGACACGCACGTTACTACCATAGTATCCTGTGCGTTTCTGTTCATCTTCGGGACTGGCCCCGTGAAGGGCTTTGCGGTTACCCTGGTGATCGGCTTGGCCGCGAACCTTTTTACGGCAGTTTTCGTGTCCCGGACGATCTTCGATTTCGAGTTGTCCGGCAAACGGCAGCTTGCGGAATTGAGTATTTGATTTGAGTTGAACGGCGGGAACTGTTTCCCGTATGCCGGTGTCTAAAGTAACGGATGCTGGCGCTGCGACTAGTTACATGGAATTATTCAAGCACACCGACTTTGATTTTCTCGGCAAGAAGTGGCCGTTCATCATCCTCTCCCTGGTCCTCACGGCGGCTGGCTTCGTGAGTTTGGCTGTTAAAGGGGGACCGCGCTACGGAATCGACTTCCGCGGTGGCGCGCTGATTACCGTGACTTTTGCCAACCGCCCGCCCGTCGACAAGGTTCGCGCGGCGCTTTCCGGCGCTCTGCCGGTGCAAGTGCAGGAAGTCTCCGGCAAGCAGGACGACATCATCGGCATTGACGCCCTCGAAGATACGGCTCTGCAGGCGGCCCGGCAAAAGATCGTGGACCGGCTCACGGCGGCGTTCGGACAGCCGGGCAATGGCAAATACAACATCAACGGCGGTGGGGCCCAAGGATTGGCCGATCATCTCCGGGATCCTCTGGCGGCCGCGGGTATTCCGACTTCGGATCAGCAGCTCAACACCCTGGCGGTGAACATCATGGACTACCGGAAACAGCATTCCGGATTGATCCGCAATTTGGATGATCTGCGTTCGGTACCAGGAGTAACACCCCAAGTTGTGAACGTACTGAAGCAAGCCACCTACCCGGATACGGTTGCCGTGGTCGGTACCGAAGTGGTGGGCCCCACCATCGGCGCGGAGTTGCAGCGCAAGGCGATTCTGGCGGTACTGTACGCATTGGGTGGAATGCTGGTCTACATCGCGTTCCGCTTTGAATGGATCTACGGCGCGGCGGCGGTGATCGCAGTCTTTCACGATACTCTCATTACCATTGGGCTATTCTCGCTGTTCAACAAAGAGATCACGCTGACGGTTGTAGCGGCGCTGTTGACGCTGGTCGGCTATTCGATGAACGATACCATCGTCACTTTCGATCGCATCCGCGAGAACTTGAAGATCATGCGCCGCGAAGAGCTGGAGCCCCTCATCAACAAGAGCGTGAACCAGACCCTGAGCCGCACGGTGCTGACCTCCGGGTTGACACTACTCACCGCTCTGGCGCTATTCTTGTTTGGCGGGCAGGTATTAAATGGTTTTGCCTTCGCGCTAGTTTGTGGCATCATCGTAGGCACATATTCGTCGGTTTTCATTGCTAGTCCGATCCTGATTTTCTGGAACGATTTCCTGGAGGGACGCAAACGCGGGCCGCGTGGCCCGGCCAGTCCTCGTAAGGAACCGAGCGTTCCAGTGGCCGCCGCCAAAGCCAAGACATCAGCGTCGGCTTCCGGTTCGGCCCCGGCTCCAAGCAAGGATCGTCCCCGTCGCGGAGCCGCCAAGGTGAAATAGCGGCCCGGAGCATGTATGATAATTTCTGCGCAAAGCGGGAAAGGTATTTTTGGGAACGAGGTGAGGCATGTTTGAGCAGACTTTTGTAAGCACCAGCAAAACGCACAAGACGTGGTCGGTGTTTGTGACGTTCGGATTTCAGGTCTTGATTATTGCTGCGTTGATTTTGATTCCGCTAATTTACACGGACACGCTGCCCCGCGCTCAGCTGACCAGTTTCTTAGTGGCTCCGCCGCCACCCCCGCCCCCGCCGCCTCCTCCTCCGCCCGCGCCGCCGAAGATTGTAAAAGTCATTCCTCGCCAGTTCGACGCCGGCAAGCTGATGGCGCCCAAGACCATTCCGAAAGAGATCGCCAACATTAAAGAGGAAGAGCTTCCTCCTCCGTCCGCCTCCGGCGTAGTGGGTGGCGTGGTTGGTGGGATGCCCGGTGGAGCGCCAGGCGGCGTGCTTGGTGGAATCCTGGGTGGCGTTGCCAGTGCCGCGCCTCCTCCGCCCCCGGTGAAAGAAAAGCCGGTTACCCCGCAGCGCATCCGCGTGGGCGGCAACGTGCAGCAAGCCAACTTGATCCGCAAGGTCACTCCACTCTATCCGACGCTGGCCAAGCAAGCCCGCATTCAGGGCGTGGTGCGGTTCACGGCCATCATCGGCAAGGATGGCACCATTCAGAATTTGCAGCTGGTGAGCGGCCATCCCCTGTTGGTAGATGCAGCCAAACAAGCGGTTTCGCAGTGGCAGTACAAGCCGACCCTCCTGAACGGAGAGCCGGTGGAAGTTGTCACTACGATTGAAGTCAATTTTACGTTAAGCTCTTAGAAGTCTAAATTCAACTCGCAGGAGAATCAGATGTTTCTACAAATACAAGTTTGGTCGTTTCTGCTTTTGCAGGAAGCGTCCACTAGTTTCGACGTGCGCGGCATGTGGGAGAACATGGGATGGGCGGCCAAGCTGGTCGTGATCCTGCTGTTCTTCATGTCGGCCTGGTCGATTGGCGTGATGATCGATCGCGCTATCGCCTATAACGGAGCCCGCAAGCAATCGCGGCAGTTTGCACCCGCCGTGGCTGGCGCGCTGCGCGAAGGCAAACTCGACGAGGCTATCAAGATTGCCGACCGCTACAGCAAGAGCCATTTGGCTAAGGTTGTCGTGGCTGGATTGCAGGAATTCCGCGCGCATCAATTAAGCTCGGAGATCTCGGGTGAGGAAATCGATGCCTCCAAGCGTGCACTGGAGCGCGCCGAAGCCATCGTTCACGCCGAGCTGAAACGCGGCGTCAGCGGCTTGGCCACTATCGGATCGACTGCGCCCTTTGTGGGCTTGTTCGGCACGGTGGTCGGTATCATCCACGCATTCCAGGGCATCGCTACCCAAAAAGCCACTGGCCTTGGCGCAGTGGCCGGCGGTATTTCTGAAGCGCTAGTCACCACCGCTATCGGTCTGTTCGTCGCCGTGCCTGCGGTGTGGGCCTTCAACTACTTTACCAACCGTATCGACGCTTTCGACGTGGAGATGGGCAACTCCAGCTCCGAGCTTCTGGATTATTTCCTGAAGCGCGTCGGTCGCGCCAACGCAGCGAAGTAAAGTTCCGGAAGACTCCTGAGTTGAATTCGGAAGGGGCGCCAGTGAACATTTCGCGCCCCTCCGCCGAAAGGATTTTGGAATGGAAAAAAAGAAAGCTCCTCCACCCGTAGCAGACATTAACGTGACGCCCATGGTGGACGTCATGCTGGTGCTGCTCATCATCTTCATGGTCATCACGCCCATGCTCACCAAAGGCGTGAGTGTGGATAAGGTAAAGACCAAGAATCCCATCCTCATGCAGGCGGCGGACAAAGAGGACGCGATCCTGATCTCAGTCACGCGCAATGGCGCTGTGTACTTGAGCCCAGGCAACCTGAAGCTCTCCGGCCCCGATCAAATCCCCGAGAGAGTGCGTGACCTGCTCACCAACAGAGTGGACAAAACCGTATATGTCGTCGCCGACGCCCGCTCCAAGTACTCAGTGGTGGAGGACGTCGTCGATAATTTGCGCGCGGCAGGCGTAAGCGAAATCGGCCTCATCACCGAGGAGCCTCACGAGAATAAACCGCAGCAGCAGGCCGCGGCTCAGTAGGATTTGTTTGTCAAGAGCGCACAGCGCGGACGCGCTCATAGGTCAAAAAGGAAATCACGGCGCGCTGCGTTGTGCGCGACGTAAAGTCTAAAGCGAGGTAACGAATTATGGCAATGGCAGTGGGCGGTAAGGGCGGTGGCCCAAGATGCGACATAAACATGACGCCTATGATCGATATTCTGCTGGTGCTGCTGATCATCTTCATGGTCATCACGCCTCTCACGCCCCACGGACTGGAAGCTTTAGCGCCTGAACCACCCGACAAGAAGAATCAGCCGCCACCCGATCAGGACCGCACGGTGGTGATCATCATCGATAAAGACAAGAGCATGCACATCAACAACGAAGACACCGACATGGACAAGCTGGGTCCGCGTCTGGAACAGATCTTCAAAACTCGCGCCGAACGCGTGGTCTTCGTAAAGGGCGACCCCGATCTGGAGTATCAGACCGTCGCTCGCGCCATCGACATCGCCAAAGGCGCGCAGATCGA
The DNA here is from genome assembly GCA_963818065.1 of Bryobacterales bacterium. Taxonomy (GTDB): domain Bacteria; phylum Acidobacteriota; class Terriglobia; order Bryobacterales; family Bryobacteraceae; genus Palsa-89. Next base: position 509,229 of record CAWFQW010000008.1, on the reverse strand, counting down.
CAAAGTCGGTCTGATGACGCCGAAGGTAGAGGCTGGAAATTAGGGGCGGTGAGCCGGACTATGAAGAGCACATTATTGATAGCGGGAATCGGACTGCTGATTCTCTTCGGAACGGGCTGCGACAAACTCAAGTCGCGCGATGCCCTGAACCACGGCGTTCAGGCCTATAAAGGAGCGCATTACACGGAAGCCGTGGATTACTTCAAGACGGCGGTGCAACTCGATCCGGAGAACTTGGTGCCTCGATTGTACCTGGCAACGGCGTACATGAGCCAATACATTCCCGGCGCCGATTCGCCCGAGAACGTGCAGCTCGCCAAGGAAGCCAAAGAGGAATTTCAAAAGGTTCTGGAGAAGAATCCATCCGACACCACCGCGCTCGCTTCCCTGGCTTCTCTGAGCTACCAGCAAGCCCAGGGTATGCCAGACCTCGATCAGAAGCTCAAGAAGTTGGACGAGGCCAAGGAATGGTACCTCAAGCTGATCGCCGCCGATCCCCAAAACAAAGAAGGCTTCTACAGCTTGGCCGTGATTGATTGGGTGAAGTGGTACGCCGCTTGGATGCGGGCGCGCGCCGATTTAGGATTAAAGCCCGAAGAACCCGGTCCACTGAAGGACAAAAAGGTTAAGGAAGCATTGCAGGCGCAGTACAGCGCGGTGATCGACGACGGCACCAAGAACCTGCAGAAGGCCCTGGATATCGATCCCAACTACGACGACGCGATGGCCTACATGAATCTGCTAGTCCGAGAGAAGGCCGATCTGGACGACACTCCGGATCAGTATAAGGCCGATATCGAGACCGCCGACAAGTGGGTGCAGAAGGCACTCGACACCAAGAAGGCCAAGGCCAAGAAAGCAGCCGAGGCCGCGCAGCAGGGCGGCATCACGGCGGAAGAATCTAAGTAAGGCCGAAGAGTTTAGGTCAGAACGATCGGTTTTTTCTGTTTTTCAGTCACCTGCCCGATGCGGTAAGCGTCGGGCAGTTTCGTTTCAAGTTGCGCGGCATCGCGCTCCGGCAGCGCGATCAGCAAGCCTCCCGAGGTTTGAGGATCGTACAGCAGATCCTCGAACTCCGAAGTTCCTTCTACACACGAGGCCGCGAAATCGCGATTATTGTTCAACCCGGCCGAAATCGCGCCTTGCTTTGCGTACTCCACTGCACCGGGCAAGAACTGGATCTTGCGCGGATTGATCTCCAGCGTCACTTTACTCGCCAGCGCCATCTCGCGCGCATGACCGATGAGCCCGAAGCCGGTCACGTCGGTGCACCCATGCACAGCAAACTCCAGCATCGCTTCACAGGTCTCCCGATTGAGCTTGAGCATGGAATCCATGGCGGCCTGAACATCGGACTCACGGGCAATTCCCTTCTTCAGCGCCGTCGCGATCAATCCAGTGCCGATGCGCTTGGTAAACACCAGCGCGTCGCCAGGACGCGCGCCTGCGTTGGTCTTGACGCGATCCGGATGAATGGTGCCTGTGACGGCGTAGCCAAACTTAATCTCGTCGTCCTTGATGCTGTGGCCCCCTAGCACTGCGCAGCCGGCCTCATGCAATTTCTCCGCGCCGCCCTTGAGGATTTCCGTCAGCTCGTCCAGATCGCCTTTGGCCGGAAACGCCAGAATGGATAGAGCCGAGATTGGCTTTCCTCCCATCGCGAAGATGTCACTGATGGCGTTGGCCGCCGCAATCGCGCCGAATGTGTAGGCGTCATCCACGATCGGAGTAAAGAAGTCGACGGTCTGCACCAGGGCCAATTCGGGCGTCAGTTGATACACGCCGGCGTCGTCGGAGGTGTCGTATCCGACCAGCACATTTTCATTCGCCCAGCGTGGGATGCGCACGAGTACTTGATCCAAAATCTTGGGACTCAATTTGGCGGCGCAGCCACCGGCGGAAGTTTGGGAGGTGAGACGGGACATGCAAGAGGAATTCAGAATTCGAGAATTCAGAATCCAGAATGACACATAGCGAGTGTGGAACGCGAACCGGCCAAGACCTTCCGCGATTTGATCATTTGGCAGCGGGCGCATCAATTCGTTCTCGCAGTCTACCGACTGACGGCTACATTCCCAAAGAATGAAACGTTCGGGCTGACTAGCCAGCTTCGGCGCGCTGCCGTATCAATCGCTGCCAACATCGCCGAAGGCTTCAAACGCCGGGGCCGGGGAGATAAGGCGCGTTTCCTAAACATCGCGCTGGCATCTCTCGAAGAGTGTCGCTACTACCTCATTTTGACCGACGACCTTAGTTATGGAGAGGCGACGTCCGCTATGACTTTGTTGGAAGAAACCAGTCGATGCCTGGAAGCCTACGTGAAGCGCATTCTGAATTCTGACTTCTGAATTCTCTTCTCAAAACTGGTACAGCATAAGGTACACGATCACTCCCGTCACACTCACGTACATCCAAATCGGAAACGTCCAGCGTGCGATTGCGCGATGCCGGGCGACGTCCATTCGGAGCCCGCGCCGCAGCGTAATGATCGCGAGCACCGGAGTGATCACCGCCAGGCTGGTATGCGTCGTCAGGATCGTCAGGTAGGTATAGCGAAGCAGGCCGGTCTTCTGGTAATAAATGATGCCGGCGTTCAAGTGGTAGACGACATAACAAACCAGGAACACCACCGACACCGAGAACGCGGTCAGCATCACGCGTTTGTGCGCCTGAATCCGGCCCTTGCGCATCAGCGTGTAGCCGATCCCTAGCAACACCGCCGCGATGCCATTCAGTGTCGCGTTCACCGCCGGAAGCGAGTGGACGTCCATCTCAGGTACTTTCGCGCGCCAGGGCGTGGATGTCCGAAATAACCTTGGGGATCGCCGACGATTCCGAAGTGTCGTAGTAGCCCCGAATGCGCCCTTGCTGATCCACCAGCGCAAAGCGCGTGCTGTGCTGCATGCTCGCGTCGATGTTGCCGAGCTTGAACGAATCGCGATCCAGAGTTTGCAATACCGGAACCGGCCCGGTGAGGAAATACCACATGGCCGGCGATGCGCCATGCAACTTCGCATAGGCGGCCAGCACCGGCGGCGTATCTTGCGCAGGGTCAACCGTAAACGACACCAGGCGGACATCGGGCAATTTCGATACCGCGTCCTGCACCTCTCGCATTTGCGACGTCATGCGTGGGCACGGACCGGGGCAGGTTGTATAAATGAAATCCGCGACCCAGATTTTGCCGGCCAGCGCCTGGCTGTGAAACGGCTGTCCGTCTTGCGAGACCAACTCAAACTGAGGAACGTCGCCCAGAACCTCGAGCGAAGTGGCGCGATGCGAGCAAGCGATAAGAGCGGCCGCGAGCGCGGCTACAGCAAGAAACTTCATGCCGGACGATCGAACAGCATCAAGCTGAATAGCACTGGCAGATAAATTACCGACGCAAGCAAAACCCGCCGCGCCTGCTGACGTGTGCGATCCCAGCGAATGCGGAGCCCGTAATATAAAAATGCGAGGCCCAGCGCGATCGCACCGTACAAATACAAATTGCCGGCCATCGCAAAATACTTCGGCAACAGGCTGATGGGAATCAGTGCCGCCGAATACAGAAAAATGCGCCGAGCCGTCGACTTGCCGTCCGGCTCGACCACCGGCAACATGCGTATGCCCGCCCGCGCATAGTCTTCCTTGTACATCCAAGCGATGGCGTAAAAATGGGGAAACTGCCACAGGAACAGAATCGCGAACAGCACCCACGCCTCCCAGGTCAACTTACCGCTGGCTGCCGCAAAGCCGATTAACGGCGGCATCGCGCCTGGAATCGATCCAATCGTTGTGGAGTGCGGTGAACGCTGTTTCAGCGGAGTGTAAACGAACAAATAGCACAGCAGTGTGAATAGCCCGAGCATTGCGGATAACGCGTTGGCGCCAATCCAAAGCTCAGCAAATCCAGCGGCCGAAATCACGACGGCGAAAACCAGTGCTTTCCAGGCGTCCATGCGCCCGGCCGGCAGCGGACGAGCTTGCGTCCGCCGCATTTTGGCATCGGCTTCGCGCTCATACCATTGATTGAGCGCCGCAGTCCCGGAAGCAATCAATCCGGTTCCTATGATGGTGTGAATCAGAGTTGCGAGGTGCCAGCCATTTTGCGCTCCAAAGAAGTAGCCGACGCCAGTGCTCATGAGGATGAGCCAGGTGACCCGCGGCTTCGTTAGCGCGATGTAGTCCTTGATCAAAAGCGTGGACCCGACCCACCAGCGTAACACAAGAACCTAGCGGTCAGACAATATATTTTACGGTTTCAGCGCAATGTGGGCGCGCCGGAAAACGCGCGTTCAGCGTCGACGGCGGTCGCAAAGATAGGCAGAAGACTGTCTACTTTGGTCATCTGGAGGAGCACGCGCACCTTCTCGGACATCGCGACCACGGCGAATTTTGAACCGTTTCTCTGAGTGTGCGCCCAGTGGCTGAGCACGACGCCCAAACCAGCCGAATCGATGTAAGGCACTTCCGAAAAATCGATGATCGTGCTCTTCAAATCGGGCGCTCGCAGTGCGGTCTGAAAGTCGAATAACGTCGCAATCGTGAGGGGGCCTTTTAGATTCAGGATGCTGACGTCGCTGGTCGAGCCGGGCGTCCGCTCGATTAGGATTTGGTCCATGGGAAGCATTCTATAACTTACATATTACAGCGGCGTTACAGCCAGGCCCAGGGGCTTATCGCACGAGACGCTTAGGTTCGAGCCTGCACAGGTATCGTTCTACCAGTAGATGTTCTCTTGAACCATTTCGGAACCAAACCCGATTTTCACCGTATATCAGTTATGTTCTTTAGGTAGACCATCGAGTGGAGTATATTGAAATACATGCCAAGGCGCGAATCCCCTCTGCAGAGTGAGATGCTGCAAGGAACCCTCGATATGCTGGTCCTTCAGACGCTTGTCCTGGGCCCGGCCCACGGTCACACTATCGCGCATGCCATTGAGCATGGCTCCGAGGAAGTCCTCCAGATTGAACACGGGTCCCTGTACCCGGCTTTGCATCGCCTCGAGGATCGTGGCTGGATCGCATCCTTCTGGGGAACTTCGGACAACAATCGAAAGGCGCGGTACTACCGGCTGACGCAGGCGGGCCGAAAACAGTTGATTGCGCAAACCACGCGTTGGGAGCAGATGGTTCGCGCCATTGGCCGCATCTTGAAACCGGCCTCGGAGTAACGGGATGAGCTTGGGACGTTTTTTTCGACGGGCGAAATGGGATCGAGAACGGCTCGAAGAGATCGAGTCCTACGTGGAGATTGAGACAGACGACAATATTGCCCGCGGGATGCCTGCCGGCAAGGCTCGCGCCGCCGCTCTCCGGAAGTTTGGCAACAGCACACGAATTCGAGAGGAGATTTACACGATGAACACGATCGCCTTCTTTGACACGCTAGCGCGCGACGTCCGCTACGAGCTACGTACGCTACGCCACAATCCTGTGTTCACCGCCGTTGCCTTGCTAACGATCGCGATCGGAATCGGCGCGAACACAGCCGTTTTTAGCGTTGTCAATAGCGTGCTGCTGAAGCCGCTGCAGTATCCAAAATCGGAGGAGCTAGTGGCGCTCCGGCAAGTCGCTCCAGGCGCCGCGGGATTGGCGAGCTTCTCCGACGGCCTCCTTCTCTCGCCATCAATGTATTTCACTTACGCCGAGCACAATCGATCGTTTCAATCGTTGGGCGTGTGGTCCATCGGCGCGGGGAACGTCACCGGCCTCGCCGAGCCCGAACAAGTTCGCACGGTTGAGATCAGCGATGGTGTACTTCAGACGCTTAACGTTCCACCCTTGGCTGGCCGTTGGCTCTCGGCCGCCGACCAGATTCCGCGCGGCCCTGAAACCGTAATGCTCGGCTATGGGTATTGGCAAAGGCGCTTCGGTGGAGACCGGTCGGTAATCGGGCGAAACATCAGCGTGGATTCGCGCCCTCGCGAAATCGTTGGCGTCATGCCCCAGGGTTTCAAGCTCGTCAATGCAGAGTTCGACCTGATCGTACCGCAGGCCTTCGATCGCGGCAAACTGATCCTGGCAGGGTTTGGATATCAGGGCATCGCCCGGCTCAAGCCAGGGGTCAAGCCCGCACAAGCCAATGCCGACATGCAGCGGATGGTCTCGGTGTGGATGGACTCCTGGACGAATGGACCTGGTACAAATCCGCGAATCTATGAGACCTGGAAGATCACGCCCGCCATTCGTCCCCTGAAACAAGAAGTGGTGGGCAACGTCAACGACGTCCTGTGGGTGGTGATGGGGACCATCGGTCTGGTGTTGCTGATCGCCTGCGCGAACGTGACGAATCTGTTGTTGGTGCGGGCGGAGGCTCGGCAGCAGGAACTCGCGGTTCGCGCGGCGCTCGGCGCGGGACGGGGCCGAATCGTCCGGGAACTGCTGCTCGAAAGCAGCTTGATCGGACTCATGGGCGGCATGCTGGGGCTAGGGCTCGCGCATGAGGGCCTGCGGCTTCTGGTGGCAATCGGTCCCGCGAATCTGCCGCGCTTGAGTGAGATTTCCATCGACGCGCGCACGCTCGGGTTCACGTTGGCTCTCTCGCTGCTCTCAGGTCTGCTGTTCGGATTAATCCCAGCCCTGAAGTACGCCGGTCCGGGGATCTCCCTGGCGCTTCGTAGCGCGGGGCGAACGTCGAGCGTGAGCCGGGAGCGCCATCGGGCCCGAAATGTATTGGTCGTCGCGCAGGTTGCGTTGGCCCTGGTCTTGATGGTGAGCGCTGGATTGATGATTCGCACGTTCCAGGCATTGCGAACCGTCGAGCCGGGATTCACGCAGGCGGAACATCTCCAAACCATGCGAATCTCCATTCCGGAGTCGCTGATCGCGAAACCGCAACAAGTGATCCGGATTCAGAACGACATCCTGGACAAGGTGGCGGCGATTCCGGGTGTGACCTCGGTAGGGTTCGCGAGCGAAATGCCCATGGAGGGCTTCGGCTCCATGTGGGATTCTATCTTTGCCGAGGGCAAGACTTATCCAGCCAACGAAATCCCTCCGCTCCGTTTCTATAAATATTTCTCACCTGGTTTCTTTCACACCGCCGGCACCCGAATCGTTGCGGGCCGCGATATGACCTGGACCGATGTTTACGGCGGCAGGCCAGTGGTGATGCTCTCCGAGAACCTCGCCCGCGAGTTGTGGGGGACGCCATCCGCCGCCGTCGGAAAGCGGATACGCGAGTTTCCGGGAACGCCGTGGCAGGAGGTGATCGCGGTGGTACAGGATGTTCGTGAAAATGGCGTCGATCAGAAGATACCCGAAATCGTCTATTGGCCTTCCATCGGCGACAATATTTTTGGGCCTTCTCCGATAAACGCCGTGCGTACGGTGACGTTCGTTGTCCGAACCCAACGAGCGGGCACGGAAGCGTTTCTAAATCAACTCCGGCAAGCCGTATGGTCGGTGAATGCGAGTCTGCCCGTCGCGTCGGTGCGAACGATGCAAGAGATCTACGGTAAATCGCTCGCGCGCACGTCCTTCACGCTGGTGATGCTGGGGATTGCGGGCACAATGGCGCTCGTACTCGGCGTCATTGGCATTTATGGCGTGATCTCCTACGCGGTATCGCAGCGCAGGCGCGAAATCGGGATTCGCTTGGCGCTCGGGGCGCAGCAAGCCGAGCTCAGGAGAATGTTCGTGCGATACGGACTCTCGTTGGCCGGAATCGGCGTGGCGATCGGGCTGGCCGCCGCAATCGGTCTGATGCGGCTGATGAAATCGCTGCTTTTCGGGATCAGCCCACTGGATACTTTAACCTTTGTGGTAGTGCCCGTCGTTTTGGTTACTGCCGCGGTGCTTGCTAGTTATCTGCCGGCCCGCCGCGCGTCCGCAGTGGATCCGGTGGAGGCGCTGAAGGCGGAGTAGCAGCCAGCGGAAGGGAGAATCAAATGTTCCAGGATTTGCGCATTGGCGTGCGAACGCTGCTGAAGCAACCTATGTTCAGCTTGATCGCCGTGCTCACGCTGGCGTTGGGCATCGGCGCGACCTCCGCGGTTTTCAGTTTGATTCAAGGTGTCCTGCTGACGCCGCCGCCTTATCGGCAACCACAGCGGCTCGCACTGTTGGAGCCCGCTCGCACCGATCTTCATCAGATGGCAGGCCCGAGAGGTTGGCCCGCAGCGCAATGGATGGAGTGGCAAAAACAGGCGAAATCATTTGAGTCCCTGGCCGCCTATTCCTGGTCGTTCAACTTCCTAGTCTTATCCGACGGCAGCGAATCGATGGAGGGGATGTGGGTAACCAGCGATTATTTCCGCGTGGTTGGACTCCAGCCCGTGCTGGGCCGCACGTTCCTGGAATCTGAAACCGGGCTGAAAGCGGCGCCGGTCATCATTCTCGGCTATGAACTATGGCAGCGGAAATTCAATGGCGATCCGAACATCATCGGGAAGACCATCCGCATCAGCCGCTCCGAGACGCCCCCTAAAGTGATCGGTATTATGCCTCCCGGCGTCCGCTTTCTTCCGTCGCCTGCAGCGGCGCAAGAGCCGAACTACAACGTGAACGGACTGGTGGATTTTTGGATTCCCATCGCTTCCGATCTAAAGAATCTCAAACAACCCATGTGGGATGTGGTGGGGCGATTGCGTAGCGGGATCACCCCGCAACAGGCGCAAGCGGAGCTTGCCGTCATTGCCAAGAGGCAGGCTCGAGCCGAGCACGATTTTGAAGGCATCACCCCGCAGGTTCAACCTTTGACCGCCGAGCTCAATCGCGACGGCCGCCGCATCCTTCTACCGCTCTTGGGCGCGGCTGCGCTCGTGCTTCTGATCGCTTGCGGGAATGCCGCCGCCCTCCTACTGGTGCGCGGGCTTCAAAGGCAGCAGGAATATGCGGTGCGCAGCGCCTTGGGAATCGGCCGCCTGGCGCTGTTCCGTCAGGTTTCGACCGAAAGTCTGCTTCTCGCTCTTTTGGGCGGAGCGTTTGGTGTGGGCTTGGCGCTTGGCGTAGTCAGGCTGTTCAAGTTGATTGGCGGGCATGCTATCCCGCGTCTCGACGCCGTGGCTGCCGGTTGGCCAGTGCTGGCCTGCGGTCTTGCATCGGCGGTTTTGGCGGCGCTTCTGGCCGGGCTCATTCCCGCGCTGCGCGCCTCTCGGATGGATCCCATGAACGTGCTCAAGAGCGCCGGACCCAAAAGCAGTATGGGACGTGGAGAACGCCGGCTGCTGCGCGCGGTAACAACCGTTCAGACCGCTTTGACGCTGGCGCTGTTGGTGGGCGCGGGCCTGTTGATTCGAACCCTGTGGAACGTGTCAAAAGTGCAATCCGGCTACAACACCGGACATGTGCTGACCATGAGCGTAACCGCGGTCCAGGGCGACTGGTCCAATTTTCACCAGCGAGCCTTGGAGCGAGTGTCGGCGCTTCCGGGAGTCGAGCAGGCTGCTTTCGCGTGGGGCGTCCCGCTCACCGGCAACAGCTGGCAGGGGACCGTCGAAATCGAAGGGCAGCCCGCGGCCAGTAAGGCGAGTGACCAGATCTCGGTGCCGCTGCGGGCAGTGACGACGGGCTACTTCAAACTCTTGGGGCAGGCGATTTCAGAGGGACGAGACGTCCGTTCCACCGATGCCCAGAAAGCTCCTCCCGTAGCCGTAGTTAACCAAGCGCTCGCGGATCGATACTTTCCGAAGGCCAATCCCATCGGGAAGAAGCTCTGGCTTTTCGGACAGAAGCAGCAGTCCTGGGAAATTGTCGGCGTGGTGACTAATGGCCGCACCGACGACTTAACGCACGCGGCTGAGCCCGAGATTTATCTTTCCCTGTGGCAGGCGTCTGCATTTTCCAAGCACCTGGTGATTCGAACGACTGCTGATCCGCGCTCGCTGATGGCCGCGGTGCAGCGCACGCTGCGCTCCGTCGACCCGACCGTGGCCGTTGAAAACGTGAAAACTCTGGAACAGATTCGCGGCGATTCGCTGGCCGCCCGGACGTTCGCGATGCAGTTGCTAGTCGGATTTGCGATCGTCGGGAGCGCGCTGACCATGGTTGGCATCTATGGCGTGCTGTCGCTCTCGGTGGCCTCGCGCAGACGCGAACTCGCGATTCGCACGGCGGTCGGCGCGCGGCAGCGAGACATTCGGAACCTGGTATTCGCGGAGGGATTTCGATTAATTGCGGGCGGCGTGATTTCCGGCATCGCCGCATCGCTGGTCTTATCGCGCGTTCTGAGATCTTTTCTTTTCGAAGTGGAGCCTACCGATCCGGTCACGCTGATCGTTGTGGGATCGTTGTTCGCGGGCGTAGCGTTATTGGCGTGTTGGGCGCCTACACGCCGTGCCTCGAAGGTGGATCCGTTGGAAGCCTTGCGATACGAGTGAGCTGGAACGCTCAGTGCGGCATGCGGCCTTAGCGCGGTGTATAGTGAAATGGCCTCTGCGAGGTGTCGATGCCCGATTTGACCATCCTGATTCCGCTTCTGATTGTCGTAATCTACCTGCTGTCCTCCATCAAGATCCTGGCCGAGTATGAGCGTGGCGTGATCTTCCGCTTGGGCCGCGTTCTGCCGCAGCCCAAAGGGCCGGGCGTCATCCTGGTGTTCGCTCCCATCGACCGCATCGTGCGCATCTCGCTGCGTATTGAAGCCATGGAGGTGCCGCCGCAGGATGTCATCACGCGCGACAACGTCACGGTGAAGGTCAACGCCGTCGTGTATTTCCGGGTGGTGGATCCGACCAAAGCCGTGCTCGAAGTCAGCAATTTCCTCTACGCGACGTCGCAAGTGTCGCAAACCACTCTGCGCAGCGCGCTCGGTGAAGTGGAACTCGACGAGTTGCTGAGCCAGCGCGAAAAGCTGAATTTGCGATTGCAATCGGTGTTGGACGCGCACACCGGACCCTGGGGCGTGAAGGTCACTGTGGTTGAAGTGAAGCAAGTGGATCTGCCGGAGCAAATGATCCGGGCGATCGGCAGGCAGGCGGAGGCCGAGCGCGACCGGCGCGCCAAGATCATTCACGCCGAGGGCGAGTATATGGCGGCGGAGAAACTGGCCATGGCGGCCGAGTTGATCCAGAAGCAGCCCGCGGCTCTGACACTGCGCTATCTTCAAACGCTGGTGGAGATCGGCTCCGACAAGAACACGACGGTTGTTTTCCCGCTGCCGATCGATATATTCTCGTCTTTAGCCGGGGCGATCGATCACCTGGCCGGAAAGAAACCAGCGTAGAAGAAACTGGAAGGCTAAATCCAACTTGCCGAAGAACGACGAAGGCGAATTTGAACTTGTACTAGGGAATCGCCAGCTCATCAGCGTGTTTGTGATCGTGGTGGCTTTGCTGGGCGTCTTTTTCTCGTTTGGCTATATCGTGGGACGGAATTCTTCGCCCACTGCGGCCGCCGCGGAGACGTCGAAATCCAACAGCGATGCACATCCGGCAGAATCCCCGTCCACCGACGGTTCGAGCTCCGCGCAGCCGTCCGACGCCCCACCACTAGCGACCGGGGCTGGGCCGGACGATTCAGCTCGCGCTCAAGCGCCGCCATCCGTTACGCAGCCTGAAAGACCCGTTGCGGAGCCTCCCGCGGCGAAATCCGCGCCTGCCACGGCGAGAGAGGCCAAGCCCAAGCCGTCTCCCGAAGGTGACGCGACTCCCGGTTCCCAGCGCATTGGTGCCGGCCAGCCCGCCGGCGGCCAATACTGGCAGGTGGTTGCGACCGCGCGGCCGGATGCCGAAATCATCGCCGAAGCGCTGGCTCGCAAGGGATTCCGCGCGGTGCTCGCTCCCGCGCCCAAGGACGGCGTGTTCCGTGTTCTGGTTGGACCCCTCGGAGATGCTTCCGCGCAGGCTCAGACGCGCACCAACCTCGAAAGCGCGGGCTTCAAGAATCCGATCCTGCGGAAATATTAAGTCAAGCTTGGGGTCTTTAAGTCAATATTGACGCATTCGATCCGCAACTTCAGCCTCGCGTTGCTCTCGGCGATGCTGCTCGTTCTGCTGTTTCCAAACATCATCTTTCCGGGCTTTAGCCTGCCGTGGCTGGCCCCGGTCGCGCTGGTCCCGCTGCTGATTGCCCTTGCGCTGGAACCCAGGCCGCTGTGGCGCTTTCTGCTGGGCGAGTTCGCGGGCGTCGTTTATTGGTTTGCCATTTGTTATTGGATCCAATTCGTACTCGAGGTGCACGGCGGGATGGGACGCTGGGGCAGTTGGGCCACCTTCGCGCTGTTCTGCGTTGCCAAGGCGCTGCACTTGGCCGTCTTCGCCATGCTGGCCGCGGTGCTGCTTAAAACCCGCTTCGCGATTCCGGCTATCGCGGCGCTTTGGACTGGCATAGAGCGGACGCACGGAACATTCGGGTTCGCATGGCTAGCGCTCGGTAACGCGGGAATCGTTATGCCGCTGCCGCTGCGCGTTGCGCGCTTCACCGGGGTCTACGGCCTGTCGTTCGTCTTTGCGTTGATGTCCGCAGTGGTGGCGATGCTGATTCTCCGGCGCGAACGCAAGCATTTGTATTGGCTCGCCGTCGTTCCCGGGCTGCTGCTTCTGCCGGACTTGCCGGCGCAGGAAAAACCCACCGAAACCGCGCTGGTGTTGCAGCCCAACATGTCCGAAGAAGATCAATGGACGCCCGCGTCCGCCGCCCAGGAACGCGATCACATCATCCGCGAATCTCTGGATGCGGCTCAGCACGACGGCAATGAACAGATCGTCATCTGGCCGGAAAGCCCTGGTCCGATTTACTACTACGGCGATCCCGGGTTTCACCGGGAGGCCACGCAGCTCGCTCAACTCGCGCACACTTATTTTCTCTTCGGAACTGTGGGTCAAGCGCCTGAAGGTGCTCCGCTGAATTCGGCAGTGCTACTGGCGCCGAATGGCACGCTGGTGGACCGTTACGACAAGATCAACCTGGTTCCGTTCGGCGAATATGTGCCCAAGTTCTTCGGCTTCGTCAATCGCATTACGCAGGAGATCAGCGATTTCGTTCCCGGAAACCGTATCGTCGTTTTTCCAATGGACACGCATCGGCTGGGCGTGTTCATCTGTTATGAATCGGTGTTTCCCGATGAAGTGCGGCAGTTCGTCAAAGGCGGGGCGAACCTGCTGGTCAACATTTCCAATGACGGCTACTTCGGGCACAGCGCCGCGCGCGAGCAGCACCTGGAAATTGCCCGCATGCGTGCAGTGGAAAATAGCCGCTGGCTGATCCGCTCCACCAACGATGGCATCACCGCGGTGATCGATCCGGCGGGCAGGATCGACGAGCGTCTTCCTATGTACCAGGAGCTGACGGCTTCGATGCATTTCGCCTTCCGCGACGGCACGACGGTCTACACGGATTACGGCGATTGGTTCGCGTGGAGTTGCCTCGCGGCTGCGATATTGGCGCTGCTTTGGTCACAGCGTCCGAACTACGAACCGTAACCGTGACGTATCACGAGCACGTCGCCGTCCTTGACGATGTACTCTTTCCCTTCCAATCGCAGCAAGCCTTTCTCGCGGACGCCTGGATAGCCGTGGTGATCGATGAGAGCCTGCCAGTTCACCACCTCAGCGCGGATGAACTTCTTCTCAAAATCGCTGTGGATGGCTCCAGCGGCCTTCTGCGCCGTGCTCTGCGCCGGAATGGTCCAGGCACGCACTTCCGTTTCGCCGGCCGTCAAGAAGCTCATCAGGCCAAGCAGCGCGTAGGTTGCCGAGATCAGGCGCTCGAGTGCCGAATCCTTGAGCCCGTAACTGGTGAGATACTCGCGGGCCTCTTCCGGCGAAAGTTCGGCTAGTTCTGCTTCGATCTTTCCGCAGATCGCGGTCACGGCGGTGTTCGTCCTGCCGGCCAACGGTCCCTTGCGATATTCCTCTTCGATCTGGTGCAAACGCCCGGCGTCCTCCTCGCCGATATTCAGAACGAACAGCATGGGCTTCTGCGAGAGGAACTGGAAGCCGCGAATCAGCTTCTCTTCATCGGGCGTCAGCTCAAGGGCTCGCAGCGCGACGTTCTGCTCTAGCGTAGCTTTGCAGCGCTCCAGTAGCGCGTATTCGCGATCCAGATCGGCGCTCTTGATCTTCTTGCGATCCTTGTCCAGCCGCTCCAGCCGCTTCTCCACCACCACGAGATCGCTCAGAATCAGCTCGATCTCAACGTCTTCCAGATCGCGCACTGGATCCACCGATCCCTTCTCGTGCGGCACCGTGTCGCTTTGAAACAAGCGCAACACATGCGCCAGCGCATCAGCGACGCGCATGCTGGCAAGATAACTCGGGTCCCGCAGAGCTTCTTTGGAAACGGCGGGAAAATCCAGGTACTCCACGGTGGCGTGCGTAATTTTGGGCGGCTCGAAGATCTTGGCGAGCTCGTCGAGCCTGGCGTCAGGGACCTTGGTCATCCCAACGCGGGCTTCCATCAAGCCGACGCGCGTGGCTTCGTGAACGCCGGTCAGGATAGTGAATAACGATGTCTTGCCCACCATGGGCAGGCCGATGATTGCAGTTTTCATGAAAATTCGCTTGCTGACGCGCGCGGTTCAGAACTACGATGAGTGCGGTTCAGAACCACGACCGTGAGGGAGTGCTTTCTTACAACGGTACCTCAACGAGCGTCATGATTTCTTGCAGAATCCGTTCGCTCAGTTCGGTGCTGCGTTGCGAGAGCGAAGTGCGGGCGTTGATCGCGATGCGATGCGCGAACACCGGCACCACCAGCCGCTTGATATCGTCCGGGATCGCATAATCGCGTCCTTCCATCAGCGCCAGCGCTTGCGCGGCCCGGTACAGGGCCTGAGACCCGCGCGGGCTCACGCCCAACGCCAGCGATTCGTGGCTGCGCGTCTTCTTGACGATGGCCAGCATATAATCCACCAGGCTATCGTCGATCACAATTTGCGCGGCTTGCTCCTGCAGCCGCAAGAGCTCCGGGCCTGAAAGAATCGCACCGACACTTTCGGCATGCGCGCCATCCGGCCCGCGCACGATTTCCCGTTCGGCGTCGTGCTCCGGATAGCCCATGCGAATGCGCATGAGAAAGCGGTCCAGTTGGCTCTCCGGGAGCGGATAGGTGCCATGGTGCTCCACCGGATTCTGGGTGGCTACAACCATGAAGGGCTGCTCCAGGGCGTGCGAGCGTCCTTCGATGGTGACCTGCACTTCGTTCATCGCCTCCAGCAACGCCGACTGCGTCTTGGGCGTAGCGCGGTTGATTTCGTCCGCCAGGAGGAAATTTGTGAACACCGGACCGGGCTTGAACTGGAATTCCTGGCTGTGCGCGTTGTAAATCGTGACGCCCAGCACGTCGCTGGGAAGCATGTCGCTGGTGAACTGGAGCCGATGAAAGCGGCAGTGCACGGAGCGCGCCAGAGCCTGCGCCAGCGTGGTTTTCCCTACGCCCGGCACGTCCTCGATCAACAGATGCCCGCGGGCCAGCAAACAAACCATCGAGAGCCGAACCACTTCCGCCTTGCCGCGTATGACGGAATTAAGCGACACCTCCAATTCATTCAACTTGGAGAGCGTCACCGGGGCCGCAACCATCTTTAGCTATTGTACCGTGACACTTGACGCGGGCTGTCGACTTACCGGGCGGATCGGTCACCGTGACCTGGTTGCCCGGCCTGTCCGGCTTGCCCGGCTTGCCCGTCCTGCGTGGGGGGCTTCCGTGGAACTTGGACCAGCACTTCCTCCTGACTCTCCGCGGATGCGTCGCTAGCGTGGCTCGGTTGCGCACTCGCTTCAGATAAGGATGATAATTGAGGCGCCATTGCGTGATTGGCGTCAGCAAGGCAGCCAGTGAGTATCTTGGCGAGCATACTTACGTTAGGCTCCTGCAGAACATCCTCGTGCCCCCCCGGAATGGAGTGCAGCTCGGCGCCTCCGCCGGCCAGACTGGCCCAAAAACCGTTGGTCGCATCGGGGTTTTTTGCCGAGTCGGACGCCGGGAAGAGTGTGACGCTCCCCGGATAGAACTGCGGTACGTAGCTGGCTGCCGCGAACCAATTGATGTGGTCGGTTCTCTGAAGGAATCGAGGGATCGGTCTTCGGAGGGCGCGCAGAAGGCGATAGAGTTCTCGTAGGCCCCGCGTTACCAGCTTTTCCTTCATGTGCCAAATTCCTCGTGGTCCCAGTAGCACCTTCAGGTGACGCGCGATGGAAATCTGTACCCTGCGCGGTGAACCTTCCGTCTTCCCGGGTGCTCCCATCCACCGGTTATCGAGTAACGCCAGCACCCCAACCACTTCGCCGCGATCGTGGAGTTGCCGGGCCATTTCGAAAGCCACCAGGCCTCCAAAAGAGAACCCCAGAAAATTATACGGCCCATTCGGGCGCAAAGCCTGAATCGCTTTGATGTAGTACGCCGCTAACTCTTCCACTGTGGTGAGGGCGATCGGCTCGCCGAGGAGCGCCTGCGATAGGACCCCGTAAACTGGCTGGTCGGGTTCCAAGTGCTTTACCAGACTCTGGAACGGCCGCATGGTCCCATCCACGCCGTGAATTAGATACAGGGGTGGTTTTGTTCCTCCGGCACGAAGCCGGACAATCGCGGATAATTCCAAGGAATTGACTTTGGCGGCTCCAAAGCTTTCCCCTTTAGACTCTGGCGCAGTGACCTCCGGGGGGTTGCCATCGGCCATTGCAGACTCGAAGACACCACCTCGCGCGGCCCTATGTTGAAACGTGGTGCGACCAAGCAGATTCGCCAGGCGAGCCAGGGCACTTCGATCGGGCCAGGGCAATCGGAGAAGATCCCGCACCAGCTCCGGCTCCTCCACTGGCACGTCGTGGAAACTCGACTTGAGGAATTGGCTCTCGGAATTCCAATGCCAGGCTTGAGGGAAATACGCGATGGTGTCTCTGTCGGTTACAGGGGGCTCAGCTCGCAGTGGCGTGGTTGATAGTTGCGCTGATAAGGCGGCGATCAGGTCACGTCCGTTCCCAAGCTGCAAGTGGGAAAGCGGAGTGCATCGTGGATTCATTTCGATGAGAAACGAGTCGCCCGTTGCTTCCTCGATCATGAAATCGAAGCCGAAGAACCCTGACAGGCCCAGCCGCCGCACCAGTCGCTCGGCGGCCACCAGCATCTCCGGACGGTCGACAATGCGCACGATCACCGCGGATCCCGTCGCTCCCTGTGAGTTGACCACTTCGACTGCGATCCCGGCTAAAACCTTCCCTTTCCAGCAAACAACCGCGGAATTTGCGGGACGCCCCTCGATATGGGATTGAACGATCACGGCCGGCATGCTCCGATGCAACCACGTTTGTAGCCAATACGGATCGCGGTTCACCATCAGGCGCTTGATAAATCGGGTGGTGGTCAGAGGGCTGGACAATTCCAAAAAGGATTTTTCAGCCTGCGCGGGATCGTGGGCCATGCGAACTCCGTGGCCGCCCCAGCTAGAATCGGCCTTAAGCACCCACGGAGGTTGTAGCCCGGTGTGGCCAGACCTCAGTTCAGAGGCATCCCTCACCAGCCTGGTCTCTGGTATTCGAATTCCCTCCTCATGAGCAATCTCGAGCAGGTCATAGCGAGAAGAAACCACTGGGTAGCTCTCGGGACGGCCCAATGACGCTTCTATCCCCCTGCTCACCGCGCTTCCGGAGGGAAATTGCGCGATTTCGCGACTATGCAGTTGGTGCAGATGCGTTACGGCACGATCGTCGCAAGGTACAACGATGTCAGGATTCACCGCCTCAATGGCCGCCTTCAGGGAACTGATCGGATCAACTGGGGAATAGCGGAACCGTTCCTGGATGACGCTCGTTTTGGACAGCGGATGGCCGCTGGCAGGGTAGAGCGCCGAGACGGAATACCCCATCTTCGCGAAACCCATCGCCAACCGCGAGGCGCAGGGCCACCAGCTAGTCTCTGTCAAAAGAACTTTCGTCGGCACTGTCGGCTCAACCAATCTAGCAGGTCCCCGTCGCCTAATTTATTCCGATATTGGAAGGTGGCGGCCCTCCAGCAACTCCTAAGGTGATTCCAAGAATTTACACCTAAGTTAGACCGCCGGCAATAGGACCACGGTACCTGACGTATAGCCCATGGAACCAGTGCTTTAGTTGGATTGCAACCAAAGACGCACTGCTGTTAACCTGACTTCACAAGTCATGCAGCTTTTCCACCGACTTCAAAACTCGGGGGAGCTGCTTAGTACTTCGCAGATATGAGAACTATTGTCGATGTAGCCATTATCGGAGCTGGGCCATATGGGCTTTCCATCGCCGCTCATCTTTCCGCGCTGGGAGTTCGGTTCCGCATCTTCGGCAGCCCCATGCATACCTGGCGGACTCAGATGCCTCAAGGGATGCGATTAAAGTCTGAGGGCTTCGCTTCCACGCTCTATGATCCGGACTCAACCCTCTCATTATCGAACTATTGCAGCCAGCAGGGACTTCCCTATGCCGATGTGGGCTTTCCCATCCCGATCGAAACGTTCACATCTTATGGCCAGGAGTTCCAAAGGCGGCTGGTGCCAGATCTTGAAGACCAGATGGTCGTTTCGCTGGATCGAAACGCGTCAAGTTTCCTGCTGCAGCTACAGGATGGTGAGGTCGTTGCTGCCCGCCAGGTGATTGTGGCAGTCGGGATAAGTCACTTCCAATACCTGCCGCCGGCCCTGGCTGGCATCCCTAAAGAATTCGTAACTCATAGTTCAGCGCACCACGCGTTCGATCGTTTCCGGGGCCAGGAAGTGACTGTAATCGGAGGCGGGGCGTCGGCGGCCGACGTCGCGGCTGCTCTACTGCGGGCCGGAGCTTCTCCTCAAATCGTCACTCGTAAGCCGGTGTTCCTTTTTCATAATCCGCCCGGGCCGTTGCCGCGGCCGCTATTGGAATGCATTCGAGGTCCCATGACCGGACTGGGCCCTGGTTGGCGATCCTTTTTTTGTACCAGCGCACCATTGGTGTTTCACAAATTGCCGCAGAAACTGAGGCTGGAAATTGCACGCCGGCACCTCGGTCCGGCTGCGGGGTGGTTTGTAAAAGATCAGTTGAAGGGCCGCATACCATTCCATCTTGGCTTGCACGTGGATCAAGCAAAGATCGAGGACGGACGGGTGCAGCTTCAGCTTGCCGGCGTCGACGGAACGGCGCGGACGCTTGTGACCGATCACGTGATCGCTGGGACTGGGTACAAGGTGGATCTTCGCCGCTTGGCCTTTTTGAGCCCAGGGTTTCGAGCCGGCATTCGATCGGTTGAAGAGACGCCCATATTGTCGTCCACCTTTGAATCATCCATCCCCGGCCTCTATTTTGTGGGAGCAGCATCGGCCAACAGCCTGGGGCCTTTGGCGCGATTTGCTTTTGGCGCTGGCTTTACGGCACGTCGACTGTCCAGACGTCTCGCAACTTCGGCGTCCCGCAAATTCGTGCGAGACGTTTCCGTTGCTGGCATCGAAACCTGATACGGAACACCGTCAAGCCAGGTTGCTCTAACGGCTGGCGTGAATGTCCGGCACTGCTGTCAGCAGGCGGTCCTCACGCAAGCGCTCGGCAGCCTCTTCCTTCTCGGCCCAATCCACGCCCTTGGCGGTCACGGCGAAGCGGCCATTGTCCATGCGAGCGACCAAGCCATTTTCTTTGAGGTACCAAAGACTGAATTCGAGATGCTCCCTCGGGCAGCCTAGCAGATCTTCCAACTCGTGGAGGTTCATGGACGGCTTTTCGGGCTCATTGCAGCGTTGGGTGTACAGCAGCTCCAGGATTCCCCGCCGCTTGGATTTTTCGGCCAGCTTCCCCATGGCCGCCTGCCGCTGATCGAATATGCGCCAGCGGACCTGCCGGTAGGCATGTAGATGCACGTCGTAAGCGGCGCGCTTTTCTGGTTCGCTCAAAACCTCGTAAGCGTCGGTGATTGCCCGAAACGCCTTCTCGTCTCCGGAGGCTGTATTGTCGGGATGATAGCGCTGCGCAAGCAAACGGTACACGCGATGAATCATATCCGGGTCGGCATTGGGGCTAATCTGCAACAACTCGTAGTAATCTGGGACGGCTTCACCGGCCTTGCCGTTTTGCCCCGGCCCGGTTTCAAGGGCCAATCCAGTCCGGTAGCCACCCGGAATCGCGTCGCAGCGCACCACCCGGGCCCGTGCTTTGCTTGAGACTCCATCCTGGCCCAGTTGTCCCTTGACGATGATGACGGCATTCATCTCGAGCGCGCAATCGGTCTCCACGCCCAGGCCGACGTCGTTCATATCCAGGATTTTCGCGGGTATCTCGCCAGCGGCTCCAGGCACGTTCAACAACATGACCTGGTGAGGGTTCCGAATCGGCTTTTGGCGCGCTTTTCTCCGGCGTTCAGACACTTCTGACATAAGGTATTCGCCGGTTATGATATCGGCAGTATCAGGGTGGAATGTTAGGCTGACGCGCAGATATAGGTGGGCTAAACTCAAGCTCTAGGGGAGGTTACAAGTTGGAACCTAACATTCCGTCCGAACGGCTTAACCTTAAGATCGGAGTTGACCAGCTTTTGGAGGCTTTGCGCCGCGACACCGAGCGCCTCGCGCCGGATGCCGAGTCGGCCCTTACCTTTCAGCCTGACCTTCCGGCTAACATGGAGCAGTCCGAATGACCATTGCAGAAGCCGCTCGCGCGTTGCGGTCCCGCCAGGTGTCCTCGGTGGAGTTGACCAAGCAATGCCTGGATCAGATTGCTGGGTTGAATTCTGGGTTGAATCCTGTGTTGAACGCATTCATTACGGTAACCGGCGACTCTGCACTGGCGCGCGCTCAAGAGTTGGACCAGGAACTGGCCCGAGGTGTCGACCGCGGGCCGCTCCACGGCATTCCCATTGCCCACAAAGACCTGATGTGGACCAAGGGCGTCCGCACCACCTCCGGATCGAAGATTTTCACGGATTTCGTACCCGATCAGGATGCCCAGGTGGTGGAGAATCTGGCCGAGGCGGGAGCGGTCATGGTGGGAAAAGCCGGACTGCACGAGCTGGCGTACGGCATCACCTCCGACAATCCGCACTTCGGGACCATTCGAAACCCTCGCAATCCGGATCGCTCGCCGGGCGGATCGAGCGGTGGCTCGGCCGTGGCAGTGGCGACGGGTATGGCGTTCGTCGCTACCGGCACCGACACCGGCGGCTCTATTCGCGTGCCGGCCTCATTTTGTGGAGTGGTGGGTCTAAAGCCTACATACGGATTGGTTGACCGGCGCCGTGTTCAGCCGCTGGGCTTGAGCCTGGATCATGTGGGACCACTGGCGCGGACGGTGGACGATGTTCGGGTTGCGCTGAATGCCATGTCGGACGGAGCGCGCCGTAAAACGGAACCGGCAGCCGTTCGGGAGATCCGCATTGGGCTACCGGAGAATTTCTATTTCGACACGGTCGAGCCGGACGTAAAAGCGGCAGTGCAGAAAGCGGCGCTTCGAGCTGAGCAATTGGGCGCTCGCGTCATGCCAATCCAGGTGCCGGACATCGAAGCGTTGAACCGAGCCGGCTTAGTGATTCTGCTCTCGGAAGCCGCAGCGGTCCATCAGATCCACCTGAGCCGCCGCGGTGATTTTGGAACCGACGTGCTAGCGTTGCTCGACCAGGGATTCGCTGATTCCCGCCGCCGACTATGTCAATGCACAGCGTCTACGCAAGTTGCTGCTCACCGAGTTCCATTCGTTGTTTCGCCGCATCGATTGCCTGTCTCACGCCCACCACGCTGATCACGGCGCCGCGTATCGGGCAGACCGCAAATCACACTGGACGGCGTCGTGCACGATACGCGGATGCTGACCACGCGGTTTGTGCGCGGGTTCAACGTTCTTGGATTCCCCGCCCTATCGATTCCTTGCGGTGCATCATCCGACGGCCTGCCGATCGGCCTGCAACTGGTGGCGCGACCGTTTGAGGAGAATCTCCTGCTTCTCCTCGGTGAAGCTTTGGAGTAAACTTGTTGAAAGTTTCCCGCAATCTTGGAGGGCAAGCAGTCTAGGAGGAACGGATGCGCCCACTAGCGATCGCGATCTGCCTGTGTTGCTTTTGGTTTGCCGCGTACGCGCAAACCGGCTCCGGCTCCCTTTCTGGTTCGGTTTACACCGGCGATCATGCTCCGGTCGCAAACATCCCAGTGGAGGCCAAGAACCTCACCACAGGAAACATCTATAAAGCTGCCAGTTCGCCCAAAGGCGCATACAAATTCGATCAGCTATCAGCGGGAACCTACGAGATCTCGGTTCTGATGATCTTGTATCGTCCATTTCTCCGCAAGGACTTTGTAATTGGGGCGGGCCAGTCCCAGCACCTGGACATCCAGCTTTCGGGGACCTTGACTGCAACTACGCTCGGAGAACTCCCGGCGCTTTTCGAATTGTTTTCCAAGAGACCGCCACCTCCCAAAGGGCCGGCGCCCAGAATGCCGGACGGGAAACCGGACCTCTCCGGTGTATGGATGACGCCCCCGTCCGATTTGTTGTCAGCATTCTCGCAGCAACCTGATCTGCAGCCGTGGGCGGAAGCGCTCGTCAGGGAGCGGCTACTGAACGAAGCCAGAGATAAGCCTTCCGCGCGATGTCTGCCTGACAACGAATCAACGGAGCCATTCGTGGGGCTGATTCCGGTCAAGATCGTCCAGACGCGCGCTCTTTTGGTGGCGCTGATTGAAGATGTGATCGCCGCTCATCAAGTATTTTTGGATGGGCGCAGCCATCCGAGCGACGTGGAACCAACTTGGATGGGGCATTCGATCGGCAAATGGGACGGGGATACGCTGGTCATCGATACAGTCGGGTTCAATGACAAGTCATGGATCTTTGTGGTTACGCCGCACACCGGGATGCTGCACGTGATTACACGCTTGCGGCGGCCGGATCTTGGGCATCTGGAGATTGAAGCTACCTACGACGACCCGGCAACCTTCAAAAAGCCTGTGAAGACTACGGTAGTCGATGTCCTGGCTCCGGACGAGGAGCTCGACGAGGTGGTCTGCGAGAACAATCAATATACGGAACATGTGAGCGGAAAGTAGTATGAGATCCCAAGCAAGAACTCTGATCCTGTCTCTGGGCTTCTTCGTATCGATCGGGCCGGCGGTGGCACACCACTCGTTCGCGGCCGAGTACGATGCCGATAAACCGGTTCAGGTCACGGGGACGGTCACGAAAGTCGAGTGGCTGAATCCGCACGCCCGCTTCTATGTTGACGTGAAAGACGACCAGGGCAGTATGGTCAACTGGAACATCGAGCTCGGCCCGCCGTTTATCCTGCAGCGCCTCGGTTGGCGCCGCGACTCGCTCAAGGTTGGGGACCAGGTCACGGTAGCGGGCTACTCAGCCAAAGACGGTTCCAAGGGGGCGAATGCAAAGAAGGTCACGTTGGCTGACGGCAAAACCGTTTTCGCGGGCTCTCAGGCCCCAGACAAGCCCTCACAATAGTCAAGTAAGCGAAGACGCCTGCTAAACTGGCATTTGGCAGCTTCGATCAAATCCGTTGCGCTTCCCGCGGACCCGCCGCTCTCAAAAATAGCGGCGGAATTGGCCGATACGCCGCCCTTGCGCGACGCGCTGCAATGGTTCGTACGGCAAAAGCAATGGATCAACGAGCAGCACTTGCAGCTCTGCCGTGTTCCGGCCTCCACGTTCTTCGAACAGCGGCGCGCTGAGTGGATGCTGGCGCAGTTTCGAGCGCTGGGCTGCGTGGCGCGCATCGATCGCGGCGGCAACGTCATCGCGCACCTGCAAGAAAATCGCACAGGGCCCTATATCGCTCTTACCGCGCACCTCGACACCGTGCTCGCGCCCCGCAAGGACGAAGAGATCTATACAACGCCGGATGGCCGCCTGCATGGTCCGGGCACGGCCGACAACGGTGCGGGCCTGGCCGCGCTGCTCGCGATCGCTCGCGTGATCAAGTCGTTTCCCGATCTCACCGATGACTTTCGCAATCTGATCTTCGTCGCCAACGTCGGCGAAGAGGGCGAGGGCAACCTCAGCGGCATGCGCTATCTGTGCCGGCAGTCTTCCACTGGCGGACGCATTCAGTCGTTCCTGATTCTGGATGGTCCGAACGTCGATCACATCACTTCGCAGGCACTAGCCAGCCGGCGCTTCGATGTCACCGTGAGCGGCCCTGGCGGGCATAGCTGGAGCGATTACGGCTTCGCTAATCCCATACACGCGCTGGCTCGCGCCATCGTTTCCTTCTCCGAGCAGCGTTTGCCAAGTAATGGCAGCCCGCGCTCGTCCTACAACTTCGGCATTATCGAAGGCGGCTCGAGCATCAACTCCATTCCGACGCACGCGCGCACCAAAGTGGACATCCGATCGGAGAGTCCGCTTAAGCTGGACGAGATCGCCGCGCTGCTAACCAGTACAGTGGAGCGGGCGCTGGAAATAGAGAACGACCGCGCGAGTGGCGGCAAGGTGACCGCCAAGATCAAGGAAATCGGATCGCGCCCCGGCGGAATTCTTCCAGGCGACGCTTACATCCTGCAGGCCGTGCGCGCGGTTGATTCGCACCTGGGCATCCGCTCGCATCTCGATTGCGCCTCCACCGACGCCAACGTTCCGCTCTCCATGGGCCTGCCAGCTATCTCCATCGGCGCCGGCGGACATGGCGGTGGCGCGCACACGCCGCAGGAGTGGTTCCATCCCGATGGCCGCGAGCTAGGTCTCAAACGTATTCTTCTGATGTTGTCCCTGCTGCTCCGCGACCTGGACGGATGATCGAGCCAGCGGCGAGTTGGAAAGTCGAACAGCGCCCCGCGAGCTGGAAGGTGGACAGCAGCCTGGTGGCCGTCACGCTCATCTGGGGCGCCACTTTCGTGCTGGTGAAGCAAGCGCTGGCCGATGTCTCGACGCTCCTGTTCCTCACGCTCCGTTTCTCCATCGCGGCTGCCGCCCTGGCGATCATTTTTCGCAAGGAATTCCGCGCACCGAATGCCTCGGCCAGCCTGCGGCGGGGAGTGCTCGCCGGCGTCTTCCTGTTTGGAGGGTACGTCCTGCAAACCGCTGGCTTGAAGTTTACGTCAGCGTCGAAGGCCGGGTTCATCACCGGTTTGTACGTTCCGCTGGTCCCGATCATCGGCGGCCTACTCCATCAAAAGATGCCCCAGATTTCCGAGCTATTGGGGATCGTGATAGCTTTCACGGGCATGGTGTTGCTGACGGTCCAACGAGACATTCTCAATATCGCGGGTGGCGATCTTTTGGTAGCGGGCTGCGCAGCCGCCTTTGCATGCCACATTGTGATCCTCGGCCGATTCGCGCCGAAGAGCAACCTGGGCGTGCTGACCGTCGCGCAGATCGCGACCGGCGCATTGCTGGGCGCGGCCACCTTTTGGTGGGTAGAGCCGGTACGCGTCACATTCACGTCCAATGTTTGGATTGCGCTCGCAGTCACCAGTTTGCTCGCTACCGCTCTGGCCTTCGCCGTTCAGACTTGGGCGCAGCGGTGGTCGAGTCCGACGCGCACGGTCCTGATATTTTCGCTCGAGCCGGTGTTCGCCTGGGTGACGTCGTATATTGTCGCCGGAGAGGTGCTCTCCCATCGAGGCATGGCCGGAGCCGCGCTCATACTGGCGGGGATCCTGGTCGTCGAATTAAAGCCCTTCCGCGCGACATCTCGATCGTGAGATACTGCACCGTATATGAAGCCACGCCCCCTCCTTCCGGCCCTCTCTCTTACGCTTTTCGCTGTAGTTTCCGCGAATGGCCAACAAATTCCCGCCAGCACTCCTCCAGCGAATCCGGCCAACCTCGAAAAACCGCTGAATCCCATCCCACCGGTGAAGAGTTCCGTCACCGAGCATGAGATCTCGCTCGGCGGTAAAGCGATCCGATACACCGCGACTGCCGGCAACCTTCTGATCAAGGGCGAAGACGACCAGCCCAACGCCAGCGTCTTCTATGTCGCTTATACAGAGTCCGGTCTCACGGACCTTCGAACGAGGCCGGTCACCTTCCTCTACAACGGCGGTCCCGGTTCGGCAAGCATGTGGCTGCACATGGGCTCGGTCGGGCCGGTCCGGGTAGTGACTTCAAGTCCTGAGACCACCGGCGCTGGCCCCTACCAGATCGTTCCGAATGAGTATAGTTTGCTCGACAAGAGCGACCTCGTGTTTGTGGACGCAGTGGGCGCTGGTTATTCCAGGCCCGTGGGGAAAGGCGCCATTCGAGATTTTGCCGGCACCGACCAGGACGTACGGGCGTTCCAGAAGTTCATCTATGAATACGTGGATCTCAATCATCGCTGGAATTCGCCCAAGTTCCTGTTCGGCGAATCCTATGGGACCACTCGCTCGGCGGCTTTAGTGGACGCGCTGCAGAACAGCGGCATGTACTTCAACGGCGTGGTTCTGATGTCTTCGATTCTCAATTATTTCGTACAAGCTCCCGGACAGGACGCCGTGTTCATCGGCAACCTGCCCTCCTACGCCGCGATCGCGTCGCACTACGAAAAAGTCGCGCACAAGGGCAAGGACGAAAAAGCATTCCTGGATGAAGTACGCGCCTTTGCTCGCGGACCATACTCCGAGGCACTGGCGCAGGGACAAAACCTGCCGCAGGCGCAGGTGGATGCTATCGCAGCCAAGCTGTCGAGCTACACCGGCTTGAGCGTGGCGTACATCAAAGAATCGAATCTGCGCGTCAGTCCGGCGCGGTTCCGCAAAGAATTGCTGCGCGACCGGCGCGAAATTGTCGGCCGCTATGATGCGCGCTTCGAAGGGACGGACGTGGACGCCGCCGGTGAAACCCCAGGCTACGATCCAGCCGATGCGGGTATCACCGGCGCGTTTGTTGCCCAGTTGCACGATTATCTGGATCGCGAGCTGAAGTACTCTTCGAACGAGACGTACTTGCCAAGTGGACCGGGAATCAATCAGGCGTGGGACCACACCCATCGTCTCGGGTCCGCTATTCCGATCGCCGGGGGTGGGGGCCAAGGCGGAGGCCTGCCCATGCGGGATGCCTACGTGGCGGGCGATCTGGCGGAAGCGATCCGGAAAAATCCAAAGCTCCGGGTACTCTCGGTGAACGGACTCTTCGATCTCGCCACGCCGTTCTTCATAACCGAATATGATCTGGCCCACATCGAGCTCGAGCCGAAGCTGCGGGGCAACATCGAATTCGCGTATTACCCGTCTGGCCACATGATCTACCTCAACGTGGACGCGCTGAAGCAGTTAAAGAGCGACCTCGCCGGGTTCTATTCGCGGGCAGTGGAACCGGTGGAAATCAAGTCGACACGATGAAACGCTACTTCGTCGTGGTGAACGTTCTGGCGGCGGGTTTGGCTGCTCAGACGTTCACGCCGGCGAATCCGGCTGCGCTGGCCGCGCGGCACTGGCGCGAACAACACGAGCGGGCCATTGTGGACGAGTTTGTCGCGCTGCTGGCAATCCCCGATGTTTCCTCGGACCGCGCAAACATTCGACGCAATGCTGAAGCGATTGCCGCCATGCTGGAGAAGCGCGGCATTCCGGCCAGGTTGGTAAGCGTTCCAGGCGGGAATCCCGTGGTCTTCGGCGAGATCAAGACGCCCGGGGCGACCCGCACCATCGTCTTCTACGCGCACTATGACGGCCAGCCGCTCGACGCCAAGGAGTGGGCGACGCCGCCATTCACGCCGACCCTGCGGGATAAGCAACTGGAACACGATGGACAGGTGATTCCGTTACCGCCGCCCGGCCAGCCGTTCAATCCGGAGTGGCGTCTGTACGCTCGCGCCGCGGCCGACGATAAAGCTCCGATCATCGCGATGCTCGCGGCGGTGGACGCGATTCGCGCCGCCGGATTGAAAACCAAATCGAACATCAAGTTCGCCTTTGAGGGAGAAGAGGAGGCGGGCTCTCCCAATCTGGCGCAAACCCTCGCTGCTAATAAGGAACTGTTCGCGGGCGATGTATGGCTGGTGTGCGATGGGCCGCTGCACCAGACCCGGCGGCAATTGGTGCAGTTCGGCGGGCGCGGTGTTGTCCAACTGGACATAACAGTGCTTGGGCCCCGAGGCGAGCTGCATAGCGGCCACTACGGAAACTGGGCGCCCAATCCGGCGTTGCTGCTGGCCAAGCTGCTGGCTTCGATGAAGGACGACAACGGCCGTGTGCTGGTAGAGCATTTCTACGACGACGTCGAGCCGCTGAGCGCGATCGAAAAGCGGGCGGTCGCCGAAGCGCCGGATGTGGATACAGAATTGATGCGCGAGTTCTGGCTGGGGGCGACCGAAAACGCCCCGAAGAAGCTGGCCGAGCTGATCACTCTGCCATCGCTCAATATCCGCGGCATGGCTAGTTCGCGCGTCGGCAATCAGGCCTCCAACGTGATCCCCGCCTCCGCCACCGCAACCCTGGATATACGGCTGGTGAAAGGCATGGACCCGCAAAAGACGGCTAGCCTGGTGATCGATCACATCCGCAAGCAGGGATTTTTTGTGGTGGATCAGGAGCCCGGCGCGGACGTGCGCATGGCCCATCCGAAGGTGGCGATCGTGGTGTCCGGCAAGGGTGAGCCAGCGGTTCGCACTCCCATGGACCTGCCCATTTCTCAGGAGGTGATTCGGGTGGTGGAAAGCGCCAGCGGGCCGGCATGAAACTTCCGAACCAGGGCGGCACTGGCCCGGACGTGGCGGGACGGGTGCTCGGCATGCCCAGCATTGGTATCCCCATCGGGAACCACGATAACAATCAGCACAGCTACAACGAGAACCTGCGGATTCAGAACCTGTGGGATGGCATCGAACTGATGGCGGCGCTGCTCACCATGTAGGCGAATTGACACACCTTTACCGCCGATTCGGATATAGTGAGTACAAGGGTTCTCTGAACCGAGAAAGGCGAAACTAGCCATGCGGTGGTTTAAAGTGATGCGACAACAGAAGCTGTTGTCATTAAGTCTTCTGCTCGTCACGCTTTCAATCGGGATCGTCATCGGGACGTTGATCAATACCGGCGTTCATGCGGCCCGCGGTCAGGTGGCCGCTCCGGATGCTTCGCCCTTAGTGGTGCCCAGCGCGGTTCAGCTTGGAAACGAGTTCAGCAAGCTCGCCAAGACGTTGGAGCCGTCGGTGGTCTACATCACGGCCGACTACACACCCAAGGTTTCCGAGAATCCGCATGCGCGCGGCCAGGAGGAGGAAGAGGAGCCAGGCCAGGGCAACGGCAAGGACGACGGCCTGGACCTGTTCAAACGATTCTTCCGCAACGGACCCTCCGGCGGCGAGGAACCGCAGCAGCGAGCCTTCAAGCAGGAGCAGTCGGGCACGGGCTTCGTCGTCGATAAGAACGGATATATCATCACTAACCACCATGTCATCGCCAAGGTGGACCACATCAAGGTGAAGCTGCATGGCGACGACAGCACCGAATATCGCGCGCGCGTGGTCGGCATCGATCCGGAAACGGATCTGGCGGTGATCAAGATCGACCCCAGGAGCCCGCTGGTGCCCGGTGAACTATCGGCAATTCGGATGCGGTGCAAGTGGGCGATTGGGCGGTCGCGATCGGCTCTCCGTTTGGCCTGGAGGCTTCCGTGACGGCCGGTATCGTGAGCGCGCTCGGCCGCGACATCGGCGGGCCTCTGCAGTTACAGCGTTTCATTCAAACCGACGCCGCCATCAATCCTGGCAACAGCGGCGGACCGCTGCTGAACATTCGCGGCGAAGTGATCGGCGTCAACACCATGATCGCCACGCAGAGCGGCGGGTATCAGGGCATCGGCTTCGCGCTTCCCATCAACATGGTGGCGCGCGTTTATAACGACATTATCAAGACCGGCCGGGTGACTCGCGGCTCCATCGGAATCGAATGGTACAAAGGCGACGACAAGCCCGAGCTCTTCAAAGGGCTGGGCACCAGTCCCGGCGTGCTGATCAGAAGCGTGCACAAGGGCGGACCCGCGGACAAGGCCGGCCTGAAGGCGGACGACATCATCATTGCCATGAACGGCAAGCCGGTTAAAAACGGCGACGATCTGGTTGCGCGCGTTTCCGAGACCCCCGTCGGCTCAACCGTGGCCGTGACGGTGGATCGCGACACCAAGCACATGGATTTCAACCTCACGGTTCTCGATCGCGCCGAGGTATTCAAGGACGATCCGCGTTTCGCGGCGCTCCGCGAGGAGTCGGGACCCGAGGCGTCCGTCAAGCCCGTCAACCCCGACGAGCCGAAGCAATATAAGTTCGGGATGAAACTGCACGTGCTCACCGATGGCGAGCGCAACACCATGGGGCTGGACGCCAAAGGTGGCCTGCTGGTCCAAAGCGTCGACGCGGACTCTTTCGCCGAAGACATCGGGCTGGCGGAGAAGGACGTGATCCTGTCCATCAACCGGCAGCCAGTGGAGAGCGTGGAGGATGTCCACAAGGTCCAAGGCACGCTGAAGCCGGGCGACGCAGTCGCGTTCCACATCATGCGCCCCACTCCGGGTGGGCGTGGGCATACGCCCCAGTGGACATCGACTTTCGTGTCGGGAGCGCTGCCGAAGGACTAGTCAATCCCATAGGGGATTGCTCGCATTCCGTACTTAGGGATTTGCCCGACTACCAGCACAGAGATAAAACGCGTACAGGCAGTGCGTCTGCGCCGGCTGAACTGCGTGTGCGGGGACACCGGGCTCGTGACCTCGACCGGGGCTTTGGGGGAACTCGCGCAAAACGGAGTGCGCCACACCCTTTGCGCTACCTTGCTAGCTCGTGCAAAACGGACTGCGGCGCGAAGCGGTTCCTGGCCAGTCTTGTGGTGCGCGCCACACCCTTTGCGCTATTGGGCAATCCGGAGAATGTCGGACGCGATGGCGGCGAATGCCTGGCTCAACTGCCCGGCCGATGGAACGTAGTAGAACTTTCCGGCCGTGTAGGTGGTCTGGTATACGGGGCTGGCCGGATCGTTTGCAACGCGTTGGAGCAGCGCCTGGTTGATGGTGCCGTAGACTGTCGGGTTTAGGCCGATCGTATATACGACATACGGCATGTTAGCCGCGGCAGCCGCTATCCTGCCATTTTGAGCTGCATTATCAAGCGCATTGATTCCAGCGTTCTCTAGATTTTGCTGCGAGTACCAAGTGCTGCCCGTAAGCGATACCGAGTAGGGGAAGGATCCGTTGCTGGCCCAAGTGGTGTTCGTCGAGTTCCCGAAGGCATCCGCGGACGGCAGGCTCGCGATATCATTCCTGAACGATGGACTGTTGCCCGACCCAATGACGCCGCTCCCACCCTGGAAAGAACAGCCGGTCGGGGGGCCGAAGCTGCATTGAAATCACTGTTTACCGGGATGCCACCGTTCGTCCAGTTAAACACGCCTCCCCAGGTGTTGTAAGTGACGTCTCCGGCGATGACTCCCGAAATAGTCGTACCAGCGGTGTGGGGATTACAACTACTCGTGGTCAAGACCGGCAACGGGTTATATGTGGCGCTCGACGTCGACGGGTTGGTGTCGCAGTGGTCTGGTGAGGGGTGTTGACGCCGAACGTCATGGTGTTTGGTTCACCATCGGTAAAGAACACAATCACATTCAACGCAAACTGATTGTTGGTAGTGTTGGCCAGTAGCGCGTTGACCCCCGTCGTTAACCCGGCGGCCGCATTGGTAAATCCGGTACAGTTCAGATTTGACAGCTCAGTCGTCAAGGTGGATTTGAAGGTCGTATTCAAGGCGAAGTCGTAGTTGTAGGAGGTGCCGAAGGTGACCAGCCCCACCTGATCGCGACCCTCTACAAAGCTGTTGGAAACGAAGGACTCGGCATCGGCCTTGAGCGTGGGACAATTCCCCTCGTCCGAGAGTGATTGGGAACGGTCCACCACGAGGATGACATTCAAATTCCGCCGGGTCGCTGTGCTGGTGGCCGACACGGTGACGCTATTGAATCCCAGGATTCTCATAAACCAGGTGGGGGCGGCTACGGTGCCCGTAATTTGAACCACGGCGGTGGACGCGGTGCTCTGGCTCCAGTCCACTGTCGGATCGTTCACCGGAGTAACTCCCATCCAGTTGTTTGGAAAATTAGCGTGATAATTTGCTATGCCCGCGGCGCCGGCGTTACTTTCCTGGTCGGCAAGAATCACGTCTGCAGCGAGACTGCGGGCCGCCCCCAGCGCCGCTCCGTCCACGGCCGTTTGCAGTTTTCCCTTGATCATATACATGATGCCCGCATCGATCGCCAAACCCACCACCGGAACGATGATGAAAAGCATCATGAGAGCGTAGAGGACCAGGACGACACCCCGCTCTCCCCGCCGTGCCGTTTGACTGCGATTGCTCATGCCATAACCTTTCTAGAAAAACGCCTGGGCATAGAAGCCGGAACTGCTGAACACCTGGAGGTTTGGGCCGCTTTCGAATTCGGCCTCCGCGACATACGAAATTTGGTTGTTACCGAGCGTCAGGCTGGATCCGAAGTTGCTGATTGTTGCATTCGCGTATGTCTCATATCCTTGGATGTTTCCCTGGGAATCTTGACAATCTGTGCTGACGCTTCCACCGCACGCGGGTATACTGCCGTTGGTCGGGAAATGCGTTCCGGGCAAACTCGTGTTGCCTATGATCTGCTGCTGCACTAATTGATAACTGCCCCCGCTGCAAGCGGCTCCGCTGCACCCGATCGGAGTGGGGACGTATTGAACCTGCGACAGGATAATAAGCCCGCTGCTGCCGCTGCCGGTCTGCATGTTCATGTTCTGGGCCATTTGCACCAGCAGATTCTGCGCTGCGGTCTGAGAAAAATCCACTCCGCGAACATACATCGAGTCCGCATCGCGGCAAATCTGGCCGACTTGGACGGCCCGCGATAAATTGATGCCCACTACCACCACGCCGATCAGCGTTAATAAGATTGGCATCGCGATCAGGGCAAATTCCAGTGCGGCGGTGCCGCTCTCTCTTCTATTTTTGCGTGATACCCGCATTTTGCTTCCTCTACGGCGCCGGACGGCTGGCGCCCACCGGCAATGTTTCCAAACGATCCATGGACGACGCGCTCAGCGTAAGCGGACTGCCGGTAACCGAAAAATTGGTCGGCCCATAGAACCAGTTAATCGGATTGATCCAGTTGTACGTGTATCCGCTGATCGAGACCATCAGGATATTTCCATCCGCATTCGCGCCCGAGCCCGTCACGTTCGCGAAAGTCGTTGAGTTGTAATACTGCACGTTGATGAGATTGGCGTTTGAGGAGTTGATGAACCCCATCGAGTTCTCTTCCACAGCCGCTGTTATGGCGTCCGTCTGCGAACTATAGTTGGTTCCGTTGTACGTGGTCTGGTAGGTGATGCCATACCGGCAACCTTCCCGCGCCGCATGGACAAACGTGCTTTTCAGAAAAATTGGCAGCGACAGCTCGATGATCGAGAGAGTCAGGGCGAAAAATGGCACCATGACCAGCGCCATTTCCACGAGGGTATTTCCGCGTTGCCTGGCGCGCTTGTGGGTTTTTTCCTGGTGCACCTGTACTACTCCCTACTGCGACAATAACGGAGAGTGGTACGCAAAGCTATAAGATCGCCACCTTGGATCCGGACCAGTTTTTACTCAGAGGTAAGGCAAAACCTAGAACTTCCTACCCCCTTTGCAGCACGCCGACACACAGCGTGGCCCATTACGGGACATGGCCCTGGCCGCCCGCGCTGGGAAACACTGTAGTTGGGACTGACCACCTTAGTCCGTGCCGCCGATTAACCCGCGCGAGAAATAGGGCCCTTCGCCTTTTGGTGTTCCCCAGGCGCGCTTCCACCATGTAGAGCCTTGGCACGCTATACGATTGCTACCAGTACCACTCGACCCATACTAAGGATCCTTTCTGGATGTTGGTAGTGGTTTCACCTAATTCCACGTACCCTTGCGAGCTATCAAACTACTAATACAGCAGTATTTCTGCAGCTCTAGTCTACTGGTGCACGCAGGGTTAATGAAACCATCCAGAGACACCGACCGCGAGCTCGCTCTTGCAACCAAGGATCAGTCGTCAGCGTCGGCGACAGCGCGGCAACGTTCTCCTCGAGGGCGCCTTCACCATCTTGCCGACTTTTGCGCTCATCATCGCTTTCATCGATTTCGGAATGGTGCTGTTTCGTTGGGCCACGCTCCAGAACGCCGTCCGGGAAGGCTGCCGATACGCGATTACGTTTCAGACCGCCACCGGGCTCTGGTCAGGACGCCTCCATTGAAGCAATCGTACAGCAATATGCGCTGGGATTTGTCACGACGGCGGATAGCTCCGCAGCACATTTTTGTGAACTACTATGCCCCTACGAATCTGACGACTCCCATTCCTGTCGCCAGCGGCGGCAATGTGCCTGGCAACGTGGTGGAAGTGTCAGTGCAGAATGTTTCGTGGGCCTGGATGATGCCCTTAGCGGAACCTTTTCGGGAAACAGCCGATCGCCGATCACGCTCAATGTCTATTCGTCCGACCTCCTGAACGGCTATCCCCGGGCGTCAACTCGGTCCAGCGCTAACAGCGGGGAGGAGCAGTCATGGCAACGGAACGAAGAAAGAAAGACGCAGAGCGGCCAGGAGATCATGGAGTTTGCCTTGATCGTGGTTGCTCCTTGTTCCGACCTTTCTTGCGTCCTTTATCGTGGGAATGAACCTCATCCGCAGCATTCAATGTAATCAGATGTGCCGCGACTTGACCGATATGTACATCCACGGTGCGGACTTCTCCACCTATGCCATGCAGACCATGGCGCAACGCCTGGCGCAAGGTCTGAACCTCCAGATCGGGAGTTCGTTTTCAGGGAATTCCAGCAGCAACATGAGCAATGGCGGAAACGGACTGGTTACCGTGACTCAGATTATGTATGTGGGATCGACGTCGGATCCCAATTGCCTGGCTGTCGGCGCGGGCAATTGTACCAACGCAAATAGCTTCGTATTCACGCAGCAGATCGTATTTGGCAACGGTACGCTTGCCAACTCCAGCACTCAGACCCTCGGCACGCCGACCGGTGCGACTCTGACCAGTTCCGGAATCGTCAAAATCCTGTCACGGATTCGCATGCCCAGTTGCCGTCCGCATCCCAAGCGGCAATGCAAAGTCTTTGGCAGACCACGGCCAATGGCCAGATGCCGCTGGATAGATGGCCAGGTCGCGTATGTCGTTGAGACCTACTTTCAGTCACCCGATCTTGGCGTCAGCGCCTTTCCGGAAATGGCGTATATGCCCGGTATTTCTTTTAGGAGGAAGTGATTCATGCGAGGCCGAAACTGCGGGAGTCGCGAAAAGGGCGCTTCATTGATCCTGGGAATCATCAGTCTGGTGATGATCATACCCATGCTCGGCCTATCCGTCGACGCGGGAATCCTCTACGCATCCAAGGCGCGCCTGCAGTCCGCCGTGGATGGTGCGTCTCTGGCGGCCGCCCGAGCGCTGAATCTTGGCCAAACAATCCAGGAGCAGACCACCAACGCCCAACAGAACGCCGTTAACTGGTTCTACGCGAACTTCCCAGCTGGAAATTGGGCGACCACCAGTACGCAAATGACTACCAGCTCCGTGACGGTCACGCGCTGGCACGAACGTCCGCAGCGTTTCAGGTGACCGCCTACAGCAATGTTCCGACCTATTTCATGAAGTGGTTCAATATCAACTCGACCACCATCAGCGCGATTGGGACCGCTTCACGCCGGGATGTGGTCATCATGATGGTCATGGACCGGTCCGGCTCGATGAACTCCAATAACGGCTGCGCCAACATGCGTAGCGCCGCCAAGATCTTTACCGGACAATTTGCCGCGGGGCGCGACATGATAGGGATGGTCGAGTTCGGCGACACAGCCTGGGTTGATTCCATCCGACCACGGATTTTCAGACCGTGCTTGGTTACACCAACAACTCAGGCTCCGGAAGCGGTCTGATCGACACGATTTCGTGCAATGACAACACCAACACCCCCAAGGCGCTCTCGCTCGGTTACAACGAGCTCTACAAGGCGAACCTCCCAGGCGCATTTAACATTCTGATGTTCTTCACCGACGGAATCCCGAATTCCATGACTCTAAATTTTCAGAATGTAATGATGAGTCACAAGCGGGTGCCAAGACAGCACCGGGAAAGCGATCAACCCCGGCGGCGGAAGTTTCGTCACAAATCCGCCGAACTGGACGACGGGCTTGGTCCACTTGCGCTCGGGCATTTTCATCCCCAGCATACCCGCCGGTCCCATCGGAGTTGTCGCCTCCGACGATCCGAACCGGCCCGGAACTTATGGGGTGCGCCAGTACTCAGGGATTTTCGCAGAGCAATACCAATCATGGAACGCTAACCTCCGGAGAGGCGCCCGGATGCTCATTTCCATCGAACGAGGCGAATTGTGTCAACGACTTTCGGCATCTCCCCACGACGGACGCTTGGGGAAACAGCTTGGTCGAGAACTCGTACAACCCTTTGACCACCGATTCAACCGGGATCGTCCTGTTCGGACCAGCCGATAGATGGCACTTCCCTGACGGGAAACAATCTCATCTTCCACTATGCAGCGCGCAACGCCGCCGACGAGAGCCGCCCAACAGGCCCGCAGCAATGCCACCATTCCAGCGACCATCTTCGGCGTTGGTCTGGGCGGCACGTCGCTAGCTCCCCCCGGATACGACTTCATGCAGCGAATTACCAACGACCCGAATGGCGATCTTTACAACAGCCCGGCGCTCTACCCCGCCTGCTCGCAAGTAACGACCTGTCAGCACTGGCCGAGCCAACCGCAAGGGACGTTCATATTTTCGAGCAGCCCGACACAACTCAACAGCGTATTCCTAACCATGGCGTCCCAAATCCTTCGCCTGTCGCATTGAAGACCCTCATGCGGACGCTTTTCTTGGCTCTCTTCGTGAGTGGTTGCGCCCTGTCACTGCAGGCCGACAGCATCAGTGGCTGGATTCCCGAGAGCCAGCATCCCAGCGTGCAATATCGTTTCAAATGCATTCAGGGAGGGGCTGACCATCCAATGGCGGAGCACATACCCCGGCGCCGTTACCCTGAAAGTTAGAGTGAGAGGCTCCGATTATGATGGCGAAGAGCAGGTCGTGATCCCTCCCGGCGGCTCAGCTACCAGCAATCCGGAAACACTCTACTGTTACGCCGACTCCTTTCAGATCACCGAAAAACGCTTTGCAATGGCGAATCCGCCACCGGCCCTTCCCCCGAAATCCGCCGAGCCGGCCCAGCGCACTCAGCCCGCTCCCACGCCGCCAACCGTGTCACCTTGGATACCCCCCGCGCGGCTCCCCGAGCTGGCTCCCGAAGCCTTCGCTTCAATCCAAGTCGGGATGAAGCAGCAGGAAGTATTGCGGACGATCGGCAATCCAGTTTCGAAGCTGGCGATTCCGGAGGACAACGAGTTAGTGGAAAGCTACCGCTACGCAATCTTGTCCGGCAGGGCCGGCATAATTCGTTTCTCAAACGGTATAGTCACCGAAGTGGTCGCTCCGTAACCTTGCGGCTCCTAACAGCCCGCTTCTGAACGCGCTTCACTACCCTCACCTAATACCCATCGGAGTAGCCCGCCTATTCCGTACCGGTCGCCAGTCGAACCGAGCCCGAAATAGGGTGGTTCGCCTTATTGGTCTTCCCATGCCGCGCTTCCACCATGTAGGTGGAGAGCCGCATTGGCAGAGAAGACCATACCAATCCAAATTCAACCTTTGAGCCGGAGAAACCGCAGGCGTTCCGGCAATGCACTTCTCGAAGGCGTGTTCACGCTGTTGCCGACGTTTGCGTTGATCTTCGCCTTTATAGATTTTGGCTTGCTGCTGTTTCGTTGGGCCACGCTGCAAGAAGCTGTGCGCGAAGGCTGCCGCTACGCGATAACGTTTCAGACCGCGACGGGGTCGGGCCAGGACGCATCCATTGAGGCCGTCGTCCAGCAGTACGGGATGGGACTAGTGACCACTACCGACAGTCCCCAGCACATTTTCGTGAATTACTACTCGGTCACCAATTTGAACACTCCCATTGCCTCGGGCGGAAACGTGCCCGGCAACATCGTCCAGGTATCGGTACAAAATATTTCCTGGGCGTGGCTCGCGCCGATCAGCGGCAGCTTTGGAGCCAACGCCAATCGTGATCAGACACCCATCGCTTTGGCCGTGTACTCATCGGACATCCTGGGAGGCTACCCGGCCGGCGTCAATACGGTGCAGGAATAACAATGTTCACGTCAGGGGCGACAGCGCGGCGAAAAAGGACGCAAAGCGGCCAGGAGATCGTGGAGTTTGGTCTGGTGGCGGTATTGCTTGTGCCCATGCTGATCGGGTCCTTCGTGGTGGGGATGAATCTGATCCGGAGCATTCAATGCAATCAAGTGTGCCGCGATCTGGACAGCATGTACATCCACGGCGGCGATTTTTCCACCTACCCGCTGCAGCAAGAGGCGCAGCGCCTGGCGCAGGGATTGAATCTTCAAATCGGAGGCTCCTTTGCTGGAAACCAGCAATCCAACGTCGGAAACGGGGGCAATGGATTGGTAACGGTCACGCAGGTGATGTGGATCGGATCGACATCATCGGCCAACTGTGTCGCCGTGGGAGCCTCCAACTGCGCCAACGCCAACAGCTTTGTCTACACCCAGCAGATGCAATTCGGCAACGGCTCGCTAGCTACGGCGAATACCGTGACTTTGGGCCAGTGCCCCGCGGCCATCATGAACAGCTCCGGAATTGTGCAGAATTACGTAACCAACGCCCAGGCGGATCTCACCGGCGCCGCACAGGCCAATCTGCAAAGCCTCTTGGAAGTGGGCAACGGGACAACCACTCCGCTGACCGACGGGCAAGTGGTCTACGTCGTGGAAACGTACTTCCAATCCCCGGACTTGACCGTCGGAAACCTGGCGGGCAACGGCGTC
Organism: Bryobacterales bacterium; assembly: GCA_963818065.1. Lineage (GTDB taxonomy): Bacteria > Acidobacteriota > Terriglobia > Bryobacterales > Bryobacteraceae > Palsa-89. The sequence continues at coordinate 470,540 of CAWFQW010000008.1, read as the reverse complement.
TACGCGCGTTATTTCTTTTAGGAGGGCTTGATGGTGCAAATCCGACACCGCAGGAATCGCGAGAAGGGCGCCACTCTGTTCGTGGCCGTCGCCGCGTTGGTGTGGATCGTTATCCCGATGCTCGGGCTAGTGGTCGATCTGGGAATCCTCTACTCGGCTAAGGCACGGCTGCAAGCGGCCGTGGATGGCGCGGCTCTGGCGGCGGCGCGCGCCCTGAACCTGGGTCAAACCACCACGGCTCAGGCCGCGTCGGCCCAGCAGAATGCCGTCAATTGGTTCTACGCAAACTTTCCGGCCGGAAATTGGGCGACCTTGAATACTGTAATGACCACAGCCAATGTGATTGTGATCAATTCGCCCAGCAACGCCAATCTGCGCCAGGTTACGGTCACTGCCAGCACTCGCGTTCCCACCTGGTTTATGAAGTACCTCGGGTTCAGCGGCACCAACCTCACGGTCTCCGGGCAAGCTTCCCGCAAGGACCTGGTCGCCATGCTGGTACTGGACCGTTCCGGATCGATGTGCGCGGTCAACGGCGTGGCCGGGAATCCAACATGCTCCAAAAGCAATACGAATACCGCCTGTGCCGCCATGATTACGGCAGCCAAGGTATTTACCGGGTTCTTCGCCGAGGGACGCGATCAGATCGGCCTGCTTACCTTTAGCGATGGCTACTATTTGGATTCCAAACCAACCATCAATTTCCAAACCCTTTTTGGCTATACGAACTCTACCAGCGGCACTGGGATGATCGACAACATCACCTGCGGAGGAGGCACAGGCACTGCCGCGGCAATGTCTCTGGCCTACAACGAACTGTACAAGCTCGCGGAGCCCGGAGCCATGAACCTAATCATGCTGGAGACCGACGGGCTGCCCAACACCCTGGTCTACAACTTCGATCAGACGCCGGGGACCCTCAGCACTTTCGCGCTCAATACCACAAGCGCCTGTGTGGACAACAACAACCTGACTTACGCCAACAATGGGTGGAGGACCACCACGTCCGCCCGGCAGTGGATCACAGGAATCCCCATGAATACGAACGGCGCCGGATACATGGCCAATGTCCCGGCGGGCTCAAGCGGCGGATTCTATACGTCCGATCCCGCGCAAGGCACCTATATAGACGTTCTTTTCAATCCCAATCAAAACAGCGACAGCAGCGGCTCGAACAGCGTATACCTTCCCAATGCCAATGGGTGTAAATTCGATGGTGCTCTTACCAGCATGTACGGCACCGATCTCAACTGGCTGCCGGGCCAGGATGTCTTCGGAAATCAGGTCGCCCCGTCGAATGAATATCTGCCGCTCGCTCTCACCAGCGGTTACAACAACCTCACCGGAACCCCGAACACGGATTGGCCGCACACCCACGCCGCGGCGCTGAACGCCACCGACAATGCGGCCTACAACATTCGCACGAATCCTACGCTCCCGGCCTACGTTTTCGTGATTGGGCTGGGCGGCAACGACGGAAACCCGCCGGATCCCATCTTGCTGCAGCGAATGGCAAACGATGCGAGCCCGGATCAGTTCAACAACCCGGCGGCGTATCCTGCTTGCTCGGCTGAACCTTCTTGTATCAACTACCCCAGCCAGCCGCAGGGCCAATTCATTTATTCGCCTACCGCCGCCGAGCTCGGCCAGGCGTTCCTGACGATTTCGTCCCAGATCCTACGTTTGAGCCACTAGTAGGCGGACGCCAAGGGCGCTCCGGCCGCCATCCTGTTACAATTGTTAAACCGCACCGGCCGAGTACGCCAATGGATCTGGATCAGCTTCACACGTTCCTTGAAATTGTCCGCTTGAAAAGTTTCTCGAAAGCGGCGCAGACGTGCTACCGCACGCAACCGGCCATTAGCGCCCAAGTCCGTCAACTCGAGCAAGAGCTAAATACCACGCTATTTGAACGGCTGGGAACCAAGATCTCCCTCACCACGGCCGGCAGGATCTTCGCCGAATACGCCGAGCAAATCCTGGACCTGCGCCGGCGCGCTCAGGACACCATCAACGAGCTGGACCGCGTCCCCCGCGGCGAACTGGTGATCGCCGCCAACGAAGCCACCTGTATCTACGTGCTGCCGTGGGTCTTTTCCGAGTACAAGAAGAAATTTCCCAACGTCCAACTATCGGTGGACCGCTCCTATGGCTCGCGCGTGGTGGAAGCGGTGCTTGAAAACCTAGCCGACTTTGGCATCACCCAGTTGCCCGTGCAGGAAAAAAAGCTGCAAGTGGCGCGCATCCACTCCGATGAGATTATCTTGTTGATGCCTGGCAAACACGCTCTGGCGAACCGGCGCTTCGTGACCGCGCGAGACCTTATGGAACAGCCGCTGCTGCTGCCGAAGTCCGGAACCACCCGGGCGCGATTGAACTCCTGGCTCGAGCCGGTGGAAGACCAGATCCACATCTCCATGGAGCTCGATTCCACCGAAATGATCAAGCGTTTCGTCATGGCCGGGCTGGGTCTTTCGTTCCTGGCAGCCTCCAATTGCCACGAGGAAGTGGCCTCCGGGAAGCTTTCGGCGGTGTCGCTGGGGCCTGAACCGATGATCCGGAAGGTCGGATTGATTTATCGAAAAGATAAAGCGCTGTCGAAAGCCGCTTTGGGCTTCATTCAGGTTATATTAGAGCATGCGGGGACCGAGATCCCCGGGGCGGATCGGTCCAAGGTGCCCGAAGTAGTATCGCCTTAAAAACGGAGAGAAGCAGCATGTCCCGCGTCACGCTGAAGAGTTCCACGATTTTCATTTCCGTGGGGAACAAGACGGAAGTGTACAGGTCGGTCGCCGATGTTCCGGCTCCGTTGCGCAAGCAGCTGGAGCAGTCCACCAACAGCATCAATTCGGCCACCATTCTGATCGCCGATCGCAAAGGCAAGGAAGAGATCGTGCGAGCCATTCGCGGCTTGCCATCCAACCTGCGATCGAAAATCTCCACTGCGGTCCGCGAGGAAACACCGCCCGCCCAGCCGAAGCCGCCGGTCACGTGGTCCAGCCTATGGCAGGATTGGGCAGAGTTTTTGCTTCCAGCGGCCATCGGTGTGGCCGTGTGGCTGCTGTTTAACGCGAAGTAGAGGCGCTCGCGAATCCGAGCAGCTTTGTTCGGAGTTTTTCGGCGCTGCCGCTGTCGGGCGCGACAATCAGCACGGTATCGTCGCCCGCGATGGTTCCCACAATCTCGGGCCAATGTTCTTTATCGAGCGCCACCGCGAGCGCGTTGGCATTACCCGGAGACGTTCGGAGCACGATCAGATTCTGCGCTACGCGTGCATCCTGCAGCAACTCAGCAACTACCGTCGCCAGATCGGGCCCCGAGGCGGCGTTCACTTGGGCGTAGCCGTCCTGCGTTTTCAGTAAGCCGAGTTCGCGGACATCACGCGAGAGCGTGACTTGGGTTGTGTCGACACCAAAGCTTTCCTTCAACTCGCGCGCAAGGTCCTCTTGCGTCAGGATCCGTTTGGCGCGGATGACCTTCAGGATCTGCCCTTGGCGGAAGGCTTTGTTCATGATTGTCTGTTATGGTCGCCAGGTACGAAGCCGCGCTTCGGCGTCGTCGAGGGCTTTCGCGACGGCCGCCGGTCCCGCGCCGCCCGGAAGCTCGCGCGTCTTCATACCCTCGGCGGGGTCCCGAAGGAGCCGCGCAATGTCAGCCGTGAACTCGGGCGCGAACGCAGTGAGCTGTTCCGCAGTCCAATCCAACGGCTGTTTGCCTTGCTGGATGCTCTCGAGCACCAGCTTGCCTACAATTTGGTGCGCGCGATGAAAGGGCGTTCCTGCGCGGGCCAACGCTTCGGCAAGATCGGTGGCCACGACCCAGCTCTTTTTAGCCGCTTCCAGCGGCGGACTCGCGTGAAGTTCGGTAGTTTCGATCACGGCTGCCATCATTTCAAGCGATGCAGCCAACTGCGCCGCGGCGTCGAAGAGCGGCTCCTTGTCTTCTTGCATGTCGCGATTGTAGGTCATCGGAAGGCCCTTCAAGGTGACGAACAGCGACGTAAAATCGCCAAAGACGCGACCGCTTTTACCGCGAATCAGTTCGAGCGAATCGGGATTCTTCTTTTGCGGCATCAAGCTGGATCCGCTGGTGACGCCGTCGCCCAATTCGAGCCAGCCGAATTCCTCGCTCGAGTAGAGAATCCAATCCTCGGCCAGGCGGCTCAGGTGCAGCATGGTGACGGAAGCAGCGTAGAGGAAGTCGAGCGCGAAATCGCGGTCGCCCGAAACATCCATGCTGTTGCGAGTGATCGCGGCGAAGCCCAGGTCCCGCGCCATTTCATGGCGATCGAACGGGAATCCGCTGCCGGCCAGCGCGCCAGAGCCCAGCGGCATGACGTCCACGCGCGCCCGAGCTACGCTTAGGCGTTCGTAATCGCGCGCGAACATTTCAAAATATGCGAGCAGGTAGTGCGCCCACGGCACGGCCTGCGCTCGCCGCAAATGCGTGTAGCCCGGCACGATGGCGTGCGGATATTTGCGCGCCATTTCGACCAGCGCGCCCATCAAATCCACCAGCAGCGCGAGATCAACGTCAATTTGCTCTCGCAGCCAAAGCCTGACATCGAGCGAGACCTGTTCGTTGCGGCTCCGCCCGGTATGAATCTTGTCCGCGAGACCGCCCACGCGGTCCTTCAATTTGCGGATGACGAAGGTGTGGACGTCCTCGTCGCTCGCGCCTTCTAGAAATTTTGGATCGCTTGCGTCGGTTCGAATCTGCTCGAACGCCGTCACTAACTGCTGGCGTTCGCCCGAGGTCAGAATGCCGGCCCGTTCCAGTGCGCGGGCGAATGCCTGCGATCCGCGGCAATCGGCGTCCAGCAGTTTCTTGTCGAAGTGCAGTGAGCCCGAGAAATGCTCGAAGACTTCCGAGGGTCCGGCCTCGAATCGGCCGCCCCAGAGTTTTTCAGCCATGGGTTACCGCTCCCTCACGGTCGCGGCTCGGTAGTTGCGGCCGCGGCAGCGGCAGCCTGCGCACGTACCACGATGGGCAGGCCGATCAGATTGATGAACCCCTGGGCGTCCTTTTGATCGTATTCTGCGCCCATGGTAAAGCTGGCGACTTTGAGCGAATACAGCGAGTACGGCGACTTGCGGCTGACCGGCTCGATGTTGCCTTTGTACAACCGCAACGTCACTTCGCCGGTGGTGGACTCGCTGGTTTTTTCAAAGAAAGCGTCCAGCGCCTCGCGCAGCGGCACAAACCACAGCCCGTTGTAGACCATCTCCGCGTAATCGAGCGCCAGCTTTTGCTTATAGTGCAGCGTGCTTCTGTCGAGTGTGAGCGATTCGAGCTCGCGATGCGCGTACATGATCAGCGTTCCGCCGGGCGTCTCATAGCATCCACGGGACTTCATGCCGACGAAGCGGTTCTCCACCAAATCGATGCGGCCGACGCCGTGCTCGCCGCCGATTTTGTTCAGTGTTTCGAGCAGACTGACAGCCGATCCGTGCTGGCCATTCACTGAAATCGGATGCCCCTCATCAAACCCGATGGTTACATCCACCGGCTTGTCGGGCGCGTCTTTGGGACTCCTCGTCAGCATCCAGATATCGTCGGGCGCCGCGTTGGCCGGATCTTCCAGCGCCCCGCCCTCGTGCGAAATGTGCCAGATATTGCGATCGCGGCTATAGATTTTCGTGGTGGTCTGCGAAATCGGTACGTTATGCTGGGCGGCGTATTCGATGGCGTCCTCGCGAGACACGATGTCCCATTCGCGCCAGGGAGCGATCACGGTGAGCTGCGGCGCAAGCGCCTTGTAGGTCAGCTCAAAACGAACCTGGTCGTTTCCCTTCCCCGTGCAGCCGTGTGCCAAACCGTCGCAGCCGGTTGCGAGCGCGACCTCCACCTGGCGTTTGGCTAACAACGGACGAGCGATGGAAGTGCCTAGCAAATATTTGTGCTCGTACACGCCACCGGCGCGCACCATGCGCCACAAATACTCGGTGACGAATTCCTCGCGCATGTCGGCCACGTGGACTTCCGACGCACCGGTCTTCAGAGCCTTCTCTTCCAGGCCCTTTAACTCGTCATCGCCCTGGCCGATGTCGCCGCAAACCGCGACGACTTCGCACTGATAGTTTTCCTTCAGCCACGGAATGATGATGGATGTATCAAGGCCTCCGGAGTAGGCCAGGGCTACTTTCTTGGGTTTGGTCATTGGTAATTCGGGACTAGCTAAGCAGCATCAACAGGAGCGCCTTCTGCACGTGCAAGCGATTTTCCGCCTGATCGAAGACCGCCGATTGCGAGGATTCGATGACGTCGTCATGCACTTCTTCCCCGCGTTTGGCCGGCAGACAATGCAAGAATATGGCTTCGGGCGCTGCGTGCTGGAACAGTTTCGCATTCACTTGATAGGGCGCGAAGTCCGCAAGCCGCTTTTCCTTTTCGTGCTCCTGGCCCATGCTGGCCCATACGTCTGTATAGACAGCTTGCGCGCCATCGACGGCTTCGCGCGCATTGTTCGAGATCTCAAGCTGCCCACCGGCTACAGCGGCCAAAGCCTCAGCCTGGGCGAGGATTTCGGCGTCCGGCTCATACCCCGCGGGAGTCGCGAGCGAGAAATTCATTCCCAGCCGCAGCGCGGTCAGCATCAGCGAATGCGCGACATTATTTCCATCGCCGACGAAAGCCAGCTTTAGGCCGCGCACGTCGCCGAAACGTTCCTGAAGCGTGAAAACATCCGCCAGCGCCTGGCAAGGATGGAAGCGGTCGCTCAACGCGTTGATGACCGGCACGCTTGACCACTGCGCCAGATCGTCGATGGTCTGTTGCGAAAACGTGCGCGCGACAATCGCGTTGGTCCAGCGATCGAAGTTACGGGCGACGTCCTTCAAGGGCTCGCGATCGCCGATCGGACCAACGTTGAGGACCGAATCGCCACCCAACTGCTTGATGGCCAGCTCGAAGGTGAACCTAGTCCGGAGGGACGGCTTTTCGAACAAGAGAGTGATGTAGCGGCCAGCGAGAGTGGCTCGAAAACGGTTGGGGTTCGCCTTTAATTGATGGGTGAGCTCCAGCAGCGCAAGCAGTTCATCCTGAGAGACATCCAGATCGCGCGTGAAGTCGGTAGCGGCGATCTTAGGGAGCGTCTTGGGCGCGGGCATTCTCTTGACAGACTTGAGCGAAGATCCAACGGACGGCATGGTGGTCAGTTTCCCTTCTCACTCGGGATTGAATGTTTATTCACCTAAATGAATAATTACACAATAAAGTGAGCTTGTCAAATGACTAGCTGGTGAGCGTAGTGTCACGCGGTGCGTTGCTGAATTTCTTGAATAAGTAATGACGCGCTGAGATCTACGAACGGAATCAGCAGATTGCGCCGGTGAACTTCGATTCGCGTTAGATCAACAATGCGTGCGGCTGTCAAGGAAATTCCGAGTGCATCGCCACGGATCAGTGAGCACTTTTGGGCAGACAAGCGAGCGGACCGTAAGGTCCAATAAGGAATGCCATTCGACCAGGACGTGAAGCAGTGACGACTCGCCAGCAACTGCTCTTGGAAACCGAAACTGCCAGAGTGCGGAATGCCTGGGCTAAAGCTGAAGTGAAGCGCGGCGAACCATCGCCAGCGCTAGTGAAATACCTGGAAGAGTCCCGTCAAGAACTCGCAGCACTGCGATCCCTAACTACTCGCAAGAAATTGTTTTAGCAGCCGTGCTCTTCGGCGTGCTTCACAATTTCGCGGCGTAGGGATTCTGAAGCTGTACGTGTTTTCTCCGTGAGAGCCAAAAGGCGCATCTCTTCGTCCTTAGAAGTTCTGCCGCGAATGGCGGTCAAATCGCCCACCGCCATTGAATAGACCGATGCAGCGTCTTTGTAGAGATCAAGTAACCGTAGTTTATCTTCGCAAAGCATGTTGTGATTAGTGGCGGCAAGGAACGCTTTTTCGCGCGTCTCGCAGGACGTCGCAGCAAAGATGCAGTTGTGATCTCAGTGGATTCAAAAAATCTGCCAGGCGTGCGATCCCTGGTCTTTTGACCAACTAGTCTTTAGATCATCTGACAAGTTACACTCGGGCTCGGCTGTGACACGCGTTCACCTCAAGCGAATAGTCTCCGACCACCGAGCGCTGTGCGGCATCCGCCCGCGCGGATCGTTCAGGGTGATCCATGGCGTATTCAAATCCCAGCACCTAGAAACAGACTCAGTTTGCAAAGTCTGCCTGAAAGCTGCGCAAGGGATCGAGGGCCAGAGCAGTTCAGCAACGAGCGGAAGTTGACGCTTTGCGCTAGCAGCCGTGCTCACGCCGGTGGCCGTTGAGATCATTCAGCGCCAGTTGGCAGTCCTCGCGTGTCACTTTGGTGGCCGCTCGCCACGCTTCGCTTTTCACGTCTGCGATGGACTTGCCAACTTCGTCGTTCCTAGCTACTGCGTCCAGATACAAGCGCGTTAGCCGTTCGCGTTCCTCACAAGGCACGCGCTCAAGTATAGGCTATTCGGCCTTAGGCTTTTGTTTAGGCTTGTGATTCGTCACGGTTGACGGCGCGAGCGTTTCGCCGTTCCATTTCCTTCATCACGGCTTCATTGTTGGCCAGCATCACAGTGCGAAGCCGGGGAATCAGGTCTCCCGTCAGTGTCGGAATGAGGGCAGCAAGCGCGGCGTCGAGCGCGGCGATGCACTGAGCGAAATTCAGCCTGTGCTTCAGAAAGCGGCCTATGATCTCTTGGGTCTCACGCTCGTAGACTTCCATGGCTCCTAGAAGTATACGCCCGGCGCTTCACGCACTTTTAGATGGGATGAGAAGGCCGGTCCCTCGGCGGGATGCGATACGCTCCCAATGAGAAACGCACTCAACGTGCAATCGAAAGGAGACCGGCCATGAAGGAGCATATCACCGCAAAAGAGTCTGCGGTAACTAGGAAAAGAGCCAACCGAAAGCTGACAGTAGGAATCGATCTGGGCGATCGGAGCAGCCGCTACTGCATATTGGACGAGCAGGGCGAAGTCCTGGCAGAAGGCAGCCTGGCGACGACCAAGAGAGGATTTGCCCAGGTGTTTGGATCGAAACCGCGGAGTCGATTGGCGTTGGAAGTGGGCACGCATTCTCCCTGGGTCAGTCGATATCTATCGGATCTGGGCCATGAAGTCATCGTGGCGAATCCGCGCCGGGTACGGCTGATCACTGACAGCACCCGCAAGGATGACCGGCTCGATGCGAAGACATTGGCCCGGCTGGCGCGGATCGACCCGGAGTTGCTGAGTCCGATCCGGCATCGGAGCGCGCAGTCGCAAGCGGATCTGATGGTAATCCGGGCGCGGGCAGTGCTGGTGGAAGCGCGGACGATGTTGGTCAATGCCGCGCGGGGGTTGACGAAGTCCTACGGGGAGCGTTTGGGAAGTTGCGGCACGGGCCAGATTCGCGAGGAGCTCGCAACGTCCCTGAGCGAGCCATTGCAAAACGCGTTGAAACCGCTGCTGGCCGAGGTGGAATCAGTCAGCGGGCGCATCCGGGCATACGACGAGCAGATCGAAAACATAGCGCAGAGTCGATATCGGGAGACCGCGTTGTTGCAGCAAGTGCATGGAGTGGGTACACTCACCGCGCTGACCTATGTGCTCACGGTGGACGACCCGCATCGATTCCGCCGCAGCCGAGATGCCGGTGCCTACTTTGGATTGCGGCCCCGGCGGAGAGAGTCCGGCGATAGCCGGCCGCAGTTACGGATTACTAAAGAAGGCGATGCGTACATGCGAAAACTCCTGGTGCAGTGCGCGCATCACATTCTGGGTCCCTTTGGACCGGACAGTGATCTAAGGCGCTGGGGATTGGAGCTGGCCGCACACGGCGGGAAGAACGCGAAAAAGCGTGCACTGGTGGCGGTAGCGCGGAAACTGGCCGTGCTCCTGCATAAGCTGTGGGTGACAGGAGAAGTATACGAACCTTTGCATGTCCGCAAGGGCAGCAAAGCGGTAGCGGCATAAAGAGAGATGGAGTTTTGCGAAGGCTCGCCGAGTTCGGGCGACTGCGTGTAGTGTGCGGACCGGCGCCGCGCCGCAAGTGACGGGGTGGTGGCCAGGTCGGCATTTAGATTGCAGCGCCCGTCAGATTTGCGGACCCCAACTGGCACGTAGCCAATCAAGGCTTCAAAAAAGTGCGAATGGAAGCGGGGCGATGAGGCGAGGACCTTTGGACGTGAGAGCCAGGACAAGGTAGCCTGCCATTCCCTCGTCTCTGACGATTTGGCATCGCGGCCACCCGTCCAGGCTACCCTCTGGCTCGCTGCGCTCGGCCTGGACTGGGCCCGACCGCGATGCGGGGGAGTTTCCGTTTACGAGAGAATGGCAGGCTGTGAATGAATTTGCTTGACAGGGACCGGCCTTCTCATGGAAGCTCACTACCCACGATCCCGGCGATTCCCGCAGATGGTACGCTCAAAGAAATCGCGTGTAGAGCGGGGGGCAATGTGAGTGAAGACGAAACATATGCCATCAACGGGAAGATGGTCGCTGATTACGTTCAAGCGAAGCGCGATCTGGCCACGCTCAACAAGAAGGCTAACGACCTCAGCAGTGTGTTGAATCGGATCGCTGGAAGCCTGGTCACGTCTGATGATCCTCATCACGCCCGCCCTCTTTCAGGAAGCTCTTGGGATGCGTTACTTGCAAAATATCCGAGCCCGGATGAGATATCCTCTGTAGCTTCGGAAATGGTAGTGTCACGCGGTGCGTTGAGCAACGCACCGCGTGACACTACCGCTTGTGACGGCAGAGCGAAGATTTGCATTTGAGACACCTCCGCGCTAACGCGTTAGGTGATATCCCAAACGTGTTCGTGAAACCCGCTGGCAGGCGGGTTTTGCTATTTCTGGGTTCAATGTATCAGGGGATCATGGATGGTCCGCTAAATCTGTGTTCCTGGAAAAGTATACATTGACCTGGACTGATTAGCCCAACCTTCGGCACTCATGTTCGCTGATGTGAAGCTTCAGCGCCGCTAGCTTCGTCTCGCATACTTGGCGCGTTCCCTCCGTGGCTTTGGACCACTCCGGGGAATGAAGTTCGTCGACGGAATCCGAAGCCTTGCGGTGGGCCTCCGTAGCGTCTAGATAAGCCTGAATGAGCGCCTCGCGCTCTCCACAGGACACAACGCGAGCCCTGATCTCTACGGAAGACAAAGTATGTTCGACTCTAAAATGCTGGCCAGATCCTCAGCGCCCTTCTAGCAACTAGCGCAGCCAAGGCAGCAACGTTTAGTAATAATAATCGAACGGATGCCGGTCGATCCACTAGGAGTTCTCCCAGTCTGGACTCTTGTCCAGGTTGTACCCATCACTTCACTTTTAGGGCACTATCCAGCAACGCACCGCAGGACACTACCGCTTGTGAAGTGTGGTCGGAAGGCGTACCTTTGAGATGTCAGGAGGTGCGGCATGAAAGATGACGCTGCACGGCCTCAGATCAACGCATCGAAGCTCATAGTCGGCGGTGGCATCATAGGAGCAGTCTTCGCCGTCGGCAGCATGTCGATTTTTCTCATCGGCATTCCGATCCTCCGCGTTATGCTCCCTGCTGCCATCGTCTTAGGTGGAGCGGTTGCGCTTATTTTTCACTTCAAGCGGCACGAGACTCCGGGCGCACCCTGGATCATCGCTGCCACCGAGAAGAAGACAGAATCTCAGCGTCAGATCACTACGACCGACATCCCTCCGCGCGACATCTCCCTACGCTCTTTGCGCGTGAGGCGGACGGTAATTTCTACGTCCTGACCGAGCGGCGTCAGGAAATCGATCAAGCGGCCAACCGAGAACGTTCCGGCGCACATCGCGCTCCCCCACATCTAGACCGAACGAATACCTTTCCTCCGGCGTATACTCGTATGAACAAATAGCGCTCACGGAGAGATGAACCACCATGTTTCGCCTCGGCTTCCCCGGACTCTTTGTAACGTTGATCCTATTCGTCCCGTATTTCTTGCCCACGATAATAGCGATCTTACGGAAGAAGACCAATGTCCCAGCGATTTTGTTAATCAATTTTCTGTTGGGTTGGACGGTGGTCGGTTGGATCGTAGCCCTGGTATGGGCCGTTTCGACGGAGCGCGTGGATCAGATGGCTACTGCGCAGGTAGCCTACATCCCACAGCCGAGTCGTCGTTTCTGTCCGAAGTGTGGGAAGCCAGATCAGGTAGGAGCGCGGTTCTGCCCGCATTGTGGTCAAGTGCTCTTGTGATGTTCTCGTACGAATTGTCCTGAGCCACGGCGTCCCCATTCGTCATCGTCCTTTCGCGGTCCCACGCTACACTAGCATCAGCGCCTGAATGAAGATCTCCGCCGCGATCATCACCTACAATGAAGAGCGCAACATCTCGCGGGCGCTCGAAAGCCTGCGGTGCTGCGACGAAGTGGTGGTGGTGGACAGCGGATCGACGGACCGCACCGTGGAGCTCGCCACCAAGCTGGGCGCGCGCGTGATCGATAGCAACTGGCGTGGATACGCCGGGCAGAAGAATTACGCTTCCAGCCAGTGCGAGCACGATTGGGTGCTTTCTCTCGACGCCGACGAGGCCTTGAGCGAGGCGCTGGAAGGCGAAATCTGGCAGATCAAGAAGAACGGTCCGGAGTTTGACGCCTTCACGATGCCGCGGCTGGCGCAATACTTGGGCCGCTGGATTCTGCACTCCGGATGGTATCCCGATCGCAAGGTGCGGCTGTTCGACCGGCGGCACGCGAAGTGGGTGGGCAACTACGTTCACGAATCCGTGGCCGTCGAAGGCAATGTCGGACATCTCAAATCCAACATCCTCCACTTCACCTGCAACTCGCTGTCCGAGCATTTGAAGACCATGGATCGCTACACCACGCTCGCGGCCGAGCAACTGGTGGCTCAGAAGACCCCGGTGGGTTGGAAGCAGCTTGCGCTGGATCCTCCCTGGACGTTCTTCCGAACGTATGTAGTGCACCGGGGGTTTCTCGACGGCGCCGAGGGTCTTGCCATCGCCCACATGGCCGCACTGTACAATTTCCTGAAGTATGCTAAAGCCAAGAACATGAGTCCACGAAGATGATAGAGGCCCTTCTGGCCGCGCTCGCCGGTTTGCTCATCGGCAGCTTTCTCAACGTCTGCATTTACCGCATGCCGCGCGATCTCTCGGTGGTGAAGCCGCGCTCGTTTTGCCCGCACTGCAACCAGGGCATTTCCTGGTTCGACAACATTCCGGTGGTCAGCTATATGGTGCTGGCGGGGCGCTGCCGCCGGTGCGGGCGTCGCATATCGGCGCGTTATCCGGTCGTGGAACTGCTCACAGCCCTGGCGTTCTTTTGCTCGGTCCGGTATCTGGGGCTCACGCTTGCAGCGCTCAAATACTGTGTCTTCGGCGCCATCCTGATCGCGCTCGTGTTCTCGGATCTGGAAGAGCGCATCTTGCCCGATGAGTTCACGCTGGGCGGCACCGTGCTTGGTGTGATCTTCGCCGCATTCGTGCCCTTGAACGGTGGGATATTGCGGCTGATCTTCCTTTCCCAGACCAACTGGCGCTTTCTTTCGGTGGCCGACGCGCTGTTTGCCGCCACGTTTTGCGGAGGAGCGCTGTGGGGCGTGGGCGCGCTCTATCAAAAGCTGCGCCATCGCGAAGGGCTGGGATTGGGCGACGTCAAAATGATCGCCATGGTGGGCGCTTTCATGGGTGTGCAGGGAGCGCTGCTCACGCTGATCGGCGGATCGCTCTTGGGCGCGATCATCGGACTGGCCTACATCTGGTTCACAGGCAAAGATGCGTCCACCTATGAGTTGCCCTTCGGCACGTTTCTCGGCATCGCCGCCCTGGGCGTCGGCTGCGGAGAAGTGGTTTTCAATTGGTATAGCCGGCTAGGCGCGTAAGACCGCCCAAACATTTCTCGGTAGAAATGATCTATCCTGGTGGCGTGATCCCTTGGTTTTCCTTCCTCGCTGGCTTGCTGGCCGGCGGCCTAATTGCCGGTCTTTGGATGCGGGCTCGTCTGGCACGCCTGGAAGCCGCTAAGCACTTTGCTGAAGCTGGTGTCACGAAACTCACTGAGACATTCCAGGCGCTGGCCGACGCCGCGCTGCGGTCCAATCAAAGCGCGTTCCTGGACGCCGCTCGAAGCACGCTCGAAACCACGCGCGCTGAAATGTCCGGCGACCTGGCGCAAAAACAGACCGCGATCGAAGGCGCCATAGGAGGCATGGTCCAGCCGTTGGCCGATTCGCTCGGCCGTTTGGAGACACACGTCCGGGAACTGGAGCGAGCCCGCGAGAAGGCCTACGGCAGTCTGGGCGCACAGGTGCAAACGCTGGCGCGTGAAACTGCCACGCTCTCCACCGCGCTTCGCTCGCCGCACATCCGTGGACGCTGGGGTGAAGTTACGCTGCGGCGCGTGGCCGAGTTGGCGGGCATGGTTCCCAATTGCGATTTTCAGGAGCAGGAAACGCGCGAAGGCGATGGCGTGCGCATTCGCCCCGACTTGATTGTTCGATTGCCGGGCGGCCGTACATTGGTAGTGGACGCCAAGGTTCCGCTCACGGCTTATCTCGACGCCGTCAGCGCGGCGGATGAAACATCGCGGAAGGCCTCGCTCCAACGCCACGGCCAGCAAGTTGCCGAGCACGTCCGGCAGCTCTCGAGCAAACAATATTGGAATCAATTTCAGCCGGCGCCGGAGCTGGTGGTGCTGTTCCTGCCCGGCGATCATTTCTTCAGCGCGGCCCTCGAGATCCGTCCCGATTTGATCGAGGAAGCGTTGGCGCGCAAAGTTGTGATCGCAACGCCGGTGACGCTGATCTCGGTGCTGAAGGGCATTGCCTACGGATGGAATCAGGAGCAGCTAGCCGAGAACGCCGAGGAGATCCGGCGGCTGGCTTCGGAGATGTACGATCGCGTGCAGGTGGTTCAGGAGCACTATTCCGACACCGGCCGGTTGTTGGAAAAAACCGTGGAAGCCTACAACCGGAGTGTGGGATCGTGGGACTCGCGCCTGGTGCCGGCGCTGCGCAAGATGCGCGAATTGGGCGTGGCAGGCGGCGAAGAACCCGAAGCACCGGAGCAGATCGACTTGCTGGCGCGACGTCCGCGCGCGGTCAGCGGATTCTGAGGTTAGCTTAGCGACATATCAATGATGTCGAAGGTGAAGCGCTCGGGCGGCAGGCAGGAGAGCGGAGCGGGACTCATGTGCGCCCAAGTCTCAAAGGCCGTGGTGGCAACGCTCGAGTTCAGATAAAACAGAAACTGGTTGGAGAAGCACGAAATTGGCGGCGGCTGCCGGAAGGTGAGCCGCATCCCGACGGCTTTTTCGAATTCCACGCCTTCGCTCGGCACCGCTTTGTCTTCCAGCAGCATCACGAAACTGGAGCGTCCGGCGTGCGGCCAGACGTCGGGACGCAGCAGGTTGCGAAGCTCCAGGCGCATGCCGAAAGTCATCTCGCATTGCCGGATCCATTCGAGAATGCTATCGCCCCACTGCCATTGCGTGACAAACCGCAAATACTGGTCGGCCAAGTTGATCGCCAGGTCCATCTTGCGACGATCCACCTCAAAGTCGGTAGCGGCTCCCTCGAAAGCGGGCGGGGGGATCATGTCTTCGGCGTCGATCAGGTTATTGGCCATGCCAACCACGCGATCCAGCCGTCTGACGTTGGGAGTGGTGCGAACTAAGAGCGGCGGCAGTTCGTGAGTCTTCTCTCCCGGTACCTCTACGAACTTCCTGTCTCCGACGATGTCCATGAGAACGACCCAATCTCCTTATCGACAACTAGGTCGCAAAGCTTCATCTATATGACGCCCAGCGGGGGTAACCAGTTACAACACCCAGGCTCGGCGGGACAACCAGAACAAGTAAGAACAATTCTGCAAGATTTGTTGCTGCTTGTAAAGGGGGTACCGAGGGGAATTCGATCTCGTGCGCTACAATTCGGCTTCATGTGCAGGGCGTTTGTGTACAGAACTTCATGATGATGTATTGCGAGGTAAGCCTTCCGGTGCCGCTGGATCACGCGTTCACCTACGGGCTGCCCGAAACGTTGCAACATCGTGTGCGTCCGGGCTGCCGTCTCCTGGTTCCTTTCGGGGCGAGAAAACTCACGGGGATGGTCCTTGCGCTTCATTCAGAAGCCCCGGACGGGCCGGTGAAGGAGGCTTTGCGGCTGGTCGACGAGGAGCCGGTGCTGAATGCCGAACTGCTGTCGCTGGGCCGCTGGATCGCGCAGTATTACTGTGCCCCATTGGGTGAAGTATTGCGCAGCATGACGCCTCTCAGCGGCGAGGTTCGCAAGACCAAACTGTATTCGCTGACCGATGCCGGGCGCGATACCGCGCGGCAATTGCTGTTAGGCGCTGACGAAGAAGATCCGGCGCTCGGCATGCTGCGGCTGCTGGAAGCCCGGCCGTTATCAGCCTCTTACCTGCAAAAGAAGCTGCCGAACGCGCTCGCGGTGATTCGGTCGCTCGAAAAGAAGGGCTTCGTCGCGATGGAGGATTTGGAAGCGCAGCGCGATCCGCTGCGAGCTTCCGCTACACGCCTGCGGGCGTCGTTCCTTGAGTCTGCCCCCGAAGGCGTAAAGCTAACCAAGCGCGAGCGCGAGCTGCATGCCTATCTCGAACTGCACCCGGGCACGCACAACCTGGAGCAGTTGGAAGAGACGGTGAAGGGCGCAAGCCAGGCCGCGCGTTCCCTCGCCCGCCGGAATCTGATCACCTTGGAGCCGGAAGCGCCCACCGGCGTCTTCACCTCGGAAGCTCCGCCGCGGACGCTCAATCCGCATCAATTGGAAGCGTATCAGCAGATCGAAGCAGAACTGCGCGCTGGGCGATTTCATACGTTTCTGCTCCAAGGCGTGACGGGATCGGGAAAAACCGAGGTGTATCTGAAGTCGATCGATGCGACGATTGCTTTGGGCCGCAGCGCTCTCCTGCTGGTGCCTGAAATCGCTCTGACACCCGCCGTCGCTGGGCAATTCTTGCACCGCTTCGGAGACCGAGTGGCGATTCTGCATTCGGCCTTTCACGACGCCGAACGCGCCGAGCAATGGCGCCGCATTCGCTCCGGTTTGGCGACCGTGGTGGTGGGCACGCGGTCGGGCGTGTTCGCGCCGGTCCAGAACCTGGGGCTGGTGGTGATCGACGAGGAGCACGACCAGAGCTACAAGCAGCAGGAGACGCCCCGCTACAACGGCCGCGATGTCGCGATCGTGCGCGCGCGGGAAGCCGGTGCCGTAGTGGTGCTTGGCTCGGCCACCCCGAGCCTGGAAAGCCGCTACAACGCCGAGCGCGGCAAATATACGCTGATCAAGCTCCCGGAACGCATTGAACAGAGGCCCATGCCCGATGTCGAAGTGATCGACATGCGGCAGGAGTTCCTCGAAACCCGCAAGCTCACGACGTTTTCACGGCGCCTGGTGGAGACTATCGCCGAGCGCCTGGAACACGGCGAGCAAACCATGCTTCTGCTCAATCGCCGCGGATTTTCGAGCTTCGTCGCCTGCCGCGCGTGTGGCGAGCGTTTGGAGTGCATCAACTGCGCGGTCACGTTGACCTATCATCGGCGCGATAGCCGCATGCTGTGCCACTACTGCAACTATGCCGAGAAGATTCCGTCGGTTTGTCCGAAGTGCGGCAGCGAGTATCTGAATTTCATCGGCACCGGCTCGGAAAAAGTGGAAGAGGAGCTGCATCGCGATTTTCCGCGCGCGCGCATCGCCCGAATGGACCGCGATACAGTCAGCGGCAAGCGGCACTTTGAAAGCATCCTGCACGGCTTTCGCGACGGCGCTTTCGACATTCTCGTAGGTACGCAGATGATCGCCAAGGGACACGATATTCCCAACGTGACGTTGGTCGGCATCGTTTCGGCGGATGTGGGGCTCGGGCTTCCGGACTTCCGCGCGGCCGAGCGCACCTTCCAGCTTCTGACGCAGGCTGCGGGGCGCGCCGGACGCGGCAGCTTGCCCGGAATCGTTCTGATCCAGACCATCAATCCGGAGCATTATGCAGTGCGGCTGGCCTCGGAGCAAAATTACGAAGGCTTTTATCAGAAGGAAATCCAATTCCGGAAGTTGATGCGTTATCCGCCGTTCGCGGCGCTGGCAAATGTGCTGGTGCGGAGCCCGAAGCAGGAGGATGCGCTGGCTATGAGCGCCGAGCTGGGCCGGGCGCTCGCCCCCCCGCCTGAGGGCGTGAAGGTGCTTGGACCGGCCGAAGCCCCGGTGCCGAAATTGAAAAGCGAATTTCGGTACCAGCTGTTGCTGAAGGCTGCCGATCGCAAACGGTTGAACGAGACGCTACGCGATTTGCAGCGCTTCGCGCGAGAACAGAAGTGGCCGGCGACGGCGCTGGTGATTGATGTGGACCCGCTAACGCTCATGTGACGTTAGACCAGCTCCTAGTGAACTTCAGCACAGTTCATTGGGCTGACGGTCAGGTTTCCGAAGTCAAAATAGGGCCCTGGCGGGCACCCTCGCGACCACACATGATTTCTCCAGAGGTTCCCTTCGTCTAATCCGACGTAGGCCCAGTGCGTGGGCCTGGAGGTGTAAAGCAGCCAAATGCGGCCTGAGAACCCCCGTGGGATCTTGGAATCGAGATCCTCAAGCGCGGCTTGCTTAGTCGACACGCCAGGCCGCGCGTCCTTCCCTCGCGCGCAGCAGGGCCATCCGGTTTCGCCATAGATAACGGGCGGCATTTGCCAGCCATACATGGTCGCATACAACTCAAAGCCCTCCTTACAGCCCGCGTGCACTAAAACAATATCTGACGGAGCGACGTGCTGTTTGAGGTAACGAACTGCGTCGGCAAAATTCTCGCCAGGTTGCGCGAGGGGTCCGATGAGCTGGCCCGCGATTGCCCGGGAAACGATCACCAATGTCAGTCCCAAAGCGATCACATTTAACGCTCGTCTCGGCATCGCGAGCCGGCGGGTCAGATCATCTGCGACCATCATGACGAGGAGAAAGAAACACGGGAGCAGGAACAGGATGTTCCGACGGCTGGCGGGATACCATCCCAGCAGGCGACTGGCGCCAAGCAACATGCAAGGGAGGAAGCAGATGATCAGGGTCCAATCCCGCCAGCCGGCCGTCCCCCGAAAAAGCGCTAAGGCTGGACGAACCGTGGCAACGATACAGAACACCAGCGCGACTACCAAACTTGCGGTGATGCGATTGTCAAAGCTGGAAGCCCAGAAAGCGTACAGTTCGGAGGAGACATTCGGACGAATGCAGAACCAGTAGGTCGCCAGAAAGCTTCCGCCTGTTACCGTTGTAAGAAGGGCGATTCGTTTGCCGCGATCCGGCGCGTCCGTTGCCCACACCGCCAAAAAGACACCCGGAAAAAGGAACACCGAGGCATACGCGAGCGGTGGGGAAATGGCGGCGACCGCGAGCAACCATACGTACTGCCGGCGGCCCGGCTGTTTAAGGTAACAGATTGTGACCAGAACCAGAATGGCGGTGGCGCTCAGTTCCTCGCTGTACGGCTTCAGGGTATGGGAGAACTCAAGGGCGCTCGGATCAAACGCAACCAACGCAGATGTCAACACTGCGAAGGACGGGACGAAAACCTGGCGGCCGGCGGCCAGCATCGCCGCGATCGCCAAAAGGGAGAACAATAGCGGAACGATTCGAAACGAAGCGTTCGACAGACCGAACGCCCGAACGGTCAATCGGGAGAGAAGCAAAAACAGCGGCGGGTTGGACTGGAGCCAGCCGGGATAGACAAACATTTGAGAGAGCGTCGGAGCATTAACGGAATTGGCGACCCACGCCTCGTCCAGCCACAAACTTCGCCCGATTCCATTGAGTCCGACGGCGAGGGCGGCGAGGATCAGAATCGCGGCAGCGATGCGCGCCAGTGTGACTCGCCTGACGACCAAGTCCGGCATAATCGGTTACCGCTCGCATTCAGCGATTGGAACCCTGCATCTTATCCTATTTATCCCCCGGTTGCCTTCCTCCGACTAACGCCTCAGCCAACTGAAGTCGCCCCTGTTCAGCCAAGGTGCCAGCCAGTGGACCAGCAAATGTCGATCCGTTGGGCCTTCATTATCGCCAGTCAGTGCGCGTCCGCTAGAGTAAGGGCGCACGAATTCGGCGACAGAAATCCCGAGCGCCTTCGCTTCTTCCTTGGCGAGGTCAAACTCCTGTTTGTGGGCCTCAGCCGTAGGCGATCACGATGTCATTGTGTCATCGACTGGCTGGTAGCCGGGGTGGAAGGTTCCGGGTCGTCATCGCCCCCAATATCAATGGCTGACATGTACTCATTTGCTTGCTTTAGGGACCTGTGCGAATACAAAGTCGGGCCGGTGTACGAATAGAGCGCGTGCACGCAGTCATTGCTGAATCCCATTCGCTTTGCCTGGGCCAGTAGCCTTCGCCGTTCCGGGTCCCGCTTGCTAACGAAGCTGATCAGATCCAACTCCGTATTCACCTTGGGGCGGATCGTGAGGTTGGGAAACCGGGCGGCGATTTGTTTTAAGAACTTCTCTAAACCTGGGCGGTACTGATACCAAGGAACGACCACGCTTCCGTCTGCACACCTGGTGAACCATTGCCGGTAAGATCCGTCCGCGGCCGGGACCGGGCAAAAGCCAGGCGAGGGCGGGCCGAGGTCCTCAAACTGATCCACCGCCGATGGCCGTACTTCAGGCGGAAACGGCCCCCGCTGCTCGAACCAATCGGCAATCGATGGCCGTACTTCCTGCACAGGCTCAACCACCAGCCACTGGTAGACTTTGGGCTTTGGTCCATGCACAAAGACGTCGGTTTTTCGGATCTGAATCGCGGCCAGTTCCGCCACATCCAGCGCCATCACGTCTGCTTCAGTGTTCTGGCGCGACCCTGGACCGACCGGTTTAAAGAGTCGAACATAGAGTCGCTCCGCGCAGGCGGCCGCCATCCAATGCCGCCGGCTGAATGTCACGCGGGCCAGTCGCATTCCGTTCCAGAGGATCAGGAGTGCCCCTACCAGCCTCGTCGTGTAGTCCCATTCGAACGTCCGGAGCCCTAGGAAGAGTATCCCGATGAGAAAATTGCCGGCGAGGGTGCCGGGAGGTCGGTCCACGGGCTATCGGCCAGGACGCAGTCGCACGATGCGAGGGCCCGGGCCACTTCCGGCGAATCGGATCGGAGTGTTCTCACGACGAGTTCTCCTGCCGAATTTATCGTCAGAATGGGGCGGCGGCTACAATCCCTTGGACCGGCGGTCCAAGCACGGAACGCGTCAAAGTGCTCACCCGCGGGCCGGGCAGAATGATACCGGCGAGGTTGAGCGGATCGGAATTGGCGATCTCAGGGAGCGCGGCATCGTCTGGACCGGCTCGGCGGCGGGCTCGCAGCAAGTCCAATGCCTCGGGGCGCGCGAACTGCTCGCCGCTAAAACCCGAAACAAAGCGACCGCCTCGGATTTCTCCTTGTGCTTCCTTGCGGCGCAAGACAGGCAGCAGGTCCCGCCACGGTGGAGCTAGGCTCTCGCGCGCCAGCAGGTCGCGGAACAGGACACCCCATCGCGCGAGAAGCTGATCGGCAAACGCAGCAGAGCGCGCTTCGTGGGTTACGGAAGTGGATACATGCCTGACGAGCGCCCAGCGTCCGGCCGCATGCCTGGGGCGAGCGAGCCTTCCCCGCCCTTCCCCGCGCCTTCGCTTGGGATCGACCAATGAGCGAAGATTTTCGAAGCCGTCGGCCGTCACCAAACCAGCCGCGACCAATTCCCACAGCCCGTCCTCTACTTCGCTGGCCAACCTTCCCGTAGAGCGCGCTAAATCCGCGAAAAACGAAGCGCCGCGCCGTTCGATTTGCGTCAACACTTCGCGCGAGGCGTGCGAAAGCGCCGGAAGTTTGGAATCAAGATGCGACCCCACCAGCCAATCTGTATCCTCGCGCAGAAAGATGGCGATCGGCGCTGTTCGCGTCGGCCGCACACGGCGTGGTTCCAAAGCTTCAAAAGCCGGATGCGGAGAGAGGCGCGCCCACATCACTTCGCCGGATAAGCACAGCTGATCCAGAAACTCCGGATCATAGCGAGCCACGCGCCGCGACAACACTTCCGATTCCCAAGCTGCAGCCGAGATTTCGTAGCCCTGCAGTTGCTTGATAATTTGCAGCGTGCCGTCAGCGCCGTGCAACCGGCTGCCGGGCATCAAATGCTGCCACTGAAACAGGAAGCTTTGAAATTGCGCCGCCGTGACCGGCTCGATTTCCTTGCGCAACTGGCCTAGCGTTAGGCGATGAATGCGAGCCAGAATACGCCGATTGCACCATTCGGTCTGACCTTCCGGCAGCTCGGGGTTAAAGCGACCCCGCATCACCTGCCCTTCAGATTCTAGCTTCAGCAGCGCCGCCTCGATCTCATCGAGTGGGACCGCCAGCGTGCCGGCCAGCGATGCGGCGGTGACGGGACCGAGCGACTCCATCCAGCCTCGCACGGCCGCAAGCACATCGTTTGTCAGATGCCGCCGTTCGGTGGCTACCCAAAACTTCTTGTCGCGCCGCTCGATCACGCTGGCACGACCCGTGGTCGATAGCTCGGTGAACAACTCCCGCCATTCGTCAACTGGAGGCAGCGTGATCAGACTGAGCAGAGCATCGTGCAATTCATCGGCATCCCGAACATCCGGCCACGACTCCGCGGCCACCGTCGCGATCGCGGCAGGATCTAATATTCCGGCGCCTCCAGACGCGTCCGTCCGCAAGGTACGCCGCAACTGGACTGCTCGCGCGCGCCGCTCCTCCAACGGAGCATCGTCGAGATAGGCGTAAGGATTCGCGTTGAGAATCTCGTGCGAAAACGGCGACGGCTCGGCGTTGTCGATGGCAACCTTGCGGATGGCGCCGGACTGCATATCTTCGAGGATCCGTTTGAGGCCATCCAAGTCCATGGCTTCGTGCAGGCAATTATCGATGGTCTCCTCAACCAATGGATGATCCGGAATGCGAATCTCACCGGTCAGGTTTTCCGCGCACGCCACTTGATCGGGAAATACGGCCGCCAGCAGATCCTCGGCGCGCATTCGCTGGATGGGCGGCGGAACTTTGCGCCCACCTAAGAAGCGCGGAAGTGCCAGCGCGCGCGAGGCGTTCCATCGCCAACGGGCGTTAAACATGGGCGCGTCCAGCATGGCCTGCGTCAGCACCTCCTCAACCGTCTGCGGCTTCAGAAACTCGAAGACCAGTTCAAGCGGAAAAGCATGCTGCTCGGTGAGCGAGATGTTGATGCCGTTGTCGGTGGCCGCGGCTTGCAATTCGAAATTGAACGAACGGCAGAAGCGTTTGCGCAACGCGAGGCCCCAAGCCCGATTGATGCGCGATCCGAAGGGCGCGTGGATCACCAGTTGCATCCCTCCGCCTTCGTCGAAGAAGCGCTCGGCGACAACGGTCTTCTGGGTTGGCAGCGCGTTCAAAGAAGCCACGCCCGCCTGCACGTACGCGATTGCTTGCTTGGCGCCACCTTCGTCCAGGCCGCACTCGTCCGCTAAAAACTGCGCGGCGCGATCGCCCTGCCCTGCGATCTCTTCCCGCACGTTCCCCACTGCCTCCGACAGTTCGAACGTCCGTCCGGGCGCCTCGCCATTCCAGAACGGGACCGTCGGTGGGGCGCCGCGGGCATCTTCCACCCGCACGCGGCCAGGTTCCACGCGCTTGATCCGCCAGGAACTGGTGCCGAGCAGAAAGATATCGCCTGACAAGCTCTCGACAGCAAAGTCTTCGTCAATCGTTCCGACAATTTTGCCGTCCGGTTCGGCGACCACGGAGTAATTCGCGGTATCCGGGATCGCACCGCCCGAAGTAATGGCGGCAAGCCGTGCACCTCTACGTCCTCGAACGCGCCCGTTAACCTGGTCGCGATGCAGATATGCAGCACTGCGACCGCGCTGGGTGGCAATGCCATCGGACAGCATCGCGATGATCGCCTCGAAATGCTTGCGATCGAGATCGCGATAGGGGTAGGTGCTCCGAATCAGCGCGTAGAGGTCCTCTTCCTGCCAATCGCGTGCGGCGCACTCGGCCACGATCTGCTGCGCCAGGATATCGAGCGGCGCTCGGGGGATCTCCAAGCGATCGAGCTGGCCAGAACGAATCGCGCGCACCAGGGCCGCGCACTCGATCAATTCATCGCGAGTGGTGGCGAAGAAGCGACCTTTGGGCATGGCGCCGACCCAGTGCCCCGAACGGCCCACGCGCTGTAGAGCCACCGCAATCGACCGTGGCGACCCGATCTGGCACACCAGATCCACCGATCCGATATCGATGCCAAGTTCGAGCGAAGCCGTAGCTACAACCGCGCGCAGTTCGCCGCTCTTGAGCCTTTCTTCGGCATTCAGACGCAGAGCCCGCGCGAGACTGCCGTGATGCGGCAGCACGATATTGTCGCCCAGGCGCTCCTTCAAGGCATGCGTCACTCGCTCCGAAAGCCGCCGCGTGTTCACAAACACCAGCGTGGTGCGATGGGTAAGGATCAGCTCGGCGACACGATCGTAAATCTCGGCCCACATCTCGTTGCTGGCCACCGGACCCAGCTCGTCGCGCGGAACCTCCACGGCCAATTCCATAGCCCGGCGATGACCAACATTGACGATATGCGCGTTGGGCGACAGAAACTCCGCCACCTGCTCGATCGGTTTCACCGTTGCCGAGAGACCAATGCGCTGCGGCTTAGTGTCTGCCAGGGCGTCCAAACGGGCGAGCGACAAGGCCAAGTGTGACCCGCGCTTATCGTCGGCGACGGCGTGGATTTCATCCACGATCACTGTCCGGACGGTCTTGAGCATCTCTCGCGATTTGGCGGCCGTAAGAAGGATATACAGCGACTCGGGCGTGGTCACTAGTATGTGCGGCCGCTGCCGGCCCATCTTCTGGCGCTCGGAAGCTGGCGTGTCGCCGGTGCGAACCGCTGTGCGAATCGGCGCAAACGGAATGCCTTGCTGAGCGGCTAACGCAGAGATCTCCGCCAAGGGAACTTCGAGATTCTTGTGAACGTCGTTGCTCAGCGCCTTGAGCGGGGAAACGTAGATTACTTCGGTTTCATTTGCCAGCTCACCGGCACGAGCTGCGCGCACCAACCGATCCAAGCAAATCAGAAATGCGGCGAGCGTTTTGCCCGATCCTGTGGGCGCGGAAATCAGCACGTCGCGCCCCGCGCGAATCTCGGGCCATCCCAGGATCTGCGGCTCAGTGGGGCCGGCAAAGCGCGAAGTAAACCATTCGGATACCAGCGGATCGAAGCCGACATCGCAGCCGACAATGGCTTCGTTTTTCATTTTGGATTCTAACGGCACCCAATACCATTAAATCGCACCCGGCAAGTACAGGCTAGAGGGGATTGAATTTGGATAGGACCTCTAGTACCATATCACCATCTCCGGTGATTGGGTTTAGGAGACGCTTGAGGTTTTATACCGAAGCCATTGTAAGGGTAACTGCTTAAGCGATGAAGATACGAATCATTTTTCGGTGCTTACGCTGCGGCTCCTTCTCCATTCGTCCATCTTCACATCGTAAGCTGAAGGATTCAATTCTGCGCCTGATCGGTCTCCGTCCTCATCGCTGCCATCTGTGCCGCCGACGGTTCTATCTGTTTAAGCCGCTAAGCCTGCGCCCGTTTTTGATCGCGCTCAATTCCCATGCGGATGGCAGTCCCTCATTCCTCGATCAGGTGAAGGGCGCCATTTACGTCCGCCGTACTAAGGCCACGCCGTTCTAACTTTTGAGAGCCAGGACACATTAATTAACGCCAGCGCATCTAACGGTTGAGGTGCAACGACGTGCTAAAAACATTGACTTTGATAACCGCCGGCGCCGCAGTGATGGCGACCGGTCTTTGGGCTCAAGAGGAAACCCCCGATCATCGGTTGCGATCGGCCGCTGACGTTTTGCGTGAGACTTTGGGTGCTCCGGACCGCGGCATACCTCGCGATCTGCTCGAAAAAGCGCAGTGCGTAGTGGTTGTTCCGGGTCTGAAGAAGGCCGCATTCGTGGTGGGTGGGGATTATGGAAGAGGCTACGCGGTGTGCCGTCACGCGGGCTCATGGTCCGGTCCAGCGGCGATCCGGTTTAGCGGCGGCAGTTTCGGCCCGCAAATCGGAGTAGAGTCCACCGACATCATATTGCTGGTGATGGACAGGAAGGGACTGGACAATCTTGCGAAGGATAAATTTACCCTCGGCGCGGACGCTTCGGTCGCTGGCGGGCCGGTGGGAAGAACCACTTCCGCCGATACTGACGCCTCCCTCCACGCCGAGATCCTCTCGTGGTCGCGCGCTCATGGCGCTTTCGCTGGTGTCTCGCTGGACGGGACGGTGGTGAGCAAGGACGGCGGTGAGGACCGCAAGATATATGGGACAGAAGTGACCAACCGAGCCATCATCAATGGCGAAGTGCCGCCGCCAGCGGTCGCCGGCGTTCTGACTTCGGTGCTTGCGCAGTATCCCAAAGAGCGGAGCTAGCGGCTGACGCAGCCGTAGTTAGGCCGGGTGCTTATTTCGACTGGATTACGCATGGCGTCAGTGTGGCTGCGACATAACCCTTTGTGGCGACCATGGCTGCGCGTTGCCGGTAAAAATCCGGGTCTTCCGGCGCCCAGGTCGCCAGCCCGTCGACGTAGCGGTTGCACAAGCAAAAGACTGCCGCGATCAGGACCGTGTCGTGAATTTCCAGATCGGTCGCTCCCAGTGCCCGCGCGCGATCGACGTCCGCGGATGTCACGTTCTTTCCTCCGAGTTGCACTTTGCCCGCGATTGCGAGCAGGGCCTTCAGCTTTTCGGAGATTTCGGCGTGTTCGAAATCCAGTTTCACGCGCTGGACCAGGTTCTCGTCGCCACCCAAATGGTGCGCCGCGATGGCGCCATGGATGGTGTGGCAATAGGTGCATTCGTTTTGCGAAGAAACATACGTCGCAATCAGCTCCCTCTCGGCGGGCGAGAGCGTATGCGGTCCGAGGAGCAGCACCTCAACCAATTCGTTCAGCGGCTTGGCCGTTTCCGGCCGGAACATCATCGGTCCGCGGATGCCTGGAAATCCCTCAGGAAGTGAAATGTGGGGCATCGGTCTTCTCCGTCAAAAAACTACCTTCATGGCCAGTTGCAGCAAGCGCGGCGGAGCTGCCTGCAGGATCTGGCCGAAGGCGGGTGATTGCAGATCGTTCTCCGGCAGACCGAAATTGGGGTGATTGAGCAGATTGAAGAATTCCGCGCGGAACTGGAGGTGCATCCTTTCGCTAACGGCGAAGTATTTGAAAACCGAGAAGTCGACGTCTTCAATTCCCGGCCCGCGTACGACGTTGCGGCCTTCGTTGCCGAACTGTCCGGCCTGAGTGACCGGGTTGAGCTGCAGGAAAGGCGCCCGGCTGACCCATTCGTTGGCCGTATGCGGCTGCCCGACGTTGGGATTGGAGATGAGATCGGGCCGGCTGGAGTAAAAGCCGGTGATCTCCGGCGCGCTGCCCTGCTGGGAAACGTTGGCGCTGTCGTAAACGGTGAACGGAGTGCCGGTGGAGAGGCTGGCGATGGTATTCAGTTGCCAGCCGTTGACGAAGAAAGCCGCCGCACGCGAGGCATCTTTCCAAACTGGCAGAGCATAGCTTCCGCTGAAGACGAAGCGGAATTTGGCGTCAAACAGCGAGGGCCCGTGCTCTGCAGCGAGATCGAACGGATTCTGCGCGAGATCGTTCTCACCCGCAACCAGCGTCGGCGCCGAACCGGCAACGTTCAACGTGGAGATATCGTCGAGTGTCTTGGAATACCAATACGAAGCCGTGAAGCGCAGTCCGTTCGAATATTGACGCGAGAAAGCCACCTGGAGCGCGTTATAGATGGAGTTGGCAACATCGGTAAGAAGTCCCACCGAACCGTAGTTGCAGAGACCAGAGGCGTTGCAGCTGGAGTATTCGCGCTGGTTGTTATTGGCGAAGATGGTGGGATTGGCCTCGATGAAACGCGGCAGGTGCGTGCCTTTGTCTCCGACATAGCGGACGTCCAGGAGATAGTTTTTCGCGATCACGCGCTCGATGGAGAAATTCCAATTCTCCGAGTAGGGCGGGCGCATGCCCAAGGCGACCGTCAGCACCGTGGCGGGTGCGACAAAGTTATTCAGACCGAACGGCGAGGGACCAGTGCCATAGGGATTGGCAATGTTGAATCCGGGCCCAGAAAGCTGGTAGGCCTGAGTCCATGGCAGCGCGCTGACGGCGGCCTGCAGAGGGCCTCCTGTGCCGTTGGTAAAGCCGTCGTAGAAGATTCCGTAGCCGGCGCGCACGGTTGTCTTGGCGTCTCCGAAGGGGTCCCATGCGAAACCGACGCGCGGCATGAATTCCTTCCAATCGATGGGAGCGATGCCCGAGGGAATGCCTGGGTCGCCAGGGAACAGCAGGCCCTCTGGCGCGGTGGGGAAAACGGTCGATTGATGGCCGGGATCCCAAGCGTTCAGCCGATTGCGAATTTCGGTGTAGGGAGTGTTGACCTCATAGCGCAGACCGAAGTTCAAGGTCAGATGCGGGGTGACGCGCCATTCGTCCTCAGCATAGCCGCCGACGATCCACTTCCGAAGGCCGCGGTCGAACTGTCCACCACCCTGGAAGAACTGCACGGATTGGCCCAGCAGGAAGCTGGCGAAGGAATCGCTGGCCGGGAATGGTGCGAAAACGAAGAAGCCGTTGGTGGCAATTCCGAACAGTGCGTTGATCTGCTGCCGGTCCAGCTCGGCGCCGAATTTGAGATTGTGGCGGCCGCGGGTCATGGCGACTGAGTACGAGCCCTGATAGTCGTTCTGATACGTGTTCTGGGGACCGGTAATCGGATTTCCTAGCGAGGCGTAGCCGCTGACGATCAAATAAGGAACGCCCTCATTGAGCCCCAGAGTGGGCTGGTAATCGAAACCGAGGCTGCTGCCTGGAGTGTGATTGATGGCCTGACCATTCAGAAAGACATTCCTGAAAAATGAAGCGCGGAAGGTTTGCACGGTCTGCGACGAGGTGAGATGAACTTCCGAGATGGTGAGCGAGTTGGTGGAGATGTCGTCGGTCACCGGGAACCCGGGCACGCCGGCGCCGGCGATGGGCAGCGGATCCAGCTCGTGCAAGCGCGATGAGGAATAGCGCAAGAAAAGCTGATCCTTGCCGTCGTCAAAATAGTGATCGAAGCGGAAGCCGCCCTGATCATAATTGTTGATGCCGATCTGGGTGGATTCATAAACCTGGTTTGGCGCGTTGGGCAGGGGGTAGAATTGCTCCGCCTTGAGAGCGACGGGGCTGATGAGGGACGGAGGAATCATGTTGTTGGGAAACTGCTGTCCGGTGAATTCATTGATGAGCGGCGGCTGGCCGGAGAAATCGCCTGAGTGTTCGGCCGCCGTGGGAACGATGCCGCCTTGGGTGGTGCCCCCGGTGTCGCGCTGGCCTTCGTAATAGAGAAAGAAGAAATCCTTGTCCTTGCGAAGAGGTCCGCCGAGCGTGGCGCCGTACTGGTTGCGGTGCAGGGGCTCGACTGTAGAAGCGAAGAAATTTCTGGCGTCGAAAAAGTTGTTGCGGATGAAGTCGTAAACGTCGCCGTGTAAGGCGTTGGTGCCGGATTTGGTGACCACGGATGTGGTGGCGCCACTGGTTTCGCCATACTCGGCGGGAGCGTTCAGAGTGAGAATGCGGAACTCGCTGACGGCGTCCACCGGGATGCGGATGGCGTAACCACCATTGACGCTGTCTACGTTGGTAGCGCCGTCGAGCAGGTAGTTATTCGATTCGGGCGCCTGGCCGTTGACGGCGAAGGCCTGTCCTGCGCGCGCGATGCCGCCGGCTTCGGCGAGACCAGTGGTCATGGGGGCAACGCCGGGTTGAAGGAGCCCGAGCTGCGTGAGGTCGCGGCCATTCAACGGAAGATCCTCCGCCTCGGCCGAGGAAACGACATTACCGATCGTCTGGCTGGTGTCAACCATCACGGTCTGCGCCGTGACATTGACTTCGGCGTGCGCGCTGGATAGCTGCAGGGCGACCGGATAGCTGACAATCTGACCGATGTCGAGGCGAATCGAAGATGAGAAGCTGGCGAAGCCCGCCTTGTTTACGGTGAGTGTGTACTCGCCGACGGGAAGATTGGAGAAATGGAATACGCCGTCGTTCGAGGATTTGGCGGTGCGGGCGAGTCCAGTCCCGGGATTGGTGACATTAACGTCCGCGCCGGCGACCAAGGCAGAGGACTGGTCTGTGATCCGTCCTTCCAGTGTTCCGGTGGGATCCTGCGCGCTTGCGATCGCGCATAGCGACGCAAACAGCAATAGAGCTGCTATCGGAGTTTTCTGAGTCATGAAGCCGTTACGAGTGTTGAGTGATATTAGACCGCGGTACGCTTACGGGCAATAGTTGAAAAATACTATGGCGGCCCAAGGGACGCGGACGATAATGTAGGGAACGAATGATCGCCGATCGGGTTACGCGCGGGTGGGTGATCGTGTTGACCTCGGTGCTCGGGATCAGCGTGAGTTTCGGCTCACTGGTCATTTTTACGTTCGGTGTTTTCTTGAAGCCGCTGAACGGCCAGTTTGGCTGGAGCCGCGCGGAAATCTCGCTGGCATTCACTCTGACGGCGCTGATGGTGGCGGTTTTCTCGCCGTTCATTGGACGCCTGGTGGACCGGGTGGGCGCGCGTAAGGTTCTGTTGCCGTGCGTGGCGGTGTACGGCGCGGCTTTCTGCTGTTTGGCGCTGGTGAAGACTCTGGCCGGGCTCTACTCTATCTACATATTGCTGGGAGTGGTCGGTAACGGCACCACGCAGCTCTGCTACGCGCGCGTGATCTCGGCCTGGTTCGATCGGCGGCGCGGCCTTGCGCTGGCCACCATGATGGCGGGAGTGGGTGCGGGCGCGATCGGAATTCCACCGCTCGCAACATGGCTGATCGAAACTTACGGATGGCGCGAGGCATATCTGCTGCTGGGTGCAAGTGTCTTCGTGCTGGGGATGATCCCGGCGGCGCTATGGTTGCGTGAGACACCGCCAGATGCGGAACGGGCGACTCCGGAGAAGTTTCGGGCTATCGCGGGAATGCGAGGAGCAGAGGCCGCCCGCACGCCGGTGTTTTGGTTTCTTCTGACCGGCTTCTTCCTGTTTTCGGTGAGCGTGAACGGCTCGATCGCGCATTTGATACCGATTCTGACCGATCGCGGGATCGCGAGCGATACGGCGGCTCTCGCGGCCAGCACTCTGGGAGTGCTGACACTGGGAGGACGGCTGCTGACGGGTGTGCTGCTCGACCGATTCATCGGTTCGCGTGTCGCCGGGATTTTCTTCGCAATCGCGGCAGTTGGAGTGGCGATCCTTAGCCAGGCGCACGAAATCTCAACGGCGTTTCTCGGCGCGGCTCTAATCGGATTGGGGATGGGCGCCGAGGCCGACGTCATGCCGTACCTGATCTCTCGCTATTTCGGCCTCGCTTCGTTTTCGGAAATCTACGGCTATGCATTCACTGCTTATGCGTTGGCTGGGGCGCTCGGGCCGCTGCTGATGGGATGGAGCTTCGACCGCTTTCATTCTTATACGACGGTGCTGCTGTGTCTTGCGGCGGCGATGTTCACTGGCGCAGCGGTACTCGCATCGTTGCCGCGTTATCGTTTCTTCGCCTCCACGGTCGAGCCGCTGCACCGCAACCAGTACGGCGCTACGCTCAGGCCCAGCCAAGATCCTTCATAGTCAGGCCGGCGTGCCAGATCTTTGTCATATGGACGATCTTGTCACCTGCGAACTGCATCACATAGACGTAGTCGGCGCTGGTGCTTCGGCCCGTCGCTGGAACCGGGCCACCGGAGCCGGTGTGGGTTGCGTGAAAAATGCCGTAGGCGGCAACGTTATTCCGAACCGCGTCCGTCGCGAATGACTTCACCTCATAGCGGCCATCGGGAAGAATCGTCAAAAGACCCTTCATCCATTCGGTATATTGAGCGAGAGTCTTCATATCCAACAGCGGCTCCGCCTGCGCCGAAAAAGTCGCGTCAGGCGTGCAGAAGGCGCCGCAAGCCTCCCACCCCTTGCCGGTCTCGCAGGCATCGAAGAACTCTTCAGCGATGCTCGTGATCGATGTCATAGGAAGGGCCTCCTGTTTCAAGCGCCGATTATTTCACAATGCCGCGGGTTTCGTCGATGGTGATGAATTGATTCGCCGCCACGTTGGCGAACTTCTGCTTGGCGCCGCTCGGCCACGCTACTTCGATCGAAGTAATCACCGGATCCTGACCCAGGCCGAAGACAAGCGCCCGATCGCTTTCGGAAGCGTAACTTGAACCGCTGCGGACCACGTTCCATTGTTTGCCGGAAGCGGAGGCGATTGCGACGGAGGCGCCGATTCCGTCTCTATTGGATTTCGTCCCGATGGTGCGGATTGAAATCCACTTGTTCTTGTTCCCGCCGTCGTTGCGATAAAGACGGGCGGGACCGTTGTTGGAAGTGAGCAAAACGTCGAGATCGCCGTCATGATCGAAGTCGCCATAGATCGCGCCGCGCCCGACCAACGGTTTGGTGAAGTCCGCGCCCACGGCGTTCGACACATTCTCGAATTTCTTCCCGCCCAAGTTGCGAAACAGCAGCGGCGCCTCCTGGTATTTGATCTTCGGTTGAACGCGCCCGATCTCTTCCTCGATATGTCCATTCGCGGTGAGGATATCGGGATAGCCGTCGAGATCGTAATCGAAGAAGAACACTCCGAAGCTCAACGTCAGCAGGCTGTCGCGCCCCACGCTCGACCGGGGAGCTTCGTCCACAAACAAACCGTTGCCTTCGTTGTGATACAGGCTCAGCATCTGATTCGAAAAATTGCCAACCAGGAGATCCGGACGGCCGGTGCGGTCGTAATCGGACCAGTCGACACCCATGGCGCCGCGCGCAACGCCGTCTTCACCGAATGCCACTCCCGCCGACGTGGCTCGCTCAGTGAACGTTCCGTTCTTGTTGTTGTGGTAAAGCTTGTTCGGCTGCGTATCGTTTGAGACGAAGATATCGGGCCATCCGTCGCTATCGAAATCGACGACGGTGACGCCGAGAGACTTGCTGGTTGGATCGCCCAGCCCGGCCTTGTCGGTTACATCTTCGAAGCGGCCTCCGCCCAGGTTGTGAAACAGTTTGCTCGAAGCTCCTTTGTACGATTCGGGCGTGCAGTAAGACTTCACGTTGCCATCCAGCGAGCACCACAGATCGCCCTTTTGCGTCCATTGAACATAGTTGGCGACAAACAGATCCAGCTTGCCATCGCGATCGTAATCCAGCCACGCTGCGCTGGTACCGAAACTGGCGTTCTTGATTCCAGACGCTGCGGTGACGTCCTTGAATTTGCCGTTGCCTTCGTTATGAAAAAGACGGTCGCCTTCGAGGGCGGTGATATAGACGTCGTCGCGTCCGTCGTTATCAAAGTCGGCCACAGCCACGCCGATGCCGTACATTTCCACATCCAGGCCGCTGCCTTTCGTAATGTCGGTGAAGGTTCCGTTGTGGTTGTTGCGGTAGAGGGCCGCAGTTGTATGCCGCCCGCGGGGAGTCCAGTCCTTGCTGTTCACCAGCAGGACGTCGATCCAGCCGTCGCCGTCGGCATCAAAAAACGCCGCGCCGGAGCCAAGGGTCTCAGGTAGATACTTGTTACCCGACTTACCGGCGTTATGGACAAACTTAATCCCGGCCTGAGCCGTTACGTCGGTAAATGTCACTTTGTTCGCCGGCAATGACGCTGATGTAGATGCCGCTCGAATTGCCACCGCAGCAAGGATCGCCGCAATGGCCAGGGCTAGAACTCCGCGACTCACTTCCCGACTCACTTGCCAACCCCGGCAAACGCGGTCGCACGTGGGCCCTTCAGATCGATGCTCTCATGGTCGTGAATCGCCTGCCGTTCATTGTTGTCTTCCGGACTGATCATACGCGGCTTGGCCGTAATCGATTGCGCGGATTCGTCGGCTTTGAAACGCTGGAACAGCTTCTGCTCCCGCTCGGCGGACGCGATGTCGCCAATCCCGCGATACGCCAGCATGGCGGTGTAGTGCATCTGCAGATCCTCCGGATCCACCTCGGCGACCTTCTTCAGCGCTTCGATAGACTCTTTGTAGTTTCGTTTCAGGAATTGGAGCCGTGCCACCTGGTTCCAGACCACGCGATCCCGAGGATATTTGGCATCCACGATCGCAAGATCCTTCAAAGCGGCATCGTAATCGCCATCCGCCTTTTCGATCAGCGCGCGGAAGTAATACGTGCGTCCGAGATTCGGATTCACGGCGAGCGACTTTTGAATAAATGGCTTGGCCCGTTCCGTCTCGCCTTCCTGGATCAGCGCCCGCGCCACGTTCAACCAACCGTCGGCATAACCCGGCTCGGCTTCGGTGACTTTCGTGAAAGCATACTCGGCGCCTTTTACGTCGCCCTGCAGCAGCAGTCCGATGCCCCAATCGTTCCAGCGCTCGCGTGTCTTCTGGTTTGTGACCTGCCGCCACTTGGTTTCGGCCGCATTGTTGGTCAGATCGATGCTGGATTCCGCCGTTGCAAGAACGGTGATTGGCGTCACTGGAACTTCGCCCTTCACTTCGCCCGAAACGTTGGCTGGAATGTTGGCTTTGTCGAAGCTATATTCAGCGGCATTGTGATTGATGTCGATCTTCGACTCTTCACCCGGCTTCGGCTTACCGGCATAAGCAAACTGCGTGTAATACCAGGAGAACTTGCGATGATTGAGCTTCGCAGTCAAGTGAATCGGCCCCTTGGCGTCTTTCGGAATATTCAACAGGTAGTGGACCGTGTCGGCCGCGCCGGGTTGAATGGCATGGACGTAAAGCACGCTGCGCGCCTGCCAGGCATTGCGCTTGTTGATCTGATTACCGTCTGCGTCGAGCTGATACGCCTTGTAAAAATGTGCCCCCGGCTCGACAGGGCCCTTGCCGCCATCCTCCACCTGCCCGCTCCAGAAGATTACTTTGCCAGTGGCGTCGGTGGCCTGGAGTTCCAGCCAGATATCGAAGGAATCCAGCGTGCCGCCCGGGAAGAAGTGCCCGATCTTGCGCGTTCTGACCACTACGTCCACACGGGCCGTCGAGCCGGGTTGAAACTTCGGCTGCGCCTGATCGAGGGGCGCCGCGACGTTGCCCACTTCGCGAATGAAAGTGTCGCCCTGCTGCTCGGCTTCTTCTCCCACGGCAGACCCCGAGCTCAGTTTCGGGCCGGTTGCCGCGCGGCGGATCATCTCGGTTCCGGCCGTTTGTTTGCCCGCATTCTCCACCGGCGAAGCGGCGAAGATATCCACCGAGATGAAACCTGACGTGAGGAACTTTTGTTCTATCGCCACCTGCTCGGCGTCTTTGTTCGCGTTGGCGAGCGCGGTATTCGCCGCCGGGAACCGGTGGGAGTGGATCTGGCCGCCCCGATTGCCCGCTTCCTTCGATGGTTCGAGCGGCATGTGGCAACCCGAACAAGTCTTGCCCTTCGGCGGATAGTAGAAAGATCGCGCGCCTTCGCCAAATCCTGAGGCCTGCCAGTTGTCGTAATCGTTAAAGCCGCGGAACCAGCGATAGTTGTTGACCGGAATGTCGAGGTGCACTTTGTGGCACGTGGAACAGAACTCGGACGCCTGCTTCGTCATGAACGGCTTCAGAAACGTCTCGCGGTGCGGTTCCGGATTCAGATAGGTCATGAAGTCGACCATGGTGCGGACCATCTTGTTCTTGCTGGTCATCAACTGATGCAGCGGCGGGTACTCGATGGTGAATCCGTTATTGCCCATGGTGCTGTCCACGCGGACGATGGCATGGCAGCTGGTGCAGGCCAAGCCCGCATGAGCCTCCGCCGTATCGATCTGCGTCTTGATCGGCTTGTCGAAACGGCCGTTGAAGAACACCGCGTGGTCATGACAGCCGGCGCACCACTTGCTGCCCTGCGGCGAACCCTGCGTGTCCTGCATGTATTCGATGGCCTTGCGGTAAAACTGATTGTTGAACGAGCCGAAATGATGGGACGATGCGTTCCATTCGTCGTAAATCTTCTTGTGGCACTGTCCGCAGGTTTCCGAATCCATGAAAAAGTTCGACGGAATGATGCCGCCGACATTGGTTTGGGCTGAAGCGGGGAAGAACGGCGATTTCGGGCCGCCGCCTTCGCCTTCCATTGCAAGCGGAGGACTGGCCGGATTCACGATGCGATTATTGGGATTGGGAAAAAACCTTTTGTAGCCGTGCCCGATGACGGGCAGCGCGACAAGTACGATCAGCGCGACTTCGAAGCCCTTTTTGAACCTTAACCATCCGCCGCCTTCCTGAGAGGCTTTTTTCCAAACGAATGGAATGAGCGCCGCGACTCCGAGCGCCGCCGCCCCAATATGGGACCAGAGTATCCAGGCGTTGTCGCGAACGTTGCCGGCGTAAGTCAGAACGGCGCCAAATACGAAGGCGAGCAGCAGAAATCCAACCGCGGCCGGCGCACTCCGGAGCAGTCCGCTCCTGCGCAGAACGAATAGCAGAGCGATGGTGAGAACCGCTCCCAGGACGACATGCCCAAGCACGTTCGTCATGTAGAAGATGGTGGCGGAGGAGAACGCCGCAACGTAGCCCGTGTTCACCAGCAACACGAGAAACAGTACGGCTATCCAGAACTCAAGATTCCTGGTCTTCATTCGTCCAACCCTAACTAGCGATCATCCAGTCTAGGCCGCGGGCGGGCGGCAACAATAGTAGAAAGATACTACCTGACCGGGTTCTTGCCTTCGGTGCACTGATACTCGCCGGCGTTCACGTTCCTGAACTCCTGGACTTGGCCGCTGGGCCATTCGATAACGACGCGGTCCGCCCGGTCGCGTGCAGCTAGCCCGAACGTCACCGCGAGTTCGGATTGCGACAGGTAGCTGGAACCCGTCTTCACCATGCGCGACTGCGTCCCGTCCGGCGTCGTGACCCGCACCATCGCGCCGATGCCATCGCGATTCGATTTCGTCCCCTGCAAACGAAAGCGCAAGGATCGATTGCCGGACGTTAGATCGTTGCGATATAGATAGGCGGGACCCTGATTGGTGGTGAGGAGCAGATCGAGGTCCCCGTCGCGGTCAAAATCGCCATAGGCAAGTCCGCGCCCAACTTTGGGTGTGGCGAAACCGCCGCCCAAGCTGCGCCGCGACATCGTGGAACCCGCCCTTTCCGTCATTGAGGAACAGATGCGGCGGCTGCGCGTAGCCATGATTGCCGCTGATGTTGCGAACCGTCTCATCGATATGTCCGTTGATGGCCGCCAGATCGAGATGTCCATCCAGATTGGCATCCAGGAATGCGCATCCGAAGCCGAGCCGCATGCGCGATGCCTGTCCCACTCCGGTCTGGATTGCCGCGTCTTCGTACGTGCCGCCGCGCCGCGGGCGGTAGAGTGCGATCATCTCGTCGTCGAAGTTGGTGATGGCGATGCCGGCCACGCCGGAGTTGTCGAAGTCGGCCGCATCCACGCCCATGCCGGCGCGCGCTCTACCATCCTCGCTGAAAGCGACTCCCGCGCGAACCGCCACGTCTTCGAACGTGCCATCTCGCCGATTGCGGTAGAGCTTGTTCGGCTGGGTATCGTTGGCGACAAACAGGTCTGGCCAGCCATCGTGATCGTAATCGAGCATGGCCACGCCGAGTGACTTCGACGTGGTATCGAAGATTCCGCTTTTCGCCGTCACGTCCTCAAACGTGCCGTTGCCGCGATTGCGGAACAGCCAGCAGGTGGACCCGTGATAAGCCTCCGGCGTGCAGTACGACTTATTCTTGCCGTCCACGCTGCAGAAGACATCGTGCTCGGGCGACCACTGCACGTAATTGCAGACGAACAGATCGAGCAGGCCATCGCGGTCGTAATCGAACCAGAGAGCAGACGTGCTGAAGCCGCTCCTGCCGCCCAGTCCGGACTTCTGCGTTACGTCGATGAACTGTGCCCTTGCCGGTGTTCTGAAACAAGCGATTCTGGCCGACGGCAGTGATGAGGATATCCGGGAAACCATCGTTGTTGTAATCCGCAACGGCCACTCCCATGCCGTACATTTCGACCGCCAGCCCTGCGCGCTCGGTGACATCGGTGAAGGTGCCGTTGCGATTGTTGCGATACAAACTCAGCGTCGACCGCCCACGCTTATGCCCCGCCCAGCCCGCACCATTCACCAGCAGAATATCCAGCCAGCCATCGGCATCGTAATCGAGAAACGCGCAGCCCGGGCCGAGAGTTTCGGGAAGGTACTTGGCTCCGAAAGCGCCGCTGTTGTGATGGAAGCTGATGCCGGCCTGGGCGGTAACGTCCGCCAAACGGAAACCGGGATCCGGTGCGACGGACGCACTCCCGATGAGCGGAACGCTACCCAGAACAAACGTCCGGCGGGTCACGCGATGCTCACGAGTCCAGTACGAATCGCGTACACAACCAGTTCGGCCGTGTTGTGAATCTGGAGCGCCTGCATAATATTGGCGCGATGCACGGACACGGTATTGACGCTGAGCTTCAGGACTATGGCAATCTCCTTGTTGGATTTCCCGTGCACGATCAACTGCAGGACCTCGAGTTCCCGCGTGGAGAGTTTGGTGGAGTTTCGGTCGCATCGGCTCGCATCCGCCAGTTTGCCGAGCCGTTGGTCCAGCACCTGCTCGCCCGCGGCAACTTTGCGGACCGCCGACACTAGTTCCAGGTCCATGGCCATCTTTCAGCAGATAACCGCGCGCCCCCGCTTCGAGACAAGTGCGTACGTAGTTCAGCTCCGCGTGCATGCTGAGAATCAACACCTCGGTTGCCGGGTACAACTCGCGAATGCGGCGAGTCGCCACCGCGCCGTTCATGCTGGGCAGCGAAAAGTCCATCACCACCACTTGCGGCTTCAAAGCGCCGACCGCTTCCACGGCCTCATGCCCGTCGCTCGCCTCGCCCACCACGCGAATACCGGCCTCGTCTTCCAGCATGCGCCGGAATCCCTTGCGGACCAGACTATGATCGTCGACCAGAAGGACCGAAATCTCAGGTTCAGGCATGCGACACCTGCGGCGTCAAAGGCACGGTTATGCGAACCAAAACTCCACCTTTCTCGACATTCGCGAACTCGATTGTGCCATTCACCAATTCGGCTCGCTCGCGCATCGAAATCAGCCCCAGTCCCTGCGTGACCTGCTCTTGAAATCCGATCCCTTCGTCTTGTACCTCGAGCACAACAGCGGCCGGGAGAAAGCGCAGCCGTACCGCCGCGCTCTTCGAATTCGAATGCCTGGCGACGTTGTTCAACGCTTCCTGCATCACGCGATACAGATGAATAGAAAGCTCCCGGTCCAGCTCCTTGCCCTGGCCTGTCTTCTCATACCCTACTTCAATTCCCGTCTGCTTCTCGAACGTGGGCAAATAAACGTCCAGAGCACTTTCGAGGCCCGCCTCATCGAGCACCACGGGATGCAGAGCATGCGACAACGAACGCACCTTCTCGAGTGTAGTCTGTACAATCTCTCGAACTTCGAGCAGATCGCCGGTATTCCGATCAGCGCGCTGCAACATGGCGCCAATCGCAGTAAGAATCTGGCCAAAATCGTCGTGCAGTTCCAGCGATATGGAGCGGAACGTACTTTCCTGCATCGAGATTAGCTGTTGCGCCAATTCGCTGCGCTTCTCCGACAGCGCCGCCACTTGTTCGAACAAACGGCGATTGTATTGGACCAGATACAGGCTGGTCAACACGATCACGACCAGCATGGCGGCGAGAAAGACGTAGACATTCCGCTCCAGCGCCGGCATAAAGTTGCTGAGTCCGTGCCGACGCCGTCTGTTCGCTTTCATTGTTCGCTATCAGCAAGCGCGAGACCGCGGTACTCAAAGCCTGCTTGCCGCGCCTGCAAAGACATTCGAATCCTGGTCCGCGCTTCCTCGTGCCTGGCCGGCGCGGGCGAGATCGAAAATTCTATCCAGCGCATCCCAGAACTGGCGAAATGAATCGGCCATGTAACGGCGTTGGTCCGGCGATTCGTCCACCAGCGAAAATTTCTCCTCGCGAGACAGGGCGTCTTCGAGATCGGAGCGAATGCGGCGGAATTGAGGTTGCCAGGCTGTGAGAGGATACGGCTCTTCGGAATCCACCATGTCGCGCATCGTCAGGGCCAGAGCATTCAAACCATTTTGAATGCGCAGCAGCAGCAGGGTATCGGTGCGGTTGCGGTCGATGGTTCGCGTCTGCAACTCTCGCAGGCTGCGAAGCTGAACAATGGTGTAGCCGGAATAAACTCCGACTGCCGCGAGCGTTATGGTGAGACCGGCTAACAGGCGGAATGTGGGAGAAGGCATGATCAAAGCCCGCATTCGCGATCTTAACTCTAGCGCCGCCCCAGCGAGTCCGCCACCACCCATGCGGCGCCAATCACAGCGAGATTCACCGCGCTCTCGGTCCAATTCGTGTGGCTCGCGTGATCGGCCAGGAGCATCGGCTCGTGTATCAGCAGGGCGAACGATACGAGCATGGCGGTGAGCAGGATCGCGGCCAGGCGGGCCTGCACGCCAGTTAGAATAGCGAGGCCGGCGGCGACGAAGCCAAGCCCGGTCATATAACCCCAGAACTCTTGCGTGGGCGGCAGCCATTTGGGGACCAACGGGGCAGTGAGGTTCATGTAGACAAAATGCGCTCCGCCGAATATTAGCGCACAAAGCCCGAACGCCAGTCGGCCCAGACGCGTGAGGTGCGCTTTCAGTACGGCTTCGATCTTCGCAGTATTGGCGAAGACGATCAGGCCGCCCGCGGCAATCGCAAGTTGTTCGGCGATGTTTTCGTAGGCGCCGTATACGGCGTAATTGGCGAGCAGCAGACGGCCGTTCATCAGGATGACGACAAAGAGCGTGTAGTAGAAGGTGAGCGCCGCGGCGCCCCAGGCGGCAGTTCGGCGCCACTCGACGGCTGCAGCCGCGACGACCATCAATGCACCAGCGGCATAGGCAAGAACGATGCGAGCGGGAAAGTTCTTGGGCGCCGGCTGCCCCGGGTCGAAGGTCCCAAACGCCAGGGAGGCCAAGCCGATCGCCATCACGCCGAGACCGTAGACGCGCCAGCCGAAGGCCATGGTCGTTTTTTCCGCCGTCATGACTGTTCCAGCTTAGCCGAATTTCTTTTGTCGGAAAAGATTCGCGAGTGAGTGCGATCATGGTGCTTTCGGCAATGTTCCGTCAACACAATTGCTCGCCCAAGCGCCCGGAAGGAAACACCCCATGAAATATCAGACTTCCTATCGCACGACGCAAATCGACGGACTCTCCATCTTCTATAGAGAGGCCGGCCCGAAGGATGCGCCGGTGCTGCTCCTCCTGCACGGACTGCCCTCTTCGTCGCGAATGTTCGAGCCGCTTTTCTCCCGGCTTTCCGATCGCTATCATCTGATCGCGCCCGATTACCCAGGTTTCGGACACAGCGACTGGCCCGACCCGAAGAAGTTCGCGTATACCTTCGATCACATCGCCGAGATCATGAATCACTTCACCGAAGCGCTCGGGCTCTCGCACTACACGCTTTACATGCAGGATTACGGCGGCCCGGTGGGTTTTCGTATGGTCTTGGCCCATCCGGACCGGATCGAGTCTCTCATCGTTCAGGACGCGGTGGCTCACAACGAAGGCCTGGGGGAGAATTGGAAAACACGGCGAGCTTTTTGGGCCGATCGCGCCGCCAACGAGAGCGCGCTTCGCACAAATCTGTTGTCGCTCGCGACGACACGGACGCGCCATAACGGCGGCGACCCCAAAGTCGAACGCTATAACCCGGATCTCTGGACAGATGAATTTGCCTTCCTCAGCCAGCCCGGCCAAGCCGACATTCAAAGCGACCTGTTCTACGACTACCGCACAAACGTCGAGGCATACCCTAAATGGCAGGCATGGATGCGCGAGAAACAGCCGCGATTGCTCGTGATCTGGGGCAAGTACGAGTCCTCGTTCGACCCGTCGGAGCCGGAAGCCTATCGCCGGGATGTGCCGAGCGCGCAGGTTCACATTCTCGACGGCGGGCATTTCGCCTTGGACACTGCAGCGGATGAAATCGCCGCGCTGGTGCGCGACTTTGTCGGCGCTTAGGAGCGCGTCGGTTATTTGTGGCCAATCAGCGTTGCGGCCAGCATCGAGATGCCATTCCAAGCGATCTGCGCGCCGATACACATCAGGATGAAAGCGATCACGCGCAAAATGCCGTGCACAGTGGAAGGCGACACTGCCTTAATCAGTTTGGGCGCGTAGCTGTAACAAAAGTAGACGGACGCACTCAGTACGATCGCGGCGCCTATTATACCGGCATGTCCCGCGGCGGTTTGAGGGAGCCCCTTATTCGATACGCGCGCGCTCAGGGTGAGCATCACCACCAACGTTCCGGGACCGGCGGTGATAGGGAAGGTGAAGGGATAGAAAATCTTTCCATCTAGATCCCCGTCGTCTTCTGAACCGCTGCCGGCAATCTCCTCATTCTTCTTTCGAGTGTTCACACTCGCATCGTTCTCGAACAACAAGGACCAGGCAGTTGCGGCTATGATAATTCCCCCAGTCACTTGTACGATCGGCAGCGAGATACCGAAAAAGCTAAGCAGCAGCGACCCGAGAAATTCGATGACGAGTAAGAAGACGACTGTCGCAATCGCAATTTTGCCGGCCAAATGCCGGTAAACCGCGGCCGACTCATCGCCGACCAACCCGAGAAAAATGAGAGCTGAGCCGACGGGATTGATGAGCGGAAGCAGGGCGGTAAACGCCAGAAGAAAGGATAGCCAAATCACCTTCGGTTCCATGCACTTCGATTATCACCCGGTCGGGCCATTCCTTCGCGGCCGTGATCTAATTCAGAAGGGTAGGACGGGTGCCGACCCTTTCCCTGATCAAGCACAAGGAGCACACGAACATGAAGCCAAAGAACACGATCTGCCTCTGGTTCGACAAAGACGCGCATGAGGCGGCGCGCTTCTACGCCGTCACCTTTCCGGATAGTAAAGTAACCGCGGTTCACCAGGCTCCTGGTGACTATCCGGGCGGCAAGAAGGGCGGTGTGCTGACGGTGGAGTTCACTGTTGTGGGCATTCCCTGTCTCGGTCTCAACGGCGGACCGGCGTTCAGGCACACCGAGGCCTTTTCCTTCCAGATCGCGACGGAGAATCAGGAAGAGACGGACCGTTACTGGAACGCGATCGTCGGCAATGGCGGTACGGAAAGCCAGTGCGGTTGGTGCAAGGACCGCTGGGGCCTCTCCTGGCAGATCACCCCACGCGCGCTAACCGATGCGTTGACGGCTGGTGGCGGTGAGGCAAAGCGTGCCTTCGAGGCGATGATGACGATGAGGAACATCGACATCGCCACCATCGAGGCAGCGCGGCGAGGCTGACGCAGAAACTCGCAGCGTGGGAGCCGACGCGAGCGTTCAGCTTGCCAGACTGCACCTCGTTTGCAAGCGCTCCACCGGTGATCTAGATTGCGCTGACTTCAGGAAGATCCGGCTACCTCTTCACCTCCGACAGCGAAAGCTCAAGCGCCCGGCGCAGCCCGAGAAGTG
The DNA here is from genome assembly GCA_963818065.1 of Bryobacterales bacterium. Classification (GTDB taxonomy): domain Bacteria; phylum Acidobacteriota; class Terriglobia; order Bryobacterales; family Bryobacteraceae; genus Palsa-89. The sequence goes on along the minus strand of CAWFQW010000008.1, from coordinate 427,099 downwards.
GAAGCTCGGGCACAAATTCGTCGAATAGATGCTCCTCTTCAAAGAGCCGCCCAAATCCGCCAGTCCCGATGATGAGTGGATGCTCGTCGGCAAAATGCGCCTTCGTAACGGAAGCCGCCAGGGATCGCACCGCAGCCAAAGTGCCGTAGTATAAGCCAGATTGGATGCTTTCGACAGTGGAACGGCCGAGAACCTCGGAAGGCCGGAGAATCTCCACCGAGGGCAGTCGAGCGGTCTGCGATTCCAGCGCCGCCATCGAGATGTTTATCCCAGGCGTGATGATTCCACCGAGATACTCCTTATCTTTGGTCACAGCGCAGAGCGTGGTCGCGGTGCCAAAATCGATGATCAGTAAATTCCGGCCAGGAAATCGCTGGAGCGCGCCGATCGCGTTGGCGATCTTGTCGGCGCCCACCTCCAAAGGGTTGCGATAACGGATCTTCAGCCCTGTTTTCGCTCCTGGTTGAAGCACGAACGGTTCGAAGCGGAAGTACTTGCGGAAGCAATTTCGGAGCGAGTGTACGGCATCCGGAACCACCGAGCAAATCCCTGCCATGTCGATCTCTTCGGGATCCATTCCGTTCTCGCGAAGCGCGGCGCGAAAAAAGGTTCCAAACTCGTCGGAGGAAGCTCGGATGCTTGAGGTACGCCGAAAAGTGGTCTTTAGATCCTCGCCATCGAACACTCCGCAGAAGATCTGACTATTGCCAACATCCAGGGTAAGAAGCATAATCAGGGGCGCTCAGGCTTACAAGCGCTTGACCTCAGGCTTTATTTCAGCGACCGGTACATTGTCGATGAGACGCACTCCTTCGAGAAACGCCGCGGCAAGCCGCCTGCCCCAGTGCTCTTCGACGTACTCCACCATAAATCCTTGGGACTCGAGCATGCACCGCGCCTCCGCTGGGCTCGCTTCGGTGGTTAAAGCACGGAACAGATACGCAGCCTCGTCACGGGCCTCAGGCGAAAGCAGCATATTTCTGGAGCTCATCGCCAGGCCCGATTCCTCCCGTACCGTCGGGCAAGGGATGATCTTCGTTGGGATGAAAAACTCCCGTGCCATCTCCGTGACGACCTTCAGTTGCTGGTAATCCTTTTCCCCGAAATAGGCGCGATCGGCGCGAACAATATTGAGGAGCTTCATGACGACGGTCATCACAGCTTGAAGAAATCCCGGCCGATACGCACCCTCCATTACCTGGTAACTGCTGTCGGGCTCTATGCGAAGACGATAACCACTCGGATACATTTCAGACGCGCTCGGCAGGATTACTTCATCTGCACCAAGGCTCTCCAGAACCGCCAGATCTTGATCGAGCGTGCGCGGGTATCGGTCGAGGTCCTTGGGATCGTTGAATTGCGAGGGGTTCACGAAGATGCTGACAACCGAAACTTCGTTTTCCCGCCGGCATCGCTCTACGATGGATGCGTGCCCGCGGTGAAGGGCTCCCATCGTGGGCACGAAGCCAATACTGCGCCCAGTGAGGGCGGTTCGCCGGTTCTGCCAGTCAGCGATGGCGTTCCAAACCTGCATCAAGAGTAAGTCTCCGCTTTAGTTGGAAACGTTCCTGCTTTCACCTCTTCATCGAAGCGGGCGAGTGCGTCCAGGACGCTGTTCGCGCCGTCCAGGAACGGGCGCGCAAACTTAGGATGAAAGTCCACGTTCATGCCCAGGAGATCCTGAAGCACCAGAATCTGTCCATCGCATCCCGCGCCGGCGCCGATACCGATGGTCGGAATGCGAAGCGCTCTCGTAATCTCACATGCCAGGGTCGCGGGGACGCATTCCAGCACGATGGCGAAAGCGCCAAGCTCTTCAAGAAGTTTCGCCTGCCGGCAGATATCGCGCGCCGATTCATCGCAGCGGCCCTGGACTCGAAAACCTCCGTAGGCATGAACAGACTGAGGTTGAAGGCCGAGATGGCCCATCACGGGTATCCCACTCTCAACCATTCGCTGAATCACATCTTCATGACCGTCTACGCCCTCAAGTTTGACGGCATGTGCGCCGGCTGTCATCAAGACGGATGCCGAGTCCAGTGCCGCCGGCAGTCCTTTCCGGAACGACAGAAACGGCATGTCAGCGATGATGAATTTCTCGTCCGCGCCGCGCGCAACCGCCGCCGTATGAAGACGCATCAAATCGACGCTGGCGGAAAGTGTCGAAGGATGCCCATGCATCACCATAGCGGTGCTGTCGCCGACTAGAATTCCGTCGATTGGGCTTTTCGAGAGCAGCCGGGCAAACGTGTAGTCGTAACACGTAACCATCGAAAGCTTGCGACCTTCTAACTTCGCGCGGAGAAAGTCTCTACTGCACATGACTCACCTCGTTCTCGAAGAAGCGAGCTGATGGGGAACAGGAGGTAGGGAGGATAAAACTGTCGTTCAGCATCGCCTTGGTACCTGTCAAAAGCTGATCAAGTCCCGGACTTACATGCAGCCCTTGCGGGCGGCACAACTCTAAAGTCGCCGCAAAATTGTCGGCGCTACTAGGAATTATAGCAACACCCGCCGAGTATGGTTGGGTAGTCCGCTAAATGTTGGTTGACGCTAACGTGTGGTACCTGGAGGCAGGCCCTCGATTTTGTCATCTTCGAGAATAGCCAATGTAAGCTGATAAGGATTCTTGGTGTAGGAACGTGCCACGCCTCGAAAATGAACAGATGTACCAGCCGCAATGGTTCCTTTCAGCGCTAACAAAAATTGCAGTCTTACATCTCCCGCAGGATCATCAACATTCACGATGAGTTCATGTGCCGATGGCTGGGAAACCACTTTGCCGTCCAACCTCGGAAGCTCGGCCCCTTCAAGTTGCTGCTTGAAATAGCCGTCCCCATCCGCACCGGTCAGCAGGTTCCTGATGTTGCGCCATAGTTCGACGGTGTGAGGCGCTTGTTGTGCGAATCCGATCGTCGCGACGAGCACGATTCCTACCAACTTCAGTTTCACTTGCGTACCTTCGGCCATCCTAACGCAAAAAGGCCCGGAGCAAGCAGGCTCCAATAATTCGCGCACGCTCAAATGTGATCGTCGATACCAGCGGCCATAGCGGGCTTAGTTCTTAGCGACCTGTAAACGCGGCACCGATGGTATGATGAGGGTAACGAGTACCGCTCCATCGCGCGTTAGCAAGTGCGCCTCAGTATATGAAAGACACCGTAGTATTCCCTTCCCCGGCTCCGTTCCCCAAGCCGATCTTGATGCCAGACTGGATCTTCGCGCTGGTATCGACCGTCTGCGCCGTGAACGCAACGCCGTGATTCTCGCCCATTACTATCAGGAGGGCGAGATCCAGGATCTTGCCGATTTCGTGGGCGATTCCCTCGATTTGTCGCGCAAGGCCGCCGCTACCGAGGCCGACGTCATCGTCTTTTGCGGCGTGCGCTTCATGGGCGAAGTGGCCAAGATTCTGGCTCCTTCCCGCACTGTGCTGATTCCAGACGCCGAGGCCGGATGTTCTCTCGAGGAATCCTGCCGTCCCGAAGTCTTCCGGCATTTTCGCGATCGTCACCCCGATCACATCGCCGTCACCTATATCAACTGCTCGGCAGGCGTGAAGGCGCTTTCGGACGTGATCGTGACGTCCTCGAACGCGGAAACAATTATCCGGCAACTTCCGGAAGACAAGCCCATCTTGTTTGCGCCGGATCGCCACCTGGGAGCCTATCTACAAAAGAAGACCGGCCGCGCGATGACGCTGTGGCCGGGGACCTGCATCGTCCACGAACAGTTCTCAGAAAGGGAGCTGATCAAGCTCAAGATGCGCGCATCCGGACGCGCTGGTGGCGGCCCACCCGGAATGTCCCGCTGGCATTCTCTCCCATGCCGATCACATCGGCTCGACGCGCGCGATCCTTGAGTTTGTGCTGAACGCGAAGGCGCAGGAGTTCATCATCGGCACTGAACGGCACATCATCCACCAGATGGAGAAGGCCGCGCCGGACAAGGTCTTCTTTCCCGTCCCCGGCGCCGACGGCGGATGCAGCTGCTCCAACTGTCCGTTCATGGCGCGGAACACTCTGGAAAAGATCTATCTCGCCCTGCTCAATAACGCGCCTCGAATCGAATTGCCGGAGCCTCTGCGACTGGCAGCTCTCAAGCCGCTGGAGAAGATGCTCGAAATGTCGGCCTCCGTGCCGATCGGCCGGGCTGACCGTGGATTCGTCGCTCTGGACTCGCGATGCCTCGAACTGGATCATCCCTCCGGGTTGGACATGGAGGACGCCCGTCGGGTCATCGAAGCCGCATTGGCCGAGGATGTCGGATCCGGAGATATCACGTCGTCCGCGGTGATTCCTGAAGACCTTCGTTTCCATGGAGTGATGCGCGCACGGCATGCCATGGTGATTGCCGGGCTGCCGGTGGCTCGCGAGGTGTTCCGCATGGTAGTCCCCGACGCCGGCTTTCGAGCGCTGATCGCCGACGGCGATGCGGTGCCGGCTGGCGCCATTCTGGCGGAGATCGAAGGACCGGCGCGAGGGCTGTTGACGGCGGAACGCACCGCACTGAACCTGTTGCAGATCCTCTCTGGAATCGCCACAGCCACTCGCCAATACGTCGAACGAATTCGAGGGACCGGTTGCATTTTGCTCGACACGCGCAAGACCATTCCCGGTATGCGCAGGCTCTCCAAGTACGCAACTCGTTGTGGGGGCGCCCAGAACCACCGCATGGGACTCTTCGACGCGATATTGATTAAGGACAATCACATCGCCGTCTGCGGCAGCATCTCCGAGGCAGTGCGCAAAGCCAAGTTGCGGCGGCCCACGGCAACAAGTCACGATCGAAGTAGAGTGCGATACGCTCGCGCAGGTGCGCGAAGCCGTCGAAGCCGGCGTTGACATGGTGCTGCTCGACAATATGAGCCTCGACGAGTTGCGCCAGGCCGTAGCGCTGGTCGGCGGGCGGGCAAAGACCGAGGCTTCGGGAGGAGTCACTCTCGAAACCATCCGCGCGATCGCCGAATCGGGAGTGGATTTCGTTTCCGTGGGACGCATTACCCAGTCGGCGCCGGCGGTCGACATCGGACTTGACTGGAGTTGAGACCGGGATGAGCAAAACGACCTGCTGGTCCTCGGCTCAGGAGCAGCGGGCTTTCGGTGGTGCTCCGCGCGCTGGAGCTGAATCCGAAGCTTAAGATCGCCGTCATCGCCAAGAACGCGGCCGCGAGCGGTAGTACAGCGCAAGCCCAAGGCGGGATCGCCGCGGTGTTCGATTCCACGGACAGCCTCGAATCGCATGTGACCGATACGCTGGACGCCGGGGCCGGTCTATGCGATCCGGTTACGGTCCGCTTCGTCGCCGAGCGCGCGCGGGAAGCGATCGACTGGCTGGCTGCCGAGGGAGTGAGCTTCGATCGCGATCCGGATAGCGGCGAGTATCAACTCGGCCGCGAGGGAGGACATTCGCATCGCCGGATCGTCCACTCGGCGGATGCTACCGGGCGGGCGGTCGAAACGGCCCTTATCGCTCGCCTAGCCGAGAGCGGTGGCGCGTTGTTTGAAAACTACGTCGCCATCGATTTGATCCGTCATCCCAAATCGGGTGGTGGAAAGCCCCGCTGCGTGGGTGCTTACGTGCTTGATTCGGCCACCGGGCGAGTGATCGCACTTGCGGCGCGCACGGTGGTTTTGGCAACCGGCGGAGCCAGCCGCGCTTACCTCTACTCCACGAATCCCGAAGGCTCCACGGGCGACGGAATCGCGATGGGATGGCGCGCCGGATGCCGCGTGGCGAATATGGAGTTTAGCCAGTTTCATCCCACCTGCTTGTACCATCCCAAGGCGCGATCGTTCCTGATCACTGAGGCGGTCCGCGGCGAAGGTGGCCTGCTGATCCGTCCAGTTGGCACTCGCTTCATGGACGAATACGATCCACGCGGCGAACTGGCTCCGCGCGATATTGTCGCCCGAGCCATCGACGACGTGATGAAGCGCGAGGGCCACGATTGCGTTTACCTCGACATCTCCCATCAGCCCGCAGCGTTCCTCCAGCAACATTTCCCAACCATTTACGCCAAGTGTCTGGAACTTGGCATTGACATCACGCGCGAACCGATCCCCGTGGTTCCGGCGGCACACTACACGTGCGGCGGAGTGATGACCGATCTTCACGGCCGAACCGATCTCGAAAATCTCTACGCCGCCGGCGAAGTGGCATTCACGGGCCTTCACGGGGCGAATCGGCTGGCTTCGAATTCTCTACTCGAATGTCTGGTGTTCGGAGCGGCCGCCGCCCGCGATATCGTGAGCCGGTTGCCGAATATCGCGCAGCCGCCCGCGATTCCGGCGTGGGATGAGAGCTGGGTCACCGATTCCGATGAAGAAGTGGTGGTGGCCCACAACTGGGACGAGTTACGGCGCTTTATGTGGGACTACGTTGGCATCGTGCGGTCCACCAAACGGCTGAAGCGGGCCCAGCATCGCGTCCGTCTGCTGCTGCGAGAGATCGCCGAGTATTACGGAAGTTTCCGCGTCACAAAAGATTTAATCGAGTTGCGCAATCTAGCCGTGGTCGCGGATCTGATCGTCCGTTCGGCTCTGGCTCGCAAAGAGAGCCGGGGACTCCACTTCACCATCGACTATCCGGAGACAGCGGCCAAGGCGCGTAACACGGTTCTGGCACCGTAGGATATTGGTTCGAATGGTGGGCGCGACAGGACTCGAACCTGTGACCTCCTGCGTGTGAAGCCCACAACTTGCTTCTTTTGGCTCCATGGTATCCCTCCTGTTCTTTGGCTTTTCAACAATATGGGGAGTCTGCTCTTCGCTCAAAGGCAAGTCCCATCACTAGAAAGGACCGCGTTTTGATACGGTTTTGATACGGTCAAAAGCAGGCGTCCGCGGTATCTTCCACGCGGGCCGGAACTCCGGCGTAGTCATGATAGGTCCAGGCCGACATGTACCGCATGATCGGCCGCCGCCGGCATCCGAGACGAAAATCGGCTGTCACTGCTTCCGCGCGACCGGCATCACGGAACATTTGCGCAATGGCGGCAAGCTCGAAGTCGCTCAGCAGATGGCCTACCACGAGAGCGCCCGGACCACAGGCCTCTATGATCGCCGCAACGACCAGGTGTCACTCGACGAAGTTGAGTGCATACTGATCTAGCGCTCACGTTTTCAGGGCTGATTTTGTCAATCATCAGCCTGTTCTGCAACAAAGGTGGCGTCGGAAAGACGACGTTCCTTTTTCACGTGGCCCATGTCCTCGCCGAAAGCGGTCACAAAGTTCTAATGGTTGCGACCGGCCAGTGCAATCTCACGGTGCACCCTTGAAATCGTAGCGGTTATGGAGCCAAGTCTGGGCTAAGATTTAGAGCGGGTCCTTGACAGCGCGAGTAAAAAGACGCGGCTCCATACGCCCGTTGAGGGCAAACGTTCATCGGCCAGCCTTGCCTATGTACCAATTGGCGTCATATCCCAGTCGAAGGCGGGCCGTTAATCCGTGGAGGATTTTTCGCGCTTCATCGTGCGCACGCTTGGCTTCATCCAGCTTCGGTCGGTACGCATCCTTGTGAACCACTCGATTTCGTAACTTTTCCTGCGTCGGCGTCCCGCAGTCGCAGGAGCAGAGCCTTCAAGCGGTCATCGAGCACCGCCTCAATGTCTTGGCGCGGCACCTGCGGCACGTTACTCTTGGGGAGTGCATTGATCGCGGCCTTAGCGTCGGCAAGCGACGCGGGCGCTACTTTGTCAACAACAAGCCTCAGAACGAGGCTTCGCATGGGCTCGAACGTGAACTTTTGCACGCGGTCGTAGAGCTGCTTCTTCAAGTCATTCAGGAGCTGCGGGTCGCGACTATTGTCCTTGGCGAACGCGCGGTAGATCAGTTGCACGTAAAGAAAGTGGCCAAAAAAGACCTCGTAGGCCTGAGCTACGCTCAGTACGCATTGCATGTACTGTTTCCGCTCAATGAACGCGCTGCAGGCGAACAGCAACATCTCGTGCGCCGCGTTGACCGAGTCGTTGTTGATATTGAACGGCCGATCGCACTCTTGGCAGTTGACCGTTCGGAAGCCGACCGGCTGGAAAGTCCGGAGATCGGAGGCGCGGTTGAAGATGTTACTCGCGCTACAATGAGGGCACTCCGCCACGAAGTTCTCGTACGTCGGGTCCATGTTTCTTGAATAGGGGACAGTCATGTCTTTTCTGCTCCCTGCTGACCGGTCGTACAGGCGCGACCCGCTTTGGGTCGCCGCCTTGGCTGCCAAAGTAGACCTCCGCGCTCAACGCCCGCAGTCTACATGTTTTCAGGGTATCGTACCGGGCGCTTGGATAGAATCGTTCGCAATGGTACATTTCATATCTGATGAAACCCGCCAGGACTTGCTTTAGCGGCCTTCCGGTCGCAGTCGCGCTCCTCACCTTAGGCTGTGCTGCCTCCTCAGACGAAGCCCGCTTCAACTCGGATGCGGTCTCGTATTTCAAGACGCTGAGCGATCAAGGAATGGGAGCAGCGCAAGCCATGGCGGGTGCCTCAAATCTCGATAGCGTCAAGGGAGCCTTGCTAGCGGCGAAATCCGTTGAGGGTGTCGGATATGAGAAGTATTTCAGAAGTCGGGCCGAGGGGGGAATCAGCAGCAGTGTCCACGACATCGCTGACAACGCTGATGAGGCCCACCGTCTTTTCCAAGACGCAATGAGCGAATTCTTGATGTACTGGGATGACAAGAATACGGCACATATTACAGATGGAAGCCGCACACTCAATCGTTGCGTTGCTCTAGCGAATGCCACGGTGCTGAAAATCAACGCCCGACGCTGACAATATAAATATGAGCATCAACACCCAGTCCTATGTCTCTGATGAACTGACCCATTTTGTCGGAAGGGCTAAAAGGATGCCGGATGGCAAGCCCAACAGTGCCGAACGATACGCACTTTTGCTTAAGATCCTGGGCAATCGTCAACCTGACCCTAGGAAGCCTCGCGAGGGCTGGTTGCAGGCGAGCTACCGCGAAGAGTTTGGTCCTGGCTTCACAATGCGCAGCGACGGCCAGAAGCCGCTGTCGACGAATGAGGCGATCAAGTGCACGATGCTCTGCTTCTGCGATATTCCACCCGGACAACTCAAAATTCATATGCAGAAGTACGGATCGTTCGGCATTGCCTTTTCCAAACGCTTTCTTCTCCGCCATGGTGCTACTCCCGTTCACTACGTACCCCGTAATGCCAGTAACCGTGCCCTCGGAATCGGCCCACGGACCGTCGCGGAGCGATTCGACGATCTGCGGGCGGAACTTCAGCGCGTTCGATTTGATCTCGAAGAGTACGTCACGCGCATTGATGGAGCGACTGCTTTTCTATCGAAGTTATCCGCACCTAACACGCCAGTGGGCCATCGACTCCTCGGACGCTTCTCCGCGCTGCAAGCCGACTTCGAAGAGCTCGTTTTCGCCCGGATGAAATTCTTTACGGCAGGTCTCCCGGAAGACCATGACGAGAATTTCTACATGGAACGCGAATGGCGGTTGCACGATGGACTCGCGTTCCGTTTAGGAGATATCGCCCGCATTTTTCTACCGCGAGATTACTGCCAACCATTTCACCGAAGAGATACCGGACTACACCGGTGAGGTCTTCCCAGTTTGCACGGTTGAGTGATACAGAAGGGCTTAAAGCTTAAAACCCGAACCGGCGCACGCTGGCATGGGCCAACAGCGAATCGGATTCTGACCGGCAAGGGCAGCAAGGCTGCCATAGCAAGAAGGAACCGATGGCAGTCTACTAACCGATATCCAGAATTCCGCTCAGATCAACCGTCTGGTGATGCTTGTTTCCGTCTCCATCTATCAGGATGACCTCTACAGGAGATTGGAGATCTTCCGAGGACACATCGAAGGCGAAGTCAAGAGTAATCTTGCCTTCTGCGACGCCAGCGACGATCATACCGACGGACTGATCCGACTGCTTTATCATGCTCTTGGCGACTGGCTGGACAATCCGTTCGCCGATTTTCAAGACAAGGTGGGCCCGTTGTTCTCGGTAGCGCCGATTCATTTTGCTGGCAGGAATCGCTCCGCGCGCATGGACTTCCACGAAGGCATGAAGAAGTCCGCTCGCCTGAACCTCATCCACCCTCAGTTCACGTATCTGTTGGTGGGCGGCGGCAGCCTCAGCAGCTATGGCCTGCCAGTCATTGAAGAACGTGGCGTATTTGCTGATGCCGTCCACTGCCATGGCGCTGGCGAGCTTGACCCGCTTACCCTTGAGTCCCTTTTCAAGGAACTTATCTACCATCTTGTACTTGCTGCCCTCCTGAATTGCAGCCTGGACCTGTTGAGGTGTAAGCACGGGGCCAGCACACTGTGCGGATGTTCCGAGCAGGGAAGCCATCACGAAAAGAACTTGCACCACTACGGTTCGCATAATCTGAATTCTACCCAGTTTTCGGATATCGGTGTCCTGTTGTCAAGGCACGACTGGCCGCGCGGCTCCCCTGCCCCGCCTTCAGGCCGGGACGTACCGCTTGATCGAGATGTCCCGCGCGTGCTCCCGCGTTTTCGCCACGTCGTAGGCGAGCTGCATGCGGAGAAGGTGGTCCATGTCCGGGCCGAACGCCTTTTCGATGCGCAGGGCCATTTCCGGCGTCAGCGCGGCCTTGCCGTGCAGAAGATCGGAGAGCGTGGCGCGGCGCACTTTCAAAATCTCCGCCGCCTTCGACACGTTGAGGCCGAGGGCCTCGACGATCTCGGTTCTGATCAGGTCGCCCGGATGGGGCGGGTTCTTCATGGGCATTGCGGGCCTCCTAATGGTAGTCGATCAAGTCAATATCGCTGGCGGTGTTCGTCTGTTCGTCGTAGCGGAAAATCAACCGCCAGTTTCCGGTAACAGTCAGGCTCCATAATCCTTTCAGGTCGCCTTTAAGCGGATGCAGCTTCCAGCCTGGAAACCGGCCGAGCTGCTCCAGCGTCTCGGCGGTTTCGAGGGCGAACAGAAGCTTGCGCAGCTTGTCGGCCATCGCGGGCGGCACCCCCTTGGCGTTCCCGTCTTCGTGAAGCTGCCTTAGCCCCTTATGGCGAAAGCGGACAAGCTGCATGTCATCCCTTCATAATTCCAGTATGTACGGTTATACCGTACACGTCAAGCGTTTTGTTGTGAAAGTTAGCCAAGAAGCGCGTTCGTCATCCCTCACCACGGATCACCAAATCCTGCATCGCCAGTTGCGAGTCTCCAACCATCGCTTGCCCAGCGCTCTTTAGTAGCTGAGCGTGACGGCCGCGCGCCCGTGCGACGGCGGCGTCCAGCGCCTCACCGCCTGGTTCGGGAACGCAGGTGAGCAAAACTTTAGCCAGGCTGTCTACGAATGCGAATAGCGCCTGCTGGGCTCGCCCCAGGCGGAATACTTCGCGCCGGATTTGTTCCATACTGGCGGCAAGTCGTTCCTCAGCCCCAATTATCACGTCTTCCCTCCCGCTCAATTCATGGTCAATCGCCGTTCTGAGGAAAGCACTCGGGTTGGCATAGCCCCGGACCTTCGCAGTCGTTTGGAGTCGTTCTTCTGTGTCGGCAGTCAACCGGAATGTTCGCCTTGGCATGGTCGCCCTCTACTTCAAAAGGGGATGACGAGGCCGCTTCGGGACGCGATTTCGCCTGAAAAACAGAGCGTCGGACAGACGGCAGACAATTGGCCGGGATCGTCGGACGCCCAAAGTGACCTGACGTGAGCCAGGTACAAAACGAAATCAACCAAATCGTCAGACGATCCTTTATGTTCCACTACAGGGTTTTTGGCTGCCTGGGAGTGGCCTTTGCTGCCGGTGGATGTTGCAATCTGTTGCAAACTGTTTCAAAAGCGGGTTGACCGCCGAAACTGTTGCAGACCGTTCACAAACTGTTGCAATCGGTTGCAACACGCGCGAGAATCTACCGATGCGGTTTTCTTTCCCCGCGCTGTCAGGCGAGGGCGGTAATGCTGTCCCAAGTTGCCCCCGCCGTTCCCTTAGTAGTTGAGCACCACTCGCGGTGCCACGAGGATCTCATGAACGCGACCATCGAAGCGCCAGCCGCCGCCATCGTCGATGAGCTACCCATGCGTGTGCGTGAAGCTGCGGTTTTCCTTGGCGTCAGCCCGCAAACGGTGTATCTTTGGGTTGAGCGAAAGCAGATTCCCCATCTCCGCGTAATGGGTCGCAACATCCGGTTCTTGAAATCGGAGTTGGAGCCATTCCGCGCGCAGTTCAAACAGGAGATGGGGAATGGCAAGACCGAGTAAACATGATGGTGTCGTTTATCGACGCAATGACAGCAATATTTGGTGGATGCGCTACCGGGACAGATCCGGTTGCCGCCGCCTCGAATCAACCCATACGGAAGACTGGCAGGAAGCTCAGCGCCAACTTCGCGAAAGGCTTCAAGCCAGAGACAACAACACCCTGCACATCGTCCGCAAGGGTGAACAGCTCGCTTTTGGCGAATGGGCAGACTTTTTCTTGGAGAACTATTCCAAGCCGCCGATTCGCGCTGCCAGCACGCACGAAGCGAATGAGAATGCGCTCAAGAGCCTGCGACCGGTGTTCGGACCGATGAAAATGACGGAGATCGACGCAACCCAAATCGAGATCCACCTGCGCAATCGGCTCAAGCACCGCAAGCATGTCCGCCGGAGGGAAGGGATCGCGGAACTCGGACTCCTGAAACCCGCGACCGTGCATCAGGAGTATCGAATCCTTCGGCGCATCTTCAGCGTGGCCGTTAAGAAGAAGCTCTGTCCGGCCAATCCATGCGCCGGCGTAGAGTTTCCTGTAATTCTCAAGGGGCTGTTCCGGCCGCACTACATGACGTGGTCGGAGCAACAGGCGATTGAATCTCACGCGCCCGTATATTTGCGAAACGTGATCCGGATTCTCACAGAAACCGGATTGCGCGTTTACAAGGAACTGGCGCCGTATGCGCAAGGAGCAGGTTGACCTTTTGAACAAGCTGGTGTTCATCGCAGATTCGAAGACCCCAACCGGGGTTGCCGAAGTGCCTCTGACGGATATCGCCGCCGAAGCATTCCAGAGCCAGATGGAGGTCGCTGGTCCAGGGCCGTGGCTCTTTCCAAGTTCGAAAAGCCCAACCGGGTATCAGACGAACTTCAAGAAGACCTGGGAGCGAACTCTGCGGAAGGCTGGCATACCCTACTTCCGGCTGTACGATCTCCGGTCCACACACGCTACTCGCCTCAGTGCGGGTGGCGTTGCGGACGAATGGGTCACACAGCTCCTTCGGCAGACTGATGCGAAGGTGTTCAAAAAGTACTCCCAGATGAAGCTGCAAATGAAGAGGGAGGCGCTGGCCAAACTGAACCGCCAGGCCAACGAGAAAGAATGCGCTTAGGTGTTTTGATACGTTGTTTCGGGACCGGCCGGGTTTTGATACGGTTCTGATACGTTTTGGAGAATGAGAGCAGGAAATGCTTAGGGATCGAAATTGCAAGTTGCTGATTCGCAAGTGCGGGAATGGTGGGCGCGACAGGACTCGAACCTGTGACCTCCTGCGTGTGAAGCAGGCGCTCTAACCAACTGAGCTACGCGCCCAAAGTAGAAACTTTTCATAGTTTATCAGGTTCCTCCGAGCTTCCCCTACTGTCAACACACTACGTCGGACTCAAGGCATCACCGGAGGAACCGTCTAAAAACTACTGAAGCTCTAAGGTGGCATATAGGCGACTCCCCCGCCGTCCGATCTGAGTAAGTAAGTGCCAGCCGAAGTAGGGGAGCGTGCCTACGGAACCACCAACCGCTGGCGTGAGGTCAACTGAGATGAAGTCGATCGGTAAATATCAGGTAATCGAGCAGCTCGGAGACAGTGCGGCCGGCACCACTTACCGAGTTCGCGACAGTTTTCGCAATCGGGAATTTGCGCTCAAGGTCCTGCAAACAGTTCCCGGACTAACCACCGCAGCGAAGGAACAGTTCTGCGGCCACCTGGCAGCCTGCGCCGAATTGGTCCATCGCCACCTGGTCAAGGTGCAGGACATGGGTGAAGTAGAAGAAGGAGTATTCGTCGTCTCGGAATGGCGAACCGGCGTGGACCTCGATCGGTTCATGCAGGAGAACCGCGACTTGCCGCTCGGCCAGAAGCTCGCCTTGATCGCGCAAGTGGCCGAGGGGTTGGCGTTTGCACATTCGCGCGAAATAGCGCACGGGGATCTCAAGCCCAGCAATGTCTTTGTGGACGGCGCGCGAGACATCACGATTTTGGATTTTGGGATCGCAAAGTGGCTCGCGGCGCTGCTTGAAGCCGGCAGCCGGCCGCAGGGCCTGGTGGTCAACTATCTCGCGCCGGAACAAGTCCTGGGACAACCGTTCGACGCCCGGTCCGACATATTCGCGCTGGGGCTGATGCTGTACGAGTTCATCTCCGGAAAGTACCCGTTTTCGGCCGAACCCGGCCTGATTCCACGCGAAATCGTCCACACCGACGTGGAACCGCTGCGACTGCTGGATCCGCGGATTCCCGAGCAACTGGATAACTTAATACAACGCGCCCTGTTGAAGGATCCAGCGCAGCGTTTGCAGACAGGGGAAGAATTTGCCGCCGGACTCTACTTGGCCGCGCAGGAATTAAGGCGCGGTGCTTCAGCCGCGGCACCCGCTCAAGCACCGCGAGTGGAACGGGTGAGCATTGAAACACCCGCGCCGGCGGCGGAGCCGGAGCCGGAGCCGGAACCAGTCATCCACCAGGCGACGGCTTTTGCGACACCCGCCTCCGCGCCTCAAGAGGCGCCCCAGCGTGCATCGGAACCGCGGGTACGCGAGAGGCCGCAAGATGCGGTGGCGGCGCCGCAACCCTGGACCGCACGATCCTACGCTGCCAGCGCTCCGTTGGCGAAAGAGGTTCCTGCTCCGCAGCAACAACCGCGGGCAGAGCTTCCGCCAAAACCCGCTCCTCCGGCCGCCGCTTTTCCGGCCCGTGACGCGGCGCAAGATGTGTCAGTCCCGCAGGCGCAGGTACCGGCGCCTTATCAGCCTCCCCCTTCCTTTCTGGATGGAGGCGCACCGGTCCTAAGCCCCCAGGCGCAGCTGCCCCCTTCGACCACGGCGACTCGCGGCCTGTTCACGAAGCGGGCGATCACCCTGTTAGTCGGCCTTATCCTGGCGGCTGGCATAGTCGGCTCGTACATCTCGCGCCAGGGGCTGCGAGCTTCCCAGAACAAGAACTCCGCTCCAGCTGTGGTGACCCAAAAACCTGCGCCGGCAGCGTCCGCGACTCCCACGGCAACTGTCCCGGCGGAACCTGAGGCTCCGAAACCCGGTCAATCCGGGCCGGACGACGTGGGCAACCCCGAATTCTCAGGCCGGCAAACCCTGCGTGGCCCAGTGCGGTCACTCTGGGAATCGGGCCGATACGCCGAAGCTCTGGCTCTGGTGAACCAGGTCCTGGCCAACGATCCGAACAATGCCGAAGCGCGCGCCTGGAAGAAGAAAGTACGCGATGCGCAAGAAGCGGAAGCAGCCCTGAAGTAACGACGAGAGTAGAGGACGGACATGAGACCCAAGATTCTGTCTTGCATTTGGCCCGCCGCGATGACGCTGACCGCCGTGACCCTGATGATGCTGGCGTTAGTCGGGATTCCCCAGGCTGTTAACGCGGCCACCGATCCGAAACCTGGGCATGGCAAGAAAGCTGACCCATTTCTTACCGGCGACCCATTCACTCTGGATCAAGTACTGCTGCTCCTGAAGCAAGATGCCATCCCAATGCGGCGACGCAAAGAGGCCATCGAGAACCGCGGCGTCGCCTTTCCGCTTTCCTCCGATACGCTGGCCAGGCTTGAATCCGCGGGTGCGCCCGAGGAAATAATGGAGGCGATTAAGAGTACGAGCAAAGGAAAGGCCACCGCTGCAGCACCCTCGGCTCCCAAACCCCTGGCGAAGGGGAACCTGACCCTCACTTGCGCGCCGGCCGAATGCCAGGTGAGCCTGAACGGTACGTCAATCGGGCCAACCTCAGGGGGTACGCTCGAAGCAAGTGGTCTCACACCCGGCAATTGGGTGGTTGATTTTTCACGGGAAGGATTCGCCGTAAACCAAAGCACCGTGATTGTGGAGGCGGCCAAGAGCACGACGGTGGCGGTAACGTTGGAGCCCGACCGTGTGGCGCGCGAAGCTTTTGGAACACACCTGTTGCAGAAAGTGATCCATGCGATTGGAGGCGACGATGGCCTCAAGGCGCTGGCTTCCGTGCAGGCGGTGGGCAGCACGACGCTATGGGGCCGCGACGGCAAGAGTGTTCGATGGACCCTGCTGATGCGCAATCGCGCGGATCGCGGGCTGTTTCAAGCCAAGTCTGGCCGCTTATTGCATGAAGTAATGTTCACCGGCAGCGAATTCAAGGCCAGCAAAAACCTCAAGGGCGATGAAGCCTTGGAATTGCCCACCGATTTTGGTTTGATTCGCGATTACCAACTGCCGGCCTTGATGGCGCGGCTCCAGGGTTCTGGTTACAAACTGGTGGCCGATCACCCGGATCCTGCCGCCAGCGACGAATTCGTTCTCTTCGCCGAGAACGGGACCGAGAAAATCTCCGTTGCCTTAGATTCGAATTCGCGGCCGGAGCGTTTGAAAATCACTACCGCCGCCGGGCTTGGTTCCGTGCTGATCACGTATTCCGATTACGCACAAGACGGCGGTGCTTTTTATCCCAAAACGATGCAGATCAAACCCGACAACCAACAGCAAGGGATCGAGGTTCGCTTCGACACGGTGGGGCTCAATCAGAACTTGACGGATCCCGACTACAAGCTGCGTGGTAAACCCTTCGTGGATCTCGGAAACTGACCATCCAATACTCCTGACGGTACTACGCGACAAAAGTACCGGAGAAAAACGAACCTTTCTCGAGGTTGTCTCGTCCAATTAGGTATGACGATGACAAGGGAGGTTGAGGCTCTGTATCGCGATGCTTTTGAGGACTTTTCCAAGAAAGCACAACACATGCAGTTGTTGACCGCGCAACCCAATACCGATAGGAAGACTTTCGATGATGCACTCTTCGAGCTGGAAAGAGCGCACTTGGCGTACAATCAGGCCCGCGATGCGTTCTTGCGATCCTTGCTGCCTGAATCCACGCAAATGCCAGTCGACGACGACAAAAATCGCACTGGAGATGTTCCTCTCATTGCCGAGCTGATTTGGGAAAGCGCTGGACGCCCCGAAGGAACCGCGCAAGAGGATTGGCGCCGGGCCGAGGCCATCGTCAAATGCGCAGTCGCGACAACGGCCTGCGACTAACTCAGCCGCCGCTTTTGGCTCCCCTTTAGTGCGCCGCGGCTGTTTGCGACGCAATTGCCTCGATCTGTTTAATGTGATTCCGGTCGTGTCCGGCCATGGTTTCGACGATAGTCTGGAAGGTCATGGTTCCGCGCTCGGGATGCGTCACCGGTTTTTCGAAATCCGCCGGACGTACAGATCGAATCAGAGCGATATTCCACCTGCGAAGCGCCGCGAACGTGGCCACGGCCGACGGTGCGTCGTAGGCCGCGTAGGTGGCGGCCCAGCGATCTTGATCGAACGGCTGGACCACGTGATGATCCTCCGCCAACGTCTGTCGCAAGCGGAAGGCAAAGGCCAGCTCGGTATCAGCCAAATGGCATAGGATCTCGCGAGCGCTCCATTTGCCGGGCGCCGGCGATTTCTCCAAGCGCTCGGTGCCGATCGTCTCCGCCAAATGCGCCAGACGTTGAGGCGTATCGGAGATCACGGCCAGTGGAGTTTTGTCGCCCATGTGGCTTGCATAGGGGTTCATGGGAGGAGAATAACACGAACCCTTAGTTCAGAACGCCATGGCACTTCTTGTACTTCTTGCCGCTGCCGCAGGAGCACAGATCGTTGCGGCCGGGCTTATGAACCGCAATCACGGTTTCGGATTCTTCTTCCTCCGAATCGTCGGGGAAAAACACCGGACTCTTTCCATGCAGCATCAGGCGCTGGTCCAGCGCGATGCGAACTAAATCCTCTTCATCCTCTCGGAACTCGCCGGCGGCTTCTTCCACCTTCTTCATCAGCCCTCGCACGCGACCTGGCGACGTTTCGCCGGGAACCGACAAGGCGTAAGCGAACAACGCATCGGTGCGAAATTGCTCGTCCTCGAAAAGCTCCACCAGCCGCGGCGCTTCCAAGGTTAGACCCAGGTATCCGACGCCCCAGATGGCCTGCGTCTTGACGGCTGGATCCGGGTCGTCCAAGTGCAAGGGAGGATACGCGGCAAAACGCTTGTCAAACGATCTCGCCATAGCCTTGAGCGCCTTGGCGCGGCCGCGGGGATCCTGGTACAGGCTCAAAATCGCTTCGTACACGGCGGGATCGTCGGATTGCTCGGCCAGACCGACCGCCGCACCGCCCTTTTCTTCGATGGGAGCCTGGGGATTCGCAAGCACCCGGAGCATTGCATCGTGCAGCTCCGGCTCATCGTCGAGTTCGCCGAACGCCTCCCAACAAGCCCCGCGCACCGTGGCGTCGGGATCCGTCTTGGCAAGCTGGATCAATCGCGCGCGCGCGGCGTCGGACAACTCCGTGCCTTGATAGCTGAGCGCGACTTCCGCTCGCAGTTTGGCGGAGCCCGCTTGGAGCATCGCCAGCCGGTCTTCGTCTTCAAGCGCGGCGAAGTCGGGTGCCGCTTCTTCGGGGTACAGGGCCCAGATGTCGAACGGCGCTTGCGATTCGGGCGCATCCTCCGGCGGAGCCGAAAGAGTGTCGATGACGGCTTGAATGGGTGCTCGCGAGCGCGAATCGTCGGCTGGAATCCGAGCCAGCGCGGCCTCGAGCGCCGGAATCGCCGCCGGATCGCCGTAGATTTCCAGGCACAGCGCGGCGTCTTGCGGATCGTTTTCCAGCCGGCGTGTCAAGGCTTCCAGGACGCGAGCGTCGCGAACGCGCAGCGCCCCGAGTACGAAGGGCACATCGCCGGCGTCTTTGGGTTCCAATTCGTCGAGCAGCGCGAGCAAGGGATCCACGGCCGCAGCCCCTAACTCAACAATGCTTTCCACCAGATCGTCCGGAACGTCGCCCGTATTTCGCCGGATCACGCTCACAAAGAACGGCAGCGCTTCGGACGTCCGCACAGCACGGAACAAATCGATCAATAGCGGATCGAGATCCATCAGATCGTCCGCATGATCTTCGGACGCGAACCGGACCAGGTCGGGGATCGACTCTTGCCGGCGATCGAGAATCGCGTGCACGAACCTGTGATCCGCGGAGATATATCCGAGCGAGGCAGCTCCCAGCAGTCGATAGACCGTAACGCCGGCGTAGCCTTCCGGCTCCAAAATCAGATCACGCCGTGGCAAAACAGTAGTTTCCGCCAGGAATTACTCTTCCTCTTTAACAACGTTGACCGCGATTTCAACTGTCACTTCGGGGTGCAACCGCACGGGAACCTTGAATTCGCCCAGCGACTTGATGGGCTCCGCCAACGCGATTTTTCGCCGCTCGATGGTATAACCCTGCGCCTCAAGCGCGTCGGCGATGTCCTTGGATGTCACCGAACCGAAGAGCTGGCCGTTCTCGCCGGCTTTCTGCGAGATTGTGACCGCTACGGCCCCCATCATCTTGCCTAATTCACCGGCCTCGCCGACTACCTTCGCCTCGCGCCGTAAATGCGCCTGGCGTTCCTGCTCGACGATCTTTTTGTTGGACTCCGTGGCAGCCACCGCCAGCCGCTTAGGGAGCAGGAAATTGCGCGCATAGCCGGACGCCACTTTGACCAACTGGCCGCGCGTACCCAGCTTTTCGACGTCTTCTCTTAAGAATCACTTCCATGATGACAATCTCCTAAATCGCCGACGCGAACGGAATCAAAGCGATATTCCGCGCCTGTTTGATGGCTTCGGCCAGCCGCTTCTGATGCGGCGTGCAAACGCCGGAAATGCGCCGGGGCACAATCTTGCCCGCGCTCGGAAATGAAGGACGAGAGCATTCGCACGTCCTTGTAGTTGATGTCGTCGATCTTTTCCACGCAGAATCGGCAAACTTTCTTGCGCCGGAAATATTGCTTCTTGGTGGCCAGCGCTTTGTCGCCGCCGGTGGGTCGCATCGATCCGCTAATGGGACGTCCGCCTCGTTGTTCGGCCATGTTATTCTCCCGCCTTTTCCGTCAGCCCTAGCACTGGCGCGCCAGGCATCGGAGCTCCCGGTCTTGGGCCAGCCGGTTCGGCCGCGCCAGCCATCACATGCTCGATCGGCACGCTGGGCGCAGCCGGCGGCGCCGGTTTGCGAGCGGCGCGCTTTTCGCGCTCCTTTTTGCGCTTCTCGATCTTCTTTCAGCTTCTCGTCGATGCGCACGCTCTGGAATTTCATCACCAGATCCGAAACGCGCAGACGGCGTTCCACCTCAAGCACGGTCTCGGGTTTGGTGGTGAACTGCAGCAATACGTAGAAGCCTTCGTTGCGCTTTTGCACGCGATAGGCCAGCTTGCGTATGCCCCATTTGTCGGACTTGTCCACATTGCCGCCTTGCGAGGCGATGTAGGTTGTCAATTGTTCGATCAGGTGATCGATCTCTTCTTCCGGCGCATCCGGCCGGAGAATAAACAACTCTTCGTAGATCCTCATTCTTCCTCGTTTAAGCCTTGGGCGCGACGATTATATTTCGCCATGGACTTTTCGACGCCTTCAGCGATGATGGACTCCACTGCCTGCGACGCATAGTCCAGCAGCTCATCCAACTCTTGTCTGTGCGCCCGCTTCAACTTCGCGAGCACGATTTGAGCGCCGTCTTTTTCGCGACGGCCCCCATGAACTCCCAGGCGAACCCGGGGAAACTCTTTGGTCCCGACGCAGCGGATTACTGAATCCACGCCGCGATGGCCGGCGGCCGAACCATTCGGCCGGATCCGTACCGACTGCCAGGGTAAATCCAATTCGTCGTAAACCAGAACCAGATCCCCAGCCGCGATCTCATTCTTCACCAACAACCCTTGCACCGACTCGCCGCTGACGTTCATGAACGTCTGCGGCTTGGCGAGCAACACTTTCTTGCCCGCCACCGTTCCCTGCCCCACGAACGCCATCGAATCCTTGCGCCCGACCTTAATCCCGTGGCGATCCGCCAGGCGGTCAACGACCATGAACCCGAGATTATGCGCCGTGTGTTCATACTCGGCGCCAGGGTTGCCCAGACCAACCACCAATTTCTCGAACTCGCCCATGGAATTGGGGGTTGGGGATCAGGGGTTGGCGCTTGACACCGAGTATCTGCCAGGTCCCAAATCCCGAATCCCTAGCCCCCAGTTCCCTACTTCTTCTTCCCCTTCTCCGGCTCCGCCTCGGCGTCCTCTTCCTTCTTGCCCTTCTTGATCACTTCCGGTTCGGCCGGCGTAGCTGCCACAGCGCCTTCGGCCGGCGTCTCCACAACCTCAGCCTTCAGCGTCACCACGTGCGCGATCACCTGCTCGGGCGGGCTAATCAACGTGATCGATCCGCCCAGCGGAATATCGCCGGCACGCAAGTTTTGACCGATCATCAATTCGCCCACGTCCACCGTGTACAGCTCCGGAATCTCGTCCGGCAGGCACTCGATCTCGATCTCGCGAGTGATCACTTCGAGCAAACCGCCCTGCAGCTTTACACCCTTCGGTTCACCGGTGGTGTGCACGCGAACCTTGAACGCGTTGCGCTTGGCCAGATCGATGCGCTTCAGATCGACGTGCAGTAAATTCTCCTTCACCGGATCGCTTTGCCAATCCACGATCATGACGGGCGTATCCTCGCCGCCCTGTACGGACAGATTGAAGATGGTGTTGTGGCCGGTATTGCTGTGCAGAATCTTGTTGACGTCCTTGGGATTCACCGAAATCGCCACGGCGTCCCGTTCGGAGCCATATAATACGGCCGGCGCCAGGCCCTTCACGCGCAAACGGCGCGCTTCATTTTTGCCGCGCGTTTCCCGCGGCTCCGCGCTGATTGTAATTTCTTTTCTCATCGTATTTCACTCCGGCAGACTGCTACCTTGTTCCCGCCAGGCCGCGGCCTGCTTGTTTTCTTTCTAAATAAATAGGGTGCTTACCGAACCATCCTCGTGAATGGATTGGATGGCCCGGGCTAACAAAGGCGCCACCGAAAGGACCTTGATGCGGCCGCAGCGGATGGCGTCCTCGCGCAAAGGAATCGAATTGGTTACCACTACTTCCTGCAAACACGCTGCATCGATTCGTTCCACGGCCGGCCCTGACAATACGGCATGCGTGGCGCAAGCCCGCACCGTCAGCGCGCCATGCTTCAGCAGCGCCTCGGCGGCTTTCACCAGCGTCCCGGCCGTATCAATCAAGTCGTCCACAATCAAACAATGCTGCCCTTCCACGTCACCGATGATGTGCATCACTTCAGCGACATTCACCTCGGTGCGGCGCTTGTCGATAATCGCCAGCGGCGCGTTCAAATGCTTGGCGAAAGCGCGCGCGCGCTCCACGCCACCGGCATCCGGCGAAACCACGGTCATGTCCCTGCGTCCGATGGACTCGAAATATTCGAGCATCACCGGCGCGGCGAACAAATGATCCACGGGAACGTCGAAGAACCCCTGAATCTGAGCCGCGTGCAGGTCCAAAGTAAGCACACGATCCGCGCCGGCCCTCTGAATCAGGTTGGCGATCAACCGGGCGGAGATGGGCATTCGCGGCTTGTCTTTCCGGTCCTGCCGCGCATACCCATAATAGGGTAGCACTGCCGTGATGCGCTCCGCAGAAGCCCGCTTCAGCGCGTCGATCATGAGCAGCAATTCCATCAGGTGCCGGTCCACCGGAGTGCAAGTGGGCTGCACCGCGAAAACATCGGCGCCGCGGACATTTTCGAGAATTTGCAGACGGATTTCCCCGTCCGAGAACGGCTCCACCTCGGCCGCGCCCAGCGTGCAGCCCAGAGAGGCGCAGATCTTCGCGGCAAGCGCCGGGTTGGCGTTGCCAGTGAAGATCTTCAGTTGCTCGAATCTCATCGTGCGTACCGGTCTTGGGGCGGCCATGTTCGATTTCCCAGCGACACTTCCAACTGCCGCCGCCAAAGCGCCTGGTAGCGGCTGCGAGTCACCATCGCGAAGGGATGCACCTGATAGCTAGAGAACTCTTTCCTGAACCACTCGGCAGCGCGATCCCTCAATTCACGGCTGGGGAACAACCCGAAAAGCGCGGACCCGCTCCCGGTCATCATCGCACGCCAAGCACCTAATTTTAGCAGCTTTCCTTTGATCGATTTTAGTTGAGGATGCCAGCGAAACACAACCGCTTCAAAATCGTTCGTCCATCCAGCGGCTATATCCCAGGCAACCGCCTGAAATTTGTTGATCATATCAGTGGGCACCTCAGGAAGCACTTTACGATGCAGCGCTTCATACGCTGACGCTGTGGACGAATGGATTCCGGGACGTGATGAGCAGGCCTGGGCGCGATGGCGCATCAGGCATTGGATAGAGCTTCCGCTCCGCGCCCGATGCCCACGGCGGTCCCGCCGGCCAAGAAAAACGGAACATCGCTGCCCAGTTCCGCCGCAAGCTCCATCAGTTTCTCCAAAGGCACACGCTTACCGAGAAGCGCCGGCAGCGCCAACAAAACCGAAGCGGCGTTGCTCGATCCGCCTCCCAATCCGCCGCCGAGCGGGATGCGCTTTGTCAGATCGAAGCGCAACCGCCCCTTGGCTCGTGCCGCCTTCATGACGCTATCCGCCGCCCGAAGAATCAGATTGTCGGGAATGTTCACGTTGGAGTTCAGCTCGATCCTGGTTCGCCCGCGCTGGTACTCGATCCTAATTGTGTCGGCTAGCGAAATGGTTTGGAAAATCGTACGTAGCTCGTGGAAGCCATCCGGGCGCTTCCGAAGAACTCGCAAATCGAGATTGATTTTGGCCAGCGACCGGATCCGCACTCGGTCGCGCATTAGTAATGAATCAGCGAGTGGACGTCGTAGCCCGCGAGCTTCTGGCGGCCGTTCAAAAAATCGAGTTCCAGGATGAAACCGAGGCCTGCCACTTTGCCATGCAGCATCTCCACCAGACGCGCGACCGCCGCCGCAGTGCCGCCAGTCGCCAGCACGTCGTCGATGATGAGTACGTTTTGCCCGGGCGAAATGGCGTCCTTGTGTATCTCGAGCACATCGGTGCCATACTCCAGCGCATACTCAATGCGCTCGCGCTCCGCAGGCAGCTTCTTTTCCTTGCGCACCGGGATGAAGCCGTATCCGATCGCGTAAGCGACCGCTGGGGCGATGATGAATCCGCGCGCTTCAATTCCGAGAACTACATCGATCGGCGTGGAACGATAGTGCTCCGCAAGCGAATCGATCACGCCCTTGAATCCCTTGGAATCCTTCAGCAGCGTGGTGATGTCGTAGAAGTTGATGCCGGGCTTCGGAAAGTCGGGGACTTCCCGGATGAGGGCTTTGAGCTGATCCATTGGGAGAATTCGTATTGTAACATCGGCATTCCAACGCTTTTGAGATACTGGCCCCATGTCACTTTTGGCTTCCTCTAAAATTGCCGCTTTCAGCGCGACGGCGAACCCGGAACGCGCCAAGGCGTTTTATCGCGACCAGCTTGGGCTTAAGTTGGTCAGCGACGAACCCTACGCATTGGTCTTCGATGCGAATGGAACGATGCTGCGCGTTCAAAAAGTCAAAGAGGTCGGCGAGGCGAAATATACCACCTTGGGTTGGAACGTCTCGGATATCGAGGCTACGGTAGATGAGCTTGAAAAAGCGGGGGTGAAGTTCGAGCGCTACGGCTTTCCGGGACAGGACGAAAAAGGTATCTGGACGCCGCCGAATGGCACCGCAAAGATCGCCTGGTTCAAGGACCCGGACGGAAATATCCTGAGCCTCGCTCAGTTTTGATCCAGTCGGATATCCTAAATATGTGCCGACTCCGCAGACCGCGATGCAGACAGATTTTCAGTCGGATGTCGATAGTGTTGGCCGCATAGCAGCGGTCCCAACCATCCTGGATGTTGTGTGTCGCACAACCGGCATGCGGTTCGCTGCAGTGGCCAGAGTGACCCAGGACCGCTGGATCGCGTGCAGCGTACTGGACACAATCGATTTCGGCCTCAAGCCGGGCGGCGAATTGAAGGTCGAGACCACCATCTGCGACGAAATCAGGCAGAGCCGGGAGCCTGTGGTGATCAATGACGTCAAGGAAGACGAAGTCTGGTGCGAACATCCGACCCCCGCGATGTACGGGTTTCGGAGTTATATTTCGATGCCCATCATCCTTGCGGACGGCTCCTTTTTCGGCACGTTGTGCGCCATCGATCCGCGCCCGGCGATTCTTCGGACGCCTGAAACCATCGGCATGTTTCGATTGTTCGCGGAGCTGATCGCCAAGAACCTCGATGCTGGACGGAAGCTTGCCGCCACTGAATCGGCACTGGTCGAAGAACGCGCGGACTCCGAACTTCGCGAACAATTCATCGCAGTGCTGGGGCACGATCTGCGCACTCCCGTGAGATCCGTCAAATGCCTGATGGATTTATTAATGCAGACTCCCCTCACCGAAGATGCCCTGACAATGGCCCGTTTGATACGGGATAGCACCTTGCGGATGCAGGCGCTGATCGACAATCTTCTGGATCTCGCCCGCGGGAGGCTGGGTGGCGGTCTCACCTTGAACCGCGACGCCAACGAACCCTTGGAGCCGGTACTGCGCGAGGTTATTGCAGAGCTACGGGCCAGCCAGCCGGACAGGGTTGTAGAAACCACATTCACACTGGTCGAGCCGGTCAATTGTGATCGCGCCCGCATTGCACAGCTCTTTTCGAACCTTTTGGGCAATGCCTTTACCTACGGCTCTCCAGGTCGGCCAATTCGCGTGCGGGCATTTTGTGACGCGCGAATCTTTGAACTCTCGGTCGCCAATGCCGGCGATCCGATCGCGCCGGCCGCGTTAGAGCACCTATTCCATCCCTTTTATCGCAGCAAGGCGCATGGGCATCAAGAGGGCCTGGGGCTCGGGCTTTATATCGCGCACCAGATTGCAACGGCTCACGGCGGAACACTAGCCGTCGCATCCACGGAAGAGGAAACTCGATTCACGTTCCGTATGCCGGTGATCTGCTAACTCCGCCAAACGGCCGGCCGCAGACTAAAGACCAATTGATGACGGGAGAGGGTAAAATCGCAGCTCGGGCATAGGGAAATCCTTTGGGTTGTCGGTCGCGAAGTGCAATCCGTTGGTGATCGCTACGGCGGCGATCGTTAGATCCGGCAGCGCGAGAGTCCGACCCTTCTGTCGCCATTCCCGGTACAGCGCGCCGGCGTATTTGGCGACCTCCCAAGTCACTGGATAAAATTCCAGACTGGCGAGGAACGCCTCAGTCCTATCGGCTTCCTTGGGACGCATTCCCATGTAGATTTCCGTGACGTTGATAGGACAGCACGCAAGCAAGATGCCTTCCGCCAGGAGTCCTTCCAGTAGCTGGCCTCGACGGTTTCGATCGTTGAGGGCGTCGATGATAACGGTGCTATCCAGGAGGCAGGTGGAGGCCATCTACTCAGCTTTTCCGATGTCTCTGGATCTTCTCAAATCGCTTGACAGACTCCTGGCGGATCTCGCGAACCCAACTCGCCGCTCCCCCGGCCAGTTCAGGATGGTCTTTCGTCTTCCAAGCTCCCGTTGCTGCCCGCAACGCTTGTCGCTGACGATCGAGCTTGATCTCGCGCTTGGCGAGCTCTACCAAGAAGGCAGTGCGCTTCCCGTGACTGACGATCTTGTCGATTTCCGCGATCACGTCGGGAGGATACGGAACCATGACTCGTTGGCGTGGCATAGCTTCTTACATTCAGTTTGCCATAGTGCGATACCGCGTGGTAAACCACTGTGGTAAACCAAGGGCGACATGCTTCTAACTCCGCCAAACCGCCGGCCGCAAACTAAACACCAGCGCGCCCGCCACAGCCACCACCGAAGCCGAGAGCAGCGCCGCATTGGCAATTCCAAAAAACGAAGTCGCGACACTTACCGGAAAATCACCCAAAGGCCGCACGCCCATCATGAGGAGCGTGTTCAGGCTCATGATTCGGCCACGCATCCTTGCCTCCACCGCCCCCTGCATCAGAGTGACCACCAGCGTGCTGAACACGCTCTGCGCGGCTGCCATCAGCAACAACATAACGAATGCCGATGCAAAGCTGCGCGTGAGTGCAAAAACCGCAAGCGCGATCACCCACGCGGCGTTGGCCGACACCAACAGCGGCCCTTTTCGCCGGGAATCCCCGAACGAGGCCACGAAGAGCGATCCCACCACGGTGCCGATGCCCGACGCGGCGAACAGAAAGCCCAGCCCCGTCGCGCCGCGATGCAAAACGTCGGTGATAAACAACGGGACCAGCAATGCCTGGGACGGCGCCACGAACAGCAGGACGGCGTAGACCAGCACGGCCGCTGAAACCGCCGGTTGCTTCTGGATCACCGCCAGCATTTCCCGCACGGCCGACCAGGTTCGCGAAGGGCCGGCCGATCCTGTAGGCGCCAGCCATCGACTGCGGCGGCAACAACAGCAGAGCGATGATCACCGCTGCATAGCTGCAGCCGTTCAAAGCAAAATCACCCGCTAATCCGGCCACTGCCGCGACGGCGCCTCCCAGCGGCGGACCGGCGATGGAAGCCGCATTGAACGCCAGGGTCTGCAGCGAAATCGAGTTCGTCAGGTCTTCCGGCGGCGCCAGTAGCGGCAACAACGAGTTGCGCGCCGGCTGATCGAAGCTCAGCAAAACGCCGGAAGTGAACGCCAGCACCACCACCATCCACAACCGAACCGCGCCAGTCGCAGTCAGCGCCGCGAGCGTGAAGGCCGACAGCATGAGCAGAGTCTGTGTACGAAATAGAAGCCGCCGTTTGTCGTGACGGTCCGCAAACGCGCCACCCATGGGAGCGAACAGGAAGAAGGCTGACGCCTGCGCCAGCGACACCGTCCCCAGCGCCAGGGCTGAGTTTCCGGTGAGCCGCAGCACCAGCAGACTCTGAGCGACAATCTGCATCCAAGTGCCGAGCGCGGAAGCCAGCATGCCGATCCAGAGTGTTCGGTAGTGGGGGTGTCGGAGGGCTCGGAAAGTACCAAATCCTCGCGGTGAACCTGGAGCTAGATCAGGACCGTTGCGCTGCACTGGCACCTATGATAAGCTGTTCGCGTCCAGTAACATCGCAGTAAGCTTACTCTTGAGGAGCACAAAACATGACTTGGCAGACACCGAAGATTGAAGAGATCTCCTGCAGCTGTGAGATTAACTCCTACAGCAACGGCGATTTTTAAGCTTTAAAGTAAATGCTGGTGAGGGTTCTCGGCGCGGCTGCAGGCGGCGCATTTCCTCAGTGGAATTGTGCCTGTCAGCAGTGCCAGGAATTTGCGCTCGGGAACCTTCGCAGGCCACACCCCGCACGCAAGCTCAAATCGCGATCAGCGAAGACGGCGCCTCCTGGACGCTGCTGAACGCATCCCCCGACCTCCGATTCCAAATCGAAGCCACGCCGCAGTTGTGGCCCAGCGGCACTTCGCTTCATTCCCCCATACATTCTGTCGTGATCACCGCCGCCGAAGCCGACACGGTGGCCGGACTGCTCTCGCTGCGCGAGTTTCAGCCGCTGGATATCTACGCCACGCGTTCGGTATTGCGAATCCTGCGCGAAGACAATAGCCTGTTCGCGTTGCTGGAGCGTGTGCCGCGGCAGGTCGAGTGGCGGGAGATCCAACCGGACGTCGAGTTTTCCGTCGGGCCGCTGGATTTTCAACCATTTACCTTGCCCGGCGGGTTCCCTGGCTTCGTTTCTCCAAATCGCCGATCGGAATTGGTCGCTGACGAAGCGGTGCTCGGTTTGTTGATCGAGTCCCGGATCTGGCGGACGCATGGCATATTTGCCGGGCGTGGCAACCAGTCGAAGATTCGTGGCGCGAATGGTTGGATGAATGCGACCTGCTGCTGTTCGATGGAACGTTCTGGACCGAAGACGAGTTATGCCGCGTCCGAGGCGGCGGAAAACCGGCTTCCGCGATGGGGCACCTTCCGCTGTCCGGCCCGCGCGGTTCACTGGCAGCGCTTCGGGATATCAAATGCCCGCGCAAGATCTTTTTTCACATCAACAATACCAACCCGATTCTGGACGAATCGAGCCCGGCCTATGCGGAGGTGCGGGATGCCGGATGGGAAGTGGCTCGCGACGGAATGGAGATCCGAGTATGACTGCAACCGGCAGTCAAGATGCCCTGCTGAGCGCTCAAGCGCTCGAGGAAAAGTTACGGGCGGTCGGCGAAGAGCGCTATCACCACCAGCATCCGTTTCATAAGTTGATGCACGAGGGAAAGCTGACGCGCGGCCAGCTCCAGGCCTGGGCCTTCAATCGCTACTACTATCAGAAAACCATCCCCATCAAAGACGCTCTGATCCTCGCTCGCAGCGAATCGCCCGAGTTCCGGCGCGCTTGGCGCAAGCGCATCGTCGATCATGATGGCGAGCCCGGCACGCCCGGCGGCATCGAAAAGTGGATCAAGCTCGCGGAAGCCACTGGCGTTCCGCGCGACCTGGTAATTTCCGAGCGCGGCGTGCTTCCGGCGGTCCGCTACGCGGTGGATGCGTACCTGGCGTTGGTCACCAAGCATAGCTTTCGTCGAAGCGGTCGCATCGTCGCTGACCGAAATGTTCTCGAAGAACCTGATCAGCTTGCGCATGGATCGGATGGTGCTGCATTATCCCTATCTCTCGTCGAGCCTCGGCTATTTCGAATCGAGGCTGTCACAGGCCCCCGAAGACGCGAGCTTCGCGCTGAATTGGGTAAAGGAAAATGCGCACACCCGCGCTGAACAAGACGCGGCCATAAGCGCGTTGCGCGCGAAGTGCGATATTCTGTGGGCGCAATTGGACGCGCTTTATTTCGCCTACGTGCAGCCGGGCTGGCCGCCGCCGGGAGCTTTCCGGCCCGAGGTCGAATGAAAGATCAAGTGATTGAGCCAGGGCCCACGCGCATTCCCCGCCTTGCGGCTGGCTGCCGGATGACGCAGTCGGCGGATCTTGGTCCGGTACTGCTGTTACCCGAAAGCATGCTGCGCCTGACTGGACCCGGCCCGCGCATCGTGGAACTGTGCGATGGAACGCGTACGCTCGAAGGTGTGATCGCCTCGCTGCAGTCTGAGTTCAGCGATGCCGACCCCGCAATGATCCAACGGGAAGTGCTGGCGTTTCTCGCGTCTTTGAATGAGCGCCGGGCTTTGGATTTTGTATGACCCTGGATTTTGCATGAACTTTGTACCACGTGCCCTGATTGCCGAAGTAACCCATCGCTGTCCCTTGCGCTGCGTGTATTGCTCGAATCCTTTGGAGATGCGCTCGCGCGTAGACGAGTTGAGCACCGCCGAATGGCAGCGTGTGTTCGGCGAAGCGGCCGCCTTGGGCGTGCTCCAGTTGCATTTGACCGGTGGCGAACCGCTGGCGCGGCCGGACACGGAAAAGCTAATTCAATCGGGGCGAGCGGCGGGCTTGTACGTCAACCTGATTACTTCCGGCATCGGACTCGCTGAGGCCCGCCTGGAAGCGCTGGTGGCGGCGGGTTTGGATCACATCCAACTCAGTTTCCAGGATGCCGAGCAGGCGCAAGCGGACGAGATCGCAGGCACTCGCGCGCATGCGGCCAAGCTGGAGCTGGCAGGGCGCATCCGGAAGCATCGCATCGCGTTCACCATGAACCTGGTGGTGCATCGCGGTAATCTCGGGCGCTTGCCTCAGATGATCGCGCTCGCCGAAGAGTTGCAAGTCGACAAGCTCGAGATCGCTAACGTTCAATACTATGGCTGGGCTTTCGAAAATCGCAGCCGGCTTCTGCCCACGCGCGAGCAGGTGCGCGAAACCGTCGCCATTGTGGACGCCGCACGCGAGCGGTTGAAGGGCCGCATGCGCATCGATTGCGTGCTGCCCGACTATTACGCGCGCTTTCCCAAACCTTGCATGGGCGGTTGGGGGCAAGGACTGATGCTGATCGACCCGGCCGGCGTGGTGCTGCCCTGTCATGCCGCGCGTGTCATCCCTGGTTTGAGTTTTGATGACGTTCGATCCAAGCCGCTGCGCTGGATCTGGGAAGAGTCGTCTTCGTTTCAACGCTTCCGTGGCGACGAGTGGATGCAGGAACCGTGCCGCTCCTGCGAGCGCAAGACGCGCGATTTCGGCGGTTGCCGCTGCCAGGCGATGATGTACACGGGAGACCCGGACGCCACCGATCCCGTCTGCTCGCTTGCGCCCACGCGCGATTTGATCGACGCCGTGATCGCGGAGGAATCGGTCGCGCCGCAATGGGTGTATCGGATCAACCCCTCGAACGCACCAAAAGTCGTTACTGAACCGCGCGCGTGAGCAAGCGGCATCAATCAATCAGCCCATTTCGAACCGCGAACCGTACCATTTCGCCGATGGAATGGAGATTCAACTTCTCCATGATTTTTCCGCGATGCGCATCCACGGTATAAACGCTCAGATTCAACGTGCCTGCGATTTCCTTGTTGGTTTTGCCCTCGGCGATCATCTGTAGCACTTCACGTTCGCGGCTGGTCAGTAGGTCCAGCGGATCAGTGACATGCTTTCGATAATCGCTCAGCACGGCGTCGGAAACACCGGGGCTCAAGTAGCCTTCGCCTTTAGCCACGGCGCGCACTGCGTTCACGAGGTCGCTGTCGATGGAGTCCTTCAGCAAGTAGCCGCGTGCCCCGGCGCGCAGGATCTCGCGCACGTAGACCGAATCCTTGTGCATGCTCAACGCCAGAACGCGCGTTCGGGGCGCCGACGCAACCAGACGCCGCGTGGCCTCGATACCATTCAGCTCCGGCATCGCTACATCCATCACAACAACATCGGGATGAAGCTGTTCGGCCAGTTCCACAGCTTCGCGGCCATTGCCCGCCTCGCCCACGATCTGCATGTCGGGCTGCGCTTCGAGAATCAGACGGAAGCCCTTGCGCACCATCGCATGATCGTCAGCCAGCAGTATTCGCAGCATGTCTAGTTTGTCGCCTCCGCGAGCGGGGCCCAAAGGTCAACCGCCACTCCATCACTGGAATTGATTTGAAGCTCGCCTCCCACGCTTTCGGCGCGCGCTCGCATGCCGACCAGACCAAGACCGTCCGATAGATTTCCATTGAACCCGTGGCCGTTGTCCTTCACCGTGAGATGCACCCGGCTCCCGCTGCGCTCGAGTTCAATGGCGACGCGCGTGGCGCCGGAGTGCCTCGCGACATTCGTCAGTGCCTCCTGAACAATGCGAAACAGATGGGTCTCGGTTTGGTCCGCCAGACGCTCGTGAAAGCTGGACCTGTAATCGACCTCGATTCCGGTGCGTTGGCCAAAACGCTCTGACAACCAGCGGATGCCGGCGTCTAACCCGAAATCGTCGAGGATGGTTGGCCTCAGTAGATGCGAAAGCTCGCGCACATTTTGAATCGCCTCGTCGATCAGCCGCCGGCAGTCTTCCAGGCGTGCCGGATCGGGCGGCGTAGCTGGATCGAGCGCGGTGACATTAGCTTTGATCGCGGTGAGAGACTGGCCGAGTTCGTCATGCAGTTCATGCGAAAATCGTCGCGCTGCGGTTTCCTGGCTTTCGAGCATGTGCCAAGTCACGCGAGCCAAGTCGGACGATTGCTGCTCCATCCTTCGAAATAGCTGGGTTGTGATTCGCACCGTAAAGATCGCGGACACCAGCGCGAGCAGCAGGCATCCGCCCAACAGCCCTAGCGATTCCGTGACCAATTGCGCCGAGCGTTGGTCCATGCGCGATTGCGCCGCTACCGTCCGATTGTAGTTATTCGCGATCATTTTTGCGACGATCGCGGTCACTTCTTCATGCCGGCGCAGTAGGTCGCGCGAGGTGTACGTGGGCACGTTTTTGCGCACCAGCAGATGCCGGGCTTCGCTCGAAAAGCCTTTCACCGCGGCGCTGAGCTGGCCCCACAGTTCGGCTTGCGGAGTGCCGGCTGCTTCGGCGACGATCCGCTCCACGGCCTGATCGGCATCGTCCAACTGGGCGAGCAACCGCTCGCGCTCGGAAAGCTCAGGCCCGCGCGAGAGCTTGTAGAACGCGGCATTCAGCGTATCCTGCTCGCGCTGCAGCTCGTCGATCAAGCGTGTGGTTACCAGTCCGTTGTGAACGATCTCGGCCGAGTTTTCTTGAATCAGTTGCGCACTTTTCAGGCCGATGAACCCAGCCGCCATCAGCAACACGATGACGGCCGAGAACCCGACCACGAGAACACGCAGGATCTTGCGATACGTAACTGGATCGGAATACACGCCATCTCTAGCATCGCTCACACGGCCAGCTTTGAGAATCGCCCGCCCAGGCTACGACCTCGGCCGAAAGTGGGTAACACTTTGCTTTCGGAAGACCCTTCCTTACCTCGGGTGCTTGATGATCTCGTGAAGGTGGTAGACTTCCCGTTCAATCGTGAAGTAGAAGCGCCAATCGCGGTTTACGCGCGCTTGCCAGAGATCGATAGCCTCGCTGTACTTCTTCGCGTGAAGCGAGGGATGATTCAGGTTCTCAAGCAAAAGGCTGGCTTGTTTGTCGAACGCCTTGCGGACCTCCGCCGGTGCTGCCGCATACTGCTTAAGAAACCGTTTCGAGTAACTAGCTGTCATTTCCGCGGCTTGCGGCTTGACTTTGGTTTCGACCGGGCTTTAGCACTCTCTTGGTGAAGCGAGCTGATGAGCTCTTTATCCGTCTTGAACGGACCATAGGAACGACCGGCGGCAAAATCGGCTAGGCTTTCGGCAACGCCGCGGTCCACCACCGACTTCGGGGTGAAAGTGATTTTACCAGCTTCCGCTTTCGCTTCCAGCAAATCTCCCACTTCGACGCCGACCGCCTCCCGGACATCTCGGGGAATCACTACCTGATATTTGTTTTTGACAGAGACAAGTGCCATAGGAGTTATACAGTTGAACTGTTCATCTTTCACCATAGCAGATCCATAAAGTTTCATTCATTAAGATCCGCACTGCTCTCCCCCCGCATTTTGGTGCCAGGAACCCCGGTACGCAGGCTATCGTTGATTTTGGCTTCCGGCCGCAAGATGGTTATGCGAGGCGGAAATGAACCGCTCGCAAAAGGAGAACCAAATGAACAAACTTATTTTCGCCTCTCTGTTAAGCGTGGGAGCCATCCTGGCCGCCCAGGCACCGGCTGCGCAAGCCCCGGCGTCCCCCAGCAAGACCACCGCCTCCAAGGCCAAGACCAGCAAGAAGCATCACAGCAAGAAATCGACCTCGGCTAACAGCAACAGCGCAAAACCCGCTGCCAAGTAAAACCGCCAGTCGGCTATATGCCATGACTTTCCCGCCTGGGCAGCGAGCTCATCGAATGGCTCGCTGTTCCGGGCGTTCTCATTTTTACGCGCTATATTAGAGGCGAGTTGTCGTACGTCATCATAGTCTCCGCTCTTATCTCAGTTTCCGTCCTCACGGCACAGACCGGTCCGGCCCTGGATGACGCGATCAAAGCACAATACAAGGTATCGAAGTTTGGGCACGACTCGAACGGGTGGACGGTCACCCAAGCTGGGACCGTCGTTGTCCTCAAGCAGGGAGGGTTATTAGGCATCCCTCCGGAGAGATTGGTATTCTGTTCAGCCAAATTCGAAAATGGCCAAATGAAAGCTGCGGGTGGCTTCTGCGCCGCGGCGCACCGGAACGTCTCGCGCTATTTCCAGCAAGGCGATAAGCTCTACGTCCTTCAAATTGATGAGAACGTCAAGAAGGAGCAGGTTTCGTTCAAAGTAGTCGCGTGTGACTCGTGCAACGGAACAGATCCGCCTTCCTTCTACAAATCCGAGGTGGTGTTTCAATTCTCCGGCGGTTACCTGGAAACCGCTCAACCCGGGCCAGTTCTGCAAACCGTCTCCCAAGTATTTTCGCTTGACAAAGGCGATGCGCAACCGCAAGGCGCGCCAGCGAACGCTCCGGCCGCGGCCCCGGCTGTCACGGCGCCACCTGCACCGATAGCTCCGCCGCCCCCTCCCGCCGATCAGCCTCCCCAAAGCATCGAGGTCGGGCAGACGGTCGACCAAGTGGTGGCCTCGCTCGGCCAGCCGCAAAGGACCGCAAAGGTCGGCACAAAGCAGATTTATTTCTACAAGGACCTCAAGGTTACTTTCACCAACGGCAAAGTGTCGGACGTCGAATAACGGAGACGATGCAGTATTCCCTTCCCCCGGACCAGCTACAACGTGCCATTGAATACGCCCATGCCAGCTATAGGCTGCACTTCGGAAGCGAACTTCTTAGCATGGCGATTCTGGCGGCGATTATCGTCACGGGGCTTGGTGCCAAGTTTCGCGATTGGGCCCAAGCCGCATCCAAGCGCCGTTTCGTCCAGGCCCTGGTATTCATCCCACTGCTTCTCCTCACCAACGACGTTCTCTATCTCCCGGCTAATATCTACGGCCAGCATCTGGAACTAAAGTTCGACCAATCCATTCAAACCTGGCCCTCCTGGTTTTGGGATTGGACCAAGACCGAATTGCTCCTGCTGGTGTGCGCCGTCCCGATCGCTTTTCTGCTTTACGCCGTGATTCGCCGCAGCCCGCGCCGCTGGTGGTTGTACTTCTGGCTGGCGACGCTGCCGATAATCGTCACTGTGATGTACCTGGAACCGATGATTATCGAGCCCATGTTCTATCGCTTCCAGCCGCTCAGCCAACAGCATCCCGCACTAGTGAATCAACTCGAAGAATTGGTGGCGCGTGCCGGCCTCAGCATTCCCGCCAACCGCATGTTCGAAATGAAGGCCAGCGATAAGCTGAATTCGTTGAACGCTTACGTCAGTGGATTTGGCGCCTCCCAACGCCTGGTGGTATGGGACACAACTCTGCAGAAGCTGACCACGCCGGAAACACTATTCGTATTCGGCCACGAGATGGGGCATTACGTTCTGAACCATATCCGGAATTCGCTGCTATTGCTGGCTCTGGCGTTATTGGCGCTCTTTTGGGCGGGATCTCACGTCGTGCGTCGATTGGTTCCCGACGTCAGTGATTGGACGTCGCTTCCGGTGATGCTGCTGATGGTGGTTATCGTGATCGCGATCTCCGAGCCGGTTGTGAACACGTATAGCCGATGGCAGGAGCATCAAGCAGATATCTACGGCCTGGAAGTTACTCACGGCGTCGTGCCGGATTCGTCGGCCGTGGCCGCGCACTCATTCCAGGTGATGGGCGAAATCGGATTGGACGAACCGAACCCGAATCCGCTTCATCGAATTCTGGCTGTTTACGCACCCGTCGATTTCCGATCGCGTGGCGTTCGCGCAAAGCTACGATCCGTGGGCGAGCGGTCATCCCAAGTACGTGAATTCAGCGCCCTAGCTTGAGCGTGACATCGCCGCCAAAAGTGTTCCAGTGTTGTGGCCCTGATCCGTAGTTATTCAGATAGCGGCCCGTCGCTCCTACTGAAACACGGTGCTGCGGGTCGATCGCAAATCTGACTCCAGCCTGCGCTTGCGTTAACCAAGCATCGCCGTACGAGTTCGTAAACAGGCTCCGGCCGCGCGGCTCGAAGATGTTGTCGGGTTTCCAAGCTTCTGTACCGCCGTAGCCCGCGACAAGCTCGATCCGGTCATCGTGAAGCCTAAAGGTTGCAAGAGCGCCGAACGGAGGGAGTGTGAATCTGGAGCGAGTTACGGGCCCTAGTACGCAACGGGGACATTCAAGTCCCTGCAGGTTATATAACGCTGCAAAATAGCCCGGCGAGAAGGTAAATTCCTGCGACGTGGTCGGAGTATATCCGAAGGATTCAATCGTGAAATTCTTCAGCCATCCGGGTTGGGGATTGCTCGTGTTCGCGTTGCTTCCGGAAAGAGACTGAGCAAGAAGGCCGGCGCCAGAAACAAAGCCCAATACGATTGAGATGCATAGTGTCCTCATCGAATAAGACCCCCTTTTTCACTTCATCCCGCGATCCAGTGCGGCTGAATCCACCCGAGGGAAACGCCCGTCATTACCATGCCCAGCACCATCACCACCGCTGCTGAAGCCACCGGCATCCATCGGAAGAACGGATTCCCGCTCGGGTTCCCACCACCCGGCAAGAGGTTCTTGGCGTAAATTACCAACACGCCGATTGCCATCAACACCAGCGCCAAACCCAGGCTGAAGGAGACCAGGAGCACCAGGCCCAGGCCCACGCGCCGCAGAGCGATCGCGGTGAGCAGCAGCACCAGCGCGGATTCGCAAGGAACCAAGCCGCCGCTCGCGCCCAGCGCCGCCAAGCCGGACCAGGAGATTTCGTCGGGCACATGCGTGTGTCCGCCCGGCCCGTGCGAATGCGTGTGCGACGTGATGTGTGATCGTGCGGGTGATCGTGATGATGATGATCGTGGGTCGTGATCGTGAGAATGGCCGTGATCATGATCGTGGCCGTGATCATGATCGTGCGAATGCGTGTGCCCTGCTCCCCGCACCCGCTTGTACAGCATCCATCCGCCGATGGCCACAATGGACAAACCGGAGATCGCTCCCAACACTTGAGTCACTTTTTGCGGCACCACGTACTGAAACAAAAACAGCGTGGCGAGCCCCAGCAGGAACACGGTGATCGTATGCGTCAGAGTCACCATCCCGCCCAGAAACGCCGCGTGCTTCAACGTGCCGCGCGAACCCACCAGGTACGCGGCGACGATGGTCTTGCCGTGCCCGGGCGTGAGTGCGTGCGCCGCGCCTAGAGCAAACGCGATGCCGATGGCCACCGCAATCATCCAGGGCGTGAGCGCTTGCTGGTGAAGCAGCCGCGTAAGGGGCTCCGTTTGCGAAGCGGCGCTTTGCATTAGGACCAAAAGCAAAATCATGCCACTAGCATTCTACCGCCGTCGGCGGCCTACCAAACCCGGCACGGCTGGGAGTGCACCATGGGCTGTCCCACGCGGCACGCGAACGCCTTCCCAAATTCCGGCATGTTCGACACCACGCCATTGATGCGGTACTCGTCGGGCGAGTGCTCATTGGTCATTGCGCTCATTCGCTTGCTCTCCGCGCGCTCGTCGCCGCAGGCCCACTGCGCCATGCCGATGAAGAAGCGCTGGTCCGGAGTGAACCCGTCGATCGGCTTCAAGTCTTGATCCTTAGTGGCGCTCTTCCAAGCCAGATACGCCAGCCACGTACCGCCCAGATCGGCGAGATCCTCGCCCAGCGTGAGCTTGCCGTTGATCTTGATATCGTCGACCACGGTGTATTGCGAATACTGATCGGAGACGCAATTGGCGCGTTTCTCGAACTCCTCGGCATCGCTCTTGGTCCACCAATCCTTCAGATCGCCCTTGGCGTCGAACTGGCGGCCTTCATCATCGAACCCGTGCGTCAATTCGTGACCGATGGTGGCGCCGGTGTTGCCGTAGTTCGGCGCGTCGTCCATCTTCGGATCGAACAGCGGCGGTTGCAGCACGCCGGCCGGGAAATTGATGTCGTTCATCTGCGGATTGTAGTAAGCGTTGACGGTGGGCGGCGTCATGCCCCACTCGGTGCGGTCCACCGGCTTTCCGATTTTGGCCAGCTCGCGCCGGGACTCGAACAGCGTGGCGCGCTCCACGTTGCCGAAATAGTCGTCGCGACGCGATCTTGATGGAGCTATAGTCGCGCCACTTGTCCGGATATCCGATCTTATTGACGATCCCGTGCAACTTTTACGAGCGCCTGCTTCTTGGTTTCCTCGCCCATCCAGGGCAATTGCTTGATCTCGCTCTCCATGGCCGCTTCAATACCTTTGGTCATGCTGAGGGCGCTCTGCTTGGTGGAGGGCGCGAACGTCTTGGCGACGAACACTTGACCCAGCGCCTCGCCGATGTCGCCATCCACGCGCCGCACGCAGCGCTTCCAACGCGGCGGCATCTGTTCCAGTCCGCGAAGGTACTTGCTGTAGAAATCGAAATTGGCATTGTCGAATGCCGCGGGAAGAAACGACGCTTTGGCGTGCACCAGGTGCCAGCGAAGATACGTTTTCCAATCGTCCAGCTTGTGGGCCTTGAACAGCGTCTGAACTTCCTTGAAATATGCGGGTTCGGTGACGTTGATCACCGAAGTGTCCGGCGCCTCGGACGCTTTGAAATAGGCCGCCCACTGGAACGAGGGCGTGAGAGCCTGCACCTGTCCGGAGCTCATCTTGTGGAACAACTTGTAGGGATCGCGCTTGTCAACCCGCGTGAGCGAAGCCTTCGCGAGCTCCGTCTCGATCTCCATCACTGTCTGGGCATGTTTCTTTGCCAGCGCCGGCTTTTCGCCGAGCAGCTCGAACATCTTCTGCACGTGCTCGCAGGTACTTTTGGCGA
The DNA here is from genome assembly GCA_963818065.1 of Bryobacterales bacterium. Taxonomy (GTDB): domain Bacteria; phylum Acidobacteriota; class Terriglobia; order Bryobacterales; family Bryobacteraceae; genus Palsa-89. The sequence goes on along the minus strand of CAWFQW010000008.1, from coordinate 387,849 downwards.
ATCTCCTGGGATTTTGCATCGGTCTTGGTGTAGTAGTCGCGATCCGGAAGCCCCAGGCCGCCGGCGTCGAGGAACGCAATCACGCGGCTGGAATCCTCAAAATCCTGATTCGACCCGAAGCCGAACAGCATTCCCCACCCCCGCCACGCCCAAGATGCTCGCGCCCCAGGTATGCCGGGAGATCGCCAATCGAATGCAGCGCTGCGATGGCGTCCAGCTCGGGTTTGAGCGGAGCTATCCCGGCCTTCTCGATGGCGGGCTGATCCATGCAGGCGGCGAAGTAGTCGCCGATCTCCGTTTCCACCAAGCTCCGGCTTGCGTTCGGCTTGGAGGCTTCCACCAGAATGCCCCACAGGAAGCGCTCGTTATCCTCGCTGAGCTTCGCGTAAACATCCCAGCGGGCCTGATCGGGAGGGATGGGGTTTTTCTTGATCCAAGCCCCGCAGGTGTAGTGATAGAAGTCGGTGCAAGGATCCACCGAACGGTCCATCGATGAAATGTCCAGGCTTGGGCTGTAGGGCAGCGCGAAGAGCGGGGCGTCGTGCAGACTGACCCCACACGAGGCTTGCGCCGCAGCTCACGAAGACGCAATAAGAATGCGGATCTCACAGTGATATAGTAAAACACGAAGTGATGTCTTTCAGAGCCTGGCTCATCGTAGCGGCCGCGTGCGCCGTTAACACGGCGGCCTTTGCGCAGTCCGATTCGGTAGCCCCTCCGGTAGTCCCGCACGATCAGCCGCTCACCAGCGCCTCTTCCGCGGCCAATCCCGCGCACCCCGGACGGCAAGCCCGATCTTACCGGCGTTTGGGACATCCCCTACGTGGCCGATATGTCGAAGGGCATCGGGCCATTGCCCTATACGGCGTGGGGCGAAGCGAACTTCAAATCTTACGATCCGGCGAAATTCGACTACACCGCGCACTGCTTGCCGGCTGGGCTGACGCGGCAGATGAACACGCCCATGCCGCTCGAGATTTTCCAAAGCCCCAAGCGCGTCGCAATTCTGTTCGAAGCCTGGAGCACTTTCATTGTGATTCCGACCGACGGCCGCGATCATCCCAAGGATCCGGATCCCACCTGGATGGGCAATTCCGTCGGCCATTGGGATGGCGACACGTTGGTGGTGGATTCCATCGGGTTCAACGACAAAACGCGTCTGGACACGTTGGGCCATCCGCACAGCGACCAACTGCATGTCATCCAGAGATTCAGCCGCGCCGACCCGATGCACTTGGCGTACGAAGTTACCGTGGACGATCCTAAAGCGTACACCAAACCGTGGACCAACAAGCGCGTCTTCACGCTGAAGCCCAAATGGGAATTGATGGAGTATTCGTGCGAGGAAAACAACAAGGAAATCACCGAGCATCTGGTGAAGTAAAATGAACGCAAACTTTTCTGTGGTTTTCGCAGCCAGCGCCGCACTCTTACTGGGCAACTTGCCCATGTCCGCACATCATTCCTTCGCGGCTGAATTTGACGTCAAGCAGCCAGTCACGTTGAAGGGAACCGTGACCAAAGTGGAATGGACTAATCCTCACGTCTGGATTTATATAGATGTGGCGAACGACAGCGGCACGGTGGAACATTGGCAGTGCGAGAACGGCGCGCCAAACGCCCTGGCCCGCATGGGATGGACCCGGCATTCGCTCAATGTGGGCGACAAGATCACGATTGAAGGCTTTCGTGCCAAGAATGCGGACTACACCGCCAACGCGCGCCAGGTGACGCTCGCCGACGGCCGCAAGGTGTTCAGCGGCTCGGCCGAGGACGGCGGTCCAGGAAAAGCGAAGGATAGGGGCCAGTAGTTTTTGTGGCGCACGCACTCCTGCGTGCCGCATCGACACTCCTGTCGATGCCTGGCGTGCGCAGAAAAAGCCGAGACCGCACAGCTACGAGCCGCAGTCATGGGTCCCTCACTCAGCAGGTTGGTAGGCGTACTGCTTGCGGTGGCGGCAGTCGCGCAAACACAAGAGCCGGCGCCCGTCTCAGGCAAAGTCATCCCCCAGGTCAGTCTCGATACTTACCCTCGGATCTTGGACCTTGTCTTCGCACCGGCTAAGCGGGCCGGCTCTCAAGGACTCGTTGTTTTCAGCCTTGCACTACGCGTCGCGCCGGCTTTCCGTCCGGAGTCACAAGTCACGATGACGTTGTTCTTGGATCGAACGACCAAAGTGGAGTTCGTCCGTGCGGACCAAAATATCTTTTATGCCAGCAATGCGCTGCTCGCTGCGACCGGAGAAAGCAGCGCCGATCTTCTCGCCAAGCAAGTAGCCGTTAAGCGCTATGCTCTGAACGTGCCCTCGTCCCGCCTTTTGGAGTGGCAACAAGGTCTATTCAAGAGCGTGGGCCCCTTACTGTCCCGCAGTCTCCGGCGCGTTCGGCTTTGGAACAGTGGGCGGAAGCAGTCCACTCTGAAGTCGTGAGCATGGCCACGCAATCAGCCCAATAAATCGCATATGAATGAAAAGACCACACCTGAACCAATCACTGACTTGGCCCATCTGGGCCATCTGGAAATGCTCACCCCAAAGCCGGAGGAGAGCCTGCGCTTTTTTATCGACGTGCTCGGTATGACCGAAAGCGGCCGCGAAGGCGATTCGGTCTATCTGCGCGGCTGGGACGATTATGAGCGCCACACGTTGAAGCTGACTGCGTCCAAGCTGCCCGGCATGGGCCACGTTGCTTTTCGCACGCGCAGTCCGCAGGCGCTGGAACGCCGAGTCGCCGCGCTGAAAGGCTCGGGCTTCGACATTGGATGGAACGATGGCGACCTGGCGCACGGCCCGGCGTTCGTCTGCCAGGATCCCGATGGACACAAAATCGAGCTGTACTACGAGACGCAATGGTATCAGGCGCCGCCCGAGTTAAAGCCCGCGCTGAAGAATCAGGCGCAACGCTTCCCCGCCCGCGGCGTCAATGTGCGCCGTTTGGATCATTTCAACGGGCTGGCCGTGGACATCGAGGCCAACCGCGAGTTTTTCGAAAAGTATCTCGGCTTCCGCCTCACCGAGCAGATCGTGCTGGACGACGGCTCGGAAGCCGCCATGTGGATGACCTGCACGAACAAGAGCTACGACTTTGCCTACACGCGCGATCACACCGGAACCAAAGGCCGCTTTCATCACGTGACCTACGCAGTGGACTCGCGCGAAGACGTGCTGCGCGCCGCCGACATCTTCCTGGAAAATGGCGTCTATATCGAAACCGGCCCGCACAAGCACGCCATCCAGCAGACGTTTTTCCTTTACGTGTACGAGCCCGGCGGGAATCGCGTGGAAGTTGCCAATGCGGGAGCGCGCCTGATTCTCGCGCCCGACTGGAAGCCGATCCGTTGGACCGAAGCGGAGCGCAGGAAAGGCCAGGCCTGGGGATTGAAGACCATTGAGTCGTTCCACACCTACGGCACGCCGCCGGTCGAAGCGAAGCACTAACCGGGCGCCCCGCGACCGTGAGGAACTGGTTTGCTAGAACGTCAGCGAAATGGAAGCGTCCAACTGGTTCTGCTGCGTGTGCGTTGACGGGTTCTCAAATACCTGATCGATCCAACGCGTGTAGCGAACTTCCGGCACCACGTGGATGCCGAACGGATCGATGAACTGAAGTCCAATGCCCGCTACCAACCCTATCGCGGATTGATGCGGGGTACCACCGGTGTAAAGGTACAGCAGGTGTTCACGCCGTCAGCGTCCGTGGTATCGGTCGAAGTGCGAACATCGGTCGCCCAACGCCATGCTCCGCCGGCCTCGGCGAACCAGCGCGGCCCATTCGGGCGCTTGGAGCCGCTGTAATATCGCACCGTTAACGGAAAGTCGAAGAAATGCGCGTGGACGTCCTGGTGAGTCATCGGTGGTGCTGGTCGTCGAGGTGACTACGCCGTTCAAGACTGTATTTGTCGTGGTCGCGACCGTCTCGGTGTACTGGTATCCGGCCCGGCGATATATCGCGCTAAGATCCACGGAAAAATGTTTCGTGATACGCACTTGTCCCGTGAGGCCGTACCCGAATAGCGAGGACGCACGCTGGGTTTGGTACTGTGTACTGACAGTTGACGAGTTATCGACGGTGACGGTCTTTCCCAGAGATCAGAGAAAAGCCGAGGAACGACAAAGTAATGCCGCCGGTAAAGCGCCGGCCAGTGTCGCTGATGTCCAGCGCTTGTGAAGATGAGGAAGACGTCCCCGTGCTTGGAGTCGGAGCCGGGGGCTGGCGGGGGTCTGATCCTGTGGCGGCCGGCGGCGCTGGTTGCGCTTGCTGGCCCTGGGCGCAACCCAAACATAGAACGAGGCACAAATTTAGAACTGCAAGCGTCTTCAGACAATCCTCCCGGTGGATGTTTGATCGGGGTTCGATTCAACCCTACTCATCCTAATACGGACCGACACCTCGGCGCGAGTACGGGTTTTTTTGAGGCTTACCAAACTTTACTCGTATCGCAAGGCTTCGGTCGGATTGAGCTGCGAAGCGCGATTGGCCGGCAGCATGCCGAAGATCACCCCAACCGCCAGTGATACTCCGAAGGCCACCAAAATCGACATCGGCGAGATGGGCACGCGGATGGCATCGGTGAAGAACCGCACGCTCAATGGGATTGAGATGCCAACCAAAATGCCGATGACGCCTCCGGCCATGCTGAGGGCCACCGATTCGGTGAGGAATTGCTCCAGCACGGCGTGCCGCGACGCGCCCACCGCCATGCGCAAGCCGATTTCGCGCGTCCGCTCGGTCACCGTCACCAGCATGATGTTCATGATGCCGATCCCGGAGATGATCAGCGCGATGGCCGACACCAGGATCAGCACGATGGTCATGACCAGCGCGATTCGCTGCGCCGCCTCGAGAATCGCAGTCAGATTTTCGACGTCGTAGCGCGCTCCGGGGCGATGCCGGCTCTCCAGGAGCTGCTTGATCGCCGACGGTCAGCGGCTGCACATCGGAAGCCTCCCGAGCTTGGACATACATCGGATCGATGCGCTCAACCGGCATCACATACTTGATCACCGTGATCGGCATCAGAACGGTCTCGTTGGTGATTTCCGAGACCCCGAACGTGCTGGTCCGCTCTTTGAACGTTCCCACCACCGTGAACTGCAACCCGTACAGCTTGATGACCTGGCCAATGGCATTCTCGGTAGTTGGCGTAAAGCCGCACCGCCAGCTTCTCGGTGAGCATCACCACATGCTGGCGGGTTTTCACATCGCTTTCGTCGATGAAATGCCCGGAAAGGAGCACCATGTTTCGAACCATTGGATAATACTCATCGGTGCCGACCACCGATACGTCTTGCTCTTTTCCATCGACCAGCAGGCGGCCGGAATTGGTCATCACGCCAGTGGCCGCGACAATGCGCCCGCCGAACTGCCGGCGCACCGCGTCTACGTCGGCCAGCTTGATGAAATCGGCGTCGACCTTGGTTGCGGTATTGGTGCCGGCCGAGTATTGCGCGTAGATCAAATTGGAGCCGACGCCGCGAATTTGATCCAGTATGTAATCGCGGCTGGTGATCGAGATGGTGACCACCAGAATCACCGACGCGTTGCCGATCACCAAGCCGAGCCCGGTGAGGAAGGTGCGGAATTTGTTGGCGCGCAGGGCTTGCAGGGTGAACCGCAGCGATTCGCCGAAATACATCAGGCGCCGGATGCTTCCCTAAGCAGCTTTTCAGCTTGCTCGCGCGGAGGATCGTCAGCCGTCAGCTCGCTTCCCAGATACTTAATCAGCAAAGCCTTCGCGCGATCCAGATTACGCTTCTGCTCGACGTACATGCCGGCGCGCGCAAAGTAGACTTCAGGCGAGTTCGGCGCCAGTTGCTCGGCCTTATCGAACGCAGCCTCGCTCTCTTGAATCCGGCCGTGCCTAGCCAAATATCTAGCCAGATCCAACAAACGGCCCACTTGGCGCGGCGCGAGTTCAATGGCGCGCCGGAGTTGTTCTTCGGCGGTGTCAAACTGCTTGCGCTGGTCGGCTAATCGGGCCTGTACGAACTGGCCTTCGGCTGGATTCCGTGCCGCGATACGCTGGGCGATCGCCTCCGCCTTGTCATAGCCGCCGCCGAGAAAGCCGGGCGCCTCCAGATAGTAATCGAAAAGATCCCTGAGCGCTTCCTCACTGTTGGGATCCAGCGCCACCGCCTTTTCGAAATAAGCGCGTGCCTTGGAGGCGTACCTTGCAGCCAAGAAGGGCGATGCAGTCTCGGCGCGCCGTCCGAAACTCCGCCCCAGCCAGTGGGCATATTCAGAGTTCCCGCGGTTCGAGCGCCAAAGCCTTCTGGAAAGCCTCGGTCGCTTTCTTGTAATCGCCCAGCATAAAGTAGTCTCTTCCCGCGAGGGAATAAGCAGCAGCGCCCGGCTGTGCGATTGCCCGCCACCAGCGCGAGAGAACTTTGATAGTCGGTCTGGCGGTACAACTCTTCGCCCTTCGACAGCGGACCCTGACCGAACAACGCCGGCAACGCCAGTAAGAACAAAGCCGGTTAAACGCGTGCTCATGAATCCCCGGCTCAACTTGTTTCCCATTATAACGCGTGTTCGATGCGGGCGCGCGGGGCTTGGATTCGAGCAGCTGGACGGTTCCCGTTGCGCACTATGGAGATCCATCGTAGTATGCTGAGTATGAAGTTTAACTCCTTGGGAGGACAATCTTATGCTCGCTCGGTTTCGCGGGTACATTTTCAGTGGTTCTTGTTTCTTGCTGTTCGCCGGCGCAGCGTGGGCGCAGATTTCGGCGATTGAGGGCGACGTCAAAGGTCCGGACGGCCAACCGCTCAAAGGGGCGGTGATTCTCATCGAGCGCCAAGACATGAAGGGCACCTACAAAGGCGCCAAAACCGACAAAAAGGGCCATTACATCTACAACGGTCTGCCCTTCCCGGCACCTACACTGTAAGTGTCTTCGTCGACGATCAGAAAAAAGACGAGAACAAGGGCGTGAGGACCCAGTTGGGCGATCCCGTCAATGTGTCGTTCGATCTGAAGCAGAGCGCCGCGCAGCAGCAGTCGACGCAAGCCGCCGTCGCGGCTGGCACCGCTCACGCCGGAACAAGAGCGGGGCATGACCAAGGAGCAGAAGGCAGCGCTCGAAAAGCAGACCAAGGAAAACGCCGCGATCATGGCCAAGAACAAGGCCTTGAACGACACCTTCAATGCCGGCAAAGAAGCGCTGGCTGGCGAAGAATTATGACGCCGCCGTTGACGCCTTTCAGAAGGGCGTCGAGTTGGATCTGTAAGGCCCAGGCCTGTAATTTGGGCCAACCTGGCGGATGCTTACGTGGGACAGGCTGCTGCCAAGACCGGCGCCGACCAGCAAGCGGCGCTCGACAAAGCCCTCCGAGGCCTATGCCAAAGCCATCGAGCTCAAGCCCGACAACGCGGGGTTTCACAACAACTATGCACTCACGCTAGCTCGTTCCAAGAAGTACGACGAAGCGCAGGCGGAGTTGACCAAAGCTGCCGACACTTGATCCCCAGAGCGCCGGCCACTATTACTACAATCTCGGCGCCGTGTACGTTAACAGCGGACAGTCCGGCCCGGCCGAAGTTGCGTTCAAAAAGTCGATCGAGTTGAATCCCGAATATGCCGACGCGCAATTCCAATATGCGACGGCTCTGTCGGCCCGCTTGACCACCGACAAGTCCGGTAAAGTGATCGCGCCCGAGGGAATGAAAGAAGCCTTAGAGAAATATCTTCAGCTCGAGCCCATGGGACAGTTCGCCGAAGCAGCCAAAAGCCTGCTGCAAGCGATCGGCGCGACCATCACTACCGACTACAAGAAAGGACCAACGAAAAAGTAAGTCAGGGCTACAATTCGACGAGCGTACCTCTGGGTGTTTGCGCCAGCGGACGTAAGCTGCACTCGTCAGGTGACAGCACGGCACACATGATCGATACGACCAATGTACTGTGGTACAGCTCGATAAGTGTACAGTTTCTGTTCTGCGTCTACTTGGTCTGGACGCGGTTGGGGAAGGGCTACCCTGTCTTCGTGGCCTGTCTGGCTGTTTCAGTGGCCGCGTCGCTCGGCGCGATCTATTTCATGAGAGGAGCCATCGGGGCCCGTCTCCCTATCGCCTACACCTACTTCTGGCTCTGCGCTCCGAGCCCGTGATACTGCTGGCTCAGATTGCGGTTGTTTTCGAAGTGCATGCTGGCATGTGGAAGGGGCGCGAATCCATGACTCGGCAAATCCGCCCGCTGCTGTGGTTCGCGCTCTTGGCCGCTCTGATCGCGGCCGCAATTCCGGTGAGATCTGAAATTGCGCGTGTGGGCGCATCCAAGCTGATCGCGATGATGCACTTTGAAATCCTGGGCGAACGCGCTATATATCGAGCGTGCTTGCGATCTTTCTGATTCTGTCCGCCGCGCTCTATCTGATCTCCGTTGGCAACGGCTTAGGAAGCAGTCTTCTTCGGCACGAAGGCATGCTAGCAGCCTATTTTGGGATTTACGCGCTGTCCGCGTTCCTATTGACATGGGAATTATTAGAGCCGTTGTTGTCAATGGATATGTATCGTCGGCATTGACGCTTTGCTTTGTTTTGTGGGTTAGCCTCTTCAAACCTCAACCACTGGCGAGTCAGTGAAGAGGCTTGCGAGCAGGGTGTCCTGCAGCCCCGCCGCAAACCTCACAGCTTATTTACTGATGGGACAATCCGGCGGACAAGTTGGGAAGGGCAGGTCGCTTTGTACGTGATTAAAAGACGGTGCGGCCTGGAGGGCGATAATTCCGGCGGCGGCGAGTGCGAGCCAGAAGGAAATAGTCAGCTTTTTCATGATGATTCTCCTTGGAGTTAGTGGTACCGCAGCCCCGCAATAAGGCATGCAGCCCTCGAATTCAGACGAATTCGGGATCAACGGTACCAGAATCATTCTACAAGGAGTGATAGAACGAAAGTCCCGGTACGTTCTGTCAGTAATGGGGCGACGCTGCGGCGCTCACCAACGATCTTCTAATAAGTTCCTGGCGGGTTTTCGAGCGATTAACGGCCGGTTCAGGTATTGAATCAGCGGTGTCATGGCTTGAAATCGTGTCACGATTTCGCTCTGCAGCTTCGGCGTTGTGGCTAGACTGGAATCAAGCGTTACGTCCAATATCCAATCTTTCATTTTAATAAAGCCGGCTGCGGGATGTTCCGGATCGAAACCCTTGGGCGATCGCGTGAGCGCGTCTCCTTGCAGGCTGCCGGTCAGTTTACGCGACTTTTTGTCGGCCAGTATCCGGCTCAGTTCCTGGTGCGATTCCGCGATGTGGTTGCGCACCAGCAGCATCACTTCGCGATCGGGATGCCAAAGGCCGGCAGCGATCTCGATCACGTCGTGGGAGACGCTGAAGTAGAAGCCGCCGGTGCCCAGCCGTTCACTGCCGCGGCGCGAGAAAGACGCTGCGATATGCGTCTTGTACGGTGTTTTGTCGGCGCTGAAACGCGTGTCGCGGTAAATGCGAAAGATGGCTTTCTTCGGCTCGGTTACATACTCTGGCGCGAACTTGGCGACCTCCCCGTTGATCGCGCTCGACCAGCTCCAGCATCGGCGTCTTCACATGCTGTTCGAAAAGGTGCTTGCGCGGCTGAAACCACTCCCGGCGATTGTTGCGCTTCAGACTGCGAAAGAACCGAATCGTCTCTTCAGGAAAACCAGCAAAGGTAGTTCGCACGAAATACTCCTCTATAATTTGACCAGATGACCGTTCGGAAAGAGATTATCGATCAGCTCGCCAGCATTCCTAATGTAGCCGTGTCGGAGGGAGTGTTGTTAAGGGATCGTACGCGGTTTGGGATCGGCGGGCCCGGCGGACCTGTACGTGGAGGCCTCTTCCGAGACGGCGTTCTCCGACGCATTGCGGATCGCGCAGTCGAGGGGGGCGAACTACAGCATCATCGGCGCGGGCACCAATCTGATCGTGTCAGATGAAGGTTTCGACGGCATCGTGTTGCGGTTCACGGGCCGTGAGATTTCTAGCGTCGGAGAGACCGTACGGGCCGGAGCTGGAGCGGAGCTGCAGGCGCTGGTGGATTATTCCATCGAGCACGGGCTGCGGGGCCTCGAAACGATGACTGGTATTCCCGGCTCGGTGGGCGCAGCCATCTACGGCAACGCCGGGGCCTATGGGCATTCGATCGATGAGCGGGTGCAGCGAGTCCGGTTCTTGGATGGCGAAATAATTCGCGATCTGACGGCTCCGGAGTGCCAATTCCGTTATCGCGAAAGCGTCTTCAAAGAGCGGAAGGACTGGATCATATTGAGCGTCGAATTGCGCATGACACCGGCGCCAACCGGCGAGCTTCGCGAGACAGCCGATGAGATCTTCAAGATTCGCCTGGCGAAATATCCAGCGGACATGAAGTGCGCGGGAAGCATCTTCAAGAATCTGATTCTCGCCGAATTGTCCGAAAATGTACGGCGACAGATTCCGGAGCGTGTCGTTCGCGAGGGCAAAGCCCCCTCTGCCTATTTCTTGGAGCAGGTAGGGGCGAAAGGCATGCACAGCGGAGGCGTCCGCGTGGCGGATTATCATGCCAACTTGATCTATAACGAGGGCACCGGCACGGCCCGCGAATTGTGCGCGCTGATCGACGAACTGAAGTCGCGGGTGCGCTCCAGATTTGGCCTGGAGCTTGAAGAAGAGGTGCAGTACGTTGGTTTTTCCCTGGCCCGCCAGCGCGTCTGATTGAGTATTATGCTAAAGATCATGCGTTTTTCGAGCCTGTTTGTCTGCGCGTTGTTCGTACAGCTCGCGCCAGGGGCCGATCGTCCGGCGGCTCCCGTTATTGTCGAACTATTCACCAGTGAAGGTTGCTCCAGCTGTCCCGCCGCGGACCGCTTGCTGGCGCGGCTGGAGCAGACCCAGCCCGTACCCGGCGCGCAGGTGATCGCGATTGAAGAACACGTCGATTATTGGAACCAGCTGGGCTGGACCGATCCGTTCTCGTCGCCGCAATATCGTGCACGGCAGAACGATTACGCAGTCGCCTTTCACGCCAGCAACATCTACACCCCCCAGATGGTGGTGAACGGCCTGACCGAATTCGTGGGCAACGACATGAATCGCGCCTATCACGAGATCGCAGCGGCGGCGCAGGCCGAGACTACTCAGATTGACCTGGGAACCGCGCCGAACTCGCAAGGATCCCGATCTGCTGGACCTCTCGCTGCGTCTCACCACTCCCAAGACCGCTAAACTGCGCGATTCCGATGTTTACCTGGCGATCACTGAGAACAACCTGGCAACCTTCGTGCAGCGCGGAGAAAACGCCGGCCACACCGTGCGGCACTCCGCGTGTGGTCCGCAGCTTCGGCGTCATCGGGAAACTTGACGCGAAGGGCGCCAGTGCCGGCCAGCTAGTTTCCACTCTGCGCCTGCCCCATGAATGGAAGCGTGAAAACCTGCGCGCGGTAGTATTCGTGCAAGAGCGCGAGTCGTTCCACATCACCGGCGCGGGCGTGATCGACTTGCACTGACCCGCTCATATTAGAATCAAGTTTATGTCTATTGTCGTTGTTGGTTCCGTGGCCTACGACGGAGTTGAAACTCCGCATGGCAAAGTCGACCGCATGTTGGGTGGCGCGGCCACCTACATTTCCTTGGCGTCCAGCTATTTTGCCAAGACCAAGATTGTCGCCGTGGTGGGCGACGACTTCGCCGCAGAAGATGAAAAGCTGCTCGCCGATCGGGGGATCGATCTTGAAGGCTTGGAGCGCGTCAAGGGCGGCAAAACGTTTTTCTGGGCGGGCGTTTATTCCCCGGACATGAACGACCGCACTACCTTGACCACCGACCTGAACGTCTTCGCGGACTTCAATCCCAAGGTGCCCGAAAGCTACAAGAAATCGCCCTATCTGTTGCTCGGCAACATTCAGCCCGACCCTGCAGCGTAGCGTACGCGAGCAGATGAATGGCCTGCGCCTGGCTGGCGGCGACACAATGAACTACTGGATCCAGGATTTTCGGGACGACTTGCTGAAGACCATCAAGGATTGGGATTTCCTGCTCATCAACGATGGCGAGGCCCGCATGCTGTCCGGCCAGAACAATTTGAAGCGAGCGGCGGCCAAGATCATGGAGCATGGGACCGAAGACGCTGGTTATCAAACGCGGCGAATACGGAGCGATTCTCTTTCATGGTGATTCGCACTTCATGGTTCCGGCATATCTGCTCGAAGAAGTCTTCGATCCCACCGGCGCGGGCGACTGTTTCGCGGGCGGCTTCATCGGTTACCTGGCCGAGCAGGGCGTCGATCTCAAAGCGGGACACGTGAGCGCCAAGGAAATCAGCCGGGCGGTGATCTATGGGTCCGTCATGGGCAGCTTCTGCTGCGAAAAGTTTGGCGTGGATCGTTTCCGCACGCTCACCCGCAAAGACATCGACGCGAGGTTCAAGGAGTTTCGAGACTTCACCGAGTTTTGAAGCGCCAATCTTGAAGCGAAGCTGGCTCGAGCTCACGCTGGTATTCGTCGCTGTGGCCGCGATTGCCAGCTTGGCGACAGCGTACGTGAATCATTCCGGCTGGACTTTGTATTACGGAGACGCGGAGGCGCATCTTAACATCGCGCGGCGCATTGTCGATTCACGTCGACCCGGCTACGACCAAATCGGCACCGTTTGGTTGCCGCTCCCTCATTTGTTAATGCTCCCATTCGTGCGGAACAATCAGCTATGGCGCAGCGGATTGGCTGGCGCTATTCCTTCGTCGGCCTGCTTCATTTGCGCGGGTGTCTTCCTGTATGCCTCCGTCAAACGTGCGGCCCAATCGTCATGGGCAGCGTTGGCTTCGCTTGGGTTGCTGGTGTTCAATCCGAATCTACTCTATCTGCAGGCTACGCCCATGACGGAGGCGGTCTTTCTCGGCGCCCTGATGGCGCTGCTATATTTCACGTCGTTTTCCGTGAAACTCAATCGCTCGCTGCCGTGATAGGCGCGGGCCTCGCCAGCATTGCCGCGTCGCTGGCGCGATATGAGGGCTGGTTTCTGATCCCCTTTGTCGCTCTTTATTTCCTGTTCGCGGCTCGAACGAACAAGCTTGACGCCGTGGTAGTTTTCTCGGCGATTGCGGCTCTTGCTCCGGTGTATTGGCTGGGGCACAATTGGTGGATCTATTCCAATCCGTTGGAATTCTTCAACGGGCCATATTCGGCTATGAGCATCTACCGGCGAGCGCTTGCGCAAAACATGGAGCCCTATCGCGGGGATCACGATTGGCGTGCAGCGTCGTTCTATTACTTCACGGCCATGAAGATGTGCGCCGGTCCGGCCGCAGTAATCATCGCAATCGCGGGCTTAGTCGGGGTTTATCTGAAGCGCCTGTTCTGGCCGGTCGTCCTGGCTGCTTTGCCGCCCCTGTTTTATATCTGGAGCATGCACTCCGGCGGCACTCCGATCTACGTTCCGACGCTTTGGCCGTTTTCGTACTACAACACGCGCTACGCTTTGGCTGCGATTCCGCTGATTGCAATCGCCGGAGGCTGTCTGGTTCTCGTGCTGAGCGAGCGCTTGCGGCCCTGGCTGGCTGTGGCGATTCTCATTGCAGCCGCAGCGCCCTGGCTCATCCGCCCTCGGCCCAGCGACTGGATCACCTGGAAAGAATCGCAAATCAACTCCCTCACGCGCCGTGCCTGGACCCGGGCCGCCGCGCAGGCCCTGGCCCCAAAATATCATTCCGGCGCCGGAATCATCACCAGTTTCGGAGACCTTACCGGAATCCTGCGCGTGGCGGGAATCCCGTTGCGCCAAGCGCTATATGATGGCGATGAGCCGGAGTGGATGGCCGCCACGACGCGTCCGGATTTGTTTCTGCACGAGGAGTGGGCCGTAGCCATGGCCGGTGACACGGTGGCCACGGCGATCCAGAAATCGACCTTCCGGCACGGCCCCCGCTATCATCTGGTACAAACGATCAAAGTGAAAGGCGCTCCGGTGGTCGAGATCTATAAGCGAGACTGATCCACATTAATGTGACTCATGCGCATCCCTTTTACCAAGGCGCACGGAGCCGGAAACGACTTCCTGCTGAGCTGGGCCGAGCAAGTTCCTCCGGTTGATTTGCCCTCCACTGCGCGCGCGATCTGCGATCGGCACACTGGAATTGGCGCCGACGGCTGGATGCTCATCCGCGACCAATCCATCAATCACTCAATCCGCCTGTTCAACGCCGATGGCAGCGAGCCCGAAATGTCGGGCAATGGAACGCGCTGCGCGGCTGCGCTGCTCATCGATTCCGGCCGGGCATCGGATTCGGCGGGGACGATCTCGTGCTCTCCACCGGCGCAGGCCCGAAGCATCTTCGCTTGATCGAGCGCAACGGCCGCCGTTTCCTCTTCGAAATGGACATGGGCGCGCCCAAATTCGATGAGAGCGAGATTCGGTTTTCGCTCCCGCTGCGGCATGGTCCTCGGGAAGTGACGATCGTGAATGTTGGCAATCCGCAGTGCGTGGTTTTCGTCGATGAGTTTCCGGCGGATTGGGATGCGCTCGGCGCCGAAATCGAGGGCCATGCACATTTTCCGCGGCGAACTAATGTATCGTTCGTCCGCGTGGCCGATCAAAGCACCGCCGGTAAACAAATCATCGACGTTCGCTTTTTCGAGCGCGGCGCTGGAGTAACCCTGAGCTCCGGCACCGGATCCACGGGCGCAGCGGTGGCGGCGATCCTTCGCAAGCTGGTCGACGAGTCCGGTCACGGTGCGGACTCCGGCTGGCGAATCGCTCGTATTGCGATGGGATGATTCGGTGTACCTCACCGGCCCAGCAGAGATTGTCGGCGCGGGTGAATACTACATCTAGCGGTGCTTTCGGCTTCAGGATAGGATGTAAGCTGGATGACTTTGAAGCTGGTTGAGTACGCAGTCTTAGGGATGGCCCTCTTCCCCTTCTTCTATTACGTCCTTGTCCTCTACAGCACTTGGAAGTTCTTTCGGGACGCGCAACAGTCCAGCCGGCTATGGAATATCGGGTTTACGCCTCCGGTAAGCATTCTGAAGCCAGTGCGAGGGTTGGATCCAGATGCCTACGAAAACTTCGCCAGTTTTTGCCGCCAAGATTATCCGGAGTACGAAATCGTCTTTTGCATCGGCGACACCTCGGATCCCGCGTATCCGACCTTGGAGAAGATCGTTCGCGATTTTCCTGAGCGCCAGATCCGAGTCCTGATCGGCTCCGGGCGTGAGGCGGCCAACGACAAAGTGGCCAAGTTGGTGCGCATGACCACGGAAGCCAAATATCACACGTTTGCGATCAGCGACGCCGACGTTCGTGTGCGGCCCGATTACCTGCGGTCTGTGGTCGCACCTTTGAGCAACCCCAAGGTCGGCGCCGTCACCTGCATGTATACTTCCCTCCGCGACACGTCCTTTGCACAGAGGCTACAGTCCATCGGCATGATCTCTGATTTCTATCCCGGGATTCTGGTTGCCCGCCTGCTCGACGGCGTCAAATTTGCACTCGGGCAGACAATTGTCACGACACGCCGTCATATCGAGGGGTTCGGGGGCTACCAGGCAATCGAGAATTCTCCTGGAGACGACCTGCTAGTGGGGCGCCTGATCGAAGAGCAACATTTCGAGGTTGTTCTGTTTCCCCGCCCCGTAGAAACTGTTGCGGACTTTCAGTCCATGGGAGACCTTCTTACGAAGCGTCTGCGATGGATGACCGTGATGCGTCATATGCGGCCCTGGGGGCATTTGGGATTGATATTTACGCAGGGGTTGCTGTGGTCAATTGTGGCCGTCGCAATTCGCCATACGTTGGGTACCGCTCTTCTTTACTTCGGACTTTATGCCGTGCTGAGGGTAGCTATAACAATGACCGTGGGGGCGTGGGGCCTGCATCAAACACATCTCTGGAAGAAGTTGTTGATCATCCCGATCTGGGACGCGACCGCATCCGTCATTTGGTTGTTGAGCTTCACTCGCAGGACCATCACCTGGCGCAAAGTCCGATATTGGATTCGTGGACGAACGCTGATCCCGGTGGTAGACTAACCGGCTGCATGTGCGCGAAAATCGCAGTCGCCGGCGCAGGCATCTACGGAGCAACAGTGGCAACGCGCCTGGCCGAACAAGGACATTCGGTCGATCTTTTTGACCCTTTGGGAATTCTCCGCGCTGCTTCGGCAATCAATCAGCATAGAATCCACGCGGGCTATCACTACCCGCGCAATGCGGAGACCATCGACGAGATCCTTCAAACTCGCGCCGAGTTTCACCATCATTTTCAACCGGCGATCGTAGCCAAAGGCGCCAACTACTATGCAATCCCGCACGAGGGCTCTCGAACGCCTCCCGACGTGTACGAAGATGTCATGGCGCGACACGGCCTGCCGTTGATTCCGTGCAGCCCCAGCTGGGTCAACTTCGATTACATCCAGAAGTGCTACCAGGTTGACGAGAACATTTACGACTCGGATATCCTGCGAAGGATCCTCGAAGAAAACATCAAGTCACGGAACGTTCGGTTTCACCAGTCGTTATTTCTCCCTGACATGCGATCCGGCTACGACTTCGTCATTTGGGCAGTCTATGGTTTAGGCCCGAGCCGGCTGCTGTTCAAAGCCGCCAAATATCAGGTTGCCGAGAAGATTCTCATTCGGCCTCCTACTCATTTGCAAGGGATATGTCTGGTTGTCGTCGACGGTCCGTTCACTGCGTTCGACATGTACGGACATTCTCAGTACTCGCTTTTCGGATCGGCGAAGCACACCAATCATTGGTCCACCACCGACCCGGCTGCCGACGTGCCGCAGCAGTTTGCGGAGGTGTTGAACGGACCATCCTATGTCCCGATTGCGTTCACGCATTTTGAAGCGATGCGGCAGGACTGTTGTCTTGCGGTGCCCGAGCAAAAGGACGCCGTTTACATTGGCTCGCGGTTCACTATGCGGGTAGTCGAAGACGATCCCGAAGGAGACCGTCGCACGCTGCGATTGCTTGAATCCGCTCCAGGCGAGTTCCATATCTTTTCCGGCAAGGTAGTCGGCTCGGTGAAAGCCGCGCAGCTCATTTGCGAACGAATTG
The DNA here is from genome assembly GCA_963818065.1 of Bryobacterales bacterium. Taxonomy (GTDB): domain Bacteria; phylum Acidobacteriota; class Terriglobia; order Bryobacterales; family Bryobacteraceae; genus Palsa-89. Next base: position 370,844 of record CAWFQW010000008.1, on the reverse strand, counting down.
CGGATTATGCCCGCACATCCTGAGTACGCCATCCTCGGGAACGGGCGCTGGGCCGGTGTGATGCATGGCATCCTTTCCGAGCAATCCAAGGTTACGATTGTCGAGCGAACGCGGCGCCTGGAACAGGAGAGCGATTCCGACTATCAAGCACGCATGAGCTCGGCATTGGCCAGGACAGCAGCGAAGACTGCCTGGATCTGTGTGCCCCCCAGCCCAAACACGCTTCTATTGGCGGCGGCGGCGGTCAACAACGGAATGCACGTCATTGCTGAAAAGCCTTGGATTTGGACGGCATCCAGCACTCAGCCTATTCTTGAGCAGGCAAGGGCTAGGGGCGCCCTGGTCGGCGTTCACTATGAATATTGCCTTCTGGACGCTGTTGAATCCTGGCGTGCGCGATACAGGGGCGGCGCCGGTTTGCAATTCCGCGGTCGATTTATGACCAGCGCGCCGGACCGGCTTCGAATTCCAGCCCTGGAGAATCTTGGCTCGCATCTTTTCGCGATCCGCGACTATGCCGTCCCCAACGCGGCGATCTCAGCCATCCACTGCGGATACGATCAGCCGGACCAACGCGTGGTCTCGCTAACGGATGGGGATGGCTCCATCGCGGAGATCGATTTCTCTGCAAATCGCGAACCGATCATCCAGCGCTTTATCACCCGATTCGAAGGCGCCATGGACGGAGGTCCTTTCCCGTTTACCCTCGACTTTGCTTTGCGCGTGCTGAGCGCCCTCAAGGCCTTTCGCTGAAACGCCAGCAACACTCGCTTTTGTACCATGGAACAGATGGAATCCAGCCCCGCCATTGCTATCCACAACCTACGCAAAGTATACGGAAATAAAGCGGCCGTGGATGGGCTCGATCTGGAAGTCCCGCGCGGTTGCTTTTTCGGTTTCCTGGGCCCCAATGGCGCGGGCAAAACCACGACCATCCGCATGCTGATGGGCCTGGCGCCGCCCACTTCCGGCAGCATCGAGCTGCTGGGGCTCTCTATGCCCGAACACGCCTTGGAGGTCAAGGGCAAGATCGGACTGGTTCCCGACGAATCCCTGCTGTTCGATCATCTCACCGGCCTGGAATTCACTGAGTTCGTCGGGCGGCTGTACGGATTAACGCGTCCCGTGGCGCGCGAACGCTCGCGCGAGCTTCTGGCGTTGTTCGAGCTCGACGGCGAGCCAGGCAAGCTGATCGGCGATTACTCCAAAGGGATGCGCAAGCGCGTGGCGATGGCCGCCGCGTTGATCCACCGGCCGGAGTTGTTCCTCCTCGACGAGCCTTTCGAAGGCGTGGATGCCGTGGGTGCGAGGCTCATGAAGGACATCCTGCTCGATCAAGTGCGGCGCGGCGCCACCATGTTCCTGACATCTCACGTGCTGGAAGTAGTGGAGCGATTGTGCGACCGCGTGGCAATCATTCACGACGGCAAGCTGGTGAAGTTGGGAACCATGGCCGAGCTACGAACCGGATCGGAGACGCTTGAAGATGTCTTTGTCCGCGTGGTGGGCGGCCATCCAGCCGAAACTCTGGACTGGCTGTAGGGCGGACCCCCTGGTCCGCGGCCGACGCCCTCGTCGGCCTCCTTCAACCGTTGCCTTGATTCCCGGACACTGGCCGACTTAACGTTCCAAATCTCACCATAGCCGACTATACGTCCAAGTGGACTCCAAGCAGACATAGCGTCGGATTATCGGAAGCTGATCAGACGGCCGTGCATCAGCAACTCCGCGGTAGTCCCAACGATCCGTCAGGAAGCGTCAAAGGCGCATCCTTGCGCCGAGGCATCTTGGACTTCAGAAGTAGACCCCGCCGAACGAGGCTCCGCCTTCGGAGGGATAGAAGCTCACGTGAGGAGCTCCAGCCTGCCAAATGTGTAATCGCAGCGTGAAATTGCCTTGCCCTTGGGTAACAATGATTTTCTGGTCCGGTGATGACTCGGGATGAATATCCCGATCCTGCGATGAAATCGTGACAAAAGCACCAAGCATCGCCTTTTCTCGGGAAGCGAGTTTGTACGTACCGCTCACCTCGTAGGTATTACCGACAACTCGCTCTTTGGAAGGGCCCCGGACTTCGTCGATCGTGATCATGTCCCCAGCTCGGGCGTAGGTCTTCTTTATCTGAACCACATGAGAGAAATCGTTTTGCCGACTAGCTTGATCCTGAGGGGCGGCTAGTAGACAGACTGAAGCCAGGCTACAGGCCGTGAAAAACACTGCAAGAGCAATCGCTTTTTCGTATGTTCGTTTCGCCATAAACAATCTCCTTTAAATGCGGCGTCCTGTGCTCCGCGGGGTGTTGATACCAAGATTGACGTACGAATGGCGGAAATGTTGAGGGACAGCGCGCGAAAATGTGTTTCGTCCCGGATTGCTCCTGGATCAGGCAGTACTCGGAATCGAGGGTCTCCATTAAAGTTTTGCTCGACGATAATGCATCTATCGTCTTGTAACGTTTCATCGGCGTCAGCACTTGGACGTATAACGGCCAACTCGTGGATTTGCGCCAGTCAACGCGCGCCGGAAGTTTGGTTCTTTGAAATGTAGATCTCGGTGCTACCCTTCTCCGCCTGTACGAAACGCCGTCAGGCATGACACCAAACGCGTTTGTGCGGAGGCCGCGTTTAGGCACTCTGCCGGACGTCCATCCCCGGAAGCGACATCCCTTCATCGCACGTGCGAATCCGGCATGGCTAGCGTTTATCCACGACAACCACGCCACCCTTAACCACCACTTTGGTTTTGAGCCAATTCCAATAGCCTTCCAATGGATCGCCGTCCAGAAGAATCAGGTCGGCGAGCTTGCCTGGCTCCAGCGTTCCCAGTTGGTCACCCATCTGAATGTAGGACGCCGTATTCGGCCCCATCAGCTTAATCATGTCCCGCATGGAGAACATCAGATTAAAGCTTTTCAGCTCATGTTCGAGGCCAGCCTTGGGTTCATACGTAGTGTCAGTGCAGTAGCCGAGGATCACGCCTGCATCCCAGACGGTACGCGCATTCACCGGCATATATCCAGCCTCTTCGCCCAGACGGACTCCTCCGTCGATCGATTCGGGCCACGCCTTTCCGTTGCGGAAGCGCGGTTTGTTGTCATCCGCAAACACGCCGAACACGGGCGCGCCAAACCCGATCGTCGCCAGTACCTTCACTCCCGCGTCAGCCACCTTCTTCGCGTCCTCACGGCTCACCCAATCTTTGTTGGGAAGATGAACCAGCAGCGGCACGCCGGCTTGGACGGCGGCCACCATCGCTGGTGAACTCACCGCATGGACCTGAACTAGGATGCCAACTTTCTTCGCCTCGTCGACGACGGCCCTGAGAACTTCCATTTCTTTTTCGGTGGGCCCCGGTTCGGGAGTGAGGGCGATCTCGCCGGTAAACTTGATTCCCATACCGGCCATCTTCCGTATCTCGGCGCGAGCGGTTTCCGGAGTGTTATTGTTCAATCGCAACGACCCGGAAGGAATAATACGCGGTCCATTGATAAGGCCCTTCTCAATGTGATCCCGAAGCGTTATGTTCCCTTCCGCCGGGCCGCCTCCCGACAAGATGGTGGTGTAACCGGCTTCGAGCAGCGCTTGCATTTGCGCCTTTTCATCGGCGCCGGTATTGATGTGCTTGTGTGCATCGATAAAACCGGGCATGGCCGTCATGCCTCTGGCATCGATGGTTTTAATATTGGTTTCCCGGCCACTCGCGGCCGCAGGCTCACCCGACGCCACAGACGCGATTTTTCCCGCCCGCACTACGATGGAGCCTCGCTCGATCACGGCGCCATTGGCCGCCACAATACGAGCATTGGTGATCGTCAGATCCTGAGCGGACAGGGCCGCAATCGTCGCCAACATCAGCGAGACGAACTTTGAAAACGGGAACTGCAGTTTCATGTCGATTCTTTCTGCGACTCCAAATCGCGAAGCAGAATCTATGATATATAAATCACGCGCCGCCGGCTCTCACCGTGACAGCACCAAGCTCTACGGTTACCGGGGGGCATCGCCGCTTAATTGCAAGCATCTTCTAAGCAGAGGTGTTGCTGTGAACAGAAAAACCAGCCGTGTGCTCTTTGCGTTTGGCACCGCGACCGCGGTCGTCGTCACATGCATCGTGCTCTACAGCCTCATAGCAGACCTATCGCTTTTGCAGACTTCGATTTTTCTGGTCGGCAGCTTGATCGTGATCTGGGCGGGTCTTTTTTCTTTCTTCGAGGTTCGCCGAATCGCCGCAGGCCGATTCACGTCGATTTACTTGGATGGTTCGGAGAGTCAGATGGATCCAGACGCCCCTCGTGTGGTGAATGTGGAACCGCCAACCGATGAGGCAACTCCGCACCATGAAAATCACCTCGGCAGTGAAGGCTTGGACCAAGGCCAGTTGACATCGCAAATTCCAGACACATTTCCCTTCGCAGTCACGCCAATGAGGTTGCGTGCGACGAAAAACGCTGAGGGAAGAACCATGCCTAATTCCACAAAACATTATTTCCAGGAACTTGGGAAGCGGATTCTTGAATCTCTCGATGAAGATCCTGAGATCGAACCGGGTCAAGCCGACACCACACCGGGAAACGCGGACACTGACAAAGTACCTGAGAAGAAGCCGCCAGCCCCTCTCGCGAACCGAGAGAAGAAGCTCTCAACTATCACGGCGCTTTCAGACATGTAACTTAACGTTTCCGGTGCGTTTGCTTGCGTCATGCCTCCCGCAAAGCAACGATGGGGTCCACCCGCATCGCGCGGCGCGCCGGGATATAGCAGGCCGCAAGCGCCACAATGACGAGGACGAGAGTGAGGCTGATAAAGGTGAGAGGATCGCTGGGCGAGACGCCGTAGAGCAATCCCGCCATCAGGTGCGACACAATCAATGCGCCGACCAGCCCCACGGCGGCGCCAGCCAGGGCGAGTGCCAGTCCCTGGCTCAGAACCATGTGTAGGATGGTCTTCCTCTGTGCGCCAAGTGCGATGCGGATCCCGATGTCGCGTGTCCGTCCGCTGACAATATACGAAATTGTTCCATAAACGCCGATGCCCGCGAGCAACAACGCCGTGAGGGCGAAGAGCAGCACCGTTTCCATGGAGAACCGGCGTTGCGCGAGAGAACCGGATACAACATCCGGGAGCCTTGTCTCGCCGAAGACGGGAAGCTCGGGGTCGAGGGATTGAACCATATCGCGGGCCTGCTCCGGAAGCTTGGCGGGATCCAGGCGCCCGCGCAGGAAGATGGCCAGCTGCTTATCGGTTCTCTGCCAGGAGCTTAGATAGATTTTTGGAATGTTCGCATCCTCCAGCGACTCGGTGCGGGCATCGGTGACAACGCCGACCACCGTAGTCCATGAGGTGGCAGCGCGGCCCAGCTGGCCCAGCTTAATGCGCTTGCCAAGGGCGTCTTCGTCCGGCCACCATGTGCGCGCAAATGCCTCGTTGACGAGGGCAACCCTGGGTGCAGTCTCTATGTCGAATTCAGTGAATAAACGGCCCCGGAGCAGGGGAATTCCCAGCAGGTGAAAATACTCCGGCGTCACGCTCGATCCCTCCACCTGGTGGGGCAGGTTGCTGCGCGTGCTGCTTCCTTCAAGGACAAGCTCGAATGGATTCTTGTCGTGATTCAGCGGAATCGACGCCGCACTACCGACCGCGATTTCTTTTACTCCCGGAAGCGATCGGCCGCGGCGCAGTATTTCGCGAATGAATCGCGCCTCCTGAGCAGGGGTCCCATAGATATCGGCGGTTGGATCGTTGGGCACAGGGAGCCACAGGCTTACGGCCATGACATTCTCGGGATCGAAGCCGAGGCGCACGTTGAACAGATCCCAGAAACTGCGCAACAGGAGGCCCGCCGCAATCAGGAGCACAAGTGACAGCGCAAACTCGGTGACTACCAACACCCTGAGCGTCAACGTCTGGTTTTTCGACCCTTTCGAGCCGCGGCCTTCCTGCTGGAGTACGTGGCTTGGATCGACTCTAGCGGCCTGCAATGCCGGAGCGAGACCGAAGAAGGCTCCGGCCAGGACAGAGACACCGAGCGCGAAGAGCAAAACGGTCCAGTGAATCGAAATGTCGTTGAGCCGGGGCAGCGTCGCGGGAATCATTTGCAGCAGGAGTTTTCGGGTGAAAAAGAGAATCGCCAGACCTGCGATTCCGCCGAGCAGCGAAAGGAGCAGGCTCTCGGTGAGCAGCTGGCGGATGAGCCGCATTCTTGCCCCGCCCAGCGCCTGGCGAATGGCCATTTCGCGTCCTCTCGCGGTAGCGCGCGCAAGCAGAAGATTCGCGACGTTCACGCATCCGATGAGCAGAACCAATCCCACCGCGCCCAGCATCAGCAGCAGCGGCTGTCGCACATTGCCAACCACCGTTTCGCCTAGCGGAACCAGATGGACGCTCCATGCGCTTTCGGGCGGATAATCCGCGGGAAATTGTTTTTGCAAAGAGCCAACGAGTGCATCCAGCCGGCTCTGTGCGGCCGCCAGCGTGAGTCCGGGTTTGATGCGTGCGACGGCTGTCTTAAATATGTGTGAACTGCGCGCCGGAGGCGGCAACGGCAGACGGGAAAAACCGGATGCAGCCCATATTTCGGTGTTCCTTATTTCGGTGGTGCGGCCCTGATCGTGAAAATCGGGCGGCATCACGCCGACCACAAAGTAAACGTCATTGTCGAGCCGCAAATTTCTGCCGAGGATATGCGGGTCGGCGCCGAAGTCCCGCTTCCAGAGTCCGTCGCTGATAACCACTTCAAGGTTAAAGCCAGGTGTTGGATCGTCGGGATGGAACACGCGGCCTAACTCGGGCTTCACGTCGAGCAGCGCAAAATAATTCGGCGAGACAGACTTAAACTGGATGCGAGCGGGTTGAGACGCGCCCGTGAGATTGACAGACCCGCTGCGCTCCGGCGACACGTATTGGAAAATTCCGGAACGCTGAAAGTCCTTCCATTCGGGCACCGACAAACCAACGTCGCGCGCGCCAACGCCAGGGCCGGGAAGATCGTCCTCGATACGGACCAGTTGTTCGGGCTGGGGATAGGGCAACGGATGCAGCAGCGTGGCATCGATAACACTGTAGATGGCAGTCGTGGCGCCAATGCCCAAGGCGATCGTGAGGATCGCAATGGACGCGAAACCGGGAGCAGCCGCAAGCTGGCGAAGCGCGTATCGCAGATCCTGCATTTGAGTCTCGATGAACGGCAGGCTTAGTTCGGTGTGGTACTCCTCGCGGATCGACTCCACCGCGCCGAACTTGAGCACGGCCTGCCGATGCGCTTCGGCAGAAGACATGCCGGCGCGGAGATTGTCCGCCGTTTGCTGCGCGAGATGTTCCTCCATCTCTTCGCGCCAGCGCTGATCAGCGCGGCTGCCGGCTGCGAGGTTCGAGAGCCGTGCGAAAAAGCGGTGCAGGGATTTCACGACAGATCCTGCCCTTTGACAGCGAAGAATCGTGCAATGATGGCGGCCGTTTGCTCCCAGTCACGGGTTTCGGTTTGCAATTGCTTGCGGCCGGCCCTCGTGAGGCGGTAAAAGCGTGCGCGGCGATTGTTCTCCGAGGCGCCCCAGTCGGAGGCGATCGCGCCTTCCTGCTCCAGCTTGAGCAGCAGAGGATACAAGGTGCCCTGGTTGACGGCCAGAAGGTCGCCGCTGATCTGCTCGATGCGGCGCGCGATGCCATAGCCGTGGAGCGGCCCCAGCAGATCAAGGGTCTTGAGGACCATCAGGGCTAGGGTTCCCTGCAGGACGTCGGCTTTTTCGGGCATTGGGGAAGCACCTCTTGGATTCCAACATGACTATGCCACAATACCTTTTGGAAAGCAACAGGAATGTGACCGGCGACCCGTGGCCGGATGCTCCTCCCCAAGTGTTGGAATGGTGAAGACGAGGTGGTTGGGATCGTCTTTAGCTACGCTGCGACGAACTGCTGTCCGCCGTCGATGTCAAAGGTTGCGCCTGTAAGGGCTGTGTTGATCATAATGTGTACCGCGAGCGCGGCCACGTCCTCCGGCCCCACCACGCGTCCGATGGGCAGCGTGGTGCGAAGCTGGTTGCGGCGTTTTTCGAGCTGATCACCCAGCAGTTCCGCCGACAAAGGCGTGTCCACGAATCCCGCGGCGATGAGGTTCACTCGCACCGGCGCGATTTCAAGCGCCAGGTTCGCGGTGAGGGCCGGGAGCGCAGCGGTGACTGCGCCAGTGATGCTCATGCCGATCGCTGGACGTCGGCCACCAGTGCCGCCCATGAAGATCAGTGTTCCTCCCGGTCGCACTTTCTTGGTCGCGGCGCGCGCGACGTAAAGTGCCTGCAAGAGGTGTTCGCCAAAAAGATCCCGAATCTTCGCGAAGTCCATATCGGCGAGGCGTCCGTAGTAAGGCCGGCCGGCTGTTACCATCACGTGGTCGATTGCCGGGAGGTCACCGAAGAACCGGTCGACAGCAACTGGATCCGTGGCATCGAAGGCCGCGGTACTCAGGGCATCAACCTCGCTGGCAGCGTGCTGAAGGCGCACGGCATTCCGGCCCGTGAGGATCACCTTGGCCCCTTCTGCACGTGCACGACGTGCCGTTTCGAATCCGATGCCAGAGCTGCCGCCAATCACTACAACGGTCTGTCCAAGGAGCTCAGGATGGATGGGAGAGGGGGTATTTACGGTGCTCATCGTTCCTCCGATTCGACTAGTATACTTCTCGCTACGCTGCCAGCAGTCCGAAAGCTACGCTCGCCTTCAGGTTGATGTTCAATACTCTTTGCGAAATCCATAAACAATCACAGACCTCGGCCCTCGCTATCTATCTCCCCTTCAACCAACTATGTCCACCTGCCGGTCGGATGCGTCCTTGCCCGTGCTATTCCGTTAGTCCGAGGTGAACAAATGGCAACAGCAGCCCAAACTCAAACAACACCGGCAACAACGGATCCCATTGAAAATTGGCTAGCCCGGCGTGCCGCCACCAACCGCGCGAGCGCGACGCCAACCCCAACCCCCCAACCCCTAATCCCGGAGCCACGCACTCGCGCGAACCGCGCGAATGCGAAGCTCTCCACCGGCCCTCGCACCGAGCCCGGCAAGCAACGTTCGTCGCTCAATGCGTTGCGCCACGGTCTCACCGCCCGAACCGCCGTCCTGCCCACCGAGGACCCCGACGCCTACCAGCACCACATCCAGCAATTTCTCGATGAGTACGCCCCCGCCACCGTCACAGAGACTCAACTCGTCCACGAAATCGCCAACACCGCCTGGCGCCTCAACCGCATCCCATTCCTCGAAGCCGAGCTGCTTTCCGCCGGGCTGATTTCTGATGCACCCAGCCCCCAAACCCTAATCCAGCAGCTCGCCACGCTCGGACTGCACGGCTCGCGCCTCTCGGGCCAGTTCCAAAAAGCAGTCGATCAGCTCCGCGATATTCAGGAAGAACGCCGCCACTCGGAACGTCGCCAGCTTACCGAAGCCGCCGAACTCTACCTGCGCCATCAGCACAAGGGACTTCCCTGGAACCCCTCCGACCTTGGCTTCGTTTTTTCAAAAGAACAAATCGAGCGCCACGCACGAAAGCTGATACTTCAGAACCCGGCCTTTTACGCCACTCTCCGCCGTTTCCAAGCGGCCCCGCCGCCCATTGCCAAGCTGCTCTGCCGGAAGAGCAGACTAAAGAGTAATGTGGAGCCAAACCAGTGCGATCGTGTGGGCGCAGTGGCGCAGCACGCGCAATCGTCTTCCACGCTCCAACGTAGGCGGGCTGCTCTTCAGTGGCGGTCTCACCGCGATCTGGTATTGCGGTTTCGCATATATGGCCGTTCTCGCTGGAATCCTGCTTTCGAGAGCCAGCGAAGTGGCGGCATTCCGCCAGCTTCTGCCGGCCGCGTTGCTCATCTGCTTTCTCTATTGGCAAGTGATTCCCGTCCTGCTTACATCCATGGGAGCGTCGCTCGACCTTCGCAAGCTGCTGGTTTATCCCATCCCGAATCGGGCGCTCTTCACCATCGAAGTGATCCTGCGCATCTCCACTGCCATCGAGATGATGCTGATCTTGACCGGCGCCGCCATCGGCCTCCTCTTCAACCCCGCCGTTCCCTTGTGGGCGCCATTGTGGCTGGCAGTGTTCGTCGTGTTCAACCTGTTTTTCTCCACTGGTATTCGCGATCTTCTGGTCCGGCTGCTGGCTCGCAAGCGCGTTCGGGAAATCGTGATCTTCCTGGTGGTGATCGCCGCGGCTCTCCCGCAGTTGATTTTGTTTCGCGGCTCCCAGGCCCGCATTCGACACTTTTTCGGCGGCGAACCATCCGCGCTGTTGCCTTGGACCGCGACAGCGCACCTGGCGCTCGGCCAGTTTTCCTGGCTCAATGCCGGGGTGCTGCTGAGTTGGACGCTGGCAGCCTACGTCTTCGGACGTTCACAATTTGAGCGCGGCCTGCGCTTCGACGCGGCTGAGGCTTCGGCTCGCGGCTCCTCCGCAATGCGCCGTGTTAGCCGCCTGGAGTGGTGGTATCAATTGCCCAACATGCTGTTCCCGGATCCGCTCGGAGCCCTGATCGAAAAGGAATTGCGATTCCTGAGCCGCGCACCAAGATTCCGTCTCGTCTTCCTGATGGGCTTCTCCTTCGGGCTGCTGATCTGGGCTCCTATCGCATTCGGCCGCGCGAGCGCGCCACACTCCTTTCTCACCGACAACTACCTGACGTTGGTCAGCGTCTACGCGCTCCTGTTGTTGAGTGATGCGCTGTTTTGGAACTGCTTCGGATTCGATCGCAGCGCCGCCCAGGTCTATTTTCTAGTTCCCGTGAAAATGTCCACGGTGCTCGCCGGCAAGAATCTGGCTGCGGCGTTTCTCGTCTTGATGGAGATCATGGCCGTCGCGCTGGTGTGCGCTCTGATGAGGCTGCCTCTCAGCGGACTTCAGATTCTGGAAGCATTTGCCGTCACCTGCGTCATTACTCTGTTCATTCTGGCCGTTGGAAACTTGAGCTCACTCTACAATCCACGCGCAGTGAATCCGACGAAGGCCATGAAGACGGTGGCGAGCAGCCGCGCGCAAGCAATGCTGATGCTGGCGTTTCCCGTGACGCTCGCGCCGGTGGCGCTGGCCTATTTGGCGCGCTACGCCTTCCAAACGGAGTGGGCGTTTTTTGGCGTGCTCATCTTCGGCATGCTGGTGGGCGTGCTGGTGTACTTGTACTCCATGCAGTCGGCACTGAAAGCCGCGGCCGATCGGCGCGAGCAGATTATCAGCGCTTTAAGCGGCGGCGAAGGCCCGATCGAAAACTGATGGCCGCCAGTTCGAACTGCCGGTTTTGCGAAATCGCGTTGCATGCCAACTACGTCGTGTTTGAAGACGACCTCTCGATAGCGTTCTTAGATTACCGGCCGCTATTCATCGGTCACACGCTGCTCATTCCCAAGGCCCATTATGAAACGCTGGCGGATTTGCCGCCCGATCTGGTGGGTCCGTTCTTCGCAAACGTGCAGTTGCTCGCGCGCGCCGTCGAGGAAGGCATGCACGCCGAAGGCTCGTTTGTTGCGATCAACAATCGCGTGAGCCAGAGCGTTCCGCATCTGCATGTCCACATGGTGCCCCGGCGCAAGAAGGACGGTCTGCGCGGATTCTTCTGGCCGCGGCAAGCGCATCCTGATGAGGAAGAAATGCGCCGGGCTCAGACTGCGATTCGAGAGGCGCTGTCGCGGCTCGCCACATAGCAGAAATGTTAGAATTGTCTTCGGGACCATCTATGAAACCAGAAACGATTTCCACGTTGAAGACGGTATGTACCGCGGGGCGCGCCAGCGCCGGTTTTAACGGAGATTGTAATGCTCAACTGGAACAGTTAGTGGATAACGGGCTCTTGTCCGCGGCGGGCGTTTCCACCGCGTTCGGGCCGCAACGTTGCTACACTCCGACCGCGAAAGGGCGCGAGCTGGTCCGGCAACTGAACGAAAAGGGCGCGGCCTAAGTCGCGGCCTTACTCGCCTGCCTTGCGCTCGATGTGGCCGCCGAATTGGAAACGCATCGCCGAGAGCAGCTTATTCGCGAAATCGCTTTCACCGCGCGAGTCGAAGCGCTGAAATAGCGCAGCGCTCAAAACAGGAACGGGCGTCGACTCATCAATGGCGGCGTTAATAGTCCAGCGGCCTTCACCCGAATCCGATACGCGGCCGGAGAATTTGTCGAACGAGGCTTGATCGAGCAACGAAATCGCCGTGAGATCCAGTAGCCAAGAGGCCACCACGCTTCCGCGACGCCAAACTTCGGCGACGTCGGCCAGATTGAAATCGTACTGGTAGTGTTCCGGATTGCGAAGCGGCGTGGTCTCGGCATCCTCTTCGCGTTTCGTCTTGCCCACGTTGGCGTGATGCAAAACGTTCAGGCCCTCGGCGTATGCGGCCATGATGCCGTACTCGATTCCGTTGTGAACCATTTTGACGAAGTGCCCGCCGCCCACTGGCCCGCAATGTAGGTAGCCGTCTTCCGCGGTGCCGCCCACTTTTTCGCGGCCGGGAGTGCGGTCGATGTTTCCCCGCCCTGGCGCTAGCGTTTTGAAGATGGGATCCAGGTGCTTCACGATGTCAGGCTCGCCGCCGATCATCAGACAGTAGCCTCGTTCCAATCCCCACACGCCGCCGCTGGTGCCAACATCGGCGTAGTGTATGCCGCGCGGGAACAAATCCTTAGCGCGTCGAATGTCGTCGATGTAGTATGAATTGCCGCCATCAATAATGATGTCGCCCTTCTGCATACGCGAAGCCAGTTGTTCGAGCGTCTGATCGACCACCGCGGCGGGAACCATGAGCCACACCGCGCGTGGAGGCTTCAGCTTATTGATGAATTCATCGAGCGAATTCGATCCAACCGCGCCGTCCTTTCCCAGGTCCGCGACGGTAGCAGGCGTTCTGTCATAGACGACGCACTCATGTCCAGCTTTTATCAGCCGGCGCACCATGTTCGCGCCCATTCGTCCCAAACCGATCATGCCCAGTTGCATGGACTCAGGATAACTCAGCGTGTGCCACGATCGAATGACAAATTCTTCGAAAAGAACGGAAGCGTTTTGGTCTCCATGCGATCGGCGATTCCGCTGACGTGATTGCCGGGATAGATTTCGAACGAGTGCGGGATGTCGTAAGAAGTCAGAATCTGATCGAGCGTCCGCACCGTGCTTGCAATAGGCTCATCTTTGTCGCCCGCATCCATGGCGATCGCGTGCATCTTTCTCAGATTCAAGATGTATTCATCGATCATCGCCAGCGGCGCGTTGGCAGCCCATTTGGCGACGACTGCCGGCTGCAGCTCGCCATTCTTGTACGGAAGGTCGAAAAAGAGCGGCGGGTTTTTCGGATTGGGCGACCACGCAGCGGCCGAGGCGATCTGAGCCTTGGTTCCGAAATCGGCAGTCGCCAAATCCGCCGCGCTATGGATTGCCTCCGCCTTCGGCGATGGACGAGGATTGATGGTCGCCGACATGCAGCACGGGCTTAGAATGTAGAGGCTCGAAAACACCTCGGGGTTTTTCATTCCGATGCGAACGGTCCCGTAACCGCCCATGGAGTGCCCGGCCAGACCGCGGCTCGTTGCCTCCGGGATGGTGCGATAGTGGCCGTCGATGTAGGAGACCAGGTCGCGTGCGACGAACGCTTCCCAGTCGCCCGTGGTTGCCGAGCTCGAATACATGCTGCCTGCGTACACCGTGAACGCGTTTGGCATGACAATGATCATTTCGCGGGCGCCGCTGGCCAGCGCCTTATCGGTCACCGCCGGAACATTGATGAAGTGTTGCTTCGCTCCGAACCACAGATCGTCACTGTCGGTGTAGCCATGCAACAAATAGATCACCGGGTAGCGGCGGTTTCGTTCAGTGGCATAGCTCGGCGGCAGATAAATGGAAACGTCGCGATCCGGAGAATCGCCTTCCAGATTTCCTTCCAGCGCCTTTCCGTGGACCTTGATGCGCTCCACCTTGCCGTGCGGCGCGTGGCTTTCACTTTGCGCCAACAGCAGGCCAGCGCTGGCCAGGGCGGTTACAAGCGCCGCGATAGAATTTCGTTGATTCATCGGCTCACCTCCATCTCTACTCGATATACCATGGCACATTCACCACGGCGATGCGCTGATCACCTTTGATATACAACAGCGTCTTCAGGACGGTCCCGCGCTGGTTGTGAAGGAAAGCATAATACCAATGCCGCTCGACCATCTCGGGAATCAACACGGCCAGTTCGCGGTCCGGATTCTTCTTCTGAAAGTCCAGCACATAGTCCACAATCGGACTGCTCACGTAGCGAAAGGGGTTTTCTATAATCACCAGCCGGGGCGCGGCCAACCCGAGCTCCTGAACGGGCTTCTCCACGTAATCCTGCCACTCTTTCTTGAGCTGTTCGGTCCATTCGCAGTTCACGTGCAGACCGATAACCTCCGGCGAAATGGACAACGCGAAAGTGATTGCCTTCTTCGCGATCTTGCTCCAACGTTCCACCGGGACCACCACCAGCGCGGGTTGAAAGTGGCTGAGGTCGAGCGGTGAGGAATCCGCGACTTCCTCGCTCACCCTCTCATAGTGCCGATGGACCCCATACATAAGCGCCAGGAGTAGGGGGATCAACAGGACGGTGATCCACGCGCCATCGACAAACTTCGCGACGAGCACCACCAGGACCGTGATCCCCGTGACGAACGCGCCCAGTCCGTTGACAAACATGAACCGCCCGGAGTGTGGGCCGCGCACCCGTTTCCAATGAAACACCATGCCCAATTGCGAGAGCGTGAAAGCGAGGAACGCTCCCACGGCATACAACGGAATTAATCGATCCGTGACGCCGCCAAACACAGTGATAAGCAGGCCGGTCAGCAGGGCCAAACCGTAAATCCCCTCGGAATGCACCAAGCGGCGCCCACGGTTGGCAAGCGACTTGGGCAGGTAGCCATCCAGCGCGATGATGCGGCACAGGCGCGGCAAATCCGCGAATGCCGTGTTGGCGGAAAGCGAGAGGACCAGCAAGATGGAGCCGATCGTGATGTAGTAAAACACGCCTCGTCCTGTGACTGCCGCGATCAGCATAGAAAGCAAGCTCTGGTAACCCATGGCGCCGGGATCGGTTGCGGCGATCTGATATACCTTCACCAGCCAGGCGATGCCGGCCAGCAGCATAATCAAGAGCCCGATAATGATGGTGAGTGTCGTTTTTGCGTTCTTGGAAGTAGGCTCGCGAAAGGCCCGAACACCGTTGCTGACCGCTTCCACGCCCGTGAGAGCGGTGCAACCGCTGGCGAACGCTTTCAGCAGCAACCACGCGCCCACCATCGCGGTGGCCGGTGGCACCTGAGGAGGAGCGACCACCGGCATGGGATGCCCATGCGCCGCGAGCGCTCTGAACAAGCCAATCACAATCGTGATCAGCAGGGTTCCCACAAACAGGTACGTCGGAATCATGAAGATCCCGCCGGTTTCCCGAACACCGCGTAGATTGACGAGGGTGATCAGCACGAGAATTCCGAGACACATTGCGAGCGTATGCGGCAGTAGCGAAGGAACCGCCGACACCAGCGCGCCCACTCCCGCCGAGATTCCAACCGCCGCCGTCAGCACGTAATCGATCAGCAGAGCGGCCGCGGCCAATAAACCGGCGCCTTCGCCGATGTTCTCGCGTGCGACCGTGTACGATCCGCCGCCACCGGGGTAGGTGTCGATGGTTTGGCGATAAGAAAAGTAGACGATGGTCAGCAGCAGAATGATGGCGCTGCTGATGGGAACGATATACGCGATGCCCAGGGCGCCAAGCGGGATCAGAAGCGTGAGGGCAGCTTCGGGACCGTACGCTGCAGAGCTCAGCGCGTCAAGGCCGAAGATGGGGATGCCCGCGGCCGGGCCAATACGTTCGCCGTCTTCCGCCGAGGTTGCTAGCGGCTTCCCAAGCAGCAGATCGAGGAAAGACATCAATCTATATAAGCACGGCGGACGGCGTAACCACGCTGAATGCTAAACTAGCATTCGAGCCAGTAGTGGCCGAGTGGCGGAACTGGCAGACGCACCAGACTCAAAATCTGGCGAAGTTCACTCTTCGTGTGGGTTCGACCCCCACCTCGGCCACCATAGACTTGCCAATCACTTAGCGTTCAGACCCCCTGTTTCTTGAGTAATTTTGAGTAATGCCCGTGGTAGGATCGGGGCGACAACACATGGTCCTGAATCTGTACCGAAGGCACGGCAGCCATTGTTTTGGTGGCCGTGCCCTTCATGAAATGACTTACGAAGCGGACGAATCGCGACGTAGTTTCAAGAAGTGCTCTTGCCCGATCTACGTGAGTGGCACGTTGGGCCGCGTTTTCCGGCGAAAGAACACCGGCTGCGCCGAATGGCCTGCTGCGAAGGCTACTGTGGCAGCTATCGAATCCGTAGGAGCGTGGGAGGCCAGCGAGCCGACACCGGCACCACCGACCCCGGCTCCCGTCCCCGAGCCGCCTAGCGCGTCCGCAGGGGCGAATACCGATATCACGATCATCGATGCCACCGAGAGCTTTCTCGACAACAGACGGAATCGCGGCATCGAAAAATCGACCATGGTCAAGTACACGACGTTCACAAAGCAGCTTCGCGCGTATTGCGAATCGCGCGGCTATGTGAAGCTGACGCAGTTGTCAGTCACGGACTTGGACAAATTTTATGCAAGCTGGAAGGACGGCAAGCGTTCGCGGGCCAAAAAGTTGGAACGACTGAAGGGCTTCATCAAGTTCGCTCTCAAGCGAAAGTGGATCACTGAGAACATCGCGGAGGATTTGGAAGCCCCAGAGGGTTCGTCCATGCCCGCGAATAAGACGCCCTTCACGGATGCCGAGCTAACCCGGATCTACGCGGCTTGTGATGGTCTCGGAGGAGCCACGGCTCCAGGACCCGGACACCGCAAGTGGGGCGGCGAGGATGTGAAGGACTTCATCATGTTGTCGATCTATACCGGGATGAGGATCTCCGACGTTTCCACCTTCGACATCAGCCAGCGGCTGAACGGTAATGACGTTTTTCTACGCATGCACAAAACCAAGAAGGAACTCTATACCTGGATTCCAGACTGGCTTGTCGATAGGCTGCGGGCACGTGAGCGTAAGCACGGACCGCTGATATTCCGATACGGCGCGGCCACTACCATGGTGGCGATGGCGGAAGTGTGGCGTGACAAGTTGTCCATCGTGTTCAAACGGGCAGGACAGTTTGATGAGCGCCCAATCCCGCATAGGTTGCGTCACACATTTGTACGCCTGCTGCTGGAAAGCGGAGTGCCTATCGCTGACGTGGCGGAGTTGATCGGCGACACGGAAGAAATCGTTAGGCGGCACTACGCCAAATGGGTTCCCGAGCGACAAGCCCGATTGACTCGAATTTTACAAGAGGCGCTCGGGAAGCCCAAATTGGCCGTGATCGGCGGAAGAAAGTAGCGCCCAAATTATCCCATTCACACGAGTTCGTGGCGCGGCAAAGCGTTTAGAGCTAGCAGGATGGCGTTGTTAGTATGGCTGGCGGCTTTGGCGCAGATGGTAGGCTGTCGATGGAAGCAACGATATGGCCGAGCTTCCGATCACGTTGTAACACCCCTTGGAGGCGTCCCCTTGGAC
Organism: Bryobacterales bacterium; assembly: GCA_963818065.1. Taxonomy (GTDB): domain Bacteria; phylum Acidobacteriota; class Terriglobia; order Bryobacterales; family Bryobacteraceae; genus Palsa-89. The sequence goes on along the minus strand of CAWFQW010000008.1, from coordinate 353,270 downwards.
GACGCCACTTTTGAACTCCATTACACGGTAAGTGACTTGGCGCGGCAGTGGAAATATGGCCGAGAATCTGTGCGCAAGCTGGTCACGAATGAGCCGGGCGTATTGAAGCTGCAACTGGGAAAGAAGAAGAGCAATTGCACTTACTCCATCCCGGAGTCCGTGGCCCGGCGCATACATACACGACTGCTGAACGCGGCCTCAAAAGGAATTGAACGATGATGACCGATGGATTTTACAAAAATGTAACCGCTCACCATATCGCCAAGTGGATGACGGAGAAGCTTCGGCTCCACGATCACATCAACCAGAAGAACGCCGTTGACGAAATCCGCGCTTCCTCTTTGGCGAGCGGTTCATAACGGAAACGGCAAACGGCGAATGGAGCATCAAGAAAGAGGAGCGCGAGTAGTTCCGTCGCATGAATCCAGACGCTAAATGGATGTGGTGGGGATGGACGCGTCCAGACTGACGGCAGCCTGCTCCCAGTAGTTTCACTTTGTAGTAAACCCATCGGAGATCCATCATGGATCAATCCGGCAACAAGAATAAAGCACTGACCGGGGCGGAAATATCTGTCTACTATCGGAACCGCGCGCCTAAGCTCGCCCAAACTGGTAGCGAATGGCGCGGGCCATGCCCGGTCCATGAAGGGCGCGGCGATTCGTTCTCAGTGCAGCCCGATACCGGAGTGTGGTTCTGTCACAGCAAGTGCGGAACAGGCGGTTCGATCTTTCAACTTGAAGAGAAGCTATCCGGTGAGACAGGTACAGCCGTGGCGCGCGCCGTCTACGAGGCGGCTGGACGCCCAGCGATTGCTCCTAAACGTAATGGTCACTTCGCGGCCGCCTACGGCTATACTGATGAATCCGGCCAGGTGCTTTTTGAGTGCGTCCGCTTCGCGGAGCCAAAGGGTTTCGCCCAGCGTCATTCTGACGTGAAGGGCGGTTATATCTGGAATCTGAAGGGCGTCCGCCTTGTCCCTTATCGGCTGCCTAAAATTCTAGCGGCGAATAGCATCTTCATTTGTGAAGGCGAAAAAGACTGTCACGCGCTGGAAGGGTTCGGACTCGTGGCTTCCTGCAATCCAATGGGCGCGGGTTGCTGGCGTCCCGAATTCAACGAGTACTTTCGCGACAAGAAAATCGTCGTGATGCCCGATGCGGACGAAGTCGGTCAGAAGCACGGCAACAACGTCGCACAGCAGCTATCCAGCTTTGCATCGGAGGTCCGCGTGGTGAACGTGCCGGGATGCAAGGACGTTACGGAATGGATCGAGAGCGGTGGGACGGCACAGGAGTTAGAAGCGCTTGTGGTGGCCGCGCCGGTCTACGTGCCACTGACCGAGACTACCAAGACTGCCGAGACAGCCCTTGTGTCAGCACAAGCCGCCCCTGTAAGCGTGGACTTCGACCGCTTCCGGCATACAGACGCGGGAAATGCGGAACTGTTCGTCAAGCAATTCGGGGGCAACCTGCGATACGTCCCCGCACAGAGCAAGTGGTTGCTGTGGACTGGGCACGATGGCAGGTGGGTTTACGATGAATTGCTGGTCGTCAATCAGTTCGCTATTGAGTTCACGAAACGTATGCTGCTGCACGCAGCACAGGTGAGTGATCCCGACGAACGCGACAGGCTTTTCAAACACGCTTCCAATACACAGAATGCGGCCAGGCTGGACGCCATGCTGCGTGTTGCACGTTCGTTTGTGACCATCAGCCCGAAAGACCTGGACGCTGGCAAGTTCCTGCTGAACTGCTTGAACGGCACGATTGATCTGCTTACCGGGAATTTGCAGCCGCACAACCAAGCCGACTTAATCACCAAACAGGTGCCAGTGGTCTTCGATCCGGCTGCCCGATGTGAAGAGTGGGAGCAGTTCCTCCTTACGATCATGAAGGGCGATGAGGAGTTGGTGGGCTTCCTCCGGCGCGCCGTGGGCTACACCTTGTGCGGCGATACTCGCGAAGAAGTTTTCTTCTTTCTGCACGGCAAAGGGCGCAACGGAAAAGGCACATTTCGCGATGCCATTAAAACCATTCTCGGTGATTATAGCCTTGGTACTGACTTCGCGACGTTTCAGGAAGCTTCTTTCGCCAAGGGGGGGAGCGCGGCCTCCCCAGATATCGCGCGCATGGCAGGGGCGCGGCACGTACACGCCAGCGAGTCCGACGACGGGATAAAGCTGAATTCTGGACTTATCAAAGTTTTGACGGGCCGCGATCCCATTACCGCCCGGTTCCTCCGCGAGAACAACTTTACCTTCACGCCTGAATTCAAGCTGTGGCTTCAGGCGAACAACGCGCCGGTCATCGATGATGACGATGATGCGATGTGGCGGCGCGTGTTAAGAATTCCGTTCAACCACACGGTTGAAAAGCAAGACATCGACGCGACATTGAAGGACCGGCTTGCGAACCCCTCCATCGCAGGACCCGGCGTACTTGCGTGGGCCGTTCGCGGCTGCCTGGAATGGCAGCGCTCTGGACTCCAGGTACCCACAGCTGTGTCTGAGTCGATAACCAGCTACCGGGCTGGCATGGACCCGCTGAACGACTTTTACGAGGAGATTTGCGTGTTCGCCGAAACAGCATGGGTTAAAGGAAGCAGCCTGCACGCAGCCTACATAGGATGGGCGCGGAACCGTGGAATGCGGGACAAGGATCTGATCTCGCAGAAAGCTCTCACTGGCAGGGTGATTAAGTTTCGGGGTTGCAAGCCACACGAGACCAACCAGGACGGGCGCATCTTGCTCGGAATTGGACTGCGCACGGATGATCCAGAGTTGGCGTTCTAATTTACCAATCGCGCATCGCGCATCCGAGGCTGTTTTTTCAGTGAGTGCTATATAAATCCTTCATGAGAGGATAACCCCAAAACGAGGGCTCTATGCGCGATGGGCGATGGGCAGGTTTGCCCACTGGCACCGCCGTGGCGGTATTAGTGAGTAGATTAGTGAAACCGCACCCCCGCTTCGGACCTGCCGAACGAAGGAAACCATCAGCATTACGCGCTGGGTTACATGCCACCCGTAACATTCTCTCAATACAAGAAATATTGCTTGTACGGGACAATTCCTAGCCACTAGCAAAGCCGAAATATGTGTTCGCGCCCCAAGCGGAGCACCCTCAGAATCCGCCAGAGCACCTAACGAGTAGCAACCAAAGGATCGAGTACCAGAATGTCCGACAAAAAGTCCGTCAATAAGGGCAGATTCACCCCTGGCCACACCAAGCTTGGTGGCCGAAAGAAGACCGTTTCCAGAGCACGTGATCTCGTGACCAAATATGGAGACCCGCTCGTGTGGATGTTGCGCCTGCTCAAAGAGGGGGTCTACGATGCAGTGGTCATTGATCCGGTGACGGGCACAAAGACCAAGGTCCCGACCGTGGCCCCGCTTGAATTGTTGCTTGACTGCGCGAAGTCGTGTGTTGGCTTCGTCCATCCGAAGTTGAGTGCCACTCAACTGACCGGCGACGGAGGTGGTCCAATCGAGTCGGTGAGCTTCAATATCGACGCGGTTCTCAATGATCCAACGCTGGCCCGGCAAGCTCAAGCTCTCGCGATTCAACTAGCCGAGGCTGGGCAGGACGCAATCCCCGACAACGGTGCCGTGGTGGTGTACGACGCCGATTATGAGCTATCGAAGGAGTGAATCTCGCAGCCTGCGCACAGCCTAAATCTTGCCACTTTTCATGTCACCGAACGGTGGCGAGAAAATACGCCAGAAACTACACTAGCTGTTGTATGAAGAACTACAAGAAAAAGACGCCTTCAAACCACGCTGTCGGCTATATCCGCGCGAGCACCGACACGCAGGAGATTTCACCGAACGCCCAGAAGGATGCCATAGAGCACTACTGCGCGCTGCATCACTTGAACCTGGTGCAGGTGATAACGGAGAGCGTCTCAGCCAGCATCCGGCTCGGCAAGAGGCCCGAAGGCGCAAGGTTGAGCAAGATGCTCAAGTCTGGAATTTCACACGTCGTGGCGTTGAAATTGGATCGCCTTTTTAGGAACACGGTCGATGCAATCGAGACCATCGAACAGTGGGACCGCGCCGACGTTGCGCTGCACCTGGTGGACTGCCACGGCGACAGTCTGAACACACGATCATCAATGGGCCGGATGTTCGTCACCCTATTAGCGGCGTTCGGTGAATTTGAAAGACGCATCATTGGAGAGCGCACAGCCATGGCCTTGCAGCACAAACGGACCAAGGGCGAACGCATCGGCAACGTGCCATACGGCTACACGGCTGACAAGAACGTGCGCCGCGAAGACGGCCATACCATCACCGCTGCGCTGCTCGTGGAGAATCCCGCCGAGATGGTCATTGCTGGCGAAATAAGGACACTCAGAGCGTCGGGGTTGGGGCTGGCGGACATCGCGACTCGGCTCAATGACCACGGGCTTAGAACGCGCCGTGGGACGGAATGGCAGTTTCAGTACGTGGCGGCGATTTTGAAGCAAGGCACGGTGACGGTGGCGGTCTAACTTAGCGATGTAACGGGCCTACTCCTCCCGCTCCAGCGCCGAGGAGGAGTGAAACGTCAAGAATCTTCTCGTGGCAACTCATCCATACGTCTTCTGATAATATCCTTTCTCACACGCTACTAAAAAAGGCAGGGAAAAGTTTTGACCACCCCGAATGAGAAATGTTGTAACTTGGATTGTTCCCACTATGCTTCATAAATAACGCGTGCCCTGGGAGGCGAACGTGCAGCTAATTCAGTTTCAGATTTCAAACTACCGCTCTATCAATGATAGCGGCCCAATCAGAGTGGGGAAGATTACGAGTCTCGTCGGGCGCAACGAATCTGGAAAGAGCAATCTTCTTCTCGCGCTTCAGACTCTGAATCCCGCTGGAGGCGCTCAGGATATTACTCCGATAAAAAACTTCCCTCGGCATCGAAGGCTCGCTGAGTGCACAGACGATATACCCGTTGTTTCTACCACGTGGGAGCTTGACCCCGGAGAGCAAGCAGAACTCACCTCCATGTTTCCACGGGCTATAGGGGTGACTCAGGTCAGGATCGGTCGTCGCTACAATGCGTCAAAACAGTGGGTCGAATTTGTCGCCCTCAAGCCCATCACCTTTTCACTTGATGAGGTTGCCGAGCGAATACGCAAGATACGCCCAATCATTGAAGTGGAAGCCGAGAAATTGGAGGAAGCCCCCCAAGCACAGACCAAGAAAGCTGTACAACAATTGGAAACCTTGCTGGCATCGGCGAAGGAGCCAACCAAGTGGGCAACAATCGCAGCAGCAGCCCTTGCTGAGTTCCGAAAGACTTTGGCTGCAGTGGCGATCAGCGTACCGGACAGAGAGGACGGTCTCATTGCCGAGTTGGAGAACCTGGCCGCCGACATTAACAGAGATAGGCCCGCTTGGAACGCTGCTCGTAATTGGGCCATTGGACGGCTACCGATATTTATTTATGTGGAGGATTATCCTGAACTCGTCGGGCATCAGAATATTGCTGACTACCTGGCACGGAAGGCTGCAAGCCCGAGCAAGCTCACCGAATCTGATCGCAATTTTGAAAAAATGTGTAAGGTCGCCGATCTGTCTCCTGAAGAACTCCATCGCTTGCATGCCGCCAACGATCACGAAACGCGCAATCAGCTGACAAATAGATCGAGTGCGATTGTAACGACGGAACTGCGGAGACTGTGGAAAGACCGCCCGCTGAAAGTACGCTTCAGCCCTGACGCTAATCATCTCGACACGTTCATCTCCGATCCAAATTCTGTCTACGATGTTGAGGTCAATCTGGACGAGAGAAGCCGTGGGCTCAAATGGTTCTTTTCGTTTTATATTGCGTTTTCTGCCGATACGAAGGGTGGTTTAGCGGAAAATGCAATTCTACTGCTCGACGAGCCAGGGCTCTTCCTTCATGCGCTGTCACAGGCCGATCTGCTTCGGCATCTGTCAGTGGATTTCAAGAATCAGATTGTCTATACGACTCACTCGCCGTTCATGGTGCCCACCGAAAATCTGGACGCCATCCGTACCGTTAGCATCGATCAGGATGCCGGTACAACGGTTTCGAATAATCCGGCTGGCGATTCACGCACCCTGTTTCCAATCCAAGCTGCGCTTGGGTTTACCATATCGCAAAGCCTTTTTGTCGGGCCCAACAACCTGATAGTTGAGGGCGTGACTGATTTCTGGATTCTGTCCTGTGTGTCCGATTACCTGAGTAGTCAGGGGAAGCCGGGATTGCCGAAAGACCTAACGTTGACCCCCGCTGGGGGAGCACAGAAGGTGCCCTACCTGGTCGCCCTGCTAACGTCCGAACGCCTGCGAGTGATGGTGCTCTTTGACGACGAAAAGAACGCGCGTAGCACCAAAGCAGAATTGGTAAAAGAAAAGTTGATTCGGGACGACAATGTTGTTTTTGTGACCGAAGGCTTTCTCGCGGGTGTGCCATCCGAGGCCGATGTCGAAGACCTTATCGACCCTGCCGTATATGACGCGCTTGTTCTGGAAAGCTACCAGTTTGAGCTTGCTGGTAAGACTCCGAATCTGAATCCCCGCGTGCCACGGATTGAGAAGCGCTATGAGCAGGCTTTCGGAGATATCGGTTTGGAGTTTCACAAAACACGACCCGCCCGCCTGTTTCTCAATAAGAGTGCGACCCAACCCGCCGTCGTCATGACTTCCACTACGTTGGAAAATTTTGGACGCCTGTTTGCCCGAGTCTCACAATTGCATACCAAGAATATTGCTCGCGCTGCGGAGCCATTTCGGTAAGCTCACTCCTCCGCGATTTTCCTTCGCCTCGAATAAGCCCGCGCGAGGGTGACCTTTAGCAATCAGAGGTTTAGTTTTAGCAGCCTCAAGGCGGTTAAAATGGGGACAAATGGCCGCAGTGCTCGAACGGTACGACTTCAACGACACTCTCTCGCGCCTCGACGACATCAGCCATTGGCTGAACGACCAAGGGTTCACCAATGTTGACCGTGTGCGTGTTTACGGCCAGAACATCAGACGAATGATAGAAGTTCAGGCGCGCGGAGGTATGGAAGCCCTGGAGGCCACTATTCCGTATGCCGACGCCCGCGAAATCTTCTGGAGCTACGTAGACGCCGACGAATTCGTGCGAGCGGTGGAAGCGCTCAGAGCCAGTCTCGGTGACGATGCAGCACTGGCACCCATCAAAGAAGCGCTAAACGGCCCCGCCGATGTTTTCCTCGAAAGCGCCAACAACAGTGACGGGCGCAATTTCACGTTCGAGCTGATTATCGCTGGCCGCCTTGCCGGTGCTGGCTTTCGCCCTTCATTCGACAAGGGCCCGGACGTGCAGGTGGAGTTTGCAGGTCTACAAGTGGCCATTCAATGCAAGCGCCCCTTCTCTGCGTCAGGGTTGGAAAAGAACATTAGAAAGGCCATCCATCAGCTGGAGGCTGGCAAAGCTGGTCTGAACTTGATCGCCGTGTCGGTTTCACGTCTTCTGAATTCTGGCGACCCGAGCAGCATCCCGGAGGTTTCCCATCACGAACTCGGGCACCCGTATTTGCAATCTGAGATCCACAGTATCGCCGAACACACAAGACGCTATTCGGTCGGAAGACTTTAACGCGCGGTATCTCTTTTGCCGCCTCTACCCCCATTCGTGCACAGGAGAAGTACGGGTATTTTCCGCACTGCTGCGAATCAATGTTTCCTCTGAGCGGAGATGATCTTACGGCAACCCTGTTGAAGTGCTCTGCTCGAAAAGCTCAACACCTAGTCCGTTAGAAGATTCCTTCGATTCGAAAAGACTGTCTTGCTGTTAAGGTGGGAAAGGCCCTTGCCTCGCTCCAGGCTTCGCCTTCCGCGACCAATCCCAGCAAAGAGACCCCGCAACGCCCTCTTGCTCGCAACCCATCGCCGTTTCTGACCGAGCCGTTCATCGTCGCTGCCGTGGCCTTTGCTGCTTGCCGCCTCCGACCCCGCGCTTGACTTCCCGGCTTCGCAGTGCCTAGCCCGCGCTAAACGCGCCGCTGCCGCGTCTGCACTAGGTCCGCACTGCCAAAGCCAAAGTCCGGGAGAAGACAGCGCAGACCCCACCAACCAAGCGGTAAAAGAAGGCACCCACACACGCCTCCGCGTGTGACCAGTCCAGCCTAGCGCCGTTGTGCGTCGCGACCTGAGGAGACACCAGAATGAGTATTGCTCCTAGTTTGCGCAGGGAAGCTCCTAATCCTGCATCGGTGGGAGGTTGCGCACGCCCTGTTTACAATCTGATGCAGGCGCAAGTCCTGATTGAAGTCGCGAATCTTCAGCAGTCGCAGTTCCTGCTCGCCGCGATCACATTGAATGGTTTGCCGCAACGCTGGCTCAATAGTTGCAAGTCAAACATGATAGGGTGAAAATGTTTATATGATCCCGATCACGCTGAAAGGCCTGGCGAAGTTCATGACCGCGACGCCCGCCAATCAGAGGAAAATACTCAAGGATTTCAAGTACCCAAAGGAAGAGGGGTATGCCCAAGCACTCTACTATCGAGAGGCTAGGGATCTCATCTACTCGTTGTACAAACACAACCATCCTTCAGCATGGCTGGCAGAACGGGCAACCCAACTGAGGGGCTTGGCTACTGCGACAGGAGGCCAGTCGGGAGGTCGATTGTCTCACAACGCGCGCGGTGTAGACCAATATCTGGCTCACTTTTCGGGGAGAAGGTTCGAAGTTCTCAAGGACCTCGATTTGTCTGTTTCTCTGTCTGGCGTGCGGATCAAAATCAACCCTGACCTGCACGTGCGCGAAGGTGGCAAAGAAAAGATTATCAAGTTGGAGTTCTCCGCTCGGGAGCCGGAAGAACGGCTTGTCCGCATCGTCTGTCAGACTATGTTCGAAGGTGCTTCGGCGAACGGCCATCCATTGACCGCGTCCTGCGTCCTCTATCTCGACGTACCGAGGGGCGCGGAGCACAGGGGGGCGCGGGCCGGTGCGCGAATGCGTGCCGAGATCGACGCTGCCTGTCAGAACATCGCTTCACTATGGGACCGCATCTAACCCCCGGCGGCGTCCGAATCCGGTTATCATGGGGTGTTCCCACCTCCCCCTTCGCGCCGAAAGTAAATTTGACCGATATGGAAGTAGATGATGGGACGAACTAAGCTTACAGGGGTGGATCTATTCTCAGGGGCTGGCGGGATGAGCCTCGGTTTCCAGGAAGCTGGTTTTGACGTGCTGGCTGCGGTCGAGTATGATCCCATCCACAGCGCCACTCACGAATTCAACTTCCCGGACTGCGCTGCGATTTGTCGCAGCGTCGCTGACATCGACGGTCGATATATCCGTGAACATTCCGCCATCCAGGATTCCGATATCGATGTAGTATTCGGGGGTGCCCCCTGTCAAGGCTTCAGCCTGATCGGGAAGCGCGCCATAGACGACCCGAGAAATCGTCTCGTTCACCATTTCGTCAGGCTGGTCACTGAGCTTAAGCCCAAGTTCTTCGTGTTCGAGAACGTTAAGGGACTGACCATTGGGGATCATCGGCGATTCCTTCACGAGATTATCGATGAGTTCCGCAGTCGCGGTTACAAAGTCGAAGCGCAGTATCGTGTCCTCAACGCCGCTCGTTACGGTGTTCCTCAACACCGCCAACGCCTTTTTCTCCTCGGGTCTCGCCGGGGTGTACCCGTGCCAGTGTATCCCGAACCCACCCACGCAATCCGCAGCGAGGAAACCGGGGCTTTGTTTGCGGACGCCATCTGCCCGACACCGACTGTTGCGGATGCTATAGGCGACCTGCCGGAGGCCGACAAATTTGATGATCTGCTCGAACGAGATTGGGTGTTGGCCCGGTTCGGAAACCCGAGTGCCTACGCTGCTAAGCTTCGAAGTCCCGGCGAACGCAACGACGGTCTGGAACTCCTAAGTTCGAGTCTTCGGACAACTCATACTGCCTTGTCGCAAAAGCGTTTTCGCGAGACGCCCTCCGGTGAGGTCGAGCCGATCAGTCGCTTTCTTAAACTCGATCCCTCCGGCATCTGCAACACCATAAGAGCGGGCACGGCGAGTGACCGAGGAGCCTTCACTTCTCCGCGTCCCATTCACCCGACTTCTCCTCGCTGCATCACCGTGAGAGAAGCGGCACGGCTACACTCCTATCCCGACTGGTTCCGATTTCACGTGACGAAATGGCATGGCTTTAGGCAGATCGGAAACTCCGTTCCACCGCTCCTGGCCAAGGCGGTCGCCGGACAGATCGCATTCCTTTTAGGTGCCAAACCGCCATTGCCCAAGCCCGTCAAATTGGGCGACCCCAATTTACTATCTCTCACGATGTCGGAAGCTGCGGAAAAATACGGTGTTCCGGCGACGGTAGTCCCCCAACGACAACGCAAATCCTACGAGAAGGTCTATGCCTGACCTACCGTTGTATGACGCGATCATCCTCAGAATTTTCGAGAATCACTACTCAAAGAAGAAGACTGAATTCGAGTTTGACCGCGAAGAGTTAGTTGCTGTCGCGCAGAAACTCGGCCTCAAGAACCCTAAGAACCTTGGCGATCTCATCTATTCCTTTCGATATCGAAAACCGCTGCCGGACGCGATCCTCACCACAGCGAGCAAGGGCCTTGAGTGGGTCATTGAACCCGCTGGACGGTCGAAATATCGGTTCCGTCTGACCACGGTAAGCAGGATCGTGCCTCGCCACGACCTTATCGTCGTCAAGATTCCAGATGCGACGCCAGAAATCATCGCAGCCAATGCACTTGGCGACGAACAGGCGTTGCTCGCAAAGGTCCGGTACAATCGGCTGATCGACATATTCCTTGGCATCACGACGTACTCGCTTCAGAATCACCTGCGAACGACGGTTAAGGGAATGGGGCAGATCGAGATCGATGAAGTGTATGTTGGCGTCAACCGGGCTGGGCAACAGTTCGTGATCCCGGTCCAGGCTAAGGGCGGTAATGACCAACTAGCCGTCATTCAAACTCGGCAGGACATCGCTTGTTGCTCGGAGAAGTTCTCGGACCTAAAGTGCCGCCCCGTGTCCGCCCAGTTTATGCGCGGAGACGCAATTGACACAATAGCTATGTTCGAGCTTGCGATGCAGGATGCGGAAATAAGAGTGGTGGACGAAAAGCATTATCAACTTGTTCCATCCGATCAAATCACTCCCGAGGATCTCAAGAGTTACGCTGAGCGATAATAAAGGAAAGTCCCGCCGTGGACCACGTTCCGCAAGACGTTCGATCTCGAATCATGGCTTCGGTCCGAAGCCGGGGCAACCTCACGACTGAACAAGCGATGATGAAGGTCCTTCGACGCTCGGGACTGACTGGATACAGAAGGCATTGGCCGGTCGCTGGGAAGCCGGATTTCGCTTGGCCAAAGATGAAAGTCGCCCTGTTTGTTGACGGATGTTTCTGGCACGGATGTCCCCGATGCAATCGCCCGTCGAAGAGTAACGTCGCGTTCTGGGGAAAGAAAGTTAAGGACAACAAGCGCCGCGACATTCGAGTTGCGCGCTCGTTGAGACGCTCTGGTTGGAGTGTTCTCCGGGTGTGGGAGTGTCGCGTTACTGAGCCCTCAACCGCTTCGCGAATACGTCGGGCTGTCGAGCGACGAAGGCCGGTGACAGAGTCGACTACAGAGACCCGGCCTCAACGTTTGGCCAGGTCTATGGCTAGCGGCCTCGGGTGAGTGCATATGCTGGGGCAGCGGCAGCGTGGGACCTGCGATCAAGATCGGTCAAGTCCTGCTGCTCGATCTCAACGAACACTTCTTGCGTACGTACATGCTCGCGGGCCGTGCGAAACTTGCAGGCGAGCATTTGGGCAATTTTGGGTAATGCGCGCTGGCAAGTATAGCAACTGAGGCAGTTGGAACAACGAAGAGTCTACAATTTGCAGATTACAAGAATCCTGTCAAGCTTCGACCCCCACCTCGGCCACCATAGTGGGTTTCGGGTGACACCAACTACCATTACCCATTTACCTGTTGGTTCCCGGCGATCGCTACGCCGAAACGTAACAACCGTCTTTTGTTTGATGCGCGTTTTGGCGTTTCTGTTTCGGTAAGGGCGTCACAGCGCACACCTCGGCTCATGGGGAGCCCGGTGTTAGCCGGTTTGCAGGCGGTGCCGTGGTGGCGCTACTAGCCGGATACAAACGGCATCCTGCCAGCAAACGGATGGGGTACCAATCCCACCGCTTATCTTTCCCGACCCGCGCGTCCGGTGATTGGTGTTTATGTTGATATGCCTCGGCGATGGCGCAGCAGAGGGAACGCAATGGCGAGGACAACCAGCGACATGAGGCCCAGCGAGGAGGGTTCGGGCACTGGCGCAATACCAACATTGGACGTGAACGAACCGTCAACCCCGGTGCCCCAGGTGTAGTTGTAAGTGCCGGGTGTTAAGCCTAAAGCTGCGAGGGTTGTATCGTCCCAGGTATCCGTCCCGGAGATGAATGAACCGCTGACGTATCCGTTTGGGAGCAGTAAATCTTGATCCAACCCACCGTATCCGAATGTGTCGCCGGTCGAGCTGGAGGCCTCAGTAGCCGCGCCGTCGCCGAAATCTGTCGGACCCGTAATGCCCAAATACACGGGGTTACCCGCCGCTGTGGGTCCAAATACCTCCGTCGCAGTGGCTCCCCATATGTAGGGGGCAGTGGGGCCGTCGTCGCCGGCGAACGTCAGGCCAGTGAGATCTATCGTGCCGGAATAGGATGAGACGACGTTGGAACCGGATTGATATATATAAACCATCACATCGGCATGGACAGGCAGCACGCAAAGAGGAACGAACCACGCCCATCGGAAGATGTGGCGTAAGTTATGGAGAGCCTGAATTGCTGTTCGGTGCATGCGTCTTTCTCCTCGGAATTCAATTTTGGTCTCCCACAATATCATCAGTCTACACCTGAGCGTTCGGTTTGGGCCGATTTTCATCGAAGGAATAGTACTGATAGTAATAGAGCAAGTGTTATCTACCGTCAGCAGGAGGATTCCCAAACACGTTTAGAGTAAGGAACGTTTCGGCAGCCAGGTGCCAATAATCTAACTGTCGGCTGCGGACAGAATTGAGGGGAAGCGTGAGGCGGGGAGAGGAATAGCTGCGCGTGCCGCTCTTCGTTTTGCCGCCTCGGTTATGTTGGTTGTGGTCATCGTTTTGTCGGGTGTTAAGACCCCGCCGCGCTTGCACTCTTCGACAGGTTCGGCCGGTCTGGTGGCGGACCATACAACCTTGGCCTGAAAAACCTACTGTCGCACGCGTGGCAACGGCACGCTGTCACGACGATGCTGAAAACTGTTTCAATGAGGGTTCGCTCCCGGCGGGACCTTCTAATGCGGGTAGAGCTGCACTTCGGACATTCGGATGGATTCAAAGTAAAACTCATAGCAGTTGGGCTCACTTCCGGCTTGACGTACGGTCGTGTTCGCGGCGTCTCGGCGAACCTGCCCCAAACCTTGGTTGTCGAATCGGTGCCTACTGCGCGGAGGCTAGATTACCGAAGACGATGAACCAGCGCTCTTGGTTCCATCCCGGAACTGCCTTCTCGGAGACGAGCGCCGCTATTTTTTATTGGCCATCGTCAACGTGGTGCGGGGCGCTTACCTGGCAATCTTCTGTTCACTAAGGAGTGTATCAAAATAGCGATTGCAGCACGATGAAAATCTACGGCCGCACGAGCGATAAGCTCGCGCTTGATGAGGTGGAACAGATTACGATATAGGTTTTGTTATGGCCGCGTGGATGCTAGTTCAAACCTGTGCGGCGACGAAGGCTTTGAAAACGGGGATCAGAGCGCAAACTATCCAGCGCCGGGTCAGATTTTACGGACCAGGGTGCGCACCAGCGACCGGCTGACTAGTTTTCATCGCCATTAACTGGGGCACCACGTTCGCGCAGATCCACCGTGAACATCATGAGCATCTCTCCGTCCCACTCGACATCAACAAGGCGGGTGCCATCGAGGGGACCGGCCTTGACTGTGACGATGGCGTTCTTGGGAACGGTGACGGGGATACGTTTGCCATCTGCCGCGGTCATGATGGCCAATGTTGGAGCGTGTAATCTGTAACGTTCACCGATCATCTGCTGGCGTCCGATGACAAGTTCTACCGGCAGAGATGCTTGCCGTAAGTCAGACGTTACGAGACGAGAGATGGTTTTGTGACTCAGGATCAAACAAGAGCTATTGACCGCCCTCGTGTCGTGAAACGGTCGTGCCAGCGCAGGCATCTAACCTCTCCGACGTTACGACAATAAAGGGGTGCGGGATGCCAGCCGGCAAGTTCAATCTGCTTTTGATCGACGATAGCGAAGCGGAGGCCAAACTTTTTGAGGTAGCTCTACTCGAAGCTGCTCCCAGGGTAAGACTGTACTGGGTGGCTTCGGCATCAGAAGGACTGGAATACTTGCGCCAGGAAGGTCGTTTCGTGGACATGGGACCGGTAAGCGTCGTCATCTGCGATTTAAACATGCCGGGAGCGAGTGGTTTTGATTTCATCAGCCAAGTGAAGAAAGATCCGGCACTGATGACCACGCCCTTGATCGTCTACAGTGCCTTCGAATCGCCACGCGATATCTACCGCGCCTATTCTCTGGGAGCAAACTCCTACTTACGGAAGGCGATGACGCTGGAGACAATGAAGAGGCAACTAACGTCTCTAGTCAACTACTGGTTTGAGACTGCTCGCGTCGTAGATGGAGTTGGATCGGCGCTCACGTTCGAATACGATTCCGGTGCATTGAGCAAACTGCCGAAGGATACTTCTACCCCTTGAACCGAGCCGGGCATGGGGAAACGGAGCAGGGCCGGAGTACTTTGCGGGAGTGAAGACCTGGGATCGGAAGATCGTCACGGTTGGTTCAAAGGCCCGTCCACGCATGGATTCTAGTTCAAACCAGTGCGGCGAAGAAGGCTTTGAAAACGGGGATCAGAACGCAAGCCATCCAGCGCCAGGTCGGATTTCAGAAGCGAGGGAAGGTCCAAGAACCTCTCCGAGTAAGCTTTATCCAGGAACTCGAACGCTTTCCCGTTTTCGTTGAGGCCGGCATAGATTGTAGCCATCGTATATGTCGAAGCAGAACCATTCTTTGCCTTGCGCTCTAAATCAAGAAGAATCTTCTTCGCCTCAGCTTGCTTGCCTATCGCTGCATAGGCATGTGCCAGCGCCACAACGCTTTCAGAGCCACCTGACATCGCAATCGCCTTTTGGTATTCCGAGATCGCTTCCTGCAGCTTACCCGTGCCTTCGTAGCCGATGCCGAGGGTATTGTGGAAAAACCAACCCTGGGGGGCCAGCAGCAGCCCTCTTTTACTTGCTTCAATCAGGTTCGGGTAGTCCCGTAGCTGTTGATAGGTCACTGATTCCGTAATCGCCGAACTGAAACTATAGTCCAGCTGGTTGATCTTAGCGATCTCGGCCAGAGCTTCGGCGCGCCGGCCTGTAATGGCCAGAAACATAGCGCGGTCCTCATGCGCGCAGCTGTAGCTAGGCGCCAGGGCGATGGCACGGTTGAATTCGCGATCGGCAGCGTTCCAATCCCAGTCAAATCGCCAACTCAGCGCACCAAGCGTGTCGTAGGTCTCACCGATGCTGTCATCGAGTTGTTGCGCTTTGGCTAATGCCTCCTTGGCGGAACGGTAGGCGCGATCTCTGGCTAAATCTCCAGTAAATGCCAAGTAGACGTAGGTGTCCGCGAGCCCGGCGTATGCCAGAGCAAAATCTGGATCTTTTTGGATCGCGTCTTCAAAATAACGTTGGGCCTTTCTAAGTGAATCGGCTTTGGTGGACTCATTGACAAAGTAAAGACGCCCCCTCAGATAGTCATCGTATGCCGCTGGCTTCACTGAGTGAGCCGAGCGAAGCTTAGCCTGCTGAGTGGGAGTGAGTTGTGCGCGAACCTGCTGCGCTATGGCGTTCGCCACCTCCGCTTGAAGATTCAGAATATCTCCCAGATCCCGATCATAGGTCTCGGCCCAGAGGTGCTGGTCGGTGGATGCCTGAATGAGTTGGGCGGTAACGCGCACTCGTTGGCCCGAACGGACGGCCGATCCTTCAACGATGGCGTCGACCTTCAATTCGCGCGCAATTTCGGGCAGGCTCTTCTTGGCCCATTTGTACTGCATGACGGAAGTTCCTGAGACGACGCGCAGCGAGCCGACTTTCGCCAGGTCCGTGATCAACTGGTCCGTCATGCCATCCACGAAAAACTCCTCTGACGCATTGCCGGAGAAATTCTTGAGGGGCAGAACAGCAATGGAACGTATGGGTGGAACGGCGGCTTTGGCGTGGACGTACCGCCAGGTTGTCCAGGCAACCAACCCTAGCAACGACAGAGCGCAAAGAACGAAGGGAATCCGTCTCCGCCCCGGTTTTGGCAGTGTGGCCGGCGGTTGAGCCGTAGGGACGCCGGTTTCCGCGTCCAAGTGCGGCGTTTGAAAATCTTGTACCGGACCGATGTACCTGTATCCTCGGCGGGGTACCGTTTCGATGTAGCGCGGTGTCTCGGCCGAATCCCCAAGCACTTCGCGAATCCGCGCAATCGCGTTGTGCAGGCTGTGGTCAAAATCGACAAATGTGTTAGCGGGCCAGATTCGAGATTGAATTTCCTCGCGAGTCACAACCTCGCCGGCACGCTCCAACAGGATCTCGAGCACGCGGAGGGGCTGGCCGCGCAAACGCAGTCTTAAGCCGTGCTTGCGCAGTTCTCCGGCATGGACATCCAACTCATATCCATCGAACAGCAGCCTCTCGCCAACTCGCGGCTGGGTGGCCATAGCACCTCGGAAAGCTAACAAAGCTTACCACAGCGCCTACGGAAGTAGCGGACGCAGCCAACCAGACCTATCCAACCAGGCTGGAACAGTTTTGTCTACAAGGACTTAGTCATGGAGAAAACTTTGGGGACAAATGGAGGCCCAAAGCATTGCCCCGCTTGCCATAACCGGCGAAAGTTGTTCCCGAGTAAATTCTCAGAAGGAACAAAAGGAGATCAATTATGAAAAAGCGAGTATTTGTCGCTTCGTACATTCTGCTGGCCGGACTGGCACTTTCGTCTGTGGCGTCGGCTCAGTCGAACCCAGCTGAATCGTCAAGTAAGCTGATTCTGGCCGTTCGCAGCGCCAACGCCCAGTATCAGGATATAAACATCGCCACCGCTGCGGGATACGGCCCCTTCCTGGGCTGCGTCAGCGGCTCAGACCACGGCGCTATGGGTATTCACTACGTCAATCCCAGCCTGCTCAATGGAACCATCGATCCCACGCACCCCCAGGCCCTGATCTATGAGCCGTCCAACGGTCAAATGAGTCTGGTGGGCGTTGAATTCATCGTGGATGCAGCGACATGGCTGAAAAATAACGCCAATCCCCCCGTTCTGGAGGGTCAAACTTTTCTGTTCGTCGATAGCCCAAACCGATACAACATACCGCCATTCTTCGAGCTTCACGTCTGGGCTTGGAGGGCCAACCCGAAGGGTCCGTTTATGGACTGGAACGACAACGTGACTTGCGCTGGCCAATAGAGTGCCGGGAGGCTGTTTCCCCCGCACCTGGCCGTGCGCCGCCAGCATAGAACAAACTGGGGGGGGATCACCATAAAGCGACTCAGAGTATCGTTCGGATTGTCCGCAGCGCGAGCGCGCCACTGTTTGCACCGACGGCTGAGACTCCGAGCAGGTACGTCATCCTAGCTGTCAAGGCCGCCCACAACCTCCTCTTTGGAAGGAGGTTGCCGGGAAGCCTCTTGCCTGTTGGCTGGAATCGTGCTGATGGACGTAAACATTATCGATCGCGCATGTGCCAAGCAGTTCTTACACCGCTCACTTTCACGCGCCGCCCGAAAGGAGTAATAACATCATGGACTTCGCGCTCCAACACTTTCAACGACAAAGAGCTATCGGTAGGGTGCGCGAGCGGGATGACGTACAACGGATCGTGCGATGTGAATCGATCGCCGAATCCGAGGGTGCCAAAAGCGATCTTCAGACATAAATCGAGATCCTGCGTGGCGGTGCTGAAGTATTTCCGGCTCACCACGAAACCTTTAGGCAAGCCGGCGATGCGATTGAACGTTCCCGTGCCATCGTAGTAAATGGTTGTCGCCGTGTGCAACTGCTCAGGACGATCCATTTCCGAAGCGGAGATATAACGGAATGGCAATTCGAGAAGCGCCGCTTCCCGCTGACCCCATTCGCGGCAGGCTTGGTTTGGATTGCTTTCGCCGGGGAAAGCGAGCGCGAACGCGCCGCAGTTATCGTGAGTCGTAAATTCTTCGATGCCCGCACTACGTATAGCCTCACGGCGTTCATCCGTCGACATCAACACGCCGGAACCGGGCAACTGAATGCCACCGATGATGCCTTCGTCCACGCAAACCAAACTGCGCCGCGGAAGGGCAAACGCGGTCGAGATGTCGGGCGTTTGGTTAAAAATCCTGCGCGCGTCTTTTTGACTCAGGCGGCCAACATCTACCAAAGCTGTTACCCATGCTTCTTCAATTGATATTTCAAATGCCGTTCGATCGTGATATCGCTCCTCGTTCATGGCGATCCCTAACGTTGCACAACGTCCTTTTGCAACACACCTATGGGCAGGGTTCAATTATTTCAGAAACCGTTAACGGCGGGAGGCTCAAGATTCGGGGGCTATCTTACCGGCTTTCTTGAAGGCTTCACGGAGAAGTAACACACCGTGCTTTTGGCGACACCGCCTTTTTTGGCGACGAAGATTGCAACCGTCTCAGACCGTTTAATCAAGACGCAGGACGCCAATCTCTTTCAGCAGGGAGGGAGATTCGCGATGTCGTCATTGCAATAGGCGTCATCGCGTTTCAGCAACCTGCGTCACTTCAAATCATTTTTTGAAATCTGAAGTCCGCTGGTCGCGGCCGCCAAGAATCCACAGATCATTGCCGGAAATAAGGTGAATATGGGTTTGGGTCGCATCGACCTCGATCCCAGTCACATTTTCGAATCGTCCCGTGACCTCGGACTCTATCTTACCTTTCATGCTCACAATCGAAACGGTCCTGTCCGGTTTCCGAGACATGCAGATGATGGAAATCGTTCGGCACTTTGGTCGCTGGAAGTTTCAAGTGACCGACGACGTGAAATGTGTGGTATTGCTCGGCCTCGCAGTACAGGTCAAAGTCGCACCGACCGCTAGCGCGGCCACAAGACCGGTGGCAGACCAGATTTGGTTTGTGAGCGTTAACAGCAAATTCCCCCTTGCCGGTGGAGATTCAGTAAAGGATACGATGACTCATTAATACTGATGAACTCTTTCCGGGGATACTGCGAGAGCGTGCGGATATCCACGTTGCACCTGCTGATGTCACTTTTCTTTCGGGTATAGGAGCGCTACCTGTAGCCGCACTTGCCACTTAGGGGATGGAATGTCCTGTGGACGGATCGCGTTGTAATACAAATTGACTTGCCAGACAATGGGCTGCTTACCCACTCTAGTAATTTTCCCGATACCGCCGCCGAAAGGGACAAGCCATTGGTTGTGAGCAGGTGCCGTCCAGTCCGCTGTCAGTATGGGCGAAGCTGTTAAGAACCAGTCCTTCTTCGTGTTATAAGTGACGAAATACTGGGTCAGAAACTGATTCACCAACGGGCGGCTCCTCTCTCCGCCAATGGACCAAACATTATTGGACAAGAAGCCAATTGTCCAATGCTCCGGCTGGACCAGCAGAACGAGCGAAGGCCCCGCTCCCCATTTGCCTTGACCTAGAGTGGGGTCAGTGGCCGTCGGGAGCAGGAAGGTCGGGCCAATGCCCCAGATAAGCTTGCCGGGCCTGGTCGGCGACAAAAAGAAACTTGGATTCAGGTCACCCAATCCATTCGCTCCTCCGGTGGGAACGGCGATATTCGGCTGATAAACGATGGGGGTGATCCAGCGCGTGATGAGCAGCCAGTCCTCATTAAGGCTGATCGGGATCACTGGCTGAATGTTCAATACGTCCTGAACGCGGCTAAACCGACCTATCGGAAAATTGACATTGTTCTGGAATGGCACGCTGATGAGGTTGCCTACCGGGTTCTGAAAGGTTGTCAGTACCTTCTCATCATCCGGCGCTCCTTGTGCTGCTATCAAACCCGCACCCGCCAGTGCGAGGACAAAAAGGCACACAATCTGTCGCATATTGAACTAGCGATAAACGGCACAGGATTCGCCTAGGAATATCGCCTAGGCGTACGATGCGCGGTTTAGCTCGTAGGCGCAATATTTCTCACGGCCGCATCCATATCGTCAGCGTCTTGCGTTGCGGGGAGGCAAAAATAGCGTTTAGGAAAGCCTGCCAGGAACAGTAGAAGACGTTCTCGTTACAGTTGAGCGCGCAATGCGTTGCCGGTGTGCGGCACCGTCGGACTCCAGCCGTCGGCGAGGTTAAATTCCGTCATGGCCGAGGCTATTTCCCCGGTTTTTTCACCCAGATCTTTTTGGTAGACGAGGCCGTCCTTGCCAACGACGAACGTCATGATTCCCGAGTTCCTATACTCCGCGGGGTAGGCGAGTATGGTGAAGCCGCCCGTCATTTTTCCATTCACCAAATCACTGGGCTTGGTGAGGATTCGATACTTATAGCCGTTAAACAAAGGAGGCTGATCGCCGGTGTTGGAAGCCACGGATTTTCCGAAGTCGCCCAACTCGTCGAGGGGGCTGGGCCGGCCTTCCGCAGCAAGCCAATACAGGCCGTTCTGTTTACCCGGATCACTAACGAACTTCTGCGCATACTGCTTAACGGTCCCGCGATCGTGGGTTTGCCTGAAATATTGCTGTTGCGCGGCCGCGAGCGCTTGGCAGGCCGCGATCGCGGTCAACTCGTTCTGGCCGATGCGGCGCGCCAGTATCTCATCCTTGCCGGCCGCGGTATCGAAATACCATTGACCGGAGGGATTCTGGCCCAAAGGAATCGGGAATGCATAGTTGTCCGCCCCAACGTAGAGTGTCTGGCCGCCGGCCTTGATCTTTCCCCAGCGATTCATTCGTGTGTACGCAGCGACGAAGTCCTGAAGACTCGCCTTATCCCGCGCAGCATCTCCGGTGAACAGGATCTCGTCTCCACCCGGGCCAAAGATCTCCAGCAAAGCTGCCCGATCGCCAGACTGAGCGGCTGCCAGCAACGCGGCGCCAGCCTCAGAAGGCGATGCGAAGTTCTTGGGCGCCAATTTTTCCACCGAGGACTTGGAGGGCTCGACCGGTTTGCTGCATGAGGCCAGTGAGACGAGCAGCGTGAAGGTCAGCATCTTGTGCTTCGAAATGAAGTGCGACATAAGTATCCTTATTGACCAACTGGCTTAACGTCGAAACCCACCACCGTGGAAACCTCCGCCGCGGAAACCGCCACCGCCGAAGCCGCCACCGCCGAATCGGCCACCGCCGAAGCCCCCGGCACGCATGCTCCCCCAGCCGCGGAAGCTGTCGGCCCTCGATGACCAGCCGCCGTGACCACCGAAGCGATCACCCAAGCCACTAAACGCGTTCGATCTTCCGAATGCGCTCTCATCGTGGGCCCAAGAGTTCGAACGATCGGCGTTGACGTTGTGCGTCTCGCGATTGAAGTTCTCCCGATTGAAGTTATTGACCGTGGTCTTGTTGAAGGTGTTGTGATAGCCGTAGCCATTGTGGTAGCCGCCGTTATAGTAGCCACCGTGCCAGGCGGTGTTGCCATAGAAAGCCGCGTGATTGTAAGCGACGACGCCACCATGCCAGTCACAGTTCCAGGAACTCCATCCCCATCCCCATCCGCCCGCGAGTGCACCAACGGCGATCCCAGCGCCGAACCCAAGCCATCCGGCTGCTCCCACATCTGCCGCAGTGTATCCAGGGATCACATACGGCACGCCATAAATTACAGCTGGATTGTATTCCGGGACATAGACAACCTGCGGATTCGCGGGCTGGATGACGATTGTCTGCGGCGTTTGTTGCACGACCGTTATTTGTGGACCGGACTTGAGATGGCCCGCGGCTTTGGCTTGGGCACGCAATGTCTGAATGGCTTTCATCACGTCGAAAGCCTGGTTGTGGTAAGCCTCCCCGAGCGACGAAGTCCAGTTGAGATTTTTCGCCATGTTGTTGAGTACTGATGGAAACTCAGTGAGCGCTTTCACGCTGGCATCCCACGATTGTTTGTCGACGGCCAGCATTAATGCTTTTCCGCTTAATTCCTTGTTTTGCTGCAGCCAATAGTCGGCGATCGCGACCTGATCTGGAAACGTTGCGGCAACCAGTATTTGGGCAACGAGGGCATCCGGGTAGAGTGCGATAGGAGCGACCAATGCATCCAGTTCGCTCGGGCTCAGCGGTGCGCCGTCCGTGGCGCCACCCGCACCGGCTTCCGGAACAGAATCAGGGTTTCGATATCCGTACGATGACATCGTGATTAAAGCGAGGCTGAGCCCCACCGCCAGGACTTTCTTAAAATCTTTCAGCATCACTTGGCCCTCCACTTCGGCGTCTATCAGAGAACTCCATTGCCTGACATAAAGATGCTGAGGCCTAGCTCAGAGCCCTTTTTTTGGCGTTGCGGGATGGCGCCCCCGGACGTCCGCCGATTTCGACACTAGCTAAGTCAGGGCCTCGCGCGATCCGAAAGGTGTACGCCTGTCGACCCCAAAAAAGAGTTCTGCACCAGTCTCACCACATCTTTCTTTTCAGGGAGCGGAGTTTTGTCGCGCCGGGCAACAACCGCATGATGGACCGAGCCACTCCACAGCAGCGTGCCTTCACAAGGAGTAGACACATGAGAATGTACGGCCGCATAGCGTTGGTTACCGCCGGAATGCTGGGCCTGGGCCTGGGCGTGGCTCTAGTCCTAGCAGTCGTGCATCCCGTTGTTGAGAGCATCAATGGTCAGGTCCTTTGCGGTGGCGCCCCGATCGCCAGATCAACTGTGACCCTATGGGAGGCGAGTGCCGGCGCACCCAAGAAATTGACTGAGACTAAGACCGACGAGGAGGGCCGGTTTGTGGTTCGCAGCGCTGGGCAGTACGGCGATAGCATCGTCTATCTGGTGGCTACCGGGGGCGAACCCAAGGCCAACAAGGGGAGGGGCGACAACCCGGCCATCGCCCTGTTAACGGTGCTGGGCAGTAAACCACCGGTGGAGGTCGTTATAAACGAGATGACGACCGTGGCATCCGCGTTCACTGCCGCACGATTCATCAACGGCGAATCGATATCCGGGAATCCGCTTGGACTTCGAATCGCTGCCGGGAACCTTCCGAACCTGGTGGATCCGGAAACCGGCGGGTGGGGCAAAGTACTTCTGGACCCGATCAACAGCACGCAGACCACGACGCTTGCGAACTTGAACACATTGGGCTCGCTGGTTACGGCGTCGTTAACGGTCGCCAACGACGATTGGCGCGCCCGGTTCTTTAAGGCTGCAACCCCGACGGGCGGAGCGACGCCCAAGAACACGCTCGAAGCGATGGCCGGCATCGCCCGCGAGCCATGGGCAGACGCGAAGGCGCTGTACGCGTTGTTCGACGAGATCTATCCGCAACCCAAAGACGGCACCCGGCGCGCGGCGCCGTTCGTGCCGTACCTTGCGTACGTTCCATCCGATTTCGCCCTCAGTCTCTGTTTCGCGGGCGGCGGCGTGTACGCCCCTGGCCGGTTCATGTTCGATGCGGATGGCAACCTCTGGAGCGGACAGAACTGGATGCCGGGTTCACAGTCTGGCGTGAACCACAGCATTGGTGGAGGCGTTGTAAAATTTGCCCCTAACGGAACGCCCCTCTCCCCACCGATCACCGGCTTCACCGGCATGGGCCTAGACGGCGTCGGGTGGGGCACCGCCGTGACCAACGACAAGGTCTGGGCCACGAGCTTCAACGGGAAGATCCTGGTGATGGATTTCAATGGTCATCCGATCGCCAAGGAGAGCGACTTTCCCTTCAACGAGAAATTCCTCGGCCTGATGGGCATCGGAGTTGCCGCGAACGGTGACGTCTGGATCGCCGATGGCTCAGACAATCAGTTGCTGTACTTCCCCGGTGGACGTGTCAAAGACGGCCGGATAGTGAAAGTCGAGGGGCTGAAGTCTCCCTTCGACATCGTCATTGATGCCCAGAATCGCGTCTGGGTCAGTAACTCCCAGTCGGACACAGTTGTGAGGTTCCCAGCAGACCATCCATCCAAGGTCGAATCCTTCCGGGCCGGCCTCAGCGTCCGCGCCCTCGCGCTCGACTCGAAGAGCAATATTTGGGTCGCGAGCAACGCGTCCCTGGACTTTCCAGTGCCGAAGATTCCCGACGGCGCGTCGATCATGGAGCAGTTTAAGATCCTCGGCGGAGCCATGCTGAAGTATCCGAAGTCCACAGGCGTGATTAGTATGATCCTCCCCGACGGCACCCAGCCCACGCCGATTGGCTACACCGGCGGGGGAGCGATCGACGTACCGTGGGGCTTGAACATCGATGGTAACGACGACGTCTGGATCGGCGACCTCTCACCTCGTGCGCGTAGCGTGGTGCTGATGGCCGGAGTCGACACGAAGGGACATCCTGCAGGCACAAAGGCCGGCGATGTCCTCCACGTGTTCCAGAGCGGCAGCATCCAGATGATTACCGACGTGTCGATCGACCCGGCCGGTAACGTCTGGGCCGCAAACAACTGGAATGATCCGAAGGCAGCGACAGAAGATGATCCCGCCCCCCCAACGTCGACCTGGGGTGGAGGGTCGGGCTTTACAGTCATCTATGGAGTCGCGGCACCAGTGAAGCCGCCGCGCATGGGAAAGGTACAGACCTACTGAGCGCGGACTGGGCTTAGGGGACGCAAGGGCCGGACGGAGGTATACAATTTTGGGGTTACACCGCTGCCAGGACAGCGTGCGATTGTAGAAAACTTTAGACCGGCTAGACCTCCCATCGCATCTCCTCCGCGGAGGGTTTCCACAGTGTCCCCGTCAGAAAGAAATGATTGGACCAGGCCGCAGGCGCTCGCGATCCCGAAAGAAGGATATTTCAAGCTAGAGCAGGGAAAGTACGGGCCGGTGTTTCCCAGAACACCTGCCTGTTATGGCTTTACAGTCATTGCCAAAATCAAGCCGGGCAGAGAGCAGGTGATCCGCGAATACGCCAAGACGCTCGAGAAGGCCCTAGGGGCGGATCCCTCCTTCCTTGCGGCGCTTAAGCTTCACTACCTGCGATGGGTTCTATTTGACATCGGCAAAGAAACGTACTTTATGTACCAAGGTATCTTTGACACCGACTTTGACAAGTATACCGACGACGCAGTGGCGTTGTTCACCAAAAGCGGCATCTCGACTACATTCGAGAACTTGGAAGGCTTTCCGGAGGACTGGAAGACCAATGTGCCGGCGTTTATCAAGTTCGTTCGTGAGCATCAGTGTCCCAGTTTCCTGGAATACGGGGAGTATCCGTACGTCACGGCCGACGAGATCAAGAAAGCACTGAGGCTCAAAAAAGCCTTTTCTGAAATGCTCGATCAGATGCAGTGAGCTTTGGAGGGCAAAGGACGCCACGATGATGGATGGGTATGAATTCGTCGCCATCGGCTCCGGCCCGGCCGGAGAAAGCGCCGCGGAATTAGCTGCCTTCTTTGGCCATCGTTCGGCTGTGATCGAGAAGGCGCGGCCAGGTGGAACCGTAACCACGACGGGTGGTGTGCCGACCAAAACACTGCGAGAGGCCGCGCTCTATTTCTCCGGGCTTTGTGAAGGAAATATCTATGGTTTGCGAACTGCGTCGGGTTTGCGGACGGCGGCGCCGGCGGAGGTTGCAATCGACATCATCCGCAAGCGGACCTGGGAAGTTTGCGGCCTTCTGCAAAAGGCAACGGCCGAGAATATCGCCAGGAATGATGTCGACTACATTGAAGGGCATGCTTCCCTTGAGCCGGACGGCGCCGTCCTGGTCGCCGGCAGCAATGCGCATCGGCGCAAGCTCCACGCGAAAACAATCTTGATCGCAACAGGTTCGCGGCCCCATCGGCCGAAGAATGTCTCATTCGACATCCCAGGTGTCTGCGATACGGATACGATCCTGTATCGCGGTCGCCCTCCCCGCGACATCCTCATTGTGGGTGGCGGGCCAGTTGGTGTGGAGTTCGCGACAATCTGCCATGCCCTCGGCGCAAAAGTCTCCATCGCCGACCTCGGAAGCCGGTTGATCCCGACAATGGATGGCGAACTCTCCGATTGGATGGGAGACCTATTCCGTAAGTGGGGCGTCACCATCTATCTCGGGTCCACTGTAGAGAGCGTTGAGGCAAGGGACGATGCGCTGGAGATAAAGCTATCTACTGAACAAACGTTATACCGGGACACGATTCTGTTCGCGGCAGGACGGATCGCCAATACAGAAGGCCTCGGTCTGGACGCCGCCGGAATCAGCTGCGACTCCCGCGGACGGATTAACGTCGATGGTAATTTTCGGACCACTGCGGACGGCATCTACGCTGCAGGCGATGTTTTGGGACCCACTCTCGCTTCCATCGCCATGGAGCAGGGGCGCGCCGCGGTTTGTCATGCTTTCGGGATTCCGTTCGAAGGAACCGTCGACCCGGTGCCCGTCTCAGCGGTCTATGGCATGCCGGAAGTCACGGGCGCGGGCCTCACTGAAGAGCAATGCCGGGAACAGGGCCTTGACTACGAAGTTGGCCGGGCGGATCTCGGATGCACGCCGCGCGGGGCCATTGCCGGCCGTGGCGGTCTGCTGAAGCTGATTTTTCAGAGAGAGAACCGGACGCTGCTTGGAGTCCATTGCGTCGGTGACATCGCCTCGGAAATTGTCGGGATCGGCCAGATGGTCATCCGATGCGGCGGCACGCTGCACACGATTGCAAACATGTCGATGAACACGCCGACCTATGCGTACGCCTATAAGTACGCAGCGTTCGATGGGTTGCGCCGTATCGCGGCAGCCCGAAGGGAGTCGCTGGATGAGTCAGCCAAACAGCCCAGCCCGATCTTATAACCACCTGCATACGCCCCGAAAATACACCGCGGGCAAACGGCGCTTCAGCGTGTATTGGGCCTGGAGCTATCCCTGGGAGGCCAACCGGGACACGACCGAGATGGACAATCGCTTCTCGACGATGACTGAGGTTCGCCGGGTAGCGTGGCCTGCTTATGAATCGGTGGAGTTTTCGCAGAAGATGTTTCTGCAGGGCATCGCAGGAACACTGGAGCTGTTCCATCTCTCCATCGTGAGATTCCAGGACGTTGTCGGGGCTGTCACCGGGTCGCCAGTCGCGGTGTTTCAGCGGATCGACCAAGCCGGTCAGAAATTACCGCTGGACGAACGGATCCTCGGCGACACCGACACACTCATGGTCTTCGGCCTGGATCATATGGTCACCGAACAGGAGGCCTCTTTGGAAGAGATCGAGGCGGTCCGGCATTTTCTGGGCCGGGAAGGAACCTGTCTCATCCTGGGACCTCACCATGACGTCGGCAACTCCCCCGATCTGAAGGAGCGCGCCATGGAGTACGCGCATCATGGCGATCCCCTGGTTCCCCGACAGCAGCGCTTCGGCAAATACACACGATCGCTCATCAAGGCGCTCGGCGTGCCGGTCGAAAACCGTTGGGGCCTTCGCCCGGCCACGGTTCAGGGAACGAACCAGACCGTTCCGCTCAACACGGCAAGGGATCTCGATACCCGGGGGTGGCTTACCGGCGTTCCGACCTTCAACTTCCATATGCATTTGCCGCATTATGCGGTCACCACTGACGATCCAAAGGCAATCCACGTGTTGGCTCGTCAACCTGTGGATGTCTCCAGGCCCCATCCGTTCGTCGCGGCCGGAAACAAAGACTTCAATATGTTTCTGTGGATGCCGCCCGCCGGAGAGAGGGCCGGGGACATTCTCTTGGCCGACTCCACCATCTTCACCACCCTGTTCGGGGGCGACGAAAGCCTGGAGAGCTTCTGGAAGAATATCGCCACCAGGTGATCGGAAGAATGATCCGCCACGGCAGCGTGCTGCTGGTTTTCGGGGCTGCTTGCATGTGGATGACAGTCCCTTCGAATGCTCAAAATCGGGGTGTTTATCCCCTCGGGATGAGCGCCATAAACTCCGGCATCATGCCGGAATCCACCTTCACGTATTCGAACCAATTCCTGCTTTACACACGCGATGGGGCCAAGGACAACGAAGGCAAGACTTTGCCGGTCACAGGAAATCACTTGGTGATTCTGGACATGAACACAATTACCTGGGTGAGCGAAGAGAGA
Organism: Bryobacterales bacterium; assembly: GCA_963818065.1. GTDB lineage: Bacteria > Acidobacteriota > Terriglobia > Bryobacterales > Bryobacteraceae > Palsa-89. The sequence continues at coordinate 325,086 of CAWFQW010000008.1, read as the reverse complement.
ATCCTGGGAGCCCGGTATTCCGCGTCCGCCAGCCTTCCTTTCTCAAAGAACGATCTGACTTCTGACCTTGAGGGCAACATCAGCGGGGGCAGTGGATTTGCGGACTCTTATTATCTGCCTGTCATCTTGGGTTGGTCCTGGGCCAGGGCCGCGGTTCGCGCGATGTATGGCTTCCTGGCGCCGACCGGCCGATTCAGCGCGGGCGCGAACGACAATGTCGGTTCGGGTTATTGGACGCATGCCTTGTCTACAGGGCAGACCTTTTACCTCACCGGAAGCAAACGCCTTTCGCTGTCCGCATTTGAAATGTACGAATTTCACACAGTACAGGAGGGCACAGGCGTGCAGCCTGGCGACACCTTCGACCTGGACTATTCGCTCCTATATTCGTTGGCCCGCACCCGGCGCTTCAAGTTGCAAGCAGGTCCCGCCGGTTATGAGCAGCGGCAGACAACCGCGAAGACCGGACCCGGCATCAGCCTGGCGGCGTCCGACGAGCGGTACGCGATCAACGGCTTCGGCTTCGCGGTGCTCGGCATCTTTCCAAAGCGGACCAGCGTGGGCGTCAAGTACTTCAAGGAATTCGCGGACCGGGCGACGTTTCAGGGAAACTCTTTGCAGGTCGTCGCCTCGATCGGCTTCTAGAAACCGGGGACATTCGTGATGGGGAACGAGATGCTCGAACTGGATGACATTCAAAACGGGGTGTTGCGCCCCCGGCCCGCTCCCTATGCAGCGGCGTATGTACTGTTTCGCATCGACGATGGCAAGGCCGGGCGGGAATTGATGCGCCGCATACGGCCCGTGGTGGCATCGGCCGCGCACCCGGAAAGCCCGGCAGGCGATACGTGGGTAAGCGTCGCACTCAGTTTTCAGGGCCTCAAAGCATTGGGTGTTCCGCAAGCATCTCTCGATAGCTTTCCTCCAGAGTTTCAGCAGGGCATGGCTGCCCGCGCGGGAATTTTGCGCGATACCGGCGAAAGCAGCCCTGAGAATTGGGAAAAGCCCCTCGGGTCGGCGGACGTCCATGTCGTACTCACTGCGCTTGCTCCTGATACTGAGCGGCTTGAAGCCGCGCTCGCACGGGGCCGCCAGCAGTATGAGAAGATCTCCGGCATCACCGCGATTTGGAGCCAGAATTGTCATGCCTTGCCGAATGAGAGAGAGGCTTTTGGATTTAAGGACGGAATCAGCCATCCTGCGATTGAAGGGTCGGGTATTCCGGGCACTAATCTCCACGAAGCGCCCCTGAAACCGGGCGAGTTCGTCCTTGGCTACCCCGATGAGATGGGAGGAACGCCGCCGGTACCGAAGCCGGATGTTTTGGGGCGTAACGGAAGTTATGTGGTCTTTCGAAAATTACACCAACGGGTTGCTGCGTTCCGCCAATTTCTGAAGGCGAACTCCTCCGTTCCCGAAGACGAAGAACTCCTGGCCGCGAAGATGATGGGACGTTGGCGCAGTGGCGCACCCCTCGCGTTATGTCCGATGCACGATGATCCGGAACTCGGCGCAGACCGGCGGCGAAACAACGCCTTTCTCTTTAAGGAAGACGACGCCATTGGTTATCACACGCCCTGCGGCTCCCACATTCGCCGGATGAACCCACGCGATGCGGACGTGGCGGGTGTGGTTCGGATCCACCGGATGATCCGTCGTGGGACCTCGTATGGGCCTCCGCTTCCGGATGGAGTCCTCGAAGACGATGGCGTGGAGCGGGGACTGATGTTTGCTTTTGTCGGAGCCAATCTCGGGCGGCAGTTCGAATTCGTCCAATCGGAGTGGATGAACGATGGCAGCTTCTTCGGAGGAGGCGCCACGAAAGATCCCGTCGCGGGAGCGAGTAGCGGCGCAGATACCTACAGTTTTCCGAGACGTCCACTTGCCATGCGCCTCAAAGGATTGCCTCGGTTTGTCGTGACAAGAGGAGGCGAGTATTGCTTTCTGCCCAGCCTCAACGCATTGCGATGGCTCGGGGAGCTTGATTCCTAGGTACAAAACCTACACCACTCTTCACAGCACTGGACTGGCGCGAACTTCACGAGTGTAGCGGCTGCGCTCATCGCACTCTGCGCCCAATTCCCCATCCTTTTCCTCGGAAAATGACAGTCGCGATGTGCTCGGGTGACCGAATACTGGATCTCCTCTGTTGTCACGCGGGTGAAATCGACGAAGCGGTGCTCCGCAAGACCGTGGCGGGATTTACTGGAGACGCTGTGTTCGCGACGAAGGGCCTGAAAGGTCCAGAGTATGAAAGAGCCTATAAAACGAATGAGAGGTTCCGGCTCGCAGCAGAGCAAGCCAGAATTGCACTTGGGCGCCACCGATCTGAGCACAGGTGCTAAAACCATGTCTCTTTACCGTCAGCACTTATGTTCGCGGATGTGGAGTTTTAGCGCGGCAAGCGCCTTCTCGGAGGCTTGCCGTGATTCATCAATTGCTTTCCGCCGTTCAGCACTGTCAATGTCTTCAAAAGACCCCGAGACGTTAAGGATGTTCTCCGTCGCGTCCAGATAGGCCTGAGTTAGCCTTTCTCGCTCTTCACAGCCCATGATGCCCTCTGACTATAAGGCAGTATTGACTCCCAGCGCCACCTGGGTAATCACCCAGATACTTCCTATGCGGAAAGGAGTACTAAGATTCGGGCGGCACTCTCACCCAAGGCCCTGCCGTACGTGGGCCGGTACCCAAGCGGAGTGGACGCACTCTTGGCGAAGGACAGGACTTGCTACTGCTTAGATTGAAGGCTTCAGGATCGTATCAGGTGTTGCAGCCGGGTGGCGACTAGCCGATCCGATACCACGCGAAGCAGTTGTTTCATCAGCGAGAAGCCGAATTGAGAATCACATTCACACTCCGCACGCAATTCCCGACCATTGAAGATCAGCGCTCGCACTGGTGTCATGGCTTTAGCAGTGAAGGACCGCACACCTTCTTCAATGAATGCGTCCCACCCGATCTCCTCGCCTGCAATTACGACCTGAGCGATAAGGCTGTTTGCATTCCAAGGTAGCGTCAGTTTCATTCCCACTGTCCCCGAGACGATCACATAGAAAAGGTCCGCTCGATCCCCTTGGTGAAACAAAACGTCGCCCTGCTCGAAATCTTTCTCCTCGGCAAGCTTGGCTAGCTTCTCAATATGTTGCCCAGGGAGCCTTTGGACCCATTCATGACTGGAAATCGCATCCAGCACAACATTCGCGCTCATCATGGCGCTCTCCTTTTCGGCGGGAAAATGACAGTCGCGATGCGCTCGGGTGACTGACAGGATCTGCTCTTGCGGCACGCTCCTCTCTGCCCCGTAATGCGTCTCCTCCTGCAGCCATCTCCGGTCCTGATTTGTTCTCACCAAAACGCGGACGCCATCGAACATGTGGGCAACGGTCGAACGCAGTGGATCGACGAACGCTGCTCCGCAGCACTGTAGTGGTATTTACTGGATGATGTTCTTGGGCCCTTCATATCCCAACGGTAGCAATAGAGACTTTTCTACGTGACTAGCTGTTTCAGTAGCTTTTCGTCCGTAACACTAGCCAGATTGTTAGGTTGGACCGTTTTGCCGATTCATTTGGAGCAGCAGGCAGGGAGCGCCGGCTCGAATTTCCGTACGTCGGGCTCATTTAAGCTTCATCAAACTTCCTAGATGGACGACTAAGAAGGCATCCGTCCCTTGGAGACTGTTTACGTTTGGAACCCATCGGTTTTGGAGATTGTGAGCCATGTTGCGCGGGGCCCCCAGTGAGAGCCACTGGGCCGGTGCAGGGGAAATACACCCTTCTCCGGGCCAGTATTGCCATCCGAACGATAAGCACGGCTGGTTACGGATAGCTCTCAGGCTTCGAAAGAGCGCCGCGCCGTTCGCGCTCAGCAGCATCGGCCTGGCTCTAGTTTTCGCCGCAAGCTACAAATTGCATCTAAATACAGCCGTCGTCGTGCTGCTGTGCCTATTGGTCACCGTTATGCACGCGCTCGCATATGGACTCATTTCCTCCGCCATTATCTCGCTCATAGCCGGAACATGCCTGGTTTACTTCTTTGTTCCTCCGCTATTCAGTTTTCGGATCGAAGACCCACTCGAGGTTGTGGTTTTTTTCGTTTTCCTGATCGTCGCAAATGGCCTGGCGTGGTTCGTATCGAAGGCGTATGAGGCTCTCCGCGATAGCCAGCGGCAGCTCGCGCTCGCCGAGAGCGTAGCGCGCCTCGGCTTATGGAGCTACGATCTGCGCACAAAAGTGATTCTGCCCTCCAGGGAGTCTTTCAGGCTTTACGGCTTACGGGCAGACGGGTCTCCAGTCACCTGGCAGCAATGGCTGGGACTGGTTCATCCGGATGATCGGAATCGGCTGGAGAGGGCTATGCATGAGAGCCTAGAACAAACTCACGTCTGGGATACAGACTTCCGTGTGGTCTGGCCGGATGGGAGCGTCCGCTGGTTACTTGGGAAGGGCAACGTGCTCCTCGACGCCGCCGGCAAGCCCTTACGCCTGGTCGGTGTAAACCTCGACATCACAGAGAGCAAGCAGGCCGAGGCGAAACTTCGCGAAAGTGAAGAACGCTTTCGGAATATGGCTGACACCGCGCCTGTGCTCATCTGGGTGTCCGGTCCGGACAAGCTCTGCACTTTTTTCAATAAGGTCTGGCTGGAGTTCACCGGCCGCACTATGGAGCAGGAATTGGGAGAGGGCTGGGTGCAAGCTGTACATCCCGATGACATCGATCGCTGCATCGCCATCTACTCTGAGTCTTTTGATGCGCGCCGCGGTTTCCGAATGGAGTACCGGCTTCGCCGGGCGGACGGAGAGTACCGATGGATCTTGGACGACGGTACCCCATGCTTTACATCCGAGGGCATTTTCGCCGGCTACATCGGCTCTTGCGTCGACATCACCGAGAAACGGCGCGCCGAAGAGGAGCGGCAAAAATTCGTCTCTCTAGCTGACAGAAGCTTGGAATTCATCGGCATGTGCGACCTTGATTTCCGACCGTTCTATGTCAACGTCGCTGGCATGCGCTTAGTGGGCCTTGACAATCTCGAAGCAGCTCGTCAGATCAGGATCCAGGACTGCTTTTTCCCGGAAGACCAGTCGTTTATCGCCGACGAGTTTTTCCCACGAGCGTTGCGCGAGGGCCACGGCGAAGCCGAAATTCGGTTCAGACATTTTAAAACGGGCGAAGCAATCTGGATGCTCTACAACGTCTTTAGCATCTACGATTCCCGCGGCACCAACGTCGGCTGGGCCACCGTATGTATCAATGTAACCCAACGAAAGCGGGCGGAACGCGCGCTTCGACAAAGCCGACAAGAACTGCGGGCTTTGGCCGGCCGCCTGATCGACGCTGAGGAAACGGAGCGTAAAAGGATTGCCCGCGAGCTTCATGACGATATTAACCAGAAGCTTGCATTGCTTGCCTTCGATACCGGCAGCCTCGTCCTGGCGCCTCCTCTCTCGGCAGACCAGACGAGGGAGAAGTTCCGCGATCTTCAAACCCGGGTGGTGCAGTTGTCACAGGATATTCGCCAAATTTCACATCGGTTGCATCCCTCGATTCTAGAGGACCTGGGCTTAACGGCTGCGCTACGGGAACTGTGCGAGGAATTCTCGGCCAGAGAGGGAATCGAAGTGGTGTTTGAGCAGGAGGTTGTACCCGAAGCTCTGCCGGTGGATGTCGCTTTTAGCCTGTACCGCGTCTCACAAGAGGCTCTGCACAACGTCATTAAGCACTCTCGAGCGAATGGGGCGCGGTTGAAGGTAAGCGGGAGTCCTGAAGGTATTCAGCTTTGCATCCACGACACAGGTATTGGCTTCGACTCGGAATCGACTTCACATGGGCTCGGGATTGTCAGTATGAAAGAGCGCGTACGGCTGGTGCAGGGTAAGTTCTCCATCCATTCTCAACCTGGACAGGGTACCACGGTCGAAATTTTCGTCCCGCTGTCAAAAGAGGTCATATGACGCGCACACGCATATTGCTGGCCGACGATCACCCGCTGGTCGTGGCGAGCTTGAAATCGCTTCTGGAGGCGGAATGCGAGGTTGTAGGAGTGGTGGGTGATGGAAGGTCCCTGGTGGAGGCAGCCTCTCGGTGCAAACCAGAAGTGATAGTCACGGATATCGGCTTGCCGCTGCTGAATGGAATTGACGCGGCACGCCAAATCAAAAAGGAGCAACCCGAAACGAAGATTTTATTTCTGACGATGCACTCCAACCCCGCTTACTTGAAGGAAGCGCTGGCGGCCGGTGCCACCGGGTATCTACTGAAAACCTCCGCGCAAGAAGAGTTGCTGAAAGCAGTGCAGGACGTTGTAAGGAACAGAATTCACGTCACGGCCGGCTTTGGCGAGGAGATCGTTGAGCAGTTCGAGCGCCATCCTAGCCGCTTTACCGGCTCACAGTCTGTCCTAACGGCCCGCCAGAGGGAGATTCTACAGCTTGTGGCAGAAGGGCGCACCGCCAAGGAAATCGCAAGCGGCCTCAACGTTTCCCTCCAGACGGTTGCATTTCATAAACATCAGATCATGGATAAATTGGGACTTCGCACCACTGCGGAATTGACGAAGTATGCGATCCAGGAAGGGCTGGTGGTTACATGAGCCAATCAATTGAAACCTTCGCATTCTGTGGCCGTCTTGAGACTTCAACTATATAGAAGGCATGGATCTCAATATGCTGTTGAAGATCCAAGAGAAATGAAAAGACCTCGTATTCTACTGGCTGATGATGATCTGCAAATGCTTGCGGCCACCCACAAGCTGCTGCAGGCGGACTTCGATGTTGTCCGCATGGTTTCAAACGGCCATTTGCTGGTTGAAGCTGCCTTCCATTTGCGACCGGATGTCATCGTGACCGATATCTCAATGCCGATAATGAGTGGGATCGAGGCGGTGCGCAGAATTCGGGGCCGCCTACCAGGAATTAGGTTCATCTTCCTCACAATGCACGCCGCGAATGCGTATCGGAGAGAAGCGCAAAGCGTCGGCCCGGCGGGATATGTTCTCAAGTCCTCAGCCCGCGAGGAATTGAGTCAGGCGATTCACGATGTCCTAGCACGCCCAGCATAGCCACGATTTACAATGAAACCTGACAATCTAATCGGGTGTCTCGATTAACAACTGCCAGGTAACAGGTTTCCGAAGACCAGACTCAGGGGTGGCACGCTGCATCTGTTCAGACGCCATTCCAGATGAGATCGTGTTCTTGCTCCAGCTCCGTTTCCGATAAGTTGGCTAGCGCGTCGGCGAGCACATTGGCAGCCGCTCTGGACTCGCGCAAGACGAAGCTAGGCAAGCAGAAAGCGAGGAGGAGTACGGCGGCACCAGAGGCTTTGAGCAGGAAGTGACTGAAGCCCAGGCTCCGATGAGAGTGGAACATCACCCACAGCACCGGAGGCACCAAGGGAAGAAACAGGAAAAGCCGCTCAAACATCATTAGTAAATCCTTTTTGATCTGCCCATTGGGGCGATAGCAGTGAACTATTTTCAGTGACAGATGACACCTATGCACTAGCGGCAGCAGTCCGGGGCACTACTTCTGGATCAGGCCAGAGGCTGGCCCAACTCGGGAGGCTACCGTTCTTTTCGAGAAGGGTGACTAGTACGCGATAGGGATCCCCAAGGTCACTCCACCCGACGTTCTCTAGTCGTAACGCCAGCAACCTATCTGTAGCGTCGGCCAGCACGTGACGTGAAAAATCCGTCGGAGCAATTCGGTTGTAAATGGAATCTGGAATTCGGATCTCTCCATCGGGAAGCGATGTGACTTTCATCGATTGGAATACTTGTAGCAAGCTTGGGACACTTGCCCGCGCCATCTCCAAGAAAGTGTGTACATGTCCGACCATTACGAGCGTGTTCCATAGAGAGCCGCTTCTAAGAAGAGATTGGGCTAAGGCGAGCGGCGGCTTCTCCTGTAAGCCATCCACCCGAAATAATCTGGATCGGCCGTCAATGTCTTCTCCAATTTCGATCCAACCGCAGTCGACTTCTGGACTTTCCGGCTCTACTCCCAGAAGCACAACCGGGTGTGACTGTTGTTCCGCAACCCGGAAGGCTGACTCGACACTCGCCCTGAGAGCACGCTCGGAAGAGAAGTAATGGTCGCTGGGAAGTACGGCCACGATGGCATTTGGATCTGTCTGCGCGATGTGCACCAAGGCAGAGAGAATCGCAGGAGCGGTGCCCTTATTGGACGGTTGGATGATTCTCCGGCCAGGCCGGCCCGCAAGGCAGGGAAGATAGTATTGCTCGTGCGCCTGCGTGACTGAATACAGGATCTGCTCTGGGGGCAGACTCTGCTCGACCCGATGCCGGGTCTCCTCAAGGAGCGTGTAGCCGCTGAGAAGTCGGCAGAACTGTTTTGGCCGATTGTCTCCACCTACCCATTGGGTGACTTCTTGCGGCCGTTCGTGATCATCTCCTGCCAACACGATGCCCCAACGATGCGGCATAGGCATTACTGCGACGCGAGGCTTTGGCACTTCTCGTGAACTAGTCGATTGCGCATGCCACCGATGCGGTTCCGTTTGGAACGTGAAGCGCCCCCAGTCCGACTGCAGTTGGGCGGTGGTCGAAGCTCTTTGAGTCGACGGAGCCGAACTTCTTAATCCTCCAGTGCGACTGGCTGAATGAATGAGTTCTTGGGTCATCATGTTCCGAGGTTAACAGCGAAGGTTGGTGTAAATAACTACATTTGTTACTAGTTCTTCATCCGCCAAACTTGAGAGATTACCAGGCTGTTCTGGTGGAGTGCGATTTCGACGACCTGGGCGTAGCTTCACCCACGGGCACAGCCGTGTGTTGCATCCCGTCGCGCTAACACACCGGCAGATGGTTGTGCTGATTCCGCTGAGCGTCCTAACAGTGCATCTCCAGGAGCAAACCCAGCACAAGCAAGGACAAAACACTGGCCCCAAGCCATGTCACGAACCACATCACGAACCATCGCAATTTGTTCGGATACCGCAGATTTGATTCTGTCGAGTATTGATGGGGGAGCAACGAAGGTGGGCGAACCCGGTGAAGTAGTGCTGACCGCTGGTCCCTCATGCCACCTCGCAGCAGCCCAAATCATACGCCAGTTCTAGAAGAAATGGAAGTGCCTAAGCTCGTTTTTCAGCGCTGACAATTTCTTGAATCCAGTTTTGTCTAGGCTGCATCTTCACGCAGCTTACCTTGAGAGGAGCGAGACGATTCGTGAGAGAAATCTTCAAGCTAAGAAATCGGCGTAGAGCCATTTTGTCTGAGCAGGATCACCGGACCGCAATGCCCATTCCGGCGAGGGCCACGGTCGTCCTTGTGGGGGGAGACATCGACGAAGACCCATTCGTCAAGATTCGCTATCGAGGCAGAGATCTCCTCATGCATTCCGGGGATCTTCGTAATAGCGGAGAACTATTGGGAAAATTGCCGTAGTACCAGTTTCTCGCTGCCAATCTTTCCGTTGAACCCGTTGTCGCGTCGATAGTTTATCCAAACGAGCGCGCAGCACTCCCACCATGCCTTAGAAGGAATTAATAAGGCTGCGTGAAACAGGAATTGAGCTTACTCGTCTCACTAGTGGGAAAGGGTTACACCAATGTTAAAGACTCTTAGTTTACTGGCTGTTGGTATTGGACTTGTTTTGGCTAACGGCAATCGCGCACAGGCGCAGGTTGCGGTTAGTATTGGAGAGCCGCCGGTCTGTCCTTACGGATATTACGAAGTGCCTCCGTATAACTGCGCTCCGGATGGTTATTATGGGCCGGAGTGGTTTACGGGCGGTGTATTTATCGGAGCGGGACCTTGGTATCACGGGACAGGCCACTTCTACGGACACGTCGATCATCATCTCGACTATCGTAAGGGCTACAAAGGGCCCATGCCAGCGCGCGGCGAACATCCGGCGGAACATCGTGCGGCGTTCCACGGCACAGCGATGCATGACGAACATGGTCATGAGGCTCCAAAGGGCCACAGATAACTTCAGGGAGATCACGGCGGGGCCATCGACCGATGTCGGCGGGGTCCCGCGGCTGATCTTTCAGACCACCAGAACCTGGTGATCCGGACACTCCAGCCGGACGTGCCCGTACAGCGTGTCCATCAGATCTTCCACGCCATGCTGGGCCAGAAACGGCAGGATCGAGTAGTAGCGTTCCTGCAAGTGCTTGTCCGGAAAAATCAGCATCGACATGTAGCTGGCATCGGCGGCGGCGCGCTGGTTGCGATTCAGAGTTTCGCGCGCGGTCTTGCGCTCGATCTTCGATAGCTGGTACGTCATCTTCGCCAGGCTTTTGTCGGCCGCTGCTGCCAGCGTCGCATCGAACTCCGTCAGATTGTTGCGGAGCCGTTCCACCGACTGAGAAACCGTGCGGCGAACCTCGCTGAACTCCTCGGTCAACGCCGGCGGGATCAGCTTCTGCGCGACTACGTCTCGCACTCCGTCCTCGCCATGGAAAAAACTTGGAATTGTGAGTCCGTAGCGCTCTATCAACTTGGCGGTGCGCGCATCCAACAGCGTAAATCCGCTGCGCGACACCATTACCGGCATCCGGCCCAGCAGTTCCCGATACAGCACCTGCGACTGCGCCATGTATGCCAGTTCCGCGGGGCCGCCGACGTAGGCGACCGTGGGCAGCACATAGTCCTGGACCACCGGCCGCAACAACGCATTCGGAGATAATTGTTCCGCGCGGCCGATCAGCTCCGCAGCCGAATACTTGCGGTCTTTCGACGCGTACTCGTCATTTTGCCTGCGCAAAGTGGCCCGGCGCTCGCCGTCCAACAAAAACACCAGCGACGTTTTCGCTTCCACGTGCACCTGCGCGTGATACCCCGCCGCTTCCAACGCCTTTCCGCGTTCGATCAGCTTCGCGTGCAGGCTCTCGTCCTGCCGGACGGCTTCCTGCAACAAGGGCGCTGCCAACCGGCGCACCGATTCATCCAAAGGATCGACGAACAGCAACCCGCGACCTGCGAGCAAGCGCTCCAGCAACGCGCGGAATCCCCGACCAAACGTCACGCCGGCCGGATAGGCCGCGCGGACCATCTCAGCGACTTCTTCGCCATGCGGAAAACCCGCCAGAGCTTCGCGCAGGCGGCCGACGGGAGGCGCAGCGATTGGAATTGAACCCACGGGCCGTTCCGGCGCGCCATCGGCATCCACGGCGATCTGAATCGGACGATGATCCGGACCGAATACGAACGCATGGTTCACTTCCGCGACGTCGTGGTCCTCGGTCGCGAGCCAAAACATCGGCACCGCGGGAATGCCCTGCTCGCTCAATTGCGCGGCCAGTCGAACAGCCGTCAGAGCTTTATAAATGGTGTAGGCAGGTCCCGAAAACAGGCCGACCTGCTGCCCGGTAACTACGGCCACTGTGCCAGGCCGGGCCAGTAGATCGAGCGATGCGCTTTCACCGTTGCTTGAGCGAAGTGCGGTTACAAGCGCCGATCGGCGGTCTTCTGGATAGGCGATTTGTTCCGCCGCGGCGGCGTAGCTCCGGCTATCGTGCGGATCGTGCGCATAGAACTGCCCGACCTTGTTGAAGTGGTACTGAAAATCGGAAAAGAGCGCCGAGTTATGCGGAATCTCAGTGTGTCGAAGACAGGCCGACTCCTTCATGAGCAACGTTTCAAGAGTAGCAGATGCGCCAAGGGGGCCTGAGGGTTCTGACTTCGCTAGAATCAAAGTTCGGCCCGGATTCGGCGGGCCGGCCACTACATGGACGATCAGGAATTCAAGAACCGGGCCGAGCAATCGCTCCAAGCGCTCTATCGCCGACTCACGGCCGCTTCCGACGGCGCCGAGTTTGAGGCCGATTTCAATTCGGGCGCGCTGGCCGTCGAGTTCGAAGATCCGCCCGGAAAGTTCGTGATCAGCCCCAATGCGCCCGTTCATCAGATTTGGGTTTCAGCGCACTCCAAGAGCTACAAACTGGATTGGGACAACGCGGCGGGCGATTTCGTATTGCCAACCAGCGGCCAGACGCTGACCGAGTTGATCCAGGACGCGATCACTAAACAACTCGGAGCCGAAATCCCGCTTTAGATGCCAGGCGTTTACATCTCCTATCCGTTCTGCGCGCAGAAGTGCACTTACTGCAACTTCGCCTCGGGAGTTTTTCCACGAGAGTTGGAGCCTTTGTACGTGAATGCGCTGGCGGCCGAGATCGCCGCGCATAGTTGGGCCTTCGAGCCTGAGACGGCCTACCTGGGCGGTGGAACACCCAGCGGAATGGCAACCGGCGACCTGGATCGAGTCCTTTCTTTGATCCCGAGCCGGGCCGCGGTTCCTGGGCGAGGACAGTGGCAAGAGGCGACTATCGAAGTCGCTCCCGGCACGGTCACAAGCGAGCGGGCGGCGGCGTGGGCCAGCGCCGGAATCAATCGAGTCAGCTTGGGAGTGCAATCCTTCGTCCAGCGCGAACTGGCGCGCACAGGGCGCAAGCACACGGCGGAAGTTGTGGATCGTGAGGTGGCCTCGCTTAGCGCAGCCGGTCTTACGAACATCAATATCGATTTGATCGCCGGCCTTCCCGGCCAAACGCGAGCGTCGTGGCTGGAATCCCTCGAGTGTGTGGAGCGCCTTCAGCCGCCGCACGTCTCGATTTACATGCTCGAGGTCGATGAGGACAGCCGTCTCGGGTCGGAAGTGCTGCTCAACGGAAAACGTTATGGCGCGCCGGACGTCCCGAGCGACGAACTTACCGTGGAGTTCTATGAGACGGCGGTCGCTAAGCTGGCGAGCATGGGAATCGAACGCTACGAGATTTCGAATTTCGCGCGGCCCGGCTTCGAATCGCTACACAACTTGAAATACTGGCGTTTGGAGCCGTACGTCGGCTTCGGTGCGGACGCCCACTCCTTTGACGGTGGGCTGCGCGGACAGAATATCGAATCGCCGAGCGAGTACGTTTCCAGGATTCAGAATGGCGAATCCGCAAGCATAGGCGAGACGCCGGCGAATCGTGCCGAGGAACGTTTCTTTGTCGGCCTGCGATTGACGCAAGGGGTTCTCCTTGAACCGGAGGAGTGGAGCACGTTCGAGCAGCCCATCCAACGTTTCCTCGCGGACGGCTTGCTGGCGCGCGACCGCGATCGACTGCGGCTGACGGATCGCGGCGTGCTCCTTTCGAACGAAGTTTTCGCCGAATTCATAACATCATGATCGATTTGAGAAGCGACACCGTTACACGTCCCACGCCGGCGATGCGGCGCGCCATGGCAGAAGCCGAAGTCGGCGACGATGTTTATCGCGAAGACCCGACCGTCAATCGTCTGGAGCAACGCGCGGCCGAAATCATGGGTAAAGAGGCCGGCCTCTTTGTGCCCACCGGCACCATGGGCAACACCATCGCGGTCAAGATGCACACCGATCACGGCCAGGAAGTGATCTCGGAATCGCGCGCGCATCTGCTCGATTGGGAGCTCTCGATGCTGGCCTGGTTTTCTGGCTGCCTGGTCCGGCCGGTTGCAGCCAGCGATGGAATCTTGCGCTGGAAAGATATTGAGGCGGCCATCCGTCCGACCAGCGCGCATTGCGCCCCTACGACGCTGATCGAGATCGAGAACACGCACAATATGGCGGGCGGCGCGGTCTATCCCATGGACGTTTTCGAAGACATCTGCGCCCATGCACACGAGCGCGGTCTGAAGGTACATCTCGACGGAGCTCGAATCTTCAACGCCGCTTGCCATTTAAATCGCCCGGTTCGCGATCTCGCGGCTCCCGCTGATTCGGTGATGTTCTGTTTGTCCAAGGGCCTGGGCGCTCCAGTGGGATCCATGCTGGTGGGAACAGCCGAAGCAATCGATCGCGCGCGCGGTTATCGCAAACGGTTAGGCGGTGGAATGCGACAAGCTGGAGTGCTGGCGGCGGCGGGACTCATCGCGCTGGAAGAAATGCCGCACCGGCTCGGAGAAGACCACGCCAACGCGCGATTCCTCGCCGGCGAGTTGGCTAAGCTCCCGGGAATCCAGGTTGATCCGGCGCGCGTGCAGACGAACATCGTCATCTTCGATATCACCGGCACCAGCCTCGCGACCACTGCGCTAACTGCCGCGCTCAAAACTCGCGGCGTGCTGATGAACGGCATCAACCCGCGCCAGATGCGCGCGGTGACGCACTTCGATGTTTCGCGTCAGCAATGTGCCACGGCCATCGGGGCCATTTCCGAAGCACTCGCGCCCGGAGGTTGATGTTTTGCGCGTGCTGAAGCTTTGCCTGCTTATACTCGGCTGCCTAGCTTCCGTTCTAGGTCAAGATCCGCCGACTTCCCCGCCCGCAATATCTCCACCACCCACCACGGAACCGCCCGTGGCGCAGGCTCCGGGCGTCATCCAAGGAACCGTTCTGAGCGGGGGTACGGGACAACCGCTGCGGCGCGCGCAAGTGGTGCTGAAGCCGACTGACCCGAAAGCCGGCTCAACCTTTCAAACCACCGATGAGAGCGGCGGCTTCTCGTTTCCCAAGGTAGCCACGGGGCGTTACACGATCACCGTCCAGCGCGATGGCTATCTTCCGCTATCGGCCGGCCGCATCGGCTCCTACAAGATGCCGCCGATCTTTTCCGTGCAATCGGGCCAGACCATCAGCTCCTTTGTGTTTAGCATGACGCCCGCCGGAGTGGTCAGCGGCAAAGTGAAATTCGACGACGCCGAGCCAGCTGTCAACACAACCGTTCAACTCTATCGCTCCTATTACGATCGTGGACGTCATGGCTACGTTGCCGCCGCCAGCGCGCGCACTGACGATCGCGGCGAGTACCGCCTGCACGGTCTGGAACCGGGCTCGTATTACGTCGCGGCGCTGTATCAGGCGCCACCCCGCCCGCCTGGCGCCGAAGAGCAGGAGCGCAAGGATGCAAATGGCAATCCCCTGCCCGATTTGAGTTACGCGGTTACGTTTTTTCCCGAGGCCCAAAAGATGTCCGAGGCAGTTCCAGTGAAAATCGCGCCCGGCGCCGAAGTTGGTGGCATCGATATCTTCCTGACCTTGGTGCATACCGTGCGCGTTCGGGGGCAAGTGATCGGCCCAGCGGGCGTCGTTGCAAATCCGCGCGTCGCGCTTCGCTGGAACGATCCGGACAATACGGCTACAGTCAGCGCTCCCGTCAATCTCACCTTCGATAAGGATCAGAACTACGAGATTCAAGGCGTGACCGCGGGCCCGTATTTGTTGATGGCTTCCGGCACGCAGGGCGGCGTGACTCTGACGGGCCGCATGCCGCTCAATGTCGGTGACGCGGACGTGGGCAATGTCGACGTTGTCATCGGCGGCGAAAGCATGTGGAGCGGGAAGGTACGGGTCGAAGGAGAGAACGCAGCGCTGCCTGCGGGCCTGGGGGTTTTGCTCGAGCCGCGCCGGCCGGTCACAGCCACCGAGGGGGCGCAAGTTTCTGAAAACGGCGAGTTCAGCGTTCCGTTTGTGCCAGGTGAGACTTATGATCTTTACGTCACTAACGGCCCTAGCGACTCCTACGTGAAATCGGTGCGCGTGGCTAACGCCGAGCGGCTCGATCAGGGTTTGGAGGCGTCATCCGGTGAGGCCCCCGTCGCGTTGGACGTCGTTCTGGGAACGCACGGCGGCCAAGTGCTGGGTCGGGCCGTGACCGCCGATCCCAAAGTGGTTGCGAGCGGCGCCACCATCGCGCTCATTCCCGATCCTCCGTCCGGCCGCGTCCAAGCCTACCAAACGACCAACGCTGATGAGTACGGCAATTTCTCGCTGCAGGGCCTCGCCCCCGGCAAATACCTGCTGTTGGGCTGGTTGGATCAACCGCCCTGCGACGTCTATAATCCTGACGATTTTGCCGTCTGTCAGGCTCAGGGAGCCAGCCTCAGCATTGCGGAAGGCGAAGAACAAAGCGCCCAAGTGACTGCTAACTAATTGAATCGGCGCAGCCGACCCCACCTGGATGGGACTTATGCTTTTGGTTTAGGGCGCCGATAGAAGTTTGGAGTGTCAGACCAAAACGAGCAATTGGCTCAGCGTGCCACCCTGAGCTTTCAACAAGACGCCGATATCGCGCGTCGTTCGTTGGCCGGCATATGGGCCGGCTTAGGTCTGGTGCAGTTTGCTCTGTTGGCGGGCACCTATTCCGAAGGCCACCTGCTGGCCCTGACGTTCTTCGCTGTCTCCACCATGGCCGCTTACTTGGCGCGGCTGTTTCTGATCCTCCGCAAGGATCAGCTCTATCCCCGCAATCCCGATGCCTGGCGAGTTGGATTCTGCGCCTGCTTGCTTTGCTTTTCCAGCGCCTGGGGGCTGCTCAGCAGTCACAGCTACATCTCCTACGGGTTTGCAAATTGGAACTCGCTGCTGCTGACGTTCTGCGTTCTGGGAATCAGCTTTGGGGCGCTGCTGTCTCTTACGCCACGCCCGTTGTATCTCTACTGCCATGTCCTGCCGTTGCTGGTTCCACCCATCGCGGTGGATCTCTACCTAGGTAGTCAAGGCTTCGGAGGTAGTCAAGGCTTCGGAGGTAGTCAAGGCTCCGGAGGTGGACAAGGCTATGGAATGGCGTTCATCAATCTCGTTTGCCTGGCCGTATTGCTGGCGCAAGGAAGATATCTCAGCGCCCAATATCGCAGCGGAATCGAGGACCGCCGGCAGCTGGAATTGGCCAAGAAAATGGCTGAGGCGGCCAACGAAGCCAAGAGCAATTTCCTGGCGAACATGAGCCATGAATTGCGGACGCCGATGAACGGCATCATCGCAATGACAGAACTGGCGCTCGAGACCGAGCTCTCCGCCGAACAGCGTGACCTGCTGGAAACTTCGCGCAGCTCCGCCGGTTCGTTGCTCGGCCTGCTCAACGACGTCCTGGACTTTTCGAAGATGGATGCTAAGCGGGTGGAGCTGGAGAATGTTCCTTTCGATGTCCACAAGGTGATCACCGAGACGGCGCACGTTTTCGAAATCCAGGCTTCGCAGAAGGGCTTGACGCTCACCTGCGAGATCGCCTCCGGCGTTCCCAGTGAGGTGATCGGCGATTCGGCGCGCCTCCGACAGATCCTGGTCAACCTGCTGGGTAATGCTCTCAAGTTCACGGCGGACGGCAGCGTTTCGCTCTATGCGGGGGTGGATTGGAGCAGCTCCAACGACATCCAGCTTCATTTTGCGGTGAGCGACACCGGCATCGGTATTCCCAAAGATAAACAGGAGGCCATCTTCCAATCGTTCGCACAAGCCGATGGATCGATGACCCGTAAATACGGAGGCACGGGCTTGGGCCTTAGCATCTCGCTCCGTCTGGTGGAGCTGATGCATGGCAGCTTGTGGGTGACCAGCGAATCCGGAAAGGGCAGCACCTTTCACTTCTCGGCGCGTTTTGGTCGTGCGACTGCCGAGCAGACCGCGATGACGCGGGAGCGGTCCGGAGCGTGGTCCCTGGCCACGCCTGGAAGTCACAGCCACTAAGAAAATAAAACTCAGACGCTTTCTCCATTTATTCCTAGCGCTTCGCGGATTAAACCACACCTTTCCGGCGAGTAGCGCCGGGAAATTGCCGGCACGCGTTGTACACTCCAACCAGCGGAATGCAGGTAGTCGTTTCTGAAATCGATTTTCCCAGGCCCGGTCCCGGATGGCTGGCCGCGCCTGTCGAACGAAGCCCGGAGTTTTTTCCGGCCTTTGCCCGGGTTTCATCCGCCATTCAAACTATCCTGCGAGAGCGGATACCGGCGCACTACTTCGAAAACTCGCAGAGCTTCGCGAACGTGAAGACCGCCTATCCCATGCTTGTTTATCAAGCCAGCCGCCCTTTTAAGGGAAAGATGCGAACCGAGCTGAACTACGATGTTTTGAACCCAACCACGCTGGCCGCGTTCTTTCGAACAGTTCGACCGGTGTTCGGAGAGGTGCTGGAGGCAGCCCGGACGCGGCTGCTGTCAGAAAGCCTGAACGAACTGGCCTCGCAGTTCGAGCCCGGCCGCGCCAACGCGATCCTACAGTCCGTGCAAAGGTGGAGCAAGAGCCGCAAGTGCCTGTACGTGTTGATTCGAGCTGAGGGGGTTCTGGTGAACACGCTGATCGAACTCGGCGGATTGGGGAGCCTGCCGGAGAAACAGCAGGCGCGGCGGGTGGCGTCATTCCAGAAGAAGTGGCGGTTTCAGCTTCGCCGGATGTATCCGGGGACCGACTTCACGTGGCTTGCTTCTGAACTTCTGGAGGCCGCGACGCTAGCACTGTCGACGCCAGAAGAGCTTATTCCACAAATCCCAAGCCCCGCAACGTAGCCGCGGGCTGGCCCTCTGTTTCAAAGATCCCGACGTCGATGACCGCTTTTTGGTGGCCTCGGATCAACGCCACGCCGTAGGGTGCGGTGGCGAACTTGAAGGTGCCGCGCAATAACTCGACATCGTTCGAGGTTCCGGCCTTGAAACCGGTGTCATGCAGAAATGAAGCGGCGTATTGCGGCGTGTCGATTGGAATCGATATCACCTTGGTGTCCTTCCAATTCAGCTTCGCCATTTTCCGCGCGGCGGCCTCGCAATGCGGACACGTGGGATCGTAGAAATACAGGAACACGTTGCCATCCTGCAGGGACACCGGCTTACCGTCGACTGTGATGGATGCGGGCGCTTTTACGCCCGACTCCCGCGCCGAATTCACGCCGAAGGACACACCGGCAAAGACCACCACCGCGCCGAGTATGACCAGTGCGCCACGCAGGCTTTCCGAGCTACGCGCCCACCATCCGGCCAGTACGGCCATGAGTAGCATGGCGCCGTCCTCGAAAAAGAAAGCCGGGTTCACTGCACGCTTTACCAATGGGAAACACGTACAATCCTTACCGACCAGGTATCCGTAGTTCGCTCCGATGTAGGCCATGAAGATGACCAACAGAAGGCCGAGCAACAAAGCTCCCCAGCGGCGAAATCGCGGAACCAGGATCAGAACAGCGCCAACCATTTCCCCGATACCCAGTGCCAGCGCGCCCGGCAAGGCGAGGGCGCCGGAGACGTGGAATTCTTCCAGCATTTGGGACCAGCGGAAAGGATCGGTCAGCTTCCAAGCTCCGGAAGTGAAGAACAGGATCGCCAGGAGCAGCGCGCAAACGCCGCCAATGGCTTTCTTCCAGGCTGGCAAATCAAAACTAACGAGGTCCAGGCCTAGGTGGGCTGGGTTCGCTGTGCTTTCGGACATAGATATTCCATTTTACCCAATCGGTCGGGCGTCAACCGAGGCGAAGAACTGGCGGGCGGTTTCCACGGTGCGGGCGATATCCTGCTCGCTGTGGGCCGCCGAGACGAAGCCGGCTTCGAACTGCGACGGCGCCAGGTAAATTCCCCGATCCAGCATCCAGTGGAAGAATTGGCGAAAACGGCCGGTATCGGCGCGCTTCGCCGACTCCCAATCGGTGACCGGGCCCGGCGTGAAGAAGAATGTGAACATCGATCCAACGCGGTTCACGGTGATCCCGTCGGGAACATTGGCCGTCAATTGCGCGGTACGCTCTTCGAGGATTTCATACACCTCGGGATGCGACTTCAGGTAGCGCAGCATGGCAATCCCGGCGCTGACTGCCATGGGATTACCGGACAGCGTGCCGGCCTGATAAATCGGGCCGGTCGGAGCGATTTTGCTCATGATGTCGGCCCGCCCGCCGTAGGCTGCGAGCGGCAGCCCGCCACCGGCGATTTTGCCCAGCGTCGTCAGATCGGGCCGGATTCCGAAGAGTTCCTGTGCTCCGCCGAGTGCCAGCCGAAACCCAGTCATGACTTCATCGAAGATCAGCAGTGCGCCGTGCTTGAGCGTGATCTCTCGCAGAGCTTCGAGAAATCCGGTGAGCGGGCGGTACGCAACCCATGTTGCCGACAACCGGCTCGACGATCAACGCCGCGATCTTATCGCCGTGCTCGCGGAAAGCGGATTCCACGGCCGCGATGGAATTGAACGGCAGAGCGATGGTGGTGGCCGCGAACGCTTCCGGCACGCCCGCGGTGTCCGCGATGCCCAGCGTCGCCATTCCCGACCCGGCCTTCACTAGCAGAGAATCCACGTGGCCGTGGTAGCAGCCTTCGAACTTGATGGTGAGGTCGCGGCCGGTGAATCCGCGCGCCACGCGCAGGGCGCTCATGGTGGCCTCGGTCCCGGAATTGACCAGGCGCAGCATCTCGATGGAGGGCACGCATTCCCGAATCAGCTCGGCGAATTCGACTTCCCGCTCGGTTGGCGCGCCGAAGCTGGTTCCAATGGTAAGAACCTCGCGCAACGCTTCGATGACCGGCGGAAAGCAGTGGCCGAGGATCAGCGGTCCCCAGGATAGAACGTAGTCGATGTATTCGTTGCCATCGACGTCATAGATGTGCGATCCCTGGCCGCGAGCAATGAATGGGGGCGTTCCGCCAACGCCTCGAAATGCGCGAACGGGTGAATTCACGCCGCCCGGGATCAGCTTTTGAGCGCAGGCAAATAATTCTTCGGATCGGGAGCGGTTCATGGATGGTACTAGACCGACTCCCTCACGGTCGCGGCTCGGTTGCGGGGATCACGCGTCGCAGAAACAGATTCATGATTACTTCCTGCATCGTGCCGTTGAGATTCCTGAATAGCCGGCTCTTCAAATCGAGATACGGCTGGGTGCCCGCGAAGAGGTCTTCAATCAACGATTGGAAGCGCGGACTGCGGCGAATAAAATCGATCATGCGCGCTGGAACAGTGCTGAACAGGAAGCGGCCGAGGAACACGCGTTTCGCGAGCGTGGCGCCAAACTCCAGGTCCGCTGTAAAATCGCGGCGCAGCAGACTGCGATAAGCTTGGGCGCGCTCGGCCAGCGAGTGCGAATCGCTCATGACCACCTGGCTCGCCAAATCGCCCGACCGCATGGCGTAATACAGACCTTCGCCGGTGATCGGATCCACCAAACCTCCGGCGTCGCCCACCGCAAGCCAGCCGTCTCCCGCCAGACGATTATTCTTCCAGCCGGAATGCTCGAGCGACGGGAGCATGTGGCCGTAGAAGGAAGCGTCCTTGTAGGAAATGCCTTTCTCGTTCATGTAGCGCTCCAGCCGCGCCCGCAGCGAATGCGCCGGCTCGCCTTTGCCGCAGATGCCGACTGAAAGATGGCCGCAGCGTGGGAACACCCAGATGTAGCCTTCCAGATTGGGCAGAAATTGGATGTCGATGTGGTCCTGCGCGGAGGGGACAAAGTACCCCAGTGCGTACATTGTGTCGGCGGCTGTCCACTCGGTTCCCACGTTGCGCAGCGAATTGCGCGCGCCCGTCGCGACGATACAGAAATCCGCGTCGAGGACACCGTGCCGGGTCTTGAGACGCCATCCACGGCCGCCGCGCTCGATTCCGAGCACGCGCGTTTTTTCCAATTGCGCCCCCGCTTGCTCGGCGCGATCCAGCAGCATACCGTTGAGATCCATCCTCGAATAGATCAGCAACGGCCGGTCGAGGTCCAATTTGACGGCGCCAGCCCGGGGAGCCGCGAGACACGTCTCATTGATAATCTTCTTCGGAACGCTATTTTCCAGTAGGAACGGATAGCGGGAATATGCCTTGTAGGTCAGCCCTCCGCCGCAGGGTTTTTCCCACGCCAGCTTCTCGTCCAAGACAACCGTATCCATACCGGCTCGCGCCAGACGTTCTGCCGCGAAGGCTCCAGCGGGACCGCCCCCCAGGACGGCAACTTTTTTCATGGTTTTCACTGCCTTGATCTTACCTCTGACTCGTCGAATCAGGATTCGTGGTGGGATGCCCAGGCGGCAGGGCCGGCATTCCGTCCAGCGATCCCGGCAAAGCTCCCTGGCCTGGCACGCTATTCACTCCCGGTCCGCTGGCGCCGTGCGATGCGCCGGCTCCCGTGCGGCCCTTCACCACCCATTGGCCGTCCTTGCGCTCCAGCACGTATTGCATGGTCATTCCCGCGGCGGGCGAGGTGTTTCCCTTGGCTTGAAAATGCACTTCGGCGGTAGCTTCATCCTTGCGAAAGCTGACCGATGTCACGCTCACGTCCATGGCTAGCAAGTCGGAACGCTTCGACAGGTAGGACATGACGCCCTGGCGCACGGCGTCCTGGCTCTGGGCGTCCTTCGCGCAGCCGCAGAGCAAAACAAGACCCAGCGTGGCAGCCGCGATGCGTGTGGTGCAAATCACATATCGATCATAGCCGAAGGCGATAGCCGAAAGATCATTGGTCCACTTGGGCTGCCTGAGGTACACTAGCGATGTAACGGCCGTTCTTCCATCGCCTTTCAGTTCACGAGACTAATCTTTGGCGACCGACCTCATCCAGATCGATCAAGACCACCCGCTGCCGGAAGCGATCGAACGCGCGGCGGCTTACCTGCGGGCCGGCGGGATTGTCGCCATACCCACCGAAGCGCTGTACGTGCTGGTGGCGGATCCGCTGAATCTGCACGCGGTGGGCCGAGTCTTCGCCGCCAAGGGCCGCGAGATCCAGCGATCACTGCCGATGTTGATCGGCGGGACTTTCATGGCCGAGGAGCTGGCCAAGGATCTTTCCACCCGCTTCTACGTTTTGGCGCGGCATTTCTGGCCAGGGCCGCTGACCATGATCGTTCCCTCGTCCGCCAAAGTGCCGCTGAAGGTGACCGGCAACACCGGCCGCCTGGCGGTTCGCCAATCGCGATCGCGCGTCGCGCAGGCTTTGCTCGATTGGTTGGATCAGCCGCTGATCGCCACCAGCGCCAATATTTCCGGCCAGCCCACCTGCCGCAGCGGCATCGATGTATTCGGCGTGATGGACGGGCGCTTGGATCTGATCCTGGACGCCGGGCCGATGGCCGGGCCGGGCGCAACCACCGTCGACATCACCGCACCTTACTGGAAAGTCATTCGCGAAGGAGCGGTTTCGGAAAAGGAAATCGCCGAGTGCCTGAAGGCCGCCAGCGCCTAGGTCTTCTTCAAACGACCGTCGCGAGCTTGCGCATTCCGTCGCGGATCTGACGCACATCCGTGCCGCCGTAACCCAGGATCAAGCCACCCCTGACGGGAGCTTTCAAATAGCATGACGACAAAGGCATGGCCGAAACTCCTATTGCAGCGGCCTTCTTGGACACCGCTATATCGCTAACACCCGGCGGAAGCAGCGCCACCAGATGCATACCCGCTTCGGCGCCGATCACTTCGAGCTTGCCTTTCATTTGATTCTGAATCGCCTCCACCAGCGCCGTTCGCCGCTCCAGGTAAAGCGTTCGCATCCTGCGAATATGCCGAGCGAAATGCCCGTCGCGGATGAAATCCGTCATCGCGGCCTGATATAGAGTGGACGAAAACTGGTCAGTAGCGTCACGCGCGGTAGAGAATGCGTCTATCAAATCCTCGGGAACAACCAAATAACCGAGGCGCAGAGCTGGAAACATTACTTTGCTGAACGTGCCGACGTAGATCACTCGCTCACCCGTGTCTAAGCCTTGTAGCGAGGGGATCGGCCGGCCTCCCAACCGGTATTCGCTATCGTAATCGTCTTCAATAATCCACGCGCCGCTTCGCGCGGCCCAATTGAGTAGCTCCATTCGGCGTGTCACGCTCATGGTGACACCCAGCGGATATTGATGCGATGGCGTTATGGAAACAGCGCGCGCCCTGCCGGCGCGGCGTATTCCTTCGGTGACACTTAGCCCATCCTGATCGACAGGCACGGGCACAAGCTGTGCGCCGGCCATCACCAGGGCTTGGCGCGCTCCCGGATATCCAGGCTCTTCGATCCACACGCGCTCACCTGCATCCAACAGAACTTGCGCCGAAAGTTGTAAACCTTGTTGCGATCCGGTTGTTATCAGAACTTGCGACGGCTCGCATCGCACCGCTCGAACTGTACCCAGATATTCGGCTATGGCTTCGCGGAGCGGCATATATCCCATCGCGTCGCCATAAGCCATCGACTGTCTGGTAGCTCTTCGCGCATGGCGATTTACCAGCTTCGACCACACTTCGGTTGGAAAATGTTCCAGTGCCGGCAGGCTCACGCGGAATGCAACTAGTTTTTTTAGCCAAGTTTCGGCCGGCACGCGCATCAATTTCACACGTCTCGAAACCATACGAGCAGCCTGGTTTGTGGAAACTTCGTTCGGCGCACGCCGAATTTTTTCGAGCTGTGGTTTTAGTGCGTCCAATGGGATTGAACTGACCACGCAGGTGCCAGCGCCAACAAACGTCTCGAGGTAACCCTCCGCACGCAATTGTTCATACGCGGTCGAAACCGGTATGCGTGATACCTTCAATTCCGCCGCAAGGTTTCTGGTTGACGGCACTCTTTGTCCGGGCTTCAATTGACCAGCCAGAATGGCGTGGCGAAACCACTCGTACAGCTGGCGGTACATCGGAGTCTTGCCGTCTGAATCCAGAGGGATCGGCGGGAGAAAGCTGGCGGTGATTCGTTTCATCGCGGTGGCGAGGATTGAAGTGGCTATATGGTATCACGCAAGAGTGGCTATTTGAATAGGCCACTGTAAGCGTTAAGCTGCAGCACATGAACAAACAAATCCGGATTTATTTCCTGGTCCTTTCGCTCGCTTCCGTGGGTCTGGCTCAGCAGCAGGCTTCGCCCGCGCGCGATGGGCAGCACGATTTTGACTTTGAGGTGGGGAGCTTCCACGTCCACCTCAAGCGCCTGCTGCATCCTTTGACGGGCTCGACTAGCTGGGTCGAAGTTGACGGCACGTCCGTCACCCGCAAGGTTTGGGATGGCAAAGCTCAACTGGAGGAGTTCGAGACCGATAGCTCCGCGGCCGGCCACATCGAAGGCCTGACCCTCCGGCTATATAATCCCGAGTCCCACCAATGGAGCCTATTCTGGTCGAACAGCAAGACTGGCAAGATGGAGCCGCCTCAGATCGGCGAGTTCAAGAATGGACGGGGCGAGTTTTACGCCCAGGACATGCTCAATGGAAAAAGCATCCTGGTTCGATTTATTTGGAGCAAGACGGACACCAACATGCCGCACTTTGAACAGTCATTCTCCGATGATGGAGGCAAGACCTGGGAAGTGAACTGGATTACCGACCAGACGCGGGTGAAAGATGAAACGGCGAAGTCTCGCGATTGACTGGCGCTGCAAAAGCGTTCACACGAGAGTGAACGCGGTACGCAACAGTGCGTGCGCCACGGACTAGGGCTGGCCCCAAACCTTGCGCGCCGTTTCCACCACCAGCTCCAGCTTGCGCCACTGGTCGTCCATCGATAGCAGATTGCCCGCCGCCACCGACGCGAAACCGCATTGCGGGCTCAGCGCCAGGTTTTCGAGCGGGACAAAACGCGCCGCTTCGTCGATGCGCCGTCGCAAATCGTCCTGCGATTCGAGCTTGGCCTCTTTGGTGGTGACCAAACCCAACACCACTGTCTTTCCGCGCGGGATCAGACGCAGCGGCTCGAACCCGCCCGCGCGATCGCTGTCGTACTCCAGCAAGAACGCATCCACGTCCAAGCGGGGAAATACTTCTTCGGCGATCGATTCGTAGCCGCCTTCCGTGTACCAGCGGCTGCGGCTATTTCCGCGGCAGATGTGTACCGCCACGGTAACCTTGCCGCGCGGCACCTCTTTCAACGTGGCATTGTCGCCCGCGATGGCATTCCTCAGTTCCTTGCTGGGATTGACGCCTTCCGCGCGCATGCGATCACGCTGCTCGGAATCCAGATAGTGCGAGTAGAAGGGCGCGTCGAGTTGTATGTAGCGTACACCTTCCGACACCAACCCGCGCACTTCGTCGCGGACGATGTCCACCAGGTCGCGCAGCAAATCGGCGTGCGTTGGATAAAAAAGATCGGTGACGCCCGGCTTGTAGCTGGCAAGGACAAAGTTGGACGGAGCGGGCAGAGTGATCTTGAAAGGTCCGCCGGCAGCCTTCTTCAACAGCGGCAGCTCGTAGGCAGTGAGCTTGCGAAGCTTGCGAAGCTTCGCTCCCACAGCTTGCGCCGTGCTGTTCTCCGGCCCGCCGCCGGGCCCCTTCCACTCCAGAGTGACCTTGTCGCTGACGAACCCATCCACGGCATCCGCCATGTCGGTGAGCCAGGAGCCGCGCCGCAGCTCGCCGTCCGAGAAGATGTCGAGCCCGATCGACCGCTGTTTCTCGATCGCGGCAAGGATGGCCTTATCTTCCTGCGCGCGCAGATCCTCGATCGTGATCTGGCCCGCGGCCCGCGCAGACCGGGCTGCCAGCAACTCGGGCGGACGCAAGAGGCTTCCCACCTGTTCGGCGCGAAAATGAGTGTTCATCCGCACCGCATTGTAACGCGGCGGTTAGTTGGAGTTCTTGTTGGCGTGCCGTTCGGCGAGAAGTCTGATCAGCAGTAGCGCAGACGAGATTACGAGCGTCACTGGCAACGAGAGTTTGTGTTCAGCCAAGAAGCAGTAGAACACGAAGCCGAGCGAGGCCAGGAACACCAGGTTGGTCAAGGTGGACACCGGACGCCGCCTGACTGCGGCTTTGGGTTCCTTCGGAACGCTATCGGCGCAGACGTAGCAATAGTCTTCGTCCTTCCTGACCACGCTATGACAATATGTGCAACGGCCCATATCCACATTTAAGGTCCTCACCCTAGTTGAGGTCGATAGAACGGCTGTACTTCAGGGGGTTGGTACCACCGTAGTACGGAGCGCTTCGAAGTACCAAAAGCGCGAGGATGGGATAATTTAGACGATGTGCTTTTTTTGTCGCCGGTTGACCTGTGCGTCTGCTCTTTTGCTCGTGATGTCCGTTCGTACGCCCGGCCAAGACGAAGCGACCTTTTCCACCGACGTGAAAGTGGTCAATATTCTGGCTACGGTGCGGACCAAGTCAGGTCAAATCATCAATGACCTCAACAAGGACGACTTTTCCGTTTTGGAGAACGGCCGTCCTGAGGCCATCAAGTATTTCTCGCGCGAATCGGATCTGCCCTTGACCATCGGCTTGATGGTGGATACCAGCATGAGCCAGGCGCGGGTGCTGGAGAGCGAGCGCAGCGCCAGCTTTCAGTTCGTGGACCAGGTGTTGCGCGAGGGCAAAGACAAGGTCTTCGTCACCCAATTCGACATGGCGGTTTTGACGCGGCAGGAGCTGACCTCGTCCCGCCGCGATCTGGAGCAGACGCTGCCCTTCGTCGACACTCCCCGCAAGAAGGAGCTGCAAGCCCAACGCGGCGGCGGAACCCTGCTGTTCGATGCCGTGGTGAGGGCGTCGCGGGAGATTATGAGCGGCCAGCGCAATCGCAAAGCCATGGTTATCCTGTCCGACGGCGGAGATAACGGAAGCGACGAGACCCTGACTTCCGCGATTGAAGCCGCCCAGCGCGCGGACACGCTGATCTATTCCATCTACTTCGCCGATCCGGCCTATGGTGGAGGTGGCGGCCAGGGCAGGAACGCCATGGAGCGTTTGGCGAAGGAGACTGGCGGTGGTTTTTTCGTGGTTTCGAAGAAGCTAACCATCGGCCAGATCTACGGGGTCATCGAGGAGGAGCTGCGCAGCCAATACAACTTGGGGTTTGTTTCGGATCAGCCGGTTCGGGTCTCTGAATTCCGGAAGCTGCAACTGACCGCCGATCGGAAGGACCTGGTGGTGGAAGCGCGGGACAAATACTGGGCGCAACGGTAGAAGCTATCCCAAAGTCATTCGTCTAAGTAAGGCGGGCGGCACTTGGGCGGCTCGTGCTGAGGCGCGCGCAACTTTAGGCCGGCTGGGAGCTGCCCTGCGGTCCGCCACAATCCGGGCGGTAAGCAAAATGCCCGATAACGTTAAAGCGAGCGGCAACGGCATTTTTTGACTCGAGAAGAACGAAAAGCCGGTCAGCGCGAGCGAAGCCAGGAAAAGCAGATTGCTGAGTGGCGTCACCGGCGCGGGTGTTTTGGTGTCGGACTCCCGACGGCGCCAGAACGGCTTGGACGCCCCAGGGACGGGGTCGCCGCAAATGTAGCACTCCGAGTCGCTTTGGGTGACTACGCTGTTGCAGGTGTTGCATCGGGTCATGTCCAATTAAAGTCCGAAAGCCGGGGGCTGTCTATGGTGCCTATGTACCGCTTGTCGACCGCCGATCGTTTGGTACTTTGGTCCAGGCGCGGCGCCTCTGGGGGGCTGTGAGCAACTCGATCTAATCGATTAGCACCAGGTAACGAATGGGGCTGGTATCCGCAACAACCAGAAACATCAAAAGCCGGGCAGTGGGGTGAGCGCAACCGGAACCTGAGTGAGGTACAATTGGGGCCTAACTAAGTTACTCGCTTAGGCATCCATTTCGCCTGGAATGGGTGAATCGCCTACCGCGCCCGCGCGCGCATCTTTGCACGACCGTCCGGCGAATCCAGCCCTCCGTCTTGAGCATGCTTGCCAGCCGTTGTGCAATTGTGCTGGAGCATTCATGCATCACGCGGCAAAACAGGCTAGAGAAATAGCGGATCGCAAGCGCGCCGAGGAAGCACTGCGCGATTCAGAAGCCAAGTATCGCGTATTTTTCGAGAATAATCCCCTGCCCTGCTGGGTCGTTGACACGACAACGCATCATTTTTTGGCGGTCAATGAGGCCGCGCTCCGGCTTTACGGATACAGCCGCGTGGAGTTTCTCGCTCTCACCACTCGCGACATCGAGGTGCCGTCGGAGGCGGGATCACGTGCCTCGTCACTTCCCAGGCGCCGTCATCTCCAAAAGAACGGCACCGTCATCGACGTGGATATCGTTTCGCACCCCACGCTTGGCCCGCAACCCTCCGAGTTCGTTCTGGCCTACGACGTCACTGAACGCCTGCGCGATGAATTGGCCAT
The DNA here is from genome assembly GCA_963818065.1 of Bryobacterales bacterium. Lineage (GTDB taxonomy): Bacteria > Acidobacteriota > Terriglobia > Bryobacterales > Bryobacteraceae > Palsa-89. Next base: position 296,396 of record CAWFQW010000008.1, on the reverse strand, counting down.
GCGCGAGGGCGCCGAGCGGCTGAATCTGGCGTTGCGGGCCTCTCGGACCGGAGTCTGGAGCTTGGATGCGCTTTCGGGAGCCCTGGTCTGGGACGCCTATGCCCGTGAAATCTTTGGATTCCCAGGCGAGGGCTCCGCCGCTCGCTTTGATGATTTGCTCGCCGCAGTACACCCCCCGGATCGGGAGCTTGTGTCACGGTCCATTCTGGGAGCCGATCCGGACAGCTCCGAAGTGGCGATCGAGTATCGGGTAGTGTGGCCTGACACCACCCTCCATTACCTCTTGTCGCGCGGCCAAGCTTTCTTCAACGACACCGGTACGCTAACGCGCGTCGTGGGGGTCAGCCACGACATCACGGTCCAGCGGCGGCTCGAGGAGCAATTCCGGCACTCCCAAAAGATGGAAGCCGTTGGGCGCCTGGCGTCTGGGATCGCGCACGATTTCAATAACCTGCTCACTGTCATCCTCGGCTACACCACGGTCGTGCACGCGAAGCTGGAGACCGGCGATCCCCTCCGAAGAATGGTTGCCGAAGCCCGCCGCGCCGGCGAACAAGCGGCTCTGCTCACTGGTCAGTTACTCGCCTTCAGCCGTAAGCAAGTGACCCAGATGCAAGTGCTGGATATCAACCAGGCCATTCGCGGGATCGCTGATATGCTCCAGCGCCTGCTTGGCGAAGACATTGATCTCAGCGTCACCGTGGACGATTCGCTGTTTCCAATCACGGCCGATGCCGGCCAATTCAACCAAGTGTTGATGAACCTGGCGGTAAATGCGCACGACGCGATGCCAAACGGCGGCGGACTCCTCATTGAAACCCGCGCTGTTCAACGCGACCGTGAGGATGCGGGCCGGCAGGGCCGCTACGCCATGCTGGCGGTCACGGACACAGGCTCGGGCATGAACGCGGAGACGCTCAGCCATATCTTCGAACCGTTCTTCACTACGAAGGATCCCAGCAAGGGCACCGGCCTCGGCCTGGCTACGGTGTATGGCATTGTCCAGCAACATGGCGGTTGGATTGACGTCGCTAGCGAACCTGGTCACGGCGCCTCGTTTCAAATATATTTTCCGGCGGCTAGTGTGGTTCCGGCCGGCTTCCCATCCGCGATTATTCACCCGGCGACGGACAGGAGAACCGGAACCATCCTGCTGGTGGAAGACCAAGCCGCGATCCGGATGCTGCTGGAAGACGTGCTTTCGGAAGCTGGCCATCGAGTGTTGGCGGCGGCCGATGGCCGTGCCGCGCTCGAACTAGCCAGTGAGCACACCGGCGTGGTGGATCTGTTGATTACCGACGTCGTCATGCCGGAGATGAGCGGACCCGATCTGGCCTCTCATATCACGCCCTTGCGTCCCAATGTGATCGTCCTCTATATGTCCGGCTACACCGACCACGCCCGGCTCCACAGAGGCGCGATTGAGCAAGGTGCGGCTTTTCTGCAGAAGCCGTTCTTGCCGGAATCGCTGTTGTCGAAAGTCGACGAGTTGCTAAGCGCACGTAGGTTACTAACGTGACCGGTCCAGTACCTCAACGTGGCGGATATCGGACACGTTTTCGCGGCGGTGTTGTCTACAGAGTGTGGAGGTAATATGTCGATCGCTTCATTCCGGTCTTTAACACTTGCCTGTTTTTCGGCAATCATGTTCGTATCCTTATCCCAATTAGCAGGCGCTTCGTCCTTGTATTCTCCGACTGAGCTCTCCTCTTCCGGTTCAAACTTAGTGGCCACGGCGGCTCCCAAGAGTTCCTCCGATGCCGGTACGGATGTTAATTTCCAAATGGTGTCCGGCCTCAGCGGCTCCTCAAGCGGTCTCTACCTCGGAAACGCAGCGCTAAGCGCTACGAACTCTCCCTTGTATAGCGGAGCCATTGTCGAGTCAGTCGTCGAGCATTCCGTCAGCGCCGAGGGCCTGGGGACCGCTAGCGAGTTACAAGCTCCGTCGAGCTTTGGGCAGACGCCCAACGGTGAGTTCGGTACCGGCATTTTCGGTAGCGCTGCTGGGGGTCTGCCTGTAAGCGATTTCGGCACTGGCACGATGAATGGTGTCACGGGCGTTATTGGGGGTTCGAGTCCGATCTCTTTATCCTTCACCACCGGTATTACCAGCATTCCAGTGCGTAGCATCGTAAGCTTTCAGTCTGCCGTACCCGAGCCGGCAGGCGTGGGAATCGCGGTCATCGCTTTGATCCTTATGTTGGGAGCTTTCCATCGCAGACGGAGCCAGGCAGTTCAACGTTAGGGGAGACTGAGAAGGGGCGATATCCTCGCCCCTTGATTCCGGCCGTTCCGCGCCGGCCGCTTCTCTAGAATGTTCGTCCGGAAGCGACCGCGACTTTTCTTGCAAATCCGACGCTCGACCCATCCCTGGCTGGATACGCGTCGACGCTGACGTGGTCACCGCGCCTGTAGGTATCAATCTTCCAGCCGTTCATTATTTGCTGGTTGGGACTACCGAGGTATAGCTCCCAATTTACCGTCTTGCTCTGGTCTTTGACTTCAAGATAGAGCCGCACGTGGGGATTGCTCCAGTCCATCTTCATGACAGCACCTGTCAAGGTAATCGTTCGTTGCATGTCAAACTGCGTCTGCAACGCATGATGCGCGAGCACTGCCGTTGGCACCAGCAGCAGACTCACGGCCGCAATCAAACTTGCTCGTTTGGACCTCATCGCGATACCTCCCGTATAGAGCACCGCTCAGTCGTAGCTGCCTAGCACTTTACCCGACTAGTTCAACCGGGTCAAGCCCCATGATTCGCGGTCTTCTGGAGCGCCACGGCATTCATGCAGTAGCGCAGACCGCTCGGTGCCGGCCCGTCGGGGAAGACGTGGCCAAGGTGGGCATCGCAGGTGTTGCAAATGGCTTCGATGCGCTTGAAAAACGCAGGACCGTCAAACCGGTAGGCAACGACATTGTCCTTGATGGGCTGTGTGAAGGATGGCCAGCCAGTATGCGACTCGAATTTCTCCGACGCGTCGAAAAGGACGGTGTCGCAGCAGACGCAGGAATAGATTCCCGGCTCAAAGAGGCTGCACATTTGCGAGCTGAAGGCGCGCTCCGTTCCAGCCTCCCGGGTGACATGGTATTGCTCGTCACTTAGCTGTGCGCGCCATTCGGCGTCCGTCTTGACGACTTTGCGATCCGGCGCCGGGTTGCCGCTCTTCGCCAAATTGAGAACATCGGGCCATTTGAGCATGACTTTATTTTAGGCGCGAACGCGCCCGCTATTTGTTTTCAACAGTTATGCCGATGGAACTGGTGACGGCGACTCCGATGGGAGGTTGAGAAATGCCTTCATTCAGCTTACGGGCACTGATCCTGATTGCGATTGCGGCGCTTCTTATCCTCAGAACTATTCGCAAGTTCGCGCCAAACAGATCCAGCAAGATTCCCACGGCTGCCCGGACTCCTGGAAACGCCTTCTGCATTCACTGTGGCGCGGCGCTAGCGAGTGGAGGTCAATTTTGCGGTGCTTGTGGCGCACCGCGCGGGATTCCACTGTGAGCAATGTTGAACAGACTCCGTCGCAAGACTGCTCTAGTATTCCGGTAAGGCCATCCAGATGACAGAACCTGTTGTACCTGTGGCGCACTGCTACAAGTGCGGGACCGAAACTCAGACGTACCATAAAAACGTCCCGATATGCCCGGCTTGTTCGGCACTTTTGAAAGCGGAGACTCAGCTAGAGTTCAACGAGACGTTATAGAGCTCCCGAAGTCCATTTAAATCGCTCTGGCTTCGAACTGTCGGATCTCGTCGTCCTTGACGGTGTAAGTTACTTCAATTGGCCGGCAGCAGACTTCGCAGTCTTCTATGTAAGTTTGTCTTTTGACGGATGTGTCCAGCACCATCGAAATCTGTTCCGAGCAGTAAGGACACGCGAAGAAGTATTCCACTGCAAGTCAGGATATGTGATTAGCACGTTCAACTGGCAAGTCCCTTGGCCAGCTGCGCCAGCATCGCATTCATGTCCGCCTGTATGCCCACGAACTTATTTTCAAGGAACTGCACGTCACGCTGATCGAACGATGCTCCCTGAGGCACGGATGTGCCCGCCTGCACTGACCTTGCGAGCCCGGCCAGATCCCGGATTAGCGTTTCTTTCCCGGCAGTATTTCGAAACTTGAACGTGGGCACCGTTTCTATAACCGTCTCGATGAGTCTGACGGTGGTGTCGATTCCACCGGCCAATTTGGCCATTCGCCACATTGTCTCGAAGTCCTGTTCCACGTGTCGAGCCTAACATGTCCTAAGCAGGCGAGCCGTTCGGCACGCGATGCCGATTGCCTTTCTCCTGCGTGGGTAGAGACTGCTCGCTGCTGGGGAGAACTGGATTCGGCAGGTTAGCCGCACCGAATTTGGCAAGGGTCAGCATGCCGCTGGTATCTGGCAGAACCGGAGGCTCGAGGCGTGCTTCATGCAAGCGAAAGGCCGACGTCAGATCGCCGAAGGTGCGCCGGCGCCAGTCGCTGATATTCGGCTCACGGACTCCGGTGAAAACTTCCAGAAACCGCAGCACAGACGAGTGATCGAATGGCTCGCTGCACACCCAGCCACCCGCCGTCCAAGGCGACACTATAATGCACGGAACGCGAAATCCAGCGCCAATCGGTAGGCCGCCCACGAATTCGTGCGGTGTACCTTCAGGCGCAACTGGAGGCGGCACGTGGTCAAAAAGCCCATCGTTCTCATCGTAGTTGAGAATGAACACAGTCTTTGCCCATACATCCGGGTTGGCCGCGATGGCATCGATCTTGCTCGCCACAAACGCCGCGCCGTCGGCCGGCATATAGTCCGGATGTTCGGACTGAAAACTGGTCGGGATGATCCAGGAGACGGCCGGCAACTTGTCGTGCATCGCGTCGTATTCGAATTGCCCTTCCGGGCTCACCTGCGTACCTCTGGAATGGAGTGGTGAGGCAGGGCCCGCCTGCTGGAAAACCTTGAAATTCGACAGCATGTTGCATCCGTAGCTATCCTGCTGCTCGTACACTTTCCAACTCAGTCCCGCTTGTTGTAATCGCTCTGGATAGGTGGTCCAGGTGTAACCACCGGCGGGGGCCTTGTTGACGATGATTGGGCCGCCGTTGGCGCCGTCGGGGTCGATCGTACCAGTCATCAGATACATCCGGTTTGGCCAAGTTGGGCCGAAGACGGAGCAATGGTATGCGTCGCAGATGGTGAAGGCCTCCGCTAAGGCGAACTGGAATGGGATGTCCCCTCGCTTGTAATAACCCATGACGTAAGGACCCTTCACCCCATCCGCCTTGCGGTGTGCGGGCAGCCATCGATCCATACGCCCGCCGTTCCATGCTTCGTGCTGGACCGCCCAGGCGTGGCTGGTGGAAGGAATCTTCTGCGCGCTGCTGGCATGGGTGTCCAGATGAAAGGGCAGCAAATAGCCCTTCGGATTCTCCGCGTCCGGCTGGTAAAACACCGATTGTCCATTGGGCAGCTTCAGCGCGTTCGGATCGTCAAACCCGCGCACGCCGGCCAACGTCCCGAAATAATGATCGAACGACCGATTTTCCTGCATGAGTATCACGACATGTTTGATCTCGCCCAGGGAACTGCGCCGCGGTTGCTGTTGTGCCAGCATGCGTCGAACGTTCGGGGGCATGAGGGTTGCCGCCGCTGCCGACGCGATGGCTGCGGCGCCCTTCAAGAGCCGGCGGCGGGTCAGGGTCGATCTGGTAATTCGAGAGTCTGGATTGGATGGTTGGTCCATGATGAATGTCACCTGAGTCCAGTTGAGAAATCGGTCCGAAAAGATTATGGTACAGGACGCCTTGCTCTCCAGCATCACGCGAGCGGTGGATTCCGATCTGTGAGCAATGTTGGACAGACGGGAAGCCGAGAAGATGCTCTAATCGGGGCTGGGGCCATTCCAGAGCACAAGCTGGGTTCACGGCCCTAACGAATGAAAGGGAAGTCTACGACAACAATGAGACACTTGGCCTTTATCGCAATGATGGCAGGCTTTTTCATGACTACTGTTCCTCACGCGGCCGCGCAGGTTGCGGTCAGCATTGGAGTGGCGCCCGTTTGTCCTTACGGGTACTATGAGGTTCCTCCTTATAACTGCACTCCAGACGGCTACTATGGCCCGGAGTGGTTCTCAGGCGGCGTATTCATCGGAGCCGGGCCCTGGTACCACGGATCAGGAAATTTCTACGGACACGTCGATCATCGTCTCGATTATCGAAAGGGCTATCGTGGACCGATGCCCGCGCGCGGCGAGCAAGTCGCCGAACACCGTGCGGAATTCCATGGCAAAGCAATGCATGATCCACATGGTCATGAGGCCCCGCGTGGGCACAAGTAAGAATTAAGTGACGGAAGGATAGCCTTTCGGATTCCGTGCTTGGATAAGGAAGCGCGTCCGGTGTTTCATGGACCCTGATGCTTCAGCAGTCGTCCGTGGATCTCCCACGGCACCATGCCAGCGCGCTTGGAGGGATGCGGCCCACGAACATTGGCAAAAACGTGGGGCATCGCTTCGGAATACTCCATCAAACCATTGATGTGGGCTTCATAGCTGTTCAAAACTGCTCAAGGGCCGTCACGAGATGTGAAGTTCAGTGAGCACATTTGAACAGACAAACAAGAATCCACGATGTTCAAATTAAGTCACACCCTTTGGATGGAGGCCAAAGATGACATCACCAGTTGCGTCTTCGACCGCCATACCTTTGGGCGCGACCAGCGATGAGGGTAAGACTGCTGCCAGGCAAGCGTATCGTACAAACGCCTCCTTCGTGGCCGTCCATTTCGACCAAGCTGGAAAAGGGCGGATTGTTTTTCTTCCGAAAGACGCTATGCTGAGCGTGATTGGACCATCTTCCTGTTTACCGGAGGGTTTCGAGGTCTTGTTCGAGGAACAGATTTACAATGTTTTCGGCATAGACTTGTCGTCCCGGTCCACTCAAATTATCGAGCCCATTCGAGCGAAGGGTCGCGCCGCAAGCGCTTGTGCTTAGGCCAGAGAGTCAAGCCGGCGGTCTGCCGCGCCGTCGCTCCGCTCCCTTTCCCGAGCTTCAGACAGGTAGGGGCAGAGGAACTTCTAACGTAATCCGAGTACCGCTGCCTGGTTCTGCCGCTATCGTTAGTTTCCCGTTCACCGATCGCGCGCGTTCCTCCATGCCGATTATTCCGAGCCCACCATTCTCTCTGGCTACCTGAGGGTCGAAGCCAACACCATCGTCGGCTACCATTAGCACTATCGTTCCGTCCTGCCAGGTGAGCGCGACTGAGCTGTGTGTGGCGCTGGAATGTCTGGCGGTGTTCTGCAGACTCTCCTGTGCGATGCGATACAAGCACGCGGCCACTTCGCGGGGGACTGATGGCGGCAGTGTACCGCTAGTGATTTCTAACGCTATAGTTGGGGCCCTCTTAGCAAACTGGTTGCACAAGTCTTGCAGTGCGCTCGGCAGCCCCAGATGGTCAAGCACGGAGGGGTGCAACTGATACGCTATATGACCGGCGTCGTTCGCCGCCTTGACAACGCGGGCTTGCAACGCCCTCAAGCTGGCTGCCACGTCCTCGCGAGGCGGCGGGTTGGCTATACATCCACCAAGTTCAATCGCAATGGAAGCTAGATCCTGGCAGATTTGATCGTGCACCTCGATAGACAACCTGCGACGCTCGTCTTCTTGAGCCGTCACAAGACGAGCAGCGTGGGCGCGGATTTCATCGCGGCTCGTCGCCAAGTCCTCTTCTGCCCGTTTGCGCTCAGTGATATCGTGAACCGATCCAACCAGATTGGTACAAGTGCCTTGGTCGTCAAAGATAGGCGCGACGCTGACTTCCCCAGTCAACCGCCCGGTGGGGTAATCAGTCGTTTCTTCCCAATGCACGATGGCATTTTCTTCGATCGCTTGTCGGTACTTTCCCAGCGCCATCGTCAGAGATGGCTCTGGGATCAGCTCGTCCACCGTTTTGCCGACCACAGCTTGCAGGGTCAGTCCAGTGGTCCTCAGAAAAGCTGGATTGACAGAAAGGAAGCGGAATCGCCCTCCAGGTTCGACAGCCAGATGGAAAATGACATCTGCGACCGTGTTGTAGATCGAGACGAGACGCCGTTCGTTTTCGCGCAGCGCCTCTTCGGCCCGCAGACGCCCGGTGATGTCCTGGCCGATGCCCATGCTCGTGCCGTCCCGCAGATGCAACATCATCCAGGAGGTGTCGATGACCCTGCCGTCGCGGACAGTGGTCTTGAAGTTTGCCCACTCTCCGTTGGAGTTCAACACGAAATGGCGTACCTGCTCGCGATACTGAGGATCGGGATAGTTTTCCACCAGGATGTCCAGATTGTCCCGGCGGATCTCGTCCAGTGTCCATCCGAGCGTCTGCGCCCACGCCCGGTTCACCATATGGAGCCCGAATTTTCCATCCCCGAAATTGATCATCATGGGAATGTGATCGAAGATGGTTTGCAGCATTTCTTTCTGCTCCCGTAGCTCCGAGTAGGCCGTTTGCAGCTCTTCACTGGAGCGCTGGCGCGCCAGTGCCGTCTCCCGCAGCTTGCCGATGATCTGTCCCACCGGGATGGCGTTGATCAGGACGGCTTGTACGATCACGGCCCATATTCCCAGGGGCGTTGCCTTAGCCTCGAGCGGGAGACTCACGTGCGCCATCTCCAGACCCGTAAATACCAGCGCGCTGAGCAGGCACCAGCCGGCTGTCCATAGGGCGCCTTCATATCCGAGGAGCCATGCCGCCGAGGCTGGCAAGGACACGTAGAGCAGCGCTCCCGGGCTGTGTATACCGCCGTAGGAAGAGGAGACGAGCGTCGCCCATATCCAAGTGCCTGCGAGGTAGGCCAAACTGGCGCGCCGGAAGTGGCCGAGCCGGAGTAGCACGAGTGCAGTTGCGTAACTCGCTTCCAGGACGGCTGGATAGAATACCCGCGGGAAGTTGAACCTCGCCTGAGCGAACGGTATTGTGGCCACCCATGCGGCTGCCATCCACACGGCGAGAATCGCGAGGAGAACCTGCAGCATTCTTGCCGTCTGATCGGCGGCAAGCGAACCTCGAAGCCCGATGAACCGCGTGAGGCGACGTTTAGTAAATATTTCCGTTCCGAACGAAGTGGCAGCCGACATGTTGCTCCTGCGTTTCTAGACTCGGGAATTCTCGACGGGACAAACGCCCGCTTACCTGAGTTTTGATTATCCCCCTTCGCACATGGCCGGGCGCCGAGCACCACCGGTTTTCTTGTCGCCAGCGGGCGTGGTTTTGAGACCGAAGGCGAAGGAGACCGAAAGTTTTTGAGGGAGTAGTAAGTCATCCGACCACGATTCGGTAAATCGCAATTGATTCGAGTGGTGAGCGCGGTAGGAATCGAACCTGCAACCTACTGATTAAGAGTCGTTGAAACCGGCCTACTCGGGGTTACGCACAGCCGCCCACGATTGCGCGAAAGGTCTGTATTTATTGGCTTTCAAGAACGCTGGGCTTACTCATGCTTGTTCACCGAATATCGCCAGATTGAACTGGAGTCCCTGTGAAAGTCCCTGTAGCAGTCCCAGGTAAGCGGTCTCGTAGCGTCTTCAGGAATGGATCACCGAGAGCCGCAAGCTTTAACTCCAAACGCTCAGTGCAATCGCAGTTCTCGCAGGCCCATGGCTCTGATCCGTTCTGGTCCCGGCACTGCCTGCGGTCATGCGCATCCTGCACCTTGACCAGCTCGAAGTACTGCTCCCAATAAGGCCGTTCTTCTTGCAAGGGCGTTGGACAGTAGCAGACCTCAACCCAGCGGGCCGTGCCGTCCTCACAAAGCCGGGCGTCTTGCATGTTGCGCAGATACTCGCCGCCGGCTACGGAACCTTTGCCCAGAGTTCTGTCCTCAATGGCATGGAGAAGGGACCGCTCGCCGCCTGGCCTGACACGGGCGCGCACCAAGTACCGCATGCTGTTCCCATTCTATATGCGGCAGAGGTCGCTAGGTGCTTCGCCGCCTTCGTCTAGCGACCACCAAAAGCGCGACTCCCGCCACAACAGCGATTCCGCCATAGACCGCCCAGCGGATCTGCCCGGTCATGAAGCTTCCCGGCAGGATATTGATGCCTTGCAGGAACCAAATCGCGCCGAGCAGCACGAGCAGGGCGCCGAGGATGTTCAGCGTGGCTTTCATGCGTCCTTCTCAGGCGTCCTTCGGCTTATTCTTGCTCCCCGGCGGCCTGCCGCGACGCTTCACTGCTGTCATCCAGGCCGGTGGACGGCCCCGGCGTTTCCCACGACCGGTTGCTAGTCGTTCGAAGACGAGGATCGCTTCGTCAAGCTGGTCCCGTTCGGCACGCAGCGCGGCGAGCATTTTGTTCGTCTCCATTTCCTCGTAGGATACCGAACCTCGCTGTAACAAGTCCGACAGCGGTTCCACCTCCTGCAAGCCTAAGAGTAGCGGCACGAACAGCTCAGCGCCGCTTCGGCCCCGAAGGACTAGCGAACCGCCATGATTGCGGTGGCGTAGGTGGCAGGCTGATGTCGTATAGAAATTGCGTCGTTTCATTGAATCCTTCAGGAGCTAGAGTCGCCTTCTCTGTGTCGGTGGCTCAAGAGATGATCTCCGCCCTCTTCTTCTAACGCGTAAAAATCCACAGAAAACCGCAACGCGGGGGCAAATATTTCTTGCCTCGGGCGGGCGGCTCTAGACATTGGTGGGAAAGACGAACAAAGTGTCCAAACAGAAGCTCCGCCACCAGCCCACACGGACAACGCTAGGAAATCCAGGCTCGCCATAGCCCAGTCGGGGTGTGCCACGGCGATCCTGAGGCACTTCGCCAGGGATGTCCACGCGCTTTACTCCCCCGGGTTGAAAGATTTTGCGCCGCGCACCATATGGTCGCTCTCAAACGGTTTTGCGAGGGCCTTCAGACCCTCGCAATTCAAGGCCACCGCGAAGCGCGGCGATTTTCTCGGAGGCCTATGGGGAGGTCAGTTTGCTACGCAATGGAAAGACTGTATGCAACGTCTGTAATCTGCTTATCGACACGCCCTACCAGAAGCATGTCCGTATTCAGCGGCCAGAAACTACTGGCGAGAATCCCAATGACTTTGCCCACGTCCACAACCGGGACACCAACGACTGCTGGTCAAGGGTCCGTAAGACGGCGCTGGTAAACGCGGCGTCTAAAAAGCTGCCTCAGGCCGACTTTACTGCCTATGAGAAATGGCAAGCCCAACAGCAAGCCAAACGAGCGATAGGACGTGCGTAATGCATCCGAAATGCCCGCATTGCAAGGACTGGGTTGACCTCTCCAAGCCGCACGCCGTATTGAACGGCAAGGTCTACCACTGCCCTTGCGTCATCAAGGTCATCGCGGCAACCAGCAGGAGAGTCGACGTGATCCATAGTCTTCCCTCTAAACCTTAACTGGGTTTGCCAGAGTCCCACGACTTGGCGTTAGAGGCTGGTGCGGTTGTCATCGACGGCGAAGTAAGGCCGGTTGAAACACTATCGACCTCGTTCGCGAGCAGACTTGACCAAGTGAGAGGCACGGCACGATGGCAGGCTCCGCTACCGGCCCACGAAGCAGCGTCAGGGCCGATGGGCGCAAGAGCGCCGCCCGAATCACAGTACTCCTTTCGGCATAGGAAGTATCAGGGTGATTACCCAGGTGGCGCTGGGAGTGAAACTGCCTTATAGTCAGGGCCCATCATGGGTTGTGAAGAGCGAGAGAGGCTAACTGTGGCATATCTGGACGCGACGGAGAACTGCCTTAGAGTCTCGGAGCTTTTTGAAGACATTGACAGTCCTGAATGGCGGGAAGCAATCAAGGAAGCGCGGGAAGCCTCCGAGAGGGCGTTGGCAGCGCTAAAGCTCCACAGCCGCGAGCATGGGTGCTAAACCGCCAAGTGTCAACTTCCGCAAGTTGCTGAACTGCTCTGACCCTTTATCCCACGCGCCACGCGACGGATATTACATGGGGCGGGGACGAACTGCGGAAGGACACCAAAGTTTCCCGCCGCCTCCATGACTGAGACACACGTTCGCCACGCACTTGGCCGAGAACGGCGTTTCCGAGTCAACGATCCTCGCGCTGATGGGCCATATGAGCCGAGCAATGCTTGAGCTGTATAGCCACATTCGAATGACGGTGAAACGTAACGCTGTGGCAGGCGTAGTCCTGAGACCGAAGGCCTAAGGGAGCGAGAATCTGGAGCTAGTCCCTGTTAGTAGAGCAGACAGCTACAATTCAGTAGCGTATAACCCCTTGTTTAGAGTGGTGAGCGCGGTAGGAATCGAACCTACAACCTACTGATTAAGAGTCTTGCCCGCTGGGTCCCCTCCGGTCCGATCTGGCAATAGAATCAACAAACGCGCCCCCGCCAGTTCCCCCACAGTACCCTACAAACCCGTAGCGATTGGCACAAAAATTGGCACAAAATCCTGGGGTGAACCCCTCTGTTGAGACAAACTGCAATTGGCACACCTGCCGTTTAATGGTTTTTCCTTCTCAAACAGCCTTTTCTCCATCACACTGGTCCTCGGCTGGCGAAGCGGAGGCGGGCTCTGGTGGAGACCAACCCGCCGAGGAATAGCTAACCGGAGACTCATCGAGACGATGGTCGGGGGAACCGGTCGCCGGTTCCCCTTCAGTCCTTAATGCTACATCGGATCGGTAGATCTCCTCATGCCTGAAAAAACTCATGGTCGCTCCCTGTGAGATCGTTGCGGGGTGCGCGGCATGTTCGAATTCCTCCGGCGGTTTGTAGCCGAGCGCCGAATGGAGCCGGACGCGATTGTAATAGCTGTCGATGAACGCCGCGATGTTGTCTCGCAGGTGATCGAGGTCGCAGTACTCGTTCGCATAAATCTCCTCTCGTTTGAGAGTCTTCATGAAGCTCTCGCAACTGGCGTTGTCGTACGGATTCGCCGGCCGGCTCATGCTCGGGATCATTCCGTGTTTCCGCAGCACGGCAACGTAAACGCCGGATGCGTACTGGACACCGCGGTCGGAATGATGCACTACGCCGGGCGGCGGCTTTCGCTCTGCGAGCGCCTTCTCCAGCGCCGCAATCGGCAGGCGCGCCGCCAGCGTTCGATCCAGTTCCCAGCCAACCACTTTCCGCGAGAACGCATCCAGGATCACCGCCAGAAACACGAACTCCCGGTGCAATCGGATATAGGTAATATCGGCCACCCAAAGCTGGTTGGTGCCGGTCAGCGTCATCCGGCTGGCCAGATTGAGATAGACCTCCAACTCGTGATCGGAGTCCGTCGTGGCCACGAAAGCCCTCGGCTGCACCGCCAGCAAGTTGTCCTTGCGCATCAGCCGCGCCACGCGCTTGTGGTTTACCGGCATGCCGCGGCGTCGCAGTTCCGCACTCACCCGCCGGTACCCGTAGCGCCGCTTGTGCTCGGCGAAAATCTTCTGGATGGCCGATCGAACCTCCATATCCTCTTCGACAGGTTCCCGCTCATGCAGCGACCGGTAAAAACCTGCCCGGCTCACCGCCGCCAACTGACACATCCGCTCGATACTCAGGTTGCCTTGCATCGACATCAGCTCCCGGATTTGGTCGTAGATGCCGTCTCGCCAGGTTTCGCGTTGCTCTGGCGTCGAGCCTCGACTTTTTGCAAGGCACCTTTGAAAAAATCGGCTTCCAGCGTTTTGTCCGCCACCAGCCGCTTCAGTTGCGCGACCTGCAATCGCAGTTCACGCTCTTTGCTGTTCTCCGGTGGACTTTGGCCGTCGTCAATCGGCTCCAGCTGATCCCGCCACTTGTACAACAGCCGCCGATGCACGCCCAGTTCCGCCGAGAGCCCGACGATGTTGTCACAGCCTTTCAGCCGTTCAACCGCCATCTTCCGGAATGCCTTGGGGTACCGCCCGATCGTTCGCTTTGCCACTCGCAGTCCCTTTCCCTGCAAAGTGTGCCAAATGCGAGTGTCTCAATTTATGGGTTCAGTCCAGCTCCCAGCGGCCCGCGCCTACGTAACGTCCGAACCCCTGATGTTATTGGTGAGCGCGGTAGGAATCGAACCTACAACCTACTGATTAAGAGTCAGTTGCTCTGCCAGTTGAGCTACGCGCCCGATCGATGATCGCCTGAAGGATCCTGGCGCTTTGTAAGATTCACTTGCGCCAACTTTTCGATTGTAGCACTAGTGAATTTGCGCCGGCATACGATATTCGGCTGTGATGTCGCGAACGTCCTCTCTCGTTACGTCCAACACCATGGCGCGCCCCTGATCCAAAGCATTCCTTTCCAACTGGGGCTCGACGAAAAACTCACTTATGTTTTCTAGTTGGGCATCCCGTGGAATACTTTGCGCATTCTCAGGCACCAGGTATGGGTCGGGGATGCCGAACACGTCGAAAGGGGCGAGCGTACACCGCCGACCAAAACATGTCCGGTTCGACGCCGCGCAAGAGCACCATCTTTTCAGGCTGATTCCGGCTCAAAGCCACCACGCCGAGGACCAGCTTGCGAATTTTCTGACTTCGATCGTAAAACGATACCGTAATTTCGCGTGCCACCGGAACAGAGACACACAGGTAGATTACGAGCAGTACAATTCCCACGTATCTCGCAAGCCGGTTCGCGGACCAGCTGGAAACCAGGGCCCAGCCTCCCCACATGGCCAGCCCCAGTGTCGGAACGGTCAGATAAGCGAGATCGATGTGATCGCGCAATGGCAGCAGTGGCGCCAGAACGATCACGAACCAAGCGGGGAAAAAGGCCGCTAACCACTGACGGCGGCGAAGCTTGCATATCAAGAAGACCGCCAATCCTAAAGTCAGCAGCACCGTCAAGGACGAACGAAATAGAGAGGGGGGAATTCCGAGAAGTATCAATTGCCGCGGCCCATGGCCCATTTCCAGTACGTCCAAAGGGTCGACGCTACTCCCGCGTCCCAATGCATTTTGTAAGGGCCGCTGGTGGGCAACGGCGCCACTGCTAAATGCGCCACCGAGTACAGGGCCGAAACGGCGAATAGCGGTGCAATCTTCAGAAGGACATGACGGGCGCAACAGAGCGCATATGCAGCCGCCAAGGCGGGATAGACAACGTTCAATTCCAGCACCCCGAAGCCCAGCACTAACACGGCGCATTGCGCGATGTAGAAGCGCGTTTGACCGGTATCGATGTACCTGATCAGCAGCCAAAAACTCATGAGGAAGAAGAAGGCGCAGAGTAGTTCGTTACTGATGGAAATCCACGAAATAGCCACCGCGACGCCAGCGCTCACGGTCCAAAGAATGGCGGCCCAAAAACCTGCGGCGCGCGAGCCGGTCACTCGTGCGCACACGGCTACCAACAGTGGAGTGGTGGCCGCGAAGATTAGAAAGCTCCAGCAGTGGAAGGGCGGTGCACGCAATCCGAAGATGGAGACGAAGGATATAAAAAAGAGACGCTCGCTCAAGAACCGTATCGTGCCTTGAGCGAGGGGCGCGAAGAGTATCCGCACCAGGTCGTGCGAACTATGCACCAAATTGCGAAGGCCGAGCCAGACGAAGTCGTCTTTTTGAAACCACGATGCAAGGGCCGGCCAGTACAGCAGGAGCGCCAGGAGAAACGGGGCGCCCAAGTATCCAGCGTTTCGCGCGTACCTCGCGACTCCCCTATCCACCATCGCCGGCGTCGTTTGATGGAAAGGATGCCGCTGCGATCTGTGCGATGTCGAGCAGCTTGGGTGGCGTCGAGGAAACCCCAGCAAGGGCATCGCGGAACATGGTGTTGCAGAACGGGCAGGCAGCCGCCACCACGCCCGCGCCGGTGGCCGCTAATTCTTCGGCGCGCTCCACGCTGATGCGCTTCCCTTTCTCCTCACCGAGAAACGCCAACCCTCCGCCTGCTCCGCAACAGAACGAACGCTCGCGCGACCGCGGCGGATCGATCAGAGTCCCGAATTTGCGGACCACATCGCGAGGCTCATCGTAGATGTTGCGATATCGGCCCAGATAGCAGGGATCGTGATAAACGATCTTCTCGCCCGTTCCGGTGTGCTCGGGCAAACGATCCAGGTGCCGCGCCAGAAATTCGCTGTGATGCTCGATCGGCGGTGCCTGCCCATATTCCGCCCAATCCGTGCTCATGGTACGCACACAATGCGGACAGATGGAGATGATCTTTTTCACCTGGCTCTGCTTAAGGGTTTCAAGGTTGCTCTCCGCAAGCTGCCCGAACGCGAGATCGTTGCCTAAGCGCCGAGCCGGGTCGCCCGTGCACTTTTCCTTGCGCAGCACTCCAAACGTGACATTCAACCCGCGCAAAACGCGTGCCAGGGACGCGATGATTTCCCTGCCCTGCGGATCATAGCCGCCCATGCAGCCCAGCCACAAACAGTACTCCTGCGTGCCGTCGAAAATGGGCAGCTCCTGCTTTTCGACAAATTTGTCGCGCTCGCCCGAAGAGAACCCCATCGCATTCCCATTGCGCTCCAAATTCAAAAACAGCTTCGTGCCGTAATCGTCTTCCCATTTGCCGGTGTTCACCGCGCCGCGCCGCAAGCCGATGATCATGGGCAGATGCTGAATTCCAACGGGGCATTGAAACTCGCACGATCCACAGGTGGTGCACTGGAATACCGCTTCTTGCGATAGAAAAGTGCCGATCAGCGGCTCCTCGCTGTCCGGGCCGAACTCATTCAAATAGCGGCGCACTCCCAAGGCGATCTCTTTCGGGTTCAGAAGTTTTCCCGTGTTCGTCGCCGGGCAATATTGGCTACACCGGCCGCACTCGACGCATGTGAACGCCTGCAGCGCGACCAGTTCGGTGACGTCCTTGCCGGTATCCAATCCGAAATCATCGTCGCCCACCAGCGGCGGAATTTTACTGAACGCGTCGCGCTTCAAAAACACGGTGACCGGGCTTAACACCAAGTGCAAATGTTTGGTGTGAGGGATCAACGGCAGAAACGCGAGAATCGTCAGCGTATGCGCCCACCACAACAGACGGCTCGATTCCCATCCCGGCACGAACGTGCCCAAGTAGGTGACCATGAGCAGGAAAATAAGCAGCGCGATCACGCCGGATTCCTTCGAGAGCGGCCCCAGCCATTTTGGCCGTAAGACGAATCGGCGAAAGGCCAGGCCGCTGATGGAGACCGCAACCGCGATCGCGAACACGCCTGCGAATCCAAAGTAGAAAGGTCCGAAAACGCCGGCGCGATCGAGAAAGCCAAGGCGTAAGGCTTCGGCGAAATGGTTGAGCGTGATCAACGCGAACACGCAGAATCCCCAAAAGACCAGCGCATGCGCCACGCCAGGCAGAGGCCGCTGCCAAATCACCTTCCCCTGTAGCAGCACTTCCCAGATGAAATCCGCGAGCCGTCGCCCCAACGGCTGGATGCGGAATTCGGGATCCTTCTTTGAGCCCCAAACCGTTCGCCACACCTTGCCGAATCGCAGCCAAAATCCGTATAACGACGCTACCAGCAGTATCAGGAACAAGCCGGATTCCGGCCAGGACAGTTGAGGCACCAACTGCGAGTGTAGCGCAGCATTCACTCTAGCCTCATCTAAAGCATACGGTCGTCCGCTACGATAGATAGAAAGGGGAGCGAAGCTTTTGCGATTCATTATGTCTGGAGCCGCGGGATTCATCGGGTCGCATCTGTGCGACCGGCTGATTGCCGAGGGCCATGAAGTTTTGGCTTACGACAATTTCATGACCGGAGATGCACGCAATCTCCAGCATCTTGAAGGCAATCGGGCGTTTGAATTTCGCGAGTGGGATGTTTGCCGTCCCTTGACGGTGGATGGCCCCGTGGATGGCGTGCTGCATGTGGCCTCGCTTGCGAGCCCGAAGGATTATTTCGAGCACCCCATCGAGACGCTGGAAGTCGGCTCGGCCGGAACGCGCAATATGCTCGAAATCGCGCGCCAGCACGACGCCCGTTTCCTGGTGACCTCCACGTCGGAATGTTACGGCGATCCCCTGGAGCATCCACAGGTGGAAACGTATTGGGGCAACGTGAACCCGGTGGGCGTTCGATCCTGCTATGACGAGAGCAAGCGCTACGCCGAAGCTCTGAGCATGGCTTATCATCGCGTCCACGGCGTGCGCACCAACATTGCGCGAATTTTTAACACCTATGGCCCGCGCATGCAGCTGAAGGATGGCCGCGTGGTGCCCGCGTTCATCGACCAAGCTTTGCACGGCGAACCGATGACAGTGTTTGGCGACGGCACTCAGACGCGCAGTTTCTGCTACGTTCAGGATCTTGTCGACGGGCTGTACCGGCTGGCGCTGTCCGACGAGCGTTATCCTGTGAATCTCGGCAATCCCCAGGAGCTAACCATTTTGGAATTTGCCGAGCGCATCCGCCGGCTGACCGGAACCACTGCCCAGCTCGAATTCAAGCCGCTCCCGCAGGACGATCCCAAGCGGCGGCAGCCCAATATCGCCAAAGCGAAGAAGGTACTCGGGTGGGAACCGAAGGTCAGCCTGGAAGACGGGCTCAAAGACACTATCGACTACTTCCAGCGCCTGCCTTCACCGGCTCTAGCTCCGTCCTAATCGGCGACACCTCGATCCAGACTTTTGCGGCGGCGGCCCTGCCCAGTTGAACCGGGTGCCCTGCGATGCGCAGCGTGAGCGTATCGTCATAATTTGACGCCATCATCCGCACTACGGCGCCGGGATGAATGCCGAGGCCGTGCAGATACTCAAGCAATCGGCGGTCGCGCTCGAAGACGCTGATCACGATGGAATCCGATTCTGCGGGAGCTTCGTCCAGCGGCCGCAACCCCCGATCCCGGCGATCCTGCGGCGTGTCGCCTTCCACGCGATTCCCGTGCGGACAGGCTTCACCTCGGCCCAGTTTATCCAGCAAGCGCCGCTCGAAGTCGGCCGATACCGCGTGCTCCAACTGCTCGGCCTCGTCATGGACCTTGTACCATTCCATACCGAAAATCTCGGTGAGCATCCGCTCGATCAAATGATGGCGATTGAGCAGCCGGTTGGCGATGTCGCGCCCGGCCGGCGTGAGCGAAAGGGTTCCATCGCGCCCGGATCGGATTAACGCGTCCCGTTTCAGCCGCTTGAGGGCCATGGTGACAGCGGGCGCGGAAACGTTCAGCCAGCGCGCCAGAGTGGCCGGGATGACGGGCTCACCTTCGCTCTCGGCTTCCGCGATCGCTTTGAGGTAATTTTCCTTGGAAACAGTGATTTTCACGCCAAATACGATTGTAACGTGATCGGGAGGTCGAGGACTAAAGTTTCGGGCAGACGCTCAATGGAACCTACAAGTTGAACGCCGAAAATGAATTGGAATGGGCACTCAACGGAAGGACGACAAAAGCTAAGGTACACGTGACCGCAAACGAGCTGGAATTGACAGACGATGCGAATCAAACAATCAAGTACAGGAGAGAATGACCCGGGGGACTCAACTTCCCTGCCCGCCGCTGCTCCGGACTTTCGTGACGCGGCCGTCGTCCAGCTCCAGCCTCGAGTTTCTGCAGCACTTCGCTCCGGCCGGCGCCGACGGCAATGCTGGCCGCGAGATCGTCCGCCAGTTTCACCGCCGGTTTAGTCGCTGCCGATGATCGGCCTCGAGACGGCCCTCCTTCAGCGCGGCTCGATTGCTCCTGCCCTATGCTGGTTGGTGTTGAGCGACTGCGATTAGTCTCCCATGGTCGCCAACGGCTCCAGCGCAGGCACCTCAACATCCTTGAACACCGCTGTGCTATCGGATGTTTCAGCCATCACCGGGAACTGGAACCCGCACTTTGGGCAACGCTCCGCCAGCGCTTCCTGCTCGCGATGCAGATCGTACGCCTTGTCGGTGATCAAGGCGCAGCAGGGGCACACCCGGATCAGGCGCGTGTTCTTGAGCTCGAAGTTGGTGATGATGTCTTCCATGATGGCGCCGCTGCGCACCGCCCACTCCTTGGCTGCCTTGTGGTAGGTGTTCATGTGCCAATCTTTGAGGGCTTCGAAGCTGGTCCACATGCTGACCTCGTTGTACCAGGAGGGGTCCTTGGGATGGACCCACCAGGTAAGGTGCAAGAACCCTGGCAACGTCTTTAACTGATTGCGCGTTTCTCCAAAGAGCAACTTGAATTTCTCGTAGCCGTCGGGGCTCGAGAACCGCACTCTCTGCATGCTCTGATAAATGCCCATTTAATCTCCTTCGTGGCTAAATTGGAAAACGAAACTCTTAGAAATCCATGCGCAGCGCCAACTGTCCCGTTCGGTTGCCGCCCTGTCCGGCAGTTTGTGCCGATTGCAAAACCCCGAACGTCGACGGGCTGCTAATGTCCGCGGCCGGCGGTGCGAAGTTGGTGTGATTCAAAGCGTTGGTGAAGGTCGCTTCGAACCGGAATCGAAGGCGCTCTCGGACTGGAAAGATCTTCGCCAGCCCCGCCGAGACCGCGATGGTTCCAGGACCCTCCAATATGCCCACGCCCGCGTTTCCGATTCGTCCGGCACCGGCGGGTGTTGGCGCAAATGCATTGGGATTCCAAAGGAGATCGCCGCCGACCCCCGTAGAAGGATTCCCGACTGCATCGGGCCGGGCAGTAATCCCGCCCCGTGAAACGATGCCGGTGTTGGATTGATCTAGTGTCGGGCTGACAGTGGGCGTAAGGTACGGCCCGGTCTGGATCAAGGTCACCGTGTTGATATTCCAACCACCCAACGCCCCGTTGACGAACCGATTCTTGCTCTGCCAGGTGCGGCCAGTGCCGTACGGCAGCTGGTACGTGCCCGTCAGCAGGAACCGTTGCCGGGGCATGCCCGCCACATTCCCGCGAGCCGCGCGGAGGTCGAATTGATCGTAGGACGGCGTAAACAAGAGATTTTCCGATGAAAAGCCGTTTGGAGCGTCGCCTTGCCCGTCGCTGATGTTATGGGCCCAGGTGTAGTTCGCCTGAAAGTATAGGCCGTGAGACAGCCTTTGGGTCGCTTCCAACGTCAGTCCCTGGTAATTCTGAAAAGCCGCGTTCGCGCTGTAATTTATCTCATCCCAATTCTGATAAGGAGCGCGCGGATCGACGAAGGGACTGGGTACGTAGGGCTGCTTGCTGGGCGGGATCGCGTTGTAATCCTCCTTCACGTTCATCCGATAGGAATTCATGCCGGAATAGGTGATTCGCGCCGCCAGAGAATTTGTCAGCTGGCGCTCGATGGTTGCGTTCCATTGCGCGGTTTGAGGATCTTTGAAATTCGGGCTCATTCCGTCGTAGAGGCCAGTGCCTCCATACTGCGCCGTGGTGGATGCGGGAGACGTTTGCGGAAATCTGAACAGCGGCACACCACCGTTGTTATTCGCGTAAGTGTAGGGCGCTCCGAGTGGGATGCCGAGAAAATCGTAAGCCAGCTGCCCTAAAGGCGTTTGCGTGAAAATGCCGAACCCGGCGCGAAAGACGGTCTTGTTATCTCGAAACGGGCGAAAGGCAATACCGATACGCGGGTCGTAATCGCCCCAATAGGTGTTCCGCAGGCTCTGAGAGAGATGGTCCTGGCTTGCGGTAACTACATTCGTGCAGGGCAGCGACATGTTTCTGGTCGCCAGCTGGCAGGCATTGAAAGAGACCAGAAAGGCGTTGTAGTTGGATTGCAGCAACGGGCTGGACGGCACGGTTTTATCCAAGAGAATGTTCGGAACCACGATATCGCCGTTGCGCGGGTCGAAATTAGCAATATCCCCCTGGTTTTCCGTGAACTCCGGAAGAACTTCCCATCGCATGCCGATGTTCACGGTGAGCCGATCGTTCACCTGCCATTGATCCTGGGCGTAAACTCCCCACTGCGTGCTCGGTTCGTTCGTATTGGGACTGCTTCCCACGATGAAGTCGGTATTGGGCGCCCCGAGTAGGAAATCGCCGAACGAACTGCCGGTGAAGACGCCCTGATTGAATGTAAACGCCCCGAAGTCGTCCGATTGGCCCCAGCGGACCACAGTCTCATAGAATATCCGGCGGGCATCGATACCAATCCGGAGGGTGTGCTTGCCCATGGTGCGGCTGAGGTTGTCGGTGAACTGCATGGTCTTTGACTGGCCCGGCCCGTCCTTGTCGTGGCCGATCGGCGTAAAGCCGGTGCCGTCGGAGAAATTGAAGGTCGGAAACGCTCCCGTATTCGGGTGATTGGCGAAGCTGATCCCGGTGAGTCCAAGCTCGTCGTCGGCTTGGGCGCCCTGGATTGGAAAAGTAGCGTTAATCAGGCTATTGGTGAAACCGAAGCGGAACTCGTTCACCATCGTAGGAGTGATGGTGTAGTTATAGGAAACGATTAAGCTCCGGTCATGTTCCACATTTATGTCGTTCGGCAACAGAGGATTCGCCGGGAGACCCAATTGACCTGTGTCTGAGAGCAGGTTCTTCCAACTGAAGCGCGCGTAGATCTGTTGATTGGAAGTGATGTAATGATCCAGCCTGGCATCAAAGCCATTTGTGTTGGAAGGGATGGATTGCAGGGTCTCATAGTTGTAACTGCTCCCGGAGCCACTGACATTGGGCAGCGGGTAATATCCATTGAGCAATTTTAGAGCGACCGGATTCAGCATCGATGTCGGAATGGTGTTATTTGGAAAGGGCGTTCCGCTTAAGGGATTGATCAGAACACTGGTCGGTTGGCCGGTTGACGGACTGACGATCGGGAGGCCGGTCAAATTCCCATTTCGTTCCGCCAGGGTCGGCACAAGATATTGCTCCGGAGTTGCCGTCCTACGTCGATTCCCCTCGTAATCGATGTAGAAGAAAGTCTTGTCCCGGCCGCTATACAAATGCGGAATGCTCAACGGACCGCCCAAGCTGCCGCCGAATGTATTGAAGCGCTTGGGGGCCTTGCTGGTGAAGTTCAGGATGGTTGCGTCTAAGATGTCGTTTTGCAGATATTCGAACAGGCTACCGTGATATTGGTTGGTGCCGCTTTTGGTGATGAATGTGATGTCGGCCACCTGGGAAAATTCGGCACTGTTGTTGAACGCAGTGACTTTGAGTTCGGCCAACCCTTCCGACGATGGGTAGGCGTTCTGTAAAGAACCGTTGGCGGCGATATTGGCCGTCGAGATTCCGTCGACCGAATAGCCAGTCATGGAATAACTGGCGCCACCGACTTGTATGTTGCCCTGGCTATCGGTGACGATGCTCGGGGAAAGGGCCAGCGCCGCTAGCGGACTGGTGGTTTGAGCTCTGAAATTGAGCGGCATTTCGACCAGTTGGTCCGTGTTCCTGGTGTCGCCCACCGTAGCGTTCTCGGTGTTGATCTGCTGTGCCGAGGCCTCCACATTCACGGTTTGCTGCACTTGGGACAGCGATAAAGACAACTCCACACGCACGCTCTGGCGGGCGGCCAATTCCACTGCGGTGGTCGGTGACATCGCGAACCCTTCCTTGGAGGCCACCAGCGTGAAGCGCGCGGGTTTCAGGTTCTCGAACAGGAAGTCGCCGCTGGTATCGGTGAGCGCCGTACGGACGGTATTGTCATCCAGATTGTGGAGAGTGACTATCGCTTGCGGAAGGGCGAGGCCCGCCGGATCGCGAGTTGTCCCGCGAATGTCTCCAAAGGTGGATTGTGCGTAGCCATTGCTCGTCAAGAAGGCGACTGCTAATAGCAAGTACGCGAAAGACGCGCCGCGCGCGCAAGGAACTCTTGTCTGCCGATTGGGCATAATCGTTCTCCTCGATCGATTGATCGTGACGTCCGGAAATCGCAGACTTTGCGAGTCAGTGAAGAGGGCCGGGGAGCCTGCGCGAGAGCTAACTTAGCTGTGCGGCTCAAAATCGCCCGTCAAACAATGGGAAGCAAGCGCAACGCCCTGCGGCGGTGCCATGCCAGCTCATTCATCCCTGTTGATTTGCCAATCATACGGTGCGGAGTGGTCGGATTCAATGACCACTCTGAGCGCAGCCGCCATAGCCACTTTATTTACGCATGGCTTTTCGCAGACGTCGCACTTGAGGAAGCATGTCGTCAGCTTTCGTTCCCCCAAAGCCGAGAATGAAACCCTGGCGGACATTCGGGCCTGCGTACGCCGCAGAAAGCGGCCACAACCACAGGCCTTCCTGCGCGGCGCGCGCCGAAATCTTTTGATCGGACAATCCTGGCGGAAGCGTGACTACCAGGTGCATGCCGGCCTCCGCGCCCAGAATTTGCATCTCCGAGCGCTCCATCTCGGAGCCGAACTCTTTGCCGAGTGCGTGCGCGAGTGCATTGCGGCGCTCCGCGTACAACTGCCTGGTTTTTCGGATATGCCGCGTGAAATGACCGGCGCTTATGAAATCGGCCAGCGCAGCCTGATACAGGTGTGAGGGACAGAGATCGTTGGTCTGCCTGACCGTGAGAAAACGATCGACAAGAGTGGGGGGAATCACCATATATCCGAGACGAAGCGTCGGGAAAAGTACTTTACTGAATGTCCCAATGTAAATTACGCGCGAGCCTTGATCGAGCCCCTGCATGGACGCCACCGGCATGCTCTCATAGCGGTACTCGCTGTCGTAGTCGTCCTCGACGATCCACGCTCCCACGCTATGGGCCCATTCGAGCAGCTGCAGACGGCGCGCGGCGCTCATGGTGGCGCCGAGAGGATACTGATGCGAGGGTGTGACGTAAGCCACACGCGCGTTCCGGCAAAGCTTGACGCCGGCCGCGACGTCCAATCCTTCGCTGTCAACCGGCACGGGAACAAGCCGGCAACCGGAAAGCGTCAGGGCATGCCGCAGAAAGACGTAGCCGGGCTCCTCGATCCAAGCCGGGGTCTCGGGGTCGAGCAGAACGCGGGCGGAAAGATCCAGTGCGTGCTGCGAACCATTGACCACCATGATCTGAGAGGCTTCGCAATGAACGGCCCGAGCGGTTCGAAGATAGGCCGCGATGACTTCACGAAATTCCAGCGATCCCATCGGGTCCGAATAGTTCATGGAGCTGGCCCGCACTCTACGCGCATGGTACGTCACCAGATCGGACCAGACGCGAAAGGGAAAATGATCGTAAGCGATTTGACCGACACTGAAAGCACCCGAGCCCAGGAACCACGAGGTTCCCTCCACCGGCAGAAGCCTGGAGACCCTTGAGATGGCATCCGAGGCGGGATCATTCACGACGCTGGCTGCAACAGGCGGGCTCGTTGCTGCCACAGTTGGACGCGTGCCGAGGAGCTGATCGGAAAGCGAACTCGTTACAAACGTGCCCGCGCCGGAACGACTCTCGATGTACCCTTCGGCCAGAAGTTGAGCGTAGGCGCCGAGTACGGGAATCCGCGAGATTCCCAGCTGGTCAGCTAAGGCTCGGCTCGACGGAATCTGTTGACCCGGCTGCAATCTACGTTCGAGAATCATCGCGCGGTACGCGTCGTAAATTTGACGGTGGAGGGGCTTTTCACCCTTGCGGTGCACCGCGATCATCGGCACAGCTGCGCCATGAGGATTCTTTTTCATCGATGGATTTCGGCGCAACCTCCTTCTGCAACGCGTGCAGGTTTCCCCCGTCCAGACGCGCCATGAATCAATGATCAATGATAGTGTCCCTGTCCATCGGGCATCAAGAGGCGGTGGGCTTCAACCGGCCAAAACGGTTATCCGCTTCAATCGAGCCGCAACAGTCCCGTGAGGCCGGCCCCACCGACATCACCTGCGGTGCAAAACGCGGTCCAGCAATCCCACCTTTGCATCGAAGTTTTCCAGGAGCCAGATGTCTCCCTTAATACCGAGAGCCGATGTGAGAAAACTTTTCCCGTCCGGATGCAGACTGAACCCGCGGTAAGGAAAATCGGTCTCAAACTGGGCGAGGTCTAGCAGGCCGGGGGCGGGCCCCAGATCGGTGATCGTGGTTTCGCGCTCCGAAGCCGCGTCAATACGGCCGACAATCAGATGACGATTCTCCGACAAGCCAACGCCAAGCAGAGCATCCCCGTCCTTTGACCATCCATACGTGAACCATTGTTTCCGGCTCGCGATTTTCCGTTGTTTCCCATCCGGGCTGACCAGCGTGAGCTTCCCGCCGTCGTCCCACGCGATCCAGTCGCCCTTTGGCGACCAGCGGACTGGCGTGGGTTTCGAAACGTAGGTCACCAGGTCTGGAGGGTGGAGGGAGCCGACACGGATCGTCATCACAGCGGGTTTTCCGTCACGCTCGCCATAGTAGGCGATCGAATTCCCGTCCGCCGACCAGGAAGGGCCTCGTTGCCAGTTCTTCTGCGGATCGTCGTACAGCGGCACCGGGGTATCGCCTGCCAGCGACGATATCCAGATGCTTATTTTCGAGCCTGTGTCATAACGGTAGGCCACGCGCGAGCCATCCGGCGATATGGCGCAATCGAGGAAAAGATCGCCTTCGCTGGCGCCCGGGAAGTCGAGAGTACCGACAATTCGCCGTTCCGATCCTTCGGCCCGATTGCGCAGCCAGATCTCGTCGTAGCCGTTGCGATCTGTTATGTAGACGAAATGCGCGCCGTCCGGCGCCCAACTGGGCGCAACCTCATGCCGATCGGTTGTAATAACGCGGCTCGGCGGCGAACCATTCAGTGGAACCTCGAACAGCCCGTAACCGGTATCGCCGGCCTGAAACGCCAGCGTTCGGCTGTCGGGAGAAATCACCGCGTACTTCTCCTGACCGGCGCCTGATGTTATCTGGCGGTCCTTTCCCCGGCGAAAATCGGTCTCAACCACGTGCCCGTTGCCCTGGCTGGTCCACGACCAGATAATGCTTCCGTCCGAGAACCAGTTGAGCTGTGGCTGTCCATCCGGCAGCAAATGGCCATGCAGCAGCTCCTCGGGAGCTCCGCCATTCAAGGGAACTTGCCAAAGCTCGGTCTTCTGATTCCCACTTGCAAGGAGTCCCAAAAACTTCCCGTCCTTTGTGAACTGCATGGAGCTGCCCGCGGGGATTGCGCTTCGGAACGCAGGGATCGAGGTCTGGGGCAGTGGCCGCGTCTGCGCTCCGGGTGGCGAGGACAACATAACGAGGTAACTCTTGTCGGGCTGCAGCGTGTCCACCGCCAGCGTTTTGCCGTCGGGCGATATCGCTGCGTGATCGACGCCATCCAAAACCTTTTCCGCTGCTCCACCCGCCACGGCAGACGACCAAAGATTTTCATCCTGCGTTCCCCGGCTCACAATGTAATAAATCCTGGAGCCGTCCGGAGACCAGAACGGATCGAAGCAGGAGGCGTCCTGGCGGGTAATCTGGGTCGGCGCAGGCGAACCGATCTTACGGACGAAAATCTGAAAAATTCCGTCCACTTCGCCGGAATACGCGATCCGGTCTCCGCCGGGCGACCAGGCGGGCATGGTTTGAATGCCGGCTTCGGTGGCGAACGGAACGTAACGCGCCGTGGCGAGCGGAGCTTCCAGCCATAGCGCGGCGAGCGCGAAGCCAATCACCAGGCCTCCAACCAGCGCTGCTGCAGCCCAGCGGCGGCGTCGTGCGGGCTGCGGTGGAAGCGCCGAACCAGCTGGAGACGCCGACACGGCCGAAATTTCCGACGCGTGGTCGCGCAACTGGCGTAGCTCCAGAAAAAGATCCCGCGTGGTGTCGTAGCGTTGGTGAGGCTCCTTGGCCAGGCAGCGCTCCAGCGACCATCGCAGCGGCAGCGGCACTGTGGCAGGTAACGCGGCCGGCTCTTCTCGGATAATCGCCGCCATGGTCTCCGCCGCTGTCGGCCGCTCGAACGCCTTATTGCCAGTGATCAATTCTTGGATGATGAGCCCCAATGAAAACTGATCGGAGCGCCCGTCCACTTCAGGGCTGCCGCTGGCCTGCTCGGGGCTCATATAGGACGCGGTTCCGACAATGGTGCCCGGCTGGGTGGCGGCGATAGTCCGCGTCGCGTCCACGTGCCCTGTCGCGCGGGAAATGGATTTCGCCAGGCCGAAGTCGAGGATTTTTACCCGGCCCTCCGGCGTCAGCATGACGTTGTCCGGTTTCAAATCGCGGTGCGCGATTCCCGCCGCGTGCGCCGCCGCCAGCCCATCGGCGATCTGCACTGCGATGTCGAGCACCTTCTTCAGCGGCATGGGGCCGCGCTGGATCACGCCGCGCAATGTTTCGCCCGACACAAGTTCTGAGACGATAAACGCCGGTTGCTCCTGGAGCGCGACGTCATAAATCGCCATGATATTGGGATGATTGAGCGCGGCCACTGCGCGCGCCTCTGTCTCGAAGCGTTGCTCGCGTGCCGGATCGCTGGCTACCTCGGCAGGCAGGACCTTCAGCGCAACATCCCGGCCTAACCGCGAATCATGCGCACGATAAACTTCTCCCATTCCACCCGCGCCGAGGGGAGCAACGATCTCATAAGGTCCCAGACGCGTTCCGGTATTCAATGGCATGGAGCTCCAGACGAGTTTAGTGGATCCAGCAGGGCCGTAAGTTGGCACGCCAGGTCTTGTACGTGTGGCTCCGCGAGCATCGTATCGTGCCCGCCAGCGACTCTCACAACATCCAGGCCGCCGAGGGCGAAGTCGCGCCATCCCAGCCGGGGGTCGGCCAGCACCCGCGTGCCATGCTGCACATCGCCGGCCAGGAACGCGATTACCTTGCCTTGAAACGGTCCGGGCGCATAGATGCGGCCGGCAACCTCATTCGCTAACGCGGTATCGACAACTTGTAAATCCGGGCGAGCCTTCGCCGCGGCGCGTCCCACGTGGCCCTGCAGCCAACTCCCAGCTCGTCGCACTAGCACCCGCGCGTGTGACTTAAGCTCTCGCGGGGAAACGCGCCTCTGCCGGATAAGCAGGAGCGCTTCCGTACCGTAGAGCCGCCAGTGGCGCAGGACTTTCGGATAACCTGGGGTCGGCGTGTCCAAGAGCGTCAGCAACGCAATGCGTTCTCCCGCTGCGCTCAGTTGCCTGGCCACTTCGAACGCCACAATTCCGCCGTAACAATGGCCGCCCAAAGCGTAGGGTCCCTTGGGCTGAACGTGCCTCATGGCCTGGGCGAAATTTCCGGCGGTCTGTTCTACCGTGTGCCGGCTGCGCTCGCCAGCCGCTCGCGGGCCTCTCAGCACGTAAAGCGGTTGCTCCCTTCCCAGACGCCGGGCTAAGTTTCGAAAGTAATACGGATCTTCGGACGTTCCGGGAACGCAGAAGAATGGCACGCGATCTCCACGCGGCTGCAATGCGCAGACGTAAGATGCTTCCGTCAATTCGCCTTTCGGGTTGCAGGCGGCCACAAGACCGGCCAGCGCTCCCAAGGTCGGGTTCATCAAGAAATCCAGGGGATCTCCCAATGCTCCGAATTCTGCCGACACCTCAGCCAGCATGAGGGTCATAGCGAAGGAGTCGCCGCCCAGGGCGAAGAAGTCGTCCTCCATGCCGGCGGGCGTCCCATCGAGCACGCGCGCCCATATCGCGGCCAGTGTCTTTTCCAGTGGCGTCGCGGCAGGGACGAAAGGACGCTCCGGCGTGTTATCCCCCTCAGCCCGGAACATTTCCGCCAATTTATGTCGCTGCGGTTTCCCGGTCGGCCCCTTCGGAATAGCATTCACGAAAAAGACACGGCGCGGGGTCTTGAAGGCTGCCAAACTGAGCGATGCAAACTGCCGCAGTTCAGATGCGGTGACGCTCGCGCCCGCCCTCGGCACCACCGCCACGCCTACTTCCTCGCCTAGGGTCGGGTGTGGAAAGCCGAATGCGGCCGCGTCGGCCACTGCCGGGTGAGCTATGAGTACCTTGTCAATTTCGCCGGGAAGGATCTTTTCCCCGCCCCGGTTGATCATCTCTTTGATCCTGCCGGTGACGTGCAAATAGCCGTCGTCATCGAAGAACCCCAGGTCGCCGCTTCGGAACCAGCCGTTCTGGAAGGCTTCGGTCGTCGCCTCGGCATCGTCCCGATACTCCCGCATAACGTTTGGTCCACGCACCACAATCTCTCCGGTGGACAACGGCGGGAGCAGATTCCCCGACTCGTCGGCAATCTCAACGCCCTGCACAATTCGGATCCCCGCGGAGCCCGGTTTGCTGGCATGCCGCGCCAGAGGAGTGCTGGTCACCGCGCCGACTTCCGTGAGTCCATATCCTTCCACGACAGGCACACGCAGAGCCTCTTCAAGCTCCCTCAGCAACGCAGCCGGCAGCGCCGCCCCGACGGACCGCACGAAGCGTAGTTGCGGCCAACTTGTCTCAGGCGTCTCGCGGCGCAGTGCGAGGATCGTCCGGTGCAAAACCGGACCCGCGGTATACCAAGTCGGTTGGAATTCCTCGATCCAAGAGGCAAATCGGTCCGCATCGAAGGCTGGCGCGCACACCACGCTGCCGCCTGCCATCAGTTGTTCGAACGCCGATAGGATTCCCTGCAGATGAAACATCGGCATCATGTTCAGGAATCGGTCGGCGGCGCTGAGTTGCAATGCTCCGGCGCTGGCCTGGGCCATCGCGGCGAGATTCGCGTGCGTAAGCGGGACAAACTTAGCGCGGCCGGTGGTTGCAGACGTCCGGAGTAACAGCGCCAGGCTGGAGGGTTCGGGCATTGCTATTATTCGCGAATCGCGCGCGTCCGCGCCAGCCAGAGTGAACAGGCCTGCCGCACGGTCCAAGCTGGAGCGCACCTCGAGAACCGGAATCCCTATAGCTTTCGCAGCCGCGGCAGCACTCGACTCGACACCTGCTGGGGAAAGCAGCGCGGCCGGACGAAGATCCTTCAGACAAGAAGCGAGCTCCACGTCGGCAAGATTGGAGTCGAGGGGAGCAAATCCGGTGGTCGCGCAGACGCCTAGGAACGCGCAGAGAGTCTCCGCGTCATCCGGCAACACAGCCGCCACGACATCGTTGGGGCCCAGGCCGAAGCATGCCAGCTCCTGCGTTACATATTCGATGTGATCCCATAGGCCCGCGAATGTGAGTGGCGGTCGCCCCGGCGCAAGAATCGCAGGCGCGTCCGGCATCTCCATAGCGCGAAGCCGCAGTGCTGCCAGCAACGTTATGGGGTCTTCCGCCAGGGTCACCTTGCTAGCTTTACACATCGCACACGTTGGTCTGTGACGAGATAGTCCCCTTGATCGAGAATCGGCCCGAAGATTCCAGTTAGCTCCCGGCTCTTGACAGTTTCCGTATTTCTGCTATTGTCGAAATATGACCGCCGCCAAGTCGAAAACGAGCGCCGAGCAGATCGCCAAGTATGCCGACATGTTCACGGCGATGGGAACGGAACCCCGCCTGCGGATTATGCAGCTACTTCTTTCGGCCCATCCGAAAGGGCTTGTCGTCAGTGAAATTCAAAGCGAGCTCGGTATTCCGAATTCAACCCTTTCGCACCATCTGGAAAAGCTTAAGAACGAGGAACTGGTCAAGGTCCGCCGCGAGAGCACTTTCCTCTGGTACACCGCCCATACGGAAGCGCTGCAAGAACTGCTTGGTTTTCTATATGCGGAATGTTGCACGCGCAACAGCGCTATCAAACCCGAAGCCATCATTCGGCTTTGCAAGTAGAGGGGATTTATGGAAATCAAAGATATCGTCAAAGAGAAATACGGCCAGGCCGCATTGCGCGTGACGACGGGCGGAAGTTCCTGTTGCGGAGCGAGCGCCAGTCTCGATTGCTGCAGCGTCGATCCGATCACGTCCAACTTGTACAACGACGACCAGACCGGGCAGATCCCCGAAAGTGCCGTCTTGGCCTCACTCGGCTGCGGCAATCCGACTGCCCTTGCAAAGCTCAATGCCGGGGAAACCGTTCTCGATCTCGGATCGGGCGGCGGCATTGACGTTCTGCTGTCGGCTAAGCGCGTTGGTCCCACTGGCAAGGCCTACGGCCTTGATATGACCGATGAGATGCTGGCCCTCGCCCGAGAAAATCAGCGCAAGGCCGGCGTCGAGAACGTCGAATTTCTCAAAGGCGAAATCGAAAGCATTCCCCTGCCCGACAATTCGGTTGACGTGGTCATTTCCAATTGCGTGATCAATCTGTCGGGCGACAAAGACCGTGTGTTACGCGAGACGTTTCGCGTTCTGAAGCCGGGCGGCCGTTTCGCTGTCTCCGATGTAGTCGTCAGCGGCGACGTGCCTGAAGAGGTGCGCCGCAGCATGGAAATGTGGGTCGGTTGCATCGCCGGAGCGCTCCACGATCACGAATATGTCGGCAAACTCGCCAAGGCCGGGTTTGATGACATCGATATCGAGCCGACCCGCGTTTATAGCGTCGAGGACGCCCGGCAATTCCTGACCGGCGAAGGCATCGACGTGGACGCGATCGCGCCGCAAGTGAAAGATAAATTTATCAGCGCATTTATCCGTGCGGTCAAACCGTCACAGAAGTAATACTGTGCTCCGACGTGTTGTAGCTGAGGCGCTCGGAACCGCTTTCCTATTAGCTGCCGTCGTAGGGTCAGGCATTATGGGCGAACGGCTGGCGGGCGGAAATGTAGCCGTCGCTTTGCTCGCCAATACGATTGCGACCGGTGCCGCCCTTGTCGCCTTGATCCTCACCTTCGGCCCGATTTCGGGCGGCCACTTCAACCCGGCTGTTACGCTGGCCGATGCTTCGCAGGGCGGTTTGGCTTGGCGGGATGTACCGGCCTATATTGCCGCTCAGATCAGCGGTGCATTCCTCGGAGTCGCGGCAGCTCACGTGATGTTCGGCGAGCCGTTATTTTCTTCGTCGCACCACATCAGGGCCGGCGGTGCCCAAATCTTTAGTGAATTTGTGGCCACGTTCGGGCTTCTATCCGTCATTTGGGGATGCGCTCGCTCTCGATCTTCCGCCGTGCCGTTCGCGGTCGGTGCTTACATCACCGCAGGTTACTGGTTCACTTCATCGACCTCATTTGCTAATCCGGCCGTCACCTTGGCGCGGGCTGCTTCTGATACTTTTTCGGGCGTCCGGCCGCAAGACGCGCCGGGCTTCATCGTGGCGCAGCTCCTTGGAGCAATGGCCGCGACACTGCTCTTTCGATGGCTGGTTCCCTCGCTTCCAAAAGACGCTGGAAACGTTGTTGTTGCACATCCCCAGAAAGAGACCACCCTTGCCCGCTAAGAAACGAACTCTCATTCTCTGCACCGGAAATTCGGCTCGGAGCCAAATGGCCGAAGGTTTACTGCGTCATGATGCGGGCGGCCGCTTCGAAGTGTTCAGCGCCGGCACTAAGCCGAGCGGTGTCCGGCCCGAGGCCATTGCGGTTATGCGCGAGCTGGGCATCGACATATCCAACCAGCGTTCCAAGAGCATCGATGAGTTTACCGGCCAGCAATTTGATTACGTCCTGACCGTTTGCGATAACGCAAAGGAAAGTTGCCCGATCTTTCCCGCCAAAACAGTTACCGTTCATCACAACTTTGAAGACCCGGCCGCCATGCAGGGCTCGAAAGAGGAGCGACTAGCCGCATTCCGACGGGTCCGTGAGGAACTCCGAGAATACCTTCGGACGTTCTCACGCAACCTTGGTTCCGTCAATAGCGAAACGTTCATTGGTTAGCGTTGCTCGGAGAACCCCGGGGATTGATCTTCCGCGCGACTGCGCGCAAGATATCCACCGACCAGCACCGCGATCGGACATAGAAGAAAGACTGCCACGTCAGCTTCCAGATAAGGGCGGAATCTAGGCTGGTCAACGGAGTCGATCAAATGCCGACGCAGGGTTGGAAACTCCCCTACCATCAGCACAGTAGACTGCAGCGCGGCGAAAACGAATACAAGCAAACGCTGATGGCCACGTTGGAATCGGGCTACAATCCAACCGCCACACACAAAAGCGATTAAGTATTGAGGCAGGAATAAAACCCATCCGTTCCAGTGAAACCATCGCTCGTGCGAAAACACTGTGAACCAAAAGAACGTCCACAGGTGTGAATATAGGATCTTGGCGAGCACCCAAAGGCTAAGCCAAACCCCAAGCTGACCGACAATGAGGGCTCTGATCGTCAGTAACTTGTTATTGGAAATATCTTTGGCAACGGCGAAGACAATTGCCGCTAAAACCTGTCTCCAGAGCCAGACACTTGATCGGCCGCCCGAAACTTCCTCGGTCAGATCGCCGATGAGAGCGGGATTGTCATCTGTCACGTTGAATGCTTCGAGCAGCCAAACGGCAGCCCAGGGTAGTCGGGTCGCCTTCATGCAGTAACCCTTTGAAGCCCGGAGCGCGAGCATCGATTCTCACCGCGACTACGCCCAAGATATCCGCCGAGCAGTACCGCCATCGGGCCCAGGAAAAGGAATGCCATGTCAGCCACTAGATAAGGGCGGAACCGAGGCTGCTCGATTGAGTTCATTAGAAGCCGGGTTACCTCCGGCGTCACCAGGAAAAACTGCAGCGTGGCGAAGAGGAGCACGAACGTAGTCCGATGCTCACGGTGGAACCGGCCTACAATCCACCCTGCGAACATCACCGCGCCCATCGAAGCTCCAATCGATCCGAGCGGGACCGGGAATAAGATCCATCCGATCCAGTTAAGCCACCAGTGCGGGAACAGCCTGAACACTAGCGAATTTAGGAGTCCGATGAGCGCCCTGGAGCTAAGCCAGACAGCCGCCTCCCCGACAACCACGGCTCTGATCGTCAGTAGTTTGTTACTGTAAATCTCTTTGCCGAGGGTGAACGCAATTGCCGCTACCACCTGTCTCCAGAGCCAGACACTCGATCGGCCACGCGAAACTTCCTCGGCCAGGTCACCGGTGAGAGCCGGGTTGTTATCCGTTACCTTGAACGCGCGCAGTAGCCAGACGACGGCACTGGGCAGTTGGGGCGTCTTCACACAGTATCTCCTTGAAGGTCGGCGACCCCTCGCCACAATCTGACCAGAATGCGTTGTGTCTCTCGGACCTTCTTCAATCCTTGGGCCGTTACGCTAAAGTATCGCTTCGCCCTGCCCCCGCGTTCCGGTGTAGGATCAGCCAATTCCGATGAGACATAACCCTTCTCCTGAAGCCCCTCCAGCGTCGCGTAGACGTTTGCGAGTGACACTTCGCGGCGAGCGTGCACCTTAAGCTCCCGCGCGATCGGAACTCCATACGCGTCGTCTCCTAGGCGCAACACCACGAGCAAGATCATTAATTCGAGATCTCGCAGGTAGGTGCTCTTATCCATATATTCCAGTATCTTGAAGATATGTCTCGAGTGCAACTCTTACGGTCCGGGTGCTTCCATCGCTGGCTAGCAGTACAATCGAGAGTCATGAAATCCCGGCTTTGGCTTCCTTCGATACGGAGCGCGGCAACCGTGCTTGGTGCAGTAATGGCCCAAGCCCAACAACCGGCCGCGGCGACCAAAGTCGTCACCCCCGTCGACGCCCCGCCACCGGCATCAACACGGCCCAACTTCCGGTTAGCGTCATCCGACCGGAATCTGTAAACTGGTATCGCTTTGGATCAGCATCCCTTGCTCCTAGCGGCACGGAGCTGGAACGGATGTGCAATCTTGTGAGGAGGCTGCGACATGATCGGAACACTCAAGAAGGTGCCTTGTTTTCCACTGGCTGCTGCGGTGATGCTGTTTACCGTGACCATGGCGGCTAGCGCACAATGGGACCCATATCCATGGAAGAGAGTTCCGCGTACTGCCGATGGCAAAGTCGATTTAAAGGCGCCGGCGCCGCGCACGACTTATGGCAAGCCCGATTTGTCGGGCTTCTGGATGCCGGAAAATCCCGTCAAGAATTTGCTAAACCTGGCGGCCGATCTGAGGCCGGATGAGGTGCCTCTTACGCCGTGGGGGCGGGGCGTCCTGAATGAGCGCATCGCGAACAATGGCAAGGATCACCCCGGCGTGTCCTGTCTGCCGTCCGGCATTCCGGAAAAGGACAATATCCCCGATGGCCTTAAGCTGGTCCAAACCGAAGACCTGACGCTCCTACTGCACGAATCCCGTACCATCTACCGGCAGATCTTCACGGATGGGAGGCCTCTCCCTAAGAATCCACAGCCGACGTGGATGGGCTATTCGATCGGCCATTGGGACAAGGATACCCTGGTCGTAGAAACGATCGGACAGAACGGCAGGACATGGCTCGACATGCAAGGGCATCCAGGGACCGAAGCGCTGCGCGTCACTGAACGTTTCTCCCGGCCGAGGGTCGGCCATATGGACATCGAGGTCACCATTGACGATCCGCAGGCTTATACGAAGCCGTGGTCCGTCAAGCTGGCCTGGCGACTGGAACCGGACACGGATCTCATCGAGAGTATTTGCGAAGAGAACAACCGGGACCCGGCGCACATGATCGGAAAGTGACACACACCGCGAGACGACGCAACGTGGCCTAAATCCGGTGACCTCAGGCCCTCGAATTCATCTGTTCTAAATGGCCGTTTCTCGTCCATGTGACTTCGCCCTTTGCGGTTCGTAAAAGGCTAGCCGACTCTCCGCGAATGACCGGACATGCTCCCCAGAAGCCCGCACTGGGCAGCTTGCTCGGTCTGCTCAGTCGTTGGTTTCGGCGCCGGGCGGATCTTTGTTCGATTCGGCTTCCGGCGGAGCGCGAGTGGCCGCTTCCGAATTGATGGAGACGTGGCGGCAGGCGACGTCGATTTGGTCAATTGGAGCAAAGTGGACTCTACACTATCATCGACTAGGGAACTGGCATGGTTTAGATCGTGCAAAACGGCGTAGCGTTTACCATCCGCGCGGACGTGTACTCGGCATCTCGGACTTGTTCCGTGGTCGTCACGAGCCACGTGGATGATTCGCCACCACCCTCGGTGCGTCCATCACCGGCTAGTAATACAATCGGGAGTCATGAAATCCCGGCTTCGGCTTTCTTTGATACTGAGCGCGACAACCGTGCTTGCGCCAATGTTTGCACAAGCGCAACAACCAGTGCCGTCCGCCAAGGTCGTTAACCCAGGCCCGACGCCGAAGCCAATCAACTGGCCCTCGCCGGCGCTTCCCGACGGACCCATCACGCTCGAAACGGCCATCGAGCGCAATCTCCGCATGGTCGTCACCAAGGGACTTGTTCAGCCCTGGAGTATGGCCTTCCTTCCCGACGGCGGCATCCTCATCACGGAGCGCCCCGGCCGTCTGCGCTTGGTCAGCAACGGCGCGCTCCAGGCCGCGCCCATTGCCGGTTTGCCGCCCATCTACGCCAAAGGCATCGGCGGCTTGATGGACATCGCCCTGCATCCACGTTTCACCGAAAACTCGCTGATCTACTTCACCTACCAAAAGCCGCCCGCGGACGGAAATACCGCACCCAACGCTCCCGGAAAACTCACGCTCGCCCGAGGACGCTGGACTGGAACGGCCATCACAGACTTCGAAGATCTCTTTTCCGCGGTGCAGGCGAATGTGCCGTCACGGATCCTATTTGGACGCGACGGTATGGTCTACATGTCGGTGGCCGTTGGCGATCCACCCGAAGCCGCCCGCGCTCAGGACCCCAACGATCTTTCGGGCAAGATCCTCCGGCTCCGCGACGATGGCAAGGTGCCCCACGACAATCCATTTGTCGGGCGCGCCGGGTATCGGCCGGAAATCTACACCATGGGCCATCGCATGCCGCTCGGTCTCGCCATCAATCCCGCTACCGGCGACATCTGGGAATGCGAAAACGGGCCCAACGGCGGCGATGAGGTGAACATACTCGCTCCCGGCAAGAATTACGGCTGGCCGGAGGTGAGCTATGGCCGCTTCTACGGTGGTCCCCGTGTGTCCACCAATCCGTATCGCGAAGGCATGGAGCCGCCGGTCATCTTCTGGGTGCCTGCGATTGCCCCCTCCGGTCTCGTCTTCTATACAGGCGATCGTTTTCCGAACTGGAAGAATAATCTCTTCGTCGGCGGAATGCGGCAAGGCGAAGTGCCACGCTCGGGTCAGCTGGATCGCCTCGATTTCAACAACGAATGGGAGGAGCTGCATCGCGAAAGCATGCTGCGCGATATCGCACAGCGAATTCGCGACGTGCGCCAGGGGCCCGACGGTCTGCTCTACCTCCTCACCGCCGAAAATGACGGCGCCCTCATTCGGATCGAGCCGGCGAAGTAATGCCGCCGCAATCGAAGTCCGTTGGGTGTAAAATGGCTCGGGACGCAAGTCAAACTGGAAGTTCCGTCCAAGATATGACGGCAATGATCACACCGCGGTGATCGCGGTAATTACACAGCTGGGGGGACCACAATGTCCTTGCAACGAAGAATGATTTGGGCAGGGGTCGCGCTCGCAATCGTTTTAACGATCGGCGGACCGTTTAAAGCTAATGCGCAGGGTTTCGGGCCGGTTGCTGAACCCTACACGCCCGCGGCGGATGCCAAAGATCTGAAGGCCGTGCTCTTCAAGTGGATGTGGGCCATGGGCATGTTGAAGGGCCACGATGAACGCGACATGGTGGCAACCCTTGAATATCAGGGCAAAGGCACCATTCAGGTGGACGGCCAACCTTGCACGCTCACCAGGTATCGTGCGAGCACGAACTACCAGACCTTCACCCAGCGGATTAACTACGCCTGCACACGGGCGAATGGAGAAACGTACTCGAACGTCGAAGTGGTCAGCGGGCTGTATGCCTGGAACGAAGACACGCCCGGCGCCCAGATCGATGGGACGAAAGGGAACACCACTCCGATGCCGAAGAGCGACGAGGAGCGGCTGGTCCGGATTTGGGCCAGTCCTCAGGGCGCACCCAAGGCAGCGCTGGCAGGGACAACGGACACATGGTGGTTAGGGGCCAACCCGGGCACTCTTTTCGCCGACGGTGTCGCGACGGTGGGCAAGACGTCGCTGTCATGGGAGGACGGTAAGCCGGTGGTGTCGTTCCCGATTCCGGGCGTCCCGGGAGCCACCGCAACAGCTACCCTGGATCCGAAAAACTTTACGACCGATCGCGTGGTAGTGAAGCAGGGCGCAACGACCGCCGAGTTCACCTAC
This sequence comes from Bryobacterales bacterium, assembly GCA_963818065.1. GTDB lineage: Bacteria > Acidobacteriota > Terriglobia > Bryobacterales > Bryobacteraceae > Palsa-89. The sequence goes on along the minus strand of CAWFQW010000008.1, from coordinate 257,695 downwards.
AGCGACTATCAGGACTGGAACAACCCGCTGAACAAAATCGGAGTGCTGTACGCCGGAAAGCTGGTGGAGCGTCGGGGCGGCGCGGTCGTGCGCGATCTGACAACGAACGTGACCGAGACGGGCAACGTGTATGTGGTTGCGCCCGTTCCGGCGAGCGTGAAGGCGGCGATCAACGTCACGGGGAAGTTGCCGGTTGGCGTGATGGCTAAGACTGAACCTGCCGTGGACAAGTCGGCGCCCACGCCTCGGCTGGGCGACCATCCGGATCTGACGGGCAGCTGGTCCTGGAACGATTGGATTGGGAACTACATGAGTGGGGGAGGACGCCGGCGCAGCCCCTGGCAGGCTAAAGACAGTAACCGGACTACCAATCAGACCGAAGATTTTGAGCTCTACTCGCCGTCGCGGTTCGGCAATCTGGGCCGTCCATTATATAAGCCAGCGTTCTGGGACAAAGTTCAACAGCTCGACATGTGGACGAACAAGTATGACCCGGTGATGACCTGCCAGCCCCTGGGAGTGCCGCGCGAGGGCCCGCCCCGGCGTATCTACCAGACGGACCATGATGTGACTTTCCTCTATTCGGGTGGCGATGCAGGAGGCGGGTACGGCGAGTTTCGCGTGATCCCGACCGATAACCGCAAGCACGACGAGAAGAAGGCGCTGGAGTCGACATATATGGGGTATACGGTGGGGCGCTGGGAGGGCGACACGCTGGTGTTGGATTCCATTTCGTTTGTCGATAGCACATGGCTAGGGCGCGGCGGTTTCTTCCACTCCGATCAAATGCATATCGTGGAGCGATTCAAGCGTGAAGGCGATGCGCTGCTCTACGACGTCACGGTGGACGACCCCGAGGTGCTGGCCGAGCCGTATGTCTATCCGACACGAGTCGTGCGGCGAAACGCGAATCCTAACGCGGGCCTGGTCGCAGAGCGAGGCAATTGCGAGGTTCAGGAGTTTGGTCACGCCTCGAGCCAGATTCGCCACTAGCGGACCTGAGCCGCGCGCAGAGGAAGCGGTCTTTTATGGCTTCAACCAGACGCACCATATTGGCCGCAGGAGCCGCGGCGGCGGCAGCGACCACTTTGCCGCGCATATTCGCTCAGCAACCGGGCAAGTTCTATGAAAAGGGCCCCGTTCGCATCTATTATGAGGAGGCCGGTTCCGGCTTCCCGCTGCTACTGATTCCAGGCGGAGGCTTGAACTCCACCATCGCCTTTTTCACCGGCAACTCGCCCTTCAATGCGATCGAGGAATTCAAGGGACAATATCGCTGCATAACGGCAGACCTGCGCAACGCCCCGAGCGGCCAGTCCACCGGCCCTATAGAGGTCGGCCGGCCATGGGAATCTTACGCCGACGACCAGCTCGGCCTGATGGATCATCTGGGGATCGACAAATTCATGGTGATGGGTTTCTGCATTGGCGGCCCCTTCATCTGGAGTCTGTTGAAGCGCGCGCCCAATCGTATTGCCGCGGCAGTGCTGGCGCAGCCAGTGGGCTGGCGTCCTGAGATGCGGGATCCGAAGTACCAAGGCGTATTCTGGAAGAGCTGGGGCGCGACGCTGATTGCCAAGCGCCCCGAGATCACCCTCCAGACGACCGACCAGTTTGTGACCAACATGTTCGAAACCAACCCCGACTTCGTCTTCACCGTGACACGCGATTTCGTGCGTAGTTGCCAAAATCCGATCCTGGTGCTGCCGGACGAGGTCCCCGCGCACCCCTACGCCGTCGCCATGGAGTGCGCGATGCTCGCGCCAAAGGCCGAAGTGAGCCTGTTCCCCTGGAAAGAACCCAAGGAGCGAATTCCGCTGGCAGTGCGCCAGATTCATTCTTTCCTCAAGGCGCATCAGCCCGCTTAGACCCTGGTAGTCCAGTATCGCGCTCCAATTTTTTGGAGCCCGCGGTCGGTGATTGTTCATCAAGAACGACGACAACTCAAGATTGTCGAGGTGGCTAGCATTGGATCAGAACTTGTTATGGCGAAGGTTGCTTCGTAACACGACGATGAAGGCTGTTGTGACTGTCGTATTGGGCATGGGATTCGCGCTTCCGTTTCCAACCTTAGCCCAGAATCCCTCGAGTCCTAACGCTGGCTTGGCCTCGCACTCGTCTGGAGTGCGTCGACCGGCCCACGATCCGGTACTTCATCGCCACTGCGTATTCGGTGGAGGGCGAGGGCGCTTCCGGCAAGTGGTCGCATCCGGGCACCGTGGCCGCTGACCGGAACGTATTGCCGCTAAATAGCCGCATCCGCATTTATGGCGCTGGCCGGTATTCCGGCGACTATACCGTGGAAGACACTGGTGGGAAGGTGGACGGCCAACACATCGACGTCTACATGCCCAGCCGGGCAGAAGCAAAAAAGTTCGGCCGTCAACGGGTGAAGGTAGTCGTCCTCAAGTACGGCGATGATGACGCAAGCCCACCCGATCCTCGGCAAAAGGCCGAAGCGAAGGCCGAAGACCGAAACGTGCGCGCAAAAACGAATACGGAGCCGAAAAAATGATCGCAGCGGTCCAACAATCGCGTCCAGTCTGTCCCGGTTTTCCGCAAGCATTATCTCTTTAATGGTGGCAACAGGGCCTCGCGCCCGGGCGGAAGGTGCTGATCGACGGCATTCATCATGAAGCCTGCCTTGAAGTACTCGCCCATGATCATCATGAGCTGGACCGTACGCTGACGCCCGAATTGACTCACCATCTTCTCCCAAAGTTCACTGCTCACTCGGTGTTCGCGAAACAGCGCGCGACCGAATGTGATCAGCGTCGCGTCCTTGTCGGAGAGTGACGCCACGTCCCGGTCGTACTTGACGACGTCAATCACCGTTTGCTCCAAGCCTTGCCGCCGGCCTGCCAGCTCGTGCGCGGTCCATTCGTACTGTTGGTCGATTTCCCGCGCGATGATCAGCACTGCGAGCTGAAAGTATCGAGGACCCACGGGACTCTTCGCGCCTGAGGGAATGCCCAGGTCGATCTCCCTTGGGCTGTAGATCGAGACGTGGGCCGGTCCCGGCCCTGGCGTGTAGTTGGTCCGCGCGGCCAGAAGGCGCTTCCCGTCTTCGTCCAGGTCCGCCGCAGTGACCGGCGGCAGCCGCGAGAGCGTCACCGGATCGATGTCTCGTGGAAGCGAGTTCTTGTCCTGAGGGACCACCGGAAGAGCAGCCAGCAATAGGACAGACAATCGGATCATCCTCATAAAGTCACTCCTCAGCTTGACGTTAGGAAATTCAGCAGCCCAAGCTCGTGGTCCAAGATATCAGGAAAGGACATCAGGAAAAGCGGCCGAAGTGAGCATGTTCCCTTGGAAGTAGATTAAGGGCCAACCCTCTGGCGGTGCGTCAAATTCACTTCTACCTAAGGCGCACCAGCCGGCTTAGGCGGCGGTGCCCCAAGGTCGAACACTCCAATCTCGACTCGGACGGGCTGTCACATCGTGTCACATCCGCGCGTAGGCCGTTACACGACCTGGTGCACACCAAGCGCTCCGTCTCACCAACCCGCGAACACACCTGACACTTGCCACGACCACTGGGCCAGTCACTCCTCGTGGAGGGCGAGAATCGGGTCAACCCTGGTGGCTCGCAGCGCTGGGATCAGGCTCGCGAGTACTGCAACCACAATGAGGAATAGCGCCGCTCCCACTATGCTTACGGGGTCCGCGGGACGGACATGGTATAGCAGAGGCGCGATCAGCGGGGCCGCCGCAAGGGCGATGGCGATCCCGACGGCGATCCCCGATATTGCCAGCAACAAGCCTCGTCTCATGACCATCCGGAGCACGCCTTTAGGGTCGGCGCCCAGCGCCATGCGGATACCGATTTCCCGGGTCCGCTGGCTCACCGAGTAAGCCATAACTCCGTAAAGACCTACTCCGGCGAGCAGCATAGCTATGACACCCAGTACTCCGAGGAACAACGAGGCGAGCCGCGGTCCGAACCAGGCAGCCGAGATGTAATCCGACAGGGCCATGGCCGTCAGGCCGGCCGAGTTCGGATCGATGGCCGACATCTCGCGGCGGAGTACCGGGAGGAAACCGCTTGCATCGCGGTCGGTCCGGGCATAGAAGGCCACGCCGTTTTCGCCACTGCCGTAATGCACTTGGTCGAAGGACATGTAGAAGTATGGCTGCGGCGCTTCAGACAGGCTGAGATACTTGCTGTCCTTGACCATTCCCACGATCGTGAATGGTTGGCCGTAAATCTGCACCCGGCGCCCAACCGGGTCGCGTCCGTCGAAAAAGCGCCGCGCGAAGGATTCGTTGACGATCATGACGCGGGGCGCGTTTGGGTTGTCCTCAGCTTTGAAATCGCGCCCGGCCAGAAGCGGCATCTTCAGCACATCGAAGTAGCCGGGCGACACGGAGGCGTGATGCACGCCCAGGTTTTCGCCGCGCTTCGCCGAATATCCTTCGACCATTACGTTGTTCCATTTCCCGAGCCCGAAACCGAGCGGGATCGAGTCGGAATAAGCGGCGCCGGTCACCCCCGGTGATTCGAGGAGGCGCTCGCGCAGTTGCCGCGAGAACTGCTGCTCCTCTTTGGGACTGTAGTTGTTCGTCGCCAGAAAAAGACGGCACACGGTCACGTTACTGTGATCGAAACCGGCCGGCGTGTTCTGCAATCCGTAAAGGCTCCGCAGAAACAATCCCATCGTCACGAGAGCCGCGAGTGCCAATCCAACCTCGGCGATCACCAATAGCCCTGAGATTCGCCGCGAGTGTCCGCTCTGGGTATCGCTTCTTCCTCCTTGCTTCAGTGCATCCACGATGCTGCGCCGCAGCGACTGAAACGCGGGCGGAAGACCGGAAATCTGAGCGGAAACCAGGCAGACCAGGGCGGCAAAAAGGAACACACGGACGCTCGGGTGGATGTTGAAGTACACCGGCACTCCCGTGGGTGGCACAAGATAGACCGGGAGGTTTTGAAACCACACAGCGAGAGGCAATCCGGCAAGCGTCGCCAGGGTCGCCAGAAGCAGGCTTTCGGAAAATAACTGGCGGCGCAAGCGGCCCGGACCCGCGCCCAGGGCGAGGCGGATGCCGAACTCCCTCTGGCGGGATGCAGAACGAGCCAGCAGAAGATTGGCAACATTCGCGCAGGCAATCAGTAGCACGAGTCCGCAGGCTGCACCGAGGATGGCCATCGGCGATGCCAAAATGCTCGAGGCCCCCTCCTGTGCCTTCCAGATCGGTACGATTCGGGCGCCGACCCCCTCGTTGGTCTTCGGAAAGGCACCCGCAAGGCGCGCGGCAACCGTCGCCGCTTCGGCGCTTGCCTGGGAGACGCTGACGCCGGGTTTGAGCCTGACGATCGCCCCGAAGCGCCGCGCATTGCGCTCGCCTTCGCCGGCGAGTGGCACTGGAACCCATACGTCCAGGGCGACTCCCGGAAAATCGCCCTGAAATTCCGGAGGCGCCACACCGACAATGGTGACCAGTTGCCGGTTAATGTGTACGGTGCGGCCGAGAATGGACCGGTCGCCCTGGAAGTAGTTCTGCCACAGCCGGTAGCTGATGACCGCCGTGAACGCTTTGGCCGTGTCGCCGTATTCCTCCCGAGCGAACGTGCGGCCGAGGATTGGCTTTACGCCCAGCACGTCGAAATAGTTTCCGGAGACGAGTTCGAACCACGCGGAAGAGGAGTTCTCTCCGTCGCCGATAGAGGCGGGAGCCTTTTGGTTGAGCGCCAATCCAGAGATGCTTCGGAGGTTGTCCTGGAAGTCCCGGCTGTCGGCATAAGAAACACTAGGAGCCTCGATGCCGCCGGCACGGACGGATTCGAGGACGGCGAGTTGTCCGTCATCCGTGGCGCCGCGGAAGGGGTGCAGGACCATTCCGTCGATCCAGCCAAAGACAGTCGTGGTGGCGGCAATACCGAGCGCCAAAGTAAGCACTGCGACCGAGGTAAGGGCCGGGGTCCGGCGGAGCACACCTGCTGCGTACCGGAGGTCTTCAAGAACGCCTCGCATAGGATTGTTGCTTTCTAGGGCAATTGGGCTTCCGACCTTAAGTGTTTGATTCTGTTCAACACTGCAGGCGAATCAGTTGTCATTTCCGGAGCGGGATGTCCGAAAATGGGGACGCCAGCGCGCCAGCGCCCGTCGTTGATCGTGACCTGCACCCTTATTCTGTACAGGCGTTCCTGAATGCCATCCACCTTGACGATTTGTCGGCATCCCGCCGAATGACCCGGCCTAGAAGCGCTGCCGCCAGCCACCAACAACCAACCACCAACAACCGTTCACGCCACTCTCGCATCGATCTTCCCCTCCCACCCAACAACATCCACCACGCTGCGTACGAAAACGCCATCCGCCCATGCTAAAACCGCACCGGAGGTTCCCGTCATGACAAATCCAATCCCAAATCCCCAATCCCCAATCCCCGAGTCTCGCACCCGCGCGAACCGTTCGAATGCTCGGCTCTCCACCGGACCCCGCACCGCTACCGGCAAACAACGTTCCTCCCAGAACGCCCTCACCCATGGCCTCTCCAGCCGTTCCCCCGTCCTCGGTACAGAGGATCTCGTCGCCTACCAACAGCACTGTCGCCAGTTTCTCGACGAGTATCAGCCCACCACTCCCACCGAAGCCCAGCTCACCCAGCAACTCGCCGACACCGCGTGGCGCCTGAACCGCGTCCCTCTGCGAGAAGCCCAACTCCTCGATCGCGCCGCCAATCCACCCACCAAGCAAGCTCGCATCGACTTCGACATCGTCGACGCCCACCGCGCCCTCGCCACCCTCGGCATGCACTCTCAGCGGCTCTCCCGCCAGTTCCAAAAGTCACTCGACCAGCTCCGTGAAATCCAAGCTGAGCGCCGTCTCCAGCAAGAACGCGACCTCAAGCGTGCCGCCGCGCTTCTGGAACTCTATAAACATAAAAGATTGCCCTACGACCCGGCTCAACATGGGTTCGTTTTTTCAAAAGACGAAATCGAAGCCTACGCCCAACGCTTGATCCACCTCAACCAGTCGCGACATATCGAACACGTCCTGTTTCACATGCAGCCGCCTATTCAACGGACTGACGCAAATAATGCAGCAGGATGCTGACACCGAGTCGACCCACGGCAATTTGGGAGTTGGTAGACTTGGCGACCAGGAGATGTTCATGAAACGTTTATTGAACGGAATCGGGCCTAGCATTCTTCTGTTCGGGCTTCTGTCCCTGCCGTCCGTTACTGGTGCGCAGATTCTGGTTGCCGGAGAAGGTCCGGTGGTGTACGGACACCACCATCTGAACACCACGAACATGGACGCACAGAAGAAGTTCTATGCCGACACGCTCGGCGGCAGCGTGGTCAAGATCGGTTCCGGTGAGCGGCAGCAGGAGATCATCAAGTTCCCGAATGTTCTAATCTTTTTCCGTCCGATGCAGGCGCCGACGGGCGGCACGATCGGCACGACGGTGAACCACATCGGCTTTTCCGTTCCCGATCTCAAGCCGGTGGTGGCGAAGATCAAGGCGAACGGCTTCAAAATGATCACCTCCGATTCGGTGGCCGCGACCGTGAAGGTGGCCGACGACATCGCTGCCGCCAGTCCGACGACGAACATCGCGTTCGTGCTCGGTCCGGAGGATGTCAAAGTAGAACTCGTCGAAGTCAAATCGCAGAGTGCCCCGATTCAGCTTCATCACATCCACTTCTTCGGGCAGGCGAACACCGAGATGCAGGCCTGGTACGCAAAGACGTTCGGCGCGAAGATGGTTCCGGCCAATCCGGGGTCCGCGTTCGTGCAGGATCAACTGCCCGGCGTGTTCCTGAACTTCACGCCGTCTCCGACGCCGACCGTCGGCACCACCGGCCGAGCGCTCGATCACATCGGCTTCGAGATCAAAAATCTCGAGGCGTTCACGAAGAAGCTCGAAGCCGAGGGCATCAAACTGGATCGTCCCTACACCAAGGTGCCCCAGCTTGGTATCGCGATCGCGTTTATCAAAGATCCCTGGGGAACGAATATCGAAATGACAGAAGGACTCGCCGACATCAAGTAGGGTCACATCAAGTAGGGTTACGTCAAATGAAAAGAGCCATTCTCCCACTAGCTGCGCTGATGTCGTGCGCGGCGCTGCCTGCTTTCGCGCAACTCATCAGTCATCCGGACGCGCCGGTGCGCATCGGGCACTATCACCTCAACGTCACGAGCGTCGAAGCCCATAAGAAGTTTTGGGCCGACACGCTCGGCGGCAAAGCAATGAAGTTCGGCGACATCGATGTAATTGAGTTTCCCGACGCGTTCATCTTCCTGCGCGTGCAGAAGCCAACCGGTCCGACTCGCGGGACAGCCTTCGACCACGTCGGCTTCGCAGTTCCAAACGTGCCGGCAATGGCGGCTAAGCTAGCAGCCGCCGGATATCAGGAAACCACCGGGCGGGAGCCCAAGCCGGGTGAGCCGCCACCAGCAGCATCCGGCACCTCGGCGGTGTATGGACGCTTCGCGTATTTTATCGGCCCCGACGGGGCGAAAATCGAGCTCGTTACGAGCGCTGAAAAAGACGCGCCGCCTATCGTGGCGCATCATATCCACTTCATCAACAAGCAGTACGTCGAGATGCAGCAGTGGTACATGAAAGCGTTCGATGCGACTTTGCGTCCAGGACAAACCGACTTCTTCATTGGCGCCGACCTGCCGGGCGTCGGCTACAGCCTCAATTTCTTCCGCTGGGAAGGCGATCAGTCCATCACTCACGTCCCTACCGCCGGCCGCGTTGTAGATCACGTGGGATTTGAAGTGAAAAACCTGGACGCGTTCTCGAAGGCGCTCGAGGCGAAGGGTATCAAGCTCGTCCGGCCTTACAACAAGCGAGACGCGAGCATGAACAACATCGCCACTACAACGATCGTCGACCCTTGGGGAGTCTCAATCGAGCTGACCGAGGGACTGGACAAGATACGATAGGGACATTTTTATCTATGAAGCTACAGACGAATCGGCTGCTGAATTTCGCCGTCATCGCCATCGCCGTGATGTTGACGACAAGTTCGTTGCTTGCGCACCATTCCTTTGCGATGTTCGACCAGTCGAAATCGGTCGAACTGCGAGGCACCGTCAAGAGTTTTCGATGGAGCAATCCCCACGTCTTTATCCAACTGGTGGTCACGAAAGAGGGCAGCGACGATGAAGAGTGGAGCATTGAGATGACCAGCCCGGAGCATCTGGCACGAGTCGGTTGGAAGCCCGGAACGCTGAAGCCGGGTGACAAGGTGACTTTGGTCATCCATCCCATGCGCGATGGCGTCAAGGGCGGCCAATATCTCTCGGGAACCGGGCCGGGCGGACCCCTGACAAGCTCACCACAAGCGTCGCAGGGCGAAGGAAAATGATTCTCCGCGGACTGGCAACACCGACGATGATCCTGCTCGGTTGCCTGGGGACTGTGGGCTCCACGCAGGCGGGATTGCCGGACTGGAGCGGCCAGTGGGAAAACGTTGGGGCGACACCGGACGCGACCGGCGGATTCAATCAGTCGCTCGATCAGGTTCTGAAGACGTTGCAGTGGGGACCGCCGAACAAACCCGAGGTGCAAGCGCGGGTCGACAGAATCGTCACGATGGAGCACAAGAGGCTGGAAGCGATCGCCCGCGGAGAAGATCCCGGCGGAGCCGCGCGCGCCTGCACCTTCGGCTATCCGGCGATTATGCTCGATTCACCGCTGATGTTCGAAGTTTTGCCGACGCCGAAGGAGACGACTCTAATCTTCTCGAGCCGTGAAATCCGGCACGTTTACACGGATGGACGGCAGCACACGCCGAAAGACGAGCTGTGGGCGACGCCGTGGGGTGATTCGATTGGCCACTGGGAGGGGCAGACTCTCGTCATCGATACCATCGCGGTCAAATCTGCTTTTGGTTCTTCGGAGTCGGAAGGTGTCTCTGTCGTGGCGTTTGGAGATGTCGAGGGCGAACAGACGATCACCATGTTGAGTCCGCAGGCGCACTTCATCGAACGAATCCGCATGCCTGACAAGGACCATCTGGAGGATCAGATGACCGTCATCGATCCGACCAATCTAACCGCGCCCTGGCGCATGAACCGCACCTATGAACGAGTGACGCACATACACCGCATGGTCTACGAGGACTGCGAAGGTGAGGAGCGCAATCCGATCGTCAACGGGCATTTCACGCTCGCCCCACCGCCGGGGCCGGCGAAATCCCGGCAGTAGGAATCTTTCCGGGTGCGGCCGGGAAATCGTGCGGCACAAAAACCGATGGAGACTTTTCCTGCGCATGAAGCGATGCAGGGCATCCGCTCTGTTTGGGAATGAACCGCACCTTCACCTAAGCGGACTTCGTGCCCGATACCTGGGACGCGAGAAAGTAATCACAAATCTGGCTCGCGACTGGGACGTCAAGACGACCGGCCGCTACCCTCAAGGTTGTGCGCCAAAATTTGTCTCATGTCAGTTCCTCCATGCCGACGTTATGCATGTTCTGGTGGGAAGATATTTTTGATCAGATCGTCATTAAAACGGGCGAATCGTTCCCGGACAATGTCTCGGCCCCGCTCGACATTCCTTAACAACGGGATGTTCGCGTCGGCCAGTCGTCCGAAGGTAATGTCCCCGCTCGCCGTCCGGTTGCAACGGTAATACTCCTCAAGGATTTCCGCAACACCGTGCGCCTGACGTGCGGCATGCCTTCAAGATCGGCGACGGTGATTGCAAAAGGCGATTGTCACAGACGTCCGCTATCGTCTCGCCGGTTCGACGCGCTCAAACTTCGTCGCAAGACGCACTTAACGACAGCACCGCTCCTCGAGCCCCGAATACCTTTCAAGAGCTATCGCTCAAACGGCTTGGACGAGAGCTCGCCCGGATCAACATCGGATGGCCTGAAGAGAATCGTTTGCGATCTTTGAACAGCTGGATGTCGCTGGCCTTGTTGGTGAACTGGGAGTTTCGATCAACCTGCCAGGCCCTTTGTATTCGGCCCGCCTTATGAGTAGGAATCCAGGATAATGCACATCCATATGTGGGGCGCGACTCCGACGAGCGGATGCCGCCGAAAGTTCGCGAAATCCTCGGTAAGGGTTTCTTCTAAGAGGTGCTCTGCCTGAAGCTCTTCGACGTCGTGGAGTATCCGGTCGTAGGCATGGATAATCCGGTCCCTCACCTGGTGTGCTGGAAGTACTCGGGCGTCAGGAGCGTCATGTTGCTGCCCGAATTAGTAATGGAACTTTCGTCGTCTGAGGCAGAACGCGAATTAAGAAATTCGGCGACAGCCGGTTGACCGTTATTGCCCGGGTTCCCGCCAGTCGGGCTATCTCTTCCAGCAGGATCAGGTTGCGCGGGATATCAAGTGGATCGTCGGGATCAGGGAGGTAGTTCGCGAATGGCAGCAGGCTCGCTGCCTTGTCGATTGTCGTGTCCGTGGCTCGGGGTATGCGCCCAAGTAAGAGATCGTTAGCCATTAAGCAACAGCCCATGACCTGTTCGGTGTCCCATGGTGTTTCGACTTCGCGCCCCTCTAACCTGCATGCCTCAAGAGCCCTCTTAGCGACAAAGAGAAGCGTAATGCGAGTCAGGATGACCCGATCGGGCGTGGCCGAAACAAGGCGCTGGATCGCCGGAAAGAAGCTCGGCAACATCCTCCGCACGATCTCAAGTTCGCCCGGCTGGTCCTGCCTTTGTTGCCATGTCATCAGGTGGGCCGAGAGGCGAGCGAGCCCGAGCAAGATCGGCCGCAGAGCGAAGGGTGCTAGCCGCTCCTGCAACATCACGTCCGTGGGCCGGGTCCCGGTTAATTCGCGCCACGTAATCAGGACACCCAATCGGCCCATAACCGACATTGTCGTCGAAATCGGTTTTGTCCGCCCCTCGCGGCCACGATTCTTGCGGTGCCTTCTTCCAAGCTCCAAAGATACGGCGTTCGAGTAGATATCGCACCTGCGCGATCAAGGCTGGAGTCATGTCCTCGAAGCGAGACTGCTTGCCCTCCACAGCGGAATCCGAAACACCTCTTCGTGAACCTGATGCATTCCCAATCTGCCCGCAGCCGTACTACGTGGGATAGAATCGACTGCGATGCCGCTGTCGGCTAGCGGCGGACTAAGCTGGAGGACGATGATGAACGGGCGTAATCCATCGCGCTGTGTTTTAGTTGGCGCTATTTCGTGTTTGACTACGTTCGGCGTGCTGGCGCAGGATCAGAGCTTTTTTACCGGCGGCGCGGCAGTTAGTCTTACCGAGGAACAGGCGAGCAGAGGCAAGGTGGTCTATGACAATAGTTGTGGCAGCTGTCATGGCGCCAATCTCGACAATGGACAGTTCGGCCCGTCGCTGCGCGGCTCCGCTTTCAAGATGCACTGGGGGAGCCAGTCGGTGAACGCGCTGTTCACTTACATCGCGACCAAGATGCCGCCGGCTGCGCCGGGAGGGCTCGGTGATCGAGCGTACAGCGATGTGGAGGCCTATATTCTTAGCGCTAATGGTGTTCCTGCAGGTGGCAAGGAGTTAGCGCCGACGCGGACCCAGTCCGATATCGCCGTCCGCAATTCCAATAAGGACGCGACCTACCAAGCTGTGATGGAGGCGCGTCAGAAGCTGCTTGCCGGTATCACGCCCGTGACCGAAGAGATGCTGCAGCATCCCGACGGCGAATGGCTGGTGTGGCGCGGCAGCTATCAAAATCTCGCATTCAGCCCTCTTAAACAAATCAACAAGTCGAATGCCCGTGATCTCGGCATAGCCTGGAGCCTGGCCCTACCGGTCAGCGGCAACGAGACCACGCCACTGGTGCACGACGGAATCCTGTTTGTAGAAAGCGGCGCCAGTATCCAGGCGCTCAACGCCGCGACAGGCGAAGTGCTCTGGCAATATACCCGGACGCTCCCGGAAGCACTGCACAATGGCCAGCAGTCGCGGATGAAGAACATCGCCGTTTTTGGAAACGCGCTCTATGCGCCCACGCCGGATGGCCATGTGATCGCGTTAGAGACCAAGACCGGTAAATTGATCTGGGATCACGCCGTGATGCATGAGGGTAAGGAGGGCAGGGCGCCCTTTAGCTTGACTGGCGGCCCGGTTGTCGCCAAAGGCAAGGTGATGATCGGCACGAGCCTGGGCCTCAACAGCGCCGGCGGCAACTACATTGTCGGGCTGGACGCCGCAACCGGCAACGAAGCTTGGCGGTTCAATACCATCGCGAAGCCCGGTGAACCCGGCGGCGATAGCTGGAACGGCGCGCCGTTCGAGCAGCGCTTCGGTGGTGGCGTCTGGACTTCAGGCAGCTACGATCCTGCGCGAAACCTGGTCTATTTCGGGACCGGCAACACTTACGACATCGGCACGCTGATGCTACCTCAGCCGCGCGTCGGCGAATCGAGGGATGCGCTCTATACGGACTCAACTCTTGCTCTGAATCCCGACACCGGAAAGCTGGTCTGGCATCGTCAGCACATGAAACGCGATGTGTGGGATCTGGACTGGGTATTCGAGCAGTCGCTCCTCACGCTGCCGGTGAACGGCAAACCGACCGAGCTAGTGGTTACCGGAGGTAAGACAGCGATCTTTGACGCTATGGACCGCGCCACTGGTAAATATCTCTTCTCTCGCGACCTAGGCCTGCAGAACATCGTGACCGCGATTGATCCAGGGACTGGAGAGGAGACCACAAATCCGGCGCTGGAGCCCGAGCCGGGCAAAACCAAGCTGCTCTGTCCCAATGCCAACGGCGCGCGAAACTGGCTGACCACGGCTTTCGATCCGGCAAGCTACACTCTCTATGTACCGCTGGTAGAGACTTGCGCCGATTATAGCTGGACGCCGCGCAGCGCGGCGCAAATCGCGGCAGGCGGCGACGACATTCATTTCGCCCAAAAGCCACGGCCGGATGGCGACGGTAAATTCGGCCGCCTTGAAGCGATCAATCTGGCGACCGGCAAGGTGTTATGGATTCACCGCCAGCGCGCGCCCTTGGTCAGTTCGTTACTGGCGACAGGCGGCGGACTTGTTTTCGTAGGGGCGCTGGACCGTTTCTTCAGCGCATATGACGCAGCGAGCGGCAAGCTTCTTTGGCAGACGCAGCTCAATGCGCCTCCCAATTCGTCGCCGGTGACCTATAGTGTCCAGGGCGAACAATATGTGGCGGTAGTAGCGGGTAACGGTTTCCTCAGCTCCGCCTCGGCCAGTTTGACCCCTGAGGTCGACACCCCCGCGGCCGGCACCACACTGTGGGTGTTCAAGTTGCCGTCGCGTTGATCCGAGTTTCATGCATTGCTAACCGCGCTCTCAGGATTAGGGCCGGGCAAGGCGAAAGGCGATCGACTAACGGGTTCCGGAACTCGGCTGCAATACAATACTCCAAGGACAAACCGAATGAGGAACCTCATCTTACTCGCCACCGCGCTTGCCTCCTTTAGCTGCTCCTTGCGGGCGCAGCTCGCGCAGCCGCCGCCTGGAGTAACGGAGGGCGTTGCGAAAGAACTGATGAACGCTTGCCCGGCGAATCCCGATCTTGCGCAATCTAGACGCCTCGCCCGTTTGGTCGGGCTGGGGAGGAGCGGGCAACGCCCGTTTTCAAACAAAAGACGCAGCCGGTCTCGCGGCAACCGATGTACCCAAGCTGAAGCTCAAGTGGGCCTTTGGATTTCCCGGCGGCATGAGCATGTATTCGCAGCCCTCGGTGGCGTTCGGCAGAGTCTTCGTGGGAAATGACAACGGCGTCGTATATTCGCTGGACGCGAAGACCGGCTGCCTTTACTGGGCCTACCAGGCCGATATGTTTGGCCGGTTCGCTCCCATTGCCGCACCGATCTCTGGGTACCCAGGCACTCGCTACGCGATCTTCTTCGTCACCCGCTCCACTACTGCCTACGCGCTCGATGCGCATGACGGCAAACTGCTCTGGAAAACGCAGGTCCGCACCGGATTGAATAACTTGAGCGCCACGGCGGCCTATCATGACGGACGGCTTTATGTGCCGATGTCCGGCACCGAGACGCTGGTCGGCGCGAATCTCGACTATGAGTGCTGCAAGTCCCGCGGGGCAGTGGCCGCGCTCGACGCCAACACGGGCAAGGTGCTGTGGGTTACGCAAAGTATCCCAGAGCCGCTGCGCGAGCTCGGCGAAAACGCGAATGGGAAGCAACGCTGGGGGCCCGCGGGCGCTTCGGTGTGGAACACGCCCACGGTGGATGCCAAACGCGGCCTGATCTACGTGGGAACGGGCAACAGCTTCGGCCGCATTGCGGCAACCACCAGCGATTCCATCCTGGCCCTTCGGATGGAAGACGGCAAGATGATGTGGCATCACCAGGAGTTCGCGGGCGATGCGTTCATGGCCCGTTGCCAGGCGGCCAACGGCGCCGACTCCAATTGCGCGGAGAAGCTGGGGCCGGATTACGACTTCGGCGGTTCGTCGGCCATTCTCGAAACCGTCAAAGGCAAGGACATCCTGTTGGCTGCGGGGAAAGGCGGCGTGGCCATCGCGCTGGATCCGGATCAGGAAGGCAAGCTCCTATGGCGGACCCAATTGTGGGAAACTCAGGCGCCTTCCGCCTCTGGGTTGGTGGTCTGGGGAGGCGCGGCAGATGGCGCTCACGTGTACTATCCGCTGCAGCAGCCCGGCGGCGGACTGAAGGCGCTGGACATCCAAACCGGCCGGGTGGATTGGAACGCGGCCATCAACGCGGACCGCCGCGGACAGGCGGGTCCGGCCAGTGCGATCCCGGGAGCTGTCTTCACGGGCGGATGGGATGGGATCCTGCGCGCGGTGGACGCCGAGGGAATGGTGATCTGGTCATTCAACGCCGTGCGAGATTTTGACACCGATCAACCACGTGGCTGCCAAAGGAGGCTCGTTCGGTTGTGCCGGTGCAGTGATCGCAGGCGGCATGGTCTTCGCCACGTCCGGTTACCCGGGCACGCTGCGCGGCACACCGGGCAATGTCCTGCTCGCGTTCGGCGTGCAATAGAATAGCTTTGATGACCAGACTTAAGAAAACTGTGATGGCAATATTTGGCGGGCTGCTGTTAGCGGGAGCCGCGCATGCTCAGGTGTCCCTCGACTCGGTGCGCATTGAGGCGAAAGACACCGTCGCTCTGGCGAAGTTTTACCATGACGCGTTCGGCATGCAGGAGGTCAATCGGATCCAAAATCCGGGAGGCACGGAAGTCTTCGTGAACTTCGGCGCAACGGTGGAAGCTGCCAAGGCTAACAAGAATCCGCAGATGATACTTTTTCATCGCGATTCCGACGATGTCAAGGACCCGACGATGCACGTAATTTTTCAGGTGAAGGACATGACGTCGACCGTCGCGGCCCTCAAGGCCGCCGGTGGAACCATGGCGAGCGATCCGCGACCGTTCGGAAAATCTGGCATCATCCTCGGCTTCGCGATCGATCCGGTCGGTAACCACATTGAGCTAATTCAGAGGCCATAACAACATGAACCGAACAGCGCTTATCGCGACTACCTTATTCGCCGTCAGTATCGCCGGCGCGGCAATTGACGATCCGGTAAAAATCGATACCGGGATGATCTCCGGAGCCGCGGCCAGCCCGGACGTGCGAGTCTTCAAGGGTATTCCTTACGCGGCGCCGCCCGTGGGCGATCTACGCTGGCGCGCACCGCGGCCAGCCTCGCATTGGGAAGGAACCCGCAAGTCCGATGAATTTGGCCCGGCATGCATGCAGGGCGGTAACCAAAAGGCGAGTGAGGACTGCCTGTACCTCAACGTCTGGACGGGCGCGAAGGCGGCAAGCGAGAAGCGCCCCGTCATGCTGTGGATCTACGGCGGCGGTTACACCAGCGGCTCAGGCTCGCAACCCATGTACGATGGCGAGGCACTGGCGAAAAAGGGCGCGGTGGTGGTGACGTTCAACTACCGGTTGGGCGCATTCGGCTTCTTCTCCCACCCGGAGCTGACCAAAGAATCGGACCGGCGGGAAGCGGCGAACTTCGGCGTGATGGACTCGATCGCGGCGCTGGAGTGGCTGCAGCACAACATCGCGCGATTCGGCGGCGACCCGAAGCGGGTGACCATCTTCGGCGAATCGGCCGGCGCTGGGATGGTGGCGAATCTGATGGCCATACCATCGGCGAAGGGCCTGTTCGAACGCGCTCTCGGCGAGAGCAGCGCCTGGTCCACCGCGAGGATTGCTCCATTGAGCACGCTGGCGGAGGCCGAGCAGCAAGGCGAGAAACTGGCTGAAGCAGTGGGTGCGAAGTCGCTGGCGGAATTACGTGCGAAGCCGGCGGAAGCGATTCAGAAGGCCGGACGCGGGCAGGGGCCGATCGTGGACGGATACTTGATTCGCGAGGATCCGGGAAAGGTCTTCGCGGCGGGTAAACAGATCGAGGTGCCGGTGCTGGCGGGATCGAATCGCGACGAATCGTTCGGAGGCAATCCGAAATCAGCGGCCGAATTTGTGGAGCAGGCGCGGAAGCGGTTCGGCGATCTGGCCGATGCGTACCTGAAACTCTACCCGGCGGACTCCGACGAACAGGCGCGCGAATCGGCGTTCTATTCGGGGCGCGACGAGATGGCGTTCGTGATGCGAAATTGGGCGCGACTGGCGTCCAAACCCGGGAAGTCGAAACCGTTCGTGTACTATTTCACGGAGCAGCCGCCGCGACTCCCCAATGCGCGAGGTCCGTTCGCGCCCGGGCCGCACGGCAGCGCCACGCACGTCTCGGAGATCCTCTACGCGTTCGGCCATCTGGATGACAGCCGGCCGTGGACCGACAGCGACCGGCAAGTGGCGGACGCGATGTCGTCCTACTGGGTCAACTTCGCAAGAAACGGCAACCCGAATGGGAACGGGCTGAGCAAGTGGCCCGTGTATGACGGGAAGAACCAAAGCGTTATGGTGTTGGGCAATCCGACAGAGGGCACGCAGTCGCCGACCGAGGCGCAGCTGGCGTTCTTCCGATCGTATTTCGACAAGCTGACGGCGCAATAAACGATGCTGGTGTGCGCGGGCTTTCGGCCGCATCGCTCACTTGAAGCACGGCTCAATATTCCACTGAGCGCCACGCTGCATTTCGGCGGTTGATTTTCTTTGCGTTTTCAACTTGGCGAGTTTTTTCGATGCTGCTAGACTAATCCCATGGAAGTACCCGCGAAGGCATCTGTGTGCCTTCAATGCCAAAAGAGCAGCCCGCCGGGGTCCTCTCACTGCTCCTCTTGCGGGGCTTCGCTCGGCTCCGAGGAAATGACGCTGATCGTCGAGAACGAGACGATGATCGACAATTCTGCCAGTGCCAAATGGTCTAAGGCTACTAAGCCTGAATCGGGCGCGTCTGATGCAAGGCTGTCGCTCGAACCTGGACGCGTCATCGCGGATCGTTACGAGATCCTGAAGATGCTCGGCGAAGGTGGCATGGGCGCGGTCTACAAGGCCAGAGACCGCGAGTTGGACCGCCTGGTGGCCCTGAAGGTGATACGGCCGGACTTGGCCGGCCAAGCGAGCATTCTTCAGCGCTTCAAGCAGGAATTGATCCTGGCGCGTAAAATCACGAATCGCAACGTGGTTCGCATCTTCGATCTCGGCGTGGCCGATGGGCTTCGCTTCATCACCATGGAGTACATCGATGGTCAGGACCTGTCATCGGTGCTGGAAGAACGCAAGCTCAAGCCTGAGGAAACCGTCAAGATTCTGCGCCAGGTTTGCGCCGCGCTCGAAGCGGCGCACGATGAGGGAGTTGTTCACCGCGATTTGAAGCCGCAGAATATTATGATCGAGTTCGGCGGCCGGGTGGTGGTGATGGACTTCGGTCTGGCCCGCTCCATGGAAGCCAGCGGCTTGACGCAAGCGGGAGCGGTGATGGGCACGCCCGCGTACATGTCCCCGGAGCAAGCCAAAGGCATGCCGGTAGACGAACGGTCCGATGTTTTCGCTCTGGGAATTATTGCCTACCAGATGCTGAGCGGCGAACTTCCGTTCAAGGCGGATTCGGCGCTCGCCAGCTTATTAATGCGGACCCAAACTCCCGCTCCAGTGCTGGCTCAGGTGGACCCGACAATACCGCAGCCCTTGAGCGACATGGTCCAAAAGTCGCTGGCGACGAATGTCGAGGATCGCTACGAGAGCGTGGCGTTGCTAGGCAAAGACCTGCAGGATTGGGAGGAAGGCACGCTCCATAAGGCCATCGTCACGCCGCCCATGGCGATGATGGCGGAATCGAAAACCGGTAAATGGATCGCTATTGCGCTGGGGGTCGCCGCGCTCCTGGCGGCCGGCGCATATGGCGGGTACCGGCTGCTGAACAGAACCGCCAAGCCAGTGGCGCCTATGACCGTGCTCATCGCCGATTTCAGCAACCACACCGGAGACCCGGTCTTCAGCGGCACGCTGGAGTCCACGCTGAAGCTGGCTCTGGAAGGCGCCTCGTTCATCAATGCCTACGATCGCACCAGAATGCGAGACCTGGGTTTGAAAGCCGTATCGGCCACGCTCGACGACTCGAAGGCTCAGGAGATCGCCGCGAGTCAAGGTTTGAACGTCGTGGTTTCCGGCTCACATCGACCGGCGCGGCGCCGATTACCAGCTTTCGATGCGAGCGGTGCAGACCGTGTCCGGCAAAGTAGTTGCTAACGCCGATGAAACCGCATCCAGCAAGGATCAAGTTCTGTTCGCCGTGACCAAGCTGGGCACCGCCGTTCGCAAGGCGCTCGG
This sequence comes from Bryobacterales bacterium, assembly GCA_963818065.1. Lineage (GTDB taxonomy): Bacteria > Acidobacteriota > Terriglobia > Bryobacterales > Bryobacteraceae > Palsa-89. The sequence goes on along the minus strand of CAWFQW010000008.1, from coordinate 238,062 downwards.
CGATTCCACATCGGACTCCGCGCAGCGGTTCTCCATGGAGACGCTTGTCGGCGGCGTCTCTGGAATCGGTTCACGAATACGCGGCAGCGCTGGACGACTTGTCCAAAGGCCAGTATGAGGACGCGCTGAAGCACTTCTCGCAGGCCGTGGACCTGGATCAAAACTTCGGCTTGGCCTACGCTCGGCATGGCGATCGCGTCACATAACATCTCTCGACAGCAGGATGCCGACAAGTACATCAAGCAGGCGCTATCCACATCGACCATATGACCGAGCGCGAACGCTTTCGAACCCGCGCGTATGCTGTACTACCTGGACGGTGACACGCAGAAGTGCGTGGACGAGTATGGGACGTTGCTGCAACGATATCCGTCCGATACCGGCGCGTACAATAATATAGCGGATTGCTTGGTATCGGCTGCGCAACATGCCCAAGGCGCTGGAGGAAGTGCGGCGGGCCGTGGCCATCCTGCCCAAACGCGCCACGTACCGTCTCAACGTTTCAACCTACTCAGCCTATGCGGGCGATTTTCAAACTGCCGCCAAAGAGGCCGGGGTGACGCTGCAACTGGTGCCCGGTTTTAGTTGGGGGTTCGGGGCACAAGCGTTCGCCGAGTCTGGGACAGGGCCAACTCGCGCCGGCGATCGAAGGAGTACGAAGAGGTCCGGAAGACCGACACTTCCTACGCCGCCGCGGGTCTGGCGGACTTGGCCATCTATGAAGGCCGCTACCGCGACGCGGTGAAAATTCTCGAAAAAGGCGCGGCCGACGACATCTGCGGCAAAGAACCCGGATGCCGCCGCCGATAAGCTTTCGGCGCTGGCCTATGTCCAGCTTCTGCGGGGCGACAAAGCCGCGGCTCTCAAAGCCGCGAACAACGCGCTCGATCTTAGCAAGGCCGTGAAGACCAGATTTATCGCGGCACGGAACTTTGCCGCCCTCGGAGAAACAGCCAAGTCCAAGGAACTGGCCGCCGGGCTCTCTTCCGAGCTCCAGACTGAACCCCAGGCGTACGGCTAAATTAATCGAAGGCGAGATCGCTTTGAAGAATGGCGACAGCCGCGCAGCCATCAGCTCGTTCACCCAAGGGAATAACATGCTCGATACCTGGATCGGCCGCTTCGATCTTGGAACAGGCTTATCTGGAAGCTGGAGCCTTTACGGAGGCCGATTCGGAATTCGACCGCTGTATTAAGCGCCGAGGCGAAGCTTTGGCGCTATTCTTGGATGAAGTGCCCACCTACGGTTATTTCCCGCCGGTCTATTACTACCAGGGACGCGTGCGAGAGGGTTTGAAGAGCGCGGGCTTCGCCGAATCCTACAAGCAATACCTGAGCATCCGCGGCAAGGCCGGCGAGGATCCTCTGCTGGCGGACGTGCGGCGGCGAATCCGTTAGTCAACGTGAAGAACCCAGCCGGCGTGCTGATCTCGATCGCTGTCACATCAGTACTGGTACATTTGTCACTGAAATTCTTCTCAGTTACTGCAGCCCTTTTTCCTTGACGCGCCTTCTCGCTTTTGGCGATACTTAGCAGCATCTAACAATTAAACTGGCAATTACCCGCCTGGTCTCCTCATGGCTACCGACGAATCGGTGCTGGGTAGGGGTGGGAAGTGGCTGGGACGATAGGACTGTGCATGTATCGGATGGCACTTCGACGCGTTCTCACTACTCTTTGGTCTAAATCGGCGCACTGTCTTGGTCTCGGATTTCTGGCTTTATTCGTGCAAGCGGCGAGCGCCCAAGCGCCACCACTGAACTACTTCCAAAATTATTTTGTTACGGGAGATTACGTCGTCGGCGGCGTGGCGCCTGACGGGCAAGGCCCAAACCCCACCAATGCCACCATTAACTTCAGTGGCGTGCCCTGCACCAGCGGGCCCGGATTATCGCTAGCGTCGTGCCATGCAGCACCAAGGGAGCATTTCCGGCCGACATCATCGCTGCATTTCTGTACTGGCAGACGACCGAGCCCACTTCTTCGACGACGCCAACCGCGACAACCGGCACCTTCGACGCTAACCTCAGCAATCCCAACGCCGCTAACTACAATCCAAACCTACAACGTTCCCATGGTTGGCACTCCGCTGGGCAGTCCGCAAGTCCCGGCGTGCGTCGTTGGCGGTGGCACCGAAAATCCAAACATCCTACGTGCGCGTCTACCGCGCGGATGTTCTCCCGATATCTGTCTATCAATTCAACCGCGAATGTTCGAACAGCCAATTACACGCACACGATCAGCATTTAGCGGTAATCCGACCGGCACCGTATTCAATGGCGCGACCCTGGTGGTGGTCTATCGTCTGGTGACTCCGGGGACTCCGAGAATCGCGCCCCTTCGATCCGTAGTTATTTACGATGGCGCGTTTACCGGCGTTGCGTCCAGAAGCCCGAGCCTGAACCATACCATGGGCGGATGGTATCAGTCGTCGACTTCCACCCCCAGCGCTAAAATGACCCAGATCGTGGGCGGCGCGACCAGCAAATTCACCGAAACGCTCACTGTAAACGGCAGCATCCCGCAGGGGGTGCCGTCGAATCCGTTCGTGGGTGCACAGGGCCCGCTACTGGGACAATTACACATTCAGCTATAATCTCGCCTCCAACGCTTCTTCCGTCCAGACCGAGGTGCAAAGTACGAACGATTGTCTCGAGTGGGCCGCCATCATCACCAGCACTAACGTTCAGGACTCGGATTTCGACGGCCTGCTGGACATATGGGAGACATCCGGATTGTATCTAAATCCGGGCATCCGCAATGACGGCATTCCCCCCAGTCAAATCTCGCCGCGACACCGACCACCGCCGCTACGTTTGGCACATGTACAACGCAAAACGCGGCTACCTGCGTGAATCTCCCGGCCATGGGTGCTAATCCGAAGGTTCCCGACATTTTCATGCAAATCGATTGGATGCAGTATGCTGCGAAGGAGATAATCCCAGTCGGTGGCAATCCAACCGTTCCAGATCATATCCATAACCCGCAACTCGCCGCCCTCAACATGGTCGGCGCTGTTTTCCAGTCCCACGGAATCAACATACATTTCGATGTCGGCAAGAGCACTACCTATCAGGGACCAAGGCGCCACTGTCGCCGTACATCATTCCGGCCGCGTACTCCCAGGGCGGCAACGTTGTCCCGGAATCCTCGATTTTGTGCTTGCCTAGCACGACGACTTGCAACTTCCCTTCTCAGTCCAATGAATACTCAGTGCTGGGCTGGAAAGCAGGCTTTGGCTCCATCAAAGACGGAGATCAGACGTTTCAGGCCCTCGGAACCTCGCCTGCCGCCGGCCTCCCCCAGCTGTTCGCTCTGAACCGGAAAGATACTTTCCACTACGCGCTCTTCGCCCATGCTATAGCGGCGAGCACCTCCTTGAGCGCATTGAGCAACCCGCCCGCTGCCGGCAGCATCTCGGGAGTCGCGGACCTGCCGGGCGGCGACCTCATGGTCACGCTTGGTTTATGGCGTTCGGACAAATCCTTTATACGACCAAGTGGGGACGACGCTAGAGCAGGCCGGCACCCTGATGCACGAACTGGGACACAACCTGGATTTAGGGCACAGCGGGTGGTACTAGCACGCCTGTTTGCAAGCCGAATTATCCCAGCGTCATGAATTACCTGTACCAGGTGGCGGGATTGACGGATGCGAATGGCAACGAGCACCTCGATTACTCGTACGGTTTAGAGCTGCCGCTCGATGAAGACTACCTTTCCTCAAAAACCCCCATGGGTATTCAGCTTTACAAGGTCAGATATTTCGGTCCGTTCAACGGCAGCCATTGACACTCCCGGCCAGGCGTCAGCGGTTTATTGCAACGGCGTTCCACCTTCGGCACTTGCCCCTGCCGAGCAGAATTACGTCCTTTTGCAAGGCCCCACTGTTTCGACTCCCGACTGGAGCAACGGACTGGATCCGCTGGGGACGATCATCAAGAGCGGTCTGGATATCAACTACGACGACATGGTCCAGCAAGTCTTGACAGATTCGCCCGACTGGTACAGTCTGAATCTCCAGCAGGTAGGTGCTCGCGCGGGCTCTAACGGCGACTCCGCGGACTTGGGTAAAGGCGATCTCGGTAAAGGGGACCTGGGTAAAGGCGACCTCGGCAAAGGCGACCTGGGTAAAGGCGACCTCGGCACGGCCGCATTGGGCCAGGACGCTTTAGGCGATCAAGACTTTGCGGCTTATGCCCTGTCGGGCTTGGGCTTAACCCCTCCTACCGGCCTGAGCGTCACCACAACCACCACGCCCCCCGCCCCCGCACAATACCCGGGCGCAAGTGGCAACGTGGTGAGTTGGGTGGCTCCCAGCGTCGTCACCTACTACAATGTTTACCGCTGCAATGCCTCCATCACGCCGGGTTGCACTCCTAACGTACGGATAGCCACAGATGTTTTGGTCCTCAATTATACCGACCCTGTCTCGGATTACATGGACGCCCCGACGAATCTGAATTGCAATACACAGACTTGCTACAACACGAACTACATATATGACGTGACGGCCGTGTTTGTGGCCTCTGGACTTTCTACTGAGAGCGCCGCTTCGAACACAGGAACCAGCACGGTGCCCCACCAATTCGTCACTGGCACTATCGCGTCTACGAGCCTCGTATATGGCGCGGAGAGCCAGACGAGCCCGAACGCTATCACAGTCAATATCGTAGGCAACGGAACCCTCGCAAGCGTCACATCCCCCCCAAGCAGCACACCCACCGGGACCCAAGCGTACTGCGTCTATACAGCTACAGCGGGTCCGTGGAGCCAGCTCGCGCCGCCGACCGCGGTGATACCCAGGAACGTTGGGACGTACTATATCTTCTGCACGGGCCCAGCCACAGTCTCGACGACAGGCGTGACGTACAACGTCACCAACCTCACCTACACTCCCCCTGCGCTTTCAAGCACGTTGACCATCACTCAGGCAGCGCTGACCATTACGGCTGCGCCCGAGACTAAGACCTTCGACGGCACAAACACCGCGCCTGTTCTGCCCTTACCGAATCCGCAGCCAGTGTTTACTGGTCTGCAATACAACGACACAGTTACGGGCGTGGCCGAGGTGTACACGGAGACACCACCGAACGCCGGCACGGGACTGACACTTTCGATCAGCGCCTATACCGTGAACGACGGCAATAGTGGCGGCAACTACAACGTAACGACGAAGCTCAGTACGGCGACAGGTGTTATCAATAAGGCGACGCCGACGGTGACTGCGACAGGCGCCACTTGCACCTTTAACGGCTCGCCCTGCCCGGCGGCCAGCGATTCGGCAACGGGCGTAGAAAATCCGGTCGATACCCTCACGCCGGTGACGCTAAGCTACAGCGGAACGAGCAACAGCGGTGCGGCCTACGGACCGAGCGCGACGGCTCCCACCAACGCCGGTAATTACACCGTGACAGCTAGCTACGCCGGGAACATCAACTATATTGCCGGCACTTCCATGCCAGTGGCCATTACCATCAACAAAGCGACGCCGACGGTGACTGCGACGGGCAACACGTGTACCTTTAGCGGCTTGCCCTGCGCGGGCAGCGGAACGGCGACCGGAGTTCTTACTCCTACTGACGTCCTGATACCGTCAGTGACGCTGAGCTATAGTGGCACGGGAGTGACGGTCTATGGGCCGAACGCGGCGGCTCCCAGCGGCGGTGGCTCCTACACGGTGACGGCCAGCTTCGCCGGCAACGCCAACTACCTTGCCGGCACTTCCGCGCCAGCGGTGATCACCATCAACCCGGCGACCCCAACAGTCACGGCCGCTGGCAACACCTGTACCTTTAGCGGATCGACCTGCCCTGGCGGCGGTCTGGCGACCGGAGTCCTCAGTGGGCCCGACGTGCTCACCCCGCTAGGGCTGACCTATGTTGGCGCGGGAGTAACTGCCTATGGGCCGACTGCGGTGCCACCCACCGGCGGGGGCTCTTACACCGTGACGGCCAGCTTCGGCGGCAACGCCAACTACAAAGCAGGCAGTTCTCTGCCGGCGATTATCACCATCAACCCGGCGACGCCAACAGTGACGGCAACGGGTAACACGTGTACCTACAACGGCACGCCCTGCCCGGGCAGCGGTTCGGCGACCGGAGTTCTAAGTGGGCCCGACGTGCTCACGCCGGTGACGCTGAGCTACAGCGGCACGAGCAACAGCAATGCGGCCTATGGGCCGAGCGCGACGGCTCCCACCTACGCCGGTAATTACACCGTGACGGCGAGCTTCGCTGGGAATGCTAACTACATTGCCGGCACGTCTACGCCGGCGACTATCACCATCAACCAGGCGGCACCGACGGTGACCGACAATGGGCCTCCGCCCCCGCCCGACTACTACGGCCAGCCCGTCACGTTGACAGTGACGGTTGCGCCGACTGCATCGGGCGAGGTACCCACGGGCACGGTGACGTTCTCCTTCACCGTGGGCCAGACTCCGTACTACATCTGCCAGGGTGGGAACATCTCCACGACTTCGTGCACGGTCCCGCTATCGCAGAGCAGCCCCTATGTCGCCAGCGTGACTACCAGCACTCTACCGACGGCTGCGGAAAACGTGGTGGCGACGTATTCTGGCGACCCGAATTTCCTAGGCGAGACGGCGAATCCCCAACCCGTATCGGTGACGGTGACCCAGGCGAGTTCGGCCGTCACTCTGACGAAGTCGACCGATCCGACGACTTATGGCACCCCGGTAAACCTGACCGTGAACGTGGCAGATGCCACGGGAGGCAGCATCGGAGTGCCCACCGGGACAGTGACGCTGTCGTTCGTGCTTGACCCGACCGTTCCAAATGGGCAGGTGTACTACATTTGCGCCGACGGAACTGTCATTACGGCGCCCTGCGCAGCGGCGAATCAGATCACGCTCGCTACGGATCAATCCATTGCCAATACGGCGACGGTAACTGTGCCGACCAGCGCGCTGCCGGCAGGGCTTGCCACGTTCGCGAACCCCGGCGGCAATCCCCCTGCGGCGTTCTCCTACCCGATCACCGCCACTTATTCCGGCGACACCAACTTCGCGGCCGGCGCGCCGTTTGGCCTGTCGCAGACGGTCAATCCAGCGCCGGTGACGGCGACGGCAGGCAGCTACAGCGGCACCTATAACGGGATGACCCAGTCTCTGTCCGGGTGCACGGTTACGCCCACACCGACGAATCCCCCGAGCACCTTCGTCGGCACTGTAACATGCACGAACAACCTGACGACCCCGGTTGGCCCGAACGCCGGTTCGGGATCGGTGACTCCGGTGCCTGCCGTTGGCGCTGGCGACAGCCTCAATAACTATGCCATGACGCTCGTAGACAGTTCCTGGAACATCTACCAGGCGCCGGTGACGGTCAACCTTCTCAATATGATGCAGACCTACACAGGTGGTCCCCTGTCGCCGACCGCTTCCACCACGCCGCCCGGTATCACGACCTCCTTGACCGGCGGATCGTACGTCAACGCCGGCGGTTATCCGGTGTCGGCTGCCGTGACCAATCCCAACTACACTGGCTCGGCCAGCGGCACGTTCCATAATCAACCAGTACCCATTGACAGTTACCGCGACCGGCGTCAATAAGAACTTTGACGGCACCACCAATGCGACTGTCACGCTTTCCGATAATCGAATTCCCGGTGACAACTCGATTACCGACAACTACACGAGCGCGAGTTTTGTCAGTGCTGGCCCGGGGACCGGCATTACTGTGAACGTGAACGGGATCTCGATCTCTGGAGCGGGCATGGGCAACTACTCTCTCCAAAATACTACCGCCACAACCTCCGCAAACATCAGCAACAGCATCGACCTCTCGAAGCTCTCGCTGAAGGGCTCAGTGGCTGCGGCCCCAGTGGTCCTGACTGGATCCCCGCCCGTGCTGCAGCTCGCCAATAGCACCTCCGAGACCGCGTCGGCCTGGCTGGGGACCGCTATCCCTGTCTCCTCGGCGTTCACCACGACGTTCCAATTCCAGATCACCCCGGCTTCAACCAGCCCCAACGCGATAGGCGACGGATTCGCCTTTGTGATCCAGGGCGCGCCCACCGGGGCCGCTACCTTGGGACTGACCGGGTTGGGAATGTACATCGGATATGACAACATTCCGAATAGCATCGCCATCGAATTCGATACCTACCAGAACACGGGGTACGGTGATCCCAGCAGCCCGCACATCGGCATTCAGAGCAACGGAGCTGGGGCGAATTCGCCGGATCACACAAGCTCCGCGAACCTCGGCGGACCGGTCGCCGCTACCTTCGCGAATGGCACTCTTCACTCCGCAACCATCACGTACGACGGGGTCTCAATCATCAGCGTCTATCTGGATGGTTCGACCGTTCCTGTCGTCTCCGGTACCGTCACAGGCGGTTTGAGTTCGTTCCTGGGCTTGACCGGCGGCCCCGCTTATGTCGGCTTCACTGCCGGCACTGGCAGCGCGCAAGAAACGTCGGATATTTTGTCCTGGAACTGGATCTGGAGCTCGGCCCCAGCCTCCACGCCTGCGACCTTCAGCGCCACCGGCTCAATGAACACCGCGCGGTCTAACCCGACTGCGACGCTGCTGCAGAATGGCCAGGTCTTGGTCGCGGGCGGGTGCTCCTTAAACTCAGCTATAGGGGCCTGCAACCCTCTGATGAGCGCGGAGCTTTACGACCCGACCACGGGCTCGTTCAGCCCCACCGGCTCAATGAGCGCCGCGCGCTGGGTTCACACAGCGACGCTGTTGCCCAATGGCCAGGTCTTGATCACTGGCGGAGCGAGCTCCTCTGCCACTCTGCAGAGCGCGGAGCTTTACAACCCAGCGACGGGGACCTTCAGCTACACCACCGGCTCAATGAACGCAGCGCGGGAGAACCAAACAGCGACGCTGCTGCAAAATGGCCAGGTCTTGATCGCGGCCGGAAACAACAGCTCCGGCATCCTTTCGAGCGCGGAGCTTTACAACCCGACCACGGGCGTGTTCACCGTCACTGGCTCAATGACCACCGCGCGCTACGTTCCAAATGGCGGCGCTGCTACCCAATGGCCAGGTCTTGATCACTGGCGGAATCACCATCCCAAACCCCACCTATGTGGCGAGCGCGGAGCTCTACAACCCGAGCGACGGGGACTCGTTCGGCCCCACCACCGGCCCAATGAGCACCCAGCGGGGCTATTTCACGTTGACGCTGCTGCAGAATGGCCAAGTCTTGGCCGCGGGCGGAGGCAATCCCGGCCAGCTGACGACTGCGGAGCTTTACAATGCTGGGACCTTCAGCTCCACCGGCTCAATGGCCAACAAGCAGGGCGGCCCAGCGACGCTGCTGTACGATGGCCAAGTCTTGGTCGCGGGCGGATACATCAACTCCACCAGCACCTACCTGCCGACCTCGGAGCTTTACAACGCTGGGACCTTCAGCCTCACCGGCTCGATGATCACCCCCCGGTACGGTCCGGCGGCGACGCTGCTGTACGATGGCCAAGTCTTGGTGGTGGGCGGAGCCAACAGCTCCGGCGTTCTGGCGAGCGCGGAGCTTTACACGCCTCCGAACTGACCTGCCCGCAATCGGTCACCGGGCAACGATCCCGCCTTTGCAGCGAAGTTTTCGAGGAGATCGCTGCCTATTTCAGCCCTTCCACCTCATACAATTCCGAGAGGATGCGCAGATAGCTGTAAGCGTAAGCCCGTCCGTCAGGGGTTGGCAGAATCCCGCGAATCTGCACCACGCCGGTGCGATCGGCCGGCATGATCTGCTTCCAAAGTTCGCGGCGGCCTGTGGTGAGGTCCAGGCGAAAAACGCGAGCCGGAATTTCGTCCCAGCGCCGCACGTACAATGAGCGGCCGTCCGCGGTCCACTGGATGGGCACATCACCATCGGCGATGCCGGATATAGGGCGCGGTTCGCCTCCGTCCACAGGGTAAAGCCGGGCATTTTGTCCGGCCTCGGAGACGGCAATCCATTTGCCGTCCGGGGAAAGAATATCCTGTCCAACCGATACCTCGACCTTTTCAGGCGTCAGAGGCTGGAGCTTGCCTCCCTCCAGATCGCGAACGTAAAGGCGGGTGCTGTGGCCGGGTTCGTTGCCTGCCGCCAGAATGTGCTTGCCGTCGGGAAACCACCAGGCCCGTTGATAATCGATGGAATCGCGCGAGAGCATTCTGGGTTCACCCGCTCCCGTAGGCAGCAGGCTAAGCTGGGGAGGCGAAGTCGGCACCAGGCTCAAGACCCACTTACCATCGGGGGATATGCCCTCTCCGCGGCCGTCACCGAGACGCACCGCCGGAGATCCATCGGTGCGGCGCAGGAAGACAGAATAGAGAGAACCGCCCGCGCCCGAAGATTCCGAGAACAGCAGCTTACTTCCGTCGGATGAAATGTTATTGAGCAATGAATAATCGAACCAGGACCAATCGTGCTCCTGCCCATCCCCGGGAGCGCTTCCAATCAACCCCATCCGGCGTTGAAAGCTCGATACCAGAACGCGCCCATCTTTGGAGATATCCTGAAGGTCCAAATCGCCGGGCGAGCGCAAGACTACGCGTTGTTTTCCAGAAAGCGATACCGCGTGGATCGTGTAGGAAATCCGTGTCGGCTGCGGTGAACCAAATCTCCTTGCCTCCGGGAGCCCAGGCCAACCCTCCCTCAGCCGCATATTCGCCGGAGAGCGTGGTCTTCTTTCGCGACCGGTCCACGATGGCTACCGTGCCCCGATCGTCTCCCACCAGCGGATGGTCCATAAAGGCGACTCTTTGCCCGTCCGGCGAGACTCGGGCATCGCTGATCCATCCGCTGGTTTCATAGAGCACCGTGCTTTCGGGATATTCCAAGCGATAACGCCCGCCGACCGAACGGACCAATGCCAGCGAGCGCCCGTCCGGCGACCAGTCCGCGCACAGCACGTCGTCCAGCACCTCGCGAGGAACTTGACCATCCAGGGACACGCGCGCCAGCTTTCCGCTGTTGATCCATCCAACCGTGTAATGACGTCCGGTGGAGACCGCCATTTCGCCGGAAGAAGAAATCGAAAGCACGTCGGCGCTGGGAAGTCCCAACGAGCGGGACTCCACGCTTCCCATGCGAACGGAGAACAGTTGCAGCGGATCCCCTTTCCAAGCCGCGCCATAAACCACGGACTGGCCGTCCGGCGTAAATCGGGCCGACCACACGAAACCCTGGTCGAAGGTCAGGATGTGGAAGGTTGGCGGCGGAGCAGGTGGAATCTTCCAAAGGTAATGGCCCGCAGCCACGCAAGCGATGGCTACAACCACCGCGGCGAGGCCGGCCATCAGGCGCGAGCGATTGGGAGAAGCAGGTTGGATGGCGGGTCCGGCCGGAGCTTGGCTGGGACTGGAAAGCGTATCCAGGTAGAACCTGAGGTCGCGCGCGGATTGCAGCCGTTCCTCGGGATTCTTCTCCAGGCAGTGCCGGATCAAGCGATCGAAACTGGCATCCGGTAGCGGCGGCGGATCCGCCTTGAGGATCGCGTTCATCGCTTCTACGGCTGAGTCGCCGTGGAACGCTTTTTGTCCCGAGAGCATTTCGTAGAGAATCACGCCCAGGCTAAAGATGTCGGAACGCTGATCGATGGCCAGTCCGCGAACCTGTTCCGGCGACATGTAGCCGGCCGTGCCCATGGCCGTTCCGGGTGCGGTTGCGTTCAAAGTGGCCGTTTGGGCGGCGTCGGCGGTGGTCACCTTGGCGAGCCCGAAGTCGAGAATCTTGACGTGGCCATCGTTAGTGATGAAAATATTCTCGGGCTTTAGGTCGCGATGCGTGACGCCTTTCGCGTGCGCGGCCGCGAGTCCGTTGCGCGATCTGCTGGGCATACTCGATGGTCTTGCGGCGCGGCAAGGGAATATGCTCGCGCAGCGTGTCGCCTTCCAGCAGTTCCGTCACCAGATACGGCGCGCCGTCGTGGGTGCCGATGTCGTAGACCGCGAGAATATTGGGATGGTTCAGCATCCCTGTGGCGCGGGCTTCCAATTCGAAGCGGCGCAAGCGGTCCGGATCAGCGGCAAAGGATGCGGGTAAGATTTTTATCGCAACGTCGCGGCCCAGGCGGGAGTCGCGGGCCCGGTACACCTCGCCCATCCCGCCCGCACCGAGCGGCGCGATGATATCGTACGGACCTAATCGAGTTCCAGCAGTCAGGGGCATGAGTGACGAACGATTCTACCATCGCGTTAGCGTGAAACTCGCCCAGCTCACCGGAGCCAGGCAGCATCGGGTTGGTGCCGTCAGCGGTGATAGGAAACAAGAGACTAGGACCGAGGTTGTCGAACGAAAAAAGCGTCGTAACGTATATTACCGAGCGCTTGCGACTCTCAACGAAGTTCCGGGAGGTTCCCCACCCTCCTACTAGAAGATGTCTCCGTCCTGCGACTGAATCACGACACCCTCGTAACCGAAGTGCTTGATCTCCTTAACACCTCGCTCCTGGTCGGTGGCATTCCAGGGCGTGAATGTAACGTAATGGTAGAGGACGGTCACCTTGGGATTGACCTTCTTGAGAACGCCTGCCAGGTTTTCTGTCGAGGTGTGAAAAGCATTCATGTAAGCCACAGTGACTGGCGCCTTGGCGTCGTAAGGGTTGGTCTTCGGATCAAAGCTGTAGGCCTCGTGGAACAGAATGTCCGCGCCGGCGTAAGCTTCCTCCATACCCGGGTATATTCCAGTGTCGCCGCTCAACACAAGCGTCCGGTCCATGGTTCCATCCGGTTTGTAGGTGACGACGCGATAAGCATAAGAATAATCCCAACTGCCGTGATGGTTCAGGTAGGCGGTAATCCGGACGTTCTTGTCCTTGTAGACCTCGCCAGGAAGCACGTCTTTCGGCGCCAGCCTATAGCCGGTGTTATCAAGAAGCTCGAGGCCAAACATTTGCAAGTCGATGTCTTTTATGTACGCTTCCGCGAGGTGGTGAGCCATGTTCTCCGTACCCGGCGGCCCATAGACCTGCACCGGCCCTTTGCGGAAATAGATCCACGGCGCGAGCATGAATTCCGCCAGGCCTTCGGTGTGGTCAAAGTGCAAATGAGTGAGGAAGAGGCGAGTCAATTTCTTCGGTTCTAGAGCATCGATCTTCCCGCCGTACGCCGGGGTGTTCGCCTGCGAGTTTCGCCAAAACCCCGGGGCCGCAGTCGATAATATAGGGCTCCCCGTTGACGACGACTGCCACGGAGATTCCCTGGTGAAGTGGGTCAGCGGCCGGTGTTCCACTGCCGATTACCACCACCTTGGTTGTGTCGGATGTCGAATAGTCCTGCCCATTCGCAAAGCTGAGCGGCGCCTTTTCAGCGCGGCTGGGAGCCGGCTTGGGCGTGAGGATGCCCTGGGCGTTCGCCGTATTGAGCAGCAAAAGAATTGTTGTCAACACGAGTGTCACACGTGTGTGTATTTTCAATGGTTCGCCTCCACTATGGCGCTTCAGTGACTTTTGCGTCACGCATCCCGGGTGGGTACAGAGCCCACCTTTCCAAGAGGCTTCGCGCCCAGCAGGCGAGACGCAATATTTCTAAGATCGAAACAGTAATGTCAGGCAAACAGAAAACTTGCTCGCTGGGCCCTGCTTGAAAGCCACTCGGCCGTAACCAGTCGGCCGTATAACGGTCGCTGTTGACTTCTGCTGGGCACAGCGGGATATAGATCCTGCCTGACGGCGTAGTGTTTGCAGTCCCTGCTTGGCGCGCCCGGGTAATGATTGCTCTGAGCCACGGCTCAATAGTCGACCGACATCAGGAACAACCCTCGCGCCGGCGCCGTCGGCCCGGGCGGAATCCCGCAGCCGGGCTCCAGCCGCGCCAGCAAGCCCGCGCGATCCACATTTCCCTTCCCTGCCTCAAGCAGCACGCCCACGATATTGCGAACCATGTGCTTCAGAAATCCGCTGCCGGTGACGCGATAAATCAGCCGATCGCCTTCGAGTGAAAGCCGCGAGCAAAAGATCGTCCGCACCTTCGACGCTTCCAACTCATCGCGATCGTCCGACGCCGCGAAGGCCGTGAAATCGTGCTCGCCTTCGAGCAACGGCGCGAGCCCAATCATTTCCTCGACGTTCAACGGATACGGATGATGGCAAACATAGCGCCGCTCGAATGGCGAACAAATCTCGCCGCGAAAAATCCGATACTCGTAAGTCTTCCGCCTGGCTTGAAAGCGCGGATGGAAATCGAGCGCGGCTTCTTCGACGCCGAGCACGCGAATATCGCGCGGCAACAACCGATTCACAGCCCGGCGCAAATTGTCCACGGGTATGGGATTTTCGATCGAAAACGCCGCCACCTGCCCCAGCGCGTGAACACCGGCGTCGGTGCGGCCAGAACCGGCCACCTGCACGGCGCGTCCCTCGATCCCCGAGATCACGTGCTCCAGCGCGCCTTGAATGGTCGGCAATCCTGGCTGCACCTGCCAGCCGTGATAGTCGGTTCCGTCATAGGAGACGATTATCTTGATTCGACGCACGACGCACCCACGGCCAAGTTTAACGTACTGTGTAACTACGGCCACTTGGTACTCGCCAAGTGATGGTCTAGTAAATACTTGGAGGTATGCTCAGGATGTATTTTTGGCGTTTACGATGGTCGATGTTGCTGCTGCTCGCCGGCTCCGGCGCGGCCGAGAACGCGGTCAGGATCGATCCGGCACAGGGGTCCCTGGTCCGATTCACGCGGCCCTTTCGAGCGCGCTCGGTTCCACCTGTCAACATGGCCAATTCGCCGCGGCTGGAATCTCTGCTTCGCGCGGGGAACCTGTACCTGTCGGCTCAAGACGCGGTAGCCTTGGCGGTTGAAAATAACCTAGACATCGAAGTCCAGCGCTACGGCCCGCTGTTGGCTCAGGAAGTGTTGCGGCGTGCGCGGGCCGGCGGTGCGCTGCGGAACGTTGGCGTCGGCGTGGCTGCGGGGCCGGCAAGTGTCAGTTTGACTGGAGTCACGGTCACCAACATCGGCACGGTGGGCACGGCTGGCCAGGGTGTCAGCTCCGGTGGAGGAATCGTGACACAATTGGGCCCGCCCATCTCGTCCTTCGATCCCACGTTCACTCTCTACACAAATTTTCAACACGCCACCAGCCCGCAAAGCAACACCATCCTGACGGGGACTACTGCACTAATCCAGAACAGCCGGACCTATCAAGCGCAATATGTGCAGGCCTGGGATTTCGGAATGACCGCCCAGTTCACGGTCTACGATCAACACATCGACGTCAACAGCGCGTTTTTCGACATCAACCCCTACACCCAGGGTTATTTGGATCTGCAGGTAACGCAGAACCTGTTGTACGGTTTTGGATCGGCGGTGAACGGGCGCAACATCCGGGTGCAGAAAAATAATATTAAGGTGACCAATCTTCAATTCAGACAGCAAGTGGCTACCACCGTTTCGTCCGTTCTCAACCTGTATTGGGATTTGGTGGAATTCTGGCAGGACCAGCGAGCGCGGCAGCGCGAATTGGCGGCCGCCCAGCAGCTTCTGGATAACAACCGGAAGCAGGTGGAGGCAGGCTCGCTCGCGGCCATCGAAGTTACTCGCGCTGAGGCTCAGGTGTACGTCAGCCAGCAGGATTTGTTGGTCTCCCAGACCAATCTGCTCCAACAGGAAACGGTGCTGAAGAATGCGCTCAGCCGCAACGGAATCGCCAACGTCGATCTGGCGGACGCGCATATAGTTCCGCTGGATAGCATCACCATTCCGCCCAAGGATGACACCCCGCCCATTCCTCAATTGGTGGAACAGGCGCTCGCCAACCGGTCGGAAATCGCTCAGAGCCGCTTGAATATCGATAGCAACAAACTGAATCTGGTGGGAATCAAGAACGCCTTGAAACCCACGCTGCAAGCCTTTGCGGAGCTGACCAACAATGGGCTGACCGGCGTGCTCACGCCCTACGGAGCGCAAACACCGGGCGTGGGTTATCTGGCCGGCGGCTATGACAACCTGCTGGCCCAGGAGTTCCGCCGAAACTTTCCCAACTATTCGGCAGGCGTAGCGCTAAATATTCCCTTGCGTAACCGCGCGGCGCAATCCGACTACGTCACCAGCGAACTCGATCTGCGGCAAAACGAACTCGGTTTGCAACAGAATATCAACCAGGTTCGCGTCGATGTGCAGAACTCGGTGATTGCCCTGCAACAGGCGCGGGCGCGCTATTCCGCCGCCGTCAAGGCGCGCGATCTTCAGCAGCAGACTCTTGAAGCGGACCAAAAGAGGTTCGCCCTGGGAGCGTCCACCGCTTACCAGATCGTGCTCGACCAGCAAAACCTCGCGAGCGCCGAAAGCTCGGAGGTGCAAGCCTTGGCAAGCTACAGCCACGCGCGCATTGGACTCGATCAGGCTTTGGGTCGCACGCTTGAAGCCAATAACATTTCGTTTGATGAAGCTTTGGCTGGGACTGTCGGCCGACCCTCTGCGCTGCCGGCTACCCTGCCGAAGGACGTCCAGCCATGACCGCGCGACAAAAATTCCGCTTGCTCACGCGCCACCCGTCCGGTTTTCTTCGAGCCGCCGTTCTCCAGTGCACGACTTCCGGTCGGCTCCGAGTGGGCTGCTGGCGCGCGGCTCGGTGCCTCGTATGCTGCCTCTGCGCCCTCGGCCTCCTCATCGGGCAGGAACCAGACATAGAACCCGTTCGTCCCTCCGCCCCGGTCGCCGTTCGACCGTACCTCGCTCCCTACGTCCCACCAATCCGCCTCGTAAATTCCGGGCGCTTCGGCAATCTGGTTCGAGCCGGCATGCTTTACTTGACCGTGCAGGACGCCATCGCGCTCGCGCTCGAAAACAACATCGACCTCGAGGTGGCTCGGTATAATCCGAT
Source organism: Bryobacterales bacterium (assembly GCA_963818065.1). Taxonomy (GTDB): domain Bacteria; phylum Acidobacteriota; class Terriglobia; order Bryobacterales; family Bryobacteraceae; genus Palsa-89. The sequence continues at coordinate 221,271 of CAWFQW010000008.1, read as the reverse complement.
CCTGGCCGAGTGGCAAGTGGAGCGCTCCCAGGCTGGCGGAGCATTGCCAGGCGTGCCCAGCAGCGCCGCCCAAGCCGGTAACGTGGCCAGCGGTCAGGGAGTCGCCGGAAGTCAGGCTGCCGCGGGCGTCAACATCGGGGGCAATGGAGGAAACGGACCCTCAGCCACCAACGCGACCATCGCGCAGATCGGCCCCATCAGCCAGACCTTGGATCCCATCATCCAGGAGAATACCGTGTTCAGCCATCAGACGGCCCCTCAAGCCAATGCCACGCAGACGGTCTTGCCGGTGCTGATCTCCCTTACTCGCAGCTCTTCGTTCTCATACCAGCAGGGGTTTGTGATTGGCGGCAACGTTACGGTGAGTTATCGGGATAGCTATCTGAACGAAGACGCGCCCACCGATGTCTTGAATCCTTCCTCGGCGCCCAGCCTTTCCATCTCTTACCAGCAGAACTTTTTGCGAGGTTTCGGGATCGGAGTGAACGCCCGCACCATTCGGGTAAACCAATTGAATCTGAAAGCTTCCGAGCTGAATTTCAAGACTCAGGTGAGCACCACTGTAAACCAAGTCCTCAACCTTTACTATGGGCTGTCCGCTGAAGACGAAGATATCAAAGCGAAATCCAACGCAGTCGAAGTCGCGCGGAAATTTTATGACAATAGCAAGATCCAAGAGGAGGCCGGGACACTGGCTCGTCTGGACGTTACTACCGCCGAATCACAACTTGCGAGCGCCCAATACGACCTGGTGAACTCCCAGACGGGCCTGGAGCAACAACAGCTTCAACTGAAGAATCTGTTGAGCCGGAACGGCATTTCGGATCCCACGCTCGCATCCGTGCAAATTGTTCCGCTCGATCGAATCGCGGTGCCGGAGACCGACGATCTCCCGCCCCTCAAAGATCTCCTCCAAACTGCCTTGGCTAACCGCAGCGATCTGGCGTCTGAACGTCTGGGCGTAACGGGCAGCGAAGTTTCAGCGCTTGGGACGCGGAACGGAATCCTGCCTTTGCTGCTGGGTATCGGCACCGAAAGCGCGGCTGGCTTGGCGGGAACGCCGCGAGTTGCGGTGAGCAGCTTTGGCGTAGAGACCGCCAACCCATACTTCGACGGGGGAATCGGCACAGCCGTGGGCCAGGTATTGCGGCGAAACTTTCCGACCAATCGTGTTGCCGCTGTTTTCCAGACCCCGTTGCGGAACGATCAGGCGCAAGCCGACTTCGCGATCGACCAGTTGCAACTGCGTCAGTCACAGATCCAGTTGAACAAGGATCTGAACCAAGTAGCCGTCGATATTTCCAATTACGCCGTGGCCCTTCGTCAGGCTCGCGGCCGTTACCGCGCCGCCGTCCAAACCCGCATACTGCAGCAGCAATTGTTGGATGCAGAACAAAAGAAGCTGGCGGGAGGAGCGTCCACGCCGTTCAATGTGGTGCAGCAGGAACGCGACCTGTCCACCGCGCAGTCGGCCGAAACGGCTGCCCTGGTGGATTTCAGTAATGCCCGTTTGGCGTTGGATCAGACTCTCGGTGTTACGCTGCAAGTGAATCACGTCGCTTTGGAGGATGCGCGCACCGGCAAAGTCCAGCGTCTCTCGTCAGCTCAGGATCCGGCGCCGACCCCGGTGATTCCAAAGTGACACTTTGCCGAAGTGACACGGTTTGGCAACCAATACAGGATTTCCACTCGGGCCGTCCCGATCTGGTAATTTTTTCTAGCTCTTTTGGGCTATGCCAGCTCTGAAATAAGCGTGTTCTGCTTTTGGCTACACGCTTGCTCTCAATCACGCGTGAAATCATTTGAAACTCAAGGAGCAAAGGTCGTTCCTCAGTGATCTCCCCCTTCGTACCCCCGAAAGTAAGAAACTGCGTAACTTACCCCTACTGAACTCCCTCCCGACCGGCTCCTTGAGTTTTCGAAATACAAACGAAGTCCGAAATAGACTATCCGATTCGTTAGCACCGTGACGGCATCTGGTCATTCGCATCACGAAGTTGACGCGCAGCTTCGCCCGTCACGGCGACACCTGGACAAACCCGAGTAAAGCAGTTTGTGCAAGGCCAGGAAGGGCGAAATACACCTGCACCGTATTCCCGAGGTTAGGAACGTTCATTATTTGCGGCGGGATCCTGAAGTTCATCTGGACCAATCCATCGATGAGGCCGGGGGACGGCCCAATGTACTGTACGGTTTCGGCAATATCAAAGTTGTAGCCAACAATGGAAACTTGGCAGCTAGCACAATAGTTGATCGCTGCCGTCGCGACAGCACCGTCCATCACCACACCTGGGACACTGCCGTATCCGGTGGCGTAGATACTGACATAGCTTCCCACTTTGGCCGGATTGGTGGGTGAGTTGAGTGTACCGTCCTGATTGATCACGGCCAGTGACCCGACGATGGGATTCTCGAACATGCCAAGAAACGAGGTAGCGACTGCGACGCGGAAATCAGGGAGCGCCACTGAGTTGTTCATCGCCTGGATAACGGCAGTCCCGCTCTCGATGCCACTCAGCGGTGACGGAATCTCAGCGTTGATCTGCGTAGCAGAAACGTACAGCAAAGGGACAGGAGATCCATCGACCAAGACCTGTACTCCGCCGAGCGACTTCGGAAAAAAACCGTTCTCGGGTGTCGCTCCCAATGGCGTGGCCGGCCCAAGCCCGACCCCGTATATCGAAATTAGTTCACCCGGAGCAACCAGCCCGACAGTAGTCCCGGAGGCCGCGTTCAGAATGCTAAGTACCCGAGCGGCCGAATTCCCCGGCGTGATTGTCGACATCAGGTTAGCCGAGCCCGCGACATGAATCACGCCGCTCTCATCAACAGCAATGTCTTGGCCGACCCCGTCGGCAGGGAACCCCGCTGAGTAAAGAAGGGCAGCACCATCGTTGCTCAGTTCGGACACAAAGCTAGAGCCTTGGGGGGTACCTGGAAAACCTGGCCCGTTGGTTCCCGTCAGCCATACATTATTGGAACTGTCTAGGCTAATCGCGTTTGCCATACTGCCACCTGAGCCGCCCAACAGGGTGGCCCAAATCATCGCGCCAGCCGGGTTGAGCTTCATCGCGAATGCTTCAAGATTGGCGCCGGCATTGTAAGTAGTTTGGTACGCGCCGCGCGTTGCTGGAAACTCCGGGCTGTTTGTCGAGCCAACGAGGTACGCATTACCGGAAGCATCGACGGAGATAGGTCTGGTGCCGAGGCTGGACGAAGTACGGACGTCATTGATGACGGCCACTGTTGGCCCAATATAGGTTAAATAGACCAGGTCGTTCCCGGCTGCGTTGATCTTGAGAGCGAAAGCTCCCGAGTTTGAGGAACTGCCGATTGTGACCGGCAGGTCGATGGTATTTGTGTTGCCGGCCACCATCGCATTGCCTGCCCCATCCACCGAGATACCGGTCCCGTCGGTGGAAGGTTCTTGTTCGCAAATGCTGGGACAGTTCGGCGTAGTTGCCGCAATCACCGTGGAATAGATGATTTTCTGGCCGGTGGCGTCAAGCTTGGTCACAAATGCGCCAAGGACAGTGGCGCTCACAGATGAAGCGGGGAGTCCGGGCGTAGTGGGAAAATCGCTGGAACTCGTCGAGCCAGTCACATAGACATTGCCGTTTGGGTCCGTTGCAAGTCCATTCACAGTGGTGGATCCCATAACTCCGCCGAAATATGAGGAATAGAGGACCGTTCCATCCGGCGCCATTTTCACCAAGATCCCGCTCCAAGGGCCGACGGAACTCGGCGTGGACTGCAAGGCGTTTAGCAGCGGAAAATTCTGCGAACCGGTAAAGCCTCCCACCCAAACGTTGCCTGCGGGATCAACCGCGATGGCAGAGCCCACGGTATAGTTTTGGCCGAACGCAGTAGTAAAGAGGATGTTGCCCGCGGGACCCAATTTCGTGACGAAAACATTGCTGGCGGCGATGTTTGCGCTCGCTGTCTCAGTGACCTGAGTTCCCGTCACGTAGGTATCGCCCGCCGCGTCCACGGCAGACGCAGCCACGCTGAGCGACTGATCCAGGTTTGCACCTCCAATGTAGGTCGTAAAATCCGAGCCATGAGCTGTCGAAATCAGAATCAAAAGCAAAATAATTAAACGCATACCAGGCAATCGTCTCCGTGTGGTCTGTGTGCTGCTGCCAGCAGGGCTTACAGTAGAAGCATGCTCCGGATCGTTTCGCTGATCGCCAGCGCTAGCGAGATCCTATCCAGCCTGGAACTGACTGGCCATCAAGTGGGCCGCTCCCACGAATGCGATTTTCCGCCGGAGATCCTCGCGCTGCCGATCTGCACGTCGCCGGCTTTCCCTACCGGGGGATCGAGCGCTGAAATCGACCAGCAGGTCAAGCAACGAGTTGCCGATGCGCTCTCGGTGTACCAAGTTTCGCGCGAGGTATTGGACGCGGTGCAGCCAACTCATGTTATCACCCAAACGCAGTGCAGGGTCTGCGCGGTCAGTTTGGAGGATGTGGAACGCGCACTCATCGGATGGGTCAGCAGCCGGCCGAAACTTGTCGCGCTCGAGCCGAATGCGCTGGCTGACATCTGGTCGGACATCCAGCGCGTGGCGGCTTCGTGTGGCGTGCCGGAACGCGGCGAGAAAGTGGTAGCGGAACTTCGAGCCCGGATGCAATCGATCTCAAAGCCGGCTCAGGCGGCGAGTAGTCAGCCGCGCGTAGCCTGCATCGAATGGCACGAGCCGTTAATGGCTGCCGGCAATTGGGTCCCTGAGCTGGTGGAGATGGCGGGCGCGCTGAATCTGTTCGGCCAAGCTGGAGCGCACTCGCCCTGGATGAGTTGGGAGCAGCTTGTGAAGGCTGATCCGGATGTTATCGTGAGCATGCCATGCGGGTTCGACCTGGCCCGCACTTGCGCGGAAATGTATTGGCTTGACCGTAGGCCGGAATGGCCGAAGCTGCGCGCTGTACAAACTGGGCAGGTTTATTTGGCCGACGGCAATCAATACTTCAATCGCCCCGGCCCGCGGATTGTGGAGTCATTGCGGATCCTGGCTGAGATTTTGCACCCGCAAGTGTTCGAGCCTGCGCTTGAGGGCGCAGCCTGGCGGAGGCATGTAGAATAGGCTGGATGAAGTCGGAAGCTCTCGTCACAATTGCCCTGACCCTTTCAGCTCTGGCCCTTTCAGGTGTGCCCGCTCGGTCCGCGGATGAGCCAAGTATTCGCCGCATCGATCCCGCTCTCGATAAGGTGCTCGCGCCGGATGCGAAGATCGAGAAAATGGCCACCGGATTCGGCTTCGTAGAAGGACCGGTTTGGAATCGCAGCGGCGGCTATTTGATCTTCAGCGACATTCCCGGCAATGCCATCATGACTTGGTCGCCCTCCGGCGGAGCCAGCGTCTTCCGCGCGCGCATCTTTGAAGGAGAACATCCGGAGGGCGCGCAGGTTGGAACCAACGGCCTCACGCTCGACAGACGGGGCCTGATCGTGGCCGCCGAACACGGTAACCGGCGAGTATCGCGCATAGAACACGACGGGGCGATCACGGTTCTCGCGTCCCGTTACCAAGGCAAGCGATTGAATAGCCCGAATGATCTGGTGATCAACAAGATTGGGGACATTTATTTCACCGATCCGCCGTTCGGACTGTTGGCCCCTGGACAGGGATTGCAGGACCTGGCGAAGAATCCCCTGCGGGAGCTGGATTTCAACGGAGTGTATCGGATCACCACGGGCGGCAGAATCGATCTGATGACTAAGGACATCGCGCTGCCAAACGGGCTGGCCTTCTCTCCGGATGAGAAGAAACTTTATATCGCCAATTCGGCGGGCAAAACCTGGAGCGTTTATGACGTGGCCAAGGACGGTACGCTGGCGAACGGACGCATCTTCTACGACGCGGAGAAGGAAACCGGCCCGGGCGTGCCGGACGGCATCAAGGTGGATACGTCTGGCAACGTCTGGGCCACCGGACCGGACGGCATTCTGGTAATTTCGCCGCAGGGTAAACTGCTCGGAACAATTGGATTTCCCGAAGTCCCGGCCAACTGCGCGTGGGGAGATGCGGACGGCAAGACTTTGTACGTGACGGCCCGCACCGGACTTTACCGGATCAAGACCAAGGTCGCCGGGATACGTCCGTAACACCGGCGCATTTGAAATCGACGGCACCGCAATCACGGGCGGCGGTGGAGGTCCGCCCGCTGGCGCTCTCGAGCCTTCTATGTTTTGGCTCCTCGGAACAGGGTTTGTGGGTGTTGCGATATTCCGCCGCAGAATGAAATCCGCCTCGGCTCAATAATCGCTGCAGATTCTCGCCGGCTCCAAATGGCACGCGTGCTGCGACCAGTTGGAGCCGGTGCCACGGGCCATGTTACTCTGGTCCTTCGAACAACAACCTGATCGAGAGGCGCGTAGAATCGCTAATCACACGACCAAAAAGGAAGCGGTCACGATGGCTCTCTCAGAATACGTCGCGCACCGCAAGCGGCTAGAGATTCTCTCCTCTTTCGGCACCATCGATTTCGATCCGAAATACGATTACAAAGCGGAGCGCAAAAGGAAGCGCTAGGTGCAAATAATCGTCGATACCGTAGCCGCTTCCTCTCCCGGCTGATTGGACCTAGCCCTCACGACAGAGGACTTTGAGCAAGCCGCGCACTGGAGCAACGAATGCCGACGCCGAGGTATCGCCGGATCTGCAGTTGATTTCCTGATCTGCGGTGTCGCAATTACACGCGGATGGCAAGTCTTTACTACCGACTCCGACTTTCGCGCCTATGCCAAGGTCGTTCCCATCCGACTCCGCGTTGCGGTTTGAACGCTGTAGATTGAATTGCGCTACTTTACGTCGATCTTGAGCACAGCGTCTGAATGGTCGTGCCGCCAGCTCCAATACGACTGCTGATCTTCGGCTTTGAGCTTCGCAAAGCTTGTATATCTGCGATGGTTCTCTTTTACCCACATCCGATAGGCCTTATCTTCGTGGGCGTCCCAGTGATGATCTTCATTGCGTTGCGCATCGTGGTAAGTTTGGGCGCGCAGCGCCGTGGGTGCGATCGCGCTTGAGACTAAGAGAGCGGTGCCCAGCAAGGCAGCGTGCAAGAAACGGTGCATGGTTATTCTCCTCGCGGCTAGCTTTGCAATCGTCGTGCCGTGCATGCGATCCTTTGCTCTCTGATATTTCCGACGACCGCAGAAAATCGAGGATGTAAATTCGAAATGCCGTTCTTACCCAGTACGAGTGTAACGGCGGATGGCGGTGGCGCGACCAGTCTCCGGATCTACGGTGATAATCACGGCGTGCAGCTCCGCGCCGCCTTTGGCGTTGTCGAGCCGGATCGGCATACCGGTTAGAAACCGGCGAATCGCCAGGGTCTTCTCGGAACCAATCACCGAATCGTACGGCCCGGTCATGCCGACGTCGGTCTGATAGGCGGTGCCGCCCGGCAAGATGCGCTCGTCGGCGGTCGGGATGTGCGTGTGCGTGCCCACCATCGCCGAAACGCGTCCGTCCAGATACCAACCCATGGCCATCTTTTCGCTGGTCAGCTCGGCATGGAAATCGACGAACCGGACCTTCACCGACGGGTCGAGAGACTTGAGAATGCAATCGGCCGTTCGAAACGGATCGTCAATAGAAGGCAGGTATACTCGACCCTGCAGATCAATCACGGCGACCGGAACGCCGTTTCGCGCCTTGGTCACAAGCAAGCCGCTTCCGGGCAAGTCCGCCGGATAATTCGCCGGACGCAACAGCCGCGGAGTATGCGGAAGATAATCGAAGATCTCTTTCTTGTCCCAAATGTGATTGCCCGAAGTCAGGACGTCAACGCCCAGCGAAAAGAGCTCTTCGGCGATCGACGGCGTGATCCCGAAACCGCCGGCCGAGTTCTCGGCGTTGGCGATGGCGAGCTGGATCTTCTCGGACGAAATGATTTCCTGCAGGTACCGAGCTACCAGAACGCGCCCCGGCGACGCAAAGATGTCGCCAATGAATAAAATGTTCATCAAATTTGAAAGCTGGAAAAAGTAAGAAAAAGAGGAGCGCAGCTAACCAGCGGAATCGGCTCCCGTCCTTGACCCCGTAATTCAAGGGCGGAGCCCTCCGAGCGTCTTTAGGCTTCTCCAATGACAGCTCTTACGCCGCCGGAGCTTGCACACCAACGCATAAACCGAGACGGACCCCTAGACAATTGACTGTCGGATCAATTTAAGAGAACCAATTCCCAAACTGAGCAGAAACGCTCCCTTGCAAATAATAACAGAGGCGTCCAGCTATTGCGAGGTATTTCGGGCTCGGACCGTTAGAATGGCCGACTCAACGAAGGCGTACTAAGGCTTTGACTAGAGCCACTTAAGGCTTGTAACCTAACGCGCAACCTCATTTTGAGATTCGGGGCGAGAGCGAGCAGTTGATTCCTTGCGAACCGCTCCCTTTTTGCCTTCCACGTGCTCGTCGATCCAGCCCAGGATTAAGTCGGCGAGTTGCAGACTATTTTTATCCTGCATGAGCATGTGGCTGTTTCCCTTGATTCCCATCTTGGGAAGGTACATCATCTTGGCGTCACCGCCCGCGTCGGTGATTTGTTTGACGAACGTATTGCAGGTATCAAAGTTCCCAGGCCACATTTTGGCGAGTGGTCCCGGCACGTCGTCCAGATGATCGCCGAACATGATCAGAATGGGAATCTTCGCCAAGGTCGAGAGTTGCTCGGGCTTGAAGGTGGTCTCGCATCCCATTTCGATGGAGACGATGCCTTTGATGCCAGCCGGATCGATCAATGCGGCTTGTTCCGGGAAGAAACCTGATTCGGAATGGCCGATCAGAACGGCTCCATGGAGCTGAACGCCAAGCGCCGCCATATTCTTCCACGTCGGATTGGGCGCCGGCAGAATCCCGTTGATATCCGGAATCATTTGCTTATACAGTTCGTCAACGGCTTGGACGGGGAATTGCTCGTCCTGAAACGCGGTGTTGAAGGTAGGGCCAAAACGGAACAGAGTCCAGGAAGTCTGATGGCTCGCCATGAAAATGGTGGGAAGTTCGCTGAGCGGCGCCTTGCCGAGCTTCACCACATTGATTCGGGTGGCGTCGAAACCCGAGCGGGCGCGCGAAACCTGGTCAGCCAGATAGACGGAGCGGCCCTTGCGCACGAAGTATTCGTTCCAGCCCATTCGTCCGTCCGGAGTTGTCTCCCAGGTCTTGCTGCTCAGGCAGCAGCCGTGAACCATCACCACGGGCCGGCGACGGTCGCCGTTGATCGGCTTTTGAAACTGCACGTACATTTGGTTGATGGTGATGTCGCCCGGCTGGCCGCCGCCTGGGCCGTTAGTGGCGCCGCTCAGTTCGCCCGAGGTTTTGGTTTCGCCGCCGACGAAAAAGCTGCCCTGCGATTCGATGGTCAGTGGCTTCGATGCTTCCGCGCACCAAACCGGCAACGTCGTTAAGACGGCCACCGTGAGCGCACTCCAAGAACATGCTTTCATGCTGCTACCTCCATGCGCCATTATGCGCCAATTTCGGTGCGAATCCGATCGGCGATCCGATTCGCGAAGTGCTCCACTTGATCCAACTCCGGACCCTCCACCATCACCCGCGCCAGAGGCTCGGTACCGGAGAATCGAACCAACACGCGGCCCGCATCGCCGAACGCGGCTTCGGCGGCCCGAATCTCCGCCACCACCCCAGGCAGGTCTTCGAGAGGCTTGCGATCCCGCACGTGGACGTTGACCAGGCGCTGAGGATAAACATTCACCTCGGCCGTTAACCCATCCAGACCGTCGCCGGTCTCCCGCATGACTTCGAAAACTCGCAGCGCCGTCAGCATTCCGTCTCCTCCGGTTGCGTACTGATGAAAGATGATGTGACCGGACTGCTCGCCGCCGAGAACCGCGCCGCGCCGCAGCATTTCTTCCAACACATACTTATCGCCAACCGGCGTCCGGATCATCTCGATGCCGTGCGAACGCAGCGCCCGTTCCAGACCTATGTTGGACATCACGGTGGCAACCACTACGGGCACCTTCAAATGGAGTGCCGTCAAAAAGAGCACCGCATCGCCATCGATGATCTTGCCGGATTTGGCCACAAACAATGCCCGGTCGGCATCGCCATCGAACGCAACGCCGGCGTCCGCATTTTGTTCCAACACGGCCGCTTGCAAGGATTCCAGATGCAGCGATCCGCAATTCAGATTGATGTTGCGGCCGTCGGGGGCGCAGTGGATGACGTGAACGCGCGCGCCCAACCGCTGAAACAGCTCAGGAGCCAGCGCGGACGCTGAGCCGTTGGCGCAATCCACCACCAGGCTCAATCCGTCGAGACCATCGGGAAGCGTCGCTGCCAGGTGATCCATGTATGTGCAGTCCAAGCCGGCGTTCACTCGAAGCTCGACCGGCGGTAAATCCAAACCTTCCTCGAGCAGTCGAAAGATCTCCGTCTCCAGCCGCTCTTCCTGCTCGTCGGCGAGCTTGTATCCGGCGTGACCGATCAGTTTGATGCCATTGTCCCGGTAAGGATTGTGCGAGGCCGAAATCATCACTCCGGCTGCGAAGGGTCCATTTTTTGCGAGATATGCGACCCCGGGAGTGGTGGTGACGCCCGCAAATTCAATCTTGACGCCGCGCGATTGCAAGCCGCTAGCAACCGCAGCCGCGAGCCACTGGCCCGACTCGCGCGTGTCCATTCCAATCACAACTTCTCGATGCTCACTAGAGTCAAGGACCCAGTGCCCCAGTGCCGCACCCACGGCCCGCGCGGTCTTCGAGTCCAAGGGAGCAACGCCCGCCACTCCACGAATTCCGTCGGTTCCAAATAGAGCACGCGCCACTAGCGGGCGTCCCCGGTCAGGATCTTCTCAAGCTTCACCCGCACTGTGATGTCGGACGAAGTATCGAGCAGCCTCACCTGCGCATCGCCCACGTTGAGATGGGTGTGAAAGACCTTGCTCCCCAGCCACGCCGCTCAAATCCATTGGATCGGTCTTGACCTCATTGATGGCCTGGACGCGATCCTCGGAGCCCCGAATTCGAACTTGCGCCGGACTCAACTGCTGGCTCGCGATGCGATAGCTCGGGGGCTTGTTCACAAAGACGGGCTGCACGGGCTCGTTCTTGACGGCGAGCTGGTCGAAATGCAGCGTGAGTTGCGAGGGAACCGCGCGATAGAAGGCCACTCCGGCAGGCAGATTCAGATTGCGGCCGCGAATGTTATAGGTGCGCTCGCCGGGCTGGGCGTCGGAAAGGTCCAACACCACCGCCACCGTGGAGAGATTGTCGCGCGAAGGCGGCCCGATGGACCGCGCAGCTCCAGAAATACCCGATCCGGCAGGTTGCCGCTGATATCCAGATCCTCCCGCATATTCTTGAATTCCACGGGAACCGAGAGCGAAGTGGCCACTTCGGGTTCGCGCGCGATTGCCAGCCAGAGCCCCACGGCCAACAATAACGACAACAGTTTCCAACCCAGGTTTTGGGTGAGCAGTTGTCTCATGGCCGGTCCAAGCGTGGATTGCCGCGCGGGTGTCGCCCGTTGGACTGAAGTGAGTGCTGCACCTGCGCCGGATACCGCGGCTGTGCAGCCAGCGCTGCGCTTGTCGCGATGATCCAGGCGCTCGGACAGCAGTTGCTCCACGCGCTCGAGTGGAACGTCGATTTCGATTTCGCCAAACGCCGCGACGCGATACCTTGCCGGTTTCTTCCGACACCACCACGGCGATGCAATCCGACTCCTCGGTGATCCCGAGCGCGGCCCGGTGGCGTGTGCCGAGCTCCGACGACCAGCAGAGGATTGGTGGTCAACGGCAAAAAGCAAGCGGCGGCGGTGATGCGGTCGCCCTGAATGATCACGGCGCCATCGTGCAGCGCCCCGCCCGGATGAAAAATGGAGCACAGCAGATCTCGCGAAACCGCCGCGTCCAGGTTCACGCCGCTCTCGACGAATGTTCGCAGGCCGATTTTGCGCTCCACGACAATCAGCGCGCCGACCTTATTTTGCGACATCCGGCCGACGGCCAGCACCACTTCCTGGCTCAGCTCGCGGCGCTCGATCTGGCTTACGCCCAGAAATGGCCGGCGCCCCAGCCGCGCCAATGCGCGCCGCAATTCGGCTTGAAACATCACGATCAGCGCGATCGGGGTGTAAGGCGCCAGTGTCGCCAAAATTGTCCGCAGCAGATCCAGCTTCGCCCAAACCGCCAGCGCGTAAATCAGGGCCAGAACGCCCAGCCCCATCAGCACGTGCACCGCGCGGCGGCCGCGGATGATCAACAGAAATTGATAAATGAGGACGGCGACAATGACGATGTCAATCGCCGCAGTGAGGGTGAGCGGCGGCAAATCCGGTAGCGACAATGGCAGGAAGCGCGCCATGCATTGTTACTTCATTGTAGCAAGCCGGTTGTTGGTTCTTGGTTATTAGTTACTGGTTATTGGTGGCTGGTTGTTGGTACTAGGGCCGTAGTCAGATTGGCTTGTTTGTGGCCTCGGACAGAATCTCAAATAGGCACGCGAAATCAGCCTGACTTTTGCCCGCCTGGATTGCTCGCTCCATGAGGCTAACGTACGCATCAGGGATAATGTGGTCCGAACCTCGATCTTGGCACCAGCTTACAAGCTGCTTGGTGACCACAGAATACGCTTCTAGCGAAGCTTGATCGCCGCTGTAATTCTTTGACGAAATTCGCTGCGACATGTCGGTGAAGACTGATTCCATGGTTGGCATCATCCCCTTGATCGTCTCCAGAAATCCTCCAGCAGGCAGGTTTTCACTGTCCCAAACAACCTGCCCCTGGAGAAAACCCAACATCGCGCTTACGCCGAAGGTGAGGACAGCAACATCGAAGGCCGAGGCATGACCGATTTCATGCCCCACGAACACCGTCCGCTCGCCAAAGGTCATCAGGACCGGCTTCGCGCGGTTGAAGATTTCCTCCGGCCCGGAATAGAAGATTGTGCAACCTGGTGTCCCAACCTTGGCCGGACTGCCCAGAATGGCGCCGTCAAGATACGATATTCCGCATCGGCGGGCCCAGGAGTCCATTTCCCGGGCTTCTTTAGGCGTGCCGCTGCTCAGTTGCACGACGATCTTGCCGCGGAGGGCGGTTTCAACGTCGGGTTGCCGCAACGACTGTTGCGTTGAAGCGTAATCGCTAAGGCTAACGACCACGATATCCGCGTCTCGAACCGATTCCTCGACGCTCTGAGCTACGCTGAGACCGAGCTTTGACAAGGCCTCCGTTTTCGCGCCAGTCCGGTTCCACACCGTCGTGGCAAATCCCTTATGAAACAGAGCCGTCGCAAAAGCGGATCCCATGCGTCCGGCGCCGATAACCGTCACCTGGTAGTTCATGCGGCAGGCTGACCTTTCATCTAAGCTTGTTCTCCTTGCGGCGCGTTCCTCCCGCGCTTGTTAAGAGTAGCAAGTGTGCTCTGCTTTTCAGGGACCCTAAGCTCGGTACCCTGAATACACTACCTCCAAACGCCTTCCAGCCGCAATCCATCGTAATTGCCTTAGTGCCTATCTTGGCGATGCTCTGCCGCCGATCAAAGGACTGCGAGGGATTGTTGCGTAGTATTTCCGTATTTGCCTGCGAATCACAGCCCATCGTTGTCGAAGGCCTGCAGAAGGTGCTGTCGGATTGCGAAGATCTCGTTTTCTCCGGCTGGGCGCCCAAGGCGAGTGACGCGCTTGAGGCCATCCAGCGCGTTCGCCCCGATGTTGTGCTCATCGATGCGAGCGCCGGACTGACGGCCGCGCTTCGATTGGTTGGAAGTCTCAAAGCCGCCGCGCCTGTTCACAGCGTGCTCTGGGTGGTGGACCTTCCCGAGATGGACGCTTTTCGCGCCTTGCAGATCGGCGCACGAGGCATCCTGAAGAAGACCTTGCCGGTATCCACCCTTCTCGAATGCCTGCGTGAGGTGGCTTCGGGCCAAATTTGGATGCAGCAATCCGAGCAGGTCACCGAGTTCCTGCAGCGCAAGGAAGCGTCGCGGCTGACACCTCGGGAGAAGGAAGTCGTCCGGCTGATTTGCCGCGGTCTCAGAAACAAGCAAATTGCCGAGAATCTGCATATTACACCGGGAACAGTCAAAGTTCACTTGATGCACATATTTGAGAAGACTGGGTTGAAGGACCGGCTGGCTTTAGCCGTCCATGGCCGCGAGCTGGCCGGGATCGAGCCGGTTTCAAGTAGCGTGAGCCCGCTCGAAAGCAACGGCCGCTAAAGCCCGCTGGGTCCAACGTCGATCAGCGTTCAGGAAGGCACTCTCTCACGGCGCAACCGATTCGAGCAACCACTGTGGCAACTTCAACGCAGCCCCCGACAACTCTAGTCACGCCAGCGGCGCCAGTTTCGCCGTTAGCTTCCGGATTCGCGGAAAGAGCCGTGGCGAGAATCCCGCGACCTCTGGTGCCTTCCATTTCCGACTGCTTCTTTGTCGCACTGGTTAGCTGGCTGTTCATCTTTACGACGGGCGGGTGGAAAACGCTGTTGGGCGATGGAGACACCGGCTGGCACATCCGCACGGGCCAGTACATTCTGGCGCATCACGCGGTGCCTACGCAGGATCTGTTTTCATTCTCCCGCCCGGGCGCACCCTGGTTCGCTTGGGAATGGCTCAGCGATGTGCTGTATGCGGGGTTGTTCCAAATGGGCGGGCTCAAGGCGATCGTGCTGGCATCGGGACTGATGATCGGGCTCTTTGCGGTCATCGTGCTGCGTTATACGCTGTGGCGGGGCGCCAACGTGTTGGTGGCGGTATTCACCACGCTGCTGGCCACCGGAGCGTCGTCGATGCACTTTCTTGCGCGGCCACATTTGTTCACACTGCTGCTGGTGCCGGTCTGCTTTTGGGTGCTGGAGGCGGATCGCAGAAAGAATACGCGCTGGCTCTGGTCGCTGATTCCAGTGACTGCTCTGTGGACGAATTTGCATGGCGGCTTCGTCATTTTCCTCGCGTGCATTGCGGTGCTGGTAGCCGGGAGCGCGATCGAGGCGAGGCTTGGGGGTGATGAAAGCGCCGCTCGCTGGCCCGCGGTTCGCCGCTACGGATTGCTGTTGCTGGGATGTTCGCTCGGGTCGGTAATCAATCCCTATGGCATCCGGCTGCACGCCCACATCATCGAGTATCTGCGGGCCGATTGGATCAAGGACATTGTGCAGGAGTTTCAAGCGCCCACGTTTCGCACCGAAGGGCAGTTACAATATGAGGCCTTGCTGCTGGCCGGCTTGATCGCAATTGGCTTCCTGGTGCGCCAGCGGCGTTTCACCGAGGCGCTGTGGATTTTGTTTCTCGCGCACGCGTCGCTCATCAGCGTGCGGCATGCGCCCATCTACGCAACTGTCGCGGCGCCCTTGATCGCGTGCGAACTCAGCCAGTGGTGGAGCGCGAGCGCGGCCCGAATGAAGAAGTCCCAGGCGTTGCGGATTCTTCACCAGTTGGGCACGGATCTCTCGCCCGGGTTCCGGCGGACCAGCGTATGGCCGGCCGTATTCGTGGTTGCGTTAGTGGTTCTCGATGCCCCGTTCAAGTGGCCTCGCGATTTTCCAAGCGAAGTATTTCCCACGGGCATGATTCACCAGCACGCCGATCTGGTCGGGACCGGCCGTCTGTTGACCACCGATCAATGGGGCGACTACATCATCTATAGTTTCTATCCGCGGCAAAGGGTGTACGTGGACGGGCGTAGCGACTTCTACGGCGAGACCTTAGCCAACCAGTACCTGCACCTGCTCCAAGGAGCTTATGACTGGCGAGCGATCGTAGACCGGAACAGGTTCGATGTGGCGCTGTTGCCAGCTAGTTGGCCGCTGTCATCGTTATTGAAACAAGACGCTGCGTGGCGAGTGGTGGCCGATGATCACCGTTCGGTGCTTTTCCAGAGGCTAAGTGGGCCAGACCCGGCGAAATAGGTAAAACTGCACCCCCGGCGTCCAGAGTCGTACTAAAGAAAGCCCCACGCCAGCCTAATGAAAACCTCCCAGTTTGCCGAACTGATAAGCAGGGAGAACGTCCGGCATGAGAAGCAACCAGAACGCGTCCATTTCCGCTAACCGCAGTGCCGGGACTAAGTTAGGCATGCCGCTGCCGAAAATGCCAATTGAGTGGTTGGATGCCGGGAGTTGGCGTCTGCCCTCCGGTAAGGCCCTGGCGGAATTCGCGCTGCAAGCGGGATTTCTCGCGCCGTTGCTGTTTCGAGCGAAAAGTTTTGGTAGGGACGCCGCCAGCGAGCCGCGGACCTTAGACGCGTCTGAAGCTCGTGGCAAAGATTTCGCGCGCGGCAAAAACTTCGGCAAAGGCGGCAGCCAGTGACGGCATTGGCAATTATGGCCGGCCTGGTCGGAGTGGCGGCGACGATCGATGATTTGTCGCGGCGTCAGATCTCCAATTGGATTCCAGTTTCCGCATTTGCGGGCGGCGTGATACTGCAGACCGTCCAGCACGGCTGGCGCGGCGCCGGAGCGGCGCTGGCTGGAGCCGTAGCGGGCGCAGGCGTGTTCCTGGTGTTTTATTTGCTCGGCGGCATGGGCGGCGGAGACGTGAAGTTGATGGCTGGATTTGGGGCGCTGCTCGGTGTTCAAAAGCTGCTGCAGGCCGCTCTGTGGACGGCGGGCTGCGGCGGTGTAATGGCTGCGGCGGTAATCGCCATCCGTTCGATTCGGGATTTGTGGGCCACCAGCGAGCGCTCGCGCGCCGGAAAGCCGGACGGCGAAGCGGTGGCTATCGCGCAGGCGGGGAGAACGGATTCCATCCCCTACGCCCCCGCGATCGCGGCGGGTGTTTGGCTGAGCCTGGTGGCGGCGACATGACGGCTAGGGCTGGCAGTGCGGACATGACGGTGGTTGCTTTGCATTTCACTTCAGCATCGGAATGCGGGAGAGAGAGATATGGATCGTAGATTTCTGACGGTATTGGGCGTGAGCCTGCTCTTCGCGCTCGTGATATCGAGCGTTTTTTATCAGATGACGGCTCGCGCCGGGAGTCCCAAAAAGACTGAGGTCACTGATATGCGTGACATCGTCGTGGCGGCCCGTCCACTGTCGGTAGGCACCACGGTGAAGCCGGCCGATATCAAGCTCGGCAAAATGCCCGCTTCCGCCTTCCCCAAAGGCGCTTTCGGCAAGCCAGAGGAAGTGATCGATCGTCCGCTGGTGAGCAACATACTTATGGACGAGCCGATTCTCGAAGGACGCCTGGCGGCGCGCGGCAGTGGACTGGGCCTGGCTCCGACCATTCCGGTCGGAATGCGCGGGGTGACGGTGCGCGTGAACGACGTGACCGGTATTGCGGGCTTTGTGCTGCCCGGGATGCGCGTGGATGTGCTGGTCACCGGGCATCCGCCCAACACCGAGGGATCGGTCACCACCACACCCTTGCAAAACATGCTGGTGCTATCAGCCGGAACCGTGATGCAGCCCGACGCGCGAGGGCAGGCCATGCCTTCGGCGAACGTCACGTTGCTGGCAACGCCCGAGCAGGCCGAGACGCTCACTTTGGCGAACGCCGATACGCGCATTCAATTGGTTTTGAGGAACGGCAGCGATCAGACCATCGAGAAAACGCCGGGACGCGAGATCGCCGAGCTATACGGGGAGCGGGCGGTGCACAAGAAGGCCCCGGAGAACGCCGCTCCACCACCGCGGCCCAGAGCCCGGCCAGTTCCAGTGGTTGCCGCGGCGCCTCCGCCGCCTCCACCTCCGCCTCCCGATCAGATCATCGTGATTCGCGGAACGACGAAGAGCGTGGAAGTAGTTGGGGTCGGCCCCGGCGGGAGTAAGTAAACATGCGAGAGATCAAACATTTGTGCCTGGTGTCTGCGCTGCTGTTCGCGGCGGTAAGTTCTGTCGTGGCGCAGGGCGGACCCGAAGAGATCCGGTTGACGATTGGCAAGAGCATTGTTATCGACTATCCAACCGATATCGCCCGGATTTCCACGAGCAATGCGGACATCGTGGATGCATCTCCGGTCACCGGCCGTGAAGTGCTGGTGCATGGAAAAGCGTTTGGAACCGTCACGCTAGTGGTTTGGAGCAAAACCGGTCAGCGCAACTTCTACAACATCACTGTCGAGCAAAACCTGGAGCCGCTGCGGAAGCTACTGAAAGATACCTTTCCGAACGAAGATATTCACGTTCAGTCCTCGCGCGATTCGCTTTCGCTCACCGGCCGGGTAGCGAACAAAGAGGTGTACGACCGGGCCAGCGCTCTGGCCGCGTCGTTCGGCAAGACCATTGTGAATAACTTGCAGCTTGCCGAAGCCCCCGTGGAAAGACAGATCCTGTTGCGCATCAAGTTCGCCGAACTGAGCCGTTCCGCATCCAACCAGTTCGCGGTCAACCTGCTTTCCACCGGCGCCACGAACACCATCGGCCAAATCAGCACGGGCCAGGCCAGTTCCACCACTCCTACGTCCATCGGCGGGGGCCAGCCAACTACATTCACGATTTCCAACGCGCTGAACATTTTCGCCTTCCGTCCGGACCTCAACCTGGGGGCATTCATCCAAGCCTTGGAACAGAAAAACCTGCTGCAAACCTTGGACGAACCGACTCTGATGACCAGCGATGGCAAAGAGGCCAGCTTCCTGGTGGGCGGAGAATTTCCAATCCCGGTCCTGCAGGGAGGAGCGAATTCCGGCGCGGTCACTATTCAGTTTCGAGAGTTCGGTGTCCGGCTGAAATTCACGCCCACCATCACCAGTCACAACAACATTCGTCTCCACGTCCAGCCGGAAGTTTCCGCGCTGGACTACAGCAACGCATTGTCGTTCAACGGCTTCACCATCCCGGCGCTGTCGTCGCGCAAAATCGAGACCAATGTCGAGTTGGGCGAAGGCCAGAGCTTTGTTATCGCCGGTCTCATCGACAACCAGGTAACGGAAACGATCTCCAGGATTCCTGGCCTCGCGAATCTGCCGATTCTAGGGAATTTGTTCAGGTCCAAATCGATCACCAAGAGTGACGACGAACTGGTGGTTCTGGTGACCCCGGAAATCACCATGCCCTTGCAGCCGGGCGACGGCAAGCCCGGTGTGCCGACACCGCACCCCTTCCTGGTACCCATAGCGCCGGGCTCCACGAATGCATTTCCGGGCACTTCCAAAGGGGGGTCCAAGTAGCAGTGCTTCGGATCCACAGCGACAGGAGGGCGGGATGATGGGCCGGGGTCCGGTTCTCACAGCCGTATCGATCATTGCCGACCGCGAGCTCGCCGCTCAGTTCGCGGCCGCGCTCGAGCGCAACCGTTCGTTTCAAATCCTGTCGGAGCTCAACTCCTATCCGTCGCAGCAGGCGCTGGAAATCCGGGTGCGCCAGACCAGGCCCGACGTCATCCTGCTGGACCTGGCCTCGGATCTCGGTCAAGCCTGTGAACTGATCCGCTGCGTGTCTTCCTTCAATTTCCAGACACACGTCGTCGGATTGCACGTTCGCAACGATTCGGACGCGATACTGCGTTCGCTCCGCAGCGGCGCGAGCGAATTCCTGTATGCGCCCTTTGACGTTCAGACCCAGAACGACGCAGTCGCCCGTCTCCGCCGGCTGCTGCAGCCCGGACCGGCCAGTGAAAGCGAGCCGGGGTCCATCATTGCATTCTCCAGCGCCAAGCCTGGCTCGGGAGCATCGACACTGGCCGCGCAAACGGCCTTCGCGCTGCGGCGGACCACCTCCAAGCGGGTGTTGCTCGCGGATTTCGATTTGATGGGCGGAATGATCGGCTTTTATCTGAAGCTCACCAACACCAAGTCGCTGCTCGACCTGCTTCCCCTAGCGGAGCGGCTGGACGATGGAGCTTGGGCGTCGGCGGTCGCGGTAGCCGATGGCGTGGACATCCTCGCGGCTCCGGAAACTCCCTACGCCGGGCCCGTGGACGCCGCGCGTCTGCACGCGGTAATGGAATACGCGCGCATGAATTATGACTGGGTAGTGATCGACCTGCCGGTTGTTTTTCAGCGCCTCAGCCTGATGGCGATCTCCGAATCGGACCGTGCGTTCCTGATATCCACACCCGAGCTGCCGAGTCTGCACCTGGCGCGCAAGGCGGTCAATTTGCTCGATCAGCTGGGCTTTCCCAAGGAACGTTTTCAAATCCTGATGAACCGTATCAACCGCCGGGACGAAATCGCCGGCTCCGACATCGAGCGGTTGTTCAATTGCGCGATCGATGCCCGGATCCCGAACGACTACTTCTCGCTGCACCGCGCCGTAACGCTCGGACAGCCCGTCGACGCTCATTGTGAGCTCGGTAAAGCGATGGAGAACCTGGCTGGGCGGTTATCCGGCCAGGCAGGCCAGGAGCGCAAGCGAGTCTCTTTTTCCGATTTGAAGGTTGCTTCGGCCGTATAGCGAGATCTATTTATGTTCCCCAACCTTGAAACCAAATCCACCACACCCCAAGTCAGCTGGGAGCAACGCCTGCTGAAGAACGGCGGCAAGTCCAAAGGCGCGCTGAAGCCGGAATATCAGGAGCTCAAGTTCACGCTGCACCGCAAGCTGGTGGACAAGATCAACCTGGAAGCGCTGGCGACCATCGACAACCAGCGCGTGCGCAGCGAAGTGCGCCAGGCGCTCATCTCGCTAATCGATTCCGAGCCTACGCTGCTCAGCTCGCTCGAAAAGCAGCAGATTTGCGACGAAGTGCTGGATGAAGTCTTCGGCCTCGGGCCGCTGGAGCCCTTGCTGCAGGACCCCACCATTTCCGACATTCTGGTCAACACCTACAGGCAGGTCTACGTGGAGCGCAAGGGTTTGCTCGAACTGACCTCGGTCAGCTTCCGCGACGGCCAGCACTTGCTGCGCATTATCGACAAGATCGTTTCTCAGGTTGGCCGCCGCGTGGACGAATCCACGCCCATGGTGGACGCCCGTTTGAGCGACGGCTCGCGCGTCAATGCCATCATTCCTCCGCTCGCGGTTGACGGCGCCATACTATCCATCCGCCGTTTCTCCACCGACAAGCTTATGCCCGCCGACCTGGTGGACCGCCGAGCCATGACGCCCGGCATGATGGAACTTCTCGAAGCCGCCGTCAAGGCTCGCATGAACATCATCATCGCGGGCGGCACCGGCTCCGGTAAGACCACGCTGCTCAACGCTCTGTCGGCCTTCATTTCGCCCAAGGAGCGCATCGTCACCATTGAAGACGCGGCCGAATTGCAGTTGAAGCAGCCGCACGTGGTGCGCCTGGAAACACGTCCGCCCAACCTGGAAGGCCACGGCGCCGTCCGGCAGCGCGAGTTGCTGGTAAACAGCTTGCGTATGCGCCCGGATCGCATCGTGGTGGGCGAAGTCCGCGGCGAGGAAGCGCTGGACATGTTGCAGGCCATGAATACCGGTCACGACGGATCGCTGACCACCGTCCACGCCAACAGCCCGCGCGATGCGATTTCGCGCTTGGAAGTCATGGTCTCACTCGCCAACGCCAACATGCAGTTGGTTTCCATCCGGCAGCAGATCGCGAGCGCGGTGCACCTGCTGGTGCAAGCCTCGCGCATGAGCGACGGCTCGCGCCGCGTTGTCAATCTCACCGAGGTCACTGGCATGGAAGGCGAAGTGGTGACGCTGCAGGATATTTTCGTGTTCGAAAAGCGCGGCTTGAATCCGGACGGGCGTGTGGTGGGCCGTTTCGCGGCCACCGGAATCCGGCCGAAATTCTACGAAAAACTGCTGGCGGCTGGCATCCGCCTGCGCGCCGATCTGTTCGACGAGGTGGTGGAGGTTTGAAATGACGTTTCTGCTCATCTCCATCGCGGTGTGGGCTTGCGCCCTAGTGATCTGGTGGATTTGCTCCAACGCATTCCGCCACTCGGATCTCGACAAGCTCAAAAGCCGTTTGATCGGCTCCAACAAAACGAAGGCGGCGGCCAAGGCGGCCTCGCCGGGCGGCTCTCTGATCCAAACCGACGAGAAAAACGTCCTGCTGGCCACCAAGTTCTTGCGCCGCTTCCAGCTGCAGAGCAAGCTGCAGGAATTGCTCGAACAGGCCGGCATGAAATGGAGCACGCATCGGCTGGTCAATACGACTTTGGTTGCCGTCGTGGTCGCCTGGGTCCTGGCTTGGCTCATGCTTCCCGATCAATTCCGTCGCTTCTCCTATGTTCCGGCGCTGCTGGCGGGCGCTCTGCCGCTGCTGTACGTGATGCGAAAACGCAAAGCGCGCTTGCGGCGGTTCGAGGAGCTGTTCCCCGACAGTCTCGAGTTTGTGTCGCGCTCCATGCGCGCCGGCCACGCCTTCTCGGTGTCGCTTGAAATGATCCACCGCGAGTTCCAGGAACCGCTCTCGGGCGAATTCCGCCGCACCTTCGAGGAGCACAATCTGGGGCTGCCGCTGGATGTGGCGTTGCAGAAATTGGCCAAGCGCATCCCTTCGCTGGACGTGCACTTCTTTGTGTCCGCGGTGTTGCTGCAAAAGCGCACCGGCGGAAACCTGGCCGAGATCCTGGACAAACTGGCCTACGTGATCCGGGAGCGCTTCAAGCTGCGCGGCCGCATCCGGGCCATCAGCGCGCATGGCCGCATGACCGGAATTGCATTGACGTGCATTCCCATTGGCGTGGCGGTCCTGATGTTCTACACCAATCCGGATTATGTGAAGTTTTTCTTTTTGGACGACGTCGGCAACATCATGCTGGGTTGCGCCGTGCTTTTGCAGATTATCGGCTTTCTAGTCATGAAGCAGATCACGAACATCGAGGTGTAATTGCATGGTCCTTCTATTCAGCTTCGTGGTCTTCTTGTTGTTCGCGGGAGTAATCTTCTTTGGCCTGGTGAGGTTGTACGTCAAGCCCAAGGAGGCTATCGAGCGCGTGGCCGGCACCGGGATGAGTTCCCAGGATTCAACTCCTATCCATCCCAGCTTGCTTTTTCACGATCTGGTGAAGCGGCTTGGCACCCTGGTGCCCGCGTCGCCCAAAGACGTGACAGTCATGCAACGGCGTCTGATTCGGGCGGGCTACCGGAATCCCAATGCTCTGAAAGCGCTGTATGGGGCCAAGGCCATTTGCGCGGTGGTGCTTCCGGTGTTGGCGGCGTTGGTGGTGCTGAACTCCTCGTTTTCGCAGAGCAACAAGTTCGCGGCGATTCTGATAGCGCTGGCGGCCGGATTCTTCGGGCCCAATGAGTATATCCGCATGGTGGCCAAGCGGCGCCAAAAACAGGTCCAGCGCGGGCTGGCCAATGCGCTCGACCTGATGGTGGTGTGCGTCGAGTCGGGACTGGGATTGGATCAGGCGGTCATGCAGGTGGCCAAGGAACTGGAGCATGCCCATCCGGAGATCAGCGAGGAACTGGCCATCGTGAATTTGGAATTGAAAGCCGGAAAACGCCGCGCCGAAGCGCTGCGCAACCTGGCGGACCGGACCGCGGTCGAAGATCTCAAGAAGCTGGTCGCGGTGCTGATTCAGGCCGACCGGTTTGGGACGGGCGTGGCGCAGAGCTTGCGCGCGCATGCCGACTACATGCGGGTTCAGGCTCGGCAGATCGCCGAGGAGAAGGCCGCGAAACTGGGAGTCAAGCTGGTGTTTCCGATCTTCTTTTGTATTTTGCCGTCTTTGTTCGTCGTGTCCGTGGGACCAGTCGTCATGAAAATCATTCGGGAGCTGATCCCAATGATGAATAACATGTGATGAACAACATGTGGGGTACGGAGACCATTTTCGCGGGAAAGGAGAAAAACGATGGATAGCTCGATGATTCGCATTGTTTGTGCGGTGCTCGCAGTCCTGTTTGTGGGGCTGATCGTTTTGCGGCGCAAGAAGAGCGCTGAGTAGGTTGGGGCGCGCTTAATTGGGGCGGTGGATCGGGCGGGGCGTCAGGGACGAATTTCCCTGGCGCGCCTCGCGCCGTGTTGCCGGACCTGGAAGGAATTTGTGGAACGCCGGCTTTGCCGTCCGGCGTGAACCGTGGGTGCGGGGCGGGCCGCACAGTACAGCAGCCGTGCTTGAAAAGAGGCAGCCGGCGCAAAGAATTGGAAATTTGATTGTTTCTTTGGAGTGAATCGTTATGCTGATGAAGTCTTACTGGTGGAAGATCCTTATCGCCGCTTCGTTCGCGGCGGCCGCGGCCTGGGGCCAGACCTTCGGGACCGTGGTGTCCATAGGAGGCGAAGCCTCGGACCTGGCGTTGGACGAGACGCGCGGCGTGCTGTATATCGCCGACTTCACCGGCAACGCCATCGACGTCATGTCGCTTGCGACCAACACCATCCAGACCTCGATCCATGTGGCCGCGCAGCCTAGTTCGATCGCCATGTCGATGGACGGCCACTATCTGGTGGCCACCAACTTCGGAAACGCGGTGGCGCCCGCCAGTGCAGCCAACGCGCTGACGGTGGTCGATCTGACCACCCAGGGAATCCAGACCTTCGCACTCGGCAGCCCGCCCCTGGGCGTCGCCTTCGCAGCCAATGGTCTCGCCCTGGTCGTCACCACCACCGACTTTGTATTGTTCAATCCCAGTACCGGCGCAACGCAACAAGTCTCCACGCTCGCCAACGTGGTGGCCAACACGCATGCCCGGTGGCGCCCACCAGCAACTTCCCCGCCCAGATCACCGCCGCCTCGGTCGCCGCGTCCGCCGACGGTCTTCAGATCTACGGCCTGGGCGGCACTACCAGCACGGTCACCTTCCGCTACGACGTCGACGCGGGCGCCCTTTACCCTGGCGGCCATCGTGACCAACAGCGGAATCCTGGGACCGCGCGTGGTCAGCCTGAATCATGACGGCTCGCTGGCAATGGCCGGATGGGTGATGGCCAACCAGTTGGGCACCTTCGTTAACTATTTCCCGCAACATACCAATCAGTTTGCGTTGGAAGCACCGCGTTCGATGACAGCCGGGGCTTACTCTACGCCCAGATTCCGGCACGTCATTCGGCGTGCCACCCACGCTCATGGTGGTCACCTCCAGCAACCTGACGCTCCAACAGACCCTGCAATTGCCCGAGAACCTCACCGGCAAGAGCGTGCTCTCGAGCGATTCCAATACTCTCTACTCCGTTTCAGCCAGCGGCGTCACAGTTCTTCCCGTCGGCAGCCTGGCGCAGCAGCCGCGGGTGGTGCCACAGCAGCAAAGTATGGTATTTCGCGGCAATTTCTGCAATCCAGGCGTTTCCACGAAACAGATCACGCATGCGGATCCAGGTGGCAATAACACGCCCTTCAGCATCAGCTCCAACACGGCGGGAGTTTCTGTTTCTCCCACCAACGGCGTCACGCCAGCCGTCGGTGACGGTTTCGGTGGACCCCTCGGCGTTCGGGAGCCAGTCCGGAACCGTGGCCGCTACGCTCACCATCGCATCTCCCACGGCCATCAATCATCATACCCAGCGTTCAGGTGTTGGTGAACAACGCGGCGCCCAACCAGGTTGGCAGCATCATCAGCGTTCCGGGAACGCTCACCGACATCATGGCCGACCCGGTCCGCAACCAGTTCTTCGTGGTGCGCAGCGACCAGAATGAAGTGCTGGCCTTCAACGGCACCAACTATTCCCAGATCGCGGCGCTACCGACCGGCAACCAGCCCAACACCATGGCCATTTCCTTCGACCAGCAATATCTGCTGGTGGGAAATTCGGGATCGCAGATCGTCAACGTGTACGATCTCGATACCCTGCAACCGGTCTCGCCGATTGTTCTGCCCTCGGGTTTCGTTGCCCTTTCCATCGCCTCCTCGGCCAACGCCACGCTCGCGCAGGGCGGCTATTATGACGGCACCTTCCATATCCTGCAGCTGGATATCGCACAGGGTACGGGAGTTGAATTGCCCTCGCTGGGCGTATTCAATAACCTCACCAACGCCAACACCGTATTGACTACCTCGCAGAACGGTTCTACGATCTTCATCGCGCAAGCCGACGGGACGACCTATCTCTACAACGCCATTTCCAACGCTTTCGCGGTTTCCCAGCAGGTCGGCACGTCGCTGTCCGGACCTTACGCCGCGTCGGCTTTCGATCAATATGTCGTCGGTACCAATCTTCTGAACTCTTCGCTGAATCCGGTACTGACGTTCCAGACCAGCACGGGAACTCCGTCCGGGTTCTCCTTCGTGGACGAGACCGGTTTCCGTTCCACTGCGCCCGCTCCGGCGGGCACCATCGCTACCACGACCACCCAGACGTGCGTGAGACACCGCGACAGGCGACAACCTGCACCACAACGAGCCCCACCGGCACTACCACGACCATCAGACGTGCACGGCACCGGCACCACCTCTACCTGCACCACAACGACCAACACCGGCCCTCCCACGCCCAGGCCCCCGTTGGCCAGAGCACCGCTCCGGGCGTGATGGAGCGTATCGACATGACCAACGCCGCTTCGTTCGGTGAGCAACGCCACCCAGATGATGGAAGCGCCGCTGCTCGGGTCCACGGCTTCGCCCTTCACCCGCACCATCGCGCCGCTCGCCAACCAGACCGCCATCATGAACCTGACAGTTTCCGGCGTCACCGTTCTGCCCTGGAACTTCAACGCCTCGGTCGCGCCGCCCAACATCACCTCGGTTGTGAACGCGGGCAATTATGGCGCGACGTCGCACCCGGCGGCTTGATCTCCGTCTTCGGAACGAATTTGAGCCCGGTCAACATGGCCTCGTCCGAAATTCCATTGCCCACCGCTCTCGCCAATAGTTGCTTGAGCGTCAACGGCCTGCCCGTTCCGATTCTGTTCGTCTCGCCCACCCAGGTGAACGCTCAGATGCCGTTCCAAGCCATTGGCGATGTGACTCTGATTCTGCGCACGCCCGGCGGCATCAGCAACAGCTTCAACCTGGTGATAGAGCCCAACGCTCCCAGCGTATTCTCCGCCTCGGTCGGAGCCGGACAACAACATTCCCACCGTCGTCCGCTACGACGATAACGAACTCGTCACGCCGTCCCATCCGATTCACCGCAGTTCGAACTCGCCGCTGGTTATTTACCTGACCGGCCTCGGCGGGACGTCACCGGCGGTTCCAACCGGACAGCCGGCGCCTTCCAATCCTTTGTCCCTCTCGCTGGTGCAACCGACCGTCACCCTGGGCGGCGTCGAGTTGCCGGTGCTTTATGCCGGTTTGGCTCCCGGCCTAGTGGGCGTCGA
This sequence comes from Bryobacterales bacterium, assembly GCA_963818065.1. Taxonomy (GTDB): domain Bacteria; phylum Acidobacteriota; class Terriglobia; order Bryobacterales; family Bryobacteraceae; genus Palsa-89. Next base: position 194,231 of record CAWFQW010000008.1, on the reverse strand, counting down.
TCAGATCAACGTTAGTGTGCCGTTCAATGTCCCCACCGGAATGTCTGTCCCGCTGGTGATCACCGAAGGCGACGTTTCAACCTCCATCAGCGAGCGGGTGGAGAATTAACAAATTCTAGATCAGAATGAGAGAGAAAATATGAAACATTTCCTGTCGTTAATGTTTTTGGCTCTTGCCGCGGCGGCGCCGGCTGGCATTTGCCCAGAAGTGGGAAGTTGGCGTCGGAGCAGGCGGCAGTTTTCTAACCTCCGAAACCATCACCAACCCAGCGGGTAATGCCAACGCCGGCCGTGATCCTGGCTTGGCAGTGAGCGCCTGGCTCGACAACAACATCGGCAGCGGCGTATTCGGCGGGGAGTTGCGCTATGACCACGAGGCCGGCGACCTGAAGCTTTCCTCGGGTGGCACCACCGTCAAGTTCGGAAGCCAAACCAACGCCATTCACTATGACGTCGTCATTAACTTTGCCTCCTCTGAATCGGCCGTGCGGCCTTTTATAGAGGCTGGCGCCGGAGTGAAATGGTATACGGGCACCGGCACTGAGCAGGTATATCAGCCGCTATCGAATATCGCGGTGTTCAGCGACGTCAAGGATCTCAGAGCTCTGGTTTCGGTGGGCGCCGGCTTGAAATTCAATATCGCAAAGTCAGTCCTGCTGCGTCTCGAAGTTCATGACTACCTGACTCCGTTTCCCAATCAAGCTGATCGCGCCCATGAACGGATCAAGCGTAGGCGGCTGGCTGAACGACTTCGTCGCTCAGGCCGGACTCGGCTTCGCTTTCTGATTCCAACCTTCCCGCGCCCGGCGGCTTCCCCTGCCGGGCGCTGCCGGTATGCAAGGTTTTTAACGAATGCATGTTACTGGCGCCTCTCAAGTAACGCTCGGGCTTTTGATTCTGTTCGGACTCTTCGTAGCCTATACGCGGATCAAGGGCTGGCTCGACAGCAACGTTCCGATCTATTTCTATATCCTGTTGATCGCCTACATGCAGTCGACCGAGGGCTCCGTTCCGTTTTGGCTGACTTGTGTAGGCCTCGGCGCTGGCGCTCATGCTGCGCTTTGAATTCATGAACACCGGTTTCACGCAATTTGTCAAGTTCCTGGAACTGAGCACGCTGGGAGTGATGCTCTACCTTTCAGCGGGCATGCTCATAGGGTAACTACTTCTCCCCGTCACCTTACTTCTCCTGCGGCAAACCCGATTCCTGATATCGCGCGCCATCCGCCATCCAACGAGATCGCGTTGCTGTAGCCCATCCGCTGCAAAGCATCCGCGGCCAGCGCCGAGCGGTATCCACCGCCGCAATAAAGCACCAGCTTGGCATCCTTCCGCGGCACGCGCGCTTCAATATCGCGCTCGATGATTCCCTTCCCCAAGTGTATGGCGCCCGCGGCGTGCCCGGCCGCCCACTCGCTGTCTTCACGCGTATCGATCAAAACGTGCTCTTCGCCCGCGGCTCGCAGCCGCTGGTACTCGGCGATATCGATCTCTTGAATCCGGCTTTTGGCCTCGGTCACCAACGCCAAGAAAGAGGGATTGTGATGCTGGGGTGCGTTCATATTTAACTGACCCGCTCGATCCGCGCGCCCGCGCGCGCCAATTTCTCCTCGATCTTCTCATAGCCGCGGTCGATGTGGTACACGCGATCCAGCAGGGTTTCGCCGCGCGCCACCAAGCCCGCCAGCACCAGCGACGCACTGGCCCGGAGATCGGAAGCGATCACCTGCGCGCCCAGTCAGCTCAGCCACGCCAGCCACAATGGCCTGACGGCCTTCCACGCGGATGGTTCGCTCCCATTCGCGCCAGTTCCTGCGTGTGCATGAAGCGGTTTTCAAAAATGGTCTCGCTAATGAACGAGATTCCGTCCGCAACGGTGATAAGCGCCATATACTGCGCCTGCAAATCAGTGGCGAATCCGGGATATTCCTCGGTCGTGATGTCGGTGGCGCGCAGACGGGAAGCCGCCCGCACCCGCAACGCGTCCGGCCCAGCCTCGGTAACATCCGCGCCAGCTTGCCGCATCTTGAGCGTGAACGCGTTCACGTGCTCGGGAACGAAACCCGTCACCACCAAGTCGCCGCGCGTGATCGCGCCCGCAATCAGAAACGTGCCGGCTTCAATGCGATCCGGAATGATCGTATGTTCGGTTCCGTGCAAAGTGGCGACCCCTTGCACGCGGATGGTCGAAGTGCCGGCGCCTTCCACGCACGCACCCATCTTATTTAGCAGCAGCGCCAGATCTTGCACCTCGGGTTCGCGCGCGGCGTTGTGAATGACGGTCTCACCTTCGGCCAGGACAGCGGCCATCAGCACATCCTCGGTTCCGGTGACGGTGATCCGATCGAAATGCACCTGCGCGCCCTTCAAACCGTGAGGCGCCCGCGCTTCCACGTAGCCATGCGAGTGCTGGATTTCGGCGCCGAGCTGCTCGAGCGCCGCCACGTGCAAATTGATGGGACGAGCGCCGATGGCGCAACCGCCGGGCATCGACACTCGCGCGCGGCCGGTACGAGCCACCAGCGGCCCCAAGACCAGGCTTGAGGCGCGCATGGTCTTCACCAGATCGTAGGGTGCTTCGGGATGATCCAGCTGGGCCGCGCGCACCGTGACGAATCCCGTCGACCACTTCGAGCTCAGCACCGGCATGCCGCAACAACTGCTGCATGGTGCCGATATCGCGCACCGGCGGAATGCGCCGGAGATGAACGGGATCGCTAGTGAGCAAACAGGCTGCGAGCGCCGGCAGCGCAGCATTTTTCGCTCCGCCCACCGCGATCTCGCCTTCCAGGGGCACGCCACCTTGAATGCGGAATTTGTCCATGTTGTTGGTTGTTAGTTATTAGTTCTAGGTTATTAGTCGAGTGCCTCGGGGAGCCGGCCACCCGCTGCAGCCAGTCGCGCTTCAGCCGCAGCTCGATCGAGCGATAGACGGGCCATCACGATTGCCACCCGCACGTCACCGGCCGCGGACAGCAGTTCAGCCGCCCTGTCGTAAGTAACCGCTGCGCTGGCCGCGATAATCCTGCGCGCGCGATCCTCCAACTTGCTGTTGCGCGGCTGCACATTGACCATGAGGTTGCCGTAGACGTAACCGAGACGGATCATGACCGCCGTGCTGATCATGTTTAGCACCAACTTCGTCGCGGTGCCGGCTTTCATGCGCGTCGATCCAGCGATCACTTCCGGTCCCGCCAGCGGCGTAATTGCGATGCGCGCTAGCCGCGAAAGCGGTGAATCAGGGGTGCAAGACAGCCCAATAGTAAGCCCGCCCAATCGATTCGCCTCCTCAATCGCACCCAAAACATACGGCGTCCGGCCACTGGCCGCAATTCCGACCAGCGTGTCATGGGCAGTAAACCCGTGGCCAACAAGGTCGCGACGGCCTTCCTCCGGATCGTCTTCAGAGGCCTCGGTAGCCCGCGACAACGCCCCCTCGCCGCCGGCGATAATACCCTGTACCAGGCCGGGCTCCACGTGAAACGTCGGTGGACACTCAGCGGCATCCAACACGCCCAGTCGGCCGCTGGTTCCCGCCCCGATATAGAACAGACGCCCACCGGTTCGGATTCGGTCCACAATCCGATCCACGGCATCAGTGATTTGGGGTATCTCGGCACCGACCACGCCCGCAACCTTCTGATCTTCCTGATTAATTATGGCGAGGACGTCGCCGGTTGGCAGAGCGTCGATGTGGGCGGAGGCCGGGTTTTGCTGTTCGGTCAGAAGACCGTGGAGGTTCACTTAAGCGCTGAAGGAGCTACCGCACCCGCAGGTGCTTTTGACGTTAGGATTGTTGAACTTAAACCCCGAGCCTTCCATGGTTTCGACATAATCCACTTCGGCGCCGTCCAGATATAACAGGCTGGCCTGATCGATGAACACCTTGAGATCGTCGAACTTATAGGTCTTGTCCAGCATGTTCGGAGTATTTTCGAAAGCCATCGAATAGCTGAATCCGGAGCATCCGCCGCCCACAACCGCGATGCGCAGCCCGGCTGGCTTCGGTTCCTGGCTTCCCAAAATCTCCTTCACCTTGCTAACGGCCGTCTCGGTTAGTTGAACCATTTCTAAGATCTCCTGTTGGGTGAACTCTCTAGAAGTATTATCACCTGAAAGTTGGCGCACCGCAACACGCCAGTGCTCAACTGGTTGGATGCTAGAATCGCTGACAGGATGCAATTCGGGATAAATCTCGCCGTGAACCCCCAACTGACTGCAACCGCAGGATCTTGGGCTGCGTCTGGGACTGTGTATGAGCGCTGTTGCCGGCACACTTCCCTTATCCGCGGCTGGGGCCCGGGTTCAGACCAAAACCAGAGTGGATCACCGGAATTCTGAAGAAGCTTCGCTGGTTCGGCGCGTTCAGGCCCGGGACGAGATCGCGTTCGGCGAAATCGTTGAGCGCTATCAAGCCAAAGTGTTTTCCATCATCTTTGGAATTCTCCGCAATCACAATGACGCCGAGGATATCGCTCAGCAGGTCTTCGCAAAGATCTATTTCTCGATCCAAAGCTTCGACTTTCGCAGCTCGCTGCTGACCTGGATTTATAAGATCACGGTCAACGAGTGTTACGACTATCTGCGCAAGAAGCGCGTGCGCAAACTGGTTTACGAAAGCGATTTTTCCGAAGAAGACGCCCAACGGATGCAAAACAGCGAGTCGGCTGTCGGCCAGGAGCCGGCTGTAGATACGCAACTCGCGCGCAAGGATCTGGTCATAAAGCTCCTGGCAAAATTGTCGAATGAAGATCGTAGCCTGCTGCTTCTCAAAGAAGTGGAAGGCCATTCGGTGGAAGAGCTGTCGCAGATGACGGGCATGAACGAAAATACAATTAAGGTGAAATTGTTTCGCGCGCGCCAGAAACTATTGAAGGTCGCGCAACGTTTGATGCGTGGCGGGCAATCGCTGGCGTGATTGTGATAGAACTGTTGGAACGAAACGGACGAATCGATCCGTACAAGTCAAAGTGGTCTTTTGAGGGAAGAAGTCAATGCATCAACCTATCAGGAAGAATCTTGAGGAGTATCTAAAAGGCTCCATTACACAGATTCCAGCGGAGTTTCACCGGCACTTGGGAGAGTGCCGGGACTGCGCGAGCGAGCTGCGGCGGCTGGAAACACAGTCGCAACTGCTGCGATCGTTGCGGAGTGGCGAGGACGTCGCGCCGCGCGCCGGATTCTATGCACGCGTGATGGAGCGGATCGAAGCGCAACGGCGCGTCTCGATCTGGTCGGTGTTCCTGGATCGCAAATTCGGACTTCGGCTGGCAGTGGCCTCGGGCGTGCTTGCGGCGCTGCTGGGCGGGTACCTGGTGACTTCCGAACCGGGTGGACCAGAGACCGGAGTTGCAGCCACGATTGCGACTAGCGCCGTCTCCGACACTGGTGAGCAACAGCAGCGCGACGCCGTGTTGGTGGATCTTGCCAGCTACCACCAGTAGGACCATGTTCGCCTCGGATCGGCCAACCTGGCAGAATCCGCGCATCCTGTCGACGCTGGTGCTGGTGTTCCTAACCGGCGCGCTGGCGGGCGCCATTGGCATGCGCGAAGGACTACACGAGCAGTTGCATCGCGGCGCGGCTTACTGGCGCGGCGACAAGACCGAATTTTCTTACCAGACGCTGAAGACTGAGCTAAATCTGACGCCGGAACAATCCGAGCGTCTGAAAACTATTCTTGACGATTTCGTAAAGTATCACGACGATTTGGAAGCGCAGATTGAGGACGTGCGCGCCACCGGGCGCAACCGCATCGTGCAAATCCTCACGCCCGAGCAGCGCAAGCGCTTCGAAGAGCTTTCCGACAAGCTTCCCGCGCGATAGGTTTCGCTATAGCGGTTGGGCGCGCAAGCCTTCCCAGGTCCCTTTGCGCGCCCGCGATTCGACTATTTCAATCGCCGCTGGGGACGGCGCTTGGAAATGAAGAATCCACTGTGATTCGATTGCCCGATATGGTTCCCACAAGGTGGTCGACTTGTTTTCCTGTAGGGTCGTAGATGTTCTCGGTAAAAGTGCCAGTGTAGAAGGTGCCATCGGGAGCTAGCGTCACCTGTTCACGAAGGTTGATATAGTTGGCAACTTTTCCGGTAGTCGGGTCGAACGCGATCGGAAAATGGTTGAGTTCGAATCCCAAGAACCCAGTCTGCACCCAGGTGCCCAGACAGAAGCCGCCGCCCGGAACGCCGGCGGAATTTTGTATTTCGGTTCCATCGCTGTGCCATTGGGTAAACCCAAAGTCGATCAGCGCACCGTCCGGGATGGAGGGATTGTGAGCCGTGTTGCCTTTGGATATCAACTGAATTTTCCACAGCCCGACGATCGACGCGGTGGTCGGGCTATCATCAGACGCCTTTTCTGTGGCGGCTGCAGTAAGCGCGCGCGCCTCGAACGCGTGCTCCGGAAACTCAAAGGGGCCTTTCGGTATTTCCCCACACCCCGCGAAGGCCTTGGAGGCACACATCGCCACGAAGATCCCCGCATTCAAGGTAATTGAGATTGTTTTCATAAAACTCCTCTTTCTGCCGCGGGTAAACCCCGCGTACAATCTCAAGGGCGCAATCCGGGATCAAGAACTGGCACCGGCCGAAAGAAAATTTTAGGCGCCCAGCTCGGTGAGGAGCCACGCCCGAGCCACCTTCCAATCGCGCATCACGGTGTCGGAAGAGACTTTCACTACTTCGGCGGTCTCTTTCACGCTCAGACCGCCAAAGAATCGGAGTTCCACGATCCGAGCTTTTCGCGGGTCCACTTCGGCCAAAGCATTCAGGGCATCGTCGAGAGCCAGCACTTCGCGTGCCCGGGTCTGAGCCACATCCAGCGTCTTGGCGAAATCCAAAGGGTACGCTTTGCCGCCGCGCTTGGCCGCTGCCCTACGGCGCGCCCGATCCAACAGAATTCGGCGCATCAGCGTGGCCGCTACAGCGAAGAAATGCGCCCGATGCTGCCAGTCCACAGCCTCGGCGTTCACCAGGCGCAGGTACACCTCGTGAACCAGATCCGAGCTTTGCAGGCTGAACCCGGGACGCTCATTTTGTAACAGATGCGCGGCCACACGGCGCAGCTCACGGTAGACGCGCGGAGTCAGTTGCTCCAGCGCTTGAGAATCGCCATCCGCCCAGGCGCGCAGCAGCTGCGTCGTGTCGGCGCTGGATGTATTAGCCATGCAGTCCGTCTTGGAAAGTATAGAATATGTACAAACAATTAGGGATTTTGCGGGGATGACACCAGAGCATTGGCGCCAGATCGAAGATCTCTATCACGCGGCTCGGGAGCGGAGTCCCACCGAGCGCGCGGCTTTGCTGGAATGTACGGATCCGGACATCCGCGTGCGGGTGGAGCGCATGCTCGCTCTGGAATCGGATGGCGAATTTCTTGACCAATCATTTGGCTACTCGTTGGCCGACCCTACAAAAACCGTGATTGCAAAGGGGACCCGGCTCGGCCCCTACCGACTCGAAGCCCAAATCGGCGCCGGTGGCATGGGAACGGTGTACCGCGCCGTCGACACGCGATTAGGGCGCGTGGTGGCCATCAAGATCGCGGTCGAGCGCTATAGCGAACGATTCCAGCGGGAAGCTCAGGCAATTTCCGCACTGAATCACCCTAACGTTTGCACGCTCCACGATGTCGGACCGAATTACCTGGTTATGGAGTTTATCGAGGGCTCCACATTGGCCGCCGAGATAAAGAAAGGTCCGCTGGCTCCCGAGATGGTGGCGCGCTGTGGAGCGCAAATCGCCGGAGCACTAGCCGAGGCGCACGCCCTTGGCATCGTGCATCGCGATTTAAAGCCGTCCAACGTCATGGTTACGCGCCACGGCGTCAAGGTGCTGGATTTCGGATTGGCGAAGGTACTCTCGACGACCGGCATCACTGAAACCAACAGCGTCATGGGCACGCCAGCCTATATGGCGCCCGAACAGGTGGAAGGCCGGGAACCGAGTAGCGCCACCGATCTTTTCGCTCTGGGCCTGGTGCTGTATGAAATGTCGGTGGGCCGACTGCCCTTCCCGTCGCTGGAACGTGTAGGACTGCCGGCCAGCCTGGACGGCCTGGTGGCGAAGCTTCTCGAAAACGATACAGCTAAGCGCCCGCAATCGGCCGCTGAAGTGGCTCGCGAGTTGTCCGCGATTGCCGATCGTCTGGCGGCTCCGCCTCCACGATTCCGGCTCCGTCTGCTCTACGCCATCCCAGCCATCGCAGTTCTCTTGGGGCTTGCGGCATTTTTCTACCTCCAGTCCAAAGTGCCTGGCAGCGAACTTCCAATCCCCAACAACCCATCTGCCTACACCCAACTCACCAGCTTCACCGACTCGGCGGTTTCGCCTACGCTTTCCCCGGACGGACGGATGCTCGCTTTTTTTCGCAGCGACCATGAGCCCCTCACCAGCGATCAGATCTGGGTGAAGCTGCTTCCGAACGGCGAGCCGGTACAAGTGACGCACGATTCACGATTGAAACACGATATTGCATTTTCGCCGGATGGTTCCCGGATCGCCTATGGCGTACTGGAGTTTCCATTTTCGACTTATACGGTCTCATCGCTGGGCGGGGATTCAGAATTGATGTTTCCGAACTCCGCGGGCCTGACCTGGCTGGACGAACGTCACGTGTTGTTCTCTCAAGCCAAGGTCGGTCTTCATATCGGACTCGTCACCGGGACAACTGACCGATCCGAAGTTCGCGAGATTTATTTTCCCACGCATGAACGAGCTATCGTTCACCGCTCCTATGCCTCGCCGGACCAGAAATGGATTTTGTTGAGAGAGACTGTTTTCGAAAACTTGCCCTGTCGCGTGGTGCCCTTTGCCGGCGGGTCGATGGGAACGCAAGTGGGACCTCCCGGCGTGCCTTGCGTGTCGGCGGCCTGGTCGCCGGATGGAAAGTGGATCTACCTTGGATTGTTACGCTCCGGCAGGAGGCACCTCTGGCGCCAGCGTTTTCCCGATGGGCAGCCGGAACAAATCACTTTCGGTTCTAACGAAGAGAGCGGCATCGCGATGGCCCCGGATGGCAGGTCGCTGATTACGTCGATCCTATCGAAGCAAAATTCGATCTGGATTCACGATGCGCATGGCGAGCGCGCTCTCTCGACCGAAGGCTATGCCGAGTCGGAGCTTCCAGTGTTCTCTTCGGACGGAAAACATTTCTACTATTTGTTGCGCCACGATTCTCCCGAGGCGCCTGCCGAGCTGTGGCGCGCCGATCTCGCGTCCGGAAAGAGCGAAGTGGTTGTACCGGGATTCTCCATCGCGCAATACGATATATCGAATGATGAAACGGAAGCGGTCTTTTCGACGCAGCCTGACGGGCAGCCTTATCAACTTTGGATCGCGCCGCTGGACCGTAGCGCGCCTGCGCGCAGGATTGCGGCCGCCGGTGAGGCTTATCCGCATTTTGGTCCCAAGGGCCAGGTGATTTTCCGACTGTCGGACGGGAAGGCCTTCTATATCGGCGCCATCAATCGCGACGGCTCCGGAGAGAGAAAAGCGGTTTTGGCTCCAATTTCAGATGTTAGGGGGATTTCTCCGGATCAGCGGATGGTACTTGTTATTGGCGCCGCGGCCGGCATTCAGTATTCCAAAGCCGGGGCTCTTCTGGCTGTGCCATTGGACGACAGCCCGGCCCGGCCGGTCCTGGATAGCTGGGGTTTTGCCGGATGGTCCCCCAACGGACGATACTTTTACGTGGAAATGGTTCCGTCTTCTCGCGACAATCCTGGACGGACGGCGGCCATTCCGGTACCGCCCGGTGAGACCCTGCCGCCATTGCCGGAGGACACGGTGCATAATCCGGCGGCATGGACGAACATTCCTGGTGTGAAGATCGTCGAACACGCGAGTATTGCGCCGGGGCCGGATCCTTCCATTTACGCCTACGTTAAGTCTTCTGTTCACGCTAATCTGTTTCGGATTCCTTTGAGGTGAAGATGATGACACCGGACCGATGGCGCCAGATCGAAGATCTTTACCAAGCGGCTCGGGAGCGTGGTCCCGCTGAGCGCGCGGCTTTGCTGGAGCGCACCGATCCAGAAATCCGCGAGCGGGTGGAGCGGATGCTCGCGCTGGCCTCCGAGGACCACATCCTCGACCGGGCCGCCGGCGGAAGCTTGCTGGCTGATCCTACAAAAACGGTCGTAGCCGCCGGAGTCCAGTTGGGACCTTACAGGATCGAAGCTCAGATAGGCGCCGGTGGCATGGGAACCGTGTACCGCGCCATGGACATTCGATTGGAACGCACTGTTGCCATCAAGATCGCAGCCGAGCGATACAGCGAACGCTTCCAGCGAGAAGCCCGGGCAATTTCCACGCTGAACCATCCGCACGTTTGCACGCTCTACGACGTCGGGCCAAATTACCTCGTGATGGAGTTTATCGAAGGCTCCACATTGGCCGCCGAGATCAAGAAGGGTCCGCTGGCTCCGGAGATGGCGGCGCGCTATGGAGCGCAGATCGCTAGCGCGTTGGCCGAGGCGCACGCGCGAGGAATCGTGCATCGGGACTTGAAGCCGTCCAACATCATGATCACGCCGCACGGCGTAAAGGTGCTGGATTTCGGGCTAGCCAAAATGCTGTCCGATCCCGGGGTCACCGAAAGCAACGCCATCATGGGAACGCCGGCTTACATGGCGCCCGAGCAGGTGGAAGGCCGGGAGCCATCGAGCGTCACGGACCTTTTCGCGCTCGGCTTGGTGCTCTATGAAATGGCCGTCGGGAAGCTGCCGTTTCCTGGCGCGTCGTTAGGACAAATGCTTTCGAGCGGCGCGCATCCCGCGATGCCCGCACCATCCCGGGAGCGCGTGGGAGTGCCCGCCAGTCTGGATGGATTGGTCGCGAAGCTTTTGGAGAAAGACCCAGCCAAGCGCCCGCAGTCAGCGGCGGAGGTAGCGCTCGAGCTGTCAGCGATTGCGGACCGGATCACTGCGCCGCCGCGATTGCGATTACGTCCGGTGTTTGCGATTCCCGCGATCGTTTTGCTGGTCCTGCTGGTGGCCGGCGGGGTCTGGCTGTATAAGCGGTCGGAGCAGCGGCATTGGGCACGCGAGCAAGCCATTCCTGAAATCAACCGGCTGACCGACGCGCACACACCCCTAGCGGCGTTCCTGGTGTGGCAGAAAGCCGAGAAGATTCTGCCCGGCGATCCGCAACTCGCCTCCATCGCGAAGGAGCTGACGTACCGAGCCTCCATTCAGTCGTCGCCGCCCGGCGCCACCGTGGAGATCCAGGATTACATTTCCGCCAACGGCGCGTGGCTTTCCTTGGGCGCTACTCCGCTCTCGGGCGCTGAAATTCCTGCCGGATATTTTCGTTGGAAAGTTTCGAAGCCGGGAGTAGGGCAACTTCTGGTCGCGCCGCTCCCCGACGACAAATTGCGTTTCGATTTAGCGCCTGCCGGAACTCCGGCCGGGATGGTGCACGTCCCGAAGGGCAGCGGCGACGAGATGATCGATTTTGTCGGATTTGTGAATTTCAACCTGCCCGCTTACGACATCGACCAGTTTGAAGTGACGAACCGGCAATACCAGGAATTCGTGGACCAGGGCGGCTACCAGAAGCGCCAGTATTGGAAACAGAAGTTATTGAAGGACGGAAAGGAGATCGCCTGGGATCAAGCTATGGATCTGTTTCGCGATCCCACCGGCCGGGCCGGCCCTTCTACTTGGGAGGGCGGCCATTTTCCGCCAGGACAGGCGGACTATCCCGTTGCCGGCGTCAGTTGGTATGAAGCGGCTGCCTATGCCGAATTCGCGGGTAAAAGCTTGCCCACCTTGACGCAGTGGTATCGAGCCTCTCCAACCGACGCAGCAGTTGGCAGCATCAATCAGAGTAATTTCTCCGGACGCGGTCCGTGGCGCGTCGGAACTTCTCCCAACGTGGGCCCATTCGGAACATACGACATGAGCGGCAATGTCAGGGAATGGAGTTTCAATACCGTTGAGAACGACAGGCGCTTTATACTGGGGGGCGCCTGGCGAACTCAGACCTATCAGGCCTACGATCCGGAGGCCCTCCTTCCGCTTGACCGTTCTGAGCTGAATGGCTTTCGCTGCGTGCGTAACAGCGAGCCGCTCCCGGCAAGCGCGACCGCCCCTCTAGTTGGGTATGCGAGGGACTTTGCCAAGGCGAAGCCGGTTTCCGACGAAGTGTTTCAGGCCTACCGGACCATGTACGCCTACGATCGAAGGCCCCTGAATGCTCGAAGCGAGGGCGCCGTCGAGAATACTCAGGATTGGACCAAGGAGAAGATCACGATCGATGCGGGTTACGGAAACGAACCCCTCCCGCTGTTTCTTTTCCTGCCTAAGCATGTGCACCCGCCCTTCCAGACTGTCTTATTCAACCCGAGCGCCCGGGTGTACGGGTTGCCCTCGAGCCAGGACCTCGGTGATTTACAATTTGTCGATTACATAATCAAGAGCGGCCGAGCGCTGCTTTACCCGATCTACAACGGGAGCTACGAGCGCACGGGGCGCCGCGGACCACCGGGAGACTACGGAGATCTGGAACTGACGATCCAACAATCCAAAGAAGTGAGACGAGCGGTGGATTACCTGGAGACGCGGCCCGATATCGACAAATCCAAGCTCGCCTATCTGGGAGTCAGCGCAGGCACGGCATACGGTGTCATCTACACGGCGCTGGAGCACCGGTTTAAGACGATTGTCTTTCTGGACGGAGGGTTTTTGCTGAACGCCACTTTGCCGCCCAAGGATCAAGTCAACTTCGCGCCGCGCATCAAGAAGCCGGTATTGATGGTGAACGGCCGCTACGACTTCACGTTCTCCGTCGAACGGTCTCAGAATCCGCTGTTCCGCATGCTCGGAACGCCAGAAGCGGACAAACGCCATGTAGTGTTTGATACGCCTCACGACATCAGCATGGCCAAGCCGGAACTATCGAGGGAAGTGCTGGCCTGGCTGGATAAGTATCTCGGGAGGGTGAACTGAAGGACGCCGGGATGACACCGAAGCATTGGCGCCAGATCGAAGACCTCTATCACGCAGCTCGGGAGCGTGGTCCCGCCGAGCGCGCGGCTTTACTGGAAGGCACGGACCCGGAAATTCGCGCTCGCGTGGAGCGCATGCTGGCGATGGACTCGAGCGGCCAGATTCTGGACCAATCGGCTGGCGGCTTGCTGGCCGATCCTACAAAGACCGTGGTTGCCACTGGGACCCAGCTCGGTCCCTACCGGATCGAAGCTCAAATCGGAGCCGGCGGCATGGGCACCGTATATCGCGCCGTGGACACCCGATTGGGACGCGTGGTGGCGATCAAGATCGCGGCCGAACGCTATAGCGAACGGTTTCAACACGAAGCACGGGCAATTTCAACGCTGAACCATCCGCATGTTTGCACGCTCTACGACGTCGGCCCGAATTACCTGGTGATGGAGTTTATTGAAGGCTCCACGCTGGCAACCGAGATCAAGAAGGGTCCCTTGTCTCCTGAGACGGCGGCCCGCTATGGCGCACAAATCGCCGGGGCACTGGCGGAAGCGCACGCGCTGGGAATCGTGCATCGCGACTTGAAGCCATCCAACGTCATGCTCACGCGCCATGGCGTGAAGGTGCTCGATTTCGGGTTGGCAAAGGTGCTCTCCCAAACCGGCATCACCGAGACCGACGCCGTCATGGGCACGCCCGCCTACATGGCGCCCGAACAGGTGGAAGGCCGGGAGCTAGGTAGCGCCGCGGACCTGTTCTCGCTCGGCTTGGTGCTGTATGAGATGGCCGTCGGGAAGCTGCCATTTCCCGGCGCATCGTTAGGCCAAATGCTTTCAAGCGGGGCCCATCCTGCGATGCCACAGCCGTCGCGGGAACGCACCGGAGTGCCGGCCAGCCTGGATGGCCTGGTGGCGAAGCTGCTCGAAAAGGACCCGGCAAAGCGACCGCAGTCAGCCTCTGAAGTAGCGCGCGATTTGTCCGCAATCGCCGATCGCTTGACTGTTCCATCCGCCGGGTTCCGGGTGCGTCCCGTCTACGTTGTCCCGGCTGTCGTGGTAATTCTTTTACTCGCGGCAGGGCTCTACCTGTTGCGATCCAAAGTACCTGGCAACCAATCCCCAATCCCTAATAACCCGTCTTCCTACACGCAGCTCACCAGCTTCACCGATTCGGCGGTTTCGCCCACGCTTTCACCAGATGGCCGGATGCTCGCCTTTTATCGCAGCGAAACTCCGTTTGGTACCTCCGGTCAAATCTGGCTCAAGCTGCTTCCCGACGGCGAGCCGGTTCAATTGACGCACGATCCGCGTTATAAGTACGGCATTTCATTCTTTCCGGGCGGCGATCGCATCGCTTACAGCGTCTTCCCTATTCCTCCCCATCTTTTTGAAACCTATACCGTCTCGTCGCTCGGCGGCGATTCCGAACTGTTCCTGCCGAATTCAGCGGGGCTGGGCTGGCTGGACGATCGACATTTGTTGTTCTCCCAAATCAAGTCCGGCATCCACATGGGAATCGTGACTTCGAAACCCGACCGCTCCGATCTTCGCGAGATCTATTTCCCGGCGCACGAACGCGGCATGGCGCATTACTCCTATCTTTCTCCCGACAAAAAGTGGGTCTTGATAGCGGAGATGGTTGACGAATTCCATCGCTGCCGCGTGGTGCCCTTTTCCGGCGAATCGCCGGGACGGCTCGTGGGACCCGACGGCGTTTGCACTTCCGCGGCGTGGTCACCGGACGGAAAGTGGATGTATTTCGGAGTCCAGGTAACAGGCCACCGGCATCTGTGGCGCCAGCGGTTTCCCGATGGACAACCGTTGCAAATCACGTTCGGGTCTAACGAAGAGAGCGGCCTCGCCATGGCTCCGGACGGCCGCTCTTTGATTACTTCGATATCCACGCGGCAGAATGCGGTCTGGATTCACGATTCCGCAGGCGACCGCGCACTTTCCACCCAAGGGTACGCGGAAGGAATATCGCCAACCTTCTCACGGAACGGAGTGCGTCTCTATTATTTGTTGCGTCGCGACTCGGTCGAGTCGCCGGCCGAATTGGTGCGCGCCGATCTCGCCTCCGGCAAAAGCGAAGTCGTTCTGCCAGGGGTTTCCATCAGCTCCTACGACATCTCTAGCGATGAAAAGGAAGTCGTGTTTTCGACCGAGCCACCCGGACAGCTTTCCCAGATTTGGATCGCTCCTTTGGACCGCGGCGCTCCCCCGCACAGGGTTGCAGCGAACGGGGAAAACCTTCCGCATTTTGGCCCTCAAAAAGAGATTATCTTCCGTTTGACTGACGGCCAGGCAAACTATGTCGGCGCGCTGGCGCGCGACGGAACGGGCCGGCGCAAAGCGCTTCCCAGCCGAGTTCTCGATTTTGATAATTTCTCGCCCGATCGGCGTTTTGTTGCTGTCGCAGCGGTGCCGCCCAACGGCACCCTGCCCCTAACTCTCATTCTTCCGCTCGATGGCAGCGCCGCGATACCGATCTGTAGCAATCTATGTTTGCCCACCTGGTCGCCGGACGGGCGCTATTTGTATCTGCAAATCCCTGACAAGTCCGGTCAAAATTCAAATGCGAGAACGGTGGTTGTTCCGATCCCGCCAGGCCAGAGCTTGCCGCCGATTCCTCGGGCAGCGGTTGATGACCCTGCCGAATGGGCGAACGTTCCCGGAGCCAAGATGGTGGAGCGTACGGGCATCGCACCCGGGCGGGATCCGTCCACGTACGCTTATATCAAACCGTCGGTGCACGCCAATCTGTTTCGGATACCGCTGCGTTAGCCGCTTACCGACGTACGCTACGCCTTCGCGCTCGAGGCGCTGATGTACGCGTCCACCTGACGCTCCAGTAGATCGAGCGGCACGGTTCCCGTGCGCAGCACGGCATTGTGATATTCGCGCAGCGAAAACTTATCGCCGAGCGCCTTCTTCGCTTTTTCGCGCAGCTCGATAATCTTCAGCTCGCCGATCATGTAGGAGCATGCCTGGCCGGGATTGACCGTATATCGCTCCACCTCGCTGGCTTCGATTCCATAATCGATCCCTTGCTGGCGCGTCCACTTCATCGCATGAAGGCCGGTATCCACCACCAAACGCCGCGCGCGGAAGAGTTCCGAATCTAGCTGTCCCAGCAGCCCTTCGATATCGTCTCCATACCAGCCCGATTCGGCCGCAAGGCGCTCCGCATAGAGCCCCCACCCTTCCGATAACGCAGAAATCCCGCCAAAGGCGCTGATTTGACGAAATCTCGGAAGCTCCTTGTTTTCCACCTGCAGCGCGATCTGGAAATGGTGCCCGGGCACGGTCTCGTGATAGACCGTGCTGCGCAGTGCGAACCTGGTCATTTTATCGATGCGGCGCGGGTATTGGAACGTGCCGGGGCGGGAACCGTCCGGCGCAGGCGGGTTGTAATTGGCCGCGGCATTGGCTTCGCGAAAACGGGGAAAAGGCTGCGCGACGATGAGCGATTTAGGCCGCAGATCGAACAGCAGCGCGGCCCGCTTTTGCGCGTCGGCGAGAATGCCATCGATATCGCGCATGATTTGCGCGCGGCTTTCCTCCGAAGTGGGATTGGGATACTCCAGGTCTAGTTTGAGTTTCTCGATGCGGTCCTTCACCGAACCTTCGGTCCGGCCCAGGCGGCGCAGCAGAAGGTCCATCTGGCTCTCGATTTGCTCGACGTGCTTGAGGCCGATTTCGTGAATTTCGGCGGCCGTGAGATTCGTGGTGGTGTAGCGATGCAGGAAATACGCGTAAGCGTCGGCTCCGCCTTTCAGCCGCCATAGACCGGCATCGTCGGTCGCCTTCGCGCTCTGCGACTCGAAGTAGCGCGATGGCCTTCTTCCACGCGGGATAAATGTCGTCTCCCACCACTTTCTCCGCCGCGGAGCGAAGTTGGTGGCGCTTGGCGTCGGGGAGCGATCTGGATCGCGGCCATCTTGCCATCGAATACCGTGACAAATGGATTCTGGCCCGGCGAAGGATCGGTGAATCCCTGCATCTGTTTCACGGTCGCCTGCAGAATGAATTTCGGAGGAATAATGTTCTTTGCCTCCAGCCGGCGCGCTTCAGTCGATGGCGTCCTCCATTTGCGCGCGGACTTCGCCCAGCGCGGCCACGTAATTTTCCGCGTCGCGTTCGGTGAGCAGCGGATGCCGAACTGTCATGGTCTCCACCAGCCGCGACGTTTGCGCCGTTCATTTGTTCCAGCGGAAATGTGTAATCGAGGAAAGGTTCCTCGCGGACCACTTCGTTGAGCTGCCATTCCATGAGCTCCGCCGAGATTCGCTGGGTCTCGGATGAGGGACGCGCGGTTGAATTTGCGAGAGCTCGGCGAGTCCCTGGCGGGCGCGCTGGATGCGGTCGCGTTTCCATGCAGGGTTTGGGGCGTCAACTGGCGCTCCAGGCGGTCCTGCTCGTCGCCCGAGAAATAGCGGGCGCTGGTGGCCTGGTTGGGATCGTGGCGAACCCAGTCGGCCGTGAAGTCGCGGAAGAAATCGTCGATATTGGGCGGCGCGCTCGGGGATTGCCAAAGGTGGGCGCAGCCAGCGGCCGCTGACGCCGAGCGCGCGAGGAAATTCCTGCGGGAAACGCTGATCATAATTGTTCAGTCTGAGATTTGTTACAAGTATAGCGACTGTTGCCGTCCCTAATTGCTATTGCATATGACCTGTGCCGGTGGTAAGCTGTAATTGAACCGTGGATTGATTTAGGTTCTATCGCAAGGTAGGGCTTACTAATTGCAACCACGCTAAAAAGTGCTAAAGGTGAGTCGGTCTTCACGAAACCTAAACCCCCTGTGGCACCCGCCCAGGGGATTTTTATTTGTGAGCCGAGTCGCCGGAGAGGAATACTTTGCATGACGGCGTCTCTTCCTTCCGAACCCGCCCTATTTGGACGAGAGGGTGAACTGATTTCTCTGAGTATTGCGACCGAGCCGAGGCTCCTCGAAGAGCTTCTGGAGGCTCTAGCCTCACTCGATTTTCCTGTAAATCCGCAGCTCTATCACCGCGCGGCGGAAGTGCGGGTGGAGTTTCCGGCCTATTCACAGCAAATCGAGCAGGTGCGCGATGCACTACTGCGCGAGGGCTTCGACGCCAGAGCATCTGGCGATCTCCCGCGCGCTCGGTGAGCCCGACAAAACCAGCGTCATCGGCCCTGAAACAGGGCTTACAGTCGGGGCTTTGTAACGCCGGCTTCGCGGCTTGCCGCCATCTTCTTCTCCACTGCCTTCATCAACCGCACGTGCACTTCCGGAGGGATCGGCTGGGGCTGCACGCCTTTGTACACCTCAATGGTCTTCTTGGTGGTGTCGAGAATCACGAAGCAGTTCGGGCACTCGCTGATGTGGACCTCCAGCTTGCGGCGGAGTTCGGCATCCACCGTGGCGTCCAGGTAATCGCTGAGCTCCTGCATGAACTCTTTACAGGTAAGCAAAAACGTCATCCCCTTTCCGTTTGAAGAAACGCGTCAACTTCTCGCGCAATTGCAAGCGCGCGCGCAGCAGGCGGCTCTTCACCGCCGGAACCGAGATTCCCAGCGCCTGGGCGGTCTCTTCCGTACTCAGTTCTTCGATGTCCCGCAGTACAAAAACGGTGCGAAAAGCCGGTTTCAGGCCCTCAATGGCTTCGTCCAGGATCCCGCCAATCTCTTCCCGGGAGTACTGCTGCTCCGGATTTTCGTCCCAAACGGCGATTTCCCGGACTACGGTATCTTCGCCGGTGTCCAGGGGTTCGTCGAGCGGAACGGTCCGGTCGGACTTCCGCTTGCGGAGTTTCATGAGAGATTCGTTGACCGCGATACGGACAATCCAGGTGTAAAACTTAGATTGCCCCTGGAAATCCCCTAAGTGTTCGAAGGCCTTCAGGAATGTCTCCTGGAGCACGTCTTCGGCTTCGGAATCGTTCTGGGTAATGTGTTTGGCGAGGCGATAGATCTTGCGGGAGTACTGGTTCACCAGCTCGGTGAAGGCCGCGGAGTCGCCTTCGCGCGCCTTGGCCAGCAACCCTGACTCGTCAAACACCCCTGCGTCGGTGGTGGCAGCCATTCTCTTTCATGGTACCATCCGTCAGAAAAGCACCCATGATTGGTCAGACCGTGTCACGGTACCGCGTGATAGAGAAGTTAGGCGGCGGGGGCATGGGCGTTGTCTATAAGGCCGAGGACTCCGAGTTGGGCCGCTTTGTCGCGCTGAAGTTCCTGCCCGATGAGCTGGCGCAAGACCCGCAATCGCTGGAACGCTTTCGGCGCGAAGCGCGGGCGGCCTCCGCGCTGAATCATCCGAATATCTGCACCATCCACGAGATCGGCAACACCGGCGAGCAGTCCTACATCGTCATGGAATGCCTGGAGGGCATGACGCTGAAGGATCGCATCGGTGGGCAAGCCGCTTGAAACGGAAACTCTGCTGTCCCTTGGGATAGAGATTGCCGATGCGCTGGACGCCGCGCACTCCAAGGGCATCGTGCATCGTGATATCAAGCCTGCGAATATTTTCGTGACCAATCGCGGCCACGCGAAGATTCTCGACTTCGGCCTGGCGAAAGTGAAAGCCCGCTGCCACTCCGATCGCACACTCAGACGTTCACCATGGAACAGGAGCATCTCACCAGTCCCGGCTCAACCATGGGCACGGTGGCGTACATGTCGCCGGAGCAGGCGCGCGGCAAGGAACTCGATGCCCGCAGCGATTTGTTCTCCTTCGGCGCAGTGTTGTACGAGATGGCGACTGGTGTCCTGCCGTTTCGCGGCGGAAGCTCGGCCGAGATCTTCAACGCAATTTTGGATTGGTACGCCGACGCCGGCCGTGCGGCTCAATCCCGATCTGCCGCCGGAGTTGGAGCACATTATCGATAAGGCGCTGGAAAAGGATCGCGATCTGCGCTACCAGAGCGCGGCGGATATGCGCTCCGACCTGCAACGGTTGAAGCGCGACAGCGAGTCGCACAAATCATCGGCGGCGATTCAAGCGCCCTGTCACCGCGCAAGCGACGACTGCCTTTGATGGCCGGAGCAGCGGCCCTAATCCTGATCGCGGCAGCGGGCGCAGCCTATTTCTTCCTGCACCGGCGCGCGCCCAAGCTCACAGAAAAAGACACGATCGTTTTGGCCGACTTCACGAATACAACGGGCGATCCTGTTTTCGACGGCGCGCTGCGGCAAGGACTTTCGGCGCAACTGGAGCAGTCGCCGTTTCTGAGTCTCATTTCCGATGAACGCATTGTGCAAACGCTGGCATTGATGAGCCGACCCAAAGATGCGCGGCTCACGCAAGAGTTAGCGCGTGAGGTTTGCCAGCGCACGGCCAGCGCGGCGACTATTGAAGGCTCCATCTCCAATTTGGGCAGCCAATATGTGCTTGGACTCAACGCCGTGAATTGCCAAAATGGCGACCTTCTCGCCCAAGAACAGGTTACGGCCAACGGAAAAGAAAGGGTCCTCCAAGCTCTCGGTGAGGCCGCTACGAAGCTGCGAGGGAAGCTGGGCGAATCGCTGGCATCGGTGCAGAAGTATGATGTACCGCCCCGATAAGTAACGACGCCATCGTTGGAGGCGCTGAAGGCGTTCACTCTAGGCGTTCGTGCAACAGAGGCAAACGATGACCCCACCGCGATCCAGATCTTCCAAAGGGCGGTTCGCCTAGACCCGAATTTTGCGATGGCGTATCTGATGATGGGGACAAACTACTCCAACCTGGGTGAGAACGCCAAGGCGGCTGAGAGTATGCGCAAGGCTTATGAGCTGCGGGAACGGACGGGTGAACTTGAAAAGCTTTACATTGCCGCGTCCAACGAGGAGCTAGTTACCGGAAACCTGGAGGCGGCCCGCACTGCATATGAGTTAATGGCGCAGACATATCCGCGTTCCCCGGTTGCGCCTACCTACCTGACTGTCATTTACGGTCAGTTGGGAGACTATGAGAAAACACTCAGAGCGGCACAGGAGGTACTGAGACTTGACTCTGGAGATCCTCTTAGATACGCGAATCTGGCTGGCACATACTTGAACCTGAATAAGCTGGATGAGGCAAGGGCCACAGCGCAGGAGGCGCGCGCTCACAATCAGGATGGACCTGCCCTTCACCTGGTTCTTTACCAAATCGATTTCCTTCAGCACGATGCGGCCGGGATGGACCAGGAAGCCGCCCAACTGATCGGCAAGCAGGGCTGGGAGGATGCAATGCTTCGACCTCGAGTCGGATACTGCCGCATCTGGAGGAGAGTTCGTCAAAGCCCGAGACTTGACGCGTCGGGCCGTCGATTCCGCGCAAAGGGCCGACGAAAAAGAAACGGCGGCACGATACAAGGCGAAAGCCGCAATCCACGATGCGTTGGTGGGCAATATCGCTTTGGCAAAACAAGAGGCGCAAGCCGCAATCGCGCAAGCAAATGGCAAAGACGCCGAAGGTATCTCGGCCATTGCACTCGGACTGGCCGGCGATTCCGCGCAAGCTTCGCGACTAGCTGACGATCTTAACAAACGCTTCCCAGAAGATACGATCGTGCAGACCGAATACTTGCCTATGATTCATTCAGTGATCGGGCTCCGGAGCGGCGACGCCGGACAAGGCTGTGGAGGCGCTCGCGGCGGCGGTGCCATACGAATTGGGAGGCGTTCTTTACTTCCTTATCCGGTCTGTTTGCGGGGCGAAGCTTATCTGGCCGCCAAACAGGGCGCCGCCGCGGCAGTCGAGTTTCAGAAAATTCTCGACCATCCGGGCGTCGTCATGAACGATCTGATTGGCGCGCTGGCGCACCTCGGCCTGGGCCGCGCGTACGCGTTAGCGGGCGATACCGCGAAAGCGAAAACCGCTTACCAGGATTTCCTCGCGCTTTGGAAAAACGCCGACCCGGACATCCCGATCCTTCAGCAGGCCAAAGCCGAATACGCGAAGCTAAAGTAGTCTAAGGTCCGGCCATGATCGGTCAAACGGTCTCGCGGTACCGCATCATCGAAAAACTCGGCGGCGGGGGCATGGGCGTCGTTTATAAAGCCGAAGACACCGAGCTGGGCCGCTTCGTCGCGCTGAAGTTCCTGCCGGACGAGTTGGTGGGCGATCCGCAGTCGCTGGAACGCTTCCGACGCGAGGCGCGAGCCGCATCAGCGCTGAATCATCCGAACATCTGCACCATCCACGAGATCGGCAATACGGGCGAGCAGTCGTACATCGTCATGGAGTGTCTCGAAGGCATGACGCTGAAGGACCGCATCGGCGGCACGCCACTTGAAACCGAGAAGCTGCTTGGGATCGCGATTGAGATTGCCGATGCGCTGGATGCGGCGCATTCGAAAGGCATCGTTCATCGCGACATCAAGCCGGCGAATATTTTCGTCACCGAGCGTGGGCACGCCAAGGTTCTGGACTTCGGCCTGGCGAAGGTGCAGGGAGCGAAGCCATCTGTCGAGCGACAGGCACCCAGACCCATCTCACCAGTCCGGGATCAACCTTGGGCACGGTGGCCTACATGTCGCCGGAGCAGGCGCGCGGCAAGGAATTGGATGCGCGCAGCGATTTGTTTTCCTTCGGTGCGGTCTTGTACGAGATGGCGACTGGCGTGTTGCCGTTTCGCGGCGAAAGTTCGGCGGTGATCTTCAAGGCCATCCTGGATGGAACGCCGACGCCGGCAGTGCGGATCAATCCCGAGGTGCCAGCGGAATTGGAGCGTATCATCGAAAGGCGCTGGAGAAGGATCGCGATCTGCGGTATCAGAGCGCGGCGGAGATGCGGTCCGATCTGCAACGGCTGAAGCGGGACAGCGAGTCGGCTAAATTACCGGCATCGCCTGCCCCGCGCAAGCGACTGCTACTCTGGATCGCAGGAGCAGCGGCGCTGATCGTGATCGCGGCAGCGGGTGCGGCCTATTTCTTCCTGCATCGGCGGGCGCCAAAGCTCACCGAAAAAGACACGATCGTCCTGGCCGATTTCACCAACACCACCGGCGATCCTGTTTTCGACGGCGCGCTGCGGCAAGGACTCTCGTCGCAACTGGAGCAATCGCCATTTCTGAGTCTGATTTCGGACGAGCGCATTGCGCAAACGCTGGCTCTAATGTCTCAGCCCAAAGACGCGCGGCTCACGAGGGAATTGACGCGGGAAGTTTGCCAGCGCACAGCCAGCGCCGCGACTATTGAAGGTTCCATCTCCAGTTTAGGCAGCCAGTATGTGCTGGGATTGAACGCCATCAACTGCCACACCGGCGATCTTCTCGCGCAAGAGCAGGCGACAGCCAACGGAAAAGAGCAGGTGCTCAAAGGGCTCGGGGACGCCGCGACCAAGCTGCGCGGGAAGCTCGGAGAATCGCTGGCCTCGGTGCAGAAGTATGATGCGCCATTGCCGGACGTGACCACGCCATCGCTGGAGGCGCTGCAAGCTCTAAGTCTCGGCGGTCGAGCAACGGGAGCGTCCGACTACGCCGCCGCGATCTCGTTCTCCCAGAGGGCAGTCAACCTGGACCCGAATTTCGCCATGGCCTATGTAGTGCTGGGGTTAAATTACTCCAACCTCGGTGAGCTAGGCCGGGCAGCCGAGAGTACACGCAAAGCTTACGAACTGCGGGGGCGGACGAGCCAGCGGGAAAAGCTGTACATTTCCGCGTTTTATCAGGATTCAGTTACCGGAAATCTGGAGGCAGACCGCTCGGCCTTCGAATTAATGGCGCAGACCTACCCGCGTGAAGACGTTTCGCAGGTCTTCCTGTCGGTTATTTACGGTCAGTTGGGAGCGTATGGGAAGCAGCTCAGAGCGGCGCAGGAGGCAGTGAGACTCAACCCTGGAAGTGCGAATAACTACGGGAATCTGGTTGGCGCGTACCTGGCTCTCAGCCGTCCGGATGAGACCAAAGCCACTGCGCAGGAAGCGCACACTCACAATCTGGACGGGCCTTCCCTTCGTCAGGTTCTCTACCTAGTGGATTTCCTTGAGCATGATGCCGCGGGGATGGATCGCGAGGCCGCAGGGCTAATGGGGAAATCGGGATATGAGGACGAGATGCTTTACTCTAAGTCGGACACCGCCGCATATGCCGGGGAGTTTGGCAAGGCCCGTGAACTGACGCGCCGCGCCGTCGATTCCGCGCAACGGGCTGACGAAAAGGAAGTCGCAGCGGGATACAAGGCGGAAGCCGCAGTTCGCGAAGCATTGGTCGGCAATGTTGCTTTGGCAAAGCAGCAGGCGCAGGCCGCACTCGCGCTGGCAAATGGCAGAGACCCCGAAGGTATCTCGGCCATCGCACTTGGATTGGCTGGAGATTCCACGCAGGGCGCGCGGCTGGCCGGCGATCTTGCGAAACGCTTCCCGGAAGATACGATCGCACAATCCCAATACTTGCCCATGATTCATTGCGTGATCGCCGTTCGAAGCGGCGATACCGGCAAAGCCGTGGAGGCGCTCGCGGCGGCTGAGCCTTACGAATTGGGACAGGGGACCAACGTCCTCCGTTTTTATCTCTACCCGGTCTACCTGCGGGGCGAAGCGTACTTGGCCGCGAAGCAGGGATCTGCGGCTGCTGTTGAGTTTCAGAAGATTCTCGACCATCCAGGCGTAGTCGTTAACGGTCCGATCGGCGCGCTGGCGCATCTGGGTCTCGGCCGCGCGTATGCTCTGACCGACGAAAACGCGAAAGCGAAGACCGCCTACCAGGATTTCTTCGCGCTATGGAAAAATGCCGACCCGGATGTCCCGATTTTGCAGCAAGCCAAAGCCGAGTACGCAAAGATCAAATAAAGAATTCAGAAGACAGAATTCAGAATACAGAATTCGGACTATAATCTTCACATCATGAATCGGCTCGTCCCTTTGTGCTTGGGTTGCATTACTGTGGGCGCAGAGCGGTGGGACGATCATCGGCACCGTAGTCGACTCGGACGGCGAACCAGTCGCAAATTCTCAGGTTCAGGCCACCAACAGGAGCACAAAATCGGTTTACAAGACCGCCGGTTCCGAGCAGGGTCATTACACGCTGGCATCGTTGCCGCCTGGCGCCTACGACATCTCGATTACCGCTCCGGGATTCAACGCCTACAACCGGCAAAACGTGGCCGTCGCCGCAACCGAGCCACTGCGGCTGGATATTCGCCTGCTTGAATATCAGTTGGGCACTCTGGGAGACGGGCGCGAATTCAGAGTTCAGCTTACCAGTCCACATGCTGCGCCGGCCGGGCCAACGCCGCGAACCGCCGACGGAAAACCCGACCTCTCGGGAGTCTGGTTCGCGCAAAGAACAGTGGATGCCGGCAAGCCAGAGCCTCTGCCTTGGGCGGAAGCGTTACTCCGCGAACGGGCCGCGAATAATTCAAAGGATGCTCCCGGCGCGCATTGTCTGCCGCGAGGCATCACTAACGCCGGCGCACTGTTTCCATACAAGCTGGTTCAAACGCCGGCCCTGCTGGTGATGCTCTTCGAGGATGACGTCCCGAGCCATCGCCAGGTCTTCTTAGATGGCCGCAGTCATCCCAAGGATCCCAATCCCATGTGGATGGGACATTCCATCGGACATTGGGAAGGCGACACGCTGGTGGTCGACACGGTGGGCTTCGACGACCGATCCTGGCTTGATACCGCTGGTCATGCGCACACTTCGATGATGCGCGTCATCGAGCGCTTTCGGCGGCCCGATCTGGGGCATCTCGAAATCGAGATCACGATCGACGATCCGGGCGCTTATGCGAAGCCCTGGAAAATAGTGCGAGCCTCGGAACTCGATGCCGGGGACGACATCGGAGAGTATGTCTGCGACGAAAACGAAAAAGACGCCAGACACATGGTTGGTAAGTGAAGAAACGCCAAGTGAGGGACACCGATGAAACTCTGTTTGTTTTTCGTGTTTGCGGCCGCTGCCTTCGCGGCAGACGATCCTTACGCCGCCGAGCTTTTTCAAAAACATTGCGCCTCCTGCCATAACTCCGAGGCCGGAGCCGGCGGCCGTGTTCCGCAGATTTCCGCGCTCAAGTCCATGACACCGGCGGCCATTCAAAGGACGCTTGAAAGCGGCGTCATGAAACCGCAGGCGGCGCCACTTTCGCCGGACGAGCGCCAGAGAATCGCAAGTTTTTTGGGAACGGCGGTTACCCTGGAACGCAAGCGCGAGGAAATCGCAAATCTGTGTCCGGCCGGCGCGGCTCCTCGCGAGAGTGCGGGATGGGGCAGTTGGGGCGGCGATCTCTCGAATACCAGGTTCCAATCGGCGAAAGGCGCGGGGCTGCGCGCCGAAGACTTGCCGCGGCTGAAACTGAAGTGGGCGTTCGCATTTTCGGACACGTCCACTATGCGCTCCCAACCGGCCGTCGACCGAGGCCGAGTATTCGTTGGTGGGCAGGATGGCAGCGTCTACGCTCTCGACGTGAAGACCGGTTGCGTGTACTGGGCGACCACCGTGCAGAGCCAGGTGCGATCGGGCATCACGGTGGGAGAAGCCGGCGGTAATCCCGCGTGTTCTTCGGCGATTCCGCTGGGTTTGTATATGCACTGGACGCGGCCTCCGGGAAGCAGTTGTGGAAGGCGCGCGCGGACGAGCATCCGGCATCCACCGTGACCGCGACGCCGGTGTTTTACAAGGATCGCTTGTATGTCGGGTCCGCTTCCCGCGAGGAATCTCTGTCGGTTTCTCCGGGCTACCTGTGCTGCACGTTCCGAGGCAGTGAGTCGGCTTTGGACGCCGCTACGGGAAAGTTGTTGTGGAAGACCTACACGATCGCCGAGGTTGCCAAGGCGCGGCCGAAGACACGGAATGGCGCGACAACCTGGGGTCCCTCGGGCGTCGGCGTGTGGACCGCGCCCGTGCTCGACCCTGAGCGCGACACCATGTATGTGACCACTGGCGACAATTATTCCAATCCTCCGACCGCGCTGAGCGATGCGCTGCTAGCTTTGCGCATGTCCACCGGCGAGATTCTGTGGTCCAAGCAATTCACTGCGAAGGACGCGTGGAACAGTTCGTGCCAGCTTCAAGGCAAAGTGAATTGCCCCGATTCGGAAGGTCCCGATTTCGATTTCGCATCCTCGGCCATTCTGGTTTCGCTGCCCAACTCCAAAAGGGCCCTGTTGCTGGGACAAAAGTCGGCCGTAATCTACGCCGTAGATCCGGACCGGCGCGGCCAGATCCTATGGCAAGCACGCATGGGCAAAGGCGGCACGGTGGGCGGGATCGAGTGGGGCTCGGCCACCGACGGCCGGAATGTATACGTCGCTCTTTCCGACATCGGTTTCGAAGTGGACCGCAAACCCGGAAGCAACGACCGCGCCTATAACCTGGACCCGACCAAGGGCGGCGGATTATTCGCTTTTCGCGTCGACAATGGCGAGCGCATGTGGCAGACTCCGTCTCCTGGTTGTGGAGATCGCCGGCCTTGCAGCCCCGCGCAGTCGGCGGCCGTGACTGCGATCCCCGGCGTGGTGTGGTCTGGCGCGGCAGATGGGCATCTGCGCGGCTATTCGTCTTCCGACGGGAAAATCATCTGGGACTACGACACGGCCCACGAGTATCAAACGGTGAACCGCGTATCCGGCCGCGGCGGAGCCATTGACGTGGCAGGTCCCGTGGTAGCCGGCGGAATGCTGTTCTCTGTCTCCGGCTATCCGGCGCGGGGTGGTATGCCGGGCAATGTTTTGCTCGCGTTTGGATTGGATTCGGACGCTCGCTAGGGCGCGTCCGGAGGCTTCGCGTTCGCGTTGCCATCGATGAATCGTTCGAACCAATACACCTGCCAGTTCAAACTTTCAACCAAATGCTTGGGCTCGCCGCTGCGAGTGAGATTGTGGTTCTCGCGCGGAAAGAATACGATCTCCGTATTGACGCCGTAATGCTTCAGGGCACGAAACCATTGTTCGCCTTGCTCGATCGGCACGCGGAAGTCGTTGTCGGAGTGCAGAATCAGCGTCGGTGTCTTCACGTTCTTGGCGTACTTCAACGGCGAGGCGTCCCAGTATTGATCGAAATCATCGAACACCATGCCCTTGAAGTCGTCCTCATGGCCGTAGGCGCCGTCACGCGTGCCATCGGCACTGATGAAGTTGGAGAGGCTTCGCAGGGTGACGGCGGCCTTGAATCTGGTGGTGTGCCCTAGAATCCAGTTGGTCATGAACCCGCCGTAGCTGCCGCCGGTGACGCCCAAACGATCCGGGTCGATCCACTGATTTTGCTTGAGCACGGCGTCCACTCCGGCCATGATGTCCTGGTAGTCCATTCCGCCCCAGTTATTAATGATGCCGCGCTCGAATTTCTCGCCGTAGCCGGTGGATCCCCGCGGATTCGCGAAGAACACGGCCCAGCCATGGGCGGCGTAAACCTGGAATTCGTGGAACCAGTCGGCGCTATACATGCCCGCCGGGCCGCCATGGATGCTGAGGATCATCGGATATTTTTTGTCCGGCTGCCAACCAATTGGCTTCACTAGAAAGCCCTCGACATCCCAGCCATCCGTACTCTTGTAAGGCACGCGCTCTACGCCGGCCAGATCGAGGTCCGTCCAAAGCTTCTCGTTGACGCGCGTGAGCCGGCGCTCGCCTTGGCCGTTCAAATCGGAAGTATACAGGTCATCCACATGGCGGAAATCGCTGGCGAGGTACACCATCACGTTGGCCTCTTCATTAATGTCGAAGCCGCGTGTGGAACGTTCACCGGAAGTTACCGGAGAGAGCTTGCCGTTCTTCACGTCGACGCGGAAGATGCGAGTCTGCCCCTTGGAATCGGCTTGAAACCGCACTTGGTTCGAACCCGGGCCCCAGCGAGGATCGCCGGGAATCAGGTCGATCCCTTCGGAGACCAGCCGCGAAGGCGCACTGCCGTCCGCGGGAGCCAGATAGAGGCGAGGGAATTGCCTGCGGGCCGTTTGTCCCGCGAATAGAATTTGTTTGCCATCGGGCGACCAGCGGGGCAAATCGTCGTCGAACGCGTGATCGGAGATTTTGGTGAGCGGACCGCCCTCGGCGGAGATCACCCAGACATCCTTGTTGTATTCGCCATCGTACTCGTGGCCGGTACGGTCGGAGACGAACGCGATCCGGGTCCCGTCGGGTGACCATTGAGGATCGGTGTCGTTCCATTGATCGCCTGAGGTGATCTGCTTGTCCTTTCCAGTAAGAGCGTCAACTATCCACAGATGCGTACGTTTATCGTCAAACCAACCGGTGTCGTTGTATTTGTAGGAAATGTTCTTATAGTGGCGGACGTCGCTCTTGCGCGCGGCGGCTGGAACATCGTCGCTGGGTCCGGTGCGACCGACCGCCGCCAATCGTTTTCCATCGGGCGACCACTGAAATGCGCTGACGCCATTTTTCAGCTGGCTCAAGATCTGCCCTTCTCCGCCGCTCATCGGAAGAATCCAAATCTGCGGATGTGGGGCGTCCGGACCGCTGGCGCCGGCGGAACCATCGGCGCTGCGGCTGGACAGGAAGGCCAGGCGGCTTCCGTCAGGACTCCAGCGAGGGGAATTTGAATTCAGGCCCTCCGCGGTGAGACGGCGGGGCTCGCTTCGGCCGTCCACGGCGACCACCCAGATGGACGATTCGCGACGATTCTTGGCTTCATTCACCGCCGTAAGTACGTAGACGACTTGCTTGCCGTTGGGCGAGATGCGAGAGTCACTCAAGAAATGGAAGGCGAAGTAATCCTCAGCTGTAACTCCGCGGCTGGAATATGCGGAAGTGGCCGACAGAAATGCGATCAGAACCACTAGAATCGGGCGGAATGGAGTGACGGGCATAGTTTGGATTATAGCGACCTTGGAGAAGCCTGATAACCTGAAATTTACATGAGCGAAAGCCTCACCATTACTCTGCCCGATGGCAGCCAGAAGAACGTTCCAGCCGGCAGCGCTCCGCTGGACATCGCGAAATCCATCGGCCCGCGCCTGGCCGATGATGCCGTGGTCGCGCGCGTGGATGGCGACCTTTGGGACCTGACGCGTCCGTTCGAGAAAGACGCCAAGCTGGAGATCCTGACGTCCAAGAATCCGGAGGCGCTCCAAGTCTACCGGCACTCGACCGCGCATTTGCTGGCGGCCGCGGTGCTCGAATTGTTTCCCGAAACCAAGCTCGGCATCGGACCGCCCACCGACACCGGCTTCTATTACGACTTCCAGCGCGAGACCCCGTTCACGCCCGAGGATCTCGAAAAAATCGAAGCGCGCATGCAGGAATTGCAGGCCAAAGGCCTGACCTTCGAGCGCGTGATGACGCCCAAAGAGGTCGGCCTGACGAAGTACGCGGATGATTGGATGAAGCGCGAGCTGATCGAAGAGCGCGCGGGCGAAATCTTCTCCGAATACACGCTGGGGCCGCATTTCATCGACTTTTGCCGCGGGCCGCACGTGCCTTCCACGTCGCGCCTCAAGGCGTTCAAGCTGCTATCCATCGCCGGCGCCTATTGGAAGGGCGACGAGCACAATCCGCGCCTGCAGCGCATCTATGGCACGGCGTTCTTCAGCAAGAAAGATCAGGACGCCTACCTGCAGCGCCTGGAAGAAGCCAAGAAGCGCGATCATCGCAAGCTCGGCCAGGAGCTGGACCTGTTCAGCATCCAGGAACTCGCCGGCCCCGGCTTGATTTTCTGGCATCCCAAGGGCGGGCGCATCCGCAAGATCATCGAAGATTGGATGCGCGATCAATACCTGGCGCGCGGCTACTCGCTGGTCTACACGCCGCACGTGATGCGGCGCGATCTGTGGAAGATTTCCGGGCACGCCAATTTTTATAGCGACAACATGTTCAAGCCCATGGAGCTGGACGACGCCGAGTATCAGCTCAAGCCCATGAACTGCCCGGGCCACATTCTGATTTACAAAGACAAGCTGCACAGCTATCGCGATCTTCCCGTGCGGCTGGGCGAACTGGGCACGGTGTATCGCTACGAGCGATCGGGCGTGATGCACGGCTTGATGCGCGTGCGCGGATTCACGCAGGACGACGCGCATATTTTCTGTACGCCGGAGCAGATCGAAGACGAAGTGGTGAGCTGCCTGCAGTTCGCGATCGATACGCTGAGCACTTACGGCTTCGACGATTATGAAGCCGAGCTTTCCACCTGGGACGGCGGCGCGAGCGGCAAGTACGACGGCACGCCCGAGCAATGGGCAGCTGGCCGAAAACGCGCTGAAGCGCGCCACCGAACGGCTGAACATGAAGGTGAAGGTGATGCCGGACGAAGCGGCGTTCTATGGGCCGAAGATCGACGTGAAGCTGGTGGATGCGATCGGACGGCTGTGGCAGCTTTCGACCGTGCAGTTCGATTTCACGCTGCCGCGGCGCTTCGAACTCGAATACGTTGCCGACGACGGCAAGAAGCATCAGCCGTTGATGGTGCATCGCGCGCTGTATGGCTCCATCGAGCGCTTCTTCGGCATTCTGATCGAGCATTACGCGGGCGCGTTTCCGGTGTGGCTCGCGCCGGTGCAAGCGGTGGTGCTGCCGATCACCGATCGCCACGCGGAGTATGCGCAGAAGGTGGTCGATCAGTTGAAAGCCGCGGGTTTGCGCGTGGAACTGGACGATCGCAAGGAAAAAGTGAACCTCAAGATCCGCGAAGCGCAGTTGCAGAAGATCCCCTACATGCTGGTGGTGGGCGATCGCGAAGCGCAGGACGGCACCGTTTCGGTGCGCAATCGCAAGCACGCCGATCAGGGGGCGCAGAAAGTGGAAGAGTTCCTGGCGGGCATCCAGCGGCTGATCGACACCAAAGCGCCGGACGGAGTAACTCGTACCCGCAGGCCTCTATTCAGCCCCGGTCCTTGGCAGTTACATGCTTCGCCGAGTACCTAGCCCGTAACTCTTTCGGTCCGCTCGGCGGACGCCCTAATGTATCAATCTTGTATGCAGGCGTCGGCCGCTCCCATCAGATCGGCAAGCTCCATTGAAGACACTCAGCCCGAACAGGCGAGCCTTCCGAAAGCTCGACTGTCGCCGTCCTGACTGTCGCCTCTTCTCTGGCCCTGAGCCGGCTCCGGTGGTCGCAATGTCGAGCGCGAAGGCCGGCGGGCGCGGACGTGGCCGAGGGCCGGCGGCCCGGTGCCGGTGGTGGTCGCGATGGTGTCGCAAAGGGATGTCCCGATCAACGTCGATGTCATCGGCAATGTGGAAGCCTACTCCACCATCAGCGTGAAGGCGCAGGTGGGCGGCGAACTGACCAAAGTCTCGTTCCATGAAGGCGACTCGGTGAAGAAGGGCGACCTGCTGTTCACCATCGACGCGCGGCCCTATGAAGCGCAGCTCAGCCAGGCGCAAGCCAATCTGGCGCGCGATACAGCAGCGCTCAGCCAGGCGCAGGCCAACCTGGCGCGTGACATCGCCAACGAGAAGTACGCACAGGACCAGGCCACTCGTTATCGCGGATTGTTCGATCAGGGCGTGGTCTCGCGCGAGCAAGCCGACCAGATGCGTTCCAGCGCCGACGCTCTCTCGCAAACCGTGCTGGCCGACAAAGCCGCCATCGAAAGCGCCCGCGCGCAGATCGTGGCCGACAAAGCCGCCGTCGAAAACGTCCAGGTCCAGTTGAGCTACACCACCATCCAGTCGCCCATCAACGGCCGGACCGGCAGCATCGCGGTGAAACAAGGCAACGTGGTCGCCGCCAATACGACGGACCTGATGACCATCACCGAGGTGCAGCCGATTTACGTGACGTTTTCGGTTCCCGGAAGCCCAACTGGGAGACATCAAGCGCTACATGGGGCAAGGCAACCTGCCGGTGCACGCCGCGCCACAGGCCGATTCCAGCACCCAGGAGATCGGCGTGCTGACCTTCATCGACAATTCCGTGGATGCCACCACCGGAACCATCAAGCTGAAGGGCACGTTTCCAAACGCCGACAACAAGCTTTGGCCCGGCGAGTTTGTGCGCGTGACGCTGGGGCTTACGACGCGGCCGCACGCCACTGTGGTTCCCAATCAGGCCGTGCAGACCGGTCAAGACGGCCAGTTTGTGTATGTCGTCAAGCAGGATCAAACCGTGGAGATGCGTCCGGTGGTTACCGGAACGCGCGTGGATCAGGAACTGGTGATTGACCGCGGCCTGCAGCCGGGCGAGACGGTGGTCACCGAAGGCCAGCTTCGGCTGACGCCGGGCAGCCATGTTCAAGTGCAGGACGGGCGCGAGGCCCGGCATCGCGGCACTGCCGCCCGCCAAAACCAGCTAAGGAGCCACGGCCTTGAACGTATCGGAAATCTTCATCCGCCGCCCCATCGCCACCAGTTTGCTGATGGCCGGCATCGCGCTGTTTGGCGTGGTGGCCTATCGCGGCCTGGCCGGTGAGCGATCTTCCGAGCGTCGACTTTCCCACCATTCAAGTAAATGCCAGCCTGCCCGGAGCGGATCCCGACCACCATGGCATCGGCCGTGGCGACGCCGCTGGAACGGCAATTCACCTCCATCGCCGGCCTGGATTCGATGACCTCCACCAGTTCCACCGGCAATACGCAAATCAGCCTGACGTTCGATCTGGACCGCGAGATCGACGGCGCCGCCGTGGACGTGCAAACCGCAATTTCCGAAGCCACGCCGCTGCTGCCCCCGGGATTGCCCGCCCCGCCATCGTTCAAGAAGGCCAATCCGGCGGACCAGCCCATCATGTATCATGGCGCTCACCAGCGCCACGCTGCCGCTTTGGGCGATCGACGAATACGCCGAGACGTTGGTGGCTCAGCGCCTGTCGATGGTCTCCGGCGTCGCGCAGGTGCAGGTGTGGGGCAGCGCGAAGTACGCAGTTCGCGTGCAGGTGGATCCCGACAAGCTCAACGCCAAGCACCTGGGGCTGAACGAAATCGACACGGCGCTCAATGGCTGGAACGTCAACACGCCGGTGGGCACGCTGTACGGATCGCACACCGCCTACAACATCCAAGCCAACGGCCAGCTCATGCACGCCGAGGACTATCGGCCGTTGGTGGTGGCGTGGCGCAATGGCGCGCCGGTGCGATTGGAAGAAGTCGCCAACGTGATCGACAGCATCGAGAACGACAAGAACGCCTCTTGGGCGAACACATCACACCAGCGTGGAACGCGCGGTCCAACTGGGCGTCATGCGCCAGGCCGGCAGCAACACCATCGAAATATGCGACGAGATCAAGCGCGTGCTGCCATCGCTGCAAGCCCATCTGCCGCCGTCGGTGACTCTGACGGTGCGCGGCGACCGCTCCGGCAACATCCGAACGGCGTTTCACGATATCCAGTTCACCATGGCGATCACGCTGGGCCTGGTGATCGCGGTGATCTTCCTGTTCCTGCGGAACGTCTCGGCCACGCTGATCCCCAGCATGGCGCTGCCCTTCTCCATCCTGGGCACCTTCGCCGTGATGTACCTGCTCAACTACAGCCTGGACAACATCTCGATGATGGCGCTGATCCTGTGCATCGGCTTCGTGGTGGACGACGCCATCGTGATGCTGGAAAACATCGTCCGGCACATGGAAAAGGGCGAGACGGCGTTTGAAGCCGCGCTGAAGGGATCGAAGGAAATCGGATTCACCATCGTTTCCATGACCATTTCGCTGGGCGCGGTGTTCATTCCGGTGCTGTTCCTGGGTGGAATTATCGGGCGGCTGTTCAAAGAATTCGCAGTCACCCTCTGCACCGCGATTTTCATCTCGGGCCTGGTCTCCATCACGCTGACGCCCATGCTGTGCAGCCGATTCTTGAAGGATCCGCGCCAGCAGCGGCAGTCCTGGTTCAACCGCGGCATGGAGCGCTTGTTCAACGGCATGCTGAACGGCTACAAGCGCAGTCTGCGCGTGGTGCTGAAACATCACTACGCGATGGCGGCGGTCTTCTTCATCCTGATTGGCGCGACCATTTATCTGTTCGGCGCGGTCTCGAAGGGCTTCATCCCGGACGAAGACAACGATTCCATGATGGTCACGCTGGAGGCCGCGCAAGGCACCTCGTATTACAAGATGGTGGACTATGTGCAACGAGTGGCCGCCATCATGCGCGCCGATCCGAATATCGACTCGTTCATGTCGCAGGCCGACACCACCAATACGCCCCGCTTCTGGACGACGTTGAAGCCGCGCAAAATGCGGGCGCTGTCGCTGACCCAGGTCATCGCCGAGATGCGTCCCAAGCTATCGATATTTCCGGGTGTCAAGCGTGTTTCTGGTGGCTCCGCCGAGCCTGCGATTCGGAGGCCATCAGACCAAGTCCGCTTACGATTTCACGCTGCAAGGTCCTGATACCGAGGAACTCTACAAACAAGCGCAGCGGCTGCAGACCGAGATCGCAAAGCTGCCGGGTTTGATCGACGTAACCACGGATTTGCAGGTGAAGAATCCGCAAATGAATCTGAACATCGACCGCGATCGCGCGGCCGCGCTCGGCCTGGACGCAAATGGGATTGAATCCGATCTGTACAGCGCGTTTGGACCGCGCTGGTCGTCCACCATCTACGCTCCCACCAATCAATACAAGGTGCTGATGGAGATTCAGCCGAAATACCAGGAGTTCTCGGACTATCTCTCGAAGATTTACTTCAAGTCATCGGGTGGCCAACTGGTGCCTCTCAGCAATTTCGCTTCGATGAAAGAGGCCGCGAGCGCGCAAAGCATCAATCACTCCGGCCAGTTCCCGTCCGTCACGGTTTCGTTTAACGCGAAGCCCGGCGTGGCGTTGGGCGACGCCGTCAACATGGTGCAAGATACCGCGCGGCGCGTGCTGCCGGCCACCATGACCGCAAGTTTCGAAGGCACGGCGCAGGCGTTCCAAGCTTCGCTGAAGAATTTGACGCTGCTCCTGGTCATCGCGGTGCTGGTGGTCTACATCGTCCTGGGCGTTCTGTATGAAAGCTACATTCATCCGCTCACGATTCTTTCCGGACTCCCCTCGGCAGGCGTCGGCGCGCTGCTGACGCTGATGATTTTCCACGTCGATCTCAACCTCTACTCTTTTGTCGGATTGATGATGCTGATCGGCATCGTGAAGAAGAACGCGATTATGCAGATCGATTTCGCGCTGGAAGCCGAGCGCAAGGAAGGCAAGACGCCGCTCGAGGCGATCTACGAAGGCTGCCTGATTCGGTTCCGGCCCATTATGATGACCACCATGGCGGCGCTGCTGGGCGCGGTTCCCGTCGCGCTGGGTTATGGCGCGGGCGGCGAATCCCGGCGTCCTTTGGGCTTGGCCGTGGTCGGTGGCCTGCTCTTTTCGCAATTGATCACTCTTTATCTGACACCGGTGGTTTATACGTACATGGCTGCGGTGCTGGATTGGGGACGGCGCCGCAAGCGCAAGACGGCCAAGTTTCCGGCTCTCGAACCTGCGCAGGGGCATGTTGGGGCTGACTAGTTAGATGAACTTCTCAGAAACATTCATACGCCGACCCATCGCCACCAGCTTGATGATGGCGGCCATCGCGCTGTTCGGATTGGTGGCCTACCGCTCGCTCCCCGTCAGCGATCTTCCCAACGTCGACTTCCCCACCCTGCTGGTCACCGCGAGCTTGCCCGGCGCCAGTCCGGATACCATGGCGTCGGCGGTGGCCACGCCGCTCGAGAACCAATTCTCGAATATCTCGGGCTTGGATTCGATGACGTCCACCAACTCGCTCGGCTCGACGCAGGTGACGCTCGAATTCGTCCTGAACAAGAGCCTGGATGGCGCGGCGGTGGATGTGCAATCCGCCATCACGCAGGCCGCGCGCCTGCTGCCTACGGGCATGCCCACGCCTCCCACGTTCACTAAAGTGAATCCCGCCGATCAGCCGATTCTATATCTCGCCATCACCTCGCAAACCTTGCCGCTATGGACGCTCGACGAATACGCCGAGACGCGCATCGCGCAGCGCATCTCGATGGTCTCGGGCGTCGCGCAGGTGCAGGTTTTGGGCGCGCAGAAATACGCGGTGCACGCGCAGGTGGATCCGCACTTACTGGCTTCGCGCCAGATCGGCATCAATGAAGTTCAGACGGCGCTATCGGGCTGGAACGTCAACCTGCCTACTGGAAGCATCATCGGACCGCAGCGGGCCTTTACCTTGCAGGCCACCGGGCAATTGATGAGCGCGGCGCAGTACCGCCCGCTGATTGTCGCGTATCGCAACGGGTCGCCGGTGCGGCTGGAGCAACTCGGCAACGTCATCGATAGCGTGGAAGACGACAAAACGGCGTCCTGGTTCTACACCAAACAAGGCAGCCAGCGCGCCATCGTCCTGGGCGTTCAGCGGCAACCAGGCACCAACACCATCGCGGTTACCGACGCGGTGAAGAACCTGCTGCCGACCTTCCGCTCCGAGATTCCGGCCTCGGTGAAAATGGACATTCTGTACGACCGCTCCGACACCATTCGCGAGTCGTATAAGGACGTGCTGTCCACCATGTTCCTGACGCTTGCGCTGGTGGTGATGGTGATCTTCCTGTTCCTGCGCAACGTCTCGGCCACCGTGATTCCGAGCCTCGCGCTGCCCTTCTCCATCATCGGAACGTTCGCCATCATGTATCTGCTGCATTACAGCCTGGACAACCTATCCATGATGGCGCTGATCCTTTCCATCGGCTTCGTGGTGGACGACGCCATCGTGATGCTTGAAAACATTTTCCGTCACATGGAAATGGGCGAGAAGCCGCTGGTACGCCGCGTTGACGGGATCGAAAGAGATCGGCTTCACCATCGTTTCGATGACGCTGTCACTCGCGGCGGTCTTCATCCCCGTGTTGTTTCTGGGCGGAATCCTCGGCCGGCTGTTCCGTGAATTCGCGGTCACCATTTGCGTCGCGATTTTGATTTCAGGCATCGTATCCGTGACGCTGACGCCAATGTTGTGCTCGCGCTTCCTGCGATCGCCCGAGGAGCAGAAGCGATCCTGGTTCTATCGCATCACCGAACGGTTCTTTGAGGCTTTGCTGCGCGTCTACGACAGCACGCTGCAAACCGTTTTGCGCCATCGCGCCGTCACGATGATGGCTTCGCTTGCCGTGCTGGCCGGGACCGTGATCATGTTCGTCAAGATCCCCAAGGGCTTCATCCCGGATCAGGACACCGATCAGATCTACGCCGTTACGGAGGCCGCGCAAGGCACCTCGTATTACCAGATGGTGGATTATCAAAAGCGCGTCGCCGAGGTCTTCCGCGCCAACCCCGACGTTCAAGCCTTGATGTCCACAGTGGGCGGCACATCCGCGTCGACGTTGGGCGGTCCCAACTATGGCGAACTCGTCGTGCATCTGAAGCCGCGCGCGCAACGCAAGAAGCTGGTGAACGCGATCATCGCCGATCTGCGGCCAAATCTCTCCACTTTTCCTGGGATGCGCGTCTACGTGCAGAACCCGCCCACAATCCGCATTGGCGGCCAGGTAACGAAGAGTTTGTATCAATTTTCGATGCAGTCGCCCGACAAAGCAGAGCTATACAAAGGCGCCACGCTGCTAGAGCAGGAGATCAGAAAGCTGCCCGAAGTGGAGGATGTCACCAGCGACCTGGCGGTGGTTGCGCCGCAGGTGAACGTGAACATCGATCGCGATAAAGCCGCTGCACTGCAAGTGAACGCGGACGCGATTGAGAACGCGTTCTACGACGCCTACGGACCGCGCTGGGTCTCCACCATCTACGCTGCCATCAACGAATACAAGGTTCTGCTTGAACTCAAGCCGCAATACCAGGCCGACCCGCACGCGCTCTCATTGCTGTATTTCAAATCTTCGAACGGCCCATTGATTCCGCTCGACACGCTGGCCCAGCTGAAGCAGGATACCGGGCCGCAGACCATCAATCATTATGGGCAGTTGAACGCGGTCACGGTTTCCTTCAACCTGAAGCCTGGCGCGGCTCTGGGCGATGTGGTCGCGAAGGTACAGGCTCTCTCCGAGCAAACCTTGCCATCCGGGA
The DNA here is from genome assembly GCA_963818065.1 of Bryobacterales bacterium. GTDB lineage: Bacteria > Acidobacteriota > Terriglobia > Bryobacterales > Bryobacteraceae > Palsa-89. The sequence goes on along the minus strand of CAWFQW010000008.1, from coordinate 155,484 downwards.
TCACGACAGACTTTCAAGGCGCGGCCAAAGCCTTCGAAAGCTCCCTCGGAAATTTGTGGGTCCTGCTGATCGTCGCGATTTTGGTGGTTTATATCGTGCTCGGAATTCTCTACGAGAGCTACATCCATCCGCTGACGATTCTCTCCGGACTGCCATCGGCCGGCTTCGGAGCGCTGCTCACTCTCTACCTGTTCCACATGGACTTGAACATCTACGCCTTCGTCGGCTTGATCATGCTCATCGGGATCGTGGAAAAGAACGCGATCATGCAGATCGACTTCGCGCTTGACGCCGAACGCAACCAGGGTTTCACGCCAACCAAGGCGATCTATGAGGGCTGCTTGATCCGTTTCCGGCCCATCATGATGACCACCATGGCGGCGCTGCTGGGCGCGGTTCCCATCGCATTGGGCTATGGCGCGGGCGGCGAAGCTCGGCAACCGCTCGGCCTGGTCGTGGTCGGCGGCCTGCTGTTCTCACAATTGGTGACGCTCTATCTGACGCCGGTGTTCTACACTTACATGGCCGCGGTGCTCGAGAAGATCCAGCGGCACAGGCAGCGCGCCAAGCAAGCGCTGCCCGAACCCACCGTCGCGTAACCAGCCACAGATGAACGCAGATGAACACCGATCTGTGTGCATCCGTGTTGATCTGTGGCTGCAGGATTACTTTGGCACCACAACCAGCGTGTCCTTTGCCTCCACCTTGTCGAACTGCATCGGGAAACTACGCCCCACATAATACGCGTCCCATTGGTCCTTGTAATGCCGCGATAGGATTTGTCCGGACTGCCCGATATCCACGTTATTGAATGACCCGTCCCAGTGCGCCAGGTCGGCGACAAAACGCATGGATGGTCCGAGCGCCGCGGAAGTCTGTTTGATGCTTGTCGACGATCCGCTCATCTCCACCGGCCCGACATTAAAATACGTCCCGATCAACGGTAATTGGCTTCCCACGGGATGTTTTATGGTGAGCAGGTTGTAGCGGCCGTAATCCCAGCGCGCCACATTGCTGCCTTGCGTGCGTCTGCCTTCTTCGATGCCCGCCGCCAGCGCATCCAGCAGCGCTTGATTGGTATCGCCAAAAAACATCCGGCCACGCGAATCAACGATATTCTGGATCGCGGCCGGCGCCATGATCGAGTGATAAACATCGCTGGATCCGGACCAAGCGGCCTTCACGGCCCTCGTCCGCAGTTGCTCGTACGCGAGAGTGACCAAAAGCGGCGCTGGTGTCTGCTTCTCCATCTGCCCGTTCCACGATCGCAGCAGCGCCACGGCCTCCCGCAGCTCCGGTTTGGCCGGCTTGGCGTGATCGTAAGCGCTTACGATCTCGTGCGCCAAATGGTTCGCAAACGAAGAATACACGTCCTTCTGCACGGCCAGCATGTCAGGCGGCTTCCAACCCGTGCGCGACGTGAGTCGTGTCGCGAATTTCCATGGAACGATACGGCGGGCCGAACTCGCCATTGACCCGGTACGGATAATTTTCCGGGAACGGGTTTTGGTTCGCGGTCACGATCCAGCCGCGCGGCGGATTGTAAAACACCGGTAGCTGGTCGAAAGGAATGAAGCCTTCCCACTCGAAATCGCCCGAACTGCCGTCGACTGGAAGGTCACCGTTATAATTCTTGCGGATGGGAAGCTGACCTGCCGCTTGATAGCCGATGTTGCCGTCCACGTCGGCATATACGAAGTTTTGCCCAGGGCCGGGATAGCGCGCAAGGACAGCGGTAAACTCGGTCCAATTGTTCGCGCGGTTTAGATCCAGAAACGGAAACGCGAATCCATCGGACTCGGCCGCGGCCCAGCGCAGCGCGAAGTAACGGCCGTTTTCCGACACCGCCACCGGACCGTGCCGCGTCACCCACTGCCGGAATTCCACGGGCCGCGCATTCTTCACCAAAATCCACTCCGATTCCGAGTGCGCCTGCTCCACCTGGCCGCGAAAGATATACCGGCCGGTTTGCGGATCGATTTTCTCGCCATATAGATCTTGCACGTCGAAGCCAAGGTTCGTCACGCCCCAAGCGATGCGGGCGTTATGGCCGATAATCACCGCCGGGAGGCCAGGCAGCGAAACTCCAGCGACGTTCAGGCCCGGCGCCTTGAGATGCACCTGATACCAGGCGGCGGGCAGCGACCAATCCAGGTGCGGATCGTTCGCGAGAATCGGCTTACCACTGGCGGTCAGCTTGCCCGCGATCACCCAGGCATTCGAGCCCGGTTGGAACTCGCGTGCCGGCGCGCGCCGGAAACAGCAGACTCACCTTGGCCGAATCGCCGCTGGACAGCATGGTCGCCTTTCGCAGCTCATCGCGCCAGGTGTTGGTCAGCTCGCGGTACATCTGGAGTCCGCACAGGATGCTGTCCGCAATGGTCCACGGCCTGGGATCGTAGCGGAGCAGAGTGAACTCCAGCGGAAGCGCTCCGCGATGCGTTTCGATGAAGTAGTTCACTCCACGAGCGTAGGCCGCGATCACGGCTCGATCCCCGGCAGACAAAGCACGAGCATGCTGTTCCGCTATCCGGCGCAAACGGAGGCGCCGCGCTTCCCGATCTAATTCCAGCGCCGGGTGCCCCTAAAACTTCGGATAATTCACCCGCCGCCAGCCGCCGGAGCGCGTCCATTTGCCATAAGCGATCCTGCGCAGTGACGTAGCCTTGCAGGAAGATCGCGTCTTCCCACTGAGCGGCGGAAATGTGCGGAACGCCGAGCGCGTCGCGCTCCACGGACGCCCGCGCGGAGATCGGAGCGGCGATCTCTCCGGAAGTTTTCGGCAAGGGACGATAGGCAAACCAATACGCCGCGACGAGACCGAGAACGAGCAAAACCGCTATGCTCAAGTTGATGAACTTCAGGGCTTTTCCCAAGTCCATGCCGAGGGGACGCACTTGGACGATTCTAGCGTACCCCCGTTGCAACTTCGTTTCCTAGCATGTCCTATCGGTTCGTGATCCTGGCCGTGGTGCTGCTGCTCAACGGCTTCTTTGCCACCGCCGAGGTCGCGTTGGTGTCGGTACGCAAGAGCCGATTACGCGCGCTGGCCGAAGAGGGACACGTGGGCGCGCAAGCGGCCCTCTCGCTGCTTGCAAATCCGTCGCGCCTGCTTTCCATGACGCAGGCAGGGGTGACGCTTGCCAGCTTGGGCCTCGGATGGGCCGGCGAAAACAGCGTCTACCAATTGCTGGATGCGGCGTTTCATCCGCTGGTGCTCCCCCGCTTTGCAACCTGGTGGCACGGCCTAAGTTTCGCCCTGGCCTTTCTGCTGATCAGCTATGCGCACATCGTTTTTGGAGAAGTGGTGCCCAAGAATCTCGCCCTGGAAAAGGCCGATCGTATGGCGGTCCTGGTGGCGCCCGCGCTCTTGGTTTTCTCCCGCGTGTTTGCGCCGTTCACATTTTTCGCGGAAGCATCGGCCGAGGCCATTTCCCGATGGATCGGCCTGCGGGGAGGCCATGGCGGCGGTGGACACTCGGCCGAGGAATTGAAGTTCATCATCAGCTCCAGCCGCACGGAAGGGCATCTGCATCGCTTTGAAGAGGACGCCATCCAGGCGCTGCTCGAGCTGCCCAACTACTACGCGCGTGAAATCATGGTGCCGCGCAACGCCATCGTTTCTGTTTCCGTGGACGCCAGCCTCGACCAGGTGCTGAGCCGAATGCGCGAAAACGAATACTCGCGGCTGCCGGTCTATGACGGTGTTCCCGAACATATTATCGGCTACGTGCACTACAAAGACATGATGCGAATCTGGGAAGAGCGCCGCTTCGCGAACGCGAAAAAGCGCGCGCTGCGTCCGTTCCATCTTTCGCGCGTGTTACGCAAGCCGCTGGTGGTGCCGGAAACGAAAGCCGTTGAACGACTTGATCGACGAATTCCGAACCACGCACACGCATATGGCCATCGTAGTGGACGAATTCGGCACCATCGTTGGGTTAGTGACGCTGGAAGACGCGCTGGAACAGATTTTCGGCGAGATCGGCGACGAGCACGACGTGAAGCGACCCCGTCCGGCGGCTGAAGCGCCGCTGATCGAGGTGGACGGCGCCATCACGATCCGCGATCTCGACACGCAATACGGTTTGGAACTACCCGGCGACGCGGGCTTTGAAACCCTGGCCGGATTTCTACTCTTTCAACTCGGCTACATTCCCAAGCCTGGTGAAGCGCTGGAATACGGCCGGCGCAAGTTCACCATTTTAGGGATGGATCACAACCGCATCGCGCGGGTCGGAATCGAACGGTTGGCGAATGCCCCGGCTGCTGCAAGCGCGCCGAAAAACTAGGCCTGCTTCTGGAACACCAGCACGTCGTCCTGGCTGGATTGCGGGACGATGGACGTAGTACTCACGGTCAGAGTCTTGCCATCTTCGCTCAGCTTCATTCTGTAGCGGGTTACATGCTCGCCCCGGCTCTCCATCTCCACCAGCATCGGCCCGTTGAACCAAAAGGATGCTTTCACTTTACCGCCGCTGATTTTGCATTCCTTTCCGTCGGTCGATGCACTTGAGCTCGATCTTCTTGTTGGCCCCGGATTCGCTTTCGGTGATTTGAATGGAACTATCGTCCTCGGCGATCACCCAAGTTGCGCCGACGGCTGCGACGGCATGAAGTTGGCTCTTGGAGCTGTCGAACTGCCAGGTGCCGGACAGATTCGGCCGATCATCTTGTCCAACCATCGGAATGGTAAGAACGACCAAAGTTGACCACGCCAGGATAAGGGCTGCATTACGCATATGAAAACCTCCTGGGAGATACTATATTCCAAGTCGGCCTGCTCTGGGAAACGGGCCTAAACAATCGGCGCGCCACGAGAACCCGGTCATCCCCACGACGCGCCGAAAGTTAACGAACCAGGTTCTCGCCGGTCTACGTAAATTTTGCGATTAGCTTGTCGCTGCGTTGATCTTACGGTTACGTACCACCGGCGTCTCTAGCGGTGCGGCGACACCGGCGCGTGCGGGCTGCGTCGATGCTCGTGAGAAGCACTGTCAGTGGCGCTGCTCGACGGCGAAACGGTGCTGAACCCGATTACAAACGCGTTGACGGTGCCATCCACCGAGCCACGCTCCGGACCTCCGAACTCGCCTAAGAGTCCAGTGGTCGTCGATCCGACCACGTACATATTCCCCTTCGCATCGACATCCACTCCGTAGCCGACCTGCACGCCGTCGCTCCCGAGATACGTGAAGTAATCGATCCCAGCCGCGCCCGCTTTGGAAGGATCCAGCTTCAGCCCGAAGGCGTCCAGGTTGCCGTCGTAGTTCGGTTGCAACGCGTTCGAGGTGCCCGGGAGACCGCCCGATTCGGTATAGCCCACAACGTACAGCACGCCATCGCTGTCTTCCTTTAGATCGAAGGCCGAGTCTGCGCCGTCGCCGCCGAAATACGTGGAGTAAACCAACTGGGATGATGCCGGCGATTTTGATGTGTCCAAAATGGCGACGAAGGCGTCCGTATTCCCTCCGTATTTGGTCTGGAAGGCGTCACTGGTCACCGGAAAATTCGACGAGAGCGTATACCCGCTCAGAATCACGCGTCCCGACGGATCGAGTACCATGCTGGTGGCCTCGTCAATGCCGTTGCCACCGAGGAAACTTGCGTAGAGCAGCGCTTTAGCGCCCAAGCCAGGATGAATGTGAGCGACGTAAGCATCGCCATCGCCGGCGTATGTGCGTTGATAGGGGACTGCCCTCGATCCAGATGTCTGGTGAATACGTGGCGCCTGCCAACCAAATGGTTCCATCCGGCGCCACCGCCACTCCGTAGGCCTCATCCCAGTGCGTGCCGCCGATATAGATGGAATAGATTTCGGTTGCAGCGCCGGTGTTCTTCGGGTCGAAACCAGCTACGAACATGTTTTGCGTGCCGATCAGCGAATCCTGGAAACCGCCCGTATTCGGAAAATCGGTAGACTGCGTATCGCCCGCGATCCAGATCGAGCCGTTGGAACCCACCGCGATCGCTTTGCCGGTGTCCGTTCCGCTGCCTCCAAGGTAGGTTGAATACTCCAGCGTCTGCTTGGAAGTCAGCCACAGGGCGAATGCATTGCTGCTGGTGGCGTTAGAACCACCTATGGTGGTCTGCGCGCCGTTCGCCACGGGGAAATCGGTCGAGAACGTGGTGCCGGTCATATAAACATCGCCGTTCGGACCGACCACCATCGCGCCGAAGTCCTCGTCGCTGGTTCCACCGATGTAGGTGGTATAGATGATCTGCTTGCCTTGTGACAGGGCCGGATTGATCACCGCGAAAAACAAGTCCAGCCCGCCGGCTTCAGCGGTCTGCAACGAACTTCCTTCCAGTGCGAGATCGGTGGTGCTGGTATCGCCCCCGATGTAAATCAGGCCCTTGGAATCATGGCCGATACCGTAGGCGATGACCTGATAGGTGCCCGAAAAGTACTGCGCGACGACGAGCGGATCGATCACCAAATCGCGCGCGTGATCATATGAACCAAGAGCGAATCCATAGGAACCGTCGGCATTTTTGCGATAGCGGCTATCCACCGATCGCCGTGATCCGTCCGCCGCGACCTGGTACGCGACGGGGCGCTTCTGAATCACTTCGGCCACCAGGTCGCCTTGTTGATTCAGGAGTGCGTCGCCGCCTTGCAAGCGCAAGCGAATCCGCCGCGGGTTGGCGCCCGGCTTGACGGTTAGATCGTATTCAAGATCGCCGCCGGTTGCCGTAGTAGGCCAGGTCGATGCCCGGATAAAGCCCTTGTACCTGCACGCGGCCGTAGTTAGGGATGCCGCGGCGCCACTTGGCTGGATCTTTCCCGAAATACAGGTTCGTGGTGGATTGCTGCAGCTGGGTTCCGGAAATTTGCGAGCGTTGGTCGGCGCCTTCGAAGTGCAGACGAAGATCGCGATGGTCGACGCGCAAAGCAGCCTCATCGCGCGTCACTTCGAAGTGATAGCGGGCGCCGCGCGCCACGAATTTACCCCCAGCGTTACCGTCAGGCGCGGGTTCAAAGCGCAAGGGAGCGGTCGCCAGGATCTGGGCCGCATCGGGTTCGGCAGCCGTAAGAAAGCCACAAGCCGCCAGTCCCAGGGCGGAAAAAAGAAGAAGTTTTGATTGCATGTTGAGATGAATTAAGCTAACGACGTATCCAACCTGAAACAGGTTAACGCAAAAGGATGCGCGCCTCAATGTTTCACTTCGAGCGTTCGATTACAAAAGTTGACAATGTTTGAGTGCACTGAGAATGAGTTTATCGTAACGTGGGCCATATGCACAGCGTCTGGCGATCCAGATGTCTGGTGAACAATAATGCATCTAACGAGAATTGTGCGAATCGGCGCAGCAGGCGCGGCATGTGCCCTGGTGCTTTTCGCCTCCGACTTTTGGAAAACGAAAGACTCCAGCCAGTGGACCAGCGAGGAAATCAATAAATTGTTGAGTGAGTCGCCGTGGGCCCGGGCAAAGACCGTTCAGCCTGAACAATCTATGCCGCAGCGGGGCATGGGTCGCCGTGGCGGGGGCTTTGGGTTCCCAGGCGGCGGCTATCCGGGCGGCGGTTATCCAGGCGGTGGTTACCCCGGCGGAGGCGGCGGTTATCCGAACGGAGGCGGCAGTTATCCAGGTGGATCGAACGGCGGTGGATCGAATGGCGACGGGTCGCAGGTCGGCCCAATGAACCTCACCATCCGCTGGGACAGCGCCGTGCCGGTTCAACAAGCTCTCATGCGTCAGGGCGTTGGGCAGGCGGATGAGCTGAAGGCCGCCACGGCCGCCACTGAAAAGTATTACGTGGTTGAAGTGCTGGGCCTGCAGCTGCCTCAATCGCGCGGTCGCTCCTCTTCTTATCCTGACGACCAGAACTCGAATAGCACCTCGAATAACGACGACGACAATCCGCGCCAGAATCGGAGCAACGACGCTCTGCGCTCCCAACTGCTGGATTCCGCCCAACTTGCGCCCAAGGGTAAAAGCTCCATCTACGCGCAGGATGTCCAGATCGATGGGCCCGACGGAATCGACGGCGTGCGCTTCCTGTTCCCGCGCACCAATCCAATCAACGCCGCCGACAAGGAAGTGGATTTCATTCTCAACATTCGCCGCATCAAAGTGGAGGAAAAGTTCCACTTGAACGACATGCAATACGAAGGCAAGCTCGCGCTATAGCATCCGCTCCGCCGCCTGGCATACAATCGAAGCATATGCCGCTCGCGCGTCCCTGCTGTGTTGTTTTATTGTTCGCGGCCAGCTTGGCGGCGCAGAAGCAACCGTTCGACGTTCAAGCGCTGCTCAAGATCGCGCGGATCCAGGAACCGCAGCTCTCGCCCGACGGCAAGACCGTCGCCTTCACTGTTCAAACCGTCGATATCGCGCAGAACACCAAGCCGAAGCAGATTTACACGGTCGCTTCGAACGGCGGATCGCCGCGTCAAATCACCATGCAGGGGACCGATAACGAGCGGCCCGAATGGTCGCCCGATTCCTCGCGCATTGCCTTCATTTCCGATCGCGGCGGCTCCGCTCAGGTATGGATCATGAACGCCGACGGGTCCAACGCGCGCCAGATCACTAATCTCTCAACCGAAGCGGGCGGCGTGTTGTTTTCGCCGGATGGCAAGAAGCTGGTGTTCACCAGCAACGTATTTCCGGATTGTCCGGACGACGCCTGCAACAAGGCCCGCTTGGATGCCGAGAAGAACAGCAAGGTGAAGGCGCGCAGTTACACAACGCTGCTCTACCGCCATTGGACCGAATGGCAAACCAAGCGCCGCTCGCATCTGATGGTGGTGGATGTGGACGGCGGCCCCGTGAAAGATCTTACGCCCGGGGATCGCGATGTTCCGCCGTTTTCGCTGGGCGGCCCGGACGACTACGCGATTTCGGCCGACTCCAAGGAACGTCTGCTACTCCATGAATGCCGATCCGGTGCCCGCCACCAGCACCAACTCGGACCTGTATGTGGTTCCCATCAGCGGCGGCGAATCCGTGAAGATCACCATCAATCCGGGAGCCGATTCCAGCCCGCAATATTCTCCCGACGGCAGATGGCTCGCCTATCGCAGCCAGGCGCGCGCCGGTTATGAGAGCGACCGCTGGCGGCTGATGGTGCTGGAGCGGGCCACTGGACACGTGAACGTACTCACCGATTCGCTGGATCGGCCGGTCCAAAGCTTCACCTGGTCGCCCGATTCGAATGCTCTGTTCTTTACGGTTCTCGATCGCGGACTCCAGCCCATCGAGATGATTCCGGTCACGGGCGGCGCTACGCGCGTCGTCGTCAGCGGCGCCAGCACGCTGGATGACATGAAGCTGACCCGTGACGGCAAAACGATGATCTACACGGCCGAGAGCGGCTCGGCGCCGGCGGAGATTTATCGCGCCAGTTCCACCGGCGGCTCTCCCGTCGCGCTCACCCACTTGAATGATGCGCTGCTTGCGCAACACACTCTCACGCCGCTGGAAGATTTCTGGGTGGATGCGGCCGACAAAACGCGCATCCAGAGCTTTATCGTGAAGCCGCCCGACTTCCAGCCGAATCAGAAATACCCGGTTTTGTTTTTGATCCACGGCGGCCCCGAGGGCGATTGGGGCGAAAGCTGGACCTATCGCTGGAACGCGCAGGTGTTTGCTTCGGCCGGATATGTGGTCGTGATGCCGAATCCGCGCGGGTCCACGGGCTATGGCCAGAAATTTACCGAAGACATCCGCGACGATTGGGGCGGCAAACCTTTCGACGACATCATGGCGGTGGTGGACCACGTGGCTTCCCTGCCCTACGCCGACGCCGGATCGCATGGCTGCGGCCGGCGGTTCCTATGGCGGCTACATGATCGACTGGATGCTCGGCCACACGCAGCGCTTCAAAGCGCTGGTGTCGCACGCCGGCGTCTACGATTTGCGCAGTGAATTCGGCGCGACCGAGGAGTTGTGGTTCCCGCTGTGGGAGTTCAATGGCGCGCCCTGGGACAATCCCGACACTTACGCCAAATGGTCGCCCAGTTATTTCGTCAAGGATTTTCACACGCCGACGCTGGTGATCCATGGCGAGCAGGATTTCCGCGTGCCGTACACGCAAGGCTTGCAGCTCTTCACCGCGCTGCAGCTCGCAGAAGGTGCCATCCAAGCTGCTGCTGTTTCCGGATGAAGGGCACTGGATCCTGAAGCCGCAAAACGCAGTGCTGTGGTACAACACGTTTCTCGAATGGATCGGCGAATGGACGCGGCCCGCTCCACCGCCGCCCGCCCCGCGGTCCGCGGCGCCCGTGACTAATTGAACGCTTATTGTACTTGGAAACTAATTGTGTCACACTGTGTCACATGAAGCGCACTACGGTTCGCGAACTCCACTTGCAGACCAGCGCCATCGTTCGGGCGGTGGCCGAAGGGGAATCGTACATCGTCGAGAAATCGGGCGTTCCAGTCGCCGAATTACGTCCTTTCGCACAGCTGCTACCGACTCCGTAGAACTTCCTAATCGTGAAGCCATCTTTCCAGGATGAAGCGAGCGGGAGACAGTGGCCGCATTCTCGAAGAAGACCGCTCTTGAAACTATACTTCGATACAGCGTATGTAGCGAAGTGTTATCTCAAAGAAGACGATTCGGAAGCAGTTCGGAAGCTAGCTTCATGGGTCGTCGGGCTTTTCTGCTCCTCTTGGTGCATCTCGCGGAATTGGCATGTGTGCTTCAACGGCAGATTCGAGGTTTCAAGTTGCCGCTTGCGCAAGTCATATCGCGCCGCGTGGTTTTTTTCTCGATGGACCTTCAAAGTGGCGTCTGGTCGCTCTTGCCCATGTCGGAATCCTTCCTGCTGCGAGTGGCATCGCTCGATAGCAGCTCTTCCGCCACTCCATGTATCTTGCGTGCGGGCGATGCAATCCATCTAGCGGCCGCTCAAGGTGCGGGCTTTACCGAGATCTGGTCAAACGACAAGCGCCTCCTGCAGGCTGCGCCCGCCTTCGGCCTCACCGGCAAATCCGTCTGACGCTTGCTACAGTAGCTCCGATGGCTCAACCCCGGCTCCCCGCCGTCACCCGCCTGTTCGCCCGCGTCGGCGTCACCGTATTCGGCGGAGGCGACCCCACCATCGCGATTCTGCAGCGCGAATTCTACAGGCGGGACTGGCTGAGCCCGGAAAAATTCGCCATCGCGTTCGGACTCGCGCGGCTCACGCCCGGCACCAACGTACTCGCGTTTTGCGCCGCCACCGGCTGGTATCTCCGTCGGACTCCCAGGCGCGCTCGCGGCCGTGCTCGCCATCACGATTCCGGCTTCGGTGCTGGTGGTGTGGCTGACGCGCGCCTACGATCTCACCGCGCGATATCCTTTGGCCCAGTCCATCGCGAACGCCCTGGTCGCCGCCGCCGTCGGCACCATGATCGGCGCGGCTCTGCTGCTGGTCCGCACGCAATGCTCGCGCGGTCGATGGCTGCGTCCAGTCGTCATCGCAACCGGCGCGTTCGTTCTGGCCTACCTCGTGAAATTGTCGCCGCTTCAGGTGATCGGCGCGGCCGCCATCGTGGGATTCTTCTGGGTGGAATCATGAACCTCGTCGTCCTATATCTGCTCCTGGTCAAGGCCACGCTGACTTCCTTCAGCGGCCTCGCTTCGCTGCCCGATGGTCCGCAACGATTTCGTGGTGCGCCGCCAAGTTCTCACCGATCGCCAACTCAACACCGCCGTAGCCGCCGGCCGCATCGGACCGGGTCCGAATGGGATCTACGTCGTCAGCATCGGATATCTGGTCGCGGGAGCGCCGGGCGCTTGCGCGGGCTGGCTCGCCATGATCACCCCCGCATTTCTCATCATCCCCATGCTGCGCTTCCTGGGAGCTCGCGCGGAACACCCGCGCGCCCGGGCGGTCGCCCGAGCGGTTCTCTTCGCCGGCGCGGGTCTGATGGCGTCCGCCGCGGCTCCGTTGGCTCGCGACGCCATCACCGGCCCGCTGTCGCTCGCCATCGTGGTCTCCAGCTTCATCCTCATCGCCATCACACGCGTCGATTCTCTGTGGGTGATGCTCGGCGCGGCCGTTGTCGGAGTGCTATCGTTTCTACTTTGATATACTCAGCCGTAACCGTTCACTTGCTATGTCGGATTTTCGCTTAGGGGACATAATTGATGACCACTGCATCAAATGCCGTCGCGTAACCAATCACGCCATTGTCTCCCTGGTGAGCGCGAGCCCGCCAAAGTCCGCTGCCGAACTTGTTATCACGATCATGACTTCCGGCACGAACAAGCACCGCCATCCAAGAAAGATCTGAAGAAGGCTGAGCTGTTCAAGGAAGTCCTGGCCGCTGCTGTGCCCGGCGCCCCACCGAGCCGGACAGCTCCGATCGAACCTCCGCCCGAGCCCGAACCTCCTCCCAAGCCCGCAAAGAAAGCGCAGCGCGCGGCAAGCGGGCGTGAGCGCCTGGGACGCAGCCCGCTACCAAGACCAACATTCTTTCGTCTGGCGCTTCGGCGCCAATTTGCTCGAGTCGCTGAATCCGCAGCGCTGGCGAACGCATTCTCGACCTCGGCTGCGGCACCGGCCAACTCACTGCGGAGATCGCCCGATCGGGCGCCACCGTTATCGGACTGGACAAGTCGGCGGAGATGCTGGCCGAAGCCCGCAAGAATTATCCGGATCTTGAATTCGTCTTGGGTGACGCGGCCAGCTTCCATTTTCCCGAACCATTTGATGCGGTCTTCTCGAACGCCGTCCTGCATTGGGTGAAGGACGCCGAAGGCGCCGTCCAATCGATCGCCCAAGCGCTCGGGCCCTCGTGGACGTTTTGTCGCGGAGTTCGGCGGTAAGGGCAACATCGCATCCGTGCAAGCTGCTCTGCGCGCCGTGCTCGGACCCAGCGCCGATGAGCAGTCTCCCTGGTATTACCCGAGCGTCGGTGAATACGCGCCGATCTTGGAGCGCCATGGCTTCGAGGTCCGCAATGCGAGCCTCTTCGATCGCCCAACGCCGCTTGAAGGTGAAGATGGCATGGCGAATTGGCTTCGCATGTTCACCGCAGACCTATCTGCGCCAGTTCTCTCCAGAACGGGCCGATGACATCGTGCGTCAACTCGTGGACCATCTTCGCCCTACCCTGTATCGTGATGGCATCTGGACCGTCGACTATCGTCGGCTTCGCGTTCAATGCGTGCGGCATTAGGCTTTCGGGCACATTCCGGCTGGGCCGCCTTGGTAGCGGTCGCGGGGACGATCGATGCGCCGCGAATTCTCGAACGCCGGCGGATTATCATCGCCGATCCCGAGATGCCCGGCTCAAAGCAGCCCTATCACGCCGCTGCCGAGCTCTCGTTTGCTCAGGGAGAGGCCCTAGTGCGGCGAGCCATCGAATCGTCGCGCGCGCTGGCTCTTGAGGTGATCTCGGCCAGAATCAAAGCGCTTCAATCGCAGGGCCATGAAGTCGCCGGCTGCGGCGTTGTGGTCGGCTCAGGCAAAGCCCTGCCGCCGCTCGAAAAGATTCTGGCATCGCATCCGTTGCTCCACACCGCTGAGGGCGAAATGTTTCGCGATGTTCTGGTTTGGGCGGCGAAGGAGTGCCGCCTGCCCGTCGTCGGTGTACGGGAAAGGAGCCTCGACCCGGTCAGCGCTCAAGCGCATCGGTTCACTCGGCAAGCTGATCGGGCCCGCCCTGGACCCAGGATCAGAAGTACGCCAGCTTGGTTGGGTTATAGGCCCTGGAGCCCCGCACTGACGCTTTGACCGCCTCGAATCGGAGTCAGTTCTAGAGTGGTTTATCACCGATGTTGCCTGCTTGCCACCCGCACATTCTAAGGGCTTTCCCGGAGCGACTTTGCGCGGTTTAGCCCCGTAGTATCGGGCTATCATGGCGCTCCCGGTGTTGTTCTTTTTTGCCGCCATGGCCGTGAGCACCGATCAAACTCCGCTGCGCTCCGGTTGTGGCGCCGAAGATCAAATCGTCGCCAGCCTGCCCGCGGGCACGCCCGTCGAGCTACGCTTCCGCGTATCGGATGGCACGGACTGCATCAAAATCTCCGCCACGGTCGGCGGCAAAGATGTTTTGGGCTATGTCCCAGCGTCGGCGCTCACCGGTCTTAGCCCGATACGATGAGGATCGATCCGCAGCCGCGTCCGTGGGTGTTTCGGCGGCGGCCGGAAAATGCCCGAGCGCGCCCAGCAGCCCGTCGATCAATACATGCTGCACACCGCCGATCCGGCCTCGTGCGCGCCGCTCAGTTGCTGAATGATAGCCAGCCCGCCCAGGCGCTCGAACAATTGGAGCGGCGCTCCCGCGCCATCCGCGCGACCCCAAAGTTCTGATGCTGGCGGGGCTTGCGGCCTATCGCTCGGACCAACTCCGCGCGGCTCTGGATTATTGGAAGCAGTCGCTCGATCTGGCGCCCAACCAGGCGCTGAACGCGATGTACGACGGTCGCCAAGCGCGAAGCCGCCGCCGATCGAAGCGGCTGAAAAGCTCTACGGCGCGCACATTGCTCTGCGCTACGAAGGTGAAGCGCTGCCCGTGGACACGGCGCGCGCGATCCTGGCAATGCTCGACGACGATTACTCGCGCATCTCGGCTCAGCTCGGATGCAATTCCACCGAACGCATCGTCGCCATTGTGCAGAACCGCGACTCGTATCTGCGCAGCACCGGCGCGGCGGAATGGAGCGGCGGGCAATATGACGGCCGCATTCACATCGCATGGACGGATGGAGCCGCAGGTCGGTCCGCAAATGCAGCGCGCGCTGGCGCACGAGCTGGTGCACGCCTGTCTCACCAGCATTCCGTCGGGCTCCACGCCCTGGCCCGCATGGCTGCAGGAGGGGCTCGCACAGAAACTTTCGGGCGACATGCTCCGGCCCGCCATCCGCGACCAGTTGCGGCAACTCGCCGCCGCGCACGCCATCCCCCGGCTCGAAAATCTCGGACAGGATTGGTCCAGCCTGACCAAGCAGAACGCGGTATCCGCCTATAGCCTGGCGCTCTCGGCAGCCGACGCGCTGTACGACAGCTACGCCAATTACGGCATCCAGCAATGTCCTGAGCAATCCCGAGCGGCTGCCGGCAATCACCGCGGATCTGGACCAGAAGCTGGGCTTCTAACCGAGCCGCGCGCCAGTGCGCTAGCCGGCCCCATTGCTATCCTGGTACTTACCACATGCCTTTTGCTTCCATCCCCGAAGCGATCGAAGACTTTCGGGCCGGCCGGATGCTGGTCATCGTCGACGATGAAGATCGCGAAAACGAAGGCGATCTCACGGTGGCCGCCGAGAAGGTCACGCCCGAGATCATCAACTTCATGGCGCGTCACGCCCGCGGCCTGATCTGCCTTTCGCTCAGCCCTGAAATCTGCGACGCGCTGCAACTGCCGCCCATGTCGTCGCGCAACACCTCGCGTTTCGGCACCGCGTTTTGCGAATCCATAGAAGCTGCCGAAGGCGTCACCACTGGAATTTCGGCGGCCGATCGCGCTCGCACCATCCGGGTCGCCATCGATCCGGCCAGCAAGCCGAGCGACCTGGCGCGTCCCGGCCATGTCTTTCCCTTGCGAGCCCGCGAAGGCGGCGTGTTGGTCCGCGCCGGCCAAACCGAAGCTGCGGTGGATCTGGCGCGCCTGGCGGGACTGCGGCAAGGCGGCGTGATCTGCGAGATCATGAACGACGACGGATCGATGGCCCGCGTCCCGCAGCTGGCCGAATTCTCGAAGCAGCATGGCCTGCGCATGATCTCGGTGGCCGACCTGATCCGCTATCGCCTGCAGACCGAGCGCTTCATCCGCCGTCAATCCGAAGGCTGCCTGCGCACCGAATTCGGCGACTTCAAGACGGTTATCTATGCCAGCACCATCATGCCCGAGCGCCACCTGGCGCTGGTGCATGGCGAGATCTCGGGAAAGACCGATGTGCTGGTCCGCATGCATTCGCACTGCATCTATGGCGATGTCTTCGGTTCCACCGAATGCGAGTGCCACGACCTGATTCGCCGCTCGCTGCGACCGCATCACCGAGGAAGGCGCAGGCGTTTTGGTCTACCTGCATCAGACCGGCCCCGGCGTTCGCAATCACAGTTCGTACGGCACTCCGGACGGCCAGAAGCAGCTGCAACACGAAAGCGGCTTAGGCGCCCAGATCCTCTCCGATCTCGGCCTCCACACCATTCGATTGTTGACCAACCATCCCCGCAAGATCGTCGGCCTGGATCCCTATGGCATCCAGATCACCGAGCAGGTTCCGGTGTGAACGAGAAAGCGGCCGGGAACTTCCCGCATGTTACGCTCGTAGTGTCATCAGAGAGGTTTCTCATGACAAATTTCCGCCGTCTTCGCCGTATTCTCCTGGCGCTTCCGTTAGGCGCATTCGCCGCCGATCCCAGCCTTCTCCAGTTGGTGATTCCGGATGCCAAGGTGGTCGCCGGACTTCAGGTGGATTCAGGCCAAAAGCTCGCTCTTCGGCCAATACGTGCTCTCGCATCTTTCGGTGAACGACACGAAACTGGAGCAATTCACTTCTGAAACCGGCTTCGACCCGCGCCGCGACGTCACCGAAATCGTGGTCGCCTCCAACTGGAAAGCAGAATACGCCGGACAACCGCTGGATCGTGGCCGCGCACGGCGCATTCAACATCCCGAAAATCACCAGTACGGCACAAGCCAACGGCGGCGTGATCGCGCCCTACCAGGGCATCAACGTGGTGACCTCTGGCCAGTGCGAACGCGCAAGAGGATACCGGACTCGCATTCCTGGACAACTCCACGGCGCTGGTGGGCGACCTCACTTCCGTCAAAGCCGCGATTGACCGCAAGAAGAGCAATGCTCCCAGCGGACGGCGCCGTCCTCGCGAAGGCGCAGAGCAGTCAGCTCCGGCAAGGATTTCTGGTTCGTTACGCTGGTCCCGATGTCAAATTTTTCAGGCAGCATACCCGATCCGAATTTGAGCGGCGCCATGCAGGGCAATTTGCTGGCGGCGATTAATCAGATGAGCGGCGGCATTCGTTTTGGCGACACCGTCACTATTTCGGCCGAGGCTGTTACGCGATCGGAAAAAGACGCGCAAGCGCTGGTGGACGTTGTGAAGTTCTTCGCCGGATTGGTCCAATTGAACCGGCAGAAAAATCCGGCCGCTGGGCAAGTAGCCACGCTGCTCGACACCTTACAGACCAGCACATCGGGCAACATCACCACCATCTCGCTCGCGATCCCCGAGCGGCAGCTTGAGCAGCTGCTGAATAGCGTCCACCCGGCGCGCGCTAAGGCTGCCGCGCGGATCAATTAATCGTAATCGCTAGACTTTCGCGGCCTTGCGAGCCTGGGCGGAGTCGTAGCTCTCGCCATAGATCGCCGGCACTTTCGCGCCCATCGGCCGCAGATACATCGACAACTGCCCGCGATGATGAGTCGAGTGCTGCATCACGAAGTTTAGGTACAGCACAGCGGGCAACTGGAACATGCCTCGGAAGTCTACGATCTTGAGCAGTTGTTCGGGCGACAGTGTCGTCAACTTTTCGAAACGCCCCTGGAAATTGTCTGTGTACCAGCGTCCCAGATCTTCCGAATTTTTGATCGAGTCCGGGCGCGGCCTGGGACTGAAATCGAACCCGCCCGCGGCCACAGCTTCCATAAAGAGCATCTCCGTGGCCACGATGTGCCAGGCCAAGTCCATGGCGCTTTTCGAGATCTCGTCCGGCCGGTAGTCGCCTTTATCTGACGGAATCGCCTCGATAGTGCTCTTGGTGATGCGGTGCTCGTTCTTGAGTCCCGGTAGAAAAATAGTCTGGAGCAGGAAACTAGCTTGATCGGATTGCATTTGTTGCATGTGTACAGCGTAGCGTATGTGTATATCCGGTGCGCCACAGCAGCCATCGCGCGTATGACGCCCTGTTGCGATATGATCGGACCTATCTCAGCCCAAGGAGCCTGTCATGCGCCGGTTCAACCCAATCTCCCTGATCCTGCTTGCCGCGTTTTCACTCACGGCGGCCTCGTTGCCATCCACCAAGCCCGAAGACGTGGGGCTTTCGAGCGAACGGCTCCGGCAGATTCACGCCATGGTTCAGCGCCACATCGATGCCGGTGACATCACTGGCGCGGTGATGTTCGTCGCTCGCAAAGGTCAGATCGCATATCTCGAAGCGCAGGGCACCATGGACGTCGAGACCAAGAAGCCCATGAAGCGCGACTCGCTATTTCGCATGGCCTCCATGACCAAGCCCGTGATTGGCACCGCCATCATGATGATGCTCGAAGAAGGCAAGCTTGAATTAGGAGATCCGGTATCGAAATATATCCCCGAGTTCAAGGACATAAAGGTTGCAGTGTTGCAGGAACCAGGCCGTGGAGCCGGCAATCCTCCGAAGTTCTACACCGTTCCAGCTGAGCGCGCGATCACTATCAAGGATTTGCTGACGCATACTTCGGGCCTATCCAGCGGCCCCATGGGCCAAAGCGAAGGGGCCAAGATTCGACGCAAGCCAACTGAGACGCTAGCCGATTACATCCCGCGCCTGGGTTCGACGCCGCTCGAATTTCAGCCTGGCACGCACTGGATGTACAGCCCAAGCGATGGCTTCGATGTACTCGCCCGCATCGTCGAAATAACCTCGGGTATGCCGCTCGACCGCTTCCTCAAACAGCGCATATTCGATCCCTTGGACATGCCCGACACCAGCCATTACCCCAGCGACGCCCAGATGCCGCGCCTGGCAACCGTTTATCAAAAAACCGCCGATGGCCTGAAGAGGAACGAGAATTCGCTGTCGATGTCCAGCAAGGTTTACTTCGCCGGAGGGGGAGGCCTGATTTCCACCGTCGACGATTATTCGCATTTCGCGCAGATGCTGGCGAACGGCGGCGAGCTGAACGGCCGGCGCCTGTTGAGTCCGCGAACAGTGAAGCTGATGAGCTCCGTCCACATCCCATACACGCTTCCCGGCCGCACCCTGGGCGAAGGCTATGGTCTCAGCGTGCGCGTGATGCAGGACGCCATCGTCGGAAATCATCGCATCTCAGACGGCAGTTTCGGCTGGAGTGGCGCCTACGGCACTCACTTCTGGGTCGACCCCAAGGAAGAAATAGTGGCGGTCATGATGATTCAAACGCCCATCCGCGAAATGCGGCCGGAGTTTGAGAACGCGGTGATGCAAGCCATCGTTAAGTAAACAAGTTAAAGTCCGTCTCTTGAAAGATAGCCGGACTTGGCTCGAACGGTGTAACCAGGCTGCCTGGCGCGAATCACCAGTTTGTGAAAAGTGCCATCGGCGGCGCCATTGGCGTGGTAGGCCAGCTCATAGGACGATCGCATTTGTTCGGCGATCTCGAGGAACGAAGCGCGGAGATCATCCGCATGCGCATCGAAATCGGACCCTCCGGTTTCGCGCGAGATGCGTGCCATCACGGAGGCTCCGTACTTATTCCGGGCCGTCCATTCGCCTTTTCTCGTCTCTGTGTAGCGAATCCCGAAGACTACGACGTCTTCCTGTTGAGCGGCCTCGATTGTATCCAGCATGTTATGCGCGCTGGAGTTGTCTTCGCCGTCGCTGAAAATAATGATCGCCCTGCGCCCCTGGTCGATATTGGCGAGCTTCAAAGTGGTCGCGTAGTACAGCGCGTCGTAAAAGGCCGTGCCACCAAAACGATAGGCGAGCTGGCCAATCTCAGGGACGTCCCTCTTCTCAAGCTGTCGAAGGCCATCGATCAATTCCGAGCCGGATGCGGTGAAATCGGCGGCGAGCCGCAAGTGATTTCCGAAACAGATCAGAAACGCGCGATCGCGCGGGCTCAGGACGCGGTTGAGGAAGACGCCCAAGTCATGCTCATGCGCCTTTACAAAATGCTCCTGGCTGCCACTGACATCGACGATGAGGCCAAGCGATAGCGGCAGATCCTCGCCACGGCCAAAGAAGGAAATAGGCTGCGATTGGCCATCATCGAGAACCTCGAAATCGTCTTTCGTCAGATTCGTTACAAGCTTGCCTGTGGTGTCGCGCACCGTGAACGCGACGTTGACCAGACGGACGTTCACGTGAATCGCCGGCGCCTGCTGGCCGAGGCAGAAGGGCAGAGTCGCGAGAAAGACGATCGCGATGCCCATGCGGATGCTCACACGAATGAATACGTGATGGAATCCGCGCGAGGACGCAAAATCCGCGCGCTTACTTCCCCACCATGTGGATAAAGTCCTTCTCGTTCTCCAGGCAGTAATAATCCAGCAGCTCGCTATCCAACGCCAGCGGCTGCGTGAGCTTTACCGTCCACGGCGCTGTGTAGGCCTTGGGATCGTCCACCGTGATTTCGATTTCCAGAGTTCCGTAATTCGGGCGCCGGAGCTTTTCGGTAATTTTGGCCTCGTTGGTAAGCGGGTTCCCGTCGGAGTCCAACCACAGATCGTCGCGGAAACCGATACTGTGGATCACCATGGTGTCGCCTTCCCATTTGGCCGTGGAGTAGCCGTTCCAGGTGGGGTTCGGATCCACCGGAAGCGGCCGCCCGTCGGTGAAGATTTGGCGATACTGCATGTTGCGTTCGGTCAGGATTTCCAAACGATTCGGAACGTTGAAGATCCTCTTGTAATAGTCATCGGTCCAAATTCTGAGAGCCCCTCGCGGCATACAACGGACGTTGGGATCGTCTTTCGCGTTGTCCGCTTTCCGTTTCTTCACCAGTTGCGCGGCCCAGGGCTGATAGGGCAACCCTCCCTTTAGGGTATGGGCGATGTTCAGAAACTCCCAACCGATTTGTACGTCGGTGCAGCGCGATCCGCAGGGCTCACCCATGGTCTGCCATCCCCACATTCCAGATAAATCGGGCTTCCCATCGGGTGTGCGCGGCGCGGGCGCGGAGAAGTTCGGCTTGCCGTCGGGGGTGCGCGGTACTGAGGGAGTCGGGTAGCCCAACCACTGCGCCGGCAGCGCTGCTGGAATCGCCGTTAGGATCAATACTGCCGCTGCGTGATACAAGCACGATCGACCTGGCATGCCCGTTCCTCCTCCTGTGACTCTTAGATCTTAGTGCTTTATGCTCGCCGGCTGTCAAGGAGACAACCGGCCACGGCGCGTAGGCAAAACGCTCGACATTCAAATGTAGGATCGTCGTCATATCCCCGCCACACTCGCCTGTTAGATTTTTCAAGCAGCATCCGAAACTCGAAACAGCATTGGAAGGGGAACCAAGGCAATGAAGAAGTGGCGTGCGGCGCTCGAAGTGTGTTCACGACAGGCAGGGTGGCTAATAGCGGGCGTGTTATTGCTCGCGGCGATGTTAGGCGCCCCGTCCTCTGTTTTCGCGCAAGGTAGTGGCTCCAGTCTCAGCGGCTTGATCACGGACAATTCACAAGCCGTGGTGCCCGGCGCGGATGTTGAGGTCCGGCACCTGTCGACAAATGTCACCAGCCAGACTGTCACCGATAACGCAGGTTATTATCGTTTCCCAAGTCTGCCCATTGGCGAATACCAAATAACCGTCGATCGCTCTGGGTTTGCGCAATCTGTCCAAAGAGTAATTGTCGAGACTGCTCGTGAGACCAGACAGGATTTCGCGCTGGCCGTCGCGGGAACTACGGAGGCGGTAACGGTGGAGACTTCTGCGTCGAACCTTTCGCCCGACGATGCAATGATCGGCGCCACCATCGACACCTCCACCATCGAGCTCACACCTTTGTATCTTCGCAACTGGGACGATCTGTTACGCCTGGTTCCGGGCGTGGAAATGAGCCCGTACACCTCACAGAGCGGCGCCACCAGCGCAGGAAGAACCGGGGATTTCAACGTGCACGGCATCCATTCGCTCCAGAACAACTTCATCCTGGACGGGATCGACAACAACAGCATGTCGGAAAACGTGCAGGAGTTAAGCGACTCAACGGCGCGGCCGTCGGTGGATACCATCCAGGAGTTTCGCATCATCACCAATCCCTATTCCGCTGAATTTGGCAGGGCGCCTGGCGCGGCAGTGGCCGTCATAACCAAGGGTGGCACGAACGCGCTGCACGGCCTCCTGTTCGAATATCTCCGGAATCGCGACCTGGACGCCAACGATTTCTTTTCGAATGAAAACGGACTCACCAAACCTGAGAACATACAGAACCAGTTCGGCGGCAACCTGGGCGGTCACATCATTAAGAACAAGCTGTTCTGGTTTTTCGACTATGAAGGAACCCGCATTCAAACGGCCATCAGCCGTACCACAACGGTGCCGTTGCCCAACGAGCGCGTCGGGAATTTCAGCCCGGCCATGAGTGCAGCGTTAGGCATTCCTTATCCCACCATTTACGACCCGACCACGGGTGCTCCGTTCCCCAATAACACGATCCCAACATCCCGGATCGACCCCTACATGACGAAGATCATGAATTTGTATCCGCTGCCCGATTTGCCGGGGGAATATAACAACTACACCCGCAATGCCCCGTCCTTTGACAACGACGACAACTATGACGGGCGCGTCGACTGGAATCTCACCCAGAAGGACCTCATCTTCTTTCGCTACTCCTACTCGAATCGCTCTCGCAATATTCCCGGTTACTTCTCCGGCATTGCCGACGGCACTCCCACGTCGGCCTGGGGCCGCCAGAAGCTACTCTCGCACAGTGGCGTGTTCGGCTATACCCATATCTTCACCCCGAGCCTGACCAACGAGTTTCGCTTCGGCTACGAGCGCAACTATTCCTATGCCCAACAAGAACCCTTCGGATTGAATCAGGTCGACGAGTACGTGCCGGGCGTTCCGCAGAACCCCGCGGTCGCGGGCGGAATCTCGCAGACATACTTCGACACCGAAGGCTCCTTGATAGGTTCACCCGACTTCCTGCCGAAATTCCAAACGCCCCAGCAGTTCCAAATTATCAACAGCGTCTCACTCCTCAAGGGGGCTCATTCGTTCAAATTCGGAGGGGAGATCCACCTGACGCGCAATATCTTCATGGACGAACCCGGCACCCGGGGCTCGCTGTATTTCGACAATATCTTCACTTGCCAGATCGTCGCTGGCGAGTGCGCCAATAACACCGGAAACTCCTACGCCGATGGGCTGCTGGGTTATGTACAGGCCGCGCAGCTCACTAACGTCTTCGACGTCGACCAGCGACTCCGCATGTTCGGTCTGTATGCCCAGGACGATTGGAAGGTGACGCGAAAACTGACGGTGAATCTCGGCTTGCGGTGGGACTTTGCGCCTTACGCCTTGGAAGGCAAGAACCAGCAGGCTAACTTCGACCCGGCCGGCGCGGGCAGCCTCATCTACGCGACCGGTGCTTCTTTAGGGAGCCGGGCACTCATCAAGCCCGACTGGCACGACTGGGGCCCGCGAGTCGGAATCGCCTACAGCCTGGACAATAAGACTGTCATCCGCACCGGCTACGGCGTTTTTTATACCTTGTTCGAACGGGTCGGCAGCGAAGATGAGCTCGCACTCAACCCTCCCGGCTTGGTCAACAATACTCCCGCGGTCGCTCCCGGCGCCACCGCTCCGGTATTCTTCCTGAAGGACGGATTTCCAGCCAACTTTCTGAACCCTGCGGATCTGGATCTCCAGACCACCCATCTTCGCGCCGCGAATCCGAATATGCCCAATGCCATGATTCAGCAATGGAGCTTTGGCATCCAGCGTGAACTTACGGGCAGCCTGCTCGCGGAACTGAACTACGTGGGTACACACTCCACTCACCTGCAAGAGTTGTCCGATCTGAACATGCCGGTCAATGGCGTTCTCCCATACCCGAACTTCGGCTACATTGAATACAACAACGCCATCGCCAATGGACATTACAACGGACTGGAAGCGTCATTAACGAAGCGCTTCAGCAAGGGCCTGCAATTTCGACTGGCGTATACCTGGTCGCGCAGTATCGACGATGCTCCCGAAGAGCTGATCAACAACTCCGGCTACGCTCAAAACGGCTACGGGCCCCAGTGGACCGGCCCCAGCGATTTCGACACCCCGCAGCGCGTGGTCTTCAGCTATATCTATGAGCTTCCCGCCGGACACGGCCATAGCCTGTTCTCGCACGGTCTGGCTGCGCAAATCTTAGGTAACTGGAGAACGTCCGGCGTTTACACTTTCTCCAGCGGCCTTCCCTTCAACGTGTGGTCGGGGAGCGCCCTCACCACTGCTCTGGACCCCAATGGCGCTAGCGATCCGGTGAATACCGCCGTGCCGAACGTAATTGGCAAAGCGCTGATCGTCGGTAATGTGAACTGCTGGTTCTATGCTTCCCAGAATCCGGCGTGCGATGCTCTGGCACCGAACGCCACCAACGCTTTCCAATTGCAACAGCCTGGACAGTTTGGCGACTCGGGCCGGAACAGCCTGCGCGGCCCGCATGTCAATGTCTTCGACTTTTCCCTGATGAAGGATTTCGTTATTAGAGAAAACACCAGGCTCCAGTTTCGCTGGGAGGTGTTTAATCTGTTCAACACCCCGGTGTTCGGCCCACCCAGCACTGACTTCAGCAATGGCGCCGCTGGCCAAATCACCACCCTGGCAGGCGATCCACGCGTGATGCAAATGGCCCTGCGGCTGGCATTCTGATGAAGACATCAATTCTGATAAAGACATCAATGATCACGAAAACCGTGGCGCTCTTGTGCATTGAGCTAGTGGCGATCCAAAACCTCGGCGCCTGGGGCATTCGGGGACACACGCTGGTGAACTTGGCCGCAGTAGAGGCGCTTCCGCTGGACGGCCTGGTTTTCTTGAAGGCCCAGAAAGCCTACATCGGTCACCTGGGAACAATCCCCGACACTTGGCGCAGCTTCGCCGAACCATTCCTGCGGATCTCGGAAAATGCCAATCACAGCTGGTACACGGAAGGATTCGATTTCATTCCCGATCCGCCCCGCTCGCGAACCGAATTCATTCTGCGCGTCCATGACGAATACCTGCGAACCGCCAAGTCCGATCCCGACCGGGCGAAGCTGTTGAACATCCGCTACACCGGCCTCGAAGCGTACTCCACCATGGAAGGCTATGAGCGGATGAAGGCCGGAATGCGGCTCTATCGACGTATGTCAGATCCGGGCCCGCACGAATTTGACGACATCGCGAAATTATACGCGGGGATCTCTCCGCTGTATCAGGATCCAGCGCAGGTGAAGCAGATGCTCGCGAACGACGTCGCGTTCTACATGGGGTGGGTCGGCCATTATGCGGGAGACTCCGCCATGCCGCTCCATGATTCCATCCATCACGATGGTTGGTCTGGCGACAATCCAAAGGGCTACACCCGCGATCCGAAGATTCACGACCGCTTCGAAGAGGATTACGTGAACCTGATCGGCGCCACTGAGGCCGACTTGCTTAAATATGTGCCGAAAACTCCGCGCCATCTGGAAGACCCCTGGCAGGCGACATTAAAGCACTCTCTCGACGCCCGCAATTTCGTCGAAGATGTTTACCGGCTCGATCAGCGTCACGCATTTGAAAACAAGAACGACCCGGAGGCGCATGAACTGGTCCTCAAACGCATGGCCGCCGGCGCCGAGTTCTTGCGCGATCTGGCGTACACCGCATGGATCGATAGCGCAAAACCCGTGGCCCCGGTCAAACCCATCGACGATCCCGAAAACCCCAGTAATCCGAAGTACAACCCGGCCGCAGGTTCGGCTCCGGCGCCCGCGAAGCAATGAAAGTCGCCGTACTCTTCTTCGCAGCGCTCGGCGTCTTATGCGCGCAAACCGCTTCGCTCGATTTTATCAATCACAACCGCCCCATCCTCGATGCCCATAACTGCTACCCCTACCAAGGGCGATGGGCGGACCGCATCGATCGCGCTCTGAAATCCGGGTTTCCGATCAGCATCGAGCAGGACCTGGCTTGGGATCTAAAGGGCGGCAGCGGCGAGGGCCGCGCGGTACTGTCCCATTCACCGGACACCACCGGCTCAGAGCCGGCGCTGCGCGATTACTTCTTTGAGCGTGTCCGCCCCATCGTCGAGAAGGCCCTCGCTGACAATGATCGCAGCCACTGGCCGCTGATCATTTTGCACTTCGATTTCCAGAGTACGCAAGCGCCACTCCTCCATTCGGTCTGGAATCTGCTTGGTGAATACGAGAGCTGGATCACAACCGCCGTCAAGACTACCGATCCCGGCCAGCTTTCGCCGTTCGAAGCGAAGCCGATCCTTGTGATCACCGAGGAATCCGACGACCAGGAAGAAGTGTTCTTCAACCAGGTTCCCGTTGGAGCGAAACTACGCCTGTTCGGCTCCGCCCACGATTATCCGATGGAAGGGGCCTCGCGCCAGGAGCGAATCCATCTGGCGGCGACTTTGTCTCCCGAGAAACTGCTCTCTACTCCGCCCACCAACTACCGCCGCTGGTGGAACAATTCGTGGTTTGTAGTCGAAGAAGGCGGCCAAAAGCAGGCCGGCAACTGGACCGCAGCCGATGATCGCCGCTTGCGCGCGCTGGTCGAGCATGCGCATCGCCTCGGATATTGGATTCGTTTTTATACCCTGGACGGCTTTCAACCAGCCGACGGACAAGGTTGGGACGACAATTATAACTTCGGCTCACGAGAAGCCGTTCTGGCCCGGTGGAAAGCCGCACTGGCGGCCGGCGTTAATTTTGTCGCTACGGATCAGTACGAGGACCTCGCGGCCGTCATGGCCTCGCGTTAGCCGCCGCGCACGAAACGGAAAATCTCGAATACCGCCCGGCCATTGCGGTCCGGCACGGTCTTGATGACCTGTTTCTCAAACCCCGCCGATCGCGCCGCCTGGACGATCCTTTCAGTCGCGCCGGCCCTTTGCTGGAATTCCGGCGTGTGGCCGATCCAAACATCCTCCGCGCGTCCCCGATCCCAGTTGTTCGCCATCGGCAACGATATTCTGCCGTCCTCGAGGACCAGCAGCCCATTTACGATGCCCCAATCGTCCACCACGAAACGGGTGGATTGAATCCGGCCCACTTCGCCAGAGAGCCGGTAGATGGCGTCACTCCAACTCCCGAGCGCTCCGTAGGTCGCCAACTGATAAAAATATTCATTGGTCAATAGCAGGTTTTCGCCTACTAGGAAAACCATCGCAGCCCCGAGCGCCACGGCGCCCACCTTGCGCCATCGGAGTCGCGGCCACGCGCAAGCTTCCACGAAAGCCACCGCCAGGAACCACTGCGGCAGCGGCCAGAGCAACACCACGTGATGCGCGCCCCATCCAGCCTCCTTTGTGATGGCCATCTGAATCCAGGCCATCGCGGTCGTGATCAAGCAGAACAATAGCGTCTTGCGCGCCCGCGTGAACCCAGGGCTAAAGCAGAGCAATGCAGCCAGCGCGAGCGCCACCCAGAAAGCGGGCTCCAGTTGGTTGTGATAACGGAAACCGGCCAGCGAGTGGACTACCGCGGACATCCGTTCGAGCGCCGTTCCGGGAACTCGCGGCGCTCCGGGCGACCAGGGCGCGTGGACCATGTAGCCCCACAGGATCTCGCCATCCCACGTGATCCGGAATGCGTGCAGCCGGCTTGGAATCTGCGCAAGATTCAAAGCCGAATTGGCGCGGAACGTTGGTAGATCCGACGCTGCGTTGTAAGCCAGGAGCGGTAGAGCGCCCAGGCACATGCCCCCGGCCGCCAATCCAACGTTCCTGAGACTACAGCGCGACCACAGCTCGCGCGGGAATACCACCATAGTCGCGACCAGCAAGCCGCTGAAGATCCATAGAAACAGGGCCTTATCCCAGAGCGCCAGTCCGAAACAGAGGAATCCGCAAAACAAAGCCAATCTCCTTCCCTCCGATGCGAATCTGAACACCAGCGCCAGGCCGGCCATAGTGAGCAGATGCTGCAGCGCTACTGGTCCCCAATCGAAGCAGGTGGTGAAGAGAAACATCGTGTCCGTCGCGAGCAACAGACCCCCCACCCACGCCACAGTACGGCCGCTGGTTCTTTCCAGTAACCAAATGAAGATCCAGACCGTCAGGCTACCTATTGTGAGAACTGGAAGGCGGACAGTAAGGTACGAGGGGCTGCTAAGCGTCAGGATTGGAAAGTACAGCCAACTTTTCAGAGTCCCCAAGTAGGTGAGCAGCATCAGAGGGATCTGGTTGTGGAAAATGTGCGCACTGAAAACGACCGACCCCGGCAAATGGAAGATGGGCGTTGCGAACAGGACCTCGTCGTCTTGCAAACCGGTCAGAGGAAGTATGGCCAACCCCAATCCGAAAAACACGAGAGGAAGCAGAACAGCAGGCCACCAACGTAGCTTAAATCCGCTCAGCCCAAATCCGCGTAGTCCAAATCCGGATGACGCTCGCATGCGTAGGTTAAATCGGGAGGACGCTCGCATGGTTGAATTGAGCCGCCTGGTGGCTGTCCTGACGCGGCGAAGAAATAACTGCAAGCCGGAAGGTAATCAGTATACATCAGGAGTCGGTGGACGGCCGAGTGACGTGCTTTGACGTTTTTTTGAAGAGAACATAAACATCCGACCGCGAGAGGTCGATATGACACAAATGCTAGTGGTGAGAGCGAATTCGGGACCCAGTGAAAAGGCCGCAGGTGCTGCCAGTTGCCGCAAAGTTATACTGGCACTTGAATTGCTCAGCGGATGTGGTATGCTTTTTAGAGCCCAACTGCGAACCTCTCCGGCCGATGAGCGCTGCCATGGGCCGTTAAGCTCTAGAGTTCATCATAGTTCAGTAATTTGGTGTAACGTCTTGAACCTTTCGAGAGCTTTGCACGTCTAAACATTTTGAAAGCGTAAGTGAAGTAAGTAATTAGAAGAAGGAGAGTTAACCCAATGACGAAGACCGAACTAAACAAATTCAAAGAAGTCCTGGAAACTAAACAGGCTGAGTTGGCACAGATGTTACGGAACCGTGACGGTATCGCAATCGAGAAGAGCCCCGACGCGTTGGACGAAGTTCAGAATGCAGCCGAAAGGGAACTTGCGATTCGCAATTTGGATCGCGATTCTAACCTATTGCGTAGTGTTCGCGCCGCGCTGCACCGCATCGACGAAGGAACTTTCGGCGTGTGTTTGCACTGCGAAGAGGACATTAGTGTCAAGCGTTTACACGCCGTACCCTGGGCAGCCTATTGCATTCAGTGCCAGGAAATCGCTGACCGGAATCAAGAAGAAGGTTCCGATTCGCTCGACGACATTCTCGTACACGCAGCCTAATCGATTTCCCGATTCCGCCGACCTTTGGAGGGAGCGTCGATGGTACGCTCTCTTCGAAGGTGTGTGCTTTCTGCCGAATCATTGAGTTAGGTGGCTTCCAGGATTCCGATAGCCGCTACCATTCTGCCCGCTCCGTCCCGATCTCTGCGATAAGATTCAAACAGTTCCCTTTCACAGAACGTGCAGAGTTCCGACGTATCAATTTGGCCCCTGGTGATGCCATTTCGTCCCAGCTGACGACAGACCGTCTCCGCTAAATCTACTTTTGCCCGAGCTTCTAAGTCGTTTCGCTCCGGGAAGAAAGCTCGAAATTCAGCGCCCACCTCCGGGCCCACTTCGAAGCAACAGGCGCCGATGCCTGGGCCGATCGCGATTTCCAGATTCTCCGGCCGGCTGTGGAATTCCCGCCGCATCGCGTCGACCGCTTTCGGCACAATTTCCGCGACTACTCCCCGCCATCCGGCGTGAACCGCAGCCACGGCGCGTGTTTTGGGATCCACAATGAGTATAGGCAGGCAGTCCGCTGTTCGAATCGCGACGGTCACCCCCGGCCGGTGGGAGATGATGGCGTCACCTGGGCCAAGCTGGCCCGGCTTGGTAGCCACCAATACTTGATCCGAATGAATCTGTTTGGCGGTTGCCAGACTGCCGGCATCGGGCCACCCAACGCTCAGCCGGGTACCGAAGCCGTGCCGGAGCCAGGGGAATTGATCGAACCTCTCGGCCCGATATACGTGGGAATTGTCCAGCCGGAACAATCCTAATTGTAACCCGCTGGGCTACTGTAATCGTCCTTACCGGTAGCGTAGGAAGAAAGGAAGAATCATTGAATGCTTGAGAGTATCGGACTTCCAGAGTTGATGGTGATCCTGGTGCTGGCCATCCTTTTGTTTGGTTCCAGCAAAATCCCGGAGCTTGCCAAGGGTCTAGGTGAAGGGATTCGGAACTTCAAGGACTCAATGAAGGGTTAATTTAACCGCAGCCTGACCCTCAGCCCGCGACTGCTTCTCGCTCCAAGTATTTCTCTACGATTTGGACCAGATCCCGGGTCCGTACCGGCTTGGCTAAGAAGTCCTGCATCCCGCAACTGGCGCAACGCGCGCGATTCTCATCGGAACAGTTGGCAGTCACGGCAATGATCGGCGTCTCACGATAGCCGGGAAGCTCGCGAATGTGCTCGGAAGTTTCGAACCCGTCCCAGCCCGGCATCTGCAAATCGATGAGGATGACGTCGAATTGCGACTTTGCGGCGATCTCCACTGCTTCAAAACCGTCACCTGCGCATTGCACTTCAAACGATTGCCTCCGCAGCGCATGACTCGCGATGGTCTGGGCCACCCTGTTGTCGTCAATCACCAGCACGCGTCCGCGGCTCTTTTTCGTCTCGACTGGGGAACGCTGTTCCCAGTTCGCCGGAACATATAGCGGCAGATGGACGGTGAAGACACTGCCGTTGCCCAACTCGCTCGTCACATGGAGGGTTCCGTTGAGCAACTCCACCAGCTTCTGAGCTACCGCCAAACCGAGGCCCAAGCCGCCATGACTTCGCGATAGCCCGGTCTCGAGCTGCCGAAAGCTCTCAAAGATCTGCGTGAGCTGCTCAGGAGCGATTCCGGTGCCCGTGTCGCGCACTTCTACCGTCACCATCACCTTTTTGGCATCCACCGTAGCTGCTGAAGCCCGAACTTCTACTTGGCCCTCCTTTGTGAACTTGACGGCGTTTCCCACCAGGTGCCAGAGAATCTGCCGCAGGTGCAAAGGATCGCCGACAACCATTTCCGGGAGGCCGGCGTCCAACGCGCCTACCAGGCACACCCCCTTCGATTGAGCCTTCGCGGAGAACTCGTTGATGACGCCGCGTAGCGTGTCCACAAGGGAGAACTCCGCCTCCTCCAGCAGCACCTGATGGGCGGACAGCGCCGAATATTCGAGGGTCACGTTCAGGATTTCGAGCAGGTTTTCCGCACAGAGCCGCGCTGCGCCAGCATACTCCCGCTGGTCTTCGGTGAGGGGCGTCTCGAGCAGCAGATCCGTCATCCCCAGGATTCCGCTCAGGGGTGTGCGGATCTCGTGGTTCAGACTGGCGAGAAACTCCCCTTGAACGTCCCGAAGCTCATTGGTTTTCAATACGGTACCGCCCTACCAAGCTCATCGGCCAGCTTGGCTTCAGCCTTTAGGTGGGCGGACCCAGGGTTACGGCGTAACCTGAATCGTGGTCGTACGCCGAGTCCCATTCGCGTCCAAAATGCTATTGATTCCGCCGTAGCTGATGAACACGATCGCCGCGCCCGGCGGCACGTCCGAGGGGATTCTGACGTTGATCTGCCACAGGCCCACGAAACCGGGCGCCAGCCCGGAGTACAGGACATCTCCAGGAGCTACGTAGCCGGAATTGATGAACACCTGCGGCGTCTGGCTGGTCTCGTGGAGTCCTTGCGCGGGCTGGCCGTCGGCTGGCATCCCATGGATGAAACCCTGGCCGGTGGCATAGAGCGTCACCACGCTTCCGGCCTTGGCTGGATTCGCACCATTGTTCAGCGTACTGTCCGAGTTCAGGGCGGCAATCTGCCCGGATCCGCTGCCATCGGCGGTGAACAATCCAGGCGACTCGGCGTCGATACGGAACAGCCAGCTTGCGAGGATTTGGCCGGTGGAAACTTGCGCCACTTGGATTTCCTGAAGGACATTGACCGGCGTCGCGGCCGGAACCTGAAGATTGATCTGGCCCGGCGAGACCAACATCAATGGAGCCGGCGTTCCTCCCACCGTAACCTGCACATCGCTGAGCACACTCGACACCGGAGCGGCCGCGAGTGACGCAGTCCGATCGCCGAATGGCGCGGCGGGGAACGAGAAAATTGTCGCCAGCATTCCCGGAGCGAAACTGCCGAAGAAATTGGCCGCGTTGCCGGACGATTGGCCAGGCACTCCACCCGCCGAGGTCGTATAGTCAATCGCCGGAAAGTAAAACGAGACTCGATTGGTGGCTCCTTCGGCGATCATCGGATTGCCGAACGGATCGAGCGCTATCGACAACGGACCGAAGGCCTCGAGAGTCGCGCTGGGCGCGGCATTGATGATGATGGCCGCGCTGTTGACGTAGCGCAGCACTTGATTGCCTCCAGTGTTGGCGGCCCAGATCTCCCCGGTGGTCTGATTCACGAACACGCCATAGGGACTGCTCAATTGCGGAATCGAAAACAGCACCGGTGGATTATCGCCGGCGGTAGGCACGCTGGGCAGCGCTGCGATGCGGTTATTGCCCGTGTCGGCGACATATAACTGATCGTTCGCATCCACTGCGATCAGGTGCGGGCCCGCCAGAACCGTGGCCAGCGACGAGTTGAAATCCGGCTGGCCGAAAACGTTGCTCGCCGGTTCGCCGGTTTGAAAATCACCGCCCGCGGTTTTCTGGAAATAGAGAATCCGGTTGGCAAGCGGATCCGACACCACCAGATTTCCGGCGGCAGTTAGAGCCAGTCCATAGGCGCTAGTCAAAGTTTGACCGCTGGCATCCTTGATGGGCTGTCCAACCAGACTGGTCTGGCCCAGGGCGAGATTCGCGACCGGCATCGCCCCGGGCGCTTGCGTGAATGGCGCAGGAAACCGCAGCACTCGGGCGTTGCAGGTGTCGGCGACGTAGAGGTTGCCGTTGGCATCGACAGCCAGCCCCTCGGGCGACCATAACCCTTGGGCATTGGCCTGCGTTGGATTGTTGCTCGGATAGTTCACCAGCGCCGTCATCAGATTGGGCTGGCCAATCACCAAATCGGCGAGGACATCCGCATTCACTTTTCGATAATCCTTGTAGCCGAGGATTCGATTGTTCAGCGGGTCCGCGATATACAGGTGCGGAGGCGTCGTGGATGCATCGATTACCGCGCTGCCCCCAACAAAAAACGGAAGCGCGCCGTTGGTGCTACAGGAGCCGATGTTGCCGCTGAAGCCCACTTCGCGGCCATCGATTAGGTTGAGCGAGTTGTATTCGAAGTCGAGCTGTCCGAGAACGCGCGTGGCGACAGGGAAAGAGTCGCTCGATTGCGGTAACGCGAGCACGCGATTGTTCCCCGAGTCGACAACTAAGAGGTCGGCGCCATCGAACACCGCGGCCACTGGCCCTGCGAGCGTCCCCGCGTTTGGTTGCGCGAGGCCTTGGTTCGACTGCGAGGATTGAAAATCAGTCTGGCCGATCACGATCGTGGCTGGTGGCGAAAATGTCCCGCTTTCCACCGGCCATTGCGCGAACGAAGCGTATCCCAATATGCGCGCATCGCCCGTGTCGACGACATAAGGATTGCTCCCGACAAAAAACACGGACTGGGCGGCACCGAGTGTGCTCGCACTGACCGCGGGAGCGTTGGCCGTTGTGACCACGCCCATGACGCGCGCAATGGACTGCCCGATGAAGAACGGGGGCGTGTAAACCACTACGCGATCGGCGCTGTCCGCGACAAAGAGCCGGCCCTGGGGATCGAATGCGAGCCCGGCGGGCTGTGACAGATAATTCTTTCCGCTGCGCGTTAGATTGGGCGCGAGCGAGTTCGAATAGAAATCGTTTTGTCCGAGAACAAGAGTGGCGGCTGGCCTATTCGTGGCCCCCGCCCCGAGTTCGCTCACAGGAAATTGGAGCGCTCGGTTATTGCCCGCATCGGAGACCCACAGATTGCCCTGCGCATCGAATGCGAGCCCTGCTCGAAAGACACCGCTGCCGGCCCCCAGCGCAAGCGTGCTCGCCGTGGGGCCGGTTAGACCTGTGTTGGGCGAGTTGCTGCTGAGATCCGCTTGGCCGATCACGAGATCTACCGTCAACAAATCGCCGGTCTGCCGGAAAGGTCTTGGATACCGCAGGATGCGGTTGTTGCCCGCGTCGGCGACATAAAGATTGCCTTTGGAATCCACCGCCACGCCGACCGGACTCGACAAACCGGTGCTCAGATCCCCCGCCGGACCCTGGGAGGCCGTCGACAACAAGTCTCGCTGGCCGATGACCAGATCTGCGAAATCGCCTTTGGTGAACGCCGACACATTCTTCCACGCCAGCACGCGGTTGTTGCCGAAATCGGCGACATAGAGAATCGGCGGGTTGGCCGATGCATCCACGGCAACTGCCTGGGGGTTGTTCAATTCCCTGCCCTCGACCAGGTTGGGCGCGATGGCAGTCAGCGCTCCCTGCTGCTGTAGCACAGCCTGGCCAACGATGCGTGAAGGGACAGGATTAAAGATGGTCTGCGCTTCCAGCAACTGCACGGCGGCCAGTAGAAGCGCGCAAGGAATGAGTCGGATACGGTCTCTATTCAGTCCAATCTAGTGGCCGCAGGAGACCATTTCTCTCCAGTGTCGATATACTTGTTGTGGGACTCGTCAACCTATCCATATGGCCACCGTTACTGTGAAAAATAAATTCCAGGTAGTCATCCCCCAGGCCATCCGGGAGAAGCTCGGCATCAGCCGCGGCGACGTTTTGGAGGCGAAAGTAGAACGCGGGCGGATCACCTACACCCCGAAGACGGTTGTAAGCCGTATCCCAGCGGCCAAAGCGGAACGGGAGCGTTTTCTTAAGCAGCTCCGGGCCGACGCCCCGGCTTGGCTCAAGCAAACCTGGGCAACCTCCAAACGGAACGGTACTGATAAGCTGACCATGCGGCAAATCAACACCGAGATCTCGGCCGTCCGCCGCGAGCGCGCGAAGAGAACCAAATAATCACCCGATGAGTAGGGTCGTTCTAGACACCAACATTATCGTCTCAGCACTCCTCGTTCCGGCGGGAGCACAAGCAGCCGTTTTATTGCTAGCCCTCCAGGAACAAGTTGAGCTCTACATTTCAACTCCGATACTTGCCGAGTACGAAGAGGTCTTGGGCCGCCCTCGATTAAAGTTTACCCCCGACAAATTCGGGAGGCGCTTGCCGCAATTCGCAAAATTGCGCGCTATGTAACTCCAACTCAAACGCTTTCCCTCTCGTCTCACGAATCCGACAACCGATTTCTTGAATGCGCCGATGCCGCCCAAGCAGATTACCTTGTGACGGTTATACCAGGCATTTTCCGCAACGCCACAAGACGACGAAGGTCGTCACCGGGCGCCAGTTCTTAGACCGTCGCTATCCCGACAAGGATTAGTGATGAGACAAAAGAAACGCGCCCAGTCAACTTCGCAACAACCGTGCAGTCTGAATTGCATTTTCCCGTGGATATTGGAGAACTATGGAATCTCGCCTAACGTATCCGATCGATGAATTTCGTTGGGAATGCCGAACCGTCTTACACCAATTGTCACCCGCCGGTGTTCAAGTGCGGGGGCGCAACCGGGGCACCACACTCGTCGCAAAACTTCGCCAACGGAGAGACTGAGTGGCCGTTTAAGCAGCGCCTGCTCTCGTCGAAACCCTCAGGCTGGGTCGCAGAGTACAGGACAGCTACTGGAAGCAGATAAAAGACCAAGAGAATCCCTGACATTGAGCGGGCCTTATTCGTCTCCGATTCCGTGCCACCTCCGTACAGGAAGGGCAACGCGACAGATCCGGCCCATCCGTATCCAGCAATGACCCAGACTACACGACGCATCCATTTGTGGGCAACCTCTAAGCGCTGCTCGCCAGGTGTCCTTCTGTTTAGAGTCTCGTGTCAGTCGATTCATCACCAGAATCATTGGGACGGCAAGAACGAATACGCCAGGGCCAAGGTATCTGAGGCCATTCGCAAATGGGGCGGTGACCCCGAAGAGGGCCGCCACGTGGACCACCAACATTACCGCGAAACCGATCGCGGACAACACGAGGAACGGATAGACCAGTGCAAGCATTGCAGTGTCCGACTGTTACTCCATTTTTAGATGGGTGGCGAAACAGGAGTTTTGGGCGGAATTGTCGTTTCGGCCTCCAGCTTTGGACAGTATACGGCAAGGGCCTAAGAGTCATCGCTAGTTGTTCCCTGGATGCTAAGGCTCAAGCTCTCGCAGAAGCCGATATACCAGCGAGACTGGGAGCCCAACCACGTTGGAGTAGCTTCCTTCGACGCGATCGATGAATTTCGAAGCGAGCCCCTGAATCGCGTAGGCGCCCGCCTTGTCCATCGGCTCGTCACTCGCCACATAATCTTCGATTTCCTGGCGCGTGAGCGGAACGAAGCGGACGCGCGTGGTGGCAACGTCTACGATCTTGCCCGTATCGCTGCGCAGGCAAATGCCCGTAATCACCTCATGCTCGCGACCCGATAAAAGCCCGAGCATTCGCATGGCATCGCGCGCATCGCTCGGCTTTTCGAGCACCAGTCCATCGATCACGACTACGGTGTCGGCACCCAGTATGATCTCGCCTGTCGAGATCGGAACGGCGAATGCCTTCTCCTCAGCCAGACGCCGCACGTAATCCGGCGGTGATTCGCCGGGACGGCGCTCCTCGGGAACATCGGCTGAACGCACCACAAATGGAATCCCCGCGTCGCGCAAGATTTGCTGACGGCGCGGCGACTTGGAGGCAAGCACCAGCACGCGGGATTTTTACGATTTTCGGGCCATCGCCGGCGCGCGGCTGGGACCAGGAGCCGCAGGCGGCCGGCCTGGACCACCGGGAGTCGGTGGGCGACCCGGACCACCTTGTCCTGGCGGGCGGCCGGGACCACCTTGCCCTGGTGGGCGGCCGGGACCACCTTGTCCAGGTGGGCGGCCAGGACCACCTTGTCCTGGCGGGCGACCGGGACCTCCAGCCTGCGCCGGACCCTGGCCCGGACCCGGCGCTTCCAACGGCGGCGGGATCTTCTTGGGACGCGCGTCCAGCTTGGTCAGGATCATCTCCTCGCGCGCCTTCTGGAACTTGGGAGTGCCCGGACGCGCACCCGTCGCCTGGACGTCGCGATCGGTCACTTCCTGCGCGCTCGGCAAATACTTCTGCAGATAATTCTTGATCCGGTCATGCACCAGCCGCTCGGTAGAATGCGCCAGCAGAAACAGAATCTGATCGCCGGGCGCGGCTGAAAGAGCTTGGTAGACTTTCGAAGGTTTCTGGAGCTTCGCCGACTTCAGCTCTCGTTCCAGCTTCTTGGATTTGGCCTCCAGCTTTTGCCACAGTTCTACTTCCCGCCTGCTTAGCCCGATATTTTTGATGAACGCCGCGCTATCCTTGGCGGGCAGCTTCTCGGTGAGAAAGTAGAGGAACAGGCCCATACTGTCCAAGTGAATGTCGATGCCGAACGGCACCAGTTGCCTGGCCTTCTGCAACTTTTGCAGACCGGGGTGATTCAGCTTGGCCCCCGCCAGGTCCGGTGAATAGAGATGCAGGAGCTTCTCTTCCTCCAACAACTTGATGATATCGGCGCAGTTGGGCTCGTTAGCGATGTGGCGCAGCTCCTCCAGCAACTCCTGAGGTTGGATGCGCGTCTCCAGCTGCGCTTCACGCGCGTTGTCGTACTGCATCTTGGTTCGCTCTTCGATATTGAAGCTTAGCCGCACCTTGAACCGCAGCATCCGCAAGAGACGAACGGGATCGTCGTAAAGCGTGTAATTGCTCACTGCGCGCAGTTCCTTGCGCTCCAAGTCTCCGACGCCATTGTTGGGATCGAGCAGCAGGCCGCGCGATGCCGGATTCAACGACAGCGCGATGGAATTGATGGTGAAGTCGCGCCCGCGTAGATCCTCGTGAATCGTGGCCGGACGAACCGCGGGCTTGGTTCCCGGCTTGGAGTATTTTTCCTGCCGGGCCATGCCGATCGTGGCGCGCACGCCATTTCGAAACACCAGTTGCGCCACTTTGCGGTTATCGTCCTCGGCCTGAATCTTCGCGCCGCTCTTTTTTGCGACCGACTGCGCCACCTTGAGGGCATTGCCCTCGATGGTGAAATCGAGCTCGACAATCGGAAAGCCACCCAGCATGTCGCGCATCGCCCCGCCGGTCAGGAATACGTTCAGATTGGCGTGCGTCGCTTCAGCCTGGATCTCGGTAACCGCCCGGCTCTGGTCAGCGCTCAGGTGGCTCTCGAGCATAAACATGTAATCGCTCATCGCTTGCTTTCTCTCCTATGCGAGCGCGTCCCCGCCTTGCGCGCCGCTTAAGCTCTCGGATGATGCTCGTCCACGGTTCTCCGCAACCGGGAACGTACTACGTGGGTATAGATCTGGGTAGTGGATATGTCGGCGTGCCCCAACATGCTCTGCAAGCTTCGCAAATCCGCCCCGCCCTCCAGCAGGTGCGTCGCGAAGGTATGCCGCAGCACGTGCGGCGTCAGGTTGTGGAAAATCCCAGCCTTCTTGCCGTAGGCGCTAAGCAGCGTCCAAAACCCCTGGCGGGTCATGGCGCCGCCCCGATTGGTAACGAACAGGTAGGGACTCGCGCGCCCTTTCAGCAAGCGCGGCCTTCCGTCGCCCAGGTACCGTTCCACCGCCGCGAGAGCCGCCTTGCCCACCGGAACGATCCGGTGCTTGTTCCCCTTGCCCACCACACGCACCACACCCATGTTCCTCTCGAGCTCCGATATCCGAACGTGGCACAATTCGGAAACCCGGAGTCCGGTGGCGTACAGAAATTCAAGCATGGCCCGATCGCGCAGACCCTGTGGTTTCGAGCCGTCGCAGGTTGCCAGCAAATCGTCGATCTGTTTCTTATTAAGATATTTAGGAAGACTCTGCCATTGCCGCGGCGCGGCGAGGTGCGCGGTTGGATCGGCGTCCAGGACACCCTTCTCGATCAGGTGCGCATAAAAATTGCGTAATGTCGCGATGTGCCTCGCAATGGACCGGCTGGCCATGCCGGCTTGGTACAGTGAATCGATATAGCGGCGGACAGGCTCGGGACCGGCCACTTGGTCGCCCGGCCGCAAAGAAGCAGCAAACCGTTCTAAATCAGCACGATACGCGGTGATTGTCGTCCTCGACAGACCCTTCTCGATACGGCAGAAGTCGAGAAAGGAGGCGATGTGAGCCGACATCGATTCAACGGATCGCATTCTGCCAATGATACAATATTCGCAAATTTGTTTGGAAGAAAAGTGCCCGAAGGAGGGATTTGGGGGTATCCACCCACAAGAAGGTTCTGGTTTCGCGGTTTGATCGGGAATCGCTCTCGGGTTTCGTCAATCCGCAAGGCTATCAACTGGCCGAAGGCCTGGAGCTGATGAGCCAGGGCGGATCCGTCAGCGTCGTTCCTTATACCGAAGTGAAGCTGGTCTGCTTCGTTCGCGATTTCCAGCAAGGCGAGCCGCGCAAAGAGCTGCGCCTGTTTACCACGCGTCCGAAAATGGAGGGACTGTGGCTCCGCATGCACTTTCGCGACGGCGATGCGATGGATGGCATTCTTTCGAACAACCTGCTGCAACTCGATCTATACGGATTTTCGGTGGTCCCGCCCGATCCGGGCTTTCAAAATCAGCGCGTCTTCGTTCCGAAAGCGGCGCTGTCGCGCATTCAGGTATTAGGGGTGGTGGGCACTCCGTTGCGGCACCCGCGCAAACCGAAGTTGACGCCCAAAGAGCAGATCGAATTGTTCAATCCCGAGTAGAGACATGAGGGCCACAGACCAACACGGATCAACACCGATAGGACACGACACCTAACAGATATGCGCTCCTTGAACGCCTACGTACACCGAATACAGCGACTGGCTGGCGGCCATATAGAGGCGATTGCGCTTGGGGCCTCCGAAGCACAGATTGGCGCAGATTTCCGGGAGCAGGATCATGCCCATGCGCTGGCCAGAGGGCGAGAAGATCTGCACGCCGTCATATCCGGGACCGCCATTTGAGCCAGCCCAGATGTTGCCGTCGGCATCGGCGCGGATTCCGTCGGCAATGCCGGATTTTTCGCCCAGCTTCATGTCCGTGAACACGCGCCCATTACGGAGCTTGGCCCCGTCCAGATCGAAAACCTGGACATTCCTGGGCGCGCCTGTATCGCAGATGTAGATTTTCTTGTAATCGGGGGAAAAGCACAGGCCGTTGGGACCGTCGAACGCATCGGTGACCATTTCGACGCTGGCGCTGTGCGGATCCACGCGATAGACTGCATTCTTCAATTCCGGCTTGGCTTGGAAGCCCTCGTAATTTCCAAGGATGCCGTAGGGCGGATCGGTAAACCAGACGCCGCCGTCCGGATGCACCACGACGTCGTTGGGCGAGTTGAGCGGTTTACCGTTGTAGCGTTCGGCGAGCGTGGTGACCTGGCCGTTGTGCTCATAACGCGCCACGCGGCGGCCCGCATGCTCGCAGGAGATCTGGCGGCCTTCGAAATCGAATGTGTTGCCGTTGCTGTAGCCGGAGGGACTGCGGAACACGGCCACATGATCGTCCTCTTCCATCAGCCGCATCTGGCGATTATTCGGGATATCGCTCCAGACCACGTAGTTGCCTTCGCTCGACCAAGCCGGCCCCTCGGCCCAACGGGTGCCAACGTAATGGCGATAGATGATCGCGTTGAAGAGCTGGTATTTCGCGAAGCTTTTGTCCAGTGCAACGACGTCTGGATCGGGATAGCGAATGGGATTGTGGTTGGTCCAATCGCGCGTGGTCTGGCTGAGCAGAGGCAGAGCTGCCGCTGTCAGACCGAGGAACGAACGCCGGCCGATCGGGCCAGCCGAAGGAGTGAGCGTGCGAGGCATCGGCTGCCATTGTATGCGAAAGGTGAGCTACAGTTTTCGGACGGCCTCTTCCACCTGCTGGGCAAGCGCGCGGTAATCGTCGCCCGCGAGGCGTAACGGGGGCCCAAACGCGATATCGACGCGGCCTGGCCTCGCCATTTTCCATGACGGATGCAGCACGCGATCCAGCCCCCGGATGCGGATGGGAACCACGGGAATTCCGAGCTTGGCCGCGATCATTCCGACGCCGGGTTGAAAAGGCAAAATCTCCCCCGTCTCCGACATGACGCCCTCGGGAAAAATCAGCAGGCACCAACGGTCGCTCGAAAGCTCGCCGATGTAGCGCAGCGTTGCCAGCGCGCCGGGCTCCCGCTGGGGGATCGGAAAACAATTGAAGAATAGCGTGGAGAGATAGTAATTCAGGCTATTCGTGAAGCTGCGGCCGTGAAAATGTTCGTCGAAAAATTCCTTGCGCATGGCGGGCGCCACGCGGTATCGCCAGCGCGCAGGCAGCGCGCTGAGAATGGTGGTCACGTCCATGTAGCTTTGGTGATTGGAGGCGAAGATCACGGGCGGCTCTAGGTCTTTCAGGTTCTCGAGACCCCGCGTACGGACATGGGCGAAGACCCGATTCAGTGGCAACAAAAATCCAGGCAGAAAGATGCGACGGGCCGCGCGAGCGAGCGCTCCTCGATTCCATGAAGGGAAATCTTCAACCCCCGCCGCCTGCGCGCCGGTGATCTCGGATTCATCCAAGCCGAGCGCAACGATCCGCTCCACGCGCTCGAGCGATGTCAGGTTCTCGAGCGGGACTTCCAAATCGGCGGCGGCCCTATTCGCTGGCGCGGGTGCGCCCTTGGCGATCTCCAGGCGTTTGAGCTTCCCAGTTCCCTCCGTGCGCGGAAATTCGTCATAAGGCCAGATCGAAAAACTGCGCACCCGCTGGTAGTCGGCAAGGCGAGCGTTGGCGCGTCGCAGGATGTCTTCGGCATCGGCTCCCGCGTCAAGAATCAGAACGGCGTGGACACGATCCGCTCCAATCACGGCCGCGTCTCTCACTCCGGGTTGCTGCTTCAGCACGCTCTCGACGTCGCCCGGAAAAACGTTCAGACCCTCGGGCGTCACGATCATTTCCTTCTTGCGGCCGAGGATCGTGAGCTCGCCATTCTCTTTCAATTCACCGATGTCGCCGGTGTGAAACCATCCGTCTTCAAACGCGCGCGCGGTCTCCTCGGGGTGCTGATAGTAGCCGGACGTCACGTTCTCGCCCCGCACCAGGATCTCGCCGTCGTTGGCGATCTTCACTTCGACGCCCGCGATGGGCTTGCCGACGCTGCCCTTGCGCGCGTGGAACGGATGATTCAGCGTCACGATCGGGGCGGTCTCGGTTAAGCCGTAGCCCTGGATCACGAGAAATCCGAGTTCGGAGAAGAATGCTTCGAGGTCGGCCGGGAGCGGCGCCGCGCCGACGATAAAGCTCCAGAACTTCCAACCGAACAAGCGATGGACCTTGCGGTAGCGCCACCAGTGCCGTAGCCAATGGCCCTTCGAAGGCATCAAGTGGCGCAGTTCTGGAAATGTTTGGATCAACTGGGTGCGCAGGATTTCTAGAATTTGCGGTACCGATACCAGCACCGAGACGCGGCGCGTACGAATCTGGCGAAGGATTTCGCTGGGATGGAACCCGCGCATGAAGATCACGACGCCGGGCAACATCGGCGGGATGAACGTCGCCATGGCCTGTCCGAACATGTGGCTCAACGGCAGCAGATTGAGAAAGCGGATGGGCGCGAACGGCCGCTGGTAGCGAAGGTACTTCTTCACTTCGCGCTCGACGGGAACAATATTGGCGAGAATGTTTCCGTGCGTCATGATGACGCCCTTGGGTTCAGCGGTGGCGCCGGAGGTGAAGATGATCTCGGCGGTTTGAGCCTTCTTGATCGTCACCGGCTGAAAGGACGCGGGCGCGTCGCGATCGTACATGCCGGCCTCGCTACCAGTCAGAACCGCTCGGGCTTCAACAATTGCGCTAATGCGCTCGACAAATTCAGACGAAGAGCGGTAGTCGATCGGAACGGCGATCACGCCTTCGAGCAGGCATCCCCAGAGCGCGATGATCCATTCCGGGCGGTTCTCGCCATAGAGAATGATCTTTTCGTCGAGGCCGATCCCTCGCTCGCGCAGCCACGCGGCAAAACCTCGCGCGCGCGCCGCGATCTCACGATAGCTATAGTGCCGGGCACTGAAGCCATCGTCGTAAATGAGAAATTCGTCGTCGAGTTCGG
Organism: Bryobacterales bacterium; assembly: GCA_963818065.1. Lineage (GTDB taxonomy): Bacteria > Acidobacteriota > Terriglobia > Bryobacterales > Bryobacteraceae > Palsa-89. The sequence continues at coordinate 112,591 of CAWFQW010000008.1, read as the reverse complement.
CGAAGTCATGGAAGAAGTCGAGCAGGGTCTCACGCGGCATCCATAACCATTATTGTGGCGACGACCGACCGCCGGGTCTCGGTAGTGCTCAAGGTAATACAGCGCCCCAAACGCAAGGGCCAAAGCGGCTACCGGAAATGCGAGTGGTCGCGCGCTGTGCAAAGGCCGCCTCCAATCCGCAGTCGCGAGGAAAAGCAAGATCATTGGCACCAGGGCAACGATTGACAGCTGAAAAATATGTGCAGCCACGCCCTCGTCCCGTTGCGGCGGCTCAGTGTACCCGCTGAGTACCATGAGCAATGCCGTCAGAGACAGGAAGAGTATAACTTTCCCGCTGACGCTGTTGATTTCCTGCGCACGTTCACGCATGCGTCCATGATATGCCCAGCGATGGTTTGTGTAAAGTACTTTGTCGTATAGAGGGCACTGTTGCCGTGATTGGCCCTGATAAAATCCCAGGCATGAAAATCCTGGTTCCGACGGCGCTCGCTGCCATGTTGGTGCTGGCCACGGACGCTTCGGGGCAAACCGCGAAGCCCCCGCGCGATCCGTCCGTCGCCGCCGTGATCGATGATCTCGTCACGGCCAATCACATCCTTGCCTCCGAAGGCATTCTCGATGGCTACGGCCACGTCAGCGTGCGCGACCCCGCGAATCCGAATCATTATTTCCTCTCGCGATCGCTCGCGCCCGGTTTAGTAACGACGGCCGACATCATCGAGTACGATCTCGACAGCAACCCCGCCGCTAAAGACGATCGCGCCGGATATCGCGAGCGGTTCATACACGGTGAGATTTACAAAGCGCGCCCCGACGTCATGGCCATCGTTCACGATCATTCGCCGGCCGTGATTCCGTTCAGCGTCAGCTCCGTGCCTTTGCGGGCGGTATCGCATATGGCGGCGTTTATCGGCGAAGGCATTCCCGTGTTCGAGATTCGCGACGTCGACGGCATGACCGACATGTTGGTATCGAGCCCGAAACGCGGGCGAGCGCTTGCGACGGTGCTGGCAAAGTATCCGGCGGCGCTGATGCGCGGCCACGGCGCGGCGGTGGTCGGCGAGTCGGTCAAGGTCGCGGTTGGCCGGGCGATTTATCTCGATCTCAACGCCAGGGTGCAGGAGCAAGCCATTCTGCTGGGCGGCAACGTCAAATACTTCGAGCCTGAAGAAGCCAAGAAGACCGCGCCGCAGGATGGCTTCGAGCGCGCCTGGGACGTTTGGAAGCGCAAGGCTGAAAAGTAGCTCGACTATTGTTTGAATTTGCCCATCAGATCTTGCGTGGCGCGCATCAACAGATTGCCGTCCAGACCGACGGCGAGAAATTTACAACCAAGCGACAGGTAATGGCGAGCCTTTGTTTCGTCGTTCGTCAAGGTGCCCGCGGCATCGCAGCCGACGCAGATACGCCGGATTGCGTTGTCGATGGCCATCTGTACGTCGGGGTGCCCGATGTCGCCCAGGTGCCCGAGCGCGGCCGACAGGTCACCCGGCCCGATGAACACTCCGTCCACACCCTCAACAGCGGCGATCGCATCCAGATTCTTGAGCCCCAGGCGACGTCTCCACCTGGACCAGCAGGCACATCTGGTCGTTGGCTTCATGCAGGTAGTTCGGAATGCGATTCCACTGCGAAGCACGCGCCAATGTAGGGCCGACGCCGCGAATGCCGACCGGCGGATAGCGCATGGCGGCCACCAAGTGGCGCGCTTGCTCGGCAGTCTCCACCATCGGGATGAGCAACGTTTGCACGCCTAAATCGAGCAGTCGCTTGATCAGTTGCACGTCGCCCGCAACGGGCCGAACTACCGGATGTACGGGATAAGCGGCTATGGCCTGCAATTGAGCCAGGATGGATCGGATGTCGTTCGGCGCATGCTCAGCATCAATCATCAGCCAGTCGAAGCCCGCGCCCGCGCAGATCTCGGCGCAGACCGGATTGGCGAGGCCAAGCCACAGACCGATTTGCGGGCGCCCAGTACCTTTTAGCGCGGCTTTGAAGGTGTTTTTCTTCATTTCCATAAGGGTTTACTCAAAATGGCATGAGATACAGCCGAAGGGTCCGTAATCGATGTGGAACGTGTCGCCACGGCGCACGGGAACCGGGCGCGTGAACGATCCGGCCAAGATCAATTCCCCCGCTCCCAAGCTGACATTGTGCGCCGCAAATTTGTTCGCGAGCCACGCCACGCCGTTCGCGGGATGGTTGAGCACAGCAGCAGCGACGCCCGATTCCTCGATCACTCCATTGCGATAACAAACCGCCGCGACCCATCGCAGGTCCTCGTCCAAAGGCCGGAACGGACGACCACCGCAAATCAGTCCGGCGCCGGCGGCGTTGTCGGAGATGGTATCGAAAACCTTGCGCGTAGCTTTGGTTTCGGGATCTACCTGCTGGATGCGCGCATCGATAATCTCGATTGCAGGCGTGACGTATTCGGTGGCTGTCAACACATCGAATATGGTGCAGTTGGGTCCTTTGAGCGGCTTGCCCAAAACGAAAGCCAACTCTATCTCCAGTCGCGGAACAATGAAGCGATCGGCTGGAATGCTCGAGCCGTCGGCGAAGAACATGTCATCCAGTAAGACGCCGTAGTCGGGCTCATTGATGCTCGAAGAATACTGCATGGCCTTCGATGTCAGGCCGATCTTATGACCGTGCACTGCGCGGCCGGCACCGATCTTCAGGTCGACCCAGGCTTTCTGCACGGCATAAGCATCGTCGATCGTCATCTTCGGATGCTGGATCGAGAGCTGGCGGATTTGTGTCCGCGCGCGTTCCGACTCGTCCAGCCGCTTGGCTGCGTCCCGAATGCTGCCTTCATCCAACATGCGTAGTCTCCTCCGCTTCGCCGATGATTGTGTTTTTCAAACTCCCGATGCCGTCGATTTCGGTGACCACTTCGTCGCCCACCTGGACGTTGGCCAAACCTTCGGGTGTCCCGGTCAAGATGATATCGCCCGCCTGGAGCGTCATGAAGCCGCTCAGGTATTCGATAAGCCTTGGGATATCGAAAATCATGTCGCGCGTGGTACCTTCTTGCGTCACGTGGCCATTCACGAGCGTGCGCAGCCGCAAGTTCATTGGATCGGGCATGTCGGCCGCGTCTACCAGCCAAGGGCCGATCGGTGTGGCGTGGTCTCGACTCTTCGCGCGAAAGTTCGGGCGATAGTAATTTTCCAGGTAGTCGCGAATCGCGTAGTCATTGGCGACGGTGTAACCGGCGACGTAGTGGTATGCATTGGCTCGGGCGATTTTGCGCGCGGTCTTTCCGATCACGACAGCGAGTTCGCACTCGTAATGCATGTACGTGACGGCGCGCGGGCGGCGAGTTTGGCCCAGATGACCGCACAAGCTCTGAGGGCCTTTCAAGAAAACCAGCGGCTCATCGGGAGGCTTGAACGCCAGCTCTTTGGCGTGATCGGCGTAGTTCAGTCCCAGCGCGAAAATGGTTCCCGGCTGTACTGGCGGAAGCCAGACGACTGGGTTTCCAGAGTGGAGGCGGGGGTCGCCCTCGGTCACGTGATGGATCGCACCGGCGAAGGCTACGCGGGCGTGCTTCATATTGGTACGATCTCCGGAACGACCTCGTTTTCGAGCGCCGGCAGCCCGTCAATTTCCACCCGCACACGATCGCCTGCTCCAGCGAGCGGAGCATCGTGTGGTTCGCCGATTAACAAAATGTCCCCAGGCTGGAGCGTCAGAAACTCACTGATGTCCGCGATCAACCGATCAATCGGCCGCACCAGATCCGAGGTACCAGCACGGCATCGAAGTTCACCGTTGATCCAGATTCTAATTTCGCCCGGCGGGCGATCGGTAATGTCCGCACCAATGACGCAAAATCCATCGCGGCAGCGCTGCCGAATCGCGGGCCGGTAATACGATTCGTGAGGAATGCTCACGTCATTAACTGCGACATAGCCGGCGCCGATGACGACGCCCAGCGTACCCGCCATCTTCAATTGTTTTTCGCCCGCGGGCAGTACGATGGGCGCGCCACTCACATTCCAAGTGTTGCGAGGACGGAGGTAGAGCACCGGCGCGACGGGAGGCTTCTGGTATGGGTCGCGATGCAGCTTCTCACCCAGGCTCTCAAGCTCGGTGCGAAAGTTCAAGGCAACGCCGTACACTGCGCTACCACACAGGGGCGCCATGATTGTTATGACTGTGTCTTGACGAAGTCTTCCATCACGGCCTTGCGCAGCAGATTGGGCGGCAGCAGGCCTTGCGACAAGATGAAGTCGTGGAAACGCTGGGCATTGAACTTGGGACCCAGGGCCTTCTCGGCGGCTGACCGAATTTCGAGCAATCGCGTGTAGCCGTCGAAATACGAGGGGGCCTGGCCGGGCATGCGGAAAGTGAAGCGCTCTACTTCCTCGGTCGCAAAAGCGGGCGAGCACACCACGTCCTTTTCCAAAACCTGCATGGCTTGTTCGGGGGTAACCTTACCCTGCTGCAATTCCGGATCGAGAAACGCTCGGGCGGCGCGAAGCAAGCGGTAATCCAGCGAGACCAGCTTGGCGTCGTCCGGCATGTAGGGCAGCATCATCCATTCCGAGTACAACCCCCAACCCTCGACGTTGGTGCTGTTGAACGCGAACAGGGCGCGCGCAATGGACACGCCGCGCTCCACCATGGCGTCGAATTGCAGCTCATGACCGGGCCGCGCTTCGTGCGACGTAAGCGTCCAGGACGCGGCCGCGAAAGTGAAATCGTCATACTTCAGAGCCTCGCCGCCCTTGCCGGTTGTCTCCAGCGGAAGCACAAACTGGCCGCGCTCACCGTGATTGTTTATCAGCGGCGGAGACTGCATATGAGGCGCGGGCTGCTGCGCTGTCTCGGCCGCTGTCGCAAGCCGAATAATTGCCGGACGATCGGGCAGCGTTACTAAATGCTCGCGCTGGATGATGCCCTCGATTTCAGCCAGCCGCTTTTGATAATGCGGCAAAACCTGGTCACCTGGGATCTGATCTTTCTTCAATGCGCCGATGACGTCGCGATAGTCGGAAGACGGCAGGTTGCGCTCCTTGGCCACCTTGGCCGCAATCGCCTGCATTTGGTTTTGCAGTTCAGTGAAGGTTTGATGAGCGAGCCGCGTAAGCTCGTCCGGCGTGTAGTCGATGCCGTAATTCTCAAGCGCGATCGTGTAGAGTTCTGGAGGAAGCCGGAAATCGTCGCGCGACTTGGGCAGTACTTCCTTGCGGACGAACTCGTCATAGGATGCCAGCTGCTCCTTCAGCTTGGTGAATGCGTCCTGATAACCCCGGAGCTTGTATTTTTCAAGCAGCAAACCGATCCCGTTGACGTAGGCGGCCGTGTTTTCCAGATTCTTTTCGACTTTGGCTTTCGGCGGCCCGATGAGTCCTGGCGTATTTAACTTCTCCCGAAAGCGCTCTTCGGCCTGGATGGTAAGCGGCTCAAACCCGGATTCGAGCCCGGTGTACTTGCGCAGCCGGACCAGCGCGGCAGGACGGCGATCGGCAGTCACCTGGTCGTCCAGAAGGCTCTGCATGCCGAAGAAGATGGTTCCCGCGACATCGCGGTAGGGCAAAAGACTACGCTCCGAAGCTTCCGAAGAACGAATATCGCGATCCGCTTCTGCGATCAGGATTTCGAGATCTTGCCGCACGAAAGGATCTTTCTCCGCCGCCAGGCGCTTTTGCAGCTCGATGCGGGCCACGGCCATGTCTCTGCGGAAGCGCTCGGGCTGGTCGGGTGAGGAGTTACTGATTTGCTCGTCCAGGCCAGGCACGCCTTCCGAGGCTGCGCCCTCCGGCCCATATCGAGCATCGATGGCGACCAGCAACTGAGCGTTCTCGTTGCTCTTGGCGACCCAGGCCTGCGGTTTCTGAGCCGAAGCGGTCATTTCAACGCAAAGGGCCGCAATCCAAAAGACAAAGACCGTCGTACGCATATCTCTAGGATATCTGGAAAATGCCAGAGCCCCGCTACGTTCACCAGAGTTGGGCGGTCGCCAACCGCGCGCCCTCCGCCATGGCCCGGAATTTGGCCCAGATCACCGACGGATGGATCTCTGGGTTGTAAGTGGCCTGAGACGAGAAGCCGCAATCGGTCCCGGCTATCACGTTCTCCCGGCCTACCAGCCGCGCAAAGCGAACGATGCGCTCGGCGATGAGCTCCGGATGTTCCACGATATTGCTCGCGTGAGTGACCACGCCGGGTATGATGCGTTTGCCATCGGGCAGCTTGACGTTTTCCCAGACGTGGTACTCATGCTCGTGGCGCGGATTTGCGGCCTCGAACGAGTAGGCGCCCGCATTCACCTTCAGAATGAGCGCCAGTATGTCTTTCAGCGGCACGTCGTGCACGCGCGGCCCTTCGTTGATCCCGTAGCAGGTGTGGAAGCGGACCTTGTCCGGCGCGATGCCGCGGAGGGCGTGGTTCAGCGCCTCGCCGTAAGCCTCACCAGTTTTCAGACGCTCGGCGGCGCTCAGGGACGAGTAGCTGTAGAGCTCCGTGAGAAACGGATCGTCAATTTGAAGCAGGAAACCGGCGTCGACAATGGCCAGGTACTCGATTCTCAAAGCCTCCGCTACCGCGTGCAGGTATTCTTCTTCGTTGCGGTAATACTCGTTCTTTCCCACCCCGCTCGGAGCAACGGCCGGCATAAACACGTCCGCCGGCTCCAATCCCCGCAGTGCGGCCTTAAGATTTTCGATGTCCTTGCGCACCGCTTCCTGTCCACGATAGGAAACCGCTCCGGTGCAGACAAACTGGACCAACGGAGCGATGGTGCCTCCCAACATCGCAGTGCTGAAGTACTGTTTGTAGTACTCCGGGAATGCCTCCACTTCCGCCTGGAACATGGCAGGCCGAGGGCCGGGCTTCGGTTCAAAACCCGCCAGCCGCTCGTTGACATACGCGAAGAAGCCTTGCTTTCCTTGCTCGCCATCGGTGGGGATATCGATGCCGCACTCGATCTGTTGGCGGACAATCCCGGCGACCGCGCTCCGAACCCGCCCGGCGTAAGCTTCGGCATCGTAAGGCTCGCCGCTGATCTTCGCTTTCATCAAGTCCAGAAGGTCGGTGGGACGCGGCAGGCTTCCGCAGTGAGTGGTGAGGACACGAGTGGTGCTGCGATGAGTGGTCATGTGGACACCGACTCTCTAGAGTATCCGGAAAATATGGTAAAGTGCCCCGCATGCGCAGAACAGCCCTGATACGCGCCTCCGCAGTGGTTGCCGCGCTCGGGACTGGCTGGCTCACCTACACCCAGACCCAACCAGCCCCGCCACCGATCGGCATCCAAAAGCTGAAGGACGATCTCTACGTGATCGGCGTAACAAAGGGCGTTGGCGCTGGAAACGTCGCGGCGTACGTGACTGGTGAAGGCGTGATCCTGGTGGATGACATGTTCGACCGGAATCACGATGAACTTCTCGAAAAGTTGAAATCCGTCACGGACCAGCCCATCAAGTACGTGTTGAATACGCACCAGCACGACGACCACTCGGGAGGGAACGCCCAGATGCTCGCCATGAATGCGGAGGTGATCTCGCATCGTAATGCCCGCGCGAATATGGAGCTGTTGAAACAACCCGGCCTCGCGCGCATGACCTTTTCCGAAGAGATGGAGGTGTACCTAGGCGGCAAAGAGGTGCGCGCTCGGCATTATGGGCGGGGCCACACCGGAGGCGACACGGTCATGTACTTTCCGGCGGCGAGGGTCATCCACACTGGCGACCTATTCCTCACCTTCCCGCCGCAGCCGTTCATTGACTACGCCAATGGAGGAAGCGCGCTGGAATGGACAAAGACGCTGGACGCGGTACTAAAGATCGATTTCGACGTCGCGATTCCGGGGCACGGCCCGATCTCGGATCGCGCCGGGATTCTCAAGTTCCGCGACGAATTTCAGGCCATGCGCGACCGCATCCAAGGCATGGTCCGGGCTGGCGCGAGCAAAGACGAGATCTCGAAAGTTCTGGTGGGCGACTATCACTGGGCCGCGGGCGGCCTCGCGGTCCAACAAGTGGACGCGCTGATTTCAGAGTTGAAATAAAAGGCCGAGTTGAAATAGCGTGCCGAGCTAGTCGCGCCAGATCTCGCGCGCGGTTTCCACCACCAGGCGCAATTTTTGGAATTGCTGATCCACGGTGAGCGCGTTTCCTTCGCTGGTGGACGAGAAGCCGCACTGCGGGCTCAGGCAAATCTGATCGAGCGGGACGTATTTCGCGGCCTCATCGATGCGGCGTTTGATATCGTCCTTCTTTTCCAATTCACCGCGTTTCGACGTGAGCAGCCCGAGCACAACCTTCTTGCCTTTGGGAACGAAACGCAATGGCGCGAAAGTTCCCGAGCGCGCGTCATCGAATTCCAGGAAGTAGCCATCCACCTTGAGCTCGCCAAATAGGGCTTCCGCCACATGATCGTAACCGCCGGAAGCGGCCCATGACGACCGGAAATTGCCCCGGCACAGATGCGTGCAAATAGACATGCCGGCTGGCTTGTTGGCCAGCGCTTCGTTGATGGTGCGAATGTGCCGGATATGCGCGTGCTCTCCGTCTTCGCCCATCTTGTTCACTACCTCGCGCTGCGCCGGGTCGTTCAGATAAGCCAGACTGATGTCGTCAAGCTGCAAATAGGTGCAGCCCAGCTTGGCCAGCTCGGCGACCTCACTAGCGTAGACCTGCGCCAGATCGTGCCAGAACTCGTTGACGTCGGGATAGATCGCGGGATCAATGGCAGCGCGGCCGCTGCGGTAGTGCATCATGCTGGGCGACGGTATGGTGAGCTTCGGTGTGGCGTGCGCCACCGATTTGAGAAACGCGAAGTCTTCGCCAAAAATGCATTTGTCGAGCTTGAGCTTGCTCTTGATCTGCAACGCGGCGGGTGTGAACTCGATGACGCCTTGTTCGTTGCGAAACTGGGCCTTGTGATTACCCTCGACTTTGGCAGTTCCGCCCACCTGGTATAGAAAATCCATGTGCCAGGAAGCGCGGCGGAATTCGCCGTCGGTGACTCCTTCGAGCCCCAGATCTTCCTGCTGGCCCACGACGTCGCGGATGGCTTGATCCTCAATGCGGCGAAGTTCGGCTTGGCTGATGCGGCCCTGTTTTTCATCTTCGCGGGCTTGCAGCAATTCTGGCGGACGAAGCAGGCTGCCAACGTGGTCGGCGCGGAAAGGTGGAGTTTTGGTTTGAACCATCGACTCCAGCTTACAAAATCACAGGAGGTCGAGCTGGTGCGGATTCAAGGAATAAGAGCGAATACCTGGAATACGAGGAATGGCAGGCTTGCGGGTGCGGAACTGATAACGTTCCAATCGCACCGCGAACGCATCCGGCTGGCACCGAACCACACGGCACACGGCGATCAACTGCAGCGGAGTGCCGCCCTGCAACCTGGCCGGCCATTCCAGAGAGATCTTCAGACGGGTGCCATCCTCCACGAGATCCTGTTCGGAGGCAATCAGCAGTCCACGGCTACTGACATTCAGTGTGCGGCCGACTCCTGTTCGTGCAAGGCCACTTATGATAGTGCGGTATCGCACATTCATCTCCACTGGAAAACGGGCTTTAGCTCGGCGCTCGGCTGGCATGGTGCTTCTTTATCGCATGCGCCCATTAGGTTCTGATGGCTTGCAGATGACGCTTCCGTGACGGCGACGCCCCAACCTGCGGTAACCTGACTGCGGTAACCTTACTACAGCTACGCGATCTAACGAATTGAATGCGTTACACACATTCGATTCTCATGTGCACCCTGCTATGGAACTGTCACGTGAGCGTCCTTACGTATCACAATGACCTGGCGCGAACCGGACAGAATCTCAATGAGACGCTGCTAACACCGGCCAGCGTCAGTTCTGGTCAATTCGGGCGGCTCTTCACCTATCCGGTGGATGGGCAGGTTTACGCCCAGCCGCTCTACATGCCGGGCGTCATCATCCCTGGCAAGGGAATCCACAACGTTATCTTTGTGGCCACTGAACATGACAGCGTGTACGCTTTCGACGCCGACAATTATCTGGCAGCTCCCCTGTGGCACGTCAGTTTTATCAATCCGGCGCAAGGCGTGAGGACAGCATCGGCGTCCGACTTGGGATGCGCCTCCATCACGCCCGAAATCGGGATCACAGGAACGCCGGTGATCGACCCAGCCAGCGGGACTTTGTATGTGGTCGCGATGACGGAACCGTCCAACGACAACTTCCAGCATCAGCTTCACGCGCTCGATGTCACCACCGGCGCCGAAAAGCCCGGCAGTCCGGTGACGATCCAGGCCTCAGTCCCTGGGCTAGGCGACGGCACTAGGACTGTTCGATTCGAGCCTTGGCTGTATAAACAACGAGCGGGTCTGCTGTTGTTGAATGGCGTGGTGTACACGAGTTGGTCATCGCATTGCGACGCCGGAAATTATCACGGGTGGATAATCGGATACAGCACCAGCACGTTACAGCAGGTGACCGTCTACACGGACACGCCCAACTGGTACGCGGGGTCGTTCTGGCAAGCCGGGGCCGCGCCCGCGGCGGACGCTAACGGCAATATCTATGTCGTGTCGGCTAACGGCACGTTTGACGTGAACCTGGGCGGCTCGGATTTGGCCGAAAGCATCCTGAAGCTATCGACCGGGAACGGTCTTTCCGTGGCAGACTACTTCACGCCTTACAATGCCGACGAGCTGAGTGAAAAAGATCTTGACTTCGGCTCTAGCGGCGCGCTGTTGTTGCCGGACGAAGTTGGGAGCCCGGCGCACCCTCACTTGATGGTGGGTGGAAGCAAGGATGGCTCGGTGTTTTTAGTGGATCGTGATAACTTGGGCCATTTCCAGGCGGAAGGAAACGGCCAGATTGTTCAATCGCTGACAGGCTCAGTGGGTCCGCTCTACGGAATACCGGAGTACTTCAACAACACCTTGTATTTTTCCGCGGCGCACGACCAGGTGAAGGCATTTTCGATTCAGAATGGACTTCTATCGGTTGTTCCCGTTTCAGCAAGCAGCTCGACGTTTGCGGCGGAAGGGACCGTGCCCAGCATTTCGGCCAATGGCGCCGCGAACGGAATCCTCTGGACCATCGATCCCGCGGCTCAGTTGCATGCCTTTGACGCGGCCGATCTTAGCCATCAGCTCTACCAAGGCAGCGTAAGTTCGTTCGTCAAGTTCTCAACGCCGACCATCGCGAACGGCAAGGTGTACGTGGGAACGCTCAACAGCCTGGATGTGTTTGGGCTCGAAGATCAGGCCCGGGGCAGCATCGCGTCGGTGGTAAGTGCCGGTGGATTCCACCCGGGTCCGGTGGCGCCCGGTTCCGATGTCACTCTATTTGGCTCTAACCTGGCGCCGCGCACCGCGGTTGCAACTGCGCCGTGGCCCAAGGTTCTGTGGGGGCTCTCCGTCTTCGTTAACGGAGTGGCCGCGCCGCTTGCGTACGTGAGTCCCACGCAGATCAACGCGCAGATTCCCTACGAGACTGCAACCGGGCAAGCCACGCTGAACGTGGTGGCCGGCGACCGAGTGCTGCCGCCGGTCGAGTTGACTGTACAGCCAATCGCGCCTAGCTTGTTTGTGGATGCTCAGAGCTACGTGGTCGCGCAGAATCAGGACGGCAGCGCCAACGGAGGGAATCATCCTGCGGCGCCGGGAACGCTGCTGATTGTTTATTTGACTGGACAGGGCGCGCTGAATGAGCAGATACCGGATGGAGCTCCGCCGCCCGGTGGCGTTCTTCCCACGGACGTAGCGGTTTCAATTAGTCCTAAGGCTCCAATCACGGCGATGCTCGGAGGGCAAAATGCGGGAGTCGCAAGCGCCCACATGGCACCGGGATTGGTGGGCGTGCTCGAGGTTGCGATCGAAGTTCCCCCGCTCAGCCCAGGAAGCTATTTCCTGAAAGTCGATATCGGTGGGGCGGTCAGTAATGCCGGCGTGGTCAGCGTTGGCACAAACTAAGGGCAAACTTATAGCAATGACCCGTCCCATCATCACGCTTACCACCGACTTCGGCCTGTCGGACCATTTTGTCGGAGTGATGAAGGGCGTGATCCTGGGCATCCAACCCGCCGCTCAGTTGATCGATATCAGCCATGGCGTCGAGCCCTACAACATCGTGGACGGCGCCTTCACCATCGCGCAAGCGTACGGTTACTTTCCTAAGAAAACGATTCACGTCGTCGTGGTGGATCCAGGCGTGGGATCGGCGCGGCGGCCTCTGCTGGCCGAAATGGCCGGCCAATACTTCGTCGGACCGGATAACGGCGTCCTTTCGATGATCTTTGCGCGGGAGAAGCCTAGAGTGCGGCACATCACCAACGATCGGTATTTCCTGCATCCAGTGAGCCGGACATTTCATGGCCGCGATATCTTTTCGCCCGTCGCCGCGCACCTGGCTTCCGGAATCAGGCCGGCGCAATTCGGCAAACGCATTGAAGACTATATACGCACGAGCTTCGACACACCGATCCACACGGGCAAGCACACATGGACCGGAGCGATCCTCAAGATCGATCATTTCGGGAACCTGGCTACGAACTTTCACGTGGATCAATTTCCCTCCATCCGGACGCACGCCTTCGCTTTGACTGTGGGACGTCAGAACATCACGCGCCTCGCGCTCACGTTCTCGGAATGCGCCCCTGGCGAGCTGTTTGCCGTGGTGGGAAGCTCGGGATATATCGAGATCGCCGCGAGTGAAGGATCAGCCGCGAAGGCGCTGGGCTGCGGCGCAGGCGCCCCCGTCGAGTTGACCGTTTATTGAGTGGTCACTTTTGCCGGCAAGCGCGCTACACTAGAGAAACCGCCTTAATTGATCGCCCCCGAATCCACAGGTGTATTCGAATTGGTGTGAGGATTTTCTATGAGCGAAAGCACAATCCAGGTTCGCACTCCCGGCGTATGGTCCTTGCTGCGCGAAGCTGTGATGGGCACCAGCCAGGATTTCACGGAAGGCAGCATCGCCCGCGCCATCGTGCTGCTGGCCGTCCCGATGGTGCTCGAAATGTCCATGGAATCGCTGTTCGGCGTGGTGGACGTATTTTGGGTGTCGCGTCTCGGCGCAGACGCGGTTGCCACCGTCGGGCTCACTGAAACCGCGCTGGTTCTGATTTTCGTCATCGCTCTGGGCCTCAGCATGGGCGCCACTGCTCTGGTTGCGCGGCGGATGGGCGAGAAAGACGAGCGCGCCGCCGGACTGGTTGCCGTGCAAGCCATCCTCATCGGGCTGGTGGTGTCGGCGACCACTGCCGTGTGTGGTTACTTCTTCGCGCCGAACCTGCTGCATATCATGGGCGGCACGGACAGCGTGGTAAAGCTCGGTTCGGGATACACACGCATGATCTTGAGTGGCAGCGTAACCATCTTCCTGCTGTTCCTGATCAATGCCGTCTTTCGCGGCGCAGGGGACGCGGCCATCGCGATGCGCGTGCTGTGGATCGCGAATCTTGTGAACATTTGCCTGAACCCGTGTTTGATCTTCGGGCTCGGTCCATTTCCGCGTCTGGGCGTGACGGGCTCGGCGGTTGGGACCACCATCGGCCGCGGCGTGGGAGTTCTGTTGCAATTGTGGGTCCTGACTTCGGGCCGCGGGCGGCTGGCCGTTCGCGCTTCGCAATTGCGAGCGGATTTCCTGATCATGTGGCGCCTCATCCGGCTGTCCTTGAACGCGATGCTCCAGTACCTGGTGCAAATGGCCAGTTGGATCGGCATGGTGCGAATCATCGCGAGCTTCGGAAGCGAGGCAACCGCCGCCTATACGGTGGCGATCAAGGTGATCATCTTCGCAATTCTTCCCTCATGGGGCATGAGCAACGCAGCCGCTACGCTGGTGGGCCAAAATCTTGGAGCCGGCAAGCCTGCCCGCGCCGAGAGTTCGGTCTGGCGCACTGGACTGTACAACATGCTGTTCCTGGGGGCAATCGGCCTGCTGTTTATTGTATTCGCTCGACCGATCATCGGGCTTTTCACCAGCGATCCAGAGGTCACTCGTCTGGCTGTCAGCGCGCTGCGGCTGTTCAGTTGCGGGAATATTTCGTACTCGTACGGTATGGTGATCACGGCGGCTTTCAATGGCGCGGGCGACACCAACACGCCTACCCTCCTGAACCTGGTGTGTTTCTGGGTGTGCCAGATTCCGCTAGCATGGGCGCTCGCGTTTCATACGGGTCTGGGCCCCAATGGTGTGTACGTCGCGGTGGTGGTTTCCGACTCCTTACTTGCCGCGCTTGGAATTCTCCTGTTCCGGCGAGGAAAATGGATGCAGGTCAAAGTTTAAGAGAATTCAGGAGTCAGAATTCAGAATGCCGATCGATGGGTTACCGTTGCGCCTGCGCGGTGATGTTCGCCGATGCCGGGCTTTCGAGTGTGTACGTGAAGAAGCCGATCATCATCTCATCCCATGTTTGGTCGCCCCAATGCACGGTTTTCGTGGGATCGGGATTGGATGCATTCGCCATCGAGTTGTCGTAATGAGCGGTTATATGCAGCTTTGTCCCTTTGGGAAAGCTCAGCGGTTCTTTAAGATAGTAGTCGGTCTGCCACGCCAGCTCGAACTTTGGATCGCGGAGAATGATCTCGCTGCGCCCGTCGGGATAGGTCACAGTGTAGGTCATGTCCTTGCCGCGTAGATGCATGTGCGGATGAAGCGTCCAGATCTTTACGTCCTCATTGAAGGTCCCCTCGCCTTCAACTTGAAAATTCGATGCGCCAGGCGGGATCGCAAACACGACGTTCGGGATTAGGCTAGTAATAAGCTCGCGTCTCGGAGGCTCTTTCGCAAAAATGAGCCCGATCTTCGACTGGTCCTTTCCAGGCGTGCCGTTGGTTGTGTAATGCACCTGGAAAATCAGCGTTGACCCCGCGGGCAAACGCTTGGCCGTGCCGGCTGGAAAGACCGATGGATCCTCGCCGATTGCCCAATTTACCAAAGAGTATGCCGCGTTGAATCGTCCCGCCGGAGTTGAACCGGCTGCGCCCAGCCCCTGAGGAAACACGGCCTTGGCCTGCCCTTCGGGAATGATTTGCCGGGTGGTCAGGACATTCGTGCGGGCAATGGGTTTGGGCGGCAGCACTGACACAATCACGTGGTGAAGATGTGCGTGATCACTGACGCGTATTTCGCCGGCCTGCACCCACCGATCTTCGGCGAAGTTTGTCGGTACTTCGAAATATTGGTAATCGATCGTCCCTCTGGCTGGAATCTCGAACTCCGAGGGAATCTCGAACACGGCGTCGGGAGTGCCGATCTGCCAGCCCTCGGAAAATTTCGGCAACCCAGGCAGGTCGGCCGGATTGCCTTCTCTGGCGCCAGTTTTTGCCCAGCTCACGATCGTGTCAATCTCTTTCTGAGAGAGGCTTTTGTCGTTACGGAAATTTCCATATTGGCTGTCCGCATGCCACGGCGGCATCACGCGAGCCGTAACTTTTTCACGAATGGAAGCCGCCCAAGGCCGTACGTCCTTGTAAGCGATCAACGACATCGGAGCCGCCTCGCCTGGACGGTGACAACTCACGCACTTGGTATAGAAGATGGGTGCGATGTCCTTGCTGAAGGTCAGTTCGGCGCCATGAATCGCTGGCGTTCCGAGCCAGGCACTGGCCGCGACAACCAGGACGATGCGGGAAATCTGGTCTTGCAAACCCGGCATGCGGGGCCTCCTCGACTGGGCGAATTTCCGAAATCCCCTAATCTCGCCGGCAGCCGCGCTGGATTTATTTTACGTCGTGCCTGTAATATCGTCAATTGGAGTAACTGATGCCGGACAACGCCAACCAAGCCGATCCGCGGACCTATTTCGCCGAAGAACGCACATTTCTGGCTTGGATTCGGACCGGCATTGCGTTGATGGGCTTTGGATTCGTGGTGGCGCGCTTCGGCCTGTTTCTGCGCGAGCTGGCATCGCTGAGAACGCTTCCGCAATTTCAAACATCGGCGATATCGGTGCCGCTAGGGACGGCGCTGCTGGTGGCCGGAGTACTGGTGAATATTATGGCGTCGGTGCGTCACGTGCGCATCGTCCGCGCGCTCAACAGCGGCGCGCCGTTTGTCACCAAACCTTCCAGGATGGCGATTGCCGTCGCACTCGTGCTGGCGGCCGCTGGGTTGGCAATGGCTGCGTATTTAAGCGTGGAATTGGCAGGAGGCTCTAAATGAATCAAGGCGAAGGAATCATCAGCAAACCAAGCAAATATTCAGTGCCCGAAACATTGCATCGCTTGGAAACAATTCTGAGTACGAAGGGCATCAAAGTTTTCGCGCTGGTCGATCACAGCGGCGAAGCCGAAAAAGCCGGATTGAAAATGCCACCCACGCAGTTGCTGATTTTTGGGAACCCAAAGGGCGGCACGCCGGTGATGCTGGCCGCTCCCACCGCGGCGATTGATCTGCCTTGGAAAGCTCTGGCGTGGCAAGATGACAACGGCCAAGTTTGGCTCAGCTACAACGATCCTGCGTACATTCAGCGCCGCTACGGCCTGAGCGCGGAAGTCATGAAACCGCTGGCAGGATTAGGTGCCGTTATCGAGCAGGCGCTCGCGTAACATCTTTCTCAAATATCGAGCAGAGCTTATATTCGTATCCAGCGACACGGCTGAATGGCGGCAACACCCAACTATACTCGGCGGTTCCGCGTGTCGCAGCGGGCTCGAGCTGAATGCGCTCATGCCAACCGTTATGAATCGCCTCGATGTTGTCCGTGACCGCGGCATACCCACTTTGCTTGAGATCGGCCTCTATAGTATCTGGATGAAATGCGGTGAGCACTAAATACCGGGTATTGTAATCGGCGATCCGGCGAATCGCCAAGCTCTGCTCCTTTTCCGAGACATACGTCAACGCGTTGAGAACCATCACTACATCAAACGCGTGGGCCATTGGCTCCAAGAATGACATCGCGGGGAGAAATCCCACCATGTGCCGGATCTCCTCAATGGGAGTTACCTCGTTTTCGCCGACCTGCTCGAAGCACTCTCTTTCTTCGGGCTCCATGGTCTGCAGCACATTCACGGGATAAAGTGCGTTGCGCGCAAAATCGAGGAAATCAGAGTTGATGTCAGTGGCACTAATTTCTAAAGCGAACTTGCGATCGAGGGCGTGCACCCGACACCAAATAGCGAAGGAATACGCTTCAGCACCAATGGATGCCGAGTGGAATAGTATTCGTAGTCTTTGCGGCGGGTGTTGGGCCCGGGCCCCTAGTAGCTGCGTGAGGGTTCCAAGTAGCGGACGGTTACGGAAGAACGCCGTGGCGCCCTTTTGTTCACCGCTGTAAACGCGGAGCATTGTTTTGTCATCCCGCGCCTCTGGAGCCACTCGCATTTAATTCAGAAGGTCCATCAGCGCGATGGTTTCCGCTTGGACCGCGGCCTTGAGCGTGGGTTCGCGGACTGGCGCCCATTGCGGCGAATGTGGCGCCGGAACCGGTATGCCAGTTCGCAGAGACTCGGCCAACTTGGCAGGATCTACCGCGCCGATGTGCAGCAGCGCGGCTTTGACTCCGGCGCGGCCGTACTCGCAAAAATCCTCCGATGTCATCTTGGCCGGCATCTCTACCACGCCGTCCGCAGGCAAGCCTTTTTTCAGGGCTGCGGCGAGACGATTGGTCAACTCCGGATCGTTATAAACGGCCTCGGTGCCCACCATCCCTGGAGTGGGCGCGATCAGTGGATCGCGGGGCGCGCCGGCGGCCGCGGCTTCTCCCTTGGCCACGCGCCCGATAGCTTCGAGCACGCGTTTGCGCACCTGTGGATCGAAGGTGCGGACCGACAAGAGGAGCTGCACCTGGTCGGGAATAATGTTGTTCTTGGTTCCTCCTTGGATGGCGCCCACGGTGATGACGGCGGGGCTCCGAGGATCGTTTTCGCGCGAGATGATGGTCTGCCAGGCGAGGATAGTGCGGGCGGCGATCACCACCGGATCCACGGTGTTCTGCGGCATTGCGCCGTGGCCTCCGCGGCCGAAGATGGTGACCGTCGGGAAGTCGGCGGCAGCCCGAAAAAAGCCCGCGTGATATCCAATCTGCCCAGCGGGCAACGAGTCATCATCGTGCAGTGCAATGGCGAAATCCGGCTTTGGAAAACGCACGAAGAGCCCGTCCTTCAGCATGGCGGACGCGCCTTGGCCAGCTTCTTCAGCAGGCTGGCCAATCAGCATCAACGTTCCGTGCCAACGCTCTCGATGTTCGGCCATCCATTGCGCCGTGCCGCTCCAGGCTGCCATGTGAATATCGTGCCCGCAGGCATGCATCACACCGGCTGTTTTGCTAGAGAATGACAGACCCGTTTGCTCGGTCACCGGCAACGCATCGAGTTCGGTGCGCAGCATAACAACCGGTCCGGCTCCGTTCTTAAGCAGACCGACGACTCCCGTGCCACCGACACCGGTGGTGACTTCGTACCCGAGCGTCTTCAGGCGGTCAGCCAGTTTAGCGGCGGTGACCTTTTCTTCAAAGGCCAGCTCCGGATAGCTATGAAGGTCGATGTAAAGCGCCTCGATGCGGGGATAGAGAGCATCTATGTCGGACACCGACGGACCCGGCGATGCAGCTTGGCAGGCGATTGACGCAATAACGAGTAAAAATGTCAGGCGCATTTACTTTCCAATATCCCGGTGCGTTTCCTTGACCCGAAATCCCGCCTGCGCGAGCCGTTTACGGATGGACCCGGCGATCATGACGGAGCGGTGGTGTCCGCCGGTACAGCCGAATGCGATGGTGAGATAGCTCTTCCCTTCGCGAACATAGTGTGGGATCAGATAAACCAGCAGCTCGGAAATGCGATCGATAAACTCACTGGTCTGCGGAAACGAGCGGATATATCGCGCCACGCTGGGATTCCGGCCGGTCAGATTCTTGAACTCGGGAATGTAATTGGGATTGGGCAGAAAGCGGACGTCGAAGACCAGGTCGCTGTCGGCGGGAACGCCGTGCCGGTAGCCGAAGCTGGTGATATCGATTCGGATACTGGACTCGCTGCGGCCGCCGCCAAATTTTTCCCCGATGACTTCGCGCAGCTCGTGAACGTTGAACTTGGAAGTATCGATGATGTGATCGGCCACGCTGCGAATCGGCGCCAGCAACTCGCGTTCGGTCCGCAGACTTTTTTGCACCGAGGCCTGCGTACCCAGCGGATGAGGACGGCGTGTCTCGCTGAACCGGCGCGCGAGAGTGCCATCGTCGGCTTCGAGAAACAGCAAGGTAACCGGTGTTCGCCTCCGCAGCCGCTGAAACAGAGCGGGAAATTGCGCGAGTTGCCCCCCCTCGCGAACATCGATCACCAGCGCCGCTCGCTTTACGTGTCCCGAACCTTTGGCCAGCTCTGCAAACTTAGGGATCAGCTCGATGGGAAGGTTATCCACCGCGTAGTAGCCGAGATCCTCGAAAGCTTTCAGAACCGTTGCCTTGCCCGACCCGCTGAGGCCTGTGATGACAACCAGCTCGGCGCCCTTCGGATCCGTCTGCCCGGTGACGTGTTTGGCCACTAGCTTTCGATTAGATCAAAATTTCCGTCCGGTCGGCGCATAAGTACCGTGATCCGGTCGGTTTTTGCATCGCGATAAACCAGATAATCTTGCGACGCCTCGATTTCCAGCATGGCCTCCTCGGGCGTCATCGGCTTTTGGGCGCCGCCGGCATGATTGACTCTAAATATCCGCTTCGGAATCGGCTTCTTCTTGGCGCCGGAGTTGGTTGAAGCTTTCTTCGAAACTGTGACGGCCGGCTGGAAGGTCTCGTTGGCTCTAACGCCATCCGCCTCCTTGTCGCGGAAACGCGTGGTGTCGCGCCAGCGCGCGCCCATCTTCAGTATCTGCTTCTCCAGTTTGTCGAACGCCATGTGCGCGGCTGTGGCCAGATCGGCGTCGGTCGCCATTCCAACCAGCGCATGGCCCATGGCGTTGACGGTGACTTCCACTTTGTGCAGAAAGCGCTGCTGCGTCAGGACAATGTGCGCTTCCTTTTCTCCGCGCCGTTCCAGAGTCTTCGACAGTTTCTGCAGCCTGGCTTCGAGTTTGGCGCGCTGCCTGGCGGGGATCGCTTCCCAGTTACCGGTATAGCTGATTTTCATGGGAGTCTCGCTGGGCGGGGAGCCGCTTACGCGCGGACCCGCCGCTGGTGAGTGGATGGGATTTTCATGTCTTCCCTGTATTTGGCAACCGTGCGGCGCGTGACATCGATCCCTTCGTCCTTTAAGCGGGCGGTGATCTGTTCGTCCGTCAACGGATGCTGGGTATCTTCCTCTTCGATCATTTTCTTGACGCGGCGCTTCAGGATCAACAGCGGTGTGGCGCTGCCGGCGATTCCCTGCACCGCCTCCGAGAAGAAATAACGAAGTTCGAACACTCCTTGCGGCGTGTCGGCGTACTTGCTGGCCACCGCGCGGCTCACGGTGGACGGATGCACGCCAATCTCCTCGGCTACTTCCTTGATCATCATGGGCTTGAGTTGATCGATGCCGTGTTCGAGAAAATCAAGCTGCCGCCGCACAATGGATTGGCAGACTTTCAGAATGGTCTGCTTGCGCTGCTCAATGTTCTTAATCAGCTGGATGGCAGCAGCGTAGCGGTCCTTCACGTAGTTCCGGATTTCCTTGCTGGGCTCCTGATCCCGATCCAGCATCTTGCGATACTGCGCGTTCAGGCGAAGCTGCGGAAGATCGTCGTCGTTTAACTGGATGATGTACTCGTCTCCCTCTTTGAAGATGTAAACGTCCGGCTCAACCTGCCGCGCGCCCGCTCCCGAGTACCGCAGGCCGGGATACGGATCGAGAAAGCGAATCACGTCCAAGGCCATCTGCACGTGCTCCAACGGCCGGCCAAGTTGCTTGGCGATTTCCTTGATCTGCCGCGTCTCCAGCAGCTTGAGGTGATTGGAAACGATTTGCCAGGCTACGCCGCCGCGCCCGTTCCGGCTCTCGATCTGCAATAGCAGGCACTCCCGCACGTCGGTAGCGCCCACTCCCGCCGGATCCAGCGATTGCACTACCCGCAGGGCTTTCTTCACTTCCTCAATGGTGTGCTGTCCGGACTCGGCAATCTCTTCCAAGGTAGCCGTGAGATAACCGTTTTCATCCAAGTTGCCAATGATGTTGTCGGCCGCGTCTCGCACATCCTCAGACATCACCAGCACCGCCAATTGCGAATGCAAATGATCGCCCAGCGTTACGGGGGATGAAAGAAAGGTCTCAAACGAGGGCTTCTCCACCTGCTCGGACGCGGGACTCTTGTATCCGGGATCCAGATAATCGTCGAAAAAAGTTCCGAAGTCGATCTCATCAAACGGATCCTTCTCGGTCTTTTGATCGGTGACTTCCGTTTCCTGCGCGGGCGCCGCGGCAACCGGCTCCAGCGCGGTGAGGGCAGCGGAGTCGAAGTCTATTTCGGGGGGCGATGCTTCGGGAATGCCTGCCGCGATCTCGGGTTCGGTGCCGGTGCCGTTTACAGTCTCGAGAATCACCTGGTCGGATGGATCGGAAACCCGCTCAGCCTCGAGCACCGCTTGCATCTCTTCAGGCGTGAGCTCTTCTATCCCATCAGCCGACTCTTCCAGCACAGGATTCTCGGCGATTTCCTGTGTGATCATGTCCTTTAGTTCGAGACGGTTCAACTGCAGAACCGTAACCATCTGGACAAGGCCGGGCGTGAGTATTTGCTTCTGCGAGACCTTGAGCTGAAGTCTAGGCGAAAGCATCGACATCTGTAGCCATCATAACACCGGGTCGCTTGCAAGTATCTAGCCAACTCGCAGGGACGATAACCTGTTGATGATAAGGTGACTAGCTGGCCTGTTTACCGCGAGGGACGAAGTTCAATGACGCCGAGTTCATGCAATAACGCAGGTGAGTGGGCGGCGGGCCGTCGTCAAAAACGTGCCCCAGGTGGGCGTCGCAGCGGCTGCAGAGAACCTCGTCCCGTTGCATCCCGTGCGAGTTGTCGGTCTGGACCGCGACATTTTCTTTCGCGACAGGCTGCCAGAAGCTGGGCCAGCCGGTTCCTGACTCGAACTTTGTCTTGGAATCGAACAGCGTGGTATTGCAGCAGATGCAGTGGTACAGCCCGTCGGCATGGTTGTTGGCGTACTTGCCGGTGCCGGGCCGTTCGGTGCCAGCCTGGCGCGTCACTTCGAATTGTTCCGGATCCAGTTGTTTCTTCCACTCGGCCAGAGGCTTTTCGATCTTCTCTACCTGGACCACGCCGGTTCGAACGCCGGATGCATCGAACTCGACAATTTTCACCGTTTGCTTATTCGCGGTTCCGAAGGCCGAAGCGGATTTGATAAGCGTCGCGGCGGGAACGCTGGCGCCGAGAAGTTTCAGGAACAGCCGGCGATGCGATTTGGACGAGTTGGACAGTGTCATTGCTTTCCTCCCTTACACATTTCTGGAAACTCCGCGCGCAGGTTCGTCAACTTAGGCAAGTCGTTGTAGGCGACGTAGGGCTGATGCGGATTGTGCGCGACGTAATTCTGATGATAATCCTCGGCCGCATAAAACGCCTGCAGTGGAGCCACCTTGGTGACGATTGGTCCGTGGAATATCTTGGCAGCGGTCAGTTGCTGGATGTACGCTTCCGCAATATGCTTCTGTTCGTCGCTGGCATAAAAGATTTCCGAGCGATACTGAGTGCCCGTGTCGGGACCCTGGCGGTTCAATTCCGTCGGATCGTGAGCCACCGAAAAATAGATTTTCAGAAGCTGGCCGAAAGTTACCTGCGATGGATCGAAGGTGACCTGCACCGATTCGGCGTGGCCGGTTGTGCCGGTGCTGACTATTTCGTAATGCGCATTGGCTTTGCTTCCGCCGGCGTAACCGGAAATCGCGCTGGTGACTCCTTTGATTTCGGAAAAGACGGCTTGGACGCCCCAGAAACATCCACCGGCGAGAACCACGGTCTCGGATTTTTTCTCCGATCGGCTCTCATCCACGGCGGGTCCGGGCAGGCTGGCTGCACATAACGTAAAGCTGGCGACCAGGCTGACCAAGCCGGCTGTTCGAATGGAACGGACGATAGGTCTAGACATTGAATGAACTCCTTGGCGCGCTCGCACTGATAGTATCACTTTAGCGCTTTGGTAGGCGTCCGCGGGCGGTGTGTATACTAAACACCGTCTGGAACACGAGACAATGAAGAGGAATTCATGGTACTGCTGATTCTAGCGTTTCTGGGCGGCATTCTCACGATCATCAGCCCTTGCATCCTGCCGGTGCTGCCGTTTGTGTTTGCGAAGGCGGATCAGCCCTTTCGCAAAAGCGGACTCCCGTTGTTGGCCGGCATGGCTCTCACATTCGCCGGATTTGCCGCGATCGCCACGGTGGGCGGCGCGTGGGTGGTGCGGGCCAATCAATACGGCCGCATCGCTGCTTTAGTGGTGCTGGCCATTTTCGGATTGACGCTGCTTTGGCCGGCCTTAGCCGATCGGCTCTCCCGTCCTTTCGTCCAACTCGGCAGCAAGCTCTCGCAGCCCTCCGGATCCGACGCGAGCCCAAGCCCGATGCGATCTTTGTTGCTCGGTATCGCCACGGGACTGCTCTGGGCTCCGTGCGCAGGACCGATCCTCGGTCTGATCCTCACCGGCGCTGCACTGGAAGGCGCGAGTAGCCGCAGTGCATTTTTGCTGCTGGCTTACGCCGCGGGCGCCGCGACTTCATTAGCCGTCGCACTGTTTGCGGGCGGCCGGGTGTTCGCCGCGCTCAAGCGATCGTTAGGAGCGGAAGTTTGGATCCGCAGCGTCCTGGGTTTGCTTGTCCTCGCGGGCGTAGTGGTTATCGCGTTCGGGCTGGACCGCGGCCTGCTGACGCAAATTTCTCTCGCGAGCACGTCGGGAGTGGAACAATCGCTGATCGACCGTTTGCATCCCGAAGTTGCTGCCCCGCCCCAAAAGAAGCCGGGCGGCATGATGATGATGATGTCATCGACAGCGCCTGGATCCGCTGCCGGCCCGCAAATGATGCCGGAGCTTTCCGGAGCGATCGCATGGATTAATTCTCCGCCGTTAACGCCCGATCAGCTCAAGGGTCATGTGGTGCTGGTGGATTTTTGGACGTACTCCTGCATCAATTGCCTGCGCTCCATTCCCTACGTTCGCGCGTGGGCCGACAGATATAAGGACAGCGGCCTGGTTGTCATCGGAGTGCATACGCCGGAGTTCGCATTCGAGAAAGATCAGGACAATGTTCGCAAGGCCGTTGGCGAGTTGAAAATCACTTATCCCGTCGCGCTCGACAACGACTATAAAATCTGGAAGGCCTTCAACAATTCCTACTGGCCGGCTGATTATCTCGTCGACGCTACGGGCCACATTCGCTTTCACCACTTTGGCGAAGGCAAGTATGACGAAACCGAGCAGCAGATCCAGCAACTGCTGAAGGAACACAATCCGCAGTTGTCGGTCGACGGACTGGTGAAGGTCGCGGCAACGGGCGCCGAGGCCCCGCCGGACAGCGATGTTGAATCGCCCGAGACTTACGTCGGTTATGAACGCGCGGATAGCTTCATGTCGCCAGGCGGATTAAAACAAAATGCCGCGCAAGTTTACTCGATCCCCAAGCATCTGGAGCTGAATCAATGGGGGCTCGCCGGTAATTGGACCGATCACGCACAAGTTGCGAGTCTCGACTCCACGCGGGGCAAGATCGTATTTCGTTTTCACGCGCGCGATGTGCACTTGGTGCTGGGACCCGCTGCCAACGGAAAGCCGGTGCGCTTCCGGGTGACAATTGACGGTAAAGCGCCGGGAGAGAATCACGGCGTGGATACCGACGCGCAAGGCGACGGGAAGATTACCGATCAACGCCTTTATCAGCTGATCCGTCAGAAGGGCGCCATTGAGGATCGAACTTTCGAGATTGAGTTTCTCGATCCTGGCGCGCAGGCCTACGCGTTTACGT
Organism: Bryobacterales bacterium; assembly: GCA_963818065.1. Lineage (GTDB taxonomy): Bacteria > Acidobacteriota > Terriglobia > Bryobacterales > Bryobacteraceae > Palsa-89. The sequence continues at coordinate 87,751 of CAWFQW010000008.1, read as the reverse complement.
TCGGTTGAGCTAGTTCAAGAAGGCTTAGTTCTTCGGTAGCGGCATCGCGTACAGTTTGAACAGCCCGGGATCCTTGTCCTTGTACGCCGCGTCGTTCATGTAAGGCAATTTGCCCTCGACGATCCAGGCCATGCCGCGTGTCGCGGTGACAGCGGGCGTCATCGTCAGGCCCTCTTTGATGGTCTTGACGGTGGCGTTCTGACCCTCAACCGTCACGATGTCCATTTTGCCCGCGTTCTCGGCCAAAAGCAGCCGGTTCTTGCCGATCGCGCGCATGCCGTCGGGACGATCCAGCGGCTGCGAAAGCTTGAGATCCACAACGCTCTTCGATTTCCCGTCCGGTCCCAAATCCACGCGCAGCAGCTTGCCGGCAGTGACGCTGTTCACATAGAGGATGTTTTTTTCGCCGAACGCTAGACCGTCGGCCCCCGCCAGCAGCGGATCCTTGGCAGCGACCTCCAAATTCTTGGCGCCGGGCTTCAACATGTCCACGCTGCCTTGACGCGTGTCGGTGACATAGACGGTGCCGTCGCCGGCGACCGCGATGTCGTTGCACAACGTGCCATCGCCGGGCAACACGTAGGTGCCCTTGACCGCGCCCGTCTTCAGATCGAATGCCATTGCAGCGGTTGGGTCGCCTTTGCCTTGCAAATTGTTCGAACACACCCACAAGGTCTTGCCCTTTTCGTCCGCGTACACGCCTAGAATCTGATTCAGGCCGCCGGTTCCAGGCTTAATCCACTCCTCAACTTGCGCGGTGCCGGGCGCGATGCGGCTCACGTTGCCATGTCCCAAGCTGCCAATAATCAGGGTCCCGTCGGGCGTGGACGTGATGCTTTCCGGAAAGATGCGCGTTCCGGGGAGCGTGATCTCGGTGATGGATTCGGCGGCATAGACGCTCGCCGCCATGAGGATCAGCGCCGATGCGCTCAGTAATCGTGTCATGGGGCAATCTTAGCATTCGATTTTAGTCGGGATGTGGGCCGCACCAACAAAGTGAGAACGAAGCCCACCGCCAGCATCGCCGCCAGCACCTCCAGCGGCTGATCATAGATGTGAATCTTGCTGGCGCCAGGAGCCAGGCTCGCTTTTGCGCGGTTGGAAAGTTCGGTGATGATCACTGGACCCGCGATAGCGGCGGCGCTCCATGCGGTGAGCAAAACACCATGAATCGCTCCAACGTTTTGAGCTCCGAACATATCCGCGAGAAATGCCGGGATGGTAGCGAAACCGCCGCCGTACATAGTAAAGACCACGAACAGAGCTGCTTCAAAAATCACCCATTGCCCTCTGCCGGCCAATCCTGGTATCAGGAGAAACAGGATCACCTGCGTGACAAAAAACGTGAGGTAGGTATTGCGCCGCCCAATAAAATCCGAGAACGACGCCCAAAATAAACGGCCTCCGGCGTTGAACAGGCTGATCAGCGAAACCACTGCGGCGGCTTGCAGCGCAGTTTTCCCGAACATGTCCTGCATCATCGGAGAGGCTTGCGCGAGAATGCCGATGCCGGCAGTCACATTGATAAACAAAATGCCCCAGAGCAGATAGAACTGCACGGTCTGGATCGCTTCATTCCTGGTGAACTGGCGATCGGTAATCATCTTGTTCTGTCTTACGGGTGGAACCCAGCCTTCCGGCTTCCAACCCTCAGGTGGACGGCTCAACAGACGCGCGCCGATCATCATAATGACGAAATAAACGGCTCCCAGAACCATGACGGTTTTGGCGACGCCAAATAAGTTCATAAAATAGACGTTCAAATACCCGGCCAGGAATGCACCGCCGCCGAATCCCATGATCGCGAGGCCCGTCGCCATGCCGCGCCGGTCCGGAAACCACTTCACCAGGGAGCTGACGGGCGAAATATACCCGAGCCCGCATCCCATTCCGCCGATCACGCCCATGCCAAGAAAAACCAGCACTGACTGCTTTAGCTGCAGGCCGACGCCACCGATGATAAGACCAACGCCGAATAAGAACGCGGCGGCCGTCGCAGCCGCGCGCGGTCCTCTGCGCTCCACCCACGGACCGCCAAACGCCGCGCTCAAGCCCAACAGGATAATCGCTGTACTGAACGTCGTGTAGGGTGGGCTGAACCACCATGGATCATTAGGAAACACCGCGTGGATGGGCCGGTTAAAGGTGCTCCAGGCGTACACCGAACCGATGCATATGTGAACAGCGAGTGCGCCCACCGGAATGACCCAACGGTTGACGGGCTTGGACTGCGAAGGAGACAGCCGTGCTTGTTGCGTGGCCATGATTTTTCCGTCCTTACTTGGTACCAGGGAATTCTATCGCAAAGAGCGCGCTGCTGTTAGGTGCTTCTGACTTATTCCGTCAATGACAATTTGCTATGATAACGCCCATCGCAAAAGCACCAATTCGACAGAATATTAGTCCATAAGAGGAGGCGAGAATGTCAGCGACACCCCAAGTCCGGCCCGCCATAGGACGCAGGCCTCTTCACAATTTGGTAGGGCTGAAACGTAGCGCCGCGCAGGCGTATTACAAAATAGTGCAGGAGAATCCGGTGCCTGGTTTGGAGCGCCCACCGATCCAGAACTTCGACAGTAGCGACATCTGGCCTTGGATTAAGGAGTGGTTTGAGGCTGCCTTCCAAACCGACTTCGAGTCAAAGAAGCATGCGTTCGAAACCTATGGCAACACCGGAGAGCGAGGGCACTACGATCTGTCGGGGCTCTTGGCGCCGGATCATTCTATACGTATCGGGCTGGCGGGCGATTGGGGGACGGGCACGGACGTCGCACAGCAGGTCGCCGAATCGATGGTCAGTACGAATCCGGAGCTTACCATTCATCTGGGCGACGTCTATTACGTTGGAATGGAGAGCGAGGTCCGGCAGAACTGCTTGGGAGCGAACACGGGCGTCTACCAGGGGGTCTCCTGGAAGTGGGGGACCAAAGGGAGCTTCGCGTTAAATGGCAATCACGAAATGTATTCGGGCGGGAATGGCTATTTTGAGGACTTTCTCCCCAACCTTGGGATACCGAGTTCACAGGACAAAAAGCAGCTTGCGAGCTATTTCTGCCTGGAGACTCCGGCGTGGCGGGTCTTGGCGATTGATACCGGCTACAACTCTGATACTCTTTTGGGCGATTGCAAACTGGAGCAGGGCCTTCTAGATTGGTTGCGGGACGTCATCAACCCGGTAGCTGCTCGGAAGCCGACCGTACTACTCTCCCATCACCAGTGGTTCAGCGGTTTCGGCAATGGGGATTACGACAAGCCCGCCGATCAGATCGCCCCGTTTCTGCAAAATCAGGACATTGTCTGGCTGTGGGGTCATGAACACCGTCTGGCAATTTATTACAAATACAAGAGCCCGTCCAATTACCTCACTGCATACGGACGATGCATCGGCCATGGGGGCATGCCCATCGAGATGCCCGACGCTCAATATCCAAACGGAGACCGCGCACAGAGGGTTGAATTTTGGGATGGTCTCAATCCCGGTAGATTCCAAACATTAGCGGACGGAACCGTTGTTGGCACAAACGGCTACGTTGAAATGCAGATCCAGGATTCCACTCTAACCTTGGAATATCTGGATGCTAATCGAACGTCGGTGCTTAAGGAGAGTTTTGTGCCTGGCGGTGGCGCTGCGTGGGATGGCAGCCTGGTGCGAACGGTCGTTAACAACCCAGGTATTCTAAACCTGGAGATTTACAAAGATTCAGACTGAGCGAAGGACGGCGTGACGTTCTTCCCAAGCCCTGCTATACTAATGCTTTAACGCTCCCTTACGGCGAGGTGTTGTGTGTTTATCAGCGTTCAGGAGCTGGAACTTAAGAAGGTCCATTTTGATGTGGCCTTCCCACCCGGTGAAATCGAGTTTTTCGACGATGGCGATCGGCTAACCCAGGCTACTCCGCTCCAGGCGGAAGGTTCCGCGGAGCTTCTCCCGCATACTCTTGGGGAGATCCGGGTCCGCGGCCATCTGGCAGTCACGATGCGCTGCGATTGCAACCGGTGCCTGGAACCGGCGGTTTTTCCGTTGGACTCCAACTTCGATTTGTATTACCGGCCGGCTGCGGTTGCCGGCGAAGAAGACGAAGAAGTCGAGATTGATGAAGGAGAGGCTGAGATCGCCTTCTATGAAGGCGGCGGGATCGAATTAGGGGATGTTTTGCGGGAGCACGTCCTGCTGGCCATGCCGATGCAGCGTGTTTGCCGTCCGGATTGCCAGGGCATGTGCCCCATCTGCGGACAAAACAGGAACCTGATAAACTGCGGATGCGAAGTTAAGCTCGTGGATGACCGCTGGTCAGCCCTCAAGAAAGTTCAAGTTAAAGGCAGCACTATTTAGAAGGATGACAAGATGCCGAATCCAAAAAGACGACACTCCAAGCAACGCACCTCCACCCGAAGGGCTCACGACCACTTGCGTGTGCTCGGCCATGCCGAGTGCCCCAATTGCCACGAACCGAAGCTTCCCCATCGCGCCTGCCCGCATTGCGGCCAATACAAAGGCCGCGAAGTGATCGAAGTCGCGGAAGAATAACATTCCGAAAACCGTCATTCCATGGTGACCATCGCGGTTGACGCAATGGGCGGCGATGACGCCCCGAAGGCAGAAGTCGAGGGAGCCATTCGCGCGGCCCGGGCGCTAGGCGTGCGAGTCATCCTGGTCGGCAAGCAGGAAATCGTTCGCGCGGAGCTCTCGCAGCATGAAAACATCGCCGATCTGCCGATCGAGATTCACCATGCCAGCGAGCAGATCACCATGGAAGACAGCGCCGGCAAAGCCATGCGCAACAAGCGCGACAGCTCCATTCGGGTCGCCGCCCGTCTGGTGCGCGATGGCGCCGCCGACGGTGTAGTCTCGGCCGGCAACACGGGCGCCGTGATGGCCACGGTGAAAACGGTGCAAGGCATGCTCCCGGGCGTGGATCGGCCGGCTCTCGCCTCGGCGTTCCCAACAGTCAAAGGCACCCCGGTGATTGTTGTCGACGTCGGCGCAAATGTCGACTGCTCACCCCGCATGCTCGCGCAGTTCGCTGTCATGGGCGACATCTACTCGCGCGTCATCTTTCGCACGCATCGGCCCCGCGTCGGCCTGCTCTCCATCGGCGAAGAAGAACACAAAGGCAACGAGCTCACTCGCTCGGCTACCCCGCTGCTCAAAGCGCTTCCCATTCATTTCATCGGTAACGTCGAGGGGCGCGATATTTATGCCGGCGAGACCGACGTCATCGTATGCGACGGCTTCATCGGCAACGTCGCGCTGAAGGTCAGCGAAGGCCTGGTGGAAATGGTCTATCAGATGTTGCGCGAATCGCTGGAAGCCACCATCACCCGCAAGATCGGTTACGTGCTCGCACGCAAGGCCTTCAAAGAGTTCAAGAAGCGCGTGGATTACTCCGAGTACGGCGGCGCGCCGCTGCTGGGCGTCAGGGGAGTCTGCATCATCACTCACGGGCGCTCCAATGCCAATGCGATCAAAAACGCGATTCGCGTGGCAGCGGAGTTCGCCCAAGGGAAGGTCAACGAACGGATCGAGGCCGAGCTGGCCCACGGCCAAATGGCACTCACGTGATGCGTCGAATCGCGGTAATCTTCTTCGCGCTGGCTTCCGTGCTCGCTGCCGCCGAAGATCCGGTGCAGTGGACGCTGGCCTTTGACGCTAAGTCTGCCCCACCCGGCTCGCATGTCCTTGCAAAATTCACCGGGACCATCCAACCCAACTGGCACGTCTATTCCCTCACCACGCCTCCCGGAGGCCCAAACCCGACCACGGCGAGCATCGCGGACAATCCGGCTGTGGCCGGGTTCAAGATTTATCAGTCCAAGCCGGTGCGCAAACTCGATCCAAGCTTCGGCATCGACACCGAAACCTTTGCCGAACAGTATCTGCTGTTGTTCGATATCGAGTTGAAGAACGACGCGGCCGCGGGGCCGGCCGATATAACGGCGAACGTCCGTTACCAGTCCTGCAACGATACAATTTGTCTGCCGCCCAAGCGGAAGTCGGCCATGGCGTCGATCACGATCGATCCGGCGGCGACAGGCCGCAACAATTTCCATCCCCGCGGATTACACGCTGGTACCAACTGCAGCGCCCGCCGCGCTGGCCTACGGCTTCGGTCGCTCCCGCGGCGCCGCCGGCGCAGCCCGCTTCGGGCGACCTCGGCTTGTTCCTACTGACGGCTTTCGGCGCTGGCCTCGCGGCCATCTTCACGCCCTGCGTTTTCCCGATGATCCCGTTCACGGTGTCCTACTTCTTGAACCGGCAAACTGGCAACAAGCGCGACGGTGTACTGCACGCCGTGATCTTCTGCCTGGGCATCATCGTTCTCTTCACTGGGCTCGGCGCGCTTCTCAAGGCCATTGCCGGACCGTTCGGCGTGGTGCAGCTCGGCAACAGCCCCTGGGTGAACAGCTTCATCGCGGCGGTGTTCATCGTCTTCGGCTTGAGCCTCCTTGGTGCTTACGAATTGACCTTGCCTTCGGGCTTGCTGACGAAAATGAATCAGGCATCCGAGGGCGGCGGCTATGTGGGCACGCTGATCATGGGGCTGACATTCACGCTGACGTCGTTCGCCTGCATTGGGCCGATCGTTGGGCCGCTGCTGGTGGCATCGGTCCAGACCAGCGGATTGCAACCGGTGTTCGGCATGGCGTCCTTCGCCACTGGACTGGCCGCTCCGTTTTTCGTGCTCGCGCTGTTTCCCTCCTTCCTGCAGAAGATGCCCAAGAGCGGCGGATGGTTGATGCGCGTCAAGGTAGTGCTGGGATTCGTGGTGCTCGCCATTTCGATCAAGTACCTGAGCTCGGCCGATCAAATTCTCCAGACCGATTTCATCTCGCGCGAAATGTTTCTGGCGGCGTGGGTTGTGCTCTTCGCTCTGCCAGGCCTGTACCTGCTCGGCTTCCTGCGGCTGGAAGGGATCAAGCCGGAGGATCGCCTGGGCGTCGGCCGCGTGCTGATCGCCGCGCTGTTCCTGACGTTCTCCATTAGCTTGTTGCCTGGACTGTTCGGTGCTTCGCTCGGCAACGTCGAGGCGTTTATTCCCGTACAAGCGAAAAGCACGGCTTTGCTGGGCGGAAGCAGCGAGGCCGCCGGCCCGGTTTGGATGAAGAACCAATATAAAGAGGCGCTCGCCAAAGCCCGCGCCGAGAACAAGCTGGTGTTCATCAATTTCACCGGCTATGCCTGCACCAATTGTCATTGGATGAAGGCCAACATGTTCCCTCGTCCAGAGATCGGCGGGTTATTGAAAGACTTCGTGCTGGTGGATCTCTACACCGACGGCACCGACGCGCCCTCCGAGCAAAATCAGCAATTGGAAGAGAAACGCTTTGGCACTGTCGCGATTCCGTTTTACGCGATTGTCGATCCGGATGAGCGCACCATTGCGACCTTCCCCGGCCTGACGCGCAATGCTTCCGAATTCGTCACGTTTCTGAAGCGGCGCGGCGAAACAAAAGTAGCATCCTTAATGGGCCAGCTCTTCAGCTCTCTTTAAGTCGGCCGCCGCTCCGGGGGTATCGCCCGTGGCTTTCTTGGCGGTCGCACGAATGTGGTAAGCGTTTCCGTAATTCGGGTTAAGGAGGATCGCTTTGTTCAAATCCGCGATGGCGGAACCCCAGTCGTGCAGCATAAACCAAGCGAAGCCGCGCGCATTGAATGCCAGTGCAAAATCGGGCGCGATGCGCAGCGCTTCGGTCAGTTCGACGATCGCTTCCCGATACCGCCCGGCTTTGCTTAGCTGGCGCCCAAGAAGATTATGTTGCTGCGCCGTGGACAATCCGAAAACCAGAGGCTTGGCTACGGTCACTGGCGCCGGTACCGCGATCGCTTGCGGGCCGACCGGTTGCGGCGCCGGTAGCGCGGGTGCGGGTGCCGGTGTGTTCCGAGCGACGGATCGCCCCATCTGAAAATCCACATTCGACAGATCGATGGGCTGGCCGCCCAATTGAACAGTGCGGGAAGGCGCTTCCGCATTGCCCGGGACCGATACGGTATAGAATCCTGCGGCCAGGTCGCGGAAGATATATCGTCCGGTCAGGTCCGTCTTGGTGGTTAAACCGGGCTGCAGGAGCGCCAAATCAGCGCCGTTCACCGGAACATAACGGCCAACCGCCGGATCGTAACTGAGCACGCTTCCGGAGATGCTACGCAGGGCCCGCACGCTAAAGTCTGCCCTGCCCGGCGACGACGCCCCCACTGTTACCTGCCTCGGTTCCCCGAGAGCGCCCGCCGAATAACCTGCCGGCAGCGAATCTTCGTCTGCCTGAACCGTATAGTCGCCGGCCACCAGTGCCGGCACGAAGAAGCCGCCGTCTCCCTCCGTGGTGGCGCTCCACTTTTTTCCTCTGCTCTCCACTGCGATGTTGACTCCAGCCACCCCTTCTCCGGCGTCGTTCCGCACCTGGCCGGTCAGCCCCGATAGCGTGTAGCCAATGCCGAAATTCACAGTCGCGTCTTCGTCCGCTTCCAAGCTGGATGGTGTGGTGAAGAAAAACGGATCCCGGGAAGTGTATATAGCTTCAATCTTATGCTTGCCCCGCGGCACACTTGGGAACCGGTAGGAGCCATCGGCGCCGGTCAGCACTCGCCGCCGATCATCCAGCAGCACCTCCACTTCTGGCAGGGGCGGCGTCTCCGGAGTAAACTGCCCCGTGGACTGGTCGTCCCGAAAAACATTTCCCGTGATGGTGCCGCGGCGCTCCGGAATGACGAAATACGGCACGTGTTGGAACTGGTGCCTCCACGCAGCCAGGCAAATCGGCGTGTATACGTCGGGTCTTCCGGGATCCTTCAGCCCCATGATCGAACAAGAGAGAGTAAGGGTATCCGAACGAGTGATGCTCTGAGTCAAGGCCAGGGTGTGTACGACGGCCAAGGTGCTTCCCAGCAATGCTTGGTTGTCATTGTATAGAAAGTTGTAACTCAGGTCTCGCTTATGCGCGCCGTGGGTGGACCAGTCGGCAGTTCCCCCGAGTTGCGTGCGCACAGGAACCAGGTTGATGCTGGCTCCTTTTATATATCCGGCCGCGAACAAGAAGGCGTCGCTCGATAAGAGCGCGTCCAGTTGCTGGACGCTAGCCGCCACGATGCCCTGCTGCTCCAGAATCTGCTGCAATCCATTTTCCTGGCTGAAGATGAAATTCAAGGTGGGCGCGTTGGTATCGCGTTCCCCATAGGCGCTTAGCGTTAAATGCCCCCAACCGGACTGCATGTTTCCGCGATACTGCTTAGCGCCAGTGTCCCGCATGGAAGTCACGCCGAACTGGTATTGCCCCATGGCTCCGAAGTGTTTGGATTGAAAGGCGAGGCCAACGGGCAGAGTCAAGTTTCGAATGGCGGGCGTCAGTGGCACTTTGGTCTGAAAGCTGGATGCGAGCGCTCCGCCGGTAACGGCCCAGTGCCGCAGAATCTGATAGCGCAGGTTTTCCGATGCGGCGATGGTGGTTTCCCGCAGTCCTGGCAGCACCAAATTATCGTTGTAAAAAGTAGAGGTAGCATCGAACTTCTTTGTGACGTGGCGGGCCCAGGACAAATCCGTATGCAGACCACGCAGATTGTTAATGCCCAAAGCCGCAAAATCCAGGGGCATGTACCGCGCCAGGCCTATGACTGTGTCCCGGTCGCTTTTGTAATGGAGCTTTCCCGCGCCGCCGATGCCGTGGCTGATGCCCAAGTCCACGGTGTACCAGAAATCTTCGCGAGGACTGTATCTGTATCGCAGATCGGCGATCGGTCCAGAGCGCCCAAGCAGATCGGAAGCGTGGACGTCGATATAGTAAAACGAACCCGTGATCGAAGAATTCCCGGTGATCGGATAGCGATATCCGCCGCCCACCACGAGTTCCGGCTGGAGAGGCAGGAACAGCCCCTCAAATGCTGCCACACTGGTGTAGCCGGCGTGCACGAACCAGTTGCCTTCTTCCATATGGAATCCCCGGATGATCGATCCGTTGATGGTGAGCTGGGATTCGTCCAGGTATTTATCCATAAACGTGATGTCGCGGTCTGCGGTATGGATTTCATAAGTCGCCGAGGATAATGCCGCGCGGGACTGGCCGTCCTCGAGCGGTCCAAGAAGACTGGTTTCCACTACGTGCATGTGGGTCCAGTTTTCGCCATTGGTTTTGAAAAAATCGAACTGAGTCTGGATCTGCGCCGGATTCGTGTAATACCGCCCTTCGTAGTACCCGCTCTGTCCCGACTCCGGCCCGCTTTCCGGCTCGACGAAACCAGGAGGATAAATCGGGGGCGGCGTGGTCACGAATACTTCAAAGGTCTGCGGTTCTGAAGACGTGATGACCACCACGTGCGTCGTGCCCGGATGAATGCCCACAATCGAAACCACGCCGTTTTCGGCCGTCGCTTCGGCCAGGAATGAATCCATAGTGTAAGCCGCGGTTGCCCCCGCCACTTGCAATGTGATGGTTCGCTCGGGATCCACCTTGTGAATCTGCGCTGGCAGCATGAGACAACATGCGGCCAACCACAGCGGACTCAACCATCTATTCCCAAGAGCGCGCACGACGGAACGCGTCGGCAACGATTTCTCTTTCCCGGAGGCAGGCGCCGCCGCGTCCTGTGCGCTACTTCGGAATAGTAAACTCACCCGCACTCGTTACGACTTTCCGCTCGAATTCAAAAGACGAAAATGTGCGATAGCGCCCGGGGGGGAGTTGTGCCGGATTGGTGGCGGCAACCATCAACCGTTCACCCGGGAGCAGGCGTTGGGTAGCAAACGACGCTTTGGCCATCCGCTTCCCGGAGGCATTCAGAATTACAATTACGCCTCTGGGCACCACCGGCTCCGAACCGCGGTTGTGCAGCTCTTCCGAAAGTATGGTGTTCGCCGTGGGCGTCTGGAGCGAGGCTTGCACCGGTCCGGCTTCCACTTGGTAATCGGTCGAAAGGTTAAAGGTAACTAAGGTGCCCATGGAAGCCGCCAAAGCGACCGAGCCTGGAACGGCGGAGACGATGCCGCCTGAAAGAACGTTACAACGGCGCGTTGCGAGGTCTCGGCCGGAAGGGTGTAAGTAACTTGCACGGATGCTTCTTCACCGGCTTTCACCACCACCGAAGCGGGCGTAGTAACGGTGCCCGTCGCGATTCCGTTCGCAATCTTCCCGGCCGCCACAAACGATCTCTTGCCGTCACGCACCACTACGTCCTCAGTTGACATGGTAAACTGATCTCGCGAGCGGTATTATTCACAATGCTCAAGACTTGGGTTGTGCTCTGGCCCGGTTTGCACCGCACCATAACGATGGCGGGAGTAAGCACAAGGGAAGGGGGCGGCCCAGCATTCGCATCGGCCGCCGGTGCCTCGGCGACGGAGGGGGGAGCCGTAGGTGTTTGGGCACCAGCGATCGGCCAGAGAGCGGCATACAAAATAAGCTCGAGCTTTGATTTGAATTTCATCGGGAGATTGATTGGATCAGTGTGATTGGATCGCTGTGATCGGATTACTGTCTGAGCGTTGCCGTAAACGCGACTGTGCTGCCAATCGGTCCAGCCGGTGTAGATACTGGAACCTCCACGTCCAGCCGGTGACCGCCGGCAGTGCCGCAGGGCATGGATGGCACCAGCATCTGCGCCGTCGGTGCCAGTGAGATCCCGTCGATGGCGATGGTGTAAGAAGCGGACGCATCCAGGCGCGAGACCGTCAGGTTCACTCGGGAAGACGAATTTCCTGGGCAGTCCACCTTTAACTCAAATCGCGTGGAAACTACGAACGACGCGGGGTTCTTCTGGCTGGTCTCACCACAGCCGAAGTTCCTTTGTAATAAGAGATCGGACCCAGATTCATGGAGGCGTTGTTCACTCCCTGGCTCTGAGCATTGCGCCGGTCGGCGCAGCCAGAATGGTGATGGTGGGAGCGGCAGCCAGCACAGGCGTAGTGGTTCGCGGCGTGCCAGCCGCCTGCGCGAATGCCGCTCGATTGGCCAGCAGTAACAACATCCATACAGTGTGTTTGATGTTCATAGAAACCCAAACTGGCCGGACGCTTTGTTGCCGCCCAGCCAGTATTTGACGCGTTATTCTAAAATGCCAGTATTAGTTAGAGGTCGCAGTGAAGTTGATGGTGTTCGTAATCAGCCCCGCCGTCTCGGTGGCGGGTATCGTGAGGGCGAAAACGTAAGGGGTGTTGGCCGCATATGCGGCCGCGGCGGCTATCACGGTGCTGGCTCCGCTGGAGATATCGACTCCGCCCACTGTCCACGTGTTGATGGCATCTGCCGTGGCGAGCGTTGCCGCCAGAATGATAATTCGTGCTGGTGCTATTTGATATATCGGCGCGAATGTCCATCGGCGTGGCGATAGTGAACGCTGTGAGGCCAGTAAGCCGTCTGAGTCAAACCGGTGACCGCTGCGGCTCCAAACATTTGGACGTTTCCGAACGCCAGGGACGCAGTAGCGGTGCCCGTACCAGTTACCGCCATGCCGGCGGCGTCAGTGATGAACGTCAGGTTGAGCGTGCCCACCACAGTGGCGGTGACGCCCATGGATCCTGAGCCAACCGTTCCCGCCTGGCCATACGCGACTCCCGAGAGGGCGAAAATCGATAATACAGTCGTAAGAATAAGTTTGTTTTTCATGATTTTTATTTCCCGTTTTTACTTTCTGAGTAGCTTATCGGGCAGGCTTGAAAAACATGAATTTTATTTTGATCGACCCGACTGAAGCTTTCCGTTCTTCTAGAAAACTAGACAGGCTGGAAGGAACTGACCAGGGACGAGGCCCCCAGCACCCTCATACTCAAGCACCCAAATCTGGTTCCGCTTTGTTTCCTAAGGTCCGCCGCAGATCGCTAGGGCCTACGCCCGACCCGCGCTTAGGTACATTCCCCTTGTTATACTAAGCGTTACCTGAGGTTGATTACGTACCAGTACCCCGCTAGAATCTAGTTGCGATGGTCGATACACTATATATGAACGATACCTTTGCGACACTGGAAGGGAATGAAGCGCAACCTAGCCCTGCGGAACCAAGGAAAGGCATGATTCGAATTCTCATTGCCGATGACCACCCGATTGTCCGGGACGGTCTAAAGAAACTCCTTACCCTGGAGGAGGACTTCCAGATTGTCGGAGAAGCGTCCGACGGTTGCGAAGTCTTGGACAGGGTCCAGGAACTGGATCCGGACGTTTTGCTGCTCGATCTTCGCATGCCCAATCTGGATGGGCTGTCGGCCCTGCAGGCGCTGCAGCAGACCAACAAGCGCACCCGCGTCATTGTGCTCACGGCTTCGGAAGACAAGAACGAATTCGTGCAGGCCATGAAGCTCGGCTGTTCCGGTATCGTGCTCAAGCAAACCGCACCCGAACTGATCGTCAAAAGCATCCGCAAAGTCCATGGCGGCGAAATTTGGCTGGATTCTCACACCACCGCGGCGGTTATGCGGCAGTTCGCAGCCCCGGGCGATATCGCGGCCGGCGGCGGTGGAGGAAAGACTCGCGAGCGTTCGCCGTTGAGCCAGCGCGAGCGCGAGATCGTGCAACTGGTCGCCCAAGGCTACAAGAACAAGGAAATGGCCGAAAAGATGTTCATCAGCGAACAGACCGTGAAGAATCACCTGCACAACATCTTCGACAAGCTGGGTGTGTCGGACCGTCTGGAGCTGGCGCTGTACGCCATACATAAAGGCCTTCACCTCACCGCCGAGCGCTAGCTTTCTCTCGTTATTTTCTCCTAAGCGGGCTGACGCGATCGTCAGTCCGCCTTTCCCAACCCCGCGTTTTCCCTAGCCTTCCCTACCCTGTCCCGTTCAGCGATCCTCCTCAGGCGTTTTGGTACTTTCAGTCCATTGCGTACTACCGGTACTGGAATTAAAGTCCTGGATACGGAGCCTCCAAACATGCGAACGGTGCTTTCTCTCTCTCTTCTTTGTATCGGCGCAGCGGCCACGCTGTCCGCTCAGGTGCCACACATGCACAAAGTACAGCCCGATAGTGGCAAGATCGGGTCGGTCCTTCGCATTCAGGGGGTGTTTCTCGACAAAGCCCAGGTGGACGAGGTCTATCTCACGGACCACACCTTCGATATGAAGGTCAAGGTTCTCGACCAGACCGAAGGCAGCATCGAGTTCCGCATTCCGCCTGAAGTTAAGCCCGGCCGGCTGCAGCTCCTGGTGAAAACCACCGGTCACGAGCCCGTTCTGATCGAGCAGCCCGTTTTCATCACGGTCGAAGAACCAAAAGAGACGCTCCAAGCCACCACCGGGTCGCCCGGAACGGCCTCTCGCTGACTGGAAGGCGCGGGCAGCGGAGCGCGAACGTCAGTTACCGCCGGCGCTTCAATGATCTTCGGCTATTGACGGGGCGCTTCCGGTCCGGATGCGACGGGTTCCGCAAGCGGCGCAAGGAACGTGACTGAGGGTCCCGTTGCCGATGAGCATCCCGTGGTCCCAGGACCGCCAGCGCAACCCCAATAGTTCAGGCTCGCGTCGATGGCGCCCTTGCCGAGATTAAGGATTCCGTCGGTGTTGCCGAGCAGGTTGTTGAGATGCATTTCTATTAACCCCTGGGTATTGATTACCACGGCGTCCGTCTCGTTCTCGATTGTATTTCCGGCAATTATTGTTCCATGCACCGGCGCCAGGCTGTAGATGTTGATGCCTGTGCTTCCAGGTGTCGCGGCGTCCCCCGTATCCGCCGCATTGCCGGAAATGGTGTTGCCGACGATCACGATGTCGTTCAAGTCGATGCCAGGTGCACCGGGAGGTGCGGCATGGTTGTGTACCGTGACACCAGGCAATCCGTTATTCCGCAGAACGTTTCCGATCACTTTGTTCCCGAAAGACTGATTGCCTGGGCCCGCCGCGAAGATGCCCACGCCCGCGCCAGCGCCGGGGGTGCCAAACCCATTATTCTCCGAAGTATTCCCGGTGACCGTGTTGTTGAAAACACCATAAGGCAGTTTCGAGGCAGCGTTGGGAGAAGGCGGGTGGGAAGCCATCGTGATTCCACAAGCGAACGGGTTGTCATGCACGTTGTTGCCGACAACCACGTTGTCGTGGTTATATCCCGTCTCATCGGTGAGTAGAATGCCGCCGGAGTTCAGGTCCGATTCGTTCTGCGCAACCGTCGCGTGATCGACGCCCATCAGATGAATTCCTTCGCCGCAATCCTGTCCTTCGTTCGTTTCAAAAACCGGGACACCCGGGCAAGTTCCCGTCGCGACGTCGAGGCTTTGGTTATTGCCGGTGACGTGATTTTGGGAGATCACGAGGTAGGAAGAATTGGTAACTAGTATGCCTTCAAAATTTGCGTTCGTCACCGTGAGGCCGGTGATTAGTACGCCACTCATGCCAGGGTGATCCAGGCCGTCGACGTAGATGCCGTTCGGCTGCCCTTTGGCATTGATGATGGTGGCCTCGGATCCGGCGCCGACCAAGGCCACTGGCTTGTTCACCACGACGCCTTCGGAATATCTTCCTGCGCCGATATTTATCCTGTCGTTTACTCCAGCCGCGGAAACCGCGGCGCCAATCTTGCTGTAGCATCCCGAGCTTCCCGTCGGGTTGACGCACAAGGTCGCAGCCATCGCGCAATGGCTCAGCACTGCCGGGAACAAACCGCACAGGACCGCGCGGAATGGGAATTTTGGTTGTTTGTGATTCATAAGCTGCCAGTCACATTGCCACAGGTCGCTCCGACACTGCGTGAGGAGTTAGCTGAGTTACTCCTCATATCACATGAGGAGCGCAAACGAAGTTTGGAATCAATCGTATAGGAAGATCGCCGGTCCTCGACCCGAATGATCTAAACTGCTAGAGTGAGTGATTCTTCCCTAGGGGCCAATGGCAGCGTGCGCCACCGCTTCGGGGACTTCCAATTCGATTCCGACGCCAGGAAGCTTTTCCGCGATGGTCAGCTCGTAAAAATTCAGCCGCAACCGTTGCGCGTCCTGGAAGCTTTGGTTCAGCGGCCGGGCGAGATTGTTTCGCGCGAAGAGTTGCGCGCTTTCATTTGGGGCGATGCGACTTTTGTGGAATTCGATCAGGGTTTGAACTACTGCATTCGCCAGATCCGGCTAGCGCTGCATGACGACGCCTTCCATCCGCGATATCTCGAAACCTTGCCCAAGCAAGGCTATCGGTTCGTCGCGCCCGTAACCGGGGATACAGCGAACGGCATCGCACGCGCTTTGCTGGAAGCGTCACCGATAACGCCGGTGCCGCTCGATAGCGTCGGGAACTCCCCGGCGTTATCTCCTCCGGCGAGATCAGTCTCCCGGAAATGGTTGTTCACGAGTGGCTTGGTGGCGGCCGGCCTGCTCCTGGTCATTGGGGGGCGCTGGCTGGGAGGGCGAAGAGAAGAGATCCGCCCCATGAAGGTATCGTTCGTAACCACCTATCCTGGCGACGAGCTCGATCCTTCTTTCTCACCCGATGGAAGACAGGTTGCCTTTTCCTGGGGCGGCAAACGAAATGAAAACCGGGATATCTACGTCCTGCCGGTCGGCGGGCAAAATCCCTTGCGTCTGACCCAGCATCCGGAGGAGGACATGTCTCCGGCATGGTCTCCCGATGGAAGATCGATCGCCTTCATCCGCCGGCACAGTGGACAGCTGGCCAGCATCATGTTGATTCCAGCTCTGGGCGGTCCCGAGCGAAACCTGTATGACGTTCATTTGGGGCACCACCTGAGCGTCATAGAGCAAAGAAAGGTCGCTTGGAGTCCAGACGGCAAGTGGCTCGTCTTCACGAGCCAGCAGCTTTCTGGTGACCACGCTTTGTTCTTTCTCTCATTGGAAACGGGTGTAGCGCGTCCTCTGTTTTTGGATCTTCCCAGCGGCGTGGAGGATCTTTCCCCAGCCTTCTCGCGCGATGGACGGCGGCTGGCCTTCGCACGCTTTGACAGTCCGTCCACAAGCGCGCTTCTGGTGCAGAATCTTACTCCGGGCATGGAGCCGGAGGGCAAACCCGTTCGCGTACCTAACGCTGGGTCCAACCCGCATTCGCCGGTATGGGGCACGGACGCAAAACACTTGCTGTTCATCGATGGATCCGGCGTCAAGCAGTTCGAAATCGCCGCCACTGCGAAACCAGTCTACGAGGGTGACGCACAACTTCGCGGATTAACCTTTAACGGCAAACGGTTGATCGCGGTGCGCGGTCCCGACAACAGCGACATTTTTGCGATCCCTTTGCGTCCCGGGGGCTTGTCCACTGCCGGGCAGGCATCGTCTGTCATCGTTTCAAGCTCCCCGGATTCGCAACCCCGGTTCTCGCCAAGCGGCAAGCAGCTGGCCTTCGTCAGTAATCGCAGCGGCAGCCAAGAACTTTGGCTGGCGGATGCGGAAGGCGGGAAGGAAACCCAGCTGACCAATCTGGGGGCCCATGTCCTGGGATATGCGCGCTGGTCTCCGAACGGACGACAGATCGCGTTTCACGCCCGTATTCCGAGTGAACCGCAAGTCTATGTACTCGATGTTGCTGGTGGAATTCCGCATCAGGTTACGACCAGCGTGCCGGGAAGCGGCGCGCCATCCTGGTCCAGCGATGGCAAGAGTCTGTACATCACAAAAATGGTTCCAGGCCATTGGTTGGTGAATAAGGTTCCGGCGGCAGGAGGGAAAGAGGAGCCTCTGTTTGCCGGCGAGGGAGCCTTCCCGATCGCCGTTCCGGGACGCAGGCTGCTCCTGTACTCCAAAATGAACCAGTTTGGAATCTTCGCGCGCGCGCTTGAAGCGGGTTCGGCGAGCCAAACCGAAGAGCGGCTGGTCGACGATTACGTGCCCCCTTATGGCGGAATTTACCCTGTCGAGGACGGCGTGTATTACGTTAGCTTTACGACATCGGGAATGGCGCGGGCTTTCCGCTTCTATTCTTTCGCTACGAAGAAATCCGTAGATATCGCCCCCGCGCCCGCGACGATCGAGTTAGGCTTATCGATTTCACCAGACCGACGATCACTCGTGTATTCTGCCTACGCGGAGGGAAACGCAGACTTGATCATGCTCGAACCGCAGTAGCTAGCAGCGGGATCTCGCCCTTACTGCTGCTGTTGTTGCTGTTGTTGTTGCTGTTGAGCGGCCAGTAATTCCGCGTCGGAGCTCTCGTCGCGCAAAGCGGATGACCAATCGTCGCCAGCGCCCAGTTCGGACTCGAGCGGCGGCGGAGCGTCCGATGGGGCAACCCGAACCGCCACCAGCAACTGGCTATCGGCCGATCCTTTAAAGATGCCCCTGGTTGGAGGAACATCCGCGTAGTCCCGCCCGACGGAAGTCCGCACGTGCCGTTCGCTCGCGAGCACGTTGTTGGTGGGGTCCAATCCTACCCATCCTAATCCCGGCAGCAGCGCCTCCACCCAGGCGTGCGTGGCGCCTTCGGCCGAGCGCGTCTTGTCCCCGGCTTTATGGAATAGGTAACCGCTGACGTAGCGGCAGGGAATGCCGATGCGGCGCGCCAAGCCGATCATGATATGCGCGAAGTCCTGGCAAACCCCCTGCCGGCTTTCGAGCGCGTGATCGATGGGCGAATCCACGCGCGTGCTCTTGGGAACATAAGCGATCTTGGAATACAGCGCGGCGTTGAGGTCTAGGACCAATTGCAATGGATCGCGTCGCCGGGCCTTTTCACGCGAGTCCACGTCGAGCTCTTGCGCGAACTGCTCCAGCTTTTCGCTGGATTGCCCAAAGTGGCTGGGCATCAACATTTCGATGTAATCGCCGGCCGCGATCATCTGGTCCAGCTCATCCCAGGCCGCATCGCCGAGTGAGGCGGGCAACGCTTGCATAGGCTGCACGTCCACCAGCGCGTCGGCGACGATCGAGAGCTGCTTATGTCTTCCCGGAACATCAAAATGATGCACCGTGTTGCCGAGATAGTCCCGGTAGAACTGAACGCGCGCCCGCGGATGCACCATGAGTTGAAACGTCAGGCAGCGCTGCGGGCCGTCCGAGCGCGGCTGCATGCGCGCCTCCATCAGGCTTTCGCTTACATACTCGCTATAGCGAAACTTGGTCAGATGGCGGATGCTGTAATACATATTGGAGTAGGTCAGACCTCAATGGCTGCCTCGATCGAGTAAGTGATATAGACCTCGTGAATTGCCGTGTGGATGCGGGCGCATTGCTCCTGGATATCGGCGAAAAATTCGGCCAGACCCTCCACCACTTCTTCCAGCGGCGTAAACATCAGACCGGCTGTGAGACGCCCCGCGATCTTAGCCACGCGCGGCGACCGCCTGCTGGCCGCGGCCTCATTGATGCATTCGAGCGAATGCTGCATCTGGTCCGCCGCAAAACGGACCGAGTGCGGAAATTCGCTGTTGAGGAGCAGGAATTCGGCCACCCGTTCGGGCCGCAGGTCAGCGGTATAAACCTTGCAGTAAGCCTCAAACGCGGTACAGCTTCGGAGCAAACCGACCCATTCCATGTGCTCTCCGGAATCGATGGGCTGGCCGGCCGGGAACTCGTGGAAATAGATATCCAGCAATCGGGCGATGGCCGCCGCGCGCTCTATGAACCGTCCGACCTGGATAAACTGCCAGCCTTCGCCGTGATTCATCGTGGAATCCGTCACACCCTGGACCAGGTGCGAGCTTTCGAGAATCACCGCCAGGAAATCCAGCGGCTGCGACTTCCATAAGCCGGCCGATTCCATGCGCCTCACTTCATGAAACAGACGGTTGAGCTGCTCCCACATTTCTGAGCTGATTTGTTCGCGGACCTGCCGGGCGTTCTCGCGCGCGAATCCGATGCCGCTGGTGATCTGCCGCACGCCGTGGGCCTGCGCCAGCGCGAACGGGTCGACATCCTCCGGGAACGGCCCGGTGTGTCCGAGACTCGCCAGCACGCGCAGCCATCTGCGATCCGAAGATTTGGGATCCTGCTCCAGCATCAGGTTGAGCTGCGTGCCCAGAACTCGCGCAGTGTGTTCGGCGCGTTCCAGATACCGGCTCATCCAATAGAGACTGTCAGCAACTCTTGATAGCATTTCTTCCTACGACCTACGACCCACACCCCACCACCCACCTCCTACTGCAACACCCAAGTATCCTTCATTGAAGGACCCAGGTGTCCTTGCTTCCGCCGCCTTGCGACGAATTCACCACCAGCGATCCCGAGCGTAAGGCTACGCGCGTCAATCCGCCGGGCACGATGGTCACCTTGTCGCCGCACAGAATATACGGCCGCAAGTCCACGTGCCGTGGTTCCACTTTGCCGTCGAAGAAGCACGGCGCGCGCGACAGCATCAGCGTCGGCTGCGCGATATAGTTGCGCGGATCGGCTTGAATGCGCTCGCGGAATTCTTCGCGCTGCTCGGCGGTCGAGTGCGGCCCGATCAGCATCCCATATCCGCCCGATTCGCCCACCGCTTTTACGACGTACTGATCTAAGTGATCCAGCACATGCTGGCGCTCGGCGGGCTCGGTCAGCTGGAAGGTCTCGACGTTGTCGAGGATCGGATCTTCGCCCATGAAATATTTGATCAGCTTGGGGACATACGCATACAGCGCCTTGTCGTCGGCCACGCCGGTGCCGAGCGCGTTGGCGAGCGTCACGTTGCCGGCGCGATAGGCATTGAACAGGCCCGCCACGCCGAGAATGGAGTCGGAGCGGAAAGCCAGCGGATCGATAAAGTCATCATCTACGCGACGGTAAATTACGTCGACACGTCGCAGGCCGCCGGTCGTGCGCATGTAAACCACGTTGTCGTGCACCACCAGGTCGCGTCCTTCTACCAGCTCTATGCCCATCTGCCGGGCCAGAAAAGTGTGCTCGAAGTACGCTGAATTGTAGACGCCCGGGGTGAGCAGCACGATGTTCGGCTCGCCGCGTCCTTCCGGCGCCAGCGCGCGCAGTGTGGTGAGAAGAGCTTCCGGATAATGATCGATCGGCCGGATGTCGGTGTATTGGAACAACTCGGGGAAGATCCGTTTCATCACTTGCCGCGAGGTCAGCATGTAGGACACCCCGCTGGGCACGCGCAAGTTGTCTTCCAGCACGACAAACCGGCCATCGGGAAGCCGGACCAGGTCGGTTCCCATCACCGCGACATAGATGTTTTTGGGCGCCGTCACGCCGCGCATTTGCCTGCGGAAATGCCGGCAGCTATACACCATTTCGCGCGGCACAACGCCATCCGCCAGGCAGCGGCCTTCGTTGTAGATATCCTTCAGGAATAAGTTAAGCGCCGTGATGCGCTGCGTCAGCCCGCGCTCGATAGTTTCCCATTCGGCGCTGGTGATGATGCGCGGCAGCAAGTCGTGCGGGAAGATGCGCTCGGTGCCTTCGTCGCGGCCATACACGGTGAATGTGATGCCCTGGTGCAGAAAAGACACGTCCGCGGCCTGCTTCTTGCGGCGCATTTCTTCCACCGGCAGGCCGAGCAACAGCTCATACAACGCTCGATAGTGCTGCCGCGGACGGCGCTGAGCGTCGAACATTTCGTCGAAAGCGCTGTCGAGGACGTAGCTTGAAAACGGACCGGGAGCAATGCGTGATTCGTCGATTCCAGGAGCTGCCATGGAGTGTAAAGCTTAGTGCCCAGCTTCAACGGGGAAGGACGTAACTCAGATTATCACAATTGCATAAACTGAAGATGTTGTTTTCCCTGCTACTTCACCCCTCACCCGAGCGTGAGGATTTGCTGGTCGCCGAACTTCAGGAATGCGGCACGGCCGGCCTTGCAGAGGAGGATGGCGGGCTGCGGGCGTTCTTCGAAAACAGCCAGGATGCAGAGGCGCTGGCGCGCCGATTCGCGGAGTTTGCGCCGGAACTTCGCACGGAATCGGCCACCGATTGGGAGCAGCACACGCGCGATGCCTGGCCGCCGCTGTGTGTCGGCGAGCGGTTCTATCTGGTGGCGCCGTGGGACTCAGCGATAGCGACACCGCCAGGCCGGCTGCGCGTTGAAATTTACCCCGGGATGGCCTGCGGCACCGGCCGTCACCCGGCGACGCAGCTCTGCTTGCAAGCCATCGAGCGTTACGTGCACCCAGGTGATCGGGTTTTGGATGTGGGCTCGGGATCGGGTATCTTGTCGGATGCCGCGAGGCTGATGGGCGCCGAGCCCGTGGCCGGTTGCGACGTTGATCCAAGCGCGGTTGAGATCGCCCGCGAGCGAGTCCGCGTGCCGATGTTTATCGGATCAGTGGATGCCGTCCGATCCCAGTGGGCCGATGTGATCCTCGCCAACATCGATGCCGCAACGCTCGAAAAGATCGCCGCGGAGCTCGAGCGAGTGCGCGGCCCGAAGTCCACGCTGATACTTTCGGGCTTTCAGGAGTGGGACGTCCCAGAGGGGTTTTCGCCGAAGGAGATCCTGCGGCTTGAAGAATGGTGTTGCTTCATCTGCTAGCCAAAGAAAAAGCCCACGGAGCATTTCGCACCGTGGGCCGGTTTTCAAGGATAGGAGAAGGTATCCGTCCATTCAGACGCTGCCGGGCGCCAGAAAGTCGCTTCAGAAAGTACTAGTCTATTGAGTAGAATCCGGCCGGCGCTTCAAAGTCGGACGATCGTCGTCATCGGAAGCGTTGGTGTTGCCGGTTCCATCCGCGTCGACGGATCCACCGTTGGCTCCCGGTGCGCGGCGCAGGGTAGGACGGGTCGGATCGGCGGGGCTATCGACCTTGCGTTTGTTATGCATAGCCATCAAACGCAGCTTCACGTCGTTAAACTCCGAAGTGGTCAGAACGTACTCGGGCTTGGCCTTGAGATACAGCTGAATGTTCTTTTGGGCCGCTACAATGCGCGAGTCGGTCGGCGGATGCGTGGAGAAAACCTTGGAGATGGTTCCGGGCTTGCGCTTTTCCAAGGTCTCGATCTTCTCGAAGAAGTCCACAAAGGCGGTTGGATCGTACCCGGCCTTGTACATGTATTCCAGACCCAGCAGATCCGCTTCGGACTCCATGGATCGCGAAAACTGCAGAAATCCTACTGGCACCAGCACGCTGGCTGCCTGGTAGAGTCCATATCCGGTCCAGCCGCCCATGAAGATTAGCGGGATCATACCCAACTGCGCGATCTCACCGCGCGTCGCCTGCCGGGTCCCATGCCGCGCCGCGACATGCCCAATTTCGTGCGCCATCACGCCCGCCAGTTCCGCTTCATTGTCCGCCTTCATAACCAGCCCGGAGTTGACGAAGAAGAATCCGCCCGGCAGCGCGAAGGCGTTCACCTCTTCGCTATCGATGACCTTGATTGTGAACGGGACTTTGGCGTCCGAATTCCGCACCAGGTTCTGGCCTACACGATTGATGTACTCGGCGATTACCGGGTCGTTGATGATCTTGGCCTGACGCTCCACTTGCGATGCGAGCTGTTTGCCCAGCGCTATCTCTTTCTCGATTGAATAGAAATTGACCTTCCCGCTGACGTTCCGATCGCCAATTTTATCGGGATCTTTCTCCGGGTTATCAGCGGCGAACACTTGGCTCGGCGCAGTCAACGCCAGAACCAGCGAAAAACTCAGGCTAGCGGACAGCAGGCGTTTCATCCTCAAACTCCTAGATCTGAGTATAAACCTTAACACTTTAAACGTATAGTGTATTCTATGGGTTTCGACCAAAAACCAAGCGCGCCAAACGTAGCCACTGCCGAGCCGCTATGGCGCCAGTATCGCGACGAGTTCCCGGTCACCCAGAACTTAATTTATTTGAACCATGCGGCAGTTTCGCCGCTGCCCAGGCGCACCGCGACGGCCATGCAGGCGCTGGCCCAGGACGCTTTGGACTTCGGGTCTTTGCACTATGATCGCTGGCTGGATACCTATGAAGCGGTACGAGTTGCAACCGCCCAGCTGATCGGGGCGAATCGAAACGAAATCGCGATCATGAAGAACACCTCGGAGGGGATATCGGCGGTCGCCCGCGGCCTCGATTGGCGCCCCGGCGATCGCATTGTGGCTTTCCGCGAAGAGTTCCCCTCTAACTATTACCCGTGGCTACGCTTAGAGTCCCAGCGGTGTTACGTCGAATGGCTCTCGGTGCACGACCCTCTGGAAAAGATCGACAACGCCTGCATCGGAGCCAAGCTACTCGCCATCAGTTTCGTGCAGTACCTCAGCGGCTTCCGGGTCGACTTGAACGCTATTGGTGAGATCTGCAAACGGCGTCATTGCTTCTTCTTCGTGGACGCCATCCAGGGACTGGGAGCGTTTCCGTTGAACGTCGAGAGCGCGCACATCGATGCCTTGGCAGCCGATGGTCACAAATGGCTGCTGGGCCCCGAAGGATGCGCGATCCTGTACGTCCGGAAATCCCGTCAGGATTCCATTTTTCCCGAAGAATTCGGCTGGACTACCGTGGCGGGCTACCACGACTATTCGTCCCGTGACATGGCGCTGCGGCCAGACGCCGGACGCTATGAGTGCGGGACGTTAAATACGATTGGATGCTTTGGCTTGCAGGCTTCTTTGGAACTGCTGCTTGAGATTGGAACCGAACGAACTTCCATAGCCGTACAGGAGCTGGCGGACCGGCTGGCGAACGGTGCGATCAACAAAGGTTACCAACTGCTGGGCGAACGCACCCCCGACTCCGGTGCTGGGATCATCGCGATCCAAAAGCCAGGAATCGACAGTAGAAAAGTCGTGCAGGATTTGAAGCAGCGCGGTATCCTCGCCGCTCCACGCCAAGGTTGGGTTCGACTCTCGCCGCACTTTTACATCAGTCCGGAAGACATCGATCGAGTGATCGAAGCTCTACCCTGAAGGGACGCGCTGTCCTAACCATCCAGTCCGAGCGGACGCTTGGGGACTTCATCGCGCGGCAGGCGTCGCTTGCGAAAAATACCGGCCATCAAAAGGATGGTCAACACCAGCAGCAGCGCCGCAAGCGGCCAGCTAACAAGCCCCCGCATCCACAGCAAGAACAGAATTACCACGACCAGAAAGATCCGGAGAAGCTTGCGCGCTGACATGCTCCGAATATTCTATTCCACTGACGGCATTTTACTCTACGGGCGGCTTTACTCTACAGGCATCCAACTCGGATCGGGATCGTAACTGGTCACCGGCCCAGCTGGCCGCGCACCGCGATCCTTCTCATAAACCATGCCATCCTGATTGACGATAAACGTGTGGATTCCCGTAACGCCATAATTGGCCGGCCACGCCACCAGCGCAAAACCGCCAATCACGGCCTTCCCCACCATGTAGGAATGCTGTCCGCCCGGCGCATTCGGGCCTTGCCCCTTCAGCGCCTTGAAATAATAGCCGTGATAGGGGCGAGTAGGATGGTCGCCCGCGGCGTTGGCGAGTTCCTGAGGGACATGCGAGTTCGCCACCGTTTCGGCATATTCCTGCGTTCCGGCCGCGGTGCGCTTCTTCGCGGCGTAAGCCTGCTGCATACTCACATAACCGACGCACGCTTCGATGGCATCCAATTCGTTCGAGCCCACTTCCCGGGACCGCACCTCCATCGCGCCGCGCTCGCTGTCGAAGCGCCATTTCTGCCCCTCATGCAGCAGCGGAATGGGAAACGGCCAGTCTTGATCGCCGATCAGGAGAACCATGACGTGCGAATTCATCGAAGACTGCTCCAAGTGGCGTTTCTGGGTGGCAATCTTCGCGAATTCCTGCCGCTCCGCTTGATCCTGCTTGGGGTCACCCGATGTAAGAATGCCCTTGGCCGACGATCCGAGTATGCTTTTCACGGTTGCGACATCGTTTTTCGACGCTGCGTCGATCAGTGCTTGAGTCGCGGCCTCGGGCGAGTCGAACGTCTTTTGTGGAATTTTCGGAGTAGCCGGCGCCGCCTTAACTCCGGGCGGCTGCGCAGTCTGCAGCGTTTGCGGCGCCTGTGCGAATGCGGCAGCCGCTGCAACAACAAAAGCCAATGTGAATGTTCGTACCGTCATTGTTATCTCCTGCCTCCGCCACCACCGTGGAATCCGCCGCCACCGCCGAAGCCGCCACCACGGAATCCGCCACCGCCGCCAAAGCCTCCGGAACGCCCGATGCTGGAAAATCCGTGATCGCTCTGCATTCGGGTGGTGTTTCCGTTCTGGATCCCACCAAAGGCGCTATGACTAGCCGGCGCCTCGGGACGTGCTGAAAAAGACCGTCCGCCAGCTTCGCCACCGCGCACGCCGGCAGCTCCTGCACGACCTTCGGCTCCGCCACGAAATCCTTCCGCTCCTCCGCGAAAGGCTGCGGCACCGCGAAATCCGGCTGCACCTCCGAACCTGTTCGCCACTGCACGATTCGGATAGGCTACACCCAGACGATGCGCGGGATTATGCGCCCACGCTCCGCCTAAGCCCGGATGGTAGTCGGCGAATCCGTAGCGATGGAAGAAATTGCCGTTTATAAAGAGTCCTCCTCCGAACCAATTGGGGCCCCATCCCCATCCAAAGCCGCCCCACAGACCCCAGCCTCCGCCAAAGTAGAACCCCAGGTCGATCCCGGGCCAGAATCCCCATCCGACGTCGATGCCCGGATACAAAAGAGGCGGATAGTAGCCATAGAGGGGTGGGCCCCAAACCCACGCGGGATTATAGGTAGGCACATACACTATTTGAGGGTCCGGGGGCTGAATCACTATGGCCGACTGCCCGTTCTGAGTTTCGGTGGTCACGGTCTCTTGGGGCGTAGTTTTCAGTTTTCCGTTGGCTTCTGCCTTCGCCCGCAGATCTTGGACGGCGTGCATGACGTCAGCCTGCTGCGCCAGGAACGCATTGCCTAGATCCGTTGTCCAGCGCACGTCCTGATTCAAGCGAGCCAATACGTCTGGAAATACAACCAACGCTTGAACACTCGGGTCCCAATTTTGCTGTTTCGCGGCGTCTAACAGTTGTTGTCCTTTGAGCTTGCGGTTTTGCTGTAACCACTGCTGCGCTTCCACCACCTCAATCGGGTAGGTGCTGGCCGCCAGGATCTGGCTCAGCAAATTGTCGGGATAAAGTGCGATTGGTGCTACCAGGTTCTGCAACTGATCGGGAGTGAGCGGCGGCGGCGCTGGCTGATTAGGCTGCGCTCCCTCATCCGGCGGCAGCTGACCCGGCTGCTCGAGCGGTTGCTGCTGTGCAAACAACGCGGCCGCTAGTAGAACCGTCGAAGCGATTGCGGCTGCTATCCTGAAGACTTTCATTCTGCGCTCTCTTTCGGGCATCGAGAAATTGCCCATTTATAGAGATGCCAGAAATCTCTCAGAGTTACGGCGAACTTCAAGAACTTTTGTAACTATGTTAACTCTCGCCCGCGGCGTCAGCCATTCGTGCGGCTATTCATGCCGGAGGGCCAGAAGCGGATCCACTCGCGCGGCCCGTCGAGCTGGAATGTACGCCGCTAGCGTGGTGACGAGCAAAGCGGCAACGACCAGCAGCGGGTATGCGAGCATGTCGATGGAAAGACGGTTCGAGCTAGGAAACGCCGCCGCCAGCGCTTGCTGCGCTATCACGCTGAGGATCAGACCCGCGCCGAGGCCCCAGGCGGTCAGCGCAAAGCCCTGACGCAAAACCATCCGCAAAACCTCGCCCTGGGCGGCTCCGATCGCCATGCGGATGCCAATTTCTCGTGTCCGCCTGCCGACGGCGTAGGAGACCAAACCATACAAGCCTATTAACGCCAGTAACATCCCCATCAAGCCTATGGCCGTCACGATCTCGACGATCACTACGTTGGAACGGATGGCCCGCACCTCGTAAAACTCTTGCATGGTCCGGGCGGCGAGAACGGGCATGTCGGCGTCCAGCCCGCCGACCACCTTGCGCAGGGGCGCCGTGAGGTCCGCGGCCCCGGCAGCCGTTTCCACCATCAATACCATTCGCGAAGAGGGGTTTTGGACGTGCGGCAAGTAAACAAATTCGTTAGGCGATTCGGTGACAGAAAAATACTTGCTGTTCCTGGCGACACCCACGATCTCAACAAATTGGCCGTTACTATCGTTTAGACGGAAGCGCTTGCCAACGGGATCTTGTCCCGGCCAATAATGCCGCGCGAATGTTTCGTTCACCACCGCGACGCGCGCCGAACTGGCCGTATCAGTTACACGGAAACCGCGCCCTTCGAAGATGGGAGTCGCCATCGTTTCAAAATAGCCGTCGCTGACGCGGCTGCCCATCAGTTGGACGTTTTGCTTGCCGGGCGAAAGTTGATATCCTTCCGGCACCAACCCAACGCCCTCGGCTTCGACGGTGAACGGCATAAAAGAGGAGAGCGCCGCCGACTGGACGCCAGGCACGGATCGCGACCGGTCTACGAGCTGCTTGAAGAATTGATGTGTCTGGTCGTCGGTATAGTGCACCAGGCTGGTGTCGAGGGTCATCATCAGCAGACGGTCGGTCCGGAAGCCGGGGCCGATGAGCAGGTCGCGGCGGAAGCCGACATACATGAACGTTGCCACGGTGAGCAACACAAAAGAGACCGCGACCTGCGTCACCACCAGGAAATTTCGCCCCCAGAAGCGTCGCCGCCCAGCCGCTACATCACCGCTATTTTTGAGGGCGCTGGCCACGTCGGCGCGCGTGGTTTGAAGCGCAGGACCCAATCCAAACAGGAGCACGCTCCCGAGCGCGACCGCGAGGCTGAACCCCAGCGCTCGCTGATCGAGTTGAAAGGCGATCACCACCGGCACGTCCGACGGATAGGTAATTCCTCGCAGCAGAACCACTCCTGCGTAGCCCAGCGCAACACCCGCGAGCCCTCCCGCCAACGCCAGCAGAAGGCTCTCGGTGATCAACTGGCGGATCAGCCGGACGCGTCCGGCGCCGATGGCGAGGCGCAGGGCGATCTCCCGGGCGCGCACTGGCGCACGACTCGTCAATAACACCGCGACATTCGCGCAGGCTACCAGCAGAACCGCGCCCGCCAGGGTCATGAGCATGATCGTCATGGGAAGCAGTTGCGGTATGCCCTTTATCCTGGCTTGAAGTTCGGTGCGCACTGCCATGTTCTGATTCCGATTCGTCGCGGAGTATTGTTTTTCAAGAGCGGCAGCGATGGTCGAGACTTCGGCCTGAGCCTGGGCGATAGTCACGCCGGGCTTCAAACGGCCCTTGACAGAGAGATTGCGGGCATCGCGCCGGTCCAAGGGACTACCAGGGGGACTAGTCGAGGCGCCGCTTGGTGAGCCACCATCGAGCTGGGTCCACATCCTCAGCGGAGCGTAGAACGCCGGCTGAACCCATTGATCCAGTCCCGTGAACTTCGCTGGAAGGACGCCGATCACAGTGAACGGGATTCCGTTCATCTGCACGGTGCGCCCCAGCACCGCGGGGTCGGCGGCGAAGTCCTGCTCCCAAAAGTCGTGAGTGAGGACCACTACCGCGTCGCGTCCAGGGACCTGATCCTCATCGGGCCGGAAAGCGCGGCCCAGCTCGGGTTGGACTCCCATGACGTCGAAGAAGTTGCCGCTCGCCAGCACTCCCGTCTTCACGATGGGCGACGCGTTCGGCGTAGTTTTGAATCGCACCCTGTGGAAATCGAAGGCCGTCAGGCCGGCAAAACTCTGGGCGTGATCGCGAACATCGACGTAGTCCGGATAGGACGCGCGGAGGAAGTCGTATTGGGACCCCGAGATCTGGAAATTCGTCGAGCCTAGGGTGAGGACCCCGCGCGGCTGGGGAACCGGCAACGGCCGCAAGAGCATCATGTCCGCCAGGCTGAACATCGCGCAATTCGCTCCCACTCCTATGGCAAGTGAAAGCACGGCCACCAGGGTGAATCCAGGATTCTTGGCGAGCAGCCGGCAACTGTGGCGCAGATCCTGCCACAGCCGCTCCAGCCACAGCCAGCCCCAGGCGGCCCGGGTGTCCTCTTTCACTCGCAGGACCGGCCCGAGTTTGCGGCGGGCGGCAAGACGTGCCGCATCCGGGGGCATGCCTCGGGCGACGTTCTCCTCCATTTGACGGTCCAAGTAATCCTGAATCTCCCGGTCGAGACTCTCCTCGCGGCGGCGCCAGAAACTCATGATTGGCCCTCCTCCTCGGCTGGCCGCATAATGCGGCCGATGGCCTGCGTCAAACGATCCCACTTGGACGACTCGGCTGTCAGATGTTTGCGGCCCTTCGCCGTCAGACTGTAATACTTGGCCTTGCGGTTGTTTTCGGAAACCCCGTCCTTGGCAGCCAGCAAACCCTGCCGCACCAGACGATGCAGCGCGGGATAGAGCGAGCCGTGCTCCACCTGCAGCACTTCCTCCGATCCGAGTTCGATGGCGTGCGCGATGGAATGGCCGTGGGCGGGCCCGAACAGCAGCGTCCGCAGGATGAGCATATCCAGGGTGCCTTGGAGCAGATCGATGCGGTTCTGTTCACGTTCGGTAGACATTCTGCCTGAGTGTACGGCGGCTTCGGTAGGATGTCAAGGGGAAGTATGTAGATCCCAGCCCCGGATTCGCCGCCGCCGCGCCATAAACTATGAACTATCGGGCAGCAACGATGAACCTGACAGGAGTGTGCGATGAAATTGAATCCTCACATTAGTTTTGGCGGCGACTGCGAAGACGCCTTTCAGTTCTATGAACGGTGCTTTGGCGGCAAAATCCTAACCATGCTCACGTACGGCGATTCCCCGATGGCGCAACAAGTGCCGCCCGAGTGGCGCTCGAAGATCGTTCACGCGACTCTAACGGTCGGCGACAGCGTACTGATGGGCACCGACGTCCTTCCGGAGCACTATGAAAAGCCGAAGGGGTTCCAAGTGCTTCTGGGCATCGCCGACCCAAGTGAGGCGGAGCGCGTCTTTGTAGCCTTATCGGAAAACGGAACCGTGCAAATGCCGCTGCAGCCGACCTTCTGGGCCATCCGATTTGGCGTGCTTATCGACCGATTCGGCATATCCTGGGAGATAAACTGCGAGCAATCGCAGCCTTGAGCCGCCGACCGCGTCGACTGGTATCGAAAAACAAGCATTGGCAGGAAATGCTTGACGAGCCCGTGAAGCTGTGTATACTGAGTATATCAACTGAGCACACTGGCTAATTAAGAACTACGATGAACGGTGCCTTCGCCATATCGCAATCCGACAAGCGTCCCATGTACCTGCAAATCATGGAGCAGATCAAACAACGGATTGCTGTCGGTGATTGGACGGAAGGCCAGGCGATTCCGTCGATACGGCAATTGGCCGTGGACCTGGAGGTCAGCGTCATCACGGTAAAGCGGGCCTATCTGGAACTGGAACGCGAGGGCATTATAATCACGCAGCAAGGGAAAGGTTCGCACGTTGCATCCAATCCCGGCCTCGGAGCGCAGCTGCGCGAGCAGGAACTGGAGCAGCATCTGGAGCAGGCAACGCGGATTGCGGCGCTGCTAGGTCTTCGGCCCAAAGATCTGGAACACCGGCTTCGAGAAGCGAGTGACCGTATCGCAGAAAAGGAAACTATATGAGTGATTTCGCCATAGAAATGAGCGGCACGTGCAAGGAATATCGCTTCTTTTCGCTCGATCATATCGATCTGAAAGTCCCTGAGGGACAGATCATGGGACTCATCGGGCCGAATGGCGCGGGCAAGTCGACCACGATTCGCATCCTTATGGGCCTGATTCATCAAGATTCGGGAGAAGTGAGGGTACTAGGACATCGCATGCCGTCCGAGCAAGTCGCTGCGAAATGGGACATTGGCTTCGCGTCGGAGGATATGCGGCTCTACGAGTCGAGGACTCTGGGTTGGCATATGCAGTTCGTTCAATCGATTTATCCCGATTGGGACGATGCGTACGCGCAAGTGCTGCTCAAGCGTTTCGGTCTGCGCGCGGAACAGAAGCTCAAAGGGCTGTCACATGGGCAACGCACGAAGTCAATGTTGCTGCTGATGTTCGCCCGCAAGCCTAAGTTGCTGGTGTTGGACGAACCAACCACGGGCCTCGATCCGGTGGCGCGGCACGAAGTCCTTCGGGAGTTGACGAACGTAATGGCCGACGAGGGCCGCAGCGTATTGTTCTCGTCGCACAACACACAGGACGTGGAACAAATCTCGGATCAGATTACGTTTATAGATCGTGGCCGGATCATCGACTCCATGGATAAAGAAATGTACCTGGATCGCTGGCGCCGCCTGCGCCTAGAAGTTCCCTTGGGGATCAAGTTGCCGGCTCTTCCCGGAATCATTGACGTGCGGCAGGACGGAAGGCTCGCTATCGCGACGGCCAACGCATTCGTTCCGGATCTTGCCAACGCTTACGAAAGCACCGGCGCGCGAGTGCAGCGTATCGAGAACATGACGCTCGAAGAAATTTTCGTCGCAAATGTCGAACATAGCCGTGAGGAGGTGGAAGCATGAGAGGCTCAGTGGTCGGGAGTTTGATCTTGAAAGACTGGCGGCTCAACAGCCCGATGATCATCCTATCCATCGTGGGCGGCGCAATTGCGCTGATGATCCTGCAATTGGGAGGCGCGACGCCATTCGTCCTGGGCAGCGTCTTCTTTTTCATCTCGCTGATCTTCTGCGCCAGCTTGGTGCCAGGGTCCAACATCGTGAACGAAAGAAAAAAGCAGACTCTGGCGTTCCTTATGAGTCTTCCGATCTCGTCCGTCCAGTACGGAACCGCGAAACTTGTGTCCACCGTGGGGATGTTTCTGATCCCCTGGCTGACACTGGTCGGCGCCGCCGTGTGGCTCATCACCGTCCGTCATGCTCTTCCAAACGGAGCGATTCCAATGGCGCTCATCCTCGCTCTGCTCCCTTTCATCGGCTTCTGCATCAGCACCGGAGCGGCACTCATCGCTGAATCCGAGGGATGGAGTATCGCCGCGACCGCGGTCGTTAATTCTTCGTACTGGTTCGTTTGGTACATCCTTAGCACCCGCTTCCCGACGCTGGGGCGCGATTGGACAGCTCGCGAGGCTCTCTGGAGTCCGACTGTACTGAACATTCTGGGCGGAGAATTGGCTTTGATCGTGATTATCCTTGGGCTCACTCTATTCGTTCAATCCAGAAAACGCGATTTTATCTAGGAGAAAGCTTGTTTAGGAGAAAGCATGCGATACGCACTTCTTTTGGCCGTAATCCTCCCGGTTTTATCAGCGCAAGACGGAACTGCTATCTACAAAGAACGTTGCGCGAAATGCCATGACATGCCGGCCGCGCGCGTCCCCTCACTTGCCACCATTAAGGCGATGAGCGGTGAGGCGATCTATATTGCTCTGAGCAACGGGCTGATGAAGACTCAAGCGGAGGGACTTTCTACGCCTGAGCTTTTCGCGCTGATCGGCTACATTGCTCCGACCGGCGGAACGCAGGCTGCTGCTCCCGTGTTTACCCCGACCTGCAAAGGCGAGGCTACTTTCCAAGTGGACGCAAAGGCGCCGCAATGGAATGGCTGGAGCACTAGCGCGACGAACTCGCGATTTCAGGACGCAACTATGGCTGGCCTTACGGCAGCGGACGTTCCCAAGCTGAAGCTGAAGTGGGCGTTTAACCTGGGCGATGTGACGACGGTGCGATCGCAGCCCGCCATTGTGGGAGGCCGCGTGTTTATCGCGACCTCGACCGGAGCCGTCTATTCACTCGACGCCGACACCGGCTGCACGCGCTGGGGATATCAAGCGGACAAGGGCGGAGTCCGATCGGGCGTGACGGTGGGAGAAGCCAACGGAATTCCGGCCATCTTTTTCGGCGACACGGGCGCCAACATTTATGCGCTCAACGCGCAAACCGGCCAGCTGATCTGGAAGGTTCGGCCAGTAGATCATTTCGCATCGATGGCCACCGCTACGCCGCGATACTACAAGGGCGTGATCTACCAGGCAGTCAGCTCGTTCGAAGAGGTAATGGGGCCCGATCCGAAATACGGCTGTTGCACATTTCGAGGAAGCGTGGTGGCGCTGGATGCCTCGACCGGAAAGAAGATTTGGCAAAGCTTTACCATTCTGGAAGCACCAAAGCCAACGCGCAAGAATCCCGCGGGCACTCAGCAGTTCGGACCTTCGGGCGCGGCCGTATGGTCGACGCCGACCATCGATGAGCAGCTTGGCGTGCTGTACCTTGCCACCGGAGACAACTATTCCGATCCGCCTTCAAACACCAGCGATGCGATCCTGGCTATGCAACTCAAGTCTGGAGAGCTGCTGTGGTCCAAGCAGTTGACCGAGAACGATGCCTACAACACAGCGTGCGGGAGCCCTCAGCCAGGGAATTGTCCGGAGGCGAAAGGTCCCGATTACGATTTTGGACAGCCCCCGGTCCTGGTGAACCTGGGAGGTGGAAAACGCGTGCTGGTGATCGGTCAAAAGTCGGGGATGGTACACGCCGTGGATCCCGACGAAAAAGGCAAGATGCTATGGCAGACGCGCGCGGGAGAAGGCAGCGCGTTAGGCGGGAGCCAGTGGGGCTCGGCATCGGATGGGCAGAACGTGTATGTCGCAATTTCGGATATCAGTATGGGAGCCGTGGCGGATCCGAAAAATCCGCAGGGTTACCGGCTGACTATGGATCCGAAGAAGGGCGGCGGACTTCACGCGCTGGATCTCAAGACCGGCAAGATTGTATGGAGCGCAAAACCCAAACCGTGCGCCGAGGGCCGGACGGACTGTTCTCCCGCCCAATCGGCGGCGTTAAGCGGGATTCCGGGCGTAGTTTTCTCGGGCTCCATTGACGGGCACGTGCGCGGCTACTCGACGGCAACCGGCGAGATCCTGTGGGACGCGGATACAGCCCGCGAGTTTGACAGTGTGAATGGAAAGCCCGGGCATGGCGGTTCGATCGATGTCGCCGGACCTGCCATCGTCAATGGTATGGTCTTCGTGAACTCGGGCTACGGGCAATGGGGCGGCATGCCAGGGAACGTACTTTTGGCGTTCTCAGCGAAGTAATTCAGCGATACGCGGCGGCCTGGATACCGTACAGCTCCGAGTACTGGCCGCCCTTGGTCATCAGCTCCTCGTGCGTGCCAACTTCCACCAGCCGGGCGCCGTCCAACACAACGATGAGATCGGCCATGCGGACGGTGGAGAAACGATGGGAGACCAGTATGGTGATGCGACCGCTAGCTTTGTCGGCAGTCCCGCGCGCCGCCGCAGCGTAACGCTCGAACAGCGCATGCTCAGTCTCTGCGTCCAGCGCGGCGGTCGGTTCGTCGAGGACCAGCAGCAATGGCTGATCGCGCATGAAGCCTCGTGCCAGTGCGAGCTTCTGCCACTGGCCGAACGATAACTCGACGCCGCTCGGCCAAGTGGGACCGAGCTGTGTGTCGAAGCCTGACGAAAGACGCGCGATCACATCGGCAGCGCCGGCGCGATCGACAGCCCTCACCACAGCGGGTTCGTCATCCATTCGCGGGAAGTCGCCCAAACCCACCGTGTGCCCAACCCGGAATTCGAAGCGGAAGAAATCCTGAAATGCGCCTGCCAGACGCGTTCGCCACTCGCCGGCGGGCACGCGCGCCAGCGGCGTGTCGTCCAGAAAAATCGAGCCGGTTGACGGCTCGTACATTTTCGACAGCAGCTTCACCAACGTGGTCTTACCGGCGCCATTCTCGCCGACGATCGCGACCACCGCGCCGGCTGGCAATGTTAGCGACACATCGTCCAGCACAACGCGCGACGTGCCGGGGTAGGCGAACGATACGTGGTCCAGCCGGATGCCGCGGTGCAGCTCGGAGGGCACGGGCAGATCGCCCAACGCAGCCACCGAGGAGGCGTAATCCTCGAGCCACGCGAGGCGTCGTGAACCATCCATCCAGAATCCGCGCAAGAATCCGATTTCTCCGACAGTCGCACCGATGTACGCCGACAGCCGCGCACCCGCGGCCAGCACCAACAGCACGCTGCTAGCCGGTGCCCGAAGAAAGGACGACACGAACACAACCGCGCCCACGTATGCGAAACCGAAAATCGCCCATGCCAGCGCGTGCCACCACGCCGAGCCCCATCGAGCGGGAGCCACCGGTCGGTACCAGCGTTCCCAAGCCTCTCGGCGTTCTGTAACCAGGCGCTCTCCGATGCCGGTGACCCGCACTTCTTTCCCCGGCGCCGCAGTGGTAGCGATGGTGAACAGGTGACGCGCCAGCCGATTGGTTTGCGCCCCGCGTTCCTGCGCTGATCTTTCCACCTCGGGCCGCCAGGTTGACGTCAACACTGTGGGGATCGCGAACACCACGAGTAGCATGAGCGCCGGGTGAACCGACGCGAGCAGTGCCATCGTTATGCCTAGCCGAAGTATCCATCCGAGCGTGGAAAATACCGAAACGTACATGTGGTCGAGCACGAAGACCTGATTACGGAGTACGGACAGCCGGTCGAGATACTCCGGGCGCTCTTGATGCGCCACCGTCGCGACAGTCGCCTGCAGTAGTGCAACGTGCGACTCCAGCGCGATGGTCACCTTGTCGCGGAAGCGCCGCTGCACGCGCGTGCTGATCGTGCGGAGAAACCACGTCGCGGCCACTGACACGCCAAGGCCAACGGCCGCACCTTGCACCATGCCAGGCCGGTGCTCAAGCACGCCTTTGCCGAGCAGCATCAGCCACAATGCCAGCAGCGCGTCGGGAAGCGCGGCAAGCTGCGACAACAAGAACGACCCCAGCATCAACCGCGGCTCCGAGCGATAGCCTAGCATGCACAACCGCCACATCGATGACAGCGCGGGCGGCAACGGCGCGATGGCGGTCTCAGAGGGTTTCATATGTTGCGCCCTCCTCTTCGGGAACGTTGAAGCGCTGGGCCTGAAGATCGAACATGGTCCGATATCGCCCGTTGAGCGCCATCAATTCGTCGTGGGTGCCAAGCTCAACCACCCGGCCCTTTTCGAGCACGCAAATACGATCGGCATGCCTGACAGTCGAGAAGCGATGCGAGATCAGGATTGTCGTGCAATGCCGCGTCGCCGTGAGCAAACGATCGAAAATCTCCGCTTCCCCGCGCACATCCAGCTGCGCGGTTGGCTCGTCGAGCAGTACCACGCCTGCGCCCAGCTTGACTGCTGCCAGCGCTCGGGCCAGAGCGACGCGCTGCCATTGTCCGCCCGACAAATCGGTACCGCCGTCGTACCCGCGAGCCAGCACCGTGTCCAGACTGGCCAGGTTCGTCGCCCCTGCCGACTCCAGCGCCGCACGAATCACCTTGTCCGGCGCGCCTGCCGGGGCCACGTTGTCGCGCAGCGGCAGCTCCAGGCGAATGAAATCCTGAAACACGGCCGTGACGCGCGAGCGCCACGATGCCAGATCGAAGTCGCGAAGGTCCCGGCCGTCGATCTCGATTGAACCAGACTGCGGATCGTACAACCTGCACAGTAGCTTTGCCAGCGTTGTCTTGCCGGCGCCGTTCTGTCCAACGATGGCGAGCGACGAGCCGGCGGGAATCGTGAGATCGAAATGGTCGAGCACGGGCGCACCACCCGGATACCCAAAGGTCACATCGCGAAGACGAATGTCGCGCTCGGGTGTCTTATCCGCGGAACGATCACCGGAACGCAACTCGCCGGCGGGACGCATGGCCGCTTCTAGTCGCAGCACCGCCGCCACCGGAGCAGCCGCTCCGTCCAGCGCCCAACTGAATCCGCCGAACGCAATCATCGACACGCCGATGGCACATTGCACGTAGACCACGACTTCGCCGAGACTGATGCGGCCCGCAGCGGCGGCGCTCGCCAATACCCAGAACACCAGGATGTTCGCGGAGCTGACCAGGAGCACGCTCCAGATGACAGGACGCTCGCGTAGGCGCGTGGCAGCGTACTGAAGCTCGTGCAATCGAGTGCGTTTGGCAATAAAACGTTCGATCGTCCAGCCCGCCAGGCCGAAGAGCCGCAGCTCTTTACTCGCGGGCGGGTCCACCGCCAGCCGGTAAGCATAGTCGGCATCCCGCTGCGCGCCGCGCACTTCCTCGGTGTTGCGATCATGCCAGATCGCGCTGTCGCTCAGGATCCAATGCGTCGCCATCCACGCGCCCAGGAGCACGATCGCCGCCCACCACGCGTATCTGGCCAGGATCACGGCCGACGCCACGCCGCCGATCATCTCGGCCATGCTGTTTGCGATGAAATCCAGGGAGATCGCAAGCGGCGGCCCGGTCATGCCTAGGTCGAAATCGCGCGCCACGGTGAGGTCGCTGGTAAGCGCCGGATCCTCAAGATGCCCCATGCCCGGCGGTCGCACGCAGGCTTCAGTCAACCGGTCGTAGAGCCATGCGGCGGTGCGATCGCCGAGGTTCGAGCTGACCGCTTGATGAATCGGGCTGAGCACCTGCAGCAGAACAAAGATCGTGCCGGCAAACGCCAGTGGACCAGTCGGCGAATTGCCGCGTTGCACGGCGCCCACCAGCACGCCCATCGCGATCGCGAACCCCGCCGGAAGGATTCCTCTCAGCACGAGCGCCGTCCACCATGCGGTAGCGAGACCGGGGGCCGCCTTCGGCAGAACGCCGAAGAACTTCCATTCCTTGCGCTCGGTCAGTGACTGGAGCACGACCGTATTCTGCCACAGAACAAGGGTGCAGGCTGGTCCTTCATTCGTGGCGCAAAGCTTCCATCGGATCCACGCGGGTCGCGCGCTGCGCCGGGATCAAGCAGGCCAACAATTCAGCCGCGATCAGCAACACGGCCGTGAGTCCGAAGGTGAGCGGATCGAACGGACTCACCTGAAACAACTGGCTGCGCAATAAGCCGCTCAAGGCTAGCGCCGCGGCGAGGCCGGCCAGCACGCCCCCGCCCGTTAGCCACATGCCCTGCCAGATCACCATGCTGAGAATCTCGCTCTGCCGCGCACCCAGCGCCATGCGGATGCCGATCTCCTGAGTTCTTTGAGCGACTGAATAACTGGTTACGCCGTATAATCCGATGATCGCCATCAGCAGCGCAAGCGCGGCGAAAATCGCCAGCATTGTGACTACGAAACGGCGTGGCGCAAGGGACGCGGCCACCATGCCGGACAAACTGCGCAGCTGCGAAATCGGCTCACTCGGGTCGACGGCGCTGACAGCGGCTCGAATTGCCGAGGAGGCCGCGCCCGGGTCGCCCTGGGTGCGGACCACCAGCGTGGCGTTCCTGAACGGCTGCTGGTACATCGGGTAATAGTATCGGCCTTTGATCTGATCGCCCGCCAGGTCGGAATTCTTGACGTGCTCGACAACGCCGACGATAGTCGCCCACGGCGATTTCGATCCGTTCCGGATGTGCTGGCCGATGGCATCTTGATTCGGCCAATATTGCTTCGCCAGCGTTTCATCCACCAACGCCACCCTTTGCGATCCGGCCACATCGTGATCGGAAAAGACGCGGCCGCGGCGCAGCGGGATCTTCAGCGCACCAAAATATCCTGGTGTTACCAGCGCGATGTCCCCGTGCGGGCCGGGATCGCCGGCGGATGTGGGCCGGCCTTCGATCTGAAACGACGCCGAGCCGCCATCATTGCTGAACGGGACCGGCAGCGCTGCGGCGACATTCGTCACACCCGGGATTTTTGCCAGCCCGTCCAGCACGGCGCGGTAGAACGCAACCTGCCGGGCATCTTCGGAATAGCGCGCGCGAGGCAGAGCGACGCTGCCGGTGATCACACCCTCGGGTTCGAAGCCGGGGTGCACGTTCTCGAGACTCGCGAGGCTTCGCAGAAATAATCCCGCTCCGGCCAGCAGCACCAGCGCGATCGCCACTTCTGCCACCACCAATGCAGCGCGCATGCGCTGACGAGCCAGACCCGCCGTACCTGAGCGGCCGCCCTCTTTCAGCGATTCATAGCGGTCCAGCCGCGACATCTGCCAGGCAGGCGCGATCCCGAACAGAACGCCGGCGGCAATCGCGGCGCCCGCGGTGAAGAATAAAACGAACGGGTCGAGCCTTACGTCCAGCGCGATCGGCACAGTGGCCGGAGCCAGCGCGACGATTCCCTTGACGCCTCCATACGCGAAAGCCAGCCCCGCGATCGCTCCGCCCAGGGCCAGCACCAGGCATTCGGCCATCATCTGTCGAACCAGATGCCAGCGAGTGGCGCCCAGCGCAGCGCGAATCGCGACTTCACGGGAGCGTCCCGACGACCTCGCCAGCATCAGCCCCGCAATATTCGAACACGCGATCAACAATACAAATCCAACCGCGCCCAGTAACACCAGCAACGGCGTTTTGGTAGGGCCAGCGATGAAATCCGTAATCGGCACGATGAACATGCCCCAGACCGCATCCCTGGCGTATCCGCCGTTCTCCGTTTGGCTGCTCTTGAGACGGTCGGTCAACAGATTCATCAAAGCGCTGGCCCGCTCGAACGAAACTCCGGGCCTGAGACGTGCGACGCCCACGTAACTTTCGTTGAATCGATTCTGCTCGGTAAAACTATTCGCGGGCAGGCCCAGCGGAACCCAAAGGTCGACGGCGGCGGGAAACCGAAACTGGGGACCCATAACGCCCACCACTCGATACGGTG
Organism: Bryobacterales bacterium; assembly: GCA_963818065.1. GTDB lineage: Bacteria > Acidobacteriota > Terriglobia > Bryobacterales > Bryobacteraceae > Palsa-89. Next base: position 47,514 of record CAWFQW010000008.1, on the reverse strand, counting down.
TTTCGTTCAGCTGGATGGTTCTGCCGATGACGCTCGCGTCCTCCCCGAACAATCGTTTCCACGCCGCGAAGGACAGCACCGCCACCTGATTCGCGTTGGGCTGATCCTCTTCGGGTAAGAACGTCCGGCCAAGCTTGGCTTTGGCGCCGAACACGCGGAACCAGTCGGCCGAGACGCTAGCGCCGTCGAGTTTCTCGGGACCACCCGATGTCGTGTAGTTGAAACTGCCGCCTGCAAGGATCGCCGCCGCTTCGAATATCTGCGTGCTGTTCTGAGCGTCCTTAAAATCCGGGGCGGATACACCGATGCTCTTGAGCGCAAGCTTGTCGTAGTGAACGCGCTCCGCGACCACGCTCGACGGATGATCCACTCCCGCGGGGTTGAGCAGCACCTGGTTGACGACGCTGAATATGGTGGTGTTCGCGCCGATGCCTAAAGCAAGCACGGCGGCGGCCGTAAGAGTGAACGCTGGGCTCTTGGCCAATGTGCGTAGGGCGAGGCGAAGATCCGAGATCATAGTGAGAATACGGACGATTCCGGAATTAGTTTCACCTTTTACGGCTTTCGGGAGTAGACAATGAAGCCCAAATGCTGTGCCATCTTGTCGTAAAGGATCCTTCCAGCGCTGTTCGACTCATGTGTCTGCCAGTAAACCCGCTGGCTACCAGCAGCCCTCGCCTGCTCGCAGACGGCTTCGATCAGTGATCGTCCAATCCCACGGCCACGCTCGGACGGAAGCGTGAACAAATCCTGAAGGTAACAGGTCGGCTGAAGCTGAATCGTGCTGCGATGAAACAGGTAATGCGCGAGCCCGACGATCTGGGCCTGGCGTTCGGCGACCAATGCAAATACCGGCTCCTCGGGATCCAGGAACCGCTGCCAGGTGGTTTGCGTGATTTCGATCGGGAGTTTGGTCTCGCCCTCGCGGCCATAGAAGGCGTTGTAGCCGTTCCAGAGCGGCTCCCAACCGGAGTAATCGGCCGGTCTGACGGGGCGAACGAGAGTTGATGACATAGCACCCTTCCTTTTCCTCTGCTGCTCTCATCATCTTGCACGCGCCGCGTCAACGTTGTCACCTGTTCCTATCTGTAACGCTAATCGGTCTTGCGCCTCTAACCAACGAATACTTCTGCTGACGGCAGCCGATTTCGGCGGAGCCCTGGAAGGAAGGAGAAAAGCATGAGCGATCTCAAAGACAAGGTGAAGGACAAAGTCGACGACGCGGCGGCCACTGCGAAGAAGGTGGTGGACAAAGTCGTCGAAAAGTCGAAGGAAGCGACGCACAAAGCTGGAGAGCAGTTAGAACGGGGAGGTAAACGCCTCCAGGACGTTTAGTCCATGGAAAGACGATTTATGAGCATTCAACATATTTTTCGAACATTTGCGCTTGGCGCCGCATGCCTCGCTGGTACAGCAGGTTTCATGGCGCAGGCGCAAGACTCCGCGCCGCAGCCGGACAACACCAAAGTGAACCAGCGCGATCGCAATCCAGATCAGGCCACGGCCGATCAACAAAAGGAAAACCGCGACGATCGGAAGCTCACCAAACACATCCGGCAGTCGATTATGGCGGACAAGTCATTGTCCACCTATGCGCATAACGTAAAGATCATCAGTCAAAACGGGACCGTGACGTTGAAGGGGCCGGTGAAATCCGAGGACGAAAAGAACGCGATCATCGCAAAGGCGGTGGCAGTGGTGGGTAGCGCGGACAAGGTAACCGACCAAGTATCAGTCAAGCATTAACACATTCAAGAAAGAAGGAGATTCAATATGGCAGGTAAGAATACAGCCGTTTTCGGCATTTACAAGAGCAGCACGCAAGCTGAGCTCGCCGTCGATCGTATCATGGCAGGCGGTTTTTCCAACAACGACATTTCGGTGCTTTTGCCCGATAGCAGGAGCTCGAAAGAGTTCGCTCACGAGAAGAATACGAAAGCTCCGGAAGGCACCACCACCGGCGCGACAACCGGCGGAGTAATCGGCGGCACTCTTGGTCTTCTGGCCGGCATCGGGGCGTTGGCCATCCCCGGCGTGGGACCGTTCATCGCAGCGGGTCCCATCATGGGCGCGTTGGCAGGTTTGGGCGCGGGTGGCGCCGTGGGCGGGCTAATCGGCGCTCTGGTTGGGATGGGAATCCCCGAATACGAAGCCAAGCGCTATGAAGGTCACGTGAAAAATGGCGGCGTGTTACTCTCGGTCCATTGCAATACGTCCGATGAGATCTCACGGGCGAAGGAGCTTTTGAAAGCGACCGGCGCGGAGGACATTTCTTCAGCCGGCGAAAAGAGCGCCAGCACCCACGGAGTGGAGACGGTCTCCCGTTAGGAGCGACTAGTTTGTTTTCGAGGAGTTTGGCGGAGGTGGTTCATCCGCCAGCTCCTTTTTGCTTATGACGAGAGACCATGCAGTCAGATCCTTCCGCATCGGTCCTTTACCTATCCTTGCCGTCGCGATTGCGACCCTCTATTTTGCACGTGAAGTTCTTATCCCGCTGGCCTTCGCATTAACCCTCTCTCTGATTCTGTCACCGGCGGTGGGCTGGCTCGAGAAAATTCATATAGGCCGCGCTCCTGCCGTTCTCATTGTTGTCCTAGTAGCTGTTGCGACGTCTGGCGGCTTGGTTTGGACCATGGGGAACCAGTTGGTCGATGTGGCCAATCAGCTGCCTAATTACCGGCAAAACATAGACCGCAAAATTCAAGCGATGCGCGCGCCCACTCGCAACGCGCTTGGACGGGCAGCGGAAAGTATCGAGGAAGTCGGCAAGCAGCTTTCGAGCCCGACTGCGCCACCCGCGTCCACTCTTCGTACCCGCCCGACCAAACGCGGCGCGCCGGCACAGCCCGATAGCGCCGTTCCAGTTCAAGTCATCGAGCAACCGCGCAATGGGCTTGAGAACCTGGCCGATTTAGTCAAACCGTTCATCGCGCCGCTTGGCATCACGGGCATCGTACTGATTTTTACGATCTTCATCCTGCTGAAGAAAGAGGACCTGCGCAATCGCCTGTTTCGTTTGGTAGGGCTCGGGCAGCTCAACGTAATGACTACCGCGCTCGATGATGCCACGCAAAGGATCAGCCGCTATTTATTGCTGCAATTTCTGGTGAATGCGGGCTTTGGGCTTTTGTTTGGCACCGGTCTGTATTTCATCCATGTACCGTATGCATTCCTTTGGGGAACGATTGCCGCGTTGTTGCGCCTGGTGCCCTACCTGGGAATACTGGTGGCGGGAGCGCTGCCGCTGATTCTCTCCCTGGTAGTCTTCGATACATGGACGCCCCCGCTCTTGGTCCTCGGACTGGGTGTCGGCCTGGAGCTTGTCACCGGCAACTTGATAGAACCCCTGCTGTATGGCGCGCACACCGGCATATCGTCTCTCGCGATTTTGGTCGCAGCGGTTTTTTGGACTGTGCTCTGGGGGCCCGCGGGCCTCATCCTTTCAACCCCTTTGACAGTGTGTCTGCTGGTGATGGGAAGGTACATTCCGCAATTGTCATTTCTGCACATTCTTCTCGGCGATGAGCCCGTCCTTGAGCCTCACGCGCAACTCTACCAGCGCTTACTGGCCATGGACTCGTCAGAGGCTCGTTCGGTTGTCGACGTTTTTCTCAAGGCAAACAACCGCACCCTGCTTTACGATTCGGTGGTGATTCCAGCTTTAACATTGGCCGAACAGGATCGTCACCGGGGCGCAATCGACGCCACGCGCGAAGAATTTCTTTTTCTCAGTGTTAACGAGCTGATCGCGGAACTCTCCGAGTATCAACCAAGCACCACGACGGATCCGGAATATGAGCGCGCCGACCCGATCCCCACCATTGACACCTCGGAAGACAGGCGCAGAATCCTCTGTGTACCGGCCTTTGATCAAGCCGATGAGATTGCCGCGGCCATGCTTGCGCAGCTATTGGAACAGCAGGGCGAGTTGGCCCTGTCGTTCTTGGCGGGTTTGAACTTCAACGAGATGATTGCCTTGATGAAGCCGGGACCGGACGACCTGATTTGTATCTCGGCGCTGCCGCCTTACGCTTTGACTCCCGCTCGAAAGATGTGCAAACAGATTAGAGCTCGCTTCCCTCAGATCAATGTGGTTGTCGGTGTTTGGGGCTTCAGCGGCGATTTGGATAAAGCCAAGGCATCCTTCGAGCGCGCTCAGCCGGATCAGCTATTCACAAGCCTACTGCAAACCATCGAATATATTTGTCCGCCAAATCACGAGGCCACCGAGGCCGCCGAACCCGCGGTTGAAACGTTGGTCCAAGGATAGCGACAACGGCCGGCCGAGTCCGCGCGCAAGTCCCCAATCCCACCTGTGTCTTAAGCTATCTGGCTTAGTGCTGCGCTTGCAGTTCTTTGCTCACGCGCTCGGCCTGCTCCATGACGCGCAGAGTATTCTCCCCGAGAATCTTTCGGATGTCGCCGTCCGAATAACCTTTGCGCAGCAGCGCCTCTGTGATTTTCGGCAGCTTGGAGCAATCTTCCATGCCATCCGGCATGTCCGCGCCATCAAAATCGGAACCCAGACCGACATGGTCGGCGCCAACCAGTTTTACGGCGTGATCGATGTGGTCGATGATTCTTTCCCAGCTCACGTGCGGCAGCTTTCCCTCCGCAATTAACTTCTGTTGCAGCTTGGCCATTTCGCGCGAGATGCAAGCCTCATCGTCATTGCACTTCTTGGTGACTTCACTCCTCTGCTCCACCACCCCGCCGGTTTCTTTGTCGTAGGCGTCTTTATATGCCTGGTCGATGAAGCTCTTTTCGTAGTTAATCTGAATGACGCCGCCCTTCGCGGCCAGCGCCTTGATCATGTCGTCGCTCATGTCGCGGACGTGGTTGCAAAGGGCACGGCACGAGGAGTGAGAGGCTAGCAGCGGCGCTTTGCTAACCTCCAGCGCGTCGTAGAAGGTCTTGTCACTGACATGGGAAATATCCACCACGATACCCTGCCGGTTCATTTCGCGGACTACGTCTTTGCCGAAGTCGGTTAGTCCGTTGTGAGCCGGCTTGTCGGTCGAGGAGTCCGCCCACTCATCGTTGTAAAAGTGCGAGAGGGTCATGTAGCGCACGCCCAGATCGGCGAAGATGCGCACGATGCGGATGTCGTTGCCGATCATGTGGCCGCCTTCCACACCCATCAGCGCGGCGATCTTGCCCTGGGCGTGAGCGCGGCGCACATCGTCGGCGGTGCGCGCGAGCACCATGTCCTTCGAGTATTTCCTGACGTTTTCACGGACCGCGTCGATCTGATCGAGGGCTTTCTCCACGGCCGGCGCTCCCAAAATGCGTCCGTCGATCCAGATGGAGAAGAAGATGGCATTCATCCCGCCTTCGCGCATGCGCGGGATGTCAACGCTACCGTCGGGGTTTTGCTTGCCGATGTCGTAGTCCTTCGAGAAGAAACGCTGCGTGGTGTCATCGTGCGTGTCCAGCACGATGGAACTGAAGTGCAGCTTGTGCGCGTGCTCGGAAATGTCGTCAGCGCGGGCAGCTCGGGTCAGGATCGCTGCGGCGATCAAGCAATAAAAGGCGCACAAAACGACGGCGCGGATGCGGCGCATTCTTCCTCCAGTTAGATCATTGTACACGGCTGCGATCTATCTGCATTGCACGGTGCCAGCCTTGGATGTTTTTCCGCGCGGGAATCACGGGCCAGGTTGGCTTGTGCAACGGAGGTCGCTCAATCCGCGGATCGCCGACAATACGCCCACTGGGGGATCGGTGGCGCCTGGACACGGTGGGTCGCCATTCTCCAAGATCACTAATCTGCCTCGCTCGGCATTTTCTAGCGACGCTGGAACAATGAGCATCGCTCAAAATCGCGGCCCTCGAAACCCCAGTGCGGTCGATTAGTCGCCCTACCGGTCGGCCCGAGAGGAGCTAGATGGTCCATAGTTGTCGAAAACATCTCTTATACTAACGATAGGATCATGGAACCGAGTACCGTCACCTTTGACCGGCGGCAAGTCTATAGGCCATTCCTCGCAAGTCTCAATCCATCATCCCCGGGGGCATTGGGAAATCTCATTGTTGCTCCGGAACACGACCCACGCCAACCCGACCAGCCTCCAATCCATGTGGCATTTGCGAATGCTGCTGAGCTGACACGTGGAGTGCAAATGGCTCTCGTCGGAGGCATTGGTTCCGGCAAGACAACAGAGTTATGGTTGACTGACAAGGCCCTTAGGCGGCACCAGGACGCAATAAATGTACTCATAGATCTCGCTGAAATCACGGATTTGAACGGGCTGAATCCAGGCGCGGCCCTCATTGCGATCGGGATGCAGCTCTATCGAAAAGTCAAAAAGCGGGAAAAGAGCGACGAGATCAAGTTCGCATACACGCGGCTGCAGGAGTTAGCTACGGGCACGACGAATTGGGTGGAGCGCGAAGAGTACGGTGATCCGGACGATGATCATGATGGCGAATATGAAAATGATCTAATACCGGTCCACACTCCCGGGTTGTTGAGGCCGCGGTTTCCAGCCATTCAGCGTGAGGTTACCGAAGTACGAGATTTGGTAATAGAGATTGCCAGCCCCCTTCTCGATTCGGACGCCCAAATCACCGTCATGATCGACGGACTCGACCGCTTAATCCAGCCCGAACGATTCAGGCACTTTGTAGAACAAGATCTTCGAGCACTACGTGGTTTTAGGATTTCAACGATTGTCGGCGCGCCTCTACTGCTATGGTTTGATTAAAGCCGTTTTTTGCAGGATTACTTCGATGAGGCTAAGCATATCCCAGCTGCCATATCCGACCCGGAGAAATCCGACTTTCTGAAGCAGGTGCTCGTTCGCCGAGGAGCTGCGGATCTCATGGGGGAGGGTGAAATTTCCGAGATCGCTCGATTCTCGGGTGGTGTTCTTCGTGATTTGATCACCCTTGCCAGAACGTCAGCAGAGGCGGCGTATCGAGAAGACAAAGACCGCATAGATGCTAACCACGTGCGAGCGGCAGTTCGGCAATTGGGCAAGCGCTACCTTGTTGGGCTGGGTAAGAGCCAGCGGGCGCGTATTGGACGACTTATCGACAACCAAGAATTCCTCGTGGAGAATCCGGTATCAAGGGAGTTGTTAGTCAATCGTCAGGTTCTGGAGTACTTCAGCGAAGGACGTGATTCCTTCGCTGTCCATCCTGCCCTCGCCGAAGCGCTTCAGGAACCTTCGTGATCGATTTCTCCACGACAACCGCGTTTCGGCTCATGCGACGACTGGTAATGGGAGAGGGAAGTACTGCCATGTACCTCCTCGTCCACGAGGATAGTGAGCGGATAATCATAGAAACCGATTTGCAAGCGGAGGCTGAGGTTCAACTGGGGAGTCGGCTACCGATCGAACTGGCTTCAGATCTCTTCCGCGAGACTGGTGGTCTCAAACTGGATCATACAAATCCGATACGGGTTCTTCGGATTAACCAGTGGTCGGCGGAACTTGTGAGTTTGCTGGACACCCATGTAATTCGCCTGGAACGGACTCGGGCGCAGTTTGTGTTTCTCACGACGGATCGGTTATCCGAACAACTACTCGTCGCGGCCCCGAATTTCCGCAGCCGACTGACCGAGGTCCTCCGAATCCTACCGGACGCCCCCGAAGAGGCACACTGAATTGAGTCTGGAGGATGACCTGCTTTCGCTGGCGCGGGAACGTGAGAGCGCTTCGGAGGTAGCCCTTGCGACCATGTGGATCGAGCACCCTAGTAGGCTGCGGCTCCAATTGCGATCCGACCTTGCAAGACAGACGGATCTTGGCAGGCTTCAACGCTCGGACGATAAGGTCGTCCACCTAAGCCCGTCGATAAACAGCCGTCAAGAGCTTGTGTGCCCGTCGGTCGAATTCAGATCGGACTCTGAGCTCAACTTCAATATTGACTTGGAAGAACGGCAGGCAGGCTGGCTCGTTAAACGCTTCAAATTCCACTTGCGTCTACCGGGGCGGAGTGTCCCGATGCTTAGAATTCATTTGAACGAAAGAGCTTGGCACGATCCCCTTACGGTCCCTCGCTGCCATTTCCACATTGGTGACAGCAGGGCCCACATACCATTTCCGATCATGAGCCCCAGGCTGATGGTGCACCTCATCTGCGAGTACATCGAGCCAGACCTCGGCTTGCAGCCATAGCCAACCTCAAGCGCATCTCTTCTAAGGTGTACATTTCCCCATGTTGGTGCACTTGGTCGGAAAACTGCTCAACCGGAGAAGTGTCCCGTTAGCCCAGCTCCCCCTCCGATGAGATCCGCAATTTTCACTTCTTCGCTTCTTCTAAGCGCTTTGCAGGCGACACACATGCCGGGCTGGTTTTCCACGCGTTATTCTTCCGTCAGAATGTTGAACGCCGTCCAGCCAACAACTCGCCAGCAGCTCCGTGATACGGAGCGGTTGGCGCAAGCGGCCCACCTTTGTGTTTAGTCGCGTTTTTTTCTGCGCCTGGCCAATCCCCAATCCCTAACCACCAATCCCAATTCCCTCATGTGATACGTTATCTAGCGGCCCCTCACAAGGAGGAATCCACCTATGAAAGTGACTCGCTCTTTGATTCTCACGGCGGCGGTTGCGGCTTTATCGACCGGTGCGTTCGCCCAGCTTCCCACCCAGAAGGTGCTCACCCTGGATGTGGCCCAGACCATTGCTCAAGAATCGCTGGCCAAATGCCGCGCCGATGGCTATAAGGTCACGGTCACCGTGGTCGACGGCGCCAATATTATGAAAGCTTTCTTGCGCGATGACGGCGCAGGCATGGCTACCGTGGAAGTGGGACGCATGAAAGCGAACAGCGTGATGGCTTTTGGACGGCCTTCTGGTCCGCCGCCCAATCTGGCGCCAGGCGCTCCCGTCCCCGCACCAGTGTTACCTGGCACGATTAACGCGATGGGCGGCGTGCCGATCAAGGTAGGCGATCAGCTTATCGGCGCGGTTTCTGTGAGCGGCGCTCCGGGCGGAGATAAAGACGCCGCCTGCGCCAACGCCGCGCTTGCCAAGGTCGCCGACAAGTTGAAGTAAACTTGTGAACAGGCGGCAATTCGCCGCACTTTTTCACCAGGAGGCTATCCGTGTTCGTTCGTTTGTCTCTGTGCGCGGCCTTGTTGGCCACCATTGCCGCAGTGGCGTCCGCCGCTCAATTTCAAGGGATTCTCATTGACCAAATGTGCTCTTCCAAGGCCGAGGTGCATATCGTTGCCGGTCCGCGCCTGGAAGGCGGCATGATCGTCGCCGAAGCGCACACGCGGCAGTGCGCGCTGATGCCCGAATGCCAGAAGAGCGGCTACGGCATCTTCACCTACGACAACAAGTTCTTGAAATTCGATGACGCCGGCAGCCGCAAGGCTTTGGCCGCGCTTCGCGCTTCCAAGAAGGAAGACGACCTGAAGGTGGAGGTCACCGGCGAAATTCAGGGCGACACTATCAAGGTCGCCAGCTTGAAGTTGATTGAATAGCCTGCTGGGCGCCTTCCGCGCGTTGCGGCGCAGTCCGGGATACGCCCTCACTTGCGTCGCCGTTCTGGCTTTGGGGATCGGAGCCAACGCCGCCATTTTCAGCGTGATCTACGCGGTGATTCTCAAGCCGCTTCCCTACCCCGATCCAACGAGTCTGGTGCTGGTTTGGGAGCGCTATCCCAACATGCCCGATCCGCCCGGGAGCCGCATCCAGGCGACCCACTGCAGCTACCAGGCCTGGCGACAGCAGGCCACCGTCTTCAGCGACATGGCTGCCTTCCGCGACATCAGCCTGAACGAAACCGGGATCGAGCGACCCGACCATGTGGACACCGGCTTCGCTTCCGCCAACTTGTTTCCGCTGCTCGGAGTTCGCGCCCGCGTCGGCCGTCTGTTCACTGCGGCCGAGGAAATCAAAGACCGGGATCGCGTGGCGCTGCTCACGGATGCGTTTTTCGCGGCCCGCTTCCATCGCGATCCCAGCGCGCTTGGCCGCGTCCTCACGCTCGACGGCGCCACTTACACAATCATCGGTGTATTGCCTCCGCGCTTTCATCTTCCCGCCATGTGGGAAGGCCTGGATCAAAAGAAGCCGGAGGTTTGGGTACCGCTCTCCCGGCTCTGGAATAAAGCGGACGACGAAACCAAGCACCAGCTTTTCGTCCCCGCGCGCCTTCGCCCCGGGACGAGTCTCGATCAGGCTCGCGCCCAGATGAACGCCATCCAACAGCGGCTCGGCGAGCTCAATCCCAAGTACAACAAAGGTTGGACGACTTCGGTTTTTCCATTCGAAGTGGAAGACACATCGCCCACGCTGCATCGCGCTCTCTACGTATTATTCGCGGCGGTTGGTATGCTGCTGCTGATTGCCTGCGCCAACCTCGCGAATCTCACACTCGCCCGGGCCAGCATGCGATCGCGCGAGATCTCGATTCGGCGGGCCCTGGGCGCCACGCGCGGCCGCGTTATCCGCCAATTGGCCGCTGAATCTCTGTTGGTCTCCGTGACGGGCGCATTCGTAGGCCTTCTGCTTGCGCACTGGTGCATCCAAGGAATGCTCGCGCTGAATCCACCAGACATCCAACGCCCGGAGCTGATCGAAATCAATTGGACCGTGTTCGCCTTCGCCGCCGCATTGAGCCTGCTCACTTCGTTGCTGTTCGGGCTGGCTCCTTCCATCTCCGCGTCGGCCGGGGATCTGAATTCGATGCTCAAATCGGCCGGAGGCTGGGGCGGATCGGCTGCGCGTCTGCGTAGCCGGCAATTTCTGATCACAATCGAAGTCGCGCTAGCACTGGTCCTGGTCTCAGGCGCCGGGCTCATGCTGCGCAGCTTCTACCAACTGGTCTCGGAGGGGGTCGGATTTGACACCGAGCATCTGCTTACTCTGGAGATCAGCCTTCCCGCCCGTCGCTATGCGAGCGATGAAAGCAAATCGCGCTTCTTCCGCAGCTTGCTTGATCGTGTCCGAGCGATTCCGGGCGTGACTGCAGCCAGCGTGGTGGATGACCTGCCGCTGCATCGAATCAAGCTGACGGGCTTCTCGATTGCCGGTCATCCGGAGCCGTCCGGCGAAGCGCTGCCACTGGCCGACGTCGCCCACGTGGATCCGCAATTCTTCAGTGTCCTCGGGCTGAGGCTCATGTCTGGGCGCTTTTTCACGGATACAGACCTCGCGCAAGGCGAACGGAATCAGGAAACCGGCGTCATCGTGGTCAATGAAGCTTTCGTGCGGAAGTTCCTCACCGGCGAAGATCCGGTGGGTAAGCGGCTGATGGATCAAACCAAGAAGCATGCTTCCGAAATTATCGGCGTAGCGTCCGACTTTACTCCCATCGGCGCCGAGAATGGAAAGCGCCCGGAGATCTTCGTGCCAAATATCCAGCTAGATGAGGCCAGCCTGTTGGTGCGCACGCGTGGTGCACCCCAGTCTTACGCCAAAGCGCTACAAAGCGCCGTCTGGTCGCTGGATCGCGATCTTCCCGCCGACAAAGTGCTGACCATGGACTACTACATGAACGACATTTTGTCGCAACGCAAATTTAATACGCTGCTCATCGGGATTTTCGCGGCGCTGGCGCTGGTGCTCGCGATGATGGGACTTTATGGCGTGCTTTCGAATGTGGTAGCGTCGCGCGTGCGCGAGATCGGCATACGTATGGCAATCGGCGCCACCCCGGCTGAAATCGGCGGGCTGATCCTGCGTCAAAGTATGATCCCTGTCGCCCTGGGGCTGGCGATCGGGTTGGCCGCGACGTTCGCTCTGAGCCAGTTCCTGCAAGCGCTCCTGTTCCGCGTGCAGGCGCGAGATCCGCTGACGCTCGGAGTCGCAGCCGTCGCTATTCTCGTGATTTCGCCCCTTGCGGTGTACGTTCCGCTGCGTCGCGCGACGGCGGTGGACTGCACGGTCGCGTTGCGGGAAGAGTAACGCGGAAGGCCTAGTACTTATTGGACCACTGGCGAGTACGCCACTGATCCTAAATTAGTTGTGCCGCCATAGTGCGCGTGATACACTCCCTCGGTCAACCAATTTTAGAAGCTTCCTAGGAGCTTGGCGCCAGCCTTCCTAGGACAGGCCGAGGAGGCATGGTTTGTCCGCAATTTTTCGTCAGTTCTTCGCTGAACTTCTCGTCATACTGCTCAGTTTGCAGACCGGAGTTGTCCGCGGCCAGGGCTTTGCCGCCGCATCCCGTGGCCCCAGTGGCTACACCTCGCTGCCCGTAACGTCCCCTCCAGCCACCGCCTCCGGTACTACGAGCAGCCCTGCGGTCTTGACCGCCCCTGCGGCCTCGGCCGGAAAAACTCTCAGTGCGGCTGCCAAGCTCTCTAGCACCATTCCTGCGCCCAGGTTCAAGGCGAACTATGTACCGGTAGGTCCAGAAGACCCAGCGGACCCCTACATCGTCGCGGAAGCGACCGCGCTCGGCAATAATCCCAATCAGATCTTTGCGTTCGTGCGCGATCAAGTCGCGATCACATCTTATGTCGGTTCAGTGCGAGGTGCGCGCGGAACACTCTGGGCCATGGCCGGAAATATGTTGGATAGAGCCAGTCTCCTGGCCGCGCTGCTCGGTGCGGCTGGCTTCACAGCTACCTATGAACACGTCAACATCGCCAACGTTGATCCCACGGTTTATCACAACATCATCAACAGGCTGGTTCCGCAGCCCAGCCAATTGCTAGGATGCATCCCTCCGAACACGAACCTATACGATCCGAACGTCATTGGACCCGCGCAAGGCGGCACCGAGGACTACTATTGGGTGGTGTACGGGCCGAGCAACATCCCGCTCGATCCCAATATTCCGACCGCTCAGCCGGGCCAAAGTTTCCAAACTCCCGATTCCAATTCCGGTTTCACTACGGTCCCGCAGAACCTGCGCCAGGAAGTCACGATTAAGATCAACGCGGAAATCTATAACCAGGCGAGCAGTCTTTTCGGATTCGGCCCCAGCACTACAACCGTTCTTACCCAGACGTACGACGCTTCCGCGCTGGTGGGTAACATCATCACGGCCGGCAACCTGGTCACGTCCTCGGGTGGCGGCGCGCTGGATTTGACTGCCACCACATTCACCTACACTCCCTACATTCTGGTCGGCTCCGGTGGGCCGAATGTTAGCGCGGATCCCATCATTACCGGCACCCCCTACCAGGAGTTCTTCACCAATTTCCCGCTCTCCAGCCAGATATTGACCGGACTGTTCCTGGAAATTGATGCCGATAACGTCAGCTATCAGCAGACGGCGTATACACACACTATGTTCGATCGTCTTGGGCCCGCGGCTCGACAAGGCAACGCGTCAGTCCAACTGAATCTGCCCCCGACTCCGGCACCCGCGGTCACCGATTTCGATCTCACCACGGTAAATATCAATACCTCGCGGCAACCGACCACCTCCGTTCAAGCGCAGCAGACGCGGCTGACGAACGCCTACAACGCGTACGAGGCCATCAAGGCGGAACTGGCTTCGGTTCCTACCAGCGGTACACTCACCGACAGCCAGCAGGAAGTCGTGAACCAGGGCGTGACGCTCGGCAAATATATGACCATCGCCGAGAACGAGCTGATCACCATGGGCTACGATGCTTCCGCCGATGTTCTGACCTCTCAGCTCCAGACCGGCTATTTCTCCATTGTCTTTCCCGACTCTCCCCGCCTGACTGTCGCCCAGAGCTCCTACAACAACGGAACCTCCACCGAGATGCTCGATGTCCTCAAGAACGATATGGTTGTGATCTCGGCGTATGGCCAGAACATAAACGCGCCTTACGAAGAAGAAGTGGAGCGCGGCATTCTCGAGTCGCTGATGGAAAGTACGATTTTGAATCAGGTTACAGGACAAACCGCGACTGGCATTGGCGAAGTGCTTGGCGCACTCGGCAATCCGAACCTGCTGACCGTGGTTGGGCCCACCACGGGATCGTTTCCGTCAAATCCGGACGCACTCTCCAGCACCACTCTGTCGGCCGACGCGCAAACGCTGATCTTGGACGACGTCCAGAACGGCCAGGTGGTGATCACGCCGAACCAGATGGTGACCGTGAACGGCGTCACTACGGTGGGATGGTGGGAGACCGATCCAAATACGGGTCACACCATTAGCCATTTCGTAAACGGTGGGCATCAGGCTATCGCGGAGTTCGCGGGAGAGGAGGTCTCCGCCACAGAGTACAACGCGAAAGTAGCGGAACTCATTGGAAACGTTGAGGGGTTCTCACTGGTAGGAATTGCTTATGCCGCCTCTATCCTGGAAGTGATCGCCAATCCGGCGAAAACCTCCAAAACGGTGGACGTAGGGCAGGGCGCAGGCGATGCAGCCGAATTCATGAACGTCTTCAACATGGAGCTCGGCCTCTTGAAAACGGTTGCCGGGATTGCGCCGCCGAATGGCATTGGCCTTCTCAGTAGCTACGTCCAGGGACTCGCAGGTGGGATCACTGAAGGCGAAAAGTTTGTCAAGGCCAACCTTCCGCTCGACCCCCCGGTCTTAGACTTCATTACCACTCCCCTTGGTCCAGTCCCCGCGTTCACTCCCGGCACAACGGCCGGCGTTACAGTGGGAACCATCTCTGTAGACCCGATCTACACGATGCCTTTCAATGGCAATCAACTGCCGCTCGTATTCGATCTGCCCATCACGAATAGCGGTCCCAGCACGGACACCTTCAACATTGCCATCAATAACGCGTCCGCAGGATTTCGAGTTTACCCCAGCATTGGTTCCCTCACGCTGCAAGGTGGACAAACCGGAATGGTCAATGTTTGCGTCGTGCCGAACGACTTAACCGGGGACTCGATCCCCGCAGTCGGCACCGGCATAACTTATTCGGTGAACGTAGCCAGCGCCACCAACTCTAGCGTGACAGCTACCGCGCAGCCAAGCTTCAGCTCCCCGGCGATGGCCTCCATTGGAATGTCCATCAATCCCGTGACTTTGTCAGTGGCGCCAGGCGGAACTGTCACCGCAAGTCTGAATGTCAGTGCGGTGGGAAATGTCGCGCCGGGGCCGGTAACCTTGACCGCCGCGCCTCCAGCCGGAATCACGGTGAGTGGTCTGTCGTCGCCTGCCAGCGTATCGCTGACCGGAATCGCCACGGAAGCATTGTCCTTTATCGCCGCGGCCGGTTTGGCAAATGGCACGTACAATGTGCCTTTCACCGCCTCCTACACGCCCTCTGGCGGAACGGCGCAACAGTTTTCACTGAGTGTGCCTGTTTCAGTGTCGGCCGTCGGTACTTGCGCCGTGACCGCAGCCTCTGCAGCCACGCAAGTGAGCAAGACCACCCTGGCATCCGACCTGGCCCAGCTCGCCATCGACATGAATAATGCCGCATCCGCGCCGACGAACTCCGCTTTGATCAACCGCGTGGTCGGCGACATGACCTTCATGATTAGCGGCGAACTGACGGCGTCGTATTTCCAAACTCTGGTGCCGAACCTGACGTCCGCCACCAACGCCGTAGCCTCCGCAACTCCCGCCACGCTGCTGACTGCGCTGACCAATCTGAACACTTTGCTGTGCTCCCTTGGCAACTTGTTGAATCAGGTGAATACCACCAACACCAGCATCACATTGCGTCAAAGCAGCACGCTCTTTGAAACGGGCGGCGCCACCGGCCCGAATCAACCCGCCCAATGGTCGATTTTGCTCACCAACAATTCGACAGCTCTACAGGTTTACACGCTGAGTGTCACGGGCGTGCCGAGCGGAGTGACATCCCAGTTCAGCCAGCCGACCATCACACTCGGACCCGCGGGAAGCGCAAATGGAAATAACGTTTCGTTTTATGTAGTCACTCTGACGCTGACGCCAGGCGCGACTTTCAACCAGCCGTTTTCCTTCAATGTCGTCGCCACACCGCAAGGCGCGCCCGAATTTGCCGTCTCGGCGCCCGGCACGCTGCTGGTGCGGCCTGAAAGCGTCAATGTCGATCAGGTGACGGCGACTCCGCAGTCCGCCAATCCAGGTACGCCCGTTACTATTACGGCGCGCCTTTTTGCGGTCGTCAACGAGCAAATCGACACTTATGCAACTCTGGTCATCACCGATCCGAACGGACACGTATTGTGTTGCGGATATCAGTCGAATCAGATCGTCCTCAGCCCGTCGTCCACCATCCAAACCGTTACCTTCGGCCCCATCGCCACCACTAGCTTCATCAATGGTGTTTACTCGCTCTCCGTACAGGCCACCAGTGGGGGTATCCCGCTAGGCAACGCGGCCACCGGATCGCTGCTCATGGGAGCACCCATATCCGGTGTGCTCACGGCAACTCCTCCCACGGTGCCTCCTGGATCGAGCACGGTGCAGGCGACGCTGACTATCAATCGCGACAGCGTTGCGAATCCCGTCTCCACGCTGATTGGAAGCGTGTTGGTCAACGGCGTGCCGCGCAGCATGGTGCTGTATACGAATACCGCCGTCACCGAAAACGGCGGCGCGCAGCAACTTGCCTACGTTTGTTCGGATTCCCAAATAAATATCGTCGATGTCAGCACTCCCGCCAGCCCCAAGGTCCTGAGCACCTTCGCCAATAGTCTCCTGACCGAAAGCGGAGCCGCCACCGGATTCACCGGCGTTAGCTGCGGAATCTACAATAGCGACCTGATCGTGAGTTATAGCCGCGAAGATGGGAATAACTCAAGCAGTCCAACCGCGGTGCCCACCTATTTTGCGGTCTTCAGCCTGGCCAATCCGCTAGCGCCGGTACAAGTGGGAAGTGTGTCGAGTATCGATCGGCCGGACAGCGCCAGCGGCATCTACATCCTCGGCTCCTCCGCCCTGCTCTTTCAAAACGACGTTCTCTATAATCCGTACTCGAACTTTATCTTCCAGGAGAATGGCGACGTCTGGTCGCTCAACCTGACCAACGCGCCTACCACGGGAAGCGTTGCATTCCTGACCGATCTCTATCCTTGCGGCGGCATCAATACAACCACTAACGCCTGCAACGATGGAGTTACGGTCGATGGAACGTTTGTCCCGAACAGCCAATACACCGGCGGCCCTTACCCGGTTCACCCCGGCACGGAGGTCAACAGCACCACGGCCTATTTCGCTTCCAGCAGTTCTAGCGGCGGCAATATCGAGGAGCCCGGCAGTCCGGCTTTCGATGGGCAACTTGTCGTGGTGAACGATTCAAATCCGTCGGCCCTGAGTATTCTCACAAAAGTGGATGTGCCGCAATCAGCCTTCCTGACCGACGTCGCCGTGCAAGGAAACATCGCGGTGGCCGTGGGCGACAGCACCGGCATCTACGACATCAACTCCGGATATGTCGGCACCCTGGTAATCGCGTCCTTCGACATCACCAACCCTCAAAGTCCAGTGCTTTTGAACACCGTTGTGACGGCGCTTACCGACAAGGGAGGCGCGTCGATTGTGCCGCTCGGCAATAATACATTTGCCGTAGGCAACACTTCTAACAATGGCAACGGTGCACTCGTGTTGGTAGATGCGTCCACTCCCACGGCCCTTCGATATGTGCCTTACAACGCACTCTTCGTCGCTAGCCCGACCATCGCGGCAAACCCCTATTTTTACGCGCTCAGCGGCGTGCCGAGCGCCACCACGAACCAGCTCTCCATCTTCCAGCTCAGCACTATCAGTGGACCGCAACTTTCGGTGTCTTTGCAGATTCCAACCACTGGCAATGCGTCGCTGGTTGCCGGCTCATTCAATCAAACGCCCACGAGTTCGACGGTTAGCACGGGCTACACCACGTATGTTTGGAATCAGCCGAGTTCAAACACCATCACGTTCAACATGAAACTGAGCGGCGTGAATCCTGGCGATGTCACCACGATAGTGAATGGCGGCGCCATGAACTACACCGCGCCGACCATCGGTGCGGGAACCATCCAGCTTCCTCCGCTGAGCGTGCTGACCCAGCACATCCTGAGTGTCTCGCCGGCCACTCAAAGCGTAAACGCGCCCGGCGTCACCGCGAATTACACCGCCACCATCGCGAACCCCACCACTTCATCGCAGACGTTCAACCTGTCTGTTATCGCGCCTCCAGGCTGGGCCACCGGGGTTCAGCCGAATATCGTTGTCTCCGCCGGCGGCAGTCAGAACTTCAACGTTGCTGTAACGCCGCCACTCAATACGCAGAACAGCGCCAGCTTCAACGTTGCGGCGAATAGCCTCAGCGGTCTTTCCGATTCAGCGCCCGCGCAGCTGGTTGTCAACAACATCGGCGACTACTATACGACCCTGGGCGGAAATAACCCAGTAACCTATGTGAGCTTCCTGGCCAGCGTCTCACCCAGCCAAGTGACCGCCGGACAGGGGGCCGTCTCACAGCCGTTTTATATCTCGATCACCAACACCGGGAACAACGTTGCCAGCATACAATTAAATTACCCCACCAACTTACCGAACGGTTGGTATGTCAACGCCTACGTGCCCGCCTACTCTGTCACCGTGCAACCCAACACCACTTCGGTGATTTCGGAGACATTTGGCCTCCCAGTCGGCGTCACGCCCGGTACTTACCAAGTCACGATTCCCGTAACGGATTACCAGGTCACGCAAAATGTGAATGTCACCGTCAATGTGTCGTCAGCCGGCATTGCCGGGTATATCACGCCCAACGTCGGGCCACCCACGGCCAACGAATTCTCGTTGAACCTGACCAATCAGGGCAGCGCCACCGACACTTACAATCTCTCAGTGGTAGGACCTTTGGCGCAGGTGGCATCGATCGAGTCTTCCACAGGCCCCATCGCCTCCAGAGCGGGTTCGTTCAACATTCCCATTACTCTGAAACCGGTAAATTATGTGATCCCAGCCAACACGCTGCTGGAGATCAAGGCGGTATCAACCAACAATCCGAGCGTTCAACTTTTGACGACGGCTACCGTCCAAGTGCCGTCCACGAAGAGTGTCACTTCGGCTATTGTGCCTTCACCGACCAGCGTCAACACGAATCCGGGAACGGCCAATCTTCTTTTCGAGGCCACCAACACAGGGAACGTTCAGGATTCTTATTCGGCACAAATCACCGGCACAACCGGACCAGTAACAGCGTCGCTGTCCTCCCCGGCGTCGCAGTTCGTCATCACTTCGCTCGCAACCGCGCAGATCCCGTTGAATGCCACCGTCACCGGATCGGGAAAGAGCACCGTGACGGTAGCCGTAACATCGCTAACTTCGCCCACGGTGACATCCAGCTCCACGGTGATCATCAACGGCCCGGCAGCGCAGACGCCTCCGTCGGCGAATGCGGGAACGGGCGGAAACATCCCGCTGCATCGCATCGCAATCCTCAACGGATCGGCCAGCGCCGACACGAACACGCCGCCGCTTACACTCAGCTATGCCTGGACCCTGGTCTCGGCTCCATCTGGTAGCGCCGTCACCACGGCTTCCATCCGCTTCCCGACTTCGCCCGAGGCCGTGTTCGTACCGGACGTCGCAGGTAGTTACGCATTCAAGCTCACCGTCACGACATCGGCATTGTCGAGCAGCGCGAACGTGACTTACACCGCGCAGATCTTTCCGCCGGTGGCCGTGCCCGGCAAGCCGCAGAACGCCGAGACGGGTAAATTTGTGTTCCTCAATGGCAAGGATTCCTACGACCCCAACAGCCTGCCGATCACCTTCGCCTGGACGTTCGCCTCGCTACCCACGGGCAGCGCGCTGACGGCGGCCAGCCTGTTGAACGCCGCCACGCCCAAGCCGTTCTTCACCCCCGACGTCGCTGGCATCTATAAATTGCAGCTCATCGTCAACAACGGAACGCTGTCCAGTGCGCCCGAAACAGTTCAGATTACCGCCGCCGCGGGCACTCTTCCGCCCAATGCCAATGCCGGCTACAATCAGAACGCGCTGGTCGCTCAGACCGTCACGCTGAATGGATCGAGCAGCTTCGATCCGAACTCGCCCCCTCTGTCGCTCACGTATTTGTGGACCTTCAAGAGCGTTCCGGCGGGCAGCGCGCTCACGAACGCGCAAATCCAAAGTGCCAGTACGGCCCAGTCCCAATTTGTACCTGACATCGCCGGTAATTTCGTGTTAAATCTGCATGTGACCAATAGCGCGGGCTCGAGCGACGACACCGTCACCGTGGATGCCTTCACCGGCTACGCGCAAGGCTATTTGAACGATGTGCCGCCGAACGCGACATCGGGAGCGCTCCAGTACGCCATCCCCGGAAGCACGCAGGTCAGCTTGACGGGCGCTGGGTCGAACGATCCCGACAACGGTCCGCAGTCCCTCACCTACAACTGGTGGCTCAACGCGCTGCCCCCGTCGAGCGCGGTAACGCTGACGAATCCAAGCACCGAAACACCGCACTTCACGCCGGATCTCACCGGCTACTACATTCCGCGCCTGGAGGCATCCGATGGATTCGCTTCCGGCTTCTCCAACACGCTGATCATCGCCGCTCAGAAATGCGACGCGGACGCCAATGGAGTGGTGAACCAGATCGATATTAATCTGATCACGGCGGCACTGGGTCAAGCCGCTCCACCGAACGATCCAAACGATCCGCTGGGCGCGGGAACGGTGACGCAAGGGGATCTGTCGTATTGCGAGGCGCTGATCACAACTTCGCTGCCGAACGCAGGCTCGAACCCGCCGTCGTTGACTTTCACCGGCGCTGTGGGAATCACTCCCGCTTCGCAGACACTCACTGTGACTACGAGTGGCGCCGGGTTCAGCTTCACCGTGGGCACCGATTCGGCTTGGTTAATGGCCAGTCCCGGCTCGGGAAATACCGCGAGCAATACCATCACAGTGTCGGTAATTACCACTGGCCTCAGTGCACAGACATACAACGGCAATGTGATCATCACTTCATCGGGAGCCGGCAACAGCCCGTTCAAGATCCCGGTGACGCTCACGCTCGAGGGCACCACTATCATTGCCGCCGCTGGAACTCCGCAGATCGCCGATTTGGGTGTCCAGTTCGGGACCGCGTTCCAGGCCACTGTCAACGACACCAACGGCCCCGTTAAGGGCGCCACGGTCACGTTCACTGCGCCATCGACGGGCGCGAGCGGAACTTTCCCCGGCAAGCTTCTCTCCGCCACGGCGGTCACCAATAATTCCGGAATCGCAACGGCGCCGGCCTTCACGGCCGGCAGCACGGCGGGCAATTACAGTCTTACCGCGACCGTCGCGGGCTCGGCCTCGCCCGCCAACTTCGCGTTGACCAATGCAGTGGCAGGTTCGACATCGCTGGGCGGGTTAATCGGCACCAAGTCCGGGGCTCAGAATGCGCGAGTATGGGTTTTCGAGGTGGGCAACAATGGACCCGGCTCCGCTCTCAACGCCGAGATCACCGGCATCACGCTGCAGCAGACGGCGGGAGCCGCATGCACGCCAGTGATTACTAGCCCGGCGGCTTTCCCGCTAGCGGTCGGCAACATCGCGCCCAAAGCAATGGCGGACGTGGATGTCACTATCGATTTCACCGGTTGCGCTGTCAACGCGATGTTCAAAGTCACGGCGACGGAATCCGCCAACAGTGGCGCGGCAACGGGAACCATCATCGAGCTGAATCAACTTCATTGAGGATCATAAACGGAAGGAAACTAATCATGGGACGAATTTTATATATGGCGGTGCTGGGACTCTTTCCCCTGGGGCTAACCGCTTTCGCCGATTCAATCACGCTCACCTTGACGCCGTCTTCGGGCACGGTATCCGGACTGCCCGGCGACACGGTGGGATGGGGTTTTTCACTCGATAACGATACGGGCGATTATCTGTCCGTCGCGAATTCCTATTTTTGTGCTGGCACCGAGGATCCAGCTTATACTACGTGCTCGCCGTCGCTCGGCGCTAGCACCTACACCGATTTCATTGCCAGCAACGGAACCTTCCTCGACCCCGACACCTCGACAGGCCAGTCCTTCGATGCCGCCACTCAGAGCGGCGTCGGCGAATATACCATCGACGGCTCCGCGAGCGCTGGACAATCCGATACCGGTTCCATCGTCGTGCTCTACGATTTATACGACGCTGACTTCAATCAGATTGGCGGCACCATGGAACTCTTCGCTCCCGCCGAAGTCGAGGTGACAGGAGCAACATCTGCGGTACCGGAACCCCGTCTTCCAATTCTGCTGGGATTCGGTCTCGCCGCGCTGATCGCAGCATCGAAACTCAAGAGCCGATCTCCAGCCGCATCTCGTTTGTCGCTTTGAAGCCGAGCGATTCGTAGAGACGCCGGCCGTCCTCGCTCGAGTGCAGGATCACCGCGCGAATGCCCTTGCTCCGGCACCACGCGAGAGCTGTCTCCATCAGCCGCCGCGCCAGCCCCAGCCGGCGCGCGTGAGGTTCAGTGTAGACATTCAAGATGTTCCCGCGCAAGGCGCCGGGGCCGATCATGTGAGGCGGCCAGTTCATCAGCCAAAGTCCCAGACCAGCCGCTATGCTTTCATTCACTCCCACGGCGAACCACGGCAGATACTCGCCGGTTTCCATCTTGTCGCGCCAGCCATGGCCGGAAGGCGGCGCACATCCGGTCGAGAGCTTCTTGGTCGCAATATCCCATTTCGCTGAACATGGCTCGGCGATGCGCCACGATGGTCTCGGCATCGCTGGCTGCGCCGGGCCGAATCAGAAAGCTCAAAGCAGTCTTGCCTCAGTTTTCAGTCTTGCCTCAATTTTCAGTCTTAATGGCGTAGTAGCCTTTGCGGGCTTGCACCTTCCAATCCTTGTTGCCGGTCTTGATCTCGAGCTTGCGGAAGGTTCCGTCTTTCGCCGGATTGGTGGGCGTGTAGCCGATGGCATATTGGCTGCGCATTTCGTCTTGCAGCTCCTGGAAGGCCTGCTGTAACGTCATTTTGCGATCCACGTGGAACACATGGCCGCCGGTATCTTCCGACATCTGACGGAGCGCCGAATCGCTGCCACCGGCGAAGACCATGCCGCGCGACATGTAGAAGCCGCGGTCCACATAGTAGAAGCCGTAAATAATCGCATCGGCCTTCTGCGCCGCCTCGATGGCCTGCGAGATCTTGTATTTGCTGCCCTCATCCTCGCCGTCGGTGATCAGCACCAAAACCTTGCGTCCCACCTGCCCCTTGAGTTGATCGGCGGATGCGACATAGACGGCGTCATACAAAACCGTCCCGCGCGCTTGCGAAATGGTCGGTACCGGGCCTGGACCGAACCCGCCGACGCCCGAACTCACGTGCAGACCCTCCAACCCGGCGCGCAGCAGCTTCGGAGAATTGGTGTAATCCTGCAGCAACTCGGACTCTTCGCCAAAGCTGATCAGAAACGCCAGGTCCTGCTTGCGCAAGACCGATCCGAAAAACTGATAAGCCGCGTTTTTCTCGATGTCGATCAGATTCATCTGGCTCCCGCTCACGTCAATGAGCAACCCGATGGTCAGCGGCAAATCGGTCTCGCGGTTGAAGAATTTGACTTCCTGCTCCTTGCCGTCCTCGAAAACTTTAAAGTCGTCTTTGTTGAGATTGCCGATCAGCCCGCCCTTCTTGTCGCGGACCGTGAACAGAATGTTGACCAGGCTTACTTCCACCTTCAGGGTAGAGTCATCCTGCGCGAGCAAGAGCGCGGACAGGGCCATGGCGGAGGCCAGCGCGGAAATCAGAATCACGGCAGTGGGGCGCATACGAATTATAGTGGTAGATGCACCGTTCTTAAATCTCGTTCCAATGCGCAAGGCCATTGTTCACCTCAAAAAAACCGATCCCGTGATGCGCGGGATCATCGACCGCGTGGGGGCCTATAAGATTGAGCATAGCGAACCCGGCTTCGCCACGCTTGTCATATCCATTGCCAACCAACAGCTCAGCGGTAAGGCGGCGTCGGCGATCTTAGGGCGGTTGACTTCGATGCTGCCCGGCGGCAAGATCACCCCGGACGCCATCCTGAAGCTGACCCCGGCGCGCATGCGCAAAGCCGGCCTCTCCAAGCAGAAGACCGCCTATATTCGCGACCTGGCGCGCAAGACAAATAAGGGGCACGTGAAGTTTGAGACGCTACCAGGCTTGCCCGATCACGAGGTGATCGAGCACTTGACGCAGGTGAAGGGCATCGGCGTTTGGACCGCGCATATGTTCCTGATCTTCGCGTTGCGCCGTCTGGATATTCTGGCGACCGGGGACCTCGGAGTCCGCGCGGCGATCCGCAAGGCCTATCAATTGGAGGAACTGCCGCTTCCTGCTCAAATCGAGGAGCTGGCGGTGGCGTGGCGGCCGTACTCATCGGTCGCGATGTGGTATTTGTGGCGCAGCCTGGAAGGTCCCGCGCAGATTTAGTCTTTGAGGATCTGGTGGGCCGCATTATACCCGGGCGCGCCCATTACGCCGCCGCCCGGATGTGTCCCGGACCCGCATAAATACAGGTTGTGAATGGGCGTCTGGTAGCGAGCGCTACCCGCAACAGGCCGCATCACGAACATTTGATCCAAGGACATCTCACCGTGAAAGATATTGCCGCCGGTGAGCCCAAAACGCCGTTCCAGATCCAGCGGCGTGAGAACCTGCTTGTCGATAATCAGATCGCGAAACCCGGGCGCGTATTCTTCGATGATATCGAAGACCCGGTACGCGAATGGCTCGCGCAGTTCGTCCCAGTGGCCCTCACTCAAAGTGTAAGGCGCATATTGAATGAAGATCCCCATGATGTGCTTGCCCGCGGGCGCAAGCGACGGATCGTACATGGTGGGCACCGTTAATTCAAGCAGCGGCGATTGCGAAGGATGGCCGTACTTGGCGTCATCCCAAGCTCGCTCAATGTATTCGATCGACGGGCAAAGGTGCATTGTGGCGCGGTGCTGCGGACCTTCGGAGCCGGGCAGCGCGCGAAAGTTCGGAAGCCCGCTCAGCGCCAGATTGATCTTGCAGGACGTGCCCTCGCTGCGGTAATTGCGGATCGAAGCCAGAAAGTCCGAAGGCAGGTCGCGCGACTCAGCTAGGTGGAGGAAGGTGAGCTGCGGCGTCAGGTTGCTGACCACGAGTTCGGCGTCGATCTCTTCCCCGCCCTCGAGCACCACGCCGCGCGCGCGCCCGTTCACGATTTTGATATGCTCGACGCCCGCGTTGGTCCGAATCTCGACGCCACTGCTGCGCGCCGACGCTGCGATGGCGTTTGAGACCCCGCCCATACCTCCGCGCACGAAGCCCCACAGACCGCGGTGGCCGCTGACGCTTCCCATCACGTGATGCAGCAGGATGTAGGCGGTACCCGGCGATCGCGGCCCTCCGTTCGCCCCAATCACGGCGTCGGTGGCGAGCGTCACTTTGATTTCGCCGGATTCAAACCACTCGTCCAGGAACTCGACCGCACTCTGGGTGAAGATCTTGACCAGGCCCACGATTTCCTTGGGGCTGAGGCCGCGCATTTTGGCCGCGAGCTTCAGATAGTCGACGAAATCGCCCAGCCCTTGCGGCGGGAACTCCGGCGGCGTAGTCAGCAGCAGGCTTTCCACTACTTGCGAGAGCCGTTCGAGATGGTCTTCGTAGGCTGGAAATGCCTGCGGCGTCATGTCGCGAGAACTTTGCGATTTCCTGGAGGGTCCGGTCGCGATCCTGCCACATGAAAAGATAGCGGCCGTCGAGAAACGGCGAAAAAAACGCCGGATCCTTGGCGTCGACGTGATATCCGAATCGCTCCAGCTCGAGATCGCGAATCACCCGCTCTTGCAGGAGGCTGGTGAGGTACGCGGCGGTAGAGACCTTATAACCCGGCCAGATTTCCTCGGTGACCGCGCATCCGCCGACCAGCTCGCGGCGCTCGAGCACCAGCACGCGGCGTCCGGCTCGGGCCAGATATGCGGCACAGACCAAGCCGTTGTGCCCGGCTCCAATGATTACAACATCAGTTTTTTGCAAATCCGATTGTAGCTTGGAGGCGCGCGAGTAAGTGATAGATCCCGGCCAACAACCCCAGGCACATAAGAAAAATGACCGTGCCCAACAGGGCGTGAACAGTTCCCGGACGTCAGCGTGGGCGACAATCCGGAGAAGGCCACCCGCACGGCATTCGCGATGATCGCAATTGGAATGGCGGCGCCCATCATGACCACTCGAACCCAGGCCTTGGCGCCGCCGGCATAGGCGAATACCAATGCAAGAAATGCGAGAGGCAGCAGGTAACGGATTCCGTTGCAGGCTTCGACAACCGAGATGCTGTGTCCAGCCACGTTCAGGATATTGCCGTCACGGATCACCATGAAGCCAGCCGTCGACAGCATTCCTCCCGCGAGCCGCGTCGCGAGGAGTTGCAGAGGCAGAGTGATCTGGTTATAGACAACGGCGAGTTTGGGCAGCATGAACAGCATCAGGACGAATGGAAACGCCCAGGCGCGCAGCCAGGCGAAACCGAGCGTGGCCAGCACCACGCCAGCGAGTGAAAGTACGAAAGCGACGGAAGCGGCAAATAGGCCGGCGCCGAACGCGGACGCAATTTGCAAGCCCGCGGCGGCCGCGAGCACCAGCGAATCCCCAGGCGGTCGGCTGAACGGGCAGCTTGCGCCAGCGCGCCCGCTCGTTCCACACAATCCATGCGATCACAAAAGGAACGATGAACCCGTAGCCCATATCCTCGTCGGTCCACCACTGTGCGCCATGCCGCGAAGCGTGGAAGCATAGCAGATCAGCAACGCTATGACGGCTGCCAGCAAAATTGTGACTCGGCGCATGATCAAGACGGGCGATTCGAATACCACCACCGCGAGCGGAGGCAAAGTAATCGAAAGGCTGTGATAGTGATTATTGTAGGAAATAGGCTGCGACCCGGCGTACCCGCCGTTGCCCAGATTGCTGCCGCCCCACAATTCCGAATCCGTGTTCAAGATCTCGCGATAGACGCCCGGATCGGGAACGCCCACGCGATAGTTCAAGCGAGGCACGGGCGTGAAGTTGCACACGAACAGCAAAAACGACTTGCCATTTTGCGGGCGGCGAATAAATGAAATCGTGGACCCGTCGACATCCCCCAAATCCACCCACTGGAAGCCCGACCAATGGAAGTCGACTTCATGAAATGCCGGGTACGCGCGGTACAAGCGATTTAACTCGCCCACCAGCGCTTGCAGCTTGCGATGAAAATCGTAGTGGAGCAGCTCCCAAGGCAACCCGTACTCGTCATACCACTCGTCCCAGACGCCAATTTCGCAGCCCATGAACAGAAGCTTTTTTCCGGGATGACCATACATGTAGGCGAGAAACGTGCGCACATTCGCGAACTTCTGCCACATATCGCCGGGCATTTTGCTCAGCAGCGCGCGCTTGCCGTGCACAACTTCATCGTGCGAAATGGGCAGGATGAAATTTTCCGTGAACGCATACAGCATGCTGAAGGTGATGTCGTTGTGGTGGTACTTGCGATGTACGGGATCTTGCCCGAAATAGTCCAACATATCGTGCATCCAGCCCATATTCCACTTCATGGTGAAGCCGAGCCCGTTCAAATAAGTCGGCCGCGAGACGCCGGCAAACGCGGTGGATTCTTCAGCGGTCGTAATCGCGCCTGGAACCTGGTGCGCGAGTTCATTGAACCGGCGCAGGAAATCGATGGCCTCCAGATTTTCGTTACCGCCGTACATATTTGGAATCCACTCGCCGGGTTTGCGCGAGTAATCCAGATACAGCATGGACGCCACGGCGTCTACTCGAAGTCCATCAATGTGATACACCTTCAACCAAAATAGGGCGTTCGAGATAAGAAACGTGCGGACTTCATTGCGGCCATAGTTGAAGATGAGTGTGCCCCACTCCTTGTGCTCGCCCTTGCGCGGATCGGCGTGTTCATAGAGCGCCGTTCCGTCGAAATGCGCCAAGCCGTGCGCGTCTTTAGGAAAATGCCCGGGCACCCAATCGACAATCACGCCCAAGCCGGCCTGATGACACCTGTCGACGAAATACATGAAGTCCTGCGGCGCTCCGAAGCGCGAAGTGGGCGCGTAGTAGCCAGTTACCTGATACCCCCACGACCCTGAAAATGGATGCTCCATCACCGGCAGTAATTCCAAATGCGTGTAGCCCAGATGGACAGCGTAATCCACCAGCTTGTCGGCCAGCTCGCGATAACTCAGATAGGAATTGTGAGGGCCGCGCAGCCAGGAGCCCAGATGCACTTCGTAGATCGAGATGGGAGCCTTCAGATGATCGGTGTGGGCGCGTGCTTCCATCCAAGCTTGATCGTTCCATTGATAAGTGGCGAGATCGCAAACGATGGAAGCCGATTTTGGTGGAAGCTCCGTGCCGAATCCGTAGGGGTCGGCCTTTTGCTGGCGGAATCCGCGCGAGGGAGCTCGTACCGAATATTTGTAGTTGACGCCCGCACCCACTGCAGGCAGGAAGATCTCCCAGACGCCGCCGGAACGCCGACGCATGGGATGCCGCCGCTCATCCCAATCGTTGAAGTCGCCGACCACGCTGACCACTTCCGCATTCGGCGCCCACACCGCAAAGCGGACGCCCCAAACGCCGAGACACTCCACGATATGCGCGCCCATGGAGCGATAGCTCTCATACTGGGTGCCTTCTCCATGAATGTGCAGATCAAAATCGGAAATGAGTCGCGGGAAGCGATAGGGATCTTCAATTTCCTGGTGCGAGCCGTTCCAGAGCGTGAGATCGAACGTATAATTTCCTGGATCGTGCCCCAGCGTGACGACGAAGAAACCTTCCGAGCGCATCTTGAGCATGGGTTGCGTGGCGCCGCCAAGCCGAATTGCCACGTCCTTGGCTTGCGGAAGAAACGCCCGCACTTCCCAGCCATCGTCTGTCTGATGAGGCCCCAGCACGTGAAAAGGATCGCCGTGCGTGCCGTTCAGGATGGCTTCCAGCTCTTGCGCAGTCATGCACAGTTATTATGGCAGAGGGCTCGAAGCATTCAGGAGTTAGGAACATCATTTTCACCAATGAAGAAAGCGGAGTTGCACGTTCATCTGGAAGGGTCGATCGGGCCCGAGACGCTATTAGAGATCGATCCAACGCTCGCGCGCGCGGACATCGAGGCCAATTTGAAATGCGGCTCGTTCGCCGAATTCCTCCAGGGTTACATTTGGGTTAGTAAGAAGCTCGAAAAGCCAGAACATTATGCCCTGGCGACGCGCCACTTACTCGACTCACTGGCCGCGCAGGATGTGACTTACGCCGAGATTACTTTGTCAGCTGGGGTTGTCCTGTGGAAGCAGCAGGACTTAGCGGCGGTCTATGACGCGGTCTGGCGCGAGTCACAGCGGTCCTCCATCATGACGTTTTGGATACTAGACGCGATCCGCCAGTTTGGTCCGGAGAAAGGTATGGAGGTTGCCGAGTTCGCCGTGTCGCGCCGCGACGAAGGGACCATCGCATACGGGATCGGGGGCGACGAGGTGCGAGGGCCGGCGCATTGGTTTCGCGATGTGTTTGCCTACGCGCGCGATAGCGGTTTGCGCCTGGTGTGCCACGCCGGCGAGACGGCGGGCCCGGAATCCGTGTGGTCCGCGCTTGCGATTGGAGCTGAACGCATCGGGCATGGCATCGCGGCGGTGAAGGACCCGGCTCTCATGGCGCGTTTGCGAGAGGACAACATCCCGCTTGAGGTCTGCATCTCGAGCAATGTTTGCATGGGCGTCGTGGCGTCGCTGGACGCGCATCCAATCCGCAAGCTATACGAGGCAGGCGTTCCGATCACGATCCACACCGACGATCCGGCGTTTTTCCAGACTACGCTAACGAAGGAGTATGAGCTGGCTGAGAAAATGTTCGGACTGCGCGCCGAGGAAATGGCCGCGAACAGTTTTAAATATGCGTTCGGAGCATTCGAATAATTGGCCACAGATCAACACGGATCAACACGGATTTGTGACTGATTAGATGGCGCCTTCCTCGGTTAACCGCACCTTCACGTTCGTAGTCCGGCCGCCGCGAAAGATGGTTAGATCGAGTGTATCGCCGGCGCGCTTGTGCGCCAGAGCGCGGCTGATGGCGTCGTCGCGATCCACCGGCTGTCCGTCAATCGACATGATCAAGTCGCCGCCGACCATTAGCTGCGCGTTACCGATTTGGACTTCCTGCCGGCCGCCTCGGAGACCGGCGCGCGCCGCCGGAGAGTCGGGATCCACTTCCTGGATCAGCAGTCCGCCTCGCGACGGCAGACTCAGGGCGTCCGCATAGTCGCCGGAAATCTGCACCACCGAGACACCGAGCTTCGGCCGCTTCCGGCCCGCCTGGAAATCATCGATCATGAGTTTCGCGCGATTAATGGGCATTGCGAATCCGATGCCGATGTTGCCGCCGTTCGGCCCCAGGATTGCGGTATTAATCCCGACCACATTCCCCGCTGAATCGAGCAGCGGTCCGCCGCTATTGCCGGGATTGATAGCGGCATCCGTTTGAATCAAGCCCTCCAGCCTGTGTTCGTTCTCTCCCATAATGCTTCGGCCGAGCGAGCTGACAATGCCAGTAGTCAAGGTGCCTTCCAGGCCAAATGGATTGCCGATCGCGAGCACCTTCTGGCCGACTTGCAATCCGTCGGAATCGCCCAGGTGGAGCGAGGGCAGCTTTGTGCGCGGCTCAATTTGCAGTAAGGCAACATCGTTGGATTCGTCGCGGCTGAGCAACTTCGCCTTGTAACGCGATTGATCCGGGAGCGTCACTTCAAGCTGCCGCTCGTTGGCAACCACGTGGCTGTTCGTAAGGATTTTGCCATCCGGACTGATCAGGAAGCCCGAGCCTTGATCCTTGGCCGGGTAAACTTCCCAGAAGTTGCGCCGATACACCGTGCTGGTGATATTGACGGTGGCGACGTGCGCAGCTTTATAAATATCGATGTTGTTGTTTTCGTCGGAGCTAAGACTGGTGGCATGCGCCGTTGAAGGTCCGGACCACAGCGGCCCCGAACCGCTAACCGGGTCCAGAATCCGGCGGGGGGCCCAGCCGTTCTTGGTGGTCAGGAGGAGGAACCCGCCGACGAGCAAGGCGGTGATGACAAAAATGCGCAATCTCATACTGATAAACTCCGCAGCGATTCGTAAACGATTCGCACCTGTTCGAGCGTACTCTCCTTGGAGCCGGACGTATCAATCACATAATCGGCCACACGCAGCTTCTCTTCCAGAGGCAACTGCCGGCTTAAACGCGCCAGGATCTCTTCTTTACTATACGAGCCTCGCTTCAGTGCGCGTTCCATCTGTTGTTCCGCCGTACAGGTGACGACGATTAGCTTGTCGAAACTCCTATAACTACCAGTTTCAACCAGAATGGCCGCCGCCACAACTACGATGGCGTGCGGGTCGGCTTGGGCGATTTCGGCGATGCGCCGTTCCTCGCGTGCGCGAACCGCTGGATGGATGAAGGTGTTGAGTTTTTCCAGGCGTTCGGGGTAATCCCAGACCAGGGCGCTGAGCTTGCGGCGGTCGATCTGGCCCCTCATGTTCTCCCCGGAGGTGCTATCGAGGATGCCGTCGCCGAACTCCCGCACGATGGCGTCGTAGGCTTCGGCGCCCGGAAGCATTACTTCATGGCCGAGCTTGTCGGCTTCGATGAGATAGCAACCAAGCGTCTCCAGCGCGTGGCCCACGAAACTCTTGCCCGACGCCAAACCGCCGGTCAAACCTACGCGGAGCATTGTTCTATGTGAAGCATGGGCCCTATGCCGAGCCCAAATGGTGTTCGGCGATCTCCACGGTGTTGGCCATCAGCATCGCAATCGTCAGCGGACCGACACCGCCCGGCACCGGCGTATAAGCGCCGGCGAGCGCCTTGGCGTCGTCGGGATTGACGTCGCCCACCACTTTTCCATCGGGCTTGCGGTTCATGCCCACATCGATGATGGTGGCGCCGGGCTTGATGTGCTCGCGCGTGAGCAGGCCGGCGCGACCGATGGCTGCCACCAAAATGTCGGCACGCCTGCATTCCTCCGCCAGATTAGACGTGTGCGAATGGCAGATGGTGACCGTAGCATTGGCGTGCAGCAACAGGAGCGCCATCGGTTTTCCGACGATATCGCTGCGGCCCACTACTACGGCCTTGCGTCCGGTCACGGGAATTTCATAGCGCCGCAGCATTTCCATAATGCCGACCGGCGTACACGCGCGTGGCCCCGGTATATTTTCGACCAGCGCGCCGACATTCAGCGGATGGAATCCGTCCACGTCTTTATCGGGGCTCATCGCACGCAGCACCCGGTCCTTGTCCACCTGCGGAGGCAGCGGCGTCTGAACCAGAATGCCGTCGATCTCGGACCGCTGGTTCAGGCCTTCGATGATCCCGAGCAGCTCGCCGGTGGTGATGGTTTCCGGCGGCGTGATTTTTTCGCTGTAGATTCCAAGCTCCGCGCAGGTTTTGATTTTGAGGCGGACGTAGATCTCCGAGCCCGGATCGTTACCCACCAGGATCACGGCCAACCCGGGCGGCCGGTGCGCGGCAGTGAGTTTTTCCACGCGCGGCTTCAGCTCGGCGAGAATCTGGTCGCGGACCCACTTCCCGTCCAAAACCCGGGCCGCGGTTTGATTCGGAGACATCCTGGAGAAGGATAACAGGCAGGCCGAAAAGGAGCAAGGACCCGAGGCGCGCCCGTTAATGGGACCGATTTATTCGGATAAAGCCGCTGTTTACACTTGCTTACACCAAAACGTGATAAGATTTATGTCACTTCCCTCGGCGGCAAAAGAGCGTGTCAATTCCTCTTATTAGGACATTTCTGCGAGGGTCGGGAGGCCAATAATGAAAAAGACAGTCGCATTGATGTTGTGCTTTCTTGTCCCGATCGCGGTTTACGGTGCCGACAATAGTTACAAGGTCACGTATGATGGGGGCTCAGTTTCTGATCTCAAAGCCGGCACCGGCCTGAAGCTCTATATTGAATCCAATCAAATCCGGCTTGCTAGAGACAAAAGGGATGCAATAACAATTCCCGTCTCTTCGGTCACTGAAATCAGCTATGGACAAGACGTTCATCGGCGAGTAGGTGCAGCCATCGGACTTGCTCTTATCTCATTTGGTATCGGGGCGCTCATGGCGCTGACGAAATCGAAGAAGCATTTCATAGGATTAACGTGGGCGAACGCCGATCAAAAGGGCGGCTTCGCGATGCAGTGCGACAAGAACGATTACAGAGGCGTCCTGGCGGGGCTTGAGGGAGTAACCGGCAAAAAGGCGGTTGACTCAGAGGCTCTGACCGTCAAAAACTGAAGGTAGCCACTACTTCAAGTCCGACCGCAACGCGACAGCCTGCCTGGGATTGTTGGTGACAATCGCTTCCACCAGGGGCCGATCGAAAAGACGGCGTGTTCGCCTGGCATCGTCCACGGTCCACACGAACAGCGGCTTCCCGATTTGTTCGGCTTTGGCGACCAGGCGGTAATGCGCCACCAGAAAATCGGCATCCGGACTCAAGCAGGCGGCTTGCACCCGCGAACCCCACGTGGCAAAGATCAAACCGGTTCGAACGCTAGGATCAATAGCGCGCACCTCGCGAAGCGCCGCGGGGAGGAACGAAGTAATGCAGAAGTCCCGGATTGCAAAATACTGCAGCAACAACTGAAGGGCGTCCCTCTCGCAGCCTGGCTCCTTCAACTCCACATCGAGCTGGATGCGGCCCTTGGTTAGGCGCAGCGTGTCGTCAAGGGTAGGCACATGCGCAGCCTTCCGGACCCGGTCGTGCGACACCACCAGCGTACCGTCAGCCGAGCGGCGAACATCGAATTCGATCATGTCCGCGCCGATCTCGATGGCTTTCGCAAAGGCCGCCAGAGTGTTTTCAGGCGCCTCGCGCGACGCGCCACGATGGGCTACGATTTGCGTCAAGGCGCCGCGCGTCAATGTTTGGAGGACTTCAGGCTCTCACCCAGCAGCTTCTCCACTTCATCGCGAATGTGCTGATCCAGGCCCGCTTCGAAGAAGCTCTCGTCGGTACCGTATGTGTATTGGGCGCGAATCATGCCTTTGCGATCGATGAATACTACAAACGGAACCAGCGGGCGCTTGTCTTTCGGGAATTGGACGAAGTCGACTGCCGAGAGCACTCCCGCAGTGCCGACCGGCCAAGGCACCTTGAAATTCGAGACAAATGACGGCACGTCCGGATTCTCATTGAGCGCCGCTTCCAGTACTTCAAAACCTCTTGGCCCTAGATCCTTGTAGATGCCCTCCAACACTTGCGTCAGTTTTTGACAATGCGGGCAGGTGGTGAGGATGAACGCGAGACAGAGCACCTTGCCGCGATAGTCGCTGATCTTGATCTGCTTCCCACTGGGAAGCGGGATCGGAAGGTCCGGTGCGGCCCGGGGAATTTCGGCGGACCACAAGGAGGTAGCCGCCAGGACGAGCGATGCGATGGTGAGTGCGCGCATATCGAAATCTGAGTATACAAGAGCCGAGGCTCAGTCCTTGCGGAGCTCGTGGTCCAGATCGGTGATCACCTGTTCCCGTTTGCCATCGGCGAGATCTTTTTCAAGGCGGCGCAGCGCCAGCCCAACGATGTCTCGATGATGCAACTTCGACCCGACGCCCTCGCAGTCGCACAGCCGCAGCCACAGCTCATGCAAGCGATCGACATCCTCGGGCCACAGGCGCGGTGGATGTGGGCCGAGGTTCACGTACATGGAGGGCCGGTCCTTGCTGATCACTTCGAGCGAAAACGCATGGCGCGGTTCGGGCTGGCTCTCCCACGCTAAGCCGATGCGGCGCGCGAGCTCTTCCGACGGCATCTTCTCCGACACGCCAGTAACCAAGCGGGAGGCTTTAAGCCTGGAAGCAGTCTGCACCACGGCATCAAAAGGATTGACGGCCGGCACCACCAGCAACTCCACCGGCTTGCCCTCCTTCTCGGCCATCTCCACCACGTGGCTGAACAATTCCTTTTCGTAGTCGCTGAAGATCTGGTCGTCCGAGAGATCGTATTCGCCCGCGCCCGTGGAGATGGTGCGAACCGTCATCACGACGATATCGTTGCGCCGCAGGTTGACCTTCTGGAGAACTTTCTTGAAGTGCTCCATGTTGTGATAATCGCGGACCGCCACAAGGACCGATCCGGGACGCGCATGCAAAGTGGCGGAGTTCACCTGCGGCTGATGATCCAGGTTGAATTCTTCCAGCGGCTTATGGTCGGCTGTCAGCTTGCGTTTCTTGTTGTTGATGTGCTCGGAGAGCGTGAACACCGCGAACACAACCAGTGTGAAGCCGACGCCGTACATCGTGGCGTACTCTTTGGAAAACAGATTGGCGATGGCCACGCAACCTAACAGCAGCGTGGTAGCGCCAAGACCCACCGGGATCTCGACGCCCGCAATCCGAAAATTGAAAGGAAACTTGTACTCCTGATCGTGGCGTTGGTAACGCAATACCAGCACACCCAGCGATTTTAAAAAGAAGCTCCACACCACGCCGAACGCGTAGGCTTCACCGAGCAGGTAAACATCGCCTCGGCTGAGGATAATGGTGGCCACCTGCAGAAGCACGATCATGTTGACGATGCGGTAGGTGGTTCCGAAGCGTTTGTGGGGCTTGCGGAACCAATCCAGCAGAACGCCGTCTTCGGCCACACGATTCAGAACGCCGTTGGCGCCGATAATGGATGTGTTCACGGCGCCCGAAAGAATCAGCACGCCCACGATCACCACGAAAATGTGAAACGCGAGCTTCAGTAATTCGGGACCCGCCAGGCGCATCGCCAAACCGCCGAGCAAATCGTCGGAAAACAGATTGCGAATATCGGAGGGGCTGATGATCATCCCCGCGAACACCGTAATGACGCCGGTGCAAATCACCGCGTACCAGCAGACGATGTTGGCGGTGATCTTCAAGTTCTTCATTTTGGGGTACGCGATCTCGCGATACACCTGCGCCAGTGTTTCGAAGCCGCTCATGGAAAGCAGCGAGTGTCCGAAGGCGATAACCAGGGCTATGATCGGGATCGATGGAAAAATGGTCCCTCGGAACCAGCCCAGCGATTCGTTGGTGAAGTGCAGATTGCGCGGTATCGGCGCCGGCGGGAACGTGATATGACCCCGTAGCAGAATCGTCAGCGGACACCAGATCAACAACGCCACCACCATCACGGTGGTGATCTGCATGATGCGCAGCGCCTTGCCGCTGGATTCGTGGATTCCCTTGGTGTTCATCCACCAGAAGTATCCGGTGACGATGACGGCGAAGAAAGCGGAAAAGTAATTCACGTTGAACGGGAACGACTGGCCGAGCATCTTCGCGATCTCATCGAGCAAGTGTCCAAGATATTGGCCGGCGCTGACCACGCTGATGGGTCCCGTCAGGATGTAATCGAAAACCAGGGAGGAAACCGACAGCCGCGCCGTGAAAGGTCCCATGCTGTCCTTCACCACGATGTACACGCCGCCGCGCACGAACATGCTGCAGCTTTCCATGTAGACTGAACGGACGGCAAAGCTAAAGAGCATCACCCCAAGCACGAACCAGGGGGCGGCCGGCCCAACGGCTGTCTCGGCGATGCCGCCCGCATAGAATGCCGACGAGGCTAGATCCGCTAGAACAATGGAAGCGCCCCGCCAGAAGCTGATGAATGAAAGAGCGACTGTGGTGGCGACTACGACCTTGGCTGTGGTCGATGATGGTCTGGTGATTTCTGTGGACATTAATAAGTGCGTCTACGGGGGCCGAATCTTCTATCTTACGATGATTCTATGAGGCGCATCTTATGAGCCGGATTAGGGCGATCGAGATCGCGTCCGAGCTGCGGTCACGCAACTTCCAGGCTTGGCTGACCGGCGGTTGTGTGCGCGATCTGGTTTTGGGGCGCGAACCGAAAGATTATGACATCGCAACCGACGCGCGGCCCGCGGAACTGCTCCAGCTGTTTCCCAGGGCTCAGCTGGTGGGGGCGCAGTTCGGCGTGGTGCTGGTGGATGGCGTGGAGATAGCGACGTTCCGCAGCGATCATGCTTATGCGGATGGCCGGCATCCGGAGCGTGTCACGTTTGAGACAGATCCGAAGCAGGATGCACTGCGACGCGACTTCACCATCAATGCGCTGCTGCTAAACCCGTCAGTGTTGTCTTCCGCTGTATTCTTGCGTCTTCCTTGTATTCCCAAGTCTTGGATTACGTGGGAGGCTTGGCCGATCTGCGAGCTGGGATCATTCGAGCAATCGGCGATCCGGAACGGCGCTTTGAAGAAGATCACTTGCGGATGCTGCGGGCGGTGCGCTTCGCGGCGCGCTTTGGTTTCGAAATCGAGCCCGCGACAATGGCTGCGATCCAGACGCTGCACTCGCAAATCCTGCGAGTTTCGCCGGAACGGATTCGCGACGAACTGGTCCGGATTCTGACTGAAGGCGGCGCACGGCGCGGGTTCGAATTGCTGGATGCTTCCGGACTCCTCCGCGACATCCTGCCGGAGGTGGCCGCAATGCAAGGTGTTGAGCAGCCGCCTGAGTTTCATCCCGAGGGCGACGTTTGGACGCACACGCTGATCATGCTGGAAGGGCTGCGGGCCCCGACGCCCGCGCTGGCTCTCGGAGTTTTGCTGCACGATGTGGGCAAGCCGGGCACGTTTCGCGTGGCCGAACGCATCCGTTTCGATGGACATGTGGAGCTAGGCGAGCAAATCGCGCGCGATATCCTCAACCGGCTGCGGTTTTCAAACGCCGAGATCGATCAAATAATCGCCCTGATTGCGAATCACATGCGATTTTCGCACGTCCACCAAATGCGCGAAAGCACGTTGAAGACGGATGCTGCGCCTGAATCGATTTGAGGAGCACCTGGAACTGCATCGGCTAGACTGCTCGTCGAGTCATGGACATCTCGAAAACTACGAATTCGCTAAAGCGAAGTTCGAGCAGACGGAGCCCGAACAATTGCAGCCGGCGCGGCTAGTGACCGGAGACGATCTGATCGCTGCCGGATATGCGCCCGGCCCGGACTTTTCGCGCATGCTGGAGGTGGCCGAAGATGCGCAGTTGGAGTCGCGCATTCACAACAAGGAAGAGGGCTTGGAGCTAGTGCGATCGACATTTGGACCACCGGCAAGAGACCGATAACGGAACTATCGGACTGAGACCTACCCGTCCGATTTCATCCGGATTTATCGCTTATTTGTGCTGAGTTTCCCAGTCGTATTGGATCATGGGATCGTCGTAGGGGATGCGGCCTTCATCCTGGGGATCGTAGAAACGATCGGTGATGTAGACCAGCAATGCGGGAGTAGTTCCGATGATCTTATAGCCGTGGGCGACTCCGGGCGGAATCAATAATTGCCAGCGCCGCAGCGCGCCCAGATAGAACGTGTTGCGCGCGCCGAACGAAGGCGATTGCGGCCGCAAGTCCACTAATGCCACTTGCAGCATGCCTTCCAGAGGAACCCAACAGTCGGTCTGGCGCCGGTGAAAATGAAACGCCTTGATCGTGCCGGGATAACTCAGCGCGGCCGAGATCTGCGTGCTGTCTTTCGGAAATGCCTCCGTCAGACCCTGACCCATGCGGGCCACTTCCAGAAAATAGCCGCGATCGTCCGGCCACACCGGATACGGATAGCAACGCACGCCTGCAATTAGGTCTTTCGAATCGGGCGCCACGATGACCTTGCCGATGCCCTTTTCGCAGCTCGGCGTTTCCAGCTCCACCGAAGGCTCCTGGCGAACCGGCATGCTCATCGCTTCCTGCTCCCGGCCACCAGGTTCCCGGCGCGCAGCAGAGAATCGAACGTCCCGGCGTCGGTCCACCAGCCTTCTAAATGCGCATAGGTCATCGTGCCCTCGCCAATGTAGGCATTGTTTACGTCCGTGATCTCCAGCTCGCCGCGCCCGCTTGGCACCAGCTTGCGAACCTTGTCAAAGACCGTTTCATCGTACATATAAATCCCGGTCACGGCCATGTTCGACTTGGGCTGCTTGGGCTTCTCCTCGATCCCCACAATCCGCCCGTCCCGAATCTCGGCGACTCCAAAGCGCTCGGCGTCCTGCACCTGCTTCAGCAAAATCTTTGCGCCGGATTCCTGCCGCTCAAATTCCTCGGCCATATGCCGGATACTGTCCTGAATGATGTTGTCGCCCAGGATGACGCAGATGCGCCCTCCGTCGGCAAAGTGCTCGGCCAACCCCAATGCATCGGCAATGCCGCCTTCGCCTTCCTGATAGGTGTAATCCAGATGTTTCAAGCCGAATTCTTTGCCATTGGCCAGCAGCCGCAGGAAATCCCCCGAATTGCGCCCGCCCGTCACCACCAGGATCTCCCGAATGCCCGCGTCCACCAAGGTCTGGATGGGGTAGTAGATCATGGGCTTGTCGTAAATCGGCAGCAGATGCTTGTTGGTGATCTTGGTCAGGGGGTGCATTCGGCTGCCCGTGCCACCTGCCAGCACGACGCCTTTCATGTAGTCGCCTCACTCACCTCGGTCACTGCCCGCAGCTCTTGATTGCGATTCGCATAATTCTTCTCGTGGTACTTCTGATATTCGCCCGATCGGACGTGCGCGATCCACTGGGGATTGGAACCGTACCATTCGATCGTCGCTTTTAAGCCGCGCTCGAAATCCATGCGCGGACTCCATCCGGTCTCGCGCTGCAACTTCTCGCTCGAGAGCGCATACCGCCGGTCATGCCCGGGGCGATCCGTCACGTATTCGATCAGGCTGGCCGGTTTGCCGGTGATCGCGAGAATCTGCTCCACCACGGTCTTGTTGGGAAGCGAGCGGTTGCCCCCGATATTGTAAATCTCGCCGTCGCGCCCGTGCTCGAGCAGCGTGAGGATCGCCTGGCAGTGGTCTTCCACATACAACCAGTCGCGGATTTGCATGCCGTCGCCATACACGGGTAGAGGCCGGTCGTCGAAGGCGTGCGTGATCATCAGCGGGATCAGTTTCTCGGGAAACTGAAACGGCCCGTAGTTGTTGGAGGCGCGCGTCACGATCACCGGCAGCTTGTAGGTAGTGTGATAGCTCAGGGCCAGCAGATCGGACCCGGCCTTGCCCGCTGAATACGGACTGCTGGGCTGCAACGGGAACTGTTCGTCGGCTTCGAGCGGCGCTTCCAAGCTGCCGTAGACTTCGTCGGTCGAGACATGAATGAAGCGCTCCACGCGCTGGGCGCGCATGCTCTCGAGCAAATTAAAGGTGCCCCGCAGATTGGTCTCAAACACCGGCTGGGGCGCGAAAATGCTGCGGTCGACGTGCGACTCGGCGGCGAAGTGCACGACGCAATCTGGTTTCACTTCGGCAAAGACGCGCCGCAATCCCTCCAGATCGCAGATGTCGGCGTGCACGAAGCGATAGCGCGGGTGATTGGCCACCGATTCCAGATTCTCCAGATTCCCGGCGTACGTCAGCTTGTCGATGTTGACGATCTCGAGCGAGGGATTTTGGAGCGCCAGGCGCACAAAACACGAACCGATGAACCCGGCTCCGCCGGTCACGATGATCTTCATGGAAACTCTATTGTACGTGGGCAACGGTTCAAGCGCTGAAGTGCTTCCTTTAAACGGCTTCAGCGCGGAGCCGCGGGATCGATAGGTTGTCGCGGGGAAATATTCGTTCCACGCGATCCACGAATTGCGGTGTATCGCGCACGGGAACAAGGCTCATGTTGGCTCGGGCACTAAGGATGGTGAAGGCCAGGAGGAACGAACCAATCACCGCCTGTGTCAGAATCACCAGCGAAACGGCACAGATGAAGGCGGCCCACACTGGAAAGACCAGATGAGCTGCCCAACTCACCACGGCAACGGTGACGGTTAGCGCGGCCAACAGTCCGGTGAGCGCCGAGGCCACGACCAACAAGCGCGTACTAACGACATCGCTGAAGACCGCAATAGAACTAAAACCGTGCACCAACAGCGCCACGAAATTCATCTGCGACTCTCCGGTCATCCGGGGGCCGCGATCCATGGGAATGGTTTGGTAAGGGAGCCGGGCGCGGAGGATCGCAGCGGCGTAGTGGTTCCAGATTTCCGAAACTACCACCAGCCGCTCCACCGCCTGCCACGGCAGGATACTGAAGTTGCCCACCCGAACACGCACGCCAGTCAGCAGCCAGTGAGTGGTTCGATATAGCCAATAGCTGAATTGGAATCCGATCTTTTCCAGCCGCTTGGCTCGTTCAGCGAAAATGATTGTCTTTTGCCCCCTGCGGCGGTATTCCTCGATCAAACGTGGAACATCGCGCGGGCGGTCTTCGCCGTCTCCATCCATCACAACGACGGCGGCGCACGGCAAATGTTTGTGGACGTGAACCAGCCCGACGG
Organism: Bryobacterales bacterium; assembly: GCA_963818065.1. Classification (GTDB taxonomy): domain Bacteria; phylum Acidobacteriota; class Terriglobia; order Bryobacterales; family Bryobacteraceae; genus Palsa-89. Next base: position 6,437 of record CAWFQW010000008.1, on the reverse strand, counting down.
CGATGGCGCGCTGATGGCCCAGGTTCCGGCGCAGGTGAAGGATTTGCACCGAATGCAGGTGTTCGAAAGGCTGCGCCGCAACCGCAGGATCCAGAGACTGGGTGGAACCATCGTTGACGAGCAGGATTTCGACACGCATGTGGCAGTCCTTGAGGGCGTGGTTTAAAGCTGGTAGAAGCAGGGCAACCGCGTTCCAGTCGTTGAAGACCGGAATTAGAATAACCAGCCGAGCTGTAGGGTCCTGCTCCATGTCCCCAGATCGGAAGATCGGCAGGATTCCATGATTTCTTCAATAACCGCCTGCCTAGTTCGCGCTCGGGACTTTCTCGATGTGATCTATGACAAGGATCTCTACGGATCCCTTCGCTTTTTCCAGCTTAAGTCCAAGCTGCTCCTGAAGCGCCGCGAAAAGGTCCGGGCCCGAATCGTCAGGGACGTCCACGTCCGATGTATCGTCCCCGGCGCCGACCGCAGTCGCGGTACCGCTGTCCGCCGACCATGCGAGAACGAAGTCATATTTCCCCTGCAATTCAGTCGCGTCGGTAACAGGTTTATCGACCTGTTCTTGCAACAGCCCGACGAGATCGTGCATTGAAGCGTTCAGCATTCGCATGCGAATCCTAGGGCCTATCGCGATGGACGCGTTGGAGCGGCCCGGCGGAAGCTCGGGATATCCATCGTTGGCAAGCGAGAGCTTTGGGCCAACTTCCGGTGTTGGACCCTCCTGCGAGGAAGGCTGCGGATTGGAATCTGGATTGGATTCCTGAAACTTCGGCCCACCTTTCCCAACAACCAATTGGTAGACCTCCATTTCCTTCTTATCCCGGTGCGACTTCATCTTGAAGCGTTCAACCAGGAGGTTTTGCAACATGATCCTAAACTGGTCTCTGGTGACTCCTTTCGGAACCACCGCCGCCACATCGAACTCTTCGGAGTTAAGCCAAGACGGTCCCGAGAGCAAGTAGCTGCGGATTCTGAATGCTTGGACCAATAATGAAGAAAGGCTGCAGCGCTCGCAGGTGAAGCGCTCCGGATCGCGAGTGCCAGGCCCGCCGCTCCTTCGGACACGGTGGATACTCAGTCCAGCCGCCGCTGACGGATGGACAGAGGCGACCTCAAACGTCAACTGCTCCGTGGGCGCCTGGGCGAATCCAATCGCGCCCGCGACGACCGCAAGTATCATCATTCGCATGATTAAAGGCTCCCGCCGCCAAGTCGAGAAACGACGTAGTTTGGACACCCGATCAATACGGAGCCCAGGATTTTGTTCCATTCCGAATAGAATAGTTTCCGGGAGCTGTCGTCATCCCACCAGTCGTCGATGCGATAGTGCGAATCGGGAGCCGGAATGGAAATGAACTTCACCCCGGGACAAAACAGAGTCAACACGATGGTTGCGCGGCGGGAATGGAAGTTACTGGTAACCAGAAGCACGCGTTTGGCATGCCGCCGGGCAAGTTCCCCACGTAAATCTTTGGCTTCGTCGATGGTGGACTGCGCAGTCGTGCCAAACACCTGGAAAATTTCCTTGGGGTAACCCTTTTTCACCAGGAACTCGATCGTTAACTCACCCTGAAACCGCTCATGATAGGGCGGACCGCTAAACAGGACGAACGGCGCATAACGATGCAACGCAAGGTCAGCGCCAGTGAGAACTCGAGGGCCCCAAAAATCCCCACCGAGCACCAGGACCAGGTCGGCTTGCTGCGGTGGCTGGGAATCAACCAGGAAGCTGCCTAGGGCGGTGAGTATTGCTTGCCAGCAAAGCGCGCCGACGGCAAAAAGGATTAGTATGCCAGCCGTCAGGAAGCCGACCCAGCGGATAGCAGCACTTCCTTTCGTCATCCGGCGCACGAACTACTAATATCGTCGATTTCCATTGGGCGGGCTAGTCTATAATTTCTTTGTGCAGGGCATGTTAAGAAAAGTCTCGATTTTGGTGCCACTTTACAACGAAGAGGAGTTCGTGGCGACCTTGCTCGAGCGGGTGATCGCGGCTCCTCTGCCGGAAGGCTTCGAACGGGAAATTATCGTCGCCGATGATGGTTCCAAGGACGCTTCCGTGCAGGAAGTGGAGGCCGTCGCGGAGAAATACCCAGGTGTGATCCGCTTGCTGAAGACCACACAGAATCAAGGCAAGGGGGCAGCCCTGCGCCGCGCAATCGCCGAAGCGCGCGGGGAATTTTGCATCATCCAGGACGCCGACCTCGAATACAATCCCAACGAATACATGAGGCTTCTAGGGCCATTGGTGGACGGGCGCGCGGACGCGGTGTTCGGCTCACGATTCGCGACCAGTGGCGAGAGGCGTGTGCTCTACTTTTGGCACTCGCTCGCAAACCATCTGCTGACGGGACTGTGTAACGTGTTTGCCGATCTCAACCTCACCGACATGGAAACTTGTTACAAGGTCTTTCGCACGCCTCTACTGCAAAGTATCCCGATACGAAGCCAACGTTTCGGATTTGAGCCCGAGATCACCATTAAATTGGCGAAGCGCCAGGCCCGCATCTATGAGACGCCCATCAGCTATAGCGGGCGCACCTACGAGGAAGGCAAGAAGATCGGACTCAAGGACGCGTTCGAAGCCCTCTGGGTAATTTTGAGGACTGCGTTTTCGAACGACATTTATGTGGCCAAGGACAAGGACATTCTGGATGCTTTTGCCAACGCGCCGAATTTCAATCGATGGATGGCCGACACCATCCAACCCTACATCGGTAAAAGGGTGCTCGAAATCGGAGCGGGCATGGGCAATCTCACTCGGCTGCTGGTAGCCGGCCGGAAGAGGTATGTCGCCACCGACATCGATCTCGAACACCTGGAGCGTCTCAGAACCGCCTGGCTCAGCGGCCCAATCTCGAAACCGCCGAGCTGAATTCGGCGGATCCACAAGGCCACGAAGCATTTCGCGGCCAGATGGATACGGTGGTGTGCCTCAACGTTCTGGAGCACATCGAAGATGACCTGGGGGCTTTGAGAAACATTCGCTCAATGCTCGAAGATGGTGGCCGCGCGGTGATACTGGTGCCCGCCGGCCAGAGCATCTACAATTGCCTGGACGAGGAGCTGGGACATTTTCGCCGCTACTCGGAAGAGCAATTACGTCAGAGGATGACCGATGCGGGATTCGAGGTGGAGACCGTGCTTCGATTCAACCGCGCCTCCCGGCCCGGCTGGTGGTTCAATGGAAAGGTTCTAAAACGAAGAACCATCAGCCGTATGCAGCTGAAAAACTTTGATCGGCTGGTATGGTTGTTGCGCCGTATTGATCCGCACTTGCCTTGGTCTCAAACGTCCGTCATCGGAATCGGCCGGAAAAGAATAGATCCTACTCCACTATTGGACGAAGAACGAACCTTTTCCGTGCGCGCCGAGGGTCGGGCAGTCTCATAGGGGCCGTTTCATCTGCCCGAGCGCACGCTTTCAGCGTCCTGCTTTTTTCGAACGTAGTCTCCGCGCGAGAAGTATTTTTCCAGCCAGCAGTACAATGCGATGAACAAATAGCGGCTGCCCATTTCGCGGATCTTGAGTTTGGACACGCCCGACCGCCGGTTCCGCCAGGTGATCGGGATCACGGTCCACGAGTAGCCTCGCACGATGGTCTTCAGCGGGATCTCGATGGTCAGATTGAAATGCGGCGAAAGAAACGGCTGGCAGCCCTCGATCACTTTGCGGCGGTAGGCCTTGAAAGCGTTCGTGAAATCGTTAAGCGGGACGTGAAAAATGATCCGCAGAAACAGGTTGGCCAGCCGGTTCAAGAGCAGCTTGTGCAGCGGATAATCGATCACCCCGCCGCCGCGCATGAAGCGCGATCCGAACACCGCGTCCCAGCCTTCGTTCAACACCTCCCAATAGCGGACCACGTCGCGGCAGTCGTCCGATTCGTCCGCCATCATGACCACCATCGCGTCGCCCTGGGCGTGATCCAGGCCGATAGCTGACCGCCCGGCCGAAGCCGTGCTCGCCGGTGTTCTGCACCGGCCGCAAGCGTGGGCACGCGGCTCAAGGCCTGCTGCAAAACGCGCCCAAGTGCCGTCGGTGCTCCCGTCGTCCACCACCACGATTTCGTGCTCGATGTGGTGCAGCCGCAGCTCCACGTAAAGATGCTCCACCGTGGCGCCCACGCGGCCTTCTTCATCGCGCGCCGGAATGACGACGGAGAGCAGACGGATGGGCTCCTGCGGCTCGGGCGGCGCGGCTGGCTTCATGGAGCGCTTCTCTCCAGCCAGTCCGGATTGCGCTCGGCATGCTGCGCGATCTCTTCCAGAATGTTCTCGAGCGGGAATCTCGAGGCGCCAGCCGAAATCGCGCTCGGCATCGCTCGAATCCATCACCACCCAGGGAATGTCGTAGGGCCGGGGACGGGTATCGGCGGTGGGCGCATGCGGGCCGAAGCGTCGCATCGCACCAGGCCGTCAAGCTGCGCGAGCGACATGGCGTTCGGCCGGCCGCCGCCGGCGCAGTAGATGCGCTGGCCCGTTCGGGCGTCCGCAGTTCATCTGAGCATCCGCGAGAACCGTGAGATCGCGCGGATGAAAGACGTCCCGCGTTTGCTTGCCCGTGCCATCGAAGCCGATATAAGCGCAGCGGGCGGCGGCGCGCGTGCGCGTGGATCCAATACGAGAAGATGCCCTGGTCCGGGCGTGCCGAACTGCCCCGCCCCGGCCAGCACGCCGCAGCGATTGATCCAAACCGGAAAGCCGAAAGCGTCGCCATATTCCAGCGCCAGCGCTTCGGCCGCCAGCTTGGTGCTGCCATAGAGCGAAATCGGAGCGCGCGTGGAAAAATCCACGCCGATGCCGCGGCCCGAAACGCCGGCGGCAATCGCGCCGTCTCGTCCAGACGAAACGCGTCTCCGTCCGACTCGAGCGGCAGCGACGCCAGCGCCGGGATGGAATACACGCGGCTGGTGCTCAGTAAGCAGCAAGCCCGCTCTGTGCGCCTTGCAATACTCCAGCACATTCACCACGCTGCGCCAGATTGTGTTCGATCAGTTGCCGGCTGCTGAAGCCGGTCTGGAGTACCCGCCAGCACGCTCGGATTGGCCGCCGCGTCGATCACCCAGTCCACGGCCGGGCAGCGCTTCGAAATCGCTCGGCATGCGGATATCGCCGTGGATCAACGCGACCCCCAGCTTCGCGCAGCCGCGCGCGGTTCAATTCCGAGCCCGGGCGCATGAGATTGTCGATGCCCAAGATCGAGATCCCTTCGCGCCGCTCCAGCAGCCCCTCGGCCAGCGAACTGCCGACAAAGCCGCAGATTCCGGTGATCAGGATCTTCATTCCTGGCGTGACCATGCCGGTGGCTCGACGTGGCGTGGCGACCGTGCGTGCCATCCAACTCGCGGCGATCTCCTCGAAAATCGCGGTCGAGGCTCTTGCTGATGTCCCAAGCCGGATAGTGCGCTTTCATCTTGCGCAGGTCGCTGTAGTAGCAGATGTGATCGCCGATCCGGTTCTCGTCCACGTAGCGATAGCTCATCGGCCGGCCGGTGAGTCTGCTCGGCCATCTGAAACGCCTCCAGAATGGAGCAGGCGTTCTCCTTGCCGCCGCCCAGATTGTAGACTTCGGCCACGCGCGGAGCCTTCCAGAATTCGAACATGAAGCGCGCCACGTCCTCGGAGTGGATGTTGTCGCGCACCTGCTTGCCCTTGTAGCCGTAAACCTTGTATTCGCGCCCTTCCACGTTGCACTTGATCAGATAGCTGAGGAAGCCGTGCAGTTCGACGCCGGAATGATTCGGACCGGTCAGGCAGCCGCCGCGCAGGCAGCAGGTGGGCATGTTGAAATAGCGGCCGTATTCCTGCACCATGACGTCGCGCCGCCACTTTGGACGCGCCGAACAGCGAATGCTTGCTCTGATCGATCGAAAAATCTTCGGGAATGCCGTGCGCGTATGCCGGATCGTCGTAGTCAAAGCGCGTAGCGAGTCTCGCGCAGCGCGATCGCATTGGGCCGGTCGCCATAAACCTTGTTGGTCGACATGTGGATGAACGGCGATTCGGGACAGGATCGCCGGGCCGCTTCCAGCAGATGCAGCGTGCCCAGCGCGTTCACTTCGAAATCGAGAAACGGAATGGCGGCGGCGCGGTCGTGCGAAGGCTGCGCGGCGGTGTGGATGATCAGGTCCGGGCGCACTTCGTCGACCAGTGCGAGCACGCCTTCCCGATCGCGAATGTCCAGCGCGCAGTGCCGGTAACCGGGGAGGAGTCCGCAGCCGTTCCAGACCCAACTGGTATCGCCTTCCGGACCGAAGAAAACGGCGCCCGAAAGTTGCTATCCACACCGCTCACCTGGAAACCCAAATCACCAAAGAAGGCCGCGACTTCCGACCCGATCAGGCCACACGATCCGGTCACAAGTATGCGAGGCATTAGAAAGTTCTGATTCTAGATGGTTTCATCTGCGGTCGGCCAGCCCTTAGGGTACTGGTT
>CAWFQW010000007.1:0-1982646 GCA_963818065.1 Bryobacterales bacterium | reverse complement strand
CAACGTGCTCCGGCAGCAGCTCGCGCTTCCCGCCGGCTACACCTACAAATGGTCGGGCGAATACGAATTCGAGCTGCGGGCCAAGGAGCGATTAGAGCTGATCGTGCCCGTTGCGTTTTTCGTGATTTTTGTCCTCCTCTACATGGTGTTCCATTCGGTTACCGAGGCCGCCGTCCTGATTTTTCCCGACGCTGTACGCCCTTACCGGAGGGCTGATCCTGCAGCGATACCTTGGCTATAACTTCAGCGTTGCGGTCTGGGTGGGATACATCGCCCTATTCGGCATCGCCGTCGAAACGGGTGTGGTCATGGTGGTATACCTGCACGAGGCGCTTGAGCGCCGTCTTGCCTCCGGCGTGCCGCTCACCGAGGCCGACCTGGAGGCGGCGATCATCGAGGGCGCCGTGCACCGGCTGCGTCCCAAGCTGATGACCGTCGCCGTCGTGCTGGCGAGCCTCGTTCCGATCCTGCGAGAAACCGGCATCGGCTCTGACGTGATGAAGCCCATCGCCGCGCCCATCGTGGGCGGCATGATTACGTCCACGATTCACGTTCTCATTCTGGTCCCCGTGTTCTTCGCAATGATCAAGGGCCGCGCCATCCGGCGCGGTGCGAACACCGAGACGCCGCCGAAAGGAGCCGCCGATGAAACACTAGCCGAGCAACCGCAATAGGAGAAGGTTCAGCAGTCGGAAACATTCAGATCAGGAAAGGGGAAAAAGCATGAGCACTCGAAGACACATCCTCGCCGCGGCGCTCGCCCTCACGGGCTTGCTCGCGGCCAACACAAATGCACAGGACAAAACGAAGGGCACGGGCATGACGTTTCACGGCAAGGTTGAGGCCGTCACCGACAAGGGACTGACCGTCAACGGTGAAAAGGTCGAAGGCTGGATGGACGCGATGACGATGAGTTACCCGGTAGACAAGCCCGAGGTCCTCAAGAAGATCAAGGTCGGCGACACGATCATGGCAACCGTTTACAAGGGCGAAACCACGCTTCACGACGTGATGGTCATGCCACCTGGCAAACAGGACAAGAAAAACTCGAAATGAACCCCGAAGCGGTGCGCCGCGTCGCGCATCGCTCTCTTTCTCGAGTCCCGTGGGCTCGTTGGGCTTCACAATGGACAACATGAGCCACAATGATCACGGACCGGCGTCCGACCCGCACGCCGGTCACAAGATGTCAGACATGCACGGCAGCCACGACCGTCACGCCGGGCACTCCGTTGCCATGTTTCGCGACAAATTTTGGCTGAGTTTCGCTCTCACAATTCCCGTCGTCTTCTGGTCAACCGACGTTCAACACTGGCTTGGCTACACAGCGCCTTCCTTCCCCGGCTCGAAGTTTATCCCCGCCATCCTCGGCACGGTCGTCTTCGTTTATGGCGGCCTGGTCTTCATCCGCGGGGCATCGAGCGAACTTGCCGATCACAAGCCGGGCATGATGACGCTGATCAGCCTGGCGATCATAGTCGCTTTTGGAACTTCGCTCGCTGCGACATTCGGCCTCTTCGAGATTGACGTTTGGTGGGAACTCGCGTCACTGATTACGATCATGGTCCTCGGCCACTGGCTCGAAATGCGGGCCATTTCCCAGGCTCGTGGCGCGCTGAACGCACTCGCCGCCCTGCTCCCGGACACCGCTGAACGCGTAAGGGGCGCAGAAACTCAATCTGTTCCACTCTCGGATTTGCGCATCGGCGACATCGTTCTTGTCAGGCCCGGAGCCCGCGTTCCGGCCGACGGCACTGTCGTTGAGGGCGCGGCCGATGTTGACGAGTCCATGATCACCGGCGAGTCCAAACCACTGCCGAAGGTGGCAGGCGCCAAAGTCATTGCGGGAACAGTTGTCAGCGGCGGAAGCCTTCGCGTCAGTATTGCGGCAATCGGGGACCAGACCGCTCTTTCCGGAATCATGCGGCTCGTCGCCGCCGCGCAAGCGTCCGGCTCTCGCACGCAGGCACTTGCCGACCGTGCGGCCGCGATCCTCTTTTACGTCGCGGTCGCCTCGGGTGCCATTACTTTCGCCTATTGGTGGTTTTCAGGCGACAAGGAACACGCCCTGATTAGAACCGCAACAGTCCTCGTCATTGCTTGCCCGCATGCCCTTGGTCTGGCGATTCCACTGGTCATCGCAATCTCGACATCACTAGGGGCACAGAACGGGCTTCTGGTTAAGGACAGACTCGCACTCGAACGCGCCCGCAATCTGGATATGGTCATTTTCGACAAGACCGGAACCCTGACACGCGGTTCTCCTGCCGTGTCGGGAGTCGCGGCGGCGCCTGGCACGACCGAAGACGATTTGATTGCGCGCGCCGCCGCTGTCGAATCAACCTCCGAACACCCTCTCGCCAAAGCAATCGTCGCCGAAGCCGGGCGCCGCAGCCTGACCCGATTGGCAGCCACGAATTTCGAGGCGCTTCCCGGCCGGGGAGCGAAGGCGCTTGTGGAAGGCACGAGTATCGAAATCGGCGGACCGCGCCTGGTGACCGAGGCCAAGGTAACGGTGCCGCCGGAAGTTGAAAAACTGACAACCGCATGGGCGTCTGACGGGAAGACGGTTCTTTATGCGCTCGCTCAAGGTCGGCTGCTCGGAGCTTTCGCGGTTGAAGACGAGATTCGGCCCGAATCCAGTGAAGCCGTCGCTGAGCTGCATCGGCTTGGTGTCCGCGTCGCGATGATCACTGGCGATTCGAAGGCGGTTGCCGATTCGGTCGCCCGGCGTATTGGAATCGATGAGGTTGCTGCCGAGGTTCTCCCCGCCGACAAGGCAGCTTCGGTGAAGAAGTTTCAGGCAGGCGGCAAACGGGTAGCAATGGTTGGCGACGGCGTTAACGATGCACCCGCCCTGGCAACCGCAGATGTGGGAATCGCCATCGGGGCGGGAACCGATGTGGCGATTGAGTCCGCGGGGATCGTACTCGTGCGGAGCGATCCCCGCGATGTCGTGGGTGCGATCGAACTATCCCGCGCTACCTATCGAAAAATGATCCAGAACCTGGTTTGGGCGACGGCCTATAACCTTGTCGCTATTCCGGTTGCTGCCGGCCTTTTCGTCCACTGGGGATTCGATCTCCCCATGAGTGTGGGGGCGGTCGCGATGAGCCTGTCCACCATCATCGTAGCCGCGAACGCTCAGTTGCTTCGCGGACTTAAGTTGCAACACGACGCCCTACGCCCTGCCCGTTGATCCGATGCCGGGCATGCTACAGGGTTCGAATTCGCAACGCGGAGAGGATCACGGGGTTAGCCCTCACTTTTTCGGACTCTAACCACTGGGGCTCAATTGCCGCGCCGGCCGCAACCAGTAGCGCGATGACTTCTGGTTGCCTGCCATGGTTCCCGGCGGGCGGGTCGCCCCAGCCATGGATCGCCCATCCCAGGGGCGGCGACTTGTACTTCTCATCTCTGAGGTTCAGATCGGAACCGCTAATCAGCCTTCCCGCCAACCGGTCCTCGCCAAGCAGCGCTGCCCAATGGAGAGCCGTCTCGCCGAAGAGACCGCGTAGTTCCGGTCTCGCTCCCGCTTCCAGCAGCCTGAGCCCGACTTCCTCCGCACCCAGGCTCGCAGCTCCAATCAGCGGTGAGTCGCTCTTTTTACCGTCTTCACGGTCCCTCTGAAAATTCAAATCCGCTCCGGCCTGAATCAGCGCCTCGACCAGCATCAGTTCCTTACCCTGTTGCAGAGTGCCCTCAAACAGCATGTCGGAGACGTAGTGCAGCGGATGCGTTAGGCAGCCCTCGTTTCGTCCCCACCGGATGAGCGAATTCGCTAGCGACGGATTCTCTGCGAGAAGCTGCCACAACGCATCAGCATGTCCGCTCTCAATCGCGGTCTTCACATCCATATTTCACTCGCACGCGCCTCAACGGATCAGCGGTTTCTCGCTCCAAGGCCCTTTCCACTGCAGAGCGCGCCGGTTCCGTCACTCGCACCACCGGTCCACCGTGATAAAGCGCCTCCGGAGGACCATCTTCCCAGACCGCTCCCGGCGGGTACACCGCGATGTAGTCCCAGACGACGCTGTGGCGATCATGCTCACCCATGGAATGCGAAATCAGCCGGCCCTTGTCCCAAAATTGAGTGGCTCGGGTATCGGAGACTCTCCTCAGCGCCGCCGTGGAAGGCGATGACCAATCGGTCGGAAGCACTGGCTCCCAAATGACGAAAACTCGCACCGGCTTCCCGGCAAACTCTTGGATAATGTGCTCGGCTGCAGAGGCCCCCTGCAGACATACCGTTCAAGTCGGGGACAGAAGCAGCAGGACCCGGACATCGTCCTTCGCCACGTTAAATTGATTCTTGATGTCGGCAACGTTTTGGGCGGTGAGACTTTCGAGCGGAGGCTGTCCGGAAGGAGCCTGACTGCCGCCATAGAAATAGAAGCAGCGCCGCGACAAGCACACACTCCAAAAGCGCGCCAAGGATGTACTTGCCCTTCATGAAATCACCGTGCCAGCAGCCCTGCCGCCGCGTTCGCCATCATTTGAGGAAAGAAGATTGAGATGACCACGAAAACTGCGGACACCCACAACAGCGCAGAAGCGATCACGTTCGGCCGACGCTGGCATTTTTTCGCTCGCCACGCTTGGTAGAACCCGTAGGCGATGAACAGAATCGAGGCGACCAGCAGATACGGCCTCGCAGCCGAGAAGAAAAGTCGAACTGCCGGCAAGGCCCGCGGCCATCATAAACGGCAAAATCGGCAGGCAGCAGCTCGATGCGGCCAGCACGCTGCCGATTGCGGCGAGACTCGCAAGGTGGTGCGTGCCCCGTTGTGCCGGCTTGGCCCAGTTGCACTGCTCGGCAAGCTCGATTGCTCGGTCATACTTCATTCCCTCGTGCTTCTCTTACTGCGGCTCGAATCATCTCCTCGGAAGGCAGCCCGCCCGGGTAACAACGGCAGGCGAAGCCCGATTCGCTTACCCGCCGCGAATTGGCCTCAATATCGAGCCCGTTGACGCGAATCGTCGGCGATCCAAAGAATTTCAGCTGCCTTCGCAGCCGAATCATCTCTTCACTTCGATCTCGATTACCTCTGCATGCAATCCTTCGCCCGCCAGAACTGTTCGGAGCCGGTCCACGGCGGGCAAGTAGTTCGGGACACCGTCGAAATACAGGACCTCAATTCTCAATGGACTCCTCGCTGCGCGATTCCCTCGATTACCGGGCAGCATCCTTTGTGCGAATCGCCGGAGACTTTCAGTTGGCGCTCGCACTTGCGGAGACTTTTCGTCAATTGCTCCTCCAGAACGCCGAGTTCCGCGATCTTATCGCGCACCGTGGCGACCTTGGCCCGCAATAGGTCGCGCACGTGCGAACAAGCCTCGCCGTCGTCGCGCCGGAGAACCAGCAGTTCACGGATTTCGGGGAGCGAAAACCCTAATTGTTGAGCGCGCTGAATAAACTGAATACTCTCGATGTCCCGCGTCATTAAACAGGCGAAATCCGCCCTCGGTTCGCGGCGGCCGGTCCAGCAGCCGTTGCTTCTCGTAGAACCGGATAGCGTCGATACTCAAGCCGGTTTGTTCCGACACCTTTCCAATCTGAATCCCAATCCGCGCCATCGCTTTCAGGATACACTCTGGAGTCCACTCCAGAGTCAAGGGTTGAAAAAGAGACGCGCTCGCACCACTATTCACTAAAGACGGGTTCGCCGTACATTTGGAGGAAACCTGTGGAGAGTTTGGAACCCAGCGCGTATTCGTAATCGGAAGATCGTGCCCCGCCGAGCTTGACGCTGGGCCCAACACAACATTATTGTAGTGTTGGTATAATGTTACCGGAGTTCAATCGCGACGGCAGGTTGCCGGCTGGCATTCACTGGGCTACTTGGCAAGAGATTCAATCACGATTCGGGTTTAGCTCACGTCGGCAGCAGTTGCTCGGTGGCCTTGGCCTGGCGTTGGCAGCATTGAATAGGGCGGGGTGCAGCAGAGTGTACATCGACGGCAGTTTCGTGACGGTCAAGCGCGAGCCGGGCGACTACGATGCCTGCTGGGACATCGACGGAGTGAATGTAGAAGCTTTGGATTCGGTTTTCCTTGATTTTTCGAAGGGCAGGGCCGCGCAGAAGCGCAAGTATTTCGGCGAGTTTTTCCCCGCCCAGATGCCCGAAGGCGCAAGCGGAAAAGTGTTCTTGGAGTTCTTCCAGACGGACAAAGAGACCGGACGACCAAAAGGAATTGTGGGGTTGAATCTTCAGGAGGCAGAGTTGTGATCAAGAACGAGCGGCAGCATCGCATCACCAAGGCTCACGCCGAAAAGTTCCGAGCTACGCTGAAGGAGTTGGCCGCGACGCCCCGGCCGAAGAACGTTCATCCGAAGCTGTGGGAGGCACAAAAGGCCGGGCTGAAGAGCCAACTGCAGGACCTCGAAGCGGAACTTCAGGAATACGAGACATTGAAGACAGGCGGCCCCAAGATTCTTGAACTGGATTCCCTCGAAGGACTGCCGAAGGTGCTCATTCAAGCGCGCATCGCGGCGGGATGGACGCAGGAGGATCTAGCGGCGCGTTTGGGTGTGAAGCCGCAACAAATCCAGCGCTACGAAGCCAGCGATTATCAGACTGCAAGCTTCGCACGGCTTCGCGAGATTGCACGCTTGCTCGGTCTCGATGTTCGCGAAAGAGTAGAGTTGGTCCAGAAGTAATCGTATTGCAAACGGCAATTCGCAGCGGAGTCCGGGGCCGTCGGGTTTTACCTCGTTTACCTCATTAACCGGGAGCATGAAAACGGATCGTTGAACAATATAGACTTACATGACCAGAACACAGCGCCATAGACGCCTAAGTCATTTATTTACAATCGACGCTCATTTTCCCAAGCTGGACGTCGCCGGTTCGACCCCGGTCTCCCGCTCCATCGTCCGGCGCTTCGCCGTGTCCAGCTTAAAATGACGCTTGAACTTTCCGGCCGCCGACTCACGCTCGAAGAAATCTTCCTGGTTGCAAGTGCTAACACGCAGCTGAATCTTGCCATTGCCGAAGACGCCCGCGAAAGAATGCAGCGGTCTCGCGACGCGGTGGAACAAGTGCTCACCCAGGATCGCGCGGTGTATGGCGTCAACACCGGCTTTGGAAAATTGGCGGATGTCCGGATTCCGCCGTCCGAGCTCAACAGCCTGCAGCTGAATCTGGTTCGCAGCCACGCTTGCGGACTCGGGCAGCCGCTTTCGGAAGCGGAAACGCGCGCCATGATGCTGCTCCGGGCGAACGTACTTGCCTTGGGGTTCAGTGGCTGCCGCGTGGAAATCGTAAGCAGGCTGCTCGCGATGCTGGAGCGCGGCGTGCTCCCGCGAATCCCCGAGAAGGGTTCGGTGGGAGCGAGTGGCGATCTCGCGCCGCTGGCGCACCTCGCGCTGTCGATGATCGGCGAGGGCGTCTCGCAATATCAGGGTGCTTGGATGGACGGCGGAAAGGCTCTCGCCGCCGCGCAGATTGAGCCGGTTCGCTTGCAAGCCAAGGAAGGCTTGGCGCTGCTGAATGGCACCCAAGCCATGGGCGCTGTCGGCGCGTTGGCCTTGTTTCGCGCTGAGCGTGTGACGGCACTCGCCGATCTGGCCGGCGCGATGACTTTGGATGCCCTGCGCGGAACGCCCGCCGCGTTCGATGAGCGAATCCACGCCGTGCGGCCGCATCTAGGCCAACAGGCTTCGGCCAAGCATTTGCGCGAGCTGGTCCAAGGTAGCGAAATTCGGGAATCGCACCTGAAGAACGATCCACGCGTGCAGGACGCCTACAGTCTTCGATGCATCCCGCAAGTGCACGGCGCTGTCCGCGCCGCGTTGAGCCACGCGCGCGAGACGGTGGAAGTGGAGAGCGGCTCGGCCACCGACAATCCGTTGGTATTCGGCGTGGATGAGATTCTGAGCGGCGGCAATTTTCATGGCGCGCCGCTGGCGGTGACATTCGACTACGCGGCCATCGCGATGACTACCTTGATGAGCATCGGAGAGCGGCGAATCGACCGGCTAGTGAATCCCGATCTCAACGAAGGACTGCCGCCCTTTCTGAGTCCGCACGCCGGCACCTCTTCCGGCTTCATGATTGCGCAAGTGTGCGCGGCTTCTTTGCTCAACGAAGCGCGCGTTCTCGCGCACCCGGCTAGCGTCGACAACGTGCCAACTTCCGGCGGAAAGGAAGACCACGTTTCCATGGGAATGACATCTGCCTTGAAATTGAGGCAGATTGTGGAGAATGCGGAGAACGTTCTTGCCATCGAACTGCTGGCCGCTGCCGAGGGTTTGGATTTCCGCGCGCCGCTTCGATCCTCGAAGCCGATTGAACGAGCCCGCGAACTGATCCGTGCGATGGCTCCGCGCGTTATAGAGGACCGGTCGCTGTCGCCGGACATCGAACGGATTGCCGCAGCTATCCGGGCGGGCGAGTTCGATCAGTTCGTATAAGCAAATCTGCGATGCCGATAAACAAAGTTGTAGCATCCTGTGACCAAGCGGTCGCCGATATCCCCGACGGCGCCTCCGTTATGCTGGGCGGTTTTGGATTGTGCGGAATCCCGGAAAACCTGATTGCGGCGCTAGTCGCGAGACGCGTCCGCAACTTGCACATCATCAGCAACAACATGGGGATCGATGGATTCGGCCTGGGTCTGATGCTGGAGGCCGGCATGATCGCGTCTTTCCTAGGAAGCTACGTGGGAGAGAATAAGCTACTGGAGTCCCAGATGATCGCCGGCGAAATCAAGGTCACGCTGGTTCCACAGGGCACCCTAGCTGAGCAAATTCGGGCTGGGGGCGCCGGGATTCCCGCGTTCTACACTCCCGCTGGAGTTGGCACCGTGGTCGCGAACGGAAAGGAAACGCGCGTCTTTGAGGGCCGCGAGTATCTGCTGGAGCGCGCGCTCACGGTCGACTTCGCACTCATCAAGGCTTGGAAAGGCGATCGCCTGGGAAATCTCGTCTACCGCAAAACGGCGCGCAATTTTAATCCCATGATGGCCGCCGCAGCTAGGATCACGATCGCCGAAGTGGAGCGGCTGGTAGAACCAGGCGAAATCGAACCAGATCACATCGTGACTCCGGGCATTTATGTGCAACGCATCGTCAAGGGCCAGACGTACGAGAAGAAGATCGAGCGGAGAACTGTACGTGAACGCGTCTAATAATGCGATCGACAACCGCGAACGCATCGCCCGCCGAGCCGCGTTGGAACTCCAGGATGGTTTCTATGTAAATCTTGGCATTGGCATACCGACGATGGTGGCGAATTATATTCCGCCGGGCATCGAAGTTGTCCTGCAATCGGAAAACGGGATGCTCGGCATGGGACCCTATCCGCTCAAAGGCTCGGAGGACGCCGACCTGATCAACGCGGGCAAGGAAACCGTAAGCGAGCTTCCGGGTACTGCGTATGTTTCGAGCGCCGACGCCTTCGCGATGATTCGCGGCGGTCACATCGACCTGAGCATTTTGGGCGCGATGGAAGTGGACGAGAAGGGCGACCTTGCCAATTGGATGATTCCGGGAAAAGTGGTGAAGGGCATGGGCGGGGCGATGGACCTGGTGGCCAGCGCCCGGCGTGTGATTGTCGCCATGGAGCATGCCACTAAGTCGGGAGCGCCTAAGATTCTACGGCGCTGCACGCTGCCCATTACCGGCGTTGGCGTGGTGGATACCATCATCACGGAACTCGCCGTGATTCGTGTGACGCCGCAGGGCTTGCTTCTCGACGAACTAGCGCCGGGCGTGACCGCCGATGAGGTGCAGGCCGTCACCGAAGCGCGGTTGATCGTGAGACCAAAGATTCGTTAAGGCTGCGGGCCTCGCCAGGCAGCTCCCGCGTTCTCAACCACGGGACGGCGGGGCGCTTTCTTCTTGAGGGCAGCTAGCGCCCGATCCGCGGCACGCTTGTCCGCGCAAGCGCGCATCTCTTCCTCCGAGAAGGTCAAGGCGTGCTTGGCCAAGGAATCGCGTTCGCCGTTTTCGTTCTGGTCTTGTCCGCTTTCCTCTTGCCGGTCGAGCAGGCTGCGGCACAACAGCGGCAGTTCCTGCATCGGAATGCCGTACCGGCGCGACAGGGCGAGATCGGCTCTTACCGTAAAGACCGTACGAATCTGGCCCACCACGACGCCCTCGAACGCGAACACGCGAAATCCCGTCTCTTGAGTGAACCCTGTAAGAATGAACTGCATCTCTGTACTCCTTCCACGCAGATTGGTCAAAGCGCTTTTGTCATCCTCGAGTTCGCCGCCCGGTCCGTGATTTGCCGCAAACGCTCCACGAGTTTTTTCCCGAGGCTCAATTCCCCGGGATTGAATTTGTAGCCGGGCATCTTGGGATCGATGAACTCTCGGCGGAATAACTGGTCGGCCGCCAGATTGGTCAACAAGCCGAGTTCCTGGTCGGTGAGTTTCAAAGTTATCAGTGGCATGGGATTATTTCCAATAGCTATTTCCGTCGATCAGAAGGCGCCCATGGGTTCTCCCGAGCCCGCGCCGTCTGAACAGCCGCCAAAAGTGAAGGGGACCGCTTGAGTTCGTCATTGGCCAGCGACGAACGGCCGTTCTTGGAGATGCCGTGAGTGTGCCGTGACACTCACAGACGGTACCTTCAGGAACGATTTGCTTTCCACCCGCGTAATTTGAAGACTGTTCCATTTTTGAGATTTCACGCTCTCCGTAATCCGTTCAAACGCGGTATGCAAAGCTTTTTGCGCATCAAAGCCGTAAACCGTAGCGGTGATCTCCGCATCCATGAGATAGAAGATCCATCCGGCCTGGCGGACTTTTTGCTCAAACGCGCAACGATCAGCGCTTTCCAACGACTTCCACCCGTTCGCATCCGGAGCGCCATCGAGATCAAACGACTCCGGCAAAACGGCACCAGCTGCGATGAACACAGTTCCCGCCTGGATGTTGCGATTTTCGATGTCGCCGCTGGGTCCGGAGAAATTCACGGGCGGAAACTCGCTTTGTTGGCTAGCCGGGCCTTCTCCTGCTCCATTTGATTCTCCGCCGCTTGCTTGCTGAGACGTTCGGCTTCTTTTTGCGGCGCCTCTAAAGCGTCCAAGCGGGCCGCCTCGATGATTGCTGTCTGCGCCCGTGTGTCCAACGCTTTCGAATAGAGGACTATCGCGAAGCTGGAACGATCCTCGGCCCGGATTAGGTTGTACGAGTATTCGGAATCCTCCCAACGCGCGATCACCGGCACGCTCTCGCCGTAATACGAGTGATAGGCGATCTCCGCCTTGGGCCGCGTAGCGGTCCCATAGGATGCCGATAGAGCCTGGATCATATCTTCGGTGGTCATGCCTTCCACCTTGTAGCGGTCATACACCACAGCCATTCGAAACAGTTCGCCATCCAGGAAGCTGAGGGCAATCGCGGAGACCGGATCGCCTTTCGCCGCTGCGCTATGGAAGAGATTCGGCTGGAAATCCAACACTTGTATCAGCGCCGGCCGCTGGTATTCCGCTTTGGCGTCAGTAGGTTTCATCCCGGCCAGGTCCGCAGCTCGCGAAAGGTTCATACCGAACCGGAATCCGCGATAACTGGAGAGATCGGCCGCTGAGAGCAGGCAGGTCCCAAAGGCCAGGCACAGGAACGGGAGCGCGGTCGAAGATGCGAAGTGTTGCAATCTCTTAGGCTTCTCGGACACTAGAAACATGCAACCTCCTAGGTTGGCGGAATCGGCCTAAGATGAACAGGAATCAGATCGCCTGACTTAGTTCAGACAAACTGCGGGTGGGCAGAAGTGCTCAGACGTTCACTATTATCAGTTAAATCTAAGGAATTGTCAAGCCGGATGCCTAACCAATCTCGCCTTAGGTTTACTGTGTTTAGTTAATCCTGATTCGGGCTTGGAGCGCGCGATCGATGCGACCATTGGCGAATTTCGTCGGACGGCGGAACGGTTTCAAAAGGCTTGCAAGTGAAACCTGTACGCGTAAACCGTCCGCGTGTGACAATGAAGTTATGAACAACAGGACATTTGAGACGCACGACCTTCGCATTCGCATTGAGGACAAAGTCGTGCGAATCGATCAGCGCCGATTGGATGGGGAGTTATGGCGAGAGATCGATCACAGCGATTTGCCTGTGTCGCAGGCATGGCTGATGAGTCCGATTCGGACGTCACCGCTCAGGGTTGCTCTGAGCGCATTTGAGACCGAAAATCCAGGGGATATGACGCTGCGAAAAGCGCTTGAGGCGTAATATTTAACGGGAAAAGTTTGCCAGAGGGGTTGAAATGTGAGAAGGCGTCGCCAAGCAACGCCTTCCGGTTTTTTGTAACTTGTTACCAGCGTTTGTTGCCGCCGCGCTTACCACCGCCACCACCGCCGCCACCGAATGAACGCTCGGTCTTGGGACGAGCTTCGTTGACGTTCAACGCTCGGCCATCAAGCTCCCTGCCATTCAGTTCCGCGATGGCGCGATCCGCATCTGCGTTGGCGCTCATCTCGACAAATCCGAACCCTCTGGGCTGCCCGGTGTCACGATCTGTCACAATGCTGACGCGCTCGACGGCGCCATACTGTTCAAAGAGTGACCGAACCGCATCCTCGGTTGCTCCAAAATTGAGGTTTCCTACAAAAATATTCTTCATTTTTCTTCCTTTTGACTTACAGATTGGTAAATCGGGGCAGGTTCGAACGAGGGCGGACGGGCCGGACGAATGCGAAGATGCCAAAACACTTCAGACAACTCAACTCTACCACGGAAGTCGGGGGCTGCTTAGAAATTTAATGTCAAGCCGTCTGAGAAGGGGGCCGAGGCGGCGGATTTGGTTCCCTGTGACGGACCTTGAATGTGAGGTGGACTTCGGTGCCGCCCTCGGAGCGGATTTCGAGCGTGCCTCGCAGTTGTTGAGCTAGGGCCCGCACCAGGCGCAGGCCCAGCGAGCGCGACGTCGTCCAATCCAGCTCCCGTGGGAGTCCGATGCCATCGTCGGAAAGGACCAGAGAAATGGCTGTGTCGGATTGCCGGCGTAACAAGACGGACACCTCTCCGCTGCGGCCTTGCGGGAACGCGTGTTTCAGCGAGTTGGAAACTACCTCGCTGATGAGGAGGCCGAATGGGAGGGCGTCGTCCAGATCGAGCGCCAGTTGGTCGAGTTCCGTATGCAGGCGAATCTGGCGATCTTTTACCCCGGAGCTGCGAAAGAGGTAATCCACGGTGCGCAAGACGTACTTCGGAAAATCCACCATGGCGAGATCCTCGGATTGATACAGGATTTCGTGCAGCAGAGCCATGGATTGAATGCGGTTTTGATTGTCTTCCAGCACCCTGCGGGTCTCCGGATTTAGTGCCGCGCGCGCTTGCAGACTCAGCAGGCTGGACATCACTTGCATGTTGTTCTTCACACGATGGTGAATCTCTCTGAGCAGTGTTTCGCGCTGATGCAGCGAGACAGTTTGACGCTCTAGCGTGGCTCGTTGTGCTTCCACACGTTCCTCGCTCTGCTGCAGCGCGCCTTGGGCCAGCGACCGTTCGTGGCGGGTTCGTGCATCGCGGAGTTCACGCTCCACCGCGGGAGCAAGCCGTGCGAGATCTTCCTTGAGCAGGTAATCCTGCGCGCCCGATTTCATGATTTCCGAGGCCAGCTTTTCACCGATCGCCGCGGATACAACGATGAACGGGATATCGTGCCCGCTCTGGTGTAGCAGTAACAACGCAGCGGGTGCATCGAATTGCGGCAGGCGATAGTCCGAGATGATGACGTCCCAGGAATGCTTCGCCAACGCCGCCTGCATTTCCGCCGCATTCACTACGCGCTCGCAGTGCAGCGAGTAGCCCGCCTTCTCAAGAGCGCGCTCTGTGGACGAGGAATCGAGGATGGAATCCTCCACCTGCAGAACACGCAACACCTCGTTCATGGGAACCTCCGTGAGGGGCCAAGGATCGTCCGAATTCCGCGAATCCGGATGAGTACCCACGACGGGGGCTTTTCAACCCGATCATACAACAGTGACTCATACTCCAGTGACTCACGGCCGATACGGGGCAACCTCCGGGTCTTGGACCGGCCCGGGCAAGTGAGCTGGGTCAAATCCGGGACGCCGCACATATCGGCCGGGCGCTCGCCGCTTCCCCACTAGCGGCGAAAATGATCTCGTCGTCCTTCGAAGTGAGCCACGGGTCCGACTCGATAATCGGCATGCCATCCGGGCCTCAATTGCCAAAAACCGTCGATGAATACGTAGCCAGGACCAGGACACGGAGGCGCGGCCACCACTACTGGAGCCGGAACTCCAATGCCGATTCCGAAAGTAACCCGCGGAGAAGCAAACGCCACGCTACCCGCCAGAAGCAAACCCGCTAGAATTTTGGTTTTCATTTTCTTGTCCTCCTTACGCGATGTATAGAGGCAAGCGAAATGCCAACGCTATGTTATTCAGTCTTCGCTGGAAACGGATGGAGCGATGGTCGCGCGGCACCGCTGGCGGTGGTTTTCAGCCGTTGGCGGGTATCTAGGCTGGGATGTGGGGGACAACGAGATGGAAAAGTTTGAGCGACGAACTGCTGCCAGCTTGAATAGTCGCCGATTCCGAAGGCCCTAGATAGACGCCGGCGCCGCGCGAAACGTCGTAGTCCTTATTATCGAGGCGGATTTTGCCGCTGCCTTCCATGAGGTAAATGAGCTGATGCTTTTCGAGCGGATCGGCTTGAAATTTCTCGCCGGGTGAAAGCCAGCGCAGTGTTCCCAAGACATTCTTCGCACCAACCAACTGCTGATTCAAGATCTCGGTGGCTTCGCCTTGCCGAGTTTTCACGCGTGGCAGCTTGTTGGTGTCGATGAAGGTGAGTGTGTTGGTCATGGCCGTTTCGCTCTATTTTTGCACTCAGACTTAGGTTTGCACCCAGACGCGGCCGTCTACGCGGTTCCACCGCAGGTCGTCGGGAGTGCCGTCCAGGATGTGAGTCTTGAAGCGATTGGGCGCCTGGAATTCGAAATAGAAGAGCCCGGTTTCGGTGGCGCGTAAGCGATGCCTAGCTTCCGCCGGAATAAAGACCATGTCGCCCGGCCCGACGGGGCGCGCACCTTCCTCGGTTTCCACCGTGCCGTTGCCTTGCATGATGAAGTAAAAGTGCTCGCAAACCTCGTGGTAATGGTAGGGCGAAGAGCCGTGCGCCTTGTACTCCATCACTCCCGCCAGCATGTCGTCGATGTTGGCCAGCTCTTTGTTGACGAAGAAGGTTCGCTCGCGGCCCCCCGACACTCCAACCAGCTTGGGAAGATCGTCTTGGTGAAAGATGTACGCCATCGTCGTATGTATTCTAATGCGGCCGGTAGGCAACGCGCGCAACTTCAGCATACGGCACCGCCGCTACCGTCGCCCGGATTTCCACTTGCTTGTGACGCTCGACTGTCGGCTTCGATGAGCCGCGCCCTTCTTCACCCCAGACCAAAGTGACCTCGGCGCCAGGCTCGCTGTGCTTGATATCGACAACCGCCAGTGAGAGCATTGCACGCTCATTGTAGGTGTAGCCAGTATATGTTGACACGCCGATGATCTTGCCGTCCTTCAGCACTTTGTCGAACGGTAATGTTGAATAATTAGCTAGCGGTAAGTCGATATACTTCTGGATATCGCCGGCATGGAACAAAGATCCAACGACGTGCTTGATATCTTCGCCATTCCACACGAGAGTCACTTTTTGCCGCTGCTGGTTATCAGCCATTCTTTCGAGAGCTGATCGTCCCACAAAATCGTGGTCGAATTTGACGAACGGCCCGTAGCCAAGCTCGTAGGGAGTCAGGTAATAGTCCGTGATGTCATCGGAGTAAAAACTTCCGCCCAGCGAAGCCGTGGCCTCATAACTTTTTGTGCTCAACCACTGCCGGTAGGCCTTCATCTCCTCGCCAACATAAATCGCCGGCAGTGGGGAGGGAACCCAGCCTGATTCCAGGCAGGTGGTGGGGTACGCTCGGGAACCCACTTGCCGAATCCCGAACTCTTCACCGGCTTTCAAAATAGCGTCTCGGACTGCGTCGCCGTCCTCCCAAGGACCAAATAGCTCCCATCCGGGCTGCCCCACCATTCCATGGCGCAATGCGTGCACGGCGCGGCCGGCGATGCTGAACACATCCATGTGAAAGAACCGGATGTCCGGCGCGGGTTTTCCGGTTGCCTTCTCCATGACACGAAGAGCGTGCGGGCCTTGAACCTGGTATCTGAAGACCTTCCTGCGGCCTTGGTTGATTGCGGATCTTTCGTCCCGCTCCGAGGTCGCATTGTAGCCGCCGGTTTCTAAGTTGTATTGCACCCAGTTATGAGCCGGAGGCCGGCCGACCAGATTGAATCTATTTTCGTCAAGATAAAAAAGGATGGCATCGCCAATTACATATCCATTATGATTGCAGGCTACAAACTGCTTGGCTTGATTTACCCGGAAATTCTTATAGCTATTTACGCCGAGATGGGATAACAACTTGAGCGCATCCGGACCCTCGATATAGAGATCCGTCATGTGGTGTGACTGGTCGAACAGTGCGCAAGTTTCCTTCCAGGCACGCTGTTCGTCTCTCCAGTTGGTGAATTCCGGGCGCACCACCGGAAAGGCATAGGGTCCGATCTGCGAATTACGCAGCCGTTCCACTGGATTCCCGGCGGCTCGCAGTGCTTCCTCTAAACTTTGATCACTCATTGCTTGCTGGTAACTCTCCTAGACCTAAGGGCGATGTTGAGGCCGGCCGAAGGGCCGGATCGTCGGCGGCTAGTGCTGTCCGTTCCTACTTGTTCGCGTTCGGCGCCGGCGGAGCGATCTTGGCTTCGTCCCAATGTTCCTTGATGTGGCCGTTCTCCATGCGAACTACGTCGTAATGATTCCACTTGTACATCTTGCTCGGATCGTCCGGATCCTTAGCCGTGCGGTCCCACATCATGACCGAATACGGACCGTCGATCAACGTCAGGACTGGCGCGTTCAGCCATTCCGGCTTGATCTCCCGCGGCTCTCTTCCAGGTCTGGCGCTCATGAACTTTTTGAAGCCGTCGCGACCCTGCGGAACGTTGGGATTGTGCTGTATATAGCCGGGGTCCATGGTCTTGTCCGCCAGTTCGAGATGGCCGTACTGCAGCATGTCCTTCAGCTCCTCAGTGGCCAAAGCCAGCGTGTCCTTCTCTTGCTTGGAAAGCTTGTCGGCGCCGGTGTTCCATTCCGACGGCGGTTTGGGCGAGACGCCGGTGTTCACATTCCCGGAGCCAGGGAACTTCATGGCGCTGTCCCAATGCTCCTGGACCTTGCCGTTCTGGATGCGGAGAACGTCGAAGCTGTTGGAGTGATAAGTCTTGGCGGGATCGCGCGGGTCCTTATCTTCCGTCTCCCAAATCAGCCACACGTAATCGCCTTTTGCGCCCTTCACCACTGGTTCGTTGGCCAGCTTAGAGGGATCGCTGATCTTAGGCTTCGGCAGTTTGCCGAAGAACTCGACGAATCCTGCGCGCCCGGTGTTCACGCTTGGGTTGTGCTGGATGTAATCCTCGGCCTGATACTTGGCGGTCTTGTCCAAGTCACGGTCCTGGATCACGACGCGCCACCATTCCAGCACCATGTCCAGGTTCTTCTTCTCCTGCTTGTTCATTGGCGCGCTTTGCGGCGTGGTGGGTGGATTGATGGACTCAGCCGGCAATCGTCCCGCGCCCGCAGCCAGCGCCAACGTGCCTATGAACAGCTTAATTCTTGAGGATTTCATGCTTGGCCATCATACTACTTCACGAATGCCGCATGCCAAAGGGAACGGCGGCAACTGCGTTAGTGGTCGTGATCGCGGATCGCTTCGGCGTCGGCGATAGCCTTATCGCGGTGGACTTTGACGTTGGCGCGGCGAGCGCGGTCGATGTTCGTTTGACGCGTGGACGCGGAATCCACGCTGAACATCGAGATGAGCTGTTCCAGTCGAGCGCTCTGGCAGGCAGGGCAGGACGGCGTAGTGGCTTTGAGAACCAGCGCCTCGAACTGCTCGCCGCACTCCAGACATTTGAAATCGTATAAGGGCATGGCCGCAATCCTTTCAAGCCAAATCTTACTTTAGCTGATGGCGGCCCGGAACAGAACGCCAGGATCGAGGGAGTGTCAGCGCTCCACGAAGATTTTCAGGCGATCCAGAGCGGCGTCCCATTGGGCGGAAATGCCGTCAAGGCAATGACGGGCGGCGTCCAGAGGCTCGGGCCGAAGTTCCCAAACGCTCTCACGGCCCAAACGCGAGCTGCGCGCAAGGCCGGCGTGGGCGAGCACGTGGAGATGTTTGGTGACGGCCTGGCGAGTGACGGCGGCATCGCGCGTGAGGTGCGCGATGGACATCGGCCCCCCAGCGGACAAGCGCGCCACGATGCGCAGCCGGGTTTCGTCACCCAAAGCCGCGAAAATCGGCGCGGTCCTCTTGGGCTTAAGCGGTCTCGCTGACATACTTCTCGCTGATGTACCTCTCAATGGCCTTCATCTGGATGGCCCAACCTTTCTCGTTGGCTCCGAACGCCTCCCGGCGAGACGGCGGAATTCCTTCGAATCCCGATTCGACAAGCGTGAGCAATGTGCCCTCCGGGGCGTCCTGGAGTTCGAAGACGACCAGCGTCGTGGGGTCTGCTGAGTAGTCCACCTGCGGGTCGATCGCGTTCGGGTGCCAGCGCCAAGAGAGGAGCCGTTCGGGTTCCACGTGCTCAATGGTGATCTCAAAAGAAACATGCTCATAGCCCTTGTGTGTGACCTTCCCCCGTAGGCGAGCTCCGGGAGCGAACGATCCGTTCAGCTGAACGCCGAACCATTGGCCAAATGCCTGGGTATCCGCTAGCGCACGCCAGACTCGGGCGCGAGGCGCGTGGAGAACAATCTGTTTTTCAATGCGCTGCTCTGTGCTCATATGCAATCTCCTGGTTGCAGATTAACAGGGTCGGGCCAGGAAAGGCAACTGCGCGGTTGCGGATTACGGCTCTCGCCCTGCACTTATAACTCCACGCGTGAAGGTACCGGGAGGCATATGCAGCACGGCGTCGCTGAACCTAAACCTCAGTGAGGTACTAAGTCGGATTCCCGACAGAATCGGCGGGAACGCCGTCTGGAAATTGGCCCCGATGTCAATTAATCTTGAACTTCACACATGCATCGTCGTTTTAAACAGCCCGTCGGGACGTCTGTCCGGCTCTATGCATTGGGCGCCATCTTTCTGGTGCCGCTGTCAATCGGCGTGCTGCTGGTATCCAGCAACGCCAGCCAAAATGACAACGCTTATCAGATCAGCCACGATGTCGCCAGCATGTACGCGCAGGGTCTCAATTTTTCGCAGCGCGCCAACCAGAACATCGCGCTGAGCGTCGCCGACGCCAAGGGCATCGACGTGCGCGGAGGCAAGGGCGTTTTGATTCTCAGCAAGATTCGAGTGGTGCATCCTTCCGACTGCCCAAGTCCAACTGGAAAATGCGCAAACAAGGGCTACGCAGTGGTGACCCAGCGCTACGTATTGGGAAATCAGGCTCTGCGCGTAAGCTCTTTCGGTACGCCCGGGGCCGTGGATCTAACCAGCGGCGAAGTCCACGACTGGGCGAACGATCCTTCGGCGCGGGCCGCCGAGTTTCCAGCGAACTTGAAGCCGGGCGAGGTCACCTATGCGGCGGAGTGCTACTTGACGTCGCCCGAATCGGGCAGCGGCGTGTATTCGCGCACCATGTTCTAAACCGTTTCCGGCTGCGCTATAACAGAAGCGTGAACGCTGCCAATGTTGCTCGCCGCCTGGCGTTCTTGATGTGCCTCACGGCCGCGGCCCAGCAAGCGCCCAGCCCGCAGGCTACTGTGTTCCGCCTGGGACCCGGTATCACGGCTCCCTTTGTGGTTGCAAAGGCCAAACCTGAGTACAGCGCCGAAGCCCTGCTGGCGAAGCTGGAAGGCAGCGTGCTGCTGTCGGTGGTAGTGGATGCCGACGGCCATACGGGTGATATAAAAGTCGACCGTCCGCTGGGCCTAGGCTTGGATGAAAGCGCGGTTGAAAACGTTCGCCATTGGCAGTTTAAGCCAGGAACAAAAGCTGGGGCCCCTGTCGCGGTGCGGGCGAACGAAGAGGTTTTCTTCCACACCGAGCGGGATTTGTGGGATTGGCACGCGGTGCGCGTGTTTCTTACTCTGCCCGACGGCGCGGCGCGGCCGGTATTGATCAAGACGAAATTCCCGCCGACCGTGGATGAGGAGGAGAACGCATCCGTGACAATCTCATTCGATGTTGGACGGAGTGGCGTTCCGGAGAACGCGAGCGTGGTGAAGTCGTCCGATCCGAAGTGGGAGAAAGATCTGCTTGCCGCTCTCAGCGACTGGCGTTTTCGTCCGGGAACGCAAAATCGGAAACCAGTGGTGGTTCGCGCGTGGTTTGAGCTTGTGCGCGGATCGCATTCGCCGATTCCGCCGGCGGCAATTCCCGGGGCCCCTTTAGCGCGTTAGGCTTGGGCTGCCTTTTGGATTTTTTCCTCGACAATACGCCCATCGAATAGCGTGATGATTCGATCGGCGCAGCTGGCATAACGCGGGTCATGAGTAACCATGCAGATGGTCGCGCCTTCCTGGTGCAACTCGCTGAGCAGCGACATCACAGCCTCGCCATTCACCGAATCCAGATTGCCGGTCGGCTCGTCGGCGAGAAGAATAGACGGGCGTCCGGCCAGCGCACGGGCGACCGCGACACGCTGCTGTTGGCCTCCCGAAAGCTGCGATGGATAGTGTTTGATGCGGTGCGACATGCCCACGCGTTCCAGCGCGTCCTTCACCAGTTTCTTGCGCTCGGTGGCCGGCATGTTGCGGTAGGTGAGCGGCAACTCGACGTTCTCATAAACAGTAAGATCGCCGATCAAATTAAAGGCCTGAAAGATAAACCCGATCTCCCGATTGCGCACGCGCGCGCGTTGCGAGAGCTTCATCTGATCCACGCGTGTATCGTTCAGCACATATGTTCCGTCGGATGGGGTGTCGAGCAGGCCCAGGATCGCGAGCAGCGTGGATTTTCCGCACCCCGAGGGCCCCGAAATTGAAATGTATTCGCCCTTGCGGACGTTCAACTCGATGCCAGCGAGCGCGTGTGTTTCCACCTCATCGGTGCTGAATACCTTGGTCACGCTGTTGAGGCTAAGCAGTGTCGGCGTGTCTGGTCCCACGGATAGCTCCTTCCCGAGCGCCCGGGATTGAACCCCTAACGCTCAGCTCTAATAGACGTACGATGCGGGGAGGGGTTAGGTTCGCAAAAAAATCATGAGATCAGATTAGCCGCAGATAAACACGGATAAACACTGATCGGTGTTCATCTGTGTCGATCTGTGGCTGAATCGTGGCCGTCAAGTCACGGGCAAAACCAGCCGAGCTTCACACCCCGGACCGTCCGAAGCATTCTGGAGTGTCAATGTTCCCCCGTGCGCCTCGGCGATTTGGCGGCTCAACACCAGGCCGATTCCCGACCCGGCGGGCTTGGTGGTGAAGAACGGCACGAATAAATTGCCTGTGTTGGGGAGGCCGTGACCTTCATCGCGTATCCAGATCGTGAGGCGCGAATCCTGGCGGTCCCAGCCTACGCGGACCCCGCCGCCGGTTTCGAGCGACGCATCAGCGGCGTTGCGAATCACGTTGATCAACAATTGTTCCAGCTGATCGGCATCGGCTTGTATCACCACCTCCGGTCCGGGCGCCAACACCGGAGGAATGCGCGTCTCCAACCCAGCGACGCGGCGTACCAGCTCCGGCACCCACACCGGCGCCATGGTAGGCCGGGGCAGTTTGGCGAGCGTCGCATAAGCACTCATGAACCGGCTCAGAGCTTCGCTGCGGGAAGCGATCACAGCCAGACCCCGCCGGGTGTCCGCCTCCCAATCGCTGGGCCGCGGCTCGCGCGCAAGAATGTTTTCCAGGCTCCCCGCGATGGACTTTATCGGCGCGAGCGAATTATTCAACTCATGGCCGATCACCCGGACCAGGCGCTGCCAGGCTTTCAGCTCTTCCTCGCGCAAGGGACGCGTGAGATCGGTGACCACCAGGAGCTGAAGCGGGCGGCCGCCTTCGCGAAATAGGCTCCGGCTGACGCCCCAACGCGCCGTGCCTCCCGGAAACGTGCGCTGGTCGGTGCGCTGCGCATCGCCTTCCAGGTACTGAGCAAGTCCCAGCAATTCGGCGGATTGGTCAGTCAGCCGCTCGGAGGGTTCGTTCAGCAGGCGCTCGCCCGCGCGATTCACCAGGCGCAATCGACGCTCGCTATCGAACGCAAATACCGCGACATTGATCTCTTCCATCACTTTGCGCAGCAATGTGGTGGCTTCCATCGCGCCTAGCCTCTGCTCGCGCAACGTGGCGCTCATCGCGTTCACTTGCTGCATCACTTCACCCAATGGATCGTCGCTCCCGGAGTCCCGCGCGCGTATGGAATAGTCGCCTTCACGCATGGCTTCCAACAAATTCGCAAGCGTTCGCAGAGGTGACGCCACGCGCTCGCGCAACCCGAAAGAGAAGCCCAGCCAAATGCCGACGATCAAGGCAGTCAGCGTCCATTGGACGCGCGGTGAATAGGCGCCCAGCCATAGCACCAGCATGGAGGTGACCACGGCCGGCAACCCGGCGATCAGGGCCATCACCAGAATCCGTTTGTCGTGGACGAGAAGAGGCTTCGGCAACTTCACAGCCGGGTCACAATCCGTAGCGTTGCAAACGGCGATAGAGGGCGCTGCGGCTCAGGCCCAAAGCATTGGCGGCGTGGCTCACGTTCCCATTGTGACGCGCCAGCGCCTTTTTGATGAGGAAGGCCTCTACTTCCTCGATGCTCATGTCTTCCATGCGCGGGCTGCCTTCGCGTCCGGAACGCAGCGCCAGATCCACCGGCTTGATTTGGCTGTCCTGCGCCATAAGCACGGCGCGCTCGATCACGTGATTTAACTCGCGCACGTTGCCTTGCCAGGGATGTTCCAGCATCAACTGCAGCGCCGCGCGGTCGAAGCCTCCGATGCGTTTGCGATAGCGTTGCGCGTGCGTGGCCAAAAAATGCTCACCCAGAAGCGGGATGTCTTCGCGGCGCTCGCGCAGCGGCGGCAGATGAATCTCGATGGTATTCAGCCGGAACAACAAATCCTGGCGAAAACGGCCGGCTTGCACCTCTTCGTCGAGATGCGCGTTGGTGGCCGAGATCACGCGCACGTCAACCCTCTTGGTCCTCGAGGATCCCACGCGCTCCATCTCGCCGACTTCCAAAACGCGCAGCATTTTCGCTTGCAAATTCAGCGGAACGTTGGCGATCTCATCCAGAAACAGAGTACCGCCATCAGCCAGCTCGAAGCGGCCCACGCGATCGGCTTTGGCGTCCGTGAACGCGCCTTTCACGTGTCCAAACAATTCGCTTTCGAAGACTCCCTCGGCCAGGCCGCCCGCGTTCACCGTGACCATCGGCTTGGCGCTGCGGGACGAGATGGCGAACAGGGTCTTGGCAACCACTTCCTTACCCGTGCCGGGCTCGCCCGTGATCAGTACGTTCGCGTCCGACGGTCCCACGCGCGAAATCATCTGGAGCACTGGCTGCATAGCGGGCGAGTCGGCGATCAGCGCTGGAACGCCTTCGGCGCGCAG
This sequence comes from Bryobacterales bacterium, assembly GCA_963818065.1. GTDB lineage: Bacteria > Acidobacteriota > Terriglobia > Bryobacterales > Bryobacteraceae > Palsa-89. The sequence continues at coordinate 1,959,102 of CAWFQW010000007.1, read as the reverse complement.
CAAGCGGTTCTCAGCTTCCAGCCGCAATCCACGGCGGATGGCGTTGCTCAAATCGATTTGGGTTCTGACGATGGTCAGCAGCCGGTCGTTGTCCCAGGGCTTCTGCACGAAATCGCGCGCGCCGCCTCGCATGGCTTCCACTGCCAGGCCCACCGTGCCCCAGGCGGTCATCACGATCACGGGCAGCACTGTATCGATGGCCCGAATCCGCGAAAGCAGATCGAGTCCCTCTTGCCCCGAGGTGGTGTCGCGCGTGTAGTTCAGGTCCATGATCACCACATCGAAATCGCGGGTCTCGAGCGCGGTGACGACGGCCGGCGGGGAAGTGACGGCTTCGATCTGGTAGCCCTCGCCTTTCAGCAACAGGCGCAGCGCCTCCAGCACATCGGTTTGATCGTCGGCGATCAGAATCCGCGGCGCTCCCGCGCCTTGCCAATCTGTCATGCTACGCTCCACGAGGGGACCGCTGCGCTACGCGTGCGGTTCGTTCTCGATCCAGCCATCGGCGATATTGATGATGCGATTGCCGTATTCTGCATTCTTTTCGTTGTGCGTGACTTGAATGATGGTTGTTCCGGCCTCGTTCAATTTCTTGAAGAGCTCCATGATTTCCTTGCCCTGGCTGGAATGCAGGTTGCCGGTGGGCTCGTCGGCAAGAATGATCTTCGGACTGGCCACGATGGCGCGCGCGATGGCCACCAGCTGCTGCTGTCCGCCGGAAAGCTGATTTGGATACAGGTCCTTCTTACCGACGATCTGAAAGCGGTCCAGCACGTCGCACACGATGCTGTCGCGCTCCCCCTTCTTGATGTTGCGATACGAGAGCGGAATGTCGAGATTCTCGTACACGGTGAGCGAATCCAGCAGATGATAACTCTGAAACACGAAGCCGAAATATTTCTTGTACAGCTCCATGCGATCTTTCTTCGCCAGCTTGTGGATAGCGTGGTCCGCCAGGTAATACTCACCAGTCCAAGCGCTGTCGTGCATGCCGAGCAGGTGCAGCAGCGTCGACTTGCCCGCGCCCGAAGGTCCCATGATGGAAATGAATTCGCCTTCCTGCACTTCCGCATTGATGCGGCGCAACACGAAGGTCTTGGTGGGACCGTGTTCGAAGTATTTCTCGACGTTGCGCAAAACGATCACTGGTGAACTCATACGGGTACCTTATATTATGCGTGGCGCAAACACTCCGTGGCGCACGAACTCTTGCGTGCGGCTAGCGATGCAGGAAGGTGGTCAGGCTGGAGAGGATGTCGCGCGTCAAAGGGCAGCGCTCAACCCGGATGGCGTTTTCGATGCGAATCGAATCTATACGCTTCGGTCCAGTGCAACGAACGTACCCAGCCCAGGCCAAGCATCATCAGGGTGATAAACAGCACAGCGGTAAAATCGACATTTCGTCCAAACATTACGCAACTCCCGCGTGTTCTTCTTCCACGATTCTCCCGTCAAAGAGCCGGATGGAGCGGTCCGCGTAGAGCGCATAGCGGGGATCGTGCGTCACCATGCATATGGTCGCGCCGCCGCGATGCAGCTCGCGCAGCAATTCCATTACGGCCTCGCCATTGACAGAATCCAAGTTTCCGGTCGGCTCATCCGCCAGCAGGATGGACGGGTCGCCACCCAGCGCGCGCGCCACCGCCACGCGCTGTTGCTGACCTCCAGAGAGCTGCGACGGATAGTGCTTGATGCGATGGGACATGCCCACGCGCTCCAGAGCGTCGTGCACGCGCTTCTTGCGCTCGGCCGACGGCATCCCGCGATAGGTCAGCGGCAGCTCCACGTTCTCATACACGGTAAGATCGCCGATCAGGTTGAAGGCCTGGAAGATGAATCCGATTTCCCGATTGCGGATGCGCGCCCGCTCGCTCAGCTTGAGACTCTGCACAGGCTTCGAGTTCAGCACGTAGGTGCCATCGGACGGAGAATCCAGCAGGCCCAGGATCGCGAGCAGTGTCGACTTGCCGCAGCCCGATGGTCCTGCGATCGCAAGATATTCGCCCTTCTTGATGTGCAGATGGATGCCGGCAAGGGCGTGCGTTTCCACCTCGTCGGTCTGGAAGACCTTCGTCACGCCATCCATGCTGATCAAAGCTGTTTCGTCAATCGCCATGTACTCTCCTCTTGCAGCCCCTTACACACATCAATTCAAGCGAATCCGGTTATACGCGTCCTGCGCCGACATGTCCGACAAGATCACTTGATCGCCAACCTTCAATCCATCCACCACTTCAATGTTGTTCACCGAGGCGCGCCCCAGGGACACCGGCACCCTCGTCGCCTCTTTACCATCCGGGTCCACCTTGAACAAGCTGATCTTGGCGAAGGCCTGGCCAATAACTGGACGCCCGACGTACATCACATCGGCGAGCCGCTCCAGCGTGATGGTGCCATCCACGCTCAAATCCGGCCGCGCTCCGGGCGGCAATGCGCCCTCTAGAGTGACGTCCACATCCACGGTTCCGTTGACCGCCGCCGGATCGATGCGAGAGACGTGTCCGGGAATGATGCCATTGCGCGTGTCGATGGACGCGGACTGCCCGATGGCGACGTCCTTCACCTGCGTTTCGGGAATCTTGAGGGTCGCCTTCAATTTATTGGGCTGCGCGATCTTCGCCAGGATGGTGCCGGTTGAAACCCGCATTCCCACTTCGAGCGGCGTGGCGGTCGCGCCGAGCTGCGTCAGAGTCCCGTCGGTTCCCGAACGAATGGTCAACTGCTCCACCTGCTGTTTTTTCAGATTGTAGGCCGCCTGCAGCTTCTCAATCTGCACCTTCTGCGCCTCCACCTGCGCCTGGATCGATTTGTCGCTGATGTCCAACTGCTCTTTCGAAAGCGCGTAGCGGCCCTTGAGCTCCTGGTATTTCGCGACGGAAAGCTTGGTGTCGAGATCCGACTTCAACCCCAGCTTGGTCAACTGCGAATCACGATCGGCCTGGAGCCCGGCCTGTTCCATGTCCGACTTGACCTGTTCGGTGGTTGCCTTCTGCGCGAGCTGCTGTGTCTCCAGCGTCACGTGCAGGTTGTCTAAATTGGCCTGGGCCGCCTTGATCTGCCACTCCAAATCCGTCGCGGCCAGCTCCATGTCCGGATTGCTCAGCACCATGAGGACATCGTTGGCATGCAGCGTGGCGCCCGGCAGAAAATTGATCTTGTCCACGCGGCTATCGAAAGCCGCCGGAATCCACATGTATTGCTCCACCACCAGTGTGCCCAGGCCGCGTACATCGCGGACCATCGGGCCGCGCTTCACGGTGTCGCGCCACACTGTAGCGCCATCCACCGACGGGGCCGCGGGTTTCAAGCGCGAAAGCCCCAAGGTGATCAGCGGCACCGCTGCGACGATGAGTGCAATAATAACGATCCTGCGAATCAATTTCCGGCGAGCGACTTCTTTACCGCGTGGGACATCCATGGTGATTTCTCCTTGTGGCAATGGGCAAATTGCCCACCAAAGTCCATCTTACTGAAACAGAAGGCTTAATGGTAGATTCGACGGGCTGCGGCGGCACAGCTGTGTCCGCTTGTGGGACGAAGTGTGCGGGAACGATTCCGAGCCGCGCGCGTGTCAACAAGCGGTCCTGATTACGTCGCCCGTGCAATCGCGATGAACATCAGCCCGAACGCCATGGCCGTTACCGCAATCGAGACGCCCGCCAGAGCTTTGAGCAGCGGCTCTTTCCACATCAGGCGCGCTCGCGGCGTGCTGGCCAGCCATCCGGCGATGAACCCGCCTGAAAATCCGCCTACATGGGCCCAGAAATCCACGCCCGGGATGAAGCTCAAGACCAAGCCGTAAATCACCCATCGCATATAAAGTGACTTCACCTGCATCCCGAGCGACGAGCGATCCGTGAAGCCGAACGCCAGCATCGCACCGATCAGTCCGAAAATCCCGGCTGAAGATCCCACCGAGAAATGGGCGCCGAGGTGGGAACTGGCGAAGAATCCGGTGATGGTGGAGACGAAATAGAACACAATCAGGCGGCTGGTGCCGTACAAAGTTTCCACTTCCGCGCCCAGATCGAACAGCACCCACGAGTTCATCAGAATGTGCAAAATACCGCTGTGCAGAAAGCCCGCGGTGATCAGCCGCCACCATTGGCCTTCCATCAGCACGGCCGGAACGCTCTGTCCGGCCTGGTTGACCACCGGGTCGAAATATTGTGCGATGAACAATGCGGTATTGATGAGCAGGATCATGATGGTAGTGAAACGCGCGTGCGGTATGAGGCCGCCCAAAATCTCGCCCGGATTGCGCCGCTCCACCGCGCGGGGACCCATGGGAGCCTGGCAATACGGGCATACCTTGTCGCTGGTTGTCACAAATGCCCGGCAGTTCGGGCACATCCTCCGGTTGTCCACGCACCCATTGTACAGTGCGGTCTTCTGAGGCCGTCTCGCCGCGCGATTAAGGCGTCGCCATTCTCGCGCGGACTCGATTGCTACAATTGAGTTTGGGATGGCCAAGACCGAGCAGCAACATCGCCAAGACATCCTCGACGTCGGCAAGCTGATCTATCAGAAAGGATGGGTCGCGGCCAACGACGGCAACATTAGCGTGCGCTTGGATGATCGCCGCATTCTGTGCACCTGCACCGGCGTCAGCAAGGGCATGATGACTCCCGCCGACGTCATCGTTTGCGACCTCAAAGGCAACAAGATCGACGGCGCGCGCGAGCGGACCACCGAGATCGCGATGCATCTCACCATCTACGAAATGCGGCCCGACGTCGAGGCCGTGGTGCACGCCCATCCACCGGTGGCAACCGGATTCGCCGTCGCCGGGAGGCCGCTGACCATGGCGCTGCTGCCCGAAGTCGTCGTCAGCCTGGGATGCGTGCCGCTCGCCGAATACGGCTTGCCAGGCACTCCCGCTCTCACCGCCGGCATGCTGCCGCTCATCCCGAAGTATGACGCCATCCTGCTGGGCAATCACGGTTCGGTGTGCTACGGCGAGGACTTGTACAAGGCATTTTTCAAGATGGAAACCGTGGAGCATTTCGCGCGAGTCACTCTCGTTGCCGAGCTGCTGGGCGGTCCCCAGGTATTGCCCAGACACGAAGTGGCAAAGTTGTTCGATTCGCGCGAGCGCTATGGGGTGAAATCCCACGCCCGCATGGAGCCTGGCCGACCGGTGGTGGCCGAAGATGTGGAAGCGGTCCGAGAGAAGCCGCAGCTCACCCGAGAGGACCTGATCGCGATTATCGATGAAGCGCTGCGCTCACGCGGCGTACTCACCTAACTCACGGCTTCGGGTCCATCAGCCGCGAATACCGGCTCTACCGGAGTCACTTCGATCGGCTCGGCAGGCTTGCGGCGGCGGCCAAAAAGCAAAAAGCCCGCGACCACGATCGTCAACACCAGCTTCACAACTTCGAGCGCTCCATACAGCCCGTGCAGCCGCCAGAACTGGCTGTAAGCGGCCGATCCGGCGCCGGCTCCGAAGTCGATCAATCTGCCGAGTGAAATCATATCCGGTGTCACGCGGAAATGCTGGAACAGCGCGATGATCACCATCCCACCGGCCAAGCCCGCTAGTAGCCCGCTGCGGATGGCGAACAGCAGGATCGCCGTCAGCGCGATGCCCAGGGCGATCTGCAGCAACTCCCAAGTGACGAAGAAGAGCCGGTTCTCTTCGCCGGCCAGGTAACGCAGCAAGAGCCGCGAATTGTCCGGGCCCAGCGTTTGAAACATTTGCGCGGCTTGTGATGGCGGCGCTGCCAAAACTCGATCCACGGTCTGGAAGTTTTGCGTCGCGACGAAAATCATGAACAGACTGCCGACAATCAGGCAGCCGCTGAGAAACGCCGCGATCCGGTGACGATGCATCGCCTTCTGCTCTCAGTTTATCGTATAGGTGCCGCTCAGCAGGCCGGGACCAGCGCGCGCTGCGCCAGATTGCGGAGTATCAATTTTCCTTTGCACGGCGCCAAATCCGCGCGCACGTGAGCCCCAACCGCGCGTTCATGCACTCCAACCTGAATCTCGCCGCCGGCGATCATCACGGCCAGGGGCTGGATGAGGTAGCGTTGCACGGTGCGCTTCAGCTCTCGCGCCCCATACTCAGGACTTGCTCCGCGATCCAGCAGGAACTTGCGCGACCGCGCCGGCACTTCGATGCGAAACGCCTGCTCTCCGAGCCGCCGGTCAATGTGCGCCTGCAAGTCCTCAATCTGCTGGTTGAGGATCGCCCGCAGCGCTTCGGAATTGAGGGGCTGGTAAGTAACCACGACGTCGATCCGATTGATAAATTCGGGGGAGAAACTTTTGCGCACCGCCGCCATGCCTATGCGACCCAGCTTGCCGTCTCGATTCGCGTCCGATCGAGCCAGGACCGTCTCAAAGCCAAACTCGGGCCGCAGTTCGTGGCTCATGGCGCGGGCGCCCAGATTGCTGGTGAGGAAAATCATGCTTTTCTCGAAGTTCACCAGCGTACTGTCGCCCAGCCGCAGAGTGCCTTTGTCCAAGACCCCCAACAAAAGCCGCACCAGCGTGGGAGCCGCTTTCTCGATTTCATCGAACAGCACGATCGCAAGATCGCAGGACTCGCTCGAGGCGGCGCTCAGCTTTTGCTGCGTCAATAAAGGCTGCGTCTCCCGATGTCCCAAATATCCCGGAGGAGCGCCCAATAGCTTCGCCACTTCGTGCTCCATCTGGTACTCGCCGCAGTCCACCTTGAGTAGCTTCTTAGGACTGCCGTGCAGCACATCGGCCAGCGCTTCCACAGTCTTCGTTTTCCCCGTCCCGGTAGGACCGAGCAGCAAAAAGACTCCCGCTGGCTGCCCCTCGGGTGTCAGCCGGGCCCGGTACATTTCCACGAACGGCACTACGGCAGCAATGGCCGCCGGCTGCCCCACCAATCTCCGCGCCAATGCCGTCCCTATCTCGCTTGTATAATTGCTGTCCGCTCGGATCCGCGATCGGCTTGCAGTGTAGCGCATAGGAATAAAGTAATCCTTCGCACTATTATGGAGCCGAGATTGCTGAATGAGCCGTTCTTGCCGCCGCAAATCGGCGTTTTCGAGAGCTTTTCGCTTAAGAGTTTGCGGTGAGGAATGAATGAATTAGACCCGCAATGCGAGCGCTTGCCCGTCCATCCCCGTAAGGGTTGTGAACGCGTGACATCCGATCATATGCCGCACGATCATCCAGCAAAATCGCGGCCTCGCGGAGAATGCGATCTTCATCCGTTCCAACCAGCTTAACGGTGCCCGCCGTGCACGGCTTCGGGCCGCTCGGTCTTCTCGCGCAAGTACCAGGATGGGCTTTCCAAGCGACGGCCCTTCTTCTTGAATCCCGCCCGAATCGGTAATCAACAGGTACGCGCGGCGCATCAAGTCGACGAACGGCACGTAGCTCAGCGGGGCGATTAGCTTCACGTTAGCGTGACCAGCCAGATACCGTTGCACGGGGTCCTGCACATTTGGATTTGGATGCACCGGATACACCAATTGCACGTCGCCGCGATCGGCGATCTTAGCCAGGGCGCGGCAGATGCGGGCAAATCCGTCGCCAAAACTTTCCCGGCGATGCGCGGTGACTACGATGAGCTTCTTTGAAGCGTCTAACTCGGGCCACTCGTTGCCGCGCAGCGTTCCTCGTTCCAAAGCCTCGCGCACGAACAGCACGGCGTCGATTCCGGTATTCCCAGTGACGTGAATCGAATTGGCCGCGACGCCTTCATCGCGCAGGTTTTGGGCTGCCATATCTGTAGCGGCGAAATGCAAAGCCGTGAGACGCGACGCCAACACCCGGTTCATCTCTTCGGGAAACGGCTGCCGCATGTCGTGCGTGCGGAGGCCCGCTTCCACATGAGCTACGGGAACGCCCGAATAGAACGCCGCCAGCGCTCCGCACAACGTAGTGGTGGTGTCGCCTTGCACAATCACCATCGCGGGCTTTTCTTCGCGCAGAACCGGGTCCAACCCAGCCAGAATCCGCGAAGTGGATTGAAAAAGAGTCTGGCCCGGCAGCATCAGGTCTAGGTCGTGATCGGGCTTTACTTCGAACGCCTGCAGCACCTGGTCCAGCATCTCGCGATGCTGCGCGGTGACGCATACCTTGACATCGAATTTGTTGGGATGGTCGCGCAGGCCGCGAATCACCGGGCAGAGCTTAATCGCCTCCGGCCGGGTACCGAAGATCAACAGGATCTTGTGCATCAAAGAACTTAGCCCGAAGGGCTGGGAGTGGAGGCGGCTACTTGTGCCGGTAGGTGATTCGTCCCTTCGTTAAATCGTAGGGAGAAAGCTCCAGGGTGACTCGATCGCCGGCCAACACGCGGATACGATTGCGGCGCAGCTTGCCGGCCAAATGCGCCAACACTGTGCGGTCCTGATCTAGCTGCACACTAAACAAACCGCTCGGAAATTTTTCAACTACAGTTCCAGTAACTTCAATGCTATCTTCCTTACTCATCCTCCTCCTTCATCATGATTTTCTGCCATAGGTATCTTAGCAAAATGAGACTCCATTTCTGTCAATCTGGAAGCGTTCACTCGTGTTTGATAAGCGCGGGATTTTGTTAGCGGCGCAGCGCGATCGCTGGAGTCGCGGGTGTTGCAGACCACATTAAGCCGGCGTCGCGCAGCGCGGTGCTCCCCGCGGCGATGATCACCTTGCCACGAAGCGGACCGTTCGGTGTGCGAATGGGCGCAGTCCAAACGGCGCATTCGATCGGATGGCCGTTCTTGCCTTGGATGGGTCCGCGGGCATCGAACGGAAGGCGATGTCCCACCAGTTCGCTGCGCGTCCAGCCAGTGAGCATTTCCGCGGCCGGGTTGCAGTAGGTGACCGAGCCCTGCAGGTCGATCGCGAACATGGCAAGCGGCGAAGCGTCCACCAGAGGGTTGCGCAGTTCCGCTACCGAAGCGATCGCGACGTTGGCCTGATCCCTTGGCTGTTCGCCCGCTTCCATCAGACGCAGATGAACCTTTGTTGCCGCGCGGTCAATGCTAGACGCTTTTAGAATCAAAGCAGCCAGCAAATATAGACACGCGCTGATGAAATCCACCCAGCCTTCCACCATGTGGAAGTGCGCGAACATGGCGAAGCCGGAGTCCTTCAGGATCCGGAGCGATTCGTAAATCGCTATGAGGCCGAGCAGGCCCGTGAGGACCTTGTCCACGCTGCCGCGCTGTCGCCGGATCAGCAGGATGCACCACAGTATGGTGGCGAGGCAGATCAGTAAAGCAAGCGCCATCAGCGGATTGGCGCGAAAGAGTTCAGCCAGGTACAAACGATTGCTCCCGTGCAGTTACTGCCGCAAGCGATTGTATCGACCCCGGCCGACCTTGCAACTAGGCAGCAAGCGCTTACTTACGCGACGGCGTTCTACCTACGCGAAGGCGCCGAAGGCCCTAGAACCAGGGGTGATAGGCTGATACAATTACCCCACTGACTTGATTGCAGGAGCAGATGTACCGGCTAACACTCGCGCCTCTATTTGCTGGCGCTTCTCGCGCCTTTATCCGCGCAGAACGAACGCGCCTCGCTGACCGGCACGGTTTCAGATCCGAACGGCGCCACCGTGGCCGAAGCACCCATCCAGCTAAAGAACAAGGCCACTGGCGCGCTCGCGCGAACCACCAGTAAATCCGACGGTCGCTATACGCTGGCCGGATTGGTTTCCGGAACCTACCAGTTCTCGATCGTGATGCCGTGCTGCGCGTATCAACGGATCGCACAGGAGATCTCGCTCGAGGCTGGCAAAGCCGCACAACTGAATATAAAGCTCGTAGAGACGCTCAACGGGACCACACTGGGAGACGATCCAAACCGGCTCGCGAATGTGATGCGGAAGAGAGCAAGAATTCCGCCACAACCGGTGCCGCACACTGCTGCGGGAAAGCCCGACCTATCGGGTGTTTGGGTGGAAGTCGACGATCCATACCCCGAAACGCCCGACCTAATGCCTTGGGCTGCGGCGCTCATCAGGGAGCGATCGGAGAACTACGGAAAAGACGCTCCTCATAATCACTGCCTTCCGGGTCCACCTCCGGTGCCTGGGGCTGCTTCGCCCTTCATCACCAAGTTTGTGCAGACCGGTTCGCTGCTAGTGATCCTATTCGAAGATAATCCCGGCTTTCGTCAGGTTTTTCTCGATGGACGCGGTCACCCGTCGAATTGGGATCCAGCGTGGATGGGGCATTCGCTCGGCAAATGGGAGGGGGACGTGCTGGTTGTGGACACGGTTGGTTTTAACGACCGGAGCTGGCTGGGAGGCATCGGCGGAGGCCCCATTCCCCACACCGAGATGCTGCATATGACGGAGCGCTACAGGCGCGTGGATTTTGGCCATATGGATTTGGCGCTGACTTTCGAGGATCCAGGGACCTTTGTGAAGCCGTTCCACACCAATGTGAAACTCCACCTGACACCGCAGGAGGAAATAATGGAGTACGTCTGCGAGAACAACCGGCCGGAGCATCTGGTTGGTAAATAGCGCGGCGCGAGCCGTGCGATAGAATGAGAGCAGCATGGCGGACGTACTTCGCATAGCGGATCGTGAGTTTCATTCGCGGCTGTTCGTCGGTACCGGCAAATACCGCAGCTTCCAGGAAATGGCGCGCTGCCATGCGGCATCCGGCGCCGAGGTGGTGACGGTAGCGGTGCGGCGCGTGAACCTGACCGATCAGTCCAAAGAGTCGCTGATCGATTACATCGACCGCACGAAAATGTTCATCCTTCCGAACACGGCCGGCTGCTACAACGCCGACGAAGCCATTCGGACGGCGCGGCTGGGGCGCGAGGTGGGGCTTTCGAATTGGGTGAAGCTGGAAGTGATCGGCGACCAGAAAACGCTGTTCCCCGATAATCAGGGCTTGGTGGAAGCTACTCGCGTCCTGGCTCGCGAGGGTTTCGTCGTACTGCCCTACACCAACGACGATCTGGTGAATGCGCGCAAGCTGATCGAGGCGGGCGCCGCGGCCGTCATGCCCCTGGGTGCGCCCATCGGTTCGGGGCTCGGCATTCAGAACACCACCAATCTGCGGATTCTTCGCGAGACCATCAACGAAGTGCCTCTGATCGTGGACGCGGGCGTTGGAACGGCGTCGGACGCCGCCATCGCGATGGAGCTCGGTTTCGAAGGCGTATTGATGAACACGGCCATCGCCGAGGCGGAGGATTCCGAGAAGATGGCGGAAGCCATGAAGCTGGCGGTGCAGGCCGGGCGCTTGGCATATCAGGCGGGGCGCATGCCGAAAAAGCTCTACGCCAGCGCGAGCAGTCCGCTGGCCGGCGTGGTCCGATAGTTAGCCACAGATCAACACAGATAAACACGGATTAAGAACGAAATGCTTATCTGTGTGCATCTAAGTTCATCTGTGGCTGAATAGAATTTTTGACAGCGCCCACGCTAGAGGATCGGGTCTCGTCTGGCCGTGTGCCAGAAATGCAAGACCTCTATCAACCTCCGGTCTTCGTGCAGCCGGTAATAGACGCGTACGGGAGAATGAAGAATCTTGCGAATGCCAGGTCTCCTGGGGACCGGGACCCCAATACGAGGCAGGCTTTGGAGCAGCTCGACATGATTGAGAAGAGCTTTGCCGAACTGCTGGGCGGCGGCGGGATTATCCACGCTGATGTAGTCGAGAACGACTTCTAGGTCACTCAGCGCGTCTTCGGCGAAGAGGATTTTGTAAACCACCGGTGCATTCGCTGGCGGACTTCTTCCAGGGGCACAACGCGACCCTCGTCCGCGGATTGGATGCCCCGGTCGATGGCTGCCAGGGTTGCCTCGTCTTCCTCATCGAGGATAGGAGCCGATTGAATGGTGTCTTCTTTCTTCAGCTCGCCCATACCACACAGTAACCCGGCGAAGACCGCAGCGCAATCTTACATCGTCCGTGTTATTTTGCTCACGGCGCGCGGCTGATCCGGGTTCAGTCCTTTCTCCTCAGCCAGCGACTCCGCAAACAATTGCGCGGGAACGATGTACGGGATAGGCGTGAACAGTTCGTCCAGCGCCACCGGCAGCACGATTGCCCGGCGGTCGCGAGCCGCTTCCACGTTGTTGGTGTCGGTAACGATCAAGGTTTCGGCCTGCAGCTCGGTGAGCTTGTCGATCATCTCGCGCGTGCCCGGCCAAGTGACTCCTGCCGGCGCGAAGAGGAACGCCGGGAAGGACGCTTCCAGCATCGCGATGGGGCCGTGCAGCAGGTCGGCGCTCGAGAATCGCTCAGCCACGACGTAGCACGTCTCCATCAGTTTCAGTGCGAATTCGAACGCATTCGAGTAGTTCAGGCCGCGGCCGAGCACGACGGCATGCTCCATGAAGCGATAACGCTCGGCGCGGCGTGCGATGTCGAGTTCCAGAGTGAGCGATCTCGCAGTCCATTCGGGCAAGCGCGCCAGGTCGTCCAGCTCGATGCTTGCTCCCAGCGCGTAGGCCAGCAGATAGAGCAGCAGCAATTGACCTGTATATGTCTTGGTGGCCGCCACCGCCTGCTCGCGTCCGGCATGCACCAGAAACACATGTTCGGCGAGGCGCGCCAGCGCGCTGGCGCTATCATTGGTGATCCCGATGGTGCGGGCGCCTTGATCGCGGGCCCGTTCCAGCACCAGATTCGTGTCGGTGGATTCGCCAGATTGCGAAATCGCGATCGCCAATACGTCCTTGAAGTTAAACCGCGCCCGATATAGCGTGAAGATGGATGGAGCCGCCATCGTCACCGGAATACCGGTGGTGATTTCGAGCAAATAGCGGCCGAATTGCGCGGCGTTGTCGGAGGTGCCGCGCGCGGTCAACATGATGAACCGGGGGGATCGCGCTGCAGTACTGCACGCAATTCCTCGATCGGTCCGCGATTGGCCTGGAGTGTCCGTTCGAGGACGGCCGGCTGCTCGCGGATCTCGTCACGCATTTTCGACATAAGGTTGGACGGACCGCCGGCCCCGGCTACAACTCGGGAGGGAGGCGCGTCTCGCTTCCCGTCCACACCCTCCAGGCCATATTTTCCGATGGCGGCGGGATGGTCACGTGCGGCTTCAGCACGATCAGCGTCGAGCCCTGATCCTTGGTGATGGTGTTGTTCCGCAGAAACGGAATGTGGCTGATGAGCGGGAGCCCAGTGATGGACTTCGCTTCCTGCGCCGACATCAGGCCCGCCAGCACGGCCCATTCGCCGCCCATGACGTCCACCTTGGATTGATATTGTGTGTTCAGAACCGCCGGAATGCCGTTGGAGGTGAGAGCGCCCAGCTGCTTGAACTCGGCGTCGAGATCGAGAGAAACCTCGTTTGCCCCGGTGACGTGCGGCGTCACCTTGATCAGCAGCCCCAGGTCTTCGAAATTGATGGTTGGCGGCGGCGTGTACACGGTCCCGCTTCCCGACGTATTTCCGAAATAACCGCTGGTTATGATGGGGTACTTCTCGCCGACGTGCAAACTCGATGGCAGACCATCCACGGCGACAACTTGCCCTCTGAAGATGCTCTCGCTATGCGAATTGGTTACGCTCGCGAAAAGCTGCGCGTTGGTAATGGCCACGCCCAGCAAGCTGGCGCCGCCTCCGAATGCCAGGAATGTCGAAAAGCCCGAGGGAATGTAGTTAGTCAGATTGGCCCTGCTCAGGAAGCTCGCGATGGGAAACGAGGTCGGCAGGGATAATCCGTAGTTCAGCGTCGACGAAACATCCGTGGTCAGGATTTCAACCTCGATGGACACTTCCGCGCGCGGACGCAGCAAATCTTGCAATAGCTTCTGAGCCAGTCGAACCTTGCTGACCCTGTCGCGCACCAGAATCAAATGCTGAGTGGTGTCTACCACCAGCTTCTGTGCATCCAGCGCGCCGCGAATGCCGGTGGCGATCTCCTGCAGCTCCTGGACGCTGCTGGCTTCCGGGAACGGTATCGCAATCGCCGCCGTGGGCTCGAACTCGGTGCGCTTCTGGGTGGTGTCATTGGCGATGAAGATCAGGCGCTGGCTGATGGGAACCAGGAAGGAGTTGGTCGAGGCCTGAAGCGCGTTCAGAGCGTCGCGGTAATCGGCGCCGGTCAGTTGAAAATGGAACGCCCGCGTGGATTTGTAGTCGGGGTCGAACAGCACTTTCAAATGCAGCGTCGCGGCCACCTGCTCCCAAAGTGCCTGGGATTCGCCCTGCAGGTCATAATCGCGGCGGCCAGGCTCGGCCGTGAGCTGGGGCGGCGGCAGGGGTTTGCGGGCGGCTTCCAGGTCCGCCGCGCCAATGTGTCCAAACAGCGTTCGATCGATCTTGTCGCTCGGGAACTCTTCGAGCTTAGGCGGAGAGGGCTCTATCAGACTGGCGGCGGGGCGCAAAGCCTGGGCTCGCGACCAATAATCGATGTTGGTCGGGTCGGCTGCGGCGGCCTGCGCGTAAAGAAGATAAGCTTTGATGATTTCGCCGTCGTGCTCCGCCTTCAGGGCTTGGTGGAACAACTGCTCGGCTTGCGTGGCGGCTCCCAATTGCAAGCAGACAAAGACCGAACAGGCCAATGCCCACCAAACTGCGCGCCTACAGAGCTTCACGAGAGGGTTGACGTGCCGCGCGCCCCCGGCGTGTAAACAAATCAGGTGATTTGGCCGATGAGTAAGCTGAGGCTCGATATCCTTCATGGCAGCCACGCTCGCACCGGCACGTACCTCGTTTAGTCCGCCGATCCCGCAAACCTTTGAAGACTTAGGCATTTCGCAGTCGCTGGTGCTTGACCTGGTGGTCCGCCGGCTATTGCTCGAAGGGTTCAGCAACCTGCAGAGCCTTGCCGCCACGCTCAAGCTGTCGGTCCCGGTCTTAAATATTGTCTTCACCCACATGCGGCAGCTGCAACTGGTGGAAGTGAAGGGCATGATCGGCAACGACTATAACTTTACGTTATCGCAAGCCGGTAAAATGCTAGCGGGCGAGCGGTTCCAAATCTCCCAGTATGCGGGTGCCGCGCCGGTGTCGCTGAAGGACTACCATAGCGCCACCAAGGCTCAGGCCGCACAGGTCCGCATTGACCGCAAGATCCTGCGGTCGGCGTTTTCCGATCTGGTGGTCAGCGATTCTCTGCTCGATCAGCTCGGGCCAGCGCTGATTTCACAAAACTCCATCTTCGTCTACGGACCCACCGGAAACGGAAAGACCAGCCTGGCGGAACGAATGCTGCGCGTCTATCAAGACGCCGTGCTCATGCCGTATGCAGTGGAAGTGGACAACCAGGTGATCAGTTTGTACGACCCGGTTGTGCACCAAAAGCTGGACATCGACGATCCGGACGTGGATCCGCGCTGGGTGCTGTGCCGCCGGCCCTGCATCGTGGTAGGCGGCGAGCTGATCCCCAGCATGCTGGAATTGCGGCTGGACGAATCGTCGGGTATCTATGCCGCTCCCTTGCAGATGAAGGCCAACAACGGCATTTTCATTATTGACGACTTCGGCCGCCAGCTTATGTCGCCGCGCGACCTGTTAAACCGATGGATCGTACCGTTGGATCGCCGCGTGGATTACCTGATGCTGCGCTACGGCGTGAAATTCCAAATCCCCTTCGAGCTGATGGTGGTGTTCTCAACCAACCTCGAGCCCAGCGATCTTGCCGACGAAGCGTTCCTGCGCCGTATTCACAATAAGATCTTCGTGGACGCCGTGGATGACAAGGCTTTCGATCAGATTTTTCATCGCGTGGTCACCGGCTTCAGCATTCCCTGTGAGCCGGACAGCGCCGAGTATCTCCGTAAGTTGTGTTTGCGCGAAGGCCGCACCGAGTTGCGCGCCTGCTATCCGGGAGATATCTGCACGATTCTGACGTCCATCGGGAAATACGAAGGACGCCCGCCCTTCATGAGCAAGTCGGAACTGGAACGCGCCACCGCGTTGTATTTCGCTAAAGGCTAAGATTACCGCCTACCGCTTGCCCGCCGGCAACTTGGCGTGCGCCACGACATATTGCTGCACGCGGCTGTGCTTGCGGCCATAGCTCAAGTAGATCGCCATTCCAATAATCAGCCAGACGATCAGCCGAATCCAGGTGGACAGCGGCAGGAAGAGCATCAGAATCAAAGAAGAGACGATGCCTAGAATTGGCACCAGGGGCACCAGCGGCGTCTTGAAGGGCCGGTGCAAATCCGGGCGGCGGACACGCAGCACCCACACACCCGCGCAAACGATCACGAATGCCAGAAGCGTTCCGATGCTGGTCATTTCGTTGAGAACGCCAATGGGCAGAAGGGCCGGAAGAAAGGCTACGAAGACCCCGACTACGATGGAGGAGATCCAGGGAGTCCGGAAGCGCGGGTGTACGGCGCCCGCCCAGTGCGGCAGGAGGCCGTCGCGCGACATCGAGAAGAATACGCGGGACTGACCCAGCAGCATCACCAGCATGACGGTACTTAGGCCCATGATGGTTCCGATCAAGACCAGAAATTCCCCCCACTGCACGCCCGTCTCGGCCATGCCCAGCGCTATGGGCGCACCCACGTTCAAGCGCGTGTAACTGATGACGCCGGTAAGCAGGCCGGCCGTCACGATATATAGGATGGTGCATAGAGTCAACGATCCGAGAATGCCCACCGGCATGTCCTTCTGCGGATTCTTGGCTTCCTGCGCCGCGGTGGAAACGGCGTCGAAGCCAATGTATGCGAAAAAGATTTTGCCCGCGCCGCGCAAAACGCCCGACCATCCAAAGTCGCCCGTGGCGCCAGTATTGGGTGGAATGAACGGCGTCCAATTGACCTTGGCCTGGGCGAAGTGATGAAACACGTACGCGGCCGCGATGGCGATGAAAACCAGCACCGTCCCAACCTTGACGAACACGATGACACTGTTGATAGTGGCCGATTCCTGAATACCGATGACCAGGATCGTGGTCACCAATGCAATCACCAGAAACGCTACTACATTGAAGACTGCCGTGGCATTGGGAAGCGTCGTTGCGTCCACGCCCGCGGGTAGGGACGCGACAGGTTGCCACATCTGGCGATAGTAAGCAAGATGGGTTCCGGGCGTGGCGATCCATTGTGGGGGCAGGGTGACGCCCAGCCGGGCCAGCAGTTGCACGACATTCGCGGACCAACCGGAGGCGACTGTCGCGGCACCGAAGGCGTATTCGAGAATTAAGTCCCAGCCGATGATCCAGGCAATGAGTTCGCCCAGTGTGGCATAGCCGTAGGTATAAGCCGACCCAGCGATGGGAATCAGCGAGGCGAATTCGGAGTAACACAGGCCGGCGAAAGCACACGCGATTCCGGCAAATGTGAAGGACAGCACGACGGCCGGGCCGGAGTTCAGAGCCGCCACCGATCCAGTGAGAACGAAGATGCCGGTGCCGATGATGGCCCCAATCCCGAGCGCGATCAGATTGGTGGGGCCGAGGGCGCGCTTGAGCGTGTGCTCGCCAACTTCGTCACACTCCTCCTGGATCATGTCGAGGGGCTTCTTGACGAAAGAATCAGGCATGGTTTGTGTGCAGCGTAGCACAAAGAGCACGCATCTGTACAAATCTGCTGCGCCCGCCGGACCTCAGCCTGCGATTGCTCCCGGCCGGACTGAAGAACTACTTTCCAAAAAGATCTTTATAGTCCCGATTGTTCTCGCAGACGTATTCGTCCACCTTCTCCAGATCGCCGCGGAGCGGGAAGACGCGGCTCATAGTCCAGGGCTTGGCGAACACGTTGGGATCCTCGATGGTCGCGTCCCACTGCAGGTGATCGAAGTCGACGCGATGGAATCGCTCCACCACGTGCAGCGCTTCGGTGTGGCGGAAGCCGCCGGGCAACTCGATCTTGTCGTTGAACGCGATAGTATCCACCACCAGTGTGTCGCCCTCCCAGTGGCCGACGGAGTCGCCCATCCAAGTGGGATCGGGATCCACCGGATGCGGCGAGCCGTCGATCGGGATCACGCGAAACAGGTGCAGATACTCGTGAAGGATCACCACCTTATCGCGGCTTTGCACGATTTGCCACTGATAGGGCACAAAGTAAGTCTGAGGGACACCGGTAGGCATGCAGTCGGCGTAGAGCCCGGCGTCCTTGGGGCCACGGACCACTTTGAATTTTTCCGCGCCAGGCTTCAGCTCGGGCGTGCTGTCGGCGCCGCCGCGAGGGGCCATGTTGTAGACGCCGGAGAGATCGGGCTTGCCGTCAGGCATGCGAGGAATCTCTTTCTTCGCTTCCGTCGAGGATTCGGTCAGTGGGACCGTACCAGCCACTGTCACCGTGATCGACTTCGCGACCACAGTACCTTTTGGACCATGCACGGTAATCGTATACGTGGTGGTCGCTTTGGGAGTAATTTTGCGCGTGCCGCGAGCAGTGACCGTGCCGATATCGGGTGTGATGGTGATGCCTGCCGGATTTTCAGTGGCCCAAACCAACAGGAACGACTGGCCGGGTTGGATTGAACTTGGCTCGGCGACGAACTTGTTGATGCGTGCCGCCGGCGCGAAGCGCGCCTGGATTTGGCCCGAGGGTCCCAGCGGCTGGTCGGACTGTCCCCACGCCGCCCCAGCGGCAAAAGCCAGGACGGCGATTACTGCGCGCATCAGAAAATGTATTTTAGCGCGAATTGCAAGATGCGAGGATCATAAATCGTGCTCGCAAAGGCACCCAGTCCGGCGCCCACGGAGTACCCGGACGAGGGAGTCGGCTGGCCGAAGTTCGGTGCAATTACAGTGGTCTGGGGTGGGTAGAGGTTCACCAGATTCGGGAAATTAAAGGCTTCCGCGCGGAACTCGAGCGTCTGATGCTCCCGGATGGGGAAAGACCTGATCAGGGCCAGGTTGAGGATCACCGATCCCGGCCCAACCAACGCGTTGTTCCCCAAATTGCCGAAAGTTCCCGGAGCCGGCGATCCGGCGAAGGGATTGCCGAATTCCGAGGCGTTGAGCCAGCAATTTACCGTTTGAGGATGGCAGTAAGGATTGCCGTTCACCTGCGGACGCTGGTTGAAGCCGGCCCCATCGCCTTCGAAATCGATGATCATGGCCGCCGAGATATCAGAGCCGCTCTGCGCGATTGCCGAGATCGACAGCCGCCAATCGCCCGCAATCGCTTGAACAACACGATTGGAATACTTGGGCGAATCCACTAGCAGCGTCTGGCTGAACACCAACCGGGTGTCGGAGTTCGGGCAGTTGCCGCGATCCGCATGCACGGCGCCGGGAATATTGGCCGGCTCTTCGTCTTCCACCAGGAAAAGGCCGAGAGCGGTGGTGTAGTTATCGGAAATGCAGTGCTGCCAGGTGAAGTTGGTACTGGACGTAAAGTGCATCGCGAAGCGATGGGTCACGCCCAGCACCAGACCGTTATAGTTACCGGTCCCCCCCTCGTTCAGCAGAATGGTCTCGCCGAAATATTGGGCATATTGTGGATTCAACTGATTGAACAGGCGGCGCTGATTGAGAGTTTGTGTAAAGCAGTAGAAGGCCGGACAAACGGCGGGATTGTAGATTCCGGGGTTGACTTCCTCGTTGATCCAAAGGTGTCGCTGTTGATTTCCCACATAGCTCGCCGAGAGGAGCCAGTTCTGTCCGAGTTCCTTCTGGATGGTCAGGTTGTACTGATAGATGGAGGTGGGATTCGCATTCTGCGGGTAGCCGAACACCAGCGGGTATTGCTGATATGTGGAGTTGGCTCCTACCCCAACATGATTCGGGAACGGGTTGCCGCCCGGATAGCTACCCCAGGGATTCGAGAAATTCGGGACTGGTACGGTCACCGACCCGCCGAAGGGTTCCTCGAATCCGAATTGATCGTAGGAGAAATTCGGGAAATCGTAAAAGATTCCGAAGCCGGCGCGGATGGTCATGCGGCCATCGCCCTTGGGGTCCCATACCAATCCAACGCGCGGCGACCAGTTGTTCAGCTTGTTGTTCATGTACGAGTTGCCGCTGGGTCCGTTCTGATCGCCACTAAAGACGAATCCAGGGGGAGCGTTGGGGTACTTCTTACTGAAAATATCGTGCTCAAAGTTGTACAGCGAGAAGCTAACGTTCTCTCCGTAGGGATTGGTGTGCGCAAAGAAAGGATCCCAGCGAAGGCCGGCATTGATTGTGAACCTGCGTGTCACCTTCCATTCGTCTTGCGCGTAGACGCCGAGTACGTTCTGACGCTGGTCCGAGTAAGAAGGGGCGGATTGGGTAAAGCTGACGGGCTTTCCCAGTAGGAAGTCGGCCGTGGCATAGCCGGTTTGGCTGCCGTCGAAGGCAAAAACTCCGTTCGAATTGAGGTAATTTGTAGCGAACGCCCTCAGGTTGATGTAATCCACGCCGAGTGTAATTTGATGCTTGCCGCGGCTCAGGTGAATGTCGTCGGAAAACTCGAGCGTGTCGTAGGGTTGCCAGGAGGGAGTGATGCCGGTTCCGAACGGCCCGCCATTGATACTCAAACCACCCAAACCTTTGCCGAACTTCGCGGGATCCAGCTGGTAAATATCTCCGACTCCGACATCCGTCCAGTTATAGAGCGAATTGTTGACGGTGGTATTGGAACTGCGGTTGAAGGTAGCACGGAAGCTGTTCACCGTCCGTGGAGTGATGAGGAAGGTATCGCCGAGCGTAAGGTTCTGCACCTGATCCGATGCGCCAGGAACAGACGCAAGGACGAAGTTCGCGGTGGCGGGGCCCGGCTCTTGTGTCAGGTGTGTAATGTAGTAGCGGCCAAAGAAGGTGTTACGGTCGCTCAGGTGATAATCGATTTTGGTGATGCCTTGATTTTCGCCATAATTGGTCGGGCTTAGATAGGTGTATGTTCCGCAGGAGGCGTTGGTGGCCAACGGCAACGTAGCCGCGATCTTCAGCGCGATTGGGCTGAGCATGGACAAGGGCACCTGGTTGTTCGAACCTATGCCCGGGTTCAAGGTGCCGCATCCGTTAAAGTTTCCCTGCAGCATGTTGGGCGTCGGCATATTCGTGATCGTCGCCGGTGAAGAGGATCGCTCGATGGTGTCCTGATAGCCGAAAAAGAAGAACAGCTTGTCCTTCTTGATCGGACCTCCGATAGTTCCGCCGAACTGGTTACGCTTCAAATTGTCACGCGGATTGGTGGCGTCGGCGTAGCCGGTGGTGCGGGCGTCGAAGATGTAGTTCCGCACAAATTCGAACAAATCGCCGTGGAACGCGTTACCTCCCGATTTGGTGATCGCGTTAACGGCACCCGCCGGGTGCACACCGTACTGAGCGGGCAGGGAGCTGGTTTCCACCTTAAATTCCTGCAAGGCGTCTGGAAACGGGAGCGGCAGATTCTGATTGCTGAGCGGGTCGTTGTGCGTGCCGCCATCCAGCCAGTAGGACACCGAGCCGGCCATGCCGCCGGCGATCGAAGGCGAAGCCTGCGTGGGATACGAACCGCGGAACGCCCGGCCTTCACTAGTGCCGCCCGTAAGAAACAACAGATCGGTCACCTGGCGGCCATTCAGGGGCAAATCGACCACGCGCTGTTGGTCGATCACCTGGCCGACGCCCGCGTTCTCGGTCTCCACCATCGCCGCCGAGGCTTCCACCAATACTTGTTCATTGACTGCGCCAACCCTGAGCGCCACATCAATGGTGGGATTGCTGTCCACCTGCAGCGTGATGCCAGTCTGTACGTACCTGCTAAAGCCAGCCTTAGTGACCTCGAGTTGATACGGCCCGATGGGCAACTGAGGGACGATATAACTGCCGTCGGCCCCGGTAGTGGTGGTACGGCTGATTCCAGTGGCGGTTTGGGTGGCCTTCACTTCCGCGCCCGGCACAGCGGAACCGGTGGCATCCTGGACGGTACCTTTGATTTGTGAAGTGGAAATCGCCTGGCCCCAGAGCATTATTGAGCAGGCGGAAAGAAGACTGAGCACGCGAACAATCTTGGTTCCCATGAGTTCGACTCCCACCCGTGATTTCGATCAATCGTACGTGGGATCGACCGATGACAACCAACGGGTTGGGGTGATTATATGCCTTGTCTACTGGAGAGTCAAAGGGATATTACGACTTAATTTCGCGCCCGTCCGCGAGCTTGATGATGGAGCTTAGCATGGTGGGCGCTCCGCTCTTGGCGGCTCCTCCCGTGCAGCTGATCACGTCGCCGGGTTGGACGGTGTTGCGCGACCATCCGTACGACTTTAAGTGATTCAACGCCATCATCTCCACCGCCCATTCCACTGGGTTGCCTTTTTCGTCTTTGACTTCGAGATAAATGTAGGCGTGCGGATTGGTCCATTCGAAGCGCTTGACGACGCCAGTGATCGTGGCCGGATGGCCCATGTCATACATTCCGGTGCCGTGGTGCGCCAACAAAGGCACAGCAGCTCCCGCCAATCCGAGTCCGGTTAAAAATGCTCTGCGCGACGTCATCGAAGGGACCTCCCAGATCACACTACTGCACCTTTAAACATTTGTCAAAAGAAGGCAATCCCCTGCGAGGCGACAATCACAGCGGCCCACAAGGCCAGCGAGACGGCGACAGCGAATTTGGCGGGAAGAAACTTCGCGGGTATCAATAACAGAAGCAACAGCATCTTCACGCGGAACGAGACGCTGTTGTAGCACTTCAACGGCTCAAGCCAGAAGAGCAGTGCGCCGGTCGGCAGCATCCAAGCCAGTCCGATCCGCTTCCACAAGGGCATCGAGGAAAGCAGCACCGCGCCGCCGAACCACGCGATTCCGAGGACGTGCAAGGCGCCCAGGATTGTGAAACCCCAAGTGGATTCGCGCAGCAGCGTACTCGATTGGGTGGCCTGAATCCAGCGGCAAAGAGCCAGCAGGGACATGGCGCTAGGCGTCCAGATCGGCGATGGCTTTTGCGCTGATCACGACCGCCGACCACAAGGTGAGCGAAAGGACGGCGGCGAATCGAGTGGCTTTGCGATGCACGGTGAAGTGAGCCAGTAAGGCGAGCGCGAGAAGGCCCATCTTGACCAGAAATCCGGGATTATGAATGTAACGCGGCAAGTTCGAAAAGAACAATGCGGCGCCGGTGATCAGCATCAACGCGAATCCCACCCAGGTCCAGCGCGCCAATGTCGTGATTGGTCGCTCGCGCCATCCGAGCAGCCAGAGATCCACCATCACGATGGTGCCCACAGACAAAGCCAGGCCCATCACATGGATCGCTTCAAGGATCGGGAACAGCACCTACTTGCCAAAGAGATCTTTATAGTCTTTGTTGTTTTCGCAGACGTATTCGTCCACTTTGTCGAGGTCCATGCGAAGGGGAAACATGCGGGTGATGGTCCAGGGTTTGGCGAAGACGTTTGAGTCGTCGATGGTCGCCTCCCATTGCAGATGATCGAAATCGGTCCGATGGAAACGCTCGACAACGTGCAGCGCCTCACTATGTCGAAAAGCCCCGGGCAACTCGGTGCGGTCGTTGTATCCGACCGAGTCCACTACCAGCGTGTCGCCCTCCCAGTGCCCGATGGAATCGCCCATCCAGGTGGGATCGGGGTCCGCCGGATGCGTGCCGTTGATGGAAACAACGCGGAACATGTGGAGGTATTCGTAGAGAATCACGACTTTATCAAGCCCTTGCACGATCTCCCATTGATACGGAACAAAGTAGGCGAGGGGCACGCCGGTGGGCATGCAAGTGGAATAGACGCCCGCGTCGGTGGGGCCGCGAACGACCTTATACTTCTCCGCTCCGGGCTTGAGTGTCGCTTGGAAGGGATCGCGGCCGAAGGCAGAATTGTAGACCCCCGTCAAATTCGGTTTGCCGTCTGGCATACGCGGGATTTCGGTGCTCGCAGAAGCACCCGTACCCGACGGCGGAGCCAGGTTCGCCGCAACCGTGCCGGCCACCGTGACAGTGACCATTTGAGTGACAACCTGATCTTTGGGACCGTGAACGGTCAGCGTGTAGGTGGTGGTCGCGCTGGGTGACAGCGTCTTGGTCCCGCGCGGCCGGACTTTGCCGACGGTGGGATCAATACTCACACTGGCTGGATTCTCGGTGGCCCATTGCAGCGTGACGGACTGGCCGGGGTTAATGGCATCGGGCTGCGCCGTGAACTTTTCGATGCGTGCGGGAAGCGTCGCGGCACGAGCGTAAGATGGCGCCGGCGACGGGCCGGGTGCTGTAGCCGGTGGCGCCTGCCCGAACACAGAACTCACCCAGACGATAGCAGCCGCAATGATTCCGAGACGCATGGTGTCAAATATATCAATTCGTATGAAAGGCCTCAGCGCCCGCCCGCGGTTTCCATCGCCTGCGCGGCTTTGGCGCGCTGCAAAGGCCACATCGTGAAGAAGTCTGCATAGGCCACCAGGAATGGGAACGTCACGGCCAGCAGCGCCGAAGCGAGCCAGATTTCGGATTGATACCCCGGCGGTCCCGCATCCAGCTTCCCAGTCACGGTGCCTGCAAGTTGCCGGTACATCAGCGCCAGCGCACTGCCGATCACCGCCGCCGCGACGGTGTTCAAGATGCCTTTGAGCGGCTGCGTGAATTTCACGAAGAGCGACCCTTGCAGCATGTTCAACACGACGATGGTCCCGAAGATAAACGGAATGGGAACGGTGACCATGAACGCCACCACGTCCATCTTCACCACGTCGACGCCGATGTAAAACGCGGCGTAGCCGATCACCAGCGCGACGATGGTCCAGACGATTCCGAGCACCGGCTGCTTCATCAGGCTGGGCGATTTCGTGAAGGGCCACAGGTCAAAGCACAGCGACAGGAACATCACGCCAATCGCCGTCACGTAGAACACCACGGCGTTCCAGCCGTTGAACATACCCTGGGGGTCCTGCGCGGGCACGTAAACCGGCGCGCCCTTCATGAAGTCGTAGTTAAAGAAGATGCGAAACAGGATGTAATTGACCACGTAGCAAGCCACCAGCACCGCTAATCCCGCGGCCATCGGATTCTTGATCAGCGTGGTAAATGGCCAGCCGCCCCACATGATGGCGAGCCAGAACGTGACCACCACCGAAGTAATCAGAAGCATGGTCAGCATCGGCGTCGGCGGAGTAATGCCGCCTCCAACACCGTAAAGGTGCAAGTTCCAAATGACTGCGCCCGTAACGAGCGCGACCACTGCGAACAAAATGCCCCGGACCGGCTGCGAACGTTCGGCGGCAAATCTAGGCTGCTTCATGCCCCATATCACGCCCATGACAATTTCCATGGGAATCAGGGAAATCAGGAAGCAACTGACCACTCCCGAAAATCTCGTATAGTCGAACAGCGATATGAAGCCCAGTCCTATGGCCATGATGAGGACTGTGGCGAGGATTCCGAGCACCGGTTGTTTGAGGCCTGACAAGGGACACTCCTTTCGTGATCGCGGCTAGCCATCGTATCACAAGTGACCAAATTCAGTAAGATTATTGAGGCGCACGCCCAACGTCATGTCCAACATCAGGCACATCCTCTTCCCCCTCGATTTCTCGGCCGCAGGCTTGGCTGCCATCCCGTTCGTGCGCGCGCTGGCGAACCGGTTTCATGCCAAAGTCACGGTGCTGAGCGTGGTGCCTCCAGCGTGGGTTTCGCCGCCGGGCCTGATTCCGCCGCCGGTAGGGACGGATCCAGTGGCGCTCCAAAACGCACTGCAAGCGCACTTGGACAAGCTGGCAATCGACGGGCTGGAGTCGCCGCCGGCGCGGCTGACAGCGGTCGGTGATCCGGCGGTGAAGATCGCCCAATTCACGCGCGACAACGGCGTGGATCTGGTCATGATCCCCACCCACGGGCACGGTTTGTTTCGTTCGCTTCTGGTGGGTTCGGTGACATCCAAGGTTTTGCACGATGTGCATTGCCCGGTGTGGACCGCGGCGCACGCCGAAAAGCAGCACGCGCAAGAGACGCCGCGCAAGATTCTGTGCGCCCTGGATGGGAGCGATAATAGCTTGGCTCTTGCCAAATGGGCGGTGGACTTCAGCCAGCAGGTGGGCGCAAGCGTACAGCTATTCCATGTGGTGCGGCCCATCAGCGATTGGCTGTCGCTAGAAAGCGAGCAGGCACTGCAAGAGACCTTGCGGACGGAATCGCGCACGCGAATCGAGTCTGGACTTAAATCCGCAGGTCTGGATCTGCCGCTGCGCGTCGCGGTCGGCAAGATTGTCGCCACCATCACCGAAGAAGCGCGGCAGGAAGGCGCCGACCTGATCGTACTCGGCCGCGGCCCGCTGCACGAGACGCCGGGCCGGCTGCGGACGAACGCGCACGGGATTATCCAGCGGTCGCCGTGTCCCGTGTTGAGTGTTTAAGCTGAGTGTTTAAGTGGCTTGAGAATAGAGCGCCCACGCGCTCGCCAAATCCTGGACGACGTGGCCAAGGGACTTGTAGACGGTGATCTCCTCTCGCGAGCGCCGTCCCTCTATTTCGCCCGCTAACACCTGGCCAATCTCGGCGACGATGTGGCTGTCATCGATTAAACCGGCCTGCTTGGCCCTAAGAAATTCCGCGCCTTGGCTGAGAACCCCCTCCCGGCTGTCGGCAATGAAGCGCGAGCGGACCACCAGGTCATTGTCCACCTCCGCCGGCCCAGCGAAGCCCGAGCCAACGACGTTCACGTGCGTGCCAGCCCGCACCCAATCGCCCTTCAAGATTGGCTCGGCCGCGGCAGTGACCGTACAGACAATATCAGCCTGCGCGACTGCCTCCTTCACGCCCGCCGCGCTCGAGACCGGAATGCCAAGTTCCGCTTGCGTTCGTTCAGCAAAGGTGCGGGCGCGATCGCGCGAACGCCCCCAAACCACGATGGATTCAAGCTCGCGCACCTTCCCAATTGCCCGCGCGTGAGTCGCGGCCTGTTCGCCATAGCCCAGAATCGCCATGCGACGGGCGTCATCGCGCGCCAACGCGTCGGTAGCCACCGCGCTCGCGGCTGCGGTCCGGATGGCTGTGATCTCGCCGGCATGGACCACGCAAACGGGCGCGCCGGTGCCGGGATCGAAGAGAATGACGAGACCCTGGTGCGACTGTATTCCCTTCGCGAAGTTGTCTGGAAAGACGCTGATCAGCTTAGCGCCGAATGTTGCGTTCTCACCCATTGCACCGGGCATTACGCCAAATGCGCGGCCTCTGGAGAGCGGGATAATCGAGCGCAGAAGCTGCTTCGTTTCGCCCTTCGAGAATGCGATCATGGCATCTCGCACGATCGGAATGCACACCTCGTAGGTGAGCCGGCGCGCCACTTCTTCGCGGTCTATGAATCGCATGAGTGCACCTTGGTAAGATGCTAACGCGACACCCAAATGGAATTCCTGTCTAAGTTCATCCGACTCGGCCGCGGCCCTTCGAAGCCGTTTGAAGCGGAGGAGTCATTTCAAGACGAGAGGGGAATCGGCGCCGAGCTTGGCGATGGTTTCCCCATATTGAACGAGCGGCATTTGGATTCAGCGGGCGCTATTCCCGACGAGCTGTTAATTGGAAAGCTGAAGGAATCGGGTGCCGTGATCTTGCGCAATGTCATTCGCAACAAGCGCGAGTTTATCCGGTTGACGAAGCGGTTCGCACCCGGCGAGGAAAGAGGAGTGGTTGCCAGTGAGAAAAGCCTCGAATTTCACGGCGAGCTTTATTCCTCAGGCAACCCACCGGACGTACTCTGGTTCTATTGCGCGCGCCCGGCTGAGACCGGCGGGCAGACTCTGCTCTGTGATGGAGTAGCTGTCGCAGCCAACCTGCTTCCGGAGACAGTAGAATTCTTCAGAAAGACATCTCTCGTTTACGAGCGAGCGGTCGGGCGAAAATCCTGGGCGTATCGATTTAAGACCAAGGATAAGGCGAAGATCCTAATCGAACTCCAATCTCTGAATGTGACTGCGAGTTTTTCGGGCGAGACATTGCATACCCGCCTCGAGACAAGTGCTCTCAGACAAACCAAATGGGGCCGTGAGTCGGCGTTTATCAATTCGCTACTTCACGCGCTGGATAGCACCACGGGCAGAGCCGACGTATCAAATTACGGGTTGAGGACGGTCATTCCAGACTCGATCGTTAACGAAGTGCGGACGTTGACGGCTCGGTATGCGCATCCTATCCACTGGCAGAGAGGCGACACGGTCATGATAGACAACACTCGAGTGATGCATGGACGCCGGAGATTCCAGGGCCGTCGCGACATTGTGGCCGTCAACGGAATTTGCTCGACGGAGACCAACGCTCTCATCGAAGCGCTTTAATAGTTGGCGTCCCCAAGGGGATTCGAACCCCTGTTATCGCCGTGAAAGGGCGGTGTCCTAGGCCGGGCTAGACGATGGGGACTTTCCGGGAAGGAGCCTGCAGAGACTAATGTAACATGCCGCACGCTCGGCGCCGGCCGATGGCTACAGCGTCTTCAAATACGCGATGACGTCGTTCTTGTCCTGATCCGACAACTGATCCGCGAAGGGCGGCATCCCGTTGCCGCCTTTGTTGATCATCGCGCGCACGTTGGCTTCATTCACCGGTTTGCCGTTCTTCAGCTTGGTCGTGCTTGAACAGCCCCTTGAGCCCAGGCCCGACCTCCGTTTCGGTGCTGTCCGCGTTGTGGCAGACCGAGCATTGCTCGAAACACTCTTTGCCCTTGGCGGCGTCGCCCGGCTTCCCTTTATCCTGCGCGTTCAATCCGGCCATCAATCCGGCCAACAAAACCGCGCCCGTGGCGCAGCCTACTATCCAATTCCGCATTCGATTCCTCCACTCGTTCGGATATTACTAACCCAGTCTACAATCTTCGCGGCGGATTCGTCATCCGCGACGCGCGGCCGCCCGTTAGAATGTTCCTATGGCCAAAGCTCTGAAGGAAGGCGACGCGGCGCCCGCGATTCACGTAGAGGATGACAAGGGACAGCCGTTCGATCTCGCCAGTCTCAAAGGCAAGAACGTGGTGCTGTATTTTTATCCCAAGGCGGACACGCCCGGCTGCACGCGCGAATCCTGCGAGTTTCGCGATCACTCGAAGAAGTTCACCAAGGCCGACACCGTGATCGTCGGCGTGTCGCCCGACAAAGCGGCCGCGCAATCCAAGTTCAAGGACAAGTTCGATCTGCCCTTCACGCTGCTCGCCGACGTGGATCACAAGGTCGCCGAAGCCTACGGGACCTGGGTGGAGAAGAGCATGTACGGACGCAAGTACATGGGTATCGAGCGCAGCACGTTCCTGATCGGCAAGGACGGCAAGATCAAGAAGATCTTCCACAAAGTGAAACCGGACGGGCACGCCGAGGAAGTGTATGAGGCGTTGGGCATCGGCGTGATCGCGATCAGAAACTATATCTGCAGCGCCAGCAGCGCGAACGAATTGCGATGATACTGGCCCAGGAAATCGCCATCGTCGCCGCGAATCCAACTGTAGCCGGCGGTAGCGCGCCAATGCTGCTCCGAAGGCTTGCGAATACTCCGCGCGCAACCAGCTTCCCTGCCCGTTCTGGCGCACCGCGGCATCCACAGACACGCTGCGATTCGAATCGATGGTGTACTGCGCGTGCGCCAGCACCGCTCGCGCGAAACCGAGCTCGGGTGAAAACTGCAACGTCGGAGTGCGCGCCGTGATGGCGTCGCCCGCGTAACCGGCGACGATGGAAAGCTCCTTGATTTGCCGCTCGAACTGGATCACGTAAATCACATACTCGTCCTGTTGATGATCGGGCGAAGTGTAATACGCGGCTTCGGTTTTCACGGTGAACCAGCGGCAGCGGCACGGCCGCATCGGCGCCATACAATCGAAGCGCCGGATAAGTCCGCACAAAATCGATCGCGGTTTCCGGTGGTGTTGAGAGATTCCTTGAAACACAGGCAGCGAATTGAACCCGTCATAAAAGCTGGCCGAAAATTCATAGCCTGACCCGATGTGATTCCAGCGCGCGCCAAAGGACGAGCGCCCCGGAAATTCCGAGCCGAGATCCACCAGCGGAAGACCATCCACGGCCTGTGGAAGCACGGTCCAGCGTTCATTGAGCAGCGGCGTGCGGCTGGGAGTGAAGCGCGGCTGCCAGACCAAGTCGAACGAATCGGTGCCGGTGTCGTAGATGACGCGCGCGGCCAGGACGGCCAGAAAATCCGGATCGGTGACGGTGAGAAAATCCTTGGGCGCGAAACGATCGGTCGGATTCAGAATGTCGGCCTTGCCCCAGCGGATGAACTGCTTGCCGAACTCGGCGGTCAGTTTGCCTTTCGTGATGGTGGCGTTGAACTCGCGCAGGGAGAGCGCGGGACGTTGCAGTGTGCGATCCTGCCAGTCCAGATGCGCGGAGCGTTCCACTTGTTGGTGCGTGTCGAAGCGCGCGTCGAACGCGCCCGCCAACCGCAGCCACGGCCAGCGCCTTGTAGGAAGCTTCATAACGGAACAGACTCGTCGTCGATGGCGTGGCTGCTGTCGTTGGGCGCCGTTTCGGGATACAGCGTCGAGGTCTGGTTTCCAGGAATCCGCGCTGGCTGAAGTTTTGCGCGGCTGCCGGCAGACAGAAAAGCGCAGGCAAAAGCGCCCGCGCCAGGTCTACCCACGCCGAAGCGCCTCGAGCGTAAAGTCTTCGTCCTTCATCGGCACGTTGTATTCGAGTTTCTCCAGCTTCAAAATCGTGCGGCTCTTGCGATTGGCGTCGTACACTTCCACGGTGCGCGGCGTCCAGATGCCGCTGACGTTTTGAATGTCGCTGTAGTGAATGCGGCGGATGAGCTTGTCTTTCGAATAACTCTCGATCTGCGCCGCGACGTAGTTGTCCTTGCGAACCCAGACCATCGACGACGTGTACTGCGACGATTTCGATTGTTTCGGCTTCGACTCGATCTTCCAGCAGGCGGCGCCGTCGATGCGTGTCGTCGCCCGCGAGCTTGTAATCGAACTGATCCACATCGCGCTCTTCCAGATCTTCGAAGCTGAAATCGGTGCCGAAGAATCGCGTGGAGCGGTCCTGCGCCGCGATCCGGCGGTCGCGCTCGATGGCGGGCGTCCACATCCATTGATCCGAAGCGCGGTCGGTGTGGTTCACGATCAGCAGCGCCACGCCTTTCACCTCGGCCGGCGCGGTGAAACGCAGAATCGCCTTGCTGGCTCCATACGATCCGATGCGCCGGTACTCCCAACGTTTGATGCTGACTTTGTTCGATGCGCCGATCACTTCGAGCGTTCCTTCGTACTGCTGCGATTTCGATCGCGACCGGTTTTCCGACTCGGCCACGATCTGCCGCGCGTCCTGCGCCGAAACGACGGATGTGAACAGCAGAGCAGACGCGCGGCGAGTTTATTCATATTCGAGCGCCTCGACCAACGATCCGCGAACCGCCGTTTCCGCCGGCGCGATCGCGGACAAAAACGCCACCAGCAAGATGCCCGGCAACAGCACAGCGCGATGGGATATGGATATTCGTAGCTGAGCCGCAAGCCCGCCATGTCTTCGGCCGAGATGTGCAGGCTGTAGTAGAGTTGCAAAGCGCCCAGCGCCAACCCCAGAATCAATCCCACGGTTCCCACCGCCAGCGCCTCCAGCCAGATGGTTCCGCGGATCTGATTGCGCAGCCCGCCCACGGCTTGCAACACGCCCAGCTCGCGGCGGCGATCGGTGATGGACACCGTCAGAGTATTGACGATGCCAAGCACGGCCACCAAAACCGCGACCGCGATCTGCACGTACGTGATGCCGAACCACTGATCGGTCAATCGCAGAATGTAGCGGCGCACTTCGCGATTGGTGAGCACAAAAAGCCGGCGCTGATTGCCGAATGCGTCCAGAATCCGCCGCTTCACGTCCGCTTCCACCGCGCCGGGCGCCAGGTAAATGCCGGAATATGTTGACCGTGCTGTCATTCCAATAGCGCTTGTAGAGCGAGCGATCCACCAGCAGGCTGCCTTGCTCGTCGGAATAATCGGTTACGATGCCGGCGATCGGCAGGTGCAGCATGCCGCTAGGGCTCGGAATATCCACCACGTCGCCCAGCTTGAATCCGCGCAGCATCGCGAAGTTTTCCGACGCCAGCACGGCTTTGCCTTGCTCGGCCAGCCGGAACATTTCCTCGGTATTGCCGGCCACCGGCGGCAGCGTGGCATGGCGCCGCAAGGTCGCGACATCGGCCGCGACGAACATGGTCGGCTTGCCTTGGATCTCGATGCGCGCGTCGCGCACCAGTTGCACTTCGCCAACGCCCGGGATCGCGCTGCAGCTGCGCGCCCATCGATTCGGGAAAGCGAAAATCGCGCTGCGTGAGACTTTGCGACGGCGAGACGAACAGATCGGGATTCAGCGCCACAGTGAGCCAGCCGAAAATCGAATCGTAACTCGCGCGCGTCAGCCCGCCCAGCGCGACCACTAACGCCAGCGACAGCATCAGCGCCGCCACCGCGCCCGACGTTCGCCGAGGCGCTTGCAGCAAGCTATCGGCCGCGAGCGTCCCTTCCACCGGCCGCAGCCATCGCAACAGAGGACGCAGCGCGCGCGCCAGCAAGAGCGCGAACGTCGGCGTCAGCAGCAGCGCCGCCAGCACCGCCAGGGCGTCGCCGACATAGAAGAAGATCCGGTATCGTTCGAATAGCAGACACGCCGCCGCCAAGATCGCGACCACCAGCGCGGCGATTCTGCGAACGCGATTCTCGCCCGCGCTCAACTGCTGGTACTTGCCCTTTTGCAACGCCTGCACCGGATCCACGCGAGCCGCGCTACGCGCCGGAATGACCGCCGCCACGACGCTCGTGATCACGCCCAACACCACCGCAAACGTCATCAACCCCGGATTGGTCGAGATCTCGTCGGCCTTTTGCGCGATGCCGTAAATCTCGCCCAGCAGCGATCCGATGTAGCCCGTCATCCCGCGCGCGATCGCGATTCCCGCCAGCAGCCCGAGGACGGATCCGAACAATCCCGCCACCACGCTCTCGCCCAGGAACAGCGTTCGAATCTGCCGCCGCGTGGCGCCCAGCGCCCGCAGAATCCCGATCTCCGAGCGCCGCTGCGTCACCGCGATCTGAAACGTGTTGTAGATGATGAACATCCCGATGAACAGCGCGAATACGCTGGTGACGTTCGCGGTCAGCGTGTAGACGCGCGAGATGGAATCGAACTGCTGCGCGCGCGCCGACGGCTCTTGCACCTGGAAACCCGTGCCCAGCAGCGCCTCGAGCTTCGCCTTCACGTCCTCGATGTTCGCGCCGTCCTTCACCGCGAGATCGATGCGATCGAATTTTCGGCCGCGGCCGAAAACCTTTTGCGCGGCGTAGACGTCCATCACCGCCAGGTTGCCGCCGAAGGCGCTGGTCAGTCCGCCCGATTTCATGACGCCGCGAATGGTGAACAGCTTCTGGCCGTCCATGGTGCTCATGGGGACCTTGGCGCCCGAGCCCCAAGTGATTCTCGCGCGCGTAGGTGTCGGTCACCATCAGCGAATCGGGCTGGGCGAGGAACACCAGCGGATCGTCGATGTCATCGTCAGCCTGGCCGCTCGATTCCAGATCGTAATCGCGCAGGCTGCGATCGCCCGTCATGTCCACGCCCAGGATCAGCAGATTGCCCTGCCCTTGGACGCCCGTGCTCACCACCGCTTCGATCACCGGCACCGCGACGCGCACCTCCGGCACGGCCTGCACGCGCTCCAGAACATTTTCGTCGAATCCGGTTTCGCCGGCCGAGATCTGCAACTGCGTGGATCCCGCGATGCGATCCACGGTCTGACGAAACGCGTACACCACCGATTGATTCGCGGTGTGGATGCCGACGAACACCGCGACGCCCAGCACGATTCCCGCGATGGTCAGCAGCCAGCGCGGCAGATGCTGCCGGACATACGGCCAGCTAATGAGCTTCAGCAGGATCATGAATCGGTACGTCCGGCGCGCTGAGTTCAAACGGCCCGCGCGGTCTTCTTCGATTCGCCCGTCGCGCAGGGCCACCAAACGCGCACAGCTCTCGGCCACGTGAATATCGTGCGTGACGATCAAAACCGTGGAGCCCAGGCGCTCGTGCAGATCGCGAATCAGCGCCAGAATCTCGGCGCCGGTGTGCGTGTCCAGGTTGCCGGTGGGCTCATCGGCCAGCAGGACCGGCGGATACACCGAAAGCGCGCGCGCGATGGCGCAGCGCTGGCGCTCGCCGCCCGAAAGCTCGTCCGGCAAGTGCTCCCGGCGCGCGGACAAGCCCACCAGCCTCAACAACTCGTTCGCGCGTTCCTCGATTTTCTTCTTGGGCCAGCCGCGCAGATGCAGCGGGATCGCGACATTCTCCACGCAGCGTCAGCGTCGGCAGCAGATTGAAGAATTGGAAAATGAATCCGATCTTGTCGCGGCGCAGGCGCGTCAGTTCGTCGTCGGAGAGCCCGCTCAACCGGCTGCCGTCGATTTCGATTTCGCCCGACGAGGCCGTGTCCAATCCGCCGATCAAGTTCAGCAGCGTCGATTTGCCCGAGCCCGACGGCCCCACGATGGACACCATCTCGCCGCGGCCGATCGAGAGATCGATATTCTCGAGCGCCGTAACCGTGCGCTTCCCCTGAAAGACTTTGCTGACGTTCGCTAGCTCGATCACGCTACTGCTATCATGACCGAAAATCAATGCGCATCGGAATCGACGCCGGAGGAACATTCACCGACTTCATTGTTGTCCATGACGACGGCTCCATCGAAACGTTCAAGCTGCGCTCGAATCCGCGGTCTCCGGCCAGCGTGATTCTGGCCGGACTGGCCCAAGCGAGCAGCACGGCGCGCCGAAGTGATTCACGGTCATTCATGGATCAACGGTCGCAACCAACGCGCTGCTGGAGCGCAAAGGCGCGCGAACCGCGCTGGTCACCACGGCCGGTTTTGAAGACGTGATCCATATCGGCCGTCAAAATCGCGCCGGAGCTGTATAATCTCACGCCTAAGTTGCGACCGCCCATCATCCCTCGCTGCGATGTGTTTCGGCGTTCGCGAGCGAGCCTATTTCGATGGGACCATCGCTCAATCGCCATCGGCGGCCGAAATCGCGCGTTTGAAAACTCGCCTGCGCCGCGCCCGCGTGCAATCCATCGCCATCTGTTTTCTGCACGCCTATCGCAATCCCGCAAACGAGAAGCGCGTCGCAGCGGCGCTGGAAGGTCTGGGCTATCTATGCGCCTCCCACGATGTCTGCCCCGAATTCCGCGAGTACGAGCGGTCCTCCACCACGCTGATCAACGCCTATGTTGGCCCGCTGATGGACAAGTATCTGGCCGAACTGGAACGCGCCAGCCATCACCCGATCGCGATCATGCAATCGAACGGCGGTTTCATGTCGGCCAAAGAAGCCCGCAAGCACGCCGTCCGCACAGTGCTTTCGGGACCCGCCGGCGGCGTGGTTGGCGCGTTCGAAGTTGCCAAGCTCTCAGGCTTCTCGCGCATTCTGGGCTTCGACATGGGCGGCACTTCCACCGATGTAAGCCTCTGCGACGGCCAGCCGCGCGAAACGCTGGAGGCCTCCATCGGCGGACTTCCGGTTCGCATTCCGATGCTCGATATCCACACGGTCGGCGCGGGCGGCGGCTCCATCGCGCGCGTGGATGAAGGCGGCCTGCTGCGCGTGGGTCCGGAAAGCGCGGGCGCCGATCCCGGACCGGCCTGCTATGGCAAAGGCAGCCGGCCCACGGTTACCGACGCGCACGTCGTGCTGGGGCGCATCGCGGCGGACCAGCTCATCGGCGGCGGAATGCACCTGGATACTGACCGAGCCGCGACGGCGGTGGATTCCATCGCGCGATGCGCTCAAGATCAGCCGCATCGCCGCGGCCCAGGGCATTCTGCGCGTCGCGAACGCCAACATGGAACGGGCCATACGCCTGGTCTCCGTGGAGCGCGGCCACGATCCGCGCGATTTTGCATTGGTCGCGTTCGGCGGCTGCGGCGGGCTGCACGCTTGCGAAATCGCAGAAGAGCTGGGCATCCAAACTGTGCTTGTTCCCGAGCACGCCGGGGCCTTATCCGCGCTCGGCATGCTGCTGGCCGATCGTGTTCGCGATCACGCCGCCGGCGTGCTGAATCGCTCGGATCTCGAGCGCGAGTTCACGCGTCTGGAGCGGATCGCGCGGAAAGATTTGCCCGGCGCCGAGCTCATTCGCTCCGCCGATATTCGTTACACCGGCCAAAGCTACGAACTGACGGTGCCGTGGCGGCCTGATAACCCGCGGCGCCGTTCCATCAAGAACATCAGCGCGTGTATGGTTACTCGAATCCCGAACGCGCTATCGAGATTGTCACCATTCGCGTGCGCGCCCGGCTGGACGGTTGAGAAACCGCGCTTGATCTCGAAACGCACTCGCGGCCCTCGCGAAAAAACGCCTTTGTTCCGCCGTATCCACTGCGCCGGCGCCTGGCGCGATACTCCCGTTTATGCGCGCTCCAGCCTGACCGCAACCGCGGCGCGCGGCCCTGCGCTGATTCTCGATTACGGTTCCACCACGCTGGTCCCGCCCGGCTGGGGCTTCTCGGTGGACAAGTTCGGCAGCCTCAACCATCACGCGCCTCCGCAAGGCACGAGTCAGGACCATCGCCAGGAATCCCGCCAGCAGAAGCCACGCGTAATTTGGCTCAGGCACGAAGGCCGTGGGCGGCAAGGGAGGAGTGTTGGGAGGCGTCGGGGGTGTCGTTGGCGATGTCGGCGGCGGAGTGTCGGAGACGTAGGTGATGTTGGCGACGTGGGTGATGTTGGGGACGTGGGGGACGTGGGTGATGTTGGCGATGTTGGCGAAGTAGGTGATGTTGGGGACGTCGGCGATGGAGGTGGCGGTGGCGGCGACGTGGCGACGCGGAGATGTCGGTGACGTAGGCGACGTCGGAGATGTCGGCGACGTGGGTGACGTTGGGGACGTCGGCGATGTTGGCGAAGTAGGTGATGTCGGCGATGTGGGCGACGTTGGGGACGTCGGCGATGTCGGGGACGTCGGCGATGTTGGTGCTACAGGCCCACTCCCTGGGTGATGATGGATCGGCGGAATGATGGGGACAATCGGAAACCAGAAACCACCGCCTTTGACAGGTGCGCCGCCGCCGGCCGGAAAAATCGGAACCGAGGGAGTCAATGTTTCAAGTGGTGGGGGCAGCGCCGGAATTTCCTCTGGCAGCAGCGGAAACTTGTACGCAAAAACCGGCACGTCCACGGGCGCGTTCATCACGTTCTCGGGCGGTTCATTCGGGCGGATCGGAAACATCGGAACGGCGGAATAACAATTCAAGCAGCGCCCACGCACGATATGCTCACCGTCGGTGAAGACCTTCTCGCCGGCACGGAGCGTGAGCTTCTTCTTGGTCCAGTAAATCTTCTCTCCGTAGCGGTACGAGACGTATCCCGACAGGTTTTTGTCCAATTTCACTTCGTGGAGCTTCGCCATGTCCACGTTGGCGTAGTTAGCCCGCACGTCCGGTCTGCTCATGGCCAGCTTGGCTTCGTCAACGTTTGACGCGCCGCCCGGCACGATGGAGTAGGGATATACTTTGCGGGTCTCTTGTACCAGAACAGCGGATCTTCGATAGACGATATCGCGCTTGGATCGGACGACAGATTTCTGCGAATTGAGGCGGGATTGCGAGTTCCGATGCCGCACCACCCTAACAGCCAGCGCGCCCGACACAACGCTAATCACGGCGGTGCAGAGCACCGCAAAATACCAAGCCCGCTGCAATTTGGTTGGTGTGGTGGGAAATATTAACTGCTGCAATCTGCACAAGCGACAGACCGCAGCGTGATCGACGATCCCCGAATCACACGCCCGGCATAGCTTAACCACGTTCTGACAGATTATCTCCTCTTCTCGTAAGGAACACAACTATCGGGTGTGTCCTAACCGTTATGGCCTATGCGAATAGCACAACGTCGTTTCCCCCAATGGAATCGATAGTGCCGTCTCGGGTGGAAAATTCGCCCGGCTATTCCGTTGTAGAAGCTACAAGATGCGATGGTTGTAGCGAACCTGACTCTTCCTGAGACTCCAGGTTTTGTATTATTACAAGAGTGCGGTGCAAGCCGCATCCGAACCTGCGGGAAGGGTTAAACCGACTTATCGGCTACCTTCGGCCTTCGTGATACATTCGTCTTGAGCCGGGCCCTTAGCTCAGCGGTTAGAGCAGCGGACTCATAATCCGTTGGTCGAAGGTTCAAATCCTTCAGGGCCCACCATAGTACAATACAGGTTTAATGCCAAGCGCCAAGCTGCATCTGTCCCTGCTGCCTGGTCTTCTCGCGCTATCGCTGAGTACCGCCGGGCTGCAGGCCGCTTCCTTCGCCGACGTTCCTGGCGTACCCAACTTTCATCAGGTGGACGACCATGTCTACCGCGGTGGGCAGCCGAATGGGCAGGGCTTCTCCGACCTCGCCAAAATCGGCGTTCGAACCGTGATCGATCTGCGCGGCGAGCGCTCTGAAGAAAACGATGTCCAGCGCGCCGGCATGCACTATGTGCGCCTGCCCTGGAGCGGCTTCAAGGCTCCGGACGAAGCGCAAATCGAGGCGGTGCTTACGCTGCTCAACGACAGGACGCAGTGGCCCGTTTTCGTCCATTGCCGGCACGGAGTGGACCGCACCGGCACCGCCATCGCGTGCTACCGCATCGCGCACGATCATTGGTCCAACGAACAAGCGCTCGCCGAGGCCAAAGCGTGCGGCATGAATCCGCTTCAAATCGCCATGCGGCGCTACATCTTGAGTTTTACGGTATCAGTGCCGGAGACGGCGTCCAGCACGAGGTAATCGCCATGTGTCTTCGCAAAGCCGCGATGCTTGCCGCGCTCTTGCTGTCCTTACCCGTTTTCAGCCTCGCGCAAGAGTCAATGATGCTGCCCGAGAACTCGGTGACACGCGTGTCCGAACACGTATACGCGATCGTCGGGTTTCCTAACATCGGTATTGTTGTGGGCGACCGCGCCACGCTGGTCATCGATACTGGACTGGGCACGCGCAATGGTGCCATCGTCGTCAAGCAGGCCGAAAAGCTCGCTAAAGCGCCCAACCTATATTTGACTACCACCCATTTTCATCCCGAGCACGCCATGGGTGAGCAGGCTTTTCCAGCGCGCACCCTGATCATCCGGCCGGCCGTCCAGCAGGAGGAGATGAACAAGCACGCCGCCGAGATGATGGATCTGTTTCGCGGCTTCTCGGCGCAGAGTAAAGAGCTGCTCCAGGACGTAAAGCTTCGCCCGCCCGACATCACCTTCGACAAAGAGATCAAGCTCGACCTGGGCGGTGTTACCGCGCGGCTGTTCTGGTTGGGACCCGCTCACACACTAGGCGACGAACTGATCTTCGTGGTCGAGGATAGCGTTCTGCTTCCGGGTGACATCGTGCAGGACAAAATCGTCCCCAACATGCCGAACGCCGATGCCAGCGTGAAGGGCTGGCTCGCGATCCTGGATCAACTGGAACCACTGAAGCCCCGCTTCGTCGTGCCCGATCATGGTGTGCTGGGAGACGGATCGCTGATCGCGAAGGAGCGGGCGTTTCTTCTGGACGTGCAAACCCGCTCGCTCGAGCTCAAGCGCCAAGGCAAGTCGGCCGAGGAAGCCAGCGGAATCGTCGGAGCCGAGTTCAAGACCAAGTATGCCGGCTGGCAGAGCATGGGGCCGGTCTCGAACGTCGTCAAGCGCGTCTACGCCGAGAATCCATAATCCGCCCAACCGCTTCCTGTCGCGCGGCTCAGAAGTGAAATCCGATTGTCCCGCTCACCGTTCTCGGAGTCACATAGTGTGTTCCGCTGAATGTTGACAGGAAGTTGTAGAGCGCGTATTCATTGGTCAAATTCACCACCGACAGGCGCGCGCTCCATTTGTACTTGTCGCCGTGAAAAAGGTTGTCGTCGCCTATGGCAAGATCGAACAAATTGCGCGAGGCGATGCGAGGCGGATTGTGATCGTTGTTCTCCGTGCCGGCCGCCGGTATCTGCAGCAGCTTCGATCCGTACAGCGATGCCGGGCAGAGGCCTGTTGGACTGATCGGAGTGGTCTCGGTCGCATGCACGCCACCGCAATAAAGTCCGGCTTCAAACTGCTGATCCGGCGACAAACCGGAAACATCCACGATCGAATCGGTCCCGTTCGGGCCATTCACGCAATCTCCGCCGGCGCAGGGCACCTGCCCCGCCACCTGGCCGCTGTCGTAGTGCCAGTTGAAGCCCAACCACGGCCCTCTTTGCCAGGGTTGATACTGCACATGCGTGGTAGCGTTGAAAACCTCGTCGTGGTCGATGCGGAACACTTCGCACCCGGTCGATTCTGGGCACGATGGAGTGGCGCCAATTCCGCTGATCTGCGGTTCAAAGAAGCGTGCTGACACGTGAGAGAGCACTATGTACGCCGAGAGTCCGTGGAAATTCGGCATGGTGCCGCGAACGGCAAAACCGGGAATCTTGGAGCTCGACCACTCGATGGGAAAAGTGATCGGCGTGTCGCCCAGCACGCTGAAGTCGTAAGCTTTGTGCGTGTATTTCCAGATGTACTCGCCATCCAGCACAAAATATTTTCCGAACGCCTGCTGGAGACCGGCGTGGAATTCATTGCGCCAGCCTGGACTCAGCGGCTGGTTTGTTACGCAAGGACTGACCGTGCTCGACATAGATCGCGTTGACCACGGGATTGCTGCATCCGATGCTCGCCAGGACCAGATTCTCGTTGAACGGCGTTTCGAGCGTGCGAGCGTAGGAGATGCGAAACACCGTATTGGTGGGCTTGAAGTTGTAAGCCACGCCGAGGCGGGGCTCTCCCTGTTTGGCGCTAGTAATGCCGTCGTAGTAATCGAACCGGACTCCAAGATTAAAGGTCCAATTCTTGATGCTAATGTTGTCCTGGAAAAACAGCGCCAGTTCCCGGATGTTAGCGTGGCCGTTGAAGGCGTAGAGGCCGCTGGTTGAATTTGGGCAACCGTCGGACCCGGGCAGGCTTCCCGTTCTGGTCAAATCGTAGCAAGCCAGCAGCGGATTGAAGTTGGGATTCACTTGCAGCGCGCCGCAGTCGCTCGGATTGGTCAGGCTCGGATTCGTGTTCGGGCTTCCATCCGGATTCAAACATACCGCGTTCAGGTTTGGATCGACGACGCCGAAGCTGTCCTTTTCCGTGAGAATCGTGTCCTGATACGTGATCCCCGCCTTGATATTGTGAATGCCTTTTATGTACGACACGCTGGTGCGAAGCCCCAGATCCGTCAGCGTGCGATTTTGGCCGATGGACTGGAGCTGAAGGTCGGGTTGGAGGTCGGAAAAGGGATTATCGCTCGGATAGTAATTGTACTGGTCCTGCCGCGCAAAACCTCCGAATGTAAGGACCGTATTCGGATTAAGCAATCGCGTCCAGGTGGGCGCGATGTTGAAGGATTTGATTTGCGAGCGCTGATCGGTGGGACCTACCGGCAAGCCATTGGGGCCCAGGCCGCCGTTGTTGACCACCAGCCCGGACCACGCGTCCGCCGTTTGCGCGTCAAATGAATTTGGCGTCTGGAACCAGGAGCGCGTATAGGAGAAATTGAGGGTGATGCTGTCCGGCTGGGAAGGCTTAAAATCGAAGCGATCGAAGACACTCTCTTCATTGCCGTGGTCGTGATAGACCTGGAACTCGGGGGTATCCAGGAATCGTCCCGTGTCCAGTCCGTTTACAGCAATAAAATTGCCCCAGTTTTGTTTTCCGTAAGCCAGATCGAAGGCCCCGTTGGACGAGCCAAAGGTGCCATAAGGAAGCGTGATATCGCCGCGTGGCATGGTGACGCCCAGGCCAGAGCGCGTGGTGACGTCGATGACGACGCTGGTCTTGTCGCCATATTCGGCCGGAGGCGCGCCCTCGATCACTTCCATCGATTGCACCGCTTCGGTCGGTATTTGATTAGAGAAGACCTTGCTCTGCTGGTCTGAAATAGGTTGGCCATCCAAGGAGAACGAATTCGATGCATGATCGCCGAGGCCGTGCATCTGACCGTTCGAGTCGGCCGAAATACCGGGCGACGACAACGTCACCAGCGAACTCAGCGACGAAGACTGGCTTTCGAGTGGCAACTTGTCAAACATCGACCGATCGATGTCGGTGTGGGCCGTGGAATCGGTTTCTATCAGATCGCCGGCCTCTTGCACCGTCACGCTAGAAACCTC
Organism: Bryobacterales bacterium; assembly: GCA_963818065.1. Lineage (GTDB taxonomy): Bacteria > Acidobacteriota > Terriglobia > Bryobacterales > Bryobacteraceae > Palsa-89. The sequence goes on along the minus strand of CAWFQW010000007.1, from coordinate 1,917,194 downwards.
CGTACCGATTTTCAGGCTGACACTTACCGGGACCGGGATCGGCGAACGCACATCCACGTCCTGCTTTCCCGCCTGGAAACCGGCCGCATTCACACTTAGGTGGTAGTTGTTATACGGGACGTTCTTCAGCTCGAAATTTCCCTGGGCGTCGGTCTGCGCAGTCTGGCTGTAATGCGACACGGGATTCTCAATTTCCACCGTCGCTCCCATGACGACCGCGCCCGAAGGATCCAGTACCGTGCCTCGAAGCGAGCCTGAGTTCCCACCGCTGGATTGCGCATACGTCGCGACGGACGAGGCGAAGCACAGGGCCAGCAGAACACCAAAAATCGAGGGACGGCTCATCTTCTCATTGTGGTGGGCGCAAAGCTCCCTACCTATGAGAATCTCATCGGCGGCTGGTGTTTCGCCGTGAACGAACTATTTTTGGCGGTGAGCGGGCTGGTGGGCTGGCGTTACCTAGAAATGGAACCCGATCGTCCCGGTTATGGCTCGTGGGGACACATAGTGGGTGCCGCTGAACGTAGAAAGGAAGTTGTAAAGCACATAGGAGTTAGCCAGGTTCACCACCGTTACGCGCGCGCTGAACTTGTATTTGTCGCCGCGGAAGATGTTGTCGTGTCCGACGCCAAGGTCGAAAAGATTGCGGGGGGCGATGCGGGGCGGGTTATGGTCGTCGTTCTCAGTGCCGGCAGCTGGAATGGATACCAGCGTGGAACCGTACAGGTTCGCCGGGCAGAGACCGTTGGGGCTGATCGGCATGGTCGGCGTCGCATGGACGGGGCCGCAGTAGAGCCCGCCTTCGAACTGTTGGTCCGGTGTGAGTCCCGAGACATCCACCACGCTGTCGCTACCATTCGGCCCATTGGCGCAATTTCCGCCGGCGCAGGGCACCGGACCCGCTACCAGTCCGCTGTCATAGCGCCAGTTGAAGCTTAGCCACGGGAGCTTCTTCGACGGCTGGTATTGCAGGTGCCCGGTTGCATTGTGAACTTCGTCGTGATCGATACGGAATACGCTGGATCCGCCTGGTGCAGCGCCAATCCCCGAGACCTGTGGACCGAAGAAGCGCGCCGCCACGCTGGACGTCACCAGAAACATGGTCAACCCATGGAAGTTCGGCATCGTGAGAGCGGATTGCATATCCGGGAATCTTCGAGCTTGCCCACTCAATCGGATAAGTGATCGGTGTATTGCCGAGCACGCTAAAGTCGAATGCGTCGTGAGTGTACTTCCAGATGTATTCGCCGTCGATAACGAAGTACTTGCCAAATGCCTGCGAAAGACCGGCATGAAATTCATTGCGGTGGCCGGGGGTGAGCGGCACTTGTGACGCGCATTGGGCCCCCGCTACAAAGCTCTGGAAGGCGACGATCGCCGGGTTGGAGGCATCCCAAGCTTGCAATCACCAGGTTCTCATTGAACGGGGTTTCCATGGTTCGGGCGTAAGAAATCCGCAGAACAGTGTTGGTTGGCTTGATGTTATAAGCGATACCAAGGCGTGGTTCGCCTTGCGCCGCCTTGGTGATGCCATCGTATTGGTCGACGCGCAGACCGAGATTGAAGGTCCAATTGTGGACATTGATTGCGTCCTGAATATAGAAGGCGAACTCCCGGATGTCGGCATGCCCGAAATATTGGTACTGGGTGCTGGTGCGGTTCGGACAGCCGTCGGAAGCGGGCAGCGGCGAGGTTCTGGTCAGGTCGTAACAGGCTAGAGTCGGAAGAAAATTGGGATTCTGCTGCAGCGTTCCCCCGCAGTTGTTGGGGTTCGTCAACGTGGGGTCCGTATCGGGGCTCCCATCGGCGTTTAAACAAGGCGCATTTATCGTTGGATCGACCAGGCCGAACGAATCCCTTTCCGTAAGAAGAGTTTGCTCATACTGGACGCCGACCTTGATGTTGTGAATGCCACTTACATAAGACACGCTCGCGCGGGCGCCGGCATTTGTGAGCCGGCGATTTTGACCGACGGTCGCGGACTGGAGATCGGGCGTAAGATCCGAGAAGGGGTTAGCGCTCGGATAATAGTTGTATTGATCCTGCCTCACAAAAGCGCCGAGGGTAAATACAGTCTTGGGATTCACGAGGTGGGTCCAGACCGGAGCGATATTAAACGTTCTGATTTTCGAACGTTGATCCGCGGAGCCGACCAGTACGCCATTGGGCCCGAGGCCGCCGTTATCTACCAGCAGGCCGTTCCAGGCCGTGGCATTCTGGGCATCGTAAGAATTGGGAGTCTGGAACCATGAGCGGGTGAATTGAAGGTTCAGGTTGATGGTGTCCTGGTCGGAGGGCTTGAAATCCACCCGATCGAATATGTTCTCCTCGTTGCCGCGATCGTGGAAAACCTGGAACTCCGGGCCATCCAGGAAACGGCCGGTATCCAGGCCATTGGCGGAGATAAAATTGCCCCACTTCTGCCCTCCATAGGAAAGATCGAAGCCGCTGTTGGTAGTTCCGAATGTTCCATACGAAGTCGTGATATCGCCGTGCGGTGTGGTAGAACCCAGACCGGAGCGAGTAGTTACCACCAGCACCAGACTGGTCTTTCCGCCATACTCGGCGGGCGGCGCGCCTTCAATTACCTCCATCGATTGCACCGAGTCGATCGGGAGCTGATTCGAGAAGACTTTGCTCTGCTGGTCCGTAATCGGCTGTCCGTCGATGGAAAAAGAGTTTGAGGCGTGATCGCCCAACCCGTGAAACAGGCCATTGGAGTCGGCCGCAACGCCTGGAGAGGCGAGGGTCGCCAGTGAGCTCAGCGACGAGGACTGGCTTTCCAGAGGCAGCTTGTCGAATAGTTCCCGGTCCACGTCCGTGTGAGTGGTTGTGTCGTTCTCCACCAGATCGGTTCCTGATGTCACGGTCAAACTTGTCGTCGCAGTGCCGATAGTCATGGAGATCTTGGCTTCAACCGCCAGAGGCGAACGCACGTTGACATCCTGTTCACCGCCCTGGAATCCCTTCGCCGAGGCACTCAGGTGGTAGTTGTTGAAAGGAATGTTGTCGAACTCGAAGTTCCCCTGGGCGTCGGTCTCGACGGATTTGTCATAGCGGGAAACGGGGTTCTGGATTTCCACGGTCGCGCCCTTGATGACCGCTCCAGAGGGATCCAGCACTGATCCGCGGACCGTCCCGGCGTTGGCGCTGCTGGATTGCGCGAACGTCGCGACAGGCGAAGCGAGGCCCAGTACGAGAAAAATCAGACAGACTGCGAGTCGGCTCATTCTCATATTTACCGATTGTGGGTGCTTCGTACTAAAGCGCCAAGAACAAATCGATAATCGGCCTGATCGCCAAAATTAGTGACCTAATTTGCGCCATGAGCGGACAACCTACGCTACCCGTTTAAAAGCTGGCGAATATTTCCTGCCTGCCTTTTGCTCGCAATAAACTCCTGATCGTTACTCAGCGTGATCAGCCACCTTTGACTGCTGAGGGCGCTCATTTTGCGGACATGATCGACGTTCACCAATGCATTTCGATGAATTCGACGAAAGCTAGTATTCCTGAGGCGCTGTTCCAGGACCTTGAGGGTCTGGGTAGCCAGGTATTTCTTCTTGGCGGTGACGATCCACACGATCTCGACCTCGGCTTGAAATGCGTAGATCTCGTCGGCGCTGAGCAGAAAGTATTCATCGCCGATCGTCCCCACGATTCTTCTGGCCTGGGTAACCGCCGGCTGAGCCGTGATCTGCTGAAGCCGAGCCAGTCTGTTGGCAGCCTCGCTTCCGGTAAGTCGCTTGGCCCGTGCGACAGCCTCCGCCAGACGATCCCCGCCGACTGGCTTGAGCAAATAGTCGATCGCGCCCGCTTCGAATGCTTCAAGTGCATATTTGTCATAAGCAGTGACCATGACGATCACTGGCATGCGCGTCCCATGCTTGAGATTTCGGACTACTTCAAGCCCGCCCATCACCGGCATTTGGAGATCTAACAGCACCAGATCGGGATGCTCCGCGGATATTTTTTCCAGAGCGAGAGAGCCATTATCGGCCTCTCCGATGACCTCGACGTCGTCGAACGACCCGAGTTCCTCGCGCAACACCTTGCGCGCGATCGGCTCATCGTCCACTATCAGCGTTCTCAGCGGCATGCTGGAGTTAGATACTTTTAGCACGCTGGAGTGGAAGGTCGAACAAGTTTTCTACGGGCGGGCTTCAAGGAGCGATCAATGATCTGAAGGCCCTGATGGACGGAAAAACGCCGTTCACTGGATCGCGATTAGCAGTCCGCCGGTTATTCCGAGCGACTGCTCATGCCCGCGTCCAAAGCTGTAATCGTAACTAGGTTCCAGGTACCAGCCGAATCTATGCTTACCGGAGGGCCAGAACATGAAGTCCAGCGCGGCTTCAAGGGCCACCGAATTCGTCACGATTCCGTATTGCCTGATGTGGACCCATTCCGGGCCAACGCCGAACATGACCTCCGCTTTTTTCGACAAGGTCCATGGTTTCTTGAATAGAACGTCGGTATCCCATTCGGTCGAGTGCCGGGTGAAAAGCGGCGTGACGCCGGCTTCAATTTCCAGCCAGTTCTCGATGGGAGTAATTTCAGCCGCGACGTCCGCGCCGAAACTCGATCCGCCGCCCTTCAGATTCCAGCTAGCAGCTCCCCCCAGCTCAAGGATTGCGGCAGGTTCAGGATCCTGATCGGCCGGCTGCGCGAAGGCAGATCCCGAGCAAAGAAAAAAGCACGCGATCAAAAGCGCAAAGGGTGCGGCGCGCACCACAAGACCGGCCACGCACTGCTTCGCGCCGCACTCCGTTTTGCGCGAGTTCCTTAAAAGTGAGCGCATTACCAACTGAGAAGCTCGCGAACGCTGCTTGCCTGCCGCCGGCTTGCGATGAACTCTTGATCGTTGGCAAGCGTGATTAACCATCGCTGGCTGCTCAAAGCGCTCATCTTCCGCACGTGATTGACGTTTACCAGTGCATTTCGATGGATCCGCCGGAAGCTGGTGTTTTTCAGACGCTCTTCCAGCACCTTCAACGCCTGGGTGGCTAGGTATTTACGCTTCGCGCCTACGATCCACACCAAGTCTCCCTCGGCTTGGAAGGCGTAAATCTCGTCGGTGCTCAGCAGGAAATATTCCTCGCCGACCTTGCCTACGATTCTTCTGGCGCGCGGGACCGCGGCTGGATCGGCTATTTCCTGAAGCTGTGCGATTCGTTCGGTGGCCTGGCGGCCAGTCAAGCGCTTGGCGCGGTCCACGGCCTCGGATAATCGCTCCTGCCGTACCGGCTTGAGCAGATAATCGATGGCTCCCGCGTCCAGAGCTTGTAGCGCATGTTCGTCGTGGGCGGTCACCACCACGATCGCCGGCAAATGCTTGCCATGCTTCAATTGGCGGACCACTTCCAGCCCGCCCATAGCCGGCATCTGCAGATCGAGGAGCACCAGGTCGGGATGCTGCCGGCCGATCTTCTCCAATGCGGCCGCGCCGTCGGCTGCCTCTCCAATCACTTCGACGTCGTCGATCAGCTCCAGCTCTTCACGAAGAACTTTGCGGGCGATGGGCTCGTCGTCGACGATCAAGGTCTTCAGTGTCATGCCGGCAGCCCGGCCACAACCTTCAGTGGCAGTAGGAACCCAACCGTCGTAACACCGTCCTCCACCTCCGCGAGAAAACTGGATTCTTCGCCGTAATGGAGTTCCAGCCGGCGGCGCACATTGGCTAAGCCGATTCCTCCATCAGCGCGGGAGGCCGTCAGAGCACTCGAGTCACATTCGCCGGAGTTGGAAACCGTCACCGACAGCATCTCCGGCTGCGCGGTAATGTCGAGACGCACGAAGCCTGTGCCGGTTCGCGGCGCAACCCCGTGCTTCACGGCGTTCTCCACCAGCGGCTGCACCGAGAGTAACGGAATCATCGCGCGCAGGGCTGCTCCATCCACGTTGATCTCGGTCCGCAGTTTGGCGCCCAGCCGCAGTTGCTCGATCTCCAGGTATGCCCGGACAATGCGCAGCTCCTCTTCGATTTCGATCAACGTCCGATCCGACCGCAAAAGATAGCGGAACACATCCGCGAGATTCAGCACCAGGCGCCGGGCATCGGCATTCCCACGGTCGATGGTGCCATACAGAGTGTTCAGAGCGTTGAAGAAAAAGTGCGGATTGATCTGCGCCTGCAACGCCCGCAACTCCGCCTGCGATACCAGCCCTTGCATCTGAATGCCGCGCAGCTGCTCCACATGCTCCACCACGGCAGCGCCCAATCGCATCAGCGCCGCGAAATCCTCACTCAAATAGCGCCGGCCGCCCTCCCGTGGACCTAACCGCAAATAGCGGGCATCGCCGCGCGAAAAGCGCAATGGAACCACCGCCTGCACCCACGCAGCCTGGTCGCCGCCGCCCGGAGCGCGCTCGGACAAATCAAATCGCGCCGCGCGCACAAATCCCGCAATCACTTCCGCCGCCGATGGCAGGTAAATGGATTCATCCTGAGCCGCGCGAACCAGCTTCAAGAGCAGTTCCAGCGCGTCCTCGACATTCGACCGCAAGAAAACCACACTGGTCAGCCAGCTCTGAATCCGATTGCGAACGTAAATGAATAACGTCAGCAGCAGGCAGCCGCCTGCAAACAGCAGCCCGGCATCGAAGGGATGCGTCCGCAGCGCGCCATGGTCCGCCGATTCCACGATGCGTATCGATGAGAGCACGGCCGCCGCCGCAAGCGTCGCGTTCACTATAAATCGCAGGAAGGCATCCAGCAAGAGAAAACGATAGTTCTGCAGGAGGACGAATAAAGCCAGAGGGATGCCGGCATGATGCAGCGCGATCTCCCTGGACCACACCTGATGGCCGTGGTCGGCTCCGAAGTGCGTGAACGAAATCGCGAACAAGAACAGCACCATCGCGCCCACCAATCGCGACGTAGCCGCGCGGTTCTTCTGCCGCAGCTCGAACAGTACTGAGATCGCTGTCAGTACTGCGAAACCGATGGTCACCAGAAGTAACGCGGCGAAATGCAGTGCCGGCCGCCCCGTAGCCAAGTCGGCGATATGAAGGACGATGGCGCCGGAGCTGAGAACGTACCCTCCGATCCAAATTGGACGCCAAGCCGGCCGGCGCTCGGATTCCAGGGAAATATGGAGCAGCACTGCGGGCAGCAAGCTGAGCACCGAGAAACTGGCCGCGACAATGATGTCGGGCGCCAGCCCGCCTCGCGGACCCGTCCCTAAGGCAACCAGCGAGCCGATGTTCCAGAGGAAGGCCAGTGCCGCGGCTATGACTGGCAGCTTGGCCCGTTCCTCACGCCCGCGCCGCCAGTTCGCGAGGAAGAAATACAGCAGCATCCCAAAGATCACCGCGCCGCCGCAGTGCCCAATGGTATTTACCAGGATGGGTTCGTGAATACTGAGCCAGTCCGGCATGCTGGTCTAACGATAGCGGATTTCGGCAGGCCGGCGCGATCACTGGTCGTCATCAGCTACCGAAAAGTGCAAGGTTCGCGCGTTTCCTACCATCGAGAACGCTCGGTCAAGAACCGGCAGTCTAGCGGCATCTGAATGAAGACACTAGCCTTGCACTCCGAACGCGCGCTCAGCCGAGCGATGGCATTCGATCTGCTAATAGGTTCACACAGTGGGGGCGCGCAAAATGATTCGCAAGGTAAGCTGCTCGATCCTGTTATTCGCTTCGGCCGCTATGGCGCAGAAGCTGTTGCCGGGTACGCTGGCATCGTCGCTGGGGCCTGATCCTAATGCAGCGTCCAGTTCCGCATCGACCCCTGCCGGGACCAGCAGCAGCGACGCGCGCCAGCCCATCACCGGTAAGGAGCGGGCCGAATGGGTGGTCAAAAGCACTGTGGGCCCTGAAGGTCTAGCGGGCGAGCTAATTGGCGCCGGATGGGACACGTTACTCAACAACCCTCCCAAGCAATATGGCACGCACTGGCAAGGATTTGGGGACAGGCTGGGTATGAGCGTCGCCGGAAACGCGGTAAGTAACACGATGGAAGCGGGGATCGGCGCTGCATGGGGTGAGGATCCCCGTTACTTCCGTGAGGGACCTGCGTCGTCCTTCGGCCATCGGCTGGGACACGCTGCCAAAATGACCTTCATGGCGGAGAACCGCGACGGCAACGAGATGCTGGCGTACGCCCGCTTCATCGCAATTCCCGGCAGTAATTTTCTCTCGAATGCCTGGCGAGCTCCAGGCGACGACTCCGTCGACCGCGCCACCATTCGCACTGGCGTCGGATTCGCCGGCCGCTTCGGAAGCAATGTCTTCGACGAATTTTGGCCTGACTTTAAACAAAAGCTATTCCATCGACGCGGCGACCAAGCCCATAATTAGCAGTACGTGACCAATCTCGAATTCACGCCGCTGGTGTTCGGCATCTCGGCGGTGGCAGGGTGCCTCGGTGCGTTGACGGGCCTAGGCGGAGGAGTAGTGGTAACGCCCGCGCTCACAATGCTGCTGGGCGTGGACATTCGATACGCCATCGGCGCAAGCCTGGTCTCGGTGATTGCGACCTCTTCCGGCGCCGCGTCCGCATACGTTCGGGAAGGCTACTCCAACGTCCGCATTGGAATGTTTCTCGAGATCGCCACTACGCTAGGTGCGCTGTTGGGCGCTTTTCTCGCTACGCGGGCGCCGACGTCGATCCTGTCCATCATCTTCGGCCTCGTCCTGCTGCATGCGGCGTGGCAATCTAGCCGGGGGCATGCTGACGATAAAACGAACCAAAAGTCGGACCCGTTGGCGGAGCGGCTGAAGCTGAATGGCTCGTATCCATCGACAAACGGCCCGTGCGAGTACAAGGTCGACCACGTCAAGACCGGCTTCGCGATGATGTTCGGCGCAGGAACGCTGTCGGGTTTACTCGGCATCGGATCGGGCGCGCTCAAGGTTATCGCCATGGATCAGGCCATGCATATTCCGTTCAAGGTCTCCACCACGACCAGCAACTTCATGATCGGAGTCACTGCCGCGGCGAGCGCCGGCATGTACCTGAGCCGCGGTTATATCGAACCAGGCCTCGCGATGCCGGTGATGCTCGGCGTGTTGATTGGATCGTTGATCGGCGCGCGGCAGTTGATTGGCGCCAGGGTTCGCGTACTGCGGTGGATCTTCGCAGGGGTGGTAGGGGTTATGGCGGTGGAAATGATCGTTACTGGGGTGAAGGCGAAATTCTAATGAACGATCATCGCTTGGAAGTGATCATCAGCGCGCTGCTCAGGACTGGCGTGATTATCTCGGCATTGGTCGTCTTGGTTGGAGGAATCTGTTATCTCTCGAAGCACGGCGATGAGCAGCCCGAGTATCACATCTTTCACGGAACGCCTGCGACGTACCGGACGATTTCCAATGTGATCCACGCAGCCGGCCCTTCGGACTGCGGGGCCGTCATCCAGCTTGGGCTTCTGTTATTGATCCTCACGCCTGTGACGCGCGTGGCCTTCTCTCTGGTCGGCTTTGGAATGGAACGCGACGGAACTTACGCCGTAATCACGTCCATCGTGCTCGTAATTCTGATCTACAGCCTGATTCCGAGAAGCGTGTGTTCGCCGCGTTCGTGGGCGCTAAAACAGTTTCCCGATCGATCGTTGCAACTCGCGAAAGATCTGATCCGGCGTTTTCGTCGCATCGATAACCACGAAATTGTAGCGCTTGGCCATGCGGTCCAGCGCATGAATGACGCGCGCCTGGTACTTGACGAAACTGTCGTGCATGTCGGCGCCGAAACGCATATCCATGCCGCTCTCCCAATGGTCGAACGCCCCGCGCCCCAGCACCACGCGCGGCACCAGATCGCGGACCTCGGCCCGCAAATAATAAATGGCATGCGGAACCAGCGCGAAGCTGGCCACCCGTTCGATCCAAGCGCGGTCCTCGCCACGGGCGATGGCGCGGGCCATTAGCGAAAAAATGTAGCGGTCGGTCAGCACCACGAAGCCGGCTCGCAGCGCGGGGACGATTTCGTTCTCCAGGCGATCGGCGAAATCGGTGGCGTAGAACAGGGTCATCGTGATTGGCCCCAGCGTATTGCCTTCCTTGGCCTGCGAGATTCCCTTCCCCGCCAGCGCGCCGCGCGCCAATCCAGTGTCCAGCACGGCGTGTCCTTGATGCTCCAGCCAGGTACGCAATCGCGCCACTTGCGTGGAACGGCCCACCGAATCCGGCCCCTCGATAACAATCAGGGTGCCTTGGAGTTCACCCCGATCGACGCCCGCCAGGGATTCGCTATAGAATTCGAGAGGCTGCTTGAGCAGCATCCAAATCTCCTCGCGGCGCGCGCATGATGCCGTTGCGCAGGCTCTCGCCCAGCTCCTGCATCACGATGTCGCGCATCTGCTGTTGCTGTTCTTCAATGGATCCGGTGGCATCGATCACATGAAAGCCCACCTCCTGGATCATGGCTTCATATTCATCCAGGATGCGTCCCTGAAAGATCCGGAAGCTCTCTTCCACGTTGCGGCTCAGACCCATATCCATGCCGGCTTCGTAGTATTTGATCGCGTTACGCCCGCCCAAAATGCGTCCGATCGCCACTTCCAGGGGCACCCGAAAGTAGAACGCGAGATTGGGTCTGAGCGAGAACCGGTACAGGTTACGCACCCATCGCCGGCTCACGCCCCGGACCACATCGCGCGCAAACGCGGTATAGGCATAGCGGTCTGCGCATACGACCGCGCCGGCTTTCACCAGCGGAACGATGTAACGCTCCAGGCGATCCGCGAAATCGGTGGCGTGGATCAGGCTGAAGGTCACCGGCGTGAACATGTTTTTCTTCTTGCCGCGCTTGGTGGTCTCGCGCACCAGCGGCGAAGAATTCCATTCACTGAACGCCACCGCGATGCATTGCGACCGCAGCCATTGGCTGAGTAACGAGAGTTGCGTGGATTTTCCGGAGCCGTCAATTCCCTCCACCACAATCAGCTTGCCGCGATGACGATTCGGAACCAGCAGAGGCATATGGGGGAAGCGAACGAACATTATAACGTTTTCGTGAATTTGGGCGGAGGGAAGCCAAATTTGGCCGAAATCCGATGGTGGCCACGATACTATGTAGAGATGCCGCGTTACGCCGCCATCGACATTGGCAGCAACTCGATCCGCATGCAGGCCGCCGAAACCGGAGATGGCATGGTCACCAAGATTCTGGCGGCCGAGCGCCAGGTGACGCGCCTGGGAGCGGGCGTATTCCAGGACGGGCGCATCACCGCCGACGCGCTTGAATTTGTCTGTACGAATCTGACGCGCATGGCGCAGATCTATCAAAAGCTGGATGTCATCGGCGTGCGAGCGGTGGCCACCAGCGCCGTGCGGGACGCGAGCAATCAACATGAGTTCCTGGAACGCGCCTCCAAAGCCTTAGGTGCGCCCATCGAAATCATCTCCGGGCAGGAAGAAGCCCGGCTCATTCACTTGGGCGTGCAAGCTCGCTGGCCGCAGACGGGCAAGCGCGTATTGATGATTGACGTCGGCGGCGGCAGCGCCGAAGTGATTCTGTCCGATCACGGAGTCTTGTCGGAGGCCTTTTCCAAACCCCTGGGCGCGGTTCGCTTAACGGAGGTTTTCCTGCGGACCAATCCGCCGGCGCCCATCGACCTGCATCGCCTGAACGAATACATCGAGGAGAAGCTTTCCGGACCATTGGCCAAAATCGGGCCCGGGCCGTTCGATCGCGCCATTGCGACCTCTGCCACCGCGGCGGCGATTGTTTGCGCAGTCAACCGGGTGGCCCGCTCGCGGCGCGACGAGGCCGATCGCCTGAAAGCCTCGGCCGCGCAGATCCGCAGATTCTACCGCGAAGTGTCGGTGCTAGATTTGAACGGACGCCGAAAGATTCAAGGCATCGGTCCCAACCGCGCGGAGCTAATCGTGGCGGGCGCGGCCGTTTTCCGTCGCATGCTCGAATTGTTCCAGCAGCCGGCGTTGCACTACTCGGCGGCCGGCGTGCGTGACGGAATCATCGCGGACCTTGCGGCGCGGGGCGTGGGACGGGAGTTGAGCATGCTCAGCCGGGATCAGCGCCGCTCGGTGGAACAAATGGCGCGCCGCTACGGAGTGCAGCTCTCGCATGCGCGTAAGGTCGCGGATCTGGCGCACCGGCTTTTTCAGTCGCTGCAGCCTCTGCACAGGCTTCCCCCGGCGCTAGGCAAGCTGCTGGAAGCCGCGGCCTACCTGCACGACATTGGGCATTTCGTCAGCGATACCAGCCATCACAAGCACTCCTACTATTTGGTCGTGAATTCCGACTTGCCGGGCTTTACCGACAGCGAACGGCAAATGATCGGCCTGCTGTGCCGGTATCATAGGAAGTCTATGCCCACCCCCAGGCATTCCACCTTTCAAACCGTCGATCCCGATTCCCGGCGCGCCATAAACATGTTGGTTCCTCTGCTGCGCATCGCCGATAGCCTGGACCGCAGCCATGAGCAGCGCGTCGGCGATCTGCAAGTGCAGCTTCGTAATGGATCCGTCACGCTGGCGTTGGATTCCAAACCCGATCCGGACCTCGAGATCTGGGCCGCGGAACGCGTGGCCGACGCGTTTCGTGAAACCTATCAGGTGCAGCTCCAATTGACGCGGGTGCGCACGTGACCGGCAAAATCAGCATTCATGACTACGCCGTTGAGCAGATGAACCATTTGCTGACGACGCTGGCCTATCAAGTGCACCGTGCCGCCGCCAAGCCCGGACCGGATGAGATTCACGATTTGCGCGTCAGCGTGCGGCGCTTCTCGCAAGGATTGGAATTGTTCGGCGATTTCTTTCCCAAGTGGGAAGTTAAGAAGATTCGCCGAGTGCTGAAGCGCATGATGAGCCTCACTTCCGACATCCGGGACCGGGACATCACTCTCGATTTCCTGGCCGAAGTCGGGCACGCCCCGCACCGGCCCCGCGTGGAGAAAGAACGTGTGGCGTATCAGCGTCAATTTGCCGAGATGTTGCGCCGCTGGAGCGCGAAGGATTTCTCATCCAAGTGGCGGAACGGGCTATCGCTCCGCAGCGTATGAAACTAAACCCCGCACAGAGCGTCGCCGCAAACGCACGGGAGGTGCTCCCGAAGCTGGCGAAGAAGTATTTCCAAGCGGGCCGCGACGCGGTGAGTGAGAAGCGTCCGCCCGACGAGTTGCACGCATTCCGTTTGGAAACCAAGCGCTTCCGCTACACTCTGGAGTTGTTCCGGCCGGTGTATGGTCCGCAATTGAAGCGTTTTCTGAAGGCGCTGCACGGCTTACAGGGCGCGCTCGGGAAGGTTAGCGATTATCAGGCCATACAGCGTGTGGTTGAAGGCGACCGCGCGCTCGAAGACCACATCCGCCACACTCTGAAGAGAAAAGTAAAGGACCTGCGGCACGAGTGGCGCGCCTTTGATTCCGAGGGCGAGCTCAAGCGCTGGCGAACCTACCTCGCCGGCCAGCATTCTAAGCCCAGGCCCGCTCGCACCCATCGAGGGGCCGCGAAGAAAACCGCGACCCGGCAGCGCTAGCCATTCTGGGACCGATGCTAGAATAGTGGCGACACCCTTGAGTGCAAAATCGCGCGGAGGGCTCCTGTTGGGAGGTCGTCTAATGGTAAGACTGCAGACTCTGGATCTGCGTATCGGGGTTCGAGTCCCTGCCTCCCAGCCAACGCAGGTTGATATTCTTAGGAGAGTTTCGATCTAAAAGACTATGAGAACGCTACCTTTCGCTTCCCTACTCCTGGTCTCCGGCATGTTGGGGCTCGCTCAGGACCCGACGGAGCTGGTGGATAAAGCGCCTGCGCCGGTCGACGAAGCGTTGCGCGCTCGCATCGACAAGTACTACAACGCGTTCATCGCGGGAAAGTATAAGGACGCCTACCCGCTGGTGGACGAAGCTTCCCAGGATGGGTTTCTGGAATCAGACAAGCAGCAATACAAGGGCTGTGTGACGCTAAAGATCCGTTATTCGGACAGTTTCACGAAAGCCGTTGTGGTCGAAAACTGTAAGACCGAGTGGAGATGGCACGGCATGGTCACGCCCACCACCGCCTCGATTGACAGCAATTGGGTCCTTATGGATGGACAGTGGTATTGGCACTACGTGAAACCGACTCAGGTGGCATTCCCGTTTTCCCCCACCGGATTTGAACCCGTGGCTCAAGAGGGACCGGACCCCGCGCCGAAAAAGGCTGCCCCGGCTATTCCGGCAGATCTCAAGGCCGTTGCCAAAAATATCCTGACAAATGTGAGCGTCGACAAGCAGACCGTCCGTCTGCGTGTGGATCAATCGTCGCAGGACGTGGTTCACGTGCGCAATGGCATGCCCGGCGCGGTCACGCTCAAGTTAGATGATCTCAGCATGCCAGGGCTGAAGATCACGGTCGGCAAGACCCAAGTGCCAGCGCATGAGGAGACCACCATAGTATTTGAGTGGCGGCTGGATGACCCCGCAGTGCTTTGCCCGGATTGTGCAAAGAAGACTACCGGTACTTCAATGCTTCAGCTGCATGTCGCCCCAACGAGCCAGGTTTTTCCCATCAATATTGTTTTCGATCGCGGTCCTCAGACCGAGCATCCCGTTCCACCCGCAGTCTCTTTGCCACCTCAGAAGTAGGATTTTCCAGCGGTGCAGGAAAAAGGGGCAGGCAAAGACCTGCCCCAAGTGGACCCATTACTGAATGGGAAGGTAGGTAGAGTCTGCGAAATAGGCCTTGTGCGCGGAATCGTACATGACTATACCGAGGGGTTGGCTGGGCCCGGTTTTGGTGTTCAACGGAACTTGTAGCGTGATCACATAGACCCCGACAAGCCCTGGCGCGTACTCGGCGGAGATGAGCGGCACGCCGCTGTTGTTTAGGCCGACGATCAGTGGCAGTGCGCCATTCGCACCGAGAGCCACCGACTGACCCGGAATGCCGGCATCGCCGGTTGCCGTAGCCGGGGTGACTTGACCCAAACCAGTGACATACACAGTGATGTCCTCCCCGAGTTGCGCGGGGTTGGTGGGGCTTACAAAACTTCCGTCGGGCCGCTGCACGACCGGATACGATTTGCCGTTATAGATTGTCGAGAAGACGCCGGGCGCAAACGGCTTCACTGTAACATTGACTGTAGTGGAGCCACCGTTGGCGACGCTGACCGTTAAGGGCACAGCCGATCCCGGCACAACCTCAAAGGGAACCTGCACCGTGATTTGATCGGCTCCGTTTATACTTTGGACGTAGTAGATGGGCGCTGGAGTGGCGGCAACCCCAAAGGTTACGCTGACGCCGGCCAGCGTAGTTGGCAGCGGACCGACAATATTATTGGCGGTCACCAATCCCTGGACTCCCGCCAGATCCCCGGTGGCGCTAATAGTGGCGATTCCTCCCGGCGAGATACCGGTGCCCTTCTGGAAGCTGGCCCCATTCACGACGGTGACATTGGACAGACCGGGTAGCGTCGCGGTTAACGTGAAGGTCACGATGAACGTGCCTGACGTCGCGCTTACCGTAATGGTTCCTCCAGTGCCGCCGGCAGTCACGGTAGTGGACGCCTGCCCGTTTGTACCGGTGGTGACTGAAGGGAAGCCCAGCGTGGCCACTCCGGACGTCACCTGGAAGTTCACTTGTACCCCAGGGACGGGGGCGCCGGCCGAGTTCACGACCTCGACGGTCAATGGCGACTGGAACGCAGTGTTGAGGGGCGCGGTCTGCTGATCGCCGGATATCTTTTGAATGCCGGCCGATGGAATATTCACGGCCAAGTTGAAGGTTGCGGAAAAGGCTCCAACAGTAGCCGTGACTTGCGCAGCACCGCCAACGCTACCGAGCGTGGCGAGAGCGGACGCGTTCCCGTTGCCGTCGGTGACAGTCGCTACATTGCTGAGAGTCACGGTGCCGGCCGTTACCACCTGCCAATTCACCTTGGCGCCCACGACGGCGTTGCCGCCTGCGTCTGTGACGTGGATCACCAAAGCAAGGGGCAATTGCTGTCCGGGGTTGCCCGCTTGGTTGTTGCCTTGGGTGATTTGCACCACCGCTGCCGTGCCGGCCGTGACAACAAACTGGTTGCTAAACGAAGAGTAGATATATCCGGCCACGGCCGTGAAGGTCCCCGATCCGATATGAGGACCAAATAAAATATCGCAGCTAACGGCGCCGTTCGTATTGGTAAGAACGATGCCTCCGTTGCAGGATACGCTGGGAGAAAGGCTCGGATTCGCATTCCCATCGTTCAGAGTCAGCGATACGTTTGGTATTGGAACGTTATTCGGGGAATAAACTACGGCGGTAACTGCGGCCGGCAGGATGCTTCCCGCAGGCCCTGTCAGCGTGGCGCCGGCGGTTGGCGACCAGGAAGTGGACCGTGTAACTGTTCGCACTCGTGATATAGAAAACAACAGAATTGGTGATCGGCGTAGTTGCCGTAATCATGAGTTGAAGAAAATCATTCTTGTTGTTCGGAGAAAGGCTGCTGGTGAGAACATTTACTTCGGCGGTCCCGTTCGCGTTGGTATTGACGGTAGCCGTGGTACCACCCGCCCCCATTCGTGAGCACGGACCATCCATTGTTAGGCGGCACGGTGAAAGTAACCGGAATGTTGGCTAGAGGGTTTCCGTTGGAGTCCGTGACCAGGACTTCTAAAGGCGATCCAAACGACGGCCCTAGCGCCGTATTCGTGTTGGTGCCTAAAATCTGCCCTTGGCCCGCCAAGATGCTTAGTTTGGGATTACTGGCGCCTCCTGCCGTGCTGCTCACATCAATGTTGAAATTCGCCGTAAACGAGCCGACGACGGCATTTACCGTTATCTGCCCGGCAGTAGCGGGAGCGGTCAAATAGGTAAGTGCGTAACCATTGGCTTGCGTAACGGCTGAATTGGAGGACAGTATAGCGCCGTTAGAGCTGCTTACGAATTGAACGGCCTCGCCATTGATGGGGTGGTTGTTTGAGTCTAGGACCTGGACCACCAGCGGCTCGGAAACGCCGCCAGGCAGAATCGTTTGGTTTGTTCCGTAGGTAACCAACGAACCAACCCGCGACTGCGCAGCAGCCTGGGTGGGCGCGGCGTATGCTAAGGCGCCCACACTGAGGTTATTCAGCGGATACTGACTGGCGATGCCGTTCGTCGCTGGAGTGATGCGGTACAGATTGGTGGCAGTGGCCGCGTACAGGTTTTGCACGGTTGTGTTTGCGCCGGCGGGAACTTCATTGGAGGCTGCCAGCGCCAGAACCCCGCTGCCAGGGATCGGCAATGGCGTGATGGAAGTAGAATTAGTAATTGTAATTTGATAGAGGCTTTCGCCTGAGAATCCGGTGACTGTATCTATACCGCTGACTTGCAGGCTGCTGAGTTCCGCCAAGCCTAAATTGGGTGTCCTGGCGGTATGCGTGGCTAGCGTGACGATGATGATTGTGGAATTGGCTGCAGAGGCTTGATTCAGGGCCACCGCATATTGCCCGTCCGGTGTGAAAACGAACGGGCCGGGGGTGCCAGTGACGGCAATCGTCCCAGCCGCCGTGGGCTTCAGTGTTCTTGGATCGAGTTCCAGGATTTCGTCCGGCAGGCTCACGTAGACCAGTCCATTTGGACCCACCGAAACCGCCGTGGCAACCTGCGGAAGTGTCACGTTCACGGAGGCGGCATTGGTCGCGAGGTTCAAAGCCGTTAGTTGGCTGGTTCCACTCACGCCCGAGGTGCCAAGGACATAGAGCGCGGTCGCATCCAGACTCGCCGCCACATCAAAAGTGCTGATCCCATCGCCCTGGCTGAAACCTCCGGACAGTATTTGAGTGTCGGTTGTGGTATTGAACAGATACAGGTTGCCGGCTGCCACCGCGAGCACCCTTCCATCTGGAGTAATGAGTGCCGCGGAAGGGGCTACCGGAAGATTAGCGACAGCAACAGAAGCTGCGAACGGGAAAGCGTGGACGTGATGGTTTGCGAATTGGACTTCGCGATGACGTAGAATTTCGTTGCGTCTATCGTCGGTAGAAGCATGTATGAGCCAGTTCCTGAATTAAAGGTGCTGATCTGGGAAAGCGGGCTGGCCGTGTAGGCCGCCACCAAGCCGGTATTTGATCCGGCGCCGGGGAGAACGAATACGTCGCCTTGCGCCTGAAGCAACAAAGCTCCCAGGGCAAGACTGAGGGCGCAGAGCGCCGATACTCTCTTGAGCATGACTAAGAACCTCTCTTGGTTTTCTTGGACGCGGGGGGGAAATGCAGTAAACAGCGTACCACAAACACGGACCTCACGGTCTCCCGATTCTTCTTAATTGGAAGACCTGCGGCCACTCGAAAAAAAACCTGTCCGACAAATAAAAAAGGGGGAGCCGAAGCTCCCCCTTTTATTTCTACCTAGCTGACGATGGCTCTAGTGGCCTTCGTTCTCGCCACCGTTGCCGGTGCGATTGAGACCAGTGGGCAGAGTGCTATTCACAGTCACCACCGGTACGTCGAGGCTGATGGCCAGATAACCTTCCGCCAGTTTCTGCGCACCGACATCACTGATGAAAGCGAAGCCGTGGCAGTACTGGAAGTTGGCTTGAGCGATGATGTAGCCTTCGAACCCTGGAGTCGAGGGAACGGTGATGCCGGGCGCAAAGCCGCCCGTAACACCGCCACCGTTAAACAGGGTGAAGACAAGCTCCGCGCCAGACGGAAGCGGGGCTTGTGTTGTGTACGCTGCTGGTGCGGGCCCGTTCCCCTGGGTGTAGCCGTAGTAGTTCAGCGTTATAGTGCCGACCTGGGCGACAAGTGGTGGTAAGGAGCCGAATGTCGGGCTGGCGGTTGTATTGGCGATCGCGATGCCTGTGTCAAAGCCTGCGACGTTCGTAACGAACGGGAAGAGCAGGTTGCAACTGCAAGCATTGATACCGAACGCAGGAGACGAGGGATACGGCTGGCAGAAGCGCGGGATCGGACCTGAGGTGGCCGAAGGCGCTGTGGACAGCGGCGCGAAGTTAATCGACGCTGACGACATACCCGTAGCGGGTAAGGTGCTGCTGGTATTGATATAAGCGATTGTTACCGGTACATTCAGCGACTCCACGACGTTGGGATCCGGATAGAAGATCTGATACGTCATAGACGCGGTGCCTCCGGTTACAGTGACAGGCGCGGTGGTAATCGGGGCCGATATCGGTGGGTTTAGATCTCCGGGTCCTACCCGAGCCACCAAAAAGCCTCGCCGGTGGTAAAGCCCCCGGGACCAGTTAGGTAACTACGTCGGCGCGAACAAGCTAACGCCGGTTCCAACACCGGTGATGTTGAACGTGATTTCGCGTTCCGCTTCTCGATCTCGGGCCGACTATGCGAGCCCGCGCTGATCGATGTCCCGGGACGTCATCCGGTATCCACCCGGATTCAGTGAAGTATGAGTATCCGAGCACGTCCTGTGGCCGTTGAGGCCATCCAAGACGTACGCCGGACCCTTGAAGGCAGCCGCGAAACCTTCTGTTGCCATGAGACTAATGCTGCGCCTGAATTCGCTAGTTCCTGGGAACGCTCCCAATAGATACGTATTCACGCTGTTGCACTGTTGGAGAGTCGGTGATACCGAAACCGGAGTTGACGGTACCAAATAGACCACGCTCGGCCAGGGCCACCGTCTGCAGCGGGTTATTGATGATGATGGTGGTCGAACCGCTAACGCCGATCAGCTCAGTGATCGTGGTGGGAAGAAGCGACGAGGTGTTTCCGCCAAGTTGCAGGCGTTCGCCCGAACGTTGGTGATGCGAATGATGCGCGTGATGGATGTTCCAGGAGCATCAATCGGCACGCCCTGCCAGTTGATCTGGTAAGGGTTGGAGAAATTCACGAGACCCTGGAAGATGTTGGGGTGGCCCGGTGTGCCATTGTAGGTGCCGGCCGGCCCCGAAGCCCCATCCCAGGCTTTGGTACGTTCAGGCAGGCCGAGAGCCCGTCCGCGACGCAGCCGAGTTGATAAAGGGCGGCTCCGTTTACTGGTGCCGAGGCAGGTGGCGGGGGGAACGGTGTCTGCCCCATTGCTGTCTGGATACGGCTCGTCGATCGCGAGGATCGCTTCCGAATCCGCACCCGGCTCCCGTAAGCCGGCTAGTGACGTTGGTGTTCAAATTGATCTGGACGTTGGTGCCGCCATTAGTGGCAGGACCGATGAACGTGCCAGCGGGCGTAAATGACCCACCGGTACAGTTCAGAACCAAATCGCCAACCAACTCTGCGACGCCTTCTTGCCGAACGATATGCGGATTGCCGGCAGTGGCGTTGCAAATAAAAGCAGTGGTACCTTGTGCGTATGCCGAGCTACCCAAACCGAACAGCAGGGCCGCTGAAGCAAACGCCATAAGCCATTTGCGAAAATCTACCATTTCCTTCTCCTTGTGAAAATCTGAAATTGAATTGATGGAAGTTCTCTTTTTCAACCTGAGCCTCGAGTAAACGCTCGTCATGAAGATTTTGAATTTCACCCGATCAAACCCAGCGCCAATGGACGCTTGGCGGCCGCTGCTGCCTTGCTTGCTCGATCTTGCTTCATTGTCTCCATCTAGCTCAACTTGCTTTTTAAACTTCTCGTATCTTATCTTCTTTTGTGCTCGCGGGATTCATGCGTCAAAGAATGAATGCCGCCCAACCTGTTCGGACGCAGTCAATCATTCATAACACTACCTGCCGGAACAAGTCAAGCGTAAAGTGTTGATCTGACAACCCGCTGGTCCACTAAAGCTCGAAGTTTGCCAGCGCTCCATTAAATCATAAGCCGCATGCTAAGTCAATAATTTGCAGCCAACGGCAAAAAGCGCGGATCGAATGGCAAAGAAGCTGGGTTATTAGCGGATTTTGGCGGATTTTGTGCCGTCCAAGACGGCGGTGGCCACCACCCGCCGCTCCATTGGTTTGTTGTACTTACTCTGCCCTTAATGCGCGAAGACTACTCCTTGACGTCTTTACGGAGCAGCTTGATCCTGTCCTTGAATTCGTCGGTGGCATCGATCATCTGGTTGCTGTCGAAGATGACGTGCGGAGTAAGGAATATGATCAGTTCGGTGCGGGACTTACCGTACGACTTCGCGCCAAACAACCCGCCGATATAATGGGATTCGATCTAGCAAGGGAATTCCAGTTATGGAGGAGGTGGTGCTCTCTTGGATCATGCCGCCGATCGCGATGGTGTCGCCGTCCTGCACGGTCACTTGGGTGTTGATCGATTTGGTGGCGAAGGAGGGGGAGGCAATGTTGCTTCCCGAGGTCGCCGAATTGGTAGCCTCGGGATCGCTTACGTTCTGGTTAATGATCATCGTGACGATTCCGCTGGGCGTCACGCGGGCTATGATATTAAGTCCGATTCCAGTGCTGGTGTTCGAGATGCCCGTCGTCACCGAGCCAGTAATTCCGCTGGCGGTGGAGCTGGATAGCGTGGGGACCGTGGTGCCGACGCTGATGGCGGCAGGAATGCTGTCGGTGGCGATCACCGAGGGAGCGGAAAGAACCTTGGCTTTGCTCTCGGTTTCCAGTAGTGTCACCGTTCCCAAGAGTTCACGAGCTCTTGCCTACCAGCATGGAGGCCGACAGACCGATACCGCCGGTGGCTGCGCCTGCGCCGGCTGCAAGCCCCCCCATCAACGAAGCGGCGGTGGTTGTGCCGGATCCGCTGAGCGATTGCAACGCAGCTGTGACGCTGCTGTCGAAGCTATAGCTCAAATCGATGGAATAGATCTTTGCTTCTATGAGAACCTGGCGCGGCGGAACGTCCAGTTCCCTAATTAAATCCTCGATACTCTCGTACTCTTGCGCGGTGGCCTGAATTAGCAAGGTGTTGTTCATCGGATTTGCAATCACGCGCGGGCCACGCAGAGCGGCAGCGGGAAGATTGCCCAGGTACTGGCCGGTGAGATCGCCGTTCGCCCCAGCTACTCCGTTCGGACCAACAACTGCCCCATTCGCTCCAGGGACTCCAGCGCCACCATTGTAAGGACTGCCATAGCCCAAGCCGCCCCCATACGCGCCACCTCCATAGTTGCCGCCACCGGCTCCATACCCGCCGCCACCTCCAAACCCGCCAGCTCCATATCCGCCGGCTCCCCCTCCGCCTCCATACCCGCCGCCACCTCCATACATGCCGCCACCGCCTCCACCACCTCCGAATCCGCCGCCGCCGTAAACGCCACCACCACCAAATGTGCCGTTTCCGCCGCCCATCGAGTTCATGTTCATGCACATCATGATGGAAGATTGCGGACCGCCATAGGCGCCCGAATTGGAAAGCTGACCATAGAGCGCCTGAATGGAGCAGGCCATGGTGTTCGCGTCACCATAGTGAACGCGATAGACGAAGTCCTTGATGCCGCCCGCGGATGCTTTCACCGGAACGTCCAGCTTCTCGAGCCAGGTTTGCACTTCGGTGAAAGCGCCTGGATTAGGCGCCACCGCAATGATCGTATTAATGCGATCGATGGGTAGAAACTTGATCGGCGAATTCTTGTCCGAAAGGGCGATCGATTTGACGATGTTCTCCAGCTCTTTGGAAATATCGGTAGGCCGTCCGTACTTTACCGGAAAGACATGCACGCGCTGGTTGGCGATCTGATCGCTGTCAAACATGGCGACCAGGTCCATCAGACGGCGCATATTTCTGCGGCTGTCGAGAACCAGGAGTAAGTTGGCGGCCGCATAAGTATAGATGCGCGCGTTTTCTCCTATGAACGGCTCCAGCACTTTAACCAATTCGTCGGCGGTGACGTATTTGAGGAAGACCAGATTGAGCATGGTCGTGTCGTCTCCCGGAATGGCGTTAGAATCGGTTTTGCTCTCGGGCGGCACCGGCAGATGCGAAATATCGGCGAGCGGCACGATGCGATAGAGATCGCCTTGCTTTACCATGCCGAATCCGTTGATCCGCAGAATGGTTTCCAGCAGCGAACGCGTGTCGATGTCCTTGGTTTCGCCGTAAGTATTGAGGATGACGCCGCCCTTGACGCGGGGATCCAGGATGTAATTGATCTTGAGCTGGCGCGCCAGCAGGTCGATCACTTCTGTGAGGGACGCATTGTTCAGGGACAATCCACCGTAAACTGTCGGCGGGCGGCCCGATGGCGGCGCTTGGGCGGGCTGCCCTTGAGCGGGCTGCCCCTGGGCCGGCGTCGTGGGGGACTGCGGCTGGGGGTTCGGCGTCGGCCGAACCGTTTGGCTGGGAGGGGGAGGAGAGAATCCGGGAAAAACAGGCCCAGGACCATTCGCTGGGGGTGGTGGCGCCTGTTGCGCAAAAGCTTGCGCCCAGAAGGCCGCTGCTATCGCGGCCGCGCGGAAGCAATGTCGAAATCGCACTATTTGTCCTCTTTAATTTTGTCCGCGGTCGGTTTAGCTTTGTCCGCAATGGACGAGCCCGCGGCGAACGGCAAACCCGCGGCGAACGGAGTGAGTGCAATGGTCGTCATGCTTCCTTTTTCGTGATTCATTTGATCTGCTCCCAGCGGCACGCGGTACCAAACGGACTCTCGCTGATCACTTTCTTCTTGCCATCCACAACCGTCCCGGCCGGAGATGTGTCATCGGAGTAGCAGGAGCTGAACCCGCCCCCAACGTCAATGCCGGGACCAGAATGGGAGGACGACGCAATTGGCTTGGCGGCTGGGGCGGCGGCAGCAGCTTTGGCAGCGGCGGGTGTCGGCGTGACTTCGGCAATCGGAGTCCGATCGATGAGCTCGTCGATGCGCTTCTTAAATTCCTTGCCTTCCCACTCGAGATCCACAAAGCTGCTGTCCACGTCGACTAGCTTCCATTGGCCGATGGACTCGCCGGCATGATAGCCTTTCTGCGGGCCGCCGGCCTTTTCGCTGAGCACGATGGTGGCCGGAAAATCGCCCCAAATCATAACGCCATGGGCCACTGGAAACGGCGGCGGCGGCTTTTCAGGCACCGGTTTAGGGGGATCGACAATGACATTGGGATTGCGATCCTGCGCGAACAGGTTCTTGAGAGCAACTTCAGCGTAGGCGATTGCTGTGAGTGGATCCACTTTGCCCAGCGGCGCCAAACCTGGCACCTTCGCGGGGGGCAGACCGCCGTGTAGCAAGGCTAGATCGCGCGCGTGCGAATCGATCCATTCGCGGCGCGCCTGCCAAGCCAGCAGTCCTGTCACGATGAGCAGCACCAGATCTAGAAGCCGCAGTTTGCTCACGACACTTCCCTCACAATTGGGGCAGCCCCTTCTGCGCCGGTATCAGACGCCGGGCTACCAATCCTGAGACGGTTAGTCGTACGGGCATGGTCTTTTGCTTGGGATGGGCGGCGCCGAAGCGGATCTCTTCGGTGGCGGTCAGCTCAGGTTGCGCACCCAGCGCCGCGAGAAAATTGACCAGTTCATCGATGCGGCATGTCAAAGTGATGGATACGCTCACTAGTCCGTAGGCGGTGCCATAGGAGCGGGGCCGGCCCAGCTCGACTTGGCCCATCTCGAGCGGCGGAGTCTGCTGCGCGGCGACGCGTTTAATCACTTGCACAAGCTGCGCTTGCGCCTGATCGGCGGTGTCGCCCGGGATCAGTCCTTTTTCGCGCTCGCCCAGTTCGAGCGATGCCTGCCGCAGAACCGCTTGCTTGCCCGGCAGCGTAGCGGCCTGTTTGCGCAGGGTCGCAAGGCGCCTTTGGGCGCGATCGATGCTATCCACCGGGGTGATCTTGGCCGATTCGCCGCTCGAGGAGGGCGTTGAATTCGAGAGCCAATAGATTAGCCCGCCAGCCAACAGCGCGACACCCAGGACGATCAGCGCGCGGCGATCGCGATCTCCCAGCGTCATGGCGCCACTCCTTTGCGAGTGGTCCGGATGCTGAAAACTTCTCCACCCGCGCTTCTCTGCAAAGGCAGCGCGAACGACGATCCCTGGAAGTGGCGCGAGCCATCCAGCAGCTTGATCAACGCCGCCGCTTGGTCCGTTTGACCGGCGATGTTGACCGAGGTTCGGGTGAGTTGCAGCGAATTGAGCCAGGCGGGCGGCGCAAGCAGATGGGTCAGGTCGTTGAGCGCGTCCAGATCCTCGCGGGTATGTTGACGGAAGGAGTCGAGCGTCTGGGCCCGGTTGCGCGCGGTAGCCGTTTGGCGCTCCGTCTCAGCCGCTTTTCGCGCCAGCGGATCGAGCGTACGAATCTGCGCCTGGAGCATCTCGAGATAGCGATTGTCGGAATACTTGGGATAAGCCAGCACCGCGATCGCTAACATCAGAACCACGCTCCCAAGCACGGCGGTGGGAACATAGCGCAGGCGCGACGCGCTCCGGCGTTGCTCGGGCGGAAGCAGATTGAGGCTCAGCGGATGGCGCATACTGGCGCTCGCAACCGCGGCAGCATAGGACAGAGACGAACGCGCGGGATCGTAATTCTCGGGCGCCGCCACCGGCTGCGGAAGCTCGACATGCAGGGCTTTGGCTTCGATTTCCGGCGGCAGACGAAGCTCGGAGACAGCCAGAGTGCGAACGCGATCGGCGGGCTGATCCAGGCGGGCGGAAAACAGAGGCCGCGTAGGGCTCTCGCCGTACACCTCGACCTCGTCCCCATCCTGGCCCAAAGCCACCAGGCCTTCGGCCGGAGTATCGGAATAGAGACGCAACGCCGAGTAGATCGCGGGCGCCGAAAACGTGAACGACGCGACCTTCACCCCGGCCTGGGACAATAGCGCGGTGTAGCGATCGAGCGAAGAACGCCGCGTAATGCCAATCAGAATGGACGAGGTCTTGCCGATTCGCGCTCCATCATAGGCGGCTTCTTCTTCCGAGTAAGGATTCAGCGAATCGATTTCGAAGCGGATCGCGGAGGGCAAATCCTTGTCCGAAACGCCAGGCAGCAAAACTTGCCGGACGGTGACTTCATCGCGCGGCAATAGGATGGTTGCCGCCAGATGCCGGGCGCCGAGTTTGTGTAGAAAGCTGGCGTAATTTTCGCCCCATTCGCCGGCGGGCTGCTCGCGAAAACGGGGGATCGTCAGCTCGCCTAAGACTCGCGTGCCAGTGGGCCGCAGTCGAACCACGGTGACGATCAGATCCTCGCGACCCATTTCGATGCCGACACCCGTCCCGAAGGCGAGCCATTTCCTGAAGCCGGGAGCGCTCATTGCAGTGGGGCCGCGTTCTCGTACCAACGCAGGACATCATAGGGAGGCTGACCGGGTTTGAGCAACTGCGAGTCCTGTGCCAGGAACATCACCATCTCAGAGACTGTGCGGCGCACATCCGAAAGCTGGCCATTGGAAAGCTTCAGCTGGGCGGTGGCGCGCAGCGTGACGGCGAGCGGATAACCGATCGCGACGTGCTCCATTCCCAAGCGGGCCATACCGGGACCGGCGTTCCTAAACGCGGCGAGTTGGCCCATCTCGCGAATGGGCGCGGCCTTGCGCAGGGCGACAATCGAAGCGGCAACATCGGCGGGGATTCCGATGGCTTGCATCACCGCCGGTTCAACAGTGTTGACATCCAACGTAGTACCCGTCCACGCGTACACCGAGAGACAATCTCGCAGCCCGGCGTGTGGCACAAACTGCCCCAGCGCACCGCGGGTATAGCTGCCGTAGAACAGATCCGGGGTGACTCCGCGCACTAGCAATAATTCCTCAATCTCCTGAAGAGACGCGTGCCGCGCCTGAAAAGACGGCGTGAGGGACAAGTAATATTGGTCGAAACCGGTGAACGATCCGCCCTGGCTGGGACCGCGCCAATCCACTATGCCGGCCAGTGTCTGTTCGGCTTGGCCCGGATCTTCACCCAGAGCCAGCAAGAGGTTGAGCAGATCCTTGTTAGCGGCCTTGTTCACATCCAGCTTGGAAGTCTCCGGGATGATTTCGGCGGTCACAACGCCGGTGGGAAAGTCGAACCCGAGCACGCGAGTGTAGTCCTTGATCAGTGGGGTCTTGTCCGGGTTTTGAAAAGAGGTTGGCTTCTCCAGATAGAGCAGCGTGCGATCGATGGCGCCGGCCGCCAAATAGTACGCTTTCAGGCCGTCGGCATCGGTGGAGCTGCGCTCGGTTTCGCCGCGAACGGTGTTGGCGATGGTGAGTGCGATGGCGGACAAGCCCGCGGCCAGCCACAATACAGCCAGCAAAGCAGCGCCGCGGCTCGGGTTTTGCGGATCCGGCTATCTGCCAATTGCCAGCTCCTCCTGGTAGTCCACCAGCGGCAGACGGGTCACGCGAACTGGAATTGTCAAGGTCACCGGTTGCAAGCGGCCCAAGTCCGGCGCTAGCGGCGCCAGGTCGATACGAACCGCGTCGGGAAGCGCCGCCGTCACCCAGTGGTCCACCCAAAACGGCTGCGGCCGTGTGCGGGAATCGCGAAAGCTGAAGCGGCAATATGCCAGACGGTCGGACATTACGAACGAGTTCGCGCCAATTTGAATGGGCACGAAGATGGGACTTGGGCGGCCGGTGACAGGATCGGCGCCCATCCCGACGCACAGCGCGCCGGCGCCACGCGGGCCGGTGTACCATTGCTCGTTCACCACCAGCCGGACGCCTTGGTTGTCCTCACCGGGGATCACTTGAAATTCGAGGATCATCGGCATACCGCGCGCGCCCTCATGCAGCGAATAAGTGGAGGCCAGCCGCATGGACTGAGCTTCGCCCTGAAAGAACGTCACCTTTGGACCTCGTTGTCCGCCGCCCGTGCAATCGGCGGTCACCGGAATGATTCCGGATATTTCCTCGTTGAGAATGCGCTCGACACTGAGCACTCGCCGGTTGGTCATCAGCTTGGAATCCGTCTTATTCATAGCGCTGAGCGCGATGCGCAGGGTGATGACCATGCCGACCGAAAGCAGGCTGAGGAGCAGGACCGCCACCAGCAACTCCATTAATGTGACACCCGCCGCAGCGGGCTTTTTGTTGTAGCGCGCGGTCATGGCTGTCCGTATTCTCGAAGCGGAGAAGCTTGCGATCCCACGGCCGCACGATCGGCAGGCGTCATGACGGACCGGCGGAAGCCGTCCAAGCGGAACGAGCGCCGCTGCGGACCAACCATCCACCAGATTTCCAACTCCACACGCTCGATGAATGGCGTCCCGGGCGCCGCGCCGCGCGGAATCTCGAAGGGCGTGAGGCGCGCGATCCAGCCCATCTGCATGCTGCCGGTCACTTCCGGACCCCAGGTGCCTTGGAACGGCACGCCCTTTTCGAGTCCCGCGGCAACCAGCAACTCATCCATCTTCTGGCGGCCGAGCAGAGCGGCGCGATCGTGATCGGTGAGCCGCGCGGCGTTGCGCAGAGAACTGGAGATGGCCGACATAAGGCCGCCGACGGCGATCGCCATGACAACCGTGGCCACCAGTACCTCGAGCAAAGTGAAGCCGCGTTGTTTCACTTACTCAACCGCCTCCACATGGGGGACGCCGGTGATAGGATCGACACGCACCACGCGCTGCACGTTCCTGCGATTGATCAATTGCACGCCCAGGGGTGGCACGGTGCCGCCCGGGTAGAGGAAGAACATGCGCGGGACATCGGGATTCTCAGGCAATGGCGGCAGCACCTGGACGATGGAGACACCTTCGGGCATCTGCAGCTTGCGGGAAAACCCCGGTTGGCTGGATTGCATTTCGATGGAGTTGTCGGACTTCGAGATGATGATCTCGATCACCTGCTGGCGGCGTTCGGCATGGCTGAGCCCGGCATCCAGGAAGCTGACCACGCTGTTGCTGGCGGCCTTCAGACGCATCGAGTCGATGCCCGACGTGATGGCTGGAAAACTGATGCCGACCATGAGCGAAATCAGCCCGACCACCACCATCATCTCGATCAGCGTGACACCGGCTGTGGCGCACGCGCTCCTACGTGCGGAACTAATTTCTCCAACTGACAATGTCGGCATTGATCCCGTCTCCGCCAGGCGCTCCGTCGGCGCCGTAGCTGATGATGTCGGGCTCATCTCCGTGATCGCCGGGGAAGTGATAGACATAGGGATGACCCCACGGATCGTTCTGGATTTCCTTCTGCAAATAGGGCCCCTGCCAGTTGTCGACATTCTCAGGCTTATCGCGCAGCGCCAGCAAGCCCTGTTCGGTGGTGGGGAAGGTGCCTGTATCCAGCTTGTAGGACCCGAGCGCCGTCGAAAACGCATTGATCTGGGCGTGCGCCGAAGTGATCTTGGCGCGGTCGGCCTGGTGCATCATCTTCGGAAGCACTAGAGCCGCGAACAGCGCGATGATGGTGACCACCACCATCATTTCGATCAGGGTCACGCCAGCTTGCTGTCTGAGTCGTTTATTCATTGCACACCTCTCTTACATTGCCACATCATTCATGCCGACAATCGCCAGCAACATGCTTAAGATCAGAGTACCGACCACGATCCCCATCACCAAAATCACGATCGGCTCAAAGAGCGACGTAAACCTGCGAATCGACGAGCGCGTCTCGGCGTCGTAGATGTCGGCCATGCGCACAAACATGGAGTCCAGACGGCCGGTCTCTTCGCCCACGCTCAATAAATGCGCGGCCAGGGGAGGGAACTGCCCAGCGCGCCGCAAGGGACCGGCGATGCCCTCGCCGCGTTTCACTCCCAGGGACACGATTTCGAGCGATCCGGAAATGCGGCGGTTATTCAACGTCGCGCCCGCGATGGAAAGTGATTGCACCAACGGTACGCTATTGGAGACAAGAGTGCCCATGGCGCGCGCGAATCGCGCAGTTTCGGCTTTGCGCAGCGCGTCGCCCAGCAGCGGGATTTTCAAGCGCAGAGTGTCCCACCACAAGCGGCCCGGAGTAGTGCGCACGTAGGTATACATGCCGATCAGCGAACACTACCAGAAGCGTGATTCCCAGCCAACCGTAGGATTGCAGAAACTTGCTTCCGATCAACAGCATTTTGGTGGGCAGCGGCATCTCGATGCGCGACTCTTCGAAGACCGCGGCGAATCGCGGCACGACAAAATTCATGAGCACCAGAATGGACCCGATGCCGACCATCGAGAGCAGCGTCGGATAGGCCATCGACGAAACGATGTAGGCGCGCAGATCGTCGCGCGTGCGTTCGAATTCCGAAAGCCGCTCGAAGACCACTGCCAGCGATCCGCCGGCTTCACCCGCGCGGACCATGTTGATATACAACTCCGAAAAGTGAGCCGGGTGAGTGGACAGGCTGTCGGCCAGCGAGCGCCCGCCCTTCAGCGTGCGGAGAATGTTTTGCACCAGCGTGCGGAACGAGGGACGGTCGTTCAATTCGGCTGTGATGGACAGCGCCCGATCCAGCGGCACGCCGGCGCTGAGCAGCGTGGAAAGCTCCTGGGTGAAGAACAGAACATCGCGCTTCCTGCCCCCGGAGAACGATGGCAGCTTGATATCCAGCGGTTTCTTTTCTTCCTTGCCGACGTACACGGGCGTGAGCCCCTGGCGGCGCAGCTCGAAGGCGACCAGGCGCTCGGACTCGGCATGAATCGCGCCGGTGCGAATCTGCCCGTCGGAGGCTACGGCTCTAAAGTGAAAACTGTTCATCGGGAAGCCTGCCACCGATAAACACAGATAAACACTGATATGACTTTTCTTAAATATCTGCGTTCATCCGTGTTCATCCGTGGCCCTTCTTAGAACTCTTGCGTGACACGCATTACCTCGTCGGCCGTGGTTAATCCGCCGGCTACCTTGGACCAGCCGTCTTCGCGCAAATTGCGCATGCCGATGCGGCGAGCCGCGTTGGTGATGGCAACCGCGTCCTCATTTTTCATGATGAGTTGCCGGATGCCGTCGTCCAGCTCCATCAGTTCGAAAATCCCCACCCGGCCGGTATAGCCGGAACCGAAACAGTGTTCGCAGCCGCGCCCGGTGTAACACTGCACCATGTCGCCCGAGGGCGCGAACCGAGTGTCGCCCTTCTCTTTGCAATGCTCGCAGATGAGGCGCACTAATCTCTGCGCCAGCACCGCCACTAGCGACGACGTGATCAGGTAGTTCTCCACGCCCATGTCGGTCAGGCGCGAAATCGCGCTGGGTGCGTCGTTGGTGTGCAGCGTCGAGAATACGAAGTGGCCGGTGAGCGATGAGCGAATCGCGATATCGGCGGTCTCGCGATCGCGAATCTCGCCCACCATGATGACGTCCGGATCCTGACGAACGATGTGCCGTAGCCCGGACGCGAAGGTCAGCCCGATCTGCGTGTTCACGTGGAGCTGGTTGATCCCGTCCATCTGATATTCCACGGGATCTTCAATCGTGATGATTTTCTTGTCGCTCTGATTGATCCTCTTCAGCGCCGAGTACAGCGTCGTGGATTTGCCGCTGCCGGTGGGCCCGGTCACCAAGAAAATGCCATGCGGCAGCGACGTGTAATAGCTCATGCGATTGAGCATGTGGCCGTCGAACCCCAGCCGGCCAAGATCGTAGAAATCGCCCGCGGACCGGTCCAACAGACGCATCACGACGCTTTCTCCGTACAACGTCGGCAGCGTGGAAACGCGCAAATCCACCTCACGGCCCAGGGTCTTGATCTTTATGCGCCCATCCTGCGGAAGGCGGCGCTCGGCGATGTTGAGCTTGGCCATCAGCTTCACGCGCGAGATCATGGCAGCCTTCATTTCGCGCGGCGGCGGATCTTGATTGTAGAGCACGCCGTCGATGCGATAGCGGATGCGAAATTCTTTTTCGAACGGCTCCAGGTGAATGTCGCTGGCGCGCTTTTCAACCGCGGAAGCGATGATCGCGTTCACCAAGCGAATGACCGGCGCCTCGCTCGCCATGTCGCGCAGGTGTTCGAGATCTTCCGACATTTCGCCGGCTTGGAATTCGAAATCGCCTTCGGTGCGCGCCGCCGATTCGCCGTAGTATTTGTCGATCGCATCCACGATCTCCTGCTCGGGCGCGAGCACGGTGGCGATCTTGAGACCGGTGCAATGGCGCACCGCGGCTATGGTCTCGACATCCAAAGGATCGGCCATCGCGAGCGTGATGGTATGGTCGTCCCGGCTCATCGGCAGGCAGCGAAATTGCCGGAGGAAACGCGGAGAAAGCGTCTCAGTTTCGGGAGAGATTACCGGCGGGGCGTCGATTGTAACGAGGGGAACCTGCAACTGTTCCGAGAGCGCCGCCAGAACGTCGCGCATGGCGATGAAGCCCATGTCGACCAGCGTTTTGCCGATTTTATCGCCGCGCTCTTTTTGCAGTTCGAGCGCCCGCTCCAAATCCTCGTCGGTGATGAGCTTGCGCTGGATCAGGATCTCGCCCAGCCGCATGCTCTAGAACTCTCCCATGCTTAGTACTCTTCGGACGCGATGGTCGCTTGTGCGGCGTTGGCTGCTCCGAGCAGAGCCTTGCGCGGCGCGTGCATCACGATCTGGGCGGGCAGTCCCTCGCGCTTTTCCCAGTTCCAATAGAAAAGAGAAATCGCAACGGCGACTTGTTCGTCGCCAGGAACCGCATCCAGCGAGCGGGCCGAGTCCATTAACATCGCGCGCATCGTGGTCCGAAGCGTCGCCATGCGCTGCATCTTTTTGTCGTGCGTCCGGGCCATTTCATCCGGGCTGATGCTCGGATGGAAAGGGCTGATCCCAGCGGCGGGCGCCAGGTTCACTTCGCCGAGGAAGACCGCACCATAGCCGCCAATGTAGGTGCCCTGCGGGACACCCACCACCTCGGCAGGATCTGGCGGCCAGATTCCCTTGAGCTTCGCGTCCATGCTATTTTCCATGGCTTCGATCATGGCGCGATTCACTTTCGGACCGTCGGCTATCGATCCGGCCGGCAGAGCGGCCAGCATAATACTCGCAATCAGTAGAGTTTTCATTGGGTGGGTCCTTCGTTACTTGCAACCTCGAATCGATGGATCTGTTTTTCGTAGTAGTTTGCAGCTTGCTGAATAGTCGCCAGGTCAGCTTTGCGCTGGACTTCCGCGGCCCTCACCACCTGGGCCAACTCGGCGGCCTGTTTGGCTTGAACCTCAGTCACGGCTTTCGCCACGGCTACATCCACACGGGAGTTCAGTCTGGAATTCACCTGGGCTTCGACACGCTGCTCGATTTGGGCGGCGTCCACTTGGGCTACGGGTCCTGGTGCCGGCGCCACTGGCCGCGCGAATCCATGGGCTAAAATGGCACCCGCCAACAGCGCCGATGACGCAAATCCCATCGCGGGGCCCGAGCGCCACATGGTTTGCCACCAGCGCGGCTCAAACACCCGATCGGAGACAAACGCGATACGGCGCGGAATCTCCTCGTCTTCGAGCGAAGCCAGCGCGCTGCGCGTGAGGTTCAAACGATCCAACTCCTCGCGGCAATTCTGGCAGCCGCGCACGTGATCCTCGACGACGCCACGCTCGTTCTTCGGCAATTCGTCGACAGCATATGCTTTCAGGTCAACCGAACAGCTCATTCCGTCCCTCCGATATGGATTGGAGCTAGAGTTTCTTTCAGAAGATCCAGCGCAGTGTACAGCCGCGACTTTACGGTCGACACAGGGCACGATAGGATCTCCGCCATCTCCTCGAACTTGAATCCCTGATAGACCTTCAACACCACGGCCTCGCGCTGATCGTCCGACAGCCGTTCCAGCGCGCTTCGCACGGCCAGCGTCGACTCGATAGGGAACAGGCCCCCGCTCGATTCGGCCATCCGCGGCTCAACGGTCATCTCGGCTTCCGGATGCTTCTTGCGCAACAGCGAATACGCCTCGTTATGCGCGATCCGAAACAGCCAGGCCGGGAACTTGGCCGGGTCATCGAGCTTTTTCAGATTCTGATAGGCCTTCAAAAACACATCCTGGCTGAGATCAAGGGCGTCCTCACGCTGCCGCACCAACCGCAAGAGATAGTTAAAGACACGCTTCTCCCATCGAGACACGAGCACGTTGTAGGCATCCACGTGCCCCCGTCGCGCCTTGGCGATCAGGTCGCGGTCCTCAACCTCCCGAAAGATCAAACTTCGGCTCCAATCCAGAGACGCGCGCCAGGCCGAAAAAGACGAAATGGCCCGAACGGAAGCTCCCTTGGCCCTTTAACAGGGCAACACGGTCGCGGTTCTGTCACTTATGCTTGTATTTTCGCACCAATCCGCGCATAATCCGCTCGGTAGCCGTGCCAAAAGGCTGGTCGGTGGTCAAATAAGTCCAGGTGGCGCCGCGCTGGGAGGGTTCCAGGCCGGTTGCCTCGGCTGCCTCCAGCCGGGTGGCGATCTCGGGGTCC
This sequence comes from Bryobacterales bacterium, assembly GCA_963818065.1. Classification (GTDB taxonomy): domain Bacteria; phylum Acidobacteriota; class Terriglobia; order Bryobacterales; family Bryobacteraceae; genus Palsa-89. The sequence goes on along the minus strand of CAWFQW010000007.1, from coordinate 1,883,167 downwards.
AGCGCCTCTTCCAGCTGCGTAAACAGCGAATGGACCGACGTCAAATACTCGTGCAGCGGGTCACGGCCTCCCCAAGACAGCCACTGAACGCCCTCGCGTAAATCGGTGATAGTCGCCAGGTAGTCGGCCCACAGGTCGTCGATCACGCCGAGCGAAACCAGCCGTTCGAAATCAGAGGAACAACCCTGCTCGCCGGTCAGAATGGCTTGGCGGCGCTGCTGGATCTTCTGGCGTTGGCCCTCGATCACGCTCTCATATTTCTGTAGAAAACGCCGGATTTCGAGATTCTGCCCCTCGGCGATTCTCTGGATGTTCTCGACGTCCTGCTCGACGCCTTTATTCTCGCCGCCATACTTCATTAGCAGGTCGTCTTCCAGCGAGACGAAGAACTGCGAGCTGCCGGGATCGCCTTGCCGCCCGGCCCGTCCGCGCAGCTGGTTATCAATCCGTCGACTTTCGTGACGATTCGTCCCGATGACGTGCAATCCGCCGAGTTCGGCCACGCCCGCGCCGAGCCGGATGTCGGTGCCGCGCCCGGCCATGTTGGTCGAAATAGTGACCGCGCCCAATTCGCCCGCCTGCGCGATCATCCCAGCTTCCAGCTCTTCGTGCCGCGCGTTCAACACTTGATGCGGAATATCCCCCAAGCGACCGCTCAAGCGCTCCGATTCTTCGACGCTGCTCGTTCCCACCAGGACGGGGCGGCCGATCGAGTGTATCTTTTGGATCTCAGCGATCACGGCTTGTTCTTTGTGCCATTTTGTTGCGTATAGCCGATCCGGCAGATCGGCGCGGATCATAGGTCGATTGGTTGGGATTACCTCGACTTCCAGGCCGTATACCAGCCGGAACTCCTCGGCTTGCGTGGCTGCGGTACCGGTCATCCCGCAGACTTGGGGATACAGCGAGACGAGGTTTTGGAGGGTGATCGACCCGAGAATCCGGCCTTGCGTCTTCAACGCCAGGCCCTCCTTGGCCTCGACGGCGGTGTGCAAACCGGCCGGCCAACGGCGATTTTCCGCGATGCGGCCCTTGAATTCATCGACGGATTCGATGGCGCCGTCCTTTACGAGATAGTCGACATTGCGCCGGAGCAGCGCGTGCGCGTGCAGCGAATCCTGGACCGCTGTCAGCAGCGCCAAATTGTCTTGCTCGAAAAGGTTGCCGCGGCCGAACGATGTCTCCACCGCGCGAATCCCAGTGTCGGTGAGCGCCGCATTCCGGCTATATTCATCGAGGGTGAAATGGCGGCCGCGCCGGAAGTGCCTCGTGACGCGGTCTACTTGATTGGCGAGCACATCTTGTCCAGCGTCGCCGCCCGCGATGACCAGGGGAATGCGCGCTTCGTCGATGAGGATTGAGTCGGCTTCGTCGATCACTGCAGCCGCGAATGGCCGGTGCACCTGTTCGCGGGGGCGGAGTACCAGACCGTCGCGCAGAAGATCGAACCCGATCTCGTTGGCTGTGGCGTAAGTAATGTCGCAGGCGTAGGCGAGGCGTCGTTGGTCCATGCTCGTGCCTTGTTGCACATGACCTACGGAAAGCCCCAGGAATTCGTAGATGCCGCACATCCATTCAGCGTCGCGCCGCGCCAGGTAGTCGTTCACCGTCATCACGTGAACTCCCCGGCCCTCTCTTGCGTACCAGACCACGGCGGGAACGGCGGCCAGCGTCTTGCCTTCGCCGGTCTGCATTTCAGCGATCTTGCCGGCGGCCAGCGCGAGGGCGCCTTCCAGCTGAACGTCGAACATCTTGAGCCCGAGGACACGCTCGGCGACCACGGCGCTCAGTGCGAAAACATCCGGAAGATTCATCGCGCGCCATTGGATGGCTTTTAGCTCAGCGTCGCTCAAGGCGCCCAATTGCGAGCGACGGTTGTTGATGAACGGAACCAATGACTCGGACTCAGCCGAATCACGAAATAGATTTCGCAAGAATTGGCGCACGCTTTTCTTGAGCATGGGCCCTCCTTTCCTCCTCGAACTTGGGTTATCGAAGAGAGGGTGGAGGACGCTGGTAGAGCGATGTCGCGAAATAACGTGCTTTGGCAGGGGCCTGGTAATGGAACGTGGCAGCGGGAGGCGCGCCGGTAGGCCGAGGTTGAGTCTGAATTCGTTGCTCGGCCTGATCCTGTGCGATCCAGACGATTGCGGAACTGGCGCGAGCCGTCCGGGCGCGAGCCACCAGCACAGCGGCATTCGCGCCAAGCGCGAGTAGCGCCGCCAGCAAGAAGGTGATCGCCCGCTTGTTCACTCGATCTTCAGTATAAGGAATTTACTGAGGGCGCAACCAGAATTCGACTCGCATACCGTCGGGATCGTCCAGCCAGATGTACTCCGTCACGCCGTCTTGCCACAACTTTATTCCGCTGTGGGAGATTCCGTTACCATCCAGTTGTGCCTGAATCGCTTGCAGCTCCTTGAGAGTGCGTACGCCAAGGGCGGTGTGATTTAGACCGACCTTTTCTTTCTCGTACGGTCCTTGGCGGGATTCCTTGGAAGGCGTGAAAAACAGCCTGGTATCTCCCGCCATGTACATGATGTAGCCTTCCTCCTTAAGAGGCTGGCCGAGAAGCGCGCTGTAGAAGCGCTCCGTCCTTTCGACTTCCGCTACCCGGAAAACCAGATGGTCAACAATGGGATAGATCATTCGCGCTCCAGATTAGCGAATGGCTTTCTTCAACCAGCGCTCGGTAAGCGACCGGTGACTGGGCGAGAATTGTCCGGCCGCCGCCCGCAGGTAGGGCTGAAACTCCTCGGCCCAATAGGCCCCGTAGCCGCGCTCGTGAATTTCGCGCAGCACTTGGCTGTAGTGGAGCAGAACGCTTGCGCCCAAGGTCTGTCCCGATCGCCACACGCCGCGATTGGCCGCACGCCCCAGCTTCAACAGCGTGACCGGAACGCGGGCGATCGCTGAAACCGCCATCACCGACGACAATTCGAAAACGCCGCGGTTCTGCGTAGCGGCCTCCGCCTTCAGCTCTTCCCAATGCTGGCGCAGGAAACCAGCCGAAGGCAGATTGCGCGGCGGAATTTTCGCTACTGCCGTGCGAAACGTGGCCCACTCCCGGCGCAAGCCCGCAACGTCGAGAGGCGGAGCATTACACAGATCGGCCACTTGGCCGGCAGTTTGCTCGAGGCCCTCTAGGAGCTGATCGACGTTCTCGAACTTGGCGTCGCCCTTGAGCAAACCCTCGTGTTTCAGCGCATCCGCGATTTCTTGAACGATGTGACGTCCGGCGCCCGAAACATCAGCTAGCGCGGCCATAATCCATACCGGGGATGCGCGGAACGCGAGCAAACCGGCCAGTTCGATGCCATGCCCGGCCGTCCGGCGCGCCAGAAAGTTATCGGCGAGCTGCCCTCCCGACGGGTAAACGCCCTTCACTTCGCCCACCTGCTCGATCATGAAGCGCAGCGCGATGTCCACCATCATCTGGTAGGTCTTGGTGCGGCGAACCGCGGCGGGCAGGGAAACGTCACCAATCTCGCGAATCAAGCCACCGGCCAGCGCCGCCGCCGAGCGCACCACGCGTTCCGGGAAGGAGATGACATAGCGGGCGAGTCTTCCGCCTGATTTCTTGGCCCCAGATTTCTTGGCGCTGGACTTGGCCGGCTTCATCGCGTAACTATAATTGTGCCTGAAGCTATGACCGACATCGTGATTCGTCCCAGCATGAAGTTCATCAGGATCGGGTACGTCTGCGCCTTGCTCGTGGTGGGTGCGGCGATCTTTGTTCACTACAAGTATCTAGTGCATCAGTATCCCGACCAGCGCTATCCTTACCTGCCCTTAGCGAGCTTGCTTATATTGCTGTGGCCCATCAAGCGCCACCTGCAGCGCCAGACCGTCAAACTGACGATCGCAGGAGACAAGTTGCGCTACGAGACCGGGCTGGGTTCAAGATCCACACGCATCATTCAGCTCCCCAAGGTACAGGACGTACGGGTGATCCAGTCCCTCTCACAACGAATGTTCGACGTCGGCGATGTGTCTATCGAAACTGCCGGCGAAAATAGCCGCCTAGTGGTGGGAAATCTCGATGCTCCGCGGCAACTCGCCGAGCAACTCACCGATATCGCGGGGCATCCATCCGCAACCGGCCTGCATTAAATTCAACTAAGAATAGGCATTTCAACAACTTCCCTGCCCATTGCAGGGCCCCATGCAGTTCGTTTTTTGATATGGTATTAAGAAGTGGCTCGAAAAAAGGTCGGGGGGCAACCAGCCTTTGGTCTCGCATTGCTACTGGTTGCCGCGCTTCCCTCAATGGGCGCCTGGAAGTTAGCTGGGCCGTTCGGAGGGAGCGCGAGATCAATCGCCATCGATCCGCGCAATAGCGGAACTTTGATCGCCGGTTCACGCGACTCATTGCTGTACCGTTCCGACGATGCCGGCGCATCCTGGCGGCTGCTGCCATTTCCACTTGGAACACCGGGCGTATTTAATTCAATATTGATTCACCCCAGTGAATCCGCTCACTTTTATGCTGGTCTGGATGCGGGAGATTCGCCGGACTCGGGCGTCTGGGAGAGCACCGACGGCGGCGAACAATGGCACGTTTTGACCGGAACACGCGGAGCGCGCATCGAATCGCTGGCCATTTCACCGGCCGATGCGAAATTAATCGCGGCCGGCACCTCCAAGGGCGTTTTCTTGTCTGCCGACGCTGGCGCGACCTGGAAGAGAATCTCCTCTGAGACCGACGTGGAGATGCAGGACATCACGGCTCTGGCCTTTGATCCCTCCGACACGCGCACACTGTACGCCGGAACGCCGCACCTGCCCTGGAAGACCACCGACGGCGGCGCAACCTGGCACTCGATTTCCACTGGCTTAATTGACGATTCGGACATTTTCTCGATTCGAGTCGACCCCAAGCGTCCGCAATTGGTTTTTGCCAGCGCTTGCAGCGGAATCTATCGCAGCGACAACGGCGGGGCCGCTTGGGTGAAGATCCACGGAATCCCCGGGACGCACCGCCGGACTCACATTATTTCCGAAGACCCGACGAATTCAGATACGATTTACGCCGGTACCACACTAGGACTCTTCAAATCGCCGGACGGCGGGAAGACCTGGCGGCACCTGAGTTTCGAGCAAGTGAACTGGATGGTATTCGACCCCGCCGAACCGAAGACGCTGTTCCTGGCAACTGAATATGCGGGCATATTGAAAAGCATGGACTCGGGCGAGACCTTTCACCCGGTAAATGCCGGCTTCGCCAACCATCGGCTATCGCAGATTACTTCGGACGGAAAGCGGTTGTATGCCAGCAGTACCTATGAAGGGTTGTATGGCGGCGTTTTTGTCAGCACTGATGGTGGCCTGGAATGGTCCCTGCGCGCCAACGAAGTAGCGCTATTAGGACGAAACCTCCACAGCCTTACGGCGTCTCCAAGGGGTGGCTCGGTAGTTTTCGGAGCCAGCGAGGATGCAATCCTGAAATCGGCGGACGGCGGCAAGACCTGGTCGGCATTGCCCGCGCCACGGCTTTTGCCCAGTAGCCGGCCGCCGTCCAATAAAGGACGTGCCGTGATCGCGAACACCGGACGGGTTCGCATCCACACGCTCCGCGCTGTCGAATTAGACAAGCTGGTGCTGTTCGCGGGAACTGACGCGGGCTTGTTCCGCAGCTCCAACCTGGGTCTCACCTGGGAACAAGTGAAGGCCGCCGGCTTGACCGGAATTCCGGTGCTGGCTTTGGATGCGCCCCCGAATGGGTCATCGCGTCTGGCCGCGCGAACCAGCTCCGGCCTTTTCATTTCCATCGACGGAGGTCTCACGTGGCAACCGTCCCTACTTCCCGACAACAGTTATTATCTGTACGATGTGGCGCTGCCGCCCAGCCGCGACGTGGCTATTCTGGCCGCAACTTCGCGAGGCTTGCTGCGTTCTAACGATGAAGGAGCGCACTGGAATCTGGTGACGGAGGGCGTTCCGGCAGCTACGGTGGATTCCGTGCGGTTCAACCCGGCCCAGAAGTTGGAGGCTTTCCTGGTTCAGTTCGGTACTGTATACCGTACCGTCGACGGTGGCGAGACTTGGCAGCCCTTCACCAACGATGGGCTCCGGGATGCCGCCATTCGCACCCTGTGGTTCGCGCCCGATCTTCCCCGGCGGATGTTTGCTCTTACCACCGCGCGGGGCGCATTGGTTTTCGATCTGCCTCAGGCCGAAGTTGCCAAGCAGGCAGATCATGCTGTTATCTCAAACAGGAATTGAAAACAGACAGTCTTTGAATATCAGAGGAAAGGTGAACAACATGCGAGCAGTATGGAGGTATCTGGTTCTGGCGCTAGTTGTATTGGGCGTCTTAGGGATTCCGAGGCTGGCGCGCGCGCAAAACGCCCCGGCAAAGTCTGCGACATCGGACGAAGACAACAACTTCGTTGAGTTAAACATCTACGGCGGATATTCCGACTACGCCAGAAACTGGGCCGGCCTGGGCGGCAAGATTACCGATGGCACCATCTTCGGCGGCCGGGTCACGGAAAATTTCTGGAATTACTTCGCTATCGAAGAAGACTTCAACGCGTATTCGTGGAACCACTATGACTTCTTGTCCAATCCGCCCGGCGGACTCATACTCCAGCCGCCGTTCCCGATCCATACTCTCCAGCCTGCCGGGGATTTCGTATGGCATTTTACGCCGCGTAACCACAGGTTCCGGCCGTTTGTCCTGGCGGGACCTGGCGCGTCATTCGACCTGTTGGGCAAGAACGCGAAAGAGTTCTCCAATTTGCCCTCTTCCGCTGGGTTCTCCAACTTCAAAACCGATGAGCGCTTTCAAGCCAACTACGGAGGCGGAATTAAGTTTCAGATTAACAAGTGGATCGGCTTTCGGGCGGATTTCCGGGGCTACACCGGCCTGGCTCCGCGCTTTGGTCTCTCGACTGGCCCCGCGGATTCCGGCGCTGCCTACATACCCAAGGGTCAGCTTCTGAACGGCATGCAGGCCACTGCCGGCCTCACGGTCTATGTCGGACATCGCGGTGAGCTTCCGCCTCCGCCGCCTCCGCCGCCACCACCCCCGCCGCCCCGCGTTCTCGGGTCGCTCAATGCCGGATCCATCACGGCCAGCGCCACCACTGTTTGTCCGGGCGATGCGGTGCGGTTGAGTTCGAACGCCTCCGATCCCGAGGGTCATCAACTGACGTATCAATGGTCGGTGAACGGCAGCACCCAGAGTGGAGGGGGCGCGCAGTACACCTATACGCCCAGCGCAGCCGGCGACTTCCGAATCGGTTTGCATATCGCCGACTCGACCAACGCTTCGCGAACGGCGGACGCCAGTCCCGTTTCGATCCACGCCAACTCCTACAGCGCACCGACGGTGAGTGGCGTTACCGCGAACCCATCCTCGCTGGATCGCGGCCAGACCGCCGCGCTACACGTTACCGCCTCCGGTTCCGATTGCAGCGGCAGGTTGACGTACAGTTGGGCCGCTGCCGAAGGCACCGTCTCTGGAGCCACGGCCGATGCTCAATTCGATTCCACCTCGGTGGCCTTCAACGAGGGCGATCGCAGCCGTCCGCAAACCAAGCAAGTGAGAGTGACCGCGACGGTAACCGACAGCAAGGGCGGATCCGGCAGCGCGTCCACCAACATCACGGTGAATTTCGCCGCCACCATCCGGCACTTCGGCGATATCCTATTCCCGAAGGACAGCGCGCGAGTCAACAACTGCGGCAAGCGCGTGCTCATCGAGCAGTTGTATCCGCTGCTCGCCGGCAACCCCAACTTCGACGTCGTCCTGGTGGGCCACATCGATTCCAGCGAAGCGCCCAGCGGCAAGTCGCGCCGGGGCCGCGATCTGGACAAGAATCGCGTACTCCAGACCGCTGCGGTACTGAGCGGTGGCGGAGGCACTTGTAGTTCACTCGATCCATCCCGCATCAAGGGAAGCTGGATCGGTGCGACTCAGGACACGCCGTCCTTGCCGACTTCTTGCGCCGTCTCTACCACTGCGCCAACCGAGCGCAGGGGAGCGGCCATCGAAGACAGCGACGCAGCTAAGAACCGTCGGGTAGAAATCTGGCTGGTTCCGAAAGGCTTGTCGCTGCCGCCCGCGGCTCGCGATGCCAAGGAGCTGCCGGATGCCGACCTGAAGAAGATCGGCTGCCCGAAATAAGCGGCAGTTTCAAATAGCTAGTTGTTTCAGCGCCGGGTGCTTAACAGCACTCGGCGCTTTTTATTTGGGCCAGATGGCTGCGATGTCGACGGATGCTTCCGGAAAGTGTGTGGGCTTCAGTTGGCCTTCCCGCAGCAATGCGGTGGTGATCAAGCGACGGTCCTCATTCAGAAGCAGGATTTCAACCGTTTGGGCTTCGGGCGAGACTACCCAAACTTCGGGAACGCCGAGGCTTTCATAATCTTGCAACTTTGCGGCCCGCTCCGAGCGAGTGTTGGCGGGCGATAGCACTTCCACAACCAGCTCCGGCGCGGAGTGGATGTAGCCGTCGCGTTCGACGATGCGATCGGCATGAAAGACCGCCAAATCTGGCACCCGCAGAGCCAGCGGGTCGAGCCTTACAACCAGCCCGAACACGGAAGTTACTACATGCGTTGCCTCAGGATTCAATCGCGCTATAAGCTGGCGCGCTAATGCCTCGACGACGCGAGTATGGTTCCATTTGTTCGGTGGCATTTTGCGGATCACACCGTTGACGACCTCTTCCACGCCTTCCACCTCGGGAAGCTTAAGCCACTCTTCGTATGTAAGCGTTTTGGAACTTGTCGCCATTCGGGGAGCCCTTTGCCTTAGTGTACGATGAGCGATGAACTACTCCGAATCAGTCCAATACCTCTACTCGCTCGGCAACGAGGTATTAACGGCCAAGCTGGGACTCGATCGGATCGGGGCGCTGCTCGAGGCCCTCGGCAATCCTCACCAGTCCGGCCGGTGGATTCATGTGGCCGGAACCAACGGCAAAGGCTCCACGTGCGCCATGGTCGAGGCCGGACTGCGTAACGCCGGAGTTCGAACGGGCCTCTATATTTCGCCGCATTTGATCGAGCCGACCGAGCGCATTCAAATCGCCGGGCAGCCAGTAAGCCGGGAGCAGTTCGCCGCCGCATTCGACCGCGTTCATGAAACCGCCGATCGGATGGTCGCCTCGGGTGCGCTCGACATGCATCCCACGTACTTCGAGACGGTGACCGCGATGGCGTTCGTACTCTTCGCCGCTGAGAAGGTACACACAACGGTCCTGGAAGTGGGCCTCGGCGGGCGGCTCGACGCCACCAATGTCGTGGCACCGGAGCTGTGCGTGATTACGCCGATCGATCTGGATCACCAGATGTTCCTCGGCGACACAATCGAGCAGATTGCCGCGGAAAAGGCCGGGATCTTGAAGCCGGGCGTCCCCGCGGTCGTCGCCGAGCAGCGCCCGGAAGCCGAGCGTGTGTTGCGAGCGTGTGCACGAGGCCCGTACACTTTCTCGCGCGATTGGGCCATCACCGATCTCGCGATGGACGCCCGCGGCAGCCGTTTTCGTTTGCGTGGCGTCCCGATCACTTGCCCGCTCGCCGGGGAGCATCAGGTGGAAAACGCACGCGTGGCTGCGATTGCGCTTGCAGAATTGGGCGTCTCGCCGGAAGGAATCGCCGCGACGCGCTGGCCTGCCCGATTGGAACATGTTTCCGAGCAGCCTGAGATCCTGATCGATGGCGCACATAATCCGGCGGGTGTTCGCGCGCTGGCCGATTACATTCGCCGCTTCTATTTGGGGCGCCGCCGCATCTGGATTGTGTATGGCGCACTGCGCGACAAAGCCGTCGCCGAGATGGCATCCGTACTGTTTCCGCTTGCCGATCGCTTGATCCTGACAGCGCCGGCGAATGCGCGGGCGATGCCGCCGGAAGACATTCCCGCAGAGAGGGCTCATATTACACACTCCGTTGGTGAGGCCTTGCAGCTGCTCGACCAAGCCCGACCCACCGACGTCATATTCATCACGGGTTCGCTTTACCTGGCGGGCGAAGCGCGCGCGCTGCTCGTAAAATAGAAGCAGTGTCTTTTCTCCGAGCCTACGTCATTACAGCCCCGATCATTATCCTCGCCACCATCGGCTTCGGTCTGGTGAGCTTAGTTATCTCTCTGTTCGAAGCGAGTGGGCGCAAACAGATCGCGGTGGCGCGCGCCTGGGCGCGTTGCTTGCTGTGGGGAAGCGGCGTGAGGGTGAAAATCGAAGGCTTGGAGAAAATCGCGCCAAACGGAAGCTACCTCTTCGCCTCGAACCATCTGAGTTACATGGACACGCCGGTGGTTCTTTCCTACCTTCCGGACTTCCGCTTCCTGGCCAAGAGCGGCCTCTTCAAGATTCCGCTGCTTGGAACCCACTTGACTACCGCCGGCCACATTCCCGTTCCGCGAGGCGACGCGAGAGCGGCAGTAAAGACCATGACCACCGCTGCTCAAATAATCCGCGAGCGCGGCATTTCGGTGCTCATTTTTCCCGAGGGCGGGCGGTCGGAAACCGGCGAACTCGCACCGTTCCAGGAAGGCGCCGCCTACATTGCGATTCGCGCCGGTGTTCCAATCGTTCCGATCGCGCTGCAGGGAACGCGCGAAGTGCTGCCTTTTGGTTCAGGACACGTCCGAAGCGGACCAGTGACCATGCGCATCGGGGATCCGATTCCCACCGATCAACTCCACTTGCGCGATCGAGGCAATATCACCGCCGAGCTCCGCGATCGCATCGCCAGCATGCTGGAAGATCAGCCGATTCACGCGTGATCTATTTCCCGGAATGCTTCTGTCGAATCCAGGCGACCGCGGCGTCCAACGCAGGATCCTTGCGAGCTAGCAGCGCCTCTCGGGTGATGGGCGCCTCCACATCGGGCGTAACACCCAGGCTCTCCAGCGGCTGTCCGCCTTCTGAAATATAGTTCGCGATGGCGTACTGAAATCCGTCGCCATCGGGTAGCTTCTCGAACAACGATGGCAGGGCAGCGCCCGCAGTGTGCGTTCCGAAAATGCGAGCGCGCCCCAGGTCCTTCAACCCTTCCGCCATGATTTCCGATGTGGACGCCGACGCGCCGTCCACCAGGATCGCGAGCGGTCCGGAGAAGGTGGGCAGCCGGGGATTGACGACAAACTTGAGCGTGTCATCACGCATATACAGCGTGCCGAGCTTTTGGTCCGGCTGCGATATGAACCAACCCGCCATGCCCATGGCCATGATTCCGATGCCGCCGGGATTTCCGCGCAGATCAACAATGAAGCCCTCGCACGTTTGGCAGGACTCGACGGCGTCGCCGAACGAAGTCATCAGCCGCTGCGGGTCGAGGAAAGCGTTAAAGGCTACGTAGCCGATGGCGCCGCCATCGCCTCGACCACCTCCGATATGCGATGAGCTGAACCAGACATGCATCGGCTTCAGGTAGCCGAACTGCACCAGGTCGCCCTTCGGGTCTGCCTGCGCAAGCGTCTTTCCGACAAGCTGGCCGGCGCCATCAAGAAACTCGACGGCGATGGATTCGGTGGAACCGTTACCCAGCCTCGCCAGGATTATCCGGCGGAGCATGAGATCGCGCAGCGTGGAGCCGGCATAGGTTTCATTCAGCTTCGCCACAATGGGGGCGAGATCGGCACCGGCGATTTTGCGGATCTCCCACCCCGGGCGGACGCCTTGCGCCGCGGCCGAAGAACCGGGTTCCACGGATGTAACCAGCACCTGAGCGCCGATAACACGGACATCGATTCCAGTGGTCACTTCGCCGCCGCTCGCTGCATCCACATTAGAATAAATATCGGCGGGAACAATGCCGAAATGGGTCTGGTGCAGGCGCGCAAGCATCTCGCTCATCACTGACCGCACGGCGTCCATGCTGTCGGCAGCCTCGATCTTCGGCTTGAATTCGTCGTGAATCGCTTGCCAATCCAGACCGCCGGGCTTGGTCTGCCAGTGCTTGTCGCGGATCGCGGTCCACACATACTCGAAGGATTGGAGGCTGACCTGACGCTGCTCAGGGGTAAGCGCGGCGCGCAGCGGAATCACAGTGAGGAAGACTCCGGCCAGCGCCGCTGACACTACACCACGGGTCATTGCTTGATGCAAATCATTGCTTCTCGAGAACTTTGGCGCCCAGCGCGCCGCCTATGATAGGCAGGGCAGTAAAAACAACGAAGAACAACATCAAATAGAACACCACCACTCCGGCAATCATAGCCGGGTTGTTCAAATACTGCTGGACCATGTCCGCGCGAGCATCGTTAGCCGGAAACTGGTCGCGAAATTGTTTTACAAGCCCGCCCTGGCTGGAGAGCGCCACCATCGCAACCGTGAACAGCACGGTGACCAGCGTGAACGAGAAAATGCCAGTGATCCAGCCCATGCGCACTCCACTCCGGATGGTGAGAATCTGACCGGTCCGGCGGCTGTACAGGAACACCGCCAAAAATCCCGCGGCAAGAAATGCAAGTGGCAGGCGCACAAACGGGAAGGGAATCGGGAAGAGAGAGATCATCACCGCGCCCATCGCCGCGATGAATCCGATGCGTACCGCCAAGCCGTTGTGAAAACTGATATCGGCTGGGAAGCGAATAGGTTGCACGTCGGGAATCGCAGGCTGCGGACCTGGCGCGGGCTCCGCTTCCTCCACTGCGGGCATATAGTCGTATTGCGGCTTCCCACACTTGTGGCAGAAGCGGGCGTCTGGCGGTAATTGCGCCCCACAGGTACAAAACTCAGGCACGATTCAAGTTTGACACAGGCCGCGCTTCATTGAGTACGTTCCCGGCCATTCGAGGTGCGATCGCGGATGATTTTCAAGATGGCCGCTTCCACTTCATCGATACTGAGACCGGTGGTATCGACATAGACGGCGTCGGGAGCTTGGACTAGCGGTGACTCGGCGCGCCCTCGGTCCCGCTGATCGCGCTCGCGAATTTGCCGCTCCACGATCTCGGCCGGTAGCGCTACTTCGTTCGCCCGGCGCGTGGCGCGCTCCTCTGGAATAGCATCCAGAAAAATCTTGACCGTCGCGTCGGGAAAGACCACCGTCCCGATGTCGCGGCCTTCCATCACTATCGACACTCTTTCGCCAATCTCACGCTGCTTTTGTACCAGCGCGCGGCGCACCGCGGGCACCAGCGACACCTCGGACGCAGCTTGGCTGACTTCGGGAGTTCGAATGGCGTTGGTAACGTCTTCGTCGTTCAGCAAGATGGAAACGCCATCGGCCGCGAACTCGATTTGAGCGGCGTTTGCGAGCTGTTCCAGCCGGTGCATGTCCGAAACGGGGACGTTCGCGCGCAAGGCCCACAAAGCCACGGCGCGGTACATGGCCCCGGAGTCGACGTATACGTACCCCAGTTTGGCCGCGATGCGCCGAGCCAGCGTGCTCTTGCCGGCGCCGGCTGGGCCATCGATCGCAATTGTGATTCGTTTGGTCAAATATCATGAAAGCACATGCATGAAGAAGTTTTCCGCGCGCTTGAGAACGGCGCGACGGTTATCACGGCCAGCCGCCGCCTGGCACGCGTGCTGACGCGAGAGTTTCACGGCATCGAAACGGCTGGCGGACTCAGGGTTTGGAATCGCCCGGACATTCTGCCGTTCGAAGCTTTTCTGGATCGTAACTGGCGCGAATGGCTGTTGCGCGGCGCCGATGGCGATGCTCCAGTATTGCTGAACGCGCTGCAGGAGCAAGCCCTCTGGCAGCGGATCATCCGCGAGTCACCGCAGGGCGAATCGCTGCTGCAAATTCCCGAGACGGCGCGGCAGGCGGCGCAAACCTGGCAGCTTTTGGCGGCATATGGTCTAGCGGTGGACGGAAGTTTCGAAGCGTCCGAGGACTCGGCGGCGTTTGCGGCTTGGTCGCGCGAGTTTCGCGAGGTGTGTCGCGCCAGTGGCTGGCTGGAACGCGCGAGATTGAGCGATTTTCTGCGCCGGAGAATTACCTCGGGCGAGCTTTACGTCGCGGGCTTTCAGAAGATGACGCCGCAGCAATCGGCTTTTCTTGACGCCCTGGGTGAATGGCGCGCCGTTGAGCCAGACGATGCTGGCGCTTTGATCGAGCGGAGGAAGTTGCGCGATTCTTCCGATGAGATCCGGCGTGCAGCGGTGTGGGCCCGGCACTTGCTTGAGTCGAATTCTAAAGCGCGGATTGGCGTGATCGTTGTTCCTGACCTCGCGCGCGTGCGCGGCACGGTAGCGCGGATTTTCCGGCCAGCGCTCGGCCGCGCATTTCATCTCTCCGCCGGGCCGCCGCTCGGCGATTATCCCGTTGTTCGCGCAGCTTTGCTCATGCTCGAATTCACGTTGGGAGCAATGCCGTTGTCGCGCGTGGGAATGCTGCTACGCTCGCCGTTTCTAGGCGGGGCAGACGCGGAATGGAGTCGGCGGGCGCTGCTCGACGCCAGGCTCCGCGGCAAGAGTCTCTGGGACCTCAGCATCCCGATGCTGCGTGATGCCGCAACAAGTTGTCCGCAGCTGCAGCGCGTGTTAGCCCGCGTCGAGAAAGGGTTTCCAAATCCCAAGCAGGAGCAAGCACCCAGCCAATGGAGCCGCGCCGTTGCCGGCTTGCTCGACGCGTTCGGCTGGCCAGGGGAGCGATCGCCAACCAGCACTGAATTTCAAAGCATCGAAGCCTGGCGCGGGCTGCTGTCCGACCTTGCGTCGCTCGATCTAACGACACCGCGGTTTAGTCTTGCGCAGGTGATCGACTGGCTTTCGCAAACGGCCGCGAATACGCAGTTCCAGGCCGAGGATGAAGGGGCGCCAGTGCAAGTGATGGGCATGCTCGAACCGGCCGGTATGCGTTTCGATCATCTGTGGATCATGGGTCTGCATGATGAGGCGCTGCCGGCCGCGGCGAATCCCAATCCGTTCATACCCACTGCATTGCAGCGCCAGCACAACCTGCCACATTGCTCGGCCGGGCGCGAGCTCGAGTTCGCCTCGACATTGATGCAACGGCTGCTTCAAAGCGCGCCCGATATTGTATTGAGCTATCCGGAACATGAGGGCGATCGTACGCTCTCGCCGAGCCCTGTTGTTGCTGAAGGCCCGTGGCCGCTTGCGCAAGACCATGGGACCGCGGAAAGCTGGATCGCACAAATGCAAGCCGAATCCGTGTTCGAAAGAATGTCGGACGAGAGCGGACCAGAGCTGGCCGGAACAAGCTCGCCGGGCGGCTCGGCACTGTTCAAGGACATGGCGGCCTGCCCATTCCGTGCCTTCGCAAAGTACCGTTTGAATGCGCGGCCGATGGAGGATCCCGATCTGGGCTTGAGCTATCGCGATCGCGGAACAACCGTCCACAAGGCGCTCGAAGTCATTTGGCGTGAACTCGGATCGCACGCTCGCTTGCTGGAGCTAAGCTCGCTCGAATTGGAAGCGGTCATCGCTCAGGGCGCCGACGCGGCGGTGGCGAAGCTCGGACCGGGCATCGGCCGGGATCTCGAAAAGCGCCGATTGCAAAAGTTGTTGAACGACTGGTTGGCGCTCGAGAAATTGCGCCCTACATTCACCGTCGCCGGCATTGAGGCGGAGCGCGTTGCCACCATTTCCGATCTTCGCGTCAAGATACGTGCCGATCGAGTGGACGAGCTTTCCGATGGACGACAGATCATTCTCGATTACAAGACGGGACAGTTAAAAGCGGATGGGTGGGATGGCGAGCGTCCCGATGAGCCTCAACTTCCGCTCTACTGCGTCACGAATGAGCAGCCAGTAGCCGGCGCGGCCTTCGCCATGATTCGTATCGGCGAGCTTCGCTTTCGTGGATTGACCGCGTCGGGCGCCAGTTTACCCGAGATGAAGAAGATGTATGTGAATACTGCTCTTCCGTTTGAAGCGCAGTTAGGAGAATGGCGGAACGCCCTGGAGCAGCTGGCAGCAAATTACCGGAACGGGTTGGCCGAAGTTGACCCCAAGCCCGGTGCGTGTGACAACTGCGGATTGCGAGCGCTGTGCCGCATTCGGGAGCTTGAAAATGATCGCGGATAGAGCAGCGCGGGCCCGGGCGTTGGATGTCTCGCAGTCGTTCATCGTGCAGGCGCCAGCGGGCTCAGGCAAGACCGAGCTGCTGATCCAGCGCTACCTGAAGCTGCTCGAAACTGTGGAGACGCCCGATGCGGTGGTAGCCATCACATTCACGCGCAAAGCGGCCGGCGAGATGCGCGCGCGCGTGATGTCAGCTTTACGAAACGCACGCGGCGGTATAGAGCCCGAGGCGGAGCATCAACGCGTCACGTTTCAAATTGCGCGCAATGTCCTGGAGCACGAGCGCCGCCTGGAATGGAACCTGCTGCAAAATCCGGCACGGCTGCGTATCGAAACCATCGATGCGCTGTGCGCGGCCATTACCCGCCGCATGCCCTGGCTCGCGCGATTCGGCGCGATGCCCGAGATTTTGGAGAAGGCGGATGGCTTATATCGCGAAGCGGCGCGCAACACGCTCGGGCATCTGGAGGAGGGAAACCAGGCGCTCGCGGATCTGCTGCTGCATTTGGACAACGATTTCCAAAGGGCCGGGCAGCTCATCAGCAACATGCTTAAGAAGCGCGACCAATGGCTGAGGCACATCGGAGCTCAGCGCGAAGAGACGGAGGACTCGCTGCGGCGGCTCATCCAGAAGGAGCTTGAGCAGTTGCGCGACATTATCCCAGAAGCGCGTCTGGAGCGTCTGGACGACTGGAGGGAATTGACCGAGCTACTGCTCACCAAAAAGGGCGAACTGCGCAAGCGAGTGGAGCCGGGTTACGAGACCGCAAATGCCAGGCTGCGCGGTGATGATGCTTTAATCGACCGCCTGGCGCGAGTCCGCAAGTTGCCACCGTCCGAATTCACCGAGCCGCAGTGGAAAACAGTGGAGGCCGCTGTTTCGGTGCTAACGCTGGCAGTGGCCGAATTGCAGTTGGTGTTTCGCGAGCATGCGCAAGTGGATTTCGCGGAGCTTTCGATTCGCGCTTCCGCAGCTCTGGGGCGGTTAGACGCGCCCGAGGATCTTGCGCTCGCGCTGGGCCATCGGATCCGGCATCTCCTAGTGGATGAATTTCAGGACACCTCGCTCACGCAATTTGAGCTGATCGAAAAGCTGACCGCCGGATGGGAGCCAGGCGATGGGCGCACGTTGTTCCTGGTTGGCGATCCGATGCAATCCATTTATCGCTTTCGGCAAGCCGACGTCAGCCTGTTCTTGAAGGCGCGTCTGGAGGGAATTGGCGCCATCCGGTTGGAGCCGCTGGTGCTCAGCCTGAATTTTCGTTCGAGCCCGGAAATTGTGGACTGGGTGAATCAGACCTTCGCGTCGATCCTGCCTGCAAGCGACGACATGACATCGGGCGCAATCGCGTACTCACCGAGCATTCCAGGTTCCAGCAGCGGTCCGAATGCCCAAATCGGTGTGCACGCGTTCGTCGACCAGCGTGACGAGGCTGATCGAGTAATCGAGCTGATCCGGAGCTGTGGTAATGGCAGCGTCGCCGTGCTGGTCCGTTCGCGTACTCACTTAATTGAAATCGTACGATCGCTGGCGCGCCATCGCATCGCGTTCCAGGCGATTGAGATCGATCAGCTAGGCGAACGGCAGGTGGTTGAGGACTTGATGGCGCTGACCTTCGCGCTGTTGCACGCAGCCGACCGAGTCTCGTGGCTGGCGCTTCTTCGCGCGCCCTGGTGCGGGCTCACGCTTGCGGATTTGCACGCGCTGTCTGGCGCCGATCGCGACGCTTCCATTTGGGACTTGCTGCATCGGCCGGAGATAACAATCAGTGAGGACGCTCGCGCGCGAATCACGCGCATTCTGCCGGTGATCGAGCAGGCGCTCTCCCAGCGTGGACGGCAGCCGTTGCGGGATTGGGTGGAGGCGGCATGGCTCGGCCTGGGCGGTCCCGCGTGCGTGCAAGATGAAGCCGAACTCGAAGACGCCGCGGCTTATTTCGATTTGTTGGATGGGCTCGCCGAGGGCGCGGATCTGGCCGATTTCGAGTGGTTCGGCGAGCAAGTGAACGCTCTGTTCGCTCCGCCGGACGCTTCAGCCGGCGATCGGTTGCAGGTCATGACCATTCACAAGGCCAAGGGCCTGGAGTTTGACACCGTGATCCTGCCCGGTCTCGGCGAGATAACGCGTTCGGACGATCAGAGTTTGCTGCTTTGCGTTGAACATGGCAAGCAACGTTTGCTTGCGGCCATCCCGGAGGCAGGCGCCGAAAAAGACCAGCTTTACGATTACCTGACGAGCGTCGAGCGCCGCAAATCGGATCAGGAAACGCCGCGATTGTTCTATGTGGCGGCGACGCGCGCGCGGCGCGGTCTGCACCTGCTTGGCTCGGTGAAAGTGAAGGATGACGGGTCGATTGGAGAACCCAAATCGGATACATTCCTGAAGCTGCTGTGGCCGGCCGTTGGGGAGCAATTCGCAAATCCGGTGCGGCGCGGCGATGCCCACGAAGTTGCGCGCGCCAGGACCATCCGACGGTTACCCGCACATTGGCGCGTTCCCCCGCCTCCGCCGACGGTGGTTTGGGATGGCCCGGAGATCGAGCGAGAACAACGCCCGGAAGCCGCTTTTGCATGGGCCAGCGATCGATCGAGGTTCATCGGTGACGCGTTGCACGGATTCTTGCAGAGAATCGCGCGCGAGGGCTTGGATGCCTGGAACGAAACCTCACTGCGTTCGCGTCACGCAGCCTATCGCGCCGTACTGGCAAATCTAGGCGTCTCGCCGGCGGACTTGGGATGGGCCATCGATCGCGTGGAAGCAGGAATTGCGCGGACGCTCCGAGACCCCCGCGGACGATGGTGTCTTCAAGATCACGAGGACGCGGCGAGCGAGCTGCCGATCGCAGGTTGGATCGGCGGGAAATTGATCGAGGCCGTGATCGACCGGACGTTCATTGATGAAGACGGTGTCCGTTGGATTATCGATTTCAAGTCGAGCGACCCCAGGAGCGGAGACCTGCAAACGTTTCTCGAAGCGGAGCAGGAACGCTATCGCGAACAACTGGAGCGCTATGCGCGGTTGCTGTCGCAACGGGACGCCAGTTCAAGCGGCCGCCCGATCCGGCTGGGCCTCTATTTTCCATTGTCAGGTGCTTGGCTCGAATGGGGCGCGGCCGTGGTTCTGCGCAAGCAGGCGGTGCTTTTCGAGCTGTAGCGCGAGCAACGGGAGCGGGTATGTTAAAATTCAATTGCCGACGTTGCTTTACACTTCGGGGACGTAGTTCAGTTGGTTAGAACGCCGGCCTGTCACGTCGGAGGTCGCGGGTTCGAACCCCGTCGTCCCCGCCAACTTCTTCAAACATTCCTTAGCATTCGCTCCGTAGCAATGCGCACGGTTACCGGACTGATGCCAGCATTTCCGACGTCGCGTCGGCGACGCGGCTGAACTGGTCAGGTTTGATATCGGAGATGTTGGCAACCACGGACCGGTCCACACTGACCAGGAACGTATTGGCGACCGACGGGTTCAGGTTGTAAACACGCACCGCGGCGTCCTTCGGGCCCTTACGGAAGTACGTCAGAGGGATTTCGAGATGGGCAGAGCGGCTCAGATCCTCGAGCCACTGCTTCGAGCTTTCGCCGGCGATGATCATCGCAACAGCCTTGAAGTTTCGGGATTTGTTCTTTAAGTAAAGATCATTGAGCTGAATGATCTCTTTGGCCGTGTCTTCGGATGTGTCGCGGAAAAACGCAAGGACGTCCGGCGCCTTGTCGTAATCGCAAACGTAACAGATAAGCTGACCCTTGTAGGGCCCCGTGACATCGGAGACCGGAATCGACATCGTGGTGGCGCCGACCGCGGGGCCGGAAATGACATCGGCCGCAGGGGCGAGCGCGGCGAGAAGAAACGGAAGGATCAGGAGTCGCCTTTTCATCCCCAGGGGTTGGTTTTTCATCCCTTGGATCCCTTCTCGTCGTCTTTGCTCACTGTTTTGTATTTCAGCTCCAGCCACTTGAACCAACCGTCCTTGAGGACCTTCACCTTGCGGTAACCGAGCAGGCTGAGCTGGCGCGCCACTTCTTTGGAATCGTCGTCATCCTTGCAGGCGCAATAGACGACCAGCGTTTTTTCACGAGAGAGTTCCGCGGGCGCAGTAATGTTTTTGGAGTACGGAAGGTTGAAAGCACCGGGAATATGCTCTTCTTCCCAGATGGGAGGAGCGGCAGTGTCGACAATTACGATGTCCTTGGCGTGTTCGTCGATATCCTTCTTCAATTCCTGGGGCGACATAAAATCGGGGACATAGACGTACCCCTCGACGCATTCGCCATCGACGAAAGTTCCATTTTTGCAGTCCTGGGCGAAGCTTGACACAGGCGCCAGGAAACCAACCAACAACGCCGTCCCCAGCAATGTATTCCTCATGCAGCCTCCACTACTACAATAATGCAGCAATTTCGCGCTCCACCTGTTCCTTGGCCGTTAGACCGTCATGTCTTGCGTAGATCGTGCCGTCGCGCGCGATGACGAAAGAGGTCGGCAGCGGCAGCACTCCAAAGGTCGGCTTGAGGTCGTCCTCGCGCCCGAAGCCGAGCAGAATGGGATAGTTCATTTTCATCTGCGTGGCGAAACTTTTCACATCGGGGGTGTCTTCATCCATCGAGACCCCGACCACCACCAGGCCGCGCGATTTGTATGTGTTGTACAAATCGATGTACCCGGGAATCTCTTTCCTGCAAGGTGGACACCAGGTGGCCCAGAAGTCGAGCAGAATGACCTTGCCTTTGTAGGCGGACAGGTTGACGGATTTGCCTTGAATGTCTTTGAGCGCAAGGTCGAGATTGGCGGGTCTCGCGCCGACGCCGCATAGACACAGGGCGATTGTAAGACGGGCGAGCACCGAAGATCTTATTTCCAATCGTCGACCTTGACGCTCTTGCGGTAAGAACATTCATTCACGCTCCACCGGATGTTGCCGCTTCCGCCAACCACCACTACTTCCACGTTGTTGAGATACGGAATGGGCGCGTCCCCAGGAAGTTTCAACCAAGTTGCGTACGGCTCCTGTCCGGCGCGCGCTGGTCCCAGCTTATAGTTGATGACCTCCTGATCGAGCCAATAATGGTTCTTGGGAACGGTCACATTCTCCTTCACCCACTTGATCAGCTTTTCCTTGCTGTCGAAGCCGAATCGAAGCAAGGGGGGCGTCACCGAAGGGTCGATCAGCAACAGCTTGCCGCCACGCTGGGGAGAGCCGAGGCCGCCGATAAACCGCTGCAGCGTGTATTGCCAATCCTCGTCCTGCAGGACCATCATCGTGTTTTGACTCTGGCAGCCGTCGAACGTGCTGACCACGCTATCGTCGGCTTGGAAACCTTTCTGAACGCTCAGCGGTTTCCAGCCTGAGGGCAGCCCGGCGATGTTTTCCGCGAATACCGCGGGCACGTCAGCCATGGGATTACCCTGAACGCCTTCGTAGGTGTGGCCTGGCACCGATCCACCGGTGGCATTCATCGACAATAGACTCCACGCGCGGCCGATCAGCGCGCCCGCGTTGTTGTAGAGTCCAAGGGCGCCTGTGCTGGAGTTCAATTCCAGCTCGTTCACGATCTTGCCATTAACAACCGCCATCACCGCCATGGAGGATGTGGAACTGGAGTGCGCGTCCGTCTGAGAGGCGGCCAACGCCAGGATCGCGGGGAACATTTCGGACTTAGCGCCCGCCATAACCGCGTTGATGGCGACCGTCTCCACCGTGTATTGCCACGCCTCCCTTTCGCCAGTGACTCGCATCTTTCCGACGATCTCGTCGGGCTTGTGATGGGTTCCCTTGAGCATCGCGGCGACGCGCTCTTCGGTGGGCATGATGATCGGAAGCTGGTCCGTCCAGAAACGGTCATCAAAATACTTTTGGATCTTGTCGGTTGTGTCTGGTCCGATCAGGCGCTTTTTCTCTCGCTGGACCACGCCCGTCTTTTTCTCCTCATCATTCAGCGGCTTCGTCAAATAATCGACGATTTCCGCCATGAAAGGCCGCTTGGTGAGGGGATCGTCGCCCGCAATGTATTCGTCGAGTTCTTTCCGCGTCTTTCCTCCCACGGGCGTATGAGTGAAAGCGAGCCGGAGAGCCGGCATTCCTTCTTCATAGGCCTTGTCGCGAACCAGATCGAGTAATACATCGATGATGACGCCTACTGCTGGGATCCCGTAATGCGCCTCAACTTCCGCTACATGGCCGACGACCGCCGGCGCGCAGGTGCTTCAATGGCCTATGGCCATTACCATCAAGCCGTTGACGGATTTGATTTCCTTCCACAGATCCGGGTCGTCGGCGGCATACGAGCCCTTCTTCTCCCGGAATACGGTCTTGACGTCGGGCATATGAACCGCCATCCAGTCCTGCATCGCCAGCAGAAACTTGTCGCCGCCATCGAAGGTCTCGTCAACCAGGTACACTGTCTTACCCGAAAGACTCGCGGGACGCGGCGCCATGGCCCGGAGCTCGATCGGCGGGGGATTGCCCGTCGGGTTCAATACCGTATATAAAGGTTGCTCTGCTGCCGCAACCGTCCCGGCACACGCGATTGCGATGCCGAAAAGACCAAACCTTGCGACACCTTGGGGAATGCCCTGCGCGAGTCTTGTTAGCCTCATGACCATTTTCTCCTGCACTGGAATTCTACAGCGCGGCCCAGTGCGATGCAATGGTCCGAACCATGGGGGATTGCGTCCGGCGAAAGTATTGATTACATTTACTTAGAGGTCGGTGGAGCACGCCGAAGTCTCACGGAGGGCCAATCCTTGGGAGGCCACTTGAATAAGAGTAAGCGCCTTGCGGCGTTGCTGGTGATCGTCACCGTGCAGGTTTGTGTTCAGACCGCCCGCGCCCAGCAGCTTGCGACGGTTCCTGCGGTGCTCCCGACTTCGAGCCCTTCTGAGCGCGCCCTTCTCGACCAATACTGCGTCACCTGCCACAACCAGCGCTTGAAAACGGGTGGGTTGGCGCTCGATCAGCTCGACCTTGCCCAAGTGCACGACCACGCCGAGGTCTGGGAAAAAGTGGTGCGTAAGCTTCGCGCTGGAATGATGCCCCCCTCCGGTCTGCCACGTCCAAATGCCCCGGTGATGGAATCCATGGTCTCGTACCTGGAGCAGGAACTCGACCGAAACGCCGCCCCCAATCTGACCCCGCCCGGCATGCACCGCCTCAACCGCACCGAATATACGAATGCGATTCGTGACGTGCTGGGGCTCCAAGTGGACGCCACGAAATTCCTGCCTCCCGACGATTCGACACACGGGTTCGATAACATCGCCGGAGCCCTGACGCTGTCGCCGGCGCTGATGGAAGCCTATCTTTCGGCCGCTGGAAAGATCAGCCGTCTGGCGATTGGCGATGTGTCGGCGCCTTCGCAGGCCGTCTTCGAGGTGCCTGCCGACACGGCGCAGAACTATCACATCGAGGGATTGCCGTTCGGAACCCGCGGCGGCATCCTGATCAAATATCAATTTCCCGCCGATGGTGAATACACGTTCAAGGTGAAAGGCGTCACGGGCTACTTCCAGGCTGTCCTGGGTAGCGTCAAGGGCGAGAAGCTCGAGGTCACGGTGGATGGTGATCGCGTGAAGCTGTTCGATTGGGATAAGGAAATTTCGACCACCACTGGCATGGGCCGCTCAACGCAACGCATCCCGGTGAAGGCCGGCCTGCACACGATCGGCGTGACATTCCTGGCCACCAACGATGTGCCGGGCAGCGAATTGAACAAACCGTTCCAGCGGACCATGAACACGCCGGGCTCCATCCCGGGATTCCAGTTCTATCCGCACGTCGGCCAAGTCTGGATTGAAGGCCCCTACAATGCTGCGGGCGCCAGCGGCGCGCCAAGCCGTGAGAAGCTTTTCGTGTGCCAGCCCACCTCTGCTCGCAACGAGACGGAATGCGCGCGTACCATCCTTTCAACGCTGGTGAAGCATGCGTACCGCCGCCCGGCTACGTCGGCGGACCTGGCGACGTTGACGGAGTTCTATCAGACCGGCCGAAGCGATGGCGGAAGTTTCGACGACGGTATCGAAGCGGCGCTGCAGCGCGTGCTCGTGGATCCGGAATTTGTATATCGTAGCGAAGCGGAACCTGCCGGGCTCGCTGCCGGCAAGAGCTACCATGTCGGCGATTTGGCGCTCGCTTCGAGGTTGTCCTTTTTCCTGTGGAGCAGCGTCCCCGACGACGAGTTGATCGACGTTGCCGCGCAAGGCAAACTCAAGGACCCAGCCGTACTCGAGAAACAGGTGCGGCGCATGCTGGCGGATCCGAAGTCGGAAGCGCTTATTACCAACTTCACCGGGCAGTGGTTGGGAGTGCGGTCGCTCAAGACCAGCGAACCGGTGGTGAATCTGTTTCCGGATTTCGACGACAATCTGCGGGCGGCCTACCAGAACGAGATACAACTGTTCTTCGGCAGCATTGTCCGCGAGGATCGCAGCATCCTGGATTTGCTGACCGCCAATTACACATTTGTGAACGAGCGGCTGGCGAAGCAATACGGAATCCCGAACATCTATGGCTCGCAGTTCCGCCAGGTGACGTTGCCCGCGGAACTCGACATGCGCCGCGGCCTGCTGGGCAAGGGAGCGCTATTGACTGAGACGTCGAACGCCGCGCGCACTTCGCCCGTCGCGCGAGGCAAGTGGTTCCTGCAAACGTTCCTCGGCGTCAGTCCGCCGGATGCGCCGCCGAACGTGCCGGTGCTCAAGGAACAGCCGGTGGATTCCACCGGCAACGCGAAGGCGCCGACCATGCGCCAAACCATGGAAGCACATCACACCAATCCGGTCTGCGCATCGTGCCACAAGATTTTCGAGCCGATCGGGCTGGCGCTTGAAAACTTTGACGCGGTGGGCGCATGGCGCACCCAGGATGGAGACAGCCCCATCGATGCCAGCGGCGTGCTGGTTGACGGAAGCAAATTGGACGGCGTCGCGAGCCTCCGCGATTCGCTGGTGCACCGATCCGATCAATTCGTGCGCGTGGTAACCGAGAAGATGCTCACCTACGCTCTGGGCCGCGGGGTGGAGTATCAGGACATGCCGCTGGTGCGGTCCATCGTGCGCGATTCGGCCAGCGACAATTACAAGTTCACGTCCATCGTGTTGGGAATCGTGAAGAGCGCCCCTTTCCAGATGAACACGAAAACAGGTGGCGACAACCAGCAGCGGGCGGCCCGCAATTAGGAGCAACGATGTTTATCACTAAGAAACACATTTCCCGCCGGACGATTCTGAAGGGCAGCGGCGTAACGCTGGCACTTCCGTTTCTGGAAGCGATGGTGCCGGCCGCGACGGCTCTGGCGGCAACGGCGGCCGTGCCGAAGCCCCGATTCGTCGCTTGCTTTGTGCCCCACGGCATGGCTCCTGGCTATTGGGTCCCCAGCACCGAGGGTAAGCTCGACGCCGTGCTTCCATTCAATTGGAAACCGTTGGAACCGTTCCGGGATCGCACCGTCATCATGAGCGGCTTGCATTCCCGCTCGTCGGAGCCGCCTCCGGGCGCGACGGGCGCCGACCATTGGGTGGCTGCCGCGTTCCTGTGCGCGGAAAAACCCAAGAAGACCGCCGGAGCCGACGTCCGAGTGGGAACCAGCATCGATCAGATGATCGCCGGAAAGATCGGCCGGGATAACCTGATGCCGTCCATGCAGCTGGCGGTGGAGGATCCTGGCGCCAATTCGAGTAACTGCGGCGAGGGTTACAGTTGCACCTACACGAACACGATCTCCTGGGCCACGCCCACCCAGCCGTTGCCGATGGAACTGAATCCGCAGGTGGTGTTCGAGCGCATGTTCGGCGACGGCAGCACGGCCGAGCAGCGGACCGCGCGGCGCAAGCGGGACCAGAGCATTCTGGATTCACTGACGGGCAGCCTCTCGCGGCTTCGCGGCGACGTCGGCCCTGACGACCGCAACCGCCTGGATGAGTACACCGAGGATGTTCGCGAGATCGAGCGCCGGCTGCAAATTGCAATGAAGGCCTCCGCGACTGCTCCCACCGACATGGGTGTACCGGTGGGTGTGCCGCAAACCTTCGACGAACACATCAAACTGCAGTTCGATCTGTTGACGCTGGCCTTCAAGGCGGACATTACCCGTGTCGGCACGCTGCTGTTTGCCCGCGACCTGACCGGCCGCACTTACCCGGAAAGCGAATCTCCCACCATCGGTTTCCATGGCGGTTCGCATCACGGCGAAGATCCGAAGCGCATCGACGAGCTGTCAAAGATCAATCAGTATCATGTCAAGATGCTGGCCCATCTCATCGAAAAGCTCTCCACCACTCGCGATGGAGCAGGGACCTTGCTGGATCAATCGCTGGTTCTTTATGGCAGCAACATGGGCAACTCCAATCAACACGTCCATTACGACGTGCCGCATGTGCTAATAGGCGGATTGAACGGGAAGCTCCAGGGAGGGCGTCATATCGCATATCCGACCAAGACCGTGCCCACCGGCAATTTGTTATTGAGCTTGCTGGATATGTACGACATTCACCAGGACAGCATCGGCGACAGCACGGGCCGGCTGACGAATCTGTAAACTGTACACAATGACGAGCCGCCTCATCGGAATCGCGCTGTCCCTGGCCGCCATCTCGATGGCCGCCGGACCCTCCGACGTTGCCGACGCAGTGATGCGCGGGGATCACACGGCCGTCGAGAAGCTGGTGGCGCAACACGCCGATGTAAACGCGGCTCAGGCGGATGGAGCCACCGCGCTGCACTGGGCGGTCTTCCAATCCGATAAAGCAACGGTCGACCTCCTGATTCGGGCGGGCGCGAATCCCAAGGCCGCGAATCACGAAGGCTCTACACCGTTGTGGCTGGCATGCATCAACGGAGATGCCCCGATCATCGCCGCGCTGTTGGCCGCCGGAGCCGATGCCAACGAACAACTCCCGCTGGGAAGGACTCCGCTCATGGTGGCG
The DNA here is from genome assembly GCA_963818065.1 of Bryobacterales bacterium. Classification (GTDB taxonomy): domain Bacteria; phylum Acidobacteriota; class Terriglobia; order Bryobacterales; family Bryobacteraceae; genus Palsa-89. The sequence goes on along the minus strand of CAWFQW010000007.1, from coordinate 1,856,293 downwards.
TCGCGCACCGGCAATGTGGATGCGATCAAGGTGCTGCTGGACCACGGCGCGAACGTGAACGCGAAGGATACCCTGCGCGGAACCACCGCTTTGATGTGGGCCGCGGACGAAGGCCACGCAGCGGCCATCCAACTTCTGATTCAGCGCGGTGCGGATATCAAGGCTCAATCGGATCCGGCTGAGCGCGGACGAGGGCCGGCGCTCGGAAAATCAACCGATCCAAGAAAGGCTGTCAAGGCGCTGGCAGCCGCGCTGGCTGCCGGGATACCGACGCCGCAAATCGGCGCCGTTGGCACCACCAGCCTGATCCCAGTTGTGCCGGGGCGTGGCGGTGCTCGAGGTAAGGGCAAAGGTGGAATTGGCGGTGCGGCCGAGGGACTCGACGACACGGATGACGCGGCTGCGCCGTTTGCATTCACGCGCAAACCGCCTCCCAAAGATGGTGGTGGCCTCACGCCGCTGGTCTACGCGGTCCGTTCGGATGATCTCGATTCCGTGAAAGCGCTGCTGGCGGCGGGAGCGGAAGTGAACCAAGTGACGGGTTACGGTTGGAGCCCGTTGCTGGTGGCGACGCAAAATCGTTACTACAAGCTGGGAGCGTATCTGCTGGAGCACGGCGCCGATGTGAATCTCGCCAACAAAGGCGGTTGGACGCCGCTGTATCTCGCCACCGACAATCGCAATATCGAGGGCGGCGATTATCCAGTCCGCAAAGGCGACATGGATCATCTGGATTTCATCAAGCTCCTTCTCGACAAAGGCGCCAATGTCAATGCCCGGATGAAGGACAGCACGGAAACCCGTACGGTTTTCACCAACCAGTGGCTGGATGAGAACGGCGCGACTGCTTTCCTGCGCGCCTCCCAATCCGGCGACATCGTTCTGATGAAGCTACTGCTGGCCCACGGCGCCGATCCGAAGATCGACACGACATTGCATGTCAGCGCGCTACAGGTGGCCGCTGGAATCGGTTGGGTGGAAGGGATCACCTACGAATGGTCGCCCGCCAGCACGCTCGAAGCGGTGAAGATGCTGTTGGACCTGGGTCTCGATGCGAATGCGCAAGCCGACACCGGGCGCACCGCACTTCACGGCGCGGCGCACAAAGGCCGGCCGGACGTCGTGCGGGTTCTGGTGGACCATGGCGCCAAGCTCGATATCCGGGATTACGGCAACACGGACAATCGAGGCAGCAAGGAATTAGCCGTTCACACGTGGCTACCGGTGGATTACGCCGATGGTCTGGTTCGCGTGGGCGTGCAGTCGGCGATCCCGCATCCAGAGACCGGGCTGCTTATACGCAAATTGATGACGGCCGCCGGGCTGAAGGCGCCGCCCATGGGACGCACGCTGGAATCCATCTGCGTGACCGATGCGTGCGAGTGAAATCCATCAGGGCCTGTCCCAGGCGGCAAGTGAGAGCACATTCTCGATAGCGGCGTACAGCTCCTTTGAATGGACCGGCTTTGACACGTAACCGTCCATGCCGCTCGCGAGAAAGCGCTGTCGATCCCCTGACATTGCGTGGGCTGTCATTGCGATGATCGGGATATGTTGACCGCTAGCTTTTTCCCTCTTGCGAATCGCTGCGGTGACCTCGACGCCATCCATTAAAGGCATCTGCACGTCCATCAGAACCAGATCAAAACGACCTCGTTCCAGCGCCGCAAGTGCCAGGACGCCATCGCCCGCTACAACCACCGTGTGCCCCTGCTTTTCGAGCATTCGCATAGCTAGCCGCTGATTGACCACATTGTCTTCGGCGAGTAGTATTCGCAAAGGCCGGCTTCCTTTGTTGAGCGGATGGTTCGGTACAAGCTCGGCAGACTCGGTTGCGTCGAGACGCGATCCCAGCACCTCCAGCAGCGTGTCCAGTAGTTCTGACTGTAGGATTGGCTTTACCAGATAAGCGGCCATACCCAGCTGCTTACATCGCTGCGCGTCGCCGCGCTGGCCTCCGGAACTCAACATGACGGTTGTCAGCCCCGCCCACTCGGGTGACTGCCGAATTAACTCGACCAGCGTGAACCCATCCATTCCGGGCATGTGACAGTCAACGATCAGGAGCGCGAATGTCGTGCCCGCTAGTCTGGCTTGATCTAGAAGCGCTAGAGCGTCCTCCGCGCTAGCGGCAACGGTAGGTCTCATCCTCCAGTATTCCAGGGTCTTCTTAAGAATCTGCCGATTGGTGGCATTATCGTCAACCACCAAAACTCGCAGGTTCTTCAGAATTGCCGGATCGGCCCGAATGCCAACAGAGACTCCAGCCGCGGCCTTCCCGAAATGCGCAGTGAAGTGGAACGTGCTCCCCTTGCCCACCTCGCTTGCCACCCAAATTTGTCCTCCCATCATCTCAATCAGTCGCGCCGTGATGGCCAACCCCAATCCGGTGCCTCCGTATTGGCGAGTGGTTGACGTGTCCGCCTGAGTAAAAGGATTAAAGATCACCTTTTGTTTTTCGGGAGGAATGCCAATGCCGGTATCGGTGATGGCGAAATGCAGCGTCATCCCATCGGCATCGACCCCCTCCGGCTGAACGCGTAAGACAACCTCACCCTGCTCTGTGAACTTAATCGCGTTTCCCGCCAGGTTTAGGATGACCTGATGCAGCCGGACTGGATCGCCGACGATAACATCCAAGAGCTCGGGCGGAACCGAGCAGGCCAATTCGATGTCTTTCTCGTAGGCTCGCACGGACAGTGTTTTCATGGCGTGGCCCACGCAGTCGCGCAGGCTGAATTCCACGGGATCTAAGCCCAGTTTTCCTGCCTCAATCTTTGAAAAGTCCAGGATGTCGTTGATCACGCTCATGAGCGCGTCCGCGGAATACTTCACCGCATTGAGATACTCGCGCTGCGTGGAATCCAGCTCGGTGTCCAGTGTAAGTTCGGTCATTCCGATGATGCCGTTCATCGGCGTGCGAATTTCATGACTCATGTTTGCCAGAAAGTCGCTCTTTGCCTGATTGGCGACATCAGCGGCCTCGCGGGCGTGAATCAGGTCCGTTTCGTAGCGTTTTTGCTCGGTTATCTCCTCGGCAATCCCAACCACTCGAATCACTTTGCCGGACTGGTCTCGAACGGCGAAGGCGCGGTCGCGAATCCATTTCTCCACCCCTTCCGGCGTGCGTATGCGATATTCCCTGAGGACTGGTTCACCCTGCACTTGCCTGGTAAGCAACAAACGTGCCCGTTCGCGGTCATCGGGATGTATCGACTCCACCCAGGAGAACGGGTTCTTGTAGAGGCTCTCGCGGCTCCTGCCCCAAACCTGCTCAAAAGCGGGGCTGACATAGGGGATTTCGTCTTCCTCCGGGGGCATGATCCAAAAGACCTCACGAATGTTTTCGGCGAGCTGGCGGTACTTTTCCTCGCTACTCCGCAAGGCTTGCTCAACTTGCTTGGACTCAGTGATGTCCAGGCTAAGACCAACTTGCCCCAGAAACTCTCCATCTGACGAAAACCGCGGCTCCGCATACGTTGCCAGCCACCGCCACTCGCCGTCGGCGCTTCGGGCCCGTGTTTCGCTCCTCAGAGGAGCCCGTTCCCGCACCGAACGGTTGCTGGCCTCCAGGTATCCCGGCCCATCGTCCGGGTGAAGCAAAGTCTGCCATTTGAGTCCTTCTACTTGCTCGAAGGTAGTATTGAAAAACTCCCGGTACGCCCGGTTGATGAACTCGCACCGACCCTCCGCGTTAGTCACCCACATCAGCGCCGGGCATCCGTCTGCCATGATGCGGAAAAGGGATTCTTGCTCGTGAATCTTTTCCTTCGTCACGCCCCGCTTGATAGCGATGAAGTTGACAATTTCGCCATTGGAGCCCTTTACCGGGGTGATGCGCATGTCCTCGTGATAAAGTGTTCCATCTTTGCGACGGTTGATCAGCTCACCCTGCCAGACACCGCCCGCCTGAATGGTTTTCCACAGCTGCTCGTAGGTTGAATCCGGCTGTCGGCCCGATTTTAGGATGCGCGGGTTCTGTCCCACAGCTTCATCACTGGTGAATCCAGTCAATGCGGTGAAGGCTGGATTCACATATTGGATTCTCCCACTGGTGTCGGTGATGACAATAGCATCCGCCGCCTGGTCAACGGCCGCGACCAGACTGGCTTGTTCGAAATTGTCACTTTCCTTGTTCGTCATTTGCCGATGTCTATGACTAAATCGACAGTTTTAGAGAGAATCTGTTGAGTGATTTCCCCATAGCAGGGTATACTCCCCCAGGCCATTGCCAGCTCGAAGGGCGAGGATATCAGAACCCGGAACTAGCGTCTGATATCAACAACTTGCATCGGAACCAACGAATTCCTGCCGCCCAAGCACCCTCGACGAGAGGTGCCCGCTCGTGCTGCAATGAAAAAGCCCGATCCACGGGCTCTTATGGAACGCTCATCAGCAACGGGGTGCATCGCGTCAACTCTCTCCACGCTGCTCTTCATCTCGCTCGGCGTCGCGCAGAATCCGCCCGCTTTGAAACCGGGATTGTATGCCATCTTCAACACCAGCGAGGGTGCCATCACGGCGCGGTTGTACGAAAAATACACTCCGGGCACGGTCGCCAATTTCGTGGCTCTGGCGCAGGGGACCAAACCTTGGCGCGATCCAAAAACGGGAGCCATGGTCCGGCGTTCGCTCTATGAGAACATCACTTTTCATCGGGTGATTCCGGATCAAGCGATTCAGTCCGGAGATCCCACCGCTACCGGTGCGCACAATTGCGGGGTGACCATCCGCGACGAATTCCTGCCAGGGCTGCGCTTCTCTGCGCCAGGGCGTTTGGCTCTCGCGAATACTGGCGAGCCGGATAGCGGCGGGTGCCAGTTCTTCTTCACCGCGCAGCAGATGCCGCTCTGGGATGGAAAGTACACTATCTTCGGAGAAGTGGTCGCCGGCATGGATGTCGTGTCGAAGATCAGCCGAATGCCCGTCCATGGCGAGAAGCCGGTAGACCCCGTGAAGCTGATGAACGTTTCCATCGAGCGGATCGACGCGGCGAAGAAACGCGAGCCCGCGAACTGAGGTTTACACTCCGAGTAGCGACGCTAAATCCGTGATGTCCGCGGACACCACATCGAAATCCCCAGGCTTAGCATCATCCGCCTTACGCGTGGGCCCATATTCATTGGGCCGGTGGATGAATCCGGTACGCAGACCGAAACTGCGAGCGGAGCTCAGATCGGCTGAATGCGCCGCACACATCATCACTTCTTCGGGCTTGAGCTCTAACAGGCTAACGTTCGTGAGGTACGCTTCGCGATCCGGTTTGTAATGCCTGGCCAACTCGGCCGAGAGGATGAGATCCCAAGGAAGACCAGCGTGCTTGGCCATGTCGGCAAGAAGGGCGACATTGCCGTTCGAGAGCGGCGCAATCGTGTACTTCTTCTTGAGGCGCACGAGACCTGCGACGGAATCGGGCCACGGCTTCAGCCGGTGCCAAACTCGGTTCCAGTGGTCCTTTTCCGCGTCTGACAACCCGTCGATGTGAAACTCCTTGAGCAGGTCCTCCAGCAGCGCGCGATGCAGGTGGTCCAGATTGGTCCAGGGCATCTCCCCTTTGCGCACCTTGTCCATGGAAGGCGCGTAACCGGCCCTCCACCGATCGGCAAAGCGACCCCAATCGATGCTAATGCCCTTGGTCTTTTCCCATGCCTGACCTTCCTCGATAATCGATCCGCGCCAGTCGACCACGGTACCAAAGGTGTCAAATACGAGCGCCTTCACCGAAGGCGCCGCGCGCCCCGAATCCTGGCCAAGTACGCCCCACGCAATCGCCGCAGCACCGATGCTCGCGCTTCTCACGATTTGTCTCCTAGTCATACCAAGCGTCCTGGCCACCTACTATAGCGAACGTAATCGCCGTGCTATTTGGACGGCAAAGCAAAAACGAGATATGAGCGCTGCGCTGGGGTCTCAGGTTTCCCACCATCAATGCGAACCGGCGGAGTGCTTTCACCTTGTCCCGCGCAAAGGGCGATATATTCGCGTCCGCCGATTTCGTACACTGCGGGCACGCCTTCGGCTCCGGCCGGCAGGTCCTTCTCCCACAACACGCGCCCCGAATCTTGATCGTAAGCCCGGAATTTGCGGTCGGAAGCGGTCGCGATAAACAGCAGCCCGCTGGCTGTGGCCACGATCCCGCCTCGCGGCGCCAATGAACCGGTGTTTGGGTGGCCCTGCGCGGCAAGTGCGGTTACACCGCCATCAGGAACCTGCCATTTGATCGTACCCGTGTTGAGATCGTATGCAGTGATCTGCGACCAGGGAGGCCCAATCGACGTCAGCCCGTTCGCCATGGTCAAAAAGTCGTACGGCGAATCGTAGCGGGGAAACTCGCCCAGCTCAGTGACCAGCGGACCCTTCAGCGGTGGCGGACCCAATGTTTGGCCTCGCGATTTCTCGCCGGGAAGATTTAGCTTGATGATCGCTGGCCCTTCCTTGGACACCACGAACATGAGCCCGCGATTGGGCTCGACGGCCGAGCTTCCCCAAGTGGCGCCGCCCGCACTTCCCGGCATCTGAACCGTTCCTTGCCGGCTTGGCGGCGTAAATAGTCCCTCGTTGCGAAATACCTTGAACTCCTGCCGCATCTGGGCCTACTCAGCTGCCGTGATGTACGGATTGATGTCTTTTTCCGTGAACGATTGCCTAGCGAATGGGGGTGGCTTGGTGGGGAACGGCTGCGTGGGCCACGCCTCCTCCCCGGGAACATCCGACTTCGGCACAGGCCGCTCCTCCACTGGCCAGAGAGGCTCGCCCGTCAGGCGGTTGAAAACGAAGAGAAATCCTTGTTTCGTCGGCTGCGCGACGGCCTCCACGGTTTTCCCTTCATGCATCACGGTCAGCAGTCGAGGCGCGGTGGGTAAGTCATAATCCCACAAATCATGATGCACTGTTTGAAAGTGCCAGATTCTTTTGCCCGTGCGCGCATCCAGCGCCACCACGCTGTTGCCGAAGAGATTTTGCCCGTGGCGATTCGCACCGTAAAAGTCATATCGGGCGGTGCCGAAAGGAATGTAGAGGATTCCACGTTTCTCATCCACGGATAGCTCGTTCCAGTTGTGCACGCCACCCCCGGTTTTCCAAAAATCCTTGGGAAACGTTTCATAACCGAACTCGCTCGGATGCGGGACGGAATGAAACACCCACACCAGCTTTCCGGTGCGCGTGTCGTAAGCGTGGACGTCGGCGGGTACGGCCGCATAGTTATCGCCTCGCGCCGGCAGTGGAATAATGAACAGGTTTTCGAATACGCGCCCCGGATTGCTTGGCTGCAACGGCGGGAATGCATCGATGTCGCGGTCCAGGCCGACTCGAATGTCGACGCGGCCGTTGTCGCCAAAGCTCTGAATCGTGTCCCCGGTCCGCGCGTCGATGGCCGTGAGGTAGCCCGCGTTTAAATAAAACAAACGGCGGTCGGACCGGTCCTTGTTCTCCCAGTAATTGATGCCTCTTTGTGTTACCGCCCCGGTGTTGGGATGCGTCCAGCGTTCCTTGCCCGTTACCGCGTCCAGCGCAACAATCGAATTGTTCTTCGCTAGCACGTACATGACGCCGTCGACAACGGTCGGGTTAAAGAGGTAATTGCCCTTTTCCCCGGTGGGGTACGACCACACAACGTCAAGTTGCTTCACATTGCTCTTGTTAATCTGCGTGAGCGACGAATACTGCTCGGAGCCAGGGCCGCCCAGGTAAGCCGGCCAGGAGGCGTCTGCGGCGTATGCCCACTGCGCAGTCCACGCCAACAGGAAAAGGAGAAAGGCACGCATGGAGCAAACTTATCACTTGCGGCGCGGCCGTGGGAGTTGGCCAGACTCTTAAGTGGAGGGCGTTGCGGTTCCCGACAATGCTGCAAGTAAATTCTCGCCCGAAGGGGAACCTAGGCCGGTGGCGGCATCCCATCCCGGGCCGGCGGAGAACGCCCCATTTGATCCGCTGGTTATATCGTGAAAAGCGTCTGCGGATTCGGGTAATCCATAAATGACCGGCTGCAGAAAACCTAAGGGCTTTCCGAGCTTCTCATTCAACAGCGCGATGAGTCCACTCCAGAGAGGCGCCACGGCGCTGGTTCCTCCGATCACCAGCGACTCGCCGTCCACCAGCACGCTATAGCCAGTCTCCGGATCCGCGTCCCCACATACGTCCGGCAGACCCCGGCCGCCCCCAGTCGGAGGTTTGATTTTTGCGCTGGCTTGGAAGGCGGGCAAGGGAAACTGATTGCTGAATCCACCACCTCCCGCGCCTCCCTGAGCCCCATCGTTCCAGACCGTTTCGCTCGTGATTTCTCCGTCTGCGCTTTTCAGGCTGGTTCCCCCACATGCGAGGATATGCGGGCTGGAGGCTGGAAAATCCACGTGGTTGGCACCGTCATTCACCCCGTCGCTCGACCCGCTGTCCCCGGTGGCGGCACAGATTGTCACACCCAGCGCAGCAGCGTCCTGGGCAGCCGAGTCGAATGCGGTCATCGCCTGGGCAGTCCACGTCGACTCTGCGCTTCCCCAACTGATCGAGATCACGGCCGGCTTGTTGGTGGCGTCGTGAATCGCAGTGGTCAGCGCATCTTGAAATCCCTGCGATGTGTTGGGCGCGAAATACACGACGATCTTGGCGCCAGGCGCCACCGCTCCCACTACTTCGATGTCTAACTGCACTTCGCCATCGGCGCCGTTTGCATTTGTTGGCGCGTTGGTGCCGTCGTCCACGGACACGGACGTAACCGTGGGTTCTTGCACTCCCAACGAAGTGAAATAGGTTTTCAGATTCGCGGGCTTATAGCCCCCTCCCAATTCCAGAATCGCGACGGTTTGCCCTGTGCCATCTACATCCAGCGGGAATTGATAGAGTTCAGCCACTTGGCGCGGCGTATAGGAAACGCTAGAGGCCGCAGACGCGCGCGCGGACTGTTCGCGTCGCACGCGGAAATGGGCCTTGGCCTGTGTTCTATTATCGAGTCCAAGCACTGCTTCCACCGACGCGACCAACTCGGGAGGCAGTTTAATCGCACCAGTGCGCGCCCTGTATCGGCGACCCTCATGTTCATAGCGGTCAAGTTTGACATCGAAGGCACGAATCATATTCGCCGCGGTCCCTTCCAGCTTCACGGTTCGCCGGTCAGGCCAAACAGCGGTTACCGTAAGGTCGTTTTCCTTGGCGAACTGTTTTATTTGATCAATCGCTCTTGCACCTGCGCCATGTCTGGCCGCGAACTGTTCGCGTGAGACTACTGCACCTCCGGCAGTAGGAATAGGCGCACGCTCTTTGGGCTTGAGGATGATTGAGACCTCGATCCTCTCATCCAGTGGCTGATCGCCTATCCGTGTACCGATGGGTTGTCGTTCACTGCCCGCAAGAACGATCTTATTGTTGGCCATGGGATATCTCCTGCCTCAGTGTGACGTTTATAGCGGCCAGACGTGACTGGTACCTTGGGATCAATCGGTAGTTGGTCTAGCGGACATTATCGGACTCGGTACATATTCGGAACAGCGCTAACGTTCGAACACTGGTGCGGAAGGCGAGTGGGTGCTTAGTCGTAAGATCTTGAATCTTCAAAGGCGCGCCGAGGTCTCACATTGGACGTTGGCTTGCTGCACTGGCATGGCTCGAATCCGCGACGCGGCGCGCCTGGATCCCATCTTCGCTCTCAGATCCGATTAGGTGGCCGGGCGCAGAGAGCATTCTGGGCCAGCGCCGGCCATGCGGGCCGGTCGCTAGGACTTGGCTCGGACTGGCGGGCTCAGGCTGTAAGCACAGATTTGCAAACTGATCGCGAACGCACACCAAACCTGCCAGTGCGAAAGGAGCCCGTGGGCGATAAAGAAAGTGTTTGTCCAGCCGGCTTCCACGCCGAACCGCCATGCGGCAAGCGCGCCGGCAACGGCTGCGACAGGCGACAGCAAGAGTCCCACGAGTACCCCAGCTTTGACCCGGACAGCCGGGATCATCGGACCGCCACTGGCTGGCCGATTTGCTCGCCGATGATTTCGCCCGAAACAACCAGTTCCACCCGGCGATTCTTTTGACGTCCGGCGGCTGTGTCATTCGAAGCTACCGGCTGATTTTTGCCAAAGCCTTTGGATGTAACCGAGGTGCCCAACACTCCTTGTCCGGTCAGGTAGTCGCGCACTGATTCGCCCCGTTGTTCGGACAGCTTTTGATTGTAGTCGTCGCCGCCGACGCTATCGGTGAAGCCTTCCACGTCGAGTCTCAAACCCGGGTGCCCCGCGATAATTCCGGCCACTTTGGCGAGTTTCTCGCGAGCCAGCGGGCGCAAGGAATGCTTGGCCGTGTCGAACAGCACGTCCGACATATTCACAATGAGTCCGCGGGCTGTATCCCTAGTTTCTAGGATCGTATTGAATTGGAGGAGGAGCTGCGCGCGAAGTTGCGTTTTCTCGGCCTCGGCTTGTTCTTTCTCTTTGGTGGCGCGTGCGAGATCGGCCTGGGCGGCGGTTCTCTGCGTTTCATTTTCTTGTCTCAGACGATCCGACTCCTGTTTCAAGCGGTCAGTTTCGATCTGAGCCGAGGCAAGCTGCGTGTCGCTTTGGCGTTTCAGACGGTCTGCCTCGGTCTGGGCCGCGGCGGTCTGTGCGTCGCTATCCCGTTTGGTGCGCTCGGCGTTGTCGAGCGCAGTGAGCCGCGCTTGCTCCGCTTCTCGCCTGGCGCGATCCGCTTCAGACAGGGCGGCGGCAGTGTCGCTCTCGGCGCGAGCTTCACGCTCCGCACCCACACGGCGCTCCGTCGCCAGCTGCTCTTCTTCGATCTTCTTCACCGTGATGATCCGGGCGTCCTCCGCCATCTGAACGGCTTCGCGCGCCACGGTCCCGATCGGCTTCTTGCCGGCCTTGCCGATCAGATAACCCTCGGCGTTTTCCAGGCCCTGGGTAGCTTTTTGGAAAGTATCGCCCGCATATTGGTCGGCCCCGGTCCAGCGGGCAATCTGCACGGCATTGCGCGCCTCGTAGAGTTCTAAAGGTACTTTCGGGTCCAGCCGCCGCGGTTGAATGTCGCCCGGCTTCACATTCAACACATACTGCCCTCTCTGCAGCAGCTCGTACTTCGCGTCCACTTGTTCGATCGTTCCGGTGGTGTCGGGCCTGACAAAATTCTCCATCACTACCACGTCGCTCGGCTGGGTGACAGCGAAATACGGCTCCGCGGTCACGATCAAGCCGAATGACTGCAGCTCGGTGGTTGCGTCCAGTTTCGTTTTGCCGCTGTTGTTCAGGAGCACTTCGCCGACATTGGTCGCGCGGCCTTCCGGAGTAATGGCCCACATGACATAGGTCAAATACTCGGGGCCAAACTGAGTCGCCGGCCCGAGCTTTTCCATATCTGCATCAATCTTGATCACGCCCTGTTCGCTCTGAACTTTCGCCTCGCCGCGCGCTTCGGGCATTAATGCCGTACCGCGGAAGCCGATCTTGGTCGATCCGCTGCGGTGATGATAATTGATGGCTTTGGTGGTGCGCGCGACCACGGTAATGCGATAGATCGGCACCGTCTGGGCCAGCGCGAGCTGGGCCAGCGCGAATCCGCACATCGTCAGGAACAGGCTTGCAGTTTTCATCTTTCGATACCTCGATCTTCTTAGCAGACGCGGCTGAGATGTGCACGAGCCGCACCGAACCCGAGCCTCGTCAGCGATCTGTTGAAGCTGTTCGCTCCGCTGCTGGTCGCGCCTCGGACCGGGCGATTGCAAAGCGCCTTGCGCGTAACCATATGCGGTCAGGTGACCGCGTGCGGTCAACGATTCGGGCAAATCTACAACTTCTTCAGGGATTCGCTGTGGACCGACTCGTGCACACTGTAGTACCGGAAGGAGTACAAAACATGCTTTGGACAATCTTCATCATCATGCTGGTGCTGTGGGCGCTGGGAATGGTTACGTCGTACACGATGGGCGGGCTAATTCACATTCTGCTTGTGGTTGCAGTCGTGGTGCTAGTGATCCGCTTATTTCAAGGACGACGGATCGCATAGCGTTCTGACCGGCGCTCCGGCGCCGGTCTTGCAATCATCGAAACAAGCCGAGCATATAGGCGATAAGAAGAATAATCAGTATGGTTCCGAGGCCGATGCCGGCGCCGCCGCCGTAGCCCCAACGGCTATGGCCGTAGTAGCCTCCACCGCCACCTAAGACCAATAACAAAATGATGATGAGTATCAGCATTATTTTTCAAACACCTTTTCAATCTGGCCGACTTTCTTTTGCACTACGCCGGCGATTTTTTCGGCCTGGCCCTGGTCCGCGAGGTTTGGGTTGTTTGTGACCTGTCCCGCTTTCTGTTTGGCCTTGCCCTTCAGTTCGTGAAGCTTGCCTTCGATCTGATCTTTCGTACTTGGTTTCATATTGCCTCCTGGCGGTATTGAATCAAGCACCTTGAAGACCTAATCAGCGGCGCCTGCGCTCTGAGCTCGCGCATAGGTTAAGGTTCTTTTTTCTCAGCGATAGGCTTTGCCGGGGGCGCCTTCTTGGCCGCTGGCTGCTTGGCTGGCTGTTGCTTGGCTTGCAACTTCTGGTCCTGTACCGCATGTTTCTGCGCCACTTGTTGCGTCTGCTGCTGGTGCTTCTGCTCTACCTTCTGCTTGGCCGGCTCACTAGCTTTCGTTTTCGTCAGCTGCTGGTGTTCCTGATCTTGCTTCTGCTGAAGCTTCTGCCTGTCCTGCGCTTGACTCGTGTTCAGCTTGGCTTGTTGTTGCTGGTACGTTTTGTCGAGCTTCGGATTCCCCGTGTTGGGAGCGGGGCGCTCCGCAGGTTTAATTTCACTGGCATGGGCCGCGGTAGCGGGACGCGCAGCGGTATCCTTGGCCTCTGGAGCGGTGTTCTTCGCCGCTGCCGGAGCAGCCGCGCGGGCAGCCACCGGCTTATAGGACGGCGCGGCCGCTTTCGCTACCACTACGCCTTTCCCACTGAATTGCCCAGGTTTTGGAGTGGCCGCGATGGCTGGCTTGCCATGATTCACCGACTCGTAGAGCTGGTGGTTCGTGCTCGCGCTTTGAACATGTTGAGTTTGCACGGAAGTTGCCTGGACATGTTTCTCACTCGCGGCCTTCTCTTCCTCCGCGCTCGGGCGAGCGGAAATTCCGCCCGTGCCCCCGTTGTAGCTCACACGATTCACCGTAACGTTATTGACGATCACGGTCTTGGTGTACACGTTCGTGATGTTCGTCACGTTGCTGACGGATCGATTGTAGAAGAAGGATCCGCCACGCCACTCGCCGCCCTCGAATCCCACACCGCCGTAGCCGAAACCGTAGTTTACGCCGCCGTAGAATCCGACTTGCGTGCCCCAGTACCCCTCGTTAAAAACGAATGCGTTATCGCCCCAGCCCCAATAACCAGGGGTCCAGAGTAGCCCAGGCTCCGGCGCCATGGCCCACGTGCCAGGCACCCAAAAGTACCCCTGCTGAGCGTAAGCCCAGTATCCGGGCGTCCAGATGTAGCCGTCACTCGGACAAAGGGGCTGTTCATACACGGGCAGCGGCGGGGGAGCGAACCCGATGGAGAGAATAATCTGCGCCGACGATGCAGCCGGTATAGCCAGCATCAGGAGCGGGAACAAGAGCGAGCGAACGGAGAGGTTGCGCATAATCTGCCTTGATCATGCGCGGTTTCACCGCGGGAAGATGCTCACAATTGCTCAGGTGCTTGGCTTCCTGCTGGACTTCAGAGATCCTTGCGTGAGATCTCCAGCTTCCGCATCATGGCGTTCAGGGTGGTTCTCGGCAATCCCAGCCTTGTTGCGGCGGCGCTTACCACACCATTCGTTTCGCGCAGAACGCGGATGATATGTTCCCGCTCCACTTCCGCCAGCGTGGCGCCGGCCGGCGCTTCCATTGCGTCGGCGCGAATCTCAGCTAAGGGAACCCGAAGGTTTTGGCCGGGCGAAAGAATCACTGATCTTTCAATGAAGTTTTCGAGCTCCCGCACGTTCCCGGGCCAGGGCCACGCTAGCAGGGCTTGCATCGTCTCCGGCGGGATCTTGTCAATGTGCTTATTCATCTTGGCCGCATACGATTGGGTGAAATGCCGGACCAGCACGGGTATGTCTTCGGGATGCTCGCGCAGCGGAGGTATGGTGATGGGAAAGACCTTCAGGCGGTAATACAGATCGCTGCGGAAGAGCTTGTCACCCATCATCTGCGTGAGATTGCGGTTGGTGGCCGCCAGCAGCCGGACGTCGATGGGGATGGTGCGGGTGCCCCCCAACCTCTCGAATTCCTTCTCCTGCAAAGCGCGCAGCAATTTTGGTTGGAGCTCCAAAGGGATGTCTCCCACTTCATCCAGGAACAGAGTTCCCTGATGGGCCATTTCGAAGCGGCCGATCTTCTGCGATAAGGCGCCGGTGAACGCGCCTCTCTCGTAGCCGAACAGCTCGCTCTCCAAAAGCCCGGTGGGGATCGCGGCGCAGTTCAAAGTGACGAAAGGACGCTTCCGGCGGCCGCTCAGCTTGTGGATGGCACGCGCCACCAGCTCCTTCCCCGTTCCAGTTTCCCCCAGAACCAGGACGGTGGCATCGGTGGGCGCAACGATTTCCACCTGCCCCATCACGCGTTTGAGCGCCGCGCTGGTGCCGACAATCTCGTCGAATTCATGCGCCGGCCCTGGTTCGCCCGCAATCTTCTCGACGCGCTCCCGCTCGGTGAGATCCTGCACCACCGTAATCCATCGAAACGGAGACGTACTGACCACCGCCGTCGCGGCCATACCGCGCATCCGGGTATCGTCCTTGCGAACGTATTCCATTTCATAGGGCGTACAGGCTCCGTGGAGCAAGCCTTCTTCGTGGGCGCGTTCGTCCTGAGGCAAGGATTCCGGCGCTGCGATATCGGCCCAGTGCAGCCCGCTGCCAGTCAAGTCTTCGCGGCTGTATCCGATCATGCTCAGAAAGGCATCGTTGGCGTCAATAATGCGATCGAATTCGCCCGTAACGGTGCCGGCGATAGTGGATTCCACGGGAGGCAGCCGAAGGCCTGCTCGCTTGTGCGAAGACGCTTCGTCGATCCGGTGACGCGTGCTAAAGTCGCGCACCACCCGGGCGAAGCCATGCAGCTCCTCGCTCTCGTCTCGCAAAGCTGTTGTTAAGACGTTGGCCCAAAACCGCGACCCATCCTGTTTCCTCTGCCATCGCTCCTGACTAAGATGACCCTTGAGGGCCGTCATTTCCAATTCTTCCGTCGAGTTGACTGGAATGGCGTCGTCTTCTGAGTCCAGACAGCTGACATGTTGACCGATGATGTCTTCGCTCTTATAGCCGTAAATACGTTCTGCTCCGGGGTGCCAAGCGACCACCAGGCCGCTGCCATCCAGCGACAAAAGCGCGTAATCCTTGGCCACGTCGCCACTCTTGTCGTGAACCGGCTTGGGATGCAGAACCCAAACATGCCGTCCCGGCAAAACATCGCTGTTCACCGTGTAGTGAAGTTTGTTCGGCTCGATAAGATCGTCAACGCGGTGGCCGATCATCTGGCCCATCGAAAGTCCAAGCAGCTTGCTCGCGCCCGAGCTGGCGTACAAGCAATGCTGGACATCGTCCACAATCAGGATGGGTTCGGATTGGCGAGAGAGAACCGCCCGGAACAACTGCTCCAGTTCTCTCGGGCCATCTTCCACCAGCCAGCCACTGGGTTCATGTACTGAGGCTGCGGAGTTCATTTCGTCTCCTTCACCCCGTCGATCCAGGAGGCCGGGTCGTCTAAGAGACTAGGCGGTGGGCGCGTAGAACGTCTCGAAAACAGCAGGGAGCCGAGATTAGCGGTCATCTCCATCATATCGCCTATTTGCGGCATTACAATGAATTATTGACCAAATCTGGTCAAGCGACGCCCTGCGGTCAATCGCGCCACTAGTCTCAACAACTTGTGGGACAGGGTGCTCTAGAGTCTCTTCAAAGCGCCCGGGGTGCGGCGCACGGTTGGGCAGCGGATTGCTCCATCCTTCATTGAGGAACATCAAATGCCTTTGCTGAATTTGGTTGTTATGTTGATCGTGGTGGGCGTGGCGCTATGGCTGGTCAATCGCTATATCCCGATGGCCTCCAGCATCAAAGCGATTCTCAACGTGGTCGTCGTGGTTGCGGTGGGAGTCTTTGTGTTAAAAGCCGCAGGCCTGTGGGGCGACGTCACCAGTTTCCGAATCGGGCACTGAGCTCTGAGACCGAGGTCGGCACTGAAATCAGAGATTTGCACTGAAACCGGAGATTTGCACTGAAAAGATTGAGTCCAGTATCGGATATGAAACCGCGCAAGAAGCCTAACGACAAGCCGGATTTCGATCTCGAGAGCTTTCTAGCCGCAGCCGGCAAAGGAAGAACTTTGGGGGAATACCTGAAAAGCCACCAGGTCTTTTCGCAAGGTGACCCGGCCGACGCAATCTTCTATATCCAGAAAGGCAAGATCAAGCTCACGGTCGTCTCCAAGCAAGGCAAGGAAGCGGTGGTGGCCATTTTAGGAGCCGGCGATTTCTTTGGCGAGGGATGCCTGGCTGGCCAGACTTTGCGTATGGCTAGCGCCGCCAGCATGACGGACTGCTCCATCATGCGGCTGGAAAAGGTGGGCGTGATCCGATTACTGCACGACCAGCCGGCTTTTTCCGAGCTTTTGCTCCGCCATTTGCTCTCGCGCAATATTCGGATTGAAGAGGATCTGGTGGATCAACTCTTCAACTCCAGCGAAAAGCGTCTGGCGCGCGTGCTTCTCCTCTTGGCTAATTTCGGGAAGGAAGGCAAACCTGAGCCGGTGATTCCAAAGATCAGCCAGGAGACACTCGCAGAAATCGTCGGTACTACCCGCTCCAGAGTCAGCTTCTTCATGAATAGGTTCCGCAAACTGGGCTTCATCCAATACAACAGTCAGGTCACAGGCGATCTGGAAGTTCATAGCTCTCTGCTCAACGTAATCCTGCACGACTGACAGCTATCGCCGGGAAGTCCACCCTCTAGCCATTTTGAGTACCTGAGCAATTCGGAACAGACTGCTCAAGGCAAATCCCCGATACTTTATTTCTCTCCCCCTTGGGGTTGGGAGCGGACGGTCAGCGCAGACCACCTGCCGATAGCCCTGGCATGCGGCTGAAGGAGGCCAGCCATGACAAAGTCAACCACGACATATGACTTGGAATGCGGAACGATTTTGTTAATCGACGACAACCAGGACATTCTTGCGTGCGCAAAGAGGTTCTTGGAGGCCGCCGGATACCCCGTGATCACTGCCGCGGACGGAACAGAAGGACTCCGTTTGTACCAGGAACACCAATCCAGAATTGCACTGCTGCTTACCGACGTGACGATGCCAAAACTCAACGGCGTCGAGCTGGCCGATCGCGTGCTTCGCATCGATTCGCAGCTGCCGATTCTGTTCATGACGGGAGGCCCTTGGAGTCCCTACCGTGGATTGGAATGTATCGCGAAGCCCTTTCGGTCCGCTGAACTGATCGATAGGGTTAGCCGAGTCTTGCATGCCAATGCTCACTCGGAAAGAAGCGCTCCAGCTGCATAGTAGCCCTTAATTTGGAAAGACAGGTCTGATTCGGAAAGATAGGCCCAAGAATGACGAGCACGGTTGTACCTTCGACGACCAGAATTTTCGATAAACTGACCGAAAAGAGCAAGACCCCGGTTCCGCAAGTCTACTGGACCAAAAAAACGTTTGCTGTGGTTCATTTCGAACCGACCGGGAAAGGACGGATCGTGGTCCTGCCGGAAGGAGCGGAGGTTCGCATTGTCGGGCCCTCCCGCATCGGGAAATGTTTCGAGATCGTGTTCGATGACCAGCTTTTCAACATCTTCAGAGTGGACTTGTTGGGGCCCTGGGCTACCCAAATTATGCCGATTCCAGGCTTGAGGGCGGTGGCGGCCTGTGCCTAGCCAGTATCCTACCGTGCTTGCCGCCAACCAGACCGTTCGGGACCGCCGGTCAAAGGTTCGCTTTCCTTTGGACCTGAGCGTTCACTTCCGTCCTCTTTCCGGAGATCCTTTCTCTGGAGCCGGCCGCGCCGTCAACGTGAGCAGCGGCGGGGTCTTAGTCGTGTCTAAGCAGGATGTCTGGCAACACGGAATCCGCGTGGGCGCCTGGATAGAGTTCAAGATCGAGTGGCCTTCAATGCTCGAGGGAAAGATTCCGCTTCAGCTTTTCGCGGTTGGCCGAGTCGTTCGTTACCGGAAATCCGATTTCGCGGCGGCATTTGAGCGGTACCAATTCCGTACCGTGAGAAGGTCCCGCCTGCCGCATGCCCGCTTGGGCGAAGGCGTGATTCAGTGGCCGGTTTGACGGCGTAGCCAAGTTGACTGAGTAGCCAAGGCCAACGCGCTCCAGCCGCCGTGGAATTCCGACCGTATTTGGTCAAGTGACCCCATCCGGTCAATCCCCACCCTGCAACACCATTCCTCTCGATTCTTCGGCACCCGCATATCGCTGTATCAACCGGAGATAAAGGCGGTTTTCCGTCGGCGGCCGCCAACGGAGGTAAGCGTGCTCTTGGTGGCCATGTGGGTTCCGCTCACAAATTTTCGCAGAGGAATGACAAATGACTTTTCTAAGAGCAGTACCAACCGTGTTTTGTGCGGCGCTCATCGGCGCGGCATTCTCTCCCAACGTAAAGGCCGACGAATGGAACCAGAAGACCGTGGTGACTTTTAGCGGGCCTGTGGAAACTCCGGGCGTCCACATAAAGGGCTGGGCCATTTTGCCGGCCGGCACCTACGTTTTCAAGCTTCTGGGTTCTCCATCTGACCGCCACATCGTCCAGATCTTCAACCAGGACGAAACGGTCCTCTACACCACTGTCCTGGCAATCCCAAATTATCGGCTTCGGGCGACCGGCAAGACAGTAATTACTTTTAGGGAGAGACCGGTCGGGCAACCGGAAGCGCTCCGGGCATGGTTCTATCCGGGTAAGAACTTCGGCCAGGAATTCGTATATCCGAAGGAAGTGGCGGTAGAACTGGCCAAGGAGACTAACACACCCGTTCTTTACACGCCGGCGATCGTAGCTGAGGAGCCAGTGGCGGCGGTAGAGGAACTGAAGCTAGCGCCGGTCCAGGCAGTGTCGCCAGCTGGGGAAGATATTGAAATCGCTCAAGTAGTCACGCCGCCTCCGGCGGAGATTGAGATAGCCCAGACCCAGACCCTGCCGAAAACAGCCAGTCCGCTGCCACTGATCGGGCTGTTCGGGCTGTTGGCATTAGGCGCCGCCTTCACCCTCAAATTTGTGCGCGCGCGTGCCTAAGCAATAGCAGCAAGTGAACGTCAGGCGCCACCCCGGCGCAACGGGCCGGGGCGTGCTAGCAGAAAACGAGCCACCAAGGGAAGTGGATATAACATGCGACAGAGAGTCATTCCTATATTGGCGTCGCGACTCAATAATTCCACGCTGGATGGATCGGAAGGCAGCCATAAGACCAAAGCGCGGGGGATGGCAGTGCTCACCACACCGTTGCTGAACAAAGGCACGGCCTTCACCGCGCAGGAGCGAAGAGAGCTGGGCCTCACCGGCATGCTTCCTCCGGTGATCAGCACGCTGGAAGCTCAGGTGAAATCGGCCTATGCTCAATACCAGCGTCTCAACGACGCGCTCAGTAAAAACATCTACCTGACGGCTCTCCACGACCGCAACGAGGTGCTCTTTTACCGCTTGCTGTCGAGTCACCTGCGAGAAATGATACCGATCGTGAACGATCTCACGGTCGGCATGGCGATGCAGCAGTATCACCACGAGTGCCGCCGACCGCGAGGCGTGTACCTGTCCATCGACCATATCGACGGGATCGAGGAAGCCTTTGCGAACATCGGCGCGGGCCCCGAAGACATCGACTTGATCCTGGCGACCGATGCCGAGCAAATCCTGGGACTGGGCGATTGGGGCGTGGGCGGCATCGAAATCTCCATCGGCAAGCTTGCGATCTATACCGCGGCCGGCGGAATCGATCCCACGCGCGTAATTCCTGTGATGCTGGATGTTGGCACCAACCGCGAGATCCTGCTGAAGGATCCGATGTACATAGGAAACCGGCATGCTCGCGTGCGAGGTAAGCGCTACGACGCTTTCATTGACGCCTACGTCCAGACCGTGACCAAGCTGTTTCCGAACGCGTTGCTGCAGTGGGAAGACTTCGCGCCGGGCAATGGGCGCCGCATCCTTGAAAAATACCGCAACCAGTTCTGCACGTTTAACGACGATATGCAGGGCACCGGCGCGATCACGTTGGCAGCCGCGGTTTCGGCGGCGCGCGTGTGCGGCTCGCCGCTGCGGAACCAACGCGTGGTGATTCTTGGAGCCGGAACGGCGGGCTTGGGAATTGCCGATCAAATTCGCGACGCAATGATGCGTGAAGGCTTGTCCAAGGAAGATGCGACCGCGCGCTTCTGGCTGGCGGACATCGAGGGCCTGCTTACCGATGACATGGGCGAGCGCCTGCGCGATTATCAGGCGCCGTATGCGCGCCCGCACGCCGAGTTGAAGCGCTGGAAGCGCAACGGATCGGACGGCGCCCACGGGCTTCCCGAACAGGCGCTGGTCGAATTGGTGCGCCAGGTGCGGCCTACCATGCTGATCGGCGTTTCCACCGCCGCGGGCGCTTTTACGGAAGCCGTGGTCCGGGAAATGGCCAAGCATTGCGAACGGCCCATCATCTTCCCGCTTTCAAATCCAGTGTCCATGGCCGAAGCCACTCCAGCCGATCTGATTGCCTGGACCGATGGCCGCGCTCTGATTGCCACTGGCAGCCCGTTCCCGCCGGTCACCTCACCGGGGAGTCACTTATGTCATCGGCCAGGTGAACAACGCCATGCTATACCCCGGCCTTTGTCTGGGCGCCATCGTCTCTCGAGCCCGCCTGATCAGTGATGGCATGCTGGCGGCCGCGGCGAACGCGGTCTCGAGTCTGGTTGCCGTGCGACTGCCCGGAGCTTCATTGCTGCCGCATGTCGACGACCTGCGTAACGTGTCCTTGACGGTCGCAGTGGCGGTCGCCGAAGCCGCCGTCGAAGAAGATTTGGCGGGCGTGAGATTCAACGACATCGTGCAACAAGTGGGGGACGCCATGTGGGAGCCGGAATATCGCCAGATTCAGGCGGTTTGAATGAGACGGACGCTTGGATGGACGCAAATTACGCTGTTCGCGTGCGCCGCTCTGCTCTTGAGTTATTGCGGTTTCGTTATGCTGGACGCCTGGGTTTTTCAACAGCGCGAAAGCCGCGCCCTCGAGCGCCTGCTGCAATATCACAACCACACGCTTAAAGCCCGCGGTGTTCCTGCGATTGTCCCAAAAGGTCTAATCGGGCGCCTAGAGATCCCCCGCTTGGGGCTCTCCGCCATCCTGATCGAAGGCGACGACCCGAAGACTCTCCGGCGCGCAGTCGGCCACATTCCCGGTACGCCTTTGCCGGGGCAGCCTGGCAACGTGGCTCTCACCGGGCACCGCGACACGTTCTTCCGACCGCTGCGGAATATCCGCGAGAACGACATCATTGTGGTGACCACATTACAAGGCAAATATCGTTACCGCGTCATGTCCACGCAAGTGGTCAGTCCGGAGAACGTCGCGGTGTTAAATTCGAGCGGCGGCCAGATCCTCACTCTGGTCACTTGTTATCCGTTCTACTTCGTCGGGGCAGCGCCCGACCGGTTTATCGTTCGAGCCGAGAGGCTTGTTGGATGAGGGCCTAGGAATGAAGGTCCCGGAACGTGATGTGAGCAAAATTGAACAGACAGCCCGCCAACTTCCGTGTTAGTCTCGAGGTGCCGCTGAGTAGCTTATCGACTGCGCGAGCGTTCGTTACGCGCCACTCTCTCTTCAGCACAATCAGGGCCGGGAGGCCTGAAAATTATGAAAATCCGTCCGTTATATGACCGCGTTGTAGTAGAGCGCGTTGAGAACAAAGGGGACATGATGCACGGTGGTTTGCACATTCCCGACTCCGCGAAAGAAAAACCTCAAGAAGGTAAAGTGATGGCCACGGGCAAGGGAAAACGCCTGGAAGATGGCACCCTGGTCGCTCTGGACGTCAAAGAGGGCGACCACATTCTATTTGGGAAATATTCCGGCAACGAAATCAGGCTGGATGGAACCGAGTACCTGATCATGCGCGAGGACGACATCTTAGGCATTTTGGATCAACAGCCGGTGGCAGCAAAGAAAGCGAGCTAATTCAATGGCAAAACAGATTGTATACGCGGATAATTCGCGGCAGGCCATCCTGCGCGGTGTGAATCAACTCGCGGACGCGGTGAAGGTCACTCTCGGCCCCAAGGGCCGCAACGTGGTGCTCGAGAAAAAGTTTGGCGGCCCCACCATCACCAAAGACGGAGTAACGGTGGCCAAGGAGATTGAGCTTCAAGACCCACTCGAAAATATGGGCGCGCAAATGGTGCGCGAAGTGGCGTCTAAAACTTCCGACGTGGCCGGTGACGGCACCACCACTGCCACGGTCCTGGCGCAAATCATCTTCCGGGAAGGCGTCAAAGCCGTAACTTCCGGCGTGAACCCGATGGCCATGAAGCGCGGCATCGACAAGGCCGTGACAATAGCGGTAGAAGCGGTTCAGAAGCTGTCGAAACCCGTGACCGGAGACATGATCGCCCAGGTCGGCACCATTTCCGCCAACAGCGACGACACCATCGGTAACATCATTGCCGAGGCCATGAAGAAGGTCGGCAAAGACGGCGTCATCACGGTGGAAGAATCCAAGACCATGGTGACGGAGCTGGTCACTGTGGAAGGCATGCAGTTCGATCGCGGATATCTCTCGCCCTATTTCGTCACCGACTCCGAGCGCATGGAAGTGGTGCTCGAGGATCCCTATGTTCTGATCCACGAGAAGAAGATCGCGAGCATGAAGGACATCCTGCCGTTGCTCGAGCAGATCGCGCGCTCGGGAAAACCGCTGCTGATTATCGCCGAAGAGGTGGAAGGCGAAGCGCTGGCAACCCTGGTGGTGAATAAGCTGCGCGGCACGCTGAATGTTTGTGCCGTGAAGGCTCCGGGCTTCGGCGACCGCCGCAAAGCTCTGCATGGAGGATATCGCGCATCCTCACCGCGGGCAAGTCGCTGGTGGAAGAGACCGGCGTTAAGCTCGAAAGCGTAAAGCTCGAGGATCTCGGCCGAGCCAAGCGGATCACCGTGGATAAGGACACCACCACCATCATCGACGGCGCGGGCGAATCCAAAGCCATTCAAGGACGGATCAAGCAATTGCGCGCGCAAATCGACGACACCAGTTCCGATTACGACCGCGAGAAATTGCAAGAACGGCTGGCCAAACTGGCCGGTGGAGTGGCGATCATCAAAGTAGGCGCCGCCACCGAAACTGAAATGAAGGAGAAGAAGGCGCGCGTCGAGGATGCCATGCACGCCACGCGCGCGGCCGTGGACGAAGGCATTGTCGCGGGCGGCGGCGTCGCGCTGCTGTACGCGGCCAAAACGCTTCGCGAGCACAAACTGGAAGGCGATGAACAGATCGGCCTGAACATCATCGCTCGCGCCTGTGAAGAACCGTTACGCCAGATCGTTCTCAATTCGGGCTTGGAAGGGGCGGTTGTAGTGGAGAAGGTCCGCGAAAGCAACGACCCGCACTTTGGCTATAACGCCGCCTCCGGCAACTACGAGGATCTCATCGCCGCCGGGGTCATCGATCCAACCAAAGTGACCCGCACGGCTTTGCAGAATGCGGCCTCCATTGCATCCTTGATGCTGACCACGGAAGCGATGATCAGCGAGATTCCCGAGCGCAATTCGGCCCCGCCAATGAACCCGATGGGCCATGGCGGCGGGGGCATGGACTACTAAATTAGAAAGCGGCGGCTCTCAGGTGACCAAAAGCCCGAGGGCCGCCGCCGTCATCAAGGCCGCGCAGATCCACCCCAGCACTTTGGCGCCGCGGCCATTCACCCGCCCCAGCATTACTCTCTTGTCGCTGGTCAGCAGCACCACCAAAACCACTAGCGGCGGAGCCAGCAGACCATTTAATATAGCCGACCAGAACAGCATCTTCACCGCATTCAGACCCGCAAAATCGAGCGCCAGCCCCACCACCATGGCCGCTGCAATGACCAGGTAGAATCGCTGGGCGCGGCGCGGCTTATCGTTCAGCGACTCCCCCCTCCACGACGCTGCTTCCGCGATCGCATACGCGCAAGATCCCGCCAGCACCGGCACTCCCAGCATTCCGGTTCCGACCAATGCCAGCGTGAACAGCCAATACGCACCCGGGCCCGCCAACGGCCGCAAGGCTTCGGAAGCCTGCTTCGCCGTTTCGATGTTCTGTATGCCATGGGCGTGCAGCGTGGCCCCGGTGGTGAGAATGATGAAAAACATCACCAGGTTGGAAAAGAACATTCCGGTGTACACGTCGTCCTTGGCCACCCTCAGTTCCTGGTTTGTGGCGCCCCGCCGCTGAGCCACGGTGATCTTGCCGTGCTTCCGATCTTCCTCCACCTCCTCTGCCGCCTGCCAGAAAAAGAGATAAGGAGAAATCGTCGTGCCCAGAATTCCGACCAGCACGGACATATAGGATCGCGTCCATTCCACATGCGGAAGGAAGGTTCCGTGCAGGACGCTGCTCCAATCGGGGCGCACCAGAAAGGCTGTGATGATGTAGGCGAACAGGACCAGAGTCAGCCACTTGAATACGCGCGCGATCCAATTGTAAGAGGCCCAGATCAGCAGGCTGCCAATGAGCAATGCAAAGAAGGGCGTCCAGAAGTAGGATCGGATTCCCGTGACCATCTGCATTACGTCGGCCATGCCGCCCAAATCCGCGCCAATGTTGAACACGTTCGCGACCACCAGCAGCAGCGCATGCCGGCCATAGCACCCACGGTGGATACCGCAACCGGATGGCCCCGCCTAGCCCACGACCGGTCACCATTCCCAACCGCGCGCACATCAGTTGCACGGCCGCCATCAGCGGAAAACTAATCAGGGCCGTCCACAGGAATGAATATCCGAAGGCAGCGCCCGCCACCGAGTAAGTGGAAATACCCGAAGGATCGTCGTCGGCCGCGCCTGTAATCAGCCCCGGTCCGAGATTGGCAAAAAACCGCCGCACAATCCCGCGCTGCTTGGGCTGATCCGTATCAGGATGATCGGTAGCGGCAGGGCTCACTTCTCATAGACTACCGTCATTCCGCCTTGCGATCATTTCTTTTTAGTGACGCCCGGGTCACTTGGCCGGTCTGCCGTGCTCCAGGCACAGCGCGACCAGGTCGGAGATGTTCGCTTCGCCCACGCACATCACCGTGTCCGCGCCGCCCCAATAGATCTTGACGGTTCCATCGGGCTCCGGCAACCGCGCCGCAGGTGAAGACCACATTGTGGACATACCCGGTTACTTCCCAGGGGTCCTCCGGCTGCAGAATCCAGGAGTCGCCCACGCCGATGATCTTGGCCGGATTCTTGCAGGTCATGCAGCGCAACCCCCAAACGATAGACCGATCCATCCATGGTCTTGAAAACTCCGTGATAGATGGAAAGCCATCCCTTCTCGGTTTTGATGGGCGGCGCGCCCGGCCCGATCTTCATTTCGTCCCAGTGATAGGGCTCGGGCCGCATGATGAGCTGGGATTCGCCCCAAAAGCGCAAGTCGGGCGAATAGGAAATCCAGATCGACCAGGGCGCGATTTCCGAATGCGGCCGGTCCAGCCGGGCATAGAGTCCGTCAAACTTCTCGGGAAAGATCACCACGTTCCGATAGTCCGCTTCGGTGATCATGCAGACCTCTTTCGACCTGACAGAAGTCCTTCGTTTTGGCCAGCGCGATCCGCACGCCATTGCGGGAGTAGGCGCTGTAAGTGATGAGGTATTCATCATCGATGTGAGTTATGCGCGGATCCTCCACGCCGAACTCCTCATACGCTGCGAACGGGCCGTCTGCGCTCGGGAACCATAAACGGCGCCGGATCGGCGGTGAAGCGGAATCCGTCGTGACTGCGCGCCAAACCCAAGATCGACCTTCCGGTCCGCAGGTGAGAGCGGAACAGCATGATGTACTTGTCCTGAAGCTTCACCACCGCCGCGTTATGAACCGTCTCCACCGGATAAGGGATCTGAGATTTCGTGAGAATCGGATTCTGGCCGTACCTTCTGACAATGTCCTTCATGACCGCCTTTTCGCTTCCAGATCGAAAATCCTGCAGTAGACTCGTTCGTACGCCTCCACCATGGTCTCGACTGGAAAGAACTTCTCTACTCGCTTTCGACAAGTGGCCGGATCGATTTCATCAACTCGCTCCAAAGCCCGCACTGCCTCGTTAACGCTATTGACTAGAAACCCGGTCTGGCCGTCTTCGATTACTTCGCGGCAGGAGCCCAGATCCATGGCGATCACCGGTACGCCCGCGGCATTGGCTTCCGCCAGAACCAGGCCGAATCGCTCCGGGATGGTGTTCAGGTGGAGCAGCGCTCGGGCCCGCGCAAACAATTCGTTCTTACCCTCGACGTCCACGCGGGCCGATATAGCGAATCTGCCCGTCAAGATGTGGCTTCACCTGCTCGCGGAAGTAGGCTTCATCTTGGATAATGCCGGCGATGAGCAGCGGCAATCCGCTTTGTTGGGCAACCTCGATCGCCAGATGGACACCTTTGTCCGGGTGAATTCGCCCGAGGAAAATCAGATCGTCACCGGCAGATTCCTGCAGCGGATATAGTGCGAGGTCGATGCCGTTGTAAACCGTCGCCAGATAATTCAGCCCCGGCGCGCGATCGGAGTCACTGATAGAAACAAAATACCCGTCGCGATATTTCTCATAGACCGGCATGATCTTCGGAGACGAGAATCCGTGGATGGTGGTGAGGACCGGCGTCTTGACCAGCCGCGAGTAGCGTCAGCGCCATGAAGTCGTAATGGCTGTGGATCAGGTCGAACTCGGCGGCGTGTTCAAACGCTTCGGAGATGTGCAGGTACTCGGCGACTTTGGGATCGACGGTGGAATCCTCTTCATAGCCGCGGTCGATCACGGCGTGCAGGTGACCGCGGGTAACGGAATCCCCGGTGGCGAACAACGTTACGTCCCAGCCACGCGCGACAAGTCCTTCGGCGATGTTACCGGCTACTGTCTCCCAAGCCCCATATTGCCGGGGCGGCGTTCGCCAGGCCACCGGCGAGAGCACGGCAATGCGCTTATGCCGCATGGTCCACCTGCAGATTAAGCGAAGCCTCCATCCGCGACGCTGCTCCACCCGAATACCATCCGGCCACCGGAGATGCCAGATCGGGATCGAAGCCGGCGGCCACCGCGACGTGTCCGTTCGATACCGCCAGGCCGCGAGCAGGATCGTACCCGCGCCAGCCGATGCCCGGCAAATAGACTTCGGCCCAGGCGTGCATGTACGACTCCTGGTTGCTCAAGGAGCTGCTGGCCGACGCGCATTCATATCCGCTGACGAATCGGGCGGCCAGTCCCATCACGCGGCAAGCATCGCAGAACAGCACCGCCAGATCGCGGCAAGATCCCTCCTGGGAGCTCAACGTTCGATCCGACGGCCAAGGAGGACCGTCGGGACGCATCACCTGGCGGCAGGTTTGAAAGATTTGCCGGCTCAGCGCCAGCAGAAACGATAACGTGTTCCATTGCGCGCCGGCGGCGATCCATTGCGCATATTGCTTCACGGATTCGGAGACGTGCGCGTCATTGCGGTAAGGGGTAAGTGCCGCGCATATCGGCTCCCGATACCACAGCGGAAGGTGCAGCGATTCGCCGGTGAGAATGTAATCAAACGGGTTCTGCCGAAGCATCTCGACCGTGAACCGGCTCAGCACGCTCAACTCGCTGGTGGGCGTATTGAACCACGCGTTCAGGGCGAGAGTGCCATCCTGGTCCAAACACTCCGTGGTCCCGGCCGGCATGGGCGTGATCTGAAGATCGAACGCCAGCAGTCGTTGCGAGCTGTTGGTGCGCGGCCGCAGCCGGAAAATGTGGGGCTCCAGGACCACCGGGAAATCGTAGCGGTAAACCGTGGAGTGCGTGACGGTAATTTTCATACGGACCTACTCCATGGCAGCCAGAACCTCAGCCAGCGGGACGGTTGCAAAGCCGGTGGCCTGATCGGCCAGCCCATAAGGGATGATCAACTCGCGGTTATGGAGCAGCGCTCCGCAGGTATAAACCACATTGGGCACGTAGCCTTCACGCTCGTTCTGATTCGGCTTCAGCAAGGGCTCGCGAAGCCGGCCGATCACCTGGCTGGGATCGTCGCGATCCAACAAGAACGCGCCAATGCAGTATTTGCGCATGGGGCCGACGCCATGGCTCAGCACCAGCCAGCCGGCCTCGGTCTCAATAGGAGATCCACAGTTCCCCAGCTGGACCAGCTCCCAGGGAAACTTCGGCTTGAGGAGGAGTTTGTGGTCATCCCAGAAGTGGACGTTGTCGGAAAACATCAGATGGATGTTTTCGTTGTCCTGCCGCGAGAGCATGGCATAAAGGCCATTGATCTTTCGCGGGAATAAGGCCATGCCTTTGTTCTCCGCGGCCGGCCCGTTGAGTGTGATGAATCGAAAGAGCAGGAAATCCGAAGTCTCAACCAGCTCTGGAACGACGACTTTGCCGTCGAATGCCGTGAACGTCGCGTAGTAGCAACATGTGCCGTCCTCGTCCTTGAAATGGACGAACCGCGCGTCCTCAATACCGTTGCGTTGTGAAGGCGTGGCCGGAAATAATATGCGCTCCGACAATTCTTGGTCGGGCTGAAACTGAACTTCGTAATTGGACCGGGCCAGCATCCAAATTCCTTGGGCGGCGTTCTGATCCTCTTGCGACATTCCATGCGGCAGGCGAAACTGTTCGGTCTGGAGACTGGCGCGGAGCTGATCCAGCGTGAACGATTCGCCGAGTTTGTTCATGACGCGTCCCGTGAAGTCGCTGTTCAATCCCACTTCCGCAAGTTTCCGCGTGAACAGGCCCTTTTCATAGAGGGAGTTTGGAATTTGACGGGGCTCGGTGAGGAAGCCCGTGGGTTTGAAGACCTCGATCAGATGATTTGGATGTATGATTCCGGTTCGAAACGTGATGGACGAAATGTGCCCTTCGCCGGTGGCGCGCAGGCTGAGAATGAACCGCAGCGCGCCTGGTGCCAGGCCCGTTTGATCCGGGTGCGGCACCATGGAAGGATTGAAGAGCGCGGCGGCTTCCAAGGAATACTCGGCCAGGAAATAGGAGCCGATTAAAAGCCGGCGTTGTTCAGACACTTCGCCATCGGTCGACATCAAGTCGCGGACCTGTTCAAATCGTTCCAGAAAGAGTTTGCGGATGTGCTGATGGCGCGCGGAGAACTCGACCGAGATTTCATCCAGCAGAACACCAACCCGGTCTTCCGGAAGCTCCATAATGCGGTCGATGATCCTGGCGATCCGCCGCGAATCCCCGGGGCTGAATGGCCGTAACAGCACCCGCGACGGGTCGGGCTTGAGAATGGTGGGCGTGCGATGTACTTGAATCGAACTCGCGGGAATTGTGTCTGTGCTCACTTAATTGCGTATGCTCCTATCGCGATCGGTTCCTTAAAGCTCGTCACCATGTTTTGCGCCAGGCGCATTTCCGTCAGCGAAAGTAGGAAGGCCAGCGTGGATTCCGCGCCTTGATTTCCATTGACGCGATCCACGTGTAAGCCATCTCCGCAGCCGCCGCTTTCGGGCGAGTAGAGTTCCAAACCAAGGTCGTTCCAGCCGATGAACCAATCGAAGGCGCGCTCCGCCTGTTCGTACCACCAGACATCCGATGTGGCGCGATAAGCCTCCAGACAGGCCGAGACCATGGCTTGGGCCTCGATGGGTTGCTGATCAAAATTCGCGCGAGTGCTTCCCCGGCGGTAGAAGCCATTGCTGCCGATGGGCCGAAAATGACCGTTCTCGGAGGTTTGTAGCTCGTTCAGCCAGCGTAAAGCCTCCAAGCCGCGCTCAAAGACCGCCGTCTGTCCAGTCGCGTGCCCGCTGAGGATTAATGCATGCGCGAGCTTCGCGTTGTCGTAGGACAGCTCGTCTTCAAACCAGCACCAGTCCGGCGTAGCGCTCTGCTCGAAAAGCTTCATGAGCCGGCAGGTCAGCGTCTCGCGGGTTTGGTTGACCAGGCTATCGCCGCTCAACCGCCGCAGGTATTCGTGAATACCGATGAGGCCGAATGCCCAGGCCCGGGGCGACGTGAAATCGGTGAGGGCCGGCAATGCCTTAGCAAAAAGTTGTCCAGCGATCATCTGGAAGGTCCGGAAAGGAGAACGCCCCACGGCGACGCCGAGGGCCCAAAGCGCGCGGCCCTGAGAGTCCTCCGAGCCTTTTTCGTCCAACCAGCGGCGGTCGAAACTCATGTGGTTATGAAAGCGCTGGGTCCGGGGGTCGAAGGCGTGCTGCAGAAAGGCGGCGCACGTAGTGGCCATGTTCCGCGCAAGCTCGGGCTCCTCTTCCAATTCGCCGAGGAGCACCGCCAGAATGAATGCCCGCGCATTATCGTCGGTGCAATAGCCCTCCGAAAAATTCGGGACTTCGAAGATGGCGTGCTGAAAAACTCCCGTGGAATCGGTCATGCGCGAGAGATGATTCAGCTTCAACTCCGGCAGTTCCCGCGGTCTCTGATCAAGGGTCTTGGTGGCGAGAAATTTTCGAGAGAGCGCCGCGCCCTCCAGCCGCGACAACTCGAATGAACGCATATAAAGCTGCGCCACGTTGCTCCAAACCATCTCGCGGCCGATTCGATAGGCGTTCTTGCGCATGGCGTGACGGCGGGTGTCGTCGCTCAACAAGCCAATCACCTCACGGGCGAGAGCCGGAGCGTCGCCGAATGGCACCAACACCCCGCGATCCTCGGCCAACAGTTCGGCCGCATGCCAATAGGGCGTGGAAATCACTGCTTTGCCGGCTCCGAACGTATAAGCCAGCGTGCCCGAGGTGATCTGAGCTTCGTTCAGGTAAGGCGTTATGTAAAGATCCGCGGCTCCGATGAAAGCCTTCAAATTCTCAAGGTCCACGAAATCGTTGTAGAAGATGACATTCTTCTCAACCCTGTTTTTCTTGGCAAGGATTTCGAGGCTAACGCGGTAGGCTTCGCCATGTTCGCGCAGTTCGTTGGGATGAGTGGCCCCCAGGACGATGTAAACCACGTCCGGAAATTCGGCCAGAATCCGCGGCAGGGCGTTGAGCATATACTCGATGCCCTTATTCGGTGAAAGCAGGCCGAAGGTGAGCAGCACCACTTTTCCTTCCACTCCAAACTGGTCCTTGAAGTAGGTGGGATCCACGAATCCCACGTCGGGAATTCCGTGAGCGATCAAATCGATCTTTTCCGGCGGCGCGTGATAGATGTCCTGTAGCATTTGGCGCCCGCGCTCAACCATGACCACCAGCCGCGTCGAGAGAGAGATTAACTCCTGCATGACGCGGCGTTGATCCGCTCTCGGCTCGCGCAAAACAGTGTGCAGCGTGGTGACAACCGGCATCCTCAGTTCGCGCAGGAACGCCAAAATATGACCACCGGCGGGTCCGCCGAAAATGCCGAATTCGTGCTGCAAACAGACGATGTCCACATTGCTGATATTCAGGAAGTCGGCGGCGCGCAAATAGGACGACAGGTCCTGCTCTTCAATCTCGAAGCGAACTACTTCCGGGTAATCGTAGCCATCTTTGATGTCGTTCACCGACACGCAGAAACATTGGCTTTGCGGATGCGCGGCTGCAACGGCCGCAAGCAGGTCGGTAGTGAATGTAGCGATGCCGCATTTACGCGGTAGATGGTCGCCGACGAAAGCGATTTTGCGAACTTTATTGGTCTGTTGCATGAAATGTTCCGTTGGCTAGCGTCCCGCTCGGCCGGCGATCAATCGGAAGCCGAGGCGGTGAAATGAAGGGGATCTCTCAAATTCTGCAGTTCCCGGTAGTAATAGATTGGGGAAGGTTGCTTTCCTCTGAACTTCAGCGCCTTCAGAAATTGGATTTCATCCTCGGTGGCGTCACCGCTGAGGGATTTGTCGTTGAGAAACTGCTCGAAGCCCGGCTCGATCCCGGAGCGCTTTTGTGGCTCCTGTTCGGCAAACTCAAATCGCCTGACGGTGCTGGGCGACAACCGGCGGTTCAGGATAACTTCCAGAGCAAAGGTCTTCAGGTCGATATTCCAAGAGTCGATCATCGGTTCGAGGAACGAGACACAATTGTCAATCGAGATGCTGAAAACATCGGTGTCGAGAAACTCCAGAATCGCGACCCGCATTTGCTGGTAGCTGCGTCCGCTGAGTTGAGCCATTAACCGGAGCCATTCCTCGCTCCGCAATTCCTCCTTCGCAATGCCGTGCGCGACATCCAGAAGCTTTTGAGTCACCAGGCGTTCGAGCTCACCGAACGGCTCCTTCTCAAAAATCCTGCGGACTTCCTTTTGGCTGTCGGGGTGGCATTTGCGGAGTATCAAATCGCGGCACTGTTTGAACAAGGGACTGGGTGGCTCCGTCACTCGCTTCTTCAACTCTTCCAGCCGCTGAACTTCCGCCAGTCTGGAAAGTTCCCCGGACGGGAGCTTCAGGAATTCGCCCATCTTTTCGTAGATGTCGGTTCGCCCGGGCGCCGGAGGGGCCTTCTTGCGGCTCAAGAGCTGTGAGATATAGGAATCAGTGACCTGGGTGGCCGAGGCCAGATCTCTCTGGTCGAGACCCAGCTCATTCAAACGTTGCTTGATGACGAGCGATACGTCCACAGATGCCTCGATTGGAATTTCACCATTTTTGGTGAATCACCACTCCATTTTGGCACGGTCTCGGCTTGACAAGCAACAGAAATTAACTGATACTGGTGAATGACTGCGGGAGTCCCGTGCCTGCGCTAAATTCAAGAAATGGACAAGCGATTAGCGAAACGACATAAGCGCCAGGTAGCTCGCGCCAAGGAACGGGTTAAGGTTTCCGAGCCCGACATCAGGACGCCGGAAGAGATTAAGGCCGCCCGTGAAGCAAGCCGCCCGGACATGGCCCGCAGCAGCGATGCCGGTGCCGGCAAGTCCACGCCGTCATTTCGAGGGACTCAAACCCGAGGAACTGGCAGCGCGGCGAAAACTGACGGATAGGAACGAGGCTATGGAACGTTATGTTCTCCACGCAATGTCCGAATTGCAAATCGGTTGACTTTCGAGGCGTCGGCGTTCGAAACGCCATGGAGAAGGCGCTC
Source organism: Bryobacterales bacterium (assembly GCA_963818065.1). Lineage (GTDB taxonomy): Bacteria > Acidobacteriota > Terriglobia > Bryobacterales > Bryobacteraceae > Palsa-89. Next base: position 1,823,164 of record CAWFQW010000007.1, on the reverse strand, counting down.
CACTGGATCCTCTGGCCCTATCGCTGCTCTCTATGCGGCCGCCACTTTTTCCTGTTCCGCTGGCAGGCTCCCCTTGAGGGCAGCGCTTAACAGCTAACTCGACAGGCAAATGTCCTGGCGCGAGTATCACGAGTTCACCAAGCACACCGTCCAGTCGCTGCAACGCGCCCAGCACGTTCTCGATTGGAACAACATGCCGGATCCGTTCCGGCATTACGAGGGCGTGCCGGTTCTCGATCTTCCCGCGGACCCGCCCAGTCCTGAGATCCCAGCACTCGAACTGCTGCAGGGTGGTATTGGCAAGACAACCGTTCTTGATGGTCCGGCGTTCCTCTCGCAACTGCTGTTCTATTCCGCGTCGATTAGTGCTTCTAAGCTGGTCCCATCCACCGGATACCGTTATGCGCTGCGAGTGAATCCATCTTCCGGCAATCTGCATCCGACGGAATTTCACTTCATCACGCGCGGCTTAGAACAGTGGCCCGATGGTCTGTATCATTACCGTCCCTCTTCGCACGTGGCGGAGCAGCGCGCGATCGGCGAGTTTGACTTGAAATTGACCGGCGGCTCCGCGCCAATCGTATTTATCCTGACCAGCATTGCGTGGCGAGAGGCGTGGAAATACCGGGATCGCGCCTATCGATATTGCCTGCACGATATCGGGCATGCCTGGCAAGCGCTCGCGCTGGCCGCCCGAGCCATGGGATGCGAGAGCTTCGCCGTCGTCGATTTCCCGGACGACGAAGTCGCGCGATACTGCCGCTTAAGTGAGGATGAGTGGCCGATGTTGATTCTCGAATTGCGAGGCAAATCAATTCCGATGCGCGAACCGGACGCGCAAGAGACCATTTGGTACGGCGGCGAAGCGAACCAGCTTTCGCCGGAAACAATCGCATATCCATGGATCGAAGCGATCCACGATACAACGAAGCCAATCGTCAACACCCGCACAGAACCGGCTCGCGCTGGCACGGGCGAAATCAAGCTGCCTCCTCCGGCATCATCGACACTCACCTTTGGCGAAGTCGTGCGGAAGCGGCGCTCGGCACTCGACTTCGTGGGCGGCGCGCAATCGATGTCGTTCGCGCAGCTCTCCGCCATCCTGTCTGCGACCAGCCCGGATTTCGTCCAGCTCTACCTCTACGTGCATCGCGTCGACGGGCTGCACCAAGGCGTCTACCGGTACTGGCCCGAGCGCGCCGAATTGGAGCAGATCAGAAGTGGGGACGAGCGCGTCGCGGCGGCGGGTCTGAGTCTCGGCCAGAATCTCGCCGGTAACGCGTGCGTGGCGTTTTCGATGATCGGAGATCTGGACCGCGCCGTCCGCGAGCAAGGCTACCGCGGCTACCGCTGGGTCCATTTCGAAGCGGGCGCAATCGGACAACGGCTCTATCTTGCCGCTGAAGCGCTAGGGCTCGGGGCCACCGGTATCGGCGCGTTTTTCGACGATGAAGTGCACCGCTATCTCAAGCTGACGCCGGAGCAAGGGCAGGTGGTGTACCATTTCGCGATCGGCTATCCGGTGCCCGATCCGCGCGTGGTTGCCTGAGGGTGTCTAGCGCTTGCGGCGCGCCAGGACTTTGCGCTTCGCCGGCGTTGGCACTGTTTCGAACTTGATTTCGGCGGAAAACGCCTGGTCCAACAGTTCGGCTAACTCCTGCTGATGGCGCTTGAGCGAACCCGCTGCCGGGCTGGCGCTGGCAGCGCGGCCGGCGTACCGGAGCACGCGTTGCGTCGGTTCTAGGATGGGCTGCATTTGCTCCTGGACAAAACGCCATGCGCCCATGTTGCGCGGTTCCTCTTGCACCCACACCACCTCGGCCGTTTCCGAATAGCGCGCCAGAATATCCCGCACCTGGTCGGCGCGGAACGGATAAATCTGCTCCAGCCGGACTACCGCGACATCCTGGATCTTGCGCTCGTCTCGCGCAGCCAGGATATCGTAATAAACCTGTCCGGAACACATCAACACGCGACGGACGCGCGACAATTCGATGCCCGTGGTGTCGTCCAGAACTTCGCGGAATGTGCCGTCATCAATTCGTTGATGTTCGAAACGGCCTTGGGATGGCGCAGCATTCGCTTGGGAGTAAAAACGATCAGTGGTTTGCGAACTCCGCGCCGATCGGCTCCGCCGTGCATCTGGCGGCGCAGCAGATGGAAATACTGCGCGGGCGTGCTGGCGTTCACCACTTGCAGGTTATCCTCGGCGCATAAGCGTGAGGAAACGCTCGATGCGCGCGCTGGAATGCTCGGGCCCTTGTCCTTCGTAGCCATGCGGCAACAGCAGCACCAGGCCGCTCGGCTGGCCCCATTTGGATTCGGCGCTGGCGATGAACTGGTCGATCAGAATTTGCGCGCCATTAACGAAATCGCCGAACTGCGCCTCCCACAGCACTAGCGTCAGCGGATCGGCCACGCTGTAGCCGAACTCAAATCCCATCACTGCGTATTCGCTCAGCGAGCTGTCGAAAACATCGAAGCGCGCTTGATTGGGAGCCAGATGCTGCAAGGGAATGTAGCGCTCGCCGGTCTCGCTGTCGTAGAGCTCGAGGTGGCGCTGGCTGAATGTTCCTCGGCCGCTGTCCTGTCCGCTCAATCGGACTGGAGTCCGCTCCATCACCAGTGTGCCGAAAGCCAGCGTCTCCGCAGTGGCCCAATCGATCGGCGCGCCGCGCAGAATCTCCTGACGCTTCTTGAGCGTGCCCTCAAGTTTGGGGTGCACGTGGAATTCGTCGGGAAACGTGGTGATTCCATGAACAACTCGCTCCAGGGCGGCCCGATCCACAGCCGTGTTCGGGCTGGGCGCCACGATATCGTCGAGTTCCACGGAGCTCAGCTCCTGCAGCTGGTACTGCTTCCCGATTTTGCTTGGAGGCGTCGTAGATATCGTTGAGCCGCTGGTTGATGCCCTTGCGGATTTGCGCAACTTGATCGGCGTCGATCAAGTGCTCACGCACCAACTGATCGGAGTATTGCGCCGCTACCGACGGATGATTGCGGATCTTGCGATACAGAATCGGCTGGGTGTAACTGGGGTCGTCGCCTTCGTTGTGACCATGGCGGCGATAGCAGAACATGTCGATCACCACGTCGCGCTTGAAGGTCTGGCGATAATCGTAGGCCATTTGCGCCACCCGGACGCAAGCATCCGGATCGTCGCCGTTCACGTGGAAGATGGGCGCCTGCACCATGCGCGCCACGTCGGTGGAGTAGGGCGTGGAACGCGCTTCATTCGGATTGGTGGTGAATCCGATCTGGTTGTTGATCACCAGGTGAATGGTGCCGCCGGTGGTGTAGCCTTCCAGCTGCGATAGGTTGAGCGTTTCGGGAACTACGCCCTGGCCGGCGAAAGCCGCATCGCCGTGAATCAAAATCGGGATGACGCGCTCGCGGTTGACGTCGCCGAGCCGGTCCTGCTTGGGACGCACGAGACCTTCCACTACCGGGTCCACTGCCTCCAGATGGCTCGGGTTAAACGCCACCGAAACCACGATCTCGCGGCCCGAAGACGATTTCCGCACGCCGCTCGCGCCCAGATGATATTTCACGTCGCCCGAGCCTTGCGTGCTTTCAGGATCGATGCCTTCGAATTCGGAAAACAGTTGCAACAGGGACTTGCCGACGATGTTCGCCAGCACATTCAGGCGCCCGCGGTGGGCCATGCCGATGACCGTCTCATGCACGTTGGTGTCCGCCGCGCGATCCAGAATTTCGTCCAGAATCGCGATGGCGGATTCGCCGCCTTCCAGCGAAAAGCGCTTGTGCCCGATGAACCGCGTGTGCAGAAAGCGCTCGAACTCCTCGGCTTCGATCACGCGCTGCAACGCGCGCAGCTTGGTCTGCTCATCCAGCGGCCAGCGGTTGCCGGTCGGTTCCATCCGCAGCTGCAGCCAGCGCTTCTGCTCCGGAATCTGGATGTTCATGTACTCGCATCCGATTTTTCCGCAGTAGGTCTGGCGCAGGGTCTCCAGGATTTCGCGCAGCGTGGCGGTCTTGTTGCGGCTGATCGTCTTCCGACATCAATGTGCCGGTCAGAAACTCGCGGTCGAGATCCCAGATGGTGAGCCCATAGGTGGCCGGGTCGAGTTCGGAATGATACACCGGCTCCGAACCTAACGGATCAAAATCGGCAATCAAATGGCCGCGCACGCGATAGGCGTTGATCAACTGCAATACGGCGGCTTCTTTCGCCACATCGTCGTGCTGGCCGCCGCGCAGGCCTGGAATCGAAACCGGCCGATCCGGTTCCCAGTGCACGGGCTTGTGGGGGACCTTGAGATCCGAAAAAATCTGCTCGTAAAATTCGTCGTCGCCCTCAAGCAGGGCCTGTAGACGGCCCAGGAACATGCCGGACTCTGCGCCTTGAACCACGCGGTGATCGTAGGTGCAGGTCACCGTCATCACTTTGCTCAGCCCGAGCACGGCGCGCAGCTGATCGGTGACGCCGTGGTATTCCGCCGGATAATCGATGGCGCCGGTGGCAATGATGGCGCCCTGGCCCGGCATCAATCGCGGCACCGAACCAAGCGTGCCCACGGTGCCGGGATTGGTCAGCGAAATGGTGGTGCCTTCGAAATCCTGGACGGTCAGTTTATTGTTGCGCGCCCGCGCAATGATGTCGTCGAACTTAGCCAAGAACTCGCTGAAATCCATCGAGGCGGCGTCCTTGATGTTGGGCACCTTTAAGGATCGAGTGCCGTCCTTGCCCGCCACGTCCACCGCGATGCCGATGTTCACGCTGTCGCGCACCACGCGGAACGGCTGGCCATTGGTTTCCGCATAGGCATGGTTCAATGTGGGATTGCTGCGAAGCGCTTTCACGATCGCCCAGGCGATCATGTGGGTGTAGGAGATCTTGCTCTTGCCGAGCAGGGCGCGGTGTTCGTTCAGAATGCGGCGATTCTCGTCGATGACCTTCACCGGCATCACGCGCTGCGACGTCGCCAGCGGAATGCTGAGGCTGGCATTCATGTTCTCCGCAATGCGAGCCGCCGCGCCGCGCAACGGCATCAGAGTTTCACCGGCGATGGGCTGATGCTCGGGGACGGCGGGTAGCGAAGATGCGTGGGCCTCGCCGCCGTTGTGGATGGCGACCGCCTGCGGGGGGTGCGAGCCATTCCCCGGTCCAACGCCGCCATTTCCCGGAGTTGCTCCGCCGTTGGTCTCGAAAACTTCCTTCCAGCTTTCGTCGACGTTCTTGCGGTCGTTTAGATACTGCTGATATAGCTCGTCTTCGAGCCAGCTGTTTATACCTAGTTCGGGCGTGCGTGGTTCTGACATGAGATATATAGAAGGGCTTAACTTCTATCATACCGTGCCTAGATGGCCGCGACACGTTTGAGGCGGCTCAGCTAGGGCTGGGCAATCGGCGCCAGCGTCAACCATTTTGATGCCAAGCCGCTCTTGATGACGTACTTCGGGGATGTAGAGGGAAAGTCGAAAACCCCGATATCGCGATCTTCTGTCAGAGCGCCCAGATTCAGCCTCTGCCTGAGGCGGCCAGCGCCCTTTGGGAAACTTCGAAGGCCGGAGTCCGGCGCGGCCCGCAACGGCTGGGATTTCCCTCCAATGACAATGGATTCCAGCTTGACAGCAAGCACGAAAGACTTGTTTTGCCCGTAGACACGCTGCGCCTTCGTGATACGGCACGCAACGATCGCGCCTTTAGGAACAAGGACTTCGGACGAACCAAGTTGAATCGCCGTGGTCAGTTTGGCTCGGATCGGATCGCCGGCAGCCGCCACCGCAGTGTCGATCGAGTCGACAAATGCCAGCGTAAACGGCAGGCCCGGCGGCAATGCAAGTCCGGGGATTGCCGCGGCGCTAACGTCGGAATCAGACGGGCTTCGCTCCGACGACGGTTCAAAAGTCAGGGTGGATTGGCCGACAAACTCGTGACAAGCGGAGTAAGTCAGGTGGTTCTGCATCTCGTCGGCGATGCTGAGAATATCCAAGCGACCTTCCGTTACCAACAGAAGGTCGTTGTCCCCGAGGCGCACTCGCCCATAATCGAGTGTCTGGGTAGTCTCGCACGCGTCGGCTTCTGGCGGAAGAGTGCGGTGGATCGTGAGGCGCACCAGGTCAAATGTCTTTGGGTCGACCAGAAATGTTCCCTCCATTGGAGTCCGCACCGAGCGTCGATTATTGTCGAAAAGATAGAGGTAGTTGCTCTTCTCAAGGGGGATTCGGAATCCGAACTCCGCTAGCATGCGGCCATCAACGGTAAGACCGCCGTGGTAAGAAAAGCTCGCTCTGTCTTCTCCAAATATTGAGACGAGCAACGTTGAAAATGATCCCGACGAGATAGCGCCTTGACGGACAAGGTCAAACAGTCCGCGGTTGTCAAAACGGTTATCACCTACCCACGAATACATTTCGTTGCTCGTAGCGAATCTCTCGTGGCTGGTTCCGATGGCGACATCCAGCCGCAGCCGATCCGATGCCAATAGGCGATCCTTCACATTTCCGCCTTTTTTCCCTCCTTCGAAGTCATCGCACGTGCGAATGGGCCTTGCACCGATGGTCAGATATTGAGCCCGATCCACCGTTAAAGTGCACACAAATCTCGGTAACCGGTTCACCGAGTCCAGGATTTTTTGACTGACCCGCATGAGCAAGTCTTCCGAGTTGTCTTGAGCGTGAAGCCCCAGCGACATGCTGAGAATCAGCGCCAGACGGGATCGCATGTATATGAGAATACTCCTCGGCTACCTGGCGAACGTCACGGGATCACAGTCATCCAGCTCGAAGCCATGCCCTTGTGCAATATGCGGCTTGGCCTCAAACCTCGTATTTCGAAGAGGCCGTCGTTAGTGACTCGCAAAGGGAACCCGTCGGCTTCATGGAGCGAGGCGGGGACCAAGCCCGAAAACCGCCCCACCAGCCCCCCTGTGTTTTCGGCACGCGCCGTAAACCTTCGTAGGTCTCTCGCGTGCCTCACGGTTTCCCACCGGACGAGTATCGTTAAGGAATAAGACGATTCCGTGCTTCCGTAAACCCGAAGTAGCTTGATGATTCGGCCATCCACGGTCGCGCCCGCCGAAAAAACCAGTGTTCCTGACTTGTCCACCATGTCGCTAGTCAGCGAGGCATGTATTCGATCGCCGAACGCGGCGGTTGCCGTGTCGATCGGTTGATCGAGCCCGATGGAGAATCGAATCCCCGGCGGAAGCGCAGGCTCCGGCGAGATCGAGGGAGCACCGGGCGCGAGCGAGCCTGCCTCGGCGATCTGTGCGGGCAACCTGCGGCAATTCGAATACGTCGCGCGGTTTTCAAACCAGCTCTCGTCACGCTTGGTAAGTTGGGTCAGAACTTGTTCCGGCATGAAAAGATCTTTGCCTTCCAGACGGACCCTTCCATACTCCACGGTCTGCGTCAGTTCGCATATGCCGGCAGAGGGCGCTAAATCGGCCACGCGGACGACGAGCCGGACCAGGTCCGCTGTTGTTGTATCCACCAGAAACGTGCCCTCGTAAGCGGTCTTGATTTGTTGGCCTGCGATGTTAAATTTTAGGTGGCTCCTGGCCTGCGAGACGTTGAACCCGAATTCGGAAAGATTCCGGCCATCCTGCATTTGGTCGCCGGCATACGAAAAGACAGCCTCATTCTCATCACTGAAAATGATTCGCGCCAGCCTGGACAGTCCGACTATCGCGGCTCCGTCAAGGAGGAATTGAGACGACTCCCGATCGTCGACAAACTGGATTGCGTTGACGGCTGGGACATAGTGGTTCTCGCCGAGCCATGAGTACATCTCGGTTTCCCCGACGATCGCGACGTCGGCGCGCACCATATCCGAAGTGGAGAGCCGGGATTTCCCGTGGGCGGATTTTTGTTCGGCCGCAATATCGTCGCAAGAATGGAGTCGGGTGGAGTGAGGCTCGAAATACTTGCGTTCAATAGTTTCTGTAGTGACGTATGGGGGCAGCTGACTGATCGAGTCCACGGCACGGCGGCTCATCTGAACCAGCAGATCTTTCGGATCCCGCTGAGCCCACAGACCCGCAGCGACGCTGAACACCACCAGCAATCGCGCCCACATGCTGAGCTTAGGGTAACAAACCTGGCCAGCAGCTAATCGCCCGTAAGCTATTGGCTGTAAAGATCCGTAATCCCGGCAACCCCGCCCACCACCCAAACATCTGATGGAGTGGATGGAGACGAATATGAAAAGAATCGTTCAAAGCCTTGCAGTTACCGCTGCATTGGCGATCGCGAGCGTGCCAATGTTCGCCAGCAATGGCAGCGCGCCCCAGGATTTGACAGCCAAAGTCCGTCACGAACTGGTGATGATCCCCTACTACAGCGTTTTCGATGACTTGAACTATCGTGTCGACAACGGTGTTGTAACGCTAGCGGGCGAAGTAACACAGCCCGTGGTGAAGGATGATGCCCTGCGATCGGTGAAGCACTTGGCCGGCGTGACGCAGGTAATCGACAACATCAAAGTTTTGCCCCTGTCGCCGTTCGACAGCCGCATTCGTGCGGCGGAGTACCGGTCCATTTACGGATTCGGCGGCCTGTATCGATACGGAATGGGCACCCAGCCCTCGATCCACATCATCGTTGAGAACGGGCACGTAACGCTGGTGGGCGTGGTGGATAACCAGAGCGACAAGAACACGGCGTATATCCGGGCCAATTCGGTTCCCGGAGTTTTCTCGGTAACCAACAACCTGCGCGTAGTCGAGCAAAACTAGCTTTGTTCCTGTGTAATACAACGGCCTCGGGCGGTTCGGTACACTAGATAATGCATGTGTGCCGAACCGGTTCGGGCTCCGCTTAGACTCGCGGACCTGCCAGACGAACCCTCCTTATACCTCAATCGAGAGCTCAGCCACCTGGAATTCCAGCGCCGCGTGCTGGAGGAGGCTCGGGATCGACGCAATCCACTGCTCGAGCGCGTTAAATTCCTCTCGATCTTCGGATCGAACATCGACGAGTTCTTCATGGTGCGCGTCGCGGGCCTGACGCAGCAGATCGAAAATGGCGTCCACGACCCGGGCTTGGATGGCCGCGGGCCCTCCGAAACGCTAGAGGCCATTCGCGATGTGGTTGGCCGTCTGCTCGGCGGAGCTTATGAGTTCCTCCGGGAAGAGCTGATCCCCTCCCTGGAATCCAATCATATTCGCTTACTGAATCATGCGGATCTCAGCCTGGAACAGCGAGCGCAGCTGGATACGTTCTTCGCCGAAAAGGTATTTCCGGTTCTCACTCCGCTGGCTTTCGATCCGGGCCGGCCGTTCCCGCACATTTCGAATCTCAGCTTGAATATCGCGGTGGCGGTGCGCGAGCCCGGCGGTCCGGAGCGTTTTGCCCGTGTGAAGGTTCCCGACACCTTGCCGCAGCTGCTGCCAGTTGCACTGCCTTTGGGTGCAACGCCCACTGGAGCAAATCCCGCATCCCGCGAGTACGGCTTTGTGTGGCTGGAGCAATTGATCATCGCGAATCTGCAGCACCTGTTTCCAGGCTTGGAGATCTTGCAGGCACACGTATTTCACCTCACGCGCGACGCCGAAGTCGCTATCAAGGAACTGGAAACGGACGACTTGCTTGAGACCATCGAGGAGGCGGTCTGGCAGCGCCGTTTTCGCGATGCGGTACGTCTGCAAGTGGACGCGAACACGCCGGCTGCAATGATCGATTTTTTGGCCGGCAAGCTGGAGCTGGATTCCTCGGACATTTACCGCGTTGACGGGCCGCTCGACCTCAGCCGGCTGCGCCATCTGGTGAGTGTGGATCGTCCGGATTTGAAGGACAAGCCATTCCTGCCATATACTCCGGCCGGCTTTGCGTCGAAGGAAGACGACGTCTTCGATTTGATCCGCCAGCAAGACCAACTGCTGCATCATCCGTACGAATCGTTCCAGCCGGTGGTCGAATTCCTGCGCAAGGCCGCGCGCGATCCCGACGTACTGGCCATCAAGATGACGCTGTACCGGCTGGGCCGCAACTCGCCGATTGTAGAGGCGCTGCTGGAAGCCGTGGAAAACGGCAAGCAGGTGGCCGTGGTGGTGGAGCTGAAAGCGCGCTTCGATGAGGAAAGCAATATCGAGTGGGCGCGAGCGATGGAACGCGAGGGCGTTCACGTGGTGTATGGCCTGCTCGGCTTGAAAGTGCATTCCAAGGTGGTTCTGGTGGTCCGCCGCGAGGGCGACACGATCCGAAGATATTGTCATTTGGCGACCGGTAATTACAATCCGGCTACGGCTCGCTTGTACACCGATTTCGGCATGTTCACGGGCGATGAAGAGATCGGCGCGGACGCCACCGATCTGTTCAACTATCTGACCGGCTATTCGCGCAAGAAGACTTTCCGCAAGCTGTTGGTCGCGCCGCTCAATCTCCGGCAGCGCATGGAAGAGATGATCCAGCGGGAGATCGACATCCAGCGCCAGGGCGGCAAGGGCCGTCTGATCCTGAAGATGAATGCGCTGGAAGACGGGCCCATCATCAAGCTGCTCTATCAAGCCTCGCAAGCGGGCGTGAGCGTCGACCTGATTGTGCGTGGCGCATGTTGTCTGCGGCCGCAGGTTCCGGCCGTAAGCGAAAACATTCACGTACGAAGCATACTGGGCCGTTTTTTGGAACACAGCCGGATTTTCTATTTCCGCAACAATGGCTCGGAGGAATGCTATCTCGGGAGTGCAGATCTGATGCCGCGCAATTTAAACCGGCGCGTCGAAGTACTCTTTCCCGTGAGGCAGCCGGAGATGATCAAACGGCTGCGCGATGAAGTGATGCACTCCTATCTGCACGACGAAATCGGCGCGCGCCACATGCACCAGGATGGCTCCTACTCAGTCAAATCCCGCCGGGCCGGCAGCGATTGCCAAGCCTGGTTCCTGAGCCAGCGCACCATTTCCGCAGTGCGCTAAACTGAACAAATCCCGGTGGAAATGTATTGCCGGAAGAACTAGTCATGCGACTGGCCCTGTTCGGCGGCACTTTCGACCCTATCCATAACGCCCATCTCACCGTTGCGCGCGAGGCCGCGGATCAATTCCACCTGGACCAGGTCTGGTTTATTCCAGCCGCCCATCCGCCGCACAAGACCGCGCACACCGGCGCGAGTTACGAAGACCGCTTCCGCATGACCGAACTGGCCTGCCAAGCCGATCCGCGCTTCATTGCATCAAGGCTGGAGGCGGGTGAGGGCAAAAGCTACTCGGTTGATACGGTTGAGCGGGTGCGCGAACTCGGCCAACAGCCCTATTTCATTATCGGCGCGGACGCTTTTGCCGAAGTCCCGAGCTGGCACCGCTGGCAGGATCTGGTGCGCCTGACCGAGTTTATCGTGGTGACGCGGCCGGGCCATCCTTATTCGGCGCCTCCGGGAGCGCGAGTACACCGGCTGGACACGGTGGCTCTGCCGGTATCTTCATCTGACGTCCGGCGAAAATTGGCGGCCGGAGAGACTCCAACGGAGCTGCCGCCTGCAGTAGCCCGCTACATTGCCGCGCGGGAGCTCTACCACTCGGCCAGCGAGTGCGGCGGAAGCGAAAACCCTTTAAAATCGCCCTGTTCAACCAGCCTTAACAGGGCTGTCATCCATTCGTAACGTAAATCGGGTTACCTTCTAGGGAAGGGCCCATGAAGAAAATAGTCCTCATCGAAGATGACGCCGACCTCTTCTCTCTTCTGAAGTACAACCTGGAGAAAGAGGGATTCGCAGTCGCAGGCTCGCAAACCGGACGCGGCGCGGTTGAGCTTTGCCGGCGGGAACGGCCAGACCTGGCGATTCTCGACATCATGCTGCCGGATTCGGATGGCCTCGAGATTTGCAAAGGCCTGCGAAATCATTCCGAGCTCGCGCACGTGCCGATCATTTTTCTGACGGCCCGAGCTTCGGAAACGGACCGCATTCTGGGCTTGGAGCTGGGCGCTAACGACTACATGGTGAAGCCGTTCTTCATCCGTGAACTGATCGCGCGGGTGAAGAACCAGTTTCGCTCGCAGTCGTCGCCGGCCCGCACGGTTAGGGCGGGGGATCTGGAGCTGGATCGCGCAAGTTGCCGAGTTACTCTGCGGGGGGCCGAAGTAGCGCTGACCGCGACGGAGTTCCGGCTGCTCGAGTTTCTCATGAGCCGCCCAGGTGTGGTTTATAGCCGTGAGCAGCTCCTAGATGCTGTGTGGGGGCACGACCGGGCTGTGACGGATCGCACCGTGGACGTTTACATCTTACGGCTCCGCCAGAAGATCGAGCCTGACCCGGCTAATCCGTCGTTCATCCGCGCGGTTCGCGGCTTCGGATACAGCTTCAACGAGCACACCGTCGAAGCGCCGGCCAAAACCTCAGCAGTCGTCTAAATCACGTGATCGGCGGATCTACGCTACCGATCGAAAAGAGTGACAGCTCGTCCTGCGGCCACTGGGTTGCCGGTGCTTTTTCTTCACGAATCTTCCCGTAGCGCCCCGCGTGAAAGAGCAGCGGATTACCCTCGCCCGATTCGAAGTGCTCTACGCGTCCGATGTATAGCGTGTGATCGCCGGCCGCATGGATATCGATCACCTCAACCACGAAGTACGCCACGGCACCCGCCAGCAGCGGTATATCCCGGCGAGTTACGAATCGAACATGCAGGCCAGCCACGGTGCGTCCCGCGAAATGATTGCTCAGCGGCTCCTGATCCTCGGCCAGCACGCTGATGCCGAAGCGCCGCACTGAGGGTAGGATGCGGTGCATGTTGGAGCGATTGTCCAAGGAGACCAAGATGAGCGGAGGATCGAGCGAGACCGACACAAACGCATTCGCGGTCATGCCGTGCATTTGATCTTCGTGCTGCGCGGTTAGAACGGTGACGCCGCTGGCGAAGCGGCCAAGCGTATTGCGAAACTGCCGGGTGTCGATTGCGCGGGCATCACTTTCGGCCATTCTTCATAACAATATTAATATCATCCGGATTGATCAAGTCCGGGACCGTCCATCCGTCCAAGTCATATTCGGCCATGCACTGCTCCGCGAAGCCCTTGTATTTCGCGGATTGGCCCAGTTGATCGGCCACCATCAGCGTCTCGAAGCGGATGCTCTCGTGATTGCCGAAGTAGTTGCGCTCGTAGAGCTCGTGGCGTCCGCCGAACTCGGTGCCGATGGCGTCCCACATCAGCTTCATCAACTTCACGCGATCCAGCGCCGAGTAGCCGTTGGAACCGCGCACGAAGGTCTCCAGGTAATTGCGAATTTCAGGCACCTTGAAATCGTTAGCGTGCGAAGGCAGATAAATGAGCGCGCTCGCCAGCACGTTCTCGATGATTTCCTTGAGGCGTGGATAGATCAGATTCGACGCGACGCGATAGGCCAGGCCGTAATCGAGATTGGGCAGCACGTAACCGGGCGTCCAAGGCGTAGTGGTGCGCGCCATCGCGTCGGTCAGGCCCCAGAACAGATTCCGCCATGCCAGCACCTCGCCCACTTGCGCCTGCACGCCGCGAAAATCTTTAGCGCCTGTCGCCTCCACGCCTTTTAGCAACAAGCCCGCGATGAAATCGAGCTTCACGGCCAAACGCACGCAGCCATGGAACATGAAGCGGGGCAGGAATCCGGAGCGCGGGAAGAAGTTGTTGACCTTGTCGATATCGCCGTACGCGAAAACGTTCTCCCACGGGACCAAAACCTTGTCGAAGACGATGATGGAATCGTTTTCGTCGAGCCGGCTCGAGAGGGGATAGTCGAACGGACTGCCGACGGCCGCCGCAGTCATTTCATACGATGGCCGGCAGAACAGCTTGACGCCTGGCGAGTCGGTAGCGACGATGCAGACGAACGCGAAATCCTTGGTCTTGATGGGCAGCGCGCCGTTGTTCGCGATGAAGTTGTAGTGCGTCAGGGTGGAGGTGGTGGCCACCACTTTCGCGCCACTGATCACCAGGCCGGCGTCGGTTTCCTTCTCCACGTGCATATACACGTCGCGGACTTCCGAGAGTTCCTTGTTGCGATCCACCGGCGGATTCACGATGGCGTGATTCACGAAGGTGACTTCTTCCTGCACCTTCTTGTACCAGCGGCGGGCGTTTTCTTGAAACGGCGTGTAGAAGTCGGAATTGGCGCCTAGCGTGGCCAGGAACGCGGCCTTGTAATCGGGGCTACGGCCCATCCAGCCGTAGGTGACGCGGGCCCATTCGGCGATGGCGTCGCGCGATGCCACCATTTCCTCAACGTTGTGCGGCGCCTTGAAAAAGTGATGCGTGTAGCCGCCGCTGCCGGTATCCGTTTCGGTGCACAAGATCGATTTGCGTTCATCGTGCAGCGCGTCATACAAGCGCGCCAGCATCCGCGACGTATTGCGGAACGCCGGGTGCGTGGTCACATCTTTCACGCGCTCGCCGTAGATCCAAATCTCGCGGCCGTCGCGGAGGCTTTCGAGAAACTCCTGCGAGGTAAACGGCGCCGTGCGCGTGGCGCCGAAGACGGGTTGGGGCTGGGTGGCTTCAGTCGACATATTCTTCTCCTGGTTTGCAGCTAGGCGAATTTCGTCCAGTCGCGTTCGAATCGGAACACTTCCTTGGCTGGCGGCAGCGGCGCTTGCGTCTCAATCCAGCGGACCGGTTCGGACCCGGTGTTGGCGAAGCTGTGGATACAACCGACGCCTGTCCAGATTACATCGCCCGGGCCGAGTTCGTAGCTCTGGCCGTCCGCGATGGCCTGGATGCGCCCCCCGACAATGAAGTACGACTCCTCGAAGGTATGATCGTGCGGATCGATCTTCGCGCCGGGTGAATATTGAATCAAGAATAGCGATTGGTGCGTGGCGCCGAACGATCGATCGACGAACATCTTGATGGCTACACCGGTGGTCGGGTTGAAGCCTTCCATTTGCGACGGGCCGCCGGGGCGGGGCAGTTGCGACTCGTCGAAGTGGCCGATCGGAACGCTCGCGTCCGGGGACGGGGCATCGCCCGTGAAAAACGTATCGCGTCCGTATTCCATCGGCCTGGGCTGAGGCGCCTGCATCTCGAGCCAACGAGCTGGCGCGCCGCTGGCGTTTCGCCACGCGTGCCGCAGCCCGGTGGGGATCAATCCGAAATTGCCGGGGACCAGCGTGTGCGTCATCTCGCCAATTTGCACGGAGACGCTTCCCTCCAAAATGTAAAAGCTTTCCTCGAACGAGTGAAGGTGCAGCTCAATAGCGCCAGCCGGGTCCAGAAAACAGATGCCGGCGCCCATGTGCACCGATCCCATGGCGCGATCCACGTACGTGGCGCGGCGGAAACCGCTGCTGTGCTGCTGGTAAAGCGGGGGAGTTTGCGCGGCGGCTGGGTCGATCTTGGAGACAGCGTGCATGGCGAGTGGATCTATTATCTACGCTACGGGAGGGCGGCGGGAAGGGGCTAGCAGGAAGCTCACTGTTGTGAACAGAATCGTGACTCGGGTCGGTACTGGCAGCGCTGTGCCAAACTGAAAATAGATGGCGCTCGTCCCCCCCTACATAGAATCGTTGCGTCCCTACGAGGCCGGGCGCAGCGCCGAAGAGGTCCAGCGCGCGTATGGTCTCAGCCGCGTCAGCAAGCTCGCGTCGAACGAAAACCCGCTGGGGACCTCACCGCTCGCAATCGAAGCCATCGAGCGCTCGATGGGCACGCTGCATCTTTATCCCAACAGCGGCCTGGATCTGCGACGCGTCCTCGCGGAAAAGTACGAGACCAAAATTGAGAACGTGATCGCGGGCAGCGGCTCGGAAAGCATCATCTCCAATATCATTCGCACGTTTCTGGGCGATGAGGACGAAGTGCTAACCACCGAAGCGGCGTTCATCGGCTTTCAGGTGCTGGCAAAATCCCGCGGCGTAGCGTACCGGACCGTGCCCTATCGCGACTGGCACTACGATCTGGCTGCACTCGCCGGCGCCATCAACGATCGCACCAAGATAATTTACCTCGCCAATCCCAACAACCCCACCGGCACGATTTTCTCGAAGCACGAGTTCGATGAATTTTACCGGCACGTTCCCGAGCGCGTTCTCATTATCCTCGACGAAGCTTATTTCGAGTACGCGAAGGATACGCCGCGCTATCCCGATTCGATGCATTACCGCTACGACAACGTGATTACTTTGCGGACGTTTTCAAAAGTTTATGGACTCGCGGGCGTTCGCATCGGGTACGGGTTCGCGCACGAAACGCTGATCACCAACTTACTCAAGGTGAAGCTTCCGTTTGAGCCCAGCACTCTGGCACAGGCGGCTGGCGTGGGCGCCCTGGCCGACAGGGAGTTCCTTCACAAGTCGCTCGAGCTGAACGCGCGGGGATTGAAGTTTCTCACCGAAGGCTTGCGTGAGATTGGCCTGACTGTGGTTCCCTCGGAAGCCAATTTCGTGATGGTGGTGCTGCCCGACGCCGCGCAGGCCACTCAACTTACAGCCGACTTACTCAAGCAAGGAATCATTATCCGGCCGCTGGCAAGTTTCGGTCTACCCAATTGCGTTCGCATTTCGACCGGAACGGACGACGACAATCAGCGCTGCGTGGAGGCAATCGATTTACTTAGCGCGAGTCGTGCGGCGGGTTAGAGCTTTTATTTCGGTGCGCCGATAGCGCGTTCGAGCGTCAAGCGAATGAAACGCTGATATGGCACACCCGCGCGGGCAGCGCGTTTGCGGACAGCATTGTAAAGCTCTTCAGACAAACGCAGGTTGATGGACTTACCTTTCGGCTTGATCTCGAAACGCGTCAACTGTGCGCCTGAAAGGTCGTATTGCGTCAGGTCGGCCTTGTCAACGAAGGCCGCCGCCGCGCGGTCAGTCTTAAAGGTTGGGATTTTCTTTTTCATACGCTTCGATCTCCTTCTCATGCATGTATCGGGCGCTGACAGGCCGGATTAGCATTTGGTCGCCTTTGCGGCGTAGCGTGAACACGATGAATACGCCTCGCCCCTTTTCCGTACGGCCTATGGCTCGAAAACGGTGCTCGCTCTGCGAATGGGCTGCATCCGGGAGAATGGCGAGCGGGCGAGCAAAAAGACCTTCGATGTCCGAAACGGAAAGGCCGTGCTTCTCACACTTGGCACGATTGCCCTTGTCCCATTCGAAGCCGTTCGCATGCAAAACCATGGTAGCACCGCAAGATATGCAATTGTATAGGCAAGTGTCAACCGGGACGACTCTCGCGGATCAACGAATAGCTCTCTGAATGAAGCCCTTTGTCGGGCAGGCGCACGGTACGCTCGCGCGGGCCTAATTTGACTGGGCCGCTTTTTCTTCCTTCTTAGCGTCGTCCGGAGCTTCCTTCGTTTCGCCCTTCAACTCCGCGGCCAAGATCGGCTTCAGCGCGGCCAAGTTGACTGGACCGTTGTACTGCTTGCCGTTAATGTAAAAGGACGGAGTTCCGTACACACCGACCGCTTCTCCGTCGGCGAGATCCTTGTCTACCACCGTCTTGAATTTGCGCGAATCGAGGTCCGCTTTGAACTTGTCTACATTCAAACCAAGACCCTTGGCCCAAAGCATGACGTTCTCGCGCGACAGATGCTGATAATTCTTGAAGAGCACCTCGTACATCTCCCAAAACTTTCCCTGTTCACGCGCCGCAAGCGAAGCCTCGGCGGCGAATTGCGCATGGGGGTGCATGGAAAGCGGGAACTGCTTGTAGATGAGTTTGACGTCCTTGGGATAAGCGGCCATCAAAGTATCCACTTGCTTCACCGCGGCCGAACAGAAGGGGCACTCGAAATCGGAAAACTCCACCAGAGTAATGCGCGCGTCAGCCGGACCGCGCACGGGCGAGCCATCCACCGGAATGGTCACCGGCGCCTCCAGCAACTTCGGCCGGTGAGCCTTGGGCGAAGCATCCATCAGCTTGCTGATCTCGATCAGACTCTTGCCGTCCTTCACGCCCTGGATGGCGATCTTGGCGATGGTGCGGCTGTAGGCGCAATTGGCGTCCTTCATGACGCACTCGGCCGTCTTCATGCCGCATTGGCAGGAGCAATCCTGCTCGCGCATGAGTTTGAGGACGGCTTTCTTCTGCACGGCCGTGAGACCCGATAAGTCGACATCGCCGAGCGTCTCGGAGGTCTTCCAGGAATCGGCGTTGCGGGGTACTGCGGGTGAAGGCGTTCTGCGCTGCCAGCGGCGTAGCCGTGAACGAGCAGGCCATGAAGAAACAGAGAACAGCTATGCGGACTCGCATTACTCTATTATGACCGATATTCTAGCTAGTCCAGCTCGGCGTGCAGGAAGCTCTTCAGGTCTGCCTCGTTCACTTCCGGCTCGCCCGGCGCGACATTCGACAGTTTCCCGTCCTTCATCCAGGCTTCCAGTTGATCCACCAGGCTGAATAGATGGTCGAAGGAATCCACGACGAACAGCAGCGGCTGGTAGTGATTGATTTCGAAGCCCTGATTGATGGCCCATTCCAGCTGGATCGGGATAGCGCTGCACTTCCGGAGCTTCGATGGCGTGGGCGATTTCGCCATGCGAGCTGAGCAAGCCGCTGCCGTAGACTTTCAGGCCATCGCGGCCGCGCATAAGGCCAAATTCGATGGTGAACCAAAAGAATCGCGCCATGGCCTTGATGACGCTGGTGAGGTAATGTACGCGCGTATCGGGACCGCGGATACCCGCCGCCAGCTCGGCCGCCGTGTGCGCGCATTCGCCGAAGCGCACCAGGGCCTCGGCAAAGTTTTTATCGGTGTGCATGGGGACGTGGCCGGCGACGTCGTGGAAAATATCGGGCTCAGGCAGGTAGTCCAGCTTGTCCGACCGGCGAATTGTGATGGTGGTAGGAAAACGGCGGTTGCGTAGGCAATCGAAGAAGACGAAGCTGGGCACATATCCGCTCACTGCTTTCGCTTGAAATCCGGTCAGAGGACTCAGGAAGCGATTCACCTCTTCGAGACGCGGAATGCGATCCGGATTCAAGCACAGCGAGTGTATGCCCTTCAGGAAATGTTCGTTGGCGTAGCGATCCCAACACGGCAGCATGCGAGCGTAGAGCTTCCGCCAGGCCTGATGATTTTCTTCCGAATACAGGTCGTAGGGCTGTTCGATATAGAGCTGGCCAGCCCGCTTGGCCTGCTCGATAAACGGCGAATTCGCAGTGGTCAAGCCCGGGCCTACGCTAGCTCGGCAGACACGGATGGAGCTTTGCATATCGCCCTCCATCCATATCATCGCTCCAAAAAGCACCACGCGCAAGTGGTGGTACGTACTAGCATGTAAAATAGACCTGAATGATCGTCGATCCCGCCGTAACCGATTACCCCAACATTTACAAGCTTCTGCTCGGCTCAGTGGTTCCCCGTCCCATCGCTTTCGTTTCGACGGTAAGCCCGGAAGGCGTGTTCAATCTCGCGCCGTTCAGCTTTTTCACAGTGGCCAGCTCGAATCCGCCGGTGCTGGTATTTAGCGTGGGACATCGCGCCCACTCGGGACCCGCGTAAGGACACGCTGCGCAACATCACCACTGCTCGCGAATTCGTGGTGAACGTGGTTTCAGAAGAGTTCGGGCCGAAGATGAACCTCTGCGCAGGCGAGTATCCGCCCGAAGTGGACGAATTTGAAATCTCGGGCCTGACGCCGATTCCAAGCGACTTAGTGAAAGCGCCGCGCGTGGCCGAATCGCACGTCAACATGGAGTGCCGGCTGCTCTATTGCATCGAAGTGAGCGGGCTTCCGGGCGGCGGCACGCTGGTGCTGGGCGAGGTGATCCGCTTCCACATCGACGACGCCTACTTCCACAACTACCGGATCGATCCGGATAAGCTGCGCGCGATCGGACGCATGGCGGGCAATAGTTATACGCGAACTCTCGGATCGCTTCGACATGATTCGGTCCGGCGTAACGCGCGCCGTCAGTTCGAAAACAGCCGTTCGAAAATCGCCCGCGTGCGGTTTTGGATTCTTGCGAGCTCACTTTTGAGCGGCAGGCCGTTCTGGCGCTCCGGAATCCAGCGATGCACCAGGCCGGTCAAAACCTGGAGCTGCGATTCGGAATTGGGAAGGCTGGTTTCGGCGTGACCCGAGTAAACGCGCAGCGCGTGATCCACGGCGCGATAGAATGTCGCGGCCTCCAGCAGGAATTGGGCGTCAGCCCGCTCCAAGTGGCCCATGGCCTCGATGATGTCCACGCGCTCCGGCGTGTTCAGCACTTTATAGAAAATTCCGCCGGCTTTCAGTCGCAAAAATAACAGCGAGAAATCGATGTCGTAGAATCCGCCGGGACCGGCCTTGAGCGGATGATCCGGGCCTTGTTCCTTCTCCAGGCGCAAGCGCATTTGGCGCAAGTCTCTCTTCGAACGGCCACTTTGGCCGTAGCGGCGCCAGTCCACTTTCTGGAGTTCGTGCAAGAACGTGGTGGCGCGATCGGTGTCGCCCGCAACGGCGCGCGCCTTCATGTAAGCGATGCCTTCCCATGCCTCGGCGTTCTTCTCGAAGTACTCTTTGTACGACGCCTCGGATTGCAGCAGCGCACCCGCGCTTCCGTTCGGCCGCAGACGAGTATCCACGGTGAACATCACGCCAGTGCCGGTGTAAGCGGTGATCAGATCCACGATCCTCTCCGCGACATGGGTCCAGAAGACATGCTCGTCGCGATCCTCTTCGGGCAGAACGAACACCAGGTCGGCGTCGGAAGCCAGATCGAATTCGCGCATTCCAAGCCGTCCCAGCGCGATCACCATGAGTTGCCGGTGCGGCTGGTATCTCGCGCGCCACCGGCGGGTGTGACGCCGCTATGTGCTGCCACCGCCATTCGATAACAAGCGGCGATCGCCGCGTCGGCCAGATCGGAGGTGTGCTGCAGCGTTTCGAACACCGGCACGCGCTGGCAAATACTGGCGGCCTGGATGCGAAACATTTCGCGGCGGAAGAAGCGGCGCAGATCCGAGATGTCGTCGAAGACCATGGGTGCACGATCGGCCGGCGTGTCTCGCCGAAAGCTCTTCCATCAATTCCGGGTGGCGCACCAGCTCTTCGGCAAAATACGGGCTGTTTTCGAAAATGTCGAGAACCGACCGCGCCAGCTCACCGGATTCGAATTGAGCAGGGCTAGCCAAGCGCGAATCCGGCATCAGCTTTTCGAGGAAAGTGCTCAAACGCTCCAGCGCCGCGGCGCAATTGCATGCTTCGAAACCAGATTCGCCAAATGCCGGCGCGCGCTCATCCAGAAACCGGATCAGATTGCTGGATGTCGGCTCGACAACTTCCAGCGCTTCGATTTGCGGCGTCACGGCTGGCGGCAGGCTGTAGTAAATCGGGCGCTGCGCGTGGATCACGCGCTCGTAAATCTCCTGCACCGCTTCCAGGTGAGCGTTCAACTCATGCAGCAGTTTTTCACCCGACGGCGCGCTGCCGAGCTGCGCCGACGGCATTTTTTTCGCCAGAAGATCCAACTCGCGCGGCGCGGTGGGCAGCGAATGCGTCTGACGATCCTCCGCGATTTGCAGCCGGTGCTCCAGATTGCGCAGGAAACGATACGCGGAGATCAGACGCCCGTATTCGGCGGCCGAAAGCAGATCCTTGTCGCTCAGCCGCGAGAGCGCCAGCATGGTGCCGCCATGGCGCAGCCACGGGACTCGCCCGCCATGCAGCCGCTGCAAGCACTGCACCAGAAACTCGACGTCGCGAATGCCCCCGGGAGCCAGCTTCACATCGAACACCGGTTTGCCGAGCTTCCGCCGGCTCAACTTTTCGCTGATGCGCTCGCGCGTCGCCGACACGGCTTCCACGGCCGAAAAATCGAGCGTGGTGGAGTAAATCAGCGGCTCCACGGTTCTCAGCAATTCGCGCCCGGCCTCGGGATCGCCAGCCGCCACGCGCGCCTTGATCAGCATCTGCAATTCCCAATCGCGCGCGCGAGTCTGATAGTAGCTCTTGGCGCCGTCCAGCGAAATGCAGACTTCGCCCAGGCTTCCGTCGGGCCGAAGCCGCAAGTCCACGCGATAGCACAGGCCCTCGGCCGTGTAGGTCGAGAGAAGTTCCGTGTATTGATTCGCGACCTTCTTGTAAAACTCCTTGTTCGAAATCGGATGCTCGCCGTCGGTCTCGCCGTTGGCCGCGTACACGAACATCAGATCGATGTCGGAGCTGTAGTTGAGCTCGCGGCCGCCCAGTTTGCCGAGCGCGATCACCGACATGCCGCATTCCCGCGCTTCGCCGTTTTCATCGACGTAACGCGGCGTGCCGTGCCGTGCGACCAGGTCTGGCGCGGATGCGCTTGTAGCTGATATGCAGAATCGCGTCGGCCAGATTCGAGAGTTCTTCGGTGGTCTCCGACAAGCTGCCGAGACCCAGGACGTCGCGCAGCAGAATGCGCAGAATCTGCTGGCGGCGGAACAGCGCCAGCGAAAATGCCAGAGGCTGTTCCTGCGGCTGGCCCCTCAGGAATTTGCCCAGACGTTTCTTATACTCGCTGGCCGTCAGCACGCGGTCCATCGCGGAGACTTCTTCCAGCCACTGCGGATTCTGCAGAATCTCTTCGGAAAGAAAACGGCTGAAGGAGGTGACCGTGACGAAATGCTGCAACCCGGAAGGGGAATGCAGCAGTCGTTCGAGGGCCTCCCGATGCTGCTGCTTCAGGCTGACAAGGTATTGAATGGCGGTATCTGGGTCGGGTGCCGCCCCGAGGAATGCCTTGAGCCGATCCTGCTCCTCCGGAGGAAGATCCAGGGAGAGAAGCGCCCCTTCTCCGCGAACCAAAGCGGGCTTGCGGAGCGGCCGAGTTTCTAGCAGGCTGGCCATTCAGTTAGACGACTGGGTCTAGTAATTGGATTATATCGCGCAGCCGTACGATGCCGCCGCGCCGCCCTAAGATGGCGCCAGCCGGTCGACCTTGCGAAGCGACGGAAACAGCCAGTTCCAGCCGAGCACGATCGCGATGGTTCCAACCCCGCCCAACACCACCGCCGGAACCGTGCCGAACCATTGCGCCGTGATTCCCGATTCGAATTGCCCGACTTCGTTCGACGCTCCGATGAACAACATATACACCGCGCTCACGCGGCCGCGCATCTCATCCGGCGTCGTGAGCTGAATCAGACGTGGAGCGCACAATCACGCTGACCATGTCGAATGCGCCAGTCAACATCAGCGCAAGCAGCGAGAGCGCGAGACTGTGCGACAGCCCGAAGACAATGGTGAATACGCCGAATCCGAAGACACAGTACAGCATGCTGAGGCCGGCCCGCCGCCGCAGTGGATAGTGCGCGAGCAGAAGCGCAACCGCGACGGCGCCTACGCCAGGTGCCGCGCGCAGCAACCCGAGACCGGATGCGCCGGTGTGAAGGATCTCGCTGCGCATACACCGGCAACAAAGCAGTGGCGCCGCCCAGCAGCACCGCGAAGAGGTCCAGCGACATGCAGCCGAGAATTAACTTGCTGCGCCAGATGTATCGGATTCCGTCCAAGATCACGCCCACCGGCTGTTCCACCTTCGTATGCGTCGCGAGGTTCGGACGAATGGCCCACAAGCAGCAGCACTGCACCGCAGTAAGCGACGAATGCGCAGACATAGACCGGCACCGGGCTGGAAGCGAGGCCGTAGATCAGGCCGCCGGCGATCGGCCCGAGAATAGTTGCGGTCTGGAAAAACGACGAACCCCACGTTACGGCGTTGGGGAAGTCCTGCGCCGCTACCAGCTGTGGAAGAAAGGCCTGACCCGCCGGTCCTTGAAACGATCGTATGACGCCGTTGGCAAGCAGCACCGCGTAGATCGGCCACGCTGACGCGATCCCGCGCAGACTGAACCCGAGCAGCGCGGCCGCGCACAGCGCAAATCCGATGTAGCAGAACTTGAGGATCGCCTGGCGAGGATGCCGGTCCGCCGTATGTCCGGCAATGAGGAACAATAAAACGCCTGGCGCGAATTGCGCCAGACCCACCAGCCCGAGATCGAGTGGCCGGTGCGTAAGGGCATAAATCTGCCAACCCACCGCCACCGAAATCATCTCCGATGACACGACCGCCAGGAATCGAGCCGTCATGTACAAACGGAAATTCGGGTAGCGGAAGGCTGCGCGCGGTTCCAATTGTCAGGTTGACACAGTTACAACTTTAGGCGTGGCAACTCAGTTGCTCTTCAACCGACAGGAGGGGCCATGACTATGCAATCGTGTAGAAATTTCCTCAGGTGTGTGACGGCGATCGTTCTGTTTACGGGGTACGCAGTCGCGAATGATCACCATCGTCTCAACGGCGTCTGGCAATTAGTACCGGCGCGCAGCGAGTTTAACGGTGAGCCGGTCATTCAAACTGGCAATGTCACCATTAACGATCGGGAAGGCAATATCTTCGTCCAGCGCAATTTCGACTTCAACGCGCCCGATCACTCTACGGACAGTAGCTTCACTACCGATTCCCGGCATAACGCCACCATCAAGGAGCCTGGGTTCAGGAGCAAGGCGAAGTGGGACGGTCATGTGTTGACGGTGACCACTACGCGGAATGGCGAAACCACCCAGGAACGCTATAGTCTGCGGGACGATGGCGCTATGATGCTGCAGCTGGATCGGCCCGGTCATCAACCCGAGACGCTGCTCTTCCAGCGCCAGTAGCGTTTCCGAGCCGCGTGCGTGAGCGGGCGGAAACTAAATGTCGTAATACAACGCAAACTCGTACGGGTGCGGTCGCAGCCGGATCGCATCCGCCTCATTGCGTCGCTTGTAGTTGATGAAGGTCTCGATCAGTTCTTCGGTGAACACGTCGCCTTTCAGCAGGAACGAGTGGTCATCTTCCAGACACCCCAGCGCCTCTTCCAGTGATGCCGGCATGGACGGGACTCTCTTCATCTCCTCGGGTGAGAGATCGTAAATATCTTTATCCAGCGGCTCACCCGGATCGGCCTTGGTGAGAATTCCGTCGATGCCCGCCATCAGCATCGCGGCAAAAGCCATGTACGGATTCGATGACGGATCCGGCGGCCGGAACTCCACGCGTTTTGCTTTGGGACTCGCCGAATACATCGGAATGCGCACGGCCGCCGAACGATTGCGGCGCGAATAAGCCAGATTCACTGGCGCTTCGTACCCCGGCACCAGGCGTTTATAGCTGTTGGTGGTGGGCGCGATGATTGCCGACAGCGCCCGCGCATGCTTCAACAATCCCGCGATGTAGTGCAGCGCCATCTGGCTCATGCCCGCGTAGCCGTCGCCGGCAAATAGAGGCTTACCGTCCTTCCACAAGCTTTGATGCGTGTGCATCCCGCTGCCGTTGTCTCCAAACAGCGGCTTGGGCATGAACGTCACCGACTTGCCGTACTGATACGCCACATTGCGGATCACGTATTTGTACAGCATCATGTTATCGGCCGACTTCACCAGCGTGTCGAAGCGCTGATCGATCTCGCACTGCCCGCCGGTGGCCACTTCATGGTGATGGCATTCGATGTTGATGCCGCAGCGGATCATGGTCTCCACCATTTCGGAGCGCAGGTCCTGGTAGTGATCCGTCGGAGGAACCGGAAAATAACCTTCCTTGTAGCGCGGCCGGTAGCCCAGGTTCTCGCCCTCGCGTCCCGAGTTCCAGCGGCCCTCGTCGGCATCGATGAAGTAATAACCGGAATGCTGGTTCTGATCGAACCGCACGTTGTCGAAAATGAAGAATTCGGCTTCGGCGCCGAAATAGGCGGTGTCGGCAAGTCCGGTGTTCTTTAGGTAGCTTTCGGCCTTCTGAGCGATCCAGCGCGGGTCGCGCTCATAGTGCTGGCGTGTGATCGGGTCAATCACATCGCTGGTCATCACCAGCGTCCGAGTCTCGCCGAAAGGATCGACGAACACAGTGTTCGGATCGGGAATCAGCAGCATGTCGCTCTCATTGATCGCCGCCCAACCGCGGATGCTGGATCCATCAATGCCGAAACCCTCTTCAAACGAGTCTTGGGTGAGCTGGCTAATGGGATAAGAAACATGCTGCTGCAGACCGGGCAGATCCGTGAAGCGGAGGTCCACCTGCCGAATCTCTTTGCTTTTCGCAAACTCCAAAACTTCCTGAGGACTCATCTTGCCTCCATGCCTAATCTCTCACATGCCAAACGCGCTAGCATAACATCGTTCGAGGTTCTATGGGTGACGATTTTGGCGACGGCGGTGGTTTTGGAGACTTTGGCAACGGCGGCGGCGACGGCTTCGACGATCAGGGTGGCGGCGACGATCAAAACGGCGGCCCCGACGACGATCAACCACCCGATGACGGCCAAAACAGCGACGATCAACAACCAGACGATCAAGACGGCCCGCACGACGACGACAACCTCGACGACGTCTTTGCTTCCAGCGACGATCTTCCGCCGGTGGACGATGACGTTTTCTCCAGCGCCGACGATTTCCCCAACGCCCAGCCGGCCGACTTCGCCGAAGATACCGGCGGTTGGTCCGCGGACGACTATCAAGCCTCCGCCGAAAATCTGTTTGGCGACCACCCGTTTTTCGGCGACACCTTAGAGCAGCAGAAGATCGACGAAGGTTTCCAGCCGTACCAGGATCCCGGCTTCGGGGACGGCTTCAATCAGATCGCCCCGGGCACATCGGACACCGTGCAGCTTTTCGAGCGTGACGGCGGATTGGTGGCCTTCGGCTTGGTTTCGCAAGCGGTTCTCCAGATGCTGATGGCGCGCTACACCGGCATCGATTGGAACAATATCGAGGTTGCGACGCCGTTCAAGGGCGAGCCCGTGCCGCCCCAGCCGCTGCCCGTCGCCTTCGCAAATGTGGCCGAGCAAGACGCCGTCGATCTGCGGAAATATTGCACCCCTATTGCCGATCAGGGGCAAACTGGCCGCTGCTCCGCATTCGCCTGGACTCACGCCACGGAGATGTCACGTAACATCTTGAACGCGCCGCCGGTGCGACTTTCTCCCAACTACACCATGCTCGAGATCCAGCGCTACCAAGGTGACGCGCGCGATTACCAATACGCCTACGAGGGTGGCGACGGCACCGCCGCGGGACCGGAACCGGGCGAGCTGCTGGCCGAGCATGGAACCTGCCGTCAGGAATTATGGCCGGATGACCGCCCCACGCCAAGTGTCCGCGAGGAAAAACTACAAGCGGACGCCGAGCAATATCGCCTGGAGGCCACGCCCTGGCCGATTGCCGTGGATGATGTTCGCAAAGTTCTCAGCGCCGGCTGTCCGGTTCACGTGTCCCTGAACACCGGAAAGGCATTTTCCGATGTGGGCCGCGACGGTGTATTCAATGCAGCGGAGGCGGCGTCGGGAAGACACGGCCGTCACGCCATGTTAATCGTCGGCTACGTCGGAAACTTCTTTACGATTAAGAATTCGTGGGGAACGGATTGGGGCGACCAGGGATATTGCTACGTCCCGAGGAACGTCCTGGCCGCCTCAGATCCGGAGTTTGTAGCGGTGCTAATTCAGAACCGCGCGCGTCAGCAAGCGGGTTAGCGATCCCAATCGGCGTGATGATCCCGGTAATCGCGCAAGCGGCTCAGGTCGTCGTTCAGGATGTCGCGATCCCGCGGCCGCATCCGGTTGTCGCTCACTACGCGAGACAGCACACCGATTACATTGTTCAAATCCCGCTCGTCATACACATGGTCGGCAAGTTTGCCTTGCAGTTGGTTTAGAGCGGCAACGGTGTCGTCGAGACGATAATTATCTCCGCCCGACGGCCACGTAGTGGAGCGAACGTGCTCCAGGTCTTGGCGCACGTCTTCAAACAAATGACCACGCCAATGTTCGTCATGAAAACGCGCATCGCGATCGCTGTGATAAGAATCATCGTCGCGAGGGCGATCCTGCGGCGCCGCTGTTAATGAAAGCGCGAGAACCCCCGCTCCCACCAGGCCCTTAAATACGATGCTTTTCATCTGCGTCTCCTCTCGACCTGTGGACGTTCAGGCCGTAGGGACGCTTCATTGCTGACCGTTAGGAATCAGTGATGCGAACGTTACTTTCGCTCGATCCGGATGCCGTAGAACACGGGGCTGTTCTATTCATACACTTCGCGCCGGTGCGCGATTCGTGTGACACTGACGACTTTCGCCTTGTCGTCGACAATATACACTACGCGCCAGTCACCAACCCGGACTCGCCAGCCCTTCAGCTTCTTACATCCTCCGGGCCGCGGACTCTGGCCCAGCGATTCGACCTTGCGAACCACACGGGATAGCACTTTATCGGGTAACGCCTCGAGTTCCTTCCTCGCCGGAGGCTTTACCTCGACGGTGTAGCTAGCCACGCAGTCGGCCGCGCTTCACCAAGTCCGCTTTGATCTTTTCAAGGGGTATCCCCTTTTCGTTCCGGCGGGCTTCAGAAATCAAGCCGTCCCAAAAATCCTCTAGCACCGCGCCGTATTTCTTCAGGTCGATTTGAACGGCCACTTTACGGCCCTTCTCATCGGTAACAAACTGAATTCCGCTCATGCTTCATTATCCGTCTACCAAAAGCTACTTACGCTCGATCCGCATACCGTAGAACGAACGATACACAAAAAACAGCGAAACCGCCAGAAACACCGCAGCCAACACGTCAGTAAACAGCGCGCTTTGATCCCGGGTCAGCGATACGGCCAGTTCCACCGCCAGCAATCCGAACAGCGTTGTGAACTTGATGATCGGGTTCAGCGCCACCGAAGACGTATCCTTGAATGGATCGCCCACCGTGTCGCCCACCACCGTGGCATCGTGCAGCGGAGTGCCCTTCTGCTTCAGCTCGGTCTCCACGATCTTCTTCGCGTTATCCCACGCGCCGCCCGCGTTCGCCATGAAGATGGCTTGATAGAGGCCGAACAGCGCGATCGAAATCAGATATCCGATAAAGAAGTACGGCTCTACAAATGCAAAGGCCAGCGTCGCGAAGAACACCGTTAGGAAGATGTTGAACATGCCTTTCTGCGCGTACTGCGTGCAAATCTCCACCACCTTCTTGCTATCGGCGACGGAGGCCTTGTCGGAGCTTTCCAGATTGATGTTGGCTTTGATGAATTCCACGGCGCGATAAGCGCCCGTCGTCACGGCTTGCATGGAAGCGCCGGTGAACCAATAAATCACCGCCCCGCCGGTGATCAAACCCAGCAGGAACGGGTAGTAAAGAATCGATAGCTTTGCAAGCTGATCCGCCTGCAGTTTATTGGTCAGTGCGACGATGATCGAGAAAATCATGGTGGTGGCGCCCACCACGGCGGTTCCAATCAGCACCGGCTTTGCAGTAGCTTTGAACGTATTGCCGGCGCCGTCGTTTTCTTCCAGATTCTCTTTGCCCATTTCGAAATCGGGTCTGAATCCGAAGTCTTTTTGGATCTCGCCCGAAATGTTCGGAATGCTCTCGATGGTCGAAAGCTCGAAAACGGATTGCGCGTTATCGGTGACTGGGCCGTAAGAATCCACCGCAATCGTCACCGGACCCATACCAAGGAATCCGAACGCCACAAGGCCGAACGCAAACACCGCGGGCGCGAGCATGATCGCTTCAAACCCCTGAGTGCTGATCCAGGCTCCGGTTGCCATCAATGCCAGCATCGCCATTCCCAGCCAGAACGCGCTGAAGTTACCGGCCACCAAGCCGGACAAAATGTTGAGCGATGCCCCGCCTTCTTCAGAAGAAGTCACAACTTCGCGTACGTGCCGCGAGTGCACGGAAGTAAACGCTTTCACCAGCTCGGGGATAATCGCGCCTGCTAGCGTCCCGCAAGTGATCACCGAAGAGAGCTTCCACCACAGCGTGGTATCGCCACCCAGATTCGGGATGATTTGGCTCGAGACCAGATAGGTTGCAGCGATGGAAATCGCCGACGTAAGCCACACCAGCGACGTCAGCGGCGCTTCGAAATTCATCTTAGCGGCGTCTTTGTAGCGGCTTTTGGCGACCGCATCGTTGATGAAATACGAGATCGCGGACGAAACCACCATCATCACGCGCATTACAAAGATCCAGACCAGCAACTGAACCTGAACCAGCGGGTTGCTGACCGCCAGCAGGATAAAGGTGATGAGCGCAACGCCCGTCACGCCGTAGGTTTCGAATCCATCCGCGCTGGGACCCACCGAATCGCCCGCGTTGTCGCCGGTGCAATCCGCGATCACGCCCGGGTTGCGCGCGTCATCCTCTTTAATCTTGAATACGATCTTCATCAAGTCCGCGCCGATGTCGGCGATTTTGGTGAAGATGCCGCCCGCCACGCGTAGCGCTGCCGCGCCCAGTGATTCGCCAATTGCAAATCCGATGAAGCAAGCGCCCGCGTAATCGCCCGGAACGAATAGCAAAATGAACAGCATCAGCACCAGCTCAATGCTGATCAGCATCATTCCGATGCTCATGCCCGCCTTCAGCGGAATCGAATTGCAAGGCCACGCTTTGCCGGTCAAACTGGCGAACGCCGTGCGCGAGTTAGCGAAGGTGTTGACACGGATGCCGAACCAAGCCACACCGTAGCTGCCCGCGATGCCGATCAAGCTGAACAGAAGAATGATGGGAAGCGTAACAGCCACCGATTTGCCGGGCACCGGAGCCAGCCACCCGAAATAGGCGCTGATGATCACCGCGATGAATATCCACAAAACCAACAAAAACTTGCCTTGCGTGATCAGGTACGTTTTGCAGGTCTCATAAATCAGCTCGGAAATCTCGAGCATGGACTTGTGCACCGGCAGATTCCGCAATTGCGTGTAGGTGGCGATGCCGAACAGCAGCCCTAGCGCGCACACCAATAGCCCCCACATCAATAAGGTGCGTCCGTTGGTGCCGCCCAGAAAGGTGGCTTGCGTTAGATCGGGCAAAACCAGGTTGGCTTCGCCCCCGGGCGCACCCGCTTGGGCGAACGCCGGCACGGGCACGCTCATCATAATCAAGGCCGCTAGCAAAAGCGGCAAGACGATAAACAAGGCGCGCCGGCGACCAGGCAGGCAGACTGTCAGCATTCGATCGATTCCTCCATGAAATTTCGGAAGCCTCCCGTAGGGAGACGAACAGACGGGTATTGCTAAATCCCTAAATACCTTGGATCACGATACCGCACTGGACAGGAAGGTGCAACCGAGAAATGCATGCATACGGAGCGCCCGCTGCTCAGATCACCTCTAGAATCAGACACTTGAGATAAAGCGTCTCGGGTACTGTGAGTAAAACCGGATGGTCCTGGGCCTGCATGCGCCTTTCGAGTACCCTCAGTTTCCGTCCCGTGTCGAGCGATGCCGAGGCCACAATCTCCAGTAGCTCTGCCTCGCTTAAATGATGCGAGCATGAACACGTCACCAGAATCCCGCCCGGGGAGAGCAGCTCGAGCGCGCGGCGGTTGATCTCGCGATAGCCACGAATGGCCGCTTCCACGTTCTGCCGCGCTTTCGCGAATGCCGGCGGATCCAGCACTACTAGATCGAATCGCCGCCGCGCCGCCGCATGCCCCGCCAGCAGCTCAAACACATCCGCCTCGCGCAGGTCCACGTTGGAAATCCCATTGACCTCCGCGTTCAACCGAGCCGCCCGCAGAACCGATTCCGAACTGTCCACCGCCTCCACGCTTTCGCATCGCGCCGCCAAATGCAGCGCGAAGCCGCCGGTGGATGTGAAACAATCCAGGGCCCTGCCGCGCGCATACTTCGCTGCCGCTACGTAGTTCTCGCGCTGGTCGAGGAAGATGCCGGTCTTCTGTCCGTGCAACAGGTCTGCGTGCAGCTTCAGCCCGTTCATCCTAATGGCAACCATCTCCGGAACCTCACCCGCCACCACACTGGATTCGAGCGGCAATGCTTCGCGTTTCCGAACCGCAACGTCGTTCCGCTCCACGATGCCACGCGGCGCAAAGAGCTCCTCCAAACAGCTTATGATCTCGAGCTTTGGCGCGATCCATGCCCTGATCCAGAGTCTGTACGGTGAAGTAGTCGCCATAGCGGTCGATCACCAGGCCCGGCAGTTGATCGCCTTCGCCATGCACCAGCCGATAGGCTTCCGATTCCGCTACCACTCGTTTGCGATACGCCTCGGCCTGCGCGATGCGCCGCAAGAAGAACGCCCGGTCAATGCTCTCCTTGCGATCCGAGAGCATCCGCAAAGAAATTTGCGACGCGCTGCTGTAGTGCGCCGTCCCGAGCGCCGTGTTTTTGGGATCGACCACCAGCACTGCTTCGCCCGGTTCCGCTTCCCCGCGATCCAGCACATCGCTCGAAAAGATCCAGGGATGCCCCGACGCAATCCGATTGGCGCCCTTACGGTTGATCCGCACAGTGTGCAAGACTCCAGTCTAGGCGAATGAAAAACAACTGGAGCAAATCCGCACGGCAAGATCGGCTTCTCAGCTTCTTCCTCGGATTTCTGGTGCTTATGACTGTCCTGTATCCGATGCTCGGCCCATCGCGCCCAGGGCGAATCGTAATAGACGTCATTTTCGCGCTCATGCTGCTGTCCGGCGCAATCGCGACCCTGGACCGGCCACTGCTGATGGCGCTCATCATTGCGCTGAGCATTCTGGAATACGCGGCAGATTTGTTCGTTGAATTCAACCCTGCGTTCAGTTTCCGGGGCTGGGACACGGCGCTCAAGGTGTCAGGCTTAGCGATCCTCGTGGTCATGACGCTGAAGCAGACATTTCTTCCCGGCCCGGTGAGCGTGCACCGGGTTATGGGTGGCGTCGCTGCCTACTTATTGATCGGTGTGACCTGGGCTTTCATGTACAAGCTGCTCATGCAGGAGATCCCAGACGCCATTCACTTCCAAACGCCCCTCGCGCCGGGAGCCTCAACACGGGCGAACCGTCCCGTCTGCTCTACTTCAGCTTTGAGACTCTCACCACCGTATCTTATGGTGACGCGTATCCAGTGCATCGCATCGCGCGATCGCTGGCTATAGCAGAAGCGCTGATCGGACAACTGTACCCCGCGATCCTGATTGCAACATTGGTAGGGAGGGCGTTGCAGGAGCGCCGCGATTAGGAGCTGCCGCGCATGGCTTCCAGCCGCGCGATGCGATCTTCAGTCGACGGATGCGTCGAAAACAGTCGCGAAACACCATGCCAGCCCCAAAAGGCTTGAATGATGAACAGGTGCGCCGTCGCCGGATTCACGTCCTGCATTGGAATCCGCTTGGAGTAGCTCTCGAGTTTCCCCAGCGCCGAGATCAGCTCGTTGGGATTGTGCGTTACGTGCGCCGATGTTTCATCCGCCGCGTATTCCCGCGTCCGCGAGATCGCCATCTGGATGAGCATGGCCGCGATCGGCGCCAGGATCAGCATGATCAATCCCGCCCAGGGCTTGCTCCGCTCCTCGTCGTCGCTGCTGCCGCCGAACCAAAATGCCATGCGCGCCAGAAAGGTGATGGCTGCCGCCAGGGTAGCCGCCACCGAGCTCGTCAGAATGTCGCGATTCTTCACGTGCCCCAGCTCGTGCGCCACCACGCCTTCCAGTTCCTGATCGTTCATCAGCTGCAATACGCCGGCCGTGAACGCCACCGAAGCGTGCTCCGGATTCCGGCCCGTTGCGAATGCGTTCGGCGATGGATCCGCAATCAACCACAGCCTCGGCATCGGCAGACCCATGCGCTGGGTGAGGCTCTGCACGATTGGAAACACGCGCGCATAGACTTCCGGATTCTCTTGCGGCGTCACCGGCTGGGCAGAATACATCGCCAGCGCCATCTTGTCGGAGAAAAAATATCCGAAGAAGTTCATCGCTACCGCGATCATGAGCGCGATGTACAGACCATTGCGTCCTCCGAACATCTCGCCGCCCGCCAATAGCAGACCGCTCATGACCCCGAGCAGAAGAACCGTCTTAATGCTGTTCATAAAATACACAAGGGGGCAGCCAACGCCGCCCCCGCCAACAACCAATAACTAATAACCAACAACGCGCGCTTCGCGCACGCTTAGT
Organism: Bryobacterales bacterium; assembly: GCA_963818065.1. GTDB lineage: Bacteria > Acidobacteriota > Terriglobia > Bryobacterales > Bryobacteraceae > Palsa-89. The sequence goes on along the minus strand of CAWFQW010000007.1, from coordinate 1,789,414 downwards.
TGTTACTGACTTGCACTTTGATCGCTTTGGGCTTGGCGATCTCTTTCTTAGGCAGCGTGATGTTAAGCACGCCCGCTTTGTATTCCGCCTTCACGTTTTCGGTGTCGACGGTATCCGGCAGCGTGAAATAGCGAACAAACGTGCCGTAGCTGCGCTCCAACCGGTGGAACCCCTTGTTGTTCTCTTCCCTCTCGAACTTCCTCTCGCCCTTCACGGTCAGAGTTCCGTTCTCCACCTGGACGTCGATGTCCTTCATTCCACGCCGGGAACGTCGGCCTTCAAGACCAACTCGTTTTCGGTCTCCAAGATGTCTACCGCTGGAGACCACGGGCGCGTCTTGCCCCCGTCATCGCTCAACAGACGATTGATGCTGTCCTGGAACAGTCGAAGCCCGGTCGGAAACTCGTCGTTCTCCGTGAACGGTGCGTATTTGATAAGTGGCATAGTGTTTGATCCTCCTAATATCTTACTTCAACGTCAGTATAAAATCATGAGCATGATACTGTCAATATACGTGCGCGAATATTTTTTCGCCAGATTCTTGTATCTCCGACCAAAAAGGTCCGCTATACTGTGGATAAGGTCATGGACACTCTACAACCGGGAGTCCTTGACGTGCTCTGCCTGGAGGCGGATACTGATTGATGCTGCAAATGAGTGTCAACAGCGAACCAAGCGCTGTGCCGAATAGCTCACCGGTGCGCGTACACTCGCACAACTCCGCGAGGGAGAAGCTGGCGTGCTCGATCGCCTGGATCTTCCGGAAGACATCGCGCGCCGCTTGATGGAACTCGGCTTTCTTCCTGGCCACATCATCGTTCCAGCCCGCTCGGCGCCCGGCGGCGAACCGCGCGTCTACCGCGTTGATGGCTCGGAAGTCGCGCTCCGCCGGGAAACTGCATCGCACTTGATTCTCCGGCCATCCAATGGCGAGGCGTCAGAACTATGAGCGCAGCGAAGGTTACACCATGAGCGATTGCCACGACTGTGACGGATGCGCTGTTGCCGTAGCGCCGATTCGAGCTGCACAAGGGCGCGCGTACGCACGTCGTCGCCATCATCGGCCCGCCCAACTCGGGCAAATCGACGCTCTTCAATCGCCTCACCGGCCTGCGCCAAAAAGTCGCCAACTTCCCTGGCGTCACCGTCGAACATCGCGTAGGCAAAGCCAAAATGAATGGCGCTTCGAACCACCACGACGTTGTCCTGGTGGATCTGCCCGGCGTCTACAGCCTGAATCCGCGCTCGGAAGACGAGCAAGTCACGCGCGATGTCCTGGCGGGTAACATGCCCGGCATTCCCAAGCCCGACGCCCTGCTGCTGATCCTGGATTGCACCAATCTGGGCCGCCATCTGGTGCTGGCCGCGCCGATTCTCAGCCTGAAGCTGCCGACGCTGGTGATCCTCAACATGGCCGACGATCTCAAAAGCCGCGGCGGCCACGTGGATACGGCCGAGCTCGCCACTGAACTCGGATCGCCGGTGGCCCTCATTAGCGCTGCCAAGGGACAAGGCATCGAAAAGGTCTTCCAGTTCATGGACGGCACTTCCGCCGGCACTACCTCGCTCGCGCCGCCGCGCATGGAACTGCCCGTCCTGCAAGACATTCCACGCTGCCGCCAGTGGGCGCACGACATTGGAACCGGGGCGGCCTATCGAGCGCCCGCGCCGCCCATTTGGACGCGTCGTTTGGATTCTGTCTTCTTGCATCCCATCGCCGGCCCGCTGATCTTCCTCATCGTGGTTGCCGGAGTTTTCCAGACCATCTTCTACTGGCGCCAAACCCCTGATGGACGGGCTGCAGGCCCTCATTCAAACCTCCGGGCAGTGGATCGAACACATTCTTCCGCCCTCCATCTTCCGTTCGCTTTTGGTCGATGGCATTTGGAGCGGCGTCGGCGCAGTCATCGTCTTCCTGCCGCAGATCCTGCTGCTGTTCCTGTTCATCGGGATTCTCGAAGATTCCGGCTACCTCGCGCGCGCGGCCTTGATCGCCGATCGCACCATGTCGAAGTTCGGATTGCAAGGCAAATCGTTCATCCCTCTGATCTCGGCGTATGCCTGTGCGGTCCCGGCCATCATGGCCACCCGCACCATCGAAAATAAGCGCGACCGCCTGGCCACCATCCTGATCGCTCCCTTCATGACCTGCTCGGCGCGCCTTCCGGTATACACGCTGATCATTGCGGCGTTCATCGCCGATCGCCCCTTACTCGGCCGCTTCTTCGGGATGCAGGCTGGAGCGCTGCTAGGCCTCTATGTCCTCGGTTTCGTTGCGGCCATCGCCACCGCGCGTCTGCTGAAATCTACGATCCTGAAAAGCGAGCGCGTGCCCTTCGTCCTCGAAATGCCGCCCTATCGCTGGCCCACCTTGCGATCGCTCAGCCTGCGATTGATCGACCGCTCGAAAGTTTTCCTGCGCCGCGCAGGTACGGTGATCTTGCTCGTGATCGTCGTTCTCTGGGTTCTCGAAAATCTGCCGGTGAAGAACGGCCAGCCGCCCGAGATCGAGCATAGCTTCGCCGGCATGATCGGCCACGCCGTGGAGCCCGCTATCAAACCCCTCGGATTCAATTGGAAGATCGGCATCGGGCTGATCAGTTCCATCGCCGCGCGCGAAGTCATCGTCGGAACCCTCGGCACCATCTACGGCAAGGAAGGCACCTCGGAATCGGAGGGGCTTCGCCAGGCCCTTCGGAGCGATTTGAGTCCCGGCGGCGCGGTCGCGCTCCTGGTTTTCTTTGCCTTCGCGATGCAATGCATGTCGACTATCGCAGTCGTGCGCCGCGAAACCGGGGGCTGGAAGTGGCCCGCCATCCAATTCGCCTATATGACCTTCCTCGCCTACATCTGCGCCCTGATCACCAACCAAATTGTCCGCTCCGGCATCTTTACCTAGCTGCTCCGCATCTCATATCCCTGCTAGCATAAATTTTCATGCACAACGTGATCATCGTCGGCTCCGGCTGCGCCGGCAACACTGCCGCCATCTACGCCGCCCGCGCTAATCTGAAGCCACTCGTCGTTGCTGGACACGAGCCCGGCGGCCAGCTATCGCTCACCACGCTGGTCGAAAACTTCCCTGGATTTCCCGAAGGCGTCGAAGGCCCCATTCTGGTCGACAACATCAAGAAGCAGGCCGAGCATTTCGGCGCCGAGTACCTGCACGGCACCGTCATCGAAGCCGATCTTTCCAAGCGCCCCTTCCGCCTCAAAGTGGATCACGAGTGGCTGGAAGCTCGCACGCTGATCATTGCCTCCGGCGCATCCGCGCGCTGGCTCAACCTGCCCAACGAGCAGAAGCTCATCGGCCACGGCGTCTCGAGTTGCGCCACGTGCGACGGCTTCTTTTATCGCGGCAAGAAGATCATGGTGGTTGGTGGCGGCGACTCCGCCATGGAAGAGGCCAATTTCCTGACGCGCTTCGGCGAAGAGGTCGCGCTGGTGCATCGCGGCGAAAACTTCCGGGCGTCGAAGATCATGGTGGAGCGGGCGCGCAACAATCCCAAGATCAAGTTCCTGAACAACACCGTCGTCGAAGACGTCTACGATGCCAACCAGCACGTGGTCACCGGCGTAAAGCTGCGCAACGTCAAAACGGCTGAAGTCTGGGAGCGCGACGTCGACGGCTTCTTCGTCGCCATCGGCCATATCCCCAACACTGCGCCTTTCGCCGGCCAAATCGATCTCGATCCCGACGGCTACATCGTTTCCCATGGCGGTGCGCGCACCAACATTACCGGCGTTTTTCATGCCGGCGACGTGCAGGACCGGACCTATCGACAAGCGATCACGGCTTCGGGCGCCGGATGCATGGCCGCCATCGAAGTGGAGCGCTTCCTCGAAGCCGAAGGGCACTGAGCACTACGGGTACCTTGGTAACATGGTACCTATGGCCAAGCGCGGAGTTGAACGGATCCAAACCGGCGTCCGCATGGAAAAGCGGCTCTTGAAAGTCCTGAAGGCCTTCGCCGATTACCGTGATTTGACGCTAGGTGATCTATTGGAAGGCATCGTTCTGCACGCTTTCGATGGAAAGTGCCCTTTCAGTCGGGACAGTCTGAAACGCATCAAAGAATTGAAGAAATTCTATGGTCTCGATCTGGATTCCACATCCAGCCACCTTCTGATTGAAGCTGGTCCAAGAAAATGACGGATGACGAATTCATCGCGAGCTTCGAGAGCTGTAGTCTTGCCAACCAGTCGTTTCACCACGCCGACCATGTCAGAATGGCCTTCCTGTATTTGCGCCGATACCCCGCCCTGGAAGCTCTTCAGCGATTTTCCACGTCACTGGCTAGATTCGCCGCTGCGCATGGCAAGCCGAATCTTTATCACGAGACCATCACCTGGGCCTTCCTGCTCTTGATTCGCGAGCGGATGGCTCGGACGGAATGCCAGGAGACCTGGCCTGAATTTGCGGCGAGTAACGGCGACCTGTTGAGCTGGGAGGATAACGTCCTGAAAAAATATTACCGTAGCGAAACGCTCGGATCCGAACTTGCGAGAACCACCTTCTTGTTTCCTGACAGAGCTATCCCCGAGTCCTAATGAAGCTAGCGTGCATGCAAGCCGAACATATACAATCGCTGCATGCGCAAAGTCATCCTCGGCGCTGCTATCACGCTCGATTGCTACCTCGCCCGGCCTGACGGCACCTTGGATTATCTCCACATGACCAAGGATGGAGCCGCCGACATGGCGCGTCTCTTCGCGAGCGTAGACACCATCCTCTTCGGCCGCAAGACCCTCGACGCCGTCGTCGCCATGACCGGCGTTTCCTACAAGTCTCCCGTGAAAGCCCCTACCTATGTCTTCTCGCGAACTCAACCGCCCGGCGAACGCGACGGCGTCATCTTCACCAATCAGTCGCCCGCGGCTTGGCTGCGTAAAATCCGCGCGCGTCCCGGCAAGCATATCCTCCATATGGGTGGCGGCGAACTGGCGCACAGCTTCCTCAAAGCTGACTTGATCGACGAGCTGGCTCTTGGCGTGGTTCCGATCTTGCTCGGCTGCGGCCTCCCACTCTTTCCCAGCGGCTTCCCGCAGCGCGACTTCACTTTGGTGGAAAATAAGACTTACTCGAAGAACCAAATAGCGCTGACGTACCGGCGCGTTCGATCAAACAGGAAACGTAAATGAGAAATTCACTCTGGATCACATTGATTCTCTGCTCGGCGGCCATCGCTCAAAGCACCGCGCCCACGGGATCGATTTCAGGCACGCTCCTCGACTCGATCGGCGACCCCATCGATAACAACGCCGTGCAAGCGAAGAACGCGCAGTCAGGCGCGATTTTCAAGGCCACCACTTCCGCCGCGGGCAAATACACTATTGCCGATTTGCCACCCGGTAACTACGACGTCTCGGCCGCCGTACCTGGTCTCCGAGCTTTTGAGAAAAAAGGCGTCGCGGTCCAAGCCTCCCAGACGGCGTCGCTTGAGATTCGCCTGGGCGACACCACGCAGCTCAACACGCTTGGCGAAGATCGCTTCCGGATCGCCGCCGACATGAAGAGGCACGCTCCGCCCTCGGGTCCGACGCCGCGCACTGTCGACGGGAAGCCCGATCTTTCCGGCGTCTGGTGGAATCCCCGCACCGTCGACCCTGGCAAACCCGAGTTTCTGCCCGCGGCCCTTGCGATCCAAAAGCAGCGCCAGGACGCCAACGGCAAGGATAGCCCGCAGGCGCATTGCCTGCCATCCGGTCCGCTGCGAAACGGTCCGCTATGGGAATTCGTTCAGAGCAAGGATTACCTGGTTTATATTTCAGACGACGAGAGCCCCGGCTTCCATCAGATCTATCTCGACGGTCGCGGCCATCCCGCCGATCCGAACCCGGCCTGGTATGGCCATTCCATCGGACACTGGGACGGCGACACGCTGGTGGTGGATCGCGTCGGCTTCGACGAGCGGGTGTATCTCGACATCGAATCGCACCCGCATTCGGACAAATTGCACATCCTCGAGCGCTATCACCGCCCCGACCTCGGCCATCTCGAAATCGAAATCACCGTCGACGACCCCGGCGTGCTCGCCAAACCTTGGACCCAGAAACGCGTCGCCGACCTCGCGCACGAAGAGATCTTCGAATTCATTTGTACGGAAAACAACCGCGACGTCCAGCACCTGGTGGGCAAGTAGCACCGCCCTGGATCAGATCTCGGGATAGAACTCGAAAAACGCATCGAGCGATTGCATCAACTGCTTGCGTATCTCGTCTTCGCCGCCCTCCAGCAGATGCATCGTCACTTGCGCCTTCTTGCCGCTCTTGAGCGTGACTTCCGCGTCCCCGACCTTTTCGAGTTCGTCCGCCGGAAGCAGACGCATGCCATAGATGAGCGCGAGTTTGGCCATGCCTCATTCTATCGAGAGCGCGGTTCGATAAGCCGAGCAGTGCGCGTCAGCAAGCGGAAATGGTAGGGACGGGCAGATTCGAACTGCCGACCTGTCGCTTAGGAGGCGACCGCTCTATCCATCTGAGCTACGTCCCCGACGGTGGTTCCTTAATTGATTCTAAGACACTCGGCCGTCATCGGGCCGCCGCCACGTCTGAAAGAGGCAGGTCAACCGTGATCGGCGCGTGATCGGAAACCCCGTCCGGCACGGCATTGTTCAGATCGCGCATAGTCATTGGGAAATGTGGCGCGAACCGATAGCTCATCCCTTCGCCACGCGGCCGCGAGATGTAAGGCTTCACGAAAAACCAATCCAGCTTGTAACGGCCCACCAATCCACCGAAGTCGCGCTTCACGGTAAACGTCGGCTCGAATCCTTTGCGCGCCCGCTGGTTGCTGTTGGCCAGCGTCCCGCTCTTGTCGTGCAGGTTGTGGTCCGTCTCCCCGCGAAAATCAAAGGCCTTGTGGTCCACGAAGCGAAACTGCTCCACATGCCGGAACAGGCGCGCCTCCTTGTTGGCGCCAATGACGGGAAGATGCGTTGCCGTCGGGTCCAGATAATTCTTGTAATAGGTCACTGGCGTTAAGGCTGCCAGCGGCAGGGCGGCGGGCGTTCCCCATTTCAGTCCCTGAGTTATCCAAAATTCGTAGTTCTTCACTCGCTTGAGAATCTCGCGGCGAATCGACGTCGGCGTGCCATCCATTCCCGAAGTGTTTAAGTCGCCAGCCACGATCACCGGATTCTCCACCTCTTTGATCCGGGAAAGCAGCGCGTCCATTTGCTTGGTCCGGCATTCGGGCTTGCACTTATTCTCCAGGTGAACGTTGACCACCGTCGCCAACCCGCCCGGCAAATCCGGAATGCTCACGTCGGCGATAATTGCCATTCGCCCGCCCCGGCGCACTTCCCGTTCGATTCGCTCCAGGAAAACTTTGTTGGCGGCCAGCCGCTTGCCCTTTTCTAGTTTGGATATCTCAGCTCTCTCCGTCTTATACCAGTCGTGGCAGACCGGAAAACGAAAGATCCGGGCGTTCTGGATCGGATACCGGCTAAGAATGGCGCTCCCATGCAAACCTAAATAGCGTTCCGGATCGGACCTAAGTTCTTCGCGCAGCTCTTGAGTAAGCGCTGGGTCTTCCAGTTGGACTTTCTCCAGGCCGAGGTCGTCCAGCCGGTCCACTTCGACGAACTCTACTCCGAACATGTAGTTCATGCCCAAGGCATGCGCAAGATCTTTCGCGACGTCGCGATACCCGGTCCGCTTCATCCCGAGATCCACTTCGTTTAGTACGACGATATCTGCGTCGCGCAGCGTCGTCACTTGCTGTTCAATTTTCGTCAGCGTCAGCGCGTTAATCGCCCCACGTTCGAGCGTGGCCTGTTTGAAGCCTTCCGGATCGGAGAGAGCAAGCTTGATGAGATCGAAATTCAATCCCCGCTCAATGTTCCAGGACGCCACTCGAAGGACCGGCCCGATCCCATCCACTAGAGGCCGATGGGGCGCGGCGCCATCCAACGTAGCCGCATTGCTCAGGATCGGAGTCCTCAGAACCCTGTCGAGTTTTTCGGATAAAGCTTGCGCCGGTTGATCGGTATCCGACAAGGTGACCAACTCATCGAAGCTCAGAAACTCGGGTGCGGTGGTTGGTACGGATTCTCTGGCGCCCCCTAATAAAGGGAGGGCCAAAAACAATAGCGCGCAAAATTGGTGCTTCATCATGGCCACCTTACGTTGCATCTTTGATGCCGCATCGCCCGACGGCCACCGAGTCGCACGCTTTCGTCAGCCCGCTCGATCTCGTCAGCGCGTGCCCACCGGGTGGCGCGTGTCTTCAGCAGGTTGGAGGCAACGCGTTTTGGAGTATCGATTGCCCAATCGAGAAGAGAGAGGAGGCAATCATCATGAACAAACAAATATTTCTGGGTGTTGCGATTCTAGCCGCGTTCATCCAGCCAGCACATGCTAACCCTGTGTCGCGCCGCGCCACCATCACCGGCGGCGGGGGCAGTGGTAGATGCACGATTGAAGTCACCGTAGACGCCACGGCCGAGGTTGAAGTCTTCGGCGACACGGGCCTATTGACAACCACCTCGGGGCAGCCGGCCGCTTGGCAGCGATTCCAGTGCAACGCACCGCTGCCTTCGAACCCTGTCGGCTTCCGCTTCGTCAAGATCGGCGGCAGAGGAACCGCGCGGCTTCATCAGGATCCTCGCAGCACCGGGGGCAGAGCCGTCGTTCGCATCGACGACCCTAAAGGCGGCGGCGCTCGTTACACCTTCGATCTTCAGTGGGGTGGACTTCAATCGGGTGGTCCTACGGGAGGCGGCTGGACGCCTGGACCGCCCCCACCGCCCCCTGGCCATTGGCAAGGTCCGCGTCCAGGTCGCGGAGGATTCCCGATGGCAAGGACGATTCGGGTCTGCCAGGATTCCGTGACCAGCCGGCTCAATCGGCACGGCTACCACTACGTCACTTTTGAAAACACGCTTCCCGTTAACAATCCCGGACGCAACGATTGGATCAGCGGCACGGCAAATGGAAAACGGGGATTTGGAACAATGCGGTTTTCGTTCTCATGCTCGGTGGACTTCGACTCGGGAAGGGTCCACTCCGTGCACGTACATCGTGGCCGGTAAATGTAGCTGTATTTAAATTTCGAAACCAAAAAGGAGATCAATATGATCAAGTACATTTGTGCAATCGCAGTTTTGACAACAACCATGGCCTTCGCTCAGAATGACCCAGCGGCGGCGCGTATCAACAAGGAGGTTCGCCACGAACTGGTGATGCTTCCGTATCTCGACGTGTTCGACAATCTGGCGTACCGCGTCGACGGTAATTGCGTGACGTTAGTGGGTCAGGTGACCCGCCCGACGTTGAAGACGGATGCCGAAAGAGTTGTGAAGGGCATCGACGGGGTCGATAAAGTGGACAACCAAATCGAAGTGCTGCCGCTCTCTTCCCATGACGATCGACTGCGGCGTTCGCTCTATCGAGCCATCTACGGGTTCAGCTCGCTGAATCGCTACGCCCTGCCGGTGATCAAGCCAATCCGCATTATCGTGAAGAACGGCAACGTCACTCTCGAGGGCGTGGTCGACAACCAGGCAGACAAAAGCGTCGCGTACATCCGCGCCAACGGAGTGCATGGCGTCTTCTCGGTAACCAATAATCTTCGGGTTGGGGAATGATCCCGGGATACAAGTCGATTTGGTCCAGCGCCACGCTCGCATTGCTCGCAGCCTTGGTGGGCTGCGGGTTCAAAGGTCAGCCGGCTCCGCCCACGGTGGAAATCGTGGAGGTGGAGCCGGCTGACGCCGACATTTATGTCGAATTCCTGGCACAGACTTTCGCCAGGAACATGGTCGCATCCCAGGATCCCATTTGGGTGCGATTCAAGATTGGCGAAGCGCAGGTTCTTTCTCTGATGCAAAGGACCCGTGGGCCGGCGGACGAAGGCTCAAGGTTGGAACTCATCCTGTCCGATAACTCCGTCTATCTGCATGCCGGCCACGTAGCGGGTACGCTCAATCCGGCGGACCCTCGGACAGGCACGTTGGAATTGCAGGCAGAATTTCCCAATCCGGAGCGCCGCTTGCTGCCGGGCCGATTCGGACGCGTCCGCTACGTCACCAAACATCGCACCGATGTCATCCTGGTGCCGCAAAAGGCCGTCCAGCAGAACCATGGGAGCCAGACCGTGTTCGTCGTGGGTAAGGGAGATAGGATCCAGACCCGCGTCGTCAAAACCGGCCCGCGCGTCGGCAATGACTGGCTGATCGAACAAGGTCTTGAGCCTGGAGATCGCGTAGTGGTGGAAGAATTTCCAAGGGTGCGCCCCGGCATGGTGGTCCATCCGATCCCCCATCCGGGACTCTGAGATTGGTCCGGGTGCCTGCGATCCTCCGCCCAATCTATGCCGACGCGAATGCAGCGTGCCGGTTCCCGCCCTTGCCCCGGGCTTCTTCCGCGGTGGACTCGATCCCAAGCCGTCGCATCTTCGAAACCAAAGTTGTTCGTGCGATTCCCAAGCGGGCCGCGGCGCCATGCCTCCCTCCCACCACCCACTTGGTTTCCTGCAGAGTTTGCAGAACATGGTCCCGAGTGGCGTCCTCCAGAGTCTTTCTGTTCTTGGGCAGGCTATTCTTCTGGGTCCGGAGCTCACTGAGAGGCGGTTCGAATACTGGACCCTCGGAAACAATCACACCGCGCTCAACGAAATTCTGGAGCTGGCGGACATTGCCTGGCCAATCGTAAGCCACCATGGCCTCCATAGTTTCTGACGGGATGATCTCCACAACCTTGCTCATGCGTTCAGCGTACTTAGCAACGAAATGCCGAACCAGCGCCGGAATATCCTCGGGACGGTCGCGTAGTGATGGCAGGGAAATCGGAAACACACTCAGGCGGTAGTAGAGATCGGCGCGGAATTCCTTAGCTTCCACCATCTGCGTCAAGTCGCGATGCGTCGCCGCAACTACCCGTACGTTCACCCGAATGCTCCGTGTGCTGCCTAAGCGCTCGAACTCCTGCTCCTGCAGTACGCGCAGCAGCTTTACTTGCAGATCCAGGGCAAGATCGCCGATCTCGTCAAGGAAGAGCGTTCCTCCGTTCGCCATTTCGAAGCGGCCAATCCGCTGCGTCAACGCTCCCGTGAAAGCTCCGCGCTCGTGGCCAAACAGCTCGCTCTCGATCAATCCGGCGGGAATCGCTGCGCAATTCAATTTGACGAATGGGCCGTTGCGCCGGGAACTCAAGTCATGAATCGCCTGCCCCACCAGTTCCTTGCCGGTGCCGGTTTCGCCCTGAATAAGAACCGTAGAATCAGTGGGCGCTACTACGGCAATCTGTTTCATCACTGACGTCAGGAGCCGGCTGCTTCCGATGATTCCATGCGGAGCCGATTCCCGCTCATCTTTTTCTCGAATAAGTGAATTCCAGGTCATGTTCCATGCTCCTTCACAAACATCGTAGGCCGTATCAGTACTGAATGAAATCCTCTTTTGGTAGCAGATGGCTACTCGTTATTTGATATTTGTGAGCAGGCATATTTCGGCAAATTAGTAACTGAACCGCGAGCCGCCAGGGGTGGCGCATCAGCGAGCAGCTAGTGTTCGATTGCCAAATGGATTGCCCTGAACAAAGGTTCCCGGCGGACGGGTTTGCTCAAAAAGTCGACCGCTCCGCCCTTGAGCGCCCGCTGGTGTGAGACCTCGTCCGCGTGGGCGGTGATAAAGATGATGGGGATGTCTCGACACTCGCTATTCAAACGATTCTGGAGGTCGAAGCCGCTCATTCCAGGCAAATTAACGTCCAGGATCAGACACGCGGTGTCATTCAAGCGCTCGGAAGCCAGGAATTCCTCCGCGGACCCGAACGCGTCGACATCCAGTTGAACCGACCTCATCAAGCTCTTCAAAGCCTCGCGGATCGACGCGTCGTCGTCCACAATCGCGATCCGGCGGAGCTTCTTCCCCGTTTCCACACCCCCGGCGCTCTGTTCCGCAAACTTCATCTGGATTCATGATAAGCGCTATCCCGACCGGATCCTATCCTCTGTTGGTCGCACATCGTTGCTTAGAAAGTGCATGACGCGGTGACCTTGCGCTGGAGTGACAGATTGTGAAAACATGCGCAAATATGAGCAGTATTGCCGCCCCGGTTCACGACGTAACCGCTGTAGTTCCCGTGCTAACGGTCACCAGCATAGAACGATCTCTGGCCTTCTACATTGACGGCCTCGGATTCACCATCCAGAATCGCTGGGTCCCGGACGGCCGCCTGCGCTGGTGCTGGATGTCGCTTGGCGGCGCCGCTCTCATGCTTCAAGAGGCCGTCGACGCCAGCCGCCAGAAGATGACCGCCGCCGGAGTTCTCGGCAACGGTGCGTCGTTGTACTTCCAGTGCAGCGACGCCCTCGCCATCTATCGTAACGCCGCAACTCGCGGCATCCGTGCGCTTCGGGAGCCACAAGTCGGTAACTTCGCGTGGGAAGTCTTCTTCGTGGATCCGGACGGCTACAAAATCAACTTCTCCAGCCCAACCGACCTTCCCGAAGAGACCCTGCTCTCACAAATCAAGGCTTAACGCGCATTCCTTGGTTAAGCTTTTCCGACATCTTGACCAGATCGGCCAGCGACTCCGCGCCCATCTTTTCCATCACTCGCCCGCGGTGCGTCTTGATGGTCAGCTCACTGGTGCCCAGCTCGGCGCCGATCTGCTTGTTAAGCAACCCGGACGCAACTAGGTTCAGCACTTCCTTCTCGCGAGGCGTCAGCGAATCGTACCGGGAGCGGAGCTCCGCCGTCTGCGCGCGCTCAGTCCATGCCACGCGATCTTTCGCAATCGCGTCCTGGATTGCATCCAGCAGCTCTTGACCGCGGAACGGCTTGGTGAGAAACTCCACCGCCCCGGCCTTCATGGCGCGTACGGTCATAGGGACATCCGCGTGGCCGGTAATGAAGATGATCGGGATGTGGACGCTGGCTTGAGCCAAGTCGCGTTGCAGTTCCAGCCCGCTTGCGTCAGGCAGCCGCACATCCAGCACCAGGCAGGCCGGCGCCGCAGGGCGCTTGCTGTCGAGAAACTCCCGTGTCGAGCCGAAGGTCTGCACCCGCAAGCCTACCGACGCGATCAGCCTTTGAACAGCTTCGCGAACTGATTCATCGTCATCAACCACATATACGATGGGATCGGACTCGTTCATGACGTGGTTTCACGCTCCAGTGGCGGCGTGACGGGCAGCGTGAATTGAAGCGTCGCGCCATAGTCGCTATTGCGGCTGGCCCACAGCCGGCCCCCGTGAGACTCAATGATGGAATGGCTGATCGACAAGCCCATCCCCATCCCTTGGGCCTTGGTGGTGAAGAACGCGTCGAAAATTCGTTTCTCATTTTTCGGGTCGATGCCAATGCCGGAATCCCGTACCGCCACCAGTACCTCGTCGGAATTCCGCATCTCGGAACGGATCACCAGGAGCCGTGGCCGGTCGTTGATGTCGCTCATCGCTTCGATGCCGTTCAGGATCAGATTGGCGATCACCTGCTGCAATTGGACCCGATCCCCCATTGTGGGCGGGAGATCGGCGCCCAGTTCGGTCTGAATCACAACCTCGTTTCTCAGTGCCGCCCCTTCTGTGAGCGTACCCACCTCGCGAATCAAGCCGTTGATTTGCACTTCCGATCTTTCAGGCGTGCCCTTGGTGAACATCGCGCGAATGTGCCGCACGACGTCGCTGGCGCGCGTCCCTTGTTGCGCGATGCTTTCCACTGCCACCCGCGCCTCCTCGAGATTCGGCGGATCGCTCGAGAGCCACATCATGCAGGCATCGGCGTTGGTGACCACCGCGGCCAGCGGCTGATTTACTTCATGGGAGATGGATGCCGCCAGCGCGCCCATCGCGCTCATTCGGGTCATGCGAGCAAGCTCGGCCTGCGCTTCGTAATAGGCCTCTTCAGCGCGTTTGCGCTCGGCCATTTCCGCAATCAACTGCTCGTTGGTCTGCCTCAGTTCGGCGGTCCGTTCCTCTACTCGCAGTTGAAGTTCATCGCGGGCATACTGGAGCTCGGACTCGGCGTGTTTCCGCCATGAACTGAACCAACCAACCACCAGTGCCGACGCTGCAAACTCAATAAATAGTGGTAGAGACTGTCGATCGACTGCAAAAGAATAAACCGGGGGCGTGAAGAAGTATGCCACTGCCAGCGCGCTGAGGATGAACGCCAGGCCGCCGGGCCACTTTCCGCCGAACCAGGCGCTGACCACCACGGCGATATAGAAAAACAAAAATCCCGCCGTCGAAACGACACTCTGTAGAAGCAAGGTGAGGCCCAAAGCGGCGGCTACCAGCACCACCGCCAGTCCATAGTGAAAGATCACGCGAGCTACCGGAATGTTCTCGGTGCGAACCATCCTTGAGGTTACCCAATCCGGGAGCCAACCGTTCGAATGTGTCGCACACCTTCGTCGCGACGCATCGCGATCAACGCGTCGCACAGTTTCGTCCCGCCCCACATGGCCTTCTATCGTCGCTGTGCATTTGTAAAGGGTTGCCTTCGGCTCGCTAATTGCCCTTTCGATAGGCCGTGATCGTAATTCCAAAAAGGAGAAAGAGATGAGTAGATTGCAAACGAAAATGGTCTTGTTGACCGGCCTCGCGGCCATGGCCCTGCTGCCTGGCGCCCGAGCCGATGAATGGACCCAGAGAACTGTAGTTACATTCAGTGGCCCGGTCGAAATGCCGGGGCAAATACTGCCGGCCGGGACGTATGTTTTCAAGCTGGCCAGTTCCCAGTCGAACCGCCACATCGTTCAGGTCTTCAACAAGAAAGAAGACCATATATTCGGCACGTTCCTTGCGATTCCCAATTACCGTCAGCGTCCTTCGGACAAAACCATCATTCGGTTCGAGGAGCGGGCTGCCGGATCGCCCCAAGCCATCAAGGCCTGGTTCTACCCGCACAAGAACTACGGTCATGAATTTGTCTATCCGAAGACCGAGGCTCTTGAGTTAGCAAAAGCAAACAATACGCCAGTTCCATCTATGCCGGCAGAACCGACACCCAACACGACCAAACCTACTGCTGCGATGAGCGCGCCGGCAATTGCGGCGTTGATTGTGATTCCTCTGAAGAGTGAAAAACCGAGCGGTGAGGAAGTCGAGCTTGCTCAAGCTTCCGCGCCGGGCCCCGAACTACCCGAGACGCTGCCAAAGACCGCATCCACGGTGCCTCTGATTGGTCTCATGGGCTTGCTATCGGTGGCAGCCGCGATCACTCTTCGGCTTGCTCGGAGCTACCGCGCACCTGTCAGCGCCTTCAAATACCGGTAGTAAAATTCGACGCCGTCATAGAACGACTTCTCGGGCAGGCGCTCGTCCTTGCCATGCGCCCGCACATCGTCCTGATCCAGCGCGACGCCAGAGACTCCGTAACTCGGTATCCCCGCCGCGATCGTATAAACGCTGTCCGACGCGCCCGTCTCCATTTCCGGAATCACGGGCGCGCTCGGCCACATCGAATCCGTCACCCGCTCCAGCGGCTGCATCACTTCAGCTGGCGGCAACACCGCTGCAAAGGCCTTGCTCTCGGGCGCTCGGTCGGAAACATTTCCCGCATTGTCCACATACTTCACCGTAATTTTCGGATCAGCGAAGATCCGAATCAACTCCTGCCGAACCTCCTCCATCGTATGACCCGGCAGGATCCGGCAGTTTACGTTCGCCTGTGCCTGCTGCGGCAGCGCGTTGTTTGCATGTCCGGCGCTCAAACGGGTAGCCACGCAAGTGGTGCGCATCAGCGAATTGAATCGAGCGTCCTTCGAGAGCCGCGCAAACGCTTCCGCATCCGGCGGCGTCCGCAGAATCGCTTTCATATCGGCGGCCGTTTGGCCGGATTCCAGCGCCGCGCGCCGCTCGAAATAGGTCCGCGTGATCGGGTTCAATTCGAACGGAAACGGTGCGTGCTCCAGGCGCGAGAGAGCGTCCGCGACATGGTAGATTGCATTGTCGGGAACCGGCAGCGAACTGTGTCCGCCCGGATTCGTGGCATCCAGTTCGAAATCGGCGTAGAGCTTCTCGTTCGCCTCCACGTCGACGTTCAGCGGCTTGCCCTTCACCGTGGTGACGCCGCCCGAATCCGGATTCAAAGCGAACGCTGCGTCCACCAGCTCTCGATGATTCTTCAATAACCAGTCGACCCCGTTCGACTTGCCGCCCTCTTCGTCGGCCGTCAGCGCCAGGATAATGTCCCGATCCGGCTGGTATCCCTCGCGCTTGAAGCGAATGAAAGTCGTCACCAGGATGGCGTCGCTTTCCTTCATATCCTGAGTGCCGCGGCCGTAGTAGTAGCCGTCTTTTTCGACGAATTTAAAGGGATCGGTGGTCCAATCCTCGCGCCGCGCTTCCACCACATCCAGGTGACAGATGATCAGGATCGGCTTCAAGCTCGCGGAGCCTGTCCCCCGATATCGCGCCACCATATTGCCCTTGCGATCATTGGGACCTAGAACCTTCACATCCTCGGCTGTGAATCCGGCGGCGAGCAGCCGCTTGGCCATGGCATCCGCCGCGATGGTAGTGCTTCCAACCGAATCGGTGGTATTGATTTCGATGAGCTGTTGAAAAATGTCGTGTGCGAGCTTGCGGGTTGCAACGTCCAAGGGCGCGGCCCCGAGCGAGGCCACAAGAAGTAAGACCGCAAAACGCAGTTTGTTCATGCTCGATCTTACCAGCGCTTGAGGCCCTTCTGCCCGATGTCCTTGCGATAATGCATGCCGTCGAAATGGATCTTGCGCACCTCCTCATAGGTGTTGCGAATCGCGATGTCGAGAGTCGCGCCGCTCGCGGTCACGCCCAAAACGCGGCCGCCGGAGATCACCAAGACATTTTCGTCCAGTTTTGTTCCCGCATGAAACACCACCGCTTCGTGTACCTGGTCCAGCCCCGTAATTACATCGCCCGTTCGCACCGCCCCGGGATACCCGGCCGCCGCCAGCACCACGCATACAGAAGGATCCGCCCGCCAATCTAGAGGTGATTCATCCAATGCGCCGTGCGCCGCCGCAAACAGCGGATCCACAAAGTCGGACGCCATGCGGTGCATCAGCGCTTGCGTCTCCGGATCACCCAAGCGCGCGTTGAACTCCACCACCTTCGGTCCTTGCGCGGTCATCATCAGCCCGGCGTAGAGAAAGCCTGTGAAAGGAGTGCCCTCGGAGCGCATCTGCGCGATCGCGGGCCGGATCACCTGCGCCATCACAAGTTCTTGGCGGAATGGGTCGAGTATGCGCCCGTCGCAGTACGCGCCCATGCCCCCGGTGTTCGGGCCGGTATCGCTGTCATTTAGAGTCTTGTGGTCCTGCGTCGGCTCTAGAGCCAGCACGCTGACTCCATCGCTCAACACAATAAAGCTGACCTCTTCGCCGACCAGGAATTCTTCGATCACCAAACCGGCGGCGGCTCCAAGGTGTTCGATCGCACGACTCGCTTCCTCGTGCGTGTGCGCGATGACCACGCCTTTTCCCGCCGCAAGCCCATCGGCTTTGATCACCACCGGCAGATCGAACTCGAGTAGCGCCTCGCGAGCTTCATCGGCGCTCGTGACCGCGGCGAATCGCGCTGTAGGAATGCCCGCCCGTAGCATCAATTCCTTGGCGAATGTTTTGCTGGATTCCAAGCGCGCCGCCGCAGCCGTTGGCCCCACGATCCTCAGGCCCTTCGCGCGAAATTGATCCACGATCCCGGCCGCCAGCGGTATCTCGGGTCCAACCACCGTCAGATCGGCTTCGATCGACTCGGCCGCCGCAAGATAGTCTGTAGTCGCAAGACACGTCGCTACTTGTGCGATCCCCGGATTCCCAGGCGCCGCATACAACCCGGACGTCTTTGGACTCTGCGCCAGCTTCCAGCACAGCGCATGTTCACGGCCTCCCGAGCCCACCACCAAGATTTTCATTGCGGTAAATCCATGTTTGTTAAAGGAAGTATGCCACACTGAAATTGCGATGAACTCGCGATATGACGTCGTTGTCGTGGGCGCCGGCCATGCTGGTTGCGAAGCCGCGCGTGCGTGCGCTCGCATGGGTCTGCGCACCGCGATGATCACGATGAACATCGACCTGATCGCGCAGATGTCGTGCAACCCCGCAATCGGCGGTATCGCGAAGGGCCACCTGGTTCGTGAAATCGATGCGCTCGGCGGCGTCATGGGTGAAGTCACCGACGCGGTGGGTATCCAATTTCGTTTGCTGAATACCAGCCGCGGGCCGGCCGTCTGGTCGCCGCGCGCCCAGTGCGACAAGAAGCAATATCGCATCAAGATGCGCGAGGTGCTGGAGCGCGAACCGAATCTGCGGATCCTGCAAGCCGAAGTCGCGGAATTGGCGCTGGAAAATGGGCGTGCCACCGGTGTTCTGCTCCGCGACGGTAGAACAATTTCGTCCGATTGTGTTGTTGTCACCACAGGAACCTTTCTGAACGGCCTCGCTCACGTAGGCAACATGAAATACAGTTGTGGCCGCAACGGGGAAGCGCCTTCGAATCTGCTGGGCGATCAGTTGCGCACTCTCGGACTCGCCTGGACCCGCCTGAAGACCGGCACTCCCCCGCGCCTCGACGGCCGCACCATCGACTGGTCGCGCTTTGAAGCGCAAAGTGGCGATGCCAATCCGACCCCGTTCTCGTTCCTGACGGAAAAGATCGAGCGTGAGCAGATTAAATGTTATATATCGTACACTTCAGAACAAACGCTTAAGATTCTGAGAGATAGCATCGCCCGTTCACCGCTTTACAGCGGTCAGATCGAGGGGGTCGGCCCACGCTACTGCCCTTCCATCGAAGACAAGGTGGTGAAATTTCCGGACAAGGACCGGCACCAGATCTTCCTAGAGCCTGAAGGAGTCGACACCAATGAGGTCTACGTCAATGGCATGTCCACCAGCATGCCCATCGACGTGCAGTTGGCCATGATCGCCTCGATTCCGGGCCTCGAAAACGCCGAAATGATCCGGCCCGGCTATGCGATCGAGTACGACGCCATCGATCCGCGGGAGCTGAAGCACAGTCTGGAAGTGAAGTCGATCGAAGGCTTGTTCCTGGCTGGCCAGATCAACGGAACGTCGGGTTACGAAGAAGCTGGCTGCCAGGGTTTGATGGCGGGAATCAATGCCACGCGGAGGATTGGTCGGCAAGAGCCTGTCATCATTGGGAGAACCCAAGGGTACACGGGAATCCTCATCGATGACTTGATCAGCAAGGGCGCAGATGAACCGTATCGAATGTTCACGTCGCGCGCCGAGTTCCGGCTACACTTGCGCATCGACAATGCGGACGAGCGGCTTACTCCAATTGGCCGGGAGGCTGGCCTGGTTCGCGACGATCGCTGGGCGCTCTATCTGCGCAAGCAAAATCAGAAAGCGCGGCTAGTAGCCCATCTCGAAGATAAGCGGCTGCTGCAATGGCTGCGCCGGCCGGAAGCCAAGCTCGGCTCGTTGTCTGACTCGATCAAGCAGGCTCTGGGAGAGGAGCCCGTTCACGGCCTGATCGCAACGGTTGAGACCGAAGCGAAGTACGCCGGGTACATCGCCCAACAGGAGCGCCAAATCGATCGCTTGCGCGAATCGGACCTTCGCCGCATTCCTGCGAGCTTCGAGTTCAACAATATCCCCGGGCTCTCTACCGAAGCTAAGCAGAAGCTCGAACGAGTTCGCCCTCAGACGCTCGGCCAGGCGGGCCGAATCCCCGGCATTACTCCGGCAGCCGTCGCGGTTCTTGATGTCTACCTCAGCCTCGGCGCCCGTACCTGACTGGTTCTCCCAGCTCTTCGTAGGCGCCGAGCTCGGCTCGGAGCTGAGTCAATCGCAGATCGTTCAGCTTTACGGGCACTACGAATTGCTCATCCGCTGGAACCAGCGAATGAACCTGACCACAGTAAAGCCGGGTCCGGAAACCGTTCTTCGACATTATTGTGAGTCCCTCTTCTTCGCCTCTCATCTTCCGGCCGCAGGCCAGACGATCTCGGTTCTAGATGCGGGTTCGGGTGCTGGATTTCCGGGGATTCCGATGGCCATCCTGAAACCGGACTGGAAAGTGACGCTCGTTGAATCCAGCCAAAGGAAAACCGTTTTCCTTCGGGAGTCGAGCCGGCATTTACAGAATCTCTCGGTTGTAGCCCAGAGGATGGAAAGCGTCTCGGCGCACGGCGATTGGCTGGTAGCCAGGGCTGTGGATCCTCACGAAGTCCTTCTCAGTGTCCCTCGGCTAGCCTCGAATGTCGGCCTAATGATCGGCGAAGACGATTTTTCTTCGATTCGGGGCAACGAACGCATTGCGTGGTCTGAGCCAGTTCGGTTACCTTGGGGAGACCGAAAAGTCTGCGTTTACGGGAGTGTTTCACGTGGAACGTTCCACGTGGAACGTTGACAGTGGGAAAAGTCATAGCGATCGCGAATCAGAAGGGCGGCGTCGGCAAAACCACGACCGCAATTAACTTAGCTGCGTCCCTCGCGGCCAACGATCTGCGGGTTTTGTTGATCGATTCCGATCCGCAAGGCAACGCAACCACCGGCCTGGGTGTCACAAAAGGGGAGGACCGGCTTACGCTGTATCAGGTCCTGCTGGGTGCGGCGGACATTTCATCCGCAATCGTCACCACGGAATTCGAAGGCTTGGATATTCTCCCTGCCGACAAGAACCTGGTGGCGGCAAACCTGGAGCTGGTCGAAATCGAGAACCGCGTATTTCGGCTTCGCGAGAAATTGGAAGCGGTCCGGGCACGGTATCACTTCATACTGATTGATTGCCCGCCGGCGCTCGATTTACTCACGCTGAATGCTCTGGTGGCCGCGGATTCCGTTCTGATCCCGATTCAGTGCGAATTCTTTGCTCTAGAAGGCATTTCACAGCTCCTCGATACAATTGAGCGAGTCCGAGGGTCCTTCGGAAGCACGATCCAAATCGAAGGTGTTTTGCTCACCATGTATGACGACCGGACCAATCTAACCCGCCAAGTGGAGTTGGACCTACGCGGCTTCTTTGACAAATCGGTGTTCGAGACTGTCATTCCCCGCAGCATTCGGCTGGCGGAAGCACCCAGTTACGGCAAACCGATCATCGCATACGACGTGAGGTCACGAGGCGCAGAGTGCTATATACAACTGGCAAAGGAGGTTCTGGCTCGTGAGCACAGTGCCGGACAAGCAACGCAAAGCCTTGGGTAAAGGGCTCTCGGCGCTATTGCCACAGAGACCGGTTGCAGGATTGTCGACGCCGCCACCGGCGGAAACCGGCCAACGTGTTGCATCCATTGCCATTTCGGACATTCATCCGAATCCGCTCCAGCCGCGCACGGTTTTTGATGCCGCGCACCTCCAAGAACTCTCTAACTCTATAGAAACACACGGGATAATACAACCGCTGCTGGTCCGCCGGCAGGGCGCGAGCTATGAATTAATCGCCGGAGAACGACGCCTTAGGGCTGCTAAACTGGCCGGATTGGTCGAAGTTCCGGCCATTATCCAGGATTATGCAGACGATCGGATCCTGGAAATCGCGCTCATCGAGAATATCCAGCGCGAAGACCTGAACCCGATGGAGACGGCGCAGGCCCTCGATCGGCTCCACACGGATATGAATTTGAGCCACGAGGAGATCGCGGCGCGCACAGGCAAGGACCGCACCACGATCACCAACTTGATCCGGCTGCTGAAGCTGCCGCAAGCGGTGCAACTCCTGGTTGCCGAACGGCGCCTCTCCATGGGACACGCGCGCGCCATTCTCGGGCTCACGAATCCAGAACTGCAGCTGCAAGTGGCTGAGAAAGCATCGGCGCAAGGTTTCTCGGTGCGACAAGTCGAGCGCTTGGTCAAGAAAATGAATGAGCCCAGGGAGCCTTCGGAAACTCCGCTGCAGGACCCGAACATCAAAGCTGCAATTGGCGCTCTTGAGGCAGCGCTGGGAACGCGCGTACGAATCGTCGAAAAATCGGATCAACGTGGGCAAATCGAAATCGAATATTACTCGCAGGGAGAACTAGAGCGCCTCTACGAGTGGATCGTCTCGACTGGCTCGAAGGATTGATGGTGCCGGCGGCAGGACTCGAACCTGCTACCTACGGATTATGAGACCGTCGCTCTAACCAAGTGAGCTACGCCGGCAGCAGCTAATTCAAGGTTAGGAGGGGCCACGCGAGTCTGTCAACCAATTTGGTAGATTCGATTAAGTGCCGCAATCGATCGTAGAGTTTCGAGGTGTTTCAAAGAACTATCCCATCTACCCCTCGCCCAGCGCGCGGCTCAAAGAACTGGCCTGTCTGAATCGGGTTTCGTTCCACCACGACTTCTCGGCACTCGACGACGTCAGCTTCGAGATTCAACGCGGCGAGACGTTTTGTATTGTTGGCGAGAACGGATCCGGAAAGAGTACGCTACTGCAGATCGTGGCCGGTATCCTTTATCCATCGAAGGGCGATGTATTTGTCGGCGGCCGCGTGGCGGCGCTGCTCGAACTCGGTACCGGATTCAATCCGGAATTCACGGGCCGCCAGAACGTTTATCTGAACGCCGCGATTTTCGGCCTTTCGAAGAAAGAGATCGACACCAAGTTTCCTCGGATCGAGGAATTCGCAGAGATCGGCGAGTTCATCGACCAACCGGTGAAGACGTATTCGAGCGGCATGGGGGTGCGCCTGGCATTCGCGGTGGCCATTCACGTGGAGCCCGAGATTCTGCTCGTGGATGAAGCGCTGGCGGTGGGCGACATCTATTTTCGGCAACGCTGCTTGCGGAAGGTGCACGAGATGCGCGCGGCGGGCGTGACGATTCTCTTCGTGTCGCATGCGATTGCGGAAGTGAAAGCGATTGGCGACCGCGCCATGTGGCTGAACCACGGCCGCATCAAAGAAATCGGCGATACCGACGTTGTGACCACGCGCTACATGGCGGCCATGGTCGAAAAGGACAACGTCTATCTGAGGACGGAGCACCGCAAGGCCCAGAGCGAGGCGCACGAGCGAGTGCAGGCGCCTGAGATCGTGGATACGCTTCCGAACATCGATCATCGTTTTGGCGACGGACGTGCAGAAGTCCTAGGTATCGCGCTGCTGGACGCTGCCGGTCAGCCGGTCTATATTCTGGAGCCTTCCACGACCATTGTGGTGCGCATTAGCGTGAAGGCGCTGGAGGATCTCGCGCTGCCGATCGTGGGATTCATGATGCGCAATCACATCGGTCTCGATTTCGCCGGAACCAATACGGCGCGCGAGGCATTCGATGTTCCGCCGATGACCGCGGGTGATATTTACACCGTTGATTTTCATCTCCAGCTTCCTGAGCTGTACCCATCGGCGTTTTCGTTTTCACCGGCGATCGCGGATGGAACGCTGCACTCGTACCGGACCTGCGACTGGGTGGACAACGCGATCGTGCTGCAGATGAGTCCAACGGAAGGCGAAGTGTACGGGCACATTCACTTGCCCTGCCGGGTGGAACTCAATCGCAGTTTGAGGGACAGCCAGAAAGTCCCGCAAGCGGAGCCAACCGTTGGTTGAATTCACCGGAGAGCGCGTGGTTCCGGGCCAAGTGAACGACGACCTGTGGAGCGAGCACGTCGCGCGCTACGCTTTCGCGAGAAGATATGCAGACGGCAAACGTGTCCTGGATGCCGGCTGCGGTACCGGCTATGGATCGGCGGAACTCGCGCAATCGGCCGCTGCGGTGACCGGCGTAGACATCTCCGCCGATGCAATCGAATACGCGAGCGCCAGTTACCCGATTCCGGGTCTGCGCTTTTTGGAATCGTCTTGCATCGCTGTCCCATCGCCGCCGGAATCGTTCGATCTGGTAGTGGCGTTCGAAGTGATCGAGCATCTGACGGAGTATCGAGCGTTTCTCAATGAGTGCGCGCGGGTGCTGACGCGCGAAGGACTGTTGATCGTCTCGTCTCCGAACAAGCGGTACTACGCCGAGACTCGCGCGTCCACTGGACCGAATCCGTTTCACGAGCATGAGTTTGAAGCCGGAGAATTCGTGCGCGAGCTTGAGCGCGTGTTTTCAAATGTACGCCTGCTGTTGCAAAATCGCGTGGAGTCGTTCGCGTTTCACCCAGCCGTGAGTTTCTGGCCGGCGGAGGCGCGCATCGATGGCGGAGGCGGAAGCGCGGAGGACGCGCACTTCTTTATCGGCATTTGCTCGGCGGGCCCGTTGCCCGAACCGAAATCATTTGTCTATGTTCCGAAAGCCGCTAATGTTTTGCGCGAGCGGGAGCTGCACGTGGAAGCGCTCCAACAGCAGCTTGCGGAGATCAAGGCGGATCGCGAGGCGTTGCTCGAACTGCACCGGCTGCAAACCCAGGAGCTGGAGGATCGCAATCGCTGGGCGCAAAGTTTGGATGCGGACTTGAAAGCCGCGGGCGAGCGGATTGTTGCTTTGCAAAACGAAGCGGCGGAGTTAGCCGCGGACTATCGGGCGCAAGTAGCGCGGATGGAACAAGAGGACCAGGTGAAGACGGAATGGGCGCGCAAGGCATCGGCGGACTTGGAAGCGAAGTGCCAGGAGCTGGCCCATTGCGTCGAGCTTCTTGACGCGGCTGAAGCGACAGTGCGCGAACGGACGGTGTGGGCGCAGACCGCCGAATCGCAGAGGGCCACTCTGGCCGCTCAACTGGAAATGATCAAGGCGTCGCGTTGGGTGAAGATGGGGCGCCAAGTTGGCCTTGGGCCCGAAATTTGAAAACGTTCCTCATCATCCTCTGGCGGTTCGTCAAGGCGCTCCCACTGGTTCTGGTTTTCCCGATCTTGCTCGCGATCGCCGTGCTCGCTCTGGCGCTAGTAGATTTCGCGGCGCTGTTTCGTACCAAGAAACTTGCGCCTGAGCAGCGGCCGAACAACACCTCCGCGAGCGTTGTCATTCCGAACTGGAACGGACGGGATCTTCTCGAAAAGTACATCCCATCCATTATCGAAGCGCTAACCGGCAACCCAGACAACGAAATCATTGTCGTCGATAACGGATCGGAAGACGGCAGCGCGGAATTCCTGCGCGAGCGCTTCCCTTCGGTCCGCGTTTTGGCTCTCGATCGCAACCTGGGCTTTGGCGGTGGCTCGAACGCCGGGTTTCGCGCGGCCAGGAACGATATCGTAGTGCTGCTGAATAGCGACATGCGCGTTGAGCGCGACTTTCTCGCGCCACTGCTGGAAGCCTTCACCGATGACACAATTTTCTCCGTGGCGTGCCAGATCTTTTTCAGTGATCCCGACAAGTTGCGCGAGGAGACCGGCCTCACGCAATCCTGGTGGGAAAACGGGGCGTTACGAGTGCGGCATCGCGACGATCCGGCGATCCAGGTTCCCTATCCGTGCGCCTATGGCGGCGGCGGTTCGTGCGCGTTTGACCGGCGAAAGTTTCTGGAGCTGGGCGGATTCGACGAATTATTGGCTCCGTTCTATATGGAAGACACGGACGTCGGATACCTGGCCTGGAAGCGGGGCTGGAAAGTGCTCTATCAGCCGCGCAGCGTGGTGTATCACGAGCATCGCGGGACGATCGGAAAGCGATTCACTGCGGCCCAAATCGATCTGGTGCTGAAAAAGAATTTCGCGTTGTTCTGCTGGAAGAACATCCATGAGTGGCGACGCCTGGGATCGCACTTCTTCTTTGCTTATGCGGGCGCGTTCGTGACGGTGTTGTTCGGCGATTCGCTGGAGCGCGCAAATTTCGCTGGATTGTGGCGAGCGTTCCGCCAATTGCCGGGGGCAATGCAATCACGGGCCCGCGCGCGCGGATTGGCCGTCATCGATGACACGGAGGCTTTTCGGCGGCCGTTGGGCGGATATTTTCGAGATCGATTTGTGCCGCTGGGGCCGCTTGCTCACGCGCGCGGTTCAGAAACCTACGGTGCAGAAAAGCTGAGCGTGCTGTTCGTTTCACCATATCCGATTTGTCCGCCGGTGCATGGCGGCGGCGTCTTCATGTACCAGACGGCACTTGAATTGTCGCGGCTGTGCGATCTGCATCTGCTCGTCCTGCTCGATTATGCCTGGCAGCGAGAGCCGCACGAGGAGCTGGAGCGAAAGGTTGCGTCGGTTGAGTATCTGGTGCGAACGGAGGGCAAGGAGAAGCAATTCGGTTCGATTCTGCCGCATGCGGTGCGCGAGTTCGCGAGCCAGGAATTCGAGTGGCGGCTGCATCGGGAGATGTATCTGCGCGAGATCGACGTAGTGCAGCTCGAATACACGACGCTCAGCCAATATGGCGGGAATTACCGGCAGCTCGCGTGCGTGCTGTTCGAGCACGACATCTATTTTCAATCGATCGCGCGGGGCGTGGCGAGCATGCGCGGGCTGATGGACACGGCCAAGGCGTCCTACGAATATTTGCGCGCGCTGCGGTATGAATTGCGGATGTTGCCGAGGTTCGATCGCGTGCAGGTGTGCAGTCCGGACAATGGCGATTATCTGCTGTCGTTCTTGCCCCAGCTGCGCGGCCGGATTGACGACAATCGCGCGGGAATCGCGATGTCGCGGTACGAATTTCGCGCTGCGGGCCGCGAGCCGGAAACGATGCTGTTCCTCGGGAGCTTTCGCCATCTTCCGAATCAGGAAGGGCTCAATTGGTTCACGCGGATGGTGCTGCCGGCGGTGCTCGAGCGCAAGAAGAATGCCCGGCTGATCATTGTGGGCTCAGAGCCACCTCCGGCGCATTCACTGCCGCACCTGCCCGAGAATATCGAGCTGAGAGGATTTGTGGAAGACGTGCGTGAGCCATTGGGGCGCTATGCGGTGTTCGTGTGCCCGATCCTCAGCGGTTCGGGAATGCGGGTGAAGTTGCTGGAGGCATTTGCCGCAGGCATTCCAGTGGTTTCGACGCCGTTGGGCGCCGAGGGGTTGACGGACAATGACGGGGAGATTTGCTCGCTGGCCGCTGATCCGTTGGAATTTGCGCAAAAGATCGTGGAGCTTTTTGACGATTGCGAGAAAGCCCGGGATTTGGCATGCCGGGCGCGCGAGCGGGTGGTAGCGACGCGAGATATGCGGGTGCTGACGGAGCGATTGGTGGAGAGCTATCGTGAGGTGGTGCGGGAAAAGCGTGAAACCTTTTCGGCCACAGATGGACACAGATGAACGCCGATAAGACAAGGAGGTGAACAGTGTGTTTTTCAGCGACAGCGAATTTTGTTGGAAGCGCGGGTTTGGCAGCCATCGGTGTCGTCACATTGACGAAGGTGAAACACCGGCGTGAACTGCTCTTCGCGTCGCTGCCCGTGTTGTTCGCCGTTCATCAGTTCATCGAGGGATTCGTCTGGCTGGGGTTGGATGGCATTCTATCGCCCGCGGTGGCCCACGATATGGGCGCGGCGTTCATGCTGTATGCGCAGGGGCTGCTCCCTTTCCTGCTGCCGCTCAGCGTGTTCCTGTTTGAGGCTGACGCGCCGAGCCGAAAGCGTATGCTTCCGTTCCTTGTGATCGGCGGGGCAACGACGCTTTACATATTGTGGGCGCTGACGGCGTACCCGCTTGAGTTGTACGTCAAGGGCGATAGTATCGTGTACATCAATCAAGCCACGAACAATACGGCGGTTGCGGTGCTATACGTGATTGCCACGTGCGGTTCGCTGTTTTTCTCGAAAATCAGGATGATGGTAATATTCGGCGCCGCAAACCTCGTCATTCTCCTGGTTGTAATGGAGTTCAAGCGATACGCGTTCACTTCCCTGTGGTGCGCGTACGCGGCGATCGCGAGTCTGATTATCCTGGTGTACTTCTGGAGGAGTATGGAAGAACGGCCGTTCGTTTACGCGTAGCGCGTGCGCCACAATCAGCTTATTCGGCGGCGGCGGGTTTCTTTTCGGTCAAGTCTTCCTGCAGGTGTTTCACTACTCGCTCGGCGGTTTTGGTCAATTCGCGCGAGGTATTGTTCTTGGGGGGCTCGTAGATCGACCAAACCACCGTGCGGTTGCTGCGGCTGACGATGAAGATGTTGCCCTTGCCGTGACCCATGGTGGGCGGGCGGCCGCCGCCGGTGAGATCCACTCCCGCCAGTTTGTCGCTATTGAGCTCCCGGGCGGATTTGGGGCCATCGCTCTTTGGGGAATCGGTGGTTGAATCAGCAGACTTGGTTTCTTTCGGCGGAGTGGGTGGAGGATACAGAAGGTCGAACTTACTCTCAAACGACTCACCCACGCGATCGGTGATAATGGCGTCGGCTTTCTTGGGGTCCGTGACCACTTCAAAGACGCCGGCCTTGGCAAGCTGGCTGGCCAGGAATTGATCCAAGTTGGCGCTCATGGCCAGGATGTAAACGCGCTTCACATCGCGGAGCTGAGGATTCACGCTCGAAAAGGCAGCAGCGGCTAGGACAATCCAAGCACAAAACAACTTCATGAGAATATGGTACCAGCGCCAGCGCAGCCGTTCATTGTAAATTTACAAGCCAACAGTGTACAAGTCGCAACGGATCACGGTTATCACCCCCTGTCTGAACGAGGAGCAAGGGATCGCTGGGGTATTACGCCGCATGCCGGAATTCGTAGACCAGGTGATTGTCGTGGACAACGGATCGACGGACCGGACGTCGGAGGTGGCGCGATCCTTTGGCGCGGAAGTGATCCGCGAGCCGGTGCGCGGGTACGGACGGAGCTACAAGCGCGGTTTTGCGTCGGCGACGGGCGACATCATCATTACTCTGGACGGCGATCACAGCTATCCGCCGGATGCCATCTCTTATCTCTTGGAAGCGCTGCTGCATCTTGATGTCGATTTCTTAAATGCGTCGCGCTTTCCGGTGCGCGATCGAGCGCGATGAGCATGAAGCACCGGCTGGGCAACTGGATTTTATCGCTGGCGATGTCGCTGCTGTATTTCCGCTGGGTGCGCGATTCGCAATCGGGTATGTGGGTTTTCCGGCGCTCCATCCTGGACGACATTTGTCTGGAATCTGACGGTATGGCGTTTTCCGAGGAGATCAAGATCGAAGCGCTGAAGAGCCCGCGCATACGGTTCGCGGAAATCTCGATCCTGTATTCGTCGCGGTTGGGCGAGATCAAGCTAAATCCGTGGCGCGACGGCTTTTATAACCTTTACTTCCTGGTGAAGAAACGATTTTCGGCGGGCCGTGCCCGGTGACTCGCGTGGCTGTGGTAATTCCCACCTGGAACCGCTCGTCGTTATTGGCGCGCGTGCTCGAGGATCTGGGACGACAAACCTATCCGATCGAGCGAATGATCGTGGTGGACAACGGGTCGACCGACGATTCGGCGGCAGTGGCCAGGAGCGCCGGAGCCGAAGTCATCGCGCTGGGGGCGAACGCGGGCTTCGCGGCGGCGGTGAATCGGGGGATTCGGGAAATAGACGCTGAGGAATGGATCGCGGTATTGAATAACGACGTTACTCTGGAGCCGGACTGGCTTGCGCAGGTAATGGCGAAAGTAGGCGATGCGTGGTTTGCGACGGGTAAGTTGCTGGACGCCGGCGCTCACGAGCGGATCGACGGGACCTTTGACGCATTGTGCCGGGGCGGTTGTCCGTGGAGATGCGGCCATGGCCGGCTCGACTCCGAGCTTTGGAACCACCCAAGAAGCATCCAATTACCGCCGTTTACGGCAGCTGTTTTTCGTAGTGACTTATTCCAGCGAGTGGGGTTACTGGATGAGCGGTTCGAAAGTTACTTGGAGGACGTAGATTTCGGCCTGCGTTGCGCTGAGTTGGGCCTAAGTGGGTTGTATGTGCCGGAAGCAGTCGCATATCACGCCGGCAGCGCGACGCTGGGGCGGTGGCACCGGGAAACGGTGCGGATGTTGGCGCGAAATCAATTACTTCTGGTGGCGAAACACTATCCGCCGGATTGGATCAAACGCTATGGCTGGTGCGTCTTCGTCGCTCAAATCTTATGGGGATTTGTCGCTCTGCGCCACGGAGCTTTTCTAAGCTACCTGGCGGGCAAGATCGAAGGAGTGCGCGGCTTTCCGGGCGGCGCGCGGGAAAGCACTGCGTCCATCTTCCTTCCATCATCGAATTTCCTGCCATCGTCGAAAAAAGCGAGCGGGAAATCCGCGAGTTGCAGAGCTTGACGGGTTTCGATCTGTACTGGCGATTGTATTTTGCCCTGACATGAATCGCACCGGCGTTGTAGTGGTCACTTACAATTCGGCGGAAGTGATCGAACGATGCCTGGATTCCTGCGGCGACTTACCGGTGGTGGTTATCGACAATGCGTCCGGGGACGGCACGCCGGAGTTGGTGCGCGGGCGAGGTTCGGTTGTTCTGATAGCCAATGCGGATAACCGTGGTTTCGCAGGCGCGGTGAATCAAGGCGTGGCGGCGCTGGGCACCGAGTTGATCCTGCTGCTGAATCCGGACGCCGAATTGACATCGCCGGTGGACGAACTGGAGCAGGCTTGCGGCCAGGCTGGAACCGGTTTAGCGGCGGGGAAACTGGTGGACGAAGCGAGGCCACGTCCAGCGAGGCTTCACGCTGCGACGGTTTCCAACGCCGCTTACGTTGGCGTGGGAAGTGCTGGGGATCAATCGCGTTTTTCGTTCCAATCCTGTGAATCGGCGATATCGCTGTCTGGATTTGGATCTGGATAAACGCGGGCGAAGCCGAGCAACCGCCGGGAGCTTTTCTGATGTTTCGCCGGGAAGTGTGGCAGAGGCTGGGCGGTTTTGACACACAGTTTCATCCGCTCTGGTTTGAAGACGTGGATTTCTGTAAGCGGGCGAGCGATTTGGGCGTTAAAATACGCTATGTGCCGGAAGTTACGGCGCGGCATCAGGGTGGCCACAGCATTGCAGGGCTGGAGTGGTCACTGCCGCGAGGTCTATTGGTATGTTAGCCTTCTAAAGTACGCCTCGAAGCACTTTCACCCGCGGATACCGCCGGGTGACTGCGGCAGTGATGCTCGGTTCCATGTTTCGAACGGCCGTTGAGATCGTGCGGCGGCGCAGTTTCAGGCCAATTGGGGTATATGGAAAGATAAGTCTGCTCGCGGGACGTAGTCTAATCTCTGGCCGTGTCGAGGAACCAAGCCTTTTGAGCAATTGCAGCAAAGCAACACAGCAGCAGCGAACAGTTGTAAAAATACAAAAGAATAGAGACACGACCCATTCATGTCCTGTAACGATCGGGTTTCAGTCACAATCGTCACATTTAACAGCGGTCGATTTATTAAACGGTGCCTGGAATCGGTTTTAGCGCAGCGTTATCCCAACACAGGAAATTATCGTCATCGATAACGCGTCGACGGACGGGACGGTGGACATCCTGGAGCAGTTCGTGGATCGCTGCCGGGTGGTCTACAACGATGAAAACATCGGATTTGCGGCGGCGCAGAATCAGGCCATCTCGATCAGCACCGGGCGAATGGGTGCTTACCTTAAATCCGGACGTTCTGCTGCTGCCGAACTTCATCCAGGCGCTGGCGGACGCGGGGCAGATCGATCCAAAGATCGGCACGGTATGCGGGAAGTTACTAACTATCCGGGCGACTTTCGATTTGCCGGATAAGCCGCTGGTGGATTCCACCGGGATCTATTTCACGCCGATGCTGCGCCATTTGGACCGCGGCAGCCAGGAAATAGACAACGGGCACTATCTGAACCACGAATTTGTTTTCGGCGCCACGGCGGCGGCGGCGCTTGTACCGGCGCACGATGATCGAGGATATTGCGGTGGACGAGGAGTTTTTCGATCCCGATTTTTTCGTGTACCGCGAGGACGCCGACGTGGCCTGGCGGGCGCAACTGCTGGGCTGGCGCTGCATCTACACGCCGCACGCGCGCGGCTATCATGTGCGCAACGTGTTGCCGGGCAACCGGCGGGCGCTGCCATCGGCGATCAATATGCACTCGGTGAAGAACCGCTTCCTGATGCGCATGAAGAACATCACGGGCGATCTGTATCGCAGGAACTGGCTCTCCATCACGGGGCGCGACCTGGTGGTGATTTCCTGTTGCCTGGTGCGCGAGCAAAGTTCGCTGAAGGCGTTCTGGTACATCGCCAGGAACTGGAAGCGGGTGATGGCCAAGCGGCGCGAGATCATGAGCCGCAAGCGGGTGGATGACGAGTACATCGCGCATTGGTTCAGCTATCATCCGGTGAGCGCGCCGGCCAAGAGCAAACCGTCGGCCCGTCCTTGGCGCGTTCCAAGGCGGCACGAGGCTGATTCGTGGTCATTCAGCCACAGATAATACAGATGAACACGGATTCTGAAATCTGAGTTTATCCGTGTTAATCCGGGCTGATAAGGACTTGAGTAAGCAAGCGCGCGCATCGCGATTCTCGGCACCCGCGGGATTCCGGCACGCTATGGCGGGTTTGAGACGTTCGCCGAAGAGCTTTCCACTCGTCTGGCCGCGCGCGGACATGCGGTTACGGTGTATTGCCGCGAGCGCCACTCCGAGCCGAGTATCGGGGCGTGTTCCTGGTGTATCTGCCGACCTGGCGCCATAAGTACTTCGACACCATCGTCCACACGTTTCTTTTCCACCCTGCATCTGATCTTGCACCGGCCGGACGTGGCGCTGTATTGCAACGGCGCGAATGCGATCTTCACCGCGCTGCCGCGGCTGGCGGGCGTTCCAACCGCGCTGAACGTGGACGGGCTGGAGCGCAAACGCAAGAAGTGGAATCAGCGTGGCGAAGGCCTGGTATCGCGATTTCGGAGTGGCTGGCGACGTTTTGCCCGAGCGTGGTGGTGACCGACGCGCGGAGTATCGCCGCAATATTATCTGGAGCGCTACGGGAAGCACACCGAGTTTATTCCTTACGGGGCCGAGACCGGCAAGGTGGCGGCGAATGGCGTTTTGAGCCAGCTCGGCCTGGACGCGGGCCGCTATTTTCTGTACGTCAGCCGGATGGAGCCGGAGAACAATGCGCTGGCGGTGAGGGAAGCGTTCGAGAAGGTGACCGGGACGGTGCAAGCTGGCGCTGGTGGGCGACGCGCCGTACGCCGAGGAGTACATCCAGAAGGTGCGCGCCACGCGAAGATCCACGGGTGGTGATGCCGGGAGCGATTTATGGCGCCGGATATCACGAGCTGCTGTCGCAACTGCCTGGCGTACATCCATGCGACCGAGGTGGGCGGCACGCATCCGGCGCTGATCGAGGCGATGGGGCGCGGGGCGCTGGTGTTGTACCTGAATACGCCGGAGAACGCCGAGGTGGCGGGGGGCGCGGGGATCGCGTTTGAGGTCGACAATCTGGAGCAGAAGCTCGGTGAGGTGCTGGGAATGAGTGCCGGGGAGCGCTCGGAATGGGGCCGGAGGGCGGTCGAGCGAGTGGCCGAGCGATACGGATGGGAAGCCGTGACGGACCAATATGAAGCCCTGCTGACCGGCCTTCTGGGCGGAAATAAGCAGTAGGGCTCAGACTTCACGGACCTTGTCCGAAGAGGCCAGTATGGGCCTTCGCCTGGCTTGCGCGTTCACACTCCTGCTGGGGGTGTTCCTGGCGGCGGGCGGCGTTGCCGTGGCCGCAGAGCCTGGGCGACGAGAAGGATCAAGTGATCCAAAAGCTGCTGGAGCGGGTGGAAGCTCTGGAGCGGCAGGTGGCGGCGCTGGAACAGGCGCGCGCTCCGCAGCCGGCGCCCTCAGCAATCGCCATCGCGCAGGAGCCGCCTGCGAGTGCATGACGCCACGCAGCCGGACCCTTCCACCCAGCCCGACAACGCCAGCCGGTTCAATTTCCATGGCTACGCCGATGCGGATTTTCAGAGAAACGTGGATGGAAACACCAAGAAATTCGAGCTGGGAGAAGTCGATCTGTTCGCCACCGAGCGGCTGTCGACGCATTGGAAGGCGCTGATGGAATTGGTCTTCGAAACCGACGATCAGCAGCTGGTGGCCTCGGTTCCAGTCAACGTGGAACGGCTGCTTTTGCAGTATCGGGGAAACGATTTCTTCAACGTGGATATCGGCTCCTATCGGACCGCCCTCGGATATTACAGCACCGCGTATCTGCGCGGCGCGTGGCTGCAAACCGCCATCAGCCGTCCGAAGATGTTTACCTTCGAAGACCAGGGAGGGTTCCTGCCGCTGCACGCGGTGGGAGTCAGCGTAAACGGAAGAGTACCGTCCGGGAGCCTGAATCTGCACTACGTGCTGGAAGCGGGAAGTTCCAGGAACTATGGCAATACAGCGGGGCTTGGTCTGGAATCGTCGTTCAACCGCGCGACCAATCTGGCAATGTATTCCCAGCCGTCGGGTGTTCCAGGGCTGGAGATCGGATTTTCCGCCTATCACGACCTGTTCTCGCCTGCGGCCAGCTTCCACGCTGAACCGTTCGGTGTGGATGATTCATTTCGTGTATGTGAGAGGGCGGGTGGAATTCCTGAACGAAGGGATGAGGATTGAACTGAGCGATGGATCGTTAGGATCGGGAACGGGTTTGGGATTCTATAGCCAGATTGCGTACCGGGTCGGGTCGTCCTGGAAGCCCTACGGCCGCGTGGAATATCTCAACGCGTATGGAATCGGGGCGATCAACACAGCGATATCCCGCGCGTACGAACCCTGGAAAACCGTGTATACCGGCGGCGTTCGGGACGATTTGACCGAGAGTGTCGCGGTGAAGTTCGAAGTAGGCCGGGAGACGGATTATCTGCGGCCCAGCTACATCACCGGGGCGGTGCAGTTGGCATTCACTTTTTGATCTATGGGGCGGATACTTCCATTGATCACGGCACTGCTGGTGACCCCCACGCTCGATTACGCGGCCGAGCCTGCGCTGGTCTTCGCGGCGGTGGTGCATCCGTCCAATCCGACGCACAATCTGCAGTTTCACGATTTGCTCGTCGATGTTTGAAGGCGGGAGCCGTCAATGGCCCAATAGCTCAGGAGTGGTGTTGGTGGAGCGGGACGAGGGGTCGGCGCCGTTCCGCTACTTAATGGGGCGCCTGCTGAACACGACGCCCGGGGGGTACAAGCGGAGTTTGCAAAACATCGAGTACCGCGGTGAAGCGCCCGTTTCCATCAAAGTCCTGAACAGCGATGTGGCGGCTTGCCAGTTTGTGTTCAACGTGCCATTGGCTATCGCGATTGTGGAGGCGGGGTCGCTGGCGTCGCCGGCTTGCAGTGCAGTCCGGGTGGTGCGGATTGATGGCAAGTTACCGGGCGAAGAAGGCTACCGGCTGAAATGAGCCTCTGGTTCCGAAGAGTGTTCGTGGCCGGGATCGTTCTGAGCGCGATTCTGGGATCGTTTCTCGGAACGCGAGGGCTGAACCAGGCGGTGATCAGCACGCGGGACTTGTATCGAGTGGATACAGCCGGCTCGCAGATGGAAAGCGACCTGGAGTTTGAAACACAGGAAAGCCGGCGGGCGTTTCTTTATGCTCTGGCCGTAACAGATCCCAACGACCAACTGCCATATGTAGTGGCAGCGCGCCAAGCGAGCCAGCGCGTGGACCAGGCACTCCACCGGCTGCGAGCGCTGGGTGTCCCGGAGATCTCCACCGACGTGGAAAACTTCGAGCGCACGTGGACCAAATACGACCAGGCGCGCGACGAGATCATGGCTCTGATTCTGGAGGGACGCTCGAGGGACGCTTTGCGGGTGGAATCCGAGCGCGGACAGCCCGCGTTCGCGGCGGCGCTCGCAAGCTTGCACGCGCTCAAGTCCAGGCTCGGAGTTCGCGCCAAGACCGACTCGCTGCGGGTGAACGCGACGTTGCTGCGCAGCATCGTTGGACTGGCGGCGTTTGTTCTCTCCACGCTGCTGATTCTCGGGCTGCTGATTAAGGCGAACCGTTCGCGGCGGCGAGCGCTGGAATCGCTGCATGCGACCAATGCGGCTCTGGATGCGGCGCGAGAGATCGCGGGGGAGCGCGCCTCGATTCTGGAGATGGTGAGCACGCGCGAGGCGCTGTCGCGGACGCTGGAAAGAATCGTTGCGCTGGCGTCGCGCAGCCACTTGGAAGCCGGAGCGGCGGTGTGGACGGGGAGCGCGGGCGAAGCGCATTTTCAGGTGGCCGCCAATTTACCCCGCGAACTGTCGGAAGCGCTGAACCTGCATCCGGCTCCTAGCCGGGGCTTGGCCGCGACATTCGGTTATGAGGCGAGCCCGGCGAAAGAGCTGCGCGAAGCTTCGGGGGAGCGGATTGGAATGCTGCAAATGTTCGCGCCGGCCGGGCTCGGGATCGCGTGGCACGCCATGCTGGATCAAATGGCGCAACTGGCCGAGGTGGCGATCGAGAATTCCCTGCTCTATGAGAGGCTGGCGTTTCAGGCACAGCACGACACGCTCACCGGCTTGCCGAACCGGCTGCTCTTTCAAGATCGAGTGCAGCAGGCCACTCGGGCGGCCCAGCGCCACGGCAAGAAGGCGGCGGTGATCTGGATCGATCTGGACAAATACAAACAGATCAACGACACGCTAGGGCATCGAGTGGGCGACGAGGTGCTTTGCGAAGTGGCGCGGCGCCTGCAAAACTGTCTGCGGCAAAGCGATTCGGTGGCGCGGGTGGGCGGCGACGAATTCACGGTTCTGGCGCCGGAGCTTGCGGAGCCTGACGATGCCGAGCGTGTGGCGGCGACCATCCTCTTGGCGCTTACACTTCCGTTCCAGCTCGCGACAAACCAAATTGCCGTCACCGCCAGCCTCGGCATCAGCATGTTCCCCGAGCATGGCGAAGATCCGATCACGCTGCTACGCAACGCGGACATGGCGATGTATAGCGCCAAGCGAGAGGGTGGTGGCACGTTTCGGATGTTCCGCTCGGCTCTGAGCGACTCCATGCAGCGCCGGGCGCTGCTCGAGCGGGAGCTGAAGACGGCACTGGAACACAACGAGCTGCATATCGAATATCAGCCGCTTCTCGACCGGAACGGCCGCCTGGACGGCGTGGAAGCGTTGTTGCGATGGAACAATCCCGAGGCTGGCCAAGTATCGCCAGCGGAGTTTATTCCGATCGCGGAAGAAATCGGACTCATACCGTCCATTGGGGAGTGGGTGACTCAAACCGCCTGCCGGCACGCCGCACGGTGGCTCCAACTGGGATACAACGTGCCTCGCATCGCCGTGAATGTATCTGCTCTGCAATTCGCGGACGGAAAATTCGCCGCGCTCGTGGAACACATATTGCACGAGTGCGGGCTGCCTCCCAGACGCCTGGAGCTGGAGATCACGGAAACAGCGCTCATGGACAACCTGGCCGGGGTTGTCGAGCAGATCGAGCTTTTGCGGCAAGTGGGCGTGCGGTTTGCGATCGACGATTTCGGCACCGGCTACTCGTCACTCAGCCATCTTCAGAGTCTTCCGGTGGACTGCGTCAAGATCGATCGCTCCTTCATCAAGGATCTCCAGCCAGGAGCCGCGGGGTGCACCACGCTAGTACGCGGAATTATCGCGCTGGCCCACAATTTGGGACTCCAGGTGGTAGCGGAAGGGGTGGAAACGGCGCAGCAACTAGCGTTGCTCAACACACTAGGCTGCGACGTCAACCAGGGTTTCTTCCTGCATCGGCCCATGTCCGTCGAGGCGCTCGAAGAACTGCTGCGCGCAAAACATCCGCTTACGGAGCCCGCGAAGGATATTCCGGAAATCGAACTAACGCATAGCGGGGCGTGACACTCGTGGGACTTCACTGGCGTGGGACTTACCATGGAAGCATGGGGCCGTTCGCGTATCGATCATGGGTAGAGATATCCCTCAAACAAATTGCCGAGAACTTTCGCGCGGTCTGTCAGGTAGTGGGCCCCGACGTGGAAGTGATGCCGGTGGTAAAAGCCGATGCTTATCGGCACGGAGCGGTGGAAGTCTCCCGCGCGCTCGCGGCCGCCGGCGCCAGATGGCTGGCGGTGAGCAACGTGGAGGAAGGCGCCATCCTGCGGGACCGGGGCATTACGATGCGCATTCTGGTGATGGCCGATTTTC
Organism: Bryobacterales bacterium; assembly: GCA_963818065.1. Classification (GTDB taxonomy): domain Bacteria; phylum Acidobacteriota; class Terriglobia; order Bryobacterales; family Bryobacteraceae; genus Palsa-89. The sequence continues at coordinate 1,751,659 of CAWFQW010000007.1, read as the reverse complement.
TGCCGGCCGAGCGCGCGGGTCTGCTGGAATATAACCTGACGCCGGTACTTCATTCGCTCCCAGATATCGCAGAGTGGGACCGGTTGTCGGCCGGGTCCGGCGGGGAGCCGCGCGATTATCACCTGAAAATCGATAGCGGCATGGGCCGGCTGGGAACTCGAGCCTCCGCTGGGGAGATCTTGGAAGCCGTCAGCGCAGCCAAACACGCACGTTTGGAAGGCCTGATGACACATTTCGCGTCGTCCGCCAACTACGCGAGCACGCAAACCGACGAACAGTTGCGCACGTTTGAGGCGATCTGCTCGGAACTGGCGCGCGGGGGCGTGCATCCGCCCATCCTGCACTCATCCAGCAGCACGCCGGTTGCGTATGGACGGCGGGGCGCATGGCAACGCATGGTGCGGCCAGGCCACGCGGTGTACGGTTACATTTCACAGATCGCCAAGGGCCCGGCGCCTCCGTGTCTGCTGGAGGTTCGCCCGGCGCTCGCCTGGAAAACCTCCGTGCTGACGGTGAAGGACCTGCCTGCCGGTGCGTTGGTTGGCTATGGCGGCATTCATCGGACAACTCACCCGGCTCGCATCGCGGTGCTGGCGGCCGGCTACGCCGACGGCATTCCGCACCGGCTATCCAACAAAGGCCGGGTGATCGCGAGGGGTCACTGGGCGCCCATCATCGGCGCCGTGTCGATGGATGTAACCACGATCGACATCACGCACTGCCCGCCGCTCGAACCAGGCGACCCGGTAACACTGCTCGGTTCAGAAGGCGATATATCGGTGGACGCGCAACAGATGGCGCGTATTGCTGGAACGATCTCCTACAGCGTATTGTGCGGGATTCACGCGCGGGTGAAAAGGATCTACGTCGACGAGTAGGCGCCGCTAGGCAACTCGGCGAATCACGCGCGCGGGAAGAGTGATGATCGACCAAACCAATTCCAAAACGCCGCCGACGGCGATCCCGATGATGCGGAAGGGAAGCAGAATCAGCCAGACGATCGGATAGAGGAATAGGGCCAGCAATGCCAGGGGCCAGCACAAGATGAATAGAATGCACCACAGAATAAAGCCCAGCATGAGTCTCTCCTCAACAACAGGGTACGCAAAACGGCCGGACGATGTTCCCGGGTCGGACGAGGGGGGGATGGAGCGGGAGACCGGATTCGAACCGGCGACATCGACCTTGGCAAGGTCGCACTCTACCAGCTGAGTTACTCCCGCAAACGACCTTAATTGTCGCGCGCCGCGTGCGAGTGTGTCAAACGCTGCATACGACCATGTTGCCTTCGAGAGAACCCTCCGGCAAACTAGAGTTTACGAAACGTTCACACTTGCCTCGACGGGATATTCCCAACATTTGGAAGACATATGTTTCGGCTAACTCATTGAAATAACAGCTAGAAAAAATAGTCACAGGCTGAGGTTGGGTGTGCTAGACTGGCTTGTCCTTAAGGGAAAAAGAAGACGGTTTCCAAGAGGAGCGTTCGACACGGTGATAGTCGAGCGGTTCTCAAACAGAATCGAAACAACTTGAATTATAGCTTTTCCACAATCTGTGGAAAACTTGTGCAAAAACTGCGCGGATTGCGACGAAGAATGAATACGTGGGATCGGATTAAGAATCAAATTTCGAGCAAGATTAGCACGGATGCCTTTAACAACTGGCTTTCAAGATCGGTTTTCCTCAAGAGCGAGGGCGATCGATTGTGGGTAGCGGTTCCAGACACAGCCACACGCGATTGGATTCAGCAGGAGTATTCAGCCGAGATCTGGTCGGCGGTTCGCGACCTGAGTTTGTCGCTGCGGGAGATCGTGTATGAGATTCAGGGATCGGTGCAAACCACCGGCGGCAGAGGCTTCGACGACAAGAATGAAATCGTATTCTCACCGTCCATCATTCTGAACCCGAGGTTCACGTTCGACAGCTTTGTAGTGGGCTCGTGCAACCAGTTTGCCCATGCGGCCGCGCGGGCGGTAGTGACGAATCCATCGCGCTCCTACAATCCGCTGTTCATTTACGGCGGAGTGGGGATGGGAAAGACGCACTTGATGCATGCCATCGGAAAATCGCTAGCGGATCAACACGCCAGCATGCGGATTATCTACACGTCCAGCGAACGCTTCATGAACGAGATGATCACCTGCATCAAGAATGACCGGATGCAGCTCTTCCAGCGGCACTACCGCTCGGCCGATGCATTGCTAGTAGACGACATCCAAATTCTGGCCGGCAAGGAACGGACCATGGAAGAATTTTTTCACACCTTCAATGAGCTATTCGAGCATGAAAAGCAGATCGTAATTTCGAGCGACACGCCGCCCAAGAACACGCCGGGACTGGTGGAGCGGCTACGATCGCGCTTTGAATGGGGCTTGATGGTGGACGTGCAGCCGCCCGATCTGGAAACCAAGATGGCGATTCTCGACAAGAAGGCGGAGGCCGAAGGGATCACGCTGCCAGAGGAAGTTCGCATTTTCATTGCGACAAAAACGAAGTCGAATGTTCGTGAGTTGGAGGGAGCGCTGGTAAAGCTGGTGGCGTATTCATCCGTGACCGGGTCGCCGATATCGTTGACCATGGCCCAGCAGGTTTTGAAACACTTGACGGCCGGCGGGGAGCGCAGGATCACTATCGAATCGATCGTCAAAGCGGTGGGGGACAAGTTCTCGCTACAGTCATCCCAACTGAAGCAGAAGACCAACGAACAAAAGATCGTACGGCCGCGGCAGATCGCGATGTATCTTGCCAAAGAGCTGACTTCGGCTTCGCTGCCCGAGATCGGGCGGGCATTTGGCGGGAAACATCACACCACCGTGTTGCACTCCATTAACAAGATCGACCAGTTGCGCCAGCGGGACCAAGATTTGAACAGTCTCATCCACACGCTAGTCGATTCAATCCATTAGGGTTAGTCTTGTTTTCCACAACGAGTGATGGATTGGACCTGTGAAGCACGTGGAAGAAGGCCGGAGGCGACAGATCTTGCGCTGTTTCCGACCTCGGAATCCACAACTTCCAGTGGCGGGAAGTTTCTGAATTTTGTATAATTTAGAGAGAAATCAACATTTCAACAGACCCTACGAATACGGTTCTAAATTGATGACTCTCTAGACAGAGTCATAGAGCTACTCAAAAAGCTGGCATTTGGCACGAGGACTGAGCAAGGAAGACCACCGAGGAAACCATGGAGTTCACAGTCAGCAAGTCGGATTTGGTAAGGGAACTGAACTTTTCGCAGGGTGTGGTAGAGAAGAAGACGACCATACCGATACTTTCGAACGTGCTGGTGGAAGCGACCGGTGACCGGATCAATTTAACGGCGACGGATCTGGAGTTGGGGATCCGGTCGTCTTGTCCCGCTCGAGTGAAAAAGCAGGGCGCCGGGACAATTCCCGCCAAGCGGCTGCTGGATTATGTGCGGTTGCTGCCGGACGCCGATCTGGAAGTGAAGCTCCAGGACAATCAATGGGCAAGCCTGGTGTGCGGGCGTTCGCGGACGCGCATTGCTGGAATGTCGCGCGAGAGTTTTCCCGAACTGCCGCACATGCCGGATGTGCTGGCTCAGATTCCAGTGGGCGTGCTGGCATCGATGATCGCGCGAACGATTTTCGCCATTTCGATGGAGGAGTCGAGATTCACGTTGAACGGATCTTTGCTCTTGTTGAAAAGCAATGGGCTCTCGATGGTCGCAACCGACGGGCATCGCCTGGCGATGGTGGAGCATCCGGTGGAATTGCCCGGCGTCACCAGCACGTTTCGAGCGCTCTTGCCACGTAAGGCAATGGGCGAGATTCTGAAGCTCGGACAGGACTCGAGCGCCGACGCTACGCTCTCGTTTTCGGGTGACGAGAACCATCTGTTCTTTCAATTTGGCCAGCGGCTGTTGCTGAGCCGGAAGCTGACTGGGAACTTTCCGGATTTCGAGCGCGTGCTTCCCAAGGATCATCCGCATTTTGTCGCGCTGGACCGCGAGGAGCTGCGCAAGTCCATCGAGCGCGTCTCGCAGTTTTCTGACGAGCGCTCTCGAGCTGTCCGGTTGCGGGTTCAAGAAGGCGAGCTGCATATTCATTCGTCACTGTCGGAAACCGGCGAGAGCGAAGACAGCCTGCCGGCCGACTATGACGGAACTCCAGTGGAGATTGGCTTCAACGCCAGCTACCTGTTGGATTTTCTGCGCGCATCGAGCGAAGAGAAAGTCACGTTTCACTTCAAGGATCCGAACAGCGCGGGCGAATTGCGGCCGGGTCCGGTGGCGGATGGCGACCCGGGCTACAAGTATCGCTACGTCGTGATGCCCATGCGCATCTGAAGATCGGGGCAGGCGTAGCAACGTTGAGCAGCAAAGAGGATTGATTTTTACACATGGCAACAAAAGAAGTAACTCCGATGGAAGTTTACGATTCCAGTAGCATCAAGGTCCTGGAAGGCCTGGAAGCCGTGCGGTTGCGCCCGGCGATGTACATCGGCTCCACGGGCGAAAACGGTCTGCATCATTTGGTCTACGAGGTGGTGGACAATTCGGTGGACGAAGCGCTGGCCGGATACTGCGATCGCATTGAAGTAACCATACTCATCGATAATTCGATTACCGTACAGGACAATGGCCGCGGGATTCCAACCGGCATCATGCCCGACGAGGGAGTATCCGCGGCCGAAGTGGTCATGACCCGCTTGCACGCCGGCGGAAAGTTCGATTCGAAGAGCTACAAAGTGTCGGGCGGTTTGCACGGCGTGGGCGTGAGCTGCGTGAACGCGCTCTCTGAGACTCTGCATCTGGAGATCTGGAACGACAAATTTACTTGGGAACAGGACTACGAAAAGGGCGCTCCTAAAGGGCCTCTGACGCAGACTGGAAAGGCCAAGAAAACCGGAACTAAGATCACGTTCAAGCCGGACGTGACGATCATGGACCCGCCTGCTGAGTTCAGCTACGACACCCTGGCACAACGGCTGCGCGAATTGGCGTTCCTCAACAAAGGCCTCACTATCACGCTGACCGATGAACGCGTGGACCCGGTGAAGCAGCACGAGTTCCTCTATAGCGGCGGAATAGCCGAGTTCATCAAGCATCTGAATAAGGGCAAGGCAGCGCTGCACGAAAAGCCCATCTACATCGAAGGCGAGCGCGAACTCCCGAACGGCGGCGTGCTGACCATGGAAGTGGCGCTGCAGTACAACGACGGATATTCCGAAAGCATTTTCAGTTTCGCGAACAACATCAACACCGTGGACGGCGGCTCGCACCTGAGTGGCTTTCGCAGCGCTCTGACGCGAACCATCAACGCCTATGGGCAACAGGCCGGGCTATTCAAAGACGTAAAAGAGAACCTCACGGGCGACGACGTGCGCGAAGGGTTGACCGCTGTCGTAAGCGTAAAGCTGCCGCAGCCACAGTTTGAAGGGCAGACCAAGGGCAAGCTGAACAGCGACATTCAAGGCTACGTGGTCCAGTTGATCAACGAAAAACTGGGCGAGTACTTCGACAAGAATCCGGCCGTGATGCGGAAGATTGTCTCCAAGGCGATTGATGCATCGCGCGCGCGGGAGGCGGCCCGAAAAGCTCGAGATTTAACCCGTCGAAAAGGCGCCATGGATTCCGGAGGGCTGCCGGGCAAGCTGTCGGATTGTCAGGAAAAAGATCCGGAGCGTTGCGAGCTGTTCCTGGTGGAGGGCGAATCGGCCGGCGGTACTGCGAAGTCGGGCCGGGACCGGCGCTATCAGGCGATCCTGCCGCTCAAGGGCAAAATCCTGAATGTGGAGAAAGCGCGCTACGACAAGATGCTGGGGCACGAGGAAATCCGCTCCATGATTACGGCCATCGGCACTGGAATCGGGCTGACGGATTTTGACGCCGCCAAGCTTCGGTATCACAAAGTGATCATCATGACCGACGCGGACGTGGACGGCTCGCACATTCGCACGTTGCTGCTGACGTTCTTCTTCCGGCACATGCAAGAGCTAATCAAACGCGGGCACGTGTTCATCGCGCAGCCACCGCTGTACTTGATCAAGAAGGGCAAGACGCAGAAGTACATCAAGGACGATAAGGAGTTCACGCGCGAGATCCTGCGGCGCGCGACGGAAAACCTGACGGTAGAGGCGGCCGACGGCACCAAGCTGGAAGGCGCGGAGCTGCGTTCGTTCCTGATTTCGCTCGATGAGCTTCAGCAGATGTTCCGCCGCATTGAGCGGCGCATGCGCGACGCGCGCGTGGTGGAGGTGCTGGCCAACATCGATTACAAGCTGGACACCAAGGCGGATTTCCAAGAGAAGGCTCATCTGGAGCCCGTGGTGGCGGCATTGACTGCAGCCAAGGTGGCGGCTCGGATCGAACGCGAAGAAGAACACGAGGCGTGGAAGGTGATTTACACCGATCCGATGAACGCGGAGCGCGGCATCACGATCGACTTGGTATCGCAGCCCGAGTACCGGCGCATGCGGGCCATCGCGCGCCAGGTATCGAAGTTCAATCGACCTCCGTTCAAGGTGCTGAAGGAAGGAAAAGCCGACGCCGAGACGCGGCCGGGCTGGCGCGAGCTGCTGGATTACGTGAAGAGCGAAGGCATGCGCGAGGTTTCGATCCAGCGCTACAAGGGTCTGGGCGAAATGAATGCCGAGCAACTGTGGGCCACCACGATGAACGCCGAAACGCGCACGCTGCTGAAAGTGGATTTGCACGATCTGGCGGAGACCGAGACCATTTTTTCCACGCTGATGGGCGAGGACGTGGAGAGCCGGCGGAAGTTTATCGAAGAGAACGCGCTGGACGTGCGGAATTTGGACGTTTAGGCGGGCGACATCGCCATGGCTCGCTTCCCCGGCGTCGATTACCTCCTGATCGACTCACTATTCTCTGAACAAGAACTATTGGTGCGCCAAACCACGCGGCAGTTCGTGGAGGATCGCGTGATCCCGATCATCCGCGATTGCTATCGCGACGGGCGTTTCCCAAAAGAGCTGATCCCGGAAATCGGCCGGCTTGGATTCCTGGGCGCGAATCTGGAAGGCTACGGCTGCGCGGGCCTGAGCAATGTCGAATACGGGCTGATCATGCAGGAGATCGAGCGCGGCGATTCGGGACTGCGCAGCTTTGTGTCGGTGCAGGGCGCGCTGGTGATGTACCCGATCTTTACTTATGGATCGGCCGAGCAGAAGGATCGCTGGCTTCCCAAGATGCAGTCGGGGGATGCGATCGGCTGTTTTGGACTCACTGAGCCGGGCTTCGGATCGAATCCCGCGGGCATGCAGACGCGCGCGAAGCAGGATGGCGATCATTGGGTTCTGAATGGCGAGAAAACCTGGATCACCAATGGCTCGGTGGCCGATGTCGCGATTGTTTGGGCGCGCGCCGAGGACGGCATTCGCGGATTCCTGGTGGAGAAGGGCACGCCAGGATTCACCACGTCCGATATTCACGGCAAACTCTCGATGCGGGCGTCGGTGACATCCAGCCTGGCGCTGTCGGATTGCCGGGTGCCCGCGTCCGCGATGCTGCCTGGGGCCAAGGGTCTGAAGGCTCCTTTGAGTTGTCTCTCGCAAGCGCGGTACGGGATCGGCTGGGGCGTGCTGGGCGCGGCGATGGATTGCTACGAGACCGCGCGGCAATACTCCATCGATCGAAAGCAATTCGATAACCGGCCTATAGCCAGCCACCAACTGGTGCAGGAGAAGCTGGCATGGATGATCACTGAGATCACCAAGGCCCAACTGCTGGCGATCCAGGCCGGGCGCGTGAAAGATCAGGGCAAGATCGACCCGGCGCACATCTCGATGCTGAAGCGAAACAACGTCGCGATGGCGCTGGAATGCGCGCGCCTGAGCCGCGATCTGCTGGGCGCCAACGGCATCATCGACGAATATCCGATCATGCGGCACATGTGCAATCTGGAAACGGTGAAGACCTACGAAGGCACGGATCACATCCACGCGCTGGTGATTGGGGAGCGGGTTACCGGAGTGGCGGCGTACAAGTAAAAGAAGGAATACGAGGGAGACGAGGAATACAAGGAATGAAAGCCACTTGGGTTTCGGTTCTGCGGATCAGGCGCGGCCAAACCGAATCGGGATCGGAGTGAAAGACGGTAGCCGCATCGGCGGGCATGACGTGCCAGGCGCCTAGCTCCATTTCGTGTTCCAGTTGCCCCGTGCCCCAGCCCGCATATCCAACATAGGCGTGAAACACGCTAGCCTCGGCGCCCGAAGCCAACGTGGCTTTCAATAGATCCTTGTTGCTGATGAGGTAGACGTCATTGAACACGCGCGTGGAGTTTTCTGGCTTGGTGCCAGTTTTCAGCAAGGCCATCACAGTATTCAATTCCACGGGACCGCCGACGTAGACCGGGTCCATGCGGCTCTTGGCTTCTTTGAGATCCTGGAACACGCGCGATATGGGAACATCAGTAGCGCGGTTCACTACTAAGCCTACGGCGCCCTGATCCTGCTTGTAATGCACCACCAGGATGACGGTCTTGGCGAAGTTAGGATCGCCCAGGTCCCGGCTAGCGACAAGAAACGTGCCCACGGCTGGTTCGGTCGTCTGGGCGAACCCCGGCGCGCAGGCGAAAACGAGAAATGCGGCGAGAAAGCGTGCCACCATGTTTCAGTTTAGCGAAGCTACAATGTAGCTGGAGGCTGTTCGAATGATCCTGGAAGCGATTCCATCGTCGGAAAAGGAAACTAATCCGTGGGTTTCCGCTGAGGCGCGGTTCGACGAAGCCGCTGAGTTGCTGGGCCTGGACGAAGGCCTGCGGAAAATTCTCCGGTCGGCGGCGCTGGAGTTGAAGGTCAGCGTTCCCGTAATGCTGGACGACGGACGCTACGAAGTTTTCACCGGGTATCGAGTGCAGCACTCCATCGTACGCGGTCCCTCCAAGGGCGGAATCCGCTTCGCGCCAGACGTCACGCTGGATGAAGTGCGCGCGCTGGCGGCGTGGATGACATGGAAGTGCGCGGTGGTGAATATCCCGTTCGGCGGAGGCAAGGGCGGTGTGATTTGCGATCCGGATCTGCTTTCACCCGGAGAGCTGGAGCGCATCACGCGCCGGTACACTTCCGAGATCATGGACATCATCGGTCCGGAGCGCGACGTGCCGGCGCCGGACATGAACACGAATCCGCAAACCATGGCGTGGGTGATGGACACATATTCGATGCACAAACGCCAAACGGTCACGGCGGTGGTGACGGGAAAACCCTTAGCGCTCGGCGGATCGAAAGGACGTACGGAAGCAACCGGGCGCGGCTGCATGATCGTCACCATGCAAGCGCTGCGGCATTTCGGCATGGATCCTTCGGAAACGCGCGTTGTCATCCAGGGATTCGGCAATGTAGGCGGCATGTCGGCGAAGCTGATGGCCCGATCGGGATTCAAGATCATTTGCATCGTCGAATATGACGGCGCCGTTTACAATCCGGAGGGGCTCGATATTGAAGCATTGATGCAGCATCGCAACGAGACCGGTTCCATCACTGGATTTGCGGGCGGCGAAGATATCGATCGAGACTCGGCATTTTTCTTGGATTGCGACGTGCTGTTGCCCGCCGCGAAAGAGAACGTCATCACCACCGCCAACGCGGACCGGATCAAAGCCAAAATCATTTGCGAAGGCGCCAATGGGCCCACCACTTCGGAAGCGGACGCGATTCTGGCCGAAAAGAAGATCTTTGTGATCCCGGATATCCTGGCAAATGCCGGCGGCGTCACGGTCTCCTATTTCGAATGGGTGCAGGACCGGCAAGGGTTCTTCTGGAATGAACAACTGGTGAACGGACGCCTGGAAGAGATCATGGTGAACAGCTTTCGAGACGTTGTGAGCTACGCTGAAAAGCACAAGGTACACAACCGGCTGGCTGCGTATATGCTGGCGATCGATCGCGTCGCCTCGGCTTTGCAGACCCGCGGCTTGTATGCCTGAAGCGGGTGACGCGGCGTCCACGCCGCTGATGCGCCAATATCACTCGATAAAAACACAAGTACCGAATGCCCTGCTGATGTTCCGGCTAGGCGACTTCTACGAGCTGTTTTATGAAGACGCCATCACCGCCGCGCGCGAGCTTGAAATCACGCTGACTGCGCGCAATAAGGAAAAAGGCCAGCCCATACCGATGTGCGGCGTGCCGTATCATGCAGCCGACGGGTATTTGGCTCGGCTCATCCAGAAAGGCTATCGGGTCGCTGTCTGCGATCAGATGGAGGAGGCTGGACCGGGCAAGAAGCTGGTAAAGCGCGAGGTGACACGCGTGGTAACGCCGGGAACAGCGATGGAACCGTCGCTGCTGCGTTCGCACGAGAACAACTACCTCGCTGCGGTGTGCCGCAATGGAACGCATGCGGGACTGGCGCATGTCGACATTTCCACGGGCGAGTTTCGGGCGACGGAGTTGGACCTGCTGGAAGTCAACGCCGCGCTCGAGAACTTGAATGTCCGTGAAGTGCTGGCGGCGGAAACGGTAGCGGATTTGCGGGGATTCCGAACCACGCTCGAGGACTGGATCTTCAGCCTGGACTATGGCGACCGCGCGCTACGCGAACATTTTCGCTTGTTGACGTTGGACGGCTGCGGCCTGGGCGAGAAGCCGCTGGCGGTTTCAGCCGCTGGCGCGATTCTGCATTACTTGCGGGATACGCAGAAATCGGCGCTCGATCATCTGGATAGGCCGGCGTTCTATGACCGTTCGGAGTCGATGATTCTGGATGCGGTTACGGTCCGGAACCTGGAACTGCTGGAGCCGCTGTTCGCCGGTGAAACCCGCGAGTCCACGCTGATTCACGTGCTGGATCAGACGTCGACCGGCATGGGCGGGCGAATGTTGCGCGCGCGGTTGCTACGGCCGTGTTTGCAGCTCGACGAAATCGAAGCGCGTCTGAATGCGGTGCAGGCGGCGCTGCAGGCCACCATCTCGCGGGCGGAAACGCGCAAACTGCTAGCGAATGTATTGGACCTCGAAAGGCTGCTGGCGAAATTGACGCTGGGCACGGCGGGGCCGCGCGAGTTGCTGGCGCTGGGGCGATCGCTCGCGCTGGTCCCGAAGCTGAAGGAATATGCCGGGGCATTTGATGCGGCACGTTGGCGCGCAATCGCCGCGGATCTGGACGAAATTCCCGAAGTCCGCGATCGTATACTCACGGCGATTGCCGAGGAGCCGCCGGTCAATCTCGCCGACGGCGGGACGATTCGTACCGGTTATCATGCCGGTCTCGATGAGCTGCGCGATCTCAGCCGCAATAGCCGCCAGTACATCGCTCAAATCGAGCTGCGCGAGCGCGCGAGGACGGGCATTCAGTCGTTGAAGGTGCGGTTCAATAATGTCTTTGGATATTACCTGGAGATCTCCAAGGCGAACATGCACCTGGCGCCTTCCGATTACGAGCGCAAGCAGACGCTGGTGAATGCGGAGCGCTTCACCACGCCCGAGCTGAAGGAATTAGAAAGCAAGATTCTGGACGCCGAAGACAAAATGCTGACGCTGGAGCGCGAGATTTTCCAGGAGCTGCGGCTGTTCGCAGCCGAGCATGCGGCGCGTATAAGGCAGACGGCGGCGGCCATCGCGGAACTGGACGTCACGTGCGCATTGGCACAAGTGGCTGCGGAAAATCGGTACGTGCGGCCGAGTTTCACCGATTCCGGCGAAATTCGTATCGTCGCGGGCCGCCATCCTGTGATCGAGAAGCTGGCCGAGCGGGAAGCGCTGCGCTTCATTCCGAACGATCTGTATTTCGATACCAAGTCACAATTTATCGCGGTAATCACCGGCCCGAACATGGGGGGTAAGTCGACTTATCTGCGGCAGGCAGCGGCCATCGTGATTCTCGCGCAAATGGGGTCGTTCGTGCCGGCGGATTCGGCGGCGCTAAGCATCGTAGATCGTGTGTTCACGCGTATCGGCGCGGCCGACAATCTGGCGCGTGGTCGTTCCACCTTTATGGTGGAGATGACCGAGACCGCGGTGATCTTGAACACCGCGACCTCGCGCAGTCTGGTGGTGTTGGATGAAATCGGGCGCGGCACATCGACCTATGACGGACTGGCGCTGGCTTGGTCCGTGGTCGAGCACATTCATCAACGCATCCGCGCGCGCACGCTGTTCGCGACGCACTACCACGAGCTAACGGAGCTCGCCGATCAGTTGCCGGGCGTGGTAAACCTGCACGTGTCCGTGAAGGAAGCCGGCGATCAGGTAATCTTTCTGCGCAAAGTAGAACCGGGACGGGCTGATCGCAGCTACGGTATCGAAGTAGCGCGGCTGGCGGGACTGCCGGTATCGGTGGTCGAGCGCGCGCGGGAAATTCTGGCGCTGCACGAGCGATCGGAGATTGCGGTCACCGAAGAGCTGACGCCGCGGCCGTCGGGGGGGACGCAGATCCAATTGTTCGAGCCGGTGAATTATCAGATCGCCGAGCGCATCCGCAATCTGAACGTGGATGAACTGAGGCCGATCGATGCGCTGCAATTGCTGAACGAGCTACAGCGGGAGCTTAAGCGTTAGGGCGGCTTGGCATATGAGGGTCGCGGGCCTTATCAGCGGGACGTCCGTGGATGGCATCGATGTCGCCGTAGTGGATATTGACGAGCGTTTACGAGTGGTGGCCACCGCTACAGTGCCGTATCCGGCGGACGTTCGCGAGGCAATTTTGTCAGTCTCGAACTCCGTGACACACACAGCGACGATCGCGCGGTTGAACTTCTTGCTCGGTGAACTGTTCGCCGAGGCGCTCGGGAGCACCGGTGTGCCGCTCGATACCATCGAGTTAATTGGATCGCACGGGCAAACAATTTTTCACGAAGGCGAGTCGGTTGAGTTTCTTGGCCGCAAAGTGGCAAGTACGATGCAGATCGGCGAGGCTGCGGTGATCGCAGAGCGCACAGGCATCGAGACCATCGCCGATTTTCGTCCCAGCGATATGGCGGCCGGCGGCAAGGGCGCACCACTGGCGCCGTTTCTGGATTACAAGCTCTTTCGTCATCCGGAATTGTCCCGAATCGCGCTCAACATCGGCGGCATCGCGAACATCACCGTGATTCCAGCCAATGCAAAACCCGAAGATGTCATCGCGTTCGACACGGGTCCCGGGAACATGCTGATGGATGCTGTGGCGCCCCCATTCGATCGCGACGGCGAGCGGGCACGCGCGGGTGAAGTGAACACCGCGCTGCTGGAAAGATTGCTGGCCGATTCGTACTATCAGCGTGCTCCGCCGAAGGCGTGCGGGCGCGAGCAATATGGCACTGAATTTGTTCGTGCGATTCGCATCGACATTGCGACCGCCACGGAACTGACCGCTCGGACCATTGCGCTTGCGGTCAGCCGCTATCCCGACACGCGAGAGGTAATTGTTTCAGGCGGCGGCGCGCATAACGGATACTTGATGGAACGCATCGGAGCACTGGTGCGCGCGAGGGTCACGACTTCGGCTGAATTCGGAATCGGCGTGGATACGAAGGAAGCGATCCTGTTCGCTGTGCTAGCCTATGAAACGTTCCACCGGCGGGCGGGCAACCTTCCGCCGGCGACGGGAGCCCGTAAGCCAATGATCCTGGGGAAAATTTCGCGCGGAACAAGCCCTCGCTCAGACGCGTAGCATAGATTAGAGGCCGTTTATGTTTTGCACCAAGTGCGGTACCGAGCTCCGAGAACAGGACAAGTTCTGCTTTAATTGCGCCGCGGCGACGGGACGGGGCGCATCCGCCCCAAGACCGGTTCAACCACTCAGCCGGCCGATGCACGAAGCGAAAATCGCCGGTGTTTGCGCCGGATTCGCGCGCTATCTCGGCATGGACGTGACCCTGGTGCGAGTGCTCTGGGTGGTGCTGACGCTATGTCCTCTGCCGTCGTTTGGGTTGGTCGCCTACATCGTGGCATGGATCGTGATGCCGAAAGATCCTGTATCGGTGGCTGTGACACAGGCGTACCCGGCGAACTGACCGCGGTCGTCCGTGCGGTTATCGCAGCTGCTTTTCGACCTCTTCCAACCAGTCGGGGCGCTTCAACACTTCGCGCGGCTTGCTGCCATCAGGTGGCCCGATGATGCCCTCGTGTTGCATCATGTCGAGGATGCGCGCAGCCCGGCCGTAGCCCAACCGCAGGCGGCGCTGCAGCGTAGATGTCGATGCTTTGCCCATCTCGAGCACTACGCGGACTGCGTCTTGATAGGCGGGATCGTCGCCGCCGTCAAATTCGGCTGCTTCCGCATCATCTTCCTCGGTGGGAGGCGCTTGCAGGAACGTCTGATCGTAGTCGGGACGCGCCTGGCTTTCCAGAACTCGACCACTTGATTGATCTCGGCCTCGGTCACAAACGCGCCGTGAACGCGGGTGAGACGCGATGACCCCGGCGGCAGAAACAGCATGTCGCCTTTGCCCAGCAGATGCTCGGCGCCCATCACGTCCAGCACCGTGCGCGAGTCCACGCGCGTGGCCACGCGAAAGCTGATGCGCGACGGAAAATTCGCTTTGATCAACCCGGTGATCACGTCCACGCTGGGCCGCTGCGTTGCGAGCACCAGGTGCATGCCCACGGCGCGCGCCATCTGCGCGAGGCGAGCCACCGCTTCTTCCACGTTGCCGCGCTCCAGCATCATGAGATCGGCCAACTCATCGATCACGATCAAGATGAAAGGAAGCGGCTGCAGATCCTCTGACTGCAACTGATCTTCGTCGAACAGGCTGCGTGGCTCGCTGGCCAGTTGCCGTACCTTTTTGTTGAACTGATCGATGTTGCGGACGCCCTGTCCGGCCAGCAGTTTTAGCCGCCGCTCCATTTCGAGCACTGCGTTGCGAAGCGCGTTCGTGGCCTTCTTGGGATCGGTGATCACCGGCGTCAGCAGGTGCGGAATGCCCTCGTAAAGCCCCATTTCCAGGCGCTTGGGGTCCACCAAAATCATGCGTACTTCGTCTGGCGTCGACTTATAGAGAATCGACATGATCATGGAATTGAGCATCACGCTTTTTCCCGCGCCGGTGGAGCCGGCGATTAAAAGGTGGGGCATGGATTCCAGCGCCGCGACTTTGATGCGCCCGCTGATGTCTTTCCCCAGGCATATGGTGAGGCGCGAGTGGGAGTCGACGAACTCTTCGGACTCCAGGATCTGGCGCAGGCTGATCACTTCGCGGCGAGTATTCGGAACCTCGATGCCAACCGTGGGTTTGCCGGGGATGCGCTCGATCAGGATCGATTCGGCCTGCAGGCCGAGGCACAGATCTTCAGTCAGCGTCGTGATGCGGCTGTACTTCACGCCGGCCTCAGGTTTGAATTCAAACGTGGTCACCACCGGGCCGGGGTTGATTTGCACCACGGTGCCGTGCACATTGAACTCTTCAAACTTAGACTTAATGCGCGCCGCGATCTCCTTGAGCTCCAACGAATCGAACGGATTCCGCGGTGGAACTTCGTTCAGCAATTCGGTGGATGGGACCCGGTAGGCGGGATGCTCTGTCACTTCGGGCGCGGGCTTCTTGGACTCGCGTTTGCGTACAGGCTCGGGCGCCGGCGCTTCCGGTTTTGGTTCTTCCCACGGAGGGCGCGATAAGAACTGCAGCGGCTCATATTCCAGAGCGTGTATGGGAATTTCATGTTGGATGGCCGGCTCTTCCACCGCGGCAGCTACTTCCACCGGCTCCGGTTGGAATTTGTGAACTTCCGGGACTTCTGGTTCACGCGCGGGTTCCGGCGCGGCTTGCTGGGCGACTCTCTGTGCCGCTCTCTGTTCGGCGCGTTGTTCGGCGCGTGCGCGCGCGGCGGCCATTCTTTGGGCGTGCCAAGCTGCCCAACGTTCATAAATTCTGCCCAGAAGACTTAGCGGCCCAGCCAGCCATTTGGCGGCAACCGCCATGGAGAACTTGGAGATCAAGTACAGCGATAGGATCAGGCAAATGCCAGTGAGCAGGACCGTGCCCATGAAGTTCAGCGATGATTGCAGCGAATCGGCGATCAACATACCGATGACGCCGCCCGCTGAAAACGCGCCGTTCCAGGGCCGCCAGAAAGGCCGGAGGGAAAGCGCGGTGGAAACGCTGAGGAAGAGCACAACGGCGCCGACGACCTTGACGGTAGCGGCGGGGATAGCGTCGGACCGGATCCATCTCCAAGCCAATATCCACAACAGTAGCGGCATGCTGAAGGCGCTGAGGCCGAGTAATTGGAAGCACAGATCCGCGGTGTACGATCCGGCCAGGCCGATGAGGTTATGGGCGTGTGCCGCGCCGGTCACCGAATTCCAGGAGGGATCCTGCGGATGGTAAGAGATCAGGCAGAGGATCAGGAAGAGTCCGGTGAATAGAAACACTAATCCGCCGGCTTCGTTCAATCTGTGGAAGCGTGTCGGTCCTAAAATTCTCATCCCGCAGTGAAGCGGAAAAATGCAGCTAGAGCGATTACTATTATGCCAAAAACGATGCGATAGTACACGAACGGCATCAAGCTGCTGCGGCGCAGATAGCGCAGGAAGAAAGCGATGACCACCGCGCCCAGAAGACCGCTCACAACAATGCCCAGCGCCATGGGCACCCGCATGTCGTGCGGAACGCCGCCTTCTTTGTGGATATCCCAGGCCTTCTTTAGAACCGCCGCGCCGATGGCCGGCGTGGAGAGCAGGAACGAAAAGCGGGCCGCGGTCTCGCGGTTCAAGTCGCGGAACAGCCCGGCGCTCATGGTTGAGCCGCTGCGCGATACGCCGGGGATAACCGCAAAGGCTTGCGCGATGCCGATCACAATGCCATCGCCCCAACTCACTTTGGCCATGGATTTGTCGCCGATGCGGCGGCGGTCGGCGATCCAAAGCACAATGCCGACCAGCACGAGCATTGCGCCGATCAGGTAAGGCTGGCGCCAGGTGGTGTCGGCCTGTTTATCGAACAGGTAGCCCACGATGCCAATCGGCACGGAGGCTATGGCAAGGAGCCACAGCAGTCCCGGATTTTGGCGGAGCTGAGGATCGTGGCCCCAGTTGAATCCGATTCCCTGCCCGATGATCTGCACCCAGTCCTTGAAGAAATAGATCAGGAGCGCGACCAGCGTGCCGGCGTGGAGTGCGACGTCGAAGGTGAGCCCCGGATCTTTCCATCCGAAGAGCCAAGGGACCAGGACCAGGTGGGCCGTGCTGCTAACCGGCAAAAATTCGGTGAAGGCTTGCACGACGGCAAGTACGACGACTTGATAGATGGGCATGAATTAGGGGATCACGACTTTGGCGAGGCCGGCATTATTGGCCGTGTCATACGCTCGAACCACCAGCAGGTGTTCGCCTGGGCGCAAGTGGTCGATCGCGATGTGGAACTGCTCGCGCGGGCCATCCGTAACGCCGTCGGCTGCTTCCACCGGAGTCCATGGCCCGGCATCCAGAGAATATTCGCAGCGGCGCAACGGCGAGGTTTGGTCAGCCACATCGGCGTCCACGTCAACATGCTCATTGTTGCGGCGCGGTGCACTCAAGCTGATCACCGGGGGCGTGTTATCGATCAACACCGGGGAACTGATCAGTTCGTTGGTGCGTGCTACGCTGGCGGCGTTGGACGGCTGATCGGAAGCAATCACGCGGAAATAGTAGCGGCCATCCGCGAGAACGTCGCCGTCCAGCAGCAGCGAATTCTCGGGAATGTTGGCTCGCAGCAGCTTCCACTCTTTTTCGTCCTCGCCCCGAAAATACAGCGAATAGAGCAAACGATCGCCATCCGGGTCGTCGGCTTGCCAGGTGACTTGGATTTGCGATCCGGAGCCATGCGAAAGGGTCTGGGTCGGCGTGCCGGCGGGCGTGGAGGTTTCGCCGGTATCGGTGACTGTGACGCTGTAGGCCACGGACGTGGAGCTTGCCGCCGATTTCAGGGCCGCTCCGCTGTTCGGCTGCATCGTGACGGTGATGCTGCGGACGACCGGCGGATTGTTCTGCGGCAAGTAGGCGATATTCACGTTCTCGATGGCTGCGCCAGGACCATCCAAGCTCGCGCGCCATTGGATGAACCGGGCGTTAGGACTGCGGATGAGCGAATCTTTCGGATCGGTGAGAGGCTCCGACCAATCGCTCCAGGTTTTGTCCGCGCGCGCGGAGTTGCCGGTGCGCGTGGCGATTTGCACTTTCCCGCCGGAACTGCTGCGCCAGGTAATCCGCCCCCAGCGCGCTACCGAACCCGAGTCGTGCACGGGCGATTCATAGCTTCCGCTCGAACCCTCGCCGTCTGCCATGCGGAACAGCTTTCCCATGTCGCCGGTGGCGGCCACCAGTCCGCCGGGAGCCTCCAGCAAGCGCGTCGCTTCGCCTTCATTGGTCTCCACCATCAACGTCGCTTTGCGATCCGGGCCTAACTTATAAAGCCGGCCCTGGCCGTCAGTGGCGAAATACAGCGATCCGTTGGCCTCGGCGGCCATGCTGTAAACGTTTTCTTCCTTGGAGGTCCACAAAGTCTCGACAGTGTCGTCGGCATTGATTTTGTAAATGGCGGATTTGTCGACGCCGGGGATTTCAGCGATCGGGCTCGCGTTGGCTCCAACCGCTTGCAAGGGGGGCGGGGCGGCGGCGGTGGGAGCGTTCACCTTGGGCTTGATCTCCGTGTCGGCTTG
Source organism: Bryobacterales bacterium (assembly GCA_963818065.1). Classification (GTDB taxonomy): domain Bacteria; phylum Acidobacteriota; class Terriglobia; order Bryobacterales; family Bryobacteraceae; genus Palsa-89. The sequence goes on along the minus strand of CAWFQW010000007.1, from coordinate 1,733,107 downwards.
CGGCTCCCCCGCGTCGGTCACAGTGATGGATGTGCCGGGCGCGGTTACCGTGGCGCTGAATGTAGAACTCAGCGAGGTGCTGAGCGGCATGCTGCGATTCGCAATGGAGCCTCCGAGAGCCGACGCGTAGATAGCGCCGTCCGGCATGGGGATGATGGAGCGAATCTCCGGAAGGTTCGCATTGTAAAGTACGAAGGCTTTGTCCTTGGCACTGATCCGGTAGAGAATGCCGTTCGGCTCGGTGCCGGCCAACACATTACCGCTGGTGTCCAAGGCCAGCGCCGTAACGTGGGATTGGCCCGTTTCGTAATACGTTTCGGCTTTGCCGGTCTTGTCGACGCGATAGATGTTGCCGGGATTGCCGGCGCCAACAAATAGCGTCCCGTCTTTGGCGAACGCCAGCGCCCAAATGTACTTCGCTTGCGGGGCGAAGAACTCGGTGGCCTTGCCCTTCTCAATGCGATAGACCTTGCCGTCGGGCGAGGTGGCAGCGTAGACCACGCCGCTGGAATCCACCGCGACGGCGAAAATCTCGGGCTGATCGGAGGTCCAGACCAAGTTACTTTTTCCGGACGTCGTGATTTGATATACGCGTCCGCGATGGCCGGTACCGGCGTAAATGGAACCATCCGGTGCGCGCGCGATGCTCCAAATGGTGGGCTGGCCCGATGAGAAAATGGTTTCCAATTTCGGCGCCACGGTCAGGCGGCCGTCATGATCGAGCGAGAGGCCTTCGAAGCGCCCTCTCAGAAAATCCTGGTAGGTGTTCATCTCCCAGGTGGCCGTTGTCGCAGCGCCAAGTGATACGGCCATCGCGGCAAATGCTAATGCCGCCGTGCAAAACTTCTTCATTCTTTTACTTCCACCTGCGCGGTCTTCGATCCTGTGACCACGACATCGCCGGTTTCGATCTGCAGTTCGTCGACCTTCGAGCCTCGCGGCAACCACGCGCCCTGAGCCGCTTGCGCTTTGGCCAGGATCAAACCAACCGAAGGCGGTGGATCCGGCAGATCCTGACCTTGCACTTCGAAAGCCGGATCGGTGCGCCACACGCGCACATATGCGTTGGTGTTGGGGTGGAGGTTGTTCAGGAACGAGACCAACTGCGTGGGGCTCTTCGGTACCGATGGAGCCATCTGTTGATCCAGCGCGTTCGTCATAGAGCCGTCGGAGACGGTGAAGCTCAAGATGCCGGCCGGCGCGCCCACGGGCACGCGATAGTGGACGCTTTTCTGGGTTTCCAGGCCATTTTCGCCGGTAAACGTGACACTCAGCTCGATGGAATCGCCCGGGTGGACTTGCTTCGGCGAAGCAGTCACCTGATCCACCTGCAGCAGCCGCTTATGCTCGGAGGCTTCGATTTCGAGCTTGATGCTCTTGATCTTCAGGGCGTCGAAACCGGCGCCCAAAATCGATGCCAGCGGGGATGCAACGCCAGTGGACGCCTGCAGCGGTACGTTGAAGTCGCCGGCGTACGTGTTGTCGAGCTTCAGCGGCGGAACGCCTTGCACGAATTCCACTCCGCCGCGCAGCGAATAGCTGGCGAGCCCGAGCGTGCGCTCTGTGGCATCCATCGCCGAATAGACCGCGGTCTGCACGACGTATGGCGACAGGACGCGATCTTGAATCATCTGCATGTGATACGACAGCGGTGCGCGCCTGCCATCTTTCACCGTGATCTCGAGAGGAACAGTATTGGCCTTGCGGCCCAGCTCGCCATAGATGCTGGTGCTGCGATCCTCGGTGATGGAGCCCATCCACTCTAACGGCGACGAGATCTTAAAGGACGAAGATAAATTCGGCAGCAGCGTCAGCACTTCAGCGCGGGCGAAGGGCAGTTCGGTATTTCCCACCGACATGAATTGATGCCCGAACGCGTAGACGGCCTTGCCATCGACGGCTGTGACGGTGCCTTCAGCGCCGATGCTCATGTCACCCGAGAGCAGCTCCACGGCGATCATGTCGCCGGGTCGCAAGGACGCCGGCGCGCCCATCTTCGAGGGGAGTTTACCGCCGCTGGATACGCCCTGGCGCGGCTCCAGCCCGAGTTTCTTGAGCTGCGGCGCGAATTGTTCCAATGTTCCCGCAGTGAATCCGCTGAAGGATACCGGCGTTGCAATGTCGATTAGCTTGGACGCGAAGGAGTCAGCGTTGGAAACGGCGTTAGAGGCTAATTTGCGCGGGCCAGGCTGCGCGGGCGCATCGCCAACGGCCAGCATCTCTTCGATGGGCCGGATTCCCGCGATCGGCTCTTTGGAGAAATTGAACGCCAGAGCCACCGCGCCAACCAGGCGCCCATTGATGTAGACCGGACTGCCGCTCATGCCTTGCATGACGCCGGTTTGGGCGAGCGGCCCGCCTGAAAGCCGCGCCAGAATGATGGATTGCCGCGGGCCGACGTTTTGGAGCACGCCCAGGATCTCGACCTGGAATTCCTCGATTTTGCTACCCGAGAACACAGTCTTGCCAATGGCATGCTGTCCCGCACGTATGTCGCGCAAAGGGTAGATGGCGAGTTGCCCGGTGGCAACCTGCGCCCAGGCACTCCCCGCTAAAAGGAGTGAGACGATAAAACGGCAAACGCCCACTATTCCATTCTAGCCTTGCCGGATGAATAAGAATACTGTACCGCCCGATCTAATGCCGTTTGGACTCTTACTGGCATGCTATGCGCCCCTGCTCGCCGGTTTAGCTAGGCAATGGAGCACGGACCCGGACATGTCGCACGGATTCTTCGTGCTGCCAGTGGTTGGCTATGTCGTCTGGCGCCGGCGCGCGGAGCTTTTGGCGGTCAAACCGGTTCAGAACTGGTGGGGATTTGCGATCGCAGTGTTGGGCGCGGCACAGATGCTGCTCGGAACGCTAGCGGCGCAAGTGTTCATCGCGCGAACGGCGTTTCTGGAGTCGTTGATCGGCGGCGTATTGTTTCTCGGAGGCACGCGAGCGCTCAGGATTCTTGCATTCCCGCTGTTGCTGTTGCTGTTTCTGTTCCCGATCCCTGCCATCGTCTACGCGCGCGTGACACTGCCGCTGCAAATCTTCGCGTCGGGCAGCGCCGAAACGATTTTGAATTGGATCGGCATACCGGTCCTGCGCGAGGGCAATATCCTGGAGCTAGCGCACGAGCGGCTTTCCGTCGTGGAAGCGTGCAGCGGCATTCGCTCGCTGCTGTCACTGTCATTTCTCGCGTTGATCTACGCGTACTTCTTCGATCAGAAGATTTGGATGCGTTGGGTGCTGCTGGCAGCCACGATACCGATCGCCATTGCCGCGAATGCGGCCCGCGTCACGTTGACCGGCGTGTTGAGCGAATATAGCGCTGGCTTGGCGCACGGAGCGTTTCATCTGTTCGAAGGCTGGGTGCTGTTTGTGGTGGCGCTAGGTCTACTGATTACCGTTCATCAATTATGCCGAAACGTCCGACGCTCGTCCTGAGCACCTTATTCCTGGTTCAAGGCGCCGCGTTTTACGGATTGGCCGGGCGCACCGAAACGATCCCGCAAGCGAAATCGCTCGTGGCGTTTCCCACGGGGATCGACGAATGGAGCATGCAGCGCGAGGGCGTCATTGAACAAGACGAGAAGGACGTTCTCAGCGCCGACGATTATTTGACCCGCCAGTATGCGGCGCCGGGCGGCAAGGAGGCGAGCCTCTTCGTTGCCTATTTCCGGTCGCAGCGCGCGGGGCAGACGCCGCATTCACCGAAGAACTGCCTGCCGGGATCGGGGTGGACGTGGTCGGTGGCCGACAAGATTCGCGTGGACATCGCCGGCCGCGTGCAGCCCATCGAGATCAACCGGTATATCGTGTCCAAGGTTAACCAGGGGGGCGACGAACATGCGGTAGTTTTGTACTGGTATCAATCGCGCGATCGAGTGGTGGCGAGCGAATCTCGCGCGGCAATGTTCACGGCTTGGGACGCCCTGCGATACAACCGCACTGACACCGAGCTGGTCCGCGTGGTCACGCCCGTCACGCAGAACGGCGTCGACTTTATACAGGCATTCTTTACGACATTACAATCAAGGTGAGTGAACACCTTCGATGTCATCGTCGTAGGCGCGGGCCCGGCGGGCGCAACTGCTGCCAAGCTCTTGGGCGACGCCGGCGTGTCCACTCTGCTGCTGGATAAGAGCGCCTTCCCGCGCGACAAGCCCTGTGGTGGCGGAATCAGCGCACGGGCGCTGGCACGATTCCCGTATCTCACGGACGCGCTCGCCGGCATTCCTACCAGCTGGGTGAGCAAGGTTCATTTCGAATCGCCGTCGGGTTTCGTGGTGGATTACCAGTCGGCCGATCCGCTGTATCTTATGATTCGCCGGTGCGACTTCGACAATTTGCTTTTCTCGCTGGCGCGGCCGCACGTCGAGACCGCCACTGGCTTGGTGCGCAAAGTGGCAATTCATCCCGATCACGTGAGCGTGGCCACGGAGAATTGCGAGTATCAGGCGCGCATGGTGATCGGCTGCGATGGCGCGAACAGTGTCGTTGCACGCGCCTCAGGACTCCGCACTGGCAACGTCAAAAACGATTTCGCAATCGACATGATGGAGGAGACGCCGCGCGAGGAGCTGAGCAACGCCGAGCGCGATCGAATGTACATCTATTACCGGATCCGGAGCCACTACGGATATGGTTATGTGTTCCCTAAAACGGATCACTTGAACGTGGGCGTCGGCTTCAAACTGGATTATTATCTGGCGAACCTGCGAGGCGAACACTACTCGCATCATCGATCGTTCGTGGAAGACCTGAAGTCGAAGGACGTGCTTGAGGGCCAATCCAATCGCGTCAATTTTCGAGCCTTCCCGCTGCCGATCTCCGGGCCCCTCGCGCGGACCTATGCCGATCGAGTGTTGCTCGCGGGCGACGCGGGCGGCTTCGTCAACGCGCTGACCGCCGAAGGCATCTACTATGCCATGGTCAGCGGTGAGCTTGCCGCGCGAGCGGTGATGCAAGGTCAACCCAGTGGTTATGAGCGGGCATGGAAGCAGGAAATCGGCGATGAGCTGGCTCACAGCGTCCGGCTGCAAAAGCTCCTGCTGGCCGATCCCACGCGTATCGACCGCATCGTCCGGGCCGCCAGCCGTCACGCTCCGCTGGCCGAAATTCTCGCGCACTATGCCACGGGTGCCATCTCGCATGCGCGGTTCCGGAGCTCGATGATCCGCCGGGCATTACCCATTTACATGCGCGAGAAGGCGCGACAGGTATTCCATGCTTAAGCTGCGCAAGCGTTGGCTTCTGGCGTGTGTCGTCGTTGCCGGCTCGCTGCTCGCATTCCAACGCCCGTTCCGCGAATATCCGGGCATCGAGTACAACGATTTTCCCTTGCCCTCCGATGCCCAGGAGAAAACCGAATTTGCCTTTGCACGCTTGATGTATCCGCCCGCGCCCACCGCCATGTTCGATCGCGCCGGCCCCCGGTGGGCCGAAGGCATGTCGAGTTGGACGCAGGATTATCCGCGGGCAGATCGGCATTTTCTACTGGCTTTGCGCCGCCTCACCCGTATCCACGTTCGATCCGTCGAGCAATCCGTCAATCTGGACGACGGCGACGACGTGTACAATTGGCCCTGGCTCTACGCCGTCCGTCCCGGTGAATGGCTGCTTACTGATGCGCAGGCCCACAAGCTTCGCGATTATCTGCTGCGCGGCGGATTCTTTATGGCCGACGATTTCTGGGGAACTCCCGAATGGGAAGTGTTCTGGGAAAGCATGGGGCGCGTTTTCCCGGATCGACAGGCAGTGGAGCTGGAGAACAGCGCCGCGATCTTCCATACGATTTACGATCTGGACGAGCGCTATCAAGTGACGGGCGCGTGGGGCCTGTATGGCCGCGGCTACCAGAATGACGGCCGGGAGGCTCATTGGAAGGGCATTTTCGACGACAAAGGCCGGCTGATGGTAGCCATCACCATGAACTCCGATCTCGGCGATTCCTGGGAGTGGGCCGACTCTCCCGAATACCCGGAACGCTATTCCGCGCTTGGCATTCGCATTGGGGTCAATTATGTGGTCTACGCGATGACGCATTGAGCCAACTAGAATGAGTCCTAAAGGATTGCTCTTCACTCTACTCACCGCGGCGCTGTGCCTACCGGCAAGTGCACAGTGGAATCGAACAGTTTTTAGCGGAAAGGGTGAATTCCAGGATATTCCTTCACCGCATCCTCTGAGCTATTTCACTGCTAACCCGTTCCTACGGGATGACGGCAACGATTTATGCGTCCTCTGCACGCCTGAGGGCCGAGCAAAATCCGCCCTGAAATATTCCCTCCACACGGTTGTTCAGCCGGTCGGTAGCTTAGCGGGATATCGCATTCTTGAGGTGCTTTACTCAGGGGGCAAGCGGAACGCGAACGAGCCCGGGTACGACAAACTATCCTGGAAGTCGATCCTGGTTCGGACCGGCCCTAATCGCTACAAAGAGATCTTCCATTTGCAGCCTGCCGGCACTGACGAACCCCTCAAGCCCTCAGGCATTATTCCGTCGGGCAACGAACGCGTGCTCGCAACCATGGATTCCGATGGTGGAAACAGCGGCGGGTGTTGGGACGGCTATTGGTGGTTTGATCGCACGGGTCCGCATCGTCTCGACTTCTCGCGCGTCGAAGCCGCCATCAAGAATGCTCTGCCGGAGAATGCGCGATTCAGCATCCAATGCTCCAACTTAGACCTTAAAGCGGAGTTGATCCGGAGCGGGGTCCAAAAATCCGATGCCCAGTGCCACGCCTGCGACTGGATCGGCGAGGTGACCGCTCGATTCCGAATCGCTGGTCCAATCGTTGAACCTACGGCAATCAACTTCAAACCCGGCGATCCCTAGGTACTCGAGTGAATCATGGCGGTCATAGCGAGCCCGATCAGAATCGTTTTTGACGTATCACCGGATTGTTGATCGCTCCGGACGGCCGTTCCCCTCGGAGCACTTGCAGAATATTGCTTGCGGCCGCTCGTTCGATTTCCCGGCGCGCTGACCCGACTGCCGAGCCCAAATGCGGCGTGAACAATGTGCGATCGGTGAAGCGCAAGAGCCGCGCGCTAATCTCGCGTGGGCGATCGCGCCGCGCCCAGTCTTCCATCTCGAACGTGTCGGCTGCGTACCCGGTCAAATGTCCGCTCTCGATGGCGTCGGTGACGGCCTCTTCGTCCACGATGGATCCGCGGCTCACATTGATCAGATAGCTGCCCCGTTTCATGCGGCTCAGCGCTTCACGACCTAGAATGCGAAACGTTTGCGGCGTCAAAGGCAGAAGTGGGAGTACGAAATCGCTGGTTGCGAGAACCGTATCGACCGGCGTGGATCCGTCGACGGAAGGATCGAAATATTGAATGCGGCAGGAAAAGCCCTGCAGCATTCGCGCCAATGCGCGGCCGACAGCGCCGAAACCAATGAGCCCTACCGTGCTTCCCGCCAGGCCGGTTCCATAGAGAATCGGACGCCAGCCTTGAAAGCCTCCGCTTCGAATCAGCCGGTCGCCCGCGAGCACGTTGCGAGCCAGGCCCAGCATCAGCGCGAGCGCCAGTTCGGCCGTCGGCTCGGTCAACAAATCGGGAACGATGGTGAACCAGATCCCGAGGCGCGTGCAAGACTCGACATCGAAGTTGTCGCAACCCTTCAATGCAGCTGCGACGATTTTGAGATTCGGACACGCTCGTAGGAATGCTTCATCCAAAGAGTCAGGCATGAAGACCATCAACGCGTCGGCGTCGGGCAATGGCGGACCGACGATGACCTCTGCGTGCGGCGAGAGGAGATCAATGGTCTCAGGAAAAACGCGTTGGGTGATCAGGACTTTCACGCGTACCGCTCCATCAGGCCCATGTCCGACCGGAAGCGGCTGCTCGCGTAGTCCACGGTGGCCACGATCACCCATGTGATTGCGATGTACGCGGCCATCTGACGATAAAAGAAAAGCTGCTGCGCGTTGTAGAGCGCCTGGCCGATGCCGCCCGCTCCGATCACGCCGACAATGGTCGCCGCCCGCACGTTCCACTCAAGCCGGAACAAGGTGTGGACCGCGAGAGGCGCAACCGCCAGCGGAAGATATGCGAAGCCCGCCACGGCCAGCGGCCGCGCGCCTGTCGCAACGATCGAGCGCACGGGATCCTTTCGGATGTTTTCGAATGACTCGGCATACAGCCTACCGAGCGATCCAGTCCCATGCAGCGCGAGCGCAATGATTCCGGCTTCCGGCCCCGTTCCGATCACGCTCACCAACACCAATCCCCACACGATTTCCGGAACGGCGCGCAACGCTTCCAGCACCCGGCGCACGGGCAGCGAGATCCAGGTCGGAGTAAAAGTCCGGGCCGCCGCCAGACCCAAAGGCAGTCCTCCGAGCATGGCGAAGAACGTGCCCCCGAGCGCAATTTCGGCGGTCTCAAGCAAGAGTTTCGGCAACTTCACCAAGGCCTCGTGCGGCAAGGCTGGAGGAAGCATCCCGGCGAACGTGGAAATCGAATGAGAGAACGCGAGCATACTGGGCCGGTCCTGCCAGAATGCGACCGCCGCCAGGGGAAATACCGCAAACAGGAGAGCCGGCCGCTGTTTGATCCATCGCGCACAGGTGTCGATGACGGCGATCAGCGCGATGAGCAGCAGGATGATGGTGGTCGCGCGCCGAAAATCGAGCGCGTTGATGGTGCCCACCAGCTCCGTGCCTATGCCGCCTCCGCCTACTGCCCCCACGATCACCGAACAGCGGACCGCGCTCTCGAATTCGTACGAGCCGTAACTCAAAATGTCCTTCGATCGCAGCGGCAGCAGTCCGAACAGCGCCACCGAAAGACGGCTGGCGCCGGTGGCCTGCAGCGATCGAATGGGCTCGCGGTCGGCGGCGCGAAACAGGTCCGCGAAGATTTTGCCGACGGCCGCGCTGTAGAAGATCGCAAGCGCCAGCATCCCGGCGGCCGGGCCAATTCCAACAACCACCACGCATAAGATACCCAGGGTCAGGTCCGGAACAGACCGCACGCTCGCAAGCGCGGCATAGATCCAGCGATTGCCTGGAAGGCCCGCGCCTACCCACAAACCCGCGGCCATCCCCACCAAGATCGCGATAAATATTCCGCCCGCCGCCATCTCGATGGTTTGGCCGAGCGGTGTGAGAGCCGCTTTCAAATACTTGAGAGAGAGTTCTGGGGGAAAAAACTGCCCAAGCAAGTGCAAAGCTGCCGCGAAGCCCATCTCAAATGCCCTCGCCCAGGGTGGGAAACAGTACTGGTGAATCCAGCCGTCCCTCGCCCCTTCGCTCGCCAACGATCTCGCCCGCGCGCATTTCGATAATGCGCTCGAAGTAATGGGCCGCCAGGTGCGGCTGATGGAGCGAACAAAGCAGCGTGACCTGATTCTCTTCGGCCAGCCGGCACAGCAATTCGAGAATCTGGTGGCTCAACGCCGGATCCAGCGACGCCACCGGCTCGTCGGCTAGCAGCAAAATCGGATGCTGTACCAGCGCCCGGGCTATGGCGACCCGTTGATGCTCGCCGCCTGAAAGCTGCGATGTTCGGGAACGTAGCTTGTGCTCCAGACCCACGCGGCCGAGCGCCTCGCGAGCAGTCTCGAGCTCTTCGCGCAAGGGCCAAATCAGAAATCGCAGCGCATGCCAGGACGACCAGCGTCCCAGCGCACCCGCCATCACGTTTTGATGCACCGAAAGATTGTCCACCAGATCGTGCCGCTGCGAGATCACGGCAATCCGGCTGCGCAACTCCCGCAAGGCCCGGCCGCGGAGTCCGGTAACGTCGGTACCGTCCACTACAATGCTGCCCTCAGCGGCCGCTACAAATCCATTGATGGCCCGGAACAGGGTCGTCTTACCGGCGCCGCTGGCTCCAAGCACTGCCACGCGCTCGCCTCGGCGCACAGCGAAGGACACGCCGTTCGAAACGGTGTGACGGCCATAGCGAACCACGAGATCGCTGATCTCGAGCGAATAATCTCCGGAAGGCAAGATAGGGGTTTTATAAATGTGACTACTAGCCTAAAGCATCTTCAAATCGCGGGCAATCTTGCGGATGTTGGCGTACTCAGCGTCGTCAACGCGAACGAAATCCTTGCCCCGAAGGATGTTCAATATCGCGTCGTCTTTGCCTTCCTTGAGCGAAAGGAAAGCTTTCGCGAATGCCTCGCGCTGCGCGCCACCGACGTCTTTCCGCGCCACCCAAACATAATCCACGAAGGCGGGCGACGTGACGAAGATGCGTACCTTGCTGCCATCCACTTTGCCCTCGGAAATCATGGAGTGGTACACGGTTTCATCCAGCGCGCCCGCGTCGGCCGCACCGCCTTCCACCGCCTTTACTGTTGCTGCGTGGCTGCCAGTGTATCGAATCTGCATGTCATCGTCGGCGTTGATGCCGGCCTTCCGCAATTCGTCGAATGGAATCAGGTGACCACTGGTGGAATTGATGTCGCCGAACGCGAAGCGCTTCCCCTTACAATCGGCAAGCTTTTGAATCGACGAACCGGATTGCGTGATGAACAGCGAATGGAAATTTTTGTCGGCGCTTCGCTGCACCAGCGGCAGCACGGCATAGCGGTCGTGCGCCTTTACGTATGTGAGCGCCCCGAGGTATGCAAAATCGAGCGAACCGTTGCCGAGCGCCTCCACGGTGGCGTTGTAATTGGTCGGGATGATCAATTCCACCTTCGTGCCGATGACCTTGCCGAGATAGTCCCGCAGCGGTGCTTTCTCCTCGATGGAAACCTGCGTTGCGCCGGCGTCGGGAACCATTCCGACTTTAATCGCGTCGGCGGCTCGTAACGGGAACGCCCGTGCTACCGCAAGAGCGCCCGCGGTGCGTGTCAAAAAATCACGGCGGGAACTGGGCATCTTCGTCATAGGCTGTGCTTTCTACTATACCTATCGGGAATGTGGGCGCGAGTTACAACTTGATGACAACACTGGCCAGAGCCCTATTTCCGGCGCAGGCCCGTATAATCTCCCTCGACCAGCTTGATGCGGAACTCGTTCACGCCCTGTTGCTTATCGCGGATGAATTCGTACAAGGTGCCAATGAGTGAGAACGTGGTTTCGGATAACGCGTCCAGCCTCTGCTTGCCTTGGTTGTCGTAGTTCACATACAGGCCATCCGGTTCGGCGAAGATTTCCACGATCACCGTGTTCTTACCTTCTTTGACGTCGTAGGAGCCGGCGTATGCTTTCAGGATCTCCGCCGGAACCTTCACGTCAACCGGGGCCCTGCTGGAAGACATATGAGTACGATCTTTTTCGTTTTCGGCGCAATAATATTCGATCATCTCTGTGTCGGGCATCAACTCCATGTGAATGGGGACCGTGACCGGCTTGTTGAACACCATGGGATCGTCGAAGGTCACCTGAAGTTCAATATGGCCAAAATCGGGGCGCTGGTAGCGTTCCGTCATGCGCAGGGATTCGCTATGCGGGTAACCACCATTGTCCAGCCAAGTCTTGTCATTGTATCCGTTGCTCTCGACGACCAGCGTCTCGCCGTCCCAATGCCCAACTGAGTACCCCATCCACGTCGGGTTGGGATCTTTTTCCAATTGACGGCCGTCCATAAAGACTTCCCGATGGACAAGATCTCCGTACAGAATCGCAATGATGCCCGGAGTCTGAAGGATTCTGGAATCACGGTAGGGTGAGGTTGTGTACACGGGTCCGAAAGGAAGGCATTGCGAAGCCATGCTGTCCTTGCTGAAATCCTTCTTTCTTTGCTGGAAAAGAGCCGCTGCCCAAGGCTTCACCACGTCCGGTGGAAGATCGGCCGCGACGTTGTTGTCGTACTTGTCCGAAGCCTTGCTCCACAATCCCGAAAGATCGGGTTTGCCGTCCGCGGTCCGCGGCGCAGGCGCCTTCAGATCTGGTTTGCCATCGGCGGTACGCGGAATACCCGGAGTTGGCAGATGCAGCCACTGCGCCGAAAGCGGCAGTGTTGCGATGAGTAAAATCGCCAGGCGAGACAGCGTAATCCAGCGGCAACTCATTGGCGGAAGTATAACCGAATTGCGGAAAGGTACCATGGTGGAGTGAATCGCGTTCTGGCCACCATCAAGAAGAATCATGTCAGATAAAGTTCCTCACGATCTCCCGGAAAAGGCGGCAGCCATGCGAGAATTCCGGCGGCTGCGAGACGCAGGACTTCCGATTCCAGCCGAGGTGCGAGCGCGTCATGTCTGGGCTACAAACGACGGCTATGCGACCGGCCCCGATCCGGGCGCGCGCATTCCTGAGTTCGCCCTGCCCGATCAGTCCGGCGCCATCCGGACGCTTAACGATCTCGCGGGCCCGAATGGCCTGTTTCTGGTATTTCACCGTAGCGCGGAGTGGTGACAGTATTGCCGCTCCCAGCTCGTGGAGCTGGAACAATCCCGAACGATGCTGGAGAAGAATGGGGTGCATATCGCCGCGGTCAGCTACGACTCACAAGAGATCCTCGCCGCGTTTGCGCAAAAGCACTCGATCGGGTATCCGTTGCTCTCCGACAAGGGCAGCGAAACGATTCGTAAATTCGGCATCTTCAACTACAACATGGCTCCTGACCTGAGAGCGTATGGAGTGCCGCATCCGGTGGAATATTTCGTGAGTGCCGACGGAACTGTTGTTAATAAATACTTCGTGCCGAACTACCAGCATCGGGTGACCGGATCGGCGGTGGCGCTGCGCGAATTCGGAATAGGAGCAACTGGCGCCGCAGCCGCGACTCTGGAGAGCGGAGCCTTAGCCGTTCAGATTGGGCTCCCCTCAGCCAAAGTGTTCGCAGGTCAGGAGGTCAGCTTCTTCGCCGACTTCGCCTTGCAGCCCGGATGGCACATTTACGGCAACGCAGTACCGGAGGGATATACAGCGACTTCTATCACTTTCGAGAGTCCAAACGTTGTGCGTCAGAAGCTGGAACTCCCCGCAGCGGAAACGTTAGACATTCCTGGAGTGGGCGAATCTCTTCCGGTGTATACCGGTTCGTTTCGAGGAATCGGCACGCTGCTCCTGAAACACCCTTTACCCGAGGGCCCGCTAATGTTGCAAGGTCGCCTTGCCTGTCAACAATGCAGCGATACGGTTTGCGAGCCGCCCGAAACGATGTCTTTCGAGCTGGCATTGACCTCGCAGCCCTTTATGGTCTCGGAGCTGGATAAGAAGGTATTGGAGAAGCCCAAGGCGAACTCCTAGCGGAACAGCGTCTTGACGTAATCGGCGCCCAGCCCCACCTTCTCGAAATGCTCCCGGCACAGGGTGATGTAATTGTGAACGTCGAAGTATCCGTTGGACTCGCCATTTTCATCCAGCCAGATCAACGGGCCTTGCACCACGAAGAACACCTTCATCGGATCCTCGTGTTCGTACGCCACCAGCGTATGCGCCTCGCCGGGCGTTTCGTAGATGAAGTCGCCAGCGGTGGCCGTCCAGTCGTGCTCCAGATAGCCCCACTTGCCCGAGATCGTGTATGCGAACACCTCGTGCGGATGATAATGGCGATTCACCAGTCCCGCGCTCTTGGCCATCAGAACGTCGCACCATTTGTTCTGGCCCGGTGAAATCCAGAGCGGCTTGGAGGAAACCGTATCGGTGAATGGCACGAACAGGCGCTCGTCACCGTTGGGCGCGTTGTGCGCGTAGACCTCAGGCAATGCATCCAGTTGGAAAACCTTGCTGATCGGTTTCAGGTCTCTCCAAAATTCAGTGGTGGCGGTTTCAGGCATAAGCCCTTCCAAAATATCATCGCGCGGAAACCGGCGCAGCACCGCCTTGCAATACTAGAAACATCGTGTCCCCCCAGGAGCCATCTCGAATGAAAACTCTAGGCCTACTGATGCTTCTTTCGTTCGCCGCCAGCGCGCAGAACGTCACGGTGGAGCTTGGCGCCAAGCCCGTTGGCACGCGGAGCAAGCTCAACCTCGAATCGGGCAACGGAATCATGCAGACTTGCCGGGATGAAGGCGCGGCCAACGATCGCATCACCTGCGCGCCATCCTACAACTCCGCTATCATCTCCACGCACGATACCGCTCACAGCAACGAGAACTATTGTTTTTCCACCAACGGCACGCCGATATATACGTGCCGCTTGCCGTACAAATCGTTAGGGGCTTATCAAGCCGGTATGGCTTTCGTCCTGGTCGCCGATGCGACCTGCAGCGCGGGCTGTTCTCTCAACATTGATAACGTCGGGACGGTGAACATCAAAAAGAGCGACGGAACCACCGATCCTGCGGGAGCGCTCGTCGCAGGCGAGCCGCAGTGGGTATTCTACGATGGCAAGGTGTTCCGTCTGATCGGCGGCGGCGCTGCGCGCAGTCCTGAGGAGCGTGACCAGCTACGCGACTCCATGGCCCGCCGATTCATCGCTTCCATGGAAACCATGACCTATGCGAGCACCGTTAAGCTTGAAACCACCGCCGGCGACGTGCATAAAACTACCACCAATAACGCAGTTGGCAACGCAACGATCAACGCCGCCACGGGTGGTTTGCCAGGCCAGCACATGTGGGTCATCATCGTGAACGATCAGCTGAGCGGAAAAACCATCAGCTTTGGCGGCAACTTTAAGAGCGCGGGCGCGCTGTCGGGATCGCCCGGAAAATCGGCGACGCTGCAATTCATTTCCGATGGCATCGTGTGGTACGAAGTCGCTCGAACCACCAATCTCTGAACCGTGACCGTGAGGGAGCGGTCCTAGGAAGATCCATTTGCGGAATGTTTCGCCGCCATCAGAACATCGAACATGCGGCCGAGCACGGCGGTGGCCTGCGTTTGCGAAATAGTCTCCGGATCGTAGGCGTGCTCCAGCACCAGGCCGTTAAGAGCGGCCTCCAGCGCCACCCTGCGCACGGCGCGCGATTCCCGGCCATCGTTCAACAGCTCCGGAATCATATCGCCGATGGTCTCCTGTTTCAGCGATTCCCGGATGCGGCGATGGGTGCGCGCAAGCCGCGCGCGCAACTTGGGATGGCGCAAGGCGAACAGCTTGAATTCCAGTGCCAGCATTACCCACTGTCGATCCGATGCGTGCCCAACGTAGAATTTGCGCAACGCGCGCAGCCGGGCGTTGGAACCTGGGCATCGTTCCATTACAGTTCGCAAGTCTCTTAAACGCTCGCCGGCTTCCTGCTCAAACAACGCGAAGAATAGATCTTCCTTATTGTTGAAGTTGGCGTAAAAGGCGCCGCGCGTGTGGCCGGTGGCACCCGCGATGTCCTCGATGCGCGCAGCCTCGAATCCGTCACGGGCAAATATCCGCTTGGCCGCATCCAGCAGCGCGCGCCGCGTAGCCTCGGTTCGCTGCTGGTGCTTGGTCTGTTCGCCTGTCTTGGCGGAGGTGACTCGCATGCCTCCTACATTATATACATGCAAGTATGTATATAATAAAGTTCCAAGTTCCGATTGTGATAAATTTAAAAGACGTGTTTCGCTCAACTCGTACGCTTTTGCTGATCTGCCTGGCCGTCTGGTCGATCATCATGCTGGCACCCTCCCTGGCGTGGGCCCAATTTGGAGGCGCTGGAGCGCAGCGATCCACCCCGGCGGTCCAATTGCCGGAGTCTGGACGCATCGCGCCCGGCACTGTCACCACCCAGCAGCAAGCTGCGCCCAACCCCAGCGGAAACGTGGTCAACAGCTCCATCCAGATTGGCGGCGATTTTCAGGGCAGCGTGCTATCCGACAAAATCCCCGCCGGTCCGTTCCAGCTCACGCTGGAGGACGCCGTGAAGCTGGGCCTGGCTGCGAATCTCGGTGTACTCACAGCCGACGATACGTCCCGCGCAACGCGAGCCGAGCGCCTGCGGGCTCTTAGCAATCTTCTGCCCACCATCTCTATAGATGCCAGCGAAACCAGCACGCAGATTAATCTCGCGGCGTTCGGATTCAAGTTTAATCTTCCTCCCGGCACCGGCTTCTCGATCCCTACTGTGGTCGGCCCGTTCCAATACTCGCAATTGCTCGGCAATTTGAGCCAGTCCATCTGGGACCCGGTGAGCCGCCGCAACTGGCACGCCAGCCAGGAAAGCGAACGCGCTTCCAATTTATCCGCTCGCGACGCGCGCGAATTGGTGGTTTTGGCGGTCGCAGGCACGTACCTCCAAACCATCGCCACCGCTGCCCGTATCGTTTCGCAGCGTGCTCAAGTGGAAAACGCCCAAGCCGTCAATCATCAGGCGGAAGTTCGTAAGGAAGCCGGCACAAACGCACGCATCGATGTCACGCGCACATTGGTCGAATTGCAAGGCCAGCAGCAGCGGCTCAACGCACTCGAGTCCGATCTGCGCAAGCAAAAACTCGCTCTGGCTCGTCTGATCGGCCTCCCGCTCGATCGCGATTTAATCCTGAGCGAACAGCTCGCCTTCAATCCGCCCCCCGTGCCCGATGCCGCCGGCGCCGTGCAACAAGCGTTCCAGAAGCGCTGGGATTTGCAGGCCGCCGAGAGCCAGGTTCGCGCCGCCGAAATCGTGGTATCCGCCGCGCACGCCGAGCGCCTTCCATCCGCTTCGCTGACGGCGGATTACGGATTACTCGGACAGCCCGGTATCCAATCACGGCGTTTACACGGTGACAGGCACCCTCAACGTCCCGGTTTATCAAGGCGGCCGAGTCAAGGCAGATGTCCAACAGGCCGAATCCACGCTGCACCAGCGACAGGCCGAACTGATCGATCAGCGCGGACGCGTGGAGCAGGACGTGCGCACGGCGCTCATAGAGTTGGAAACCGCAATCGGCGAGGTCCGCCTGGCCGAAAACAATCGCGGCTTCGCGAATGAAACTCTGCGCGAGGCGCGGGATCGATTTAACGCCGGAGTCACAACCACTGTGGAAGTCGTCCAAGCACAGGAACAAGTTGCTAGCGCCGAAAGCGACTACATTTCCGGACTGTTTGCTTTCGACTTAGCCCGCCTGTCTTTGTCCCGCGCCATGGGAGAGGCTGAGACCGACCTTCCCACCTTATTAAGCGGAGTTCGCCCCGGAGCAAAGCCATGAGCACCAGCACCACCACGCCAACCGCAGCACCGCCATCGCAGCCAGCGCCAGCGCCCGGAGCCGCAAAGACACCCCAGCCGGCCGCTCGGGGCCGCGGCCGCGCGTTCACCATCTTCTTTGTAGTACTGCTGATCGCCGCCGGTGTCGGAATTTACTTCTGGCTTCAATCGCGGCAATTCGAAACCACCGACGACGCCGAAGTGGAAGCTCACTTGAACTCCATCAGCGCTCGCGTTGACGGCTCCATCACGCACGTCTATGTCGATAACAATCAATTCGTAAAAGCCGGGCGATCCTCTGGTGGATCTCGATCCGCGCGATTTTCAGGTGGCGCTCGATCAAGCGCGCGCTCAAGTGGCGCAAGCTCGCAGCCAGTTGACTGCGCAACAGCCCAACGTTCCCATCACGCAGATCGAAAACAGCACCAACATCAGCGGGGCGGAAGCCGATGTCGCTAACGCAGTAGCGGGTGTCGGCGTTGCCGAGCGCGATCGCGAATCCGCCCTCGCGCGCCTAGCCGAAGCGGAGGCTAACGCGGCCAAGGCGCAGGCTGACCTGGCGCGCTATACGGTGCTCATAAAGAACGAAGAGGTTTCACAGCAGGAGTTCGATCAGGTGGCCGCCACCGCGAAAGCTCAGGACGCTACAGTTGCCGCCAACCGCGCGGCCGTCCAGGCAGCGGCTAGCACCGTGGAACAGCGGCAGGCCCAACTAGCACAAGTGAAATCCCGCTTGTCTCAATACCAGACCAACGCGCCCGCGCAACTAGCCATCCGCCAGGCGAATGTCCAATCGCAGCAAGCTAACCAGCAAACGGCGCAGACGATGGTCGAGCAAGCCCAGCTGAATCTCAGCTACACGAAAATCACCGCCCCGGCCGCGGGCATCGTCCTCAAACGTTCCGCCGAAATCGGCGAACACATTACCGCTGGCCAGCAGTTGCTGATGATCGCCCAAATCGGCGACATCTGGGTGACGGCGGACTTCAAAGAGACGCAAATGCACAACATCCATCCCGGTCAATCGGCCCGCATTCACGTGGATGCGCTGCGGCAGGATTTCGAAGGCTACGTTGAAAACATCGGCGGCAGCACTGGCGCCATTTCCAGCGTCCTGCCTCCTGAAAACGCCACTGGTAACTACATCAAGGTGGTGCAGCGCATTCCCGTCCGCCTGCGCTTCAAGCCCAATCAGAACGGGCTGGATCGTTTGCGCCCAGGCATGTCGGTGGAGCCCGACGTCCGCATCGGGAGTTGAAATGACCCCCGCGTTAACGCATCACGATTGGAAACCGTCGCACAATCCCTGGGCCGTGGCCCTCACGGTTACTATGGCGACCTTCATGGAAGTGCTGGACACTTCCATCGCCAACGTCTCGCTCCCGCACATTGCCGGCTCGCTCGGCGCCACCTACGACGAAGCCGTCTGGGTGCTTACCAGCTATCTGGTCTCCGCCGCCATCGTACTTCCCGTCTCTGGCTGGCTCTCCACCGTCTTCGGGCGCAAGCGCTTCTACATGACCTGCGTGGGGCTGTTCACTATATCGTCGTTCCTGTGCGGCATCGCGCCTAATCTGCCGTTGCTCATCATCGCGCGCGTGTTGCAAGGCGCGGGTGGCGGCGGCCTGCAGCCTTCCGAACAAGCTATCCTCGCCGATACGTTTCCCATCGAAAAACGCGGCCAGGCTTTCGCTGTTTACGGCATGGCCGTCGTGTTCGCGCCCGCCATCGGTCCCACACTGGGTGGCTGGATTACCGACAACATGAACTGGCACTGGATCTTCTTTATCAACCTGCCGGTGGGCCTGCTCTCGCTCTTCTTCACCAGCCGCCTGGTGGAAGACCCACCGTGGCTCAAGGAAGAGAAGCGTGGTGGTATCAAGATCGATTACATGGGACTCTCGCTGCTGGTCCTGGGCGTGGGCTGCCTCCAGTTCGTGCTCGACAAGGGCCAGGAATCGGACTGGTTCTCGTCGCGCATGATTACCACGTTGTCCATGATCGCCGTTCCGGCCCTAGTCGCCTTTTTTCTCTGGGAGTGGTATCACCCCAATCCCATTGTCGACGTGCGCCTGCTCAAGAGCCGCAACTTCGGCACGTCGGTCTCCTTCTCGTTCGTCTTGGGTATGGTCTTGTTCGGTTCCACCGTCTTGATTCCCGAGTTTCTGCAAAGCAGCCTCGGGTACACGGCTGAACAGGCCGGGCTCGCGCTCATGCCTGCCGGTTTTGCGCTGATGTTCATGATGGGAGTGGCCGGCCGCCTTACCGCCACCAAAATCGATCCGCGTTTACTCATCTGTATCGGCTTCCTGGGCACCTCGCTGGCGCTGCGCCTGATGACCAACATCTATCTCCAGATCGGCTTCACCACCATTGTGCTGCTGCGCGTGTTCCAGGTGATCTTCATGCCGTTGATCTTCATTCCCATCAGCACGCTTAACTATGTTGGCGTTCCGCGCGAAAAGAACAATCAGGTCTCCGGCATTTCCAGCTTCATGCGCAATATCGGAGGCAGCATCGGAACTTCCGGACTCAGTGTTTTTCTCACGCGCCAGAGCCAGACTCATCAGGTCGCTTTCGCCTCGCACACCAGCATGGGCGACCCGAATTTCAGTCAATATCTGAGCGGCCTCACCGCGATGTTTGCCTCGAAAGGCTACGACGCGGCCACTGCCAGCCAGAAGGCGCTCGCCATGGCCTACTACACCGTGCAAACCCAAGCCACCGCGCTCAGCTTCAAAAACAGCTTCTACGTGATGTCGCTGCTGATCGTCTGCTTGAGTCCGCTGCCGTTCATCATGCGCCGTCCTAAGCAGGGCCAAGGCCGGACCCCAGCCGCTCATTAGATCCCATTTGGCCAGGTTGTCCTTGCGCCTGCGACACCGCGCGAGACATCCTGTCTCAGCCTTTCCCGACCCAATCGTAAGCCACTGAAAATGCTAAGCATCTTGATTGGCAGGGTACCTGCTTTATAAGAGGCATGACATCCGAAATGAACGACCTGCTTGACCGGCTCCAGGAAGCGATTGACGAAGCAATCTCGGACTCTACCCGCATCGGCGCCATTGTGGCCGAAATGCAAAAGTCTGGCTACGACCTGTGCCTGATCGTGGAATCCAGTGCCGCTATCAGTCCGATGGACGATACCAAGCTCACGGACTTCGTTGCCGATCCCAGGTTGTTGTCCGCTGTGACGCCCAATGTCCCGTTTGATGTGCCGTCCAATGTCTGCGCGTCCAACGGCGAGATTGAGCTGACCGGCGACGATCTTGCGTTTCTCCAGGAGATGAATATCTCCGTCGGCGTCTGATCGCTGTTAGCGCCCGGACAGCGCCTCCCTGACCATCGGCTCGGGTTTGGTCTCGAACACGGTATACACCGCACCCGCCAGAGCCGCACCCACGATGGGAGCCACCCAAAACAGCCAAAGCTGTTGCAGCGCCCACCCGCCCACGAAGATCGCCGGAGCCGTGCTGCGAGCCGGATTCACCGACAGGTTGGTCACCGGAATCCCGATCAAGTGGATCAGCGTCAACCCCAGTCCGATTGGGATGGGAGCAAATCCCGGAAGTGCCCGCCGGTCGGTCGCCCCCAGGATGATCATCAGGAACATGAACGTCAGGACGATCTCGGCCGCCAGACACGCGCTCAAAGGATATCCCCCCGGAGAATGCGCGCCGTAGCCGTTAGCGGCGAAGCCGTTGGCCAGGCTGAACCCCTCCTTGCCGCTGGCGATCAAATAGAGCACGGCCGATCCTGCAATCCCTCCCAGCACCTGTGCGATCACATACGCCGGAAGTTCTGCCACCGGAAAGCGCTTGCCGACCGCTAGCCCAACCGACACCGCGGGATTCAAGTGGCATCCCGAAACGTGGCCGATCGCATACGCCATGGTCAGCACCGTCAGGCCGAAAGCGAGTGCGACACCGGCGAATCCTATTCCTAGGCCTGGAAACGCAGCCGCTAATACGGCGGCGCCGCAGCCGCCAAAAACCAGCCAAAATGTTCCGATGAACTCGGCGAAACATCGTTTTGAAAGTGACATGCAATGTCCTCCTAAACTGACCACAGATGCTACCATACGGCACATGAAACGGCGCGCCTTCCTCGCCACCGCGATCACCGCCGCGGCTGCGTCGCAAACATCCTGTCAGTACGTGCCAGCGTCGGCGGCAACCCGCGCCGATTTCGAACTCGACGAAGTCAGCGTGGCCGATCTCGGTTCCGGCCTGCAAAAGGGCAAGTGGACTTCACAGCGCCTCGTCCAGCTCTACCTCGCGCGAATCGACGCAATCGATCGCAGCGGACCGAAGCTCGGCGCAGTGCTCGCGCTCAATCCTGATGCCGCCGCCATAGCTAGTCAACTGGATCAGGAGCGCAAGGCCAACCGCCTGCGCGGCCCGCTCCACGGCATTCCAATCCTGCTCAAGGACAACATCGAAACGCGCGACCCCATTAGCACGACCGCCGGTTCGCTCGCGCTCTCCGATTGGCGCGCCCCGCAAGATGCCATCGTTGCCGCCCGTCTACGTGACGCGGGCGCCATTATCCTGGGCAAAACCAATCTCAGCGAGTGGGCCAACTTCCGCTCCACGCATGCCACCAGCGGATGGAGCGGGCGCGGCGGTCAAACTAAAAACCCCTACGCGCTCGATCGCAATCCATCCGGCTCCAGCTCTGGCTCGGGCGCGGCCACCGCCGCTAGCCTGGGTGCGGCGGCCATCGGTACCGAGACGGATGGATCGGTCACCGCGCCTTCATCCATCAATGGCATCGTTGGCATCAAGCCCACCGTTGGGCTAGTTAGCCGCACTGGCATCATCCCTATCTCGGCCAGCCAGGACACGGCCGGCCCGATGGCCCGCACCGTTCGCGACGTCGCGATTCTGCTCAGCGTGATGGCCGATCCCGAAAGCAAAGCCGCGACCGATTACACGCGTTTCCTCGATCCCCAGGGCCTGCGCGGCGCGCGGCTCGGCATCGCGCGCAAATTCTTCGAGAGCAATGCTCTGCTCGATGCGTTCCTCAGCGGCTGCGTCGATGCGCTGAAGAAGGCCGGCGCCGAGGTCATCGATCCCGCCGATCTGGCGACCCATGGTCAAATGGACGCGCCCGAGGGAGAGGTGCTGTCGTACGAATTCAAGGACGGCATCAATCGCTACCTCACGCGGCTTCCGTCTGGCAGTCCAGCCCGCACGCTGGAGGAGCTCATCGACTACAACGAGAAGAATCGCGACCGCGAGATGCCCTTCTTCGGCCAGGAGCTGTTCATAAAAGCGCAGGCCAAAGGCCCGTTAACCGATGCCGCGTACCTCAAAGCCCGCGCCGATTGCGTGCGCCTCTCGCGTCAGGACGGTATCGACGCTCTGCTCGCCGAGTACAAGCTGGATGCGATCGTGTCTCTGACCTCCGGGCCTGCCTGTCTCACCGACCATGTCAACGGCGATCAGGACACCGGCGGCTGCACCACTCCCGCGGCCGTCGCCGGCTACCCGCACATCACCGTCCCAGCCGGATTCTATGGCGGCCTTCCGATCGGCCTGTCGTTCTTCGGTGCCGCCTGGAGCGAGCCGACAATGATCAAGCTCGCTTATGGCTGGGAGCAACAGATGAACGCGCGCCGGAAGCCGAGCTTCGCCCCCAGTGTCGCGAACTAACGGTTCACGCGCTGGCCGACCCCGATTTGTGATGATAGAGATATGCGGCAGCTCCTGCTCAGCCTGACAATTGCCCTCGCCTTCGTAGCGTCACTTCCCGCGGGCACGCCCGCCAACGTGTTCAACGCGTCCTTCGATAGCCCCAGCCCATCATGGACCACGTTGCGCGGAACCGCTGTCGCCGATCCCGCCGTCACCCACGATGGCCAAATGTCGATGCGGCTCGAATCCGGGGCCAACTCAGGAGGGACCGCCCACGACGCTCGCGTACAATCCGCGCCCGTCTCGCTGACCATCGGCAAGCCGTACGAGCTTTCCGGCTGGATCCGCACCGAAAAACTCACTGTTCGCGACCTCGACCGTTCGCCCATTGCCACCGGCGCCGCCCTCACCATGGCTTCCACGCCATATGACGTGCAGTCGGAATCGATCGCCGGCTCGCGCGATTGGACCCGCGTGCATCTCCGCTTCATCGCTACGCGCGCCCAGGACAATCTCGTGCTCACCGTTGCTTACGGAGGCACCTTCGAAGGCAAGGCCTGGTTCTCTGGTGTAGCGCTGAATGAAGCGCCGGCCAACCTCATGAATGATCCGTGGCCCGCGCCCTCCGCCGTCACAACCTACGGCCCCGCGTATCGATATCCAGTCGGCGGATGGATTTATCTCCACATCGAAGGGAAGCCGTATGAGCGCGGTTACCAACACGGCCGCCTCATGGCCAAGGAAATCCCGCAATACATGGAGCGGTGCGCCGCCGAGCTTGATCCGAAGGGCAAGAACAAAAGTTGGGATCTCGCCCGCACCACCGCCAGCGCGCTGTTCCTGCATGGCTTCGATCAGGAAATTCTTCAGGAGATGAAGGGCATCGCCGACGGCGCATCCGACGCAGGCGCTCGCTGGGAAGGGCGCCCGATTGATCTCACTGATATCGTCGTAGTGAACACCACGGTGGAGCTCGGCGAGCTCAGGGAAGCCCTGCCCGTTACGCCCAATGGTCTGGAAGGCTTGCATCTCTCGGCGCCCGATTATAGTCGTGGCAAGCGCGAGGCGCTGGACCACTGCAGCTCCTTCGCCGCCACCGGATCCGCCACTCGCGATGGCCGCATGGTAATCGGCCACACCACCTGGTGGCCGCTCACGCTCGCCGAACAGACCAACGTGATGCTCGATATCCAGCCCACCACCGGCCATCGTGTGCTGATGCAGAGCTATCCCGGCGGCATCGAAAGCGGAACCGATTGGTATCAGAACGACGCCGGCATCGTGCTCACCGAAACCACCATCAATCAAAGCCCCTTCAATGTCAACGGCACGCCCATCGCGTATCGCGCGCGCAAAGCCATCCAGTATGGCGGCGACATCGATCAAGTTGTGCAGTATCTCAGCACGAAAAACAACGGCCTCTACACCAACGAGTGGATCCTGGGCGACGCCAAGACCAACGAGATCGCTTTGTTCGAGCTGGGCACTTACAAAACCCGGCTCTATCGCAGTTCCAAGAACGATTGGTTCGGCGGCACCGAAGGCTTCTATTGGGGCGACAACAACGCCAAGGATCTCAGCGTGCGCCTGGAAGGAACACCGGACCCCAACGCTCCGTCGTCCTACATTCCCTACGTGCCCACCGATCGCGATCTGAAGTGGCAGGATCTTTATCGCCAGCACAAAGGCAAAATCGACGAACAGTTCGGATTCATGGCGTTTCACACCGCGCCGCTGGTCAGCATCGGCGCCATGGATGCCAAAGTCGTCACGTCGGATATGGCTTCGCGCATGATGGTGTGGGCCGAGTTCGGCCGTCCCAACCAGACCGAGCGCCTGCAATCCAGAGGTGACCGGGACGAATACGCCGGCAACGACGGCCTGTATCCTTCTGGTTACCGTCTGATTTCCGCCCACGCGGCGCCCGTTTCAAGGACGTCCGAAACGGCAAACAAGACCTGGGCCGTGGACCCTCCCAAGCCACAGTATGGCGATCGGTTATGGAAAGGCTGGGTACTACCGGCTTCCGATGCCGACATTTGGTTCGCCTCCGGCTCGGCAGCCTATTATGAGGACCTGGATTCTAAGGACCTCTCCAAAGCCATGGCCGCGCACTGGGCCAGGTATCGTTCGCTGAGCATTTCCGCGCTGGACCCGAAACGGCAGTTTGAGCTTGAAACGCAAAAAGGCGCGCTGTTTCTCGACCGGTTGCGGCGCGACATGGGCGACGATCGCTTCTTCAAGCTGATGTCAGATTTCTTCGCGGCTCACAAGACCAAGGCTGTCAGCGCGCAGTCGTTCCTGGACGCCGCGGGCGTGAAGTTCGCGATGCCGCCCGATCCTGGAGGACCATCGTATGTCCTCACTGATTTGCGCGACCGGTTCGATTCCACGCTCATTATCTACGGCACGCTCAGCGAAGCGGGCGCTAATCGCTACGCCGCCGAGGAACTACAGAAGCGCTTTTACCGCGCGCTCGAAACTGCCGTGCCCGTTCGCAAGGATTTCGAAGTGAGCGAAGCCGACCTGCGCACACACGACATCGTCTTCGTGGGACGTCCCGAAACCAATTCCGCTCTGGCCGCCTGGCAGGACAAGCTGGGCCTCGACTATCCCGGCGCCATGTTTCGCATCGCCGGCAACGAACATGCTTCCGAATACGAAGCGCTCGCGCTCGCCGCAACCAACCCGCTCGACAGCCATCACATGGTCCGCGTCTTGGCGGGCAACAGCGCTTTGCAAACGGTGCTGCTCTCCACCAAAGGTGAATTCGACGACACGCAGTACGCGGTCTTCGACGCGGGCAAGGAAATCGCTTCCGGATTTCTTAAGTAGTCGAACCGGCGGACTGCGCATTCATTGGTGAGATGATGGTCGTATGTCATCGTCTCCACAAGCACAGGCTCCGTCGCCCGGTATAGTATTTGACACGTTGCAAGCGTATCAGCGCAGCGTCGCTCTGCGTGGCGCCATCGAGCTGGATCTGTTCACCGCGATCGCCGACGGCAACAAGTCCCTGAGCGCGATTGCAGAGCACATTAAGGCCTCCGAAAAGGGCACGCGCGTGCTTTGCGATTATCTGACGATGTTGGGATTCCTCGTGAAGCAGGGTGGCGAATACTCATTGACGCCAGACTCCGCCGCTTTCCTGAATCGCCATTCGCCCGCGTATATGGGCACCATGGCCAAGTTCCTGATGAATCCGCAAATCGCGGGATTGCTGGAAGACATCACCGGTGTCATCCGCCACGGCGGCGCGCTGCCCAGCGATCACGGAGTCCTGGAACCGGATCATGCCATTTGGGTGGAGTTCGCGCGATCCATGGCGCCCATGATGCAGATGCCGGCCGAATCCATTGCAAAGATGTTCGCCGGCTCGAAGCCAATAAAGGTCCTCGACATCTCGGCCGGTCACGGCCTGTATGGAATCGCTTTCGCCAGGCACAATCCGAACGCGAAGGTGGTGGGCCTCGATTGGGCCAACGTGCTCGAAGTGGCTAAGGAAAACGCAAGCAAGGCGGGCGTCTCGGATCGCTATTCCACCATCCCGGGCAGTGCATTCGATGTGGATCTGGGCTCCGGCTACGACATCATCTTAATCCCGAACTTTCTGCATCACTTTGACGTGCCTACCAACGAGGAGCTGCTCCGCAAGGTCTACGCTGCGCTCGCGCCGGGAGGCATCGTCGTCACGCCAGATTTTATTCCGAACGAGGATCGGATCTCGCCACCCCGTGATGCCATGTTCAGCATCCAAATGCTGAGCACGCCGGCCGGCGATGCCTACACTTATTCCGAGCTGGAAAAAATGTTCCGCAACGCTGGATTCGCACGCAATGAAATGCGCGAGCTCGCGCCGTTTCCCCAGCGTCTCGTAGTCTCGGAAAAATAGCTTGACGAATAAGCTGGTTTTCGAAAACCTCAAGCACCGGCCGGTGCGGACGCTGATCGGGATAGTCGTCATCGGCATTCAGGTGACGCTGATTCTGACTCTGGTGGGCTTAAGGGAAGGCACGCTGAGCGATCAGGCCACCCGTGCGAGTGGCGTGGGCGCGGACATCATCGTCCGCCCGCCCAGCAGTTCCGTTATCACCATGAGCGCCAGCATGCCCGCCCGAATCGCCACAAAGATTGACGAGCAACCGGACGTGAAACTCTCCACGGGCGTGCTCCAGCAAGGAACCGACCTGTTCAATTACGTCACCGGTGTGGATCTGGCGCAGTTCGACAAGATCAGCGGTGGATTTCATTTCGTCTCGGGCGGTCCGTTCCAGGGCCCTGACGATGTCATGGTCGACGAGTTTTATGCCAGGCAAAATAAGCTGCATGTCGGAGACACAGTTCATTTGCTCAACCGGCCCTGGCATCTCTCCGGTATCTATCGGCCCGGCATGCTCACCCGCGTGGTGGTTCCGCTGGCCACGCTCCAAGATCTGACCGCCAACACCGATAAAGTGAGCTGGTTCTACGTGAAGCTGGACAACCCTGGGAAGACCGATCAAGTGGTCTCACAATTGCGGAATGTTCTGAAAGACTATCGAATTTACTCCATGGAAGAATTCACGTCGCTATTCTCTGTCAGCAACGTCCCGCTGCTGCAGGGATTCATTTGGGTGGTGATAGGGCTCGGCGTGGTGGTTGGGTTCCTGGCGATCCTGTTATCCATGTACACAGCGGTGCTCGAACGCACGCGCGAGATCGGCGTACTGAAGGCGCTGGGCGCATCGCCGGCGTATATTCTGAACATCCTGTTGCGGGAGGCAGCCGTGATTGCAATCGCCGGAGCGATACTCGGCATCCTGCTTTCATATGTAACGCGGTTCCTGATTCAAAACGTAGTTCCCGCCTCGCTGATCCAATCAATCGTTCCGGGGTGGTGGCCTATCGCCGCAGCCATCGCCATCGGCGGCGCGCTTCTGGGCGCACTTGGTCCTGGGCTGAAGGCAGCTCGGCAAGATGCGATTGAGGCTCTTGCCTATGACTAACGGCGGGCCCATCATCTCAATTCGCGGCCTCCGAAAAACTTACCATGTCGGCGAAGTGGATGTGCACGCGCTGCGCGGCGTCGATCTGGACGTTCAGTCGGGCGAATTCGTCTCCGTTGTCGGACCGTCGGGTTCGGGCAAATCGACCTTGTTTCATATCGTGGGTGGGCTGACGCCGCCGACCTCAGGAACAGTTCACATCGCGGGCCGCGATCTGCTCGGAATGCCCGACGCCGAGCGCACGGAGCTGCGCAAGACCTCAGTCGGTTTCGTTTTTCAAAAATACAACCTACTTCCGACATTGACCGCCCGCGATAACATCGAGATCGCGCGCAACATCGCCCATCAAAATGGGCCGCTCGATTCCGAGTTTCTGGAGGTACTGAAACTGCTCGGGATCGGCGGCCGGCTGGATCACAAGCCGCGCGCCTTGTCCGGCGGCGAGCAGCAGCGTGTTGCCATTGCACGGGCCATCGTGAATCGTCCAGCTATTTTGCTGGCCGATGAACCCACCGGGAATCTCGACACCGAAAATTCGAACGCCGTGCTGGCGTTGCTACGCGATTTGAACGTGCGCCTCGGCCAAACTATCTTGATGATCACGCACAATCCCGAAGCCGCCAGCTATGGACACCGCATCGTGCGCATGCGCGACGGCCATATTGAATAGATGGGCAACGACGCGCTAGTTGATTGCCGAATATCCAAGGTGAAGTCTCTTGGCCGCGGCCGAAAGGCGCACATCCAGCGTCCACAAACGACATGCGCTCAAACGTGCTGATGCCAGCAAATGGGCGTCGATCCAGGTGATTCCCTTACCGAAGAGCTGATTCTGGTCCAAAAAGCCGAGAACCTCATCCTGTTCCGCAGAGATAACCGAGGGTAAACGTCGGAGATCGCTCAGTAACTTCTGCCTCGAGCTAAGATTTCCGCACGCGATTTCACCGATCACGAACGGGTGCATTAATATCTGACCGTCCAGGAGCGACTGGCGGAGATGCGCATCATCTTCGCGGAAATGTTTCACCCAGACGGATGTGTCCGCGAGAATCATCGAGCGCTTTGTTTCACACGCCGTCGCGGCGCCGCCTGGAAATTCGGCTGCGTTCCGCCCAGGGCCGCTAGCCTGCGAGCGATCTCACGAGCGATCAGCGCTTCCAGTCCGGCGCGTATGAGCGCCGTTTTTTCTTTGATGCCCGTCAGTCGCATGGCTTCCTCAATCAGGCGATCATCGATATTCAGCGTACTCCTCATATGCATGAGTATGTACGTTTCGAGCACCACTGTCAATCGATCGCGATAGTGACACCAGCCTGGCTTGCTGCGCCGCCGATCGACAACACCACCGGCTGAATACCCGGGCCCAGGAAGCCGCCGGGAATTTGCGCATTGATCTGCATCAATCCGAGAAGGCCGGGCGCCGGTCCGGCATACCAGAGCTGAGCCTGATAGCCGCCGACGGTCAAGGTAACTGTGCCGGAGCTGGAACCTTGGCCGGTCGCGTAGAACGATACTATGGACCCGCGAAGCGCCGGGTTCGATGCCGAATTCAGCGTGCCATCCGGGTAATTGACGGCGGCTGCCTGGCCGGTTCCGCCGCCCGTGGTGAAAATACCGGGCGCCGCGCTGGTGACGGGCGTGGAGGATTCGGCGACGGTAATCCCGTTCACCACGACACTCAACATGCTGGTGGAGTTGGCGGGCAATGTAGCGGGCGCGAGCGCGTTGATTTGTCGTTGCGCTGGTGTAGAACAGCGTGGCCGCGGCGCCATCGAACAAGAGTTTGGTCTGGGTGGCGTTGAAGCCCGAACCGAATACGGTGATGATTTCGCCCGCGGCGATAGGTCCAACGGCAAGGCTCGCTGCGTTGACCACCGAAATGGTTGCCGTGGGCGCTGTTTGGGAGGTTTCCGCGATCGGTGTCAGAGATCGGACTCGGTTGTTGCCGGAGTCAGCGATCCAGAAGACGCCGTTCGCGCCAATGCCGATGCCGGCCGGTCCGTTCAATTGCGCGGAAAAGGCAGAACCCCCGTCCCCGGAAAATCCGGCCATGCCGGTCCCGGCAATCGTGTTGAGCGAGCCGGATGCCCACTGTAGAATCAGATTCGCGCCGGGTTCGGCGATCAAGAGGCTCCCATCCGAGGCGATTGCGAGGCCAGTGGGCGCGTTCAGCCCTGTGATCATCGCGCTGGCGGCGCCGGCGGGCGTGATGGTCCAGATTTGGGTGGGATCCGCAACCAGGACGTTACCTGATGGATCGACCGCTACGGCTTGCGGCCCGTTGATGGTGGCGAAGACGCTGGTGGTTCCCCCGGACGTCACCTTGACGATCCGGTTGTTGCCTGAGTCGGCGATATAAACCGAACCCAGCGCATCGGTTGCGACGGAGACAGGGTTGTTGAGTTGAGTGGTAACCGCGAGTGGTACTATCAGGCCGGCCGGCGTGATTTGGCGGACCTCGTTATTGCCTGAGTCAGCAATCCACAGGTTGTCGAAGACATCGACGGCCACCCCGCGAGGCGCGCTGAGTTGGGCCGCGGAGGCAGGGCCATTGTTGCCTGCGGAACCGGCAGTCGCAGTTCCGGCGATGGTGCTGATCACGCCCGCCGGCGTCACCATGCGGATGCGGTTGTTGGCGGTGTCGGCGATGTACCAATTGCCGCTGGAATCCATGGCAACGCTGGATGGCGAATTGAGTTGCGCCGCGGTGGCGGGGCCGTTGTCGCCTCCAAAATTTGGCGGTGCGCCGCTGCCTGCAATGGTTGTGACCAGGCCGGTTGTGGCAGTGCCGCCAGCTGGAATCTCCAGGACGAAGACGGAGCTAGTGACGAAAAGATCGCCGGCGAGATCCACGGCCACGTCGACGGCCGAGGGGATGTTGGGAATCTGTTGAGAGACAGTTCCGAGGTAACCGGAGGCGGCGACGTAAAGCGTATCCGCGCCGATTGCTACTCCAGTTGGTCCTGGGGTATTGAACACAGTAATGATGACACCGCTGTAGACCTTGCGAACGCGGTTATTGCCGCTGTCGGCGATGTAAAGCGCCCCGGTAGAGTCCAAGGTGAGGCCGGCGGGTGCGTTGAGTTGTGCCAACAGGGCGGACGCGGAGTCGCCTGAGAAGCCGGCCACGCCGGTGCCGGCAACGAGAGTGAGAGTTCCATCGAAAGCGACGCTATAGACCTGATTGGCGCCGAAGTCGGAAATATACAAGGAGTCGTAGGAATCGATCGTCACGTTGCGAGGCTGCATCAATTGTGCGCTGGTGGCTGGGCCGCCTTGTCCCTGGTTCGTCGCTGGGAAAGCGCCTCCGCCCGCGACTGTCTGGATCACGCCGGCGACGGAAACCTTGCGGACGCGCCCGTTTCCCAAATCGGCGATGTAGAGATTGCCGCTGGTGTCGAATGCTAGCCCGTAGGGTTGATTGAGTTGAGCCGCTGCGGCTGGTCCACCGTCTCCGGCGAAGCCCGCAACTCCCGTTCCCGCGAATGTCTGGATGGTCCCATCGGGCGCGATGATGCGCACGCGATTGGCAGCGGCGTCGGCGACGTAAACGTTTCCGACGGTGTCGATGGCCACTCCTTCCGGCTGGCCCAGCGCAGCCGAGAGAGCCGACCCTCCATCGCCTGAGTTGCTGCTGCCGGCAACGGTTTGGATGGTGTAGGTGGCTGCGAAACAGGCCGTGCTGAGCACCGAGAGAACACATAAGCGACTGACCACAGAATAGTGTGGCGTGGCGAAACAAAACTCTCAAGCGATGTGCTGGGAACGACTAAAGCAAGGCGGCGAGACGCGAATTCTCGATAAGGATGGTCTCGTCGCGCTCGGGCCCCGTGGATATACAGCCCACTTCGACGCCCACGCGCTCGCTCAAGAACTGAAGATAATCGCGGGCGCGTGGCGGGAGATCGCGTTCGCGCGAGAGGCCGCGCGTTTCGGACTTCCACCCCGGCAGTTTTTCATAGATCGGCTCAACGGCCTCGAGACCTCGGAAGGTGGCGGGCATCGCTTTTACATTCTTATAGCCCGTGCAAACCAGGATCTCATCGAATTGATCGAGCACGTCGAGCTTGGTGATCACCAGACTAGTGAAGCCGTTGATCATGGCGGTGTATCGTAGCAGCGGCACATCGAACCAGCCGCAGCGGCGCGGACGCCCGGTTACTGCGCCGAATTCGTTGCCTGCTTTGCGGATCCGCTCACCGGCCTCGCCCAAGAGCTCGGTGGGAAACGGCCCGCTTCCAACGCGCGTGGTGTAGGCCTTGGAAACGCCGATGATCCCCTGGATCGCGGTCGGTGGCACGCCGGCGCCGGTACAGGCACCGCCAGCGGTAGCGCTCGAGGATGTCACGAAGGGATAAGTTCCGTGATCGACATCGAGCATGGTTCCCTGCGCTCCCTCGAACAACACGCGCTTGCCCGCGCGGATCGCGTCATTGAGCAACTGAGCGGTGTCGCATACCAGCGGCCGGAGGCGTTCGGCGAATCCAAGATACTGATCGCGAATCGATTCGTAATCGATGGTTTCCTGGATGTTGAAAGTCTGGGCCAGCAGCTGCTTGTCTTCGGCCAGCGCCGTGTACATCTCGCAGAAACTGTCATGCTCGTAAAGATCGGCAATGCGGATACCACGCCGCCCGATTTTATCTTCATAGCAAGGTCCGATGCCTCGCGAAGTGGTTCCGATGGGCACGCGATCCTGGCGGCCTTCGGACATCTTCTCCACTATTCGGTGGAAGGGAAAAATAACGTGCGCGCGATCGCTGATGGCGAGTTGCTTTCGGACGTCAATGCCTGCTTGTTCCAGCTTTTCCATCTCCTCGATGAGCGCCGCGGGATCGATGACCACACCATTGCCGATGACGGCCTGGATGCCGGGCCGCAAAATGCCGCTCGGAATCAGCTTGAGCACAAACTTCTTGGGGCCGATGAAGACGGTGTGCCCGGCGTTGTGGCCGCCCTGGTAGCGGGCCACGATCGAGAACTTCTCCGAGAACAAGTCGACAACTTTGCCCTTGCCCTCGTCACCCCATTGCGCGCCTAATACGACGATGTTTCCGCTGTTACCCATATCGAGAGGAACCAAAACGATTCATTGTACCGTGTGCTCTAATGGCTTGGCGGGAGAACCCGTACCATATGACCGCGGCCCTTCCCTATAGCAAGCGCGAGCAACGCGGCTGGTACCTGTACGATTGGGCGAACGCCACGTTCCATAGCACTGTGGTTACGCTGTTCCTGGGCCCGTACCTGACGGTGCTCGCGAAAGCGGCGGCCGGCGCGGATGGCCGCGTGCATCCCTTGGGCATTCCGGTGGATCCGCGGTCGTGGTGGGGTTATCTGATTTCGGTGTCGGTGGTGACTCAGATTTTCACGCTGCCGATTGCGGGGACGATCGCCGATTTCAGTCCGAACAAGAAGCGGTTGCTGGCGCTGTTCGCCTACGCCGGCGCGCTGGCAACGGCCGCCATGTTCTTTCTCCACGGCAACGAGTATCTGGCGGGCGGGGCACTCTTCCTGATCGCGAATCTGGCCTTCGGAGCGGCGATGGTGGTGTACAACTCGTTCTTGCCCGATATCGCTCCGCCCGAACAGCGGGACGCGGTATCGTCGACGGGCTGGGGGATCGGATATTTGGCTGGCGGGCTGCTGCTAGCGCTGAATTTGCTTTTGTTCACGAAAGCCAAGGCGCTAGGGCTATCGGAGTCGATGGCGGTACGGATCAATCTGTCGTCGGCGGGCGTCTGGTGGGCGGTCTTCTGCGTCATTGCGCTGGTGTTGATCCGCCCTCGTCCTGCCGCACGGAGGCGCGCCCCCAGAGAAGGTCTTCTGGACAGTTTCCGTGAATTCGCCGGCACCCTGCGCGATATGCGGCACTATCCACAGACCCTCCGATTTCTGATCGCGTTCTTGCTTTACAGCGACGCTGTGCAGGCCGTAATTGCGCTGTCCGCCCAGTTCGGCAGCGACGAGCTGAAAATGTCCATGACGGACCTGACTGAGATGATCCTGATGGTCCAGTTCCTCGCATTTGTCGGATCGTTTCTGTTCGATTGGATTGCGAAATGGATCGGCGCGAAACCGGCCGTCATGGTGAGCCTGCTGATCTGGACCGGGGTCCTGGTGGCGATGTATGTTTCGGTGCGCACGGAGACCCAGTTCTTCATCGTTGCGGCGGTTGTCGCGATGGTGCTGGGAGGAACACAGGCGCTGAGCCGCTCGTTATTCTCGCAGATGATCCCGAAGGGCCGCGAGGCCGAGTATTTCGGAATCTATGAGATAAGCGATAAGGGAACCAGTTGGATGTGCCCGCTGATGTTCGGGCTCGCGCTCCAATTTACGGGCAACTATCGGCTGGCGATTCTGTCGCTGATCACGTTTTTCGCCGCGGGTTTGCTGATGCTGATTACGGTGAACGTGCGAGAGGCGGCGGCTGAGGCTACGGGTTAGGGCACCGGCTCCCTTACGGTCGCGGCTCGGTAACTCCGGCGGCTTTTTTTTGTTCGTCGAGCCTTTGAAGAAAAGCGTGCTCCTGGATGTCGAGCTCGTGCTTGTAGCCTTCCGGATCGATGAACGGGTTGGGACCTTTGCCGAGCTTCGGATATTTCTCCGCCAGGTTATACATCGCGGGATGCGAGCCGAGCGGGACATCGCAGGGCAACGACCGCAGCAGCTTGAAACTGCGCCTGTATTCGCCGGCCATGTCTGGAACTTCGTCGTTGTTCACTAATTTGAAGCCGGGGTTCACGCCAACGCTGCCGATGATGACGACGTCGTAGGTCTTACCGTCTTCCTGGGCTTTCGTGGTCCAGGTGGTACAGCCGCGCGTGTGGCCGGCAGTGAGATGAGCCACCAGTGTTGTGCCACCTAACTTGACTTGATCGCCATCGTGCAGAGTTTTGTCGAGCGGATGCGGCTTGTTCCCGGGGCGGATTTTCATGAGAGCGGGAACATCCTCTGCCATGGCCATGACTTGAGCGCCGGTGAGTTCTTTGACTAAAGCGTCGCCTTCCATGTGATCCGAGTGGGCGTGGCTACCGAGCAGGACCTTGATGTCGGTGAACTTGAAGCCCAGCTTCTCGACCGAAGAGCGGATCACCGGCAGGGTGGCTTCGAAACAACTATTGATCAGAATGTTTCCTTGCGGAGTAACAACTAGAAAGGAAGCAAGTGATTCGGAGCCGACGTAGTAGATGTTGCCGATCACTTTGTGCGGCGGAAACTGTTTGTTGAATTGATCGGGAGTGCCGATGTTGCGTTTGAAAAGCTCGTCAGCGGTTTGCGCGGCTAAGGGCAAAGCGGCCAGGCCGGCTAGTTTCATCAGGTGCGCGCGGCGGGTTTCCATGCTCAACAAGTATATAACCACGTTCGCAGCGCGGCGCTCACTTCGGCGGGGCGTTCCATCATCGACATGTGACCGCATTCGGGCACGATCACGAGTTGGCTGCCCGCGATCCTGGCTGCCATCGCCGCATGTTGCGTGGGCGGGCTCCATCCATCCTCTTGGCCGGTGAGCAGCAAGGCCGGGCATCGGATTTGATCGAGCACCGCGGTTGCATCGGGCCGAGCCAATAGCGCGCGTATTTGCGCGGCGAAAATCTCGGGCGTTTTACGGGACATCATTTCGATGATCGACCTCACGAGTTCCGTGTCGTTGATTCGGCGAGGCGCGATCATTGGAGGCAGCCATTGTTGGAGCATCGCGCGCATCCCTTGCGATTGCGCGAGCGCCACCAGTTCTCCTCGCTTACGGGTTTCTTCAAGGCCGGCCGCGCCCGCCGCCAGTGGCGATGATCCAGTGTTGAGGAGCGCAATGCGAGCGATGCGGTCGGGGGCCAGCCGGTAGACTTGGAGCGCAACGCGGCCGCCCATGGAGTGTCCCGCGATGGAGAATCGGTCGGGCGCTGCGCGGAGCACGGCTTCGGCCATGGCGGAAAGCGAATCGAGCGGGCCGTAATCGGTGCAGGTGCAAACGGCGACGTCAGAGAGCGCGTCGATTTGGTGTTGCCAGGCCGTTTGATCGCAGATCAATCCTGGAAGCAGGAGGAGCGGTTCTATGCCAAGTCCTCGGGGCGGATCGGAAGCTTGCGCAACCGCTTGCCTGTGGCGGCGAAGATGGCGTTGGCGACGGCGGGAATAATGGTCGGTGTGCTGGCTTCGCCGATTCCGCCGGGCGCGGCCTGGCTAGGCACGATGTGCACTTCCACCACGGGCATTTCGTCGATGCGCAGGACGTCGTAGTGGTTGAAGTTGCCCTGCACTACACGCCCGCGCTCGATGGTGATGGCGCCTTTTAGCGATGCGCTCAATCCATACACAATGCCGCTTTGGATCTGCTGCTCGACTCCGGCCGGATTGATGACGTGGCCGCAATCGACGGCGCAGACTACGTGATGCACGCGCAGCTTGCCCTTGTCCACCGATACCTCGGCGACTTGCGCGTTGTAGCTTCCGATGTTGTTGACCACCGCGATGCCGCGAGCATGGCCGGCCGGAAGCGGCTTGCCCCAGCCGGCTTTCTCAGCGGCCAATTCCAGCACGCCGAGCAAGCGCGGAGATTTCGCGAGCAAATGGCGCCGGAACTCGAAGGGATCTTTGCCGGCGGCGACGGCCAACTCGTCCAAGAAGCTCTCGGAGAAGAACGTGTTCTGCGAGAAACCGACGGAACGCCAGTACGTTGTAGGGATGTCGACGTCGGGCGGATGATAATCGACATGGAAATTCGGGATGGCGTATTCCAGATCGATGATGCCTTCCACGCTGGTGCGATCCACGCCGTTGCGCAATCCGCCGAATGACGGGCAGACCACGCGCGTGTTCCAAGCCACGGGCCAGCCGTCGTTGTCCAGGGCGCCGGCGAACTTTGCGTAGGACGCGGGGCGATACAGGTCGTGCTGCATATCGTCTTCACGCGACCAGGTGAGCTTTACCGGCTTGCCGATGGCTTTGGAAATCTCGACCGCTTCGGTGACGAAATCGTCTCCGCCGCGACGACCAAATCCGCCGCCGAGATACATGGTGTGGATCTGGATCTTGTCGGGATGAAAACCAGTGACTTTGGCCGCGGCCCCCATGGCCGCCGTCTGAATTTGAGTGGATGCCCAAACTTCGCAGCTGTCGGCGCGCACATCGGCCGTGCAATTCATCGGCTCCATGGGAGCGTGCGACATGTACGGCACTTCGTAGACTGCCTCGAGTTTCTTTGCGCCGCTGGCGAGGGCCGCGCTAGCATCGCCATCATTGCGGGCTACCGCGCCGGGTTTTTGGGCGAGATTCACGAACAGCTCGCGAATGCCTGCGCTGTTGAGGTTGGCGTTCTTGCCTTCGTCAAACTGAAGCTGTAGCGCGCGCCGGCCTTCCATGGCGGACCAGGTATTGTCAGCGACGATCGCTATTCCGCTGGAGATCCGCACCACCTGGCTGACTCCGGGGACCGCCTTGGTTTTCGTGTCGTCAAAGCTGGCTACTTTTCCGCCGAAGACCGGGCAGCGCGCGACCACCGCGTACACCATGCCGGGTCGCCGCGCGTCGATCCCAAAGCCGGCACTGCCATTGACTTTCAGGGGAGTGTCGAGGCGTTTCGGCGATGTCCCGATGAGGTGAAAATCCTTGGGATCTTTCACCGCTACTTTGGCCGGCGCCGGCAGCTTGCCCGCGGCGTCCGCGAGACTGCCGTAGCTCAAGCGGGCGTTGGTGACGGTGTTGATCACCTGCCCCTTTTCAGTGCGAAGCTGCGATTTGGCGACGCCCCATTGCCGCGCGGCGGCATCCAGCAACATGTCGCGAGCAGAGGCACCGGCCTTGCGCATGGGATCCCAGCAGGTGCGGATGCTCATGCTG
The DNA here is from genome assembly GCA_963818065.1 of Bryobacterales bacterium. Lineage (GTDB taxonomy): Bacteria > Acidobacteriota > Terriglobia > Bryobacterales > Bryobacteraceae > Palsa-89. The sequence continues at coordinate 1,695,686 of CAWFQW010000007.1, read as the reverse complement.
CCGAAGGTGCCTTGCAGTGGGCCGTAGGCGGGATCTACCGGTGCGAATTCCGTGCGGATCTGCTTCCAATCGCAGTCCAGCTCTTCGGCCAGCAACTGCGAGAGCGAAGTCATCGGCCCCTGGCCCATTTCCGACTTGTGGATCGTGAAGGTAACGATGTCGTCGCTGCCGACATGGATGAAAGCGTTCAGCTTCGTCGAGGTAGTGGCGGCTTCGAGCTTGCTGCTCTCGGGCAGATGGAATCCAATGAACAGGCCGCCCGCGGTGGCCACGCCGGCCTTCAAGAAGCCGCGGCGATTTAGATGGGAAAGAGTGGCGCTCATGCTGCGTCTCCTTCCGCTACGTTCTCCGCGACCGTCGCATTGCGATTGGCCGCGGCCTGATACTGCGCGGCGAGATGCACCGCCTGGCGGATGGCCTGGTAGGTTCCGCAGCGGCAAATGTTGCCGTGCATGGCCTCATCGATATCGGCGTCGGTGGGGTGAGCGGTTTTCTTGAGCAGGCCGACGGCGGTCATGATCTGGCCGGACTGGCAGTAGCCGCATTGCGGAACATCCACTTCGAGCCAGGCGCGTTGCACGGGATGGCTGTTATCGGAGGAAAGGCCTTCGATGGTGGTGACGCTTTTGCCGGCGACCGTTGAAATCGGCGTTACGCAAGAGCGGATGGGCTGGCCGTTGATGTGCACGGTGCAGCAGCCGCATAGCGCCATGCCGCAGCCGAACTTGGTGCCGGTCATGCCGAGCGAATCGCGCAAAACCCATAGCAGCGGCATTTGCGGCGAGACGTCAACGGTTTGGGGCTTTCCATTCAGGGTGAAAGTGACTGGCATCGGGGCCTCCTTGGAGCTGACGGTGTGTATCTATACTATATAACCAAACGGCTGGACTATATAACCAAACGCTGGTGCGGTTTGGGCGTCCCGAGTGCTACGCTGGCTGTTTATGCAGTTGTCGGAAATCTTCCTGGGCCAGGGCGAGCCGCAGTTCACGGATCTGTTGCGTGGCATCTCCATCGGCAAGCTGAAGACCTATCAGCTCTATGACCGGATGAAAGTCCGCCTGCACCTGGCCAAGCTGAATTCAGAGAACCTTCGCAAGGCTGCGCCGAAGTTTTGGGCCAGGCTGAGCGAGAGGGACGAGGAGTTTGCCGGCGAGCTGGCGCAAGCCATCCTGGTGTCGCATCTGGACATGATCAAGGCGGTGATCGACGATCTCGGGATTCCCAACCAAGACGGGTTTTTCGACAAAGACATCGACGGATCGAAATATTTTACGGACGGTTGGCAGCAGCGGTCCTATGAAAAATTCAAGGGAACGTGTATCCACCGCAAGTGCTGCTGTTTTACATCAACCATCTGGCGTGGGAGCTGGCCAAGAGCGAGCAGGTGTTTCAGGTTCCGGTGTAGTTCCGACAGAGACATGAGCCAACAATTTTTCGATGCGATTCGCGCGGGGGATCGCGGCAAGGTGGAGACGCTGCTAAGCGCCGATCCAGGGCTGCTGGGCGCGAAAGACGAGAAGGGACTGGGCCCGTACACGGCCGCGAAGTATTCGGGGCGCAATGAGATTGGCGCGCTGTTGCTCGAGAGGGGCGTGGAGTTGGACGTGTTCGCCGCGTGCATGGCGGGCGCGCTGGAACGCGCGGTTGAATTGATTAGCCGGGAACCCGGAGCTTGTGAAAGCGTACAGCCACGACGGTTGGACGCCGCTGCATTTGGCGTGCTTTTTTGGCCAGCCCTCGCTAGTAGAAAAGCTGATCGAGCAAGGAGCGGACGTGAACGCGCGATCGCGCAATGCAATGCAGAACACTCCGCTGCACGCCGCGGCCGCGGGACGGAATCGGGAAGCCGTGCGCGTGCTGTTGGAACACGGCGCCGAGGTCAATTCGCGGCAGGAGGGCGGATGGACGGCGCTGCACGCGGCATCGCAAAATGGGGACGCGGAGATGGCGCGGCTGCTCATCGCTGGCGGCGCGGATGTGCAGATGCGAGCATCCAACCAGCAAAACGCGCTGGATCTGGCCTTGACCAAGGGGCATCCGGCCGTAGTGGAAGTGTTGGAAGCGTACGCCCCATAATCAAACAAGAGTGGTCGAAGAACAAATCCAACAATTAGAGTCGGCGGCGCTCCAGCGGATCGAGGAAGCGAAGGATCTGGACGCGATCGAGCAGGTGCGCGTGGACGTGCTGGGGCGCAAGGGATCGCTCGCGCAATTCGATCTGGGCAAGCTGCCGCCCGAGGAGCGAAAAGTTGCGGGCAAGGCGTTAAACGCCGCAAAACAGGTACTGGCAAGCGCGTTTGAAACAAGAAAGCACGCGTTCGCGGCTGAAGCGCTTGACGCTCGGTTGAAGCAGGAATGGCTGGATCTGACGCTGCCCGCGCCGGGTCCGCGTCCGGGAAGCCTGCATCCGGTGACCATCATTCAAAACGAGATCGAAGATCTGTTCACGTCGCTCGGGTTTGCGGTGCTGGATGGGCCGGAAGTGGAAACCGAGTATCACAATTTCGACGCGCTCAACATCCCGCCCGAACATCCGGCGCGCGATATGCAGGACACGTTTTGGCTGAGCAACGGCCATTTGCTGCGCACGCATACATCGCCGGTGCAAGTGCGCGGCATGGAGAAGCTGGGGCCGCCGCTGCGCATGATCGCGCCGGGCCGCGTGTTCCGCAACGAAGAAGTGGACGCGTCGCACGAGCACACGTTTTATCAACTGGAAGGCATGATGGTGGACCGCAACGTCTCGGTAGCGAACCTGATCTATTTCATGAAGACGCTGCTGAGCGCGATCTTTCATCGCGAGGCGCGTTGGTGCGGCTGCGTCCAGGCTATTTTCCGTTCGTGGAGCCGGGCTTCGAGCTGGACATTGGCTGCCTGATTTGCGGCGGCTCCGGCTGCGCGGTATGCAAGCAGAGCGGCTGGGTGGAACTGCTGCCGTGCGGCCTGGTGCATCCGAACGTGCTGCGGATGAGCGGCATCGATCCGGACGAGTGGGGCGGCTTTGCATTCGGCCTGGGACTGACGCGCCTGGCCATGATGCGCTACGGAATCGACGACATTCGGCTGTTCGCGAGCGGCGATTTGAGATTCTTGCGGCAGTTCTGAGCGATGAAATTCTCCTACAACTGGATTCGCGAATTGGTTCCCGGCCTGGACAGTCGAGCCCGCGGAGTTGATGCGCCTGATCACGATGAAGACGGCCGAGTGCGAGGGGCTGGAGCAGGTGGCCGACGGACACGGTCATCGAGGTGGACAACAAGTCGCTCACGCATCGGCCGGATTTGTGGGGGCATTATGGGATGGCGCGCGAAGTGGCGGCGATCACCGATTCGGTAATGCACCTCGGAAGCTGCGCGATCCGGTGAAGCTCGACTTGCTGCCGCGGGGCAAAGCGCCGGTAGAGATCGAGATTGAAGATTTCGCTTTGTGCCCGCGCTACAGCGCGTTGGTTTTCGAGAACGTCACGGTGCAGTCGTCGCCAGCGTGGCTGCGGGATCGCCTGGAAGCCGTCGGGCTGAATGCGATCAACAACATCGTGGATGTGACGAATTACGTCATGGCGGAACTGGCGCAGCCGATGCATGCGTTCGATGCCGCAGAAGCTGCACGGCCCCACGATCTTCGTTCGCAGCGCGCGCGCTGGGCGAGCAGATCGTCGCGTTGAACGAGGAGAGCTACAATCTGAGCCCATCGAATCTGGTGATCGCCGACGCGGAAGGGCCCATTGCGCTGGCGGGCGTGATCGGCGGATTGCATAGCGCGATTGGGCCGGACACCAAACGCATCGTGCTGGAGAGTGCGAATTTCCAAGCGGCGAGCGTGCGGAAAACATCCGTCGCGCTGAAGCTGCGCACGGACGCATCCATGCGATTCGAAAAATCGCAAGATCCTTTGAATACGGTGCGGGGCCTGGCACGGGCTGTGGAATTGCTAGAGGAGGTCTCGCCGGGAATCCGGCTGGTTGGGGGCCTGGCAGACTCGCATGGCGAGCTGAAAACGCCGGCTCCGATCGAGTTGACGGTCGATTGGTTGAAGACGCAAGCTGGGGCGCGATCTGGATGCGCACGAGGTGCGTTCCATTCTTGAATCGCTCGAGTTCGGCGTCGAGGAAACGCGCGCCCGGGCGTTTCCTGGTCACGGTGCCGAGCTGGCGCGCGACCAAAGACATCTCGATCAAGGATGATCTGCTGGAGGAAGTGGGACGGATGGTGGGCTATGAGTCCATCACGCCGCGGCCGCCGCTGGTTGAATCCGTTGTGCCGCCCGAAGACGCCTCGCGCAAGTATTTGCGACGCGTGCGCAACATGGCCACCGCGCAGGGCTTCACGGAGGTCTACAACTACTCGTTCGTCACCGAAGAAATGGCGCGGGCGTTCCACATGAACCTGGAAGAACACGTGGGAGTGGCGAACCCGATCGCTTCCGATCAAACACTTTTGCGCGCCAGCTTGTTGCCGGCGATTCTCAAGAACATACTCGACAACAGCCGGCATTTGACTGCTTTCCGGCTGTTCGAAATTGGCCGGGAAATTCATGCGCGAAACCGCGAGCTTCCCGAAGAAGTTCCGCATTTCGCAGCGGCGATGTACGAGCGGGAGGGCGATGGCCGCGAGTCGCTATTCGAGTTGAAGCGCCTGGCCGAATGCTTGATGGACGGATGCGAAGCGCGTCCGGCGGCAGCCCGCCCGTTTGAACATCCAGAGCGAGCCGCGATCATTGCGTGGCGGGGCCAAGACGTTGGGCGACTGTTCGAATTGCATCCGTCGCTGGGCATCGAAGGCCGCGCCGCGATTCTGGATCTCGACTTGATCAAGATGCGAAAGCTCGATGATCGCGAGCGCCGCTACCAGCCATGGAGCCGTTTTCCGGTGAGCGCGTTCGATATTTCCGTGGTGGCTGGCTTGCGCGATCCGTCGGCTGACATCGAGCGGCGACTGGCGGCCGCCGCGGGAGCGATCTGGTCGAGATCCAGTTTCTCCGCGAGTACACCGGCGCTCCGCTTCCACCGGATCGCAAAAGCGTGACGTACCGGTTGACCGTCGGCGCTGCGGACCGGACGTTGTCGTCGGAAGAAGTGGGCGCTATTCGCGAGCGCGTGATCGGCGCCGTTTCGTGAGCCGCCGGATCAATGTACGTGCATGGGATCGCCAAAGTAGCCGATGATCCGCTCGGCGCAGAGCCGGCAAGCCTCTAGTTCGTCGGGATCGCGGCCTTCGCAGTGCAGCAACTGCTCCTCGCGTACGGCCATGCTGCGCCCGCAAACCCAGTCGTCGCCGTCGCGGGAGTGAATGTGGTTGAAATCGGTCAAGATAGTCAGAATATCAGATCGGTTGCGGCGGCAATTCGGATGTTGATAGACTGGATTTGAACCCCAAGGAGCGATACGACAATGGCGAAAGTATGTGAAGTGTGCGGACGAGGGCCGCAGTTCGGCAATCGGATCAGCCATGCGCATAACGTCAGCAAGCGCCGCTGGAACATAAATCTGCAGAGTGTTCGCGCGCTTGTGAACGGCGCCGCCAAGCGCATCCGAGTTTGCACGTCCTGCATCCGCAACGGCAAGGTTCTAAAGGCCGGCAAAGTCGCGAAGGCTGCCGCTTAAGAACTCTCCTGCTAAACTACACCCGATGAAGTTCGTAACGTTTCGCGGCGCGACTGCCCGCGCCGAAGCTGGCGTTCTTGTCGGCGATGGTGTAATTGGCCTGGCGGGGGCGGGTTTTAACAGCATGCTCTCGGTGCTGGCCAGCGGGCGCGAAGGGCGCGCGAAGATCGAGAACTTCGTTCATAATCCGCCCGCTGATTCGACGTTCCCTCTTTCCTCGGTCCAACTTCTGGCGCCGGTTCCGCGGCCGCCCAAGATGATCTGCGTGGGGCTCAATTATCGCGATCACGCCGCCGAGGCCCGGCAGGAGATTCCCAAAATTCCGACCATCTTCGCGAAGTTTTCAAACGTGGTGATTGGTCCGGGACAACCCATCGTGCTTCCGAAGAATTCGCGCAAGCCCGATTATGAAGCCGAATTCGCGTTTGTGATCGGAACGGGCGGGCGGCACATTCCAAGCTACGAATGGCAACAGCACGTGTTTGGGTACACCGTGTTCAACGATGTAAGCGCCCGCGATTTTCAAATGGCCACTTCGCAATGGATGATGGGAAAAACTTTCGACACATTCGCGCCCATGGGTCCGTGGCTGGTGAGCGCGGACGAGATCGCCGATCCGCATGCGCTGGATATCAGCTTGCGCATTGGCGGTGAAACGCTGCAGCATTCCAATACGCGCGAACTGATCTTCAAGATTCCCGAGCTGGTGGCGTATCTTTCGAGCGTGGTGACACTGGAGCCTGGCGACGTGGTGGCGACGGGAACGCCGGCGGGGGTGGGATTTGCGCGGACGCCGCCGCGCTACTTGCAACCGGGCGAGGAAGTAATCGTCAGCATCGAGGGCATCGGGGAACTGCGCAATCCCGTGGTGGCTGAATCGCGCTAAGACGGCGGATCGCGCTCAAACAGTTGCTCTAAATCACGCACCGTGGGCGTGCCTTCCACGGCTTGGTGCATGTCGTGAGCAAACGCGCGCATAATCTCCAGCAGATCGAACTCGCGTCCCAGCACTGCGTACAATTCCAGGCCGGCCAGCAGCAGCGCGAGACGGCTGTCGCCACGCACCGCGATCTCGCGCCTCACTTGCCGGAGTAATTCCAAAGATTCGGGACTGGTTGGCCGCCAGGACATGGCGAAACGAGCGGGAGATTTCTCCCCCGCTCGAATCCTCTCCGCTTGAAGCAAGGAGCGCTGCCGCTATCAGGCGGAAATGCTCTTGCGGGAATCGCCCGACTGTATCTGGACCTGGCGCGGTTTCATCTGTTCGGACACCGGAATCTGGATGTCCAGAATTCCGTCTTGGAGCCGACAGGTGAGCTTATCTACGTTCAGACCGCTGGGCAACGTAATCGCCGCGTAGAACCTGCCGTACGCAAGTTGCGCGTGCGCGTTGTTCTTGAAGTTTTCGGGCGTCTTCCGCTCGCCTTCCAAGATCAGTTGATTGTTCTGAACGCTGACCTTGAGGTCTTGCTGCGCGACGCCGGGAAGGATGGCCCGGAGCTGCAAATTCGAGTCGCCCCATGCGGTCTCTATCACGGGGCTGAAGGTCCACTGGCTGCCGTTGGGCAGCGCTGCTCGCCCTGATTCCGCGGGAAGCCCGTAGACGTTTTCAAAGAGCTGATCGACGGAACGCCGGAAAAGATCCAACGTTTGCCGAGCATCTCCGGCAAGAAACGTACTTGTCATCAGTTCACCTCTTGTGGATTGCTTGACTCATGAAAGCCGCTCGGGCCCTCACACCCCGAATTCTACACCTCGCTGCGTCGAGTGGATGTAAGAATTTTGCGTGTAACAGTGACCCTGTTATCACTACAGTGAAACGTTATTTTGTCGGCTTGTTCACAAGAAATCTTTCGTCGATCTCAACTTGATAGCCGCTCGCGAGCCGGTTGCTTTCATTCGCCATGCCAACCACCGCCATCAACTTCGGCCAACATTGCATCGGTCATCCCAGCTTTGCGCGCAGCCGCGGTATGCGAGGCGATGCAATATCCGCACTGATTGGTCGCGCTCACGGCGAGATAGATCATCTCCTTGGTAACAGCGTCCAGCGCGCCCGGCGCCATGATCTCCTTAACGCTATGCCAGGTGCGCCGCAGCGTGACGGGATCGTGCGCCAGCGCTTTCCAAAAATTGTTGATCCAATCGGTTTTGCGCGTGGCCATGATGTCGTCATAGATGGCGCGAACTTCGGGGCTCGCATCCGCGTACTCGATCAATCCTAGAGTCGCCATATCACCTCATACTATCGGTTCGCGCAATAATGGAAGTACTCCTTCATGTCAAGAAACAATTTTGGAAGGTCTCACCTTCGACGACGTTCTTCTACAGCCGGCGCGCAGCGGAGTGCTGCCGGCGCACACCGACACCCGAACTTGCCTGACGCGGCGCATCGCGATGAATATCCCGATCGTCAGCTCAGCCATGGATACCGTCACCGAATCGCATCTGGCCATCGCGCTCGCGCAGCAGGGCGGCATCGGAATCATTCATCGCAACATGCCGGTGGACCGGCAGGCCGAGGAAGTGGACCGCGTGAAGCGCAGTGAGAGCGGCATGATCGTCGATCCCAGTCACAATTGAGCCCGATCGCAAGATCTCGGACGCTTTGGAGCTGATGAAGCACTACCGCATCTCGGGCGTGCCGGTCACCAAGCGCGGCAAGCTGGTTGGCATCCTGACGAATCGCGACTTGCGCTTCGAGACTCGCCACGACCTACCCATTTCGCAGGTGATGACCAAGGAAAATCTGATCACGGTGCCGGTGGGCACCACGCTCGAAGAGGCCGAGAAGATTCTGCACCAGCATCGCGTGGAGAAGCTGCTGGTGGTGGACGAACACTTCGCGCTGAAGGGCCTGATCACGGTCAAGGACATTCAGAAGAAGCTGAAGTACCCGAACGCGGCGAAGGATCCGCAAGGGCGACTGCGCGTCGGCGCGGCGGTGGGCGCCGTCGGCGATTACCTGGAACGCGCCCAGGAACTGGTGAGCAAGAAAGTGGACGTGATTGTGGTGGACTCCGCGCACGGCCACAGCGAACGGGTGATGGAAGCGGTGCGCATCATCAAGCACGAGCTGCCGGACGTGGATTTGATCGCCGGCAACGTGGCGACCTTTGAGGGCGCGCGCGATTTGATCGACCTGGGCGCGGATGGAATCAAGGTTGGCATCGGACCGGGCTCCATCTGCACCACGCGCGTGGTTAGCGGCGCGGGCGTGCCGCAGATCACGGCGATCGCCGAATGCTCGCGCGCCACGCGTGGCTCTGGCGTCCCGCTGATTTCCGATGGCGGCATCAAGTTCTCCGGCGACATCAGCAAGGCCATCGCGGCCGGCGCCGATGCGGTGATGATCGGGAGCCTGCTGGCCGGAACCGAAGAGAGCCCGGGCGAGACGATTCTTTATCAAGGGCCGCACGTTCAAGAGCTATCGCGGCATGGGTTCCATGGGCGCGATGACGCAAGGATCTTCGGACCGGTATTCGCAGGACGCCAGCGGCAAGCTGGTGCCGGAAGGCATCGAGGGCCGCGTGCCGTACAAAGGGCCGCTGTCGGAGCTGGTGTATCAGCTGGTGGGCGGATTGAGGGCCGGCATGGGCTACTGCGGCTGCAAGAATATTCGCGAGCTGCAGGAGCGCGCAAGTTTCCTGCGAGTGACGTCGGCGGGGTTGCGCGAAAGCCACGTACACGACGTGATCATCACCAAGGAAGCGCCAAATTATCGGTTGGAATAAGTCGGACCTGGGGGTCCGACGCGGACGAGGGCGTCCGCCCCACGACAAATGCTGGATGCCACTTGCTCCACCTGCAGATATCGTCATGCGGGGATGCAGCGGCAAGCTGAGCACGGTGCGCGCGCAGGCCTCGGCCACTGGAAAATCGCCCGCCTTATATCGCGCGTCGGCGTAAGCAGGCATAAATGAATCGGCAGCGGATAATGGACCGCTGTCTGGATTCCCGCAGTTTCCAAGCCCTCGCTGCAGTGCGTCGCGATCGGAGGCGCGAATCGTGTATAGGCAATATACGTGGCGCGAATCCGGCATTGCTTGCGGCCGCGTGACCGACGGAATCTGCGAGCAAACGATCATATTCGGCAGCGAGTGCGCGCCGCGCTTCAATCCACTGCTCGAGACGCCGCAACTTCACTCGCAAGATGGCGGCCTGGATAGCGGGCAGCCGGTAGTTGTAGCCCTTCAGACTCGGGCGATAACGTTGCTCCTCGCCCCAGCTCCGCAGCAACGCGGCCGTTCGCGCGTATTCGGGATTGTTGGTGGTCAGCATGCCGCCTTCACCAGCCGCGCCGAGGTTCTTGGTGGGATAGAAACTGAAGCAGCCGATGTCGCCGATGCCGCCGGCGCGCCGTCCGCGATATTCCGCGCCGTGAGCCTGCGCCGCGTCTTCAATGACGATCAGCTTATGGCGCCGGGCGATTTCAAGAATCGGATCCATGTCGGCGCATTGGCCGTACAGATGCACCGGCAGAATAGCGCGTGTGCGCTGGGTGATGGCTGCCTCAATCTTGCTGACGTCGATGTTGAACGTGGCTGGATCGATATCGACGTACACCGGAATTGCCCCGGCATAACCGATCGCGGCGACCGTAGCATAAAAAGTGAACGGAACGGTGATCACTTCGTCGCCCGGTTGGATGCCGGCGGCGAGGAGCGCCAGATGCAGCGCGCTGGTTCCGGAGTTGACCGCGACGCCGTGTTGAGCGCCGCAATAGCTCGCAAATTCCTCTTCGAGGGCGGTGACTTCGGGGCCGCCAACGAACTGGCCGCTTTCGAGTACGCGCGCTACCGCAGCGTCAATTTCGGTTTTGAGTTCGTGATATTCGGCGGCAAGATCAAGGAAACGGATCATGCGAGAAGTAGTTCAAACTTGCGAGAAACTGCTTCCCAAGAATAACATGCAGAGACCATTTCCCACGCCGTCCGGGCCTGCTTGCGGCGCGTTTCCGGGCACCCGAGTAAAGCCACGCAACGCTCGGCGAAAACCTCGGGCGAATCCGCAAGCGCGATATTCTCTCCGTCGCGAACGTCCAGTCCTTCGGCGCCGATGGTGGTGGAAACCACCGGAACCTTGGCGGCCATGGCTTCATAGATTTTGAGGCGCGTGCCTCCGCCGATGCGCAGCGGAACGATGGACACGGCCGAATCCCATAGGTACGGGCGCACGTCGGTCACGGTGCCGGTGACTTGGATGCGGGAGTCGGTTTCGGCCAGGCGTAGAACTTCAGCTGTGGGGTGGCGGCCGACGACGGTCAGCGAACACTCTGGGAGCCGCCGGCGAATCAGTGGGAGAATGCTGGCAGCAAACCAGCGGATAGCATCGATGTTAGGCCGCCAGTCCATGGAACCGAGAAATATGAGATCGGTGGTTGGCTGCGGCGTCTTAGCCGGCGGGGCAAAATATTCAAGATCGACGCCGGTGGGCACGGCCGCAATTTCCGGGACGCCATAGAGCGATTGCATGGTCCGCGCATCGCGCTCGGAGACGGCCACAATCCGTTTCACGGCTTGGCACACGCGCTCTTCGTACCGCAACATGCGTTCATACTGGCCTTGAAAGTACATCTTTGACGAGCGGCGTGCGCGCGTGTTCGGCATGTCGCTTCCAGATGATGGATTCCACGTTGTGCTGGAACAGAATCGCCGCGCCAGGGTCAGGAATGTTTGGCGGCCGAGAAAGAAAATCGCAGACGACCGCGTCGAACTTCTCCTTTCGCAGTAAGATTGTCCACTTGCCGCCTGAGCGCGTCTGAACGGTAACGCAGCACGGGCACCGGGAGTTTCGAGAAATGGCTTTCACAGATCTGACGAAAGAAACGCGGCGTGAAATGCAGCGGCGCCTGGTGCGCGATCGGATACGCTTTGGTGCAATATTCCGCGCTGCGTGCGAGTCCGCCTCGCGCAGAAGGCCGGTAGAGCGCCGCATAGTGAATCTCGTGACGCTGGTGCAGACGCTTCAGTGTTTCAAGCGTGCGAATCTGACCGCCGCGCGTGGTGGGATGCAGAAAATCCGAGTTCGACCCAGAGAATCTTCATGCAGCGCCGCGGCCGCGCCGGCAATGGTGCCATTTCGCGCCGGCCGGTCAAGAACAGGTCGCCCCACAATCTGCAGATTCAGCAGACGCCAGATGCGATCGGTGGCGTCCTCGCGACCGGAGCGATGCCGATGGATCAGTGCTTCCACCTCGCGCATGTCAAGATATGCCGCTAGCAAACCATCGCGCGAACGCAGCGCGGCGTAAAGCGGCTCGGCGCGCGGATCGACGCAGCCACTTGCGGAGCGGCGTCGGAAACCCCATCTTCTTACGGTGAATGATGTCGGGCGGAAGCAAATCGCGGACGGCTTCCTTCAGGATGTACTTTTGCGTGCGCCCGCGGATCTTCAGGTCGTCGGGGATGCGCGCGGCAAACTCCACCAGGGTGTGATCCAGGAACGGCACCCGGCTTTCGATGGACGCAGCCATGCTCATTCGATCCTGCTTCATCAGCAGTTCGACGAGATAAGTTTTCTGGTCGGCGTAGAGCGTGCGCGCTAGTGCAGAATCGTCGCCGCGCGCGTTCCAGTAGCGCATGTAGTTCTCGCAGCGACGCGCCCGCGTCGAACGCGCAATAGAAATTTTCGAGGAACATCGACTCGAAACCGAGATCCCGGCCGAGCACGGTGTGCCGCAATTTGCGCCGAAGCCGGGCACCGAGGAGCGGCGAACGTCGCGGTCTGATGTCGAACCCAGCGGCGGATCGGTGCAGGGACGGTGCCGTACGCCTGAGCGCAACGCTGGTTGAACTTTCGCCAGCGATAACGTTCATAGCCGCCGAAAATCTCGTCGCTGCCTTCGCCCGTCAGCACTACCTTGACGTGCTCCGAAGCCAGCTTCGAGACAAAGTACAGGGACACGCTGGAGGGCCACGCGATCGGTTCGTCTTCCTGCCAGATCAGCCGGGGCAGCGCGCCGAAAAAATCGTCGATGCCGATGGTGACTTCGCGATGCTCGGTTCCGATCGCCTGGGCCACCCGCCGGGCATGGCTCAACTCGCTGAATTGGGCCTCGGAGTAACCTACCGCGAAGGTTTGCACAGGGTCGAGTAACAGCGCGCTGCGCGAGCGCCGCGATGGCGCTGGAATCCACGCCGCCGCTCAGGAATACGCCCAGTGGGACGTCGCTCATCAGATGCATTTCGACGGATTGTTCCAGGCGGCGGCGAGTTTCTGCGATCCAAGATCGACGCGTCGAGATCCCCGGCGCCTCCGGCTTGGGAACATCCCAGTACGCTCGATCGTGAGTTCGGGATCTGCGCCCGGCAGTGTCCAGCACCAGCCGGTGGCCCGGCATCAGCTTCTGGATGTTGCGAAATAGCGTGAGATCGCCGCTAGTGTAGCCGAATGCCAGCACTTCGGGCAGCAGATCCTCGGCGAGCGCCGGGGAAATCGCCGGATGCTCCAGTAGCGCCTTGATCTCCGAGGCGAACGCGAACAGCCGTCCGTCCCAGTAATAGTAGAAGGGCTTGATGCCCAGCCGGTCGCGCGCGCAGAACAGGCGCCGCCGTGCTGCGTCCCAGATCGCGAACGCGAACATGCCATGAAAAGCCGCAGGCATTCGGGGCCATACTGCTCGAAAGCGTGCAGAATTGTTTCGGTATCGGAGCGCGTTTGATAGCGGTGTCCGGCTTGCTCGAGCGCTGGACGGAGCGCGGCATGATTGTAGATCTCGCCGTTGAAGGTGATCCAGAGCGATCCGGTCTCGTTCGTCATCGGCTGGTGGCCGCCCTGGACATCGATGATGCTCAGGCGCCGCTGGGCCAGATGAGCCCGCGCATCGTGATAGAACCCGACATCGTCGGGGCCGCGATGTCGGATCGCCTCGGCCATTCGCGCCGAGCGCCACAGCGTCCCCGGGCCCGGCCGCCATACTCACGAATCCCGCAATTCCGCACATGCTCAGTTAGTGCGAACTTGCCCGATGCTCTCTCAGGATTGGATAAACTGAGAATGGAGGAATGGGTGAGTGGTTGAAACCGGCGGTCTTGAAAACCGTTAGCGGGGTAACTCGCTCGGGGGTTCGAATCCCTCTTCCTCCGCCAGCCGCTTTATGTTTGTAAATTCGGACGGCGTGCGGCTATACGTCGAAGAGACCGGGACCGGAGAACCGATCGTCTTCGTTCACGAATTGCACTCGGACTACCGGGAGTGGGAAGCCCAAGTCCGATGGTTCTCGCGCTTCTACCGCTGCATTACCTTCAACGCGCGCGGTTACCCGCCGTCGGATGTGCCTGACGATCCCAGCTTGTACGGCTTGCCCTTCGTCGTCCACGACATCGCCGCCGTCCTGCGAGGTCTGAGTATTTCCAAGGCCCATGTGGTGGGACTGAGTATGGGCGCGTATGCCGCGCTGCACTTCGGGTTAATGTATCCGGAGATGGCGCGATCGCTGGTCGTGGCCGGCGTCGGATCCGGATCGCCGCCTGCAAATCGTGCGGCATGGGTTGCCGAAAGCGAGGCTGGCGCTCAGGCATACCTGGAGTTCGGAGCGCCCGCCGTGGCCGAAGTCGCCGCCCGGACCCCCACCCGCGTCCATCTTCTGCGCAAGAACCCCCATGCATTCGAGGAATTCTTGTCCCATTTGCGCGAGCATTCGGCGGAAGGCAAGGCGCGGACGATATTGGGATATCAAGCCCGGCGTCCCTCGCTCGAGGACTATAAGAACGAATTCGCGGGCCTTGCGATACCGGTGTTATTGATCGCGGGCGACGACGACGAACCTTGTCTGGAGACCACTCTCTGGCTCAAGAGAACGCTTCCGAACGCGGGACTTTGGATTTCCCCCACACAGCGGCCATGCTGTCAATCTCGAAGAGCCGGCGGCTTTCAATCGCACCGTTGAGGATTTCTTGCTTGCCGTGGAACATAGGCGCTGGGGACGCTGATTTCGTGGTGCGGCTCATTGCACAATCACGATCGGAGCCTGCCAGAACGCGGCCTTCTGCCCGCTGGGATCAAGCACGGTCACTTGGCAATTGTATGCGCCCGGCGGAAGCTGATCGAGAGCCAGGTCGAATCGCAGTGGCATCGTTTTCAAACGATTGTTCAGCCCGTCACTCACGGCGCGCGGGGGAGTTTCGAAGACCTTCGTTTGTCCGCGATAGAAAGTCACAAAAGCAACCAGCGGCTCGACGCTCGTAGCGGCCGGCTCATAGGCTTGAAGATAGACATACAGCTGACGATTCTTACTGAATACGCGCGTTACGCTCGGAATAAGTTTCTGTCCGTCTTGGACCAGCGGGTTAGTTATTTCCGCTTGATCTTTGCTCTTTAAGGCGTTGTAGATGGCTTCCTTCTGGTCGACGCGCTGGCTACTAAGAACCACGGAGCTGAGCGGAATCCGCTTCAGTTCCTTGTTCAGGTTGGGAATCACAAACGAAGTCTCGTAAGTTCCAATCCTGCCCGTCTCGGCATCGCGCGCCAGCAACTTAATCTTGTATTTGCCGGGAAGCAGCGTGAAGCCGGTAGAGTATTCGATGGGTTGTTTCGCGAGCTTCGCCGCAGTCTCGCCGCTTAGCTTGATATCCACTTTATCGCGGACGTTTTGGACGGTGCTCCCGTAGTCGTCTTTCACTTCACCGAGGAAATCGATGAGTGTGCGTTCCGCGCCTCCCTTGCGCGCCAGCGCCAACTCGCGGCCTGGGATCTTGATGAAAACCGGCACGAAATATTCGGCGCGATTCAACTGGAAGTAATCCACTTCCATGGCGATTGTGAGCTCGGTAATCGGATCGCCCAACATGAGCGCATCTTCGAGCTGCCGCTCCTTCTCGGCTGTAGTGAACTTGCCGAATGTTTTGCCGGAGAAATAGCCCTGGCGATAATCGAGGGTCGCGGAAATGCTGCCATTCAGAGCGATTTTGATGCGGCGAAACTTGCCGTCTAAAGTCGTGTTGGTGGTGTAATAACCAAGGATGTAGTAACTCGAAACGCTTTTTTGCGCCTGCGCGATTCCCATCGAAAGGTCGTTATTGTCGAGCAGCGCCTTCCCGCCGGTATCCGCGGCCAGCGCAAACAACGTATCCTGCGATTGCTGAAAATTGGTGGTCAGGGCCAGCGCGGAAGCGCCCGTGTACATTCCCTTGCCGCCCGGCGATCCCTGGGTTGCATCGCCCAGTGGCGCCTGTGCTACTAAGCCTCGCGCATCGATCGGCCAAAACGAAACACCAGCCCGGACGGCGGCATTAATTGTGGCGTGCAGTTGCGCTTGATTATCAATACCGTTGAGACGCAAGCCACTGGCGAAATATAGGACCGATTTCTTTTCGCTGAGCTGGCCCAACATTTTGGCCGCCGTCTGAAGCGCCGAAAGCTGGCGGTTGGTGTTGAAGATGTTGAACTCGCTATCGTCCTGCCCGAAAGCCGCTCCGGTATCCGGCGTGCTGTCATCGCTGGTGGTTTCGTTGAAGCCCTGAGACTCCCCGACGATCATGGTTTGAAGGATGCTGAGCAGGCGCTCGCGGTTATCGGTAAAATCCGAGGCTACTCGAACTGCCCCGCCTTCAAATCTCATCAGCGCCATGCGATCCGCCGGCGTCATCTGCATGCGGATGAACTTTTCCGCCGCCGTGACGGCGCGCAACTGGTCCGGCGGCGGCATAGCCGTCATGTCGAAGTAGAGGACCAGTAAGCGACGGTTTTGGTATCGGAAATCGCCGGGTTTTTCCGCTGCGATCTGCGTCTCCGGAAGCCGCCGCAGGGGTATGGATGAGGCTGTGATCAGCGGCTCCGCCTCGACATCTTCGGGCACCTTCTGAAATTCGAAGAAACGGATGCTTTGCTCGGCCCCGTCTTCGGTAACCGTGAAGTCTTTCGCGGTCAGACCCTCGACGGAGTGGCCACTTTTGTCTTTCACGTTTACGGTTTCGATCACTAATTGGCTGCTGGTAGAAAAAGTAGCAGCGGCATTGCCGTTGGCCGGCGTGTTCTGGCCGATCTGCTGGGCGTGGACGGCGACGGTGAACAAAAGGACGGCGAGCGTTGCGCGGATCATTGCTAAAACCTCACTATGAATCTCGTCGTCAGACTACGCATCGGATTCGCAGTCATCGGAAGACCGAATTGGGCGTTGCCAAACGTAGTGTTCCAACTCGGGTAGGTAACGTGATTGATCGGGTTCGTGGAATCAATCCGCAAATCGGAGGTCAAACGGTCGGTCAATCGAAAAGTGCGTGCCAGCGACGTGTTCAGAGTGAACTGCACGGGGCCAGTGATGGAATCGCGCCCAGCATCGCCCCATTGGCCCGGCGGCGGTGCACTGTACGCCGCTGGATTGAGAGACAGGCCCGGCGGAGCGCTATACACCGAAGCGCCCGTGTAATTCGGGCGGAGCGTGAAGAAGGCCGTACCTGGAACAGGCTCGAGGTAGCTGGGAGTCAGCGGCAGCCCGGTGCCCGCCGAGATCGTCGTTAGAGAAGTCCAGCCTTTAAACAGCGCTCCCTTCCAGCCGTTGAGCAGGGTTCCTCCAGCGAGTCCCATGCCGGTGGTGTACTGAATCTGCGCGCTCAGCAGATGGCGCTGATCGAAGTTGGAAAGACTTCGTTCAGCGCTCAGATCCAACCAATTCTGCGCGATCAGCACATTCCTCACGCTTGAGGCCGCCCCGGCGCCTGGGGTGAGGGTGGTGGGCGTGCTGGCGGAAGCCCCCAGACCTCCCAACGCTGCGTCATCATCGATTGCTTTAGCGTAGGTGTATAGCAGACTTGCGGTAAACCCGCTGTGAAGCCGGCGGCGCAATTGGATTTGCCCGGATTCGCGAGTGGAATTGCCGTTCGATGTCATATACGCATAACCGGACAGGCAGGCGAGACAAGGATTGAGTGCTCCAACCGGATACGTATTCGGCAAGAACTCCTGCGTTCCATGGGTGCCCTTAATGCCAAGATAGGTGGCAGTCATTTGCAGCGATCCCGGCAGATCGCGCTGGACGGAGAACTGCCAGATTTGCGCATACCCGGGACGGAAGTTCGGATCGATACCGAATGTGTTGAGAGTGCCCGTGGGAGTGGCGTTGAATCCATCGGCCATTGTCAGCGGACTTGTGGGAGTGTTCTGCACGCTCAGGCTTTTGGAAAGTGGGAACTGCTGCGCCATTTGCGTCGCGATGGTTTGGTAAACCGACGTGTCGTAGTAGATGCCGTAGCCTGAGCGGATCACGAGCGACGATGCCGGGAGGGGCCGCCAGGCAATACTGACGCGCGGCTCAAACCCGTGCTTGTCCGGACGGATCAGCGAATCCGGATAGTGCTGGCCCGTCAGTGTGCCGATTGGATCGCTTGCCACCACCGGAACTTCCGTCGAAAATCCTGGAGCAACGTCGAGATTGACCAGGCGGCCATACAACTCCGTGAGTGGCGAGCCGTACTCCCAACGCATACCCGCGTTCAGCGTCAAAGCAGAGTTGATGCGCCAATCATCGGTGAAGAACGCATCATACAAGGATCCGCGAAAGTACTTGTCGGCATTGCCGAACGCGACCGCGGCCGCTTCCGGAACACCCAGCAGAAAATCCCCAAAATCGGAACCGCTGTCGGCGCCGGTGAACGTAAAAGTCCCGTGGCCGTTTTGTTGCCCCAGCAAGTTGAACTCCTGCCTCTTGAAGTCGCCCCCGAACTGAAAATTGTGGCGTCCGTGACTCCAATAAAAAGCGGCAGAAACAGCGTTGGTCTCATTGTGATCCGAGGACTGCTCCGAATCTGAGAGCCCTTGGATACCGCTGGAAAAGGTTAGAGTCGGCGGTCCCCAATCCAAGGGATTTTGATCGTTCCCGACAATGCCGGCCTCGCCCGAAACGTTCTGGCGATTCTCGAAGTAGGGAGTGACGCGAGTGGATAGACGGCTGAACTGATACCCGAAAGTCCCAAAGAATCCCTGCCCAAACCGGTGGAACCAGTTGGCGCTGGTGGTGAGGCCGAAAGTGTCGGTGGTGTCCAGGAAACCGAAAACGTTGGGATTATCCTGGCGCGTGTCCTGAAACGCAAAGTTGCCGAAGACTTGGTTCTTGCGGTCGATGGACTGATTCCAGCGGGAATTCAAGCTGTCCTGATGAGTGACGCTGACTAGTGGGATCTGATAGTTATAGGCCCCACTACCCGTGGAATTGGGCAACGGATAAAAATTCAATAGCGCCTGGGCCTGGGGGCTGATCAGGCTTTTGGGAATCGTGACAGTCGGTGACACGTCGCCCTCACGCTGAGCGACGGTGGGCATCAGCGCGGAGCCGATATTGTCGCTGCGGTTGCGCGTCCATTGATAGCCGACAAAGAAGTTTGGACCGTTCTTGAGCAAATGCGGGATTCTCAGCGGGCCGCCGAAAGAGGCTACGCCGGTGAGATGGTTGTAAGCCGGGCTTAGGCGTGTTCTGACCCGTCAGAGAAAAAGGACTCGCGTCCAGGGCGGAATTATCCAGGTAGACACCCAAGTTGCCGTTATACAGCGATCGCCCCCCGTTCCGGTTATTGCCGAATGCAGGGACCAGCGAGAACGGCGAGCTGGCGCCATTGTTCTGGCTGCCATTAATCAGAAAGCCATCGTTGGCGCGTTGTGCGAGTTCGTCCCTGGCTGGCTCTGTTTCACTCGCGGACGGGCTCGGTTCGGGCTTCTGTTGATCGGCTGCCTTCGGCGCCGATTCTGTTGGCGAAGGCTGTGTGGGCGGCGGTGGCGTGGGAGGCGGACCTATTGGCTGAGCTTCGGCATGAATCTGATCCAGCGGCAGCATCTTCAGTTCCCATGTCGACGGTTTCGTCTCTGGCCCGATGGTGATCTCGTCTTTAACGGCTGAAAAGCCGAGCATCTCTACTTGAATCGTCCACATTCCGTCCGTGAGATCCGGAAAGGAATATACGCCCTGTTGGTCGGTGACCGCAGTGATCTTCTTGTCGCCCTGAGTTGCCGTCACGGTCGCTCCTGGCACTGGCAAGCCGCCAAAAGTGACCTCGCCATGCTGCTCGGCCGCAATTAGATTGAGCACAATCAACCCTGCTGCAACCAGGGACCGAAGGACGCCTCGAATCACAAATGTGGTCCTTAGCGGGAGCTGACCAGGAGACTCGCGATTGCGGCCGCTCGAAGCATGGCTATTGGTTCTGAATACCGCGCCCATCTTGCACGACGAAGCCCGAATAAAACAGACGTCTGCCAGCCCGATTTGTCACCATTTCACCCGGCATCCGTGTGCATTTCCGGAACACATGTGTCTTCCTCGCTACTAATTCTCGGACGGTCTCTCGATGTGATCGATCACGATGATTTCGACTGGGCCTTTTTGCGATTCCAATTTCAACCCGAACTGCTCCTGTAAGGCTGTGAACAGAGAAGGACCATTGGGATCTATTGGCGGGAGCTGCGGGAGTCCGTTCGGCCCGCCACCTGGAGGAGGCCCCAGGATTTGGCCCTGCTCGGGCGTGTATTCCAGGTTGATATCGTACTTTCCAGTGAGGTTGGTTTTATCCACTACGATCCGGCCTGTGAAGCGCGAAAGCACATCCACCAACTGCGTTATCGGTACCTTCTGGCCATTGAGACGGCCGGGAAACATGAAGAAGCCCCCACAAGGCGGCGTAGGCATTTTGCCAGGCTCAGGCGGTGGCGGCAGACCATCGGGACGCGGACCGCATTCGCCTTCCGCTGGTTTAAGCTTTCCGGCTTTAGCGACCATTAACGCATATACCGGCATTTCCTTCGTCTCGCGGTGGTACTTGAATTGGAGCCGGTCTTCAAGCAGCGTCTGGACCATTGCACGCACCGTATCAAACGCCGGATCGCCTCCGCCTTCGGCCTTGGCCTCAACATCGTATCGCTCCGACATCAGCCAAGCCGGCGCCCCGGAGATCTGAAAATCCTTCACGTCATATGCCAGCGTAATGAGGAGTTGCAAAGGGACGTTGGTGGTAGTGAACCTTCCGCCGCGGCCAGGCATGATCATCGCGCGGCCGTCGCCTGACTTGTTGAGCTTGATGGATGCTACTTCGAATTCGGGGCGGGGTGCGGCCGGTTGGCCAAACGCGTGGCAGGCGCTGAGCAGGAGACTCGCGATTGCGGCCGCTCGAAGCATCTCTAATTCTCTGAAGCCCTCTCTACGTGATCGATAATAATCATATCAACTGGACCCTTTTGCGGTTCCAACTTCAGGCCGAGCTGATCTTGCACAGCCGTGAAAATAGATGGACCATTCGATTCCCCAGCCGCCGGAGGATCGGCCCGGGGAGGCAATCCTATAGCCTCGGCACTTCCTTCGCCAGGCGCGGGAGCCCATTCCAAAGTAAAGTCGTAGCCGCCCTTGAGACCTGTGCGGTCGATCACTGGGCGTCCCAATTGCTCGGACAGCCGCCCGGCGAGGACCGCCATCGAGCTATTTGTGAACGCGCCCGAACCACGCCCCAACATGGCGGATGGTTTAGCCTTCGTGGGGTCATCCGGGTTTGGCTTGAGCTTGGATCCATTCTTTGTGACCACCAGCTCATAAATGGGCATTTCCTTGCTCTCGCGACGGACTTTCAGTTGAAAGCGATCCTCGATCAACGCTCGGAGCAGCGCGTTGGATTGAGCGCGCGGAAGCTGCCCTTGAACGCCATCGGTCTTGGCCTCAATATCCCACCGTTCCGTTCCAATCCAGGCCGGGCCGCCTGAGATCTGGTAGGCAAGAACGCCACAGGCAACACTGATGAGCATCTTGAGAGTCACGCCCGTAGCGGTGAGGCCGCCACCGGGCATATTGCTGCGGAGCATGAAGCGGTCGTCACTCGATTTATTTGGCTTAATCGACGCCACCGTATAGGCCGTGGGCGCAGCCGGCGGCGGGTTTGTCGCTTGGCCGAAAATCGTGCGCGTGATGAGAAAACGCACCAAAGAGTCGCGTCATAACGTTTAATACAGTGACGAGCGCGGTGCTCGTTGCGTGCAGGGATCTCTAATTTTCCGAAGGTCGTTCGACGTGATCGATGACGATTACATCCACGGGGCCTTTCTGCGGTTCCAACTTCAGGCCGAGCTGATCTTGCAGGGCCGTGAAGATAGATGGGCCATTCGATTCCCCAGCCGCTGGTGGCTCGGCTCGCGGGGGCAATCCTAATAACTCGGCGCCGCCCTCGCCAGACGCAGGCGTCCATTCCAAAGTAAAGTCGTAGCCGCCCTTGAGATCCGTGCGATCGATCACGGGGCGTCCCAACTGCTGGGACAGCCGCGCGGCCAAGACCGCCATCGAGCTATTTGTGAAGGTGCCCGAACCACGCCCCAACATGGCGGATGGCTGGGACTTCGTGGGGGCATCGGGATTCGGCTTTAGCTTCGGTCCATTCTTTGTGACCACCAGCTCGTAAACCGGCATTTCCTTGCTCTCGCGCCGGACTTTCAGTTGAAATCGATCCTCGATCAAAGCGCGGAGCAGCGCCCCCGACTGAGCGGGCGGAAGCTGCCCTTGAACGGCGTCGGTCTTGGCTTCGATATCCCAGCGTTCGGTTCCGATCCACGCCGGGCCGCCCGAGATCTGGTAGGCGAAGACGCCATAGGCAAAACCCATCAGCATCTTGAGCGTCACGCCCGTAGCGGTAAGGCCGCCGCCGGGCAAAGGGCGGAGCATGAAGCGGTCATCGCTCGACTTATTTGGCTTAATCGAGGCCACCGTATAGGCCGTTGGCGTGGCCGCCGATTGCGATTGCGCCTGACCTGCCGGCGCATTCGCTAGTCCGATTCCGATGGGCGCGGCGATGGCCGCGATTCCTGCGACAGCCAGCAGCAGTCTTCTTGCCAAGCCGAGATCGCGCGACATGGTGTGCGTCATGATCCCTTGAATTCGCTTCTTGAGATCGGAACCGCTGACGCCGGAAACGCAAAGCAGCGGCGTTTCCAAACAGTATTCGCAAACTTTGAGAATTCCTTGGGCGTAGACTTCGGGCTCACTCTCGAGGCGAAGGACATCTTGATCGCAGGCAGTCTCACGCTCCGCTACCAGCCGAGCTCCAATCCACCACACCAGGGGATGAAACCAAAAGACGGCTTCCACGAGCATGTGTAGCGCCGCCACCAGATTGTCGCGCCTGCGGACATGGCTCACTTCGTGCGCGAGGATCGCTTCCATTTGCGAATCGGCAAGCCGCTCGGAAATACCCGCCGGCCACAGCAGAATTGGCCTCAGGATGCCGAACACTCCCGGTTCAAATCGTGCACTGGAGGAAACAATCTCGATCGATGCCCGCAAGCGCCTGAGCGTTTCCACTTCGCGGCCCTCAGTCAGAGGCTCCGCAGTGCGAACGATGTCAGCAGTCCGACGCCATCGCACGCACCAGGCGAGCAAAACCGCCGCGCATCCCCAGCACCATAGCGTCCAAAATACTATCGGGATCCAGCTGCTCGGATGCGGCTTTACCGCTGTGACAGACGCGGATATGACGGGCGTGAACATTGGACCGAATCGCTCGAAGGCGAGAGGCGCCACCGCGGGCAGATTGGTTTTGCGAAATCCGAAGTGGCTGCCGAGAGTCACGAGTAGCGCAAACGGAATCAGAAACTTTAGGGACGCGGCCAGCCAAAGCCAATAGCGCGCCCGCGCGTGGTTCTTTCGCAAGACCAGAGTCAGGAGCCCGGCCATGGCTCCAAACACAGTCGATTGCCACAGATGATTGGTTAGTTCCGCGATCATTCCGGCTTCTCCTTTCTAGATAGCTTTCGGAGCGCCTTTTCCGCCTCCCGCACATCGTCGATCGTTAGCTTGCCGGATTCCACCAGGTGCGCCATCACAGGTTGCGTCCGGCCGCCAAAGAGAGCTAACAGCTCGTCGATCAATTTGCGCTGCGCCGCCTGTCGCGAGATCACTGCTTCGAAAATGTGCGCGTTGCTGATCTTTTTGACGCGGCGCAAGGCCTTTTTGTCTTCCAAGCGATACACCGTCGTCTGGATCGTGGTGTAAGCGGGCCTGCGGGGCTCAGGAAATGCTTCTTGAATTTCTCGAATGGAAAGAGCGCCACTACTCCACAACGCTTCCATGATTTGAAGTTCCAGTTTGGTGAGTTTGGGCAAGGCCATGTTTGTTCTACTATGCTTGTGTGTGATTCTACTATGATCGTCGATGAGCGTCAAGGGCTTCTATCGCTGCGCGAAACGGCGTAGAATTGGGGCACAAGTTTTCAAGGAGATCGCCCATGAAGAAGTTGATGTCGTGGATTATCTTTCTCGCGGCCTTGTCAGGAGGCGCGCTGCTCGCTCAGAGTTTAACCGGCACCTGGCAGGGCACATTGGAGGCCGGTAGAGATCTGCGGATAGTGCTCAAGATCTCGACCACGGCCGCGGACACCCTCAAGGCGGTGATGTACAGCATCGACCAGGGCGGACAACCGATGCCCGCCGGGGCGGTCACCCTACAGGGTTCGGCCGTAAAAATCTCCGTCCCCGGAATAGCAGGCACATATGAGGGAAAACTAAGCGCTGACGGGACTTCGATCACGGGCACCTGGTCCCAGGGACCCACACCGCTGCCGCTCAATCTGAAACGCGCCACCAACGAGACAGCCTGGACAATTCCTGAGCCTCCGCCCCCGCCGAAGCCGATGGCAGCGGATGCCAATCCGGCGTTTGAAGTGGCCACCATCAAGCCCAGCAAGCCCGAGACGCAGGGTAGGGGATTTATGGTAAGAGGCCGTCAGTTCTCCACGTTAAATACGTCTCTGAGCGATCTCATCACGTTCGCCTACGGGCTTCATCCCCGGCAGATCACGGGCGGACCGGCCTGGATGGAATCAGACAAATACGATCTGGCTGCCAAGCCGGATGGGGAGGGCCAGCCCAACGACAAGCAGTGGAAGATGATGGTTCAGAAGCTGCTCGCTGATCGTTTCAAGCTCAGCTTCCATCGCGACAAGAAAGAGCTCTCCGCTTACGCCCTTGTCGTAGGAAAAACTGGACCGAAGCTTACCAAGAGCGAAGGCGATCCGAACGGCCTCCCGGGATTATTTTTCAGGGGACTCGGCGTGTTGCCTGCCAGGAACGCGACTATGGTGGATTTCGCAGGCACGATGCAGACTGCCGTCCTGGATCGGCCTGTGGTGGATCAGACCGGACTCTCCGGAAGGTACGATTTTCTGTTGACGTGGACGCCCGATGAGACTCAGTTCGTCGGCCTCGGGGTTAAAATCCCGCCAGCCACCGACAATGCCGATGCGCCCCCGGATCTATTCACCGCAATCCAACAGCAGCTTGGGTTAAAGCTGGAATCCACCAAGGCGCCGGTCGAGGTTCTGGTCATCGACCAAGCGGAAAAGCCTTCCGCAAATTAGCAGCGGCTTTCGGCTGCCAGCCTAGGCCACTACGGAATCGCTACCACACGAACCGATTCCGTCGTCGCCGCGCCATCCGTCGTCGTCACTTGGAACTGGACGCTGACGTCGTTCGTTTTGGGCGTGTAAGCGACGTAGCCTTCTCGGAGCTCCTGAATGCCGAACGGAACCTGCTCCGTCACACCGGCTTCCGAGATACTCATCGTGCCTTTGAGGGCGGCTATAACGGTCGGGGAGGAGCGGTTCCAGCGAATCTCCAGCTGATGCGGCTGCGAAACTACTTTCAATCCCAAAGGTGTTTGTTCTGCGGGCGCGGTTGCTGGTGCGGTTGCTCCGTACGTGGGAGCAGAGTGCGCTGACGTTGTCCCCCTGGAATTCCAGAGGATCTGAGTCGCCGTGATTGCCAGCACCACAAGCACCGCGGTCGGCCACAGCCTGGACCAACGAATGTCCGCGGTTGCAGCAACTTCCGGTGCTTCCGGAACCCGGCGGTACGCCTCTAGCGCCGGAGCGTCTTGTTCTGTTTCGAACGGGTCTGGAAAGCGCCAACCTGGGTGCCCACCCGCCAATCTTGTGGCATCAAACGGAAACCCGAAACCGAATCCACGGGGCTGGGGTTGGCCGTCTTGCCAATAAAACAGGGCCGCTTCATTATCGCCGCGCCGTGGGGCTCGAATCATTAAGGCGATATTTCCGTTTTCGTAAAACCATCGATCAAAGGTTTGTAAATCGCGCGGGCCGAGCTTCATCTGGCCATCGCGCTGCGACCGGAAATATCCAATGGCGCGCAGCTCGCGTCCGTCGTTTTCCGCTGCCTGGCGAACGCTCTCGAAGTCTGCGGACGGTGGAATCACTAGAAAATCGTCGGCTATTGTAGCGGCGAACGGCGTCGTCACAGACCGCCCCAGCAAGATTCCGCAAGTTTCCCCGGAAGCTGCAATTTGGGTGGACAGAGCCGATAGTTCGCGGACCACGTGCAAGCTCAGATGGATGGAAAAGCCGTCTGGCACCCGCCACACGTAGTAGTTGGCGGGATCGTATCCGTGCTGTGTATTCATCGCCATAGTTCCTGATCGATGATCCAACAATCCCGCGCAAGCTGGCATCGCCAGTTGGTACCAGGGGGTCCCAGTACAGTACCAGGCGACTTCGAAATCTAATGGAGAGTCTAATAAGCGTAGACTGGTTCCGTGGAACCCAAAGACTCTGCCGTATCCCGTAGAGGTGTGTTGGCCGGGGGTGTAGCGCTGGCGGCACAAAGCGGCGCGTTACTTGCGCAATCCAAGCCAGCGTCGCCGGGCCGCAAATTCCGGGGATGGGTCTCGCGCGGCGCTGGACCGGGCCGAACCACCTTACAAGAACTGACGCTACGCCCAATCGGTGGCCGTCAAATCGTAGTCCGCACCGAAGCAACCAACCTCTGTTACTCCAATTCGACCGATGTGCTTGGACTTCCGCAGCCGGGCGCGCCGCCCCCGCCGGCTGCCGGCGCTACTCCCCGTCCCGTTCCGCCCGCTTTTCTTGCGATGTCTCGCATGGCGCTGATCCAGGGGCATGGCGGCGTCGGAATCGTGGAGGCTGTAGGTCCTGAGGTGCGGCGCGTGCAAGTGGGCGATCGCGTTTGCGTGTCTGGAACGCCCCAGTGCGGCTCCTGTTACCAGTGCCTGCGCGGACGCGCCGACATGTGCCAGTTTCTCGGCCGCCAAGGTCCCAGCGATCTGGTTCCCATCGCCGACATGCGCGACGGCACACCGGTGTATGCGAACTCCCATATCGGTGGACTCGCCGAGTTGATGGTCACGTTCGAAGAATGGGTAGTGCCGGTATTCACTAAGGCCTCGGCCGCCGACCTGGGTATGGTTTGTAGCTGCGTGACGGTCGCTGGCCTGGGTTGCACGGCATCGCAAGTCCTGGCGAACGTGGACATCGGTTCAATCGTCGCCGTGGTTGGTTGCGGTCCCCTGGGATTGAGCGCGATCCAGGGCGCTAGAATTGCCGGGGCGTCGAAGATCATCGCGATCGAGCCGATTCGTGTTCGCAGAGAGCTAGCCCTCAAGATCGGCGCAACGGACGCGTTGGATCCGAATGTCGAGGGCAATAAGCTGGTGGACATAGTGCGCGAGCTCTCGAATGGTCCGAACAATCGTCTCTGGGCCGGCGGACGCGACACGGGTGGGCTTCTGGGCGGAGCTGGCGCGGACTTTGTCGTCGAAGCCGCGGGCGCCGATCGCGCGAAACCCAAGTTCGAAGCTGGGCCCGATCCCACCGGCATTCTACCCATTCAGCAGGCCTACATGATGTGTGCCCCGGGCGGCCATATCGTTACCACTAGTCTTCCCACGGGAAACATCACCCTCCCGGCGGTGGTGTTCACCATCGGTGGCCGCACGCATCACGCGGGACAATACGGCGGCGCAAATCCGATGCGCGATATTCCGCGCTTCGTGGAACTGTTGGACCGTGGCCAGTTCGATGCGAAGTCCTTGGCCACCACGGTGGTCCCGATCGAGGGAATGCTGGATGCGTACCAACAGGTCATCGACCGCACAACAGTAACCGCGATCATGACCGCATGACGTTCAGAAAATTGACTGAAGGTTTTTCCACGCGGCATATCGTTGTAACCAGAAATTATTCAAATTGAAATACTGCGGGGTTATAGTGGGCAGGCTAAAGCTAAAGGAGAACTATGGCCGCTGCAGCACCCGCACCCGCAGTACATCAAAAAATGTCGAGAAACCCCGGGAAGATCGGCATTGCCGTCTTCGGGGCGGCTCTCGTTGTCGGTCTCATTTACACGATCATCAGCCTTGCTCGCGATTTGTCGGTGGAGCGAGGCACGTCCGCCTACCCGTACATCTTGCTGGGCGTTGCGCTATTCGTCGCCCTAGGTTTTGAGTTCGTAAACGGTTTTCACGACACAGCCAACGCCGTTGCAACGGTTATCTATACCCATACGATGGAGCCCCACTTAGCCGTGGCGTGGTCCGGCTTTTGCAACTTCGTTGGTGTCTTGACTTCCAGCGGCTTGGTCGCATTCACCATCATCACTTTGCTGCCGGTGGAATTGATCCTGCAGGTGGGCAGCGGCTCGGGCTTTGCGATGGTTTTCGCCTTGTTGATCGCCGCTATCCTTTGGAATGTCGGCACGTGGTACTTCGGGTTGCCGGCCTCGAGTTCGCATACCATGGTCGGCTCCATCATGGGTGTCGGCATCGCGAATCAGCTGATGAATCCCAGGCAAGGGACCAGCGGAGTCGACTGGGCCCAGGCGGCGCAGGTCGGAAAATCCCTGCTGCTTTCGCCTCTGGTGGGGTTTGCGATCGCGTGGTTGCTGCTGTTGATCTGCAAGGCCGTTATCAAAGACAAAAGGCTGTATGAAGCGCCGGTGGGTACCGAGCCGCCACCCTTCTGGATTCGGGTATTGCTTTTCGGCACGTGCTCGGGTGTAAGCTTCTTCCACGGTTCTAATGATGGACAGAAGGGCATGGGACTCATCATGCTGATCCTGATCGGTACGGTGCCTACCACTTATGCCCTGAATCGCGCCGTAACGCCGTCCCAAACCCAGGACTTCCTGGCTGTATCGCAACAAACCGTTCAAGTGCTCAACAAGTATGTCGACCCGTCGGCAGTAGTGGCCAACCCGCCTGATGATTTGACGGCCTACATTCGCACCAGGGATTTCAATGCGAACACCATGCTGGCCCTGCGATCCGTCGTCAGCGACATCGGCAACGAGACCGCACTGTACAAGGAGCTCAAGAACGTGCCGCCCGACATGACCCGCAACTTCCGCAACGACATGTACGTTGTTAGCGAGGCCATTCGGTTGATCCAAAAGTCTGGTAAACCGGTATTCACCCCCGACGAGGCGAGTATTCTCGCCAACTATAAGAAGCACATCGATCTCGCGACCAAGTTCATTCCGCTCTGGGTGAAAGTCGCCGTGGCAATGGCGCTGGGTATGGGAACCATGATCGGTTGGAAGCGTATCGTGGTCACGGTTGGCGAAAAGATCGGCAAGGACCACCTCACTTACGGGCAAGGCGCGGCCGCCGAAATAACTGCCATGATGACGATCGGCATGGCCGATCATTATGGTCTGCCAGTCAGTACGACTCACGTGCTTTCGTCTGGCATCGCCGGCACCATGGCAGCTAATCACACCGGGCTCCAATGGAGCACAGTGCGCAATATCGCGCTGGCCTGGGTGCTGACGCTTCCCGCCGCCATGCTGCTGTCCGGGTTCCTGTTCTGGGGCTTGAAGAACGTGTTCTAAGACCATGGAGAATTCAGAGCTGGACAAGCTGAGAATCGAGTATAAGGCGGCGGTCGAGCGTTGGATCGCCTCCATTCGCTCCGAGGAAAACCTCGCCACGCCCGATCATTCCTCGGTCGCCGTGGAAGATTGGGACCAGGCGAACTTCGCCGAGGAAGATGCAAGAACGGCGGCGAAGGCCGCGCGGCAGGAATACGTGGACGGGCTGCGGAAGGTCCTGTTCAATTTTTGACGTGCCATAATGACGTAAGATGGCGCCGTTCGCCGACCGCCTGATTGAAAAGATCGTCGCTAAAGACAGCCGTTGTATCGTCGGCTTAGACCCGCGTGTCGATCACATGCCGGCCTTTGTCCGTGGAAATGGCACTTACGCCGCCATCACGGCATTCCATGAATTGGTAATCGATGCGGTGGCCGATCTCGTCCCAGCCGTGAAGCCCCAGTTGGCGTTCTTCGAGCAATACGGCGTCGTGGGCATGCAGGCCTTCGAGAACACGGTCCTGGCAGCCAAGCAACGCGGTCTGCTCGTCATCGCCGACGGTAAACGCAACGATATTTCGTCCACGGCCGAAGCCTACGCGAACGCATATCTTGGATCCATTGGGGTTGTGGCGAAGCCGCGTTCGATTGTGATGCTCTCACCGTCACGCCGTATCTGGGGCGCGATAGCCTCGTCCCGTTTGTCGAAGCATGCAAGACACACGGCAAGGGCCTGTTCGTTGTTTTGAAAACCTCTAACCCCGGCTCGAAAGATTTTGAGGATCAGGTTCTCGAATCCACGGGCCAGCCGCTGTACGAGAAAATCGCGAGCGTGTTGAACGAGCTGGGTGAAGATCTGGTTGGCGAGTCTGGCCACAGCTCAATCGGCGCGGTGATTGGCGCGACGTTTCCCGAAGAAGGCCGCCGATTACGCGAACTGATGCCGCGGGCGTTGATCCTGGTTCCGGGCTATGGCGCGCAAGGCGGAAGCGCTCAGGCCGCCGGCGAGTGCTTCAATGACGACGGGCTGGGAGCGATCGTGAGTTCGTCCCGCGGAATCACCTATGGGTTTAACGACCCCGATATTTCACGCGACGCTTTCGTGCGGATGGTTCGCGAAAAGACCCAGCGCATGATCGACGAGGTGAACGCGGCCGTTAGCCTCGCAAATCCGCAAACGCCTCTTCGATCTCCTGCTTTGCCGCGGGCGTAGGAACCTGCAGCGGCAGCCGCGGCGGACCGCCGTAGTAGCCTGTCAGATCCATCGCATATTTAAGCCCACCGATGCCGTATTTGGTCGTCACCAGCTTTGCCGCGTGGCCGATCCGGTTCTGCCAATCCAGCGCGGCCTCTGGCTCGCGTGTGCGATGCGCCTCCCAGATGGAAATGGTGGCGTAGGGCACCGGATTCGCGAACGCGAGAATACCGCCGCTGCACCCGATGGCGAGCGATGGCGCTAGCGTCGTGGCCGACCCGGTCAGCACTTGAAATCCTTGCTTCGATTCGCGCACCATTTGCATCAGCTTCTCGACGTTGCCGGAGCTTTCCTTGATGCCGACGATGTTGGGATGATGCGATAGCTCGGCAACAGCTTCGGCCGCGAGATCGATGCCCGTGTTCTGAGGGAAGTTGTAAAGCAACACCGGGATCTTGGCTTGATCGGCCACCGCGCGGAAGAATAGCATCTGCGTGGCGGCGTGGCTGAACAGGCTCTTGAAGAACGATGGCGTTTTCACCAGCGCCAGCTTGTAGCCGATCTCGGCAGCGCGATTAGTCAGCGCCACGGTCTGGTGGACGCTGTCCATGCCGGTTCCCGCGATCAGCAGCTTCTCCGGAGTTGCAAACTGTGCCACCCATTCCCAGAGCTGGACCTTTTCGTCGGTGCCCAGCATCACGCTTTCGCCAGTGGACGCGACCACCACATAGCCCGCGAGTCCAGTAGCGTTCCACTTCTCGATATTGTGCTGGACTTTGACTTTCCACAGCTCGCCTTCGTGATTGAAGGGAGTGGTGATGGGGCTGAAGATGCCTTGGAGTTTCATGCAGGGGTGAACAATGAGAGAGGGGCGTTCAAGGGCCCGCCCCTCGATTCAACGAAGCTACTTCGCGATGTAGGTAATGACGAGCGTATACAGCGCGAGGGACTCGATCAGCACCAGACCGAAAATAAGTGCGAACCGGATGCCCGCTTGGGCTCCGGGATTGCGCGCGGAGGCTTCGCAAGCCGAGGCCGCGAGTTTCCCCTGTCCAAGGCCGCAAAGTCCGGAAGCAAGACCCATGGCGAGGTACGCCGCCGCCAGGTGCCAGTCGCCGCTGCCTCCGCTGGTGGCAGCGGGAGTTTGGGCAAAGATCGGGCTAGCCAGCGCCATCGCGAGTCCGCCCGCATATATCAGTTTACGTTTCATTCGATTGTTCTCCTTGTACAAAATAGTGCGCCAGTGGGTGGTTCCCAACCTGCCCTGGGGGACGGCGGGCTCACGCTAGCGTACGGATAAAGCCGTTAGTGTTCGTGCGCCACCGCGCCACCGACATAAATCATGGCGAGCAGCATAAAAATATAAGCCTGTAAGAATCCGACGAAGAGGTGCAGCCCCATGAAAACTGCCGGAGCCACCAGAAATGTAAGGGACAGGAAAGTCAGTGTTACCTTCTCGCCGGCGAACATGTTGGCGAAAAGACGAACCGTGAGAGACAGCGGCCGCGCAAAATGACTAATGATCTCAATCAGGA
Source organism: Bryobacterales bacterium (assembly GCA_963818065.1). Taxonomy (GTDB): domain Bacteria; phylum Acidobacteriota; class Terriglobia; order Bryobacterales; family Bryobacteraceae; genus Palsa-89. The sequence goes on along the minus strand of CAWFQW010000007.1, from coordinate 1,663,777 downwards.
TCATCAACGGCGCAAGAGCGAGCATGGGACCCATGAAGTGCGCCAGATATTTTCCAATTCCCTGCTCGCGCAGACCCATCCAGTGATAGTAAAGAAATACGACCACCGCCAAGCCCAGGGGAACAGAAACCGTCATCGTGGGCGATTCAAATCCTGGAATGACGCCGATCAGATTCATGAATAGAATAAAAACGAAAAGCGCCCCGAAGAACGGAGCGTACTTCTTGCCGTGTTCCACCGCGTCGTCGGTCTGGCTCATGACGAACTTATACATCGCTTCGAACGTCAACTGCAGCTTGCCGGGATTTTCCACTGAGAGCTTGGAACGCAGCACGCCGAACAGCACCAGGATGATGGCCACCACCAGGATTTCCATGGTGATCCAGTTCTCCCACGGATGCGCCGGATCGGCGGCAGGGTGCCCAATCGCGCTCAGAAAAGAATCGAGCGGCGCCGCCAGAAAGCGGTTGAACAGAGCAGTACTCCAGAGTTCGGTTTCAGCTTGCATAGATCAGTTCGTAGATAATTTCGAGGACCACCGCCGCGCCGGACACAAGCAGCCCCAATGCCGCGGCAGCTAGGTTTAATCCAAGAAATTTGATTATAACCCAGGCCACGGCGACGAGCGCGAGCAGCCGGATCACGAAAAAGACGGGTTTCCGCGGCTGCGGATTGGGTCCTAATGAGTCCACCAGGTAACGCCAACCCCAAAAACTGGCAAAAGAAATTGCCGAGCCGATCAGAAACGCGAACCCGCTGCCCGGTCCCTTGAGCACGCCCACTACGACCGCGCCAACGACGCCCAAGCCAACGATGATCCGGCTGATGCGCCGGACTACCTGATCGTAGAACTCGGTCTCATTTGTCATCCTTGCTCAGTTCACGGAACAGGTCAATCACGCCGGCGGCAACTCCGAGGAACAGAAAGACGATCTTCAGGAAGGTGGTATGAAAGACCTTGTCAAGGCCGTATCCAATGCCAAATCCCACCAACACGGCGGCAGGCAGGACGAAAATCATCCCGTAGTACTTGCCAAATTGAACCGGCAGACTGTCTTTATTGGGCACGTTTGCGTTCCAGAATCGCCCCCGCTTGGTCAGCGGTCTCCTTCACCAGGAAGCCCATCTTCGGATGAGTGGGCGTGATATCCGCCGCAAGGCCAAACTCCTCGAGCGTCTCCGTAGTTGTCGGGCCGATGGACGCGATCACCATACGGCGCAGGGCCTGCTGCATCGGGTCATTCAAGTGTTCCTCGGCTGCTATGCGGAACAAATGCGGCAATTGAATCGAAGTCGTGAACATCGCGACATCGGCGCGGCCCTCGGCAATCCGATGCACGGCCTCGCGCAGCGGCGCGACATCTTCGGGCAAATCCCACTGATAGACCCTTACCGCCGTCACTTCGGCGCCTCGCGAACGAAGACCATCAAGCAGTTCGGGATTCGATTTGCCGTATTCCTGCAAGGCGATCCGCCGTTCCGTCCAGCCTTCCAGCGCTGCCAACAGTTCGCGCCAGGTGTTTGGCTCGGGCGCGGTCACCGCCACGGGCACCTGCATCTCGCGCAACGCGGCCATGGGTTTGGGACCTCGCGCGGCCACCGTGATTTTGCGCAACGCCTCGGCGAATTTCCCGGCCGGATAGCGCGATGCCAGCACTTTATCCAGCGCCCGCGTGCCGACGCCGGTGAGAAAGATCATCAGATCGAACTCGCCATTGAACAACCGTTCGGCGAATTCGAATGCTTCCGGATTGTTCTCGATGGGCGCCTCGCGCATGGAAGGCGCGATGAATGGATCGCCGCCCTGCCTCCGAATCAACTCGCCCATTTCGGTGGCGCGCCGGCTCTCGAACGAGACTACGCGCAAGCCATCGAACGGCATCACCTCAGGTTAGCAGCCTGCTCTTTTTCGTATTGCTTGAGCACGCGCTTCACGTACTGGATGGTCTCGGCGTAGGGTGGGATGCCGTCATATTTGTCGACGGCCGCCGGACCGGCATTGTAGGCGGCGACGGCCTTGGAAACCTGGTGCGGATCGTTCTGGTATCGCTGCAGCAAGTCGCGCAGGTACCTGGCGCCGGCTTCGGCGTTCTGCGCAGGATCCAGAGGATCGGCATTCAATGCGGCTGCCGTCTTCGGCATGAGCTGCATCAATCCGATAGCGCCTTTCGGGGAGACGGCATCCTGGCGGTACCCCGACTCGGCCCGTGCGACGCTCTTTACGAACGCGGGGGGCAGACCGGCGTCAATGGCGGCTTGCCTGATCAGTTCCTGGGGCGTCAGAGTCACTTTCGGAGCGATCGGAGCCATTGCAGGAATGGCCGCCGCGGCAGGCGGAGTGTAATCTTCCTGCTCGAACGCCGCCACCGTGTTGGCCTGAATCTCGATCACGCCCTGACTGGTTTGGAGCCGGACGACGGGTCCGTCGGCCGAGTGGCCGTCGGCATGGATACGAAAGCCATTGGAGAGCACGACGAACTCCCCGGCTTGCGCTGCCAGTGCAATAGCAACCAGACACAGTACCAGTTTTATGGGGCGAAGAGCCACTAATTCATTTTGACGCATTTTGGTCCCGTGGCGTGCAACATGAGTACCTTAGTCCGAAATGGCGAGTTCACCCGGCAAGATCGGTCGGGTTCTGGGCAATACGCCCTGATGGGCCAACCAGCCAAAAAGCGCCAGAATCGCGGTGAACACCACCAGCTTCACCGCGTCGGCCAAGCGCGTATGCGGCAACACCTTCCACATGATCCCCAATACCGGCTGCGCGACGCAGGATGCCCAGACCGCACCATAGAAATAGCGCCGCTCGTGGCCTTCGCCCTTGGTGGACGCCTTCACGCGCGGGAGCACACCCGCCACGCCCAACGCCCAGATCGTCCCGGCGACCGGAAAATACGCGTCTCGATAGATTTGCTTCAACTGCCACACGCCAGTAATCACCGCCTCCAGGAGTCCGGCGAAGTTCAACACCGCGAACGTGATGACGACGCTCCAGGCGAAGGTATAGCAGATGCGGCGATACAACGGATTCGGCTTGTCTTCGACGAAGCGGATGATATAAGGCCGCGGTTCCACGCCAGGCAATTGCCCACGCAGAGCGGCCAAGCCGGTTCCGAGCATCACGATGGCCAGCCAGACTAGCTTACGCCGGTCGAAGCCGCGATCGAACAGATCGAAAGTGGACGGCCCGGGCGCGATGAAGAAAACGAAAATCCAGATCGGCCAGTGCGCCAGCCGGTACGCCGGTTTGTTGCGGTCGCGCAGCTTGCGGCCGCTCGCAAGCTCTACTCGCACCGCTGCCCGCTACTGCCCGGGTGGCTTGGATGGAGCAGGCTTGGGAGTTGTTACCGCTGGCGGCTTGGCGGCCGGCGCGGTTGCAGGTGCACTTGCCGAAGCAGTGCTCTTGTCGTACAGCTCGATAACTTCTTTCGTGATTTCGACGCTCGGCGAAGCGTAAATCACCGGAGTGTTCGGATTCCCGACATCCACCACCATGCTGTAGCCGTTGTCGCGTGCGTAACGTTCGATCACCGCGACAATCTTTTGCCCCAGCTGTTGCATCAGCTTATTCTGGTCGGCTTCGAGATCGGCCTGAGCATCTTCCACTTGGCGCTGCAGGGTCTTCTTTTTCGCCTCGATGTTCTTGTACAGATCGCTCTTCGCCGTTTCGCTTAGCGTGTTCTGACCCTTGTTGAGCTGGTCCTGCAAAGAGTTAATGTCGTTTTGCTTCTGCTCCAGCTCCCGCTTCTTGGGTTGCATCTTGGCATTCAACTCGGCGGCAGCCTTCTGGCCGTCCTTGGTGCCGATAATGGCGGCCTGGATATTGATTGCGGCCACTTTGGTCTGTGCTTGAACCGTCAGGGTGGCAGCCAATGCTAGAACTGGCCAGAGAAATACCTTACTTTTCACAATGAAGCTCCTAAACTCCGAAATCACTTTATTCTAACCAATCTGGGCTCTCTCGAACCGGGGGTTTGTTCTTTGTCCTTAAAACGTCCGCCCTACCGTAAAGCGGAACATGGCCGAGCGCTCGACGCTGTAGGGGAGGACGGCCCCAATGGAACTGATCGCGTTATTGTACGTGGCGGCGTTCGGGAAGTACGATTTGTCGGCGACTATCGGCGCCTGCAGAGTGCCTTCGAAGCGGGTGGGATTATAGGCCCAATAGACACGGAATGGCGCGTTCACCACCGGCATCAGGACCTGGAGTTCCACTCCGGTGGAAGTGCGTATCTTTTGGGAACCGGGCTGAATATAAGCGTTCCCGGTGAAGCCTGCTTGAGGGAATTCTTGGTTCAGTTGGGCGATTCGTCCAGAGTTCTGCTTGAGCTGCCCGGGGAACAGCAGTTTATCGAGGCCGGCATCGGCAAAAATCGCGAGCGTTACCGGCCCGACGATCGGAATGCGATATTCGAAATTTCCCACCACATTCGTGTCGCCGCCCGGAAAGGTGACCTGATATGAGGGAACCGTCATGGTCAACGGGACGCCCTTTTGGGTGCGGATCGTGCCATCGTTGTTGTAAACCTGGATGGACGCAACATCGCTCGGCAGATATACGATCGGGCTGATGGTCCAGATATTGAAACCGCGAACGTCGTTCTCGCCGCCCATGAAATAGCGCGAGAAGGGAGGCGCCACCTTGCCCCCGTAACCGGTCAAGAGGCGCGCCGAGAGATGCATCCCGATGACGTGGCCCTTTTTCAATCCCGGGCGGAAATACTTCACGTCGAGGGTCGGTTGGATGGTATTGACGTTCCCGCCCAGTTCGCTGCCCGAGAACGCCAGAGCGAAATATACCGATCTCCCGCCCGATGGATTAATGGGATTGTTGATGCTGTTGTAGGTGTACGACGGTGTTACGGTGCTGGTGCGGATGCCGGTTAATTGGTTCGGGCCGCCTACACCCTCGAAATCGAGGTAATCGAAGTAATTGGTGGCCGCGGTGGTCAGCGTCTTGAGATTGGAAATGTTGTAGCCATAGCTCAGCCCCAGGCGGGCAAAGCTGCGCTTTAACGGATACGAAACGAATACCGTCCCGCCGTATCCATTTTGGATATAGTTCAGCAGGTTCTGCGTGCCGAGCGAATTGTAATAGGAAATCAGGTTGGTTCCCGCCAGGATGGACGCCTCTTGGGCCTGGTTGTAATCGTACCGCTGGATATACAACGTGAACCCAGCCTGCACCGCGTGGTCCAGGAAATAGGGCTCCGTGAATCCGAACCGAACCTCGCGCAACCGCGTGCCCAATTGCGAGCTCAGGCTGAGCGTCTCGCCCAAACCAAGAAAATTAGCGGTGGAGTAGGACGCGCCGATAAAGCTGCCCGCGATACCGGATACGCCTCCGTTCAGTTGGATGGCGTTTTTGCCGCGTTCCTTCACCTTCAGCGTGATGTCCACTGTATTGGTCTTGGTGTCGCGCTTAATGTCGGCCGCGTCTTCGGCCTTGAGCGGATCAAAGTATCCGAGCTGGTTTAGCCGCAGGATGCTCAGTTCCCACAGGCGGTTGTTGAAGATCTGGCCTTCGTCGATCAGCAGTTGGCGCCGGATTATTTTGTCGCGTGTGGTAAGGTTGCCCGAAAAATCGATACGCCGGACGAAGAATTGATGGCCTTCGTCCACAGACAGCGACATGTCCATCAGCCCGCTGTCGGCCATGGGCTCGAACGACGGCTCGGCCACGAAATCGATGAATCCGAAGTCGCCGTACAGCTTGCGCATGTTTTCCAGGCCCTTGCGCAGTTTAACCGTGGAGAAGACATCGCCCTTGGCCATTTGGAACAAGGGCGTCATCAACGCCTCTGGGGTGCGGAAAAACTTAACGCCGGTGAAGGTGATGTTATTCAGGTGGTATAGCTTGCCTTCTTCCACCGTTATGCTGACATCGGCGGCCGTGCCCGGTTTATTGGGGTGGAACAAGGGAATGTGCATCCCGTCGCCGCCGGTCTTGCGCATGGTCACCATCGATTCAGTAACGCGCGCCGTAAAATAGCCGTGATCCTGATAGAAAACCTGCACGCGGCTCTTGTCTTCATCGAGCTTGGACGGATCGTAGGTCTTCGCGAACATGTCCTCGAACAGGATGGAGTGCGGGATGCCGTAAGGATGCAGGTTCTTCATCGCGCGGATCACGTCTTTATCGCTGAACGCCGTGTTGCCCACAATATCGATCTCGCCCACTTTCACCTTCGGGCCTTCATCGATCTTGAAGGTTAGTTCCAATGACGACGGAGGAACGCGCCGAAGCTGGGGATCCACCTTGGCGGACAGGTGCCCGTGCGCCGCCAGCAGCTCAAGCAGCACGTTCCTGGCGCGCTGCACCTTGTTGGGATCGTACTGCGACTCCACCACCAGGCCGACCTTCTTTTCCTTGAAGGCATCCAGGATATCGGACTCACTGACGGACTTATTGCCATCGTACTTGATGGTCCGGACCACCGGTCGCTCCACCACGACAAAGCGAATGATCCAGCCTTCCTTGCCGGGCTCGCGCTCGATCCTGAGATCGTCGAAGCGTTGGCTGTTCCACAGCTGCATGAAGTCGCGGTGCAAGGTGTCTTCGTCAAGCGGGTCGCCCTTCTTTGAAAAGATGAGCGATTGCAGCGTGTCCTGGCGCACGCGTCGCGCGCCGCGGAACTGGATCTCCTCGATAACGTTTTGCGGCGGCTGTCCAGGTCGCGCGACGACCGCGGCCGCTGCGGGTGCAGCAGGCTGGGCTGGTGGTTGGGCCGGTTTGGGGGCTTGCTCCTCCTTGCCCTGCGGCACGGCCTCAAAAGGATTGGGCGGCTTGGGTGGCTGTTGTTGTGACGGTTGCTGCTGAGGGGTTTGTTGATTCTGAGCTGCAGCCTGTCGAACGCCTACCACCGGGAGTATAACGACGGAGCAGAGCACCCAGGCTCTCAGGCAGCCTAGCCTGTGAAACATCATCTAAACGGCGTTCCTTTCCACTCTGCGCAATTCTTTTCCAGACGGCGGATTCATTTTCCAGAAACCAGCTTTCGTCCGCCGGTATGGCGCATTCTCCAGACCTGTTTCACCGCGTGGTCTGGCAGCACCTGAAATCGAAGTCTTATTCTAGCTGAAGTCGGCGGGGCGAACTAGTGTGCCGGATGGGAAACAGAGGGCGGGTTTTTGCACAGGAAGCTTTTGTAACCGTGGATACGGTCAAGCCTGCCCTCGGCGTCCCCCGTTGGCGATGATTCCCAGGACATTATTCGGGCCGAGCCACTGAATCGCCTGGCCCATCGCTTCCCCCCTGGTTGCGCCTAATCGCGCGACTAGCAGCGTTCCGTCCACCAGCGTGGCCAGAAGGCTGGCATCCGAGGCAGCCTGTAGCGACGGGCTATCCAGAATCACGCAGCGGAACCGGCTGGACAGGATTTCCATCAGCCGCCCGGTCTGCTCCAGGTGTAACAATCCAAGCGCATTGATTACCGGCGTGCCTGCCGTCATCACGAACAGGCCGCTTGCGCCGATTCTCTGGATCGTTTCAGAAAGCTCGGCTTGACCCAGCAAGTAGTCGCTGATTCCCGGGCCGCGATCGATCTGAAAGATACGATGCAGGCTCGGCCGTCGTAAGTCGAAATCGCACAACAGCGTCGGGTTGTCCGCCAGTTGCGCTTCGGCCAGCGCCAGATTCGCGGCGGTAAAGGATTTACCTTCCCCTGGCGATGAGCTGGTGATCAGCAGCGAGGCGACGCGCCGCTCCGCTTTTAGATGCGCAAGGCTGGTTCGCAGTGTTCCGAACTCCTCGCTTGGCGTCTCCAGCGGCCGCAGGGGATCGATAAGGACGGCATCCAGCGCGGGATGAAACGGAACCGTCCGGAGCAAATCGAGATTCAACTGTAATGCGGTGCCTGCCGCGGTATTTCCAGTCATGATGCTTCCCTTTCCGTCTACAACTTGGTCGCATAGTAATGCGCCACCGAGCTGAGCATAATGACGATGCCAGCTAAACATCCCCCAGACCAGGACAGCCAAGCCGTGCGCCGCCGCCGCTGCACCGTTTCAGCCCGTTCAAACAGCCCGATGTTTCCCAACACCGAAATCTGCGAGTAAGCTCCAATATCCTTCACGTTGTGCAGCGCCCGGTTGCGCGTCTCGTTCACGCCCGCCATGCTTAGGCCAAGCAGCAAGCCGAGGCTGGTTCCAATGGAAATGATGAGCGGACGCTTCGGCTGCGCCGGCGTTTGTGGCAGGGACGGTGGATCTAGTTGCTCCAACCGCTCCCCTTGCTGGCGGTTCTGAAGCGCGGTAGACATGGCCGAGCTGTTCAATCGCCGATCCAGGTCTTCGTAGTCTTTCTTGGCCAAGTCCCGGTCTCGAATCAGCTCGTCGTATTCCCGGATGCCCACTGGCGTGCTCTCGATGCGCGCCTCATAGTTTCGGATGGTCCCATCTACCTGCGCGTTCTGTTTGCGGTAGTCTTCCATCTCAACGTCCTTGGCCTGGATCAGCCCTTGCGTTCGCTGCGCCTCCGCATCCAGGTCGCGCTGTTCGCGAAGAAATGGCCCGCTCGCCACTCTCGGACTCGGGGTATCCGGCCGCGGCGTTGGTGTGGCTGCCAGGGCGTTCTCGCGCTGTTTTCTCGACGCGGACAGCAGATTCAAAAGCCGCTGCACGTCGGGATGGTTTTCCTTGTAGCGCTCCCGCGCGGTCGCAAGCGAGTCCTCGTACTGCGCAATTTCGCGGTCCTTCTCCGCTAATCTGTCGTCGATTCTTTCCGCCGCCTGCTCCGGAGCGTTCGGGTCCTTGAGCGATGCCAGTTGGCCGCGATAAATCCGCAATTGATTCTCATACAGCAGCCGCTCCTGGTTCACCCGGTTCATCGACATGTTCAGATTTAGCTTCTGCGCCTGCATGGCCGTGAGTTGCTGGTAGTTATTCTGCTGTTCTTCCGGCAACCGGCCTATGTTTTGCGCGCGAAACACGCTCAACTTTTGCTCCAGCTCGTTCAGCTTCTTTTTCGATTCTTCCCACCGATCCTGGAGAAATTGCGTCGTCGAGACGGCTTGCTGCGAAACCTCGCGCACGTTCTCTTCCAGGAACCGAGCCACCAGGTCAGCGGTGACCTTTTGCGCCGTGAAGCGCTCAGGGTACGCGAAGCGAATCTCAAAAGCCGGGTACTGCTCGGTTTCGCGCTGCCCGGCGTTTAAACTTTGCCGGACCGGCGTCACTTGGACGTCCGACAGCTTCATCTCTTCGATGACGTCGTCCATGGGCATCCGCGCCAGCTTCTTCTTGTAAAGGCCGTGCGTGTTGATGATGTTGGTCAGCGTGGCGCGATCGAGAATCAGTTGAACCAACGCGTTCACGCGACCCTGGATGTCCTGGCTGGTATTGGCCGGCACGAAGCTTTCCGGCACTTGCGGCGGCGCTACGCGCATGGTCGCCACTGAAACATAGGTATCCGGCCAGACGTAGGCGATCACCACCGACCCGACCAGCGCCACGAACAATGGCGTCAGAATCCAGGTCCGGTTCCGGCGCAGAATGCCGATGTAATCGTCAGCGTCCAGTGGCCGCCGTCCCACCATCGATGGTTCTTCAATCTGCACGTGTCACACTTTCACTTGCCTTCACGGAACAATTATGTGGTCGCCGTTCTCCACCGCGATGTTCTGCTCCAGATGCTTGCCGTTGGTGACCTCTCTATAGTTGAAATGGCGGATCTGGCCGTCGCGTAGAACCCGAATCTTCTTGCTGTTCGCGAATTCGCGAAAGCCTCCGCTATGGCTGAGCGCCTCCAGAACCGACGTCGGCGTCACCAGCGCAAAGGATCCCGGGCGGTTCACTTCGCCATCGATATAAAACTTCTTGCTGCGGACTTCGGTGACGAACACGCTCACGTCGGGATTGTTCAGGTATTGCGTCAGCAGTTGCTTGAGCGTCGCGGTCAACTGCAAGGGGCTCTGCCCGGCGGCCTGCACTTCGCCGATCAGCGGCATGGTGATCCTGCCGTCCGGCCGTACCGCCACTGGCAACGTGAAATCCGGCTCGCGCCACACGCGGACGAACAGCAGGTCTTCCGGGCCGATCGGGTATTTGCCGGGATCCATGGCAGCCGCGGCGGAACCGTCGATTACCTTTGCGCTATCCACCTTGGCATCTTCGGCAGCCGCCGTCAGAGCGATTCTGGCCGCCAAAACGAGAATTCCCAGCTTCACCTTCCCCTTGCTCCCTTCCTACAGGTCTCTTACAGTAAGTAAGGTTCATCCAGATGAGATACTTTCTCGCAAAAACTGACCCCGAGACATACTCCATCGATCAATTGGAGAAGGAAAAGAGAACAACCTGGGACGGCGTCATGAATCCGACGGCCGTTCGCGCCATTCGCGAGATGAAGACCGGCGATAAGGTGTTCATCTATCACAGCGGCGGAAATTCCGCTGTAGTCGGACTCGCCAAGGTGGTGGCGGATGGACGACCCGATCCCAAGAATCCGAAATCCGCCGTGGCCGATTTCGAGTATATTGGCCGCATCGAGCCCCCGGTGACGCTCGCCGAGGTCAAGCAGTCGAAGCTGTTCGATGACTGGGCGCTGGTCCGCCAGGGGCGTTTGTCGACCATGCCCGCACCCGAGAACTTCGTGGAGTGGATGCGGAAAAAGAACCCGAAGGCGAAGATCTAACCTCGCAACGCTCGCATCGTCGCGACCGCCGCCCCAATCGCGGCTCCGGCGTGAACCGCCGCTTTCCTTAAAGACCATGGCTGGACCCATGCGCCTTTCCTGGCGCCGGCGACGTGCTCCGGACGCACGCCGACTCCGACCACGTACCCCAGCATGCTCCGCAGTCCTGGCACGTACGTCATCGCTTTCAGCTGCCACGGGGCTTCCAAAGGGCCGTCGGTCTGAAACAGCCGCTCAAACATCTTGTGAGCGTTCACCTGCACCGTCTGCGTCACACGCGTGGGAAACTCGCGCCTTTGCTGCACTCGCGCCAGCTGGGCCTCGGTCACTTTTCCCTCAAGCAAACTTTCGGCCAGGATATTGGCCGTGGCCACGGCATCCTGAATGGCCAAGTTGATCCCCACGCCTCCGGCGGGTGACATGGCATGCGCGGCGTCGCCAATGCACAGCAGCCCATCGCGATACCACTTCCGCAAACGATTGATCTGCACCGTCAGCAACTTGATCTGGTCCCAGTTTTCGAGCTCGTTCACCCGATCGCCCAGATACGGCGCGATACGGGAAATCGATTGGCGGAATGCAGGCAGGCCGCGCTGTTTAATTTCGTCGAACGATCCTTTTGGAATAATGAACCCGGCCTGAAAATAGTCGCCGCGATTGATCAGAATCAGCACTCTCCCGTAGTTCACGTTTCCCAACACCTGCTCCGGATCGCCCGCGTGCCTCGAAATGTGAAACCACAGCACATCGATCGGCACGCCGAACTCCTGCACTTTGAGACCCGCTGCTTGGCGCATGATCGATTGCCGGCCGTCGCAGGCGATCACTAAATCGGCCCTGATCTCGACCAGTCCGTCAGGCGTTTTCGCTTCCACTCCGGCGATACGCTGGCCGGATCGCAGCAGGCCTACGCCCTCGTACTGCATTCGAAGGTCGAACCCGGGGAACCTTCGAGCCCGTTCCGAAAGAAAATTCAGGAAATCCCATTGCGGCATTAGCGCGACGAATTTGCAACGCGTTGGCAGGTGACGCATGTTCGCCACCCGAAATGCAAAATTGCCGATTCGGACTCCGACCGAGCGGACTTGCTGATGCGGCACCTTGAGAAAATCCTCCAGGAGTCCGAGCTCATACATTAACTGGAGCGTCGAGGGGTGTACTGTGTCGCCGCGAAAATCGCGAAAGAAGTCCCCGTGTTTCTCGAGAACGACGACATCCACGCCCTTGCGGGCCAGCAAATACCCCAGCATCACGCCTGCCGGGCCGCCGCCTACGACACAGCAAGTGGTCTGTAAAGTCTGCACTGTTCTGCCCTCTAAGGGTGAGACTCAAGGCGAGAGCCCAGGTTACTGCCTTTCGGTACGCGCCTATTTTGTGCCTATCGCACATGCCGGCATCGGCAGCGCGGTTGGCATGTTATCGGAAAAATCCTGCGGCGGTTTGAGTTCTTTGACCGTAAAGTTCTTGTCGCCGGGTATTTTCATCGCTTGCAGCGGAACCGCACATGTCGATGCTGACGCGGACAGGGATGCCGCGGGCGGTGGCGACACTTGATTCAACTGCGATGGAAGCATGGAACGGGACAAGCCGCCCAGATTGCCCTTACCCGCCCCGCGCAGCGCATTGGAGATCACCGCGCCTGGGTTTGGGACGGCATTTTGCTCAGTCTGGCTGAACAAAGTTACTGCCACCGGGATCAGCAGCAAAATTCGCAAGGCCGACATTGCAGGACCTCCTTCCACCAACTAGCGCGCGTTGTCGTGGTGCTCCGAATTGACATAATGCCCGGCGTCGTTGTCGACGCAGCGGGCGGCTTCATCGAGCGTGTCCGGTTGCAGGGTTAAAGTACGGGAAATGATCCATGGCTTGGCGAGAACCGCCGGATCGTCGGCCGTCATTTGATACTGAATCGTATCGCCAACACGCCGAAGCCGTTCCACTACGTGCAGTTTGTTGGTGTGATAGAAGCCGTTGTCGGCCAGCCACGAGTCATCGGTCAACCGGGTGACGTCCACCACCAGCGTGTCGCCGTCCCATCGTCCGATAGAGTCGCCGTTATACGAATCCTCTAGCTCTGGATTCGTACTGTGACCGCGGCCGTCCACCGGAATCACTCGCCAGTAATTGCCGGTCAATTCCGCGTACAGGAAGACCACCTGCTTGGACGTCTGCACGATTTCTTGCGGAGGGCCAATCCGCGGCACTCCTGGAGGCCCGCAATGCAGCGTTTGATCTTCTTTGACCTGATTGTCGTTGAGCTTCTTTACCTTGGCCATAAATTGCGGCTTGTATTCCGGGTCCGGATCGGGCATGGCCTGCGGCGCAGGCGGTCCGCCGGCCGTGGAGCGCGGTACGGATTGTCCGAAATTAAGAGCAAAAGAATTGTCGCCGACCTTCGCTACCAGACCTCCAAAATAGTGATGCCATACGCCGCTCAGATCGGGGTGTCCATCCGCCGTATGAGGCGTCGGCTTCGTTGCCGCATCCGGGTATCGCGAGGCTTCGATAGCGTAGCTGGTGGCTGGAGGGCCGTAATTCGTGGCCTGATTCTGGCCGAAAGCGTGCATGGGGATCATCAGTGACGCCGCCAGCCCAAGGCCTAAGGTGCCCGCGGCATGAGTGGTCAAACGGAATTCCATAAGTTCTCCTCCTATTTCGCCGGAGCCACGGGTGCACGATCACCCCCGCCGCCGAGGTTATAAAAATGTCCATCCGGATAGGCCAGCTTCAGCACGAACCCGAAGGCCTCGGTCCCGTCTTTCGCCGGATATGCGGTAACCGTAGTCTCGCCGCCGTCGAGTATCTTCTCTTTTGTAAGGCCGCTGCCTTTGAAGAACATCGGAGGCACCGACTGCAGCCTCCACGTCGTCACCTTTCCACTTTCATCCTTCACATCCAGGTAAATGAAGATGTGCGGATTCACCCAGTCTACTTTGGACACGACGCCCTTGAGGGTAACTACCTTGCTCGAGTCGAACTCGGCCGACACGGCGTGATGCGCAACTAAAGGCAATGCGGAAGCAAAAGCTACTACTGCGGCGAGTGTTCTCACGGTTGGCCTCAAGGCGGATCTCCTTCGCGTTCATAGGTTATATCGTTCAGCCGCAACGGTGTCAAGCCCTGAGCTTGAACATGTTACCTTCAGCTTTTGAACCTCACTCAGCTATTCGATCTCTCCTTCGACGCCCGCCGCGATCAAATCGCGCTCGAATTTCAGGGCGCAAGTTACACCTTCGGCGAAATCGACGCCCGCAGCAATCGCCTGGCTCAGTTGCTTGCAAGCCGCGGCCTCAAAACAGGCGACCGCCTGTGCGTCTATCTCGCGAATTGCCTCGAGATGATCGACCTGTATCTGGCCTGCGTCAAGCTCGGCGTGATTTTCGTTCCCATCAACATCCTGTATCGGGAGCGCGAGCTCACGCACATCCTCACCGATGCCGAGCCTGTCGCCGTTGTCTCCGCCACCGCCTTCCCCAGCCCCGCGCCAATGTGGAATTCGGCCGATCTTACCCGCGAAGCCGCAGCCTTCCCCGACCAACGGCCAACCGTCGCCCTCGACGGCGACACGCCCGCCGGCATCATCTATACATCCGGAACCACAGGCGTTTCGAAGGGCGCCATCCTCACGCACAACAATTTCGCCGCGAACGCGCTTAATCTGCTGACCTGCTGGCAAGTATCGAGCGCCGATCGTTTTCTGCTCACGCTGCCGCTGTTCCATGTACACGGCCTCGGAAACGGATTGCATTGCTGGCTCATCAGCGGCTGCCGCACGCGTTTGCTAGAACGCTTCGAGCACCAAAAAGCCGCGTCCGAGTTCCTCGATTTCCGGCCGACGCTGTTCTTCGGAGTCCCCGCCATGTACGTCCGCCTCCTGGACATCGCACCTGAACAAGCGCGCCAAATCGGCGGTTTCGTGCGGCTCTTCGTCTCCGGTTCGGCACCGCTCCCTGCGCAGATCTTTGAAGAATTTCGCGAGCGCTTCGGGCACACGGTACTCGAGCGCTACGGCATGTCGGAAACCCTGATGAACATCAGCAATCCCTACGCGGGCGAGCGCCGTCCCGGTAGCGTAGGTCTGCCCCTGCCCGGCGTCTCGGTCCGGTTGATTGATTCCGAAGGCCGCTCACCGGCCGATGGCGAGGTCGGTGAAGTACATCTCAAGGGCCCTAACATCTTCGCAGGCTACTGGCGGCGCGACGACGCCACGCGCGCAGCTTTTGTTGGCGATTATTTCCGCACGGGTGATATCGCCACGCGTTCGCCAGATGGCTACTACACCTTGTGCGGGCGCAAGAGCGATCTCATTATTTCCGGCGGCTTCAACATCTATCCCAGGGAGATCGAGGAATTCCTCCAGGAGCAGGATGGCGTCGCGGAAGCTGCCGTCGCGGCCGCGCCCGATCGCGTGCGGGGCGAGGTGCCCGTCGCCTACGTCGTCACAACTCGTAACATCGATCTAGGCGATCTCGAAGCCGTCTGCCGCGAGAAACTGGCATCGTTCAAGATCCCGCGATCGTTCATCTTAGTCGACAAGCTGCCGCGCAACGCGCTCGGCAAGGTCCAAAAGCATCTTCTGCCCAAGGAAGCTCCTGGACCCCGCTAGACCGCTTACTCAAACTCCACCGGCACCAGATCCTCGTTCTGGTTCAGCTTGCGCCACTCCTTGGCGGTAATGAATCCGATCTTCTGCCGCTTGGAGTCGGCTTCCAGCACCCAGGCGATCTCTTTCATCGCCCACAGTGCCGGCTGCGCGCGATCCACGTAGCGATTGCACTCGGTCACACGCATTTGAATCGCTTTGTCCATCAGCGAGCAATACACATGCTCCTCGCTGTCGGCCGGTCCGCGCATCACCACGCCGCTGGAGCAGGAATCGCACAGGCGCGGCGCATCCACGGATCGAGTTCCATGAAAGACTTTGATTTTGGTCATAATTCCTCCTCAGCAGGGTGAAGGACTTCAGCGCACAGGCTGCACGTGACCGTTGTGCGCGATGAAATATGGCTGCGGGAAAACTAACGAACTGGAGAGGTCGAGAGGCGGCCCGCGGATGTTACAAATCGCTTTCGATCATCGGCAATAGATTGCAACGGGCGCCTCCTTTCGGGAGAGTTGGGACCCAATGAAAATAACATGAGGATTCGTGCTCCGCCAAGAGTTTTTTGATTAATCTTATTAACCACCCTACGGGAGTGGCTGCCTCGGCACTACGATCTTGCGGCGCATGGTCAGCACGGTCTCTTCGCGCTGGTTTACGCCACGGTGTTCGATCGCAACGACTCCGCGTCCGTTCGGCAGCTCGTTCTTGTCGACAATGGTGGATTCGGCGTAAATCGTGTCGCCATGAAACACCGGGCCGGCGTGGCGGATCCCCGAATATTCCAGTGTCTCAAGAGCGCGGCCGCCGATATCGGCCTGGCTCATGCCGATGACCAGGCTAATCACGATGGGCCCTTCCACCAGTCGTCTGCCGTGCTGCGTCCCCGCCGCAAAGTTCTCGTCAATGTGCAGCGGGTGCTGATTCATGCTCAAAAGGCTGAAGAGCGTGTCGTCGAATTCGGTGATGGTGCGGCCTGGCCAGTGGCGGAAGGTTTGTCCAGGCTCGAGTTCATCGAAATAACGGCCGTAGCCCATACATCACCGTAGCTCATTCTATCGATGTTCCGGACCCCGCCGGGGCGGGTCTTCGGCCTGCAGCTTCTTCCACTGGTCCTGCGTCAGCACACCGCGGAACCCGAGTAACATGCGCGCATTGGCCTTCTCCAGTTCGGCGCGCGCCTGGGCCACCCGATCGATCTGCGCCAGCACCTGCGATTCATCGGGCCGGTCGGCTTCGAGCAACGGCTCCATGATCGCTTCTTCCTTCTGCACTGCGGCGCTCAGGTCGATCAGCTTGAGCCGGCTTTGCTGAAACAGCGTGTCAATGCGCTTCTGTTGGTCGGCGGTGAGGCCCAGCTTTTGCACTAACGCGGGGTCGGTCCACCAGCGTCCCGGCGGACCGTGGCGGCGGCCATCGCCAAAATGGAATGCGCGCTCCGTAGGCGGCTGGTTGGGTCGCGCGGGCGGAGGCGGACCGTCCTGCGCCGAAAGAGTAGCAGCGGCAAGGATGGCGACGTGGAACGTTAGAAGGGCGCGGAACATGATTATTCCTGGACTACGAGTTTCATTAGAGGCTCCATGGAACTGGGAACGGCACGCGAGACCTGGGCGTCCACTTGGTTGAGCAATACCGCGTCGCTAGCGGGAGCGTTCCCTCCTCCGTGCCAGACGATGCTCACTAGAATACACACCGCGGCCAGCGCCAGAGCAAGCGCAAATTGATGCCCAGCGATCCAGGAACGCGATTCGGACGGGCGTGCCTGAACCGCCAGCGCGGCATGCGCCTGGTTGTCGCTCCAGCATCGCACCGCGCCTCGAAATTCGTAGAGAGCTTCGCGGAACTGTTCAAGTTCAGCGCGGCATGCCGGACAATCCTCGACATGCTGTGCCATCCGTGCATCCGGCTCGCCCAAAATGGACTCGGATATCTGCTCCGAAGTTAGGTGATGCGTCATGCGGCTCCTCCCAATCGCTCCCGTACCGCGCGCATCGCGCGGAACAGATGAGTTTTCACCGTGCCTTCCTTCATTCCCGTGGCGCAGACGATTTCCAGCAAATCCATGTCTTCCACGAAACGCAACAGGAAGACCGTCCGCTGGCGCTCGGGAAGCTTGCCCGCGGCTTCCCAAATCGCCGCCACTTGTTCCTTTAATACCGCCTGAGCTTCTGGCGAGCGCCTGCGATCGGCGATACCATGGCCGGCCACGTCGACGGACTTGGCCGTCAGGCTGGCGCGTCTCCAAAACTGAAAGCGTCGATTGCGAATTTGATCGCGGATCAAATTTACGGCAATCTGCATCAGCCAGGTCTGGATGCTGCAGTCCTGGCGGAAGCGGCCGCTGGCTTGATAGGCGCGGAGGAAGCAATCCTGGGTCACGCTCTCGGCGGCATCCAGGTCGCGCAATGAGGCCAACGCGAACCGAAACACCTTGGGCCGATACAACCGGACCAGCGCTTCAAAGTCCCCCGCCAAGGCGGCAACGTCCGGACGGATGCTTCGTTCCAGCTCGGACGTTGCGGACAATTCCATAGGTTGTTTACAGTAACGCAGGTTTACAGTAACGCAGGTTTAGAGTAGCGCAGGTCTGCAGTGGCGCTAGTTAGTGGGTCCCGCGCGGTCCAGGTCCACCCGGTCCACCGGGGCCGCCAAAACCAGGGCCACCACGCCCAAGCGTCTCGTACTTGGTCTGTTGATCCTGACTTAGGATGGCGTAGAACTCGGCATCCGCCGTGGCTTGGGCTGCCACTTCGGTGGTGGTCAGACCTCCAATTGTCGTCGCTTGGGTGGCGATATCGGCTTTGTTGCCACTCTTGATGTCGGCTTCAATCGCTGTGCGCGCGGTACGCATACTGGTTCGTACGGTGGCCAGCGCGGTCTCCTCGGTAGTGAAATACTCGGTCGCGGACGTTTGCTGGGCAGGTGTCAAGTCCAGTAGCTTGGTAAGCCGGGTCACCTGATTGGCGACCATCTGGGCCGGCGTGGGGGGCGTATGGGTCGTGCCTTGTGCATGAGCAAGCATGGACGTGAGCGCCATGAATGCGGTAAGGAAAAGAGTTCGTCTTTGCATGTGCTTGTAGACGCGTTTCTCGCGGCGCGGGTTTACACTGAAGATCTATGGAACCTTTTCAAGGGGATATCGCCCTCATCAGCGGCGCGAACAAAGGAATTGGCTACGAAATCGCGCGCGGGTTGGGCGCGAAGAAGATTACAGTGCTGATAGGTGCGCGGGATGAGGCGCGCGGACAGGCAGCCGTCGCGAAGCTGAAGGCTGAGGGCGTAGACGCGCGTTTTGTGAAGCTGGACGTTACCGATCACGAAACTATCCGCCGCGCGGCGGAATGGATCGAAAAGGAATTCGGACGGCTGGACATTTTGATCAACAACGCGGGCATCGGCGAATGGGCCGTCACGCCGAGCAACGTGGATATCGCCAAAGTGCGCGAGGTATACGAAACTAATTTTTTCGGTCCGGTAGCGCTGATCCAGGCCATGCTGCCGCTGCTGCGGAAATCCAAGCACGGCCGCATCGTAAATGTGTCCAGCAGCCTGGGCTCGCTCACGCTTTCCAGCGATCTGAATTCGCCGTTCGCGGATTTCTTGGCGCTGGGCTACAACACGTCGAAATCGGCGCTCAATAGCATGACCATTCAATTCGCCAAGGAGCTCAAGGACACGCCGATCAAGGTGAACGCGATCTGCCCCGGCTACTGCGCCACCGATCTCAACGGCAACAGCGGTCCGCGCTCGGCGGCCCAGGGAGCCGTTGCGGCCATCCAATACGCCACCATCGGCGCAGACGGGCCCACCGGCGGGTATTTCAATGAAGAGGGCCGCGTCCCCTGGTAACTTACCCCCAGAGCTGTTTGCTCGCCAGCGCCGCGCCCTCCGATAGCGCCTTGAGTTTTGCCCACGCGATCTGTGGATGTACGCGCCAGCCGAGCCCGCAGTCGGTGCCGGCGATGACGTTTTCGCGCCCAACCAAACTCGCGTAAAGCGCAATTCGGTCGGCCACCAGCTCAGGATGCTCCACCACGTTGCTCGCGTGGCTGACCACGCCGGGGATCAGGATCTTGCCGTCGGGCAGCTTCACGTCCTTCCATAATTTCCATTCATGCTCGTGGCGTGGATTGGCCGCTTCCACCGAATAAGCGCCGGCCTTAACTTTGAGCATCAGGTCCACCAAATGCTTCAGCGGCAAGTCGTGCGTGTGCGGACCGTGCCAGCTTCCCCAACAGATGTGATAGCGCACACGGTCCTCCGGAAGACCCTGCAGCGCGTGATTCAGCGCATCGATGCGAACCTCGGCGAATTTGCGGTACTCGGCGATGGTGGGCGTCGGAATAATCATGTCGTATGTGTCGGGCAGGGCCGGATCGTCGAGCTGCAAGATGAAGCCCGCATCGACGATCGCCTTGTACTCGTGCTTCATTGCATCGGCGAGCGCGAACAGATACTGTTCGTCGTTCGGATAATGCTCGTTGGTGAAGAAGTGCTCCAGCCAGCCCGGCGCCAGCACGCACATGAATGTCTCCTCGGCTCTCGCCCCAGCTTCCGCCAGCGCATTCTTGAACGCCGCAAGATCGTTGGCCACTTCCTCGCGGCCGATATAACAGATGGGCCCGTTGCAGATGGTAACTTCGGGCGGGAGCAGCTTCTCGAAGTTCAACGACTTATAAAACTCCGCGAATTCGACGCGTTCACCGCTGTTGCCGCCCATCCAACCTGTTTCGCCCGGATTGACCTTGCGCGTAGCGAGCCCGGAAAGCCGCCGGCCGTAATAGGCGAAGCCAAAGCCTACTTTGCCCAGCTCCCCATCGCTAATGATGTCGATGCCCGCGTCGGCTTGTTTGTGGATGACCTCGATCATGTTGGCCGCTTCCAGGCGTCCGGCGTGCGTGGTGAGAATGCGATCGGTGCTGTGTTTCACGCCAGCCATTGTATAGCAGGGCGCAAGTGCACAAGTTAAACTTAGAACAATACGATGCAATATACGTTACTGGGCAAGACCGGAATCACCGTGTCCCGCATTTGTTTGGGATGCATGAGCTACGGCGGCGGCGAGCTGCCGGATTGGGCGCTGGGCACGCGCGGCTGGCACGTGAATAGAGAAGACGCGCGCGAGCATTTCAAGATCGCGCTCGATGCCGGAATCAATTTCTTCGACACCGCGGATGTTTATTCGGCGGGCTTGAGCGAAGAGATCACGGGCGAGTATCTCAGGATGGCCTCGCGCGATGAAATCATAGTCGCCACCAAAGTGTGCGGCGCCATGGGCCACAGTCCTAACAAGAAAGGGCTCAGCCGCAAGCATATTATTGAAGGCTGCGAAAATTCGCTGCGCCGTCTGGGGATGGATTTCATCGATCTCTATCAGATCCATCGCTGGGATTTCAATACTCCGATCGAAGAGACGCTGGAAGCGCTGGACTCGCTGGTCCGCGCGGGAAAGGTCCGCTATTTGGGCGCCAGCAGCATGGCGGCGTGGCAGTTTTCGAAGGCGCTGTATCTTGCGAAGGAGCATGGCTGGCACCGCTTCATCGCCATGCAGAACCACTACAACCTGGTTTATCGCGAGGAAGAGCGCGAGATGATTCCTCTGTGCGTCGATCAGGGCGTGGGCGTAATTCCGTGGAGCCCGTTGGCGCGTGGGTTTCTCACCGGCACCCGGAAGCGCGATGGCGGGTCTACTGCGCGCTCGGAGGCGGACAGCTTTGCCAAGGATATGTATTACAGCGAGGACGATTTCCTGGTGGCCGATGCGGTGGCCGAAGTCGCCAAGCAGCGCGGAGTTTCCGCGGCGCAGATCGCGTGTGCATGGGTGTTGCAAGCGCCGGGCGTAACCGCGCCCATCATTGGCGCAACCAAGACGCAGCATTTGAAAGAGCTGATCGCGTCGGTGGATTTAAAGCTCAGCGCCGAGGAAGTGGCGGCGCTCGAGAAGCCTTACCGGCCGCACAAAGTTCTGGGCCACGCACAGCCGGCGGCGAAAGCCATGCACGCCTGACCTACGCTATCGCCCCGGTTTTTGACTCGAGCTGTCGTTCCAGCCGGTCCAGAACGCGCATCGCCGAAATGGTTTGCGCCACGCTGGCATTTGGTTCCCGGCCCTCCTGAATGGCCGAGAAGAATTCTCGATCCTGCAATTCAATGCCGTTCATCGAGACAGCCACTTTGCTGAGATCGATGGGCTTCTGCTCGCCATCCACCAGGTCATCGTAGTAAGCGACGTAAGTTCCATTGTCGCAAATGTACCGGAAGAAGGTGCCTTGCGGACCCTTATTGTTGAACGAGAGCGACAGCGTGCAAATGGCGCCCGAAGGGACTTTCAGGACAATGCCCATGTCCATCGCAATCTTCAATTCAGGATGGTGCGGCCCTTCAAGGGCAAAACATTCGGAAATGTTTTCGCCTGCCTGATATGCGAACAGATCCACGGTATGACAGGCGTGGTGCCAAAGCAAATGATCCGTCCAACTGCGCGGCTTGCCCGCCGCATTCATGTTGGTGCGCCGGAAAAAGTAGGTCTGCACGTTCATCTGCTGCACCTTCAACTCGCCGGCCAAAATGCGCTTGTGGATCCACTGATGGCTGGGATTAAAGCGGCGCGTATGGCCAGCCATGACGATCAGGCCGGTCTCTTTTTGCATTTTCAGGATGCGCTCGGAGTCAGCCAGCGAATCGGCCATGGGAATCTCGATTTGCACGTGCTTGCCTGCGCGCATACACTGTTCGGCCTGATCGGCGTGCATCTGCGTGGGCGTAGCCAGGATCATTGCATCCAGACCGGGCTGCTTCAGGCTCTCGCCCAGATCGCCCGTCCAATGCGGAATGCCGAACTTCTTGGCTACTTCTTCCGTGGCAGCTTGATTGCCGCCAGTTAGCGTAATGAGCTCGACGCCGGAAATGTTCTTGATCGCCTCGATATGTTTTATTCCGAAAGCGCCCTGTCCGGCCACACCTACCTTCATTTCTCTGCCTCCTTATCGAACCTTCATTGAAACAAACTCCCATTGAACCACACGCTAATTCATTTTGTTACCCTGCTTGCTATGAAGATCGCGGCTGTGCTGCTGGTTTGCGCGAATGTGCTGCTAGCGCAAACGAACTCTTACGTCCTGAAAGCCGCGCGGCTCTTCGATAGCGCCAGCGGCCAGGTCGCGTCGCCCGGACTAGTCGTGGTTTCAAATGGCGTGATTCAATCCGTCGGCGGTAGCGCGCCAGCCGGGTTAACCGTGATCGATTTGGGCGACGCCACGCTGCTCCCCGGTTTCATCGACGCGCATACGCATCTGTCCGATGAGTTCAATCCCGACTACAACGGCAGTGCGCTGCTTTCACTGCAACGGCCCATTTCCGAAAGGGCGATTCGCGCCACCGCCAACGCGCGCAAGACCGTGATGGCCGGCTTCACCACGGTGCGCGATGTGGGGTCGTCCAACTTCATCGACGTCGGGCTGCGCAATTCCATCAACGCCGGCTACGTTCCAGGTCCGCGAATGCTGGTTGCCGTTCACGCGCTCGGATCCACCGGTGGACATTGCGATGACGGCGATAGCTTCCGATTTGGCGTGTTTGGCCATGAGACCGGTCCGGAGGACGGCGTCATCAATTCCCCCGAGCAAGCCCGCTACGCGGTGCGGTTCAACATCAAGTACGGCGCGGACGTGATCAAGACTTGCGCCAGCGGCGGCGTGCTCTCGCCCACTGACGAGGTGGATGTTCCGCAATTAACGCAAGCCGAGCTGGACGCGCTGGTGGATGAAGCGCACACGCTGCACCGCAAGACGGCCGCCCACTCGCACGGAGCTGAGAGCAGCAAGCGGGCCATTCGCGCGGGAATCGATTCCATCGAGCACGGAACGTTTCTCGACGACGAAGCCATGCGAATGATGCACGATCGCGGAACATTCCTGGTGCCCACGCTGACGACGCGCGTGGGACTTGCCGAATCGAAGTTCCCGCCGCTGGTGCAAGCCAAAGCCACGGCCGCCGTGAAGCAGCAGGACATCATGGTGAAACGAGCGCTGGCGTTGGGCGTGAAGATTGCACTGGGAACTGATGCCGCCGTTTATCCGCACGGCGACAACGCGCTTGAGTTCGCCTTCATGGCGGCCGACGGGATGACGCCCGCGCAGTCGTTAATCGCCGGCACCGCGTCCGCCGCGGAACTGCTCGGCTTGCAGGATAAGGTCGGAGCGCTGAAGCCCGGAATGCTTGCCGACGTGGTCGCGGTGCCGGGGAATCCAGTCGAGAATATCAAGCTGACGCAGAGCGTGATCTTCGTGATGAAGGATGGCGTCATTCTTCGCAATGACCGCGCGGTCCCGAGGTAACGGCGGTTAAGCGGATTCTGTAAAGGTTTGCTGGATACAATTCGCTGGATTCAGTTAGACCACATTCATGAGCTTTCCCCGCCGAACCACCCACTCCTCAGTGCTGAACACTCGCGGACCGACTTCGATAAGCCGCGGAAGCATATCGAACACCGAGCCTGGGGTCCAGTTGTGGTTGTGGCGAGTTCGGAATCCGCGCCGGTTCAGCTCCTCGGCGGTCGCCGAAAGCGATTTGTCCTGGATGATCATTTCGAGCATGATAATCAGGGCTTCGCGTTCCATCACATCCTGCTCTAGAGCAACGCAATCTTCGGCGATCTTGAGTCCATACGGCACTGGCTCAGTGATATCAGCGAACGGCTGATCATCATCCACTTGCCGTTGCCAGATTACGGCCACTGGTTTCCAACCCTGCCTGGCCCTGCGCTCGAGATCGGCGGCGGTCAAAGGATTGGATAAGACTTCGCGGGTATGTTGCAGTCTTGGCATAGCCACACGAACAGTGCAACTCGGCGGCCAACGGCCGACAGCGTGAATTCAATAAGTTTCGCGGATGGCCTTGTTCGTTCGTGGGACCTAACGGCGCAAACCGGACAGTCTACTTGCGGCTTGAATCAATTTGGGCACTCTCAATTTGAACGAGTCGTTTCTGGCTGGCGTGCTTTTGGGGCGGAGTCAGCCATGCGCTCGGAAGTTTCGACCGATAGACCATTCGCTCAATCCAAGGCAGAAAACGGCGAACGGTTTTCCCGTGCAATAGGAGACTCCCGGCGACTAAGAGCGAATGCGGAATTGTGGTGCAGCAGCGCGAACAAATGTCGATCTCGCCCGCGCGGCCGGTCGTGTGCAGATGGCGCATGCGCTGCATCTCGGCCGAATTCCAGATCTGTTCGAGCGATGTCTCCTCCAGATTGCCCACCGGACTGCCGTCCATGGTGTAGCTCTGGCAGCACGGATACACGTCGCCATTCTGCTTCACATACATCGGGCCGCGCCACAGATAGTGGCAAGGATGCTTCCAATCCTGCGGCGCATGGCCGGCTTCGGGCTGCAACAGATTGGTTTCGTCTTCCTTGATGCGAACGTGATCGACGCCTGGAACCGCGCTCCAGAAGCGCATGAAATCGTCTACCTCACCGGCGTTCCGCTCCATGCGGACCATCTGCACCACTACCTGAACCTTGGACCGGCGTTCGTGTTTCATGCCCGCGAAACGCACAAAGTTGTCGCGGACTTTCTCGAAGTTCGCGCCTTTGCGGTAATACTCGTAGGACTCCTTCGTTGCTCCGTCGAAGCTCAAAGTGATGTGCTCGAGAGGCGTGTCGAGCAGGCGAGCGCAGGTCTTCTCATCGAAGAACGTGCCGTTGGAAGAGAGGAGCGTTGAGATGTTGTGGCTCTCGCAATATTCGATACGGTCGAAGATCTTGCGGTCCATCATTGGTTCACCAAGTCCGATGAGCATCATGTGCTCCGCGCTGCGCCCGGATTCCCGCACCAAGCGGTCAAAAATCTCGTCGCTCATGTCGGCTTTGGGCTGCTTGTGATTCTCGCGAGGACACATCGGGCAATAGAGATTACACTTGGCGGTGGTCTCGACGATGTACTCCACCGGGAGTGCGTTTAGCTTCGATTTTCGCCGCAGGTAGCCCCACAGCAAGTTAGCCCGGTTCCAAGCTCGCACAGACTTCATTGTAGCGGGAGGGGTACGATTCAGGGCAAAATGCCGGCCCCGTCGCCAACACCAGCAAAAGGCCCGGGTTCGCGAACGCGGCGGCAAAAACACAGCTGGCCGATGGTGTAGTATTTGTCGCGATCCAACCAATCCAGATGCGTGCACAGGATGGGCAAAAGAAAGCCGAAGAGAACTGCCAGAAATGGCCAAAGAAGCACGCGCGGGCCTCGCTCGAAGAATTCCAGAACGTCGATGAATTTGCGCCCCATGAACCAAAAATAACCGCCCAGCGGCCGGATTTGATCCACTGCGAATCCGGCTTCCTGGAGCAGATTCTGAGCCCCGTAGCGCGTGAACCGATAGTAATCGTGGGGCATCTGATGCTCTTCCCACATGGTGGGGACGATGATCATCAGCCGGCCGCCGGGTTTCAGTGCGCGCGCCATTTCGTGCAAGGTTTGGCGTGGATAAGGCGTGTGCTCCAGCACCGCGACGCTCAGCATGCCGTCGAAGGTTTCAGGTGGGAAGGGCAGGGCTTCCACGCGCGCCCAAGCGTCGATTTTGCCGTAATTCCAATCGCCTTCGCCAACTCCCAAGTCGATGGCGCGATATTGGTGGCCAGCCAGCGCAACATCGTCGCGGTATTGTGCTTCGCCGGCGCCGGCGTCGAGGATGAGCGAGTTCGAAGGGAGCAGGGCCGAAAATTCCCGCACGGCATTCAGAACGAAGCGATCGAACGGATTGATTTGATCGAGCAGGAAACGGGGGATGAGGGCGCGCCCGACGGCCACCACTTTGCGATTCAGCATTGATTGCCCTGGGCTTGCCGCATTGCCTCGAATCCACCCCAATGCCACCACAGCTGTCCGACGAATAAAAGCGGGCTGAGGGCGACTGCATCCAGGTTTTGCGGCAGGTTTCGCGCGACCAGATAGGCCGTGCCGGCAGCCGCCAGCGCCGGCAGCATACACAAGCGAGCCCCTGGAGTGGTAGGGAACAAACCGGCCAGACGTTCTTCATTCCGCCAGCGGAGGAAGTATTGCGATGTTCCGGTTCCGTAGTGCCGCATCTTTGCGAGATATTCCCGGACGTGATGAATCGCTGGGTAGTGCGTGACGCGGGCTCTTGGCTCGTAGCGAAGCCGGAAACCGAGCTTACGCGCGCGCGTGGTGAAGTCGCGATCCTCGCACATGGCGAGCGTGGCATCGAAGCAACCGGTCTTTGCCACCACCTCGCGTCGCAGAATCAGGTTCGAAGTCGACAGGTGCCGCGCCGGACCGGCGGTGAGAGCAGGCGATAAAACAGGGCCATCCGTGGACAGATATTCTAGCCTTGCGGCCAGGCCCGGCTGGCCTGGAGTTCGCGAGCCGCTGGCGAGATCGGCGGCGCCTGAGTCCAACACGTTCCAGAGCACATCCGCCCAATCGGACTCGGGAACGCAATCGTCGTCCAAGAAATAAATGAGATCGCCGGAGGCTTCAGCCAGGCCGCGATTGCGCGCATTCCCATATCCGCGCCGCGGTTCCGCTACGTACCGCGCGGTGAAGGCAGACACAACTTTCTCCGTCTCGCGAGTTGGTCCGTTATCTATCACGATGATCTCGTCGATTTGTCGAGTTTGTCGTGCAAGGCCTTGAAGCGTTCGCTGGAGAAGGGCAGGGCGATTCAAAGTGATAATGATCAGCGAACTGTTCACGGCTTGCGACACCAGCAAAAATAGCCGAGCGTATAGTCGCGGCGGCGATCCACCGGGTCGAGGAAATAGCAGACCACGGGAATCGCGAAGCCGAAGATGGGAAGGAGCACAGCAAAGATCAGCCAGCGCCAGCTCTTTTGAAAGAAGCTCAAGATGGCCATCAAGCGGAAACCGATCAGCCAGAATAGGCCGCCGAGCGCCTCAACGCGGCTTTCCAGACCGGCCTTGTCGAATAAATATGTGAGGCCGTAACGTGTGTAGCGGAAGAAGTCGTTGGGGTGCTGATGAATCTCCCAACACTGCACGGTGGTGAGAATCAACTGACCGCCGGGCTTGAGCACGCGCGCCATTTCGTTGATGCCAACGCTGGGTTCCTTCAAATGTTCCAGCACCTGGATGTTAATCACAGCATCAAAGGCGCCATCGCAGAAGGGCAACTCGGAGATGTCGCCCAGCACTTCGATCTTCGAATAATCCCAGGCCTTGTCGCCGATTCCGCGATCCAGGCGGACATAGCGGGTGTGAGCGAACAGCGGGGCGTGGGGACACTCGCCGGCGCCCGCGTCCAACACATGCGAACCAGGGGGCAACTTGCGGGCGGCTTCGGTGAGGTGCTCGAGCAGCTCGGTGTGAAACGGGTCGATCCAGCGCATGACGAAGGCTGGCACCAGGGGTTGCACCAGCTTCCGAAACTTCGGCTTATACACGCGGGCCTACACCAACCGCCAGGGAGTGAAGATCAGATTCTTGGTCTGGAAGCATTCGTGCGTGCAGTGGCACCCGTTCTGTACTTTATTGCGCAGCTCGGTGGCTTGAAAATCGTGCCAGAGGCGGTCGAAATCCCAATCATAGGTCTTGAGATTGCCGACTGGCTTGAGCAACTCGCAGAAGTAGACATCGCCATTAGCGTCGATGACGCAGCTCACGTCGCCCGCGTTGCAGGAAGTGTTCTTGGGCTTGCCCTCGAGCTCCTGCATGTAATAGCGATTCAGCACGAAGCGGCCGACGGTAGCGGTCCATCCGCCTATTCCGCCCCAGCGTCCATGAAAATAGCGGCGGCAGAGCTGCAACTGGAGCTTCGAAATTTCGGCGTACTGCTCCGGCGTGGGCGATTGCAGTTTCGCATCCATGGGCGTGCCGCGCAGAATATTGAGCGAATGATAATCTAGATCCCACTCATCGACGCCCAGGTGGAGCAGGCGCTTCACGTCATCGATGTTGCTGCGCATTACGGTGGTGACGACGCTTAGCGACAGTCGCTTATCGCGCGAGCGAACCTCGCGCAGGGCTTCCATGGTGGCCATGGCTTTCTTGTAATTGCCGGGGACGCCGCGGACGCGATCGTGATTTTCGTCGATGCCATCGATGGAAAGAGCGATGTTCAAGCGGAACGCGTTGGTGTTGGCGAGGATCCCCTCGACCGATCGTTTGATCACGTCAGTTTGAATGGCGTTAGTGGGGATGTTGATGAATTTGGCTTGATTGTAATCGAGGAAACGATGACAGATCTGATCGATATCCTTGCGGAGAAACGGCTCGCCGCCGGAGAGATCGAGCCAGACCAGCTCGCCCATGGCGTTAGAAATCTTCTCGATATGATCGGTTTTGAGCGATTCGCCCTGGTTCAAATTCTCCCAATAGAAGCAGTGTCCGCACTTGGCGTTGCAGTGGTCAGTGATGAACAGGATAAGGTGGACAGGCTTCTGCTTGCGCCGCGAGAGCTGTTTCCAAGACAAAATGTCGGTGGTGAGCATTGCGGGCCGGAGGCTGAATGACCGAGTGCGGCTCCGGACTTGAGCGTAACGAACGGGCGCGGGGATGTCAAGGCGCCCGATCACGCGATGGTAGCCTGATTCACAGGCAATCACTATGAACCCAAACGAGATATTCGAGCAATGGGTAGCTGCCATCAACGGCCACGAGGTCGCTGCAATGTCGGCGCTCATGGCGGCAAATCATGTGTTCGTGGACGCCCTGGGGAATCGAGTGGAAGGCGCAAAATCCATGGAGGCCGGTTGGCGCGGCTATTTCGCGATGTGTCCAGACTACTGGATTCACGCGGAACATGTGATGGCGGAAGGTGACACGCTGCTGAGTGCCGGCGAGGCGGGCGGGACGATCGACGGCGAGTCATGGCGAATCCCGGCGGCCTGGAAGGCGGTGATCCGGGACGGCAAGGTCGTGGAATGGCGGGTGTTTGCGGACAACAAGCCGGTTTACGAGATCCTGGCGCGGCGGCGCGGATAGAATAAAGTCAGAATGAGCTTGGGACGCATGCTGATTGTGCTCGGTCTGATGATAGCCGCGGTCGGCGTGATCGTTGCGCTAGGCGACAGGCTGCCGATCCGGCTAGGACGCTTGCCCGGCGACATCGTGATCCGGGGCAAGCACTCGGTATTCTATTTTCCGCTCGTGACGTGCGTGTTGATTAGCGCCTTGCTATCGCTCGTTCTATGGCTGATGAACCGGCGGTGAGCTGTCAGAGTCCCGACATTGAAGCCACAAACCCCAGCGCCATGGCAAGCGCGTTCCGCACCGGATAAAGTCGCGGGGCGGGGGGTTGGCAGAACATCGTGGTTTGGCTCTTGGGCGTTTCCACGGTCACGGCGAGTTCCGGCTCCAGACCGCGGTCGCCCGTCAGGATGGGCGTCAAGCGATGTCGTAGCTGCGTCAATCCATAACCCAGCACGAGGTATTCATAGCCCAGTTGGGGAGCGATCATGAACCCCGATTTCCAACCTTCGCCCGGCGTGTAGGGCCGGGTGAGGGCCGCGATCGGGAGGAACGGAATCTTCGGGAGGCCGATACCGGGAATCAAAGGATGAACGAACGCGAACAAGCTCAGCGAGACCGTGTAGGTCGAGGCCTCCAGCAGGCCTCGTCCCCAGGCGGGAAGCCGTGTATGGATGGAGGCTTCCAGCGGGCCCGCGACGCTGGCCGGACCCACTGGGCCTGAAAGGTTCCAAGCTCCGCGCTTGCGCTCGATCAGCCGGATATCGATATCTGCGATGTGGGTGTTCGGATCGGTGTGGAGGATAGTACTGTGCTCGTTAATAGGCTGGAACATGTTCGCCTCGTTCAGCCGCGCCATGCTCTTGCGCAGCACATGTTCGTCGAGCAGGTCGCCTTCGTCCAGCAGAAAATTGCTTCGCACGGCGGCTTCGCTGAAATGATGATTGCCGTTGAATTCGATCCGGCCGACGTGATACGGGCTACCGCGTTCGATGGTGGTGGCTAAATCGGCTTCCGGAGCCTCAGGGGTGCTTTCCGCGGTGGGCTGCACCTGCATGTTGGCGGTGAAATCCAGAATCCCTTCGTGCTCGGCTTGGCGCCGCGCGACATACAACGTGGAGCAATAATTCTGCGACCTCATCAGGCCGTTGAGAGGGTGCACCACCGTGGTGGGAACTCCGTTGCCGGATACTTGCCAGGTTCGCACGTGATACAGCTGCCCCGACTCTACTTGAATCTTGACGTGTGCGGCCTTGTGTTCGATTGCGACGTCATCCGCTTTGACGGTAGCGTCGAAGTAGCCCCTGGACATATAGAATGAGCGCAACAGCGCCATGTCGCCTTGCACGTTTTCGGGGCTATAGCCGGGATAGAGAAACCAACCGTTCCACACGCCTGGGATGGGGGGCGTGACACGCTTGATCTTTAGCGTGTGGAGGGCGCCGCGAAGCTCCTTGGGATCGAACGCGGTTTCGCCGGTGAACTCCACCTGCTTGACGCGCACCCGCTCGCCGGCGTCGATGTTGAGATGCAGATCCACTTTCTGGCCGAGGAACGGCACGATATCGTAATCCACGGTGGCGCTACGGAAGCCGTCGGCACGAAGCGACTCTTGGGCTTGATTGGCGATCTGGTGGGCGCGCAACTGGGTGATCGGAGTGCCTTCGGGAAGGTTCATCTGGAGCCCAAACGTGGAGGGTTCCACCCTCAAGGTGTGGAGCAGGTATTGCGGCATTTCCACTACGTTGAACACCACGGCGGTCCCATCGTCGACGGGCTTGGTTTCCACGCGAATGTCATCGAAGCGGCCGGTCGCCCACATGCGATGAACATCGCCCTGGACCGTGCTTACGTCGAAAACCTGGCCCACCTGTGTCTTCAAATCCACAGGCGTGGAGGAGCCTGCTACTCGTACCGATTTGATGATCGAAGAGCCGGAATCAACAGAGGCCACAGGGCCTTCACCGAAGGCTGCCGAGGCGAACAGTAGTATAGATAAGAAAAGACCGCGCATTTGAAGAGGACCGATTTGCAAGTAGCGGTCCATCGGTTGATTATAGCCCAGCACGGCGCGGCCATTGACGCGCCGAGAGAGGATCGATTCTATGAACAAAGGCCGGTTTCTAGAGATTATCTGGCAGGATACACTCTTTGCGCTGAGAGCGATGCGTAAGAATCCGGTCTTCGCCGCGACGTCGGTTCTTACGCTGGCACTCGCCATCGGCGGCAATACCGCGATGTTCACGGTTATCCGAGCCGTGCTGCTCAAGCCTCTCCAGTACCGCGACCCCGATCGGTTGGTCAGCCTCTCGAGCGGCGCCACGCCGACGCTCTTCCGCGACATGCAGGGCGCCCGCTCCTTCACCTCACTGGGAGCTTTCACGCCCGAGGAAAACATGACGCTCTCCGGCGCGGCTGAGCCGGAGGTTCTGAAAGGCGCCCGAGTATCCGCCAGTTTCCTGCGCATTCTCCGCGTGGAACCAATCCTGGGGCGCGGATTTCTTCCTGAGGAAGATGCCCCAGGCGGCGCGCCAGTGGCCATGATCAGCTCTGAGTTGTGGAAGCGGCGCTTCTCGGCGGATCCACAAATCGCCGGCAAAACCGCGACTCTGGCGTCAACCACGTGCACCATCATTGGCGTTCTTCCCCCGCGATTTCAGTTTCCGGTTGTAGGTATAGACGTGTGGATGACAGCGCCCTCGGAATGGCCGCTGATGTCCGCGAAGTCGAGAATCGACAGCCCGTTCTTGTCCCTATTCGGCCGCCTGAATCCGGGATTCCGCATCGAACAAGCCAACGCGGAGCTGCAGGTGATTCGGCGTCAATATGCGCGAGCCCATCCCGATATGCTGGATGCTAAATCGAAAACGCCAGTGGACCTCACGCCCATGAAGGAAGGCTTGGTGGGCCAGGTGCGCTCCATGCTTTGGATGCTATTCGGCGCGGTGGTGTTTGTGCTGCTGATCGCTTGCGCCAACGTGGCCAGCCTGCTACTGGCGCGCGCCACCGCCCGTGCTCGAGAATTTGCGGTGCGCTCGGCACTGGGAGCCGCACGCAGGCGCCTCATCGGACAATTGCTCGCCGAGAGTGTTCTCTTGTCGCTCGCGGGCGGACTGCTCGGCGTCCTGATGGCCGGTCTGCTTCTGCGCGCCATTCCCCTGATCACTTCGTTCGATCTGCCGCGCGCCGGAGAGATCCATCTGGATTGGATGGTGCTCGGATTCGCCGCCGCGCTGTCGCTTGCAACCGGCATTCTTTTTGGATTGGCGCCCTCGCTCGGCGCGTCGCGGCCCGATCTCATCCAAGTATTGCGAGCCGGCGGCCAACCCGCGAATCAGGGGATGCAGCGCGGGATTCTCGCCGGGCTCAACGTCCGAGCTTTATTGTTAGTCGGACAAGTCGCGCTTTCGATCGTCCTGCTGATTGGCGTGGCGCTGCTGATCAAGAGCGTAAGTAATCTGCGCGGTATCGATGTGGGATTTAACCCGTCGAACCTTCTGACGATGCAGATTCCGCTGCCGCCGCTGCGCTATGACACGGACCAGAAAAGAGCGACGTTCTTTCAGGAGCTCATCCAGCGGGTGGACTCCTTGCCCGGCGTTCGTGGCGCAGCCGCGGCCATGTATCTCCCGATGATGGGCTATGCCGGGACGCCCGTGCAGGACGCCTCGAAACCGCCGTTGCTTTTGAACCAACGCCTGATATCGACCATCTGGATCGTCACTCCGGGATACTTTCGCACTCTCGGCATTGCGCTGCGGCGCGGCAGGGACTTCACCGAACACGACACGTTGGACGTCCCGCGTGTCGCCATTATCGACGAAGCCATGGCTCGGCACTTTTGGCCGGCATATCCCGCCGGTTTGGATCCCGTTGGCCAACGGATCCTGATCGGAGGCGTGAATAAGAAACCCGTGGAAATCGTCGGGATCGCCGCGCATGTGCATGAAAGTCTCGAAAACGGCTCCTGGCCGGAGAGCGTGTACGTATCCTTTGCCCAGGGCGCGCCGCTGTACGCTTCGCTGGCCGTTCGAACCACGGGCGACCCGCTGCGCTTCACCAAAGCCGTTCGCGAGCAGGTGCAGGCGCTGGACCACGATCAGCCCGTGGCGCTGGTTCGAACCATGGACGATTTGGTGGAAGAGCAGGTCGGCCAGCGGCGCTTGCTGGTGATTTTGCTGGGATCGTTCGCGCTGGTCGCACTGCTGCTCGCGTTGATTGGAATCTATGGAATCATTGCATACTCAGTGGCCCAGCGCACCCAGGAAATGGGCATCCGCCGCGCGTTGGGAGCGCAGCAGAGCGATATTCTCAGGCTCGTCGTGGGACAAGGTTTTCGACTGGCATTGGCGGGAGTGGCTGTCGGTATCGCTGGAGCTTTTGGCTTGACGCGCTTGATGACCACGCTGTTATTTCACGTCGCGCCCACCGATCCCGCCACGTTCATTGCTGTCGCATTGCTCTTCCTGTTGGTCGCGCTTGCGGCCAGCTACATTCCAGCGCGCCGTGCTACTCGAATCGATCCAACGGCGGCCCTGCGAATTTGAAATGCCGAGGGAATACAATCGGACCATGCTGCGCATCGCGACTGTGGGCCTGGCTGTGATTGGCCTGGTGAACGGCCAGTCCTTAAAGTTTGAATCCTCATCCTTCCTTCCCGTCCAGCCAAGTGGCACAACCCTGTCGCGTTCCTCGCAACGTGGTGACGTATACGCTGCAAATAATGTCACGCTGAAGATCCTGATTACGGAGGCTTACAGCATCAAAGACAGCCAAATCGCGGGAGGGCCGAAATGGATGGACGATTTCTACGATATGACCGCCACGGCCGAGCGCCCCTATACCGGGGAACAATTCCACGCCATGCTTCAGGAACTTCTCACTGACCGGTTCAAACTCCGATTCCATCGCGAAATGCAAGAACGGCCGGTGTATGCGCTAATGGTGGACAAGGATGGCCCAAAGCTGAAGCCGCATGAAGGGCGGAGTGCCGGTGAGCCCTCGATCGATCAGGCGCAGGATCATTTTCCTCAGACCACCTGGCACGCCACATTTGCTCCCATGGATTATTTCGCGTGGCGGCTCTCCATGATTCTGGATCGGCCCGTGGTCGACCAGACCGCACTCAAGGGAGGCTACGACTTCGATCTGAAGTTTACACAGGAGCTGCCCCCCGACATTCGGCCGGATGCTCTGCTCAACGGAGAGGCGATCGATACCTCCGGTCCTCCGATTTTCGAGGCAATCCGCCGGCAGTTGGGACTAAAACTGGAACGTCAAAAAGGTCCAGTAGATGTTTGGTGATCGACCAAGGGAGAAGCCGGTCGGAAATTAAAACGGGCACGGCTGTGGATATACCCAAAATCACCGCCATTGCAGCCGTCCTTTTAGTGAATGCTCCCCAGCTCCGTGCCCAGCAGGAACCACCAACGTCGCCATTAGCCTTCGAAGTGGCGTCCATCAGGCCGCACAAAGGAATGTACACCGTCGTGCGTGTTTCTATTTCCGGCCCCAAGATTACGATCGAAGCGTACGGGCTCCTCGGCCTCATCATGGACGCATATCACTTGAACGGACGCTATCAAATCTCCGGAGGGCCAAGCTGGATGGACTCGGATTCCGATCGCTTCGACATCGTCGCCAACGCGCCGGGCGAGGGCACTCCCACCGGAGACGATGTCAGGCGAATGCTTCAAACGTTGCTGGCGGACCGTTTCCAACTGAAGCTCCACCGCTAGACACAAGAACGGCCGGTGTACGCGCTGCTCGTCTCCAAGAATGGGTCGAAGCTGAAAGAGAGTGCCCCCGACAAGGAATTCTCAACCTCCATGAGTAGTCGTCAGACCGTTCAGCTAACGATGGCAAGAGCGACCATGCAGCAATTTGCCGTTCAGCTATCGAACAGCGGCCTGGACCTGCCCGTGTTCGATAAAACCGGACTTGCCGGACACTATGACATCACTCTCAACTGGATCCCGAGTACGCCGGCCCTTCAGCACCCGACTCAAACGGCGTCAACGTTTTCACGGCCGTTCAAGAGCAGCTCGGCCTCAAGCTTGAACCGCAAAAGGCTCCGGTCGAGATTCTCGTGATTGATCACGCGGAGAAACCCTCCGAGAATTAATTCTGAATTCTGACTTCTGACTCCTGAATTTCTTCCCCCTTGCACTTCGACAAGAGATGCTGTACGCTCTCATGTAGAAGCGAAAAGGGAAAGCACCAAGCACATGCCCGTCCAACACCATGCCTCTAACACACATTGACCTGCCACAAGGCACCTTGGACCTCCTGATCCTCCGCACCCTCGCTCTTGGACCTCAGCATGGCTGGGGCATCTCCGAGCGCGTGCAACAGATTTCGAGCGATGTCCTCCGCATTCAGCAGGGATCGCTGTATCCGGCCCTCCACCGGCTGGAGCGCAAGGGATGGATTAAGCCACGCTGGGGAACATCAGAGAACAACCGGCGCGCGAAATTTTACGAACTCACCAAAAGCGGCCGCCGGCAGCTCGAAGCGGAACAAGACGCTTGGAAGAAAATGACTGCTGCCGTGGCCCAGGTGCTCGGGACGGCCTAGGGAGTTTCGAATGCTCAGCGATCTGCTCTTCCGCGTTCGCTCTCTCTTCCGCCGCAAAGCGGTAGAAACGGAATTGGACGACGAGCTGCGCTTCCACTTCGAACGGCAAGTCGAGAAGTATGTGAGTTCAGGTCTGACGCGCGCCGAAGCACTGCGACGTGCCCGGATAGCGTTTGGCGGACTCGATCAAGTGAAGGAAGAATGCCGGGAGGCTCGTGGAGTACACATGATGGAAACGATGTTCCAGGATGTTCGCTATGGATTGCGCATGCTGCGCAAGTCTCCAGGTTTCACCGCGGTTGCCCTGCTCACCCTGGCGCTCGGCATCGGCGCGAACACCGCGATATTTTCCGTCGTTTACGGCGTCTTGCTGCGCCCGCTGCCGTATCAGGATCCGTCGCGCCTCATCGTGCTTCAAGAGACCACGCCGAAGGTCGGGATGGTCGGCGTTTCTTATCCGAATTTTGTGGATTGGCGCGCGCAGAGTCACGCATTTTCGAAACTTGCCGCGGTACACAGTGTCGCCTTCAACCTCGCGGGCGTTGGTAGTGGATTGGATCAGCCGGAAAACATCAGCGGTTCCGCCGTATCATCTGATTTTCTCGCAATGCTGGGCGTCCGTCCTTTGCTGGGGCGCAACTTTGACCCACCCGAGGAAAAGGCCGGCGCACCGGTGGTGCTGGTCAGCTATTCGCTTTGGCAGTCGCACTTCGGCGGCGCTCTGAATGCGCTCGGCCGTACGGTGGCTTTGGATGGACTCAGCTTTACAATTATCGGCGTGCTCCCGCCAGACTTTCGCTGGATCGAGAAAACTGACGTGCTAGAGCCCATTGGCGTGTGGGCCAATCAAGCCGATTCGAATGAGCGAGGCGAACGCGGTGACACGGTTGTGCTCGGAAGATTGGCGCCGGGCATCGATTTCGCGCGGGCCAAAGCCGAAATGGAAGGGATCGCCGCGCGGCTGGCACAAGCCTATCCAGGCGAAAACGATCAGTTTGGCGTCGCGCTCCAGCCGATTCGCGATGTGTTCGTGAACGACCTGCGTCCCGCGGTTCTGGTTCTGTTCGGCGCGGCGATTTTTGTCCTGCTCATCGCCTGCGCGAATGTAGCGAATCTGTTCCTCATGCGCGGCGCCAGTCGAACCAGG
The DNA here is from genome assembly GCA_963818065.1 of Bryobacterales bacterium. Lineage (GTDB taxonomy): Bacteria > Acidobacteriota > Terriglobia > Bryobacterales > Bryobacteraceae > Palsa-89. The sequence goes on along the minus strand of CAWFQW010000007.1, from coordinate 1,626,885 downwards.
GAGATCGCACTGCGTATCGCAGTGGGCGCCAGCCGGAGCCGCATCGTTTGCCAGATCCTGGTGGAAAGTTTCGTTCTGGCATTTCTCGGAGGCCTTCTGAGCCTGGCGCTGGCCTTCGCGGGAATTCGTGGAATGGCGCGGTTGATACCCGTGGACATGCTGGCGGGAGCAAACCTGAATCTGAATGGCCCGGTGCTGTTGTTCGCCGCCGGTGTGGTGGTGTTATGCACGTTTGTTTTCGGACTTGCACCAGCTTCGCAGTCCATCAAGCCGGACGTGCAGTCGGAATTGAAAGAAAGCGGCAGAGCGATGAGCGCAAGCACCGCACAAGGCCGAATGCGCGGCGTTCTCGCGATCGCGGAGGTTTCGCTCGCGCTGATTTTGCTGGTGGGCGCGGGCCTGATGATGAAGAGCCTCTATCGCCTGCTTTCGGTCGATCCCGGATTTCGGTCCGAGCGCGTGCTCACCATGGAAATGAGTTTGCGTACCGCGCAATATTCCAAGGATCCCGCGATCCTGAATTTCTGGCAGCGAGTGTTGTCTGGAGTCCGTGCGCTGCCCGGCGTGGAAGCCGCGGCCTTGGGCACCGTCGTTCCGCTGACGGACTCGCATTCGCGCACCGATATCACGCTGGAGCGCATGGCGCTGCCCAAGCCGGGGAGTTTTCCGCATCCCGATATTCACAGTGTCAGCCCCGGATACGTGAGCTCACTCGGCATACCGCTGCAGCGTGGGCGCGATTTTACGGACGCTGATACTGAAACTGCTCCGTTGGTGGCAATGATCAATGCCGCGGTAGCGCAGCGATATTTTGCCCACCAAGACCCCATCGGCAAGCGCCTGATGTTCGGCCGTCCATCGGACAAGCGCGCTCCGAAATGGATCACCATTGTTGGAGTAGCCGGCGACACCAAACTTTACGGCCTCGCGAACCCCGCGCGCCTGGAAGTGTACGTTCCCTTCCGGCAGTCAGCCTCCAGCGACATGACCTTGATCGTGAAATCGGGGATTGAACCAGCCGCGCTGACTTCGGCCATTCGCAGTGCAATCGCTCCCATCGACAAGGAACAGCCCATTTTCGGTATCGCGACCATGCAGCAGCTCGTCAATGATTCCGTTTCCACGCGCCGCATCACTCTTATTCTTCTCGGGGTCTTTGGCGCGCTGGCGCTGCTGCTGGGGGCCATTGGAATTTACGGCGTGCTCGCGTACTCAGTCGCACAGCGCACGCACGAAATCGGGATTCGCATGGCGCTGGGTGCGCGTGGCGGAGATGTTTTGCGCATGGTTCTCTCGCAGGGAGCGAAGATCGCAGGCGCGGGTGTCGTCATCGGCGTCATCGCGTCCTTCGGCCTGACGCGACTGATGACCAAGCTGCTCTTTTCCGTCAGTCCCGCCGATCCAGCCACCTTCGCCGCCGTGGCAATTGTTCTGGTGCTAGTGGCTTTGCTCGCCTCGTACATCCCCGCTCGCCGTACCCTGCGCGTCGATCCGATGATCGCGCTGCGCCACGAATAGCACAAATCTACGTATGCTAGGCTAGATCCCTATGCTGCGTCGTAGTTGTGCCGCCCTTTTGCTCGGGCTTGCGCTCGCGCAGTTGGTACTCGCGCAGCAAAAGAATACTTCAATGACCAACCATGCAATGGGCACGTTCACTGTAGATGTTCATCCACTTACACCGGCGCCGGCGGAAGGACTTGCCCGGTTTTCGAGTGACAAACAGATCCATGGCGACCTGGAGGCGACCAGTAAGGGCGAAATGCTCTCTGGCGGAGATCCCAAGCAAGGTGCTGCCGGATACGTCGCGATGGAGCTTGTCACCGGTACACTCAAGGGCAAGAAGGGGAGTTTCGCTTTGCAGCACGCGGCCACCATGGATCAGAGCGGTTCTAAGATGTCCGTTATTATTGTTCCCGGATCCGGAACCGGTGAATTAAAGGGCATTGCTGGAACGTTTAATATCAAGATCGCGGATGGGAAGCACACGTACGATCTTGAATACACGTTGGCCCACGAATAGCTCGACCGCGTTCCCCTTGACAGCTTAGGAGAGTTGGACTACACTCCTAATTGCATTAGGAGTGTACATGCCCGGCCAAGCCCAGCTTCTTCCAGGAACGCTCGATCTCCTGATTCTGAAAGCAGTCTCCCTCGGCCCTCTACATGGCTACGGAGTTCTCTTACGCATCGGACAAATCTCCGGGCAAGCGCTGCTCATTGAGCAGGGAGCGCTCTATCCCGCATTGTTCCGCCTGGTGCGGCAGGGACTTCTGAAGGCAAGCTGGGGCACGTCGGACAACAATCGCCGCGCCAAGTTCTATGAACTGACGCCCGCGGGGCGCAAACGTCTGCGCGAGGAAACCGATGGGTGGAAACGCCTGGCCGCGGCCATGGCTTCCTCGCTCGCCGCCCAACCGGAGGAAATATGAAACTCCTGGCCTATTTTCGTTCCGTCGCCGCCAGGTTTTTCCAGGGTTCTCAGACCGAGGCCGATATGGAGGAAGAGCTTCGCTCGCACATCCAGCACCGTGCCGACGATCTGGAACGCTCAGGCCTGAAGCCTGCCGAAGCGAAACGCCTCGCAAGCATCGAGTTCGGCGGCCATGCAGCGATTCAAAGAGGAAGCCCGCGAAGCGCTCGGTGGCAACTTTATCGAGACGTTCATAAGGGATGTGCGCTTCAGCTTTCGCCTGCTGCGCAAATCTCCCGGATTCACAAGCGTGGCGGTTCTGACGTTGGCCGTGGCAATCGGGGCCAACGCGGTAGTTTTTGGCGTATTGAACGGTCTGATCCTGCGCCCGCTGGATGTGCCGCAGCCGGAAAATCTCTACGGAATCGAGCATGCGAACGAACATAACATGTACGAGTCCTATCCCGATTACCTCGATCTACGCGATCGGAACCACAGCTTCGAGGGTCTAGCGGGCTATTTCATCACTGAGGTGGGATTGGACACGGGCGAAAATCCGTCCCCAGCCTGGGTCTATGAGACCAGCGGGAACTACTTCGACGTATTACGCATTCAGCCGTATCTTGGCCGTGTCTTCCACGGCTCGGACGAGCATGGCTCCAACAGCGCTCCGTATATCGTGCTTGCTCACGCGTACTGGCACCTTCATTTTCATGATGACCCTGGAGTGGTGGGCACTATTGTTCGGGTGAACAAGCACCCGTTCACCGTCATCGGCGTAGCGCCGCCGGAGTTCCGGGGAACTTTGGTATTCGGCACTCCCGATTTCTTTGTGCCGCTGGTGAACCAGGAGCAGGTTGAAGGTAGGAATATCCTGGACCAGCGCGCCCACTCCTCGGTATTCATGGCTCTTGGGCATCTGAAGCCCGGAGTCACCCCGGACCAGGCTGCCAGGGACCTGAACTCGATTGGGGCCTATCTGGAGAAAACCTATCCCACAGACCACGGCGCGACGACTTTCGTGTTGGCTCGTCCCAATCTCTACGGCAACCTCATGGGCGGTCCGATGCGGGCCTTCGTCGGCGCGTTGACACTGTTGGCAGGTTTGATTCTTCTGGCGGCCTGCGCCAATCTGGGCAGCCTGTTTGCCGCCCGCGCGTCCGATCGTTCCCGCGAGGTGGCACTGCGGCTTGCCTTGGGAGCCGGCCGCAACCGAATCTTACGGCAACTGTTCACCGAAGCCATGCTGATTTCGGCTACCGGAGGCGCGCTCGGGCTATGGGGCAGCATCCTGCTATTGGAGGCGCTGAGCGAGTGGCATCCGATCTCCAAATTTCCTCTCAGCGTGCCCGTAAGTCCGGACGCGAAAGTTTACATAGTTGCTCTGGTCCTGGCTTTGGTTAGCGGCCTATTGTTCGGCATTGTTCCTGTGCGCCAGGTGCTTCGGACGGATCCCTACCAAATCATAAGAGCGGGGCCGAGCGGGAATAACATCGGCAATGCCGGGCGGAGGATTACGGTTCGCGACTTGCTCTTGGTGCTGCAGGTTGCGATCTGCGGCGTGTTGATCACGTCATCGTTGGTTGCGGTGCGCGGGTTGGGGCGCTCGCTGGATAGCAATTTCGGCTTTCAGCCGCGGAATGCAATGCTGGTCGAGACCGACTTGGCTATGGCAAGTTACCGCGGCGATCAAGTGCCCACCATGCAAAAGCGCATGATCGATTCCGTGGCGGCGATTCCGGGCGTGGAATCCGTGGGATTGATTGGCCGTCCGCCACTCTATGGCGGAGGTTTCGGCGCGGCTGTCTTTACCGACCAAACGACGGATCTCAGGCCATCGAATGCCGTCGCGACTGCCGTCAAGTTCAACATATCTCCCGAATATTTGCAGGCCGCGGGCACGGTCCTATTGGCAGGCAGAAGCTTCTCCTGGCATGACGATAAAGGCTCACCGCGGGTAGCTGTGGTAAGCCGCGAGTTCGCCCTGAAAATGTTCGGCTCAACCAGCCAGGCAGTAGGCGGAAATTTTAAGCTGCGGGATGGAGCGCGGATACAAGTGGTGGGTGTTGTTGAAGACGGTAAATACGAGAACCTTACCGAGGATCCGCAGCCAGCTATGTTTCTGCCGATCCTGCAAGAACCCATGAGTGAGAGCTGCCTGGTAGTGCGCTCGAATCGCGATCCGCGGCAACTGGCGGCGTCCATCCGGACCACGCTACATGGCCTGGATACAGGATTGCCCGTTTTTATCGAAACTTGGAGCCAGCAACTGAACTTACCGCTGTTTCCCGCGCGTATGGCGACCGTCGCGCTAGGGGTATTAGGCGGTATGGGAGCGATTCTGGCGATCACCGGCATTTTTGGAATGGCGGCGTACTCGGTGAGCAAGCGGCTGAAAGAGTTGGGAATTCGTATCGCCATCGGTGCCCATCCCAGCGAAGTGTTGCAGGCCGCGTTGGGCCGGGCATTCAAACTGCTGGCTATTGGTTCGGCGGCCGGATTAATTCTCGGAATTCTGGCGACCCGAGTACTGGCGTCAATCGTTTATCAGGCAACTCCCCGCGATCCGCTGGTGTTGGCTGGCGTGGTTGTAGCGATGCTGTTACTGGGACTGCTAGCCACGTGGATTCCCGCGCAGCGCGCGCTGTCGGTTGATCCTTTGACCCTGCTCCGCGAGGAGTGAATCTGATTTCCCGACCGCCAGCCAGCCCTGGCGCCGTCCGTCGCAAGTCCCCGGGCACCGCTTGTATACAAAAAAATGCCGCAAACGAGGGCATCTTCGGCACTTTTGGGGGCTTGACAACCGAACCTACATACTTACAATGGGGATAATCTCCTATTCGCCCCCGTTATGCAGCCCTGCAATCACACCCGTACGGAAATCTTGGCGCGACGCGATGGTGTGGACTATGTGCGGTGCCTGGACTGCGATCAGGTTTTCGAAGCGGAAGACCTGGAGGCCATCGTCTCGGCCTACGACGAAGACGATGAGCCTGCCGCCTAGCCCTACCTTCCCCCAACGCCTACCTCCTACAACCCACTTCCCGCCGCCCACAACCCACGTCCCCTGAGATCTTTCGCCCCGTTTCAGTACCACAGTTCTATCCGAAGGTTTCGAGCGCTTTGTGGCCAACGGTTCATATCAGCAGAGCGGGGAACCTGAGATCCTATAAATGCAAATGGAACCATTTCGTATCGTCGCTATCGGCGGGGGAACCGGCTTGTCGTCGCTTCTGCACGGCCTGAAACGATTTGCCCTGGAGCCGCGAGAAATTGAGATCACCGCCGTTGTCACGGTGACCGATGATGGCGGAAGCTCCGGACGTCTCCGCCGGGATTTCGATGTCCTGCCGCCGGGTGACATTCGCAACTGCATGGTCGCGCTTTCGGAAGATGAAGCGCTGCTTTCCAAGCTCTTCCAATACCGTTTCTCCGAGGGCCGCGGACTGAAAGGACACAGCTTCGGCAATCTGTTCCTTACTGCGCTCACGGATCTCACGGGCGATTTCGCGAAAGCCGTCAAGCTTTCGTCTGAAATTCTCGCCAGCCTGGGCCGAATCTATCCCTCCACCAACGTCAATGTGGTGCTGGAAGCGGAACTGGAAAATGGGAAAATCGTGAAGGGCGAGACCAAGATCGGCAAGAGCCGCTCGCGCATCCGCCGCATTCTACTCCAGCCGCGAGTTTGTAAACCGCTGCCGGAAACACTGGCCGCCATTCGCGACGCCGACCTCATCACGTTGGGACCCGGCTCGCTGTTTACCAGCGTCATCCCGAATCTGCTGGTGGAAGGCATCGCGCCGGCCATTCAGCGTAGCCGCGCGCTGAAAGCCTGCTTCGTGAACCTGATGTGTCAGCCCGGCGAGACCATCGGGTTCCGCGCCTCCGATCATGTGGAGGCAATTCATCAGCATGCCGGCATGCCGCTGATCGATGTCGCGGTAGTAAACACGCGTCCCATCACCGCCCGCCAGCGGCGGAAATACGCCGCCGAAAACGTGGGCGCGGTGCTCAACGACATGGATTGTTTGTCCGAAATGGGCTTACAAGTACTGGGCACCGACCTGCTCGGTTCCGGCGATCGGGTGCGCCACGATCCGCGCGCCTCCGCCGAGGTTGCACTACAATTAGCAAAGCGAGGTCGAGCGCGACGGGGAAAGATTCGCGTACTCGGAGAGCACTAACAGCAAGGTCGGGAGCACTAACCGCAAGGCCCGAAGCAATAACCGCAAGAATGGCATCGCAGATCAACGTCGTGGTCCTGGCCGCCGGCCTCGGGACGCGCATGAAATCGAAGCGCGCCAAGGTGCTGCATTGCGCGGGCGGCCTGTCCTTGATCGAGCACGTCGTCGCGGCTTCCAGCGCCATCGCCCCCGCCGATCAAGTGACCCTCGTGGTGGGTCATCAAGCCGATCAGGTCCGCGCGCTGCTCGCGCCGTCGGGCGTTCGTTTTGTAGAGCAGAAGGAGCAAAAAGGAACCGGCCACGCGCTGCTGGCCTGCCGCAAATCGCTCGCCTCGAAAACCGGCTTCGTGGTCGTGCTCTATGGCGACTGTCCGCTGCTTTCGCCCGCAACACTCCGCAAGCTGGTCCGCCGCCAGGCCTCCAGCAAGGCCGCAGCCACGCTGATTACTACGCGCCTCGCCGACCCCTCCGGTTACGGCCGCGTCATATTCGGCGACCGCGGCGGCGATCGTGGCGAAGTTAGGGCCATCGTGGAACAAAAGGCCGCCACTCCCGAGCAGCTTTCCATTCAATTCATCAACTCCGGGATTTATTGTTTCCGGGCCGATCTGCTGTGGCGTCACTTGCTCGCGATCCGGCCTGACAATCCGGCGCACGAATACTATTTGACCGACATTGTCGAGATCTTGAATCGTGCCGGCCATAGCGTGGCCGCCATGGAAGTCGAAAATCCGGCCGAGTTGTTGGGCATTAACACGCGCGTCGAGCTCGCCGCGGCGGACCGAATTTTCCGTGAAAGAAAGGTTCACGAACTAATGCTGGCCGGCGTGACGATCGAGAAACCTGAAACCGTCACTATCGACGATTCAGTCCGCATTGGTGCGGATTCTATCGTGGAACCGTTCTCGCAAATTCTCGGTAACACCAGCATTGGCGGCGAATGCCGCATAGGTGCCTGCGCCATCGTACGGAATTCCACGCTCGCTGCCAAGGTCGAGATTGCCCCATTCACCCACGTGGTGGATTCGAGAATCGAAACTGGCGCTCACGTTGGACCCTACGCGCGGCTGCGCGGTGGAGCGCGGATCGGTGCGAACGCACGCATCGGGAATTTCGTGGAGCTGAAAAAAACTAGCTTCGGCGCGCGTGCGAAGGCCAATCACCTGGCATATTTGGGCGATGCGGAAATCGGGGAAAACACCAACATCGGCGCGGGCACCATCACCTGCAACTACGATGGCCAGAGCAAGCACCCCACGCGCATCGGCAAGGATGCTTTCGTAGGCAGCAATTCCACTCTGGTGGCGCCGCTCGAAATCGGAAAAGGCAGCTATATCGGCGCGGGATCCGTGATCACCGATCCGGTTCCCGCCGAAGCCCTGGCACTCGGCCGCTCGCGCCAGGTGATTAAGGAAGGTTGGGTGGCCAAGAGAAAGAAGAAGAAATAGCTACTCTTGGCTCTTCTTATCAGGCTGTTTCTGCGCCGCGCGTACCACCACCAGCCGCGCGACATCGCCGTCGTCGGTTTTTACGAAACCCACTGTAACTTTGGCGCGAACACGCAGCTTACCTTCGATGCGAGTATCGGGCTTGATCGCAAAAGTGCGTTTCTCCGCGGGCTTTCCAAGAATACTGCGCGACACCGTGATTTTGGTGGCCGACACTTCCACGATGGGGCCCGAAAATGTTTCATCATATTTGGGCTCGCTCTTCGAGTCGTTCTTGGAATCGGTCTTCGCGGACTCGGCTGTAGCGGGCTCTTGCGACCAGCCGCTTGTAAGTAACGCCCCGACAAGCATGAACAGAGTCGCGAGACGGGCCTGCACACTTGCATCATAAACCAACGCAGTCGGGCCAGATATTAAGCTTGCTTCATTCGACGCTGGCCCGTCACAACACCAGAATCGGATGATACACGTGCGGCAGACGCACCTCGCCGATGGCAATCAGATCGCCTTCGGGACTGACGGCCTTGACGTACTTCGAGCCGGACCGTTCCACAAACGGCGACAAGCGGAAATCCCTGCCTTGCCGGATTTGGCCCGCGGTCAGCGTGTCAACCAGGGCGTTCGGAAATTCGGGCAGCACTCGAGACGCCGGAATCAGGGCCTCCCTGAGGCTGCCTGCGTGCGAAAGTTCGCCCAGAGCACCCAAGGTGAACGCCTGGGCTTCTGCGAACTCACCGGAAGCGGTGCGGCGAAGAGCCGTTAGAAATGCGCCACAACCTAGAGCGCGGCCAACATCGTGCGCGATTCCGCGCAAATAAGTTCCCGCCGAGCAGCGTAAGAGGATGCGGGCACTGGCGCCATCAAACTCCAAAAGATCGAGTTCGAAGACGTGCACTTGGACCGGCGGTAGGTCCACCGGAGTGCCTTTGCGGGCCAGCCGATATGCAGGTGTTCCAGCGACCTTCTTCGCTGAAAACGGCGGAGGCGTTTGTAGAAACGCGCCTCGGAATTGCTCCAGCACCGCATCCAATTCCGCGCGCGTGAAGCGTGGTTCAACGGGCTCGGAGACTCGCTCGCCTTCGCGGTCGTAGGTGTCAGTGGACCAGCCAAATTGTATGCGGGCGTCGTAAGTTTTTTCTCCGCTGGAGAAGAACTGCGCCAAGCGAGTGGCGCGGCCCAGCACCAGCGGCAGGACGCCGGTGGCCATCGGATCTAGCGTTCCCAGGTGGCCGACTCTGCGCGTGTTCGCGAGTCGCCGCATGCGATTAACAACATCATGCGAGGTAAGACCTTGCGGCTTGTCGACAACAATAACGCCGTCCACGTGTCCACTGTAACAGGGCGCGCAAAAGAAACCTGGCAGCGCGGGCATACGTCTGTTTGATTTGGGAAGTCTGAGACGCGAAAGCCCCTCAGACTACCGACCCGGTGAGCATCTTCCTCCGAGTGCTCACCGGTTTTTCTTTGCCGCTCTCTCCACCGCCCGCGTAATGCTGGACGGCAAGCTATAGCGCTCGAATTCGTCGAACGCGCACCAAGCCACCTCGGGCGCCTCGTCAGTAAGAGCAAACTCCTCGGAGTTTGCCTTAAAAGAAAAGATGAGATCGTGATGCAGATGGAACGGCTCGCCCTTGCGCGCGGGAATGCCGTGAACATCCATGCCGGCGAGAGTTCCGGAGCTTAAATCGGCAATGCGGACAGCGGTTTCCTCGATGGCTTCGCGTTTCGCGGCGTCACTGAGCATGGCGTCGGTTTTTTCGACGTGCCCTCCGGGAAGCAGCCAGCGCCGATGCCGATGATGATGCATGAGCAACACGTGCCGGAAATCCGGATGCAAAACGGCCGCCGTGCATGTGATGTGGCCCGGATGAAACTGATCGCGCGAGAACGGCGCTTCGGTACATTCGAGCAGCGCCAGGATCAACTCGCGGCTTTTTTCCTCTTCAGGCGCTGGTTCAAACGCTCGCACCAGCGCGAGGGCCATGGCGGTGGATGGCATGGATTGGTTAGAACGTCATTGATTGGTCAAAACTCAATCGCCCCGAGGACTTCCGACGGCCGCTTCTCAAACGCGCGACAGATGGCCAACAAACTCTCGATACTAGGCAGATTCGCGCCGCGTTCGATGGAGCTGATTTGCGAAATGCTGAGCTTGGTGGCGCCGGCCAGGTCCTTGAGCGACCAATCGCGCTCCACGCGCAGCATTTTGATCTGATGGCCCAGGCGTTCGCGCAAGCGGTCCTGCGTGGCGCGGCCGAATCCGTATTTATCCGTGGCGTTCTGCAGCGTCTGGCGGAGCTGTGCGAGGGAGAAGGGTTTCGAGATGTAGTCGAACACCTTCAACTTGAAGGTGGCACGCATATCCTCGAGCGATGGATAGCCGGTAACGATGATGACGCACAGTCCCGCATACGCGGCAAGAAGCTGCTCGAGAACCTTCTCGCCCTTGAACTCGCCCATCTTCATGTCAAGCAGAACGATGTCGGGAACCCTTTGCTCACAGGCGGCGAACAATTCGTCAGGGTGCCCAAAAGCGCGGATGGCATAAAGGCCGTCATCCTTGAGCGCGTCCTCCAGATAATTGCAGAAATCGGGATCGTCGTCCAGGATGGCGAGATCCACCAAGCCGTTCACGGGAGGTGGTTCGGGCGGACGTTCGGACGCGGGTTTCATCATTACGCCGAGGCCTCCTGTCGCCTGGAGCCGGAGGCCGGCAAGGTCACTTCAAGACAAGCGCCGCCTTCGGCGCGATTGGAGGCCGCGATGGTCCCGCCGTGCTGGTGAATGATGCCCTCGGCGACGGTGAGACCGAGGCCGGTGCCCTTGGCGTCGAGACGCGTGGAGACGAAGGCTTCGAAAATGTCGGGCAGCACGTCGGGCGGGATGCCTGGGCCGTTGTCTTCGACGGCTATGGAGATCCAAGGCTGCGAGTTGCGATTCAAGCGGCGCGAATGAACCGTGATTTCGCCCGACGCGGGCACCGCATCCAGTGCATTGCGCAACAAATTGACGAACACCTGCACCAGCCGGTCCGAGTTGCCGGTGACTACATCGCCGGCGTGCACGTTATTGGCAAAGCGCGCGGCGGCGGCCTTCTTGTCGATGGCCACCAGCGCCCAGGCTTCGTCGAACAAGTGGCGCAGCGGCACCGGCTCCATATGCTGTTTTCGGACGCGCGAGAAATCCACCAGGCTTTCGCTGATGCGGCGGATGCGTTGGGTGACGCGGAGCATGCGCGCCAGGCGCTCGAGCGTGGCGGCGTCGCCGGTGTTTTCGGTGAGCTTTTCGATGGAGCCTTGCAGGACCGTGAGCGGGGTGTTGAGCTCATGCGCAACGCTGGCGCTGAGCAGGCCAAGGCTGACCAGGCGGTCCTGCGCTTCGAGTTTGCGGAGCGCTTCCTCCAGATCCTCTTCGCGCTTGCGGAGCTCGATGACGGTGGCATTGCGGGAGCGCATGATCTGGCCGATTTCGTCGGCGGGAATGAAGACATCGCCAATGAGCTCGCGGTCGCGGTCGCCATGCTGCGTGGCTTGATCGGCTTCCAGCATGAGCCGCAGCGGGCGGTAGACATACAACGGCATGATGGTGGTTTCAAGCACCAGCACGGCCAGGATGTATATGCCGCCGAGCACGATGAACAGGTTGGTTTTGGCGGGCGCGGGGAGGTACGGGTAGAGTGCGAAGTAGACGCCCAGGGCAAGGATCAGGAAGAAGACATTGTGAAGCACCATGAACTTGAGGCGGACTTTGAGATCGCCAAACAGGCGCGTGACACGCTTGGGCGATCGCACGTGCGCCGGGATGCTGAGAGATTGAGTCCGGGACAAGGGGCGCGTACCTACTCAATTCTACGCTGGCTGTCGGGCGGTGGGTTGTAGGTGGTAGAGCAGCGTGAATTATTTCGCGCCGCCCTCCGACCATGGCGGATTAGGGATTGGCGACTGGAACCTAATTACCGTGGCCCTTTTGGTAGCCAGCCTCGTAGGCTTTCTGGTCTTCGTCTTTCTTGAAATGTCTTTTCTTGTAGTGATCGCGTTTATGCGCTTGATCGTCCCGACCTTCGCGCATCCCTTGCTGATAGGTTTTGTTTTTCGAATAATCGGGATCCTGAGCGTGTACCGCGCTTGCGCCGATGCCCAAGGCCGCCGCTATCGCCAGAGTCCAGATACCGTGTCTTAGCTTGTTTTTCATGCAAGTGATACGGGCACGCGCAGGGCCTTTCGGGATTAGTGCGCGGATGGTTGCGTGGACCTAGCTCGACTGGCGAGCCGCTAACCATATATGGTCATTCGACCGCTTATGGTCAGGGACATGGCTAGTTACCCAGATCCACCGTCGCCGTCTCGCCTTCTTGAACCGTGATTTCGCGACCGCTGTCTTTCGGAAGGGCGTCGGACGATTCCCCTTCCGCCACTGCCGACACGCGGTATTTCCCAGGCGCCAGCCCCTCGATTCGGTACTGCCCACTCTGCTCAACTGCCGGAGACTCCTGAGTTAAACCTTCTTCGTCGAGACTGCGGCACGCGACATACGTCCCCGGCGGCGCCGTTCCGCGAATGCTGGCGGTGTTTGCGCTGAGTACGATTTTGAGCGTCTCCGGCGACCCGGAAGACAGATCGATGCGTACGTCCGCTCAACTCTTTGTTCCCCAGCCGGACAGACTTTATAAAAACGGAGCCGCCAAACGCGTAGAGACGCCACTGCGCCGGAATCACGGATTTGAGTGTGAAGCTGCCGTCCTGCTTCACATGAGCGTCCGCGCCCGAGATGGGTCCACGATCCGCCGGGTATTCCGGCCGCAGCTGAATATTGATCTGCGGGAGCTGAACGTTGGCGCTATTCGCACCGCTTTCGAGTTCGACGGTTCCATGGATATCGATGGCATGCTTCAACTCGATCACGGTATTGACAGGCTGGTCTTTCACCTCGATGCGCTGAATGGCGCCAATGCGATTTTCCTGGTCGAGGGTGGTTACCAGCAGCACGTAAGAGCCGGGAAATACCTGCGGGAACCGGAAGGCGCCGGAAGAGTCGGGTGACATCGGCCGGAATTCGTTCCCTGACAAATCGCCCGTGCGAACCAGACCACCGAACAAGTCCCGGCCATGCCAATTGGGGCTGGACGGCGCGATCACTGCTCGGACTTGAGTGACATGCGCGGGCCGCATCCGAAAATCAACCCCGGCCCTTTCAGTTCCAGCGGCGAGTTCAATCGGCTCGGCGGATGCGGCGTCCGGCGCGGCCGGATAGAACTGCAGCGGATACGCCAGGGATGGCGGCGGATCGGGCCCAGCCGAAAAAGGCCGGGGTTGAAAGACCGGGACCGGGCACTGCACCGCCAGTATGTATTTTCCGGGCAGAGCCCGAACAGACGGTACTCGCCCGGTCTCGCGCGGCGCTCTGCAGCGACACGATTTGTTCGGGATGTTCCGCGCGGCGCGCCTGCACCCCGCATCCGTTCAGAGGGTCGCCGTCTTCGTCCAGGATTCGTCCCGAGACTATAGCGCCCGGGATCAGTTCGATTTGTACCGGGTCGGGATTTTCGGAGGGGCTGACGGTGATCGTTTTCCACGCCGGATAGTCGCGCCGTTCCACCCCGAGCTGATACTGGCCGGGTTTGAGATCATGGAATGCGAATGCGCCGGCGTCGTCGGTGCCGGCATCCGGTAGTGGCTGGCCCATTTCCCAATACGAGGCTAACCATTACCTTCCGCAGAGGCTGGTGGGACACCGAGTCAGACACCGTTCCAATGATGCTGCCATTTCGTTCCTGTGCGAACGCACCAAGTGCGAGAAGACACGCGAAAAGAACGACAAGCGCGGCTTTCATGGAAGAGCTTCGCGCGCCCGCTCGACCGGGATGAGTTTCGGATGCACTTCGAGTGTGCGCCCTCGGCCAGTTCGATCTCCTCACCGAGCGGATCGAGTTGGCTCGCCGCTTCGGGAGTTTTGAACTCGCCCGGCGCCAATTTCTCCAGCGCGAAGATTTTATATTTGCCGGGCGCGATGTCTTTCAGTTCGAATTTGCCGGTGTCGTCGGCGGCGACGTCGTAATAGAAGCGCGTCAGCGTACTGTATTGGCCGATGGGAGCGAGCAGAATGCCGGCACGTTTTGAATCGCCGTCGCCCGCATCCACCTCGCCGTGGACTTGCGCGGTATTCGTGCTGACGACGATGCTGAGCGAGTCCTCGCGACCCGGCTTGATTTCCATCCGCGCGAAACGAATATCCTGGTCGCCGAACCGCGCCATTTTGAGGAATGCGCCGGGCGGCAGCGGATCGACATTCAGCAGCCACTCGCCGGGTGGAACCTGCTTGAGCGTGAATGTCCCGTCGGCTGCGACGTTCGCGAAGATACGGGGCCCATACCCTCGACGCGTGAGACGAAGATCGAAGCTGCTCGGCGCACGGCGGTCCCTGCGTTTCCTTCGATCCGAAGCTTGCCTTTGACGTCCAGCGGAGGAGCGAGCGCCAAGGCGATTTCGTCCGGGAACGTGGCTGGTGTCGACGAATTGCGACGCCGTCCAGCTTTTCCCTTCGATCTCGACGCTGGCGTCGATGCCATACCGGCCCGGCCGCAGATCGAAACTGAAGGCGTAGTCGGGAGCCTTGGGTAATAGCGTGTTTCCCCAGTAGTTGTCCACGTACTCGTCAGCCGTCCAGAGGAAGATCGTGATCTCTCCCGCGTCGCGCAACGTCATCCGGCACTCCCGTTACCCGTCCTTGGATCTGAACGGCCGGTTCCGAGGTCATATGGAAATCGATGCCAGCCAGGGTTTCGTCCTCGTGGATGCTGAAAATTGTAGCGTCCTTCGAATCACGCCCGCCGCCGAGGAACTGTGACGTCAGTGGCTCGGCGCCCGCGAATTCAGGGGGCTGTTGCGCGTGGATGCAGTATTGCCCAGGCGCGACGTCGTCGAACCGGTACTCGCCCCGGTCGTCGGTTGTGGCGCTTTGATAGCGCACCAGAACGCGCACGCCAAGATTGCGGCGGGGACTGAGCAGCGTCACCAGAACGTTCGTCGCTGGATCGCCGTGAGGGTTGAGAACCCGTCCCGAGATCGTGGCCGAATGCAGGAAGCGAAGTTTAACGCCTCGCGCGGATCTCGCCGTCTTCGAGCGTGATGAGTTGGCCGAGTTCTCTGACGCTGCTAGCGCCGTAGATCGCCGTGCCGACGCCTGCTTTTGTCGCGCGCAAATCGTATTTGCCCGGCGGAAGGCCTTCGAATTTGAACTGACCTGAGCTGTCAGTTCGGCTGGTTGCCCAGGAGCGCGGGGCGCCCTTGCCAAGTCAAAGTGACAATCGCTTTACGAACGGGATCGCTGTTGGATGCTTCTAGGACGATTCCGGAAATGACGCCCGTGCCCGGCGGCTGGGCGAAAGCAATGGCGGAAAAGATCGCGCTGGCGCAGGCCACCCCAATGAAAGCGAGAGCGTTTCGCGGGATAGGCATGACGGACGCTTGATAGCAATTCTATTTCATTTCACCCACGCCAGGCTGTACTCGGGACACTTCTCCGGATTGTTGTTCGCAGCTATTACCTTACTGCTCCTTCAATAGCGCCCCAATAGAACGGAAAGCGTCGGCGTTCAGGTTACCGGTCATAGTCCAGGTTCCGGTGACAGCCGGGTTCGGGCACGAAAAGGTTCCGCTGGCTACGGCTGTCGTGCCCGAGACCACAATCTGGCCCATAAAGGTGCAGGTTATACCCTCCGCGACGGCGGTGCCAAACGTAATTGCACCGGTGGAGGTTACAGTTCCCGATCCGGTTCCGGGTGCAGCCACCGTAAACACGCCATTGTCGACGGTGGCGCCCACGGTGCCGGATACCGTTTTACCTGATGAGGTTATTGTGCCGCTAAAGGTGCCGGTGTACGTTCCATTGTAGGGGGATTCGGCGGGCGGCGGCGGGGCAGGAGGGGCCTGACCGTAGGTGACGTTCTCAATATCGATGGTCCCGGCGTTGACATAAGCGTAGCTGAGCCCGGTTGCCTTGAATGTTTGAGGGTCCGCAAAGTTGAAGACTTCGAGAGTCCCGTAGCCGTTCGGCAGCGTGTCCAGGACATACCCGGGAATGGTGAACTCGCCGTCAGCCGCAGGAGCAATGCAACTGAACACGACCGTCAATGAAAGGTCGGAATCCGCTGTATAGCCGGTTATCCCGACATAGGTGCCCGTAGCGCCTCCGCTCCAGGTAATCTGTTGTCCGTCAGCCTGCGTGATTGTGCCGATGGAACTCTCATTAGTCCAAGTGAACGTAGCCGGCCAGGTGACGGACGTCGTAAAGGCCTTGATGAACGGGCTGCCGGGAACGGCGAAGGTGTACATGTCGCCGGGTGTGAGAGTGGTGGAGGCGGGGAAAATTGCAGAGTAGTTTCCGACGCCCGAGCCGCTAGTTGCAGTTTCAGGTACATTCACCGACAGACCCCCCGGACCCGTAAGCACGATTGGCGTTCCAGCGTTCACGCCGTTGTTGGCCGGAGTGGCGTTATTTGGATTCGCGGATTGCGCATATTCAGAGCAGCTTCCGGGCGAATAGTTGACGGGGCCAGCATAACTTCCTCCGGTCGTGGTAAGAAAATTCCCAGTGGCATAGGAGACGGACTCAAATACTTGCGCCGCCGGCAGGGGAGCCGTTGGCTGGGTAAGCTCGAAAAGTCCCAGAGCGCCGACCGTGATTTTTTCCGTGGCGCCATACCCTAGTCCAGCTCCGCTGGTTCCGTACTCGGAATCGACGCAGGTGCCCCCCGGCGTGGCAGCGACCGGGAGCGTCGTGAAATTGCTCGTGAAGCCGTTTGCCACTACGACGACTGAAACCGCGCAGCCGAGCTGAAATCCCGCCAAGGCACGCGGGCCATCACGACCTTGCAGCTTCGCGGCTTCGAACGCGGGCGCGGTTCCCAACTCCGGTATGGTCACATCGATCTGATCCTCTCCTGGAAACAGGGATCGCCCGGAATAAAGGACGGTGGCCTGGACGCCGCCAATGTAGATCGTCGCATTCTTTAGATTGTCCTGCTTCATGGGATACGTTCGATCGTTGTTCGCGGTGTCGGCGCCCAGACCGGTGCCCCACAGCACGATGTTCTGGCCAGGAGCAGCCGAGGCGGTGGGTGAAATGAGGTTGTAGTTAAGGTCGGTCGCTTTGGCCTGTCCGTTGAAGAGCGCATTTGCGGTGAGGATGCCAAACGCGCTCTTGGCCACCTGGATGGGAGCCGAGCCGGATTGCGAGTTGTAGTTGACGGTGATGGTTCCCGTCCCGACCGGCGTGGTGGATGGAAGGACAACGGCGACCTGCGTTGGGATGGCGTAATAAATCGCAGGAGTGGTAGAGACGCCGTTCACTTTGACGGTGACAGTCATGCCGTTCAGAGTTGTAGGCAGACCCGCCGGCGGAGCGCTGGTTTGGGTAACGAGCGGGACGTTGTCGCACATGCCGCTGCCATAAATCACAAACGTGCTGCCGGGTGCGATGCCGTAATTGGGCAAGCCGGGCAATTCACCGCCAAAGTTACTAACTAACGCGTTGACCACCGGTTGGGCCATGGCGGTGGACGGCAAAATTAGAGCTAGTGCGGCTAAGAAATTTCGAGCAAGTTTCGACATTTAGGTTTGTTCCCCCAAGAGTCCCACAACCGAAGTTGGACGAGCTTCTTAAGATATTACTCGATGCTGCTCGAGAATGTTAGCTAAATTGCGAATAGAGGGCTGTTTTACCAGCCCTCTCCTTAAGTTACTTGTAAGTGACGTTTATGTTAGTAGTGTCGCCGGCGATTGCGACCCCGTGGCTGATCCCAGTTGCGTTGAAGGCTACCGGGCTCGAATCGTTGGTGATACCCAGGGATCCGCTGCCCGTCGGGAGTGAGAGCAACACGTACGAAGGAATGGTGAAGGACAGATCTTCCTGCGGAACGAAGCAAACGAAGGTAACCGATAGCGGCAGGCTCCCATCCGTTGGCGATGAAGATGAGGTGCCGCCGATGTCGACGTAGGTGCCGGTAGCGCCTCCGGTCCAGGTGATCAACTGCCCTTGAGCCTCAGCGACCGTGGAAATCGAGTTCTCGTTCGTCCAGTCGAGCTGAGTTGGAAAGGTGATGGTTACCGTGAAGGATCCAACGTCCTTTCCGCCCGTTCCGGTGAAAGTGTACGCGGTGCCTGCCATGAGAGAATTTGTTAAGGTCGCAAAATACTCTCCCACAGTTGACGCGGGCAATTGGGCCGAAATGCCCCCACCAGCGAGCCCGATCGACTTTCCAGCGTTCAAGAAGGTGACCGTTTCGGTTCCGGATGGGTCGCCGGGGAGGTATACGATGCAGTTTCCGATCGAAAGGTCGGACCCGACCGAAACGTTGCCGGTCTTGGCAGTGAAAAGAGAGAACGCGCTGTAGCTGGTGGTGGTTGGCTGAGCCTGCGGTTTCAAAGCGCCGAAGTCGCTGCTCGGCGCGGTAACTTTGCTTAACTCTACTACTCCCCCTTTGACAGTGCCCGACGTCGAGCTAGTTCCGGTGATTCCAAGCACCGGATCGCTGCAAACGCCGCCGCCGGGACTGACGGGGAGCGTCCCGAAATTGCTGACAATGTCATTCGCGACTACTGCCACCGAGATCGCGCAGCCGCCCTGGAATCCAGAGGAAGCGCGCGGGACCTCGCGGTCCAGTTCCGCAGTTTCAAAGGCGGGCGCGGCTCCCAGCTCCGGTACCTCCACGTCGATCTGATCCTCTCCCGGAAACAACGATCGTCCGGCGTAAAGGACAGTGGCCCGGACGCCGCCAATGTAGACCGTCGCATTCTTGAGATTGTCCTGCTTCATGGGATACGCTCGATCGGTGTTGGCGGTGTCAGCGCCCAGACCGGAGCCCCACAGTACGATGTACTGGCCAGGCGCAGCCGAGAATGTGGGCGTAATGACCTGGTATTGGAGGTTCGTCGCCGTTATCGCCCCGTTGCCGGTCAAATTACTGGTAAGGATGCCGAAAGCACTCTTAGTCACCACCAGGGTAGCCGTGCCGGATTGCCCGTTGTAGTTTACGGTGATGGTTCCTGTCCCCACTGGCGTGCTGGATGGAAGGACTGCGGCGACTTGCGTTGGGATGGCGTAGTAAATCGCCGGAGTGGTGGTGACGCCGTTGACTGTCACCGAGATGGTCATGCTGTTGAGAGTCTGTGGCAGGCCCGCCCCGGCGCTGCTGGATTGCACCACGAGTGGGGCTGAGGCGCACAAGCCGTTGCCATAAATTACAAACAGGCTGGCGGGCGCAATGCCGTAATTAGGTAAGCCGGGCTTGAGACCGCTGAAGTTGTTGATCACTGCATTGATCACGGGTTGGGCCGGAATTGCGGCCGGAAATGTTAGCACTAACGTGGCAAAGGCATGCCACGCACGTAGTTTTGACATAGTTTTCCTCCGAGAGAATCGCTCAGCTAGGGACCGCCGGGCGAAGCTCAGACTGATCTTACTCGATTGTTATTTGAAATTCGAGCCTAGTCGCCGGATCGTCAAATGTCAGTTGCCCGCGGACGTTCTGGCCACGTCGGCGGACTGAGGGTCGGCTGGGGCCTGACCGTAGGTGACGTTCTCAATGTAGATGGTGCCGGCGTTCAGGTAAGCGTAGCTGAGCCCGGTTGCCTTGAAGGTTTGCGGATACGCAAAGTTGTCGACTTCCAAAGATCCGTAACCGTCTGGCAGCGTGTCCAGGACATACCCGGGAATCGTGAACTCGCCGTCGCCTGCCGGAGCAATGCAAGCGAACTCAACACTCAGTGAAGTCGTGGGGTTCGTTGTAGAGCCGAATATCCCGACATAGGTGCCTGGCGCGCCTCCGCTCCAGGTGATCTGTTGTCCCCGAGACGCGTTATGGTGCCAATGGAGCTCTCGTTGGTCCAGGTCAGTGGGGCAGGCCAGGTGACCGACGCCGTAAAGGGCTTGACGAACGGGCTGCCGGGAGCCGCGAAGGTGTAGGTGTCGCCGGGCGTGAGAGTGGCAATGGCGGGGAGCAAGTTTACATAGTAGTTTCCGGCGGTCATGCCGCTGGTCGCGTCTTCGGGCATATTCACCGACAGGCCGCCGGGACCCGTAAGCACGATTGGGGTACCTGCGTTCAGCCCCGTGGTGGCCGGACCGGCGTCGTTCGGCGTGTACGCCGTATATTGATAGCAGCTTCCATAAGAATAGGAGCTAGGGCCAAAGGAGCTGGGGCCTGAAAAATCTGAGCCGGTCGTGGCATAAACCCACCCATAGGCATAGGGGAAAGTCGCAAAAAATTGTTCCGCTGGCAGAGCCGCCTCAGGCTGAGTAAGCTCGAGAAGTTCTAGGACACCGACCGAGATCGTTTCAGTGGGGGCATACCCGAGCCCAGCCCCGGTGGTTCCGTACTCGGGATCGCTGCAAGTGCCACCGCCTTCAGCGACCGGCAGCAGCCCGAAATTGCTCGAAATGCCACTAGCCACCACAACAACCGAATTCGCGCAGCCGCCCTGAAAACCAGTGGAGGCACGCGGGACTTCGCGGCCTTGCAGGCTCGCGAACGCGGGCTGGGCCCCAAACTCCGGCACGATCAAATCGATCTGATCCACTCCTGGATACTGGGACCGCCCAGCGTAAACGACCTTGGCTTGGACGCCGCCAATGTAGACCGCTGCATCATTGAGATTGTCCTGCTTCATCGGATACGTTCGATCGTTGTTGGCGGTATCGGCGCCCAGACGGTAGTGGGTCAGTTTGAAAAATCCGTTTTAGCGAAACGCCCCAGCCGCCACCACAAACCAAGTGCTAGGCCCAGGATCGACAGAATGAGAAACCAGATCGCGATACGCCTGATGCTATTAAGTGAGAGGTCAATCGACCGGAGGCATTCAACGTCGGTCTTGAGATCGTAATGGCAGGAAGGGGCCGTGCATTTCCTATCGCTAGGTGAGTTTCCCAGACCACACTTTGGGCACTTCAGAAGCGCTTCATTTTCAGCCATGAGTCAGCAATCCTATCACGTACCTTCAGTTTTAGCGAAGGGTCGTGCTATCCCTGGACTTCCACGTAGATTCAGTAAGCCATCGGCGCTTCACGGCGGCAGTCAAGCATCCGCGATATCATCTAAACCTGTACGTCTGAATGCTGTCAAGGATTCGGATGATTCGGTAGATATGATCGTTTCGCGGATGTACGAGCGCCTTGTGGGATATGTTGTGGCAGAGGTATTAGACGCTGAATCCAATGAGGTCATACGTGAGCCAGTTGGGACGCTATTCTTTATAGAACACAGCGTAGGCCCTGGTGCTGGGGTTATTCGCTATGCTGTCACTTGCAGACACGTAATTGAAGAATTCAAACGCTATGAATCCCCGAAGAGCTTGTTTGTACGCGTTAACAACATCAATGGTTTTGCAGAAGATACTCCAATCAGCGTGGATGATTGGGTTCTCGGCGAGGAGGTCGATATTGCCATTGCTCGTGTGACGCTGCCTCCGCAAAGGGAATATTGGGCCTACCCTGTTGAGCGCGGGCAACCCTTTGGCTTGTTTGCTGGAATGAATGTATTCTTTATCGGCATGTTCTCACTAGTCCCAGGATTTGTTTCGGTCCAAGCAATCGTGCGAACAGGGACAATCGCCCGGATGACCTCTAAGGTCCCTTTATATTTCAAAGAAGCTGCCAAGGAATCTACCGACTGTGTTGTTCATTTGGTGGAGATGCGTTCGTTCGGAGGCGAGAGTGGATCTCCTGTATTTTTCTACGATGAACGATTCCCAGTTGAAACGCCTTTCGCTTTTAACCCAGGTTACGATTCCGAAAACCAAACTAGGCCAGCACTGCTCGGTGTACTACATGGTCAATTCGAAATAGACAAATCGGTAACAAGTGGACAAGAAGAAGTTGGGCTGACTCAGTTAAATTCTGGTATAGGTATCGTGGTACCGCTGAACGCAATTATTGCGACGCTCAACACACCTCGTCTGGTAGATGACCGCAATCGCGTATTCGATGAGCGCAAGGCGCAAGCTGCCTCTGCTCCAAGGCCGGATTAACTGAGTAGAGCAATAAGGTCCTCAATCTCCCACAATCGATCCGTGACGCCAGCGGCCATAGCTGGACTAATCCTAAGAGTCTGATGAATCCTGATGTAGTTGTAGTGGAATACATGAAGCGCGACCATTGCGACATGATTCTCTATCTTCTTACTGAAGGCATTCGTTAGGCGGGTGAACCGTCGCATCGACATTCTCATATTTAGATTCTGCCGTTCCACGTAACTTGTGGAGATATGCTCTGGATCGGGATCACCATCGATGATATGGGTTTCGGTTCCAATGCATTCTGCGGGGCTATAACGCTTCTGACCTTCAGAAGTATCCGCATAGACTTTATGAAGCATCGCAAAGTCCACGTGGCCGCGAAATGCTTTCTCGACTGCCGCTAAGTAAACATTAAGGCCATCCGAGGTTAGTTGAATGCGATTCGCCAAACGCCCCGCAAGGTCGTTAACAAAAATGCGAGCTGTTGTCCCATCGCGCGGTCCAACGATCCATGAAGGAATCAGTTTGCTGTCGGCATCGATTGCGACCCACGTCCACACATCCCCGGCAAACGGATTCTTCGCGGCTATCTTCGGCGTCACGTTCTTGGCCTTGGCGTAGCAGAAGCTCCATATCTCATCGACCTGTATGCGCTCGCAATTCAAATTAACCAAATGCTTGTCGAGATAGTCCGAGCACGCCGCGCCTAGTTCAACCAAGAGTTTCACGATTGTGTTCTTTGCGACGCCAGTCATTCTGACGGTTGCGCGTATCGAATTGCCTTCAACGAGGGCGCTAACCACTTGAGCTTGTTTCTTTGGGTCCAGCTTGTTCATCTGACCCAATTATACACCGCTCAAGCAGAAAGAGTCAAGTAGGAAATTGTATAAATCAACGGTTTTCTACAAGGCCGTTTCTTGGTTGTTTCGATGGCCTATTGGACAGGTCCCTCGTCAGCCGAATGAAGAACTATCTCTTGATAACGTTGGGCAAGCCTGGCGCGCATCTTTGCTTGGAGTAAGTTTGAGATTTCGTCCACTATCTCTGGTGGAAGTTCAGCTATGGAGTCGAGCGCTTGCTGAACTTCAAGAGCCGAAACCAAGCCTTTCTGTTGAAGCAGACCTAGCGCCGCATTCAGCCTAGCTACATGCTCTACCATCACGTCACAAGATGCCATCGCGAGCGCTACGGAGATGGGGTCCATGGCTGGGGGCTTAGGGTTCACTTCTTTTTGCCCCATCGTGCCTTTGCCGCCTTCGCCGCAATTTGGGAGCGTTTCTTGGGAGCCAGCTTTGCAGCCCTAGCAGCGCCGCCCTTAAGTCCACCAAGACGACCTAGAGCGACAGCATGGGGATTCTTAGACGGGTCTACGATCTTTGGTTCTTGCTGGGCTGGATCGAACTTCGGAACCTGCCCAGTTGCCTCTTGAATGATTCGATACGCAAGCTGGTTAGGATCGCGTGGACGTGCTTTGCTTGAGCGGTCTGCCATGACCCAATTATGACAACATGGAGCAAGGCGTCAATGCCTAAGGTTTTTCAAACTGACCCACTACCGCCCAGACCGGAGCCCCACAGTACAATGTACTGGCCAGGAGCAGCCGAGGCGGTCGGTGTAATGTCGCTGTAATCGGGGACGGCGGTCGCCTTTACCAGCCCGCCGCCATTGAACTCGCCGCCATTAAAATTTGCGGCAAGGATTCCAAAAGCGCTCTTAGTCACCAAAATGGGAGCCGTGCCGGATTGCTCGTTGTAGCTTACGCTGATGGTTCCAGTCCCCACCGGCGTGGTGGATGGAAGGACGGCGGCGACTTGCGTTGGGATGGCGTAATAAATCGCCGGAGTGCTGGTGACGCCGTTGACGGTTACGGAGATGGTCATGCCGTTCAGCTTCTGGGGCAGGCCCGCCGGCGGAGCGCTGGTTTGGGTAACAAGCGGGACATTGTCACACAGGTTAGTGCCATAAATGACAAACGTGCTGGCGGGTGCAATGCCGTAGTTGGGCATGCCCGGCAGCGTGTTGCTAAAGTTATTGAGTACCGCATTGATTATCGGTTGGGCCGCCGCGGTGGCCGGCAAAATGAGGGCTAATGCGGCTAAGACATTTCGAGATAATTTCGACATAGCTGAACGAACCCAAAATGATATTACTCGATTGTTGTTTGGAATTCGAGCCTAGTCGCCAGTGACGGGCTCTTCGGCCAGGCGGGCGCTGCCGGGTTCCTGGTCCTTATACTGCAATTGGTAGAGTTTCCAATAAATGCCGCGCATCGCGAGCAGCTCCTGGTGCGTACCGATCTCGCGCAGCTTGCCTTTGTGCATGACGATGATGCGATCGGCGCGCTGGATGGTGGAGAGCCGATGCGCGATGACAATTGAGGTGCGGCCAACAACCAATTGTTGGAGCGCCTCGCGGATGCGGAGCTCAGTTTCGGTATCGACGCTGGAAGTGGCTTCATCGAGGATAAGGAAGCGCGGGTTATGAGCCAGCGCACGGGCGAAGTTGATGAGCTGCTTCTGGCCAGTGGAATATCCGGCGCCGCGTTCACGCACGGATTGGGCGAAACCTTCCGGCAAAGTCTGGACGAAGTCGAGCAGATTGACGCGCGCGGCGGCATCGGATATTTGGTCATCGGAGATGCCGGGCGTGCCCAGGCGGATGTTCTCGGCGATGGTTCCGGTAAACAGATGCGGGTCCTGAAGCACGATGCCGAAGTTACGCCGCAGGCCCTCCAGATCGAAGTCGCGAATAT
Source organism: Bryobacterales bacterium (assembly GCA_963818065.1). GTDB lineage: Bacteria > Acidobacteriota > Terriglobia > Bryobacterales > Bryobacteraceae > Palsa-89. The sequence continues at coordinate 1,602,079 of CAWFQW010000007.1, read as the reverse complement.
CGACACCGCCGATGCGGATAACGCCGCGCTGCACTTCGTAGAACCGGAGCAGGAGGCTGGCAATGGTGGTTTTTCCCGCGCCGGTGTGGCCCACCACTGCGACGGTTTCGCCGGGCTCGATGCGGAAGTTGACGTCGCTCAAAACCCAGTCCTGGTCCTTATAAGCAAACCAGACGTGGTCGAATTCGATGGCAGCGGACGATCGCGGAAAAGGCGCCGGGTGCGAGGGCGATTGAATCTGCGCAGGCGTATCGAGCAGCTTGAATACGCGTTCGGCGGCGGCCATGGCCGATTGCATGATGTTGTATTTTTCGCTTAAGTCCTGAATAGGGCGGAAGAATCGGAGGCCATATTGGAAAAAGGCCACCACCACGCCGATCTGGATGGCGCCGCCGCGGACTCGAAAGCCGCCATATCCGAGCAGCAGAGCGAGCGCCAGCATACCTAGAAACTCCGCAATCGGATAAAACCATCCGTAGGCGTTGATGGAGTCTTTATAGGCTTCCATGTGATCGCGATTAACGCTTGCAAACTCCTGCCGGCTGCGAGCTTCGCCATTGAAGAGCTGGAGGACGGTGATGCCGCTGATATGCTCCTGCAGGTAAGAATTGATGCGCGCGATGGCCACGCGAATTTTGCGGTAGCTTTTTTGCACGGCCCGCCGGAATTGGATGGTGACCAGCACTACCAGAGGCATGACGGCGAGCAGAAAAAGCGTCATGCCGGGGCTTAATTCGACCATCGCGATCACGACGAAGCTGAGCATGAGCAGATCGCCCAGGATCATGAGCAGGCCGGAAGAGAACAGCTCGTTGAGCGCGTCCACGTCGGTGGTCATGCGCGTGACCAGCCGGCCGACTGGATTGTGGTCGTAGAAGGCGAGATCGAGTCTTTGGAGCTTTGCCATGATCTCGCGCCGCAGATCGAACATGGCTTTCTGCCCAACCCACTGCATCATGTACTGCTCGCCGAAATCGCACAGCATACCCAGGACCACGGCGAGCAGATAAAGGAATGAAATCTGCCCCAGGCCGGTCCATGGATTGGTGGACAGGAAGGGATCGAGAATCGTGTGGGTGACTTTGCCGGATGGCGTGAGATAGCGGTCCACCGCAAGGGCGGTGAGCAGGGGCCCAATCACTTGCAGCAGGGCATTGAGCAGCAACAAAACCAGGGAGAAGGCAACTGCGGTTTTATATGGACGGATGTAGGTGAGCAGACGGCGCATGAGGCGCGCGTCGTAGGCTTTTCCTAAGACCTCTTCTTCCACGTAGTTTTAGTTTAGCGGGCGACGGCGCCGCTCGCTCACGCGATTCCGTTGTTACTTTTCGGGGAGCGGCTTCATATCGCCGATGTTTTCGGTGGTTCGGGGCGCCCACCCTTCATGCTCGGTGTCCTTAGCCTCATCTTGCTCGATTACAGACGCAGACAAAGGCACGTTGGTGGGTTTGTATTCGCTCAACCTACGAGGCTCATCGTGATCGTGAGCTACGTCGGAAAGATCGTCAAATGTGCTGACAATTACATCTTCATCTTCTTTTTCAGCCATACAGGACACCTCTATTGCGATGGTACCGTTTCGAAGCGCCGGAAGGCCAGGACGGCGTTCAAGCCGCCAAAAGCAAACGAATTCGAGAGCGCGAACTCGATGGCGGCCGGGCGAGAGAAGTTGGGGACCACGTCGAGGTCGCAGGCCGGGTCGGGCTGATTGAAGTTGGCGGTGGGAGGCAGAATTCCATGTCGCAACGCGAGCAAAGTCGCGGCCGCTTCGATGGCTCCAGCCGCGCCGAGCGTATGGCCGTGCATGGACTTGGTGGAACTCACCGCAAGCCGGTCGGCGTGCTCGCCAAATACTTTCCGAATGGCCGTGGTTTCAGCGGCGTCGTTGGCTAGCGTCGCGGTGCCGTGCGCATTCACATAGCCGATTTGTTCGGGTGCGATGCCTGCATCGGCGAGCGCGGCGCGCATAGCTCGGGCGGCGCCATCGGGGGATGGCTGGGTGATGTGGAAGGCGTCTGAGGACATGCCAAAACCGATGATTTCGCCCAGTATCGAAGTTCCTCGCGCGCGGGCGGCATCCAGTGGTTCCAGCACCAGCATGGCTGCGCCTTCGCCCAGGATCAGGCCGCGGCGGTCCTTGGAAAACGGCCGGCAAGTGTCGGGTGATACCACGCGCATAGCCTCCCAGGCCTTGAGGAATCCGAGACTGAACACCGCTTCGCTTCCGCCCGTGATGGCCATTTCGGCGGCGCCGCTCCGCACCATCCAGAAGGCCTGGCCGATGGCGTGATTCGAAGAGGAACAGGCTGTCGAGATGGTATACGTTGGTCCGACCACACCCGTCTCGAGCGAGATTCGACTGGCAGCGGCGTTCTCCATGGTTCGAGGAATGGTGAGAGGGTTCACGCGCGGAATATTATTGCGGTACAAATTGACGAAGCCGTCATCCTCCGTGGTTTGGCCCCCGGTGCAGGACCCGGTGATGATGGCGGTTGATTCGCGCAAGCGCGGGGTCCACTCAATGCCAGCCGCGGCGATGGCTTCGCGCGCGGCAATGACGCCGAACTGGGCAAAGCGATCGAGCAGCCCCAGCTCCTTCTCACCGAAATAGTGCGTAGGCGTATAATTCCGCACTTCGGCGCCGTTGGAGAAGCGGAGTAAGGAGCGGTCAACGGCCTCGAGGGGCGCGATGCCGGAGCGCCCTGCCTGCAAGGCTTGCCAGAAATCGGTCGCGTTGTGGCCGATCGCGGAAATGACACCGATGCCGGTGACGGCAACTCGGAGAGGCATGTCAGGCGCTGGCTGTCGCCTGGTTTCCCTGACCGCTCTCTAGCAGCTTAGCGATACCATCGATCACGTCGCGAACGGAGCGCAAGCTTTGCGCGGCCTCGTCCGGAATATTGATGTTGAATTCGCTTTCGACTGCGAACAGGATGTTGATCCCATCCAGCGAGTCGATGCCGAGCTCTTCGAAGGTGCTGTCGGCGGTGATTTTCTCCTGAGGAAGATGCTGGGTGGCGGCTATGATGCTCCGTACTCGCGCGGTCAGTTCTTCGTGGGACATAGAATATCCGTCACCTTCTCGAAACGAAAGCCTTGCTCCATCAATTTTGGCAGAAGTTCGCGCACGGCTTGGAGCGTGACACCGATGTCGGGGCGGCGCCGAAGAGCTCGGCCATCATGCAAGCAGAGAATCGCGCCGGGGGCCGCACCGCGGATGAGTCGCGAGACCACATTGGGCGTCTGCCGTTTCCAGTCTAACGCAATGGTGCTCCACATGACGCCGCTGAGCGAGAGCCGCCGCTGGGCTTGGCGCAGACCGAACCAGCGCGCGCCGTAGGGAGCGCGGAAATAACGAGGGCGCTGGCCGGTGGCGTGTTCGATGGTTTCTTGCGCACCGGCGAGTTCGCGATCGATAAAGCCGGGCGATTTGAGCGCAAGCAGTGGATGCGTTTCCGTGTGGTTGCCAATTTCGTGACCGGCGGCGGCAATTTCGCGCGCGATTTCCGGCAACCGGCGAACGTTCGCGCCGATTTGAAAGAATGTGGCGTGCGCGCGATGGCCGGCCAGGATTTCGAGCAGCTCCGGGGTCGATTCGCTGGGCCCGTCGTCGAAGGTCAGCGCGATAGCCGGTCTGACACCGGCGCCGCGATGTACGGAAGGCGCGAGCAGTGAACAGGAGGGGACGCGAACGGCGTAAGCCAGCCCGCCGGCGGACAGGACAGCCGCGCTACCCAGAACTGTTTCGATGCCGCCCATGGGAGCAGGGTAGCAGGTGGGTGGTGGGAGGTGGGTAGTGGGAAAAGCGCTATGCGCAGCGAGTCTGGATGAAAGTTGAAAGCTGACGAGACAAATGGAATAGAGACGGCAGCGCGGCGGACTTGACTAGTGAGGCCGAATATCTCGCGTTTCGGCCAATCGTCCGTCAACGCGTAGATGTCCTTCCCGACAGAGATGCCCTCTTGCCACACCCGAAGGCTTCTAACGGTATCAGGTCCCACTAGGCCTTTCCCACCGCCCACAACCCACCACCTCCTACGAAAGCAGACCGCCGTGGCCCAGGCAGGCGACTTCCCACCCGGAGACCCGATAACGGGCCAGCATGGGAGGCAGCATTAAATCGACAACATTGGGCTTGGCGGAGCGGAAGCAACCGGGCGCGGACATGACGGGGACATCGTCCCTGTAGCTCAACAAAAACAGATTGCCAGGTTCGACGGGCGCAAGAAAGCGCTCCACCTGGCAACCGGCGCGTATCATGGCGCGGCCAACTACGTCTTCCGGGCCGGCCGGGGCGGTGGTAGAGGCGATCAATACCACGGTAGGTTTGGCGCGCAGCAGATGCTGCAAGGATCGGGCGACCGCGCCTTCCTCCTCGATGGAGGAGAGTACGAAGCTCGCGGCGGCTCCCAGCCGGTCGAGTCGCTGGCGCATGATGTTTTCAAATAGCTGGCGCGCCCGCTCTCCATTGGCGGGGTCGGTGTACAGGACCGCAACCGTGGGATTGCGAATGGGCCGGGCCTGCAAGATTGGCCCGCGTTCCTTGACGATGGAAATGACGGCCTCCAGCTCGGGCTGGGCCACCGCGAAAGGAGCGCTCTTCACTGTAGCTATGCGATTGCCCGGTGCGGGCATAAGAAAAATTGGGAGCCGTGGCAATAGCCATGCTGACGGTGCAATTGATTTGCTTTAACAGTTCGTCGTCCACCAATACGCAACTCGATTCGGTGGCGAATAGATTGGCTCTACCTCCGGCGGCGAGACGGATTTCGAGCGTTCCACAGCCAATTTCGCTCGCGACCTGCATAACAGCGTCGTCCTCTCCCACTTCTCCGTCCTCGAGCTCGGTGACCCAGACTTCGTTCATGCCTTCGGTCTCGAGCATGCGAGCGTCTTCCTCGCTGATCATATGGCCCTTGGCGAGCAATTTTTTGCCGCCCGCGCGAAAGATAGTGCAGCAAAGAATTCTTCCGGTGGCCTGCTTGACGTCGATGGTCTGCGCCTTCATACGACTTGCGATCCCTCCCAGGTTCTGTCAAGTGTGGTTCAAATTATACACAGCCCAAGTGAGAAATCCAGGGAAAAACTCTCACCCAAAGAGTTTTTTTATGAAAAACTATTTAGAGCCAATCATACCCGCATTCAATCGCGCTTTGGATGGGGCAACTGCACGAGTTCGGCCGGGAAGTCGGTTAATGCCGGGAGTAACGGATCGGGCGTAAGGGTTTTAATTACAGCAATTTCATCGCAGCACTCGAACTTCGGACAGGTGAGGCAGTCTTTCCAGACCTTGAGAGGAAGCAGGCCGCGGTCGACCTGGTGGAAGCCTAGTTTGCGAAAGAAATCAGGGACATAGGTGAAGGCGAATATTGCATGTAGATCGTTGTGATTGGCTTCATTCTCCAGCGCTTCAACCAGAAGACGGCCGATTCCGCTCGCTTTGCGATGGGGCGCAACCGCGAGGGATCTGACCTCTCCGGAAACCGGCGTATAGAAATGTAAAGCGCCGCATCCGAGCAATTGGGGACCTGCGTAGGCAACGGTGAAATCGCGGATGTTTTCCGAAATTTCAAATTCCGTGCGCGGCAACATGATGCCTTGAGCCGCGTAGCCGTTGATCAGCTGGAGCAACGCGGGAATGTCTCGCAACGTCGCCTTGCGAACGACGCTCCGTTCTAGATCTTCTAGTACTTCGGTACTCATATTCGAGCTAAGCATGCGGCGCAGCCCTCATTTGATTAATCAATCGGGTGCCGATTACATTGCCCGCCAGCAACTTCGCCACGATGTCCGGCGCCCCGCCGGGCGCGATCACGACTTCGGCGATGCCGGCTTCCAGGGCTTCCGACAGCGGACTCGAGCTTGGCTCGCATACCGCCGGTAGCGACGCCATTTTCGACAAGAAGCCGGCATTCATCCAAACTTAATTCCGAACAGACTTGATTATCCTGGCCACGGACGCCATCCACATCGGTTAAGAACAGGAGTTTGTCCACCTTTAGCGCTGCCGCCACCGATACCGCCATTTGATCGGCATTGACGTTGAAGAAATGCCCTTGGCGATCGCCCGCTACGCAGGCCACCACCGGCAGATATTTGAACTCGATTAGCGCGTGCAGGAGCCGAGGATCGGAGCGCACGGGCTTTCCCACCAAGCCGAGGTCATCGCTGATGGGCCGCGCTTCGGTGAGAAGCGCATCCATCCCGCTCAGCCCCACTGCGGGAGCGCCGCACGCGATGAACTCCGCAACCAACTCCTGATTCACCGAACCGGCCAACACTTTCAGCACTGCGTCCAACACCTCGGGCGTCGTGACGCGCAGGCCGTTGATGAATTGGCTTTCGACGCCGCGATCGGCGAGGTAGCGCGTCATCTGCTTGCCGCCGCCATGAACGATGACGGCTTCGAGACCGTCCGCAAAGGCCCGGGCGATTTCCTCCGCCAGCCGGCGCCGCGATTCGGGCGCGTCCAACAATGTGCCGCCGAGCTTGATGAGCGCCTTCATGAAATCCTCACAACAGGCCCGCCGTTTCCTCGCAGCCGAGCATCAGATTCATGTTCTGGATGGCTTGGCCGGCGGCGCCCTTCACCAGATTGTCGATGGCGCTGACGATGATCGCCCGTCCGGTAGCCGGCGTCGAACTTGAGTCCAATGTCGCAGAAGTTGGTGCGGTTGACCGCGCTGACATCCGGCAGGCTGCCGAGCGGATAGAGGCGCACGAATTTCTCGGATTGATACCGGCGGCGGTAAATGTCGAGCAATTGCTCGCCGGTTTTGATATTGCGCGTGCGAACGTAAATGGTCTCGAGGATTCCGCGATCGATGGGAAGCAGATGCGCCGTGAAACTGAACTCCGGCTCATCGAGACCCGAGACCATCAGGACTTCGGGCACGTGGCGGTGGTCGAGCACCGAATAGATCGAAAAATTCCCTGTGACTTCGCAGAAGCTGGTAGTGAGGCTAGCCTTGCGCCCCGCGCCGCTCACACCCGACTTGGCGTCGCAGATGATTCCGGCGGCGAGATCGACGGCCCCCGCAGCGATCAGCGGCTGGATGGCGAGATTGGCGGCCGTCGGATAGCAGCCGGGATTCGCGATCAGGCGCGCGCCGCGAATCCGCTCCCGGCAGAATTCGGGAAGCCCGTAGACGGCTTCGGCGAAGAGACCGGGCGCGGTGTGCTCTTCCTTATACCAGCGTTGGTAGGTGGCGGCATCGCGCAGGCGGAACGCCCCGCTGAGATCGATGACTTTTGCGCCGGCTTCGAGCATGGCGGGCGCGAGCTCCATGGAAACGGCGGCCGGCGTAGCGAGGAAGACGACGGCCAGGCCTTCGGCGCGAACAGCGTCCGGAGTGCATGGGATTCGACGGGGCTGCGGATGATCGATAGGCTGAGGGCGGTTGGCCTGGAATCCTGGCGATGTTCGAGGAGGACTGGCTCGGCGTCCGGATGTGGCCGAAGCAGGCGGACGAGTTCGGCACCGCTATAGCCGGTGAAGCCGACAACGCCGATTTTATATTTATTCATCGCCCTGAATAATTATACTACGAGGCGGGCTGGCTGGTGGGGTCAACCTGCCCACCCAGCTAGCCGCTGGGCGCCACGATCGAATATCCATTTGGTTGGTTCGCTATCTTTTAAGTTAGCCAACGATCTACTTTCGGCTGGAGTACCCACACCAAATCATACACTTACGTGGCCCTTTCCGTTGGAAAAGGAACTGCTAGTACTCACCGCTGGGAGGCGATCGGAACCAACCCCGGGGCCCCGTGCCATCGAGTGCCCCACCCACCGGCCGGCTCCCAGCATCCTAACAGTAGACTCGGCAATTTACGGTTTCGTTGCCACCAGTTCGGCGACGCTGTGCCGATGGCCGGGTTCGCCGGTCTCACCCTCGCGGTAATGCAAGACCGCCAGTCCGGGAAGAACGCCCGTAGCTCGCCGCGATAAGCGCGCGTGGGTGTGCCTTGTGGCTGATCGGCGCCGGCGAGGAGCACAACCATGATCAGCAGGCCGCCAGGCCGGAGAGCCGCCTTCATGCCGGGGATCAAACTGCGCTGCAGATAGTAGCAGGACAGAATCAAGTCAAAGCTCTCCGGCGGCAATGTCGAATTCACCAGCTCTCCAGATCGGCGAGATGCGCGTCGATGGAGCGATTACTTCGCGCGTGCTGGCGAGCAATAGGTCGATGGCGATTGGGGAAGCATCCACCGCCGTGACACGCCAGCCGCGCTCGGCAGAGATAGATGGCATTGCGTCCGGGGCCGCAAGCAAGATCGAGCGCGACGCCCGGAGTCAGCGCCTGGGTGAATTCCGTCACCAGCGGAACTGGGCTTGTCGACATTATCGGCGCGGCCTGCTGGCCGGCACGATAACGGTCGTTCCACTCATCTTACCGTCGCCACGTTTGGACGCGAGCTTGAAAACGCGTTTGAGAATCCTAACTGCGCGGTCGATCTCCTTCTCGGTCGAGATGTAAGGCGGCAGGAAGCGCAGCACGGTGTCGTGCGTGCAGTTGATGAGCAGCCCTTGCTCCATGGCATCCAGGACCAGCTGCTTGCCGGGAAAGCTCAGCTCCACGCCGATCATGAGGCCTTGGCCGCGCACCTCGCGGATGAAGGAAAACTGCTTCTGCAGCTCCACGAGCTTCGCGCGGAAGTAGCGGCCCATCTCTTCGATGTGAGGCAGAAGCCCGTCGAGAATATCCATGAACTCGATGGCCACGCGGCAGGCCAGCGGTCCGCCGCCGAAGGTAGAGCCGTGCATGCCGGAGCCGATGGATTGCGCCGCCCGCTCGTTGGCGACGATCACGCCCAGCGGGATGCCGCAGGCCAGGGGCTTGGCGGCCGTCATAATGTCCGGCAGCACGATAGGGTCCAAGAGTTGATAGGCGAAGTGCTTGCCCACGCGGCCGACGCCGCATTGGATCTCGTCGAAGACCAGCAGCGCATTGTAGCGGTCGGCCAGCTCGCGCGCTTTGCGAATGTATTCGGCGGACATCGGGAAGATGCCGCCCTCGCCCTGAATCAGTTCGATCACGATGCCGGCCGTCTTATCGCTGACCACTTGCTCCAGCGCCACCTCGTCGTTGAGCGGAACGAAGCGCGCGCCGGGAAGCAGCGGCTCGAAATCCAGGCGGTATTTTTCCTGCCCGGTGATGGACAGCGCGCCCAGCGTGCGCCCGTGAAAGGAATTGTTCAGCGAGACGATTTCGTATTTGTCCGGATGGATCTTGCGGCCGTGCGCGCGCACCATTTTGAGCGCGCCTTCCATGGCCTCGGCGCCGGAGTTGCAGAAGAACGTGCGCTGCAGGCCGCTGACTTTCGCCAGGCGCTCGGCGAGCGGACCTTGGTAGGCGTGATAGTACAAATTCGAGGAGTGCAGCAGCCGGCCGGCCTGCTCGCGGATCACTTTCACCAGGCGCGGGTGCGCGTGGCCTAGCGCGTTGACGCCGATGCCGGTGATGAAATCCAGATAGCGCTTGCCGGAGGTATCGAAAACGTAGCAGCCCTTGCCGCGATCGAGAACCAGCGGATAGCGGGCGTAATTCTGAAGCAGGTATTCGCTCTCTAAGGCTCGTACCCGGTCGAGATCGCTGGTTCTCTTCGTGGACCGGCAAAACGGTAGACATAGCATCATGATAACGTGGCGGGAAAAGCACGCAGCAGCGCCTGAGCTTTGAGCAGCATTTCGTCCCATTCGTCTTCCGGCTCGGATTGATAGACGATGGCGCCGCCCACACCGATGCTGGCGACACCGCGGTGGAAAACGGCGGTGCGAATCACGATATTCAGGTCGGCGGCGCCGTTGAAGCCGATGTAACCGATGCTGCCCGAGTAGATGCCGCGCGCTTCAGGTTCCAGCTCGTCCAGGATTTCGAGCGTGCGGAGCTTGGGTGCGCCAGTCATGGAACCGCCCGGAAAAGCCGCGCGAATGCAATCGACGGCGGTCGCGCCAGGAGCCAGCTTCCCGGCGACGGTACTTACAAGCTGATGCACGGTCGCGTACGTTTCCACTTGCATCATTTGCGGGACGTGAACGCTGCCGGCGCGGCAGACGCGGCCAAGATCGTTGCGCGTGAGGTCGACGATCATGAGGTTTTCGGCGCGGTTCTTCTCGCTCGATGCCAGCGTGGCGCGGAGGGCGGCGTCTTCCTGTGGGTTGCTCCCTCGACGGATGGTCCCTTTGATGGGCCGCGATTCGACGTTGCCGTCGGCGTCAATGCGCAGGAAACGCTCGGGCGAGGAGCAGGCGATGTCGATCTTGCCGAAGTGGGGTCATCGAGGTGCAAAAACGCCGAGTGCGGCGCGGGATTTACCTTGCGCAGTGCTTCGTAGTAGGCGAGCGGCGAGGCATTGGTCGCGGCGCGCAATTGATTCGTCAGGCAGATCTCGTAGCTCTCGCCGGCGGCGATGCGCGATCGGCAGGCGTCGATGAGGCGCAGGTAGTCGTCACGTTCGGTTGCCAGCGTGAATTCCGAGCCGGCGCAGACACTGACGATCCCGGAGGGCAATCTTTAAGCTCGGCAATACGCCTTTCGATTTCTTGATCCGGCTCACCGCAAGAAACGATCCACAGCTTGTTTTCGGCATGATCGATGGCAAGAAAACGATCCACGCGCAGCAGGCATGCATCGGGAAACGGCGATCGGTGTTTCCCGGGCGCGCCGCATTCGGCTTTCAACTCGTATCCGAGATAACCGACGTAACCGCCGGTGAATTGGAACGGCAGCGGGGGCGAGTCGACCTGGATGTTCGCTGAGCGCGCGATCGAGGGAATCGAGAAAAGGCGCAGGGAGTGTTTCGCTACCCGTGCCCATGTACGAAAACCGGCTATCGTCCGAGACGAGCGAGCTGTCGAGCCAAAACGCGTAGCGTTCCTGCGCGAATAAGCCACGGAAGAGCGCTTCGGGCGAGGCCGGCAAAGGAATTTCGCGCGCATGACTGCACGAATTGTTCCTGCCGGGAGTCGAGATCGTCGTTACTGAACCGCGCGCGTGAGCAAGCGGTTTTAAGAAATTCCGCAGAATCGCTTCGCCATACTGCGTGCAAATCGATTCCGGATGGAACTGTACGCCCCAGATTGGCCGCGCTGATGTGCCGCAGCGCCATCACAACGCCGTCGGCGGTCCACGCGATTTTCCTTAACTCCGGCGGCAACGGTTCACCCACGATGAGTGAATGATAACGAATCGCGCTGAATCGCTCGGGAACTCCTGCGAACAGTTCGTCGCCATCGTGCAGAATCTCGGCGGATCGTCCGTGAACCGGCTCAGATGCCCGGATTACACGCCTCCAAAGTGCCGAGCGATGCCTTGGTGTCCCAGGCAGACGCCCAGCAGCGGGAAATTTCCTTCGACCGCTTCCGCGATCAGGCGGGCCGAAATACCGAAGTCCCGCGGATTCTCAGGCCGGCCTGGACCGGGCGAGATGATCACCCTATCGAATTCGAGACAGCGGACTTCATCCCAGGTCATCTCATCGTTGCGGATCACAATCGGCGCGCAACCGGTGATCACAGCAACGATGTGCACCAGGTTGTAGGTGAACGAGTCGTAGTTGTCGACGATCAGGACGGGCATCGGGAACCTTCATGATAGCGAGCGCGCCGCCTCGGACGATCTCTTTTGTAACACTGCGCTAAAATGGCCGGTATGCGCAGCCCATGGATTTCCCCCCGATTAAACGATCCGATCCGGACCCAAATACATTACGCGCGGCGGGATGTCGTCACCCAAGAGATGGAATATATCGCCAAGCGCGAGCATGTGACGCCGGAGCTGATCCGGTCCGAAGTGGCGCGGGGCCGCATGATCATTCCGGCCAACATCCACCACACCAACCTGGAGCCGATGTGCATCGGCGTGGCCTCCAGCTGCAAGATCAACGCCAACATCGGGAATTCGTCCACCACGTCGAATATCGACGAAGAGGTGGCCAAGCTGCATTACGCGGTGAAGTACGGCGCCGACACGATCATGGATCTTTCCACCGGCGGCGATATTCCGCGCATCCGGAAAGCCATCATCGACGCATCGCCGATTCCGGTGGGCACGGTGCCGATCTACGAAGCGCTCGGGCGCGTGCGCCGCGTTGAGGATTTGAACATCAACGTGATGCTGGAGGTGATCGAGGAGCAAGCCGAGCAGGGCGTCGATTACATGACCATTCACGCGGGCGTGCTGGTGCAGTACGTTCCTCTGACCACCAAGCGCATCACCGGCATCGTGAGCCGCGGTGGGGCCATCTTAGCCGAATGGATGGTCAAGAATCACAAGCAGAATTTCCTGTACGAGCACTACGACGAGATCTGCAAGATTTTCCAGAAGCACGACGTCAGCTTCTCGCTGGGCGATGGGTTGCGGCCGGGCTGCGTGGCCGATGCCAGCGACGCGGCGCAGTTCGCCGAATTGAAAACGCTGGGCGAGTTAACCAGGAAGGCCTGGGAATACGATGTCCAGGTGATGATCGAAGGCCCGGGCCACATTCCGATGGACCAGATCCAGATGCAGGTGGAGAAGGAAGTGGAGATGTGCAATGAGGCGCCCTTCTACACGCTAGGGCCGCTGGTAACGGATTTCGCTCCGGGCTATGACCACATCACGTCGGCCATCGGCGCGGCCATGATCGGGTGGTACGGCGCGTCGATGCTGTGCTACGTGACGCCCAAGGAGCACCTGGGGCTGCCGAACCGCGAGGATGTGAAGCAAGGCATTATCGCGTACAAGATCGCCGCACATGCGGCCGATATTGCGCGTCACCGGCCGGGGGCACGCGATCGCGATGACGAACTGTCGCGGGCGCGCTATCGCTTTGATTGGCGCAAGCAGTTCGAGTTGTCGCTGGATCCGGAAACGGCCGAAGCGATGCACGATGAGACGCTGCCCGAGGAGGGTTTCAAGGACGCGGCGTTTTGTTCCATGTGCGGTCCGAAGTTCTGCTCGATGAACCATTCGGCCAAGACCGAACAGTTCACCGCCGAGGAAGCTGAAGCCGTGCTGGCGGCGTCGCAGCCCATCGTGACGATTCAGCAGTAAACGTACGTCCGTCCGCTTTGGACCGTGCATGCGATGCGTTTGGTAACCAAGTATGTCCGGAATCAAGAAAACCGACGAAGAGTGGCGTAAACAGTTGACGCCTGATCAGTACGCCGTGACACGGCACAAAGGCACCGAGCCGGCATTCACCGGCCTGTACTGGGACAACCATGAGCCCGGCGTTTATCGTTGCGTTTGCTGCGAAACGCCATTGTTCAAGTCCGATGCGAAATACGATTCGGGGACCGGTTGGCCGAGCTTCTGGGCGCCGATTGGACCCGGAAGCATCAAGACCGAAACCGACACCAGCCACGGCATGCGGCGCGTGGAAGTGTTGTGCGCGAAATGCGACGCGCACCTGGGCCACTTGTTCGACGACGGGCCCCGCCCGACGCATCAACGCTACTGTATGAATTCAGCTGCGCTCGATTTCGAAAAAACTAAATAATCCGGCGTGCCGCTTGCTCACGCGCGCGGTTCATTCTACGCCGCCCGTCACCAGCTGCACGCGGTCCATCGCGAGAAACGCTTTGATATGCGGATGTTCCGATTTCTCCAGCCCCGCCACCGGCCCGAAGTAAATCGCCTGCCCCTTGAACAGCACCACTACGCTGTCGGCCACTTTTCGCATCAGATCCAAATCGTGCGTCACCACAACTGCGGTTAGACGGAGTTCGCGCTTCAGTTTGAGCATGAGCTCGCTCAGGGTATTCGACATGATGGGGTCCACCATAGTGGTGGGCTCGTCATAAAGGATGCACTCGGGCTGAGCCGCCAGGGCTCGGGCGATCGCGACCGCACGTTTGTATCCGGTGGAAAGGTCGGCCGGATAGGCGTCCTTGAATTGCAGCATGTCCACCATGGAGAGCAGTCCATCGACGACGTCTTCCTTATTGTGCTCGTCGTAGTCGCTGCGGAGCTCGAGCGAGAACAGAATGTTTTCGCCGACGGTGAGGGAGTCGAACAGCGCGCCGCTCTGAAACACCATGGTGACCTTCTTGCGGATTTCCCGGAGCTCGGCTTCGGAGTAGTTGGTGATGTCCTGATAAGCTACGAAAACCTGTCCCTGGTCAGGCTTGATAAAGCCCATGATGTGTCCCAGGCTGACGGATTTGCCCACGCCGCTGCGCCCGATGATCGCTAGTGTTTCGCCGGCGGCCGCGTAAAAGCTGGCATCAACTAAAACCGGGCGATCGAACGTCTTATACACGTGGCGAAACTCGATGTAGTTGAGCTTATCGGTCGGGGTCATGAGAGTTTGGCTTCGAATTCTGCCCACTCGGCGGGAGTATTGACGTTGGCTATGGCGGTCTCGTCAACCGGTATGAGTTCGACCGCGAGTTCTGCCAATAAGTTCTTCATTTTCAATCGTTTTTCGCCAATCGCCCGAGTCACGGCTGCCAGGCACCGCCGATGGTAGACGGCGCACAGAGGCTCAGGCTCGCCACCCGGTCCGGCGGCCGCCAGACAATCGATTGTATTCGACGCTACGGTGGCGCGACGTATCAGGCCACGCAGGATGCCGCAGGTGAGGGCGGGCATGTCGCAACCGGTGATCAGATTCCAGTCGCTGGACGTGACGGTCAAGGCGGTGTAGATTCCGCCGGCCGGACCCGAAGCCGGCAGTGTATCGGGAACGACAGGCAAGCCGAGATGGCCGAGTTGGACAGGATCGCCGATCAGGGTCACCGAGCCGGCTGCTTCACGGACGATTCGGGCAATGTGCTCTACCAGGGTGATTCCGCGAAAGGGCAGCAGCGCCTTGTTCCGGCCCATGCGCGTGCTTCCTCCCCCCGCCAGCACAAACCCGGAGGCTTGCATGAGAGAATAATAGCATTGCCATGCGAGCCTCCGAAGCAAAAGAGACGGTCGACGTACGAAAGAACGAAAGACTTGCGGATGGAGGCAATCCGGTTATAATCGGATAGAACAAACGGATGCGATTTTGTTTGGAAGTTGTTATAGCAGCGTCGGTTTTGGGAACTCTTGCGACGGCAGGCCTGAAGGCCGGCGAGCCGCGCGAGGTGTGGGTAGTGAAAGTGGACACGCGCACCGGCAAGCTGGTGCGGAGCCTGGTTGTGGCACCAGTCGCAACCGTGGCCACCGGCGAAGCGATGCCGGACATTCACGGCTTGATCGCCGATGCGGCGAAGAATTTCGACGTGAATCCCTTACTGGTGGATTCGGTGATCCAGGTAGAAAGCAATTACGATCCGTTTGCCGTTTCACCCAAGGGCGCGCAGGGGCTAATGCAATTAATGCCCGCGACCGCGCAGCGGTTCGGCGTCACGAACAGCTTTGATCCGAAGCAGAATATCGAGGCCGGGGTTCGTTATCTCAAGTTTTTGCAGGATACGTTCCAGGACGACCGGCTCGCGATTGCAGCGTACAATGCTGGGGAGAAGGCGGTGGCGAAGTACCGGGACGTTCCGCCGTACGCGGAGACGATTGACTACGTCGCCAAAGTAGGCAAGAAATATGGGCGGGCCAAGCGCGCGGCCGGCCAGGACAGCCAAGTTAAGGAGAATCAGGCCAAGAACGAAGCGAAGAATGCCGAGGAGCTAGCGGCGGCCGAAGAGGCGCCGAGGCACATTCTTACGTATGTCGATCCAGAGGGCATGCTGCACATCGCAACCCGGTAAGACGACAATGCTACACCTCCCCCGGAAGCAGCGGGGGCAGTTGTGCCCGCGAGCATGGCGGCGTTCCGGAGCCTTATTGCTATTGGCCGTCAGCGGCGCGATCGCGGCTGACATCGCGGAGCCGCACCACGTCACCGCCGTCCGTTTTTGGTCGCTCGGCGGAGTAACACGCATCGCGATACAGACCGACGGCGACTTTCAGGTGAAGACCGATCATCTGGACAATCCGGACCGGATCTTTTTCGATCTTGTCGGCACCAAGCCTACTTTGACCCACAAAGCGCTGACCGTAATTCCCGTCTCCGACCGGTTTATCAAACAAATCCGGGTGGCTGAGCCGCTGCGTAACGTCACACGCGTGGTCTTGGACCTGGAGACCACGGTTGAGGCTACCACTTCGCGTCTTGAAAATCCCGATCGGCTGATAATTGAACTCCGGGCCCCAGGCGGCAAAGCACAGGACAACAAAGCCCCGGTGAAAACGCCGCCGGCATTGATCCAGACGCCGCCCGCATCTGTTGTGACGCCTCAGGTCCCGGCAGAGCCAACACCCGCTCCCAGGCCTGTGGAGCATCGACAGTTCATGCCGCCGCCGCAATCCATCCCAGCTTCGGCTCCGCTAGTACAGGTGTCGGCGGTTCCGCTCGATCCGCCACCGGTATTGGCGCTGAAACCGAAGGTCTTGCAGCTCGCAGATGTGATTGTCCATGGCGGTGGCCAGGTGGCCACGTGGACGGCGCCGGCTTCGTCCAGTTTGGCTCTTCCT
Organism: Bryobacterales bacterium; assembly: GCA_963818065.1. Taxonomy (GTDB): domain Bacteria; phylum Acidobacteriota; class Terriglobia; order Bryobacterales; family Bryobacteraceae; genus Palsa-89. Next base: position 1,585,635 of record CAWFQW010000007.1, on the reverse strand, counting down.
TCACCTGCATCCACGCCCGTGACTGCAATCACGCCCGCCGCTCGCGCCGACGTCGCCCTCCCAGCTAAGCGCAACTCCACAGGCGAGCGCTCGATGATTCGTGTGCTCGGGCTCAAGGTCGGGCGCGTGGTTCTCGATCCGGGACATGGCGGCCACGATACCGGCACGATTGGACCGGAGGGTTTGCGCGAAAAGGACCTGGTACTGGATGTCGCCCAACGATTGGGCCGTTTGATCCAGGAAAAGATGGGGAGCGAGGTGATTTACACCCGTTCCGACGATACGTTCGTTCCCCTGGAACGCCGCACCGAAATCGCGAACGAAGCCAAAGCGGACCTGTTCCTGTCGATCCACGCCAACTCCTCCCCATTGCGCACGGCGGCGGGCGTGGAGACGTTCTATTTGAACTTCACCACCTCCAGGAGCGCTCTGGACCTGGCCGCGCGGGAAAACGCCGGCTCGCAAATGAGCATCTACGAGCTGCAGGACTTGCTGCAGAAGATCGCGCTCAAGGACAAAGTGGAGGAGTCGCGCGAGTTTGCATCGCGGGTGCAGTCCGCGCTCTATACCTTGTCGGCGCGAACCACCGATGCACGGTCCAAGGATCGCGGCGTTAAGAAGGCGCCGTTTATAGTGTTGATTGGAGCCTCGATGCCTTCGGTGCTGGCTGAGATCGGGTTCATCAGCAATGCCCACGACGAAAGCATCATGAGGCGCGAGGACTATCGCCAGCGCACGGCCGAAGCGCTGTATAAGGGGCTATCGGGCTATGCCAGCTCGTTGAGCCACTTCCAAGTCGCGCAGCGACGTCAATAGTGATGTCGCGCAGCTCGAAGAGACTGATCTTCGCGATCACGCTGGTTTTCGCTTTGCCCGCCTGCTTGCTTGCGCAGCCTGCGCCGGTTGCGGTTCTAATGTCCGGCGGCTTCTCAGCCGCTTATCAGGAACTTCTGCCCCAATTCGAGAAAAGCACTGGCATTACAGTCACCACGGAGCGGGGCGCCTCCCAGGGCGATGGACCCACCACGATCGGCGCTCAGCTTCGGCGCGGACTGCCCGCCGACGTGGTCATCATGTCGAGGGAAGGGCTTGCCGAGCTATCAGCTGAGGGCAGAATCGTTATAGGCTCAGAGGTCGATCTTGCCAGCGTCCCGCTGGGAGTTGGTGTGCGTGCCGGCACACCCCGTCCGGATATCAGCACGGTGAACGCCTTCAAACAAACCCTGCTTCGAGCGAAATCGATCGGCATTCAAAGCACCTCCGCGATCTACCTGAAGACCAGAGTATTTCCGCAGCTCGGCATTGGCGGCGCCTTGGCGGATAAGCTCTCAGGCGCGGGAGCGTCTGAAGTGGCGAGCGGATCAGCGGAGATGGTCGTTCTGCCGGTAAGTGAAATCCTGCCCGTTCGAGGCGTCGATTTCGTGGGCACAATCCCTGCCGATCTTCAGTTCGTCCAGGTATTCGCCGCCGCTGTGGTGAAAGGTGCTAAGAATCCCGAGGCATCCAAACGCCTCATCGAGTTCCTCGCGTCGGAAAAGGCAACTCCCACGGTCGAGAAGACTGGGATGAAACGCCCTGGGAATGTCGTGAAGCGGCCCTAGGAAGCGACGGCAGTTTCCGGCGCGGCAACGGGCGCCGGCTCGGAGCTATAAGACAAAATCTCCACGCGATTGCGTCCGGATTTTTTGGCGACATAGAGTGCCTCGTCAGCCTTGCGGATGAGCCCCTCTGGCGTCCAGGGCTCGCCCGGGAGCGCGGCGGTAACGCCGAAGCTGGCCGTGATCCGAAGCGCGGTATCGTCGATGCGGACGTCGGTCTGGTTGAGCTGCTTGCGTAGACGCTCGGCCTGCGAGTAGCTCTCCGATTCACCGCAGTTAGGCAGCAGAATGAGGAACTCTTCGCCGCCATAGCGCCCCACGGAGTCATACTGGCGAACGCCGTTTTGCATGCGCCGGGCGGCTTCGCGCAGCATTGCGTCTCCCGCCAGGTGTCCGTGATTGTCGTTGATGTTCTTGAAGTGGTCCAGATCTACCATCACGACGCCGAGCGGAGAGGATTCGCGCCAGGCCCGCGCCAATTCGCGCGACAGCGTTTCGAGGATGGAGCTTCGGTTCCACAGGCGCGTCAGCGAATCCCGCGTGGCTTGTTCGCGTAGAGCCTCCCGCGCTGAAAGCAACTGGGCCTGTAAGTCCACCAGCCGGGTGCCGGCACGCAGCCGGACTTGCAGCTCGTTTTGGTCGAACGGCTTCGCGATATAGTCGTCGGCGCCTGCATCCATGCCTTCGATCAAATCTTCCTTCTGGCTTTTGGAAGTGAGCAGCAGGATATAGGTGTATGGCTCACTGCCGCGTTCCCGAATCTTCCGGCAAACCTCGAGGCCAGTCATCCCCGGCATCATCCAATCGAGTATGACGAGCGCCGGGGCATCCTCGCGCCCCAGAAGCTGCAAGGCTTCGGTTCCATCGCAGGCCACCATCACGTCATAGCCCCATTTGCGCAATGTGGCTTCCAACAAATGCCGCGATACTATGCTGTCATCAGCAATTAGAACTTTCAAGGAATTTCCGAGATTCTAGGATTATGATTCAAACGAATCTAATTTCTCATCGGCCGAAAGATAGCGTAACGTTAGCGTGGTAGCGAGGGTTAAGGTGCTGCGGGCGGCCGTGTACGGAACTTCGCGAGCAACCTGAGGTGGATCGCTTTAGTACCTCGCCCGCACACAGGCTACCGCTTGCTAGGCGCGCGCCTCGGAAGAGGCCTGGCGAATGGCTTGTTCCAGCTGATCCTTTGAAAAGCCGGTACTGATGAACAGCTCCTGGCGTGCCCCGGCGCTGAGGGCGATGGCCTTCCAGCCATTCGTGGTCGGCACGGTGACGCGGATTCTGACCTCTCCCTTGGCGTCGCGCACCGGGCGAATCACCCCGGGAATGACGGACCGGATTGCAGGATTGTCTTCGAGCAGGCGTTCCAACACGTGGCGCACGCCATCCAGGATGCTGTGCTCCACCTTGAGTCTTCCCTGGACTTTACGAAGTCGCATGGCGGCCTATTTGAAGCGCATGCGGTATTGAAAATCGATGCTGAAGGCGCCATTTTCATCGCGCAGCGCCACGGCCGCCCATTTCTTGCTGAGGTCCCACTCCACTCGAACGATCTGTTCGTTGGCAACCGCGAGATTGGTGATATAGGTGAGCGTGATGGCGGAAGAGACCTGCTGCTCCATGGTGAGGCGGGCCTGCGGAACGATGGTAATGTCGGTCAATTGCGGATCGATTTTGATATGGCTGACGCCGAAGAATTTCTGCAAGCGTCCCGAGTTGGGCGCGATGGCCTGGGCCATTAACGAATTGTCGCCCGTTCCGAGATAGCTGCTGTTCACGTTATTGACGGCTTGCGGCGAGGCCAAAGGACCGGCGGCGGCGGGAGTTCGACCCACTGCTAGCAGCGCGATGATATCGGACGCCTGCAGCGGCGGATCGGAACGATAGGAGAAGTTCAGTTTGTTGAGAGTGCCCGAGAAGCTGATGTCCACCGTGATGCCGCGCACCTTCGTGGAAAGATCCATATTAATGTTGGGCTCGATTTTGGCCGGATTGTTGAAGTTAATTTCGCCGCGATTGATACTGTACTTGTTGCCGAAGAACTCCATCTGGCCGGAGTTGACCGTCACCTGGCCGAGAAGCACCGGACGGTCCGGCGTGCCCCGCAAGCGCACGTCGGCATCCGCCTGAATGTTACGCGTGAGCGAAGTCTCCACTTCAAGGGTATGGGCAGTGACGATGTGAACGTCGAATTGGACGCCGTTCAAGTAGTCGTTTGGAGAGCCCTCAGCGACCGGTTTAGCAGTGGACGCAAGCACGCTCCCGAGGTCGGTGCGTGGATTGAACGCTGCGCGCGCCACCGCAACCGATCCCGATAGAACGCTGTTCTCGGATGTGCCCACTAAAGCGAGGGAGCCATCCATGGTCAGGCTCACTCCGTCTCCGGAACGGTAGCGAACATTGTGCGCCGCGGCTTGCAGACGATAGACCAGCCCGGTTCCCCGGAATCCTACGAAGCTGCCGCTTTCAAACTGGATATTGCCGCCACCGGACTGCGCGCTGAGGTTCTGCACGGTGGCGCGATTGCGATCGAACAGAATCAGACCGTTGGCTTGATCGATGCCGTTCGGAACATCGCGCAGGAACAAGGAGGCGTTGCGCAGCTCCAGACGGCCCTCCACCTGGGGCTCCATAAGAGGTCCGCGGATGGCTACGTTCACCACCGACGCGCCGGAACCCAGCAGGTCCGGATTGAAGAGCTGGAGAATGGAGAAATTGACGCGGCCCTGGATGGTCAAATCCCAGGGATTTCTTGAGTTGAGCGCCAGGCGCCCGGAGGCCTCGAGGGTGGTGTCCTTGGCGATGAAACTGGCGTGGCCGATATCGATTCCGCTGGTGGTAGCTTCCAGGTGGATGGGTTGTGCGTTTTTCAATACCAGATCTTGCAATTGGACGCCGCCCAAAGGCCGCGTATCGGGGCTGGCGTTGAATTGGACGGTGGAAAGGCGTCACGCTCGCTTTCATCAGGGAGGGTCGGTTCAGTGGACCCGTGATCGCCGCTTCACCCTCCACGAATCCGCCGAAAGGAAGGTCCTTGCGGAGGTGCTTGCCCGGTGAAAGATCGTGCAGCGTAGCAAAAGAGATGCGCGGGATCTGGATGTGAGCCTCGCCGCCATAGTCGCCTTCCATGCGCCATTCGCCGCTTCCGCGGATCTGATAATCATCCACGGTTGCAATGGCGGTGAGCGCGAGGACCGGCAGCTTCGTGGCCGCCGTGACCTCCAGATTGCCGTAGGTATGGCCGCCCAGCATCGCGTTGCGCACCGAGAGTTGGCCATTGAGCGACGTGAGATCCACCAGGCCCTTGACGACTTTGGCCGCGCCGCCGGCTTTGAGATCCAGCCGGCCGCCGAGACCATTTTCGAGATCCTGTATGCTCTTGACCTGCGCCAGATCGACGCCGTTGGTAGCCAGGTCAAAGCGCAGCGAACCGTCTTTCCAATCGTTGGCCGGATGATTGTAGTTGCCGCTCAGCGTCACGCGGGCCGAGCCGTTGCGCGCTTCTCCGTTCGATAGCTCCAGCGCCGTAGTTGTAAAGGTGACGGCGGCGCGCGCCGCGGTGAAATGTTCGCCGTAGGCGGTGAGATCGTCCAGGGTCACATTTCCGCTGACCAGCGGCGATTCCAGCGAACCGGTGATCCGGAGTGTAGCGGAGATGGCGCCAGTAGCGGGGAGAGACGCCATTCCTGCTTCGGCCGCCAACGTCTGCAGGTCGGCCGAGCGCAGTGTAGCTAGCGCGGATATTGCGCTGGTCCCGTCCAGCTTCCAATTGTTCAGGCTGGCGCGCCCTTGGCCTTCCAGCCGCATCTTGCCTTGCTGCACACTGACGGTCAGCAGATTGGCGCTGGATCGATCGAGGTTGAATGTAGTAACCAAATGATCGAATTCATGGCCCTCTACTTTCAATTTTTCAACGTCCGCTTTGCCGGAAACTTTCGCGTTCTCGAGCGACCCCGCGACCGACGCATCCACGCGCGCCACGCCGTTGTGCAATTCCACTGGCCAGCGGGGGGAGGAGTTGCTCCCAATGCGCGCAGGACGGGAATCACATCGTTCAGGTTTCTCGATACCACATGCACTGCTAAAGTCTCGCCGAGCGTTCCGGACAGGCTTGATTCAGTCGCCCCGATCGCGATCCGCGAGTCGCCGAGCGAGATTTTGCCCGAGCGCTGATCGTAATTCACCGCCAGAGCGCCTTGCACGGGGTGAGCACCGTCGCCGGGTTTTATCGCCAGATCGGCGCTGGTCAGAACGCCGGTGAGACCGGAGGGTGTCAGCAGTCCTTCCAGTTGCACGGGACCACTCAGAGTTCCGCTGAGATCCCCGGTTTCCCTCCCTGCCAGGCGGCCGACTTCGTCGATGGAAAGGCCGTCGATTGCGCCCTTCACAGTCAAGCGCGGGGTCGCGCGCTCTAATTCGGCTACCTGCGCCGTTCCATGGAAGCGGCCGTTCGGCATGGAGAGATCGAGTTGCGGGAAATTAATGTTCTTGGGGCCAACGTCGGCGTAAGCCGCTAATGAAATACCAGAAATTTCAACGTTCTGATGAATATACCCGACGCCTCGGGAAAGGTATGCGAGACCTTTTCCGGTAAGCTTGCCGGTGAGCCGGTACGGGGTTTGGCCGTCGACGGCTGGGCCGCCGGCGCTGGCGTGTCCCTGGAACTCCACGGCGCCGCGCGGCTCGATGGGCAGCCGGAACATTTTGCTCAGCTCCTGGATTGGAAGCGCGGCGGTCAGATCGAACTCTCCCCGCGGCGTGGAAAGGTCGCCGATGGAGCCCGACGCACGGAGTTTCATTCCGTCGGAGGCGAGATTGGCGGACAATACCTGAATCGTATTCTTGCCGATCGCAATCTGGGCATCAACGCTGAACTGGGCCGCGTGCCGCAGCGCGGGAGAAGAGATACGGGCATCCGTGGAGGAAACAGTGCAGATATAGCGCGGAGCGCCATTGTGGGAGCCGGCTTCGTAGCGCAGCGACACTTCCAGGTGCTCGCCCGCCGCGTCGAGAGGAAGCTTCCAGGAATTGTAGTTCGCTTCGCCGTGGCGAAGCTCGATGTGCTGCACGTTGAGATCGAGAAGCCTTTCAACGAGGCTGCCGCTGCTCGGCACGCTCGGCCGCGGAACGTTGGTGGTTCCATCCCGCGCCACCGTGATGTTCAAACGCGGGGTTTCGAGCAGGAGCGAAGCAATGTCGACTTTTTTCTCGAGGAGCGAGATAATTCGCAAGCGGATTTTGATCTTGTCGGCTCGCAACAAAGGTGGTGCGGAGGCCGGCTCCGTGCCGTGCAGGACGAAGGGAGAAACTTCGGCCGTCAGATCGCGCCAGTCATAGGAAAATCTGCCGATTTCGACGCGGCCGCCGGTGGCGCGTTCGGTCACCGACACGATCCGTTCTCGAATCTTGTTTTTGAACCATTCGGATTGCACCAGAACGACGGCCGCGCCCAACACCGCGATTACGAGGCCAGCGGTGCCGAGAAAACTGAGCGCGATGATTCTGGTGCGTCGCGTCATTGCGTACTCGCTTCGCTGCCGGCCTTACCCCTGTCGCGGTCGGCGAGAGTGGTGTCGTGGTAGATAACAGGCACTTGCTTGCGAGTGTCGGCCAGCCACTGGTTCAAAGCTTGATCAATTCGTTTTTGCGTGAGAATCTCTTCAATCTGGTCGCGCGATTCTTCCAGGCTGGGAATCGGCTTGATCCCCTGTTTTTCCCAGCCGGAAACCTGCTGCCGATAATATGTTTGCACATCGGCGTCGGGAATCTGAATACCAGGGCGGAATCGGTAGTCGATGAAACGCAGAACCGTGAATTGCCACAGCAGACGCTGCGTGAGATCCGCTTCGCTGATGCCATAGGACGCAAGAGCGGCGGCGAAATCGGCTTGGCTAGGATAGGTGGCCTTGATACCCGCAAGCGCGGCGCTGGCCTCGTCCGGCTGCGGCAGCGGGTAGTGGCTCAAATCCATTTCGCGCTTCACCAGCGCCTGCTCGATCAATCGACTGGCGGCTTGCTTTCTCGCATCGGCGCTTACATCCAGCTTGTCGCGATTCAGGAAGGCGGTAATGCTGATCTCTTCGTCGATTTGGGACTCGGTGATCACTTGGTTGCCCACGGTGATTGCGATGCGGTCGATGATGTCGGCGGAGAGCGGTCCCTGGTACGCAGCGAGCCACAGGCAGAAGATCGGAAGTGCTTTCATCAAAACGCCTGCCCGAGCGAAAAGTGGAATTGGAAAACGCTGATGCGCTGGTTGGTCTCCGGCACGTTCGAGCCTGGAACGCCGCAGTAAATCAACTGGTTGATGGAACCTTCGCAGCCGAAGAAGCGGGGCGAATCGGGGCTGAACGAAAAATCTACCCGCACCGGACCAACCGGCGTGCGATAGCGCAGTCCGAAACCGAAACCTTGGACAGCATAGTTGAAGTTCTGCAGATTGGGCTGCCGGAATTGCAAATTGATCGTATTCACGGCGGAGTACACGTTGCCGAGGTCGTTGAACAACACGCCGCCCAAGTTATCGCCGATCAGCGGAAACCGCAATTCAATGGTATTCATGAGCAGGGCGTTGCCGCCGACCGGGAAACCGGTGATGGGATCGCGCGGTCCGGCCTGGAAATCCGGGAAAGCGCGGTTGGAGAATGTGCCGCCTCCGAAGAATCTTTCGGCCAGCGGAATTATCGACAGTCCCCCGTAACGCTCGATCAGGCCGAACTCCGTGGTTCGCGCCAACACCAGGGATTTGGTGAGCGAGTAGTAGCTGGAATTGCGCGCCACTACGCGGCCGAAGCCGGTTTGCGATCCAAAGACGCTCGCCGCCAAAGCGAGATCGATGCTGGTGTACATGCCATGGTGCGAGTCGATGGGATCGTCGCGTTTGTCCTGAATGAAGCTCATCGAAACGAATCCGACGTGGACCGGCTGTGAGAGCAGGGGCACTAGATCGGCACTGATCTTGAGCTTGGAGATATCCACGTCGCGATAGGTATAGCGGTATTGCAGTGTATTGGCGCGCGAGAGCTTCTGCGCGAGTTGCACCGAACCTTCCCGGCGCTGGGAGGTGAATGTGCGAATGTCGTGAGAAAGGTCGAACAATCCGGAGATCTGCCAGCTCAGGTTGGGATTGCCCAGAAACTGGGGCGCCACGTAGGTCAGCAGCGCGCGCTGTTCCAGAGTGGAGATCAGCGTCTGCAGGCTGATGGTATGTCCCAATCCTAGGACATTCAGTCGGCTGATGCCGAAGGAAAACCGCGGGCTGAATCCGGTAGTTCCGGCCGGTGAATCCAGCGACGTACTGCTGCCGCCGATTTGGCCGATCTCAGCCCCCACGCCCACGTTCATGGAATAGCGTCCGGCTTCTTCGAGCGAGTAGAGGACATACTTATCGGGCTCGTCGCCGTCTGGATTTTGAATGGCGGCGTCCACGCGGGTAAAAATTCCGAGATCGTAGAGGCGGCGCTGGCTTTGGTTGATCTGGCCCTGCGAGAGCGGATCGCCTGGATCCAGGCTGATACGGTCCCTGACCACGTCGGGCTGGGTCCGCTTCAGCCCCGCCACCAGAACGTCCCGCACGAATACGCGCGGCCCGGGCGTCACGATGAACGTGAGGTTCATCTGGTTGGCTTCGGCGGCCGGCGTGGACGTGAACTCGAACTTGGCCTGCGGGTAACCGCTATTGAAGAAGTAGTCGAGAATGCTATCGCGATCGTTGGCAATGTTCAAATCGCTGTAGGGTTGGCCGGCGGTGGAGTGCAAGATCAACAGCAGTGCGGCGCGAAAATCGTCGGAAATGCCCTGGAATGACAGCTTCGAGACAAACCATTGCGGCCCCTCGGTGATGTCGATGAAAATCGCGATGTGAGCGGCCTCTCCGTTGTAATCGTCCAGAACCCGGGAGGTGACCATGACATCGCGAAACCCATTGCCGCGGTACAGCTCGCGGATGGCTTCCAGATCGCGATCCATCTGGTTGCGGCTATAGCTACCGTGCCGATAGCGGATGAAAGTCGCGGCCATGACGGTCATGCGCTCGCGGATGGTTGGCCCGTCGAAATAATGATTGCCCTGCACTTCGACTTTGGAGATTTTGTGGCGCACGCCGGTATTGACGTAATAGTCGATCAGTTGCTCGCCGTTGGGAGGCGATGCCGATCGGTAGTTGGCGGTGGCGTCAATGTATCCCTGGGATTGAAAGTACGAGGCCAAATCGCGCGAGCCTTCCTCCAACAGGTCGCGGTCGATGGAACGCTCCTCATAGATCGGCAGGAGGCTGCGCAATTTGCCCGCGGACAGCTTTGCGCCCCGCAGCCGCACCAGCACCGGAGGCCCGCTATCGATGTTGAGTTCCGGCGTAACGGTGTTGGTGTCGGGATGAAAGTCCAGCTTCACCAGCGTCACCTGCGCCAGCAGATGATCATGTTTGGGATACCAGGAACGAATGTTGTCCACGCCGTTCTGCAAGCGCGTTTCGGTTAAAGAATGCCAACCGAACCACCCGCGAAGGCGCCTCCAGCCGCTGGAATTCGCCAGGCTCTCGTCGGGACGCAAGGGGTTGCCGCCGACTATCAGCCCATCGAATTTCGCTCGCTCCTCGGCATTCACATGGAAATCGATTTGCACCTGTTGCGTGGTTTCGTGCGTAGCGGTTGAAGGCTCGATTCCGGCGTTATAGAAGCCGTTCCGCTTCAGAAGATCGACAATGCGGTTTACCGCGGCGGCGGTTTGGTCCGGCACGTAACCGGCGCCCAGCGCGAGCTTGCTGGCCACCAAAAGCTGCCCTTCATTCGGCGGCTCTGGGACGCCTTCCACTTCGACGTAACCGATGAAAAACGCTGGTCTGGTCATGAATTTCAGAGCGACGCCGCCGTTCTCGAGCGTGGCATCCACGGCGATGTCGGTATACTCGCCGGTCTGATACAGGCGCTGGATGGAATCGCGCAGATCGGAACTGCGCAGTGGCTGCCCCACGTGAAGCGGAAGCATAGCCAGGAGTTGAGCGGACGTCAGCGGCTGCCGCTCGGGATCGAATTTCACGCTGGCTATCGGCTCGCCCTCGTAGGAAGTGGCCGCCACCGCGGATGACACCGTGCAGAGGGCGGCAAGCATGGACACACTAATCCACCAACCCAGCCGGGTCAACACAAGGGACCATCTTAGCGCATCGGCTGGTACCATCTGGGTGTATGGGTCCAATTCTATGAGCCCGCGAGATCGCGAGCGCTATTCGCGGCAGATCTTGTTTGCGGGCATTGGAGAACAGGGCCAGCAACACCTTTTGGACGCACGGGTGGCGGTGGCGGGTTGCGGCGCTTTGGGGAGCTTCCAGGCCGGCGCACTGACCCGTGCCGGCGTCGGTTTCGTGCGGATTATCGATCGCGATTACGTGGAGCTCAGCAATCTCCAGCGGCAGTGGCTGTTCGACGAATCGGACGTTGAGCAAGGCCTGCCGAAGGCGGTGGCGGCGGCGCGCAAGATCGCAAGCGTGAATTCGGACGTGTGCATCGAGCCGGTGGTGGCGGATTTAACCGCGTCTAACGTCGAAGATCTGCTGGGCGACGTGGACCTGGTGCTGGACGGGACCGATAACTTCGAAACAAGATATCTGATCAATGATTTTGCAGTCGACCGCAGCCTGCCCCCCATACTCTTCCATGGATCTATGGCGCGGCCGTGGGCAGCTATGGAATCGCGATGGCCGTGACGCCGGGCGAGAGTGCCTGCCTGCGGTGCATCTATCCCGATCCTCCGGCAGGCGCGCAAACCACCTGCGAGACGGCGGGCGTGTTGGGTCCCGTAACGGCGGTAATCGCGAGCCTGCAGGTAGCCGAGGCGATCAAGATTCTGTGCGGCGCTGGGGTATCGCGCAAGATCACGACCGTGGACGTTTGGAGCGGCGAGATCCGGCAAGTGGCGCAGCCTGGGCCGGTTGCGGATTGCCCGGCCTGCGGGCGGCGTGAGTTTCCTTATCTGGCCGGTGAGCGCCGTGCGCCGGTGAGCTTGTGCGGGCGAAATGCAGTGCAGATCCACGAGCGGGCACGGCCCCTGGAATTGCGCGATCTAGCGGCTCGGCTGGCCCCGCTCGGCGCGGTTCGTGCCAATGAATTCGCGCTGCGCTTTGAAACGCCGCCGTACTTGTTGACCATCTTCCCCGACGGCCGCGCCATTATCAAGGGAACAACCGACATCGGCGTGGCGCGGAGTTTGTACGCGCGGTACATTGGCGCGTAGCGGGGTCCGCAATGGCCGTCACGGCTTCTCCGACGGCCATTGAATGACCGGGCGCCTTTTCTGAATGGCGCAATCCCTCAAAAATAGATTGATGAGGTTTTGATATGGCATTCCTAACTCGGCCGCCATTTTCTTGAAGTAGTCCACCGCCGCCGTATCCAGGCGAATGGTGACTTGGCGCTTGAGTTGTTTGGCGTAGGGGTTCTTTCGGGATTTGGAAAAATCGTATTCGTTTCTCATCGGAATCTCCAATACACTTGTTCTTCCTGCACAGTCGCGCGTCGCGCCGAGATCAGCCGGATCACAGAGTCGGTTTTCCGATAGCAATGGCTGACGATTAGGCAGCGCGCTTGAAAACTGAAGCCCAGCAACAAGAAGCGTTCTTCTTCCGTTGAATGGTCCGGATCGTCGATCAAGCGGGCGTTCTCGTCCAGAAAAACAGTCTGCGCTTCCTCAAAGGAGATGCCGTGCTTTATCAGGTTGGATTGAGCTTTGCGGCGATCCCAGGCAAATTCGATATTGCCCACATAATTATCTTAGCAATGTCTGCACGCGGGGTTTTTGCGGCATAACATCGCCGCGGCGCAAAGCTTGTATGCCCGGGACACCCGCTAGAGCGTTACCATAGGACTGAGAGGCATTATGCGGCGAATTTTGCCGGTCGTATTCGGTTGCGTTTTGCTGGCGGTCACCGTGTTCGCGGCGGGGCATGGAGGTGGCGGCGGCCACGGCGGTGGTGGTGGAGGTGGTCGCGGCGGCGGTGGTGGTGGACATGTCGGCGGCGGAGGCATGCGCGGTGGTTCGGTCGGATTCAGGGGCAGTTCAGGTGGTTTTCGCGGAGGCGCAGGATATCGCGGCGGAGTAGGTCGCGGCGGATTCCGAGGCAACTATGGTTTCCGCGGCCGCTATGGCTTCCGCGGCTATTACGGTTACGGCTGGCCCTATTTCTACTCGGGCTTTTACGGGGACTACGGCGATTACGGCGGCTACTGCGATCCGTACTACTCGGATTGCGGCTACGCCGATCCGTACTACAACAGCTCGCCTTCGTATGGATATGCGGACTCGGGCTATGGAGACGCGGGATATGCGTACGCCCCGCAGGCTCCGGCACCGACCGTGATCGTGGCGCAAACTCCTCCGGCGCCGGCACTGCGCCAATATCCAGCTCCCGCGCAGACCACACAATCGCAAAAATACGAAGAGCCGCTGTACCTGCTGGCCATGCACGATGGCACGATTCGCGCGGTGCTGGCCTATTGGGCGGACGGGGCCTCGGTGCGCTACGTCACTATGGATCACGAGCAGAAGCAGGCGCCATTGACCTCGATTGATCGCGCTCTCAGCGAGCGTTTGAATCGCGAGCGCAACGTGCAGTTCAAGTTGCCGGGCTAAAGTAAGGCCCGCAGAGTTCGCTCGAATACTTCCAGATCCCGTTCGTTGTTGTACAGGTGCGGCGATACGCGCAGATGACCGCGCCGCGCGGCCACCAACACGCGTTGCTCCTTCAGTGCGCGCGCCAACGCGGAGACGTCGCGACGGTCGAATTTGGCGGCCACAATCGGAGAACCACAATCGGCAACCGCGGCGCCGAGGTCGCGCAAGATCGCCCGCGTCCGGGCAGCCAGTTCCAGGACTCGCTGCTCGATGGCTTCGGGGCCGATTTCGAGAATCAAATCCACCGAAGCCTCCATCGCGTAGAGCAAAGCGAAGGCCAGGAAGCCGCCTTCATACTTCTCGGCTGTGGCCGGCAGATCGGGCACTCCGTGATGCAGGTTGTCGACGTTGCGCCAATCGCGATGGCTGCGCCAGCCGACCACGTTGGGCTGAAGCCGCTCGCGTAGTTGTGGCGCGATGTAGAAGAAGCCCGCGCCGTTGGGCGACAGCAGCCACTTGTAGCCGTGGACTGCCAGCATATCCGGCTGAGTGCGGCGGACGTCGAAACGCAGCGCGCCCAGGCTCTGCGTGCCGTCGATATACAGTAGGATGCCACGGGCGCGAAGGAAGTCCGCCAGCTCCTCAAGCGGCGGCGCGAAGCCGGTGTTGTAGTTCACCGAGCTCAGAACCACCAGCCGCGTCTTGGCCGTGATGGATTCATAAAATCGCTCCCAGGGAGCCGCGACCATCTCCACGCCGAAGCGATTGAGCAACCCGGGCGCGTAGAGATTGTTCGGGAATTCGTGCTCGAGCGTTAGGACGCGATCGCCGGAATGCCAATCCAGTCCCGCCAGCAACAGGCCGAGCGCGGTGGAGGCATTGGGAACGAACGCGATGTCCGAGGGCGAGCAGTCGATGAGCCGGGCAAGCTTCGCGCGCAGGCGATCGGCGTCGTCATACCACGCGAGAAAGTCCGAACAAGCCAGTTCGTCCCGGTGTGCGAAGTGCCTGGCGGTCGCTTCGGTCGCACGCCGCGGTAATTGCCCAAACGTGGCGGTGTTGAGATAGGTCCAATGTTCGAGCGCTGGGAATTCGCGCCGAACGGCTTCCCAATCCGTCATCCCTTTTGGATCATGACTTCGGTGGATTTGACGACCACCTTAACGGAATCGCCCTTCTTCAGCCCTAATTCTTCGGCGCTCGTGCGAGTGATGACGCTTTCGATCAGATTGTCACCGACCTTGACCACAACGTGCGCCATGATAGAGCCGATTTGTACGCTTTCCACGATGCCAGGAAGTTGATTGCGTGCTGAGAGTGCCATGTCCCCTTGTACCAAATTGGTCAAAGCAGGCGCTGGACACTAATCAAAGCAGCCGTTGGCCGGCGGCCCGGGTATCGTAGCCGCCCAGGCTTTCGAGTTCTCGCCGATAGTTGGAGCGGCTCAGTGTGTCCAAAACCGCTTGGACGCTGGGCATGTCGAGGTGCTGGCGGCGAATTGCCAAATCGTAGCGCTCGCTTACCAGCGGAATGAAGCCAAGGCCGAAAACACGCGCGGCGGCTCGTGTCGCGATGCAGCAGTCAGCTTGACCGGACTGCACTTGCCAAGCCGCGGGCAAGTGTCCTGGCGCGGTGCGCTCGTAACCTTTGATGTTCTTGGGATCGAGCTTGAGGCGCTTGAGCTCCGAGTCAAGCAATGCCCGGCTGCCGGCTCCCTTCTCGCGATTGACGATGCTCACGTCGCGTCGCGCCAGGTCTTCAACGGTCTTGATGTTCTTGGGATTGCCGGCCGCGGTCACAATCCCTTCCTCCCAGACCGCGAACGAGATCACGGCCACGGCGTTTCTGGGGAACAAGCGGCCGATCTCGGGGAGATTTGACTCGCCGCTGGATTCATCTCGCAGGTGCGTGCCTGCAATATGGACGCAACCTTCCTTCAGCAACTGGAGCGATTGCGAACTGTTGCGATGCGCGAGAACCAACTCGATTCCAGAAGCCTGCAGATGGTGTGCCAGCACCGAGATTCCGGGATCGCATCCGGCGATGAGAACCCGATTGCGAAAATCGTCGGCGGCGTCGAACACCTGAACATCCGTGCGGCCATTCTTCGGACCCTTGCCGGGCGCTGAAGTGGAAGCGACCACGGCGTCGCTGACGGGAAAATACCAGGGAACGGGCGAAGGCGGCGAAGCGACCAGTCGCTTGTTCACGCGGCACAGTTGCACCGGCTGGCCTGGTTGCAGTGGTTCGGAGCCGGGCAGCAGCGTGGCCTCTTCCGATCGGAGACCCACGGGTTCGGCCTGGGGGAGCGCGAAGAGATCCTCCACTTTCACTTCGAGCGCCTGCGCCAACCTCAGCGCCACGGCCGTGTTCGGGACATAGCTGCCCGCTTCCATGGCGTAAATGGTCTGCCGGGTGACGCCTGTGGTCCGCGCGAGCTGCGCCGCGGAAATACCCGCGTTTTTGCCGGAGGGTTCCTAAGTGATTCTCGATTTCTGGCATGGTATACGCAACGTTGTCGTGTTACATTAACATCGTCCGGTGCCTGGAAAGGTGGTCCCGCCGATGAAATCCCGAACTACATTCCTGTTGATCATCGTAGCGTTTTGGGCTACTGCCTGCCAGTTCGCGAGTGCGGCGCCGGCTGAAATCACAGTAGCGGCTGCCGCCAACTTGACCGAAGTAGCTCAGACGCTCGGCTCGGAATTCGAAGCGCAAACCAAGATTCATCCGGTATTCAGCTTCGGATCGACCGCCCAGTTGACCACCCAGATCGAGAATTCGGCGCCGTTCGATGTTTTCCTGGCGGCGGACGCGGAACACGTCGACAAGCTCGCGGGCGAAAATCTCCTGACGCCGGGCAGCAGCGCAGTGTACGCCATTGGTGTGCTGGCGATGTGGATTCCACCCGGCAGCAAGGCGCATGTGACCAATCTCGCCGATCTGAAAGCGAGCGACGTAAAAGTGATCGCGGTTGCGAATCCGAAGCTGGCGCCGTATGGCGCGGCCACGGTGGAATCGTTGCAGCACGCGGGCATCTGGGATGCCGTGATGCCCAAGATCGTGTATGCGGAAAACATCAACATGGCGAAACAATACGGCACGTCTAAGAACGCCGACGCCGTGTTCACCGCGTATTCGTTGGTGTTGAAGGAAGCCGGCAAGGTGATTCAAATTGATGAGGCCTTGCATCAGCCGATCGTGCAGAAGTTGGGAATAGTGGCGCGGTCACAGCATATCGACGATGCCAAGAAGTTTACCGGCTTCGTATTGGGCGAACCAGGCCGCGCAATCCTGATGCGCTACGGATACACGATACACTGACCGTTATGGGTTACACGCGTTTGCTCGTGGCACTGGTTCTCGCGACTGCCGTGGGCTTTGCTCCCGCATCGAGCTCAGGCGCCACCTACCGCTGCGGTTCTAGCAGTTCAGGGCGACATCGCGACGCCGTTGTCACTGACGGCCGACGATCTGGCCAAAATGCCTCGCGAGACCGTTTCCGTGCCGGCTCCCGATGGAACCAAGATTGTTTACGAAGGGGTCACGCTGCTCGCGGTCTTGCAGAAAGCCGGTGCGCCATTCGGCAAGCAACTGCGCGGAAAGGTACTCTCCAGCTACGTGCTGGCGAAGGCGATGGACGGCTACCAGGTGGTCTTCACGCTGGGCGAATTGGACCCCGATTTCGGCAACGAATCGATCTTGGTCGCTGATAAGCGGGACGGCAAGCCAATGGGTGAGAAGCAAGGGCCGTTTCGCCTGGTCTGCCCGAACGATCACGAAGGCGCGCGGTCCGTTCGCATGCTCCAAACACTGGAAGTAGTCCGCCTCGCCAAATAAGGCGAGCTCTTAGAAACGCGGGGGAGGGACGAAACGCTTGGCGAGCGCTTCGATCTCGCGTGAAGCCCGGACTTTGTGCTCGCGTACATACAGCTCGTGATTGCGCTCGACGTCCGGAAGCTTGTAGACGTAGTTGGCCGAGAATCCAGCGGAGCGCTGCAACCCTGCCACCGAAGTATCTCCTAGCCAGTTGATACGCTCCAGGCGGGCGCCGTTCTTAAGATGAAAACGCGCCACCGAATCGAGCGGCTCCAGCCCTTGCTTGGCTCGCAGAAGATAGTACGCGCAGAGCGGCGCCAGATGCCGCTCCAACTCCGCTTCGAGAGCTTCGTCTTGCGTCCACTGGGGATCGTCGAGCTTCGCTAAAGCTCCGGCGAACGGCGCGAGCTTCGGCGATCGGCTGAGCGTGTCCGCCTTCTCGGCCAGCCACCGCCGGAACCCCGGCACTGGTGAGACTGTCGCGAATTTCCGGATTCGCGGAAAATCCTTGCTCACATCCTCCACCACTTGTTTGATCAGGAAACTGCCAAATGGGACGCCGCGCAAGCCTTCCTGGCAATTGGTGATCGAGTAGAAAATGGCCCACTCGGCCGAGGCCGTGTCGAATACCGGCGAATCAGGATCGAGCAGCACCTGAACGTTATCGCTCATCTCGCGCGTCAGCGCTACCTCGATGAAGATGATCGGCTCGTCCGGCAAGGCTGGGTGGAAGAATGCGTAGCAACGGCGGTCCGCTTCCAGCCGCCGCCGCAGATCGTGCCAGCCCTGGATCTGATGCACGGCTTCATACTGGATCAGTTTCTCGAGAATCACGGCCGAGGTCCGCCAGTCGATCCGCCGCAATACCAAAAAACCACGATTGAACCACGACGTGAACAGGTGGGCCAGGTCCGCCGAGATGGGTTTCATGCGCGGATTCCGGTCGGCTTCGCGCAGTACCTCGCTTCGCATTTCGACCAGGATTCGCGTGCCGTTGGGCGCCAGGTTCAAGCGGCGGAAAAGCTCCTGGCGAGGCGGCTCAACCACGCGTTGCAGGCGAGCAAGGTTTTCCGGGGAGGGTTTTTCGCGATAGGCATCGCCGGCACGGCCAACCTCCTCCGGATCCGGCGAAAACTCCCTGACCAGCAATTCGAAAAATGCCAGGCGTCCCCGCGCGTCAAGCGACAGATAGGCGTCCAATGCCTCGGCTGCCAGACGGCTTCCCGAAACCTCTCCGCGTTCGGAGAGCAGGCTATGACAGAGCGCGATGGTCTTCTTCGCGGTGCGTGTCGCAACGCGGGGCAATTCCGGGGTTTGCCGGGGCCCAAAGCCCAAGAGTTCTGCCAGTCTCAAGGAAGATCGCTCCAATTATCCATCGGCACAAATGGTCCCGCGGTTCAGGGCTGGGACCTCCATTGTAACTTCGCGAGCCAGGCAACAGAAAATCGCTGGGAGCGTCCTACGTTTGAGGAGAGCGCATCCATGATCCGAAAACTCAAGTCCGGTGAATACCGGTTGTGCTCGCGGATGACGGACGCCAAGACCGGCCGCCGGAAGAACTTGGGGACCTTTTCCACACAGGAGCAGCCGAACAGCACGAGCGCGAGGTGCAGTACTTCAAGCGCCACTAGCCCTTGACTAAGGGGTCCCCAGAGCAGCGACGATCAATGGCGTGGTGGTGGGCTGATCGGCGCCGGCCCTGTTTTCGACCGTCACCGCGACAGCCGCGGTTGAAGCGAGGTCCACCGCCCCCGGGCGGACGTGCAGTGCCTGCCCGTCTGCGTACGATCGGAACAGGCCCGCGGGAATCGGTTTTGCGCCTTTCGGGATCAGCCACATTTCATAGATCTTGTCGGCTGCTGTCGGTGGAAGGTTGGAAGCAATGAACAGCACCCCCTGGGATGGGTTCACGAAGACCTTGCCGCGCGGCGGTCGAGGTTCGGTGGCGCCGAAGGAAGCTTCGATAGTGCTCGGGCCGTACAAAATGGCAAACGCCGCTCGCGAGCGGATGGCTTCCTGCACGTACCGCTGCCTATTCTGCAGGACGAAGCTAAGGAACAGGAGCATCGATACCAGCGCCGCCGCCATGGCCCATACCGTAAACCAGCCCGGACCGCGCCGCGCCGATCCAACCGAAGCCAAAATGCGGCGCCGAAGCTGTCGGGAGGGCTGAGCCGCGGGCGCCGAGGCTCCCAGCAGCGCCGTGGTTTCCAAAGCGCGCTTCACGCCCGCCCCGCAGACCTCGCACCCACGGTTGAGATGAGCGCGGATTTCGCCGCGCTCGGGTTCTTCGGCAATGCCCAACGCGTATAGTTCATAATGCTCGCGCAGTTGGTCGCAGTTCATGATGACACCGCCACGCCCAACTCATCGCGCAAACTTTGCAAAGCCGTCCGCACCCAGGTTTTGATGGTGCCGAGAGGCTGTCCCATCCTGGCCGACATTTCCGATTTGCGACAGGCCTTCGAAGTAGGCCAGTTCCATCACCGTGCGATAGTTGGGCGCCAGCTTGTCCATGGCTGCCTTCACCCGGCGAACCTGATCGGACAGCAGAATGCCGGCTTCCATCTCACGATACAGTGGCGCGTGATCGGTTTCATCCCATTCCACCGCGACGTTGCGATCCCGGCCCTCCGAAGAGCGCAAATAATCGATCGCGCGATTCCGGGCAACCGCCAAAAGCCATGGACCTATGGCTCCTTTTTCGGCGTCGATGGAATGCACACGGTTCCAAACGCGAAGAAATGTCTCTTGAACCAAGTCCTCCGCGATCGCCTTATCCCGGACCACCCGCAGAACCAGCGAATACGCCATCCGGCCGTAAAGATCGTACAGTTCGGCCAGAGCCTGTGGGTCCCGGCGCTTCAGGCGCTCGATCAGCGCCCGGTCCTCGGGACCTGCGTACACAGCCAGAATAATCGGAAGAATCACGCCTATACCGGCTCCCTTAGCCCTCGAATAGGGCTTGGTCGCGGCTCGGTTTCCTTCACTTCTCTACAATATCTTTCTTCATCGGCCCGAGTACGCCGAGTAGCGCCTGCTTGTCGCCATCCTTCACCATGAACTTGTCGAGCGACGCCACCAGATCCTGCACCAAGGCGTCGAAGTCGCCGCTCGCGATCCCCATACCGGCGTGAGCGGTCTTCATATCCTTACCGGTGTATTTGCACGGCCCGCCGGCCGCTTCGCAGATTTGGTCCACCAAGTTCTTCTTGAACTTGGCGAGCCGTTTAGGATCCGCAGCAGTGGCCCTGAAGAAACCGTTGATGCGATTGTCGGCAGCGACGCGTCCGACGAAGTCATCCACCACGGCTACGATGGCTTTCTTGCCACCCAAGCTCTTGTAGAGTGTATCGTCGCCAGTCGCCAGTGATAATGGCGCGAGTGCCAGCAAGCCCGTCGCCAGCGCCAGTAAAGTATATTTCCGCATAATTCTCCCTTTGGTTCAGCGCCTGTGTAGCGCGTCCAATGGGTAATACGGAACCGCCGGAAGATTGGATTTCTAGAGGGTTGCCCTGCCCCGTTTGCCGAGGCAGGGTTTGAGTCTTGCGGATTGCTACGCGTTTACGGCGCTGCTCTTAGGCGTGCGCGGATACAGGCTTCGGGACGCCATTGATCGTCTTCAGAATGCGAGAGACGATCTGGTAGGGATCGCCTTCCGAGTTCGGTCGCCGATCTTCCAGATAGCCTTTATAACCGTTCTTGATGAAGTTCACGGGCAGCCGGATCGAAGCGCCACGATCGGAGAGACCATAGCTGAACTTATCGATGGCTTGCGTTTCGTGCAGACCCGTCAAGCGCAGATGGTTATCCGGACCATACACGGCAATATGCGCGGCGATGTTATCTTGGAACGCCTTCATAAGGGCTTCGAAGTAATCCTTGCCGCCCACTTCGCGGATATATTTCGTGGAGAAGTTGCAGTGCATGCCGGATCCGTTCCAGTCACCCTTGATGGGTTTGCAATGCAGTTCCACATCCACTTCGTATTTCTCACAAAGACGCAACATCAAATAGCGCGCCGTCCAGGTGTCGTCAGCGGCCTTGGCGGAGCCTTTGGCGAAGATCTGGAACTCCCACTGACCTTTTGCGACTTCGGCGTTGATGCCTTCGTGATTGATACCCGCGGCCAGACAGAGGTCCAGGTGCTCTTCGACGATTTTACGGGCCAGATTGCCCATGTATTTGTAGCCAACGCCGCAGTAATACGGGCCTTGTGGAGTGCTGGGGTGGCCGTGTTCCGGGAAGCCCAGAGGACGCCCATCTTTAAAGAGGAAGTATTCCTGCTCAAACCCGATCCACAAGTCAGGGTCGTTCTCGATGGTGGCGCGCGCGTTGGTGGAATGCGGAGTGCCATCCGGGTGCATGACTTCGCTAAGAACGATATAAGCGTCCTTTCGGCTTGCATCCGGGTAGAGGGCCACGGGTTTCAGCACGCAGTCGGAGCTTTTGCCCTCGGCCTGCATCGTGGAGCTGCCGTCAAAACCCCAATTTGGAAGATCGGCCAGCGTGGGTGGCTGCCCAAATTCCTTGAGTAGAGTCTTGCCGCGCAGGCCTGGAACTGGATGCTTGCCGTCAAGCCAGATGTATTCGAGTTTGTATTTTGCCATAGATGATTTTAGAAACCCATCCTCAATTGTCAACGAGCCTACTCGGCATAGCAATAGCCCGCCGATCAATTGTGTTTATGGAGATCCTTCAATAAAATGATTGGTAGGCTGGGCCTTGTATAATTTGTTCGTGCGCCCAAACTTTAAGCGCCTGTTCGTCCTAGGTCTGTTCTGTGGGACGTGCTTCGGCCAGCCGGCCCATCCTCTAAATGCGCCTTCGCAGCAGGACAAACCGTACGTCCTGCTGATTTCGCTCGATGGATTTCGCTACGACTACGCCGAGCGCGATCATGCCACTAATCTGCTGGCTTTGGGACAAAGCGGCGTGACGGCGAAAGCGTTGATCCCATCGTTTCCCACCACCACCTTCCCGAATCACTACGCGATTGCCACCGGGGAATATCCCGCGCATCACGGCATCGTCGACAATTCGTTTTGGGATCCGGAGCTGCGCGCCGAGTTCAATTACAGAGACTCCGCGTCGACTACCGACGGCAGTTGGTGGGGCGGAACCCCTTTGTGGGTTCTGGCCGAGCAACAAGGGATGCGCGCGGCGTCGTTTTTCTGGCCGGGCAGCGAGGCGGACATTCAACACACGCGTCCCACGTATTTCTACAAATTCGATGCGAAAATTCCGAATGAACGGCGCGTCGCGCAAGTCATCGAATGGCTGAAGCTGCCGAAACCGGAGCGGCCGCACTTCATCACGTTATATTTTTCCGACGTCGATCATGAAGGCCACGAGTTCGGTCCGGATGCGCCGCAAACACGTGACGCGGTAAAAGCGGTGGACGCTGTGCTCGGTAAGCTTTTTGGCCAAGTGCGCGCTCTGGGTGTCCCCCTTGATATCTTCGTGGTGTCGGACCACGGCATGGCTGCGGTCACAGGCGATGTCGACATCTCAAAATTGGCCGATCTGCATGGCGTGGAAGTGGCGCCAAACGCCACCGACTTCAAGTTCTACTCGAGCGATCCCAAGAAAATCGATCAACTCTACGCCGAACTTCATGGTAGAGATCCTCGCATCGAAGTCTATCGCCGCGGCCAAATCCCGGAGCGTCTTCACTATTCAGACAACCCGCGCATTGGCGACCTGGTGGCGCTTGCGACGGAGCCCGTGGTCTTGCACCTGGCTTCGAAACCGGGACAGACTGAGCCCAAGGGGATGCATGGCTACGACGTGGCCAGGATGCCCGAAATGCGCGGTATCTTCTTCGCCGCCGGTCCCGATTTGAAAACCGGCCTCACCGTGGACGAGTTCCAGAACATCCACATCTACCCGCTGATCGCGCACATTTTGGGTTTAACGGTGCCCTCCGGCATCGACGGCCAATTCTCAGTTCTCGCGCCGATTCTTAGCACCGGCGCCAAAGCCAACGCCGCTTCCGCGAAGTAGTGTGGCGCACGCGCTCTTGCGTATTAGTATTTCTGGCTGCTCAAGAACGCCAGCAGTAGCGTGTTGAATTCCTCGGGCTTATCCAGCATTACGAAATGACCCGATCCGGCGACTTCGTGATATTCGAGCTTCGGGAAGTGATCCTTCATGTACGCCGGATTGTTCAGCCCGGACTTGTCGGCATAAATTCCCAGAATGGGCATCGTAAATACATCACCCTTCCAGATCGTGGGATCGAACGTGGCGTTCATCGCGCCCACGGCCGTGGATTCAGGCGCGGCCAGCATCATGTCGAGGATCTTGGTCTGATTGGCCGGTGTGGTGGATGCAGAAAACATTCCGCGGATCATCGCTTCGCGGTTCTTCTTCCCTTCCGCCCCCGACATCTGGCTTGGGTCGGGAGCTGGCCCGCGGCCATTGCCGATGGTCACTACTCCGTCCACGAACACCAACGCCGCGACATGTTGCGGATATAGCCGCGCGTATTGCACCACGACCGGAGTGCCCATGCTGTGCCCCACCAAGACCACGCGATCCGCCTTCGCTTCCGCCCGCACGGCTTCCACGGCTCGGGCGAACAAGTCCATCGAAAGTTTGCTATCGGCGGGCGCGCCGGTCTTACCATGCCCTGGAAGGTCCAGCGTCAGCACGCGATATTTCTTCGAGAGCACGGGAACTTGCTCGCTCCAGGTTGTTTCATCGCAGGTCCAGCCATGCACCAGGATCACGGTTTTCGGACCTTTGCCGGTGGATGCGGAGTTAATTTGGATGCCGTCGACAGTGGCCGCGGAGAGCGACCATCCGAAAAGCAACGCGATAAGTAGGGGTTTCATGGGATTCTCCTTAAACGAAGCGCAACGACGATTCATTCATGCAGTAGCGCAGGTTGGTCGGCTCGGGGCCGTCGTTGAATAAATGACCGAGATGCGCCTCGCATCGCGTGCAATGGACTTCCGTTCGTTTGATGAACATGCTGAGATCCGTGCGCGTGCGAACGTTCTCTTCGGCGATGGGCGCCCAAAAACTGGGCCAACCCGTGCCGGAATCGAATTTCGTATCGGAGCTGAAGAGCGCGTCGCCGCAGCAAATGCAGCGAAATATTCCCGCAGCGTGCATCTGATAATACGTCCCTGAAAAAGCGACATCCGTACCCCGCTGGCGGGTGACATAGAACTGTTCCGCGTTCAGCAGCTTTCGCCACTCGGCATTGCTATGAACCACCTTCTTGACGTGCGCGGGACCTAGCTTGACGCCGGCGTCGCTGAATTCGACGATCGTAACCTCCTCGCCTGTGTCGGCGACAGGTTCATCGTCCTCACGGCACGCACATAATGCGACCACGCCCGCCAGCGTGAACGGAGCCACCAACAGCGCGCGACGGCTATACATGCGCCGCCTTCACTCGCGCCGAAGCAATGGGGACGCGACTCATTCCTGCTGTTAGTCTACAGGCAAACTCAGCACTCAGGGGGCGATGCTGGCGCGGAAACCAGTACTGATGTCGCAGACCATAGTACTAGCGCGCGCATTGACTAGAACCAACGGTTCATGCCACATAACGGGCTGTCTTGCAGAATAAACAGGAACTCATCGGAGGAGTTCTTTATGCGAGTTTTTCACTTAGCCATCCTGGCGGCAGTAGCACCACTGATTGTTTCTGCCGCGTCGGTTGATTTTTCATCCAGCAGCGATAGCACCGGTACGGTTTCCTTCAACGAATCCTACCCAGGCACGTTGACCCTGGGATCCAACGATTGCACTCTCTTCTGGAGTTTTACTTGTACGCTGACGGGGAGTCAGAACATAGGCGGGACGATCTATACCTTCACGTTCACCCAGCCCAACGACTCTAAATCGCCGTTCTCCTATAGTGGCGAGCCGAGCACCATCACGACCTCCGGGTCGCCAGTCCTCGACTTCACAATATCGGATAACCATGGCGATTCCGCGTCAGGAACATACGATTTGACAAGCCTCGCTTCGGATGGCGGCACGGGCGTGGACATCGACGGAGGCATCTCGATCACCTCGATCACTTCTGGTTCGAAGATCTCGACTTTCGATTCCTTATTCGGGCTGCCATCTTCGACGCAGCTCTCTTTCGTACTGGATGTGGGAAATTGCACGGCCGGTCGCAGATCTGCGAATTGTATCCAGGTGGCTGATCCCACGGCTCAGTTCCTGTCCCTGGACATTACTCCGGGCACTCCGGCCTCGGGGGTCCCTGAACCTGGAACTCTCGGGCTGCTCGGTGCTGCCTCAAGCGCAATGGTCATTGCGGTTCGGCGTCGGCGGTCTGTAAAGTCCTAAGCGACGGGCGGAGTCACTGACACTTTTCGACGACTACGAAAGTGATGTCGTCTGTTTGCGGCAGGCCCTGAGTGAAGTCCTGGATCGCTTTCAGGAAACTGCGCTCTATCGCGCAACTTCCCGAGGGGCCCTCTCGCTGAATGATTTCCAGCAGCCTTTCCTCTCCGAACATCTCCCCCTGCGGGGTTTCGGCGTCCGTAAGTCCGTCGGAATAGACCACAAGGATGTCGCCCTTGTCGAGGCGGAGCGCGCGGGATTCATAGCAGGCGGAATCGAACATCCCCAGGAAATACGCTTCCGGGGTCAATGCCTCGATTGTTCCTGTGGCGGAGCGGAACAGATAGGCCGCATTATGGCCCGCGCTGATGAATTGTCCTAAGCCATCGGGTTTCAGCAAGAACAGAAACAGCGTGACGAACTGGAAAGGCAGAGATTTTTCGCAAAGCAGCTGGTTTACGCGGTTCAGGACTTCCGGCGGCTGAGTCCCGGCTCGGAATTCCATGCTGAGAGCGCCCAGCACCATCGAACTCAACAGGGCCGCGGGCATCCCCTTGCCGGAGACGTCCGCCAGAACTCCCATCCACTCACCCGAACTCAGTTGTAGAAAATCGTAGAAGTCCCCTCCCACGTAACGCGTAGGATTGTTGAAAGCGTGGATGCGAAAATTCTCAAACTGGGGGAGGCTTCGGGGAAGCAGGCTTTCCTGCGTTTCTTGCGCCAAGGCTAATTCCTGCTCGCTCCTCTTTAGCTCCTCCAAGGTTTTGAGGCGGATCACCTCGCGGCTTTCCTCCAGGTCTCGCACCGTCTCCTCCAGCACCTGGTTGCATCGCTTCATGTCCAGATGCAGCAGCCGCACTTCCAGAATGTTGTGGACGCGCGCCCGCAGCTCGGCCAGATCGAACGGTTTGCTGACGAAATCCTTAGCGCCGGCTTCCAGAGCGCGCAGCTTGTGCCCGGGCTGCGCGGTGATCACGAGGACCGGAAGATAGCCGTCCCCCTCGATTTCCTTCAGGCCTTCCATCACCTGGAACCCGTCCATGACGGGCATTTGGAGATCCAGCAAGATCAGGCCGTAACGGTTCTGGCGGTAGAGTTCGCAGACCTCATGCGGATCCGTCGTGGAGTGGACGCATGTATAGCCGGCGATACGCAGCATGCCCTCAATCAGACGGACATTGGCTTCGTGATCGTCAACAACCAGGATTCTAGCGCTGAGAATATCGGCTGAACTGACCATGACCCTCGTTCCGATTCATTTGGCCTGATCCGCCGTTTGTGCCGCGAATTTCGCAGCGAATTCCAAAGCAACGTCCAACGTGCTCATGAACTCATGGACCTTGATCGGTTTGGTCAGATACCGGAAGAATCCGGCCTGGAGGCCCTTTTCGATATCGCGAGGCATCGCATTGGCACTGAGGGCGACCACTGGGATGTGCGCGGTTTCCGGATCTTCGTGAAGGATTTTGAGCGCTTCGATGCCGCTGATGCCCGGCAAATTGATGTCCATCAGGATCACCTCCGGATGGTTCGCGCGCGCCAGCTGGATGCCCAGATCTCCGTCTCCCGCAACCATCAGCTGCATATCGGAACGGCGACCGATTAGTTGTTCCACCAGCTTCAGATTCGCCGGGTTGTCCTCGACATAGAGCAGCGTGCGCAGCGGCGCTCCCGGTTGAGCTGGTGCCCTGATAATTACCGCGGGCGCGGCCAGATCGATCGCCAATTGTGGAGCATCCACCGAGTTCAGCTCGAACCAGAACACGCTTCCCGACCCCACCGTGCTGGCCACTCCGATGGTGCCTCCCATCAGCTCAACCAACCGCTTGCTCATCACCAGGCCAATTCCCGTGCCTTCCTCCCTGCTGGTCTCTCGTCCCAGTCGGTTGAAAGGCTGAAAAAGCTGCCCCAGCATGTCTGGGGATAATCCCGCGCCGCTGTCCCGCACGCTGACCCGGAGGCGGCCAGGAGTGCTCGCGGTGTAATCCACAACCACCGTTCCATTGGCTTGGTTGTATTTGATCGCGTTGGAAAGAAGATTAATGAGAACCTGCTTCAGACGAGTTCGGTCGGCATCCACGAAGTGAGGAATGCCGGAATGCGGAAAGGTCATTGTGATGCCGCGCTGTTGTCCTTGCGGCTCGATCATCGCCTGGCATTCGAGCATCACTTCCGACAACGATGTTGGCTCCCTGGATAGAGCCAATTTGCCGGACTCGATCTGCGCCAGATCCAGGATTTCGTTGATCAGCTCCAGCAGGTACCACCCTGCATGGAGAATCTGGTCGATACTGGCCATCTGCGTGGGCGTAGGTGGCGGCGAATCGGAGTTGATGAGCTGGGCGAAACCCAGGATCGCATTCAGCGGCGACCGAAGCTCATGGCTCATGCTGGACAGGAAATCCGACTTCGCCAGGTTGGCCTTTTCCGCCGCCGCTTTGGCTCTCGTCATCTCGATGTTGTTTTCCTGCAGAGCGCGCTCAAAGCGTTTGCGTTCCGTGACGTCGCGCGCCGCCGCAAACACTCCCTGAAGCTTCCGGTCGCGATCGTGGAAGGTGGTCGCGTTGTAAGACACCACGGTTTCCTTGCCATCCCGGGCTCGCGCAGTAAGTTCGTAATCGGTGACCTT
The DNA here is from genome assembly GCA_963818065.1 of Bryobacterales bacterium. Classification (GTDB taxonomy): domain Bacteria; phylum Acidobacteriota; class Terriglobia; order Bryobacterales; family Bryobacteraceae; genus Palsa-89. The sequence goes on along the minus strand of CAWFQW010000007.1, from coordinate 1,557,663 downwards.
GCCTCCGCTCAGTACCCGCTTGATGCCTGCCTCGGCCCGCTCGGGATCGGTGAAGTAGTTCTTGAACGGAGCGCCGATCAGCTCATCGCGCGTACAACCCGTGAGTGCCTCCATTTGCTTGTTGACGTCGGTGATGATGCCCGCCGGATCGGTGGTTATCAGCGCGTCAATGTTGGATTCGATGAGAGAGCGCGTGTAAAACTGCTGGTCGCGCAGGCGCTGATCCAGCTGCTTCTGCTCGGCTTCCACCTGCTTGCGAGCGGTATTGTCGGTGCCGATCAACAGATAGCCGATGATTCCCCCCAGGTCATCGCGCAGCGCCGTAACCGACACCACTGCCGGAAAGCGGCTGCCATCCTTGCGGATGTAAGTCAGCTCGTAAATGTCTTCGATGCCGCGGGAGGCTTTGAAGACCAGCGCCTCGAAACCCGGCGTTATCACCGTCCCGAGCTCCAGGCTGAGAGCTTTCGCGCGCGCAATCACTTCTCGCGGATCGGAAATGTCGGCGGGTGTGATCTTATCCACTACCTCGGCGGCCGTGTAGCCCAGCATGTGCTCGGCGCCGACGTTGAAAAGTTGGATAACGCCCTTCTCGTCGGTGGCGATGCTCGAGAAATTCTCGCTGTTAAAAATCGCGTTTTGCAGCGCTCCGGTCTTGAGCAGGGCCGCTTCGCGCCGGACCTCGGTGACGACATCTACCGAGCCGGCAGAATCCTCGGAAATGGCGGGATCGTGGTATTGCGCAGGCATACAGCCTTTTCCCGGTGCACGGACCGCGCCAACAACGTCAGTCGTTGAACCGATTCGCTTTAATGAGTTAGGAAGGATTTCGAGGGATCGCGGAGGGCTCTGGACAGTAACGTCATATGGTCACCTGCCCAGGGGCGGTCACGGCTAGAACGCTGGGGCTTAGCCCGCCAAAAGCTTCTTTTTCGCCTGCTTCTTTGCTTTGCGCGGCAATCGCTGCTTGTTCTTCTTTGCTAGCTTTGGGATCTTTTTCGATTGTTGCGGCTCAGCGTGGGCGAGGCCCGTCTTTACGGCAATCGTACCGAGCGCCGTCCCGATCGCCTTAGCGGCTTTCTGCAGAGTTTCCTCTCCGGCTGCTGGCTCTGGTGCTTCCTTCTCCGGTGCGGTCTTCTCTTGGGCGGCGGGCTTCTCTTTTGCCGGCTTCTCTTTGGCAGCCTTCTCTGGCGCAGCTTTCGCCTGTCCAGCTTTCTCCGGTGCGGCTTTCTCTTGCCCAGCCGCCTCTTGCTCAGCCTTTTTTCGTGTTGCCATCGCTACCCCCTAGGATACCTTGCTTCCGGCAATAAAACTCATCTCCGCGCGAATATCCATAATTCCGCCGTGTGCGTAGGGAAGCAAACACCCCAATCTGTCACAAATATGGCTCGAAAGCATCTCACAGTTATGAACCAGGTACTTGGAATCGTGCTAATTGTGCTGGGCCTCGCAGGTCTGGCGTGGGGTGGCTTCACCTACACAACTCGACAAAAGGTCGTCGATGTCGGGCCGATCCACGCAACGCGCGACAAATCACACACTGTGCCCGTGCCTCCCATCGCGGGCGCCGTAGCTCTCATCGGTGGGGTCGTGCTTCTCGCGCAAGGCAAAAAAGCGTAGCTCAAAAAAAGAACGAAGCCCGTTTCCCCTCCCCAGGCCGGACTGGCCCACCCTCCATCCTCGTTCCTCCAGCAAGCCGCGTCACCTGCGGCGGCTTGCACATCGCAAATCAATCTGCTACGCTCTCTGGAATAGTCTTAGTCTTTTTTGAATAGTCTTAGTCTTTCTGCTCCGTTACTGTCTATACGCTACGTTGCGCTAGAAGTCTGACAGCTTTCTTTGGGCTTTAGGTTAGTCGCGTTTCCTGCGGCCGTAGCTCGTTTGAGCGCGCGCGCAGCACAGACAAAAGGAGTTGCTCATGATTCGAAAAAATATTGCCGTTGTATCATTGCTGGCGTTGCTCGCGTCGGCATCACTCATCGCGCAGACCTTCCGCGGCGGCATTTCGGGTACCGTAGCCGATCGCCTCCGGCTCAGCCGTGGCCGGCGCAGCCGTCAAGCTGGTGAGTCCCGATACGGGCCTGACGCGCGAGGGCGCTACCACTTCCGCGGGTGAGTTCGTTTTTCAGGATCTCCCGCTCGGCAAGTACGACATCACCGTCACCCAGGCGGGCTTTGACACGGTTCACGTGTCTGGCGTCGTGGTGGATGCCGGCAAGATCGCCACCGTCGCATTGAAGTTGGAAGTGGCAAAACAAGCGACCACCGTCGAGGTTGCGGCTCGACTGTGGCAATTGAGACCGCTTCTTCGGCGGAAACCAGCATTATCAACACCAAGCAGCTCCTGGACATTCCCTTGAATGGCCGCGATTTCACGCAGTTGCTGAAGTTCAACCCCGGCGCCAACGCCACACGGCTCCCTCAACGGGTCGCGGTTTAATGGGCATTGACTGGAAGATCGACGGCGCCGACAACAACGACCTTTGGCACAACATCAATTCCGTCAACCAAGGCGGCGTGTCGGGCATTGCCGGCATCGTTGCTTCCGATTGATGCCATCGACGAGTTCTCGCTGCAGAGCAGCAGCAGCGCTGAAGAGGGCCGCAACTCGGGTGGCGTGTTGAATGTGGTGATCAAGTCGGGAACCAACAACTTCCATGGCTCCGCGTACTACTTCAACCGGAACGAGTTCCTTGCGGCGAGCAGACTGGTTCACGCCTCCTGGTTCGCCCACGTACGGAACTGCGCAACAACCAGTGGGGTGGCTCGCTTGGCGGCCCCATCGTGAAGAACCACACCTTCTTCTTCATGAACTATGAGCAGCAAAACTACAGGGAGGCTCTGACCGCCATAGGAACCACTCCTTCGGCCGCATGGGTTTCAGCAGCCTCGGCGCATAATGGCCAAGGATGGCGTAGCGGTGAACCCGCTCATGCTGCGCACCATCAACTACCTCTGGCCGGCCAACAGCCTGACTGGGCCCGCCACGTTTCAACAATTACAACGGGGGCGGCATCAACCTTTCGAACAGCTACAACGGCGTGATCAAGCTGGATCATCAGTTCAATGAGAAGAACAACATCGCCATCCGCTACTTTGGCGGAACCGGCAATCAGGTGGAATACGTCGGCTCGGCCATGCCCTATTACTTCCAGGCTGGCTCCCAGCCGCATGCACAACTTTTCGGTGGTTTACAACGCTGTCATTTCGCCCCGCTTCGTCGCGCAAACGCTGGTCGGCGTGAACTATTTCAAACAGGTTTTCGACGACAACAACCACGGCTTCAATATGCCGTCCATCGGATTGAACACCGGCGTCACGAATCCCACGGATTTTGGCTCCCCGAACATCACCATCTCGGGATTTGACGCAATCGGCCTGACGCCGCCGCTCGGACGCATCGACACCACCGGCCACATCGATCAGACCTTCACCTACACCACAGGCTCCCACGAGATCCGTTTCGGCGGTGAGTACCGCTATGCACGCCTGGACGTGTTTTATGACGCCGGACGCGCCCGGCGCGTTCACCTTCGATGGCACGCAGGGGCCGCTTGCCGCGGCAAATCCGACCAACACCTGGGGGTTCCCCAGCTGTCCCAACCGGCATCGCTGAACGCACTCTCGGATTTCCTCTCCGGCCGCCTCAATGCTGATCGTCACGCCAGCATCACCTACGGCAACCAGCAGCGAATTTACAACCTCCCGGGAGGTTCTTTTTTCGGTCAGGACTCCTGGAAGGTCACTTCGAAGCTGACCCTAAATTATGGCTTGAACTGGATGTACCAGAGCCCGATCACCAATCCGAAAGATTTGATTTCGACCTTCATTGCCGCCGACGGCGGCATCACGTACGTCGGCACACACGGCCTCAACACGCTGTGGCCCCGCGATCTGCATGACTTTGCTCCGCGCTGTCGGATTTGCCTACCAACCGAAGGCCGGCGGCAAGCTAGTGATCCGCGGCGGGTGGGGCATGTTCTATGTGGCCCCCAACATCTCCATCCTCGGCGACAGCGGCACAGGAAACGGCGCCGCGTCCGGAATTAACGACAACATCGGCGGACCCGCGCCGGTTTTGGCGCTCTCGAATCCAGCGCCCATTACGCTGCAGTCCGGCGTTCCTATCTTTGCGACAAATTCGGCGACCGGTCCTTTCGGCGCGTTCTCCGTTAGCCGGCACTTCGTGGACGGCTATAGCCTGAATACCCACCTCAATGTTCAGTATCAATTGGCTAAGGACGTGGTGGGCGAGGTCGGATATTCGGGCAGTTTGGGCCGCCACTTGGCGGACATGTTGGATATCAATCAGATCCCGATCGGTTCGCCAGAGGTAAATTCGTCGCGGCCCTACGCCAGCCAGTTTCCCAACCTGGCCGCCATCGATGAACTTCAATCCGTGGGCAACAGCAATTACAACAGCCTGATCGCGTCGCTGCGCACCAGCAATTTTCACGGCTTCACCACCAAGCTCGCCTACACATACGGGCACTCCCTGGACGACCTGTCCTATGCGCGCCATATCGTTCCTCAGGACAGCTACTGCTTGGAGTGCGATTACGGCAATTCGGATTTCGACATTCGTCAGTCGTTTTCCACGTTCCTGAGTTATACACCCCCTGAGCCGGGTAGCCACAAGCTGCTCTTAGGCGGCTGGCAGTTCACGTCCCTGTTCTCGTTCTTCACGGGCCAACCGTTTACTGTGTTGTCCGGCAACGATTCCAGCGGCACGGCCGAGTTCAATGATCGCGCAGAGGTGGTTGGCAATCCCTTCGCGAATGTTCCTGCTTCGGATCGAGCCGCTAGCACCTATTACTACTTCAATCCGGCAGCGTTCGCATCGCCGGCTCCAGGCACCTATTCGAATCAGGGCCGCAATGAGTTTTACGGGCCAGGCACTAAGCAGATCGATTTCTCCGTGTTTAAGAACTTCGCGATCACCGAGCGCGTGAAAGCTCAGTTTCGGGTTGAGATCTACAACCTCTTCAATTTTGTAAACTATGGCACCGGCCAAGATTATCTAATAGCCAACAACTTTTCCGGAAGCAATCTGGGAACGATAGCGTCGACGTACGACGTCGGCTTCGGCGCGCCGGGCATCGGCCCTGGCGCTCCCCGCAACGTACAGTTGGCTTTGAAGATACTCTGGTAAGCCAAGCACCGGGCATCCATTACGCTTGCGTGTTGTCGCTCCCTTCGACCGCCATGGCCCTTAAAGCCAGGCGGTCGATCTTTTTGGTGCCGGTACGCGGCAACGCGTCGATGAAGGTAACTTCGACCGGTCGCTTGTACTTGACGAGATTTTCCTTGCAGTAGGCGAAGAACCGATCCTTGTCCAGATCGGCTCCTTCGTTTAACGCAACAAAAGCGACCACGACCTCGCCCAAGCGATCATCGGGCTTACCAACCGTAGCTGCCTCGCGAATCGCCGGGTGGTTGAACAGCACCTCGTCGATCTCCCTTGGATAGACGTTGTAGCCGCCGACGATAATCATCTGCTTCTTGCGGTCGACAAGAAACAAGAAACCGTCCGCGTCGACATAACCGATATCACCGGTATACATGTAGCCGTCGCGGAGTGCATAGGCTGTCTCATCGGGGTTATTGTGATACCCGATCATCATTTGCGGCCCACGCACTCGCACCTCGCCGGCTTCCCCTATCGGCAACACACGCGTTCCAGTTACAAGATCGACGACCTCGACCTCGGCCTCGGGTACCGGATTGCCCACCGACAAGAGCTTGCGCTGGCCGTCGTAGCGATTGAGACAAAACGGGGCGCCTTCGGACATGCCCCAGCCCTCCAGCAGTGGGCATCCTGTGCGTTTGAGCCATTCACGATGCAGGTCCTCGGGACAGGGAGCACCGCCCGAAGGACAATATTTCAATGCCGAAAGATCAACCTTATCGAACAACGGGCTCCTTAGTAGCCCCATATAAATAGGCGCAGGCCCACCAGCGAAGATGCTGACACGATATTCAGCCAGTGCTCGCACGACCTCGTCGGGATCGTACCTCGGCATCATGACCAGGGTTCCAGCGGTGAAGATCGGCACCCAGGTCGCATAGGTGAGCCCCCAGATATGAAACATCGGCGCAACATTCAGGAAAATACCCTCGCCGAAGGCGATCGGCCAGACACTGAGATGCTGAATCAAGCCCCACATCAGGCCGCGATGCGTATGGTCGACGCCTTTCGGAATGCCCGTAGAGCCGCCGGTAAAAATGGATAAGGCAAGATCGCCGGCCTGTGGCATCTTCGCCGGCCGCACGTCGAGGCGGGTGTCGGCAGTCCATTGCGATAAGGACTCGCCACCTTCGCCGACGGTGACGACATGAGGGACCGCGATCTTTTCCGCGACAGCCCTCGCTTTGTCGCGCGTGCTCTGATCGCAGACGATGGATTTGACGTCGAAGCCGCCGAGCACTTTGCAGACCTCCGCGACGGTAAAGTACGGGTTGACCGGCGCGACCTGCGCGCCTACGCTCATTCCCGCCATCAGCGCGACGTCCATCTCAATTGAGTTCGGCATCATGATGACGATTGGCCCGGGTTCCAGCCCCAGCGAATCGAGCAGGGCCGCCAGCCCATTGCTTGCGCGGCCGAAATCCCTATAGGTGATCGACCGATCCTGATAGATCACCGCCACGCCATCAGGCCTGCCCTCCACCGCATGCCACAGCATGTGGACCAAGCTTTCGTGAAACGGCAGGCCGCGGTCAACCACCACCTTCGGGCCGATTCTTGACGGCGGCCCTTCCTCGCGAGACTCAGTCATCTCCAACAGTTTCTCAGAGTCGCAAGATCTGTGTTTGCCAACGTTCTAAACGACAATCTCCACGCGGTCGAGGTAAGTAGACAGCGCCAAAATCTGGCTTCGAATTTCAGCTCCATCGTCCGCTATGGCGGCCAACTCCACCGCCGCGCCAGTCCGAGTGATTTCGGGAAAGCCGTAACTTTCACCCTCGCCTTTGAACTGGTGCCCCACGCGGCGGGCAAGTTGGCAATCTCTCGAATCGCCGGCCGCCAGAATTTCTTTCATGTCGCTGCGTACTTTTGCCAGGTAGCCCGGAACCAAATCTTCAAGGCCCTCCGAGGGGGTGATGCGGATCTTTCCGCTGATGTTTCGCGCGATGGCCTCGAGGAGGGTCGTTTTCTTGATTGGTTTCGTGAGGTGCTCTGTACAGCCCGCTTCCAGGCTCTTTCCCGCTCCGTCTCCGGCGGCGTGAGCCGTTAACGCAAGGATGGGTATCGGGCGGGCCTGAGTTGCCACTTCCCATTGGCGAATGACGCGAGTGGCCTCCAGGCCGCCCATCACGGGCATTTGCAGATCCATAAGGACAAGGTGGGGGCGACCGGAGATCACTTTGTCAACGGCGATCTGGCCGTTCTCAGCGAAATCAAGTTCGAAGCCGTTGCCTTTCAGATAAGCTTTCAGCACAGCGACGTTGTATTCGGAATCTTCTACAATCAGGATGCGAGTGGCTGTCTTTTGTGAAGGACATTCCGCCGGCGGCAATGCGATCGCGGCCGGTTCGACAGGCTCCGCTGTTTCCATTTCCTTGCGGATGCCAAACGGCACAGTAACAATAAACGTGCTTCCCTGGCCGACCTCACTGGTACATCCGATCCTGCCACCCATCAACTCCACCAAGCCCTTGCTGATGGCCAATCCGAGACCGGTTCCGCCGTACTTGCGCGTGGTGGAAGAGTCGGCTTGGGTGAAACGGCCAAAAATCATTTCCTTTTTTTCCGGCGCGATGCCGATCCCAGTGTCGACGACTCTGAATCGCAGGCAACCCTGGATCCCCGTCGGGTCTGGTTCCACGTGCAACGTGACGGAGCCCTGGTCGGTGAATTTCAGGGCGTTTCCGACCAGGTTGATCAGAATCTGCCACAGGCGATTCGGATCCCCGATCAAGCCCAGAGGAACGCCCGGTAGAACCTCAAGGCTGAGCTGCAAACCACGAGTCTGCGCCCTTGAACGCATCATTTCGATAATTTTTTTGAGCAGCGCGCCTAAATCGAAGCCGGTCGATTCCAATTCGACGTGTCCGGATTCCACTTTGGAAAGGTCCAGAATATTGTTGATCAGGTCGAGAAGGCTCGCTCCGGCTTTTTGAAAGATATGAACATAGTCCCGCTGCTCCTCGCCCAGCGGAGTCTCCGACAGCAGGTCGGCCATCCCGAGGATGGCATTCATCGGGGTGCGCATTTCGTGGCTCATGGTGGTCAGGAATTCGCTCTTGGCCTGATTCGCGGATTCCGCCGACGCTTTGGCGCTCTGCAGATCGTTCTCCGCGCGCTGGCGTATGATCACCTGGCTGAGCTGTGAGCCAATTTGCCCCAGGATGGCCATCAGCTCCTCATCGAGCCGGTACCGTCTTAAGGGAAAAGAACTCCAGAATTCCGACGATGTTCTCTTTCACGACGACCGGGAAAGCGAATCCCGACCGAAGTCCAGCCGACAGGGCAACGTCAGCTCGCGGGAAGAATTCCTCTTCTGCTAAATCGACGATCCACTCTGGTTCACCCGAAAGTAGAACTCGGCCCGGCAAGCCAACTCCGGAAAGGAAGGGCCAGCCATCGCTGATCTCGCGGAAAGCCGCAAACCGGCCTGCGTCCTCCAGATACCAAATCCCAGCTGAAAACGGTTCCTCCGGCGAGCCGCTGGCCCTCAGGTAAACATGGCCCACGGGCGACCCGGTGTACGAACAAATCAGGTCAACGCAAGTCTTGGCGGTGTGTTCTATGGAAGAAGACCGGTTGGCGGCCACCGTCACGTGCTGAAGCAGTTGGACCAGCGAGGCCCCTTTCTTGCGAGCTTCCTCGGCACGCTTGCGCTCGCTGATATCACGCACGAACGCGTTAAAGCTGAGGGCGCCACCCACTCGAACCGGCCAAACCGTCGCTTCCACTGGAAACTGGTGTCCATCGCGATGCAAAGCTACCAGCTCGACCATTTCGTTTAGAACGGAACCCTGTAGGGAAGTCAGGAAATGTTCCACACCCTGCGCTTGGGCTGCCCGATAGGCGGGAGCAATCACTGTGTCGCACAAGCGGCGTCCCATGATTTCCGCCGGGGCCATCCGAAGGTCAACTCGGCCTGGGGATTCCAAGCCGTGATCGAGCCGTCCGGGTCCATGCCGATAAACGCGTCGTTAGCGGTCTCGAGGATCATGCGGTTGCGCTCGCTCTCCTCCCGCAGCAGATCCGCGTTGTTCTTCAGGGCCGTGATATTTCTGGAGATGCCGGCGATCCCGGAAACATGCCCGCTCCGATCGAACATCGGGACCTTGGTCGTCGACCACCAGCCGGGGCCCCCGCGCGGGTTCTGGAGCTGCTCGATTTGATCGATCTGGGGTTGGCCGGACCTTACCATCTCCTCTTCCTGCCGTCGCCAACGGAGCGCGTCTTCGGATGTGAAATAGTCCGCATTGCTCTTTCCGATACACTCCGCGGCGTCCTTGGCTCCGAGATTTCGCGCGTGCGCCTGGTTGACTCTGGTAAAGCGGGACTGGCAGTCCTTAAAGTAGATCAGGTCCGGAATATTCTCCATCAGTGCGCGCAAGAATCCCCGCTCTTGATCGATTTCCTGGACCAGTTTGAATTGACTCACGGCGGCGCCGATCTGGGCCATCAGTTGGAGGGGTTCCCAGGGCTTGGCGACGTACGCGAAGATCTGACCGCTATTCACGGCCTCGGTGAGGGCGTTCATGTCGGCATATCCGGACATCATGACGCGGGTGGCCCTGGAAACTTCTCTCACCCGCCGCAAGAAACTCGTGGCCGCTTACGCCGGGCATGCGCTCATCGCACAGTACCACCGCGATATCATGCTCCTGGGCCAGCCCCAGTGCTGCCTCGGCGTCGGTGGTGGTAAACACCTCGTAGTCGTCTTCCAAAAGATGTTCCAGCGACCTGAGTATGAGCGATTCATCATCCAGGATCAGCAGCTTTTCCTTCATTTTTCCCTCAGCAATTCTAGATTTAACGGAATTTTGACGATAAACTCCGTACCCACGCCTAATTCGCTTTGAACCTCGATGGAGCCGCCGTGGTCCTGCATGATTCCGTACGAGATCGCCAAACCCAGGCCGGTGCCCTGGCCGACCGGCTTGGTGGTAAAGAACGGATCGAAGATCTTGCTTCGGATTGCTTCGGGGATGCCCGCCCCGGTGTCGCGAACGGAGATCAGGAAATACTCGGAGTTCTGGCTGGTTGCGATGGTAATGGTGCCCTCTCCGGCAATGGCGTCCACCGCATTGGCAATCAAGTTCATCAGGACTTGATGGAGCCGGCCCGCGTAGCAATACAGCTGGCGCTCCGGCGACCAAGTGTTTTTCCACCAGGATGCGGCCGCTCATCTTGTGCTTCAGCAACAGCAGAACCGCATCGATGGTCTCCACCACGTCGACGGTCTTGAACTCTCCTTCATCCAGCCGCGAAAACGTCCGCAGATCGAGCACCAGCTCCTTCACGCGGTCCGAGGCCTTCTTTCATCTCTCCCAGGCGGGCCCGCACTTTGCGAAGTTTGTTGAGAGAAGGCTCCGCCAGGTGCGGCTCCAGCTCCGGACCCAGGCCATCCATGCCCGCTCTCGACGATGAACAGGTTGTTCATCACGAAGGCCAGAGGATTGTTGATTTCGTGAGCGATTCCGGCGACCAGTTGCCCCAGCGAAGCCATCTTTTCGTTCTGGACCAACTGGGCTCTGAGTTTCCTTGAGCTTCTGGTTGGCTTCTTTCAGATCATGATTAGCCTGCACCAGCTTTTCGGCCATGGCGGCGCGCGCCTCGGCTATTTCGCGCCCGGCGCGGGCGTTTAGCATCTCCAATTCTCTGGCCTTGAGCTCCTCGACGATCGCGGCTGTTCTCCTCCTGAAAGGACCTGCGGCGCATCAGGGCCTGGATACGGGCCCGCAAGACGTCCAAGTCGCTGGATTTGCCCACGAAATCATCGGCGCCGGCTTCCAAGCCCCGATTCAGGTCTCCCTCATTGTGCGCTGGCAGTGAGAATGATGATGGCCGGGGCGCTTTTCAGAGTGGATCGCATCGCGGTTATCCGCCGGCACACTTCGATTCCGTCCATGTCATCCATCACCAGGTCCACTAGAACGCAATCGAAAGTCTCGGTCTCAAGCCGGGCCAGCCCCTCCGGCCCGCTGTTCACGCATTCCACCTCATAATCCAGATTTCGCAGTTCGTCGCAGAGGAAGGTGAGGTACGTAGGACTGTCGTCGATGGCCAATATGCGGGCGCTGCGGAAGGTGGAATTCTGGGGATTCAGAATCGCCGGCTTGCGCCGGCGCCTTCCGCAATAGCGCGCGGATGCGCAGAAGCAGGATTTCAGAATTCTCGGACTTGGAAACGTAACCGTCCGCGCCGCTATCCAGGCTTTGTATCTCCGCTGTCTCCGGGGCCGAAGAGGTCATCATCAGAAGCGGTATGCCGCGCGTGTTCAAGTTCATTCGAATGCGCCGGCAGAATTCGTCGCCCGCGCATTCCCGGCAAATTGTAGTCGACCAGGATCAGGTCGGGAAGAGGATCGCCCAGCGCGGCCAGCGCCGCCTCGGCCGCTCCGGCGATGGAGACCTCCCAGCCTTGCTCTTCCAGGAGCAGGCGCAACTTGAAGGCTTGGGTCTCCGAGTCTTCTACCACCACGATGCGGAAAGCGCGTTCCATCAATGCACCTCAGCGCCCGCGTAGCCGTCTGGCTTGGCCGGCGCCAACTCCAGGACTCGGGCGGCAATCGCCGGCAGCGGCAGGGACTCGCACACGGCGCTCCATTCGGACCGCCGCCGCCGGCATTCCGTATACCACCGCCGTCGACTCATCCTCGGCGATGGTGTATCCGCCGGCCCGGCGAATATCCAGCAGGCCCGACGCGCCATCGTCGCCCATGCCGGTCAGCAGTACGCCCAGCGCATCGGCGCCCAGATCTCGCGCCATGGATTGAAACAGCACCGTCCCCGAGGGACGCTGAAACGATACTGGATCTCCAGCATCCAGCCGCAACCGCCCGGCGTCCAATCGCAGATGCCGCTCGGCCGGAGCCATGTGCACCGTCCCGGCAACCGGGATCGCAACCGTCATTCACTATCGTCACTCGGAAACGGGCAAACGCTCTTCCAGCCAGGACGCGAAGCCCTGCATGAAGCTGCCGGTCATGTGCTGGACCAACAGGATCGGCAAAGGGAAGGCCGGTCCCAGCGCACCCAGCAATTGCACCAGCGCGCTGCGGCCCGCCGGTGGAACAGGTGATTCCCAGCATCTTGGAACGCGCCTGGATGCGCGCGCCCAGCCTGTGGAACGCAGTCGTCCGGCGGGCATCGCAGCCGCGCCGTTCCGCCGAACCAGCTTGACCTGGCTCATGATGACCAACTGCGTGCACAAGCGTTCGGCCAGCGCTCTGGTAGTCGGCGTTGGTGGTCCCGGCGGGCTTTTCGAGAACCGTCAAGGCGCCCGCCCGCAGCGCCTCCATGGGGATGGTGTTCCACTTTCCGGATTCCATGCGAGGCCGCGACCACCACGATGGGGACCGGCTTCCTCGACATGATCCGCCGGGTGGCCTCCAGGCCATCCATGCCGGGCAGCCGAATGTCCATGCGCGAATCACGTCGGGCGAGAGCCGTTCGAGCATCTCCAGCGCATCTTCGGCGCTGGCCGCCGTCGCGCAGACCTCCAGCCTGCGGGTCGCGCCCGATGCTGTATTCCAGCAGCGCGCTCACCACGGCCGAATCCTCGACGATCATGACCCGGATCTTTTTCATAGTCCTTTTTCAAATCATTTGCCGGATCGCGTCCAGCAATTCCGTTTGATCGAACTTACGCTTCACCACGTAGGCGTCCGCTCCGAGCAGCAGACCCCGTTCCTGATCCTCGGCGCTGCTCGAGCGAGCTGACGATAATCACCGGAATCCCCTTCAGCCCGGGGTCCGCCTTCAGCGCTTCCACCAGTCCGAACCCGTCCATGCGCGGCATCTGAATGTCGGTGATGATCAGGTCGGCTTTTTCGGCGCGCAGCAATTCCAGAGCTTCCAGGCCGTCCACCGCCACGCGAACGCGGTAGCCGTGCGCTTCGAGGATGCTTCTCTCGAGCGATCGGGACGTGATGGAGTCGTCCACCACCAGAATGCCGGGAGCAATCGCCGGCGCCTGCGCTTGCGCTCTGCGCGGGCACCGGAGCGGCGGACGTCCGGCGTGCAACTGGCGACCAAACCGGCCGGGTTCAAGACCACGAACACCGTCCCTTCCCGCAGGAGCGCGCCGCCGGAAATGTTGCCGCTGGCCGGGCAAGGCATTCCCAGTTCCTGAATCAGAGCGTCTCGCTCCGTCAGGAACTCGTCCACCCACACAGCGAAACGCCGGGCCCCCGATTTCAACACCATCACCGGCAGCATGTCTCCGCGGCAAGGCCGGGAGCGCGTCCCCGATTTGCAGCAAATGCGCCAATCCGTACAATGGGACCGCTTGCCCCTCCAGATTCACCACCGGTTTTCCTTCCAGCGTCTCCACCCGCTCCAGACGGATGCGGTACAGCCGCTCAATTCCGTGCGTGGGGATTCCGAAGGTTTGTCCCGCCGCCGAAAGCAGCAGCAAATGGCTGGTGGATACCGACAACGGAACGGACAACAGAAAGGACGCGCCCGGACTTTCCTTGGGCCTCAAGTTTACGTCTCCCTGCAGACGATGCACGGTTTCGTAAACTACCGAGAGTCCCATGCCCCGCCCCGACAGGTGGTTGACGGTGGCAGAAGTGGAAAAGCCCGGCCGAAAGATGGCTCGCGCCAACTCATCGGCGGAGTGCGCCCCGGCTCGGCCTCGGAGAGCACGCTGGTCCACCTGCTTCAGATCTACTCCCCGGCCGTCGTCTTCCACTTCCACGATCAGGCGTCCCCGTTGAGAGTCCAGACGCAGAATCAGTGAACCCACCGGCGATTTTCCTTTGCTGGCGCGCTCGCCGGGCGTCTCAATTCCATGGCTGATGGCGTTGCGCAGCAGGTGCATCACCGGATCCTTCAGGGCCTGGAGGACGATCCGATCCGCGCGCACACCGGACCCGCTGAGCCGGAAGTCGATTTCCTTGTTCTCCTCGCCGCGCCAAGTCGCGCACCATCCTTCGAAAGCCTTCAAATAAGTCTTCCGCCGGGGCCATGCGAGCGCTCCACACGTCGCGCTGCAGTTGTTCCGCCGAACGCCGCGTATTCCAGTCGCTGCGTTGTTGCAGCAAACGCGTGGTCCTCGACTGGGCGGCCAGCGAGCGGACCTTTTGTTCGACGAATCCTATATACCGGATCACCGACGAGAACTCCGGCTGAGCTCGCCAACGCGCCACAGGGGCGCGCTCGCCGCCTTGCGAAACCGAACGCTTTCCGCCGACATTTCAGCGATCTGATCATCCAATGCGTTCAGTTCTCCGCTGACTTCGACTTGCCGCAGACTCTCGCTCAGAATCTGGCCCGTCGAACGCACCAGCCGATCCAGATTCTCGGCCGGCAACCGGACCATTTCCACCGGCTGCAAGACCGCCGCTGGAGCCGGCCGCTCGGGCTCGTGGCCTTGGCTTGGGCCGCTCGCCAGCTCGTTCCGCCCGCGGCTGCTGGATTCCCAGCAAGCCTGCAATCGCCCGCAGCGCCGCCGCCGGTTCATCCGGAATCCGGTCTTCGCCGAAACGCCGCCATGCAATCCTCGCTGGCGTCCAGCACCTGATGGATCACGCGGGCGGCCCGCTGATCCAGCGGCAAGGTCCCTCGCGCACCCGCGAGAACAAAGTTTCGAGCCCCGACGCCAGCCCCTCCACCGCATCCAGATCCACGGCCCGCGCCGCGCCCTTCAAACTGTGCGCGCGGCGGAATGCCTCATCCAGCTCGGTTCGGCCCTTGCGCTACCGCGACGTTTTCGAGCAACGCCAGGATCGAGCGGATATGCGCCAGGTGCTCGGCATGCTCGCCCTGAAAAATAGCCGCCAGCTTTTGGCCGATGTCGGTCAAAGCCGGTATCCCTCCGTCACGGTTCGAAGTTGCATGCCGATGTCGGTGAGATTGGCCGCCGCGCTTTCCGTCTGCCGGGTGCCGGTGGCGGTCTGTTCGTTGGCCCGGCTCATGTCTTTCAGCGCTCGCATGACGTTGTCAAAACCGATTTGCTGCTGGTTGGTGCCGGCCACGATCTGCTGAAACGCCTGCACGCTCTGGTCGATATTGGCGGTCATGCTGCGAATTGCCGATGCCGCCATATCCGCCTGGTGCCTGCCCAGATCCACTCGCTTGACGGCTTCCTCGGTAAGCATGACCGAGGTGTTGATTTCCTTTTGGATGTCTCCCAGGATGGTCTTCACCTGGACCGTAGCCGCCTTGGACTGGTCGGCCAGATTCTTGATTTCGCCGGCCACCACCGAAAAGCTTCTGCCATGCTCCCCGGCGGCGGCGGCTTCAATAGCGGCGTTCAAGGCCAGCAGGTGGGATTGTTCCGCGATATCGTTCACGGTGGCCAGAATGTCTCCCACCATTTGGGTCTTTTCGCTCAACGCCACAATGTTCTGGGCCACCGCCTCGGCTTGCTCGTGAATGGCTTCCACGCTCTGGTTGGCCTTCTGGACCGCATCCACGCTGGAGGTGTTGGCGATACTGACGGCCTCCGCGGTGGCGGTGACCTGCTTGGCTTTTTCGGCTGATCTGGAGACAGGACTGGCTGACTTGCTGCATGGTGGCATTGGTCTCCTGGTAAGCCGCCAGTTGCTCTCCGGTGAGCGCCGCCTGTTGCTTGGCGGAAGCCAGAATCTCGCACCGTGGTGGAGTTGAGATTTTCGGTGGCGGCGCGCGTCTGGTGGCCATGCTCCTCAGCCGGAGCACCATTTGATTGAGACCGCGAGCGAGTTTCCCCAGCTCGTCATCGCCCTCGCGGGCCGATTTCTGGGTCAAATCCCCTTCTCCGACGGCAGTCACGAATTGCTGGAATTCGCCTAACGGCCGGGTGATGGAACGGTGCGTCGCGAACCCCACACAGGCCGCCAATGCAAAACCCAGCAGACTTCCGAATAGGATGATCCGATTGCTGCTCTGAGCGTCGCAGCTGGGCCCTTTGTTCCCGCCCATCCAGAAGACTTCGTTCTTCATTCTCCACCTCCGCCAGCAAATTCACGATCTCAGCGGTGCGGGCTTTCGCTGTGGACTTGCTGCCCCGCCACGACGGCCACCGCAAAGCCCTTCTCTTTGCGAATGTTCGAGATTCGCATCATGTCGCCCAGCCGGCGGTCGATCAGCGGATCCGAGAACCGCCAGCCTGCTCTGTTGACGGGGATTGTCGACGGTAAGCCATCGAATCAGCTTCTGGCTCTCGGCCAGGCGCGCCAGTAAGGCCCGCGCTCGATTCCAGGTACGTGGCATCGCCGGTGATCAGGTATCCCCGGCGCGAGCTTTCGAACTGGAGCAGCTCGCGCACGGATGTTCTTGGCCTCGCCGATCACCTGATAGGTGTGCCGCACCCAGTAGTTGGCATCGAGCAGGCGTTGCGTTCCCTGGTACCCTGCGATTCCGGTCAAGGCCATGAACAGCATCGCCAAGCCGTAGCCCAGAAGAATCTTTTTTCCGACGGTCAGTTTCAAGTTGCAACTCCTATCTGTAACTCCGCAAAGAGCGCTTCGGTATTGATCAGCATCAAAAGGTCTTTCGTTGATCCCGTGATATGTCGGGATCGGCCCGAATTCCCGTCCGATTCGCAGGTCCCGGGAACCGATCCAGCGGATTTGCTCCACGCTGTCTATCTGCAGGCCCATCTGGCGTCCCTCTTTGCACAGGACGATCACTCGCGGCCGATCGCCACTGGCGGACCGCATCCATACCCAGCAAACGCCTCAAATCCATCACCGGCCGAATCTCGCCATGCACGTTGATTACTCCCGCAAACACGGCCGCCGCTCCGGGAACCGGCGTGGCGCGGACCGGCGGCAAAACCTCTTCCACGTCCCGAAGCTCGACGGCATAGCGCTCCGCCCCGATCCCCAGAACCATGTACGGGCCTGAAGTCTTGTCCGGCTTCGGCGGCAACGGGACGCTGCGACAGCCGGTGGGCCCGCTCGCGCCACACCGCCTCCATCCGCCCCTGTTCCATTTCCGCTCTCATGCCACGCTCGATTTGTTCCAGATGCGTTCTTGCCAGTTCCTTCAACCCCGTCGCAGTTACTCCTGAGCCGGCCGTGACGATTGCGTCATCCGGCGATGCCCGCCAGGACTTTCAGGACATTGCCGAAAGATCGCGCCGCCGCCGGCATTTGCCGGTCGCGCTCCAGAGCCAGACCGAGATGATAGTGCGCCAGCGCAAAATTCCGATCGAGATAGATGGCCTGCCGCAACCATCGCTGGGCCTCGTCGGCCTGTCCCAGGTTCTCGAAAATCAGCGCCTGATAGAAATGGACCTGGGGATTCAATCCGTCTCGACTCAGGAGCGTTTGCCCATACTCAGCCGCGCCGTGCCAATCGCCCCGATCGGCGAGTTGGCGCAGGCCTTCCAGATCGGCCCGGCCCTGCTCGGCTACCGGCTCGGCGAGCCGAGATCGGCGGTGAATGGCGGCACCGCGAGCCGTAGACTCGGTCGGCCGCTTCCGGAGCTCGCTTCCAGCGCTGCTCAGCGGAGCGGGCAATTTTTGATAAATCCTGGCATTGGTGACATCCGAAGTGCGGAAGGCCTGGTAGCCGTCCAGACCATGCTCGGCCGCGCCCACCACCAGCCAGCCGTCATCCCCTAGAGAGTTGTGAAGTTGTCCGATCAAGCGGCGATTCACTTCCGGCGTGAAGTAAATCATGACGTTGCGGCATAGAATCAGATCGAAGAGAGTGCCGGCGGGCCAGGGCGTGGGGAATTCGCTATCCACCAGATTCATATGGTGAAATGAAATCCACTGCTTATAGCGGGGATGAATGGTCCAGATGAGACCCTCTTTGGAAAAGCACTCGCGCTTCACCTCATCGGAGGTGGAGCGAAAGGCCCATGCGCGGAATTTGCCCTCGGCCGCCTGGGCTAAATAGCCCCGATTCAAGTCGGTGGCATCGATGCCGATCTGCCAGCCGGCAATCCGATCCGCAAAGTCACGCGCCAGCAAAATCGCGAGCGAGTAAGGCTCGGCGCCGGTGGCGCAGCCGGCGCTCCAGATTCGTAACTCGCTTTGAGGACTGTGTTGCGCTCCAGGATGTCCGGAAGAATAATGTTGCGAATCGCGTCGAATTGCGCCTCGTCGCGGAAAAAATAGGTTTCCCCGATTGTGAGCCGCGCAATCAGAACGTCCATCTCGGCGCGTCCCTGCTCCTGGTCGGCCAAGAACTCGGCGTAGGACAGACAATCGCGCAATCCCAGAGCGGACAGTCTGCTCGGCGATCAGCTCGGTCAGCCGTTCGTCCCGGTCCGCATAAAACGCCAGGCCGGTGATCGCGATCAGATGCTCTTTCAGCCTGCTATAACACGGGTCTTGGGATACAAGAATCAATTTCCGCTCCTCCCGATGCTCCTCCAAGTGGAGTAAACGCGCCCGCGACATGGCGCCATAATCGGCCAGCAA
Source organism: Bryobacterales bacterium (assembly GCA_963818065.1). Lineage (GTDB taxonomy): Bacteria > Acidobacteriota > Terriglobia > Bryobacterales > Bryobacteraceae > Palsa-89. The sequence continues at coordinate 1,539,115 of CAWFQW010000007.1, read as the reverse complement.
ACGATCTTCGTTGGCCTCTAGTAGCGCGGCCGGTGAAAGCAGATGAATTGGCTCGCCGTCGATTTGGAGTACCGCCGTCGCGCAACCCCGGAAGGTGCCATCCAAAGGAAGATCCAAAAGCCGCGCGGCGGGCGCCTTCACAATGCCGCGAACCGAGCCCACCAGAATGCCGATCGGGCCAAATCCACGCAAGACGATCCCGCGCAAAACGATCATTGGGGTATGCAGGCCCGGCTGCTGCTCGGCAAGATCGAAGAGCCGATCCAGACGAACAATCGGAACAGCGGTTCCTCTCAGATCCAGGAACCCCGCCAGTCCCGAAGGCAGGCCCGGGGGAGTGGACAGCGTGGCCATGGGTACGATTTCCCGCACCGCCTCGAGCGGAAACGCGCAGTCCAGTCCGCTGGAGCGGAAAATCAGGAGATTTTGGTCGGGCATTGATTTTCTTCAGTCGCTCGCAGTGCCGATTTGCGAGACTGTCGTCGCAGATTCCAGGGCGGAGTAGGCTCGGATTGCCTCCAGAAGTTCATGTTTACGAAGTGGCTTCGACAAGTGTCCGGAACAGCCCACCAGCGCGCCTTTACGGCGTTGCGCCCGCAGGTCTTGGGCCGACAGAACGACGATTGGCAGTCGCGGACGATCCTTGCCCGTTTCCAACTCGCGGATTCGCCTGGTGGCGGCGTAACCATCCATCACCGGCATGGAAATGTCCATGAAGAGAAGATCGAAAGCTCCGCTGGCAGCCAGCTCCACTGCCTCTACACCGTTGGTCGCGCGCGCCACCGAATGGGGCTGCCCCCGCAAATATGCTTGGAACAATTGGAAGCTGGCTTCTGAGTCCTCCGCCACTAGAATTCGGAGCGCTTGTTCAGCCCCGGGTGAACACGGGGCCGGGTTGGGGGAAGGCTGCCTGGCTCCCGAGGGCTCCCTCACGGGGATGGTGAGCACGATCCGGGTTCCAGTGGAAGCATCGGCCGAGACGTCCAAACGGCCTGCAAAAGCTGTTGCGAGCCTGCGCGCGGCGGCCATCGCGAGGGCGTCGCTGCCCGACACAGTAGCGTCGAATTCGCACTCGTCCTGTTCGAGGGATCGCACCAGAGCCGGAGGCAGGATACTCCCCGGCGCGAAGATTTCAAATGTGAGATTGAATCCATGCGGCGAGGCGAGTGCCCCAAGATTCAGGTGAACGTCACCGCCATCCAATGTGCGCACCACGCCTTCCCCCACCCGAAGCACAGCCTGCCCGATACGGCCGGCGTCGGCCGATACCAGCTCGGGGACACCGCTCGTGATCTTCGAAAGAAGTTCGAGGCCACTTTGCCTGGCCATTACCCCAATGACTTCGGCGACACCTCGCAGCAGGTCCCCGGGAGCGAAATCGGCCATGGCCTGTTTCTCCTCGGGAATGAAACCGAGGACCAGGCGCACGTCCTCTATTCCGCGGCAATGCCCGTCGGCCACGGCGCGGCAGGCTCCGACAAACTCGCGTTGCGCCGGATCGAGCTTTCCCTCGCTGATGAGTTCAAGGAATCCCAGGATCGAATGCATGGCGTTGCGGGTATCGCCATCGAGCACTTCCAGAAGGCCTTTAACGTTCTTGCTATTCATTGCGATGCTCCATGTTCGCTACAGCCGCCAGGGATCCAGGCCTTTGCTCTGAGGGATCGAGAAATACTCGATGAATTGTTTCTTCGGACGAGGCGCGCCCGGGTTCGGGCCGTTCGGAGCTTTCCCGGCCATCTTGTGGGCGATGAGTTCGACCTGGACGCCGAGTGCGCATTTCGGATTGACGCCGGTGCCGCCTTGAACGGCTTCGGCAATGCTGGATTCATCGGCCGGGACGGTGATTTGAATCGGCATGCCCAGCACGCTCTCGATGTCGCGCATCGACAACCCGGTCCGCTTGTCCACCCGGTTCATCACTAAACAGACGCGGTCCTGGAGTTGCAGCGAGCGTAGGCCCTCCATCCTCCGGCGCGCCATATGAAGGCTAGTGAGATCGGGGCCGCACACCAGAAAGACTGTACCTGCCTGTTGCAGAGTGGCTATTTCAAAATCCTCCATGGTTCCGGCAAGATCCACCACCACGGAGGTATATCGGGAGCGCGCCCACTTCAGGACGGACCGGAAACTCTCAGCCGGCACCCGTACCCCGAACTCGGTGGGAGCGGAGCCCAGGATATCGAGCTTTTCCCGCTGTGAGATGAGTTGCTCCCACAGGGTCTCATCCATACGGAAGGCGTTCTCGAAGGCGTCCATGATCGAATTCTTGGAGTCCAGTTTCAGGACGAAAGAGCTTGTCCCGAGACGAATATCGAAATCGAGCAGCAACGGACGACAATTAGCCCGACGAGCGCATGCCAGGGCCGAATACACTGCCAGGCTGGACGCTCCTGCCCCGGGCTTGGCGGGCAGAAAAGCGTAGACAATCCCCTGAGCAGCCGACCCATTGGACTCTGTCAGTTTCCCGCTCACATTGATGACGGCCGCCCCAACATCCTGATCCGAAAAGGGCTGGGGAAGAACCTCGCAGATACCGGCGCGAACGATCGCGATCAGATCGGTTTGGCTGGATCCGACATTGAGAGCGACTGAGCCCACCGATGGGCAGGAACGATGGAGCTCGCCGGCCAGAGCGAGCGCGCGGTCGGAACGACGAAAATCGATGAACGCCACCAATTGTTCCTCGGTAGCTTCCAAAGAACGAATACTGGAGGCGTCGGGATACTCCGGAATCATCAACACCGAATCGACGTTCACCGTCGCTTTGAGCACAGTCTCGAGCCGGGCCCGCAGTCCAGCGTCTGCGGAAATGATTGCGGCGATCAACGCTTGCGCCTCGCGTCAGAGACGCGTCTCTCAGACGGCTCACGTTCCCAAACTTGATGCATTCCTTCTCCTGCCCAGACTTTCTTGGTGTACGTATCGGTAGAATCCTCCTCTGCTTCTTGCTTTTCTTAGTGGAGTCGCATCGCTAACGATCCAGGACCACGTGCAATAGCCGGCCCAGTGCGCCGATCTTCGACTTTTCTAGCGATGCATCGGCGCCCAAATGGGCTGACATCGCCAAGTAGAGTTTGGATAGCGGGGCGCCGGAAACGGCCACAATCCGGGTTTCTTGGAACAGTTCCTTCAGTTCCCGCAACGCTTCGAAACCATCGCGTTCCGGCATGACCACGTCCAGAATTACCGCGTCGATAGCCTGTTCGCGCAGCCGCCGCAGGCACTCGCGGACATCTCTCGATTCGATCACCTCAAAACCGGCCGGTTCCAGGATCGCGCGCGCCAATGCCCGAAAGCTCGCATCGTCGTCCAGGACCAATACTTTCGCGGTCAGACAGTCGGTCGCTGCCATGCTCCGTTGCGAACGGTTTTCGGACACCTCGGCAGCCATGCTCTTCCCGTATCGGCAACCGCTGTAAGAGTTTGAGCTCGGAAGCTGCTCTTGCGAGCCGATGGACGACGCGTGCTAGCCTACCGTGAGCAGTTCTTCGTAGAAGCCCCCGATCTGACGCTCCTTGTCCACGAAGTGAATCTCCAGAATCCAATGCCGCTTCTGACCCTGTTCGTCTAACGAACGCATCCGCAGATTGCTTTCCGGGTGCACGTACAGCGTCACTTTATCTCCGGCGATTCTTTCATGCGGAAACTGTCCGATCAGATGCCCGGCAATGGAGCCGCCAAACTCCCATCCGTATTGTTCCGCCAGCAATCTGGCGTAACTGTAAAGTTCGCAGCTGGTGATGTCTTGGTTTTCGTTGAAATATTTCTTCCCGTCGGCGAACGCTCGACCTACGTCATTTCGCAGCTTGTGTTTCAGCGGATCGGAACCGAGAACGAATGTCCGGCCAAAATCGGCCTCCCACTTCTCGAAGACGGGTCCAAGGTCGAGAAATAGAATATCGTCTGTTCCGATCGTCAGGTCCGGCGGGTTCTCCGCGTAGGGCAGCAGGGTATTGCGGCCTGCACGAACAATTCGTTTATGCCAATAGGTTGTAATTCTGTACATCTCCTCGGCCAGAGCATATATTTCATCATTGAGCCCGCTCTCGGTTATTTCAGGGCGGATGAGACCTCGCCTTTCGATTTCAACGAACAACTCCTCGGCTTTGCTCTGAGCCTCGCGGAGTTCCCTCGCTCGTTCTTCCCAATCTGCCATGCCAAACTCCTCAAGTCACCGGGTCCTTATGGAATTCAATTTTGCCATCGGCGCCCGATTGAAGTCGCGTAACTACGCGCCAAAGCCGTCGTTGGTTTCCGGATAATCCAGCCGGAAATGGGCTCCGCGGCTTTCGGTGCGGCGTAGCGCCGCGGTTGCAACGATACGCCCGAGCAAGGCGAGATTGCGGACAGAAAGCGCGCTTTCCAGCTCATAGCCGCGCACCTTGTCGGACGTACGGGCCCCTTCGTCAAGGCGCATCGTGGGCACGTCCTGGCACTCGATGCGCTCGTATTCCGCGAGTGCCTCTTGGAGTGTCTTTTCATCGCGAATGGGGCCGAGCTTATTATGCGCGAGCATCCGGCACGACGTGCGCACGTCGGATTGCAGCGGACCATCCTCGCGGCGGAGCAAGCCGGCGAGCCAGTCGCGATCCGCTGGCGCGATGGCCCGTTCTGTAAGTTCCGGCAAATCGACTCTCGCCTCCTTGACCAGTGCCGCGGCCCGTCGACCGGCGCGGCGTCCGAAGACCAGCGAACTGGACAATGCCGAACCGCCAATGCGGTTGCCGCCGTGAATGCCGCCCGCTGTCTCGCCTGCCGCGAATAGACCATCCACCGGGGTCTTGCCGTCGACGTCGATCTTGAGTCCACCAAGCCAGGTGTGGCTGCCTGGCGCCACTTCCAGCGGGATCTTCGTGATGTCGATGCCCTTGTGCAGGCAGGTTTTGTAAACGTACGGAATCATCTTTTGGATGACATCGATCGGCACCTTGGTTGCGTCCATGAAGATACCGCCGGTCGGCGTGGCGCGGCCAGCATGGATTTCTTGGGCCATGGCGAGGATTACCTCGGAGCGAGTGGATGCTTCCGCAGTCTCGGGGAAATAGCGCTTGAGGAACTCCTCGCCTTCCTGATTGCGGAACACGGCGCCCGCGTTGATGAAGCCGGTAGGGTGCGGCGCGAAGCCGAACAATTCGCGCGGTGAGCAGCACATTGCCTGGAAGTCAATCATCTCGATGCCGAGCAACGGCACGCCGGCGCGGAAACCGAGCACGTAGCCGTCACCCGTCACCTGTGGCGGGTTGTCGTTGACATAGAAGAGTCCGCTGCCGCCGCCGGTGCACACAATGGTCTGTTGCGAGCGGTATATGACGAGCGCACCATTCTGATAGTCGACGCCCCACGCGCCGACGACGCGGCCGTCGCGCTTGATGAGATCGACGATGGCTGTGATCGAGTGCTTGTCGATGCGGGCATCGGCGCGCAATTTCTTCGACAGCACCTTGGTCAGCATGTTGCCGGTGGTGTCGTAGTGATGGACGGCGCGCGGACGCGAGTGGCTCGGAAACATCTTGAGGTCGAGCGCACCGTCCGCGCCGCGGATGAACTCCGCGCCCCAAGACTCGAGATCGCGAACCACCTCGACGATGTCGTATACCCAGACTCGCGCAAGCGCAGGATCGATCAGTTCGCCGCCGTATTTCAGGATGTCTTGGAGATGGAGCTCGGGGCTGTCATCCTTGCCTACCGCGGCTGCGAAACCGCCACGCGCAACTGTCGTAGCGCCGCTGGTGGCACGCCCCTTGGTCACCTGGATGACCGGAACGCCAGCTTCCGCGCATTCAAACGCGGCCATGGTGCCAGCCGCCCCGCCGCCAACGATGAGAACATCGGTGTCGTAATGGACAACCGGAATATCGAGGCGATGTGCGTTGCCGGGAATCATCTTGGTGGGCAGTCGCTGGTGATTTCGACAAATGCATCCACGCAGGCATCGGCGAACGCGGCGTCGTTGATGTGCAGTGGGAGTTCCTTTATTAGAGCACCGTCGAGGTGGGTTTTGAGTGCCTGCGTGAAAACCTGGTACTCCTCGGGTCGCCGCCATGGACCGTTGTCGTTGCCGGCAAGATCCTGAGCGCGGCGCTTACTATGCTCGCTGAAGCCTTCCAGCGGGATCAGCACGCGTACCGGTCCTAGAGCAGCTTTCAACCGCTCTCCCATGGTGTCGCCGATCTTCCCAAACTCCTCGGCGTTGGTCCGCAGAAGAAGATTCTGCGCGTTGTATCGGAAGAATTCACGGTCCTGGTAGCGCTCCGGTACCTGGCCCACCCAAAAATTTGCATGGTCAATAGCTCCAGGAACGATCACTTGCGGCAGACCTGCCGCCCCCGCACCTGTCAATCGTGCATCCCCGGCGGAATATACGCCGTTAACCACGAGATCGGTGAGTTCGTGGGTCGTGATGTCGATGACGCCGGCAAGCTCGCCCGAGGACGCAAGCCGCTCCAGCGATTTGCCTCCAATACCCGAGGCATGAAACAAAATCACTTCGTAGCCCAGGGCTTCGAGCCTCTGGCTCACATGATCGACACAGGCCGCCGTGCCGCCGAACGAGGAGACCGCGAGCAGAGGCGCTCGGGGCTTCTTTGATTCCCGGCGCGCCGACCAGTTCTTGGCGGCGATCGCCACCGCACACGCGGCATTTTCCATGACGGCCATGGTGAGACGGTTGAGTGAGATGTCTCCGATGGAGGGGTACATACAGATGTCACTCTCGGCAACCCACCACTGCACGGCAGCCGTCCCAGCGACGGCGCTGACCATGACCTTGGGTACAAGATAAGGCAACGCCCGCAGGATCGAGCACACAAGATCGGTGCCGTTTGCGCCGCCGAGTCCAATCGCACCCGCAACCTCGCCCGTGGCGACTTTATCAAGCAGAATCCGTCTGCCGCCTTCGGCCATCACGGCTGCCGCTTCATGGCGGGAGCGCTCGTTGAGCTCCGGCCAGGACGTACCAGCGGCCTCAGCTACCTGCGCGCCAGTGACGTCGGCGCCGGACAGATTATGCGACTTCATTGAGACGTCGACAATCCACGGCCTTACGCCAACACGCGCGAGCACTTCACCGACGAAGCGCGCTTCCCGGCTCTTGGTGTTCATGGTGGCCAGGACGGCGACGGTCAGGGTCGATGCGCTCAAGAGATCCTTACAGGATGTTTAGAACGGATAGTGCGCCTCGCCCTGCTGGATCGTCACCCACTTTAGCTGGGTAAGATCGTCCATGGACCACTGGCCGCCTTCACGCCCCATGCCGGAATCCTTCATGCCGCTGAAGGGACCGTGAGGCTCATCGTGAACCGTGGAACCATTGATGTGGACGGAACCGGATTCCAATTCCAACGCGCATCGCATCGCGAAGCTGCAGGTCGTTGGTAATTACCGCTGAAGTTAATCCGTAGCGCGTGCTATTCGCGAGATGGATGGCATCGTTGGCATCCTTGGCCTTGATGACGCTGGCGACTGGCCCAAAAAGCTCTTCCTGGAAGACCGGCATTGATGACGTCACGTCGGCAATCACGGTGGGCTGGAAGTAGTTTCCTTCGTACGTCCCGCCGCAGAGAACTCGAGCGCCGCTCGCTTTGGAGGATTCGATCCGTTCCGCGATGAAGGGACATTGCGAGGCGCGGATCAGCGGACCGATCACCGTGTGCGGATCGCGCGGATCGCCCACTTTGAGCGTCTTCACTTTCTCGACAAAGAGATCCAGAAATGCATCGTAAACGGGTTCTTCGACGATCAGCGCGATCCCGCCATGCAGATCTGGCCCTGATGGATGAACAAGCCGAAGCAGGCCGTGTCCACGGCGTACTTCAGATTGGCGTCCTTCATCACCAACAGAGGACTTTTCCCGCCCATTTCCAGATCGAACTTCTTTCCGCGGCGGGCGCACTCAATGCCAATGTGCCGTCCCACCGCAGTGGAACCGGTGAACAGGATCGCTTTCACGCGAGGGTCGCTGTAGAGAGCTTCGCCCAGGGTTGGTCCGTCCCCGGTAACGACATTGAGAACTCCGGGGGGCAACCCGGCCTTGTCGAAGATTTCAGCGATCTTGAGTCCGACAAGGGATGTTTCTTCGGACGGTTTCAGCACGAAGGTGTTGCCGGCGGCCAAAGCCAAGGCTACCTTCTTCGTCGCCAGGATCAAAGGAAAATTGAAAGGAGCGATGCCGCCGACAACTCCCAGAGGACGGCGGATGGCCATCGAGATTCGGCCCGGGAACATCGCATGGAATTGTTTGTCCCATAATGCGGCGGCATTCGCCGGCCGCTGATCGCAGAATTCCGGTGACAACCGACACCTCCATTTGCGCCTTTCCGAAAGTCGATCCGGCCTCGTCAATCAACAGGTCGACAACCTCGTCGCGCATCGATTCGAGAACATCCGCCGCCCGGATCAGGATAAGTTCGCGTTCCGAGGGCAGGGTGTTGCCCCAAACATCCTTCACCGCGTATGCAGCATCGATGGCCCGCGTCATGTGTTCCGGACGCGCCATGAAGACCTTCGAGAATGCCTTACCGTTGGCCGGGTTCGTAACCGGCACCATGGCCGCCGGGTCCGCTTCGATCGTCTGACCGTTGATGTAGGGTGCTGTCATAACAAATTCCTTTCGAACATGGAAACGCTCTGCCAGCATCTAGTCTACAGCTAACACTGACCCTCGTCGTTCCAAGATGACGCTGTTCGGATAAACTAACTTTGAGGAAATTGTCGATGCCTATTTCGAACGCGCGCGGGCTGGCCGTTTGTGTTGCTCTAGTGGCGGGTTTTGCGCAAGCTGCGTCCGCCGCTGACATTCTTATCGCCGACGAAAAATCACAGCCCGAAAGTTTGACCGTGGCGCCAGGCGGAGTGCTGATCGTGGGCAGCGCCAGCACGCCGTTCGTCTACAAGGTGCGCTCCGGCTCCACCACAGCCGAGAAGTTCGTTGACGCCAGCGCCGAAGGTCCCGGCACCTTTTTCTTCGGCATGCTCGCGGATGCCTCCACCAACACATTGTGGACATGCCAACTGACTCCGGTGCCCGGCAAGACCCCGGTGCAGCGACACACCGCGCTGAGGAGCTTCGACCTTGAGAGCGGCGCATCGAAGATCCGCTGGAACCTGCCGGGTGACAACAGTACCTGCAACGATTTCTCGATCGGACCGGATCATGCGCTGTACATCAGCGACACTGCCAACAGCAAGATCTACAAGCTGCCGGCCGGTGCTTCCACGGCAGAACTGTTCCTGGAAGATCGCGCGCTCTATGGCATCGACGGGATCACCTTCCTGAACGGCACGCTGTATGTGAACAACGTATTCTCGAACAATCTCTACCGCATCCCGGTAGACGCCGCGGGCAAGCCGGGGCAGCCGGTCGATATTTGGATGGACCAGCCGATCAAGGGGCCTGATGGCATGCGTGCCGCCAATGGCAAGCTGATAGTCGCAGAGAACGGCAGCGGCAAGATTTCCGTCATCACCGTCAACGGCGATAAGGCTAGCGTCGCCGTGATCAAGGAAGGACTCAAAACACCGACCGCCGTCGAGCCCGCGGGCGACACGATTTGGATCGCCGAGCGCGGCGCAGGCAAGGCCGTGTCGATCCCAATGCCGAAATAGTCATCGGCCGGTCCAGCAGCTTATCTCCATGCCGTCGTCCACAGGAAACGCAACCGTGACGTATCCGTTGGCAGGATTTCGGACGTATTCGAGGTAGGTACTCAAGGACGGCAGATTGATGTCATCTGCCACGACCAACGCACCCGCCGAGAGCCGAGATTCGAGGGATCGTAGGACGGGAAGGCACAGGTCTTTCCACCCGTCGAGCAGGACGAGATCGATGGGCCCGGGGACGTCATTCAGCGTGGTCATCGCATCACCGGGCAGAATCGCAACGTGATCGGAAAGGCGGGCTTCGGCCAAATTGGCGCGAGCGGCAGCCACCTTAGCGCTGTTTAATTCAGTGCTGACCACGCTTCCCATGCCGTTATCTGCTACCGCCGCGGCCAGATAGAGGGTTGAGATCCCATACGAAGTACCGAACTCGACTATGGTGGTCGGGCGCCTGGCCCGAACGAGGATGTAGAGCAGTTCGCCGCCATGCGCGGATATTGGCAAGTAGGCAGCCTGTAAGGCGTCGGCTTTTTCCTGGGCCGTAGCGGATTCAAATGAGACGCCCGGTTTCGTCCATCGGGGGACTTCGTCATCGTGGGACGCCGCAGCGAACAATCGGTCAAGAACGGTTCGAACGTGATCTGTATGTAAAGTGTTTGTCATGTCTACTGTTAGAATACGAGTAAATGCTCGCAAATAAAACTCGCATTCGTGGCGGCCGGGGCAGGCCGCGCAGGAGAACGCTGGAAGTTCGCAAAGCGCCCGGACAGGCAAGGTCCAAGGAGACGGTAAACGTCATTCTGGAAGCCAGTACTCGCATTTTGGAGTCGGAAGGGTTGCGTGGGTTCAATACCAACGCGGTAGCGGCCAAGGCCGGGGTGAGCGTCGGATCCCTCTACCAATATTTCCCGAATAAAGACGCCATTCTGCTGGCCTTAATCAACAGTTTTGAAGACGCGACCCACAAGGCTATCCTGGAAGCCATACGGGCTGGGAGAGGTCGGCCGCTGAAACCATGCCTGAGGCTGTTCGTGCGTGCACTGGTGGTCATGCACTATCGCCGTCCGAGGCTGAATCGCATACTAGAGGCTGAAGAGGAACGGCTCGGGGGCGGTGCCGAGGATTTCGCCTTCCGTCCAGGCTTGCCTGATCTGTTACAAGAACACAAGAGCGAAATCGCTATGCCTGTATCTGAAGCGACAGAGCGTGTCGCCATGGCGATTCTACGGGCTGTGGTCGATCAAGGCCTCGCGGTTGGCGCGAGCCAACGATCGGTCGAGCAGCAAGCCATGCGTGCCGTGAGCGGATTCCTCCTCTACAAAGAGTAAATGCGTTGGGAGGCTCGTCCTGCTCCTGTCTCAGTTCTGACAGACGATCGTGAGAGGACGAAATCGTCGTGTGGTTCTTACGGCGCTTTCGTGCGACTCAGTCAAAGTCGGCAAGGGACCTTCAACTTCGACGTTCTGGCATTCAGCAAAGACCACCGGATCGAGCTGTTGGAAGAATTCGTGGTGCAGCACTTGAACGCTTTTACGAAGCTCTGTCGCCGGCACCATGAGACTCACAGCCAACTTCGAGCTGCTGCCGGACAGAATCGTTGCAGGAATCGGTTTTAGAGCGGCTAACGAGCGGGCGGCAATCTCCGGCGTGCCGTCGATACCTTCTCCGACCAGGGTCAGAATCGCGGATCGCGTATGCAGACGGACCTCGACACATCCAGCCACCTCAATCGGCAGGTTTTGGTAGCGCGTCGAACTCTTGAATGCTAGAAAGATGGTTCCCTGGTTATGGCACAGAAACTCGGCGGGCATGCCGTATCGCCCGCACATCTCACCTAGCGCCGCGGCGAATTCCGCGGGGTCACGTTCATCCTTGGGTCGAATCTCGAAAACCGTCAGGTCCGTTTTGCAAGCAATCGCCTTTACCGGGTTGGAACACGGGGACACACTCAGAGTGACGCGTGTGCCATCCACCGCGGGCCTCCGAGAGTTTCTGATGACCAGCGGAATTCCTTGCCGCACGGCCGGTGTCACCGTGTCAGGGTGCAGGACCTTCGCGCCGGCACTGGCCAGTGCAGCGGCCTCTTCATAGGAGAGCGACCGTAGGCGATAGCCTCCCTTAAAAACGCGCGGATCACAGGTCAGCATTCCATCAACATCCGTCCAGATTTGAATCTCATCGGCCGAAATGCCCGCGCCTACAATGGAGGCCGTCAAGTCTGAACCACCGCGGCCCAGCGTGGTGGTTACGCCGTCTTTCGTGGAGCCGATAAAGCCACCCAGGACCACCACCCGGCCGTCGCTGAGGTAAGAAATCGCTTGGCGCAACTTTGCATAACTCTCCCAGTAGAGCGGCGAGGCCTGCGTGTAACGGTCGTCGGTGAGAATCAATTGGCGCGCATCCAAGTGGACGGATGGAACACCGCCGCTCTCAAGCGCCGCTGCCACGATCTCGCTGGACATACGCTCGCCAAAACTGGCGATTTCGTCCAAGAGCGCCGGAGTAACCTCGCGGCCCTCGTCCACAACTTCGGATAGAATCACGCGCAGGTCGCGGAAAGCGCGTTGCAACGAGGCTTCGAGCTGGTGGAGAGCTTCGCCATTGGCGACCTGACCGGCTACCTCGAAATGATAGTCCTGCAGTTCCGTGAGACACTTGAAGCCGAGGTAGAGTTCGCCTCGGCGGGCGTGTTCGGCGAACTCCAGCAGCCTGTTTGTCGTTTTGCCGAGGGCCGACACCACCACGACAGGTTGCCGCGCGAGTTGCGAGTGGACCGTTCGAACCAAGCGTGCGATTGCATCGCTTGATTCCACGGACGTGCCGCCAAATTTCATGACAATCATAAAGTAAGGATGACCCTGCATCCTTCATCACGATACGACCGAAGCCATTAAAAAGGCCTTAAGCTTTGACAAAGTTTTCGTGAACTGCTAATCCCTTGGATCTAATAGGAATTGGCTTCAAGCCGGAACCGGTATTTGTCAATGCGCAAGATCTTGATTTTGTATTCCAGTGTCGTTCGCGGAACTCCCAGCCGTCTGGCAGCTCCGTCCGGACCCGAAACGCGGCCGCGGGTTTCAGCAAGCGCCACTTCGATGAGCTCCCGCTCCTGGTTAGTCAGAGACGGCTGCAGGCCCGCCCAAGGCTCTGCTTCCGGCTGCAACCATGCCTCTTCGACAAAGAACGTGTCCGAGTCGCAGAGGATCATGGCTCGTTCGATGACATTTTGAAGCTCCCGGATATTGCCAGGCCAGTGATAGCCCTCCAGAAGCTCCGCTGTCCGCTTTTCTACCCTTCGAATCCTCATGCCCTCTTTAGCAGCGTAGCGTTCGATGAAGTACTTGGCCAGCAAAAGAATATCTTCGGGTCGCTCGCGAAGCGGAGGGGCATGGATTGGAAAGACGTTCAACCGATAGAACAGATCCAGACGAAACTTCCCAGAACGAATCGCCGAAGGCAGATCGCAGTTAGTAGCTGCAATGACGCGCACATCGACTGGAATGCTTTGAGTGCCACCAACGCGTTCAAACTCGCGTTCCTGAAGCACACGCAACAAGGCAACCTGGGTTTCGCTCGGCATCTCACCGATCTCGTCGAGAAAAATTGTCCCGTGGTTCGCGACTTCGAAGCGCCCGGAATGGCGCTGATTGGCGCCGGTGAAGGCGCCTTTCTCGTAGCCGAACAGGTCGGCCGCCATCAGCGACGGTGGAGTGACAGCGCAATTCATCGTTGTGAAGACGGACCGGGATCTACGTGACCTCTTGTGAAGCGCGCGAGCGATCAACTCCTTACCCGTGCCACTCTCACCGGTGATCAGAACAGTGGCATCGCTCGGAGCAACTCTCATCACCTGCGCGGTCACGCCGCGGATGGCGTCGGAAGAACCAACGATCTCTTCGAAGATCTGGGTTGATAGAAGCTCTTCGCTAAGATCAATGTCTTCTTCCGGGAATCTCCTGAACGTCTCCGCACTTTCGATAGGAACTGGATGGAATTGATGCGCTGCCGATGCCATTTTTTTGCCTCTCTGAACGATTTCTCAGCGGGTGTTCAAACTGCTTCCGGGGTTGATCCTTATCGTGTTGGTAAGCATGTGTTGCTCCAGATGTCCATTTTCTGACTCCATGTTAGTCGCGTTCTGAATTTCTGCAAACACCAGAAAGTATAGAATTCATCCTGGATGTTTCTATAGGTCTCACAACTGTGTCTGGAACACTCTTCCATCCGCGATCAGGCCAAATCGAATATTGAGCTGTCAGCGAAAAAAGGTTCTTATCCTTTTAGATAAAGACCGTCGACCACGCATCATGTTCCGGAAGATGATACCTCCTGGGACGATTAGAGAAATTTCGGTCCCCCGGTTCGAGGAACTCTCGAGCGTGAACTTGCCTCCGATGCGAGCAGCACGCTCTCGCATCCCCTGCAGTCCGAAGTGTCCGGCCCTCCCTCGATCCGCGATAGCGGGATCAATACCTGTGCCATCATCACGGACGCGCAGGGCAAGGTCGTCAGTATATCTGAGCTCCACTTCCAATCGAGTTGCCCCCGAATGCACACATGCGTTGCGGATGGCTTCGTAACCGATGCGGTAAATCTCATCACGGACGATGGGATGCATCTCCCTGGCGTCGCCAACCACAGAAAATGTGACCGCCATGGCGCTGGGGATGAGGCCGTCTTCAGTCGCGCGCCGGAGACCGTCGGCCAGGTCGTTGGTCTGCGTCGTCCCCGTGCGCAGGGAATTCAGCGCCGCCCGTCCTTCCTCTGTGGCTCTTCCAAGCCAAACGGATAACTGTTCCATGGCTCGATGCATTCGGACAGGATCGAGTGGACGAATCCAACGCATCATCCGCCACGAGCTTGCTGCCTTGGATGGTCTGGAGGAAAGTATCATGGAGGTCCCGCGCCAAACGAGTGCGTTCCGCCAAGCGCTCATCGAAACGCGCCGCTATGGTTCTAGAAATCTGCAGCACGCGCAGTCGGTAGATAACCCATACGATGAAGGCAGCGGAGACAACGCAGAGAATTCGGAACCAGTTGGTCTGATACCAGGCAGGCGCGATGCTGAAGTCCCAGATTGCGCCTGCATCGTTCCAGACGCCGTCGCTATTGGACGCTATTACACGAAAGCGATATTTCCCCGGGCCCAGCTGCGTGTAAAAAGCTTGGCGACGAGTGCCCGCGTCCTGCCAATCGCGATCACGCCCGTCAAGTGTGTAGCGGAACTTCACCTTTTGGGGAATGAGAAAACTCGGCGATGTGTAATCAATTTGGAGATCACGAGTCAAAGGGGGAAGTTGAAGACCTGCTTGTGGTTTATATTGCTTTCGGTCGGCAACGACGGCCTCGACGTATACCGGCGAACCAGTCCCGCCACCAGACAGATGTGACGGGTCGATCATCTGAAGAACCACACCGTTTACAAACCACAGGCGCCCGTCGGGAGATTTCGCGGCCGGATTGAAAGACACCCTGCCTGGTCGAGCTCCGTCCAGCGTATCAAATGCTCGCGCCTGAACGATGGTATCTGGATGAATCCACCATCGTTGGACATCCGAGGCTGCAATCTCTAAAAGCCCACAGGGCGTATTGAGCCATAAGTTTTCGTTGTTGTCGACAGCGAAGCCATTCACGCCGTCGCAGGGAAGTCCGTTTTCTTTGCCCAGCCGCTGAACTTTCCCGTCGCGGAGCATCACCAGTCCGTCATCCGATGCGGTGATCACTGACCCGTCGGGATCAACAGCAATCTGATAGGCCCACGATCCGCGCTTCAACTCCAAGGGTGATGTACGCGCAATACCCTCCCGGAAAAAGGTTAATCCATCTGCGACTGGGCCCAGCCAAATTCCACCCTTCGGGTCGGCCGCAATGGCCTTAGCCTGCGGAACTTGAGGCTGGGAGAACTGCTCGCGCAGCTTGAAATCGCGGATACGGATGAGTCTCCTTGCTTGAGCGTCTTCGCATTCCGCCCAAATATTGCCGTCGACGTCCTCTGTGAGACCGAGTACCAAACCCAATGGGCGATGATCAGGCTCCGGGATACGCTGGAAGCGGCCATTTTTGTAGATGAAGAGGCCGTCGTCAACCCCAACCCAAATGTTGCCCAGATGGTCTTCGAGCAAGGAACTAACTTGCTCTCCAGGCACGCGAACTGAGGAAACGATTCCGTTGCGAATGAAATCGAGAGTGCCGAGACTTGCCACCCAGACCGTCCCGTCTTTAGTGGCCATGACCGAAGCGGTACCGTGAATCCCCTCGGAGGCCGAAAAGGTCGTGACCGGAAGATCGCGAAAATTGTCAATCCCATCGGATGTGGCCGCCCAGACTATACCGTCGCTGCCTTCGTACAGATCCTGGACGGTGTCGCTGGATAAGCCGTCTGCTCGTCCAAAATGGTCAACTGTTTGGCCGTGAATGCGGTAGATGCCATTCCCATACGTTGCAATCCAGAGGTTATTATCGGAATCCTGCATGAGCTTGTGGATAATGAGCTTGCTTCCATCGAACTTTGGCAGAACCACCGGCGTCATAACACCGTTGCGGAATCTTTCAAGCCCGAGTCCCGGTCCCGCCGCCATCATTCCGACCCATAAAGAACCGTCGGAATCCGCAACGAGGTCGCGGATGCCGATTTGCCCCACGTTTGATTGAAGGCGCTGAGGACTGTGGATCTCGGGGGCTGCACCCATTTTCCAATGGAGCAATGACGTATCGCCTCCGATCCAAAATCCTCCTTTCCCATCGGGGATGAATGAAGACGGCTGTTGAATCGTAATACCCTCTGCCTTCCCAAAGCAGCGGATTTTCGTATCCGTTACCTGGCATAGAACTCGGGCCGGATTCAGGTAAGAAAGAGCCCATATAGTTCCATCGGAATCCTTGTAGATGGCGACAACTCCGGGAAAATCGTAACGGGAAATCACGACATTGTCCCTGACGTGAGCGAGTTCGCTTAGAGAGGCAATCCAAAATTCTCCTGCTCGTACACTGATAGGGTGGCCCATTGGTGTAGAAGCGATCGGAGCCAACCAGGGAGTAAAACGGACGCCATCAAAACGCAACACGCCATTGCTGCCGCCCACCCAGAGATATCCGTCTTTTGTTTGCGAAATCCAAAACGGAGTGTTCGGAAGGAATCCGTCTTGTATTCGCCATGCGGTATGCGCGTATTGGGTCAGGCGTTTGTTCGGATCCAGTGCAAGAGCCACGCTTGACGTGAGGCACAGCGATAACACGCAAACCCGAAATGATCGCGGAACTCGGAAGTCCCGTGTTCTCGAGGTGTACCTGACGCGGGGGGACGTGGAATCGACCTGGCCAACCATGCGCTTCACCTGGCTCGGCAATTGTAATACTTGTGCGTGTTCACGACCAAACCTCGATCTGGCACCTTGGAAGTGGCCCAGCCATATGACGGCTAATCCTGAGCTCCTTCTCCTGAAGACCCATACGTGAGCCGCGGATGCCGCAAGTTAGCCGGGTCTCTGGGCTAAGCCTGGCGCGGACGATGGGATGCACTTTACCCGCGCCTTTCACGTTACTGGATTCGCGCCTTCCCCGAAACATCGAGATATACAGGCAATATCCTGTAGTTTTCTACAGGCATTGGAGTGCGATCAGATCTGCAGCAGACCACGCCGGACCGCGATGGTAACCGCATGGGTCCGATCGTTGGCCTGAAGTTTATCCACCAGGTTCTTGATGTGGAAGTTAACGGTGGTCTCCGAAATCGATAGTTGATCCGCAATCTGCTTGTTGCGATGGCCATCTCGGATGAGCCCGAGCACTTCCAGTTCCCGGGTCGTAAGGTCTTCGTCGCCCAGGTGTTCGCCGAGCCGGGCCGCCACTTCCGGTGGGACGGGTCGGCGCCCAGCGTGGACCGATCGGATGACGTTGAGCAAATCATCTTTTGGCATGCTCTTCAGGATGTATGCCGAGGCCCCGGCTCGCAAAGCACGCTGAATTTCGCCATCGCCATCGGAGGATGTCAGCATGATGATACGAGCCTGAGGAAACTCCCCTCGAATTGAGATAAGGGCGTCGGTGCCATTGGTACCAGGAAGCCGAAGGTCCATCAGGGTGATGTCTGGGCGATGACGGCGAAACTCAGCGACAGCCTCGATGGCATTCGTCGCATTGGCAATGAGAAGCATGTCTTGCTGAGATCCGATGATCGTAGCCAGTCCCTCGCGGAAGACCGGATGATCCTCTACGCTCAGGATACGAATCGGCTTGGCCTGAAGCATCACAATGGCACCTGGCCTCCAATTGTAATGCTTCGTTTGAGTCCCGGCCAAAGCGTCGGTCTGGGGTATCGGAATCCGGAGGTTGCACCATGCTTCTCCGTCCCGAAGATCCTCAACATCGCGGATTAGGCTGGTGCTACATCCGGTTCTCGCGCTTTCCAACATGGCCTACCTCCCGCCAAGAAATCATTCAAGATCGCCCTCTCGACGTTGTGTGATTGGAAAGCCTTAACCCGCTATAAAGATCACCATTTAGATGACAGCTCGCGACAGGAACCGATATTTATTAATCCGCAGGCTCTTGATTTTGTATTCCAGTGTCGTCCGCGGAACTCCCAGCCGTTTGGCAGCTCCGTCCGGTCCCGAAACGCGGCCGCGGGTTTCAGCAAGCGCCACTTCGATGAGCTCCCGCTCCTGGTTAGTCAGAGACGGCTGCAGGCCTGCCCAAGGCTCTGCTTCCGGCTGCAACCATGCCTCTTCGACAAAGAACGTGTCCGAGTCGCAGAGGATCATGGCTCGTTCGATGACATTTTGAAGCTCCCGGATATTGCCAGGCCAGTGATAGCCTTCCAGAAGGTCCGCTGTCCTTTTTTCTACTCTTCGAATCCTCATGCCCTCTTTAGCAGCGTAGCGTTCGATGAAATGCTTGGCGAGCAAAAGAATATCTTCGGGTCGCTCGCGAAGCGGAGGGGCATGGATTGGAAAGACGTTCAACCGATAGAACAGATCCAGACGAAACTTCCCAGAACGAATCGCCGAAGGCAGATCGCAGTTAGTAGCTGCAATGACGCGCACATCGACTGGAATGCTTTGAGTGCCACCAACGCGTTCAAACTCGCGTTCCTGAAGCACACGCAACAAGGCAACCTGGGTTTCGCTCGGCATCTCACCGATCTCGTCGAGAAAAATTGTCCCGTGGTTCGCGACTTCGAAGCGCCCGGAATGGCGCTGATTGGCGCCGGTGAAGGCGCCTTTCTCGTAGCCGAACAGGTCGGCCGCCATCAGCGACGGTGGAGTGACAGCGCAATTCATCGTTGTGAAGACGGACCGGGATCTACGTGATCTCTTGTGAAGCGCGCGAGCGATCAACTCCTTCCCTGTGCCACTCTCACCGGTGATCAGAACAGTGGCATCGCTCGGAGCAACTCTCATCACCTGCGCGGTCACGCCGCGGATGGCGTCGGAAGAACCGACAATCCCCTCGAATATGGACGTCGACGGAACCTCGTCGCGAAGGTCCATGATATTGCTCCGCAGACCTCCTGACCAGATGAGAACGGCCTCGCGGTTTGCATTAAGCATCTTCGATATCCTCTCTTCCTTCGACCCCTTGCTGCGACTGGCGGCCATGCGTTTCCGCCCTTTCTCTCGTGACCCATTCGCGGATGTAGGGCGGACAATTCCTGAGTTCAGTTCCGTTGGCCTCGCTGAGAGCAAGGAGTTTCACGGCTTCTCTGTCGACAAGAAGAACGTCTTTGAGATTGATGGCGACTCCACCCGATTCCTGTTCCAGTACGCACCGAAGCATGTCGACATGTTCTCCTGCAATCCGGCCGCTTACGAACAAGACCACCAGACTTTCGCTAACGACTCGATCGATTCTGCAGCTCATCTGCGGTCTTCCGGTTCAAAATCCTTCCTTCTTTCCCAATAGAAAGCAAGACTCTGGCCATTTCTAAATCTATGAAAACACAAGAATATCGCAATAGATAGCGACGCCGTGTCCGTGAATCCCGTGAATTCCGTGAATTCCGGAAATTGGAGTTCCGGGAGAGGAGGACCGTCAGCTGAATTTGAATTGTTGTTTGTTGATTTTCAAGGCCTTGATCCGGTCATCGAGGGTCGATGGTGGAACCCGAAGCTTGGCCGCCGCTCCGGACGGTCCAGAAACCCGGCCTCTAGTCTCAGCCAGGGCCGCCTCGATGATCTCCCGCTCGGTTCGCGGCTCAACGTTCCAAGTCGTCGACGTTTCAGCCCGAGATGCCTGCGGAGAGGTCCTTTTGGAAAGCCACGACTCATCAACGGAAAAAACGTCAGCGGTACTCAGGATGATGGACCTTTCAATTACGTTCTGCAACTCCCGGATATTGCCAGGCCAGTCGTAGGACTGCAACAAATCCAAGGTCTTCTGGTCGATGGATCGGATAGCTCTGCCCGCACGGTTGGCGTAGCGCTGCACGAAATACTCGACCAGCATTAGAATGTCGTCTTTCCGTTCTCGCAAAGACGGCACTTCGATAGGAAACACATTCAGCCGATAGAGGAGATCCTGGCGGAAGGCCCCATTCGTTACGGCGGTGTTCAAGTCGCGATTGGTGGCAGCGATAACGCGAACGTCTGCTTGGATAGGATGCCCTCCTCCCACTCGCTCGAATTCCCGTTCCTGTAGCACTCTTAATAGCGCTGCTTGGGTGTCGGGTAAAAGTTCGCCAACTTCGTCTAGGAATATCGTTCCGCCGTCGGCCATTTCGAATCGGCCAAGCCGACGCTGCGTGGCTCCCGTGAAAGCCCCCTTTTCATGGCCAAACAACTCCGAGGTGACCAGCGTAGGCGGAAGCGCGGCACAATTCACACTCACGAAGGGACGGCCAGATCTTTGGGATCGTTTGTGAACAGCACGGGCAATAAGTTCTTTGCCGGTGCCGGTTTCTCCGGTGATCAGAACGGTGGAGCCGGTTGGACCGACTTTGGCAATTCGGGAAAGAACGGCCTTCAGAGCTCTCGATGTGCCGACGATTTCCTCGAACATCGAAGCCTTGTCGATCTCCTCGCGGAGGGCGACGTTCTCTTGCTGAAGTCTCTGCTCGGATCGCTTGCGGTCATCAATATCCGTACACGCAACATACCAACGCTTGACCTGTCCCTTGTCGTCGCGGACGGGATTGTAGCGAGCCAGAAACCAACGATAGCTTCCATCGTGCTTCCGCAGCCGCAACTCCACCTCATAAGGAGAGCCACTTGCCACAGCACGATCCCAGCATGCGTTCACCCGTTCCGAATCTTCAGGGTGAGTTAGGCTGCCCGTAATCATCTGCCGCCACTCGTCAAGTCGAACGCCGTAATAATCGAGCACCATGCCGTTGGCGTAAAGACGTTCGAGATTCGATCCGTATACTGCAATGAGTTGAGGCGAGAAATCTAGGATCTGCCGGAACTCCGTTTCCTGCTCCCGGATCTTTTCCTCGGCGCGCTTTTGTTGGCTCAAATCGAGGACAAAGACGACGCCCTCGTTCGCACTTTCAAACAGCGCGCCTCCAATCAGCACGGGCAAGCGGCCGCCATCTTTCCGGAGAAACTCCTTCTCGTAGGGCTGAAAAACCCCGGTTGCCATTGCCTCTGTCAGGGCATGTTGGTCGCGCTCGCGCAAGTCAGCCGGCGTCAGATTCGTCCAGCGCAATTGACCCGAGACGACATCTACACGGCCGTATTGCAGCATCTGTAGAAACGCCTGGTTGGCTTCGACGATCACGCCCTCGACGTTCGCGATGAAGATTCCCAGAATATCGGTTTCGACCAACCGCCGGATTTTATCTTCGCTGGTCTTGCGTTCGGTGATGTCGGTCACAGCCCCTATAAACTCGCGATTGCCAGATGCATTCTGTACCCGGTGATGGATCGCCTGGACGTACTTGACCCGCCCGTCAGGCAGCAGCAACCGAAACGCATGTTCGAAGTCAGCCCCAGTCTGGAGTGCGCGATCGATGACCTGTTGTGCGAGGGCCCTATCCTCAGGATGCATGCGCTGCAACACTGAATCGATAGTTGGCTCTAGGGTATTGTCGTACTCGAAGATGCGATAGGTTTCGTCTGACCAGACAACGTCTCCTTCATCAGGTCTCCATCCGAAACTGCCAGTGTGGCTGAGTCTTTGTGCTTCTGCAAGATAGGCCTCGCGCCGCCGGAGTTCTTGGGTCGCGAGTTCGTGCTCCGTAACGTCTATGGCGCTGCCCACATATCTTTTCAGGCTCCCGTTCTCGACGACAGGAGCCCCGACGCAGCGAATGTATCGGACCTCGCCATTGGGCCGTACGACGCGTTTGGTGGCATCGAAGGGCGAAGCTTTCGTCGCGAGTCCCTGGATGAGGTTCGCCATGAACTCGCGATCCTGCAGGTGGACAAAATCCAAGTATTCCTGGACGGTAGGCGGTTTGCCGTCCGGATCTAGGCCGTGCATCCGAAATAATTCAGGAGACCAGTAGTCGAATCCATCAGCGTCGAAGGCCCAGCTACCCATGTGGGCCAGCCGCTGCCCTTCGGCGAGATAAAATTCGCTTCTTTGCAGCTCCAGGGAGCTTCGGCGGAGCTCTTCTTCCGCCCGCTTGCGATCCTCAATATCGATGCTCGATCCAAACCACTTAACAATTTGGCCTGACCCGTCGCGCGCTGCTACCTTGTGGTGCAGCATCCAGCGATATTCGCCGTCTGCGCGCAGTACGCGAGTTTCATATAGGAAGGGTTCGCCGCTAGCCAGAGATGCGCGCCACCTTGCCACGATGCCTTCCACATCCTCAGGATGGATGAAGGCGGTCCACTTCCAGCCCTGCAAATCCTCTAGCGGCCGTCCTATGTACCTGAGCCATGTTTGATTGAAGAAATCGAGGTAGCCGTCGGGCTTACTCGTGTGAATTAGGCTGGGAGCCGAATCGACAAGGAGTTGAAGGTTCGAGGTTTGATCCCAGCGGACTGCGCCATCTCCATTGGCGGCCATGCTCGCATTATATTCCCTACGATGCTTTTCAATCTCTTAACATGCTCTCCAATCTCGCCCTCGCGCGATCGCTCTCAATCCGGGAGCTCGCCGATGGAGCGAGGCTCCACCATCTCGCGACCGTTTGCCGAATGCCGAAACTCCGCGGAAGCCTTGTAAGCTTGAAATCTCGCACGCATGATGTTGCCCAACGGACGATGAGCTGCCAGGCAATGCCAGGGAGTGAATGACAGTTTTTCATCTACATACACGCGACGCTCCGGGCTGTAGGCGTTTTGCGGACGAGCCACAATTCGCGCCACCGGTACATAAGGACTCAGGTCCTCCGGCCATGGAATAGAAGGGTCTTCGACCGGCATCTTCTCCACATCGGTGCAGAGTTGAATGCAAACATTCCATTCAGCTGTTTCAGTTCCGAAAAACTTCACTGCTTTATCTCGCAGCCCAGAGTAGCGCTTGCCCAAGTGTGGAACATGTTTTCCGGTGAGTTGCTTCAGATTTTCCGATACAGGTTGAATACTAAGTTTCGCGATGTAAGTGCCGTAGCGAAGAGGCGCTTTGCTATAGAAGGATTCGCCCAAAATGTTGGTTTCGGGGTGACCAAACCCTTTCAGCGTCTCGCTTCCTCCGCCAACCGATTCCAGTACGTTCTCCAGTAGGCGGGTGCTGGTGGAGACGAGCTGCTTTAGGCCTTCGGAATCAGTGGCGTGCCGATCGAGCAATTTAACGAGCTTCAAAAAAGCAGCCGCGTCTGGCGCTCCGAAAGCCTTGCTGCCGTTGATTAGAACAAAATCCTGCGTGACTTGCCCCGCGTGGTTCGGAACCATCTCGGCGTTGACAATCCCGACGACTTTTGCTGCCAGACCTCGCGGACTGGAAATACTGTCCGGCAGAATGTCTCCTGGATTGGTTGAGAATCGCATGATGATTGGGTACAGGCTGCCAGCTTGAAAGAGACCTTGCTGGAACGGCGCTTCGATATCGTCCAGCACCCTCATCTCGGCCTTTAACAAGCAATGGCTTTTGGCGTGAACCGCGCGGAAGGCATTCCGCGAACGGTCGTTCACACTTTCTGAGATATGCCGCATAGTGGCGGCTAACTCGGAAAATGTCTGGGCCTCGTTGGGATGTTCCTTTTCTAAGGAATCGCTATATGGGACGTACGATAAGACAGGCTTCGGAGTGCTCATCAACTACTAGGACGCCGACGAATCGGCGGTTGTTTGCTAAGTATTTTTGACGATCAGCGACGATTATTTCTCCCGCCGCACAAATCCTCGCATTGCGCTGGGTTGCGGCGTTCAGGCCGCTTCGCGTCTCGATATCTGGTGCGGCTTCAGATACTCAGCCAGCTTTTTCTTGGCATTGAAAACGCGCCACTGGACCGTCCCCATGGGGATCTTTGTCGCAGCGGCGATCTCGTGATATTCCCACTCCTCGACAAAGCGCAAGGTCAAAGCCTCGCGCTCGCGTGATTCCAGGAAAGCCATCCATTCACGAAATTCGAATGCCGAAGTTCCGGCTGGTTTGTTGCTCGAGGCAACCAGATTGCCCTCCACGTTTGCCAGGTCAACCGTTTCCACTTCACGCAACTTCTTCCCGTAGTGCCTGGAAAGGGCATTGCGCGCAATTTTGAATAGCCAGGCGCGAAAAAGCGATCGATCGCGGATCTGCGCAGACTTTCGATAGACCGTCAGCATCACCTCCTGAGCTAGATCTTCGCCCGAGGTGAACTCGCAGCCGCGTGAACGGAAGAAAGCGACCAGTTGGGACGCAAAAACCCGAAACAGGTCGGCGAAAGATTCCTCGTCCGGTGAGTCCAAGAATCTTTCAATCACTGCACTCTCGCGCAGGGCCCGGTCATTTGTCATTGGCGGATTCATCATGTTTAATTCAGCACCTCATTGAGTCCACCCTGAAGAGAGGCAGTTCTCTATCCAAATGAGGTACCTGCCAAAGCATAGTTCTTAGAGCAACTTAGCCGTCCAAGAAAATGCTTTGCGAAGTGACGGTCCTCAGCAATTGGCGAGTATCCGTCAATGCTCTACTAGCATTCACATCGAGTTTCCTAAGAGGCGCGCCTCTTAGGCGCGAACGGGCGTTGTCCCCTAAGCCCGATAGACTCCCGCCGCAGCGCTCATCCCATCCTTGACACGTGTCGGGGATTTGTTCCAACCTATTGGTATTCCCGCAAAATCCCGTTCCTTAGTAAACTGACCATACTTTTATGAGTCCAAACGGTTCCCACGCACAAAGAAAGCCTCCGGGAGGAGGGCTTTTCGCCCTGCTCCAGCCATACCGGGGTCTGGTGGCCACTCTTGTCGTGATGACGATTTTTGGGAACGGGCTTTCCCTGGTAGTTCCCAAACTGATCTCGCACGCCATCGACGCCTACACGCAGCGAACCTTTGTGCTTTCGACGGTAGTCCTGGAATTCTTCGTCATCTCGTTCCTGGTGTTCGCTTTGAACTATCTGCAGAACATCATGCAGACCTACGCCTCCGAGCGCGTCGCGCGAGACCTGCGTACCCGATTGGCCGCCAAGATCGCCACCCAGTCCTACAGCAGCATCGAGAAGCTCACGCCCGCCAAACTCCTGACGAATCTCACCTCGGACGTCGACGGCGTCAAGCTCTTCGTTTCCCAGGCGGTGGCCACCATCATCGCCTCGCTTTTCCTGATCGTCGGCGCGAGCGTGATGCTGCTCACCATCAACTGGCGGTTGGGGCTGAGCGTCCTGGGCGTGGTGCCGGTGGTGGGCGGCACCTTTTTCTTCGCGCTCCGGAAAGTCCGAGTTCTGTTCAAACGTGGTCAGGAAGCCATCGACTGGCTGAACCGTGTGATTAACGAGAGCATCCTCGGAGCCACGCTTGTCCGCATCCTCAATTCGCAGCGCTTCGAGGCGGAAAAGTTCACCGCCGCGAACATCGAGTCCCGCGATATCGGCCTCGCGATCCTTCGTATCATGTCCGCCATGATCCCGGCCATCACCCTCGCCGTCAATCTGGCCACCATCATCATTCTTCTGCTGGGCGGCCGCTTCGTGATGCTGGGGAGCATGACGCTCGGGGATTTCACGGCATTCAACAGTTATCTCGCGCTGCTCATCTTTCCCATCATTCTGCTGGGATTCATGAGTAACGTGATGGCGCAGGCCGGCGCATCCTACATGCGCTTGAGCGCGGTTCTGATGGCGCCGGAGACCAAGAAATCCGGCACGCTCTGGCCGGCTCTTCGAGGCGACCTTGCCGTCGATAACGTTTCGCTCGCGTTCGGCGACAAGGAAGCCCTCAAGAACGTTTCTTTCTCGGCTAAGGGCGGCACGAAAACCGCTGTCATAGGTCCCACGGCCGCGGGGAAGACGCAGTTGCTGTACGTGCTCATCGGGCTGCTGGAGCCGACCGCCGGAACCGTCACCTATGATGGCGAGCCGCTCGACGCCTATGACAAAGAAGCGCTTCACCGCCAGGTCGGCTTTGTGTTTCAAGACAGCATCCTGTTTAACATGACGCTGCGGGAGAACATCGCCTTCAGCTCGGGCATCGCGGACCAGGATCTGGAAAAGGCGATTGCAGCCGCGGAACTGCGCGATTTTATCGGAACCCTGCCGCAAGGCCTGGACACGGTGGTGTCCGAGCGCGGAACCACCCTTTCCGGCGGCCAGAAGCAACGCGTGATGCTGGCGCGCGCCCTGGCGCTGAATCCGAAGGTGCTGTTGCTCGACGACTTCACCGCGCGCGTCGACACCACCACCGAGCGCGCCATTCTGCGGAACATCCACGAACAATATCCGGGCATCACTCTGATCTCGGTGACGCAAAAGATCGCATCGGTCGAGGAGTACGACCAGATCCTCCTTTTGATGGAAGGCGAGTTGCTCGCCACCGGAACCCACGCGAAGCTCATGCAGACTTCGCCGGAATACGTGCAGATCTACGATTCGCAGCGGAGCACCAATGTCTATGAAGTACAAGCTTGAAACCACCAAGGCATTTGGCGCGAAGCGCTCCCTGCGCGCCGGGATCAAGCGCTTCGCGCCGTTGATTCGTACCCGAGCGCGGCTACCTCTGCGATCGCGATGGCCGCCATGCTGGTCAGTTCCGGCGCGACACTGGTCGGCCCCGTCATCATCGGCCGTGCGGTGGATACCTACGTCCGGCTGAAAGACAGCCGCGGCCTGCTGTCTGGCCTCGGTCTTATTGCTGGCCGTTTACGTGATCGGCATCATCGCCAGCTATACGCAAATCCGCACCATGGGCGGCGTGGGGCGGCGCGTGCTGTTTAGCGTGCGCAATGAGCTCTTCGCGAAACTGCAGGATCTGCCCCTGGCATTCTTCACCGAAAACAAGGCCGGAGACCTGATCTCGCGCGTTAACAATGACACCGATAAGCTGAACCAGTTCGTCGCTCAGGCCCTGATGCAGTTTGTCAGCAGCCTGTTTCTGATGACGGGCGTGGCCGTGTTTGTCCTGTCGCTCAACTTCCGTCTGGGAATCGCGGCGCTTTTGCCAGCCATCGGCGTGTTCGCGGTCACAAAGGCCACTGGCGCTTGGGTGAAACGCAGGAACATGCGGAGCATGCAGACCCTCGGCGGGCTAAGCGCCGAGGTTCAGGAAAGCCTCCACAACTTCAAAGTGATTGTGGCGTTCAACCGGCTGGATTATTTCCAGCGCAAATTCAAGACGGTGAACGATACCAACTACAACGCTTCCGTGTCGGCCGGTTTCGCCAACAACATATTCATGCCGATGTACGGCTTCGCGCACAACCTGGCGATGCTTCTGGTGGTGGCGTACGGCATCATTCTGATCGGAGCGAACGCAGACGACGGCCGGCCTGCTGATCGGATTCTTGCTCTACGTCAACAATTTCTACGGGCCGATGCGGCAACTGGCAACCGTGTGGTCGTCCTACCAGCTCGCGCTGGCGGCTCTCGATCGCATCTCCGAAGTGCTCGCGCTCGAATCGGACATGCCGGTATTGCCCGCGGGCACGCCCGAATCCTCTTCCGTGTCTCCAATTCCGGAAAGTTCACTTCCAATATCCCGGCGGCAAGGAAGTTCTGCACGACATCACGCTGGAGCTTGAGAAGGGCAGCGTGTATGCGCTGGTGGGCCCGACCGGGGGCGGGAAGACCACCACGGCCTCCCTCATGGCCCGCCTCTACGATCCCACGGCGGGATCCATTTTGCTCGATGGCCTCGACATCCGATCGCTTCCTCCGGCCGAGCGCGCACGCAAGATCGGCGTGATTCCGCAGGAGCCCTTCCTGTTCACCGGGACGGTTCGCGACAACATCGTGTACGGGAACGAAGATTACGCGAATTGCTCGACCGAGCAGCTTGCTGCTGTGTTGGTGAAGTCCAATCTATCGAGCCTGCTCTCGCGCTTCCCGGAAGGTTTGGAGACGAAAGTGGCCAGCAGCGGCAACAGCATCAGCCTGGGCCAAAAACAGCTGATTGCATTCATGCGCGCCACCCTGCGAAGTCCCGAGCTTCTGATCCTGGACGAAGCCACAGCCAACATCGACACCGTTACCGAGCAGCTTCTTGAAGAGATTCTGGCCAAGCTGCCCGCGCAAACTACCAAGGTCATCATCGCGCACCGGCTGAACACCATCGACAAGGTAGATCAGATCTTCTTCGTGAACTCCGGAGGCATCGCTCTCGCCGGCTCCATGGAACACGCGCTCGATATGCTGTTGCATGAGAAACGGGCAAGTTAGGCGCCCGTTCCGACTCGCACCGCCGCTGCTGGAAGTCCGCTGCGCTACAGTGACATAATGCGTCTGCCTCTTCTCCTGCTCTTCGCACTTCTCCTCCGTGCCCAAGCTCCCACGCCTTCGCCGGAAGAGATAGCCCGCAAGCAGCTCGAATACACTCGCGCCCACTACACAAAATACGACTACCGGATCCCGATGCGGGACGGGATCAAACTCTTCACGTCGGTCTACGTTCCGAAGGACGATTCAAAGAAGTATCCGATCCTGATGCAGCGGACCCCATATTCGGTTGCGCCTTACGGCATCAACAACTACCCCACGCGATTGGGACCGTCCGATCTGTTCACCAAAGAAGGCTTCATCTTCGTCTACCAGGATGTCCGCGGGCGCTATCTCTCCGAAGGCACATTCGTCGATGTTGCCGTGCATAAGACTCATCTCGCTGGTCCGACAGATCCTGACGAAAGCACCGATACTTACGACACCGTCGACTGGCTGGTGAAAAACATCCCGGGCAACAACGGACGCGCCGGTATGTGGGGTATATCTTACCCCGGCTTCTACGCCGCCTATGGCCTGATGAATTCCCACCCGGCGCTCAAGGCCGTCTCGCCGCAAGCCCCCATGGGCGACGTCGGCAATGGCGACGACGCGTATCACAATGGCGCGTTTTATCTCGCGGCTAACTTCGGTTTCTACGTCGGTTTCCCACCGCGCGGCTCCGAGCCAGAACGCCCGCCTCGCACGGTTCCTTTCGATTTCGGCACGCCGGATCAGTATGATTTCTACCTCAAGATGGGCCCGCTCGCAAATGCCAACGAGAAATATTTCAAGAACAAGAACAGTTACTGGGACGACCTGCTGGATCACGATAGTTACGATGAATACTGGCAATCCCGCGCGCAGTCGCCGCACATGAAAAATACGACGCCTGCCGTCATGTTCGTCGGCGGCTGGTTCGACGCCGAGGATCTGGCTGGTCCGCTCAAGCTGTTTCGCGCCGTGAAAACCGGCGGACCGAAAGCGCCAGTAACGCTCGTCATGGGCCCCTGGCTGCACGGGGGTTGGTCGCGCATGGACGGCGACAGGCTCGGCAATCTTAGCTTCGACTCGAAGACCGGCGAAACCTATCGCGATCAGATCGAACTCCCCTTCTTCATGCAAAACCTCAAGGAAAAAGGCGATGGACTGAAAGCGTCTCCGGATGCCAAAGTGCCGGAAGCGTATCTCTTTGAGACCGGCACCAATCAATGGCGGCGCTTCGAAACTTGGCCGCCCAAGGAAGCCGTCGAAAAGACGCTGTTCCTTGACGCAGGCGGGAAACTTGCATGGCAGGCCCCAACCGAAAAGGGAACCGACGAATACGTCAGCGATCCTGATAAGCCGGTTCCTGTAATCGGCGAAGTCGGTCCCGGCATGGCGGGCGACTACATGACTTACGACCAGCGCTTTGCATCGCAGCGCCCCGATGTGCTCGTCTATCAGACCGATCCGCTGGACCGCGACGTCACTATCACAGGCCCGGTAACTTCGGTCCTGCACGTATCCACGACCGGCACGGATTCCGATTTCATCGTCAAGCTCATTGACGTTTATCCGAATGATTACCCCGATCCAACGCCAAACCCGAAAGGCGTGCGCATGCCGGGCTATCAGCAACTGGTGCGTGGCGAGCCCATCCGCGGCAAATTCCGCAACAGCTTCTCAAACCCCGAACCGTTCAAGCCGGGTGAGCGCGCAAAGATCGAATACGTAATGCCTGACGTCTGCCACACTTTCCGCCCGGGTCACCGGATTATGGTGCAGATTCAGAGCTCGTGGTTCCCGCTGGTGGATCGCAATCCGCAGACGTTTCTCAGCATCCCGCGCGCGAAGAGTTCGGATTTTCAGAAGGCCACCGAACGCATTTACCGCGGCGGAGAAGATGGTTCCGGACTGCGCGTCCAGCTGTTGCCCTGAGCCCGCTACCGCGCAAGATCGGTAGAATCGCTCAGAATTGGTATTCCGCCGGCGTGATGCCTTTTGCACGTAAGTACATTTCTGCGGAAGCGCGATGGTGAGTATTGTGATCCAGCATCGCCATGAGCAATTCGAGGCCTGTCATGCTGCCCTCTTCGCTCTGGTAGGTCTTTGACAGTTGCTCGGGCGTCAACTTCGACACCTGCGCGATGGCATCGTCGTACGATTTGGTCATGAATGCGATCACGTCCTTTTTGTTCATCGATGCGGGCTTGGCCGGTTTCGGTTGTTGGTTGGAGAATGGCGAGAGAAAGGCAGCCATGCTCTGCGACAAATGGACCATCTGCTCGGCGAAGCTCATTTGCGGAGGCGTGAGCTTGAAATCGTATGTCGATTCCGGCATCTGGCCCGCTACTTTGAGTGAAAAGTCGCGTGAGGTCTTCAGATGCTTCAATATGATCGCCTTCACATCACCCTGGGCAAAGACAGGCATTGTGGCGGCGGTTAATATCAAGACGAGACTCGCGTAACGAAGTTGCTTGAAAGGCATAAGTAGAGTATCCCACCAGATCAAGCCTCTTGAAGTGCGACTGTTAACTGCTGGCTTCTGGACTACAGCCTAATGTGGCGCACATGAGACGCAAAACCTGAGCAGCGTCGAGCGGCAGCCCGACAATCCGGGCATCGCGGCCCGCACCAAGGACCTCCGTCAGCAGGTCCTTCTTGAGGGCAATCCATCCGCCTGGCGTTTCGTAACTGACAAGGAAATGCCCTTCCTGGCGCGCGGCCAACAGTTGCGCCCGGTCATCCGAAGAGGCGAAGTACCGGGACGGCAGTTCCGGAATCGCCGAAGCCTTCGAGTCAGTCGCAGGGTCGTCCCCTGACGCGATATGCAGGCACCCGGTGCTTGAACCGTCGCATGCCTCGGCATTCGAATCGCGCCGCTTGAGCTCGCTCTCGATGCGGCTGTAAACGTCTTCGGCGAACTGTTGCGGGTAGTCGTACAACCGTTGTACTTCGTGGTCAATGTGGGGCAATTTCCGCCAGCCATTCACCCATGCCAGCTTTGCCGCGCTGGTATCGCCATCGTCGTCCCCATCGTCAAAGACATCCTCCAGGCTGAATCGCGTTTCGGCATCGTGCTGCAAGGCTTTGAGCGCCATGTGCTCGATGAGATGGGATGGCAACCCGAAGATAACTCCGTATGGAGAATAGCCGCCGTCGACCGGCCTGAAACGCGGGAAATCGTCGCGCAACGACGTGATCAATCGGTCAATAAGTGCACGGTACTCTTTTAGCAGCCGCACATGTCTCTGTCCCAGGGGCGAATACGCGACATGCCCGTCCCGATCCGCGGCGATGAAAACGTGCTCAATCATGCCGTAAGCGCTCAACAGGTCGACGCGATTCAGAAACAGCTCGGGATCGGCAGATATGCCCTGACAGATGGCTCCTGCCATGTCGACCCGCATTCGCTCATCGCCGCTCTGCAAGGCGCTGTCATAGGCTTTAAGCAGCACCACGAGACCTTGCACCAGCAGTGCGAAATCGAGCGCATTGGAGGTGCGCGTGCGAAGAACGACGCTATGCTTGTTGATAGACACGCCTTCCTTCGTGCAGTGGTAACGAATCTGTGAGGTCAGATGCACGCCAAGCATTCGAACATGGGCCTTGTGGATTTCGATCACGTCCGCTTTCGGAAGCGTCTCTGTGACCTGCTGGGCGACCTCGAAATAGGGCGCCAGCTCATCGGTAATGAGGCTCTGCGCCAATGGAATCAGCCAGCGTGCATCGCGTACGATCACGGGCTGATCGGCTTGGGAGCTTCTCCAGAGCTCATCGAGCACGCCTTGAAGTTCCGCGAGCCGGCCGCCCGCGCTGCTGGGGCCGTCATCCCAGAGTCGCATGCTCAGAAACTGGAGACACCGGAGTACATACAAGTTGAACAGCGTGTGTGCGTAGCGCACGCGACCGTTGCGGCCCGGCCACCGCGTCTGCTGCCAGCAATAAAAGGCGCGAATCATCATCTCCGCCGGATGGATCAGGTCGTTATGCAGATCCTGAATCTGACGGGGTCTGAATCCTCCGGCCCAATGCGCTTCTTCCAGTTGAAGAGTTTGGCTGGCGGTGGCAGCGGTGCGTGCAAAGAAGCAATCCTCGAAATGGCGGGACAAAAGAGATTGATCCTGCAGGTACTGGATCGGCTTTTTCTGGGCGTTCAGAACGGCCTCGATGCACTCGACGATTTCTTCACGATGCGTCAGAAACAGTCGCAGCAGCTCAACGTTTTCCTGAAACGGCACCTGACCAAACGGCTTCCCCGTCACGATGCGCCCCAAGATAAATCTGCACCCATTCGAGAGAGAGTATAACGAGGGATTGAGCGGGATGGGGGCGTGGGGAAGAGCGGGCGTACAGTGCCCGGTACCGCCGGTACTTGTA
Organism: Bryobacterales bacterium; assembly: GCA_963818065.1. GTDB lineage: Bacteria > Acidobacteriota > Terriglobia > Bryobacterales > Bryobacteraceae > Palsa-89. Next base: position 1,506,438 of record CAWFQW010000007.1, on the reverse strand, counting down.
ACCTAGACATCCCGAAAATCATCCCGTAAACTTGATTCCCACGGGGAACACGATTACATACCCTGTGCCAGCACAGGAACTGGGAGAGCCATGACCTTCGGACACCTTACGAAGGTCGCTGTGGTGCTGGCCTATTTAATTCGCTGGTTCAAGGAGAAATATGAAGCCATTAAAAAAGAACATAATTTCGCTCGTTCGGGCCACGCACACGTTCTCGAACGCGCACGTCTTGGGATCATCCAGCCCCTTTAAAAGGAAGAGCCGTCTCGCGGGTGTCGTTGCGGTGCTGCTCGGGATCGCGGGAGCCGGTGTCCTAGCGGCGGATCCGGTCCCACAGCCGGACCCGTCGGCCGTCGCCAGGGCGCGGGCGGCGTTCCTCAAAAGAATGTCCTCGCGCCGGCCGGCCATACGCAGCAACGCGGCCGTGCCGGCCCCCAGCGGAGGCGTGACGTCGGTGGGGTACTACAACTGGTCGGGCTTTGCCGACGTCGAGGGCGGCTCGAACAAAGTCTCGTCGGTCAGCGGTGAGTGGGTGATCCCGGCGGTGCAGTGCCCTGGCGCCCCCTACCAATACTCGGATGTGTTCGACGCGCAGTGGGTCGGCATCGACGGCTTCACCAACGAGACGGTGGAGCAGCTTGGCACTGCCACGCAATGCTACGAGGGGGTCGAGTACTCCTACGTTTGGTACGAGATGTATCCGGCCGGCATGGTAGAGGAGGGCCCGCAGGTCTGCATCAATTACAACGTCGATTGCCCGCAGCCCGGCGACCGCATCGCAGCCTCGGTGACCGTCACACCGGCAGGCAATTACACCCTGTCGCTCATCGACTACACCCACCCTGCGGAGAGCTTCACGGCGACGGCGTCCTGCCCCCCATCCACGTGCGTCGATTCGAGCGGCGAATGGATCGTGGAGCGCCCAGCCACCGAGGCGGGTTTCGGCGTCGTGATTTTGCCCCTCGGGGACTTCTCCCAGACCGGCTTCTCCAACGGTACGCTGACCTCCGGCGGGAAGACTACGGACATCGAAGCGTTCAAGGACGGGACCGTCTACGACATAGACATGGTCGACGACACGGCCTCTTACTTGCTCGACTGCGTCGGGCAGCAGAACTTCGGGTGGGGGGGTGGAGGCCCCAAGCTGCTCCTGATTAGCAACCCCAACTCCTGCCCGACGGTGTCGCCGATCCACGGCGGCTTCAACGTTACGTGGGACTCCAGCTTCTGAGCCTGGGGCAACCGCCGGCAAACCCGTCCTCTCTCGACGGAAGGGCCGCGCGTCCAGCGCGCCCTTCCAGCCGGTTTGTGATGAGGCCGAACGGACCTGTCAAAAAAGGGCGGCCATCGTCGCCAGATCGGGCCGGCAGAAATGCCGTGTACGCTGTGGACGTTGCAGCGTGTTGAGCGGATGCCGGGGGCGCCACGCGAGCTCCACGGATCGCAAGGGGGCTTAATAATAGACATAGCCGCTAGGAGGCCAGCAACTCTCTGAGTCTTTTTCGAGGCCTCCATTCCTGATTGTTCTGGCGATACGATGTAGCATCTTTATCGATGAGTCCAATCAGTACCTCGCTCACGATCCGGCCACCGACTGGACCTAGATGATGGCCTCCGGTACAGGCGTCGGCTTCGCGGAGAATGTAGTACCACAGTGGAGTCTCGCCATGCCAACCTGTGGAAGTAAGACCAACTTGTTCCTCGGTGAGAGGGACGATTCCGATGTGTCGGGCGACCGCCTCGCCGGATGGCAGGCCCACGCCTTGCCCGCGCTGCAGGTCACGGACGGCGAGTGAGTGATAGTCTTCAATCTCGCACTCTCCGGTGACGGCTACTGGCAACTCAATGAGTGCGCGCACCAACTTTCCATCGATTTTCTTGCACCGCTGTGCCGGTTCTGCGCCGGTTGCGTCAAAGAACAGCGTCCAATCGATCGTGTGCTGGCGTGGAACGGGGCGGAATCCTAGGAGATCGGGAAAGAGCGGCACGGGATCAGAGTGTAGATTCAATTGGTAGCGGTGACGAATCTGAGCGTGACCGTAACGATAGGCAGCGTCGGCAAACTCGAGGGGTATGAATCCTGCGGGACCAGGGCGAAACCATTGCGGGCCTTCTCGAAGCACCTGGTCTGCAAGCTTCTGCCCAACGAGCGCCGGCAGAAACTCGTTAAGAACGATCCATTGATAGTGCCACCGCAACTGCGTGGTCGCTAAGTCGAACACGTGATCGTCGCCTGATCCGGCGAGCCGCACTTCGTCGACGAAGGTGTTGTGAGCTTTGAGCATGGCGAGATGAAGTTGTGACATCAGCATGTGCGAGTCGTTGCGCGGGTCGCCGATAATCGCGATGCCCTCTACGTTTCGTTGGAGGTCTGCTCCGTCCAAACCAATCAGGAACTTCGCCGGGTCGTCACGCTGGTAGAGGAATGGATGGCCGGTAGGTCCGTCGCCGTAGAGAGATTCAAGATTGAGCCGGGGACTTCGAGCATTGCGCAATTCCGCTGTATTCGCATGGGATCGCAAATTGGATCGGTCAGCCGTTATATCGTGAGCCACAAATTGGCCGAAGATCGGCCAACCAGCCGCGGTGTCTCCCAAGGAGTCGGGAGAGTCATCGATGTCTCCACAATCGCACAGGCCGCCTGCGCGACCGAGCGCGTGCAGGAATTGCTCATCAGCATCAAATGACGGAAGTTCGGGAAACATTCGGCCATAAGTTGTCACGGCAAGCGGTGCATCGATTGCTGCTCTAACGCGTGCTGGAGACAGGCAGTAATTTCGGACTGATGTGTCGCCCTGATTCATACGTCCCTCCATCTTGCAACACTCTGACTGGCTCGGCGACGCAGTGCTCAATTCCGACCCGAACTGAGCAGTCGGCTCGTGCTGAAACCATCAAGAAGCTTCAGGCACGCTGCGACCAAATCGAAGCCCGCATCGGAACCATGTGCATGGATAAACTCGACGGGCGGAGCACCCGGGAGTTCCTCGATAAACAGGCCGCCACATTGCGCCGGGAGCAACATCGGTTGCTCCGGACCGTTGTGGAAAAGGACACATGGAAGGACGGCGCCTTACAGACGGCCTTGTTCGAACCGTTCCAAACGTTGCTCCACTCGAACCAGGAAAGTTATAGAAAAGAAAAGCCGAAGGTTTGGTATGGATGCAATTGCAAATTTGGCTCCCCGGCATGGATTCGAACCACGATTCACGGCTCCAAAGGCCGCTGTCCTACCATTAGACGACCGGGGATCTTTCGGAGGGAATTAACAGCCTTAGTGTACCATTCGCGCCCGGCCGCAAGAATCGAACCGCTACAATAATACAAGTGCTATTGCGTGTGCACTTCTTCCCGGGTCTCTGCCTACTGATTCTCGGCCTCGGTCTTCAATTCCATGTTGTCGGCTGGCTCTTACGCCGCTACCGCCAGCGCGCCTGGATTATCTCGGGCGCCTGGGCGTCCACGGTTTTGCTCGGGTTGGGCTACGGGCTGGAATTTCAATGGGCGCAGCGGATCTCAGCGGTGAAGTGGTGGACTTGGCTCGAGTGCGCCTCTTTGGTCGAGACCATGTGGCTGATCGGGTTCTCCTTGGCTTTGTGGATCTGGGCCAGGGTCCCGCAATTTGATCCCTCGCGGCGGAAAATGCTGCGAGCAGCGGCGGCAGCGGTCTGCGTAGTGCCAGTGGTTGGCACGGGCTTCGGAATCGTGCGGCGTAACCGCTTCCAGCTTTCGGAAGTCTCGATCCCGATTCCGAACCTGCCCAAGGATCTTGACGGCCTGCGCATCGTGCAAATCACGGATATTCACCTGAGTGAATTCTTGAGCGAGCGCGAGTTAGCTGCCGCCATCGATATGGCCAATGAAGTACGCGCCAATCTGGCATTGGTCACTGGCGATCTCATCACCCGCCGCGGCGATCCGCTGGACGCATGCATTCGGCAACTGGCCCGCGTACGCGCCGACGCGGGCGTGCTGGGATGCCTCGGCAATCACGAGGTCTACGCGGAAGCGGAGAACTACGTCACAACTGAGGGGCGCCGCGTTGGCATCGAGTTCCTTCGGCATCAGTCCAAGCAGCTTCGATTCGGGAGCGCCGTAATCAATTTCGCTGGAGTCGACTACCAGAAAATGCACTCGACCTACTTGGCCGGGGTTGACCGGCTGATCGTCCCGGGCGCGGTCAACATTCTGCTCTCCCACAACCCCGATGTCTTTCCGGTGGCCGCGGCGCAGGGCTACCATCTCACCATCGCCGGCCACACGCATGGCGGTCAGGTGGATTTTGAAATTTTGCACCAGCACTTAAATGTCGCCCGCTACTTCACGCCGTATGTGCGCGGCCTCTATCGCCACGATAAGTCGTCTGTATATGTGTCCACTGGCCTAGGCACAATCGGCGCACCGGTTCGCATCGGCGTGCCACCGGAGATTTCGGTTCTTCGCCTGTGCGCTATCTAATCCTCAGCGACATCCACGCGAACTTGGAAGCGCTGCGCGCCGTGCTCGCGAGCGCCGGATCCGACTACGACCGCATCGTCTGTTGCGGCGACCTGGTCGGCTACGGCGCCGATCCGGACGCCGTCGTCCAGTGGGTGCGCGATAACGTCAGCAGCGTGATCCGCGGAAATCATGACAAAGCGTGCGCCGGCTTGGAAGATTTGGAGTGGTTCAACCCCGTCGCGCGCCTGTCCGCCTTGTGGACCCAAGCGGCCACCCAACCTGAGAACATCGAGTTCTTGCGCGCTTTGGCGCAGGGTCCTGAGCGAGTCAACGGGTTTCAAATTCTGCATGGCTCCCCGCTCGACGAAGATGAATACGTTGTCTCCGAGCAAGACGTCGCTCAAGTGGCGCCATATTTGGACTGCAATATTTCCTTCTTCGGGCACACTCATTTGCAGGGAGCGTTCCTGTGCCACCGCAACGGTGTGAAGCGCTTGGTCGCCGCCAGTACCGCTTCCGGTCAGGAAGTGCTGCAACTGGAAAACGATGTGAATTACTTGATCAACCCCGGCTCGGTGGGACAGCCCCGCGACGGTGATCGCCGCGCCGCCTACGCGATCTACGAACCCGCGGCTCGGCTGGTGTCGCTTTGCCGCGCTGAATACGACGTCGCCGCCGCGCAGAAGAAGATCCTCGACGCGGGCTTGCCGGAGCTGCTGGCCTTCCGCTTGAACTCTGGGATCTAAGGCGTAACCTTACGAAAGAACGGTCCTCTTATGGGCTGCTGGCCGTGTTGTTTGTTCTCTCACGGCTTGGCTATTACCTCGCGGGCGTGCGCTTTGACGCGCGGCCCATTCTGAATTACTACCAATTCATTGACCCGGAGCTATTGAAGCACCATCTCATCCAGAGCACCTACTACTTGCATGTCCAGCCGCCGGGGTGGAACCTGTACACCGGCGTCGCGCTGAAGCTGTTTCCCCAGTCGTATCCGATCGCTCTTCATATTGCGCACTTAGCGATGGGATTGGTGATTTGCTGGCTTATCTATTACTTGATGCGTGTGTTAGGAGTAAGTCGCTGGATCGCATTCTCATTGACCGCCTGGTTCACTGTGAGTCCGGGAGTTGTGTTGTTTGAAAACTACATGCTGTATGAATACATCGTGAGCTTTCTGTTGGTCGCTGCGGCCGCGGCGCTATGGCGCTACGCCGGCGGGAATTCTCCTTCTATGGCTTCTGTTGTTCTTTGTCTTGTTGCTGGCTCTCGTATTCTTCAGAAACATGTTCCATCTGGTTTATGCTGTCGCGATCCTGGCGGCGCTCGTTTACCTTTCGAAAGGCCGCCGCCGGAGCATATTGTTGGCTGGCGCTTTGCCATTGGTTGTCATCCTAGGACTGTACACCAAGAACTGGATCTTGTTTGGATCCTTTTCAGGAAGCACCTGGATGGGCATGAACATGGATACCATCACCGCGCATCAACTGACCGGCCGCGAGGCGCGTGACTATGTGAACCGTGGCGTGATCTCGCCGGTTTCATTACTTGACCTCGGTTCGCCCATCCAGCTTTACCGGCCGTATATTCGAATGCCAGCGCGAACCGGCATCCCCGTGCTGGATGAATGCGTTACTTCCAACGGCGCCACCAATTTTAACTGCCTCGCGTTTCTTCAGGTTCAGCGCGCTTACGCCCGCGACGGCGTGGCCCTGCTGCGAAATTACCCAATCGTATATCTTCGCTCGGTGCAGACCGCTTGGTTCACTTACTTTCTTCCGACGGGGGATTTTCCTTTCTTCGATTTGAATCGGCCACGCATCCGCGCCATCGATCGATTCTGGAACGTCGTGTTCTTTGGCCAATTCAAAGACGCGAGCGATCGCAAGGCGCTGCGCCGGCTGGCGGAACGGGGCGCTCGGGTTTCGTTGGTGCTTCACACCGGCGTTTTCCTGATGATCGGCTTGCCCGCGCTCTTTATCTGGGGCATTACTTACCTCGTGCGCGGCTTACGCCGCAAGACGCTCGATCGCCGGTCCGCGATTCTCATCGGATTCCTGCTATTCAACATCGCCTATCTAACGGCAGTCGCAAACTTGCTCTCAAGCTTCGAAAACAACCGCTATCGCTTTCCGTTTGACGCATTTTATGTGGTGCTGCTGGGCATCGCGCTTCAACAGTTGATTCGGCGCTACCGTACTGCCACGGCCGCTAGCGGACTCGTCGCCACCACGTTCCCACCGCCATCCAAACGATCGACGACATAGTACAGAATCCGGTTCGGCAAACTCGGGACGACGACAGCACATGTTGCCCCGGTCGCGCAGCCCTGGAGTGTCACGGCTTCATTCGTAAAGCTGTAGGGATCGCCGGCCGAAGCGCTGGGAATCTCAGTGGAACAGTCTTGTGCATACGCCGTGCAGTGCAGCAAGTCGCCGCCGTTCTCCAGGTACCCAAAGCGTGCCCGGATGTTGCTGGCGAAAGACACGCCCTGGTAAGTCAGCGTCACCGGCACAAACGATGTGCGATTCACGCTGTCCACCGGGAAGGCCGGCGGAATCTTGTACGCCAGCCACTCCACGCGCACGCCGTCCAACCAGTAGCCCGGGCAGAACATGAATTGAGCATCGGCGGTCGGACGGCAGTTACTGTATTCGTAAGTTGTTCCAGGATGCCCGTGCACGTACCCGAACTTTCGCGTGGTGAGGCCGCTGAAATCGCCGCGATCAATGCGGAATTGAATGCTTTGGCCGCTCCAGGGCGCGGGCTGATAGAGACACGGAATCGCCTGCGTGAACTGCGAGCTGGCGCACTGGGTGGTCAGATCGACCATCGGCAGGCTCATATACAAATTGCCCGCGGAAGCCCCCTGTACGCACTCATTCGCATTGAATGCGCGACAGTAACTCCAACTCGGTAAGTCGCCGGTATTTCCGGTTGACGGATTACTCACATCGCGCGTAAGATAGCGCCCCGCGAATCCAGACAGACCGAGCCGCTTGTAATCGCTCGGCCCCGCCGCGCAGCAATCTCCCGCCACTTGGAACGTGTGGATGGTTCCACTCACTAACGTGAGTGACATCGTCCCGAACGCCGCGCCTCCGTTCGATTCAATTCCTCCACCCCCCGATGGATTGAAGTGCCGGTAGTCCACGAAGAACGGCGGATTGGCCGCATTCGGCGCATATGTACCGCTGTTGTAGGATTGCGCGAGCGAGTTGCTTGCTCCATTGTTGCTCCCCGCAAAGGCCGGCCAGGAAGAAGCCGACGGCTGCATGGGATTCCACAATAGATTTGGAACCGTGGTGTTGACCGAACCGATATAGCGTCCCCCGAACCAGGTCTGCTGATACGAGTAGGAACCTGCACCTGTCGCGGGCGCCGCGGAACCGTGCGATGAAAAGCGCAGCGGGTTATCCTTGGTCCATGTATTAGTGGCGTTTGACGCGTCCAGAGCTTCGGAATTTGTCGCATACGCGGGTCCCATGAATAGCCACCATGGATTAGCATGCGCGCTATTGTTCATGTCGTTGATGGATCCAAACAATGGATATAGGTAGTTGGATCCGGCCCACCGCAGTAACCATAGATTAATATCGGTTGCGCTATTGTAAGTGACCGAAAGCAGAATCAGGTTTTCGTTCTGATTCCCTGCATTCGTCAACAACCAGTCGCCCGGCTGCATGTCCTGCAGTTTGGACCAATTAGCATTGGCCGATCCAAAGCCCGGTGTCGTGCATGGAAACTCTTCCTTCTCGGTGTTCCCGTCTGAAAACGTATAAGTCGAGTTCGGATTCTGCTGGCACGGCGGCGACGAAACTTTCACCTGAATACAATTCGCCGTTCCCGAAAACGCTCCGTAGGGCGCAATCAGGTTAGCGGGACATGTGTACGCTTCGCTGCCGCTAATGCTCGTGCTCTGCTGCGGTCCGCCGGAACAGCCGCTGCAATCCCACAACGCATTCGAACCCGAGCCAGCGCGATTCACCTCGGCGACGTTCATCTTGAAAGAATCGGGAAACACCAGGTTTGTCGCGCCGGTGTCGGCCTGTGGATCGATCACCGCAAAGCGCCATGTCCCCATCGTCAGAACCGGCGCATCGTGCAGCCCGCACCATCGGCAGTCGCCTTCATTCCAGCTATTCCGGATGCTCCGCAGCACGCCGGCCGCTGTGTCGAACGACGCCATAATACCGATGTGGTTCTGGATGTTTCCCATGCTCGCCGAGAAATATCCACCGTCGAAGCCGCCCATCACAGGGCTGTTCATCCACCCCAGATCGAAACCCGTATGCGGCGGGCCAACCGTTTGCCCGAGATAGTTCAGACCCGTCTGGTAGGCGCTCATCATTTGGGATCGAATGTCGTGGCCGCTAGCGGCCGGCGTCAGATTCGTCCATTCAAAACAGTCGTCGGCGATCGCGGTATTTGGATTGTAGTCTCCAAAAGTGGGATAGGGATGGAACGCGACATATCCCGCGCATCCGGCGAAGGCCTCGTTGTAGGTCAGTTTCCAGACACGATTGTTCACGTCGATGGTATAAGCCGAAGTCCCGTCAACGTTGTCGAAGAAATAGCCGCTGATGCCGGTCGGACCATAGGGAAGACTATCGCCGTTCGTATTGAGTCGCGAGCTTCCCGCCGTCTTCGATCCCATTGCCATGAGCCGTGTTTCCGCGCGAACCGATCCGTCGCTGTTGAACGGTATCCATAACAGCAGCGCCTCGCCCCCGGCGCTATCCACTACGCTGGTCAGGTATCCAGTCAAAGGCGGGCTCAGACTCGCGGACCCATCGGCTGTCAGTGCCACTAACACCGGCGTCTGATTCATCATGTCCGTGTCGCCGTTGCAACAAGCGCTTGGCATGGTCGCGTACGCATAATTGACGCCTATGCTCACGCTAACGTTCGACCCGCCGTTTGACTTAGTAACCACGACGCCAAACGTCGCACCGCTGTAAGGCGCGCCCGTGAACGTTCCCGCATTCTCTCGTAAGGTCAAAGCCGATGAGCTACTGATGCTGTTGACATGATAGTAAGTCCCGTTGATTAGGATCGGCGTTCCGCTGACCCAGTCCGTATCGAAGTAGTTTTGCGTCCCGGTTGGATTCTGCAGCGTCACCGCCTGCCCCGTGACATTCACCGTTCCCGACGGCGGCACAACCAGATGATGCTGCGGGGCGTATCCCCACGACAAGAACGGCGCATTCACCGCCAGTTGCGGATACGTCCCTAGCTTCGCGGGCGCGCCGGTTGAACACGCCGGCGTTGTCACTGGAGCTCCAACCACCGTTTGCCCGCCATCAATGGAAAGCTGCAGCGTAACCGTGATTCCGCTCGCGCCCGCGTTCCCGCAATATACGTCGAACGAGAGATCATCCACGGTACATTTCGGATACCAACCAGCGAATGTGGTCCCGGCGGGACAAGTGAAATTCGCGAGCGGGATGAATGCCCGATCCGTCGGACCGCCCGAGCCAACAGAATAGCTCGCTCCGTTCGATCCAATATTCGCCAGGCTCGCCCACTTTCCCGTGCCGCTGGCATCCAATGGAACACCGAGAATGCCGGCATTTCCCGCAGCCAGACTTAGCGTCGATACGCTCATCATCCCGGGCGATGTTACACGCCAGAATTCCGCTCCAGTGACCGGATCCACATACGACGTCTGCTGATTCGTCCAATCGATCGGCGGATAATCCATGTTCCCGAACTTGGCCGCATTAAACGGAACCGGATCGGGCGCCGTGTTACCCCAGGCAATAGATCCAGTTACAAAAGTGGCCGTAACTTCCACGTCCGTTCCACAAGTAACTCCCAGCCAGTAAGTACCGGCAGCGGCCAGCGCATCATTGCCCGTTCGTGTCCCCAGGACAAAAATGTGAACCTCTCCGCTGACAATGGAGCCGGCCCTGCGCATCGGTATTCGTGTTGTCGGTAAGATCCGCCATGTTCGAGCTGAACGCCGCGCCCCGCGATGCGCGGTAGGTGCAATATCCGTCCTGATCCGTATGCACTGTGATCTTGGCCTGCATCTGGGTCGGCTCAATCGACACAATCGAAGTGTTCGCCAGGCCGGAAGCGACAAAATCAAAAGGCAAAGTAACGTTCGCATGGTCAAAATGTGGACAACGCCGCGCGCCCCCAGACGTTCGTCGCGGTGCACAAATAGAAGAACGATCCATCCGTCGCCCAGGAACCAGCTGTGCAAGCCGCGCTGGATGTCGCCGGGCGCCGCCACGCGCAGCCCGATCACTGTAGTATCGGCGCTCAACTGCGTCTTGCCGGAAATCTCCGTGGTCGTGATGCCGGTCCCGGCCGTTACGCTTTTCGAGCTGAGGAACGCCCGTTGATCGGCGCCGCCGCTGGCATCCCACGTTCCATTCGTCGCCGACCAGGTGAACACCGGGATCGCATCCGCCGGAAACGCCGTCACGCCGCTGAGTGCCGTGCAGCCGCTGTTGCAACTCGCCGTCACGTTGGACCCTACCGTTAACACGCCCGCGCTTGAAACATATACCAGGGCCAATCCACTGCCCGCCGAAATGGTCGCCGTCGCGCCGCTGCCCAAATGAATACACCAGCGCGCCGAACCGGACCAAGACACGGCGTCACGGTGGAGCAGTTGGCGCCGATTGCCAGCGTGGTCGCGCTGGTCCTCGTCACCGCGAAGTCACCTAACTGGCTCGCCATTGACGCTGCCGGCGGCCCCTGCTCCAAGGTCCACGAGTTGTTGCCGTGCAGCCGTACACGTTCATCCCCGCTGCGGCGTCCAGCCTGTAATACATCTCGCCCAGCCCGCACGTGGAAGGCAGCCCGGTGCCCGAGCTGGAACGGTTTGGTCGCGCTGGCTCCGGAAAAATCCACGTTGCGGCTCTGCAGGCGCAGATCTATTTGCGTGAGCTGGCCAGACAGCCCGCCAGCGCCTGCGAACATCGCCACCAGGAGCAAAATTCTACAATTAGGCATGCGTCTCAGATGTTCTCCTTTAGCGCCTACAGTCTCCCACGCGAATCTATCACCGCCCAGGTTGCGCCCAGCGCACCGATTGAAACGAAAGTTATCCGTTTATTCCGTTTGCCGGCTCGGCAATAACTCTTGCGAGAAATGTGACCGCGGCGAACCACACTTACTTCCTAGACATTGAAATCAGCTCATTCCACTCCGGTTCGGACAACCGTGATCTGGGAGCACGCCAGGCGCCCCGAGTCCCCGCCGACCCAGATCGCAACGGTTGGGTTTGTTTTGTTTTGCGTCTACCTGCTTTCGGGCTTCGCGAACGATTGGTCGCTGCGTTTGTTCGGCTCCAAGGCTTACCTTTCGACGGTCACGCTTGTTCCTTATCCCGCTGGCGTGGCTATTCTCCGGTAACGCGTTGCGGGGCTTCCACACGCGTACCGGACGTTGCTGGATCGCCTTCCTATTCTGGATGCTGCTGGCCGCTCCTTCAGCCTTTGGAGAGGCGGTAGCGCGGCGCTTATCGCAAACTACGTCCCGCGAGCGTGGTTCTGCTTTTTCTACACTTGCTCGTTCGCCACTTCGCTCCGCCGCTGCCGCCAATTGATGTACGTCCAGATCGCCTCCGCGGCGGCGCTATTGCTCAGTTGCGCGGTGTTTGGGCCTCGGCGACTATGCCGACAACCGTTTCCGGATTCCCCACAGCCTCTTTTTTGCCAACTCCAACGATCTCGCGCTGGCCCTGTTGCTCGGGATCAGTTCCTTTCTGTTTCTTCTCGCGCACCCGGTATGGTGTCCCGGCTGGCCGGCGCAGCGGGTATTTTGGTGGCCCTGTTTTACGCCTTTCAAACCGGCTCGCGCGGCTCCGTTATCGCCGCATCCAGCATGTTTGGCCTGATTTTCTGGATCAGCCGTGGTAAGTGGAAAGTGGTTGCGCTGGGACTCGCCGCCTTCGGGGTGCTATTGGCAGCCATCATTGCGGGAGCACCGTCCAGCACGCTTCATCGGTTCTCCTTATTACTCAATAGCCCAGCGTCGTCGGACTCTGAAACTGCCGCCGATCTCGCCAGCATCGCCTCCCAGAAGCAGCGTCAAGAGCTGTTCAATACCAGCGTGCGGTACACCCTGATGCACCCTCTGTTTGGTGTTGGCCCCGGTCAGTTCCCGAACGCCGTCGAGCAGGAGGCCGCCCGCTCGGGCCAACAAACCCCATGGCTCGGAACTCACAATACTTATACGCAGATCTCGAGCGAGTGTGGAATCCCAGCCCTGACCTTCTACGCCGCGGTGATCGCCTTTTGTCTGCGCTCGAACTTCCGCCTCTATATTCGAACCCACGATCGTCCGGCGCACCGCGAACTGGCGGCGCTCAGCCGATGCCTCCTGGCCGGCACGTGCGTCTATGCCGTCAGCGCATGCTTCTTCCATATGGCCTATAGCGCGGATCTCCCACTGCTGGCTGGTTTTACGGTCGCACTACAGCTCATCTCGCGTCCGCTTGACCCATCAAAATCGCGCGTTCTTGCCCGCTCCGCCGCCAGCACTTCGCTATAATGGCTGTAGTCCCAAGTAGGAGCCTTTAGCTATGTTTGATCTCTTTCGCAGCCGTGCCAAGGCGGTGCGCATCATGTTGGGCGCCATGCTCGGCATCATCGCCCTTTCCATGCTCGTGTATCTCATTCCTGGCACGGGAATGACCACCAGTGCATCTGCCTCGGGTGATCAGGTTGTCGCCGAAATCGGCGGGTCCGACGTCACCGTCGCGGACATACAGCAACAGCTCAGAAACAGGTTGCAGAACCAGCAACTCCCTCCCGATCTGGCGGCTACCTATATTCCTCAACTCGTGGATCAAGCCATCGCCGAGCGGGCCGTCGCCTACGAGGCCGAGCAGCTTGGCTTCCGGATTTCCGACCGCGACCTGGCCGAGACCCTGCGCTCCATTCCAGTGGCCAATCAGGCGCCGGATGTTTACCGCCAAGCCATCGAACAGCAATATGGAACCACGGTCCCGGATTTCGAAGACAACGTGCGCGTGAAGAGTTATGAGGATTCCATCGTGAGACTCGCCGAGGAAGGCATCATCGTCACTCCAGCCGAAGTTGAAGACACATATCGCAAAGTCCACGAAAAAATAAAGCTGGACTACATCGGATTCGATCCCTCCAAGATTCTCCCAACGCTGAAAGCAACTCCCGAGGAACTCAACGCCTATTTCGCGCGTAACCGCGGCTTCTACAAAATGCCCGAGACACGCAACTTCCAAATGATCATTGCCGACCAAGGGACAGTCGCCCAGTCCATTGCGGTTAGCGACGCGCAAGTGCAGAGCTTCTATAATTCCCACCTGGACCAGTACCGGACGCCCGAGCGTGTCCGTGCGCGACACATCCTTCTCAGCACCACCAACAAACCCAAGGATGAAGTGGCGAAGATCCAAGCCCAGGCCGAGGACCTGCTAAAGCAAATCAAAGCGGGAGCCGATTTCGGCGAGCTGGCCAAGAAGTTTTCGCAAGATCCCGCCTCGGCCCAAAAAGGCGGCGATTTGGGGTGGGTTTCCCGCGGACAAATGGTGAAGAATTTCGAGGATACCGTCTTCTCGCTGCAGGCAAACCAACTCAGCGGTGTGGTCACCACCGAATATGGGTTCCATATCATTCAAGTGCTCGAAAAGCAGTCGCCCCGCCTGCAGCCGCTGGATGAAGTGAAGACCCAAATCGTTACCGCTCTGAAAAATCAGACCGTGTTCGATCGTATGCAAGAGCTAGCCGATCAGGCACGCGCCGCGCTGGTGAAAGCGCCACAAGATGCGCAGCAGATCGCCACTAAGCTCAATCTTCGTTTCGCCAATCAGACCGCATATGTGCCAGGCCAACCCCTGGCGGCTCTGGGCAACGATCAGCAGGTTGGAGCAACGGTCCAGACCATGAAGCCCGGCGAGGTGAGCCCGGTAATGCAGGTTGGCAACCAGTTGGTTGTGGCCACGGTTCTCTCGATTAATCCGCCCCATCCCCCGGAACTAGCCGAGATCGAGTCTAGGGTACGCGGGGAAATGCTTAGGAATCGGGCAAGCGATATCGTCAAAGCAAAGTCCGCGCAAGCCGCGGATCTGCTCAAGCAAAACGGCGGCGATATCAATGCCGCTGCCAAGGCCGTGGGCGCGGAGGTGAAGACCACTGATTTCATCAGCCGCTCCGGCGCCCTCGAAGGCATTGGTTCCGTGGCTGTGCTGACCGATGCATTTGAAAAGCCCGTGGGCACCATTGTCGGGCCGCTGACGGTCAGCAACCAAACGCTTATTGCCAAAGTCATCGATCACGAGAAACTCGACATGTCCAAGCTCGCTGCGGAGCGCGACGGTATCGTCATTCAGCTCAAGGGCAAAAAAGCCGAGGACCGCCTGAATCTCTTGCAGGACAGCGTCCTTACGGATCTCATCCGGCGCGGTAAAGTGAAGAAGCATCAGGCCGTCATCGACCGGCTGATCGCCCAATATCGCACCTAGCCCTGCATGATTCAAAGCCTGCTGGATTTCTTGCGGACGCTCACCACGCCCGAGCGGTTGATCCATCTCCTGTCAACCGCGCTGTCCGGCTGGCTGGGCTACGCCGCGCTGACCGCCATTGTATTCACCGAAACAGGACTCTTGGTCGGTTTTGTCCTGCCTGGAGATTCGCTGCTCTTCACCATAGGTGTTGTGGCGGGCGCCGGCCAGCTCAATCTCTTGATCATGATGGTCCTGTTGACCGCGGCCTGCCTGGCTGGGGATTGGTGTGGATACTTACTCGGCCGCCGCGCCGGTCCGGCCATCTTCAACCGCCCCGATTCCCGCTTCTTCAAGCAGGAGCACCTCCAGCGCACCCACGCCTTTTACGAAAAACACGGCGGCAAAACCATCATCTACGCGAAGTTCGTTCCGGTGATTCGTACTTTCGCGCCCTTCGTGGCCGGTGTCGGAAACATGAGCTTCCGGAAGTTCGTCTCGTTCGATGTTTTCGGGGCCGCCGGATGGGTGGTCTCGATGACCATCCTCGGCTATCTGCTCGGCGAGGTCCCGCTCGTACGGCGCAATTTCGAAAAATTCGTCTTGTTGATTGTCTTCGTGTCGCTGCTACCAATGATCCTGCAAGTGGCCCGCGGAATCCTGCAGCGCAAGCCGAGCCTACAAGCGGGTGACTAAGTTCTCGATGGCCGCGCGCACCGCCGGATCGCGCTGCGCCTCCACCTCGTCGCCTTTCGCGACGCCCAGTGCTTGATTGAAGATCTCCTGCTTCAGCCGGCTTTGCAACCACCCGCGGTCGACGGCCCATTCGCCCACGGAAGGTTGAATATCGTGCTGGCCGGCGTAAACCTGAAAGTCTTCGAGAATCGCGGAGCTGACGTCGAAGTCCTCTTTGACAGAATGCTTCTGGATAAACTCGGTGGCGAACGAAGTAATCACACCGCTCGCGTCCAGCACGACACGCAGCCGCGTTAACGGATCTGGGGCAATCGGGATGTCCGGCTGAATGCCGCCCCCGCCGATGACCGTCCGGCCGGAGTCAGTATGAAACTGCTCGGCCTGTTTCTGGATCTCCAGGTGCCCGCTCGGCAGCGGCTTCTGGATCGATCGGCCGCTCGGCGTGTAGTAGAACGCGGTTGTCAAAGCGAGCGCGGTGTTGCCGGTCAACGTGAAGACGTTCTGTACCAGCCCCTTTCCGAAGCTCGGCTCGCCAAGAACCACGGCGCGATCGTGATCTTGCAGCGCGCCGGTCAGGATTTCGGAAGCGCTAGCGGTCTTCGCATTCACCAGCACCGCCAGAGGAAAGGTATACGGCGCCGCGGTCTTCGGGACGTCCACCGATTGATCTTCGATGCCGCGGCCTTTCACGCTGAGCAGCTTTTGGCCCGGTTGCAGGAAAAACGACGCAGCTTCCAGCGCGGTCTGGACCACGCCGCCCGGATTGTCGCGCAAATCGAGAACCAGCGCTTTGAGCTTGTCGCCGCCCAGGCTCTCGATGGCCTCCTTGAGCTGGCGCGCGGTTTGCGGATCGAAGCCGGTCACGCGGACGTAGCCGATGCCAGGTCGCAACAGATATGCCCGATCCACGCTGGGCGAATCCAGCAGCTCGGGATCGAGCACGAACGGAAGCGGCCGGGCGTTTCCAGGCCGGCGCACGATCAATTGCGCGCGATGCTGGTGGCTCTCGCCGAGGTACCCGACAATCTGCTCGAACTCCAGCCGCGCCAGCACCACGTTATTCACCGCCACGATTTCGTCGCCCGGCTGCAGCCCCGCCTTAGCCGACGGCGTTCCGGGCAGCGCCTGCAAAACAATCACGCGCCCGGGCAGCACCGAAACCACCGTGCCGAATCCCTTGCGCTCGGAGTTCTCCATCTGCTTGAGCTGCTCGTTCTGATCCGGATCGAAGAAGATGGAATGCGGATCCAGTGTGCGAAGCATGCCTGGAATCGCGCCTTGATAAACGGCTTGCTGGGTGCTCACGGGATCCGCGGCATTGCTCTCCACGGTAGAGAGCAGATCGGTGAAGCGCTTGAGAGCGCTGTCCAGATCCGCCGTGGTAGGCGGCGCCGCAAACAAAAACAGAAGTGGTAGAAACATCTACTTCGAATACGTCACTTTGAGTATCGCAGGCGCTTCTTGGCCGCGTGCCGCTCCATCGCCAGTTCAATCAACCGGTCGATCAGCTTGGGCATCGCGAGGCCCGAATACTCCCACATCTTAGGGTACATGCTAATGGATGTGAATCCGGGAATGGTATTGATCTCGTTGATATACAACTTGCCCGTGGCGCTCTCGAGCAGGAAGTCCACGCGCGCCATGCCTTCACATTCCACCGCGCGATAGCATTCCACGGCCAACCGCTGGATTTCGGCGGTCTGCTCCGGCGACAGATCGGCAGGGATCACGGTCTGCGCCTGGTCCAGGAGATACTTGTCGTCGTAATCGTAGAACTCGCGCGAAGGCAGAATCTCGCACGGCGCCGATGCAACCGGGTCCGCGTTACCGAGCACGGCGCATTCCAGCTCACGCCCCGTAATGCCGCGCTCCACGATCACCTTGCGATCGTAGGTGCGCGCCAAGTCGAGCGCAGCCTTCAGCTCCTCGCAATTTCGCGCCTTCGAGATACCCACGGACGAGCCGAGATTGGCCGGCTTCACAAAAACTGGAAAACCGAATTCACCGCAGGCCGTATCGCCAGCGCCATGCACGACGCGATATTCCACCACCGGCAGGCCGCGCTCCTTGGCCACGCGTTTCATCATTTCTTTGTCCATCGAGACGGACGACGCCAGCACGCCCGCTCCGACGTACGGCAGGTCCGCGAGTTCGAGCAGGCCTTGCACCGTGCCATCTTCACCAAAGGTCCCGTGCAACGCGGGAAACACAACGTCCACTCCCGGATTCCCGCCCGGCTCTGGAACAATCGGCCGCGGGCTCCACTTCCCTTCCTTCGAAATCAGGTAGTGCAACACCTTGTACTTCTCCGGGTCCATCGCATCGATGATGGACTTGGCCGAACGCAACGAGATTTCGTGCTCGCCGGTCCGTCCCCCATAAATCACCGCAACACGCGTTTGCATCGCTATAAAATCCTTTTTCCCATGGCCGACATCACCAGCTCTACCGCCAGGATGGCAGTCCGATTCGCCTCGTCGATCACCGGATTCACTTCCACTATCTCCAGGGACACCACCCGGCCCGTGTCGCCCAACATCTCCATTGCCAGGTGGGCTTCGCGATACGTGATTCCACCTTGGACGGGCGTGCCGACGCCGGGCGCCTCTTGAGGATCGACTGCGTCCATGTCGAGCGATACGTGGATGCCCGCCGTTCCGGCTCCCGCGACGCAAATCGCTTCCTCGAAGACCGAACGCATCCCGCGCTCGTCGATATCGCGCATGGTAAAGGCATGAACCCCGGATTGCTGCACAATGTCGCGCTCCTGGCGATCCACGGAGCGGATTCCGACCAAGGCGACATTGGCGGGATCCACCTTCGGCGAGTAGCCGAAGATTTCGGTCAATTCCCGGGGGCCCTGGCCGATGCAGCACGCCAGAGGCATCCCGTGGACGTTGCCGCTTGGGCTGCTCTCGGGAGTATTCATATCGGTGTGCGCATCGATCCAGATCAAGCCCAGCTTTTCTCCCCGGCGATGAAAGTGCTGCGAGGCGCCCGAGACTGTTCCCACCGCGATGGAATGATCGCCGCCCAGGATCAATGGAAACTTGCCGGCGTCCAACGCCTCATCCACCATCTGGGCCACAAGCGTACAGGTCTCCGCGATCTGCGGCAGATACTTGGCGTGCGAATGCACCTCGGCCTGGCTTTCACGCTGGATCACCGGCACGTTGCCGAGGTCTTCCACCGCGTAGCCCAGCTCCGCGAGGCGCCCGTTGAGATTCGCAACCCGCACAGCCGAGGGTCCCATGTCGACGCCGCGCCGTCCAGCGCCCAGGTCGAGGGGCGCGCCGATGATCGCGATGTGCTTCGGACGCATAGCGTTTCTTGATGACTTCCTAAAAACTAGGGCCGCGTGCGATACAGCATCCGCGGAAAGGCGATCGTTTCGCGAATGTGCTCCAGGCCGCACATCCAGGCCACAAACCGCTCGATGCCCATGCCGAAACCGGCGTGCGGGACGCTGCCGAACTTGCGCAGATCCACGTACCAATCGAATGCCTCGCGCGGCAACTGGTGCTCTTCCAGACGCTTCAGCAGCAGATCAAGATCGTGGATGCGCTGACCGCCGCCGATGATTTCGCCATAACCCTCGGGCGCGATGAAATCCACTCCCAGCGCCAATTCCGGGCGCGCAGGATCGGGCTCGAAGTAAAACGCCTTGATCTGCGTAGGAAAGCGATCCACGATCAGCGGCCGGTCCAGGCCTTCGGTGATCAGCGTTTCGTCGGTGCCGCCGAAATCGCCGCCCCATTGGATCTCGCTGCCCTTCTTCTGCAACTCGACGACGGCATCGTCGTAGCTCATGCGCGGGAAGGGCGACTTGTATGGTTTCGAGTTTGCTGGTGTCGCGCTCCAGCTCCGCCAACTCAGCGCGCCGGTTTTCGAGCACGCGTCCGACCACGAACACCACCAGCTCTTCGCCCACTCGCTTCACGTCGTCGAGCGAGGCGTAAGCCATTTCCGGCTCCACCATCCAGAACTCGGTCAAATGGCGGCGCGTCTTGGATTTCTCGGCGCGGAAGGTCGGCCCGAAACAATAGACCTTACCGAACGCCATGGCGTCGGCTTCGTTATAAAGCTGGCCGGACTGCGTGAGGTAGGCTTTCTCGTCCTCGAAGTAGTTCACTTCGAACAGCGTGGTGGTGCCCTCACAGGCGGCGGGCGTAAAGATAGGCGTATCCACCAGCGTGAACCCGTGCGTGTCGAAATAATCGCGGACCGCGCGGATCACTTCGTGGCGCACTCGGATCGCCGCATGCTGGCGCTTGCTGCGCAGCCACAGATGGCGGTGATCCATCAGAAACTCGACGCCGTGTTCCTTAGGGGTGATGGGGTAAGGATCGGACTCCGGAATGCGCTGGACGATCTCGGCGCCTTCGACGTCCATCTCATAGCCGCCAGGGCGCGCGCTGCTCGGCCCGGATCTTGCCGCGCACCATCAACGACGACTCCTGCGTCAGATTCTTCAGCGCTTCAAAGACCGCTTCATCCAGGTTTGCCTTCACGGCCACGCACTGCATGGTGCCGGTGCCGTCGCGCAGCAGAGGAAAGACAATCTTGCCCGACTTGCGCAAGTTGTAGAGCCATCCGGCGATCTCCACCGGCTCGCCGGTGTGCTGCGCCGGCGTCTTCAATTCGAATGCGGGAGTAGATCTCGTCACGCGATCTCTTCGAGCTTTTCAAAAATTTGCTGCACCATGTCGAGCGATTGCGGAAGCGGGAACTCGGGATAATCGCGCAGCTCCAGCAACAGCGGATACTGCTGAGGAAGCGAGCGCAGCAGGCCCATGGTTTCGCTCCAGTCGATGGTGCCGCCCTTAGATATGAAAGGGCCACAGATGGCTGTCCTCGGCGCCGTTGTTGTCGTGCAGATGCGTGGAGCGGATGCGATCCTTCAGGATGCCGAACGCGTCGGCCACTCCTTCGTTCATGTTGGCGTGTCCGACGTCAAAACAGAAGTTCAGCTTCAGATGAGTCTGCTCCAGGAATTGAACCAGGCGGTGGGCGCTGGATAATTGATTGGGCGTGTTTTCAAGCAACACTTCCACGCCGCGCGCGCGGGCGAAGAGGTTCAATTCCTCGAGCGACGTGAAGGCGGCGTCCACCTTGCGCTCGTCATATTCCTCCTCGAAGACGCCGAGGTGTTGGATCAAGTAGCGGAACGGAATCACTTCGGAAATATCCAGGGCGCGCTTGATCTCGTCGAGCATGTCCAGCCGCTTCGATTTCACCGGCTCGGTAATGTTGATGTGGGCGTTGGGGCCCGATCGCCCCCACATTTCGTCGCTGTACATGGGCGAGTGCAGCGAGTGCAGTTTCAACTTGGAATCGCGGAACCAGTGCCCTAATTCGTTGATTTGGGCGCGATCGCGATAGTCCAGATGCTGGCGCGCGCAAAAGATCTCCACTGCCGGCACGCCGGCCTGGCGGATTTGATCGAGCCAAACGGTGTTCAAGCGATGATTGACCAGCAAGTGCGTCGAGAGAACGTGCTCCATGCGACGATCAGTACCCTTCCGCTTTTCCGTTACCCCGTGGATCGGCAGCGCCCTGCAGCCAGCCGCCTTCGTTCAGGATCGCTTCCACGCGCGCCACCACGGACTGCGTGGATTCCAGCGGCGAAACCTCATGTCCCATGGCGCGCAACAGCGCCACCGTATCGGGAGAGATTCCCTTCTCGATGTACAGCACGTCCGGCATCCACTGGTGATGGAAGCGCGGCCATCCACCGCGTCCTGCACGTTCATGTGGAAATCCTCCACGTTCAGAATCACCTGCAGCACGCCGTTGGGGATGCGCGAACCGCCGGGCGCTCCGAGCATCAGGAACAGCTTGCCGTCGCGCGTGATGATGGTTGGCGTCATGGATGGATAGCGGCCGTTTGCCGGGCTGAATCGCGTTGGACTCGCCTTGAATCAAGTGGAACAGATTCTCGGTGCCGGGCTTAGCGGCGAAGTCGTCCATTTCGTCATTCAGCAGGAAGCCCAGGCCGGGCACGGTGACGCCGCTGCCGTATCCGTCGTTCAGAGTGTAGGTGACGGCGACGGCGTTGCCCTCGTTATCCACGATGTTGAAGTGCGTGGTCTCGGTGCTTTCGTGCGCGCCCAACTCACCCGGACGGATCTGGCTGCTGGGCGTGGCGTGCGCGTGGATCGATGCTATTGCGCGCGGCTCGCGATATAGCGCGGGTCGAGCAGCTTGCGCACCGGCACCTTGTAAAAGTCGGGATCGCCGAAGTACTCGCTGCGATCGGCATAGAAGCGCCGCATGACTTCGGCCACATAGTGGATGGAGGCGGCCGAACCGGCGCCGGTCTTTTCGTAGCCGGAGCCTTCCAGCATTGCCAAGCATCTGCAGCAATCCGACACCGCCGGCGCTGGGCGGAGGCGCGGTGATGATCTCGTCGCCGTGATAGTGCCCGCGCAACGGCTCCCGCTCAATGGCCTTGTAGGCTTTCAAATCCGCGAGAGTGATCAAGCCTCCGTTGGACGCCATGGCCGCAGCCAGCTTCTGGGCCGTTTCGCCTTCGTAGAAATCGCTCGCGCCGTGATCGCGAATGCGCTTCAGCGTGGCGGCCAGATCGGGCTGCACGCAGCTTGTCGCCGTAGCGAGCGCTCAAGAAAATCCGCTTCGATTCCGGAAACTGCGACAGCAGGCTTGGTTTCGCTCTCGCCATGCAGCGACGCATCGCAAGCTGTAGGAGACCGGAAAACCTTCGGCGGCCAGCTTCACGGCCGGGTCCAGCAACTCGGCCCACGGCTTGTGTCCGTATTTCTGGTGCGCCAACTCCAACCCGCGCACCGTACCCGGCACGCCTGCGGCGCGCCAGCCAACCAGGCTGTCTTTGGTCACGTTGCCTTTCGAATCCAGATACATGTTGCGCGTGGCCGCAAGCGGGGCCTTCTCGCGAAAGTCGATGAAGGTGGTCCGGCCATCGGCGAAGCGCGCCAGCAGGAATCCGCCGCCGCCGATGTTTCCGGCGTACGGATAGGTGACCGCCAGCGCGAATGCGACAGCCACGGCGGCATCGATCGCGTTTCCGCCCGACTGCAGCACCCGCAAGCCAACGTCCGCGGCTAGGGGCTCCTGCGCCACCACCATGGCGTGCCGCGCGTGCTCGGGCTGGCTCGCGGAAAGTAGACTCATCGAGAGGAGCAGTCGCGCAGGCGATTTTGGTTCGCATCGACACTTCGATTCTACCGTGGCACAACCGCGTCACACCGTGGAAAGGCGACGCCTGGCGTTCGCGATGATATTGCGCCAGCGCCAGATTGGCTGACGCCACGGTCTCCAGCTCGCGCACGATTTGTTCCAATGCGCGTCCAGGAACCGCGGCGTACAGATCGTCGTCGCCGATGCGAGTGTAGACGCGATTGCCGATGCAGCCGGCGCTGGTCACCATGCCGTGCGCCAACGCCGCCGGGATCGCCATGCAGGTGGGCCGCGCGAGCAACGGGAGCTTGGAAGAAACACCGGCGCGAATGGCCGCTTCTTCCAGAAGCATGAGCTTGCTCGCCGTCTGCCACGAAGAGCACGACATCGGGATCCATCGCGGTGTCACCAAGCGGCGCGAACACAATGTTCTTGGGCGTTTCTGGAAGAACCGGGATGCCAGCCACTTCCTCCATCTTCAGATAGCCAAGGCTGACCATGGTTTCAAGAACGGCGGGCAATTCGTTGGCGCGATCCTCGGGCAGCGGAATATTGTGCGTATACGATCCGATCGGGCAGTTGTAGTGGTCCGAAGGCACGGTGGAGAACGTTCGCCCTTCGGCCGCCAATCGCCAAAAGCTGCACCCCGCGGGTTCGGAGCCCGAGAACTTCTCGGTTCCCTCGGGAACGTCGGCGCGGAACGCGACCGCAACGGGCCGCCGCTTCAGACCCAGAATTTGTTGGAACCGATTTTCGAGCGCTTGATAGTCAGGCATCTATCTTCCATCTTGGCACGTGCGGGTCTCTTGCCACGTGCAAGAATCAGAGAGGATGTCTTCGGCCGCAAAAACGCTAACTGCGCGGCAATTCTTCTCGCGGCAGGGCGTGCTGTCGAAATGGCACCCGCGCTACGAATTCCGCGCGGGGCAACTCGAAATGGCGGAAGCCGTGGAAGCCGCGCTGGCGGAGAAGAAGCACCTGCTGGTGGACGCCGGCACCGGGCACCGGCAAAACGCTCGCGTATCTGGTACCCGCGCTGCTTTCGGGCAAGCGCGTGGTGGTCTCCACCGGAACGAAGAACCTGCAGGAGCAGCTCTTCTACAAGGACATTCCGTTTCTGCAGAAGCATTTCGACCGGCCGCTCCAGGTCTGTTACATGAAAGGCCGCGCCAATTTCGCCTGCCGGCAGAAGATCTACGACGCCGACCGCGAGCCGATGCTCAGCGGCCTGGAAGAGGTTGCCGATTTTCAAATCATTCGCGAATGGGAGAAGACCACCACCACGGGCGACCGCGCGGAGATCAAGACGCTGCCCGAATCCAGCTCCGCGTGGCAGAAATTGGACGCGCGGCGCGACCTGTGCACGGGCCAGAAGTGCCAGCAGTTCGAGCGCTGCTTTCTCACGGAAATGCACCGGCGCGCGCACGAGAGCGACATCATCATCGTGAATCATCACCTGTTCTTCGCCGACCTGGCGGTGAAGGACGAAGACTTCGGCGGCATCATCCCGGAGTACGCCGCGGTGGTGTTCGACGAGGCGCACGAAATCGAAGACGTGGCCGGGAAATACTTCGGCGTGGGCGTGAGCAACTACCAATTTCAGGAGCTGGGGCGCGACATCGCCGTGGTTTCGCGAGCCAAGCAGTTCGGATCGGGCGAACTGGATCGGGTGCTCGACACGTTGGATGATCGCGCGCAGCAGTTTTTCCTGCTGTTCGGCGAGACCGAAGGGCGCGTCGCGTTCAAGAGGCCACGCGGCGTTCTTTGAGCAGCACGGCGAGGCGCTGGAGAATCTGCAACTGGCGCTGGAGCTGATCGCGACGCAATTGCAACTGGTGAAGAACGCGCCCGAGGATGTGGTCCCGCTGTTTCGCCGCGCGCAGGAGCTTCAGCAGCGCCTGGATTTTTGGCACAAGGGCGCGGACCGCTCGTATGTCTATTGGGTGGAGCGGCGCGGGCGCGGTTGTTTCCTGCAGGCCACGCCCATCGATGTCTCGTCCATCCTGGAAGAGAAACTATTCGACACGCTCGATACCGTGATCCTGACGTCGGCGACGCTGGCGGTGGGCGAGACGTTCGAATTCACCGAGCGGCGCCTGGGCATCCGCCACACGCGATCGCTGGTGGTCCCCAGCCATTTCGAATACGCCAAGCAAGCGCTGCTGTACGTTCCGCAGCACCTGCCGGATCCGCGCTCGCCGGCCTTTCCCGGCGCGGCGGCGGACGAAATCACGCGCATCCTGCGTCACAGCCAGGGCCGCGCGTTCGTGCTGTTCACCAGCTACCAGCAGATGCGCCTGGTGTACGATCGCGTATCGCTCGAAATCGACTATCCGACGCTGATGCAGGGCACCGGCCCGCGCAACGCGCTGCTGGATGAGTTTCGCGCCACGCCGCACTGCGTGCTGTTTGCGACATCGTCGTTCTGGCAAGGAGTGGATGTGCAGGGCGATCAATTGAGCTGCGTCATCATCGACAAGCTGCCGTTCGCGGTGCCCAGCGACCCGGTGGTGGAAGCGCGCATCGAACGCATCCGCGACGAGGGCGGCAATCCATTCTACGATTACCAGATCCCGCAGGCCGCGCTGGCGCTGAAGCAGGGCTTCGGACGGCTGATCCGCAGCAAGACCGACCGCGGCGTGCTGGTCTTGCTGGATAATCGTATTACGAAGCAACGCTATGGCCAGGTGTTTTTCGACAGCCTGCCGCCCTATGGCTTCACAACCGAACTGAACGCGGTGGAGAAATTTTTCGAGGTTTGAATTGAATCATGTTTGAAGTTACCGTGGAACAGACTTTCGCCGCCGGGCACGCCCTGCGCAACTACCATGGCAAGTCGGAAGACGTGCATGGGCACAACTATCGCGTGCGAGTGACGGTGGAGGGCGAGCAACTGGATTCGACCGGCCTGCTGGTGGATTTCCTGGAAGTGAATCGGCTCATCAGCGGCGCGGTCGGATACCTGGATCATCGCTTCATCAACGATCTGCCGCCGTTTGACGAGATCAATCCGTCGGCGGAGAACATTGCGAAGTATTTTTACGACCGGATCAGCGTTGGTGTTAAGAACGAAGTCCCGGTGCGCATCTCCGCGATCCAGGTTTGGGAAACGGACACCAGCTCGGCGATCTACCGGCCGTAGAGAGCTAGCGGCCGAAATAGTCGGCGTTGATCTTGGTGAAGTTGCCCCACTTTTCGGGCAGATCGTCGAGCGCGAAAATCGCCGAGACGGGGCAGACCGGCACGCAAGCGCCGCAATCGATGCACTCCACCGGATCGATATAAATCATGTTGTGCTCGGCGAAGTTGGGCTCGTCCTTCTTGGGGTGGATGCAATCGACCGGGCAGGCATCGATACATGCCGTGTCCTTCGTGCCGATGCAAGGTTCTGCAATAACGTAAGCCATTCGTTTCTCCAGGAGCGCGGCCTCAAGGGGCTGCGGGTGGGGTAATCGTTCATTATAGCGTGAGTGCGCTTTTTACAGCGCGGATGGGGTCGAAATGGCCTATTTCAGCGCCAGATGGAAGAAATCCGGGGGCGGCGCGCGCCATGCTATGCTTCCCACAGATGGCCACCAAAGCGCAGATCTCGGCCGAGCAGTACCTCGACATGACGTTCGAATATGACGCCGAGTTCGTTCACGGCGAGATTGTCGACCGCAGCTTTCCAGACTTGTCCCACTCAACCGCGCAAGCCGCGGTGTGCTGGCGATTCGCTGAGCTCGAAAGGCGCCTCCGCCTTCTTCCCTGGCGGGGAGTCCGCATGAAGCTCGGTGAGGGTCTCGCTCTGGCCGACTATCCCTTCGAATTAACGCCTGACATCCTTTTTTCCGACCTCTAGACGAGAACCCCAAACATGATTCCAAAAGTGCGCAAAGCAGTCTTCCCCGCCGCAGGACTGGGCACGCGATTTCTTCCCGCCACCAAGGCGCAGCCCAAGGAGATGCTGCCGCTGGTGGACAAGCCTCTGATTCAATACGGTGTGGAAGAAGCCATTCATTCCGGCATACAAAACATCATCATCGTGACGGG
Source organism: Bryobacterales bacterium (assembly GCA_963818065.1). Taxonomy (GTDB): domain Bacteria; phylum Acidobacteriota; class Terriglobia; order Bryobacterales; family Bryobacteraceae; genus Palsa-89. Next base: position 1,479,674 of record CAWFQW010000007.1, on the reverse strand, counting down.
ACGCGGGAAGAGCTGCCATCGAAGATCACTTCGATGTCAGTTTTGAGCTGGAGCAGACTCTGGAGGCCAAGAACAAGAAGGATCTGCTGAAGATCGTGCGCGACGTCTCCGACATGATCGATGTCTCCTACGTGCGGCAGAAGGAAGCGCTGGGACTCGGCCACGCGGTGCTGCGCGCGAAGGAATTGGTCGGCAACGAACCGTTCGCGGTGGTTCTCTCCGATGACGTGATCGATTCCGAGACCCCGTGCATCCGCCAATTGCTGGACGTTTATGAGTTCTATGGAGCTTCGGTGGTGGCGCTGATGGAAGTGCCGGGCGACGCCATCTCCGCTTATGGCGCGGTGGACGCCGAGCCAGTCTCGCACAATTCCGGCAAGGACCGGCTGTTCCGCATCCGCAACATGGTGGAGAAGCCCAAGCCATCGGAAGCGCCGTCGAATCTGGCTATCATCGGCCGCTACGTGCTCACGCCCGAGGTTTTCCAGTCCATCGAAGCAATCGAACCGGGCAGCGGCGGCGAGATCCAGCTCACCGACGCGCTGAAGCACCTGCTGCGCAACCGGCCCATCTATGGCTATCGGTTTGAAGGCACCCGCTACGACGCCGGCGATAAGCTCGGCTTTCTCAAGGCCACGGTGGAATTCGCGCTGCATCGCCACGACCTGGGCGGTCCGTTCCGCGAGTATCTGAAGCAGCTCAAGCTGTGAGCCGGCTCCCCGTGAAGCGGTTAGAGGACAAAGTCGCAATTGTCACCGGCGCCAGCCGCGGCATCGGGCGGGCCATCGCGGAGTTGTTCGCGCGCGAAGGCGCGGCGGTGGTCATCTGCGGCCGCAAGCAGGAGGCTCTGGATCGAGTCGCCGCGGAGTTGAAGGGATTGGCCGGGCGCATCGTCCGATGGCCTGCCATGTAGGACGCGCCGAGGATCTCGATCGGCTGGTGGACACGCGCCACTCGCGAATTCGGCCGCATCGACATCCTGGTGAACAACGCCGGCACGAACATCGCGCAGGGTCCGGCGGTGGAAATGAACGACGCGCAGTTCGACAAGATGGTCGAGATCAATCTCAAGAGCGCTTACCGGCTCACGCGGCTGGTGGCGCCGGGGATGTGCGAGCGCGGCTCTGGATCGATCATCAACATCGCGTCCATCGCGGGCATTCGCCCGCAATTCCACAGCCTGCTGTACAGCATGACTAAGGCCGCGCTGATTATGTTGACGCAGTCCTACGCGCTGGAGTTTGGGCCGCGCGGTGTGCGCGTGAACGCGATCGCACCCGGGTTGGTGGAAACGGCGCTCAGCGAATATTACTGGAAAGACCAGGCGCGTTTCCAGCCGCTGATGGAGCGGCAGCCGATCAAACACCTTGGCCAGCCGCGCGAGATCGCCGAGATCGCGCTGCTGCTGGCGAGCGATGAATCGTCTTACATGACCGGCCAGACCATCATCGCCGACGGCGGACGCTTGTTATCCTCAATGTAGATGCAGTGGAAGCTGATTCCCGCGGGTTTGCTCGCCGTTACGGCCATGGCCGGTGTCGTCACCGACGTCGAGACTGCGATGTCGCACGGCAATTTTCCGCTGGCCGAAGCGATCCTTCAAAGCTATCGCTCGAAGAGCGGGGTCACGCCGGAGTTTCTCGAGGCGTTGTCGTGGCTTGCGCGCGGCGATCTGATGACCCGGCAGTTCGACCAGGCGGATGCCCACGCCAAGGAAACCGAACAACTGGCGCAGCAGGCGCTCGCGTCGCGGCCGCTGGATGCAGATCCGCATCTGCCGACGGCATTGGGCGCGGCGATTGAAGTGCAAGCGCAGGTGCTGACTGCCAATGGCGACCGCACTGGCGCGCTAGCTCTGCTTCGCAAGAACCTGGCGGCGTACCGGGCCACGTCCATTCGGACGCGGATCCAGAAAAATATTAATCTGCTCACGCTCGAAGGCAGGCCCGCGCCGGCTCTCGAGGAACGCGAGTACCTGGGCGCTAAGCCCACGCCGCTTGCGGCGCTGCGTGGGAAGCCGGTGCTGTTGTTCTTCTGGGCGCACTGGTGTCCGGACTGCAAGCAGGAGGAGCATATTTTGGCCGCCCTCAGCGCGAGAGTATTCTGCAAAAGGCCTGGTGCTGATCGCTCCCACGCAGCATTACGGCTACGTCGCGCAGGGCGAGGAAGCGGGGCCGGCCGAAGAGCTGAAGTACATCGAGCAGATCCGTCATCAGTATTACGCGGACCTGCTCAGCGTGCCCGCGCCGCTGAGTGAAGCCAACTTCCGCAACTACGGCGCTAGTACCACGCCAACGCTGGTTTTGATCGACCGGCAAGGAATTGTCCGGCTGTATCATCCGGGTGCGATGACGATGGAGGAGCTGCGCGCGGCGCTGAACAAGGTAGGCTGAAGTAGCGGCCGGACTGTGCGCGGACAATAAAAAAGGCCCCGATCTCTCGGGGCCGATTTGCATGAACCCTAAACTGCTGCGAGCCCTCTCGGGGCGCCAAGGTCTTACTTCTTTTTCTTGGCGGGCGCTTTCTTAGCGGCCTTCTTCGCAGCCTTCTTTGTTGCGTTCTTCATCGATTGATTCTCCCTAACATCAGATTTGCGATCTAAGATCGCAGTGTGATTCATATATAAGGTGGTTTGAGACGAAAGTCAAGAAAAAAATGCTGATCGGCCCAGTCTCACCCGGCCTCTGCGCCCCTGTCCGACCCCAAAACCATTTGTACTAACGAATTGTTCTTGGCCTGGCCGCTCCACAAACACGCGATTTTGTTCTTGCCCGCGCGATAAACGCGCGCTACGATCGGACCAAGTGACCTTTCGCCGCGCCCTCGCGATCTCCGCTCTGACCTTGGCGGGTTTGACGCTGGCAGGCTGCGCGAAGAAGCATCCCCGCGCCGCGCATCTTCCTCCGCCACCCCCGACCCCGCGCGTGGCCGCTGAAATCCAAGATGGCGAAACCGGCCTCGCCAGCTGGTACGGGCATCCATATCACGGCCGCCCCGCTGCGAACGGCGAGATCTACGATATGGAAAGCTTCACTGCCGCGCATCGCACGCTGCCCTTCGGAACTTGGGTGCGCGTGGTGAATCTCACCAACGACAAAACGGTCGATGTCCGCATCACCGACCGCGGGCCCTTCGTCGAAAACCGCATCATCGATCTTTCGCACGCCGCCGCCGGCGCCATCGGACTCATCGGACCCGGAGTCGCGCGCGTCCGGCTCGACATCCTCTCGGTCCCCGCCATCGCCTCCGCCCAGAATTGGTATGCGGTCCAAGCCGGCGCGTTCCGGGATCAAGACCGCGCTCGAGCGTGCGTGCGCCGCGCTTGAACGCGAGTACGGAACGGCCCGGCTGGTTCTCCATCCCGGCACTCCCCCGATGTGGCGAGTGCTAGTGGGACGAGCGCCTTCCGAAGCGGCTGCCAATGCCTTGGCCCAGCGCATTCGCCAGGAAGAAGGTACCGCATTCGTCGTGCGCCTCGATCCCGCGGATTAAGCTCGGTCACCGGCGTCCGAACGGCAGTACTAAGGCCATACCCCCAAATGAGGTGGCCCCGATACCCCAAATGACCACGCAATCCAATACCGTGGGGTGTTGTCGAAATCCTAAAGTCCCCTTAGAGTTTATGAAGGGACGAAGACACTGTCTTCCCTACAGCTCAAAAATCGGGGACTCTTATTGAATGCTAGCGCAAGCTGAAGAATCCAAGCCGTTGCTGGTCGGCCAATCCCCACGCATCCGGAACGTCCTGCGGATGGTGGAAAAGTTGGGACGTTGCCGATGGCCCGTCCTGCTGCTGGGCGAAACCGGCACCGGCAAGGAAGTGGTTGCGCGATCCATACATAATGTCCACGCGATGGGACCGTTCGTCACCATCGATTGTTCCTCCCTGGTCGGCCCGCTCATGGAAAGCGAGCTGTTTGGCCACGTGAAGGGCGCGTTCACCGGCGCCGTAACCCCCAAGACGGGCCTAATCGAAACCGCCAACGGAGGCACTGCCTTCTTCGACGAGATCGGCGAGCTGCCGCTCGATCTACAGGCCAAGCTTCTGCGGGTTCTGCAAGAGAAGGAGTTCCGCCCGGTCGGTTCCCTCCAACAAAAGCGCTCCGACTTCCGCGTCATCGCCGCCACCAACCGCGACCTGGCGAAGGAAGTGGAAAAGGGGACATTCCGCCAGGACCTGTTCTACCGCTTGAACGTCGTGAATCTTCGCCTGGCTCCGCTGCGCGACCGGAAAGAAGACATCCCGTCTCTGCTGGCGCACTTCCTGGCCCGCCACGGCAAAGGTCACAGCTTTACGCAGGAGACGCTGGAGGCCATGCTCTCCTACGATTGGCCGGGCAATGTTCGCGAGCTAGAGAATTGCATCCAACACATGGTCGCGATCAATACTGGGCCGCTGCTGCACGCCGCCGAGCTGCCCTCCATGTTGCAAAATCATCTGATCGCGAAAAAGGCACAGGCACTTGCAGTGGCTGCCGGCTTTCAACCGCCGTCCAAGCCGCCCGGCGAGGCGAGTTCACACGAACGCCGGGGATCGCAAGAGTCCAACTACTCGGCGATCATTCCGCTGACCCAGATAGAACGGCGAGCCATCCTGGAAGCCCTGGAATACACAAAAGGGGACCGCGCCGTCGCCGCCAACCTGCTGGGCATCGGTCGCACCACGCTGTACCGCAAACTCAAGGAATACCAGCTCGCCGTCTAGCGCTGAGACAAAATTGATTTCCCCGGCACTACTCCAAGTGCCTCAGCCGAGAATCCTCAAAATTCTGCTCGTCGAGGACGATCTTGAAGATGAGCAGCTCCTGGGCGAAGCCTTCATCGAAATCCAGGAAAACCGTCAGTGGTGCAATTGGCGAAGTGCGAACGTCGTGCAGGTGGGACGAGCTGACCGACGCCATCGACTGTCTACAGCGGGAATTATTCGACATCGTCCTGCTCAACTTGAGCCTGCCGGATAGCCCGACTCTGCTGGATTCGTTCCTCGAGCGTCCATGCCGAACGCGAACGGCATCCCGGTTGTCGTCCTGGCCGACGAAGCCGACGAAAACCTTGCGCATCGACTGCTGCGGGAGGGCGCCCAAGACGTATTGGTGAAGCCGGAACTGGAGTGCGCTCTGCTGGCGCGCTCCATTCGTTATGCCATCGAACGCCAACGCCGGACACGGCCGATAATGACGGGTGAGCCACGCCCGCACGCGAAAGCCGCTATGCTGGCTGATTGAAATTCGCCCTCGACGCCACTTACAGCCTCGGCCGGGATCTCTCCGGCGTCGGCGTGTACTCGGGCGAAATCCTAAATGGCTTGGCGGCGCTGCATCCGGAGGCGAGGTTTCTGTTTTGCTACCGGCCGCACCGTTTCCTGCGCTCCTTCGCCGATCCGCTTCCCCCGAACGCCAACCGCCGTCTGCTGCGAGAGCATCGGGCGCCGTCGGCCGACCTGTTCCACGGTTTGAACCAGCGGCTCGGCTCCGCCCGATATCGCCGTGCAGTTTCTACCTTCCACGATCTGTTCGTGATCTCGGGCGATTACTCCACGCCCTGAGTTCCGCGAACGCTTCGCCGTGCAGGCTCGTGCCGCCGCCGAGCGCTCGGATTTGATCATCACCGTCTCGGCATTTACGGCCCGCCAGGTAGAGCAGCTTCTCGACGTGGAGCCGTCGCGAATCCGCGTGATTCACCATGGGGTGCGTCCCGCTCCATCGTACGCCTCGCCGATTCCGCGCCAGCAGATCATCCTCTCGGTCGGCGCCATCCAGCGCCGCAAGAACACCGTCCGCTTAGTGGAAGCTTTCGAGCAGACCGATCCGGGATGGAAGCTGGTCCTGGCGGGTTCGTCCGGATTCGATTCGCAGGATGCCCTCCAGCGCATCGAACGCAGCCCTCGCAAACAAGATATCCAAGTGCTCGGCTATGTAGCCCGGCCCCGACCTCGAAGAACTCTACCAGCGCGCGGCGATCTTCGCGTTCCCGTCGTTGGACGAGGGCTTCGGGATGCCGGTGCTCGACGCCATGGCGCGCGGCGTTCCGGTTTTGACATCGAATGTCTCGGCGATGCCTGAAGTGGCGGGCGACGCGGGACTCCTCGTTGATCCGCAGGATGTCGGTTCGATCGCCGAGGGATTGCGCCGCCTGATCGCGGACACTGCTTTGCGGGAGCGGCTTACTCTTACTGGGCTCTGCGCGCGCACAGGAATTCAGTTGGGAGAAATCGGTGGAGGCAACCTGGAAGGTCTACCAGGAGTTGCTCTAGCTTTTGGCTTGTTAGCTTTTTTCTTCGTCGATCGCGATCTTCAGCGCCCGAAGGAATTTCTGGTCCTGAGAAGTAAGCTTGATCTTGCCAGTGGACTCGAACTTGCGCTTCGGCGGCGCCTCCGATTCCACTGCCTCGGCCTCACCATCTTCGGATTCGTACTCTCCGTTTTCTTCGCGTTTGTTGAATCCGATGGTGGCTTCCAGCACCAGGAAGACGTCGTAGCCGGCCCGCTTAATTTCTCCGATAGCAGCAGCAATGCGGTCGGAGTCGGACAGCGATTCGTTGATCGCATTGCCAAGCTCTTGCATCAACTCTTTGAGTTTCTCTTCCACGCATTGCCCCTTTCTCCGTGCCGCGGGCTCACCTTCAGGATATCACTCTACCTTCTTGATGTTGCTAACGCAAGCACAGTTTCACCAAAAGGTAGGTGGGCCATAATCCGGCTTTCGCTCTCAAATACATTTATCGGTTCAAACCCCAATTCTCAGTAGCAATTCCCTGGCCTAGCTATACCTAGGACTGCACCCAGGGCATTTCACCCGAGGGCGAAGAAAACGTTTTCGCTACACTGGTAGTAGTCCATGTTTGCGACGGCAAAGAAGTTCTTGCATCACGTGATCCCGGGAGTCATTCGCCCCATCCACATCCTCTGGAATCAGGTGATCGGCTTCTTTTTCATTGTTTTGGCAGTGCTGCCGGCGCATGCTATCTGGCGCGACTGGGGAAAGAACGATAGCGCACCTCGGCTGGCCCTGGAAATCCCGTTCGGGCTGATCATGGCCGGGTTCGGCATCCATTCTTTTTTGCGGGCGCGTAAAATCTCAAAGTCATGAGCGCGGAATTGCCGGGCCAGTATCCCTTTACTCGAGGCATATATCCGGACATGTACCGCAGCCGGCTCTGGACCATGCGCCAGTACGCCGGCTTCGGAACCGCCGAGGAGAGCAACCGCCGCTACCGCTATTTGTTGTCGCAAGGCATCACTGGGCTATCGGTCGCGTTCGATCTTCCGACGCAAATGGGAATGGATTCCGATCATCCGCTGGCGGCCGGCGAAGTGGGACGCGTGGGCGTCGCCATCTGCTCGCTCGCCGACATGCAGCGCCTCTTTGAGGGCATTCGCCTGGCGGACATCACCACCTCGATGACCATCAATTCCACGGCGGCGATCCTGCTGAGCTTTTATGTACTGGTGGCGAAGAGCCAGGGCGCCGCCACTGCACAAGATCTCCGGAACCATCCAGAACGACATCCTGAAGGAATACATCGCGCGCGGAACCTACATCTATCCGCCGCGCCCGGCGATGCGCATCATCACCGACCTGTTCGCCTGGGCCGCCCGCGAGCTACCCGAATGGAACACGATCTCCATCAGCGGTTATCACATTCGCGAAGCCGGCTCTACCGCGATCCAGGAAGTGGCGTTCACGCTGGCCAATGCTATCGCCTACATCAGCGCGGCCATCGAAGCGGGTCTGGATGTGGATGCCTTCGCGCCACGGCTATCGTTCTTCTTCAACTCGCACAGCAATTTCCTGGAGGAGATCGCCAAGTTCCGGGCCGCGCGCCGGCTGTACGCCAAAATCATGCGCGATCGCTTCGGAGCGAAGAATCCGCGCTCCATGATGCTGCGCTTTCATGTGCAGACGGCCGGCTCCACGCTTACCGCGCAGCAGCCGGATGTCAATGTGGTTCGAGTCTCGATGCAGGCGCTGGCAGCGGTGCTAGGCGGCGCTCAATCGCTGCACACCAACGCCAAGGACGAAGCGCTGGGCCTGCCCACGGAGGAAGCCGCGCGGCTGGCTCTGCGCACGCAGCAGATCATCGCGCACGAAACCGGTGTGACCAATACGGCCGATCCGGTGGGAGGCAGCTACTACATTGAAAAGCTCACCGATGAAATCGAGCGCGGGCGCCATTGAATACATCGAGCGCATCGACGCAATGGGAGGCACGCTGGCCGCCATCGAGAAGGGATTCATCCAGGCCGAGATTCAGAACGCTGCCTACGCCTATCAGCAGTCCGTGGAACGTGGCGATGCGGTGGTGGTGGGCGTCAACAAATTTCAGCAGGACGTGAAGGAGCCACCGACGACCTTCCGTCTCGATCCCGCGCTCGAAGCTCAGCAGATATCGAGGCTTCGCGAATTGCGCGCCTCACGCGACGCCCCGACTGTCGAAATCCGATTATGCGCGCTCGAAGCTGCCGCGCGTTCGAGCGACAACTTGATGCCGCACATTATGGCTTGCGCCGAAGCTTACGCCACGGTGGGGGAAATTTCCGATCGCCTACGCGCAGTGTTCGGTGAGTACAAAGAACGCTAACCGTGGGGCGGTCCCCCCGGACCGCAGCCGACGCCCTCGTCGGCGTCCGTCTCCAACGTGTGAGGCCGGACCGGGGGTCCGGCGCGGACGAGGGCGTCCGCCCCACGGCGCTACTTGCCCACTAGGTGCGCGTCGCTCTTCTCGTTTTCATTGCAAATGAACTCGATCAGGTCCGTGTCCAGCATCACCTTATGCCTGATCATCACCGTCCACGGCTTGGTGTACGCCTTGGGATCCTCCACCGTGACCTCGATCTCCATACTTCCGTAATTGACTCGCCGGAACCGCTCGGTCATCTTTCCGGTGTTGGTCAGCGGGCTCCCCTCCACGTCCAACCATACATCGTCGCGGAAGCCCGTGGTCTCAACCACCAGCGTGTCGCCGTCCCAATGCCCAATCGAGTATCCGTACCACCAGGGCTGTGGATCATCCTTCGGCAGCGGACGCCCATCCATGAAAATCTGCCGCACGCCGCCCTGCGCCTCGTACAAAATCACGATCAGCTTCGGCAGCTGAATGATCTTTCGCGGCTGCGGATGTAAGTGCAGTTGCATCAGGCCGAGCGGCAGGCAGTGCGCGTCGGGATTGTCCTTGTTGTTCTCCCCCTTGCGCTGTGCCCGTATCTCCTTGGCCCAAGGCGTCATCGGCAGGCCATCTTTCAAGGTGGACCCGATGTTGAAGAACTGTCCCCCATTAAACGCTGGAGGGGCAGGGCGTGCTCCCGGCGCGGTTCCTGCGACCGGTGCGGTTCCTGCGGCTGCTGCCGGCGCTGCGGGAGGCGGCGAAAGAGGGAGTTGCCCTGGGATGCTTCCGTCCCTGGGTGCCGGTCGCGGCGGTCGAGCAAGGTCCCAGATCCCTGACAGATCCGGATGTCCGTCGGCCGTCCTCGGAGCCGGCCCGTTTAGATCCGGCTTTCCATCGGCGCCCTTCGGAACGCCCGGCGTCGGATAATTCGGCCACTGGGCGAACAATGCGCCAGGAAGTCCGCCGAGAACCACCAACAGCGTCAGCCTGCCAACCAGGGATTTCATGACATGAGTCCTCTTCTAGGAGAATTACCTATCTAGCTTACCTCCGCTCGCACGCCTTTTGGTTCCCCCGGTGCCTTTCTTCTCCGATGCAGCCGACCGCCACGCCGCGCGCAACAAGTCGCGCATCGCGTCCGGATCCACGCGCGCGAGGTTTACCAGGATCCACGGGTAGTTCAGGTAATGATCCGTGATGAAGTAGGTCTTGGGGTCAGCGGCGATCAGTTCCTGACGATCGTCGATGCTCATGCGAACTACCAGCGCCCCGAGGTCATCCCGAAGCCTGGCGATCAGCGCTCCTCGCACCTTGAACGCGGGTGTGCCATAGGACGTGCTCTCTTCGACGTTGTCGAGCGCCAGCGCAATCTTGCGAACGGCTTCGAAGGTCATCAGTACCCAACACGATTACCACAGGTGAACGGTGGGCCGCCGGCCCTTAGCGTTGGCAGTCCAGAAACATCGCGTGAAAAATGAGGCGCGCGGATATATCGACCCACTGATCCAGCTCCGCTTTGCGCATTTTCACGGCCCGCGCTAGCAGGCTCCAGAAAAACCCGTCCATGACGCGCGCCAGCCCACGAATGTCAACATCTGGCCGTGCACCTGGCATTTGCTCCAGCAGTTGAAACACCCGCAGGACTCGGGCCGTCGTCCAGGTGTGAATCTGCGCTTCCTTCCGTGCCAGGTCGGGATCGGAAAGGGTCGCCTCCTGCCAGGCGCGGTAGGCTCCCAGGTATCTCAAGTCCCTGGAGAAGGCGGCTGACAACAATTCGCGCAAGCCTGACTGAACATCGGCGAAAGCTTTTGGACGCAGATCAAGCTGGCTCAGATGTTCCAGTAACTCGTCCATGAGCGCCAGCAGCAGTTGCCGCTTGGAACGGAAGTGCTGATAAAAGCCTCCCACCGCGAGTTTCGCGCGACGCGCGATATCGTTGATCGACGTGGCCTCATATCCCTTTTCCCCGAATAAGGCGAGGGCGGCCGCCTTCAATCGCGCTCGTTTGTGGAGGCTTCGCTTTTGATGTGGTTGCGGCGGGAGGTCCTCATCGACGAGCAGGTTCGGACGTGACTTCACGCCGCGGTGGACCTGCCGAAGGTTGTTCCAAGCAGTCCGCCGGCGCAGCACCACAGCATCCACCCGCCGAAGACGCCGGCGACTTCGGGAGCCATATTCGGAAAGACCACTGGGAAGAATGCGCTCGAAAATGGATCCAGCAGGAGCGTGGGCGCGAGAACCAGCACCGCTCCACCAAGCCCGCTGCATAGGCGCCGTACCAGGAAAGCCATCAGCGGAAAGCTGACGGCGAACAGAACCAGAGTCCCCCGCAGATCGCCGGGATGCAGCAAGTACTGTCCGCCTGCCCGCAACGCAAGGGTAGCCGCTACCCAGCCGGCAAAACCATAAAGAACCAGACGGCGCTTCATAATATGAACCTGAATTCAGATTCTCATATCAATGAGCCGGATTGCAAGCCTCAGGCGGCGGGGCGGGTGTGTGGTACCTGTAAATATGCGTAATACCGTGCTTCTGCTGGCTGCCGTGGCGCTGGTGCCGCTTCAGGCCGCCGATCCAACTGCGCCCGTGTATTGGAGCGCCGCTCAGACCATGGAATTGGACAAGACCGCCGCTTCGCGCCTGAACAAGACGGCCGGGCTCGGGACATCGCGATTAATGGATTCCGCGTTCATCCTTTACCGCGAAGGAAATTCCCAAGCGGAGATCCACACCGAACAAGCGGACTTCATCTTCTTTCGCGAAGGCCAGGGCGCGGTGATTATGGGTGGCAAGATTGTCAATGGCAAGCCAACTGGCGCGGGAGAAATACGGGGTGACTCCATTGACGGCGGCGCAAAATACCCGGTAAAGGCTGGCGACTCACTCTTCGTTCCAAAGGGCATGCCACACCAGTTCTGGTTGGAATCCGGCCAACACTTCACGGCGACCATTGTTAAGATCACGCCCAAAGAATAGCCGGGAACGACGCCCGATCGATCACTGGACCGAGTGAGCATCTGGCAGACCCAAAGAGCGGCCGCGCACGGCTGCGATCCCATCGATCAGCTCGAAATACCGATCCAGGTGGACTTCCGCGGTCCAATAAGCACGATAGGCGTCGTACGCTCGCAAACCCAATTCGCATCTGTACGCGGTATCCGACAGAAGCCGGTCGATGGCCGCGAGCAGCTCCTGATCGGTGGAGTACGCGAGTCCGCCGCCAGTCTGCTCCAGCAGCACCGGTATGCTGCCGACGTTGGTGGCAATTATCGGGGTCTTCTGGCTGAAGGCTTCCATGATGACCAGCGGCGCGCCTTGCCCGCGGCCGGTCCTGGATTTCGGAAGACCCACCTGGAAGTTGATCGAGGGATACAGCACCCCGATGGCATCCCGATAAAGGCGTCTTAGGGCCGCCTCGGATTGATGGCCCAGGAAACGTATTTTCGAGTCGCCTCGCGCCAACTCGCGCAGTTCAGCCTCTTGGGTCCCTGTGCCCGCTATCCATAGCTCGGCTTTGGATTGGCGCAGGAATACCGGTATCAGCGTGTGCAGGCCCTTGAGCTTTTCCAGACGCCCCACGAACAGAAAATACGGCTGCTCCGGCGAGGGGACGGCGGGCTGGCCAGGCGCGGAGTCGCTGGCGTCGATCGAAACAAAGTTGGGAAGATGCACGATGCGCCCTTTGAACCCCAGCTGTTCGTGCTTGCGCTGGCTGGTCAAGCTCGGCGCGATGAAGGCGTCCACATTCCTGATGGCGGTCTCCAGCAAGCTTGAATAACGCCACAATTGTGGCGGCCGTTTGTAAACCAGAGTGCACGCCGCGCAGAAAGTCGGCCGTGGACAGGGAGCACGGTTGAACCGGAACAAGCCGTGGGTCGGGCAAATGAGCCAGTAGTCGTGCATGGTGTAGAGCTTGATCGCTTCTCCAAACGCGAGAACTCCTGGTCCGCCCACCAGAGAAATGTTGTGATAGTGGATTACGTCGAAACCCTTGCTCAGGATCTCCTGGATGCGCCTGGACTTCAGAAGAGGATAGCCGGTCTGTTGGGTGGCTAACGGCGAAAGCATGCCCAGTCCGCTCTTGAGCCCGTGAACTGTGACATTGGGGTGATCCTGATAGCCGGTGGCTGGCGGCGGAGCTACGAAGTTGTACGAGTCGAGACAGTGGATGACGTCCACCAGGTTGCCACGCCGCGCCAGCTCATTTGATAAGCGATGCACGTAGATGCCGTCCCCCCCGAAATTGTACGGGGGGTAATAGCTCGTGATCATGCAAAAGCGCAACGGCTGGTCCTTGCTCCCATTCAGGTGTAACGGGCATTGTACACCTCGCCTGTCCCACAGCGCAGATGGGCGCGAGAAATTCCCGCGGGCCGCCACCAGATGCGCCCTGAATCCAACCAGCCACCAGCCACCACTCCACCGGCCCAATCGACAAACCCCGCAGACCTGTATACAATCATTTCAGTCACGCACTAATGCTCGTTCGGCTTGATCGCCGAGCCTTTAAAAATAGGAAGGTTTATGGAAAGAACCTATCGAATGGCTAGCTCTGTCTGGCTGTTCCCCATGTTGCTGACGCTGGCCCACGCACCGGCCTTCGGCCAGGTAAATCTCGGCGGCGTCTGGAACAATCTCCAGATTCTGCACGAAGATGAGCCCGAACGCCTGCCCGGCCCCGAGCTGGGCGATTACCTCGGCGTGCCGATCAACGACGCCGCCAGGTATCGCGCCGACGCCTGGGATGCTTCGCTCATCACGCTGCCCGAATACCAGTGCCGCGTCCACCCGTCCGATTATGTCCCCAGCTTCGCCGGTATGCGCATCTGGGAGGAATTCGACAAGGATTCACAGACCCTGATCGCCATCCATACGCACCATTTCGCGTGGGGCACCGAGCGCACCATCTGGATGGACGGGCGCCCGCATCCGCCTGAGTACGCGCTGCATACGTCGCAGGGATTCTCCACCGGCAAATGGGAAGGCGACGTTCTGGCCGTCACCACTACGCATTTGAAAGAAGGCTGGATCCGCCGCAATGGCTTGCCGCGCAGCGATCGCGCGGTCGTAACGGAGCACTTCATCCGCCATGGTGACAACCTCACCATCATGACGGTCATTCGGGATCCTCCCTATCTGACCGAACCTTTCATCCGCACTCGCGACTACCTCTATGAAGTCGGCGGCCAAATCGCGCCGTATCCGTGTGAAAGCGTGGAAGAAGTCATCCGGGCGAAGGGCGTGATCCCGCATCATCTGCCTGGCACCAATAAGTTCCTCGACGAATTTCCAGCCGCTCATGGCATTCCGCCCAAAGCCGCGCGGGGCGGAGCCGACACGATGTATCCCGAATACCAAAACAAAATTCGTGGGACAGCCCCGGCCGCAAAGGCGGACGCGAAATGAAAACCATCTTTGCATTTCTAATCGCGACTGCCGGCTTGGTCTGCGCCCAAAGTCAGAACGCTGAAGTGCACGTGCTGCCGGTGCAGGGCAACATTTACATGATCGTCGGCGCGGGCGGCAACATCACCGTGCAAACCGGCAAAGACGGCGTGTTGGTAGTCGACACTGGCCTGGAGCCGATGGCCGACAAGGTTCTCGCCGCGATCAAGACGATTTCCAACGGGCCCATCCGCTACATCATCAACACGCATTATCATGCCGATCACACCGGCGGCAATGTTAAAATTCGCCTGGCCGGCAGCACCATCGTCGGCGCCAACGTCACGGGTGATATTCAGGACGCGGGCGTAGGTGCGGCGGTCCTTTCGCACATCAACGTCCTCAATCGCATGAGCGCGCCAACCGGGACGCAGGCCCCGAGTCCCGAGAAGGGCTGGCCCACAGACACGTTCCTGGCTGATCAGAAGAAGCTGTATTTCAACGGCGAGGGCGTCGACATTCTGCATCAGCCCGCGGCCCACACCGATGGCGACAGCATTGTGTTCTTCCGCCGCGACGATGTCATCGCAACCGGGGACATCTTCACCACTACCAACTATCCAATCATCGATCTCGCTGCCGGCGGCAGCATCCAGGGCACCATCGACGCGCTGCAGAAGATTGTCGACCTGATCATCCCCATTTACGGGCAGGAGGGTGGCACGATGGTCGTCCCCGGCCACGGGCGCTTGTGCGATTTCGGCGACGTGCTGAACTTCCGCGAAATGACCATCATAATTCGCGATCGCGTGCGCGACATGATCAAGAAGGGCATGACTCTGGAACAGGTGAAAGCAGCCCGTCCCACGCAGGACTACGATCCCTTATATGGTTCCACCACCGGCTTCTGGACTACTGACAAATTCGTCGAAGCCGTATACAAAAGTTTGAAGGGCGAAAAATGAAGATTCATTTTGTGGCTATCCTGGCGTTTGCACCGGCACTCTTCGCGCAGTTTCCCGGCGGCCCGCCTCCCGGTCCGCCCAAACCGGCCAAGGCCGTCGCGCCCATCGAACTCACCGGATACTGGGTTTCCATCGTCACCGAAGACTGGCGCTTCCGCATGATCGCTGCGCCGAAGGGCGATTTCGCCGGCGTGCCGTTGAATCCGGCAGGACAGAAAATTGCTAAAGAATGGGATCCGGCCAAGGACGAAGCCGCTGGCAATCAGTGCAAGGCTTACGGCGCGGCTGGTCTCATGCGCATTCCCACGCGCCTACATATTACGTGGCAGGACGACAACACGCTGAAGATCGAGGCGGACGCCGGCACCCAAACTCGCTTGCTCCACTTCGGTCCGCCACAAACTCCCAGTGGTCCTCCGACGCTGCAAGGTTATTCCGCCGCGCGATGGCTCGGCCCGGCCGGCGGCGTCGGATATTTCGGAGCTGCGTTCGATCCAACCAAGGGCGGATCGCTGGAAGTGAATACCAGCCACCTGGCGCCCGGATACCTGCGCCGCAATGGTGTGCCCTATAGCGATAAAACGACGGTTCAGGAATTCTTCGACGTGATCAAGGAACCCGAGGCCGATTGGATCGTGGTGAAGACCATCGTCTCCGATCCGACCTATCTTTTTCGCACCATGATCACCAGCACGCACTTTCGCAAACAGCCCGACGCCACGGGTTGGGCTCCTTCGGCCTGCTACGACCGGTAACTGGCGCGTTCCAGGCGATCTCGAATCGCCGACCATTCTTCAGTGTCCGGCGGCTGTTCGAGGGCGATCCAGTCCCAGCCTTCGGCATCCGCTTCATGTAGCCGTTCATACAGGACTGCGGCGTAGTCGTGCGGATCGGCAGGCATTTGAAGGAAGATTCCACGGCCGCTCGGAGGTAGCTTTCCCGCTTTAATCAAGTACAGAGGAGTTTTCGGGCTGTAGTGCCGGGCGTGCAGACCGGGCGACGAATGGGCGCTCTCGGGAGCCTGTTGCAGGACTCGCACCGGTCCGATTACTGCTTCGATTTCCTGCCGCGTGACCATCCCGGGTCGCAACAATACCGCCTCGGGGCCTGCGAGCGATAAAACCGTCGACTCGATTCCCACCGTTGTCCTGCCGCCATCCAGAACCATCGCGACACGATCGCCCAGGGCATCTCGCACGTGCTGCGCCGTGGTGGGAGAAAGCCCACCGAACATGTTGGCGCTGGGCGCGGCAATCGGTACGCCGGCCTCGCTAATCAGAGCTTGCGCAATGTGATGCGCGGGCATGCGAATTCCAACCGTATCCAAGCCGGCGGTCAACCGATCTGGGACATGCGGCTTCTTGGGAAGCACCAGGGTCAGCGGCCCGGGCCAAAATACCCGGGCTAGTTGTTCGGCTCGCTCCGGCCATTCGCGGACCAAGCCGCGCGCCATTTCGATGGAACTCACATGAACGATCAGTGGACTCGACGGCGGCCGGCCTTTTGCGGCGTAGATCTTTTCGATCGCCGCTGGATCGAGGGCGTTTGCTCCCAAGCCGTAAACTGTCTCCGTCGGAAATGCCACTAATTCGCCCGCGCGGATCAGTTCCGCCGCGCTAGTCAGGCAGATCCTCTTTCGCGTCGCCCGCGATTTTACCCGTGTGCTTAAAGACCAGGAACGCGTGCATCAATCGATCCAGATCGCCGTCCAGAACTCGATCCACATCGCCGATGGAAAGCTTGGTGCGATGATCCTTCACCATGCGATAGGGGGCCAGCACGTAGCTGCGGATCTGGCTCCCGAAATTGATCTCGAGTTTCGAATCCTCCACCTTCTTATTGGCCGCCTGCTTCTTCTCCAGCTCGTATTCGTAGAGGCGGGCGCGCATCTGCTTCATCGCGCTGGCGCGATTCTTGTGTTGCGACCGTTCGTTTTGGCACTGCACGACGATGCCGGTCGGTATGTGCGTCATGCGCACGGCCGACTCGGTCCGGTTCACGTGCTGGCCGCCGGCGCCCGATGCGCGGAAAACATCCACGCGCAAATCCTCCGTCTTGATGTCGATGTTGATTTCGTCATCGATCAGCGGATAAACGAAAACCGAAGCGAAGGAGGTGTGGCGGCGCGCGTTCGCGTCGAACGGCGAGATCCGCACCAGCCGATGCACACCGATTTCCGATTGGAGCAACCCGTACGCATTTTCGCCGTTCATTTCGAGCGTCGCCGATTTGATGCCCGCGCCCTCGCCTTCCAGGCGATCGGTGATCACAGCCTGCATGCTGTGACGTTCAGCCCAGCGTAGATACATGCGCAGCAGCATCTCGGCCCAATCCTGGCTTTCGGTGCCGCCCGCGCCCGGATGGATGGCCATGATGGCGCTCTTGGAATCGTTTGGGCCGGAGAGCAGCATGCCGGTTTCGAGCACTTCCAAGCGTGCCGAGAAGCTCTCCATCTCGCGGTCCAGATCGGCAACGACGTTTTCGCCTTCCCGGCCCAACTCGAACAGCGTGTCCAGATCGGAGGTCAGGCGCGTAACCTCGGCCTCATCCGCGATGGCCTGTTCCAGGCGTTTGCGCTCCTGCATGATCTTCTGGCTTTTTTCGGGCGGCTGATTCCAGAAGTCGGAATCGGAGGAGATCTGCTGTTCGATCTTGGCTAGCTGCAGTTTCTTGTTGGAGGAGTCAAAGATAGCTCCGCACAGCGTCTGCTTGCTGGCGGAGCGAGGCGTACTCTCGTTCGTGTTCTTCGAAGGTCATGGAAATTTCATTTTAGCAGGGGAGTCAACTCTAGCAAGTGGCCGCGCTTTCCGACGTTCCAGGCCTGTGTGCGGCCCAGCAATACATGTTGCCCGGCGGCCTCATGGATGTGCCCGCAAAAGAAATACAGCGGCTGCTCGCGTTCGATGAATT
Organism: Bryobacterales bacterium; assembly: GCA_963818065.1. GTDB lineage: Bacteria > Acidobacteriota > Terriglobia > Bryobacterales > Bryobacteraceae > Palsa-89. Next base: position 1,461,809 of record CAWFQW010000007.1, on the reverse strand, counting down.
CGCGGATCGCGTCGCTTCCGAAATGTTGGCCTTGGGCCGCGCGATCGAGCGCCGTGTTCTTGGGTGGAGTGTGGCAAATCAAGACCAGCCGATCGAGTCCGTTGAACCTTCGCAGGCGCTCCCTCAATTCCTGTTCGCTGTACTCGCCCGGCGTGTCGAAGGGCGTGGGATTGGAGTAGCCGAGCCCAGCGACGTTGTAGCCTGCAATGTCCATCGTCCGGCCGTGAAAATCGTGAAAGCCGAATTCGAGGCAGAAGCGCGCAACATCCGCTTCGGATTCGTGGTTGCCAGGGATAACGTACATCCGCTCGGCGTGCTTTTGCATGATCGGTCCCATGGCGTCCAGACCGCGCCCAAAATTCGCAAGATCGCCGGCGGCGAAGTAGTAATCCGCTTCCATCGCCATCAATCTTTCGAGCGCGGCCTTATCGCCGTGAATATCGGAGAAGATGAGCAGCTTGCTCACGGCCACCCGTCCGGTCCTCTTCGAGTCGATGTTCTCCAGTGCACGACCTCCGGTCGTCTCCGAGTGTTCTGCTGGCGCTCCGCTCAGAACCGCAAGTGCAGCGAAAACTGCAGGAATCGCGAGCTTCCAAGCGTGTGCTGAATAATCCCCAGGCTACCGACCGGCGGGATCGAGGGTGGCCCCGAATAATACGGGAAGAATGTGACGTTGTTGTTCGGCGCGTCGAAATCCGGGTGGTTGAAGACATTGAAGGCGTCGAAGTTGAAGCGCAGCCGGAAACGTTCGTTCAGAACGAACTCCTTTCCCAGGCTCATATCGAAGCGCACCTGAAACGGAGCGCGAAATATGTTCCGGCCAGAGTTGCCGTAGAGCGATTCATAATAATCGCCCCCGGTAGAGTCGACAGGCGGCACGCCATCCTGCCCTGGCGCGACAAACTGCGGCAAGAAGTCGTTTACGTTCAAAACGGGTTTGCCGGCGTTCACTCCTGTTGTGCCTTGGAGTTGGGCCTGTTGCACGGTGACGCCTGGCTTCAAGGAAACAATCGGATTTCCGATATAGTTCGACGTACCAAAGTACAAACTTGCCACCGAGCCGGAAAAGTCGTAAATGCTGTAGGGCTCGCCGCTCTGCGCTACAGTCTGTCCGCCGATGGTCCAGCCGTTCACTGCGACGCCCAGGGCCTTGTTGGAGGTGACCTTCGGGAATGTGTAGCTGTAGTTGATCAGGAACACGTGGGTTTGATCGAAGTCGGCCGAGCCATAGCTCTGCTTCGGATCCAACGGATTGTTGCCGGTGAAGAAGAGTCCCAAGCCGCTCTGTTCGTCCAGCGCGTGGGACCAGGTGTAGGACGCAGTCAATTGCAGACCGTTCGAGTAACGTTTGCGAGCCTGCAATTGAAGCGCGTTGTAATTGGAAATGCCTTCGGCCTTGAAGAGCACCGAGTTCATGTCATAACCGATATAAGGCACGCGCACCGGAGCATTGCCGGCGTACTCAGCGGTGGAAATGGGCTCCAGATCGAGGTTGTAATTCGGACTCACTCCGCCGTACGAATAGATCTGGCCGTTGATCGGGTTCTGGGGCGTGGCTATACCCGGCTGGTTGAAGGCAATGGGCAGGACCTCGTGCACACCATGATTACCTACATAACCCGCGCTAAACAGCCAACTGTTGCCGGCCTGATACTGAAGATCGAAAGTCCAGTTCTCCGTGTAGGGAAGCTTGTTGTTGATGTCGTAGCCGCCGAACAGGAACGGGCCAAACGCATTGCCGGCGGGGTTATCTCCGGAAATGGTTTGAGAGAGGTTCGGAAGAAGAGCCTGGAAGGAAGCGGCAGTTCCGGATGGCTGGGGAGGCGCGGACGTCCCAAATGGAACAGCGAACGTGGCACCCTTTTGGGCCACGATGGGTTGAACGAAGGGCGGCTCAAGGGTAACGCCAAACGGCCCATTGAAGCCTCCGCCCGCGCTGGGCGAGAGATAGCTGAAGAATTCGCCGCGATCGTAATAAATGCCGAAGCCAGTGCGCACGGTCAGTTTCGGGGTTGGATTCCATGCGATGCCGATGCGCGGCGCAAAGCCCCACTGGTGGTTCTTCATCAGGGTGTCGCTCGCGCCAGGGGTGGCCGCGGTGGGATTGTTGCCGGCAATTTCGAGTCCGGAGTTCGTGATGGTGTCGGTGGCGGCATTGTAGGCGTACTGATTCCCGTTGAACGCAGTCAGCCTGCCATATTTCTCCGAGAGCGGTCCATCGAAGTCCCAGCGTAGGCCGAGCGTGACCGTAAGATTGCTGCGCACTTTGTAGTTGTCGTTGACAAACGCGCCAGCTGTGTCGGAGCGGTAATAACGATTTGCGGAACCAATGATGGCGTCGCTAGCAACGCCCGTCTTCACCGCGCCTTCCACGAAGTTTTCAAAGGTGTTGAAGTCGATAACGTCGGTGTTGGTGTTCTTATTGACGATATTGAGCTGGGTGTGATCCCAGGACAGGCCAAAACTCAGGGTATGGCGGCCCTTCACCCAATGCAACGTGGTTCCGTATTCCCATTGGTTTTGGTACATGCCGGCGTTGCCGAAGCTGGCATCGCCTCCGAACTGTAGCTCACTCGACAAGGTGGGGTCGGCGTGAGTTATCTCAATTTGAGGGAAGCTGGTCGAACCGAGCAGGTTGACTCCGAAGTCGCTTGGGCTAAAGGCTTGGTTGCTGTTGGCGAAAGCATGCAAGCGCGTGAACCCAATGCGTTGCTCCCAGGTTAGGTTGGGGGTGAGAACCACGGTATTGTTGATGGATCCGACTTGACTACCCGCCGATAGTTGCTGTGGAAATCCCAGCAGCGAACCTTTCGACCCGAACGGGCTCGACGTGGGATTGTCTTGGACGTAATACTTCACGCCGAGACGATCTTTGTCGCTAACCGCGTAGTCGACGTTGGCGATTCCCTGGTCGACGCTCGAGTGTGCGTTGGGACCTTGCAGTATTTCGTCGTAACCCAAAAAAGTGGCTAAAGCGGGATTGGTGATTTGAGCGCTGGGAATCAAATACTGACCGTTAGGCAGCTTGGCGTTGAGCATGGACGCCGCCACTGGGCTGATCTGGCTGGCCGTGATGGTGGTTCCGTAAGCACCCTGGATGGCGTTGATGATGCCTTGCGCGCTGCGGTCGTTGGTGAGCGTGAGCGGAACCGTATTCTCGCTGGTGGCGTCGGCGGCATCGGCGATGCGGACTCCCTGGTACGACAGGAAATAGAACAGCTTATCCTTCTTGATCGGACCGCCGAGCGTGGCGCCGAATTGATTGCGATTCAAGAACGGCACCTTCTGGGTGATGGCGGGATCGTTGTTGTAGAAAAACGGCGCGGCATTGAAGACGCTGCTCTGATATCTCTCGTAGACCTCGCCGTGCAGGCCGTTGCCTCCGGACCTCGTGATGATGCTGATGTGTGCTCCGCTGTTAGCGCCCTGGCTGGCATCGTACATGGCGGAGTTGACAGCGATCTCCTGAATCGCCTCGGGCGGCGGCGTGGGCATGGACTGGCCGATTGCGCCATAAACGGAAGTGCTGGTTTGAATTTCGCCGCCTGCCCCGAACCTCTCTCCGGTATTGAGGACGAAACGGTTCTCGCCGACTGAACTGGCGGAGTTTCCATTAAACATGTTGTTGGTGCTGATGCCATTGACCGAAAAGCTGTTGCTGGTGTCGCGCTGCCCGTTGGCGAAGATGGCTTGATTGCCAAGGCCGGCATTGGTGCCGGCGCCCGATAGGAAGTCCGCGTGAACGCCCGGACTCATGATAGCCAATTGCGTAAAGCTGCCTGTACCGAGCGGAGTGTTTTCAATGGTGGCTTGATCCACCACGTAGCCCGTGGTGGTGTCGGTCTGGTTCATCAGCGGCGTGCCAAGTACGTCGACTTTGGTGGCAATGGTGCCGACCTTGAGATCGCCATCCACTGTCGTGGTGCGATCTCCGTTAACCACCACTTCGGTATGGCGTTCGGCGTCGAAGCCCTCTTTGGTGAATGTGAGTTCGTAGCTGCCCGCCGGCAGGTTCGATATGGAATACGAGCCGCTGCCCTGCGTACGCGCGGTGACGGTCAGGTTAGTCGCGATATTGCGCGCGGTCACAGTCACGTCCGCTACCGCGGCTCCGGAAGCGTCTTTCGCGGTTCCCGTGATCGCGCCGACAATCTGCTGCGCGTAGGATGGCGGATGAGCCACGAGAAGTAGCGCCAAAACAGCGGCAGGGGCTAAGGCTAGTCGAAAAAAGCGAAGACTGCTTGTCATAAGAATCCTCCTCAAATTTGGACCGCGCGGACGGTGGCGCGGCTGGACGGTACGCAAACGAGGCGTTGGGGGACTAACGTAGTGTCACAGGCAGTGTTACAGAACGATGAAGCTCATCTTGATTCAGTAAGAATACCCCATTTCGCGATTCGGCGGAATACAGTAATGTAGGCGAGGGGATTGAAGCCGATGCGACAAATGCTCCGTGGATTGCTGGGCGCCGTGATCTTGGTATGGTTGGCAGCCACGGGCCACGCGCAATATGGCACCGAAGGGCGCTACCGTCCTGAGGCAGTAGCCGGAATCATCGATCACGTGCATCAGGATCTTATTCGGGGATACGCGGTTTGGCACCTTGGGAAGGGCGACCGCGACCGGCTGAATCATGCCGAACGGCAGCTTCGGGATTTTGCCAACCATTGGCAGCACGGCAAATTCGATAGGGCCAATTTGAACGGCGCCATGGCGGATGTTCAGAAGGTGATCGACGATAATCATTTGTCGGGGCGGGAGCGGGACGCTTTGTGGAACGATATCGAGGAGCTTCGACGCATGCGGGAAGCTTACGATCGCCACGAGATCGGGAGCAAGTAGCTAAGTGGTGCCGGAGGCGGATTGATTTGGCTCCCACAGAACCTCGGGAACACCGAGCTCGTGATTTACCCAGCGGCTCCAAACGAAGAATGCATCGCTTAAGCGATTCAAGTACTGAATTGCTTCCGGGGGCGTGGGTTCTTGACGCGCTAACGCCACGGCGATTCGCTCGGCACGCCGGCAAATGGTTCGGCAGGCGTGCAACTCGGTGTTCAAGCGCGTGCCGCCGGGCAGAACGAAGGACCGCAGCGGCGTAAGCACCGCATTCATGCGATCGATTTCGGTCTCCAGTTGCCGGATCTCGATTTCGGTTATGCGCGCCTGGTTAGGATGCACGTCCTCGGGTTTGGTGGCTAGGATCGACCCCAAATTGAACAATTCATGCTGAACGCGGCGCAAAATCGGCACCAGGGACGGCACGGATTCGGCGGCCGAGATCCCGGCCATGCCGGTGAAGGCGTTCAGCTCGTCAACTGTGCCGTAGCACTCGATACGCAGGGAATCCTTCGAGACTCGCTGGCCGCCCGCCAGGTGCGTCTGGCCCTGGTCGCCGGTTTTGGTGTAGATACGGTTAAGAGCGAGGCGGGGTTGGTCGAATTTGGCATCGGGCATAAGTGGGACTCCGGTCTTATTGTCCTGCATATCGGTTCAAGTTTTCGAGCGGTTTCGCCGATAGAGAAGAAGGCCCCATATGCTCGTGCAGACCATTGACAGCGAAGCCCGCCTAAACCGTTTCAACCGCCTGATGCAGGAGCTGATCCGCGGGGCAATGAACCGTAACACGTTCCAGCCGTGGGAGATAGACATCCTGCTCGACATCGAGGCCTGCCAGATCCGAGAGCCGGTGAAGCGCGAGACCCTGCGCCGCTATCAGAAAGCAGTACAACGCTCCATGGAAAAGGGCGCCCAGATGCCTTTGCGCCTGTCGGAATACCTCAACGGCAAGAAGGGCGGACCTGCCCGGGCCGCCGCCGAAGACACTGATACATCATCCGAAAAACGCCTCGCATAATCCAAGACCGGAACCCTCGGCCGTCCCCCCTCTGGTAAGCTGGAATTTCGAGGAGGCGCTGAAATGGGTTGCGGAGCTGGTGGCATGGGCGGTCCCAAGGTAGAAGAAGTCGGCAAGCGCACGGTGTTTTGCGTGAAGTTTCAGCGCGAGATGCCCGGACTCGACGAACCGCCTTTCGACGGTCATCCGCTGGGCCAGCGCATCTATGAAAACGTTTCCAAGGAAGCCTGGAAGATGTGGCTGGAGCAGATGAAGATGATCATGAACGAGTACCGGCTGAACCTGGGCACGCAGGAAGCGCAGGAGTTTTTGCTCAAGCAAATGGAAGACTATTTCTTCGGGGCCGGCGCGGCGCTGCCTCCGGGCTACGTCCCTCCGCAGGCGAAAAACTAACAAGAAGAATTCAGAATTCAGAATTCTGAATTCAGAATTCACAGGGTCGGCAGGGCGGTCGCTATTTCAAAGCGTAGGTGTTGGTGCGCGCTTCGCAGTGAGCGATCCACGGCGTCCGGAGATTCGCCGCGCGCGAAGATGAAGCCCAAATAACTGGCGCCTTCCGGAAGCGGGATCAGCTTTTGACCCAGCTTCGCAGTGATGATCACGTCTTCGATGCCGGGCTGGGCGCGGGCTTGTTCGAGGCCTTCCGTATCCGCATAAATTCCCTCGCGTGGAATCGGGATCATCATGACCCCGGAGGCGGGAGCGGTGGCCGCGATGGAGCCCGGATCGACACCCGAGGCATGGCGCAGGATCAGCTCTTCGAGTCCCGGCAGGACTCGCGCGCACAGACCGCCGATGGGCCGCGCGGCCACTTCCAGCATCCAGACACCGCGCGAGTTGACGCGCATTTCGGCGTGAATCGGACCGTGACTCAGACCCAGTGCGCGGATGGCGCCTTCGGTGGCTTGGACGATGGCGCGCTGCGTGGACTCAGGCTTCGCGCGACGGCGTGATGTAGATGGTCTCCTCGAAGAAGGGACCGTTGAGTGGATCGGGCTTATCGAAAATCGCGAGGACGCGCAAGCTGCCGCGCGTGAGAAGCCCCTCCAGCGCGAATTCGCGGCCTTCGATGAATGTCTCCACTTGCAGAAAGCGGTCCTGATCTTCGTGGAGCCGCGCGATGTCGGGATCGGCCAGGAGGTTTTGGATGCGGCGGAAAGCAGTGACGAGTTCGTGGGATTGTCGGCGCGAATGACACCGCGGCTGGCGGACAATCCCAGCGGCTTGAGGACGCAGGGATACGGCGCGTGTTGCGCGGCGCGATCGGGACCTTCGGCCAACGGAACGCGATGGAATTCGGGTACCAGCAACCGTGCGGCGCGAAACCGCTCGCGCGCTAGAAATTTATTGCGGCTGGCGTGGACGGAATCGGACGAGTTGTAGGGGATACCGAGGCGCTCGGCCGCGAGGGCCGCGATGTAAGCCGGACGATCGCCCACCGCGACAATACCGTCCACTCGTGCTTCGGCCGCGAGAGTTTGGGCGGCGCCTTCTGGATCCTCGAAACGCAGCGCGATGGCGCGATCGCCCCATGGATCGTCGAGCACGTGGCAGCGATCGGTGGCGAGAACCAGCTCGAAGCCCAGACGTTCGGCCGCTTCGGCGAACACCCGCGTCTGATAACCGGTAGTGGCGCCGATTAAAAGCAGACGCTTAGTCGTGCCAGCCACTGAAACGGCCTAGAAAGAGACCTTGGGGGCGTTACGCGCGTCAGGCGCGGTCTTGAAATACGCGTCGTTTCGCTCGAAATGGAACATCGAAGCGGCGATGTTGTTGGGGAACAGCTCGATGTCTGTGTTATATTTCTGCACGGTCTCGTTGTACTTGCGGCGCTCGACAGCGATGCGGTTTTCAGTTCCCGCAAGCTCGTCTTGCAGGCGCAGGAAATTTTCGTTCGATTTCAGTTGCGGATAGTTTTCCACCACCACCAGCAGCCGGCTGAGAGCGCTGTCCAATTGCCCGTTGGCCTGGATTTTATCCTGCGGCGTGCGAGCGCCACCCAGGGCCGCGCGGGCGTCGGTGACTTCCTTGATCACAGCCTGTTCCTGTTTGGCGAAACCCTTGACGGTCTCGACCAAGTTGGGGATCAGATCGGCGCGGCGCTGCAGCGCGACGTCCACCTGCGCCCAAGCTGCGTTGACCGCTTCGCGCTCCGTAACCAGCGTGTTCCGCGAGCCTGCCGCCCAGCCGAAAACGCACAGAACGGCTAATACGATTACGCCAAGTACAATCAATCCGATTTTCATGAGTCCCCCCTCATTTCTCTATCCGGTCATTTCTCGATCTGGTCCACGTGACCGACCAGCGCCTGGATCTGCTGCAGATACGTCGCGAACAACGCGGCCGGATCCACGTCGCCGGCCCGCTTGGTCTGTTCCCGCAAATCGAGCAGAATATCGAACGGCGTTCCGTCTACGCCAATATCCGGCAGATGCCGGACGATCTCGCGCTTTTTCCAGCCCGACGGTTGCTCGGAAAGCAGCAGGGCATGCCGCGCGAGGACTAAGAAATTCGGTACCGAATCGATCATCAAGCGCAACAGCTGCGCCTTTTCGGTCAGCACTTCAGCCGCCTTTTGCCTAAGGCGCAGCAGCTTCGACCGCAGCTCCATCTCCACTTGCGCGCGATAGAACGTGCGATCAATCACCAGGTCTTTGATGACATCCGTCCCATAGAGGATGCGGTGCCGCTCTTGCATGTCGTGGAACTCGACAGGAAAACAGTCAGTAGAAGTGCGCAGTTCGTCTTCGCTGAACAGCAGCGGTGAGGGATTGCCCTGCTCGCGCCACCATTTAAAGATCGGCTCGGAATCGGCCAGTTCGGCGGGTGTGACGCGAGTAAGCACGCACAGAACGTTGAGATCGGAGAAGTGCTCGTTGTGTTCGCCGGCAGCCGCGGAACCGTAGAGCACCACCGAACGCAAACGCTCGTTCTGGGCGTGCTTCAGACGATCCACTAGTTCCTGGAGTTTATCTTCCATGACTTACTCGCATGATTTACCAGCTTCCCGATGCCCCGCCGCCGCCCGAATCCCCTCCGCCAAAGCCGCCGAAGCCTCCGCCTCCTCCGCCGCCTCCAAATCCGCCGCCACCACCCCAGCTCCCGCCACCGCCGCGTCCGCCGCCTAATAGGTTACCGAGAAGCATGCCCGGCCAAGAATCCGCCACCACTGCCGCCGCGGCCAAACAGCAAGAGCAACACAATGATACCGATGATGATCACCGGCAACGGAAGCCCATGGCCACGAGAACTCTCGCGGTAGCGCGGGCGCGCGCCGGGCCTGCGGCGCGACGCCTTTAGCGCGGGCGATCGCGGAACCAATCTGCTGGGCCGCGGCGATCATCGCTGGCCCATAAGCGCCCTGCCGCAGCAAAGGTTGAATACTGCGCGCAATGCTGCCATCGAAGCCGTCGGGAAGGATCGGCTCTAAGCCATAGCCGACTTCGATGCGGTCGCGACGATCCTGGATGGCGAGCAGGAACATAATCCCCTCGTCCTTGCCCTTCTTGCCGACACCCCATTGGCGATAGAGCGCGTTCGTGGCGTCTTCGATCGGCTGCGCCATCCAGCGACTGGATGGTCACCAGCGCCATTTGTGCACCGGTGAGCTGTTCCACTCGGCCACAATAGTCCTCCAGCCGAGCGCGCGTTTGCGGATCTAAAACGTGCGCGAAGTCGCTGACGTAGCCTTGCGGCTTCAGCGATTTCAGATCGAGTGCGGAAAGAGACCCGGTGAGGGCGCACAAAGCCAACAGGGCTCGCGCCAATTTACCGAGTCGTGAAGTCAGCAGTCGAGATCCTCGCGTTTGATGCGGAAGTCGCCCAGGTTGCCGAGCACCGCGAGCGTGATGTTCTTGGAATGGAAGAACTCCCGCGCGATGTCGCGAATTTGTTCAGCCGTGACCGCTTCGATTTTCTCGATCATCTCATCCAGAGTGAAGAAGCGCTTGAAATGCAGCTCCTGGCGAGCCAGGTTGCTCATCCGGCTGGAGGTGGATTCGAGGCCGAGCATAAATGAGCCCTTGAGATTATCCTTGGCGCGCCGCAACTCCTCGGCCGGGACCAGATTCTCCTTGATCTCGCGCAGCTCTTTCACGATGGACTGAATCACCTGACCGCACGTCTCGACGGCCGTGCCGGCGTAGATAGCCATGCAGCCGGTGTCGTGATACATGGCGAGTTCGGAATATACGGCGTACGCCAAGCCCTGCTTTTCGCGGATATTCTGGAACAGCCGCGAGCTCATGCCGCCGCCCAGAATGGTATTTAGCGCATAACAGGCAAAGCGAAGCTCGTGCGAAAAGGGATACGCGGGCACGCCCATATACAGATGAGTCTGCTCGAGCGAAGTTTTGTTGCGGAAAACCAGGCGGGCGTGCGGCACCGGCGCCACTTCCGGCGCCAGCGTCCCGTTCATAGGGAGATCCTCGAAATATTGGCGCGCTAACTCCACCAAGCGCCCGTGATTCAAATTGCCAGCGGCGGTGATCAGGATATTGGATGGCGCATAATAGCGCCGGTAATAATCGCCGATCATCCGGCGATCGAACGCGCGAATGGTGTCCTTGCTGCCGATGATGGGTTTGCCGAGGGGATGATCCTTGTAGAAATTGCTGGAGAAGATATCATGCAGAAGATATTCGGGATTGTCGACCTCCATCTTCAGCTCTTCGAGGATGACGCCCTTTTCCTTCTCAATGTCCTCTTCGCGAAACAGGGGATTGCGAACCATGTCGGCCACGACATCGAAGGCGAGCGGCAGATGCTCGTCCAAAACCTTCGTGTTGTAACTGACCATTTCCTTGGCGGTGAAGGCGTCCAAGCCGCCGCCGATGGAATCCACCGAGCGCGCGATCTCTTCGGCGGATCGGTTTTTGGTGCCCTTGAAGAGCATGTGCTCGATGAAATGCGAAATGCCGTTCTCTTCGGATGTTTCGCGGCGGGAGCCGGTCTTGATCCAGACTCCCATGGAGACGGACCGGACATGGGGCATCTCCTCACTGATTACACGGACCCCGTTTTTCAGGGTGGTTGCTTCGATATCACGTAGAGTTTGAACTGCGCCTGCCATTTTACCTTCACTTACATCTTATCGCGGTTCCAGCGTTCTTATAGCCGGGTCCCGGACGGAACGCGTGAGGTATACTGAAAAAAGTGGTGCAAAGCTATTGTAGGACTTGAACTTTCGGATCTACAAGAAACCCTTGGGCAAGACCAACCTGCGTTTCGCGCCCGACAGGTATACGACGCGGTCTACCGGCAGAAGGTCACGGATCTTGTCCAGATTACGAGTCTCCCGCTAAATCTAAGAAAAGAATTGGTTTCAAAGATTTCCGTGGGATTGCCCGAGCTGGCGGCCGAATATCGGTCGAAGGACGGAACGCGCCGCTATCTGTTGAAACTACAGGATGATCGCACGGTCGAGACGGTCCTGATGCCGGAAGAGAGTCCCGCTGGCAAAAGAGATACGATTTGCATATCCAGCCAGGTTGGATGCCCGGTGAACTGCCAGTTCTGCCTGACGGCGCTGATGGGCCTCGAGCGGAATCTGACGGCCGGCGAAATTGTCGGTCAGGTGCTGTTTGTGATGCGGGCGCATGGGATTTCGACGGCCTCAAATCAAGAAAAGCCCGATCGTTTGAACATCGTGATGATGGGCATGGGCGAGCCGCTGTTGAACCTGCCGAACGTGATCAAGGCGACCCGCCTGCTGGCCGATCCGGCTGGCATGGGGATTTCGCCTCGGCGCATTACGCTTTCGACGGCCGGGATCGTTCCCAAGATGGCTGAGTTGGGGAGGGAGCCGGTGCGGCCAAAGCTCGCGATTTCGCTCAATGCGTCCAGCGAGGAGCAGCGCCGCGAGTTGATGCCGATCACGCGCAAATATTCGTTGAAGGATTTGCTGGCGGCGTGCAAGGCGTATCCGCTGCGGCCGTGGGAGAAGCTGACGTTCGAGTACGTGCTGCTGAAGGGCGTCAACGATTCGGACGCCGACGCGCGTCGAGTGGTGAAGCTGCTGGCGCATTTGAATGCGAAGGTGAATCTGATCGCGCTGAATCCCGGGCCGGGAATCGCTTTTGAAACGCCGGATGCCGATCGCGTGCATGCGTTTCAAGCGATTGTGCGGCGCGCGATGCCGTGCTTTGTTCGTAAGCCGCGTGGGCGGGATATCTTCGCGGCCTGTGGGCAGTTGAAGAGAGAGGCGGTCCCGCAAGACCGCACCTTCATATTGGCCACAGATGAACAGAGATGAACACGGATTAAACACCTTAAGCGAAAAAGTGCTCGGTGTTTGAGGTATCAAACACGCTGGGAGCAGCATTCCTGGAGAAAGTTTACGAACGTGCCCTTCTTGCGGAACCTAACGACCACATGGCCCAATGTCTCAATTATCTCCGCGCTTCGGGCCGAACTCTTTGCCTGCTGATCAATTTCCAAAAGCCCAAGGTTGAGTGGAAACGCATTATTCTTTGATCCGTGTTCATCTGTGTTTATCTGTGGCTAACCGGTAACTTTTTGCGTACGGCGCAGCGTGTACGCCTCTGGATGGATATTCTCAGACCGCAGCTTTTTCCAGTCGTCGGATGCGTGGATTAGCTTGCCGCTGATGTGATTGGATTGCTCCGACGCCAGAAACAGCGCGAGCTGAATCTGCTTTTCGGGCGCGACGCCACCGGTCTGGCGGATTTGTAGCGCGTCCTCGGTCTCCTTCCATCCGGCACGTTCGCCGGCTCGGAGAATTTCGTCGGTCATGGAAGTATACGTTCCGCCGGGGCCCATGCAGTTGATCTGAACGTTATGCTCGCGATTTTCTTCGGCGATGGTTTCCACCAATCGCACCACGGCCGCTTTGGAAGCGGCGTAGGCGGAGAAATTGGGGCGCGCGGTGGTTGCGCCGGGGCCGCTGAGGACGATGATCTTTCCGGCGCGGCGCGCGATCATGTGCGGAAGCACCGCTTTGCAGGCGTTCATCACGCCCAGCAGATTGGTATGGATGGTGTCGACCCAAGCCTTAGGGGACTGATCTACAAAGGGTCCGATGGGACCCGGAATGGCCGCGGCGCAGATCAAGACGTCGACTTCGCCGTAGTGCACGCGCATGCGATCGACGGCGGCGTTCACCTGCTCGAAATCGGTGACGTCGGCGCGGATGCGAAGCGCGTTGCCGCCGGCATGCTCGATTTCCAGGTGCGCGAGGTCCAATTCAGCTTTGCTGCGCGCGAGTAGCGCCACGCGATTTCCGGCGGTCGCGAAGCCGATCGCCAGACGCTTGCCGATGCCTCGTCCGGCCCCCGTTATGAGCACACCGGCATTGGTCAGATTGTCCATGCGAAGTTAGCCAGACGTGGCTGCATCCTTGTGGCGGTACATGGATTCGTCGACGCGGCGGAAGAGCTGTGCGAGTGATTCGCCGGGTGCGTATTGAGCCAGGCCCACCGAAACCGCGACGTCCACATGGATTTCGTGGCCCTCGCCCGTGATATGGTAGGGGCCGTTGAGACGGGCCGCGATCTGGAGCGAACGAGTTTCGGCGTGGGCCAGTCCGCAAGCCAGAATCGCGACGAACTCGTCGCCACCCCAGCGGCACACGAAATCGCGGGCGCGTACCTGGCCGCTGAGGCGGGCCGAGAGCTGCTTCAAGACTTCATCGCCGCAGAGATGCCCGTGCCGATCGTTGACCGCCTTGAATCCATCGAGGTCAAACAGGAGGATGCAGAATTCCTGCTGGCCTGCAACGCGGGCGGAGAGCTCGCGATCCAATTCTCTGCGGTTGGCGACGCCAGTGAGCGGATCGAGCGTGGCCAGCAGCTCAGCCTCGTGCAGGCGAAGCTGGATCTCGATCATCTTCTTGCGCAGGCGGGCGAAGGCGTCGTGGCTGTCTAGCTCGATGGATTCAGCGAAACCACGCAATTCCGATATTTGGCCCGCCAAGCGCGGCAAGTCGTCCGCGCGGATGGCCGCATCCACCTGATCCGCGAAATCCACCAGGCGTTCCACATACTGGACGTTGCGGACGGAGCGCGAATCCTCAGTGCGGGCCATCATGTCCAGGGTTTGATTCAGGTCGCGAGCTAAAACCTGGTTGTTGTGGCGGGCCCTGCTGGAAAAATCGCGCAGGATTTCGTGCAAAGCCTGGCGGCTATCCTCCAACGTTTGAGCGATTGGTTGGGAAGACGTGGGAACGGCCACTTCGGCATGCAGCCGGGTCAACCGCTCACGGTAGGAAGCGCTGATCTCGGGTGAAACTGCTTCGATGGCTTCGGCGATGTCTAGGATGGCGGATAGATAACAGTCCAGCGGCGAGCTCATGAGCCTCTTGTCTATCTCTTTATCGCATTAGCCTTTCGGGGAATTGTCGGAAACAGGGACGCGAGCTTTAGGCTCGAAACCGTCTTGATACGCTTCCACGCCCTGCGATGGCACCGCGACCTTGATCAGCTTGCGGTTGTCGTCCACCCAGAAATCCAGACTGATGGGCTGGCCTTGCGGCGTGGCTCCGGTGGCGGCCAGATGATTCAGCTCGGCGGTCTTGCCGGCAAATTCCACGTGTTCACGGCCTTTGAATATGACTGTGGCGTTCACCTCGGCCTGCCCGAGCACGTAAACGGGAAATTGCTGGGGTTGCTGGTTGTCGAAGCTGGCTCGCATCGCGAGGACGCTCCAGGGAAAGAGCGGAAGATTGGCATTCACCACCACGGCGCTGGCGTGCACGGGAATGTCCTTGCTTTGGGGACCTTGCCCGGTATCGATTTCGTTCTTGGACTGGCCGCCGGCGAAAGTAGCGTGCACGTTCATCTGAATGGCGCCCAGCTTGGCTTTCCCAATGGCTTCCACTGGTTCATATTGGGCGTTGGTGCGCACTTCGAATTTTTCGATTTCGATCTTCATCGTGCCGAGGTTGGCTGAGCCGGAGCCATCGATGTCGATGCCGCCATCGGCGGATTTCTGAACGGTGTAATTTTCAGTGGCCACCGGATTACCAGCCATATAAATGCTGAGTTTCCCGTGGTCGGGCGGGGCAGCCGGTTTTGCCTCGGCAGCAGGCTTCTTCAGGAGAGCCTGAATCTCCGGCGGCAGATCGAAGCGATCCTTGGGCAGATCAGCATTGGTCTCGACGCTCTGAATTTCGATCACGAATTCCTGCTGGGCCGCGCGGTTGACAATATGGTGTGGCGACAGGATGGCGCCATCTTTTTGAAAATCGCTGTACAGGATTTCGGCGTTGATTTCGCCCATTTGCGAGCTTACGGAGGTCACGGTCTTGACCAGCAGGCCGGATGTCTTGTCGTAAAACTCGATCATGGGCTTGCCTTCTTTGGGCGTGAGAACGATTTTGTAGCACTCGTGCCCTTCGACGGTTTCCACCCCGGCTGTCTCGCCTTTCACGTACAGCTTCTGCCAATTTAGGCTGGGGTTGAAGGCTCCGTCGCGCAATGCGTCGGCTTTCTCGGCGCCCTGTTTGACGCGGGGACCCTGCAACGCGCTGTTCTCCCACGCGATGTCACCGTTGCTCCCGCTCGCGATTTTGCCAACGCCGGGAAGCTCCGTAAAAGCCAGGTATTTGTCGGGAGCGGCCTCGTAGATAGTGAGGGAGCCTCTGAGTCCTTGCTTTGCAAAGTCGAGCGTGGCGTGCTCCACCAGGTTGTGCCGGGCCTCCCAAGCCCCGCGTCCGCCGGTGGCAGCGATCCAGTGGTCCATGATGGCTTGGACGCTTGGAAGCGCGTCATCGGCGCCCAGCAGGGACAGAGAAGCCGCCAATAGCGCAAAGGGAGCGACGCGCGCGACAAAACTGGCCAGCAACTGCTTCGCGCCGCACTCCGTTTTGCGCGACTTCCCCAAGCGCGCGAGTGCCAGTTTGTTCATGCTTTGCCCTCCGACCGCTTTCTTCACTTTAGCAGGCTAGGGAAAAGACTCGGGCCCCGGCTCCTGCGACCGCGGCTCGGTTTTACTGAACCGGTGTGTTGGAGGCGACCTTCTTCGATCCGACGATCTCATGGGCGCGATCCAGCATGGCCTTGGAGGCGGGCAGCGATCCGGCGCCCTTGGACACTTCTGGATCGTTCTGGAACGCCAAGCGGTCGGAGTCTTCCTTGCTGAAAGCAGTGATGAAGAGCTCCTCGCGGAGGCGCTCACGGATCCAGGATTCGTCGCGGTTGAAATCGGCCTTCGGGAATGTAACGCCGCGCTTGGCGGCGAAGGCGCGGAAGTCACCCAGCACCTGAAAGTCGGGCGTCCAGTCCTTGGTGAGAGCCGGCCCCGTGCGACCCGCAAAAAACTGAGGAGCGTAGAAGAAGAACACCAGATCGTCGGTGAGCGTCGCTTCCAGCGGCGTCAGTTTGGGCACTTCATATTTTTCGTCGGGCCGAATGCCGTCGCCGCCGTAGACAACGCGCCCGCCATCGGTCTTGCGCATGTCGTTGGAGTTGACCTTGCCGTCTTCGCTGCGGCTCAGGTATTCAAACAGCCCCTGATGTTCGTAGTCGCGTTGGATCAAGCGGCCGCTGGGGGTATAGTATTTCGCGATGGTCAGCAACAGGGCGCTGTTGCCGGAGAGCGGGAAAGGCGCCTGTACCAAGCCTTTGCCGAAGGTGCTTTCGCCGACCACCCAAGCCCGGTCGTGATCCTGGAGCGCGCCAGTCAGGATCTCGGCCGCCGAAGCGGTTCCGCGGTTGACCAGCACCACGATGGGATACTCGCGCCCGCGCTCGCCTTTTTTGGCGATGAATTTAGTTTCCGCCGAGGCGCGGCCATGATGCGACACGATGAGCTGGCCCTTGCGCAGGAAACGGTCGGCTACATTCACGGCCTCCTGCACCAGGCCGCCGGGATTGTCGCGCAGATCCAGAACCAGACCGTCGATGGCGCTTTCGGGAAACCGCGCCAAAGCTTGGTCCACTTCATGGCTGGTAGTTTCATTGAATGCTTCCACGCGCATGTAAGCGATTCCGGGATGCAGCCAGAAGGCGTAGTTCACACTGCCGCGGGGCACGTTGTCACGCACCAGGGAGAAGTGCATCGGTTCTGAGTGGCCGGTGCGCCGCACCGTGATCGTCACCGGGGTTCCCTTGGGACCTTTGAGCATGGCGGACACTTGCGGGACCGTGGCGCGCTCAGTGTTCGTGTCGTCGACGGCGACAATCTGATCGGCCGGGCGGAGTCCCGCGCGGTAGGCCGGCGAGTTCACGAACGGGTACATCACGATCACCTTGCCCTCGGGCGAGCCAACGTACATTCCGACGCCGAAGTAGTGGCCGGACTGGCCTTCCCGCATCAGTTGATATGCCTTTGGATCGAAAAAGTTCGAATGCGGATCCAAGGAGCGCAGCATGTTCGGGATGGCACCCTTGAACACGGTGTTATCGGCATCCGGCTTGTCGGCGAAGTTGCTCTCCACCGCTTCGTATACCTGCGTAAATTTCTTCAGGCTTGCGTTGACGTCCGCTTCCGACTGGGCCGAGACAGAAGCTGGGTTAGCGACACAGAGCAGAACGAAGCCCAGGAGCCAGCGGGATGACATAGGGGTAATCGACCTCGAATGCTTTTTATAGTAGCAAGATTCCACCGCGACACGCGGTCCGTCACCTAAAAATAACGGCGCCACCTAATATAACGGCATCCGGGTCGACGGCAGAAGGTACACTCGTTCGGATGCCTGTTGCAGACGAAAAGTTTCTAGGGAAATGCGGCGGCCGTCGGTGCGCAGGGTGATGAGACCATCCTGGTCGGTGCGCAGGACCCTCGCATGATGGGCTGCCAAGCGCTCTAGCACCTTCGGATGGGGATGGTGAAATGTGTTCTCGTATCCGTCGGAGACCACGGCGAACGCCGGCGAGACGGCGTCCAGGAACGGATCGATGCTGGACGTATTGCTGCCGTGGTGTCCTACCTTGAGAATGTCGGCTCGCAATGGCTCGGCGCTGGCTAGCGCGCTGCGCTCCATGGGCTTTTCCATGTCGCCGGTGAGCAGCAGCGAGCGATGCCCGTAGGTAACGCGGAGGGCCAGGGAATCGTTGTTGGTGGGGCTATCGCCTGGGACATAGCTGGCTGGAGGCGAAATGACATCAATGCGTGCGCCTCCAAAATCGAAGCTGCGCCCGGCCGGTAGCGCCAGGATCTTGACGTTTTCGGCGAGGGCCTTTTGGCGTACGGCCGACCAAGCCGCGCTGGGGGCCATGGCGCCGGTCCAAAGCTGGGAGGGATGGAAGTTTTCGATAACGGCGGGCAGCCCGCCGGCGTGGTCGTCATGCGCATGCGTGAGAGCGACGGCGTCGATTTTCCGGATGGACCGGCTCCAAAGATAGGGCGAGACTACATCTTCGCCGATGTCGATGCGCCCGCTCTTTTTTACTGCGGTGTGGGGCCCGAACGAGAGCACGCCGCCACCATCGATGAGCAGCAGTTTGGAATCGGGAAAGCAGACGAGCAAGCTGTCGCCCTGTCCGACATCGATGGCCGTGAGCTCAAGTTCGCCGGGGTGCAGGGCGGGCGGGAACGGATGCCAGAAGATTAGGGCGAAAAGGACCAGGACGGCCGTGAATGCGACCCAAGACCACAGGCGGGAACGACGAATCGCGAAAGCTAATAGGAGCAGCGCCGTGCAAAAGAGCACTCCCAACCACAGCGGCGGCGCGAGCACCCGCCAGTCCGGTTCGAGATGGGTATGCCAACCGGCGACAATTTCGCCCGCGTGCAGCAGCCAGCCGGCCAGGATCGCGGGAAGTCGCCACATGCTGAAGACCGCGACGAAGCCGAGAGGAACCACCAGGGCGAGCAAGGGAACCACCAGAATGTTCGCAGAAAGGCCGGTAAGCGAGATGCGGTGGAAGTAGATTGCCATGGGCAGGGCGAGACCGATCTGGATGGCGATGGAAATCACGGCGAGATCGAAGCCGAAAATCGCTATGCGTACCGCAACCGCAAGGAGGCGTGCGCCACAAGTTTGAGAAATTGGCGCGTAGTAGCTCAATGTCTCCGACAACAGTCGCAGTTCGAGCCGGAATTGAGCGGCGCGTGGCGGCAGGCGTGGGTCGCGGCTCGGTTCATTGATGCCGGCGAGTGCGCGGAGGTAAGGTAGCGACGTGGCCTCCAAGAGGGGCGTGGCGAGCAAGCCGATGGCCGCGACGGCCAGGAAAGATAGCTGAAAGCCTGCCTCGAAGAGCTGGCTCGGGTCCCAGACCAGGTACACGATGGCGATGGCGGCCAGCAGATTCATCAATCTGCCTCTGCGGTAGAAGTAGCGCGCCACGACATACAACGTGAAGCCGCCGGCGGCGCGGATGCACGGGGCATTCATGCCGGAGACCAGAGCGTAGAGCCAGGCGCCGGAGACGGTGACCAAAAGCGCGGGCATCTCGGGAATAAAGCAGAGCCGCAGCAGAAACAGCAGGAACGCCGCCAGAACTGTGATGTGCAGCCCGTCGATCACAAGCATGTGATAGGTGCCGGTGCGGCGGAAGCGATCGGTCCAGATGCGCTCCATGCGCGTGGATTCGCCGATCAGCGTGGCCTCCATCATCGCGGTGGCATAAGGATTGCCGGAGTAGAGCCGCTCGATGCGATTGAGCGCGGCGGTCCGCAGGGCGAAGACCGCAGCTTGGAAACGCGAACCGCAGCGTCCCGGTTTCACGGTGACAAGGCTTCCCGCAGAAGTAAATGCTGTCCAATACACATGGCTGCGCGCCGAGAATCCCTCGTAATCGAAAGCCCCGGGGTTTTGAAAGTTGCGGATGCGGCGCACCCTAGCCTGGAGTTCGACAAGCTGCCCATAGCGCAGATCGGGCGGGGTTTGGCCCTCCTTAATGGACAAGGTGATGCGGGCGCGTGCTCCCGGCGCCAGTTCGAAGAGCAATTGATCGCGGCCTTCAAAAAAGGCAGGCGGGGAGACGACGCAGCCGTCCAAAATCACGTCCTCGTGCGCGCCAGCGTCGATTTCCGGCGGCGGCCCTGGACGGTGCAGTGTTTCGAGCAAAGCCCCACCGAGCAAGAGCAGCAGCGGGGCGCAAAGCCACATCGTTCGAGAGGAGACCCTCCACGCCGCAAGGGTGAGGACGGCCAAGATCGGCAGGCTCCAGAGGAAGTCGCGCACCGTGAAGGGAAAGGATCGGGAGATGGAAATGCCGGCGGCCAACGCCAGCAGCGGCGCGCATAAAGGGTTTTTCACCTAGGTTAGTGCGGGTGACAAGCTAAGTTCTCTTAGGGAGAGCACCTAGGCAAAAGACCGGTGAAACAGGAGCCTCCCTGTGGAGTCAAGCTTTATGGATCGGCCGGGGATGGAAATCCTTCTCGTAGAAGACAGTGCAGGTGACGCGGTGTTAATTCGCCAAGTCTTGGCGGAGGGCTCCGTGCCCGTGAACTTGCATATCGCCCGCGACGGCGAGCAGGCCTTGGCCCTGCTGGATAGCGAAGATTTTCATCCAACGCTGATCATTTTGGATCTGAACATTCCGCGAATTCCAGGTGTTTCGCTACTGGAGCGGTGGCGAACCAATGACATTCCAGTAGTGGTCTTCACCTCGTCGCAGATTGCGGCCGAGAAAGCGCGCGTGCTGGCGCTGGGGGCCCGTGAGTTTATCGAGAAACCCACCGACATTGCAGCGTTCATCCGCGCCCTGCGTGGGATTGTGGAGCGGTGGGGCGGAGACAGCAAAGGCGCTGCCCGCGGGGCTTGAATCGAGCGAGCCCTCACTCAAAAGCTGGCAATATAAAGGAATGCAAAAGAGACGGCTGGGCGCGAGCGACCTGGAAATCACCCCGATCGGCGTGGGCGCGTGGGCCATGGGCGGCGCGGGATGGCAGTTCGCCTGGGGGCCGCAGGACGACGACGAATCGATTGCGGCGATCCATGCGGCGCTCGACCAGGGCATCAATTGGATTGACACGGCCGCGATCTACGGGTTGGGTCACTCCGAAGAAGTAGTGGCGCGCGCGCTACAGGGCCGCTCCGACAAACCGCTGGTATTCACCAAATGCGGGATCGTTTGGGACGAGCGGCGCGAGCCGAAAAGGACCATCGAGCCGGAATCCATCCGCAAGGAATTGGAACAGAGCCTGCATCGGCTCAAGCTGGACGTCATCGACCTATATCAGATCCACTGGCCGGAGCCGGACAACCTGGTGGAGGCGGCCTGGACGATGATGGCCAAGCTGAAAGAGCAGGGCAAGGTGCGGCACATCGGCGTCTCGAATTTCAACGTCAACCAGATGCGGCGCGCGCAGGCGATCGCGCCCATCACTTCGCTGCAGCCGCCTTATTCCATCATTTCGCCGGAGATCGAAAAGGAGATTCTGCCGTACACGCTCGAGAACAACATCGGTGTGATTGTCTATTCGCCGATGAAGTCCGGCCTGCTCACTGGGGCGATGACACGCGAGCGCGTAGCAGCGATGCCGGACGACGATTATCGGCAGCGTACGCCGAATTTCAAGGAGCCGCTACTTTCGCGAAACCTGGAGTTGGCCGGGCTATTGGCAACCATTGGTCGGCGGCACGGGCGAACGGCGGGCGAAGTGGCCATCGCGTGGACTCTGCGGCTTCCGGCCGTGACGGGCGCGATCGTGGGGATGCGTTCGGCCAAGCAAGTGGACGGGGTAATTGGAGCGGCCGACTTCCGGCTGACCGCGGAAGAGATCGGGGAGATCGCAGAGATTTCGCGCGGCCAGCGTTGCGCCGGTGACGGCCTAGGATCAGGTTCCCTCCTTCGAGAAGCCGCCCCGGGGATTAGAATCGAAGGTGGGCATGATCTCAACTCCCCCCAGCCTATATCTGGTACGCCCAGGCCCGGTACTGCGCTTTTGGGGATTGTTCCGTCAGGCCTGCATCGCCTCTTACGAGGACAATTGCTTCGGCATCGCCAAGGGAGCGGCTTATTCCTCCCTGCTCGCGTTCTTTCCGGTGCTGGCGTCACTGGCCGCAATCCTTGCCAGCGTCAACGCCAGCGCAGTAGCGCGCGTATTCTCCAGGCTCTTGTTCCAGGTGATCCCGCCGGGCACAGAGGAACTGGTTCGGTCGCACTTTACTGCCCAGAACAAGTCCGCCTGGCTGATCCTGTCGGCCACGCTGCTTTCGACCTTCGCGGCCTCCGGTACTATGATGACGCTCATGGAAGGATTCGATGCGGCGTACCGGCTGCCGTCGGGCCGTCCATTCCTGAAGCAACGCGGCGTGGCGATTGTGCTGGTGTTCATCGCTGCGCTGCCGGCGGTTGGGTCGTCGGTGCTGATCGTCTTCGGCGCGCGCGTGGAACAGTGGATGCTCGCGACGCATGGGACTGGCGCCGGAGGAGGACTTGCGGACCTCCGTGATCCTCGCGTTCGGCCTGCTACGTTATGTGGTGGCGCTCACGGCCATCGTACTGGTCACCGGGTTGACGTACCATACCGGCCCGAACCGGCCGATGAAGTTCCGCAGCGTATTGCCGGGCGCGATTCTGGCCACCGTGCTATGGCTGCTGGCAACGTCGCTGTTCGCGCTGTATGTGCGGCACATCGCCAATTACAACGTGCTGTATGGAAGCATCGGCGCGGTGATCGCGCTGCTGGTTTGGATGTACGTGCTTGGCGGTGATTTCCCTGTTTGGCTGCGAGTATAACGCGGTGCGGGAACGGCTGCTAGACTGATTACTGCTTGAACGGCAACGGCTGCCCTATCTCGGTCCGAGGACTGCGCAAGTCCTACGGAACTTTCGAAGCAGTGCGGGGCGTCGATTTCGAAGTGCGCTCGGGAGAAGTCTTCGGATTGCTCGGACCGAACGGCGCCGGGAAAACAACCACCATCGAGATTCTGGAGGGCCTGCGGCCGCGCAGCTCCGGGGAGGCGCTGGTGTTGGGCCTGGACCCGGGCACGCAGGCGAACGAAATCAAGGACCGCATCGGCGTTTGCCTGCAGGCCACGAACCTGCCGGAAAAGATCAAGGTGCACGAGGCGCTGACGCTGTTCGCGTCCTTCTATTCGCATCAGGTGGACCGCAACAAGCTACTGGAGCGGCTGCAACTCACTGAGAAGCGCGACGAGTATTACTCGAAGCTTTCGGGCGGACAAAAGCAGCGCGTGGCGCTGGCGCTGGCCATGATCAACGATCCGCAGCTGCTGTTTCTGGATGAGCCCACCAGCGGCCTGGATCCCCAAATTCGGCACTGGAAATTCACGGCCTGATTCAGGAGCTGCGAGACGCCAAGCGCACTATTCTGGTGACCACGCACTATATCGAGGAGGCCGAGCGGCTGTGCGACCGCGTAGCCATCATCGATGAAGGACGCATTATCGAGATCGGAACGTCCACGCGAAATCCAGCAGCGCACGCTGGGGCAAAGCCGTATCGAGATCGAATGCGAGCAGCCGATGCCTGCCGACGGGTTGCCCGCGTTTCTTGCAGCGGAGAAACACGCCTTTTCGGACGACCGGAAATCGCTAACCGTGCATTCCGAGCACCCCGCCCGGACCATCGTCGAATTGGTGAAGTGGATCGATCAAATGGGTATCGGACTGGTCGATATTCACTTGAAGCGGCCGACGCTCGAAGACGTGTTCATCGAGCTCACCGGCAAGAGGCTGCGCGACTAATGCCGGGACAAATGGCCAAAGGCTTTCTGGCTCAGGCGGAGATCAATCTCAAGCTGACCTACCGGGACAAGACGGTCATCTTCTTCAACTACATGTTCCCGCTGATCTTCTTTTTCATCTTCGCGCAGATGTTCCACGCGGAGCAGGGCGGCGCCATTGTCCAAGTGCTCACCATGGTGCTGAGCATCGGGATTCTCGGCATAGGCTTCTTTGGCGCGGGAATCCGCGCGGTACAGGATCGCGAGGCGAACATTTTGCGCCGGTTCAAAGTGGCGCCCATATCGGCCGCGCCCATGCTGGTGGCGTCTCTGCTGACCGGCATTCTGAATTTTCTTCCTTCGGCGCTGCTGATGATTCTGCTGTCCCACTATATCTACGGCATGCCGTTTCCCCAACGATGGATTTCGCTGCTGCTATTCATCTCGCTGGGAGTGCTGGCATTTCGCGGGCTGGGGCTGATGATCGCGTCGGTGGTGAACTCGGCGCAGGAAAGCCAGATCGTGATTCAAATACTGTATTTCCCGATGCTCTTCCTGAGCGGCATGACGATACCGATCAGCGTGTTTCCCGAATTGGCTGCAGTTGGTGGCGCAGTTTATTCCGTCGACGTACCTGGTGAATGGAATGCAAGCGATCGTGGGAAACAATGAGACGCTGGCGCAAAACACATCGGGCGCCGGAGCGTTGCTGCTCACTACGGTGCTCGCCACGTTTCTGGGAGTGAAGCTGTTCCGCTGGGAAAAGGAAGAAAAAGTCGCAAACTCGGCAAAGCTGTGGCTGCTGGCGGTGCTCGCGCCGTTCCTGCTGCTGGGCATGTATCAAGCCCACACCCGCGACAGCATTGTGAAGTCGAAACTGCTGGCGCGCCAATTCCAGCAGAGCCGCACGGTGCTGATTCGCGGAGCGCGCATCTTCGTGGGCGACGGCCGCGTGATCGAATCGGGCGCGGTGCTGGTGAAGAACGGCAAGATCGAGCACGTGTATGAGGGCGAGGCGCCCGATCCGAAGCAGTTGCACGCCGAGGCGGTGGAAGCCGCGGGCAAAACCGTGCTGCCGGGGCTGATTGACGTGCATGTGCATTTGAGTTCGCCCGGCGGATTCTCGCAATCGGCGGAGGCATACGCAACCAACAAGGCCATGCCGCGCGCGTTGGCGGCCTATCTTTACAGCGGCATCACGGCGGTGAAAAGCGTCGGCGATCCTTTGGACGACATTCTCAAGACGCGCACTTTGGTGAATTCCGGCGAGCGCCTGGGCGCGGAGCTTTTCGCCGTTGGCCCGATGTTCACGGCGAAAGGTGGGCATGGCACTGAATACCTGCGCTTCATTCCAGAGGCGTATCGGAAGGCTGCCGAGGAACAAATCGTGCGTACGCCGTCGACAGTGGAAGAAGCCCGGCTGCAAGTGGACGCGCTGAAGCAGGTCGGCGTGGATGGCATCAAGGCGATTCTGGAGACCGGGCAGAGTGGCTATATCTTCGAGCGAATGGACACCGCGGTTTTTCGCGCAGTGGCGGCGGAGGCGCGCGCTAAGGCGCTGCCGATCGTGGTTCACACGGGAGACTCGCACGATGTGGCCGATGCGCTCGGCGCTGGAGTGGACGGGATCGAGCACGGATCGTCGCGGGACGAGATTCCGGTGGCGCTTTTCCAGCAGATGAAAACGAGCGGCGTGACCTACGATCCAACGTTGTCGGCCTGGGAGGGATTCACCGATGTTGCGAGCGGCAGCCTGGAACCGCTGGAACGGCCTCTGGTTTTGCAAGCCGCGCCGGCGGGGCTGATCGAATCCTCGAAGAAATTTCTGCAATCGGCGGACGGCGTGAGGATGCGCGAGTCGATCAAGAAATACGGAGTAGATTTGGGGATCGCAAAACGAAATCTGATGGCCGCCTGGCAAGCCGGCGTCACGCTCGTGACCGGGAGCGACGCGGGGAATCCACTGGTATTGCATGGGCCCACCATCGAACGCGAAGTTGAGCTGTGGGTGGAGGCGGGAATACCGCCGGAGGTAGCTCTGCAGGCCGCCACTTACAATTCGGCGCGCCTGTTGCGCGTGTCCGATCGCATGGGTTTGATCAAAGAAGGGCACGAAGCGAATCTTTTGCTGGTGGATGGCAATCCGCTCAAGGACATCAAGCAGATCGAAAGCATTCAATCGGTGTTTCTGAAAGGCGAGCGGATCAGCCGATCGGAACTGTTCGATCAGGAATAGCGTTCACTGGAAATCGATTATTGGAAATCCATGCCGCGCACCTCGCCCTCGGCGTTTCCGTTCTTAGCCCTCGCGAATTCGATCGTCACGGGTGTTGGCGTTTGCGGCCCGCATACAAACTCGGCCGGTGCATGGCGCATTTGAACGTGTTGTAAATCGGGGATGGCAAGCGTGACCAGTTTACCGGCCGCTTCCACGCCAATGGTGGTCGTCTTGCCGCAGTCGATCTCGCGCAGCTTGCCCTGCAGGCGTTGGATGTCGTCGCCCGCCTCGATGAAGGGATTCGGGTCGGAGGTCTGATGCGGAATGCGGGTGGTCGCGAGTTGCAAATGGCCGTCCGGGTCGCGAGCGAATCGAACGCCGAAGTCGGTTTGCGCGATATAGGTTTGTTGCGCCGCGCGGGCCCGCTCGGCCGCGGTGGCGGCGTGTTCAGCTGCATGCTCGGCGGCCGCTTGAGCTTCTTCACGGCGTCCAAGTTCGTTGAACGTGTCGGCTAACGACAGCCAATAGGCGTAGGCGCGTGGCTCCGGCGGCGTACGCATCGCCCGAAGCTGTTCGAGGGCCGCCTGGTATCGTCCGGCATTCTTTTCGTGCAGCGCCAATTGGTAACGCGCGTCGTCGAAATCGGGCTCGAGCGCAATCGCGCGCTCCAAAGCCGGACGGATATCATCCGGGCTTAGGCCGGCCTGATCGGCAAGAATCGCATAGCGGTAACAGAGCTGGGCGTCGCTGATGCCTTGCAAAATGGCACGCTTCCATGCCAGACGGGCCGCGGTGAGATCGCCGTTGTGCAGCGCGATGGTTCCCAGGGCGGCCGAAACGTCGGCGGAATCAGGCATTGCCGTAAAAAGGGCCTGGGCGCGGTCGAACTCACCGGCAGCCAAAAGCAACTGTGCGAGCAACAGCCCTGACGCGGACTGTGAAACATCGGAGACTTCCACCGCGACGGAATCGGAAGCGACTCGCGGCAGTTGAACGGACGGTGAGGCTCCCCGATCCACCCAAGCGCGGAGATCGTGCGTCAAAACGTCAATACCTGGCAATCCAGCCCCCTCCGTGGCCCCCGCGGCAGCAATGACGTGCTGAAAACCGGCCGAGTAGCCGGGTGAAAGTGCCAGCATTCCCGTCAGCGCCCAACTTTCGGCATAAAACAGATCCGCTACGCCGCGTTCCTGCGTGTCGCAGCGACGCGTCGGACATAGCCATCAATTCCCCGAGAGGCATCCAAGCCCGCTTGCGCAGAGTCTGCAGACGCGCCGGCAACGGGCCGCCTAGTTCGGTGCCGCGATCGTCCATTTCGCAAAGTGGAGTACAGTTCGGCCAGCCCCTCCTTCAGCCAGGGGGGAACTTGCAGATTGGACGCCCGCAGAACCAGATGCACATATTCGTGCGCGGCTTCGTGAGAAACTGCGGCCCAGTCCCCGGAGCCGGCTGCTGCGGCCATTACAATGTAATCCTGGTCGCCTGAGCCAACATAATAGGCGTCGGCGGTGGATCGCAGGCGGTAAGGCTGGTATTCGCTGATCGGAAGCGAAGATGATCACCCGAACCGGCGATGAACTGGCCTTCCATCCGCTCTGTTGCTGGAAAAAGACGCGCAATTGCTCGAGCCGGATCAGGATCTCCTTCGCGCGCTGGTCGCTGGTTTGTGCATAGATCTCGAAGTGCTTACTCTCGGTCAGCCGCCAGGGCGGGACGGGCGCGGCAGAAGCCGGGATCGAGAGCGCGGCGAGCGCGGAGACCCAGCGATGGAAATGCAGGCGCACGACCTAATGCTCTTTTTCGCCGGCTAGGACTGCTCCAGCCATGCTTACGACGGCTTCGCCATAGTCGCACGCACCCATCTCCGCTTCAGGAAAGATTCGTGCTGCGCGATCCACTCGAAGGATTCCTCGAAGACTTCACGAGTGTAAGGCTCAAACACGATCCGCTCGCCCGGGCCCCAACGGCGCGTGTCCATACGGTCGTGGAATTGCGCCGGGCATCTCTTTCTTGTAGTAGTGGGTGTAGAGTTCGGGCCGGAGATCGATGTCCCGTTGCGCGCGGCGCAGTGCGCGGAAGTACTTACGCACATCTTCGGGATCCGGATCGCCCGTGATCATGGACGCCATCATGAAGGTGGTATCGATGATTTTGCGAAAACCCAGCTGCTCGAGAAAGTAGTAGGGGCCGCTGAACAAGGAGGCCGCCGGAACCTTGCCGTCGATCAGCAGCTCCATCCGCTTGAAAAGCAGGCCATCGGAAAAGGACAGCTTCATCGCGTCGGGCGGCAGGTATTGTTCGAGAGCCTGGATAGTGGCGTAATGGCTGCCGGACTGGTAACCCACAGAGATCGGTACGCCAGCCAAGTCACCCGGCTCGCGCACAGGTGATTCGGGCGGCACAAAAATGCCGGCTGGAGACACCGAGTATGCGTCGGCGTAGAGCTTCCCATGTCCATTGGAGGCCGCGACATTCACGGTCCAGTGGCAGGCGCAACTCACATCGGTGGTGCGGCCTTTTTCGAAGATCTGGTAGGCGCCCACTTTGTCGCCCAGATCGTGCCGCTTTCCATCCTGGGAGACGATCTCATCGCGGAACTCGTAGTCGAGCCCTTCAGCGGCGAAATAGCCTTTTTCCTCGGCGACCCACTCCTGCAGCCGCATATGCGGCGCAATAACGAACTTGGACACTCGGGACCTCCGCTTTTGTTTATTGTATTCCTGTGCCGGCCCGGCTCCGCCATCGATTGCCCGCCCGTTGCGTTGCATGCAGCCCTAAAATATAATGCTGACAGTAGCTTTGCCCCCCAGGAGGGTTTCGATATGCTGCGCATTTCATTGCTTGGTTTGACGCTGGTTATGGCCGCCGTCGCCGGGACGGACTCCAGTTCGCCCACGTTCAATAAGGATGTTCTGCCTATCCTGCAGAAGAACTGCCAGGGCTGTCACCGGCCGGGCGAAGTGGCGCCGATGTCGCTCATCACCTACAAGGACGCGCGGCCGTGGGCCAAGGCCATGAAGGTCGCGGTGGTCACCGAGAAGATGCCGCCCTGGTTCGCCGATCCGAAGTACGGACATTTCGCGAATGACCGCCGGATGAGCCCCGCCGACATCAACACGCTAACGGCGTGGGCCAACAATGGGGCGCCCGAGGGTGACGCCAAAGATGCGCCGCCGCCGTTGACTTTCCCGGAGGGCTGGCAGATCAAGCCCGACATGATCATCGAGATGCCGAAGCCGTTCCACGTCAAGGCCACCGGCACCATCAATTACCAGAACATTAAGGTACACGTTGATTTTCCGCAGGACATGTGGGTAGTTGCCGCGGAGATGCGCGCAGGAAATCCGAAGGTGGTGCATCACATGCGAGCCATCGTGACGCCGCCCGGCGCCACCTGGATGGCCAAGGCTGAATACGGCGTGGCCTACGAAGAAGGTTCGGAAGCGATGACCGGGGCGAAGGAAGGCACCGACCTTCTCGGCAAGTACAATCCTGGACTCGGTGCGCAGCGTTTTGACGTAGACAACTCGGCCAAATTCGTGCCGAAGGGATCGGACATCGTATTCAACATCCACTACACGTCCGTAGGCACGGAGCAGGAGGACCTTTCGAAAGTCGGACTGGTATTCGCAAAAGAGGCGCCAAAGCGCCGCTACTGGATGTCGCCCGGAACACCGGCGGCATTCAATCTGGTGATCCCGGCGGGCGATGAAAATGCCGAAGTGGTGAGCGAAGTGACCGTGGGTGTCGACCACGCCGAACTGGTCTATGTACAGCCGCATATGCACCTGCGCGGCAAAGATTACGAGCTGCGCGCGATCTATCCGACCGGCGAATCGCAAGTAGTGTTCAAGGGCAAGTGGAACTTCGACTGGCAGATCGGATACGAGCTTCAAAAGCCGTTGCCGCTTCCGAAAGGGACACGGGTGGTTGCGATCGCGCACTACGACAATTCGCTGAACAACAAGTACAATCCCGATGCCACCAAGGACATACATTGGGGCGATCAAAACTGGGACGAAATGCAGTCGGGGTTCCTTGGCCTGGTCATCGATTCGAACACAGACATAGCCAAGTTGTTCATCCCATCGGGACCCAGCCTGTTGCCGCGCGGAAAGTCGGGGCCCTCGCTCGCGACCGCGTTTGGGCTGACGAAGTAGTTCGAGCCAACAGCACCGGTGCGCTAGACTGAACGGATGCGAAATCTTATCGTGTTCGGGGTTCTAGCCTTGTCGTTGCCTGCTGGCGCTCAAACTCCCGATTGGTCCAAAATTAACGACGAAGCCATGCGCCACTTCCAGGCGCTGGTTCAAATCGACAGCAGCGATCCCCCGGGCAACGAAACGCGCGTAGCCGAGTACGTTAAGAAGACGCTCGAAGCCGACGGGATCCAGGTGATGATGGTGGCCCAGGACCCGGCGCGCGCCAATATCATCGCCAGGCTGAAGGGCAATGGTTCGAAGCGGCCGCTGCTCATCATGGGCCATAGCGATGTCGTGCGCGTCGACCCCGCCAAGTGGACAACGTTCGGGCCATTTAGCGCCACCCGGCAAGGCGGCTACGTCTATGGGCGCGGCACGCTGGATGACAAGAGCGATCTGCTTGCCACTATGATGACCATGCTGATGCTGAAGCGGCAAAAGACGCCGCTCGATCGCGACGTGATCTTCGTGTCGGAAGCGGGCGAAGAGGGTTACACCTTGCCTGGCATCCAATACCTGGTGAACGAGCATTGGAGCGACATCGACGCCGAATTCTGTCTTGCGGAAAGTGGTGGAGTACGGCTGAAGAATGGCCAGGCGCGATACGCGTTGATCGAAACCACGGAGAAGCAACCCAGGGCCGCGCGGCTGGTCGCCAAAGGCATATCGGGACACGGATCGCGTCCGCTGCGAACCAACGCCGTGGTGCATTTGGCGAAGGCGGTGGAGACGATCGCGGCATGGGACCCGCCCATGCGGTTCAACGACACCACGCGCTTCTACTTCGAAAAGATGGCGACCGTCAGCAGTCCCGAGGAGGCAGCGCGGTTCAAAGGGCTGTTCGACGCGCAAAAGGCGCCGGCGGTTCGCGAGTATCTGGCCGAGCACGATCCGATCGATTATTCGATGCTGCACACCTCCATTTCGCCCAACATCATCAAGGGCGGCTATCAGGTGAACGTGATTCCCTCAGAAGCGGAAGCGACGCTCGACATTCGAGCGCTGCCGGACGAAAATATCACCGCGTTCTACGACATGATGCGCAAGGCGATTAACGACCCGGCCGTCGAGCTGGTGCCGGAGACCACGAACCAACGCCCGGGCGCCGCGCCTTCGAAGTTGGACTCGGATGCTTATCGGGCGGTCGAAGCAGCCTTCAAGAGCGTCTATGGCGTGATCACGATTCCCTTGATGCAAACCGGCGCAACCGACATGGCGTTTCTTCGTGCCAAGGGCGTGCAGTGCTATGGCGTCGGCGCGATGGTGGACGAAGAGGATGGGCCGAAAGGCTTCGGACCGCATAGCGATCAGGAGCGGATTCTCGAAGCGGCGGTGTACAAGCACGTGCAGTTTTTCTGGCAGGCTGTGAACTCGATCGCGGCCTCGAAACACTAACCAGTGCGATAGACTGAGGCGATGCGAAGCTTACTGGCACTTGCCTCGCTCGTACTGATCTCAACGCTTCTCGCGCAAGAGGCAGCCAAACCAGCGAAACCTCCCGTGCCGCGCACCGCCGATGGAAAGCCCGACATGTCCGGGATTTGGCAGGGTGGCGGAGCAGGCGGATTGGCTTTCGCCGTTGGATCCGCCAACGCGAAAGCGGCACGTCCTGGTGATGCAGCGGTGGCAGCCGCGCCTGCGGCGGTAATACCGGCTCGCGTGGTTCCGCCATATCAGGACTGGATCTTGCCGAAGGTTCAGGAAATTCGCAATCGAAGAAACATCGACGATCCGCAGTCGCGCTGTTTGCTGGTCGGCGTGCCGCGTATCACCAACGAGCCGCTGCCTATCAAGATCATCCAGACGCCGGGCGAGATCACGTTCCTGTACGAAACATTTCATGCCTTTCGCGTAATTCCAACCGACGGGCGCAAGCATCCCGACGACATCGATCCCTCGTTCCTGGGCGATTCAGTGGCGCATTGGGAGGGCGACACGTTGGTGGTGGATGTGACCGGGTTCAACGATAAAACCTGGGTGGGAGTGGGCGGCGCGACGCTACATACCGAGGCGCTGCACGTGATCGAGCGCTATACCCGCGTGGATTACGACACCATCACGTACGAAGTCACCATCGACGACCCCAAGGCGTTCACCAAAACCTGGAGCCCCGCGCCATCGTTCCTTTCGCTGCGGCCGGGCGAGCGCCTGCACGAGTACGAGTGCATCGAGAACAACGAGGACATCGTGCGATTCGAGCAGTTACTGAAGAACGAATCGTTATTCCGGCGCCAGCCCTGAATGAGTTTAGGAAATTAGCTCTCTCAGATCTTTATCCGGCGATGACCAAAGGCAGCGGATGAATCCCCATTTCGGCAAATAGTAAACTACTTGTCCGAACGGGCTCTCCGAGCGCAGTTGGATTCGCACCAGGCGTCCGCGATACCACCACACCGGTGCGACGGCTTCCACCTGATCGAAAGGAATTCTCGCTTCGCGCCAGTAATTCGAGAGCACCAGTTCCCTGCCGGAATAGCCGACCCGCTGCAAACGCAAGCTGAACCATGCCATGAATGCCGTCCCGATGAGAAAAACTATGGCCAGAAACCGGGCATTAATGGCGATGGAGATGTGGCCGGTTCTCACGAACACGCTGAGGAGGGTCCCGGAGATCAAAGCGAGCCATACCACTGGAAACAACAGCTTGTTGAACAGCGTGATGAGTTCTCCGGAGAGCCAGATCGTCCGCTCGGCGGAAACGGCAGTCGCCATTCGGGGCGCCTCTGCTCTCATGATCCCAGTCTGGGGCGTTGGCGGAAGGCCGAGAACTGGGGAATCACTTGAGCCGCGCTAGGGATTTCGCCTGAGTTACTTGAGGTCCGAGCGCCGTATACGCGAGATGCCGGGCGGGCAGGCTAAAATAGGGGTTCTCCATGAAGATCGCCCTGGCACAAACCAACAGCACGGTCGGCGATCTGTGCGGCAACGCCAAGCGTATCCTGGAATTCTCGCGGCGGGCGGCTGAAGCGGGCGCAAAAGTAGTCGTGTTCCCGGAGCTTTCCCTCACCGGTTATCCTCCGCGCGATTTGCTCGAGAAGGAAAGCTTCCTCGATCGCACCGAGCAGCATCTGGAACGCCTGGCGGCCGATGCCGGCCCGTTGAATGTCAGCATCGTTTGCGGCACGGTAACGCGCACCGGCTCGTCCACGGGCCTGCCGATCTACAATAGCGCTGCCGTGCTGGAAGGCGGACGCATCGCGTTCCGGCAGCATAAGATGCTGCTGCCGACGTACGACGTCTTCGATGAAGCACGTTATTTCGAGCCGGCCGCGAAGCAGTCGCCTCTTGCGCTCGGCGACGCGGTTTATGCGCTCACGATTTGCGAGGACATTTGGAACGACAAGCAGTATTGGGAACGCCGGCGCTACAGCCGCGATCCGGTGGAGGAATTGGCCACAGCTGGGGCACGCATCCTGATCAGCATCAATGCCTCGCCCTATCACATGGGCAAGCGCGCGCAGCGGAAGGAAATCTTCACGGCTACGGCGCGGCATTTTCGCGTGCCGATCGTCTATGTTAACCAGGTGGGCGGCAACGACCAGCTGCTTTTCGACGGAACCAGCTTCGCGATGAGTCCGGACGGTGAGGTTATCGCGAGCGCGGCATCATTTGAAGAAGATCTTGTGATGGTGGACACCGAGACTTTGACCGGCGATCATCATGAGAACCTTCCCGAGGAATGCGAGGCCGTGTATCAAGCGCTGGCCATGGGCACGCGCGATTACATCCACAAGTGCGGCTTCAAGCGAGTGATCGTTGGATTGAGCGGCGGCATCGATTCGGCGCTCACCGCGGCAATCGCGGTGGATGCGGTGGGCAAGGAAAACGTCATCGGCGTAGGGATGCCCGGCCCGTATTCGTCCGAGCACAGCATCAGCGACGCGCGCGATCTGGCTCACAACTTGGGCGTCCGCTTCGAACTGATCCCGATCAAAACTCAATACCAGGCGTTTCTCAATGTACTTGAGCCACTGTTCGATGGTTCAACTAATTTGAACAGCCCTGTCGGCGTAACGGAGGAAAACCTGCAATCGCGCTTGCGCGGCGTCACATTGATGGCGCTCTCGAACAAATGGGGCGCCTTGGTGCTCACCACTGGTAATAAGAGTGAATTGGCGGTGGGCTATTGCACGCTGTATGGCGATATGTGCGGCGGTCTGGCGATCATCAGCGATGTTCCGAAGACACTGGTTTATTCGCTGGCGCGAGTGGCCAATCAGCGCCACTCGAACGCAATTCCCGAAAACACGTTCGTCAAACCGCCGTCCGCCGAGCTGCGTCCCGATCAAAAGGATACCGACTCGCTCCCGCCCTACGAAATGCTCGACCAGATTTTGCGTCTCTACATCGAAAACAACGAGAGTCCGCAACAGATTGCAGACGCGCTTACTCTGCCCGTGACCCTGGTGCGCGACATTGTCAACAAGGTGGATCGCAACGAGTATAAACGCCAGCAGGCCGCCCCTGGCCTGAAGGTGACCACCAAGGCGTTCGGTATCGGACGCCGCTTCCCAATTGCACAGCGGTTTTCTGAATAAGGTCCAGAGGTTTTCCAAATGAGAGCACATGTCATCTTCGCCGTGATAATCCTGTTCGGTGCGGCGCTCGTCTCGTCTTCGCAGCCCCCGCCACGCGAACAAGTGGGACCCCTTGCCGGCGGTGGTTTCCTGCTCAATACCGGCTGGCGCGTGAAACCCGCCGGTGTGCAGATTCCGCTCGACACACTGCCGATGTCGTCGGTGCTCTCCAAGGACGGCCGCTTTCTGGTGGTGCTGAACGGCGGCTATAATCCACCGTCGTTGAGCGTGCTGGATACCAAGGATGGCCACGAAGTTGGCCGCACGCCAGTGACCGATGCGTGGCTCGGCCTGGCCTTTTCACCCAATGGCCGCACGCTGTGGGTAGGCGGTGGATCGCAAGCATCGGTCTATGAGTTTTCATTTGATGGGAACGGAAAACTCGCGCCCGCGCGGACGTTCGAGATCGTGAAAGGCGCGCGATCTGCGGCCGACTTTATCGGAGATGTAGCCGCTGATCCGGATGGCCATTTGCTCTACGCTTGCGATCTGTATCACGATGCGATCGTGGTGGTGAACGCGCAGTCCGGCATTGTGATCGACCGTTTCAAAACCGGCCGGCGTCCCTATCGGATCTTGTTTAACCCCGACGGCAAATCATTCTATGTGACCAGTTGGGCCGACGGTTCGTTGTACCATCATCAAACCAGCAATGGCGCGCTGCTGCAGACCTTGCGGCTGGGCGCGCATCCCACCGACATGGTGTGGCGCGATCGCGCCACTCGCGCCGAAGATGGTGAAGGTCAGCAAGGCGAAGCTGGATTCAAAGCGCGGATCTTCGTCTCCGCCGCGAATACCAATAACGTTTATGCTGCCGGCGTTTCCGACAATGGCGACTTGCGCGTGGTGGAAACCATCAATGTATCCACCACTCCGGAACATCCGCTGGGCATGACGCCGAGCGCGCTGGCGCTCAGTGCCGATCAAAGCCGCTTGTACGTAGTTTGTTCAGACGCAAACGCCGCAGCGGTAGTTGACGTCACCGCGGCGCGCAGCTTGGTCCTCGGGTTCATTCCGACGGGCTGGTATCCCACGGCGGCCCGGGCGCTGGCCGACGGTCGATTGGTGGTGTTGAACGGCAAAGGCTCACCCGCTGGGTCGGCGTCATTCATTCCCCCGTTAACAGACGATTCGCTTGCGAGCTTCACGGCCGAGGTAAAATCCAACTCGCCGTACACCGACGAGAAGCTCGATGAGATCCCCACCGGCATTCCCGCCGCGATTCAGCATGTGATCTACATCGTCGGCGGGGCCGAAAAGGCAGGTCCCAATTATCAGAAGCTAGCGCGCGAGTTCGTGACGCTCGACAACTTCTACGCCAATGGAGATAACCGCGCCGACGGAATCAATTGGTCCACTGCTGCGATCGCAAGCGACTATGTGGAGAAGATGTCGCCCAGCAACTCTGCCGGCCGCAACCTCAACCCTGGTTTCGAGGGCGGGGAGCCAGCAGCCTTGCCGCCCGCAGGTTACCTGTGGACCAACGCCGCGGCGGCAGGAATTTCGATGCGGAATTACGGCTTTTGGGTGGTCAACGATGCAGTGCTCGACCCGGCTCTCGCCAAAGTCACGAACTTGAAATACCGCGGCGCTCAGGAATTCCTCGACGATCTTGCAGCATTCGGCTCCGCCAATCAGATGCCTGCGCTGATAATGATGCGGCTAGGCCCAGACCAAGCAACCGATCAGGCTCTCGGAACGATCGTGGAAGCGGTGTCACGAAGCAAGTTTTGGGGAAGCACCGCGATCTTCGTTGTGGGCCAGGGCAGGTCGGCGTTACTTATCTCCCCGTACACGCATACGGGCGCGACCGACAGCAACATGTACAACACCACATCGGTGCTGCGCACCATGGAGCTGATTTTACACCTGCACCCGATGACGCACTTCGACGCCGCCGCGCGTCCGATGATCGCCAGTTTTTCCCAGCAGCCAAAGTAGCTACTTGCGGCTCGAATATTTGTCCAGCGTCGCAAGCAGCTTGGCTGCCGCGGGCGGAGCCGGAATGGGGCCCATCACGATTTCCTTATTGCTAATCGGCTTGCCGTAGAGTTCCGTATTCCAGTCTTCGTCCGGGCGCAGAGTGGCGCCTTCCAGTGCAACGCCGGCGAAAGCGCCGCGCGAACGCGACCAGGTTAGAATCTCAGCGTGCAGCTGCGCATCGGTTTCAGCCGAAGAAGTGCGGCCTACCGGCCCGCCGGCGACAGATGCATCGGCGCCGAGAGTGAATTTGTCTTGGAGTAGCTTCTTCGCGCCCGGTTCGCTGTTCACGAGCATGACCACGTCGGTTTCCGAGCCGCCGATCTGAAATCCAACGCTTCCGCCTTCCACGCGAATCGCCGCCGGGGCCGACCAACCCACACCACTGGCCTTGCGGCACAGCATGAAGCCCTTGCCATACTTCGCGCCAACGATGAAGGCGCCCTTCTTCAGGCCGGGGACCAGCACCACGCAATGAGCCTTCGCCAGCAGGTCTTGCGGAATTCCTTTATCGGGCGCGGACATGATTTCGGTCAGCATATCAGCCGCATCGTCGAGGCGCTTGGGCGCGTCGCCGGCCGCGTGGAGCAGGCTGCCGGTCGCCAAAAGAAGTACTGCGTGAGCTGTTCTCATGAGATCTCCCAGGCACGATTCTAGCAGCTATATCATGAAAGTTGAGCTTACGCTTTCTGTTTCTGGTGGTAGCTGGCGCGGCTGCGCTGTCCGCGGCCGATCCCTCGGCGGCGAACGTCACACGCCGGCTCGACTTGATCGAGGGCGGCAAGGCCAAGCCCGGTGCGGTGTTTCACTTTACGTCCGTCGAACTCAACGCGTGGGTGCGCGTGAAAGCTCCGGCCATTGTCCCCGAGGGTTTCCGCGATCCCCGGCTGCAATTGGGAAACGGCACGGCGACCGCATCCGCGCGAATCGACTTCCTCAAGGTCCGGCGCGCCGCGGGCGTGGAAACCAATTTCCTCATCGCGAAGCTGATCGAAGGCGAGAAACTGGTGACCGTGCGCGCCACCATCCAGTCGGCGCATGGCCAAGCGACCGTGCATCTATTGCGCGTAGAGATCGGCGGCCTCGCCGTGACGGGAGCGGCGCTCGATTTTCTGGTCCAAAACTTTTTTCTGCCGTTCTATCCCGACGCAAAGATCGACCAGCCCTTCGGTCTGGCTGGCAACGTGGATCGCATCGTGGTTACGCCGGCTGAGGCGCTGGTATACATACGGCGCTGATCTTCGCCGCCGCTTCCTGGCCCATACGAATGCAATCCGGAATTCCAATTCCGTGATAAGCATTGCCCGCCAAATAGAGACCTGGGATCGCCCGCACAATTTCTTCGATTCGCGCGACGCGTTGCTGGTGTCCAACCGTGTATTGCGCCATGGAATTTGGCCAGCGCGCGATGTTGTGAAACACAGGCTCGGCTCTGACATTCATGATGCTCTGTAATTCGGCGCGCGCGGCATCCACCAGCGCTTCATCGGAGAGCGGCATAGCGTCGGCGCCCAGGAAACATCGGAGAACAACCATGTCGTCCGGCGCGCGATAGTTGAATTTGTTGCCGACCCAAGTGCAGCCGAAAATGTACTTGCGTTCTTTCTTCGGAACCAGAAATCCGTGACCGTTCAACGGATGGTCGAAGGTCGCTTTGCGGTATCCAAGAGCCAGTGTGATGGAACTTGTGTAGGGGATGCCCCCGAGCAGCCGGGAAAGCTCGGGTTGCGATGACGCCATCAGTTGCGCGCCAGCGTGAGCGGGCGTAGCGACCACTACCTGGTCCGCCTGCAACCAATTGCCATCCGCTCGCACGCGGAAGCCGCTACCGGTTTGCTCCAACGCTTCGGCGTTCGCGTGGATCACGTCGGCATATGGACGAAGAGCTTCGATCAACTGGCCGAGTCCACCCTTGAGCGTCTGCAGGAATGAGCCGGCGCTGTTCGGCCGCGGTTGCGCAAGCGCTCCCCTCGTGAGGCTTCCGTACTTGGTCTCCAAGATCCACGAAGCGAGACAGCACGCTGTTCACGCTCATGTCGCGCGGATCGCCTCCGTAGACTCCAGCGAGAAGCGGCTCGGCGAGATAATCGATGGACTCCTGCCCGTAATGGTCCAACAAAAAATCGTACACGGAGCGATCCGGTTGCGGTCCATGAGGCTTGCGGAAAATCTCCAGACCCATGCGGATCTTGGCGCTCCAGCCCAGCAGCGGAGTTCCCACGATCGGCATGATTTTGGTTGGAACCATCATCATCAGGCCCGCCGGCATGCGCACGAGCTTGCCATTCTTGACGATGTAGGTAATGCGGGAATGATCGTTGGAGCCGATCACCTGGTCCGCCAAGCCCAGCTCGCGGATCAGATTCATGGCCCATGGTTTGGCGCCGAGGAATCCGTCAGGCCCTTCTTCAAGCACGCAGCCTTGCAGCACAGAGGTTTGAATCACGCCGCCGATGCGAGGGCTGCGCTCCAACAACGTTGGCCGGATGCCGGCTTTGGAGAGGTAGTAGGCAGCGGAAAGACCCGAAATTCCGCCGCCGATGATTAGTGCTTTATGGCTCACGGCCATTTCCTAACCAGGCTTACATTCGAAACTCGCGCACGAAATCCACCACGGCGCGCACATTGTCGGGCGGAGTCTCAGGCAAGATACCATGACCGAGATTGAAAATATGTCCGGGACGCGAGCCAGTGCGCTTCAACAGCTCGTGCACGCGCATCTTCAGCTCGGGTAGCGGCGCAAACAGAACCGCCGGATCCAGATTGCCCTGGATGGCGGAACGATAGCTGATGTCCATCCAGGCTTGATCGATGTTGATGCGCCAGTCGACGCCCATCACATCGCCGCCGGCGGCGTGCAGCTCGCGGAAAAATCCTGACGCGCCCGTGCCGAAATGAATCACCGGGACGCTCGCGGTGCGGATGCGCTCGATCAACGCGCGCGAATACGGCGCGACGAAGCGGACGTAATCGTCGGGACTGAGAGCGCCCACCCAGCTATCGAACACCTGGATGGCGCGCGCGCCGGCGGTCACCTGGCTAAGAGCGAACGGTCCCAGCACGTCCACCAGCTTGCCCATCAGACGCCGCCACAATGTTTCGTCGCTATACATCATGGACTTGGTGCGCACGAAATTCTTCGAAGGTCCGCCTTCGATCATGTAGCTGGCGAGTGTGAAAGGCGCGCCAACGAATCCGATCAGGGGCACGCGGCCAGCCAGTTGACGAGTAACGAGCTGAATCGCCTCGCCGACGTAGTTCAGATCGTCGGTGTTGGAAATGGAGAGCGAATCGACGTCATCGGAAGTCCGAACGGGATTGTCGATGTGCGGCCCCTCGCCGGCGAGGAACTTCAGCTTCAGTCCCATGGGCTCCACGGGCAGCAGCAGATCGGCGAAAATGATGGCCGCGTCGACATCCAGAAATTCGACCGGCTGCAGCGTGACCTCGGCGGCCAGATCGGGTCGTTTGCAGATTTCGAGAATTCCCGCGTTGGCGCGGATATCCCGATACTGCTTCATATAACGTCCAGCTTGCCGCATGAACCAGACAGGTCGAACATCGGTCGGCCGGCGGCGGCAGGCCTCCAGAAACCGGCTATTCATTGAGGCCATTCGCATCGATGAACCTGGCGTGATTTCAGTTTGAGCATGTGTGAGTAACGTGGGGCTGTCAAACGGCCCAAATTATAGTAGCGCTTGGACCAAGCCCTACTGTCAATAGTTTGGGCTTAAATTGTGAAGACCGGGACGGGAAGTCGAATCTATGTCTTTCTTTAGATTCAATTACTTGACAAACCAGGCCGCTATTCGCGAGGACGGCCCTTTTTGATGCGCTTCAGCAGGTTTTCCATGCGGCCGCCCAGTTCGGTGGCAACGTCGGCCTCAAAATGCAGCTCCGGGATGCGAAAAAGTTCCAGGCGGATGGCAAGTTGGTGGCGCAGGAATGGGCTGGCGTGCTCGAGCGCGGCGAGTGCCTGCTGGACGTCTGACCCTTCGGTTACTCCGATCCGGACCAGCGCGTGCCGTTTGTCGGGTGAGACCTCAATGCCGGTGACGATGGCTGAGCTGATGCGTGGATCGGAAAGTTCGTAGCCGATCAGCTCGGTGAGTTCTTCGCGGAGCGCCTCGGAAATCCGCTCAGTACGATGCTGCATGTTTACCTGTTTTGACTCTACTCGATCCACTCCACGCTTGAACCCACCAGCGCGCCACCCAGTAGCCCCGCGGCCTCGCGCTCCACGCGTTGCAGCACCTGTTCGGCATGCGCATGGTCGCCCGACACGGTGACGGCGGAAACCAGCGAACGCTGCCAAAGATCCTGATAGCCGATCTCGGCCACGGCCACGTTAAACTTGGCGCGCAAGCCGGTCCTTCAGACTTTTCACGGTATGGCGTTTGTCCTTCAAGGACAGCGCGCCTTCGATGTGAAGTTCAAGCGTCAATACACCAACGCTGGGCATTTCGATCCCCGGGGCGCGTTTACGCCATCGCCTCCACGGCGACTCGCTCGGTGACGAAGGCCTCGATGATGTCTTTCGGCTTGATGTCGGCGAAATTCCGCACGCGTGACGCCGCACTCAAATCCGGTCTTCACTTCGCTGGCGTCATTCTTGAAGCGCTTCAGCGATTCCATTTTGCCGGTGAACACCACCACGTTGTCGCGCAGAACCCGCACTTCGCTGTCGCGCTTGATGAAGCCATCGATCACCATGCAGCCAGCCACGTTGCCGACTTTGCTGATGCGGAATACTTCCCGCACCTCGGCGCGGCCCTGGTAGACCTCTTTGAACACCGGCTCCAACATGCCGGTCATGGCGCGCTTCAGCTCGTCGGTGAGCTCGTAAATGATGGTGTGCAGCCGGATGTCGACCTTTTCCTGCTCGGCCAACGCGGCTGGCGTTTCTTTCGGGCCGGACGTTGAACCCGATGATGATCGCATTCGAAGTGGAAGCCAGCAGCACATCGCTCTCGTTGATGGCGCCGACGCGCGCTGCGCAGCACACGGATGCGGACCTTGTCGTTGGAAAGCTTTTGCATCATGTCGGAAAGCACTTCGGCCGTTCCGCTGACGTCGGTCTTGAGGATGATGTTGAGCTCCTTGACCTCGCCTTCCTTCAACTGCTCATGGAACTGTTCGAGCGTCATGCGGCCGCTCTTGGACATGGCGACATCGCGCGCCTTGGCTTCGCGATAGATGACGATCTGTTTGGCCTTGGCGGTGTCGGTGACCACCTGGAACATATCGCCGACCTCGGGTAGCGAATCGAGACCCAGAACTTCCACCGGCATGGACGGTTCGGCTTCCCGGAGGGGTCCGCCGCGATCGTCGAACATGGCACGGACTTTGCCGAACACCGAGCCGCAGATGAAGTAGTCGCCAACATGCAGCGTGCCGTTGCGCACCAACACGGTGGCCACTGGTCCACGCCCGCGATCGAGATTGGCTTCGAGAACATTGCCAACGGCCGGACGATCTGGATTGGCCTTCAGATCCAGCATGTCGGCCACCAGCAGAATCATTTCGAGCAGCAAATCGAGATCGACTTTGGTCCTCGCCGAGACCGGAACCATAACCACATCTCCGCCCCAATCTTCGGCCAGCAAGCCGCGATCGGCCAGCTGCTGTTTGACGCGATCCGGCTGGGCATCGGGTTTATCTACCTTGTTGATGGCGACGATGATGGGCGCGCCGGCCGCTTTGGCGTGATCGATGGCTTCGAGAGTCTGCGGCATCACGCCGTCGTCGGCAGCCACAACCAGGATAACGATATCGGTAACTTTAGCGCCGCGGGCGCGCATGCGGGTGAACGCTTCATGGCCGGGCGTATCGATGAACACGATCTTGCGGCCGTTCTTCTCGACGTAATAAGCGCCGATGTGCTGCGTAATACCGCCGGCCTCGCGATCTGCGACGTGCGCGGAACGGATGGCATCCAGCAGCGACGTTTTGCCGTGATCCACGTGGCCCATGATGGTGACCACGGGAGCGCGCCGTACTTTATCGGTTGTTACCTCAGCTTCGGTGATCTCCTGAGTGCTCTCTTCTTCGTAGCTGATCTTGTTGGTAGAGGCTCCGAACTCGCGCGCCAAGTCCTCGGCCATCTTGACATCGAGATTCTGATTGATGGTGGCGAAGATTTTCTTCTCCACCAGCTTTTTGATCACCAGGTTGGCTTTGATGCCGAGTTTTTCGGAAAGTTCCTTGACCGTGACGCCTTCGGAAATCGTGATTTCGCGATCGATGGGCGGCGGCGCGGCGGCCTGCTCGCGGCGCATCGGCATCCGCAGCCGACCCTCTTCCTGCTCCTGATCGCGATGCCGGTCACGGCTGACTGGCTTGCCCTGATGGCGGCGCTGCTGTTCGGTGGTCGGGATCGGAGTCGCGGGCTCGGCGCGCAGCGGCGATGTCGGATGTAGCGTACGCGGCCGGCGAAAGCCTCCTGGCGCTCCTCCGGGTCCAGGCGGACCGCCGCCCACTCCGGGCCCGCGCATGACGGGCTGGCCGGGGCGAATCGGACCACGATAGATGGGCTGGCCGGGAACGAGTGTGGAACTACGGGTCGGCAACCCAGGCCGTGGGGCCTGCTGCTGTACCTGACCGGGAGCCGCTGGACGCGTCTGCTGCAACCTGGCCACCATGTCGGGACGAGGGGGGACAACGGGACGCGCGGCCGGTTGACCGGCCAGATTTGGACGAGGCTGCGGCCGTAAAGGCGTCCCAGGCGTTGGCATTGCACTCGGAATCGGCATCGAAGGCGTCGCCGTTTCAGTGCTGGTGGAAGCGGCCGGTGGCGGCGCGGTTCGGACTACCGAAGGAGCCGGAGTCGCAATGGCCGCGGGCTGCATGGGAGCAGCCGGAGTAGCCGCAGGTATGGGCTGCCGCGGTCCCGACAGTATCTGACCAGGACGCGGCGCGGGAACAGGACGGGCCGGAATGGGACCAGTGCGCAACGGGGGATTCAGCGGAGCCACGCCACCTGCGGACAGGGGCGGCCTCAAAGGCGCAGGCTTGCTGCGGAGCGGTTCTTCAACGGTGGTAACGGTGGCCTCCTGGGAAGCTATGTTGTTGGAAGTTGTCGTGGCGGGCGGTTCGATGCCGGCAACACCTGGTCCGGCGGGCTTTGCGGCTACCACTGGAGGACGCTCGGCTACGGGCTCCGGCCGTGTCTGCTCTTCGATCTCTTCAGGTTCGGCAACCGCCACGGAGCTTGCGGCTTCTCTGCGCGCGGCATCGCCGCCTCCGCCTTGCAAGCGCTCCCGGATAATCAGCGCCACCGGTTCGTCAATTGAGCTGGAGTGGGTTTTTTTCTCGGAAACACCGAGCTCGGGCAACATGTCGATGATGGCGTGCGATGGG
Source organism: Bryobacterales bacterium (assembly GCA_963818065.1). GTDB lineage: Bacteria > Acidobacteriota > Terriglobia > Bryobacterales > Bryobacteraceae > Palsa-89. The sequence continues at coordinate 1,418,081 of CAWFQW010000007.1, read as the reverse complement.
ACTTCGAGTTGCCTGGCTAGCTCGTTAATGCGGATTTTCGTCATAGATAACTGCACCAGCGGTAAAACGCGGCGCTTAGCCGACCTCCTCCGAGTTCTCTATGGTATCAAATTCCTTTTTCTCTTCGGCCGCGTTTCCGACGGCAACAGAAGCGGTTTCCTCTGTTTCGGAAGGCTCAGCCGCAGTTTCAAGCAGCGCCTCGTCCGGAGGTTCGGCCGCGCCATCCAGGCTGCCTTCCCCGGCCGCCACTTCAGTGCCCGGCGCTTCAGCGCCCGGTTCAAACTGCGCGTAGTAAGCGTTCACGGCTACCAGGATCTTTTCGACAATCTTTGGGCCGATTCCGGGAATCGCCTCGAGCTCCTCTGGCGTCATGGAGCCTAGCTTTTCCACGGTGCCTACGCTCGATTCGATGAGCGTCTCGACGATCGTCTCAGCCAAGCCGAGATCGATCAGAACCGATACCGGGGCGCCCGCCGGAACCAGAGCGGCCATGGCCGACTCCACTTCCTGACGCTTCTCTTCCTCGCTCTTGATGTCGATTTTCCAGCCCAGCAGCTTGGCCGCCAGCCGGACGTTCTGCCCCTTCTTGCCGATGGCGAGTGATAGCTGGGTATCGTCGACAATCACTTCCATGTGCTTATCCGTCGTATCGATGATGGAAACGCGCGTAATCTTAGCCGGGCTAAGCGCGTGCGTCGCGAAAACCACGGGATCTTCGGAGAATTCGATAATGTCGATCTTCTCGCCGCGCAGCTCGCGGATGATGGACTGCACACGCATGCCCTTCATGCCGACGCAGGCGCCCACGCTATCCACATCACGGTCCCGGCTGAACACGGCGATCTTGGTCCGCTCGCCCGCCTCCCGGGCGCAGCCCTTGATTACCACGGTGTTGTCGTAGATTTCGGGCACTTCCTGCTCGAATAGGCGCATCACGAGCTCTGGTGCGGCTCGCGACACAATTACTCCGGCGTTTTTGCCGGCCTTTTCCACGCTACGGATGACGCAACGGGCGCGGTCGCCGACACTGAAGTTCTCGAGTTTGCTTTGCTCTTTCTTTAGCAGGCGCGCCTCGGTTTTACCGAGGTCCACAATCAGGTCCTGACCCTCGATGCGCTTCACCATGCAGTTGACCAGTTCGCCCACGCGGCCCGAGTACTCCGAAAAGATGGTCTCGCGCTCGGCTTCCCGGACCTTCTGTAAGATAACCTGCTTGGCAGTTTGGGCGGAGATGCGGCCGAGGGCCTCGGTGGGCTTCGGAAAATGAACTTCGGATTCCAGTTGAGCCGTTGGATCCATGCGCTGCGCGTCATCGAGCGAAATCTCTTTATCCGGGTCCTGAACGGCTTCCACGACTTTCTTCACGCCATAGATTTCTAGCGCGCCGGTCTGATCGTTAAATGCCGCGACCAGATCTTCCGCTGTCCGAAAGTGCTTGCGAGCAGCCACCAGCATGGCGTCCTTCACCGCGTCGATGACGATCTGCGGATCGATGCCCTTCTCCTTGCTCAAAATCTCAATGGACTGATAGATGCTAGCCACTGTTTCCTCTTCTCAAACTGTCTGGGATTGAATTACCAGTCAAACTTCAGGTTGGCTTTTTCGACCTGCGCGAGCGGGAAGCGGATCACTCGTCCGGCGCTTGGCTCCAACGCGCCAACTTCTAGGGCAACGACGCCCTGCGAAATACCGGCAATCTTACCTTCCCAGCGACGCTGGTTCTCCACCGGCTCCCGCAGCACGACTTTGGCTTTCTGACCCACAAATCTCTCGAAGTCTTTCGGTTTGGACAACTTACGCTCCAGGCCAGGCGAGCTGACCTCCAGCGTGTAACTGTCCCCAGGTATGACGTCCTCGATATCCAAAATAGTTCCTACCTGATGCGAAATAAACTCACAATCGGCATGCGTGACGCCCTGCGGGCGATCAGGCGACGCTTCGGACGCGGCCCGGTCAATGTACAAACGCAACAATCGGCCCCGGCCTGCGCCCAAAAGCTGAACCTCGACGATCTCGATACCTTCCGGCTCGGCGACTCGCTCGGCGATTTCCGCGATCTTTGCGACAATCTCTTCCTTGGCGATAACAGACATTGGCCTATTGCAATAAAAAAGTGGGCTTTCGCCCACTGGACACTTCCGACAACTTCATTATACACCTACGGGATGCTGGGACGGTACCATTGGATGCAGGTCTAACCTATGAGATCTCGTGCATCCAAACACACTGTTGCGCTTGCAAGAATCGCGGGCGCCGTCGGGGCGGTGGCATTTGGCGCCTTTGCGATCGGAGCGCTGGCCATCGGCGCGTTAGCAGTCCGCAAACTGGCGGTTGGGCGCGCCGTCTTCAAATCTGTTCATATCGAGGACCTTACGGTGACGCGGCTCCGGGTTTCCGAACTCACCGTAGACGATGAGCTACGGCATTAACTCTGCCGTCAGGATGGCTCCGCCCATTTCGGCCATTACCGTGGATGTCTTCACCGGGGTGCGTGTGTCCTTCGCGATCCAGATCGTGGATTTGTCCGGGCCACCGTCGGCCGAGGAAAGCTCCACTTTGAAGGTATCGAAGGATCCCGCGGGCACCGTCACGCTTTCCGATCCGGCGACCTGGAGTTGCATCAGCTTGACCTTGTTCCTCTGTAGATCGAAATTGCGAAAGGCAGTCGTGTAGCTATCGGCAAGCGGCAGACGACCGATCACGAAATTGGAGCCGGCGCCGTCGGCGAAGATCGTGCCATCCAGATCCATGGAAATCGGCTCATCACCGCCTTCCACGGTCCGCTTTTTCAAGGTAAGGCTGCCCTTCTCCAGAACCGTTGTGTCGAGCATCTCACCCATCGGCGAGTCGATCTTCTCCACCATTGTCCAAGCTCCGCCGCCGTCCTGAATGGTGGTTGAAAGCTTGAGCGCCATCTGCTGGCCACCCATCGATATCTTGGCGTCGTACTTGTACGTACCGGGTTTCAAATCCGCCGTCACTTGGGGAACGCCGACGGTGGCAGCGTCCACGATTTTCGAAATCACCACCGTCTTCGGATCCACCGTGATTTCCTTCAGGCGAGCGGTTACTTCTGGCGATCCACCTTCCTGATAACGGCCACCGAGATGCCCAGCCAGGAATTTCTCCACCGCCATGAACATCGCCAGATTGTTCACCGGGCGCGCGAAGCCGTGCCCTTCGTCGGGGGCCAGCAGGTATTCCACCGGGAATCCGCGATCGCGCAGCGCGATCACAATCTGCTCGGCTTCCCTGCGATTCACGCGCGGGTCGTTGGCTCCCTGCACCACCATTAGCGGCGTCTTGATTTTGCCGGCGGAATGCAGCGGCGACCGTTCCTCCATCCACTTGCTGCCGTCGGGCGTATCGGGATCGGCCATGCGCGCGTACATGATTTTGCGGCCGGCTTCCCAATAGGGAGGAATCGCCGCGAGCAACGTGAGCAAATTCGACGGGCCGACGATATCCACTGCCGCGCGATAGAGATCGGGCGTGAAGGCGACACCGGCCAGAGTCGCGTATCCGCCGTAGGAGCCGCCCAGAATCCCAATACGGCCGGGATCGGCGATGCCTTCATCCACCAGATATTTCGCTCCCCAGGTGAGGTCGTCCTGCATCTTCGTGCCCCACTCGCCATTGCCTGCGTTCAGGAATTTCTTGCCGTAGCCAGTGGAACCGCGAAAGTTGGGCATCAGAACGGCGTAACCGCGGTTGGCGAAGAACTGCGCCAGTGCATTGTAGCCCCATTGATCGCGTACCCAAGGTCCACCGTGGGGAACAATCAGCGCCGGCAGCCGCGTAGCATCACCTTTCGCCCCGAGGCCCTTCGGCAAGGTCAAATAGGCGGGGATTTCCAGGCCATCGGAGGATTTATAGCGGACCGCCCGCATGGGCGCAAGCGATTCGCGGGGCAATTTTTCCCGCACTTTGTACTGAAACGCGAGTGTGTGGTCATCGCGATTGAACAAGTACGTCTCGCCTGGCTCAACATCGCCGTGCGCGCTGATCAGCCACTGCCGGTCGTCCAAAGTGCTCGAGACCACCGAAATCTCCCGGCCGGGAAGCTGCTTCTCCAGCCATTGATAATCGGCTTCAAACGTTTGGTCCCTGAAATACCGGCGCTCGCGATCGTCTTCATAAACTGTCGCCACCAGTTCGTCGGTGGCTTCGGAGAACCACGCTGATTCGAGGTCGACGTGCTGCAGCGGATCGGATTCCACGGTTTCGAGCGCGCCCGTGCCGGGATCCAGCAAAGCGAGCGTGGTGAGATCCAGGCCGCCTTTGTTGGTTTGAATGTACACGCGCTGGCCGTCTCTGTGAAACTGCACCGGATCGCAGGTCTCAAAGACATTGCAGGTGTAGATGGGCGTGAAACTGTTAGCATCGACGCGCAGGATCTCCTGATCGCCCGAATCCTGCACCCGCTGTGCCAACCGCAGATTGCCCTTCAGATCGAAAATCCATGAGGCGATGCGGTCGGTATTCTTGCGGATCAGCGTGCGCTCGCCGGTGGAGATTCGCAGCTTGTAGAGATCGTGCCACGCCTTGTCGCGATCATTGAGGCCGATGTAGATCACATCGGGATCGGTCTTGGGCGCGCTGAATAACGTCACTCGCACGCCGCTCAGATTGGTAAGGTCGCGCGACGGGGGAGCATCCGTATCCGGGGCCGCAGTGGCGCTGGGATCGACCGCGTAGGCGTTGAAGTTCTCGTCGCCGCCGTTGTCTTTTACATAAACGATGAACTTGCTGTCGCGCGTCCATACGAACCCGGCAATCGGTCGAGCGGTCTCGGTTGTCATGAGGCGAGCCGTGCTGAACGGCTCGGCGGTCGGCTTGACCCAGATGTTGCGTGTTGCCTTCCAGGGCTTTAGAAACGCGATGTACTTGCCGTCGGGCGAGAGTTGGGCGCCCGATATTTCGGGATCGCCGAACAACAGCTCGCGGTCAATGATTGGTGGAAGGACGACCGCTGGAAGACCTGGCATCGTGCTCCCAAGTTAGCGGATTTCCGCGTATCGAGCGAGAGTCACGTTTGATTCTTCGATGGCCGCGCGAACCTCGGCGCTGGTCAGCGCGTCCAATTCCCGCCGCCGGCTCTCCTTGAGGCGCGTGTGGGCAGCTTGCAATTCCTCGGTGCAGAAGCCCGGATGGCACATGAATTCGGTGATGCCCTCCGGCAGATCGCGAATCAACCGCGCGAGTTCGGCCCCGTCATAATGCCCGGTGATTTGGAAACCGGCGAAATGATCGGTGGTGCGGCACCCGTGGCGGGTGAGAACGCGATGAAATCGCGCGCGCGCGAAACCCAGGCCCCCGCTTACCACTCGCCTTTGCCAAGGGACAGTCCCGGCGTGCACTGTTCCGGCATGGAGCGGCAGGTCGAACGGGCGGCGCACCCAGGGGATTTGAAACTCGGACGCGATGCGTGCAACAGCATCCAGCACGGGCGGCAGCAAATGCGTGTGCTTATGCGTATCCAAATGAGTGGGCCGGAGGCCCGCTGCCAGGACCTTGCGCACCTGGGCGGAAAGCTCGTCATAGACGCGAATGCGGCCCCTCGCAATTTCGCCGATCAGTCCGCGCGACCGTCGCTGGAAACCCGTCGCTGCCCACCAAAACCAGATGGACGCCCACGTCCAGTCCCGGATTCTGATGCGCCAGTTCGACTGCGTGATCGAACGCCCGGCCGGTCGCCATCAGCGTGGTTGCAGTGAGGATGCCTTGCCGGTGGGCGTGAATAATACCGTCGTTGACGTCGCGCGTGTAGCCGAAGTCGTCGGCGTTAGGGATCAGATACTTCAATTCTGCCGTCTAGAATAGCCCGAGTTTGATGCGCAGAAACTTCTTCGGGTTCGCGCGGAAATCCTTCATCAGCAGATGCATTTCGCGCGTAGCGCCGTTGAGGTTGTCATACAACTGCTGGTTCACCAGCAACTGACCGAGCGTGCCCTGACCTGAAGCGACCTTATCGATGATCGAATCGATCTTGGTCATGGTGGCCTTCAACTGATTGCTCAAATCCTCGCTCTTGAGGAGTTGGCCGGCGGTGCCCTTGCCCGCATTCAGGTCGTCCACCAGCTTATGCACGCCCGCGATGGTTTTTTGCGTTTCATCGTAAAGCGCCGGATCCTTGAGGAGCTTGCCCGCGGTCCCTTGTCCAGCCTGCAACTGCTGCAACATGTCGTCCAGACGCTTCAGCGAACCCTGAACTTGGTTGTATAGATCGGGATCGTAAATCAGCTTGCCTATCGTACCTTTATCGCTGTTCAACGCATCCGCCAGTTGTTTCACCTGACCGAGGATCGCCAGTAGATTGTTGTAGAGCGTTTCATCGACCAATAACCTGCCGATGGTGCCCTTTCCCGATTCCACGATTTCTACAACTTTGTCGACGCGCTGAATAGTTTCCTGAACTGAACCCATCACGCTCAAGCCTTGCTGTATGAGATCCTCGAACTCGCCAGTACCGAGGCTTTGAATCTCTGCCCCTGCAGTGATCGAGGTCGTGGCCTTGCCGGTCTTGATGTTGATGTACTTGGTGCCCAGCACGTTTGCCGCGCTGATGGAAGCCACCGAATCGGTGGGGATGTCCTTGAGCTGATGCTCCGGTATCGCCATTTCGATACGCACCAGCCGCTTCGGATCTTTTTGTCCGGAGAGCCGGATCTGCTTGACCTTGCCGATTGGAATGCCGTCCAGATTCACTGGCGCGGCCGTGGTCAAAGCAGCGGCGTCGGCCATGTAGGTGTAAACCGTGGCATTGGGTTCGAAGGGATTGGTGTCGCCGGTAATCAGGAAAATGAGCACGGCCAAAATGGCCATCGCGAACAGCGCGAGAATCCCGACTTTCAGTCGCGCCCAGGACGCCTGTTTCTGAACTGGCATATTTATCAGTGCTTGGGCACAAACTCCTGGACGTAGGCGTCTTGAGACGCCTCTAGTTCGTGCTGGGTGCCCTCGAAGACCACCCGTCCCTCCTTCATCACCATAAAGACGGTGCGCGCCGGATCGGAGCCGTGTACCACCCCTCCCCCGTTACCGGAAGTGTTACCGGACGCCGATTCCAAATGTCCGCTGCTGCGATTGTATCGAAAGTTGGCCATGAGTTGCCCGTCTTGGTAACGCTGGGTAACGATTAGGTTAGCGGTGTCCTGTGAATCTCGCTCCTTGGCGATCAAGGCCATGATGGTAGTCGCGGTGATTGGATCCAGTCCGGCCGTGGGCGAATCGTACAACACCAAAGGCGGTTCGCTGACCACCGCGCGGGCGATGCCGACGCGGCGCCGCATGCCGCCCGATAGTTCGGCGGGGAACTGGTCCATGGTCTGTTCGAGTTCGACAAATCGCAGCGCTTCCCGAACCTTGGTCTCCACTTGGTCCACGGGCACATCATGAGTGCGGCCATTGAGCAAGGGATAGGCGACGTTTTCCGCGATGGTGATCGAATCGAACAGGCCGCCTTCCTGAAACAGGACTCCCACCTTGCTGCGAATGTCGAACAGTTGGTTCTCTTTCAAGCCCGTGATTTCCTCTCCGAACAAATAGATTCGACCCGAGTCCGGCCGGATCAAGCCGATCGCGGCTTTGAGCAGCGTGGTCTTGCCGCTGCCGGCCGCGCCCAGGATGACGCGCGTCTCACCGGGGCCCATTGCAAACGAGACGGAGTCCAGCGCCACGATTTCGTCGAAGTATAAGCTGACCGCCTCGAACCGAAGCAGGCTTTCGGTCGCGGCGGAAGTGGACGCGGCGCTGGTCATTTCATCGGTTCATCTGTTCATCAGCTCAAATTGACGAAAATACGCGTCAGCATCGACGTAACCACGAACACCCAGATCGATGAGACCACCACAGCTTTGGTGGTGGCGAGACCAACGCCCTGCGTCCCACCCGAGGTGCGCAGTCCGTAGAAACAGCCGACCAGTGAAATGATGAATGCGAAGACGAACGGCTTGAGCAGCCCTTGCACGACGTCGTTATATGCCAGCGCCTGGTAGGCGGCCGTCCAATACTGCGAACTCGGTGAGTCCGATTGTGTAATAGGCAATCACGTATCCACCTAGAAGCCCGACAAAATCGGCAATGATGGTCAGTAGAGGGAGCATCACGGCAGTGGCGATCATGCGCGGGGTCACCAGCTTCTGAATCGGATCGGTTCCGAGCGCGCGCATGGCGTCGATCTGCTCGGTCACCTTCATCGAACCAAGTTCGCTCGCGATTCCAGAGGCATTGCGGCCCGCCACGAGGAGCGCCGTCAGCACGGGCCCGAGTTCGCGAACCAGCGTGATGGCGACGATCTGGCCCACTTGCCCGGTGGCGCCATACTGCCCGAGCGCGCGCGACATCTGCATGGTGATGACCACGCCGCTGAAAAACCCGGTAAGGATGACAATCCACAGACTTCCGACGCCGATAGCGTCCATTTGAATGAAGACGTCGTCGATGTAATGCGGCCCGCGGAAAAGATTGCGGAGCGCTCGTCCGGTGAGAATGTAGAAATCCTGTAGCCCGGCCACGGGTGGCTTCAGGAAACCGAGCAGTCCCTCCATTCCCAGATGCTACCATGCCCGGAATTCGTTACAACCGAACGACTTTTGGCGATGGATGATCCTTGAGCGCGTTGCGTGTGTCAACCACAAGCTGGGCGCGCTCGAGTATCGCGCCGTAATCGAAGCTGGCGTGATCGGTTACTATCACTACGCAATCGGCTTCCCCGGACTGTGCGACGGCGTCCTGAGCGGTTAATCGATGCCCATCCAATTGCAATTCCGGAACGAACGGATCGCTGTAAGTGATAAGCGCGCCGCGCCGTTCGAGCAGCAGAATAATATCCAGCGCGGGTGACTCGCGCACGTCGCCGATATTGCGCTTGTAAGCAGCGCCGAGGATGTGCACGTGGGAGCCTCTCAGTGGTTTGGAGTGATCGTTCAGCGCGTTCTGAATCTTGTCCACCACGAAGTGCGGCATCTGACCGTTGATGTATCCGGCCAGCTCGATAAAACGCGCTTCGATGCCGGCCTGCTTGGTCTTCCACGACAGGTAGAACGGGTCGATCGGGATGCAGTGGCCGCCCAGGCCGGGACCCGGATAAAACGGCATGAATCCGAATGGCTTGGTAGCCGCGGCATCGATCACTTCCCAGACATTGATGCCCATGCGGTCGCACATCAAGGCCATTTCATTCACCAGGCCGATGTTGATCATGCGGAAGGTGTTCTCGAGCAGCTTCACCATCTCCGCCACCCGGGTGGAGCTAACCGGCACCACCGTCTCCAGAGCTTGTGAGTAAAACAGCGTACCCAATTTCGTGCACGCGGGCGTGATGCCGCCCACCACTTTGGGAATGTTAGCGGTCTGAAACTGCGCGTTTCCAGGGTCTACGCGTTCGGGTGAGAAGCACAGAAAGAACTGTTCCCCAACTTGTAAGCCCGGACGTTCCAGCATTGGCAGTACTAACTCGTCGGTGGTGCCAGGATAGGTGGTCGACTCCAGGATCACTAACTTGCCTGGGCAGAAATATTTCGCGATGGCCTGACAGGCAGACACGATGTAGCTCATGTCCGGATCTTTGGTTTTGCGCAAAGGCGTCGGGACTGCGATGTTGATGGTGTCCAGTTCGGAGATGACGGAGAAGTCCGTGGTCGCGTGAAATTTTCGCGCCCCGACCAAGGAGCCGAGAACATCCGGCGCGACATCCTGCACATAGGACTCGCCTCGGTTCAACTGCGCGACTTTCGTTTCCTCGATATCGATTCCGGTAACCGGGAACCCCGCCTTGGCGAACTCCATCGCCAGCGGCAAGCCAACGTAACCCAAACCGATGATGCCGACTCGGGCGGTGCGGCTTTTGATCTTCTCTTCCAAAGTCTGTGCCGCCGAAGCTGCTGAGGACTGCATTGTTTTGCTTCTACTGTAACCCCAGGCAGGAGCCGGGCGCACGAATCCGCCGGCGATGCCATACTAAATCTAAGGATTTATCGCTGCAAACGGAAAATCCGGTTAACGTCACCGTACTCGGACTTGGTTATGTCGGGTGCGTGACGGCTGCCTGTTTAGCGAGCCTGGGACATCGCGTTTTTGGGGTCGACCGGGACCCACACAAAATCAACGCAATTCGAAACGGCCGCGCGCCTTTTTATGAACCGGGGCTGGAAGAACTGGTTCGAGAACAATATTGCTGCGGGGCGGTTGTCAGCTTCCACTTCGGCGGACGCGCTTGCCGATTCCGACGTCGCGCTGGTTTGCGTCGGAACGCCATCCGAGAAAAATGGCAATCTGGGTCTGCATCAATTGCGCCGCGCGGTGGACGAGATTGCCGCGCAGATTGCGGGCCGGTCCGAACCTCTGATTGTGGCGATACGGAGCACCGTTTTCCCAGGCACCTGCGAGGAAGTGGCCCAGCAGGCCTTCGCCAATAATGCGGCCGTGAGCGTCGTGTCTCATCCGGAGTTTCTTCGGGAAGGCTCGGCGGTGCGGGATTTCTTTGAGCCGGCGCTGGTGGTGATCGGTGGCAGCGATCGCTCGGCTCTCGCGTGCGTCGCGGAGTTGTATCGGCCGCTGGGAGTCAAACCCAGCTTGGTGTCTCTCGGAACCGCGGAGATGATCAAGTATGCTTCCAATGCTTTCCACGCGGTGAAAATTTCGTTCGCCAACGAGATCGGCGCGTTGTGCGAGCAGGTGGGAGTTAATGGCCACGAAGTGATGTCCACGCTCTGCGAAGATGTGAAGCTGAATATCTCGCCGGCATACTTGAAGCCGGGATTCGCATTTGGCGGATCCTGCTTGCCTAAGGACCTGCGCGCGTTGGTCTATCGCGCGGCCCGTCTGGATTTGAAGTTGCCGCTGTTGGAATCGGCCACGCCCAGCAACGAGCAGCATCTGAGGCGCGCCGTCGAGGCGGTTCTCGATTTGCCGGCACAACGCATCGGCGTCATCGGACTCGCGTTCAAGGAAGACACCGATGACCTCCGCGAGAGCCCTGTGGTGGCGTTGCTGGAACAGCTGATCGGCAAGGGACGCGACGTGCGGGTGTTCGATCCCCGCATCCGCCTGGATGCCATCCACGTGGATGCCATCTACGGATCCAACCGCAATTTCATACTCGAGACCATTCCACATATCGGACGGCTGCTCACCAGCAGCCTCGACCAGATCCTGGCGTGGGCGGACCACCTGGTGCTCGCGCAGAAACAGACCGCCCAAGCGATGGAGCAAATCCAAGCCAGCGGGCTTCCGGTACTCGGCTTGGTGAACGGCTCTCTGAAATCGACTCCGGCCGCGCGCGCCGTGCCGCTGGCTGGAAACTAACCTGAGAAGTTTTGCCTCCGCGAACAACGCCCTGGAGTAGAGGCAAATGCTTCGGCTCCTTCGGCGCTATGTTCCGGCCAGCGTCGCCGCGCTGCTGGCTTCGGAATTCATACTCATTTACGTGTGTTACCTGGCCGCGACCTTCGCGTTCCTGCGTTTCGGCGCCCAGGTCTTTCTCTTGGACGACAACGGATGGCTGCGTATTTTGGTCGTCGCGAGCTGCCTGATCCTTGGAATCTACTTTCACGATTTGTACAGCAATCTTCGGGTCCGCCTCAGAGATCTCGTCCAACATGCCGGCGTGGTGGCGGGAGCGGCGTTCCTGGCTGAAGCGCTCCTCAGCTATTTGAAACTGCCACAATTCGTGGTGCCGGCGGCTCCCATGATCGCGGGCAGCAGTTTGACGATTGTGGCTCTGCTTGCGTGGCGCATTTTCTTCATCGGCGTTGTCCTCAAGAGGATGCCGTCGGAGCGAGTGATCTTCCTTGGAAATTCGGCTATCGTGCAGGAGATCGTAGCCCATCTTGAAAGCCATCCCGAAAAGGGGCTCACTCCCGTCGGATTCGTCGACGATTCCACGTCATCCTGCGCGAAGCGCCTGGGCGCCCTCTCTGATCTTTGCGAGGTAGTAGAGCGGCTCCGTCCGGACCGCATCGTTGTTGGGCTCACCGAGCGCCGGTCCAGCTTGCCCGTGGCGCGGCTCCTCGAGATGCGTCTCTCTGGCATCCGCATCGAGGATGCGCTGAGCACCTATGAAGCGGCGTTCGAGCGGATTTCGACACGCGAGCTACGCCCCTCGCAGTTGATTTTTTCGTCCACCGAATTGGGTCCCCATCGAAACCGCGTGGTTCTGCAATCGGTTTACTCCCTGGGGGCCGCGGCCCTGGCCGCCCTGATTGCCGCGCCTGTGATGCTATGCGTGGCCATCCTGATAAAGCTCACTTCACCCGGCCCGGCTTTACTCCGCCAGCAGCGCATTGGAATGAACGGCCGCCTGTTCACGCTCTATAAATTTCGCTCCATGGTGACCGGCGCGGAAACGCGGAGCGGAGCCGTGTGGGCCCGGCGCAACGATCCGCGCATTACGCCGGTGGGGCGCTGGCTACGGCGGCTCCGGTTAGATGAGCTGCCCCAGTTGTTCAACGTCCTGAAGGGGGATATGTCGATCGTAGGCCCGCGGCCGGAGCGCCCCGAGTTCGTCGTCGAGCTGGAGAAGCGCATTCCCTACTACCGCCATCGTCACTGCATCAAACCGGGCATCACCGGGTGGGCGCAGATCAATCACAAGTATGGCGACAGCATCGAGGACACCATTATGAAGCTCGAGTACGACCTGTACTACATCAAGAATCTCGCGCCCGCGCTGGACGCCGTCATCATGTTTCGAACCGCGAAGGTAATGCTGCTGTCCCGAGGGGCACAATAAAGACCAAATATGAGAGCTAATATAGTCAAAGCCAAAACCGCTTTTGCCGGGCTCGTTCGTGTCCCCGCCGGAGCAATCGAACGCCGCATCTACATCTTCCAAGGACAACGGGTGATGGTGGACTCCGACCTCGCGAAGCTGTATCGCGTGACTACCACAGTGTTCAATCAAGCTGTAAAACGTAACAAGGATCGATTTCCGAAAGACTTCATGTTCCAGCTCTCTTCCGAAGAGGCCAAACGTCTAAGATCACAAACTGTGATCTTAGACGTCAACACCGGCAAAGGCCGGGGTAGATATGCCAAGTACGCCTCACATGTCTTCACAGAACACGGCATAGCAATGCTTTCCTCAATTCTGCGGAGCAAACGCGCTGTGCAGATGAACATCCAGATCATCCGCGCCTTCATCCGCATCCGCGAGATAACGGCTTACCACAAGGATCTTGTCGATCGTGTGGACAAGCTGGAGGACGCTCAACAACGTCACGTCTCGGTGATCAAAATGCTCGCCGACGAGATCGACCAAATTAAGAATCCGGCGGTGTCAGCCAAACGGGGAAAGATCGGCTTTCGAACGGAAAACTGGATCAGTCGTCTGCAGAATCGGCAGCAACGCTCGGTTCGCTCGTTCCGCCCAAATCCAGGTAACGCGGATCGAGTAAGCGCTGCGGTTCGAGGTTTCCCATCGCCGAGAGCAGCGTCTCTTTTAAGTGCGGATAGTCCTTCTCGATTTCACCAAACAGACCCCGGATGGACTTCCGCACGGTTCCGGTCCGCAAGGAGCAGCCGCACGGCACAATCGGCGCGCCAAGCGATTCGGCGTACCGGCTGGTAATGTCCTCGGTGACGAAAACGAGCGGACGGATCAGGCGGAAATCCTTCTCGCGAGAATAGGTGATGGGTGGAAGCGCGCTCACTCGGCCCGTGAACATGGCATTCCGCAAGAACGATTCGCAAAAATCGTCCGCGGTATGTCCGAGGGCGATCACATTCGCGCCCAACCCGCGAGCGATCTGGTAAACGGCCCGGCGCCGGAATCGGCTGCACAGGTCGCATCCGTGATCGGGCTGCTCTTCGAGCAACCTGATAGATGGATTGTCTGGCGTGTAGGTCCAGTCCACGCCGCGGGATTTCAAGATACTCTCCCAACGGTTCGATGGGCCGCAAAAACTTGCCCTGCTCCACCGTGAAAGCGCATACAGAAAAATCGATGGGCGCCCGCTCCGCCAGCAGCAACAACGCCTCCAGCATGGTCAGCGAATCCTTGCCGCCCGAGAGCGCCACGGCGACCCGGTCGCCGTCGCGGATCATCTTGAAGCGGCCAACGGCTTCGCCGACTTTGCGCAGTAGAAGTTTTTCGAGATCCATTCTGTCGCGCGCGCTCAGCTCTCGGCTACGTACTTCCAGCGGCCGGTTTCAAACTCGAGATTGAAATTCTCTCCGAGATACACGCGCCGCACTTCGGGATCGCGGCCCAAAGCGTCAGGCGTTCCCGCGCGAAAGATTTTGCCGTTGTTGATGATGTACGCGCGATCGGTAACGGCCAAGGTCTCGCGAACGTTGTGGTCGGTCATTAAAATGCCGATGCCCAGGTTCTTCAGATCGAAAATGATCCGCTGCAGCTCCAGCACCTGAATAGGATCGATGCCCGAAAAAGGCTCGTCCAACAGCAGAAAGCTTGGCTCGATCACCAGCGAGCGCGCGATTTCGACGCGCCGCCTCTCGCCGCCCGAAAGAGCGTAGCCCTTGTTGTGCCGCACCGTCTCCAGTCCCAATTGTTCGATCAGCCGGTTCATCCGCTCCCGCCGCTCGCGGCCGCTCATCCGGAGCGTTTGGAGAATGGCCATCAGGTTGTCTTCCACCGTAAGCTTGCGAAAGACCGAAGCCTCTTGCGGCAGATAGCTGATGCCGCGCCGGGCGCGCTGGTACATCGGCATCCGGGTGATGTCTTCGGAACCCTCGCCGTTGCTCACCTCCACGTTCCCCGAGTCGGGACTGATCAGCCCCACGATGATGTAGAACGACGTGGTCTTGCCCGCTCCATTCGGGCCCAGCAAACCGACCACTTCGCCCTGCTTCACCCACAGCGACACGTTGTCGACGACCTTTCGGCCACGGTAGCTCTTCGAGATCTCTTTGGTCTGCAACGTTCGCATGGGGAGCTTTACTTGGTCTTATCGGGCGTCATTCGTCTTATGATGCAACACGCTCTTTACCGGCTGTTGCGGCACTCCGTCCACCAGCAACCTGTCGTCGGACGAATACCAAGTCAATTTTTCACCTCGCGTGGTTCCGCGCGTGCTATCGACCAGGCGCGGCTGCCCTCCCTCTAGAATAACTTTGTCTTCGTCGACATAGTATTCGGCATGATCTGAGGAGGCATCGCGCGTGCGATCCGGCATCTTCTTGTGGACCTCCACCTTGCCATCCGCAAGTGCGTGATCGAGCGACGAATCGTCGCTGTCGTTGCGCAAATAGGCGTGAACGTCCAGAGCTTTGACAATCATATCGGGCCGCTCCAGCGTGACGCCGCCGCTATAGTGCGCCAGACGCGTGTCATCGTTGTAGTCCAGATCGGCCGCCTTCACCACGGTGTATATGCGGAGGGATGGTTTGCTCGGGGCTTTCTGAGGCTCTGCCTTCGGCGGCGGGTCCGCCTGTTTTTTCCATCTGCTGCCTTCAGTTTTCCATCCAATGCCTTCGGTTTTCCGCCCACTCCCTCGGTCTTGCCGTCTTTGGAAGCGTCCTCGCCTTTCGTTTTGTCCAGCAACTGGCTGAGGACGTGCCCGTGCGCTTTCAGTAAATTATTATCGCGATCGATTTCCACGCTCTCGGCTTCCAGTCGGTCCGCGCCTTGCCACAGCACCGCGTCGCCTTCGTAACGAACCAACAGATTGTTGTCGGTCGATACCATTTTCTTTGCGCGCGCGTGGAGAGGCTCGTCTTCCGACAGCATGCCGCCTCCGGAGTTGTCATCCTTCTTTTTATCGGGCGTATGGGTGGAGGTAACGCGGCCTTCCGCGGTGAAGTCCCCCGACATTTGATTCATCACGATTTTGTCAGCGTCGGCCGTGCCGTTGGAATCCGACATGCGCGCCCCACCCACCAAAGTGATAATGTTATTCGGCTGGTCGAGCAGCGCGCGCTCCGCTTTGGCCTTGCGTTCGCCGGCCTCATAACGGAATTCGCCCGATTGATCCAGCTGGTCGAGCTTCGACGAGTTGGGCAGGAACGTCGCGACCATGGTTTTGCTCCAGGTTAGTTCCGGCGCAGGATCGGTCTTCGCGTCTTTCTCTTTGGGCCTTTCGGTGCGGGTCGTGACGGCGATGGAACGGAAGCTTTGCAGCGTGTTTTTCGGCCCGTAAGCCATCCAGATGTGGTCGCCGTTCAACCAGCGGTGCGACTGCTCGGGCCGGTTGGGAAGGAATTCGAGCGCTCCTGGGCCCTGCGTCTCCACCGACTCTATCTCCTGGCCACCCGCGCGCATCTTGGTCCAAATCGTGTCGCTCTTGAGCACACGCGTCTCGGAAGGATCCACGCCCGGCTTGATCACCGGTTTCGATTCCATGGTGCTGTGGCCTTGCGACACTGCCGCCTTGAGGATGCTGTCGGACTCGGTGGTTTCGAAATCCATCACCACGCGATCGGACGTAATCGTGGTCTGCGAGGTTTCGCCCGCCGAAATAACGTGCGCTTGATCCACGCCCGTAATCTTCTGGATCTGGTTGTTGCCATTAAAATCCAGCCGTAGCTGGTTGGCGGCGAAATCCAGGTTCCGGCCCGGACGAAGGTCGGTTCCCTTGGCCTGCGTGGTCTCCACAAACTGGATGTAGCCCTTCTGTATCGTTACGATGGCGGGTCCGGCATTCATGCTCAGCGTGTCGCGCGTTAACTTGGACCACGGCGTAAGAAACACCTTCCCATCCTTCTCTTTGTAATTGAGCTGATCCGTTTCGATCTTCATCGGGATGGTGCCTGGATCGGTACCGCGCCAAGTCATGGACACTTGGCCATGCAAATTGAGCTCGCCCGTGGTGGGATCGTAATCGGCGCCCGTCGCGTGTCCGTCGCCCCGGTCAAATTTGAAGGTGGCTAGCCGATCGGTATTGGCCTTCCCGGTCTTGCTCTCCACGTGGACCCCGGAGGATTTTACCCGCATCAGCTGGGGGGTCGCCTGCCCGTCCACCGGCTGGTTCAACGTGATCTCCACATCGCCATCGGAGTACAACATTCCCGAGGCCACGTCGAATTCGGCCTTGGCGCTTTGAATGTGATCGTATTTCTGGCCGTCTTTGCTGTAAATGTCGAGCGTCATCCCGGCCAGCTCATCCTTGCCGTCCAACTCCTGCATATCGTCGGCGTGCAACTGGATGACGGTCTTCTGACTCGAGGTGTGCCGGTAACTCCACTCGTGCGCATTTCCCGTCAAACCCGGGGGGAGTCTGTTGGGTTTCGCCGGCGCGCTGGCCGCCAGCAGCTTCAGGCGTTCGAAATAGGTCCATCCGACAACCGGACACAATCGCAACGAAGCCCAGCAGGATCAGTGGCGCAAAGCGGCGCATTTATACCTCTCCAGCATATCGAGAAGCTCCGAGGGATGTCCACGCCTCTCGTGGCACAAATATAAGTTAATAATAATCAATTAGTTACGGCAGATTGTTGTCACTCGCCGAGAGAGTCTGCTAATATACGTGAGGCGAGATTCCAACAACTCGCCAAGCATAAAATTCCAAGCTCAACGTAAGAGGAGGTTCAAGAACTATGAATATTCGACCGCTCTATGACCGGATCGTGGTGAAGAGGATCGAAGAGCAGGAGACCAAGATTGGTGGCCTGTTCATTCCCGATTCCGCCAAAGAGAAGCCGCAAGAAGGTGAAGTGGTGGCCGTCGGCAAGGGCAAGCGCCTGGAAGACGGGAAGCTGGTTCCACTGGACGTGGAAAAGGGCAACCGCATCCTGTTCGGCAAGTATTCTGGCAGCGAGATCCGCATCGATGGGGAAGAATTCATGATCATGCGCGAGGATGAAGTCCTCGGCGTTCTGGAAGGCGCTCCAAAGAAGGCAACCAAAGTAGCATAAGCAGTTTAATAAGGAGACATTATCAATGGCAGCTAAGCAAATTGTTTACAGCGAAAATTCCCGTCAAGCGATTCTCCGCGGCGTCAACCAGTTGGCTGATGCAGTAAAGGTCACGCTTGGCCCCCGCGGCCGCAACGTCGTGCTCGAGAAAAAGTTCGGCGGCCCAACCATCACCAAGGACGGCGTTACCGTCGCCAAGGAAATCGAGCTGAAGGATCCGCTCGAAAATATGGGAGCGCAGATGGTGCGCGAGGTTGCTTCGAAGACCTCCGATACGGCCGGCGACGGCACCACCACGGCCACCATTCTGGCGCAGTCCATCTACCGCGAAGGCGTGAAGGCAGTTGCAGCCGGAGCCAATCCGATGGCCCTGAAGCGCGGCATCGAGAAGGCTGTCGAGCTGGTAGTCGGCGAAGTGAAGAAGTTCTCCAAGGACGTAAAGGATAACGAGACCATCGCTCAGGTAGGCACCATCTCGGCCAATGGCGATTCCGACATCGGCAACACCATTGCCGAAGCGATGAAGAAGGTCGGCAAGGACGGCGTCATCACGGTGGAAGAGAGCAAGACCATGAACACGGAGCTCCAGACCGTGGATGGCATGCAGTTCGACCGCGGCTATCTCTCGCCCTACTTCATCAGCGATCCCGATCGCATGGAGTGCGTCCTCGAAGATCCTTATATCCTGATCCACGAAAAGAAGATCAGCAACATGAAGGACCTGCTTCCGCTGCTCGAGCAGATCGCCCGCTCTGGAAAACCGCTGTTGGTGATCGCCGAAGAAGTGGAAGGCGAAGCGCTGGCGACCCTGGTAGTGAATAAGCTGCGCGGCACGCTGAACGCTTGCGCGGTAAAGGCTCCTGGATTCGGCGATCGCCGCAAAGCGATGCTCGAAGACATCGGCGTCCTCACCGGCGGCAAGGCTCTCATGGAAGAGACCGGCATTAAGCTGGAAGGCGTGCGGTTGGAAGACCTCGGCCGTGCCAAGCGCGTCACGGTGGACAAGGACAATACCACCATCATCGATGGCGCCGGCAACCAAAAATCGATCGAAGGACGCATCAAGCAGTTGCGCGCGCAGATCGAAGAGACCACCAGCGACTACGATCGCGAGAAGCTGCAAGAGCGGCTGGCCAAGCTGGCCGGCGGCGTGGCGGTGATCAAGGTCGGCGCAGCCACCGAGACCGAAATGAAGGAAAAGAAGGCTCGTGTCGAGGATGCGCTGCATGCCACTCGCGCGGCTGTTGAGGAAGGCATCGTTCCGGGCGGCGGAGTTGCGTTGCTTGCGGGCGGCCAAGGCTTTGGAAGGCTTGACCCTCCCTGGCGACGAGAAGATCGGCATCGATATCGTGCGGCGCGCTTGTGAAGAGCCCGTGCGACAGATCGTCGGCAATGCCGGATATGAAGGCGCGATCGTGATCGAGAAGATCCGCAGCAATAGCGACTCGAACTTTGGCTTCAACGCTGCCAGCGCGCAGTACGAAGACCTGGTTAAGGCGGGCGTCATCGATCCTACCAAGGTGACCCGTTCGGCGCTCCAGAATGCTTCTTCCATCGCGGCCCTCATGCTGACAACCGAAGCCATGATCGCCGAGATCCCCGAGAAGAAACAGGCTCCGGCCCCTGGTGGGCACGGCGGTCCGGAGATGGACTACTAGCCCCTAGCGGGGCGGCCATGGCGCCTCTGGCGCAGTGGCATTCTGCAAGACACAACGTGGCCCGCCTCGAAAGGGGCGGGCTTTTTGTTTTCTCAAGCGGCGGGGTCGATGGCCACAAGGCCTTCCGCTTCGGCGGCTTCAACCAATCGACGGTCCGAACACACGAAAATTGGTTCCTCCCGCCCGGAAGCAGCAGCCTGCAGCGCTAGGCAACCCGCAAGTTGAACGGCATCGTAAGCTTTTAGGGCGTGGCGCTCAACTAGAGAGATCGCAACATCAATAAGCGGTTCGTTAACCAACTGGCGGATGAACTTCGTCTCCAGGTGCCGTTCGAAGCGTATCAGGATCTGCTCCGCATCCGCGCCCTCGATATCACCCTCTCTCTGTCGCCGGCGGATTGCGGCATGGAGTTCCACCCTGGCAAGATTCAATACGGCAAAGCGATGGCTGCTGGAACTTCTGGCGAGGGCGAGCAATCGCTGTGTGCCGGCCTCTTGCACATACAACTTAGCGAGAGCGCTGGTGTCTAGGTAGTACAGGCCCAACGGCTAGCGCCTTTCGCGCAAGACAGTGTTCGAAAGTGACTCGCCACGAATGCTCACTGGCTCAAAATCCCCCACTGAACTTGGTTCCTCTCCGAGGATTGCCTTGACCTCGGGTAGAATGCGATTCAGCCGAATAGCTGTGGTCGGAAATTGAGGAGCCTTTGGATTTTGCACCTTGCTGGTCAATACCAGACGCCGGTCAATGGCTTCCCGAAGCACGTTCTGCCTGGTGGACTCTGATGTCGCCCATTCCAGCTTGTTCTCCGGAAGAGCAACGTCGCGAAACCATTTGAGAGCCACAAAATTATAACCAGGCCGGGATTCCGCGGCATCCAAGGCCCGAACCAAGTCAAGGGTCGGATCGGGCTTCAGCTGCGCTCTAGCGGGCGAAGCGACTGCGTTCGCCGCCGGAGATTCCGGATCCGGTTCGAAAGCGATCCGAATCTCTCCGCTCTGAGGCGACCAGTTATCAGCGGACGCATTCCGGGGCTTCTTGCGTCCTTTTTTGTCTACCAACTTTATGCAAACCCGGTATCCCGGCGGAACTAAGGCTTGTTGTATAGCTTCGAGAGATTTATAGGCGGTGACCTGCCTCGATTCTTTCAGCCAGTCATAACTGAGGATTTCAAGATCGCCGCGAACTCATTCGGTGTCCGATAGCCCAGGCTGCTGTGCGGTCGTTCGCCATTGTACTCGTCTCGCCAGGCGCCGATCTTCGCCCGAGCGTCCATTAGATTGCGAAACCAGTTTGCGTTTAGGCACTCGTCCCTTAATCGGCCGTTGAAACTCTCCACGTGCCCGTTCTGCATCGGCCGTCCTGGTTGAATGTGGATCAGTTGAATCTTCCGTTCTTCGCACCAGCTTAAGAAGTGCCGGCTGGTCAGCTCTGGACCGTTGTCGCACCGAATCGCTTCTGGTTTTCCCCGGTGCTCGATCACATCTTCCAGCGACCGAGTCACTCGACGGCTCGATAAACTCGTATCGACTTCAAGGGAAAGGTTTTCTCTTGTGAAGGCATCCACCACCGCTAGAACACGAATGCCTCGACCGGTTGCCAGCGTGTCGCAAGCAAAATCCAACGCCCATTCCTGGTTGCTCCGCACCAGATGCGCCGCCACTGCCACCCGTGAAAGCCGCTTCCGCTTGAGCCGCCGCACGGCCAGTCCTTCTGCTCGATACAGCCTGTAAATACGCATCACGCTCGCCGGATGCTCACGTCGCGTCAGCAGCGCATGCAGTCGCCGATATCCGTACCGCGGCTTCTGTCGTGCGAGTGAGACCAGGGCTTCTCGCAAAGGCCCATTCCGGTCCGGCCTGAGCCTCGTAACGATAGCTGCCGCGATCCATTCCCATCAGCTTGCAGGCCCGGCGCTCGCTCACCTGAAACTGCTGGCAAGCCAACGCCACGTCCTTCCTCATGCCGGCAAGCTCCACCCGTTTTTTTGGATCACCGCTTTGAGAACTTCTTTGTCCAGGCTCAGATCGGCCACCAGGTGCTTCAAGCGTCGGTTTTCATCCTCCAACCCCTTCAGTTTCTGCGCATCGCTGACGTCCATGCCACCGTACTTCGACTTCCAGGTGTAAATCGTCGCCGCGCTCACGCCGATCTCCCGCGCCAAGTCTGGTACTTTTCGGCCTGCCTCGTGCTGCTTCAGCACGCCGATGATCTGCTCTTCTGTGAATCGACCCTTCTTCATCTCGAATCTCCTTTCGTCGCTTCTTTCTACCGCGCCGATCCGAAGATCCTCAATTTTAACTGGTCTAAATTATCGAGAGCAGGTCAGGTACCGGCGCTCACGTTCAACCATTCCACCACGGCGGTGCCATTGAATTTGCCCGGATCAGCAGGCCGGACCACCACGATGCGGGTCGTGAATGGCGCCGTTGCCGCGCGCTCCACCTGCCAGTTGCCGTCTTCGGCTATCTGACCAACCCGCTTGTAAGACGTAGCGGTTCCAGACAGGAAGAATTCCTCGGTTACGTAACCCAAGGCCGCCAGATCGAACTTGCCCAGGTCGAGGAGCGGCGTGCCGGCAATCGGCCCGGTCACAGTCACTTGCGCGCCCGCCGTTGCGGTCATCACGCACAGCGCCATCGCCAGGCTCGCGGCCGAATACCATCTCGTCGTTTGCATGGTCCCTCCTAGTTCGCCAACTCCGCGCACATGGCCGGCACGCTCCGGTCCAGGAAGCCGAGGCTATTGTCCATATTCAGGCCGGTGAGATCCAGCCGTTTCACCGCATCCGCCGCTCCGCCCACGCAGGCCTTCTTCGCGCGCGATCGCAGCTCGGCGATCGAATCCCGCCATTTCACCAGGTCCGCCTTCTTCGCCACCGGCCCGTGTCCGGGGATCACGATATCGAAATCGAGCTGCAGCACGCGATCGAGCGTCTTGTCCCACTCCACGATGCTGCCCTTGGCGCTGTAGTCGATGAACGGCGCGCTGCCATTCACGAACAGGTCGCCGGTGTGCAGCACGCGCTCGCTCGGGAACAGGATCACCGCATTCGCCGTTGGTATGTCCGCGTCCCAGATGATGCGCGCTCACTTCCTTGCCTCCGATGAACACCTGCGCGTCGTCGGCATACGTGACCTGCGGAAGCCCCGGCTGCTTGCCCGCCACCATGTTGGCGCGCGCGTTCTTATGGATCAGAATCTCAGCCGGCGTGTTCATCAGCATGAACGCATTTCCGCCCGTGTGATCGCCGTGCTGGTGGGTATTCAAGATGTATTTGATCGGCTGGTTGCTGATGGCCTTCACCTTCGCCAGGATCTCCGGGCCGTCCTGGTCGAACTTGTCATCCACCAGCAGCACGCCCTCGCTGGTGGGCATCACCGCGACGTTGCCGCTACTGCTTGTCATCAGCACCCACAGGTTGTCGGTCACCTTTTGGACGTTGAGCGGCTGCTTTGGCGGCTGTTGCGCCTGAAGCCAAACCAGCAATAATCCAGCGAGCGCCACGGCGATTCCGCCAAAACGAACGACCATAGATTTTTGGATGGACATGTTCAAGACAGTATATCCAAGGCGAAGAATTCAGTATTCAGAATTCAGAATGAAAAAACTGGCCTCCCTCGAAAGGGGCCGGCGTTCTGTTTGAATAGGCCTCTGGATTCACCCGTTGCTCTGATAGCCGCCGCAGCCCCGTCCGAAACCGTTCTGCTCGATTCGTCCGCGCCCGAGTCTTGCGCGAGGTGATTCACGAGATCGCCATGAACGATTACGGATACAACGCCGAAGTACGAGAGCTCGCGATTCTGGAGCAGCTCGCTCCCAATCCCGTGCTTGGCGTCGTTCCGTATGATCTCAAAGAAGCCCTCGAACTCGAGCAGTGGACCTACCCCGCAGCGCTGACTCCGAAGGTCACCTCAAGTGCCTCCTCGCCTGCATCATCCTTCTGCGGAACGATGCCTTCGTCTCTGGCGAGGACGAGCACGGAGACATTCACAAGTCCCCCGGCAAGGTCATTTGGTTGGTGCGCAGTTCGATCACGCTGGGCAGTGACGCTTCTCCACCGGCTTCGGGAATAACCGCATTCTGAATTCTGACTTCTGATTTCTGAACCCCGCCCGGGCGCGCTTTCTATTCTCCCGCAGTGACCGATCTCTCGCGTCCCGATCCCGGCCCTTTTCATTCACTTCCGCGTTCGCTACGACGCCCATGAAAGCCTGTCCGACTAAACTCGCGGTCAGAAAGGAGGTGTACCGTGAGCAAAAAACCTACGGAAACACCCAGGCATGAACTTCCGCCATCCGACCCGGTCGCCGAGTCCGAATCCATCCTGAAACCGCTCCTGGAGGGTTTGACAGGTAAGACCCAGCCGCCGACGGAGGACGAAGTCGCGCCACCCCGCGGACCATTGCATCCGCCTCAGCCCGCCGAACTCGATCATGACGCAGGCGGCGGCTATAACCCGGACGGAACGTATCCTCAAACCTGAAACCACCGGGAAACCTGAAGCAGTCGAGCAGACGCCGCGACGTTACACCGCATCCTCTCTCCCCGCTCTTTGAAAATCTGGATGATAATATAGACAAGCAGGCAGGGTATGCCTGCATCAGCAACAAGGATGGTCCTCATGCAGAAGTTAGCCGCACTTGCGGTGGCGGCGGCGTGCTGTTCTTTTCTCTTCGGCCAGGAACCAGCGCCCGTCCGTCCCAGAGCTGGAAAGGTCCAGATTTTCAAAGAGGCCGATCTCAAGCCAGGGATGAAGGGATATGCGTGGACCGTGCTCAAGGGTTCCGAACCCGAGGCGATCCCGGTTGAGATCCTGGGAATTTACAAAAATCAATGGGGACCCAAGCAGGATGTGATCATGGCGAAGCTAGGCGGCAAGGGTCAGCGCACCAACGTGGCTGCCGGCATGAGCGGCAGTCCAGTCTACATCGACGGAAAGCTGGTAGGAGCCATCGCCCTGCGCTTCAGTACCTTCTCGCCTGATGCGCTGTGCGGCATCACCCCCATCGAGCTGATGCTCGAAGTGAACGAGTTTGACGATTCGCTTCCCTCCAATGCCCGCACGCCCGGCAAGAACGCGGCGCACAATGCGGCGTCCTACGACAACTCATCGCCCGGCGGACCGAGTCTTGCAAGTGCCTTCGCGCCCCTTTCCGGCATGGTGCCCATCGAGACGCCCCTGAACTTCGCCGGATTCAACGAAAACGTCCTACCGCAGTTCGCTCCCGAATTTGAGCACATGGGCATGACGGTGGCGGGCGGCGGCGGGGCCAGCACCATGATCAGCTCCAAGCCTGTTAAGGGATGGGAACAATCGCTGCAGCCTGGCGATGCCGTCAGCGGCGTGCTCGTCACTGGCGACATGAGCATCAGCGCCATGTGTACCGTCACCTATAACGACGGCAAGCACGTGCTGTTCTGCGGCCATTCTTTCTTCAATCTCGGGCCCATCGATATGCCCATGGCGAAGGCCGATGTCATCACTACCCTGGCTTCGCAATATCAGCCCACCAAGTTTGGCAATACCACCGAGATTGTCGGCGCCCTCAAACAGGATCGCCATAGCGGCGTGCTCGGCGATTTGGGCGAAACGTCGGAAATGGTTCCGGTCACTCTCAAGGTCCGCTCCTTCGGCGACAACAATACCATCCGCAAGGAACGCGATCTGCACTTCAGCGTGTTCGTCCACCAGAAGTGGACTCCCTATCTAATGACGATGACGCTGTTCAATTCCATTTCCAGCTTGAACGAGTTCGCCGAGGAAACCACCTACCGCTTGAGCGGCAAAGTCGCGCTGGACGGCCAGCCCGGCGTGTCCCTTTCGACCATCCTCGCTTCCAACGAGGGCCCCGCGCCCGTTCCCAACCAACTGGCCGGATGGTGGGGCGACAAGTTTAACCGCCTGTTCCTCAATCCGGTGCAAATTCCCAAACTCAAATCCGTCGACGCCGTCGTGGATATTCTTCCCGATCGCCGCGAAGCGATAATCGAGAACGCCTGGGTCCCGGCGAGTGAAGTGGAAGCAGGCACCGAAGTGCCGGTGAAGGTTTTCGTGCGGCCCTACCGCGGCGAGCGCATCGAGCGCGATTTCACTCTGAAGATTCCGGCCGGCTTGCCCAAGGGCGAGCATCGTGTACTGTTCAGCGATGCCGAAACGTTGAACCGCTTGCAAAGCGCAGCGGCCTTGGCTGAGCCTTTCATCGACATTAAGCAGACCGTCTCGCTGATGAATCAGGAACGCAGCAACAACAAGCTCTACGTTTCGCTGGTCGAACCCCGGCCCACCGTTTTCTATGAAGATAAGACGCTGCCCAGCCTGCCGGCCTCCGTCATGAACGTGATGCAGACCGACCGCACCGCTAGCCGCCGCCTCCAAAGTTCGGCTGAGAGCGCGATGGAACAAGGCAGCATTCCTTTCGACATGCTCATCGAGGGCAGCTTCTCCCTCCGGATCACCGTAAAGTAGTCAACCATTGATGAAAACAATTCGATTCCCCCTGGTGGCGCTGCTAGCCTGCGCCGCTTGCTTCGCAGTGGAAACACGTTTTTGGCAGCAGGGCGACCGCAGCGATTTCGAGCGCGGAACGCTCACGCATCTCTCCCTGCGAGGCGACGGCCGCATTTTTCTTTCACCCGAGCTCACCGAGATCTTCGACTCCTCTACCCCCTACCTCTGGACCCTCGCGGCTGACTCTAAGGGCACGCTCTATACCGCCGGCGGAGGTTCGGGAAGCGGATCGGCCAAGGTGTTCGCCATCGATCGCAACGGCAAAAGCCGGACCTTCGCTGAGTTAGATGGCCTCGAGATCCACGCCTTGGTCCTCGATGGACATGGCGCTCTGTACGCCGCGACCGATCCCGATGGAAAGATTTACAAAATCGCGGCCGACGGGAAGCCGAAGCTGTTCTATGATCCGCACCAGAAATATATCTGGGCCATGGCGTTCAATAGCAAAGGCGACCTGTTCGTCGCAACTGGCGATCAGGGCGAAATTCATCGCGTCACGCCGGCGGGAACCGGCTCGGTATTCTTTAAGACCGAGGAGACGCACGCCCGATCGCTCGCAGTGGACGCCCAGGACAACCTAATTGTCGGCACCGAACCCAGCGGCCTCATCCTGCGAATCTCTCCGAACGGTCTAGGTTTCGTCTTGTATCAATCGCCCAAGCGAGAGATTACGGCCGTGGCGATCAAGCCGGATGGCGCTATCTTCGCCTCTGGAGTCGGCAATAAAACCGCTGTCGCGCAAGCCGCCCCGCCACCCGCGCCGGCTCCGAATCCCGCGTCTGGCGCGGCAGCCGCTTCCGGAAATGCCCGAACTGTGTCGGCCCCTGGCCCGTCGCTGGTGGGAGGATCGGAAGTCTACCGGATCAATCCTGACGGTTCCCCGCGCACTATCTGGACCAGCGCGCAGGATATCGTGTACGCCATTGGATTCGATACGGCCGGTCTTCCATTGCTCGGAACCGGCAATCGCGGCAAAATCTTTCGGCTGGATTCCGACTCGCTCAGCACGCTGCTGCTCGAAGCCACGCCTACCCAGGTCACTGGCTTTGGCCGAAGTCCCCAGGGCGAGTTATACGCTGTCACCGGCAACATCGGTAAAGTGCTCCGCATCGGGCCCGGCTTCGAGAAGAGCGGCACGTTTGAAAGCGATGTGCTGGACGCCTCCTCGTTTACTTATTGGGGCCGCATTAACTATCGCGGCTTCGGCAAGATTTCGGTCTTCACGCGCAGTGGAAACCGCAGCCATCCCGAGAGTAACTGGAGTCCGTGGGCGCTGCTGCAAGCGGACACCACCGCCCCGGCCTGCGATTCTTGCGGCGCCGGGCGCACCGTTTCGCCTCCAGCCCGATTCTTGCAGTACAAAATCGAGCTGACACCCGGCCCCTCGCAACCGGCGCCCGAGGTTTCCTACGTCGAGGTCGCCTATCTTCCGAAAAACGTCGCGCCAGTGGTTGAGAGCATCGATGTCACGCCCGCGAATTACCGCTTCCCGCAGCCGGTGCTCTCCATTCCTCCCTCCACCTCCATCACAATTCCGCCCATCGGCCAGCAAAGGCCCACTCCCGCGCCGTCCGTCGAGAGCGGCAATGTCTCTCAATCCATGAGCTACGCGAAGGGTTATGAAGGCGCGCGCTGGCTGGCTTCGGACGAAAACAGCGACACGCTCGTCTATCGCGTGGAAATCCGGGGCGTGAAGGAGTCCGCCTGGAAGCTTCTCAAGGAAAACGTGAAGGAAAGGTACATTAGCTGGGACACCGGCGCGTTTCCCGACGGCGAATACGTCTTGCGCGTCACCGCTTCCGATTTGCCCAGCAACCCGCCGGCCCAGGCTCTCAGCGCGTCGTTAGTCAGCGATCCGTTCTTGATCGACAACACGCCGCCGCAAATCTCGAATCTCGCTGGCAGCCCGGCGTCCGGCAACAAACTCGATATCCGCTGGACCGCGCGCGATGCCCGCAGCACCATCGATCACGCCGAGTATTCGGTGAACGGCGGCGATTGGGTCCTGATCGATCCGGTAAACCGCCTGTCGGATTCGCCCGATGAAGAGTACCATCTCGTGATCGATCGGCCATCCGCCGACGAGCAAGTGATCGCGGTTCGGGTCAGCGACGAATTCGACAATCAGGCCGTCGACAAAATCGTCGTCAAGTAGAGTGCAGGAACTCATCCGCTATTTTTCGCGCCGTCTCGATCTGCACGAGCTGGCCCTTGCCAATTCCGGGGCAATACGCCGCAGTCTTCTTCCATTCGCGCTTGTCGTCCACCAGCTCCGGCCAGAATGGAAAAGCGCGGCACTGCACCGGCTTCACCGCGTGAATGGAACAGCCTCCATCGCGCAGGAAATGACACTGTTGCCGGCGCGGGACCCGCAACCGCAGCCGGTGATTGGTGCGATACACATACTTCCGCTCAAAGTTTCGCGCCGTCATACCCACATACTCAGCGATGCGCTCCAGATCAGCCTCCGTCAAATACACAAATCCCTGCTGCTCGCAACAGTTTGTGCATCCGGGCTGGCATTCAAATCGCAAAGCATTCATGCAGAGTTGTTCTCATCATAGCTTCCCTGCGCGATAAACTTAAATGTGCGGCTGATCCTGCTCGTCCTGTCCGTCGCAATCGGCGCTCTCGCGCAAACTGGTCCGGCGTCTCGGCCGCCGAAGACTGGGCCGGCCGAAGCTAACCCATCAGCTAACCCAGGATTCAGCACTTCCAGCATGGATATGACGGCCAATCCCTGCCTCGATTTTTATCAATACGCCTGCGGAGCCTGGATCGCCAACAGTCCGATTCCCGCCGACCAATCCTCCTGGGACACTTTCGGCGATCTCGCGGATCGCAATCGCGCGGTCCTTCGCGGAATTCTGGACAAGGCCTCCGCCAATGACCCCGAGCGCTCCGCCGTGGAACAAAAAATCGGTGATTTTTATGCCTCCTGCATGGACCAACCCGGGATCGAAAAGCTCGGAATCAGGCCGCTCCAGCCCGAGTTGAAGCGCATTGACGCCATCAAGTCGCGAGACGCGATCTCCGATGTGGTGGTGCGCCTTCACCTGTTGGGCGTAGAAGTCTTCTTCAACTTTTCTTCCGAACCGGACGCCAAGAACTCGACGCAGATGATCGCGGGCGTCGACCAGGGCGGTCTCGGTCTTCCGGACCGCGATTACTACCTGAGAGACGATCCCAAGTCGATCAAGCTGCGCCAGCAGTATGTGGAGCATGTGCAAAAGATGCTAGAGCTGTTGGGCGAATCGCCCGCGCAAGCTGCCACCGGCGCAAACCATGTGCTGCGGATCGAAACGGATTTGGCGAAAGGGTCGCTCGACTTGGTGTCGCGGCGCGATCCCAACCAGATGTATCACAAGATGTCCGTCCAAGAGCTTGCGGCATTGTCTCCCAGCTTCGATTGGCCGAAATACTTCGCCGGAACGGGTTCGCCTTCCTTCATGGATCTAGACGTCTCGGTCCCCGGGTATTTCAAAGCAATGGACGCGATCCTAACGCACACTCGCATCGCCGATCTCAAAGCTTATCTGCGCTGGCACTTGGTCCACTCCGAAGCGCCCTTCCTTCCTAAGGCGTTTGTCCTCGAAAACTTTCGTTTTTACCTCCAGACGCTGACGGGCGTGAAGCAGCTGCAGCCCCGCTGGGAGCGCTGCGTCAAATTCACCGATGCCGACCTGGGCTTCGCGCTGGGCCAGAAGTACGTGGAACGGGCCTTTTCGCCCGATGCCAAAGCGCGGGCGTTGACCATGATTCTGGAGATCGAAGCGATGCTCGGCGAGGACCTGCAATCGCTGGATTGGATGACCCCCGCCACCAAGCAACAAGCTTTGGTCAAACTGCACGCGGTAGCCGATAAAATTGGCTATCCCGACAAGTGGCGCGACTATTCCAGCGTCAACATCATGCGCGGACAAGCGGTCGGAAACGACGAACGCGCCACCGAGTTCGAAGTGCGCCGCCAGTTAAGCAAGATCGGCCGGCCCGTGGATCGCAGCGAATGGGACGTCACGCCGCCCACCGCGAACGCTTACTACGATCCGCAGCACAACGATATCAATTTCCCCGCCGGCATCCTGCAGCCGCCGTTCTTCGACAATCGCATGGACGCCGCCGTCAACTACGGCGCAATCGGTTCCATCATGGGTCACGAGCTAACCCATGGATTCGACGATGAGGGACGCCAATTCGACGCCGAAGGCAACTTGCGCAATTGGTGGACACCGGAGGACGAGAAGGAATTTGAGAAGCGCGCCGAATGTTTCATCAAAGAGTATTCCGCCTTCACCCCGGTGGACGACGTGCATCTGAACGGCAAACTGACGTTGGGCGAAAACACGGCCGATAACGGCGGCATACGCCTGGCGTTCATGGCGCTGCTGAAATCGCTGGATAGCAAGAGCCCACCCAAGATCGACGGGTTCACGCCGCGCCAGCGCTTCTTCCTCGCCTGGGGCCAAGCCTGGTGCGAGAGTGTGAGGCCCGAAATGGCGCGCCTGTGGGCTCAGACCGATGTCCACTCCCCGGGCCGCGATCGCGTGAACGGCGTGCTTGGAAACATGCCCGAATTTCGCGAGGCTTTTGCGTGTCACGAGGGACAGCCCATGGTTCACGCGCCGGCCTGCCGCGTCTGGTAGCAGTAAACTTAAGCATGCGGCTGATCGTTCTCTTCCTGCTTTTCGCACTTGGCGCTCTCGCGCAGCCAGGCCCACAATTTAGCACCGCCAACATGGACATGACGGCCAACCCCTGCATCGATTTCTACCAATACGCCTGCGGAACCTGGATGGCCAACAATCCGATCCCGCCCGACCAGTCCTCGTGGGCCACCTATAGCGTGCTGGCCGATCGCAATCGCGCCGTCCTGCGCGGAATTTTGGAAAAAGCCTCGGTCAACGATCCCAAGCGCTCGCCGGTGGAACAAAAGATCGGCGACTTTTATGCATCGTGTATGGACGAACCGGCCATCGACAAGCTGGGAACCAAGCCGCTCGATCCCGATCTGAAGCGGATCGACGCGATCAATTCGAAGGACGCGATCCTTGATGCGGTGGTTCGGCTTCACCTCCAAGGCGCCGGCGCTTTCTTCAATTTTTCCTCTGAGCCGGACGCCAAGAATTCCGAACAAATGATCGCGGGTGCCGACCAGGGTGGTCTCGGTCTGCCGGATCGCGATTACTACCTGAAAGACGATCCCAAGTCGATCCAGCTGCGAGAGCAGTACCTGGCGCACGTGCAAAAGATGCTGGAGCTCCTCGGTGAAGCTCCCGCCAAGGCCGCCGCGGACTCAAAGGCGGTGATGCGAATCGAAACGGATTTGGCGAAGGGATCGCTCGACCGGGTGTCGCGGCGCGATCCCAATCAGGTTTTTCACAAGATGTCCGTCAAAGATTTAGAGGCGTTGGCTCCCAATTTCGATTGGCCGAAATATTTCGCCGGAATGGGCGCGCCTTCCTTCACGGCTCTCGACGTCTCGGTTCCGGGTTTTTTCAAGGCCCTGAACGCGGTTCTCACCGGTACCAGCGTCGCCGATCTCAAGACCTATCTTCGCTGGCACCTGCTACACTCCGCAGCGCCCTTCCTCGCCAAGCCGTTCGTCGACGAGAATTTTCACTTCTTCGGCCAGACGCTGACCGGCGCCAAGGAGCTGGAGCCCCGCTGGAAACGCTGCGTGAGAGTCACCGATAACGACCTGGGCTTCGCTCTTGGCCAGAAGTATGTCGAACAGGCATTTCCGCCCGACGCCAAGGCCCGTGTGCTGAGCATGGTCCAGCAGATCGAAAAGATGCTCGGCGAAGACATTCAATCGCTGGATTGGATGACCCCCGCCACCAAGGAACAGGCGCTAGTCAAGCTGCGCGGCGTCACGAACAAAATTGGCTATCCCGACAAGTGGCGCGATTATTCCAGCGTCAAGATCGCGCGGGGGCAAGCGGTCGAAAACGACCAGCGCGCCTCCGAGTTCGAAGTTCACCGGGAGTTGACCGAAATCGGCCGGCCCGTGGATCGCGGCGAATGGGATATGACACCGCCCATCGTGAATGCCGACTATAACCCGTTGCACAACGATATCAATTTCCCCGCCGGTATCCTGCAACCGCCGTTCTTCGACAATCGCATGGACGCCGCCGTCAACTATGGGGGCATCGGATCTGTGATGGGGCATGAGCTGACCCATGGCTTCGACGATGAGGGCCGTCAATTCGACGCTCAGGGTAATTTGCGCGATTGGTGGACCCCGCAGGACGCCGCCGAATTCGAGAAGCGCGCCGAATGTTTCATCAAAGAATACTCCGCGTTCACGCCGGTGGACGGCGTGCATCTGAACGGTAAGCTCACGCTTGGCGAAAACTCGGCCGACAACGGCGGCGTGCGCCTGGCGTTCATGGCGCTCATGAAGTCGCTGGAGGGCAAGAGCCCAGCCAAGATCGATGGCTTCACGGCGCAGCAGCGCTTCTTTTTGGCCCAGGCCCAATTCTATTGCGAGAACGTGCGCCCGGAGATGTCCAGGATGTGGGCGCAAACCGATCCGCACTCCCCAGGCCGCGACCGAGTGAACGGCGTGCTTGGTAACATGCCCGAATTTCGCGAAGCCTTCGCGTGTCACGAAGGACAGCCCATGGTTCACGCCCCCGCCTGCCGCGTCTGGTAGCAGTAAACTGAAGCATGCGGCTGATCCTTCTCGTACCGCTTTTCGCGCTTGGCGCTCTCGCGCAGCAAGGCCCGCAATTCAGCACGTCCAACATGGACATGACGGCTAATCCCTGCATCGATTTCTATCAATACGCCTGCGGAACCTGGATGGCCAACAATCCGATTCCCGCCGACCAATCCACGTGGAGCATCGGCAACGAGCTGAGGGATCGCAATCGCGAAGTCCTCCACGAAATCCTGGAAAAGGCCTCGGTCAGCGATCCTAACCGCTCCGCCGTCGAACAAAAGATCGGTGACTTCTATGCCTCCTGCATGGACGAACCCGCCATCGACAAGTTCGGAATCAAACCGCTGGAGCCCGAGCTGAAACGCATCGACGCGACCAAGTCGAAAGACGCTATCCTCGACGCGATGGTCCAGCTTCAGCGCATCGGCGTAGGCGCGCTTTTCGAGTTTTCCCCTGAGCCAGACGCTAAGAATTCCACGCAAATGATCGCACATGTCGACCAGGGCGGTGTTGGTCTTCCGGATCGTGATTATTATCTGAAAGACGATCCCAAGTCGGTCAAGCTGCGTGAGGAGTACCTTGCCCACGTGCGAAAGATGCTGGAACTCGCGGGCGAATCCTTCGCCAAGGCCACCGCGGGCTCGCAGGCCGTGTTGCGCATCGAAACGGATTTGGCCAAAGGATCGCTCGACTTGGTATCGCGCCGCGATCCCAATCAGGTTTATCACAAAATCTCAGTTAAAGATTTGGCGGCATTGTCTCCCAGCATCGATTGGCCGAACTACTTCGCCGCAATGGGCGCGCCCTCCTTCACCGATCTCAACGTCTCGGTTCCGGAATTTTTCAAGGCACTCGACGTGGTTCTCAAGAACAGCAGCGTCGCCGAGCTCAAGACCTATCTTCGCTGGCACTTGCTCCACTCCGAAGCGCCTTTCCTGGCCAAGGCGTTTGTCGACGAAAACTTCCGTTTCTTCGGCCAGACTCTGACTGGGGCCACGGAGCTGGAGCCTCGCTGGAAGCGCTGCGTGGAAGCCACCGATGGCGACTTGGGCTTCGCGCTCGGCCAGAAATATGCGGAGCAGGCCTTTCCGCCCGAAGCCAAGGCGCGCGTGCTCGCCATGGTGCAGGAGATCGAGAAAATGCTCGGGGAAGATATCCAATCGCTGGATTGGATGACTCCCGCCACCAAGCAACAAGCGTTGGTCAAGCTGCGTAGCGTGACCAACAAAATCGGCTATCCCGACAAATGGCGCGATTATTCCAGCGTCACGATTATGCGGGGAGAGGTGGTCGGCAACGACGAACGCGCTACCGAGTTCGCAGTTCGCAGCAAATTAAGCAAGATCGGCCAGCCCATGGATCGCAGCGAATGGGACATGACGCCGCCCACCGTGAACGCGTACTACGACGGGCAGCACGTCGACATCAATTTTCCTGCCGGTATCCTCCAGCCGCCGATCTTCGACAATCGCAGGGACGCGGCCGTGAACTACGGCGCAATCGGTTCGGTGATCGGACATGAGCTGACCCATGGCTTCGACGATCGGGGTCGCCAATTCGACGCCCAGGGCAATTTGCGCAATTGGTGGACTCAGGAGGACGCCGCCGAATTTGAGAAGCGCGCCGAATGTTTCATCAAGGAATACTCCGCCTTCATTTCGGTGGGAGATGTGCATCTGAACGGCACGCTGACGCTCGGCGAAAACGCGGCCGATAACGGTGGCACCCGCCTGGCGTTCATGGCGCTCATGAAATCGCTGGATGGCAAACCGCAGCCCAAGATCGACGGATTCACGCCCCAGCAGCGCTTCTTCCTCGGTTACGGCCAGATCTTGTGCAGGAACGTGCGGCCGGAAAGGGCTCGGATGCTCGCCCAAACCGATCCCCATTCCCCGGGCCGCGATCGCGTCAACGGCGTGCTTGGGAACATGCCCGAATTTCGCGCAGCCTTCGCCTGCCATGAGGGTCAGCCCATGGTTCACGCGCCGGCCTGCCGAGTCTGGTAAGCGCGTGACCCGGCGCTCCTTTCTCGCCATTGCATCGCTTCCGGCATTCGCGCAAGATATCCTGACCCTCGCCCCGCCCAAGGCTAACGCGCGCATACCCTACGGCAAAGAAGCGTCGCAGTTTGGAGATTTGTTTCTTCCGACAGGTTCACCGCCGCACCCAACCGTCCTGTTCATTCATGGCGGATTCTGGAGAAACGCCTTCAGCCTGGAC
Organism: Bryobacterales bacterium; assembly: GCA_963818065.1. Classification (GTDB taxonomy): domain Bacteria; phylum Acidobacteriota; class Terriglobia; order Bryobacterales; family Bryobacteraceae; genus Palsa-89. The sequence continues at coordinate 1,383,211 of CAWFQW010000007.1, read as the reverse complement.
CACGCCAGTCACTTGTGCGCCGCGTTTGCGCGGGCCGGCGCGGCGGTCTGGAATCTCGAATACCGGCGGCTGGGCGATCCCGGCGGCAACTGGGCCGGCATGTCGGACGATATCATTCGCGGGGCCCAGCACTTGGTCGCGCTCCAGGCCCGCTACAATCTTGATCTCACCCGCACCATCGCGGCCGGACATTCGGCCGGTGGACAACTGGCGCTGTGGCTCGCGGCGCAGCGCGTCATCGATCTGCGGGGCGTGGTCCCGCTGGCTGCAATTTCCGATTTGCGGCGCGCTTGGGCGCTGCAGTTGGATGGCGGTGTGGTCGGACAACTTCTCGGCGGATCGCCGGACCAGGTTCCACAACGCTACGCCGCGGCTTCTCCCGTGGAGCTATTGCCCATCTCTGTGCCGCAACGTTTGCTGCACGGCACCGCCGACAAAGTGGTCCCTTTCGATATGAGCCAGCGATTCGCAAAGGCTTCGGGAAACGCCAAGCTAATTCCGCTCGACGGCGCCAGTCACTTCGATTTGATCGATCCCCGCACTCGCGTTTGGCCCATTATCCAACGTAATATCCTCGATTGGCCGTACTAATTGTGAATTAAAGCGTGGCGGCCTGGTGTATACTAAACCGCACCCGAGGAACGTACCTTTGACTCAACACTTTCGTTTCCTGACCCTAGGCAGCCTTGTTGTTGGCTCCTGCCTCGTTGCTTCAGCGGATAACCCGGTAAAGTTATTGCAAAACCAACTGAACAGCATGGACTACAACCTCCTCGATCCCGCCAGCAGTGGCGTTGTCGCAGGCGGGTTCGTCGTCGCCGACAACAAGCACGCCTCCTATAACGGCCTGCCATCTGGCGTGACTTTTCCATCCAGCCCTTCCTCCGCTAGTTTTTTCGGATCTACTGGTAGCCGCTCGTTCAGTCTTCAGGCACTTCTAAGCTCGATTGCCACCATTGCCAGCGGCGGCCTATCGATTAATCGCAAGAGCCAGCTAACCGTGGATCAAATCAATGCCTCAGCGCAAACCATTGACCCCAATGTCGTCGTTGCTAATCAAGCCGTAGCAAACATTGTTAAGACCTGGATATCGATGAAATACAGCGTTTATATTGTAGATACTGCGATGAGTACCGCGAGCATTTCCATTTCCAGTTCCGGCAACACTGATATTGCCGGGGCATTTGGAACCAAGCTCCCAAGTTGCCTGAGTGGGGCTGGTACTACAGGCGCGATCGGCGGCACAGGAACCAACGCCGCGCCGACAGCAAGTCTGCAAGCCTGTTTGAATAGTAATTCTCAGGTGACGCTGAGCTCGGCCGTGCCCCTCGTTTTCGCAACCTCGCTACGGCCAGTCACGTTACAGAATGGAAATCTCTTCGTCGGCCCCGTCTCTCAAATTGTCAAGGGAGGCGAGGTAGCATTTGCGTTAGAAGGCGCTAAGCCGCGGCCCATGAAGGTCGATTGGAACCCCGCGCACGCGAAGCCCGGCTTTCACTAAACCATCCGATTTCTTATCTTCGTACAACATTCCCGACGGAGCATGTTCTAAAATGGATCAACGTGCAGACTCTCCGCTATTGGATTGCCTTCTTGGCTCTCTGTTCGGCGAGTGTGATGTTCGCCGCTTTCGAATACTTCACCCCAGGGCACCAGCTTCCAGGCATCGGAGCAGGCCGCGCCGCATTGACGCCGGAGCTTCTCGACGCTCGCACCGATCGCATGATTCAATCCCAAACCTTCACCATCATGCGCGAACCGAATGCAGCCGCCGGCGCCGAAAGAATCACTGGCCCGCGCTTGTCCCCCATCTTCCGCCGCGCCGAGGCTGATAGCGGTTGGCCGGCATCGCTTCTGGAAGCGATCGCGTATCTGGAAAGCGGGGGCGACACGCAAGCAACCAGTCCCGCAGGTCCCCGCGGCCTCATGCAATTCTCGGAAGCCACTGCCCGCGCCGCTGGACTACGCATCGTACGCGTCACGCGGTTCAAAATGGTCACCTCCCGCCAGCTCGTCCGGCGCAAATCCGGCAAGCCTGTCTATCGCACCGTGCGGCGCAGGACCCCCTACACGGTCACGATTCGCGACGACCGCTTGAATCCCGATCAAGCCGCGCCCGCCGCCGCTCGTTATCTGGCGCGCCTGGAAACTAAATTCGGTGGCCGCGATTGGGCCATCTTCGCGTATCATTGCGGCGAAGGCTGCGTCTCCGATTTGTTGCCGCTCACGCTAGCCGCTGTGCATCATCCACAGCCCGCCGTGGCCGAAATGTTCTTCGCCGCCAGTCCCGCTCGAAATAGCGATCTCTATCATGCGCTCGAGCGTGAAATGCAGCGCGACTATTCGCCCACCTATTGGTTTCGCGTGAAGCGCGCCGAACAGTTGCTGGCCCTCTACCAAAGCGATCCCGCGGCCTTTCGTGAATTGGTCGACGATTACCAGAATCCCATCCACCCCCAACGCCGCGCGGGCGACCGCTTGATGATCTGGCTCAAGTCGCTGGATATTTTCTATCGCTCCGCGGACGATTTGAGGCTCGCCTCCGGCAAAGGTCTCGCCCGAGTTCTGGACGATCCCCAGTTCTTCGGGTTCGTGGCGCCGGAGATCGGCGGCCCTGAACGCGAGCTCTACCTCCAGGATTCGCCCGCCGCCATCGGCACTCTTCTCTACGTGGCCTTCGAAACGCATCGCCTGTTCGACGTGCTGAAGCCGCGCGGAGAGCGCTTCGTTCCTCTGCAAGTGGCCGAGCTCGTCAGCACCGCCGAGCGCCCAGCTGAAGCCGGCACGCTTCTGGTGGACCCCGAGTTCCCGGACCATTCCACCGGCCAGGTCTTCGATATCGACCGTTCCAACCTGCCGCGCGGCGAGCGCGAATGCCTGAACTTCACTTTGGATGATATGGGCTGGGGCGGCTATCTGGGCTTCATTCAGGTCACCGGCGACACCGTTCACATCGGCGCCGCGCCTTCGTCGCGCGAGTTTTTTGCGTCAGTCTTCGCGGAAGCCGCCGCGAGATAAACTATGCGCATTACCACCGGAGAACATCTCGGCCCTTTCGTGATCCGCGCGCCTCTTGGTAACGGGGGAATGGGCGAGGTGTACCTGGCCTTCGATCCCCGGCTGGGGCGCGAAGTCGCCATCAAGGTTCTGCCCGCGGGGGCAGTCGGCAATGCTGAGCGAAGGGCGCGTTTCGTACAAGAAGCGAAGTTGGCGTCGTCCCTGAACCATCGCAACATCGTCACCATTTACGACGTCGACACTGCCGCGGCGGACGGAAATCCGGTGGACTTTGTCGCCATGGAGTATGTCAATGGCAAGACGCTTGACAAGCTGATCGGCCGCAAGGGCCTTCGGCTGGGCGAAGCGCTCCGCTACGCCCGGCAAATCGCGGATGGCCTCGCGGCCGCGCACGGCGCCGGCATCATTCACCGCGACTTAAAACCCGCCAACATCATCGTCAACGAACAGGGCGAGATCAAGATCCTGGACTTCGGGCTCGCGAAGCTGATCGAGCCCAAGGAAGCGGACGTGCGGGCTGTCACTGAGAGCGTTCACTTTCAATCGGAAGCGGGCACCATTACCGGGACAGCGGCTTACATGTCGCCGGAACAGGCCGAGGCGCAAAAACGTCGATGAACGCTCCGATATCTTCTCCTTCGGCGCGGTGCTGTACGAAATGATCACCGGCCGGCGCGCCTTCAACGGCGGTTCCCAGCTTTCGACGCTCGCTTCGGTTCTTCAAAAAGATCCTGCGCCCGTCAACGAGGCACGCGATCAGGTTCCGCGCGAAGTGGAACGGATCATCGAGCGATGCCTGCGAAAGGATCCACGACGGCGCTGGCAACGCACCGCGGACCTGAAGATCGCCATCGAGGATGCCCTGGAGGACTTCGAATCCGGAAAACAGGACGCTGCGCGGCAAGTGCGCAAGAGCCGAGTGGGTTTGCGGCCGTGGGCGTGGGCCGCGCTGATCCTTCTGGCGTTGGCGGGCGGGGCGCTCATCGGAGGGCGGGCTCTGCGTTCGCCGGAGCCTAGCTTTCCAACGCCTGACCTTCCGGCGCGGCAACGTTGCCGAGGCCAGATTCGCGCCGGATGGGACGGTGCTCTTCAGTGCTCAATGGGCGACGGACCCAACCGAGAATCTTCTCCATGCAGCCGGGCAGAAGCGAATCTCGTCCGCTTGATCTTCCCGATGCGAGGATTCTTTCCATCAGTTCGTCCGGCGAAATGGCAATCCTGCTCGGCAGTCCGCGACGAGACGCGTCCGGAACGCTCGCTCGTGTACCGCTATCCGGTGGAGCGCCGCGAGAGATTCTGGAAAACGTCAACGATGCGGATTGGTCGCCGGACGGCGTCGAGTCTGGCAGTATCGCACATTGTTGGTGGTCGCAATCAGAATCGAATATCCCATCGGAACGGTGCTAAATGAGAGTGATGGCCGGCCGCCGTCTAAGCTTGCGCGTGTCCCCCAAAGGAGATTTGCTCGCGTTTTTCGAATACGACAACGCCGTCGCGAGATTTCGCGGTCACCGTGCTGGATACCCATGGCAAGAAACGTGTCCTCTCGCGCGGATGGAGGGGTGAAAACGGGCTGAGCTGGTCGCCGAAAGGAGATGAAGTCTGGTATTCCGGCACCAAGACCGGCGGTGAGCCGGCTTTGCACGCCGTGAAGTTGAATGGGGATGACCGAATCGTGCTCGAAGCGCCCGTGAGAATGTCGCTACTCGACACCACTCGCGCTGGGCGCGCGCTGGCAGCGGTTGAGGATTCGCGAATCGGAATCTTGGCGCTTGCGCCCGGGAGCCACACAGGAGCGCGACCTTTCATGGTTCGATGCATCGCGAATCTACGACATCTCGGCTGACGGACAAACCAATCCTATTTGTAGAGCTCACGTACGGCCAGTCCCGCAACCCTGCGATCTACCTGCGAAAGACAGATGGTTCGCCGGCCGTTCGCCTGGGCGACGGCAACCGCCCCGCGCTGTCGCCGGACGGAAAGTGGGTGGCCTGTATCGTGAGCGATGGCCCGCGTACATACCTTGACTCTGCTGCCGACTGGAGCCGGAGTAGCGCGAACGATTGGAGCTTCTGGAATGCACTATGAGCGCGTGGAATGGTTCCCCGACGGCCAGAGGATTCTATTCGAAGGAAGCGAGCCCAATCGTCCTCCGAGAACGTTCATTCAGGACCTGAATGGGGGAAAGCCGCGTACCGCTCACTCCTGAAGGAATAATTGCGAGCCGCGTTTCTCCAGACCAAAAGTACGCAACCGTGGTCGCCGGCGGCAAATTGAGTCTGTTCCCGATCCAAGGTGGCGCCCCCAAGCCGATCGCGAATCTTCAACCCGGCGAATCTGTAATCCGCTGGAGCGGAGACAGTCGCTTCCTGTTCCTAAGGAAATTGGACGACTCCCGCGTCTTTAGAGATCGACCGTCTGGATGTGGCTACTGGACGCCGCGAGCTTTGGAAGGAGCTGAAAACACCCGATTCCGTGGGCGTCCAAATCGCCCAAGTGGTGATGACGCCGGATGGCAATTCCTACGCTTATTCTTTCCAACGGGACATTTCAACTCTATATCTGGCGCAGGGCCTAAAGTAGCTGTTTGCACGCTTCCGGCTATTTATCGCCGTTGAAGAGAACATCGCCCCACACCGTATTGTCGCCCCAGACGTGCTGTCGCCCCACACCGTCGTTGTCGCCCCAGACAGTGCTGTCGCCCCAAACGGGCTGTCGCCCCAAACCGTCTTGTCACCCCACACTGTGTTGTCACCCCAGACCGTGGTGTCGCCCCAAATGATGGCGCTCGCTTGCGTCGCCGTGCTGCCCCAAATGAGCGCGTTGGCCGATACCAGAGTCACGGTTTGAGTTTGTGCATTGTATTGCGCCACCGGCGAAAGAGCCTGGAAGTTAACCGGATCGGTATTCGTTATCGCGCTTTCGATATTGAGATAACCCGCGCCGACGGCGAAGATGTCCTGCTGCGTGGTGTATGTTCCTGTGCCGCCCACGTCGGTCGCGACCGAGTAGCGCGCAAAATTCTTGCTGGCGGTCTTCATCAAGCGCGCCTTCACCGTATCCGGCGTGAGGCTGGGATCCTCCTGCAGCATCAAGGCCGCTGCGCCGCTCACCACCGGCGTAGCCATGCTGGTTCCGTTCAGCATGAAGTAGTCGCTGGAGATGCCCTGGCCGCCCTTCTCGTAGGTCGACATCGCGATCAGCGTTTGCGGATCCTGGGTAGCCAGCGTGCAGTTAGGCGACGCCAGCAACGACACAACATTGTTGCCGGGCGCCACCAGGTCCGGTTTCACAACATGATCCAATAGCGTCGGACCTTTCGAGCTATAGCTGGTCATGACATCATCGTTTCGCCAGGGCGTGTCCTTAGCGTTCATGGCGCCGACCGTAATCACGTATGGGTCGTTCCCCGGCGAGTTGATGGTGGCGTAGCCTTCGGTCCCCATGCTGTTGTCGCGTCCACCATTGCCGGCGGCCGCCACGACGGTAATCCCCGCTTTCCACGCGGCCTCTACGGCCTGGCACAGCGGATCAAGCTTGAAGCTCTCGTATACCGGATGTCCTAGCGAAAGATTCATCACGCGAATGTTGTAGGTGTCCTTGAGCGCGATCGCTTCATCGATGGCCGCGAGCACTTGCGATTCTGTGCCGCTGCCGTTGGCATCCAGCACTCGCAGATTGATGATGTTCGCAGCCGGCGCCACGCCTTTGAACGTTTGGGTGAAATTCGCACCGGTGGATTCCGCTCCGTTGGCTGCCACAATGCCCGCCACGTGCGTTCCGTGCCCATATGCATCCCCAGCACCTTCCCCGGGCACGAAGCTTTCGCTGAACACTACACGGGATTGCCGGCCGTTCGCCGACTGAAGGTCTTTCTTGAGTGCCACGCCGCTGTCGATCACCGCCACGCCAACGCCAGCGCCGGTCCAGCCCGACTGCCACACTTGGTTCGCAAATACGGTCTGGGTGGTGATGTCCAGAAAGCCCACTGTTTTCCGATTCGGCGATATATAAGCAACCAACGGATTGGCTTCCAGGCTCTTGATCTCGGAAAGCGGCACCGTCATGTGAACGGCGGAAATGCTGCGGAAGCTGCGATGAATTCGGCCTACGCTGCGTAGCTCCTCCGCAACATTGCGACCCGCAACTGGACGGTATTGAACGATCACTTCCACCATCCCATTTGGTGTGGAGGCCGGCATGTCCGAGGCGACCTTGGGACCCGCGAAAGCCAGCGAACCGGCCAGCGCTAACAGTGCGACTCGAACGAAACTGTGCATGATCGGGAACAACCTCCGCCCTTGCAAAGGCAGTTGGCAGTCCAAACAAAGTGCATTAAGAATGTTGAGGATATGGGTGCGTGGGACACGTTGCCCTCCGACAAGTTGTCAGGCGATGAGACACTATGTCCCGCAGGTTAGGCCGGATAGGACTTTTGTACTATGTTGCTCGAATTACGTCGTCCGCAAGAGATCCGCGCTATCCTGATCCCTTGGCACGCATCTTTCCTTTCCAACCGTACCGCTATAGCGCGCAGGCCGGCAGCGCGGAAAATCTGGTGACGCAGCCTTACGACAAGATCTCGCCTGAGATGCAAGCGCGCTATCTTTCGCTGAGTCCTTATAATCTGGTCCGTTTGATTTTGGGCGAGCGGTTCCAAACCGACACTGACGCCGATAACGTGTACACGCGCGCTGCCGGCCTGTTGCGGGATTGGATTGAAGCCGGCGTCCTCCAGCGCGACGCCGAGCCCGGCCTCTACGCGTATTTTCAGAAGTTCACAGTTCCCGATACGGGAGAGACGCGCGAGCGCAAGGGCTTCATTGGCTTGGGCGCTGTAGAGGACTATTCGGCCGGGGTGGTACACCGCCACGAGCAGACGCTTTCAGGTCCGAAGAAAGACCGGTTGGAATTGCTGCGGCATACGCGCGCGCATTTCGGCCAGATTTTCATGCTGTATCCGGATCCCGAGTTGGCGATCGACAAGATCCTGGATCAGACGGCTGCAGGCACACCAATCACGACGGTGGAGGATGAAGACGGCGTGCTCCACCGGCTTTGGAAAATCTCCGATCCCGCGGCAATCGCGCATATCCAAGCGTTGATGCAGGACAAGAAGCTGCTGATCGCCGACGGCCATCATCGTTACGAGACCGCGCTGGCCTTTCACCGCGAGGATCGCGGCTTGAAGGACGCTGAAAAAGTGATGATGACTTTCGTCAACACAAATTCGCCAGGACTCGAGATACTGGCGACACATCGCGTGCTGCGCGGGATGGCGGACTTTAAGCCGCTGCGATTTGCTAACGCGGTTCAGGCGCGCCGTTTGGCGAACATCGAAGAGTTGAAGCGGATTTTTCAGAGCCCAGCGCCGGACAAGATTCGCATCGGTCTGGCGTTAGAATCCGGCCAGACGTACCTGTACGAGCGCGATCGCAAACCCGGCGAATTAGACGTGCGGGTTTTGCATGAAGAGCTCCTCGGCGGAGTGCTCGGTATCAGCGAAGAAGCCGTGCGGGAACAAAAGCATATCGAATACGTGCGAGGTTTGGACGCCGCTGTCGAAAAGGTTCGCGAAGGCGCGCAGATCGCATTTCTGCTCGAGCCCGCGACCATCGATCAGGTGGCTGGCGTGGCTTTTTCAGGCGGCGTGATGCCTCAGAAATCCACCGACTTTTATCCGAAGCTGCTCAGCGGTCTGACGATCTATAAGCTAGAGCATTAAGCGAGTCCACCGCGATCACGAATTCCTCCACTGGCTTTCCGCCAATGAGATGTTCTTGGATGATGCGTTCCAGAACTTCAGGCGTCGCCGAGTGATACCAAACACCATCGGGGTAAACCAACGCGATAGGGCCGCGCTCGCAGATGCGCAGACAATTCGCCTTGGTGCGGTAGACGCAGCCTGGGCCTTGCATCAGTCCGCATTCGGCCAGGCGCCTTTTCAAATAATCCCAAGAAGCGTTGGAGACTTCGCGCTCGGCGCATTTGGGTTTGGTTTGATCGGCGCAAAGGAAAATATGCCGGGACAGGCTTCCGATTCCATGGTTGCGCGCGATGGTTGCGAGATTTTGATTATCGTTCATCTTGAATTCTTCCCTTCCAAGACCCGCCGCGGCCGGTCCAGTAAGAGATGGCTGATTCGATAGTAGCCGACATGTAGAATAACGCGATCAACGGAAGCACGGGCGCCCAAGCGACGGAGCGTCCGTAGAAGCGCAATGCCGGCGCGTATGCGATGGTCATCAAGATCCAGGTGGCCAGTCCGAAGGTCGCAGCCATCGGGTTGTGAGTGAAGATCAGCAACGGCGGGGCGAGATAGATGACGGCCATCCCCACAATGGTTCCGGCCAGCAACCATACGGAATGGTGCAGTTGCGCGAAGGCCGTTCGAGAAATCATGCCGCGAATTTCGGCGAATGTTTTGTAATCGCGAATGCTTCGCGTGTCTTCGGTAACGCCGAGCCAGACGCGGCCGCCGGTGCGCTTGACGGCGCGCGCGAGAGCGCAATCGTCAATGATCTCGCCGCGAATGGCCGCGATGCCGCCAATGCGGTTAAGGGTTGATGGCCGGATTAAGATACAACCGCCGGCCGCGGCTGCGGTGCTGCGATCGCGCCGCGCAACCCAGGCAGGCGGATAAAGCATGAAGAAGAAAAAGACGAATGCCGCGATCAGCAGCGTTTCGGCGAACGAACTGCAGCGCAGCTTGACCATCAATGAAACAAGATCGAGTCCACCTGCTTCGGCGCGGGCGACCAGGCCGGCAACATTGCCGGGTGCGTGAACGATGTCAGCGTCGGTGAATAACAGATAGTCGGGCGCGAGCACCGCCGCGTGTTTCAAGCCTTCGGAAATGGCCCAGAGCTTGCCGGACCAGCCTGGAGGAAGCGGACTGGCTTGAATCACTGAGGCACCCGCTTCCGCGGCTACCGCAGCCGTTCGATCCGAGCTATGGTCATCCACTAGAATCACGTGCAAGGGCCGAAGCGATTTTATGGCCGCGCCGACAACAGCCTCTTCGTTGCGCGCCGGGATGATGACGCAAACGCTCTTGTCAATCCCAACGCGCGACGTCACGGGCGGAGCTTTTACCCGCCAGAATCCACCGCGTCCGGTAAGAAGATACAGCCAAGCGCCTAATGAGCAGGTCGCGATCAGTTCAGCCGTCAAATGGTGATCACGACCTTGCCGACGAAATCTCCGGCGGCCTGACAACGGTACGCGTCGACAGCTTTGTCGAAAGGAAACACCTTGTCGACGAGCGGCTTGATCTTGTTGACTTCGATCGCGCGGTTCATATCTTCGAACATGGCGCGGCTGCCGACACCGATGCCAATCATGGCGCCACTCTTCATCATGAGGATGGCCGGATTGATGTCGCCCTTAGCGCTGCCGGCCAGGAAACCGATGAGCGCCACTTTTCCGCCGAAAGCGGTAGCTTCGAAGGATCGGTTGAGAGAACCGGCGCCCCCGTTTTCAATGATGACGTCAGCGCCTCGGCCGTCTGTCAGTCGAAGCACTTCTTTCTCCCAATCCGGGAAACGTTTGTAGTTGACTCCATGGGAAGCGCCCAGAATCCCGGCCCGTTTGATCTTCTCATCGCTTGACGAGGTAACGATGACACGTGCGCCGGCGGCTTTGGCGAACTGCAAAGCGGCCATGGAAACTCCGCCGGTTCCGAGGCAAAGCACGGTATCGCCCGGTTTGAGGGGCTTGCCCGACACCATGAGAGCGTTCCAGGCGGTGACGCCGGCGCACGGCAACGTAGCGGCCTGTTCAAAAGAAATGCTGGAAGGGATGCCCACGACGCCGTCTTCGTGCAGCACGATATGCTCGGCTAGGGTTCCATCCAGCGGATTGCCCAACGCCGGAAAACGCTCGACCATGGGTCCGGAGATCCAGCCCTGGAAGAAAGCTCCGGCAACGCGATCGCCGATTTTGAATCGCGTGACTCCTGCGCCGACTGCGCCCACTTCGCCTGCTCCGTCGGACATAGGGATGGTATTGCGGCTCACCGGACCACCGAAGTAGTTGCCAGTGACGATCATTTGATCGCGATAATTCAGCGACGTGGCGCGGACGCGAATGACGATGTCGCGCGGTCCAGGCTGCGGATCAGGGCGCTCAGCTTGCACCAAGCCATCCAGGCTGGTGGCGCCTTTTTGTACCTCGTAAATTTTCATCTGTACGATTGTACAGGCACGAACTAGAACGGGTATAGCGAAATGCCGGGAGCTGGAGTTGCCGTGTTCGGCTCGTCGGCGGGAGCGCCCACCGGTTGTTCCTGAAGTTCGCCAGCGGGTTCGCCTGCGACGGGCCGGCAGAAGATGCCGGAATCGCCCAGGTAAACTTCCAGCTCCGAAGGCCGCGGCAGCGTACCTTGGATCAAGGCCTCCGACAACGGGTCCTCGATGAACTTCTGGAGGGCTCGGCGCAGGGGCCGCGCGCCGTAGCTGCGGTCCACCAGCGTCTTCTCCAGAATGTATCGCGCAGCGTCTTCGTTGACGCGGATCTTGATCTGCTTGGCGACCAGATTGATATTGATCTGTTCCACCAACAGATTGATGATCTTCAACAGATCTTCATCGTTGAGCGAGGTGAACAGGATCACTTCGTCCAGCCGGTTCAAGAATTCCGGATTGAAGGCCTTCTTCACTTCGGCCATCACCTGGTCTTCCACCTTGGTTGGAACTCCGCTGAGCGACGGCGCGGAAAATCCGATCTGCGATTTCTTGTCGAGGAAACGCGCGCCCAGGTTGGAGGTCATGATGATGATGGTGTTCTTGAAATCGACCGTGTTTCCAAGGCCGTCTGTAAGCTGTCCATCCTCGAAAACCTGGAGCAGGATGTTGTAAACATCCGGGTGCGCCTTCTCGATTTCATCCAAGAGGATGATGGAATACGGCGCGCGCTTCACGCGCTCGGTGAGCTGGCCGCCTTCCTCATATCCCACGTAGCCGGGAGGTGAGCCGATGAGCTTCGAGACCGAGTGCTTTTCCATAAACTCGGACATGTCGAAGCGGATGAGAGATTTTTCGCTGCCGAACAAGAATTCGGCCAAGGCGCGGGCGACTTCGGTTTTGCCGACGCCCGTGGGTCCCAGGAACAGGAACGATCCAGCCGGACGTTTGGGTGACTTCAGACCCGCGCGGGAACGGCGGATGGCGCGCGCCAGCGCGGAGATGGCTTTCTCCTGGCTGATGACGCGTTTGTGCAGCTCCTCTTCGATGCGAATGAGCTTGGAAACTTCTTCCTCTCGAATGGCGGTCATCGGGACGCCGGTCCAACGGGCGACCACGTCTTCGATGTCGTCTTTGGTGACGACGCCGGTGGAGGTATCGTCCAAGTTGTACTTTTCGCGCAGCTGGCGCAGGTTCTCGCGCTCCTTGCGCTCCTCGTCGGAGTAGAATCGAGCTTTCTCAAACTCGTGATTCGCGATGGCGTTTTCCATGCGATGCACGATGAACTTGATGCGCTTCTGAATATCGGCGACTTCACCCGGCAGCGTGGTTTGGCGCAGTTTCACGCGAGCGCCGGCTTCGTCGATCAAATCGATGGCCTTATCCGGCAGAAAACGGTCCGGAATAAAGCGCGTGGAGGCATGCACGGCCGACTCGATCGCTTCGTCGGTATAAGCGACGGCGTGAAATTTCTCGTAGCGTTCCTTGATGCCGAACAGAATACGGATGGCGTCCGATTCGTTGGGCGGCGGCACCTTAACGGCCTGGAAACGGCGCTCGAGCGAGCGGTCCTTCTCGATGGACTTGCGGTATTCGCCGGGCGTGGTGGCGCCGATGCACTGGATTTCCCCGCGCGAAAGGGCCGGTTTCAGGATGTTGGCGGCGTCAAGCGAGCCTTCGGCAGATCCCGCGCCCACCAGGGTGTGCAACTCATCGATGAAGATGATGGCGTTTTGATTCTCCATCAACTCCTTCATGATGGTTTTCAACCGCTCTTCGAATTGGCCGCGATACTTGGTGCCGGCCACGATGAGCGAAAGGTCGAGAGCGAGGATGCGCTTGTCGGCGAGGAACGATGGAACATCGCCATCGGCGATCTTCTGGGCGAGGCCTTCCACGATGGCAGTCTTGCCGACGCCAGGTTCCCCGATCAGCACCGGGTTGTTCTTGGTGCGGCGGCATAGAATCTGTACCACGCGCTCCAGCTCATAGTCGCGGCCGATCAGCGGATCGAGCGATCCGTCCATGGCTGCCTGGGTCAGATCGCGGCTGAACTCGGCCAGCAACGAGCTTTCTTTGGGCTTGTTGGAGGCGACGCGTTCCGACGAAGATCGTTGGATTTCTTCGCGCACTTGCGAAAGGCGCAGACCGCGCTCGTGCAGGATCTCGGCGGCAAAGCACTTTTCTTCGCGCAGTAATCCCAGCAACAGATGCTCGGTGCCGATGTGCTTGTGATTCAAGCGCTCGGCTTCTTCGGCGCCGTATGCCAGCACACGCTTGCACTCGTGGCTAAGAGGCAGATCCACGGACGTGGATACCTTTTCCCGAATAGTAGTGTGCGCTTCAATCTGCTTGCGAATGGATTCGATGGCGGCATGGGACCGCAGGAAACGATTCGCTAAGGCTTTATCCTCCCTCAGGAGGCCAAGCAACAAATGCTCAGTCTCGATGTAGGGACTTCCAAACTGGCTGGCTTCGTATCTTGCAAAGAAGATTACTCGGCGCGCCTTCTCGGTATAACGTTCAAACATGATTACCGCCGTCCTTCCACATTATCGGATGTTCCAGTCACTGCCGACAGAGCAGGAACAATTTCTCCAGGCTGCTGGGCTCCAGACCAATGAGTCAGATCGCCTTTGTCCAACTGCAGAATCCGGTCGCATCGGGTCGCGAATGAGAGGTTGTGCGTGACGTAGATGGAGGTGAGCTTATGAGAGCGGTGCAGATCTTGAAGCAGGGAAATGATCATTTCACCCGTCCGGAAGTCCAGATTCCCGGTAGGCTCGTCGGCGAGCAGGACCGAGGGGTTACCGGCCAAGGCTCTAGCAACTGCAACGCGCTGCTGCTCGCCTCCCGATAATTCTCCCGCGCGATGTGACGCACGGTTTCGTAACCCGACTTCATCCAACCTCGCAAGCGAAGCGGGCTCCGCATCCTGGGTGCGGGCCCCTCGTATCAGCAATGGCATCATCACGTTTTCAAGCGCCGTAAATTCCGGCAGCAGTGAGTGATTCTGCCAAACGAAACCAATCTCCCGGTTTCGAAACTCCGCGAGCTCGGTATCCGAGAAACTGGAAATGTCCTGGTGTCCGAAGTATATCGTACCGTTGGAAGGCCTGTCCAGACCTCCCAGTAAGTACATGAGAGTACTCTTGCCGGCGCCGGATTCGCCGATGAGGGCCAGGCGCTCGCCGGGTGCGATCTCGAAGCTAAGGTCTTGAAACACGACCAAATCGGATCCGCCGGAGCGGAACTTCTTAGTCAGATTGACGCCGCGGAAGCCGCCGAGGCTGTCGGTGTCCATGGAAGCGGAGAGCCCTCTAGTACTAGGCTAGCACCTGCGGTGGGGAGTGGTTGTTGGTGACTGGTTGTTGGTGGTTGGTGTTGGCTGGCATATACTGGCTCAGCATGAGCATAGACCTGAAGAAGATCCCAACGTTTGAAGAATTGCCGATACGGAAAGACTTGCCTGCAGATTGTTCGTGGGGTGTGTTTGGAGACAATGACCCGTTCGGGTGCCTCAACTTTCTCACTGCCGAGGGAGTGGTGGAGGCGGCGGGCCTCGTGAAATCGGGCAAAGTGTTTCGACTGGACACCCGTATGGGATTTGCGAAGCCGCCCCTGTTTGGACGCCCCGCCCCGGAACACAGCGTGGTCCCCTTGGCGCCCATGGCCAACGACGACATCGTGCATTTCAACACGCAGGAAAGCAGCCAGTGGGACGGGCTGGGGCACGTCGGGCACGTCCGGCATGAGCGTTTTTATGGCAATGTGACCATCGACGAAGTGAGAGGCGGGAACGCCAAGCTGGGCATTCATCATTGGGCGAACAAGTTCGTGGGGCGCGGGTTGCTGGTCGACGCGTTTGGATTTCGCAAGGCGAAGGGACGGCCGGTGAATGCGCTGGATCGCGATGTTTATACGCTCGAGGAATTAAAAGCAGCGATCGAGCATCAGGGAAGTTCGCTGAAGCCCGGCACGATCCTGCTGGTTCGCACGGGCTGGATGGAGTCGTATGAAAAGCTGAGTGCCGAGGAGAAGCGCGCGATTGCGCCCATGGACAAGATGCGTTCGGCCGGCATCGAGGCGAGTCGCGAAATGGTCGCGTGGCTGTGGAACAATCGGGTGGCCGCGATCGGAACGGATTGCCCATCGGTCGAAGCATTTCCGTCCGACTTCACCGATGAAGGCATTCTGCACTATCGTGCGCTGCCGCTCCTGGGACTGCCGCTGGGAGAGCTATTCGTACTTGCGCCACTGGCCGAAGATTGCTCGCGAGACGGGCGGTATGAATTTATGTTGGTATCGGCGCCGTTGAATGTCGAAGGCGGAATCGCATCGCCGCCAAATGCGGTGGCGATTAAATAGGTCAGATGGCTTCGAGCTCTTCTTCGAGCAACTGCTTCTGATAGAGGTCCGCGTAGTAGCCGCCGCTCTGGATCAGTTGGGCGTGGGTACCCTGCTCGGCGACTTCACCGTGCTCGATGACGAAAATCTGGCTGGCATTCTGCACCGTGGAAACGCGGTGCGAGATGAGGATGGTGGTGCGGCCGCGCATCACGCCGGCGAGACCGGTGAGGATGCGCTCTTCGGTGAGCGTATCGACGCTGGCGAGAGCGTCGTCGAGAATGAGAATCTTCGGGTTGCGCAAGACGGCCCGCGCGATGGCGACGCGCTGCTTTTGACCGCCCGATAGCGTGATGCCGCGCTCACCGATGACAGTGCCGTATCCGTCCGGGAAACTGGCGATGTCGGGCGCTAGCCCGGCGAGTTCGGCCGCGCGCGCAATTTCGTCCGTGGTAGCGTGGTCGACGCCCCAAGCGATATTTTCGGCGAGCGTGGCGCTGAACAGGAACGTTTCCTGGGGCACGAATCCAATTTGGCGGCGCAACCATTCCGGATCGAGATCGCGCAGGTCGACGCCATCGAGAAAGACCGAGCCCCGCGTGGGATCCATCAAGCGCGGAATCAGACTCACCAGCGTGCTCTTGCCGCTGCCAGTATGGCCAACGATCGCGACCGTGGCGCCGGCCGGAATTTTGAGTGTGATGTCCTTCAGCGCGTAGCCCGCGGGATACTTCATCTCGACGCCTTCGAAACGAAGAGCGCCGAGAACGGAATACGAGGGAGAGAAGGGAGACGAGGAATTGCGGCGCTGGATGCTTGGCTTCTCGTGCATCAGCTCCATGATCCGGCTCCATGACGCCGTGCCGCGCTGCATCAGGTTCACCACCCAGCCGAGGGCGATCATGGGCCAGATCAGTATCCCCATATAGGTGTTGAACATCACGAAGCTGCCGAGCGAAATGCGATGCGCCAGCAACTGATAGCCGCCGGCCAGTAGCACGGTCAGGAATCCTATGCCGATGAGGGCCTGCAGCAGCGGCATGAAAAACGCGGAGAGTCGGGCGAGACGGATGTTCTGCGCGACATAATCCTGATTGAGCAGCTCGAACTTCCGGATCTCGGCGTTCTCCTGGGCATAGGCGCGGATCACGCGCACGCCGGAGAGATTCTCCTGAACGCGGCTGCTGATGTCGGAAAACATTTCCTGGATGACTTCGAAGCGATCGTGGATGCGCCTGCCGAAAAAAATCACCGCGAAACTGACCAGAGGCGCCGGAATCAGGCAGAACAGCGTCAGCCGCCAGTCGACGTATCCCATCACTCCAATCAGGAAGAGCGCGGTGAAGAACGTCTCGGTGAAGTACATGATGCCGGGGCCGAGCATCATCCTGACCGCATTCAGGTCGTTGGTGGCGCGCGCCATGATATCGCCGGTGCGGTATTTGGCGTAGAAATCCTGCGAGAGGGTTACGATATGCGAGAACAGGTCGTTACGCAGATCGTACTCGATGTCGCGGGAAATTCCGATGAGGATGACGCGCATCCAATACTGAAAAATTCCCCTGACCAGGGAGAGCAACACCACCAGAGCGGCGAATTCGAAAACCAGCGAAAGTCGAAAGCCCTTCATCAGCGAATCGATGCCGGCGCGGATGGCCAGGGGCAGCGCGGCCTTGGTGAGATCGGTCATCAACAGCGATCCCATGCCGAGCAGCATGCCCCGGCGGTACTTCCAGAGATAGGGCCACACGGATTTCACGATCTCTTTGGTGCGCATGTGCGAATTAGATCCCGAACCAGGCCGTCACGGTCTTCGTCCATTCCATCAAAAAAGTCTTGCGCGCGTCGCGATCTCTTCCACCAGCCGTCCGGCGTGAAGTACACGTCGGGGGCAGCCACCATGTGGATTTCAAGGCCGGGGGCCTTGGCGCGATAGATGTTGCCCGCCCGCCTGGTGTGGAAATTGCTGGTGACGATATCGACGCGGTGCGCGTGCCACTTTCCGAGAGCCGCCAGCACGTCGTCGGCTTCGGTTTTCGTGGAGTGGGCATCGTTGGGAAGTGCGATGAAGTAGGATTCGGGATAGCCATGGCGAACCGCGAATGGAATTGCGAGGTCAGTCTCGTGAAGTCCATATTCACCGGAGGTGCCGCTAACTAAAGCTTTGCGCGCGAACCCGCGCCGCACCAGATCGCCGGCCGCGAGAATTCGATTGCCGGAGAAGTCGCCCGCCAGGACCACGATCATGTCCGCGTGAACCGGAGGTTCGGCGCGCACCAGGTACCCGCCGAGGGCAGTGAGCCAGAAGGGGCTGGTAACCGCCGCCAGCAGCAAGAGAAAAACAATGAACGCGAGCCATCGCCAGGGGTGGCTGCGAGACGATGGTTTCCGAGCCGGCTGAAGCCGACCCGAGCGGGAGCTACTTGTCCTCAGAGGAAGTCTTCTGATCCAGATGGCCCACCGACTTCAGCCTCTGGAACATGCGCTCCACTTCGGCTTCATCGTCGGGGAGCAAGAGCGGGTAGCGCGGCGGCTCCATCTTTTTCTTGGCGATGGCGCTCACTGCGGCTTCACCCCAGAATTGCCGGTACGGCACGCCGTCGATTAAAGCTTCGCGCGAATGGCGGCGCAGGCTGCGCAGCAAGCCGCTGGAAGAATTCGGATCGCCGGGATAGACGACCAGGATTCGCGTTTTGTCGGCCAGCGTCAGGCGAACCATCAATGGAATGTTGGCGCTTCGATCCAGCCGGCGAATGTGACGCCAGGGGATGGCATGATTTCCGATTTTTACGTGGCCTTCGTAGATCTCGACAGCCGGTCGCGAGGCGAGATAGAGCACCAGGATGGCACTGGCCAGAAACAACCCGGTGGCGATCCAACAGATCGGCCAACTCAGCGCGAACCAAAAAGAAAGGCCACAGCATGCCAGGGCCGCCAAGCCCGCCCAGAAGTAGTGGCCGGGCACTCGATATCGCGTGATTGGCGCTGGCACTCTTTCAGACTACTCCGGCGGGCAGCGCACGTCAATGAGCCGACTTTCTCAACAGTCCCATGCCGCGCCAGATGTAATGGAGCCCGCTGACAACCGTTCCAACGATCATCAAGTAGAGCGCCAGCGTGACGGGTAAGGGGATGCCGGCGCGCGCGCCCATAACCACAAGCGCTGCGCCAATTTGGAGGAAAGTGCTGATCTTTCCCCAGACGGACGGCGGAAACTTGCGCAACGAAGTGAACAGCAGGCCATAACCGGCCATCGCGAGAATCAGCACGTCGCGTCCAAACACTACGGCCACCATCCACCACGGAATGGCGCCGGCGAGGCCCAGCGAAACGTAAATCACGCTGAGCAGGATCTTGTCGGCGATGGGGTCGAAGTAGGCTCCCACGCGCGTCGAGATTTGGAAACGGCGCGCGAGAAACCCGTCGATCACGTCCGTGAAACCGGCGGCGAACAGGAGGATAATCGCCCGTCCATAGCTGCCGTGCAGGATGTCGGATGCGACGAATGGCGCGAGAACCAGGCGGGCGAGGGTGAACAGGTTCGGGAGGTTGAAGATCAAAATGGGAACCGTTCCCTCACGGTCGAGGCTCAGTAACGCTGTGGTCGCGGCTCGCTAACTAGGATACTAGGGCGTGGGCGACGCGGGTGGCCAACTGATCGAAGCTCAGAATCTCATACAACGACGGATCGGACATGATGCGCGAGACCAGCGCAGCGTGCATCGCATGTCCGGCGCGTTCGGCGATCACATGACCGAGCAAAGGCTTTCCCATGAGAGCCAGGTCTCCGATCAAATCCAGGGCCTTGTGCCGGCAGCACTCATCGGGGAAGCGCAATCCTTCGGGATTCTGTACGCGTCTGACGATCGAAACAGACGGCGTTGGAGAGGGCCGCGCCGCGAATCAGCCCCATATCGCGCATCTGATCCAGCTCGTGCGCAAATCCGAACGTTCGGGCCGGCGCGATTTCCTGCGCGTAGCGTTCGGGCGTCACTTCCAGATCGAGAGATTGATGACCAATGAGGGGATGATCGTAGTAGACATCGCAGGTGAGCAGGAACCGGTCGGCCGGCAGGATGGTGATACGCTTCGAGCCCGCCTCCACGGTTACTGGCCGTCGAATGCGAAGAAAACGTTTTCGGCGCCGGTACGATTTCAAGCCTGCGGCGGAGAGCAGATCGACGTAGGGCTTCCCGCTGCCATCCAAAATCGGAACCTCCAGGTTGTCGATCTCGACAAACGCATTATCCACGCCCATGCTGTAGAACACGCTCAGCAAATGCTCGGTGGTTGAGATCAGGACGCCCTGACGCATCAGGCTGGTGGCGTAGCTGACGCGCGCGACGTAGCGCCAACTGGCGGGAACCGAAAAATTGTCGAGATCCGTGCGGAGGAAAACGATTCCCGTGGATGGCGGCGCCGGGAGTATGCGGATGGAGACGGGAACGCCGCTGTGAAGTCCGACTCCCTTGGCCTCCACCGGCCGTTGGACGGTTGTCTCAAACCGCAATGCGGCTTCCTCTAAATACTTGGGTACACTCGATTCGCACGCTGCTCGCCTGACCAGAGTTTTCATTTTACATAGGGTTAACCCTGACTGCTAGCTATTTGATTCAAAAAGCTTTGTAAAGTTTGGTGTGTGGCATAAAAGACACGGTACGGGGAGGGGGTTGTGTCGGAATCAGGTCAAGACAAGGAGACTTTTGGGCTATTAAAACGTAAAAGCTCCCCCGGTGCGTTGTCGCAGGAGGGAGCTTTCACTGACAGAATGATTCCAGGTGATACGCTAGCGGGTCATCCGTGTCTCGGGGTGCTCTTGCTCATGCTGCTTCCGATAATCCTGAAGCATGTTCGGGTTCTGACCCTGCTTTTTCGGCTGCTGTTTCTGTTGCCGCCGATTCTTCTGATTTTGTTTATTTTTCGTGTTCATACGTGGAACACTCCTTTCTACTACTAGATACCATATCGGCAGGAAAAGGTGCGGGGCATTTGAAAGCTACGGGGCTATCTTCCGCGCGTGCCCTTTTTCGCGTGCCCTTTTTCTCCCGGTAAAGGCTACGATGAAAAGAGAGTAAGAACATGGCAACTCTCGACTGGTCGCAATGCCCCGCCGTGGAAAGCGTGCCGGGCAAACTGAGCGCTGCCTGGGTTCTTAAGGGAACTCGGATGCCGGTATCGGCCATTTTCGAGAACCTTGAGGCCGGGGCCAGTATCGACGAACATCATGGAATGGTTTGATGGACTCGACTGCGAGCAAGTAAAGGCCGTGATTGAATTTGCCGCACGTAGCCTGGACCAGCCGCCGGTGTACGCGCCGTAATGCGTACCCATCCCTCCGTTTTGGGTACTTGCCGGTGTCCCTAAGAGGTGTCTTCTTTGCGACTCCCGAAAAAGCGCGAGTGTGATGGGTTCAATGGCGGGTTATCATTCTTCGTTGCCATCGGTCCACCTGTGGCCGCACACTTCGCACCGCCAGTGGTTGACTTCATCGACTCCATCGAGCACAACATCGGGTGAGTGGCAAACCAAACAACGGGGCAGCGGAGGGGGTTCGACCTCTAGCTCAGAATCGTAAGCTTCTCTCTTTCCGGCGGGAACGGGTTGGCTCAAAACAAACCTGGCCTGCTGCTCGTCGTCAGGTGCGACTTTGACCAGTGGACCCCGAAGATCGAGCGGTCCGACTGGCAAAGAGACTGCGCTTCTAATCCCTTGCTCTCTTAGAACGTAGACAAGGAAGTAGGCGTCCTCCCTGGTTGGACACTCGGCGACAGTCACTCCGCCCATGGTCAGTTGATTGTGGTTCGGGTCCCAGTATTCGCCTTCGTCGGCTTCTTCGGCCATGTTGTCTTGTGCCGATCGTAGCGCATATCGTAAGCTCCGCTTGTGCGGCACGTAGTCCGATGAAATCAGAGTTCCGGGCGTCCCAAAGCTCAGCCGCAAAGTTGAGTGAGAATGACCATCGCGGAGCGCCGCTGAAATTGGCGTATCCTGTTTCTGGATGCCATCAGCCGCCGCCGGGAAAGGCGCCAAGCATCGTCCCAGGCTCTTCCTGATCGATAGCTACGGTTTTATCTTTCGCGCCTACCACGCTCGCGCTCGCAGTGGCGCGCCGCCCATGCGCACCACAACCGGGATTCCCACAGAGGCGGTGCTCATCTTCCATAACATGGTGCGGAAACTCAGGGCCGCGTACCAGCCCGAATACATCGCGGCGATTTTCGAATCCGGCAAGACGTTCCGCGAGGAGCAGTACGCCGAGTACAAGGCCAATCGCACCGAGATGCCGCCCGATCTGGGCGAGCAGATCCCCTACATCCGCCGATTGCTCGAAGCCATGCGCATTCCGGTGCTGCAGTATGCGGGATTTGAAGCCGACGACGTGATCGGCGCGATGGCGAAGCGGGCCAGCGAGAACTTCGACGTGGTAATCGTATCCAGCGACAAGGACATGCTGCAGCTGGTCGACGAGCGCGTTCACATGTTCAATCCGGTGAAGGAAGACGAATGGTACGATCCGGCTGCCACCGAGGTATTCATGGGAGTGAAACCCCATCAGGTTGCCGATCTGCTGGCGCTCAAGGGCGATTCGATCGACAATATTCCCGGCGCGCCGGGAATCGGCGACAAAGGCGCGCGCGATTTGATCCAGCGCTTCGGATCGGTGGAGGGCGCGCTCGAACACGCGGCGGAGGTGGAGCGCAAGATGTATCGCGAGAGCTTGCAAAACAATCGCGAGCAGATCTTGCTGAGCAAGCGCCTCGCGACCATCGATACCACGGCGCCGGTCGAGTTTGAAATGGCGAACTTGGCGGCGCAGGAACCTGACATCGCTGAGCTGAAGAAGGTTTATAAGGAGCTGGAGTTCTACAGCCTCCTGAAAGAGGTGGGGCCCACCGAGGATGCTCACACACGCGATTATGCAAGCATCGCATCGCGGGAAGAAGCCGTTGCGTATGGCGCGAGCTTGGCCCAGCTTGATCCGGCGCAGCCGCTCGCTTTCGCGATTGAATCCAGTATGGACGGCGGGCTGCCGTTGACGATGCTCGGCGTTTCGTATGAGCCGGGCGTCGCTCGGGCATTGTCGATGGATTACATCGACGCCGTGAAATCGATTTTGGAAGACGCCGAGAGGCCAAAGATCGCGCACGACGTGAAAGCGGTCACGCTGGAACTCGCAAAATACGGCGTGGAAGCGAAGGGTTTTCGGCATGACGTGATGCTATATGCGTTTCTCTTGTGCGCCGATCCGGCCGGCTGTTCGGCGGGCGTGTTGGCGGAGCGCTATCTGGATCGCAAGCTAGGGGCGGCTGCCGAGCAACATGCGGATCTGGCGGTGACGCTGGCCGATCGCCTGGTTCCCGAGATCGATCAGCAGGGTTTCCGCGAGATTTACGAGACGATCGATCTGCCGTTGGCAGGCGTGCTCGCACAGATGGAACGGATCGGCATCCGCGTGGATCCGAAGCAGCTCCGCGTTCTTTCCGGAGAGCTCGACACGGACATTCAGCGGCTGTCGAGAGAAATCTATGAGCTGGCGGGAAAACCGTTCAACATTAATTCGCCGGTGCAGCTCGGCAAGATTCTGTTTGAAGAGCTGAATTTGCCGGCGCCGGTGAAGTACGGCAAAGGCAAAACCATTTCCACCGCGGCCGATGTGCTGGAGGGTTTAGCGGCGGAGCACGAGATTGCGCGCAAGGTGCTGGAGTATCGCCAGCTTTCGAAGCTGAAGGGCACGTACATCGACGCATTGCCGGACTTGATCGATCCGAACAACGGCCGCATTCACACTACCTTCAATCAGACTGGCGCGGCGACCGGTCGGCTGTCGTCGTCAAATCCGAACTTGCAGAATATTCCGATCCGGACCGAGCTCGGGCGTGAGATTCGCGCCGCGTTTGTGCCGCGCGAAGGTTGGAAACTGGTGGTGGCCGACTACTCGCAGATCGAGCTGCGGCTGCTGGCGCATATGTCGCACGACCCGGTCTTGTTGGACGCGTTCAGCCGCGGCGAAGACATTCACACACGAACCGCGGCCGAAGTCTTTCGCGTGCCTCCGCTGATGGTGACTCCAGAGATGCGGCGAAACGCCAAGGCGGTGAATTTCGGGATCGTGTACGGGCAGACGCCGTTTGGCCTGGCGGCTTCGCTCGGAATCGATCGCAAGGAAGCGGAAGAATACATCCGAACGTATTTCGAGCTGCACTCGGGCGTTAAGAAATTCATCCAAAAGACCATCGCGGAAGTGCGCGAGAGTGGTTTCGCGCCTACGCTGTTTGGCCGCAAGCGTCCCATCCCGGACATGCACAGCCGCAATCCCAACGCGCGATCTTTCGCCGAGCGTACCGCCGTGAATACGCCGTTGCAAGGAACAGCGGCCGACTTGATCAAGCTGGCGATGATCCGCATTGATGAGATCCTACGGCGGGAAAAGCTCGAAACCAGGATGCTGCTGCAGGTGCACGACGAGCTGCTGTTCGAATCGCCACCGGACGAAGCCGAGCGGGTTTCGAAGATGGTGAAGCGCGAGATGGAAACCGTCCACAAACTGGAAGTGCCGCTGATCGTGGACGTGGGGATCGGCGAAAACTGGAGAGACGCTAAGTAGCCCTCTTGAGAAGGCCCGCTCCCTCACGGTCGCGGCTCGGCTTGGCGCGCGGGCAGAAACTCGTCGCCAGCGTGCCAGGTCGGAACTTGCGGCTCATTGGCCACCGTCATTCCGATCAGAAACCCGAAGCGCGCGGCTTCTTCCATTCCCGCGAAGTCCCAATCGTCGTGATATTCATCCGACGGCTGATGGTAATGCTTCTCGTTGTACTCGTCAAAGACTTTGTCGCCGTAGCCGGCGGGCTTGCCGTAATAATCCGTGCCCAGGTCGATCGAAAAGGACGGCACTCCGGCGTGCGCCAGCGAGAAATGGTCTGAGCGGTAATACGAGCCTTGCTCGGGATGCGCGTCGGGCTTGATCGTGAGTTCCATGCGGTGCGCGGCTTCCTCGACGATGGGCCACGTCGTGGTCCGCTCCGCGCCAGTCACGGAAATATCTTTGGTTCGTCCGAATGGAGGAAACGCGTCGAAATTCAGATCCAACGCTGTCTTCGCAAGCGGAATCACCGGATGCTGGGCATAATACTCGGAGCCTCGAAGCCCGGCTTCTTCGGCCGTTACCGCCATGAACACGGCCGATCGCTTCGGCTTGTGCTCCAGCGCGGCCCAGGCACGCGCCATCTCGATAATCATGGCGCAGCCGGTGGCATTATCAACGGCGCCGTTGTAAATGGAATCGCCATTCACCGCCGGACCAATGCCCAAATGATCCCAATGCGCGGTGAAGATCACGGCTTCCGACTTAAGCTGGGGATCGCTGCCTTCCACCTTTGCGATCACGTTGCTGGATTGAATCTGACGGATCTCGCTCGGGATGTTGGCGCGAATGTGAATGCCCAACGGAATCGGCTTGAAGTCGCGCGAGTTGGCGGCGTTCAACATTTGATCGACAGTCTTGCCAGCAAGCGCCAGCAACTTTGCGCCCGCGTCTTGCGTCACCCACCCAGCGAAGGCGAGCGCTGCCTGACCTTGGGGCAGCTTCAACTGTGGATCTTCTTTACCCCAGGAATTGCGCACGACGTCGTAGCCGTAACCCGCGGTGGGCGTGGTGTGGATGATGATCACGGCCTTCGCGCCGATGCGGGCGGCCTCCTCGTACTTGTAGGTCCAGCGGCCGTAATACGTGAGCGCGGAGCCGCCGAAGAATTTCGGATCGGTGGAGGGCGGCTCATTGGTGAACAGCACCAGCACTTTGCCCTTCACGTCGACGCCCTTGAAATCGTCCCAGCGAAATTCAGGCGCGACAATACCATGTCCAACGAAGATGGCTTCGGCGTCGAATTGATCTTCGGGCTGCTGCAATTCGCTTACGCCGACATAATCGTCCAGCCATTTAAAAGAGACGGTTTTGTTTTCGGGTCCTACGGCCGCAAGCGTTGCGTTGGGCGAGGTGGTAACGCCGACCATCGGCACCTTTTGGAAATAGGTCCCGTTTTCACCAGCCGGCTTGGCGCCAACCACCGCGAATTGCGACGCGATGTATTCGGCGGCCAGGTCTCCACCGCGAGTTCCCACGCCGCGCCCCTCCAACAAATCGCTCGCCAGAAACTTCACGTGCGCTCGCATGCGCTCGCCCGAAATGTCGGTCTGCGTCCAGGCAACGGCTGTAACCAGCAGTACCAATCCGAATCTCTTCATGACCCAGTGTTGATTTTTTCGCCCAATGGTGTCAAAACCATTGTGTATGCCAATCGCAACCACCAACCCCGCCACCGGCGAACTGATCCGCGTTTTCGATCCGCATTCGAGCGCGGTGGTAGACGCCAAAATCCAAAAGGCGCATGACGCGTTTCGCGCGCACCGCCGCACGTCGTTTGCCGATCGCGCCGCCAAAATGCTCAAGGCTGCGGAGATTCTCGAAAAGGAGAAGGACCGCTGGGCTCGCCTGATGACGCTCGAGATGGGCAAGACATTGAAATCCGCGGGTGACGAAGCGCTGAAGTGCGCGTGGGCTTGCCGTTACTACGCGGAGAACGCCGAGCACATGCTGGCCGATGAAGCGGTGGCGAGCAACGCCGGCAAGAGTTTCATTGCATACCAACCGCTGGGCGTGGTTCTGGCCGTGATGCCTTGGAATTTCCCGTTCTGGCAGGTGTTTCGCTTTGCCGCGCCCGCGTTGATGGCGGGCAATGGAGGACTCCTGAAGCACGCGTCCAATGTTCCGCAATGCGCGTTGGCGATCGAAGAGATCCTATGCCGCGCCGGTTTTTCGGAAGGCGAGTTTCTGACGCTGCTCATCGAGTCGTCCCAAGTGGCGCGCGTGATCGACGACGCCCGGGTGTCCGCCGCCACGCTTACCGGTAGCGAGCCTGCTGGACGGCAAGTGGCCAGCCAATGCGGAAAGCAGATTAAGCGAACGGTGCTGGAGCTCGGCGGCAGCGATCCTTTTATCGTGATGCCCAGCGCCAATCTCGAGGAAGCAGCGGCGACGGCCGTGAAGGCGCGATGCATCAACAATGGACAATCCTGCATCGCGGCCAAACGGTTCATCGTGCACGATTCCATCTACGCCGAATTCGAGCGGCGGTTCATCGAGGGCATGAAGGCGCTGAAGGTCGGCGATCCGATGGCTGCCGCAACCGATGTCGGTCCACTTGCGACGGCACAGATCGTGGGCGAGTTGGACGATCAGGTGAAGCGGGCGGTGGCGGGCGGCGGGCGGTTGCTGACCGGCGGTAAGCGCATAAGCGGTCCTGGCAATTTCTACGAGCCGACGGCGCTGGGCGAAGTTCCCAAGAGCTGTCCCGTGTACTACGAGGAGATTTTCGGCCCGGTTGCGATGCTGTTCCGGGTGAGCGGCGTCGAGGAAGCGATCGAGGTGGCCAACGATTCCGATTTCGGCCTGGCGTCGAGCGTCTGGACCAACGACGAGGGGGAACGTGCGCTTTTCGTCGACGAGATCGAGGCCGGCGCGGTGTTCGTCAATGGGATGGTGGCGTCCGATCCGCGCCTGCCTTTCGGAGGTATCAAGAATTCGGGCTACGGGCGCGAGCTGAGCGCGTTCGGGATTCGGGAGTTCGTGAACATCAAGACGGTGTGGATCAAGTAAGTGTGGCGCACGCACTCCTGCGTGCTGTGTTCACACTCGTGTGAACATCCCCAGCCCTGAAAACAAGTGTCGAGAAGAGTCTCGACACGGCACGCAAGAGTGCGTGCGCCACTAAGTTATTTCGGGGCCAGGCGAATCGCACCATCCAGCCGGATCACTTCGCCATTCAACATCGGATTCCCGATGATGTCGCGAGCGAGTTGCGCGTACTCAGACGGTCTGCCGAGGCGCTTCGGGAAGGGGACCATGGCGCCCAGCGCTGTCCGCACGTCTTCGGGCATGCCCGCTAGCATAGGCGTGTCGAAGATGCCGGGCGCGATGGCCATCACGCGGATTCCGACGCTCGAGAGATCGCGCGCCAGCGGCAACGTCATAGCTGCGATGCCGCCTTTCGAGGCTGAATAAGCCGCTTGCCCGATCTGCCCGTCGAACGCCGCCACTGACGCCGTGTTGATGATCACGCCGCGTTCCTTTTCGTCATTTTCCGCATTCGTTGACATGGCCCACGCCGCCAGGCGCGACACGTTGAACGCGCCGATCAGGTTGATGCGGATCACTTTCGAAAATCGCTCGAGATCGGCCGGACCGTTTTTTCCAATCACACGCTGTGCGTCCACGATGCCGGCGCATTGGATGGAGATGTGGAGCGCGCCGAAGCTGTCCATCGCGGTCTTGACGGCGTCTTCGGCTTGGGCCGCATCAGTGACGTCGGTGTGGACAAAACGCGCGTGATTGCCCAATTCCTTGGCGTGCGCGTGGCCGGCTTGATCGTTCACATCGGCGATGACGACGTGACCGCCTTCCTCCACAATCATCTTTGCCGTAGCGGCTCCCAGGCCCGATGCTCCGCCTGTGACCAGCGCTACTTTTCCCGTGATGTCCATGAGCCACTACCTCCCAAAGCTATCGGCGATGTTCGAAGAACTTTTTCATCAGCTCGACGCACTCGGCCGCGAGCACGCCTTCCACAATCTCCACGCGATGATTCAGAAGCTCCGAATCGGCAATGCGAAACTTGCTGCGGACTCCGCCAAATCGCAAATCGCGCGCGCCAAAAACCAGCCGCTGCACCCGCGCGGCCACCAGCGCTCCGGCGCACATCGCGCAAGGTTCCAGGGTAGCGTAGAGCGTGGCAGCTTCCAATCGATAGTTGCGCAAACTGGCGCCCGCTTCGCGCAGCGCAAGGATCTCGGCGTGGGCCGTGGGATCGGATTTAGCGATGGGTGAATTGAATCCGCGCCCGACGATTTCGCCATCCACGACAACCACGGCACCCACCGGCACTTCGCCGTTCGCTTCGGCCTCACGCGCCAGCACGAGGGCTTCACGCATGAACGATTCATGCGCCGACATGGACGGCCAATAATCGCTCGAATATGAGCGGCTTCGCCCCAAACGTGCGCAAAACCGGCGGACGGAGGCGCGGAAACCGATCCAGCATCAGCATCAGTTGAGCCATGATCGCTGGACGGCGAGCCAGCCGTCGATGCGCCGCTTGATATTGGTACAGGTTTTCGGCGACCAAGGCGTCGGCTAATGCCAGAGCTTGTCGAAACGCCAGGCCCATGCCTTCGCCGGTAATCGCGTCCACCGAACCCGAGGCGTCGCCGATCAGCGCGATGTTCCCGCGATGGATACGGCGCAAGCGGCGCATGACCGTGATCGCCCCACGTTCCTCGCTGAGCGTAGCTGCTCCTTGTAGTTTGCAAGCCAGCTCGGGAAAGCGGGGCAAGGCGTCGCTCAAACGCATGTGCGGATCACGCGTGAGCAGCCCGATCAGCATTTCGTCGTGCGCAACTCCGGTGATATACATCTGGCAGCCGGTGCCCCAATAAACCTCTACGAAATCGCTCCAGGGACGAACGCGATAGTGCCGGCGAAATCCAAAGCGGTGCGATTCGCTGCGCACCGCATCGAGCGAAGCCCATCGCCGGACGCGAGAATTCATTCCGTCGGCGCCGATGATCCAGCGGGCGCGCACATCGTCAATGCTGGTAACGTGAGTGCGCCACAGAAGCTTCACGCCCAGCTCGTGCGCGCGATCGAACAGTGTCTGGTGTAGCCGGAGGCGCCGCACCGCGATGCCCGGCTCGCGCGGAAAATCCGCCGCGGGGCTGCCGCCGTCACCGATAAAACGTATGCCACGAAACGAGAACGAATGCTTACGATCGATAACCACGCCCAAGCGGTGGAGCGCCTCGAGCGAATCGGGCATCAAGCCTTCGCCGCAGGCTTTATCGATAGGCGGTTCGGCGGCATCGGCAACCACGACGTCGAAACCCTTGAGGCGCGCCGCAATTCCAGCCGCCAATCCGGCGGGTCCGCCTCCGACGATGAAGACGTCCGCGCTGGGCGCCTTTGGTTGCAAACTCACCACCTCAACAGTACGAGCTCGGAACAGAAGCCGGGACCCATGGCAGCGAGTATGCTGTACGTTCCCGGCGCCGGCCGCCGCTTGGTCATAACTTCTTCGAGGACCAACAATACGGATGCGGACGAAAGATTGCCGGTTCTGCGCAGACAATCCCAGGACGCCGCCAGTGCCCCCTCGGGCAACTCGAGCGCGGCCGCGGTAGCTTCCAGGACGCGCGGTCCGCCGGTATGCAGCACCCACGCCCCGATATCGGCTCTTGACAGGCCCTGCTCCTCCAGAAACGCGTCCACGTCGGATGCCAGATGATCTTGCACCACTTCCGGCACCTCGCGCGAAAGTACGATGCTGAAGCCTTTTTCGGAAATGTCCCAACCCATGACGTGCTCGGAATTGGGATAGAAGACCGATCGCGTGGCCAAAATCTCCGGGCCATCGGCGGTTCGATCCGCGCCGGATATCAACACCGCTGCCGCGCCGTCGCCAAACAATCCCGACGAAATAATGTTCGCGATGGAGATGTCTTCCCGCTGGAGCGTGAGCGAGCAAAGCTCCACCGAGATCACCGCTGCCACTTGCTTGGGATAGGCGAGAACATAATCCGATGCGCGCGAAATCCCGGCCGCTCCCGCCACGCAGCCCAGTCCGAAAATGGGCACGCGCTTAATGTTCACCGGCAGGTTCATGCGGTTCACCAGCCGTGCGTCGATGGAGGGGCTGGAGATGCCGGTGACGGAGACGAAGAAGATCGCGCCGAGGTCGTCGGTTGAAAATCCCGACCGCGACAACGCGCAGCACAGCGCTTTCTGTCCGAGATCCTGCGCTACCTCGATCCAGTGATTATTGGCAGCGCCCCATGTGAGCCCGTAATATTCCTGGATAGGCAGCGCCAAGTAGCGCGTCTCCACGCCCACGCGCGCCTGCAGGCGTTCCACGAACACCGGGTTATCCAGCTTCGGTCCCCAGTGTTTTTGCAGCGCCGTTAACAGCACCCGCTGATCGTATTTGTGTTGAGGTAAAGCGCTGGCAACTCCGGCGATTTTCGTCACTGGCAGGCGCTCCGGGCCATTGGGGTATTCTACCGGAGCTGGGCGAGCTCTTGCGCGTAGAGCCGGTTGTGAGGGAATTCGCGCGCGAGCGAACTCAAGATCTCGCGGGCCTTCGGGACATCTTTGTCGCGCAGCGCGGCCACGGCCAATAGCAAGCGGGCGTAGGGGTTGAGATAGCGTCCCTTTTCGGCTGTCAAACGCAAATCTTCCACGCCGCGGTCGTGATCGGTCTGCGCCCCGCCGGCCTGCAAAATCCAGCGCATGGGCGCGGACTTCAGACTGAACAGATAATTTTCCACGCCGATGGCGAGATACGCGTCGTAGTAATTCGGCTGGATCATGAGCAGCCTTTCCGCGGTGGCGCGGCTATTCTTGACCACTTTCAAAGCGTCGAATTCGCGATGTTCGATCAGAGCCACATAGTCGGCATGCAGGCCGAACGACAAGACTTTCGCGAAGAGCGCGTCGGGGTCGTCGGGCGTTTGCATCAAGATCTTATCCGAGAGTCCGGTGGACTTCTCTAACTCCTGATCGAAGGCCTGGCGCACCGCGGCATCGGGCGTGATTTTTGGCCTGTGGCGGAACATACTGTTGTCGACAAAAAACTCCGAGTGGAGGATATTCAGTCGGTCGAATTCAGCGAACAGATAGGCAGCGGCGTTGGAAACGGGCCCGATCGGATCGCCCGGATGGTCGCGTTCCCACTCAGCGAAGGTCTGATGAGCTTCGTCGAAGTTGAGATTGTACATCTGGCGGTAACCGCGGTCGATCACCGGATTCGGGATTAGATTCGGCAGGTTCGGGGTCGCGGCCCAAGCCGCGTTGGCGAGGATCGCGAATATCAGGAGGCGAATACTCATGTGCGGTACTTAGCCAATTTACTGTTAACCAGCGGCTGGGATTTCAACTTCACTAATTACCTGGACGTCAGGAATCTCAATGCCGGTACGGGTTCCTTCGCCTGGCTTGCTGTCGATCCACATGCGATAGTCCGGTCCGTAGAGCACTTTCATACGTTCGTTTACGTTACTCACGCCGATACCCTGCTCGAACAACGTCGCCAAGCGTGCCTCTGGAATACCCACGCCGTCGTCTTCCACCACCAGATGCAGCCGGCCATCGGCCAGGTAGCTGCGAACGCGGATCAAGCCGCCATCCACCTTGGTGGCGAGACCGTGCCGAATGCTGTTCTCGATCAAAGGCTGCAACAGCATGCTGGGCACCATCCGATCGAGGGTCTGGGGATCAATATCCTTCACGAACCGAAGCTTCTCGCCGAAGCGCACCATTTCGATGGTCATGTAATTGTCGATGAACGCCAGTTCGTCGCGCAGCGGCGTGAGATTGTCGGTGTTGCGGAGCAGCCGCCGCAGGATACTCGAAAGGCGATAGACGACACCGCGCGCCTGCTCGGGATTGGTGCGAATTAGCGACGATACCGAATTCAGCGTGTTGAAGAGAAAATGCGGATTGATCTGGCTGGTAAGGGCCGCCAGCCGCGCCTCGTTCAAACGCAATTGCTGTGCTTCGAGCTTTTTCTCGTTGCGGGTGTTGTTCCAGATTTTGAGCGGCAGCATCACGGCAAACACGGAGCTGGCGTAGGCGGCCACGGTTGCCCATCCAGTATTCGTCCAAATCGGCGCGAGAAATACGCCGTCCTTCTGCGGAAAAAGAAACTTCACTTCCACGCGCAGCAATCCGCTGAAGATGATGCTGAACAGGCAGCCCAATTGAAACAGAAGACGCAGCTGATAGGGACGCTGGCGCAGGCGGCGCGGGTTCAGACTGAAGATCGGCGAGAACCGCCAGACGTCTTCCTTTTCAGGCGCAAGGTCGCGCAACAATCCCCCCAGCACGCCTACGCCGGCGAATAACAGCATGGTCATCAACTGGCCCTTTGCAACTGCCGGAATCGAAATCAAGATGCCAGAAAGCAGGCCGGTGACGTAACCGCCAACCATGCCTGACAGCAGACTCCCTTCCAACCCCAGGTCGACCGCGTCGTACTTGGCCGGATTCAGCACGCGGAAAAGCACGCTGCCTCCATAGGTCGCCCAGAACATCAAGGCCAGCTTGACGCGCTGCACCAAAGTGCGGTCCTCGCGCATCAAAGTGGACTGAAACGCGCTAAAGCGCGAAAGGATGCTCGCCAGCGACGCCGCCACCGCCACCCGGAGCAGCAGGGTCAACAGTTGTTGGGGTTCCATGGGTCGCCTGGGGATTATTATAATGAATCGAGCCCGTTCCTCCGTTGGCAAACCCATGCTTAGCAAGATCGCCGAGGCCAATTTCCCTAGCCGGTTCGGCCATTTCCGCATTTATGGCTTTGAAGGTGCCAATGACGGTGCGCCGCAGAGTGAGGTGGAGGAATGCGTGGTCCTGCGGATGGGCGACGTGGCCTCGGGAAGCGAGCCACCGCTGGTCCGCATCCATTCGCAATGCCTGACCGGCGATGTGTTCCACAGTCTTCGTTGTGACTGCCGCTCGCAGCTCGAGCTGTCGTTAAACCTGATCGCCGAAGAAGGGCGCGGCCTGCTGATTTACGAACACCAGGAGGGGCGCGGCATCGGCCTGCTGAACAAGCTGCGGGCCTACGAATTGCAGGACGGCGGCGCCGACACGGTGGAAGCGAACGAGCGCCTGGGCTTCGAAGCCGACTTGCGCGATTACCGTATGCCCGCCGAAATTCTGCGCTATTTCAAGATCAAGAGCGTACGCCTGCTGTCGAACAATCCTGACAAAATCGCCGCGCTGGAGAACGCCGGAATCCGGGTGGCGGAGCGCATCCCGTGCATTATCGCCGCGCACGAATCGAGTGAGGGGTATTTGAGGACGAAGAAGCAGAAGATGGGGCATTTGCTGGATTAGGCGTCCGTTCATGCGCCGTTCGCCCGATCCCCAACTGCTCGGTTTCCTTGAAGCGTACGATCGGCATATTTCGGACCTAGCGCTGGCGCTGCGCCAGATTGTGTTGGAGGAGGCGCCCCACGCGTCGGAATCGGTTTACCAGGTCTACACGGTCGCGATATGGTTCGGGTTCAGCGGAAAGATGAAGGACATGTTCTGCTACATCACCACCCACGCGAAGCATGTCAACCTCGGCTTCCCGCGCGGGGCATCGCTCGCCGATCCGAATCGCGTGCTGGAAGGCGATGGCAAGACCATGCGCCACATCAAATTCGCGAGCCTGGGTGATGTCGAACGGCCCTTCGTGCGCCGCTACATTCAGGCGGCGATGGAGCAAGCGGCGCCAGCCGGGAGGCGCGGGACCGGTGCGAGCGTGGTAAAGACTCGCAGCGCGTCACAACAGGTGACTAGGGCCGGCCGAACTCCCGCGCGAAAACCGCCTCCAGCGCGGAGTCGCCGCGCCGGCGGATGATCTCCTCCACCCGTGCTAGCACGGCTTCGTCGCGTGCGTAGAACGCCAACCCCGCCAATGCATCCGCCGCCACGGGGCCGCTCTCGTCATCTAAACGGCCAAGGAGAAACTGCGAGCGCCGTGTCGCTCCTAAGCATCGCGATCGCCACCAGCAGCGTCCGGCGCTGTTCTTGTGAGCCGCCGCGTTGCCAAGCCTGGCGTAAAACATCGAACGCCGCCGCCAATCGCGATTCTCCCAGCGCCAGCGCAGCCTGCTCGCCGATGCCGTCCGCGCGGGAATCTAGGAACTTCGCGACGAATTCGACCGATGCCGCCGGGTCCAGGCTCAATAAAGCGCCAAGACACTCGCCGGTCACTTCGATTTCTTTGTCGCCCAGTAGCGCCTTCAAACGCAACAGCAGCACTCCGTCCTGGCGCCCGCTATCGGCGATAGCGCGGATTGCACCGGTTCTGGCGGGAACCTCGCGATCCACCAGCAACGTGACGCACTCGAGCAACGCATCGGGATGGCCCATTCGCGCCAAACCACGCGCGCACAGGCCTCGCAGCGGCGCGGCCACATCCACCGGCGGCCCGAAGCTGCCCTCCATCTGGACATGGCGAATGCCGGCGAAATAGACTTTGGCGGCCGCATCGTCCATTTGTACCAGCGCTTGCGTGATCGCGATCGAGGCCTTGCAGCCGGGGTCGAGCTTGGCCGGATTACCCATCAGGCGCTCAAAAGCCTCCACCAGATCGGGCGCGAGGGCGGTCGATTCCAAGCGCTCGGCGGTTGCGGCAGCTGCAGCCACCACGTGATTGCTCTTGTGTCGCAAGAACGGTGCCAGGTAGCGCTTCAGATCGTGCTTTTCCGGTGCCTGGCGGATGGCATGGATCGCCGCCAGGGCATCTTCGGTAGAGGGCGGCTTGGCCATCCTCCATTATTAGCGCGTTAGAATTAGTTTATGCCTGCTTCTCTCACTGAACGACTGTCGCCTCCGGCCGTTCAGAACCCTCCGCGTAAGCGCTGGAATCGCGCCGAGTGCGAGCGGTTGGAGGCCCTCGGCATCTTCGAGCAACAGCATGTTGAGTTGATCGAAGGCGAATTGATAGTCAAAATGGGGAAGAATCGCCCGCACGTCAGGGCAGCAGCGCTGTTAACCGCTTGGCTGATCCAGGTCTTTGGGGGCTTACGTGTCAACGCCCAGGCTCCCATAGATGTCGCACCCGAAGATAATCCAACCAATCAGCCCATGCCAGATCTGATTGTGATCACACGCGAATATTCGGACTCAGACTTCGGGTTGGCCATACCACAGCCGAAGGATCTGGATCTCGTAATCGAAATCGCCGACACTTCACTCGCTTTCGATCTCACCGTCAAGGCTGCCCTCTACGCCCGAGCCGGCATCGTCGAATACTGGGTGTTGGACGTGCCAGGCCGCCGGCTGATTGTGCATCGCGACCCTCAAAGCGGCCAGTACGGATCGGTGACGGCCTACAACGAGCAGGAGGGCGTCGCGCCCTTGGGAGCCACCGGCTCGACCTTCCAAGTTCGCAGCGTATTCCCAGAAGAACCCAAATAAATCATAGATTTACAAGGTTCTGCACATCTCGCCTCGTTTTCGCGTCAAAGCTCATGTGAAGCGTCTGCTGCTATGGGTGTCCCTTGCCTGCCTCTCGTACGCCTCGCTGCCGCTGCAGGCCGCCGACGTGGATCTGAACAAGCTGCTCAAAGGGATCGAGCAGCGCTACAATCGCGCCAAAACGCTGCAAGTCCATTTCGTGGAGTCTTATAGCGTCCAGGGTCATGAGCGGAAGAGCGAGTCCGGCGAATTAACCCTGCGCAAACCCGGGCGCATGCGCTGGGATTACAGCGCTCCTTCGGGCAAGCTCTTTGTCTCCGACGGCAAGGACGTTTATCTCTACACCCCCGATGCGCACCGCGTGGAAAAGGCCAAGCTGAAGGCTAGCGAAGACATGCGGGCGCCGCTGGCGTTCCTGCTCGGCAAGCTCGATTTCGCCAAGGATTTTCGGGATTTCGAGATACAGCCCGAAGGCGTCAATTACCTGGTCACCGCCAAAGCTAAGAACGATAAGCTGCCTTACGAAAAAGTACAGATGCTTATTACGCCCGATGACCGGATCCAGCGGTTGATCATCAACGGGCAGGATCTGTCGGTCCTGACCTTCCAGTTTGACGGCGAAAAGCTGAACCCTCCCGTGGACGACGGTCTCTTCAAGTTCCAGATGCCGGCGGGCGCGACGCTGGTGGATGCCGAAGGGGGCGACTAGTGGCCGAGTTCGTTCTCAAGTATTCCGATCCGCGCGGCCAAATGCATCAGCAAGTGGCCGAAGCTGCCTCCGAGCGAGATCTGCGCGATCGTTTCTCCCAGCAGGGTTTTCTGATTTACTCCGTCAAGCCGCGCCGAGCGCTGGCGGGCATGGTGGCAGGTGGCGGACGCAAGCGGAAGATCAATCTGGAGAAGTTCCTGATCTTCAACCAGCAGTTCGTGACGCTGATCCGCGCCGGTCTTCCGATTCTGAAGGCTCTGGATCTTCTATCGGAGCGCCTTACCGACGAGAAGCTGGCTCCGCACATCAAGGCGGTCCGCGAAGAAGTGAAGAACGGCTCGCTCCTGTCGGATGCATTCGCCCGGCAGGGCGTTTTCCCTCCCATGTATGTCACATCGGTGCTGGCGGGTGAAAAGAGCGGCTCGCTGGGCGAGGTGCTGGACCGCTATATCACTTATCAGAAACTGGCCTTGGCCGTGCGCAAGAAGGTGGTGCTGTCGCTGGTGTATCCCTGCTTGCTGCTGGTCCTGGTGGTCTGCCTGATGGTATTTCTCGTGACGTTCGTGGTGCCGAAGTTCGCCGAGCTATATGAGAGCATGTCGGCGCAGTTGCCGACGGCTACCAAGATCCTGATTGCGGTTGGAACCACGGCCCGGAATTACATCCTGTTCGGATTCCTCGCTCTGGTGCTAGCCGCCATCGCCTTCCGGTTTTGGTCCAAAACGGCAAAGGGCGAAGTGCGCGTGGACCGCTGGCGGATGCGGCTGCCGCTGATCGGTGAAATCTGGATCAAATACCAGGTGGCTCAATTCTCCCGCGTGTTGGGTACTCTGTTGGTGGGAGGCATCCCGCTGTTACAGGCCCTGGAAACGGCCTCCAGCTCGCTTGGGACGCGCCTCCTTAAGAACACCCTGGCCGAAGCCGGCCAAATGGTGAAGGAAGGCCAGGCTCTTTCGTCTTCGCTCCAGAAAACTGGAATCTTTCCAGGGCTTTCGATCGACATGATCGAAGTGGGCGAATCCACCGGCGCGCTGCCGCAAATGCTCTCCAGCGTGGCCGAATTCTATGAAGACGACGTCAATACCCGGATGTCGGCCAGCTTGTCGCTCATCGAGCCCGCCATCATGATTTTCATGGGAGGTTTCGTTACTTTCGTATTGGTGGCGCTGTATTTGCCGATCTTCTCATTGGCGGACACGTTGCGATGAAGATGAAAAAGAAGAATCCAGAAGTCAGAATCCAGAATCCGAAGGTCCGGGTCGGGCGAGGTCAGTTCCCTATTCTGAATTCTGAATTCTCGAATTCTGAATTCTCGGGAGGTTTCCATGGCCGCTAGAGACACTCTCAAAATCGTCCAACCGGCCGATGAAATCGCCCAAGCCAAGGCCGTAGCCGCGCGTTACCGCTGCGACTTCGTGGATCTGCGCGAAGTGCGTATCGATCACGACCTGTTCCACTCCGTCCCGGTGGATCTGATGTTCCGCTACAACTTCGTGCCCATCCAGTCGCAAAACGGGCACCTGGACATCGCGCTCGCGGACCCCCGCAATCTGAACCTGATCGATGAGCTGGCGGTTCTGCTGCAGAAGAAGCTCCACGTCAAGGTCGCGACGCTGTCGCAGATATCGGACCTGCTGAAGAAGACCGAGCAATCGCAGCGCGTGCTGGAGGAGGTCACCGAAGGCTTCACGCTGGACGTGATGATCGGCGAGGAAGAGAACCAGGAGGAAACGCTCTCCATCGATAAGCTGACCGCCGACAACGATATCGCGCCGGTGATCAAGCTGGTCGACACGACCATCTTCAACGCCTTGGAACGGCGCGCCAGCGACATTCACATCGAGACGCGCGATCAAGAAGTGGCCATCAAGTACCGCATCGATGGCGTGCTGCACTATGCCATGCCGCCGATCTCAAAGGACTGGCACACCACCATCATTTCGCGCATCAAGGTGATGAGCGAGCTGGATATCGCCGAGCGCCGCACGCCTCAGGACGGCCGCTTCCGCGTGCGCTACAAAGGCCGTCTGATCGACTTCCGCGTCTCCATTATGCCGACCATCCACGGCGAGGACGCCGTGCTGCGCGTACTGGACAAAGAATCGATGAGCGAGAAATTCGCCAAGCTTTCGCTCGACGTGGTGGGCTTCTCGGATGCAGACCTGGTCAAGTTCCGGCGCTACATCAAGGAGCCATACGGGATGGTGCTGGTAACCGGTCCCACGGGCTCCGGCAAAACCACCACGCTCTACGCCGGCGTGAGTGAGATCAAGAACGACGAAGACAAGATCATCACTATCGAAGATCCGGTTGAATACCAGATCAAAGGCATCACGCAGATTCCAGTGAACGAGAAGAAGGGCCTGACGTTCGCGCGCGGGTTACGCTCCATCCTGCGTCATGACCCCGACAAGATCATGGTGGGCGAAATCCGCGACCAGGAAACCGCGCAGATCGCGATCAACGCCGCGCTCACCGGGCACCTGGTGTTCACCACCGTTCACGCCAACAACGTGCTGGATGTTTTGGGGCGCTTTCTGAATATGGGCGTGGAGCCCTACAATTTCGTGTCGGCGCTCAACTGTATCCTGGCCCAGCGATTGGTTCGCGTGATCTGCGCGCTATTGCAAGGCTCCGGTGAAGTATCCCGACTCGTACTTGATCGAAAGCGGCCTCAACCCAGACGAATGGCGCGATGTAACGCTGTATGAAGGCCCGGGCTGTTTTGAATGCGGCGGCACCGGCTTCCGTGGGCGCACCGCGATTCATGAATTGCTGGATCTGAGCGAGCAGCATCCGCGAAATGATTCTGAACAAGCGCCCGGCGTCGGAAATCAAGCGCCACGCACGCGACGAGCGGCATGACGTTCCTGCGGGATTCAGCCATCGACAAGGCGCGCGAGGGAGTCACGACATTGAAGGAGATCAACAAAGTAACCTTCATCGAAGGTTAGTCCGGCCGTCGCGATGTCACTTGCCAATCTCCTCAAGGATCCGCCGCCCACCCACGCTTTCGAGCTTTCGGAAGAAGGCATGTCGTTCGCGCCTGTAGCCGAACCCGCGCGGTCGGAATTTGTCCGTTTCGAGCCTGGGGTCCTGCTGGTATCGCCGGCGCACGAAAATATCCAGCAGCCGCATGTTTTGATGGAACAGATCCGCTCGGTGCTCCCTGCCAACGGCCATCGCAAGCGCCGTGCGGCCGTTATTCTGCCTGATTACTGCGCGCGTATCGCGGTGCTCGATTTCGACACCTTCCCCTCGGATCCGGACGAGCAAAAGGCGTTGGTGCGCTTCCGGCTGAAGAAGAGCGTCCCGTTTGAAGTGGACACCGCCATGGTCAGCTACGTGGAACAACCTCGCTCAGCGAGTGCCGCCACGGGTAGCCGGAGCGTGGAAATCCTGGCAGCCGTGATGTCTTCGGAAATTGTCGAGCAATACGAAGCGCCGTTTCGCGCCGCTGGTTTTCAACCCGGCCTGGTGACCACATCGTCCATTGCCGCGCTCAATCTGCTGCAGGCGGACGGCATCACGTTGTTGGTCAAACTCGGCGGGCGGATCCTCTCGGTGCTGGTGCTTATGGACAACGCGGTGAAGCTGGCGCGCTGCATCGAAATGGATCAGGCGGGCGTGCTGGACATTGAATCGGTGCTGCATCCCACCATCGCCTACATCGAAGACGAGCTGAAATCGCGCCCGCAACTGGTTTGGCTGGCTGGATTCGGACCCGAGGCCGCCGAATTCGCGCCGCGCTGGGAAAGCGAATGGGGCGTCGCGGTTCAGCCCATCCGTTCGCGCTTCGGCGCGCCTAACCGCAACAATAGCGGCCTGCTAGGATACTTGGAGTCAGTGGCATAAAGAATGGCGCTACGGATTCCCATTAATCTCGCAACCGAGCCTTTCCGGCGGGACCGGCCGATGCTGGCGGGTGCGGCTGCTATCGCTATTCTGCTGTGCTTGCTGTTGATTTTCCAGGTGTTCACCATCGTTTCCGAACACCGGCAGGCGGCGGACATTCGAATCGCGATCGACCGCGAGAACGCACAGATCCGCGCCATCGCTTCGCAACAAGCCAAGCTGAACGCCACGCTGCGCAAGCCCGAGAACGCTGAGGTGCTGGAGCGCAGCCTGTTCCTCAACACGCTGATCGATCGCAAGGCCATCAGCTGGACCAAGATTTTCGCGGATCTCGAAAAAGTGATGCCCTACAACGTGCGGCTGGTTTCAGTGCGGCTGCCCGCCGTGGATTCCAACAATCAGGTTCTGCTGGACATGGTGGTGGGTGCGAAAGACGTCGGGCCTATTCTCGAGCTGCTGAAACATCTGGAAGGCTCGCCCCAGTTTGGACCCTACAGTGTGCAGACCTCCACGCCGCCTTCGCAAACCGATCCCTTTTACCGCTATCACGTCACGGTGAGCTATGCTCAGAGGCTCTAAAGTGGGGAGAAGCTTTAAAGTTTGGCCCCCCAACAATCCGCGCGCGTTCATCCGCATAGGGCTGGGCTTGCTGGTGGCGGCCAATCTGGCGGCGGCTTATTTCGTGTGGCGGCCCATCGGTGGATCGGCGCAGGA
Organism: Bryobacterales bacterium; assembly: GCA_963818065.1. Classification (GTDB taxonomy): domain Bacteria; phylum Acidobacteriota; class Terriglobia; order Bryobacterales; family Bryobacteraceae; genus Palsa-89. The sequence continues at coordinate 1,342,368 of CAWFQW010000007.1, read as the reverse complement.
ACTTTCGCAGCAGGCGCTCGAAATGCATTCCCAAATCCGGCAGCAGCAAGGCGTGCTGGACCGTACGCGCATCCTGGTGAGCAAGATTGAAAGCGGCCGTGGTGAGGGCGACCATTTCATGGGCAACTATTTTCTAGCTCGCCGCCCGGCTTACTCCATCATCGTTGGTGAGCTGAACGATCTGGCCAGCCAAGCCAAGGTCGCGCCCCGCGATAGCGTCTTGGCTCTGGAACCAGTGGAAGGCAGCGATACGCTGGACATGCTGCAGATCTCGGCTAATTTTGAAGGCACTTATCCCGATCTGATCCACTTCATCAACCTGCTCGACAAGTCCAACCGGCTGCTGATCATCGAAAGCCTGAACGCCACGCCGCAACAATCCGGCGGCCGCCTGAACGTGATGCTCAAGCTGGACACCTTCGTCCAGGAGGACGGTTCGGCGCAATGAACTGGATGCCAGCCAATGTCGGAGCGGAGCCGAAGAAGGTCGCGATCCTGATCGCGATAGCCGTGATTGGGGCGGGTGTCTATCTTTACAACCGCAACCCCGGCGGCGAAGGCGCAGCCTCGGCGCCGCCACAGATCATCAGCCGCGCGCCGGTCACCACTTCCTATGGAGCTCGAGCGGCCCGCGCGGACCGGCCGTCGTTTCGCGTGGCGCAGAACGGGACCGGCAGCGTACGCGAATTCCGGCCGTCGCTCAAGATCAAGGACATCGAACCGTCCAGCATCGATCCCACCCTACACCTGGACCAGCTCGCGAAACTCAAGACCGTCAACGCGGATCCCAGCACCCGATCGCTGTTTGAAATCGGCGCCGCGCCGCCGGCTGAAATCGCTGTCGAACCAGCCAAAATCGCGATTGTGCGGCCCTTTGTCGGCCCCCAGCCGCCCAAGCCCGTTGAGCCTCCGGTTGAGCCGAAAGCGCCGCCCATCCCCCTCAAATTCTACGGCTTCGTCAACAAATCGAAAGTGGGCGATAAGCGCGCTTTCTTTCTGGACGGCGAAGACATCGTGATCGCGGCCGAGGGCGACATGATCAAGAAGCGTTACAAGATCGTACGCATCGGCGTCAATTCTGCCGTGGTGGAAGACACGCAGTTCAAGAGCAACAACCAGCAAACGCTGCCGCTCGAAGCGGAGATGGCCGGATGAGCCCTCGCGAAGATTTCAGGATGAGCTGCCGCGAAGATATCAGGATGAAGAGCCGAAGAGCTGGCCGGCGCCGCGAAGAGTCTGGGTTCGCGCTGTTGTTGGTCTTCGTCATGGCCGCCGCCATCGCCATCACTTTGTTTATCGAGGTTCCGCGCATCGCCTTCGAATCGCAGCGCACTCGCGAGCAGATGACCATCGACCGCGCCTTGCAATATCAGCGCGCCATCCAGCTTTTCTACCGCAAGTATCGCCTGTACCCTCAGACGCTCGACGATCTCGAAACCACTCGCAACATCCGTTTCCTGCGGCGCCGGTATAAGGACCCGCTGACCGGCAAGGAGTACCGCTTGCTGCATGTGGGCCCATCCGGCCAGCTTACCGATTCGCTGGTTCAACCCGCGCCTCCGCTCCCGGGGAGTACTACCGGCAGCGGCCCGAACTCGAGCCCAAGCTCGGCGTCGGCTTCCAGCACGGCCAGACCTCCAGCCCGGCACAGAACTCTAACTCCTCGCAGCCCAGCGATCCCAATAATCCCAATGCGCAAGCGCCCGACCCATTGAATATGGCTTTGCGGAGGCCGAGCGATCGCATTGCCCCGTCCGGCGGCGAGGCAAACCCTGGTGGCCAGCCCATCGATCCGGATTCCAATCCGCCTCTCCAGCAACCGCCGCAACAATTTCCGCAACAAAACCAGGACCCGTCACAATCCGGCCAGCAGCCCGGTCAGCCGGGACAACCCGGAGTGCCGGGGCAACCTGGAGTGCCGGCACAGCCAGGCCAGCCCTTTATTCCAGGACAGCCTGTACAGCAGCCCTCGGATCCCAATCAGCCGGGTCAACCTCAATATCCGGGGCAGCCGGGACAAAACCCAGGGTTCCCGCAGCAATATCCTGGGCAGCCTGCACAGTATCCGGGACAGCCTTCACAATACCCCGGACAGCCGCAGCAATACCAGGGACAGCCGACACAATTCCAAGGGCAGACCCCATATCAAGCGGGGCAGTCGGGGACTCCTTCCGGAGCCGGCGGTTTTCCTGGAGCTCCGACCGGTGGGGCCGGTGCACAAGGCAACCAAGCCGCGAACATGATCCAGCAGCTCTTGACCACGCCTCGCCAGCCACCTTCCAACTCAGGTTTCACCACGGGAAATACCGGAGGCATAGCGGGTGTCGCCAGCACTGCCGAAGGCAAGGGGATTCACGTCGTCAACGACCACACGAAGTACAAAGAGTGGGAGTTTGTTTACGACATCAAGAAGGACCCGACCGTGGTAGGAGCTGGCGGAGTCGCGCAGCAACAGCAAGTCCAGCAACAAATGCAGCAGGCCCAACAGCCCGGCGCTGGATTCGGAAATAACACCCCAGGGACTAGCAGCCCGTTCGGTTCTACTCCGGCTAATTCCCCAGGAGCTGCGCCCGCGGCCCCAAGTGCGCCCCCGCCCCCTCAGTAAGGTTTCAGATAAACATCTCTTCGTCGCTGGTGGCCCGATCCGGAGTCGGCCGATTGCCGCGCCCCAGGGCTGCCAGCGCCGCCCGAATGCCCGCCGCCAGGCCGTTGATCTCACGAAGCGGCCGCATCACGCCGTCGTGAACGACGGCTATGGTCTCATGCGCGCGGCTGAGAGTGTCATCTAGAACCAGTTCCGCGCGATCCATTTGCACTTTGGCGCGCCCTGCCGCGTCGCCCACCACGTCCTCAACAATGGCCAACTGGCGCTTGGCGGAATCCAAAATATCTTTGCTGGATTCCATAATATCGTTGGCCCGCGTGGTGATTTCCGTGATCTGCCGCCCACTCTGCTCCACCACCGTAGTGGTCTTCTCTACCAGCCTGTCCACTTTCGGCAGCAAAGGGTTGATTGATTGCTGCATTGCTTTCATGGCTTTGTACATGCCGGCCAGCATGCCCGCTTGGATGCACAGAGCAATGGCGGAGATGATGACAAACGCCGTCATCACATAAAGCAACGTGGTCTCGTTCATGACTCGATCTCCAAGATCAGCGTGTAATCAACGATCAACGCCCAATCAACCCGTTCACTTCCGGCGGAATCAGATGCCTTCCACGGAATCGTTCGCCGTGCTGCTCACTGCGTCGCGATAGGCTTGCTTACCAGCTTCCACCGCCGCGGCCAGGTTCTCGCGCTGTCGCAAAACGGTGGACTTGCCGCGTTCGATCGCATCCGTCGCCTGGTCGCGCACCTCATAGCTCCGCTTCTTCAGATATTCCTTGCCTTCATCGGCCTTCGAGCGTAACAGGTCGCGGGTTTCCGGGCCCGATTTGGGCGCAAACAGCAGCCCCACCGCCACTCCCAACCCCAACCCCAGGAAGAAATACGAAAACTTGTTATCGTCTTCCATTTTTTGTCAGTCCTTTCATTTAACTCACCTCTACAATAGCAGTCTGGAATCTGTTAGTGTTCCCTTGAGATGGCGAAACGACCGCCCCAACCGTTAGATCGCGAAAAGCTCCTAAATGTTGCACTTCGCGCGTTGGGTGGCCGCGCGCACTCCTCCGGGGAGCTTCGTGAGAAACTGCGCCGCCGCGCCCAAAGCCCGGAGGACGTGGATGCGGTACTGGCGAAACTGAAGGAAGCGGGCTACCTCAACGACCGGCAATTCGCGGAAGCGTATGCAGCATCACGCTTGCAGAATCAAGGCCTGGGAAAGATACGCGTCTTGCGGGACCTGCGTCAGCGGCGAGTGGCCCCCAAGCTTGCCGAGCAAGTGACCGAACAGACCTACCAGCAAACCAACGAACCCGACCTCATCGAGGAATTTTTGCGGCGGAAGTATCGCGGCAAGCAGCTTGCGGTGTTCTTCAGCGAGGAGAAGAACCTGGCAGCGGCCTTCCGGCGCCTGCGCTATGCAGGATTCTCAGCGGGACAATCCATTCGCGTGTTGAAGCGTTTTGCCAGTCAGCCGGAAGTGGCCGAGGTGCTTGACGCGTTGGAATCGGAAGAACCGTGCGAACCTATCTGAGGAAGACCGTCACCAGCACTCCCGTCACGATCAAAGTCGCGCCGAGCACGTTGCCCGTAGTCGGCTTTTCGCCGAGAAAAATAAAAGCCATCACCACCGCCAGCGCCACGCTGAGCTTGTCGATGGGTGCTACTCGCGACGCCTCGCCCAATTGCAGCGCTTTGTAATAGAACAGCCAGGAGAGCCCGGTCGCAATGGCGGAAAGAACCAGAAACAGCAGCGAGTGGCGCGAAATCTTGAAAATGTCAGAAGCATTGCCTTGCACCGCTACTATGCCCCAGGCGAAGAACACGATGATGGCCGTGCGGAATGCCACCGCCAGGTTGCTATCGACTCCAGTAACGCCAATTTTGCCAAAGATGGCAACCAGCGCGGCGAAGAAAGCGGAGAGGACGGCGTACCCCGCCCATGTCGGAGGTGTCCAGGTCATTGCGCGGGCACGACTACTGGCGTCGCGCTCTTGCTCCACCCCGACATGCTGATCTTGCCGTCGGAACGCACCGTGCCCGTCAGCATACCCGTGGTGTTGAACGGCGTCGCGACGTGGCCTTGCCGATCCAGCGCGATCACTCCTCCGTCGCCATGCTGCGCAACAAGCTCCTTCATCACCACGTCATCAGCGGCCTGATCGATCGAGACATGTAGATAGCGCAGGCGCGCGCAGATGTCCGACGCTACGACATTGCGCATGAAGTACTCGCCCGTGCCGGTTGCCGAGACTGCACAGCTATCGTTATTGGCATACGTGCCTGCGCCAATGATCGGGGAATCGCCCACGCGCCCGGGCATTTTCAACACGGTTCCTCCAGTGGATGTGCCGGCCGCGAGATTGCCAGCCTGATCCAGCGCGACCACGCCGACGGTCCCGTGTCCGCTGCCGGCTTTCCTCTCCTTCTCGGCGTCCTGGAATCTCTTCCATTCACGCTCTGTGTAGAAATAGTAGGGCGACACCAGCTCAATTCCTTGCGATTTCGCAAACTCCTCGGCGCCGTCGGCCACCAACAGAACATGCGGCGTCTTCTCCATCACCAGGCGTGCCAGATGGATCGGATTCGCGATGTGCTTCACCGACGCAACCGATCCGGCCTCAAGCGTACGCCCGTTCATGATCGCCGCGTCCATTTCCGGCACGCCTTCCTTGGTGTAGTAGGCGCCACGGCCCGCGTCGAACAATCCAGAGTCTTCCATCACGCGAATGGTAGCCTCCACTGCGTCCAGGCTGGCGCCGCCGCGCGCGAGGATTTGATAACCGGCGCTAATCGCTTTCACCATGAGATCGCGGCGGGCCTCGATGGCCTGCGGCGCCATTTTGCTGTAGTCGCCTGCGCCGCCATGGGCCACCAGCACAAAGTTGCTCGCTGGCTGGGCGGAAGAGGCGAAAAGGAACAGAGAGGCCAACGCGATAATTCTCATGGGAACTATTGTGGCTCTATTTACGCCCGGCGGCTACGCCGCGTGCTCCGGCGAAAAATGGGCCAACCGTCGCCGCAAAGTTTCGTACGCGCGGAACAGCAGCGACTTCAGCGCCGGAATCGAGCAGTCCAGCGCCTCGGCAATTTGGACGTAGTCCATGCCTTCGTATTTGTGCATCAAGACGGCGGCCAACTGCTTGGGTGGCAGCGCGTCAATTGCATCGCGAATTTCCTTGGCGCGATACTCGGCCAGCATCTGTTGATCGACCCGCGGATTCCGATCCAACACTTGAATCCGCCGGCTTTCATGATTTAATGCATCCAATCGCAAGTGCGCCGACTCGCGTCGCGTGTCTCTGCGCCAGTTCAGAGCGACATTGGTGGTGATTCGGAACAGCCAGGTGCTGAACTTGGCCTCCGGTTGATAGCGGTTGCGAAAGCGGTACACGCGTAGAAACACGTCCTGCGCCAGCTCCTCCGCAACGGCCCAATCGCGAACCAACCGGTAGATATGACTTACCACCGTGCCGCGATGCCGCTCGATCAAGGTCTCAAAACTCGGATCATGCCCGCCGCAGACCTGCACCATCAGAACTGCGTCGGGATCGAGAGCCAACTCGGCCATGCAATTTGGAAGCGCGCCGTTACTGATGCGTTACGATCCGTCTGTAATGTTTAGTAAACGGGCTACTGCGCGCGTTCCTGATGCTCGGGAAAAACGGCGAAGCCATCCGGCGGCGGATAAAGGCTGAACAGCAGATTCAGGCGCTTGCGAAGATAGCGGCTGGGCAATTGGCGCGGACCGGTCTCCACGTCGATATCGCAGCAGATCCCGTGTAAGTATAACGTCAGTGTATCGATGAGCGACTGCCGAACATACTCGCGAAACGCTTTGGTTTCCTTGCGCACATTGGTATCGCGCCGCAGGAGCGCCTGCTTCATGTGCCAGCTCTCTTCATCCACCTCGCCGTGTACGCGCGCGTTCAACTCTTCGCGCAGCAGGGAACTGTATTGGGACAGCGCCTCGTCGGAGCCGTGATCGGCCGCCAGGGTCGCCAGCACGTGATAGAAACGGTAGTGATATTCGGAAACGTCCTGGTCCTTGAGGGCGAAAACCAGCACTTCCTCCTTGTCGAAGGCGACTTGCGTGGCCCACGACAGGCGGTTCTCCGGCGGCTTCTCGGTACAGACGAATTCGTCGCGCCTGGTGGTTCCTTTTTCTTTGCCGCCGTCGGCTCGCTCCAGGTACGGGACCAGCATGATGGAGACCTTCGGCAGCAGCGCGGCGATAGCCGGGGGAAGCGCGGCGATCGGCTCTTCCAGGTACTCCTTAACGTCCTCCTCGCTCAGCGGCACAGAGGCGCAGAAATAGGAGAAGGTGTTGCTGAGCGGGATCATCTCGCCGCGGAATCGCTCCGCGAATTGGCCAACGCTGAGCTTGGAAAGATCGGGTTGCGCGGACATCGGGTGGGGTGGAATCGTCTTTATACTAACACGCGGGCGTAACGCCGCCTTTCGCTGGGAAGTTAGACTAAGCGGAGCTGGGCTGGTTTCGGGCCCGTTACGAAAATGAGGAGAGGCCGGGGCTTAGCCGGGCGATAGTACTACGCGGTTCGGCGTTTCTCCTCTAGGATTCATCGTCTCCATCGTCGATGGCGTGCCGTTCGGGAAGCATGCGTTGGTGCAGGATGCGAGAAACCAGAATTCCCTTCTTGTCCTCGCGATAAAACAGAACATGCGCGCGGCACTCCATTCGACGCAAGCCGGGGCGCACATCATCACAGCTTCTGCCTAGCGCAGGATTCTCAGCCAGCATCTGACAACACTCTTCAAGTTCGATGAGGTAACGAATGGCCTGGGCTTTGCCCCAGGTCCGAAGGGTATAGGTGCCAATCCCTGACAGGTCGGCTTCGGCCCTTCGCGAGAAACGACAATGAGCCAAGGATTACCGCGGTTTTGCAGGAAGGTTCAGCGTCTTACGCACCCGCGCGAACACGTCGCCCTCGGCAATACCACTTTCGTCACCTTCATCGATGGCAGCCCTAAGCGCTGCAAGCTTTGCCTCGTATTGCTGTTCCTCGCGCTCCAGGGTCCGCAAAGCAGCGCGCACAACCTCGCTGGCGTTTTCGAAGCGACCGCTCTTTACTTTCTTTAGAACGAAGCGGTCCAACTCGTCGGTCAGATTGACATTACGGGTCGGCAAAATAGCCTCCGAAATCAGCCTATCATGGTTAGCAAAGATTGCCAATCCTTTTGGCGCCGCCGAATCCTACTAACAACCAAGAACCAACAACCAGCAACCCGCCGCGGCGCTAGACTAAATGGTAGTGGCCCCGAAAGTTCTAATCTCCGCTGGCGAAGCTTCCGGTGACCTCTACGCCGCTGGTCTCGTCGACGCCCTCCGCCGTCGGCGCCCGGACCTCGAGTTCTTCGGCTGCTCGGGACCGCGCATGCAAAAGGCGGGCGTCCGGCCAGTCGTCGATGCCCACAGCCTGGCTGTGGTCGGCCTGGTCGAAGTGCTCGCGCACATCCCGCGCATCTACGGCGAATATCGCAAATTGCTCGCTGCCGCCCGAGCTGAACGCCCCGAGCTAGCCATTCTCACCGACAGCCCGGACTTTAACCTGCGCGTCGCCCGTCAACTCAAGAAACTCGGCATTCCGGTGTTCTATCTGGTCGCGCCTCAAGTCTGGGCGTGGCGCAAGGGCCGCCTGCCGCTGATGCGCCGCACCATCGACCGCTTGCTCTGCATTTTCCCGTTCGAGCCCGAGTTCTTCGCGCGTCAGGGCATCAACGCCGTTTACATCGGTCATCCGCTCACGCGTTTGGTACAGCCCTCCGCCAGCCGCGCCGAACTGCGCCGCCGCTTGGGAATTCCCGACACCACGCCGCTCATCGCCCTGCTGCCAGGAAGCCGTACTGGCGAAGCCGCGCGCCACTTGCCCATTCTGCTGGAAACGGTTGAAAGGATTCAAGAAGCTCTCAAGCCCGCCAAGCCGCGCTTTATCCTGGCGGTCCCGCCCGGTACGACACCCACAGGCTCAAAATTCCGGGAACGAATTTCCTCAGCGTCCATCCAACTGCTTGAGGGAAAGACCTGGGATGTTCTCGTCTGCGCGGACGTAGCACTGGCCGCCAGCGGAACCGTCACCATCGAAGGCTGCCTTTTAGGAACCCCCATGGTCACCTTTTACAAGGTCAATAGTTTAAGTTGGTGGATGGGAAAGGCGCTGGTGCGGGTGCCGTTCTATACGATGGTGAACTTGGTGGCGGGACGCAAAATTGTGCCTGAACTTGTACAGCAACAGATGACGCCCGAGAATCTAGCTCGTGAAACTCTGGCGCTGCTCGAAAGTGGGGCTGCCCGGGAGGATATGCGGAGGGATCTGTCCGAAGTCGCCAAAAAGTTATCCGGGGCAGATGATCCGTTGGAAGTGGCGGCGGCGCTAATCGAAAACCGCCTGGCTCAAACGCAATCAAAAGAGGAAGTGGTTCATGTTTCGTAAGATTTTGCTGGCAGTGGTCGTGCTCGCGCCGATGCTCGCAGCGCAGGACAGAGGGAGCAGGTCCGGCCGCATCCAAGTGGACAATTATGCGATCGACGCCGAGATCAATCCACGCACACAGACCCTGACGGCGAACGTCAAGGTACGCTTCATCCCGCAAGACAACGACGTCTCCACCGCGTCGTTCGAGCTGAACAATGCGTTCAATGTCTCGCGCGTTGTGGACGATTCCGGGCGCCAGGTTCCGTCATCGCGTTCCACTCAGGACTTCAGCGTTCGCTTGAGTTTCCCCGCGCCGTTGGCGAAGGGCAAGCCCACCACGGTGACTTTCAGCTACGACGGGCGCTTAACCGGTCAGGAAGAATCGCCTATTTTTGGCATCAAGTTCGGGGCCATCCAGAGCGACTTCGCGTATCTGATGTATCCGGCGCGTTGGTTTCCCGTGAGCGGCTACAGCGTGGACCGGTTCACATCCGACCTTCACATCACGGTTCCCAGCGGTTATCAAGTGATCGCAAGTGGATTGAGCAGCTCTCCAACTTCAGCGGGTGGTAAATCGGTCTTCAGCTTCCAATACACCAAGCCATCCTTTCCAGGCAGCATCGCAGTGGTCCAAGGCGACCCCGTAAAAGTGAATTCGGAAGGCGCGACAACGTCCGTTTATTTCCGGCAGAAACAAAATATGGCGAACACGTATGGCGAGGAGACCGGCAAGGTGATGAGCTTCCTCACCAACCTGTACGGCCTGGCGCCGCAAGCCAATCTGACGCTGGTGGAAACCGAGGACGGCACGCCCAACGGATTTTCCGCGCCGGGCATTATTTTCCTGTCTCCCAGGGCCATCGGCAGTCAGTTCGCGGCCCGCCTGATGGCTAATCAAGTCGCTCGCCAATGGTGGGAGACGCTGGATTCGCCTATCAATCGCGATCATCTCTGGCTTGAAAACGGCAACGCGCGTTACGCCGAGTTGTTGTGGGACGAACACGTCAACGGTCCATCCGCGCTGGAACAAGATTTGCACGACACCTACGTCGAAGCCATGACAGTGGACTCGCCGCCCCTGATTCAAGCCGCACGTCTCGAAGATTACTCGCCCGAATACTGGGCCCTCACGGCCGGCAAGGGCGCGGCGGTGCTGAACATGCTGCGCAACGTGATCGGCAGCGACAATTTCAACAAGCTCATGTCCAACTTCGCGCAAAAGTACGGATGGCAATCGGTGAGCACGGTAGAATTCCGCAAGATGGCCGAGGAGATCTCGGGACAAAATCTGCAGTACTTCTTTGTGCAGTGGCTCGAATCGAGCGGCGCGCCCGAGTTCAAGATGGATTACACGGTCTTTCGAACCCAGAAGGGTTTTCGCGTAATGGGCAAGATCTCGCAGGATCTCGATACATTCCAGATGCCCGTGGATCTGAAGATCGAAACCGAAGGCAACCCGGAGACCAAGCGCATCGACGTGGTGGGCACGTCGTCGGAATTCACGGTGGATACCTTCGGCAAGCCTAAAACCGTCACCATCGATCCTGCCGGTTCCGTGCTGCGTTGGAGCCCGACCATGCGCGTGGCGGTGGCCATCAAACGCGGTGAGCAGTTCGCTGCAATCGGCGAGTTCGGCGATGCCTTAAAGGAGTACCAGAAAGCCATCGAAGTGAACCACGGGAGCTCGCTCGCGCATTATCGCGTGGCCGAAGTCTTCTTTTTGCAGAATAACTTTCAGGCAGCGGCTACGGAATATCGCGCGGCGTTCAACGGCGACATGGAGCCAAAGTGGACCGAGGTTTGGTCCCACATCAAGCTTGGCAACATTTTCGATATCTCGGGCCAGCGCGAGCGCGCTGTCAACGAATATAATCTGGCGATCCGTACCAAGGACAACACGCAGGGCGCGCAGGAAGAAGCCGCAAAGTATCTCAAAGCGCCTTATGAGCGAAAACGGAGCAACGTTTAGGTGCCCGCCAGCTTAGGCGTCAGCATCCAGCGCAGCGCGCCATGCGGCTCGGCGGGGAAGCGATCCAGCTCGATGCACGCGATCGCGCCCTTCTTGAAATCCACTTGAAGATCCGGCGACCCCAGCAGATATGCTGTCAACCGGCTGAACAGCGGCTCGTGTCCGGCCAGTAAGATTTGCGCCTCGTCTTTGTGAACGCGGATTTCCTCCCACACACCTTTGGGGGCGGCGCTCGGCTCGAGCGCTTTGGTGCGCAGCAGCTCGCCCTTGTAATCCAAAATCTCCGCCGCCATCTGGGCCGTCTGCAGAGCGCGCTTGAATGGACTGGTCAAAATAAGCGACGGCGCAACACCGGCCGCGGCGGCTGTGCGCAAAACACTCCGCAGCTTCTTGCGACCATCCGAAGTCAGCGCCCGCTCGGAATCTGGTTGCCCGGCTTGTCCGTCTTCGGCAATACCGTGCCGGAGAATATAGATTTCCATTCCTGGTAGCCTACTGATTTGAAACCTTACGTTGATCGCGGCGCGTTTTACCTGACGTGCGGCGCCGTAGTTTCTATTCTATTCTCGATCGCGGTCTCGCAGATTCTGCTGGCCCTCGCGCTGGCGGCGCTGCTGCTGTCTTCCACTCCAATCCGTCTGCCGCCCATCAAACTTCCGCTGGCATCGTTCATGGCCGGCACCGTGATCTCTCTGCTGGCCTCCGGGCACATCCAGCAGGGCATGCCGCAAATCCGCAAGTTCTACGTTTTCTTTATTGTACTGGTGGTGTACAGCACCTTCCGCAATCTCGCTGAAATCCGCGCGATCGTGCTGCTGTGGGCCGGCGTCGCTACGCTCTCCGCCGCGCGCAGTCTCTTCCAATTTTGGCGCGTGTACCAGCAGGCCGAGGAGCAGGGCCGCAGCTTTTACGACTTTTACTTGGGAGCGCGAATCACCGGATTCATGAGCCACTGGATGACCTTCGGTGGCGAAGAGATGATCGTGCTGTTGCTGCTGGCGTCGTATTTGTTCTTCTCGCGCAAGCGGCGCTGGAAGACGGCGGGATGGATTTGTGCAGCGATCTTGGCGGTCTCGATGGTGCTTGGATTCACGCGCAGTATTTTCCTGCTCGGCTTTCCAGCCGGCCTGCTATACCTGCTGTGGTTCTGGAAAAAGTGGCTGGTGGCGGCGGTGCCGGCGGTGGTGCTGATTGCACTGTTCCTCGGTCCGGAGGCTCTGCGGGAGCGCGTTACCTCGGTTTTTCAGCCGCGAGGAATCGATTCCAACCAGCACCGGTCGATATTACGCGAAACCGGTGTCTTGATGATTCGCGCGCATCCTTGGCTCGGCCTGGGTCCCGAACAAATCAAATATCAATTCGATCAATGGGTGCCGGCGGACGCGCGGCCGTTGCCCGAAGGCTTTTACGGGCATCTGCATAATATTTATTTGCAGTACGCCGCCGAGCGTGGAATCCCGACGCTGCTCATCTTTCTTTGGCTGATCGTTAAAATCTTATGGGACTTCGCGCGGGCTCTGCGCCGAAAACTGGCCGGTCCGGAAGCGCGCTTCATCCTGCACGGCGCGATCGCTGTGATCATTGCCATTTTGGCGGAGGGATTTGCCGAGTACAACCTGGGCGACAGTGAGGTACTAACGCTATTTCTCGCTGTCGTAGCCTTCGGCTACGTCGCAAGCGAGAAATGGCAGGAAGACGAGGAATACAGGAAGACGAGGAATACAGCCGCGATTCCTTGAATTCCGGCTGCCTTGGCAGCCATGTATTCCCGGCGACGTCGTCCTCGGCGTCGCGAATTCTGCGCCGCTGCGCGGCCGCTACTGCATTGGACCGTGATGCTCGGGCGTCCGCTTCTTTCGCGGACCGCTCGAACGGCGAGGCCGGTCAGTATTCCCTGAACCTGCCGGTTTACGCGCCCGGCGCACCGGCTTAGGTTTGACGGGCGGAGGATTCGGCTCCAACAGCGAAGGCTGTCCCTCCACGATGGGCTGCTTCTCGTCCTCTTCCTCTTCAGCATGTTCCTCTGGCGGCCGTTCCGGTTCCGCGGGCGGATAGAACTCGGCGCCCATGAAAACGATCGGCCCCTTCTCTTCGTCCGGCTCCACGCGCACCACCAGCTTGTCCTGCGCATAGTTGAGGAATTCGGAAAATTCCTGGAATCCGTACGCGGCCGCGGAGAAGTTCGGAACCTCGGTTTGAACCCAGCCCGCCAGATCGTCGAGCAGAACGCCGTTCTCCATCTCCAGGCGATGCGTTTCCAGCACGTCGCGCAACGGCGGCAAAGCTTCTTCCGGTTTCGGCGTGGGACGCTCGGGTTGCGACGCGCCCTTGCGCTCGATGATGTAGCGCCCACCCTGCCCGCTCACGTTCACGTAGTCGGCCTTCTTCAGCTTCTCGACGAAATCGGAAAAGCTGTTGGCGCCGTAGGCCTTCTCGGTAAACGCGGAATCGAGCTGCAGCATGGTGGACTTCAGCAGCCCAAGCTGCGGTTGCACGGCGCGGCGTTCCAGCACTTGCAAAGCACGCTCCACCAGCGGCATGGCTTGCGCGAGATCCAGCGGCGCGGGCCGCACCCGCTGCCCGCCTGGTTGGCGATCCCGACCGCCGCCCACCGGTGCAACTTGGCCGGCCTGTTGCTGCCGAGGAGCACGATCGCGGCTCTCGCCGCCACGCTCTTCCGACAGCAGCGATTCATAGCTTACGAATTCGTGGCAATTCTGTTGCAGGATGGTGCTGGTGAAGGCTTTCCCCCCCACCACGAACACGGTCTTGCCGTATTCCTTCAGCTTGTTGACCAGCGGAATGAAGTCGCTGTCCCCGCTGACAATGGCGAACGCGTTCACGTGCGGGTGGGTGAAGGCCATCTCCAGCGCATCCAGCGCCAGGTTAATGTCGCCGCCGTTCTTGTCGCCGCGGGGCGAAGGCAGCCGTTGCACCATCTGGACGGCGTTTTCGGCCATGGAACGAGCCGCGCCCTCCTGGCGTCCCCAGTTGGCATACGCGAATTTAGCGACCAGGTCGCCGCGCTCCTTCAGGGCATCAAGCGGGAGCGATACATCAAATTCCCGCCGTAAAGTCGATTTCACGCCGATTTCAATGTTGTCGTAATCGACAAACACGGCGATGTTCAGTTTTTCTTGCATCAGTTAGGTTTATACCTGGCGCACTGCGCCAATGTTTCAAAGTACGCAGGCGACTCGCGCCCGCGGTTGCTTCACGCGGTCTGCTTAACCGAAGACCGTATGAATTCGACAATTGCTTCGAGCGACGCACCGGGCTGGAATACAGCCGCGACACCCAGCTTCTTCAGCTCGGCGGCGTCCTCGTCAGGAATTATACCGCCCACCAGGACCAGGACATCGTCCATGCCCTTTTCGCGCAGCAAATCCATCATACGCGGAACGATCGCATTATGGGCGCCCGACAGAATGGACAGCCCGATTACCTGGACGTCCTCCTGCAAAGCAGCGTTCACGATCATTTCCGGAGTCTGGCGCAGGCCGGTGTAAATCACCTCCATGCCTGCGTCGCGCAACGCACGCGCGATTACCTTCGCTCCGCGGTCGTGGCCGTCCAAACCCGGTTTGGCGACCAGCACCCGGATGCGGGGATCCATACACTTTGATGGTAACACTGCCGGTTCGGCCCGATAGCGGGGCTGCTGAAAAGGCCGCGCTACCGTCTCCCTTACGGTCCCGGCTCGGCAAGCAGATGCAAACGTGTTTCAGCAACCTGCTAGAGGACGCTGGTTTCCGTGTAGACGCCGAATACCTCGCGGAACACGTCGCAGATCTCGCCCACGGTGGCATACACGCGCACCGCATCTAAGAGGAACGGCATGGTGTTTTGCGAACCCTTTGCGGCGTCGCGTAGCGCTTCCAAGCATTGCCGAACTCTTGCGTTATCGCGTCTGGACTTCAGCCGGGCGAGTTTCTCGAGTTGATGCGCCTGGGCCGATGCGTCGATCTCCAACACGTCGATGTGCTCCTCGCCACGCTCCACAAATGCGTTCACGCCCACGATCTTCTGCTCGCCGGTCTCGATCGAGTGCTGATAGTCATAGCTGGCGTTGGCGATTTCGGTCTGCGGGAATCCGCGCTCGATTGCCGGAATCATTCCGCCCATGTGATCGATGCGCCGGATGTACTCTCGCGCTTCCTTTTCCATCTCGGCGGTCAGGCTCTCGATGAAGTAGCTGCCGCCCAGCGGATCGGGCACATCCGGTACACCGCTTTCGTAGGCAATCACCTGCTGGGTTCGGAGCGCGATGGTCACCGCGTGCTCGCTGGGCAGTGCGTAAGCTTCATCCAGCGAATTGGTGTGGAGCGACTGCGTTCCGCCCAGCACCGCGGCCAGTGCCTGCAGCGTGGTCCGCACGATGTTGTTGTAAGGCTGCTGCCAGGTCAGCGAACAACCGGCGGTCTGTGCGTGCGTGCGCAGCTTCCAGCTCCGTTCGTCCGTAGCACCGTAACGGTCCCGCATGGTCTCGGCCCAGATCTTCCGTGCGGCGCGAAACTTCGCTATCTCCTCGAAGAAATCGTTGTGCGCGTTGAAGAAGAAGCTAAGCCGCGGCGCGAAGCTATCGACGGGCAATCCGCGCGCGATGCCCCATTCCACATACTCCATGCCGTCGCGCAGCGTGAACGCCAGTTCCTGAACCGCCGTCGAACCGGCCTCGCGAATGTGATAGCCGCTAATCGAAATCGGATTGAAGCGCGGAACACGCTGCATCGCGTACTCGATGACGTCGGTGACCAGTCGCATCGATGGGCGCGGCGGGAAAATGTACTCCTTCTGCGCGATGTACTCTTTCAGGATGTCGTTTTGCAGCGTGCCCGAAAGTTGGCTCCAATCGACGCCCTGCTTTTCCGCCACAGCGAGATACATCGCCCAAATTACCGGCGCGGGCGAGTTGATGGTCATCGACACTGTTACGCCGCCGAGGGGAATGCCGCGAAACAGAATCTCCATGTCCTCCAGCGAGCTGATGGAGACGCCGCACTTTCCGACTTCGCCCTCCGACGTCGCGTGATCGGCATCGTAGCCCATCAGTGTCGGCAAATCGAACGCCACCGACAGGCCGGTCTGGCCCTGGCTCAACAAGTAGAGATAGCGGCGATTGGTCTCCTCGGGCGTGGCGAATCCCGAGAATTGCCGCATGGTCCAGAGCTTGCCCCGGTACATGCTTTCGTGAATGCCACGTGTGTAGGGAAACTCGCCGGGCGGCGGAATCTCGAGACCAGCGACATCGGCGGCCGTGTAGACGGGTTCCACCGGGATGCCGCTCAGCGTTTTAGAAACGGCGGGCTCCGTGAACTTGGCCATTAACTACTATTCTACGCGCCCTGCTTCAACTCCTTCGCCTTGGCCGGCGAACTCCAGGTCTTCATCTTCCTGAGGATCGCTGACGAAGACGCGTCCGAAACCTGGCGCAAGAATCATGCAGCCGTTGCCGAACAGTTCGATATACCAAGCCGTGTCCGGGTCATCGGCTTTCGCCACAAACTCTATTTGACTGGGCACGGAGTTGTAAAGGACACGGTCGCCAGCGTGTACTTCCTCTCCTGATCTGTAGCGCAGCGACATCGGGTGGAATGTTAGCACGGCCTCCACCGTGCCACACTAAATCCTGAACCCATGAAGATCCGCATCAAGAAACTCCATCCCGACGCAAGCCTGCCCAGCTACGCTCACGGCCCCGACGAGGACGCCGCCATGGACCTCCGCGCGCTCGAGCGCACAGTCCTGACACCAGGCGCCGCGCAAGCTGTCGCAACCGGCATCGCCATCGAGCTTCCTCGCGGACACGAAGCGCAAGTGCGCCCCCGCAGCGGTCTCGCACTCAAGCACTCGATCACTGTGAATTTCGGCACCATCGATCCCGGTTACCGCGGCGAGATCCGCGTTGTCATGTTCAACCTGGGACGCAACGATTACATCGTCGAACAAGGCGACCGCATCGCGCAGCTCATCGTCGCGCCTTATGACGCCGTGGAATGGGACGAAGGCAGCGATCTCAGCGATACCGCCCGCGGCGCCGGCGGATTCGGGTCGTCTGGGAGATAGATAGCGTTTCTCAGCCTTGGGCCTTAGACCCGAAAGCGCTACGATAAAAGCAGTCTTATGTTGATTCGTAAACCTGCTGATCTTCGCTATTCCGACATCACGCCCAAGCCGTTTTACGTGAACCGGCGCGGCTTCCTCACTGGGTCTCTCGCGCTGGGTGCGTTTGGCGGGCTGGCGGGAACTGCCCGCGGCGCTAAGCTGGAGGACTTCAAGAAAACCTCTTACAACGCCGGCGATGAAAAAGTAACGCCGCTCGAAGCCATCACGCATTACAACAATTTTTACGAGTTCGGCACTGACAAAGAAGACCCTTCGAAAAACGCCACTGACTTCCGCACGTCGCCCTGGACGCTCAAGGTGGAAGGAGAAGTGGCCAAGCCAAAGACCTTTGACCACGATGGTCTGACGAAGATCGCAGCGCTCGAAGAACGCATCTACAGGCATCGCTGCGTCGAAGCTTGGTCCATCGTTGTCCCCTGGATCGGATTCCCGCTGAACGCGCTGCTCAAGCAAGTGGAGCCGACTTCCAAGGCCAAATACGTGGCGTTTGAAAGCTACTTCGATACCAAGCAAATGCCGCGCGCGCGTTGGGGCGGTATCCCATTTCCTTACGTCGAAGGCTTGCGCCTGGACGAAGCCATGCACCCGCTGACGTTTCTGGCCGTGGGACTCTACGGAGAATCGCTTCCCAACCAGGACGGCGCTCCCATCCGGCTGGTAGTGCCCTGGAAGTATGGTTTCAAGAGCGCCAAGTCGCTGGTGAAGATCCGGCTGGTGGAAAAGCAGCCGCCCACCACCTGGAATATCTCGGCGCCTAATGAATACGGCTTCTATTCGAATGTGAATCCGGAAGTGGATCATCCGCGCTGGAGCCAGGCCAAAGAACGCCGTCTGGGCGAATTGTTTAGACGCAATACCCTCATGTTCAACGGGTACAGCGAGGTAGCTGGCCTGTACGCGGGCATGGATCTTCGTAAGAATTTCTAGAGGCCTTGAGCAAGTAAAGATCAGCTTTGAGCAAGCTCCTCGGCAGGATCCTGGGCAGCCGCTGGACCAAGGTGGCGGTCTTCGCGCTGTGCCTGGTTCCGATTCTGTTGCTCGCGCAGCCGCTGTGGATGCTCGCCACCACCGGCTATTCGCCCGATCTCACCGCCAATCCCATCGAATACATCACGCACTACACCGGCACCTGGACCATCCGCTTCCTGCTCATCACGCTGTGCGTCACGCCCTTCCGCAAGATCTTCAATCAGCCCAAGATCGCGCGTTACCGCCGCATGCTGGGCCTGTTCGCGTTCTTCTACGTCTGCCTGCATTTTCTGACTTGGTTTGTGCTGGACAAATTCTTCAGCTTCCCGGAAATGTGGGCCGATATTCTGAAGCGGCGTTACATCACGGTGGGCATGCTGGGTTTTGCGATGCTGCTGCCGTTGGCCGTCACGTCCACGGCGGGCTGGGTGCGCCGTCTCGGATTCGTCCGATGGCAGCGCCTGCACCGGCTCATTTATTTTGCCGCGCTCGCCGGCGTCATTCACTACTATTGGCTGGTGAAATCCGACGTGCGGCTGCCGCTGATGTATGGCGCGATTCTCGCGGTCCTGATGCTATACCGCTTGGTCACGCGGAAGCCAACACCGCAATCGCGCGGCGCCCTCGCCGCTACCACTCCGAGTACGGCGTCCCTTCCAGACTTTGAGATCCGATCCGCTCCGGATGTCGAAAATCCCAGGCTGGGTCTGGTTCACCGTGTTCGCTCCCGTCCTCCATGATCAGCTTCCAGGATTCGTTGCTGCCGGTGATGGGATCCATCGGCACCTGCCGCAGATATCCATCACTCACCAGATCCTGCAGCGTCTGGGGCGCCTTTTGCTTGTCGTAGGTGTATTCGTCAATCACCGTGCGCAGCGTGAACAGATTGTTCTTCAGCACGCTTTCCTTGGAGCGCTGAATCGATCGGGTGTAGATTGGCAGCGCGATCGACATTAATACCGCGATCACCGCCATCACGATCATCAGTTCGATGAGCGTGAAGCCGAAACGGCGGCGATTCGAAGCACGAAAGCCGGCTTCATAAGCGCCTCACCATTCCGCATACGATGTCCCGTCACGGGCCTTGTCCATGCTCTTGGTATAGACGTCGAAGACATTCTGCCCGCCCCAGGATTGCGACGTCGGATCGTCGCGGTCGCTTCTGAGACCCCACTCGAAGGAGTTCGTCATCGGGTCCTTCGGAATCCGGCGCAGATACTTCATCTTCTTGTCCACCGCTCCGGTGGCCTTGATCCCGTCCACCAGTTGCTGCAGGCTCTCGGGATAGTTATCCGAATCCAGCTTGGCCGGCCCGATCTTCTGGGCGTCCATGTCGTCCTTGAATTTGTCGATGGCACGCCGGATATCCGTCAGCGCGCGCTCCAGATCCCGCTCCTTATCGCGCTGCACTTTGTAGCGCGCCAACGGCACCGCCATGCTGGTGAGCACCATCAGGATGGTGAACGCTACAATCAGCTCCACCAACGTCATCCCGCGTTGTCGCCTGCGCTTCATGCTCCCGAAGACAGCTCCTTATTGCGCCACCTTACTGCACGACCACGGTAACCGGCGGAGCTTGCAGCGTTATCGGCTGGTTGCTCGAATTCTTCAAACCCGCCTCCGTGATGGTCACGTTTGTGGTGCCCTTGCCCACCGCCGTAAACGTGAACTGGAGCAGCGGGCCGTTGCCGCTCACTCCGCCGGCGCCCGCCACGCGATTCACGTCGATACTGGCATCGCCCGTATCATTGCGAATATCCAAGCTCGGCGCCGTGATCTTGCCGTCCTGGTTCAGCAGGGCGCCTGCGGCAATCATCTCCAGCCGCAATACCTTCGGATCCCACCGAACCTTCACTGGAACGCTCGCGACATCCGTCAGGTTCTGCCCTTGCAGAGTGATCACAACCTGGTTGCTCAATTGCGCCTGCACTCTCGCCGGGTTGAACAGGATGCTCGCCGCTCCGCCGGGCGCGCCTGGGGTGACCAAAGCAGGCGCCGCCGCCGGAGCCCCTGTGGGTGCCGCAGCCGGAGGAACAGCGGCGGGAGCCTCTTCCACGCGCGGCCCAAAGCTCAGCTTCACCGTTTGATCCGTGCCGGCCGCGACGCCCTGCAGATCCAGGCCAGTAATGTCCTGCTTCCGCACGATATGCGGAATCAGCGCGATCATTAGTTGTTCCTTCTGCTTGTCCTTGTAGACGTTGCCGAACAAATATTTGCCCAGAATCGGGATGTTCACCAGGCCCGGAATGCCGCCAACGGTGCTGGTATCCTGGTCCGACATCAATCCCCCGATGAGGCTCACTTCTCCATCTTTCAATCGGATGTCAGCCTCGTTTGCTTTTTGTCCAATCACGGGTTGGCTGAGACCTCCCAGGTTGAGGGTATTGGCGATGTCCGTAATATCGATTTTCGCGTGGATGGTGACTTCGTCGTTTCCATGGATGTGCGGCGTCAACTCCACATTCGTGCCAATATCTACGAACTGAAACTGCGTACTCACCAGCGGACTGACGCCCACCGTGCCGACGCCCGGCTGGAAGCTGCCTGTTGCATAGGGATACTTTTCTCCGATTTTCAAAGTCACCTTCTGGCCGTCGGAGACGCGCACCTCCGGAGATTCCTGAATTTTGGTTCTGGAATCCGACATCACGGCCTGTAACATCGCGCCGGGCAAGCTAGTCGAAAACTGGCTCGATCCTAAATGCCCCAGCTGCGAAAGAGCCACGAAGCTTCCGGTGGATGCAGCAGTTCCGGTCGTAGTTGTGGTGGTGGTAGTAGTGGTGCCGGTCGCGCCTGTACCACCCGTCCCGTTTACCCCTGTCGTGCCCGTGGTTGATGTAATCGGATTGGTCGGAGAAAACGAGAACGGCACAGCCAGCCCATTGGTCCCGTTGGACACCAAGCCGGCCCCGATCTGGTGGCTCACGTCGCTGGATATATCCATGACGATGACGTCGATCACCACCTCCGCCTTGGGCTTGTCCAGGTCGTGCAGCAGCTTTTCCACCAACGCTACTTTATCCACGGTGTCGCGCACCACGATGGCGTTTTCCGCGTTGAACTGGAACATCCGGCGCACATCCGTAACCGATCGCACGGCTGTCACCATTTCGGAGAATTCCTGGGTTGAAGTGGGATTCTTCAGGTAAAAAACCTTCACCACTTCGTCTTCATAATCGCGGCGCTTGGTGACGTTGTCTTCAGCGACAAAAATCGCGTTACTGCTCACCGGCTTCCAAAATGTCTTGGTCAGGAGGGCAATGTAATCCAGCGCTTCCTGCAATGTCACGTTGTTAAGATCCAGGTTGGCGTTCTTGCCCGGTTGTATCTGCGGATCGAACAGCACGTTGATTCCCGCTAGCTTGCCCACCGTCTCATAGAGCACCTTGGGCGGCTGATTGTTCATCTTGAGCAGGCTGATCTGGTTGGTTACCGGCTTCAGTTCCGGCACCGGAAGCATCGAGGCGATCATCGCGAGGCTTTCCTTTTGCGACTTTTCGGCCGACGTCAGCGGCTTTTCACCGGGGGGAACCAGTCCCTTGGCCTTCTCTTCCAACAACTCCTTAGCCTGCTGGATGTTCTGGAGCGCGATCATCGATCCGGGATCGACGTTGAAGGCCTTCTGGTATTCAGCCAGGGCCTTTTCCAGGTCGCCCGCCTTTTGCAGCTTGGTCCCGGCCTCCATGTGTGCCGTACCCGACTCGAAACGCGCCCGTCGCGCGGCCAGTTCGTAGGAAATCTCCTTGGGATCTTCTTTTATTGCCTGCTGATAATACTCCAGAGCCTTGTCGAACTCCTTGCGAGCTTCGGCCTGCGCGCCTAATTTCAACAGCTTGTCGCCTTTGCGCGTGCTGGCGTCCAAACTTAGGGTGGGCATCATCAGCCACACCGCGCAGAACACCGACAAGACACGTAACCTATTAGAAGGAATCATCTTATACTCAAGAAAGCCCTATGATACAATGAACCTGGCACGGGTATCGGACATTGTTATATAAACACTTGACGCCGTGAGCTTTCTCCGCGTTGACTAGAAAACGGACGGCATTGAGTTTGGGATGGAACCTGGAATCAAGATCTTGAGCGACAACCGCCACGCCGGGCACCTCTACCATTTGCTGGAGCGGCTGGAAGCGGGCTTGGCGCTGACCGGAACTGAGGTCAAGGCCGCCAAGGATGGCCGCGTCCAGCTCAAGGACAGCTTCGCCGAGGTGCAAGGCAATGAAGCTTGGCTGCTCAACGCGCACATCGGCCAGTATTCGCACGGCAATCGCGAAAATCACGAACCGACCCGTCGGCGCAAATTGTTGCTGCACAGGGATGAGATCGACAAGTTACTTGGAAAAACGCGGGAAAAAGGGCTTACCATAGTTCCCACCAAGATGTATCTCAAGAAGGGCCATATCAAGGTGGAGTTGGCCGTCGCTAAAGGTAAGAAACTGCATGACAAACGGGAGTCAGAGCGGACGCGGGAGATGGAAGCTGAGGCGCGCGCGGCCATCGGCAGGCGGCGTTAACAGGCGTAGTTAACAGGCAAAGATAAGAGGGCGAATGGACATCAGGCTGGAAACGAAGAAACCGGGCGAAGTGGATTCAGACGCATTAGTTATCCTGGGATTTGAGGGCGCGCCGCCGGAGGCTTTCGCCGCCGATCAAACCAAGGAGTTATATGACTCGGGCGAGTTCTCGGGAAAAGCGCTTGAAACCGCGATTCTCCACCGCCCTGCTGGGTTGAAAGCCAAGCGCCTGGTGCTCGCGGGGGCCGGCAAGCGCGACAAATTCAATGCCGCCGAACTGCGCAAACTGAGCGGCGCCGTCGTGCGATCGCTCAAAGCCAAAGGCATTCACAGCGTCACCTTTGCGCTTGACGAACCATTTCGCTCGGACGATTTCACAGCTGCGGCCGTGGAAGGCGCGGTCCTGGCCGATCTTGAAAACGACCGCTATAAAACCGATCCGAAGAAGAATGAAAAGCGCATCGACTCGGTTGCGGTGCTGGGCGGATCGCAAGCCGGGGTCGATCGCGGCCGCATCTTGGCGGAAGCGCAAAATTTCACGCGCGATATCGCAAATGAGCCTGCCAATATTCTGACCCCAACTGTGCTCGCCAGCCACGCCAAGAAAATGGCCGACGAATTCGGCCTGGAGTGCGAGATCCTGGATCAGGATCGCATGCGGCAGCTCGGCATGGGCGCTCTCCTGGGAGTCGCTCAAGGCAGCGCCGAGCCACCGGCTTTGATCGTCCTAAGGTACAAACCCGCCGCTGCACCATCGTCGAAGGATCATCTGGGCCTCGTCGGCAAAGGCGTGACGTTCGACACCGGCGGCATTTCCATCAAACCCTCCGACGGGATGGAAAAGATGCGCTACGACATGGCGGGCGGCGCGGCCGTGATCGGTGCAATGCGCGCGATCGCGCAAATGAAGCCGGCCATTCCGGTGACGGCCCTTATACCCGCAGTCGAGAATATGCCGGGCAGCAAAGCCCAGCGTCCCGGGGACATTGTCAAATCGCTTTCCGGCAAAACCGTAGAAGTTTTGAATACCGATGCCGAGGGCCGGCTAATCCTGATCGACGCGCTCACCTATGCGCAACGGCTCGGCTGCACCCATCTGGTGGATGCCGCTACTCTGACCGGCGCTATCGTAGTCGCTTTGGGCAGCGTCAACATTGGCGCGTTCACCAACAACGAAGCATTCCTCGAGAAGCTGCTGGCAGCGTCGAAGGCCGAGGGCGAAAAGACCTGGCAAATGCCAATGGACGAGGAATACAAAGAGCTGCTGAAGAGCAACTTCGCCGATCTCCACAACATCGGCGGAAGATCGGGCGGGTCCATTACCGCTGCCTGGTTCATTCGCGATTTCGTCGACGAGACGCCGTGGATTCACCTCGATATCGCCGGCACGGCGTGGCTCGACGACGCCAAGCCTTACATGGCCAAAGGCGCCACGGGGGTGGGACTGCGCACCTTCGTCCGGTTGGCCGAAACCTGGTAGCCTTCATTAATCTGGTAGCCTTCGTTCATAAGGAGAGGCCCGATGAAGTCAATTCTGAAACTCGTTCTCATCATGGCGGCGCTGGCGAGCATCGCCCTGGCTGCCGACAAGCCCAACTTTGCAGGCGACTGGAAGCTAAATGCCGCCAAAAGCGACTTCGGCCCAATTCCAGCGCCCGCCAGCTACACTCGTAAAGTCACGCAGGCTGACCCGTCCATCACCATTGAAGACACTCAGACCGGGACCGCTCTGGGCGATCAGCACGATATTCGAACATATACCACCGACGGCAAAGAAATCTCCTACCAGGCCAACGGCGCCGACGTGAAGGCTGCCATGACCTGGGCCGGCGATGCCCTCCAGATCACCGCTAAAGCTTCCATTCAAGGCATGGAGCTCACTATTACCGACAAAGTAACGCTCGGCGACGATGGCAAAACGATGAACGACAACATCCACATCGCGACGGGACAGGGTGACATCGACCTTAAGTTAGTCTTCGATAAGCAGTGATGGCGGTCTGGCGGAAATAACCCACGAATCACCGCGTCCAGCTTCTGAATAGCGCGCCGTTCCGCGCCAACGCGAAATACGTGCTCTATTGGGCGCAAGTCAATCGGCGCGCTGTATCGAACCGCGCGCTGGCGTATGCTGTCGAGCTCGCGAACCAAGCCGGCCTTCCGGTGCTCTTCTACGAAGGCCTCACTTGCGATTACCCCCACGCGAGCGACCGGCTGCACGCGTTCATCCTCGAAGGAGTCCCGGAGACTGAGCGACAACTGCGGCGCCTCGGGATCGGCTACGTGTTCTATTTGCGCCGCACGTGCAAGGATCCCAATGACATCTTGTATCGATTGGCCAAAGACGCCGCTGCCTTGGTCACGGACGACTATCCGGTCTTTCTCGCGCGCCGCTATAACGCCAGCGTGCCCCCCAAGCTAAATATTCCCTACTACGCCGTGGATTCCAGCTGCATCGTCCCGATGTCGTGTTTCGAAAAGCGCGAATACGCCGCCTACACGATTCGGCCCAAAATCAAGAAACTCCTGCCGGAATATCTGAAAGTCGTTCCACCGATCCGGGCAAAGCAAAAGTTCCAAGGGGCCGTTCCGCACTTTCCGCAGCGTCCGATTTCTGTGGATCACACCGTGCGGCCCTCGGCGCTTTTCCACGGCGGCTCGGTGGCCGCGCACCAGCGCCTGCGTCAATTCTTGAAACACGGCCTCCACCGTTACGCGAATTCGAGCAACCAGCCTTCCGAAAACGCCACTTCTGGGTTGAGCCCTTATCTGCATTTCGGACACATCTCTTCGCTTGAGGTGGCACTGGCGGTAAACGACTATGCACGCGAGCACAAATTGCTGCCGGACGAATTCCTGGAAGAGCTGATCGTACGCCGCGAGCTGGCGTTCAATTTCGCCCGGTTCACGGAGCATCCGGAATCGCTTGAGGCGCTGCCCGATTGGGCGCGCAAGACGCTTCAGAAACATGCCGCCGATAAGCGCGATCCAGTTTACCCGCGCGATCGATTCGAGAGCGCCCTTACTCATGACCCGCTCTGGAATGCCGCGCAAAAGGAACTGCTGCTCACCGGCAAGATCCACGGGTATTACCGCATGTATTGGGGCAAGAAGATCATCGAATGGTCTCGAACGCCGGAAGAAGCGCTTTCAACCGCCATCTACTTGAATGACCGATACGCGTTGGATGGCCGCGATCCGAATTCTTGTGCCAATATTCTTTGGTGCTTCGGATTGCATGACCGGCCCTGGGTGGAGCGCCCCATCTTTGGCCAAGTCCGCTATATGTCCCTGGACGGCATGCGCCGCAAAACTGACGTGGAAGCTTACATTAAGGGCATAGAATGTCTGTAGGTGAACGTCGCGATTACGGGCGCGAGCGGCATGATCGGCAAACGGCTGCAGCAGCGCCTGGTGGAAGCAGGTCATGTGCCGCGTGCCATCCCGCGCGGGGTCTCTGTACCCACGTGCGACGCGATCGTTAACCTGGCCGGCGAGCCAATCGCCCAGCGCTGGACTGAAGCAGCCAAGAAACGAATCTACGATAGCCGCGTCGGGGGAACACGCCGTCTGGTCAGCTCGCTTCCCGCGCAATCCCAACCGCCGAGCGTGCTGATCTGCGCTTCCGCAGTCGGAATTTACGGATCGCGCGGCGACGAAATCTTGACCGAAAACTCTCCACCGGGCACCGGCTTTCTCCCCAATTTGGTGATGGACTGGGAGGCGGCCGCCCAAACTGCCGAGGCGCTAGGCATCCGGGTGGTCAGCCTTCGATTCGGCGTAGTGCTGGGCCACGGCGGAGCGCTCGCCAAATTGCTTACGCCATTTCGGCTGGGCGTCGGAGGCCGATTGGGTTCCGGGCGTCAATGGATGTCCTGGATCCACGTAGATGATGTCGTCAACCTGATCCTGTTTGCGATGGAGAACGCAGCGGGCGCCTCGCTGCAGGGCGCTATCAACGCAACGGCTCCTTATCCGGTCACAAACGACGAATTCACTCGCAGGCTCGCCGCCTTGCTCCATCGGCCAGCCATTTTTCCCGTCCCGGTTTTTGTGCTGAAGCTTGCCTTGGGCGAAATGTCCGAGGTCTTGCTCGACAGCCAGAGGGTGCTTCCAGCCGCCGCCCAGGCCGCGGGCTTCCAATTCCAATACCAAGAGTTATCCGCGGCTTTGGAAAGCATCCTGACCGCCCGCCAGTAATTCCCGAACCTGAGAGACAATGGGAGTAGTATGCGTTGTTTGCTTATTGTGGTGACTGCTGTTTTACTCACCGCCGCCAGTGAGATGAATCTCACCGTTGCGCAGTTGGTAATGTTCATTCGCTCGTCGGTGGAGCTCAAGCAACCCGACAGCAAAGTAGCCGAGTACTTGCGCCACGTAAAATTAACGGACAAGTTGGACGACCGGACTATCGAGGAATTGCAAAGCCTCGGCGCGGGCTCGAGAACAGTGGCCGTCCTGCGCGAACTGGGTGACGCTTCGGCCAGCTTGCCGACTGCTGCTCCGCCTCCGCCCAAGCCCGTCTACGTTCCGCCTCCTCCGCCCAACTCCATCGAGCAAGAGAAAATCATCGACCAGGCGCGGGATTACGCGCTCAACTACACCAAGCAGTTGCCCAATTTCATTTGCGTCCAAGTGACGCGGCGCGATTACGATCCCACCGGCACAGGCAACAACTGGTATCACTCCGACACCATCACCGCCCGACTCAGTTACAACGGCTCCGAGAATTACGAAGTCATTCTTCACAACAACCAGCCGGTTACAAATGCCAATATGCGGCAATTCGGCGGCACTACATCGGAGGGCGAGTTCGGCAGCATGATGGACCAGATCTTCGAGCCGGAAACTCATACGCAATTCTCCTGGGACCACTGGGGCAAGCTGCGCGGACGCAAGACCTATGTTTTCGCGTATGACGTGCAGCAGGAATTTTCGCACTATCATGTGGAGGCGGACGACGACAAACTGTCCATCGTACCCGCCTATCGCGGCTTGGTTTACATCGACGAAGACACCAAGATGGTGGTCAAGATTGTGATGACCCCCTATGACATGCCGAGCACGTTCCCGATACGCGAGATCAGCTCGTCGCTCGATTACGACCTCGAAACTATTGGCGACCAGCAATTTATGCTGCCGCTGAAATCAGTGCTCACCTCAAAGCGGGCCCGCCAGATGACGAAGAACGATATTGAATTCCGGCTTTATCGCAAGTTCGGCACCGAAAGCAGCATCAAGTTCGAGACGCCGGACGCGCTCCCTGACGACCAAACTAAAGACAAGCCCGAAGACAAGCCTCAAAAGTAGCTAGCAGTTCGGCCGTGTCCATTTGCCCTGGCCGCACTATCTCGATCTTGCCCGCGCCCGTCGGCCGCCAGCGCTGGAACATGCGCTCGGAAGCAGCTCCGGCAAAAATCGAGATCAGCGGAATTCCGCACGCCGCGGCCGCATGTCCACCGGCCGAATCGTATCCAACATACAGGCGGCTGCGTTGAACGTGCGCGGCGAAGCCGGCAAAAGAGCCATCCCACATGACGATGCCCTCACCGCCGACTTTTGCAGCAGCACGTTCCACACGCACAGCCTCTTCACCGCCCGCGCCCTTGTCGATCAGAATAGGCCGCGGCAATCGCCGGAGCACTTCTTCCTCGAGAGGATCAGGAACGCGCTTGGAAGGATTCTCGCCCACGCCGAAACTGACAGTGCTGGCAAACTGCGCCGCATCCAGGCCCGTCGCGAGATAGGGCCGGGCATTCGGGACGCCGAAGATTTCAGCAACCCAGTGCCGCGCCAGCGCGGGTAGCGACTCATCGCTCTGCGCCCCATAAGCCCGGCTTTCGAACAGATAGTAATCTTCCTCGGGACAAATGGGGAGCAGGCCGAGCTGCGTGAGACGAGAATCGGGATCGATCACGATGCTGCGCGGCTTCGAGACTGCCTCGCGCAGTTGCGGCCAAATGGAGAGCCGGTCATTGATGGACCCGCCGCGGCCGTACGCAATCGCGAGATGCTGCAAGCGCCGATCTGCGGCGAACAACTCCCAGCTCTTCATTGGTCCAACGAACCAGATCCGGGCGCGGGGAAACCGCTGTTTGACGGCGTCAAGAATGGTGCTGGTGACCGCGATGTCAGCGCCGAGCGTCACACGAGAAAGCACGAAAATGTCGTGGATAGATCCGGGATCGCGATCGAACACTTGAGGCCTTCGAACGCGTTCATACCGCGCGGCCAAGTGATCGGCGTGCAGCCCAGGGATGCGCCGCGCAATGACTTGGGAAAATAGGTCGGCGTATACGCGGCACAGGCCAGGCTCGAACAAGTCCGCCAGCTTCTCCACGACCACGCGAAACAGAGCACGGTCGCCGCCCTGCGCGATCAGCGACTCCAACAACTGCTGTGGCCACGGTCTAGAGGCCAGACAGTGCGCCAGCAGATCGCTGGCCAAGGTTTCCGCGCCCAAGTTCTCAGCCGATGTATTTTCCAACCAATAACTCCAGCTTCTTGCGAGTCGCCGCAGGCACGGTTTTTGGATCGGTGATCAGCGCATGAGCGAGCGCCGATCCGCACTTGCATTCGCGAGCTTCCGGCATGCCCGCGACCGTGGCCTCGACAACCTTGCACGCGTTCTCCGCGTTCTGGCTCAGATTAGCCAAAATATCGGTCACCGTGACGGCGTCATGCTCTTCATGCCAGCAATCATAATCGGTCACCATGGCGATGGTGACATAGCAAAGCTCGGCCTCACGTGCGAGCTTGGCCTCTTGCAGATTGGTCATGCCGATAACGTCCATGCCCCAACTGCGATACACGTTCGATTCGGCCTTCGTTGAAAATGCCGGCCCCTCCATGCACAAATACGTGCCGCCGATTGCCACGCTGACACCGGTCGCAAGACAAGCTTGATGGACGACTTTGGAGAGGTGTGGGCACACCGGATCGGCAAAGCTGATGTGCGCGACCAGGCCCTCGCCAAAAAAGGTGGAGACGCGGCCGCGAGTCCGATCGAAGAATTGATCCGGGATCACAAACTTGAGCGGCGGATGTTCTTCCTTCAGCGATCCGACGGCGCTCAACGAAACGATTCGATCGACGCCGAGCGATTTGAATCCGAAAATGTTGGCGCGGAAGTTCAACTCCGACGGCGAGTGCCGGTGACCGCGCCCGTGCCGGGATAGGAACGCGACCTCTTTGCCCGCCAGCTGGCCGACCACATACGGATCGGATGGCTTGCCCCAGGGCGTATCGAGAGTCACTTCCTCATGCGCGGTAAAGCCGGGCATTGAATAGAGCCCGCTGCCGCCGATGATTCCGATGGTTGGTTTCTTCATTCTTGAATTAACTCGAGCAAGACGCCGCCGGTGGAGGATGGATGCACGAAAACGTAGACATGTCCGCCCGCGCCGGCGCGAGGTTCGTTCAGCAATCGCGCGCCATGTGCTTTGAGGCGCTCCACCGTGGCGCTCAAATCCTGGACCTTGAGTGCAACATGATGCAGGCCTTCGCCGCGCTTCTCGATGAATTTGGCGATCACCGAATCGGGGCCGGTGGCTTCCAGCAATTCGATACGCGGACCGCCAGCAGGAAGCATGACGACGTTGACCTTTTCCTGTTCCACGGTTTCGCGGGGGCTGGCGGGGAATCCGAGCTGCTCTTGATAGAACGCAAGCGCAGCGTCGAGGGACCGGACGGCGATGCCGAGGTGATCAATGTTGAATTTGCTTAAGCCGGTCATTTCTTGAGCCACGCGTCGGTTATCGTGTACGGGTCCGAGCGCCGGGCGGCTACTTCCGCCGCGGCAGCCTGAAAATCAATGTTCGCAAATTGTCCGAGCAGCCGTTCGCGCAACATCTCTCGCAGGCGGAGACTCCAATTGGCAACAACGCGATCCTTGGCGTCGGCGCGAGCGAGAAACGATCGTATCGCGGCCAGCGTCTCGCTGATTCCTTGGCCCTCAGTGGCGACCGTACGCACAATCGGCGGAACCCAGCCGTCATGTCGAGTCGATAAACTCTGGAGTGCTAAGATTTCGCGCTCCAGGCGCTCGGCACCTCCAGGTTGATCCGATTTGTTGATGACGAAGACGTCGGCGATCTCCATGATGCCGGCCTTGATAACTTGCACATCGTCGCCCATGCCAGGCACAAGCACGACGACCGTGGCATCCGCGAGTTTCGCGATCTCCACTTCATCCTGGCCTACGCCGACGGTTTCGATCAGGACAAATTCCTTACCGGCGGCATCCAGGAGCAGCGTCATATCGGTAGTCGCCGACGCCAATCCCCCCAGGTGCCCGCGCGTGGCCATGGATCGAATGAAAACACCTGGGTCTGCATGGTGGCTCAGCATGCGGATGCGATCGCCGAGAAACGCGCCGCCGGTGTACGGACTGGTCGGATCCACGGCGAGAACGCCGACGGCTTTACCTTCCCGGCGAAGCTCATGAACCAGGCGATCGGTCAGCGTGCTCTTGCCCGCGCCCGGAGCTCCGGTGATGCCGATGACGCTGGCGCGGCCGGTAAGCGGAAACAGTTCTTTCAATAATGATTCGGCTTCGGGTGATCGGTTCTCGATCGCGGTGGCGGCGCGGGCCAGTGCGCGGGTGTCGCCATCCACAACCCTGCGGGCCAACTCCGTCATTCGCTCTTTAGCAACTGACGGGCGATTACCAGGCGCTGGATTTCGCTGGTGCCCTCGCCGATGGTGCACAGCTTGACGTCGCGATAAAACTTTTCGACCGGATAATCTTTCGTGAAGCCGTTGCCGCCGTGGATCTGCACCGCCTCGTTAGTGGCGCGCACTGCGACCTCGGAGGCAAACAGCTTGGCCATGGAGGATTCCTTCGTGATGCGCTGCCCTTGGTCCTTCATCCATCCGGCGCGATAGGTGAGCAGGCGCGCGGCGTCGATCTCGGTGGCCATGTCGGCCAGTTTGTTCTGGATGGACTGAAACTCCGAAATGGGCCGGCCGAATTGTTTGCGCTGCTTGGAGTACTTGAGCGCGGCTTCGTAAGCGCCCTGCGCGGTGCCCACCGAGAGCGCGGCGATGGAGATGCGTCCGCCATCCAGGATGCGAAGGCTGTCGACGAATCCTTCACCCTGCTTGCCGAGCAACTGCGATTCGGGCACCCTGCAATCGGTGAAGATGACCTCGCCGGTAGCACTGGCGCGCATGCCGAGCTTGTTCTCCTTCTTGCCGTAGCTAAAGCCGGGCACGCCTTTTTCGAGAATGAACGCGGAGACGCCGTGATGGGACGCGGAACGATCGGTGACCGTCATGGCGACGCAGATGTCCGCGTAACCGGCGTTGGTGGTGAAAACTTTGCTGCCGTTGATTACCCAGCACGCGCCGTCTCTCACGGCTTTGGTGCGCATCCCGGCGGCATCGGAGCCGGATTCCGATTCGGTGAGAGACCACGATCCGATCCATTCGCCACTGGCGAGCTTCGGGATGTACTTGCGGCGCTGCTCGTCGCTACCGGCGATATAAATGTGATTCGTGCACAGCGAATTGTGCGCAGCCACGATCAAGCCTACGGAAGGATCGATGCGCGAAAGCTCTTCGACGATGATGGAGTACTCGATGTAGCCGAGTCCCGCGCCGCCAAGATCTTCGGGGAAGATGGCTCCGAGGAAGCCCAGCCGACCGGCGTGTTTGATGGCGTCGAGCGGGAAGATTTCCTCTTCATCCCACTGGAGAACGTGCGGGCGGATCTCCTGCTCGGCAAATTCGCGGACGCTTTTGCGAAGCTGGATCTGCTCCGGCGTGAAGTCAAATTCCATGGGAGTTGGGAGGAGTCCCTAATCCAATGTTAGCTTAGTTCCTTATATCGGAAGCAATCCACCAGGTGATCGTTGACCATGCCGGTGGCCTGCATGAATGCGTAGCAGATGGTGGAACCGACGAACTTGAAGCCGCGCTTCGCAAGATCCTTGCTCATGGCGTCGGACTGCTCCGTGCGAGCAGGCAGGTCCTGGATGCGGCGCCGGCGATTCTGCAGAGGATTGCCGCCAACGAATTGCCACACGTATTTGTCGAAGCTGCCGAATTCCTTTTGAATCGCCAAAAACGCCTGGGCATTTTGAACGGCCGCCCGGACTTTCAAGCGGTTGCGGACGATCCCTTCGTTCGCGAGCAAGGCTGCAATCTTCGCTTCGTCGTATTTGGCGACTTTGCGAGGATCGAAGCGGTCGAAGGCAGCGCAATACGCGCGGCGCTTCTTCAGGATCGTGATCCAACTCAGACCAGCCTGAGCGCCCTCGAGAATGAGCAACTCGAACAGTCGGCGATCATCGTGGAGCGGCACGCCCCATTCTTTGTCGTGATAGCCGATCGATAGAGGATCGCTGGCCCAGGTACACCGGATTCTCGTGTCACTCATCCGGCGGCTGATAATCGTGCAATAGATCCTGATACCCGTTCATCGCCAGGCGGCAGGCTAGCTCCGAGCCGGCGAAACGCGCGCGGTGCCAGGTTTGCTTGGGCGTGTACACGATGTCGCCTTGATCGGCGATGAAGATGGGCAACGAGCCGATTTTGTATTCCATCTTGCCGAGGAGGATGAACCAGAACTCGGGCGATTCCTCGTGAAAATGGCCTTTGTCGGTATCGGCGGCGGGGCGCTGCTTCTTCGGATCGCCCATGATGATATTGGCGACCGCGCGATCGTCGGCGATGAAGCGTGGATGTTTCTCGGTTGCGGTGACCATAGCGTTGAAATCGATGTAAGGCTTGTTGCCCTGATCGTACTTGCCCTGGCCTTCGATCCGCACCTTCACGAAATTCACGCCGTCCAGCGGCACCGGCCTTTCGTCGATGGGATACATGGTCTGCGCGCCGGCGATGTTGACCTCCAGGCGCAGCGAGGGCTTGTCGCCGACCGTTTCCAAACTGTACACGGTGCGATAGGGAACCTGCACGAGGTAGCCTTTGGAAGCGACGAAGGGTTCCTGGCCTTCGATGGTGAAGCGGATCTGTCCGTCCTGGATGACCCACCACTCGCGCGTGTCGGGGTGGAAGCGGCGGGGCGTTTTCGCGCCGGGAGCCATGGAGATGTAGTCGGCGTGAAGAAGCGAGTCGCTGACGACAGTTTGGGTCCAGTCCGGCTGGCCCTTGTGCTGCGCCAGGAGCTCGGTGAGTTTCCACAGCGGCCGGTTGGGCGCCACCCAGGTGGCGGGTTGCGCGGGAACGGGCGCCCATGCCAAGCGGCTATTCTGCTGAGCCGCCAGCGGAAGGATCAGGGCGAGTGCCGGAAGGAACTTCATCATATGAACTCCATCTGGGGCTACGTTATCATCCTGCGAAGCCCGTGTAAACGGCTTGTGTCTATGCTGGATATATGCAGGCAGAAAATAAAAGGGTCGCGGTGGTAACTGGTGGGAGCCGCGGAATCGGCGCGGCCATCGCAAAGCTGCTGGGAGCGAGCGGATATAATGTCGCCATCAATTATGCGAACGATCAGGCGGCGGCCCAGCAGGTGTTGAGTTATCTGACGAACGTTGGATCGCGATCGGCAGCCATTCAAGGCGACGTTTCCCGAGAGGCCGACGTTTTGCGGATCTTCGAGATTGCGCAGCGTGAGCTGGGGCCGATCCGGGCGCTGGTGAATAATGCCGCTGTTACGGGAGGCAAGGCCCGGGTGGACGAAATCGATGCGGCGAGGCTCGCGCAGATGCTGGCGGTAAATGTTGCGGGACCGATCCTGTGCGCGCGGGAGGCGGTGCGTCGGATGTCGACGCGGCATGCCGGTGGCCAGGGTGGAGCGATCGTGAACATCTCCTCGTTGGCCGCACGAACCGGCAGCGCGGGCGAATGGGTACACTACGCGGCGTCGAAGGGCGCGGTGAACACCTTTACGATTGGGCTGGCGCGCGAGGTAGCAAATGAAGGGATTCGCGTGAACGCCGTTGCACCCGGATTGGTTGACACCGGGCTGCACGCGGCGAATGGCGAACCTGGCCGGATAGCGCGATTGAACCCCAGCATACCGATGGGCCGGGCGGCGACCGCCGAGGAAATCGCGCAGGGCGTGCTTTGGCTGCTTTCGGACGCAGCGTCGTACGTGACGGGGACGATACTGGAAATCGGCGGCGGGCGATAGCCGAGCCTATCCGCTATGAGTTGCGACAATGGTCGTACACGGGTTCGGAAAGATTGCTGGTATGAGCAACCACAATACGAAGCTGTTAAGAATTCAGCTGGAACACGCCGCCACTCGTGACCGTGATTTGGATCGTGAGGTGGCGGCTGATTGGTTTGCGGTGGATAAAGAGGCATGGCAAAGGCTGGACATAGCCCAAGCGGGACGCGAGCCGGTTGGCCGCGGCGTGCCGAAATCTACCTCACGGCGCTCGACCCCACGATAGGCCGGGAGATTCAAAAGAGCCGCCCTGCGCTGGTCATCCAAAACGATGTGTCGAATCGCCTGACTGATCTCACGATCGTCGCGCCAATCACCTCCACAGTGCGGTTTCCGCTGAACACGGTCCACGTCTTGATTCCGGCGATTAAGGAAACAGGTCTGACGGTAGATGAAGCGATTCAGATTAGTCTGGGTTTGACCCAGCTGTGAAGCCAAGCCTAGACGATCGCTTCCGTTCGCGGGTCCCAGCGCACTGTGCGGCCCTGATGAAAGCTCTCGAGCGCCATGCGGCAAGCGATTGAGACCCGGTAGCCGAGTTCAAAGGGACAGTTGGGTTCCTTCGGGGAGCGGATGCACTCCACGAAATTTTGCATGTGCGCGGTAGGGAAACTCACCGCTTTGCCGGCCAGTTCCACGCCATCGGGCCGGTTCACTCTCTGCGGCACGTAGCGAACGCTGGCAGGGGTGCGTGAAACAGTCCCGTCGGATCCAAGCAGCTCCTCGGCGATACCGAGCTGGCTATTGCCAAGACCCGAATCCCAACTGACCAGCATCTGCTCGGGTTGCTGGAACGTCACGTTCATAGTATCGGGCACGTCGCGGCCGTCTTTCCATAAATAGAGGCCGCCGGTCATACTGGCCGCTTGCGGGATCTGGAGGTTCAGCGCCTGGTACCAGAACGCCAGCTGCTGGCTCAGGTTTTCGTACACGTTTCCGCCCGAATATTCTTCGAAGAAACGCCAGTTGATGAAGCGGTGCGGATCGAAATCGCGGTGCGGCGCGTCGCCCAGAAACGAATTCCAGGCGATATTCTCGGGTGTCATGTCGGGATAAACCGGCCGCGCCCATTGCGCCTTGCCATGCGGCGTGTTGCGATACCAATGCATGCGGATGGCGGTGATTTTTCCGACCTGGCCGCCAGCCAGGAAGCCTGTCGCGTCGCGCATCTGGCCGGACGAGCAGGCCTGGTGGCCGATCTGCACCATGGCTTTCGGCGCTTGCCGGTACGCAGCGCGCATGCGCTTGGCATGGTCGAGCGTAAAGGCGAGTGTCTTCTCCAGATAAATATGTTTGCCTGCTTCGAGAGCATCGACGAAATGCTCGCAATGCAGATGCTGCGGCGTGGCGATAATGACAGCGTCGATGGACTGATCGTCAAGCAACCGGCGATGGTCGCGATAGACTGCTGCAGCCGGAACGCGATTCCTGGCGTCTTCCAAACGTTTCGCATAAACGTCGGCGAAGGCGGCGATCTCGACGTTCGGGCAGGCCAGTGCCTGGTGCAGGAGTTCGCTGCCGCGTTGTCCGGCGCCGATCAAGCCGATCCGGACGCGTTCGTTCGCACCCAAGACTCCACCTGACGACGCCGAGGCCAGCGTGGAGGCCAGGCCGGTGGCCATTGCGCCGATAAATTTGCGGCGGGAATCCATAGGTGGCTGCTAGTTCTTGGCTCTTAGTTCTTGGTTCTTATCGAGCGCGGCGCGGACTTCCTGGATCTGCGCAGCGTGCCGACGGGCATGCGCCGTGATGATCATCATAAACTCGGCACCGTTCATCGGCCCAAAGCGCGGATGCTCAGCCGCCAGGTAATAAAGTTCGTCGGAACGATCCTGCGCGAACTGAACGCTGCGGGTGCGGTTGACGTTGAATTGCTCGAGCGCCTGCTCTAGTGTTGTAAATCGGCCGGTGGGTAAGGCGGCTTCCGGAGATTGGGCGCGGGCGGTTCGATCGGCGACGCGGACCAGAAGCCCAGCTTCTTTATCCTTGTCGACTCGCGGAGTGTCGAGCTTTTTGGCATTATCCAGCCAGCCGAGGAAGCGATCCTCAACAACGGTAACGTGCTCGACACAATCGAGCACGGACCAGCGGGCCGGGTCCGGGCGAAGCGTCACTTGGGATGCGGAAAGGCCGGCCACCGACGCCAAGAACTCCGCGCGGCCGCGTTCCAGATGCTGTACGATTTCGAGCTTTTGTTCAGGGGCCATGTTCTTTACCTTATGCCTTCATTCCGCACTGCCACAGGGCGCACAATGCCGTGTTGTAAAGCGCAAGCGCGGTGGTGATTTGTCCCAGATGATTGTCGTGGGCGGAAATGAAGGCGGCGCGCTCGGCCACCTCCGGGTGCAGGTCGCCTTCCGTGGAGCAATCGATCACAACCGCTCCTGGTTTGATTTCGCGGATCAGATCGGATTCGGACACCGCGGGGAAAGCCGTGACAACAATGTCGGCCGTCGCGAGAAAATGCCGCCGGTCCTCGGGGCGGGTTTGCGGATGGACCATGATGGCAGTGGCGCCGATCCGCATCAGCATGCTCTGCAATGGAATGCCGATGCGAGGCGAGCTGTTGAAAATGACCGCGGTGGGGCCGTGCAGGCTGGGGTCGCGCGGGAACATCTTCTTGATGGATTCGTGCTGGTGGAGCAGCGTAAGGATCGCGCGCGCGGTGCAGGGGACCACGCCTTCGTACTTTTCTTCCTCGTCCACCGTGCGGATGTTGAGCGCCATGCGGCCGGTGTTTTCGACGGTGAGACCTTCGATGTCCTTTTCGGGACGAACGCGGCGGAGAAAATAATCCTCGCTCTTGCCGAACGGCGCGGGGAAGAAGACAAAGGTTCCGTAGATCTTCTCGTTGACCTGGGCGCCCATCAGCAGCAGTTCCAATGCGTCGGCGCTGTAGGCTTCTTCGATGCGGAAGTCCAGGCCGTGCTGGCGGAATTTCTTGCCCATGTAGCTGGCGTAACGGCGGGAGCCGCGATCGAGCGGTGTTTCAGGCAGGCGCGGCATGAAAGCGGCCACGCGGATGCGTTCGCGATCCAGGCCGGTTCGCTCCACATGGCTGAGTTTGCGCTCGGCCTGGGTGAAGACGTCGTTGGCGACGGACACGCAGTCCAATCGTTTCGCCACTGGAATGTTCTTAGTCCAGCTCATGTCTGGCGAAAACGAAGATGCCGATGGCGCGGCCGGGTTTGCCCCGGGTAATTCGAGTGTTGTCATGGGCTCAAGTTAATTATCGCCCGGAGCGGGTCCGAAGACTAGTGGAGAGCCGAACCGTAGAGCTGGTCTGCATCAGGTGGCACGGGAATAAGGCGGGCGACCCGGGGATGGGGCGCCGCCCGCGACTGTGATAGGCTTGGGACCCCTGCAATCGAGACATTAGACCGAACAAGGACAAGGAAGAATGCGAAAAATCATAGCAAAGCTGGCAATCGGCACACTAATCACGGCCATGGGGATATTTGGGGCGGATACCTCTCTCGGAACTTGGAAATTGGATCCCACCAAGTCCACGAGCACAGGCAAATTGTCCAAGAGCCGAACCGATATGTTCGAAGCAACGCCAGACGGTGGCGTAAAGGTCACAAGAACGGAAGAACGTGCAGACGGTACTGCCATCAATTTCAGCTACACGTACAAGACTGATGGAAAGAAATACCCGGTCACAGGTGGACCGTTCGACACTATTTCGGTCAAACGGGTAGATGCGAATACAACGAGCATCGAAGTAGTAAAGAAGACGGATGGAACATATCATCAGAAGGGTCGAAATGTCTTTTCCAAAGACGGCAAGACGAGGACGCTGACTGCCAAAGGCACCGATATCCAAGGCAAGCCCGTGACCTCCACGTTGGTATTCGACAGACAATAGAACGATCGCCAGGATATAGTCATCACGGCCGTTGAGTGTCGGACGGCCCAATACCCGCCTGGCCGTGATCAAGTTGTATCATCGATCCTGAGGCTAAATAAATGAAAGTTGTGTTGTATGGCGCGACCGGCATGATCGGGAGCCGCATTTTGAAGGAGTTGCTGTCGCGAGGCCACGTGGTGACAGCGGTGGTGCGCGATCCGTCCAAGCTCACGCCGCAGAACAATTTGACGATCGAGAAGGGCGACATGCTGGACGCCGACAATATCGCGAAGGTGGCCAAAGGATCGGAGGTAGTGGTGAGCTCCTATGCCCCGCCTGTCGGCCCCCAAGGGCCCGATCCAACCAAAGTGGGCCAGTTGTCCGACGCCACTCGAGCGCTAATCGCCGGAGTTCGGCGCGCCGGTGCGCCTCGCATCATCATGGTGGGTGGCGCCGGAAGTCTGGAGATTTCGCCTGGGTTGCAGATTGTCGACTCGCCGACGTTCCCGGAAGCGTACAAGCCGATTGCGTTGGCGCATCGCGACGCGATGCACGTGCTGCGCGCTAGCGATCTGAATTGGACCTCCTTCAGCCCCGCCATGATGATTCAACCGGGCGAGCGCACGGGCAAATTCCGGCTAGGCAAGGACGCGCTGGTGTCGGACGAGAAAGGCAACAGCTCCATTTCCGCCGAAGACTACGCGGTCGCGCTGGTGGATGAAGTGGAGCAGGGCCGTCACACCAAGCAGCGCTTTACCATTGGCTATTAGAAAATGGACCCGCTCCAACAATTCAAGCAGGCCGCGGGGGAAGCGGCGGTCGGATTAGTTCAGAGCGGGATGGTTGTCGGGCTGGGAACCGGTTCAACCGCGAAGCTTGCCGTGGATGCCTTAGGTAAGCGCGTCAAGGACGGATTGAACATCGTCGGAATACCGACCTCGGACTACACGGCACGGCAGGCCCGGCAATTGGGTATTCGCATCGTTTCGTTGGCCGATCACGCCGAAATAGATCTGACCATCGACGGCGCGGACGAGATCCAACTCGGGACGCTGGATTTGATCAAAGGCCGCGGAGGTGCCTTGCTGCATGAGAAAGTGATCGCCAGCTCCAGTCACCGGCTGATCATCATTGCCGATGACACCAAGCTGGTGGACCGCTTAGGGGCGCACTTTGCCGTGCCGGTGGAGGTGGTCCAGTTCGAATGGCAAGCGACGGAGCGGAAGCTGCAGAAGGCGGGCGCGCAGACCACGCTGCGGCCGGCCCCCGATGGAAAACCGTTTGTCACCGATAGCGGCAACTTCATTCTCGATTGCAAGTTCGGTCCCATAGAAGCGCCGGCCGCGTTGGACCAGCAATTGAATAGCGTGGTCGGCGTCGTGGAACACGGGCTGTTTCTGAAGATGACGTCACAGGCAATCGTGGCTGGACGCGATGGCGTTCAGGTTTTGCGGCCGGCGTAGTGCTGGATCGCACCCTGGCTTGAAGTCCAGCTTGTTCTCGTGAGCGTTTTGGTGTATAAAGTCCACATCTGCCGCCGAACGGGGATTTGGAATTGTGGGCCGGCGGGCGACCTGAAGCCAGGCGACCGCGTAGAGTCCCGCAACAGCCAGCGCTACGACGGCCAAGCTGGCTGGCCTCCGCAAACGCCCGAGAGAAGGGAGTAGCGTGAGGCCAGCGAGCAGATCCAGTGCCGGCATAAACGCCAGCGAGTATCGCGGCGTGCTGGTAAAAACGCGAACCGTCGCCACGATCATCAGCGCGGCGAACAACTTCATCTCGTAGAAGTGCGGCCCGCGATTTCGGAACCCCAACAGTAGCGCGAGCACAATCAACGACCATTCGACCGGTGAGTCGAAGATACGCGTTCGCCACGTTTCGATGAATCCCGCATGGCCCCACGGGGACTCGCGCATTAGCGAGAGATACGCCATCACCGCGTATGCCTTCACAAAGGACAAGCGAAGAATCCCAGCGGGCCAGACCGCCAGGACGGTGGCAAGAAACAGCGCGAGCGACTTCACCAAGAAGCGGAGATCGGCGCCAAAAGTGTCCCGTTCGGCGAAGCCGCAGATCGCGACCGTGAGAATCAGAACGAAAGCGACTTCGAGCGTGCAAAAGGCGAGCGCCGACACGATGATGCAGGCGTACCAATAGGCGCGCCGTCCGCTAGAGATGGCTTTTGCGAGAAGAATAAGACCTGCAAGCGTGCAGAGCGCGAATAGCTGATGAGCCGCGAGTTCGGTGGACCAGACCATGGTGTGGCTTGTCAGGAAAAGCATGCCGGCGAGGAGTGCCGAGAGAGGGGCTGTTGGTCCAGGCAAGAGCCAGAGACAGCCGAAATAGATGACTGCCAGGCTGGCGGCGGGAATCGCGAGCATGACCGCGCGCACACTGTGCTCGCTCAGGCCGAGCCGCGATACAGGAATCAAAAAGTAATAAAAGAGCGGACCGTGGAAGTGCCGGAAGAACAGAACATCGTGGCTGCCGCGAATACGATCGGAGAGGACCTTCGGGCTCTTGCGGTTGAGTCCCGCTCGCACGAAATCCGCAATCGAGATCGACGGCGTGTCGGTCCAGTTGGCGGAGAAGCCGAGCGAGGCGGCGTACATGTAGTCGGCCTCGTCGTAGCCATAGGGCTCCGGCGAAACATTGCGGGTGATGAGTAAGAGGAACAGCGCAAGCAGCGATCCAAAGACAAGGACGTGCCGTGTGAGTGCGCTGGCGCCGGCGCGCCACGCGATATCTGGCAGAACGACTCAGTTATAGCAGGTATACCCTATTAGCATGTTGAACCTCGGGCAGAATTTCCGCTACACGATTCGTCAGTTGGTCAAATCGCCAGTCTTCACAATCGTCTCTATCCTGACGATCGCATTGGGAATCGGAGTCAACACCGCGATCTTTAGCGTCATGAACGCTGTATTGCTCCGATTCCTGCCGGTCCCTAATCCAAGGGAGTTAGTTTACTTTCATCTGAAGAACCAGCCGCTCAGCACGTCTCAGACGGGCTATGACGACACGTCGATATCGCTGCCCGTTTTTGAAGCGATGCGATCGCGCCGCGAAGTTTTTACTGATGTAATGGCGTTCGCGCCTCTTGCATTTCAGAAAGTGTCGGTGCGCGTGGGAGCTGAACCGGAGCAAGCCTATGGCGAAATGGTCAGCGGCAATTTCTTTTCCGGGTTGCAAGTTAAGCTGCTTCTCGGCCGCGGCTTCACGGTGCAGGATGAACTGAATCATACGCCCATCGTGGTGCTGAGCTACCAGTGGTGGACCCAACGCTTCAGTGGTTCTCCAGGCGTTTTGGGTCAGACCGTTTACGTGAAGGGCGTAGCGTTCACGGTTGTCGGCGTCGCTCCACCAGGGTTTGGTGGAACGGATCCCGGACATCCGAATATGGACTTTTGGGTTCCACTGCAGAGCAGTCCCGCTCTGAATGCCTGGGGATTATCAGCCAGCGATCACACGCTGTATGGCTCGCCTGACTGGCTTTCTCTTTTGATGATCGGGCGTCTGCGGCCAGGGCTCTCTCCCCAACAGGCGACAGCGCAACTCACTCCTTTATTTCGCCGCACGCTGGCACAAGCTTCGCCCGTTGATCCCAAGGAGCCGAAGCCCGAGCTGGTATTTTCGAATGTTCGCGGAGTTGGAACGCTGCGAGACGACTACGAACAGCCGCTGCATTTCCTGATGGCCATGGTCGGTCTGGTGCTGCTGATCGCGGTCGGCAATGTGGCGCTGCTCCTAGTGGTTCGCAACGCTGCGCGGCAACGTGAATTCGCTCTCAGGAGGGCGCTCGGAGCCAATGCCAGGGTCTTGTTCGGTCAATTGATTTCGGAAAGCTTGATGTTGGTAGTGGCCGGCTCCGCCCTCGGTTGGATCTTCGCGACGTGGGCGACGGATGCGCTGTCCGGCTGGGCGGGATTGGACGTCATGGTCGCGCCGGATCGCCAAGTCTTGTTGTTTACCCTCGCGATCTCGGCAGTGGTGGCGCTGGTGTTCGGACTCGTACCCCTGCGCGCGGCCGGCAGCGCCCCGCTGGTCGCAAGCCTGAAATC
Organism: Bryobacterales bacterium; assembly: GCA_963818065.1. Classification (GTDB taxonomy): domain Bacteria; phylum Acidobacteriota; class Terriglobia; order Bryobacterales; family Bryobacteraceae; genus Palsa-89. Next base: position 1,299,701 of record CAWFQW010000007.1, on the reverse strand, counting down.
TTCTGCTGGAAGCTCGAATACCGAGCGCCATCGCTCCTGGGGCCGCAGACTCGTAGTCACAACGCAGATATCGTTCTGCGTGGTTCTATTGTTCTCGGGAACGCTGTTGTATGAGACTCTGCGCAATCTGGAGTCTCGCGATCTTGGCATGCGGACGGCGGGTTTAGTGGTGTTTGGCATTACGCCGCAATCCACCGTACGTACGGACGCCGAAGCAATTCGTTTTCACCTCGCGCTCTTAGGGCTCTTACGCGCTTTGCCTGGAGTTGACTCAGCCACGGTATCGGAAAATCGGGTGGGTGCGGAACTTAGCGACAATGACGGTGTCTTAGTGGATGGCCGGAACCCGCTCCCCGCCAAGGCAATCGCCCCGATGCGCGTCAACCTGGTGGGTTCCGCTTTCTTGCATACCCTGGGGATTCCGCTTCGCCTTGGCCGCGACTTTGATGACGCCGACCTTACCAGCACGCGCAAAATCGCAATTATTAATCAAGCCTTCGCCGACCGATATCTGCCGCACATGAATCCTCTCGGCCATCAGATTTCGTATTTCCAGGGAAAGGTCGGCTACACAATTGTCGGCGTCGCCCAAAATAGCCGCTATACCAGCGTGAAGGAATCGGAACGTCCGATAGCCTATCTTCCGTTTACTCAAGTGTCGGGGACGCTCGCCATGCAGTATGAACTCCACGCGTCCAGGAATGCCAGAGGCTTGCTGGCTGAAGCTGCAAGAGTGGTGCGCGGGATCGATCCCAACCTGCCTCTGGAGAAACCCATCACTCAGCGGGCGCAGTTCGACGAAACCATTTCACAAGAACGTCTCATTGCTATTTTGTCCGCGTTCTTCGGCGCACTGGGCGCGTTTCTGGTAGCGGTCGGACTGTACGGAACCATTTCCTATAGCGTGAGCCGGCGGACCATGGAAATCGGTTTACGAATGGCGCTGGGGGCTCAACGAAAAGAGGTTCTCGGAATGGTGTTGCGTGAGAGCCTGTTACTTGCCGCCGTGGGCCTCGCCATTGGGGCGCCTTTGGCATTTGGCGTGGGCCGCGCGCTGCGTTCGATGCTATTCGGCTTGACGGCCGCGAATCTCACGGCATGCGTGCTTGCATTTATCGGCATCGTCGGTGTTGTCGCGGTGGCTACACTCTTCCCGGCTCGACGCGCTACGTCCATCGATCCGATACGCGCGCTCCGCATGGAGTGATCAGTCGCGACTGTTACTGAATGTCCAGCGTTACTCGCACATCCACGGTGCGCGGCGGCAGGCACTCTTTGTCGTTACAGGCCTGATAGCGCAGCTTGCCGTTCATGAACGCCATGCCCGGCATCGCAGTGGCAGGAGCTTTGAAGTGTGTTCCGATTTCGAAACTTCCGGTATAGACCGAGATCGGGTTCGTTGAGAACGAGAGCTTCTCCAGTTGCGGCTTGGGATACATGACCTGCGCGGCTTCCAACGGGTCTTTGTTCCAAGTGAGCTTGATGGGAATCAGATAATCGTCGCCGGGCATGTTGCTGTTGACGTGGAAGCCCGCTTGCAACTCGGCTTTCAGAGAAAAGTCGGCTGTCCCGCCGCGCTGGATGGTCAGACGGGGCGAAGGCGCTATGCTGAGAACCGCGTTACCGGGAGCCTGGGCTTGTAAGCAGAGCCAGGGTGCCCCGAGAAGCGACAGGAGCGCGAACGCTGGACGAATCGAGCAGTTGAGCGATGGCATTCTTGAATTCCTCTTTTCCCATGGACACGCCTTCATGTAGCGAAGCAATGTTGCCTTCCCGGTCTATCAGCAGGGTGGTGGGCAGCGCGTCCAGCCCGCCGTAGGATGCGCTGACTTTGTCGTCGCCCAGAAGGATGCGGTAGTTCATCTTGCTCTGCCGAACGTAGGGCTTGATGGCGTCCCAGCCGTCTTCGTCCATGGAAACGCCGAGCACGGCGAAGCCTTGATTCTTGAACTGGTTCTCAAACTCCATGAACCAGGGAATTTCGACCTTGCAAGGGCCGCACCAGGTGGCCCAGAAGTCGAGCAGTACGACTTTGCCTTTGTAGTCGGAAAGATGAACGGTCTGGCCGTTGGCATCTTTCAGACTGAACTCGGGAGCGGCTTTGCGATTCTTGGCGACATGTCGTTTGGAGCAACCACTTGCCAAAACGGCGCAAGCCAGGAGAACGGAAACGGCCAAGAGAGAGGCAATCTTTGACACGCGCACCTCAAACTTCATTATATCGAGATGCAGCGGCCCTGAAACTCTGCGCGAAACCATTCTGCCCGCCGATCGCGGTGCCGCGCTGCCAGCGTGTACTCGGGATGCCGGCGGACGCCTGAATAGAGCCAAGCAGCGGTGTCGCAAAAACTTTCGCAAAGATAATCGCGCCAGAGGGGGTTGGGAGCGGGCAGGGACTTAGTGAGCGCGTTCTTGCGGGACTCGGCGGACCAGCCCAGCTCGCCCCGCGCGCGTTGTTTCCATTCCCGGCGCACGATCGCCTCATAGGAATGGCGGGCTGGATTGCCGAGCCGCACCCAAGCGAAATGAAACAGCTCGTGGACCAGGATGCGAGCCAATTCGCGGGGTTGATGTTCGAGCTCCAGGTCCAGGACGATTTCACGTTTGCGGATAAACGATCCAGCGAAAACCGGCCTGCCGTGCGGACGGTTGGAGTACAGATAGCGGCGGTCGGCTGTCAGCCCGGGCAAGAAGCGGACGCGGACAAGACGCCCTTGGAGCGATGTCAGCCGTCTTACGGCCGCTCTAATGGACTTGCTGGAGCTGCGCGGGTACCCGTGTAGCAAAATAGGCCGGGTTGTCAATCTTCACATTGTATTGGGCCTGCAAGTTCTTTTGCCACTCCGCGAACTTGGCCTGCCGAACCGCTTGGCTGACTTGCAGAGCTACGTCGTTGTACGGGATCTGAGTCACTTCTTCCGCGCGGATGAGGTAAAAGCCGTTGGACAACTTGACTGGAGTGCTCATCTCCCCTTGCTTCAGCGCGAATATGGCGTCCTTGACTGGCTTGGGATAAGAACTGTCCTGCCTGACGGTTCCAAAGTCGCCATCCTTGGCGGCGGAGGTTTGGTCGTCGGAGTTCTCGCGAGCCAGCTTGCCAAAATCGGCGCCCTCTTTGATCTGCTTCGCCAGGTCCTCTACCTTGGCCTGCGCCTCGGCTTCGGTCAGCTGCTTCTTGGCATCCGCGGCTGGCTTGCCAGGCGTGGGATTGAACGCTATGGAAATTACCCGGACTTTCACTTCTTTGTATTTGTCGGGATTGTCCTGATAGTACTTCTGCTGATCTTCGGGCGAAATCTGGAAGTCATTGTTCACTTTGGAAAGCTCCGCAGTGGACAGCAACTGCAGCCGGTAGGTAGAGATCTGTTCCTTATAAGGCGATTGTTTGTCGAGGCCGGCTTTCTCGGCGTCCTCAGCCAGCCTTTGCATCATGAACACTTGGCTCAGGACCTGGGGGCGTTGTCGCAGCGCCTGCTGATTGGCGGCCGGGAAGGCGCCGATGATCTTATCCATCTCGGCGGCTGTGATTTTCTGCCCATTGACTTCGGCGACCACCGTGTCGGGCGAAACCGGAGGAGGAGGAGTGGCAGCAGGGGCGGCTTGCTGCGGCTCGGCAGGAGCTTTCGCCGCGGGTATGCCGGGCGTTATCTTAACCGGTTCCTGAGCTTGACCGCGCAACAGCGCCGTAACCAAAAGAGCAGTTGATAGGATTTTCATTTGAATGCTTCAGACGATCTGAAAGCACCCATTTTATCATGCGCCCGCCAGTCCCCCAGGACTCAGCCCTAGCGTCGATGCCGGCTATTCGCTCGCAGGAGTGGCGGCGGCCTTCACCTGGACGTGCCTCGGCTGTCCGCTGAGGTTACCTTTGGCCTTGGCAGCGGCATCGGCCGAAACTTTGATGTTATTCATCACTTGAACCGCGCCAGCCGCCTTGGCCATGCGGGTAGCGGCGCCTTTGTGCTGCATCACGCTTGTGGTCCCGGTCCAAGTGGCCACCCGGTCCTTGACGTGGATTTGAAAACCTTCCTGGCCAATCTTGGATTTCGCCAGTTTTGCCTTAATTGTGGCTTCAATCTCAGCGTCACTGAATTTGCCTTCACTGTGCGACTTGGTGAGGGAGCTAGCGAATAGGGGCAGCGAGCAGGCCAGCAGGCTAAGAATTAGCAGACTTCTTTTCATGCCGATTCAGTGCACGGGAGCGGCGGGAATTCGCTGACAAAATGCGCCCGGCTAATCTCTTTTCAAGACGCGGGCCGCGATTTCGCCCTGGGCCAGGCGGATTTTGACGCCGGAATCCACTGGGGCGTCCGTTGGTTCTTTAACGATGGCGCCGGCGTGGTTGGTGACGATGGCGTAGCCGCGCTCCAGAATCTTGAGCGGGCTGAGCTGAGTCAGGTGGGCGATCAACGGCTCCAGGCCGGCGTGTGCCCGGTTCAGGCGCAAACGAATCAATTGGGTGGCTGCGACACTGGCTGTCTCCAGGCGCAGGCGGCTTTGGGAGAAGCGCAGGCGCAGATCCAGCCGGCTTAGACGGGCGGTCAGTTCATCCACACTCTTGCGCCGGCCCGAAGCCGCTGCCAGGACACGGCCTCGCAATCGGTAATCCAGTTCGTCGACGCGCTGCTGCCATCGGCCGACGTTCCGATGCAGGACCGCCGACGCGCGTTCCACGCCGCGTTCATGCAAAGCGCGGGCGGCCATGGCCAGCCGATAGCGAGTGGTCTGCAATAACTTGTGATCGTAGACGGAAAGCTGATCGAACAGTTGATCACGCGAACAGATCACCAGCTCTGCGGCCGCCGAAGGAGTGGCGGCGCGAAGATCGGCGACAAAGTCGGCGATGGTGAAATCGGTCTCGTGGCCCACTGCGGAGATCACCGGCACGCTGCTCCCGGCGATGGCGCGAGCGACAGCCTCTTCATTAAATGTCCAAAGATCCTCAAGCGATCCACCGCCGCGCGCCACAATCACCACCTCTGCCCAGCCGGAGCTGCTGAAGTATTCGATCGCTCTCGAAACGGCTTCCACCGATCCCTCGCCCTGTACCAGCGCGGGATAGATGCGCAAGTGGAGTCCCGGAAAGCGGCGCGACAGGATTTCGGTGATATCGCGAACCACGGCGCCGGAAGGCGATGTGACGATTCCGATGCGCCGCGGCAGACGCGGGATGGCCCGTTTGCGCGAGGGTTCGAACAGCCCCTCGGCCGCCAGCTTCTTCTTGAGCTGTTCAAAAGCGAACTGGAGGGCGCCGTGGCCCTGCGGCTCAATGGCTTCCACCAGAAGCTGATACTCGCCGCGCGCTTCGTAAACGTCGATGTGGCCACGTGCCAGTACCGCCATGCCGTCCTGCGGCTTGAACTTCAGGTATCGAAGCGATTGCCGGAAGCAGACGCAGCGCAATTGTGCGTCGTGGTCCTTCAGCGTGAAGTAGCAATGACCGCTGGCGGGGGTTTTGCAGCCCGAGATTTCGCCTGCCACCCAGACGTCGTCGAACTCGTCGCCGAGCAGGCCGCGTATCTGAGCATTGAGCTCACCGACGGTGAAAGTCTTGCGGACCGGTCCCCAGGCTAGGCCGAGCTGTTCCATCTGAACTTCATAGTAAGCTGAAACCCTTAGTAAAGCTGTATTCCCTTAGGAGAGCGCCTGAGGCCTACTTGAGAAGCTCGATTGCCGTGCGGGGACCCTTCTGACTGCCGACAAAAGCCGATTCCTCATAATGTTGTGATCGGGCGCACACTGGAGTCTGCTGGTGAAGCGAGGATCGGAGCAATTCTTGACCGGAGAGGAATTAGGAGGGAGAGTGCGGTTAAAAGCGGGGCTACTCGAAAGCAGGGGGAAAATGCCCAATCGATTGGCCAATTCTTGGTAACCATTTGGCCAATTTGGATCATAAACCGTCATATCCCAATGAGGTAGCTCAGCCGTAGGTGTCTTGCGCATAGGAACTAAGTGCTTAGCCTGATTGGACGTACTGGATCAATGGGACATGATAAGAATGCGGGCGGGAGAACTGGAACAAAGGAAATGACTAGAATCTTAAATCTTATTTGGAAATTGCGCATTTGGGCCGACACACACGGCCAGGATCTAATCGAGTATGCTCTCATGGCCGGCTTTGTGGCGGTTGCGGCTGGCGCAATCATGCCCGGCGTGGCGAGCAGTATCAGCAAGATCTTCAGTAAAGTCGGGAGTGTCATGACGGCGGCTTCTACCCAGAGCTAGTCGGTCGGAACCTCGCGGCCCTTCGAAGAGTTTGCCGCCCAATAGGGGACACTCTAGCGATGACGGCCGTGCAGGTTCGAACGCTGGTGAGTAGCGGGCAGTCTATCTCGGTGCAGCCATCGATCTAGCTTGCGCAATAAGCCAGTCAGCCAATTCCACATTGTCAGCACCTCCGACGGAACGCTATCACAAATAATCAGTGGCGTCACCCCTGGGTATGGGGCTCCGCGTGGAGGGCCACTGGCGTACGGCCCGGGGGCGCTCGGTGGCATCGAACAAGGTGCTCAACCATAATGGAAACGAATGAAGCTGCCTTGGCCGCGTTTGCTTCTCATCGGCGGCGCATTGCTGTTGCTTCTTTTCCTGGGTGACTACATTTCGATCTCTTACCGCATTCCGAATGGGCGCGAGCGGTTCGGTTCGGTGGAGGTGCAGAAATTGCTTGCAGTGCCACAGAAGGATAACAAAACGGAATACATCGCGGATCCGCCGGAAGCGCAGCAGTGTGTTCGTTCGTTATTTCCGCAGCTTGGGCTGACGCCCTGCTGGTATCTGGCGCGCCACGCGACGCAGCAAATCAACTACTAATGAACCAGCTTCTCCAGACGCCACCCGTCATCGCTTCTGCGGAACTGAAACGAAACCGGCGCGTCCTCTCGGAAACCGCCGTGTTTCACTCCCATGATTGGTAAGGGATTCGGAAAACAGGCGTCCTGTAGCTTAATTCCGGCCTTGGCGTCCACTAGTTTCGTACCATCCGCTTCCCCATCTCGAACGCCCGACACCTCGTCCACTTGCAGCGAGAATGCGCCTCGGACCTGCGCGTAGGGATGAAGAAAGCTGGGCTCGATCGCCGGGTCGTCACCAAAATTCAGTTCACGGCCCTTGGGCGTCAGCCGAGCGGTGGTGCGGTCCTGCGAAACTTGCGCCGGAGCCTCCCACAACTCCGATTGGACGCCGCACTCTAGCTGCTTCGAGGTGATCGTCACTTGCTCGCCATCCAAATTCACGGCATTGGCCTCAAGGATATCCTTGGCCACGCCTTCATCGAAATCGGTCTTGCTTCCACAAGCCGCGGAAGCCAGACATAGGCCCAAGACAGCGCTCAGGCGCCAGCGATGAGTGATAATCACCATGTATGCGCTCTCTTGGTTCATCGACTGCGCCGAGATTTGACTTTAGTTGCTGGAGAGACGATAGTCTCTGATGGACAGACCGCTAAGAATCAACATGCCCGGGTGGCGAAATCGGCAGACGCAAAGGACTTAAAATCCTTTTTCCGGCAACGGGAGTGTGGGTTCAAGTCCCACCCCGGGCACCAAGTTCCCATTAGTTGTTTCATCGCATTGCAACCACTTTCAGCCCGCGTGCCCGTTTTGTGCCCAGCTGAATCGACTTCATCAAGCTCGCGATGCGATCCTGACGGCCTTGGTCCCACTTGGTGTAATGCTTGGCCGCGATCGATTCGGAGATGCCGAGAACGTCGGCCACATCGCGCATGGTCCCCCCGTTAGTGAGGATCTCCGTCGCCATGGTGTGACGAAATCGGTGGGCGTGGGCGTCGGCCACTTCCGATTTCTTGAACACGGCGCGGAGACACCGCTCGGCAACGCTGATCGACGTGCGCACCGACGCCGCCCCGTTTGTGAAAAAGTGCTTCGCGGTTTTGGGGTCCGCGCCTCGTGGAACCGGCACGGCTTCGAGTGCCGCCTGCAGCTCGCTCGGAATCAGGAGGCGAATCGTCGCGCCGGTCTTGTGGGTGTGCAGCAGAATCACTGTCCTCAATGCGCGCACGCTCCAGCAGGGCCACGTCGGAAATGCGGAGAGCCGTGTGCCGGAGCAGAAGCACCATCGCGCGGGCCCGGAGGCGTTCATAGTCAGTATTGCCGATCAGCGCCGCGGCTTCGAGCATCTTCTCGACCTCGGCCGCGGTGTATGGCACGACGGGCTCGGGCTTGATGTTCTTTGGCGTCTTGATACGCTTCGCCGGGTTATCTGAGATCCAGCGGCGCGCCTCGCAGAATGCCAGGAATTGGCGCAGGGTCTCCAGTTCGCGAGCCGATGTGGTGAGCGCCAGTTTCCGACCGGCGCTGAATTCGTCGAGCGCTTCCGTACTCAACTCGGACACGGCATCGATGCCCTTCCGCTCGCAGAACGGCTGTAGCTGCTTTTGAAGGCGGTTCCGATATTTCCGCTGGGTGTTGGTGTTGAGGTGTTGGCAGTTCACCAAGTAGGCCGCGATCGCGTCCGCGAGAGGCTTGTAGACCTGGCCATCCGGCGATTCGATCAGGACGGCGCGCTTGCGGGCGCGGGCCATGTCACGCGTCTTGAGCGACTGCCGGAGCGTTCGCCTCCCGTCGATGTATCCATCGGCCCAAAGCGGGCACTCGCATTTCAGGTAGTCCCGGCCTTTCGCACGGTGAGGGCATTCGGCGGTGTGACGGCGCCAGATTGTAAGCATGGCTCCTGATTCTAGCACCGGCAGCGCTCCCGATAGACACGCTCGGCGACCGACGCCGGAATCCGAAGAGTGACGTACCCGCGTTTGCCGCGCGGACTGGCCTTCCCGAACCGTAGGACGCCGGGCTCCTCCTGGAGGATCCGGCGGATGGTGGTCTCGTCGAGCTTCCAGATCTCGGCGAGCTCCTGGGGCGTGAAGTGGCGCTCGAACGGCTGAACCTGCGTGGATCGGGTTATGGTCAGCGCGGCAGCCGTGGCCTTCATTGCAGCTCCACTCCTCGCCGACGATCGGGCCCGATTGCTCGTGGCGGATTGAACGCCCTCACCGCTTCAGGTTCCTTCTTCCGCCGGCGCTCGGCGTGAATGCACGTGCACCAGTCGCATTCGCCGAATTCCCCTGCGATGCCATTGTCGTCGCATAGGGCGCAGTGCTCCAGTGCCTGGCGGAGCGCCCGGCCGCTGATACAGTCGCAGATCTCGCCTGACACCAGGTCGCGGCGCCCGAACCCGTGACAGCGATCGCAGCGGTTCGAGCCGGAATGGAGGCGCTTCCAGCCAGCAGCAGTAGCCGCTTCGATGAATTCCTGCCTCGCTTCCTGCTCTCCCTGGAGCTTCTGCGCCAATGCTTCATACTCGGCGTTCGCTGCGGCTTCGCGTTCGGCCTTCGCCGTCACCGCTTCGGCCGTCCGCGCCTCACGCTTGCTCTTTTCCCGCTGGGAGGCCTCGCGTTGCCGTTCCCACGTCTCCACATCCCTCCAGCACAGGCCGTAGAAACTCCTCTTCACCCTTGGCCGGCGATCGCGCAGATAATCCAGCCAGTGGTCCGCGTCCTCGGGTCCAAGGGTGCAGAGTTGGATCCTGTCGATGAGTTCCGCCGATGGTGGCCACAACTCAAGCCGGCCAAGCCCGCTAGCCACAGCTTGCAGCCGGTCGCCGAGTTGCTCGCAGGCCTCTATGCTCCATTGGGCTTTCGTCGTCGTCACTGGGGTGGTTGCGCCGGTATCTCCAGACCGTCCCCTCTGCCGATTCGAAGACGACGACGGTTCTAAGGGATCTAAGGAATCTAAGTGTTGTTTTCCCGTAGGGAAACACTTCCGTTCACCCATAGGGAAACAGTTGTGTTTCCCTTCTGCGTCTGCTGCGGCCTCCAACTGTTCACCCGTAGGGAAACAGTTCGCCCCTGCGTCTGAGGTCAACTGTTTCCCCGTGGGAATACAGTTAGAACCCTTCCAGCCGTGCGGAAGGTCAAACGTTGTGGTTGCTCCGGCCCTTCCAACGCGGCAGAGCCAGCCCAACTCGACGAGCCTTCCGAGGGCGGCGTGAGCGTGGCGCAGACTTACACGCGCACGGTTCGCCACCTGCCGCACACTGATGCGGCCCTTGTTCCGATCTTGCTGGATGGCGCGCGATACCACCATATAGCAGCGGATCTCGGCGGCCTTCAGAGCCATTAACCCCGGCTCATCGTCTGGCATCTTCCACCAGTAAAGCTCGCGGTCGCTCACCGCACGGCCCTCCAAGTGAGCGCCATCGAATCCCACGCCGTGCACTCACGCACTGGGCAGCGTTCCACGAGTCGGGCGCGCTCCAGATCCGGGAGCCGCCGCGCGGCGCCATGCCGATCCATTCCGCTGTCGCGCGGGATCTCAGCCGAGCTGAGAGCACGCGTCTGGCCCCGCAGCCATGCCAGCAACTCGCTGTTCTGATTGGCACGCCGGCCGCTTCGGATGAACTCAGCCGCGGCGAGGGGTGATATTGACGGGTCGCTCGATCGCGCCAGCGGCACGCGATTGGGCACGCGCATCAGGCATGGCTTCAGCGGCGGCTCAAGTTCCTGAACCAGGGCGAGCCGCTGGAGGGGCTGACGACCAGCGTCCGTGCGGGTTATTGTGCTGTCTGTAGATCCCACCGAAGTTAAGTTCCAGGGCGTGGGTGATGACCGCGCCCTGAATCCTCTCTACATTTCTTGCAGGCTGGCTGGTGGAGTTCGTTCGAGAAGAACGGTCGCGCGCACCTCGGCCATAAAGCTCGCGTGCCGTGCGACCGAGTACAAGCGCTCTGCGGACTCACCGCAGTTGATCCTCGACCAGTCGGGCAACAACGCCCTGCCGATCACCACCATGACAGTCCTGCATGGCATCGAAACTTGGGTAGAGCTTGCGGGCTCGCGTGAACGCTTCGGCGATCGCGTGGACGCGGCGCGGATCGACTGTCTTGCCGCCGAGGGTAACCTCACGGGCGGCCGGGGAAGGTGCGTCCCTCACGCGCAGACCCCGGTGACCGTCGACGCAGGCGCCGCCCGCTGGGAAGCTGCCCAGGCCACCAACTCGCTTGACCTGTAGCGGACAGCTTTCCCACCGAGGCGCGAGAACGGTGGGCCAATTCGCTTCGCGCGCCACTTCCGTAACGTTTCGACGCTCAGCCCCAAGAGCGCCCCGGATTCGCGTTCCGTCAGCCAACGATCAGCGTAAGGTGACAATGGAGACACTGCGACCTCCTCGGATTTGAACTACATTGCTGTGCGCCGATCGCGGATCGATGTTTGCGATACAACTTCGGGCGCGGTTGACACCCGATTGTACAGAGTGGCACCAAGAGATTTCGTCGATTGTGCGCCGGGCAGATTCGTCATCTGCATGAGGCTCAAGGCGAAATTTTCTTTGTGCCCCGAGTCATCGCGGGCCGCGTGCGTGCGGAAATCGAAGTTTTTCGCATCCTTATTCCGCCGCGCGTGCCGGTGGGCATGAGCTGGTTATCGGACATGGCGCGCTCCTAGGTCCGGATTTCCTCGCGGTCGAAGCGATCCTCCCGCGGATCGAGCACCACGGAATCGTAGTGCGTGCCCAGCTACTTTGCGCGGAAAAGCGCTCCACGCGGAAGTGAAGACCAGGGACCGCACCGAGTGAGTGGCCCGGCGCTTTGGCGACCGGGCGGCTTATTCGTTCAGCAGCGAGGGAGGAAAACAAGCGGTAAACCAGGGAGACGGGTTCTGGTCTTGTCGGTCCCAACTTTATTGCCGGGCGCCAGGAACCACAGAAGTAAACCAACCGCATTCCGAAAGCTGTCTCCACGCGACTTCGATGTGTGGACCAGGAAATGCCTTCCTTTTGTGGTCGCTCCATTCGTGGACGGCGGCGACAGCACGTTTCGGATCGGCGCGCACCTGGGGGTCTTCCTTTGAAAGCCAATCTACAGTGGCCAGCAACTCGAGCCCGCGAGGGGTCTCGAAACCTTCGATCAAATGTACTACTCGGTCGATTCGAGCTCGCGTGTCTGGCTTATGGAACAAATATTCGCGAGCGGCTGCTTCGCCGTGCGGCAGCACACGGATACTCGCGTCGCCGGCTCTGTCGCCGTAGCCGCGAATGAAGTGTCCCTCGATTCGCTGCAGCACATGATTTAAGGCCTCGGCATAAGGCCCGTACTTATCCCGAACGAATTTCAATCGGAGCGGTTCGCCAGCCTCCTGAAGCAGGTAAGCAAGCTTCTGTATTTCGAGCAGCGAAAGGCGGTAGCCGGACTCCGCATAAGCCAACATTGCGCCTATGATCGCAGCGCGTCCGTCGCTCATGCGCGGCGCGTCGGTCCGAACCAGCATCTCCTCAGGAGGCGGAGCGCCTTCGGGGGCGAAAACAAGCACCTTAACGTCCTTCAAGTCGGCAAGCGCTCGCTCGATCAGCGGACGAACCGTGGACCAGTCAAGCCCCCCGTTCCCGCACCCAAGCGGAGGAATAGCGAGCGACCGCACTTGATAGTGGCGAACCACCCTGACGAGGTCTACTAGACCAGCTTCAATATCTTCAATTTTCGACTTGCCCTTCCAATGCCGCTTGGTGGGAAAGTTAAGAATGAAGTGCGGGTTCTCGAAGCGACCCGTCTGGTAGACAAGTATGCTTCCGGGCCTGACCTGGTTATGTTTGCAGGCGGCCCGATAAGCCGCGTAATTCGCGGGAAACGCTTGCCGGAACTGTAGGGCGATGCCCTTTCCCATCACTCCCACAGTGTTCACGGTGTTCACGAGCGCTTCCACGTTGGCCTCCAGTATGTTTCCGTGTGCATGCTCGATCATGGGGTTAATAATACCAATCCCGTTTGATTTTCACATCAGGGCGGTGAGGTGCGTTCGCGCTCACCAGCGCTTCCCGCACTGCGGCCGCGTGCTCTTCGTCGTAGACGCCTATTCCTTGGATGACCTGCCAGGGGCAGAAGTCGCGAACCAGAAACTCGGCCTGCCTTCTTCGTTTCCGATCACCGTCCTGGTCCGTGTCGTGCCAATATTTCGCCTTCATCAAGGGCCAGTCGATCTCGGAGAGCTTGCTCAAATCCTCGAATTGGTTCGTCAGACGCTTCACGGCGTGTCCATCGGTGAACACGAAGGGGGCGCCAGCTTGTACGACGGTCTCACACGAGCTCACCAGGTAGATAACCCCCGCCTGACCACCAGCGTAACCCTCCACCAGCCCGCGCGAAATCGCGAACAGCATCGGTGAGCTTGGTGCGAAGTAAAAGGGGACGTAATCACAAAGGTTGCCGCCAGCACCTACATACACCGAGGTGTTCGATCGCCGGCCTTTGAGATCCTGATAGGCGATATTGACGGCGTCAGGGCAGCGGGTCTGCCGCTCCCGATCGCACCACAATCCATCGTGCGCAAGAATCGAGGGAAGATTCGCCACATTTGTGATGTGAAAGATTGGCGTCGGCATCGGCCCGCGCGTAGACCAGCACTCATTATCTCCGTTTTCGAATCAGGGCAGTCCCCGCGTGCGAGTGCTGGCTGGGTGTGAGTTCGGCTGCTGTGGATCCGGCACCGGTTCCTACCGGCCCACAGCAATTCAACAACTTCGCCCGTTCTGTGGAAAAGGTGTCGACCTAGGCTAATTAGTTTGGCGACACCAACGACGCGGCCAAGTGGTCTTAACACTGCATGGGTCACGATTTCATCGGGCTTCAGTCCGTGCGAATGAGGCGTAACGTCGATTCGCGGGGTTGCGACTACACAGCCATGGCACTCAGAAGACGGTCGCTACTTGTTTCTAGTTCCTAATCCGCCTATTCGGGAGTAAGGACTTGATTCATTTGGAGTTCGGCCGCTCTCCGAATTACCGACGGAAATTCAGCGATTTTGTCTTTCACAGGACCCGCGTGAACACGCTTGAGACGATTGGTGCCAAGAAAGCAAGCCCGTTGCGAAGGAAGATTGCCTATATTACCGACAAAGGGCGGCTGACCCTACAGGCGGCGGCCGAACCATCTCATCTGGCACCGCGGTTCATCATACGGCTAACGCCGGTATAGAAACAGTGTGTGGCTGCGGCCTTCACCGTCATCCTCAATCGCTTCAACCTTTGCAGGCACCCAGGCCTTGAATTCGAAATCGTGCGCTACGATCCTTGCTCCCTTTTTCAATTGCCGCTCGAGCAAGGGCCGCACTCTATCGTTGGACTTCACCGACAGATATACCGTAATTAAATCCGCGGAACTGTAATCCTGCCGCAGAATATCGCCGTTAATAATTTGCGCGGACTTCTCCAATCCAAGCTTGCGGATCAGCTCCACGCTCTGTCGGTACAGCTCCTTATCGAACTCCACGCCCACGGCATCCGCGTGAAAGTTCCGCGCCGCCGCGATGACGATGCGGCCGTCGCCGCTGCCCAAATCAAACATTTTCTCGCCGGCTTTCAAATCCCCCAATTCAAGCATCTTCACGACAACGGTGTCCGGAGTGGGATAATACGGCGCCAACTTTTGCGGCTCCTGCGCCCAGGCCGTGGTTAGCAGAAGAGCCCACAAGGTAATGCCCATTGGCCTTACAAATCCGCTCAATCGAAGTAACCACGTTTGCACAACATCCCTGGATTGCAACATGGGGTAACGGGGCACCTCGTCAAAAGCGCAACTTCAATGATAGTTGCACCGATCGGGGCCCTCCTGACACATACAGTGCATTCAGCGCGCTACCTTGGTTGGCGAGTGAGCTCGTCGCGTACCCAAACACTCCAGGACCATCCGTGACGTTCGGGTCAAACGCTGCGAATTGTGGGTGATTTAACAGGTTGAAAGCTTCCGCCCGGAGCTGCAGCTTCAGCCTTTCCGTTATGTCGAAATCCCGTCGCAGCGCCAGATCCAACTGGACGGCATCGTACCCGCGGATAGAGTTGCGCGGTAGGTCACCATTTACCCCCACTGGAGTCACGGAAAATGCATTGTAGTTGACGATGCGCCCTCCGGGATACCCGGATCCATAGAGATAGATAGGCTGTCCCGGGACCAGGTTCGGCTCATAATTCAGAGTCACCTGGTTTGTGGGATCTTGGCCGGTAGTGCCCACTAGATCCACGGGAAGAGCCGAACGAGCGGAAAGGTGGGGGTCCAAGCTCCAATGCTCCAGGAGAGCCGCCACAACGGGGTTCGAATAACTGCCCGGTATAGCGTACGTCGCGCCGAGCTGAAAGTTATTTCGAATGTCGAAATCCGAACCGCCCCGGAGGAGTTCGGAAGGCGAGAAATTACTCGTGGCATCGTCGATCGAGTGAGACCACGTGTAGGACGCGAGCATCTGCAGGCCGTGCGAAAGGTTGCGCTGGAATTTCACCTGCAGCGCATTATAGGACGAGCTCGCCAGGTTCGAAACAACGTCCGCGGAGTTGCCCGGCAGAAAATTCATGTTGCCGAGAAAATAGGGGTAGTGGGAGAACAGCGTCAGCAGATCGTGGCCGTCAGAGCCTACGTAGCTCACGGTCAACGTCTGACTCCGTCCCAGACGTTGCTCCAGGGCAACATTCCACTCGGCCGTGTACGGGAGCCTCAAGTGTGGATTGAACGCCAGTATGCTTTCCTGGTACGGCGGCGCCAGGCTTATCGGAGGCAGAGTCAACTGCGCGGGCGTAAGCGGAAAAGGGGCCCCCGGGTAAGTGGTGCTAGTCGCGAAACCCAGGTAATTTGAGAAGCCGAACGAGGCGAGGATGTTGCCCAGGTCGTAGAACAGGCCGAAGCCGGCCCGCAATACCGTTTCGTGGCCGGAGCTTGAGCCCAGTTGGTACGCCAGACCGACACGCGGCGCGAAACCGTGCCAATCGGTTTTCCAGAGCGGACTGTTCGTGGGAGCCACCGTCGCGGTAGCGAGATCCGTGATCTGATTCGAGCCTATATGGCAGGTAGCCGATTTCGTTGCCAGGAGGCGGGTTGACATCCCACCGCAACCCTATGGACAGCGATAACCGCCGCGTCGCCTTCCAGTCGTCCTGCACGAAGGACGAGAAATTGGTGAAGACCGGTTCGGATTTGACACTACCATGGGGAATGTTCTCGTCGATTGCCGGCGTGTTTGTCAATACCTGTGCCTCGCTCTGGAACTCCACCTCCTCTTTCGTGATACTCGGAATGGCGTAGGTGGAGATCCTGCGCCAGTCGACTCCGAACGTCACAGCGTGGGACCCAACAGTCCAGTGGTGAGTGTCTACGATGTTGTACTGGTGTTGGTTGTAGTTGTTGCCCTCCAACTCGTATTCGGCCTTTCCTCCCGTCGTAAAGTATGTACGGAAAGTCAGTTGGGTGCCGATGGGATTGAATGGCTGGCCGTTCGGCCCGAGATAATTGCTGACGCTCACCGGCACCGCGCCACCGAAGTTGCTGCCGATCTCATGTTCTCCCGAAACGTTTCCGGTAAAGTTGAAGCGCAGCTCGTTCGTCTGGGTGGGCGTAATACATGCTGGTCGCCCCCAAGGTGACCGACTGCACGTTGGCCTCGATGTTGTCGTGGATCGGGACGTCGTTGAAATACCATCCGCTCGATGGCGTGTTGGCATAGCGGCCGAAGATCTGAAATTTCTCGCTAAAACTGTGATCGATTCGCACGCTCACGCTGTCCAGACTGGAAGGCTGCGAGTAAGTGAGAGTGTAGTACGCAAGTCCGGGACTTTGCGGCAGTTCCGGTCCGTTCGGAATCGGGAAACCGTTCAGAAAGGGCTGAAGCACCGCCGGCGCCAGTTTCCGCATGGAAAGATCGGGGACCACCCATAAAGAAGCCGGTACCGGCGAGATGAGCCGTAAGCCTTCGTAGTTGAAAAAGAAGAAGGTCTTGTCCTTGCCGTTATAAACATGAGGAATAATTACTGGCCCTCCCAGAGTACCGCCGAAATCGTTCTGGCGTTCGGCGGTCTTCGGATAGCCATAGTAATTATTGAAGAAGTCGGTGGCGTCCAGATCGTCGTTGCGGAAATAATCGAACAGCGATCCGTGCCACGTATTTGTGCCGGAGCGAGTGGTGAACGCGAACTGGCCGCCTGGCGTGCGGCCATATTCCGCGGAATAGGTGGAGGTCAGGGCGCGGAATTCCTGCAAATCGTCAAGCGAAACCATGCTCTGCGTTGTGCCGATGATGGTCATGCCCGGCACGGATCCTGAAAACCCGGCGCCGCCAGTCTCATTGTCGATCTTGGCACCGCTGTTTGCGCTGACGCCATCCACTGTAAAGTAGTTGGATTCGGTGCGTTGACCATTCACCGTAATTTCTCCGCCATAGCCGACCTGACCCGCCCCGGGTACCGTGGCCACGCCAGGCACGATCGTCAGCAAATTCTGCAGGCTCCGCCCGTTGAGCGGAATATTTTCCACAAACTGCCGGTCGATCACTGTGCTCACCGTGGCGTCAGACTGGTTCACGTTAATCTGGTCGCCGTTGACGGTGACCACTTCCTTGCTGGCGCCAACTTTCATGGCGAAGTCCAAGCGGACGTTCTGCGCCGTCTCCACCGTTATGTTATCGCGGGACTGGGTTTCAAAACCATCGGCCGACACCGTCATCCGATAGTGGCCAGGAGGAAGTGCGGGGACCACATAGAGTCCGGAGCCATCGGGCGTTGTTGCGCGTTCGGTCGCAGTGTCCTGATTAGTCACCTGGATCTTGGCCGTCGGAATGACGGCGTCGCTCGAATCTTTCACAAAACCCGAGATCTGGGCGTTTTGGCCAAATAGAGAACACGCACAGAGCGTGCCTAGCATTATTAGCTTCATGACTCACCTCGCTTAGTTGTTTTTCGCCCAAGCCGCCTTAGTTCGGCGCCTTACTTATTTCGCTTACTGCACACGTGTGCAACGGGGGAAAACCACTCTACCGTGCTTGTGTTACATAGTTATGAAGCCGAGAAAAACTTTGGGATAAACTGCCTCATGTATCGCCGCATGATCTGATCCAGGGACCGTTGTTACCGCGGTAGATTAACGAGAACGAACGGCTTTGTGGGTGGATTGCGTGGCGGCCAGCGGGGCAGTGGACTGGCGAACAATCAGCGTCCCTGTCGTGATCCGGCTAGCCGGTTTGCCTCCGGCTAACAGTTCCAGGAGAATCTCCATCGCCTGCCAACCCATTTCATGTTTGGGCTGTTGAACGGTAGTGAGAGGGGGATCCGCGTACGAGGAGAGAAACAAATCGTCGAATCCCACGATGGAGATATTGCTGGGAACACGCAAACCGTGTTCACGCACGGCGCGCATCGCGCCCAACGCCTGACGATCGTTATAACAAAAGACTGCTGTCGGTGGATGGCTGAGACTCAGGAGGCGAGACATGGCTTCCAGTCCGCCAGCGGGCCCACCATCTCCGCTTACGACCAAGTCCGGCTGAAACTCGAGGCCCGCGTCTTCCAGCTGCTGCCGATATCCGGCAAACCTGGCAGCGTCGGACTGAAAGCCGAACCGGTCGCCTATGTATGCGACTCGCTTATGTCCCAGTTCGATGAGGTGCGAAGTGGCCGTGCGGGCGCCTGCGAAATCGTCGATCCGCACGGAGTAGATGAATTCCGCAGAATGGTGGCTGTTGATGAGCACGATCGGCGCGTTCATTCCAGAAAGTATGGGTAAGTAGTGAGCGCCGATCCGCGACGCCATGACGAGAACGCCATCAACGCGCCGTTCCTGAAAAGACTGGACCGCGTGCAGTTCCCGGTCTGGATCGGAGTGGCTGGCCGCCAGTATGACCGAGTAACCGTGCGCATGGGCAAATTCCTCGATTCCGCCGATTACCTCACCTGCGAAGGGATCCGCAATTGTGGTCACAACTACACCGATCGTGTTGCTGCGTCTGTTCACCAAACTACGTGCTACGGCGCTAGCGACATAGCCCTTTTCCTGAGCGATCCGATGGATCAGTTTGCTGGTTATAGCGTTCACCAGTGGGCTGTTGCGAAGTGCGCGCGAAACGGTGGAATGGGAAACGCGTGCCTCACGGGCGATGTCTTTGATTGAAATCATCGGAACCGGTCATTGCAAACGTGTTCAGAGTATGCTGAGCAACGCTGCAATGTCAAACGCAGGCTACGAAAATCGCGTTCGGCGCCAAAGGGCAATTCCGCCGATCACCAGAGCACATAGGGTCAGTGCGATGAGCAATACTGTCCAGAACGGATTGATTGGGACAGGCAACGGCTTGACCAGGCGCGCCAAGCAAACTAGGAGTCCAGAGACGCCCGCTGCGACGAGGAATTCCCACCAATCGCGGCGGAGCACTTCCTGTTCCGGCTGATCCCCATCGCCACGGAGACGGGAGGCGGCGCGCCCGAGATCGAATCCGTAACGGCCGCTCTCCCGCTCGACAGCACGTCGCCACTGTGCTTGCTCCGCTTTCGGAGCGTCAGCCATCCCGATGGCAAGGGCGCCCACCACCATGAGCAGCGAGCCGGCAACGACTAAGAAGAGAGGTCTGGAATCCATGGCACCTATCTCGCCAAAGGCCAGCGCACCCCATGCCAGACCCCATAACTGATCGGTATTGGAAAGTGGGATGCCTCTCCCGATGCCGATGTACTTCACGGCGTACTGCTGAAAGAGATCACCCACCACCCAACAAATTCCTCCCAGGAAAAGCCAGAACAGGGCCGATCGGGCGCGGCTCAATTCCGTGAAGACTCCATGGAATCCGCCGTCGAAGCAAAGGGCTAGCAGAAAAACGGCCGCGAGTTCTCCCACCGTGAACACGGTAACGAACGACAGCGGGTTCATCCCGCTCAGATAAGCCTTCCGATAGGGGATGTACATCGTTCCCCAAACCAGAGCGGCGCCCAGTGCGGCCACGATGCCTACAGTCGCCGAGTGGACGTGGGCCGGCGCACCATGAACGGTCGCCCACGAGACCATGCAGGCTCCCGCAAGAACAGCTAGAGTGCCGCCAAGCACCTTGATCCAGTGCAAGGGTCCAGCTTCGCGCAATTCGCCGAACAGCAGCCAGCCCCAGAAAAGACCGACTAGACTGTTAAGGTTCCAGAGTGGAAAAGCGATCGAAAGGCCCACATCGCGGATTGCAAAAATCGTCAATGTGTTCGCTACTGCCCAGAGCAGCCCCGCGAGAATGGCCCAGACAATCAGATGCGGCTTATCGCGAAAATCCTGTGCCAGGTAACGGGTGCCTCTGAGAATCATCGGGAGGGTCCAGCGGCCGATAAATACCCCCGTTACCATCCCGAGCGAAATCAGATACGGCGACAAGTGCGCTCCGACAAGTTTGGTGGGAACTTCCGCGGCACCGAGCCATGCACCGGCCGCGAGGCCGCAAATCACGCCCAGTCTGTGGAGCGATCGATCCATCGGACGCGATGCAGTCGTCGCCTCAGTGGCCGAAATGGGGCTCTCGTTCATTTCTTGTCCAACAATGTCACGAGAACAACGCCAGCGATCAGCATGGCGAATGGCAACCAGAATTGCACATCCGTAAGAATGAGCCGGGCCAACGGGCGCGAAGTGCGCTGTTGGCTGTCGGGTGGGACGGATCCAATTTCAGCGATAGCCATTGATTGTACACCGAAACCACAAGCCTTGAAGATACGGATGGTACGCAGTCAAGGGATACCTTTGTTACAAATCGGCGACGTTTTTTCAATACCAGATCCGTGTCGTATTGGCGGCGGCCGTTGTACTCTTGGTCTGGAGGAAAGGTGAAATATCGTCGCGTGGGTTTTGTCGGTTGGTGCACCGCAGTCTTTGCGTTATCTCTCGCTGCCGGTCAAAGTAGCTCTCCGCTGGCTCCGGCGGCAGAACGGCCTGCTTTTGGCACAATCGCCCCACTGATCGATCAGCTTCGGCATGGTACCGACTCGAAACTTCTAGTGCACATCGGCGCCAATAACTTTGAGATTTTGAAAGAAGTAACTACACCCATCACCTCCATTGAAGCAAGAGCCGCAAGAACCGAATTGCGCAAGAGTAAGTCGGGCTTACCGTCGATTCGCTTCACGAAAAGTCATGAAATTGCCGTGTACGATCTGGACGACCGAACGGCAATTGAATATGAGATCGACGTCACACCCGAGAAGTGGACACGTAGAAGGCTTGAAGAGGTTGGCACCTATCCCGATTCTGCATGGGAACGCTTCATAGAATTCTGTCTGCAGAATGGGCTGACGGAGTTGACTGTGTCCGAGCAAGGTGCCGATCGCTTCGGCGAGCTTGCTTTTGCCGCAGTAGGGCCCGCTTCCGTTGGATATCGGGGAGGTATGCTGCATTTGTCGCCGGCATTCTACGAGGACATGCGGGTGAGTCCGGATTACTCCGAAAGCGCCGGGACGAAGGGTTTTGTGGCACTAATACATGATCCACACCAGGATGTCGGCGAACGCTTTAGGCTTATGTCGGGTCTCGCTGCTGTGTTCGCGGCCAATCCCAGGTTGAATTTTGAATATCTTGTGGAAGGCGCATCTGCAGAAAAGCCGGCAGGTACAGATCCGACCGTAGAGGTAAGTCTCCAAGGGCGTGCAATTCGCGACGGCGGTTTGGGAGATTATCTGCGGAGGTTCTCGGAACCGCGGAGGAAATTGATAATCAATTCCATGCTGCGGCGGTTCCTCCTTGATACTCCGCTCGCATTCCAACTCTCGAGATCGCCCGAAGCTCCTATACATGGCGTGGCTATTGACGGTAATCGTTCCTTAGGCGAATCGAACGCATTATTTGTCGAACCCTCCAAGATCCAGTCGGCGTTAACGACCCTCACGGAGTTTGCCGCTGCTAGGGATCAGGAAAACATAAATTCAGACGAGGCGGCAGCCCGAGGGATGATCCTAGAGGGTGCATACATGACGGCTGCGCTCTATCGGGCGGATTCAACCAACTTGAACGATACTCAGCTGATTAAACATCTGGAAAGGATGAAGGCCAGCTTTGGGGCTCTGGGTGACGTTGCTTCCGAAATATCGAAAAGCTTGCCTGAAATGCAGATTCATGCAGATGCGCTTGAGAAGCAAAGTACTGCCTATTCAACTGAGGCCCAGCAGTATAGAAACGCGCTGAAGCGTAACGAAACGATGTTGGCTCTTATCGAAGCGGCAGGACTGAACTCCTCCAAGGAAGTGCCGCTGGTTTTCATCGGCAGCGACCACACGGAGGCCATAACTCGAAGATTGCGTGCCGACGGTATTGGTTATGTGGTAATTGAGCCACGGAGACGGGCTCCGTACAACCACTTTGATCGCGACCAGAAACGATTCGAAAACGTTTCGCATGATTCAGACGCCTCACTAACCGAGGAACAGGTTCGTACGGATCATATACCGTTCATTAACGCCATTTTGCCCGAAGCAACAGCGCGTCAGGCCGGTATTATGAGCGTCACCGACACGGGCAAGATCAATCTCAAGCGGCTTCAACTGGCCGTATCTTCGAATGGTTGGTTGGTCGATTCAGTTGTGGAGATTGAAAACGCACGTGCTGGCGGGGTTCCGCCCCCCGAAATGCCTCGTGGCGCCTTCGCATTCTTCGAGGAAGCTGACGGCAAACCAAGGCTGGTGTTACTGGACAAAGAGAACGAGCGCTGGCGCGGAGAAGACCGGTACGCGCGCGTTGCAGATGCTATGTTCGCCATTCCATATGCCGACAAAGACCAAACCCCCATCATCCACCTCGTTAGGCACCCGGCAGGTAAGTCGAGCAGTCGCGAATATTATTCCATTTACAAACCTAATTCCAAACGAGTCTACTTAGTCGAAGGAAGTATTTCGTCGGTGGCCGCCGTTCTCAAGCTGTCGACCGTGCGCGGTCGCGGATCAGTCAATGTAAACGTCCAGCTGGGCGAAGCAAGCCCATCATTACCTCCCAAATTCCAGCAGCCCAAATGTGCCTGGAGTGACCTTGCGTCGCGGCCGTCCCTTGGCATCGCCTGAGGCCGGAGGCAGCATTTCCACCTCGGCCACGGCGAGGTACACATTGTGCGTCTTGGGATCCAGCGCCATGGTCCGCGCACCTTTCTCGGTCCTCACATTTTCAATCACCGTATATTTGTCGGGTGAATCTTCGTGAATGACAGTGAGCACGCCGTCTTGCCCGCATGAATTCAAAGCGAATTTCGTGTCCGGATCAAACCAGGTAGCATCCACGCCGTCTCCGATCGCGGGAGTTGCCACCACCTTACCGGTGTCCGCGTCCATCACAGCCATCATCCTGTTGTCGCAGCCCGAGAAGATGCGGCGGCTCTTAGTGTCCATCGCCATGCCGGACGGCTCTTGGCACGGCGCGAGGGGCCATTTGTGCACTACGGTGAGCGCCTTGGCATCGATGTCGAAGACCTCACTCTTGTCTTCGATGTTGACGTAAACATGTCCTTTTCCGTCGGCGGCCGCGAACTCCGGCTTGCCTTCCAAAGTTACCGTCCCAGCAGCTGTCCCCGTGGCCGCGTCGATCGCCGTGGCGCTGGCGCTGCGCCCGTTGAACGCGAACACGCGCTTGGTTCCCGGATCATAAATGATCCCGTCCGGATTCGTCCCGGCAGCAACCTCACCCACTTTGGAGAGCGTGGTCAGATCGAAAACCACCACCTGATTCGCTGCGCCGTCGCTGATAAAGCCGCGATTGAACTCGGGCGCGAGAGCGATCCCATGGATAAGCTTCAACCCATCGATCTTGCCCGTGACCTCGCCCTTCTTGCTGTCCACGACATCCACCTCCGTGCCGTGCGAGACAAATACGCGGCCCGTGGCCCCGTCGGCTGTCAGATAATCCCAGAATCCGTCGCCGGGAATGGCGATCTTTTTCACTTGATGGTAACCGCTTTGCGCGAACGCAGCAGCCAAAACGAGCAGCAACAAGGCGCCTCTGTGCATGTCATCATGCTATTACGGATGACTGAAGATTTGCTGAAGGCCATTCAGCGAGGCACTCGCTCACGCTCGCGGAAATCTCACTCGGAATGCCGACCCCCGCCCCATCACGCTCTCAGCTTCCAGCCGCGCATGGTGGCGCTCCGCAATCCACTGCGCGATCGAAAGCCCCAGCCCAGTGCCGCCCGCCTCCCGGTTCCGAGATTCGTCCACGCGATAGAAGCGCTCGAAGACGTGAGGCAATGCCGAGGCTGGAATACCAATGCCCGTGTCTCGTACTGTTATAGTTGCGCCGGACGATCCCATACCCACTGACACCGTGATACGTCCGCCCGCCGGCGTATACTTCACGGCATTGTCCACAAGCAGCAGCAAAAGCCGCCGCAGTTCCGGATCGTTCGCGTCCACATACACTGGCTGCTCCGGAGCCTCGGTCAAAATTTCAAGTTGTCGCGGCTGTGCCAGAATCTGCCCCTGCTCGCAAACGTCGCGCACTAGTGGCGTCAGTTCCACCCGATCCAACGCCAGTGACGGAAGTCCCGCATCGGCACGCGCCAGCAATAGAAGATCTTCGATCAGCCGCGTAGTTCGATCCGACTCGTCCACAACATGCTGAAGCGCCTCGCGATATGTTTCGGCCGACCGTTCGCGCCGCAGCGTCAGCTCGGCCGTCGCGCGGATTAGCGTGATCGGAGTGCGTAGCTCATGCGACGCATCGGCCGTGAACTGCGAGAGCCTTTTCACCGCAGCCTCCAGCCGTTCCAGCATGCTGTTCCAAGTCTCGGAAAGCCGCTGCAATTCGTCACCGGTGGCGGGCACTTCCAAACGCTGCGCTAAATTCTCTATGCCGATCGATCGCGCCGCCCGCGTGATCGCATCCACCGGAGCTAACGCCCGCCGGCTCATCCAGTAGCCGCCCATCGATCCAATCAGCAACACCAAGGGGGCCGCCCACAGTAGCACTTCGCGCAGTCGCCGCAGCGTTAACTTTGTTCCGTGTAGGGGCGCGGCGACCAAAATTCGATACTTCTGTCCGTCCACCATCACCTCGGTCGCGAGCGTCCGGTAGTTACCATTCGCCGCAGCCGCAAACCCAATGGCGCCTCGGATCAACACCTCGCTCCTCGGATCGAGCACCTCAATCAACTTGCCCTCGGGCGTGGCCTCGACGTACTCGGACAATTCTTCCCGTAGATGGTCCGGCTTGGACGGCTCGTACTCAGCCTGAATAACCCTGGCTACGCCCTGAGCCTGTTCCGCCAGCGTTTCATCGATGGTGGCCAGCAAACTATGCTCCACAAGCAGCCAGATGGCGGCGCTGAACAGCGCCAGGCCCATCAGTAGCACTAGTGAGTACCATAGCGTTAGCCGCGCTCCAATCGACCAACTCGATCGACGCCGCATCAGGTTTCCTTCGTCCGAAGGCAGTAGCCGACGCCACGCACCGTCTGGATCAAGCTCGTCTCACCGTCGGCCTCCACTTTGTCGCGCAGCAGCCGGATGAACGCGTCCAACGTGTTACTGCGCACGTTGGAGTCGAATCCCCATACCGATTCGATCAGGTTCTCCCGCGTGACAACGCGTCCCGCGCGCCTCATGAGCAACTCGAGCAGTCCATATTCCGTACGTGTCAGCGCGATCCGGCGGCCGCTGCGGGCAACCTCGCGGGCCGATGGATCGAGCCAAAGATCCGCCACTTGCAACACAGGCGGCTGCGCAATCGCTCCGCGCCGCGATACCGCTCGCAAGCGCGCCAGCAATACTTCGAACGAAAAAGGCTTCACAACGTAATCGTCAGCGCCCGAATTTAATCCTTCAATGATGTCGGGCGTGGCGTCGCGCGCTGTCAGCATCAGGATCGGCGTCTGGTTACGCGCCGAGCGCAGCCTCTTGGCTATGGAGAAACCATCCAACCCGGGCAGCATAACGTCGAGCACGATGGCATCGAACGGATGCGACTCGGCCATGGCGAGCGCATCGCGCCCATTGCCCGTCAGCACCACCGAGTGGCCCTCTTCCTCCAGGCCCTGCCTCAGCAGTTCTGCCATGCGACTCTCGTCCTCTACAACCAGCACCTGCATGAACTATGCCTTCATGCTACCTCTCGCGGCGAGCCGAAGCGCACCGCAGGCTGGCAATGAAAAAGAATCGACAAATTGTCGAGCTTAAACAAAGATTCTGAAGATTGTCTGAAAACTATCTATAAAAGTTTTTCCTGACCTTTATCATGGATTCGTAGATGAATTGTTATGCGAAGTTCATCTTTGCCTGTTAGTCTGAACCCTCATTAAACCGGATCGTCTCTAGCCTCAGTTATGGCTTTACGAACAGAAGATCTCAACGCCGCAAGGACCAGCGAGTGCGAAGTGTGGCGTAGCCCAATAGTCAAAGGGGAGCGTGAAAGATGAAAAAGGCACTGCATGGGGCATGGATAGTTTTCACGATATGTGCGACATGGCTGAATCCAGCCGCAGCACAAGAACGCAAGGGTATCATCACTGGCCTGGTTACGGATTCAGCGCACGCGATTTTGCAGGGAGCAAGCGTGGAGCTGCAACCGGCGGGCAGGAAAACTGTGTCCGACAACACAGGCCAATTCAGTATAAGCGACCTACCGCCGGGAACCTACACGTTGTCCATATCGTTCGTCGGGATGGCGCCATACTCGAAAGAGATCACCGTCACCGGCGGCCAGGTTACCCATGTCGAGCCAGAGATGCAGGTAGCGCAGGCAAGCGCATCAGTCACCGTGACCGGCGAGCAGTCCCTTGCCGAGGCCGAAGCCATCAATCGTGAACGCACGGCCGAGAATATCGTCCAGGTGATGACCGCCGAAACCATCCTTAGTTTGCCCAACGCGAATGTCGCAGACGCCATCGGGCGCCTCCCTGGCGTGAGCCTCGAACGCGATGAGGGCGAGGGAAAATACGTTCAAATTCGCGGAACGCAGCCATACTATAACAACGTGACGATAGACGGCGTCAATGTTCCAGCACCGGAAAGCGGCGTGCGCCAGATCAAGTTGGACACCATTGGGGCCGACCTGGTGGAGTCCGTGGAAGTCAATAAGACTCTCCTGGCGAACATGGATGGCGATGGCATAGGCGGCTCGGTGAACATCCGCACCAAGACCGCCGGCGATATGCCCATGATTTCGTTGTCCGGCCTGGGCGGGTACACGCCCATTCAAAACGGCCGCGGAATGGACGTTTTCGGAGGCACAATCAGTAAGCGCTTTGGAAAAGACAAGCGGCTGGGTATCATCTTCGGAGGCTCATTTGACTACAACGGCCGCGGCATCGACGACGTCGAGCCCGCTCCGGAGGCCATTCAGTGCGATCGTGGCAATTGCCTCAGTCCGAGCGCGAACGCGCCCTACTACGGAACATACAATACCGAGGATATACGTCTGTACACGTACGACCGGACGCGCTACGGCTTCAGCAGCGCCGTTGACTACAAGTTGGGTGACAATTCCAGCATCTATATCCGCGGTCTTTACTCGCATTTCAATAATTTTGGCGACAAATGGGTAATCACTCCGACCATCAACAGTTTCACAACCTCTCCAACCCAAGGCGGAATGGACGGCAATATGTCTTACAGCACCGATCTTCGGCGCCCCATCGACGTAATTGGCAGTATGGTCGCTGGAGGTAGCCATAATTTCCAACGTTCCCAATTCAACTGGAATATTTCGGTTTCACGTTCCGCTGAGGATCAGCACGGATACGGCGGGGCTCAGTTCCTGCCGCCATCGGATTCTCCGCTCAACGCGGTCCAATTTGCCTTGAATCGCAGCGATCCCTACCGGCCGCAATTTATCGTTCAAAACGGAGTCAACATTTACGACCCGACCCAGTATCAACTTCAGCAGTTCGATATCGATCATAGTTACAGCCCGCAGGTTAATTTGCAGGGCAGTGCCGATTACACCAAGCAATACAATTGGAACGGCCATTCTGGCGCCCTCCAGATCGGAGGGAAAATTCGCAATGCGCATAAATTCTCTAACGACGACGACATCACGTACAACGCCAACAACCCTGCATCGCTTCCCCTCAGTATGTTCCCGCTCGAGGAAACTGTAACCAACTACTACAATGGAACCTACAAACCGCCGACGGCTATCAACTTCAACTCGATTGAAAAGTACTATAACAGCAACCCCAGCGCATTCACCATCGACCCGATCCAGACCCTGGTAAACAACGTTGGCGGGGATTACGACGTGGTAGAGCGGATCGGCGCGGGCTACATCATGAATGTGATCAGCTTCGGCCGGTTTCGTCTGAACACTGGCGTCCGCTTCGAAAGCACGACTGAAAATGTGTTCGCGCCAGTGTTGTCACAGGACGATCAAGGGAATTTCCTCGGTGTTTCGTCTCTGACGAAGAACTTTACGTATGTAAACACACTGCCCAGCGCCGAACTTCGCATCGGATTGTGGAGCGATGCCGCGCTCCGGCTTGCGTACGGCAGGGGAATCGCACGGCCGCAGTTCGGTGATCTGGCGCCAAATCTAGCGCTAACCATCTCGAGCGAGACGGGCGGCCGAAACTACAGCAGCCTCGGCAATCCGAATCTGAAGGCCACGTTTTCCAACAATTATGACCTCCTGTTCGAGCAGTATCTGAAGCCTCTCGGCCTGTTTACGACCGGTTTCTTTTACAAAGACATCCGCGATCCCTACGCCGTCTACCAGACCGAAAATGTGCATTACCCGGGTTTTCCGGAAAGCTTCATTCAAGATCAGCCCATCAACGCGGGGAGCGCGTACGTGTGGGGCTGGGAAATCGCCTATCAGCAGCGCTTTTCGTTCTTGCCTGGTTTCTTAGGGGGCTTGGGATTCTCCGGCAATTACACCTGGACCACTTCCGCCACGTTTGGGCTTCCCGGCCGGTCAGATCATCCGCCGCTATTACGGCAAGCACCCAACAACTGGAACCTCGGCCCGACCTACGCTCGCGGCCGGCTTACTGTGACTATGGGCTTGACCTACAACGGCGCTAGCATCTACGCCTACAACTACCAGGATGGTGCTCCGCTTGGTATCACAGGGCCGAACGGCGACAACTATCTATACTCCCATCTTCAGGTTGACGCTCAGGGCAGCTATCGGATGCCCAAAGGATTCACGGCAGTCGTGTTCGGGGAGAACTTAACGAACGAGGTCTTTGGGTTCTATAACGGCAGCGGCATCTGGCCGGTGCAGCGCGAATACTACAACAGAACCATCGGCGCGGGGATCCGCTGGAACTCGGTCGAGCGCTGATTCGTCTGGTCGATGCTGGCGGTACCTGGAAAGGATTAATCGATGAAAATGCTTCTGCAACTTTTCACTTTAGCCTCGCTCTGCATTGCAGCCGACGCTCCCGGTTTTAGAGTCACACAGCGCTACCCCGTACCCGGCGATGGCGGCTTCGACTATGTCACTTTTGATGCGTCGTCCAATCGTGTTTACGCATCGCATGGCACAGAGGTGGATGTGCTGGACGCTGGTTCGGGCAAGTTGCTCGGCAAGGTGGAGGACACGCCGGGCGTACATGGCATCGCTATCGTTCCCGCCCTGCATCGCGGGTTTACCACGAATGGCGCCGAGGCAACGGTATCCGTTTTCGATACCAACACCTTCCAGACCATTAAGAAGATCCCGGTGGCCAAAGGTCCAGATTTCGTATTTTACGATGCGAGCAGCAAGCGGGTCTTGGTGTGCCACGGCGACGCTGCAGCTATCACGGCCATCGATCCGGAGAAGGAGGCCGTGATCGGCCAAGTTGCGTTGGGAGGGGGCGCCGAAGCGAGTGTGGTCAATGGGAAGGGAACTGGGTTCGTGAACCTGGAAGAGGAAGCGGAAGTGGTAAGCTACAATCCTCAGACACTCACTGTCAAAGGGAAAT
This sequence comes from Bryobacterales bacterium, assembly GCA_963818065.1. GTDB lineage: Bacteria > Acidobacteriota > Terriglobia > Bryobacterales > Bryobacteraceae > Palsa-89. The sequence goes on along the minus strand of CAWFQW010000007.1, from coordinate 1,270,036 downwards.
ATCCGATCACGGGATGCAAGACTCCGACTGGACTCGCGATGGATGCGGCGAATTCTCGCTTGTTCATCGGCTGCCGCAGCAAAGTAATGGCGGTGATGAACGCCGACACTGGCAAAGTTATCACGACTCTTCCGATCGGAACACGCGTGGACGCGGTGGCCTTCGATGCCGATAACAAGCTGATCTTTTGTTCCAACGGCGACGGTACGATCTCGGTGATACACCAGAAGAGCCCGGACGAGTACGAATCCGTCGGCGACATTCAGACGCAACCCAGCGCCAAGACCATGGCGCTGGATCCAAAGAGCAAACGAATGTTCCTATCCGCGGCGGAAATTGTCGCCCCGCCCGCCGGTGAAAAGGGCCGGGGCAAACCGAAGCCGGGCAGTTTCACGATTCTGGTTGTAGATCGTGAACGGTAATCGTTGTTGCGCGGCGCTTCTTGCCACTTTAATTTTTTCGCGGACTCTCCAGGCCGCGCCGCAACTGAAGTATGTCGTTATCCTCGCAAGGCATGGGGTGCGCTCGCCTACCTGGGATACGGCTCGCCTCAATCAGTACTCAATTCAGCCATGGCCAGACTGGGATGTGCCTCCCGGCGATTTGACTCCGCACGGCCGCAAGCTGATCGCAATACTGGGAGCGTATTATCGCGAGTGGCTAGCCAACGAGCATCTTCTCAAGTTCGCGGGATGCGGTGACCAAGGGCGGATCTACATCTGGGCCGATACGGATCAAAGAACTCTCGAAACCGGCCGATCCTTTGCCGAGTCCATATTGCCCGGATGCGGCGTGCCGGTTAACTCGCGGCCAACAGCAACAAAGGATCCGATCTTCGGAGGTCTTCCAAGCGCCGATCCACGGCTTGCGAGCCAAGCGGTGCGCGAGCGCTTAGGGGCTAACCCGCAAGACTTGCTCGCCGATCACCAGGCAGCGCTGAACACGCTGCAGTTCATTCTCGACGGTGGGCGAGCGACGCCGAAGAAGTTGATCGCTTCTCCCGCCGAGATTCAAGTTGCGGTTCAGGACAAGACAATCGAACTCCAGGGCCCGTTAGCGGCCGCATCGGCATTGTCCGAAGATTTCCTATTGGAATACGCCAATGGCATGCGCGGCGACGACCTCGGTTGGGGCAGGTTGACCAAGGATAACTTGTTTCAAGTGCTGGAACTCCATCGCGTATATGCCGATCTGATGCGGCGCACGCTTTACCTCGCTCGCACTCGCGGATCGAATCTTATGGCTCACATTCTGGCGTCTATGGAACAGGCGGCGTCCGAACAGACAGTGCAGGGGGCATTGGGGCCCGCCAACACCGCACTGCTCATCTTGTCCGCTCACGACACCAACCAATCCAATGTGGCTGGGATGCTGAACCTCACCTGGAGGCTGCCCAGCTATCAAGCCGACGAGACACCACCTGGAGGGGCGCTGATCTTTTCCCTCTGGCGCAACCCGGATGGCGGAAAGTTCTTCGTGCAAGCGGAATATCTCGCACCCAGCCTCGATCAGATGCGCAATGCCGATGTGCTGACTATGGTAAATCCCCCGCTCCGCCGGTCGGTGTCCCTGTCGGTTTGCGGAGTCGCGTCGCAGATGTTGCCCTGTTCTTGGGAGAGTTTCAAGACGCACGTCCAGCGTTCCATCGAAGGCTCCCAAGTTGATTTCGGCGCGCGCTGACCGTCATACGATTCGGAATAGCCGTTTGAAACCCATCTCCATATGCATCTGCTGATGGCAATGGAACAGGGCCAGCCCCGTTTGTCGTGGGACAAAGTCTACATCTGCCCTTTGATACGGCTGCAGGACGATCACATCCTTAGTCACGCCCGACGTAACGGTTGCGTCGATTCGGGCGAGTTCGAAAGTGTAGCGATGCAGGTGCAATGGATGAGCCTCAGCTGTCCGGTTGTTAAACGCTAACCGATAACGGCGCCCGCGGCGCAGGATCTTCGGCGCGTCCTGCTCGCTGTAGATGTGGCCATTGATTTCCCATCTCTCCATGCCATGTTCGTCGGGGGCGGCCCTGGGAATTCGCATCGGGATAACTTCATCCGGCGCGGGACTATCCCTTCTCCGGCCAAATTGCAGATAATCCCAGGGCAAATCGCCGCAGGTGCGTGTTGCGGATCACCTTCCCTGGAAGCGTATTCCAAACGGATACCCAACCCACTTTGCCTCACGTCGTCAGCGACCGCCCCGAGAATCCACACCCCCGGATTAATCATTTCCACTATTGCGTCCACACGCTCTCCGACGCCAAGTTCCAACACGCTCACGTGTCCGGGACGCGGGACCGGGTTGCCATCCAGGGCGACTACGTAGAACTTGTGCCCTGGCAGATGCAGTTGAATGTTTTCTGTTGCGCTCGCATTGAGGACATGAAAAAACACGCGCTGCCCTTCCTTCACTCGGAGCGGTTCGCCGTAGCCCAGTGCCTTTCCGTTGATCGAGCGGATGCCGTATCGAATCTCCATGGAGCGCGGCCCCGTTTCGTCTTCGTCCTCCCCGGCCGCGTCATCGTCTTGCTCCGGCACAAGCCGAGGTTCCCACTCGTGGGTTATGAGAAAGATCTCCTGGTCGTAACGACCCGGATCTCGCCTCGGTTCCACATAAACGAACGCGAACTGGCCGCTATAAACCCCGCGCGACAGATCATTCATGGCCATGGCATGGGAGTGCACATAACGGGAGCCGCTATTCAGGGGAGTGATCTCATATTGGAGATGGCCGCCTGCGGGAACCGATAAGCTGCCCTCTTCCTCCGTACCATCCAATTCCGGCGGTACGTCGAAGCCATGCCAGTGGACGTACTCCGGTACTCCGTGCGGTTAATGATCTCAACGGACGTGGCTACTCCTTCTCTCATTCGGATCAGTGGGCCCGGCGCCGTCCCATTGTAGGTCGCTGTTGTGATGGTGTGTCCGGGCGCAACCTCGATTTGCATCCGCTCTATATGCAGCGTGACACGCGAGCGACTGTGTGGGCGATCGCCGCCCCTCCTCTCCTGTGCGCAGCCAAAGGTGCGCCTGCCAGGGCGGAGATAAAAGCTCGGCGTGAGGAACGTGGCCCATTGGCATAGGTTCCACCATCTGCTTCGATGTCCATCTATTATCTACTTGACGATTCTGAACGAGTCGACGGTCTGTCCAGTCTCCGACACTTGAGTGAGACGGAAGGTCTTGCCATCGATATCGACTACGCTGAGCGAATGCACCTGGGAGATGAACTTGTCCGTAAAGCCCTGCCAACTCCCGGGAATTTCCTGCTGTTCCGGGTTGTAGAGTTCGGCCCCGCCACCGCCGCTGACGATATAGATTATCCCGTGAGGCCCCCCGTTCGCGCCGTCTCGAAAGGACTTGTCGAGCTTCCATTCACCTGCCACTTCGCCACGGGGACCAGTGGCTGCGCCGTCTGGCTGCGGGGCAGGAACAAAGGTCAGCGGGAAGCTTCTCTGATAGTTGTGCACATGCCCCGCGAATACAATATCGACGTGGTTGGCTTCAAACAACGGCGAAAGCAGACGCATGTACTGTTCGGCGAAGTGCTCCTGGGCGGAGTTGAAACCCGGTTGATGGAACGCCACGAAGCGCCACGTCGCTGATTGCGCTGCCGCAAGATCCTTGCTGAGCCACTCGCGCAGAAGCGGATTGCTCCAGTCCATGTACGTGTTTGCATCGAGCACGGTCCAGTGGCTGTTGCCATAGTTGAAAGAAAAGTTCGCCATTCGTGGATACCGGTTTCCAGCGCCCTTAAGAAAGACGGGCTGTGCGGCGTCCGAGCCGGTGAGGACGTGAGTGGCTTTCGGCGTCCCGGACGGAATTGATGGGCCGTTGAGCGGCTGGTCCCAATAGAGGAAGTAGGCTAACGCATCTGGGAATCGGCGGTAATTGTTGAGCGCGGTGTCATGATTGCCCGGCGCAGCAATGAAGGGAACGGATCGCAGCAACGGCGCACCGATGGTTGCGCCAGGTTCGTCCGCGTTGTACGTCGGATAGAACCGGTCCCGGTATTCGCTGATGCGGCCGGAGCTGTACACGATATCGCCAGGAATAAAGATGAAATCCGGTTTAGCAAGATAAGCTTGGTATGCAACCGCATTTTCGGACGGCGTGCCTTGTCCGCAATCTCCGAAAAGCACGAAACGGAACGGTTGCCCGGCTGGTTTGCGGGCGCGCGCGGAGGCCTCAAATACCGGCTTCCCGTCCTGCAGCACGCGATAACGGAACTCTTCGCTGGGCGCGAGTCCGGTGAGGCTGGCACGATAGACCAGGTGCGCATCGATGGCGGCAGAGGCTGGCGCATCCTTCTTGGCGCCGTCCTTGCCTGCGACGGCAGGCTCACCCGGCGGTGCCGAAATCACTCGGGCCTTCGGAGTCCCGGCTGCTCGCCAAGCCGAGTCCTTCGAGGTTCGCAATTCAACTTTCCAGTCTGATGGCGTATTCGCCGTATGCCACATCAACACCAAGCTCTCCGATGCCGACAGGTCGGGGACATCGCCAAGTTGCAGATATGGCTTTTCCAGGAAAGGTGTACTCTCTGACGTCTGGCTGAGCAGGAGTGCGGCTGCGAACAACGACGCGGCGGAAAGGGGAATCCAGGTTTTCACAACGAGCATCTCCATTGAACAACTCGCCTGCGACCGATCGCATGTGCGCAGGGTAATACCGCATGATGAACGTTCGTCGACATACGGTCAAGTTTCTAGGCAAACTAAAGCGCCGGCTTGTGCACGGCGGTTGTTCGGTGCGTTCCCGTTTTCGGGCTGTGCTTGACAGATCCCGGCGGATGCCGGCGCCTATGCATGGTACAAGACCAAGCTCCCGCTATCTGGACTGGCTCAGGATCTCGCATATCTAGAATTAAACCACGCGAGGCTGAAGACAGAATGAAGAAACGGGCGTGTCACGATAAATTCATCATCCGCTACCGTTGACCCCCTTGAGTTACTGAACCGCGCCAGCGCCGAAAAAGTAACGCACAATTCATCGTCACGATTGCATTAGGCGTGTAATCTATCAAGGACGCTGCTTCATCCGGCGGCGCGACGAGATTCATCGAGTGACCTCAACAATCACAACCTCTCGCCAGATTCAGTTCGTCATTAAGGTGATCTGGTAGGCAAATATCATGAAAATTCCTACACTGTTTTTCTTTGTTGCGATTGCGTTGCCCGTCTCTGCGCCGGCTCAGCTGAAACTGCTCCAGCGCGTTCTCGTTCCCGGAAATCCGGATGGGCACTTCGATCATTTCGCCGTGGATCTCACGCATCGCCGGCTGTTCGCCACGCCCGAAGGAGGCAAAGTGCTCGAGGTGTTTGACGTCGACAGCGGTAAGCACCTCCAGACTGTCCCCGGTGTCGACGAGCCGCACGCGGTGCTCTATCGCAAGGACCTTAACCGAATCTTCGTCACCGACGGCGAAGACGGATCGCTACGAATCATCGATGGCGCCACCTATCGCATCCTGAACACGGTGAAATTGCGCCGGGACGCAGATTCGGCTGCTTACGATCCCGCCACTCACTACCTCTACATCGACAACGGCGGAAAAGACGCGAAGGAACAGTACACGATGATCAGCATCGTCAATACCGATACCGCCGCCGTGGTGGATGAAATTCGCGTGGAGAGCAATTCGCTGGAGGCGATAGCGCTTGAAACCAGCAGCCCGCGCATGTACGTCAACAGCCGTGGCACGAACGAAGTAAAGGTGTTTGACCGGAAGACGCGGCAACTCCTGGCTTCCTGGCCTATCGCTCTTGGCAAGACGAATGTGCCCATGGCACTCGATGAAGCCAATCATCGCCTGTTTGTGGGCTGTCGCGACGGCAAAATGTCAGTTTTAGATACTTTGAGCGGCAAGGAACTTCGAGCTCTCCCGATCACCAAAGGCGTGGATGACATGGTGTTTGACGCGGCGTCCAAGCGCATCTATATCGCGGCGGACGGCGCCGCCGATGTCTACGAGGAGACCGATCCCGACCACTATAGGCTGCTTGGGAACGTGTCCACGGCGCCAGCGGCGAAAACCGCGCGCCTGGTGCCTGAGTTGAAACGCTACTTCGTGGCGGCTCCCAAGAACGGCGCCGAAGTCGCGCAGATCCTCGTATTCGAGGTCGAATAATGGCAAAGACTCATTTCTGCTTCCTCTCAGCGCTCACGTCGTTTGGCTGTGTGCTTTTACTTTCACTCGCTGCGCCAGTGCGGTCTCATGCCGCCGATCCCCCCAGGAAGCGGCCGAATCTGGTGATCATGATCTCCGTCGACATGTTGTCGGGGGAAATCATGGACCGCTATGGCGCGGGCCTTCCGGGCGGCCTCGGCCGGCTTCAAAACGATGGCGTCTACTTCGACAATGCATTTCACGATCACGCCTTCACCGAGACAGGACCCGGCCATTCTGTTTTGCTGTCAGGCAGGCATCCCGCATCCACCGGTATTCCTGAGAATCAATGGCGGGATCGCGCCACCGGCAAGCTGGTCTATTGCGTCCAGGATCCGCACGTTGTCGACTTCGGCGAACCTTCGGGTACCGCCGGATCCAGCGGTGTGTGGTTCAAAGGAACAACGCTCGGTACCTGGCTGAAGAACCAGTTGCCCGGTGCGCGCGTCTTCGCCATCTCCGGCAAGGACCGCGCGTCCATTTTGATGGCCGGCCCAAGAGCGGACGGCGTCTACTGGTTCCAGGACGGGTTCGGCTTCACGACTTCCACGGCCTACGCCAAGGCGCTACCGGAATGGCTCGCGCAGTTCAACAAAGACTTGCTGAGCGATCTGCGCACGCGCAGTTTGGTGTGGACGCCCATCGGCCCAACGGACGGTCTCACATATCCCGGTCGCTGGATGATCGGGAACACGCCGCTTATCAGCAACCTGCCCCGCCTGATCCAGGCCCCAGGTTTGGCCATGGATGCAAAAGCCGGTTACCTGATTCACGAGACGCAGGACGGAAGTTTCTGGCGTCGCTGGCGAGGCTCGCCCTTCTTCGACGATACGACCTTCGACGCGGCCGAAGCGCTGATTCGCAATGAGCACCTGGGGGAGGGGCAGACTACCGATCTGCTCGCGCTCGGCCTTTCGGCGACCAATGTTATCGAACACGCCTACGGAAACAGCGGCCCCGAATTGCTGGATCAAATGCGCCGGCTCGACCGGCGGCTCGGCGTATTTCTCGACCGTGTGCGGGCGGGTGGACGAACCGTGACCATTGCGTTCAGCGCCGATCATGGCGGCCTGGATTTCGTCGAACGTCTGCAGGACCAAGGGATTCCCGCAAAGCGCCTGGATACCGACGCATGGATGAAAGATTTGCAGTCGCGCGTGCGAGCCGAGCTACACCTCGACAAGGATCTGCTCATCGCTGGCAACGATCATTTTCCGAACGAGATTTATTTTGTCCCCGACGTTGCGCGGCAGCTAGGCGATAGGAAAGCATGGGTGGAGAAAGTGGTGAAGGTCGTTCGTTCCATGCCCGACATTGCCGTCGCCTCCTCCTTCGATGAGATTCAAGCTCTACCCAACAAGCGCTTCGACGACCCGCGCCAGGAAAGCCTGCTCTATCGGCTCAAATACAGCGCTGCCCCGGATCGGGCCGGAGAAATCCTCTTCGCGTTCCAGCCGATGATCGAGCTGGGTGGGCCTCCCGATCACGATCCTGCGCAGCACGGCACCGCTTACGATTACGATCGCCGCGTGCCGATTATTTTCTGGGGACCCTGGCTTGCGGAACGCAGACACGAACCCGCCACCACTGTCGACATCGCACCCACCTTAGCCCAAGAGCTCGGGATCACACCCGAAGAACAGTTGGATGGCCTTCCCATTAAACTGTCGCATCGCAACCGTGATTAGCGACGGCGGTCGGCGATTAGCGACGGCCGATGGCCCCGCGCCTGCCGCAAAACCAGATGCGCGGTCCTGCGATCTCGGAAGTTTGGAAGCTCAATCACTGTCTATTCCTGTCTATTTCCACGTCGATTGCCGCCCGTTTTGGGGCTGTGGCCGCACCTTGAAACCCACGCCAATCGCGGTGATTCGACCGGGGCGGCAGGTGTGTAGCGCGGTTTATCGCTGCCCGTCGCAACGTCGTCCCCGTAGGACACACAGGACAATGAACACCGCAGGTCGGAACCGCTGGGGCGCGTGTCAGGGCCCAGCCGTGTGGGGCATCAGGTTACGCGAGAGTGCAGCCCGCGCATGCCGGCGACTCGCCTCTCAGCGGGCACCGCCGGGCACTGCCACCAAATTCACTGCGCCACCGCCCGCTTAAGCCTGCGCATTGCCGCGCTCAGACGCTTTCTGGTTCCCGGCGCCGACCGTTCGAGTTCCCCCACGTCGGCGCCAGCGAGTACCTGCCGCACCAGGTCCGAATCCTCCGCCGGAAACAACGCGAGCGCTACCCTCAGCCTCACGCGCTGCCGATACTCGCGTGGGCCCTGGACGTTTTTTCGCTCTTCGCGCCGCAGCATTACTTCCTCAGGATTGGGACGACCATCGAGGAACGCGCCGCCGATCTGCAGCAGCGGTTCATGCGTTTTCTCGCGATACTCCCTCCGCCGACAGCTCATAAGTACCGCCCCGCGGATAGGGAAGTACGCGAAAGCTCGGTAGGGCACACCGCGGGCGGGATCGAACGCCTCGACGCAACGCCAGTGCTGAATTCTGGCGGTTTGCACGAGGTCATCGATATCGAACGAAGGCGGAAGGCTGCGGCGCAGGCTGCGCCCGATCGCCTCGGCCCATGTGCGGTGTCGCTCGAACAGCGTCTGACACGTTGCGCCGACATCGGGGACCTTCTGCGATTCGAGCCCGGATGGCAGCGCCGACAGGTTGATTCGGACGGCGCAAAGCCCAGTAGGTTCCACACCCTGAAATTGCCGCGCTGCAGGACCCTAGTCGCGTCACAACAGACCCCTCGCGATTCGCGCCGGCATTTGTTGCACTCATTTGTAACTGTGGCCCCGCACTTCCACCCTCACGAATTGGACTGAACCCATAAATTGAGACACTCGCATTTGGCACACTTTGCAGGGAAAGGGACTGCGAGTGGCAAAGCGAACGATCGGGCGGTACCCCAAGGCAAGCCGGAAGATGGCGGTTGAACGGCTGAAAGGCTGTGACAACATCGTCGGGCTCTCGGCGGAACTGGGCGTGCATCGGCGGCTGTTGTACAAGTGGCGGGATCAGCTGGAGCCGATTGACGACGGCCAAAGTCCACCGGAGAACAGCAAAGAGCGTGAACTGCGATTGCAGGTCGCGCAACTGAAGCGGCTGGTGGCGGACAAAACGCTGGAAGCCGATTTTTTCAAAGGTGCCTTGCAAAAAGTCGAGGCTCGACGCCAGAGCAACGCGAAACCTGGCGAGACGGCATCTACGACCAAATCCGGGAGCTGATGTCGATGCAAGGCAACCTGAGTATCGAGCGGATGTGTCAGTTGGCGGCGGTGAGCCGGGCAGGTTTTTACCGGTCGCTGCATGAGCGGGAACCTGTCGAAGAGGATATGGAGGTTCGATCGGCCATCCAGAAGATTTTCGCCGAGCACAAGCGGCGCTACGGATACCGGCGGGTGAGTGCGGAACTGCGACGCCGCGGCATGCCGGTAAACCACAAGCGCGTGGCGCGGCTGACGCGCAAGGACAACTTGCTGGCGGTGCAGCCGAGGGCTTTCGTGGCCACGACGGACTCCGATCACGAGTTGGAGGTCTATCTCAATCTGGCCAGCCGGATGACGCTGACCGGCACCAACCAGCTTTGGGTGGCCGATATTACCTATATCCGATTGCACCGGGAGTTCGTGTTTCTGGCGGTGATCCTGGATGCGTTCTCGCGGAAAGTGGTTGGCTGGGAACTGGATCGAACGCTGGCGGCGCGCCTGCCGATTGCGGCGCTGGAGAAGGCGCTCGCAGAGCGAAAGCCGCCGCCCGGCGTAGTGCATCATTCCGACCGCGGTGTCCAGTACGCATCCGGCGTTTACGTTGCCGTGCTGCGGAAACACGGAATGATCCCGAGCATGAGCCGGCCGGCGAATCCGTACGACAACGCCAGTTGCGAGAGCTTCATGAAGACTCTCAAACGAGAGGAGATTTATGCGAACGAGTACTGCGACCTCGATCACCTGCGAGACAACATCGCGGCGTTCATCGACAGCTATTACAATCGCGTCCGGCTCCATTCGGCGCTCGGCTACAAACCGCCGGAGGAATTCGAACATGCCGCGCACCCCGCAACGATCTCACAGGGAGCGACCATGAGTTTTTTCAGGCATGAGGAGATCTACCGATCCGATGTAGCATTAAGGACTGAAGGGGAACCGGCGACCGGTTCCCCCGACCATCGTCTCGATGAGTCTCCGGTTAGCTATTCCTCGGCGGGTTGGTCTCCACCAGAGCCCGCCTCCGCTTCGCCAGCCGAGGACCAGTGTGATGGAGAAAAGGCTGTTTGAGAAGGAAAAACCATTAAACGGCAGGTGTGCCAATTGCAGTTTGTCTCAACAGAGGGGTTCACCCCACGCGCGTGTGCCCAAAACGTGCCCACGGCTTGCATTTTCCGCCGTTCTGGCACTTTTGGCCGAACGCAGAATCAGTAAGTTACTGTGTCGCCGGGGGTACAAGAAGAACAAGTCCCACCCCGGGCACCAAGTTCTTCGACGAATTACTCCCGCTTATACCACAGCACATGATCGCCATCGTCGGGATCTTCTGAGTAAGCTACGCTGGTTCCTCCCACCGGCCGCATCGGCACTCCCTTTACTTCCGGAAGGGCGTTGTTGCTCAGCAACATTCCTCCCTTGCGCAGCATCCCAGCAATGTTCTGTAGCGCAAACGCTTGTTCGAACGGCTCGTAATATACCATCACATTGGTCGCGATCATTAGATCAAGCTTTCGCTCGTCTGGAAGCGGCAGATGTTGCAGCACGACGTTCAGATCCGTCGCTCGCAGCAGTTTGATAACATCCGGACCAATGCGTACCGCACGCGTGCGAACCTCCAAACCCGGCGGAGGGTTGAGAGCTTGCGCGCTGGTTCCGATCTCAGAGCCGAATCTCCGCCAATAGTCCGTGGTCTCGGTCAACCAGGGCGTGGCTTGATCCAGGGGAACCTGAACAGTGTACGCGGATCCCATGCGGGCTCGCGCAACCGCGGATCTCACGTGATCGAGCACGCGCGCACTGAGATCGACGATCCCCACTGACGGCCCGGACGTATCGGACAAACGCAGCCTGCGCACGGAATCGACCAGCGCGAATGGTTGCAGAGTCTGGATCGGATAAAAGTCGTAGCCGCTGCGCTTATCCGTGAAATCCAGGCCGGGTCCGATCACCGCCGCGCGCCGGATCTGCCGCAGCAGGCCGGCCGATTTGATTTCGGCCAAGCTGCGCTCGATCGCATAGTTGGGCCGAAACGAAGTATCCAAGGACAAGCCCCGATCGCGATAGAGGCTTGAACGGGCCACGAATACGCCACCCGCATCGCCTTGCTTTTTGGCGGAATCGATGGCACCGTTGAATGCGCTCTGCTCCCGCAGCACCCGGCGGGTGTTTTCCAGCAGAACGACCACGATCCGCTTGTCCGCCGCCGGATCCGTGGGATCGATGCCGGATTCCTTCAGCCAGGCGGCGGCAAACTGCAAGCGCTCATTGCGACCGGGATGCAAGACTGCTTTGGCGAAATCCTGGATGCGAGCGAGGATCATCCGGCCAACGGCTTCGGAGTCGTCTCCAGTTTCCGTTTGCTTTGCAGTCAGCCGTGGTCGCGCGGTGAACGAAGTCCCAAACAGGACCAGGTTCACAATGGTATCGGCATCGCCACGCTTGAGCCGCGAACGGATCTCCTGGTCGCGAGCCGTCTCCCACTTTAACCACGACTGAGCATCGGGCGCTGCGTCTAATCCGGAGGGAAGCTCGCCCGAGAAACCTTCCAGGATTGGCCGTGCCTCGGACAGCGACAAATACTCCGGCCCTTCCGCGCGCTGGGCTCTCAGTGTCATGCAGCCCAGAGCCAACGTGAATAGCTTTCTGCGCGTCACTGCTGAGACATTCTCGATTTCTAAAGTATACCCAGACGATACTGAACCATTAGTGCAATCGCTCCGACCAGCACCACCGCGGCGGTTTTGAGAATCAGCCCGCGGGTCATCCCGGCATTTCTCGTCACGCGATAGATCACCGGCAGGTTGGATAAAGCACTCGTGATTGAAGCGGCGATGGTGGCCAGGCCGGCCGTGTAAGCCGTGGTCTCCCCATGCGCGGCCAATATCGCAGCGGCGGCTGTGGTGCTGGCGCTGCTAACGAATCCACCGGCCAGGCTAACAATCACCAGGCCATACTGCCCCAGGTATCGCTTGCCCATCGCGCCGGCGACCTCGATGGCGAGGAATAGCGTGCCGAACGAAACCAGTTTGCGAATCGACACCGGCGACGACAATTGCAGGTCCCCCCCGCGACGAGAAGAGCCTTTATTGAACCAAACAAATATCGCCGCGCAACAAGACATGGCCACAATAGGTGGGGCGGCAATCGCCACGGCTTGGCTATCGAATATCGCGAGCAGAAACAGATTCCTTGCTAACATCGCCACCAGGGTTACGAAATTGAAGAAGGTAGCCGTTCGGACTGTCTCTGGAGACGGCTCTCGAAGCCGGCTCGCGAGCTCGGCGATCGTGGCGGTGCTATTCACCAAGCCGCCCAGAACCGCCGTGTACAGCAATCCGCGATCGCCATAGAGGCGCAGCAGCACGTAGTTGACGAAGCCGATGGCAGCGATTACGATCACCGTGACCCAAGACTCGCGGGGATTGATCAATTTCCAGGGATCGATAAATCGATCGGGAAGGAGCGGATAAATGACCAAGCCGATCAACCCAATCAAGACCGCGCTACGAATCTCTTCCGGGCGTAATCCGCCAGCGAAGGTGCTGAATTCCGATTTGAGCGAAAGGATCAACGTCAGCAAAAGCGCGGCGGCGACGGGTGCGAAGAGGTGTCCCAGCCCAATGAGCACTCCCAGCACGAATACAACCAGCATCGAGACTGAGGTTGTAATTTCAAGGTTCTGGCGCAGAAGCAGGGCCCTGCCGTTCACCAGCGCGATCACCAGTGCGATGGCCCCTAGAGAGCCGAGAGAGAATTGGATAGAAATTAGCGAGCTGAGCGTCCCGAGTAATGCGGTCAGGGCGAAGGCGCGCACGCCGAGGTCTTTTCGCGACCATTCGCGCTCGAATCCCGCGAACAAACCGACACCCAGCGAAAGCGCCAACTTTGTGGCGACATCCAGCGGAATTAAGTGGTCCGGCATGGCCGCGGGTGCTAACCTGTCCTCATGTCTGTTTTTTGCATCCGTGCACTTGTGTGCATGTGTACGCCCTCCTTCAGGATAGGCCGCGCCAGCCGATGCAAATAACGCGGGGACGCCTCGGCCCGGCCGGTATAGCCGCCTCTCTGATCCTTCTATTTCTCTACGCATCGAGTCTTCACGCCCAGAGTGCGCCTAAAACCGGCACGCTGTCCGGAAGAATCTACGACGCCTGGGGCGAACCCGTGCCCTTGGCCGAGGTGACGCTGATCGATCACGATGGTCACCGCCGGTCGCTGATCGCGGGACAGACCGGCGGATATTTCGCGGCCAATCTTCCGGCCGGCTCTTACACCATCGTTGTCACGGCGGCGACGTTGGGTGTACAGACTTCCACCACAGTTGTTGAGGAAGGCGCGATGGTGGACGCGCCCGTGATCCTCACCATAACGCCGCAGGCGCTCGATCCACCGGCGCTCGGCCGCTCGTATCTGGATCTTCTTCGTGACAAAGCCGAAATCACGCCCGGCCAGCAAGGCGGCGACATCGAGGGCTTTGGACCCTACGGAGCGCGCGGCAACCTGAGCTTGAATAGCTTCGGACAGCGCGGCCAGGACAACAACTTTCTGGTGGATGGAATTGACAACAACGAGAACTGGGTTCGATCGTCGATTCTCGTGCCGTCGCCCGAAGCCATCGCCGCCGTGAGCCTCTCCGCTGGATATATCCCAGCCGAGTTCGGTCATGAAACGGGCGCCAGTGTCAGCGTCGAAACCCGCTCCGGTTCGAACCAGTTCCATGGAAGCGTCTTTGAGGATTTCCAAAACTCCGCTCTCGATTCGCGGAACTTTTTCGACGGCGCGCAAAAACCCGGCCTGGTGGGGAATCTATTTGGCGGAAGCGCGGGCGGCGCCATCCGGCGTAACGATTGGTTTTACTTCGCCGATGCCGAAGGGCAGCGCCTGAACCAGGGGCTGACGGTTATTTCCACGGTTCCCACGGTCGCCGAGAAGTCTGGAGACTTCGGAAACATTGCGATATTCAATCCGCTCACGCTCGCGCAAACCGCGAACGGATTTACGCGCCAGCCCTTTTTGGGCAATCGGATTCCCGGCTCCCTCATTCCGCAGGCGTCGCAAGACCTGATCGATCTGTATCCCGATCCCAACCTTCCCGGCAGCGCCGACAATTATCGCTTCACTCCGACGGCCGCCAATAATAATGAGCGCTTCGATGTGCGCACGGATAAGATGCTGCCGCGCGGCAAGATTTTCGTGCGCATCACTGGGGAACGCCAGAACCTGCAGTCTCCGGGCGCGTTTCCACTGTCCGGCGGCGGCTATGCGGGCAGCGATCTCACACAGCTGGCTAATGCGGCCAACACCACCACCACGGCCTGGGGCGTGGCCGTTGCGTATACTATCGCCCTGAACCCGCAGCTGGTCAATGAACTGCGAGCGGGCGCCGCCGGCATCCATCTCCGATCGATCGCCGACGACCAGGGAATCAATGCCTCGGCTCTCACCGGCATTCCTGGCTTGGGGTTCGACGGACTGCCCTCCATCAGCCCCACCGGATTCACTTCGCTGGGCGCCGCCGAGCCGGTTCCGCTTGCTGTGCGAGAGACGAATGCGCATATCGAAGATACCGTGACCTGGATCAAAGGAAGGCACTCGTTCAAGTTCGGCGTGCAGGCGATTCGCAGGCTGACCGACGGAAGCGCGACCGAATGGACCGATCGAGGCGCGTTCTTCTTCACTCCTGATTACACCGGCGTGCCCGGCACGGCTGAGGGCGACTCCATCGCATCGCTGCTGCTGGGCTATCCCACCGAAGCCCGGCGCGACGTTCAGTTCCAACCCTACCATCTGCGCGCCTGGGAGCTGTCCGGCTTCGCGCAGGATCAGATCCGGCTGTTCGGAAGGCTTACGCTCGAGGCCGGCGTCCGCTACTCGCTGCTTCCTCGGCTCACCGAAGCCGATGACCGCATGGTCAACTTCAATTTCGTCAGAGGTGCGCCGGCGCTCGATCAATTTGCCGGGCAGAATGGAGTGAACGGCTACGCGGGACTCGAGTATTCCAAACATGCGTTCGCGCCGAGGATCGGCTTCGCGCTGGAACTCGGAGGATCCACAACTCTGCGTGGAGGCTTCAGTCAGGATTTCGATACGGGCGCTGCTCTGGCGCAAGGCATCCTGGCGCGGAATCCTCCCTATGGGGCCTTGCAGGATTTCGTCAACGGCACTTATGAGGTAGGACCGAATATTTCGGCAGGACTGCCCGCGCCGCAGCCGGTGAGTTTGTTGAATGCCACGTTGCTCAACAGTGCTCACGGCTCCATTTACGCGATTCAACCCCAGAAAAGCACGCCTTACGCCGACGACTGGAGTGTTTTCCTCCAGCATCGGCTGCGCGCCAAGCTCGCGCTCGAAGCCGGCGTGACCAGTTCAATGGGCGTGCATCTGTTCGCTACCTACGACGCGAATCAGCCATTCCCCGCGCCCTACGAATCCCAGATCGACTATCCGTATCAGCCCTACACGTCGCGCATCGAATACCTGGCTCTCGGCGGCGGGTCCACATATTACGGCGGTCAGATCAAGCTGGCCGGCGAACTGGCGCCCGGCCTTCAAGTCTTGATGAGTTACGTCTACTCCAAAGAGATCGACGATTCGATCGCGCCATTCACCAATCCTGAAAGCCGTCCGGATGGGCCGCAGTATCTTTACGATCCGCGGGGGAACCGTTCGCCTTCGCCGTTCGACATTACCCAGCGCGCGGTACTGTCGGGGAGCTACGATCTTCCTTATAAGAATGTTTCGGGCGGCGGAGGTGCGCGATCGCTGGCTTCGACCCTGTTCGCCAATTGGAGGATTAGCGCTCTGGTCACCATCCAGACGGGGTTCCCGTTCACGCCCGAGCTGGCAGTCAACAGCTTGAACAATGGCAATTACCAGCTTCCGAATCGCATAGGTAACGGAGCCTTACCGTCAAACCAGCGCTCGTATTTGCAATGGTTCAATACCACGCTCGATCCATCCGCGCCCAGCGCCGCGTTCCAGGTTCCGGCGCTGCTTCAGTACGGCAATTCTGGATTCGATATTCTGCGGGGTCCGGGCCTGGCGACCGTCGACACGGCGTTGGCCCGCACCTTCCGCGTCAGTGAGCGCTTGCGCCTGGAACTCCGGGGGGAAGCGCACAACCTGCAGAATCGGACCAACTTCGCTCTGCCGGACCGGTATCTGGGCGTTGAATCGTCCGGTGTTATCAGCCACACGATTACACAGGCGCGCCAGGTTCAATTTGGGGCGCGGCTCGCGTGGTAATAAAAAGTAGTGGATGAATCCGCTCCGATCGAGCATTCTAGCTAGTGTCAGCCCGACCTTACCTGAAACGAGCTTTGGGCGACTTTGAACAAGGAGGCAATTCCCAGATGAAGAGTTTACTGTTTGGAATGACCGCATTAATGATGGTTGCAGGCGCGGCGCTGTATGCCGACGATGCGCCACCGGCCGAAGGAACCAAGGCGCCCGGCTTCACCCTGAAATCGCAAGAAGGCAAGGAAGTGAGCCTGAAGGATTTTAAAGGCAAGTGGGTGGTCCTTTATTTCTATCCCAAAGACATGACCCCGGGCTGCACCATTGAAGCGCACAACTTCCAGCGCGATCAGCCGGAGTTTGACAAGAAGAACGCGGTGATCGTCGGCGTCAGCCTGGATACCGTGGATTCACACGTGCAGTTCTGCACCAAGGAGAATTTGACGTTTAAGCTGCTATCGGACCCCGATCATGTAGTCGTCAGCCAGTACGGTTCGCTGAGCGCCTTCGGCAAGATGCAGGTGGCCGCACGCAACACGTTCCTGATCGATCCGAAGGGCGTCATTCGCAAGGTCTATCTGAAGGTGGATCCGAATCCACACAGCAAGGAAGTGTTGGCCCAGTTGGACGAGTTGCAGAAAAAGAGCGACTAGCCGCTTCCGAGCCGCGCGCTTTAGCGAGCGGTATGATGAAGCGAAGTGCCCACGCAGCAGGATCAATTCGAGCGGATCGCGATGCCGCATTTGCGAAGCCTGCTGCGCGTGGCTCGCCGTCTGGCGCTGGATGGCGCCACTCCCGAAGACCTGGTGCAGGAGACGATGCTGCTCGCCTGGCGCGGGTTCCATCGCTTCCAGGCCGGCAGCAATGCGCGAGCCTGGCTATTCCGGATTCTGCTGAACGCGTTTTACGGCGAGGGTCGGAAGGCGTCACGGACGCCCGCGATGCGGCACGCATTCGAAGAAGGCGTCCGGCCCATGTTGCAGGAGTCCGCTGAGATTTCGCAGGCGCTCGACGCGTTGTCATTAGAGCACAGGACCGTTGTGTTGCTGGCCGTCGTTGAAGGATTTACTTGCCAGGAGATCGCCGGAATTTTGAACGTCCCGATCGGTACCGTGATGTCGCGCCTGAGCCGGGCCCGGGAAGAGTTGCGAAACAGTTTGGCACCATCTATGAAAACGCCCAAAACGGCGGAGGCGAAGGCGGCATTCCGATGACCGACGACGAACTGGATCAGCGCGTCCGCGAGGCTCTGCTGTCGGATCAGGTCGACACGTCGCACGTGGAACTCGCTGTACGAGATCGAATACGCCAGCGACACGTGCCAGGTTGGGCTGTAGCGGCCGCAGCCGTGATCGCTATGGTCGCGGCGAGCTCCCTATCGTACCGGGCGTTTCATAAGGAACAAACTCCGCCGATTTGCGTCGCCGCCACCCAGGATCATCAGCGCGAAATCGTGAATGGAGAGCCTCGGCCGTGGTTGTCGGACAGATCCGCCGTTCAATCTTTGGCGGAGAAGCAAGGCGTGCCGGCCTCCGCTATTGCAGCGCTAGATACCAGCGGATATCGCTTGGAACGCGGACGGCTTTGCTTCCTCAAGAGACAAATCTTTCTACATTTGGTTTACACGAAGGATGGCCGCGAGCTCTCCGTGTATCTGCGCCCTCCCAGTGGACTTTTCAACGAGTCGGTTCGTGGCGATCAGACCTTGGCGTACTTTGAAACCAATCGCGTAACCGCCGTCTTTGTCAGTCACGGGGCCGACGCTTTGGCGTTCGCCCGGGCCGGCGCTCGGGTGCTCTGAGCCGCTCGCGCTAGTGTTTCACCACGCTGATCGTGATCGTGGACGGATACTGGCTCGAGTGATGGATCGAATTGTGGGCCACCACTCCCGTTGCTTCGTCGTAATTGTTGCCGCCGGTGTTCAGGTTCCGGTCGAAGCGCGGGAAATTACTGCTGGATACCTCGATGCGAATCCGATGCCCTTCCGGGAAGTAGTTGCTAGTGGTCATCGGTTGAATCGTGACTTTATATACTTTGCCCTTTTCCATCCACACAACCGGCTTGTCGTACCCTTCGCGATAGCGTAGCCGCTGGATGGTCTCGTCCAGGTTGTAAGCGGTGCCGTCCGGGTAAACGTCGATAACCTTCACCGTGACGTCGGTGTCCTTCGCATCCGAGGAAACATACAACGTTGCCTCGAGGGGACCGCTGACCTCCATACCCTCTTTCAGCGGATCCGACGTGTACACCAGAATGTCGCCTCGAGCTTCCATCTTCCGCTGGTCGAACGCGCCGCCGCTCACAGCGTTGCCGATGCAGCAGACACCGCCGCCATAGGATGGCACCGGATTCATTGGATCGTAGATGAAACTGTCGGGATTATCGGCGCTCGCCGCTGCCGTCGTTAAGACGCCGTCGCCATTCAGGCTGTTCGCTTTTCCTCCGCTCGAAAGATAGAACGTCATCGGCTGTGCGCCCTGCGGCGGCCAAGTATCCGAGGTCTGCCACTTGTTCATCCCCATCGTGAAATAGCGGACCTTCGGCCACTTTTCGAGAATATGGTTGTCCTCGCCCTTGAGGAAATAATCGAACCACCCGTAGGTGAGCGCGTCCCAATCCAGCCGCGCGTCGCCCATGCTTCGCTCGCCTACGACGGTGTCCTCGCTGGCGCCTTTATACTGGCAATGCAGCGTCGGCGCGATTATCGCGTATTGTTGATTGGCGATTTCCGGCCGGGCATTCTTGCGCGTCGAATTATACGCCGCCAGGTTCGGGCCCACCGAAACGTCGTACCACGACATGAACCACAACCCGGGCACGTTGATGGGATGATCCTCGTGCCACAACCCGCCACGATACCAGGCCGGATCGTTAGGAGTCCGCTTGATCATCGCGCCTCCGGTGGCAACCTCCGTCCGGTCCGCGAACATTCCGTGCGGCCCGTCCACCGCTTTAATAATGTCCTGCTCGGGAAGATGCGTCAGCGCCTTCGACCAGTCCACCGGCGGCAGTTGCTGCGCCAGATCGAATTCCTTGGAAGCCCGGATCAAATCTTCCGGCGAGGTATTCGGTGGAAACGTCGGCCGAACCTGGTTCTGCTCGCCGTACAGCCAGGAGGCGAACAGCATCTGGAACGCGCCACCGCGATACCAGTTGCCCTGCTCATAGTAGGGGCCGACCTTTCCGACTCCCGCGCCGAATCCCTCCGGAATCATCGCGGCATACCCCGGAGTTCCCATCGCCGCCACGCCCAGCTGCCATTCCGCAGTGGATGAACATCCGATGGTACCGGCCTTGGCGTTCGACCAGGGCTGTGATGTCATCCACGCGATCGCGTCTGCGCCATCCGTCAGCGGCGGTCCCAGAATGTCATAGGTGCCTTCGGAGAAAAAGTGCCCGCGCTCGTTCATCTCCACGTACGCGTACCCATGCTTAATCGCGTCAATCTGGGCGGACATGTCCGCAGGCACGCCGTTCTTTACATCCCAAAAATTGAAGTTGTATGGCGTGCGCACAAAGATGATCGGATATTTCTTCGACGTATCCTTCGGCCGATAGATGTCGGCCGCCATGCGCTTTCCGTCGCGCATCGGCACCATCACCTTGCGCTCGATGATGGCGATCGATTCGAGTTCTTTCTCTCGCGCATTCCGCGTTATTGCTAGCTGCGACTCGGCATTGCGCTGCTGGGCGGGCGCGTACGGAATCACGAATGCCGCAAACGCCGCCAGCACCCGCAAAGAAACACTCGTCGTAGTTATTCGCATCGTTATTTGCATCCGGTTAATTCCCTCCGGTGCTCGCGGGCGGGCCCGAAGTCAGTTTCTTGCCGTCGGACCAGGTTACTTCGCGCGAATGCGCAAAGTTCGATCCATCGCGCGCTCTCCAGCCAAACACCGTCACGTTGTCGCCCAGCTTCATCGTGATGTCGCGCCTCCATCCTTGGCGGATCAGCATGTTGGGCGGAAAACCCTCGAACTTCCAATGGACCATGTTGCCGGCGTCGTCCTTCACATCAATATAGAAATGCATGTGCGGATTTTCCCAGTCAACCTTGGTGACCACGCCCGTGACGGTGACTGGTTTGCTCTCGTCGTATTCAGCGCCAAAGGAATGATGCGCAAGCGCCGGGACCGCCGGAAGAAGCAGCCCGAAGCCGGCCGCAACAACTGCTAGGAAATGAGTTCGCATGTGCCTAAAACACCTCGCAACATTATATCGCTCAATATCTCGCTCAAGCCGAGCCGGCCGTGTGATTCAATGAAATTAAGGTAACTTCCATGCGCATCCTCACCAACGCTCTGATTTGCGGCGCCCTATTCACCGTCGCCGTTTCCGCTGACGAAGGCATGTGGACTTTCGATCATCCGCCCACCAAGATGATCCAGGACAAATATCACTTCACGCTGACTCAACCGTGGCTCGATCACGTGCGTCTCGCCTCGGCTCGCTTGAATGACGGCGGATCCGGATCGTTTGTCAGCCCCCATGGATTGTTGCTGACGAACCACCATGTGGCGCGAGGCCAATTACAAAAGAACTCGACTTCCGAGCACGACTACATTAAGAATGGCTTCTACGCCGCCACGCCCGATCAGGAAATCAAATCGCCGGACCTGGAGGTGAATGTTCTCATTTCCACCGAGGACGTCACCGGCCGTATTCAGGCCGCCGTGAAGGGCGCCAAGAACAGCGAAGACGAGTTTGCGCTTCGCCGCAAGGCGATGGCGGAAATTGAAAAGGAGAGCCAGGAGAAAACCGGACTCCGGTCGGATGTCGTAACGCTATACCAGGGCGGCGAATACTGGCTGTATCGTTACAAAAAATACACCGACATACGTATCGTCTTCGCGCCCGAGGAGCAGTCGGCATTCTTCGGAGGCGACCCGGACAACTTCACCTATCCCCGCTATGACCTCGACATGGCGCTCTTCCGTGTTTATGAAAACGGAAAACCGATCGACACCCCCAATTATCTGAAGTGGAACGCTAAGGGCGCGGCCGATGAAGAGCTGGTGTTCGTCTCCGGTAATCCGGGCAGTACGCAGCGACTCGACACGGTGGCGCAACTGGAGGCGGAACGCGACCTCGACCTTCCGAATATTCTCAAGATGCTGCGTGCACGGGTGGCCGTGCAGAGAAAATTCTCGGAGTCCAGTCCGGAGCATGCCCGCCAGGCGAGCACGGAGATTATGGAGCTGGAAAATTCCGTCAAAGCCCTGGATGGCGAATATCGGGGCCTCAACGACAAGCACGTCATGGACACCAAACGCACGGATGAGCAAAAGTTCAAGGCCGCTGTCATGGCCAATCCGCAGTGGAAGGCGATGTACGGCAGCGCCTGGGACGAAATCGCCGCCGCTGAAAAGAAATCCGCGTCACGAGTGAAGGAACAATACTTCCACAGCACCGATTCGCGACTTTCCGCCTTGGCCAAAACCATCGTCGAATACGTGGCTGAAATCAAGAAACCGGACGGCGAGCGCCTACCCGGGTATCACGACGCGCAGCTGGATTCCCTGCGCTTCGATCTGTTCTCTCCAGCACCGGTCTATCGCGACATGGAAATCGCGCAAATTACCGGTGCACTGGAGTTGGACCTGCAGCAGATGGGCCCAGCCGATCCGTTCATCAAAATCGCGCTTGGCGGCAAGAGTCCCCAGGAAGCCGCGACGGCGCTGGTGAACGGCACGCACCTCGACGATCCCGCGGTTCGGAAGCAACTCGTCGAAGGCGGCCAGGCAGCCGTTGACGCGTCCACCGATCCGGAGATTGTGCTCGCGCGCAAGCTCGACCCGATGCGCCGCGAGTTCGTCAAATGGATGCAGGACAACGTGCAGAGCGTGGACCAGCGCGCCGGAGAAGCTCTGGGCAAAGCGCGCTTCGCAGTCTATGACCGAAGCGCCTATCCCGACGCCACGTTCACCTTGCGGCTTTCCTATGGCCAGGTGAAGGGTTACCCGATGAACGGTACCATAGCGCCTTCGAAGACCACCTTCTACGGTCTCTACGATCGCGCGAACAGTTTCGATTTTCAAGGTCCGTTCTGGCTGACATCGCGGTTCCTGGAGGGCCGGAGCAAACTCGATTTATCGACGCCATTCGATTTCGTCACCACCAACGACATCATCGGCGGCAATTCGGGATCGCCGGTGATCAATCGCGCCGGCGAAATTGTGGGCCTGGTATTCGACGGCAATATTGAATCGCTGGTGGGCGATTACGTCTACGATATCGAGACCAATCGTACCGTCGCCGTTCACACGGCCGCCATGACCGAGGCGCTACGCAAGCTTTACGGCGCGGACAAACTGCTGGACGAAATGATGGGCAACTAGAGCGAAAATAACTGCTCGGCGTTCGTTTGATACAGCTTCCTTTTGTCGGCGTCGCTGATGGGCAGGTTGTCGGTGACCTTCACTTCCTCGGGGACGAATTGATAAGGGTAGTCCATCGCATAGAGCACTCGATCGACGCCCATGACCGATTGCGCGTAGAGAATGGGCGGCTCCCAGGCCATGCCGCTGGTGGTGAACCACATATTTTCCTTGACGTAGTCGCTCGGCTGCTTCTGCAACTTCTGAACAGACGCGTAACGATTGGCCTTTACCATCGCGCGATGCATGAAATCGATGCGGAAGAGCCAGTACGGTAAACCCTCACCTAAGTGCCCGGCGACAATGCGGAGCTTGGGGAATCGATCGAAGACGCCGCTGACGATGATGCGCAGCAGGTGCAAGCCCGTTTCGACCGCGAAGCCGAAGATGGCGCCATCCAGCCCGCGTTCGATAAACGGACCGATCATGGATTTCGGCGGCGTAGTGGGATGGATATAAACCGGGACATTGAGGTGCTCGGCGGCCTCGAAAATGGGCCAGAATTTCGAATCATCCAGATATTCGCCGCGCGTGTGGCTGTTGATAATTGCGCCCTTGAGACCAAGCTGGCGCACGCCGCGCTCCAGTTCCTTGGCTGCGCCGGCGGCATCCTGCGGCGCGATAGCGGCAAGGCCGGAGAATCGGCCGGGATGTTTGCGAATGGCATCGGCGACTTGATCGTTGAAGGATCGCGCCAGCGCAGTGGCTTCGGGTGCATCGAAAACCTGCACGCCGGGAGCGGTGAGAGAAAGGATCTGCATCGCGATGCCGGTGTCGTCCATGTCGCGCAGCCGCCGTTCGCCCAAATCCTGAATTCGCTCGGCAAGGGCAGTGGCGCGCGGGGTCGCCCCCGAATAGAATCCCCACAGACTGCGAAATCCGGGATCGTCGTAACCGTCTTCAAGCAGCTTGCGGTATCGCGCGATCAGTTCCGGCGGCGCGAAGGCTTCTTCAGTGGCAATGCGGCGATAATCTGACATTAAGATTCCGAGACGAACTTGGTTACCAGGCACGCCTCCAAGCCTTCCATGCCTTCTTCGCTGCCGTGCCCGCTTTCCTTGATGCCGCCGAACGGGGAGTCACGCACCGAAATGAGGTAGCTGTTGATGCCGACCAGGCCGGCTTCGAGCTGCTCTCCCAGCAGGTTTACCGTTCGATTCGAACGGGTGAAAGCGTAGGCGGCCAGGCCGTAGGGCAACCGGTTGGCTTGCTTGATGACGGCGTCGAAATCGGAAAAGGGGTTTATGATCGCGATGGGCCCGAACGGCTCTTCGTTCATGATGCGCGCTTCATTGGGCACTTCGGAAAGCACGGTCGGCTCCCAGAAGTAGCCGGGGCCGGGGATGCGCGAGCCGCCGGCGTCGAAATGCGCGCCGTGTTTCTTGGCGTCGGTGAGCATTTCCTCCATCCAGTTGAGGCGCTGCGAATGGGCGAGCGGTCCCATTTTGTTGGAATCGATCAAACCGTCGCCGACCGCCCAATCGCGAGCGCGCGCCGCGAAGCCATCGACGAACTGCTTGTAGATGTTCTCGTGCACGTAATAACGCGTAGGCGAAACGCACACTTGGCCGGCGTTGCGGAATTTGGACGTAGCCGACAGATCGAGCACATGGTTCACATCGACGTCGTCGAAGACGATTACCGGCGCGTGGCCGCCCAGCTCCATCGTCGTTCGCTTCATGCCGTCGGCCGCGAGCTTCATCAGTTGCTTGCCCACTCGCGTGGATCCGGTGAACGATACTTTGCGAATCACCGGCGACGCCAGAAGATGCGTGGACACCTGCGACGGCACGCCGAAGACAATCGACATCACGCCTTTCGGTAGTCCGGCGTCTATGAGCGCGCGCGCCACCTCGAGCGCCGACGCGGGCGTGTGCTCGGCCGGCTTCAGGATGCACGGGCAACCGGCCGCCAGCGCGGCTCCCAGCTTGCGGCATGCATTGCCTACTGGAAAATTCCACGGCGCGAACGCGGCCACGGGGCCGACGGGTTCTCGCAACACTGTCATACGCACGCCCGGCGTTCGCTGCGGCAACACGCGGCCGTAAGCCCTTCGGCCTTCTTCGGCGAACCATTCCAAGGTATCGGCTGAAATATGCGTCTCCATCCGCGCTTCGTGGATGCTCTTGCCTTCTTCGATGGTCGCGATGCGCGCGATATGCTCCACGCGTTCGTGCATCAGATCCGCCGCTCGCTTTAGAATCTTGCCGCGATCCTGCGGCGACATGCCTCGCCAAACCGGATTCGCTTTCTCCGCGGCCTCGAGAGCGCGGTCTAAGTCTGCCTTGGATGCGTGCGGCAGCACGCCGAGGCATTCGCCGGTGGCCGGATTCATCACCGGTTCGTGCTCGCGGTTGTCTTTCGGCGTCCATTCGCCGCCAATGAGAAGTTTGAGATGTGGATAGTCTTGGGACATTGTTTATCGCCTGCTAATTATATGGTATAAGCACTGAGGAGCTGGACCATGAAGAAATCGGCATTCTACGGCTGGAAGCTGCTTGCGGCGTTCTGGTTCATTTATCTGGTCAACCTTGGATTTCCAACCTACGGACAGAGCGTAATCAATGCCTACATGGCCAAGGATCTGCATCTCGACCGCACCGTGCTGGGTCTGGTTTTTTCGCTCTACATGTTGATGGTCGGGCTGCCCGGCCCCGCCGTGGCGGCCCTCGTCAACCGCATCGGCGTTCGATGGACGCTACTGATCGGAAGTTGCTCCGCGATGCTGGGCGCGCTGTCGATGGCGCTGTTCGTTCATACCGGCTGGCAAGCCGTGATCTCGTTCGGAATCCTGATTGGCTTCGGATCCTGCGCGGGCGGAGCGATCGCAGAGCAGCAAGGGATCGCGCAATGGTTCATCCGCAAGCGCGCGCTCGCATTGTCGCTTATGTATAGCGGGGGCGGGATTGGTGGATTCATCCTGCCTCCCATTCTGAATCGCGTGATCGCGGGTTCGAACGGAAACTGGCGGAACGGATGGTGGATCTTCCTGGTGCTCGGCGCAATCGCGGCGACTTTGGTGATTTTTTGCGTAAAAGAAAAGCCCGCGGATATGGGACAAGTGCCCGATGGCGGCGCCGCGGCGGATCTTGCGCCCGGACAAAAGCCTCCCAAAGGCGTATTCGTGACCACCGAAGCCTGGACCTTCAAGGAAGCGATCTTCTCACGCGCGTTCATCTTCATGCTGTTGTCGTCCATCGGAATTAGCTGCGGCTTTTCGTTGATTCAAGCCCATGGCGTCGTGCACCTGAAAGACCTGGGGCATTCGCCGGCCGAAGCTGCCACTGCGATGTCCATCCTCGCAATCTCGACGCTAATCGGCAAACTGCTCGCGAGTTTTGGCGACCGCATTGAGCCGCGCTACATTTGGGCCTTCGCGATGACAGCGTTCGGATTGGGAATAGTTCTGGTGGTGCATGCGACAAGCGCGGCCGATCTGTATCCTTTCCCGATCTTGCTCGGATTTGGATGGGGCGCAACACTGGTATCGATGATGGGTGCGCCCATGAATTATTTCGGTCTGAAGGCCTACCCGGCTGTGATTGGACTATGGCTCGCGATTCAAACCACCATCGGAGCACTCGCACCTTTTGTGGCCGGCTACGTGTTCGACAAATACGGAAGCTATACGCCGGTGTTCTATTCGATCGCCGGTCTGTGCTTCGCAGGATCGCTGCTTTTGCTGCTGGCAACTCCGCCGCGACGGAAAGTAGCGAATGAAGCGCCCACGGCCCAGGGCGCCTTGCGGCCGGCACGAGCGTAGAAGTTATGGATCAATTCAAGCCGGGCGATCTGTGTCCCCGATCGGGCATCTACGATGTCGTGCATGATGGCGTCCATCAAGACAAACATCAAGTAACGGTGGTGAAGGGCGAGACGTTTCCCGCATGCAAACATTGCGGCGATCATCCGCGTTTCACGGTCGCGATCTCAGCGCACCACGCGCCCAATCACGAGCATTTCAAAAAGTAGTTCGTTCGTTGGGTTAGCGCGACTCGCGACTGCCTACCGCAATAGTCCAGGAGACGAACAAGAGCCCCACGCCAACCAGCAGCAATATCCGAAAAAGCGTGTCGTTGAACGCGGCTGCAGGCGATCCCAATGTCCAGGGTCGAACGGACCATCCGGCCTTCTCGAGCACGGCGATGGCGAGAATCAGGATGGCGATCAGGTTGAGGAAAAGGCGCGTGCGATACGACGCGCCGCGAAGGACCATGCCGAGCACGAACGCGACGACGAAAACCACTGCCACCAGCAGCGCCGCGATGGAGTAAGCGCCAAACACTTCGGGCATTAGTTTGTCCCCAATTCTTCCGCCTCAACCCAATTGCCGTGGACTTGCACGCGCAGGCGGAACGGCACCTTGATCCGCGCGATGGGGCCCTTCTCGATATGCTCCGCCTCTACGATCGCGACTTCGGAGAGTTGCTGATCGTGCATATCGCAGACGAACGCCAAGTAGCCCTCGTGGCCGGGTTTCTTGGACGGGATGTGTACGTGCTCTTGGACGGTGACCGTTGGGCCGAGGCCGAGCGTCGTATATTTCCCGGTCTTCACTTCCATGCGGACGATAGTGTTGAAGCCCGCACCCACTGGCCCGGCGATCGGCGGCGGCCCGTTCTGTGGGGCGTTCCTTGGATCAAAGGTCTGGTAGTAACCGATGTCGAAGTCGGTCATCTGATCTTTGATGGCGGTACGCGGCATGTCGCCGCTGGGACCGATGATGGTCTCTTCCCAGGTGTCGCCAGGTTTCGAGAGATCGAATGTCCAACGCACAAATCCAATGCGAACCTGATCGGGACGCAAATGAATGCCGGACGCTTCCTGCATAAACGGGAAGGGCGGGACCTTGCTCACGCCGAAATACATGTGAACGCGATTGCCTTCGCTGTAGGCGTTCATGAAATGGAACGAAGATCGCGCTGGGCCGCGAAACCAGCGCATATGCTTGACGTGAGCGTCGCGCGGCAGGATGCCGACGAACGATTCCTTGTCCTGCTCGAAGACCCAGTGGTGGCCGCCGGCCTTCATGCGATTGAGGTCGGCCGTGATGGGAAACACCGGGAAAATGACGTGCTCGCGCGTGACGGCGAAGTCGTGCATCAGAGCGACATACGGTGCTTCGAACCACTCTTCGCGCCTGAGATTGCCTTGCTTGTCCGCGACGCAAAACGCGACGTCCTTGGTGACGAAGCCGCCCGCTTCATAGCCGAAGAAATATAGGTCACCTGAATCCGGCGCGAGGCGCGTATGCGCGGTCATTGTCTGGCTTTTCAGCTTGCCTTCGTAATCCCACTCGCCGATGGTTTCGAGCGTGTGTGGATCCAGCTCCATCGCATGGCTGTCTTCTTTTAGCGCGAGCAATTTGCCGGCGTGGAAAATCGGCGTAGTGTTGTTGACGTTGCGCGGCTTGCCCTGGACGCTGGGATCGTCGGTGAACGGATTGCGATATTTCCCGTACAGCGAGCGACGCGCGGCACGCTCGGCCTTCCAGCGCTCGGTCTTGACATAGCGCATCTTGAAATCGACGTGGCCGTTCTCGAAGCGGAACAGGCTCACCATGCCGTCGCCGCTGAGGAATGTGTCGTCGCCAAGCATGGGCGAATATTGCGGATCGGGAATGGAGCGGTACCAGGAACCGTTGATCTCCTCGGGAACGTCGCCTTCGGTGACCAAATCGTAGATGTCGCACTCGATGCGGGACGGGGCGTTCCAGCCCGCAAAGTCCATCGTATTGGGGAACGGCTTGGCCATATTACTTCACGGCTGCTTTGGTGATCACCGGCGGCTTCATCAGCTTAACCTCCTTGCCCGTTACCGGGTGCGGGTAGTGGAACGGCAAAACGTCGGTGTCGGGCCATAGCGGAGGCGTGGGTTTTTCGAGCTCATCGGGACCGGTAGGATTGCCTGGGTACGTATCGGTATAGAAGGGGACGTAATTGGGTTTGGTGAAGGCCCAGCCTTTGTCGAAGTCGGCGTGGTAGACGGGACGATAGTTCAGCACCTTCATCTTCCAGAGGCCGTTCTCCTTCGCGTAGACGTTTTCGTAGAGCGAACCTTCCCACCACTGGCGCAACGGGTGAGTGTCGTCGGTGAATTCGTGATGGCGTCCAGCCTGCATGAAGACACGCAGGCGCGCGAAAGCGAGTTTTCCGTCGGGCGAGATGTCGATGATGTCCTGCAGCATCATGTGATCCAGCAGGTAGCCTTGCACGGGACCGTTGTGGCCGCCGGTGAAATTCTTACGGAAGCGATCGCAATAAAGACGGCGGGCGCTGGCCTTGCCGCGGAAGATGCCGCCGATGAAGTGGACTTCGCAATCGTCGGTGAACAGATCCACCACTTCGTCGTACAGGCACTTGTCGAGATAGTAGCCGTACTTGTATTGGAGATCGCGTACGGCTTGCGTGTCCTGAAGCTTTCCGACTTGGTGGGCAAGTTCTTCGACTTTCTTTTCGAGCGAGCGAATCTGGTCATCAGTGGCCATGAGGGACCTTTCTTGAAGAGAGCGATTTGAATTGAGCCCAGCTTTGTACAACGCCAGACAGCGGGAGTGTGACAACCGCCATAGGAATTATAGCTGGGACGGAGATTTGTGGAGGATCTTGCCGAATTCCACAGCTATGCCGCGCCAAAATGCGCGTCCGAAAACTCCGACGGCCAGAAGACCCCCAAATAACGCCAGCGCCTCGAAACTTTCCCGGCCTTCGCGTTCCCAATAAACATCGCGAAGATTGAGCCACAGCGCAAATTCGTCCAGTGTCAAAGCCGCAGCCACCCCAAACAGCATGGAGGTGAGTCGCCCGCTCCATTGGTTCGACAAAGCCGCTCCAGTTCCCACCTCGACCAGCCATAAATAACCGACTGTCAGCAGCAGAAGGATGCCCCAGACGAGATGGTGGATGTGGCGGCCGTGCATCGAAATGTCGTGGAATGGTCCAATGTCGTGGCGAATAGCGATGGTGAGCCCGCGCACCACGAGCACAGTGGTGAAGAAGCCGACCGAGGCCAGGAACAGGCGCTCCCGCCGCGATTCGATGAACCTGTGTTCATAAATTTTGCGCAGTCGCGTGTGCGAAACAAGGGCGGCAAGTCCGCCAAGAATCGCCGCGACCAGTATCGGAAGAACCCAAAAACTTCGGTGAGTCCAGAACATCGCTATTTCGATCTTGACACGGGTATCTGCGCGAGCAGAGATCCGACTTCGGCCCTCGACGGCGCCGACGTTTGCGCACCCGCTCGAGTGACCGAAATCGCGGCCGCCGCATTCGCGAATCGCAGCGCTTCTTCCATTTCCGCGCCTTCCGCCAGCGACACCGCCAGCGCGGCGTTAAACGTGTCGCCGGCCGCAGTGGAATCCACGGCTTGCACTGGGAAAGAAGGCGAAGCGAATGTTCGATCCGGTCCGCAATAAACGCAGCCCTGGTCGCCCAGTTTCACCACCACGGAGCGTACGCCGAGTGCCCTGATCTTGTTTCCCAGCGCGACTGCATCGGTGGGACTTACTCGGCTCGGCGTCATGCCTGCAAGAACGCAGGCCTCATTTTCATTCGGCGTTGCGATGTCCACCAGTTGGAGGATCTCGCCAGGCAGAGCGCGCGCCGGCGCGGGGTCGAGAATACTTGTGGCGCCCACGCGCCGCGCTTCCCGCAAACCCTCCGCGACCGCCTCGATCGGAACTTCAAGTTGCAGCAGCGCACAACGCGCGCCAGCCAGTGCTCCCAGCTGTGAATGAATGTCGCCGCTAGACAGAACACCATTCGCCCCGGGTGCCACCGTGATAGAGTTCTGTCCAGCATCGTCTACGTGGATACATGCCACGCCGGTTGCTTCCGAATCCGTCGCCAGCACCGGGGTGATGTCGACGCCCACGCGCGCCAGATTGGTCTTGAGCGCGTTGCCGAATGAGTCGTTCCCGACGCGTCCCAACATCCGCACTGTCGTGCCGTTTTTGGCGAGTTTCGCCGCTGCATAAGCCTGATTCGCGCCTTTTCCGCCCGGAATCATCCGGAAATTGCGTCCGAGAATGGTTTCCCCGGGCAGCGGCAAACGGTCGACGGCAATGACGAAATCCATGTTCAAGCTGCCTATCACCACGATCGAATCGCCCATGATCTAAAGACTCGCCATCCCGATCAGAACCAGGCCAATTACGTAGCCGGCGAACATCATGCTCACGAACGTCCACGTGCCCTTCGGTGCGTGAACGAATTCGCGCCAGATGAACACGCCCCAGATGGCGGCAACCAGCGTGGCGCCTTGGCCGAGAGCGTAGGAGATCGCCGGTCCCGCGACTCCCGAGGCGATCACGTTCGTGCTCAGCGCCAGCATCCAGATACATCCGCCGAGGAATCCAAGTGAATGCAGCCGGGCGCGTCCGTGGAGGTAATCACGGTATGTGACCTTGCCCGCGCGCATGAAAACCGTATTGACGACGATGTTGCTCACCAGTAGGCCCACGGCAAACAAGACCAGCGCGGTGTAGGGCGTGAGCAGTTCGGGCTGAATCGCGCGCGTGCTGAAATCCGGCGAAACGGCGGCCAGCAGTTGTGGATAGAAGAAACCCATCAAACAACCGGCCACGGCGGAGAACGCGAGCCCCCGGAGCGGTTTCCTCTTGGCTGCCTCGCCGAGGCGGTGGTGTGCGACGGCGGACATGATCATCGCGAAGACGATCAACGCTACTCCGGCAAACAGAAGCGGGGCGTTGCCCTGTGGCGCAAGAACGTAGCTCTTCACGGTTCCGATTACCAGCGCGAGACCGACGCCGACCGGAAATGCCACCGCCATGCCCGCCGCGTCAATGCCGACCACCAGGAGAATATTCGAAATGTTGAACAGAACGCCGCTGAGGATAGCGGCCCAGATCGCGCTGTCGCGCGCACCGCGGAGGTTTTCGAGAAATGGCATTCCGGAGACGCCGGCATTGCCAAGGGTGAGCGCGAACAGCACCGAGAATACGAACACGCCGATCGCGTAGTCCCAGTAGAAAAGCTCAAACGGCCAGCGATCTTTACCGGCCAGTTTTTGGGTGTTGGCCCACGAACCCCAACCCAGCATCGTGACGATGCAGAACAGAACCGCTACACCGAGATCGTGAACGATGAACACGCCGAGTCGTCCTTCGGTTACGAATCCAAATGGCCGCCGATAAACACCGATGAACGCGGATTCGAATCGAAAGCTTTATCGGTGTCCATCCGTGTTCATCTGTGGCTGAACGTCGTTCAGTTCGCCGAACCCGCCCGGCCCCACAACTTCTGCGACGCGATCTTCGCCCCGTCGGCCATCGATTTCAGCTTCAGCCACGTGATGTCCGGATATACGGCGCCGAACCCGGCGAACGTGCCGAAACCGCAATCGGTGCCGGCAATCAACTGCTCGCGCCCCACGATGTCGGCATAACGGACGATCCTCTGAGCCACCAGCTCGGGATGCTCGACGTAGTTTGTGTTCGAACCTATCACGCCCGGAACCAGCACCTTGTCCTGCGGCAGCTTGATGGTCTTCCACAGCTCCCACTCGTGCTCGTGACGAGGGTTGGCGCCCTCGATCAACAGCGCCGCGGGCTTAGCCTTCAAAGCCACCGGCAGCACCTTGAAACCGGGAATGTCCCGCGTGTGCGGACCCTCGTAGTTCCCCCAGCACACATGCATGCGCGTGCGATCCGCCGGAACGTTCGCCAGCGCGTGATTCAAAGCCGCCACCTGCAGCTCCGCGTTGCGCACGAACTCATCGTCATCCACGTTGCGGAATTTGATGTGGCGCCCCATCGCCAGATCCGGGCAGTCCACTGAAAGGAGCAGGCCCGAATTCACGATGGTCTCGTACTCAGCCCGCATGGCATCCGCCAACGCTTCCAGGTAGGCTTCATGCGTCGGGTAATACTCGTTGGGCTGGAAAACCGCGATGGTGCCGGGCGAAACTGCGTTCATGAACCCAGCGGTGACTTTCGTTTTCGACAAAGCGTCTTTGAAGCGGGCGATGTCTTCTTTCAGCGGCTCCAGGGTCTTCACTTTGATCGGGCCTTTGCAGATCGGCCGCTGATACTTGGGCGTGGCGCCGGCCGCGGCGATCCGGTCGCGATATGCCGGATAATCGTCCTGATCCTGCGGCGTGGCGCGCGGTACATTGCCCGGTTCAAAGCCAGTGAGACGATGCCGGATGTACGTCGCATAGCTGATCTTGCCCATTTCACCGTCGCTGACGATGTCCACGCCCGCGGCGACCTGTTTGTTGACCGCATCCACGACCGCGCCGCGAATGGTGGCGTCAAATTTCGCAGGGTCAACAGGTTCCCCACGATCCTGCGCGAACAAGACGTCGACCACTTCCTGCGGCCGGGGCAGGCTACCGACATGGGTCGTAAGAATGCGGTCGGTACTCTTCATCTTCGTGTGTTCTCTCCCTTTTATGTAAGCTTGGTGACTACAGGCGAGTCCCGTACGAGCATATCACGGCGTAATTGCAGCCCGTCGCGATCAAGCTTCCAGAAAGATGGCGCCTTCGAAGAACCGCACAGCCTTGCCGCTGATGGTGACGCGCGCGCCTCGATCTTCGCACCATAGCTCGCCGCCACGAGGGGAAACCTGATATGCATGCAGCTTCTGTTTACCGAGACGCTTGGACCAATACGGGATCAGCGTGCAGTGGGCCGAGCCAGTGACTGCGTCTTCAGGAACGCCTTTGGCCGGAGCGAAAAATCGCGAAACGAAGTCGGCCTCGCGTCCGGGCGCCGTGGCGATGACGGCGAAGCGGTCGATGGTCATCAACGCAGACATGTTCGGCCGCAGTGAACGAAGCTCGTCTTCCGATCCGTAGACCACCAGGTAATCACGCGCGGCCAGCACCGCTTCCGGCTTGCCGCCGAGTGCCGGAATCAGCTCCGGACAAGGGTCGCATGGTGCGGGCGGACGCGACGGGAAATCGAGCGAGTACAGATCGCCTTCGCGCGTAACCGTCAGCACGCCGCTCTTGGTCTCGAAAGAAACCGAGCGCTCGCCCGGCGTGAGATCGTTCAAAATGACGAACGCCGATGCCAGCGTCGCATGGCCGCACAGGTCCACTTCCACGGCCGGCGTAAACCAGCGCAATTTGTAGCCTGCTCCGTTACGCACGAAGAATGCGGTTTCGGCCAGGTTGTTCTCGGCAGCGATGGCCTGCATCTGGACGTCGGGAAGCCAGTTTTCAAGCGGGCAGATGGCGGCGGGATTGCCAGAGAACACGCGCCCCGCGAAAGCGTCCACTTGGTACATCGGGATCCGCTGCGCGCTCACGACCTGACGCCCAGTTCCCGGCCCTGCGTAAAGCTCGGCCGATGACGATTAGCAACCAGCTCGCGCTGTTCCAGCAACGCCGAAATCAGAATCGGCATGGCGATAGTGGAATCCGAATGGCACGTTACCATCGAGGCGTCTTTTGCGATCTTGCCCCAGCTCTGCGCCTCCTCGAATGTGCAGCCCGAGAGTCCGCCCCAATGCGGCGAGTCGGTGACGCATTGAACGGCGTATTTGTGGCCGGTAACCCCGGCATTCATGATGATGGCAGTTACTTCGGTCTGCTGCACGAAGTTCTTGGGCGTGCCGCCGCCGAAATAGATGACCCCGGTGGCTTCCGAATCCGCGACAATGCGTGCGGTTTCCACAACGTCGCCAATCACGTCGAAGGTGAAGCGATTGCCGCCCGCATAGCGGTTGGCCGCGATACCGATGCCGATGGAACTGTCGGCGATGGCCGGACAATACAGCGGGATGCCTGCCTTGGCCGCCGCCGAAACGATGCCGTCTTCCTTGCAATGCTTGCCGAGCTCCAGCCCCAGCAAGTACAGGAACTCGCGCGTGGTATACGGCCGCGATTGATCGAGCCCGGCCGCGAACCGCCCAATCCATTGATCGTGCTCGCGAAACTTCGCTTCGTCGGCGAGCACGTCATACATGCGATCCACCAGGTTCTCGGCCAGCAGCACGTCGTCGGTGGCGGGCGATCCTTGATAGTGAAAATTGCCCAGGGTCTCGTGCAGATCGTGGAAGAAATTCGCGCCGGTGGAAACCAGGCAGTCGATCAGCCGGTATTCGATCATCCGAACCACCAGCCTTCGCATGCCCGCCGGAACCATCGCGCCCGACATGCCCATCATGATGGTGCATCGGTCGCCCAGCATCCGCTTCCATACTTCAAACGCCAGCCCCAGCTGCTTGCCCTGGAATGCAGTGCCCTGCATGCGGGTCAGAATTTCCGACGCACTGCTTGCGCCCACTGGATCGAACGGGCGCGTGGGCGTGGACAATAGGCGCGACTTGGCGTCGTCCGGCTGGTCGGAATGCTGGTGCGCTTCTGGCAGGGAATGCGTATCGGTGTGTTTCATCTTTTCCTAGTGTAAGTGGAAGCAGGCGGAGGGAAATGAACAACCGGTTACTGAGCGCCTGTTACTGAATGAAAGGCGGGCGGTTCTTCTCGTTCAAGACCAGCTCGTCGAAGATTGCGAGCACTTGTTTGCGGTACTGATAAACGCGTCGCAATGAGTCACGAAAACCGGTTTCGTAGCGCCGCCGATTGAGCCATTTTTCAAGCACAGGCTTGGGAACATCAATGTCACGCCGCAGGGTTTCGGCCGAGTGGCCGCGCAGGAAAAGACCGTAGAACATCGCCGCTTCGCGTTGCGGAGCTAACGGATCCAGGTCGTCCCGCGGTGTCATGCTTAGGTTCATCATCGGCGAAAAAAGCCAGTATAAACAGGGAGGGACATTGAAGCAAGGGGTTTGTTACCGAACCCCGTTTGGTTGCTGTCGCCACTCTAGTTCAATTTTACCAAAGAGGTTGAAATTCGCCAAGAAACCCTACCGGCCGTGGAGATGAAGGCGCCGATTGGATCGTGAGAGAGCTCCGCCGAAGTTTGATGACATCGAGCGCAGCACGATACTAGCGCGGTAACCGTGCGCGCAATAAAGGATACACCGCGAGCGAAGTCCGCCGCGAGCCACGTACGCAGGTGATCGTCCGCTCCGGATCCTCGGTGCTGCTGTTCACCACTAAACGCACCAGCGCCGTGTCCGTTCTGCGGTCTCGCAACGCGCCCGCCACCACCCAGAATCTTGGACGCCCACTCTCCCGCTATCGCGCCGCGCGAGGTTTGATACCAGTACAAAGACCACCGCGCGTTGGTTCGCGATTCGCGACCACGTACCGGTTCACCGTAATCGGACCAGCCGCCGTCGCGATGCTCATCTCCCCGGTGGCTTCAGGCTCCCAACCGGACGCCGGCAAACACACCTTGGGCGAATGCGGCTGGCTCGCGCCTGCGCGTTGCGATTGGAACCAGGCCACCACAGGCCGACTGGCAGCGCGCCTTGGCCGCTCGATAGGTCCGGCTCAACAATCTATCGGCTCGCAGCGTGTTCGCCACATCCGGATCGATGGGATCCTCGCGCAGTTCAGTCCATGTACTGAATTGCGAAGGAAAATCGGCAAGGGCTGGCGGCGCCGGCGGACGCTCGGTTCCAGCGGAAACATGGACCAGCACTGCTTGACCGACGAGAAACGCCGGAACCAGGCTTTGGCCCACTGCGGCAGCATCTCAGCCCAGTATAACCGGCTCGCAGTTTGACCTAGCGGTGTTCTTCTACTCGCTCGCGGCCGGACCGGGCAGCTTGCCGCTCATGCTCGGTACGCGCGCGTAATTCGTGGCGTTCGGGGGCTCGCGCCGCGCCAGGGTAACGCCGCACATCCGCGTAAGGATGCACGTAGGTCCTTCGATTCGCCCAGGTCCGATCCCAGCGCGCGTTGTTGATGAACACGGCGTGGCTGTTCCAGGCAAACCGGTTCACGCCCCATCCCCACGGCCGGAACGCGGGACCGATGGTCACGCCAAAGCGGAAGCCGATGGCGCCGCCAACGAAGAAGCCTGGCCGCGGCGGAGCAAACACAATCAACGGGTCGTAATAGGGGAGAACGATGAAGGCCGGATTGGCGGGCAGAATCTCGATGTAGGGGCCGTTGTTGACGATGATCTGCGGATTGGTTCGAAGATATCCATAATTCCAGGCTTCGTGGCGCATCCGTCTGCACGGCATCCATTACGTCGGGCTGCTGCGCCAGGAAGGCGTTGCCGAGTTCTTGGGTCCATGCCATGTCAGACGCCATCATGTCCAAGACCGATGGAAACGGGAGCAGCGCCTGCACGCTTGGATCCCACGGCAGATGATCGTCGGCAATCGCGGCGGCCAGCGCATCCCCGGTCAAGTAGTGGTGCTGATCGGCCCACTGGGCAGCGTCGGGAACCTGGTCCGGAAATGTCGCGGCAGCGAAAATCTGGGCCAACAGCGGATCCGGATACAGCGCGATTCGTTGTACTAAGCGATCCAGTTCCTGCGGTGGAAAGGACGGCGGTGGCGGCGCTTGGCCCTGCGGTGGATACGGCTGTTGTGGATAGGCGGAGGCGGTGGCGCCTGAGCGAGCGCAACCGTTGCGAATCGTGGCCATCAGCAGAAGAGCGGCGAGCCGCTGGCTTGTCCTGTGAGCTTGAATTCCCATTCGTTCGTCCTCACTGCCTGGGACGGATGCGAGTTATGCGAGTTACGAGCGGGACTGCGCCGAACATTAAAAGTCATTGAGAGATAATGTGGACATCGTGGCTGAAACTTATTCCGCGCAGAAGCTGATCGTCGATTCGATCGAAATCGTTCGCCTGGGCGATCGCGCGCATCAGACCGAAGTTTCGATCTGCCCCTCGATCGGCAACATCGCTTACGACCTGCGAGTGAATGGTCAGCCGATTCTCGTGCCGCCGCCGGCATCGCTCCCAGACTGGCAACGGAAACCCTCGCAGGCCGGCATCCCGTTCCTGGCTCCTTGGGCGAATCGCCTGGACGGCGACGCATATTGGGCCAACGGCAAGCGCTACCTGTTGAATCCGGAAGCGGCAGAGATCCGGCGCGATGGCAACGGCCTGCCGATTCACGGCCTGTTGCTTTTCGCTTCCGCCTGGCAAGTGGCGCGGCTGCACGCCGACCAACAGGCCGCCGAGGTCACCAGCCGGCTGGAGTTTTGGAAGCATCCGGAATGGATGGCTCAGTTTCCCTTTGCGCACACCATCGAGATCGACGCACCGGCTGGCCGGAGGGGTTCTGGAGGTGCGGACGGCGATTCAAAACCACTCAACCGATTCCATGCCGCTGGTCATCGGGTTTCATCCCTGGTATCAGATCCCCGGGATGCCGCGCGATCAGTGGAAGGTGCACCTGCCGGTGCGCGAGCACTACGTGCTTTCGCCCAAGCTGATTCCGACCGGCGAAACCAAACCAATGGATCTGCCGGATCCCACTCCGCTGGCCGGACGCCAGTTGGACGATGTGTTCGGTGGCGTGGATTCGAACGGCGAGTTCTCGCTCGAAGCGCAGGGCCGGAAAATTTCCGTCCAGTTCGGCCCGAAATTTCCGATCGCGATCGTTTATGCGCCCGAGACGCGCGATGTAGTGTGCTTCGAGCCCATGACCGGCCTCACCAACGGCTTCAACCTGGCGCACGAGGGGCTCTTCAAGGGCTTGCAGAGCATCCCATCGGGCGAAACTTGGACGGAAAGTTTCTGGATACGTCCGACAGGTTTCAGCGCGTCTAATCTAGTGCGTCAAATCGTAAACGAAATAATTCGCCGCAATGCGATACGCCAGCGACGAGTACTTCTCCGGGTATTGAGGATTGTCGGCATGCTCCCAAGCATCGCCCAAATCCATGTTGTGGCAGATGGCGACGATGATGCGGCCCTTGTCGTCGCGAATGCAGCGCCAGTGCGGCACCTTCCCCGTCTCACCAGCCTCGTATGTGATGCCGGTTTCCAGAAATTGCGCCCCAGGCACCTGGAAGCGATCCTGCAAGTCGAATAACGTATGAAAAATCGGATCGTTATCAGGAATATCCTCGATCTGGCGGTCTGGGAAAACCCTGCTCATGCTGGCGATGAAAGTGTCCCACTCCCGGTTGGGGCGATAAGGTTCGTTGCCGTGAAAGTCGTCGCACATGAAGAATCCGCCGCGCAGCAGATATTCGCGCAACTGTTTCGCGTCCTCATCGCGCAGATCCCAGTGCCCCACTTCAACTCCATAGAGGACCGGCCAGTTGTACACATCGTCGCGTGCCGTCAAGCGTCACCACTTGCTCGATGGAGCGCGTGTCGATGCGAGTCAAACGTCGAATGCCGGCCAGCAAATGGCGATCCGAACGCGGATAGTCCATGGTCCAATACCCCGGAAAAGGGCTGCCATCACGCATTGACCACGCGCGGGTGGTCGGGATACCCGAAAATATCGGGGTAACGCAGCCTCGCCCGTACCCACTCCGCCTTCTGATCCCAGTCTGGCGGCTTCGGAAAGTTGCTGTACTCGATCGCCGGGATATTCTTTGAAGGGCTTCTGCGCGCGAAGGACGCCCCACGCGGAGAGGATCGCCACAAAACAAAAGGCGAATGTGACACGAAAACGCATGTACGGGGCCTCGGGTGCGATTTCAGAATAACATGCCGCCCGGAATGGGCTAGAAGCGCCGGGTATATAATTGCCGGGGAGAATGTCCATGACGAAATTTTCTTTTGCCGCGCTGCTGCTTCCCGCAGCCTCGTTGATTGGCGCGCCGACAGGCGGATCCCCTTGCGATAGCCTTTCCAAATTGAACCTGCCCAACGTGACGATTAACTCGGCCCAGAGCGTGGCCGCGGGCACCTTCACACCGCCTACGGGGCCGGCTGGGGCACCCGCTGGGCCGCCGGGCAACGCTGCTCAGTTCAAAAATTTGCCGGAATTTTGCCGCGTCATGGCGACTTTAACGCCCTCGTCCGATTCGGACATCAAGATCGAAGTGTGGCTTCCGGCTTCAGGTTGGAACAACGATTTCCAAGCCATCGGCAACGGCGGTTGGAACGGAACCATGGGCTATGGTGCGCTGGCCGACGCCTTGAAGCGGGGATTCGCTGCGGCAGGCACCGACACCGGCCACGCTGGCGGCAGTGCCAGCTTCGCGCTTGGGCATCCGGAAAAACTCACCGACTTTGCCTATCGCGCGGTGCATGAAATGACCGTGACATCGAAGGCCATCATCCAGAACTTCTACGGCAGCGCGCCGCGATATTCCTATTGGAACGGCTGCTCCACCGGCGGCCGGCAGGGCCTGAAGGAAGCGCAAAAATTTCCGGCTGATTTCGATGGCATCGTCGCCGGTGCGCCCGCCAATTACCAGACGCATCTGCATGTCTGGTCCGTCTGGGTTGCGCAGCAGATGAATAAAACTCCCGGCAGCTTCATTCCGCCCGAGAAGCTCGCCGTCCTGCATAAAGCCGTGGTGGCCGCCTGCGATGCGAGCGACGGCGTGAAGGACGGTTTGCTGAACGATCCAACGAAGTGCCATTTCGATCCGAAGTCGATCGAGTGCAAGGGCGAGGATTTGCCCAACTGCCTGGTACCGGCGCAAGTGGCCGCGGTGCAAGCGATTTATGCCGGCCCGAAGAGCCCGGGCGGTAAAGAGATTTTCCCTACCTACGCGCCCGGTAGCGAATTAGGCTGGGGCTTGCTGGGCGGCCAGCAGGGCAACCCGGTTGCCACCGACAGCTTCACCTATGTCGTTTACAAGAACCCCCAATGGGATTGGCGCAGCATGAACCTCACGAGCGACGTCGCCGCGATCGAGAAGTCCTATGGCAACTTGATCGATGCCAACGATCCCAACCTGAAACCATTCTTCGCTCACAAAGGCAAGCTGATTCTCTATCACGGCTGGGCCGACCCAGCCATCGCGCCCGGCAACAGCATCAACTACTACGAAAGCGTGGTCAAGAACCTGGGTGGCGAAAAAAAAGCCGCCGATGACGTCCGGCTATTCATGGTTCCCGGCATGGGACACTGCGGCGGCGGCGAGGGCCCTAACGATTTTGATCGCATGACCGCCATTCAACAGTGGGTGGAGCAGGGCAAGGCGCCCGAGCAAATGATCGCCTCACATGCGGTCAAAGGGACCGTGGATCGCACGCGTCCGCTCTGCCCCTATCCGCAGGTCGCGCGCTATAAAGGTTCCGGCAGCACCGACGACGCCGCGAATTTCACTTGCGCGTTGCCGCAATAGGCAAATGATAAAGTGTTAGTGTCCTAAGTGGAGGATGGCAGTATGGCGAAATCCAAGAAGACTTCGGTAGACCGTCGCGGATTTTTGAAAGGCGCAGCGGCCGGCGCAGCAGCGCTGGTGGCGAAACCGCAGTTGGCTGACGCGCAGCAGGCGGCGCCATCGCAAAATGGGCAGCCGGCAGCCCAACAAACCTCTCAAAATCGGGGCGTCAATGGCTCGGCCGCGGAGCCTACGCAAGTTGCCTTGGCTCGCGAAACAGGTGGACGTCCGGCCGAATCTTTGCGTGTGATCGAGCATCCCGGCTCCGATTATATGGTGGACGTGATCAAGTCGCTCAATATCGAATATCTGGCCGCCAATCCGGGCTCCACGTACGAATCGCTGCACGAGTCGCTCATTAATTATGGCGACAACAAAATGCCCGAGTTTCTGACGGTCTGTCACGAAGAGTCCGCCGTCGCTATGGCCCACGGGTACGCCAAGATCGAAGGCACGCCGATGATGGCGCTGATTCACGGCGATATCGGGCTGCAGCACGCGTCCATGGCGATCTACAACGCCTACGTCGATCGGGTGCCCATCTACATGGTGGTCGGCAATCACTCCGACGGCGCGCGGCGCTCGCCGGGTGTACAGTCCTTGCACAGCGCACAGGATCTGGGCGCCCTGGTCCGA
Organism: Bryobacterales bacterium; assembly: GCA_963818065.1. Taxonomy (GTDB): domain Bacteria; phylum Acidobacteriota; class Terriglobia; order Bryobacterales; family Bryobacteraceae; genus Palsa-89. The sequence goes on along the minus strand of CAWFQW010000007.1, from coordinate 1,228,273 downwards.
GACTTCACCAAGTGGGACGATGAGCCTCTGTCGCTCGGGCATTTCGCAGAAACAGCAGTGCGCGCGTATAACATTGCGATGACGCCGCCCGGCGGTCCGGTCTTGATAGTCTGCAATGCCGAAATACAGGGCGATCCGATTCAGGGCGCTACACCGCGCATTCCGAAACTTACTCTAACCACGCCTCCTTCGGGCGACATCAGCGCCGTTCGGGAAGCCGCGAAACTTCTGATCAACGCCGAGCGCCCGCAAATCATCGCGCAGCGTATGGCTCGCACGCCCGAGGGCATGACGCTGCTGGTGGAATTGGCCGAGTTGCTGCAAGCTCCCGTCAATAGCCAGGAGCGCATGAATTTTCCCACGCGGCATCCGCTGGCCGGCACCGGCTGGCAGGGCTATCAGCCGGACGTGACGCTGAACCTGGAGGTAGCCGACATCCTGCCGCAAGCTCGCACCGATCGCGCGCGCGGCGCGAAAACCATCGCCATCACCGCTGTTTCGCTTTCGCATAAGAGCAACATTCAGGACTTCGGACACTATGCCGATATCGATCTCGACATCGGCGCGGATGCTCAAGCAACGCTGCCGGCGCTGATCGAGGAAATCAAGAAGGAGCTCACGGCTGATCGCAAGCGCGCGCTTCAGGAGCGTGGCGCGAAACTGGTCGACGCGCACAAGAAGGCCTGGCAGCAGGGCGTCGAGCAGGCGCAGTATGGTTGGGATTCCAGTCCCATAAGCCTGGCGCGTCTGTCGGCCGAGCTATGGCCCCTGATCAAAAACGAAGATTGGTCGCTGGTTTCCTGGCAGGGCTTCATTAGCAGTTGGCCGAATCGCCTGTGGAACTTCGACAAACATTATCAGTACATCGGCGGGCAGGGCGCTGGCGGCATGGGCTATGGCGCACCGGCTGCCGTGGGAGCTGCGCTGGCCAATCGCAAGCATGGCCGCCTTTCGGTCAGCATTCAGACCGATGGCGATCTGAACTACGCTCCCGGCGTGTTGTGGACCGCCGCGCATCATCGCATCCCGCTGCTGACCATCATGCATAACAACCGCGGCTATCATCAGGAAGTGATGTTCGTCGAAGAACAGGCAACCTTGCACAATCGCGGCGCGGACCGCGCGCACATCGGAACCAAGCTGTGGGATCCGAATATCGATTACGCGAAGATGGCGCAGGCCTATGGCATGCACGGCGAAGGTCCCATTACCGATCCCAACGATCTGGTTCCGGCGCTGAAGCGCGGGCTGGAAATCGTGAAGAAGGGCGAGCCGGCGATGATCGACGTGGTTACGCAGCCGAGGTAATAATGAAGCGACTATTCTTACTCGCCTCAATCGCGGTCTTCGCATGCGCGCAATCGCCCACCGGTGACGCAAAGCACGGCAAGGAGCTATTCATGAGCTACTCCTGCTATTCGTGCCATAGCTTCGACGGGCACGGCGGAGCAGGCGCTCGGCTGGTCCCGATGCCGCTGAATCAGGCGGCTTTCACGGCGTTCGTTCGCAACGCAGGGCGCATGCCATCGTATTCGTCCAAGGTCCTTCCGGATGCCCAGCTCGCCGATATCTACGCATACATAAAGACGCTGCCCACTTCGCCGGACGCGAAGAACATTCCGCTAATTCAAGAGTTGCTGAAAGGGAATTAAGCCATAGATCAACACGGATTAACGCAGATCGGTGTTCATCTGTGTCTATTCGTGGCCCATTCCCGCTTGCATGCAGTCATGATAAAGTATGGAGTGTTTCGACCCCCAGGGAGGATTCACCATGGCGAGATCCAAGAAGATTTCAGTTGACCGTCGCGGGTTCTTGAAGGGCGCCGCTGTCGGTGCCGCCGCGCTGGTTGCGAAACCCGAGGCCGCCAAGGCGCAAGAAGCGGCGGAAGTTCGTCGCCCTGCTACTCCGCCTCCGCTGCCCGGCACCAAGCAGACCGCCGCCGAGACTACGCCGCCACCGCACGTGGACGTCTGGACAACCGATCGGCCGGGTTCGGACTTCATGGTCGACGTCATCAAGACTCTGGGCTTCGAGTACGTGGCCGCCAACCCCGGTTCCGCGTTCAGAGGCATCCACGAATCCCTGATCAATTATGGCGGCAACAAAGCGCCCGAGCTGCTCACTTGCATGCACGAAGAATCTTCGATCGCCATGGCTCACGGCTATTACAAGATCGAAGGCAAGCCGATGATGGTGATGGCGCATGGTACCGTGGGCCTGCAGCACGCCTCGATGGCAATTTACAACGCGTACGCCGATCGCGTACCGGTCTATCTATTGCTCGGCAACATCGCCGATGGCGCGTGGAGACGCAGCGACGTCGAATGGGCGCATAGCGTGCAAGACGCCGCCGCGATGGTTCGCGACTACACCAAGTGGGACGATTCGCCAGTATCGCTTGGAGGTTTCGCCGAATCCGCCGTCCGCGCTTACAAGATCGCGATGACGCCGCCCATGGAGCCCATCGTGATCGTGGCCGATGCGGTGCTGCAGGAAGAGCCTCTCAGCGATGCCGATCGCGCCAAGCTGCAAATTCCCAAGCTGACGCTGGCCTCGCCGCCCGCGGGCGATTACGGCGCTATCAAGGAAGCCGCGAAAATGCTGGTGAACGCGGAGAGCCCCACCATCATCGCCGGCCGCGTGGCGCGCACTCCGGAAGGCATCCAGCTCTTGGTGGAACTCGCTGAAACGTTGCAAGCTCCCATCATTGATAAACACTTCCGCATGAATTTCCCGACCACGCATCCGCTTTACGGGGCGGGCTCGGTTGGCTCCGCCGACGTGCTGCTGGGACTCGAAGTGCCCGACATGTGGCAGAACACCCACACGCAGACGCCGGTCAACAAGATGGGCATGGAGTCCAAGCGCATCACGAAGCCGGGCGCGAAAGTCATTACGATTTTCGCCGGCGATCTATACGGCAAGAGCAACTATCAGGATTTTGGACGCTACGACGAAGTGGATCTGGCCATCGCGGCGGATGCGCAAGCGACGTTGCCGTTTTTGATCGACGAATGCCGCAAGCTGATCACTCCGGAACGCAAGGCCGTGATTCAAGCGCGCGCACCGAAGCTCGCCGAAGTGAGCCGGCGCAATCGCGAGCGTGACATCGAGCAGGCCGCCTGGGCATGGGATGCGAGCCCCGTCTCTACCGCCCGCATGGCTGCCGAGCTCTGGAATCAGATCAAGACTGAAGACTGGTCGCTGGTGTCAGATCTCACTTTCGTCTCCAACTGGCCCGGCCGTCTGTGGGACTTTGACCAAGCCCTATCAATTCATCGGCGGGCACGGCGCTTATGGCGTCGGCTACGGTGCTCCGGCCGCTGTCGGCGCGGCTCTCGCCAACAAGAAACACGGGCGCATCAGCGTCAACATCCAGTGCGACGGGGATTTGAACTACGCTCCCGGCGTGCTCTGGACGGCCGCGCATCATCGCATTCCGATGCTGAACATCATGCACAACAATCGCGCGTACCATCAGGAATTGATGTACGTGGAAGACATGGCCGCCCGCGCGCGCCGAGGCGTGGAAAACGCCTGGATCGGAACCGCGATTACCGATCCGAATGTCGACTACGCGATGATGGCCAAGGCGTACGGCATGTTCAGCGAAGGTCCCATCGACAACCCGAACGATCTGGGACCCGCCATTAAGCGCGCAATTGAAGTGGTGAAGAAGGGCGAGCCGGCTATGATCGACGTCGTCACGCAACCGAGGTAACCATGAAGCATTTCCTTTTGGCTGCGGTTTTATCGACCGCAACACTGCTCGCGCAAACCCCGGCCGGAGACGCGGCCAATGGCAAAAAGCTGTTCCTCCGCGACGGCTGTTTTGAATGCCACGGCTACGCGGGACAAGGCGGCGCTGCGGGAGCACGAATCGCAGCGATCGGGCTGAACGCGCAAGGGCTGATCCGCTACGTGCGCGCCCCAGCCGGCGCAATGCCCGCCTACACCGACAAAGTGATCACCGATCAGGAACTGACCGATGTCTGGGCCTACTTGCAGACCATGCCCAAGGCCAAGCCGGCGAAGGATATTCCTTTGCTGAACGCACTCCAGAAATAGTTATTTCAGGGCCGCCAAACCAGCGCTCGCGATCTGCTCGTCTTCCGGCGATTTAACGCCCGAAACGCCGACCGCGCCCACGCATTCGCCTTCGTACAAAATAGGAAGCCCCCCTTGCACCGGCAATCTGCCCGGAAACATGAGCGTCGCTGTGCGCTCTTTGGTCACGTCCTCTAAGAACTTGGTCGAAGCTCGCGAGAGTGCCGCCGTGCGCGCTTTCATGGTCGCGATTTCGGGGCTCGGCAACGTAGCGCCGTCCATCCGTTCGAGATGCAGCAAGTACCCGCCTTCGTCCACCACTGCGATGCTGACCTTCCAATTGTTCCTGACCGCTTCCAATTTGGCGGCCGTCACGATGGCGTGCGCTTCCGCGGATGTTAGGCTGAATTTCTGACGCATGTTCCTCCTTATAGTATTTCTCAAACCTGGCGCCGCGTTGGTGGCTTTCGGCGCTGCCTTCGTGGCAGGAGCCATCAACTCCGTCGCGGGCGGCGGCACGCTGCTGACGTTTCCGACTTTGATCTGGCTCGGACTACCCTCCATCAATGCGAACGCCACTAGCACGGTGGCCATTTGGCCAGGCACGGTCGGAACCATTTGGGGCTATCGCACAGAAATGCGAACCTCCAGCCCGCGCATGCTGGCTTTGGTCGCGCCAAGCGTCGTAGGAGGCATTCTCGGCGCGCTGCTGCTGAATTACACGCCGCCGGCTGTGTTCGATGCCCTGGTGCCGTTTCTGATCCTCTTCGCCACGCTGCTCTTCATGATCCAGGAGCCGATCCAGAGGCGATTGAAGATTTCAAACCCCGAGTCCCATAAGTCCACGCGGTGGCTCATCGGCGCGATGATCTTTCAGCTGTTCGTGGCATTGTACGGCGGCTATTTCGGCGCAGGCATCGGCATTCTGATGCTGGCGGCGCTCAGCGTGATGGGCTTCACCGACATTCACCAGATGAACGCCCTGAAGGCGCTGCTGGGCGCGAGCATCAACGGTGTCGCCGCTCTGTATTTCATCTGGGCGCGCATGGTCTACTGGCCCGAGTTCGTTGTTATGGTGATCGGCGCCATCATTGGCGGATACGGCGGTGCGCTCATTGCTCGAAGGATGGGAGGCGCTGCTGTCCGGCGCATAGTGATCCTGGTCGGCCTGTCGATGGCGGCGTCGATGTTTATCAAGTTCTTCCGGGCGTTTGTGAAGTAGCTATTTCAATTCCGCGATCATCCCCGGCACGCTCCATTGCTGCTGTAAACTACCTGGCGCCCACTTGTACTCGTCGGTCATCACCTTCGCGATCTCATCCTGGCTCTTGCCTTCATGCACCAGGCCGCTCACCCGATTTCGCAGCTTCTCCACGTTGTTGCGATAGGTCAGCAGACCCGCTTTGTTCGTCACCGCGCCATGGCCCGGGATCACGGTGTCGAAATCCAGCTTCAGCGCGGAATCCAGCGTCTTAGTCCACTCCACTACGCTGCCGCCGCCGTTATAGTCGATCAGCGGACTGGCACCCGCCATCAGATCCCCGGTGTGAAGTGTGCGCAGCGCTGGGAAATAAATCACTGCGTCGCCATTCGTGTGGCCGCGTCCGAAGTAAATGGCCCGCACTTCCTTCCCACCCAAATAGACCGCTGTCTCGGTGGTGAATGTGATTCGCGCGGGACTCATGCCGGGTTCGGCGTTCGACTGCTTGTGCTCCAGAATATTCGTCCGCGCGTTGGCGGTCGAAATGATCTCCGCTGTCGGCAGAAACTTCGTGTTTCCGCCGCTGTGGTCCGAGTGATAGTGCGTGTTGATGATGTACTTGATCGGCTGATTGGTGACGCTCTTCACCTGATCCACGATGCCTTGATGATCCTGATCGAATTTGTCGTCGATCAGGATGACGCCCTCGTTGGTGATGTAGACGGCGACGTTGCCTCCGTCGCCTTCGATCTCATAAAGATCGTCCTTCACTTTATTGAGCGTGAGTTTCGCGGGCTGCGGCTGGTTCTGCGTGTAAGCGATCCAGGCCAGCGTCAGGAACAGTACGGCTGCGGAAACGCGCGTAAGGAGTGTTCGGGACACACGTATTCGGCTCATTGCCGGACACTATACCAAAAATGGCCACTAGGCTGGAAGCTACTTGCGGACGAAGTAAAGCGTCGTCTCGGCGTGCTGGGTATGAGTTGAACTTTCCTTGATCTCTAGCGTCATGTGCTTTCCATCGTCGGAGAGCGTGTGAATCCAGTGTCCCTGTACCTGATCGTCCTTGATCTGCGCGGTCCAATCGGTCGTCAGCTTGTTTCCGTCCACCTTGGACTTGAACACTGTCGTGAAAGGCCCAATCTGGCTTTGCTGGTCCTGGCCGTCCGTATTCAGCCGAATCTTCTCGGCCATGACCCCGAGATACAGCAATGGAACCACGCCGTTGTCAGGTTCCTTGAAGGTTGACTCGATCGTTACCCCCGAACCATCCTGTTTGATCTTGGTCTCCATGTTGTTGGGCGCATCGCCGGGCCGCGGGCTCTTCTTGTCCAGAACCCATTTGCCCGAGAAGCTGTCCGCGTTTTCCTTGGCGCCCGCCACGCTTAAAACCACGAAAGCACTTGTAAATAAAAGTATTATAGCTTTGGCCAGTCTCACAACACGTTCACCTCGCCAATAGGATGCCGTTGGAGGGTGAACGATTACATCTCTAATGAGGTTTTCGCCACGGCGCTACCAAATCCCTAATCCCTTGCCGGCCCCAAGCTATACTTGTGGCGTCCCCTCATGTTGTTGACCACCGCGGCCTATTTCACCTTTCTCGCCGCCGTTTTCTTCGCCTACTGGCTCGCCGCGCGGTACCGCCTGGGCGCGCTCGCCGTGATCCTTTTCGCCAATTATTTCTTCTACGCGCGCTGGGATCTCGTTTACCTCGCAATCATTCCCGCGGCGTCCACCTGCGATTTCTTCATTGGCCGCGCGCTCCACGTTTCAACGAAACCCGCCCTACGACGCTTGCTAGTGACACTGAGCATCATGCTCAACATCGGGCTCATCGCTTCGGTGAAATACTTGCCCGTGCTGCCCTGGGTGCTGCCGCTCGCGCTTTCTTTCTACGGCTTCCAATCGCTCACCTACACCATCGACATCTACCGTCGCGACGCGAAGCCGTCCGAAAGCTACCTGGCGTATCTCGCTTCCGCGAGCTTTTTCCCCACGACCATTGCCGGACCCATCACACGCCTCTCGACACTGTGGCCGAAGTGGTCCAAGCGAGAAATGCTGAGTGCCGAGAACGGAGGCAAGGCTCTCTTTCTCATTGGCCTCGGGCTTGTCAAGAAACTGCTGATTGCCGATTTCCTGGCCGAAAGCCTGGTGAATCGCGTCTTCGATTTGCCCAAACTATATTCGGGCGCCGAAGTGCTCGCGGGCGCTTACGGCTATGCTCTCCAGCTTTACTACGATTTCTCCGGATACACCGACATCGCCTTAGGCTCGGCCTTGCTGCTCGGCATCACGCTTCCACCCAACTTCAATCGCCCTTACGCGGCTCTAAACATTTCCGACTTTTGGCGTCGCTGGCACATGTCCTTTTCCAACTGGCTGCGCGATTATTTGTATTTCTCGCTGCCGGGCCTGCGCTCGCGCTGGAAAGTCTTCGCGTACTTGAATCTCGTGATCACGATGATGCTCGGCGGCTTGTGGCACGGAGCCGGCTGGACGTTTCTGGTCTGGGGCGCTTGGCACGGCGTTGGTTTGGCTGGGCATCGCTGGTGGCAGGCGCTGCGAGGTAAGAAGACGCCATCGCCGTCGTTAGCGGCGCGTTTTGCCCGGGGATTCCTCACGTTCCACTTCGTTCTGATCGGCTGGATCTTCTTCCGCGCGGCCAACCTCGGCACCGCGCGCGACATCCTCTACCAAATCACCTCCGGCACGATCTCGTTTGCGAATATAACCCCGGAGTTCGCGCTGGTGGCTGTCTTTGCCTTGGCTGCGCACTACGTTCCGAAGCGCTGGTACGACACCGGGCTGCGGCTCTACTGCCAGTCGCCTTATTACGCGCAGGCCGTGGCCATCGCGGCCGTGGTGGTCCTTATTCGCTATGCTTCGGGCGCTAGCTCCGCGCCGTTCATCTATTCGCGATTTTAAGTATGTGGCCAAAGAAAACCTCGCTCGCGATCATCACTTTTGGCCTGCTGGCATTGCTGCTCAATGCCGCGAAACTCGCGCGGCCGTTCACGCCCGCCGAGGCTTTGGATTTCCGGCCGCGTTACATGCCCGCGCTGGAACCGCCCGCGCCGATTCCGGTATTTACATCCCCTTCGGCCGCCTCGAGACGCCCGATCGTGGAGCCCAATCTCATCGACCAGCACGATAATCTCAGGACGTTCTACCTCGCGCTTTGGCGCACCGAAGTGGGAGCGCCGGGCGCAATCACGCGCGTGCTTCACTATGGCGATTCTCCCGTGACCGCCGATTCCATCACCGCCGACGTGCGCTCGCTTTTGCAGCAGCACTTCGGCGACGCAGGCCATGGCTTCGTTCTTATCGCCAAACCCTGGGCCTGGTATGGTCACCGCGGCGTGGATATAGAAGGCAAAGGGTGGCGCATTGCGGCCGCCACGCAAACCCGCGCGCGCGACGGCTTCCACGGCCTCGGCGGTGTGAGTTTTGAAGGCGATACGGGGTCTTCTTCGCGGCTGGAACTCACGGAAGATCATGCGCAAATTGAGATTCAATACCTGCGCCAGCCCGGTGGCGGAGTCCTTACTGTGGAAGCAGGTGGACAGACTTTAGGCGACGTGGAAACGGAGGGTCCGGCCAAGGAACCTGGCTTCCAAACCTTTCCATTGCCGGCCGGCGCGCGTACGATTCAGCTTTCGGTGAAGCGCGGTCCGGTGCGCCTCTTCGGTGTTAGTTTCGAAAGAAACACGCCGGGCGTGATTTACAATAGTCTTGGGCTAAATGGTGGTCAAGTTCAAGTTGTAGTCCGCTATTTCGACAAGCCTCAGTGGACCGAGGAGTTGCAGCATCAGCATCCGGATCTGGTGGTGATCAATTACGGTACCAACGAGAGTATCTATGCCGACTACATCGAGCGATACTACCCCGGCGAGTTGCGCCAAGTGATCGAGCGCGTGCAAGCCGCCGTTCCGGGCGCATCGGTGCTGATCATGAGTCCCATGGATCGCGGGCAGCGCGATTCCAACTCCCGCATCACCACTGTTCCTACCCTGCCGCGCCTGGTGGAGATCCAGCGCCGGATGGCGGCCGAAATGAACTGCGCGTTTTTCAATACGTTTCAAGCCATGGGCGGGGAAGGAACCATGGCGCGCTGGTATGACAGCCAGCCGAGGCTCGTGAGCGCCGATTTTACCCATCCCCTGCCGGCAGGCGCGCGAAGGGTCGGCGTGCTGCTCGATCAGGCGCTCGAATCCGGCTACCGGCAATTCAAAGCTCGAGAGCAACAGCGGAGAGCTCGCCAGTGAGCAAGCTCCTGTTGATTTTGGCCGCGCTGCTTCTGGCTAGCCAGGCTCCCGCCGTAACCACCAGCGCAAAAAAGACCACCAAGAAGAAACAAGTCCGCAAAAAACGTGCTCGAATGGCGGTGGTTCACGTTTCGCCAGTGGTTCGTGGCGCAGCTTTGGCCGCGATTAGTGAGCGAACCGCTCGGCCTGTCAGCGTTCTCGAAGGCGCCGGAGCATTAGTGCCGTTCTTCGAGCAGCTAGCGCATCCTCCCGAAACTGGATCGCTGCACATTCTGCAATACGGCGATTCGCATACGGCATCGGATGATTGGGCCAATCAGCTGCGCCAGAACTTTCAGGCCAGGTTCGGAGCCGGTGGACCAGGCTACACTTTGCCGGGCCATCCCTTTCTCGGTTACCGCCGATTCGATAGCCGCGGGAGCAATTCGCGCGGCTGGTACACCGCTGGCATCGTCACTCGCAAAGGCGATGGAATCGACGGACTCGGCGGAATCAGTCTGACTTCAGAATCGGCGGGCGAGACGGTGACGCTAACCGTCGAGTGCCAGCAGCTCGAGTTGCACTACCTGCGACAGCCCGGCGGCGGACAAGTCGAATTTTCCGTGGATGGCGCTCCCATTGCAACTGTCGACACTGACGGTGAAAGCGGGGCTGCAACCTATCCATACGCGGCTACGCCCGGCGTGCACCAGTACACGCTGCGGACTCTCAGCGCAGCGCCTGTGCGACTGTTCGGTTGGGTCGCTCAGAATCAAGCTGGCGTGACGTACGAGACGTTGGGCATCAATGGCGCGCAAGCGAACCTGATGCTTGGATGGAACCCGGACGTCCTCGCGGCTGAGCTGATGAGCCGCGATCCGGCGCTGGTCGTTCTCGCGTACGGCACCAACGAGGCTCTGAGCCGCAGCTGGACCCCGGAAGAATACCGAGCCGCGCTAACCCAGATTATCCAGCGGATCCGCGCCGCGACTCCAGTCGCGAGCATTCTCCTGGTCGGACCGCCGGACTGCGAGCGTCGCCTGAGCGGCCGACTGGCGCCGTTTCCGAATCTCAACGATGTGATCGAAATCCAGCGTGAAGTGGCCAGCCAGAACGGCTGCGCGTTTTGGGATTGGCGCGCCTCGATGGGCGGACCGGGTTCCGTGCGCCAATGGGTGCAGGCCGGTCTCGGCCAAGGCGACTACACGCACCTTACGGGCGCTGGATATCGCATGACCGGCGACGCACTCTTCGGCGAGCTGATGGCGCAATACGAACGGTTTGTGGCGATCCGCGCCGAAGGAACGCATGCTCAATAAAGCTGGCCAATAGAGATGGACAATCGAGAACGTATCCTCACCATCGTGCGCAAAGTTTCGAATCAAACTGCCGCGCCCGATCCGGATGAATCGCTGTTTGACTCCGGATTTTTGGATTCCTTTGCGCTGCCGGATATGGTGGCTGAACTGGAGCGCGAGTTCGGCATCAAGATTCCCGATTCGGATTTGAATCCGCGCAAATTCGAATCCATCGCTAAGATCCAAAGTTATATCGAGAGCAGGATGTAGCCGGTGGCGGCGATCAAGGCGTTTGGAGCCTATTTGCCGTCGCGTATCGTAACCAACAGCGAACTCGCTGGGCGATTAGGTTGCGATGCGGAGTGGATCCTGGATGTTTCTGGAATCGAGGAGCGGCGCTACGCGGATTCTGGCGAATCTGTCGCGAGCATGGGCGTGGCCGCGGGCCGCGACTGCCTGAATAGCGCCGGAGTGAAAGCCCCCGACGTGGGAATGATTCTGGTGTCCTCGGGTTCATCCGAGCGCCGCTTTCCCGGACCTGCATCGGCGATCGCGCAAGAACTTGGCGCGCCTGGAATCCCAGCGATCGATCTGCCTATCGCCAGCGCAGGTAGCCTGTTCGGCATGGCGATAGCCACGCAGCTTTCCGCGATGCACGGCAATGTCTTAGTAATCGCGTCCGAAAAAATGTCGCCCATCGCTATGCTCGAGCCCTTGGAACGAGGTGTTGCGCCACTCTTCGGTGATGGTGCGGGCGCGTGTCTAATTGGCTCCAGCGGCTCCCTTAAGATCGTCGACTCGGTCATGCACTCCGACGGCGCTTTCGCCGACGATCTGCGCCTGGATTTCGACGCGCCGCTCGCGATGAACGGCCGGTCGGTGATCATGCAGGCATCCCGCAAGCTTCCTTCCGCGATCGGCGAGCTGCTCGAAAAGAACGGAAGAACCGCTCAGTCCGTCAAAGTGTTCCTGATGCATCAAGCGAATCAAAACCTGATGGATCGCGTTGCACGGGCACTGCACGTGGAGGCGGCGCGGTTCTATTCCAACATCCGGCGCTACGGCAATACATCATCGGCGTCCATGCTTATCGCCGCCGCGGAATGGTGGCGCGATCCCGGGCCCTCAGCGGGCGATTCGATTTGCTTCGCTGTATTCGGCGCGGGATTTCATTGGGGCGCGTTGTTGGCGCAGGAATCGGCCGGCTAATCGATCCACTAATCCCCCGACGCGCGTTGTGGCGGGGGGTAGGAGAAATACGACAGGAGCGCGACGCGCACGCTGTTCCAGCGCGTCCGGAGCACGGAAATCCCGATCATCAGCAGGATCACGATCACCGCGGCGATGCCGCACTGTTCGTTGGTCAGCGATTCCTTGAACCCTCCGAACCAGCGGCCGTACACTAACTCGATGTGGACCCAATACACCAGGAGCGATGTGGTGCCGAGCTGCCGCAGCCAGCTCCAGGACGCACCCAGCGGAAATGCGGTCCACAGATACGCGAAGCTAATCACCAGCATCACCACGCCCAGCTTGATCACGATCAGCCCCGGGCTGTCCAGCCAAAATTCGGATTTCGGATAGAGAGAGTACGGCATGTTGGAGAAATATTCTCCGCCCGCAATCAGGCCGAAGCCGAGCAGGCCGCCCCATTGCATCACGCGATCCATTTGCTCGGGTTTTACCAGACGCAACACGCTGCCGATGCTAAGTCCGAACGCAATAAACGACGCCCACGGGAAGAACGCGAAGTATTGATAACTGGGAACGAAGTACGCGGAAACGCCCGGCGGAAGCCAGCGCCAATCGATGGCCGAGACCAGCGGCGCGGCCACGGCGATTGCAACGCCCAATCCAGCGCACAAGCGCACACGCTGGGCGGTGGTGAAAATCGCCATCACCGACATCAGGCCGATCGCGAATCCCATGCAATTGAGAATGTCGACTTTGAACAGATCCGTCCATGGACTTTGGCCAAACGCAAACGCCCAAAGCTGGATGCGGAACAGGAAAGCCAGCATGAACAAATAGCCAGCGCGCCGCAGCGCAGCCTTCCAGCGGCCCATCGCGTCGAGACCCTGGCGTTCGCGGCCGTCCATCAAGAAAGCCAGCGTGATCCCGGTGAGTACCAGGAAGATGGCGGGACCGATGCCGCCGAAAAACTGCGAAAGCATGAAAGGGCCGCCGGGCCGCAAATCCGTTCGATTGAACGAGTGAAACACGTGGCCCTGCAGCATCACCACGACCGCGGCGCCGCGCGCCCAATCCAAGAAACTGAGCCGGCCGGAACCGTCGCGAGTTTGGGGCTGTGGCGTCATTTTCCGGGGTGCTCAACTATAACACCCGCTGGAGGTTTTAGTTCTAATGCATCGGCCTTGAGCACGGGATTGATCTTCTGATCGCTGTACGTCACTAGTTGATAGTCGCCCGAGGGCTCGAAAATTTTCTCGCGAAGTGGATAGGGATCGCCTTGGTCGGGGATCCACAACTCCAGCTTCGTAACGTATTGCTTCGCCTCGCCATTCTTGGGTATCAACTGCAAGCGGGTGACGGCTTGCGCGCCAAATTGTTCAGACCCGAGGATCGTCACGTCATAATTGGCAGCAATTTCAGTGCCGGAAGTCCCGAAGCCGATCATCAGGAACTTGTCCAGCTGTGGCCCGTGCTTATCCAAGTCGATTTGTTGCAAGGTATTGATTTTCCGAAGGTATACTTGAACGCGGCGTTTCTCAATAGTGACGGTCTTCAGGTCGGGCGACGTGAAATCGATGCGGGCCTGCACTTCACCCGGCTGCACCTTTTTCATGATCGCGGTACCAGCCTCGGTAGTGTTGTCGTTCAAAACGTCGGTGTGTGTTACGTGTGTAACCTGCGCGGTCATTGACTTGAATTCGCTGGCAGCCTTGTCCATCCGGCGCCAGGATTTCCTGCAGGTTGTCTTTCGCGATTGCAAGCGGAGCCATGGCTCCGGCAAGGAACAGGCACAAAATCGAATCAAGGAGACGCGTCTTCATCAATAGTTCGGATCCAGACGGCGCTTTACAGCTACGGCGTTGTGAACGCCATGAACCCTTTGATTTCTTGCTCGGAATCGACAATTGGCTCCAAACGGACTACGTGGTATTTCTTGCCGGTTCGCGCCTGGAGCAGAGTGCTGGCCTCGGTTGTTCGCGCAGCTTCCGGAGTGTTCGAAAGTTGCTCGGCATCCATCCAGAAAACCGTTTCGCCGTGTTCGCCAGGTAGCATCACGATGCTATTGGCACGCGGCTGATCGCGGAACCACTCCCTGGGTGTCAGGAAAATGAAAGCCACGATGAGCCCGACCATGACGTCGTACTGCCATCCCGCGCGTGGATAATCCCAAAACAGAAAGCGCTTCACGCCGCTCATTGGGCTACCCATGCGACCAGTTTAGCATGCGCTCGTAAGCGGCGCTGGCGGCTGAAACGGGCTACTTGTATTTCCGCAGAACGGCCAGCACGCGGCCCTGGATCTGCACTGAGGCTGCGTCAACAATGATGGGTTGCATCGTGGCGTTTGCGGGTTGCAAGCGGATGCGGCCGCCGGGCTCGTGGTACAAGCGCTTGAGTGTAGCTTCGCGCCCATCGACAAGCGCCACCACGATCTCGCCGTCCTGGGCTTGCTCGGCCCGTTCGACGAGAACATAATCGCCGCTCAGGATGTGATCGTCGATCATCGATTCGCCGCTCACCTGCAGCGCGAAGGTATCACCTTTGCCAGCGAAGTCGGCGAACTGCAGCGTGTCGTGCCCTTCGATGGCTTCCACCGGCGAGCCCGCGGCGATTCTGCCGGCCAGACGAATCTCGGTGGATTTACCGCTGACTCGGCTCTTGCGCCGCTCCTGAACGTATTTCGACGAGACTTCGATTGAACGGCTCTGGTTGAACAAGCGCCGCAGGTAATTGCGTGACTCGAGTGCTTGAATGTGCTTGTGCACCGTTGCCAGAGAAGCGAGTTTCAGGCCCTGGGCGAGTTCCTCATAGCTTGGGCTATAACCGTTTTCTTCGACGAAGTCCGCGATGAAATCGAGAACCTCTTTCTGCCGCTTGGTGAGAGCCATGACTCCATTCTCGGGCGAAGAAAAGGGGAAGTCAAGGGGGAGAACAAAATTGTGGCTGCGGGCCGTAGTTGGTGATGAGCGCGGATGGAGTAAAATGGTGAACGCAGTCGAAAACGGGCGGCTAGCTCAGCTGGGAGAGCGCTGCGTTCGCAATGCAGAGGTCGGGGGTTCGATCCCCCCGCCGTCCACCAAATTCGATTTGTTTCCAAATCATTTCGTGTCCTGAAGGTCCACGGCGGGGTGCGCCGGCGTGTCCGTGTCTTTGCAGGGCGCCGCTTCCGGAGCGGCCGGAACGTCGATCAGGACCGTGTTGGTCGTCAGCGTACCGGTCCAGGGCACACCAAAGCGCGACCACTGGTCGGACAATTTTGCATTGAGGGCAGCGGTTAGTTCCCGGTGCGTAAATCGAAGCTTAAGGTAGACCCTGTGGCCTCGCAGATCGGGATAATGCCTGAACACGCCCTTGCGGCTGACGGGCAGAGTAATCTCTTCCACCAGTGGCGGCGTCATCTCGCCGCCGGCCGGAATCACGGCGAAAACATTGTTCTTTGGGTCGACCGGATTGTCCTGGCTGACGCCAGCCGGAAGATCGTCCATTGGCTTCAAGGTTGGATCGAACAGACCTAAGCCTTCTTTAAATACGCCCATCGATCCGGGTTTGAGCGCGGTGTAGATCGTTCTTTCACGCTCCATAGGCAGAATCAATGCGCGAGTTCCGGCGTTGCGATACGAAACCGTGACGCGGAGGCGAAGTACCAGGTATGCCGGCGGCAGACGTTCGGGATCAAGGCCTCGCACTCGGGCGAAACAGTAGCTTACGTCGGCGCTCGCGGCGATCGCCGTGGGGCTTGGTATCTTTGAGTCCCGAAGCGTAGCGGCCTGACTAAAAGAAAGACCAACGAAGATGAGCGCGCTTACGCGTGCGACTGCGAATTTCATCGAAGAACCAAACTTCAAGCTTAGCGAATTCTCGCGTCCCCCTACCGCGCGCTGGCGTCGATGAGAGCGAGCCCGGTTTCCGGATCAAAGCGTTTCTGCATCGTTACCGGATCCACTGTGACTATCACTTCGAGCGTCGGCCGGTTTACCTTCGAACATCGCCACGTCGCCAACCATGGAGAGCACTTCTACCTGCTGCTGAATCGGAATGGCCTTGTAGCTTTTCTTCTCCCCGTCCATCCACGCCACGGTCACATCTTTTAACGTCCGATACCGGTGAAGTGCGCGCTGGCCACTTTGTACCAGCTGCGCGAACTCGACCAGGCCGGAAGCGACCTCATCGCCCGCTGGAGCTCTTTTTCGATCTGCCCTGTGGTAACTTGAATCTCTATGGTTTTGTCCGATGTGGACATCCACAACTACCTGGCGCAGGGAAAGATAAAGATTTCTCCGGAGCTGCCGCCGGAGCAGTTCGGAAGTTGTTCGGTGGATTTCCGGCTGGGCAACGAGTTCAACGTTTTCGACCACAGCCGCAACGCCTACATAGATCTGCGCGAGAGCAAAGGCATCGACGGCATCATGCGGAGCGTGGAAGTGCCGGCGGGCGAGCCGTTCATTCTACAGCCACGCGAGTTCGTGCTCGCGATCACCGAAGAAACGCTCGAGCTGGCTGACGATGTGCTGGGGCGCCTGGAAGGCCGGTCCAGCCTGGGCCGCATCGGGATCATCGTGCATGGCACCGCGGGACTTTTCGATCCCGGCTGGGCGGGCAAAGCGACGCTCGAGTTGAGCAACCTGGGCCGCATGCCGGTGGCGCTGTATCCAGGAATGCGCATCTGTTCGTTCACCTTTGAGCAACTGTCGACGCCGTCGTCGATGCCCTATAACAAAAAGGCCAGCAGCAAATACACCGGACAGAAACATCCGTTCGCGAGTCGGCTGGCGGGCGAATTCAAAGGTTGATGCCACGTTCCACAGGCCAGCGCGTAATCACGCTCGGGCCCCTGCCGCCGGAGAAATGCGCGTTTGCGTTGGCGCGCTACAGCCGGTCGCCTGACTCGATCCGCGATTCGCTGGAGTGGGTGCGCACGCACGATTCGGCCAAGTTTCTGGAGAGCTTCTATTTCCAGTACGGGCACGCGTCGATCGCGGACTTAGGGCACGTGGTGCTGTGCTTTGAAGGCATCTCGGAGCTGGCCGCGACCGAAATCGAAGACGAACAGCTTTGGGACGGGCAGGCGCGATCGTCACGCTACCAGGACTTTTCGAAATCGGGGTTCGTGACCCCGCCGGAGTTCGATGCCGTGCAGGCGGCCAGGTACCAAGAAGCCGCGGCGGCATTGCTCGATGGATATAACCAGGTCCACGCGAAAGTGTTCGACTATCTTGCCGGAAAATTGCCGCAGCCGGCGGAGATGAAACCGGAAGTGTATCGGCGCAACTTAAGAGCCCGAGCGTTCGACGTCGCCCGCTATCTTTTGTGCTTTGGCATTCCGACCGGAGTGGGGCAGGTAACCAGCATCCGCACGTTAGAGCGGCAAGTGCGGCGCCTGAAGGCCTCCGAGTACTTGGAACTGCGGAGTCTGGCGGACGAAATCGCCGAAGCGTGCGCCTTGCAACCGTGTCTGCCATGGAATGAAGGGGGAGCAGGTGAAGCAGTGGCCCCGACTCTGGCGCGGCACCTCGATGCCGATGAACATGCCGAGCGGAGCCGCGACGATTTGCGTGCGTGGGCCGCAGAGAACCTCGCTACTATCAGGCCCAGCCGGTCCCCGGACGATGTCGATCTAATCAAGCCGCAAGGCGAAGTCGATCTAATCAAGCCGCAAGACGAAGTCGATCTGATCAAGCCGCAGGACGAAGTCGATCTGATCAAGCCGAATGACACGTTGGCCGATATCGTGGCGACCTTGCTCTATCCGGTGACTAATCGGCCTTATCGGGAGTTGTACGAGATGGCCGCAGCGTGGAGCGCTGAGCGCAGGAATGAAGTGCTGGATGTTGCGCTGCGATCGCGCAGCCGGCGCGACGAGCTGCTGCGGAATTTTCGCGGCGCACCCTACGTGTACGACATCGTCATGGATATTGGCGCTTATCGTGATCTTCACAGGCACCGGCGCTGCCAGCAGTTCCGACAGAGCTACTCGGCGCATTTGGGTTTTGAAACGCCCGATGCAATTCGAGCGGCCGGGTTAAGCGAAAGTTACGACACGCTCATCCAACGCACGTCGAGATATCCTATCGTCGCTGCCCCAGCCCGGAGCACAGTACCTGCTTCCTTTTGCGGCGCGCTCGCGCTTTCTCTTCAAGATGGATTTTGCCGAAGCAGAGTATATGGCGCGTTTGCGCTCCGGGGTAAAGGGGCACTTCAGTTATCGCAAAATCGCGTGGGAAATGAAGGAAAAAATGACTGCGCTTGAGCCCGAGCTAGGTAGGCTCATGCAGGCCACTCCGCCGTGGGAAGACGATCCATTACGGCGATAACAGTCTTGATCGCTCAAATTTCGACACCTGAGTCGAAACTTGGTGTAAAAGTTTCCACGTTACACCCGGACAATTCCGACCAACATGCTGAGTAGTAACGATTTCTATCTTTGGCAAGCAAGCTGCGATATATGCAGGCAGGTTGTGGCCACGCGGTGGGCAGCCTAAATCAACCGTGCGGTTGCGAAAAGCGATCGCGATACGGCAATTTGCAAAAAAGGAGTCAACATGAACCGTTTATTAATCGCAGTGGCATCCGTCGGATTGCTCGGACTCGCGGTCGCACCGAATGCGCCAGCGGATGAATGGAATAAGAAGACAATTTTGACGGTGAGCGAACCAATTCAGGTTCCGAATCTGGTTTTGCCAGCTGGCACGTATGTTGTTAAGCTGCTGGATTCGCCTTCGGACCGTCACATCGTGCAGATTTTCAACAAGGAAGAGAACCACTTATTCACGACAATTTTGGCGATACCGAACTATCGGTTGCAACCCACGGGCAAGACTGTGGTCACGTTCTGGGAAACGCCTCCCGGACAGCCGAAAGCTCTGAGAGCGTGGTTCTATCCGGGCGACAATTTCGGCCAGGAATTCGCGTATCCGAAGTCGGCTGCCGCGCAGATCGCAGCGGTATCGCATCAAGCGGTGCCTACCACCGAGGCCACACAAGCGGCCGAGCTGCCGCAGGCCGAAGTAACCCAGACGCAGCCTGAACCGCAGGAAGTGGCGCAGGCCACGCCGCCTCCGCAGCCTGAAGCCGCACCGGCTCCGGAGCCAACGCCTGCCCCGGTTCCGCAGGAACTGCCGAAGACTGGCAGCCCGTATCCGTTGATCGCGTTGGCCGGCATCTTCTCCCTCGGCATGTTTGCGCTGATCCGCGCGTTCCGTTTGTCGTAACATAACAGCGGGGATGTTATGACGCGCAGCCGCGAAGTGGTTTGGTCGGTGAGCGTGCTGGTTCTCGTCATCGCGAGCGTGGGTTGGAGTCAATCGAAGGGCCCTGCCACCGCGAAAGTTGAAGAGCCAAACGAGTTCACCATCCGGACTACTTCGCGGCTTGTTCTTTTAGATGTCAGTGTCAAGGATGCCTCCGGGGGGTTCGTCTCCGGGCTTTCTAAAGACGATTTCAAAGTTTACGAGAACGGCAAGCCGCAACAAATCACACAGTTTGCTAATGGTGATATTCCCGTCACGGTAGGCATCGCGGTGGATGAGAGCGGAAGCATGCGGCCGAAGCGCTCTGAAGTCATCACGGCGGCGCTGGTATTCAACCAGGCCAGCAATCCGATGGATGAGATGTTCATCATCAACTTCAACGAGAAAGCACGGCGCGGTTTGCCGGACGATGTGCTTTTTTCCGATGACGTGCAGCAACTGCGGAGCGCGTTGTGGCAGGGGGAGCCAGAGGGACGGACGGCCCTGTACGACGCGATCGAGATGGCGCTCAATCAGCTCGAGTTTGGGCGGCGCGATAAAAAGACGCTCGTCGTAATTAGCGACGGCGGCGACAATCACAGCAAGCACACCCTGGACGACGTCACGCGGGATGTGCTTAAGTCGGCGGCGACGATTTATACCATTGGTCTTTATGACGAGGACGATCCGGAGAGCAACGAGGCCGTGCTGAAGAAGCTCGCGCATGTTAGCGGGGGCGTGTTCTACCACCCTCAAACGCTGGCCGAGGTTGTGCCAATTTGCCGAAACATCGCGAAGGATATTCGGACCCGGTACACCATCGGCTATGTACCGTCGTCGGAAGGCAAAGCTGAGCGGCATCTGAAGGTGGTGGCGTCGTCGCCGGATCATCCCAAACTGGTGGTGAGGACGCGGACCAGCTACGTGTATTCACCGGACAAGGCGGGTTCGGCGGAGAAGGGCTCCCAATGACGGCGCGGTTGCGGTGGAAAGAGGACCGAGACGCGCGGCCAAGATCCGAGCGTCGAACCTTGCGCGCCCTGGAATGGATCTTCCTCGTGGCGGGCTTGTTGGCGCTGGACCTTTTCGTATGGGTCAACACCAGCAGCGTGCTGTATCAGGCATACGAAGATTGGGCTTTTGATCAGACTCTGCGAGGATTGACGCCCAACGTTGGTGGTTTTGTGAATGACGAGGCGCGCTGGTTGTGGAGCGGGAGGAGCGAAAGCGCTCCCAAAGCGGAGGCGCCATCCGCGCCGAGCGGCGTGCCGAATGAACAGCCGGCGCCGAGTGAAGCTACCCCCGCTCTACGCTCGGTAATCGGCCGGCTGGAGATTCCGCGATTGAACCTGTCCGTCATGGTTCGGGAAGGCGCGGACGAGCGCACGTTAAGCCGGGCAGTGGGACATATACCTGGCACGGCATTGCCTGGCAAGCTGGGGAACGTGGGATTGGCCGGACATCGCGATACCTTTTTCCGAGCGCTGCGGAATATTCGAGAGGATGACACGATCGAGTTGCAGACTACGCAGGGCACCTACCGCTACATTGTGAAATCCACCAAGATCGTCACCCCGCGCGACGTGAGTGTACTCGCGGCTTCCGGGGGCGAGAACCTGACGCTAGTGACCTGCTATCCGTTCTACTACGTCGGCTCCGCGCCGAAGCGCTTCATCGTTCACGCGGCGCAGGTCTCCGCTGTCGCGGCAGTTAGCCCGCGGCCCCAACAGCAACCAGGCTCTTGAGCTTGGCAGTGAGGGTGGTGCGTTTCAAGCCCAGCATTTCGGCGGCAAGTTTCTTGTTGCCACGGGTCTTTCGCAAGGCCTGTTCCAGGATGTCCAGCTCAATGCTCCCTACGGTGCGCTCGAAATCCAGGCCTTGATCGGGAACCGCGATCACGGGATGTGCGCCCTGCGAATAGGCGGCCGCAGGCCGGCGCGGCGGAAGTGGAAAATCGCCCGGGAATAGAACCGGACGTTCGCCGCTGAGGACGATGGCCTTTTCGACGGCGTTTTCCAGTTGCCTGACGTTGCCAGGCCAGTGGTGCATGGCCAGGCGGTCGAGTGTCTCCATGGAGACCTGCTTGGTGGCGAGGTTCTCCTGCCCGCAAATGCTCTCGATAAAGTGCCGGACCAGAACCGGAATATCGGAGGCGTGCGCGCGCAGCGGCGGCATCGCGATCGGAACCACATTCAGCCGGTAGTACAAATCTTCGCGGAACTTGCCGTGTTTGATCAATTCCGCCAGATCCGCGTTGGTGGCGACGATCACCCGCGCATCCACGCGGATGGTTTCCGAACTGCCGAGCCGCTGGAACTCGCGCTCCTGGAGCACGCGCAGCAGCTTGGCTTGCAGACCGAACGGCAGGTCGCCAATTTCGTCTAAGAAAATCGTCCCGCGATGGGCCTCTTCGAAGCGCCCGACGCGCTGGCTGACAGCGCCCGTGAACGCACCCTTGACGTGTCCGAATAGCTCGGCTTCGAGCAGAGCTTCAGGAAGCGCGCTGCAATTGACGGCCACCAGCGAGAAACGGCTGCGTGCGCTGGAGGCGTGGATGGAACGGGCGGCCAATTCCTTACCAGTTCCGGTTTCGCCGGTAATCAGGACAGTGGCGCGGCGCGGGGCTACTAAGCGGATTTGCTGGGCGATTTGCCGCATAGGACGGCTTTCGCCGATCAAAAGGCTCCTCGCATCGGATTCCAGAGGAGCCACGCTGGCTTCCTGGGCCCACTTGGAATTCGCGGCCAAAGACAACAGGCTGGTTGCGTCGCCATCCGAGTACACGTGGAACGCTCCCAGCCGCAGCAAGCGAACAACCTCGGTGGTAGACGCCTGGGGTGCCCGCAGCACGATCGGCGTGCCCGGTTGGGCTTGTTGCAATGCCTCCAATAAAGCGACAGGGCAAGCGCAATCCGGCACAGGCAAACTGACGAGCACGACATCGAAATCCTGCCGGCGAAGAAGTTCCAACCCGTCCTCCGCGCGATGTACCGCCGTGGTGGACGCGGAAAGAATTCCGAACGGGATTTCCTCAGGCTGTTCAGCGACGCAGAGGATTTTCGGGGTGAGACAGAGCGGCGTGATAAGTAACTACCTCGCTCTTCCTTCGGCAGATTGGAGTGGGCGGATGGCGAAAAATGCACGTAGTGCTCGAAGCAAGGAGAGGATAGTGCTGGAGGTACACTAGAGCTTATGACCGATTCCGAGCGCATGTCGCGGCCGCTTTCCGCGGTCGACCCGGAGATCTACGACGCGATCCAGCACGAGGCGGAGCGCCAGCATAGCCGGTTGGAACTGATCGCCAGCGAAAACTTCACCTCTGAGGCCGTGCTTCAGGCTACGGGCAGCGTATTCACCAACAAATATGCCGAGGGCTACCCCGGCAAGCGCTATTACGGGGGATGCGAGTTCACGGACCAGGTGGAGACCCTGGCCCGCGAGCGCGCTAAGAGGCTCTTCGGCGCCGAGTATGTGAATGTGCAGCCGCACTCGGGGTCGCAGGCCAACCAAGCCGCCTATTCGGCCGTAATTCAGCCGGGCGACGTGATTCTGGGCATGAACCTGGCGCATGGCGGGCACCTGACGCATGGGCATCCTCTAAATTTTTCTGGCAAGACATACCACGTGATTGCCTACGGCGTGACTCGCGAGGACGAGCGCATCGATTACGCCGAGCTCGCGCGGCTGGCCGAGGAGCACAAACCCAAGCTGATCATCGCAGGAGGCAGCGCGTATCCAAGAACCCTCGATTTCGCGCGCTTCCGCAAGATCGCCGATTCGGTCGGGGCCATCTTCCTGGTGGACATGGCGCATATCTCGGGGCTGGTCGCCGCGGGAGTGCATCCGAATCCTTGCGAATATGCGGACATCGTGACATCCACGACGCACAAGACCTTGCGCGGACCACGGTCGGGAATGATTCTGGCCAAGGCGAAATACGGTCCGGCGATCGATAAGGCTTTGTTCCCTGGCATTCAAGGCGGGCCGCTGGTGCATGTGATCGCGGCCAAAGCCGTTTGCTTCCTGGAGGCGATGACTCCGGAATTTCGGACCTACTCGAAGCAAGTGATCGCCAATGCGCAAATGCTGGCGGCGGGCTTGCAGGAAGAGGGCTTCCGCATCGTGTCTGGCGGAACGGACACGCATTTGATGCTGGTTGACGTTTTCGCGAAAGGCGTGCGCGGCAAGGAAGCCGAGACGGCGCTGGACGAGGCCTACATCACGGTAAACAAGAATGCGATTCCGTTCGATGTGAATCCGCCGCTGAATCCGAGCGGCATTCGTTTAGGAAGCCCGGCGGTAACCACGCGAGGATTTAAGGAGCCCGAGATGCGGCAAGTGGCCGCTCTGATCGCGGAGGCGTTAAACAACGTGCAGTCCGCCGACAACTTGCTCACCGTGCGCCGGCGTGTGACGGAATTAGCGGAACGCTTCCCGCTTTACGCCTGGAAACTAGCAAGCACGACGGCGTAAGCGAGCGCGGCGGATGCCACTTCAGATCGCGCTCGATAGCCGACGCATCGCGGATTTTGGCATCGGCACGTATATTCGGAACCTGGTGCGGGCGCTGGCGCGGGTCGACTCAAACAACCAGTACACACTGATTACCACTGAGCAGCCGGTGCCGGAGTTTTCCGATCTGCCGTCCAATTTTCGAACAGCGATCTTCGCTGGCCATACCCGGACCGGCTTGGCCCAGATAAACTACGGGCTGTTTCTGGGGAAGCTCGGCGCCGACCTCTTTCACATTCCTCTGAACGCAGTGCCGCTCATGATGCCGAAGCCGTATCTGGTGACCATCCATGACATGAGCACGCTGCTGTTCGCCAGCCAGTCCGGCTACCGCAATCGCTTGCGGCATTTTTACCTCCGGCGCGGCCTGTTGCGAGCCGATCGCGTGATGACAGTCTCGATGGCGACTTGCCGCGATGTAGAGGCGTTGTTGGGGATCCCGGCCAGCCGTATCCGCGTGATCTACAATGCGCCGGATCCTATCTTCGACGCCCCCAGCGCGTCGGTCGATGGCGAGGCGTCGGCTCATCCGCCTGAGATCCAAAGAGTCATGGACCGGTATCGTATTCACTATCCGTTCCTTTTGTACGTCGGACGCACCAATCCGCAAAAGAACATTCCCCGGCTGGTGGAAGCTTTCGCGGTGCTGCGAGGCGAGATCCAGGATCACCCGGCCTATCGCGATTTGCGGCTGCTGATCATCGGGGATGAGATTTCGCGCTATCCCGCGCTGCGTCACGCCGTGATCCAGAGCCGCGTTGAAGATACGGTGCGGTTTCTGGGCTTTGTGCCGATCGAAACGCTGCGGTCTTTCTATCAGGCGGCATCGGCCTTCGTATTTCCGTCGTTGTATGAAGGCTTTGGCCTGCCGCCGCTGGAGGCCATGGCCTGCGGTACGCCGGTGGTGTGCTCCAATGTCAGCTCGCTGCCGGAAGTGGTGGGGGAGGCCGCGGAAGTTGTCAATCCGGAGAATGTTTTCGACATCGCGCGTGGAATGCGGGAAGTGCTGCTGAACGACGAGCGGCGGAGGATCATGGTCGCTCGGGGTTTCGAGCAGGCGCGACGGTTCAGTTGGGAACGGACGGCACAGCAGGTGCTGGATGCCTACGAAGAAATCGGATCGTACAAGAAGCGGCCGCGCTGAGGCAGCAGGTCCCGGTCGCGCTCCCGGCCGATCCATCGGACGCGGGCTTTCACGGCTGCGGCGAGTTCGGAGGCGGAAGCCGGAAAAGGCTCCCAATCGGCGGGAGTATCCAAAGTCGCGTCGGTCGCCAAATAATAGCGGTGCGCGCCCGGCCGAATATAGCGGAGAACGGCTTCCCGGCCGGCTCCAGTGTCGCGCTCGACTACGAATAGACCTTGCGGCGTTAGATTGGTCAGGCGACTGGGTGCAGTATCCAGAAGAGCGACATCGGAAGAACCGAGCGTGGATCGCATGGAAGGATCGGCGATCAGGCTGGCCATCGCCAGATTCGCGGGCGCGTGAGTAGAAGGGAACGGCAGCGGGAAATTCTTGCGGCGGTTCAGGCCTTCGGGCCAGGGCATTCCGGGACCGATGGGGCGGTCGAGGAAGGGGACTTCGTGGTAGCGTTTGGGCACTCGACGGCCGCGAAGATGGGCTTCCAGGTCGTCGGAGGGGACCAGGTCGAGCAGGGACAAATGAAGGTAATTTAATAGCAGATCGAAAATGTTCGGTGAGAGATTTCTGACGCCTTTGAGCACATTATGGACATGGGACTGCGAGATGCCAATCCGGCGGGCGAATCCTCTCTCCGTCAACTCGCCATTCCGAATTTGACTCCGGACGTACGCCAGCAACTTAAGCTGCGCGTCCTGGTAGTTCAAATTGGCGTCTCCTCGTATTCAGTTTGAAATAGGCTACGTGGGAATAAGAATAAAGACATGAGTCTGGAAGTCTACACATACTAAGTGTTCGCTTCCGGCAAATCAGGTAAACAAATGACCGCGTAGGTCTTGTAAGACTCTCTCCTTAGCTTGGGTAGGCCTTCTCGGTAGCCGAGGCGCCCTTTTGCGTTGACGTGACTCGAAAAGGCCTTAAGACTTGAAAAATCACCCTACGACTCGGTTGTTCCGAGTTTGGATGTAAAAGGAAGAGGACGAAATGGAATGGACACGATCGGAAACGTTGGCGCTGGCCGCGCCGGCGTGCAACATCTGCCTGGGCTTAGGATTGCGAATCGGCCGAAGTGAGGCGACGCATCCGTGCAACTGCGTGCTACGAGCCATTTTCCGGGCATGTTTTGATCGCTTTCGCGACTGTGTCAGCCGCGAGAAGTACCTCAGCCGGGTAACGCTGGATCCGTTGCCTGGCAAGGAACGAAGAGGGACCTGGGGACGCAAGGACGAGGAATATTCGGCCGATTTTTGCCTGGTGAGCAAACGGGCTCTCACGGAACTGGAACACCGCATTTTCCGCTATCACTTTCTGCTGGGGGCGGATTGGAAGCTGTGCTGCCACAAGTTGCAGATGGATCGCGGCAATTTTTTCCACGCGGTGTACCGGATTGAACAGAAGCTGGGCCGGGTGTTTCGCGAACTGCAGCCCTATGCGCTGTTTCCGGTCAACGAGTATTTCCACGGACCGGCGAAAGGCGTTTCCAGTTGCCTGGAAGAACGCCTGATCCCGATCCGGCGGCCTTGCGGGCACGGCGTTCACGTTCTCGCGCGGCGCACGGCCTGACCGATCCTGGAGGATGGGCGGCCATGTCGTGAAGACGCGGGCTGCCCTTCCTCACTCGAACTGCTTTTGGAATTCCGCGAACTGCCGTTTCAAGTCGTCAAGCTCACCGCGCAATTGCGCGATTTCAGCTTCGAGAGCGCCAATGCGGCCTGGTTGGGGTGAAGGCTCGAATTGCGTAATGTCGGACGCTGGCGAAGACGCGAAAACTGGCGGTTCGCCGGAAAGTAGATGCGCGTAGCGGGCTTCTTTTTCACCGGGGCGGCGTGCAAGCTTGGTGACCAGCTCGGGCATGTGGTCGAGGACCGATTCCACCTCAGCAAGGTCGCCGAATGGATGCATGCGTTCGGCGCGCGTGCGCAACTCGCCGAGCGTTTGGGGACCGCGCAGCATCAATTCACAGAGAATGGCGAGCTCGCGGCGGCCCAGGTTTAACTTTTCTGAAATGCGATGACTATACTTCGGGACGCGGCTGCCTGCGCCGGTGATGCTCACGAGCAGACCTTTTTCGCGCAGCGTGTACAGGGCGCGCTCAAGCGTTTCCTCGTCAAAGTGGACGATCGGATCGCGATTCGACTTCTGATTACAAGCGTTCAGTAAGGCGTTGAGCGAAAGCGGATAGTATTCGGGAGTAGTGATCTCTTTTTCGAGAAGCGATCCAAGGACACGGACCTCTTCGGCGTCGAGCGTAAGATCCATCGCTTCAGTTTTGCATGTCGGAAGCGAGAGGCGATGGGCCGGCTACCTGTGTCAGGCCGATCGCGATCCGGAATCGGGCAGAATGGTCTCCGCCATTACAGTACACCGGCGCACGCGCAAGGCGAATTTCGCGAACTCCTGCTGTGCGTTGCGAGCGGATCTCGCTAATTCACTATCGCCGAGGCGCGACTCCAGAGAATCTGCTATCTCGGATAGTTGGTAGCTCAGAGTGGCTGTTTGCCGGTCTAGGATTTTGATTTCATTGTGACTTAGGGCCGATTTCATGTAAGTGTCGCCTTGTTTCGGTCGCACGCTTCCGTTGAGCCGGTCCAACCCCGAAGACCGAACTCCGTCACTTATGTTCACTTAGTTGTACTAGTAATAATACTACTGATTCGCATCAGTCACACCAACTTTCGAGCTAGAATCCCGTGATTCTGCGCGTGCGGCGATACAAGTGGGCGTACAAATGACCTACACTAAAAGCACGCGGTTTGATCGCACCCGCCACTGTTGAGCTGGCAAAGGGTTCGGCGCTTTCTAGCGCGCGAGATCGAATCGGCGGATCCGAAAAATCCCCGGAAGTAACACCCCCAGCCAGACCACGCCGCGGGGCCACAACCACCTGTAATCGTGCGATTTGATTCCCCAAGAATGGGATTGGTAACAAGCATGCCTGCACGAATTTTGATCGTTGAAGATGAGCGGATTACGGCTGAGGATCTGCGTGAGACCCTGGCGGACCTCGGCTATACGGTGACGGCCTCGGTTTCCAATGGTGCGGAAGCCATTGCGCAAGCGGAAGAGAACGCGCCGGACCTGGCCCTGATGGACGTTCGCATTCAGGGAAGCATGGACGGAACCGAGACGGCGCGCGTTTTACGGGAGCGCTTTAATATTCCAGTGATCTACTTGACGGCGCACGCCGACAGCTCTACGGTGTCGCGGGCCAAGGATGCTGAGCCGCTGGGCTATATTACAAAACCCTTTCAGGAAGCCGCGCTTCACGCCAGCATCGAGATCGCTTTGCACAAACACGGCGAAGAGCTGAAGTTGCGCGGGAAGGAGGAGCTTCTGGCATCCACTCTGCGTGCTATCGCAGAGGGCGTGATTTCGACGGATTCGGCTGGAACGATCACATTGTTCAACCCGGCAGCGGAGACTTGGACGGGATGGTCCACGCGGGAGGCGTTGGGGCGTCCGGTGAGCGAAGTGTTGCAGGTGGTGTCAGCGGCAACGGGACGGCCGCTGGTGCTCCCCTGGGCGCCGGTTTTCTCCGGCGGTACGCTTAGCGAGCTGCCCGGCCACGCGGTGCTGGTTTCGCGTAGCGGCCAGAAGCGGGCTATCGGCGGAAGCATCGCTCCGATACGAGATCATCGCGGGGCGGTTGCGGGCGGCGTTTTGGTGTTTGGTCGAGGCGCCGAACATGTCGAAGGGCATGCCGAGGAAGAGCCCGCCGCGGATCCGCGGGAGACCTTGGACGGCTCGTCGGACGACACCTTGGACGATCAGGGACTGGGGCTGGGCGGTTTCAAAATGGTGGCCGCCTCGCCGGTAATGAAGCAGGTTCTCAAATTCGCACGACGCATCGCGCAAAGCGAAGTTTCCACCATTTTGCTGGAGGGAGAGAGTGGAACGGGGAAGGACGTCCTCGCGCAGTTCCTGCACTACCACGGCCGGCGCCATGAAGGACCCTTTGTCGCGTTGAATTGTGCCGCTATTCCGGAAACGCTGCTGGAAAGTGAGTTGCTCGGCTATGAGAAAGGCGCCTTCACGGATGCGCGCGCGGCCAAGGCGGGAATTCTGGAGATCGCTTCCGGCGGGTCCATCTTTTTGGATGAGATCGGCGAAATGCCGCTGACGGTGCAGGCCAAGCTGCTGCGCGTTTTGGAAGAGCAGACCTTCCGGCGGCTGGGCGGCGTGCGCGACATTCAAGTGGATGTGCGGGTGATGGCGGCCACCAACCGGAAGCTCACAGAAGCGATTCACGAAGGAAAATTCCGATTGGATCTGTACTATCGGCTGAATGTGATTCAGGTGTCCCTGCCCGCGCTCCGGGAGCGCAAGGAGGACATCCTGCCACTGGCCGAGCATTTTGTGCGGCTCTACAACACCAAGTTCAAACGCGATATCCAGGGCATCTCGCATCCGGCCGGGAAGCTGCTGCTGTCGCATGCCTGGCCGGGCAACGTGCGGGAGCTGCGCAATGTGGTGGAGCGCGCCATGGTGCTGGAGGACGCCGACCGGATTCAAAGCGAGAGTTTGCAGATTAGCTCGAACGGCACAGGCATCCCCGAGACGCTGTATGCCACGGTGGGGGAGAGCGAGGCGCCTTTTCAGACCAGCTTGGAGGAGGCCGAGAAGAACCTTTTGAGCCGGGCGCTCCGAAGGTCGGGCGGTAATCAAACTCGCGCCGCGGTGCTGCTCGGCATCACTCGCGACACCTTGCGCTACAAGATGAAGAAGTTTAACTTGCGCTAACCCTGGACAAATGGCTAAATACGAGGATTGGTAACTGATCTTCTCCGTTCTGGTCTAACGGGCGGGAGGGGTGACGTGATCTATCGGAGGCTGGGCAGGACGGGTGAAACGGTTTCGGCTATCGGGCTCGGAGGATTCCATCTGGGTCTAAGGGAAGACCCCAACGAGGCAGTGCGGATCGTTAGAAGCGCCATCGATCGCGGCATTACGTTCCTCGACAACTCATGGGATTACAATGCGGGCGAAAGCGAGCGGCGCATGGGAACGGCCTTGCGCGAAGGATACCGCGATCGAATATTTCTGATGACCAAGTTTGATGGCCGGACCAAGAAGGCAGCCGCCGAGCAGATCGACGAGTCGCTTGGGCGTCTCCAAACAGATCACGTGGATTTGATCCAATTCCACGAGAACATCCGGCTCGAGGATCCCGACCGTTTCTTCGCGGCCGGCGGCGCGCTGGAAGCGCTCCTGGAAGCGAAGAAGGCAGGCAAAATCCGCTTCATCGGGTTTACCGGCCACAAGGATCCATTGGTTCACTTACGTATGTTGGAAGTCGCGGCGGAGCACAAATTCCATTTCGATACCTGCCAGATGCCGTTGAATGTGATGGACGCGCATTTCCGCAGCTTCTCGCACCATGTGCTTCCCCGGCTCGTTGAACAAGGAATCGGAGTACTGGGAATGAAGCCGATGGGAGACGGCAACATTCTGAAGTCCGGCGCCGTAACGGCGCTAGAGTGCCTGCACTACGCTTTGACTCTGCCGACTGCGGTGGTAATCACCGGCTGCGAGACCATGGATCGCCTGGATCAAGCGATCGAGGCCGTGCAGACTTTCAAGCCGTTTACGAACGATCAGATCACAAAACTGCTGGCGAGGACAGAGCCTCATGCAATCGGCGGCAAGTACGAGCCGTTCAAGACCACGCCGACCTTCGATTCGACGGCGCAAAATCCGCAGTGGTTGGGCGAAGTGCCACCGATGTGATTGGGCGGCAGTAGGTGGCGGGGAGTAGGTGGTGGGAAAAGGCTTTAGTGGGTCATTGAGTACACGACGTAGTTGACGCCTATCCGAATGCCGAGGGCCGAGTATTTTTCGGGGTACTCCGGGTCGTCGGCCCACTCCCATGAGTCGCCGATATCGGAATTGAACGACATCGCCACCATCACTCGACCTTGGTCGTCGAGGATGCCGCGCCAGTAAGCCGTGGCGCCGTCGTTGCGATAGGTGGTGCCGCGGCGAATCGCCCATTGGCCGGGCACTTGATAGCGGTCGTCAAGATCGTAGACCGTGTGAAAGATCGAATCGGCGTCCGGGATTTCAACCACCGGCCGATCGGGAAACACCAGCCGCATGGTTTCGTAGAAGCGGTCCCACTCCTCGGTCCCCCAGAAATCGTCCAGCATGAGAAATCCACCGCGCAGAAGATACTCGCGCAGCTTGGCAACCTGCGGGAGAGTTAGTTTCCAATCGCCCATTTCGCCCGCGTTCAGCCAGGGCCAATTGAAAACGTCGTCGCCATCATCCAGGTTGACGGGTTGCTCGACGGAGCGGACTTGGATGCGAGTTAATCGCCGGAGCGCCAGGGAAAAATGCCGGTCAGCTCGGGGATAATCCTGCGACCAACTGGTGCCGCCCTCAAGCCAAGTGGTGGCAGCGCCGTATCCGTAGTATCGTCCGAAACGGGCGTGCGGATGCTGAGGATACATCAAGCGCGCGAAGACCCATTCGGTTTTGTCCTGGTAGTCGGGCGGCAACTCCACATTGTCGTAGGGCTCCAGGCTACGATAGACGCGGAATGGTTTCTGAAATCCCCACAGAACGGCCGCGAACGAAATTGCCAGCCCCAGCCCCAACGCATTCCGGAGAGTCATTGCACTACCTAGTGCGAGAATACCACCGCTAACCGCGGGGCAATTGCCTCCGGCGGAAAGAATCCGACGTGCGGGCCGCCGGAGGGCACCCTAGCGCCCTCCCCGTCACGGATTCCAGTGCTAACGGTGCGCGACTTCGCCGCTGCGAAGAGCTTCGTCGTTGACCATGTGCTGAGCCAACTGGGTTAGCTTCTGGTCGGCTTCCTTTTCTTCCTGCAAGGTTTGCTCCAGCAGAGCGGCGGCTTGGCTCAGGCCGAGCGTTTGCGCGAATGTGCGAGCCGATCCGTAGGCCGCGATTTCGTAGTGTTCCACGCGGTTGGCCGAAGCGATTAGGCCGGCATCGCGCAAGGGCGATTCGTCGATGTGGCTGACCATGTCCTCGCCTTCGCTCACCAGTCCCTTCATCGCGTCACAGGTTTCGCCCTTGGCGGGCTTATTCAACTGACGGAAGATAGTCTCTAAACGGCTGACATGGCCCTCGGTCTGTTGCAGGTGCGATTCAAAAGCTTGCTTGAGCATTAACGACGTGCTGGCTTCGGCCATTTTGGGCAGGGCCTTCACCAGGCGTTTCTCGGCATCGTACAAATCCTCAATTTGTTGCACGAAAAGTTCTTCCATGTTTTCGATCTTCATAATTGCTCTCCTTCGATTTGAATTCGGAGTTATAGAACTCCGCTTGTTAGATCGATTCGCGCCGAAGCGTTTTCAATTTTGTTTGAGCGCCGGGGTTAGTTAACTGGAGAAGTTTTCTCCAGCCCATCCAGATAACGGTCTAGGTTAAATGCAGCGCTGATCAGCGCAAGATGCGTGAATGCTTGCGGAAAGTTGCCGAGAGCTTGGCCCTGATGGCCGATCTGCTCCGCATAGAGTCCCAAATGGTTGGAGTAACCGAGTATCTGTTCAAATAGGTAACGAGCCTGGCGCAATCTCTTGGGATCGGCATGGCTGGCACGTGTCAACGCCTCAACCAGCCAAAACGTGCAGATGTTGAAAGTTCCTTCGGTACCTTTCAATCCGTCCGGAGTCTTCTCGACGTCATAACGATAGACCAATCCGTTAGACACCAGGCCGCCGTCGCGCGGACTGCGATTGATCGCGTCCATGGTCTGGAGCATGCGTGGATCGGTGGGAGAGACGAAGAAGACCAGTGGCATCATTAGGGTTGAAGCATCCAGAGCATCTCCATCCAATTGCTGAACAAATGCTCCCCGCTGTTGATTCCATCCGCGCTGCATGATGGTTTCATACATTTGGTCGCGTGTCTCAGTCCAGGCCGCCCAATCGGCGGGGAACGAGCGCTTGCCTGCCAGACGCAAGGCGCGATCCACAGCCACCCAGCACATCATCTTCGAATAAACGAAGTCCCGCCGCCCGCCGCGCACCTCCCAGATGGCTTCGTCTTTTTCCTGCCAGTGCTTACAAACCCAATTGGTGAGCCGGCGCAGATAAGCCCAGAGCTCGTAAGAAATAGGGGTTGCATATTTGTTATAGAGGTAGAGCGAATCCATCAACTCGCCGTAGATATCGAGTTGAAGTTGCTGCGAGGCTGCGTTTCCGACACGGACGGGACTGGATCCCTTGTATCCCTCCCAGTGATCGAGAGTAAACTCGGGCAACTCGTGACGGCCGTCGATTCCGTACACGGTCTGCAGTGCGCCATCGGGCTCCATCTCATGGCAGCGGGCATCCAGAAACGAAACGAACTGCGTGGCTTCCTCTAGAAATCCAATGCGAAGAAGGCTGTAGACCGTAAAGGCGGCATCGCGGATCCAGGTGTAGCGGTAGTCCCAATTACGCGGTCCGCCGAGGCTTTCGGGCAGGCTGCAAGTGGCCGCGGCGACGATGGCTCCGGTTGGTTGAAAGGTCAGCAGCTTCAGCGCCAGCGCCGAGCGGTGGACAGTCTCGCGCCAGCGTCCGCGATAGTTGCACTTGGAAATCCACCGATGCCAATACAGCATAGTCTCGCGAATCAGCTCTTCGGTGGATTGCTCCGAACAGCCGATTGGTTCGTTCTCGTTCGGATTCAATTGGCGGAATTGGAAGCCTTGGCTTTGTCCTTCGTCGAGCGAGAATTCAGCGCCGACCCCAGCCCCGAACTGCGCCAGGGGAACCGAGGAGTCTAGTGCAAACCGTATTCCAGACGAGTTGAAGCGGGCCCCTTCCGCGATGATTTCCGTGCTATGCGTATCGCGTCCGTAATTGAACGCGGGAACACATTCCAATCTGAACTTCATAGCGCCGCGGACCACCCTGACGCGGCGGATCAAACCCAGGAAAGGCGGAACATCGTTGGATAAGCTCAGAGGCATGCAATCGATGATCTCGCCGACCCCATCCGCGGCCAGGAAGCGAGTGATCAGGATATTGGTATCGGGGACATACACTTGTTTGCGTGAGATCTCTTCGGTTATTGGTGATATGCGGAAATAGCCACCTTTGTTGTCATCAAGGATCCCGCCGAATACGCTCGGCGAATCGAAATGCGGGAAACAGAACCAATCAATGGAACCATTCTTCGCGACCAAGGCAGCAGTGCGGAGATTACCGATAATTCCGTAGTCCTCAATTGGCTGATAGGGCATGCGGGGCAGAGTAGCACGGAGTGCGTGGCTCCAGAAGAACCCCGTGGAAATTAGAAATCCGCAAGTTAGACGACCGGAGAGGCACGGGGTTTCGCCTCGGTGGCGGCGCTGCTTTTACAGCGTGACTTGCCCTAGTAACAGTAGGACCAAGAAGATTACCAGAATGGTTCCGAGTACACCGCTAGGGTAGTAGCCCCAGCTTCGGCTGTATGGCCATGCCGGGGTCGCCCCGATCAGCAGGATGATTAAAAGAATTAGCAGGATCAGCATGGAGGCTCCCTCACCCGCCTTTAGGCGGGCAGTTTTAGTTCCAATCTTCGGCACGGCAAGGGCCGTTGGACTCGAAATCGCTCAGGCGCAGAGACTTACCTCGTCTGGGGGACGACCGGAGGTCAAGGGGGACCCCCGAATCCCCTTCGGAAGATACTACGTTACCGCTCAGCTGTGAATTGCAAATGTTACGCATAGTGATTATCGCTAACGGCAGGGCCCAATTCATCCGATCAAAGGCTAGAGTGATAATATTCGCGTCATGTTACCGTAGGGGTTTAGTGGCTTCGTGTTCTATGCTTACGGCGTACCAGAGTCAACGGATTGGCAAGAGTCTATGGGTAGCGACATTGGTGCTCGGCGCCCTTAGTCTTTTCGGCTGCGGGAAGAGCGCGCGTCAATATATAGATCGCGGGAACGAGCTACTCGCGGCCAAGAAATACGATGACGCGGTTCTAAATTATCGGAACGCCATTAAGAAGACTCCGACTTCTGGTGAAGCATATTACAAACTGGGGTTCACGCTTCTGAAGCAGGGCAAGATAAATGAAGCATACCAAGCGCTCAGCAACGCGGTAACGTTCGATCCAAAAAACAATTCTGCAAAAGTTGATTTGGCCAATCTCTGCATGGCTGTTTACACGCGCGATCCCAAACATCCGCCGGCACTGTACAAACAGGCGCAGACGCTGGCGGATCAGCTGACGGCGCCAGGCGGCAACCTTGCGGAAGGGCTTCGCGTGAAAGGCGTGCTGGCCCTTGCCGATAACCATCCGGGGATCGCGGTGGAATCGTTTCGCAAATCGTTGGCGCTAGCGCTGGATAATAGCGAGGCGGCAGTAGGCCTGGCGCAAGCGCTATTCCGCGATAATCAGCCGGAAGAAGGGGAGCGGACGGCACGCGATGCGGTGCAGCGTCATCCACAATTCGCCGCCGCGTACGAGACGCTTTACGCCTACTATCGCGCTCTACAAAACGGGGACAAGGCCGAGGCGCTGTTGAAGTTGTGGGTGGCAAATAATCCGAAGGACTCTGGCCCGATTCTCCGACTGGCTGCTTTCTACTATGGCAGCAAGAAGCCCGATCAATCCGAGCAGATCCTGAAAACCTTGATGGACCGGCCGGCGGACTTTCCACAAGCGGATTTGTTGGTGGGAGAATTCCATGAAAGGACGCGTAACCAAGAGAAAGCGCTGGAGGATTATCGGCGCGGCGAGTCCAAGGATCGCGAGCGTCGGCAGGTCTACCAAGAGCGCGTGGCGAACGTGCTCTCCGAATTGGGGCGGCGCGAAGAAGCTCTCAAGAAAGCTGACGAAATCCTTGCGAAGGATCCGAAGAATCTGTTCGCTCGCGGTCTCAAGGTTCAGTTGCTGGATCAGCTGGGCGGAGCACAGAATCTGACCACTGCGGCGACCCTGGCGGGCGACTTGGCGAAGGAAACTCCCGCCAACGCGAGATTGCAGATGTTGGCCGGCGAAGCTCTTCTGAAGAAAGGCAATCCGGAACAGGCCCTTAAGTATTTCCAAGAAGCGGCGAAGGCAGATCCGCGATCACCGGGCGCGCAAATGGCGTTGGCTCGCCTGGAACTCATGCGAAAGAACTATCCGGCCGTGCTGCAGCGCGCCGACACGGCTTTGGCGCTGCGTCCAAACGATCCTACCGCACGTTTGTTTCGAGTGATTGCCCT
This sequence comes from Bryobacterales bacterium, assembly GCA_963818065.1. Taxonomy (GTDB): domain Bacteria; phylum Acidobacteriota; class Terriglobia; order Bryobacterales; family Bryobacteraceae; genus Palsa-89. Next base: position 1,192,252 of record CAWFQW010000007.1, on the reverse strand, counting down.
TACGGGAACGCATTCTTATACGCAAGCCAAGTCGGAAGCGGAACGGCTGGCGACCGATACCAAAGACTCGCCGCAGGTGGAGATGCAGCTTGGGATCATCGCGCTCGGCCAAGGCCATTATTCCCAGGCCGAGGACTATTTCCGCAAGCTTTATAAAGAGGGCTCGCAGGACCTTCAGCCGCTGGCCGGCTTGGTGAACACCTATGAGGCCGAGCATCAGCCGGATCGCGCGATGGAGTTAATGCAGGCCGAGGCCCAGAAGGCTCCGGACTCAACCGGAAAAGCGGCGCTGCTGGTGGCCACCGAGGAAGCCGCGGGTAAGCCGGACTTGGCGCTGGCGGAGCTACAGAAGCTGGCCGCGCAGCACCCGAAATCGGCGGAGGTGCAGATCCAGATCGCCCAGCTACAAAGGAAACAGGGTCATCTCCCGGAGACATTGCAGGCGCTGGAACGCGCGCAGCAGCTGGCGCCGGATGGCAAGGGCTTGGATACGGCCATTGGAAACGTGCAAGATCAAATGGGCAAGAAAGCGGAGGCGCTGGCGAGCTATCGAAAGGCGTTGGCGAAAACCCCGGACGATCCGCTGTTGCTGAACAATCTAGCATTTTTGCTGACCGAGACCGGCGGCAACCTCAGTGAGGCACAGCAAATGATAAGCACCGCGATTCGGAAGGCGCCCAAGTATCCGCAGTTGCAGGACACCCTGGCATGGGTGGAAATCAAGCAGCACCACGAGGCAGCTGCGATTGATATTCTGGCGATGCTGATCAGGGAGCATCCCGACGACGCGACATACCGCTATCACTATGCAGTGGCGCTAGTTGACAGCGGCAATCATTCAGCCGCCAGGGATCAGGTCCAGACCGCTTTGTCCAAAAAGCCTTCGGCAGAAATAGAGACGGCGCTGCGCAACCTGCTGGCACAGGCGAAATAACAGCATCTCTCCGTGAGCGCGCAGTCGATTCCTTCCCGCGAGCCGACCTTTGATCCGCGCAGCCCGCTTCCGCATGGTATTTTGGTGGGTTCGCAACCATGTCAAATGAGGTGTCGCAGCCACGGGTCGGCGTCATCATGGGCAGCAAGTCCGATTGGGAAACGATGCGGGGGGCGGCCGAGACGTTGGCGCGCTTCGGCGTCGCGCACGAGGCGAAAGTGGTGTCGGCACATCGCACGCCGGGCTGGATGGTCGAGTATGCATCCAGCGCCCAGGCGCGCGGGCTTCAGGTGATCATCGCCGGCGCCGGCGGCGCGGCCCATCTTCCAGGAATGGTGGCGGCCAATACGCTGCTGCCCGTGTTGGGAGTGCCGGTGGAAAGCCATGCGCTGAAGGGTCTCGATTCGTTGTTATCGATTGTTCAAATGCCGGGCGGAATTCCGGTCGGCACGTTGGCCATCGGGAAGGCCGGGGCGCAGAACGCGGCGCTGCTTGCGGTCGCGATCCTGGCGAATCACGATCCGGCGCTGCGCGAAAAGCTGCGCGTGTTTCGTGAGGAACAGGCCGCGACGGTTCGCTCGGAAGAGTTGGCGTGACCAAAGCAATTCTCCCGGGAGCCGCGATCGGCGTCCTGGGAAGCGGACAGCTGGGGCGAATGTTCGCCATTGCGGCGCGGCGCATGGGGTATCGCGTCCACACATTTTCGCCGGATCAAGATACTCCGACTGGGCAAGTCGCCGACGTGGAAGTAATGGCGCCCTATGACGATCTGGACGCAGTTTCCGATTTCGCGCGTCATGTCAGCGTGGTGACGTTCGAGTTTGAAAATGTTCCAGCGCCAACTGCCGAGGCAGCCACCCGTTGCGCTCCGGTTCGTCCCAGCGGATCGGTCCTGCACACCACGCAGCAGCGCATCCGCGAGAAATCGTTCCTGACAAATGCCGGTTTGCCGACGACTCCGTATCGCGAGGTGCGTTCGCTCGAGGACTTGGATCGCGCGATCGCTGAGCTTGGTCATCCAGCAGTGCTCAAAACCGCCGAGTTTGGTTACGACGGCAAGGGCCAGTTTCGAGTTGCGGCGCCGGATCGCACCGCCGAGGCCTGGAGCGCGATCGGCAAGCAGGAGGCGGTGCTCGAAGCGTTCATCGATTTCGATTGCGAAATTTCGGTGGTGGCGGCGCGCGGCGAGGATGGACAGTTCGTGCACTACGGTGCGATTGAGAATCAGCATAGCCGGCATATTTTGGATGTGTCGGTTGCCCCGGCGCGCGTGTCGCCGAAGATCGCTAGGGAAGCCGTGGAGTTGGCACGCTGTGTTCTCGAAAAGCTGGGGGTGGTGGGCGTGCTGTGCGTCGAGTTCTTTGTGACGCGTGACGGTGCGCTCCTCATCAACGAACTGGCGCCACGGCCGCACAACTCCGGACATCTGACAGTGGACGCGCATGTCACCAGCCAGTTTGAGCAGCAATTGCGCGCGGTGTGCGGGCTACCGCTCGGTTCCACGGACATGCATCGGCCGGCGGCGATGGCGAATCTGTTGGGTGATCTATGGGCCAATGGTGAGCCGGATTGGCGCGCGGCCTGCGCGTTTCCAGGCGTGAAGCTGCATTTGTACGGGAAGCTGGAGCCTCGGCCTGGCCGCAAGATGGGACACCTGACGGCGCTGAATCACGATCCGGAGGAAGCTTACCGGACGGTGTTGGCAGCGCGGGAATCCCTGACAAGAAATGCGCGATAACGAATTCCTGAAGATTCTCGGCATCGAGAATCCCATCGTTCAGGGCCCCATGGGCGGCGGACCGTCAACGCCCGAATTGGTAGCAGCGGTTTCAAATGCGGGCGGTCTCGGCTCGCTCGGCGCTGCCTATCTGACGCCTGATCAAATCACCGATGCGATCCGGCGCGTTCGGGCGCTTTCGTCGCGGCCATTCAACGTGAATCTTTTCGCGGGCGGCTGGAGCACTCACCAAGACTTTGACGCCCGGCCGATGCTCGAACTGCTGGCCGAAGTGCACGAGAAACTCGGGATAGCGCCGCCGGCCGCGCCAACGCCAGTGCCCGATCCGTTCCCTGCGCAACTCGAAGCCGTGCTCGACGCGCGACCGCCGATCTTCAGCTTCACATTTGGCATCCCGGATCGTGACGCGATGGCGCGTCTCAAAGCGCGCGGGATCATGATTCTCGGCACGGCGACCACGCTAGACGAGGCGCGTCAGTTGGAACAAGCAGGCGTGGACGCGGTTGTCGCGCAGGGAGCCGAAGCAGGTGCGCATCGAGGAACATTTTTAGACTCATTTGAATCCTCGATGGTGCCGACGCTCGATCTGGTTCGCGCCTCGGCCGCTGTCGTGACCGTTCCTGTGATAGCAACCGGCGGCTTAATGGACAGCCGCGATATCGTGTCGGCGATACAAGCGGGTGCATCGGCAGCGCAGCTCGGTACGGCGTTTCTCGCGTGCCCCGAATCGGGCGCTTCCGAAGCCTACAAACGGACCATTCTTGCGGCTAAGGAAGACACGACGGTTGTCACGCGAGCGTTCTCCGGAAGGCCTGCGCGCGGTCTCCGCAACGCCTTTACCGAACAAGTTGACGGCCGACAAAATCTAATTCTGCCCTATCCGTTGCAAAACGCCCTCACGCGGCCCATGCGTACCGCCGCGGCGCAGCAAGGCTTCGCGGATTATCTTTCCCTCTGGGCAGGAACGGGCGTGGCTCGCGCCCGCGCGATGGCGGCGGGGGATCTCGTGGCTTCGCTGTTACTATGAACCGGCTGCTACTCTGAAATTAATGCACGCGGTTCGCGAATGGTTGCGCGACGCATCTTCGATCGCCGTGCTCACGGGCGCGGGAGTATCGGCCGAGAGCGGTGTGCCCACGTTTCGAGGTAATAACGGATTGTGGAAACAGTATCGCGCCGAAGAACTGGCAACGCCCGGCGCGTTCGCGCGCGATCCCAAGCTGGTTTGGGAATGGTACGACTGGCGGCGTTCGCTGATCGCTGAAGCGAAGCCCAACCCCGGGCACTATGCGCTAGCGGCGGCGGAGACGCGCGCGGCGAAGTTTACCCTGATCACGCAGAATGTGGACGGCTTGCATGAGTTGGCCGGCAGCCGCAACGTTCTTCGCTTGCATGGGAGCATCTGGATGCTGCGATGCCTGGAGTGCGAGCGCGAACGCGAAGACCGTCGAACGCCGCTTCCCGAAATTCCGCCACGGTGCGAATGTGGCGGCATGCTGCGTCCTGGCGTTGTGTGGTTCGGCGAAGCACTGCCCTCGAAGATCTGGCAGGAAGCCGAAAAGGCCGCGCGACAGGCCGACCTGTTTCTTCTGATCGGAACGTCAGCGGTGGTGTACCCGGCGGCGGGCTTGGCGCCGATCGCGAAATCCTCGGGCGCGCGAGTGGTCGAAATCAACATCGCGGAAACCGGTCTCTCGGATTCGATCGACGAATTCCTGCAAGGGCCGTCCGGCGAGCTGTTACCGCAATTGATCGCATGAAGATTTGTTACCTAGACGCGTTCTCCGGAATCAGCGGAGATATGACGGTGGGCGCGCTGATCGACGCCGGCGCCGACGGCAGTCGACTTGGGCGGGCGCTCGAAGAACTCGGCACGGGCGCTAAGTTTGAAGTGGAGAAAACCAAGCGGCGCGGCATCGCGGCGTCGAAGTTTCGCGTGCTTGGCGGCGATGCCAAGGGCCATCGGCATTTGAAGCACATCCTCGAAATCATCGCGAAATCCGGCATCTCCGCGCGGGCCAAACAGAACGCCTCGGCGGTGTTTCAGCGTTTGGGTGAGGCGGAAGCCAAGGTCCACGATATTTCCATCGAGAAGGTCCATTTTCACGAAGTGGGCGCGGTGGATTCCATCTGCGACATCGTTGGTGCTTGCATCGGTTTGGACCTGCTCGATATCGGCGCGGTGTACAGCTCGGCGGTGAATGTCGGTAGCGGGACCGTCAAGACCGAGCACGGCGTGCTGCCGGTGCCTGCTCCGGCCACTTCCGAACTGCTCACTGGAAAACCAATTTATGCCCGAGGCCCGAGCCTCGAATTGACCACTCCAACGGGCGCGGCGATAGCCACCACGCTCGCGGCAGAGTTTGGCCCGCCGCCTCCAATGCGTCTGATCGCGAGCGGGTACGGCGCAGGCGACTACGATTTCCCCGAGCACGCCAACGTGCTGCGTGTGCTGATTGGCGAGACCAGCGGCGCGGAAGAATCCACCACGGTGACGGTGCTCGAAGCCAACATCGACGATTCCAGCCCGCAAGTACTCGGCTATGCCATGGAACGATTGCTCGAAACCGGCGCGCTCGACGTGACGCTCTCGTCCGTGCTGATGAAGAAGAGCCGGCCCGGCACGCTGCTGCGCGTGATCGCGCGCCCGGAAGACCGCGAGACGCTGGCCCGCATGATCTTCGAGGAAACGTCCACGCTCGGGTTGCGGATCTACCCGGCCGAACGTCGCGTTAAGAGTCGAAGCATGATGAACGTTGAGACACAGCACGGCAGTGTCCGCGTCAAGATCTCTGAAGACGGCTCGTTCGCACCTGAGTATGACGACTGCCGTGACCTCGCGCGAAAAACGGGACTTCCGCTCAAACAGATCCTGACCGAAGCGAATCTCGCATATCTAAAGAACTCTCGATGAAATATTACCTGACCACTCCGATCTATTACGTCAACGCGGCACCGCATCTGGGCACCGCCTACTCCACGTTTGTCGCGGATCTGATTAAGCGCTTCAAGAAAATGGAGGGCTACGATCCGGTGGTGCTCACCACGGGGTCCGACGAGCATAGTCTGAAAGTGGAGCGCGCCGCGCAAATCGCGGGCGTCAATCCGCTGGCGTACACCACCAAGATGGCGGCCGAATTCATCAGCCAGTGGGCCAAGCTCGGTATCGATTATGACCATTTCATCCGCACCTCCGACCCCAAGCATCACGAGACCGTTCGCTGGCTGTTCGAGCGCTGCGAAAAGAACGGCTACATCTACAAGGGTTCATATACCGGCGCGTACTGCGTCAGCGATGAAGCCTACGTCAACGACGTGAATCCCGGCGATCCTTGCCCCAACTGCGGTAACCCCACCGAGACCGTCACCGAAGAGAACTACTTCTTCAAGCTCTCCGCGTTTCAGAAGCCGTTGCTCGAGCTTTACGAAAAGAACCCCGCCTTCGTCAAGCCGGATCATCGCCGCAACGAAATGATCGCCTTCGTGGAGAAAGGCTTGAATGATCTTTCCATCACGCGCACCAGCATGCAGTGGGGCATTCCGCGCGCCGGTGGAAGGCCACCACGTCTTCTACGTTTGGTTCGATGCGCTCATCTCGTACATGAGCGCGGTGAAGGACGACAGGATCTGTGGCCCGCCGATCTGCACCTCATCGGCAAGGACATCCTGCGATTCCACGCCGTCTACTGGCCGGCGTTCCTTATGGCCGCCGATCTGCCGCTGCCCAAAGCAGGTCTTTGCGCACGGCTGGATCCTGCACGAAGAAAATAAAATGAGCAAGTCGCGCGGCAATGTAGTGCGGCCCGGGCCGATCGCTGACGTCGTGGGCGCCGATGCGCTTGCGCTATTTCCTGCTGCGCGAGATCACCTTTGGCCAAGATGGAAGTTTCAGCTACGATGCCTTGATCCAGCGCTACAACGCGGACCTGGCGAATGGGCTCGGCAATCTGGCCAGCCGGACGCTGACGATGATCCAGCAGTATCGCAAACGGCGTGATTCCGGACTCGCCGGGATCGCCCGAGATTGCCGAAGCCGCGCGCAGGACCACTGAATTGACCATGGACGCGTTCTGCGAGTTTAATTTTTCGCGAGGCCTGGAAACGCTGTGGAGCTTCATTTCGGTCATCGACAAATTCATTGTGGAGCGCGCGCCCTGGAAACTCGGCAAGGACAATTCAGAATTCGCCCAAAAAACGCTGGACGAGGTCTTGTATAGCGCCGCCGAAGCACTGCGGATTCTCTGCGCGTGGACCTATCCGGTGATGCCGAACTCGGCTCGCAACATTTGGATCCAGCTCGGAATGGACGCGCCCATTGAATCGGTTACATTCGCGGATCTGCACTGGGGTAAATTGCAGGCCGGGCAGAAGATCGGCTCGGTTGCCGCTGTCTTCCCTCGCCTGGACGCGAGCGCCATCGTCAAGATGGAGAATCTCGAAGTGCAGGAGAAGGCGCGGCAGGCGGAGTTATTCGGTGCCGCCAAAGCGGCCGCGAGTCCGCCGCGGCGCCCGAGACTGCGACGCCGAGGCCGCCAAGATCTCCATCGACGATTTCGTGAAAGTGGACTTGCGCGTCGGCCAAGTGGTTTCGGCCGAGCGAGTGAAGGGCGCCGACAAGCTTCTTGCACATGAAGGTGGACATCGGCGAAGCCGCGCCACGAACGATCGTCGCTGGAATCGCGGAATCGTACCCGCCCGAAGCGATGCTCGGCCGCAAGGTAGTGATCGTGGCGAATCTCGCGCCCCGCAAGCTGCGCGGTATCGAATCGAACGGCATGATCGTAGCGGCGTCGCTGGAAGGCGGCCAGCCGGTGCTAGCTAGCTTCCTCGAAGATGTGCCCGTCGGAGCCCGGCTTGAAGTGAGTCTGATCGACTCCCACTGCCATCTAGACAGTGCGGAGTTCAATGAAGATCGCGAGGCGGTGATCGAGCGCGCAATCGCAGCCGGCGTCGAGACATATGCTGGCGATCGGAACTGGCGATGGTCCGCCAGATCTTGAGGCGGGTCTCCGGCTGGCAGAGAAATACCCGGCCTTTTACGCGACTGTTGGTATTCATCCGCATGACGCCGCCAAGGCGACTGCCAGACGATTTCAAGCGGCTGGCCGATCTGCTCGCGCATCCGAAGGTGCTGGCGGTCGGTGAAATCGGTCTCGACTATCATTACGATTTCTCGCCGCGCGAGGTCCAGAAGTCGGCGTTCATCCAGCAAATGGAGATCGCGGCTCGAGCGAAGAAGCCGATCGTTATCCACACGCGCGAGGCTTGGGACGACACGCTGGCTCTGATCGAGCAACATTGGGCGCCGCACGGGATCGGCGGCATCATGCATTGTTTTTCGGGAGGTCCCGGGGAAGCGCGCCGCGCGCTCGACTTGGGATTCTATCTGAGCTTCGGCGGCATCGTGACGTTCCCCAAAGCGCTCGCGGTTCAAGAAGCGGCGAAGTCCGTGCCGCGCGATCGGATCTTAATTGAAACGGACGCGCCCTATCTCGCGCCCGTGCCGAAACGCGGCAAGCGCAACGAGCCGGCGCTGATTGTCCACACCGCGCGGAAGCTGGCCGAACTGCGCGGGGAATCCTACGAAGAACTTTGCAATGCAACGACCGAAAACTTCCGCAGGCTGCTGCTGCTAAACTGAGACATTCCCCATGGGACTCGGCAGGCTTGGCCAAACTTTAACCGCGCGGGAGATCTTCGAACTGGTGAAGAAGGATCTCGAGCGGGTGGAGCGCGAGATCAGCCTGGAATCGGTGGCCAGTGTCGACGCGGTCACCACCATTTCGCGGTACCTACAAGACGGCGGCGGCAAACGGCTACGGCCTATTCTAGTGCTGCTGGCCTCGCAGCTTGTCGGCGGAGTCAGCGACGGGACCATTCGCATGGCCGCTGTGGTGGAAATGATCCACGCGGCAACCTTGGTGCATGACGATGTCATCGACATCGCCAAAACGCGGCGTGGACGGCCGTCATCGAATGCCATCTGGGGCAATCACACTTGCGTGCTGGCGGGCGACTGGCTATACATGCAAGCTTTTCAAGTAGCGCTGCGCGAGCGCAATTTTCACGTGTTGGATTTGCTGATCGCCCTCACTCAGATGATGGTGGAAGGCGAACTGTTGCAACTGGAGCGCATCGGCAAGATCGACGTTTCCGAAGCCGACTATATGGAATTGGTGGATCGCAAGACTGCCAGCTTGTTTTCCGCGTGCGCGCGGCTCGGATCAATGATGGGGGGCGCCAACGAAACCACTGAGACGCGGCTGGGCGAATTCGCCTGGAACCTCGGGATCGCCTTTCAACTCGTGGATGACATGCTGGACTTCACCTCGCACGAGAAGGTGCTCGGCAAGCCGGTGGGCAGCGATCTGCGCGAGGGCAAAGTCACGCTGCCGCTGATCTACGCGTTGGAAGAGGCTACGCCGGCCGAGCGCCAACTGGTAGCCACGGTGCTCAAAGACGGGAATTACGACAACGCCCCGTTCCAGCAGATCCTCCGCATGATCCAGCAACGCCATGGGTTCGATCGCGTGCGCGAGCGAGCGCAATCCTTCACCGAACGCGCGCGCGCCATCATAAGCGAGTTTCCCGATTCACCGAACCAGCGGGCCATGTCAGCGCTAACCGAGCTGGTCACCGATCGCGATCATTAACTTCAACTATCGAGATAGTCATGCCTCGACTCATCCCTAGCCCGGCGCGCATTCCTGTCCCCGGCAATAAGCAAATCGACGAGTACATCGGCCGAGTAAACACGAAGGACACAGCTGTCAGCATCGCCCACATGCACAGCCCTCCCGGTTGGAGCGAGCCCGGACAGAAGCCCGAGTTCGACGAGTACACCGTGGTTTTGAAGGGATTGCTGCGAGTGGAATCGAAGGGCGGCACGCTGGAAGTGAAAGCCGGGCAGGCGATCATCGCTCTGCGGGGCGAATGGGTTCGATACAGCACGCCGGGTCCGGAAGGCGCCGAATATATCGCGGTTTGCCTGGCCGCGTTCGACCCTGATACCGTCCATCGAGATGGCTGATTTGCATTGCATGCAGCGCGCCATTACAATGAGGGACTAGAACCAAAAGCACGAAGGGGCGTTTAGTAATGGAGCCTCGGTTCATTGACCGAGATCCTTCAAAAGCGGTAGACTTCCTCTTGGTTCCTGGTCGGAAAATCTCGACCTTCCAACATTTTAGGTAGAAGAACTGAGGAGGCTTATTTCGGTGTCAGAGAAGATGCGGCATATTTTTACTTCAGAATCGGTTAGCGAGGGCCATCCCGATAAGATGGCCGATCAGATCTCCGATGCGGTGCTGGACGCCGCGTTGGCGGTGGATCCAATGAGCCGGGTGGCTTGCGAAACGCTGGTAACCACGGGAATTTGCGTGGTGGCGGGCGAAATCACCACCAAGGCAATCCTTGACGTTCCCAAGCTGGCGCGCGAAGTGATCGCGGATATCGGCTTCACGGACGCCAAGATGGGCTTCGATGCCAAGACCTGCGGCATCTTGAATGCGATACAGACGCAATCGCCCGACATCGCCATGGGCGTGGACACGGGCGGCGCTGGCGATCAGGGTCTCATGTTCGGTTTTGCGACCGACGAAACGCCCGAGTTGATGCCCCTCCCGATCATGCTTTCGCACAAGCTGGTTCGCCAGCAGAGCGAGATCCGCCGGACGGGCAAGCTCACTTATCTGCGTCCGGACGCAAAGAGCCAGGTGTCGGTCGAGTACGTCGGCAACAAACCGGTTCGCATCGATGCCGTGGTTCTCTCCACCCAGCATGACGACGATGTAACCACCGAGCAATTGCGCGCCGATGTGAAGAAGTACATCATCGATCCGGTGGTTGGCGGGAATCTGGTGGATTCGCACACCAAGTATCACGTGAATCCAACCGGCCGTTTCGTCATCGGTGGCCCTCACGGCGACACCGGCCTGACGGGCCGCAAGATCATTGTAGACACCTACGGCGGCATGGGCCGGCATGGCGGCGGCGCTTTCTCGGGCAAGGATCCGACGAAGGTGGACCGTTCGGCTTGCTACATGGCGCGCTACGTTGCGAAGAACATCGTCGCGTCGGGTCTGGCGTCGCGCTGCGAAGTGCAGCTCGCGTACGCGATCGGCGTGGCCGAGCCGGTGTCGGTGATGGTGGATACCTTTGGAACCGGCAAGGTGGACCAGGAGCGCCTGGTGGAGCTGGTTCGCCAGAACTTCATTCTCACGCCGAAGGGCATGATCGAGACCCTGAAGCTGCGCCGCCCGATCTATCGCAAGACGTCGTTTTATGGCCACTTCGGCCGCACGGAAGAAACCTTCACTTGGGAAGCGACCGACAAGGCCGAAGCTCTCAAGGAAGGCGCGAAACTCGCCGCCGCCGCTAAGTAAGTAGTTTTCCCTCCACAGGGGCCCGGCTTATACTAAAGTCTGGGCCCCAACAGGTCCCGCGTTTTCACTCCTACATGCTAGTCGAAGGCTGCAAGCACGAACTCGAAATAACCGTCCCTGTGGACGAGATCGATCGCGAAACCGATCGCGTGGTCGCCGATATCCAACAGAAGGCCAAGCTGCCGGGCTTCCGTCCCGGCAAAGCTCCAGCCAGCCTGATCCGCACCAAGTTTTCAAAGCAAGTTCGCGAAGACGTTCTCGAGAACCTGCTCCCGAAATATTTCAAACAGAAGGTGGAAGAAGAACACCTTGAGGTGGTAGGCCGTCCGAACGTGAAGGACGTGCACTTCCACGCCGGCGAGCCGCTGCGCTTCAAAGCCGAATTCGAAGTGGCGCCGGAGATCGAGTTGAAGGATTACCGCGGCGTAACGATTCACTACTCGGAGCCGCAGGTCAGCGACGAGGACATCGCCAAGCGCCTGGGAGAGATTCGCGAACAGAAGGCGCAGTTCGTGAACGCCGAACCCCGCGCCATAGTGGACGGCGACCACGCCGTGGTTACGCTTGACAGCCTGTCTGGCGTCGATCAGCCGATCCATCAGGACGAGATAGTGCTGCACGTGGGCGATCCCGATACGATGCCGGGATTCTCGGAAGCTCTGCGGGGCATGTCGCCGGGGGAAGAGAAAGAGTTCGAGGTTACGTATCCCGAAGATTTCGGCCAAGAGCGGCTGGCAGGCAAGACGGTGCGTTTCCGTGCGAAGCTGACCACCATCCGTACCAAGGAGCTGCCCGAGCTCAACGACGAATTCGCGCAAGATTTGGGCGACTACCAGACGCTGAACGATTTGCGCGAAGCCGTACGCAAGGCCATCTTTCACGAACGCGAATACGCCGCGCAGCAAAAAGCGAAAGACGAGCTCATTGACAAGCTCATTGAGACGCACGAATTTCCGGTACCGGAAGCGTACATCGAGCGCCAGATCGAATCGCAGCTCGAGAATCAATTTCGGGAATTGGCGGAGCGGGGCATCGATCCGGCCAAGTTGAAGATCGATTGGGCGAAGCTGAAGGAAGCGCAGCGTCCCAAGGCCTTGCATGATGTGAAAGCCTCTCTATTGGTCGACAAGATCGCCGAGCGCGAGGCCATTGCGCCCACCAACGACGAAGTGGACGCCGAGGTGCAAAAGATCGCCAAGCAGCAGCGCGAGCCGGTGGCGGCGGTTCGCAAGAAGCTCCAAAAAGACGGCATCCTCAGCCGCATCGCCTATCAGATTCGCAGCAATAAGACGCTGAACTTCCTGTTCGAGCACGCGCGCAAGGAAGCTGGCCAGCCCGAGCCTGCGGAAGAAGAAGCCGCCGAGTAGTCCCATTCACGAGAAAAAAGTTCCAGTCCACTTACTAGCGCTGAGCGTCGGCGTCATCGTCGCGAACATTTACTATGTGCAGCCGTTGCTGGCAACGATGGCGCGGACATTTTCCGTAAGCGCGAGTATGATCGGACTGGTCGCGATGCTCACCCAGGTGGGTACGGCCTTGGGAATGCTGGTCTTCGTTCCGTTGGGCGATAGTCGCGACCGGCGAGGGCTGCTCACCGTCCTGCTGCTGGGCGCCTGTGTGGCTTTATGCGGCGTGGCGACGGCGCGGAATCTGATCTGGGTCTCAATCGCGAGTTTCGCGGTGGGCGCCTGTGGCGCGTCCGTACACATCATTGTGCCTTTCGCGGCGCAGCTGGCGCCGGAAGACAGCCGCGGGCGTGTGCTGGGCACGGTTTTCAGCGGGCTGCTACTTGGGATTCTGCTGGCCCGCACGTTCAGTGGAATCGTCGCATCGTTCTTTGGATGGCGTTCGGTGTATGCAATCGCGGCGATCGCCATGCTCGGTTTGATGTTGCTGCTACGCGCCCGCTTGCCGAGACTTCCGCCCCAGAACTCGCTTCCGTGGCCAGTTCTCATGCGGTCTCTGGTGGACTTGGTGCGCGACCATCCCGCACTGCGGGAATCGGCATTCTTAGGTGCGTCGCTGCTATGCGTTTTCAGCGCATTTTGGACCACGCTGGTATTTCTGCTGCAGACTCCGCCGTACCATTTCGGATCGTCGGTGGCCGGATTGTTTGGTCTGGTGGGAGCGGCGGGGGCATTGTGCGCTCCGTTGGTTGGGCGTTTCGCCGATAAACGAGGGCCCCGGTTCACAATACTTCTCGCACTGTTGACTACGCTTGCGTCGTTTCTGCTGCTCGGTGCATTCGGAAAAGTCATGGCGGGGCTTATCGCTGGGGTGATACTGCTGGATGTCGGCGTACAATCGGGCCACGTGGCCAATCAGACGCGGATCTACCCGCTGGATCCGACGGCGCGCAGTCGGCTCAACACGGTCTACATGTTCTGCTATTTCGGCGGCGGATCGCTCGGATCGTGGCTCGGAGCGATCTGCTGGCAGCATGCGGGTTGGTGGGCGGTTTGCGCATTCGGCATTGGAGTGCTTGCCATCGCCCTGCTGGTGTTCGCGCGGAACTTCAGGAGCCAAGGCGCGCTACTTATCGCCGACGGTTAGGGCGAGCGGCCCAACCGGTTGTTTATAGTAAAGGCGCATGGGATTCGGCCGATTTCTGTTGGCATGCGCCTGGGTGGGGTTTGCCGCCCAGGCACGGACTCAGGATGTACCAGCAAGGCTTCAGTCGCCGGCGCCAGTGCAAGTTCGCGGAGTTGTTCTCGACTCCGCTGGAGATCCGATTCCCGAAGTTCGAATCAACCACATCTCGCTCACGGGGGCGGTTGCTGTTACTGATCCAATAGGCCGATTTGAATTCGATGCTCAGGGACCGTCGGTCGTGTTTCGCAAAAAGGGATGGACGAGCCGTCTGGTTCGGGTTTCAAGTTCAACCGGTGACATCCGTGTTGTCCTGGATCGCGCAGGCGATCCCGCGCCTTTGCGGAATTGCCGCAAGAAAGAACGGTGCGGCGCTGCGCCTCTCGGCGGCTTCTGTTTCCCCAAGGTACGCGGCGTCGGTGCGGGAGACGGGGTTCCGAATATAGACACCCTGGAGCAACAATTTACCATCCACTCCTGGTTCGGACCTGACCGGACGATGCTCCACGGTGCGTCGCCAAGTTGGGGCGGACCGGAGCCGCGAGCTCAGGAGGTCTGGGATTCAGTCGAATTCTCCGAAACTCGGCGCGACGCGCGAGGGCACATGATCCTCGACGCGCACGGCAAGACCTCTGACGGAAAGCTCTGGCGTTCGATTGGGCAGTCAGGAGAATCGGTCTTTTACTTCGGCCAGGAGCCGAGAGACGCGGCCCTATTCGACCGAGTCCTCGACGGTTTATGTGTCTTTGTCGCCGACAGCCAGTAGCGTCTCAAAGTGCGGCGCGCTTTCCTCGCTGTGCACCACCGACGTCTCGATATTCTTGAAACCGGCCTGGCGGAGGAATCGCGTGAGATCCACTTCGGTGAAGCCTAGCCACAGGTCGGCGTACATCTCGCGCGCTTCTTCGTAGTTGTGGCGCAGTAGATCCAGCACTACGATCCGGCCGCCCGGCTTCAAGATGCGCCAAGCCTCGGCCACAGCATGCGCCGGATGTTGCGCGTGATGCAGCGCCTGGCTGAAGAACGCGAGATCCACGGTAGCGTCCTTGATCGGCACCGCTTCGAGGTCACCTTTGCGGTATTCGAGATTCTTGACGCCGTGTTTCGACGCCAGCTCACGGCCGTACTCCACCATCTTGTCGGAGTTATCGACGGCGATCACTTTCTTAGAGCGCCGCGCCAGCAATTGCGAGAACGTGCCTTCGCCCGCGCCCAGGTCGGCGATAACCATGGGCGGCATCAACGTGAGCAAGGTCTCGGCAAGGCCCTGCCAAGACCGGCCCGGAACGTAATTGCGCCCGAACTTGCCCGCCAATTCGTCGAAGTACGCGCGCATTTTGTCTTGGCGCCTGCGCAATGCCAGACGCAGCGCTTCTGAATCCTGCTCGGCCTCTGGAATCTCAGCCGCCGCTTGCCGCAGTACGCCCAGCATTTGAGCGAAGCCATTGGACCGCGCGCCGGGGTTTATCTGATAAAGAATGCTCTTGCCGTTGCGCCGGTCTTCCACCAACCCCGCTTGTTTGAGCTGCGCCAGATGCGTCGAGATGCGGCTTTGGCCCATGCCGAGAATCTCCTGCAATTCGGCGACGGAAAGCTCTTCGCGCTCTACTAGCAACAAGATACGGAGGCGGCTGGGGTCGGCCAGGAGGCGCAGGTTTTTGAGGATTGACGCCATGGGATCTTCTGTACTATTATATCAACATATCTAGATTGATAGATATCTAAATTCCTCCACGGAGATCGAATGAGCACTGCAACCATCACGAACGCCGCCACTGATTACAAAGTGGCTGATATGAGCCTGGCCGAATGGGGCCGCAAGGAAATTTCCATCGCCGAGTTTGAAATGCCCGGCTTGATGTCCATCCGCAAAAAGTATGCAGCCAGTAAGCCGCTGAAAGGCGTGCGCGTCACCGGCTCGCTGCACATGACCATCCAGACCGCGGTGCTGATCGAGACCCTGGTCGATCTGGGCGCGACCGTCCGCTGGGCCAGCTGCAACATTTTCTCGACGCAGGATCACGCCGCGGCAGCCATTGCCGCCGCTGGAGTCCCGGTGTTCGCCTGGAAGGGCGAATCGCTCGAGGAATATTGGGAGTGCACCTTCAAAGCCATCAGCCATCCGGACGGCAAAGGTCCCGAGCTGGTTGTGGACGACGGCGGCGACGTCACGCTGCTGCTGCACAAGGGTTATGAGTTGGAGAATGGCGACAAGTGGGTGGACTCGCCCTCGGGCAGCCACGAAGAGACTGTGATCAAGAACCTGCTGAAGAAAGTCCACGCCGAAAATCCCAAGCACTGGCACAACATCGTGAAGGATTGGCGCGGCGTTTCCGAGGAGACCACCACTGGCGTGCATCGGCTGTACAAGATGCAGGAACAAGGCAAGCTGCTGGTTCCCGCCATCAACGTGAATGACTCGGTGACCAAATCGAAGTTCGACAATCTTTACGGCTGCCGAGAGTCGCTGGCCGACGGCATCAAGCGCGCCACCGACGTGATGGTGGCAGGCAAGATCGCTGTGATCTGCGGGTACGGGGATGTGGGCAAGGGCTCGGCGCACTCGCTGCGCGGCATGGGCGCGCGAGTGGTGGTCACCGAGATCGATCCCATCAATGCGCTGCAAGCCGCGATGGAAGGTTTCGAAGTTACGACGGTGGAAGACACGCTCGGCCGCGGTGACATTTACGTCACCACCACGGGCAACCTGGACATCATTACGCTGGAACACATGGCGCACATGAAGGACCAGGCCATCGTTTGCAACATCGGTCACTTCGACAACGAGATCCAGATCGATGCGTTGAACACGGCCAAAGGCGTGAAGCGGACCAACATCAAGCCGCAGGTGGATATGTACACCTTCCCCGATGGTCACTGCATCTTCATGCTGGCCGAAGGACGCCTGGTGAATCTGGGGTGCGCGACGGGCCATCCGAGCTTCGTGATGAGCAACAGCTTTTCGAACCAGACGCTGGCGCAGCTCGACCTGTGGAAGAACAAGGACACCTACAAAGTGGGCGTCTATACGCTGCCGAAGAAGCTGGACGAGGAAGTCGCCCGGCTGCACCTGGAGAAGATCGGGGTGAAGCTCACCACCCTTAGCAAGAAGCAAGCCGAGTATCTCGGTGTGCCGGTTGAGGGTCCGTACAAGCCGGATCACTACCGGTACTAAGTTAGTTCAAGTTACGAAGCCCGGTCGGCCTGGATTCTAGGGGTCGGCCGGGTTCTTTTGGGAAGGTACCCGCCAGTACCCTCTAGGCATTTTTGCCGGGGCGGATTTGGGTGCCTTCTGTTATAATGGTGTTTCAGTGAAGGTCCGCGAGCTGGTAGTGTACAGTCTTAGTCGACGGGAGATTCCCTGTGAAACGTGCTGGTGCTGATGACGCACTGCGTTGTTCGTTTTGTCATAAAAGTCAGGACGTAGTCGGTAAGTTAATCTCCTCCCCCAACGATTACCCCCGAGCTTACATTTGTGACGAGTGCATCGCCGTATGCAACTCGATTTTAGAGGATGATCGTCACGATCAACCCTATGGGGCGCCGCACAAGCTCCCCAAGCCATTGGAATTAAAGGAATATCTCGATCAGTACGTGATCGGGCAGGACGGCACGAAAAAGAAGCTCGCCGTGGCGGTTTACAACCACTACAAGCGCATCCAGATGAATAAGCAGCGCGGCGCCGAGGTTGAGCTTTCAAAGTCCAACATCCTGCTGATTGGTCCCACCGGCACCGGCAAAACGCTGCTGGCGCA
The DNA here is from genome assembly GCA_963818065.1 of Bryobacterales bacterium. Classification (GTDB taxonomy): domain Bacteria; phylum Acidobacteriota; class Terriglobia; order Bryobacterales; family Bryobacteraceae; genus Palsa-89. The sequence continues at coordinate 1,174,852 of CAWFQW010000007.1, read as the reverse complement.
AACCCTCGCGCGCATCCTGGACGTTCCGTTCGCCATCGTTGACGCCACCACTTTGACGGAGGCCGGCTATGTCGGTGAGGACGTAGAGAACATTATCCTGCGTCTGTTGCAGAATTCCGATTGGGACGTGCAACGTTGCCAGCAAGGCATCATATACATCGACGAGATCGACAAAATCGGGCGCAAAGACGAGAATCCCTCCATTACACGTGACGTTTCGGGCGAGGGCGTCCAGCAGGCGTTGCTCAAAATTCTGGAAGGAACGGTAGCGAACGTTCCTCCGCAGGGGGGGCGCAAACATCCGCATCAGGAATTCACTCCGGTGGATACCACCAATATCCTGTTCATCTGCGGTGGCGCATTCGTCGGCTTGGAGAAGGTGATCTCCAAGCGCGTCGGCACCAAGTCGATGGGTTTTGTCCCGCAGGAAGAGCATCGCGCGGAAGGCGCGCCGCCTCGCACGGCTTCCAACCGCCGCGACGTCGATTTGCTCGATAACGTTCAGCCTGTCGATCTCATCAAGTTCGGCTTCATTCCGGAATTCATCGGCCGTATGCCGGTGGTGGCTGTTCTGGAAGATCTAAGCAAGGATGCTTTGGTTCAGATCCTGACCAAGCCCAAGAACGCGATCGTCCGCCAGTACCAGAAGCTTTTCGAATTCGAAAATGTTAGACTGAAGTTTAGCGACGACGCGCTCGAAGCCATCGCTGCTTTGGCAATGGAACGAAAGGTTGGCGCGCGAGGTCTGCGGATGATTCTCGAGGACCTGATGCTGGACCTCATGTATTATCTCCCGTCGTACAAGAAAGTCCGCGAGTTCCTGGTGACCAAGGAGATGGTCATGACGCAGAAGATCAACATGGCTCTGCTCGAAAAGGCCGGCTAGTCCCCGTTCGCCGCTGACGTTTTTGGTTGTTGGTTCGAATGCCAGGGGGCGGGAACCAACCTGACAACAAATCCCCATGCTTACCTCCAAAGAAAAGTCCGACACACGACGCCTACCGATGATGCCGATCCGGGATGTCGTCATCTTTCCGTACATGATGACCCCATTCGTGGTGGGACGCGATTCCAGCGTGCGCGCGCTTGAAGAAGCGCTGGCGTCGGATAAAAAGATTTTTCTAGCCACGCAACATGACGCTTCGGTTGACGAGCCACGTCCGGACGAGATCTACAACGTCGGCACGGTCGCCAATATCGTGCAGAGTTTGAAACTGCCCGACGGCAACATCAAGGTGCTGGTCGAAGGTGTCGAACGCGGCAAGATCATTTCCGTAAGTGAAGACGAAGGTTATTTCCGTGCTTCCGTCAAGACTTTCAATTTCAAGGTGGACGCCGGGCCGCAGCTGGAAGCGTTGGTGAGCCGCGTCACGGGGTTGTTCGAGCAGTATGTCAAGCTGAGCCAGAATCTCAACTATGAGACCATGATCGCCGCCATTCGCGTGGACGAGCCGGGCAAGCTGGCCGACACCGTGGGCGCGAATCTGCAGTTGACCATCGAGGAAAAGCAGGAGCTGCTCGAGATCTTCGATCCGGTGGACCGGCTGACGCGCGTCGCTGAAATGCTGGACATCGAGATCGAGAAACTCAATGTCGACCGCACCATCCAGGGGCGCGTGAAGCGCCAGATGGAAAAGGCGCAAAAAGAGTATTACCTCAACGAAAAAATCAAAGCGATTCAGAAAGAGCTCGGCCGCGGCGAGAAGAGCGAGTTCGACGAACTCAAGCGCAAGATCGATACCGCGGGGATGACTAAGGACGCGCACGAGAAGGCCATCGCGGAGCTGCGCCGTCTGGAAAACATGCCGCCGATGTCGGCCGAATCCACCGTATCGCGCAATTATCTGGATTGGTTGCTGGCGGTGCCATGGAAGAAAAAATCCAAGGAAATCCGGGACCTGAATCACGCGCAGGAAGTTCTGGAATCCGACCATTACGGTCTCGAAAAGATCAAGGAACGCATCCTCGAGTTTCTGGCCGTACGGCGCTTGGTGCAGAACCCCAAGGGATCCATCCTGTGCTTTGTCGGACCTCCGGGCGTGGGCAAAACGTCGCTCGGAATGTCGATCGCCAAGGCCACCGGCCGCAAATTCGTTCGTCTTTCACTCGGCGGCGTGCGCGATGAAGCTGAAGTTCGCGGCCATCGCAGAACCTACATCGGAGCCCTTCCTGGACAAGTGCTTCAAATGATGAAGAAAGCCGGGACAAAGAATCCGGTATTCATGCTGGATGAAGTCGACAAGATGTCGATGGATTTCCGCGGCGATCCGTCGGCGGCTCTGCTTGAAGTTCTCGATCCGGAACAGAACTACATGTTCATGGATCACTATCTGGACGTCGAGTACGATTTGAGCCAGGTGTTCTTCATCGCCACCGCGAATGTGTTGCACACGGTTCCTCCAGCCCTGCAAGATCGCATGGAAGTGATCCGGCTTTCCGGTTACACCGAACTCGAAAAGCTGGAAATTGCCAAACGCTTCCTGGTCCCCAAGCAAATGAAGGGAACCGGCCTCAAAGCAGGCGATTTGGAGTTCACCGATGACGGCCTGCAAAGCTTGATCCAGTCGTATACGCGCGAAGCGGGGGTACGTAACCTGGAGCGCGAGGTGGGGAATGTCTGCCGCAAAGTGGCTCGCACCGTCGTCAACGCGCAAGGCGGAGCCAAGCGCTCCGATGCGACGAAGATTCCGCAGGCGATACTCAGCGGGGACAGTGTTTCGGAATACCTGGGCCCGCAAAAATTCCGCGACCTGCAGGCAGACAAGAAAAACGAAGTGGGAGCAACGGTTGGATTAGCGTGGACGGAAGTGGGCGGGTCTATCCTCACCACGGAAGCAGCCGTAATGGAAGGCAAGGGCAAACTGCAAACCACCGGGAAGCTCGGCGATGTCATGCAGGAATCGGCCCACGCCGCCATGAGCTACGTGCGCTCACGGGCGCAACTGCTCGGCCTGCCGCGCGACTTTTACCGCAACGTCGATATTCACGTGCATGTGCCGGAAGGCGCCATCCCGAAAGACGGTCCTTCGGCCGGCATCACCATCGCCACCAGCATCTGCAGCGCATTGACGAACATTCCGGTGCGCTGTGATCTTGCCATGACTGGCGAAATTACCGTCCGCGGGCGCGTGCTGCCCATCGGCGGCTTGAAGGAGAAAGTGCTGGCGGCGCATCGCCAGGGGATTCGCGAATTGGTTCTGCCGAAGGACAACGAGAAGGATCTTCCCGACATCCCGGAAATCATCCGCAAGGATATGAATCTTCAGTTTGTGACCTCCATGGATCAAGTGCTGAAGATTGCCTTGGAAAGGGAGTTGGTGGCGCTGCCATTGGCCGCCAATACGCCTCCGGTGGAGTTGGTGCGCGGAACATCGGAAGAGCGGATTTCTATCTAGCAGGATGCTTACCGAGCCGCGGCCGTGAAGGAGTCGGGCTAAGTATTCAGGGCCGGATTGGACCAGGGCCGGATGGACGCCGAATTTATTATCAGTGCCGCCCGGCCGGATCAGTTTCCAGCCGAGACGCTGCCAGAGATTGCGTTTCTGGGGCGAAGCAACGTCGGCAAGTCGAGTTTGTTGAATTGCCTCACGGGTTGCAAGGGGTTGGCGTTTACGAGCGCAAGGCCCGGATGCACGCAATTGATCAATTTCTATCGGGTCGGCGGCCAATTCCAGTTCGTCGATCTGCCGGGATATGGGTACGCCCGGGTCCCAAAGGAAATAGCATCTCAATGGAAAGAGCTTATCGAACAATACCTGGTCGAGCGAAGCTCGTTGCAGTTGTGCTTCATGATTCTCGACGCGCGTCGAGGCTGGATGGATAAGGATCTGGAGCTCAAACAGTGGTTGGAGCTCCATAACCGGCGATACCTGGTGATCGCCACGAAGACGGACAAAGTGAAGAGTAAGAATGATCTGCGGCGGGGAGTAGCTGCAATCCGGGGAACAGTCCCCGGAATGCGCTACCCTGCCGTTCTCGGCCGTAAGCTGCCGAGGAGCGAGGGAAATTTGGCAAGCGATTTCGACAATCAAGACCCAGCGGCAGTAGCCGCTCCCACCCCCGAGGATTCCGACACCAAGACGGACGGCAAGGCCGGCGCCAAAGATAAGGGCGAAGGCAAAGCGACGGACCCCAAAACCGTCGAGGCCAAGTCCGGTGACGCGCAACCCTCGGCCGACAAATCTGACGCAAAAGCGGCTGAGGCAAAGGCAGGTGAAGGGAACGGTAAGGCGGACGTCGCCGCCGGACAGCCAGGGGGACGTAAGCGCCAAGGCGGAGCTGCGCCTCAAGCCAACCAAAAGAACGGCACGCTCGACCTGGTGGAGCTCAAGGACATGAGCATCCAGAAGCTCAACCAGATCGCCAAGGACCTCAACGTCACCGGCACCGCGGGATTGCGCAAGCAAGAGCTGATCTTCAAGATCCTGCAGACGCAGGCCGAAAAGAGCGGTCTCATCTTCTCGGAAGGCGTTCTGGAATGCCTGCCCGACGGCTTCGGATTCTTGCGCGCCCCCGAGTACAACTACCTGCCTGGCCCGGACGACGTCTATGTTTCCCCGTCGCAAATCCGACGCTTCGATCTGCGCACCGGTGATACCGTCTCCGGCCAGATTCGTCCGCCGAAAGAGGGCGAGCGTTATTTCGCGCTCATCAAAGTGGACGCGATCAACTTCGAGCCGCCCGAAGAAGCGCGCAACAAGATCTTTTTCGATAATCTCACGCCGCTTTATCCCGACCAGCGGCTGAAACTGGAAACCACGCGCGACAATTACTCCGGCCGCGTGATGGATCTGCTGACACCCATAGGTATGGGGCAGCGCGGCTTGATCGTCGCCGCGCCACGCACCGGCAAGACGATGCTGCTCCAGTCCATTGCCAACTCCATCACCGCCAATCATCCCGAAGTATCGTTGATCGTCCTGCTGATTGACGAGCGCCCCGAGGAAGTTACCGACATGCAGCGCTCGGTAAAAGGCGAGGTGATCAGTTCCACGTTCGACGAACCCGCCTCGCGCCACGTGCAGGTGGCTGAAATGGTGATCGAAAAAGCCAAGCGGCTGGTAGAGCACAAGCGCGACGTCGTAATTCTGTTGGATTCCATCACGCGACTGGCGCGCGCCTACAACACTGTTGTTCCGCCATCCGGCAAGGTTCTTTCGGGCGGCGTGGATTCGAATGCGCTGCAGCGGCCGAAGCGTTTTTTTGGCGCCGCTCGCAACATCGAAGAAGGCGGCTCGCTCACCATCGTGGCCTCCGCGCTGATCGATACCGGCAGCCGCATGGACGACGTGATCTTTGAAGAATTCAAAGGCACCGGCAACATGGAAATCCATCTGGACCGCAAGCTGATGGACAAGCGGGTTTTCCCGGCCATCGACATTACCAAGAGCGGCACGCGCAAGGAAGAGCTGCTGGTGCCTAAAGAAGAACTCAACCGGATCTTCGTGCTGCGCCGCGTTCTCAATCCGCTGTCGCCTGTGGAGAGCATGGAGTTGCTGCTGGATCGGCTCAGCAAGAGCAAGAGCAACGGCGAATTCCTGAATTCCATGAGCACCTAGTAGTAACCGCCGCATGGGCAGAATCCGAGTCCTCTCCGACACCGTCGCCAACAAAATCGCCGCCGGAGAGGTAGTTGAGCGGCCAGCTTCAGTCGTCAAGGAGCTGATCGAAAACTCGCTTGACGCCGGCGCCACCGACCTTCGCATAGAGGTCGACAGTGGCGGGCGGCGTTTGATCCGCGTAGCCGACAACGGAACGGGCATGTTGCGCGACGACGCGCTTCTGGCCTTCGAGCGCCACGCCACCAGCAAGTTGAGCGACGTGAAGGATCTGCTTTCCATCGCAACGCTCGGGTTTCGCGGCGAGGCGCTGCCATCCATAGCCTCGGTCTCGCGGCTGCTGCTAGAAACGCGAGCGGCGGAGGAGTCGACCGGCGCGGCAGTCGAAATCGCGGGCGGCAAGATCCTGCGCTGCGACGAATTCTCGCGGCCCACCGGAACCACCATCACGGTTCGCGACCTGTTCTATAACGTTCCCGCGCGCAAGAAATTCCTGCGATCGGATCAGACCGAGCTCGCGCACATCGCTTCGCTCGCGACGCATTACAGCCTGGCACATCCCAAGAAGGCGTTCCAACTGCGACATCAGATCAACGAGGGCACGTCGCAGTTGTTGGACGTTACGCCCGTGGAGACGCTCCAGGAGCGCGTGTATCAGGTGTTCGGCAGCCAGACGCTCGAAGAACTGATCGATCTGGACTACGTGGAACGCGAGCTCGAAGTTGTGGACGCCGAGGACCGCACCACGCGCGTTTTTGCGCTGCGCGGCTTCGTTTCCGGGCCGCAAGTACAGAAGATGAACCGGAATTCGATCTTTCTGTTCGTGAATGGCCGCCTCATTCGCGACCGCCTGCTGCTACACGCGCTGTCTTCCGCGTATCACAATCTCATGCCGCCGGCTTGTTATCCGTTCGCACTGCTGTTCGTGGACTGCGATTGCGAAGAAGTGGACGTGAACGTTCACCCGTCCAAAACCGAAGTGCGATTTCGCCATGGCAGCGTGGTGCACGATTTTGTGCGCGACGCCATTCGCGAACGCCTGATCGCCGCTCGTCCCGCATCCAGCATCCCGGTTCCGACACAGCCCCAGGCCGCCGCGGATCTGCCTTTTTCGGACTTCACCCAACGCATCGAAAATCAGCGCTTCGAGCCGATGCCGAGCGTTGAGTTTGGACGGGGAGCGGGTGTGGAGCGAATGGAAGATCTGCCGGTTTACACGCTCCACGCAAGTGCCGCGCCCGAGGCCAGGTTCGACTTCCAACCCGTGCGATCCGCCACTGTACCCGATACGCATGGGCCGCTCGCGCTCGAAACAGCCGAAGCACCGCAAAGCTTGAACGCTCTTTCGGATCTCCGGCCGATCGGCCAGATCCACGACAGCTTCATCATCGCGGCTGGGCGCGACGGACTTTGGATCATCGATCAGCACGTTGCGCACGAGCGTATCTTGTTCGAGAAAGTGCTGCGCCAGCAAGCTGAAGGCCGCGTCGAACGGCAACAACTTCTGATGCCGATTCTGCTCGAGCTAACGGCGGGACAACAGATCGAATATGCGCGTATCGCCGATGAACTGGAACGCGCGGGATTCGATTCCGAGCCTTTCGGCAACCGGACCATCGCCGTGAAAGGCGCTCCGGCGGGCGTCGGTCCAGGCGACATCGAACGGTTGATGTTCGAGATTTTGGAAACCGCCGAGAGCGAGCTTCGCAAAGTTTCCCTAGACGATTTGCGCCGTGCCATGGCCGCGAGCATCGCCTGCCGCGCTGCCATCAAGATCAATATGCGTCTGGATCACACCAAAATGGAGTGGTTGCTGAAGGAACTTGCTGCCACCGACTGTCCGATGAGTTGCCCGCACGGCCGTCCGATCGCGCTGCGCTATTCCACGCGCGACATTTTGAAAAGCTTTCACCGGATTTGAATTACTCCCACTCGATAGTTCCGGGCGGCTTGTGCGTCAAATCGTAAAAGACGCCGCAGACTCCGTTCACTGACATGAGCTCGTGTGTCATGCGGTGCAGGAGCTCGCGCGGCATCCGGACCACCTGCGCGGTCATGCCGTCGACGGAATGGATGGGCCGTAGCACTATGGAATCCGGCTGATCCCCCGCGCCGATCGGAATCAGCACCACTGGAAATTGCCAAACTTCGCGATCGAATCCGCTTTCTTCCGACCATTGCCGCACAATCGCGTCGGCCTGGCGCAGGCGTTCCAGGCGTTCACGCGTGAGCGTACCTGGACTCGACTGCATCTCGGCGATCGCAGCGCGCGCGTGCACCAAACCGACAACGCGGTTGATATCGGGCATAGCGTTCACCAGCTCCGTGGCGACATCGCCTTCCGGCACGTTGTCGAGAGCAAGAACTGAATGATAGCTCCGCGAATCGCCTTTCACACCGACGGATCGGATCGGCAACAACCAGCCTGGATCCCGGCGAGTCACCGGTGCTGATGTGTCGGAGCACAGGCAGCGAATCGCGAGACCCGGCCCCGGAAAAGGATGGCGATGCAAGAACTCAGCGGGAATGCCCAACTCTTCGCCGATCTCGCGAACTTCATCCTTGTAAAATGACGCCAGCGGTTCGATGATTCGGCCCGAATCGATGAGCTTCTGAATCCCGGCGACACGATTGTGGTGAGTCTTGATCACGTCGGCCTTCGCGGTGCCGCCCGATTCGATGGTGTCCGGATAGATGGTGCCCTGGCCCAAAATCCAGTGTCCGTCCAGAAAATGGCCGGTACTCATGATGCGTTCTTGCACCACCACGAATTGCTCGCCGATGATGTGGCGTTTGTCTTCGGGATCCGAGACGCCTTCCAGAGCCTTCAAGAATTCAGCTTCGGCTTCCTCGACACGAAACGCCGTGGCGCCGAGTTGCTGGAACAAGCGCCGGACATAGGCGGTCTCACCTTCGCGCATCAGCCCGGTATCAACATAGATACCGAAGACGCGTTCCGGCCCGAGCGCCCGCAGGCACAGCGTATAGGCCACGGTGGAATCCACTCCGCCGCTGACGAAGAAGAACACATTGCGATCAGCTGCAATGGTCTGGATTTCCTTTTCGAGCGGCCCGATGCGGTCCTTGGGGTCCCAATCCTTTACGCAACCGCAAACACCGAAGACGAAGTTTGAGAGGATCTGATGCCCTTGCTGCGTGTGCGCGACTTCAGGATGGAACTGCACAGCCATCAATGGACGCGTGCGGTGGGCGATCGCGGCCACAGCGCAGGTGGAAGTTCCGCCCAGGACATCGAATCCTTCGGGAGCCGATTCCACCTGGTCGCGATGATTCATCCAGACCTGCAGTTGACCGTTCAGGCTGGCGAAAAGCGCGTGCGGCCGCCCGGTTTCAAATCGGGCGAACCCATACTCGCCCTTTTCACCCTTGCGGACGTGCCCGCCCAGAACGTGGGTCATGAGCTGTTGGCCATAGCAGATGCCGAGCACCGCGCTGCCGCTGGAGAGAATCTTCGGATCGATTTGCGGGCTGCCCGCTTCGTAAACGCTGTCCGGACCGCCGGAGATGATAATGCCCTTCCGACCGGCCAGATCCGCAGCGGGCGTTTCACTTGGCTGAACATCGGCGTACACGCCAAGATCGCGAATCTTCCGGGCGATCAGATGGCAGTATTGGCCGCCCGCGTCGAGGACGGTAATCTGTGGTGTGTTCAACTCGCTGCTAGGGCCGCCGCGGGTCGTCGCGCTGGATACGCTCGACAACCAACTTCTTGGCCTTATCGAGCAGCGCTCTGGCATCCGGCATCGCGTCAATGGCTTTCAACACCATCGGGTCCGTTTCAATGGCGACCTTTTGAGAATCTTCGTAACTGAACGCCGTCGCGTACATCTCGCGCTTCAACTGTTGCTGGATCCAAACATGGTTGTCGGTCCACTCGGCCTCGGTGAAGGGAAGTCCCTGCTTCAACAGGAATTCGTGAAACTCGTTGACCACGCTGGCATCCGGCTCCCAACCTTTGCTCAAGTGCGCTTGGGGATGCGAACCAAACCATTTCGCCGCGAAATTGAAGACCTCGTACTTAGTGATTAGTTCGGTCTGAAATTTGTTGTACTTGGGCGGTTCGTACTTTTGATCGGGCGTGATGCCGCCGCCACCGTACACGGTTCTCCCGCTGTCAGTGCTCTTAACGTCCTGCATGTTCTTCGTCTCGGTGCGCTTGCCGTAGTAGTAATCGAGGAACGAGATGTTGGAGTAGTCACGCTGGATCAAGCGGCCACTGGGGGTGTAGTAGTGAGCGGTGGTCAGCGCGAGGCCGGTATTATCATCCAGGGGATAAACGGTCTGAACCAATCCTTTGCCGAACGTAGTCTCACCCAGGATCCAAGCACGGTCGTGATCTTGCAGAGCGCCGGCGACGATTTCCGCGGCGGAGGCCGAATAGCGGTTCACCAAAACCACGATCGGATAATTTTGTCCGGAGGCGCTGCCACGGGCCAGATACGGCTTCTCGGCGGATGCGCGTCCGCGATGGGATACAACTACTTCGCCCTTCCTCAAGTAGTGCCCGGCGACCGCGACGCCTTCGTTCAGTAGACCACCCGGGTTCTCTCTTAAGTCCAAGACCAAGCCCTTGATGTTCGCCTCGCCCAGCCGCTTGAAGTTCTCTTCCATTTCCTGGCTGGTATTTTCGTTGAACTGGGTAATCCTCATGTACGCGATTCCGGGACGAACCCAGAACGCGTCTTCCACGCTGGAGCGAGAAATCTCATCGCGCACGATGTCGAAAGTAATCGGCTTATCGGCGCCCTCGCGGCCAACCGTCACCTGGACGTGAGTTGCACGCGGGCCCTTCAACAAATCGGCCACTTCGGTGGTGGTGAGCGAATCGGTCTTCTTGTCATTGACTTCGAGGATCACATCGCCGGGTCGAAGCCCAGCCTTGTACGCCGGCGACCCGCCGAACGGCGCTACCACAATGGTCTTGCCATTGCGCGGGGCCACCTGCATGCCCACGCCGTAGTAGTGCCCGCTTTGATCGTCACGGAGCGACTGAAAATCCTTGGGGTCGAAGAAATTGGAGTGCGGATCCAGGGTCCGCAACATTCCGGGAATCGCACCTTTATAGATGCCTTTGTCGGACGTGACCTTGTCGGCGAAATTGTTCTCCACCAGTTCATAGACCTTGGTGAATTGCTTGATATTCGTCTTCAGGTCTTCCTCGGGGCCGCTGGAAGCGGCCGAGACTCCGGCAACACCCGGTCCAAAGATGCCCCCAATGACGGAGCACAGAACCACGACGAAAGCAGAAAGAAGGACGGAACGGACCCAACGCGGCATCGACACCTCGCACTTTTAGTATAGCGGAGTTTTCCTGGCAGCCTAGCCGCGGACCGACTCCCTTTCGGTCGGCTCGGTTTAAGCGCTTCGGACGGAGCGGCGTGATCCTGCGGAAGCCGCTTCGGCCTTTACCGGCTTGCGCTGGGCGGAATCGTCGAGACGCCGGACTTGGTCGCTGACGCACACCAGAAACATGGGCTGCTTGGCGTTCTTCAGGATGTCGATGATCCGATCCTGCTGTTCTTCCAGATAAATGGACTTGCCATCGGTGACCAGGTGCAGATCGGACTGCGACTGCACGACGTCGCTGAGCCGCTTGCCCATTTCCCGTTGCAGGAACCGCAGCACGCGCCTGATCTTCTGCAATGAAAATCCCTTGCGGCGAAGTTCGGCAATGACCGTGATTTCAATGACTTCCTCAGGTTGGTAGACGCGCTTGTGACCCTCATGGCGCGGCGAGACCACCTTCCGTTCATCCCACCACTGCAACTGCCGCAAGCTCACCTGAGCGATGCGCGAAACGTCGCTCGAGGCAAACGTCCTTATGCTGTCTTCTGATTCAGAACGGCTTTTCTTTGTTTTGAACATGTTCCCCCGCTGACGTTTGCAACAAGAGCGCCCTTAAATTTTACCTGAGCCAATACCAGAGTCAATAGGGAAGTGGAACGATCTGCTCTCAACCCCACCCGCTGGCAGAACCCGCCCTAACCCCCGCCGACAAACTGTACGATCTCTAACGTTGCCCCCGGGCCTACCGTGGCTTCATCCCAGGCCGGGCGCTGGACGATGGATCGGTTCAATTCCACCGCGACGCGCTCGGGATCCACCTCCAGCCACACCAGCAATTGCCGCAGTGTACACCCCGGGGGCGCAAGCCGAACTTGTCCATTAACTACAATTTCAATGTGTTTTGTTGTGGGCGCCGCCATCGCGCTTTACCCGTTTCCGAAAACCAAACTTGCGGCCCGAGGCCGGATCTCATTATAGTCGAATGTTAGGGCCTTGAGTCCACAATCCATACAATCGAATGCCGACCTCTTATCCTGATACGTACTTCCCGGTGCTGGTACAAATCGTGATCGCGGGGGTGGTGGCCGCGGCGCTGGTGGCGATCTCCTTTTTGCTTGGCAAGCACGTGAAGAACCGGGTGAAGGACTCTCCGTATGAATCCGGCATGGCGCCCACGGGCTCGGCCCGGGAGCGCTTCAGCGTCAAGTTTTATCTGGTGGGCATTGTCTTTATCCTTTTCGATATCGAAGCTGTGTTTCTGTATCCATGGGCCGTTGTGTACCGCCAGCTCAAGCTGTTCGGATTCGCCGAGATGCTGATCTTCGTGGTCCTGGTCCTGATCGGATTCTTTTACATTTGGAAGAAGGGGGCGCTCGATTGGTCGCATGAAGCGCAGGGAGACAACCCCTATGGCGATCCAGCTCTTCCAAAGTCCTCGGTAACCAAAAATGCTGCCTGATCAACTGAAGGACCACGCGGCGGTTGCGGCTCTTGAAGCTGCGCTGCCTGGCGCTATCACGGGAGGCCACTCCGAGCGGAACGAGCCAACACTTTGGGTGGATCCCGCGCGCATCGTGGAAGTCTGCCGGTTCTTGAAGGACCAGCAACGCTTTGTGCGCTTGAGCGCGATCACCGCCGTGGATTGGCTTCCGGCCGACCCACGTTTTGAGGTGGTGTATCTGCTGCATTCGCTCGAGAATAACCAACGTCTTAGGTTAAAGTGCTGGCTTACGGAATCCGAATGCGCGATCGATTCCGTCACCGGGGTTTGGCGCACGGCGGATTGGTACGAGCGCGAAGTATTCGATATGTTCGGCGTTCGCTTTCGCAATCATCCCGATCTCCTTCGGATTCTCATGCCCACCGATTGGGAAGGGCATCCGCTGCGCAAGGATTATCCAGTCCACGGACATAAGTACAGCTATCAGGATGAATAGAGCCTCAGGACGAGCAATAACAGATTAAGCAGAGTGTCCCATGCGTGAATCCATACTTCATACCGATTCGATCACCGCGACCGACGCCACTACACAAGAGTCTGTAGCAGCGATCGCCGCTCCCGTTGGCAACAAGCGGATGATTTTGAATATGGGGCCACAGCACCCCTCCACGCACGGCGTGTTGCGCATCGTGCTGGAGTTGGACGGCGAAACGATTCTCAAGGCGGTGCCCGACATTGGATTCCTGCACACCGGAATCGAAAAGAATTGCGAGGTCAAAACCTGGCAGCAAGTGGTGACGCTGACGGACCGCGTGGATTACCTCTCGAACCTTTCGAACAATCTGGTCTACGCGCTCTCGGTGGAGAAACTGATCGGCGACATCGAAATCCCGCCCAAAGCGCAATGGATGCGCGTGATGCTGGCCGAATTTCAGCGGCTGAACAGCCATCTGGTGTGGCTGGGGACGCATGCCCTAGACATCGGCGCGATGACCATGTTCTTCTATTGCTTCCGCGAGCGCGAGGACATTTTGCGGATCTTCGAGATGTTCTCCGGACAACGCATGATGACCAGCTACATTCGCATTGGCGGGCTGGCGCTGGAGCCGCCGCGCGGTTGGCAGTCGGCAGTGGGCAAGTTCATCAACGGGTTTCCAAGCAAGGTGGACGAATACGAAGAGCTACTGAACAACAATCCGATCTGGAAGCGCCGCACGCAGAATGTGGGCTTTGTGCCGCTGGAAGACCTGCTGGATCTGGGCGTCACCGGTCCCATGATTCGGGCAGCCGGCGTGAAGTGGGACATTCGCAAGGATGAGCCCTATTCCAGCTACGATCAGTTTGAATTTGAAGTTCCGGTACACACTGAAAACGACGTGTTCGCGCGGTATCGCGTCCGCATGGAGGAGATGCGCCAAAGCGCGCGGATCATCAAACAGGCACTCGAAGGGATGCCGGAAGGCGCTTGGCAGGCCAGCGCGCCCAAGATCGTGCTGCCCGAGCGCGAGAAGATGAAGACGCAGATGGAAGCCTTGATTTATCACTTTAAGATTGTGACGGAGGGCTTCCGTGTCCCAGCCGGCGAGGTGTATCAGGCCGTGGAATCGCCGCGCGGGGAAATCGGTTACTACGTGGTGAGCAACGGCACTTCCAAGCCCTATCGTGTATTCATGCGGACGCCGAGCTTCGGAAATCTGCAAGCGCTTGCGCCGCTACTGGAAGGCCGGCTGCTGGCGGATTCCATTGCGTCGCTTGGGAGCATGGATTTCGTATTGGGAGACGTCGATCGCTGATGACCTTTTCGCCCGAACTTGAAGCCAGATTCGCAAAGCTGCTGGAAATTTATCCGCCCGGCCGGACGCGCTCGGCTGTGGTGCCGATGCTGCTGTACGCGCAGGACGAAGTCGGCCATATCTCTCCCGAGTTGATTGAAGAAGTCGCAAGACGCTGCCAGGTGAAGCCCCTGCAGGTGGACGAGGTGGTGGGTTACTACTCGATGCTCCATCGCAAGCCGCTTGGCAAATGCCACGTCCAGGTATGCACTAATATCAGTTGCCTGATTCTGGGTGCTGATGAGCTGTATGAGCACGCCTCGAAGACGCTTGGGATCGGGAACAAAGAAGTGACGCCGGATGGGCAGTTTTCGCTCGAGGAAGTGGAGTGCATGGGCGCGTGCAGTTGGGCGCCGGCGGTTCAGCTCAACTACGATTTCCATCACCATGTGACGCCGGAGAAATTAGATCAATTGCTCTCGGACGTACGAGGGGCGCAGTAGATATGCGAAAACCACTCCCTCACGGTCGTGGCTCGGTAATGTCCTCCACTACCGAGCCGTGCCCATTTGCAAGCGGTAATAACGATGCTCTATAACGAACCCAGCCCGCTCGAAGTAAAGATTCTGACCAAACGCTTTGGCCTTGCGAATTCCGAATCGCTCGACACATATCTCGCCACCGACGGATATAAGGCTTTTCTCAAAGCCGTGGAGATGTCGCCCGAGCAGATCATCGACGAAGTGAAGGCATCGGGCTTGCGCGGACGCGGCGGCGCCGGATTCCCGACGGGCATGAAGTGGAGCTTTGTGCCGCGCACTTCGCCCAAGCCGAAATACGTCATCATCAACGCGGATGAGAGCGAGCCGGGAACTTGCAAAGACCGGTTGCTGATGGAAAACGATCCGCACCAATTGATCGAAGGCATTCTGATCGCGGGACGCGCCATCGATTCTCACAAAGGCTACATCTATATCCGCGGCGAATATCGCTACCTGATCGAAGCCATGGATCGTGCTATTGGGGAGGCCTATTCGCGCGGCTACCTGGGCAAGAACATTCAGGGGACTGGCTTCGATTTCGATATCTACACGCATACGGGCGCTGGCGCTTACGAATGCGGAGAAGAGACGGCGCTCCTCGATTCCATCGAAGGCAAACGAGGCATCCCGCGCCTGAAGCCCCCGTTCCCGGCGGTAGTGGGCGCTTGGCAATCCCCCACGCTTCTGAATAATGTGGAGACATTTTCGGCGATCCCTGCGATCATCCGCGATGGCGGCGCGGCGTTCGCGGCTCTGGGACCCCCGAAGAACGGTGGCACGCGTCTGGTCTGCCTTTCAGGGCACATCAACAAACCCGGTGTGTACGAGCTCCCTACGGGTTTCAATCTGCTCCGCATGATTTATGAAGTCGGCGGCGGAATGCGCAACGGCAAGAAGCTGAAGGCGGTGGTGCCAGGCGGCTCGTCGTGCCCGCTCTTGAAAGCTGATGAGTGCGATATCTCCATGGACTTTGATTCGCTAGCCAAGGTGAAGAGCATGCTCGGGTCGGGCGGCACGGTGGTGTTGGACGAAGAAACCTGCATGGTGAGATTCGCCCAGCGCATCATGAAGTTTTACGCGCACGAAAGCTGCGGCTGGTGCATTCCGTGCCGCGAAGGCACCACCTGGTTGAAGAAAATGTTGGACCGGATCCACAGCGGCGGGGGCCAGAAGAGCGACATCCCACTGATCGGCGAGCTGTCGAAGAATATGCTGGGGCGGACCTTCTGCGCGCTGGGGGACGCGGCCGCCATGCCGACCATCTCTATCGTGGAAAAGTTTCCCGAAGATTTCGAGGCGCATTTGAATGGCAAGCCGTGCCCTTATCAGCACTCGGCCGAATTGGCGATGGCCTAAGACCTAACCCATGAGCGATCAAATTCATCTCACAATCGACGGCAAAGCGGTGACGGCCGCTCCCGGGACTCTGGTGATCAACGCCGCCAAACAGGCGGGCATTGAGGTTCCCTCGTTCTGCTACTACGATGGGCTCTCGCAGCCGGCCGCATGCCGCATGTGCCTGGTGGAGGTGGAGAAGACTCCCAAGCTCCAAGTGAGCTGCACTCTGCCGGTCGCCGAGGGCATGGTGGTCCACACCAGTTCGCCGCAAGTACACGAAGCGCGCAGGGGAACGGTCGAGTTCCTGCTGACCAACCATCCGCTGGATTGTCCTGTGTGCGATAAGGGCGGCGAGTGCGAGTTGCAGGACATGACCTTCAGCTATGGCATGGGCGAAAGCCGATTCCTGGAGCAGAAGCTGCACACGGACGAAGAACAATGGTCGCCCGTTGTGTTTTACGACAAGCCGCGCTGCATTTTGTGTTATCGCTGCGTGCGCATTTGCGATGAGGGCATGGGCGTAAAGGCGTTGGGCGTCGGTAATCGCGGCGCTGTGTCGGTGATCGAGCCCAATCACTTCGACCATCTGGAGTGCGACGAATGCGGGATGTGCATCGACATTTGTCCGGTGGGCGCGCTAACCAGCGGAACGTACCGCTATAAGACGCGTCCCTGGGAAATGAAGCACGTCGGAACCATTTGCACGCATTGCGGCGATGGCTGCAAGACCACCCTCGGCGTGCGCAACAACGAGATCATTCGAGGCAACAATCGCGATCGCTCTGGCATCAACGGCGAGTTCCTGTGCATCAAAGGACGCTATGCGGCGGATTTTGTGAACAGTCCGGAGCGGCTGCAATCGCCGCTGGTGCGCAAGAATGGCCGCTTGGAACCGGTGTCTTGGTCCGAAGCCTTGTCGGCGGCGGCGCGCAAGCTCGCCGAAGTGAAGGCGCGCAACGGCAAGTTCGCGGTGATCGGCTCCAACCACACTACCAACGAAGAGAACTATTACCTCCAGAAGTTCGCGCGCGAGGCGCTGGGCACCAACAACATCGACCATCATCGAACCGGCGACGTGCCCACGCTGCTGGATGCCCTGAGCGGCAAAAAAGACGCGCTGGCCACTACGGCGGATGTCTACGATCGCAAAGCGATTCTGGTGATTTCGAGCGATCTCTCGCAGCAACATCCATTTCTCGCGTTCCAGATTCGCGCCAACTATCGGCATCACGATGCTCACGTTTATACCGTGACGCCGGGCCCGGTTCGCGAACAAAACATCGCCGTGCGGAGCATTATCACGGTGCCGGGCCGCGAACTGGCCGACGTCGAATCTCTGCGCGAACAACTCAAGAGCGAGCCGGAGTTAGTGATTCTGTTCGGTGATGCGATCAAGGGCGATTCGATCCGCAAACTGGTGACGTTTGGCGATTCGCTCGGCATCCCGGTGAAATACGTTTGCCTGGTCGACTGCTCGAATTCCCGCGGCGCTTCCGACATGGGCTTGAGTCCCGACGCCGGTCCGGGTTATCAGCCCGTAAGCGCGGCAGGTCTGGCGTACGACGAAATTCTTGCTGCCACCGATCTCGATGTGCTGTGGGTGGTGGGCGCCAATCCGCTGAAGAACGCGACGATCGCGCCACGTGGAACAACCGGCGGAGCCTTCGTGATCGTCCAGGATCTTTTTATGACCGAGACGGCGTCGCGCGCCGACATCTTGCTTCCTGCCGCCTCCGCTTACGAGAAGCATGGGACCGTTACCAATGTTTGCGGCGAAGTGCAGCGCCTCAAGGGTGGCGTGCAGGTGATGGGCGCCAAGCCCGATCTCGAAATTCTTGGCCTGATCTCGAAAGAGATGGGCGTCAACCTCGGCATGTGGTCCGCCGACAAAGTCCTGGAAGAGATTCGCAAGAACGTGCATGGTTATAATATTCCTTTGCCCGTAATCGCTACAGGGGGAGCAGCGCAAACGATGCCGGTGAATGGCCGTGTGCCAGTGAGCTCGCGGCCGGAGTTGATTCAGTCCGCGCGCGACACCCTGTTCACGTCCGGTACCTTGGGCCGGTATTGCAAGAAGCTGAATTCGACACTCGAGGCGCCGGGCGCGTTGTATTCCGAGCCGCGCCCGTAAAGTCTCCATGAATTTATTCAATTTCTATATCATCAGCCTCATCAAGGTGGCGGTGGTGGCCTTCGTGCTTCTTACCACGCTGGCGTATTTGCAGTGGATCGAGCGCAAAGTGATCGCGCATGTCCAGCTTCGCGTAGGCCCGTATCGCGTGGGTCCGCACGGATTGCTGCAGCCGCTGGCGGACGTGGTAAAGCTGATAACCAAAGAGGGCTTGATCCCCTCGCACGTGAACAAGTTCTTTTATCTGCTGGCGCCGTTCGTGGCAGTTTTGCTAGCGCTGATTTCCATTGCCGTCATCCCGTTCGGGCCTGAAATCACGATCGGCCCGGTGACCACCTGGATGCAGCTTACCGACCTGCGCATCGGAATTCTGTTCGTGCTTGCGATATCCTCCATCGGCGTCTATGGCGTGGCGCTGGGCGGCTGGGCTTCCAACAACAAGTACTCGCTACTGGGCGGACTGCGCAGTTCGGCCCAGATGATCAGTTATGAGCTGCCGCTGGCGATCGCGGTTGCCGCGCCGCTGCTGCTGGCGAATACACTCAGCTTCCGCGAAATGGTGAACTACCAAAGCGGCTACTGGCTCGGCTTCATCCCGCGCTGGAACGTCATTCCGGAAATCGTCGGCTTCATCGTTTTCATGATTGCCTCGTTCGCCGAAACCAATCGCGTTCCGTTCGATCTTCCCGAAGCGGAGAACGAGCTTGTGGCCGGCTTCCATACTGAGTACAGCAGCATGAACTTCGCCGCGTTCTTCATGGCCGAATACTCGAACATGGTTACCGTCACCGCGGTAGCTACGCTGCTGTTTCTGGGCGGATGGAGCCTCCGTTTCCGGCGCCTTACTCGGACGTGGTTCCAATTCTTGTCTTTGCCTTTGCCGGACTGATCGCGCTGTATCATGGGCTGCATCCCGCGCGTCGCATGGACAAATTCACGCTGCCGGCCACGGCGCTGGTGTTTCTCGGTATCGCCGCGATCTTTGGAGTGTCCTTGTTCGTGCCCGCGCTGAAGGCGATTTTAATGGCACTGTTCTGGTTCTGCGGGAAAATCCTCGTTCTCCTGTTCGTGTTCATCTGGGTACGCGCGACCCTGCCGCGTTTCCGTTACGATCAGTTGATGCGTTTCGCCTGGATTTTCCTGTTTCCGCTAGCGATGGTCAACCTGCTGGTCACTGGCCTCATCGTGGCCCTGACAACAAAATGATGCGCTCACTTACAAACAGCCTATGACTGCGGTGATTTTTCTCATCTTCGCGGCGATCGCGGTTTTCTGCGGCATCAGCCTGGTCGTGCAGACGCACCCGGTCGCCAGCGCGCTTTCGCTGATCGGAGTGATGGGATCGCTAGCGGTTTTATATTTGCTCCTCGGCGGCGAATTCATTGCCGCGGCGCAGGTCATCGTTTACGCGGGCGCCATCATGGTGCTGTTTGTCTTTGTCATCATGCTATTGAACGCGGGAGCGGAGACGCCAACGTTTCAAACCTCGAGCTTCGTCAAGTATCTCGGTATCGTCCTGCTCGTCGCGTTTCTCGGACTCATCAGCTTCATCATTCAAGCCGCTTTGCCGAAGACCCGAAGACGTCGTCTTTGGTAGTTTCCAGGGCACCGCGGCCGACGTCGGACGGAAATCTGTTCACCAGCTATCTGCTGCCCTTCGAAGTAACCTCGGTCCTGATTCTGATCGCGCTGGTGGGCGCGATTGTGCTTGCGAGAAAGGAAATCTGACCATGCCGAATGCCGTCCCGCTGAGCTGGTTCCTGATCCTGAGCGCTATTCTTTTTGGGCTCGGAGTGGCCGGCTTCATCTTCCGCCGCAACATCATCACGGTTTTCATGTCCATTGAGCTGATGCTGAATGCGGTGAATTTGAGCTTCGTCACTTTCTCCTATGAGTTCAAGCAAGTGGATGGACATATTTACAGCTTCTTTGTCATGGTGGTGGCCGCCGCCGAAGCAGCCGTTGGATTGGCCATTATTCTCACTGTGTTCAAGAACCGCGGCACGCTGATGATCGACGACGTCAATTCGATGAAGTATTGAACATGAGTCATTCTTCAAAATGAACCTCTGGCTGATTCCAATTTTTCCGCTGCTCGGGTTTCTCGCGAATGGCCTCTTTGGCAAGCGCATCCCGAAAGCGTTGATTAATCTCATTCGCGGTCGGTTCAGTCGCTGCTCTCGTTCGCCTGGGTGGTGAAGACGCTGCTGGGCTGGCTCCCATCGAGACGAAGTACATCGAGCACTACTTCACGTGGATTCAAAGCGGCACTCTGAATATCGGCGTCGATTTTGCGGTGGACCGCCTCACTGCCATCATGCTGATGGTAGTGACAGGCGTCGGGACGTTAATTCACATTTACGCCGTCGGCTATATGGAGCACGAAGGCGGCTACTACCGCTTCTTCGCGTACCTGAACCTGTTCATGTTTTTCATGCTGATTTTGGTGCTGGCGCAGAATTATCTGCTGCTGTTCGTCGGCTGGGAAGGCGTGGGGTTATGCAGCTACCTGCTGATCGGATTCTATTTCACCGAGCAGTTCGCCACCACTGCGGGCAACAAAGCATTCATCGTCAACCGCATCGGCGACTTCGGATTTTCCCTGGCAGTGTTCCTGATCATCCGGCGAATTTGGAACGCTCGATTTCAGCAAAGTATTTGACGCGGCAAAAGGCCTGCCGGTAGAAGCGAGCGCAGGAATCCTCACCACCATCACGCTGTTGCTCCTGATGGGCGCGACCGGAAAGTCGGCGCAGATTCCGCTTGTATGTCTGGCTGCCGGACGCGATGGCAGGCCCCACGCCGGTATCCGCTCTCATCCACGCGGCCACCATGGTAACCGCGGGAGTTTACATGATCGTGCGTTCCGCGGCGCTCTTCACTAAGGCCCCCATCACCATGGACACGGTGGCCGTCATCGGCCTGGCGACGGCATTTTTCGCGGCCACCATCGGCCTGACGCAAACGGATATCAAGAAAGTTTTCGCGTACTCCACGGTCTCGCAACTCGGCTACATGTTCCTGGGTGTCGGCGTGGGCGCGTTTTCCGACGGCATTTTTCACGTGATGACGCACGCGTTCTTCAAGGCGCTGCTATTCCTCGGCGCTGGCGCTGTGATTCACGGGTTGCACGGCGAACAGGAATTAGGCCAGATGGGTGGGCTGCTCAAGAAAATGCCCATCACCGCCATCACGCTGTTCTGCGCGTCCCTTGCGATCTCCGGCTTTCCTTTCACCTCCGGTTTCTATAGCAAAGACGGGATTCTTGTGGCGGCTTACGAGCGCGCGCCCTGGATGTATTGGGTGGGCGTGCTGACCGCCGGCATGACTGCGTTCTATGTCTTCCGCGCCTGGTTCATGGCATTCACCGGCGATTATCGCGGCCACGCAGCATCCGCACGAATCGCCACTGGTGATGACCGGCCCGCTGATGATCCTGGCGGTTTTGTCCATCTTCGGTGGAGCTTCATCAACGTGCCGCAGATCCTGGAGCCGATGTTCGCGATTCCGCCCGAGCATGCAGGTCTTAGCATGGCTTTCAGCCGGCGTGGGTGTCGTGGGAATTTTGCTCGCGTACGTTTTCTATGTCGCCAAACGCGGCTTGGCCGATTCGTTCGCCAAAGCCATGGGCGGCCTCTACACGCTGGTCTATAACAAATATTTCGTCGACGAAGCTTATGACGCAACGGTCGTCGAGCCGCTGATCGAAGGCTCGCGAACTGTGTTGTGGCGTGGCGTGGACGCCGGCTTGATCGACGGCACTGTCAACGGAGTTGGCCGGCGGTCGCGCGGGATCGGCTCCATCTTGCGCCTGGCGCAATCGGGCAACATTCGCAGCTACGCGGCCTGGGTGGTGCTTGGTTCCATCATCTTGCTGCTCGCCGTCGGATTCGCGGGAGGCCTGCGATGACGCTGCTCAACGTCGTCATTTTCCTGCCGCTGGTCGCGTTCCTGATTATTCTCGCGCTGCCGAAAGACAAGCCCGAGACCATCCGCGTTTTCAGTCTGATTGCATCGCTGGCCGTCTTCCTGGCGCTCGCTCGGCCTCATCGGGCCCGTGTGGTCCAGCACTCCGGGCAAGTTTGCCATCGAAACCAATCAGTCCTGGATCCAGTCGCCGGCCATCAATTATCATGTGGCCCTCGACGGCATCAGCCTGTGGCTGGTGATCCTCACCACGCTGCTGACGCCAATGTGCGTGCTGGTCTCCTGGCGCTCCATCGACAAACACATCAAACAGTTCTTTGCGTTCCTGTTGTTGCTCGAATTCGGACTTGTCGGAGTATTCTGCGCCCTCGACCTCTTCCTGTTCTTTGTGTTCTGGGAAGTCTCGCTGGTTCCGATGTACTTCCTGATCGGTGTCTGGGGTCACGAGCGCCGGATTTATTCGGCGGTTAAGTTCTTCGTGTACACCATGGCCGGATCGATGCTGATGCTGGTCGGGATGATCTACCTCTACAACCTGGCCGGCACGTTCGATTATCCGACGATTCTTGCGGGCCTCCAGAGCGGCGCCATCGCGATCAGCTCCGTCGAGCAGCTCTGGCTGTTCCTGGCGTTTTTCATCGCCTTTGCGATCAAGGTCCCGCTGTTCCCGCTGCACACCTGGCTGCCCGACGCGCACGTGGAAGCCCCCACCGCGGGTTCGGTAATGCTGGCTTCCGTGATGCTGAAGATGGGCACCTACGGACTGCTGCGCTTTTGCGTTCCGCTGTTTCCGGGCGCCGCACGCACCTGCGCCGGATGGATCGTCATCCTGGCCATTATCGGCATTCGTCTATGGCGCGCTAGTGGCGATGGTGCAGCCGAACATGAAGAAGCTGGTGGCGTATTCATCGGTGAGCCACTTGGGATTCGTCGTGCTCGGGATCTTCAGCTTCACGCAGCAAGGATTCGACGGCGCGGTGTACCAGATGCTGGCCCATGGTGTCTCCACCGGCGCGCTGTTTCTCCTGGTCGGCTTCCTCTATGACCGCCGGCACTCGCTCGAAATCGCGGATTACGGCGGAGTCGCAACGCCCGCTCCGTGGCTTTCCACGGCGTTTATGATCACCATGCTCGCCAGCATCGGCCTTCCCATGCTCATGCAATTTCATCGGCGAGTATCTGGTGCTGCAAGGAACGATCGCTAGTCTACTTTCGCTGGACCGTATTCGCCGCGCTGGGTTCGATTCTCGCGGCTTGCTACATGCTGTGGCTCTACCAGCGCGTGTTCTTCGGCAAGGCATCCGAGGATTTGACGCACCACATGCCCGATCTCGACTTCCGCGAATACGCCATCATCGTTCCGCTGATTCTTATCATGCTCTGGATGGGCACCTACACGCAGAGCTTCCTGACGCCGATTTCAGCGTCCAACGCCATATTGTTGGGACCCATCGACGCGCGCCGCGAGATTCACGTCAAGGCTGTGCCGCGACCGTCGCCCGTTCTCGCAGCCCAAGGGGAGTTAGCCCCGGTTTAAACCAGGAGTCAAACAATGCCCGTTAACTTCATGCCGACGGGCACCGACTATCTGCGCATCCTCCCGGAAATCATCATGACCGTCGCGGGCGCCTTGATCATGCTGCTGGAAGGCTTGCTGGGCGACAACAAAAAGCGAAACCTTTCGGCGCTCACTTTCGTGGCTTTCGCCGCTGCTTTAGTGAGCGCCGTCGCGGCCAACGGCAATCCCGGGCCTGTCGTTTTCGAACATGCTGATCGTGGACGGCTTCGCAACGTTCTTCCGCGTGCTGGTGATCGCGGTTGGCATCCTGAGTCTGTTTTCCGCCACGCAATATCTCAAGCGTGAGCACGCCGAGTCCTCCGAATACTATGCGTTGTTGCTCTTTTCGGTGACCGGCCAATGCATCATGGCCACCGCCAATGAGCTGATCATGATCTTCATTGGCCTGGAGATTTCCTCCATCGCCACCTACATTCTGGCGGGTTATCTCCGCGACGACAAGCGCAACAACGAGGCCGCGCTCAAGTATTTCTTGCTCGGATCGTTTGCCACGGCTTTCCTGCTCTACGGCATCGCCTGGATTTACGGCACCACCGGCAGCACCAATCTCTCCACCATCCGCATCGCGCTGCTGACGCCCGGTTCCGAACGCAACGTCATCCTGGCCGGCACCGCCGCGGCACTGATGTTCGTTGGATTCGCGTTCAAAGTCTCGGCCGCGCCGTTCCAAATTTGGGCGCCCGATGTTTACCAGGGTGCGCCCGCGCCGGTGACGCTCTTCATGTCCGCCGGTCCCAAGGCCGCCGCGTTCGCCGTGTTCCTGCGCGTGTTCATGACTGCCTTTGGACCGATCACCAGCCGCTGGGAACCTTTCGTATGGTCTTCGGCGCTGCTCACAATGATCATCGGAAACTTCGCGGCGCTCATGCAGACCAACATCAAGCGGGTGCTGGCCTACAGCTCCATCGCGCACGCCGGCTATGTCATGGTTGCGATTGCCGCGCACAGCCAGATTGGCACTGCCGCCGCCATGTTCTATCTGGCAGCCTACTGCGTTCATGAACATTGGCGCATTTGCCGTAGTCACGCATTTCTCGCGGCAAGGCGAGAAGTTCGTGAATGTGGAAGATCTCGCGGGACTGGGATGGAAGCAGCCGGTGACCGCGGCGCTGTTTTCCGTCTTCTTGCTGTCGCTGATCGGCGTGCCGCTCACGGGTGGTTTCTTCGGGAAATTTTACATTTTCAAGGCCGCGCTCGATTCGAACCTGATATGGCTTACCGTGCTCGGCCTGCTGAGTACCGCCGTGGCGGCCTATTACTATCTCCGCGTTTTGGTGGTCATGTATATGAAGGAGCCAGGCGAGGCAACACTCGCCCTGCAGCCGATGGGTGTGGGCATTGGCGCAACGCTTTGGGTAGCCGCGCTAGGAACGCTGGTGCTCGGGATTTTCCCGTCCGTCGTGCTGAATTTCGCTACGGCTTCGAGTGCGCTGGTGAAGTAGCTTCGTCTTCCTGACTCTTAGCGAGAAACTGAGCCAAATTGTACTTCA
Source organism: Bryobacterales bacterium (assembly GCA_963818065.1). Taxonomy (GTDB): domain Bacteria; phylum Acidobacteriota; class Terriglobia; order Bryobacterales; family Bryobacteraceae; genus Palsa-89. The sequence continues at coordinate 1,149,767 of CAWFQW010000007.1, read as the reverse complement.
GATTCTCAATCCCTTGGCCCGTCACGCTGGATATCTCATAAAACGGCAGATGCTCCTCGGCCGCTAAAGCCTTCAGCTCTTCGATTCGCCCAGGATCCTGCGCGACGTCCACCTTTGACGCCACCACAAACATCGGCTTCCGGACGAGATCCGCGCTGAAGCCTTCCAGTTCGTCCATCACGATGCGGAAATCGTCGGCCGGATCGCGTCCCGTTGCTTCGGAAACATCCACCAGGTGCACCAGCAAACGCGTCCGCTCGATGTGCCGTAGAAACTGAACACCCAGGCCGTGCCCCAGATGCGCGCCCTCGATCAGCCCCGGAATATCGGCGACGACGAACGTTTCATCGCCGACGCTGACCACCCCCAAATTGGGTTCGAGCGTGGTGAACGGATAATCGGCGATCTTCGGCCGTGCCGCCGAGATCCGGGAAATCAGCGTCGATTTGCCGGCGTTCGGGAAACCCACCAGTCCAACGTCCGCCAGCAGCTTCAGCTCCAGCCGGAGCCGCTTTCCTTCGCCAGGATGGCCTGGCTCGTGCTCGGTCGGGGCTTGATGAGTGGACGTCGCGAAATGCTGATTGCCGCGCCCGCCGCGACCGCCGTGAGCAATGACGAAGCGTTCGCCGGCTTGTGTGAAATCGTGCAGCTGTTCGCCGGTTTCATCGTCGTAGACAACGGTCCCAACCGGCACGGGAACATCTTTGGACGCTCCGTCGCGGCCGGTGCGCTGGCTGCCTTCGCCATGCCTTCCGCGCTCGGCTTCATGCTCGGGATTGAAACGGAAATGCAGCAGAGTGTTGTGGTGTTCGCTGGCGACAAAAACCACATCGCCGCCACGCCCGCCGTCGCCGCCGCTGGGTCCTCCGCGCGGGACAAATTTCTCGCGCCGGAACGCCAGACAGCCGTTGCCGCCGTCGCCCGCCTTCACGCGGATTCGTACTTCATCTATAAACATGGGGTGGCTGCCAATTGCGGCTGCCGATTGCGGGGTGAGCTATTCGCTCGCCTGGATGCTGATGAACTTGCCGAAACGGCCCCGATCGCGAAATACAACGATGCCGGGTACCTTCGCAAACAGCGTGTCATCCTTGCCGCGGCCGACGTTTTCGCCGGGCTTAAAGGTGGTACCGCGCTGCCTAACCAAAATCGACCCGCCCGTCACCATTTCTCCGCCGAAGCGCTTCACGCCCAAGCGTTGGGCATTCGAATCGCGCCCGTTCTTGGAACTGCCTAAACCTTTTTTATGCGCCATATCAAATTTGTCCCGGAGCCTATGCCAGAATCTCGCTCACCTTCACCTGCGTATAATTTTGCCGGTGTCCGATGGTGCGCTTGTACTGCTTCTTGCGCTTGAACTTGAACACAATCAGCTTGTCGCCGCGTCCGTGTTCGGAGATGGTCCCCTTTACGCGCGCGCCAGCTACGGCAGCCCCTGCCGCCACTTCGTTCGCGTCGTTCACAACCGCCAGGACGCGGTCGAATTCGATCTCGGAGCCAACCTCGCCAGGCAGCGTTTCCACTTTCACCAGATCGCCTGGAGCAACACGGTATTGCTTCCCGCCAGTCTCAATTACTGCGTACATAACTATCCTCGAAGGTCCTAAAAATGTGGATTCGTCAGGCAGGCACGCCGGCGATTTCCCGCTCGGCCCGCAAACTTTAATAATACAGCACGTTGCACTGATTCTGCAAACCGCCCCGGCATACGGTAGAATCTGGTGTGGATCGGACGGCCCAGAACGCTCCGCCTTCGCTATCCCGTCGTGCCCAATGAATCTCGACGGCATTCGCGTCTTGCTGGTAGAAGATAACCCCGGCGATGCGCGCCTATTCACCGAACTCCTTCGCGATGCCGGAGCGAGTCAGTTAAGAGTGGTGCATGTGGACCGTCTCGCGGCGGCCCTCGATCATTTGACTCGCGATTCGTTCGACGTCGTGCTCCTGGATCTCTCGCTCCCCGACGCCGACGGACTCGATACCCTGGTGCGCGCTCACGCCCAAGCGCCAAAGACGCCCATCGTCGTTCTAACCGGCCACGATGACGAAGCTCTCGCCGTTCGGGCGGTTCGCGCCGGCGCTCAGGATTATCTCGTGAAAGGACACGTGGATGGCGAGCTCCTGGTCCGGTCCATCCGCTACGCTTCCGAGCGCGGCCGGGCGCTCGAGGCCCTGGAGCGCCGCGAAGAGCATTATCGTTCTCTGATCGAACATTCGCTCGACCTGATCAGCATCTTGAACCTGGATGGAACCATCCGTTATGCGAGCCCTTCGCACGAGCGGCTGCTCGGACACCAGCTGGACGAATTGGTCGGCAGGAACGTTTTATCGTTTGTGCATCCCGACGACAAAGCTCGCGTCGAAACCGCGCTGGTGCATGGCAACAACGGACGGCCGGTGGAGTGCCGCGTCCATCATAGCGACGGGTCGTGGCGGGTGTTGGAATCGTTTTCTCGCGATCTATCGCACATCGCGGGCGTCAATGGCATGGTGGTGAATGCGCGTGATATTACCGAGCGCAAGCGGCTGGAAGAGCAGCTCCACCATTCCCAGCGTTTGGAAGCCGTGGGGCGTTTGGCGGGCGGCGTCGCCCACGATTTCAACAACCTTCTCATGGTCATCACCGGCTATTCGCACATGTTGCTGGACGCCATGCATCCTAGCGATCCGGCGCGACTGGACCTGGAACAGGTGGTCAAGGCCTCAGACCGCGCCACCGATCTTACACGCCAGTTGCTTGCTTTCAGCCGGCGGCAAGGAGTGCGGGCGGCGCTGGTGGATCTCAACGCGCTGGTCAGCGATATGGATCGCATGTTGCGCCGCGTGCTGGGCGAGGACATTGAGTTCACCGCGATTCTGGCGCCCCAGTTGAATGCCGTGCGCGCAGATCCGGGTCAGATTGAGCAAGTGATCTTAAATATGGTGGTGAATGCCAGGGACGCTATGCCGGGCGGCGGTAAGGTGTTGCTTGAAACCAGGAACGCGGGCACGCCGGCTCGCGACTTCGTTACTCTCTCCATCCGCGATACTGGCATCGGCATGGACTCGCAGGTGCTCTCTCGCATTTTTGAGCCGTTCTTCACCACGAAAGAGCACGGCACAGGTCTCGGGCTTGCAACCAGCTACGGAATCATCAAGGAGAATGGCGGAGACCTTCGAGTGGAATCCGCGCCCGGCAAGGGAACCACGTTCCGTATTGAACTTCCCGTAGCGGCGCAGACCGCGGATGATCTGGAGGCGCCGTCGGCGAAGGGCGTCGCCAACGGCACCGAGACGATCCTCCTGGTAGAAGACGAAGATGGTGTGCGGCGCGTGGTGGAAACGATGCTAAAGCGCCATGGCTACCATGTCCTGTCGTCCGGGTCTTCCAAGGACGCTCTAGCGGCGGCCGGCCAGCACCCCGGTGTGATTCATCTGTTGATTACCGATATGGTCATGCCGGGAATGAGCGGCCGCAAAATGGCCGAATGTCTGGTGGAAAGCCGGCCAGACATGAAAGTTTTATATGTCTCCGGCTACGGTGATGCCAGCGTCTCCAAGAGCGACGCTCACTTTTTGCAGAAGCCGTTTTCAACCGAGGAACTGGCCGCCAAAGTCCGCGAAATGCTGAAGTGACCTTCGATCTCGAAGACTGCCGTTTTCATTTCACGGCGCGGGACGCCATGCACTTTCGACCCGGGCAGGCCGGCAATGTTTTGCGGGGCGCACTCGGAAGCATGCTTCACGAAAGGGCGTGCGCGGACGACTACTCGCGCATCTTCGCGCCCGCAGCCTCCGGCACCGGGCCCAGCGGTCTTGCCGATTGGCCGCGGCCCTTCGTTATCCGCGCTGCGTCGCTCGACGGGCAGACGCTACGACCGGGCGATCCATTTTCGTTCGGGCTCAATCTGTTTGATATTCGCAATTCGGCGCTCGAGCACATCACCCGTGCTTTTGCGCAGTGGGCTACCCTGGTCTCCGTAGAGCACGCGCGCGTCGTAGTTGATCTAAGCCCTGGAAGGACGCCTGTCTCCCGCATCCGAATCGAATTTCGAACACCAACGCAATTGAAGACTGCGGGCGGTGTTGGGAATCCCGAGTTCCCGGTGTTGCTGGCGCGCGCTCGCGATCGAGTGAGCACCCTGCGCAGCCTGTATGGAGCGGGGCCACTCGAAATCGATTTTCGTGCTTTGACCGAGCGTGCACAGTCCGTGAAGGCCGTCCGTTGCGAATTGACGCGCGTCGCTGTGCAACGCCGCAGCAGCCGGACTCGACAGCGCCACGGTATCGGCGGTTTCATCGGCAGCGCGGAATATGAAGGCGATCTCGCCGAATTTCTACCGTACCTCCACGCCGCCCACTGGACCGGTGTCGGACGCCACTGCGCGTGGGGCAACGGCCAGATCCACACGGAAATTCTGAATTCTGAATTCTGAATTCTTCGTATTCTGTATTTATGCGCGCCGTCGCCGTCTATCCCGCAAAGCGCGAAGTCCGCGTGATCGATCATCCCGAGCCAAACATCACCTCGGCAATGCAGGCGAAGGTGCGTGTGCTGGACGTCGGCGTGTGCGGGACCGATCGCGAGATCGTCGCGTTCCAGTACGGCGCGCCACCGGACGGTTCCGACTACTTGATCATCGGCCACGAATCGCTGAGCGAAGTGGTGGAAGCGGGCCCGCAAGTCTCCAACGTGAAGCCAGGCGACTTGGTGGTCATGACCGTCCGCCGTCCATGTCCACACCCATCGTGCGTCGCCTGCCGCGAAGGCCGGCAGGATTTCTGCTACACGGGAGACTTTACCGAGCGAGGCATCAATCAGGCTCACGGCTACATGACCGAATTTGTAGTGGAAGAGGAGCGCTATTTCCATTTGGTGCCGCGCGAGTTGCGCGACCTCGCGGTGCTGGTGGAACCGTTGACGATCGCTGAGAAATCCCTGGAGCAACTTTGGACCGTGCAGCGCCGGCTCCCTTGGGATCATCGCCGGTGCGCGGTCGTGCTGGGCGCAGGACCTGTCGGAATCCTGGGAGCGATGGCGCTGAGGGTGGAAGGCTTCGACGTGAGCGTTTACTCGCGGTCGTCCAATCACGCCGAAAAGAACTCCATCATGAGCGCGATCGGCGGGCAATATATTGCGGCTGAAACGCATTCCGCCCAAGACATGGCGAAGATGGTGGGGACGATCGATGTGGTGTATGAAGCGACCGGTGCATCCAGCGTCGCGTTTGACGTTCTGAAACATCTTGGCCCCAATGCGGTGTTTGTGTTCACCGGTGTCCCTGGCCGTAAAGGTCCGATCCCAGTGGACACGGACGAAATCATGCGCAACATGGTGCTGAACAATCAGCTTGTCCTCGGCAGCGTGAACGCGCCGCCGCAAGCGTTTCAGTCCGCCATCCAGCATCTCGGCATCTTCGCTCAGCGATGGCCCGAGGCTCTGCGCTCCATGATCGCTGCGCGCTACCCGCTGGAACGCGCGCTCGATGCACTGCAAGGAAAGCCGGGCGGGATCAAGAACGTGGTTGCGGTCGCGACATGAATCTGAAGTTATGAATCCCGACTGGATCGATATTTCCGTGCCTCTGCGCAATGGAATGGTCACGTGGCCCGGCGACGCGCCGTTTGAACGCACCAGCACACTCGAGATCGAAAACGGCGATCCATGCAATTTATCTCAGATCTCTACAACCGCCCACGTCGGCACTCACATGGATGCTCCTCGCCATTACCTTCGCGGCGCCGCTGGAATTGAAACCATGCCGATCACGGCTGGCGTCGGGCGGGCTCGCGTGATCGAAATCCACGATCCGGATGTAGTCCGAGTTTCTGAACTCGAGCCACATGGGTTGGCTAAGGGCGAACGCGTTCTCTTCAAAACCAGAAATTCCGGCCACGCGTGGAAGTCGGATGAATTCCAGAAGAAGTACGTTTACATCGACCCCGAGGCCGCTCGCTACCTGGCGGACTGCAGCGTTCAGACGGTCGGCGTGGATTATCTTTCGGTAGGTGGATTCGAGAGCGGTGGCCCCGAGACGCACCGAATCCTGCTTGAAGCAGGTATCTGGATTATCGAAGGTCTGATGCTGGAACACGTTGAGCCGGGCGAATACGAGCTGGTTTGCCTGCCTCTCAAGATCATCGGCGGCGACGGCGCGCCCGCGCGGGCGGTCTTGCGCAAGCTGGTTCTCTAACGACGCTCACCCTTGTGTCCGAGCCTCGATGATCATCCGTAGCCCATTCCTGACGCGCAGCGTCACGAGCGGCAACGGCTCCACGTGCTGGCCAGGCGCGAGACGAAACCGCCATTTCTGAGCTATCGACACCATCACGAGCACGCCCTCCATCCATGCGAAGCGCTCTCCGATGCAAACACGGGCGCCGCCGCCGAACGGAAAATAGGAGAATTTTGGGCGCGCCTCGCGAGCTTCCGGCGTCCAGCGCTCGGGATCGAATTTCTCCGGATCAGGGAACCAGCGCGCATCACGCTGCACCACGAACGGGCTCATGATGCAAATCGACTTCGGCCGGAATCTGGAAGTCGCCCAGCGTGAAGTCGCCGAGCGCCTTACGGCCGATCGCCCAGGCGGGCGGATACAATCGCAAAGCTTCCGCCAGTATCATTTCGGCGTAGCGCAACTGGGGAAGGTCCGCGAGCTCCGGCGGCCGATCGCCTAATACCGCGTCGACCTCTTCGTGCAACCGGCGCTCCACTTCTGGGTGCTGCGAGAGCAGGTACCAGGTCCAGGTAAGCGCGTTCGCACCCGTCTCGTGCCCGGCCAGGAACAGCGTGAGGGCTTCATCGCGCACCTGTTCGTCGGACATCCGCAGCGCGCGATCGTCCTCGTCTTGTGCGAGCAGCAGCATCGAAAGCAGATCGCCCGTATCCGCTCCGCTCTTGCGGCGCTCGGCGATGAGTCCATAGATGGTGGCATCCAGCGTAGCCCTTGCCTTCCGAAAACGGCGCATGGCGGGCAGCGGCAGCCTGTCAAGGTATTCGGAGAATGGCGTCAGAAGAACTTTGAACAACTGAAGAATGCTGGTCATGGCCGCGCCGATTTCCGGCGCTTCCGATTCGATATCAGCGCTGAACAGCGTCTTCGCCACCACAGAAAGCGTGAGTTGCGCCATCTCGACCGAAACGTCCATGGCGCTGCCGGCTTGCCAGCGCTCCCGCCACCGCACCGCGCACTCGCTCATGGCCGTTGCGTAGCGCGCCAGCCTCTCGCGATGAAAAGCAGGCTGGACAAATCTCCGCTGTCGGAGATGATGTGCGCCTTCGCTGGTGAGAAGGCCCTCGCCCAGAAGGATCTTCGCGCGCTGCAGAGCGCGGCTCTTGATGAAGTTGCTTTGATTCGCGACCAGGATTTCCCGCACGTAATCGGGATGGCTGACCAAATACAAGTCCTGCCGGATCACTCGGAAATAGACCACGTCGCCGTACTCCCGCGCCGCTTTGGACGTGAAGGCTAGCGGGTTCGCGCGAAAAGGGCGCAGGTTCCCTAAAACCGGCGGATTCCTTGGTCCTGGAGGACGATTGACAGTCAACGCCACAAGCTTACACGCGCAACAGGAGAACCACGGCTTGCGCCTCGGCCGAAAGCCCTTCGCCCACCGGACCCAGACGCTCCGCGGTCTTGAATTTCACCGACACCTGGCCGACGTCGAGGCCAAGCGTTTCCGCCAGTCTCGCTCGAATCGCGTCGCGATGATCTTTTAACTTGGGCCGCTCGAGAATCACGGTGGAATCCACATTCGCGATTTGATACCCGTTTGCGCTCACTAGATCTCGAGCGTGCCGTAGGAACATCAGGCTGTCGCCGCCCTTCCAGCGTGGATCGGTATCGGGAAAGTGCATGCCGATGTCGCCCAATCCGGCGGCCCCGAGCAGCGCATCGGTGATGGCGTGGGAAAGAATATCGGCGTCGGAATGCCCCTCCAATCCAAAATCGGAAGGAATGACCACGCCGCCTAGAATCATCGGACGGCCGCGCGCGATGCGATGAACGTCCCAGCCCTGGCCTATGCGGAAGTCGCTCAAGACCCGGTCACTCAAGAACCGTCATTTAAGAACCAACTTTGGCCGTCATTTCTTCGGCCAGAAACAGGCGCGCCAGATCCATGTCGGACGGCTTGGTGATCTTTAGATTGCGATCGCTTCCGGGGACCACACTCACTTCTACCTGATCTAAGCGTTCCACCAAGCTGGATTCGTCGGTGCCCGCGAAACTATCCTCTTTCGCACGCGCGAACGCGGTCTTCAGCAGATCGAAACTAAACACTTGCGGCGTCTGTGCCAAAATCAGGCGCTCGCGCGGAATCGTCTGGCGGATTTTGTTACGATGCACTTGCTTCACGGTGTCCACCGGCACGATGCCGACAATCGCGGCGCCGGATTCCTCGGCCTCGGCGAACACCTTCTCCAGAACACTGTGTTCGATGAATGGCCGCACTGCGTCGTGTACCGCGACCAATTCAGTGTCTGCGCCCAGCGTCGCTAAGGCATGCTCGACGGATTCCTGCCGGCTATCGCCGCCTTCCACCACGCGCACCGGCTTGCCGAATTCTTCAGCGTGCAGAAGTTCGCTCACCCAGTCCACATCCTCGGCCCGCAGAGCGACTACGATCTCGGTTACGGCGGGCGAGGAGGCAAACTTCCGGATGGTGTGCAGCAGGATCGGCGATCCCTCCAGCAGCATAAACTGCTTGCGGCTCGTGCCGGCCTTTTCGGGGACGGCTCGCCCCATGCGTGTTCCCAGCCCCGCGGCTGGAAGAATAACAGTGACCTTCATTGAGATGCCCGTGAAATGCCCGTCTAGGAAGTTGCCGCTCCGATGCTCGAGCCGCGTGTTTCGGCCGCCTGCGTTCCAGCGGGCGCAGGATGCTCGCGCGACGTACTCGTGGTGCGTTCCGAGTGGCTCTTATCGTGAACCGTATGTACCCGGTCGTCAAAACGGCCAAAGATCATTTTACCCGCCGTGGTCTGCAAGACGCTGGTCACGGAAATATCGATGGTTCTGGAGATCATCTTCTTGGCGTTGTCCACTACCACCATCGTGCCATCATCCAGGTACGCAACGCCCTGGTTGTACTCTTTGCCTTCCTTCAGGATAAAGACGCGCATGATCTCGCCGGGGAGTACAATCGGTTTCAGCGCGTTGGCCAGCTCATTGATATTCAAAACTTGCACGCCGTGCAGCTGCGCTACCTTGTTGAGGTTGAAATCGTTGGTGACGATTTTGCAGTTGTAGACCTTCGCCAGCTCGATCAGTTTCATGTCTACTTCGGGCACGGCCGGAAAATCGTCTTCCAGGATCTGCACATTCAACTGCGTCATCTTTTGGATGCGCTGCAGAATGTCCAGGCCGCGGCGGCCGCGATTGCGCTTGAGCGAATCGGCCGAGTCCGCCACCAATTGCAGTTCACGCAGCACGAATTGCGGGATCACCAACGTGCCATCCAGGAATCCCGTCTCGACGATATCTGCAATGCGGCCATCAATGATGACGCTGGTGTCCAGGATCTTGAACGACGAGCTCGACACCTGCTCGCCGCCGAACAGTCCGCCGAGCGCACCCAGGTTCAACATCTCGCCTTTGCTCGCCCCCACCATCAGTCCCACGTAGCCCATCCAGAGCAAGAGCAAAATTTCAAAAAACGAGAGCGTGCTGGAACTGGTCGGGAACGCGTGACCCAAGATGAGCGAGATGAGATACGCTCCAATAATTCCTAATAGCGATCCGACTGCCGCGCCGATAAGGCGCTTCAGCGTCGTTTTACGGACTTGAGCTTCGAACAGAACGATGACTACGCCGAAGGCCAATCCGGCCACGGCGCCATACGGTGCAGGAAGATCAAATGGAGATAAAAACCATGCGGCTGCTGAAAGCAACACCACGAAAGAGACGCGAATAATTAAAAGACTACTCACGAAGCCACCCCCGGCGCGTGCGGATTGTGGACCAAGCGGCGCCCCTGTGTTACACAGGTGCCATTGAGTATACCACTGATAATAGAGACGATGTGCGGGCTAGGAAGGTTGAGTTACAGGAAGAGCTGAAGAAAGGGAATTGGACCCGCGGCAAGCGCGGTTCGCAAGAGCTTTAGAGAGCCTTGGCGAGTTCTTCTGCGAAGGCGCTCGGCTGACCTTGCGGACCACTCTGCTGCGGACGTTTGTGCTTTTTCCCACCCCGCTCGCGACGTGGCGGTGGAGCTGCGCTCCGATTCATCTGACCGGCGGTACCGGGACCCGGCCCCTTCGATCGCGGCGGCTGGGCTTGATTGGCCCGCAGCAACCGGTCTTCGAGAGGCGCGCGGTCAAAGCGGCGGATGATCAGGTTCATTTCTTCTGAGTTGGGCGTGTCGATGAATGCGAATCCCTTGGACTCTTGCGTCTCAGGGTTGCGGATCACCTTCACGTCGTCGTATACGAGGTTTTCTGCGTTAAGCCAGGACTTGATATCGTCCTTCGTAACCCAGACAGGCAAGTTTCCGAGGAATACTGTGAAGCTCATTCGAGGTCTGTCGTTAACTCCGTTTAAGGGGATTTGGCGGAACTGCTTCGAGGATGCGATCCATGAAAGCTAACCTATCGTATCACAGCGCACATGCCCTTGCAAACACGTCAGTTTTCCTAAGCCACTCGTCCGGAATGAGAAGTACCTTACCAAGCTCTGTGACCTAAGGTCCGGACCCTCCTCCCAGGAGCCATTCTTGCCATAATCTTACTTGAGTCTTACCGATGGAAACCACACGATTGTCAACCAAGGGTCAAGTCGTCCTGCCGAAGAACATACGTGATACCCGCTCGTGGGGGCCGGGCACCGAGTTCACGGTGGAAGAAACACGCGATGGAATTCTGCTTCGCCCCGCGCGCCCCTTTCCAGAAACTGACCTGGAAGAGGTCGCCGGCTGTTTGCTGTCCAAACGCAAGGCAAAAACTGAGGCGCAGATGCACACTGCCAGTGAGCGCGAGGTGACTCGGCGTCATGACCGCGGTCGATACTAACGTGGTGGTCGGCTCCTCACCGGAGACGATGTCAAACAGGCCGCTGCCGCAAAGTCGTTGTTCGCGGCGGAGCCCATCTGGATCGCGAAAACGGTGTTGCTGGAAACTGGAAGGGTGCTGGGCAGTGTATATGGATTCAGCGAAGGTGCTGTCCGCGACGCACTCGGCAAACTGCTCGGCCTTAAGAATGTGCACGCCGAGGATGAACGGGCAGTAGCAGCCGCGCTTGCGCTTACGGTGTACGGAATTGAACTCGCGGACGCGCTACACCTTACTAGCAGGCCGCCCGGCGCCGCTTTCGTCTCTTTCGATCAGTCCTTCGTTCGTCTCGCCAAGCAAGCGGGGGCTTCCGATATTTCCGGCGCACCCGTCAACTAGATGGGCGCGCCATCCGGGGCATCGGCGGGCTTATCAACCGTGATCTGCTTCGGGTCGTCTTCGTAGTGCTTAATTTGCGCGGCGGCATAAGCGAAATGCGCGCGCTCGGCTGTATCCGTGGTCTGGCGAGCCAGCAGCGCCTTTCGCAAATCGTCCAGCTTCAGGCGTGCCAGCGCCCGCGCTTGGGCGGACGCCTGGGGATTTTCCGCCAGCAAAATGAGACGATACAACACCACATTATCAATGGTTCGCGCGACCTCGGCCTCCCGGATTCCGGCACGTGGCGTCTTCCAGGTAGCCGTTAGAAGACGATCGATCACTTCGTCGAGTCCAGGATTCTTAGCGTCGCGCGAGTGATAGTCGATGAGCCGCGTGGCACGCTCCGGGTTCAGCAGCAACGATACAGCCAGATCGGCGGCGGCTTCCACGGGCGCCATGGAATCGAAAGTGATCTGGGTGCGCGAATGGAAATCTTCCCGGGTAGCTTCGAACCCCGGCGGATGCGGCGGCAGCAATTTCAAGATTCGTTCGGGCAGCATGAGCGCCACCGGATCGAGCGTCTTCAGAACCGCGTCGAGCGCGCGCCTCTGTTCCGCGGCAGACACGATCTCGGCCACAGTTTGACCGTCGCCGCGCACCGCGTAGGTGTAATTGAGCCCACCCACCACTTTTGCCGCCGCCTCCAACTGGTAGCGGTGGAACATGTAGACCGGAACGAGCACTTCTTCGAGCGTGCTCATCGGGGCGCCGAAACGGATCTTCTGTTCCGAAAATCCCGTCAGCGCCTTGGCGCGCACCAGCATGACGCGATTCAATTCGTCGACGGCGTTGGGGCCGGTGTCCCACAGGTGCCCGATCGGATTTGCGCCACTCTCAGCGCGGGCGTCGCGGTCGGAAATGAACACTAATCCCTTGTCGCGCGCTTCATTGAGAATGGCGTTCAGCGAAGCGTGTTCGTCGGCGCCTGCGGGGAATTGGGAGTAGCCGTAGCGAATTGCGATCTTGTCCCACTCGCCGATGCCGCTCGCGTAGGCGTCGCTCAGATCGATGTCTCCCGCGGCATTGATCGCCACGAAAGGCGGAGGATAGTCCATGACCGACGCGCGATTGTGCGCGCTAGCGGCAAAGTTGTGCTCGAGTCCTAACGTGTGGCCGAGTTCGTGCGCCGCCAGTTGCCGCAACCGCGCCAGGGCCATCTGTTCCATGCGCGGATCCACCGGTTGACCCTGTTCGTATTTGGCAATCAGGCCCTCGGCAATCAAATAATCCTGCCGCACGCGCAGCGAACCGAGCGATACCTGGCCCTTGATGATTTCGCCAGTGCGCGGATCCGTAATCGCTTCGCCGTAGGACCAGCCGCGCGTCGAGCGATGCACCCACTCGATGAGGTTATAGCGGATATCCATCGGATCGGCATCGGAAGGCAGCATTTCCACGCGGAAAGCATTGCGAAATCCGGCCGCTTCAAATGCCTGTTCCCACCAGCGCGCGCCATCCAGCAGCGCGGAACGAATTGGCTCCGGCGTTCCAGGATCGAGATAGTAAACAATCGGTTCCACTGCGTCGCTGATAGCGGCCGACGGATCGCGCTTTTCCAGCCGGTGCCGCATGATCAGTCGCTGGACCACCGGTTGAGAAATGGGCTGCGCGTAATCCATGTAGCGCACTGCGATGAAACCGGAACGCGGATCGTAAGCACGCGGGGTCAACGGTTTTTCAGGCAGCGCGACCAAGGAGTGATGTTCGCGCACGGTGAGTGCGTCCGGACTTGGCGCGACGGATTGAACCCATGCGCCCGGCTCCTTGCCGCCGAAAGTTAGGATCGCTTCCACCTCGGTGTTGCGCGGGAAGTTGCGCGTTCGCTCAAGATAGATCGCGGAGCGCGAAGCATCCAGCGAATAGGCGCCCTGCTTACTCTTGGTGAGCGTCTCGGGAACATGGTGCGCATCGCGCAGGAAGAAGTTCGTCGCGTCCACCAATACACGGCCGCCTTCCTCAGCTTCCACAGTGAAACCCCAGATGACCGATTGCGCGAAGGATTCTTCCACCGCCCTTCGCTCCAATGCGTCATTCGTCACGGCGCGGTAGCTCTGATTCGGCTCGACCAAAAGTACCTTCGGGCCGTAACGGACAAAGCGAACCACAAGCGATCCGCCGATCTGGCCGCGATCCAGGCCGATATCGTTCGATCCGACGCCGGCGGGAAGCGAATGCACGTAGAGAAAGTCGATGTTCCAACGCGAGATTTCGAGGAAAATGTGGCCGGTTTTGGCTTCGTAATACATCGGGAAATAGCCCGGGAGCGGAGTCATGCCCGTGGCTTTTTCCGCGATGCCGGGAGTGGGGGCAGTGGGCCCGGGAGTTTGGCCCGCGCTGAACGCCGCGCCTGCTAGGAGAAGGAGAATAGTCCGCATGGAGCCGATGTTAGCGCAGCACGTAGGCTTGCTATGCTGTAAGCGGCTCGCCTGTTTTGAAGATCAAACCTGAAGATCGTTTCTGGATCTACATCTACGGTTTTACCGCGTTCATCATGCTGGTAGCGATGGGCGTGTTTGGGTGGCTGGCGTGGACTTCGCGCAACGAGCCGGGCGTGGGCCGCGTGGCCAGCGCTCGCGCACGGCCAAGTACGAGCTCCATCCCCGACGAGCGCTTTGAATTACTAGCGGCTTTTCAAGCGCCCGCGTACATCCCCGAGACGAGCCCGCCAAAGGCTTTTGCCAAGGCGATGGCGCACTACGCGCATCAAGATTTCGCAGGGGCCATACCCGAGTTACGCGCCGCCGCAAACGCCGCACCTGGCTTTGTAGCAGCGCGCTTCTATCTCGGGATTTGCTTGCTGCTCACTGGCGATCGCATCTCAGGCATCGAGGAGCTGCGGGCTGTCACTCAAGCGGGCGACAGTTCCTATTTAGAAAAAGCGAGGTTCTATCTCGCCAAGGGTCTCATCGCCGAACACGACATCTCCCGCGCACAAACGCAACTGGAGAGCTTGATTGCCCAACACGGCGACCTCGAAAAACAGGCGACCGTGCTGCTCGCTCAGATTCGTCCTGCGGGCTGAGGCTCTCGACGGAACGCCGCGCTGAACACCTGGATGATCTTCTTGTTGAACGCGGGAAGGTCGTCCGGTTTTCGGCTGGTGACCAGTCCGCGATCCTCCACTACCTCCTGATCCACCCAATTCGCGCCGGCGTTCCGCAAATCCGTCTGTAGCGACGGCCACGAGGTCAGGTTGCGATCGGCCACGACATTGGCCTCCACCAGCACCCAAGGGCCGTGACAAATCGCGGCCACCGGCTTTTCGTGTTCGAAGAAGCTCTTCACAAACTGCACGGCCTTCGGGATGGTCCTCAGTTGATCCGGATTGGCCACGCCGCCGGGCAGCAATAGCGCGTCGTAATCGTCGGGGTTGGCCGCATCGAGCGCCACATCCACCGGGAATTTGTCGCCCTTGTCCTGATGCTTCCAAGCCTGTACCTTGCCCTTGGCGGGCGAGATCAATTCGGTCTTCGCGCCAGCCTGGTCTAACGCCTTGCGCGGTTCAGTCATCTCCACTTGCTCGAAACCGTCGGCTACGAGAATCGCGATACGTTTTCCTTTGAGTTCGTTTTGCATAATTAGTACTCCTGTTGTTGGACTCGCTTCCAATCGGTTTGAGGCCAACGTAACGGTTAAGTCCTCGCGGCAGTGGATAATGAAACATGCCCGACGTCTTGAGCATGATCGCAAAGTATGGCTATCAAAGCCTGTTCGCGGCTATGTTCATTGAATCCATTGGATTGCCTGTGCCGGCCGCGCTAGCTTTACTGGCAGCGGGTGCCGCGTCGGCTTCAGGCGTCATGCATCCGGCCCTTGCGGCGTTAGTCGCGGTGATTGCGATGCTTACCGGCGACATAATTCTCTATGTGGCTGGCCGCTTTATGGGCTGGAGCCTGCTTGGGTTTCTTTGCGGACTCTCGCTGAGTCCGGAAGTATGCATTCTGCGCGCCGCCAGGTGGTTCTACAAGCGCGGCCGCGCCACGCTGCTGTTCGCGAAATTCGTGCCCGGAGTTGGTTCGATGGCGCCGCCGCTGGCCGGCAGCATGAACATGCGTCCGCTGCAATTCTTGCGATTCGACGTCGGCGGAGCCCTATTTTACACGCTCGCCTATGGAGCGCTAGGATACCTGTTTCGCGATGTGTTCCGTATGATCG
This sequence comes from Bryobacterales bacterium, assembly GCA_963818065.1. Lineage (GTDB taxonomy): Bacteria > Acidobacteriota > Terriglobia > Bryobacterales > Bryobacteraceae > Palsa-89. Next base: position 1,134,208 of record CAWFQW010000007.1, on the reverse strand, counting down.
CCGGCGGAATGCAGGCTTTCAGCCGGGTGGTGGCATGGGTGATCTTCGTCGGCGTGATCGGCTTCGTGGGCTATCGCGCGTGGCTGTACGGAAGATATCGCCTCACGCGATTCGTCCAAAGAGTGCCGGTGAGCGACGTCGAGGCGCGTCTCAAGCTGGAAGGGGCTCCCGAGATCATCATCGCGGATGTCCGGAGCCATGGCTACTACGATGCGGGCGAGCAGCGCGTGCTGGGTTCCATCCGCATCGAGCCGAATAATCTGGAAGCATTCGTCGAGACGCTGCCCAAGGACACTCCCATCTATCTGTACTGCACTTGACTACGCGAAGCCACCAGCGCCCGTGTGGCGCACATCTTGCGCCAAAAAGGATTCGACGCTTACGTGATCGCGGGTGGACTGCGAGCCTGGCGGAGGGCCGGATATCCCTTGGAGGCGGTGCCTAAGGAAGATTTGGAGCTGTTGCCGCGCTTCGATTAGTGCCGCGGGACAGTCGCCGCACGCCTATAACACGGGTGAATCGTTGCCTAGCAGGGCCTTCCGCACGATCTTGATGGGCGGATTGCCTTCCCGCATGAAGCGGTCGTGGAACTCCTCGAGCGTGAACGCGCTCCCGCGCATCTTTTTGTAATCTTCGCGAAGCTTCATGATTTCGAGCTTACCCAGCGTGTAATAAAGGTAGGTTGGATTACTGGTGCCACGCTTGGTTTCGCGCTCGCCGTTGGTGCGGCTCTGGTAGCCTTCGTTGACGAAGAAGTCGATGCCCTGCTGGTACGTCATGTTGCCGGTGTGCATCTCGATGCCCACGATGTAGCGGGCGTTGCGCAGCAGTGCGTCCTGCAGTTGGCCGAGGCGCAACTTCAGATCGCCATTAGCGTAGCCCTCATCCAGCATCATTTGCTCGCAGTAGTGCGCCCAGCCTTCGGAATTCGAGGCGGCGCCCAAAAGCTTGCGGACTTTCGATGGGATGGTTTGCATCCACAAAAACTGAACATAGTGGCCAGGGTACGCCTCATGGACCGCCGTGCTGATGATGGTGCCGCGGTTGAAGCCTTCCATGTGCTCTTCCACTTGCTGCGGAGTCCAAGAGGCTTCCGGCAAAGTGACGTTGAAGAATGCTTCCTTCGCGACTTTTTCGTATGGCCCGGGCGTGTCCATCGACGCCGTTGTAAGGGCGCGCATGAAAGGCGGAGTTTCCTCAAGGATGGGCAGCACTGGGGAAGGGATGGTAATGATCTTGTTAGCGGTGATGTAGTCTTTCAATCCACCTAACACGTCACGAAAGGATTGCAGCAAGTGATCGGGCGCCGGGTGGTCGCGCGTAGCTTCCTCGAGGATCTGCTGTGGAGTCCTGCTCGGGTCGATTTTTGCGGCCGTCTGTTTGAAAGCTTCCTGGTTGCGGCGCAGATCGGCCATGCCGATTTCAAGCAGCTTGTCGAGAGGCAGATCGACCATTTCTTCATACAGGAGTTTCTTGCGAAAAAGACCGGCTCCGAGGCGAAAGTCGCCGCCCGAACGCGCGAGGAGATCGTTCTTGAGGAAATCCTGGTAGCTCTTCAGCGCACCGATCACCAGTTCGTTGGATTTTTGGAATTCGGCTAGGAGCTGAGGGTCGGTGACCTGCTTGAACGCGGCCGGGACGTCGTTTTGGAAGAAACTGATGATGCCAGGCAATTGTTCAATCGCCACCTCGGTGTAGATGCGCGGCGGATTCTTGAGATTGGCTCGGGCCGCTACGAACACCGCGGTAAACTGGCTCTCCCGCGCCATAACGGATCGTAAGCGTTCCGCCGCGGGTGCGAAATTACGGCTCATGATCACATAAATGCTGTTGGTGACGCCGCTTGAGTAGATGTCGGGATTCTTTTCCCAGGGGCGGACCTGTTCCAGATCAAGCAGCGAGGCCCGGATGTAATTCAGGATCAGGTCGCGGTCGGGATCGGCGGGCAGGGCCGAGAACTGCCGCTCTGCTCGGTGCAGAGCCTTAATGTAGGCCTTCTGGCCGGTCTTCGAGTAGTCCTCAAGTTGTGCGTCATATTGGTGAAAGCCCGCTGAGGTGCCCCCGGTAGGACTGAACTTGAAGTAAACCTCATCGAAGAAACGATCCACCTGTTCCGTAGAAGGTTGGGCCGTGAGGGAGCCCACAACCACGATGGAGAAGATAGCAATGTAGCGGAATACGCGAAGCATATTGCGGAAGTTACCATACCGCACTGAGAAATGCAGTAAAATTGGCCACCAGTAGAGGAGTTGTTCCCTAATGCAGTTAAGAGACGCGGCCCTGGCTCTGTTGTTGCTCGGCTTACTCTCCGGGCTTGAGTCTCGTGGACAGGCTCCCGTCACTCCGAATCCAGCCGCCCAGAATGCGCCCGAGATGACCACGCACGACGCGCCGGCCACGTTCAGCACAAAAGTGAACCTGGTGATGGTGCCGGTTGTGGTTCGCGATGCGAAAGGGAAAGCGATCGGGACGCTGCAGAAGGAAGACTTCCAGCTCTTCGACAAGGGCAAGCCGCAGGTGATCTCCAAATTCTCCGTGGAGAAGGCCGGAGAAGCGGTGATTCCGGCGGAGGTGGCCACCGACGATGCGGCGCTCGAAAACGCGGCTGGGGCAATCGCGGCGGCCAAAACGCCTGCTCCGATCGCGCAGCGATTTGTCGTTTACTTATTCGACGACGTCCATACCAGCACCGCGGATTTGATCCAAGTTCGGAACGCGGCGGACCGCCATTTGAATGAAACTCTAGACGCGACCACGCGCGCCGCCGTCTTCACAAGTTCGGGGCAGGGGATGGTGGATTTCACCGACGATCGCGTGAAATTGCATGAGGCGCTGATGAAGCTGATGTCGCGGTCCACTATCGGAGCTCGGGGATCGGAGTGCCCCGACATCAGCTACTATATGGCGGATCTGATCCAAAACAAGAACGACCCGACGGCTCTGCAAGCGGCGGCCACCGAGGCGCTGTCCACCTGTCTCCCGCCGCCGCCCAGCAGTGCACCGGCAGTGGTCGCACAAGCCCGGCAAGCCGCCCAAAGCTTTGCGCAGTCTACGGCCTCGCGTGTGCTCGAGCTTGGGGAGCGCGACACTCGCTTGGCATTTACGGTAGTGGAGAACGCGATTCGCCGGTTGAAGGCGACCCCCGGTGAGCGAAGCTTGATCCTGGTCTCCTCCGGATTCTTCCTCACTGACGATCTGCGTCAGGAAGAGACGGACATCATGGACCGCGCGATTCGCGCCAATGTGAGGATCAGCTCTTTGAATGCGCGCGGGCTTTATACGGTTATTCCTGGGGGTGACGCGAGCACACCCAGTTCGGCCGGTGGTCCAGAGGTCGCGAACATAAAGGCGCGATATGATCGCGAGAGCGCGTCAGCGGACGAAGACGTACTGGAGGAGTTGGCGGACGCGACGGGCGGCCGGTACTTCCACAATAATAATGACTTAACAGCGGGCTTTGGCCAGGTAGCCGCGGCGCCTGAGTTTGTTTATGTGCTGGGATTTTCCCCGCAAAACTTGAAGCTGGATGGGGCCTATCACGCGCTGAAAGTGAAGTTGGTCAACTCGCATGGCCTGGATCTGCAAGCGCGGCGCGGATATTATGCGCCCAAGCATCTCGCCAGTCCCGAGGAAGACGCGAAACGAGAAATCCAAGAAGCGCTGTTTTCGCGGGACGAACTTCGGGACATTCCAGTCGAATTGCACATGCAATTCTTCAAGTCCAGCGATGTAGCGGCCAAGATTGCCGTGCTGGCGCGCGTGAATTTGAAGAGCCTGCGCTTCCGCAAGGCGGACGGGCGTAATAACGATAACCTGACGGTTCTTGCAGGCGTGTTCGATCGCAACGGAAACTACATCAGCGGCGTTGAAAAGACCGTCGTGATGCGCCTTCAGGATGCGACTCTGGAGAAGGTCTTAAGTTCCGGAATTACCGTGAAGACAAACTTTGACGTGGCGCCGGGGAGCTACGTGATCCGGCTGGTGGTGCGGGATTCTGAAGGACAGACCATGGCGGCGCGCAACGGCGTCGTCGAGATCCCCTGATAGTTGTTTTGCTGGTACATTTCTTGATGGAGGTGCGATCGTGAATTTTCAGCGCATGATTGGTTTCGCCGCGCTGCTCGCTCTGGCGGCTGTTTATCCGGTGGCTCGCGCGCAAGCTCCGGCCGACTCCGGAACCATCCGCACCGAGACCAAGCTGGTTCTCGTGGATGCCGTGGTGACCGACAAGAAGGGCAATTATGTCCGCGACCTGACCGCCAAGGAGTTTAAGGTTTGGGAAGACGGCAAGGAGCAGGCCATCAAGAGCTTTTCGTCGGAATCCGATCCAGCCTCGGGCCCCAACTCTCGGAAACATTATCTAGTGCTGCTGTTCGATAACTCGACGATGGACTTCGGCGATCAGGCGCGCGCCCGGCAGGCCGCGGCGAAATTCATCGATTCCAACGGCGGGCCCAACCGGCTGATGGCGATCGCCAATTTCGGGGGCGCTCTACAAATCACGCAAAACTTCACCGACGATACTGAGCGGCTGAAGAACGTTGTCGGCGGTGTCAAGTTCTCGGCGGTGGCTCCCAACGCATCGGATGCGAGCGGTCCGCAGCTCAACACCCAAATGGCGGGTTTTGGCGCGCGCGACGTGCTGTACGCCTTGACCGATCTCGCCAAGGAGCTCAGTCCGGTGCCCGGCCGCAAGACCGTTATCCTAATCACCGCCGGCTTCCCGCTGACTCCGGAGCTTATGTCTGAAGCCACTGCCGTGATCAGCGCGTGCAACAGGGCGAACGTCGCCATTTACCCGATCGACGTGCGCGGGCTTGTGGCGGGCGGGCCGGTCGCAGGCTTAACCGCTCCCGCTTCGGGCGTGCGTTTTGTGCCGGCCTCTTACCAGCCGGGCGGCATGGCGTTCTTCATGCCGCAACATGGCGGAGGCGCAGGCGGTGGAGGAGGGGCGGGTGGCGGTGGTGGCGCTGGCGGCGGTGGCGGTGCGGGCGGTGCTGGTGGTGGCGGTCATTCGGGCGGGACCGGTGGCGGGACAACGGGTGGTGCGCCATCCGGTGGTACAACAGGGTCTCCTGGACGGGGCGGGACAACCGGGACAACCGGAACGCCCGGAACATCAAATCCTTTTGGCAACAACGCTCCGCCATGGGCGAACCAGAACAGCCAGGCGCGCCTGATGATTCCGCAACTGCCACGAGGGCACCACCACCAACCAAAACATCATGTTCATGCTGGCCGGAGGCACGGGTGGCTTCGTCATCCACGAGACCAACGATTTGATCGGCGGAATGGACAAAATCGGCAAGGATCAGAACGAATACTACATCCTCGGTTACACGCCTCCGGAATCGGAAGAGGGAAGCTGCCACGTGCTGAAGGTCAAAGTGGATCGAGGAGGCACGGAAGTGCGCGCGCGGACCGGCTACTGCAATTCGAAGCCGCAGGATTTGCTGGCGGGCAACTCCACCGAGAAAACTCTGGAGGCTCGCGCGTCCGGCTCGCAGGCGGGAGATCGTCGCGGGGTCGATGCAGCTACCGTTCTTCTATACTTCGCCGAACGAGGCGCGTGTCAACGTGGCGATGGAGATTGCCACCAACGATCTGAAATTCGAAAAGGAGAAGGGCAAGTTTCACGCGGCGCTCAACGTTCTTGGTCTTGCATATCTCCCGGACGGTTCGGTCGGGGCGCGTTTCAGCGATACTTTGAATCTGGATTTCGACGACAAGAAGCAGGCGGAAGCGTTCAAAGAGAGTCCGATGCACTACGAGAACCAGTTCGACGTCGCGTCCGGCAAGTACAATTTGAAAGTTGTGTATTCTTCCGGCGGCCAGAACTTCGGAAAGCTGGAAATGCCGCTGACGGTGGATCCCTACGATGACAAGCAATTCAGCATGAGCGCCCTGGCGCTGAGCAAAGAGGTGCACAAGGCGGCCGATCTTGGAACCGGTCTGGATGCATTGCTGCTGGCCGATCGCGTGCCGCTGATCGTCGATGGCATGCAGTTGGTGCCCTATGGGTCCAATCATTTCAAGAAGACCGATTTGGCGGCTTTCTATATGGAGCTTTATGAACCGCTGCTGGTGACTGGCGATCCGAAGTCGCCGCCGGTTGTCGCATTCGAGCTGCGCGTGTTAGACGGCAAGACGGGAGAGCAAAAAGAAGACACCGGGCTGATTCGCGTCCCCCTGCCGGCCCAAAAAGGGAATCCGATTATTCCCGTAGCAGCTAAGATCCCCACGGCGTCACTCAATCCGGGTTCCTACAAGGTTGAGATCAAGGCGCGTGGACAATGCCGGCAAAGAGTTCAAGCGCACCACCGACATTCAGATCGAGTAAGCGGCTAACCGCGTACCAGCAGCGACCGGATGAGGCCGAGATCGTTCAAGATGCGGCGGCTCTTGCGTGTGTGTGTCTCCAGTTGCGAGATCTTGAATAGCGCCAGCCGAAGCGCCTCCGTTCGCCGCTCGTCGCTGACGTCGTTCAGCATGGCCTGGAGTTGGCTCTGAGTTTCGGAGATGACACTTTCGAGCACCACCATAAACTCCTGAGCGCTGTCGATAGTGTCAAACGGTTGCGCGGCCTATGTGTCGGCCATCACTCCATTAACGCATAGGCATGAGCACTGCTATAATGAACCAAATTTTTCAATGCGGCTCATGGGTTTCCTGTTGCTCGTGGCGGGGTGGACGCTGGTTCTTGCTGCTCTGGCGCTGCTGCCGGCCGGACCATCCGAAGTCAGCTTCGTGCTGATTGCTATCGGTGTTGAAGCGCTGGGATTGACGCTGGTGTTCCGTTCGCATTTGATTCCGGGCAGGGACCGCAAGTGACGCCGCCCGGCCCTGGGGAACTTTCCGAATCCAGCTTCGTGATCTGCTTCATCTTGATCCTGCTCATCCCGTGTGGGTCCGCAGGCCTCGCGCTGATCAACGCGGGACTGGGACGCTTCCGCAATGCGGCACACTCCATGGCCGGCGCTCTGTGCGTGGTCGCAGTCGCGGCCGGTGTTTATTTCTTGGTGGGCGCCGCTTGGCAGGGATATGCGGGCCAGCCGGCTTACGCGCTACGGGCCGTAGGTAAGGACTGGAACTGGATCGGGGCCCAGCGCTTCTTCCTGCGCGGCGTGGAGTCCGGCGGCGCATCGTCCCTGGCCGCGCTGTTCGGGTTGTTTGGCGCGGGTCTCGCCGCCATTATTCCCTTGGGTAGCGGCGCCGACCGCTGGCGCTTGGGATCCAGCTGCGCTTCCACGGTCTTGCTCGCTGCCGGCGTCTACCCGCTGTTCGCCCATTGGGTTTGGGGCGGCGGATGGCTCGCGCAAATCGGCTTCCTCGATTCTGGCGGCGCAAGCGCCATTCAAGCTGTGGGCGGACTCACGGCCCTTTCCATCACTTGGATCCTGGGCCCGCGCCGCGGCAAGTTCAGTTCGGAGGGCATGCCGGCGGCGCTGCCCGGCCATAACACGGTTCTGGTTCTACTGGGATGTTTTCTGGCCTGGCTCGGATGGCTGGGTCTGAATGGCGCGGGCGCAATTTTGTTCACGGGCACTGAGGTGGCTCGCTCTGTTTTGGTTGCGGTGAATACCACGCTGGCGGCCTCTTCGGCCGCACTTGCCGCGGCTGCGATCACGCGTGCGCGTTTCGGGAAGACCGACGCATCTCTATGCGCCAATGGCTGGGTGGCGGGATTGGTAGCCGCGAGCGCCGGCTGTGCAGTGATTCGTCCGGCTGCGGCCGTGATCATCGGCTTAGTCGCGGGCGCTTTGGTGATCTATTCGGTGGAGTGGCTGGAATTGCACCTCGGCGTGGATGATCCGGGAGGATCGGTGTCGGTCCACGCGGTGTCGGGTATGTGGGGCTTGATTGCCGTTGGCCCGCTGGCGGCGTTGCTTCCGGGCGGTGCTCCTGGCCAATGGCTGGCGCAGTTGGTAGGCATCGCGACTTTGCTCGGATTTATTTTGCCGCTGACTTACGGCTTGAATTGGCTGCTGAACCGATTGTCGCCGCAGCGCGTGGCGATCGAAGGAGAGCGCCAGGGATTGGATCTCTACGAACTCGGCGCGGGCGCATATCCGGACTTTCAAACGCACAACGACGATTTCTGGCAGCGCTAGTGCGTGCGCCGCTAGTGCTTCGCGATCAGCAACAGCAGCCCGAACACCACCACCGGAATCAGCGCCATCGCCACGTAGAACAGGATCCTTTTCGCGAGCCCGGTTTTGCGAACCTTCCAATCGCGCAGCTCGGCTCGGTCGGCGACGCCCACCTGATCCAGATGCTCCAGATCCCAGGCGAATTCGTTCGCCGTCGAATAGCGGTTCTGCGGCTCGCGTTCCATGGCCCGGTAAATCACCTCTTGCAGCTCGGGTGAAATCTCGGGATTCAACTCGCGCGGCGGGATGGGATTGTTCATCAGCCGGTCGTTCATGATCGCGAACGGGTTCGGCCCCTGGAACGGCGTCTTACCGGTCAGCATCTCGTAGAGCATCACGCCCAGCGCATAAATGTCGCTGCGTCCGTCGCCTCGCTTGCCCTTCACTTGCTCGGGCGAGATGTAATCGGGCGTGCCCATCACTTGCGATAGCTTGGCGAACGTCAGGCGGCGCGCGCCTTCCTTGCCCGCGATGCCGAAGTCGATCAACTTGATGTGATCCTGGTCGTCGATCATGATGTTCTCGGGTTTCAAATCGCGGTGCACCACGCCGTTGCGATGAATGTAATCGAGAGCATCGGCGATGGCGATGGCGATTTTGATAGCGCGCTCGATGGGCAGCTTCTTCCCAGGCTGGTCGTGCAGAACCTGCCGGAGCAGCCGGCCGTCCACCCACTCCATCACCATGTAGAGCTGGCTGCGATCGCCATCCGCCAGCACCTTCATCACGCCTGGATGATCGAGCTTCTCCCCGATTTCGCCCTCGCGCTGAAAACGATCGAAGAGCACCGGATCGGCCTCCATTTCCGGGTGTGGGATTTTGATGGCGACCTGTCGGCCGTTGCGCAGATCGGTGGCGCGAAAGATGGACGCCATGCCGCTGCGGGCGACCAAGCCTTCAATGCGGTAATGATCGAGTTGGTCGCCGGGATGGAGTGTCATGCGCTGCGCGGAAGTCCGCGCGAGAACCCAGCCGGCAAGCTAGCGCAGCTTATAAGGCCGTCCTCGATACATCCCCACGCGTTCCACGCTTCGAACTCGGATTAACTGAACGCTTATATTATCACTGCCGTCACGGTCGTTCGCAATGTCCACCAGCCGTTGCGCGGCTGTGTTGAGATCGCCGCCGTGCCCGGCGACAGCGGCCATTTCAGAAGGCGGTATCGAGTGATACAGCCCGTCGCAGCACAGCAGCAACACGTCGCCCGGGTACACCTGGATGTCGCTGGTCTCGATGTTGACGAACAGATCCGTCCCGAGCGACCGGCTCAACACGTGGCGCGTTGAGGACTCGGATGCCTCCTGGTTCGTTAACAGGCCGATGCGAGCTTGGTCTTGAGCCACTGTGTGATCCCGCGTCAGCAGCCGGGTTTGGCCCTGACGAATGAGGTAACAACGCGAGTCGCCCGCGTGGGCCACCACCACGCGATCGTAGCGGAACGCGCAAGCCACCAGCGTGGTCGCCATGGAGGTGCCACCGGGGCTGTGCGCCCTCCCGGTCTGGTAAATCTGCACGTTGGCCTCTTGGGCCAGACGCATCAACAGGGCGCTGAGCCCTTCGGACGGGGAAGCTTCACGAAAGCCCGCCGTGAGATAGTCCACTGCGGCCTGCGATGCTACTTCGCCTTTCTCGGAGCCCCCTACCCCGTCGGCCAGGACGAACAGCCATCCGTGCGATCGCGCACGCGTGGGCGAGGCCGGAATGACGTGGCCCAGATAGTCTTCGTTGTGGCCACGTTGTTTGCCTGGGTCGGAACGCTGAGCGAACTCCAGCTCCAAGGTCGAATTGGACGGCTGCCCTCGAACGGGCGCCGCTATCGTCAGGCAAAGCACTCAGGTTATTCATGCCTTCGTTATTGTGACGCCGCTGAAGCGCTTGGAGTCCACCAGCGTCGTTCGCCCCTTGGATTTGCTGGAACGCATGAAATAGATTCCGCCGTAGATGCCCCACACGGCCGCGATTCCCAAGCGCAACTAGCGGTTCCATCTTGGTGCCGAAGCCCATGAAGGGCCCGATCAGATAGAACGCCATGCAAGCCAGGTTTGCGACCAGGCCGAAAACCGGGATGGCCATGTGCTTGATGAAGTTGTAAGCCGGGTGATTGTGATACGCCACAATACATGTGATGCAGCTCAGCATGTACAGCAGGAATGTGCCGAAGTTGGATGCCAGCGTTATCGTGAGCAGGCTGTTGGGCATGGCCGCCATGACATCGTGGCTTACGTATCCGAAGCTGGACCAGAAGCCCTGCGGCAAAGCTTTCACCGTGGCATCCGTCAGAGCGCCCGCATCGCCGAAGATCATGATGACCACCGCAGCATCCAATCACCGCCGAGATCGTCGCCAGCGTCCAGATGGCGCGGTGCGGCGTCAGAGTTTTCGGGTGCAGCGACGCCCAGGTCACCGGACAGTTCGTCGTCCTTGCCCATGGCGTAGGTCACCCGAGCGCCGGTGTTCATGCAGGACAGCGTGGTGCCGATGATCGCCAGGACCACCGTGAATGCCTGGATCAGCATGAAGGTCCGGCCATTGCCGGGGCCGAACAGCGCATCGCCCACCATGACCATCAGATCGCCGATGGGCGCCGCCGACCCTGTCGCGGCTTGCATGGTGTATCCGCTATTAAGCAGGTAGAGTGCCGCGAAGTATTCAATCAGATAACAGAAGCAGCCCTGCACCAGCAGCGAAACCACCACCGCAATCGGAACGTCCCGTTTGGGATTCTTGGCCTCGCCTCCCATCGAGGTGACCGATTCGAAGCCCACCAGAATGAGAATCGCGATGGTGGCCTGGACGAACATCCATCCGAAGCTGTGTACCCCCACTACCGAGCCGGCGGTCGGATGCGACAGGAAGTTGCCTTTGTCGTCCTTCTCCGGATAGCTCACCGTGAAGGGAACCGGCTTGCCCGCGGCATCCAACTGAGGCTTGGGAACGCCGGCGGCGTCACGGACAACCACGTCGGTGGCCGTGCCGTTGACGGTCTGCTTCTGGGTGAGGAACTGATAGTTGTAAGCGTCTCCAGAGGTGGAGTCCCATTGCAGGGCCCCGGTTCCCGGCGGATGATTCATGCGATAGCCCAGAGCCATCACGGAGAACACTAGCAGCGCGCTGATCTGGATCACGTTGATGGCGATGTTCACTGAAGTGGCGCCATTGACGCCGCGTGCTGCGATGTAGGCGATCGCGAATGAGAACAGCACCGCCACCAGCATCATGAACATCGGCCCGGGATTGGAGGCGCTCATGAAACTCGGCCATAGTGTTCCGACAATATAGCCGGCGATAATTCCCATGGTTCCCACCATCACGCCCGGATAAACCCAATAGTACAGATGCGAGCCCCAACCGACGATGAACTTCGCCAGACGCGCATACGGCCAAGCCGATTGGTGATTGAGGAAGGACTGCTCGGCGAAATAGTAGGAGCTCCCGGTGCCCGGGTACAGTTTCGCCATTTCGGCGTAACAGACCGCGGTCGCCAGGCACAGCAATACCGCGAACAAGATGCCGATCCACATCGCCGGCGGTGTGGCTCCCGCAGTTGATTGCGTCAAGAATGTGAGCCAAAGGAATGCCCCCGGGGCGATCAGCGCCATGGCATTCATGGTCAGCCCCGTTAAGCCTAACGTGGCTTGCATTTGAGGTGCGTCGTTGTCGGCCATTATTATCTATCCCTTCCAAAGAGTTGGTGGTGTGGCTCGACCTGGAGCTAGCTTTGCATTTTAACTGACCTTACACTCTCTCAAAGCTCCCGTCCAATCGAAATATCTTATGCAGATCTATAGAAGAAACTTAGCGTCAGGGCCGGTGACGGCGCCGGCGACATACGAGGATTTTGGCCTTGCGAGCGTATCGTCTTGAGCCAGCTGCATTAATAGATAATTTGGATTGAGCTCATAACGCCCTTTCTACATAGAGTCGGCTACGTGATACTGAAGTCGATGGATCGTATTGGGGACTCCGCCGCGCCAAGCCTGCCCGGATTCGAAAGGCTGCAGTCTAGTTCCGGGTGGCGTGAAATCGAGCGGGAGTTTTTCAAGACCGGAAACGCCGCTTCCGTCCACGCTCGCCTAACCGAGAGGCTGGATGCGATCGCTGTAGAAGCCTACCGCGCCTCCATCGAGCCGGTGCTCCCGCAGGGCGCCGTGATGCTAGCTGCGGGCGGATATGGGCGCCGCGAATCGTTTCCCTATGCCGCAGTCGACATTCTGGTTCTGCTCGAAGGCGAGTCGCCCTGGATTTCTCTTCGCGAGCCGTTGGCGGAATGCGTCCGATTGTTGTGGGATGCCGGAATCAGGCTGAATCACACCGTGCGCACTCTTCCGGAGTGCCTGGAGTTTCACGAGCAGAACATCGATTTCACCATCAATCTCTTGGATCTGCGCTATCTTGCCGGTGACGCCGCCCTGCATGCCCGATTTGCCGCCAAATGGCCGGCGTTTCTGGAAAAACACGGCGCAAAGCTGAGCCAGCACCTGGTTCAGCACGCACGCCTCCGCCACGCCAAATATCAGAACACGCTGCACCACCGCGAGCCCGACATCAAGGAATGTCCCGGCGGCCTGCGCGATCTCCATCTGATTGGCGCGCTGTCGCATTTGGGGCCGGAGCGCGCGCTGCCCGAAGGCCTCGATCTGTCGGACGCGGGCGCTTTCCTTTCTTCCATTCGTTGCTTTCTGCACTATCAAGCCGCGAGCGATCGTAATCTGCTGGATATCGAAGCGCAGGAGAAGCTCCTGGCGCAGCCGTTCGCGCGCGCTACCTCAAACGCGCAGTGGATGCGTGAATACTTTCGGCGAAGCTGGGTGATTTTCAACGCGGCACGCCGCGCATTGGATTCGCTCGAAAAGACCCAAAGCTCGCTGGCGGGAAATCTTCGCGATTGGCGGTCGCGGTTGTCGAACAGCGAATTCACGGTCTCGCGCGAGCACGTGTTCCTGCGCAATCCGGCGCAACTCCAGAGCGATCCGGCAGTGGTGCTCCGCCTTCTCGAATTCATCGGCCGGCACGGGATCAGGCCCGCTCCCGATACCGAGCGGCGTCTGGAAACGGCCCGGAGCGTGTTCGCCGCTTATTGCGGCCAGCCGCGTCCCATGTGGGGCACTATCGAAAGCATTGTTTCCCTGCCGCACGCCGCTCTGGCGATTCGCGCTCTGCAATATACGGGATTATTGACGGCGCTTGTTTCCCGAGATGGCGCCGATCATAGATCTGGTGCAACCTGCATCGGAGGATCGCTACACTTCGGACGAGAAAACTCTGATGGCCCTGGAGCGCGCCACCGAACTGCGTTCCACGGCGGACCCGGCACGGCAGCGGTTTTCTCAGCTTTCTTCCGAGCTCGAGAATCGGGCTGTGCTGGCGTTCGCGCTGTTGTTCCACAACGCCGGGCAGGGATCGGCCAGCGGCAGCGCGGTGCAGTCTTCGGTGGCTCTCGCCCGCCAGGCCATGGAACGCATCCGCGTGCCGGCCGAGGAACAGCGCGACATCGACTTCCTGATTGAGCACCAACTGGATCTTGCGGAGGTGATGAGCGGCCGCGACGTCGATGATCCCGCCACGGCCCGCCACCTGGCCGAACGCGTAGGGACCATCGAGCATCTGAAGCTGCTCACGATCCTCACTTACTCCGGCCTCGCGGCCATGAGTTCGGACGCCATGACTCCCTGGCGGCTGGAGCGTCTGTGGCGTGTTTACGAAGTCACTCGGCACGAACTCACGCGTGAGCTTGAGACCGATCGCATTCAGGAAGTGCCCGGTAATGTACCCGGTCGCCCCGCTTTCCTCAAGGGTTTCCCCGTGCGCTACCTGCGTGCGCATTCAGCGAACGATATCGAGGGGCACGTGAAGCTCTATGAGGAGAGCCGCCCCACCGGCGTGGCCGTGCAACTCGATCGCATTGAAGGCGCGTACCGGTTGACGGTGATCGCGCGGGATATGCCGGCGCTGTTTGCTTCGTTCGCGGGCGCGATTTCCAGCTTCGGTCTGGACATTCTAAAAGCGGAGGCGTTTTCCAACGCGCGCGGCATTATCTTGGATACCTTTGTGTTCGGGGATCCTCAGCGCACGCTGGAGCTCAATCCACCCGAATCCGAGCGGCTGCTGGATTTGATCCGCCGCGTGGCACTGGGTAAGACCGATGGTCGACGGCTGTTGCGCGACCGGGCGCAGGCGGATCCGAAAAGGCGCGGCGCTGATCCCCTGGTGCATTTTGATTCCGATGCCTGTGAGACGGCGACGCTGGTTGAGATCGTGGCTGAAGACCGGCCCGGATTGCTTTACAATCTTGCGACCGTGTTTTCGTCTAGCGCCTGCAATATCGACGTCGTGTTGATTGACACCAAGGGCCATCGCGCCATCGACGTCTTCTATGTGGCGCACGATGGACAGAAGTTATCGCCCGAGCTGCAGGCGGCTCTCAAGGAAAAACTGCTGGCAGCCTGTTAGCCCGTCTATCTCACTGCAAATAGCCGCTGATAAACACTGATCAACGCGGATTCTCAACCAAGACCTATCGGCGTCCATCTGCGTTTATCGGTGGCTGGCCTTCATCTTTTAGTGCGACACTAAGGGTAAATGCTCGCTACTGCCCTCGTAAGCCTGCTTCTGATGGCGCAGCAGAAACCCAAATTCGAAATCCAGGAAGTGAAGGCCACCGGCTGCGTCCGCCGCGCGGTGGAGAGTCAGTGCCTTTTACTGGAAACGTTGGACGGCAGCGCTACCTACACCTTTATTGTCGCGCCCAAGCCGGAAATCAACAGCGTGATCACAATTCAAGGCAAACAGCACCAAGGCCGCAGCGCCTGCAAACAAGGCGTTCCGATCGATGTTACGGATTGGGAGCCGACCGGTGAAATGTGCGCTCAGCCGAAACCGAAGTAGCAGTAAGCGGCCGCTCTACAGCAGCCGGAAGTTCACTTCGATCTGAGCCTGCACCGCGACGGGTTTTCCGTCCTTCTTGCCGGGGCTGAACTTCCACTTTTCGACCGCTTCAATGGCTTTTTGGTCCAGGCCCAAACCAAGCGGGCGAATGACCCGGATGTTGCGCGGAAGACCCTTCTCATCCACTTCGACGTAAAGAAGAACCGTGCCCTGGAATTTGGCCTTGCGCGCCTCTTCCGAATATTCCGGTTCCACCTTGTAGAGCAGCGATGGAGAAGAAACACCGCCGCCGATCTTGTAAACGCCGCCGCCCATGCCGCCGCCCGATCCCGGACCAAATCCAGGTCCCGAGCCCGGCCCGATGCCACCGCCGCGTCCGCTACCCATGCCGCCGCCCGATCCAAAGCCATTGGAAGCCAAGCCGGATTTTGAGAGCGGATCGCCCAAGTTGGGTGAATCCACCTTGGGGATGTTGGCGTCGGGTGGGATGATCAATGTCGGATCCATCACCAGTTTCGGATTCTCGACGTGACTGATCATGGGAGGCACGAACTGCTTGTTGGCGAGCTTCGGCAGTTTGCCTTTGCTGACCGGCGTGGGAGAGCGGTCGCCACCGCCACCGCCGCCGTGCATTGTATCTTTCTTTATAGTTGCCTTGTAAGGCGCAAGATCGGGAGCGATCAAATCGATCTGCTGCTTAACAACTTGCTGGACCGCTTTGCTGGTTCCCAGCACAAACAGCAGCGCGATAATGCACACGTGGATCACGAATGAAGTGAGGCCGGCGCGCCTTTCCTCGCCAGCGTGATTTCCCCATATGTCCTTGACCGCCACCGGTTTCGATGTCAACTCCAAGGGAGGAAGCTTGGGCGGATGAATCAGTTCCTTGATGTTTCGGGCCAGCGAGCGAAAGAAAGGTTCTTCCACTTCGGGAGCCAACAACAGGTTCAGTTCATCATCCTGTTTGATAGGAGGAGTTCCGCCCGGATACGCCAATGGATCATTATGAGCAGACATATCTTCTACTGCGCCTCAAATACGCTCAGATGGTAGACGTTCTCACGCTACGTAAAGGTTGCTATGAAACGGCTGCACGACGATACCGTAGACTTCGATACCTACGATCAAATTCTACCACTTCCTCGAATCTGTCAAGGCCGAATCCGTCAAGGCCCCTGTAAACAAGCTCTGTGGTTCCATCCGCCTACACTGAAGATAAGGCATGCCGGACGAACCTCTGGTCATATTCGACGGGCGCTGCGGCTTCTGCCGGATCTGGATTGAATACTGGAAGATAATCACCCGAGGCCGGGTGGCTTACGCTCCTTCGCAGGAGGTTGGCGGCCGGTTTCCTCAAATTCCCCAAGAGCAGTTCGGGCAATCCGTGCAACTAGTGACGCCGACGGGAGAAGTGGTGCGCGGCGCCCGGGCCGTCTTCATGACGCTAACCTACGCACCCGGAATGGCTTGGCTGCTGTGGGCTTACGAGCACGTGCCCGGCTTCGCGCCGGTTACCGAGGGAGCCTATCGGTGGGTCGCAAGCCATCGCACCTTTTGTAATCACCTGACCCGGGTTACATTCGGCAAGAGCATTCGGCCGCTGGAAACCGCAAAACTGGAATGGCTTTTTGTGCGGTTGCTCGCCGCGATCTATTTTGTCGCTTTTGCTTCACTGGCCGTGCAGATCACGGGATTGATTGGCGACCAGGGCATCCTTCCGGTTTCCGGCTTTCTGGCCGCGGTGTCCAAAGCTCTTGGCGTGCGCGCCTATCGGGAGGCGCCTACTATCTTCTGGCTCGCGCATGGCGACGGATTTCTGGTGGCGGCGTGCTGGTTGGGCGCCGTGATTGCCGTGCTCCTTTTCTCGGCACAGCTGGCGGGCTACCTGGAGCGAATCGCGCTGGTCTGCTTGTATGTCCTTTATCTTTCGCTTTGCACGGCGGGTCAGGACTTCTTGGGCTTCCAATGGGACTCGTTGCTGCTCGAGACCGGCTTTCTCGCGATCTTTTTGGGAAATTCGAAAATCGTGGTTCTCCTGTTCCGGTGGTTGCTCTTCCGCCTCATGTTTCTGTCGGGTGTTGTGAAACTGACCAGCCACGATCCGGTTTGGCGAGACTGGACGGCGCTTGCCTTTCATTACATGACGCAGCCTCTGCCCACCCCGCTCGCCTGGTACATGTACCAGCTGCCGCTCGGATTCCAGCGTTTTTCGACGGCCACCACATTGTTCACCGAACTGGTAATTCCGTTCCTGTTCTTTGGGCCGCGGCTCTGGCGCTTCTGGGGCGCAGGTCTGGCGCTGCTTTTGCAAGCGATGATTTTATTGACGGGGAATTACACCTTCTTCAACTTGCTCACCATGTCGCTGTGTTTGTTTCTGTTCGACGATCGGGCGCTGGAGCGATTTCGGCCGCGAGCGCGAAGCGCGCGAACTAATCCCGTAGCTGTGCTGGCCGCGTTGGTCGTCGTTCTTTTTCTGAGCGTCTCCGAGCTACATGAAATGTTTTTCGATACCGCGCCAGAGCCGGAGACCGCGCTGGTGCGATTAGCGCAACCGTTTCAAATCGCTAACACCTACGGACTTTTCGCATCCATGACGACGTCGCGTCCGGAGATTATCGTCCAAGGATCCAACGACGGCGAAACCTGGCTCGACTACGAATTTCGCTATAAGCCGGGCAATCTGAAGGAAGCGCCTCGCTGGGTTCAGCCCTATCAGCCCAGGCTCGACTGGCAGATGTGGTTCGCGGCGCTTTCCGATTATCGAGGCTCGCCCTGGTTCACGAACTTCATGGTGCGTTTGCTTCAGGGGTCGCCCGCGGTGCTGGGCCTGCTGGCCAAGAATCCGTTTCCCCAAGCACCCCCAAAGTATGTGCAAGCGGAGCTGTTCGACTATTCATTCACGGATTTCGCTACGCGGCGCGCGACGGGCGAGTGGTGGGCGCGGCAGCCGCGAGGGCTGTATTTTCCTCGGATTTCGCTGGAAGACGTGAAGTTGCGCTAGCTTCGTGGGGCGGGCACACTCGGGATGCCGGCCGGGGCTATCGAATCACGAAAAAGCCGGTTTCCACTTTATCGCCGGCGATCCGGTTCCACATGACGCGGGCTTTGCCGTCCGCTACGGCGTGCTGGAAATCGACCACTTGTCCCGTGTGCAGCGCCACATACGCATGGACGGCGCGGAATCCGTTCGTGCTGTAATCCATCAATTGTCCGGTGACCTGTTGCGGCGCGGGATCGTCGAAGGAAAGCTTCAGCGGACCTCGACCCGGATAGCGTCGTTCGGAGCGGCGATCGGCGGGTGACGACATATATATATCTTGGCGGGAAGCGTCGGGCTACGAAGCGCAGGACTGCCGCACAGCCTCCCTTCCGTAAAGTTTAAGCTTGCGACTCAGTGTGCGCCGCGAGATGCCTAACAGTTCCGCGGCCCGTTGCTGATGGCCGTTGGTCTGAGCCAACACCCGCAAAATTGTGGTTTTTTCCATTCCATCCAAGTTCGCCGTGGGGACCGTGGCCATTGGCACCGAAGCGGATTCGGCGGGAACGCGCTGCGGAGCCAGCAACAGATCCCCGGCCGTGATTTCCGATTCGCGCGCCAGCACCGCCGCCTTGGTGACTACGTTGCGCAACTCGCGCACATTGCCGGGCCAGCGATGCCGCTGCAGAGCCTCGACCGCATCGCTTGAAAAATACCGGTTCAGGTTAGACTGTTTCAGGAAATGTTCCGCCAGCGGCACAATATCCTCGGCGCGCTCGCGCAACGGCGGCACGCGCAGGCAAATCTGCCCCAAACGGTGATACAAGTCGCCGCGGAACTGGCCGGTCTCGATCATATGCTCGAGATCCTGATTGGTGGCAGCCACGATCCGCACGTCAACGGTCACTTTCCGGGTTCCTCCCAGGCGATAGTATGCGACACCATCCAAGACACGCAGGAGTTTGACCTGCATGCGGGGTTCCAATTCGCCCACTTCATCCAAGAAAAGCGTTCCATGGTTTGCTAATTCAAAGAGCCCGGGTTTGGGGGAGTCAGCGCCGCTGAAGGCGCCCCTCTCGTAGCCGAACAACTCGCTTTCCACCAAATGCTCGGGCAGCGCCGCGCAACTGACATCCACCCAAGGCTTGGCGCAGCGTAGCGAATAATGGTGCACGGCGCGGGCGATTACCTCTTTGCCTGAGCCACTTTCGCCGGTAATCAAGACCGCGGCGTTGGTTTGTGCGATCCGCTCGACCAGCTCGATGAGATGCTGCATTCCGGGACTGGAAATAATCGCAGGCATGCCCAAATACAGCTTCGGCTGAGGGGTAATCGGCACTACTCGCACTTCGGCGGATAGTAGGCACGCCAACATGGTACTTCCGTTCTGGTTTCCTTTAGGGAAAACACCCAGGCTGATTAGGACAGAATGTCTCAGCCGGCGGACAACCCCAGGCGACAATTTGGCGTAGTCTCCTATCGGCCAAGGCCGCTTTTGCCGATCCATCAACTTGATACCTTCGTCAACTTTTGGAAGTGAATCTGCACTGTCACCCGCATTCATGCCAGGGTTGACCGTCGGAAAACGAATGTCGTTTGTTGCCAAGCTCTACGTTTCGTCAATCGTTTTGATCGGCGCTGCGATGATGGTCACCCAGTTGGCACGATGGCAATCGCAGGACCTGGTGCGCTTCTGCTGCTATTTGATCCTGTTTGTCGGCGCTTCGCGTTTGAAGGTGTCGCTGCCTGGAATTAGCGGATCACTTTCGGTGCTGTTCATTTTCATTCTGTTCGGGATACTGGAGCTGACGGTGCCCGAGGCGCTGTTGCTGGGATGCGCTGCGATTTTGGTTCAATGCCTCTGGCATTACCGGCAGCGGCCCCGCTGGCATCAAGTGCTGTTCAACCTGGGTAGCATGGCGATTACCATCGCCACCGCGGGCGCGGTCTATCACTCCACGCTGCTACAGCTTGGCCACTTGGAGCCGGCCCTGCGGCTGTTGGTGACAGCCACAGTGTTCTTCGGGATGAACACGTTCCCTGTGGCCGCCGCAATTGCGCTGACGGAAGGCAGATCGCTACGGCAGAT
This sequence comes from Bryobacterales bacterium, assembly GCA_963818065.1. Classification (GTDB taxonomy): domain Bacteria; phylum Acidobacteriota; class Terriglobia; order Bryobacterales; family Bryobacteraceae; genus Palsa-89. The sequence goes on along the minus strand of CAWFQW010000007.1, from coordinate 1,114,104 downwards.
TTGGCGGGAATGCTACATCTGGTCGTTCCCCTACTATCTGCTTGGCGCGGTTCTTGCGGGTGTGGCCAGCGCGGTAAACCGGCAATTCGGTTGGCAAACCGCGTTACTCGCGGTCCCCGTGGTCTATCTGATTTATCGCTCATATCACCTGTACCTGGGGCGCATGGAAGACGAGAAGAAGCACGCCGAGGAAATGGCTTCGCTGCATCTGCGCACCATCGAGGCCCTGGCGCTGGCCATCGAGGCCAAAGATCACACCACGCACGATCATCTGCAACGCGTGCAAGTCTACGCCGTTGAGATCGGCAGGGAGCTGTGCCTCGGCCAAACGGAGCTGGAGGCATTGCGGGCAGCCGCGGTCCTGCATGACATCGGGAAACTGGCGGTGCCCGAGCACATCATCTCGAAGCCTGGAAAGCTAACGCGCGAAGAGTTCGAGAAGATGAAGATCCACCCGGTGGTGGGCGCCGAGATTCTGGAGCGCGTGCGCTTCCCTTACCCGGTGACGCCCATCGTGCGCTCGCATCATGAACGCTGGGATGGCACGGGATATCCGGATGGGCTGAAGGGCGACCAAATTCCGATCGGTGCGCGTGTTCTGGCGGCAGTCGATTGCCTGGACGCGCTCGCATCGGACCGGCAGTATCGCCGGGCGCTACCGCTGGATGAAGCCATGCAGAAGGTGGCTTCCGAATCGGGAATTGGATTTGATCCCCAGGTGGTTGAGGTCTTGCGCCGGCGTTACGTGGAACTGGAAGCTTTGGCGCAAGCCGGCGACGTCGAACGGGCCAAGCTTTCCACCGGCGTCAAAGTGGAGCGCGGGATGGCCCCGGCCGCAGGTTTCGAGAAGACTACCCACCCGGCAGCCGCCGGTCCGCCGGACAACTTCCTCAACTCCATCGCGGCGGCCCGGCAGGAAGTCCAAAACCTGTTCGAGCTAGCCCAGGATTTGGGCAATTCTCTGAGCTTGAACGAGACCCTGTCGTTATTAGCCATGCGGCTGAAGCGCATGATCCCCTACGATTCGCTGGCGATTTATGTTTTGCGGGACGACCGGCTGCGGGCCGAATACGTCAACGGCGAAAACTTCCGGTTGTTTTCCTCGCTCGAGATTCCGATGGGTCAAGGCCTATCGGGCTGGGTGGCGGAGAAACGCAAGCCCATTATCAACGGCAATCCGTCGGTGGAGCCCGGCTATTTGGACGATGAAACCAAGTTCACCACCATGCGCAGCGCCCTGGCCGTGCCGCTCATCGGTTTGAATGGGACGGTTAGCGTTCTGACGCTGTATCGCACGGAACGCGATGCCTTCACTAACGACCATCTGCGCATCTTGCTCGCTATCGTTCCCAAGCTGGCGTTATCCATCGAGAACGCGTTGCGTTTCCAGCAGGCCGAAAGCTCTGCCTCCACCGATTACATGACGGGCCTGCCCAACGCGCGCTCCATGTTCCTGCACTTGGACGGAGAATTGGCGCGCTGCCGCCGCCTGAACTCGCCGCTGATTGTTCTGGTGTGCGACATGAACGGGTTCAAGCAGGTGAATGACAAGTATGGACACCTGGAGGGCAATCGAGTGTTACATTCGGTGGCCAAGAAGCTGAAAGAATCCTGCCGCGAGTACGACTATGTGGCTCGCATGGGCGGCGACGAATTCGTGCTGGTGCTGCCGGGTCTGGAACCCGATCAATTGCAGCAAAAGATCCAGCGCTTAAAAGCCATCACAGCGGAGGCCGGCCAGGATATTTGCGCCCAGGAGACGCTGTCGCTGAGCATCGGGCATGCCATGTTCCCGGCTGACGGCGCGGATGCCGACCGGTTGCTGAGTGAAGCCGACCGGCGCATGTATATCGCCAAGCAAAAAGAGAAGCTGAGCGTGGTTACGCGCCGCGGCGGATTCGCTTTCGAGCCCACGGGCACCTGGTAGGCCCACATGCTCCCCTTGCTGTTGCGCCAAGCCCGGCGAATCCTGCTAACCGTCCTGCTGGGTGGTTTACTCGGCGCGACCCTGGTTCGGTTGGGGCCCGGTTTTGGCGTCGATGAGCGGGAACTTGATAGCCGCCTCAGCGCGGATAGCCAACAGGCCATACGAGCGGAACGCGCCAAAGAAAACAACATAGCCCTGTTTTACGTTCGATATTTGGGCGGTTTTGTACGCGGCGATTTCGGATTCTCACGATCCCTGAATCGCCCGGTGTCGGAGTTGCTCAAAGAACGGCTGCCATTAACCCTGGAATCACTCGGATTTGGAGTATTCGGCGGCGCATCGATCGGCCTGGTGCTGGCGCTGCTGACGGTCTGGTGGCGCGCTCCGGGCTCGGAGTTGGTGCCCGCGTTACTGAGCGGATTGTGTTTAGCAGCACCGGCGGCCGTGATCGCTTTGTTGCTTCTTTGGATCGGCGCGCCCAGCCGCTGGGCGATCGCACTGGTGGTGTTTCCGCATGTCTACCGTTACGCCAAGAACCAGCTCATCGCGACCGCGCAGTCGCCTCACGTCGTGGCTGCGGAGGCTAAGGGACTGACCAGCTTGCGCGTGCTTTGGGCGCACGTTTTCATTCCCGCGGCGCCGCAGTTAGCAGCCCTGGCGGGCATCTCGGTAAGTCTGGCCTTTGGCGCGTCCATCCCGATTGAAGTGATTTGCGATACGCCCGGAGTCGGCCAACTGGCTTGGCGCGCGGCCATGGATCGCGACTTGACGCTGCTGGTCACCATCACTGTCCTGGTAGCGCTGATGACGCTGGTGGTGAACAGCCTGGCGGATTTGGCGCTCGCCGCATGGAAGCCGGCGGCCGGGAGCGCGGTCGGGAGCGCGGTCGCATGAAGCTGAAGCAGAAGATCGCGCTAACAATACTGGCCGTGGCTGTGCTGGCCTCGCTGGGAGCAGGCCTGTTCGCACAGTCTTCCTATTCCGAACAGTTTCGCGATGCCATCAGCGCTGCTCCATCGGCGCGCTTCTGGCTCGGCACCGACGAACTTGGACGTGACCGCTTTGCACGTCTGCTTTACGGCACGCGCGTTTCGTTGTTGCTCGCGCCGGCCGCGGCCTTGTTGTCGACCCTGATCGCGGCGCTTATTGGCGGTGCAGCGGGCTACCTGGGCGGACGCTGGGAACGGATGGTCACTGCCGGCGTCGATCTGTTCCTCTCGCTTCCGTGGCTGTTCCTTCTGCTGGCTGTGCGGGCCTTGCTGCCGCTCAACACGTCTCCGGTTACGTCGGTGATCATCACGTTTTTGCTGTTGGGTTGCCTGGGATGGGCCGGGCCGGCGCGCATGATTCGGGCTGGAACCCGAACGCTAGTGAACTCGGACTTCCTGGTGCAAGCCAGCGCCAGTGGAATTCCGCGCTGGCGTTTATTCTGGCGCCACCTGCTCCCAAACCTGCGACCGATCTTGCTGGCTCAGTTCTGGATTTCAATTCCGCTGTTCATCTTGAGTGAAGCCAATCTTGGGCTGCTCGGATTGGGCGTCGCCGAACCACTGCCGTCCTGGGGCGCGATGTTGCGGGAGCTCGAAAATTACTCCGCCGTGCTTCAAAACCCCTGGATGCTCGCTCCAGTGATTTTGCTGGTGGCTGTGGTGGGTTGTTTGCAGCTCTTACTGGGAAATGACGAGCCCGTATCATGCTAACGCGACTTACGATAGCCCTGGCGCTATGCACCCTAGCAGCCGCTAGCTCGGCAAGTGAACTACGCTTCTGCCTGCGGAGCGATCCGAAAACGTTCAATCCGCTATTAGTGGAAGAAGAGTCTTCCGAAACGATTCGTTATTTGACCGGCGGCGTGCTGATCCGGTTGAATCGCTACACCCAAGAGCTGGAAGGCGAGCTTGCTACCAAATGGAATGTCTCCGAAAACGGCCGCCGCATCGATTTCGAGCTGCGTCCGGGCGTCCGTTTTTCAGACGGCACCCCGTTCACCTGCGACGACGTGGTCTACACCATGCGGGAATTGATGGATCCGGCGCTGCATTCGCCAGTAGGCGACTCGTTCCGATCGGCGCCCGGACCGGTTGAATCCAAGTGCGTGGGGTCCTCCAGCGTATCCGTGCGATTTCCCGCGCCAGTGGCGGCGCTTGCGACGCAGTTTGATGAAGTCGCGATCCTGTCGGCGCATTCAGCGGCCAAAGAGTCCGCCGTGCTTGGCCCATTTGTCGTCGGCGAATACAAGCCGGGCGCCTATGTTTTATTGCGGCGCAATCCCAACTATTGGGAGCGCGATGGGAACGGCCGCGCGCTACCGTATCTCGATTCCATCCGGCTCGAAATCCAGCAGAATCGGGAGCTGGAGTTGTTGCGGTTCCGGCGCGGCGAACTCGACATCGTCAACAAGCTCGATCCGGACATGTACGACCGCCTTTCTTCGGAGATGCCGCATGCAGTAGTGGATGCCGGCCCGTCGCTCGATTGGGAAACTGTATTTTTCAATCAAGTTGAGAACGCGCCGCTGCCCGAGTACAAGCGCCGTTGGTTCCGCTCCGACGATTTCCGGCGCGCGATCTCGGAAGGAATTCGCCGCGATGACATGGTCCGGATCGTCTATAAAGGTCACGCGCGGGTCGCGGTTGGGCCGGTCTCGGTCGCAAACCATTTCTGGATCAATTCCGCGATCCAGCCGCCTTCCGGTTCGGAGTCAGCGGTGCTCGCGCTTTTGCAGCATGCGGGCTTTCGGCGCTCTGGAAGCACGCTAGTCGATCGCGACGGCAACAAGGTCGAATTTTCGATGATCACCAACGCCGGAAACAAGCTCCACGAGCGCATGCTGGCGTTAATCCAACAGGACCTGGCGCGGTTCGGCATCCAGCTCAACGTAGTCACGCTGGATTTTCCGTCGCTGATCGAACGCATTAGCCGCACGTTTAACTACGAAGCCGTTCTCATGGCGTTTACCAACATCGATCTCGACCCCAGCGGGCAAATGAATATCTGGGTCAGCTCGGCGGCAAATCACCAATGGAATCCGAATCAGAAGATGCCTGCGACGCCGTGGGAAGCTGAAATCGACAAGTTGATGGCGGAGCAAGGCGGATCGCAGGACCAGGCCAAACGCAAGCAGTATTTCGACCGCGTGCAACAAATTGTGGCGGACAAGGTTCCGATTCTGTTTCTGGTAAATCCGAACGCGCTTTCGGCCGTTTCGCCGAACGTCAAGAATGTCACTCCGGCCGCTCTAAGGCCGCAAACCTATTGGAACGTCGAACACCTGCAAGTGGGCGGGACCCTCGTAAGTGTACGATGACCACCTCACTTTTGGAAACACATCTTTCTGTGGACTACCCGAACAAGCCAGGGGTCCTGCGCGACGTCCATTTGATGGTGAGCGAAGGCGAGATGGTAGGACTGGTGGGCGAAAGCGGCTCCGGCAAAAGCACCATCGCGCTGGCTTTGATGCGGCTGCTCGAGCATAAAGGCGCGGCGATCCAGGGCGAAATTCTTTTCAATGGCAGGGACTTGCTGCAATTGCGTGCGAAGGAGATGCGGCAGATTCGCGGCCGCGCGATCGCACTGGTGTTGCAAAGCCCACTCGCTTCGTTGAATCCGGCGCTGCGTATTGGAACGCAGATGGCCGAAGCCTGGCGCGCGCACGTTTCCGGCGCGGCATCCAAACAATGGAAGGACCAGGCGCTGGAACTATTCGAGCGGGTCAGTCTGCCGGCCGAGGAATCGTTCTTGAGCCGCTATCCGCGACAGTTGAGCGTCGGCCAAGCCCAGCGCGTGCTCATCGCGATGGCCGTCCTGCACAAGCCGCGGCTATTGATTGCCGATGAGCCGACCAGCGCGCTGGATGCGGTGACACAGAGCGAAATCCTGGAGCTTTTCCGCCGCCTGAATCGTGAGATGAATATGGCCATGCTCTTCATCTCGCACGATCTGCTGGCGGTGGCGTCGCTTTGCTCGCGAATCGCGATTCTGCAGCGCGGACAAATTATCGAGAGCGGTCCAACCGCTCAGATGTTCCGCGATCCACGCACCGCCGACACGCGCGCATTGCTTGAAGCAGTGCTGCGTAACTCTAGCGCCGCGGCGGAATTCGCGAGGCCTGAGTCTACAGTTCCCCGTTGAATTTCACCGGCCGTGCTACTTTCACCGCCGGATTCTTCAGCAGCTCCGCCAACACATTGTCGGGAACCGGCTCATCGGTTTGGATCACCGAGATTGCCTCCGCCCCCGATTCCTTGCGGCCGAGAGAAAACGTCGCGACGTTGACGCCGTTCGTTCCGAACACGCCGCCGATGTACCCGATGACACCCGGGAGGTCAGCGCTCTCTACGAATGTGAGGTTGCCTTCGAGCGTAGCTTCGCAATGCGTGCCGTCGATTTGCACCAGCCGCGGCTGATCCATTACAACGGCGCCCTCCACCGAAGTAATGCCGGTGTCGGTTTCGAGATCCAGGCGAACCGAATCGATATGCGCGACGCGTTTTTCGTGGCGCTCGGCGACGGTGAGTCCGCGATCACCCGCGATCTGCATGGCATTGATCGAGTTTGCCTTGCGTGCCAGGGAACGCTGCAGCACGCCGGCCAATCCCGCGTTGCGAACCAGGTGCGTGTTGAACTCGGCGATCTTGCCGAAGTACACCAGCCGCACCGCCTTCGGATTGCCGGTTGAGATGTAGGACGCGAAGTTGCCCAGCCGCTCGGCCAGCTTGCCGTACGGACCCAGAGTCTTGTATTGTTCGGGCGTAAGCGCCGGCAGATTCACCGCATGCAGCGCCGCGCCGTTTTGCAAATAGTCCACCACTTGCTGTGCGATGCGCATGCCGACTGTCTCCTGCGCTTCTTCAGTGGAGCCGCCGATATGCGGCGTGGCCACCATGCTCTCGATGTCAAAGAGCGGATCCTTGGGCGACGGCGGTTCGCTCTCGAAAACGTCCAGGGCGGCGCCGCCCAGTTGACCGGAATCCAGAGCCTCAACCAGCGCAGCTTGATCGATCAACTCACCGCGCGCGCAATTGACGATCCGCGCGCCCTTCTTCATTTTCGAGAACGCGTCGCGGGACAACATCCGAAACGATTCGGGGGTAAGCGCCGTGTGCAGCGTGATGTAGTCGCTCTCGGCGTAAAGCGTGGGCAGGTCCACCAAGGCTACGCCGACATCTTTCGCGGTTTGCGAATGGACGTAGGGATCGTGGGCTATGATATTCATCTCAAAGGCGGCCGCGCGCTTTACCACCTCGCGCCCGATGCTGCCCAGTCCAATCACTCCCAGCGTTTTGGCTCGTAGTTCGTTACCCAGGAACTTGCGCTTTTCCCACTTGCCGGATTTTACGGAGGCGCTGGCATTCGGGATGGAGCGCGCCAGCGACAACATCAACGCCAGAGCGTGCTCGGCGACTGAGACCGCGTTGCCGCCCGGAGTGTTCATCACCAGAACGCCCGCGGCGGTGGCCGACGGCAGATCGACATTATCCACGCCCACGCCCGCGCGGCCTATCACGCGCAGATTCGGCGCCGCTGCCAGCACGGCCTTGTCCACCGTTACGGCGCTACGCACAATCAGCGCGTCGGCCCCGGCCAGATGCTGGGTATATTCTTTCGGGTTGGAAACGATGACTTCCCATCCCGGCTGTTGCTGAAGCAGTTTCACCGCCCCAGGAGCCAGCGACTCGGCAATCAGAATTCGCATGTTGTGTGTAAGTATTAAGCTGAGACGATTAAGCATTCAGGATAACAAACGATGGCTCTACTCGATCGGATTCAGACCGACATGGTGGCGGCGATGCGCGCCAAAGAAGAAATCAAGCTCAACGCGATCCGCATGATCAAGGCGGCGCTGAAAAAGCACGAAGTGGATTCCATGAAGCCGCTGGACGAAGCCACCGAGCTGCAAGTGCTTGGCACGTTGATCAAGCAGCGGCGGGAGGCGGCCGACATGTTTCGCAAGGGCGATCGCGCCGAGCTGGCCGACAAGGAAGAAGCCGAATTGAAACTGATCGAGTCCTACATGCCGGCGGCGCCGAGCGATCAGGAGATCGAAGATGCAATCGGACAAGCACTGGCGGAGACCGGGGCGACATCGCAGAAGCAGATGGGCCTGGTCATGAAAGCGGCGCAAGCCAAGCTTGCGGGCAAACGCGTGGATGGAAAAGCGCTGAGCGAAAAAGTACGGGCCCGGCTGTCCTAAGGCAGTATGACCGAGGCCGAGCGTGCTTACTACGATCAGCGCGCCCCCGAGTACGACGACTGGTACTTCGGCACCGGGCTGTTCGAGCAACGAATTCGTCCCGGCTGGGCCGAAGAATTGGCGGCATTAAGAGCGGCCATCGCTTCGCTCCGCTTCACTTCTTTCTTGGATGTGGCCTGCGGCACTGGCTTCCTGACCGAGATTTTGCACGGCCCTGTTGTCGGGCTGGACCAGAGCGCCTCCATGCTGGCGATCGCCCGCGCCCGGATTCCGGGCGGAGCATTTGTTCGAGGCGACGCGCTAAAAATGCCGTTCCGATCGGCGCAATTCGATTGTCTAGTGGCGGCGCATTTCTATGGACATCTCGATGAGACGGCTCGGCGGATCTTTCTGACCGAAGCGCGGCGCATCTCGAAATCGATCCTCATGATCGACGCGGCGGCGCGCGACGATGTTCCGGCCGAAGAGCATCAGGAGCGGGTGCTCAAAGACGGTTCGCGGCACATGGTCTACAAGCGCTACTTCACGCCAGAAGGCCTGATTGCAGAGCTTGGAGTTGGCCGCGCGCTGCACTTCGGGCGATGGTTTGTGGCCGTGGTGGTTAATAATTCATAAAGCCGGCTCGTTGTAATCCGCGCTGCGCTTCGGGATTCTTCATAAACGTCTCCCACACAAAGCCGGTCCGCAGGTTTTCAGCCATCAGCATCGTAATTCCTGTATCGATCCCAATCACATCCGGGTCGTACCAGTTTTTCAAAGGATTGAACGCATTCACGAATCCATAGCGGCTCCACGCGCGGGAGCCGTAACGCGTTTTGATGTTTCTCAAGACACGCAGAGTGGCTTCCGGTAGGAACGGGAGCGAGCCTCCAGCGGCACTGGGCGCAACGGTTCCATCAATGGGCCCAATCTCGGGAGGTCCGCCCCACACCACATATCCATTTTGCGAATCCGAAGACGTGATGCCCCACAGATGGTCGCTGTAATCCGGGAATTGTTTACTTAACTCCAGACAAAAGCGGCGATGGACCTCGGTGGCGATGGCGGAATTCTTGAAATAATCGGCGTAGTGGTCACGCTTGCCACGAAAGTCAAACCAGGCTTGTGAATATTGATGTACGAATAGCGGCGCATACGATCCGATATACCGCAGTCCCTCGTATTCGAAGGTGGTGCGCTTCCACGAAGTCCAGGTATTAGGCGGCAGCGGATGCGAGGCCGATCCTAAGCCGAGCAGGTAGATCATCATGAGCTCGCTGTAGTAATCCCAGTGATACGGCAAGAAGCCAAACTCCGGTGTCCAGCCGTGCGGCAGTAGTATGGTGTCTTCCGAGAGCCAGGACCAATCCACCCGGGCGAAGATTTCATACGCCAGGCGGCTGATTTCGGTATTCCGGAAATGCTGGCGTGCCGTAAGGACGCCGCACAGCAGGATGGCGGTATCGACGGAAGAAACTTCCGCGTCCCAAATCCGCTCGCCACTGGTGATGTTGGCCCAGTGAAAAAAGAAGCCCCGGTGCGTGGGCATTTTTCGCTCAAGGAAAGTGAGCGTGGCCAGGACTCGATCGCGCGTATCGTCGTAAGACCGCCAGCCGCGTTTCTCGCCAATGCAGAGCGCGGTGAGCCCGAAGCCGGTGGCGGCGATGCTGGCCACAACGGCACTGTCGGAAGCATTGACCTTGACGCGGTCTTTTACCAGGCCCGTTTCCGGATGAGCCTGCTCCCAGAAGAACAGGAAAGCGCCCTTTTCTATATCGTCCAGTAGAGCGTCGTCATCTTTTGAAAGAGACCCGGCGGGACCCGCGATGGGCGCCGCGGCCCCCGAGTGCAGGGACGCGGTCCCGGCCGCGATTTGTTGAAGCAGCGCTCGGCGGGTGAGAGGGCCAGTAGGCACTCCCTTCAATGTAAAGCCTTTTGGCGGTTATCCTGAAATCGAACGGATGCGCGTGAGGGCACGCAATATCACAATTTGGGCCGCGGTCGCGGTTACAGTGGGCGTTGTCGCCGCGGTGCTGATTGTCAAAGCGCGGCGTGCCAGCGTGACGCTCACCGGAATAGTGCTCCGGCAAGATGCGGACCCGAGAAAGCAATTGCCGATTCCGAACGTGAAGATCACCGCAGCGGAAGGCGCGCGCAGCGTCGAGGGCGAGTCAAACGTGTCCGGCCTGTTCAATCTGCGGCTGCCCTCTGGAGGCTGGCGCGAAAGCCCGGCAACGGTGACATTCCATCGTTCCGGATACCAGACCTTCCAGATCACGCCGAGCTTGAATGGCGAGCTCTACGTCATACGCTTGACGCCAATCGCGCAAACCACGCCACCAGCGGCCGTGCCTAATATCGTTGTCAAGGATGTTCGCGTAAGGTATGCGGAAAAGGCCACAACTCCGGTAGACGTCGGAAGCACGGCGAAGACGTTCACCGTGGTCAACACCGGCGATGTCCCATGCGAGCACCAGACACCCTGTTCCCCCGACGGCAAATGGAAAGCCGCGCGAGGCGGCATCACGATGGATGCCGGCGATCAGCAGCAGTTCGAGAATGCACGCGTCTCTTGCATCGCGGGTCCGTGCCCATTCACCGTGATCGAGTCCGGCGCCATCCTGCATCCGGGCCGCAAAATCACGGTGTCGGTATTGAATTGGTCCGACACCACCACGTTTCTCGTGGAAGCTGAGGTGACTCGCAGCATGCCAAGCGATGCTATTCGGCAAGCCTATCCCGCGATTTACGGGCGCTCGATGAGTTTCACTTTGCCTGCGGCGGCCGAGGGGCCGAGCGTGGAAGCCGACTTGGGAGGAGCCGACATCGTTTATCCGCTAGGACCCGAGCTCCTGCTCTCGTGGGCCGATTGCAGTCTGCAAGTGGGCGCGGATCAAACCAAGCTGTATCGTTGTGAATTGAAGCCGGGCTATGAGTTCCGCTGATTCACTTCGGCCCTACTACTGCTGCTTGAGCCGGTCCTGTATGTGATCCTTGATCCAGTGCTGATCCCACCATTCCACCGGATTCACTTCCACGCCCTCTACCTGCATCGAATAGTGCAGGTGGTCGCCACCCGCCAAGCCGGTTGACCCGCTCTTGCCCATCTCCTGGCCGCGCTTCACCATGTCGCCTTCTTTGACCGCGATCGCGCTCAGGTGTCCATAGATGGACTGCAAACCGTAGCCGTGATCCACCACGATGCAGTTGCCGTAAATGCCCAGCGGGGCCGCCCAAATCACCTTACCGTCGTTGGACGCCAGCACCGCTGTATGCGCCGTAACGGCGAGGTCGAAGCCGAGGTGCACTTGCTGGTCGACTTTCTTACCTTTGTAAATGTAGCTGCGCACGTCGGCGAATTCCGATTCCACCTTCGAGTTCGCCAATTGCAGGAAGGGCTCGGTCCAGAGAAACTTCTCCGCCGTTTTCAACCGCAGGTCCGCTAGCGTTTTGTTGTTGGCTCGGCGCATGTCGCCATTGATTCTGAGAAAGCGCGTGAGGAGATCGCCCGAGCCGCTGGGGTCGATCTGATTGACAACTTTGTCGAGGAATTTATCGTCGATCGCCAGGTCGCGCATGCGAAACTTCTTAGGAAATACCTTGAACCAGAAGCGCGCGGTTGCCTCCGTGCCGGCCGAATTCCGCGCGAAGACGACAGGAGCCGTATCAATCGCCGTGTCCCATGGATACGCGAACAGTACCAATCCTTGGGTAGCGCTGCCAGCAACTGGAAAACTCCTATACGTGTCCTTGCCCACGCGCACTCCCGCTTCGCTCCAGGAACCCGACGGCGTCAATAGCACCATCTCCGAGCCGCCTTGATTGATGTAGTGCTGAAAACCGTCGGCGGAAACGGTGGGCGGGCGAAGAACAACGTCGACGTCTGTTGCGATGGTGTCGGTGATGCCGCGAAAATCGTTCGATTGAGTTTCCACGACGATCCGCGCCTTGCCCTCTTTCAAATTCGGCGCTTCCTTGCTGCCTGCGTCGAAGTGGATATCCTGAGCGGGAAATTGCGCGAGCCAAAACTTCATCCGGTCCGCCGGGTTCTTGATCTCGTCAATCGTAGTCCTGGCGCCGTCCTGTTCCAGGATGGCCGTGAACCGGCGCAGCCCGTGCGGATTCGCAACGTGTACCGTGATCGGGGTGTTCACGCCAATAGAGGCGGGTTGGGGAGAAAAATCCAGCTTGGTATGCGCCGACAAAAAGTAAAGCGTGGCGACCGGAGTCGCGATTAGCGCCAGCAGCATGATGAGAGCGATGATCTTGCCCATTCCACCTCGGATCATAACAGGGGACATAGCAAGGAAGGGGCAGTCGCGCTAGCATGCAACCGCCGAGTTAACATGAAATAGTGTTGTACCGGGTGTTCGTGCTTCTGCTGCTATCCGCTCTGATGCCTACATGGGCGCGGGCGGACGACCACTGGATTGCGCTGAAATCCGGCCCATTCGAAGTCTTCAGCAATGCGGGCGATCGGCCCGCGCGGGAAAAGCTCATGTTGCTGGAGCAATTTCGCGAGACACTGCGCGTCATCACCGGCAAGCAGGAGATGCGGCTGGTTTGGCCGGTGCAGGTGATCATCACTAAAGGTGGGCCGGAGACAACGCTGTTCCCGCTAGGGCGCGATGCTCGCATGGCGTCTATGCCGGATTCCGGCGGAATTTCGCGCGACAGCCTGAAGGAACTTGCGCGCATTCTCATCCACGAGAACACCAACCGGCTGCCGGCGGACGTGGAGGAAGGACTGATCGAACTTGTTTCCACGGTGCAGATCGATGGCCCGCGCATCACGCTCGGCACGCCTGTTCCGGAAGCCGAACGCTCGCGCGGTTGGGCTCTGATGCACCTGGTCACGGTCAATCCCGAATACGCCGGACGTTCGCGTGTCATGATTTCGAATCTGGAACAGAGTGATGATTTCGATGCCGCGTGCCATAACGCGTTCGAAAAAACCGGCGCGCAGATCAATCAACAGGTCGACGCGTATCTGAAGGCAGGCAACCTCGGGACGGCTTCGATTTCAGGGCGCGCGCTGAGCATGACTCGGGACTTCAAGCCGGTGCAACTGGGATCGGAGGATGGCCGCATGGCGCAGGCGGACCTCTTGCTAGCCGGCCGGCATATGGCCGAAGCGAGCGCGGCGTACAAGGCTTTGCACGGGCCGGAGGCTTCCGAGGGTCTGGCGCTGATTGCGCTCAGTGATGAAAAGGACAATGACGCGCGGATGGCGCTTCAGGATGCAATCGACGGGCACAGCACCAGCGCGCGCGCGTGGTTAGCATTAGGGCGGATGCAGTCCGATTCGGACCTGATTAAGAAGGCCAGCGACCTGAATCCGCGCTGGGCCGCACCGCAGTTCGAGCTGGCGGATCTCGACCCGGCCATCGACAAAGAGAACCTGGAGAAGCGCGCCGTGCTGTTGAAGAAGGCCGTTAGTCTGGACCCACGCAATGTCGATTATTGGACGGCGCTCGCCAAGAACGACGTTGCCGCCAACGATTTCACCGAAGCACAGAAAGCCTGGGGCGGCGCGGAGCACGCCGCTTCGACCGCCGAAGAACGCGAGCACATCCATCAACTGCGGCTGTCACTGCAAGAGAAGCGTTTCGACGCAGAGGCGGCCGAGCGCAAAAATCTTGCCGACGAGCGCGAGGCGGACCTCCAGCGCGTTAAGGCGCAAAGCGAGGCTGCCATTCATGCCGCCGAAGATGCAGCACGGAAGAGGCTGAATCCGAATGGCGCGGTTCCCCCAAAACCCGAGACCTGGTATCAGCCTAGCGAAGCCGGCCCCAGCGTTCAAGGTGTATTCGCGCGACTGGATTGCCTGGGAAATCAAGCGCGGCTTGTGATTCAGGTAGCCGATGGGAAGACCGTGCAGTTGCTTGTCGCGGATCCCTCGAAGATCAACGCCGGCGGTGATGAGAAGGCGCTCGCCTGTGGGCCGCAGAAGCAGCCCCGGCAGGTGTTGGTTCACTACACTGCGAAGCCCGACACAAAACTCCACACCGACGGCGTTGCCACCACAATTGAATTCCATTAAGGCCCCTTACAGGTGAAGGCGGCGCTTAAGAAATTCATATTCAAGCTGTTTGGCAAAGATCCAGAGGCGATCGTCGTCTCATTCGCCACCGGCGATCCTGAACTTGCGAAGCGCATGTTCGCCGAGTTCCAGAATCTGGTCCCGGACCGGCGTCACTTTCTGGTTGAGCCCGCGGAGTTCGGCACTAAGTCCACGTTGCAAATCCGTCGGCAGCTTCGCAAGAGATTTCGGGCTCTTCGGATCGGCCAGATTGCATTACTGCTGGATCGCGATCCACGATACACCGCGGTACGGCGTGCGGCGTTTCTTTGGGCACCCACGAAAATTCTGGCGTATAACGCGCGGCTGGAACGGCATCATCTGACCGTTGGCGCCGCAATCGCTTCGCTGTTGTTTGTAAGGGGCGTGCCAGTCGACCGCATCTTCCTGCGTCCGAAGTGGGTTGTACCGTGGAAAAAAGATCGTTCGGTTTATCCGTCCAAGGTCCAGGAGGTCACAGGGCGCCCGTTGTCCCCGCGCCGCCGCCGTATCGCGATCGTCAGCCCCTATTTCCCGTTTCCGCTCGCGCACGGGGGCGCAGTGCGGATCTTCAATTTGTTGCGCGAAATGGCCGGCGAGTTCGACATTTTTCTGTTCGCATTCCGCGACGCCGAGGCAGCTAGTGATTTTCGGCCCGTGCTGGATCTTTGTGCTCGCTTGATCCTCGTCGATAAGCCCCGTTATCGTGAGCCGCGCTGGTCCACGCTCGCGCCGCCGGAAGTACACGAATTCCAATCGCCCGCGATGCTGAGCTCGCTCGGCCGCATTCGAGCCGAATATAAAATCGAAGCCGTGCAGGTAGAGTACACCATGCTCGCGCCGTACGCCGGCGACATCCTGGTGGAACACGACGTGACGTTCGCGTTGTACCGGCAGATACGCGATCGATCGCCTGGAATCGCACAGCGCTGGGACTATTGGCGCTGGCGGCGGTTCGAGAAAAGATGGATTCGGCGCTATCGCAAAGTGGTGGTTATGTCGGAACAGGATCGCGCGTTGCTTGCCCGACCCAACGTCGACGTCATCCCCAACGGCGTGGACCTCGATCGATTCGTTCCGGAAATCGAACGCCCAGGGCAACGGCTGCTTTTCATCGGGTCGTTTCGACATTTTCCAAATGTTGTCGCGTATCGATTTTTCGTCGATCGGGTCTGGCCGATCTTGCGCGAGAAAGCCGCGGGGATGATCACGCTGACAGTGATTGCCGGCCCGGATCCCCTGCTTTACTGGCGCGCTCACACCGGGCTGGCTTCGATTCCGTGCGACGATGGCATCCGCTTGCTCGAATTCGTCGCCGACGTCCGGCCCCTCCATGTGGAAACGAATCTCGCGATTGTTCCGACACTCGAATCGGCCGGTACCAATCTTAAGGTTCTTGAAGCGATGGCCATGGATCGCGCCGTGGTCTCGACATCTTCCGGTTGCGCGGGGCTGGGTCTAGAGCACGGCGTAAATGTCTGGATAGCCGACCAGCCCGGGGATTTTGCCTCGGCTATTGAAACTCTGCTCAAGGACGGCGATCTGCGCCGGCGCATCGCCGCGGGCGGGCGTGTCCACGCCGAGCGAAACTTCGACTGGCGCCAAATCGGCGCGAAGCAACGCGCGCTCCTTCGCGAAGTGATGCCGCCATCGGTCCACATACGTCCCGCCAGCGAAGAGGATGTGGCTGAAATTACGGCCATCCAGCAGACCGCCCCCGAGTCGTCGCAATGGCTGTCGCGAGACTACCTGACATTCGATTGTCAGGTGGCCATCATCGACCGCCGGATCGCCGGATTCCTTGTCTCCCGTGCTGTGGGCGATAAGGAACGCGAGATTCTGAATATCGCGGTTCATCCCGATTTCCGCCGCCAGCACGTTGCGACGGAACTGCTGCGAGCCGAGTTGGCGCGCTCTCCCGGAGTCCATTTCCTGGAAGTGCGCCAGTCCAATGCCGCTGCCCAGCGGCTGTACGAAGGCCTGGGATTCCAGGCAGTAGGCGAGCGCCCGGAATACTACGACAATCCACCCGAAACGGGGATTGTCATGAGGATTTTTTCATGATACTGTCACATATGCGGAGGCCATCGGTGACCCCCGCGCGATGAATGCGACAACTCATTCACTACCCACCGAGCAAATCAATCCTATCGACTCGGCGTGGCAACCTCACAAAGGAGATAGAACCCTGATGGAGAACACGCAAGAAGAATTGAAGACGCACTTGATGCAAACCAACGAGGAGTTCCGGCGTTTGGCGGAGCAGCATGCCAGCTATCACCAGCAACTGGAGGCGCTCGAAGCCAAATCCCATCTCACAACCGCGGAGGAAGTGGAGGAACACCGGCTGAAAAAAGTTAAGCTTCAGTTGAAAGATCAGATGAACGCGATTATCAGCCGTAATCGTGCGCAGCACGTAGCCTGACATCAAGTGCGTAAATAGTTAGAGACCCGATCCGGAGCCTCCGGGTCGGGTTTTTCATTTGCGCCCGAAGATTTTCAGTTGGCCAGAAACTTCCGAATGCGTTCTACTGCGTCCATCAGCTTTTCATACGAATTCGCGATGCTGAACCGCAAATAGCCGTCGCCGTACGCGCCAAACGCAGTGCCGCTTAGACAAGCCACTCCGGCTTGTTGCAGCAGCGCGTCGGCCAAGTCCTTAGATTTCCGCCCGGTTCCCTCAACATTCGGGAAAGCGTAAAACGCCCCGCCTGGGATGGGACAGCGGAATCCGGGAAGCGTGTTCAATGCCGCACAAAAGGCATCGCGCCGGCGGCGAAACTCTTCCACCATTTTCTTGACGTCGTCCTGCGGCCCGTTCAGCGCCGCGATCCCGGCCCGTTGCGTGAAACTCGCCGTGCACGAATTCGAGTTGACCATCAGCTTGTTCACGGGGTCCACCAGCCACGTCGGCATCACGCCATAACCCATGCGCCAGCCAGTCATGGCGTAGGTCTTCGAAAATCCATCCAGAATGATCGTCTTCTCCAGCATGCCCGGCAGCGTAGTGATGGACAGCGGCTCCTCGTCAAAATAGATTCTCGAGTAGATTTCGTCCGAGAGAACGATTAGATCGCGATCGCGCACCATATCGGCGATAGCCCGCACATCGTCGGCGGGAATAACGCCGCCCGTCGGATTGTGCGGCGAATTCAGGATCAGCATCTTGGTCTTGGGGGAGAGGCTATCCTTGAGCACATTCAAATCGAACGAAAACCCGCGATCCTCCACCAGCGGAATGGGCACCGGCTTCGCACCCAGAAAGTTGATCATCGATTCGTAGATCGGGAAGCCCGGGTTCGGATAAATCACTTCATCGCCGGGTTCGAGTAGCGCCATGAGCGGAAAAAAGATGATAGGTTTGCCACCGGGCACAACACACACGTGCTCGGCGCCCACCCGAATCCCGCGCGTGCGGCAAATGTACGATGCGATCGCCTCGCGCAGCTCCGGCAGGCCTTGCGTGGGACCGTAATGCGTCCAGCCCTGATCCAGCGCCTGTTTGCCCGCTTCCACAATGTGGTGCGGGGTGTCGAAATCAGGCTCGCCGATTTCCAGATGTATGATGTCTCGCCCCTGGGCTTCCAGCGCGCGAGCGCGCACCAACACTTCGAAGGCAGTTTCAATGCCTATGCGGTTCATCCGCTCAGCTAGTTTCATGATTGTTTTCGAAAAAAGGGAACGTTATTTCGGAACTCGGCGAATTGAACGCGATCGCCAATTTGCACTCGATCTCCATCCACGCGACCCGTCAAGCGCCGTCCACCGGCGAGTTCGATAATGGCCAGTTGATACGGCACGTCGTTGACGTATGCTTCAGGCGGCGAGTAAACCACCGTTTCAGTATAAACCGTGCCCGATTGCAAATCATTTGCGGAAAGCGCGCTCATGCCGCCCCCAGGATCGTGATCACGCTGGTAGCGCCCGATCCACCTAGATTCTGCGCCAGCCCAAGCGAATTCCGCTTCACCTGCCGCTCGCCCGCTTGTCCGCGAATCTGCTCCACAACATCGCAAATCTGCCCCGTGCCCGTAGCGCCCACGGGATGCCCTTTCGATTTCAAACCCCCGCTCGCATTCACCGGCCGCTCACCATGCAGGCACGTTCCGCCTCCTAAGCTATAAGGGCCGCCCTCGCCCTTCGGCACGAAGCCCAGGTCTTCGATAGCGATGATCTCGGCGATGGTAAAGCAGTCGTGGACTTCGGCAAATTGGATGTCGGCCGCCCCTACGCCGGCCATTTTGTACGCCTTCGCGGCCGACGTTTTCACAGCGCGGAGCGTCGTGATGTCGTCCTTTTCGTCAAGCGCGACGTTGTCCGACGTCTGCGCGATGCCCAGGACGCGCACTGGTTTATCGGTGAACTCCGCAGCCCGTTCCAGCGGCGTGATCAGCACCGCGGCTGCGCCATCGCTGATGAGCGAACAATCGTACACCGTAAGTGGCTCGGCGATCATCTTTCCCTTCAGTGCTTGCTCCATCGTGATTACCTTGCGCATGTGCGCCAGCGGATTCTTCGCGCCGTTCTGATGATTCTTGACGGCCACCGCCGCTAGCTGCTCGCGCGTAGTGCCGTACTGATACATATGACGTCGCGCGATCATCGCGAACAGCGCTGGGAAGGTCGCGCCCGCGCGCACTTCGCCGCAACTATCGCCCGCGCCGGCGAGAATTTCAGTCACCTTCGGCGTCGGCTGTGAAGTCATCTTTTCGACGCCCACCACCAGGACTACGTCGTACAGTCCCGCCGCAACCGCCGACACCGCGTGAAAGAAAGCTGATCCGCTGGATGCGCAGGCCGCTTCAAAACGCGTCGCCGGAACGCCCGAGATCCCCATCGCGGTTGAAATATACGGCGCCAGATGATTCTGTCCGGTAAACGAAGGTCCGGCAAAATTGCCGAGATAAAACGCCTCCACTTGGGACGTGCTTGCGTGTCCGTTCTCCAAGGCTTTTTGCCCGGCTTCTACCGCGAGCGAACGTAGATCGCGATCCTGGAACGCGCCAAACGCGGTTTTCCCGATGCCGGTTACGGCTACTGGTCTCATACTCTCAGGATAACTCCGACGCCGGGCGAATTCTGAATTCTGGCTTCTGAATTCTGGCTTCTCAGCGGTTGTTGAAAGGCACCACGGTCGGACCAGGTCTCAAGTGGCCTTCGTCACGATCCTTATTGTTTTCCTCGCACGAATATTCCATCAGGCGGTCGCCCGGTTTCAACCGATCGAGAACGCGATGATTGCGCCACGGCCGTGTGTAAATTTTGGCATCGTCCACAGTCACGTCGTACGCGATGTGATTCGGGTCGGTCAATTGATACCGTTCCGTCACATGTAACACGTCGCTGTGTGGATGCCCGGCCGTGTCCAGCCACGTCCGGTCGTTGAACCCGACGGTGTCAATTACCAGCGCGTCTCCATCCCAAGTCCCGATGGATTCGCCCATGAATGTAGGATCGATTTTTTTCGAATGCTCCCGCACGTCCAGAGGAACCGCGCGGAAGGTCGTCATGTACTCGTACAAGAAAACGACCGACGACGGCGTCTGTACAACTCGCATAGGAAATGGTGAATTGTTGATGCGCGGCACACCCGGATAAAGGCAGAAGCCCGTGGGATCGAAGGCGGTGTTGATTTTCTCGTAGGCTGACTTACCGGCGGCCGTAAATGGAAGCTCGCCGATGTCCTTGGCCATGTTGGGCGTGTAGGGGAGGTTCCATGATCCAGACAGATCCGGTTTTGCTTGAGCGAAAGCGCCGATCCCGGCCAGCGCGACACCAAGCAAGGCAATCAGACCAGTCCGCATTCTCCAACCACACTACTACTTTTGCGCGCTAGTGGTGAGCATCAATTTGTGGAACAGCGCCACAGTGTCGTCATGCTCCACCCAACCGCCCGGACCTATGTGCATGCCCTCAGCCATGTTTATAGGCATGCGCCCCTCTTTACTTTTGACGTCCATTTTCGCGCCGTGATCAACCAGGAACTGCACTACTTCGTTTGCGCCGCGGAACGAAGCGCCGTGCAAGGCCGTGTAGCCCTCGTCATTCACCGCGTTCACATCGCCGCCCCATTCGAGACAAAGCTTCAATGCTTCCGGAGCGTCGGCCTGCGATCCGTGGCTCTGCCCATCGGACCATCCCACGCCCGCAGCGATCATCAGCACGGTGGTGTCATCGTTGGTCGCGATGCTCGGATCGGCCCCGCGGTCTTTCAACAGCCGCATGACCGTAACATCGTCGGATTGCGCCGCGCGCCACAACGGCGTAGCTCCAATCGCATTCGCCCATCGTCCGTCGAATGATGGCTGGCCGCGCAACGGGATCTTCTTCGTCAGCCGCGCGTTCGGGTTGGCTCCATGATCCAGCAGCGCTTTGATCAGATCCAAATCGCTGAGCGTGTCCTTCTCGGGCGGCGCCGGCCGGGTGGACCATTCCAGATTCCGCATGTCGATCACCGCGTACAACGGCCCGCGTCCTTTATCGTCGGCGGCGTTCGGATCGGCGCCGTGCTCCAGTAGAAACTTTGCGAGTGCGTAGTGCTCGTTGAACGTCGCCACCAACAACGGGCTGCTGGCATCCGCCGCGCTCTCTTTCACATCCGCGCCTGCCGCAATCAAAATCCCCGCCGACTCGATATCGTTCTGCCGCGCGGCATAAAGCAGCGCTGTCATTCCACCCGCCGGGAACGGAGCCGAGAAGATGGTTTGGAACATCGACGGAGGAGGCAGCTTGTGAGTTTGCGCATTTACGTTCGCGCCATGTTCGATCAGAACCTTCGCGGCTGCCGCATTCTTTTCCGCTACGGCCCACATCAGAGCGGTTTGCCCCTCGGCGTTTGTTTTGTTCGAATCGGCTCCGTGGTCGAGCAGCACCTTGAGGGCATCGGGCTTGCCAGTCCGCGCCGCCAGCATCAACGCCGTATCCCCCATGTCGGAAACCACTGCATTGGGATTTTCGCCGGCCTTCAACAGTTCCGTGATAACGGCCGCGCTGCCGTTGGTCGAAGCTAACGACAACGGCGTGGCGCCAAAACGGTTCGCAGTCTTTACGTTTGCGCCTGCGCGGATCAGTTCCTCGGCCATCGCGACATCGTCCCAACGAGCCGCCCAGTGGAGAGCCGTCGTGCCGTCGGGTTGCGCGACGTTCGCGTCTGCATGCAACTTCAGCAAAGAGCGCACCGCTTGCGTGTCCCGATTCATTGCCGCGTCGGCCAGTCGAGTGTCGTTGGTGGCAGCTCCAAAACTAGTGGCCGCAAGCAGCGTGACCATCGAAAATCCCTTCAGGCGCATCGACATATATCTATCGTATTGCAGTTTCGGGTGCCTTGGCAATACAATCAAGGGGTATGGCGATGGGAGCTTGGCGGTGGGTTCGTTTTGCGATTTTCGCTGGCCCATTTGCCCTCTTGCATGCAGCTCCAACTCCGCGAGCACTTCTAGATCAATACTGCGTCACCTGCCATAACGAAAAAGCCAAGACCGGCGGTCTGATGCTCGACAAGCTGGACATCGCCAATGTCGGGCAGAACGCCGCATCCTGGGAAAAAGTAGTGCGTAAGCTGCGCGTAGGCGCCATGCCCCCACAAGGGATGCCGCGTCCCGACCGGGCCACTATGGATTCGCTGGCCGCATCCATCGAGACCTCGCTCGATCGAGCCGCCGCTGCCGCGCCAAATCCCGGCCGGCCGGTCCTGCATCGATTGAATCGCACGGAATATGCGAACGCCATTCGGGATTTGCTAGCCCTGGATGTCGATCCGTCCGCGATGCTTCCCACTGACGACGCCAGCTTCGGCTTCGACAACATCGCGAGCGTTCTAGGCGTCTCGCCCGCGCTGCTGGAGCGCTATTTGCTGGCTTCCGCGAAGATCAGCCGCCTGGCCGTAGGCGATCCGAAGATCGATCCCATCACCGACACGTATCGCGTACGCTCCGACGTCACGCAAAACGAACACCTCGAGGGATTGCCCTTCGGAACACGTGGCGGTGTCCTGATCCATCACAATTTCCCGTTGGATGGCGAGTACGTCATCAAAGTTAAACTGCTTAAATCCACGGTCGACCTGCTGTTCGGGAACAACGCGCAGGATCAACTTCTTGAAATCGCGCTGAACGGCGAGCGTGTGCAGACGCTGAGCATCAATCCGAAAATGCCAGATCCGCCCCCCGCAGCTCCGGCAGCCGACAAGTCGCAAAAACCCAAGGAAGGATTCGATCCTGCCGCCGCCACCAAGCTAAGCATGTCGCAGCCTAAGGACAACCTGGAGGCGCGCGTTCACGCGAGTGCGGGTCCGCAAACTGTCACCGTCGCCTTCGTGCAGCGCAGCTACGGGCCGGCGCAGGATTTGATGCAGCCCATCGAGCGCAGCACCTTCGATCCCAGCGATCCCAAAGGCCTGCCCCACGTGTTGAGCGTAGCGATCAGCGGACCATTTAACCCCAGCGGTTCCGGAGACACGCCCAGCCGCCGCAAGATTTTCGTCTGCCATCCGGCAAACGCAAGCGAAGAACTTCCCTGCGCGAAGAAGATCATCTCGACACTGGCCCGCGAAGCATATCGAAGGCCGGCGTCGGACACCGACGTCGAAACTCTGTTGAGTTTCTACCAAACCGCGCGCAACAAAGACGGCTTTGAAGCCGGGATCGAGATGGCGCTGCGCCGGATTCTTTCCGATCCCCAATTTGTTTATCGATTCGAGCGCGATCCAGCGAGCGCCGCTCCAGACACCACCTATCGCGTCAGCGATCTCGAACTCGCCTCGCGCCTCTCGTTCTTTTTGTGGAGCAGCATCCCCGACGCAGAGTTGCTGAACGTCGCAGCCCAGGGCAAACTGCACGATCACGCAGTGCTGGAGCATCAAGTCCGCCGCATGCTGGCCGATCCCCGCGCTGATTCGCTGGTCACTAACTTCGCCGATCAGTGGCTCTATCTGCGCAACCTGCGCGGCGTGAACCCGGATCTCGAATCGTTTCCCAATTTCGACGATAATCTACGACAAGCGTTCAAGCGCGAAACCGAGCTCTTCTTCGCCAGCATCATCCAGGAAGATCGCAGCGTCATCGATCTGCTGGACGCCAATTACACCTTCGTCAACGAGCGCCTCGCCAAGCATTACGGAATTCCGAACGTTTATGGCAGCCAGTTCCGCCGGGTTTCCTGGCCCGACGATAGCCCCCGCCGCGGATTGTTGGGACAAGGCAGCATTCTCGCCGTGACGTCCATCGCCACGCGCACCTCGCCGGTGCAGCGCGGAAAATGGCTGCTCGAAAATGTACTGGGCGCGCCACCGAATCCCCCACCCGCCAACGTGCCGCCGCTCAAAGAGAACAAGTCCGGCGACAAGCAGCTTTCCGTGCGCGAACGCATGGAAGCGCATCGTGCAAGTCCGGCCTGCGCGGGCTGCCACAAAACTTTGGACCCGCTGGGATTCGCACTCGAAAATTTCGACGCGGTCGGACAGTGGCGAATTGTCGACGAATCGGGGGACAAAATTGACGCTTCGGGCGTGATCGCCGATGGAACCAAAGTTTCGGGCGTCGCCGATTTGCGCGCGGCGCTGCTAAGCCGTCCCAACGTCTTTGCCGGAACCATGACCGAAAAACTGCTGACCTTCGCGTTGGGCCGAGGTCTTGAGTATTACGACATGCCGGCCGTGCGCTCGGTCACACGCGAAGCCGGCCGCAATAACTATCGTTTTTCGTCTTTGATTTTGGGAATTGTTGAAAGCACGCCGTTTCAAATGCGGCGCTCGCAGGAACCCGACTCTGCGCCTGCAACATCTGTAGCCGACATCAGGAGGCCGAACCAGCAATGATGATCTCGAAGAAACATTTGCCGCGCCGCACGTTTTTGCGCGGTGTCGTAGGTGGCGCCGTCGCGCTGCCCCTGCTGGACTCCATGATCCCTGCGCTAACAGCCGCCACGAAGACGGCGGCCAGTCCCAAGACCCGGATCGCCTTCATGTACGTCCCGCACGGCGCTGTTATGGACAAGTGGACTCCCACCACCGAAGGCGCGGGCTTCGAATTCACGCCCATCCTGAAGCCGCTCGAGCCCTTCCGCAACCAACTCCTGGTGGTCACTGGACTCGCCAACAAAGCCGCGGAGTCACAAGGCGACGGCGGAGGCGATCACGCTCGCAGCGCTCCATCTTATCTAAGCGGCATCCATCCGCTGCGCACCGAGGGCGAGGACATTCGCGCCGGCACCACGATCGATCAGATTTATGCCCAGAAAATGGGCCAGGATACTCCGCTACCTTCGCTCGAATTGGGCACCGAGGACACCGGACTGGTCGGCGTCTGCGATGTCGGCTATAGCTGCGCGTACATGAATTCGATCTCGTGGCGCACGCCCACGCAGCCGCTGCCCATGGAAATCAATCCACGCGTGGTCTTCGAGCGCCTGTTCGGAGACGGCAGCAACGCCGCCGATCGCCTGGCGCGGAAACAGGAAGACCGCAGCATTCTCGATTCGATCACCGGCGAAGTCGCGCATTTGCAAACCGGCCTCGGCACCCGCGATCGCGGCAAGATCAGCGATTATCTCGACAATATCCGCGAGATCGAGCGGCGCATCCAGATGGCTGAGAAGCGCGCGAGTTCGAATGTGAATGTGCCCGAAACTCCCATCGGCGTTCCTGATTCGTTCGACGAACACGCCAAGCTGATGTACGAGTTGCAGGTGCTGGCGTTTCAAGCCGAGATCACCCGTGTTTCGACGTTCATGGTCGCCCGCGATCTGAGCCAACGCACATTCCCGCAGATCGGTGTGCCGGAGCCGCATCATTCGGTTTCCCATCACGGCAATAATCCCGCCATGATCGCGAAGCTCGAGAAGATCAATACCTATCACGCCACGCTGTTCGCATATTTCCTGGAACGCCTACGCGCCACGCCCGATGGCGACGGCAACCTGCTGGATCATTCGATGATCTTGTACGGCAGCTCGATGAGCAATCCAAACGAGCACAATCATTTTCCCCTGCCGCTGCTGGTGGCCGGGGGCGCATCGGGCAAATTGCAAGGCGACCGTCACCTGAAGTTCCCCGAACGCACGCCGATGTCGAATCTCTTGATTAGCCTGCTCGAAAAGGTCGGCATCGAGAAGGGCTCGCTCGGCGACAGTACTGGTATGCTGACAGTCTGACGCAACCAGAACACATTTCACCACCCGAGCCCAACCTCACTGTCGACGAACTCTTCCGCCGCGCCGAAGCTTTGCGTCCTTTGCTGCGCGAACGCCAAACCGAGTGCGAAGAAGCGGGCGAGTTGTCCGAAGACACCAACAATCGATTCCTTGCTGCTGGCTTCTATCGCATCCTGCAACCGCGACGTTTCGGCGGCTACGAATTCGCGCTTCCCGATTTCATTCGGGTCATGATCGCGGTCGCGCGAGGCTGCTCGGAAAGCGCCTGGGTGCTCGCGCTCACTTCCGGCCACACGGTTCTCGCGGCGCAATTACCCGAAAACGCCCAACGCGAAGTCTTCGGCGCCACGGGCGATATGCGCGCTCCCGGCGTCGGTATGCCCGGCGGCGTTGGCGTGCCCTGCGCTGGCGGCTATCGCGTGAAAGGCGCCTGGGACTACGCTTCCGGCTGCGACCTCGCCACGCATTTCTTCGGTTCCACAATGGTGCAGGACCCCGAAACCAAAGCGCTGCTCGGCAACGCCTGGATCCTGTTTGACCGCGATCAGTTCAAGATCGTCGACAACTGGAACGTGATCGGGATGCAAGGCACCGGCTCGCGCCGCGTGGTGATCGAAGATGCGTTCGTCCCAGCGGATCGTGCGCTTTGGTTTCTCGATGGGCAGAGCCGGCCAGTCCGCGATCAGCCTGGCCACGCGCTGCATCCCAATCCCATGTATCACGGCTGGCTGGCGCCGTTGCTCATCTCGGAAGTGGCGGCGGTATCTGTCGGCGCCGCGCGCGGTGCACTCGATCTTTACGAGGATATTCTCCACAATAAGAAAACCAATTTTCCGCCTTTCCACGCCCGTTCGCGCGAGTGGGAGTTCCAACAGCATTTCGGCGAAGCACAGGCTCTCATCGACACTGCCGAGGCTGCGCTGCTGAAGTTGACTGCGGACTATATGGACCTGGCGCGCCAGCATGTTGAAAGCGCCACGGCTCTGGACGAAGAAATGGAACGCCGATTGATCCTGATGGAGCAGCACGTCATTCGCCTGGCATGGGATGCTGTGGAATTGATGTTCCGCACTTCCGGCACATCCGCCGCCGCCAAGTCCTCGCCGCTCGGCCGCGTGCTCCGCAATCTGGCGGTGATTCGCACCCACGTCACGCTCCAGCGCGATCACACCGCTGGCAACGCCGGCCGGCTGCACTTTGGCCTTCCGCCGCTGAGCCGATTTTAGCCGAACGATTAGAGCGCCCCTCTCGCGCGCAACTCACGCTCCAGTTGCTCCGCCGAAAAAAACTGCACCGCGTCCATTCCGTGCGCTCGCGCCGCCTCGACATTCACCGCCAGATCGTCGGTGAAAAAGCATTCCTCGGGATTGCACTGCGCCCGCGCGATCGCCTCCCGATAAATCTTCGCTTCCGGCTTCGCCGCCCCCACCTCGTACGAAAGCACGTAGCCGTCGAAGTGCCGCAACAGCGGATAAGCCTCCTTCAGCATCGCGAAATGAATCGGGTTCGTGTTCGAAAGCGCCAACACTCGATGCCGTCTTCGACAAATCCTCCAGCAACGCCTCGGGCACCAAGGGCTCCGGCAGAAAAATGCAGCTCCACCAGTCGCAAAACTCCCGATGCGTGATGTTCAATTGCAAAGCGGCGGAAAGTTCGCGCACGAATGGCTCGGTTTCGATCTCGCCCTTCTCGAAGGGCCCCACCAGCCCCGTGGCGCGAATCCGCGCGGCTACTTCTTCCGCCTTGTATCCGCAACGCTCGGACATGCGCGAGTAAGCCCGCTTGACATCGAACGGTATGATGACATTCCCCAGGTCAAAGAGGATGGTTTTGATCACAATGCACGATTGTACCGATGCGGCACTCCTCCCTCCCGCCCCACGCTATAATTCAAACGAATGGACATCTACGAGGAAGTCGTCCGGCTGCGCCGCCTCGGCCAGAAGTGCGCCCTCGCCACCATCGTCCAGGTTAACGGCTCCATCCCCAGCTACGAAAGCGCCAAGCTGCTGGTTCGCGAAGATGGCTCCATGCTCGGCACCATCGGCGGCGGCTGCGTGGAAGCCGAAGTCTGGAATGCCGCGCGCGAAGTCATGGAGACCGAGCGGCCGCGCCAGATGAATTTCAGTCTCGGCCAGGACGCCGCCTACGACAACGGCCTCATCTGCGGAGGACAACTCAGCGTGTTCGTCGAGCCCGTAGTTCCCCAACCCCGCGTTTTCATTTTCGGCGCCGGCCACATCTCGAAAAGCATTTCCAAAGTCGCCGTGCTCGCCGGATTCGCCTCCGTCATCGTCGATAACCGCGAAGCCTTCGCCAATCGCGAGCGGTTCCCCGAAGCCGACGAAGTCTACGCCGAAGAGTACGAGGAAGTCTTCCCGAAACTTCCCATCCGCGACACCAGCTATGTGGTCATCGTGACGCGCGGCCATCGCGACGACATGCGCGTGCTGCGTTGGGCCGTTGAAACCAACGCCAAATACATCGCCATGATCGGCAGCAAACGCAAGGTGATCGGCGTGGTCAAGGAATTGGAGAAAGAAGGCATCGCGCGCGCAGCCTTCGATCGCGTCTTCGCTCCCATGGGACTCGAGATCGGCGCCATCACTCCCGAGGAGATCGCGGTCTCCGTCGTCGCCGAAATGATCGCCCTCCGCCGCGCGCCCGATTCGGAATGGCGCACCGCCGCCAAATCCATCTTCGCCAGCGAGGCCTCGCGGGCCGTTCTGAAGTGACCCCTGGTTTATCTAAGGCGCTCCGAAGATCGCCGGCATCATTCTCTCCGGTGGCGCTTCCCGCCGCATGGGCACTCCCAAGGCGCTGCTCCGATTTCAGAACGAAACGTTTCTCGACCGTCTCATCCGGCTCTTCTCCGCCATTTGCGATCCAGTCATCGTCGTCGTCGGGCTAGCACGCGGACAAGATCCGATCCGGCATCGAGCGCGGCCGCGATGTCATCTTCGCCGTCAATCCCGATCCCGATCGCGGCATGCTCAGCTCGCTCCAATGTGGATTGGCTTTGGTTCCACCCGATGCCGACGCCGCGATGTTTCTGCCCGTCGATCATCCGCATCTTCGAAATCTCCACGCTCGAAACGCTGGCCGCCCGATTCCGCGCCGATCGCGCTCCGGTCACCGTGCCCACTATGCGGGCGAGCATGGCCATCCAGTTTGCATCGCGCGTCCTTTGATCGACGAGCTGCTCGCTCTGCCTCCCGACGCTAAAGCCAGCGACGTTATCCATCGCCACGTTGCGCAGACCATCTATATCGAGGTCTCCGGACCCGGCCGTCGTCACCGATGTCGACGATCCCGCCGCTTACGCCGATTTGTTGGCGCGTCATCCATGAAATGGCTCTCGGCGTTGGCTTCTGCATCGGTGTGCTGCTGGTGGTCGTCGATTGGCCTGGCCGCGCCGAGTATCAGCGCCGATCGCTTTCGCCCGCGCATCCAGGCGGCGCTCGAAGCCGCGCTCAATCGCCCCGTTCATCTCGGCGCGGTTCACTTGAATCTCTTCACCGGCCCCGGCTTCACGGTGGACGATGTCCTGATCGACGACGATCCAGCCGCCGGCATCGAGCCCTTCGCGCACGTCGAGTCCATGCAGGCGCGCATCCGCTGGACCAGCCTGTTCGCGGGCAACCTCGCGTTCTCCAGTCTCTCGTCTCGACACGCCCAGCGTCAATGTGGTCAAGATGCCGTCCGGCCCCTGGAACATTCAGCCGCTGCTCGACCATCGTCCGCAGTCCGGCGCCCCGCATCGCCACGCCATTCCCGATATTCAAATTCGCGGCGGCCGCATCGATTTCAAGTTTGGCGATACCAAGTCCGTCTTCTACATCAGCGACGCCGACGTGGACGTCTACGCCAACGAAAACGGCGATGTGGTGATCCGCTTCTCCGGCGCTCCGGCTCGCACCGACCAGGCATCGCCGAGCTTCGGCGAACTCACCGCCCGCGGCCTTCTGCAATCCGGCCCGAACGGCGAAGACCAGCTCAGCATGGGAGTTCATCTGGATCGGACCGCGATTTCCGAACTCACGCGCCTGTTCCACGGCAGCGATATCGGCGTACATGGCTTCGTGCTCGCCAACGCCAAGCTCGCCGGTCCGTTATCCAAAATCGGCATTACCGGCGACCTCAACATCAGCGATGTGCATCGTTGGGACTTGATGCCGTCGCCCGGCGAAGGCTGGACGCTCAACTATCGCGGGTCGCTCAATCTCAACGGCCATCATCTGGAGCTCGCCACTCTCGCCGACGCCCACCCAGCCCGACCCGGTGTCGGCCGAATTCCGGCTGGACGACTATCTCGCCGCGCCAAAATGGTCCGGCAGTCTCCAATTCCGCGATCTTCCCGCGGCATCGCTGGTGGAAACCGCGCGGCATCTCGGTGCGCCGTTTCCACCCGGCGTCCAGGTGGAAGGCAAAGTGGACGGCGCCATCGGCTATTCCAGTCAATCGGGCGTCGGAGGCCAATTGACGCTTGGCAGCGCGGCCGTGAAGTTTCCGCAAGGCGGCTCAGCTCAATTCGATTCGGCGCAAGTGCAAATCGCGGACGGCAAGGTTGTGCTCGCCCCATCCGACGTCGAGATGGAGGACGGACAATCCGCCCAAGTGGAGGGCGAATACGCGTTCGACAACACGCATGCTGCGTTTCGCATCACGACGCCGCAGTTGACAGTTGGCGCCGCTCACTTGTTCGATGCCGCGCGAATTCCGCTGCCCATTCCGATAATCGAGCAGTTGCGTCAAGGATCGTGGAAAGGCTGGATCTCTTACGAAAAGACCGCCGAGAATCCCGCCGTGTGGTCGGGCCAGTATGAGTTGCAGAATGCCGTCGTCGAGATTCCAGGGCTAGCGTCGCCGGTTCGCATCGCCTCGGCCTTGGTGCAGATGAGTGGCGACGAAATACAGATCACGCGCATGCATGGACGCGCCGGCACGGTGAAGTTCGATGGCGAATATCGCTACCAAGCTACGGCAGTGCATCCGGACCGGCTGCGCCTCACCATTCCCGAGTTGCAGATCGCCGAGGCCGAGCGCTTGATGCTTCCCGCTTTGCGCCGCAGGGAAGGCTTTTTAGCGCGGGCATTCCGTTGCGCGATCAACCGCTTCCCAAGTGGCTGGAGGAGCGCGACGCCGACATCACCGTGCAGGTGCCTGCTTTGATGAATGGCGAAGTCCCGCTCGGCGATTTGCGCGCTCGCGCGGTTTGGCGGGCCGCATCCATCAACGTCTCGAACGTGGAGTGGCATCTGGAAGATACTCACGCGATCGGCAAATTGTCCGTCAACCTCGCCAAGGCCGAGCCAGCCTATCAATTGAACGGCACCATGGAAAACTTCGACTATCGAAACGGCCAGCTCGACGTGGACGGCGAATTTATTACCAGCGGCACCGGTGCCGATTTACTGATCAATCTGCGGTCCAAAGGCACCTTCGAAGGCCGCGGAATAGTGCTTGCACCCGACGCTGAGATGCGCGCGGTCTCGGGGGCCTATCGCGTGGCGGCGTCGCAACGGCATTCCGCGCCTGCTGCTTTCGGATCTGCAGGTTTCACAGGGCGCCGATATACTGACCGGGCAAGGCTCCAGCCAGCCCGACGGCCATCTGGTCCTCGAGCTTACCAGCGGGCGCAGGCAGGTACGGTTGACCGGAATGCTGCTGCCCCTGCATCCCGAACCCGCACCCGTGAGGTAGTTCTGGGGCCGGCGTCGCGAGGGCACCCTCGATACTGATAACCTGGAAGGGTCGAGGTTATTACCAAGTAACAAGAAGTAAGACCAAAGATTTGCCATGAGAGCTACCAATACTCTGACGATCTCCCTGCCTGCGGCCATGGCTGAGCAGATGAATAAGGTTCAAAAGAAGGAAAATCGCACCCGGTCCGAGTTGCTGCGCGAGGCTTGGCGCCAATACTTTGAGAGCCACTACGGCAGCTACGTTCCGAACAAGGCCGAGTTATCAGCAATCCGTAAAGGCCGCGCCGAGATCGGTCGAGGCCAATACCGAACGCTCCAGGAACTTCTCCATGACCTGGACAATCCACATCGCAAAGCAGGCCGAAAAACAGCTCGCAAAAGCTCCTCCTAAGAGTCGGCGTCTGCTTCTCGCTGCGTTGCAGGCGATGCAGGAAAATCCCTTCAGCGGCGATATCAGCCGTCTGACTGCCGAGCGTTCGACCTGGCGCCGCCGGGTAGGGGCTTACCGGATCTTTTTAGATGTTTATCCAGACCGGTATCACATCGACGTGCTTGATATCGCCCGCCGAACCTCTACGACTTACGAATAGCTCTCTTAACGTGGTCGCCGCGGGTGGAACGCGTCCGATACAATAGTAGTGGCCTCTGTTTCCC
The DNA here is from genome assembly GCA_963818065.1 of Bryobacterales bacterium. Classification (GTDB taxonomy): domain Bacteria; phylum Acidobacteriota; class Terriglobia; order Bryobacterales; family Bryobacteraceae; genus Palsa-89. The sequence goes on along the minus strand of CAWFQW010000007.1, from coordinate 1,082,437 downwards.
CATGAATGAAGCTACCAGCGAGCTCTTGGCCGATGCGAACGACATCGTTCGGGAGCAGTTGGTCCTCGCCTGGCGCGAACATATCGAACGCGTCCGCGATGTGCTCGAAGCGCAATGGCCCGAACGCATGGAGCGCGCGCTTGAGGAGACCATCGCGGGTCTGGCGGCGCGTCTGGAAGGCGAATACCAGGATGTTCTCGAAGCCCGCCTGCGCGAAGCTACGCAATCTGGAAAGATCGCGCGCCACGATCTGATTCAGAAGTTGAATCAAACCGCCCGCCGGCTGCGGCACTTTGAAAACGAAGGCCAGTGGAGTCACACGCTGGTGGATGCCACGCGCGGATTTTGCGGGCGAGCGGCGCTGTTCCTGGTTCACGGTCGCAAGCTGCACTTCGAGGCCGCGCGCAACGTCGACGGGCACCAGCTTGCTGACGACGTCGCTCTCGACTCGGCGCCGGCCTTCGCAACTGCCGTTCAAACTCGCGATACGTTGGTCGCCATGCGCACCCGCAGCGAATTGTCCGAACCGCTCGCGGCGTTCCTGGGTGAAGAAGACTCCAAGTGCTACCTCTTCCCGGTAGTTGCGCGCCTGGATGTTCCTGCCGTGCTGTATGCGGATTCGGCCGACGTGGATGTCGACGCTCTGGAGCTTCTGGTGGCCACGGCGGGCGCAGTGATCGAGCCTCCTCCGGCGCCTCCCGTGGAGACCTTAGTCAGCATCGCCCCCGCGCAAAAGCCTGAGATTCTCTCATGGTTTTCCCTGAGCCACGGGGATAGGGAGCTTCACCTCCGTGCCCAACGCTTTGCGAGCGTTCAGGTGGCCGAGATTAGGCTATATCAGTCCGATAAGGTAAAGAATGGCCGTGCAGCGCACGATTTATATACGTCTCTTAAAGAAGAGATCCTGTCCGCGCGCGATTTGTTTCGCGGTAAGTTTCTAAATGCATCGGACTCGATGGTGGATTATCTCCATCTCGAGCTGGTGAGAACGCTGGCAAATGATGATGTCGAATTGCTGGGTAAAGATTATCCGGGCCCGATGGTCTAGGCTGGCCTCGGCGGCCGCGTGCATCTTGGTATGCGCCGGGGCTCTGTCCGCGCAGTCCTTGGACGCGCTGGCGGATCGTTATCGCAAAACGCCCAGCGTAAGCGCTCGCGCAGCCGTGCTGCGTTACGCCGAAACGCACCGCGCCGACAAGAACGGAGCGCTGGCGCTCTTGCTGTTGGGCGCAACGGAAGACGATCAGCGTCAGTTCGGAGACGCGCTAACTCACCTGAAAGCGGCCAGCAAGCGTTTGCCGGAGCTGGCCGACTACACCGCTTATCTAAGCGCCGTGGCTGAATCCGGCCTGCGCCAGTTCGCCGATACCGCGTCAACATTGCAGCCGGTATGGCAATCCACGCCTGCTTCGCCTCTAGTGACGAAAGCGACATTGCTCCAGGCCGAATCATTTCTCGAAGGCGGCAATCCGGCGGGTGCCGTGACGCTGGTACAACAGCATTTGGCTGACTTGTCGGCTCCGCAAGCTGAGCTGCTACTTGCGCGGGGGTATGAGGCGCAGAATGATGCGGCATCTGCCGCGCAGCATTATCAGAAAATATATCTCGAGTATCCTCTGTCGAAGGAAGCCGCCGACGCCGAAGCAGCGCTCACTCGCTATCCAGGCATCCCCCCCGAGGCTCTGTTCGCTCGGGGCCTTAAGCTCGAAACCGGCGGCGACTATACGCGTGCCGGGAAGGAACTGACGGCGCTCCTGCCGCGCTTGAGCGGCGAGAACTTCGATCTGGCCCGCGTCCGCATTGGCGCCGCTGCGTATCTGGCGCGGGAGAACGAGTCGGCTTACAAATATCTGATCTCTTTCCAGGCTTCCACGCCTGAGCCCGAGGCTGAACGCCTCTACTACTTGCTCGAGACCCAGCGCCGCTTGAACCGGCTGGACGAGATGAACGCAACGCTCGAAAAGCTGACGCAATCGAACCCGCAATCGCACTGGCGCTTTGAAGCGCTGGTTTCGGCCGGCAACTACTACGCGGCGCACGATCAGCCGGAGACCGCGCAGCCGCTGTACCGCACCTGCTATGAATCCTTCGCGAACGATCCGCAATCGGCCGCGTGCCAATGGAAAGTTACTTGGTTCACTTATCTGCGCGATCCCGCATCAGCCGAGGGCATGCTGCGCGAGCATCTCAGCCGCTATCCCGCTTCCGATCAAGTGAGTTCGGCCCTCTACTATCTGGGCCGGATCGCGGAGTCGAAGTCGGATTGGGCAGCGGCGCGGGCGTACTACGACACCATCAACAACGCGTATCCGAACTACTACTACGCGGTTCTTGCCCGGGAGCGGCTGGAGACTCCATCCATCGCCAGCGCGGCGGCATCTGCCGGCACGAAGCAATTTCTTACGGGAGCTCAATTCGTCAATCGGCATGCTCCGGAAAATTTTGACGCTACTCCGCTCACCAAGCAACGCATCGCGCGCGCCCACTTGTTGGATGTAGCCGGTCTGGCCGATTCGGCGGACGGTGAATTGCGCTTCGGCGCCAAAGTCGACGGACAGCCGCAGATCATGGCATTGGAGCTGGCCGAACTCGCCAGCGAGCGCGATTCTCCCGCTCAAGCCATCCGCTACATCAAGCACTACGCTCCGAGTTATCTGTCGATGTCGCTGGATGCTGCTCCGGATAGATTCTGGCGGTTGGCATTCCCGTTGCCCTATCGAAAATCGCTCGAGGAATATTGCCGCGAACAGGGGCTCGATCCCTACTTAATGGCCGCGCTCATCCGGCAGGAGTCCGAGTTCAATGCCAACGCCGTCTCGCCAGCCAACGCCCGCGGCCTGGCGCAGGTGATGCCCGCTACTGGCCGCCAGCTCAACAGAAAACTCAGGATCCCACGTTATAACACCGCGATGCTGTTCACGCCAGATACGAATCTCAAGATGGGAACCTACTACTTGAAGCAGCTTTCCGACGAGCTGCAAGGCAAGTGGGAGGCGACTTTGGCGTCTTATAACGCCGGCAAATCGCACGTGACCAAATGGATGGCGTCGGCAAACTTCCGCGAGCCCGCCGAATTCGTCGAGAGCATTCCATTCAACGAAACGCGCGTGTATGTCCAAAGCGTTTTGCGCAATGCCGAAGTGTACCGCAAGCTCTACGGACAGAAGATCGCGGCCAAGAACTAGCTAGCCGATTAGCGAACCTGCAATACCGCCGCGCCCCGAATGGCGTCGTTCTTCAACGCATTAAGCGCACGGTTCGCTTGTTCGAGCGGAAAAACTTCGGTCTCGATGTGGACGGGAATCTCGGCTGCCACCTTCAAAAAATCGTGCCCGTCTTGCCTTGTGTTATTCGCGACGCTCCGAACTACGCGCTCCCCATACAGCAGATCGTAGTCCAACGGCGGAATCACGCTCATGTGGATTCCACCCAGTGCCAGCGTCCCACCCTTCCGCAGAGCCTTCAAGGCTGCGGGAACAATCTCGCCGGCGGGCGCGAAGATGATCGCGCTATCGAGCTGCTTCGGAGGCTCCGCCACCGTCCCCCCGGCCCACACGGCGCCCAATTCCAGCGCGAGTTTCTGATGACGCTCATCGCGCGTGCAGGCATAGACCTCGGCGCCCCAGTGCCTTGCCACTTGAATCGCCACATGGGCCGCCGCTCCAAATCCGTACAAACCCAGCCGGCCGCCGCGTTCGATGGCGGAAAGCCGCAGCGACCGGAAACCGATGATGCCCGCGCATAGCAGCGGCGCCGCTTTAAGATCGTCGAAGCCTTCCGGAATCGGATAAACGAAGCTTTCTTCCGCCAGCGCATACTCGGCGTAACCACCGTCCACTGTCCAGCCGGTGAACGTGGGGTTGTTGCAGAGATTTTCTTTTCCTGCCCGGCAGTATTCGCACGTGCCATCGGTCGAATGCAGCCACGCGATGCCGACGCGCGTTCCAACGTCGTGCTGCTTGGCTTGCTCGCCCACGGCCTCGATCACACCCACCACCTGGTGCCCGGGCGTAATCGGCGACTTGCGCGCCGGCAGCTCCCCTTCGATCACATGCAGATCCGTCCGGCAAACGGCGCAGGCGTTCACACGGACGAGAACTTGAGTTCCGGACGGCGCGGGCTTCTCCACGTCCGTGTATTCAAGCGGGTTGCTCTCGATCGGCCCGGTGTGGCGGAGGACGCAGGCTTTCATCGTCTTCAGCCCCATAGTAACCTGAGAGTCGATGCCCCTTCCCGGAAGGCACTTCGCGCACAACCTGGTCCATCGGCGCACGCTGCTATTGCAAATGGTCCGGCGCGACTTCGAGCAGCGCTTCATTGGTTCCACGGCCGGATGGATGTGGGGTCTGATCCTGCCGCTGGTGCAGTTGGTCAGCTGGGTGTTCGTTTTCCAACTGTGCCTCCACCAGCACGTCCCGCCCAACGAGTCCACCACCAGCTATCCGATGTTCTTGTTCTGCGGATTTCTGCCCTGGCTATTGTTCCAGGACACCGTTACTCGCTCGGCGAATTCGATGCTGGACAATGCAAATCTGATCACCAAGACCGTCTTCCCCGCCGAAATCGTGCCGGTGTCCATCTTCTTGTCGTCGCTGATGAGCCATTTGGCTGTAGTAGCCATCGTGATCGGTATCCTGGGAATCACCATGGGCCACTTCAGTATGTGGATGCTGTTGTTGCCGTGCTACATGGTAATGGTCGGGCTATTCGCCATCGGCGTCGGCTGGATCGTGGCCAGTTTGCAAGTGTATCTCCGCGATACCGTGCAAGTGCTCTCAGTGATCCTGGTCTTCTGGTTCTGGGTGACGCCCATTTTCATCACCGAGCAGCAGATGCCGGAGCGCTTCCGATTTATCCTGCATTTGAACCCTCTCGCGTTCGTGGTGCGCGCCTATCGCGACCGGCTTCTGTCCTACCGCGTCCCGAGCTTGCACGATTTTGCGATTATCACGGCCTACGCAATCACATCATTCATCGCCGGCGGACTGTTCTTCCGGCATCTAAAGCGCGGCTTCGCTGATGTGCTGTAAAAAAGTGTTGTAAAGCTTAGCTCTCATCCGCGGTAGGCCCATAAAGAGCCGGCACGGGGATGTCGTTCAGCCGCAAGTAGACGCCGAGCTGGGCGCGATGATGGACGGTGTGGTTCATCACGAAACTGCGGATAACCGCGATCCTCGGCATGGTCATGATCGTTTGTCCGCCGGCCATCAACGTCCAGGGCGCCAGCAGCTTGTTGTCATCCGCTGCCACCAATGCTGCCCGCGCCTCGGCGACGCTCTTATCGAATGCCGCCAGAAGCTCGTTATTTGAACCAAATTTTGGAGTCTCGTACGGAGGCGCGCCAGGGGGAGCATAGTCGAAGGAGTCGCTTTGCAATGTAAGACCGGCCCAATCGGGCATGTTCGCAATGTGCGCCGTCAGGGCGCCGAACGTGGATGACTTCGCGTGGGGCTTCCAAGCGCCTTTGCCTTCCGGCACGCGTTCGAGCACCTTACGAGTGTTGGCCATCTCCTGGTCGAATTCCGGTAGAATGGAGTCGCTGATTTTCATTGAGGGTTCCTTGTTAGGGGAGAATCAAAAGGTCTTTGGCAATCATAGGCGAACAATTGGCGAAATGTCAAGTCCTAAGTTAAAGTTAGCCAACAATGCAACGAGGACCGAGATCACGCATCAAATCCAATAGAGAGGCGATGGGAGTTAGCCTCCAGGAAGGTTAATATGCTAAAGAAAACATTTGGGAAACTTGGGCTCCCCCTCATGGTGTTGGCGGGTGCCCTCATGTTCGTTGGCGCGCCTCAAGCTAACGCTGCGGTGCATTTTGGCGTCGGTATCGGCGTCGGTGGTTATTATCCCTATGGCTACGCCTATCCGTATGCTTACCCCGGATACTACGGTGCATACGGCTACCCGTATGGGTATGGCTACGGCTATCCCTACTACGGCGGCTTCGGACTGTATGGCGGTTGGGGTGGCTACGGATACGGTGGCTGGGGTCGCGGCGGTTACGGATATCGCGGCGGCTACGGCGGCTATGGTCGTGGTGGTTACGGCGGATACCGCGGCGGCGCAGTCCGTGGCGGAGGTGGTGGCGGATTCCATGGCGGCGGTGGTGGTGGTCGCGGCGGCGGCGGTCATCGCTAATTGAGTCTTTCGTCACTGACTCCCGCTTCGATGCATCTCGGAGCGGGAGTCAAGCCGTCCGAGTAAAATAGGCCATGGCGACTCAACGCATTGGCATCTTGACGGGCGGCGGCGATGTCCCCGGCCTGAATTCAGTCATCAAAGAAGTTACCTACCGAGCTACTGAAAACTGCTGCGAGGTGGTGGGGATCCGGCGCGGCTGGGAAGGGCTCACGCACGTCAACCTGGCCGACGAAGCCAGCAAAAGCCGTTACGTCCTGCCGCTCACGCGCCTGAATACGCGCACCATTGATCGCTATGGCGGCACGGTTCTACACAGCAGCCGAACCAATCCATCCAAAATGTCGAGCCTTCCCGACTTCCTGAAGGGGCAAAGCTTCCCGCGGAAGGAGGTCACTAAGGGCGGCAAGACCTCCACGGTCTATGATCTGAGCCCTCAGGTGCTCAAGAATATCGAAGCCTTGGGGCTCACCTCCCTAATCGCGATCGGCGGTGACGACACGCTGAGCTATGCCGCGAAGCTGCACAGTCTTGGCGTCAAGGTGATCGCAGTGCCCAAGACCATGGACAATGACGTTCGCAACACCGAATACTGCATTGGGTTCTCAACAGCGATCACGCGCGCGACTGACGCCATCGCGCGGCAAAGAACCACGGTGGGCTCGCACGAGCGCATCGGTATTTTTCGCGTGTTCGGGCGCGATGCCGGCTTCACGTCCCTCTACACAGCGTATGTGGCGTCCATCCGCTGCTGCATTCCCGAATACAAGGTCAATCTCGAGAAGTTGATCGAGCTGCTGATGACCGACAAGAAAAACAATCCGAGCAACTATTGTTTGGTGATTCTGTCTGAAGGCGCCGAGTGGGAGGGCTATCAAGTGCGAGAGTACGGCGAACCCGATGCATTCGGGCATCGCAAGAAGGAGAACGTGGGGGAGGCGCTGGCGAGCGAAATCCACGCTCGCTCATCGGAAGAGACCATCGTCAGCGACTTGACCTACGATCTGCGCAGTGGAGTGCCCGATTTCGTCGATAAACTCGTGGCCTCGACATTCGGGACCATGGCGCTCGAGGCGGTGCTCGATAATCAGAGCGGATTGATGGCCGCGCTGGTGGACGGCCGTTACGCGATGGCGCCCATTCCCGATCCGGCGCTGGGTCCGCGGCATGTGGACGTCGCCACCATGTATAACACCGAGCGATATCGTCCGAATTACGCCAACAAAACCGGACTCCCGATTTTCCTGACGCGGGGCTGATGTTCTGGAAGAAGCCACAAGCGCCGGCGGTTCCATTGCGCGATATCGTCCAGCACTTCAATGAAGCAGCGGCCGATGAAGAGAATTTTCCATCGACCATCGATCCGCGGATCTATCACGTCCAACTGATTCTCGAATACTTCGGCGATCTGAGCGGCCAGCGTGTTTTGGATGTCGGATGCGGCAAGGGGCGCTTTGCGCGCGTGCTCGCCGAGCGTTATCCGCGGGCGGCGTCCATCGTTGGGCTCGATCTGGCCGAAGCAATGCTGCGGCATGTGCCGGCGGGTGTCGGCGCCTGCGCCGGATCGATGACTGCGCTCCCGTTTCCGAACGGAATCTTCGATTGCGCTTATGCCACGGAATCGCTGGAGCACGCTGTGGACATCCAGGGCGCGGTGGCGGAACTGTGTCGCGTGGTCCGGCCCGGCGGCCGCATCGTGATCATCGACAAGAATTCGCAACAGTGGGGACGGCTAAAAACTCCCGAGTGGGAGAAGTGGTTCGGCCGCAAGGAACTGGAGAAGATGCTCGCGCGGCATTGCGCGAAGGTTTCCAGCCGCCCGATTTCGTATTGGGAAGACGTCGCGCCGGATGGTCTGTTCCTGGCGTGGCTGGCAGAGCGGTAGCCTTTGACATCACGATGCTATTGCCTTAGCATCAAGATGTGCCTAGAACCACAATCACGTTGGACGAAGACGTTCGCGCGAAGCTCGAAGCCGAGATGCGGAAATCCGGCAAGTCATTCAAGGAAACCGTAAATGAGACTTTGCGGGTTGGATTGCTCTCGCGCCAGAAAATCGAGGGCAACAAGCCTTTTAAGGTACGGCCCAAAGCCATGGGTCTGAAACCAGGCTACAGCTACGACAAGGTCTGGGAGTTGATCGAACAGGTCGAGGGTCCGGATTACAAGTGATCCTTCTCGACGCGAATCTTTTGATCTACGCCTACGACAGTGTGGCGGCAGAGCATGTCCGGGCGCGATCCTGGCTGGAAGCAAGTTTGTCGAGTACCGAAACCATCGCATTATCCTGGATCACGATTCTTGCGTTTCTGCGCATCGCCACTTCGCGGCGATATGAATCTGATCCTATGAGTACAGAAGAGGCAGCCTTTGCAGTGAGCGGTTGGATCGCGCTCCGCAACGTTGTTCTCGTTTCGCCCACGGAACGGCACTGGACCATTTTGAGCGACTTGCTACCAAAATCTCAAGCGCGTGGCCCACTCATTATGGACGCTCACCTCGCCGCGCTTGCCATCGAACATGGCGCTACGCTCTGTACCAACGACCGCGACTTCCTGCGCTTTCCGGCCTCAAAGTCGAGTTTCCGCTCCAATAGCGGGTATCCTATTAGCTTGGAAACCAAGTCCACATCCGTCACTGCGCACAGCCAGCCCCTCCCACTCCAAGAACGCGTGGAAGCCCAGGGACATCTCATCGACTCCCACATCATGGAGCAGATCTTCGACACCGTGGTCGAGTTCGGGGGCCGCTTCGAGGTTGAGCAGTTCCGTATTGGCCGCACCAATAGCGACGGATCCTATCTGCGGCTGAAGATCGACACCGATGACGCCGACTCGATGGAGAAGATCCTCTCGCAATTGCTCGGACTCGGTTGCGCGATGGTGGAATCGGGCGACGCCGAGCTCTTCACCGTGGAGCGCGATTGCTGCGCTCCGGAGGATTTTTACTCCACCACCAATCACAAAACCTACGTGCGCCATGGCGGCCAGTGGGTGGAAGTCCAGAATCAGCGCATGGACGCGTTGATCGTGGTCGAAGACCAACGCAGGATCATAAAGCGACGTGCCGGCGGCTGCGCGACATCAAAGCGGGAGATCAGGTTGTCACCGGGATGCGCGGCATTCGCGTGGTGCCCGAATCCAAGGAGCGCGACCGGCTGGCGTTCGCGTTCATGAGCAACGATATTTCGTCCGAGCGGCAGGTGGAGACGGCCGTCAAGCAAACCGCGGCGTTGATCGAGCAGGCTCGCGCGGCGGGGCAGGGCATCATCGCGGTGGCCGGACCGGTGGTAGTTCATACCGGCGGCGCTGGGCCGCTATCGCGATTGATTCGCGAAGGCTACATCACCGCGCTGCTGAGCGGGAACGCGTTGGGCGTGCATGATATCGAAGCGGCGCTGCTCGGAACTTCGCTCGGGATCCGCCAAAGCGACGGACGGCAGGAAGAGCACGGGCATCGCAATCATATGCGCGCGATCAATGCCATCTACAACTGCGGCGGAATTCGCGGCGCGGTGGAAAGCGGGCGTTTGCGCACCGGCATCATGTACGAATGCGTCAAAAATAACGTGCCGTTCGTGCTGGCGGGCAGTCTGCGCGACGATGGGCCGCTGCCCGAGACCATCACCGACATGAACCGCGCGCAAGACGCCTATGCCGAGCATTTGAAGGGCGCCGGACTGGTGCTCTGCCTGGGTTCGATGTTGCACTCCATCGCGGTTGGAAACATGCTGCCGAGCTGGGTGAAGATCGTCTGCGTCGACATCAATCCGGCCGTGGCAACCAAGGTAAGCGACCGCGGCACGGGGCAAGCCGTCGGCGTGGTCACCGATGTTGGGCTGTTTCTGGATTTGTTGTCGCGCATGCTGATCCCCGCGAAATGAAACGACAATATACCGATGCAGCATGCCGGCGCGGGCGTGCGCGCGCCGTTGCCGGAGATCGAGACTTGGCCGAACCAGTATCCCGGCTATGAAATCGAAATCGTCCTGCCGGAGTTCACTTCGGTTTGTCCGAAGACCGGACTGCCGGATCATGGCGAGCTGACGCTGCGCTACGTTCCCGACAAGCTGTGTCTGGAGCTGAAATCGCTGAAGATGTACATGCTGGAGTATCGCAATTTGGGAATCTTCCAGGAGAACGTGGTGAATCGGTTTTTGCGCGATGTAGTAAAGGCGTGCCAGCCGATCGAGGCGACGCTCACGGGCGAGTTTACGCCGCGCGGCGGGGTCTTCACCAAGATCACCGCCAGCTGGAGCAAGAAGAAACGTGGATGATCCAAAGGGTGAAGAACTCGCGGCGGTGATCGCCGAAATCCGGCAGCGCGTGCGCGCGGGCATTCCCAATGGCGTGGCCCAGGGGCACATTCCACTGCCGGATCTGACGCCCCTGCTGCACGCTCGCGACGCCGCTGAAGCCAAGGTGGCGAGCATTGGGACCGTCAACCCGCGGCCCGCGCGGGCTCAAGAATTCGATCGTTCAAACGCTCAAGCGCAACATCGCGCGCGCCCTCGATTGGCACGTGCGCGAACAAGTGGAGTTCAACCGCGGCGTGATGGCGTGCGTGCAAGCCACCATGGAAAATTTGAACGAATGCAGGCAGGCGCTGTCGCTGCTTTCGGCCAAGCTCGAACCTGCGAGAGAGACCTCGAACTGCGCGAGGAGGCCAGCGAGCTGAAGGACATCCGTGCGCATTGGGCCGAGTGGCACGCGGGCTGGGAGCTGAAGCTCGCGGATACCGAAATCCAGTTCTTGCGGGCGTTTCCGAGTTGCAGGCGTCTTTTCATCATCGCGTCACCTATACGCAGCGCGAAGGTCCAGCATGCCGACTTTGAACGTTCCATGGCGCTGCAAAACGAGGAAATGCAGCGGAGGTTTTGGGACGAGCTCGGCCGCGCGCGCCTGGAATATGAGCGCATGATTCATACCGAGCTGCGGTTGTTGCGCCAAAGAGCCGTCGCTGCTCTCGCAGCGCGGCTGGAGCACGTGTGGGCAGAGCGCGCCGCCGGAGTTTGCGGAGTCGATTGGCTGAAATTCGCTGACCGGTTTCGCGGGTCCGAAGAGGACATTCGCGAGCGCCAGCAGATGTATGCAACGCGTTTTCGCGAACACGCGCCGGTGCTCGATCTTGGTTGCGGCCGCGGTGAAATGATCCAGGTCCTTCAGGACGCCGGTATCACAGCGCGGGGCATCGATTCCAATGACGATTCCATCGCGCTTTGCGTCGCTAAAGGACTGAACGCCGAAAAGGCGGATCTCTTCACCTATTTGAGCGATCTGCCGGATGCATCGCTCGGCGGCGTGATTTGCTGCCAGGTGGTGGAGCATTTGCCGCCAGCACGATTGCCGGAGATGATCCGGTTGGTGCATGCCAAACTGCGCGCGGGCGGCCTGGTGGCGCTTGAAACGCCCAATCCGGAGTGCCTCGCAATTTTCGCGACGCACTTCTACATCGATCCCACGCACCGGCATCCGATTCCACCGGTGCTCACCAACTTTTATCTCGAAGAGGCGGGTTTTGGGCGAATCGAAATCGAGCGCTTGTCGCCGGCCATCCAAAGCATGCCGGCGCTGGCGGAGTTGCCGGAAGCGTTCCGCAAGGAATTCTTCGGCAGCCTAGATTACGCCGCATTTGGAATCAAACTGGGTTGATAATGGGCTCGCTGCCCCGTTTGCCTGTCATTCCACCACGCCAGCGCTTGAACGCAAAACGCGGTCGACACCGGATTCACGAATGGCAGCGCATCGCCTTGCTTACGGCCGAACAGGAATCCTCCGGAGATGCGCGGATAATCCGAATCGATCTGAAAGCTGGCCGCCTGTTCCGCCTCATGCGCGGCCGAGGTTTCATCGAACGGCAGTACGCCGCAAGCTTCGCCCACCAGCCGCGCTCGCAGCAATTGCGCATACACATCGGAGCGCGCGAAAACGGGCTCGATTTCCCGCAGGAGACCAGACACCCGGTCCACGCCATCGCGAAACGCCTGGGCGCATTCCGGACGATCGAGCACCGGCAGCAGTCCTTCGAGGAAATACGCGTAGGCATGCAGGCGATCCATGATCCGCAGCGGGTCCGATTCGGCGGTGAGAAATGCCCCATCGTTTTCGAGCGCAGCCTGGAGCGCGGCTTCATAGCCGCACTGGAACTCGCGAACGCCGGTGGCCTCGAACAGCTCGTGCCATGCCATCGCCGATTTCAGTTGATAACATCCCGGGCTCGCCGACCAGCGCGGTTCCCAAGCCAGCGGACGCTTGTCCGGCAGCGCGAGAATCGGATGGATCGCCTGGCCTGCCTGGAAAATCCGCCAGCATCGCGCCGGCCGGCCGCAACGGCGGTATCGCGGAACTCGGTTTCCCCGGTCACACGCCAAGCACGCAACAGGCCGCGCACGATGATGCCGCAATCGAAAAAATACGCGAGCGCCGGGCTGCCTGCGCCGTATTCGACGGGAGTTCGAACGGAAACGTGCCAAGCTTCGGCATCCCATGCTACGCGCGTAAGAAAACGCGCCGCGCGGAGCGCCGCATCCAGATACGCCGCATCGCCCGTGCGCTCATGCAGGAAGAGGAAAGTGCTGACCGCATAGCCGGTTATTTCGGTGGAGACGCGGGCGTTTTGGCCGAGGTCGGAACGGTAGTAACGCGCCACGCCGCCGCTTGCTTCTTGAATTCCCGAGTGCAGGAACCAGCGGCCGGCCGCTTCGATCAAGGTATCGGTCGGTGACAAAGAAAATCATTGTAGCATCCGCGCCGCCGCGAACTCGCGCGTTACACTGTGCGAGAGAATCATGGGCCACTCGGTAACTCGGCCCCTACCTGCCTTGCCAAATCAATACTTCATCGGAATCGACCTGGGAACAACCAACTGCGCGCTGGCCTTTGCGCCGCAGGGTGGCGATGCGCTCGAGCAGCCTAAGTTGACGCTGTTCGAAGTGCCGCAGCTGGTGAATCCGGGCGAAGTGCGCGACGAGCCGCTGTTGCCATCGTTTTTGTATTTGCCCGGGCCAGCCGATTTTCCCGCTGGATCTATCGCTCTGCCGTGGGACGATTCACCCCACTTCGTCGTTGGGGCGCTGGCGCAGAAGCGCGGCGCCGAGGTGGCCAACCGGCTGGTGGCATCCGCGAAATCGTGGCTCTCGCACGCCGGCGTCGATCGCACCGCGCCGATTCTACCTTCCAACGCGCCCGATGGCGTCGAGCGAATCTCGCCGGTGGAAGCCTCGCGCCGCTATCTGGACCATCTGCGCGAGGCCTGGGATTCGAAGATGCCGGACGCTCCCTTCACCCAGCAACAAGTGCTGGTTACCGTGCCCGCATCGTTCGACGCGGTGGCGCGGGAGCTTACACTGAAGGCCGCCGAACAGGCCGGTTACGAAAACCTGCTGCTGCTCGAAGAGCCACAAGCAGCTTTCTATGCCTGGATCGAGCGGCATCCCGACTGGCGCGAGCGCGTCGCGGTGGGCGATCTGATTCTGGTGGTCGACATCGGCGGCGGCACCACGGATTTCACCTTGATCGCCGTAACCGAGCAATCGGGTGAACTCGCGCTCGAGCGCGTTGCGGTGGGCGAGCACATTTTGCTCGGAGGCGACAATATCGATCTGGCGCTGGCGCGGCATCTCGAGCAGCAGTTGGCCGCCAAAGGGACCAAGTTGGACTCGATGCAATTGCACGCGCTCTGGCAGCAATGCCGGTTGGCCAAGGAGCGCCTTCTCGCTGGCCGAAGCCAGATGACAAGAAGCGGGATGACAAGAAGCGCGAAGAGCCGGTAACGATTCTTGGGCGGGGCACCGGGCTGGTCGGCGGAACAATAAAGACCAAGCTCGCGGCCGAGGACGTCGAGCGCATCCTGGACGAAGGCTTTTTGCCCGCGGTTTCAAGTCACGACATGCCGCAGCGGCGCAAAATGGGACTCGCGGAGATCGGGTTGCCCTATGCGGCCGACGCGGCCATCACACGCCATCTGGCGCGCTTCTTGCGGCAGCAGGCGGCGCAATCCGAACATGGATCGGTGCGCCGGGGCTCCAGCGGACTGGCCGCACCCACCCACGTGTTGTTCAATGGCGGTGTGTTGCGCGCCGGCGTTGTGCGGAGGAGAATTCTCGACGTTTTGAATGGCTGGCTCGCCGACGAAGGTCTCGGCCCCGTGGCGCCGCTGATGGGCGAGGACTTGATGCATGCCGTGGCTCGCGGAGCCGCCTATTACGGACTGGCTCGGGCGGGACATGGGATCCGGATTCGCGGCGGAGTGCCCCGCACGTATTATGTCGGCATCGAAAGCTCCATGCCCGCGGTCCCCGGCATGCGTACTCCCCTGAAGGCGCTCACGGTCGCGCCGTTCGGGATGGAAGAGGGCACTTCGCTGCGACCTGCGCGGGCGCGAATTTGGATTGATCGTCGGAGAGCCGGCCGAGTTCCGCTTCTTCCAGTCCGCTGTGCGCAAGAATGACGCGGCAGGAGCGCTGCTGGATGACACCGGCGATGAGCTGGAAGAGCTGTCCCCGGTGGAAGTGACTCTGGCCGTCGGGCAGCGCCGGAGAGTTCGTTCCGGTGACTCTCGAAACCGTCGTCACCGAGACCGGGATGCTGCAGCTCTGGTCCGTGGCGCGCGACGGGCGTCGCTGGAAATTGGAATTCAACGTGCGCGAGAAGGTCAAGTCGTCCTGAGCGCAATCACGTTGAGCACCTTGTCATGCACTCCAATTGGGCGGCCAGAAACCGGAAACCGCTGGGGTTTCGCATTCGTCCGTGATTGTTATACTGGGGCGGTACCTCTCTTAAGTCCTACATCATGAAGCATCTAGGTTTTATATTTTTGGCCACAGTTGTGGCGTTTCCGGCACAGGCGCAAGTGGATTTTCTCACCGGGCAAGGCGCCCGGGAGGTCATCGGCCAGCCGACTTTTACCGCTGAAAACGCGGGCAGCCCGTCGGCATCCCAGCTCGGCGCGGTGGATGGATTGGCCTATGCGAACAATACGCTATTCGTGGTGGATTCCAATGTTCACGGGCTACTGCAGCCGAACAATAATCGGGTGTCTGATCTATACCGATATTTCGAAATATATCTACGCCCCGACTGCCGAGCTCCCTCAAGGCAGCGGGTGCCCGGTGTGCGTCGGCACTACGTCCGTGGGTCAGGCCAGCCTGGTGCTGGGCCAGCCCGAATTTCACCACCACGACGAACCCATATACCACCCAGTTCGGCTTCCGTAACCCTACTAGAATCGCTTCCGACGGGCACATGCTGGTGCTAGCCGACACGGACAACAACCGGGTGCTCATCTGGAAAACGATTCCGACCACGATCGATCAACCCGCTGATATCGTGCTTGGGCAATCGAATTTCACTACCTCGGCGATAGGGCTAAACAGCTCCGCGCTTCGCGGCCCGCAAGGCGTCTGGGTGCAAGGAACGCAAGTGTTCGTGGCCGACACCGATAATAGCCGCGTGCTGATATGGAATAGCATCCCGACGTCCAATAACCAGCCGGCCGATGTCGTGTTGGGCGAGCCGAACTTCACCACGGCTCCGCCCCAAACCACTAGTGTTCTTCCAGCGACCGCTAGCAACATGTTTAATCCGGTTTCCGTAACGTCCGACGGGCAGCGCCTTGTCGTGACTGATCTTGGCAACAACCGTGTGTTGATTTGGAATTCCATTCCCACGCAGAACGGGCAAGCCGCCGACGTGGTGGTGGGCCAGCCGAATATGAGCAGCGGAGGCCAGAACGACGTTCTTCCCAATTGCACTATGAACGGCACGGACGCCGACGGCAACCCAACCTATGCGGCCGGTTGCCAGCCCTTTTGCGCTTCCATGGGCAACGACAGCGACGGCACCCCGGTCTATCCCGTGCGCTGCGGGTACACCTTGAGTTATCCTCGCTTCGCCTTGTCGGACGGAACGCGCTTGTTCATCGCCGACACCGGCAACGATCGCGTGCTGGTATATAACAGCATTCCAACCACGAATGGGGCGAAATACGATCGGAACCTGGGCCAGGTGGACGAGTTCAGCGATCAAGTCACCAGCCCCGTCGACTCGTTCCGGCCGGATGCCAACGTTCTGGAGTCGGCGCCGAACACGGTCCGCGCGCCGACAGCACTCGCCTGGGATGGGACGAATCTCTACGTATCGGATCCGTCCGACCTGCGCGTGGTAGTGTTCACTCCAGGATCGGCCAATATTCCTATCACCGGCTTTACCAACGCATATAGCGTGGCCACCTACGCTGTCGGCTTCGTGACTCTGACGGGTACGATTACAGCCGGCGACACCATCACGATCACCGTCGGCGCGCCGGGCGTAACCGCCTCGACATGTCCTTCAAACGGTCTACTATGCTACACCTACACGGTGCTCAGCAGCGATACGCTGGTTTCCATCACTCAGAAGCTCGCGAACCTGATCAACGGGACTGCCAGCGGCAGCACGCCGGATCCCAATGTAGTGGCGACAACCGATATCGTCGAAGGAGCTCTTTATGTAGTGGTATTGACCGCGCGCCAGTCGGGTTTCAACGGCAACGGTATCGCGTATACTGCCACCGTGACGGCAGCGTCGAGCACGGGGACGGCAACCGAGGTAGCCACGGCCGCGGGGTCCGCCCTGGTCGGCGGGGCCGCCGCCGCGGAATTGGCGCCCGGCACCCTGGTCAGCATCTTCGGGAAGAATTTGGCTGATTCAGCAGCCACTGCGGTTCCGAGCGAGTCCGGCAGTTACCCCACAACTTTCAACGGCGTGCAAGTGTACTTTGACGGCATCCGTTCGCCGATTTTGTACGTGTCGCCCACGCAGATCAACGTTCAGCTTCCTTTTGAGGTGGCCAACACAAACGGCGTCAGCGGATATGTGCGGACGGTGCACAACGACGGCATGATTACCGCGACCAATGCAGTTGGGATTCCGGTGGTGCTCGAGAATCCGGGAATCCTGGCACATCCGGGCGCCGATCCGCGCGTGGCCTACGCCTATCACACCAGCGGAAATGCGATCGCCGCGGTCGCGCTGGATGGATCGGTTACCGGTGGCGACGTCGTAACGCTGACCATCGATAACAACAGCTACAACTATACGGTCCAGCAATCCGACACGATGCAAAGTCTTCGCGATGCGCTGATCGCGCTGATCAACGCGAATCATAACGGGAAGGTGACGGCGGCGCCCGGTGGTGAGTTCACTGATATTATTCTGACGGCGAAGGTGGGCGGACCCGCGGGGAACGGCATCACCGTTACGGCCTCCACGAGTGGCAGCGCTACTGAGGTCATCGATCCACTGGACAGCACCGAGACGTGCTGCGCGAATATCGCGGGCGCCCCCATCACCCCCGACAACCCGGCGGTTCCAGGCGAAGTAATCACGATCTACGTCACGGGCATCGGGCCGACCACGCTCGCGGATGGGCTGACGCCAGCCGCCGTCACGGGGCAGGTCTATAATGGCCCGGCCCTAAATCTTCCAGTGACCCCCGTGGATAACGCGCAGGTGGGCGGGACGACCGCGAACGTACTGAGCGCGGGGCTGTTGCCGGGCTTCCTGGGTGTCTATCAGGTGCAGTTGCAACTGCTCGATTCGCTGCCAACGAATCTGTTTACGCAGCTGTATATCGCGCAGAACGTTTTCACCAGCAATATCGTGACGATTCCGGTAGTGGCCACGTCGCCGCCGACGTCCAGTAATTAACGTCTGATTCCGGCACTGTCGAGTAGCGCCCGGTATTTTCGCAGCAGCTCATAGATCACGACGCCGCCGGCGGTCGCGACATTGAGCGAGTGCTTGCGTCCCAGCATCGGAATGCGTATGTGGGTATCGCACAACGCTAACAGCGGCTCGGCCAAGCCGTCTACCTCGTGGCCGAACAGCACGCAGACCGGAAAGCGTGGCTGCCAATCGTAGAGATCGGTGGCGTGAACGCTGGTTTCGATGGCGGCGATTTCCGTCCCTGCCTCGCGCAGTTGGCGGATGAGAGCGCCGGGTTCCGGATGGTGCTCCCACGCCACCGTTTCCTCGGCGCCGAGGGCGGTCTTCGACAGGCTCCGGTGCGGTGGCCTGCCGGTGATGCCGGACAGGAAGAGCTTCTCGCATCCGGCGGCGTCGGTGGTGCGAAAAAACGCGCCGACGTTATATAGGCTGCGGACGTTGTATAGCAGGACGGAAACCGGAATCGGGCGAAGGCCTTCGTACGGCGCGGCCACTTGCGTCGCCAAATACGGGATGCGCTCGGGTTCCTCAGTAGCGCAAAGGTTTTGCGCGGCTCCCTTAATAGATCTCAAAACAGAAAGCCCGATTGTCGCCGTTCGGCGAAAGCGCGTATTCGCCGTTTTCGAGGGGCTCATCAACTTCCACGCGGTAGAGATGGCCAGAGAGCTGCTTCACCGCCAGGTGCAGAGCGTGCGATCCGCCCCGGCGGCGCGAGGAATTCATCGAGACCTCACGATTGCCGCCCTTGACATCCAGGCGATAGAGCTCAAAGCTCTGGGGCGAGATCTGTTGGGCGTCAATAAGAAAAACGGGCTCGGCCAGTGGAGTGCGTGCCGACGACGATGCGCCGGCGATGGCGAACTTGGAGTCGTCCTTATGATTTTCCTGCCGGGCCTGCGCCACTTCGGTTTCGATCAGATTGGACGCATGGACCAGGTAGGGAACATCGGGCTTCGGCGGGGTGGGGCCGGTATATTTTTCAGCGGCGAACAAAGCGCCGGCGATCAGGAACGCGATGGCGAGCTTGTAACGCATAGTGATTCTATTTTCCCCCGTTCGCCCAGCTTTGTGTTGGGGCGCTGGGAACCGGCGCGAAAGCGCGAATCGCGTTGAGAAATCCGTCCACGTCGTCCGGGCTGAAGAGCACTGTTTTTGATCCCGCTGACAATGAGCACTTTGTTGTTCCGATTGGTCACGTACGCGGTGAATTTACCGAGCTTGGCGGAGCTGAAAAGGCCGTAGTATCCGAAGAGTCCACCGCTGCCAAAGAGGCGGATCGCGCCGCTCGAGTCGTCGGGCGCGGCTCGCCGCACTTCGCGAACGTCGTCGAGCGCGATGCGAGGCCGGCCGGCGAGACGCTGCACTAGAATCGACCGATCGCCGATGACGTAGCCGCGCGGCGAGTATGCGTAGGACACCAAGATCAGCACCACGGCGAGCACGCAGAAGATCAAGCTGTGAGTCGCGGCGATGACGGCGAGCAGGAACAAACACACCAGCGCGGAAATGGTCTTGGTAACGCGATCGTAGGATGCGGAGAACGTCACGGTTGTTTCCTCTACTCACGGATGAGCAGGCTGGTCTTGTCTTCGATGGCGCGGCAAATCCGGTACAAATCCGTTTCGTCCACCGGCTTGGTGAGGACGTAGCCTTCGCTATTGCGAAACGCGCGGCCGACGTCGCTGTTGAACGCGTCGGTAAGCAGAACGAAACCACCCACGCGCAGGCGCACTCGTTCGCAGAACTGGACCCAATTCAAGCCGGGCAAGCGCACCGCGCAGATCACCATATCGAACCGCAGCCGCTCGACGATGTCCAGGCCCTCTTCGGCGCTGGAGACCGGAACCACTCGATCGCCGCGATTGCCGAGCGTCTCCACCAATTTTCGTTGCACCTTGCCGTCCGGTTCCACCACCAGAACCGTGAGCTGGCGAATGGCCTCGGAAAGCTGCGAAGGGTCGGAACTGGTCTGCCGGGCTTCGATCACCGGCAGCTCAATGTCAAAGCGCGCCTGGCCGGGAGCCGTGCGCACTACGCGAAACTCGCCGCCATGGCCTTCGATGATTCCACGGCAGACGCCCAAACCGAGAGCGCCGGATCCGGCGTGATCGCCGTCGGTAGAATCGCCTCGGCTGTCGGGGCCGCGCGTGGGATAAGCAATCTCCACCAGAACGCGCTTGGCCAGCAGGCTGCTAGACACCGTGATCACTTTGTCTCGCGCCTCGGCGGCGGATTTTTCCGCGTCGACGAGGAGATTCAGCAGAACCTGTTCAATCTGTCCCGGCGAACCAAGCACTATGGCGCGCTTGACCGCGAGATGGGATTTGATTTCGACGCCCTTGGCCTTCCATTCCGGCGCCCGGAACTTGAGCAGGCCGGAAAGGATGGCATTGAGATCCAGCGGTTCGGCCTGCGACTGTTCCACGTTGGCGAAGGAGACCAGGCGGCCGACGATCTCATTGGCCCGGCGCGCTTCGGTGGTGATCGATTCCAGCTCCGGATGCGCCCCGTCGCCGTTTTGCGTCCGCAGCGCGGAGGCCAGCATGTCGATGGATTGCAAGGGAGAGCGAAGCTCGTTGGCGACGTCCGAGATCAATTGACCGGCCGCGGCAAGCTTTTCGCTGCGGAACAGCTGTTCGCGCATGGAATGCTGCTCCTGCAATTTGAGCGCAGTCGCGATCTGGTTGGCCAAGTGTTGCATGGCGGCCTGCTCGGCTTCGCTGAAATAGTGGAAATGACGGGAATGATGGATGTCGAGCACGCCCATCAACTCGGCTTGCGCGAACATGGGAACGAAGAGCACGGAGCGCGGGGATACCGCAGCCTCTTCTTTGCGGAAGTGGGGACTGCGCCGAGTATCCGGGATGGCCAACATGGTGTGCTTGCGGAAGCAGGCGGCGACGCCGGTGGCCATCGAACTGGCCGGGGCCTCCGGATCAATCACGTCCACGGCCGAACTCGAGGTATGAATGCCCTCCAGCACCTTGCTTCCCCGATTGTGGATGTAAAGCCCGACCCCGGTGGCATTCGAGAGGGCGGTGAGATGCAATGTCAGACGGCGCAGGATCTCGGTTGAAGATGTCGCGCCAATCACCTGTTCACCCAGCGAATTGAGCAGGCGCATCTGCCGGCGAAGGCTGGCCATACGGCGTTCGCGGAACCACCAGATGATCGCCAGTACGCCGGCCAGAATCAACGCGGCAAGCAGAAAGGGCGGCTGAATCACCCAGCCTCGCTCGATTATCACAATGGAACTGGGGGTGGGAACGAGCACTTCGAAATAGCGATCGTAGGGTGGCAGCGTACAGTATTGGCTGGCGATGCCAGTGATGCGGATGCGATCGCCCACCCGGAATCCGCTTAACTGCGGACCGGAATCCCGCCGCGCCCTAGGTAAAAACGCATACAGATTCTGGTTCTTGGGGCCAATCAGCAGAGCATCCCCGCCGCCATTTTGATCTTTGCCCGTCACCAGGTTTTCAGTGGAGACCAAAACCCCCAGGTAACGGAAGGATGCAAGCTCAGATGCGATAACGACTTTCGGCGCTGGTGCCGGCCGATGGCGCAATAGTCGCAAAGTTTGGGGCACCAGGACGGGCGATCCGGCCCGGTTAACAATGGTTCCTTGAGCTTCTACCCAATCGCCGGGGTCCAGGCCCTGCAACTGGGCCGCCGAAGGTCTGAGCAAGATCCCATAGTTGGCTTCGTCCTGTATGGCCAGGAAGTAAGCGTCGGTGATCCAGATTGGATGGGCGGAGATTTGGCCGGTAACCACCACCTGCTGGTCGACATAGGCGGGGATAAAGTCGTGCCCGATGCGCGAGCCGGCCTGTTGGAGCGTGAGATTGGATGGCACGGGCGCGCCCCATAGCAGGCCGGAACCAAACACCAGGAGGCTGGTAAGCCGGCGGGTGATCATAACTATCGCCCTAACCCACATATCCACATAGATAGATCGGCTGATATCGCCGGAACTCCAACGCGGTCAAGGTGTTTGGAGCGTCGCGACGCACGGTGAACTGGAACTTTTGTTCTTAACGGGATGATAGCATAGGCCGCCGCCGGATCGACCGGGAACCAGCATCCGAGTGCCGGTGTCAAACTACGGAGAATGCCCGGCCGCTCGGAGGCGTGGAAGATCTCGGCTCTTGCATTAGCGGTGTTTCTGGGTTCGTTTTCCTGCGCGACTCCACACCCGCGTGGTTCCTTTCGGGTTCTGCCGGCCGAACCAACCTATATGATCCGTTCGCCGGACGCCGCGGAAACCCCTTTTCCGGAAGTGCTCAGCCGGTACAGCGATGTTGGGCCGCCACAAGGCTGGCTATTGCATTCCTACACGGAACTGCGTGTGGAGAATGCTTATTATCGCGAAGGGGCTCCCAAGCACGGGATCGACGGTTTTCTAGGAACCCAGACCGCTGTCTATCGGGTTAGCGCGCGCGGGCTACAGCTACTATCGGTGCGGTCGGAGCTAGCGCGGCGTCCCGCGGATCAACTGCCGGTTCAAGATTTGATCGGCCCCGAGCAGCGGGGCTATCGCTACTACCGCAATTTCTTCCAGATCGTGTTCCGGCAAAAGGCCGATGTTCGTGGTGCGGTTCTCGTGGGCGCGGATTCGTTGGATGAACTGAATCGTCTGGCCGCCGGGCTCCTGGAAGATCCGGATGCGGTTTGCGGCGGCTCGTCGAAGCACTGCTCGGCTTTTCCCGAGGCATGCACGGTGGCGCTTCAGATGGAGATCTCGGTCAATGGCGTTCGCAGTGTCGTGGGGTGGGGCAACACCCTGGGGAGCGTTGCGGCGCATCCGAGGATGCTGAAATTGTCGCGCATCGATAATGGCGCTCTGACGCCGGTGGAGGTTGACGCGGGCGATCCGAATGCATTGCGCTTGCCGTTGTTGCCGGGCGATCGGATCGAATGGGAGTAAATGTGTCCCCTAATTTCCCCGGCACTTAGCCGCGGCGGCGCAAATTTGACCCGCATGCTAGCATGAGAGGTTGTCAGGCTCCGGGCTTCGTGCAACGGATGGCTGTGAACCCCGCCAGGTCCGGAAGGAAGCAACGGTAACGGTTTAATTCGTGTGCCGCGGATCACCCGGGGTCTGGCAAACCCTTTGGGGTTGGCATACATCCGCTCATTTCTCCATGTACCAAGTCATCGCCAGGAAATACAGGCCGCAAGCGTTTGCGGAGCTGATCGGCCAGGAGCACGTCCGCACCACGCTCGAAAATGCCATAGCTCAGCAGCGCATCGCTCACGGTTACATCTTTTCGGGCCAGCGCGGGACAGGCAAAACCACGGTGGCGCGCATTTTAGCTCGCTGTTTGAACTGCATTGAAGGTCCCACCGCGACGCCCTGCGGCGTGTGCGCCAGTTGTATCGAGATCACGGGCGGAAATTCGCCGGACGTGATCGAGATCGACGCGGCGTCCAATCGCGGCATTAACGAAATGCGCGAGTTGCGCGAGAATGTTCGCTATCGGCCAGCCCGCGATCGCTACAAAGTTTTCATCGTGGATGAAGCGCACCAGATCACCAGCGAGGCCTTCAACGCGCTGCTGAAGACGCTGGAGGAGCCGCCCGAGTGGGCTGTTTTCATCCTGTGCACAACCGAGGCGCACAAAATTCCGACCACTATCGCGTCGCGCTGCCAGCAGTTCAGTTTCCGGTCCGTGGATTTCGCCGAAGTGGTGAAGCGGATGGAGGAGATCTGCGGCAAGGAAGGGATTGAGGCGGATCCCGAAGTTCTGAGCGTGCTCGCGCAGGCCGGTGAAGGCAGCGTTCGCGATTCGTTGTCGGCGCTGGATCAGGCCATTGCGTGCTGCGGTGTGAAGCTGGACGCAGCCGAAGTGCGTGGGATGCTAGGACTGTTTTCGCTCGATTCGCTGGGCGAAGTGACCGCAGCGCTGGGGAGCGAAGATTCGCGCAAGATGCTCGATCTGGTGATGGAGCTCGAACGCAATGGACGTAGCCTGCAACATTTTTGCCGCGAGCTCGCGCGCTACTTTCGGAATCTGCTGGTGGTTAAGGTGGCAGGCGCCGATACTCGGTTGATCGCGGCATCTGGCGCGGGAACAGCATCGGCTGGCGGAGGTCGCGCAAGGTTTTTCCGAGGAAGATCTCACGCGGTACCTGCAGCTCACGCTGGATTTGTTCAAGGATTTGCAATTTTCCTTGCAGCCGCGGCTGCATCTGGAGATTGGTCTGCTGCGGCTGATACAAGCGGGCAAGCTCCAACCAATCGAAGAAGCTCTGGCCGATCTCGGCGGAAGCGGTTCGAAGCCTGCTCCTACGCGAAAACCCACCGCGCCGGCTCCCTCTTCTCCACCAACAACCAGCCACCAACAACCAACAACGGCCAACCCCCAATCCCAAATCCCTAATCCCGCTGCCTCCGGCCCCTGGCGCGATCGTCTTCATGCCGCGCTGCTTGAGGCGGGCATGCAGTTCACCGCCGACGCCGTTGAGCATTCGCAAGTGACGGAATCCAACGGCGAGCTGCAGTTCGTCACTCCGGAAGAGTTCGGCCTGGCGATGAACGAAAAGGATATTCTGAAGGTCGTGCAGAAAATTGCCGGTCGGCCGATGCGGATCAAGATCGCTCTCGGAAAGCCGGAGACCGCGGCAGCTCCGCTCGCCAAGCCGAAAGACGATGTGTCGGAACGGGCGCTTTCCCATCCGGAAGTGAAGCGGTTTCAGGAGACATTTCCTGACGCACAGGTTCGGATAGTGCGTGATCTAAAGGAATAAGGCAGGGCATATGAAACTTCCCGGAAACATGCAGGCCATGATGAAGCAGGCCGAGCAGATGCAGAAGAAGATGCAGGAGGAGATCGCGCTGATTCGCGTGGATGCCTCGGCTGGCGGCGGCATGGTGACGGTGCATATGGACGGCAAGAAGAACGTGCTGGCCGTCAAGATCGATCCGGAGGTGGCCGGGGACGTCGAGATGCTGCAGGACATGGTGATGGCCGCATTCAACGAAGCTTCGAAGAAAGTGGACGACGCGACGCAAGAGAAAATGGGCGGGCTTCTCGGCGGCTTAGGTTTGCCGCCGGGAATGTTCTAACCCCGAGCTTCGATGCCCGATTTCGCCGAACCGCTCGCGCGTCTGATTCAGGAGTTCAAACGACTGCCCGGGATCGGGCAAAAATCAGCGCAGCGCCTAGCTTTTCATGTGTTGCGCAACCCACGCGAAGAGGCCGAGCGGCTGGCGCAAGCGCTGACTGATGTGAAGGACAACCTCGGGATTTGCGTCGTCTGTAACAACATCAGCGATGGCGAGGTGTGCAACTATTGCCGCGATCCGCATCGCGATCATTCCGTGATTTGCGTGGTGGAGGAGCCGCACAATGTGCTGCCCATCGAGACCACGCGCCAGTTCAACGGCGTCTATCACGTGCTGCACGGCGCGATTTCGCCGCTGCGGGGCATCGGGCCGGAGCAATTGCGCATCACGAATCTGGTGGAGCGGATGCAGTCGGGGAGATCAAGGAGCTGATCGTTGCAACCAATCCGACGGTGGAAGGCGAAGCGACGGCGGTGTATCTTTCGCGGCTGATGAAGCCGCTGGGCGTGAAGGTAACGCGCATCGCGATGGGGATACCGGTGGGGAGCGATTTGGAATTCGCGGATGAAGTGACGATGGGGAAGTCGCTGGAGAACCGGCGGGAGATGTAGGGAAACCGCTCGCGACGTAGAACTAGCAGTACCTAATCGTCCATCAAAAGCCAGTTTGTTCTTGACCACTGCTCCAAGGGCTCTTATTGTAGATTGATCGGCCTAGGGTTCCCTTCCGAGGCCTCAAAGGAGCTGTCGCTTATGAGCAAATATCGGTCTTGGTTGTGTTTGGCCCTTGTCGGCGTAGCCTGTGTTCCCGTTCTTGCGGGAGGAGTTTGTATACCAGTAGCAGCCACGCCGGAACCCGGCCTCGGGATCCTCATGGCGGTGGGCGTTGGGGCAATCGTGCTGGTCGCCAGAAAAGTGAAGAACCGCTAGACTACTGCGGCTGATTCGAATGTTCTGGACCGGCATCGAAGCGAACGCATACTGGATTCTCTTCTCGGCCGCAATCCTCGGCTTCGCGTTGTGGGAGATGGCGCAGCCTTGGAGAACAGCGTCCAAGCAGTTAGCGCGCCGCTGGCGCAATCACGCTCTCCTGATGTTCGTGTCCAGCGGTGCCGCCACGCTGCTCTTCCGCGCCAGCGTTGTAATGGTCGCCGTCGCGGTTGCCAACAGCAGATTCGGCCTGCTGAACAAGCCGTGGATGCCCATGGCAGTGCGCTTCATTCTGGGTTTTGTTCTGATCGACCTGCTGCGGTACGCATTACATCGTGCGCTTCATAGCTACTCTCTGCTTTGGAGAGTGCACCAGGTACACCATTCCGATTCGGATTTCGACTTATCCACCGGACTGCGGAATCATCCCCTGGAAGTCCTCGCCGCGCACGGGTCGTTGTGCGTGATGATTGCCATCTTCGCTCCTCCTCCGGCAGCCGTTCTGGCCATGGAGCTGGTTGCCATCGTTCAAGCCTTTTTCACGCACGCCAATGCCAACCTGCCGGCGTGGATTGAGCGGCCATTCGGGATGATATTCGTCACGCCTCAGATGCATCGCATTCATCATTCCGAGGAAATGCGCGAGCAGAACGCGAATCTCGGCGAAGTCTTTCCCTGGTGGGATCGTATGTTCGGCACCTATCTGGAGGTTCCCCAAACCGGATTTGACGGGATGCGAATAGGCCTGAAAGGAACGCAAGCTCCAGCCGACGCGGGTCTTCTATTTATGCTGGCTCAGCCCTTTCGGCCGATCCCCAGTGAAACGACGGAAGCGACGGCGGTAGATCTTTCGCGGGAGATGAAGCCGCTGGAGAACTAGTGGGATATAGAAGTTGGTGGGAGGTGGGCCGTCAGAGCACTGTCAACGGGCTGTGTTCGCGTAGTCCGGTTGCGCTGACGGAGCCGATCATCACATCGATCAATTGATTCGCTGGGTGCGGTGCGGCGAGCTCCACTTTCAGAAAATTGTCCGAGAGCGCGCCTTCGGTGAGCGTGACCACCGACAGAGTTTGGCCCAACATCCGGCGGCGAAACTCCAGGTTCTTTGCAGCGGCCAGCTCCCGTAAAATCCGGTTGCGTTCGCGGCGCACCTCCATGGGCACTTGCTCGGCCGATGCGGCCGGTGTCCCTGGACGTTCCGAATAAGTGAACACGTGCAAGTAGGTGAACGGCAGGCTCGCGATAAACGCGCGGCTCTCTTCGAATTCGGCGTCGGTCTCGCCGGGAAAGCCGGTCATCACGTCGGCGCCGATGGCCGCGTCGGGCATCCAGGCGCGAGCCTTCACGATACGATCTTCATAATGGCGCGGCCGGTATTTGCGATGCATTCGCCGCAGCACGCGATCCGATCCCGACTGCAAGGGCGCATGAACGTGCTTAGCGATGCGTGGTGATGAAGCGGCCAGATCAAGCAGATCGTCGCTCCAATCCATTGGCTCGATGGAGCTGAGGCGCAGGCGTTCGATAGGGGTCTCATCGAGCAGCCGCCGGATCAAATCCGCCAGGCGCATGGAACTCCCCGGCTCGCGACCCCAGCGGCCGAGATTGATCCCGCTCAGCACCACTTCGCGATAGCGCGCGGCGAGATTGCCCACCTGTTCGATAACCCGATCGGCCGGCGCGCTGCGGCTGCGTCCACGCACGAACGGAATGATGCAGAACGAGCAGCGGTTGTTGCAGCCATCCTGAATTTTGAGGTTGGGGCGCGTGCGATCGCCCGCGGCGTCCTCCACGGGGGCGGAAAGAAAATCGTGCTGGGCCATGATGTCTCCAACGACGATATCGCCGATATGGATTTGGCCGTGATAGGGTTCGGAAATGATCTCCGGAATTCGAACCTTGTGCGAATTTCCCACCACCCAATTGACGCCTGGCAATGCAGCCAGCTCGTCGGGCGCGCGCTGCGCGTAACAACCCGTGACAAGAATGCGCGCTGCGGGATTTTCGCGATGCACGCGATGGATGGCCTTGCGCACATCTTCATCCGCCGAAACGGTGACCGTACAAGTGTTCAACACCACCAGTTGAGCGTTGGATGAATTGGGCAGCGGCAACCAGCCCTTCAGCCAGTAACGCAGATTCGAGTGCCGCGCCGTCGGCTTGCGAAGCCCGGCATCCGAAATTGTGGACGTGGAAGCTAGCCACGACTTGATTTTACGCGCCTCGGCGGCTAGAACTGGAAGTACACGAACGGCACGGCAGCCTCGGTGTATCCGATGAGTTCCACCGAGAGCAACAGAATCGCGCACACCGCGCCATAGGCCCAGGCCGGGCCGAGCGCGATTTTCTCGAACCACTCCTTCTTCTCCTCGAACAGCGCCAGCAGAAGTGTGATCAGCGCCAGATCCACTTGCCACATGGGGATCAGCTGCGGTCCATGCGGCACGAAAAACATCTGCTGCAAGACGTACAGGCTGTCGTGGAACGTTGCCGCGCGAAAAAATACCCAGCCGATCATTACCAAGCCGAAGGTGATCACGGCCTTTAGCGGATACAGCGCCGTCCAGGAGCCTCCTTCAGGCGCATTCTTGCGGCGGAACATTCTTTCGAAGCTAAGTAACGCGCCATGATAGCCGCCCCACACGACAGAAAATTCCAACTCGCTCCGTGCCACATGCCACCCAGCAGCATGGTCAGCATCAAATTGCGGTAAGTCTGGAGCCGGCCGTGCCGATTGCCTCCCAGCGGAATGTAGAGATAATCGCGCAGCCAGCGCGACAGCGAGATGTGCCAGCGATGCC
This sequence comes from Bryobacterales bacterium, assembly GCA_963818065.1. GTDB lineage: Bacteria > Acidobacteriota > Terriglobia > Bryobacterales > Bryobacteraceae > Palsa-89. The sequence goes on along the minus strand of CAWFQW010000007.1, from coordinate 1,053,792 downwards.
AGAAGTCGGTGATGCTGGAGGCCAGATACGGCCGCCGGAAATTCACCGGAAAGTGGAAGCCCAGCAGTTTCGCCATGCCGATGGCCATGTCGGTGTAGCCGGAAAAATCAAAGTAGATTTGGATGCCGAAGGCGATCGCGGCCGACCAGGCAGTCACCATGCCCGGCTGCTTCGAAACGTTCTGGAAATAGCCGTTGGCGATTTGGGCGAACTGATCGGCCATCACCATCTTCTTGGCCAGGCCGAGCAACAACAGCAGCAGGCCGCGCAGGATGTCGTCGGACGACGGGCGCTTCCAATGGTAGAGGTCGCCGAAAAATTCGCGCGCGCGGACGATCGGGCCCGGCCACCAGCTGCGGGAAAAACGAAATGAACAGCGCGTAGTCGATTGGATTGGTGATCGGCTCCTGCTCGTTGCGGTAGACGTCGATCACGTACGACATGCTCTGGAAAGTGTGGAAGCTGATGCCGAGCGGAAGAATGATGCTCAGCGCAAATGCGTTCGAAGGCCTGTGGAACAGCTGCGCGATATTGGCGGCGAAGAAATTGTAGTACTTGAAGAAGCCGAGCAGCCCGAGATTGGCGGCGAGACTGATCACCAGCGCGGCCTTGCGCGATTGTGGCAAGCGTGTTCGGGCAATCCAGCGCGCCGCGGTGTAGTCAATGGCGGTGAGGAAGAGCAGCAGCAGAATGAACTTCGGAATGAAGCTCATGTAGAAAAAATAGCTGGCCGCGAGAAGAATGTATTTCCGCCAGGCGCGCGGCGCTGTGTAGAACAGGATCAGGACGATGGCCAGAAAAACGAAGAACTGCGGCGTGTTGAACAGCATGAGCTAAGATTTCGGTGGACCCAGCACGCGGCGCACTTCGGTCGCGAGAATTTCGCGAGAAATGCTCCATACCCGGGCGGTTCAAGTGCCGGCCATCCCAGAAAAGGTCGGGATGCTCGAGTTGATCGAATAAATGTTCGTCCAGCACGACCACGTCCGGTTGGGAAGCAATCTGCCGGATGGCGCTGTTCAGTTTGGGCGCGGGATCGGGTGGGGAAGTTGGAGCGCGCGGTACGCGCATGAAAATGAGCTTGGTGCCGGAGCCTCGGTAGTGCTCGATGATCTTGCCGTACCAATAGCGCAGATAGGCGGTCTGGCGGCCTTGGTCGGGTGGAAGCGTCTGGAAACACCACGTCCTCGATCTCCTTGCGCTGGTTCTCGGGAATGCGGGCTGGGAACTGCATGGTCCTGTGCTGCCAATCGATCTCGCAGGCCCGCCAGGCTGGTGTCGACGCCGCCGTAGCCGTAATACCAGCCGGCGGAATCAGTCGCGTAATAATGCGCTTTGGCGATCACGCGCCAATGGGTGATCCAGAAATTCCAGAAAATCGCGCTTATACACGAAACCCTTGAGGATAATTCCACGAAAGGTGACCCATTGAAGCTTTCCGCTCCGATAGGTCCACGGAAACTCCGCTAAATCGCTGCAAGCGCAGCCGCGCGAGAACGTAGTGCAGGTCGGGTTCGCGCTCCGATTGATAGTCGTATGTGTCGGGCTCGTTGAAATCGTCGGTTGGAATCACGATCGCGGCGTAAGTGCGGGCGCTTGGGATCAAGGGCGCGTAGCGCGTAATACCAAATGCGTGGGGTGGTCCCACCCAAAGCGATGCTGGCGAAAGTGTAGCCTGTTCCGGGATTCTCCTGATTCACCACGCGCGGCAGAAGCGACATGCGCGAATGGCCCACCGCGAGCACCTGATTGCGATTGGGCTTCGGCCGGCGAATCTCGTTGCGCAGCTGCAGTTCCATGTAACCGGTGCTTGAATCGGGCTCGATGATGGAGGAATACAGTCCCGTGTGAAAGACTATGCCTTCAAGCGCCGCAAAGCAGAGAATCGCCGCGAGCACGCGAGGCCAAACCCTGCGAGTTGGTGGGGCCGGGACGGGCGTCTGCTCAGTGTTTGAGGCGAGTTCTGTGGGAGAATTTGCCGCCAAGGATCAAGTATACCGGGCGAGTATAGCGAGTCCAAGTCGATTACTTCACGAGGTGGGTGGACGAAATTTCCGCGGGGGCCGGCCGATCCGACGGATCGGGTCCCGTGATCAGGCGTGCTCCCCGATTGAATGTGAGGTAAAGAAACCCCCACTGGATGAACACCATTACGCGATTGGAGAATTCCACCAGATACATAAGGTGGACGAACAGCCACGTGAGCCACGCCAGCAGGCCTGAAATGTGGAGCGGTCCAATCTGGGCCACTGCGGCAGCGCGGCCGATCACGGCGAGGGTGCCCTTGTCGCGATAATGGAAAGGCGGAAGCGTCCGGCCGCGCAATCGCTCGCCGATCAGTTTCGCAACATACGCTCCCTCCTGCATGGCGACAGGCGCCATGCCCGGCAGCGGTTTTCCATCCTGCTCGAAGTACGCCAAGTCTCCGATGACGAAGATCTCCGGATGTCCTGGCAGGCTGCAATCGCCGTTCGACGAGAACTTGTCCTCTTTTATCGAGCGGCGCGCCAGCGCGATGCTCCAACACCTCCCCAAAGGGTGACGGCTTCACGCCAGCCGCCCAGATCACCGTTCGCGCGGATATTCGGTCCGGGCCAGTGGGGGTCTTGACAGTCACGCCGCCGTCATCGATATCCGTCACGAACACTTCGGTTCGCGGCGTCACCCTGAGCTTGATCAGCGCGGCTTTCGCTTTAGCCGACAAATCCTCCGGATAGGACGGCAGAATGACGCGGCCCGCCTTCCAGCAGGAAGATGTGCGCGTCTTGCGGATGGATGGATCGAAAGTCGTCCCGGAGCGTGTCGTGTGCAATCTCGGCCAGCGCTCCAGCAAGCTCCACGCCCGTCGGACCCCCGCCCACGATCACGAACGTCAGCCACTCGCTCCGTTTCTCGGGATCGCTCTCTCGTTCGGCCGCCTCGAACGCGTATAGGATTTTGTGCCGGATTTCGGTGGCTTCTTCGATGCTTTTCAAGCCGGGAGCATTGCGCTGCCAATCGTCGTGGCCGAAGTACGAATCAGCGGAGCCGGTGGCGACAATCAGCGAATCATATTCGACTGCTTGACCGTCATCCAGAATCAAGCGGTGGTGCTCCGCATCCAGATCGGTAGCTTCACCCAGCAGCACTTGTGTGTTCTTCTGGCGGTGCAGCACGGCGCGCAGTGGCGAGGCGATTTCACCAGGCGAGAGCGAGCCGGTTGCTACTTGATAGAGCAGCGGCTGGAACAGATGGAAATTGCGGCGGTCCAGCAATGTTACTTGCACTGGCACCTTCTTCAAGGCTTTCGCGGCGTACAGGCCGCCGAACCCCCCGCCCAGGATCACCACGCGATGGACGCTGTTCATGGGCGTTCCTCCTTAAACCGATTAGATGCCATTGAGGCGCGATAGGTGCACACTTGCGTTACGCTGAAGTTGATGCTGGCCTTGTTGCCGCTGCTATTGCTTGCCGTCGCTGCCGCCGCCTTCGCCGATACGCCTTGCGAGGGAACGCCCGCCTATTCGCCCTGTGAGATAGCTTTCGATTTGTCGGCGGGCGATCTCGCTACGCATCCCAATCCTTACGCTACCGTCACGCTACGCGTGGAATTCAAGTCGCCGCGCTACCGAACGTACGCGATGCCGGCTTTTTGGGACAGCGGCCGCAAGATGATCGTCCGCTTCACGCCCACCGAAGCCGGACAGTGGACCTATAAAGCCACCAGCAACCTTCCGTCCTTCGAGGGCAAGGAAGGCATGTTCAGCGCTACTGCTTCCAATGCCCCGGGTTACGTCATCGTCGCGAATGTCCATCACTGGGCTACTGACAATCAGCAGGTGGTCATTGGCAACATCCAGCCGCACTTATGGATGGGCTATATCGCGGACCGCTTTGCGTTCGTAAATTATCCCGAGTTTCAGCAAGAGCTGAGCGTCGCGGCCCAAAACAAATTCAATCATTTTCGTGGTTCGATCCTGGGCGGAGTGAGTGATCGCTCAGTGGTTTATCTGGGTCTGGACCGGCCCAATCCGGCTTATTTTGACGAACTCGACCGGCGCATCGCCGAAATCCACAAGCACGGGATCACCGCCGACTTGATGCTGGCCTCGGACCCCGAAACCATCGTCGCGCAATGTCCCGATTGGCAAGCGCGCGAGCGGTTCATCCGCTACGTGGTGGCGCGCTACGCGGCGTTCAACATCACCTGGCAAGGGGTGGAGGAGTTTGAGCATTACGCCGATGGCCGCGCGCTTTTGAAGGAACTGGGGCTCGATCTGAAGAAGCTGGATCCTTATCAGCACCCCCGGTCGTCGAGCGCCAAAGTGACATCGTCGCCGCTGCTCGCCGATGGATGGATGGATTTTGTCGTTGAAGGATCCGGGGATAACGCCGCGGCGCACGATGTTGTGAGTTCGGTGGAACATCAGTTCTATCAAGTGCCGTTCGTTGGCGTTACCGACTCCAAGCACTTGTGGAACGCCACGATGGATGGCGAGTACCCGGAATTTCGCGGCGGTGATGCGAACATCGCGAAGTATTGGTTCGACTTCATGTCGGATACGCGGCACTGGGAGTTGGAACCCTACTTCGAGGTTGACGGCACGCGCGCGATCGCGCTCGAAGACGTCGAGTACCTGAACTACGTCGAACATCCTGGGCCGCCGGTCGAAGTGACGGTGGAAAACCACGGCTACGACGTCGAATGGCTCAATCCCGCTACGGGCGAATCGCTCGAACAGAAGAAGTACAAGGGCCAGCACTTCACCGGCGAAGCGCCCGACGCAAGCCATCCCTGGGTGCTGTACATCGCGCGGGAGGGGCATCGGGATTCGATGGGGAAGTCGTATAAATTCGAGTCGCGGCCGGTGCCGGTGCAGGAGATTGAGACCGACGTGAAGAAAATCCCGTTCGAAATCGTCGCGCCGCCGGGCAATGCGTTAGAGGCGGGCAAGCCGGCGCAATTCTCGGTGAAGCTGACGCGTGAAACTCGCGCAACGCGCGCCATGCTGTATCTCTGGACCGGCGAAGTGGTGGCTGACGGGCACGGCTTTCGCGTGTTGGGTACGGGATCGCCAGGCACCTTTGTCGTTCCGGCGTCCATTGCGGAAAATTTCCCAGCGGTCCTTAGCGTCCATTTGACGGCTTTGAATGGGAATGGCAAGGCGTACCAGACAGATCGCGTCTACCAGTTGAGCAAGTGATCCTTTCGATCGATACCACGTCAGAATTCGGAAGCATCGCTCTCACCGAAGCCAACGTGGTGGTGGAGGAAGTGGTGCTGCATGCGCCGGAAGGCTTCGGACATGTGCTGTTCGGGCACATCCAGCAATTGCTCGAAAGGCGCGGAACCACGGTGCATCAGATGGAGTGCTTCGCCGCGGCTTCCGGCCCAGGCTCGTTCACGGGCGTGCGGGTGGGACTGGCGGCTGCCAAGGGACTCGCGGAGGCCACGGGAAAGCGCATGGTCGCGGTGTCGAATTTGCGGGCGCTGGCGTATTTTGGATCGGCGCCGTTGCGCGCCACGGTGATCGACGCCCGCCGGGGCGAAGTGTATGGCGCGGTCTATAACAGCGAGCTCGAACTTGTAATTCCGGAAGCGGTAACGAAATTAGAAACTTGGCTCCCGACATTGCCTGACCGCTGCGAGCTGATCTCGACGGTCGGGGCTCCGCGGGCGCTTGCTGCCGCCATCGGCCACATCGCGTGGGATGAATTCACGCTCGGCCGCTCCAGCGATCCAGCCGAAATCGACGCCAATTATGTGCGCCGTTCGGATGCCGAGTTATTTTGGAAAGAATGATCTCCCCAACTACTCCTTCACCTTCAACGTGAAATACGTGATCTGCGTCCCCGGATCCAGCAGCATCTGGTGCGGCGTCTTCGGGGGAATGTGAATAATGTCGCCGGGCGAAAGCTTCTGGCGCACGCCGCCTTCGATGGAAGGCGCGCGTACCTCGCCCGGGGCCGTGGTTTTCGCGCCGGGCATTGTTCCGCCGACGAGTAGCTCGCCGTTTCCCGACACGATCACCATCAAGTCCGATTCCCGCTCGTGCAGCTCGGCCACGCCCGAGCCTTCGCCGATGCACCGTCAGGGCGTGATCGACGCCGAAGTTGCCCATGTTTTCGGAAGACGTTTTAGCATCAGATTTGTTCGGCAGCACCTTGGCCAGGCTCTTTAATTCCGCCGCGCTCCAATATTTATAGCCGGCAGGCTCGGCGCCCACTAAGGGCAATAGCAACAGCAGGCCGATCAATTGGCTTTTCATGTCGTACTCCTCGTGCGAATCATTCTTTCACAGATCATGAGCCCCTAGCGCGAAACGGCGGCTACCCGGTACAATCTCTAGTTGGCCATAGGAGATTGAAACCGCGCCCATGAACATCTCCGTCAAGGGCGAGTACGCCTTGCACGCGATCTTCGATCTAGCCCTACAGAAGGCCGGCGAGCCCATCAAAATCGCCGACATCGCCAGGCGTCAAAAAATCCCGCAGAAGTTTTTGGAGCTGATCCTGGCCGGACTGAAACAGGGCGGCTTCGTGGAATCGCGCCGTGGCGCCGAAGGCGGTTATCTGCTGTCCCGAACGCCCGAAGCCATTACCGTCGGACAAGTGATGCGCTACGTGGAGGGCTCCAAGAGCAACAAGCCCGCGCGCAAGCTGAATGCCGCCGACCCGTTCGGCGAAACCTGGAAGCGAGTCGATCAGGCTGTCTCCGACGTAATCGACCAGACCACTTTTGCCGAGTTGGTTCGAAACTGGCGCGACCAGCAGGCTCACTACGTACCGAACTGGGAGATTTAATGTTCTATCAGGATAATTCGCTAAGCATCGGACGGACCCCGCTCATCAAACTCAATCGCGTTGGCGACGGCGCCCCGGCCACGATTTTGGCCAAGATCGAGGGACGGAATCCGGCCTACTCGGTGAAAGACCGCATCGGCGCATCCATGATCTGGGATGCGGAGAAGCGCGGTTTGCTGGGGCACGGCAAAGAACTGATTGAGCCCACCAGCGGCAACACCGGAATCGCGCTGGCCTTCGTCGCGGCAGCCCGTGGTTATGCCATCACGCTGATCATGCCTGAGACCATGTCGGTGGAGCGTCAAAAAGTTTTGCGGGCGTTCGGCGCGAAGTTGATCCTCACCGAAGGCGCGGCGGGGATGCAGGCGTCCATCGCGAAAGCAGAGGAGATGGTGGCCTCCGATCCAAATCATTATGTATTGTTGCAGCAATTTCAGAATCCCGCGAATCCTGAAATCCATTTCAAGACCACGGGTCCCGAGATCTGGGAAGACAGCCAAGGCGCGATCGACGTGTTTGTCAGCGGCGTTGGCACCGGCGGAACTATTACCGGCGTGTCGCGCTTTTTGAAGACGGTTCAGAAGAACAAGCAGGTCATCTCGGTTGCCGTGGAGCCGGCCGGGAGTCCGGTCATCTCACAAACCTTACGAGGGCAAACACTACAGCCGGGACCGCACAAGATTCAAGGAATCGGCGCGGGCTTCATTCCGGGGAACTTGGACTTGAGCGTGGTGGATCGCGTGGAGCTGGTAACGAACGAAGAATCCATGGAGATGGCGCGGCGATTGGCTCGCGAAGAAGGAATTCTCTCGGGAATGTCCAGCGGCGCCGCAGTGGCCGCAGCCGTCCGCCTCGCGCGCGAACCGGAAATGAAGGGCAAGACCTTCGTTGTTGTTTTGCCGGATTCCGGCGAGCGTTATCTCAGCACGCCGCTTTTCGAGGGAATCTCCGGGGAATAATTGGCGGCGTAAGAATCGCCGACCCTGCTTTGTGCGCGATCGGTTTAGAATGGCGGACGCTCTTGGGGTGATAGGGTGAAGCGTCCGCCGTCGTAACGGGGATTTGACTATAGAACGTTCATCGGCCCCTCGAAGTTACCCCCCGCTACCAAGTTTCTTGGGCAAAAGTGCCTTTCTAGCCTAGCTCTTTGGAGCTATGCTGCTGTCAGGAAAAACCCGTCAAGGCCCCCTTGATTTTCGCCTTTTATTCCCGCATACTGGTAAGCGAAGAAAAGGAGAATAAAGAGTGCCTTATGTCCCTCCCCCGAACACTCTATTGCGGCCCTTCCGGATGGTCGTATTCACACTGGAACGGCATTGTTTATCCTAAGCTGAAGCCTCGCGGCTTTCATGCCCTGGAAGATCTGTCGAAATACTTTGACGCTATCGAGATCAACACCACCTTCTATCAACCCCTTCGTCCGGAGATTGCGGGCGTTTGGGCAAGGAAGGTCGCGCGCAACCCGAAGTTTCTCTTCACGGTGAAGCTGGGCCGCCGATTCACTCATGACCGGTCGCTGAGCTCCGCTGAGATTGCGCAGTTCAAAGAAGGACTGTGGCCATTCCAGCGCGCGCGCAAACTTGGCTGTGTGCTCATGCAGTTTCCCTGGGCCTTCCGCTACACCGAAGAGAATCGCCGGTTCCTGATCGCTCTGCGCCGCGCGTTTCATGAGTTTCCACTAGTCGCCGAGATGCGGCATTCCAGCTGGCAACACGAGGAAGCGCTGGGAACGTTGATTGATCATCACATCGGATTCGTGAATATCGATCAAGCGCCGTACGCCAAGGCCATGCCGCCATCGGCGGTGCTCACCTCGCGCATAGGATATGTGCGGCTGCATGGACGCAATCCGCAACATTGGGAGCGCGAGTTCGGCCGGCCAGCCAGGGCAACGGCCGCGCACGACTATCTCTACTCGCCGAAAGAGCTGCGCGAATGGAAGACGCGCATCGATCACATCCAACAGCATGCCGCTACCACGTTCGTGTTCGCCAACAATGACGCCGGCGGACAATCGGTGGTCAACGCGCTCTCGCTCAGCAACATGTTGGGTGACGATCGCCGCCTTGCGCCAGCAACACTGATAGAGCAGTTTCCTCGAGAGCTGGCCGAGTTCCGCTCCGAGGTTCCGGTTCAAGATGCGCTGTTTTCGCCGTATCTCTCTCAGCACTTGGCCGTCGCTTAGCTCTGCCACACGCGCCACGGTCTTCGATTGGTACCTCACCATGGGGCGGGCGTTTCTGATCCAGCGCTTCGGCCGCGCCCCATGGGCTCTGCTTGCGACGGGCTATTCAACCGTTGTGCATTGACGGCTTCCGGCGAAAGTGGCGAAGTAGGCCAAGGCCCAGGAGTGCCCCGGCCGCCAGGGGCGCGAGCGCCGGCTCGGGAACAGCAGCCCCCAAAGAAGCAAAGTGGCTATTCACAAACTGCGGCACATCGGCGTTGCTAAGCGCGATATCGTTTTGGATGAACACCGGGCTCTGGGCGCCGCCGGCCAGGAGTGCCGCGTTGCTAGCATAGGTGCAGGTCGCACTCACACAGATCGATGTAGCGCTAAAATCCGCGTACGTGGTCCCCAGGCATGCATTGCTGACAAAAGCACTGCTGCACGCAAGCTCCGTAATGGTAGCCGAACCAAGGCCCGTCAGCGGCGTGGCTTGAAATTCCATGTCAAGACCAAGCACCGCACCGGTTGCCTGGTAGCTCACGAAGGTATCGTCTAAACCCTCGCTCCCACTGACCTGAAAATCGAGATTGGTATCGACGCCAACCACCCCGGTCCCATCGCTCGGAGCGCCGATGCCGATCGTCGGAGGCGGGGCGATAGTCGAATTGACCCCGAAGTTGCTGAAGACTAAAGTAGAGCCGATCACCGAACACGTGTCGGGGGCCAGCGCGGTCACGTCCCGCACGGTAACTTGGGTCATCCCAGGACCTGCACAATCGATAGCGCTCGCTGACGCAAAGGATCCCATGGCGATGAACCCTGAAATCCAGAAGAGACTGCTAAAAATCATTTTCACGACGATTGAGTGCTTCGGTGAGATTATTTCTCTCAAATTAAACCGAAAACACCTGCCGTGTGATTTAGGCTACAAGTTCAGGGCCGCCAACGTCAGCTCGGTCGCCAGAACGACCACTCGGACGGTCTGCGGAGCGTCTCCGTGGAACACCACGTGGCTCACGCCAGCCTTCCAGACCTTGGCAAGATCGGAGCTCGCCTTCGATGCCATCACCACCAGGCGCTCCCGCCCGCCAGCCAGCGCGCCGCACGTCTCCAGGTTGTCCAGATCCAATACGATGACGCCGGCGAGCGCCAGGTTCGGGCGTTCTACGAAATGAACCTGATGCCCGCCATCCCCTAAGAGGAGATCACGCAGCGAATGCGCGTGCTCGGAATCGCGTATGGCCAATTGGACAGTTTTCACGGCGCCGCATGTTTGCCAGCAATCCGACCGCCAGTGAGCCTGGGTTGCAAAACCAACGGCAGTCAACCGATTGGAGCCATTTCGGCTCGCATCTGGCTGACGATGTGGGCGAACCTGCGTGATAGTTCCACAATCCACTCGGGCTCCTTGGCCTGGATGGCTCGCGGAGGGATGAGATTCGCTCCGATACCTACCGCGGCAACGCCCGCGTGGATGTAGTCGGCCACGTTTTGCTGGTTTACTCCTCCAGCGGCGATGAAGGGTACGGTAGGAAATGGCGCTCTCAATGTGCGAATATACGCCGGGCCACCAACCTGCGCGCAAGGGAAAATCTTGACGAAATCGGCGCCCGCGTTTATCGCCGCCATAACTTCGCTGGGAGTCAGCGCGCCCGGCAGGACCGCGACACCTTGCTTCACCACGAATTCCATCGTGCGAAGGTCCAATCCAGGACTGGTGATGAATCCAGCTCCAGCGTCCAGGCACGCGCGCGCTGTTTCGATATTCAACACTGTGCCCGCGCCCACCACCATGTGCGGATGCTTTTTTACCAAGAGTGCAATCAGCTCCGCCGCTTTGGGAACCGTCATGGTCAGCTCAACAATCGGTATGCCACCGCGCGACACCGCTTCGGCCGCAAGCCGGGCGTCTTCCGGCGTCGACACGCGAACTGCCGGAATCAGGCCGACACTCTGGATCTTCGCGCAAACGGTTTCTTTTGTCATTTCGCTCGATCAAATTTAGCACGTGGCGTGCTGGTGCTTGCTGCGCTTTATCCGCTGAGAAGCGCCACCGCGGGCCACTTAAAGGAGCAGTGCGAGTTTCTCAGGGTTTCCCCTTAATGCCCAGCTAAAAAAAGCACTTAAGTCATATAGCATCGTAACGTTCCAAAGTAATATGTGTCTTAAGTCCAGAAAGTTGATCTACCATGTCAAGCCAATTCAGTCATCCGGTAGGCACCCTGACCCGGGAAATTGAGGCCCAGTACGCTGAGCGCCGGCGGGAAGCCCGCTACCCCACCCACGACCCCGTTGAACTCGAAGTGCAGTCTAATCCTGGCGAGCCGATCTACGGGACCGTTCTCGACGTGTCGCGCTCCGGCCTGCGCATCGCCCTCCGCCAGCGGATGGATCGCGGTGAGCTGTTGAAAGTGAAGCTCCATCGCAACGTCATCGTCGGCGAAGTGCGCTATTGCCGGTCTGTGCAAGGCGCCTTTCATGTCGGCGTCAAGATTCGAGATCTGGTACGTCCGCCCCACCGCCAAGACGAGCACATCGCAGATGACCAGCTTGCAATCTATGCCGTCGGGAAGGGCCTTTCGGTATCCGAGGTCATTGACGTGCGTGAGCACCTGGCGCAATGCGAAGCCTGCCGCACTACCCTGGCCCAGAAGGGCGAACTATTGAATCCTGGCGGGAACCATCGCGGGCGGCTGTATCTTCGCCCGCGAGATTAAGCGATTCGTCTGAACCTCGTAAGCATCCGGACTACCCACTGCCGGAATCCATTGGGCGCCGGCGCTCCAGCCAGATGCTCGATCCCAGGATATGGTTTCATCTGCTCGCCGGGAACTTCGTACAGACGTAGTGATGCCTCCTGGTGCAACAGCCTGGCGCCCTCGAGAATAATCGGCGCGCCAGCCGGCGCCACCACGTAACTCACGCCGAAACCATCGATCAGATCGCTTCGCATCGGTTTTCCTTGGTAGAAGCTGTTGGCTAAGTCTCTCTGCGTTTGGTACGTTACGCTGAACAGATCGTGACTGCCCATACTGTGCATCGGAATAGCCGCCACCCAGGGGGCCATGGCTTCTGGCGCAAGCACCAGCCCGTCGCGCGGCAAGTTGGCCTTCATCCATGCGATCATGGCAACTTCGCCGGAGGGCGCCACGGCCGAGAGAAACAGGGGGTCCGCGGACTTGCCGTCCCTCCAGAGCTGCGCATACGTGGTTCCGAGCACTAGCAGTGAAACCGCTGCCCAGCCTGCCAGGGCCAATCGCATGGTTCGCGGCGTCTCCGAAAACAGCTTCGAGAACAGCGGATCGGCTTGCGCTTTCCTCACCAGCAGAAAGCCGATCGCATACACATAGCCGTCAAAGGTGTGGATCGCGCTCGGCATCCCTGGAATCATCGGCAATAGCGCGGCGCACAGGAACCAGCTCTGCAGGATTTCGTCCTCCGGTGTTTGCACGCGGAAGCGAATCAGCATGAGCCAGCAAACCAGCATCGCAGGTATGCCGTAAACCAGCAGAACCCAGGCGGGCGAACCCATTTTCCAGGGCGACATCTGCGAAAGGTCCCGCACCCAAGAGAATCGCAGGGTTTCGATCACATATGGCAGCATTCCCACGCCCGCTGCTACAAAAAGCCAGAAGCATTCCCTCTTTCGGGCCGCCTTCCATAAAGGCCACACCGCGGCGGCGGCGATAACAAAAATTTCGAATGGGTGGAACAAGCCGTCCAGAAACACACACGCGAGCAGCCAGTAATAATAGCTGCGTCGTCCGGTGGTGATGAATTTCGCGAGATTGACGAACGCAAACAGCAGCATCGCGGTTCCGAATGACAGGAGCATGGAGTTCGACAACCCGCCGCGCGCCAGCCCGTCGGCCGTGTCGTAGCCATATTCCACCACTCCGTATCCCAAGACCAGTTGCACGACGGCCGGCAACGCAAACGCTTTCGCTACGGTCCAACCCAGCAGCCGCAATGGCAGCGCGGCCAGCACCACCAATGCCGCATACAGCATCGCCCTGCGGGTCTTCATGAACGTTTGCGCGGCCAGAATCAGCGCGTATGCGGCCAACCAGTAAAGCAGCAACTGGATGCCGTAGTAGGAAACGATGGCCGGCAACCCGGTGCGCCCCGCAATCATGAACATCGGCTGAAACATCGCAGGCTCGGTTTGCCAGGGCGCATGCTCGTTGGGCAGCAGCCAGTGCGTTCTGGCGAGTTCGATCCAGGTGAGATACTGCGGAACGTCCAGGTTGCGCATGTAATACGCCGGCTGATAACCGGGCGGCGGGTCTACCATCCCCGCAATTACTCCGATATGGTTTATGAGGCCAAGGAGCGTGCCCAGCAAAACGGCTAACATCAGACGCACGCGCATGTCCATAAGATCGGCAGGATCACCGCATAGCTGAACGCCCTACAGGACCTCAGGCAAACGTCCGATTAATTAAATGGAAAGGCCTGAGGAGGACTGCGTTTGGCAATCGGAATTTTGGGTGGGGGATTAGCCGGCCTTACCATCGCGGCGCACTTGGACCGCGATTGCGAGGTGCTCGAAAAGGAAAGTCGCGGTGGCGGCCACTGCCAGACAGTCCAGGAGCAGGGCTTCACCTATGACGCGGGCGGTCCGCATATCATCTTCTCGCGCAACCAGGAGATGGTGGATTACATGGTCGCGCTGCTGGGCGACAACGTCCATCGCGCGCGCCGCAACAACAAGATCTTCTACAAAGGCCGCTACGTCAAATATCCCTTTGAAAATGGTCTCTTCGATCTCGAGCCGCAGGATCGCTTCGAGTGCCTGTATCACTACATCAAGAACGATTACCCGCCACCCCAGACCAATTTCAAGGAATGGATCTACCACCACTTCGGCAAAGGACTCGCCGAAAAATATCTAATCCCCTATAACGAGAAAATCTGGAATGTTCCAGCCGAGGAGCTCGGCCTCGAATGGGTGGACGGCCGTGTCCCGAAACCGCCGCTGGAAGATGTGATCAAGGCCGCCGTCGGCGTCGAGACCGAAGGCTACACGCATCAGCTGTATTTCAATTACCCTGCGCACGGCGGCATCGAGTCGCTGCCGATGGCCATGCGCGCGTGCGTACACAACCTGATCTCGCGACTTCACTGTCGGGCGCATCTGGCGCGAGGGTGGCGTCTGGTGTGTGAGCAACGGGCAGTCCACCCGGCGCTACGACGCCCTGGTCTGCACCATTCCGATTCAAGAGCTGGCCGCTGCGCTGGCAGGTACGCCGCCCGAAATCCTCACCGCCGTCAACGCTCTGCGCTACAACTCGCTGGTCACCGTGTCCATCGGCCTCGACTCCGCGCGGCTGCCCGATTACACCGCCATCTACGTTCCCGACCCCGAGGTTCGCTTCCACCGCCTGTCGTTCCCGGCCGCCTTCAGCCCTCACAACGCGCCGCCCGGCCAATCCATCATTCAGGCCGAAATCACCACGAATCCCGGCGACGGCACGCATGAAATGTCGGATGAGGGACTGCTGGCCGATGTGATCGACGACCTTCAGGACATGGATCTGGTCCGCCGTTCTGAAGTCTGCTACTCGCGCGTGCTAAGGACCAAGTACGGCTACGTGGTTCAGAACGACGATTGCCGCCGTTACCTGCGGCAAGCCAAGTCGTATTTCGAGGAGATCGGGATCCCGCTGTGCGGCCGCGTGGCCGAATTCGAATACATCAACATGGATGTTTGCATCGAGCGCGCCCGTAAGGTCGCGGATCGGCTCAATCGCGAAGCGTTGGTCCCGCGCGATCCGGTGGAAGTTTAATCCAAGCTCGAAAACCTGCCGATAAAAGCGTTAAGCCGGATGGCGCCTTATGACCGAGCTAACTCACGCACCTCCGGCTGACCCGCGGATCAGAGCCCAGGCTAAGATTCCAGCCTTGACCGGATTACGCGCGGTCGCGGCCCTCTGGGTTCTGGTTCTGCACTTCGGCGAGGGCGTTTCCGCTCACTGGCCCAGCGCCGTGCGCAGCGTGTTTTCCACCGGTTTCATTGGCGTCGATCTATTCTTCGTCCTATCCGGCTTCATATTGGCCTGGAATTATCTCCGAGACGATGGAACGTTGTCCGTGAGCCGATCGGAATTTTGGCGCGCCCGTGCTGCACGGATTTTGCCGGCTTATTACATTTCCCTGGGCATCTCGCTTCCCATGTTTCTGCTGATGCAATTCCACAGCGGCGTGACGCCTGCGACAATCCGGGGCGCGATCGTCACCGGCCTCACGTCGCTCACTCTCACGCAGTCCTGGGTCTCACCGTTTTCCTACCTGTGGAACAATCCTGGCTGGTCGCTTTCGGTTGAGGTGTTTTTCTATCTCGCTTTTCCCTGGCTCGCCGGGTCGATCGCCCGCTGGCCGCTCGCGAAACTGGTGCGTTGTGTCGCCGTCCTTTACTTAGTCACGATCGCCTCTGCCTATCTGTTCGTAGCGCTTCATTCTCACCCATCCACCTGGAAGTGGGAACCCGCGGTCGACTACTGCATTTGGATTTCTTGGCTGGGCTGCAACCCGCTGGTTCACGCTCACGAGTTTCTAATGGGCATCGCCACCTGCCTATGGCTTCGCGAGGAACAAAGGGGCGGCCGTCGAGAATGGATGCGAGGTCCCGTCGCAACATGTGTCGCAGTGTTCGGTCTGGCCGTCCTCGCGGCTTTTCGTGGACCGATCCCCTTTATGCCCGCACTGGTGGGCATTCATAGCCCATTGTTCGCGCTTCTAATCTATGGGCTAGCCAAACAACGCGGCGTCTTCGCCCGGATCTTGAGTACGCGGGTGTTCGTTTTCCTCGGAGAGATCAGCTACTCGTTGTACTTGACGCATTTGACTGTCTGGCTGAACATGGACGGCTTCAATCGAGAACACTCTTTCCTGCGGCAAGGCTCAATGCTGAATTTCTGCTTCTGTCTCCTGTTGGCGCTTGGTCTTGCGGCGGCCATTTACAAAGGAATCGAGGAGCCTTACCGGCGCGTGCTGCGGGCCCGCTTTGGACGTCGAGCCGCCCCTTCCTTAAACCTCGACCAATCGCCCGCGTAAGATAGCCGATATTCCTAAAGTGCGGGGATGTATTTGACGATTCAAGTCTTTACGGGCTTCGGAAGGCCCCTGAAATGTTCATCGCTAGCTTCGGCCTTAAAACCTCCATTCAAAAGTGGCTCTGCACGCTGCAGGATTTTTGGGATTTTCCGCGCCTGCATCCTGCGCGGGAGATGAAGCGGATGGCGCTCGAGGAGAGCGTTCAATACGCCAGAAAGTACATGCGCACAGCGGTCGGCATGGAGAGCTCTCGCGAGGTTTTGGAATCGGCTCTCGGACATGTCACCGTTCCAGGACACTATCTGGAATTCGGCGTTTACAAGGGCGGGACTATCAGCTTCATCGCTAGCCATGTTGGAGCGGCGCAACCGATCCATGGCTTCGACAGTTTTCGCGGCCTACAGGAGGCCTGGAGCGGGGATCGTTTTGCTTTTGACGCCCATGGAAACCTGCCCAAAGTGCCCCGCAACGTCGTTCTGCACCCGGGTTTCTTTGCCGATACTCTGCCGGTCTGGCTGGACCAGCATCCTGGACCCGTCGCCTTCATTCACGTCGATTCCGACCTTTATGAATCCGCCCGCTGCGTCTTTGAGCTCCTGGAAGACCGCATCGTCGCTGGCACCGTCATCGTGTTCGACGAGTATTTCAATTACCCGAACTGGCAAGCGCATGAGTTTCGCGCCTTCCAGGAACTGGTTTCGCGCTGCCAGATTCAATACGAGTACGTGGGATATGCGCGCTTTCAAGTGTCCGTGAGGATCAACGCCATCTCCCATGCCCCGCGTGCGGTCAGCGCGCTACGAGGGGCTCTGGCGGATACGCAAACAGACGGTGAGATCGCTTATGTCCCCGGCAATCCTCGATGAACCGGTAGCGCGACAATCTCGTTCGGTCCACGAAACCGTTTTCCGGCGGACTTTGATCGTGTGCTCGGTGATCGCCGGAATAGGCCTTCTGTGCCACCTGATCTTGATGCTTTGGTCGAGGAACGAGTTCACGCAGCCGGAATCGATTGTGGCGGTTCAATCGATGATGTTAGCGCGGGATGGCACCCTGTATTACGATTTGAGACATTTTCCCTACACCGTGTGCGCTTACATGCCGCTGTTTTATCTGCTCGAAGCCTCGCTCATCAAGCTGGGCCTGGGCGCCTTCCTGGCGGGTCGGATTATCAGCTTTGCCGCGCTGATGGGAACCTTCACGCTCGGCTGGCGCATCGCGATGCTGTACACAGGCAATCGGTATTGCGCTTGGACGGCGACTCTGCTCTGCGCTTCGACCTCGGTTCTGCTTTCTTGGGGTACCGTGGCGCAGGTGGACACGCTGGCTCTCTTCTTCGCCGCGGCGGCTTTCTACTGCTATTCCCTCTATGCTATTCGCGGCGAGAACATGCTCATTCTGGCCGGAGCTTTCGTCATCGCGGCACTCTTCACCAAGCAGACGTTTCTGGCCTGTCCCGCGGCTATTTCTTTAGCGCTGTTCCTTCAGCGGCCGAAGGTTGGCCTCAAATTCGCGGCCGGAGTGGGCGGCGTGATACTGCTTGCGGTAATCGCAATCAACTGGGCATTGAGCGGGCGCTTCCTCAATAGCGTGATCTTCGCGAATATCAATCCATTCGCCGCTGAGAAATTCGGCCAGCATGTCCATTACATTCTGATCGCGGCAGGCCAGTTGATCATCATCGTCATGCTCGGCGCACGAACTGCCTGGCGGGGACCCGGAAGAGCTCTGCTGATCTACCTTGGGTTTACGTTTGCGATACTCGCGGCAACGGCGGCGAAAGTGGGATCGGACTCGAATTACCAGATGGAACCCACCTTCGTGCTGATTCTCAGCGCTTGCGTCGCTCTCGCATCTCTGGATTTCTTCGGGCTTTTGTTCCGCGGCAGCCGGACCTGGATACCGCTCATGCAGTTACTCCTGGCGATCCACCTGCTGCTCAATTTCCGCATCACCGCTGCATTTCTGGCGGGGCGTTTCGCCAAAGAGCAAATGTTTCGCGCGCAAATTGCCGCGCTGCGGCCCTACTTGTCCGGAGACGGGCGCGTGCTGTCGGCGGACGTGAATGCGTTGGTGCAACTGCGCGGGCGAATTGAAGTGGAGCCGCTGATCTATAAGCTTCTCGTTCGCGCCAAGCGCATCGATCCCGAACCACTGCGCCAGGACATCGCGCGGCAAGGTTTTGCGGCAATCGCTTTGTTCCAGGACCTGAGCAAGCCAACGGATATGGATCTTGAAATGCCCAATCTGCCGGAGAGCCAGATGAGCGAAATTCGCAAGCACTATCGGTTGGTCAAACACATTCCGGGTCCTTACTTAGACGGTATCTATGTATATGAACGATGAAACTTGTGCGGTGACTGTTGGCAGCTTGTCCTATCACGAGGTCCGGTTCCCTTTCGATGCGCGGCGGGCCGGGGTATGGAAGGTAATCGCGAACTATCTCCAGCCCTGGGTGGCCGCCGATGAGGATCTGCTGGATTTGGGCGCGGGTTATGGCGACTTTTCGCGGGAAATTCGGGCCGGCCGGAAATGGGCTCTCGAACAAAACGGCGCGCTCGTCAAATATTGGCCTGAAGCCGTCACGCCCTTGATACAGTCCGCCGGCGATCCGTGGCCCCTCAAAAGCGGGAGTATGGGAACGATTCTTGCCTCCAACTTCTTCGAGCACTTTACGCTGGAACAGGGCGCTGAGATTCTGGACGAGGCCAAACACGTGCTGCGACCGGGAGGACGGCTGATAGTGGTTCAACCCAATTTTCGCCTGGAACCGCGCCGCTATTTTGACGATTACACCCACCGGACGGCCTATACGGACAACGGTTTTCGTGACTTTCTGTTGGCCTCAGGGTGGAAAATCATGCACTCGGAGCCGCGCTTCCTGCCCTTCAGCATGAAATCCAGGCTGCCTACCGCGGAGTGGCTGGTGCGCTTCTATCTTGCTTTGCCGTATCGTCCCATGGCGGGCCAGTTTCTGGTGGTGGCGGAAAAGCCCTGACCGCTCAAGTGAATCGGCCAAAGCGCCGATTGAACGGTCGTAGACATGTGGCGCGGGAAGACAGTCGCGGTCATTTTTCCGACCTTCAATGAAAAGGATTCCATCCGTTCAGCCACTTTGGATTATTTCGCCACCGGGCTCGCGGATGAAGTTATCGTTGTTAACAACAACGCAGCTCCGGGAACGTCCGAAGAAGTCGCCGGGACGGGAGCGCGCGAGATTTTTGAGTCGCGCCAAGGATACGGCCATGCGCTGCTGCGCGGTATCGACGAGTGCAGCGCGGATCTGATTGTCCTATCAGAACCGGATGGCACCTTCAGCGCGCACGACCTGATCAAGCTGCTGGCGTATTCCGACGATGTTCCGGCCGTGTTTGGAACACGCACCACGCGAGAATTCATCTGGGCCGGGGCGAACATGGGGTGGTTCCTCCGATGGGGAAATTTCGCGGTCGCCAAGATGACCGAATTCCTCTTCAACACCACTCTCCTCACCGACATGGGCTGCACATTGCGGTTGTTCCGGCGCGAGGCGCTGGAACTCATCCGGCCGCATCTGACGATTGGGGGCTCTCACTTTGGTCCGCAGCTGCTTCTCGAAGTGATCGCTCACGAAATTCCCTTCGTCGAGATTCCGGTGAACTACCGAACTCGCGTGGGCGTGTCGTCGGTCACCGGGGATATGCGGAAAACAGTCCGGCTGGGGCTGCGGATGATCGCGTTGGTGTTGGAGTATCGAGCGAAACTGTTTCGGTCCACTCGCGCACCGTGGAGCGAGGGCTCGGCCGCGACGCGCAGCTTGGCGGCGTTGGCGAGGTTATCCAGTGCCGGTGAAGACCTATCGATGGCGGCGGCGCCGCGCGCGCCAGGTAGTCACACTAGTAACACCGTAGTTCCAGACCGAACTGATCGCGAGTCCAGCCAGTCCCGACACAATCCACGGTAGGCCATGCCGCAGCAGTTCGGCCGAGACGCTCAGATTGATAGCCGAACCGACGGAACAAGCGGCATAGAATGTGAGCAGGCCGGTGACGAGGCGGCTGCCTCGTAAGCGCGCATCCCGGTAGGTAAACAGATTGTTGAGCAGAAAATTCGCGGTCATGGCCAGCAGAGTGGCGGCGATCTGCGAGGTCTGAAACGAAGCGTGCCCGTTCAAATACAACAACTCGAGCGCCGTAAGATATAGGACCACGCCGGCGGCGCCCACCACGGTGAACATCGCGAAGCGCGGTGGAATCAGCCCGCCCGTCAGCTTGTCGAGCACCAGGTAGAGATATTCGAAGCTGACCATGAGGTCCAGCTTGCTCTGGCCAGCTTCGCGCGGTCGGAAAGTATACGGAACCTCGGCCAACCTGACCGGCCTTGGCGCCGAGGCGAGCAAGTCCACCAGCAGCTTGAAGCCGATTCCGGAAGTGCGATAAATGCTGCCTTCGATGAAGCGCCGGTCCGCCAGAAAGAACCCGCTCATCGGATCGCTTACGGTGGTGTGCAGGACCAGGCGGCTAAGTTTGAGCCCTAAATTGCTCAACAGGACGCGCTGTGCCGCGAATTGGCCCATGCTGGCGCCGTCGGCGTGACGGCTGGCGATCACCAGGTCCAATTGGCCCTCACGGGCCTGAAGCAGCATTTTGGGTAGAATCGATTCGTCGTGCTGGAGGTCGCCATCCATTACGGCAACATAGGGCGCGGCGGTAGACATCATGCCCTCCAGACACGCCGAGGCCAAGCCGCGGCGGCCGATGCGGCGGATCAGCCGAACATTGCGGCGCTCGAGCGCGATGCTTCGCACTGCTTCGGAGGTTCCGTCGGGAGAATCATCGTCAACGAAGATGATTTCATGGGAAGTTCCGGCCAATACCCGCTCAAGACGATCCACGATGCCGGTAATGTTCGATTCCTCGTTGTAGGTGGGAATGACGACGGCGAGTTCCAGGACGCCGGTCGTATCCATATTGGCGGGGACCGCACTTGAGAGTGCGAGCAGCGACGCGCTCGGTGTTTCCACCGCGGACTGTATTGCTTCCGTCACGGCTGCATCGTGAGCAGCACGGCTTGTTTATCGCGATGCAGAACATGCCAATCCGGATTGAAGGAGAGCAGTTCGATGAGCGGAGTATCGGGGGGAACCAGGACCATGTTCACGTGGTATCTCGCCATCGCTTCGCGCCAGCCCGGGCGTGCTTCGAGAATGGTCAGGTAATCGCGGCCGATCGCCTCGCCGTAGAGATCGCTTCGGCCATCTATGAACACTTTTTGCCGCGGATATCCGGCCCAGAGTAGATAATCGCCCCACTGGTCGGTGGTGAAGACGCGTGCGGCCGCTAACTGGTCCTCTGAATCGTGTACCACCTGGACCGGGAAGAATTTTGCGGAAAGGTCGGTGGGCCAGTTCTTCGGACTTGTGAACAGCACCACTCCCACGACGATCACCGCCGTCCAGATGCTCACAGGCTTGAAGATTGCCGGTTACCTTTTCCGACATCTCCGCCAGCACACCGGTGATCGAAGTGCGCGGCTTGCCACGGGTAAAATTAACCCACCATTCGTTCAAAGCGAGGCCCACCAGCGGCAGAGTCATCGCGATGAAAAGCGGAATATGTCTCGCCGAGACCAGGGACCCGGTCGGCGAAGAACAGGATCCACAGACACTCCGTCCACTCCCGGCGAACGAAATGCCGGCCACAGGCCATCAGGGCCAGAAACAGGAGGCCCATGTAGCAATACACGCTTTCCGTACGAAATACTGGCGATTGGTATTCGCTGATGTTCGCCATGGCCCAAGAGCTATTCAAGAATTTCGCGATATCCAGGTGAAGCCCGATGCCGTTGGGATTGATCAGGGTTGCTGCGGCGCACGCGGCTAAAACGCCACCGTATCGCTTGGTCCCGCGCCAATCGCGCGATAGAGCGCAGCCGGCGACGAGAATACCCAGGACCGCGAGAAGCGCAGGGAATCCGGAATGCATGTTCACCCAGACAACCATCAGCGGCGCTAGAAGCCAGATGCGCCAGGTTGGCTGCTCCCGATCCCGCGCAATCAGAAAATTCGCCAGCACTAGAAAGAGCAGCGTGAACAGATGTGGGCGCGCGTGGAAATGGATCATCGACGCGCTAGAGCCGAGCATTACCAGCAGTAGGGCGATTAATCCGTTCACCCCCCGCAGCACCATGTCGCGTGCCAGCACGGTGAGGTAAAGCGCGATGACCACGCCGCACAACAGCACGACTCCCTTCAATCCGAAAGCTCGATTGAGCCAGGCAAACGTCACCCCGGTCAGCCATTGGAGAGCAACCCAGGGCGCGCCGGGCCGGGTGAAGGAAAAAGGATCGGTAGTGGGTACGTAGCCGTGATCCAGGATGAAGTCGCCCGTGCGAATGTGCATCGCGGTATCGCCATCCCAAAGCAGCCGGTCCCAACCAGCCGGGTCTGCCATGAAGAGCCAGAACAGCAGCGTCAGGAAGAACAGGTCCGTCATCGAAGGACGGAGCAAACCAGGCCAGTGGCGGCTTGCGGGCGGCGAGGCGACGGTCGCCGAAACTGGGACTTCAGCCGAGACCGCTTCGCTGAGCTTCACAGGCTAACTATCGGAATGGCGAATATGGATCTTTAGATGCCTCTAAGGTTCCCGGACTGCTGTGATTCGGGCAAACAACCGATTAAACCTATGTGGCGATGAGCGTCGCTGAGTTTGTCTACACCTTCGTGCTTCGCCCCAAGCCGCTGAAAGCCATGGCCAACGCGGCGATCCGCCGGTGCATCCCCGCGAGGCTGAAGCGGAATGGCGCGGTGATCGTGCTGAATCAGAAGGATGCGGTGGTGTCGGGGGCGATTACGTTCGGTGTCTACGAAAGAGACGAAACGGCGTTCTTTTGTGCTGCCTGCCAGCCCGGCATGACGTTCCTCGACATTGGCGCCAACATTGGTTACTACACGGCGCTCGCGAGTTCGAGAATCGGCGAACAGGGCCGGATCATCGCCTTGGAGCCCGATCCTGAGAACTTCCGCTACCTGCAACAGAACGTGGCTGCGAACGGCGCCCACAATGCCGTATGTATCCAAAAAGCAGCGGCGGGGGAAAGCGGCGTCCTCCGGCTGTATATCAATCCGGAAAACCGCGGTGATAACCGTCTCTACGCGAACGATCTGTGCGATAGCTCCTATGAAGTCGAGGTTTCGACCGTCGACGCCCTGTTGGAGGAGTGCGGCGTGGAGCGTGTGGACCTGATCAAAATCGACGTGCAGGGTTTTGAAGGGCACGTACTGCGAGGGATGAGACAGACCATCCAGCGCTCCGAGAACCTGATTCTGCTCACAGAATTTTGGCCGTTCGGTCTCCGCAGCGCAGGCACGTCGCCGGAGGATCTACTCGTTGAATTAGAAGAAGCGGGGCTGCGCTTATATGAGTTGACCCCTAAAGGCCGCTTGGCCCTCTTGACCGATAAGAAAGAGTTCATCGAGCGGCATCCTGGCAGGAAGTACGCCAATATCGTGGCGGTGCGTGGCGACCGGTTGCCGCCCTGCCTATCGAAACTCCCTGGAAATCCGAAATAACGAACAGGGACGAAACGGACACATGATCTCAGTCGCGATGATTACGATGAACGAGCAAAGGGCCGTCGCCAAGGTAATCGAGGACATTCGAGGCGCGCTCGGCTCCCGCCCGCATGAAATTGTCATTGTCGATAGCAGCCGCGATGCCACGCCAACCATCGCCGCCAGCTTCGGTGCGCGGGTCATAAGGCAATTCCCGCCGCAGGGCTACGGCCGCGCGATGGCGCGCGTGCTCAACGAATCCATTGGCGACGTCGTTGTTACTCTGGACTGCGATGGCACATATCCAGCCTCCGAAATTCCCGTTTTGGCCGACATGGTCCTCTCCGGTCAATATGATCTGGTGAATGCCTCCCGTTTGGAACATCGGCCTGAGAGCATGCCCTTGGCCAACTATCTCGCCAACTGGCTGTTCGCCTTTTCCGGCTGGCTGCTGGTTGGCGTCAAGTCGACTGACCTGCACTCCGGCATGCGCGCCTACAGCCACCGGGTAATCCGGCAAGTGGAAATCGACCCGAACGGCCCCGCGCTGCCCGTCGAATTGCTGCTCAAGCCGGCGCTCCAGGGCTTCCGCATCCACGAAGTTTTCATTCCTTATGGCGAGCGCATAGGCGAAACTACCCTCCAGCGATGGTCTTCTACGGTCTGGACTTTCCGGAGGATATTCCGGTTGGCCCTCTCCAGATTAAAGCTGACTCCGCATTCTGTCGAAGTGAAATAGCTAGGAGTAGGTGTGCTTTGACCAGTCTTGCAGGGCTTCAGGAAGCGCTCAAACAACCCGCTGTTCCACTTCTGGGTGTTCCGGCTACCGGCTTCGCCGCTGAATTTATCGCGGAGTCGGTTGAGATCCTTCGGAGCGTCGACGTTGCCGCCATCGAGCGAATGGCTCTGGGACTCGCGCGTGTTCGCGAGCTGGGCGGGCGCCTCTTCATCCTGGGAGTAGGCGGATCCGCCGGACACGCCGGCCACGCGGTCAACGACTTTCGCAAGCTGTGCGATTTTGAAGCCTACGCGCCCACCGACAACGTCGCTGAGCTCACCGCCAGGGCCAATGACGAAGGCTGGGACTCCTGCTTCGCCGGTTGGCTCAAGGGTTCGCGGATTGGCGCGAGCGACGGCGTGCTGGTCTTCTCAGTGGGCGGTGGCAGCCGCGAGAAAAACATTTCGGTAAACATTGTTCGGGCGCTGGAAGCCGCATCCTTGGCGGGCGCTCACATCTTCGGCATCGTGGGATCAAACGGCGGATTCACACGCCAGGTATCGGAAGAGTGCATCGTGATTCCAGGGCTCGCTCCTGATCGCATCACGCCGCACACCGAGGGACTCTGCGCCGTGCTGTGGCACTTGCTGGTGAGTCATCCGCTGTTGCAGCGCGCAGCGACGAAATGGGAGTCCGTTAAATGAGTGTGCCGACGACTGCCGGCCGGTACTTCATCGCGGGTGGCGCTGGTTTCATTGGCAGCCACTTTACCGATCGCCTACTGTGCGACCCAGCCACCGAAGCCGTCACCATCTACGACAACTTCTCGAGCGGCCGCGAGTGGCACTACGCGCATCACGAACAGGACCGGCGGCTGCGCGTGATCCACGGCGATCTCAAGGACCTGGCCGCGCTCGAACGCTGCATGGATGGCCACGATACTGTTATTCACCTGGCTTCCAATCCCGACATCGCGCGCGCCGCGGTGGAACCGGATATCGATTTTCGCGAGGGCACTTTGCTCACACAGCAAATCGTCGAAGCGATGCGCCGCAGCCGCACGCCGCATCTGCTCTACGCCTCGGGAAGTGGCGTTTATGGCGATCTCAAGGATTTCGAGGCGCACGAGGATTTCGGTCCGCTGATCCCCGTCTCTACCTACGGCGCGAGCAAGCTAGCCGGAGAAGCGCTGATTGCCTCCTACTGCGCGATGTTCGATCTGCGGGCCTGCGCGTTTCGCTTCGGCAATGTGGTGGGCGCCCGGCAAACTCACGGCGTCGGGTTCGATTTCATTCGCCGCTTGCGCACCCAGCCCGATCAGTTGCGCATTCTCGGAGACGGCCAGCAGAGCAAATCCTATATCCATGTTGACGACGTGATCGATGCCGTGTTGCTTGCGCACCGCGCTTCAGACAAGAATTTCGAAGTCTATAACGTTGCCACCGGCGACTACATCACGGTCACCGAAATCGCCGAGCTGGCGATCGAAATCGCGGGTCTGGCCGCCGATCAAGTCCGGATCGAATACACCGGTGGCGATCGCGGCTGGAAAGGCGACGTGCCGGTGGTTCGCCTGAACATCGACCGAATTCGCGCTCTGGGTTGGGCTTCAAAGCGCAACACGCGCCAAGCTCTGTGCGTCTCGCTGCACGCTCTGGCCGCCGACTCCCGTCTGGGAAGGATATAACCGTGCGCCGGGCTGTTTTTCTAGATCGCGATGGCGTGGTGAATCGCACTGTCCTGCGACAGGGCAAACCGTATCCGCCCGCGACACTCTCGGACCTGCGGCTGCTGCCCGGAGTTCGCGAAGGTTGCAACCAACTACGCGAGGCCGGATTCGCATTGATCCTGATCACCAATCAGCCCGATATCGCGCGTGGCCTTGTGACCGCTGAACGGGTCCATGAAATGAATCGTCACTTGCAGCGTTACCTGCAACTGGACGGCGTCGGCCTGTGCCCGCACGACGACTCAGCGCGCTGTACCTGCCGCAAACCGCAGCCCGGCCTGCTGCTCGAAGCCGCCCGAGTCTGGGACATCGATCTTGAATCCAGCTACATCGTCGGGGATCGCTGGCGCGACATCGAAGCCGGCCACCGCGCCGGTTGTCACACCATCTTTATCGACTACGGCTACGCTGAACGGCGGCCAGACGGGCCGTTCGTGCAAGTCCGCTCGCTGCGTGAAGCCGCGCAATGGATTTTGCGAGCTAGTCGCCCGGGCCGTCAGACCGAAAAGCGCTATGCCTGATATCACTTCGTTCCGCGTAAAGATCTTCGCCGATGGCGCCGACCGGGCTTCTATCCTGGAGCTCGCCGACAATCCCTGGATCCGGGGGTTTACTACCAATCCCACGCTGATGCGCCAGGCGGGCATTACCGATTACGAGGCGTTCGGCAAGTCTCTTGCCCACTCGATTCCAGACCGGCCGTTTTCTTTCGAGGTGCTCTCGGACGACTTCGATGAGATGGAACAGCAAGCTCTGCGTATCGCCTCCTGGGGCGAGAACGTCTACGTGAAGATCCCCATCACAGATACGGGCGGCCGCTCGACGGCGGCGCTGGTCAAGCGATTGGCCGAGCAGGGCGTGAAACTCAACGTCACCGCGCTGATGACGCTCGAACAAGTGGACGCTGTGGTTCCGGCCCTGCGCCAGGGACCCCCGAGTTGCATCTCAATCTTCGCCGGCCGCGTTGCCGATACCGGTCGCGATCCTTTGCCCATCCTTTGCGGAGCTCTCGCGCGCATTCGGGCTTATCCCCAAATCGAGTTGATCTGGGCCAGCCCGCGCGAGTTGTTCAACATCGTCCAGGCCGACGCCATCGGCTGCCATATCATCACCGTCACGCACGATCTGCTGAAGAAGCTCCCGCTCCTGGGCCGCGATCTCAGCGAGTATTCGCTCGAGACAGTGAAAATGTTCGTCAATGATGCGCGAGCGGCGAATTTCGCCTTGCCCGGTGACGGCCCCCTTTGACACCGTGCCTTCGGGCCGGTAGACTGTCGACCATGACGGCGTTCCCACTGCGCGTTGTTGCCATTAGCACGCTCGGATTTGGTGCCGTGCTCACGCACGCCGCGCCCGTGACCTTTTCCAAAGATGTTGCCCCGATCCTGCAGGAGCGTTGCCAGGAATGCCATCATGCGGGCTCCATGGCGCCCATGTCGCTGGTGACCTACGAAGAGACGCGCCCCTGGGCCAAGTCCATCCGGCAACGCGTAATTCTTCGCCAGATGCCGCCCTGGCACATTGACCCGTCGGTTGGAGTGCAAAAGTTCAAGAACGACATGTCGCTCACCGCCGACCAGATCTCGACCATCGTGCGGTGGGTGGATTCGGGCGCGCCGCAGGGCGATATTAAGGACATGCCCGCTCCCAAACAGTGGCCGGCACCGAACGAGTGGAAAGCAACCAAGGAACTGGGCCAGCCCGACTTAGTGATCAAGTCCGATCCATACACCATGGCTGCGCACCACCAGGACGTGTGGTGGCGTCCAGTTTCCAGCATTCCCATCACCGAGCCGCGTTGGGTGCGCGCGGTTGAAATGCGCCCAGGAACGGCCGCGGGCCGCAGAATTACGCATCACGCCGTCGCCTACTCTGGTGCAGGATGATCCCGAAAGCGCGGTACCCGGTGCGAGCGCCGGACTTGGGTGGACGGGGCCTGCTGATGGAATGGGCCGTCGGCAAAGGTTATGACCTGTACCGTCCCAACACCGGCAAACTGCTGCTCCCCGGAGCGCAGATTTCCTGGGACGTCCATATTCACGCCGTGGGCGAGGAGATTCGGGACAACGTCGAACTGGGGATCTGGCTTTATCCGAAGGGCCAGGAGCCCAAGTACCGGACCTATTTGACGGGCTTCCAAGCAGTGCGGGGATTCGAATCGTCTAACGGGTCTCAAACCAGATCCGGCAGGAATATCGACATCCCGCCCAACTCGGTCATCGCATCGGACAACTACACCGTGTTGAAGCACGCCGCCATCCTCGAAAATTTCCAGCCGCATATGCATCTGCGGGGCAAGGCCATGGCGGTGGAGGCGATCCTGCCGGACGGAACCGCGCAGATGGTGAGTTACGTCGGGAATTTCAACTTCAACTGGATGGTCAACTACATCTACGCGGACGATGCCGCGCCGGCGTTCCCCAAGGGCACCACGATTCATGTCACGGCCTGGTATGACAACACCCGGACTAATCCCAACAATCCCGATCCGGACCAATGGGTCGGTTTTGGCGACCGGACTGTCGACGAAATGGGGCACGCCTGGATGAACGTTACCTACATCAGCGACGAGGACTACAACGCCTGGGTCGCGAAACACGATCGGAAACTCGAAGCCGCTGCGTCGAATCGTCCTTGAACATGCGGCGCGGCCTGAACATGCGCCTCATGCTGATGTTCGTGGCCAGCGCCGTTCTGGCTTCTGGACAGGCGACGGTCCTGCCCGAGCCCGCGCGAGACTCGGGTGCGAGTATCACCGGCGCTTTTGAAGGCTGGTTCAAGAATCCGGACGGAAGTTTCAGTTTCCTGCTGGGCTACTACAACCGAAACCGAAAACAGGAAGTGGAAATTCCAGTGGGACCCGACAACGCGCTGGAACCGGGAGGACCGGATCGAGGCCAGCCCACGCACTTCATGCCCGGGCGAGGTTGGGGATTGTTCACCGTGAACGTACCGGCGGACTTCGGTGACAACAAGATCACCTGGACCATCGTTGCCAATGGCAAATCTACGGTGATTCCGGCCAGCCTGAAACCGGAATGGGAGATCTCGCCTTTCATAGAAGCGGCCGTGGGAAATACGCCGCCCGTGCTGAGTTTCGATGAGCACGGCCCATCCGTGCAAGGTCCACGAGGACTTATGGTCGAGCGCAGGGCCAAGGTGGGAGAGCCGCTTCCGTTGACTGTATGGGTTTCCGACGACGCCAAGTTCACTTCCTCGTCCGGCGCGAAGCTCCCGAACATGGCCCCGGTTACTTTGCGGTGGATTCCATATCGCGCGCCAGGCCGCGTAGCGTTTAGCACTGACCGGCCAGCGGTTCGGAAAATGGTGCGCTCCGACGTGCCGGCGCCATTCAGCGGCACGGCCACCACCACTGCGACATTCAGCGAGCCCGGCGACTATATAGTTTTGGTGACGGCCAACGATTATTCGGGCGAAGGCGGCTCAGGATTTCAATGCTGCTGGACCACCGGCCAGGTGAAGGTGTCGGTCCAACGTTGAGAAAAGCGAAGCGCTAGGCGACTTCTTTTTCGAGCGCCAGTTCTCGCTCGCGCTGCCACTGGAGCTTGTCTTGATACTCCTGATACAGCGTCGTGCAGCCGGCCCACCAATAACCCACGACAAACAGCAGCAGGAACGGAACGGCCAGGAAATTCCAAGTCTCGATGGCGTACGCAACCATGTAGGCGAAGTAGCCGCCTACAGCGAGCTCGGCATATGGCAACCAGCCGCTGCGCCGCCGGTAGCTCGCATTCTCAATCTTGACTTTGCGGTCGCCCACGGCATATTTGGGTGTCCGCGCAAAGGCCGACTTGATTCCTAGCACCGCTTCGATGACCGCCTTAGTGTTGATCAGCGTCAGAGCAATGCCCGCGGCCATCAGGGCCGGCATCAGCACGATCGCGCGCTTCCAATTCCGCGGATACAGTTCGCGCTGAGCCATCAGGTAAAACGCCCAAATGGAGCAGAACGACGCGACGATCAGCGGCAGATCGACGGTCAGCATCTGGAACACGCCCATATAAAACCGCACGATCATTACCGGCAGCATCAGAGCCGACATGATCAGCATCAGAGGATAGGAAATGTTGGGCGTCAAGTGGCAGAAGGCTTCCAGTTTCACTCGCCAGGGCTCTTTCGACCGCAGAATCCTGGGGAGTAGCTTGATGGCCACTTGCGTCAGCCCCTTGGCCCAACGCGATTGCTGCACCTGGAACCCGTAGGTGTCCACCGGCAGTTCAGACGGGCAATCCACAGCCGAAACATACACGAAGCGCCAGCCTTTGAGCTGCGCGCGATAGCTTAAATCCGAATCTTCGGTGAGCGTATCGTGTTGCCAGCCGCCCGCGTCCTCGATCATCTTCGCGCGTAGAACGCCGGCCGTTCCATTGAAGTTGAAGAACAGGCCGCCGCCAAAGCGCGCGCCATGCTCGATCACGAAATGGCCATCCAGCAGCATGGCTTCCACTTCCGTCAGCAGGTTGAAATGCCGGTTGAGATAGCTCCAGCGCGTCTGCACGACGCCAACGCCGGGATCGGTGAAATAGTGGACTGTGCGCGCCAGGAAATCGCGCGGCGGAATGAAATCGGCGTCGAAAATCGCGATTAGCTCGCCGGTCGCCGTTTGCATTCCCGCCTGGAGCGCGCCCGCTTTGAATCCGGCGCGATTATCGCGGTGCAGATATTCGATCGGCAGCCCAGCGGCTTGGTATTCCCGCACCAGCGCTTCGGTAAAGGGGTGCGTATCGTCGGTGGAATCGTCCAGCACCTGGATCTGCAGCAGCTCACGCGGGTACTCCATCTTGCTTACTTCTTCGATCAGCCGCTCCACCACGTAGCGCTCGTTATACAGAGGGAGCTGGATGGTTACGCGTGGAAGCTGGCTCCAACGCTCGGCCGGCTCAATCGCCTGAGCGCGGCGGTGCTTGAAGTACTTTCGTATCATCTCGAATCGGTGGCAGCCGTAAAACGAGAGGACGATCAGGACTGTGAAATACGGAACTAACAACGCCCAATCGAAAAATTCAAGATGATGAACGCCGGCAAAGGTGTCGTCAAAGAGCGCGCGCACCAATTGATTGGCTGCGGATGTTGCCAGAAGCAAAGCTGTTGGAACTGTCGCTATAACCATTAGGGTCGCGCAACGAACACGGTTAGACGCCGCGGACCGGACGGCGTTACATCTTTGTATTGTAGCGCATGCCGCTACAATAAGAATGCCCAGAGAACACCGTGCGACTGCTTGGCCCGATTTTTCCGATCTTCTGCGTCCTATCCGCTCCGCTTGTCCCGGTGGCCCAAGGCGCTGGGCCTCAGTTTGTTTGGCAGGGCCAGGTGGACGGCATCGCGATCCTGCATCTGCGGGGCAAGAATTTGGCGGTGCAAATCCAGCAGGGCGATCCGGTGCAGCGCCAGCAGTTCCACTTCTCCGATGCGCTGCCCGACACCGGGCAGAACGTGCGCCTGGAGGTTCTGGAGGGGCGGGGATCGGTGCAGGTGACCGATCAGCCCAACATTGAAAACCACTACAGCTTGTCCGTAGCGATCGAGGATCGGCAGCCGGGGAGCGCGTTTTATTCAATCGCGCTGTATTGGGACACCTCAAACAACGGGTACGATCGCGGCGCGTCGAAGACCGACAAGGTTTCATGGACCGGGCGCGTAGTGCATGCCGCTGTTATCGAATGCCAGAAGAATACCTGCGTGTCCACTGGGGAGCAAGGCGGTTCGGAGCACGGCCCGCCGGTGGCGGACGAACATTTCAAGTTTTCAAAGCCGCTGCCGGATCGCGATACCGAGGTCCGGCTGGAAGCTTTGGACGGGCGCGGCGAGGTCCGGCTGATCGAGCAGCCGCGCGAGAGCAACCACTACACGGCGCGGGTTTCGATTCGCGATTCCGGACCCGGAGCAAGTGACTATGCATTCACTCTGGTGTGGAATCGCGCGGGCAGCAAGGACGCGGGGCCGATTCCCGAGCCCACCGGTCGAGGGCTTCTCTGGACCGGGAGGGTGGACGGCCGCGTGCGAGTGACAGTGCAAGGCGGCGCGAGTTTTTCCGAAGCGCTGGACGGTGAGCGTGTCATTGCCGAACATGCCGAGACGTTCCGGCCGCTGCCGGCTCGGTCCGATGTCAGGCCGGCCATCCGGAAGCTGCGGGGACGCGGGCAAGTGTCGATCGTGGAGTCGCCATCCGAGAAAAACAACTACCGGCTGGTTTTTGAGATTGATGACCCGGAGCCCGGCGCTGACGATTACGAGATAGAGCTGGATTGGTAAGGCGCCGGTAGCTGTTTATCCAGCAGTGGATAATAGCAGCTTGGCCGCCCGTGAACGAGAAAGTACCGGCAAGCTCGCGTTTCTTGTGGCCGCCGGCATTTTGCTCAGCCGCATCATCGGTCTGGTGCGGCTGCGAGTGTTCTCGCATTACTTCGGGCTCAGGTCCGATTCCGCGGACGCGTTCAATGCCGCGTTCCGCATTCCAAACTTTCTGCAAAACCTTTTTGGCGAAGGCGTGCTGTCGGCATCGTTCATTCCGGTGTATGCGCGCTTGCTTGCCGAGGGGGATGAAGAAGAGGCGGGCAAAGTAGCGGGTGCTGTGGGCGCGACGCTCGCGCTGGCCGTCGCGGTATTGTGTTTCGCCGGCGTGTTGGCGACGCCGTTGCTGATCGACATCATCGCGCCGGGATTTTCGGGCGCCAAACGAGAGCTCACCATCTCGCTGGTCCGGGTTCTTTTTCCAGGCGCAGGTTTGCTGGTCTTTTCGGCCTGGTGCCTGGGGATTCTCAACAGCCATCGGAAGCTGTTTCTTTCCTATGCCGCTCCGGTGATGTGGAGCGCGGCGATGATCGCGACATTGCTGATCTTCGGCGGGCGTAGCACCCTGCCTCGCCTGGCGATGGATCTCGCCTGGGGATCGGTGCTGGGCAGTGCGCTGCAGTTCGGCATTCAATTGCCGGTGGTGCTGCGGCTGGCCCGACATTTGCGAATGCGGCTGGATTTGAATTCGGGACACGTGCGCACCGTGATCCGGAACTTCGCGCCGGTATTTGTCAGCCGCGGCGTGGTGCAGATCAGCGCGTATATCGACGCATTGCTGGCAAGCCTGCTGCCCACGGGCGCGGTGACGGGATTGATCAACGCACAACTTATTTATGTGCTGCCGGTCAGTCTTTTTGGCATGTCCGTCTCTGCGGCCGAGCTGCCGGTGATGTCGAGCGCGATCGGGAGCCAGGAGGAAATTCAAACTGCGCTGCGCGGGCGCATCGATTCGGGCTTGCGGCACATCGCGTTCTTCATCGTTCCATCGGCTGCCGCGTTTCTCGCGTTCGGCGATCTCATCGCAGGCGCGCTGTTGCAAACCGGCCGTTTCACCCACACCGATGCCCTATACGTTTGGGGCATTCTGGCGGGATCCTCGGTTGGATTGCTGGCGTCTACGATGGGGCGATTGTATTCGTCGGCCTACTACGCATTGCGCGATACCCGCACGCCGTTGCGATTCGCCGTTTTACGCGTGGCCCTCACTACGGTTCTTGGGTACATTTGCGCGAAGCCGTTGCCGTTGTGGATCGGGATCGATCCGCGCTGGGGCGTCGCGGGACTAACCGCGTCGGCGGGTGTCGCTGGATGGGTGGAGTTCGCTCTATTGCGCAGGGGGCTGCATCAAAGGTTAGGACCTGGACCATCCGTTTCCGGCTTCATCGCAAAGCTGTGGCTCGCAGCGGCGCTGGCGGTGCTGGTTGGCAGCGCGGGTCGGCTGTTGCCGTTCGCCTCGCATCCAATTTACGGCGCGATCGCGACACTCGGGCCGTTCGGCGTAATCTATCTCATCATTGGTGCGACCTTCGCGCCGGAAGGCCGCCGGTTAGTCGGACGGTTACTTCGTCATTGAAATCTCAAGGCCGAGCCGATGTTCGCGGGCGAAGAACTTCCGTGAAATATTTCCCGCTCGTTTGCGTCTAACGGCTCTAGAGTTTGACCCGTCTGCAAGCTGCAAGCCGCAAACTGGCCAATACATGTTCGCTGATCTTCATTATCGCGAAGTCGCCTGCCCGAAATGCCATTGGAAGTGTGCAGTTCCTTCCAGGCGTCGAACGGGGCTGGATTTGTTATTAGCAGTCTTCCTCCTACAGCCTTACCGCTGCCGTTCGTGCAATAAACGCCACCGCTGCTTGTCATTGGGGGTGCTGGATGTGTTGGCTGAGCGCCTCGGCGACCAGCTTACGCGACTATTCGCGGGATTGGCTCGCCGCCGACATCCATAAGCCGCATATCGTGACGGTATGATCGCCGGAAACGATACTAAACAAAAGCCTTGGTGGTTGACGTTTGGCATGGAAGTGCGATATACCTGACAAAGGGGGAGTAGGTGGATAAACCCTGTGGTTTGCCCATGCGGCTAGTGGTCGCGAGCGGCTTGATGCTGCTGGCGGGATTGTGCGCGTCGGCAGCGCCGGCTTCTCCACAGCACGCACTGATAAATCAGTATTGCGTCACCTGCCACAACGAGCGAGCCAAGACCGCGGGGCTGATGCTCGACAAACTGGACATCGATCATGCCGGCGAGCACGCCGATGCGTGGGAGAAGGTGGTTCGCAAGCTGCGCGGCGGTATGATGCCGCCACAGGGCATGCCAAGGCCGGATCAGGCGTCGATCGACGGATTGATCACGTGGCTCCAGACTTCACTCGACCAAGCGGAAGCGGCGCATCCGGATCCAGGGCGCGCGCCACTGCATCGGCTGAATCGAACTGAGTATGCCAACGCGGTTCGGGATTTGTTGGGGCTGAAGGTGGATGTCTCCGACCTTTTGCCGGCCGATGACGAAAGCAACGGGTTCGACAATATTGCGGAAGTGCTGCGCGTGTCGCCGTCGCTGCTGGAAGCGTATTTAGCGGCTTCGCGCGAAGTGAGCGCGCTGGCGGTGGGTGATCAGAAGACGGGGCCGGTGAGCGCCAGCTACCGTGTTCCGCCGGACATGGCGCAGGATGAGCACATCGAAGGGTTGCCGTTGGGCACGCGCGGCGGAATCCTGATCCATCACAATTTCCCCCTGGATGCCGACTACGATTTCAACGTGATCCTGCTGCGGAACATCGTCGGATATCTGACGGGCATGGAGTTTCCCCATCAGCTGGAAATCAGCATCGATGGCGAGCGGGTGTTTCTCGCGCCGGTGGGCGGTGCAGAAGATCTCAAGCTGGTGGATACCAATCTGGCGCTGGCGGGCGACACTTTGGATGCCCGGCTGAGGACCAAAGTGCATGTGAAGGCGGGGCCGCACGATGTCGCGGTGGCGTTCTTGCGGAGGGATTCCGCGGAATCCGACGAACCGCTGGAGCCCTTCACGCGCGACCTGGATCTGCAGAACATGAACGGGATCCCGTTGATCGATCACGTGCAGGTGACGGGGCCGTTCAACGCTTCGGGTGCTGGGGACACGCCTAGCAGGCGGCGAATTTTCGTATGTACGCCTGCGAATTCCAAGGACGCTCCGCCGGGTTCCAAGGACGAAGTGGCTTGCGCGAGGCAGATTTTGTCGAAACTGGCGCGGCGGGCCTATCGAAGGCCGGTCACAGATGCAGACATGGAAACGCTGCTGAGCTTTTACCAGTCCGGCCGCAATCAGGGAGGCAGCTTTGAAGCTGGCATCGAAAGTTCGCTACGTCTGATCCTGGCGAGCCCCAAGTTCCTGTTCCGGTCAGAGCCCGATCCGGCGCGCGTGGCGTCCGGAAGCGTCTACCATGTCAGCGATCTGGATCTGGCGTCGCGGCTGTCGTTTTTCCTGTGGAGCAGCATTCCCGACGACGAACTCTTGAGTGTGGCCGAACAGGGCAAGCTGAAAGATCCGGCGGTGTTGGATCGCGAAGTGCGCCGCATGCTGGCCGATCCCAAGGCCGAAGCGCTGGTGAATAATTTCGCCGAGCAGTGGCTGTTCCTGCGCAATGTGCAGAGCGTCTCGCCGGACGAGGCCACTTTCCCGAATTTCGACGATAATCTGCGGCAAAGCTTCGGTCGCGAGACCGAACTGTTCTTCGAGAGCATCGTGAAGGAAGACCGTGATGTGATGGACCTGCTGACGGCGAACTACACGTTCGTCAACCAAAGATTGGCGAAGCAGTACGGGATACCCAACGTCTACGGAAGCCGGTTCCGCAAGGTCACGCTGACGAATGACGCCCGGCGCGGATTGCTGGGGCAGGGAAGCATCTTGAGCGTGACGTCGGTTCCGACGCGGACCTCGCCCGTAATTCGCGGCAAGTGGATCATGGAAAATCTGATGGGCACGCCTCCGCCGGCCCCTCCCCCGAACGTGCCGGCGCTGAAGGATCAGGCGCAAGGCGGCAAGATTCTCTCGGTCCGTCAATTATTGGAGGAGCATCGCAAAAATGCTCCGTGCTCTACCTGCCATGCCGTGTTGGATCCGCTGGGGTTCGCGCTCGAAAATTTCAATGCTGTTGGCGAGTATCGGACCAAGGACGCGTCGGGACCGATTGATTCATCCGGGCAACTGGCGGACGGGACCAAAATCACCGGCGTGGTAGGGCTGCGGGAGGCGTTGCTCAAGCATCCGGAATACTTCGTCGGGACCCTGACCGAGAAGATGCTGACGTACGCGCTGGGGCGTCCGCTGGAGTACTATGATATGCCGGTGGTGCGCGGAATCGTACAGGGCGCGGCTAAGAGCGATTACCGCTTTTCGTCGCTGATCGAGGGGATCGTCAAGAGCGAGCCCTTTGAAATGAAGAAGGCGCTGGAAGATAGCGGTCCGGCGGTAACCTCGGCAGCCGTCCGACGGTCTGATAAAGAGGGCAGATAAACATGTTCATCACGAAGACGCACCTTCCACGGCGGACCTTTTTGCGTGGTCTCGGGGTGACTCTGGCGCTTCCATTCCTGGACGCGATGCTGCCCGCGCAGACCTTGCTCAAGAAGACCGCGGCGGCCGGTTCGCCCCGCATGGGATTTGTGTACGTCCCGCACGGCGCCATCATGAATCAATGGACGCCGGCTGCAGAGGGCACGGGCTTCGAGTTCTCTCCAATACTGAAGCCGCTGGAGCCATATCGGGATCGCCTCAATATCGTAAGCGGCCTCGGGAATCGCGCAGCCGACAGCACGGCGGTGCATTCGCTGAGTCCCACAACATGGCTGAGCGGGGTGCGGCCTAAGCCCACGCAAGGGGTGGACGCCTACGCTGGAATCACTGCAGATCAGATTGCGGCGCAGCACATCGGGCAGGACACGCCTCTGCCATCCATTGAGCTGGCGACGGAAGATCACTCGGCACTGCTGGGCGCATGCGATCGCGACTACGGCTGTATTTACATGAACACGCTGTCGTGGCGCACGCACACCACGCCGATGCCGATGGAAATCAATCCGCGCAAGGCGTTCGAGCGGATGTTTGGGCAGGGCGGGACTGCGGCGGAACGCGCGTTACGGAGTCAGCAGGACCGTAGCATCCTGGACGAGATCACGGCCGAGGCTGGCGCCTTGAAGTTGAAGCTGGGCCCGCGCGATCAGGCGACTTTGAGCGACTATCTGGAGAGCGTGCGCGAGATCGAGCGCCGCATTCAGCGCGCGAATTTCGATGCCAGCTCGTCGCTGGAGTTGCCCATCGAACCGGTGGGCATTCCCTACAACTTCGAAGAGCACATCAACATCATGTACGACATGCTGGTGCTGGCGTATCAGGCCAACATCACGCGAGTGTTCACTTACATGGTGGCGCGCGAAGAAAGCAACAAGACCTATCCGCAGGTGGGCGTGCATGACGGGCATCACGCCACGTCGCACCATCAGAACCTGCCCGAGAAGATCGAGAAGCTGGTGAAGATCCAGAACTATCACGCCACGCTTTTCGCGCGCTTCCTTGGCAAGTTGAAAAGCACCCCGGATGGCGACGGCAATCTGCTGGACAATTCCATCATTCTGTTCGGCAGCAACATGAGCAACAGCAATCTGCACAATCATTTCCCGCTACCGAATCTGGTGGCCGGCGGAGCCTGCGGAAAGCTGCAAGGCGGACGTCACCTGCGCTACGACGATCACACGCCGATCGCGAACCTGCTGCTCACGCTGCTCGAAAAGGGCGGTATGCCGATGGAGAGCCTTGGCGACAGCACGGGCGACCTGATCAACATATAAGCCATGCGCGCTTGCATCCTACTGGCGCTTGCCTGTGCGTCGGCCTGGGCCGGCTCATTGAGCGACGCCGTCCGAGATGGCGACCGCGTTGCAGCCCTCGCGCTTCTGAAACAGCACGCCGACGTAAATGCGGCGGAACCTGACGGCACCACGGCTCTCGATTGGGCCGTCCGGCAAGACGACAGCGACATGGTAGATCGTCTCATCAAGGCGGGCGCAAACGTGAAGGCCGCGAATCGTTATGGCGTCACGCCGTTGTATCTGGCCTGCGTGAACGGCAGTGCTCCGGTAATCGCGAAGCTTTTGGACGCGGGCGCGGATGCCAACAGCGCAACCACGGAAGGCGAGACCCCTCTAATGACCGTCGCGCGCACCGGGAATGTGGATGCGGCTAAGGTTTTGCTCGCGCACGGCGCGGACGTCAATGCGAAAGAGCAATGGCGGCAGCAAACACCGCTGATGTGGGCGGTGGCGGAATCGCATCCCGAGATGGCTCAGGAGTTGATCGCGCATGGCGCCGACGTGAACGCCCGCCAGGTGGAATGGCACTGGGAGCGCCAGATCACCAAGGAGCCTCGGGATAAATGGATGCCATTGGGCGGGCTTACGCCGCTGCTGTTTGCCGCGCGGCAGGGCTGCGTCGAGTGCGCACGCGTTTTGATCAAGGCGGGCGCTGACATCAACGCCACCAATCCGAACGGCTTCAGCGCGATCCTGCTCGCAATCATCAACAGCCATTACGATGTCGCGGTGTCCTTGCTCGACCTGGGCGCTGATCAGAACATCGCCGATGAGACCGGCCGCACGCCTTTGTACGCCGCGGTGGACATGCATACCCTGCCGGATTCGAACCTGCCTTGGCCAAGCGAGCTCAATAACCAGCTCACCAGCCTGGATCTGATCCAAGCGCTGCTGGCGCATGGAGCCAACGTAAATGCGCAACTCAAGAAACAGCAGCCCTATCGCAGTAAGGTCGATCGCGGCGCTGACACCATGTTGGGCACAGGCACGACGCCGTTATTGCGCGCGGCCAAAGCCGGCGATACCGAAGTAGTCAAAGTGCTGCTAGCCAAAGGCGCCGATGTGAAGCTAACCACCAAATTTGGCATGACGCCTCTTATGGCCGCTGCCGGGCTGGGCACGAAGGAAGAAGACACGACCGGCCGCAAGAAGACGGAAGCGGAAGCCATCGCGTCCATGAAGCTTTGCCTTGACGCGGGAGCGGAAGTGAATACGGCGGACAATCAGGGTGAGACAGCGCTGCATGGCGCGGCGCAAAAAGGCTGGGATCAGGTGGTGCAATTCCTGGTGGATCATGGGGCCAAGCTTGACGCGAAAGACAAGAAAGGCCGCACGCCGCTGGATGCCGCCAACGGCCTCCTGGGCAATGGCGGATTCGATGGCACCCGTCGCGATGTTCACGAGAGCACCGCGGCGCTGCTGCGCAAATTGATGGCTGTTCCCGAGGCGAAGACCGAGCAACCAGTCGCCCAATAATCCGCCGGTGCTTCTCATTCAAATCACCAAACGATCGGACGGCGGAGGTGTGCTGCGATGCGTCCGCGCGGACGGCTCGTTCACGTGGCAAAAGCAAGAGAACCGCCACGCCGCATTTTTCGCGCTCCACGATCTGACTCATTTCGCGGTGGAATCGACGCTCGGATTCCGGCGCGGATTCTACGGGCTAGTTGACGAAGGCTGGGACATCGAAGAGACAACGGGACAGGAGGCGCGCGGCGCGATACCCAGCGAAGCCCACGCCGTTGAGTACATCGTCGGATCGTTGGATGGCGAGCGCGCCAGCGGAGCCGTGTGGAGTGCGGAAGATTTCAACCGGCAGGCGGAGATTCATGCTGCATCGGCGGGCTTGTCGTCGCCGCGTCCGCTCACCGATGAAGAGCTGACGAGGGTACGCGCCCGAAGAGCCGACCTATTTGCGAAGTGGCGTTCCATTGCGCCGGGCGAGACTTTAGAGCTTCGATTTGAGGATGTCCGGGGAGCTTCGGCTATGCTATGATCGATTGTGCCAACGAGAATTCTGGGCGTGATCCCCGCCCGGTTTGCCTCCTCTCGTTTCCCTGGTAAATCCCTCGCAACCATTGCCGGCAAGCCCATGCTCCAGCACGTTTACGAACGCGCGAGCCAGGCACGCTATCTTTCCAAGCTGATCGTCGCCACCGACGACGAGCGCATCTACAAAGCTGCGCGGTCCTTTGGCGCGGCGGCTGTGATGACGCGTGCCGATCATCTATCTGGTACCGATCGTGTAGCTGAAGCTGCATCGGGCGACACTGCATCGGTGATCGTCAACATCCAGGGCGACGAGCCGTTGATTGATCCCACCGCGATCGATGCCGCGACGTTGGCGCTGCTCGATGATCCCGATGTTCCCATGGCCACGCTCAAAAAGGTCATCGAAGATCCGCGCGAGATCGACGATCCGAACGTCGTCAAGGTCGTAACCAATCTTGGCCGGCGACGCGATTTATTTCTCCCGCTGCGCCATTCCTTATGAGCGAGAGGGTCCTTTTGCGCGCGATGACGGCCGCGCGGTTCACTATAAACATTTGGGGTTGTATGTTTACCGGCGCGAATTCCTGCTCGCCTACTCGGCTCTTCCGGTGGGTCCCCTCGAGCGAATGGAGAGGCTGGAGCAATTGCGGGCGCTGGAGAATGGGCATCGCGTCCGCGTGGTGGAAACTGAGTACGAATCACTAGGGGTCGATACGCCCGAAGATTTGGAACGCGTGTCGGCGCTCTTTGAACCGTCTTATAAAATGCACTGAGGGGAATGTCCATGGCCAAATACATTTTCGTAACGGGCGGCGTTGTTTCATCGCTTGGAAAAGGCATTGCCGCGGCGTCCATTGGCTGTTTGCTCGAAAGCCGCGGGTTGCGCGTGTCTCTGCAGAAGTTCGATCCGTACCTGAACGTCGATCCAGGTACGATGAGCCCTTTTCAGCACGGTGAGGTCTTCGTCACCGACGATGGCGCCGAGACCGACCTCGATCTAGGCCACTATGAACGGTTCACGCATGCCAAGCTAACGCAGAGCAACAATCTGACCTCCGGCAGAATCTACGAGCAAATCATCCATCGCGAGCGGCGCGGAGACTATCTCGGAAAAACAGTGCAGGTGATTCCGCACGTAACCAACGAGATCAAGGCGGCGGCGCGAAAAGTGGCTGCGGACGTGGACGTGGTGATCGTCGAGATCGGCGGCACGGTGGGCGACATCGAATCGCTGCCGTTTCTCGAAGCGATCCGTCAATTGCGGCATGAGATGGGCCGCGACAATACGGCCTTCGTGCATGTGACGCTGGTACCCTGGATCGCGGCGGCGCAGGAGCTGAAAACCAAGCCCACGCAGCACAGTGTGAAGGAGCTGCGCGCGCTGGGTATCCAGCCGGACGTGCTGTTGTGCCGATCCGAGCGGGCTCTGCCGCACGATATGAAGGAGAAGATCGCGCTGTTCTGCGACGTGGACGTGGAAGCCGTCATCACCGCGAGCGATGTGAATTCTGTGTACGAGGTGCCGCTGGTGTTCGCCGAGCAAGGCGTGGACGAAATCATCCTACGGCTGCTGCGCATGGACGCCAAGCAACGCGATCTCAGCCGCTGGACCGGAATGCTGGAGCGCATGCAAAATCCCGAGGATCAGGTGGACATCGGGCTCATCGGCAAGTACGTCGAGTATGAGGATTCCTACAAGAGCCTGAAGGAAGCTCTGCTGCACGGCGCGCTGGCGCACCGGCTGAAGGTGAACATCCATTGGATTGAATCCGACAACATGCGCTGGCCCGATTGCGCGCAGCGAGTTGGAGCAATACGATGGAATCCTGGTGCCGGGCGGATTCGGAAAGCGCGGCGTGGAGGGCATGATCGCGGCCATTCGCTACGCGCGCGAAAGCAAAGTGCCGTATTTCGGAATCTGTCTTGGAATGCAGACCATGGTGATCGAGTTTGCGCGCAACGTCTGTGGCCTCGAGAACGCCAATTCGACGGAGTTCGATCCCGCGGCGCCGGACCGCGTGATTTACAAGCTGCGTGAGTTGAAGGGTGTAGACGAGCTCGGCGGCACCATGCGTTTGGGCGCATACCCGTGCCTGTTGGCCGAAGGCAGCTTCGCGCGCCAAGCCTACGGCGAGGCCGAGATTAGCGAGCGCCATCGCCATCGCTACGAATTCAATCGCGAATACGAACAGGTTCTGACCTCCGGCGGACTCCGCATCGCCGGGCAGACGCCGGATTCAGTGTATGTCGAGATTTGCGAGATAGAGGATCATCCCTGGTTTCTGGGCTGCCAGTTCCATCCCGAGTTTAAGTCGAAGCCGCTGGAGCCGCACCCCTTGTTTTCCGCCTTTATCGCCGCGGCGCACAAGCATCGCAAGAGCCGCCCCAAGTCCGCTCAGCGCGCCCGGTCCGAGCAGTACACACACGCCGATTGAGCACACTGCCTCTTATTGGCCGTGGTCAGCCGCTGGCATTGATCGCCGGTCCCTGTGTGATCGAAAGCGAGGAACACGTTCGCTTTCTCGCGGCCGGGATTCGCAAAATCGCCGGCCCGTTCATTTTCAAGGCATCCTTCGACAAGGCCAACCGCAGCAGCGTCGAATCGTTTCGCGGACCGGGACCAGTGGAAGGCCTGCGAATTTTAGCCGATCTTAGGCGCGATCTTGTGCAAGATGGATGCGCTGTTCTCACAGACATCCATCAGCCTTCGCAAGCCGAAA
Source organism: Bryobacterales bacterium (assembly GCA_963818065.1). Lineage (GTDB taxonomy): Bacteria > Acidobacteriota > Terriglobia > Bryobacterales > Bryobacteraceae > Palsa-89. The sequence goes on along the minus strand of CAWFQW010000007.1, from coordinate 1,010,925 downwards.
TGGCCGCTGAAGCGGTTGACATCCTCCAGATCCCAGCTTTTCTGTGCCGCCAGACCGATCTCCTCATCGCCGCCGGGCGCACCGGCCGCGCCGTGAACATCAAGAAAGGCCAGTTCGTCTCGCCCCACGATATTCGCCACGCCGCGGATAAAGTCGCATCCACGGGGAACAACAATATTCTGCTTACCGAACGCGGCTCTTCATTCGGCTATAACAACCTGGTGGTGGACATGCGAGGTCTCCAGATCATGCGCGACTTCGGCTGGCCGGTGATTTTCGACGCAACGCACAGCGTCCAGATTCCCGGCGGCCTGGGCAACGCTTCCGGCGGGCAGCCCCAGTTCATTCCAACGCTCGCCCGCGCGGCGGTCGCGGCAGGCGTGGATGGCATCTTTGTTGAAGTCCACGAAGAGCCCGAGCGAGCCTTGTCCGATGGCCCGAATGCCTTGCGATTGGACAGATTGGCGGAGCTCTGGGCGAAGCTGCGGGCAATCCACAGCTTAGTTGGGTAGGTGCGCAACTTCTGTGTTATGGTTATGTAAAGTTTCAGCGGGGGCAATCGCACAATTCTGCTAAGGCATTCCTATTTCGTTCGGCTCAGCATACTGGCTCTTAGCGTCGTCATCTTGCGCGCTACGCGCAGGTGAGCGTGCTGAACGTGAACTACGACCAGCAGCAGACCGGCGCTAATTTGCAAGAGACGGCTCTCCAGCCGGGCATCAATTGGAGCAACTTCGGGAAAGTCGGCACCTTCGCCGTTGACGGACAGGTATATGCTCAGCCTCTGTATGTGCCGGGCGTCGCCATCGCCGGTAAACAGTACAACGTCTTGTATGTGGTCACCCAACATAACAGCGTCTATGCGTTCAATGCCGACACGCCGCAAGTGCCGACGCCGCTCTGGCAAGTAAATCTCGGCCCGATTGTGCCATCCGGTTTATTTAACTTCGGCGATATCGTTCCGGAAATTGGCATCCTGGGGACGCCCGTAATCGACGCTGTGAATCAGGTGCTCTACGTCGTTTCAGACATGCTTCCAACTGATACAACCACCGTCCCCCTATTTCGATTGCACGCGTTGTCTCTGGTGGACGGCCATGAATTGATCAGGGCGAATGGTCGTGAACACTTCGCGGTCCCGGTGCTGATTTCGGCTAGCGTGCAGGGCAATGGCGCGGGCAGCACCGGCGGATCGGTCCCGTTCGATGCTTTCTGGCAATTACAACGGCCAGGCCTGATGCTTTCTAACGGAACGTTGTACATCAGCTTTGGTTCGCACGCCGACACCGGCGACTATCACGGATGGTTGATGGCTTACGATCCCGGCTCGCTTCGATTGAAGTCGGTTTTCAACACCACGCCGAATGGGAGCCAGTCGGCGATTTGGCAATCCGGGCGAGGGCCGGCCTTCGATAGCAAGGGCGACGTCTATGTCACTACGGGCAACGGCGATTGGGATGGCCAAGCCAATTTCGGCGAATCGATTTTGCATCTTTCAGGGACCGACCTTTCGCTGAAGGATTGGTATACGCCTGCAGAATGGAGCGATCTGAACGATCACGATCAGGACCTTGGTTCAGCCGGCGCAATCTTTATACCCAACACGAATTACCTGCTGGTGGGTGGAAAAGCCGGACTTCTCCATCTGATCCAGGCCGGCTCGCTAGGACATCTTGCGCCCGACAACACCAGCACTCTCCAGAGCGTGCAAGTGAATGCCTGGGGCATCTTCACTATGGTGCTATGGCCCCAAGCCAATCCCATCGTGTACGAGTTCGATCCCGCCGGCACGTTGAAGGCGTTCCAGATCGTGAACAACCAGATCAATTCCACCATCCTGTCGCAATTTAGTCCTACCGTCTCGTCCACGTACTGCGGCCTGTCGCTTTCCGCGAATGGCAGCCAGAACGGCGTTGTATGGCTGACCACGGGAAATCCGAATGAACAGGGCGTGCCAGGCACGGTGCATGCTTTGGATGCTACGGACTTATCCAACGAATTGTGGAATAGCGATCTCGCCGCCGGAAACCGGGACACCTTAGGCAGGCTGGCGAAATTTGCGGTGCCGACCGTAGCCAATGGCCGCGTTTATGTGCCGACGTTTTCGAACACCGTGGAAGTTTACGGCGTGCTCGGTAGCAGCACAGTCTCCAGCACCGGGTTAATTAGCGCCGTAACCAACAGCGCCAGTCTTCTGGAAGGCCCGGTATCTCCCGGCGAGCTGGTGACTATCTTTGGCGCCAATATCGGCCCCGTCGCCCAGACCAGCGCGGTAGCCGTCAATCAGCGCATCCCCACGACAGTGGGCGGGACCAGCGTTTTGTTCGATGGCACGCCGGCGCCGGTGCTCTCTACTTCTTCCGATCAAATCATGGCCATCGTTCCGTTCGGCGTGGCGGGCCCTACCAGCAAGATCCAGGTGACCTATCAGGGATATACCGTGGCATCCACCACGGTGTCCGTCCAAGCGGCGACGCCTGCGATCTTCGCGCAGAATGGCAGCGGGGGCGGCCCCGGGTCGATTCTGAACCAGGACGGGACCACGAACACTACCAAGAACGGCGCCAAACTCGGATCGGTAGTGTCTATGTTCGCCACCGGTGGCGGAGCCACCACTCCCGCGAGCCAGGATGGCGTTCTTGCATCGCCGCCCTATCCGGCGTTCGACCTTCCGGTATCCGTCACGATCTCTGGTACGCCCGCGACAGTCGTGAGTGCGGGACCGGCGCCAGGTATGGTTGCAGGCATGATGCAGATTCAATTCATGGTGCCCGAGGACGCGTGGGTTTCGCCTTTCGACCCGCTCGTGCTGACGGTTGGGAACTACTCCAGCCCAGACAGCGTGTACATGGTAGTGGTGCAGTAGCTCCTTCGTATTCAATCAACTGCTATGATTGTGAACCAATGAAGGAACGACAACCTTTTCGCCCATTCGTCCCGCAAAACATGCAGATGCGCGAGTTCACGCTGCGCGCGCTTCTACTGGGACTTGTGATGACCGTAATTCTGGGCGCGGCCAACGCGTACCTGGGTCTGCGCGCGGGCATCACGATTGCCGCAACGTACCCCGCGGCGGTGATCGGGATGGCGGTGCTGCGCACAGTGAACGGGTCCATCTTAGAAGAGAACATTGCGCGAACCGCGGGATCCATCGGGGAATCGGTTGCGGCCGGCGCGATTTTTACGCTGCCTGCGTTCCTGATCTCGGGCGCATGGGCTTCCTTCAATCCGAAAGACGCCTATTGGAAATCGACGGCGCTGATGGTGGTGGGAAGCATCATCGGCGTGTTGTTTGTTTCGCTGGTGCGGCGCGTGATGGTGGAAGATCCCGATCTGCCGTTTCCCGAATCGGTGGCTGCGTCTGAAATTCACAAGGCCGGGCGACGCGGCGCCGAGGCTGCGAAGTTCTTGTTTTACAACCTGGGCCTGGGAGCGCTCATTCAATTCCTGGCCGAAATTCAGCTCTTTGCCAACGACAAGGACTTTATCATTCGCGTCGGCCAGCTCGGAAAGAGCGTGGTTCGATTGGGATCGACGCGCCAAACCCTGACCGCCGGCGGCGTCACACTGGCCTCGGGACCCACCGTGAGTCCCGCCTACATCGGCGTCGGCTACATCATCGGGCCGGAACTGGCGTCCTTGAATTTCGCGGGCGGCGTGCTGGCCTGGGGATTCCTGGTGCCGATGCTGATATTTTTCCTGGGTCCGCAACTCCAATCGTTCCTGCCGGCCGGTTCCAACGACGGATCGTGGATCGGATTGATCAACGGCGTGTGGCGTTACATCGTGCGTCCCATCGCGGTGGGCGGCATGATGACCGGCGCTGCATATACCTTGTTCCGGATGCGGAAAGGTCTTTTTGATGGCTTGCGGCGCGCGGTGGCGGATCTGGGCGCGGGTAAGGAACCGCAAGAGACCAGCCGCACTGAGCAGTACATGAGTTCCAAGGTGGTCTTCAGTTTGATCGCGGTGATGTTCTGCTTCATGATCGCGCTCTATATTTATTTGTCGCATCAGGTGCTGGGCGGCGTGGTGGCGGCCATCGTGATGCTGATCATCGCGTTCTTCTTCGCTGCTGTGTCCGGCTATCTAGTGGGCACCATCGGATCCACCAACAACCCGATTTCCGGATTGACGCTGACGACGCTGATCATCGCCGCTCTACTGATGGTTTCGCTGGGTGTTTCGGGACCGGGCGGCGTGGCCGTCGTGCTGGGAGTGGCTGCCGTGGGCTGCGTCTCTTCGGCCGTGGCTGGCGAACTACTGCAGGATTTCAAAGTGGGATACATTCTGGGCGGGACGCCGCGCCGAATTCAAATGGCCGAGTTGATCGCGGTGGTGGTCGCTAGCGCTGCCATGTATTGGCCGCTGTACATCCTGCAGGCAGCCAATATCAAGAGCGGCGGCATTGGATTTGGCGATCCCAAGCTCTCGGCGCCGCAAGCCGGATTGATGGCCACTCTCGCGCAGGGAATCGTCGGCGGCGATATGCCCTGGCCCCTGGTTGTGGTGGGAGCGTTGTTCGGCGTGGTAATGATCATGGCGCGGGTGAAGAGCCCCATGCTCGTCGCCGTGGGCATGTATCTTCCGATTAACACGACTTTCGCGATTTTCTTGGGCGGCATTTTTCGCTGGATTACCGACACCCGGCGCAAGCAGGCCGCATTTAACGATGCGCAACAGGCACGCGTCGAGAACGTGGGGGTGTTGATCGCGTCCGGGCTGATCGCGGGCGAGGCGCTGATGGGCCTGGTGATCGCCACGTTCCGGTTTATGGAATGGCCTCTGCCTAAAATTTTCGACGAACCTTCGTATTTGATCGGGTGCCTGGTGATCGTTGGCTTGGCGGTGTTACTGGTGCGTTTGCCGCTCTCCAAGGCCGGCAGTCCGGATGAGCCGGCGCCGCCCGTGGCCATGATGTAACAAGGCCATCACATAAAGCGAACACCTCGCAACCGCGCCGCCCCGTCCTCCGTCACAAACGTTAGGGAAGAAGGACCGGTCACCGGTGTAATCGAGCGTTCATGCGCCGCCGGTGGCCGTTACCTGCGACATCCCTGCGCGATCCCTTAACATTAAAGTATTGCCTCGCATTAGTTCATCTGCTGAATCCGTCAAGACAAAATGGCCGCAGCTCTATTTGGGCGTCGCGTTCACCACGCTTGCGACGTTGATTCTGGAGCTGGCGCTGACGCGGATTTTCTCGGTGGTCTTCTATTACCACTTCGCGTTTCTGGCGATCTCGATCGCCCTGTTCGGACTGGGCGCGGGCGGCCTGTTTTCCTACGTGGTGGCCGATCGCGGCGGAAACATCTTTTACCAACTCGGCGTTTTGGCGGTCCTGAACAGCCTGACGGTGCTGGCTTCGCTCGCCTACCTTCTGACGCGCAGCGGCGAGTTCGGCAACCTCACGCTGGCGGGAGTCTATTTTGCCGGCGCCCTTCCGTTCTTTTTCTCGGGCGCGGTGGTTTCCATCGCCGTGGGCGAAGCGATCCGGCGCGTGGATCGCGTGTATTTCTTCGATCTGGTCGGCGCGGCCGCCGGTTGCCTGCTGCTGGTTCCGTTTCTAGACTACTTTGGCGGGCCCAACACGGTAATTGCGGTTTCGGTTCTCTTCGCAGTGTCGGCGGCCATCTGGTACAACCTTGCGGGCACGCCGCGTGGACGCGCGGGCGCCGTTATGCTGGCGCTGGGGTTCGTTGCGCTGATGGCCTTCAACGGGAAGAGCCACTTGATCGACGTCCGATACGCCAAAGGTCATCGCATTGAACCGGAAGCTTTCGTGCGCTGGAACCCGATTTCCCGCATCGCACTGGTGAATCCGAAGGGTACGCACGATCCGGAAATCGTGATCGACGCCGATGCTTCCACTGGAATTCCCGGATTCGATCTGGACCATTTGACCGCGGCCGAGCGCGGCAATCTGCTGCATGAAGGCCCGGGATTTCCCTACATGCTGCGGCCCGGCGCGAAGACGCTGGTGATTGGTCCGGGCGGAGGTTGGGACGTGGCGCGAGCCATAACCGGCGGAAGCAAGGATGTCACCGCGGTCGAGATCAACCCGATCATCGCGCGCACCATCATGCAGCAGCGCTTTCCGGAATTGAGCAGACGCCTCTATTTTCGGCCCGAAGTGCACTTGTTCGTCGAAGATGGCCGCAGCTTTGTACGGCGCAGTCCCGAGAAGTATCAAGTGCTGCAAGCGACCTTGGTGGACACGTGGGCGTCGACTGCCGCTGGCGCGTTCGCGCTTTCGGAAAACAATCTCTACACGACGGACGCATTCCGTGACTATCTGAATCACCTGACTGACGACGGATTGATGGTGTTCACTCGCTGGGGTTTCGAGCCGCCGCGGGAATCTTTGCGGTTGCTTTCGCTTGCCATTGCGGCGCTCGGAGAACTTCACGAGACCGAACCTTGGAAGCACGTGGTGGTGCTGCGCGATCGCGCGCAGAATATCGATGCTTTCGGAGCGCTGGATACGGTGCTCATCTTCCGCAAGCCGTTGTCGGATGCGGATGTCACCCGCGTGAAAGCTGCGTTGAGCCAGACCAAGCTGCATTCGCTGTACGTGCCGGGTGACGTACCTTCCAACGCGTTTGGCGAACTTCTGAAGAGCCCGGACCCAGCCGTATTTTGGCGGAACTATCGCTACAACATCGCGCCCGTGGATGATGACCGGCCGTTTTTCTTTTACACGGTTCAGCCCCGCGATATCTTGCAATTCTTGAAGGAAGGCGGGCAATCGGCCGACTATAAAATCAATCGCGCCGTGCCGTTATTGTTCGAGGTGCTCGGAATCAGTGTGCTGGCAATTGCGGTGGTGCTGGCGTTTCCACCGTTGCTGCTGGGCACACGGCTTCCGGCGGAACCGGGCGTGCGATTATTTCTGCTCTACTTCGTCTGCATTGGCGCGGGCTACATTTTAATCCAAGTCGCATTGATCCAAAAATTCATTCTCTTTCTAGGCCATCCCACGTATGCACTTACCGTAATCATTTTTTCGATGCTCCTTTCGAGCGGCTTGGGCAGTTATTATAGCCGCCGTCTAATACCCAATCTGGAAGTGCACTTCCTGCTGATCGGGATCGCCGTCGCCGTCACCGTGTTGGCATTTGTCGCGTCTCCGATCAGCGAGTTCGGAGCCGGATGGCCGCTTCCCGTCAAAGCCCTTGCAACAATCTGCCTGATTGCGCCGGCCGGTTTTCTGATGGGTATTCCGTTCCCCACCGGCCTCACGCGGCTGGAGCAGCAATTCCCGCAGGCTGTTCGCTGGGCCTGGGCACTGAATGCAGCGGCCAGCGTGTTGGGTTCGGTAGCTGCCATTTGTCTGGCAATTTACATCGGACTGCGTGCCACCGTGCTCGTAGGTGCATTGCTCTACCTTGGCGCGCTCGGGGTCGTCTTCCTCTGCAGCCGAGCCTTGGCCTCCCGCGCCCCAATCCCAGTGGAAGTTCGTACCTAAGTCCTATGAAGATTTCTGTCGTACATGTTTTGATCTTTGCCGCTTTGCCAATTCTCGGCGCGCCCTCCCTGGAACCGCCCAAGCTGCGTCTCGACGGCTCGGTTCAGCCCTTGCGCTACGCGGTGGATTTGACCATCGTGCCTGACCGCGACACGTTCCATGGCAGCGTCGATATTGACGTCGATGTTCGGACTCCCTCCAAGATTATTTGGTTGAATGCAATTGGTATCGCGATTGCCGACGCGAATTTTCGCGCGGAAGGCAACACGGCGATGCCGGCGAAAATCCTGTCGGGCGGCGATCAGTTCACGGGCTTCTCTTTCGATCGCGAGGTTTCCGGCAAAGGTGCTCTGCACGTTGTCTATCAAGGCAAGATCAGCCGCAACAGCAGCGCCGGAGTCTTTCAGTTGAAGGAAGACCGCGACTGGTACGTCTACAGCCAGTTCGAACCCACCGACGCTCGCCGCGCGTTCCCCTGTTTCGATGAGCCTGGTTTTAAAGTGCCTTGGCAAATGACTCTGCACGTGCCGAAGGATGACATGGCGCTTTCGAATACGCCTGTGCAATCGGAATCAGGCGAGCCAAACGGCATGAAGAAGGTGCAATTCAAAGCCTCGCCTCCGCTGCCGAGCTATCTGGTGGCATTCGCGGTGGGGCCTTTCGACGCCGTGGATGCGGGACACGCCGGCGCGACGCCCGTGCGAGTGATCGTTCCCCGCGGCAAGAGCGCGCAGGCTGCTTACGCTGTCACTGCGATTCCTCAATTGCTGAAATTGCTGGAAAAGTATTTCGGTATTCCGTTCCCGTACGAGAAGCTGGATTCGGTGGTCATGCCCATTAGCGATTTCGCCATGGAGAACGCGGGAATGATCACGTACGCGGAAAGCACGCTGCTTGCGGACCCAGCGCGTGAGACCATCAATCACAAGCGCGAACTAGCCGGCACTGTTGCGCACGAAATGGCGCACCAATGGTTTGGCGACCTGGTGACCACGGCATGGTGGAACGACACTTGGTTGAACGAAGCCTTCGCCACTTGGATGGAACGCAAAATACCCGGTGATTGGCAGCCGGAATGGCACTTGGACATAGCGGCCGTGAATGCGCGCGTGGGTGCAATGCGTACAGATGAGCTCGCTTCGGCACGTGCGGTCCGGCAACCGATCGAGAGCAACGACGACATCGCGAACGCCTTCGACGATATTACCTATGAAAAGGGCGCCGCGGTGATCGAGATGTTCGAGCGCTGGATCGGCCCAGAGAAATTTCGTTCCGGAGTGCAGCTCTACCTCAAGCAGCATGCCTGGGGGAATGCCACAGCAGGCGATTTCGAAGCGGCTATCAAAAGCGTCACGGGTAAAGACGTCGCTTCCGTGTTCAACAGCTTCTTGGATCAACCCGGCGTTCCCGAAGTTTCGGTGGCCCTGAAGTGCGGGACCAAACCGGCATTGGAGCTGACGCAGAAACGTACGTCACCCATCGGATCGCAGGCCAAGCCAAAGACCTGGGAGATTCCCATCTGTGTCGCGTATGAAGCGGGCGGCGCAGTGCATCACCAGTGCTCAGTCCTGGCTGAGGCGAAGGCAGACATGGAACTGGCTGAGGCGCAGACCTGTCCATCGTGGCTTCTACCCAATGACGGGGAGGCGGGCTATTATCAGGTCGCATATCAGGGCGATCTCCTCAAGCAAGCGCTAGCTGATGGCGCCACTCACCTGAGCGTGGCGGAACGTGTTGGCGTGCTTGGTGACGTCGATCTGCTGGTGGGCGCGGGCGAAACCCCGGCGGGAGTCGCGCTGGCGCTGGTGCCGGAGTTCAGCAAAGATCCCGCGCCGCAAGTGGTCCAGGCTGCGGCAAATATCGCCGGCCTGTTGAAGACCGAAAGCGTGCCGGGCGATCTGCGTGACAAGGGAACGCGCTTTATCCGCCAGGAATTTGGCGAGCGGGCGACGGCGCTGGGCTGGCTGGCTAAGCCCGGCGATAGCGACGATACGCGCTTGCTTCGCCAGAAGCTGGTTCCGTTCGTAGCCAGCGTCGGAGAGCAGAAGGATCTGATCCAGGATGCCGGAAAGCTGGCGCGTGGCTGGCTGAACAAGAAGCAAACCATCAGTCCGGAGATGTTGGGACCGCTGCTCGAAGTGGCTGCTCAATTCGGGGGCCGTGACCTGTTCAATTTGCTAAGAACGGCGGCCATTCAGGAGCGCGATCATACGTTGCGCGAGCTATTGTTGAGCGCATTGGGCTCGTTCCGTGACCCCCAGTTGGCGGCTGCGTCGCTGGATCTGCTGCTCTCCAAGGATTTCGATCTGCGCGAATCCTTCTATCCGCTGTTGTTCGGTCCTTTGGCTTATGCGGAGACTCGCGACGTTCCGTTCACGTTCGTAAAACAGCATCTCGACGCGCTGCTTAAGCGGCTCCCGCGCGAGGTCGGCGAAGACTATGCCGCCACGCTCCCAACGGTGGGGACGAGCTTTTGCGACGAGCAGCGCCGCGACGAACTGGACTCCTTCTTTCGCGATCGCGTGAAGGATTACACCGGCGGGCCGCGTGCCCTGGCGCAGACGCTGGAGGGAATCGACCTCTGTATCTCCGCGCGCAAAACGCTGGCGCCGGAGTTGACGGCCTTCCTCAATAAATATTAAGCCAGTGCGATCGGACGAATCGGCGACCCGGTGCCGCCTCGAATCTTGAGCGGCGCGGCCACAAACACGAATTCGAAGATCCGGTTGCGCGACAGCTCTTCCAGATTCAGTGCCTCGATAATGTGGATACCGCTCTCCACCAGCAGATGCACATGTACCGGCATGCTAGTGGCCGGCACTTTCTCAAACGCAATGGTATCGGAGCCCGCGGCGAAAACACCGCGCTCGCTCAACCAACGTGCCGCTTCCAGTTCAGGACCTGGGCCAGTCACGGCATGTCCGCCCTGCCCGCCGGTGACATAGCGCGCGGCGTCGGGAAAAAAGCGCGCCCAACCGGTGCGAAGCAGAACGATGTCGCCCGGTTCGACAGAGGTCTTCGCGGTCGTAAGAGCCTTCTCGAGATGATCCGGTGTAATCGCAAAATCAGCCGGCAGCGCGTCTTTATTCATTTCGGCTGCGATGTCCAGTAATACGCCGCGCCGAAGCATAGGCGTGATGGTGTCGACACTGAGCTCGCTGAATCCGCCGTAGGAACTCTGCACCGCCGCGGCTTGAATTCCGCCGTGCAGTTTCCCGTTACAAGAAAAGTGGCAGAGTGCATCGATGTGCGTGCCCACGTGTCCGCCCAACGCGATGGCCTCCGCCGAGGAGCTGACGTTGCCTTCGAGCAGCATGTCGCCGTGTTTGCGCGTCAGGCCGAATAGATAGGGCGGATGCGTCGGGAAATGCGGCATGCCAACGAAGTAAGGCTGCGCCAGGTCGTAAACCGTGTGCCGCCGGATTGAATCAAGCAGCTCCCTCACCTGCGACGGCCCTCGACCTGCATCCTTTTCGCGTGGCGCATGCGCGCCTTGGCCGGGGTTACCAGGGCATCCTTCGAGGCCCAACGGCCTAAGCTATAGATCCGCTGATAACTCGCCGAAAGGTTCGCGATCGTGATCGTTACAGTGCCGCTTGCGTCGATGGAGTACGTCTCCTCGATCTCCTGCGAATGCACGGCGGCCGAATGCTCCACCGTCGCGCTGTCGGCATCCTGCAAAGCCGGATCGAAGGGAAATTGAATTTCATCCCATACGGTCACGTCGCCGCGCGGCTGGCCTTCGTCGTCCAAATGGCTGCATTCCAGATAGCGAAAATGGCCGAAGTTGTGCACCGGATTGTAGCCCCGCCTGATTTCGAGCGGCCGTTCGCCGGGGCCCGGCAGTGCGGCGCCCTTTTGGAACAGCGGATCAAAGACAATCCGTTGTCCCGCATCGCCTTCACGCCACACACCGAAATAGCGCGTGAATTTCTCCCGCAGCACGTACCCGGCTTGCGCATCGGCTTGAATGGCAAGCCCGAGCGCCGTGGCCGATCGCGCGTGTACCGACCGCTGAACGCGTTTGCCGAATTGTTCGCGTAAAACGCGGCTGACGATCGGCAGTTCGCTCCCTCCGCCCGTGACGTACAGTGCGCTAATTCCAGCACCGGCCTCCGCACCGCCGTGCGCGTCGAGCAGATCCTCCACCACGTGCAAGGTCTCGTCCACCAGCGGCCGGCAGCGTTCGTAATAATCGGCGACAGGAACCGTCACTGTGCCCCAGCCTTCGCGCACGTTGGCCAGATCGATCACGATGCGCCGCGTGTTTGGACTTAGCGCTTCTTTGCGAACACGGCACTCTTCCAGCAGACGAAAATGTTCGCTCTGCGATAAGGAGTGGCGTTCGTCGCTGGTAGTAGCCAGCTCGGCCAGGATTTCATCAAAATCGTCGCCACCCAACGTCGCGATGCTTTCGGTCGCCAGCGGCCGGTGAGTTTTTTCGCCGACTTCAACCAGCGATGCGTCGAAGGTTCCACCGCCCAAGTCGTACACCAGGATCACGCCGTTGATTTTGGTCTTGTGGCCGAATTCGACGCTCGCGGCCGAGGGCTCGTTTAACAGGCCGATCACGTCGCATCCAGCCGATCGAAAGGCCTCCACAGTGAGAAAGCGCTGGTTGCTGTTGGCGTTCGCGGGCACGCCCAGCATCACTTCCAGCTTCTCGGGCGGCAGCAGCGCTCGCAGCGCAGAGGCCATTTCCCGCAGCACTTGAATCAGAGGCACGTGCTGATCGGCTAACTCCAGAATTGTGTTAGGACCCGCATCCTCGAGGACGCGTTTGATCGATCGGATGATAGTCCAATCGGGATCCTGCTGGCACGCCCAGGCTTGCCATCCGTACCGCCGCTCGAGCCCGCGCACTGCGACCAGCGATGGAAACCAGTCGGCATGCGCGCCCTCGGGAGTTTCAAACGAAAGGAGCGGATAATTCCCGCGATCCACTGCCGCCACCACCGTGCGAGTGGTGCCAAAATCAATTCCCAGTCGTACCGGCTGCCCAGATTTCAATGCCGTGGCTTTTGTTCCTTCAATCGCGATTGTAGCTCACATGGAGACGAACCCTTATGTGGCACACTGAGGGTTGTCATTCGAAAACTTCCACGGGAACGCAAAGCTCGCCGAGACTCTGTTCGCAATGACGCGGCAAGAGAGAATTCCCCAGACCATTCTGCTGGATGGTCCGGAAGGCGTAGGGAAGGCCACGCTGGCTCGGCGTTTCGCGGCGGCCCTGATTGGTGGCGCGGAGAAGATCGAACAGGACGACCTCAGTCTTGAGGCCAACACGGAAGTGATCGCGGAGCGTGAAAAATGGCCCGCCGACAAGCGCAACGAAGATCCGCTGCTATTTGCTACGCATTCGGACTTCCTGACGTTTCCACCCGACGGGCCATTACGCCAGATTTCCATCGAGCAAATGCGACTGCTCAAGGAGCGCGCGCAATTCAAGCCCTTGCACGGCCCGCGCCGCGTCTTCCTGATCGACCACATCGATCGTGCCAACGAACAGGCGGCCAACTCGCTGCTGAAGATTTTGGAAGAGCCGCCGGACCATCTGGTCCTGCTGCTGGCAGCCGAGAATCCTTACGATCTATTGCCGACCATCCGCTCCCGAGCTGTTTCGTTCCATCTGGCGCCATTGTCGAACGCAGAGATGAAGGCCTTCGCCGCCGCCCGTGCTCTCGAGGACGTGGAGCGAAGGATTGCGCTCGCAGCGGGCAGCCCGGGGCTGGCGGTTTCGATGGATCTCGAGGTTTATGACGAGCGCCGGACGGCCATGTTGAAGCTGCTCGAAGTGGCCGCCGGCCGGGCGCCATTCGCCGAATGGGCGAAGTATGCCGAAGCCATGGCGCCGCGCAAGCTGGAGAAATTGGATGCGCTCTTGAAGATTCTTTACGTTTTGTTGGAGGATGTGCTACTGCTGTCCGAGGGGCCGGAAGTCCGCAATGTCGAGATACGCAATGCCGATATCCGCCGCGAGTTGGAAGCGCTAGCGGGCCGCGTTTCGTTCCGTTGGATCCGGACCGCGGTGCAGCGAGCCGACGAGTTGTCGGAGTTGGTACGCCGCAATATTCAGAAGAGCATCGCGCTCGACGCGTTCGTGGTCGAACTGCGCGGGTTGGCCGGGTAACGCGCTGCGCGCTCGGCGTGAAACCCGCGGCTCGCGGCTGCGTCCTCTTATTGCAGAGGCTCGGGCAGTATGGTTCAATGTTCTTAGTTGAAGTTCTAATCCTCCGAACGGCCCCCTGTTCTCTATATGATCGGGCCTGAATGGATCAACTCGAAATATGGAGCGTGCCGTGGAGTCCGGGAACCGTAAGTTAATCCGTCCGTCGTTGAACGAAGTGAAAGATCAAATGAATCGCCGTCCCACCAACAACCACCAGAAGAAAGTCGCTCCTCCGGATCAAACTAACGCCGAGAATTTTTATTACATGAAACAAATGCAGGCCAAGACGCCGATGGTATTTGTCATGAAGGACGGGGAGACGCTCGAGGGCGTGATCGAGTGGTACGACAAGACCTGCCTGAAGGTAAACCGCGAAGGCCATCCCAACCTGCTGATCTTCAAACCGAACATCAAGTACATGTACAAAGCGGAATCGGGCGACTGACGTCCAGTCAGTCGGATCGCCTCAGTCGATTTTTTGCAGAGCCTTTTCTCGTATCGCCAAACGATACTCGCGGCGCTGCTCGGCTTCCACAAACCGGCGCTTCTCGTCCTTGGTTTCGGGGATCACCGGCGGAATTGCGATGCGCTTTCCACTCTTGTCAATCGCGACGAACGTCAGATAGGCGGAGGACGTATGCCGGATGTGTCCAGTAAGCAAGTTTTCCACCTCCACGCGCACGCCGACCTCCATGGAAGTTCGAAACACGCGATTGACGCTCGAACGCAGCACGATGAGTTCTCCGATGTGCACCGGATGCAGGAAACTCATTTGATCTACGGAGGCGGTGACCACGGGGCAGCGGGCATGCCGCACTGCAGCCAGCGCGGCCGACAGATCCACTAAGTGCATCACCTTTCCACCAAGGACGTTGCCGAGCGTATTGGCGTCGGTGGGTAGCGCGAATTCGGAATACTCGGAGATGGATTCCCGAACGAAACGCCCGAGCAATTCCGGGGTCAAGTTTCGCTCCGCATTCGCAGGTAGCTTTCTAGGAAGGCATCGGCTTGGCGGCGTAAGATCGTGGCGCACGCACTCATGCGTGCCGCGTTCACACTCGTGTGAACGTATTCAAGCACCCCGTGCTCGCCGGGCCAGCAGTCCTTCTCGAAAACGTATTGGATCTCGATCAATTCGCCGGCGTCTTTGGCGACGTGGAAGCGAACTGCGTCCGCAGTGGATCCCGGCGGAAATTGTTCGCAACGGCCGCGTCCATAGCCAAAATTGCAAATCTCCCGGGCCCGTGTTTCGTCCGGCTGCGCGAAATTTCCAGGCGCGCGGCACTCGCCCGAAAAAGCATCACCCAGCGGTAGCCGGGGCGGCACGCTCCAAGGGCTGGTTTCGAATCGCGCCACGGGGTAAAAATACGGGCACGCCATTGCCCGGTATAGTAGCACGTAGGACATGCCTACAAACCGAATAGAAGTTCTCCAAGCGATGGTCTCTCAGAATCCGGCGGATGCCTTCGCGCGATACGGCCTGGCGATGGAATTCGTCAAAGCCGGCGAGTTTGCAAACGCGGTAGCCGAGTTCCGCGCGCTGCTGGAACACAATCCCAATTACGCAGCGGCTTATTTTCACGGCGGCCAGGTACTGGAGAAAATGGGCGACGTCGAACAGGCACGTCAGCTTTATGAAAAAGGCATTGCAGTGACGGCGCGCACGGGCGATCAGCATGCGCGCAGCGAGTTGCAGGCGGCTCTCGACATGCTGCCGATCTAGCAGGCCGGTTACCCATGCTAGGATGCGAACAGTGAAGAGATTATTGCTCCTCATTCCCATGCTTGCAGCCACTGCCGCTATCCCCGATCTTCCTCAGCTCCAGAAAATGATCTCGCGCTTTAAGCCGACGGAGCTACGGGTGGATGTATCCAAACTTTCCGCTGCCGATCGTCAGGCGCTCCCGAAATTGATCGAAGCCGCGCGCGTGCTGAACGACATTTTCCTCACGCAACTGTGGAGCGGAAACCATGCGCTGTATGCCAAGCTGCGGCGGGACACGACACCGTTGGGCAAGGCGCGGTTCGATTACTTCTGGCTAAACAAATCGCCTTGGTCCGACATCGATGGCCATGCGGCGTTTCTGTCCGATGTTCCGGCGCATAAGCTACCCGGCGCTAATTTCTATCCCGAAGACATGACTCGCGAAGAGTTCGAAGCTTGGGTAAAGACGCTTTCAAGGCCAGAGCGCGAGCAGGCCGAGGGCTTCTTCACGGTCATTCATCGTGATGCAAACCGCAAGCTGCACGCCGTCCCTTACAGCCAGGAGTATCGCGCGGATCTTGAGAAATCGGCGAAGCTGCTGGAGCAAGCGGCTGGGCTCACGGACAACCCGACGCTCAAAAAATTCCTGACCACGCGAGCGGCCGCGTTCCGCTCCAACTGATTATTACGAAAGCGACATCGCATGGATGGATTTGGACGCCCCGATCGACATCACGATCGGTCCCTATGAAACCTACAACGACGATATTTTCGGCTATAAGGCCTCGTTCGAGGTCTACGTCAATCTTCGCGACGAGGCCGAAACAGCCAAGCTGAAATTCTTCGCCGATCATTTGCAGGAAGTGGAAAACAACCTCCCGATCGACCCGAAGTATCGGAATCCGAAGCTCGGAGCCAGTTCTCCCATTCGCGTGGTCAACGAGATTTTTGACGCTGGCGATGCCGCGCATGGTGTCCAGACCGCCGCTTACAATCTGCCCAATGACGAGCGCGTGGTGACGCTCAAGGGCAGCAAGCGCGTGATGCTGAAGAATGTCCAGGAGGCCAAGTTTCATTCGACCTTGGAGCCTATCGCCAAGCGGGTGCTCGCGTCCGCCAGCCAGAAATATCTCAGCTTCGATGCGTTCTTTACGCACATTCTGGCGCACGAGCTGAGCCATGGAATTGGGCCGCATCAGATCAGCGTCGGCGGCCGCGCCACCAGCCCTCGCCAGGAGCTGAAGGAGCTTTACAGCGCCATCGAAGAGGCTAAGGCGGACGTAACAGGCCTGTTCATGCTGCAACATCTTTACGACAAGAAATTGATTGAAGGCGGCCCGGACAAAGAGCGCCAGCTGTACACTACGTTTCTCGCGTCCACCTTCCGTACCTTGCGTTTTGGCTTGAACGACGCGCACGGCAAGGGGATGGCGATGCAGGTGAACTATCTAACCGACAAAGGCGGATTCGTCGCGCGTCCCGACGGCACGTTCGAAGTGAACTTCGGCAAGATCCACGAAGCGGTTCGCGATCTGGATCACGAACTGCTGACGATCGAAGCCACGGGGGACTATGCGCACGCGAAGCAGATGCTGGAGCAGTTGGGCGTGATCCGCCCGAATATGCAAAAGGCGCTCGGCGGACTGGAAAGTATCCCGGTAGATATCCAGCCGGTGTTCGTAACGGCCAATCAGCTCGCGCCGGAGCGTTAACTAGCCGGCAAGTTTAGAGATGTCGTTGTAGAGCACGAACGCGACTACAGCCATCAGAAATACGAAGCCCAGGCGGAATGCCGTTTCCTTCACGCGCAGGCTCAGATCGCGCCGCATGAACATCTCCACGATCAGCATGAAGATCGCGGCGCCATCCAGGATCGGAATAGGAAGCAGATTGACCACCGCGAGATTCAAGCTTAGACCGGCCATGAGCCAGAAATAAGCCATGGGTCCTTCGCGAGCTTCCTCACCCGACATCTGGACGATGCGAACGGGACCCGCGATTGCCTTCGGAGACATCCGCCGCTCGGCGATGCCGCGCAAGCAACGAATAGATGAATGTCGCGTTCTTGGCGTTTTGCCGCGCGGATTCAGCCAGCGCTTCCGGAAACGGCAAGCTCACAAAGACGACGTGAGGCTCCAGACGCACACCGATCATCCATTCCTTTGCGCCATCCGTCTCCGACGTCGTGGGAGTAAGATTGCGCGGTTGCCAATTTTCCGTTTCGCGAGTACCCGACTTCCACCGGCTTGCCGCCGTTGCTGTTGATTATGTCGTGAACCTTGGGAGTGGAATGAATCGCTTGGCCATCGACGCTGAGGATGATATCGCCCGGCTTGTAAACCAGCCTTCGCGGCGGGCGAGTTGGCGAGCGTGCTTGCGATCTCGATGTCGCTCTGCTCGCCCCAACCCGCAAATCCCGCGCCAGTTTTCGGATCGAGCGCCGGAGTCACTGGAACCAGCTTGCGCTCGCCATTCCGGTAATCCATACGCTCAAAGGATGTTCGGCGCTGGCGACTTCCTTCATATTGATGTCTTCCCAGTTCGGGTTGGTGGTGTCGCCGATTTGAACGATACGGTCGCCTTCGTGCAGTCCGGCCTTAGAGGCGGCGCTATCGGGCACGATGTAGCCGATTTCCGGAGACGGCGCGGTGGGGATCTTGGGGAAGCGAACCATGAACAGCCCCGTCAGTACGGCTACCGCGAGAATGATGTTCATAGCCGGGCCCGCAAACAAAATGATCACAGCGCTGCCAGCGGGGCTTGTTCGAGAAGCTGCGTGGATCATTCGAGTGTTCGTCGCCGGCTTGTTCGCCCGCCATCTTGACGTAACCGCCCAGAAGAATGGCCGAAAAGCGAAAGTCCGTCTCGCCTTTCTTGAAGCCAAACAGGCGAGGACCGAATCCGAAGCTGAAGGTGTCCACCTTGACGTCGAAGAATCGCGCCGCCCAATAATGACCCAGCTCATGAATCAGGATCATGATCCCGATCATGACTAGAAACCACCAAAGGTTTTGCAAAATGACGAAGCTCATAAAAATCTAGGCTCCAACCGGCTGCCGCCGTTGCGGAATGTTCCCGGCGCGTTCACGCACAATCATACGAGCGGTGGAACGCGATTGTTCATCAATGTCCAGTATCTCTTGGACGGATGCGGCTTGGCGGACCGGTACGCGGTCGAGCGTCTCTTCCACTACCGCGGGGATGGAAGGGAAGGAGATCTGTCCCGCGAGAAAGGCCTCGACCGCGATTTCGTCGGCGGCGTTTAGTGTGCAAGCAGCCGATCCGCCCGCTCGCAGCGCTTCATAGGCCAGCCGCAGCGCCGGAAATTTCTTCTGGTCAGGCTTCGAGAAGGTCCAGCTTCGCGCTTCCGTCCAGTCGATCCGCGGCACTGGCGCCGGGTCTCTCGCCGGATAGGTGAGCGCATATTGAATTGGCATTCGCATGTCGGTGGCCGAGATCTGAGCGATTACGCTTCCGTCGGTATATTCGACCATGGCATGCACCGAAGATTGAGGATGAATCACAACATCAACCTCATCGGCAGAAAAGCCAAACAACCAGCACGCCTCAATCACCTCAAAGCCTTTGTTCATGAGCGTGGCCGAATCGATGGTGATCCGCCGCCCCATTTTCCAGGTCGGATGATTCAGGGCGTCGGCGGGCGTAACGCCCGCTAATTTGTCGGCCGGGGTCTCGCGAAATGGGCCGCCAGAGGCCGTTAGGATCAGCTTCGCTACTTCACTGCGCTTGCCGGCCCGCAGGCACTGGTGGGCGCCATTGTGCTCGCTATCCACAGGGATCAACTCGGTGCCAGACTCTCTTGCGGCTTCGATCACCAGTTGGCCGCTGGCCACGAGCACCTCCTTATTCGCTAAACCGACACGTTTGCCTCGCCGGATCGCCTCATAGGTGGCTTCCAGGCCAGCCACGCCGACGATGGCAGACATCACGAAATCCACCTCGGAATCGATTGCGGCATCCACCCGCGCTTTCGCGCCCCAGCTCAGATCGGGCCACACCTCGCGGGACAATCCCGAATCCCGGAGCCTATCGATTAGATTCTCGTGGGAGTGGTTAGTTGCGGTCACCACGATTTGTGGCCGAAACCTTTGAATTTGCTGGACCAACAGATCTACGTTCGTGCCCGCGACCAGGGCGCGAACGCGATACAGTTCCGGATGCCGTCCGACTACATCCAAGGTGCTGACACCAATGGACCCAGTGGACCCAAGGAGGGTGAGCGTCTTCAATCGCTCCATTATAACGTTAAACCTGTAACTTCAAACCTGTAACGCCAAACTCAAGTTTGTTTTGAAGACCCAGACCCTTTCGGGCGCCGGAGAGGGTTGCTTCAGGGGTCTTTAATGAGGTTAGTCTCGCTTTGGTGGGAGTTGCCTCCCCGGCTTAATTCCAATAGTAGTATATGATTTTGCGGAACGCAACAGTTTTTTGTATTTTTCTACTTTCCCTTCACCTCTATGCCAGCCCAGCGCTCCATAACCCGGATGGTCGAACACAGGTCATCTTCCCCGTAACCCTCTGCAATTGCAGCCTGAAAGACCTGTTCAGTGAGGCTGGTCATGGGCATGGGAAGACCCAATTCCTGGGCCGAACCGAGCGCCAAGCCGATGTCCTTGTGCATCCATTTTGTGGAAAAGTTGGTTGTGAAGTCCCTCCGGAAAACGAAAGGCGCTTTGAAGGCGATCAATCCCGACTTGGCGGCGCTGTTGTTCAGGATCTCCAACATCAAGTCGGGCGTGATGCCCGCCTTAGTGCTTAGGACTAGACCTTCGTTGAATGCTTGCATGAGGTTAGCGAGAATCAGGTTCTGCGTGAGCTTGGCCTGCAGGCCCATCCCTGGGCCGCCGCAGTAATAAAATTGCTTGCCCATCACTTCCAGATACGGCTTCGTCCGCTCGAACACTCGCTGATCGCCGCCAATCATGAAAGTGAGCGCTGCGTTGATGGCGCCGGGCGTGGAGCCGGTGCAAGGCGCATCCAGAAAGTGAATACCTTTCGCGGATAGGTTTTTGCCAATCCCGCGGCTAGCGGTGGGCGAGACCGTACTGGCATCGGCGACGACGGTTCCAGGCTTCGCGCCCTCGATGACGCCGTTCGCGCCAGTCATCACCTGCTCAGACATTTCCGTGTTGCCGACGCAGGCGAAAACATAATCGGCCTGCTCAGCCACCTGTGCGGGAGTATCGCAGGCGACGGCGTTTTCTTCGGAGGCGAGCTGCTTCGCTTTGCTCGCGGTGTTCGACCAAACGGCCAACTGATGGCCGGCTCGCGCCAGATTCCGCGCCATCGGATAGCCCATGAGACCCAGTCCAAGAAATCCAAGCTTTGCCATACCAGGAAATGGTAACAGTGCGGACGTGAGACGATCGCACCCCCTTCACTCTGGGTCCTGGACGACGTGCTTGTATTTTGTCTTGTTAACTGTTCCCCAGCGCTGGTCAACATCCCATGTCCCTTGGGATTGCGGCCGGGGCGCAGAAGGTCGAGCGAGAGAATGCGGTCTCCATTCTTGGCCGCTGGGTCACTCGCAGAAGGGCGAAATCTATTGCCCACTTCGATCGCAAAAATCTATTCGGCGGAATCCTTGGACGCGAGAGTGCCTTTTTGCCCGGCCAGGATCTTGAGAACCAAAAGATCCGAAGGATGAAAGCTCGCCACGGCAATATGATTCAGGTCTTCATCGGTTTGCGCAATGTGGCTGCGGATCAAAGTGCGCAGTTGATCGACCGTGACCCCTAACTCCCGAGCTGCTTCCACCTCGGAGTATTGAGTCTGATTGAATTTGGTGGAGAGCGTGCCGGGGTTCATGATCCTAATGCATTCTAACGGGCAGACACACTCCGTCCCAATCGGGTGGACAACCTATGTGTAGTCTTAGTATCTCTTATCCACCTTTGTACTAAGGTGATGCAACGGAGGTACTGTTTTCTGGTCGGAGGTTATCCGATGTCGGGCGTGTTGAGGACTGCGTCGTTGAAGCGATTGGTGAAGTTCGACATCGCGATCACGAGCGTCAACTCGACGATCTGATCTTCGTTGAAATACTGCTTCAGTTCGTTGAGTGCGCTGGGGCGGATGCCCGCTGCGCCGCGCGTCACGCGATCGGCATACAGCAGCACGGCCTTCTCCTGGGCATCAAACGCGGGACTGCGATGAAAGAAAGCCAGCCCCTGGATCTGCGCATCGGTCACGCCATTTTTCTTTCCCGATGACGAGTGCGCGCGGAAGCAGTACTCGCAGCCGTTGATCAGCGACGCTTTCAAATAGGCCAGCTCTTTGTATTTTCGTTCCACGGTTCCATGCTCGATCACCGCGCTATAGAACGGCATAAACGCCGCAAAAGCTTCGGGAACTCGCGCCATGGTGCCGAAAAATGCCGGCACCTTGCCGAATACATGGGTGAGCTTGTCGAGAATGGGTTGAGCTTCGGGGGCCGCGCTCTCTTTCGCAATCGGGCTGATGGCCGTCGCTGTTTCAGCTGCCGTGGGCATGATCCGTCCTTGGTGGATGACTCCTACTTTCCGGATTGTAGCAGTGCCGAGGCCTGCGGCATTGGTTGGTAGTCTCGATAGGTCTCGTTATCCGTCGAGTTTTCGTTGAGGAACCCGAGCGCGGTGGAATTCACCCGCACGTCGAAGCGAGTCGGCATCCAAACGTTGTCCATCACGGGCGCCTGTTCCAGATCAAACTCGGTTCCGGGCCCGACCTTGGCCAGGAATCCGTAAAAGCTTACCGGTTTGACGACCTCGGCGTGGACCTTCACCCATTGGTACGTGGCCTTGTCGATCCAAAGCCGGCCCTTCATCCCTTTGAGGACGCGGCCCTCGTGGTTGGTGGCCTGGTATCCCGACTTCGGTTCAGCGTCGAGGATCCAGCAGGATCGCCCATTTATTTGCGCTTCGCCTGTTAGATGAAACTGAAACGCATCGACCATTTCCTGAAGCATCTCATGGTCGTGCATGCGCTCCCGGTCGTACTTGGCGATCCGTTTTTGACGTTCGCGATCGGACTCCTTCTGCCTCTTTTTCGATTTCTCTTTGCAGCTTGCGTTGTTCCTCGGCCTGATCACCGGGAACGAGCGGGAGGTCATTGATGGCTGTAACAAAGTTATAAGGGGATCCGTCGATCATCAGAACGCGGTAGGTTTTGGCCATCTGCGGAGAATGCCCCTTGCTTTCGAGGTCGCGTTCCAGGTAGGAGTATTTTGGAGCCTGCTCCCAGTCCGATTTGATGGCGTCGACCGACTTACGAATGATTTGGTCCGGATTTGGGGGTGTGGCCGGCGTAGCTGCCCCGATGGATCCAGCCGCGGCTAGCGCGAACAACAATGCGCGATACATTAATACCTCTACAAATTAGACGCGCGGCGGCCTAGAAGCGGACATCCACGGTAACCGGAAAATGATCCGAGCCATCCATGCCCCGCAGCACGTCTGCACGATCGCATTGGATGGGGCCGCGCACGAAAACCCAGTCGAGCGCGCCGATGACCAGATGGGTCCGGATGCGCCGGTCGCCAAATGCACTGCGATAACCGGCCTCGCGCAGACGGGGCATCAGAGCCGAGTGAGCGGTCTTGGTATTCAGATCGCCCGCGATGATCACGGAAGTCTCCGGCGGATACCGCTTCGCGTCATCCAAAACTTCGTTCGAGCTGCGCCAGTCGCAACTGATCCTTGCCGCGGCTTTCCAGGTGGAGATTGTAGACCACCAGCGGCTTGCCGCCATTGTCGAGTTCCGTGATCAGCGCGACGCGGCCGCCCTCACGCCGTTGCCACAGCGGCATCGACGATTTCAGCAGCCGCCGCGGCTTCCAGAATCCCGACTGATGGGTAAACCGGAGCATGCGTGAGGAGCGGATGGGGAGTTTCGTTAGCAGCGCTTGGCCGTGATAGGCCGGTCTCTCGGCGTTGCCTTGGCTGAGTTCTTCAAACTCCGGCGCGAAGACGTAGTTCATGTGAAACTCTTCGGCCAACTTCTTTGCCACGTCGATTCCGCCGCTGCGGCGCGCATCGAGATCCACTTCCTGGAAGATGCACAGATCGGGATTCAACTGGCGCATCTGCCCTTCGATATCGTCCAGATGCTTGCCGCGATCGATGTTCCAGTCGAGGATGGTACCTTTGGCGCGAGGACCAGGTTCGCGCGAATAGTTGCCAGAGAGGAGAGTCTCCAAAGGGTCCGACACACGTGGGGCGGTGGGCGCGGGGGCGCCGCGAACGCTGCGGAAAGCGCCAGCAACGGGACGCCTTTCCGAAGGGTCCTTTTCCATTCAGCAAATGCCACTGTCTTTAGTTTATACTTGAAGGCGAAGTCGCGTACGGTTTCCATCCCAACATTTGGATTGAACCGCTTTCAAGGATTCGCATGACCATTATTATCACCATCATCCACGTCATCGTCTGTTTCTTTTTGATTGTGGTGGTGCTGCTGCAGAGCGGTAAGGCCGCGGATCTGGCGGGAGCGTTCGGCGGCATGGGATCGCAGACGGCGTTCGGTCCGCGGGGATCGGCGACCTTGCTTTCCAAGGCGACCACGCTGGCGGCAGCGCTGTTCATGCTGACGTCGCTATCGCTCGCGATCCTGGCGACGCGTGGCGCGGCATCGTCGGGCAGCGTGTTGGAGAGGGTAAAGGCTCCGGCGAAGTCTGCTCCCGCAAAAAATCCAGCAGCGCCGCAGAATAAGGCGCCGGTTGCGCCGGTCCAGCAGGTGCCTGCGCCGGCCAAGAAGTAGCAAGCTTTCTCGAACGCGGTCGTGGCGGAATTGGCAGACGCACTAGCTTGAGGTGCTAGCGGGAGCAATCTCGTGGAGGTTCAAGTCCTCTCGACCGCACCATAGATTCTAAAGGAGTTAACACGGGGTGGGCCGCGAATCTAATCGGCGGCCGTTTCCTCTTTGACCTTATTTTGGACCTTAAGTCTCTGGAGGCCGCAAGGGACCGCGTGGGGCCGCTTCGGACCGCAACACTCGAAAATTCTTACTCTGATCCCAAATAGCCCTCATGTCATTTACAAGTTTAGACAAGTCGGACCGTCAGTTGTCCTTGGCCGGAGCCTGACGAGGACTTGCGCTTTCGCTTGCGTGTCGCAGACGCGTTTACCTTGGTCCGTTGCTCCTTCATCCACTTGTCCATCTTTTCACCGCTCTCCTGAATATCAGCCAGGGGGACGATGTGGTAACGCTCGAAACAAGAACGAGTCTTGTGTCCACTGATTTCCATGGCGCGCTTTTCCGACATCCCAATCTCTTCGACCATGTTGCGCACTGCCGACCGTCTGAGATCATGAAACAACAAGTCGGGGAAACCAGCATCCTTCACCGCAGTCCCCCATGACTCATAGAACGATTTGATACATGATCCTGGTTCGATTCGGCGCCCGCCGTGCCCACTCTTGAGATCAGGATCGATCTCGCAATCGATTGGATACCAGAAGAACACGAACTCACACTCTGGAAAGTTCTCGTCACGATACTCCTTCTGGCGACGTAGCCAGTCGCCCATATCCCCGTAGATGGGTGCGGCTAACGGCACCGGTTTCCGATTCTGCAGTCGCATGAATCGAATCACGCCGTTCTTGAAGTCAACCTGCGGCCATTTGAGTTGGAGGAGTGCTCCCTTACGATTACCGATGTGATACGCCACGACGAACATGCACTTCAATGACATCGGCAATTCAGCGAGGACCTTTTCGTACCCGTCGAAGGCGAGAAAACCTGATCGGACATTATCCTCTCCCGATTTTGGGATGTGTGGAACCCTGACTACTCGGCTTGGAGTCTTCTTATACTCCAGCAGCAAAGCGGACTTGAGATAAGTAAAGTCGTGGTCCACAGTAGCATTCGAGACCGTCGTAGTCCGCATCTCGCGGTATCGCTCAAAATGGGCCGTCTCAAGCCTGGCAACTTTTATCGGGCCGAAGAACGGCCGGATGTTCGCTTCAACGCACTTCTCGATTACATATGCTGCGGGCTTCTTCTGCGCCTTCAAATGTGCAACATATTGGCTGAGGAGTTCGCTGCAAGTGACAGTCGCCACAGCAGGCGTGGTGACCTTTCCTGATTTGATGTCGGTGATGAACTCGTCTCGGGCCCGCCTTGCCGCCTGCCACGCGGCGCTTTCCGTCTCGAATTTATAAACAGGACCCAAACACCTCTTTTTCTTCCGCTGCTTACCGTCTACAGTATACCCATAGGTGTAGAACCAATAGCCGTCGTATTGAAAAAGAGACCCGTCCCCCTTCCGTTGCCGTGATTCGTCTAAGGTTTCCATGGGAGTTATGGTACCCTAAAAAGCTAGTTATATCAAGTGGTTTGATCCGAAATTCAGGAGCTACTCGTTACCTACCCGCCTCCGCTGGATGTAATCCTTGAGTTCAGAGATTGCGATCCCGCGATACCGTCCGCTCCTGCTGACCGCATTCAACATGCCCTTCCGAACTAACTTGCGAACGCCCTCGTACGTCGTACCAATGAGCCGTCCAGCTTCCCCGTAATCGACAATTAGCGGAGCGTTCCCTGCGGTTTCATCCGCGATTACCTCTTCGATCAGTGCCTTGATTTGAGGCCCAAAGGCCAGCCGGAGCTGTTCCATCATGTGTCGCTCGATGAGCGAATTGCCGTTTATCGCAATTCCACTGCCGCTTCGAGTGTCACGCTCCGATCGTTGTCCCATCAGCCGGACCTTCTGCCATCAGCAGATCGCTGCACTACTTCCAACGCTTTCTTCAAGTGCCCGGCGTTCGCCCGCTCGAAGGACTGTACCCGATCCACCGTCTCCCAGAGATCAAGCCTAGCTCGCAGTAGGTGATCTGGTCTTATAGAACGCAAGGCCACCCTTGCGCTTTCCAGCAAATCCACGCTCTCTTGAAATTCACGCTTTCTCTGCAGTAGTTCATCAGGATCAAGGAAGGTCGCCATGAGAGACTCGTCTAGAAACTTGATCACGGATCGATAACACTCCATTGTGGCGATAAGCTCGGATTCGACCTCCTTGGTCGAGGATGTCGGTGCCCCGTCGCCTGAAACTCCGGGCAAGCTCACACCCATCCCATCTTTAGTCGTCCACACGGTTTCGCGGGCAATCGCTGCTCTGATGTATGATTCCCTAGCCCTGCTAGTCAGACGAAAGACGTAAACCATCACCAGGATATCGACCATAAGGAAAACGGTTAGTTGCGCTTCGCTAGGCCATATTCGTAAGCAACCGGTGAACACCACTAGGCCGCAGGGACTTTGCGGTGCATAGTGGAGGCATGACCAACCAAGAGCGAGTGGCGGAGCGAAGGAAGCACTGGAGCGAACTGATTGCCCGTCAGAAGCAAAGTGGGAAGACGGTAGAAGCATTCTGTGAGGAGAACGGAGTAGGCAAGCCGTCGTTTTATGCATGGCGGAAGCGGCTGAAGGGGAAGATCCCGTCAGTGGGCTTTGCCCTAGTGGAGACTCCCGCCGTTGGCCAGCAGCGAGGCGAGCCGATCGAGCTGATCTTGTCCTCTGGAGATCGCCTTCGGATCGGCGCGAGTGTGGACTTGGCCAGGTTGAGGCTGGTGCTCAGCGCATTGCGCGAGCCGTGATGATTCATCTACCGGCCAGCGTGCGCGTCTACTTGGCGACGGCTCCATGCGATATGCGCCGGAGCTTCGACGGGCTGCACGCGTTAGTGAACGCAGCGATGCAGTTGGATGCCTTCGGCGGACATCTGTTCGTGTTCGCGAACAAACGTCGTGACCGCGTGAAGATCCTGTACTGGGACCGCGACGGGTTCGCGGTGTGGGCCAAGCGGCTGGAGGAAGGGACCTATGCCATGCCGTTTTCCGAGTCCGGCGAAGTGCGCCAAGAGATCACCGCACAGGAACTGGGAGCGTTGCTGAGCGGCATCGATCTGCGGCAAGCGAAGCGACGTAAGTGGTATCGGCGCACTACATCCGCAGCCGCCTAAACAGGCGTTGGACGGGACATCTTGTTCCCACCACCGTCCCTTGAACTACAAAAATTGGCGCAGCCGGGCTGAAAACCCTACATAAACCCCCTTTATCAGAGATCGCTAGGCCGAACGCTGAATCGTCGTCGAATTGGCACCACCGTCCCCACATCTCCATCTCCACATCTCCCCAAAGTGAGAGGCCTTTGAAGCGCCTATCCGTTTCACGCTATCCTGGACGGCTAGATCGTGGTCATTTTTCAAGTATCGGAGGTTCATGTCATGAGGAAGAAGAATCGCTCGTTCCTTCTGATGGCGTTGCTTTCAGCATCGTTGCTCGTCAGCGTGTTCACTATCGTGCAGGCCCAGAATTCTGGAGCGACGGCAGCGAAGGCGACGAAGTGGTCTGATCCGGCGACCTGGCCCAACCGCAAGGTGCCCGTGGCAGGCGACAAGGTCACCATCGACGCCGGCAAAGAAGTGGTGCTCGACGTCAACACCCCGCCGCTGAACGGTCTGACGATCGACGGCAAACTGAGCTTCGCGAACAATAAGGACGTTGAACTCACCACCGAGTGGATCATGTTGCACGGCGAGTTGGAGATCGGCACGGAAAAGGCCCCTCACACCCGCAAGGCCACCATCACCTTCACCGACAACGTCAAAGGCGAAGACATCAGTGGAGTGGGTGGAACGACGGACCGCGTGGACCGCGGGATCCTGCTCATGGGCGGAACCCTCAATCTTCACGGTGACCGGACCAATTCCTGGACGAAGCTGTCCAGCACAGCGAACGCCGGCGCCACCTCGATCCAGGTCCTGAACGCTGCCGGCTGGCGCGTCGGCGACGAGATCGTTCTCGCATCCACCGATTACGATCCCCGGCAGGCAGAGCGGCGAAACATTGCGGCCATCAGCGGAAACACGATCACGCTCGACAAGAAGCTCGACTACATGCACTTCGGCAAGATCACCTTCGACGTGGATGAACGCGGCGAAGTCGGCTTGCTGACGCGCAACATCAAACTCCAGGCATCGGCCGACGCGGAACAGTCCTTCTACGGCGGGCACGTCATGGCGATGGCCGGAAGCAAGATGTTTGTCGAGGGCGTCGAATTCAATCGAATGGGCCAGAACATGACTCTCGCCCGATATCCGATCCACTGGCATCTGATCGGCGACGCACAGGGGCAGTACATCAAGAACTCGTCGCTCCATGACACCTACAACCGCTGTGTGACCGTGCATGGCACGAATTTCCTGCACGTCGAGAACAACGTGACCTACAACACCGTCGGTCACTGCTTCTTCCTCGAAGACGGGATCGAGCACGGCAATGAATTCATCAAAAACCTGGCAATCCAGACCAAGTGTCATCCGACATTGGAATGCGTGCCCACGAATACCGCCGCCAACGGAGAGAGAGACGCCAACTATGCGAATCGTCAGGCCTATAGGGAAATGAGCTTCCACAGCAAGAACGTTCTGCTGCCTTCGGACAACACGGTGGCGTCCTTCTGGATCACCAACCCGGACAATAGCTTCATAGACAATGTGGCGGCCGGTTCCGACGAGAACGGTTTCTGGCTGTCTCTGCCGGAACACCCGCAAGGGAAGTTCAAGGATTCGGAAGTCAGCAAGACCATCTGGCCGCGCCGAACGCCGCTGCGCGCATTCAGAGGCAATGTGGCCCATTCCAACTTCGACGGGTTCATGTTCGACCGGAACATCTACGAAGATAACACCTTCGGTCTGGCCACCATCCCGTTCCTGCCGTTGGCAAATCCTGCTGACCTGGATAGCGAAGTGGTGGAGTCGCACTTCGAGAGCTTGACCAGCTACAAGAACCGAAATGGCGGTCTCTGGGGCCGGGGCGACATGTTCGTCTACAGCAACTTGAAACTCGCTGACAATGCCATTGGCATGACGCAGGCCGCCGGCGACATCGGCAGCGAACCGTTTCAAGCACGGCTGGTTGATTCGCTGGTCGTGGGCGAGAGCGACAATCGCGGCAATCCCACGGCGCCCGAGGAAGTTGCCTATGGCCGCAGCCTGCCCAAGAAGCGGATCCCTGACTTCCCGATCCGCGGCTTCGAATACTATGATTACCGCGGTGATGTGGTGAACACGACATTCGTGAATTTCCAGGACAACGATCGGAGAAAAACGGGTGCGCTGTCCTTTCTGTTGTACACGAGCGCGGGGCTCAGTACCGGAAGCACCATCAGCGGTGCGAAATTCGTCAACGCCAAGCCGGTGTATTTCCCGAAATTCGATACCAGGTTCGATAATGATAACCGCGGCGGCAACGCATATCGGACCCTGTCGATCCACGACCTGGACGGTTCGGTGACCGGCATCCCCGATTCCCACATCATGCTCAACGATGGTGAGAACGACAGCGTCGTCACCGACAACACCTGTGAAATCCATCCCACCTGGAACGCCTCTGTGTGCAAGGGTGATGTCGGTCGCCTGAATCTCTCCGACAGCAGAGGAGAACTTCCAGGCAAAGTCGATCTCGAATCGCGGACCGCCCGGTTCGCTTTGCTCTCTTCGATCGGTCCGAATGCACCAGACACTCCCCTCGTTCAGGCCCAACGTGCCGCTTTGTTTTCTCGTCGTGCTCCGCAGGCGCCCATCGCGCTTGTTCGCAACGGCAAGGAATTCAAGATCTCCGGCGACCAGAGCACTGTGAAGGCCGGCACCGAGATCCTGGTGAAGACCGAAAGACAGCAAGTCTCTCTCAGTCTGGCCGAAATGGACCAGGGGTCATGGGTCATATTTGAGCTGCCGGGTTTCACCAAAGCAGCCTCCGGAACGGAACAGCCCAGCATGGACGCATTGCGCAAGGCGAACGCGACGTCTTATTTCAGGGGCGGGGATGCCCTCTGGGTCAAACTGGTCGTGACCAAGCCTCCGTTGCCGATTGTTCGTCCAACGGATCTGCAAGCCAGTATAGCGGTCAGCAGATAGGATCTGTTTCGCGAACGGAACGAAGCCCTCGGTGCACGAGCCGGGGGCTTTTTTGTGCGGCGGATAGTCCGTTCAAAATCGATCTTTCGCGACGTTGAGATGGAATGAGGCTGGAGGGTCCCCCCACCTCATTGTCCGACCTGCGATAGGTGTAAAATTGTCCCTGGCTATACGTCCGCGTAACATGATCATTCAGGGAGGCTTAACGATGCGAAAACACTCACTCTTGCTCCTTTCGTTGCTGGTTCCAGCCTTTTTAGGTCTCGGCGGATATGCCGTCGCTGAAGGCGCAGCAGCAGACGACTACGAAGGCCAGCGGAAAGCGCTGGTCGGATGCAGCCACCTGGCCCGACAACAAGGTGCCGGGCAAAGACGCCACTGTCATCATTGACAGGGACATGGACGTCGTCCTGGATGTCACGCCGCCGGCGCTGCACGGTTTGACGATCAACGGCAAACTGAGCTTCGCGGACAATAAAGATCTCGAACTGACCACCGAGTGGATCATGGTGCATGGGGAGTTGGAGATTGGCACGGAAGCCAAACCCCACACGCACCAGGCGACCATCACGCTCACTGACAACGTCAAAGACGAAGATTTTGGCGGGCTGGGTGGAAATGACCGCAGTGACCGCGGGATCATGCTCATGGGCGGAACCCTCAATCTTCACGGTGACCGGACCAATTCCTGGACGAAGCTGTCCAGCACAGCGAACGCCGGCGCCACCTCGATCCAGGTCCTGAACGCTGCCGGCTGGCGCGTCGGCGACGAGATCGTTCTCGCATCCACGGATTTCGATCCCCGGCAGGCAGAACGGCGCAACATTGCGGCCATCAGCGGAAACACGATCACGCTCGACAAGAAGCTCGACTACATGCACTTCGGCAAGATCACCTTCGACGTGGATGAACGCGGCGAAGTCGGCATGCTGTCGCGCAATATCAACGTCCAGGCTTCGGCCGACGCGGAACAGTCCTTCTCGGCGGGCACGTCATGGCGATGCTCGGGAGCAAGATGTATGTCGATGGCGTCGAGCTCAATCGCATGGGCCAGAACATGACTCTTGCCCGGTATCCGATCCACTGGCATCTGGTCGGCGATGGGGGGCAGGGGCAGTACATCAAGAACTCCGCCATTCACGACACCTACAACCGCTGCGTGACCGTGCATGGCACGAACTTCCTGCACGTGGAGAACAACGTGACCTACAACACCGTCGGTCACTGCTTCTTCCTCGAAGACGGCGCGGAGCACGGTAACCAGTTCGTGCACAACCTGGCCATCCAGATCAAGTGCCATACCTCCAAGGCCTGCATGCCGACCAATCTCGGCGCAAACGGAGAGAACATGGGAAGTAATCCGCTGAATCGCGCGACCTACAGGGCGGCCAGCATGTCCGGCAAGGACACCCTGCTGCCTTCGGACAACACGGTTACGGCTTACTGGATCACCAATCCGGACAATGTCTTCATCGACAACGTGGCAGCGGGTTCCGATGAGAATGGCTTCTGGTGGTCGTTGCCGGAACACCCGCAAGGGAAGTTCGAAGGTACGGAGATCAGCAAGGCCACCTGGCCGCGTCGAACCAGGATGGCGGAATTCAGGGGCAACGTTGCCCACTCCAACTTCGACGGGTTCATGCTGGACCGGAACATCAATCGGGAAAGCGTCTTCGGGTTGGCCGGCCCCTCGCACATCGCCAAGGAAAATCCCGCTGACGAAAACAGCAAGAGCGTGGAATCGCTCCTCGCGGATCTCACCGCTTACAAGAACCGCAATGGCGGCGTCTGGAGCCGCGGCGAGCTGCACGTCTTCCGGAATCTGAAGGCGGCGGACAATGCCATCGGGTTCACGAGTTCAACGGGTTCCTTCGGCGCTGACACATTTACCTCACTGGTGGTTGATTCGCTGTTCGTGGGCGAAACCGACAACATCGGCAACCCCGTAACGCCGGAAGAAAAGGCCTACGGCCGCAGCCTGCCGAAACGCCTGATTCCGGATTTCCCGATCCGCGCCTACGAGTACTACGACTATCGCCATGACGTGGTCAACACGACATTCGTGAATTTCCAGGACAACAACCAGCGCGGATCAGGCGCGCTTTCCTGGCTGTTGTTTACGGGCGCCGGGGTTACCACCGAAAACACCGTCAAGAGTGCGAAATACATCAATGCCAAGCCCGTGTATTTCCCGAAGATCGACTCCAGGTTCGACAGTGACAACCGGGGTGGTTCGGCCTACCGGACCGCGGCGATCCACGATCTGGACGGCTCGACGACCGGCATCCCTGATTCCTATGTTCTGATCCACGACGGCGAGAACGACAGCGTCGCCACGGACGACACCTGCGAGATTCATCCCACCTGGAACGCCTCCGTGTGCAAGGGTGATATCGGACGCATTCAGTTCAGCATCAGGAGGGCCGGAGCCACAAGCGGTGTTGGTCTTGCGCTGAAAGATGTTGCTTTGCGGTCAGCTGGTCCCGCGCGGGTGGCTGCTGGTCCTGCGCGGGCGGCTGCTCCTCAAGAACCAATTACCCTGAGCCGCAATGGCAAGGACTTCAAGATCACGGCCAATCAGAGCACTGTGCGCGCCGGTACCGAGATCCGTGTGAAGACCGAAAGACCGGAAGTTTCTATCAGCTTGAGCGAAATGGCCAAAGACTCATGGGTCGTGTTCGAGCTGCCGGGTTTCGCCAACGCGACCTCCGGGAAGCAGCAGGACAGCATCGACGCCCTGCGCAAGGCGACCGAGACTTCGTATTTCAAGGGTCCGGATGCCGTCTGGGTGAAACTGGTAATCCCGACCGCCCCCAAGGGCATTGGCATGGATCAGTTTGGCCCGTCGGTTACTCAAACCAGCATTACGGTAAGGCGATAAGCACCTTATTCGCGAACTGAACAAAGCCCCCGGCGCGAGCCGGGGGCTTTTTTGTGCGGCGGATAGTCCGTTCAAAATCGATCTTTCGCGACGTTGAGATGGAATGAGGCTGGAGGGGCTGCATCGCCGAGTTTTGGTGCCGGGTTCCGCCATGCCCGCAGGCGAGTACGTATACAGCAAGCCTCCACCGATGCCAAGCGGAAGGTACAGGTCTGGGTTGGCTGGATGCCCAAATCGATAGCGATAAGATCAGACCATGAACCCAACTTCGCCGGGGCCACGCACGCTCGATCAATTCGGCACGCCGCATGGAGACTTCATGCCGGATGTCGCGGAGTTCGATCGGATGTTTCGCGCCGTGGAGATGACGCTGGTTCCGCAGGTTCCGAAGGACGTAAGAATGCGTATTCAGACGGCAAGGAATCTTGGGGTCTACGCTGGTTTCTCTTACGACCTTTCCGCCGTCTCCGCCTATTGGTCCATCACCTGCATCGAGATGGCGCTTTGGAATCGATCTCAGGAGATTGACCCTTCGGTCCATAACACCATCGTCATCACGAAATTCCACCTTGAGGTAATCACCAGGAGCGTACGCCTTAACGTCGGAAGCACGGAGTTTTCGGGGCTAGGCTTCCTGCGATTAGGATCGCCTCCGAGCCCAAAACAGCATCTTCGCCAAACACGCAGGGGAAGTCGTAGTCATCGAGCCGAAGCAGAAAAAATGAGGTAGACTTGGGAACCATAGGTTTTGGCGTTGTGAGCGTTCAGTAGTCCTGCCTGACGCGTCATCACTCCGGTTCCACAGTGAGTTTTCGGCAGCACTGCCTAAAGGAGCTCGTCTGATGTCCCGGTGGCAGTAATCGCTAGGGAAGATTGTGATCAGATCGTTTAGATCCGAAGTTCGTTTCCAGATCGCGTAGCCGCCATTTTGCGAGGCGACGAGCAAGGGGTGCCACCTTGTTCACGTTACTCCTAGGGTTCGTCCGCACTCGCGTCGATGTCTACAGCGAACGTGTTTCCGTTCGTGAACAGGATTTTAAGGTGGCCATCAATGCGGCAACGAACGGCTTGTACTTCGAAACCGTAGGTGCTCTCAAGTTGAAGCAGGTCATGCTGATGCGAAGTAAGGCCGCACGGTAAGACTGGGGGTGGATCGAGTCGGAAACCCACCTCGATGGAGAGCCACACCTCGATTCCGAGATTGTTGTTCGCAAATCGCAACGATCAATAAGACAGACAGCACGAAGCACCGCTACAATATCGTCGATGCGGACGATTTGAACATTGCCCGCGAGCTTATGCAAAACCACAGGAAAACCGCGCCAGACGAGGCTGAAAACGTAACCAAAAGTGTAACCACGCCGGGAAAAACCGTGATACGGGCAGATACACGCTCCTCTTAAAAATCAGCAATGTAGGCTGTCAGGATACTCCAGGATACCCGCGTTTCTGGCTTGAGGTGCTAGCGGGAGCAATCTCGTGGAGGTTCAAGTCCTCTCGACCGCACCAATCATAAAAAGACTTATCCGTTAGAGCCAGGATTCCATATCCAGAGGAGGGCGTTTAGGCGAGGTTTCGTTTGGGCCCGCTAGCTTTCGGGCCTAGCTGGTCCTCGGCGATGCCGGACAACACGACAGGATCTCGGTCAGGAAATTCAGCTACCAGGGACAGGCTGCCACCCATGGCCTCCACGGTCTTGCGGAGTGTCGAAAGCAGAAGATCGCTCCTCTTTTCGAGTTTGGAAATACCGTCCTGGCTGATGCCTAGCTCCTTGGCCATGCGCACCTGGGTGAGCTTGCGGGCGCGACGAAGCTCCTGCAAGGTCATTTCCTCAGCAATCAGTTGTGCGGCTCGTGCCTCCACTTTCTTGCGGCGTACGGGACTTAGTTTCTTCCTTATCTGTTCCAGGTTCGTCATGGCTCTCACCTATTTTCCTTCCGTTCCTCTGCGCGCCGCCGCTTGATTTGAGCGAGGTGAGCATCAAAACGCTTGTCGGCCTTTTCAATCAATTGGCGATAAAACCGTTTTTCGCTGACGCCGGCCTTATCGCCTGCAACCAATAGAATGGCCATACGGTTCGAGTCAAACGCGAAGGCCACCCGCCAAACGCCGTCAGCCGCGTCAAATCTTAGTTCCTTCATATTCGGGTGACGTGAGCCGTTGAGGGTATCGGCCTGAGGCCGACCCAGCTGGGGACCAAACTGTTCCAGCAGCGCGATGCGGGCCAACAGCTCGTCCTGTACGTTGATGTGCAAGCTACGGTATTCGGGAACGAACTCGTCATGCAAGTCGACTTCCCACGCCACCTACCTCCATTATGCACTTAAAGTACTATTCACTCAAGTGCATGGTCCCGTGGGAACTTGCTGTGGCTCTTCAAAAGATCCGCGCACCGGGACCCCCCTTGGGGCTTATGCTCCGGAGCAGCGTGTTCACGCTTCTTACTTTGCAGGAACTGGAAGGCGATTTCGAGGGCATCCGCAAGTAAAACTCTAGTACTTTTCGGTGTCCAACGCCGCGAGACAGTACACCCACGTAGGGTTATTTTCTTCTCCCGCGACTGCTCCGTTTATTGGTACCCAATTGTAACAAGTCCTGTTAGGAATCAAGTATCTCTTTTATAATCAATGAAAAAATGGCTCGCAGCGTACCCATACTCCTGTAGTACTACGGTACCTACTCCGTCTTGACGGGTTGGTAAACTTAGGGTAATAGTAATACCAGTACCTTGAAGGAGGACCGTTTAATGAAGAAATCACTTCTCTTGATCGCATTCGTTTTTGGTGGTTGTTATTTGGCATTAGCGACGGAATGCCCAACCGCTACACTCGCCGTTTACGAGGCCTCTGGCTTTTCTTGCAACATAGGCATCAGCGGCGATATTACATTCAGTGGCTTTGGCTACTTTCCTTCGGGATCCATACTCATCCCGGCTGCGGACGTCCTAGTCACACCCGAAACTATCGGAACAGAGCAAGGATTCCAGTTCAACGCTCCTTGGTTCGCGCTCCCCGGTGGGTTGTTAGATACGTTAATCGCCTACACCGCGACTTGCGATGGATGCGAAATAGATGACTTGGGATTGAGCATCGCCGGCGCGGGCGCGGGTACGGGAGGCCTCGTCCGAGTCGATGAAACCTCGCCTGCCCTGACCGGCACTCTGACGGTAGGAGCTGCCGGAGGCACGACCATCCTTTCGGACTCGGCCACTTTCCCTCCGGTCGGCTCGCTAGACGTTTCCAAGGACATTCTGCTTGCCGGAGGCACCAGCGGATTGGGCTCAGCGGTAAGTTCGGTAACCAACCTGTTCTCCACCACTACTTCAACCGTTCCCGAGCCATCCCTCCTGTTCCTGAGCGCGGGGCTTTTGGGTTTGCTGCCCTTCGCGCGGCGTAAATTCGTGCGGTGATTCTTCGGTGACGCCAGGCTCGTGTATTCCAGGGCCCGGTGACATCCACTGGCGCTGCGGTTTGCCGAGGGGCTGAGAGCCCCTCGGAGTCTTCGGCAAGAGGACCCTGTTTCGTAGCGCCTGTTCTCTCATTATCTGAATTTTTAGAGCGGGACCTTGCGTGTCCCAGCGGTCGAAAGGCGGGGCCTGCGCCACGCCCACGGGATAGGTTTGTTTCAGCTCATTGGAGGAATTTTCATGGATATTATCATGTTCGGATTCTGGATCTTCGCCCGCGCGCGCGGCATCACCCGGCTCGAGTTCCGGGCGTGGCTCCGCGAGTTGGACGCCGAAGACCGGAGATTGCAAGCGGAGGCGCCGGCCGGCTGGGAAGAGACGCGTCGTGCCGATCACCAATGGAGATCGGACGTTGTCAGAGCAGCGTGCCTCTGCATTCTGGTCTTTTCGCTCGCGACTCTGTCCGGATGTGGTGCGTCCAAGCAGAGCTCTGTTGCGAAGGGAAACAAATTCTTCGCGGCCGGCAAATATGAAGAAGCAGCCCTGAACTACCGCGCCGCAATCCAGAAGGATGCCGGTTTCGGCGAAGCGTATTACGGCCTGGGACTCACCGACGTCAAACTCGGCCACGCTCGCGACGCGTACATTGATTTGTTTCGAGCAGTTCAATTGGTGCCTGGAAACATGCAAGCCAAGCAGGAGTTCGGGGACGTCTGCCTCAGCATCTACCTGGCGGATTCCAGGCATCCGCAGATACTCTACACCCAGATCGGCAATCTGTCCGATGAGCTTCTATCGAAGAATCGAAACTCCTACGAAGGCCTCATGCTGAAAGGCTATCTTGCCTCGACGGACAACAAGCCGAAAGAGGCAATCGCTTACTTCCGCAAGGCGCTCCAGGTAAATTCCTCGAACGCCGGCGTGGTTACCGAACTCGCGCACCTGCTGATTCTGGATGGCCAGGTTCAAGAAGGCCAGAAGATGGCGACGGACCTGATCACCCGTAAGAAGACCTCGTATGGACCAATGTACGACCTCATGTACAGCTTCTATCTCAACGCCAACCGGGCCGCCGAAGCGGAGGACGTCCTAAAAGCAAAAGTAAACAACAACCCGAACAACGCCGACTACATCCTGCAACTGGCCCGGCACTACAACCGCTTGCATGACACCGCGAACATGACAGGAGCTTTGCGGCGCCTGCTGGACGACCCCAAGGATTTTCCCAGAGCGCGACTCTGGGTAGGTGACTTCTACGCCGGGCTCCGGGACTACCCGGCGGCCATCGGCTACTACCAACAAGGCGCCGAGGCCAGTGAGGAACCCAAGACCAAGGTCGTTTACCAGATAAGAAATGTCTTTGCTCTGCTGAGCCAGGGGAAGAGGGAAGAGGCCACTCGCTTCGCCGAACAGGTGAAGAACGAGCATCCGAAGGACAATTCGGCTCTTCGTCTCCACGCCGACATTTTGCTGGCAGGCGGCAAGCGAGAAAACGCGGATACCGCCGTCCACGAACTCAAGGCGCTGTCGAGCCAGAATCCAGGCGATGCTACTTTGCGGCTGCAATTGGGCCGTGCTTACCGGCTGGCAGGAGATTTGGAAAGTGCGCGAACCCAGTATTTACAAGTTACCCGCCAGCGTAGCGATCTTTTGCAAGCGCGCTATGAACTGGCGGAGATCGGTCTGATTCAGAATCGGCCGCAAGACGCGGTGAAGCAGACTAGCGAGATTCTGAAGACTCAGCCGCAGGATCGCCGAGCCAGGCTTCTGTACGCCAGCGGTTTGATCGGGACGCGGGATGGAGATGGCGCGCGCACGGTATTGACGCGGCTGATCAAAGATAATCCCCAGGATGCCGAGCCACAGGTGCAGTTGGGACTACTCGCGCTGGCAGAACAAAATCTCCCTCAGGCCATCGACATTCTAAACAAGCATCGCGCCTCGGGCGATTCCCGGATATTCGCGGCGCTGGCCACTGCTTATTTGAACGAGAAGCAGTTAGACCAGGCCCGTGCGATTTTGAACGAAGGGCTGGGCAAATGGCCGGGTTCGTCCGACCTCCTGGAGCAGCTGGCCCGAACGGAAGCTCTTTCTGGACACTACGATCTGGCGCTGACTCAATTCCAGAAGTTGCTTGCCTCCGATCCGAAGTCGATCGTTCTCCGGCGCCAATTGGCCGAAGTGTGCGATCTCCAGGGCGACCATGGACGCGCGATTGCCTATTACCAGCAGGCGCATGATCTGGCCTCCGATGACGCCGCCGTGGCTGTAAGTCTGGCTGACGCC
Source organism: Bryobacterales bacterium (assembly GCA_963818065.1). Classification (GTDB taxonomy): domain Bacteria; phylum Acidobacteriota; class Terriglobia; order Bryobacterales; family Bryobacteraceae; genus Palsa-89. Next base: position 972,096 of record CAWFQW010000007.1, on the reverse strand, counting down.
CTGGCGCGGGCTGGACGGACTCACGAAGCTAGAGTTATTTATCAGGGTGTTGCGAAGGCTCATCCGGAAAACGCGCCCGCATTGAACAATGTCGCGTTCTTTCTTGCCGATACGGATGGCGATCTGGACGAAGCGCTCCGGCTGGCCAAAAACGCGCTGGCCAGGAATCCGGGGCAGCCCAGCTTCTCGGACACCATCGGCTACATCTACCTCAAGAAGGGAATGCTGGATAGCGCTGTTCAATCGTTCAGCATCCTCGCGCACAGATATCCCGATTCCGCCAGCTTCCGATTCCACTTAGGATTGGCGTTGTTCCAAAAGGGTGAGAAAGCCGTAGCGAAGAAAGAACTGCAAGCCGCGCTGGCCAATCACCCTTCTCCCAAAGAGACCTTGCGAATCCGGGAGCTGCTGAATGAGATCAGCTAGGTTCGCTAGGATTGCGGTCGCTCACTAACCGAAAGGACAAAACCCGTGTATCTCATAATCACACTACTCGCCCTTTCTGTCGTCCTGGCATTGATCCTGACGCCGATCATCCGGGATCGTCTTGGGAAGTTCGGATTTCTGGATCATCCGGACGGCGTTCGCAAGAAACATGCGACGGCCGTTCCGCGCGTGGGCGGGATCGCGATCATTCTCGCGTACGTCGGCACATTCGCCATCACCTTCGCGCTGCCCTTCAGTTACACGTACCTCTTGCACCGCACGCTTCCGAGCATACTGCGCCTCGCTCTGGCGGGCTCGGTAATCTTCCTGACCGGTGTGCTAGACGACCGGCTGCGCTTGAGCGCTTGGAAGAAACTGGCCGGAATCACTGGAGCCGCCGTGCTGGCTTATGCCGCCGGAATTCGTGTGGATATTCACATTCTGCATAGCCTGCCGGCCTGGCCTGGATTAGGATTTGCGCTGACTGTGATTTGGCTCATCGGTTGTACCAATGCGTTCAATCTCATCGACGGCATGGATGGACTGGCGGCGGGCGTGGGCCTGGTGGCGGCGGTCACCATGGTGATCGCGGCGCTGACCCAGGGCAACGTTCCGCTCGCGCTCGCAACCATCCCTCTGGCCGGCTGCCTGCTTGGATTCCTGCGCTACAACTTCAACGGAGCCTCCGTCTTCCTGGGCGACAGCGGCAGCCTGCTGATCGGTTTTCTGCTGGGCTGTTACGGCGCGATGTGGAGCGAGAAATCGGTCACTTTGGTGGCGCTAACGGTGCCGCTGCTGGCGGTATCGATCCCACTGTTGGATGTTGTGCTCTCCATCGCGCGGCGCTATTTGCGGTACCGGCCAATCTTCGAAGCTGATCGCGGACATATACACCACAAGCTGCTGGAGCGCGGCTTGAGCCCCAAGGGCGTGGTCCTCACAATTTACGGTTTCTGCGGCGTGGTGGCGGCGTTGTCGCTGGTCGCAAGCTCTCTTCGCAACCAGTTCAGCGGCCTGATTGTGGTGGTGTTTTGCGCGGCCGCCTGGTTGGGAATCCAGCACTTGGGCTACACCGAGTTCGCAATGGCGGGCCGCCTGTTCCTGCAGGGAGGGTTCCGCCGCATCATCGACTTCGAGACTCGCCTGGCGGAATTCGAGAAAACGCTGGCGCACGCGACCGGCATCGAGGAATGCTGGATCCGAATCCGTTCGGCCAGCCGCGAGTTCGGATTCCAAGGCGTCCAGATGAATTACGAGGGCTTGGCTTTCGAAGACTTCGAGCCGCGCGACTCCGGGCGGCTGTGGGAATTGCGAATCCCGCTCACGGATGCGCACAGCGTGAACTTCTTTCGCGATCTGGAGAACGAGACCAGCCCCATCGTGCTGAGCGCCTTCGCCACAGCTGTGGAGCACGGGATGAAGACGTGCAGCGAGCGCCGCCTCCGCCAAGCGATCGCCGTATGCAATGCGGAAGTGGTGCGGATGCCCCCCATCGTCAGGCGCTATTATGCGGCCAACGCAGCGGCGGCAGGTGTGGGGAGCGGTGGCGGGTCGTAGTAAAGACTACTGCGCGATACCGGCGAGTGTTGATTGGGACGCCTGGAAGGCCAGACGTGCGGCGTCCCTGGGCGTCATCTCCGCCAGACCGCGCCCGAGCACTTCCACAGTTACCGCGCCCGAATATTCCTTCTGCTCGAGCAGATGAAAGAACAGACCGAAATCAATGACTCCTTCACCCGGCAGCAGACGCTCGAAATCCCGGATGTCTTCCGCGGGAGCGGGCGGGCTATCGGAGAAATGCACGTCGACTATGCGATCCGCCGGAATGCTTAGGATCGACTCGGGGTCACTGCCGTCGTGATGCCAGTGCCACGTATCGAGGATGAGCCCGGCGTTGGGCGACACCGATAGGCCGAATTCCAGCATTTCTGCGTTGCGCCAGATGAACTCGTACGGACGTGCGCGCCGCATGTGCAAGGGAGTGATACATTCCAGTGCCAGTCGAATGGAATACTCGTCGAGAATGGCACAGCATTTTTTCAAACGGTCGCGATAAATTCGGGCTTGCGCCGCTCGGGGCTGCTCGGATGACGGGGGCATTCCTAAAAGGGCCACCCCGCAACCGGCTTGCGCCGCAAATTTACAAGCGCCTTCGAGCCGAGGGAAGGTACTGGCGAAAGTAGCTTCGTCCTTGCGAACCTCGGCCGGAAGGGCCATTGCCGTGGCGCGAACAGGAAGGCTGCGGATCTCGCTGCTAACATCGGCGACCGGCAGCGGCTGATCTCTTGGAATCACCGCGCCTTCATAGCCGATCTCAGCGGCCAATTGCGCGAGCCCGGGCCAAGGAATGCTCCAATTGATAATACAGGGATGTAAGGACAGGCCGAGTGGCGCCCCGCCGCCCCGTTTGAGGAGATTAGGGCGCAAAATACCCGTTGATATCAAGGATCACGTTAGTGGGGTCACTAACGAAAATGTTGATCGCTCCGTTGGTCCCTGCCGGCACAATGGCAGCGTTCGCCAGAATCGCCCCGCTTAAGTCATTTAGCGTCGATACCCCAGGTATCGTTTCTCCGACCGGCCACGCGGTTAAGTAAAACATCGGACCCGGCGGCACCACGGTGATGTTCAGCGAATAGGCTTGCGCGGTCGCGGGAACACCGCACGCACTGGAGAGTACCGGAAAACTGCGTGTGGCCCCTCCGTCTAATTGCGGCGGACCAAAGGCGCCCGTCAAGCCACTGCCGCCCACCGAACGGGTGTCCGCCACTCGGCATGGTGCCAGGGGATAGAAATACAGCGCGCCCGCACTGCCCGGCGGAGCGAAGTAGCCATTGGTGTCGATAATCAAATTGGTGGCGTCGTACACGAAGACGTCAATCGCGCCACCGGTCCCGGCCGGCACGATTGCGGCATTGGCCACAATGGCGCCGCTGAGGTCGTTCAAGGTTGACGCCACAGGGATGGTCTGTCCGGCAGGCCAGGTGGTCATGTAAAACAGCGGGCCCGGCGGCACCGCTGTCATGTTTAGCGAGTAGGCTTGCGCTGTCGATGGTAAATCGCAAGAGCTGGAGAGGATAGGGAAACTGCGGGTGGACCCCGCCGCCATTTCCGGCGGACCGAAGGCTCCAGTGAGCCCGCTGCCGCCCACGGTGCGCGTATCTGCGATACGGCACGGCGTTGCCGGATAGAATGCCAGAGCCTGGGGTGCCGTTGGCGGCGCGAAATAGCCGTTGATGTCAATGATCACGTCGGTTGGGTCGTCGGCGAACAGGCTGATTGCGTTGTCAATTCCCACCGGCACAATTGCCGCGTTCGCCACGATCCCTCCGCTTAAATCGTTCAGGGTCGACACCTCCGGTATCGTGTTTCCCGCCGGCCACGTCGTCAAGTAGAACATCGGGCCGGGCGGCACCACCGTGATATTCAACGAATACGCCTTCGCCGTAGCCGGCACGTTGCAAAAGCTCGCCGGAATCGGGAAACTGCGCGTAGAGCCGCCCGCCAGGGACGGAGGACCGAATGGTCCGGTTTTTCCACTGCCTCCAACCGAACGCGTGTCGGCAATGCGGCAAGGTGTCAGCGGGAAAAAAGCCATACCGGCGGTGCTCGTTGGGCCGCTTTGGGTCACCGTGAATAAGTGTCCGGCGACTACCAGAGCGCCGTTCCGGCTATTTCCAAGATTTGCTGGAACGGTGAACGAGACAACGCCATTTCCCGTTCCGGAAGCACTTCCCGTTACCGTGATGAAGTTGGACGGATTGGCCACGCTCCACGAACAACCGCTGGGTGCGGTAACACTCACTTCATTTCCACCCGCGCCGGAGCTGAAGTTGGCGGAACTCGCGCCGATGCCATAGGTACAATTCAGAAGCCCAAACGCACCCACTCCATCGGTGGTGCCAACGTACACCTTGCCGTTTGCCACCGTCGGAGTGATGTACTTATTCCCCGCTCCGAATTGGTCTCGTGAACCCGCCTGATTGCTGTTATAGAGTTCAATTCCCAGATTGGCCGCCTTATAGGCATGCAGCACCGCCCCCGATGAGTTTTCCGCCGCCCACACAATCCCGTTAGACGATCCGTTGGCTGAGATTGACGGCGTGGCGCCGGGATACTCAAAGCTGGTGGGGCTCTGTGATGAAGGCGCTGCGCCAAACATGCCGCCAGCGAACGAAAACGCTTCCAGCGTTTGACCGACGGGGCCGTAGTAAAGCGTGTTGTTGAACCATGCCGGGCTTGAAAACACACTTCCGCCCAACGAAAGTTGCTGGAAGACCGCATTGCTGCTTCCATGGAACTTGCCCATGTTGTTCCGGTCGACCACATAGCCATTCCCGTCCTTGCCGGCTCCGACAGCGAGGGCGCGCTGGTTCCCTTGTGAATCGATGAGTGTGGGCAGGACCATGGCGCCGCCGGATCCCAGGTCAACGTCGTCGACCGACTCGACCACCGTGTTGTCCATGGTGAAGTAATCCGCCACTGACAATCCCGAGATGGTGGAAAGGTTCATGAACCCGTTTCCGTAATCTCCCTGGGACGGAAATCCGCCCGCGGTCAAAGATGTATCGAAGGTCCCGTTGGCTAACAGGAAAAACAAATTGCCGCCGGCATCAGCTCCAGGTCCCGCCCCGGCCTGCCACACCGAACCATCGCTGCCGTTCGGAGTCAGGTCTATCACGCTGACTTGCGCCAGGCTACTTTCGTTGTATCCCATGACCCAGGCATTATAAGGCGGGTTGTCGCAATGGGAAGCGAAAGAGATGTACACAATCCCGTTGGAAATGAGCAGCGCCGCGCGCTCCTTGTATTGCATTGGATCGAACGTGGCCACTCCGCCCGAACTTGTCGCACCGGCGCCTGGAAACGTTGCATTCACCGCCTTCGGACCGCCGAATTCTTCGCCGCCGGTGGTCAGATCCAAGGCGTGCAAACGGTGATGAACGTTATTCGAGGTATCGATCGACATCGCGACGGCGTAGATGGTCCCGTGGGGACCCTCCGTCAGGTCAATGGCCGGGGTGGAGGTGATGCCAATTTCCGGGGCCACTTGAGTGCAATTGGCACTGTCGTTGTAAGTCTGCTCGCCGCTCGCGAGCAGCGATACCTTCCAAAGCTGCGTTCCCGTATCGGCATCGAACGCATAGACGCTATCGTGCTCGCTAACAACGTACAGCACGTTGTGGGTTCCTTGGGAAGGGATCGCCAGTGACGGCACATATAGCGGTTGAGCGTCCACTTTCCCGTCAACGGTGAGAGTAAATAGCTTCCCGAAGCTCGTGGAATTCACGTTGGAAGGAGTGAGGATCGTCTCCAGCAGGTTCTGGCCGGTCCGAGCCGCGTCGTTGTGCCAAGTGAGAACGCCGCTCTGTGCCCGAAGAGCGAACGGGGACACCAGGAGCGCGGCGACAGCTACACTTAGGCACGACCACCTCAGGTTCAATTTAACCTCTGATCCAGCATAAGCTGTGATTCAGAATAGCCACCCTGCGTTACATCTACCTATCCATCTCTCTGTCCATCGGTACTATCCGGCGGCAGGCTCAGTTCGTACCCCCGTACCAGTCCCCCAGGAGACCCTTGCATGCAGGAGTTATTTGGGATACGATTTACACGGGATCGGTGTGTCGGCAATCGTGAAAAACGTTGGTTTTACTATAGCTTGGGTAGCCATGGGAGCACCCATCGCGGTTGCACAAACGGCTCCGGCCGCGCCGCACGCGCTACTCGATAAATATTGCGTCACCTGTCACAACGATCGTGCGAAAACCGGCGGCTTGGTGCTTGAAAAGATCGACCTCGCGAACATCCCGGCAAACGCTGAAATCTGGGAAAAGGTGATTGGCAAGCTGCGCCTGGGTGCGATGCCTCCGGCCGGCATGCCGAAACCAAGTCAGTCGGATGTCAACGCATTCTTAACCTCATTAGAGACATCGCTTGACCGGGCTTACGCCGCCAATCCGAATCCCGGCCGCGCCACGCTGCACCGGCTGAACCGCACAGAGTACGCCAACTCCATCCGAGATTTATTGGCGCTGGACGTGGACGCTTCCTCGCTCTTGCCCCCGGACGACGAAAGCTACGGCTTCGACAACAATGCCGACGTGCTGGGCGTGTCGCCCGTGCTGCTGGAGCGCTATGTCTCAGCTTCGCGCAAGGTCAGCCGTATGGCGGTGGGCGATCCCACGCAGGGCGCGGTGGCGCAAACTTTTCGCGCGCGGCCGGACCTTTCGCAGGACAAGCGCGTGGAGGGTCTGCCGCTTGGAACACGCGGCGGCTTGTTGATGCATTACAACTTCCCGCTGGATGGCAAATACGCCATCAAAGTTGTGCTCGCGCGCAACACCGTGGACGTGATTCGCGGTCTTGAAGAAGCGCATCAGATCGAAATATTGGTGGATGGCGCACGCGTCTTTCTTGCCACCATCGGCGGTACCTCCGATACGGAAGCTCTCGTAAAGAATCCAGCCGAAGCGCGCATGATGATCGAAGCGCGTTTGCAGGCGCGTGTCCCGGTAAAGGCCGGTCCGCGTACGGTTGCTGTCACGTTCCGGCAAAAGGACGCCGCGGAAGACGATTACATCCTGGAGCCGTTTCTGCGCACCACGCTCGACCCGGTGAATGAAGCCGGGCTGCCGCACATCGATCAAGTGGTTATCGCGGGGCCGTACGACGCCTCTGGGCCCGGCGACACGCCCAGCCGCCGGAAGATCTTCTCCTGCATGCCGGCCAATGCGAGCGAAGAGGTGGGCTGCGCCAAAAAGATTCTCACAACGCTCGCGCGCCAGGCTTATCGCCGTCCGATTACCCCAACCGACACTGAGACGTTGCTGAGCTTCTATCAGTCCGGGCGAAATCAGGGAGGCAATTTTGACGCCGGAATCGAGCGGGCGCTGCGGCTGATTCTATCCAGCCCCGAGTTTGTTTTCCGCTTCGAGCGCGATCCGGCAACTGTCGCGGCAGGTTCCGCCTATCGTATTGACGATCTCGAGCTCGCGTCGCGCCTGGCTTTTTTCCTATGGAGCAGCATTCCCGATGACGAGCTGTTGAATCTCGCCTCAGCCAACAAGCTGAGCGATCCAGCCACCCTCGATCGGGAGATACGCCGCATGCTGGCCGACCCGCGCTCCCAGGCGCTGGCCACCAACTTCGCGGCGCAATGGCTGTATCTGCGCAACCTGAAAAACTTCGCGCCCGATCCGAACGAGTTTCCCGATTTCGACGACAACCTCCGCCAGTCCCTACTGACCGAAACCGAGATGTTTTTCGGCAGCGTCGTCATCGAGGACCGCAACGTCCTGGATCTGCTCAATGCCGACTACACCTTCGTCAACGAGCGCCTCGCGCAGCACTACGGTATCCCGAACGTTTATGGTCCGCGCTTCCGCCGGGTCACTCTTCCCGACGACACGCGCCGCGGACTGTTGGGGCAGGGCAGCGTCCTGACCGTTACTTCCTATGCCACGCGTACTTCGCCGGTACTGCGCGGCAAATGGATTTTGACGAACGTCCTGGGTGCTCCTCCTCCGGCGCCGCCACCCAATGTGCCGGCGCTCAAAGAGAACAACGAAGGCGGCAAGGTTCTTTCCGTTCGCGAACGCCTTGAAGAACACCGCAAGAGCCCGGCCTGCGCGAGCTGTCACAAGATCATGGATCCGCTGGGATTCGCGCTCGAAAACTTCGACGCCACGGGTGAATGGCGCTCCAAGAGCGAAGACGGCGCACCGATCGACGCTTCCGGTGTGCTTCTGGACGGTTCCAAAGTGGACGGCCCTATTACGCTGCGCGCGGCCCTGATGAGCCGCCCGGACGTGTTCGTGTCCACCGTGACCGAGAAGCTGATGACCTACGCGCTCGGCCGCGGCGTCGACTACAACGACATGCCAGCGATTCGCGAGATTGTGGCCAAGGCCGCCGCGGATCATTACCGTTTTTCGGATCTGGTTACGGGCATCGTGAAAAGCCCGGAATTCCGCATGAAGATCAAGACCTCGCCGGATGCCGCCAGTCCGGCGGTGAAGACCGCAATGTTGGTTAAATGAGGAGACGTCAATGACGATCGTCACCAAAAAGCACTTATCCCGCCGCACGATGCTGCAAGGCCTCGGCGTCGCCATTTCTCTGCCGCTGCTGGACTCCATGGTTCCGGCGCTGACGGCCCAAACCAAAACCGCGGCCAACGTGGTGCCGCGCCTGGGCTGCATCTATATTCCGCACGGCGCGGTAATGGACAAATGGACGCCCATCGGCACCGGCGCGGATTTCGAGTTTGGTCCCATCCTGAGCGCCCTGCAGCGGCATCGCGAAAACGTCATCGTTGTCAGCAATCTGTCCCATCACATGGCAGAGGCATTGGGCGACGGCGGCGCGGACCACTCGCGTGCTACCGCCACGTGGTTGAACGGTACCCACGCCAAGAAGACCGAGGGCGAGGACGTGCGCGCCGGCACCACCATCGATCAGATGATTGCCCAGAAGATCGGCCAGACCACGCGCTTCCCGTCGTTGGAACTCGCCACCGAAGACATGACCGGTCTCATCGGTGCCTGCGACGTCGGTTACAGTTGCGCCTACATGAACACGATTTCCTGGAGCACGCCCACTACTCCGCTGCCCATGGAGATCAACCCCCGTGTGGTGTTCGAACGGCTGTTCGGCGAAGGCGGCACGGTGCCCGAGCGCCTGGCGCGCATGGACGAAGACAAGAGCATTCTCGATCAGATCACCGGATCCGTACCGCGTTTGCAACAGGGTTTGGGCGCGCGCGATCGCGTTCGCATGAACGAGTACCTGGAGAACATTCGCGAGATTGAGCGGCGTCTGCAAATAGCGGAAAAGAGCGCCGGTTCGCAGGTAGCCATGCCGACTGCGCCGGTGGGCGTTCCGGACTCTTACGAAGAGCACGTCGGCCTGATGTACGACATGATGGCGCTGGCTTTTCAATCCGACGCGACGCGCGTGTTTACCTTCATGATGGCACGCGAATTGAGCCAGCGCAGTTATCCGCAAGTGGGCGTGCCCGATCCGCATCATGCCACTTCGCACCATCAGGACAATCCCGAGAAACTGGCGAAGCTGGTGAAGATACAGAATTATCACCTGACCTTGTTCGCGAAATTCCTGGACAAGCTCAAGGCCACGCCGGATGGCGACGGCAATTTGCTGGATCACACCACGTTGCTGTACGGAAGCTGCCTGAGCAACAGCAACATCCACAATCACAATCCGCTGCCGACGTTGCTGGCCGGTGGTGGGGCGGGCACGCTCAAGGGCGGCCGTCACTTGAAGAATCCCGAGAACACGCCGATGTCGAACCTGCTGCTATCGGTTTTAAACAAGATGGGCGTGCCGACGGACAAGGTCGGCGATAGCACCAGCGGCCTCACGGACGTTTAGCATGCGCATTTTACTCGCGGGAGCCCTGTTCGCCGTAGCTGCCTGGGGCGCGGCCACATCCAATCCGGTGAAACTCGCCGATGTCGCAATGAAGGGCGATATCGACACGCTGCGTTCGCTGGTCAAACAGCATCCTGGCGATGTCAATGCGCCGCAGCCCGATGGTTCCACTGCTCTGCTGTGGGCGGCCTACTGGAACGATGACAAGGCCGTCGAAGAGCTGCTGGCGGCGGGAGCCAACGTCAACGCTTCCAATCGCGAAGGCGTCACGCCGCTTTCGCAGGCCTGCGTGAACGGCAACGCGAAGACGGTGGAGGCGCTGCTCAAGGCCGGCGCCGACGCGAACTCCTTCCAGCAGGAAGGCCAGACTGTATTGATGACCGCGGCTCGCGGGGGCAACGCCGATGCCGTCAAGTTGCTGCTGGAGCATGGCGCGGAAGTGAATTCCAAAGAAAGCTGGCGCGGCCAGACGGCTCTGATGTGGGCCACTGCCGAAAATCATCCTTCTGTCGTGCAAGTTCTGGTGGAGCACGGCGCCGACGTGAACGCCGTTTCATCGATCTTCGACTTCAGCGGCATGAAGGTCAAACCCGGCGACGTGCCGATGCACTTTCCACGCGGCGGGTTCACGGCGCTCCTGTTTGCCGCGCGCGGCGGCTTCACCGAATGCGCTCGGATCCTTCTCGATCATGGAGCCGACATCAAAGCCGCGGATCCGGATGGAACCAGCGCGCTGGTGCTGGCCATCATTAACGGCCACTTCGATACTGCCGGCTTTCTGCTGGATCGCAAAGCCGATCCCAATGCCGCCGATACCATGGGCCGCGCGCCGTTATTCGCCGCGGTCGACATGTGGGACATGTACGGCAGCAACCGTCCCGCCCCGCGCGACCCAGGTAAGCTGGAAGCCATTGACATCGTCAAAATGCTGTTGGACCGCGGCGCCGATCCCAACGCCAAACTCGCGAAGCTGATTCCGGCACGCGCCGTTCTAGACTTTCCGGATGTAATGATGGGCGAGGGTGCGACGCCGTTCCTGCGTGCCGCTAAGTCCTCCGACGTGCCTCTCATGAAGCTTCTGCTCGACAAAGGCGCTGATCCGAAAGTTGTCACCAAGGCTGGCGTTACTGCCCTGATGGTGGCTGCTGGAATGGGCTATCACAAACCCATTCGGGGCGGCGAACAGCCGATTGAGGCCATGAAGATTTGTTTGCAGAAGGGCGTTGATATCAACGCCGCCACCGAAAAGACGCTCAACACCGCGCTGCACGCCGCCGCAGGCCAGGGCACAGATGATATCGTGCAGTTCCTGGCCGATCATGGCGCCAAGCTCGACGCCAAGGATGATAAGGGCCGTACGCCAATGGATGTCGCGCTGGGTTTGAAAGCCGATGCGGTGGGCGTGGAAGTTCACCAATCCACCGCCGACCTGCTTCGTAAACTCATGGGGCCAGCTGCCGCTACAACCGCCAGCGCTACGCCCATCCCGCCCCAGACGACGCCGGCGCGTTAGGCGGCCTTCGCCCTGCGCGGAAGCGGTTTCCGCGTCTGCCGCACCAGGGTATGTGAAAGTCGATGTACCGCGCGATGGTAGCGCGCTTTTGCGGCGGCGACGGAAATCGAAAGGTGCCGGGCAGTGTCTATGATATTCAAGTCATCGATCGCCCGGAGCCGAATCATCTCCTGGTATGTCGGATGCAGCGACACAATGGCGTTTTGAAGCACCTGGTTCGCCTCCGCCTGCTGATATTGGCGGAAGGGTGAATCGTTGGAGCTGGCGTTAGGGAGCCGCTCCAGCTGATCGACATCCATATAAGAGGTTCGTGCGCGGAAGTCCTTCCTGCGCCTGGTGCGAACTTCATTCACGGCAATGCTCATTAGCCACGTCCTGAACTTGGCCTCGGCGCGGAAGTCCGCGAAGTGGACAAACGCCTTTATAACCGTCTCCTGCACGATGTCCTCGGCATCATAATGATTGCCAACCATTCTGAGGACAAACCGGTTCAGCGTAAGTAAGTTGGGTTGCAGCAATTCCGTGAATTCCTGTTGATTCGGCATGTTGCTCCTGTTCCGAAAGGGCTTAGAGCATGTTTGCTGCCATGTGTAACTGCTTGATACCGCGATGCAAGTCGCTCAAAGTGTCGAACGGTCGACCCGGCTGTCAGCGGCCTGATCCAAATCCGGCAGCGGCCAGTCCGCTCAGAATGAATTGAACGGCGATGGCCATGAGCAGCAGTCCCATGAAGCGCGTCAGAATGCGGATGCCCGTTTCCCCCATGCGTCGGCCCACGCGGTCGGCTGCGGCCAGAATCCAGTAGCAGAGGATCGCGGTCAGCGCCACAACGATAATGATCGACACGCTGTGTTGCCAGTTGGCCGACTGAGCCATCAGAGCCATCACGGTGGAAATCGATCCCGGCCCCGCGAGCATGGGAACGCCCAGCGGTACGATTCCGACGTCGTCTTTCTCCATGGCCTGCTGGGTCTCTGAGGCGGTTTCCTTGGTTTGCGACCGGCGCGCCTGGACCATGTCGAGGCCGATCAGGATCATGATCAGTCCTCCCGCGATACGAAACGCCGGAAGCGTGATTCCGAACATCTTGAATATCAGCGTGCCGCCCAATGCGAAGCCCGCCAAAACCAGGAAACAGGTCCAGGCCGCGCGTTTCGCCATACGCCGGCGGCGGGTCAGCTCGTCCTCGGCCGTCAGCGCCAGGAAGGTCGGGATGCAGGCGATGGGATCGACGATAACGAATATCGAGCTGAAGGCCAGCAGCAGAAATTCGATATGTTCTTGTATGGAGCCTAACATGGAAGAGCGGTCTACCCATTATGAGATACAACTTCATTATCGATGCCTACGCCACCGAGCGCGTGAAAGTGGTCAGCGTTTGGAGCATGTTCCGCGATGAAGATCTGCCGGTCCGGCCGAGTGGATCGGACATCCGCGGAAGAAGCGTACACGAGCAAATGGTGCATCAGTGTGTCAGCGAGGATTTTTGGTTTCGGACGATCCTCGGTATCGATGTGAACGCGCCTCCGTTGCCTGCTCGCGAGACCCGCGGGGAGTTCATGACGCGCTATGCCGAGGACAGCGCCAAACGTCTGACGATCTTGCAAGAGGCCGGCGAGACTTGGTGGGAAGAGGTGGTGTCGTTCTTCAATGTGCGCCGCTCGCGCGCTTGGGTGTTGACGCGCCGGATGACTCACACCGCGCAGCATCGCGGACAATTATTGGCGATGCTCCGTATGCTCGGTCATGATTTGCACAGCACCTACGGGCCGACGGCCGATACCGGAGGGCTGATGCAGAACCACGCGCCCACAATCTACGCCTATCCAAGCCTGGAGGCTTTACTGCATGCTGAGGCGAACGGCGTAGCAAAATCGGTTTTGCCGCCACGCACCGATCGGCCAGTGACGGAGCGGCCGTCAGCAGAAAGCTAACTATCCGAGGGCGCTTTCAGCGCAACAACCAATAGGCGAGCGCAGCCGCGGCCGCAAGCAGCGAAGCGGCTACGGCCACAATAGCTGGAGTCCGGCTGGTCCCACTCCCGCCTTGCACCGGAGCCTCCTGGCTGAGTGAGGGAGCGTCATTTTCTCCGACGGCGTCTCCAGCGGCGCTCGGCTCGTGCTCGGCCGCCGCGGTTGCCAGCAATGCAAGAGCCTCCTCGGGCTGTATCTCCGCTTTGTCGGGGCTGAATTCGCTGATTCTTTGTTCGATGCGCGCTAGCAGTTGTTCCGGAGCTTTCATCAGGCGCTGGCGGGAGTTCGCCGGCAATTCTTCTAGCACTGCTTCCACGCTGGATGGCGCCAGTGGCTTCACAACGTCATAGCCCAGCACATCGGCCAGGCGGCAGGCCACATGTACGATGCGAAGCAGGTCCAGTTCTGATCCTTCGCCAGGATCGTGATGACGTCCCGCGATAACGGCCATTTCCGTGGGCAACCCCCAACGCTCGGCCAGCATTCGGCCCGCCTCGGCGTGATGCATGCCGAAGGTCTCCTGCTCAAAGTCCAGAAGGTCCACGCAGCGCTCCGCGGAATCCCGTATCACGCTCTCATATTCGCCCGGAAACGCGACCAGCAGGCCCAGCCGGCCGATGTCGTGCATGATGCCGGCCGTGAAGGCCACGTTGGTGAACCTCTCGCAGGCGACTGCAATTTCCTCCGCCAAGACCGCGGTCGCGACGGTGTGTTGCCAGGAGCGCCGCAGAGCCTCGGTCTTTAGAGCGCTTCCCGCATAGGCGGCTGTGGCTTGGGCGAGCGTGATTTCTCGTGTGAGGTCGAGGCCCAATAAAGCAACCGCGCGCCGTGCGCTGGTGATCTCCGACGTGAATCCGAATTGAGCTGAATTCGCACGCTGCAGCAAGGTTGCTGTGAACGTCGCGTCGCTCGAGATCAGGTCGGCCACCTGGTTGGCAACGACGCCCGGGTTCGCAAGTAGCTCCAGCAGTTTCGTGGCTATCGGCGGGAAGGGTGGAACCTTCTTTAAACTAGCTGAAATGGCCGCGGCGGACCTTTGCATGTTGATATGAACCTGTAAATTTCCATCGTCCGGTGGACCACGGGACATTAGGTTCTCGTTCCGCTCAGCTGTCGAGCGCACGGGCTTGAAGAGTGGTCTATCCTACACAAATGAACGCGGCTACAATAACCCCGGCGGTTATTTCTACCACCTTACTCGTACCGTAGCGCGATCATCGGATCCACGCGTGCAGCTCTTCGGGCCGGCACAAAGCAGGCGAACAAAGCCACCAGCGTTAGCAACGCGACAGCCCCGCCGACGACCAACGGATCGAAGCCCCGCAGTTCAAAGAGAAAGCCGGCGAGCAATTGGCCGAGCCCGATTGCCAGCAGCAGTCCCACTCCGATTCCGACCAGGGTCACTTTCAGCGCTTCGCCCAAAATCATGCGCAGCGTCGATGCATTATCCGCGCCGAGGGCCATCCGGATGCCAATCTCGCGGGTCCGCCTCGACACGGTGTAGGAATTCAGGGCATACAGACCGATCACGGCCAGGAACAGCGCCACGCTGCCGAATATCTCAAGCATGTGCGCGCCGGTGCGAACTACCCATATATCTATGCTGGAATCGAGATGGCCACGCATAGTCTTGAGGCCGAGTAGCGGCAACCGTTCGTCGCTGGCGAGAATCTCGTGCCTGACCGTTTTCAGCATTCCGTTCTCCACATCGGTCCCCCCGGCCACTTTCAGGTGGAAATATACGTCCGCCTGGTATACAGCTCCGAACGGAACGTAGATGTGAGGCTCTGTGTTGCCGCCAATGATCTCCTCGCGAACATTGCCCACCACTCCCACGATCTCGGCGTCTGGCGTCTGCTTGTCTATGTGAATATGCTTCCCCAGCGCATCGCTGCCCGGCCACAGCTTCTCGGCCGCGAGCTTATCGATAATCGCAATCTTGCTCTTCGATCCTGGCATGCTCTCCGCGGACGTAAAGGGACGCCCGCGCAGCATCGGAACCCCGAGCGTCTGAAAATAATCTTCGCTCACGATGTTATATCGCGCTGAAAGTGCCGGGTGCTCTTTGGAAACGACGCTGCCGAAAGTTGAGATGTCCTTGCCGAGCCGCGTCGTTCCAAACGGAACCGTGGCCGCGATTGCCACCGATTGAACGCCGGGCACCCGGCGCAGCCGGTCCTTGAGACCCGCGTAGAGTTGGCTGCCGCGGGCTTGGTCGTAGGCGATCAGGCTGGCGTCGACTTCAGCCAGTACCTGGTTTTCGAGCGAGAAGCCAGGCTGGATGTTGGCCGCCCGCACTGCGCTGTGGATGAACAGGCCGGCCGCTGTTAGCATCGCGAGCGACAACGACAGTTGCGCCATCACCAACATATTCCCGCGCGAAAACAAACGGCGCTTGCGGCCCGCCACATCCTCGCCCGTATTTTCCTTGAGATCAACCCACACGTCGGGTTTCGAGAGCTTCCAGGCCGGGAACAGTCCGAAGACCACCGTACTCAATACGCAGAACAGCAGTGTGAATCCTAGCACGCGCGCGTCCGGGGTGGAGTCGTAAACAAGGTCCAAGGGAACCAACCGGGACATGGATTCAATCAGCAGTGGTGTGCTCCAGGAAGCGATCACCAGGCCAGCAGCGCCGCCGAGAAGGGCCAGCATCAATCCCTCGGTTACCAGTTGCCTCACAATGCGCCGGCGGTTTCCGCCAATGGCCAAGCGGATGGCGATTTCCTTGCGCCGCGCCGTGCCCTTGGCCATCATCATATTCGCAAGGTTCAAGGAGGCGATCAGCAGCACTACGCCAGCCAACGAAAGCAGCATAATGGCCGGCAGCCGCAGACCGTTTTCGCCCTGGGGCTGAGTGGAGATGCTCGTGCGTGACAGGGCATGCAGCATCAGGCTCTGGTCCTTGTTCTCCGATGGGTATGCCTTCTCCAGTTGCGAGGCGGTGACGGCCAGCGATGCCTCGGCGGATTGCGGGGTGACGCCCGGCTTGAACCTGCCCACCAGGATCAGGACATTGTTGTCGCGTGCCGCTAGCGGCCGCACAACCCCGTCATAATCGTTCATCACGATGCTGTTGGCGCCCAGCGGCACAATGATGTCGGGGCTCACCAGCACCATGGTTCCGGTGAATCCTGGGGGCGTGATGCCAACGATCGTGAATGGGTGGCCGTTGATGCGTACTGACTTGCCCACCAGTTGCGGATCTTCGCCGGTTTTCTTGAAGTAGGAATAGGTCACGATGGCGGTCAACTCTCCCCCGGGCTTCTCCTCTTCCGGCCGGAACGCCCGGCCCTTCAGCATCGTTACTCCGAGCGTGGAGAAGTAGTTGGATGAGACTATGGTGGCCAGTGTCTGCCGCGTGGCGTCGCCTTCTTGAATGCCAACCAGCGCCGCATTCAGCGCCGCCAGGCTCGAAAACGCCTGGTTGTGATCGCGAATGTCGACATAGTTGGGATAGGAGAACGCCCGGTATATGTCGGGACGCTTGGTGTCGCGGCTGAAAAGGCCGGTCAACTCTTCCGGCTTGTGCACCTGCAGCGGTTTCAGCAGAAAGGCATTCACCAGGCTGAACACCGCGCTATTTGCGCCGATCCCAAGGGCCAATACCAGCACCGCGGCCGCCGTGAAACCCGGTTTGGCCAACAGCATCCGAAATCCGTACCGAACGTCTTGCCAAAGGTTGGTCATGATTGAGTCCTGACACTGCTACGAGTAACACGGCGCTTCGGTTCCGACAGATTTTGCCAGCTTGCTCACGCGCCACCCGCCCAGTTTTGTTCGAGTCGATGTTCTCCAGTGCACGACTTCCGGTCGTCTTCGAGTGTGCTGCTGGCGCGCGGCTCAGTTCGCAGCGGACCGGTTATTTCGTCGGCAATACCAGCTCGCAAGGCTCGGGATCCCATTTCGACCCATCCGGCTCACGCCGATAATGATTGCTTACAACCCAGGGCGCGTCCAGATAGCGGGGGTCTTCGAGAACCTGCGTCTGAACCAGGTACTCGGCGCCACTGCTCTTGTGAATGTCGTAATACTCCGTCAGCACCGCGTTCGCGCTGAACGGCACCCCGTTGTTGCGGATGTATCCGGGCTTGATGCGAGTGGTTACCACCCTCAGCGTTCCGCCCAGCCTGCGCGTGTCCGGCGGCGGTGGTGGCGAGGCCATGCTGGCAGCCGCAAATCCGGGGGTGTTGGGATCTTGCGCCGAGATCTTCGACGTGTAGGCCCGTGTTGATTGCGGGGTTTGCCATTGAGCGACCGAGAATCCTTGTAACGTGGGCTCGCCCGCGGGCACCGCCGCGCCGAATAAGAACAGCCGGGTTTGTTTTCCGGCGTCGATCTCTACCTTCAACGCATTGTCGTTTGACCACGTAATATGCAGCCGCGCGGGCTCGCGCATGATGTTCGGAGCGCCGTAGCTAAGGCATTGTTTGCCCTCCGCGATATCCTTGGCCGGGTCCCAGGTATCGGCCACGCGTTTGCCTTCGGCATTGAGTGGAATGCTGTAATAGTCGCCCTTCGGCGCGGTCAGCATGCGATACCGCCAGTCTTCCGTGACCAAGGAAACCCAGTAGCCTGTCAGATCGATCGGGGGTGTCGCTCGCGGCTGAGCCCGCAACGCCGGCCCCGCCAAAACGAACGCGATCGCGAACCATCGGAACGTCATTTGGTTTTCAGGCTCCTATAGACAGCTTCCACGAACATATCGCCGGTCCACGAACTGGTGCTGTAGCGCCGATCGTAATCGCGGCTCAAGCGCGCCGCCCGCACCTCTTCCAGCGTCTTGCCCTTTCGCAGCATGTCCTGAACGCGGTCGCGAATGATGGTGAGCATGTCTCGATAGTCGGTCACATCGGCTTCATCGCACAGGCGGCCGTGACCGGGAATCACCATGGTGCCGCCTTCCTGCATGGAGCGCGGCACGGTCAAATCCAGGATGTGGTTGAGGGCCTTGATTTCTCCCTGGATGCTGCCGCCGCGCTGCAGGTCGATCACGGGATAGCCAGTGGTGAGAAAGATGTCTCCGGCGGCGATCACATTCGAGCCGCGAAACAGCACGATGCTGTCGCCATCGGTGTGCGCGTTCTTTTCGGCGATAATCTGAATGGCTTCTCCATTGAAGGCGAAGCTCTTCTCATCCAGAAATGTGAGCGTCGGCCAGGTGGCGGACGAGACGCCCGATCCACTGCGGCTGAAACGTTGCAGAACGTTGTCCTGCGCGAATAACGCGATGTCGGACTGGGTTTGAAAATTCCGAGAGTTTGCGGGCTTTAACAGAACCTCGTTGGAACCATTGTGGTCCGCGTCCGGGCCGGTAACGATCATGAAACGAACCGGATCGGTGGATAGCTTGCGGATCTCGGCGAGAATGGTATCGCGCAATTGCAGGGGTCCGGTGTCCACCAGCAGCACGCCGTCGTGGCCGGGATCCTTTCCCACTTGTATCGCGAGGTTCCCCAGCGTGCTCGCGAACATGTACACGTTGCCCTGCACGTGCCGGACTTCGTAAGGGACTTCCTGGCCCGAGACTCCCGACACCGCCAGTACAGCGATAATACAAGCGATCCTCATGGCTTCTTTTGGTGCTCTTGCTCGAACTGGACTTCAAACACCTTGGCATGCGGGATTGCCATCTGCTTTAACTTCTTGCGGTATTCCGGAAACATGGTCTCCGCTCCGCCTCGGCTGGCTTCGAACGGCACGCCGTATTCCGTGGAGAACTCCTGGAGCACGCTATTTGTCCCCGGCAAGTGGTGCGGCACCCAGCCGTACGGACGCGGAATCTCGGGGCTGGGCAGGCAGGAGCCATAGCCCGCGATCGGCGAGAAAACCTGGTAGGGATTCCAGACCCAACTCTCGGTCCGCACCAGCGGCTCGGTCAAATAAATCGGGTCTTCGGTGATGGTAGTCAGCGTCAGATACTTGTCGTGAAGATCGAAGAATTCCGTCAACGTCGCTTGATCGGAAAACATGATGCCATTGCGTCGCAGATAGCCCGCCTTTATGTGCGTGGTCTCAATGCGCAGGGTGTCCCCCTCCCAGGCGCCCGTCGAGAAACCGGCCCAGGTGTGCGGAGCGAATTGCGAGGGACGCGGGCGGCCATCCATCCAGATGGTTCGCGGGCCGGTGTATGTCCCATCGATGATGAAGGCGATGATTCGCCCGGACGCTGGGTCGTCGATGGTGCTGATCTTCAGATTGGAAGGCGCTCGCATTGCGTAAGGGGCCGAGTGCGGGATGCACTGATGCTGGAGCACTGAAACAAGATCGCCGTCCCATGTATCGGCACGCAGCCGGGCATCATCATTGATCGGGATGCCGAGGTAATCGCCCACCGGCGCGCCCGGGTCGGTGCGCTCCAGTTCGTCTTCGTGATACATCGCGGTCCACATTCCGGATGGATTGAATCCCATGCCCTGCTGGCCGAACGCCGGGGCGCCCGCCAATGCAAGGACCGCCGGCAGCCAAGAAATTCGCAAAGCGGAGCGAATCATGTGTTCCAGGGCGTATTGTATAACAGCCGCGAAAAAGTAGGGAACGAGCGTGGCCTCCGTAACGTAATTCCAATGGCGAACCTCGCCCAGGCCATCATCCAGCGATACTGAAAGAATCATCCTATGTCCAGCCGATTTCAAACCGCGGTTATAACCCTGTTCGTCCCGCTTGTCTTTGCGGCGCATGCCTTCGCTCAATCGGAAATCAGCGTGCAACCGGCCACCGGAGGTCTCGGTTGGCTCACGCACCCCTACCAGGCCAGGACCGTCCCGCCGATTCGGCTGACGAACTCGCCGCGCATGGATTCGCTGATCCGCGCTGGAAGCCTGTACCTCACCGCCCCGGATGTGGTCGCGCTGGCGATCGAAAACAACATCGATGTCGAAGTGCAGCGCTATGGGCCGCTACTCGCCGCCGAGGTGTTGCGGCGCGCGGAGGGCGGAGGAGCATTGCGCAGCGTGGGAGCGGCCGTGGCTGCGGGACCCCAGAGCGTCAGCTTGCAGGGCGTCAGCGTGAATAACTCGGGCTCGGTCGCGCTCTCCTCCGGCAGCGGCGTCAGTTCGGGCGGCGGCATCGTCACGCAGTTGGGTCCCAATATCCCTTCGCTCGATCCGTCCATATTCGCCTTGGCCAGTTTCCAGCATGCCACCATCCCGCAAAGCAACACCATCCTGACCGGCACCGACGCGCTGATCCAGAATACGCGCAGCTTCCAAGTGCAATACTCGCAGACCTGGGACTTCGGCTTGACGGCGCAATGGACTTTCGCCAATAGTCACTATCACGTCAACAGCAGTTTCTTCAGTTTGAATCCATATACTACGGGCGACATCGATCTGCAGGTCACGCAAAACCTGCTGCAAGGATTCGGAAGCGCCGTGAACGGCCGCAATATTCGGGTTCAACGAAATAATGTTAAGGTCAGCGATCTGCAGTTCAAACAGCAAGTGATCACAACCGTTGCCTCGGCCCTGAATTTGTACTGGGATCTGGTGGCCTTCGGCGAGGATCTGCGGGCCAAGCAGCAGGCGGTGTCCACCGCGCAACAGTTGCTGGACGACAACAAGAGGCAGGTACAGATCGGCGCGCTGGCGGAGATTGAAATCACACGCGCCGAAGCCCAGCTTTACTCCAGCCAACAAGACCTGGTGGTGTCTCAAACCAATATGCAGCAACAGGAGATCATCTTGAAGAACGAGTTGTGCCGCAACGGCATCTCGGCCGCGGGCCTCGACAATATTCGCCTTGTGGCGCTCGATAAAATCGAAGTTCCACCGAGCGACGAAACCCGTCCGGTCCAGGAGCTGGTCAACCAGGCGTTCGGCAATCGCACCGAGATCGCGCAGGCGCGGATCAATATCGACAGCAATGAGATGAATCTCGTCGGCATCAAGAATTCGCTGAAGCCGACTCTGCAAGCTTTCGCCGAGTTAACCAACAACGGCCTTTCGGGCGAACTGACGGCGCTGGGCGCCCTGCAACCCGGCGTCGGCTATCTTGCTGGTGGAAACGGAAACTTGCTGGCCGAGATCGCGCGGCGCAACTTTCCCAATTACTCCGCGGGACTGTCGCTGAACATTCCCCTGCGCAATCGCGCCGCTCAGTCCGATTACGCCACCAGCCAACTCGAGCTTCGCCAGAACCAGCTCAACCTGCGCAAGAACATGAACCAGGTTGTGGTGGACGTGCAAAACGCGGTGATCGGAATGCAGCAGGCCCGCGTGCGCTACGATGCGGCAACCAAAACGCGCGAGCTACAGCAGCAGACGCTGGCGGCCGATCAGCGCCGCTACGGGTTAGGCGCGACCACCGTCTTCCAAGTCATCCAAGACCAGCGTGATTTGGCGTCGAGCGAGAGCAGCGAGACCCAGGCCATGGCCAACTACACGCACGCCCGCATCGCGCTCGACCAGGCTCTGGGGACAACGCTGGAAGTGAACCATATTTCATTGGACGAGGCCTTGCACGGACAGCTTGCGCGACCATCCGAGCTTCCCGCCACGATTCCAGGAGGCCGGCAATGACAACGGACCGGCTCCCTCACGGCCGCGGCTCGGTTAGCTTGTGTCGCCAAGCGGTCGCGATCCTTTGCCTGGCTACGCTCACGTGGGCCCAGGACACCTCAACCATCGAACCAATTCGCCCGCAGGCGCCTCTGATCATCCGTCCGTACCGGCCGGTCACCGTTCCCCCGGTGCGCCTCGCGAATTCCCCGCGTCTTCAGGAACTGGTGCGCGCGGGAACCTTGTATTTGACCGCGCAGGACGCCATTGCGCTGGCGCTCGAAAACAACATCGACATTGAAGTCAGCCGCTACAATCCGTTCATTAGCGCCTGGAATCTGGAGCGCTCTCAAGCGGGCGGCGCTCTGCCAGGCGTGCCGAGTAGCGCTTCGCAAGCCGGATCAGTTGCCACCGGGCAAGGCGTCGCCGGAAGCCAGGCCGCCGCGGGAGTGAGCGTGCCGGGCGCGAGTTCGAGCGTCAATAAAAACTCGAACGCCACCATTTCGCAAATCGGTCCGGTCACCCAGAACCTCGATCCGATTGTGCAGGAGACCACCACCTTCAGCCATACCAGCACGCCGCAGCCCGACCCGTTTCAGAGCCAAGTGCTCAGCCTGGCACAGAACACCCGCGGATACACCGGAACTTTTCAGCAAGGCCTGCTCAGCGGCGGCATCGCCTCGATCAGCTACAGCGAGCATTATTTGAACGAAAACGCACCCACCGATGTGCTGAATCCCACCGTCGCGCCCAGCGTCAGCGTGACTATCCAGCACAATTTCCTGCAAGGCTTCGGCATCGCGGCCAACGCCCGCACCATTACGGTCTCGCGCATGAACCTCAACACCACGGAGCTGAATTTCAAGAATCAGGTGGCCGGGATGGTGAGCCAGGTTTTGAATCTCTACTACAATTTGGCCGGAGATTATGAGGATCTTCGTGCCAAGCGCTCGGCATCTGAAACCGCACAGACGTTCCTCCGCGACGTGAACCGGCAGGTGGAAATCGGATCCGTTGCGCCCACCGATGCCATCGCCGCTCAAACGACGGTTGCCACTACCGCGCAGGCTGTGGTGGATTCCGACGCCGCGCTGCGGCAACAAGAATTGTCGCTCAAGAACCTGATCAGCCGAATGGGCGCAGCCGATCCGGTGCTGTCGAACGTGCGCATTGTGCCCATCGATTCCATCGAAATCCCGGCCAGCGACGATCTTCCTTCCGTCAGCCAAATGGTCCAGCAGGCAATGGCCAACCGCGCCGATCTGGCCGCTGAGCTAGCCGGTGAAAAGGCCAACGAAGTGAGCGCCCTCGGAACCAAGAACGGTCTTCTGCCCACCCTACAGGGAGTCGCCGTGACAAGCCAGGCCGGATTAGCCGGTACGCCGAAAACGGTCACCGAAGACGGGACCATCGAACAATCCGCCGCGAAATTCCGGGGTGGCATGGGGACTGCCCTGGCCCAAGTCTTCGGCCGCGATTTCGCGACCGACGTCGCCGCCGTCTTCTACCAGGAGCCGGTTCGCAACCGGCAGGCGCAAGCCGATTACGCCATCGATCTGTTGACGCTCCGCCAAACTCAGCTCGGCAATCGCAAGGATCTGAACCAGGTGGAAGTGGACGTGCGAAACGGCGTAGTCGCCTTGCAGCAGGCCCGCGCCCGCTACGACGCGGCACTCAGGAACCGGACGCTCCAGCAACAACTGTTCGATTCCGAGCAGAAAAGATTCCGGCTCGGCGCATCCACGCCGTACGATGTCGCGGTGGAGCAACGCGATCTGATTTCCGCGCAATCTTCGGCGGTGGCAGCGCTGGTAACGTACAGCACGGCCCGCGTCGCGCTGGATCAAACCTTGGGTACCACGCTCGAGCGGAACCATGTCAGCATGCAGGAGGTCAAGAGCGGCCGGCTGCCGGCGAGCGCGCCCGGGCGGCCGTAGTGCCTGCCGATTCGATATCCTGGAACCCTGCGGTGGCGTTTCCCGTATCAAGACTGTAGCCACAACCATGGATCTTCGAATCGAGAATCTCTCCAAGACCTACCCCAACGGCGTCCGGGCTCTGGACAATGTTTCGCTGGTCATCCCGCACGGCATGTACGGCCTGCTGGGGCCGAACGGGGCTGGCAAGTCCACGCTGATGCGGACTATCGCCACCCTTCAGGAGCCGGACAGCGGTCAGATTTGGCTCGGCGATACCGATGGGTCACATCAGATTGACGTCTTGCGTCAAAAAGACGAGGTCCGCAAGCGCCTGGGCTATCTGCCCCAGGACTTCGGCGTGTACCCGAGAATCTCCGTCCAGGACATGCTGGATCATCTGGCCTTGCTGAAGGGCTTCGTCCATCGCCGGGAGCGCCGCGAATTGGTGGAGTCGCTGCTGGTTCGCACCAATCTGCATCAAGTCCGCAAGAAAGCTCTGTCGGGATTTTCCGGCGGTATGCGGCAGCGCTTCGGCATCGCGCAGGCGCTGATCGGGAACCCGCAGCTGCTGATTGTGGACGAGCCCACTGCCGGCCTCGATCCCGGCGAGCGTAATCGCTTCTACAATCTGCTTTCCGAGATCGGCGAGAACGTCATCGTGATTCTTTCCACGCACATTGTCCAGGACGTTATGGAGCTGTGCACCAACATGGCCATCATTCACGAAGGCCGGGTGCTGTTCGCCGGCGTTCCCGAGGATGCGGTTGGCGAACTAGCGGGTAAAATCTGGAAGAAGTCCATTCAAAAGCCCGAGATGAAAGAGCACGAAGAACGCTACCGGCTGATTTCGAGCAAGCTTATCGGTGGCCGGCCGTTGATTCACGTCTATAGCGCCGATCCTCCGGGAGATGGATTCCAGCCGGTGCCGGCGGACCTCGAGGATGTGTTTTTCTCACGCATCGCTGGATTACGGTAGCCGAAAATGCTAATCCATTTTCTAAGCTTTGAAATCCGCTATTGGCTCCGCTCCTGGATGCTCTGGATCTTTTTCCTGATCATCGCCCTGATGATCTTCGGCGCAACCTCAACGGACCAGATCCAGGTGGGCGGAGCACTCGAAAACACCTATCGCAACGCGCCTTTCGTCATCGAGAATTACTACGCCATCTGCAGTCTGCTCGGGCTGCTGATGACGGTGGCCTTCGTGAATTCGGCGGCATCCCGGGATTTCGCCTTCAACACTGCCCAGCTGCTGTTCGCCACGCCGCTCAAGAAGTTCGATTACCTCACCGGGCGTTTCCTAGGATCCGCGCTGGTGGCGGTCATTCCTATGCTCGGCGTCTCTCTCGGTATTTTTGTCGGCAAATGGATGCCGTGGGTAGATCCCGAGCGCTGGGGCGCCATGAACTGGACGGCCCACCTCTACGGCGTTCTGGTGTTCGCGATTCCAAACACCATATTCATCGCCGCCGTTATCTTCGCCATTGCCGTTCTGACTCGAAGCACCGTGACCTCGTTCATCGGCGGTCTGATATTGTTGACCGGTTATGGAGTGGGCCAGGCACTCACAACGGACGTCCAGCATGAAACCTGGGCGGCGCTGTTAGATCCCTTCGGCATCCGGACATTCGCGCTCGCGACAAAATACTGGACCGTCGCCGATAAGAACACGCTGGCTATCGGATATAGCGGCCTCCTGCTCTGGGACCGGGTGATCTGGCTGGGGGTGGGAGCGGCGATCTTCGCTTTTGCCTATTGGAGATTCCGGTTCGAGGAGCGGGCCGGGCGCGTCAAGAAAGCCGGCGACGACGCTGCTCCGGCCGCAGGCGTTGCCGTTCGTCTACCTGCGATGCGGCAAGCCTTCGGGCGCGGCGCGCAATGGGCGCAGTTCTGGGGAGATTTTAAGGTCGAGTTCTGGGGACTCGTAAAGTCCACTTCTTTCATTGTCATCACCTGCGCGGCGCTGCTGAATACCATTCCCAGCATCATTCTTAGCGCGTCGGAGGGCTATGGCAATACATCGTTCCCGGTGACCTATAAGCTCATTGAGACCATTCAGGGCTCGCTCTATATGTTTCTGATCGGCATGCTGACTTACTATGCCGGCACACTGGTCTGGAAGGAGCGCGACGCGAGAATGGACGAAATTGAGGATGCGATGCCGCACCGCGATTGGCCGTCCTACACGTCGAAGTTGTTCGCTCTGCTGTGCACCATCTTTCTGATTGTTTGCCTGGCGGGGCTAAGTGGCATTCTTACGCAGCTGTTCACCGGCTATCACCGCTACCAGTTTGGCTTGTGGGCCACTGAGCTGCTGGGGATGGATTTCACAGCCTTTGTTTTCCTGGCCGTGCTGGCGTATTTCGTGCACGTGATTTCGCCTAACAAGTACGTCGGATATTTCGCCTTCATCGCTTTCGTGATCGCCAACCAGTTTGTGTGGCGGCCCCTGCATGTCGCTACCAGGCTGGTGCAGTTCGGCTCGCAACCCGATACCACTTACTCCGATTTCTTCGGCTTCGGGCCCTACTGGCAGAGCTGGACGTGGTTCACGGCGTACTGGCTGGCATTTTGCGGCTTGCTGGCCGTCGCCAGCATTTTGTTATGGCAGCGCGGCCGCGAGCGATCGTGGAAACTTCGTCTGCGGGAGGCCCGTCTGCGTTTCACTGCGCCCGTGCGCGTGCTGGCTTTCTTGCTGTTCGCCGGGTTTCTGGGAACCGGTGCGTGGATCTATTACAACACCGAGGTCCTCAATACGATCCTCAGCGAGGACGATCGCGATCATATATCCGTCGACTATGAGAAGACCTACAAGAAGTATGACAAGCTGCCACAACCGCGGGTTATTGATCTGAAATACGCAATCGATCTATATCCCGAGAAGCGCGCCGCAGTCATGCACGCGGACACCATCATTCAGAATAAAAGTGCCAAGCCCATCGCCGTGTTGTACTTGAACGATGCCGGCCCGGACTACCGGACCGAAATTCAGATCGACGGAGCCAAGCTGAAACAGGACGACAAGCGGCTGAATTTTCGGATCTATGAACTTGATCCTCCTATGCAGCCTGGCGAGCAGCGCCACTTCCGGTTTACCATCGCACGGGAGCCTCGCGGGTTTGAAAATACTGTCAGCGTGCTGCAAGTGGTGCAGAACGGGACATTCTTCAACAACGCCGCGGTGTCTCCGCAGATCGGTTATCAGCCGCAGCGCGAACTCGACAACCGAAACAAGCGCAAGAAATTCGGGCTGAAGGAAAAAGATCTCATGCCGGCGCTGGAGCGCAACTGCACCGCCGATTGCATGGATACTTACCTTAGCAACAACTCCGATTGGGTGAACGAGGAAGCCGTCATCTCCACATCACCCGGCCAGATCGCCGTGGCCCCGGGAACGCTGGAACGCCAGTGGACTGAAAACGGCCGGTGCTACTTCAAATACAAGCTCGATCACTTCGCCGACAATTTCTATGCGTTCCTGTCTGCGGATTACGAAGTAGCGCGGAAGGAATCGAACGGAATCAAGATCGAGGTTTACTATCTCAAGGAACAGCCCTGGAACGTCCCGAAGATGTTGCGATCGGTGGAGAAGTCGTTCGAGTATTACACCAAGAATTTCGGGCCCTATGCGCCAAAGCAAGCGCGCATCATCGAATTCCCGCGAATTGAACGCTTCGCGCAGGCCTTCCCGGGCACCATGCCGTATTCGGAAAGCATCGGATTCATCGCGAACCTGAAGGACCCGGAAGACATCGACATGGTCTATTACGTGGTGGCTCACGAAATGGGACATCAATGGTGGGCGTACCAGGTTTCGGGAGCGAATATGCAGGGCGCGACGCTGCTCTCCGAAACGCTGGCTCAATATTCGGCCCTCATGGTGATGGAAAAAGAATACGGCCGCGACATCATGCGGAAGTTCCTGAAGTACGAGATGGACAACTATCTGCGCTCGCGGGGCAAGGAATTGCTGAAGGAGCGTCCGCTGCTTGAAAGTGGATTCGAATCAGGGGTATGTTCACTATCGCAAAGGCAGCGTGGTGATGTACTACATGAAAGAGATGATCGGAGAAGAAGCGGTGAACCGGGCGCTGCGAAAAGTTCTGCAGCAATACGCCTATGCACCGCCGCCCTATCCGGTGTCGTACGCATTGGTGGACGCGCTGCGCGAAGAAACGCCGCCCCAATATCAATACCTGATCCAGGATCTGTTCTACGACATCACGCTGTTTTCGAATCGCACGCTGTCAGCCACCGCCAGCAAGCGCGCCGACGGCAAGTACGATGTCACCATTCACGTGGATACCAAGAAGTTCAAGGCCGACGAGAAGGGCGAAGAGCGCGAAGTGCCGGTGAACGACTGGATCGAGATTGGGGCGTTCGCCAAACCTCCCAAGGGAAAGAAATACGGCAAGACGCTGTACCGCGACCGCGTACTCATGAAGAGCGGCGCGGGGACTTACACCTTCACGGTGGATGAGACGCCGGACAAAGCGGGCATCGATCCGTTCCTTCTACTGATCGACCGCATTCCCGACGACAACACCAAGGCGGTGGAGATCGCGGGCTAATTCATGGCCCGCATAGAAACTTTGGATTGGTATTCGTCCTGACACCCAGCTAGAATACGGCTAGAGTCTACGTTGGCTCAGGCCATTCCTCGTCTGTAACCCACAATCCTCGTCCGTTACCTTCACAGAAATTTAACGCCTTGGGAGGAAGTGTGTCTGTCAGCCGATTCTTGCTAATCCTCTGTCTTTCAGGGCGCTTTGTACGCGCAAGCGACGAAATTCGACATCCGCCATATCAATGCCACACGACATCAACGCCGGCGACGAACTTGGGCCGGATTTGCCGGAGCGCCCAGAACCGAAACTGATTTCCAGTGTCGTATCGTTGCGCGAGCTCCAGCACCCGATTTCGAAGAAAGCGCTTCGCGCGGCTTACGAAGCGCAGCAGTTCTCCAACGCCCATAACAGCTCCAAGGCGATCGCGAAGCTAGAAGAGGCGATTCATATCGATCCGTCCTTTCGCGACGCGCACTGCAACCTGGGGGTGGAGTATGCTCGGGCTGGTCGTATTGCCGATGCACGCGCCGAGTTTGAGAAGGCCCTTGATATCGGCCCGCCCGCCGCGCCGATTTACGCCGATCTGGCACTTGCTTCCGTGGCCGCCCGCGAGTTCGACCAAGCCTTGGTGTTCGCCCGGAAGGCCCTCGAACTGGATCCCGCGGACAGGTCGGCCCGGCGGCTTCTCGAACGCAATCCGCACTAATTTCGCCCCCTAAATTCGAGTGGTGCCGGGGTTCCCAAACTGCTAAAATGAGGGTTACGAAACGCACCTGTTCTCGAGCGCTTCGCTCCTCTATTTTCTAGGAGTTAACTAGTTGGCAGACCCCCAAGACCCCACGAACCCGCCACCACCGCCGGACCGCAGCTCGCAAATGCCGCTGGGCGGCGATGGGAAGCAGAACCTGATCCCCATCAACATCGAAGACGAGATGCGGCGTTCGTATCTCGACTACGCGATGAGCGTGATCATCGGGCGCGCTTTGCCCGACATCCGCGACGGCCTGAAGCCCGTGCATCGGCGCATTTTGTATGCGATGTCGGAGATGGGTCTGGCGTTCAACCGGCCCTACCGCAAGTGCGCGGGAATCGTCGGCGAGGTGCTTGGAAACTTCCATCCGCACGGCGACGCTCCGGTCTACGACGCGTTGGTCCGCATGGCGCAGGACTTCTCGCTGCGCTATCCGCTGGTGGACGGCCAGGGCAACTTCGGCTCCGTGGATGGCGATCCGCCCGCCGCCTATCGGTACACCGAGGCCCGGCTCTCGCGTATCGACACGGCGCTGCTGGAAGACCTCGACAAGGAGACCGTCGATTTCCGGCCCAATTTCGATGAACGCCGGGTCGAGCCTGAAGTTCTTCCCACACGCGTCCCGAATCTGCTGATCAATGGTTCTTCCGGCATCGCGGTCGGTATGGCAACCAATATCCCACCGCACAATCTGAACGAGATCATCAACGCGACCATTCTGCTGGTTCAAAAGCCCGAGACGCATTTGAGCGAGATCGTCAACCTGGTGCAAGGTCCCGATTTCCCCACCGGCGGATTCATTCTCGGCCGCCAGGGCATTCTCGACTATTTCACCAAGGGGCGCGGAAGCCTCAAGCTGCGCGCCAAGGCTGCCACCGAGAAATCCGGGAAAGACCGCGAAGCCATCGTCGTCACCGAGATCCCCTACCAGGTCAACAAGGCGCGGCTCATTGAAGCTGCGGCAGGTCTGGTGAACGATAAGAAGATCGAAGGCATCTCCGAAATTCGCGATGAGAGCGATCGCGACGGCATGCGCATTGTCTTCGAGCTGAAGCGCGGCGAGCAAGCCGAAGTAATCCTGAACAATCTCTACAAGCACACCCAGCTCCAAATCAACTTCGGCGTCATCATGCTGTCTATCGTCAACGGACAGCCGCGCGAGCTGGGCCTGGCTGATGTCCTGAAGCGCTTCATCGATCACCGTATCGACGTCGTCAGGCGCCGCACGGATTACCTGCTGCGCAAAGCTCGCGAGCGCGAGCATATCCTGCTCGGTTTTAAGAAAGCGCTGGAAAATCTGGATGCGGTCATTAAGTTGATCCGCGCCTCCACTACTCCTCGCGAAGCCCGCGACGGTTTGATTCGCACGTTCGAGTTCAGCGAACGCCAAGCGCAAGCCATCATTGAGATGCAACTCCAGCGCCTCACCGGCATGGAGATCGAGAAGATCCTGAAGGAGCTGGCCGATATCCAGGTGGAGATCGCCGAGTACTTGGAAATCCTGGCGTCCGACAAAAAGCTGCGCGGCATCATCGTGCAGGAGCTGAAGGACGTCCAGAAGGAATTTGGCGACGAGCGCCGGACCCAGATTATTGAAGATACGGGCGAGATCCATCTCGAAGACCTGATCCAGGTGGAAGACGTCGCGGTCACGGTGACGCACGGCGGGTATTTGAAACGAACCGCGGTGGACACCTACCGGCGTCAGTCCCGCGGCGGCAAGGGGCGCATCGGCATGGGGACGCGCACCGAGGACGTTGTCGAGCACCTGGTGGTTGCCTCCACGCACGCCTACTTATTGGTCTTTACCACCAAGGGCCGCGTTTTCTGGCTCAAAATCTACGAGATCCCCGATGCCGGAACTACCGGAAAGGGCAAGCACGTCTCCGGTTTAGTTAATCTGCAGCCGGACGAAGCCGTGAAAACCTTCCTCGCGGTGAAGGATTTTGTGCCCAACCAGTACATCGTGATGGTCACTAAGCTGGGCGTCATCAAGAAATGCGAGCTCACCGAGTTCGATAATCCGATGGCGCGCGGGATCATCGCGGTTTCACTCGATGAAGGCGACGAGTTGCTGGCGGCGCGGCTGACGGACGGCGAGAACTATATTTTCCTGGGTACGCGCGAAGGCAAGGCGATCCGCTTCCGGGAAAGCGACGTCCGCGCCATGGGCCGGCCCGCTCGGGGCGTCCGCGCCATGGATCTGGCCGACGGCGACACCCTCATCGGCGCCGAGGTGGTCGAAAAAGACGGCCTCATCCTGTCGATCTCCGAGAACGGATTCGGCAAGCGCACGCCGCTGGTGGATTATCGCCTCACCGCGCGCGGCGGCAAAGGCGTGATCAACATGAAGCTGACTCCCAGGATCGGCAAAGTGGTCGCGATCCTTTCCGTCAAGGAAGATACCGACCTGATGATCATCACGCGCGACGGCAAGATCATTCGCCTGGAATCGGGCGAGATCCGTCAAGCCGGCCGGTCGACGCAGGGCGTGCGCCTGGTACGGATGGAAGAAGGCGATCAGGTGGCTGCGGCGTCCGTAATTCCGTACGACCCCGAAGCGGGCACGAACGGCGCGGGACAAAACGATCTGCCACTCCAATAA
The DNA here is from genome assembly GCA_963818065.1 of Bryobacterales bacterium. GTDB lineage: Bacteria > Acidobacteriota > Terriglobia > Bryobacterales > Bryobacteraceae > Palsa-89. The sequence continues at coordinate 940,447 of CAWFQW010000007.1, read as the reverse complement.
TTGAGCGTCGGTCGGCGCCTTACGGCCGCGCGACCGGCTTCGAAAGGGTTGCTTGCGCTTGCGCGAGGCCGTCCAGATCGGCCGCGTGCTTCTGATCTTCCCGGGCGCCAGCGATATCGCCCAAGGCTCGCTTGGCCACCGAGCGATTCAAGTACGCATTGGCGTACGCCGGATTCAAGCGGATCGCATGGCTGCAATCCTCAATGGCATCTTGATAATGATGCAAGCGCAGACGCGCATAACCGCGCGAATTTAGCGCCAGCGCCAGCGTCGGATCAACCCGAATCGCTTGCGTGAAAGCCTCGACCGCTTCTTCGAAATTCTCCTGCTCCAACAAATAGCGGCCCTGGCGGTACAAGCGATTCGCGTCATTCGAACCGCGCGATTCTTTGTTGACGACAGCCGTCAGCACTTGCGGAGGTACAGTAACGTGGCGCGGAGCAAGCTGCGGCGGTCTCAGGCTGGGCACGGGATTGCTGCCGGCTGTTAATTGCGGTGCTGCCAATTGAGGCGCGGCCACTTGCGGGATCGTCATCACCCGCGGCGTGGCCACCGGAGCTGCGACCGGCGGAGGGGTCACAATCGGCCGTGCGGCGGGCGGTGGTGTCTGTGCTTGCGGCGCTTGCGCTTGTGCCACTAGAGGTTGTTGCGGAGCGGCCTGCTGCTGCGCCGGTTGCGGCTGCTGGGGCGGGGCTTGCGACGCCGCGTCCACCATCTTGCGCGCTTCGCTCAGCAACGCCACTGCTACTTCCCCGGCCGGTTTCTGCCCCATCAGCATTGCGCGATTGATGTCTTCGAGCGCCGGCTGCGATGCTCCCGTGGAAAGATAAAACTGAGCGCGGCACAGATACGCGGCTGTGTCCGCCGGATTGAGTTGGATGGCCTTGTAGCAATCGGCCAGCGACTCCTGGACTTTGCCATGAGTGCGCAGCACCGCGGCGCGGCCGAGATAGGCACGCTCGGAATCCGGCGCCAGCTGGATGGCTTGTGCGTAGTCGTCCAGCGCTTCCCGCCCCTGTCCCAGTTGCTGATGCAGGTTTGCGCGCAGCAGGTAATTCTCGGGATTGCGGGAATCCTTTTGGATGGCCTGTTCAATATCCTTCAGCGCTTCGGCCGCCTTGCCGCTCGACGCCAACGCCGAGGCTCGCATGGCGTATGCGCGCGAGTTGTGAGGCTGCAGCGCCAACGACTGCGTCAGGTCCGCAACGGCGCTGCTGTAGTCGCCTAGATAATAGTGCGAATATCCACGGTGCAAGAAAGCCGAGTCGTTCTTCGGGTCCAGCTCGATGGTTTCGGTAAAAGCCTCAATGGCCGGCCCGTAAGACTTCAGGTCTTCCGCCCGACGCCCATGCTCGAATGCTTCCTGCGCCCGTTGCCAATTCGGCGCCGGATTACCCGCGGGAGTTGCCGCAACCGCGGCTGGTGCCTGCGGCGCGTTCACATGAGCGGCTTTCTGCTTCTCCGCTTCCTTGACGTCCTTGGCCATCTCCTTCACCGAGGATTGCAAATCCTTGATTTCCTTTTGGAGCTGCAGCAGCGTTTGCTGCAGATTCTGGACAGCGCCCGACAAGTCAGGTTTCGGAAGGTCGTCGCTATACACCCATCCGCCAAAAGCGAGCAGTGCCACTACCGGGAGTATGTAGCGAAGTCGTGACAGCATTACAATTCCGTATCGAAAGGAAATCGAGTATACCATTTTTTGCAACGCTCGAGGCATCGGCTGTAGACCTGTCAAAGCCGGATGGGCCGGTGACGCGCCTAGGGTGTTTGCCTGGCCGGGCGTACTGTATGTGCGTACTCTGTGGCATAATTCTCTCGGAACAAAAGGAGCAGCATGGGACAAAACAGCAAGACGGTGGAAGCATTTTATGCAGCTATGGGCCGTGGGGACATTCCGGCCGCCATCGGAAGCCTCGATCCGCAGATCGTTTGGAATGAGGCTGAGAATTTCGTTTATGCCGATAAAAGCCCCTACATCGGTGTGGACTCGGTTCTTACCGGCCTCTTCGCCCGCCTGGGAGGGGAGTGGGATGGTTTTTCAGCCGTGCCGCACGAGATCGTCGATGGCGGCGAGACCGTGGTTGCCCTGGGCCGTTACGGCGGCGTCTACAAAGCCACCGGCATCAAAATAGATGCGCAGTTCGTGCATGTTTTCAAGTTCAAGGACGGCAAGATCGTGCACTTTCAGCAGTACGCCGACACCGCGCAAGTCCGGGACGCCGTTCGCCTGCGGGCTACGGCGTAGCTATGTGAATGCTCTCATCGCCATCGCATGGATCACGGGGGCGTCGGCCCTGCTCATTCTCGCCCTCTTCCTGGCGGGGAGGTATTTCGACTGGATGGGGGTGGATCCGCAGCGTATGGCGCGTGCGCGCCGAATATCCCTCATGGTGTTGGTAGTATTGTACGGACTCATTGGTATCGTTGATCGCTTTGAACGCGCCGAACAATCGCGCTCGCTTACTCCGGACGGCGGGCTGATTCTGATCAACTCAGTTCAACCCGTCTATCTGCCACTTGCGAGACAATCTCGGGTGGAAGGCAAGGTTCGATTTGCCGGCGTCATTGGTGTCGACGGGCGAGTGGAGGAATTGAAACTGATTGAAGGGAACCCGCTGTTAGTTCCGGCCGCGCGGGAGGCCGCTCTCCAATGGACCTTCACCAAGCCGACTGCGCAAGGAAAGCCGATCAAGGCTAAGATGCAAGTCGAGGCTAACTTCCGCCTCGACCCCCTTCAAATAGACGCTCAGTTCTCTAGGTAGCCAATTCCTGACGGATCTCCTGAGCCGCCGTCCGCGCCTTTTCCACGGCTCCGATCTCGAAGCTGATGGCCCCCACGCGCGGGTGCCCACCGCCACCATAACGCTCGCAGATCGTCGCCAAGTTGTGCTTCACGGGCTCCTTCGCCCAGGGGTTGGAACCCACCGAAACCTTGGTGCGGAAACTGGACGTGCTTACCGAAACCGTGTAAATGGACTCCGGGAACAAGTAGTACGGAATAAATTTGTTATAGCCCTCGATATTGTCGCCGACCAAATCGAAGAACACCACGCCGTCGCCGGTTTGCGATCGCTGCTTGATGATGTCGATGGAGCGCAGATGGCGCTCGTACAGCGGGGCGTACAGTTGCTGGATTTCGGATTGCTGGACAATATCGCTCAGCTTGCAGTGCCGCATCCAGCCAATAATCTTGTGGATGATCTCGGAACCCTGTGCGCCTTCGATCACCAGCGTCAGTTTCATGGCCGGCGCCTTGAGCTCCACGGCCTCCTGAGCGTTCGGGTAGCGGGCGCCGTCGATGATGTCAGCCCACTTCACCAGCTCCGATAGATCCGGCGCCTGGTATCCGAACCGTTCACGCGCCACGTCGGCGATGAACATGGTGCAGGAACCGTAGGACGGATCGTACAGCTTGTGGCCGCTGTGGTCATGGCGGAAATGCTCGGCGTCTTCCGGGCTCAGGAACGCGCTCTGGTGATGATCGAACCACCAGGTCAGCCGCGGGCTCGGCGAATATTTGAAATCCACAATCGCGTTGACGTCGCCGTCGAACAGGCCGTCTTCAAACAGCTGCGAAGCTTTGTGCGCCAGGCCGGTGAATTCGAAATGGGCGTCCGGGGCGTACTTGTCGCCATAAAAGCGGCTGAAATAGGCAGCCGATGCCGCACCGTCGAAACAGTGATCGTGGTAGAGAATCCTCACCAACATGAAGTCATATCCGGGAAAACTATCCAGCTTGCCTTAGTTGAGGGGGCAAATGCAAGTCGGGCTGTCGGCCTCGGGCCGTCGGGCCCTTGGCGATCGGCGGCTATTCGACGTTGTATTCGTTCCGCAACGCTTCTAAATTCTTCAGCGCCAGCGACCGGAAGGGCGAATCCATGCCGGCGCAAAGCTTGCTGAATCTCACGGCTTCGATGGCGCGGCCTTTGTCGGCCAGCTCGCCCGCCAGAGCGTAATTGTCGTATCCCAGATAGAAATAAGCGGCGGCGGTGAGCCGCGAGTCATCCTGAATGTAGCCCAGCGCGGCTCTGAGGTGCCGGTCCGAGAGCCCATAGCGCGCCTGCTTTCCGTAGACCACGCCCGCCAGCCAGTTGGCCCAACCGCTGTACTTGGCCTGCTTCTTTTCCCACTCGGACGGCGTCAGCTCGGCCGGTTGCGGCTTGCCTTGCACCAGCTCGAGTATCCGCAGAGCGTAGTTGAGCACGCGCGGCAAATCCTTTTCGATACTCATGTCGTGATCTGCCACGGTCATCAGGAAGTCGATATTGTCGGGGTTTTCGACTAAACCTTGTTCGGAAAGCTGCAGAGCTTCCGCGGGATTGAGCTTCGCGAGATCAAGGACCGTCGGTTTAGCCAGCGCCAGGAACTGGCTCTTCGGGTTGCGTTGCTGCAAGGCTAGCGCCAGCTCCTTGCGTTTCCGCAGGTCCGTTTGTCCGGCGGCCAGACTCGCCAGCGCATATTCGGAATACGCCAAGTTATCGCGCGCGAAAGCCATTTGCTTGGTCCAATCGGGGACCTCCTCGGGATCCGCCGGCTTTGGCGTTTGGAGAGCGCGCGTCGCGAGATCCCACGACAGCTCGGCGTATTTCGCGATCAGCTCGGGATAGCTAAGAGTCTCCGCCGCTTTGAGAGCATCATGGGCCGAGTCCAGATCGTTGGGATCCACCGCCAGCAGTCCCTCTGCGGTCGCGATCACGTGGTCCCATTGGTTCTGGTCCATGTAGATCAGCAGCAATTGCTCGTAGACCCAAGCAATGGAAGTCGTCCGCGGATATTCGGCTAGATACTTTTCAAGCAGCGCCAGTTTGCGCGGTTGAGTAGGTTCCTGCTGGATCCTCTGCAACAGAATGCCGTCCTGAGTTTCCGGATCGACATCCGGCTTGTGCCGGTCCGCTCCCAACGCCTCACCTGCTAGCAGCAGCAACTGGGCCAGCAGCAAGGCGAGCGCGGGAACAGAGATTTTCATGAATCTCCTCCTGGGTACGGCAAATGAAGTGCTAATGAGGAAAGTCGGAACCTCTCCCGCTGAACTTTAGCGTCCACACCTAGAACTTCGGTACCGCGAATCGCCTAGGCGAAGGCTGTAGGGCAATACTCCGTTGGCCGTCAGGCCGGGAAATTCAGCTCTCGGCGGAGTGACTCGGTCAGTTCCTGGAGCGCCGCTTTCGAAGGCAGGCTGCCTTGCGCCAGCGTCCCATTGCCGCCTCCCCGTCCGCCCGCCGAGCCCAGCAGGCGTTTGAGTACATCGCCCGCGTGAAGGCCACTTTCCTGGGAACCTGCCAGTAGCACAGACGGCGGATTCTCGGCGAGGGCCAGGAAAATCGCAGGTCCCGCTGCCGTGAAGCTCTGAGCCTCGGCTCGCGATTCTTCCGATAGGGATTCTACGTGGCGCAACACTCGGCGAACCCCATCGGGGCCCGGCGCGGTTTCTCCGTAGAGTGCGCGTCCGCTGGCCTGTGCGAGTTCTGACGATAGCCGCCGGCGCGTCCGTTCCGATTCCTGCAATTTTTCCCGTTGCCCGTCCACCAGCGCAGGCGTTTCATCGAGAGGTGAGGAAAATACGCGCGCGATTCTGGAAAGCGCGTCGAAGTCGGCGCGGGCGCGCGCGATCGATCGGCTGCCGCATAGAAACTCGATCCGCAAGTTTCCTCGAATACGATCCAGCTTGCGAAGCAGGATCGGGCCGATTTCGCCCGTGGCCCGCACATGGGTTCCGCCGCAAGCGCTGCGATCCAGGTTCTCGATCGAAATAATCCGAACCAGCCCTTCGCGCTCCGTAGGCTTGCGCAGCCCCAGGTCCCCGGAGGAATCCTGGAAGCTGACGGACACGGGCCGATTTTCGAACACAATTTCATTGGCGCGCCGTTCGGCTTCGCGAAGCTGCTCCGGCTCCAGTGCGCCCTCCACGTCGATGGTGCACGTTTCCGCGCCCAGATGAAAACTGACAGTGGGCGTATCGAACAACTCGATCAGCACGGCCGAAAGCAAATGCTGCCCGGTATGCTGCTGCATGTGGTCGAAGCGGCGCTCGCGATCCACTCGGCCCTCGATTTCGGTATCCGCCAGCGCATCAATATCGGCCAGTGCTTCGGTCAATACGTGCGCTATCCGGTCCCCTTCGTCGGCCACTTCAACAATCTTCAATCCGCCCAGTTCCCCGGTATCGAACGGCTGGCCGCCGGAAGTGGGATAAAAGGCCGTGCGGTCCAGATATACGCGATGCCGATGGGGACTCGCGGCATCCGGACTCACGGCATCCGGACTCACGGCGACAACGCGAGCCCGGAATTCGATCAGATAGCTGTCCTGATAGTAAAGCCGCTCCGTCATTGCACGTCGAGCGTGACGGGAGTGCTCTGGACGTTGTCCACCAGCAACAGGAGCATCGTGTTGGCCCCGGACGGGAGGTCCTGAGGAATAGTGATGGTGATTTGATAAAGCGCCACGGAGTCCGGCGTCAGCCCCGCGAAAGAGGCCTTGGCGCAGGGCGCCTGGTAGAAGGGCGTCTCAGGGCCAAAGCACACCTGTGTAGTTCCCGGCAGCACCGCCAGTCCCGGAGCGTTGGGCGAGGCGGTTCCACTGGGAACGGAGGGAGAAGTAGGCCCAAGGCCAATAGCGTAGATCACGACCACGTCCCCTGCCTTCACCGGTTGAGTGCTCGGAGTGCCCGTCAAAGTTGCGCCATTGGGCTCCGTCACCACTCCGTAGCCTGCGCCGTACTGGAGTATCCGCGGCACACTGGGATTGATGTCGACATAGATGAGGTTGCCTGGTTGGCCGTCGCGGACAATCTGGATCGTTCCAGCGCCCGTGGCGGCATTAATCGGCACCTCGAAATCGATTTGGCCGGGCAAGACACTGAAGAGCGGCGCCGCAACGCCATTCACGAGAACCTGCGCTCCATTTAGCTTGGTCTGGAGTGGGAGGGTGGTCGCTCCTTGCGGCGCGCCATACGTGAATTGATCGCCAAACACCGCCGCGATATCGCCCTGTGCGAGTGGCTCTCCGTTCGCGAAATTCGCATTATTGACGGCGCCTCCGGCGAATGCGACTGGCGGACCCTGCGCCTCCACAGTGAGCTGGACCGGGATGGTCACGCTGTTGTTGTCGGCATTGCTCGCGATCGTCACAGTGCCGGTGTACGTATCAGGCGTGAGACCGGCGGGATTGGCCGTGATGGTGACACCGCCCGTGACGGAAGTGGCGGTGAGCCACGTTCCATTATTGGTCGCGGTGGCCGTAACGCCCGAAACAGTCAGTGTCCCTTGTCCTGCGTTGTTGACTGCCACCGGAATGGTCTGCTGGTTCCCTCCCTGTGGGATGGTGAATGAAAGCGTACTGCTGCTGAGCTGCACGATGGGCACGGTCGTGACGTGCAGAAGCACTGAAATCTGTTTGTTGTCCGGCGCGAACTTCGAGCCGGAAATAGTGATGGTTCCGTTGTAGTCCTTCGCGGCCATACTCGAAGACGCAGTCGCTTTCACGGTCACCGTAGTCACGCCGTTCGATACCGCCGAGCTCACAGTGAGCCACGAAGTATCGGCGCTCACCTTGGCAGTGACCGCGCTGCCGGTGGTAAAGCTGCTTGAGGTGGTGCCGCCGGCAGCCAGGTAGAACACGAGATTGCTGGGAACATCGCCGCCCACCATGACTGTTACGGTAATGGACTGCGGCGCATCGATCGCATTGGAATCCGCGATCGTCAGGATTCCGGTGTAAGTGCCGGCTGTGAGCGAAGCTGTGTTGAGCGCGATCGTAATCGGATAGCAGCCGCCGCTCAAACCACACACCTGATCCGGGCCGATGGTGGCCGTGAGCCATGTAACATTCGGGGAAGCTGTCAGGGTCAACGTGCCGTCGCCGATGTTAAATGCGTCGATGTATTGCGATGGTCCGTTGGATCCTTGGACGACTGGAACGGTGACGGATGTCTGAACGAGGTTAAGCCGAGGCGTGGCGTTCAGGATCGAGGCCGGCAGCAACAGAAGCGGCAGGACCAGGAACGGCACAAATCGCGCGGTAAGAGTAATCTTGGGAATCAACGGAAACTCCTTGCCTTTCGGTAATCTTCAAATCTGGATAGATAGGACGCGGGCGGCGCTGCCTGTGAATGCAAGCAGCGTACCATTGTCGCAAACCATGGTTACGCTGTGGGACGCGATACGTGACGGATGTGTTTCGCCACAAGCGGTGAGGCAATCTGGAACATCTCCGAACGGTGGCTATTGTTTCGGTTCGATGATTTCGAAGTCGGCCTTCAAGAATTGCCAATCCGGCAACTCGTAAACGCGAAGCTTGATGGGAACTTCCACCGTCACGTCCTTCAATTCACTCGGACCCAGGCGAGCCACCTGCGCGGGAAAAGTGATGAGCGGCGGATCCCCGGGTTTAGCGGCGGTGGTGCTCAGGTTGACAGTCATCTTCACGTCGCCCACATCGGCTTCCGAATGATTGACCACGCCGAACTGAACCACCAAATGCCCGGGACTTCTTTCTGTCACCCGCAAACCCACTAGCTCGATGTACTTGGCGATGGGATTGGAAGTGTTGGTTGCGGTGAAGTGCGGCGGGACGGCCACCGCGGCCGTTTTGGCTTGCTTGTCTGTTGAAGAGGAAGAAGAGCAGCCAGTGAGAACCACCGCACACAATGCTGCCGCGAAGAGCCGACCGATTCGCATGAAATTTATGATACCAGCGACGGCTCGCGTGGCAGGATCGCGCGCTTGCGCGGCGGCCAGACGCCGCACTTGCGATAGACTTGTCTGATTATCATGACGGGCAGAGAAATTGAGCCTATTCAAAATCAGCCTATTTTGCGAGGATGCTTAATGTCGAAGACTTTTCTAGATAAATCTTTTCTAGTGCGTTGCTTGTGCTGGTGCGCGCTTGCGCTTGGCGCGACGTCCGCCGTGACGGCGCAAAGCGGCGGGAACGCGCCCGAGGCTCGGGTTCTCATCACACGGCCTGTCGATTCGAGCAGGCTGTACACGCTCGCCGGAAACACGCGCAGTGAAGCGAACGCCGAGAACGACCGAGGCAAGGTGCCCGATGCGTTTGCGATGCAGCACATGCTTCTGCAATTGCAGCGCAGTCCGGAGCGCGAACTGGCGTTGAAGAACTTTATCGATCAACAACACGATTCCACCTCGCCCAATTTCCACAAATGGCTGACGGCCGATCAATTCGGCCAAATGTACGGACCAGCACGGTTGGATATTGAGACAGTATCGGACTGGCTGCGCTCCAGCGGCTTCACGGTGAACATCGTGTACCCGAGCGGAATGTCGATTGACTTCTCCGGAACGGCGGGCCAAGTTTCGGCGTCGTTCCATACCGAAATTCACAGGCTCTCGGTAGCCGGGAAGGATCACATCGCGAACATGAGCGACCCTCAGATCCCGGAAGCGCTTGCGCCCGCAATCACCGGCATTGTGTCGTTACACGATTTCCGGCCCCGCTCAATGAGAATGCCCGTAGCGCACTATACGATCGAGCTTCAGCCAGTAGTGCCGGCCGACCTCGCCACGATTTACAACTTTAATCCGGCTTATGCCGCGGGATACACCGGTGAAGGACAGACCATCGCGGTGCTGGAGGACAGCGATCTCTACAACACGGCGGATTGGAACACTTTCCGGCGGGTATTTGGATTATCCAGTTACACTTCGGGATCCTTGAGCACAATCAATCCCGCGCCGCCGAGCGGGATTTCCAATTGTTCGGACCCGGGAACTGATACAACTACAGGAGCCGACGGCGAAGCGACGATTGACGCCGAATGGTCCAGCGCCGCCGCGCCGAACGCAGCCATCCTGGTTGCGACGTGCGCGGATTCAACGACGTCATTGGGGGTCCTGTTCGCCGCGGAGAATCTAATCAACGGCAGCCATCCTCCTCAGATCATCAGCATGAGCTATGGCTATTGCGAAGCGTTTAACGGCGCAACCCAGAACGCAGCCTACAACTCTGCATTCCAGCAGGCGGTGGCAGAAGGAGTGTCGGTGTTTGTTTCGGCGGGAGACGAAGGCGCGGCCAGCTGCGATGGGGGACAGACGGCCGCGACCCATGGCATCAGCGTCAGCGGAATGGCCTCTACGCCGTATAACGTTGCGGTCGGCGGTACCGATTTCGCCGACACCTACCAGGGCACCAACAGTACCTATTGGGGTCCGACCAATAGCGCAACCTTCGGTTCAGTCCTCTCCTACGTTCCGGAGATCCCCTGGAACGACTCGTGCGCAGGTTCGATCGTCGCGGGCTTTTTCCACTTTTCAGTCGGTTATGGGCCGGGCGGCTTTTGTGGAAGCGCCTTAGCGCAACAATACGAAGACTTTGGCGTGGCCGCGGGCAGCGGCGGACCGAGCGGCTGCGCAACCGGCGTTCCAGCGGCAAATATGGTAGTCGGAGGAAGTTGCAAGGGCTACTCGAAACCCTCCTGGCAATCTGGTGTGTCCGGGATTCCGACGGATGGCGTTCGGGATATTCCCGACGTGTCGCTCTTCGCCTCCAACAACTTCTGGGGCCACTACTACGTGGCTTGCTTTTCCGATATTTCGAATGGCGGCGCTCCATGTACGGGCCCACCTGCTGCCTGGTCCGGCGCGGGCGGAACTTCCTTTGCCGCCCCGATTATGGCTGGGACTCAAGCACTGGTAAACCAAAAGATGGGAGGCGCTCAGGGGAATCCCAATCCGGTGTACTACAAGCTCGCGGCCAGTTCCGTGGCCTCATCGGTATTCCATAGCATTACCACCGGCGACATCGTGGTGAACTGCTCGGGTGACATTAACTGCTTCGGTGACGGGTTCATTGGCAGAGGCCGCTCGACGCCGGTCACCGGGTTTGACGGAAACGGCGGGTTATCGACCAGTAGCCAAAAGTATGCACCGGCATTTGCCGCCGGCAGCGGTTGGAACTTCGCAACCGGGCTGGGTAGCGTGGATGTCTTCAACCTAATCTCGAATTGGAGCAAAGGCCAGTAAGGATGACACCCATGTACAAAACGATTTGCATTCTTACCGGCGCCTTTATTATGGCGGTAGCGCCCAAGGGCCTTCACGCTCAAAACTTCGACACCAGTGGGACGGCGAACCTCAACGGACAATATCTATTCCGGTACGTGAATTTCTTCAACGACTCGAGCGGCAACCTGACGGAGTCCTGCAGCCTGAGTGGCGCCATCACGTTCAACGGCGCGGGAAGCTATACACTCTCGAACACGCAACTGTTCGATTCCCTCGGTTCAAACGGCAACGGCTACTGCGCTTCGCTGGGCGGCGGCACATACGGAGTGCAATCGAATGGCATCGCCCAACTGGACAATCCCATGTACCCGGCGACCCTTTTCGGTACCTTCAGCAAACCCGTCGTCACAGCAAGCTCAACCGAAGATGATTACTTCGATCTCTTTATCGCGGTTCAAGCGCCGGCCTCGGCTTCGGACGGTACTCTCTCGGGCAACTTCACGGTGGGCACCCTGGACTTCCTCAATTCTTCCGCATCACTGGCGCGGCAGGGCTACTTCAAATTGAACGCCGACGGCCAGGGGAATATCGCGGCATTCACAGTGACAGGCTCATTGCAAAATGTGAATAACGGCGCCACCGTACAGCAAAATGTTGCGGCCTCCACCTATGCACTCTCCGGTGGGACGGGCGGAACAGTGACTTTCCCCGGTAGCTCGGAAAATAAAGACCAGATCGTCGGCGGCGAAAAGGTTCTGTATGTCTCGGCCGATGGCAACTGGTTCGTGGCCGGCTCGGCAACCGGATCGGATATGTTCTTCGGCTTTCGCGCGCCCTCTGGAACGAGTTCGAATTCGACCTTGGCTGGGACCTACTTTGTGGCGGGAATGGAAGACTATCTGGTCGACTCGGCGAATTTTCTGGATGCCTTTTATGGCTCCATCAACACCACCAAGGAGGGAACCCTCATCTGGCATGAACGGTATGACGATGTTGTCGATCTAGACACCTACGACAACACGTTCGCCTCGGCCGTAGACATAGGGGCTGACGGCTCATATTACGACGGCAACATCTACACTTATCTCGCTGGCGCCAATGGAAAGGCGCTGATGCTGATTGGATCCAACCAACAGTTCTCGCTAATCGTCGGGGTTCAACCTCCGACGATTGCACCGACCCCCACGCTGTGGATAAATCCCATCGGGATTACCAACGCAGCCAATTACACGCCGATCACGAACGCTTACGCTCCCGGTGAGCTGGTGACCCTGTATGGAAACTTCGGCGTGGCGACTCAAGTTGCCCCGGGACTCCCGTTTCCCACGAAACTAGGCGGCTTGCAAGTTTTGGTGAATGGGCAGGCGGCTCCGGTCTATCTGGTGAGCCAGAACCAGATCAACGCCGTGATTCCTTACGAGATTGCGGGTGAGTTTTTTGCAACGTTCCAGGTGGTGATGAACGGGTCGAAGTCCAACATGGTAACGGTGTATGTCGACAACTCGGCGCCGGGGATTTACACGCTGAACGAAAGCGGGATTGGACCGGGAGCAATCCTGCACGCCGATTACTCCGAGGTGTCGAATACGAACCCCGCCAAACCCGGCGAGACGGTGGTCATGTTTATGGTTGGTCTGGGACCCGTAACACCGCAAGTGGCCGACGGCGCGGCGGCTTCTAGCAGCCCCGTAAGCGTCAGCGTTGAAGCTTCGGACACCCTCGTGTTTCTAGACGACGGGGAGAATTTCGGAGAGGCCCAAGTCCAGTTCGCCGGTCTGGCGCCCGGATTTGCCGGGTTATATCAGGTGAATTTTACCGTGCCGTCGAGCGGTTTGAACAACGGCGATGTCGAAATTTTTTTCGAAACCACCGAAGCCGCGAATGCGATGGCGACGATCAGCGTGTCGGGCTTCTCCGATAGGTCGCGGATCGTTCCAAGCCTCCGCGCTTCCAGGCCACGGAGCCGTGCTATAGCGGCCCACGCTGCTTTCGGCAGGCATGCAAAGAAATTGCGCCGGGCTTTGCCGGAGAGATCCCCCGGGAGGTGAGGGGAGAGGTTTTTGAGTCCGGCGGTCGGAATGTTTGCATCGTTCGGGCCAGTGCGATAATCAAACCAAAGCAGCATGTTTCGAGCCGTCCGGGAACAGATCGAGACCGTATTTCGGGGAGATCCAGCCGCCAAGAGCGCGGTGGAAATCTTCTTCTGTTACCCCGGCTTCCACGCCATTCTTTGGCACCGGAGCGCCCACAAACTCTATACGGCGGGTTTTCCGTTGCTGGCCCGAATCGTCTCGCAGTTCAATCGGCTGTTGACGGGAATCGAGATCCATCCCGGTGCGAGCATCGGACGACGGTGCTTCATCGATCACGGGATGGGCGTGGTGATCGGAGAGACCACCGAAATCGGCGACGACGTGCTGCTGTACCAGGGCGTGACTCTAGGCGGAACAGGCAAGGAGAAGGGCAAGCGGCATCCGACGATTGGCGACAATGTGGTCATCGGTACCGGCGCCGCGATCCTGGGCAACATTACGATTGGAAGCCACACGAAAATCGGGGCCGGTTCGGTAGTGGTGCACTCGGTACCGGATAACTCCACCGTGGTCGGCGTGCCCGGTCGCGTGGTCCGACTGCGCGTGGATACAGGCGACTATTTGGAGCACGGAACGCTGCCCGATCCCGAGGGCCAACTGATCGACGATCTCACCAAACGCGTCGAGCAACTCGAAGCGCAGCTCAAGCTGCTGGCCGAAGATCGGCTGGCCGAAAGACGATGATCCGCCTGGCCTTTTTGTTTGTTGCGTTCGCGCTAGCCGGCGCGGCCCCGCAAAATTACACCTATTGGGTCCAGCCGTGTACCGATCCCGCGTCCATGTGCCAGCCGGACGATCCCCAACTTGCTGCCTGGGCTTTCGAGGCATGGCAGAAGGCCTCGGGCGGGGAACTCCAGTTTACGCGGGTGCAGGATCGAGAACGCGGGCGAATCCGTTTGTACTGGGCTTCCGCCGAGCAAGGCATGTATGGCGAGACGCGGCCGATGTTTTTCGAAGGGCAGGTCGGCGCGGAGGTCTATGTGCGGCCGTCCCCATTGCGCGCAAACGGCGACCGGTTGCTGCGTGACGCCATCGTGTATTTGACTTGCTTGCATGAATCCGGGCATGCGCTAGGGCTCACGCACACGGCGGCGTTCGAGGACATTATGTACAGCTTCCAGTACGGCGGCGACATTCAGGAGTATTTCGGGCGCTATCGGAGAATACTCGCAACGCGGGCCGATATCGCGAAGAACTCGGGGATGAGCGCGGCGGACCGGGCGCGGCTGATCGCGATTTCAAAAACTACCCGGCCGTAGTGAGCGGGTTAATGCCCGCTGGGCGCTTCTTCGGTCTCGGCCTTCAGCGGATAGTGCGCACCCTGCGGGATGGGCGCGAGCATGTTTTCCTTGCGATAAATCAGCGTGGACACATTGTAGCTGGCGATCTCAAACCCGTGGCCGTGGGTGATGGCGTCGGTGGGACAAGCCTCGACGCAATAGCCACAGAAGATGCAGCGGCTATAGTCGATGTTGTAGACGTGGGCATAGCGCTCGCCGCCGCTGATGCGGAGGGTGTCGGTGTTCTCCGCGGCTTCGATGTAAATGCAATCGGCCGGGCAGGCCGCGGCGCACAGGAAGCAGGCCACGCACTTTTCGAGCCCGTTTTCGTCGCGCTGCAGCACGTGCACGCCGCGAAAACGCTCCTGGAATTTTGGCGGCACGTCGGGATAGTCTTCGGTGATGGTGGGATTCAGCATCTCGCCGAAGGTGACAGACATGCCTTTGGCGATGGCTGCTGCGGACCCGAACGCTTCTGAGATTTTGGAGGCCATTTGGAATTCCTATTATCGCACCGACGCGCCTGGCCCTTAACAGGGCTGACGATCGCGGCTCGGTAGGCCCGGACCGGGCCTAGTTCTTGGAACCTCAACCCGCTTTCCATTCGGGCACGTGATCGTCGGGGCCAAAAGGTGAAACGCCCGCGCGAGCGCCGAGCTCTTCGAAATCGCGTTTGGAAAATCCCGCAAAAGACCGGCTGACGGTCCCGTCGGGCTCGATCACGAACAGAGATGGAACGGAAGTGATGCCGTAGGCGTTGCTGGCAGGATAGTCTTCCGCGGAAGAATCCAGCAGCGTGGGAAACGTGAGCTCGAAACGCTTCGCAAAACCGAGCGTCGCGACGGCATCATCCTGCGAGATCCCGATCACCTGGAGACGCCCGTTGACTCGCGGCCAGCCGCTCTAAATAAGGAACCGTGAGCTGGCAAACCGGACAACTGATTTTGAAAAATGCCAGGAGCGCGGGGCCGGCGGCCAGGATATGCTGCAAGGACTGCGCAGAGCCGGCCAAGGCCGCGAGCTGGAAGTCCGGAGCTTTTGCGCCCGTAGCAACGAGCGTTTTCTTGCGGCGTCCAAACATGCGGAGGGCTTACGCGCCTTCCTTCTGCTGCTGAATAAAACTGAGAATGTCGAAGTGCTTGATTTCGCGATCGGGGAAGAAGCTGTTGATGGCTGCCTGCTCGTCATCGAAGATTGGAAAAACCGTCGAAAGTTTGGTGAGGAGTACCAGCTCCAGGTTCCGGCGGTTGAGGTTCACCAGTTTCAGCGCGCCGCCGGCTTTCTGCACCGACATGAAGCAAATCACCATGGTGCCGAGGCCCGTACTATCGATATACTCGACTTCTTTTAGATTCAAAATCTGCTGCACGAACCCGGCTGCGGTTTCCGCGTTGACCCTTTCGCGGAGGTCGGAAGCGCCACCGACGGTGAGCTTCCCGTTCAGATCGAGGATTTTGATGCCTTCTTTCTCGCGAGACTGGATATCGATTTGCGCCATGTGTGTTCCTAGTGTACCCGCTCGGCGACGGGCACTGCCGGAATTTCGGACGGTGTCATCGACCAGCGGCCCACCGGCAACTGCACCGTGAAGCGTGTGCCTTCCTTCAGCTTGCTTTCCACCGTGACCGCGCCGCCGTGCGCTTTCGCGATCCATGCGACGAAGCTGAGACCCAGACCGAGGCCCTTTTCAGGATCGGCTGAAGGGACACGATAGAAGCGATCGAAGATGTGCGGCAGATGCTCAGGCGAGATTCCCACACCGGTGTCCTCAACGATCAGATTCACGTGATCGAATCGCGGGACCAGGCTGACTTTCACCTGTCCTCCAGCGGGCGTGTATTTGATGGCGTTGCCCAAAAGATTCGATACCAAGCGCTCAATCTGGATTCGGTCGGCAGTCAGCATGCACCCGCTAGGCAAGTCCGCGCTAAGCTGCACGCCCTCGGCTTCAGCTGGAATCTGGTGCTGGTCCACCAAATCGCGAAGCAAGCCGCTGAGATCCATCTCGTGTTTTTGCAGGATCAACTGGCCGGACTCGGCTTGCGAGAGCATTAACAGCGCGCGCACGATGTTGGACAACCGCTCCACTCCTTCCAGGGCATCGGCCATCGCTTCGCGATATTGCTCGACTGTCTGCGCCGTGAACAGAGCTACCTCCAGCTGGCCGCGCACCACCGTGAGCGGCGTGCGAAGCTCATGCGATACATCGGTGGAGAATTGGCGGATCTGTTCGAAGGAATGATTCAGCCGAGTCATCATGTGGTTGAACGCTTCGATCATCCGGTCCAGTTCGTCGCCGGCGTTGCGAGCGGGGATCTGCACGTCGAGATTGGAATGCGTGATCCGCTGCGCGGCTTCGGCCACCGAATTGACGGGTTCGAGCGCGCGGCCGGCCAGGAACCATCCGAGCAAGCCACTGATGACAATCACCATGGGAATCAGGGCGAAGTAGTTTCTGGTAAAGTCGCTGATGACTTTGTTGTTGTAATCGAGGGCGCGGCCGATCGCCAGATAATACTTGTGGCCATCGTGATCCACCCACAGGCCGGAGCGGATCATGTACGGAACGCCAGTGGGGTCCTTTCGCACGCGGATCGCCGGTTGGCCGGACTGAAGGATCGCGCGAATCTCAGCCGGAGGGTCGACGCCGAGGGAGTCGTAGATTTCGGAATGCTGAAGCGGGTGGCCTTGGGTATCGGCCAACATATACACGCGTTGCACGCGCCGCACGGCGAAGCTTTCGTCCGGGTCCTTTTCGTCGAAAACCCAATCCGGTCCTTCCGGGCCGGTGCGCAAATAACCCTTGGCCGCGCCCCACTCCTCGTCCAGCACGCTTTCCATTTGGTTCTGAAACGTCCCACTCAAGATTTGGCGGAACAGGATGCCGAGCAGCACGAGCAGGACGGTGAAGAATAAGACGTAGCTCAGGGCCAAGCGGAAGCGGAGCCCGCGCGTCCAACCGAAAGCTCGGGAGGGCGAAATCATATCACTTGGGCCGTGTGGCTTGGGGTCATGTCGCGTGCTCGATCGGCATTTCGGCGGCCTTCTCGGGAGTGTCCAGCATGTAGCCGATGCCCCGCACGGTGTGGATCATTTTGACCGGCCATTTGTCGTCGATCTTGCTGCGCAGGTGCCGGATGTAAACATCGACGATGTTGGTGAGCCCGTCGTAGTCCATGTCCCAGACGTGCTCGACGATCATGGTGCGGCTGAGGGGGCGGCCGCGATTGCGCATCAGATATTCGAGGATGCTGAATTCCTTGGGGGCCAGCTCGACATTTTCGTTGGAGCGCGTGACTTTACGCCGGATGCAATCGAGCAGCAGGTCGCCAACCTGCAATCGCTCCGGCATGGGCTGGCCGCGGCGTAAGCGTGCTCGTACGCGGGCTAGCAGCTCGACGAAAGCGAAGGGCTTGACCAAGTAGTCGTCCGCGCCAAGCTCCAGTCCTTTTACGCGATCATCGACGGCGTCGCGCGCGCTCAAGATCAAGACCGGCGGGCTGGTCTTGCGATTACGAATCTTCTGCAGGACCGTGAGCCCGTCCATGTCGGGAAGCATCAGGTCGAGAATGATGAGATCGTACTCGGCGCCATGCACCAACTCCACGGCGGTTGCGCCGTTGCCGGCCACATCCACGGCGTAACCCGCGCTTTCCAAGCCACGAGATAAGAAATCCTGAATCCGTTTTTCGTCTTCGACAACCAGTATTCTCATAAGCTTGGGCAGCGGCGCTCTATCTTTATTAAACCGCGTCCGCGTTGGGTTTTGGGGTTGGGGCCGCGCAGTCCAGCACGCTATCGTCGCTGATAGATAACTGTTCCGTCCAACATCGTCATCTCCACCCGTGTTTTCGCGATCTCTGCTGGATCAATGTTGAATATGTCTTCGGAGAGAACAACCAAGTCAGCCAGCTTGCCGGGCGCGAGCGAGCCTTTGACGGATTCCTGGTGTTCGGCAAACGCCGAGCCGACCGTGTAGGCGTGGACGGACTCCGCCACAGTGATTTTTTGTTCCGGAACCCAACCGCCGGGATTTTTGCCGTCGAGAGTACGGCGAGTGACGGCGGCATAGATGCCCATCAGCGGGACCATGGGAGCGACTGGCCAGTCGGAACCGAACGCTAGCGTCGCACCAGAATCCAGTAGCGAGCGGAAGGCGTAGGTGGTTTGAATGCGTTCGGGGTCGATCCGCTTGGCTGCCCAGCGGCCGTCATCGATCGCGTGATACGGCTGCATGGAGGCGATGACGTGCAGGGCGGCGAAGCGCGGAATATCGCTCTTTAGAAGATGCTGCGCGTGTTCGATGCGAAAGCGGCGGTCGCTCGGGCCATTTTCCTTCTCAGCGCGTTCGTAGAAATTCAGGATGGTGTTGATAGCGCGGTCGCCAATCGCATGGATTGCAATCTGCAGGCCAGCCTTATCCGCGCCGGCGATGTCAGCGTACATTTGATCGGGCTTGGACAGCTCATCGCTCGGGATGCCGGTCGAATCTGGAGCGTCGAGATAAGGTTTGAAGAACCACGCGGTGGTTGAACCAAGTGAACCGTCGGCAAAGCCCTTCAGTCCTCCGATGCGCAACGTTGCGCTGCCGAAGTCCGCCCGGATTCCCGGCTCGGCCAGTTGCTTCCACGCGGGCAGGCGCAGATTAGAGGACATGCGGGTCCGCAGCTTGCCCTCCTGCAAAAGCTGCTCATAGACGCGCAATGCAGCGGCCTCGGTGGAGATGTCGACCCTCATCTCCTGAACGCTGGTCACCCCGTTTTCAGCGGCGTAGCTCTCAGCCGCTTCCACCGCCGTTTTCAACTGCTGCCCGGTCAAGGGCGGAATCGCGCGCCGGATCAAATCCATGGCAGCGTCCTTAAAGATGCCGGTGGGATTGCCTTGGCCATCCCGCACGATCACGCCGCCGGGAATGTCTTCTGTCTCCCTGGTAATCCCGGCCATTTTCATCGCCAGCGCATTCGCGAAAGCCATGTGCCCGTCCAGGCGTTCCACAAAAACGGGATTGTCCGGTGTGGAATCGTCGATCAGACGGTGAGTGGGAAGCTGAGCCGGGGTCCAGCGTTCGTGGTCCCACCAGCCGTTCAAGATCCACGCTTGTTTGGGCTGAGTCCGGGCAAAAGCGGAAATACGGTCTCGAAACTCTTCTTGGCTATTGGCATTGCCCAATTGCACGCTTGCCAAGCCGGCGCCGCCATCGACGAAATGGACATGGGCATCATTGAAACCCGGCACCACGCGCTTTCCCCCGAGTTCGATGACTTTGGTAGCCGGTCCTGTCAGTTTTCGGATTTCAGCGGTCGATCCTACCCGGACAATGCGGTTGCCGAGAATCGCGACTGCTTCGGCTTCGGGTTGTTGCGGATTCTCGGTCCAGACCTTTCCGTCGATCAAGACCGTGTCCGCGAATATCTGCGCGCTTAGATGCGTGGCTGAGAAGGCCAAGCAAAGATAGAGAGAGATGCTGGTCCGCAAGTTCATCGAGATTCGCCATTCAGTATGGCACGCGTCCCGGTTATCAGAGTTGAACCTCTAAGAAAGACCACATCACCAAGAGCCTGGCGGCAACAGAAAGGATTTGGTAACGTCTAACATGCGGAGGCACGCATGAAGAGGTGGATCGGGGTCAGCAGCATTATTATCGGGCTGGTTGCAACATCGGCGTGCAGCCGGCGGGACGAGGATCGTGCCAAGTCCGAGAGCCGCGAGGCGCAGGACAAAGCGCGGATACAGTTGGATGAAGCGAACCGGAAATTGAAAGAGGGGCTGAAGAAGGCCAACGAACAGACTCGCGAGGATCTCGACAAGGCGCGCGAACAGTTGCGGCACGCGCTGAGCGAATCGGAGAAGGACGCGCAGAAGGCGCGGGAGAAGTTGCGCGATCGAGAGAAAAACGACGACAGTCATCAGTAGATCGGCGGTCGCCGCATCCCCGAGCGGATTACTGCCGCTCTGAAGTGGTGGTCCATGTGACGGTTGTGCCGCCGGGACCGCTAAACTCCCAGTGTCCCGTCGAAGTCAGACCGTCGGCGGAATAGGTGGAGCGAGTGCTTCCCACATCGACCCCGCCCTTTCGCATCTTGGCTTCTAGCGAACCACTCTCCAGGTGCCGAATGCTGAGCGAATCGGCCAGCAGACTGCCCGTAATCGCGCACCATGTGCCGTCCGTTTGAAGGAGGGCACTCACCTTTGATTTTTGCCCATCCGACCAGACGGTGTCGGCACTGTAGTGAATAGCGTCCTTCCCCTGAGCAAACGTCGTGATTCCCGACGTGGGGTGAGGAAGGTTCGGGTGCGAGGATTCACATTTCGTGAGTTTCCAGGTGCCCAAGAATGGGAGTGGGGCTTTGGAGGGTGTCATTAGGTTGCTCCTTTCCGAGCGGTCCGAATATGTCACGTTGCGCCGCGGAATGCAAGCAAGCTGTGAGCTTCGTAATCGGAAAACCCGAGCGCGTCAATTCTAGTACCTAGTACTCGCATCAGACAGTTTTCCGATTCCAATTCAAAAATGGCAACGGTATAATCTCCACAATCGCTAATATCACCGGTCAACGCTTTTGGGTTCCGGAAGGATGCTGCGAGAGCTTGCCAAACACTGTTTTAGCAGAGGAGATACCAAAGAATATGTACTGTACACGTTCAGCAATACTGGGCGCGCTGGCCATCTTGCCTGCTTTCGCGCAGGTTTCGAGTGTATTGCTTTCACAAGACGCCACCGAAAAAATAGCCCCGCGCCAGCTTGGGCCGATCCGCGACAGGTTGGACCACTTCGACGGCACCTCGGACAGCACCAACTGGAGCGGATACGCGGTACTCGGCACATCGTTTACGTCGGCCGAAGGTTCCTGGGTCGTGCCGGCAGCCAACTGCAGCGGCGTGCGGGGGGACCAATACGCCGCATTTTGGGTGGGCCTGGATGGGTACAGCTCGAGCACCGTCGAACAAACTGGAACCTTGTCCGACTGTTCGGGGAGAACCCCCAGCTATTACGCGTGGTACGAGTTTTATCCGAACCCGATGTATGAGATCACCACGGTCCCGATCGCTCCAGGAAATGTGATATGGACGTCAGTGGTTTACAGCGGCGGGAAATTCACGGTTACGCTCACGAATAAAACCACGGGAAAATCCTACAGCACGAGCTCCACTGTGTCAGGAGCCGCTCGGTCGTCGGCCGAGTGGATTGTCGAGGCGCCCTGCTGCACGAATTCCGGCGGAATACTGCCGCTATCTGATTTCGGCACGGGTCTTCTGGGTGAGGACAGCACCGCCGTGAGCGGCAGCAATTTTGCGACGGATAGCTCGATCGCCAGTGCCCCGATCGGAAGCTTCGGGAGCGCCAATATCGAGCAAATCACAAAGGTGGGTAGCCGCACGAGTCCGCAAACATCGACGTGCTCGGCGCTTTCGAGCGACGGAACCAGCTTTTCGTGCACCTGGGCGCAATAGCCGCCCCTACCTATCGCGCGATCTTGAACCTGCACGCCCGACCTCGTTTGAAGGCCGGGCGTGCAAAGTCAAATTTGAGTCGCGGATCCAGACTACAGTAAAGCGGTGTCCCGCCGGGTCCAGGTCTTGCCTTTTTCCTTCGAGACCGCTTCTACGTCTTTGACGTAAGCTCCGGCCTGCGTGAGGATATGATGCAAGTCGTTGCCGATGCTGATCAACGGGAAGCCCTTCTCCAGGAATTCGCCGACGCGCGAGGTTCCGAAGAGGAACAGGCCGAGGATGACGTTGTTCTTTTTGGCGGCGGCGCGGAGCTTGTCGGTTGCGGCAAACAGCTCAGGCGATGTGTACATATCGGGGAACTTGTATTTTTCAAAGAGTCCCATCGACATGCACAGGTCATTCTGGCCGAGGAACAGCAGGTCGACGCCCGGGACGGCCGCGATTTCGTCGATGTTCTTGATGCAATCGGCAGTTTCCACTTGCAAGGCGAGGATGACGTTGTCGTTGGCGGCGCCCGCATAGCCGAGCAGTCCGGCTTTGTTCATGCTGCGCTGCGGGAAATAAACCGACCGCGTTCCGGTGGTGGGATAGCGGGCGCAGCTCACGGCCTGACGAGCTTCCTCGGCAGTGTTGATGTACGGCACCAGAACTCCGTCGGCGCCCATATCGAGCGCCTGCTGGATGCCGCCGCGGTCATGATAGCCAGCCACGCGCACGAGCGATTTCGCGCCGCCGCTTGATATTCCGGCAAGCATGGACGACAACTCCAGAAAACCCATAGGTCCGTGTTGCGTGTCGACTAGCAGCCAATCGTAGCCGGTATGGGCTAATTGCTCGGCGACCGTCGGACTGGCCGAATTCAGGAACAGGCCGAGCTTGGTCTTGCCTTCGCGCAGTTGCTTCTTAAACTCAGCTCCACTGAGAACTTCGCTCATTCGTTGATTTCTCCTGGGTTCCGGACGGGCCACAAGCCAGCCGGAAGTGCATTCTTCTCCGGATCGCCAATTGAGGCGTCGGGGCTCTCCAAGAAGTATACACTGTGTGGCCGCGATGGGTTCAGCGCGATCGCCAGGCGGCGCCGCGGCATTCACGACCAGCGGAATTTCCATTGAATTTCGCGCTGAAATCCAATTCAATTCCAGGGCTAGGTCGATAAGCGTAACTGTAAGCAAGAGGACAGCTTGTTCTCGCTCTGGGTAGGCTCGCAAGCGCCGTCCTAAGAAAGTACTAATCAATGGCCGATAGATTATCGATGTCGTTGTTGTTCGAATTGGGAGCGTTGTGCCTCGCGATTATCGCGGGCGCAGTGGCGTGGCTCCAAACGCGGCGACTAGCCGAACGGCAGCGAGATCAGGAAAAGCTGGAACGATCATCGCGGGTGATCGAGGAAGAACGGCACGTTCTCGAGCTGATCGCCAAGGGTTGTTCGCTCAAAGAGGTTTTGAACGCGCTGACGGCGGCGATTGAGCGGATGGCGCCGGAATGCTATTGCACGGTCCTATTGTTGGACGACGATGGGAAGCGGCTACGGGAAGGGTCGGGAGGAGGTTTGCCGCCTGCCTACATGCAAGGCGTGAACGGCCTCGAAATCGGCCCTGACGTTGGGGCTTGCGGTTCGGCGGCGTACCGGAACGAAACCACCATCATCGAGGACATCGCCAACGATCATCGCTTTGGGCCTGCCAAAGACTTCGTAATGAGCTTCGGGTTGCGAGCTTGCTGGAGCGTTCCCATCCGCGATTCCAAGAACAAGGTCCTGGGTACTTTCGCCATGTATCACAAGCACCCAGCCAAGCCGCACGACCGGGACTTGCGAGTGGTGGAAGCGGGCGCTCACCTGGCCGGGAATGCCATCGAACGTTTGCGCGCCGAGGAGAAACTGCGGGAAAACGCCGAGCGCATCGCCATGGCGGAAAAGGCCGCGGCATTCGGTATCTGGCAGGTGGACGTGGCGGCGGATACGGTGTCATTCTCGGAGGGTTTTGCCGCGTTGTTGGGCCTCGCCGGAGAACCCTTGTGCATGCCCCTGCACCGCTGGCGCGAGATGATTCACCCCGACGATCGCGAAAGCCTGGAGGCTTCGCTTCAAAAGGCGCTGGATGAATCGGGAGTGTTTAATGCTGAATTTCGGATGGTGCTTCCGGGAGGGTCGGTTCGCTGGATGCGTTCTCAGTCCCGAATCGAGCAGGAGGAGGGCCGGACCAAATTTACTACCGGCGCGTTGATCGACATTACACAGGAAAAGGAAATGCTGCTGCGGCTGGAACAGGCGCGCGCATCAGCCGACGCAGCCAACCGCGCCAAGTCCGAGTTCCTGGCCAACATGAGCCATGAGATCCGCACGCCCATGAATGGGATCATCGGCATGACCGAATTGGCGCTGGAGACCGAGCTGGATCTCACCCAACGCGAATACCTGGACGCGGTGAAGTATTCGGCGGACGCGCTGCTGAGCGTGATCAACGAAATCCTGGACTTCTCCAAGATCGAGGTAGGCCGGCTGAGCCTAGATCCAATCGAATTCAACCTGCGCGATCATCTGGGGCAAGCCATGAAGTCGCTGGCGGTGGCGGCGCATCAGAAGGAGTTGGAACTGGCCTGTTTCGTTCCGCCCGAACTTCCGGAGCTCGTTATCGGCGATCCAGTGCGCTTACGTCAAGTGGTGCTGAACCTGGTGGGTAATGCGATTAAGTTCACTGACCAGGGAGAGGTGGTCTTGCGCGTGGAGGCGGAGCCAGGCGATGCGGACGGTCTGAATCTGCACTTTACAGTTACCGACACCGGCATTGGCGTTCCCGAGGACAAACAGAAACTTATTTTCGAGCCGTTCACGCAGGCCGATACATCCACCACGCGGCGCTATGGCGGAACCGGCCTGGGACTTTCGATTTCCTTACGCTTGATCGAGATGATGGGCGGCCGGATCTGGCTGGAGAGCGAAGTAGCCAAGGGATCTACGTTCCACTTCACGGCCCGGTTCGGCGTGGTGAAGAACGCGGGGCTTCGACCCACGCTAACGGATCCGGCGGTTCTCGACAACGTGCGCGTTCTGGTAGTAGACGATAATGCGACCAATCGCCAGATCCTCGAAAGGACGCTCATCTACTGGCGGATGCGGCCAACATCGGTATCGAGCGCGGCCGGAGCGCTCACTCTCATGCGCGAAGCCAAGCAGGCTGGCGCTCCATTCAGCTTGATGCTGGCGGACTGCCACATGCCGGACGTGGACGGATTCATGCTGGTGGAACAAATGCAACAGTCGCCGGATTTGGCCGGCCTGACTACCATCATGTTGACCTCGGGCGGCCAGCGTGGCGATGGCCTGCGCTGCAAGGAACTCGGAATCGCCGCTTACTTGATCAAGCCGGTGCTACAAGCGGATTTGCTCCAGGCGCTACTCAAGGTTTTGTCGGTTCATGAGGGAGCGGTGAAACCCGCCACCGTGATCACGCGCCACACGTTGCGCGAGGGCCACTTGCCGTTGCGAATTCTGCTGGCAGAAGACAACGTGGTGAACCAGAGGCTGGCTTGCCGGCTTCTCGAGAACCACGGGGACATTGTGGTGGTAGCGAACAATGGCGTGCAGTTGCTCGAAACATTGGAGCGGCAGAGCTTCGATCTGATTCTGATGGACGCGCAGATGCCGCACATGGACGGATTCGAGGCCACCGCCGCAATCCGGCGGATCGAGGAAGGCACGCGCGCGCACATCCCGATCATCGCCATGACGGCTCACGCCATGGTGGGCGACCGCAAGCGGTGTCTGGAAGCCGGCATGGACGGCTACATCGCCAAACCCGTTCACGCGCATGAACTTTTCGAAACCATCGAGACCGTGCTCGCGCACGCTGAGCAGGGCTTGGCGGAGCAACCTCCGACGCCGATTCATAGTTAGCACAGCTTGCGCCCTCGAGTTAGTGCCGCGCGCGTTGCTCCCATTGCCGCAGCTAGACTGAGTACGATGAGCCACGCGCCAGTGGAGTCCCAAGTTTTCGTAAACGGCGTCGAAATCGCGCTGTGGGAGTGGCCAGGCGAAGGGCGGCCCGTTTTGTTCTGCCATGCCGCGGGATTCCATGCCCGGATTTGGGATCAAGTGATCGCCCGTCTTCCTGAGAGACAGCGCTGTTACACTTTCGACGCGCGCGGCCATGGCCGCAGCAGCAAACCGGCGCCACCGTATTTTTGGAGAGACTTCGGCGCGGAGGCCGCCGCGGTGGCTGGTTGCCTGGGGCTGTCGAGTGCCCTGGGTATCGGACACTCGTTAGGCGGCCACGCGGTGACGCTGGGAGCGGCGCTACGCCCGAGCGCATTCGCGGGCCTGCTGTTACTGGATCCCGTGATCCGCCCGAAAGATCAGTACCGCGGACCTTGGACTCAGCTGGCGTTTGTTACGAAGCGGCGGAACCGATGGCGATCGCCCGAAGAGATGTTCGAAAGCTTCGCAAGCCGTCCGCCCTTCGACGCCTGGGACCGCGGCGTGCTTCGCGATTATTGCCAACACGGGCTCGTGCCGGGCGGCCCCGAATACAGCGGCGATTACGTGCTCGCGTGCCCACCCGAAATCGAGGCTTCCATTTATGAAGCGAGCCCAGCCGTGGAATCGAATATCTATCCCGAGATTGAGACGATTACGATCCCTGTCCAGGTGGTACGCGCCGGACGATTTCGGGATCCCGTGAACCTCATGGGCTCCTCGCCCACCGCGCCCGATCTGGCCGCCAGTTTCGCACACGGCGCGGACACTTTTCTTCCGGAACATTCGCACTTCATCCCGATGGAATCCCCTCAATTGACGGCGAAACTGATTGAGGACGCCCTGACCCTGCTCTAATAAAGAAGGTGTTGATCGACGAACAGTTGGCGTACTTGAAGAAGGGTC
Organism: Bryobacterales bacterium; assembly: GCA_963818065.1. GTDB lineage: Bacteria > Acidobacteriota > Terriglobia > Bryobacterales > Bryobacteraceae > Palsa-89. The sequence goes on along the minus strand of CAWFQW010000007.1, from coordinate 913,782 downwards.
TCGCGGATCTGATTCGGGAAGAGGAATTGCGCGAGCGCCTGATGGAAGCCGGTAAGAGCGGCCGTCCGCTGCGGGTGAAAGCGGGCTTCGATCCTACCGCGCCCGATCTGCATTTGGGGCACACGGTGCTGCTTCGGAAGATGAAGCACTTCCAGGATCTCGGGCACCGCGTGATTTTTCTGATTGGAGACATCACCGGGCTCATCGGCGATCCCAGCGGACGCAACATTACGCGCCCTCCCATGACTCGCGAGGAGATTAATCGGAACGCCGAAACTTACAAGACGCAGGTGTTCAAGATTCTGGATCCCGAAAAGACCGAAGTGCGCTTCAATAGCGAATGGCTGGAGCCGCTGCACTTCGTCGACGTCATCCGGTTGTGCCAGAAATACACCGTGGCGCGGATCATGGAGCGGGATGATTTCACCAAGCGATTCAAGGAGGGCTCGCCGATTTCGATGCACGAATTGTTGTATCCGCTCGCGCAAGGCTACGATTCGGTGAAGCTGGAATGCGACGTGGAGATGGGCGGCACGGATCAACGGTTCAATTTGCTCGTCGGGCGCGAGCTTCAAAAGGACTCCGGCCAGCCACCGCAGATCGTTGCCACCGTACCGCTGCTTGAGGGGACCGACGGTGTAGAAAAGATGTCGAAATCGAAAGGGAATTACATTGGGATCACCGAGCCGCCCAAGGTGATCTTTCGTAAAGTAATGGGAATCAGCGACACGTTGATGTGGCGCTATTGGGAACTGCTGACTGACAAGAGCATGGCGGAAATCGCGGCCATGAAGGCGGAAGATCCCATGCCGGTGAAGATGCGGCTGGCGCGACAAATCGTGGCTGATTTTCATTCGACGGCGGCGGCCGATCAGGCGCAAGCTGATTTTGACCGTGAGGTGCGCGGGGGACAGCAACCGGTCGATATCGAAGCAATGGCGTGGCCGCCGGATGTTGGATTGAGCCTGCCGAAGATCTTGCTAGGCACGAACATGGTTGATTCACGAACCGATGCCGAGAGAAAGATCAAGGCCGGCGCCGTTGAAATCGACGGGATCAAATTCACAGACTTCTCGTTGCCCGAAAAGAAGGTGATGGTGGTCCGCGTCGGCAAGAAGTGGAAAAGGATACAGCCCTAGCCGTTATGCAGAGACGCCATTTTGTGTGGAAGCTGGCCGGCCGGGAGCTGCTGCTCGGCGAACGAACGCTGCTGATGGGCGTCCTGAACGTGACGCCCGACTCGTTCTCGGACGGCGGCAAATATCTCGATCCAGACCGCGCATTCGCTCGCGCCGTGGAGCTGGAAGAGCAGGGCGCGGACATCATCGACATCGGCGCCGAATCCACCAAGCCTGGGTCCGAGCGGGTTTCGGAAGCCGAAGAGCTGCGGCGTCTGGTCCCGGTGCTGAAGCGGCTACGCGGCAAATTAGCTACGCCGATATCGGTGGACACATACAAATCCGCGGTCGCGGAGAAAGCGCTGGAGTACGGAGCCGCGCTCATTAACGATCCGTCGGGCCTGACGTTTGATGCGCAACTGGCGCGCGTCGCGGCGAAGCATGACGCCGGGCTCATCATCAGTCACATGCGAGGCACGCCCGAAACCTGGGCCAAGCTCGCGCCGCTGAAGGACGCGCTGGGAACGATTGGTCAGGACCTGGATGCATCCACGCATCGCGCTGTGCGCTCGGGCGTCGATCGCGCGCGGATTGCCATCGATCCGGGGCTCGGCTTCGGCAAGCGCAGGGAGCAGAACGCCGAGATTCTGGCGCGGCTCGGCGAATTGGCGGCGCTCGAGTTTCCGCTGGTGTTGGGGCCATCGCGCAAGTCGTTTCTACCGCAGATGGAGAACGCTTCCGAAGGCTTTCTGCAATGTGCCACCGCGGCGGCCGTGACGGCGTCCATTTTGGGAGGCGCGCACGTGGTTCGCGTCCACGATGTAGTGGAGATGAGAGCTGCCGCGCTGCTGGCCGATCAGATGCTCAGCTTCTCTGGCACTTCGGACAGTAGTGCGTTCCGCGCTGCCCCACCACGATCCGGCGGATCGGCGTTCCGCAAGTAGCACAGGGCTCCCCGGCGCGTCCGTAGACCTGATGTTGTTGCTGAAAACTGCCGGGTTGGCCGTCGGCATCCACGTAATCGGAGATCGACGAGCCCTTCAGGCGAATGGCAGTTCCGAGAATATCGACCATTGCACGGTGCAGTCGCTCGGCGCGCTGCTTGCTTAAGCTGGAGGCGATGGCGCGGGGGTGGATGCGGGCTTCGAACAAGGCCTCGTCGGTATAGATGTTGCCCATGCCGCGCAAAAAACGTTGATTGAGCAGCAGCGGCTTGATGCCCGAGCGGCGGGTCTTCAAGAGCTGGCGGAAATCGTCCGAAGAAATGTGCAGAGCATCGGGGCCGAGGGCCGCGGCGCGTTCCGGTAATTGCGCGCTCCACTCGATGCGTCCGAAATGGCGGACGTCGTCATAGACCAGCAAGCCTCGATCGAGTTCGAATACGGCGCGCGCGTAGGGGCCGGGCTCGGCGTCCAGCAGGAGTTTTCCGGTCATCCCTAAGTGAATCACCAGCACGCCGTCATCGAGAGTAAGAACGATGAACTTGCCGTGCCGCTCCACGGATTTTACGACCTGGTTGCGGACGCGCCGGCGCAGAACCGGGAATTTCTGGCGCACCACGTGCCGCGAAGAGAAGCGCGCATCGATGATGCGGCGCCCAGTGAGTTTCGGCGCAAGCGAGCGAACGACGGTTTCGACTTCGGGCAGCTCAGGCACGAGTCACTTCAGGTCCGATCCTCGGGATCGATCAGAATATCGTCGCCTTCGGCCTTCACCGGGAATCGATCCAGCTTCACCGCGGGATCGAAGTCGTTTTCACCGGTGCGGCAATCGTACGCCCATTCGTGCCAGGGGCAAACCACCATGTTGTCCTGCAGGTTGCCTTGCCCGATCGGCCCGCCGGCGTGGGGGCAGATGCCAGAGAGCGCGTGCAGTTCGCCGTTCACGTTGCAGACCGCGTATGAATCCTCTCCGAGAGTTACTTCAGTCACCGAGCCGGGCGGAAGAGAGGAGAGTAGACCGACTTTCACGAATGCCATAACAAATGTTCTACCATGCCGGGCGGGAAGTTCCGCGCACGCACAGTACGCTGAATGTATAAAATGAGGTGAGGGCCACCCTAGCTCAGTTGGTAGAGCGGCTGATTCGTAATTTATGCCTCTTCCCCTATGCCATCACTCTATAGTCGGTTCAGGCACGTTTCCTCGGCCTATTCGGCCTAGCGGGCACTTATTGAATCCGATTTTGAATCCAGGTTTATCATTACCTCGATAGCGAAACGCGATGCTATGATCCTTGGCTCGAGTCGCCCGATTACAGCGTTTGCGTGGATGTCTTGTTGGCGACCTGCTGATTACCAAACAATCCCGGGATCGCAAATAGCGGATCATCCGCGCGATTGTAAGACACCACGATGTCCTTTGAGCGCACTGCGGCGGTAGTTGAACAGGTTTCTGAACAGGTCACCTGCTACGAGACGGCACCGTATACAACGAACTCGGCGCGGCTCATTACGATGAGCAGAACAAGCCAAAGGTCACGCGCAAATTGGTAGAGCGCCTGCAAAGGTTGGGCTACTACGTGACGCTTGCCGGCCCGGAACACCATCTTCTCAATAATTACTGGCCCGGGCCTCAGCTTTGTGCACGATGACCGTGGTTCTTTCGGCTCTCCTTCGGGCCGCTCCGCAAGCGCAATCGCGGCTCGTAATAACCCTCGAATGCCGGGAGATCAATTTTCCTTCGCCGCGGAGCAGACTCCCGGGGTCGCACAGGTGTGACCCGAAATTGAACCCTAGATTTTTCCATTTGGAATGGGCCGTCATGAAGACGAATGCCTCACTTGGCCTGTTTGTGAACGCGAAGCGGTATTGCTAGCTGCGTCCGTGCTAGTAGCAACGTTTGCGCTGGCGTTCCAGATGGACTGGCAACTCAGCCGGCGCTTTGACGGCTGCGGTGGTCAGGGGGATCGGCGAGAGATCCGTTATACCGTCGCTCTCCGTCGCACTCGTTCCCGATAGCAACGGAATGCGATCAAAAGGCCCGCAAAGCCCAACCCGAACATCCCTGCGCTAGCGGGCTCCGGCACGGCGGTGGCCGGGCTGATAGTGAAACTTCCGCCTGCATCAATGAACGGCTGTGAGGAGATTATCGAAAAGCCGTCCGGATCGATTTCACCTTCAGTCCCGGTGAAAAAGAACGAGGCGAATTCCAAGAAAGGGGACTCGGGCCCCACGGAGGCTGTCCAAGCCCTCGTGCCGCCGCAGCCTGTATCAAGGAATAAGAAAGCATTCGCTGGGGATGAGGGGCTCGCTCCGCAAGTACCACCCTCTATGTTTGCAATCATTGTGAGTTCGGAAAACGAGATTGTGTCCCAATCCACGATGAAGTTCGAGAATGTCGTTGTGGCCGCGTCGTAGGTAAAGCTACCCGACGTTGGAGCCAGACCCGATGTGGTCGTGAAATTGATGTCGTAGGTGATCGGTGATGCGGTCGCAAGGGAGGCTGCCAAAGTCGCGAAGATCATTAAGACTGGCTGTTTCAAGCGTATTTCCTCCGGGAGTATTTACCCGTGCGAGAAAGAGTAACACGGGACTTACACTATTTGACAGTAGGTCGGCCTACGAAAAGTACTATGAGAGCTACTCGCCAGAGTTATTCGGCCAGCCTGTAATCATTTTGCAGTCCGCGACAAATCACCTGTTTGCTGGCTGAGGGCCTTGGGCGCAGTCATTCCGCGGCAATGTGGCATCCTTGTAGACGCGTCTACAAACAGTGCAGCGGAGAGGGTGGCCGCCCTCGCGCTGGAGAAACGAGCTCGCCGCAAGGTCGGCAGAAAGGCCTCAGGAACTGTACTCGGCGCCGTCAAGATGAGAGCCGGCGGCGGTTACTGCTTGCGATGGCCAGTTTTTGGCAGCTTCGCTCTTGCGACGCCAAAGAAAGACCTCTGCTGCCCGCCAGCATGCAAAAGGTGGCACCACGAAATACCAGACGGTTTCGCCGGCTACCACTATGCATCTGTCGAACAACTCTGTTGGCTACAGCGTCATACGATAGCGAGCCCCACATGGATTCAAAAAGAATCCACATTGGTTGAGCATCTAGCGGTGCGTAACCACCTTGTTCTCCGTTGCTTGGCGGTCCTTCATGGCTTTTGAGCGGCTGACCAAACTGTAGTTGCCAGATTCGCGGCAAGTGGCTATATTGAAAAGAGTAAGCCACCCTAGCTCAGTTGGTAGAGCGGCTGATTCGTAATCAGCAGGTCGCCGGTTCGATCCCGGCGGGTGGCTCCAGAACTCTAAATCACTTCTTCCTCAGCTCACCTTTGAGTCAGGCGCTTTGACAGCCAGAATGACAGCCACTGGATCCAGAATGGCGTCCATCTTGGTGGCAGCGTCCTTTCGCATCTCATCGACAAAATGAGCGTACCGTGAAAGCTCGATCGACGCCAAGCCTAACCCGGCAGTCCCGGCGCACCTCTCACTGCCCGTGTCCCTAGCGACCTAACTGAGTTGGACCAGTGGGTTCTGTGGCGCTACGAAAGCAGCCAAGGCAAGCGGACTAAGGTTCCGTATCGGACGAATGGGAAACGCGCTAGCAGCACAGATCCTTGCACGTGGGATGGCTTTTAGGCCGTTTTCAGCACTTGGAGCAAAGCACCTACGCGTTACGCCGGAGTGGGCTTTGTGTTCTCCCCGGATGATCCGTCTTGCGGACTAGACCTTGACGATTCCCTCGACGGTGAAGGCAACGCAAAGCCGTGGGCCCGTGGAGTTGTGGAGCGGTTCAGTGATACTTACATGGAAATCTCACCCAGCGGTGTGGGCCTGAAGATTTGGGCGCGTGGGACGCTGCCGTCGAACCTCCCGGGTGTACAGGTCGGGGACGGAGCAATTGAAACGTACGACCATGCTCGCTATTTTGCGGTCACAGGCTGGACGTTTCGCGCTGCCCCGCTTCAAATCGAGGCGTACGCGAGCGACCTGCGGCTGCTATACAACCGGCTCACAGCCCGCAAGAAGGGATGGTCGCTTCAGCCGCTGGCTGGCGGGCAGATTCCCCACGGCCGGCAGCACAATACGCTCGTGAGTCTCTGCGGAACTCTTAGGACCCGAGGCGTTTGCGAAGACGCGATTGAGGCCTGCCTCCAGATTGTCAACGCGAAGCAATGCGAAAAGCCAGGCCCGATGGAGCACATTTCGCGCATCGTGCTCAGTTCTCGGAAATGGGGGCCAAGATGAGCGGGACATCTCTGGAAAAAGACTGGTTGCCAGAAGTTGACGGCCAGGGCGGCCCGGAGCACATTGGGAATCAACTAATCGGCCCGAGTTGGCCGGAAGCCATAGCCCCCGAAGCGTTCCATGGACTAGCCGGCGAGATCATCTCAATGCTGGAACCCCATAGTAAAGCTGACCCAGTTGGTTTGCTAACGCATCTGCTGGTGTCTTTTGGAAACGTCGTGGGGCGTGCGCCCCATTTCGTTGTTGGAGGAACCGTTCACCATGCGAATTTGTATTGCGTCAACGTGGGTGCGACTGCTATTCGGAAGGGGACGGCAAAGGATGACACTTTTTTCGTAATTCGTAACACAGACGCTGATTGGTTCGACTCTCGTGTCCAATCCGGTCTCAGCAGCGGAGAAGGTTTCGTTTGGGCTGTGCGCGATCCAATTAATGAGCACCAGCCCATCCGAGAGAAGGGCCGAGTCGTCGACTACCAAGATGTTATTACCGATCCCGGCGTCGAAGACAAGCGTCTTTTGTTGGTCGAGTCGGAATTCGGTTCCACCCTGCGCGTTCTTGAACGTGACGGCAACACCCTTTCGGCGCGGATCCAGCAGGCCTGGGACTCAGGAGTGCTTCGTGTCCTTACCAAGATGAAAGCTGCGCGAGCGACAAATGCCCACATCTCGATGCTTGGCCACATCACGCGAGAAGAACTGTTGAAGTATTTGAATGCGACGGAGCAAGCGAATGGATTTGCGAACCGGTTTCTTTGGGCTGCCGTACGACGCTCGAAGTTCCTACCCGAGCGCGGCGAGATCAAACGGTTAGATCTTAGCGACATCAGTCGTCGACTCCTGGAGGCGGTCCAGTTTGCTCGGACTGTCGGAGAAGTACGGCGAAGCGATGCCGCCCGCGATATTTGGCACGCCGTTTACCGTCGTCTTGCAGGTGATCGACTCGGATTATTCGGCGCGGTCACTTCTCGAGCGGAAGCCCAAACAATGCGCCTCGCGCTGGTGTACGCCCTGCTAGACAGTTCGACTTCGATAGAGGCCGAACATTTGAGCGCCGGGCTAGCCGTGTGGTCGTACTGTGAAGCTTCAGCGCGACTGATCTTTGGTGATGCTTTGGGCGATGTTACTGCAGATGAAGTACTCAGAGCGCTTCGCGCTGCGGCTAGCGGGCTTACACGGACCGAGATTAACAGTCACCTCGGACGAAATAAGTCGGCGGCTGAGATTAACCGCGCCTTATTAGTGCTCACACGCCGCGGTCTAGTGAACTCGGAGAAGGAGGATCCCGAAACTGGACGGCCTGCGGAGCGCTGGTTTGCTGTCAACCTAAGCACGAAAGAAACGAATTTTACGAAAGAAGGCAAACCTTGAGGGTGATGAAGGGCCTTATTTTCGTTTCTTTCGTTTATTTCGTGGTGAGAGATGCGCCATGAACGAGTATCTGGAGATCGCCCGGCGAGTGCTGCGGGAACGAAGGGGCGTGCCCGAGACCGAATCGGCGGAATCGCTGGAAGCCGTTCTGAAGGGCAAGGTGATCGAGCTTTACTTGGCACCGGAGGACCGACTCTTCATCGTTGCGGACGAGGACGACGCCCGTCGCCTGGCTGAACCGCGAGGTACGTCTACACTGCGGCTGAAGTGCGGCGTGTCATTCAGATCGAAGATCCCCAGACTGTTCGCGAGATTCACGAATGGAAGCGAACATTCAATGGAAGCATCCGGGAGTAGGGCGGTGATGTCCACGAAGGAATTTGCTCAAGGCGGATAGATGAGCGCGTTTACCGTCACAAATCGGCCGGTTGCAACGCAAAGGTCCTGTGGAATGAATGGCGATTGGACATAGGCTACACTTTCCGGCGAGTCACGGAACGGACGGACCGGATACCAAACAGTTTTGTTGACTGACGCAGCCCCTGTGCCACATCATCGGAAGTGGAAGAGCCACCCCTAATGCCGGTTTTGCGCAACCCTCGGCACGAGAAATTTTCTCAACTCGTCGCTAGCGGCATAAAGCCTGCCGAAGCATACGTTTCGCTTGGTTACAGCAAGGCCGGAGCGCCTCAGTCTGCGCACAATTTACTCAACCGTACTGATGTTCGAGAAAGGGTCAACGAGATTCAGTCGCTGGCTGCCCAGTCCTTTGCGGAGGAAGTGGCTTTCGATCAGAAGCGGGTGCTGAATAGGCTGGACGTATTGAGTAGGAAGGCTGAAGAACTTGGTCAGATTTCGGCGGCGGCTCGTTGCGAGGAACTGATTGGCAAGCACCGCGGCATGTTCATAGATCGCACTGCTTTACAGTGGGACCTTGAGCCGAGCAGGATGACCACGGAACAACTCGAGGCGCTGTTGAACTTAGCAATGCGCAAGCGGCACGGTACAGATGATCCGCATGTACTACCAGAAGCCCGTAGGCAGATCGAAGCGGCAGTGACAATAGAAGCGACGGCAGTGCCGGTTGATCGCTGAATAGTTGGATGCCGAAGTCCTGATAATGGGCATTGACGGCCACTTAAACATTAGCTCTGCATAGCGCGTACATCAAGCAAATTCGTGACAATTTGGGGATATGAGGAGCGGATCTCCACTCCGCGGTTCCGAGCCTTCCGTGATCGGCGTTTCGCAGGAGGAGTCCTGTTCCGGTATGCCTTGAGCCTCCAACCTCTTGTAAGACCCCCGTGCATCTGGTGGCAGGAAGGGGATTTTTCGCCAGGAATCGACCGCGTTATACTAAGTTCGCCCCGGGCCCGTTTATCATGAGCGCCGCCGACGTCTTCCTGAGCTATAACGAGGCCGATCGCGAGTCGGTCTTGGCCGTGCAGAGCGTTCAACGACTTCTCCAAGCGCGAGGCATCAGCACCTTCCTGTACCGCCAAAATCAGACGGCCGGGCAGCCCTGGCCGGAGGCGCTGGAACAGCAACTGCGTAGCGTTCGAGCAGTCGCTGTCTTTGTGGGGCGGCAACTGGGCGGGTGGCAAAAAAAAGAAATGTGGTTCTCACTTGCCCGGCACACGGAAGAGGAAAAGGCTGGTCACGCCTTTCCGGTTATTCCGGTGTTCCTTCGCAACGCCAACCGTACGCTAAGCTTTTTGCTTCTCCACCACGGAGTTGATCTCAGCCGCGACGTGGGCGATCCCGGGGCGCTGGAGGCCTTGCCTTCCGGCGGGAGGGAGGGTGTTAGAGATTGCACGCCCCTTGCTCTATCGAGTGGTCGCCTGTCCTTTCATTTCTGGTGAGAACAGCCCTTCTCATCAGCGATCTGTGGCGCTGTCCGGAAACCGCCTATAGCAAATTAGCAAATCGGTCCTGGTAAGTCGCCTCCTCGTCAGGCCAGTTCGTCGCCGAGCACACGCGACCATGTGAGTTACTGCCTGATGTGCAACATTAACGGTGGCTTCCCAGGATGCTGTTTAGGGACAGTTTCCCATTGGTGGGGTCCGCCCACCGGCCCTCGAGGCGCCAGCGCCACCAGTTTGCGGTCTATGATTGCGTTTGCGATCGAGTTCGAGGCAGTCTATTGCTATTTCCGCAAGGAACTCTAAAATAGGAAATAAACAGCCAAGAGTGCCGTTCGCCGCAGGATGCACATGAAGTCCTACCACCCGAAGCATATTACATGGCCCCTCGTAGTCGGTGCTGTTGTTTTGGTTCTGCCGACTTTCTCCGCCTTCGGCCATCCGCAGGCAAGGTCTCTGCTTGCGAACGCATCGATGAAAAGCGCAGCCGATGTCTCCAGCGGACTGGTCGCCTACTACAAGCTTAACGAAGCTTCGGGCACGGTGGTCCATGATTACTCGGGTTTTGGGTTTAACGGCGTAGTGACTGCGCCACCCGGAACTTACAGTTGGGATCCGGGCGGCGGCGAGGTCAACGGAGCGTTCGAAAACTACAGCGCAGACCAGCCCATAACCATCCCCGGCAATAGCCTGAATGACTTTACCGGAGCTTTCTCCATCGCATTGTGGGTGAAAACGAACAGCGCTGTTCAAGCCTTGGTATCAAAGAACTTTCCTCCGGCGAGTATCGGGAACATGATCCAGGGTTATCGCTTCATCATCTATGGGATAAATTTGCAAATGGAATTGGATGCCCAGGATATAGGGAGCAATCTACAAATTACTCCCAACCAGTGGACGCATATCGCTGTCGTTAAATCGGGAACGATACTTACTTTCTATGTTAACGGCGTGGCCGACACTCCAATGACCGTCCCGCCGGTCATCACCTCGACCAACAGCCCCTTGGTGCTGGGCGTCGGCGGCGGCGGGGGGTACCTGGACGACGTGCGTCTCTACGGCCGTGCTCTCTCCACCGCTGAAGTCCAAACCATCATGAATTCCGCCGGGGCCTACGTAGGTTCTCCTCAAACACCTCCGCCCACCATCAGTTCCTTCACCGCAAGCTCTTCATCGGCTCCCGGCGCGAGCGCTACCCTCTCCTATACGATCTCAGGAGCGACCAACGTCTCCATCAGCAACGGCCTTGGCCAGCAGACCAATGTCACGAATGGGACCGTGGCCGTCTCTCCTTCGCTGAGCACAACCTACACCCTGACCGCGAGCAATGCGGCCGGAACCTCGACATCGCTCGCCACCGTTGTCGTGGCTCAGCCCCCGCTGCCTTACGCAAACAACATTGTCATCACGTCTCCCATCGCGGATGCCGTCATATCCGGCAACATGAATCTCGCCGTGAGCGTGAATGGCATCCCGGGCATCGCGAGCGTCGAGTATTTCTTTGACGGCCGACCCTTGCCCGACCTCACAACTTCGGATCCGGTTGGTCCGCTCTCTGCTCCCTATACCTACACCTGGAACAGCCGCAACGAATGGGATGGCTACGGCCAATTGACCGCCCAAGCATTGGACAGCTCGGGCAACGTCCTCTCGACGAGCGCTCCGGTTAATATCCAAATCATCAACGGCTCATATACTTTGCAACAAACATTTCCGCTAGCCGGCCAGACCGTGAGCGGCATCATCGAGTGGACGGAGGTTTCCGGCGCAAGTGCTCCGTCAGGCTATGGCCAGGAGTGCTTTGTAGATGGCCTGTCTACAAACTCCGGACCATACGATACGACGCAATTGCCAAATGGCACCCATGATTTCCATTGTCTCCTCGTACCTCCCGGAAACCTAGGTTTGCCCCTGGCCATGTCTTCCGTCGCAGTCACCGTCGACAATGGTCAAACGCCGATGCGCCTACAGTCGAATTTCAAGACTTTGTATCTCACGCCTGGACAGAGCCAAACCCTGGCGGCAACCATCGTCAACACCGACGGTTCGGAGTCTCCAATCTCCCCGAGCTATTCGGTCGACAACACCTCGGTGGCCGCTATGAACGCAACAGATACCATCACCGCCGTCGGTCTCGGCACGGCGACCGTCACTGTTGCCGGCGCAGACAAGTGGACCACGGTCCAGGTTATCGTGATCGCTTCCCATGATCTCCCCCACTTCTCCAAGAGCGGGCAGATCCTCAATAGCTACGAACCCGGCAACTCCCTTTTTGAGAAGTCCATATTCCAGGGTCCGGGCGCTGGTGATTTTCAGGCGGATCCCCAATTGGCCACCGAAGTGAGCGACGCTGGTGTGAATACTTTGGAAACAGGAGCTTATTTCAATCCGGCGGACGGAGGAGGATATTCTACATCCTCCGGCTACGCCGCCCAAGCCAATACGATCGCCTTAGACAACGGGTATCTCACTTTCGAGAACGCCGCTGAAATGGCTTATTTGAACGTTAACAATTGGAGCGTATTACTCACTGGCGACAATTTCGGCCGCAACGTAACCGAGATGCTGGACAGCGTCTTTGATCCGTATTCGATTCCAAAAATCCAGTATGCGATGCGGTATTGGGAAGACTCCGCCAAAGCCATCGGCATCAGCATGATCGATGAAGCGGACAGCGGCTGGGGTTGCAACCCCTTAGACTCCACGCCAGGTTATTGGGAAAAGTGGAGCCCCGAATTCACGTCCAGTCCGTTTATCACCTTGCGATCCATCATCGACGCCGTTCCGCATCCCAACCTCTCCTGGCCGACCATCGCCATCGGTTCGCCTATTTGCCTGGGAAATTGGCAGGGCAATCCCAGTTTCGCCAACTTCACGAACCTCTATTTTGACAATGGCGGTTGGTTTTATCCGGACGGCGAATCGCTTTACGAAAGTCATGTGAACGCGCTCAGCCAAAAACTCTGGGCTTCCCTGCCCTACATGCAAACCGGCAAGCCGTTCGTGACCGAAGTGGGCTTCACGGGTCCTGGGTTCAACAAAAATGTTACCGGTGTCGGTTTCGATCCTGGTGTGGATACTCTGGACCGGTCGGGCGATACTTTCGAGAGCGTTGCGGTAGACATATTTGGGAGTATCGCAAAAGGCTCGGCTGGCGTGCGTCTGTTTGCTTGGGGGCCTGCTAGTTATCTCAGAGTCTCCATTCCTGCCGGCTCCGCGTACGTCTTCTTCGGCAGCGGCCCGTACTATGGCTTGGCCCGCTGGAACGCCATGTCCGCGGCTTTTAACCTGGCGAAAGTTCTGGAACCCTATGTCCTCTCTCCCATGGCGAACGCCATCGACCTTGGTCCCTATGTGGACACGGGCGCCCACAGCGGCCGTTACGGCAACATGCTGGTCGCCATCAATACCCTGAACAATCCTCAGACCATTAATCCGGACCTTACCCCTTACGTCACCTGGTCATCCGTTACCCGCTATCGTCTTCACGGTTCCCAAGTCAGCAGTCAGAACCTGGGCGCGGTTACCGGCGACCAGGTGACCCTGCAGCCAGGCGAAGTGGTTGTCTACCTGTTCCCAGCCGGGGGAAACACCGCTCCTTCCACTCCCGTCATCCAGCTGGCTAACCCTGCCAGCCTGGGCGCGACGCCGATCACCGCGTCCCTCACCAGTCCAGTGGGCAACTTGACGAACGCTTCGGGTGCTATCACCGTGGCCGCCTCGGTCACCGACACCGCAGGCACTCCGACCGTCCAGTTCATGGCCGACGGTTTTCCCATTGGCTCGCCAGTCACGGCTGCTCCCTACCAAATCTCCTTGAATACGAACTCGCTTGCCTCAGGGACACATCGCATCACTGCCTTCGTCAAAGACACCTCGGGGAACCAGTATGTAACAAGTGCTCTTGCTGATTCAGTAACAGGTGGTCAACACAGGCGACGCCGCCACACCTCCACCGCGCCCACGCCTCCATAACCCCTGCCGAAACGTGCAGCCGTAGCGTGAGCCATCAAAGTGAAAGAGAGCACGCCTTGAGGGCGCCGCCCCCCCGCGGACACAAACCCGTCAAGGTGAATTTGCAGAGGCTGGGGCGTCGTGACCTGGGCGACGCGGCTCCTCGATTCCACACGCCTCCGTAGCTTTGAAAGTTTAAGAGGAGTTGTCCGTCCAATGTTTGAAAGGGATGCGGATCATCATGCCTGATATCCACCATTAACGGTAGCTTCCGGGAACGCTGATCCCGGCCATTGTCGATATGGCGGACTTCTCAGGCGGAATGTTTATGAGCCGTCGGATCAACTGTCCAGCCGGTGGATCGCTCGGCGAAGACGCGATGCCGATTTTTATGCGTCGCTGCGCACCCTCCAAAAGCAGTATATGATGTGAAGCGGCCGTCGCCAGGATAGAGGCGGCGGTAAGGCTCGGTGCAATGACGAACTCCGGTGTGTAGGCTTATGAGACTAAGCGCCATCGTCAGCCCGTTGGTTCTTGCAGGCCTGTGGCCTGTTCTGCTGCCGGTTCCCTCCAAAGCGTTGGGTGTCTGTGCCGATCCCGATTATCTGCCGTATTCGAATCGGGCCGGCGTTGGGTTTGAAAACAAAATTGCCGATGCAGTCGCAAAGGCGCTCGGTGAAACGGTCGAGTACACCTGGGCGAGCCACCGCGGTCATGGCGGATTTCCCCAATTCCTGTCGTCTACGCTCGATGCGAAGAAGTGCGACGTGGTGATGAGCATCCCATACGGTAGTCCGGAAGAGTTGACTACGCGGCCTTACTACATCTCCTCCTACGTTTTTGTTTTTGACAAAAGCAAGAAGTACGACATTACGAGCATGGATTCGCCGGAGCTGAAGCGGGTTAAGGTCGGTTTTGAACGGGAGACACCGGCCGAGGACGCTCTCAAAATGCGCGGGATGATCCCCGCGGCGATGGCATTCGACGTAGCGACTGATAACGACGAGTCGCCGGCGGTGATGCTCAGTGCGCTGAACAGCGGAAAGATCGACGTGTTAATCACTTGGCAACCGGCGATCGGTGCCTTCTTGCGCGCCGCTCCGAATCTAGAAGTGGTGCCCGTTCCGAATGAACGAGCCTTGGGCCCACCGGAGCAATACGCCTTCCCTATGTCTATGGGTGTCCGAGCCGGCAACGATGCGTTGAAGAAACGGCTCGATGATGTGATCGCAAATCACCAGGCGGAACTGACCTCCATCCTGACCGAGAGTGGCGTGATGTCGTATGCGCCAAGGCAGGGGCAGTAACGTTGAAACTCAGCCTTATCTTTGTAATGATGCCGTTCGTCATCGCGATATCGGCGGCGGCGCAGGACGGCGAGAAACTGATCAAGGAGAGCGATTGCTCTTCATGCCACGCCGTGGATCGCCAGCTGGTGGGCCCTCCCTATACGGCCATAGCCAAGAGCCATGCGAGCCAAACCGATGCTCCCGATACCATTGACAAGCTGGCCGCGAAAATTCGCGAAGGCGGCTCCGGCATGACGCCTCATCCGGATTTGACAGACGCTCAGCGCAGAGACATGGTGAAGTGGATTCTCTCGCAAACCGGAGCGGGGGTTGCCCCAGGGGTCGCTCCCGGCCAGAGCGAAACGAGAACATACCCTTACACGCTGAAAGACGGCACCACCGTCAGCTTGGAGTTTCCTCTCTTTCTAGAGGGCAAGGCTCCCAAGGTGACCAAAGAAGTCTTCCATGGCTATCAGATCTACAACTCGTACTGCTACCGCTGCCATGGCACGGATGCCACGGGCAGCCAACTCGCGCCCGATCTACGGCACTCACTTGCGGTCGGCATGAAGCAGCAGGACTTTCTGGCGGTCGCGATGGCGGGGAAAAAGGAACAGGGAATGCCGGCGTGGGCCGGCTTCCTTAGCGAGGATGACGTTGTTCACATTTTCAGGTATGTAAAGGGACGAAGCCTCGATTTGGTATCTTCCGGTAGGCCACCGTCCGCTCAGGACTGAAGTAGGACCAAAGAATGTAAAGGAGCTTTTTGGAATGAACCGGACGAAGCAGCTTTTTCGCCTTACGATTGCATTGGGGACTTGCGCTGTGCTTGCTCCCGTCGTTACTCTTGCCGACGATACGCTCCAGAAGGATTCCCAGGATCCCAATCAGTGGGTAATTCCCTTGGGCGCTTACAGCGGGATCCGGCATAGCAAGCTGAGCCAGATCAATAGCAAGAACGCGGGGAAGCTGAAGGTTGCGTGGACCATGTCCACCGGCACGCTTCGAGGGCAGGAGGGCCAGCCGCTGGTGGTGGGCAACATGATGTACTTCGAGAGTTCCTACCCCAACTTCGTCTACGCCGTCAACCTCGACGAGATCGGGCAAATCGTCTGGAAATTCGCTCCGGAGCAGGATAAATTTTCGCCATCAGTGGCCTGCTGCGATCTGGTGAACAAAGGTGTGGCCTATGCCGACGGGAAGATTCTCATGTCCACATTGGATACGCATGTCTACGCCCTCGACGCGAAGACCGGCAAGGTCGTTTGGAGTGTTCAGAACGGGGATCCGCAACTCGGTCAAACCATGACCATCGCTCCCTTGGTAGTCCATGACAAAGTGATCGTGGGGATCTCGGGCGGCGAGTACGGTGTCCGCGGACATCTCACCGCTTACGATCTCAATACCGGCAAGCTGGTGTGGCGTGCCATGAGTGTCGGTCCCGATCAGGACATGTTGTTTGATCCCGCCAAGACCATCGATGGGGCGACCCAGCAACCGGTGGGCGCCGATTCCAGTCTCAAGACTTGGAGCCAGGACGGATGGAAACTAGGCGGGGGCACGACCTGGGGCTGGTATACCTACGATCCCGAGCTCAACCTGGTTTACTACGGCAGCGGGAACCCTGGAACGTGGAATCCTACGCAGCGGCCAGGCGACAACAAATGGTCCACTACTTTGTTCGCCCGTAATCCGGATACCGGCCTGGCTGCGTGGGCATATCAGATGACACCACATGACGCCTGGGATTATGACGGCATCAACGAGAGCGTTCTCACCGATAGTGTCATCGACGGCCAGACCATCCCGACCATGACGCACTTCGATCGCAATGGCTTTGCCTATGTTCTGGACCGGCGCAACGGCAAGCTGCTCAGAGCGAACAAATTCGATCCGTCGACGAACTGGGCCAAGGAGATCGATTTGAAGACCGGCCGGCCGGTGCTGGACCCCGACAAGATGACCAAGGAAGACGTGAACGTCAAAGGGATCTGTCCGGCCGCGCAGGGCGCTAAGAATCACCAACCGGCCTCTTACGATCCCAAGAGCAAACTGTTTTATGTCGGCACCAATCACATCTGCATGGACTACCAGGCGTTCAGCGTCAAGTACCGCGGTGGCTTCCCCTACGTCGGGGCCACCCTGAGCATGTTCCCGGCCGACGGGGGCAGCACGCGCGGCCGGCTCATCGCCTTTAACCCCGTCAGCGGTGAGACGAAGTGGTCTATCAACGACACGTTCCAGGATTACAGCGGGCCGCTGACCACCGATGGGGGCGTGCTCTTCTATGGAACGCTGGATGGTTGGTTCCGGGCGGTGGATCAGTCGAACGGAAAGATTCTCTATCAATTCCATGCGCCCTCCGGCATCATCGGCAACCCCATCGCTTATATCCATAAAGGGAAACAGTACGTTGCGGTGCTAACTGGGGTAGGGGGATGGGCGGCAATCGGTCTGGCGGAAAACCTGACCAAAGGGAGTGATGGACTGGGCGCCGTCGGTCTCAATGCCTCGCTCGCCGACTACACGAACCTCGGAGGAACCCTGGTCGTTTTTTCGTTGGAGTAGCCGGATAGCGTGCTTTGGCTGTAGCCCCTTTGGTGTGGTTGTCAGGCGAATGGCCGAGAGACTGATATCGGACATTAACGACCTCTCGTGCAAGGTCACATTCGCGACTCGATGCTTCAACTTGATGCCAAGGCAGTTTCCTTTGGAACCAGTTTGCCCCCGGCCAATTCGCTCTGGGCTACCTAGTGCGGTCCTTTGTCGCCAGAACCCACAATGATTGAGGCCCACGGAACGAGATGTTCGGGTGAAAGGCGAGCTCCTGGCCCTCAACGAGTCGAAGACGCGGAAAGCGGCCCGTCAAGGCCTCGAGCACCAGTCGCGCCTCGAGCTTACCCAGCGCGGCGCCAAGGCAATAATGGATGCCGAAACCAAAAGAAAGAGACTTCGAGGTCTCCGCGCGGTGAAGGTCGAAGCTTGCGGGTTCCGGAAAGACGGACTCGTCGCGACCGGAGGCAGCGAGCCAGAGGAAGAGCTTGGCGCCTTCCGGCAAGTCTATGTCACCGAGTTTAACGGGACACCTGGTCGAGCGCCGCCACACGGGTACGGGTGGGTCGTAGCGCAGCGTCTCGTCAATCGCACGGGGAATCAACTCGAGGCCTGCGACCACGGCATCCCAGCGCGCGGGATCTTCAAGCAATCGGCGGATCACGTTGCTGATCAAGTAATTCGTCGTTTCGTGACCGGCGAATGTGAGCGAGTACAGGATTGAGCCGATCTCCTCGTGCGTTAGGGCGTTCGGATCCTCGTCGTGGATCTCAAGCAAGGCGCTGGCAAAGTCATCATCGCGTGCCGTGGCCTTCGAGGCGACGAGTGCACCTAGGTAGCTCCGGTAGGCGGCCATGTTCGTCGCGTGATGTACCTGTTCTTCGGGTGACGGACGTCCCCAGGCCAGCGCTGCTCGGTGGCCGCACCACTCCTTCAGTTGCGGCCAGTCGTGCTCGGGGATGCCCACAAAGCTGAAGATCATCCTCGCCGGAAGCGGAAAACTGATCGTGGAAACGAGATCGAACGGCGCTGACGGGTCGATGACATTCAACAGCTGGTCGATCGTGCTACGGATCCTCGACTCCATCTGCGCCACGCGTCCTGGAGTAAACGCCCGCGCGGTCGGCGAACGTAGGCGTGTGTGGGCTGGTGGGTCAAGGCTTACCATGGACGGCTGGGGTCTGTGACCGCCCCCGAGTAAGACCTGCGCAGCTTCTGGCACGAGCTGAGCAAGCGGAAGTTGGGCGGGCGAGGCGGAGTAGGTTTCTGGATCGAGTAAAATCGCCTTGATGTCAGCGTAGCGTGTGACGACGTAGTAGTCTATTGACGGCGCGTAAAACACTGGCGTCTCGCGCGGCAGCGAAGCCAGGACGGCGAAGGGATCGTCGAGGAACATCGGCGACAGCGGGTCGAAGACGGCATGAACTGAGCATGCGGAATGCTCATGAGATGCCATCATCTTGCTCCAGCCTGCCCTCCAGGTGCTCGGCGATCAATCCTCTATTCTATGACTGGACTGGCTCGCATATACCCCGGCATCGGCAGCACGAGCACAACCTGACTATGTTGGGAGTTCGATCGATGGGGCGTGAGTATTCGGACCGCATGTTAGTCGACGGCAAAATCTGTACGCGAACGGAGGCGACAAGAAGTTTTTACCGTAGATCAGCCTGATAAGGCGCATTATCGGCACTAAAAGGCCAGATCAGCGACTAGGCCGTTATACGACCAAGTGGATAACTTCCGAGTGCGCCGTTACTTAGGAGCAATCGCTTCGCGAACGCCCGCGACAGGGCGGAAGACTACAATAGGGCGAATATAGGCGGCGGCGAACTGGGACATTTCTCCCTCCTGGAAAAGGTCGGCGAAGGCGGCATGGGCCAGGTCTACAAGGCCCGTGACAAACGGCTGGAACGATTCGTCGCCATCAAACTGCTGCCCGAACCGCGACTCAAAGATGCCGACCGCCGCGCCCGCTTCGTCCAGGAGGCCAAGGCAGCTTCGGCGCTGAACCATCCCAACATCATCACCATCCACGAAATCGGCGAGCAGGATGGCCAAACCTTCATCGTCATGGAGCTGGTGGATGGCAAGCCGCTGTACGAGCTGATCCCGCGCAAAGGCATGCGGCTCACCGAAGCGTTGCGCATCGCCGCTCAGGTGGCCGGCGCGCTCACCGCCGCGCACGCCGCCGGCATCGTGCACCGCGATCTTAAGCCCGGCAACATTATGGTGGACGGGCACGGCCGCGTTAAGGTGTTGGACTTCGGGCTGGCCAAGCTCTCCGCGCGCGCAGCCGAGGTGGGCGAAGACGCAGCCACCCGCACCGTCACGTTGGATCAACCGGGGACGGAAGAAGGGGTCATCCTCGGCAGCGTTCCCTACATGTCGCCTGAGCAGGCCGAGGGCAAGCCGGTGGATGCGCGCAGCGACATCTTCTCTTTCGGCGCGGTGCTATACGAGATGATCACCGGCCAGCGAGCGTTTCGCGGCGAATCGCGAATTTCCACGCTAGCCGCCGTCGTGGAGAAGGACCCGCAACCGCCCTCGGAAGTCTCATCCACCACGCCGCCGGAGTTGGACCGGCTCATCGCGCGCTGTCTCCGCAAGGACGTCCGCCGGCGCAGCCAGAACATGGCGGATGTGAAGCTGGCTCTGGAAGAACTGCGGGACGAGTCGGAATCGGGGAAACTGGCTCGGCCCGCACTCGCGGCTCACGCTGGATCGCGCCGACGGTCGTGGCCGGCGGTGGCCATCGCCGCCGTGCTGATCGCCGCGGCCGCCTTCACCTGGGTTTACCTCAACTTCCACGGAACTCCGCCGAAAGGCCCGGATCTGGTGCGAGTGTCGCCCGATGGCGGATTCGTGGCCTACATCTCGGACCGGTCCGGCAAGAAAGAGTTGTGGCTGCAACAGGTGGGAGGCGGGGCTCCGATCCAGTTGACGCATACCAACGAAGGGGTAGACGCTCCGGCGTTTTTCCCTGACGGCAAGCGCATCCTTTACGAGAGAATCGCCACGGACAGCACCATCGAGGCCATCTCTACGCTGGGTGGAGAGCCGCAGGTGCTGATCCACGCCCATCTCCTCGTCCCATGGGGGTCGCTTTCTCCTGACGGGCGCCAGATCGCTTACATTGATGTCAACAAAAACGTCGCGCGCTTGATGACGGTCTCTTCAGACGGCGGCAAGCCGCGAGAATTGCCGGCCTGGGCGCGCCTGATAGGCTGGAGCCTTCCCCAGTGGACAGCCGGCGGCCGCTACCTTCTTAGCTGGAAGATAAACCGGTCCGAAACCTCAAACGCCGAAGAATGGGACTGGTTTGCGTTTCCGGTGGATGGAGGTGACCCGGTGCCGACCGGAGCAGGCGCAGCGTCGCGCGCGGCAGGACTGACGGGGGCCTTTCCGATTCTGATGACAGGCGATCGGGTTCTATTTTCCGGTGAAACGGCGGAGCGGTCTAACGTTTGGGAAATTCGCCTCTCGCCTGGTTCGTGGCGTGTGCAGGGCGTTCCGCACCAGCTCACATTCGGAACTCTGAGCGAATTCCCCACCAGCATCAGTGCCACGGGTACCGTGGCGCTTGATGTCGGAAGCTCTCGCAACAACTTTTATTTCATTCCTCTCTCTCCTGTCACTGGTCAACCCACCGACGTTGCCCGCCGGCTCACCCAGGATGGCCGCATGAAGAATTCTATGTGGTCTCTCGGGGGCGATCCTGGTAGCGCTTACTTTAACGTGTTTTCAGGTATGGTTCAGAGTGTCTACGCCATGGACCTAGTTAGCGGCAGGCAGACACTTGTGATCGCCAAGCTTCCTTTCGTGACCAGTCTGGCCAAGGCCATCTCACCCAGCGGCCGCCAAGTTGCGTATTCCGTAGCGGAGGGCGATTCATACTCCATCCGCCTGGACTCCGTTGGCGCCGGCTCAGGGGAGGAGCGTGTACTCTGCAAGGCGTGTGGAAAGGTTCTGGGGTTTTCTCCCGACGGGCGATTTCTCTTCTACAACCCCGAGGCCAAGGTCCAGGATGACCCCAAGAAAAAGTTAACGGTTCGGCTTCTGGAACTGGCGTCCGGCAAAAACAAGCCCTGGCTGGAACACCCGACCGATTCTGTCACCGTTGCCGGTCGCACATTCGGTGAGCATTCCGACTGGCTCTACATGGATTTAAGACAGCCGGGATCGTCGGGATCCTGGGGGTATCTGGTCCCCTGGAGGGAGGAGCCGGTGCCGGAGTCGGAGTGGACAAAAATTCCGGGGTTCTCGCCCGCATCACCCCACCCATGGGACGCTTCCCCCAAGGGGAACTTCTTTTACCGCCCCAACGGATCTAAGTAATGGCGGTCCGCTTCGATCCCCAGAAGAAAAGCTTCAGCGAGCCTGAAGAAGTCAAGTTCCTGCCGGGCTCCGCAGTCACGCTCAAGCCCGACGATGTTTGGACGGTTCGCGGTCCGGGGCTCGTTTTTTCGGATGATGAGACCGGTAACGGCTCCGTGTGGCTGATGAGGTTGCCCCGTTGAGCCAGGGAGATACCATCGCTCGGGGCCAATAAACGGAGTGTGGGAAGCATCGGATTAGGGTTCCGGACGGTTGGTCGGCCACTCGGAAATTAGTTTTTCCGGAGCCATCCACTTAGACGTGTAGTCGGCTATGTGTAGAAGTGCCACCCGCGTTCCAGGAAGAAACCCGTTAATTCGTATTATCGGTAGTCACGCTTCCCTGAACCTGTTGAGCAGCGGTGAGACTATGTGACAGACCAAACTTTCGATTTCGGATATCCTCGCAGGAATCAGGGAATCCCCGATATGAAAATTAATCTCTGCGCGGGTATTCTGGTAGAGCATCCCTGTCCGGAGCCATGCCTCTCGACCTTCGGGTGCCATCCAAGGGGGCAACGGGAAGCTGCCGGACGGGCGGGGATTCATCGTCTATGTGTCGTTGTAGGAGGTAGCCCATCCTGTCAGCTTCTCAAGCCCGTTGCTGTCCCTCCCTCTCTCTCCGTGGCTAACTCTTCCTCGATTCCCTCGCCATCCGTCATCATCGCCCTTCGCATAACTTCATTCCATGTCGTCGCCGCAGGTCGCTGCAAAAACTCTTCGGCGACGTCTCCACACGGGTGCCGTAGCCGTGATCCACTCCCTCAAAGTCCGCTTTCGGAAATATTGACCGATGGCGAACCCTGGCCAGGCACACGACCTAGTAAGCAGAAAGAAAGAAGGTGAATCAGTTCGCGCGGAAAGGAGGCGGCCATCTGGGGCCAGGCAGTAACTTACATGGGCCCCGTAGTTTAACGCTCGATTGATCGGCGTGGGTGTTGGCCAAACTGTTAACCATCATCATTGTGTTGCCCGAACCCGGTCGTTTCGATGGGCCACGAGCTGATCTTCGTGACGAGTATCAGGGTCTCGCCTAGGCAAGAATCGACAGCACTTGCCTGTGCTTTTGCGCTACTCCTTCTCGTCCTTCTTAGGTTTGGATTTCTCGGCAGGCCTGGCCGCGGGCTTCTTAGCCGGGGGTTTCGCTGCCGGCTTGGCTTCGGCCGCAGGCTTGGCCGGGGCTTTGGCTGCGGTCTTGGCCGCGGCTTTGGCCGGGAACTCAGTTTCACGCTTGGCAGGAGCCTCAGTTTCAGGTCTGGCTGGGGCTTTTGCTGCGGGCTTGGCAGCCTCGGCCGCGGGCCTGGCTGGTGCTTTCGTTGTCGGCTTGGCCGCCTCAGCTTCCGGTCTGGCTGGGGCAGCCTCAGACTTGGCCGCAGGCTCTGGTTTCGCGGCAGGCGTGGGCTCACGCTTGGCGACCGCCGCGGTCTTGGTCGTCGCCGTCTTGGCCGCTGCAACAACGGCCGGGGGCGCTTGAACCTTGACCAGCTCCGTAAGCGGTTTCTGCGGCGGCGGCTTGTAGCCAGCCGGCGCAGCATAAGTTTGCGCGGCCAGCGGCTTGGCCACTACCAGGGTTGCCGGATGCCCGCCGTTGCTCGAAGCAAAATTGCTCTTGTTCGCGGCCGCCGCAGTCACCTGCTGCTGCTGGTACGTCGTTGGCGCCGTGTGTTGCTCGTGCTCGACGGTCTGCTCCTCGGCTGTGGGCTGGTGCTGCACACCGTTGGGTCCGCCGTTATACGAGACGTGGGTGTTGTTGATAATGGTTGTCTGTTCCACGATCGTCTTGTTCACGTAGACGTTGGTCACCACACTGGCGTTCACGTGGACAATCGCTGTGTTGTAGGCGAAGACACCGCCATTCCACGTACCGCCCGCAAAGCCGATGCCCATGTAACCCCCGCCATAGTTCACGCCGCCGTAGAAGCCGATGTGCGGTCCCCAGTAGCCTGCATGGAAGCCAAAACTGCCGCCGGCAAAGCCCCAGTAGCCGGGCGTCCAAAGCGCACCGATATATGGCGCCGGCACCCACACGCCGGGAACCCAGTAGTAACCAACCGGACCGTAGTGCCAGTAGCCAGGCGTCCAGATCAAATTCGGCTCCGGGCAAGGTGGCTGTTCATAGACCGGCAACGGCGGCGGTGCAATCTCGGCCGTGATAATTTCCGCTGCCGCGGCAACGGGAGCCGGTGGGGGAGCCGACTCAACGGGCATCCATTTTGCGCCGTCCCAAACAAATGTTCCAGTTCTGGTTGTGCCCGGTGGTTGGGCGATAATGTGCTGTTGAACCGTGGCGAGGACTACAAACGCCAGCAGAAACGAGCGCGCGTAGCGCATGAATGTCATGGGAAATACCTCCTGATCCTTTCGTGTCAATCGATCAGCTTCAATGGTTCCCCGACCTGGCTGCGATTGAGATGGATACGTTGCATACCGCGCTCCCCAGCCGCGACTTGCAACCCCAGGCATCGTAACACAACGCGCGCGCCCCGCCGCAAGTCGCTGCTACTGAACGATATCCGCGACAATACGGTTTGATCGGGTCCCGTTGCCATGCTTGCGAGCAAAGAGGGTAGTCTGCAGCAGAGCATCTTGGTCTGTCCTTTGGGCAGGCTCAGACGGATTGGTCAACCTGCGGACGACAATATCTCTCCCGACAATCGGCGCTGCGTTTACGAAATCCATGTTGACGGGTTGTCGGCGAGGCTCCGATATGCCCTGCGGAAGCAGAGAAGCGTTAAGTGGCATTATCGGCACTCAAATGCCAGATCAGCGATTAGCCCCCGTTGAACGTCCAAGTGTTTGCCGAAACTTCTCACAGCAGTGTTTTCGAGCCGTTAAGCAAACCTTATGACAGGAGACCAAACCAGCTGCATCGCCATTTTCCTTGGTTTGCTGAGCCATAATTAATTCACATGGCGACTGAGGAATCCCCAGCCAACGCTGACAACCTCGAACCTACGCGCGCCACCCGCACGATCGGATCGACAGAGCCGAACACGGGTGCCGTCATCGGTTCCTATCATCTGCTGCAGCGAATCGGCGAGGGTGGCATGGGCGAAGTCTGGCTGGCCGAGCAGAAACAGCCGGTGCGCCGCCGTGTGGCCGTCAAGCTGATCAAGGCCGGGATGGACACGCGCGAGGTGGTGGCGCGCTTCGAATCCGAGCGGCAGGCGCTGGCGATGATGGACCACCCGGCGATCGCCAAAGTTTTCGATGCAGGCTCCACCCCGGAGGGCCGCCCGTATTTCGTGATGGAATACGTCGCAGGCGTGCCCATCACCGATTAGTGCGACAAGCGCAAGCTGGGCCCTCGCCAACGATTAGAGCTGTTCATGCTGGTGTGCGACGGGGTGTAGCATGCCCACCAAAAAGCCATTATCCATCGCGATCTGAAGCCCTCCAACATTCTGGTTGGCGAAGTGGACGGCAAGCCGATGCCGAGGATCATCGACTTCGGCGTGGCCAAAGCTACCTGGCAGCGGCTCAGCGCCGGAACCGTTGTCACGCAAATTGGCATCATTGTAGGCACTCTGGGCTACATCAGTCCGGAGCAAGCCGACTCAGGTGGCGAAGACATCGATACCCGCAGCGACGTTTACTCGCTCGGTGTAGTGCTTTATGAACTCTTGGTTGGCGCCCCGCCGTTCGATTTTCGGAAGCTGGCGCGCGAAGAAATTCTGCGGCGATTGCGTGAGGAGGACGCGCCGCGGCCCAGCACGAAGTTGAGGACGCTGGGAGGCCAGTCCTATGTGACGGCGCAAAACCGCGGCGCCGACCTTCCTACGCTGACCAGGCAATTGCGCGGCGATGCGGATGCCATCGCGCTCAAGGCTCTGGAGAAGGACCGCGCGCGGCGCTATGCCACCCCCTCGGAACTGGCCGCCGACATCGGACGGTATCTGCGCAATGAGCCGGTGACCGCTCGTCCCGCCGGCGCCGCATATAGCGCTCGGAAATACATTCGCCGCCACCGGCTGGGCGTTGCGATAGCCGCGGTGGGAGTGCTGGTGTTGGCCGGGTTCGCCATCGCCCAGGCGGTGGAATTGCGTCGCATCACGCGCGAGCGCGACCGTGCCGACCGCATCGCGCAGTTCATGACCGGCATGTTCAGGATGCCAAACCCGAGCGTAGCGCGCGGCAACACCATCACCGCGCGCGAGATCCTCGATAAAGCGTCGAAGGAGATCCGTACCGGCCTGCGGAACGACCCTGAGCTACAGGCCAAAATGATGTACACCATGGCGGACACGTATGAGGGCCTCGATCTGGCCCCCTCGCGCGCAGTCCCTGCTTGAAGGCGCGGTCGAGATTCAGCGGCGAGTGCTGGGGTCGCACAACCCGGATACCCTGCGTTCGTTGAGCTACCTGGGGAACGTTTTGTCGTATCGGGGCCATCTCACCGAAGGGGAGAAGCTACAGCGCGAAGCGTTCGATATTCAGCGCCGTGTCCTCGGACCGGATCACCCAGACACGCTCGTATCCATGCGCCGTCTGGCGGACACTCTGGGTTGGGAAAGACATTATGCCGAAGGGGAGAAGGTGGTGCGCGAGGCGATCGAACGAGAGCGCCGCGTGCTTGGCCCCGAGCACCGGGACACCTTGTGGACCATGGACACTCTGGGGACGAATCTACTGAATCAACACCGTTACGCCGAAGCGGAGACGGTTTATCGCGAAGCGCTCGACAGCCAGAGGCGCGTTCTCGGCCCTGAGCACCAGGACACTCTGTGGTCGATGGGCAACCTAGCAGGCACTCTGGTGTGGGAAAACCGTCTGGCCGAAGCGGAAAAACTCCAGCGAGAAGCGCTTGATATCCATCGCCGCGTCTTCGGCCCGGAGCATCACGACACGCTGTGGTCGATGACCGGTCTGGCAACGACATTGTCGAGGGAGGGCCGCTACGCCGAAGCCGCGAAGCTGCAGGGTGAGGCGCTGGATATCCAGCGCCGCCTCCTCGGCCCCAGGAACCCGGATACTCTGGCCAGCCTCCAATATGAAGCGGTCGATCTCGGCCACATCGGACGGTATAGCGACGCAGAAAAACTCTTTCGCGAGGGGATCCGGACAGCTGGAGAGGCGAACCTTCCAAACGTCGTTGCCGACGCGTGGTATAACTTCGCGTGCGCCGCGGCGATCGCGGGGCGGCGCCAAGAGGCGCTCGATTATCTGGACCAGGCAATCAATCACGGATCTCCCACCGCGGACATAGCAACCGACGGGGACCTGAAATCCCTACACGGCGACCCGCGCTTTGCGGCACTCATCGCCCTCGCCAAAGAACGCGTCGTAGCGGCGCGGAAGGCGCATTAGTACGCTGGCGGGAGGACTCGATCTATCGCACGGCCCTCAGCCGCGAGGCACCAGCCACAGGTCTGAGATTACTGTCCACGGGGACGTATAGTCGCCCATGACCGCGTTCCAGGACGAGACCCGTTAACACGTGATATCGGTACCTATTCTGGTTGCCGTAATCTGAGGAAGGCCTCGGGCAAGAAGCTTGGGGACAGCAAACCGCGACGCGCACGTGCGCCGCGATCCTTCGGATATCGAAAGCCCTTCCAAAAAGCCTAAGGAGGCCGTGAACGCAAAGATCAGCAACCGAAGTATTTCGGCCAAGCGATACACTCCTTCCAAAACCACAAGGTTGTGGAAGGCGGCTCTCGCCTCGAATCCTCAGTTTGTCACTGATTCGCTTGATCAGTTGGAGCCCAGCCGCCGGACTTTTGTTTTGTGTGCCGGTTGTGTGCTTCCATGAGAAGGCCGGTCCCTGTCAAGCAAATTCATTCACAGCCTGCCATTCTCTCGTAAACGGAAACTCCCCCGCATCGCGGTCGGGCCCAGTCCAGGCCGAGCGCAGCGAGCCAGAGGGTAGCCTGGACGGGTGGCCGCGATGCCAAATCGTCAGAGACGAGGGAATGGCAGGCTACCTTGTCCTGGCTCTCACGTCCAAAGGTCCTCGCCTCATCGCCCCGCTTCCATTCGCACTTTTTTGAAGCCTTGATTGGCTACGTGCCAGTTGGGGTCCGCAAATCTGACGGGCGCTGCAATCTAAATGCCGACCTGGCCACCACCCCGTCACTTGCGGCGCGGCGCCGGTCCGCACACTACACGCAGTCGCCCGAACTCGGCGAGCCTTCGCAAAACTCCATCTCTCTTTATGCCGCTACCGCTTTGCTGCCCTTGCGGACATGCAAAGGTTCGTATACTTCTCCTGTCACCCACAGCTTATGCAGGAGCACGGCCAGTTTCCGCGCTACCGCCACCAGTGCACGCTTTTTCGCGTTCTTCCCGCCGTGTGCGGCCAGCTCCAATCCCCAGCGCCTTAGATCACTGTCCGGTCCAAAGGGACCCAGAATGTGATGCGCGCACTGCACCAGGAGTTTTCGCATGTACGCATCGCCTTCTTTAGTAATCCGTAACTGCGGCCGGCTATCGCCGGACTCTCTCCGCCGGGGCCGCAATCCAAAGTAGGCACCGGCATCTCGGCTGCGGCGGAATCGATGCGGGTCGTCCACCGTGAGCACATAGGTCAGCGCGGTGAGTGTACCCACTCCATGCACTTGCTGCAACAACGCGGTCTCCCGATATCGACTCTGCGCTATGTTTTCGATCTGCTCGTCGTATGCCCGGATGCGCCCGCTGACTGATTCCACCTCGGCCAGCAGCGGTTTCAACGCGTTTTGCAATGGCTCGCTCAGGGACGTTGCGAGCTCCTCGCGAATCTGGCCCGTGCCGCAACTTCCCAAACGCTCCCCGTAGGACTTCGTCAACCCCCGCGCGGCATTGACCAACATCGTCCGCGCTTCCACCAGCACTGCCCGCGCCCGGATTACCATCAGATCCGCTTGCGACTGCGCGCTCCGATGCCGGATCGGACTCAGCAACTCCGGGTCGATCCGCGCCAGCCGGGCCAATGTCTTCGCATCGAGCCGGTCATCCTTGCGGGTGCTGTCAGTGATCAGCCGTACCCGGCGCGGATTCGCCACGATGACTTCATGGCCCAGATCCGATAGATATCGACTGACCCAGGGAGAATGCGTGCCCACTTCCAACGCCAATCGACTCCGCGGTTTCGATCCAAACACCTGGGCAAATCCTCTCTTGGTCGTCGCCAGGCTGCCTTCTGCCAGGACTTCGCCCTGCTCGTCCAATATGCAGTAGCGGCTGCTCCGATCGCCCAGATCGATTCCTACTGTCAGCTTTCGGTTGGCTCTTTTCCTAGTTACCGCAGACTCTTTTGCGGTGATATGCTCCTTCATGGCCGGTCTCCTTTCGATTGCACGTTGAGTGCGTTTCTCATTGGGAGCGTATCGCATCCCGCCGAGGGACCGGCCTTCTCATCCCATCTAGATGGCAAGAGCGCCGCGCAACTCGTTAGGTTGGACTAACCAGGACCGACGGTGATACTCAAAATAGGCGTGTTTACGTGGTTCTTGGAAAGCGCTCAAGTCGTTCTCACTGGTCGACGCAGTTCCCCGTATGTGACATCAGCGTTGAAGGGACCCTCTGCAGAGCCTCGACTCAAACCTACTGCAGATCGGACAGCTCTTGGCGGTCTCCTTCAGACAGTTTTCGAGTTCATCAAACTGCTCTTGCAAGACCGATGGACCATTATGCCTATCAGGATGGCCGATCAACGGTTCGGAGAACCTTCGCACTTAGGCGCCCAGTTTGCACCTATCGCGTCATCAACAGGGCCCGTGAAACCTGCTCGCGCACAAACATGCGTGCGATCTGTTCAGTCAGCGCGTGTTTGTCAACCACGCGGCTAAACTTGTCCTTCTACACCAGCAAGGACAAACGCATCGGCCAATCAAGCAATCGCTGCATTTGAATCGCTCCCTGCTGACTTTCTCCCGTAATGGCGTCGCAGAAATTTGCGGGCCAATCCGCAGGTTGATCTAGCAACAACAGCACGGTTCTCGTTGCGCGATAGCGTGGCGCAACTCGAATTCGGTAACGGAAGTCTTTCCGGCCGTTGTGTCCTGGGGCAACGTCATGCTGTGATTTGTCGGCAGCGTAGCGATGGATCCGTAGCGCCAAGCGCAGATCCCGATATATGCATCGCGCGTCTTCACGTCCGAAAAAACCGCGTGACCGGTCGCAAATCCTCGGCGACGTAGTCCTCTTTCCCGATGACTTGATGATCGATTCGGCGCAAAGCACTGGAGACGGCACGCCGGTGGACGTCAAGATCGCGGTATGTGGCCGAGATGTAGATTTTCACGATGTCGCGAATAGCAATAGCACAAATCGGGTGCTGCGCTTCGAAAGTGAACCCTATCGTTGAGTTGAATAAATCTGTCATCGAAAAATGCTTGTTCCCGTCGCGCTTTTGGTATACCATCCTAACTGCGTCTGCGGGTAATTGCGACGTTTTGTTTCAAGATCGATTTGACTGTGAGGCGCTAAACAGAGGCTCAGTCAATGCACAGTCCTACCAGGAGAATCGTCATCCAAAGAGCTCTGGAATCAGTCTCTCACTGACTGATTGACAGAACTCGATCGCTCAGGGCAACGGTCTCGTCCTGATGCGGGGAGACTGCAATCTCATGACGCAAGAGCAACTTGCCCGACTACACGATGAGGCCCGTGCCGAGATGAAAAAGATCCCCGGCGTGGTGGGAGTAGGGTATGGGTTTAAGCGAACCGCTGGCAAACTGACCGATCAAGTCGGGTTTACCGTTTACGTAAAGGAAAAAAAGGACAAGTCACAGCTCAAACCGGATGAGATCATTCCATCCGAATATAAGGGAATCGCCACCGACGTGGCTATTGTTCCTCAGGTCACAGATTGCGATTGCCAGGACCACACCACGCATTCGCCGCTGATCGGCGGAATTACCGTATCCACACTGATTCCGGACTCGCAGGGCAATTACCCTTTCGGAACCCTGGGATTCTTCGCAACAATCAATGGAACTCAGGGCCCTGACAATGTGGTACTTGTTTCGAACGCCCATGTTTTAACTGCTGGCGGGGCAGCAGCCGGAGCCACGATTTATCAACCTCCATTGGTGCCAGTGAACGGCGGCTGGGGCCTAGATACCAGCGAGAAGGCCGATCACCATCCGATCGGTGACGTGGTAAATGCAGGATTAGAAGGCAACTGGGCCTACACGTATCCCGGCCCCGGCGCGACCCAGCAGAACTACTACATCGACTGTGCTACGGCCAAGATAAATATCTGTGTATCATCCTGGTGCAAGACCAATTGCGGGGTCTCTTTTACAGATCAAGTGATCAATCTTGCCGTCAACAACAGCAACGCGATCGTGGAATATAGCGCGGGTACAACAATCTGACCTTAACGGCTCAACACCGTATGTCGTATTCAAAGTAGGGCGGAGGACGGGGAGGACTCAAGGAACGGTAACGAACATCGGCGTGCCGGTGAGCCATAGCGGTCCCAACCCTGTGAGCGGAGATAACGCGATTGAAATAACCCCAACTCAGCCGGATTGCAGCAACATTCTTCAGTTCGCCGATCATGGCGATTCTGGATCGGCGCTAATTAATTCACAGGGGAAGCTGGTTGGAATAGTTTTTGGAACCAATACGACACAGACTCCCCCAACGACGTTTGCTTGTCATATTCATCCTGCACTCGATTACCTTAAAGTCACGCCGATCACGCAGGCTAATCCGGCCACTGGCAATCCAGCGTTTTCAGCTCCGAGCCCCGCGGCGCAACCAGCCCAATCGGCCCCCGCCGCTCAGCCGGGCCCCGCTCCCGCTCTTCGCCAGCGCCTGGCAAGGAGCGATGCAGGGGCTGAAGTGATCGCGCTGGCAGAGACACACGCGCACGAGGTGCTTCATCTGGTGAACCACGAACGGCGGGTCACGGTGACCTGGCATCGCAATCAGGGGCCGCAGTTTCTGAACGAAGCGATCCGAAATGCGCGCGATCCCAGCCACCCCATCCCCTTGGAGATCGCTGGCATCGCACGCGAGACCCTATTGCGCCGGATGGCGAAGGTCCTTGCAGACTACGGCACGGCCGGTTTACGCGCAGCTCTGGAAGTTCACTTCGAGAAGCTGCTCCGCCGCATCCAAGTGGCGACGAGCGTGCACGATATGCCGGCGTTTCTTACCATTGTTTTCTAAAGTTGCTCTATCTTCTTTGGCAGCGAGATGTTACGCGAACCTTGGATAACTGGCGATCGAGCCTGCTCTCACACCAAAATAGCTCCTCTTCCCCTGCCGTTTCCCGCACGGAAGTTCCTGCCTCTTCGCTCACCGAGTTTTTCTCAAGGAATTATTTAGTCCATGGGAGGAACGTCGCGTGATCCTCCAGACGCCTGAATTGACCGAGGAGATAGCCCCTCGTCTCGAATGTCTACCACAGGCGCCATCTGTCCCCGACTTTACTTTCAGGGTGGTCGAGGAACCGGATACCTTTCGCATTTTCCGCGACGAAATCACCGTTGCAACCGAAAAGGAGATAGGTGCGGCTCGATCCGTTCTGCTGGAGGAAATGGTGCGGGCTTGTCGCGGTCGAGACTGCCTCGCTATTTTCACGCCGGTGCTTGCGGCACCCATACGCGATGTGTCGTGTTTCCCGCCAGCACTCAGTCCGGGAAAACTACTCTAGCCGCTGTGCTGATGAACATGGGGCTAACGCTCTACAGCGACGACGCAGTATTGCTGGAGCGCGACACTCTGTCCGTTCCGGTCATGCCTTTTGCGCTCATGGTTCGCGAGGGCAGTTGGCATGTGTTGGATTCCCGGTTTCCCGAACTCCAAGAGGCGCCTATCGTCGCGCGGTACGGCCAACGGGTTCGTTTTCTGTCGCCAGTGGAAACGAAACAGGACGGGCACTGCCTACAGGTCGCCGCGATCGTTCTTGCACAATTCCAGCCTGGTGCCGCCAACGAACTGAGTACTGTCGGTAAATTGGAAACATTAGTTCATTTAAACGAAAGTGGCTTTTGGGTGGCCCACGACGAAGCAAGCATCCGTGCCTTTCTGGCATGGATTCAGTCCACGGCTTCCTTCGCGCTGAGCTACTCGGACGTGGATCAGGCAGCTTCGATCATTCGTCGCCTGGTCGCTTAGGTCTCGCCGCCCTATTTCGGTAACGCCAAGATCAGTCAGTAACCATCGACAGATCCTCGCGCCGCTGGTCTAAAAGTTGATCTTGCAAAGCAATCGGAGAGGGCGGAGCTGTCTCTATCATGCGCTTCCACGGTATCCTGGAGCAGTTACTTCAACACGAGTGCATGTATGCCGCTGACCGGCAATGTTGCCGAATCGAGAGAGCGCAATCCGAAGCGCACGAGTTCTTGCATGCAAGTCTGGCAACGCGCGAGCGAACTTGCCAGGCACTTGCCTCTCTTCGCGAGATTTTCCTCTCCGCCGCCTCCCATTCGAAAAATTCTCGCCACGCAGCAATCACGAGCGAGGGGCTTATAGATTTGGCGCACCTCTCGGAGCCTTCTAGCGTCAAACACGACAAGAACAGCAGCGGCTCTTAATGGTCAGGTGCAGTTATGTCCGATAGTCTTCCGAGAGTTGTCATTGTTGGAGGCGGTTTCGGCGGCCTTGCGGCCGCAAAGGCACTTCGCAAAACACCGGCGCGGGTCATTCTCATCGACCGTTCGAACCACCATCTTTTCCAGCCGCTTCTCTATCAGGTTGCGACTTCGGTCCTTGCTCCCGGCCAAATCGGGTCGCCGATTCGAGGACTTCTCCGCAAGCAGTCCAACACTACTGTGATCCTCGGCGAGGTGACTGGCGTCGATCGTGCGAAAAAGGTGGTCTATGCCTCGAACAGCCTTCGCGAGAACGTCCCAATCCTCTATGACTATCTGATTCTGGCCACCGGCGTAACGCACAGCTACTTCGGCCACGACGAATTCGCACCGTTTGCGCCGGGTCTGAAGAGTCTCGCCGATGCCGAGGTCGTCCGCAACAGGATCCTGCAGGCGTTTGAGCTGGCCGAGGCAGAGGAAGACCCGTCCAAGCATCGCGATTTGTTGACCTTCGTGCTGGTGGGAGGGGGGCCCACCGGGGTGGAAATGGCCTCCGCAATCGCGGTGCTCGTGCGAACGACGCTGCGCAGGGATTTTCGAAGAATCGATCCCACGTCGGCGCGAATTATGATCATCGATAGAGGCAAGCGAATCCTCGGAATGTTTGCGGAGGAGCTGTCGGAAGCGGCAATGAAGAGGTTGGCGCACCTCGGCGTGGAGGTCCGGCTTGGAGTAGGCGTCGATGGCATCGACGCCGACGGTGTTACAGTCGCTGGCGAGCGAGTCCTAAGTAAGGTCGTAATCTGGACTGCGGGCGTTGCTCCTTCCCCGGCGGGCAAGTGGCTGAACGCTGAGACTGACCGCGCCGGGCGTGTGCGAGTGCAACCGGATCTCTCCGTTCCAGGTTCTCCCGAAGTTTTCGTCCTCGGGGATGCAGCATCATTCGATGAGAAGGGCCACGCCCTGCCGGGGGTAGCCCAGGTCGCCATCCAGCAGGGCCGGTACGCCGGGCGGCTGATCGCACGACGAATCTCGGGTGGGACCACTCCGAAGGGATTTCACTATTTTGATAAGGGCAATATGGCGGTTGTGGGTGGAGGCTTCGCCGTGCTGCACACTGGCAAGATTCGGATGAGCGGATTCCTCGCGTGGCTAGCCTGGGGGTTGGTACACCTGCAATTTCTGGCGCAATCGAGCGAGCGCGTGAGTGTCTTCCTGCAGTGGATTTGGACGGCAAATACTGGACAGCGTGGGGACCGCCTCATCGTGAATCATTACGGCACGGGGCAAATCCCAGCAACAGCGCAAACCCCAGCAAAAACTGAAGCGACACCGCAAGAGACTCGGACCTAAAGGCCCGGGGTTTGGCCAATGGTCTGTTTCAGTTCCGCCCACGCGAGCATGTAATTCAGATTCGCTTGCAAGAGATCCACTTGCGATTTATAGGTTGCTGAAGCGGCTTCGAGTGTATTGGCTACCGTCACAACGCCCTCAGTCACCTGGTTGTGCGACAGTCGCTCGCTCTCGCGCCGCAACGCCACAACTTGGTCCGCCACAGCCACGAGACTCTTACTTCGTTCTAGCGCGTTGTAGGTGCGTTCAACTTGCGCGGAGATATCGTCCTTGAGACGCTTCAAGTTTTCTTCCGTTTGTGCAAGCTGCGCTTCGTGCTCCCTAACAGCAGCGCGTCTCTTACCGAAATCAAACACATCATAATCGAGCCGAACGCCAACCGCGCCGACGTTGGGAAGGATAAACGCCACTCCGTTTTGCCAGGTCTCGCTGGCGTAGGCGGTAATATCGGGAATGAACGCCGATTTCGCACTCGCCACGGCAGCTCTGGCTTGTTTGATTGATTCCTCCGCGGACGCGATTTCAGGATTGTTCGACCAAGCGGCCTGGACATACTCCTCTAACGGACGCCGATCTGGGCCGATTGCCTCTATAGGCTGCAGATCCAGCTTGGTATTGAGCGGAAGCCCCAGCAAGTCATCCAGCTCTGTGTTCAGATCGGTCGCCTGAAGATCGGCCGTGAGAAGAGCTTGTTGTCCCTGAAGCACATCCGTATCTCCCTGGATCTCGCTTACGCGAAGCATGCTCCCGTTGCGAACGCCCTCCGTATTCTCCTTTCGTTCTTGTTTGGCGTAGGCGATCTGCTCCTCGGCGGCCCGCTTTTGCAGTTCGGCGGTTAAAACCGCAAAGTACAAGCGATGGACATCTACGGCTACCTGGTTCTCAGCTTTCTTCAAATCTGCCCGTGAGATGGCAACTTGCGCGGCCGCTATACGATTGGCCTCACGGATTCGAATTAACTGGGTAAGCGGCTGAGAGATGCTCGCTTCATTGATCAGCAGGTAGTGCAGGCCCTGAGGAATAGTGACGGCGTTTCCGGGGACCAACTGGCCTTGGACGACCCCGAATGTTCCGGCTGGTATCACGATGTGATCGACTCCAGTACTGTCGCCCGCGTTGGCGTGGTCCTTAATCGAGGGAAAATATGAGGCGTGTTCACCAGCCTTTTTCTGCTCGTTCTCGACGATTTTGAGGCGTGCAATGCGCAGCGAATGATTTTGGCTGATGGCCAGTTCGACGGCCTCCTTTAAGCTTAACTTCCTCACGTCGGCCCCATACTGGAGGGGAGCGGAGAGTGCCAAGAGTGCGCCAATAGCTATGCAGCGGGAAAGTACGGCGCGCATCATGACTTTCGCCTCAAGTCCTGGAAGGAGATTCCGGGCCGCAGTAGAAGCATCAACATGAGGTAAAGAACCACGCTCCATGCGATCAAAATGAAACCGTCGGAGATCGCAAGAGTAAACGCCTGCGCCCGGACTTGTAACGCCAGGGCTTCGGCCGCGCGATATTGTGCTTCCACCGTTCCAGTTGATTTTCCAAAAGCGCCGGCAGCGAGCATTCGAAGACGCTGGTCCGTGATCCACGTACCACTCTGGACGTTCAGGCCCAGCAGATTAGAGTGAAACTTTTCTCGTACCGACAAGAAATGCGTCATGGTCGCAACGCCCACCTCGCCGCCCAACAGGCGGATGAAGTGAGCATACCCGGAGATGGTCGCCGCCTTTGCCAGGCTTGTCAACGCGCCCCCTTGGATCGCTTCTAAGATAAGACTGCTTACCAAACCGACGTACGAGCAGGCGAAACCGACGGACAAGAGAAGCTCCCACACCTCGAAACTGTTCCCAGACCAGGAAGTGTCAATGTGGGAGTAGTGCCAGCACGCGACGGCAGCAAGGGTCAGCCCGAGCGCGAGTATGAGTCTGGAGTTCGTCAAGGCGACCAGGATTGCGATAACCCAAACTGTCACGAACATCGGCAGCGCTACCCAAGCCAGCGCGTTGCCGACCTGAAGCGGCCGGTAATCATGAATATTTTCAAGAAAGCTGGGCACCAGAACCAGAGTGGCAAGCTGAGCGAACTTGAAAACAAAGATCGATAAACCGGTGACAATGATGTTTCTTGTGCTTAAGAACTTGAGGTCCAGAACGGGCAGCGGCTGGACCAGGCGTCTAACCAATGAAGCCAGAATAAGGATAGTTCCAGCGCCCAGCATTCCGACGATGACCCCCGAATGCAGCCAATACAGACGCTCACCTTGATCGAGCGCGCCGTAGATCAGGCTCAACCCCACGCTGAAATACATAAACCCGCGCCAACTCGGCCGCTGTGCGGGTAAAAGCATCCTGGGAATTCCATAGTAAACGCAAAGAGTCATTAAAGGCGCCAGAACAGCGGAGTTCCAATAGATCCAGTGCCACGACAGGTGATTGATGTACCCGGCTTCGAGAGCCGGCGCGACGTTGGCCGTAAAAACGATATCGGCGGCATAGGCAGCGACACCAAAAATGATGAGTTTCTTGGGAAGCGCGCTGAGTACAAAGGTCATGGTCAGCGAGTAGAAGGTTCCCGAGCTCAACCCGGCGATCACCATCAGCGCCACCATCCCGCCATATCCGTGTGCAAAGGGCAGAAGGGCGCTGGTTAGCGCGAACACGAGCGAGGCAGGTAGCAAGATTCGCCGCGGCCCAAGCAGAGTGTTCACGAAAACCACAAAGATGCCGCTGAACATCGTGGCCATGTTCAATGCGGTTGGAAGCCAGGAAGCCTGGTCGAAACCAAGTCCAAGAGCGCCGCGGAGATCCGGCAACCCCACGCTGATGAGCCGCGCGTTCATCGTTGCGAGGGTTGCCCCTAGGAATACGCCGACGATTCCGACGTAGGGATTGGTAACGAATTTCGCCTTGGGTTGGATTGCGGCAGTCATGAATGAGAGCCGTTCGTGTGGACACGGACTACGACCGAAAGACCCGGACGCAAACGAGCGTCCGCCGTCGACTGATTTCGATCCAGAACAATCTTTACCGGAATACGCTGCGCAATTTTCGTGAAGTTCCCTGTCGCATTGTCCGGGGGTAGGAGCGCGAATTGCGATCCGCTGGCCGGAGCCAGCTCCTCTACTCGTCCCCGCAGAACTACGCCAGGAACCGCGTCAACTCGAATTTCCGCGACGTCGCCCCGGCGAATCCCGCGAATCTGGTTCTCCAGAAAGTTTGCTTGCACCCACACATCGCTCTGGACCAGAGAGATTACTTGGGTACCCGGGCTCACAAGTTGTCCCGGCCTCACCAATCGCTCGCTGACGACCCCGTCTTCCGGCGCCACGATTTTCGTGTAGCCGAGATTGGTCTTCGCCAACGCCAGAGACGCCTTTTGCACGTCCACCGCTGCGCGAAGCTGAAGTTCTTGCGAGTCGAGCACCGCTCGCTGGCGCCTCTGCGTTTCGACCTCAGATTGAGCACTCGTCAACTGAGCCCGCGCCTTGGCCAGATCGGCTTGGCGACTGGACAACTGAGCATTTGCGCTCAAGAGGTCAGCGTTCCGGGTAAGGAGCTGCGACCGATAGCCTTCGTCGGCCGCGACCGCCTGCTCCACGGTCTGGGGCGTCGTGGATGCCGAGGCGATTAATGCTTCCTGGCGTTTGCGCTCCTTCGTGGATCGGGTAACATTCGCTTGAATGGCATCAATCCCCCCGCGTGCTCCCGCGATTCCCGCGTTTGCCGCCTCGACGCCGGCCTGGGCCGCAGCGATGTTCGCCTCGGCGGTCTGAACTCCGTCGGTCGCTCCTACGATACGTTCATCCTGTAACAGTTTCTGCTTTTCATTGTTGACCACGGCAGCTTCGGCAGCGGCCACGGCCGCCGCGGCCTGCTGTACTTGGGCGTTGAAATCGTCATCCCGTAATGCCACGAGCAGGTCGCCGGCCTTCACTGCCTGATAGTCCGAGACCGGCACTGTGGCAACCAGACCTGCCACCTTCGTGCTCAACGGCGTGAGGTCGGCGTGCAAATATGCGTCATCTGTTTCCTGCACTACTCGTCCGCCAGCCCACGTATTCCAGTTCGTAGTAATGAGGAGGACGATTCCTATGGCAAGTAGGAGAATAATCGCCGGAACGAGCCATCGCTTGAGACGGGAGGCAGACGAAGGCGCTTGCGGTGGGGGTGGCGCTGACGGTGGCGCTGACGGTGGCGCTTCTTTCGAATCGGGCATAGGCGGTTGACTCACGTGGCCCCCCGAAACCTGCTTTCGGCGGCCCTAATGGTTAAGAGCTGCAACAGATCCAGATTGTTTGATCCCATCGAACCAACAAAACTTTCTCAACTGCGCTCTCTAGGTTTGACGACGTTCGAGGGGAACAATTTGCATGCCTTATCAGACCGTGAATCCATTCAATGGCGAGGTGCTTCGCATCTTCGATCAGCATACGGATCAGCAGATGGAGCAGATGTTGGCGAACGCCGACAAAACTTTTCGGGAAATCTGGTCTAAGAAGCCGGTCCGGGATCGCGCCAAGATCGTCGGGAAGGCAGCCTCGATCATGTTGCAACAAAAGGAGAAGTTCGCCCGCCTGGCAACGCTCGAAATGGGAAAGCGGATCGCGGAGAGCAGCGGGGAGGTGGAGCTCAGCGCCTCAATCCTGAAGTACTACGCCGACAACGCTGAGACATTTCTCGCGCCTCGTCCCCTGAAATCAGTCGCCGGAGAGGCATACCTTGAGTATTCGCCACTCGGAGTGCTGATCGGCGTACAACCATGGAATTATCCGTATTATCAATTGGCGCGTTTCGCCGCCCCGCATCTGACGTCGGGAAACGTCATGCTGATGAAGCATGCCCCGGGCGTGCCTCAGTGCGCCTTAGCGTTTGAACAGCTTTTCGTCGAAGCGGGAGCGCCATCCGGCGCTTATACCAACGTATTTCTATCCAATGATCAGGTCGCAAAGCTGATCGACGATCCGCGCACCAGGGGAGTCGCGCTCACTGGCTCGGAACGCGCCGGCGAGTCCCTGGCAGCCCGCGCAGGCAAGAACCTCAAGAAGTCGACGATGGAATTGGGGGGAAGTGATCCGTTTATCGTCCTGGAGGATTATGACTTGGAGGACGCCGTGAAGATGGCCGTGGTAGGGCGAATCGGCAACACTGGGCAAACCTGCATCGGCGCGAAGAGGTTCATTTTCATCGGTCCCAGACTCAGCCAGTTCCTCACGATGTTTCGCGCAGCGCTCGAGTCCCTCAAGATCGGCGATCCCTTCGATGAGGCCACGACGCTCGGCCCCCTCTCATCCGAGGCCGCGCTCACTCTTTTGCTGAAGCAAGTAGACGAGGCCGTTGCACACGGGGCGAAGATCCTCACCGGTGGTAAGCGAGTAAATCGTAAAGGCTCTTTCATGCAGCCGACGATCCTCACCAACATCACGCCAGACAATCCCGCGTACAAACAAGAATTCTTTGGCCCCGTCGCGCTAGTTCTCCCAGCCAAGGAGGAAGAGGAGGCAATCGCGATCGCAAACGATTCTCCGTTCGGGCTCGGCGGGTCCATTTACACCAAGGACATCGAGCACGGCAAGCGGGTGGCTAGCAAAATCGAAACAGACATGGTCTTCATCAACTACCCTTCCGTCAGCACAGCGGACCTGCCTTTCGGCGGAATCAAGAGGTCCGGCTATGGCAAGGAACTCTCCGATCTTGGAATCCAGGAATTCGTGAACAAGAAGCTGATCTGCGCCGCCAACGGGTACTCTCTGGTCGCGTAGCTCTTGGAAAGGTTCCGGCTCAATGGTTCACGGCGCGCAGGGATCTCGGTCCCTGAACTTGTTGTTTCTGCCAGGGAGTGGAATATGAAGAAGCCAATATTAGTGGTAACCACCCAATTCGTTCAGCCAGTTGAGACTCGAATCGCTAATGAATTTGAGGTGCGGAGGAAGGCCGACGGAACACCATTTCAGCACGATGAGCTTCTTGCCGCCGCCGACGGAGCGGATGCGTTATTCGTCACTCCGTTCGATAAACTCGATGCGGATTTCTTTAAGCGTGTCTCTCCATCCGTGAAGGTGATCTCCACCTATTCAGTCGGTCTCGATCATATTGACTTAAAGGCCGCGGCGCAAAGACACATCGCCATTGGATACACGCCGAACGCAGTGACAGATCCTACGGCTGACATCGCGATGCTGCTGCTCTTGGGCGCCTCGCGACGTGCGTTTGAGGCACAAGAGCTAGTCCGATCCGGCGAGTGGACGGTGGCGCGCAGTGGCGCACTCTTGGGCTGGCAATTGACCGGTAAAGTACTCGGCATCCTAGGCATGGGACGAATTGGCCAAGCTGTCGCGAAGCGTGCCCGCGGCTTTGGCATGAAAATCCACTACTCGAACGTTCAGCAGCTGCCGGAGGAAAAGGCCGGAGATGCGATTTTCCATGCCGATCCATTGGAACTTCTCCGCGTGAGTCAGTTTCTGAGCCTTCATGCGCCCGAGACGCCAGACACGCATCACTTCCTGAATGCGAAAACCATCGCTCTTCTGCCTCCAGGGGCAATTGTAATTAACACTGCCCGCGGGGGATTGATCGTCGATGACGATCTCATTGCAGCGCTCAAGAGTGGCCACATTGCAGCGGCGGGGCTGGATGTCTTCGAGGGTGAACCGAAACTGAATCCAGGCTACGTCGGGCTAAAGAATACTTTCTTGCTGCCTCATATTGGGAGCGCAACAGTGGAAAGTCGAACACTCATGGGGATGATTGCTCTCGATAACATCCAGGCTGTGCTAACCGGGAAGCCAGCTCCCTCGCTGGTGGCAGCTTAGACAGCGAGACTTCTCAGGAGGTACACCAATGCCGCTGTACACCGCGATCACTCAGCAGGACTTTGTCTCCGATGAGACAAAGACGAAGATTGCCGAAGAGATCACGCGCATACACACCACAGTGATGAAGGTTCCAAAGAACTTTGTTCGAGTCGTCTTTCTTTCCTATCCCAAGCGTTCTGGATACGCGGCGGGAGAAGAGGCTCCTACTGCGGCACTCAACTGTGTTCTGCGTAGCGGGCATAGTGTCGAGGATAAGACGGACCTGCTGAAGCAACTGTGGTCAATGTTCCAGCAGCTAACAGGAATCGCTACGGACCAGCTGGCGATATCGCTCCAGGAGATTCCGTCGAGTAACGCCATGGAGATGGGACAGATCATGCAGGCCGTGAGCCACGAATAGCAGCTTGACCACGTCATGAATCGGGGAAGATCATGAATAAACTCCTATCAGCAGACCCCGCACGCATCGGCCGTCCCGATGTACCACCCTGTTCGGATGCTGTGGACGAAGAGCGCGTTGGGGGAACTCCGGAAGAACTTAAGACAGATCTGACCGACATACTTGGCGAGGATCTTGTACGGCATCGTATCAGCGACCTTGTGCGCTATGCATCGGATGCCAGCCCTTACCGGTATATCCCGAACGTGATCGTGCAACCAAAGAATATCGATGACGTGGCGGCGATTTTTCGATATTGCACCCGCAAAGGCCGCCATGCGACATTCCGGGCCGGTGGCACCAGCTTGAACGGCCAGTCGCAAGGCGACGACATCCTGATCGATGTGAGGCAGCACTGGAGTGGCTGGGAGGTGGAGGACAACGGGTCGCGGATTCGTTGCAATGTTGGCACCACGCTTGGACGTATTAACGAAGTATTGAAACCCTACGCCCGCCGCATGGGGCCGGACCCTGCGAGCTTTAACGCCGCTACAATCGGCGGCGTATTGGCCAATAACGCGGGTGGTATGCGATGCCCGCCAGCAATCGATTCGTACCATTCGATCGTCGGAATGAAAATCGTTCTCACGACCGGCACGGTTATCGATACCGAGGACCCGCACGCTGAGGAAAGTTTTGCCGCATCCGAGCCAGAAATGGCGGTGGGACTATTGAAGATCCGCGAGGAGATTCTCGCGGACAAGGAACTCTCTGCCCGAATTGTTCGGAAGTATGGCATCCGTAACACTTGCGGATATGCCATGCATGCGTTTCTCGACGGTGAAACGCCTGTAGAAATCCTGCGGCGATTGATGGTTGGATCAGAGGGCACGCTCGGCTTCGTGGCCGAGGCCGTTTATAAGACTTATCACCTGCCCGCAAGAACGACCGTGGCCTGGCTGCCATTCGACACAATCGACGCGGCGGTCGAGCAGGTCGGTCAGCTGGTCGAACTGGGGGCGCAGGCAGTCGAACTGATGGTCGCTTCATCCCTGGCCGCAGCCTCCAAACTGATGAAAGGCGCGCCAAAGTATTGGAAAGATCTTGATCCGAAGAACGCGGCGCTACTGGTTGAATTCGGCTTCGATAGCGACCAAGAGTTTGAGACGATCCAGAAGCGGGTTGGGGACGCTCTACGCGATGTGAAAATGCTGCGGCCGTTGGAATTCACTCGTGACGCCGAAGCAATTGAGCTTGCATGGCACATTCGTGATGGCCTCCTCGGCATCGTCGGTGAAATGCGTCCGCAAGGCACGAACCTCATCATCGAAGACGTTTGCTTTCCACCTGCGCAACTTGCAAATGCCACGCGCGATTTACTCGGTCTTCTTGCCAAGCACGGATATCAAGCTTCCGCCGCGGGCCATGCCGCTTATGGAAACCTGCATTTCGTGATGATTGCACGACTCAGTGAAGAGGCGAGCCGGCAGCAGTACGACGGTTTCATGCGTGACCTGGTTGAGATGGTGGTGGAAAAGTATGACGGCTCTTTGAAGGCGGAGCACGGAACGGGAATCAACATGGCTCCCTTTGTCCGCCGCGAATGGGGCGACAAACTCACTGACCTGATGTGGCGGGTAAAACATCTCCTCGATCCGCACGAAATCCTGGCTCCGAATATCTTGCTGAGCCGCGATCCACTGATTCACCTAAAGAGCCTCAAAACCACACCAGCGATCGAAGACATTCATTCCGCTTCTCACTGCATTGAGTGCGGCTTCTGCGAACCGGTGTGCCCAAGCCGTAACGTTACAGTCACTCCCAGACAACGCATTGTTCTTCGTCGCGAGATGTCGAGGCAGCCCGAATGGTCGAAGCTGCTGACCCAACTGCAGCATGAGTACGAATACGACGCCATCGAGACGTGCGCTGTCGATGGTACCTGCGCGGATGTCTGTCCGATCGGAATCAATACAGGCGCCCTGATCAAACACTTCAGGAAGATGCAGCACTCCATGAGTGCCGAAGAAGTTGCGCTTGATGTGGCCCGGAAATGGGC
Organism: Bryobacterales bacterium; assembly: GCA_963818065.1. Classification (GTDB taxonomy): domain Bacteria; phylum Acidobacteriota; class Terriglobia; order Bryobacterales; family Bryobacteraceae; genus Palsa-89. The sequence goes on along the minus strand of CAWFQW010000007.1, from coordinate 870,014 downwards.
CGAGGTGGAGATCCTGGCGCGTCGTGGTGTCAAGGCAGCCGATGTAGTGCAAACAATAACGAGCCCCCATCTGCTTGAGGCCCTGACGGATGTGGCTCGCAGCGTTGTCAGCAAGGATCTGGTTCCCACGGTGGCGGGCCCCATGCCGCACGCCGCCCCTGCCGACCTTCCTGGAACGATACGCAGGGGTGCGGCGGCCGCATATTTCCCAGCGTGCATCAATCGCATCTTCGGCAGGGACAACGCCAGGCCCGCGTCGCCGGCGCTTCCCGAGACCTTCGTAGCTCTCTCTGAGCGCGCGGGCAAGCCTCTCTGGATTCCCGATGATGTGAGAGGCCTTTGCTGCTCGACGCCGTGGAGTTCCAAGGGCTACAAGCGCGGGCAGACTTGGATGTCCGAACAGATGAGCGATGCGCTGTGGCGCTGGAGTGACGAAGGAAAGTTGCCGGTCGTGGTGGACGCGGCTTCGTGCACGCTCGGTCTCAAAGACGACTTATTAGAGCATCTTGACGATGAACGTAAGGATCGGCTGAAACGCATCAGTATCATCGATTCAATCGCCTGGTGCAGAGATCTTCTGCCCTCACTAAGAATTCACAAGACGATTCCGAAAATCGTTGTGCATCCCACCTGTTCGACGACACATCTCGGACTCAGTGAGACGCTGCTCGAAATCGCTAGCGCGCTAGCTGACAGCGCTGAAATTCCTTTGGGAACTGCTTGTTGCGGCACCGCCGGCGACCGCGGCCTACTGCATCCCGAACTGGTTCACTCCGCCACGCGCGACACGCTCATGCAAATCCAGAGCTCCGGGGAGGACACCCGATTCGTTTCTGCAAATCGGACCTGCGAGTTGGGTATGCGCCAAACGACAGGCAAAGTGTATGAGTCATTCATTTACGCGCTTGAGGAGGCTACACGCTTGTCTGAGTGATTCAACCAATCGCATTCTTCTTCCGGGATGGCGGTTTGGCATATACTGAACGAGATTAGGCGGGGAATTTATGCGAAAGGCCATTCTCGCGATCTTGTTGACCGGCCTGCTTCTCGCCCAGTCTCCGCAGTTCGAGGTGGCGTCCGTCAGGCCTTTCGTCCCCGGGCCGGGACAGGTCGCCGGCGGCCTTCACTTTGACGGTGCGCAGGTTCGGGGAGTCGCGCTGTCGCTCCGAGACTATTTGGCCACCGCCTACAGGTTCAAGGCGACGTTGATCTCCGGGCCGGATTGGACGGCGACGGAGCGCTACGATATTTCGGCGACGCTTCCGGAAGGCAGCACTAAGGCTCAGGTTCCCGAAATGCTTCAGACTCTCCTCGCCGAGAGGTTCGAGGTGAAGCTGCACAAACAGAAGAAAGGGCTTCCCATTTACGCGCTCGTGCTTGCCAAAGGCCCGCCGAAGCTGAAAGAGTTACCGCCCGATCCGAATGAAGATAAGGCTAATGACGAGCCTGTGGGAATGGCGAATGTCGCGACCATCGTCGCTGTCGGCAACGGGGTAAGCGTAAACTATGCGCGCGGAGCGTCATTCTCGGTCGGCGACAACCGAATCGAAGTCAGGAAGCTGCCGCTGTGGGTGTTTTGCAGGAACCTGGAACGATACTCCGACCGCCAGATCGTCGACATGACCGGGCTAACCGGCGCTTATAATTTCACCATCGAGGTCACTCCGGAGGATTATGTGGCCATGATGCTCCGTTCGGCGGTCATACGCGGCGCGAACCTCCCGCCGGAAGCCCAGAAGTTGCTGGACTCCAGTTCGCCTTCTGCGCTCAGCGACGCGCTGCAGCAGGTGGGCCTGAAGCTTGAAGCGCGCAGATCCCCGCTCGACACTCTTGTAATCGACAGCGCCTTGAAAACCCCGACAGCCAATTAGCGCCGGGACTAGCGGAGTAGGTTCACTTTCGCCAGATCGATGATTTCATCGCCGCGTCCGCTAAGAACGGCCGTCAGCATGAACAGGCCAAAGCCCTTGGCTTGCTCGAAGGTGATGGTCGGCGGCATCGAAAGCTCCTGACGCGACACCAGAACCTCAACTAATGCCGGTCCGTCGTGTTCGAGAGCCTGCGCGATCGCAGGTTCTACCTGGTCCGGAGTTTCGGCTCTCAAACCCAGGATGCCCGCTGCCTCTGCAATCTTTGAAAAATCGGGATTGTGAAGAGTGGTCGCAAAATCGACAAAGCCGCCGGCCTTCATTTCCAGTTCCACAAACGCCAGTGCATCATTTTTGAAAACTATCAGCTTCACCGGCAAATCGTGCTGCCGCAACGTAAGCAGTTCTCCCATGAGCATCGCCAAGCCGCCATCGCCCGACATGGTGATCACCTGGCGGCCAGGATGGCTGACCTGTGCGCCGATGGCCTGCGGTAATGCGTTGGCCATCGACCCGTGGGTGAGGGAGCCAACGAGCCGGCGCTTGCCATTCATCCGGAGATAGCGTGCAGCCCAGACCACCGGTGTTCCGACGTCGAAAGTGAAAATGGCATCGTCGGATGCGAGTTGATTAATGACGTTCGCGACATATTGTGGATGGATAGGTGTCCTGCCGGAATCGCCGCTTGCCAGCTTGTCGAGACCTTCGCGTGCTTTTCGATAGTGCTCGACTGATTCTTTCAAATGCCCTTCATTTTGGTTCTGCTCCAGCCTGGGCAACAGCGCTTTCAGCGTGGTTTTTGTGTCCCCCACATAGCCAAAATCAACTTTGCTGCGGCGCCCAAGCTGCTCGCCTCGAAGATCGATCTGCACCACGGTCGCGTCCTTGGGAAGGAACTGTCGATAGGGAAAGTCGGTGCCGAGCATCAGCAGCGTATCGCACTTCATCATGGCGTGATAACCCGATGAGAATCCGAGCAGGCCGGTCATACCCACGTCGAATGGGTTGTCGTACTCGATGAACTCCTTGCCGCGGAAGGCATGCACGATGGGAGACTGTAGCTTGCCCGCAAGGTCAATCAGCTCGTCATGAGCTCCGGCGCACCCGGCACCCCCCAGGATCGTTATCTTCTCTGAGCGATTCAGAACTTCCGCAAGTTGGGTAAGTTCATCATCGGAAGGACACACCGTCGGCTTCGGCGGGGGAAAGAGCAAGCGCGGTTCTTGCTCAACCGCATCTCGCAAGGCCACATCGCCAGGAATCACAATGACGGCAACGCCACGCCTTGCAATCGCCGTTTGAATCGCAATCTCGAGCACACGCGGCATCTGCTCGGATTGCGAGATAAGTTCGCAATAATGGCTGCACTGCCCGAAGATGTGTTCCGGATGGGTTTCCTGAAAATACCCACTCCCGATTTCAGCGCTCGGAACTTGCGCCGCGATGGCCAGAACCGGGACGCGGCTGCGCTGGCAATCGTAAAGGCCGTTGATCAAATGCATGTTTCCAGGACCGCAGCTTCCAGCGCACACGGCTAGCTTGCCAGTGAGATGCGCCTGTGCGCCCGCCGCGAACGCGGCTGCCTCCTCATTGCGGGTGCCAATCCATTGGATCTTCTCTTCGCGGGTGCGAAGCGAATCCGTGATGCCATTGAGCGAATCGCCTGGGACGCCGTAAATTCGCTGAACGCCCGCTTCCAACAAGACGTCTACCAGCAGGTCAGCTACCCTCTTGGCCATTTCTACCCCTTTCTCAAATCCTTGAGCGTCTTGAGATCGTCAACAATGTAGGCCAGAGATGCACGAACGCCGTTACCGCATCGGCGAGGGGCCAGGTCGGACAACTCCTCGTCTTTGCAAACCGGAAGAGTAAGGGTGCCGTCCCCTATCCACGCCTGCTCCACTTTGATATCGTGCGGAACGTTTTCGACCAGCTCGTGGATTGCCGGTTTGTCGTGCTTCCCTGCGGCCAAGCGCGGATAGTGCAAGAGATTCACGACTGGCCGTTCCGCGAAAGCCGCGACGTTCTTCACCGGCTCCCGCAGTGTCACAATGCCTTCCGCGAGCCTCTGGCCGCCCGCCGAAATGGTTCCTGCAAACTTCGATCCGGCCGCCAGGGCGGGGCCGGCTTTGCCTGTTGCCGCATAGTACCTCGTCTGGAAAACTGATGCGAGCCGTTTTGGATAACCCTGACTCCAGCCGCGCGCCAGCGCCGCATCGTTGTCCACGAAAATGTATGGACAATAGGAGACAGGCCTTCCTTCAAAGAGTGCATCAAGAAGGATGAAGAACTCGCGATATTGGTATCGGGCAGGATCGAGGTATTCTTCGTTCGAGCCCGAGAACTGCCAGTCGTAAAAGTAGGCGCCTCCGTGGCCTTCCGCCTTCGGATCGGGATCGAGACCCTCGGGCAGTATCGCTCGAACCGCGGCCGGATCCGCCCAAAACTCGATGTTCAGAAAGTCGGCGGAATAATACCAGGGCGGAGCCGGATTCAGTGTCGATTTCCCTTTCGGGGTCAGAGGGTAGTTGAAGCCTTTTAGCATGCTCGTTGCCTTGTGAAGTGAAGTGTAGTTGTCGAACCCTCCGCGACGCTATGGGCGAGATCGCCAGCGCTGCATCAGGGATTTTCCTATCCAGGAAGATCCAATCGCGGCCCGTTTTGTTGGCGCGCGTCGGCCACTCGGCAAGGAAGATGTCGGCATCGTAGTTTGTCGTCTCGAATTTATCAGGATGCTGATATAGCGAAAGAAGTCGGGGTTGCTAACGAACTCGGCCGATATATCTTCCCACTCGCGCTGGAACACGGGACCGCTTAACGTATGCCTGATTTCACGTTCCCAAAGCATCCAAAGACGCTTCGTAATGTATCCTGCCTGGTGAAGATGATAGACATCGGCGATGAGTTGGATGCAGTACAGCGTACAATCTCTGACGTCCTGGCTGCGGGGAGGCATAGCGCGAGCAGGGTTGAGGTTTGCCAGCCAGGCGTCGGTTGGAAACAGACGCAGAAGTTCCTGGAACCGCGCTGAAAATTCGATAAACATCTGGGCGTTCAGCTGGCGCCGCTGATTCAGCAGGGCGACCCAGATGGCCACGGCGCCCACGAACAGAGTTCCTACCTGCACGAGAGTTCCGGTCTGCCAAAGCCAGCTCATGCGCGGGAGGAAAAACAAAAGAGATTCATCTTCGGGGTAGGAGTCCTGGAAAGCGCTCCTTGTTGGGTCTGTTGAGCTCAAAAGTCAATTCCCCAGCTTCGTGGTCGTCGTGGCCGAATTGGAAAAAGACGAAAATTCGCCAATTGACGAACCAGAACATAATTGAACCTACGCCATTGCCCTGGCCCATAAGGACTTAGCACCGATCCTGATTGGATGCGGATGTGCAGTCAGGTTGCAGCCGGAAAGGGGCTGAGCCGAGAATGCACAACCATTCGACTGTCGATGACCGGGTCACGCGCGAGGCAGAGGTAGCTGATAGATTTATTGATAACCCTCACGCCGACTCGTTCGCCGATCTGTTCAGTACCTTTAGTCCACAACTCGTGGCGTTCTTCCGGGCTCGCGCGTGCGAATTTGGCTTGGCTGAAGACCTGGCGCAGGAAGTGATGTTGACGGTCTACCGAAAGGCTGCGCAGGTTCGCGATCGCGCACTTTTTCGTGCATGGCTATTCAAGATCGCCCGAAATATCCTCTGTCGCCACTATCGAAAACAAACGCGCGAAGTGGAGACGGTCAACTTTGAGGAGACCACGGACTGGTTAGGTGCGGTCAGCGTCAAGGCCTCCGGCATTCCTGCATTCGAATTCTTACACTGGATGGCTCTTCTGGATTCCGGAGAACGCGAAATCATGGAATTGCGTTTCATCGAACAGTGGGAATACCACGAGATCGCCACCGCACGACAGCTCCCGATCGGGACCGTGCAGTGGAGAGTCTTCAACGCCAAGAAAAAACTGGCGCCGCACTTGGCTCCCTGTCATGGTTGTCGCAACATCTCCTGAGCCTCGCGCCAGAGTGAGCCGACACACTCGCCCAACAAAAGTGGGCCAGCAAGTCTCTTGGTTAGCGAAGAGCAGGCGACCCAATGAGTCCGACCAACATCTTTGCTCCAGTATCAACTCCAGCGGAGTCGATCTTCGGACTCTCGGTCTTCGTGTTCTCGATTGTGGCGGTGATCTTCATTGTCGTATTCGCTTTACTTGCCTACGCTGTGGTGAGATTCAGGAACCCACGCTCCGGCACCGAGCCCGCCCAGATTTACGGGAGCACGCAAGTGGAGCTGGCCTGGACCGTTATCCCAGTCCTTATCGTGGTGGCCCTATTCCTGGCGACGGCGCGCGTAATTGCGTCCATTCAAAATGCACCGCGGCCGCAAAACGCGATCGAGGTCATCGTCACCGGGCATCAGTATTGGTGGGAATACCGGTATCCAAATTTAAATGTCGTCACTGCGAATGAACTGCATGTGCCAGTCAGCGATCCGGCTCATCCAACACCCACCTTCCTGACATTGCTTTCCGCGGACACAGACCACAGTTTCTGGGTCCCGCGATTGGGCGGCAAGACCGATCTGATTCCGAATCACCCGAATCAGATGTGGATCGATCCTCATGAAACGGGCCTGTTTCTGGGGCAGTGCGCACAATATTGCGGAACGCAGCACGCCAAGATGCTGCTGCGCGTCTACGTGCAATCGCGCGAGGAGTTCGACCGGTGGGTTCACGAGCAGCAGCAAGTGTCCCAAACCGCCGCGTCCGCCGGCAAACACGTGTTTGAATCGACGGCGTGCGTCAACTGCCACACGGTCTCGGGGACCCCAGCGAAAGGACGGTTCGGCCCGGACTTGACTCATCTGATGAGCCGCGAAACGCTCGCCGCGGGTGCGGCGCCAAACACACCCGAGACGCTGCGTCTTTGGATTAAGAATCCGGGCGCAATCAAACCTGGATCGAAGATGCCGGCCATGGGATTGAGCGATCAAGACGCGAGTGCAGTTACTGCCTACCTGGAGACGCTTCGCTGATGTCGACTAGCACCGTAACACTAACCGAATCCCCGGCACGCCCGCTCACACTGCGCCTGCACGAGTGGGTGACGACGGTGGATCACAAGCGACTCGGAATCCTCTATGTCGTGTACGGCTTGATCTTTTTGGCACTGGGTGGAGTTGAAGCGACTATCATGCGCCTGCAGCTCATGCGGCCACACAACGCGCTGGTTTCACCTGAAGTTTTCAATCGTATGTTCACAATGCATGGAACAACGATGATCTTCTTCGTTGCCATGCCACTGGTTTTTGGATTCGCGAACTACCTGGTGCCACTCATGATCGGGGCTCGCGACATGGCCTTCCCCCGGCTCAATGCCTTCAGCTTTTGGATGACCGCGCTGGGCGGAATCCTCCTATATTTCAGCTTTTTCGGCGGTGATGGGCTATATGGAGCAGGCAGCGCGCCCGACGTCGGTTGGTTTGCTTATGCTCCGCTGACTGCGAAGACATTCTCAGTAGGACACAGCACCGACTTCTGGACGCTTTCGCTGCTGTCTTCCGGTATCGGCAGCATCGGGACGGCGATCAACATAATTACCACCATTCTGAGCATGCGCTGCCCGGGCATGACACTCGGGAAAATGCCGCTGCTCGTCTGGCTGAATCTTGTCATGGCAGGCTTGGTGATTTTAGCAGTGAGCCCGCTTTCCGCGGCGCAAATCATGCTCGTGGTCGACCGCTACCTCGGAGGGCATTTCTTCGATACCCAGGCCGGCGGCTCCGCTGTCATCTGGATGCACTTCTTTTGGATCTTCGGACACCCGGAAGTCTACGTGCTCGTGCTTCCCGCCTTCGCCTTTGCGTCCGAAATCATACCCGTTTTCTCACGCAAAGCAATTTTCGGCTATCCGGTGATGGTGCTGGCAACCATCGCGATCGGATTCATCGGAATGAGCGTGTGGGCTCATCACATGTTCACGGTGGGAATGAGCGCGGGGGCAAATACGTTCTTCGTCCTCTCCACGATGGCGATCGCAGTGCCGACTGGCATCAAAATCTTCAATTGGCTAGCCACCATGTGGGGCGGCAAACTTCGCCTTGCGACGCCGATGCTGTTCTGCGTAGCCTTTCTGTTCCAGTTTCTCATCGCCGGATTGACCGGAGTCACGCTCGCCGTAGCGCCGCTGGATTGGCAGCTCGGCAATTCGTATTACGTGGTGGCGCACTTTCACTACGTGATTGTGGGCGGCATTCTCTTCTGCATTTTCGCCGCGTTCTATTACTGGTTCCCGAAGGTCTCCGGGAAAATGTACGACGAAGCGCTCGGAAAGTGGCACTTCTGGCTCTTTGTTATCGGATTCCATCTCACATTCGATTTCATGCACGTACCGGGCATCTTGGGAATGCCACGCAGGATCTACACTTATGAGCCGGGCCGCGGCTGGGACATATGGAACCTGATCGTGACCATCGGCGTCGCCTTTCAGGCTGCTGGCATCTTAGTTTTCGCCGCCAATTTGGTTTGGTCGTACTTCCGCGGGAAGCGCGCGGGAAATGATCCCTGGGACGCGTGGACGCTGGAGTGGTCCACAAGTTCACCACCGCCGGAATACAACTTCGCCAAAGTTCCAAGCGTCCGTAGCCGCCGCCCGCTGTGGGATCTAAAGCATCCGGAAGATCCCGACTGGAGGTACGAGTAGCCGATGAGTACGCTATCGGTAAACCTCCCCGAAAGCAGCTTCGAATGGCGGCTTCCGTCCCGGGGTCGCGTCGGAATGTATTGCCTGATCGCAGCCGAATCGGCGATCTTCACCATCTTCGTGGTGGCCTATCTTTTCTATATCGGCAAGAGCCTCACTGGGCCGAAGCCCGCGGATGTTTTGCATACGCCGATTTTCTATACCATTTGCCTGCTGTCGAGCAGCCTGACAATACACTTCGCTGTACGAAGGCTGGCTGCCGGAAAGATGGCGGCATTTGGACTTTGGTGGCTACTCACAATCGTGCTCGGCGGCGTTTTCCTTTTTGGAACCGCGCGCGAGTGGGCCCACGTGATTCACGACGAAGGTCTCACGATCAGTACCAATTTATTCGGCACCACGTATTACTCGCTGGTGGGCCTACATGCGTTCCACGTGACCATGGGCCTCGCGGCACTCATTGCGGTCGCGATCTTCTGTTTCACCTCGCAACTCCGGCGTGAGCATGCCGAGCGGGTGGAGATCCTGTCCATGTACTGGCACTTCGTCGACGCGGTTTGGGTGATCGTCTTCACGGTTGTTTACCTGATTGGAATCTAGCGGAGAAGCCATGCAAACTCCAGACAAAATCGAAATGCCCGCGCCGACGGCCTGGCCTCTCGTGCTCGCTTTCGGATTGACGCTGATATCCGCTGGAATGGTAACTGCGGTTGCTGTGAGCATCCTGGGTGGGATCCTGACCATGGTAGGTGCGGTGGGATGGTTCCGCCAAGTGTTGCCGGTAGAATCGCACGAGTCGACACCCGTCGTTGAACAAGAGTTCGTTATTGAGACGTCGCGTGAAACCGTTGAGCGAATCCCCATCCTTCAAGAAGTCTCCCGCGCTTGGCTGCCGCTGGAGACTTATCCGATCTCGGCGGGAGTTAAGGGTGGTCTAGCGGGCGGCGCGGCCATGGCCGTTCTGGCCGCAGTGTACGGAATACTCAGCGGGAACGGGATCTGGTATCCGATGAACCTGCTGGTAGCCGGACTGTTTCCACCAGCGGCGGGGGATAGTTCGATCCGGATGGGCACATTCAGTCTTCAACAGTTCCTCGTAGCCGTTCCTCTGCACCTCATGATCTCGCTGCTGGTTGGACTTCTCTATGGAGTGATGCTGCCCATGGCTCCAAAACGTCCGATTCTGTTAGGCGGCCTCGTAACGCCGTTACTGTGGTCCTTCCTGATTCACGGCAGTCTAGGGATCATCAACCCCGTAATGAACCAGCGCATCGACTGGCTGTGGTTCGTGCTGTCGCAGATCGGATTTGGAGTGGTTGCGGGGTTGGTAGTTGTGCGTCAGGAAAGAATCCGTACCCAGCAACCAGTGCCGCTCGCGCTGCGCATGGGACTGGAAGCGTCCGGATTGATGAAAGAACGTCACCAAGAGGATCGCGGAGAGCCGTGGAAATGAGAAAGACGATCACGCTCGCAGCCCTCTGCTTGACGGCAATGCTGGCCGTCATGTCTTGTGACGCGAACGGCCGCCAGCCGGTGGAGGCAGCCGCGATTCGCCCCGCTGACATCGCCGATTTTCGTGTGCTTTATTCCCAGAACTGCTCTGGATGTCACGGGGCGAATGGACAGGGCGCCTTGACCGTCGGTATCGGCAGGCCGGTGTATCTTGCCATCGCCGACGATGCAACAATCCGCGGAACGATCGAGCAGGGCAGGCCAGGAACCCCGATGCCGGCTTTCGCAAAGAAAGCGGGCGGTCTCCTGACCGACGCTCAGATCGATATTCTGGTTCACGGAATTCGGAGCTGGGCGAGTGCAGGCGCTTTCGCGAATACAAAGCTTCCGGCTTATGCAGCCTCTCAGCCGGGCGATGCCACGCGGGGCGCCGAACTATTTAAGTTTTCCTGCGTTCAATGTCACGGTCCCGAGGGCCGCGGCGCGCGCGCTATCGCAGACTCTTCTTACTTGGCTTTGGTGAGCGATCAGCATCTGCGTACCGTGATCATTGTTGGCATGCCCAATCTGGGTATGCCGGACTGGCGCAGCCACAGCAAACCGCTGAGCGATTCCGACGTGGGCGATGTTGTCGCATGGCTCGCTGCGCAGCGAGAACCATTGTCAGCGCAATTGAATCACTGAGGTATTTGAGATGAACGATCCTTCCAGACGTCAAGCGGTCTTCAAAATCGCGATGCTATTCAACGGTGTCGTGGGCGCTCTGCTCGCGATACCGATCGTGGGTTATCTATTCTCTCCCGTAAGCCGGGGACGAAAGTCCGGATACGAGAGCTGGGTCGCTCTTGGTTCGGTTGATGAGTTCCCCTCTGGCCAGACGCGCTTGGCGACTTATCGCAATCCAATCTCGAACGCTTCGGACGGAGAAACTGCGGACATTCCGTGCTGGGTGCGTAACGCCGGTGGCAATCGCTTCCAGGTATTCGCGATCAACTGCGCGCACTTGGGCTGTCCCGTGCGTTGGTTTCCGCAATCGGAACTCTTCATGTGTCCCTGCCACGGAGGGGTTTATTACGCGGACGGTTCGCGAGCGTCGGGTCCGCCCGAACGAGGGTTGTTCGAATATGCATTCCGGGTTCTCGACGGAAAACTCCAGATTCAGGCGGGTGAGATGCCAACACCTGGCTTTTCCGCCGCAAACAAAAACAAACCTCTCATCCAGATCGAGAGGCAAGGGCCATGCGCCTGATTCGCTCAGTCGGCAACTGGCTCGACCAACGGCTTCAGTTGGGCAAGCCTATCGCCGAGACGATGCAGCACCCGATCCCTCGGGAGACGGCAAGCTGGTTCTACGTTTTCGGCAGCGCGGCGATGACGGCCTTGGCGCTTCAGATTGTCACGGGAATCCTTCTCGCGCTCATCTATGTGCCATCGGCGGGAGAGGCGTGGAACAGCCTGCAAATCCTAAACCACCAGGTGGCGCTCGGATGGTTCATTCGGGCCCTTCACGGCTGGGGCTCGAATTTCATGCTGGCCATCGTGCTGATCCACATGGTCCAGGTGTTTCTTTTTGGAGCCTACAAATTTCCGCGAGAGCTGACATGGATCCTCGGCATCTTCCTGCTGCTGATGACGTTGGGAATGGCGTTCACCGGTCAGGTGCTGCGCTTCGACCAGGACGCTTACTGGGGGCTGGGGATCGGAGCCTCCATCTGCAGCCGCGTGCCGATCGTCGGTCCCGCGCTTGTAAAGCTAATGTTGGGTGGCCCGATCATCGCGGGCGCGACTCTGTCGCGTTTTTTTGCATTTCACGTATTTGTGATTCCCGGATTGCTGATCGGTTTTGTTGGACTGCATTTGCTGTTGGTCCTGAAACTCGGGATCAACGAGTGGCCCATGCCAGGCCGATTGGTCCGCCGGTCCGACTACATGGAGAAGTACCACCACCTGACGCACACAGAAGGCATGCCGTTTGTGCCGAACGGAATCGTGAAAGACGCAATATTCTCTGGAGTGATTCTGCTTGCCATCGCCGCCTGCGCCCTCTATTTCGGCCCCTTCGGCCCGAGCGGCCAGCCGGACCCGCGGATTATTCAGACCGTTCCTCGACCCGACTTCTTCTTCCTGTGGCTCTACGCACTGCTCTCGTTGCTTCCACCTTCAATGGAAACTCCGGTTCTGCTGATCGGTCCTGTGATCGCATTGGTGATTCTCCTCGCGCTTCCGTTCTTTTCGGATGAAGGCGAAAAGAGCTGGAGGCGGCGGCCAATAGCGGTCCTAACCATACTGCTGAGCGCCGTGACGCTAGGCACCTTTACTAGTCTGGCCGATCATGCACCATGGAGTCCGGTTATGGATGCCTCGACCGCTGCTGCGATTCCCGCGAAATTCGTTGTGGGACGGACGCCGGTGCAGATCCAAGGAGCGCTTGTCTTTCAGTCGAAACAGTGCCACAACTGCCACGCCATTGGCGATATCGGTGGCAAGCGTGGGCCGGCTCTCGACGCTGTGGCCGTTCGACTGACGGGCGACCAACTCGTTCGCCAGGTACTGCAAGGTGGCGGCAATATGCCGGCCTATGGAAAGAATCTGAATCCGGCGCAGACGACGGCGCTAGTCGCGTTTCTGGAAACGCTGCATCCATCCGCTCAAACACCGGCACGGGATGCTTCCTTAACAGCGGGAATTCAACCGTGATTTTGCCGCTGGCTCATCTGGATCATCATCTTCTTACCGCACACATGGTGATGCATCTTCTCATCATGCTGGTGGCGGCGCCGCTGATTCTCTTCGCTTTTCGCTCCTCTTTTGTGCGATGGCGTCCTCAGATTGCATTCTGCTGGCTGGCGGGCACCCTTACGGTGCTCTTCTGGCATGTTCCGGCCGTTTTCGAGCTCGCTCTCGAAACGCCCCTTTGGCATCGGCTCGAACTGGCCAGCTTCTTCGTTGCTGGGATTTTGTTTTGGTGGCCTGTAATCCAGCCTCACCCAAATTCAGGCTGGTCTGTCCCGGTATATCTTTTTCTCGCGACACTGCCGTGCGATGCCCTCTCGGCATTCCTGGTATTTTGTGGCCACGTTGTGTACCGGCCATATCTGGTTGGGGACAACAATCACGGGATGTTCGGCCTCTCGCCGCTCGAAGACCAGGCCCTGGCCGGAGCGCTCATGTGGGTTACGGTGACGTTTGCTTACCTGATTCCGGCACTCGTGCTTACCGCCCGGCTCCTCGCGAGCGAACGAACTCATGTTTCGGAAGTCGGAGTAGGTTGATGGCCGGTCTGTCCACCTCTGTGCTTGAGATCGGGCCGAGCGTACGGCCCGCCTCCTCAGTACGTTCGGCCATCCCCGATTTCTTGGCGCTTACAAAGCCGGAAGTGAACTTTCTTATCGTAATTGCGACGTTCGCCGGCTTCTATCTGGGTTACCCAGGTGATTTGCACAATTTCCCGGTAGAACGAATGCTTAACGCATTGTGTGGGACGCTTTTGGTAGCGAGCGGAACGGCGGCGCTGAACCAATATCTGGAACATCGCTTCGATGCGCAGATGCGGCGGACCTCTCGGCGCCCGATTGCCGCGGAAGACTCCACCCACAAGTTGCGGCGTGGTTCGGCATATCGCTTTCTATAGTTGGCTGTGTCTACCTCCTTGCCACGGTCAACGCACTCGCGAGTGGCCTTGCAGTCTTCACGGCGACTACCTATCTACTCATTTACACGCCCCTGAAACGGAAAACGCCGCTCTGCACATTGGCGGGGGCTGTTCCGGGCGCCATGCCTCCGCTGATCGGTTGGGCCGCGGCGACAGGTTCTGTCACCGGCGTCACCCCTTGGACGCTATACGGGCTGCTCTTCTTATGGCAATTCCCTCACTTCATGGCAATCGCCTGTATGTATCGTGAGGATTATGCCCGCGCCGGTTACTTGATCTTCCCGACTAAGGACGCAGATGGCTTTGTGGCGTGGTTCACAGGGGTTCCGGCTCTAGCCCTCTTTATCTCTGGCATCGGCGCGGTTGCCGCGAACCAAGGAGACATTCTCCAATACTGCGCAACGATCGTGCTCGGCCTGGGCCTTCTGTATTACGCCAGCCGACAAATTCTTCTCCCCTCGAGAATCGCCGCTCGCCAATTGCTGAAGGCGACGATCGTCTACCTGCCCCTGCTGTTTCTGATTCTGATAGTTCGAAAGGGCTGACTCCCGAGCTTGCGCTTTAGTCTGTGGGCGCAACGTCGCGCGTTTTGATCAGCCACTGCCCATTTAGGCGAACGAGTTCATCCACTTCCCGTCCGGCCCCGGCCACTCGCGAAGGCACCTGTGGTCCGCCGGCAGCGACTACGGTCATCCAGTAGGCCTCCAAACGCGCGTGATCTTTGTCTACAAATTCCAGGTAGCTGTTTGCGATCACGTGGTACATGGCGGGCCGTTTCTCTCCGCTCTTGGCTTGATTTTCCGCGGTCCGCTGCCGAAAATCGCTGATCATCTTCTTCAGCGCCTCTCGACCCTTGACAGCATTAGCGCCGCTACCGAATTGTCCATCCGGAGTGAATGCGGCAGCATAAGCATCGCCATTTCCCGTGTCGAGCGCGCGAACGTAGTGCCACATTAGCTTTTCGATTTGAGCGCGATCACGAACTTCCCGCTCTGTTTCGTTTTCCGCCGCTACAGCCTGCGAGCCAAGCAGCGCCATAAGCAAAAACGAGCCCATGGTGTATACAATCGTTTTGATCATACCCGCCTCCCGCCATATATCTTCTCGAATGCGGCGGTCGATGTATACTGTCCAGGACGGAGGGTTCGTCAGATGCCTCGTATATCCCTGCTCGCGTTCGCCTTGTTCGCGTCCGCAGCGCTTTCTCAGGCCCAGTGGCCTCGCGCCGCTTCCAAGAAACTGCCGCTCACGGCCGACGGCAAGGTCAACTTGAATGCTCCGGCCCCGCGCACTCGGGAAGGTACGCCCGATCTTTCGGGAGTTTGGGAAATGTACGCGGAAGGGGACCCTGGCCCTCCCAAGCTGCTTATCAACCTTGCGGCGGATCTGAAACCGGGCGACGTCCAAATGCTTCCCTGGGCCGAAGCTCTCTATAAGGAACGCATGGCCAGCAACGCCAAGGATCACCCGGGCGCGCAGTGCCTGCCATCCGGCATGCCTGAAAAGGACGTGGTTCCAGCGCCATACAAAATTGTGCAGACGACCGATTTGATCGTGTTCCTGTATGAATCCCGCACAATTTATCGCCAGATCTTCATGGACGGACGGCCGCTGCCCGTCGATCCAACTCCCACCTGGCAGGGTTACTCGATTGGGCGGTGGGACGGGGACATGTTGGTGGTGGAAACCACGGGATTTAACGGTAAAGAGTGGCTCGACATGGCCGGCCATCCCGAGACCGAGGCTATGCATCTGACCGAGCGCTTCACGCGCCGTGACGTGGGGCATATGGACGTTCAATTCGTAATCAACGATCCCAAAGCCTACGCCAAACCCTGGACCGTCTCGGCTAAAATTCACCTGCTTCCAGTGGACGACGTAATGGAGTACATTTGCGAAGAGAACAACAAGGCGCCGGGCCATATGGTTGGCAGGTAAAACTATAAATACTCGAAACCGGAGATTGGAGCGATGAAGAAAACAGCTGGGCTCTTACTCTTATTTGGTTGCGGCCTGGTGGCGGCCGACTTCTGGCAAAAGCCTTACACGGAATGGAGCGATAAGGACGCCACGAAGATGATGAACAATTCGCCGTGGGCGAAATCTGTCAGCGTTGCGATGGCCGGTCCTGGCGGCCCCGGCGGGTTTGGCGGTCCGGGTGGTGGTGGCCCGCCGCCCGGCGGTGGTGGCGGATTCGGCGGTGGCGGCCCGCAAGGTGGCGGCGGGTCGGAATTCGGACCAGGCGCTCAGGGTTCGTCGGCCCCTACCGTCGAAGTTGTAGCTCGCTGGCAATCCGCGCTTCCGGTCCGGCAGGCGTTGGTGCGTCTCAAGTTCGGCGCGGAAGCGGACAAATCGGCCGAAGCCGCAAAAGTTCTCGAACAGCAGCAGAGGCCCTATGAAATCGTCCTTTCCGGAGCGATGGGAATGTTCCTGGGCGGCAAACCGGAGGAGTCCGCGAAAGCTCTGAGTGAAGTGAGCTTGCTGTCATCCAGCAGGACGGGCCCAATCAAGGCCAGCCAGATCCAAGTAAGCAAACCTGGAAAAACAATGGATGTGCTGTTCGTGTTCCCGCGTTCGATGCCTTTCACAGCTGATGACAAAGAGGTCGAATTCACCACGAAGCTGGGCACCTCGGTTCTCAAGTACAAGTTCAAACTGAAGGACATGGTAGTGAACGGCAAGCTCGAGATGTAGTCCGGGGGACGACTCCATGCGAAACTTTCGGCTGACATGTCCCGCTCTGGCGGCGGGAATCATGATGCTTTTCGGGGCGACGTGGCTCTCGGCGCAAACCGCGAAACCGCCGAGCGTAGACGGCAAGGTACTTCGCAACGCCGGCAACGTGTCCGAAGACACTCTACCTGGTTCGTGGCTGAGCTACGGACGCAACCAGAGCGAGACCCGCTACAGCACGCTGAAGGGGATCAACGACACCAACGCGAAGCGCTTGGGCTTGGCCTGGACCTACGCGGTGGGCGCGGGCGGCGGCAATCAAGAGGGAACGCCGCTGGTTTGGAACAACACGCTTTACGGCATCACCACCTGGAGCGTCGTGTATGCTCTCGACGCCAAGACCGGCAAGGAATTGTGGCGCTGGGATCCGGAAGTGAACCAGACCGCCGTGCGGCCGAAGATCTGCTGCGGCATCGTGAACCGCGGCGTCGCCATCTACAACGGCTTGATCATCGCGCCCGTTACCGATGGCCGGCTGGTGGCCCTGGACGCGATCACGGGGAAGCCAGTGTGGGAATCGCGCGTCGCGTATCCGCAGGATTGGTACACCCTCACCATGGCGCCGCGAATCGCAGGCGATAAAGTAATCATCGGGGCGTCCGGAGGTGACAAGTGGACGCGCGGTTTCTTCGCCGCCTTTGACGCCAAAACCGGCCAATCCGCCTGGAAGTTCTACACAGTTCCCGGCAACCCCGAATTGCCGCCGGAGAATGAGGCAATGAAGGCCGCCCTCAAGACCTGGGGTGGCGACTTCTGGACCAAAGGTGGCGGTGGAGCGGTGTGGGATGGCATCGCCTACGATCCCGAGGCGAACCTGGTTTACGTGGGCACCGGCAACGCCGAGCCGTGGCACCAGAAATTCCGCGGCGCTCAGGGCGTGGACAATCTCTACACATGTTCCATCCTTGCGGTGGACCTCACCTCGGGACAGCTCAAGTGGTATTTCCAGACCACGCCCAACGACAATTGGGATTACGACAGTGTCCAACAGTTGATGCTGCTCGACCTGAAAATCAACGGCAAGACCCGCAAGGTGATCACGCAGGCTTCGAAGAACGGCTTCTTCTGGGTGCTGGATCGCGTTACTGGGGAGTTCATCTCGGGCGCCCCCTATGTGAAGACCACATGGGCGCTAGGGCTGGACCCCAAGGGCCGCCCGATCGTGAATCCCGCGGCCTACTACGACACCGACCCCATTTCGCTGTTTCCCACTGGCGGCGGCGCGCACAATTGGTCGCCGATGTCCTACAGTCCGCTAACGGGCTGGGTGTACATTCCGGTTTTCCTACAGCCGTTCACTTATGCGTCCACCAAGGAACTCAAGCCGGGCACCAATGGCTACAGCCGCGGCAATGGCGACCCTAAGCTGATCGATAGCCCAGCAATTGGGCCGGCCACCGCCGAGGGCATGCGGGGAGCGCTCCAAGCGTGGGACCCGGTGAATCAGAAGCTGGTCTGGCGGATCGAGGGCGGAGGCGGCATCGGCGGCGGCACCGTGGCTACGGCCGGGAACTTGATATTCCAGGTGATCAACGATGGCCGCTTCCGGGCAGTTACGGCCGATAAGGGCGAAATCCTGTATGAGATTAAGACCGGGCGCACGGGCATGGCGCCGCCCATTACTTATGAGATAGATGGAAAGCAATATGTTGCGTTCCAGGGCGGCCTGGGCCGTTCGGCGACAACCGAGGGCCCGAATGACGCGAAGACTGAAAA
Organism: Bryobacterales bacterium; assembly: GCA_963818065.1. GTDB lineage: Bacteria > Acidobacteriota > Terriglobia > Bryobacterales > Bryobacteraceae > Palsa-89. The sequence goes on along the minus strand of CAWFQW010000007.1, from coordinate 851,902 downwards.
TCCGCCCATGATGTTCGTTTTGGCGCTGGACGGGACGGCCGAATTGCCCAAGCCGGCTCCGCCCCCGCCCCCGCGGCCCCCAGTGGCCCCAGAGAAAGAACCTTAGGCTCGTGTAACCTAAGGCGTCCAGAAGTATACTCTTAAAGGGGAGAACTCTGTTTGTCTCCAACGCGCAGGACGTTCCTTAAGACCGCCGCAGTGGGTGTAGCGCTAGCTCCCTACACGTTTGCCCAAAGCTCGAAGATCTCGACCGCGCCACTGGGCGAGAACCTCCATCTAATCAGCGGCGTCGGCTGCAACATCGTCGTTTACACGGGTTCCCAAGAGGGTGTCGTGATGGTGGATGGCGGACTCGCGCAGAACGCCGCCGCGTTGGCTCAGGCCGTGGCCGCGCTTCCAAAGGGCGGTCCGGTTCGGACGCTATTCAATACCCACTGGCATCCGGAACAGACCGGCTCCAATCAGTCACTCGGCACGGCCGGTGCCACGATTATTGCCCAGGAGAACACGCGCCTGTGGCTGCAGCAAAACATCACGTGGCCCTGGAACGGACAGAAATTCAACAAGTTCCCGAAGATCGCCCAGCCGAACAAGACTTTCTACGACAAAGGCGCGCTCGATTCCGGAGTCCGCTACGGATACATCTCCGACGCGGCCCACACCGATGGCGATCTTGTACGTCTACTTCCCGCAGCAGAATATCCTGGCCGTGGGCGACGCCGCCTACGGACAAGGCTGGCCGGTGGTGGACTGGTGGACCGGAGGCTGGATTGGCGGAATTGTCGGCGGCCTGCAACGCCTCCAAACAATCGCGAACAAGGATACGAAGATCATTCCCGCCCAAGGCCCAGCGCTCAGTTTCGCCGACATCGCCGCGCAGCTCGAAATGTACGGTACGATTTACGACCGTCTGAATCAGATGCTGAACAAAGGGCACAGCCCGTCGGAAGGCGTCGCGGCCAAGCCTGCCAAAGAATACGAAGCCAAAATGGGGAACCCGGACGAATTCATTCGCCGCTCTTTCGAAAGCCTGTGGGCATATCTTTCACCGGACGCATAATGACTAATGACAACCTTCAACATATTACGAACTCGATTAGCCCTGATCGCGTTGCCGGGCTGGCTGGCGTCCTTGCCATGGCTTCCACTGCACTGGCGCAGGATGCGGCCGACGCGCAACTAGCCACCGTCAAGCAATACTGCTCCGGTTGCCATAGCGACAAAGCCAAGATCGGCGGCGTCACTTTCGAAGGCATCACGGCCGATAGCATCACCAAGAATCCCGAACTTTTCGAGAAGGCAGTGCGCAAGCTGCGCGGCCGCGTGATGCCGCCTCCGGGCGCTAAGCAGCCGGATGCCAAGACGGTCGACTCGCTGGTAGGTTGGCTCGAGGATTCGCTCGACAAGCTTCCCAGCCCGCAGCACGTCACGGACGGCCAGCTGCTGCATCGGTTGAATCGTAAGGAATACGAGAACGCGGTCCACGATTTGCTTTTGGTCGATGTGAACGCCGCAGACCTGCTGCCGCCCGATGACAGCGCACAGGGCTTCGACAACATCGCATCGGCCCTGCAGGTTTCACCTTCCTTCGTTGAGCAATACGTCCTTGCGGCCCATACCGTCGCGGTTACGGCGCTCGGCAGGCGCGACATTCGTCCGCAGGGCTGGACCTTCCGCGCCTCCTCCGGCAGTCAGCTCACGCACGTTCCCGGATTGCCTCTTGGGACTCGCGGCGGCATTCTCGCGAAAGTGGATCTCCCCGCCGACGGCCAATACAAAATCAACATCGCCGACATGGCCAATCACATTTGGGGCAACGGCATGGAGTACGAGAATCCCCTAGTGGTGACGGTCGATAACAAAATCGTTTATCAGACCGTTATCGGCGGCGAAGAAGACATGAAGCTGTACGATCAGGTGCAGAGCGGCGCGATGGATCGCGTCAATGGCCGCCTGAAGAACATCAAGTTCGACACTACAGCCGGCCCGCACAACATCGGCGTCACGTTCCGGCGCCAGAGTTTCGCCGAATCCGACGATCAGTTGCAGATCTTCGCACCCGGCGGCGGCCAGGATCGTTCCTACCGCGTAAGCTCGTTCCAGCTTCTGGGCCCCTTCGATGTGAGCGGCCTCAGTTCCACGCCCAGCCGCGACCGCATCTTCACTTGCAACCCGGCCAAGGACAAAAACAAAACCCCCGAAGCGTGCGCCAAGCAGATTTTCTCGAGCTTGGCCAAGCGGGCGTATCGTCGTCCCGTAACGAATGACGATGTCGCGGAGCTCATGCAGTATTACACCGATGGCTCGAAGGACGGTGGTTTCGAATCTGGTATTCGCGCGGGGATCACGGGAATGCTAGCGAGCCCCTTCTTCCTGTATCGCGGCGAGCGCGTTCCCGCGGGATTGAAGCCGGGCGAGAAATACGCGCTCACCGATCTCGAACTGGCTTCGAAGCTTTCGTTCTTCCTGTGGAACTCGATTCCCGACGATCAGCTGCTCGATCTGGCCGCGAAGAACAAACTCAGCGATCCAACGATTCTCAACCAGCAGGTCCGGCGCATGCTGGCCGATCCGCGATCCAAGACGCTGGCAAGCGATTTCGTGTTCCAGTGGCTCGACATGAATAAACTCAGCGAGGTGGTTCCTGATCGAGACGTGTTCCCGTATGCGTCCGGCTTTATGGATCCGCGCCAGGACTTCCGCACCGAGCTCACGCTGTTTTCCGACAGCATCTTCCGCGAAGACCGCAGTGTCGTGGATTTGTTGCGCGCCAACCATACCTTTGTGAATGAGCGCCTCGCTCTGCAATACGGTATCGCCGACGTGAAGGGTGACGAGTTCCGCCGGGTGGAGCTGAAAAACTCCGCGCGCTGGGGTTTGATGGGCAAGGGCGCCATCCTGATGGCGTCCGCTTACCCCAACCGAACATCCCCGGTGCTGCGTGGAAAGTTCATCCTCAGTTACATAGAGGGTGTTCCGCCGCCCAACCCGCCACCAAACGTCCCAACCCTGAACGACAAGGACATCGGCACCACCAAAGCGCTCACTGTGCGCGAGCTGATGGCGAAACACCGCGCGAACGCGACCTGCGCGTCCTGCCACGCGATTATGGATCCGCTCGGATTCGCGCTCGAAAACTTCGATGGAGTTGGAATGTGGCGAGACAAGGACCGTTTCGCCAACACGGTCATCGATTCCGCCGGCGAGTTGCCGGACGGCACGAAGATCAATGGACCCGACGATCTCCGCAATGCGCTGCTGCGCCGTCCCGAACAATTCGTGCAAACGTTTGTGGAAGCCCTTTTGACCTATTCCATGGGCCGCACGCGCGAGTATTACGACATGCCGACCGTTCGCAAGATTGTGCGCGACACTCGGGGCGCGGACTACAAGTTTTCGGCCATCGTTCAGGCCGTGGTGAATACCGACCAGTTTAAGATGCGCCGCGTGCCGCCGCCCGAGCCGGTACAGAGTGCGAGAAGATAATTAGGGAGACGCCATGTTCATATCCAAGAAGCACATTTCACGCCGTACGGTCTTGCAGGGGGCCGGAGCCACCCTCGCATTGCCGCTTTTGGACGCCATGCTTCCCGCCGCAACCGCGGCCACGGCGACTGCCGCCGGGAAGACCCCGAAGCGCTTTGCGTTTGTAGGTTTCCCGCACGGCGCGATCATGGATCGCTGGTCTCCCAAGGAAACCGGTACGAGCTTTACCATGTCGCCGATCCTGCAGCCCCTGGAGCCGTTCCGCAAGCATCTGACCATCGTTTCCGGCCTGCGCAATAAGCCCGCGGAAACGCCCGAGCCCCACGCCTACATCGAGCAAGGCTGGTTAACAGCCGTAAAGCCTTTCGACTTCGGCAAGGGCGGTCCGGATGTGGGCGTCAGCGCCGACCAGATCGCCGTCCGCTACGTGGGACAAGACACGCGTCTGCCGTCGCTTGAGCTCAGTGTCGGCCAGGGCAGCGCCCGCATCGCTTGGCGCACTCCCACACAGCCTTTGCCCCAGGAGAGCAACCCGCGCGCCGTCTTTCAGAAGCTTTTCGGACAGGGCGATACCGATCAGGAGCGCGCCCAGATCCTGGCCGAAACCGGCAGCATTCTGGATCGTGTGCAAGGGCAGGCCAAGCGCCTGCAAGCCAGCCTCGGCGTGGGCGACCGCAACGTCGTGGGCGATTATATGGACTCCGTTCGCGAGATCGAGCGCCGCGTGCAGATGGCTGAGAAGGCGCACAACACCGAGCTCGTTATTCCGGATGCGCCCATCGGCACTCCGAACGACATCACGGAGTATTTCAAGCTGATGTTCGACCTGATGGCTTTGGCGTTCCAGGCCGACATCACGCGCGTGATCACGCTCTCCATGGATCACGAAGCCAGCATGCGTACCTACACCAATCTGGCGATTTCCGAGGGGTTCCATCCGCTGTCCCATCACGGTAATAACCCGGACAAGATGGACAAGCTGGTGAAGATTCAGAAGTACCACACGGAAGAGTTTGCCGGATTCATCAAGAAGATCGAAGCCACGAAAGAAGCCGACGGCACCGTGCTCGATCATTCCACGATCCTCTTTGGCAGCGACATGAGCAACAGCGATCGCCACAACAACGATCCATTACCGTCCGCGATCCTGGGCCACGCCAATGGAAAGATCAAGGGCGGCCAGCACTTGAAGTATCCGCAGGATTCGCGTCACGGCGAACTGCTGCTCACGCTGCTTCAGCGCAATGAGATCCCGGTAAAGTCTATCGGCGATGGCGTCGACGGTCTTTCGGAGGTCTAGGCAAATGCGCAGGTTCGGCTGCAATCGCGGTCTTGCTGGCCGGTGCGTCAATGGCGCTGGCCGGCGCTCCGTCGGTTCTTGATACGGTCCAAGCGGGCGACCACGACGCGGCCATACGCCTGCTAAGCACAAAAGGCGCTGACGTGAATGCCGCCGGTCCCGATGGCGCCACGGCCATCATGTACGCAGCTGCAAATGGCGATCTCGAGCTTGTCCGCGCGCTAATCAAAGCCGGCGCGGATGTCAAAGCGAAGAACCAGTTCGGTACCTCGGCGCTTACTGAAGCCGCGATCATCGGTTCCGCGCCGATCATTGAAACGCTGCTCAAGGCTGGCGCCGATCCCAATTTCAAAACTCCCAACGCCGAAACTCCGCTGATGGCTGCCGCGCGCACCGGCAACGTTGATGCGGCCAAGGCGCTGCTTGCCGCCGGGGCCGATATTAACGCCAAGGAAACCTGGGGAGAACAGTCCGCGCTGATGTGGGCCGCCGCGCAAAGCCAGGCCGACATGGTGAAGTTCCTCGCGTCGAACGGCGCGAACCTGAACGATCACGGCAAGGTCAATCAGTGGGAACGCAAGATCATCCAGGAACCTCGCCCGAAGGACATGAACAAGGGCGGCTTTACACCGCTGCACTACGCAGCGCGGGAAGGTTGTGCGGCCTGCGTACAAAACCTGCTCGCAGCCGGCGCCGATCCCGATTCCGAAGATCCGGACCGCGAGACTCCGCTGCTTCTGGCGCTGGAGAACTTGCATTTCGACACGGCTGCTGTGCTGGTCATTTTAAGGGACCGCCGGCGGGGCCGATCTCGACAAGTGGGATCTGTTCGGCCGCTCGCCGGTCTACATGGCGGCAGACGTCAGCACGCTTCCGATGAAAGGGAATGGCGGCGTGGCCGTCCTTCCGAGTCCAGACAAGCTCACCGCAGTGGATGTCGGCCGCATGATGCTGGAAAAAGGCGCGAATCCTAACATCCAGCTGAAGCGGCGTCCGCCGTATCGCGACGTCCCGCAGGATCGCGGCGGCGACACCATGCTCGCCCAGGGCGCCACGCCCCTATTGCGTGCGGCGCGCGGTGGCGATCCCAAGTTCACCGCGCTGCTGATTGAGTACAAGGCGCTGGTCGATTTGCCGAGCAAGGAAGGCATCACGCCGTTGATGGCCGCTGCGGGCGTCGATTATGGATCGCGTGTCACGCGCGGACGCAACCGTACCGACGAAGGCGTGCTCGCCACCATGGATCTCCTGATCAAAGCAGGCGCCAATGTGAACGCCCGCTCCGTGACCGACCGCAGACTCGTAGCCGGCCGCGGTGGCGCCGGCGCTTTCGGAGCAGGTGAGAGCGTGGGCGCACGCATCGCGCAACAGAACGCCCATCGCGGCAGTCAAATGCCGAGCGCGAACGCCGTCCCGAATCAAACCGCTCTGCACGGCGCTGCCGAACACGGCTTCGATAAGTTCATCGAATTCCTGGTCGCCAATGGCGCCGACCTCACCGCCAAAGATGCTGGCGGCCGCACGCCCCTGGACGCCGCACGAGGCGCCGGTGGTGCTCGCGGCGGTGCCGACGCGTTCCCGAAAACCGTGGCGCTGCTGGAATCCTTGATGAAGGCGAAGGGGCTCCCAGTCGAGGCGGTTCAAGCGTCGGCAAAGTAGGCCGTCACCCCGGGCTCTGGGGCCGGCGGATCGCCGACCCGGATATCATGAGCCTAATGCGCGTCTCTAGGCGAAGTTTTCTGGCTGGAACAAATGTGTTGCTGGCGGGCTGCGCGGCCAGGCATGGGTCCCTGAGGGGCATACCAGCGGCGTTGTCGCCGGAAGCGCGGCTAGCCCGCGTTCGCGTGTCGGCCGATCGCGTGATCCGTACCATCACTGGGCTGCGGCCATTTCGTCCGTCGGGATTTGTGGTGCGCGGCGAGAAGCGAGGCGAGAAAACGGTCATCCACAACTACGGGCACGGCGGGGCCGGGATTACGCTGTCCTGGGGCACCGCACAGCTCGCGGTCGAAGAAGGCGCGAAGTCGGAAGCGCGCGATTGCGCGGTGCTGGGCTGCGGCGTGGTAGGACTGTCGACTGCGCGGCTACTGCAACTTCGCGGCTACAACCCTGTGATTTACGCCAGGGAGATGCCACCGCTCACGACCTCGAATGTGGCTGGCGGGTATTGGGACCCGGTGACGTTGTTCGACGCCGCGCGCATAACGCCGGAGTTCCGTCGGCAGTTTGTGGAGGCGGCCAGGTTTGCGATCCGGCGATATCAATCGTCGGCGGGAGACCCGTATGGAGTGCGGTGGCTACCGGTGTATTCGCTGTCCTCCGACGGGCCGATCACGCCGGCTCCGCCCGAGAGTGCGTACAGCGAAATCGAGCCTCTGTTTCCGGAGACGCAACGGCTGGGGCCCGGGCAGCATCCTTTCGGGGCGCTGTATGCGCGAAAACGGGACTCGATGCTGATCGAGCCTGCGATTTATCTGAATGCATTGGTGCGCGATTTTCAGATCGCCGGGGGACGAATTGTGATTCGCGAGTTTCACGCGCCGGAGGAGATCGCGGCGCTGCGCGAGGGCGTCATCTACAACTGCACGGGGCTGGGCGCGGGGGTTTTATTCGGCGATCGGGAACTGACGCCGGTGAAGGGGCAGTTGGTGTTTCTGCTGCCGCAGCGCGAGGTGGAATACATGACCGTGGGTCCGGGCGATATTTATATGTTCCCGCGACGTGACGGGGTGTTGCTGGGGGGCACGCACGATCGCGATGTGTGGGATACGAGCGTCGATCCAACGGTGACGGAGCGGATCCTGCGGGAGAACGCGGCTCTGTTCGGGTCGATGCGAGCGGGAAGCTAATTCGCAGCCGGATAGTCCACGGGAGCCCGAGCCGATATAGAATACTCAAGACGGGTGCGTCGTGCCTGGCAACCCGGCTCATAAGGAGATGCCATGTTCAAGAAACTTGCTTTAGTCAACGTCTGCCTCGCGTTTCTCTGTGGGAGCGCACTGGCGGAAGATCCCAAGACTGTGATCGCCAATGCGCAAAAGGCGTTGGGCGATGTGAAATCCATCACGTACTCGGGCTCGGCAAAGGACGTGGCATTCCAACAGTGCGGGGCTAACGCCGCCGACATGACCTGCAGGGGCACCCATGATCCGATGCGGCCGATCGACAACTACGTCCGTGTGATCGATCTCACGGCACCCGCGTCGCGGCATACGGGAATCACCCACAACATCGGCCCAGGCGGCTCAACCACGGTAACGCAGGGGACCTTCTTCCAGCAGGTCACGTCCCAGCAGGCCGACGTCTCGCAACCTTGGGCCAACTCGCTCGAGTTTTACATCACGCCCTGGGGTTTTCTCGCAGGCGCCGCCGCGAATAACGCCACGGTCAGCCATCGCAAGGTCGAGGGCAAGAGCTACACCGTCCTAAGCTGGAGCCCGGCGGTGAAGGCGCCTTCCGGCAAGAGCTACGTCATCAATGGCTATGTGGACAACCAGAACATGGTCGATCGCGTTGAAACCTGGCTCGGGGAAAACATTATGGGCGACATGCACATCGTCGCGACGTACACCGGATGGAAAGACTTCGGCGGTGTCATGGCTCCTTCGAAAATCGTGCAGACGCGCGGCGGTTGGCCGTTCTTTGAAGCGGATGTGACCGCGGCGAAGGGGAATCCTCCCGATGTCGCTACGCTGGTTCCTCCACCGGCGCCGCCTGCAGGTCGTGGTCCGGGTGGCGGAGGACCGCCGGCTCCAGCGCCTCTGACAGTCACTTCGGAAAAGCTGGGCGACGGACTTTACCGGCTCACCACTGGACCCGGCAGTTACGATTCGGTGATCGTCGAGTTCAAGGACTACGTCATGATGCTGGAGGCCGGCCAATCGCAGGCACGCGCCCTCGCGTACGTTGCCGAAACGAAGAAGCTGTTTCCGAACAAGCCGATCCGCTACGTCATGAACACGCATCCGCATGCCGATCATACTGGAGGGTTGCCCGTGTTAGTGGCCGAAGGCGCCACCATCATCACGCAGAAGAACAATGAGGAGTTCCTCGGGAAAGCGCTCAATACTCCGAGAACGCTCCTCGACGACACCCTCTCCAAGAATCCGAAGAAAGCGAAAATCGAAACCGTTGAGGAGAAGAAGGTCTACTCCGATGGAACCCGAACCGTTGAGATGTACCATATATTTCCGGCTCCTCACTCCAACGGGTTGATCATCGCGTACATTCCCGAGGAGAAGGTTCTGTTCCAGGGCGACTTCTCGGTGACTCCCGGCGAACCGGCTAACGATCACGTGAAGGCTCTGGTCCCAGTTCTGGACAAGCTCAATCTGGACTATGTCCGGTATATCAACGTACACACGTCGGCTACTCCACAGACCAAAGCAGATGTAATGAAGGCCATGGGGAAATAAGCAGGAACAACATCGTGATCAGGATCCCAGCCGCGGTACTGTTTGGTCTGATAACCTGCGCGCCCGCGATATTCGCGCAGTGGCCCAGCTACCCCACAGCTGGCCCGAGGGCGACGGATGGCAAAATTGATTTCGCCGCGCCGCCGCCCAAGACGGCGAATGGCAAGCCCGATTTCTCCGGGTTATGGGAACCCGCGCACACTGGTAAGGCGGGTCTGGGTGCGGGCTTAAACGGTACGGCGCCCTTGCCGTTCGCGATTCCTTCTTCTCCGGACGATCCTCCCGTCGCGCAGTTCTTCAACATCGGCGCTGGGTTAAAGGACCACCTTCCTCCCATGACTCCGTGGGCTGCACAGCTGCGCGCCCAAAGAAAAGGCGATGGCAACAAGGACAATCCCGACGCGCTGTGCCTTCCGCTTGGCCTGACCCAGCTTCAAATGCACCCGCAGCCCCGGCAGATCGTACAGACTCAGCGCGAAATCGTGATCCTTTACGAGGCGAACGGCAATGTCCGGCGGATTCTTACAGACGGCCGGCCATTGCCGAACAACGATCCGCAACCCTGGTTCTACGGCTATTCGGTGGGACATTGGGATGGCGACACACTGGTGGTGGAGACCACCGGGTTTCGTGACGACGCCTGGCTCGACGTGGAGGGTAGCCCTCTCACTAGTTCCGGCAAAATGACGGAGCGTTGGCGTCGACCGAAGTTCGGCTTGATGCAGATCGACATCACGATTGAAGACCCCAAGGCCTACACCAAGCCGTTCACCGTGCGGGTGAACCATCAACTCATGCCGGACACCGAACTCATGGAGTTCGTTTGCCAGGACAGAGACGCAGTTCACTATCTCGGCAAGGACGCTAAGAAATAGGTTCGAGAACTGCTCGAGAGTACAATGGATCTTCGGATCGCCGATGGCTCACGATCATGACGTTCCCTCCCCTTGTACTTCAGGTGATTCTCCTGCTAATCGTAGGCACCGCCGCGATCTACGATCTTCGTTATCGGCGAATTCCAAACTGGGTTGTTTTGATCGGCCTGCTGGTCGGCCTCGGCGCCAACACGCGTCTGTTCGGATGGGCGGGACTACAGCGGTCGGCGCTCGGTCTCGGTGTTGCGTTCCTGGTCTACTTCCCGTTGTACCTGCTGCGCGGCATGGGCGCCGGTGACGTCAAACTCATGGCGGCCGTGGGGTCCATCGTTGGCTGGGTGGATTGGATCGGCATCTTCTTTCTTACGGCCATTGTGGGGGGCTTGGCGGCGGTAGCCCTGTTGGCCAGCAGGAGCCAGTTGCGACGTGGCTTTTCGAACGCCGGGTATCTGGTTGTCCAACTGCTGTCCTTCCGGGCCCCCTATGCGCGCAAGGAAGAGCTGGACGTCAAGAGTGAGAAATCCGTCAAGCTCGCACATGGCGTGACGATTGCCTGGGGATCAGTGTTGTTTCTGCTTGCCGCCTGGAAATGGGCGCCGCGATGAGAACGCCGGGAGTTGTAGCCACTAACAGAATGCCTATGACCAACGAAACCAGCCGCGCGGTGGGCGGGCGTGAAATGTTAGTCCAGATTTTCATTTATTTGCAGTTGCTGGATTTCATCACTACCGTCCTCGGCTTTCGACTGGGCGCCTCGGAGGCCAGTCCGTTCATCCGCTTGCTGTCCTATTTTGGCCCCTCGATGGGAGTCGCTCTATCCAAGCTGGTCGCTCTGGCGTTAGGTGCCGTCTGCGTCTGGTTAAAGAAAGATCGAATCCTCACCTGGATCAATTACTGGTACGCTGCTCTGGTGGTTTGGAATCTGTACGTGATCCTTCGGGTTTTGAAGTGAGCGCATAAGTCGAACTCACCACTTAGTAAGTAGTGGTACGAACTGCGGTAAATTGGTACGAAACTGCGGTCTCAATCGCGCAAGAAGCGATGTAAACTTGTCTTGCCCAAGAAAGCAAGGCAGGAATGGTGCGAGACCGTCTTCGAGAGTTTATTTACTTTCGACGTCCTAAACCGCAAGTAGACGCGCGGCAGACTCCCGCCGCTTCATCTCCCGCCGTTCTGCCAAGGGAACCAGGGGGCGTCACAGTCCGCATCTACTCGATTCACTCCATTCGGTCGCCGCGTGAGCCCGCCAAGAACTCGGACAGCCTTGATTTCTTGTTAGGTCTCCTCCTCATTGGCATGCTAGTCGCCGGAGGAACGCTGTGGAATTCGAGGCTTGGAAAGCTGACCGAACCTGTCCGGACTGGCTCTCGAGGAACCGCCGGAGCAACCGCAATGGATACGACCCCAGCGCGCGGGCCCAACGGCGTTGAGACGTCGGACCCTGACAGGCCGCCTTTGGTTGTATCGATGGTGCCAGCGTCCTACACCGAAGAGGCTCGCAACGCGCGGGTTTCATGAGAAAGTGTTCGTTACCGTGTACGTGAATGCGGCCGGCGTGCCGCAGGACGTCGAAGCCACTTCGCCCATGCCTTTCGGTCTGGAGCGCGCGATCAGGCCGGCTGTATCCCAATGGCGTTTCCAGCCGGCGTTATCGCACGGCGTCGCGGTTGCGGGCAAAACCGTGCTTGAGATGCCATTCCGCTAGCCCCCGGTTAGGAGTTCTATAGGTCACGGGTTATTGTTAACCGGTACATGTTTGTAAGCGAAAAAGCGCTGCAGTAGTACAAATCAACACGAATTAGTACTGAGACCTAAGTACAGTTACTAAAAAGCCGTGTATACTACTTCGCAAAGGTAAGTGCGACACATGAAAACCTACTTATTAACTTCGGGAATTTTAGCGCTGCTTTGCGGCGCGGCGCCAAGCTTTGCAAGCTCTGCGAGTATCTGTGACGGCGTGGCGGGCAACCTCGTCCAAAACTGCGGTTTTGAATTGGGTAACTTCGGTGGCTGGACGGTTCTCAACAACGATGGCAACACCGCTGTTGAGAGTTTTGGTTTCAGCTCGATGGATCCGAATAGCGGGAATGACTTCGCCGCCCTAGGCGATTATGTGACGACGCCTACCACTATCGAACAGACATTCAGTGACACTGTCGGTACGTCGTTAACTTTCAGCTTTTATGTTTCCACTGACGGCACAGGCGGGAGCCTAACGGCCGACTACGATGGTAACACCCTGTTTGCGCTAGCAAACACTACAGCACAGGGCTTCACGGAATACTCGTACACCGTTACTCCCACCGGATCTGACATGATTTCGTTCATTGAGCAGGGTCCAATCGGCTCCTATATGGGTCTGGACGACGTTATCGTGGTCGATCCTCCCGCCATTCCCGAGCCTTCCTCCCTGGCATTCGCTGTCGCCGCGCTGGGCTTGATGGCGCTGGCACACCGTCGCTCGACGAAGAAGACGTCGTAACGACTCGTGAAGCTACCGCGTCCCGACCGCTCGCGCGCAGCTTGGTAGCGCTGAATCTGAACCGCGACCGTCAGGGAGCGTGAGGCAATAGTGCCCGCCTCCTCACGGTAGCGGTTCTGTAACTCTAGTCAGCGGTGTTCTAGGCTATTCGACCAGCGTGACGACGCGCCGCTTGACGCTGGTGGGTGGCAGGGTTATGTTGATTGTCCCGCCTCCCTGCATCGATATCGCGCCAGTAATGATCTGAATCGGACCCTGAATTGTTCCGCCCCCAGTTTGCAGAAAGGCGCCTCTGGGCTGGTACACGATCCCCTCGATGCCAGTATTCGCGGGTGCCTGAAGTGTCATTCCCTCGGAACCAAGCACGGGAAGGGTTTTGGTGCACGGATTATCGATGCTGCCACCCGCACAAGTCGTGTTGACATTGCCGAGCGGGGTGTATTCGATGGTGGAGTTGGCTTGGTCCTGCCACAATACCACGCCGTCGAATGGGGCCAAGGTGTTGGCCAGGTTGACACTCGAGTTCGACGGAAGGTTTTTCGCGACCAAGCCTGTAACTGCGGCACCAGAGCTGTCGGCGCCGGCCAGCAGCGACACAGCGCCGAAGTTCAGCATGCCCGCGTTCGCCGCCTGCACGAGCAGAGGATTACTGCTGTTGATCTGATATCCGAATCCGAAACTCGAATAAATATCTCCATTCGCATTGGTGCACGTGTTGCCGCCGCAAGTGATGGGGCTGCTCGACCCCGTCATGATCAATAAAACGCCCGCCGCCGCGCAGTTAGACGGGTTTGGGCAGGACACCAACGAATCGAGAAAGGCGCTGCCAGGGGCAACGAAGTCCATCCCGGATGGACCTCCGCCCATCATAACGAACTCGCCCGCTCCCATGATCATGGTTTGCCCCGGTGATACCGCCAACCCGCCGTAGAAGAAAAAACAACCGAAGGTGCTTCCGGTTGAGGGATAGCAAGTCGGTATCAAATCGCTGAACGTAGCTGACTGGGTGAGGGTGAGTTGGTGGACGCTGTCCACACTCGCCTGGTTGCCGTTGCCACAAGGGCTACACGTAACCGGCAAATAGTTGCCGGATGGGAAGGGCGAACTGACTGCAGCCCCCAAGATGTTTCCCGCCAACAAATACACGTTTCCATTGACAAGATTGCCATTTACCACGCCATAAGTTGGGAGGGTCGCTCCGCCGTTGGTAGTCGCCGGGAGTGATGGTTGATTACCGGGGCTGGGGATGTCGCGGAAAGGGTCCAGGAAAACCCCCGAGTGCCCAATGTTGGTAATCGGCGAAGCGCCGAGCCCGGATGCGTTCCCGGGGCTGACGATAGTTACAGATCCCGTTACCGACGGCCCCGAGCCGGCGCTCGCCGACTGAGAAGACATCACAAGGCCACTCGGAACGATGATTTGACCACTTCCGCCGACATCCGCTCCCTGCGGTAAACCAGACGCCGCGATGAGGTCATTTTGTCGGTTCAATGTGTGCAGCGCGCCGTTGATGTACTCAGTTACGATAGCGGCGCTCGCGCGCGCGCTGGAGATGCCGGTCGGGTTGCCGAGAACCGCGGAAAAAAGCTGCGGGATGACTTGGACTGCGCGGGCCGTTACCCAGTACAAGCCCGTGCTTAGGTTAGAAACCGTGGGAGGCGGGAAGCTAGTGCCGGACGTCATCGAAATAGTCCCTCCAAATCCGCCCTGCTGCGCGTATGCGCAACCGGTGGCGAAGAGACCTGTGTCTGGCTCCGTGCAGGTACTACTCCCAGAAGGGGCCATCTTGCCTGTGATTGGTTGGGTCTGGTGCACTTGGGAAAGTATATTTTGTGCGGCTGACAATGCTCCCGCGTCTGCTGACGCCTGTGCGGACTTCTTGACGAAGTACCCCCATCCCAGATCCACGGCAAGCCCGAGCAACCCGCACATGGCAATGAGCGCAAACGTGACTAGAAGGAGCGCTTGTCCCCGACGTGAATCAGGCTGGCTGGTCATATCCGCTCTCCTAAAATTGCATTACTTCGGATGCCTTGGCGGGAAAGATGAACGAGGGGAATTGCGTGCCGCCCTGGGCCCCGGGCCAGAACATGAGAATGCTGGATTGAAACGAAAAACTTGCATTGATCGAGATGACTTGTCCGGCCTGGTTATCCACAATGGTGTTGCCACTGCCGTCGGTCTGCGGTACTGAGAACGTGCCTCCCGGCGGCCAAGTGCCGCTGGAGCCCCTAGGGCCGGTACTCGGGCAATTGTCGGCGGTTGTGGTTATATCGGGCTGCGTTGCCGAGTGAAACGTCAGCGTGACCTGCTGCGGTATCAGCCCGGGTCCTTGCTGAATGATGTATTGGCAGATAGGCATCTGAGGCAGCGTGCCAGTGCCTCCTAGAGGCACTTGGTTGGGGCTATTCTGGCCCCGCACGGCGGCGTATCGCGTGCCCTCTTTCACAGCGTAGGCGAGGGTGTGATAAAGCCACATGCCACGGGCCATTTCAAAAGTCGAGATCAATACGCACAGCAGGGGAATCCCCACCAGAGTGAACTCAACGGTCGCGTTGCCGAGCCTTCGTCCTCTTGCTCGCATATCAGAAATCCGCCGTGGGATCAATTTGCATCTGCCATTTCCGATCCACCACGAAAAAACTCGCCAGAGCGCCGGGAATCGGGATCATGGGGATAGTTGTGTACTGCACTTCGACCTGGGCCGCGTCGGTCGGCATATTCCCCGTGCCCTGCGGCACGAAAGTTGCGTTGACCACCAGCGGAGCAGTACTGCAAGTGGGTGAGAAGACTCGCCCATAGGCCGTCCACGCCATTTCGCTCAAGACGATCGCGCACGCGTCGGCTTGATCGGTGGCCGCCATTTTGCTCTGGGACGTCAACAGAACCGCGGCTCGGGCGGCGTTCTCGGTCGAAATGAAAGCATACGCGTAGAAACCGAAATCCAGCACGCCGACGAACAGAAAGAAGATCCAAGGCGCCATGAGCGCGACTTCGATCACGGCGTTTCCCCCGCGGGTCTTTCGATTCGTATTCTTTTGCATCACTTACACACTTACAGGGCGCGAGTTAGTCAACTCGACACCCGAACCCCCAGAATCTTTAAACGTTAGGGTACATGCTAATGCCCAAAGTCGCGAAGAAACATAAGTACTGGTAAGGACTAAAGGACCAGCGCCCTTTATGCGCTCGGATCCGGAAATGAGCGGACTATTTGTGTATTCGTAGTGACTTGCGTAGGCTCGCTCGCTCTGGCCGATGCCACAAAGACGGTCTTCATCACCGGCGTAGCGGATGAACTGTCAGCCGGATTCGACGCCGACCGCAGGCCGAACATCGCCAGTTCAAAGCGATCGCGGACTCCGACCTTCTCGAAGAGGCG
This sequence comes from Bryobacterales bacterium, assembly GCA_963818065.1. Classification (GTDB taxonomy): domain Bacteria; phylum Acidobacteriota; class Terriglobia; order Bryobacterales; family Bryobacteraceae; genus Palsa-89. Next base: position 835,962 of record CAWFQW010000007.1, on the reverse strand, counting down.
CGAAAGATAGACCTTGACGGTCCCTTCGGAGATTTCCATCACGCTGGCGATTTCTTTGTTTTTCAATCCCTGTGATACCAGGGTGATCAGTTGGTTTTCCCGCCTCGACACGCGCACCGTTCTGCCGCTCAGGAACGTTTCGGTGAGGGTCTTCTCAAACCACAGCTCCCCTTCGTACACTCGCCGCACGCACTTGAGAATCATGTCCGCCGGCAGGCTTTTTCGGAGAATGCCTCGCACGCCCCACTCCTTGGCGCGAAACGCGGACTCGGCCGCGATATCGTGCAGCCACAACACTAAGCGGGAACTTGGAGATTCCCGATGCAGCAGTTGCAACAGGCCCCAATCCAGTTGGCCATCCACGGACAGCAGAGTTACGTCGGGTTTGCTGGCAACCACTTGGTCCGCCAACGTGGGGAGATCGGCAACGATCGACGCTAGAAATACATCGGGACACGAGCCTAGCAAAGACGCGAGGGCCATCGCGTTCAGCGGCTCACTGGTATAGACAACCAGAGAAATCACTCTATAACTCCTTGATTCCGGCAGCCCGAATCGAACAATCGACGCTAGAACTGTTTTTTATACCGTTTTCATCATTGTATCGGCCCTAACGTAAAACACAAGTTATGTACCGTACCAGCTACTAACTTAGGTTAACGGTACTATGTTATCCTTTGCGGCCTTGTTCGGAGGGGTTCGAAGAGGTAAATTTCTAACTTCAGCAATGGAACGAAGGCGCGGTGTGAGATACGAAATTCAGCTAAGTTGCCGCTTTAAACGGCGCGGAACTTACGAAATGTTAGATGCTACTACCCTAAATCTCGCTCGCATGGGAGCTTTGGTTGTAACCGGCAGCTCCAGCTACCTGGACGCAAGAATAATCCCGCAGCCGGGAGATCTAATACAGCTAGAAGTAGCGCTACCGGCACATACAGGGTTTGGGCAACGCTGTTTGGCATGCCAGGCGTTAGCGGTGCGCGCGGCCACCGAAGAGGGACGGCTTGTGGTGGCGCTTCAATTTGAACGGATCGAAATTAAGAACCTCCTCTCTCGACCTGCCCTCGCCGACCGGTTGGAGGTAATGTAATGGCGCCGAGCACCGCGGTGACGAATCAACGCCTCGGTGTGTTACTTCGGCTGTTTCCCTCTTTGACCGATGTCGCATTCCTGATGCCGATCGTGTTTCTCTTCACGCGCATGGACGGAGCAAAGTCGATGCTCGGAGATGGCGATACCGGCTGGCACATCCGCACGGGCGAATGGATTCTCGCTAACGGGCGCGTACCCCACGAGGACATGTTCTCATTTACTAAGTCGGGACAAGCTTGGTACGCCTGGGAGTGGCTGTGGGATGTCTGCTTTGCGTGGCTTTACCATCACGGCGCCATGGCCAGCGTTGTGTCCGCAAGCATTTTGGTTCTGTGCCTGACGTTCGCGCTGCTCTACCGGCTTACGCTGCGGCATTGTGGCAACCCGTTCCTGGCTATCGGCGCGACCTTCCTGGCATGCGTTTGCTCCGTGCTGCACTGGCTGGCTCGGCCGCACCTGTTCACGATGTTGTTCGTGGTGATTCTGCTGATGATCCTGGAGCAGGTGTACCAGGGAAGAGCGCGATGGCTCATGGTGACGCCGTTGCTGATGATCCTTTGGACCAATCTGCACGGTGGTTTCCTGGCCGGCTTGATCATCCTGGCAGCTTTTATTGCCGGCGAGGTATTGCGCAGTTTATTTGCGGTGGAAATCGGAGAACGCCAGGTTGCGCTCCGGCGGGCAAAATGGTTTGGAGCGGCCGGACTGGCCAGCGCCGCCGCGACGCTCATAAATCCATACACGTATCACCTGCACGTCCATATTTACCGCTTTTTCTCCGAACCATACCATCTTCAGAACATCGTCGAGTTCCAGTCCATCAGCTTCCACGAACCGGCGGCCGTGTACTTGGAGACTGTACTGCTCCTAGGCGCTCTGAGCGCCGGCTGGTTCGTTGCCAAGCATCGGAATTTCGTCCCGCTGGTGCTGATTGCCGGCTGGGCGCACATGGCCCTGTTTTCAGCACGCAATATTCCATTGTTCGCCATTATCGCGACTCCCTTCGTCGCGCAGGCCCTGGACGAAATGCTACACGGCCTGGAACGCGCCCGCGTAGCTGCCTGGGTTGGGCAAGTCGTCGCCGGTTTCCGCAATACTGGCGCGGAGTTCGCCAATATGGATCGGCCGTGGAGAATCCACGCCGCCAGTGCCGTGGTCATAGCCCTCCTAGCGATGTTGGTGGCGAGTCCCGCGGCGATAGGAAAGCTCAAGCCGGAATTCGATCCCAGAACTTTTCCATCGCAAGCGCTCAGCGTCTTGCAGGCCGACCCCAATTCGCGGATCTTCACGGGTGACCAATGGGGAGATTACCTGATCTATCAGTTCTATCCCGCTCGCAAGGTCTTTATCGACGGCAGAAGCGATTTCTACGGGCAGGAATTCGAGCAAAAATTTTTCGATTTGATGAACGTAAAGTACGACTGGCAGCAGTATCTGACCCAATACAACATAGACACGATCGTGTTGTCTCCCACCACGCCACTGGCTAGCGCCATCAAGGAGTCCTGTCATTGGCGGGCGGTGTACGACGACAAGGTCGCGATCGTATTCCGGCGAGCGGATTTGCCAGTACATCAACGGTTTTCCACAGCGGTAAGTGGTAAGGACGATGATCCTAGGATCACGAAAGCCGGGCAGCCTGATTTCAGGATGGCTCCGGAAAAACAAAGAAAGGGGGTATAACGCTAATCATGAATATTCTGAAGAACTTTATCAGAGACGAGCAAGGCCAGGACTTGATCGAATATACGTTGCTTCTGGCCTTCGTGGCTCTGGCATCGGCGGCGCTATTTATCAACGCCGGCACGAGCATCACTAACATTTGGAACATTGCGAACTCCAGGCTGAGCACTGCTGCTTCGGCTGCTAGTACCACTGGTAGCTAGACGCGCCCTCATGTGGGGAGTGAATAACTTGAAAGCGAGCAGGGCTGCCATTTGCGGCAGCTTGCAGAGGTCGCCCTGCTCCTATTTTGTAAGTGAGTTAGTCCGGCTTGAGTTAGTCCGGGTTGGATGAGAAATGGAAGTTTTGAAGAAAAGCGATCTGCGTCAATGTCTGGACGGGTTCAGCCGCGAGGAGACCGGCCAGGACGCGATCGAATATGCACTATTAGTGGCGTTCGTCGCCTTAGCAGGCGCTGCAATGTTTCTGGGTATGAGCAGCAGCGCGAATACTTTATGGTCGGTGGCAAACAGTAATCTCGCAGCGGGCAACGCAGGGAGTTAGGAAAATGAACAAACGTCTATTATCGGTTGTGGCTTTTGCACTCGTGATATCGGCTATTGCGAGTCTGGTCCTGTATCGTCTTATTTCAACTAAGTTAGTCGACAGCGCCAAGGCCTCCACGACTCAAGTCGCCGTGGCTAGCCGTGACTTGGAGATTGGAACCCTCCTCAAAGATGGCGATCTGACAATCGCCGACTGGAGTGGTCCGCAACCGAAAGCGGCAATGCTCAAACCCGTGGACATAGTAGGCCGCGGGGTGGTGGCGACCATTTACGAGGGCGAACCCATCCTGGATACCCGCTTAGCTCCAAGGGGTGCAGGAGCGGGCCTAGCCGCCACCATACCTGTGGGAATGCGGGCTGTCGCGGTGCATGTCAACGACGTGGTGGGTGTGGCCGGATTCGTTGTGCCGGGCATGCGTGTCGACATTCTGATCGCTGGCAATCCGCCCCTTGCTCCCGTCAACCTGGGGACGCAGACCAAGACGCTACTGCAAAACATTGAAGTGCTCTCTGCCGGCCAGAACATTCAGAAGGATACAGAGGGTAAACCGGTGAACGTTCAGGTGGTGAATCTTCTGGTGAACCCGGTGCAGGCCGAGACCCTGAGCCTGGCCAGCAATGAAACTCGTATTCAGCTCATTCTCCGCAATCCCCTCGATACCGACACCGTCACGACTCCCGGTACCGCGATTGCAAACTTGTTTTCCGGCAACACCGGCCTGCCGCAGGCGTCAAAACCCGGCACTGTCACGTCGTCGCGGCCGAGAGTACGGCTGGTGGCGGTATCGAAACCGATCCCGGTCGCGCCCCCAGAACCTGCGAAGATCGTTATCCCCGTCGTCACCGTGGAAGTCTTCAGGGGAATTACTCTTACCGAAATAAAAGTTCAGCCTGGGAGCAAGCAGTGAGAAATAACGTATGGCGGTCCAGCCCCGATCGGTATTCGGATCAAGTCCAAAGATGTTGGAGGAGCTCTTGTATCCTTTGACCGCCGGAATTGTCATCGAGACAAAGAGCATGTGGGATGAATTGCAATCCTCCCTGCAGGATCTGCCCGTTCGGATAATCATGGAGCAATCCGAGATCGGGGATCTTGCCACGCTAGTCGAGCGCGCGGAGCGAATGCGTCCTGACGTGATCTTCCTCGATATTTCGGCTCTGCGCGATCCGTTGGATCAAGTAATCCGGAAGATTCGCGCCAGCGCGAGCGGATGCGCGGTGTTGGCCTTAAACACCACCGCGGAGCCCGTCGCGATCCTGGATGCCATGCGCTCCGGAGCTGCGGAGTATCTTTATCCACCCATGCGAGAGCAGGTGCGAGCGGCGCTCGAGCGAATCGGGGCCGAACGCAAGAACGCACATCAGTCGCTCCATCAGGGAGGCCGCACCATTGGGTTTCTATCTGCCAAGGGCGGTTGCGGCGCCACCACAGTAGCGTGCCATACGGCGGTTGAGCTTCCGAAGTTCACCAACTCCCATGTTCTACTTGCGGATCTCGACTTCGATTCCGGCATGGTGGCTTTTCTGTTGAAGACCGGGGGCAAATACAACATCGGCGATGCCGTCTGGAATACGCAGCGGCTGGACGAAAACTATTGGAAGGCGCTGGTTACCAATGGAATCCCAGGACTTGAGATCATCTCGGCGCCGGTTCCTACGTCTTGTCCGCCCCTCAAGCTCGATCAGTTGCGCATCGTGTTGAGCTTTGTTCGCACGCAGTATGACTGGGTCGTACTGGATCTCGGCAGCGGTCTGAGTCCCTCTGCGCTCGCGGCGCTGGACGAAATCGACGACCTCTTTATCGTCACGACTTTAGAGGTTCCGTCGCTTCACCAAGCGAAGACCATCATTCAACGGCTGGTGGAGAGCGGAGTTCAGCCGAGCCGCCTTCATCTGGTACTCAACCGGGCGCCAAAGCGCTACGACATCACAATGGAGGAGCTTGAGTCCATGCTGGGGACCCCAGTATATGCGGTGGTTCCGAACGACTATGTGTCATTGAATGACAGCTACGCAGACGGCAAGCTGCTTCCCGCGGGCAGCGCTCTGAACAAACATTTTGCGAGCTTCGCAATGAAGCTGGCGGGTGTCGAGACCGCGGTCAAGAAAAAGAAATTTTCTCTTTGGGCAGGTGCATAGACATGGCTTCAGCAACACAATCGGTAAGACAAGACGCTGGCTGGGTCAGCCGGCTTTTGAATGCCCCATCCTATGCGCCGGAATATCAGGAGATCAAGTTCGCGCTGCATCGCAAACTTCTGAATCGGATTAATCTGGAGGCGCTTTCGTCGGTTGCGAGCGACCGGGTGCGCAACGAAGTCCGCGCAGCGGTGGCCCAGCTGGTCGAAGAGGAAAAGACGCCTTTGAGCGCCGTCGAGAAGGACCGCTTCATCGAGGAAGTCCTGGACGAAGTCTTCGGGCTGGGGCCGCTCGAGCCGCTGCTGGCCGACCCGACCATCTCGGATATCCTGGTGACCACCCCGCGCCTGGTCTACGTCGAGCGCGCCGGTAAACTGTATCGCACCCCCGTCGAGTTCAAAGACGATGCCCACCTTTTGCGCATTATCGAAAAAGTAGTATCGCGCGTGGGGCGCCGCGTGGACGAATCTTCGCCGCTGGTGGATGCCAGGTTGCCGGATGGATCGCGTGTAAACGCGGCCATTCCACCGGTAGCCGTCGACGGTCCCCTGTTGTCCATCCGCCGCTTCGGCCGCGAGCGCCTCACCGCCGCCGATCTCGTCAAGAACCTGTCGCTGACATCCGGAATGATGGAACTTCTGATGGCCTGCGTGAAGGCGCGGTTGAACATCGTGATTTCAGGAGGAACCGGCGCCGGTAAGACGACCCTGTTGAACGTCGTGTCGAGTTTCATCCGCGACGACGAACGCATCGTAACTATCGAAGACGCCGCGGAACTGAAACTCAACCAGGTCCATGTGGCGCGCATGGAAACCCGGCCTCCGAACATTGAAGGCGCAGGGGCCATTAAGATGCGCCAACTCGTCATTAACGCGCTGCGTATGCGGCCGGACCGGATCATCGTGGGTGAGGTTCGCGCCGAAGAGGCGATCGATATGCTGCAGGCCATGAATACGGGTCACGACGGATCGCTGACCACGGTCCATGCCAACTCCCCGCGCGACGCCGTGAGCCGGCTGGAGGTGATGGTTGGAATGGCGAATGCCAACATGAGCGTGCACTCCATCCGCCAGCAGATCAGCTCGGCAGTGGACCTGTTCGTTCAGATCAGCCGCATGAGCGACGGCACTCGCCGCGTCACTGCCCTTACGGAATGCGTCGGCATGGAAGGCGAACAAGTCACGATGCAGGATATCTTCACGTTTGAAAAGATCGGCGTGCTGGAGAGCGGCCGGGTCAAGGGAAGATTTCGCGCCACCGGCGTTCGTCCCAAGTTCTACGAGAAACTCCAGGCCGCGGGAGTAAACATTCCCGCGACGGTATTTCAGACCATCGTTGAAATTTCCTGAGAAACCTATGACGACGGCATTCCTGTTTCTCTTTTTCTGCATCGTGGCCATCGTTCTGGTTTCGACGGCGTTGGGATTCAGTTTCCTCGAGTCGCAACGAAAGAAGCAGGTCAAGAGCATGCTTCGTACGGTGGATGGAAATCCGCCCGAACAGGCGGCGACGAGTATCCTATTTGACGCCAAGGACAAAGAGGATTTGATGGCGCGGACGGTTTCGCAACTCGGCTGGGCGCAAGGCGTGGAATCGGTTCTGCTGCAGTCCGGGCTGAATTGGTCGATTGAGCGTCTGTTAGGCCTTACGGTTGGCGGCGCAATAATCGGTCTAATATTGGGCTGGAAATTCAACCCGCTGGTCTTTCACCTATTCAGCCTGTTGGTTATGGCCGTCGCGGGCGCGTCCCTTCCTTACCTCTTTGCGCGCTACAAGCGTCGCAAGCGTTTTGCGGAGTTCGAAGAACAGTTTCCGGAAGCACTCGATTTTCTGGCTCGCTCCATGCGTGCAGGGCATGCTTTTTCCATCAGCTTAGAGATGATTGGCGAGGAATCGCCAAATCCGCTGGGGATCGAGTTCCGCACCATGTTCAACGAACAGAACCTCGGCGCGCCCATGGAGGCGGCCCTGGCGAACCTGGAAAGGCGGGTTCCTTTAGTGGACGTGCGCTTCTTCATCTCGTCCATCATGTTGCAGAAGCAGACCGGCGGCAATCTGAGCGAGATTCTGACACGTCTGGCGTACGTAATTCGCGAGCGGTTCAAGCTGAGGGGACAAGTGAAGGCGGCCAGCGCCCACGGGAGAATGACCGCCACCATCCTGACTCTGATGCCGGTGGCGCTCATGGTGGGACTCCTGTTCCTGGCGCCTGGCTACCTGGAAGGATTATTCCAGGAAAAAGACGGTAAATGGCTCATCGTGGCGGCCATAATTAGTCAATGTTTGGGTTACTATTTTATTCGCCGGATCATCCGAATCAAGGTTTAGGACGACACTAATGGCTGCTTTATTCTCATTCGCTTTATTCGCCATCCTGATGGCTGCCATCTCCATCTACGGATATCGCCGGTACGCGAAACCGGGCCGGGTCTTTGAGCTGTTGGGAGGGCCCGCGGCGCTTTCCAACCCCGCAGTCGACAAAATATCCGAAGACGAGCCCGGGCTCACGGTAACCGTCATCGAGCAAATCGGGGAGAAAGTGCCGATCTCGCCCGAGGATGCCGCGCTGGCCCGGCGCGAATTGATTTCCGCCGGGTATAGGAACGATACCGCGCTGCCTATATTTTATGGTCTGAAGATAATCGCCTGCGCCACTCTGGTGCTTCTGGCGTTTATGTTTCGTAGTAATGTGACGTCCAATACGATCCTGGGAATCGTTCTTGTGGCCACTGCCGGGTTCCTCGGATATTATGGACCGAATTTCTATCTCGACCACCTGGTCGACCAACGGCGTGAGAATTTGCGGCTGTCTCTTCCCGACGCGTTGGATCTGATGGTGATTAGCGTAGAAGCCGGCCTGGGCTTGGATCAAGCCATTCAATACGTCGCTCGCGAGCTGCGCATTACGCACCCAGCTCTGGCTGAGGAACTCGGACTTCTGAACCTTGAGATTCGGGCCGGAAAGCGCCGAGCCGAAGCCCTCCGCAATCTGGCCGATCGCACCGGCGAGGGCGAACTCCGGAAGTTGGTCGCGATTCTGATCCAGACCGACAAATTCGGCACCAGCATGGCCGATTCACTGCGCACGCATTCCGATTTTATGCGCGTTCGGCGCCGGCAGGAAGCCGAGGAGCGGGCGGGCAAAGTCGGCGTCAAGCTGGTGTTCCCAATTTTCTTCTTTATTTTGCCGTCGATGCTTCTAGTCGCGGCTGGTCCAGGCCTCTTGCAGGTCTTCAAGTACTTGTTCCCGTTAATGCGCCAGTTTAAAGGCTAAGTCTTCAAGAAAGGAAACTAGTTTTATGAACAACACAACACTCGACGCAATCCTGTGGATCGCAGCTGCCGCCGTTTTGATGCTTTATCTCATGAGGCGCCGGAAGCGTCGGTCGCTCCGATAGCCGGCGGATCTTAACTCAGTCAAGCTTCTCAATTTATGACAATTGCGGAAGCCCCTATTCGGGTTGCTCGCCAAGTGCCGTCGCAGGTTCGGTTGGCCGGCACAGTAGCAGCCTATTTCGCGGCCGCTATGCTGCTCGCAGTACCCTGTCTATGGCAACAGCACATTCAGGGTAGTGACCTGGCGAGTCACCTCTATAACGCTTGGCTTGCCAATCGGGTTGCAGCCGGCGCGTTGCAGGGCGTCTATGTCGTCCCGCAATACACCAATGTGCTCTTCGATCTCTTGCTGAGCTGGCTGCTCAAGAGTTGCAGCGTCGTTTTGACCGAGCGAATCGCGGTCATCTCGGCAGTCCAGGTTTTCTTCTGGGGCTGCTTCGCTCTCGTATCCGCTGCGGGCCGCGGGCCAGCCTGGCGACGCGCGCCTTTGCTCGCGTTGCTGGCCTATGGCGCTGTCTTCCGGATGGGCTTCTTCAATTTCTATATCTCCGCCGGAATCTGCTGCGGAGCGATCGCGCTGGTTTGGTGGAATGATCTACGGGCGCGCTGGCTGGCGCTGGTGCTGCTGCCCGTCGCCTGGATTGCTCACTTCTTGCCGTGTCTGTGGGCCATTGCGGTAATCGGCTACATCATCGCCGCTCGCTGGATGAAACCGTCGCACCGCTGGCGACTGCTGGCCGCCGGGCTCATCGGCATTGGGGGTCTGGCCGCTTTTCTTGCGATCCGGGGGCGGTCCTTTTGGGCCCCGGGTCTCCGAGTGGAATCATTCTTCGGAGTCGATCAGGTACTCACTTTCGGCGTAAAGTACTATATCGTTGCGGCAAGTCTCCTGTGCTGGTTTATACTACTCCTGGTCCGCCGCTTCGAATTGGCCGCGCGCCCGCCCCTGCATGACATCGTGCTTCACGTGTGGCTCTTGATGGCTGTTGCTTCCGTATCGTTGCCGGATTCCATCTGGTTGCCGCCGTTCACCGGCCGCACATACATCACGCTGAGGCTTTCGTTGCTATCCGCCATTTTCTTATGTGCTTCGGTTGCGAGGGTGCCTCTGAAGTCGTTTGAAAGAATCGGCCAATTCGTATTGCTGGCGGTCTTCTTTTCCTTCTCCTATGCAGATGATCGCGCGCTCAACTTGGTGGAGCAGAAAGTGGCTCGCGCGGTTGCGACACTCCCGCCGGGTTCGCGGGTCATTTCAACGCTGAAAGACTCGCGCTTGTACATTCAACCGCTACAGCACGTCGTGGACCGCCCTTGCATCGGCCGGTGTTTTGATTTTGCCGACTACGAGCCGTCCACCGCGAAGTTTCGGTTGAGGGCGCAACCTGGCAACTCGTTCGTGATCTCCGACTACGCCGATATCGACAAACTCGAACGCGGGCAGTTCGTTTTCAAGCGCGCGGACGTCGCCTTGTTCCGCCTCTTTCCCTGCGACGCCGGACGGGAGATTTGTACGGCCCGGGTGTCCCCTGGCCAGCAGCTCAAGGAGGATGACTTGGCGCCCCACGTGAGTCGGCAAGCAGCTCGCTGACGGCTCGCTAGGCCTAATCCAGCGATTGACACGCACTGGATTGACACGCACTCATCCGCGGATTAAAGTTGGGGCGTGGGACCATCACCCGTCGGCAACCAGTCATTCGGTCTAGGTAATCAGGTCTTTGGGTCCGCTTCAATGGCGGCGGAGACGGCCCGATTCATGAGCGGCGTGTACGGCTGGATGACGGCTGGACTTTGTCTCACCGGCGCCGTTGCTTGGAACGTGTCGGGTAATCCGCAACTGGTGCACGCGATCTTCGCCAACCCTCCGCTGTTTTGGGGCTTGATCATCGCGCAACTAGCGGCCGTCTTCGCGTTTTCGTGGCTCATCAACCGCATCGGCGGCTTCACCGCGACGCTTATCTACTTCCTCTATGCGGCATTAACCGGACTCACGCTGTCCAGCATCTTTCTGATCTACACCGGCTCCAGTATCGCGGAAGTTTTCGCGGTGACGGCTTTCGGCTTCGCGGGCCTTAGCGGGTTTGGCTACGTGACGAAGCGAGACCTCGGTCCGGTTGGATCCTTCTGCATGATGGGGCTATTCGGACTCATCGGCTTCGGTCTGATCTCCATGTTCTTCCCCAGGCTGATGGGCCCGGGCGCCAGCTTCGTATTCTCTATCGTCGGCATCATTGTGTTCGCCGGACTCACCGCTTACGATACTCAGAAAATCAAGCTGATGAACGCTCCCGGCACGTTGGGAACCGACGCCGGACGCAAGACTGAAATTTACGGCGCCCTGATGCTCTACCTCGACTTCATCAACCTGTTTCTCAGCCTGCTGCGCCTAATGGGACGCAGACGGTAGGGCTCAGGTTGGCGGTTCGGCTCGAAGAGGCTCGGCGCGGATATATGTGATGGTGTGGTGTGTGAGCAGCTTGCCGTTCTTGTCCACGCATTCGGCCACTCCGTAAATCAGCCGGCGACCCACCTTTAGTAACTTGGCGGTGCAGCGAAACCCCGCCTTTTTTGCGCCGGCCAGGAAGTTTGTCTTCATTTCCACGGTCACCGAGGAATCGGCCAGCCCTAGTTTGGTCTTAATTGCCAGCCACATCGCAACGTCTGCGGCAGCCATGAACACTTGGCCGCTCACAATACCTCCCGGTCGCTCAAATGCTTCCTGAAAGGCCACATCGATGCTGCATTGTCCATCCCCGATTTTGTAAAGAACGAAGCCAAAGTTCTTGGTGAAGGCCACCGTCGTTCAGCAGTTGCTTCAGTTCAGGTGCGCTACATGCCAGCTTCATTGACCTTTAACTTTAATAGATTTAGAAGCCACGGGACCGGATTAGAGGCTGCGGAGTTTGTGGAAAGCCCGGTAACTACTAGTACCGCCTAGTACGAGACTCACTCCAAACCTGCGTCTTGTAATGTAAGACTAAAACTAATGAACCAAAGGCCAAGTCCGCCTCCAACGGGTGTATCTCGAGCAAGCATGCCGCTCTGGGCCGGGCTAACTCTCAGGGTGACACTATGAGCCCCGCGCCAGCGCCTGCGCGCCTTGTCGAAACCCGCACCGAAGCCAAGCGAGCGTGGTCGCGAACGGCGGCCGTGGATTTTTTCCGGGGCTTGGGGCTGTGGATCGTTTTCGTGGATCACATGGAGCCGAACGTCTGGTCCCGTTTCACGCTTTGGCACTTCGGGTTCAGCGATTTTGCCGAGATCTTCGTCTTCCTTTCCGGCTTTATCGGTATCGGTTCTTATCAACGCGCGCTCGAGGCCCGAGACGCTGGCGCGGTCCTAAAGAAGCTGCTTCGCCGGCTCCGCCGCCTCTATATCGCACATATTCTTTCACTCGCCGTATCTATGATCGTGTTATGGATATTCGCCCAGCGGGGTGTGCGCGTGAGCGATCCCGGACTTTACGTATGGATGCAGGATCCCGTGCGATACGCGCTACGAGCACTGACCCTGACCTACGCGCCGGCCGTGTTTTCGTTGATCCCGCTGTATATTGCTATCTCCCCGATCCTCCTTTTGGCGGCGATCGGTCTTCGGCGCGTTCCAAAGCTCACTGTTTCGATTTCCGCCGGCCTTTGGCTTGCGAGCCAGGTTCCAATGCTCGACTCCCGATTGTCGATCCCGGCCTGGGTCCTTCATCCGGCGGCGTGGCAATTTCTGTTCGTCCTCGGCGCCAGCACTCGATATTATGCGGACCGTTTGGGAATATTCGTGCGATCGCGTGGAATCATCGTTGCCGCGGCTGCGATTGTAGCGAGCTCGGTAGTGCTGCAGAAGCTTGCGGTATTTCATCGGATCGTTCCACTGCTGCCGGCCAATCTGCCTTGGATGCCCTTGGGAAGCACAGGTAAGGATCACCTGGCATTTTACCGGCTGCTGCATTTCCTGGCGCTGGCCGTACTGGTTTACGCCTGGACCAGCCAGAACCGGCTGCGATTTCAATCGTGGTTCGCCCGGCTGGTAATGGCCTGCGGCGTGGATTCGCTCTTCATTTATTGCAATATCCTTGTCCTGGATATCGTAGCCAACCTGATTCTGGCGATCACTCATGGGGGCGTTTTGATGCAAACGCAACTGACCATCTTCGGGCTGGCGTTGCTATGCGGCATGGCGTGGCTGCGCCAGGGAACTCGCGTCCTCGCTTTAACGGCTTTCCCGCGCCCGATTACGCCCGAAACTGCGCCGAATAAGATCACGCTCAACCCCACTGCCGAGCCGCGCCTGGCGCAAACCGCTGAACTTGACCCGCGCTAGGCTCGTCACATAGCATCAATACCGGACTATGCGGGACTTTGTTCACACCACCACTGTCGCGAGCTTCGCCACGGCTCTCCTATTGCTCGCTGCGGCGCCGGCCCCTTCGCAAACCGCTAACTATCGGCCGCCCCGGGCGCCGGACGGCCACGCCGATTTGAGCGGCATCTATCAGGCTCTCAACACGGCTAACTGGGACCTGGAGGATCATTCTCCTCAGCCCGGAACCATGTGGCAGACTGGCGCGATCGGCTCCGAGCCGGCCGGGTCCAGCGTGGTGGAGGGTGGAACCATCCCCTACAAACCAGAGGCTCTCGAAAAGAAGAAGGCGAATTTCGCCGCGCGCCGCACCAACGATCCAGAGGCGAAGTGTTACATGCCGGGCATTCCGCGCGCCAACTATATGCCGTTTCCGTTTCAAATCGTGCAGTCGCCCCGAGGCATCATGTTTGTTTACGAGTTCGCCAGCGCAAACCGATTGGTCAACATGGGCAAGCCTGAGGAGGCCGGCTCCGATACCTGGATGGGAACCAACAACGGCCATTGGGAAGGCGACACCTTAGTAGTAGACGTCACCGGCTTAAACGGCTTGGCCTGGTTCGATCGCGCCGGCGATTTTGGGGGTAAGCAATTGCACGTGGTGGAACGTTTCAACCGTCCCGATCCTTATCATTTGAATTACGAAGCCACCATCGAGGACCCCACTGTCTTCACTCGACCCTGGAAGATCAGCATGCCGCTCTACCGCAAGGTGGAGAAAAACGCGCAGCTATTCGAGTTCAAGTGCGTCGAGTTTGTCGAAGAATTACTTTACGGACAGTTCAAGAAGCAGCCATCAAAATGATCACCCGCTTTGCACTCCTTGTATTGGCGATTGGGGCCTCGCTCCATGGTCAAATAAAGCCTGCTCAAACAAAGCCTGCTCAAACAAAGCCCTGGACGGAGCCGAAAACGGCTTGGGGCGATCCCGATCTACAGGGCATGTGGCCGGGCAACATGGGCGTCCCTTTGCAGCGGCCCGAGAGCCTCGGAACCCGAGCTACCCTCACTGACGAGGAATTCGCTAAGCGAGAAGCCCAGGCAAAGAAACAGGCCGAGGCCGATAGCCAGTCTACTGCGGCGAGCGATAGCGTAGGAATCGGTCCGCCGTCGTACTGGGTGGAACGCGGTACGCCTACGCGCCAAACTTCGTTGATCATCGATCCGCCCAATGGAAGGTTGCCGCCCTTGACGGCGGAGGAGCAGAAGCTTCGCAAAGAGGCGCGCGGCGGGAAAGGATTTCCAGGAGAATGGCGCGGCGAGGCCAATTCCTACGACGATCTGAACATCTACTACCGCTGCATCACACGCGGCGTGCTGGGATCCATCATTCCGGTGGTCTACAACAACGGAAACGAAATTTTGCAGGCGCCCGGACTGGTGATCATCCGCAATGAAATGATCCATGAAACTCGCGTCATCCCACTCGATGGGCGGCCGCACTTGAGCCCCGAGATCCGCCAATACATGGGCGATCCGCGCGGCCACTGGGAAGGCAATACCCTGGTGATTGAGACCACCAACTTCACGGACAAAGACGCGATCGGTTCCAATGGCGCCGGCTACCCCGGCGATCCCGGCCATCACAGCGCGGATTTGAAACTGACCGAGCGTCTGACCCGCGTGGACGCAGACACGCTCAACTATCAGGCCACTGTCGACGATCCAAAGACATGGACCAAGCCCTGGACCATCCTGATTCCTTTGAAGCGGAACGATCACTACCAGCTTCTGGAATACGCCTGTCACGAGGGCAACATCGCCTTGGGCGACATTCTCAGCGGAGCTCGCGCGGACGAGCAAAAGGGAACGAATCCAGGGCCTAAGTAGTATAGAATTGCAGGTCAGGAAGGTGTCCGGATGCGAATAAGGTTAGCGATCGCGGCCGCGGGTTTACTTCTCGCCGTGGCTCCGGCGTGGGCGCATCATGCGTTTCAAGCGGAGTTCGACAGAGACAAGCCGGTCCATTTGACGGGAACCGTCACCGACATGGAATGGATCAATCCTCATTCCTGGATCCACATCGACGTGAAGAATACGGACGGCACCGTCACCAATTGGATGGTGGAATGTGGCAGCCCCAACATCATGTTGCGGAGAGGGTTCACCAAGCGTTCGCTCGAAGTGGGGACTGAGCTCACCATTCAGGGATATCAAGCCAAGAATGGGACCAACCGGGCCAACGGCAGCAGCGTGACCTTCAAAGATGGCAAGAAATTGTTCGTCGGCGGATCGAATCCGGATCTTCCACCAGACCAAAAGTAAAAGCAAGGAGATTTCGCATGAGATACAGCGTTTTCGCGTTGCTTGTATCGGCGGGGTTGTGGACATTGCCCGCTGGGGCCCAAGCGCCTGCGGCCAAAACAGCTTTGCCATCGTCCAAGACCACCTGGACGCCGCCTAAAACTCCCTGGGGCGATCCGGATCTCCAAGGACAATGGCCGGCCACCGCCAACATTCCCATGCAGCGGCCCACCAATCTGGGCAATAGAGCCGAGCTTACTGATGCGGAATTGGCTCAACGCGAAGCCCAATCGAAAAAGCAAGCCGCGGAAGATGGCGAAGAAACCGCCAAGGGCGGCGCAGTCACAATCAATCCTCCTTCCTATTGGGTGGAGCGTGGCAAGCCGGTCCGTCAAGCTTCGCTGGTGGTCGATCCTCCCGATGGCAGAATTCCTCCCTTGACTCCCGAGGGGAAGGCGGCGGTTCAGGCACAACGCGGCGGACTTGGCCCCGGCAGCCACTTTCCCGACAAGGTCGACTCCTGGGAGGATTTCGACATTTACAGCCGCTGCATCACGCGCGGCATGGTCTCGCAGCATGCTGCCGACGCTTTACAACTTTGGCAACGAAATCATCCAGGCGCCCGGCTACGTGATTATCCGCAATGAAATGATCCACGAGACTCGCGTGATCCCATTGGATGGGCGTCCGCATGTGGGCAAAGACATCCGCACGTATATGGGCGATTCGCGCGGGCATTGGGATGGCAAGACGCTGGTTGTGGAGACCACCAATCTGAAAGCCCAGCCCGGAGCAGGCGGCGGACTGTTTAGCGATGCCGCGGTTTTGACCGAACGCTTCACCCGCACTTCGGCGGACGATCTGAGCTACGATCTCACCGTGAACGATCCCAAAACGTGGACCAAGCCCTGGAGCCTTCACATGCCCTACAAGCAGGATCCGAAGTACAAGATTTACGAGTACGCCTGCCACGAGGGGAACTACATGATGCTGGACGCGCTCAGCGGCGCGCGCGATCTGGAAAAGAAGGGCCAGACGACGAAAGTGGTCCCCTAGGCGGTGAGAAGGTTGTTATTGGTTGGCGTCGCGTTTCTGGCGCTCGCCTCCGCTTTTGCCCAACAGCCACCGCTTGCCCCGCCGCTTGCTAAAGATCCCGGACCATTCCTTCCGGGCTTCGGCGCCGAGCAGGATCAGAGCCTCAAAGCAGTGGCTGGACCGGCTCCGCATTTGCCCGACGGCCGCCCGGATTTCGGCGGAAACGGTGCGTGGTACCCGGGCTTCAACGGCAACCTCGCGGAGACCAAATGGAAAGGTGTGAAGAGCGCCGACAAACAGGTCGACGTCCCCTTCCTTCCCTGGACCCTGAAGACCTTCAACGAACGCGTGGGAAATTTCTCAAAGGACGATCCGGAGGCGAAGTGTTTGCCGGTGGGCGTGCCGCGCTTCATGTTCGATCCATATCCGTTTCAGATGATTCAGACTCGCAATCAAGTTGTGTTCGTCTTTGAGGGAGACAACTACCTGTGGCGAATTGTCAATCTCGATCCAAATGGAAACACACATCCCAAGAATCTGAAGCCAACGTGGCTGGGCGACGCTGTTGGTCACTATGAGGGCGACACGTTGGTGGTCGACGTCACCGGTTTCAATGGCCTTGCGTGGCTCGATCAAGCCGGCCATGCGACTTCCGACAAGCTGCACCTCACCGAACGTTATACCCGCACCGACTCGCTGACGCTGAAGTATGAGGTGACCATCGACGATCCTGACGCGTATTCGAAGCCCTGGACGGCAAGTAATACGATTCACTGGCGCCCAGGAATGGAGCTGATGGAATCCATCTGTCAGGAAGACGAGAAAAGCTCGATACACATGATCGGGAAATGAAATCTTTCATCTTACTTGCCGCGCTGGCTGTCCTCGATGCGCAAGGGCAGGTTCATCCCGATCTCGGTAGCGATGGTGTGTGGCTGCCTCAACGCGTCACGGACCTGGCTTCTAAGGTGCCCGACGTCCCGTTCCACCCCTGGGCCCGTCTGAAATTTCAAGAAAACCATGCCATGAAGCAGAACGATTTGGACCTCCGCTGCCTGCCTCCCGGAGTTCCGCGAATCATGCTCATGGCGCGTCCTTTGGAGATCGTGCAGACGCCCCACCGAATCCTATTCGTGTACGAAGGGGGCGCGCATGTCTGGCGGCAAGTGTGGACGGATGGGCGCCCTCATCCCAAAGACCTCAATCCCAACTGGCTGGGCCATTCCATCGGCCACTGGGAGGGAGATGCGTTGGTGGTGGATTCCGTCGGCTTCAATGACCGGACGTGGCTGGACGACGCCGGGCATCCTCACACTGAACAGTTGCACGTGATCGAAAGGTATAAGCGGACCGATCCGCTGACGATGAAGTACGACGTCATTATCGACGATCCCGGCGCGTATACTCGATCATGGACATTCAGCAGCAGTCTCTCGTTCCGCCCAGGCGAGAAGCTGGCCGAGGATATCTGTCTGGACAAAACTTCGAAGTGATGGGGTTTCGCCTCTGGGTTGTTGTTTGTTCCGCGCTCGGGTTCGCATTGACGACAGGCTGCGGATGGCAATCGCAGCAATCCGTCTACGCAGCAAGTCCCGACGCGCGTCTTGGTTTTTCGAGCCGAACGATCGTTCAGGAACGCGCAGCGGAGGCGAAATACACCGCCCAGCTCTCCATCGAATCCATCTCCCAATTCCATCAGACCATCACCAAACGGCCGCACATGGCGGGTACGCCGGCCTCCATGGCCGTCGCCGAGACCATTCGCCAAGGCCTCGAAAGCGCCGGCCTCCAGACCGAGGTTCACGAGTTTCAGGTGTATCTCTCCACGCCGCGGTCCATCAGCGTCGAACTCATCGAGCCAACGAAGGAGCCGCTGAACGTGCGCGAACCCGCGAATGCACTGGACCCGGACTCCGCGAATCCGGAGTTAGTCCCGGCGTTCGTAGCGTATTCGGCTTCGGGCGAGGTTCAAGCGCCGGTGGTCTACGTGAATTATGGATTGCCGCCCGACTATGCAAAGGTGGAAGCCGCCGGCAGTCGATGTCCGAGGCAAGATCGTGATGGCTCGCTATGCCCGGAGCCATCGGGCAGTAAAGATCCACACCGCGCAGGAGCACGGCGCCGCGGCCATCATTATCTATCAGCGATCCCGCCGACGATGGCTATGCCAAAGGACTGACCTGGCCCGAAGGCCCGTGGCGCGCCGATTTCCAGTCCCAGGACGGCAACGGAAAATACAGTTGGTTTTGGCATGGCGATCCGCTATCGCCGGGCGTGGGGGCGCGCGCCGATTCGAAAGTGCTGGATCCAGCCACCGCGCCGACGCTTCCTCGAATTCCCGCCATTGTTCTTTCGTACAAAGAGGCAGCCAAGATCCTCGGCCAGTTGCGCGGACCCGGTGTGCCCTCCGGTTTCCAGGGCGGTCTGCCATTTGCGTATCGCCTGGGCGCGGGACCCGCGGTGGTCCAGCTGAATGTGCAGATGGACGCGAGCCGGCGCCCCATCCGCGACATCGTCGCGCGAGCTGCCGGGAAGAAATCCAGACCGCTGGGTGGTGCTCGGCACGCATCATGATGCCTGGACGTTTGGCGGAATGGACCCGGGAAGCGGGACGTCGGCTGTCTTCGAAACAGCGCGGTCGCTTGCGGCATTGGCGAAACAAGGCTGGACTCCCGACCGTTCCATCGTCTTCGCTTTCTGGGATGCCGAAGAGCCCGGACTGGTTGGGTCCACCGAGTACGCCGAAGCTTTCGAACACGAGCTGCGCCAGAAGGCGGTGGCCTACATCAACACCGATCTGTTCATGCAAGGCCACTTCTTCGGCGGTGGAACGCCGTCCTTGCGCGATTTCTTGGTCCAGGTGACCAAAGATGTTCCGGCGCTCAGCGGGCACGGCACGGTCTATGACGATGGCGCGCGACCTGGCAGAAGCAGTCGCCGAGCGAAGCGTAAGGTCCCAAGGATTTCGAAGTCGAATTGGCGGCTCTTGGCAGCGGCGCCGATTTCGTGGCCTTCCAGGATTATTTGGGCCTGCCGACATTATCGGTGCAGTATGATTTTGACGGCAGCTACGGCACTTATCACTCCAACTACGACTCGCGATATTACGTGGAGCATTTCAGCGATCCTGGCTTTCACGTAGCGCGGACGCTCGCGCAGGTCTTCGGCGTCACCGTGATGCGGCTGGCGGACTCCGCCGTGCTTCCCTATCGCTACTCGCATTACGCGCACAAAATCTCCGACTTTCTCGACGACGCGGGCACATGGGCCGTCGACGATGAAGGCCATCAGTTTGTGAAACTCAATCTGGAACTCGAAGGCCCTGGCGGCGGAGATCGCGACACGCTCGCGAAGCGCTCGAACAGCGCATCGATGAAAATGTGGAAAGCGGACGCTGGCCGGATCCATCCACCGCCTCTCTGAACGATCAGCTCACGCACCTGGAGCAAGATTTGCTCGATGAAAGCGGCAGCTCCGGCCGAGCATTGGTATCGGCATGTGATCTACGGCTGGAACATTTACTCGCTGTATGATGGCCAGCCGTTGCCGGGATTGGCGGAAGCCATTCGGTTGAAAGATCCGGCGCGAGTGGCCGAAGAAACGGCGCGAATCGAGAACGCGCTTCGCCGCATGCTGGCGGAGCTGCGGCAGGCGGGAGGTTGATCTGGTTCATGAATTTCCCTCGCGAAATACCGAGAGCCTGGCGCATTATCGCGACGAGCTTTATGAACGGGCATCCCGTGTCATGCCTGGCGGCAACACGCGGCACTCCGTCGCGCTGGCCCCTTATCCGATTTATGCGCGCAGCGGCAGCGGTTGCCGCATCACCGACGTCGAGGGCGAAGAGCGCGTCGATTTCCTGAACAACTACACGTCGCTGATTCTGGGGCACGCTCATCCCCAGGTGACCGAGGCAGTCCAGCGCCGAGCCGCGCTGGGAACCGCCTTCACCATGCCCACGCCGGAAGAAGTGGAGCTGGCCGAGTTGCTCACCGGACGCGTCGCATATGCGGAGCAGATCCGCTTCTGCAATTCCGGCAGCGAGGCCGTGATGCTGGCGATCAAAGCGGCGCGAGCCTTTACCGGAAGACCACAAGATCGCGAAGTTCGAAGGCGCGTATCACGGAATGTACGACTACGCGGAAGTCAGCGAAGGTCCTACGCCCGACGATTGGGGCGAAGCCGATGCGCCAGCGTCTATCACCGAGCCCGGCACGCCCCAGAGCGTGGCGCGCGACGTGGTTGTGTTGCCGTGGAACCGGCCGGAGGCCTGCCGCAAGCTAATCGAGCAGAACAAGAACGAACTGGCCGCCGTGCTGGTCGATCCGATGCCGCTCGGAATCGGGATGATTGCGCCGCGCCCGGGATTTCTTGCATGGCTGCGCGAAGAGACCGCGCGTCACGGAATTCGTTCTGATCGCCGACGAGGTGCTGAATTTCCGTCTCGACTATCATGGCGCTTGCCACGCCCACGGCATCACGCCGGATCTGGCGACTTTCGGAAAGATTATCGGCGGGGGATTTCCGGTTGGCGCCGTGGCAGGATCGCGGCGCGTGATGTCGGTCTTCGATCATACCGGCGCGCTCAAGGTGCATCATGGTGGAACCTTCAATGCGAATCCGGTGACCATCGTGGCCGGTCTCGAAACCATGCGGCAGATGACGCCGGAAGCATTTGACCGGCTGAATGCTCTGGGCGAATATGTTCGCGATCGCCTGCGGCGTCTGTTTCGCGATACCGGGAGACCCGCTCAGGTATGCGGCGCGGGATCCATGTTTCTTGCGCATCTCACCGCCGATGAACTGATCGACTTCCGATCGCTGCACGGCTTCTCGCGAACCAATCCGATCTACGGCGACCTGTGCCATAAGCTGCTGGAGTACGGCTTCATCCTTTCGCCGCGCGGGATTTTTGGCTGCTTATCGACGCCCATGACTGAGGCCGAACTGGATGGATTGGTGGAAGCGCTGGGCCGCGCGTTAAGCGAGTTGGACTGATCTGATTCGCATGAACAGCGCCGGTCTCCAACAAAGCCTGGGCCTCTTCGATTCCACCATGATCGTGGCCGGTTCCATGATCGGAGCCGGCATCTTCATCGTTTCAGCCGACATGGCGCGGCCAGGTGGGCAGCGTCGGATGGCTGCTCGCGTCCTGGGTCATTACTGGTTTGTTGACCATCGCCGCGGCCTTGTCCTATGGCGAGTTGGCGGCGATGATGCCGCGTGCCGGAGGCCAGTACGTTTATCTGCGCGAGGCTTGGTCGCCCTTGTGCGGATTCTTGTACGGCTGGACTTTATTCATGGTGATCCAGACCGGAACCGTCGCCGCGGTGGGCGTGGGATTCGCTCGCTATCTGGGCATTCTATGGCCGCGCATCTCCGAGAACGCGTACCTGATTCCTCCCATCCATGTCACCAGCAACTACGCGGTTTCGCTTTCCACGGCCCAATTGATCGGCGTCATCGATCATCGCGCTGCTGACCTGGAGTAACGCGCGCGGGATCAACTACGGGAAGCTGGTTCAAAACACGTTCACCTCCGCCAAGCTCGCTGCTTTGCTCGGGGTAATCGTGGTGGGAGTTGTGGGATGGAGCGCGGCGGCGAAGTCGAATTTCACTAATCTCTGGCAGCCCCAGGGTTACACGCCGGTCGCGCCCGGGCTCACGCCGGACACCGTGTTCGGGTTGGTTGCAGCCTTCTGCATCGCCCAGGTTGGCTCGCTGTTTTCGGCCGATGGCTGGAACAACATCACGTTCACCGCGGGCGAGGTGAAGAACCCGCGCCGCAACGTGCCGCTTTCGCTGGCCTTCGGCATGTTCATCGTGATCGCCCTGTATGTCGGCGCGAACTTTGCCTACGTCGCAGTCCTGCCGCTGGACAAAATTCAGCACGCGCCTTCGGATCGCGTGGCCGGCGCGATGCTCGAAGCGGTGTTTCCATCCATCGGCGCGGCGTTGATGGCGATTGTCATCATGATCTCCGCCTTCGGCTGCATGAACGGCTTGCTCTTGTCCGGCGCGCGGGCTTACTTCGCCATGGCGCGCGATGGCCTGTTCTTCCGGCGCGCCGGCTGGCTTAACCGAGCCCACGTACCTGGCGCATCGCTCATGATGCAAGGCGCATGGGCGGCTTTTCTGGTTCTGGTCCGCACCTACGATCCGTCCACTCGCGCCTTTGGCAATCTCTACAGCAATCTGCTGGACTACGTGGTCTCCGCCGATCTGATTTTCTACATCCTGACCATCGCGGCAGTGTTCCGCCTGCGGCGTCTTCGCCCGGAAGCCGAGCGGCCCTATCGCACTTGGGGCTATCCTGTGGTGCCGGCGCTTTATATCTTGAGCGCCGCTGTGATCCTGGCGATGCTTTTTGTGTATCGTCCGGCGACGACTTTTCCCGGCCTGGTGATTGTCCTGATTGGGGTCCCGGTTTATTTCGCGTTTCGTCGATGGCGGGTCAGCTAACCCAGCTTGCCCGCCTCCACCTTGCGTGCCGTTTCCGAACCGTAGACGGGCAGCGAGTCATCGGTGAGCAAACCAATCTGCTTCAGGACCGAAGCCTGATCCCAGTAGATGTGCTCATGGGCGAGCTTGCCATCGCGGAAATGGACGATGGCGACTAGCGGTATCTCGACGCGTTTGTTGGTGGGGGCGACACCAGGCAGCATCCAAGGCATCTCCTGGGTGTGGGTAAAGGAGAAGATCATTTCGTCCACCAGCTGATCTGTGCCGACGGTGCGCGAAATGGGTTTCAGCGCCGTGTCCGGGGGCATCTTCGAGATGAAGTCCTGGGAGTAGAAACGATGCAGAGCGGCCTTTCCATAACCACCGGTCATAACGGGAATGTGATTCACGTAGGCGTCGTCCACCATAGTGGCGATGGTGGCGTCGGTGTCGCGGGTGCCGAATTCGTGCTTGGTGTGCTCTTCCCACAGTTCGATCAGGTTGGGTTGACTGATTGGCCGGCTCATGCGTTCAGGTTACATGGGTTGGAACCTATGCGCCTACTCTTCCCGTAGTGCCTCCATTGGATCGAGCCGCGATGCGCGGTACGCCGGGGCGTAGCTCGCCACTAATGCCACTATCGCCAGGACTGCGACAGCTGCCCCGAGTGTTACCGGATCGTACGGCTTCAAATCGTAGAGCATCGCGGTTGCCGCCCTGGTAGCCCAGAGTGCAAGCCCCACCCCCACGGCCAGTCCAATGGCGAGCAATACAGCGGCCTCCTTCAGCACCAGACCAATCACGCGTCCTCGGCCAGCCCCCAGCGCGATGCGTACGCCGATCTCGTTACGCCGCCGCGCCACCATGTATGCAATCACGCCGTAGAGCCCCAACACAGCCAGCGAGCCGGCCAGTATTCCGAATGCCCCGGCCAGCGCCGCCATGAGCCGTTCGCGCGTCAACGATTCTTTCAGCTGCGTGGTCAGGACCGTGAACTGAATCCCGATTCCCGGATTCACTTCGGCCACCGCCGCGGTCGCTGCCCGCAGAATTCCACCCACAGGCGCGTTCGTTCGCAGAACATAAGTGGCTCCGGCGCCGGCATCGTCGTCCTGCGCGACCGGCACAAAACCGATTGGCTTGAAATCCTCGCGCAGCTCGTAATACTTCGTGTTCCGCACCAGCCCCACTACCTGGTAGATGGGATCGGGCTTGCCTGCAGGACCCTGGACGCGAAACGAACGACCCACTGGGTTTCCACCGCTGAAGACGCGCTGCGCAAACACTTCATTAACGATCGCCACTTTGGGCGCCTTGCGATCATCGCGGTCATCAAAATCGCGCCCGGCAAGGAACGCTGTGTCCATGGTTTTGAAGTAGCCTGGCCCCGCGCGGTTGTACATACAGTCCTGATGTGCCGCGGAGGATCCGTCCGCCCAAGTGTTCTCGTTCCAGCCGTCGCCGCTCACGGGCGTCCATCCCACTTGCGCGGCGGAAGCAGCCCCCGTGCGGACGCGCAACCGCTCAAGAATATCGCGGTAAACCTCCGGCAGCCGGTCCTTGGAATAGTGACCGGGACGAAGATCCAAGTCGACCGCCACGATGCCTTCGGGGCGGAATCCCGGCTGGACGTCGAGCAACTTTTGAAGGCTGCGCACGAACAGGAACGCGCCCACCAGCAACACCAGCGAAAGCGAGATCTGCGCCACCACTAGGGCTCGCCGCAAACTGAAGCGGTCGCGTCCCGTGGTAAGCCCACGGCCGCCTGAGCGTATCGCCGATGCGGGGGCGATGCTAGTTGCCCGGATCGCGGGAGCCAAGCCGAACAGCAGGCAAGTTAAGACCGCAACCGCCGCCATGAAACCGAGCACCCGCAGGTCCAAGTGCAATCCCACGAACAAAGAATTCCCGGGTGTGGTGAGAAATGCCACCAGCGCTCGGCTCAATGCTTGGGCCAATAGTGCTCCGAGGGCGGTGCCGAACAGCGCCAGCAGCATACTCTCCGATAGCAGTTGCGCTATCAGCCTGCCTCGCGACGCTCCAATGGCCTGCCGCACGGCAATCTCCCGTTCCCGAACGCTGGCGCGCGCCAACAGCAGGTTCGCCAGATTGGCGCACGCGATCAGCAGCACCAGGCCGGTTGTCGCCAACAGTATCCACAGCGGATTCTCGTAATCCTGGCGCAACTCCGAAACGCCGGTCCCTCCCGCCGTGACGGCGAGCTTATTCGCCAGGTACTGCTTCGCGTCGTCCGGCCGATACATGGGCGGGAGCGTCGCCTCCATAATGCGCGGAGAGAGCGTCTGCAACTCCGCATTGGCGCGCTGGATGGTCCAACCCGGCTTCAACCGCCCCATCGCGGATAGCCACCAGAAATGCCGATCGGGGATGCGGCCCAGACCATCTTCGGAAAACAGAGGGTCGGCGCATAGCGGCAGCGCCACGTCATAACGATGGCCGACCTCGACGCTAAAGAAGCCGGCGGGAGTAACACCCAAGATCGTGAAGGGTCTCCCGTCCAGCCTGACGCTTTGGCCAAGCACGCCTGGGTTGCCGCCGAATTCGCGTTGCCAGAAAGAATAGCTGATCACCGCGCCAGGCGAACCGCACCCAGCCCGATCGTCTTGTGCAGTTAGGGTGCGCCCCAGCACGGTGGAGACGCCGAGCAGGGAGAAAAAATCTCCACTGACATACAATCCTTCGGCGAAGCGTACCTCGCCTCCTGGCGCCAGATTGAACTGAGTCGGCGCTCCAGGCCAGCGTCCCGCTGAACGCTTGCGGGCGCTCATGAATCTGTTGCCACTGCGCATACGTGAGCCGCGCGCTGCGCGAGTTGAACCTGCCCGATTTATGCGATCCCTTGGCGAAGTCGATGTACGCTAGTTCCTCCGGTTTTTCAACCGGCAGCGTCCGCAGCCGCACCGCGTCGATCAATTGAAAAATGGCAGTGTTGGCGCCGATGCCCAGAGCCAGGGAAAGCACCGAGACAATAGTAAAGGTCGGGTTCAAACGAAGCTGTCGAAGCCCGAACCGCAGGTCCTTGACGAGGGATTCCATAGCTAATAATACGTCCCCGCGGCGGCGTGGTTAGCATCCCGATCCAACTGTGGGCTGGCGGCGAATGCCGGTCCGCGTCATAATCTACCAGATACCCAAATGCGCCTTCTTCTGCTGATCGCGGTCGCGGGGTTGCTGCAAGCGCAGCAGCCGGCGCCGGATCTGATCCTCTCCAACGGGAAAATCATCACCGTCGATGATCGCTTCACGATCGCACAGGCGGTGGCGATCAAAGGCGATCGCATCGTCGCGGTCGGCACCAACCAGGAAATGGCTCGGCTTGCGGGCACGAACACTCGAAGGATCGACCTCATGGGCAGGGCCGTTATTCCCGGGTTGATCGACAACCACATCCATCTTCTGCGCGCCGGAACCACTTGGCTGCGGGAACTCCGTTTCGACGGCGTGGAATCGCGCAAACAGGCCATCGAAATGCTGCGAGTCCGAGCGAAGGCGGCAGGGCCCGGCGAATGGATCTATAACATCGGCGGCTGGGCGCATCAACAGTTCTCTGACGATCCCAAACCGTTTACGCGCGAGGAATTGGATCAGATCGCACCGGATAATCCCGTATCGCTCCAGGAATCCTACTATCAAGTCTTTCTGAACAGCCAAGCCTTGCACGCTTTGGGGATTGAAGAGAACGCGCCCGACCCCCAGGGCTTCGTAAAAGGTTCGGTTATGCGCGACGCTCGCGGAAGGCCCACTGGGGTGATCCGGGGGGACATTCCAGGCACTCGCGCCGTTGCCAATCGACTTCCGAAGGTTGCGCCGGAACAGCTTGAGGCCAGCAGCCGAGCCTTGGTCCAAGACATGAATCGCGCAGGCCTTACCTCATTCGGCGTGCCTGGTTGCAACGCCGATGTTTTGGATATCTTTCAAAAGTGGAAGCAGCAGGGCCAGCTCAAGGTCCGGATCTTTTGTATCGACGGTCTGGCGGGTGGCACTCCGGAACAGGTGGACAAGGCCGTGGAGCAAATTCCCCGGATCAAACTGTTTCAGGGCGACAGCTATATCGACAATATCTTTTTTGGGGAAAGCGTCTACCAGCCGTTGCATGATCCCATGTTCGCCCTCAAGTCCGATCCAACCCCCGATCAGCTCCAGCAGTGGCGCCGCATGGCCATGGAGATTGCCAAGGCCGGCCTGCCCCTGCACGTGCACGCGGAGTTGCACGACACCATTGATGCATTCCTCGATCAGATCGAAGCAGTCAACAAAGAACATCCCATCAAGGGCCTGCGCTGGACTCTGGCCCACGTGAATCAGATCAACGCACCGCAGCTCGAGCGAATGAAGAAGCTGGGAATGTACGCCGCCGTGCATCCCTGGGCTGTCATCAACGGAGCGATCATGCACGAAGAGTTCGGAGACGGCGCCTACGATATGCCTCCGCTCAGCACCATCCAGAACAGCGGCATCCAATGGGGCTTGGGAACCGACGGGACCGCGGCCAACCAATACCTGCCGTTCACGACCTTGTATTTTGCGGTTACCGGCAAGATGGCGGGGGGCGCCAAGGTCAATCGGCAGACCATCGGCCGGGAGGACGCCTTGATCGCGCACACCCGCAAGAATGCATATCTGATTTTCCAGGAAAACAATCTGGGTTCCATTCAGCCGGGCAAGCTGGCGGACCTGCTGGTGCTCGATCGCGACTACCTCACCGTTCCAGCGGACCAGATCAGAAGCATCAAACCGCTGATGACGATGCTGGGAGGCAGGATCGTATATGATGCCACGCTTACGGCACAGGCGGCGACTCGCTAGGCGCAGCCGATGAGAAAGCGAAGGGGGTCAAGAATGCGCAGCGCGATCATTGTGTGTCTAATATGCGCGCCTGTTTCAGCACAGTGGCTGAATTATCCGACTCCGGGAATTCCTCGGCTACCGAATGGTAAGCCGAATCTCGCCGCGCCAGCGCCCAAGACGCCGGACGGCAAGCCCGACCTCTCGGGAACCTGGATGACGGGTGGGGGTTACACCGTGAATATCACGAAGGATTTGAAGCCCGGTGATGTCACTTTCCAGCCTTGGGCTGAGGCATTGTACAAGCACCGGGTGGCTACGGAGGGCAAAGAGGATCCACAAGGCCGCTGCGTTTTGTCGGGCGTCCCTAGGGAAGACGTGGTGCCCTATCCCTTCAAAATACTCAACACCAACGGACCGATCGTAATTCTGTACGAGGCGCTGCACAGCTATCGTCAAATCTTTATGGACGGCCGTGCGCTGCCCAAAGACCCCAATCCATCCTGGATGGGATATTCGATCGGCCATTGGGACGGCGACACGCTGGTGGTGGACTCGAAGGGTTTTGTCGAGAACACCTGGCTCGACAACAGCGGCCATCC
This sequence comes from Bryobacterales bacterium, assembly GCA_963818065.1. Classification (GTDB taxonomy): domain Bacteria; phylum Acidobacteriota; class Terriglobia; order Bryobacterales; family Bryobacteraceae; genus Palsa-89. The sequence continues at coordinate 807,689 of CAWFQW010000007.1, read as the reverse complement.
TGGAACCGAATCCATGCGTCTGACGGAACGATTCCGGCGCCGAGATTTTGGGCACATCGACCTTCAGCTCACCATCGACGATCCCAAGGCCTACACCAAACCGTGGAGCGTGAATCTGCAATTGACAATGACCGACACGGAGCTGATTGAGTATGTCTGTGATGAAAATGAAAAAGACTACGATCATCTGGTAGGCAAGTAAGAGAAGAGGTGTAGCCAATGAAACTCGCAACGCAGTCTTTCCTCGCAGCATCTGCCACCGTCGGCTTTTCCTTGAGCATCTGGGCTCAGGGGCAGGGAATCGACTACGCCAAGATCGAAATCCTGACGGAAAAAATCGCCCCGAATCTTTACCTGCTCAGCGGTTCGGGCGGAGCTGATCCTGGACATCAGGACGCGGCCGGTGGACGGATCGGCGTGCTCGCCGGCCCGGATGGCATCTTCATGGTGGATGCCCAGTACGCACAAATAACGGACAAGGTGGTGGCTGCGATCAGACAAATCAGCTCCCAGCCGATTCGTTTCCTGGTCAATACGCACTTGCATATCGATCACACTGGCGGCAATGCGAACTTCGTGAAGATGGGCGCGTTGCTGTTCGCGCGGGAAGAGCTGCGCGAGGAGATGTCCCGTCCGGCTTCCTCGGCGGCTAACGCTGCTCCTGCCAGGGACCCGGCCCGTCTTCCTGTTGTGACCTATGGGATGGGCGATCCCGTGAAACTTCGATTGAACGGCGAAATCGTCGACCTGATTCCGGTTCGTGCGGCCCATACCGGCGGCGATACGATGATCCGATTTGAGAATGCCGACGCTATCATGATCGGCGACTTCTATCGGAATTACGGCTATCCCTTCATCGACACCAACAACGGCGGCACGTTGAAAGGCGCGTTGGAAGCGCTGGATGCCACCATGAAGCTGGCCGGTCCGAACACGCGGCTTATCCCCGGCCACGGCAGCATCATCAACCGAACCGACATCGTTCCCTACCGCGACATGATCCTCAGCGTACAGGCTAAGGTGCGGCAGATGATAAGCGAGGGCAAGAGCGAACAGGAAGTCCTGGCCGCGAAAGTGACGGCTCCTTATGACGCGAAAGTTCCAGGGGGTTTGTTGCCGGCCGGCGCGGGAACCAGCGCCGATCGATTCGTCAGCATGGTGTATTCACAGCTCAAGGGCGCCAGGTAAGCAACACCCGTAATCAAGACAAACAGAGCTATACTCGTCTGGAATCCTGGAGGGATAAGACCATGCGGCGGATGCTTCGTTGGCACGAAGTGACCAGTTTTTCTCTGGCGCGCTCCGGCCACTTGAAGTTCACGGACGAGCAGGTGATGCAGCTGCGTAAGGAACTGGTTGGCCACATCGTCCTGCCCCAGGATCCGACCTACGCGGCGAACCGCACCACGTTCATGAACGCGTTCCAGCACTTTCCGCAAATCATCGTCTACTGCTCGGGCTTCGCCGACGTGCTCTGTTGCATCCGCTTCGCCAAGGCAGTTGGTTTGCAGCCGGTCTGCCGGTCGGGCGGGCACAGCACGGCGGGTTATTCAGTGAACGACCACATGGTCATCGATGTTAGCGGGATTAATTACGTGCGCGTGGATCCGGATACTCGGATCGCGTGGGTAGGATCGGGAGCCAATTTCGCCCAAATCAACGCCGAGCTTGAGCTGTACGGACTCCACATGCCGGGAGGCGGCTGCGAAACCGTGGGGGTAGCAGGCTACATGCAAGGCGGCGGATACGGCTTCACCTCACTGATGTTCGGAATGAATTGCGACCAGGTGCTGGGTTGCCGAATGGCGCTCGCGGACGGCCGCATTGTGCGGGCGAATGCGACGGAGAACGCGGACCTGTACTGGGCTATTCGCGGCGGCACCGGCAACAACTTTGGCGTGCTGCTGGAAATCGAATATCGATTGCAGGAGATGGCGACAGTATGGGGCTTCGGTTTCAAGTGGCCGATCGAAACCGCCGAACAGGCTGCGGCCGCGAGCATTGCCCTGCAGACTTGGCAGGCGAATTTTACCGGTAACGCTGCCCCGCCGAATCTCGGCCAGGAGGCCATGCTGGGTTATACGCTGGGGCCGGACAATCAGACACTGGCACCTTATTTTTTGGTTCGAGGGATGTTTAACGGCTCGGAAGCTGATTGCCGGCAAGCGCTCCAACCGCTGCTCAAGTTGATGCCGGACGTGAATCAATACCGCGACATTTGGCGCCCCGGGACCTACCGCGAGTTGAACGCCTATCTGCTTACGTATCCCACCCAACTTCCACCGGAGGTGCCAGCCTCGGTCCGGTCACTTGCCAAGTCGCATATCGTGGCGCGCCAGCTCACGGGTGAGGAATGCCGGCAGATTATCGATCTCTATAGAGCATCCCCGAACATGGACAACTTTATCGGCTTCGAAGCCTACGGGGGCGCCATCAACGCCGTCGCGCCCGACGCCACCGCCTTCTGGCATCGCACTGCTTGCATGGATGTGTTCCTGTTTTCCTTCTGGTTAATCGAAGACTCGCGCAAAGATGCCCATTCGTTCGTGAGCGAATTCGACCGCGTTGTTCACCCGCTATCGAACGGCCAGTCCTACCAGAACTATCCCAACCGCGAGCTCGAAGATTTCGGCAAGGCTTACTTCGGCGGTAATCTTCCTCGCCTGCTGCAAGTCAAGAAAGCCTACGATCCGAACAACTTTTTCAACTTTCCTCAGGGGCTGGGACAGCTAGCGAAGGTAATGCTCTAAGTAAGCCGCGTCGTCAGCAGCGGATGTTGGTTCTCCGCGCTACATTAGTTTGCGGTGCTGGTTCCATCCGACGGCAACTATCCCGCAAGAAGTCCATTTTGAGCCACTGCGGTCAGGCCCGCGGGATCAGCTGGAAGCGCCACGAGCGAATGAGTTAGACGACTTCAGTGTCTTTAACCATTACGTCTCCGCGTTAGCATACTCTCACGCCGGATTCAATCGCCCTGCGCGGAGGCGCCCCCCCCCTACGGAGACTAAGCTTCCTGCAGGTATTCCTCGACGGAGGCGGCATAAGCCTCGGCCTTCTCTCTGAACTCCGCAAGCGCCTTGGTCCCCTCGCTGTCGCCCTCAGTCATGACTGGCAGATTCTCCTTCTCCAAAAGTTTCCGATACTCGTCTAGTTTCATTTCTGGTTTCCGGGCATACCAGTACTTAGAGAACGGACGGTCCCATTCAAAACGCATTGCGATCCGCATGACTTTGAGCACCGACATGCAACGTCTAAAGGAGTCGCCGTTATCGTTATGGGGGGCCTCACCGTCGAACCAATCGAGGCATTCCTTTTCCGCCGTGCTGAACATCGCATGCAACGGATGCGTCGCTACGAAGTAGCCACGGAATTTTCCAAGGCTCACCGGTTTCTTGATCGCATCCGCCAGTTGATCCAGGTACTTGGAATCGAGCTTCGCCACGATCTGGTTCAGCGCCAAAATCCACCCCGCTGCCAGAACGTCCTCCCCGGCCTTGTCGCTGAAAAACCACCCACCCCTTCGTTCGCGCAAGTCGCGCGGGTGAATCCACAGCATCGCGAGGTGGAAGACAATTCGTTCGCGGTAAATAGAATCCGTCGCAGCCTTGGTCGACGCAGTCTGCATCCCCAGAATACTTCGTGAAATATGAAGATAGTGCTGCTGCGTGTATTCGAACACGCGAGCCAACTCCTCCTTCCAGACTTCGAACTCTCTCTCGCGTTCCTTTTCGATCTCACGCCGGTGATCGTCGCGGAGCTTGTTCAACAATGCCCACAGCCCGCCGACGACCGCCAGGGACAACGGCAGCGCCAGCACCCCAACGATTTTGTCGGTCATCTCTTGCCCGTACGTGGTCACCTCGATCGGTTCCAAACTCACCGCGCGCGTAAACGTCTGCCCGGGTGTCTTCTTGGGTCCGGACGCGGTTTCCGTCCAACGGTAAATCGCGAGTAACCCGAAGCGTCCCGTATGTTTCGGCTTCAGCGCGGCGTGGAGATGAACCGATTCGCCCCCGTGAAGCAGCGGAAGAGTTGCGGGCGCACTGCTATCGTCGAGACATGCCGGGCGGTCACTCTGCCAGCAGTCCCCGGCTCGCTCGAACTCCGGCGCCCGAAATTGCACCGACAGTCCCTCGGCGTTCTTGTCGCTGTGGTTGTCCAGCGTGAGGTCAACCTGCAGTTGTTGGTCCTCGTAGAGCTTCACCGAGTCCACCCACAGTGTCGCGACCAGATTTTTCGTGGGGACGTCGGCGGACGAAACGAAGCGCGCACGATTCGAGACCTGAGGCCGCGTGATCAGAGGCCTAACCCACGTCCAGGAGATCCAGAGGACCGCGATGAACGCCGCCACCAGCCCAATCGACAATGCCGTCCGGCGGACCATGAGATCCTACCGCGGCTCCGCACCGCTCGTTGCCTGCGGACCTTCCGCGTGAACCAGCTGGGCCGCAACAGGAGGCGCAGACACGGAGTGATCCTTCATGGCGAGGATGTTATCGTAGCTGAATTGCATCTATAATCCTCGGGTAAAAAGTCTCGAAATGCAAAAAGTTACTTCGCCGGAAGTCCTTGACTGCGCTTCACTTCGCCGCTTCTCTTCCAAAGTGGGCGCCGCGAATTTCTTTCGTGTAGCGCTCGGGGGCCAAATATTTCAAATTCGCCCCGCCCTCTAGAAAACGCCACGCCACCTGCGTGGTTCGCGCTGTGGCCAAGACTGGACAACGTCTACTTTAACTTTTTCACCTTCCCTCAAGGGCTGGCGGCGGCAGCCAGCTAGCAGCTAACCCATGCATGAGCGGGGGGTATCAATCCTCTTGAGGTGGTATAACTGTTCCACTATGTTGTTACGAGTCGTTTCAAGAGCCGCGCTTGGCATAGCGCTCGCGGTCCTGGGTAGCAGGGGTTTTTCCGCGCAGGACAAGTACACACTAAGCGTGCCCAATGGGCTCGCATTCTCTGACTTCAGAGGGTACGAAAACTGGCAGGTCGTCGCCGTCAGTCAGACTGACGATCTGCTGAAGGCGATGGTGGCCAATCCCATCATGATCGACGCCTACCGGGCCGGCGTTCCTGGCAACGGCAAGCCTTTCCCCGATGGCTCCAAGATTGCGAAAATCGAGTGGAAACCGAAAAAGAGCACGGAATCCCCTTTTTCCGTGAGGATACCGGACGTCTTACAAGACGTTTTCCTTATCGAGAAGAACACCAAGAAGTTCCCGAGCACGAAGGGATGGGCATACGCCGCGTTTGACTATGATCCCGCGTCGGACACGTTCAAGCCCGATGCGACCGGCGTCGTCAGTTGCGGCTTCACGTGCCATACCAGAGTGGCGGCCAAGGATTACATTTTCACGGCGTACGGCAAGAGGTGAACGGGGTGCCATCACAAAGGTAGGAAAGCACCGGGACGCGGCGATTTCTTTCTGTTGTTTGCTAACGTGTCACCAGGGTTCAGAGCAGTACCAGTCGAACTTTTTGGATGATAATCAAGACCTGTGAAGACGACGGAATTGCTGCGATTCAACGGCGCTGTCGAGCGGGATCCCGCCATCGATGCGTGGATGAAAGAGCATGCAGGTGAATTGGGAGCCATCGCGCATTATTGGTTTGAGGTGATGCGAAAGTGCGGGGACGAGGTACGGGAGCTTTTGCATGACGGCTGTCCGGTTGCATGTTTGGGAGATGTGCCCTTCGGCTATGTCAATGTATTCACCTCGCACGTCAACGTGGGGTTCTTTCGCGGCGCATCGCTGTCGGATCCGGCCCGCTTGTTGCAGGGCACGGGCAAGTTCATGCGCCATGTGAAAGTGCGACCGGGAACGGCTACAAACGCCGTAGCCCTAAGCAGGCTCATTGATACGGCGTACTCGGATATAAAGGCGCGCGTCGAAAACGGCTAGCTCAGAAAAACACCTTGAGCGGTCGACGCGGATGTGAACCGCCACATTAGCCGGCAACCAATCACGCCACTCCCCCATCAATCCTCCCCGCCAACCCAACAACATCCATCACTCGGCGCGTAGAATCGCCGCCCGCCCGTGCTAAAACCGCACCGGAGGCTCCCATATGACAAACCCGATCCCCAATCCCAAATCCCCAACCCCCAACCACTCCACCGGACCCCGCACCGCAGCCGGCAAACAGCGTTCTTCTCAGAACGCCCTCACTCACGGCCTCACCAGCCGCTCTCCCGTCCTCGCTACCGAGGACCCAGCCGCTTACCAGCTTCATTCCCGCCAGTTCTTCGATGAATATCAACCAGCCACTCCCACCGAGACGCAGCTGACTCAGGAACTCGCCGACACCGCCTGGCGTCTCAACCGCGTCCCCGCGCTCGAAGCCGCCCTCCTCGACCGCGCCGCCAACCCACCCACCGATCAGGCCGCGATCGATTTCGACATCGTCGACGCCCATCGCGCCCTAGCTACCCTCGGCATGCACTACCAGCGGCTCTCGCGCCAGTTCCAAAAAACCTTGGGCACCATGCGCGAAATCCAAGCCGACCGCGCCGATCGCGAACGACGCGATCTCAAAGATGCCGCAGCTCTCTTGGAACTCCATAAACACAAAGACATCCCGTACGATCCAGTTCAATATGGGTTCGTTTTTTCAAAACACGAAATCGAAGCCTATGCCCAACGCCAGATGCGCCTCAACGAGTCGCGCCATATCGAACACGTCCTCTTCCACATGCCGCCGCCCGCTTGCGCCGTCAGCGCCCCTTACCGAGTAGCGCCTGAAACAATTTTGAGCGCTTCGTTGTAGCGTTTTTGCCGCACGTTTTGCAAGAGCCGTTCCCATTGAACCCTGCCATACACGATCTTCACGTCTTTGTCCGTCAAGTCGACTCCCCCGGCCCACATGCGCCGATTAAAGTCCACGAAGTCGGGCGCGGTTCCACTCCAATCGATCGGCTTGACCGACGAACCCTGGAAGAGGAAAACCATGGTGTAGAACAAGTGAGCGATCTGCTGCATGAGATGGAATCGGGCTCGTTGGTACTCATCGGGCGCGGCTCCAAAATAGTCCAGGAGATACGCCGTTTCCTCCTCGTCGTTCGTGACTATCTGATTCGCAACCACCGCCAGGTCGGCATACCGATCGTTCAGGAAAGCAGCTTCCCAGTCCACCAGCCGTACGCGTTGTCCGTCGAAAAGGATATTGTCCGGTTTGAACACGTCGTTGTGACTCGACACCATCTCCGCATCGTCATACGGATAAACCGCTGCCAGTTCCGCGTACCGTGCGAAGAACTCGTCGCTTTCGGCTTTCGGGAGTATGTTCGCAGCCTGAAACTGCGGGAGGAATCCATCCAGCGCGGGTCCTTTGGTGAGCAGGAACGTGCATGAGGTGTTGAAAGGAGCTCTGCCAAAGGGAGGTAGTGAATGCAGCGTCCGCAGTAAGGCGGGTAACCGGACCAGCGCCTCCGATACCGGAAGGGGTTCAGCTCGCACAAAATCTGTGATGGAAATATTGTCTTCGATGTTGGTGTAGCGGACGCGTGGCGCCACGCCCGCTTCAGCCGCCGCTTTCATACTTGTGTAGTGGCGCGTAGGATCTTCTTTACGCGTGATGATTTTCAACAGGTATGGTGATCCGCGCACGATGATCCGAAAGACCAGCGACGAGGTATGCCCCCCCGTAATCTTCGAAATGTCCTCGAACTCGGTTACTCCGAAAGCCTCGCGCAGACCGCGAGTCACTGCCTCGCTCTTTTCTTGCGGAATCATGCAGCCCTCCTTTGGTGTGGATGCTAACCAAATCCCGTGGCGCACGCACTCATGCGTGCCGCGTTCACAATCGTGTGAACGCTCTCTAACCTTAGCCTCACGCGCTACACTGGTCTCCTATGATGGCTCCAGGCGACCGGCTCGGTCCATACCGGCTTGTGGCATCCATCGGCAAGGGCGGCATGGGCGAGGTCTATCGCGCCACCGACACGCGCATGGGACGCGATGTCGCCATCAAAGTTGTGGCCGAGCAATTTATCGAGCGTTTCGATCACGAGGTCCGCGCCATCGCTGCGCTGAATCATCCCAATATCTGCACCATTCACGACGTCGGCCCGAACTACTTGGTGATGGAGTACGTGGATGGCGTTCCCTTGAAGGGTCCGCTGCCCGAATCCACGGCACTGCAATTTGCGATGCAGATCGCGGCGGCGTTGGATGCGGCGCATAACCGCGGCATCATCCATTGCGATCTAAAGCCGGCCAATATTCTGGTGACCGGCGACCGTCTCAAGCTGCTCGATTTTGGCGTGGCCAGGCTAGCCTCGGCGCCCGCGCGGGAACCGATGGAAACCAGGACCGTGCGGACGACGGCTCTCCATGCAGACGCGGCCGCGCGCAAATTCGGGGATGACGTCGCCACGGTGCAGCTGACACCGAACGATGTGAGTGGCACGCCGGCCTATATGTCACCCGAACAAGCGGCCGGACAAATGGTGGATGCGCGGTCCGATATTTTCTCTTTCGGCGTGGTACTCCATGAATTGCTTGCCGGCCGGCGTCCATTCTCCGGCGAGACCATGCATACGGTTCTGGCGGCCATCCGTGACAGCGAACCCGCCCCGCTTGAAGCTTCTCCCGAGGTAGTGCGCCTGGTGGCCCGCTGTCTGCGGAAGAGCCCGGGCGAACGGTTCCAGAGCATGAGCGAGCTACGGCCGGTTCTTGAAAAGGCCACCGCTTCCCTCACCGAGAAACAACCTTCCATCGCGGTACTTCCCTTCGTGATGACCGGCGACGGCTCCGACAGCGATTACTTCAGCGAGGGGCTGGCCGAGGACATCATCAATGCGCTTTCTGGCGTCTCCGGACTGAAAGTGATCGCCCGCACTTCCTCGTTCGCATTTAAGAACAAGGTGCAGGATATCCGCGGCATCGCCGAAACGCTGGGAGTGGACCACGTGCTGGAAGGCAGCGTCCGCACCGCCGGCAATCGCATTCGCATCAATACACAGCTCATTTCCGGCAGCGATGGCGCGCAACTTTGGTCCAAACGCTTCGACCGCGAGCTGATCGACGTCTTCATCATTCAAGATGAGATCTCCAACGCCATTGCGAACGAGCTCAAAGTCAGCCTGACGCCGCAGCAACTCGTGAAACCGCCCACCACACACTTCGCCGCCTACGAAGCGGTGCTGCAGGGGCGCTATCATTTTCTGCGCTTCGATCCAGCGGATCAAGCCAAAGCGCTGGCCCACTTTGAAAGGGCCGTCGCTATCGACCCGGCATACGCAGCGGCGCATGTCGGCATTGCTTTGAATCATTGGGGCCAAATGGTAGTCGGGATGGCCGACCCGCGTCAAGCCATGCAACGGTCCGTGGAGGCCGCCCGCGAAGCGTTGCGCCTGGATCCGTCCAACTCCGACGCGCATCATATCCTCGCTTCCTACTACGCCGTAAACGATTTCGATTGGGTGAAAGCCGAATACCATTTCGATCGCGCCCTGGAACTAAATCCGCATTCGCTGTGGGCCTACCATAGCAAGACGATTTACTTGCTTTTGCCTCTCGGCCGTTTCGAAGAGGCGGTTGAAAGCCAACATCGGGCACTGGCGATTGACCCCTTAACGCCGGCCGTCCTCGCGAATCTTGCTATTGCGCTGGAGTGCTTGCACCGGGAAGAAGCCGAAGCCCAGGTCCTCGACCGCGTGAATGCGCTGGATCCCAACTTTGTGGGCGGCCAATGGATACTGGTGCGGTTCCGCATTCGCCAAGGCCGCATTTCAGAGGCTGTCGAGTTGGCCGAACGCCTAGTTCATATCGCTGGGCGCTGGGGCATGACATTGGGCGCCTTGGGCGCTGCCTATGCTGCCGCCGGCAGAGTGGACGCGGCACGCGAGATCATCGCCGAGCTGGGGCTGGAACACAACCGCCAATCGCGCGCGTTCTATTCCTTCCTGATCGCCGCCGCCCTGGACGATCGCGACGCCGCGTTCCGCTGGGCGGAGGAAAGCATCGAACACCGCGATCCGATCATGCTGAGCTTCCTATGGACGTCCAGCTTCGACGCTCTGCGCGGCGATCCGCGCTTCGCGGGACTTCTGAAGACCCTGAAGCTGGAGGACCACGATGACCGGGCCGAATCCCAACTGGTTGCTCGATGAGTTCCGCGCCTTCGAGCGCTCGCTCGCTCTTCGCTCTGCGATTGAAATGGACTTGTTCACGCGGATTGGCGAAGGCGCCAATACCATCCGAGCGTTGGCCGTGGCCACCCGCGCCTCCGAGCGCGGTCTGCAGGCGTTGTGCGACTACCTGACCGTGCAAGGGCATCTATCGAAGCGAGGATCACGCTACAGCCTAACGCTCAATTCGCGGCTCTATTTGACAACTGCCTCGCCGGCCTATTTGGGACGCCGCAGTGAAGTTCTTTGCCAGTGACGCTACAGTGGCCGCGTTCTGCCGCCTTCGCCAGACCGTCGAGCAGGGAGCGGGTTCCGCGGATTTGGATTGGGTGGAGTACGCCCGCTCTATGGCGCCGCTCGCCCGGCCGGTAGCCGAGTTTGCGGCTACCGCGCTCAAAGTGAGTTCCGCCGGGCCGATTCAAGTCCTGGATCTAGCGGCCGGCCACGGATTATTCGGGCTCGCTATCGCGGCACAAAATTCTTCTGCCCAAATCTTCGCGGTCGATTCGCCGCAGGTTTTGGAAATCGCGATCGCAAACGCCCGCCGCGCTGGTGTGGCCAAGCGCTATCATCCCATTCCCGGTGACGCATTCAAAACCGGCTTCGGCGGCCCGTACGACTTGGTGCTGGCCGCCAACTTCGCGCATCATTTCGACCAGGCCGCCAATATCCGGCTCTTTCGAAAGGCCCGCGCTGCTCTGAAGCCCGCCGGCCGCATCGCGCTCATCGACTGGATCCTCAATGCGGACCGCGTGTCGCCTTCTCCCGATGCCACCTTCGCACTCACCTTACTCGCCACCAGTGTGCGAGGTGCTGTTTATACATTTAAGGAGTATTCCAACATGCTACGCGCCGCAGGGTTCCGCCACGTACGCCATTTGAAGACAGGGGATTTCGGGCGCTGGATTATTACCGCGTCACGCTGATTCAGTAGATAGCCCGGACTCCAGCCCAGACTGAATAATATCTTCCATGATGCCGGTCATCATGCGGATGGTCCGTAGCGAACTGATGCCGATCAGCTCGAGTTGGGCCGGCGTCAACGGCAGCGCATCCAGCACCGCATCCAGATCGCGTTTGTGCTGCGGATCGATCTTGGCGTGGTAGATAAAACTGCTGAAGCATTTGAGAGAAAGATTGTTTCGGGCAGCCACTTCCTTGAAGAATTCGGCCGGCGGCGGATCGCCTTCCATGGTGGCTATGAATCCGGCCAGCGCAATGGGGCTGTAGTGATGAATCCAGTAATATTGGACTCCCACCAACTGGGTCGCGCTTTCCTTCGGAAGCCGTTGAAGAATCGCCTGACGGTCGAGCCCCATCGCTTCACCGTCGTCAAGGATCCATTCGTGATGGCCGGTTTCCTCCGGAATGTGGTGCCGCAGGTAGCGTCCAAAGCCCTGCAGCGCGGGGTCGCCGGCGTGTGCCGGCAACTGGCAGGCCTGTTCGGCGGCCTGCATCAGAGGCACGCTGGCTCGAATGATGGAGTGGCTTTGGTAGATGTATTCCCGGTAGAGCCGCGGGAATTGCGGATGGGTCCAGAATAGGTGAGCCGTGTGTCCCAGGCGCCGGCCGAAAAGGTCGATCTTGGCCCTGATGATTTGACTATTGGTGGCCTGGCGTCCCGCTGTCGCTGCTGCGCCCATCATTCGCGTTCGAACTTAGTAAAACATTCCGTGCGTGGCGTGTTTAGGAAAGAACCCCGGCCCCAGCTTTGTCTTGGTGGAGATAATCGCAGTCACTTCGCTCGCCGACAGCGACTCGATGGCCTGCTTTTCCGCCGCTGTGAAAAGCGCGTAGTCAGCCGGAACCACGCCGGCTTTAGTCAAGGTGGCCAGATTCGTTGTCTTCGTGGTCGCTTTTTTAGCCGGCGCTTTTTTGGCCGGCGCTTTCTTTGCCATTGTTGATCCCTCTTCCTGTAGGTCTATGACAGCCCGCGACCATCACAAAGATGTTATCGCCGAGTTCTTGGCATTTGCAAGAGGATTCGATAGAAACCCGTTAAGTTCGGCAAACTTGCGCTCCAAGCTTTTAAGCCAAACCGGCGGTTCCTCCAGTTCCGCGTAGCGCGACGCGAGTTGCCGCGCATGTTCGACGAACTGTTTCGAGCACCACTGTCGATAGACCCTGGCTGCCGCGAGCGAATCCATGCGGTTCAACGTAACTTCGACGATCAGATCCGCCGCCTTCAGTCCGCTGGCCAAGGCCCGCTCAACTCCGCTGGATGCTGCGGGGTCCAGCACCGCCGCGGCATCGCCGCAAAGATAGTACCCCGCTCCGGCACATTCGGGCATCAGGCGCCAGGTGACGTCGGCGCCGCGAAAGCGGACGTCCGAATCAAAGGGCGGTGGAGGAACTGGCCCCGCATCACCCGACAACCCGAGCTGAACGCATTGGCAGCGATCTTTGCGAACCCGGGCCAGCCAGGTCCATCCACAGGGGTGTTCGCGAAATTCAGGGATGACCCCCAACTCGCAATTTCCATCAAAGTAGGCGTAGCGGGCCACCAGACTAGGGGAAAAATCTTTGACGGGCAACCGCAGACTGCGTGAAAGCCAGCGGGCAGAGCCTGAGGCATCCACTAGATAGCGGCAATGCCAATGCTCGCCATCCACCTCGACTCCGGCGACCCGGTCGCCGTCAAGAAGCACCTTGCCGCTGGCGGCGGGCTGAACCACTGTCGCGCCTGACCGACGCGCGTGGGCCAGGAGAATGGTGTCCAACTTCGAGCGCCACGCCTGAACCCCAAACTGGAGGCCGGATTGCCCAATAAACGGGACGAAGCTGCGGTCGCCCGAACGCTTCAGTGTCCATCCTGGATTGCTTATGAAGCCGGCTTTTGAGATGGCCTTGGCGACACCCAATTCGGCAAACAGGCGGTTGACGTCGGGATGGAGGGCTTCTCCGGGTAGGTCGCGCGGGAAGCGCGCCTTTTCGATCAGGGCGACGCGCAAGCCGCAGGCGGCGGCGTGGATTGCGGCCGCGCAGCCTGCCGGACCAGCTCCCATCACCAGCACGTCAAAAACCATGCCATCACGCTACCACCGAATCCAATACTGTGTGGATGCGGGGGCTAACCGCGGAGCAGTAGCTTAGTCTAAAGAGCAGCCGGATGGATTGGACCGATCAAGGGGCTGCCGAAGAGGCGCGCAAAGGGAATCAACTCGCCTTTCGTGTCCTCGTGGAGCGGCACAGCCGCGCGGTCTTCCGTCTCGCTTATCGTATGACTGGCAACGAACAGGACGCGGAGGACATGGTGCAGGAGACGTTCCTCCGCGCTTTTAAACAACTGCATCGCTTTGATGGGCGCGCCTCGTTTGGAACCTGGCTGTACCGGATTGCCGCGAATTGCTCGCTGGACCTGATTCGGGCGCGGCGCGTTCGAGGGGAAGGGCAGCCTGGGCTGGACACCGCAGAATCGCGCGACCCTTCTCCCGAGCGTCTGGCGCGCAGCAAACAACTGGCGGGGATGCTCGACAGCGCGCTTGAACAGCTCACCGAAGCGGAGCGGACCGCGTTTCTTCTTCGCCACTACGAAGGCTGCAATATTGACGAAATTGCGAAGGTATTAGGGGTCCGGAACAGTGCCGCGAAGCATAGCGTCTTCCGAGCCGTACAAAAGCTCCGCTGCACGCTGGAACCGGCCTGGGGAGGCGCGAAATGAATCACCTCAGCGACGAAGAACTTACCCAAGCGTATTACCGCGACGAAGAGCCCGAGGCTCGCAGGTATGGTGAGTCGCGCCGTCATTTGGCGGAGTGCGTGCAGTGCCAGGCATCATTCCAGCAATTGAAGACGCTGCTGGACGAATTGCTCACCGAACCTGTTCCGGAACGCGGAGCTGACTATGGGGCCGAGGTTTGGAATCGTCTTCTTCCGCGGTTGCCACTCGAAAAACCACGGCGCGTCTGGCTGCGCTGGTGGACCGCCGTTCCGGTGCTGGCTAGCCTGTTGGCAGTGGCGTTCCTGGCGGGTCGGCTGACACAGCCGAAGACCATCGGCATCGCGCCGCAGGCACGCCAGAGAATTCTGCTCATCACGATGGGCGATCATCTCGACCGGTCGGAAATTCTCCTGGCTGAACTGGTGAACGCCGCACCCGGAGCCACTGATTTCAGCGACGAGCGTTCCAGCGCCCGGGACCTGCTGGATGAAAACCGTTTGCTCCGCCAGGCCGCCGTGCGTTCGGGCGACGCCTCCCATGCCGCCGTCCTGGACGAACTCGAACGTGCGCTGCTTGATATCGCGCACAGCCCCTCTGAGATCTCCGCTTCGGAATTGGAGTCTCTGCAGAGGCGCATCGACAACGAAGGCTTGTTGTTTAAAGTACGCATTCTCAACTCGAATATTCATTACAAAGGACAGCGATTATGATCCGCAGCATGTTGATTCTGGCCGCTCTGGCAGCGGCCTTGCCCGCGCAGGATTTTGACGGGCTCAAGCGGCTGGCGCAGCAGGACGGAGAAGATAAGGCCTATCGCAAGGGACGCAGCGCGCTCGACGCGGGCCGATGGGAGGAAGCCATTACCGCATTCAGCGATTCAGCCGCGCTCAAAGGTACCGCTGCCGACGGGGCGCTCTACTGGAAGGCTTATGCGCAAAACCGGGCGGGGCAGCGCGACGCCGCTCTGGCCACGCTCGCAGGGTTGCGCCAGCAATATCCTACCAGCCGCTGGTTGAATGACGTCAGGCGCTGGAAGTGGAGATTCGCGCTCGCGCCGGTGCCCCGGTGAGCCCGTCGGCCGAATCGGACGAGGATATCAAACTGGTTGCGATCAACAGCCTTATGCAATCCGATCCGAAGCAGGCGCTGCCCATTCTGGAGAAGCTCCTGAAGAGCAATAACTCGCCGAAACTCAAAGAACGAGCGCTCTTCGTGCTGACCCAGAATGGGTCGCCAGAGGCACGAAAGATTCTGAGCGGCGTCGCACTCGGAGGCTCCAACCCCGATCTCCAGCGAGCGGCCATCCGGTTCATGGGGATGATGGGCAGCGAAGACGCACGCCGCGAGCTTGCTTCCATTTATGCCTCTTCTACGGACAAAGATGTCAGACGCGACATCCTGAAGGCGTTCATGGTATCGGGATCGCGTGAATTCTTACTCAACGCCGCAAAAACCGAAAAGGACCCGGATCTGCGCAGAGAGGCGATTCATGAGCTCGGCGTCAGCGGCGGGCAAGAAGAACTTTGGCAGCTTTACCAAAGCGAGGGTTCCGTCGAAAACAAGGAAGAGATCCTGAAATCCATGTTCGTGGGCGGGAACTCCACCCATTTAATTGAGGTCGCCCGTTCGGAGAAAGATCCGCGATTGCGCCTCGCCGCGATTAAGTCGCTGGGGGTGATGGGCGACAGAGGCCACAGTGATGTGCTGGTCTCGATCTATCGGGCTGACCAGGACCGCGCAATCCGGGACGCGATAGTCAATGCTCTCTTCATCCAACAGAACGGCAAGGCTTTGGTGGACCTGGCGCGGAACGAGCAAGATCCCCAGATGAAGAAGCAGATCATCAATAAGCTCGCGCTGGTTCATTCCAAAGAGACCACGGATTACATGCTGGAGATTTTGAAATGAGAACGCTAGCTCTTCTTGTTGTTGTCTCGGCCGCCGGATTCGCCCAGGACGTACCGAGTGTGACTAACGTTCGCGTGGAGAGCCGGGCATTTTCGGGCGATCTGGCTACGCAGATTTGGGCGGGATCCGCGACTTGGTTCGGTTATGCCATCAGAACCCTTTCACGCGAACAACCGAACTGTAGCTCGGAGATGGGATCCGTCAGATCGTACCCAAGCACAGTGCATCTCGAAGGCTCGCAAACCTCAGAAGTCCTCTTTCGGGTAGAGAACAACACGGTCGGCAAAATCGGGAGCTATTCGACGGATTGCTCTATAGACGCCGGCGGCCTTCCTTTCGTCTGGATCACTGGTGTACCGGCGAGCGCGAGTCTCGCGTACTTGCAGACGTTCGTCTCCACCAGCGGCGCCGATCATACGCTGGAGTCCGCAATTCTCGCGATCTCAATGCATGACGACGCGCAGGCCGACGGCATTCTGGAACGACTAACGCGCCCAGAGGCGGCGCAGAAGATCCGCGAGAAAGCGATCTTTTGGCTGGGAGCTAATCGCGGAGCGCGCGGCGTCGCGATTTTGAAAAAGATCCTTGCAAGCGACACGAGCGAGCAGATTCGCGATAAGGCGGTTTTTGCGCTTTCGATCAGCAAGCAACCCGATGCTCTCGATCCGGTTATCCAGGCTGCAAACAACGATTCATCGCCGCATGTGCGCGCCCAGGCGCTCTTCTGGCTCGCGCAAAAAGCGGGACAGCGCGCCGCCGCAAGCATCATTGGCGCTATCGAGAACGACCCGGATACCGAGGTGAAGAAGAAAGCCGTTTTCGCGCTTTCGCAGCTTCCCAAGGACGAGGCGGTTCCGAAGCTCATCGAGGTCGCGCGCAGCCAGCGGAACCGGGAAGTCCGCAAGCAGGCATACTTCTGGCTGGGCCAGTCGCGCGATCCGCGCGCACTGGCGTTTATCGAGCAAACGCTCAGTCAATGACGAGCAGGCCCCGGCATCCTGCACGATTCCGACCCTGGTATTCTTTTACCGAGACACGCCACCCGAATTGGCGCGCCTGGGGGATATCTAGTGGGTTCAGTAGCAGGATGTTTTATCGAGCCGGACAGCGAGTTGGAAACGCTGGCCGATCCGAACGAGAAGCTTCGGATCCCGATCTACAGCGGCTACCGGGCGATTGACCACGCGGCGCACCTGAAAGGCAAGAACGCGATCTACGATGAACTCCACGTCAAATTGTCCACGCTGAGCATTCCTTATGAGGACCAGTGCAGCGCCCAGTATTACTTTGATCTGGTAAGGACCCTTGAGGCTCTGAACGGCCAATATAATCGAGTCGTCGAAGTAGGCGTGTACATGGGAGGGGCATCCGCGATCTTCGCTGGCCTGATCGGCCGCTTCGATTTCGATCTCGACCTTATCGATCTCAGCGCTGTCTACTTGCAATTCACCTATGCACGCATCCGCCGTCTCTATCCCGAGGCTGCTTCGCGTGTTCGCTTGTTTCACGGCAACCTGCCTTCGTATGTCAAGCATGTTCTCACGCAGGAAAGTCCGGCCGGGTATATTGTTCACCACGACGGCGCGCACGACTTCACGCAGGTCACCAAGGATCTCGCTTCGCTCTCCTTCGTTCGTGAAAAGCTGGTTGCGGTGATTGCCCAGGATACGCACCTCCGAGGGACTAAGCACATGAATTTCGTCGACATGGCGCTCTATGCCGTATTTGGCACTGACCTAAAGTACGCTCCAATCGGCGCGTCTTACCAGGTTGGAGATGGGGTGACCCAACCGAACAAATTTCAGGGCAACTATTTCCGGCCGGGCGCACCGGAGGGAATGGTCGTGCCGCTTGCGGCGAATCGGTTCCAATATCCTCATCCGGAAATGGACCTGGACCACTTCCTGTAAAGTCCGGGGGGACGCCGAGCGCTCGGGCTATTGCGGCTATTGCTCCGGATTAGCCGGACGCGCACCCGCTTCGCTTTCGCCCGGTCGCGGCAGAGCGAGCGAGATCAACTCCGGACCAGACTCGCGGCTGGTGAGCGCAACCACAATGTATTGGCGCCCGTTCAGCAGGTACGTCATCGGACCTCCGGTATCGTTGGCCGGGAGCTTCATCTCAAACACGACAGCGCCCGTTTTCTTATCGAGCGCACGAAACGCCATTCCGGCGCCTGCGAATAGCAACGTTTTGGTTACTAGCAGCGGAGCCTTGCTCTGTCCACCGAATTTGCTGGTGTCGATGCCCTTGAGCGCGGGGTTGTTCTTAATGTCATCGGGCGTCTCGCCGTTGGGGACCATCCAGGCGTGGTCGCCGGTGTTCAAATTGATCGCCGTGATCCGGCCGTAGGGCGGCTTGAGCAACGGGAGTCCCATCGGCTTGCCGATCCCACCAAGGCCGCCATGCGCGATGTAATCCATGTCGCTGCGCTTGGGATCGTGAGACAACGCCGACAAGTAGGGCGTGGTATTGGATGGAACGTACAGGATGCCGGTTTCGGGATCCACGGCTGCGCCCTGCCAGTTCGCGCCGCCGCCCGCGCCCGGCATCTGAAGGGTTCCCTGCTTGCCGTTGGCGTCGTAGACGATTGGCGGAGTGAAAATCGGGCCGAGCTTATATTGCGCCGCGATCTTGAGCGCTTCGGCTTTGATCTCCGGCGTGAAATCGGCAAGGTCATCGGTAGTGACGCCTTGCCGGTCGAACGGCGCGGGCTTGCTCGGTACCGGCTGCGTGGGCGAGCTTTTCTCGCCAGGCACGTCGGAGATGGGAACCGGCTGCTCCACGATGGGCCACACGGGCTTACCCGTCACGCGATCGTACACGAAGACGTAGGCCTGCTTCGTCACTTGCGCGATGGCTTTGATCGGCTTTCCATCGACCGTGACGTCGACCAGCACCGGCGCAGCGGGGTTGTCCCAATCCCATACGTCGTGATGAACGTGCTGCGAGTACCAGATGCGCTTGCCGGTGCGCGCATCCAGGCACACCAGGCTATCGCCGAATAAATTGTTGCCGTGCCGATGGCCGCCGTAGACGTCGCCCGTGGGCATCTCCACCGGCAGGTAGACGTACCCGAGCTCCTCATCGGCGCTCATGGGCGCCCATACGCCGGTGTTGCCGGTGTACTTCCAGGAGCCATCCTCCCAGGTCTCGTTGCCGGGCTCGCCCGCTTGCGCGACGGTATGAAATGTCCATAGCAGCTTGCCGGTGCGGACGTCGTATCCGCGCGTGTATCCAGGTACATTCTCTTTGGACTTCGGAACTGCGCCGACACCGAGCGCCGCTCCAACGACGACCACATCGCGGATCACGATGGGGGGAGAGGTTGCGCCGATGACGCCGGGCGGGATGTTGGTGCGGTCCAGACCGTTCAGCAGTTCGACGAGACCGCTCGATCCGAAACCCGGAATCGGCGTGCCGGTCTTGGCGTTCAGCGCGACCAATTGATAACCGGGCGAGATCAACAGGATCCGCTCGTCCCCTTGGCCGTCGGTCCAGTACGCTAGGCCTCGGTTGTTGAATCGCACGGCACGCGTGCCGCGGTCGCCTTCGTCCAGACGATACATCCACAGCGTTTCGCCGGTGGCCGCATCAACCGCAATCGCGTCGCGGCGCGTTCCGGCCGTGAGATACAAAACGCCATGGACCATGAGCGGCGTCACTTCCCAGTTGGCGTCCAGCCGCGGGCCGAAATTCGCGGCGTGCCAGCGCCACGCGATCTTCAGTTGCTTGACGTTGTCCTGAGTGATTTGATCGAGCGGCGAATACTTCGTGCTGTGGGCGTCGCTCCCATAGAAATGCCACTCGCCGGCCGGTGATTGGGAAAATGCACGTGGCGCGATGGTGACGGCGGCCAGCACGGCCGCGCAGATGGCGATCCGAACATTCATGATCCTGCTCCCTTGCTCTGCGATCTTATCAAAAGGCAGGCACAAGGCACCAAAGCGCCCGGCGTTTCTGTATGATGATCGGGATGCGCAAATTAACTGGGGCTTGTTTGCTATTCCTGGCTGCTGGTTCTCTCGACGCGCAGCACAGCTACACGGCGGCGGACGTGGAAGACGGCGCGCGTGTGTATCAGGCGAATTGTTTCGGCTGTCATGGTCCGGAGGGCGACCAGGTGCCCGGCGTAAATTTCTCCCGAGGGAAGTTCCTAAGCGTGAAGTCGGACGAAGATTTGCAGCGCGTCATTCTCAACGGCATTCCCGGCACGCCGATGCCTGCCGCGACTTTCGCCCAGTTCATGGGATTTCCCGTGATGGCGTACGTGCGGTCGATGTCCGCGCCTGGACAGCGCACGCTGCCCGATGGCGACGCGTTGCGCGGCAAGGTGGTGTTCGAAAGCAAGGGCGAGTGCCTCAATTGTCATCGCGTCGGCGTACACGGTTCGCGGCTTGGTCCGGATCTCACCGATATCGGAGGATTGCGCCGCGCCGTGCAGTTGGAGCGAGCGCTCCTAGCTACCACCAAAGACCCATCGCCCGAGTATCGGTCAGTGCGCGTGGTCACTAAAGACGGCACGGAATACAAAGGACGGCTTCTCAATTTGGACACGTTCACTGTGCAAATGCTGGATTCCGGCGAGCGGCTGCGATCATTCTCCAAGACGGACCTGCGTCAGGTCTCGGTGATCACCAACTCCGGCATGCCGTCGTATAAAGACAAGCTGAACACCCAGGAGTTGGCCGACGTGGTCAGCTACATGGCTTCGTTGAAAGGTACGGGAACCCAATGAACGGACGATGGCTTTTACCCTTTCTCGCGGCGGGATCTCTGCTGAGCCAGGAAGTAACTTTTGACCGCATCCTGCACGCTCGCGAGGAGCCGCAGAATTGGCTGACCTACTCGGGAACCGTGTTGGGCCAGCGCTACAGTCCGCTCGCGCAGATTACCCCCGCCAATGTGAAGAACCTGGAGCTCCAGTGGGTATTCCAAGCGCGCTCGCTCGAGAAATTCGAGGCTACGCCGCTGGTTGTGGATGGCGTCTTATATACGGTTCAGGCGCCGAATGACGTGGTCGCTCTCGACGCGGTGACTGGGCGCATTTTCTGGACGTATCCCTACAACAACGCTCGGGAAGCGCACGCTTGCTGTGGCAACGTAAATCGCGGGCTCGCGATCCTGGGCGACACGCTCTACATGGGGACCTTGGATGCGCACTTGATCGCGCTGGACGCCAAGACCGGCCGGCCGATCTGGAACGTGAAGGTGGCGAACGCAAGCGAGAACTACTCCATCACGCACGCACCCCTGGTTGTGAAGGACAAGGTCATCCTTGGCGCAGCGGGCGGCGACTTGGGGATTCGCGGATTTATCGCAGCCTTCGATGCCGTCACCGGCAAGGAGGTTTGGCGCTTCCACACCATTCCCGGGCCGGGGGAACCGGGTCACGAAACCTGGAAAGACGAATCCTGGAAGAAAGGCGGCGCCTCAATCTGGAACACCGGGTCGTACGATGCCGAAACAAATCTGACGTTCTGGGGCACCGGCAACCCGCAGCCCGACTGGGACGGCCGCAATCGTCCAGGCGACAATCTCTACAGCGACTCCGTGCTGGCCTTGGACGCCGACACGGGCAAGCTGAAATGGTTTTACCAATTCACGCCGCACGACGAAGTGGATTACGATTCCACGCAAGTTGCCGTGCTCGCCGACATGGAATGGAAGGGCCAGCCGCGAAAAGTGATGCTATGGGCCAATCGCAACGGCTTGATGTATGTGCTGGACCGCGTCACCGGCCAGTTCCTGTTCGGCAAGCCGTTTGTCAGTGTGAACTGGATGAGCGGATTCGACGAAAAGGGCCGTCCCATGCGCGTGCCGGGCAAGGTTCCCACACCCGAAGGGTCGCTCGTCAAACCTACGGTGCTGGGCGCGACAAATTGGTATCCGCCGTCGTATAGTCCGCGAACGGGCCTGTTCTACGTTTCGTCGTGGGAGAACACCGGAACCATCGCGACCGAGGGCGGAAGACCGAAGGGCACAGGCAATACGCCGATGGCCGCGTCGACGCTTGGCACCAATCTCAAGACCGAGGAAGAAGGCTACGGAGCGGTTCGGGCCTTCGACCCCAAGACCGGCGAGCGCAAGTGGGAGTTCAAGATGAACGACATCACCTGGGCCGGCGTGCTGACCACCGCATCGGATCTGCTGTTCAGCGGCGGTCGCGAGGGATATTTCTTCGCGCTCGACGACCGCACTGGCCAGCTGCTGTGGAAGGCGGCGCTGGGCGGGCAGGTGAACAGCGGGCCGATGTCGTACTCGGTGAATGGCAAGCAATACGTGGCGGTGTGCGCCGGGAATGCACTGTTCACATTCGCGCTGAAGTAGGGACCGCCCAGTATGCCCAGGTATAGCACAGAGTGTTATACTGGCTCTTCGGGTGCGCATCTTCAGAACGAAGGCCTTCACCCGCTTTGTTGATAAGGCCGGCATCACGGATCTCGCCCTGTGCGGGTCGATACGGGATGCGGAACGAGGTTTGATTGCCTCTGATTTGGGCGGAGGAGTGATTAAACAGCGCATCGCGCGCCCGGGTCAGGGGAAGTCAGGCGGATACCGGACGCTGATTGTTTTCAGGGCTGGCAAACGCGCCTTCTTCATTCATGGCTTCGCCAAGAGTGAAAAGGACAATATCGAGAGAGACGAGTTGGTCGCCCTCAGGAAACTCGCAGTCGAATTGTTGTCCTACCATGACAAAACGATTGCGCACGTGATCACGACCGGAACGTTGGTGGAGGTTATCTGCGATGAGAAAACAATATCGTAGTTCCTTAATGGCGTCGATACACGAGACCGCCGAAGGTTTGCGTACGGCCGGAGTCATGGACAAGCGCACGATGCGGGAATTTGATGAACTGTGTCTCACGCCGGTACGTCCGCTAAGACCCAAAGAAATTCGCGAACTCCGTCTGCGGGAGGGCGCCAGTCAGGCGGTGTTCGCTCGTTATCTCAACGTGACGACCGGGCTGGTGAGTCAATGGGAGCGCGGTGAAAAACGACCGCAGGGGGCGTCATTGAAGCTGCTTTCTTTGGTGGCAAAGAATGGACTTCAGGCTGTGGCGTGACCATTGACACCGGCAGCGCCAAACTATAGGATCAAAAGCGGCGGTAAATAGGAGGGACGACCATGGCCCATCGTCTTGGAATCACTTTGAGTGCGCTTGTTTTCCTGTGCGCCGGAGCTTCATTGGCGGCCGCGCAAGACGTGGCTCTCGCCGCTAAGCCCGCTGCGAAACCCGCGCCAGCTACGGCGACCACGCCTGTTCCAGCGCTGCGCACGGCCGACGGCCAGCCGGATCTACAAGGTTATTGGACCAATACTAGCGTTATCCCTTTAGAACGCCCGAAGGAACTTGGCGATAAGGCGTTCTTCACACCCGAAGAGGCGGCGGAGTACGCTAAGCGGCAGTTGGCGACGCCGGAACCGACCGGCCCCGGAACCTACGCCGACGTGCACTACAACATGTCGCAGTTTGGCTTGGAGCGAAGCCAATCCAAGGTAGCAGCCAACGTTCGCACCTCGCTAATTACCGACCCGCTCGATGGCCGCGTTCCTCCCACGACGCCGGAGGCTCGCAAGAGAGCTGCCGAGCGCGCGGCGAAGAACAAGGGCCATGAGTTCGACGGCCCGGAGAATCGCGGCCTGGCGGAGCGCTGCATCATGTGGGGTAACGAAGGGCCACCAATGATGCCGGTAGGCTACAACAGCAACTTGCAGATCGTGCAAGGTCCCGGATACGTGGCCGTCATGCAGGAAATGATTCACGACGTCCGCATCATTCCCACCGACGGCAGCCCGCACGTTCCGTCCAACGTGCGCCAGTGGATGGGCGACTCGCGCGGCCATTGGGAGGGTGACACGCTGGTGGTGGACACCACGAATTTCACCGACAAGACCGCGTTCCGCGGCTCCAGCGAGAATCTGCACGTGGTCGAGCGTTTCCGGCGCGCCGATGCGGACACCGTCCTCTATCAATTTACTGTGGACGACCCTACCACCTGGACCCACTCCTGGAGCGCTGAGATTCCGATGACCAAGATTCAAGGACCGATCTTTGAATACGCGTGTCACGAAGGAAATTACGGAATGGCGAATAATCTGAGTGGCGCGCGCTCCGAAGAGAAGAAACAACCAGGCGCGAAATGAAGAAATTGCTGGGCCTTTGTCTGCTCGCAGCCGCGATTCCCGCTTGGGCGCACCACTCGTTTGCCGCCGAATTCGACGTCACCAGGCCGGTGAAGCTGGAAGGCACGGTTACGAAGATGGAGTGGATCAATCCGCACTCCTGGATTCACATGGACGTCAAGAATCCCGATGGTACGGTGACGAATTGGATGATTGAGGGCGGCAGTCCCAACGCTCTGCTGCGGCGCGGATTCACCAAACACTCGCTGGAACCTGGAACCCAGATCGTCGTGGAAGGCTATCAGGCCAAGGACGGTGCGTCCCGCGCGAACGGCCGCGATCTCACATTCCCCGATGGCAAGAAGCTGTTCCTCGGTGCGGATGCCGGCGAGAAAACACCGGACGAAAAGCCGTCCGAGAAATAGAAGAGTACCGAACCTAGAAACTGCCCAACCTAACGATAGGATTCGGATCGGTGCCGAACTCTGATAACCGTGATGCCGTCTTCGGTAATCGTGAAGATGGCGCGGTAATCGCCAACTCGAAGTCGAAAATGCCCTTGCCACTTCCCGGTAAGCATTTTGACATCGCCAACACCGGAGTCACTGTAGTCGGCTAGCGCATGAAGAATGCGAATGGCCGTTTGACGTTCGACCGCTCGCAACTCGTCTCGAGCGGACTCCGGCCAAATGAACTTCACCTCACCCCGAACTCCCGCAGGACATCCTCATGCGCCACGACTTTTCCTGTGCGGATTTCTTCTCGCGCCCGCACTATTGCGGCCTCGTCGCCAGCGGTGACCGGCTCGTCATCCGGCGGCGCAGACCAAGCTGCCCGGTATGCCGGACTCATCGCCAGATATTCCAAGAAACGCTGAGCGGCGGAGAGCTCCTCTTCGGGAATTCTGTCTACCAGGTCGTGGAGGGTATGGCGGCTCATTCTCGGTCCTGACTTTAGAGTACTGTATATCGTTAGCCCACAGATCCAGCGGTTGGCTGCGAGCGTGACCGGCTCGCCCGTTCAGGCTATTTCTTCTCAGGCAGCGCAAACACGTACAGCGCATTTCCGTACGATGGGTAGTGCACCTCGGGAGCCAGCACGGTCGGGACCATGCGGGGGCTGCCGCCGCCCAATCCGCTTGAGACCGCGATGTATTGCCTGCCTGCGATGCTGAACGTCAGCGGGAAACCCTGCACGGAAGTTCCCAGGCGCGTCTCCCACAGAACCTTGCCGGTCTTTACGTCGATAGCCCGGAAGGCGCGGTCCATGTCGCCGACAAAGGCGACGCCGCCGGCCGTCGACAATACGGCGGTCATGAATGGACTGCGCTGTTCGATCTTCCACATTTCCTTTAGCGTTTTGACGTCGTAAGCCGCCAGCTTGCCGACGTTGCCGTTCGACCCCGGCGACTCATAAAACCTCCGATTGGCGCCGCCCGCGCTGCCTCCGCCTTCCTTCAGCTCGATCTTTTGCGCGAGCATCTCCTGGCAGCTCTGAGCTACCGGAATGATGAGCTGGTTGGTTCCCGGGTGATAGCTCATGGCATGCCAGTTGTGGCCGCCTTCTGAAGTTGGGCAGCTCTGCACCCAGTCGCCGATCTGATTCTCGACGATGTCGTTGCGATAGTGCGGCTCGCCGGTTTTGGGATCGAACGAATCGTAGATGTTCTGAAAAACAGTCTCTTTGTGGCCGAGATATTTGCCGGTCGCGCGATCGTTCTTCCACAAGATGCCTGCCTTGCCGGCGCTGAAGACCAGCTTCTGGCCGCCATCGTCCACTAGGACGCGCTCGAATACTTCGTCCAGGTCAAACGTTTCGCCAGGAGCATGAGAAAAATACCAGGCCAGTTTACCGGTGTCGGCGTTGAGCGCCACGGTGGAGTTGGCAAAGAGCGTCGCGCCGTTCCCCGACTGGCGGCTGGCGCGCATCCAGGGCTTGGATTGGGCGACGCCCCAGTAGGTCAAATTGAGATCGGGATCATAGCTGCCGGTGATCCAGGTTTCGCCGCCCGCGCGGAACAGATTCGGAAGCTTGCCCCAGCTGTCGCCGCCGAGCTCGCCTTCCTTCGCGATGGTGTAAAACCTCCAGACCTCTTTGCCGGTTTGAGCATCGTAGGCGCTGATGAAACACTTCTCGTTCCTGATACTTCGCGCATCCACCCAGCCCCTGCACCACTTTGCCCTTGATGATGATGGGGCCGCTGCTGGTGCTGTAATTGCTCTGTTTGCGATCGCCGATCACCGTGTCCCAGATATTTTTGCCGGTGCGCGCATCCAGCGCATAGATGTGCGCGTCGCCAGTGGTGACATATACTTTGTCGTCATAGATCGCGAGGCCGCGCTGCGAGCCGCCGGTGGCCGTCGGGCCGATGCGGTTCTCCCAGATGAGTTCGCCTTTGCGCGCATCCAGCGCCTGGACAATGTTTCCGGGATTGTTGATGTACATGACGCCGTTGTGCACCAACGGGCGCCGGCTGATTGGTGCCTTCATTCATGGCCCACACCCACTGAAGTTGGAGATCCTTTACGTTCTGAGTGGTGATCTGATTCAGCGGGCTGTAATTGGTAGCGTGATAGTTGTGGCGGATCATCAGCCAATCGCTAGGATCGGGATTGCGCAGCATGGCGTCGGTCACCGGCGTGTAATTCTTTACCTCACCGGCGACCACTAGGCCCCGGGGTGTCTGCGGAACCGGCGCTTCGGCTCGTCCGCCGAGGGGTTCGCCGGCGGCAGGCTGCGTTTTCACCTGTCCTGTTGCTACTGAACGAATCGCGACTTTGCTGGCTGCCGTCAACGGTTGACTCCCAGCGTGCGCACCATTGAAATCGAGGATGAATGCAGTGACGTTGACGTACGCCTGCTCGCCCAGGCTGCCAGGATTCCCTGGAGGCATGGCGCCCTCGAGAAACGCGATCAGTTCGCTCGGGGTGCGATCGCCCCAACTGCTGATGAAGAGTCCGCCGGCTAATGCGGAGGCGCTGTTGAGACCACTGAGATTGGCCGCGTGGCAACTGGAACAATTGGCTTGATAGATCGCGCGGCCGGCGGCGGCCTGAGCCGCAGTGTAGGGACCCGCGTTCTGCTGCGCGTAACAAAGCACGCTCATTGAACACGCACAAAAAATCTTGCTCAACATGTTTCGTACCCCTTATCGCAACAGCCAGCCCCACAGAACGCCGTCGGGGGCCTTTTCGCTGTAAATCTGGACATACAGCCCGCCTTTGCGCAGGCTGATCAATTGTTGCGGAGTCAGCTCGATCGATCCGGTGATGGTTCCACTGGCGGCCTTGGAAATTGTGAGGTCGCCGATAGCGGGCCCCCTCACACCGGCGGCCACTGCGCTGTGCAGGCTGGCCGACGCCGCCGCTGAGCGCAAGCCTTCGAAGGAACCGCTGATCGCGAGCTTAGTGCCGGTGAGCACCGCGGAGGCTGAGCCTGAGCCCGCAAGATCGGCGCGCGTCCTTGCATCGGCCGGCAACGGCGAGAGGCGCGCCTTGAAAGTTTCACTGCTCTGCGCGGCCAGCGAGAGCACGAACCCGATTCCGATCACCGCAACCGCAAATCTCCGATTGAATGTCATTCCGGCCTATCATTCTACATCGAAGCGGTTCCCAGGATTCCAGCCTCGCGCGGAAGGTTTCGGCGATTGCCGCCTTTATCGCGCTTGCGGTTTCAGCAGGGCGGGGAGTTGCTCTGTCGCGTGGCCCAATTCACGCGCGAGGCTCAATTTCGCCAAATTGTGCGCGAAGACGCTGTTGATCAGGTCAAGTTGCGCGCTCGAGACGGTCTGCTGCGCCTGCACAACTTCCACCGTATTGATCACGCCCGCTTGCATGCGGGCGCGCGCCATCTCGAGAGTCTCCTGGGCGACTTGTATGTTCTTGCTCGCAACTGCCACCTGTCCGGCGGCCGCTTCCAGATCGAGATACACCTCGCGGATTTCGGCCTCGATCTGCCCGCGCGTATCCTCCAACTCGGCCTGGCGCTGCGCCAGCACCGCTTCTGCTTGTGCAATGTCGGCGCCGATTTTGCCACCTTGCCAGATCGGAACATTGAGGGTGCCCACGAAGTTGAAGGCTCCGTGCGAGTCGGACGGAGTCGTACCGATGATCTCGTAATAGCCACTGACCGAAGCCGACGGCAGGCGTTCGGCACGCGCGGCCGCAAGGGCCTTGGCGGCTGCCTCCACTTGCGATTGGGCGGCCTTCAAGTCGGCTCGTTGTTGTTCGGCGCGCGTCAATGCGTCATCCACGCTTTGGACCGGCGCCGGGCTAAAGGGAAAAGTATCGGTGAGCTGATAGTCGGCATTAGGCGGTAGTCCGGTGAGCCGCGCCAGATTAATTTTCTGTTTAGCCAGATCGTTGCGCAGCGTAATAATCTGTTGCTGCTGTGCGAGCGTCTGCAACTGGCTCTGATCGACATTGAGCCTTCCTAGCACGCCCTCCTGATGCTGTTCGCTGGATTGATGAAACACGGCATTGGCGGTCTCGAGTTGAGCTTGCGCGGATTCCACGCGGGCCTGCGCGGCCAAGACTTGCAGGTAAGCGCCACCAACCGCAAGGGTGACCAGATCGTGCGCGTCTTGCAAGCTGTATTGGCTAGCGCGCGCTGTGGCTTTGGCGGCGCGGTAGTTATCAACTGCGGTCAGATTCGCGACAGTTTGGCTGAGGGTGACCTGGAGGTCGAAATAGTTGTACGGACCCACGACGGTAGCAAAGTGAAAGCCG
Source organism: Bryobacterales bacterium (assembly GCA_963818065.1). GTDB lineage: Bacteria > Acidobacteriota > Terriglobia > Bryobacterales > Bryobacteraceae > Palsa-89. The sequence goes on along the minus strand of CAWFQW010000007.1, from coordinate 779,136 downwards.
GGCACGCTGAAGTGCAGCCCGAAAGCGGCGAGATCGGTTTGTGCCACGGTTTCGCTGGCGGATCCATTGATGTTCGGGAGCAGAGCGCTGCGCGCGGTCCTCACCTGCGCGCTGTTTAGACGCACGTTCTGTGCTACCCCGACCGAACCCAAATTGTAGACCAGCCCGCGCTTGAGCGCTTCATCGAATGCCAGCTTACCGGAGAAGGGAATCGCTGTGGTGCTGCGCATACTGCCGCTGTAAGGTCCGGAAATGGATATGGTGGGATTCAACGTGTTGACGCTGGTTGTGGTCCCCGGGACAGGCTGCTCCGTGGCGCCGACCGAGCCGCCCTGGTTGTTGCGCCCGGAAGCCGGCAGAATCGTCGCCGACGTGCCGCTGCCGGACGAAGATTGCGTGCCCGCGCCGGACGGAGCTTGCGCGAATCCGCTGCCGGCGCAGGTCAAAATCAAAATGATGCCGAATGGTCTCATGGTCTCTTTCGTCACTTCGAAATCGTAATCAGTTTGCGCATGGCGGCCACTAATTGGCGCTGATCAGGCGCCGAGAGCGCCTCCAATTGCAGTGCTTCAGCGCGCTGGGCGCGTGGTAGCGCGCGCGCGAACAAGCGGTCGCCTTCGGAGGTTCGGCGCACCCATTGCATGCGGCGGTCGTTTGGATTGCGCTGCCTGTGCAGCAGTCCGCGGCGCTCCATGCCATCCAGCACGGCCACCAGCGAACTAGGGTCCAGGCCGCATAGATCGGCCATCTCGTTCTGCGAGACATTCCCTCGGCCGGCGATTACCAGCATCCAGAATTCTCTGGACCGCAGCCCTAGCGGTTCCAGAGCGCAATCCAGCCGGCGGCGCGCTTCCAGCCAGATCTTCCAAGTGCAGAACCACAATCCGCGCGGAGACGGGTCGTCTTCGGGGATTGCCTTCGGCCCGGCGGCGATAGCCTTCGACACGGCCGTGTTGGACGCAGCGCGCGGCATGACTATAAGGTCCGCCGGAACAGCAGAGTTGCGCCCGACAACACCACGATCGAAGTCAACGTCAGCGCGAAAATGTCGGTGGTCAAGGCTGCCAAGCCCGCGTCCTTCAGCAGCAGAGAATGAAACGCGTGTACCGCATACGTAAACGGATCGCAGTTCGAGAGCACACGCAGCCATTTGGGGAAGCCCGCGATGGGATAGACCGCGCCGCTCGGAAAGAACAGCAGCGTATTTAAGACACCGAAGATCGCGCGGGGCAGCACCGCGTTGCTAATGCGCGCCATGATGAAGAACATCAGGCCGATCAGGGCGATTGAAGTCAGGACGACCATTATGGTCAGCTCGAACAAGCGCACAGGCTGGAAAAAGTTGGGAACGCGCGCGATGATGGCTCCTATCACAAGGACGGTCTCTCCGGCCAGCACCGCCTTGATCACACCCGAGAGATTGAAGCCCAGGATCAGTTCCCACTTGGTGATCGGCGTCACCATGTAACCTTCGTGCAAGCCGCGTGATTTATCGTCGATGTAGAGCATGCCGCCGCCGATCATGGCGGTGACGAAAATTGCGAGGGTCACCGATCCAGGCAGCAAATACTTGATGTAGTCGATATACGGATAGACCTCCACCGTGTCGAGCAGCGCCTGTTGCGGCTCGCGGGGCGCCACCTGGGGCGCGTTGATGGAACTGACCAGGGAGGACATCTGTTCGCCGATCGCGCCCGCCGTGGAGCGGTCGGTGTTGTCGGTGATCAGCGCCAGGCGCGGTTGATGCTGCTCCAAGAGATCGCGCGAATAGTGCTGGGGAATGATCAAAACTCCGCTCAGCAAGCCTTTGCGCAAGTCGCCAATGGCCGTGCTCTGATCAGCGTAATCGGTGGGCAGGAAGGTGCGTGCGTTCGCGCCCACGGCCCGAACGCGCTCCAGCACATCCACCGATTCCGGTCCGCGATCCAGATTCACCACGCCCAGAACGACGTTCTTGATGTTGCCGCCGAAGGCGTTTCCCAGAATCACCAGTTGCACCAGCGGCATCACCAGGGAGACGAAAATCAATGCCGGCGTGCGGCCCAATTTGCGCATATCGCGCTCGACTAAAGCTAAGGCGCGCTTCATGAGTGACCTCCTTGTCTGCCGTTCACGGCAGGAGCGGCCGTTTCGGGCATTTCCATCAGGCCGTGGCCTGTGTAATGCAGGAACACGTCGTCCAAAGTAGTGGATTGCACCGAGAGAGCCTTCAATTCCAACTTGAGATTGCGCGCCAGTTCGATTAACTCCTGCGCCGAAGCCGGTCCGCGATCGCTTGAAACTCGATAGGTGGCCGAGCCCAAGGCGCGCACTGACTTCACTGCCGGCAACCGCTCGAGATCAGCCGCGCCATTCGGAAGATCGGGCTCAAACTGCAGTTCGATACGGCTGGCGCCCGGCACGGAGGATTTCAAGGACACCGGTGTATCCATCGCCACCACCTTGCCCTTGTCGACAATCGCGAGCCGATCGCACAGGCGGTCGGCTTCGTCCATGTAATGCGTGGTGAGAAAAAGCGTGCGGCCCTCTTGCACTCGAAGATGCGTGATCATTTCCCATACCGATATTCGCGACACTGGATCCAGGCCCGTGGTGGGTTCGTCCAGGAACAGAATTTGCGGGTTATGCACCAGGCCGCGCGCAATTTCGAGACGCCGTCGCATGCCACCCGACAGAGTGGAGGCAAGCGCGTTGGCGCGATCGGACAGGCCAACTGCTTCCAGAAGCTCTTCGGTACGTTTGCGGCGCGGCGCGCCGGTGATGCCGAACAGCCGCGCATGAATCCCGATATTCTCGGCGCAGGTGAGCTCGGGATCGCTGGTCAAATTTTGCGGGATCACGCCGATGTTGCTGCGCACCGCGTTGGGATCGCGGATGATGTCGTATCCGGCCACCATCGCCGTGCCGCTGGTGGGTGGCACCAATGTGGTGAGCATGCGAATCAGAGTGCTCTTGCCTGCACCGTTCGGCCCGAGCAAGCCGAAAATCTCGCCGCTTTGCACCGTGAAGCTTACGTTATCGACGGCCAACAGCGCGCCAAACTTTTTGCTAATGCTCTTCACGTCGACGGCCGCGCCGGTTGAGGAGTGATTTTGAACTTCCATGGCGGCTACTCCTTCGCCGTGTTCACTTGCGGACGAGGCGGCAAAGCCGGTACCGGCAGCATTACCCAGGCCGTCATACCGAGCGGCAGTTTGCCATCGGGATTGGCCACGCGCACTCGTATGGCTACGGTTTTGATGTCGCGCTTGGTGCGGCTGACATCTCGCTGCGTGGCAAAATCGGCTTCCACCGCTTTGTAGATCACCGGACCGGTGACTTCCGCGCCGGAGGGCAAGCGCACGCGCAGTGTTTGTCCCATCGAGATGAGATCGGCGTAGGTTTCCTCCACATCGGCATCCACCCAGGTGGAACTCAAGTCGAAAAGCGTGACGATCGGATTGCCGGGGTTCACTACCTCGCCCTGTCGGGCCGCGCGCAAGGTGACGATCCCGCTGGCCGGCGCGAAGATCCGGGTCTGGCCGAAACGCGCGTCGGCAGCCGCGGCGTTCGCTACGGCCTGAGCTTCTGCGGCGCGCATGGCATCGGTTTGCCGCTGCTGCACGGTCACCTGGCGCTCCTCTTCCCGTGCCTCCGCGAGTGCGGCCCGAGCCGCAGCCACAGAGCGCTGGGTGGCTTCCACGCCCGCTTGTGCCGACGCCACAGCGCGTCGCGAAGCCTCGGCCCCGGCTTCCGCCGCCTGTACGTTGGCCTTGGCGGAATCGAGATCGGACCGCGCGGAGACTAGGTCTTGCGGCGGATTGATGTCCCGTTCCACCAGCGGCCGGATGCGGTTGAAATTGTCCTGGGCTTTGGCCAGGGCAGCCTGAGTTTGCGCCACCTGCGCCTGCGACTGCTGGAACTGCGCTTGGGCCTGCGCCACTTGTGCCTGGTTCTGCTGGATTTGCGCTTGCGTTTGCTCTACCTGCGCGCTGGCCTGCTGAACCTTGGGAGGCAGCGTACTTTCCAGCAGCTCCGTCTGTGCCGCGGCTTGTCGCGTGTTGGCGCGGGCTTGCAAGATGGCGTGGCCGGCGGCGCCCTGATCGGCGCGCAATTCGTCTTGATCCAGCACGGCAATCAGATCGCCGGCGTTCACCCGCTGACCGTCGTCCACCGCCAGGCTCACGATGCGGCCAGTGATCTTGCTGCCCACCACCACTTCGTTGCCATCTACGGTGCCTGTGAGGACCAGAGTCTGCGGGCGGGGGCGCTCCTCCCACCAGATCGCGACGGCGACCACAGCCAACAGCGCGAGAAGGATCACTAGGCGTTTCATGCTGAGACCTCAGAGTTCGATTGTAAACCAAATAATTTGAAACTCAAAGTAAATCACCGGCGTCCGCGTTAAACGCGAGCATTTACGACGTGATGAGCTAGTCCGGGTGGGACCCGCGAGTCTTCGACCTCCCGGAATCCCACGGCTCTTAACAGTTTGTCGAGCGCGTGAGAATTGATGGAAAGTTGCAGCGGCTCGCCCTGAACCGCAATTCGACTGGCAAGCGCGTCCATGGCAGTCTCTTCATCCGGCGCAAGCGCATCTCGGCGGACCGTATAGTCGAAGACCACGGCGCTTCCGGTGGGCAGCGATCCGATAAAGGCCAGCGCTTCGATCGTGGCTTGCGCGCTCGAATAAGGAGTGCCGCCGAGCCAGGAAAAAAAGCTGACTTCGCCGGTTTGAAATCCCGCGGCCTCGAGCGTCGAACGCAGGCTCGTTTGCGCGGCAGGATGGTCAACCTCGAAAACTCGCAAACTCATATTCCGATTGCGATACGCGTTAGGATCCAGCCCGGCACCCAGCGTCACGTATTGCGTAACACCGCGTGCTATCGCAGCGTTCAGTTCAACCTCCAGGTGTTCAGACGTGTTTGGGTTCACGGAACTCCTCGGGGGCCATGCCAGCATGGCCACAACGGCTGTGGATACCCTGCCTGAAACGTTCGCGTTCTTCAGGAGTCATCCCTGCCCATCGGTCCCTCATGCGGTTTCTCCAATGCCCGCGATGGCCTGGCCGGCCTCCGAATCCGCTAAATAAGATCTTGCTCAGGACCAGGATTCCGAGCGCCTGCCAGAAGGTGATGGTTCGCGCGCCGAATATCGCCGGCCCGAGCCAATTCCACAAATTCATCACAATGAATCCGAAGACCGTGACGGCCACAATCGCGAAGGCCGCGAATCTCAGCGCTCTCATTACCCATAGTGCTTTCATGTTTCTACCCTCATGTACCTGTGAACTCTTCGTAAATCGCTTTGAGACGCCGCCGTAAATGGACAACGGCGTAGCGCTTGCGCGACAGCAGGGTATTGATATTCAGCCCCGTTTCGTCGGCAATCTCCTTGAAGCTGCAACCCTCCAGTTCATGCGCGATGAATACGGTGCGCTGTTCTTCCGGAAGATCGTCGATGGCCGCCTCGAGTTCTTCCAACAGCACGCTCCGCGCATACTCAGCTTCCGGCCCGGCGTCGCGCGACGGAAGCAGATCTTCGAGTAGAAGCGCCTCTTCCTCGCCCGTCCCGGAGTGAATCTCGTTCCCGGCGCCCAACCGTCGCTTACGGAAACGATCGATGATTCGGTTTCTCGCGACGCGGTAGAGCCACGCGCCAACCTGCTCGATCGGCTGCATCAGCCGGTATGCCTCAATCAATTCGGAGAAAACATCCTGAAGGATGTCTTCCGCATCGCCCTCGTCGCCGACGCGTTTCCGGATGAATTGGAATAAACGCCGGTATTCTCGTTGAATGACATCAGATAGGCGCCGATTCTGCTCGCTAGGCTGCTCCAGATGCTCTGTCGCGACGCTCAGCACTTCTTCCATCCGCTTTGGTAGACGAACGAGCGAGCTCGATATTGTATCGTTGTGCGGGATTTCTACGGTTGGGTCGCGCAATGGTGCCTGGAGCCGGCGGACTGCTCCAACCAGGGATACGGACGGGATAGGCGAATGGTTCCCGATTCGGCCGGGCGCCACAACTTATTCTGACTCAAGTACCATTACTCTAATACTCTAAGTTGCAGCTACAGATGCCCCAGCATACACACGGTCGTGTGCCCTTGGGTCTTGGCGAACTCGCGCGCCGGTCGCCGGAAGCGATGGCGCTTGCCGCGCCGCATTGTTGTTCCCTCACTTTCCACGGTCTGGTGAATCAAATCGAATCCGCCGGAGAAGCTTTGCGAAACGCCGGCGCGTATGCCGGCACTGCGACCGCGCTGGTTCTGACGCAAGGGCCGGCGGCTGTGACCGCGGCGCTCGCGATCATGACCGGGTCGGCTTGCGCCCCGGTGGAGTCGAATCTGACAGAGAAGGAATACAAGGATTACTTCGGCCAGCTCCGCCCGGCCGCGCTGGTTTGGGACGAAGCGTCAAACCCGGTAGCCGCCCAAGCCGCTCGCCAGTTGGGTATCGGGGTTATTGGGCTCCGGGTACCTCGGGATGGCCCCGCCGGCGCATTTGAAATCGTGGAAGTCAGCGCCGCAGCCAGCGATCTGGACATCCGTCAAACGGATCAAGCCATGATTTTTCAAACTTCGGCTACCACCGGCATGCCGAAGCTTGTGCCGCGCAGCCACGCGGCGCTGGAGATTCTGGCGCGCGAGAACGCCGACGTCTTAGAGTTAAACGCGGCGGACCGCTATCTCAATCTCATCTCGCTAACCCACGCGGCCGGCCCGGACGCGATTTTCGCCCAACTAGTCAGCGGCGGAAGCGTCTTCTGCGCGCCGGGATTCCGGGAGGACGGCTTTGTGGAATGGCTGGATGTTTTTCGGCCGACTTGGTTCCTGGCTACTCCCACCATCCATCGCGCGATTCTTCTGGCGCTCCAGCGGGTGAGACCGGAGTCTCTCGCTCGGGTTCCGCTGAGATTTGTGCGCACCGGCGGCGCGCCCGCCGACTCCGAATTAATCCAGTTGCTGGAGCAGCGCTTCGGAGTCCCGGTGCTGGAAGGTTACGGCCTAGCCGAGGTTCCAACAGTCACTCGCAATCGCCTATCGTGGCGGAAGCCAGGCTCCGTAGGCAGGAGCACTGGTCCTGAAATCTCCATCCAGACCGAAGCTGGGACGTTCTTGCCTGCCGATGCCGAGGGTGAAGTGGTTTTGCGTGGGCCGACCGTGATGGCCGCCTACCTGGACAACCCGGAAGCAAACCGGGAGGCCTTCCGCGAAGGGTGGTTTCGCACAGGAGACATCGGCCGGATGGATGCAGATGGCTTTCTGTTTCTCGTCGGGCCGCCGCAAGGAACTCATCAACCGCGGTGCCCAGAAGATTTTTCCTCAGGAAGTGGACGATGCGCTGAATCGGCATCCGGCCGTTGCCGACGCTGCCACGTTCGCCATCCCACATCGTTCGTTGGGCGAAGATGTGGCGGCTTGCGCGATCTTGAGGGTGGGCAAATGGGTTTCGGAACGGGAACTGCGCGAGTTCACCTCCCATCGATTAGCGCCCTTCAAGGTTCCGCGCCGCATCTTTTTCGTTCCCAGTATCCCGAAGACGGCTTCAGGGAAGCCCAAACGGCTGGAACTCACGCGGCAATTCGGCGAGGAACTGGCGGCAGCGCGCCGCGTCGCCGACGCCGGACCGGGAACATCCGGCGAACCTACCGAGACGGAAGCCCTGCTGCTGGGAATCTGGGCCGTGGTGCTAGGAATCGAACCGCCGCGAGTCGATGACGACTTCTTTGATCTGGGCGGTGATTCGCTCTCGGCGACCAGTATGTTGCGCCGCGTTTTCGATTCCGTCGGGCGAGGTCACGAGCAGTTTGTACAGGCGGAGTTTCTTAACCGGCCCACGGTAGCCTCGCTCGCTCAGATTCTTTCCTCGCGTCCCGAGACTTCGCCGGGGCCGGAGCTTTCCGAACCCCGCAGTCGTATTTCGAAGCGGGGGCGGCCGGACTCCATTCTTCCTTTTCTGCAACTCACTCACGGAGGCCTACCAATTGCGCCACCTATCCCGGTGGCTGGGTCCAGATCAACCATTCTGCTGCATTTTCTCCGCCCGAGCCCGTGCGCGGAAATCGCCTGCTCACGGTGGAGAATCTGGCCGAGGAATCCCGCGCATCCATCCGGGCACGTGCGCCCGTCCGGACCCTACATCTTGGGCGCCTATTGTGGCGCCGCGCCTCTGGCCTACGAGACGGCGCTTCAATTCATGGCGGAGGGGGAACAGGTCCCTGTCTTGATGCTTTTCGATGCACCAGCACCCGGCTACCCGAAAGTCAGGGATCATATGAGCGCCTACCTGACTCACGCCGCCAGGATTCTCCGCGGCGCGGCGCGGACCTCGTGGTCGGAAGTGTTGGGGCATGCCGGCATGATGAGCCGGCTCGCCAGACGCCGTCTTCGCGGGAAAGTGTTGCGTGCCAAGGTGTCGATTGGGACTAACGACGGGGGCCACCGACCTCGGAAAGAACATTCCTCCCAGCCTGACAGTCTGCGAGGAGTATGTGCTGCGGCCGTTCCCCGCCCGGATCGTTCACTTCCTTGCCGCGGATCTGCAGGTGAGCACGCGAGTCTTGACCGATCCTCGCCGAGGCTGGGCGGACTTCGCCGAGGGCGGTCTGGAGGAACACTACCTTGCCGGCGATCATGCTTCGCTGTTCACGGAAACCCACTCCTGGGCAGTGGCGGCAGGCATTCAGAAGACGATTGACGCAGCCGCGTCACGCGCAAATTCGGTCGGGGCCGGCTAGGCCGGTGACGGCAGACGATCGGTCGGCCGCGCCCACCAAACGTAGAACGTGGGTAAAAGGAAAATGCTCATGATCAGGTCCACCAGCAATCCGCCCACGATCACGATGGCAAACGGCCGTTGCGAATCCGATCCGATGGCATGCGACATGGCCGCGGGCAGTAAGCCCAGAGTCGCCACCAGCATGGTCATCATGATCGGCCGCAGCCTGAGTACGGCGCCTTCAATAGCGGCCTCCTCCACGGGGAGTCCTTGCGCCCGAAGCTGGTTGATAAAGTCGACCATAATGACACCGGTCTGAACCGAAGCGCCGAACAAAGCCAGGAAGCCCACGCCCGAAGATATGCTGAAATACGTCCCGGTGATGTACAGGGCCAGCAGGCCGCCGACGCGCGCCACGGCTACATTTACCAGATGCAGGCACGCCCATTTGGCTGAGCCGAAAGCAGCGTAGATGATCAAGAAAATCAGAAAGATCGTAGAAGGTACGATGAGGAGCAGCCGCCTCTCCGCGCGTTTTTCATTCTCGTACTCGCCCGCCCATTCGATGTGGTAACGCGGGGGCAGTTTCACCTTTTTAGTGACGTTGCTGATTGCTTCCTCAACGGTGCCGCCCAGGTTGCGCCCGCGCACTCGGTAGATGATGCCGACGTAACGCGAGTTCGCCTCGCGGTAAAACTCGGAGGCGCCATCCACCATTTTGATGGTGCAGAGCTGCGCCAGCGATACACGCTCGCCGGAGGGGGACAGTAGGCGGATAGTGCCGATGGCTTCTTTTGTCCCGCGGTGGGAGGCGGGATAGCGCGCTACCAGGTCGAAACGCTGCTCACCCTGTAGCACCTGTCCAACGGCATTCCCTCCCACAGCCGTCAGGACCGCGTCCTCCACATCGGCGACATTAATCTGGAAGCGGCCTGCGGCATCGCGGTCCACCGTTATGTCCAGGTTGGGCTGCCCCAGGGCACGGAACATTCCCAGGTCCGCAATACCCGGCACGGTCCGCATGGCATCCATCACCTCGTCGCCCTTTTGTTCGAGGGTTTTCAGATCATCGCCGTAGATCTTGACGGCGAGTTGCCCTTTCACCCCGCTCACCGCCTCGTCCACATCGTCCGCAATCGGCTGCGTGAAACTCCAGTGAACCCCGTGGATTTTTTCCAGCTCGCGGTTCATGGCGGCGATCAGCTTTTCCTTGTCTTGCCGGAACACTGGACGCCACTGCTCTTTGGGCGTGACATCGACAAAGTATTCGGTGTTGTTAAAGAGGGTGGTATCCGTGCCGTCGTCGGGACGACCCACCTGGGAAACCACCTGGGTGACTTCGGGGAAGGCGGCGAACATAAGCCGCGCCTGGTTCATCACCTCCGTGCCTTCGCTCGGCCCGATGCTGGGAGCCGCGGTGCCGCGCACATAGAGCGCGCCCTCGTTCAGGTGCGGCAGGAACTCCCGGCCAATTCGATCGCCAGACAACAGATAAAAGCTGGAACACACGGCGACGAGAGCGACTCCGACCATCACCCAACGATGGCGAACTGTCCAGATCAGAGCCTGCCGATACTCTCGGGTGAGAAAACGGAGCACCGGGTTTTCCCACGTGCGGATTTCTTTCCGGAACACGAGGCTGGAAATGGCGGGCGCAACCAGGATGGAAAAGACCAGAGCGCCCATGAGTGCGAAGGCCACCGTCCAGGCCATGGGGCGGAAGAGCCGGCCCTCCACCTGTTGCAGCGTGAAGATGGGCAGGTAGGCGGTAATGATGATCGCGATGGCGTAAAATACCGGCCGTTGTACTTCGTGCGCGGCTGTGCGAATTCGATCGGGAATCGACACGCCGGATTCGTCCCGGCCCAAGTGGCGAACGATATTTTCGATCATAACCACCGCGCCGTCCACCACCATGCCGAAGTCCAGAGCGCCCAAGGACAGGAGATTGGCGGGAATATTTCGAAGATTCAGGAAGATGCATGCGAACAGCAGCGCAAATGGAATGGTTAGAGCGACGATGAGCGCGCTACGCACGCTTCCCAAGAAGATGAGCAGCACAATGGCAACCAGCACAAAGCCCTTGGTCAAGTTGCCCAACACGGTGTTGGTGGTGTAGCGGGACAGATCGCTTCGGTCCAGCCACGGCACAACCTTCACTCCCGGCGGCAAAATGTGATCGTTGAGTTCGGCGACCTTCTTGTGTATCCCTTTCAGTGTTGCTTCCGCGTTGGCCCCCTTGCGCAGAAAAACGGTGCCTTCCACCACGTCGTCGTCGTCGATGATCTTGCCGTCTGCCCGGTGAATTGCTTTGCCAATCCGGCCAAGCCGGATCTTTTCGCCTTGCTCAACGGTGGCGATGTCGGCGATCCGGAGCGGCGTTCCATTTTGTGTTTTGATCACGGTTCTGCGGATGTCGTCCACAGTGCGGACCAGACCGACCATGCGCACGTTGACCTGCTGAAGGCCGGCTTCCACAAAGTTCCCGCCGTTGTTATCGTTGTTCCCGGCTAACTGCTGTTCCACTTGGCTCAAGCTCAAGCCGTAGGAGATAAGCTTATCCGGATCGATGCGCACCTGATATTCCTTGGTGAGTCCGCCGAAGCCGGATACGTCGACCACGTTCGGCACTGACAAGAAATGCTTCGGGAGCACCCAATCGTTGAGCGATTTCACCTCCATCAGGTCGTATTGCGGATTGGTGCTCTCGAGCGTGTAATTGTAGATCTCGCCTATTGGCGAGAAGTCCGTTCCGATCTGCGGCACCAGGCCGTCGGGGAGCTCGGCTTGTGTAAGGCGCTCAAGCACCTTCTGCCGGTTCCAGTCGTTCACGGAGTCGTCGTCGAAGATAAGAATTAGATTGGACAGGCCGAAAAGCGAGAATGAGCGCAGGTGCTCAAGGTGGGGGATTCCGTTGACCGCGATTTCGATGGGAATGGTAACCTGCTGCTCCACTTCTTCGGCCGCCCGTCCGGGCCACTGCGTGATGATCTCGACATAATTGTTGGCAATGTCGGGGTAGGCTTCGACAGGCAAGTTGTGAAAAGCGACAACGCCCCAGACCATGAGCAGGGCCGCGGCCGCCAGGACCAGCAGGCGGTTATTGAGGGCGAAATTGACGAGTGCGCGGATCATTGCTACTGCTCCTTCGGACCTGGCTACTGCTCCTTCGGACCTGCTGGCGCCTCCGGGGTATCGTTCCCAGTGTTTTGCAGCATGAGAGCGTCCTTGACCACTTGATCGCCGGGGTGGATTCCTGACAGAATCACCTGCTGTCCGGAAACCGTTCCTCCGGCTTGCACTTCGACGCGTTGGAACATCGCAACGCTGCGATGCGGGACAAAAACCCAATCCCTGTCGTGGAGGTGCAGAATGGCGGAGGCCGGTATGAGGACACTCTCCTGCTTCTGCTGATCGTGCAAGGTGGCCTTTGCAAACATGCCAAGGCGTATCATCCTGGGGTTTTCCACGTCGATGCGGGCCTTCGCAGTGCGGACGCTGGGGTCGAGGATTGCGCCGATATCGCTGATTCGTCCCCGAAAAACTCTTCCGGGATATGCGTTGAGCCGGATATCCGCGGTCTCGTTAAGATGGACCCTTGGGAGGTCGTTCTCGTAAACATCGCAAATGACCCAGACATGGGACATATCGGAGATGGTGAACGGATTCGGCGCCGTCAGTGCCTGCACGCCGCTTCCTGCGGTAATCTGCTGATCGGTGATCACGCCCGAAACCGGAGCGGTAACTTCGACAATTCCCGAAGGATGGTCCAAGTCCGATCCGAGCAGACGCAGATGCTCGGCAGTGGTCGATGTATCGACTTGGGCGTCTTCCAGCGCGGTCTGAGCCCCGACCTCGGCGTTATCCGCAATTTCGAGGGAGCTCTTGGGAATAGCCCCGTGATCGTACAAGTAATGGGCGCGCTCCTGCTGGATCTTTGTCAGGTGCTCGTTGTCAACAGCAAGCTTCTCGTTCTTGACAGCTTTCTGGTAATCGGAGTAGGCGCCGGCGATATCCGAGCTCCTCACTTTGAACAAGAGCTGGCCCTTCTTCACTTCGGCGCCAAGCCGGGCATCGATTTCGGTAATTCGCCCCGAGGCCAGTGAAGGCACCGGGACCTGACGGGACACATCGGGGCTGACAACACCGGTCACGCTCAACTCCGGCGTGATGGTGTGCACCGTGGCGATGGCGAGAGGGAAGTCCTCCATATGGTCCACCTTCAGCCAGTCGGGGCCCGGTGCGTGCTCAATTTCCGCCTTCGGCGGCGCCCCGACCGTTGGATCACTTTTCGCGCTCGAGGTGCAGGAGGTTAGCAACAAGACGTTAAGGACGATCCCCACAGCGCACCAACGCCAAAGGCTGCAAAACGGAGCACGCGGGCTGTTTACTTCCTCGCTATGAGAGCGACCGCGCGCACTTTGCGCGCCAGCCAGAATCGTACCCCGGTTCATTCGATGACCTCCTTGCCCAGGGCAAGATTAAGCTGAGCGGTGGCGTTCAAAAAAGAACCCACCAGATTCAGGTAGCTGAGTTGAATGCCGCGGTAATCTTGCTGGGCCTGGAGAAAATCGAGCAGGGATGCGCCGCCGTGCTGGTAAGCGATCGTAACCGATTCCCGTACGCGGACCGCTTGCTCCAGATACTTGGTTTTGTAGGGGCGCAGCAATATCAAAGCAGTCTGGAGAGTGGCGTAGGCGGAATCGACATCGTTCACGACCTGCAACTTGGCCGCGTCCACCAGACGCTGGTTGCGGGTGATGTCAAGTTTCGTGCGGGCTTTTTCGCCTTGGTTCCGGTCGAAGATGCGCAGCGGGATATTCACACTGATGCCCACGAAGGCCGGGATGTCCGGGGCCTCCTGGCCCCCGTCCACACCGATGGTCGGATCGGTTGAGCCGTTCGCGACGGCCAGGGCATAATTCGTGTTGGCCTGGGTGACTGACTGCACCGCGGCCAGCAAGTCGGGCCGGTTATCGAAGGCCACTTGGTGAAATTCCTCCAAAGGTTTGCGAACTTCTCCATATTCGAACGCGCCGGCTACATCCAGTTGATCTACCGGCGTGTGATCGTTGAGCAACGCCCGGAGTTGAATCTTCCCGGTACGCAGAGTAACTGCGGCGGTTTCCACATCGGATTCGAACTGTGCCCGCTGCAACTCCAGGCGGTCGAGATCCATCTGGGCGATGTCGCCTACCTTGAAGCGATCGCGGCTGACCTCCAGCACGCGGTCATAGAAGCCGAGGTTCTCCCGCGTCACCGCCAGAACAGCTTTTTGCTGCAACACTTGCACGAACGCGGTGCGCACGGTAAAAAGCAAGTTTCGTTCCTGATCGGCGAGTTGCGATGCCGCGATTGCAGTGCCCTCCTTGGCGCTTTCGAGTCTCAAGTCGCGCTTGTGACGCCTCTCGATCAGGTAGCTGCTGGCGACGAAGGTCAGAGCTTGGCCAAACGGCCGATACGGGTGGCCGGTGAAGGGATTGAGCTGGTCGAGCGCGACCGTGAGGTCCGGATTGGGGCGGAGGAATGCCGTGATCTCTTCAGCGCGGGATTCCTGGACGCCCAACTCGCCGGCTTGCATGGTGGGGTTGATGGCTAGGAATTCCGCCTTGGCTGCCTGCCAAGTCAAGGTCTTCTGCTGGGCCCAAATGCTACCGACGGTCCACGCCGCAATCCAAATTCCTCTTGATAGGCGCAACCAACGTCGAGCTTGGTGCGGGTCTTTTCGCCTCGGTTCCGAATCGAAAATTCGCGAGGGATTTGAGACGCTGACCCCGAAGTAGAACAGGAATCGAAGGATCTCTCGCAAAGTCGACAACGAAATCTGGATCCGTACGGATGTTCGCTACCGTGAGTTCGTGGTGCGTTTGCCCTTGTCCAGGGACTGTAGCGCTGCTCGAAGGCATTGGCACTCTGGCAAACCGATGCGAACGCGGTGGTGCGCGCCTCAAAAAGTTTTGCCTTCTGCTTGCGCTTTGTTTTCACGACGGCGAATTGTGCTCAGCTTCGACTGCGGCGTTCCGACAGAAACAGCTGCTACGTTTCCTTGGCATAGGTATAGATCAGGTGACGAACCTTCGGCTCCGCGACTACGTAACTGGACAAACGGCGCTCCACTTCGCGATCTGCTTGCGTTTCCCGCTGGTGTTGACGCAGATGTTCCGCCCACGAACCCACCAGGAATGTTTCGAGATAGACATCCGGGACTTCGGTATCACGGAAGATTCCCCACCAGTATGCGCCGTCGCGGCGACGTATACGGCCTAATTCATGGATCGCCTCCACGAATAGCTCTCTCTGTTCTGGATTGACGATGTATTCGGTCGTAACCAGTACCGGGCCCTGATCGAGGTCGGATACAAGCTCTTTGTCGGTAATTGGCGTTCGCCAGTGTATCCATGGACTGAGATCCGCGGTGGTATCGGGCAATTTCGCGAACAGTACGAACAGCATGGTCCCGACAGTTCCAATCCCGGCGTACAACAGGGCCGCGTGGACGCCTAATCGCTGAGCTATAGCGCCCCAAGCGGCGCTTCCCAGTGCGAAACTCCCCTGATAGACCAGGATGAAAATCCCAAGAACTCGCGCCCGCACCCAATCCGGCGCCAGATTCGTGACCAGAGCATTGATAAGGGAAATGAAGACCACCCAGGCGGCGCCGCCGATCAGCATGACAGGAGCGAGCGTGCTCAACCGGTGCAGACCGCTCATCGTCATAATCACGAGCCCCAGCACCACCACGCCCGTCGACACGACCACTTCCGTCGACCATCTGGAGCGGACCGGCTGCATGATCAAAGCTCCGGCAATTGCCCCCGCGCCAAAGCATCCGAGCAAGAGCCCGTAGCCGATTGCGCTCTTATTCACGCTCCGGGCAATGGTCGGCAGCAAGGCGAAGAGTGGGCTCGAGAAAACATCACCAAGCCTGTCCGCATCAATACGATCAGGATTGCGGGCGAGTGCCGGACATAGCGAATTGCGGTGACGGTGGCGCCTGCCAACGTTTCAGCCGGCGCGGTCCGCTTGCGAATCGGCCTCTTCCACCTCGCGACCACCAGGATGACCCCGGCAAACGATACGCAGTTGGCGACGAATGCCGTGGCCACGCCTGCCGCGGCTATGACCACGCCGGCGAGTGCAGGCCCTACCGCCCGAGCCAGGTTGAATTCGATTCCGTTGAGCGCCGAAGCCGCTGCGAGATCGTCTTTTTCGACCAACTCGGGAAGAAGCGCACGCCACGTCGGTGTTTCAAACGCATCTCCCGCCGAGAGCGCAAATGTCAACACCAGCAGCAGCCAGGGCGACATAAGACCAGCGATGGTGAGGACCGCCATAATCAGCGCGAAGCCCATCATCCATGACTCGGTAGTCAGAATCAGCTTGCGGCGGTCGACGATGTCGCCGGCTGAGCCGGCCGGAAGAGACAGCAGAAAGTACGGTAGCGCAGCAGCGGTTTGCGTGAGCGCGACGTAAATGGGACCGGCGCCGAGCGACACCATCAACCATCCGGCGCCAACGTTCTGCATGAAATTGCCGATGTCGGAGACTGTATTGGCGAGAATCAGGTTGCGGAAGGTCGCTATACGCAGGGGTCGCCACAAGCTCAATGCACCGCGCGCACCCACGTTCTTTTCACTGCGATCTGTCAATTGGCAGCGCCCATCAGCTGATGAATTCTGTCCTCAGAGAATGCTGGAATCGGCGAGAATACCGCACTAAGCCGGCCCTGTTCCTGTTGATCATAACAAGGGCACGATTATGAAATCCGTCATCGGAACGAGGCGGCATCGGAGCATTACCTAGTGCGCACAACACGTATAATGATTGCGTAGCTGCGCTCGGTGCTGTTGACTCGGCTCGACAAAGTCCGAGCGCTAACAGTTCAACCCGCGAGGCTCGCGGCGCCTCTATTGCCACTCCGCCGGCCTTGCCGATGGAAATGGCCTCGTCTTGAGGCGCGCGCAACCGGCACTTCATTGAGGTGAAAACGTGGCTCAACCTTTCGAATCCAAGAATGCCCTCCCTCTGGCGAGTTCAATTCCAGAAGGCGCGGCTTCCCTGGAATCGATCCTCTCCACGGAAAAGCTACAGCTACGCCCTTCACGCCCGCCCGATCACGCAAAAGAGAACGCTGCGCTCGTGGCGCTGGCCGGCGCGCTAGGCGAGTCGCGGGACGCCATGCTTGACATTTTGGCGGACACGATCCTCCGAGTCACCGACGCTGACTCATCGGGTCTCAGTTTATTGACGTCGGACGGTGCAACCCCGGACCATGAAGGGCAACGATTCTATTGGCCGGCGATCAAGGGCAGGTGGAAAGAGGCGGCAGAAGAGTGCTTACTAGTTCCGTTTTACGTCGGAGGCAGAGCTGTCGGAACGATATGGGCCATGATGCACAGCGACCGTCGCCGCTTCGACGCCGAAGATCAGCGGCTTATGAGTGTTGTAGGGCAGTTCGCTTCCGCGGCGTATCAAACTCTTGGCACGATCGACGACCTCAAATCGCAAATTAACGCGCGCGAAAAGGCGGATACGAGATTGCGTGAGTTAACCCGGGTTGAGGTCGGGGTGCTACTGGATGGGCTGGAGGCGCAAGTTCGAACCGGAGAAGAATTCCATCGTGTGGTTGTCGAAACTGCGAGCGACGCCGTGGTGAGTATCGACCACAAAGGCGATATCCTGCTTGCCAATCACGCAACCACGAGAACCTTCGGTTACGAACCGTCGGAGTTGATTGGGCAACCGCTAACAATACTGATGCCGGAATACCTGCGAGATTTGCACAAGGCGGGCCTCCAGCGCTACCAGGAAACCAGTCATCGGCACATTAACTGGCAAGGCACCGAGTTGATTGGGCTTCGCAAAAATGGAGAAGAGTTTCCCGTGGAGGTTTCGTTCGGGGAAATCGCTAACAACGGGAATCGGGTGTTTACGGGCTTCATCCGCGACATCAGTGAGCGGAAGCAAGCTGAGGAAGCCCTACGGGCGAGCGAGCGCGATCTCAGCTTGATCATCGAGACGATCCCTGGCCTGGTCTGGTGCGCGGCTCCGGACGGCGAGCTGAACTACCTGAATCAGCGATTATTGGCCTATACCGGCACGAGCCCCGATGCCTGGGCGCAGCTCGGCTGGACTGATCTCCTCCACCCGGATGATGCGGAGCCGACAGCGCAGGCGTGGGCGCATGCTGTCGCAACGGGTCAACCGCACGAAGCTCAATGCCGGTTTCGCCGGTCCGACGGCGTCTACCGATGGTTTCAGGTGCTCGGCCAGGCCGCGCGTGATCGTGAAGGCAGCGTGGCTCGCTGGTACGGATTATTGATCGATATCGATGATCGTAAGAACATGGAGGAAGCCCTGCGCAGCAATCAGGCGCAGTTGTCGCGAGCTATACAGACTGCGACGGTTGGCGAATTTGCGGCCGCTATCGCACACGAAGTTAACCAGCCTCTAGCAGCCGTGGTCACGAACGGTCAAGCCTGTCTGCGCTGGCTCGCTGCCGAGCCGCCGGGAATGGCGAAAGCGCAGGAAGCCGCCGAAAGGATTGTTCGTGATGGTAAGGAAGCCGGAGAGGTAGTGCGGCGCATCCGTGCTCTCTTTAAGCTGGCAGCGGTTGAGAAAATCGAGCTCGATCTAAATGCGGTCATCGGCGAAGTGCTCCACCTCCTGAATGGCGAGGCTACGAGAAGACGCGTCGCCGTGGAGGCGGATCTGGGCCTGGATTTGGCGCCTGTGGCGGGCGATCGCGTGCAGTTGCAGCAAGTGGTTTTCAATCTGATTCTCAACGGGATCGAGGCGATGGATTCGGTCGCGGATCGTCCCAAGAAACTCTTCGTTTGTTCCAAGCGGCCCAGTCCGGAAACGGTCTTGGTAGAAGTGCGGGATTCCGGCACTGGCCTGAAGGATCCAGACAGAATCTTCGAAGCTTTCTTTACGACAAAAGACAACGGAATGGGCATGGGATTGGCGATTTGCCGCTCCATCATCGAGGCCCACCACGGCCGGCTGTGGGCGGCGTCCGGCGAAGGCTCTGGTACGACCTTTTCTTTTAGTCTTCCAGTCCGAGCCTAGCGTCATGAGCTCCGACAGTCCCGTTGTCTTCGTGGTGGATGACGATCATCGTGTGCGCGAAGCGCTGTCCAGCCTCATTTCCTCCGCAGGATTTCGAGTGGCTATCTTCGGCTCGGCTGCGGAATTTCTGGAATCCGAAAGACCGGATGCCCCCGGATGCCTTATCCTGGACTTGCAACTTCCGGATACTAGCGGACTGGAGCTCCAGCAGCAGTTATTAGCCGGAGATGCACCGCCGATTGTCTTCATCTCAGGGCACGGCGACATCCCTTCTTCCGTGCGCGCAATCAAAGCTGGAGCGATGGAGTTCCTTCAAAAACCGTTCGACGATCAGGAACTACTTCGAGCGATTCACGCCGCCATCGATCAGGATCGAATCGCGCGGGGAAAGAGATTGGAACTGGCCGAATTGCAGAGGCGTTACAAGCTTCTCACTCCGCGCGAACGGGAGGTTCTTCCCTTCGTGGTGGCGGGTTTCGCCAACAAACAGACTGGCGCCGATCTGGGAACCAGCGAGATCACGATCGGGGTTCACCGGGGTCAGATCATGCGAAAAATGGCCGCGAAATCGCTGGCGGAACTGGTCCGAATGGCCGACCAACTCGGAATTGCCCGAAACGCGGGACCAGTCTAAATAAACCTATAATAGTCGGCTTTCGAGGCTGCCGGTATCATGTGGATACTGGGGATGAATCTTCACAATGGCAAGCGAAGTTATACCGATCGTGGCGGCGGTGGATGACGACTTTCGAGTTCGAGAGTCCATAAAAAGCCTCCTAGAATCAGCGGGATACGCGCCCGTCGTGTTCTCGTCTGCCGAAGAGTTTCTGCAATCGGGAACGCTAGCCGTGGCGACGTGTGTGATTTCCGACGTTCGGATGCCCGGAATGGATGGCATCGAGTTGCAGCGCCGCATCAGGCTCGAACGTCCGACGTTGCCGGTGATCCTAATATCGGCGCACCATAATGCTGAAGTTCGACAGAAAGCTATCGATGAAGGCGCCGTCGATGTTCTGTATAAACCTTTCGATGCCACGGACCTTCTCAGAATTGTTCAGTCGGCTGTGAGTCAGGCTACTTAAGTACCCTCCGGTTGAGAGCAGCCGGCCTTTTCGTTCTCCATTCTTGCGTCTCCGCGAGACAACTATGCGATTCAATTTGAACCGGCATAAATAAAACTATAATTGCCAGCCTTCGGCTCCGCCCCTACTATCGAAATGTGCTTAGTACGCACTTCGTGATGGCAAACGTTAAACACATCTAGCATTCACATCCAGCATTCATGAAGGAGTAACGCCATGGCTACTTTAGATTTGATCGGGTCGAGTCCGAAATTCCGGGCATTACTGACAGAGGTGGCGAGGGTTGCACCAGTGGACTCCGCTGTATTGATCCAGGGCGAAACAGGCACTGGAAAAGAAGTGATTGCGAGAGCCATTCATGAGGCTAGCCCTCGCCGTAACCACCGTTTTGTGGCCCTTAACTGCGCGGCGATTCCGAGTGCTTTGTTGGAAAGCGAACTGTTCGGCCACGAAAGAGGCGCCTTCACGGGCGCGTGCACACAAACCAAAGGACGATTTCAGATAGCGGACGGGGGCACGCTATTTCTGGACGAGGTTGGCGACATGCCGTTGGAACTTCAGCCCAAGCTCTTACGCGTCCTGCAAGAGCGGGAGTTCGAACGTTTGGGTAGCGCCCAGACCGTCCGGGTCAACGTGCGGGTGGTGGCGGCGACAAACCAGGATCTGGGCCACCTCGTGACCAAGAAGCTGTTTCGGGCAGACTTGTTCTACCGGTTGAACGTAATTCCAATCTGCCTGCCTCCGTTGCGTGAACGCGCTCAGGACATCCTGCCTCTGACAGAATTTTTCGTAGCAAAATTCGCTGCGAGCCTCAACAAGCCCATCAATTTGATACCCGATGAAGTGGTAGCCGCGCTGAAAGCGCACGACTGGCCAGGTAATATTCGCGAACTACAGAATTCCATCGAACGCGCTGTGCTCTTTTCACCGGGGTCGGTACTGCGTCTGCCGCTGGACTTAAAGCGGACTGTGAAGCAGCGCTCGGAGAGCCCTTCACGCACGCTTGCCGACGCCGATCGGGAGCATATCCTGGAAACATTGGAGCAAACCGACTGGCTGATCGGAGGGCAGGAGGGAGCGGCCAATCGGCTTGGATTGCCGCGTACTACGCTGATCTATAAGATGCGAAAGCTTGGAATCGAAACACGCCGATCCCCGGGGCCGCGCCCCGTTCGGCAGTTGCCGGATCAACAGTGCCGGGCCGCCGCGAACTTTTGAGGTGTAATCCATGGTCGACTCTTCTGACTTTCGGACGAAAAGGATACCGCTCAACCACGGAACCGGCCATATGCCGGTACTCGGCTTTGGCACTCTGATTCCCGATGCAGCCGCGACGATAAGTTCTACCAGAGACGCGCTGGATGCAGGATTTCGACACTTCGATTGCGCGGAACGATATCGGAACGAGCATCAGGTGGGCGAGGCGTTGCAGGCAGGACTCGCCGCCGGAGGGATCGCACGAGAAGACATCTTCGTGACCACAAAGCTGTGGAACTCCAATCATCGGCCCGAGCGCGTCAAACCGGCTTTCGACGCGAGTCTGGATAGACTCGGGATCAACTATCTGGATCTCTATCTCATTCACACTCCATTTGCCTTTCAGCCGGGAGACGAGCAGGATCCGCGGGATCAAAACGGCAATGTCATTTACGACCGCGGCGTAACTTTGCTCGATACCTGGCGGGCGATGGAGAGCCTCGTGGACAGTGGCAGATGCCGGGCCATCGGCCTGTCCGATATCAGCTTGAACGAAGTGTCGCCGATATGCGAATCTGCAAGAATCAAGCCGTCCGTGGTCCAAGTGGAATCACATCCGTATCTGCCGGAAACGGAGCTTCTGGAATTCTGCAAGAAGAACGACATCGTGTTTTTGGCTTTTGCGCCATTGGGGCACGGAATGAGTCCGGGGCCGCTCGAAGATCCAGTCATTTCGGCAATTGCCCGACGTGTTGGCAAGACGCCCGCACAGGTGCTATTGGCTTGGGCGATACAGCGCGGCACGGCTCTACTTACAACGCCCAGAACTGCGGCCCGCGCGCGGGAGAATTTCAATATCTCCGCCCTTCCGCAAGACGCGCTTGATGAAATCAATCAAATTCAGACTAGACAAAGGTTCAATGAAGTAGTGAAGACCGGCAGCCCTGGTTTCATTCCACAAGGGAGATGATCATGCAGGACGAGCGAGATCAAGAGATCCGTGCGGCGCTCGATCAGCATTGGGCGGCGTCCGATGCCAACGATTTTGAAACGGAGCACCGCATCTATCACGAGGACGCGGTGCTGGACTACCCGCAGTCAGGCGAGCGAACCCGCGGTCGACACAACATACAGGGCCAACGCGCTAGTCAGCCGAGCAAAAAGCGGTTTGCCGTCCAACGCATTATTGGCGGCGGTGATCTTTGGGTCACCGAATTAGTCCTGACATATGACGGCAAGCCATCCTATACCGTGAGCATCATGGAATTCACGGGCGACAAGGTTGCGCGGGAAACGCAGTATTTCGCGGATTCATTCGTGGCTCCTGCATTTCGCGCTCAGTGGGTCGAACGGATGACGTGAAGCCGCATTGAGGCGGAATTGATAGTCCTCCCACGAGGCGTGCGCTTCAGCGTCCAGAGCCGAAAATTCATTCGCATTTCGGGATGTGATCGTCAATCATGCGCTTCCGCATTAGTACAATCAATTTTGACGTAATTGAAAATGGTCAAGCGACTTACAGAACTGTTTGCGCGCCTTGCCGCGGAGCTTCCACCCGGAACAGCTTCGTTGAGCGTCTACGATGTACAGGGCGGCTACGGGACCGTTGTAGAGCTTAGACCTGCTAATCCGGCATGTGCGGATTTTAGTGTCCACGTCGAGGACGGGTCCGATATTGTAGACTTCAGCTTCGGTCTAGCAACGTGGGAATTTCCGTACGAGCGCCGCTATCAAAACGGGGAAAAAGATATCATCACAGAAATCGAAGAGATGTCCCGTGCGGTGACTTCAGGGAATTGTGAGGTAAGGCGGCGTCGCCCGTTCTGGGCTACCTCGTTCATTCACGTTGGCGAGTACACATACAGCGTCTCAGACCTGCCGATGTTTCCCATCCCGCCGTTTAGAACGCTGCGCTATGCGCCATATGTTAGCAAGTAATCGTCGGAAACCAACCGACTGACCGCGATTACCGAAGGCCCGCGAGCGTGAGCGCATACCACTGTCGCGGATCCGTCCACGTCTGCTGGATCGTGAAGCCCGCATCATCCAACAACGCGCCGAGAGTATTCGGGGTGAACTTGTAGCTGTTCTCGGTATGGATGGTTTCAAAGGGCGCGAATTGAAGGCTAAGTTGCGCGGCCGGGATATTTACACACTGATCGCGCGTACTCTCCAGATGCATCTCCATGCGTGACTTCAAACGATTCCAGCGCGCACGATGCCGGAAGCAGTCTGTATCGAAGTCCGCGCCGAGTTCTCGATTGAGGCGATGCAGAATGTTCAAATTGAACGCCGCGGTGATGCCAGCTCTGTCGTCATACGCCCGCACCAGAGTCGCTTCGTCTTTCACCATATCCGTACCTAAGAGCAGCGCATCGCCGGCTCTGAGCCCAGACCTCAGATTGCGAAGAATGGTGCGAGCCTCCTCCGGCGAGAAGTTGCCGATGCTAGAACCGATGTACAGCGCGAGCGTGGTCCCCTTGAACCGTTCCAGCTTCGGCGGGTGAGTGACGTAGTTTGCCACCATCGGCTGTAGCTCGACATTCGGCAACAGGCAACCGATGCTGTCGCACGCCGCATCAAGTGCATCCGACGAGACATCCACCGGAATGTAAATTACTTCGTTTCGCAAGCGCGTTGCGGCTTCCAGCAGGATACCGGTCTTGGCGGCTGTCCCCGCGCCCAGTTCCAGCAGGCGCAAGGGCCGGGAGTAATCAGAACCAGTGGCCGTGATAATCACTTCGGCATAGCGCGCCAAGATGTCGCGCTCCGTTCGCGTGGGATAGTATTCCGGCAGCGTTGTGATGCACTCGAAAAGACGCGAACCCTCGGAGTCGTAGAGCATCCACGGAACCAGGGATCTTGGACGCTTGAGCAGGCCGCGCCAAACCTCGTCGATCAGGGCCTCGCGGGTGTCCAATGGTGCAAGGCTTTGGGGGGCAAGGGTCGTGATAGTTTGCGAAGTCACAACATCGTAGAATGCATTTCAAGAACCAGGAGGCGTTTGTGATGGGGAGAAAGGAATCAAAGCGTTCGCTCATCGCGCGGAACGCCGGGAAAGCCATCGGCTCGACACGGACAGTCGACTGTTGACACAGTTGAACCGAGGCCGAACTTGCACCTGGCTAAGATCTCGATCTTGAGGGGTGGCCCCGCACGTGCAATCGAATTTTCCAATGACTAAGACCTACGACGCGATTATTATCGGAACCGGTCAGGCTGGTCCTTTCCTGGCGGAGCGCCTGGCAGGGGCGGGAATGAAAGTTGCGATCATTGAGCGCAAATTGTTTGGCGGCACGTGTGTCAACACCGGCTGCACACCCACGAAGACGATGATCGCGAGCGCGCATGCGGCCCACATGGTTCGTCGCGCGGCCGATTTCGGAGTTGTTAACAATAGCCCCGTGAGCGTCGACATGAAGCTCGTCAAATCGAGGAAGGACGCGATCTCGGGGGAGTCGAGAACCGGCATCGAGAAATGGCTGAGAGGCATGACAAACTGCACCGTGTACCAGGGACACGCTCGTTTCGAGTCCGCGAAAGAGGTAAGCGTCGGCTCGGAGAGGCTCACGGCGGATCGGATATTCATAAACGTGGGCGGTCGCGCAGTGGTGCCTCAGATGCCTGGTATCGAGGGGACGCCTGGTATCGAAGGAGTCCCGTACCTTAACAACAGCTCCGTCATGGAGGTCGACTTTCTTCCGCGCCACCTGATCATCATCGGCGGCGGTTACGTGGGCCTGGAATTCGCGCAAATGTACCGCAGGTTCGGGAGCGAAGTCACCATTGTCGAGACAGCGTCACAACTGGCTCGGCACGAGGATGAGGATGTTTCGATCGCCATCCGGGAGATTATCGAGCACGAAGGCATCCGGGTTCGGCTGAACGCAACTTGTATTGGCTTTTCGAAGCGCGGCGAGGAGATTCTCGCTCACGTTGACTGCGTGAGTGGCGATCCCGAGGTTAGCGGGTCGCACGTCCTGCTGGCGGTGGGACGCCGTCCAAATACCGATGACCTCGGTCTCAAAGAGGCAGGCGTTGCCGTCGACAAACGCGGATACATTGTCGTTGATGATCAGTTGCACACCAGCGTCCCTGGAATCTGGGCGTTAGGGGATTGCAACGGAAAAGGCGCATTCACCCACACGGCATACAACGATGCCGAAATTGTCTGGGCGAATCTTCTGGACAATGACCCGCGCAAAGTCAGCGATCGCATTACT
Source organism: Bryobacterales bacterium (assembly GCA_963818065.1). GTDB lineage: Bacteria > Acidobacteriota > Terriglobia > Bryobacterales > Bryobacteraceae > Palsa-89. The sequence goes on along the minus strand of CAWFQW010000007.1, from coordinate 753,861 downwards.
GCTTATGCTCTATACACGGATCCTCCGCTCGGCCGTGCGGGCTTGACGGAGGCAGAAGTTCGCAAAAGCGGCCGCAAGGCGCTGATTGGCCGGCGACCGATGACGAAGGTTCGTCGCGCCGTTGAGAAGGGCGAGACGCAGGGTTTTATGAAGATCATCGTGGATGCCCAGACCCACGAAATCCTGGGAGCCGCCATCCTTGGAACCGGCGGCGACGAGGCCATTCACTCGATCCTTGACGTGATGTACGCCAAAGCGCCGTACACGGTCATCCAACGGGCCGTGCACATTCACCCGACCGTTTCGGAACTCATCCCTACAATGCTCGGCGAACTCCAGCCGCTTTCGTAGCGCGCAGAGAAATGAGGCGTCTCCGTCGAACAGAACTCCCGGTGGATACTGTAGAGCTCGCGCGTTACCTGATTGGCAAAGTGGTGGTCCATGATACCGATGATGGCAGGCTCAGCGGGCGGATCGTCGAGACGGAGGCTTATCCGGTCGGTGATTCGGCTGGTCACGCATTCCGCGGAGAGACCCGGCGCAATGCCACGCTATTTCTTGGCACAGGACACGCTTACGTATACTTCGCCTACGGTTCGTCGTTCATGCTGAACGTGACGAGCGAAGCGGCCGGAGTCGGGGCGGGAGTCCTGTTGCGGGCCCTCGAACCTCTCGAGGGAATCGATCGGATGCAACATTTCCGTGGCGAGGCACGCCTGCTCGATTTAGCCCGTGGGCCAGGCCGGCTAGCCCAGGCCATGCAAATTGATTTCAGGCTAAATGGTCTGGATCTGTGCGCCGCCGGTCCGCTCTGGCTCGCGACGAGCCGGCAGAAAACGGGCGCCATCGGCAAAAGTATACGCATCGGTTTGACGCGCAACGTGGATCGCAAACTGCGCTTCTACGAGCGTGGCAACCCGTACGTGAGTGGTCCAAAGAGGTTAAGCGAGTAGTTCAGCGGAAGAACAATCACAGATCAACTTCGACATCGCCAGACGGCGTCGAACAACAGATCAACACATTTCCCGTGGCTGGTGGCTCCAGCGGATCAGGCTGATATCGGACAGTTCCGCCGATTAATGCGCACTCGCAGGTATGGCAGACTCCTGTCCGGCAAGACCATTGAACGGGAACATCGCAAGCTTCTGCGAGTTCCAGCAAACTGGAGAACCGTGAATTCCACGGAACCGTGAGCCCGCTCCGTATAAATGAAATCTGTGGCCCGATGCCGGGTTCGCCCGAGGGAGCGTGAACCGGCGGGTGGGAAGATGGCGCAATTCCTGGTGTGATTGGGGCCTCCGGACCAAATACCTCCGCGTGAATTCGTGAGGAATCGGCACCCAATGACTTCAATCCCGCAGTCAGGTCGCGGAGGAATGACGGTGGGCCACACAGGTAGAAATCCGCATCGCGAGCCACACCGAGGCGATCGAGCAGAGGTGTGTCCACATGTCCAACCGAGTCGTAATCCACGCCGAGTTTATCCTCTGAATCGGGCTTACTGTACACAATATGGCTTCGGCTGTTTACGAGTGTTTGCAAAAGTCCATGCGACTCTTTCGCAAACGGGTGCTCGGCTCGGTCACGCGCTCCATAGATCCACCAGATCTCACGACGCGACGCGCCGGAAGCCAGCGAATGCAACATGGCGAGAACGGGCGTAGCCCCGATGCCGGCACTGAGCAAAACGACTGGCGCATCGCCTGACCTCAGCGTGAAACCTCCCCGAGGCGCACTGACTTCGAGGCTATCGCCCGCGTGAATGTGATCGTGAAGATACGAGCTGACGACCCCGTTCGTCTCGCGCTTGACGCTCACCCGATAAGTTCCGGCAACGGGCATGCCCGACACCGAGTAATTCCGGAGCAGCATGGGGCCGTCCGGTGTCGTTCGCAACCGTAACACCAGAAACTGCCCGGGCAGACCAACGGACAAAGATGCCTCGTCGGGTTGTCCGAGATACAGCGAGACCACGTTGGCAGTCTCTCGTTCCAATCGCGTGACGTGCATTGGTCGAAAGCCCGGCCAGGCTGGTGGGGGCCCGGTTGAAGCCTTGAGCCCGGGATTCCCTGACTGCGAACTGTTCTGCTCTAAAAGCGCCTTTAAAGACGTCTTCCAGCCCTGGCTGAGTGCCGGGACTCGCAACGAGCTTTCGAGTTGTTCGCGCGAGGGGTTTGGCAAATACAGGAGGGCATCAATGTTGGCCACTGTGATGCGTTCGGGGCCTTCCGCCACTTTCGTGATTTCGTCGCCGGCTCCAACTTCGCCCTCCTCTAGCACGCGAAAGTAGAAGCCAGGCCGGTGATGTGACACGAGCAGAGCAGCCATTGCCGGCTCTGCCATTCTGATACCCACGCGATAGCATGTGACGCGCGGCTGAGTGACCTCAAAGAGCGCGCTTCCAATGCGGTATCGATCGCCGATGCAAACCTCATCATCGGGTAAGCCGGCTACTGTGAAGTTCTCACCAAACTGGCCGAATGAAAAATCGTTGCGGCCGAGCTGACCCTCCCAGTAGTGATAAGCGTCCATTTGATACACCATCACCGCGCGATGTTCGCCTCCATGCCCAGCGAGATCTCCCTGTCCATCGCCGTCCACATTCAGGCGACGCACCGCAATCCTACCCTGGACTGGCTGCTTCCAAATCGCGGTGTGGACTTTCTCGCCCCTCCATGCCACGTCACGAGGGAGCCCGACATTGATTGACAGAAGCCGCGCCATCAGATACCTCAAAGATACATGGGACGTAAGCGAACCTGACGGTAGTCAGTGTCGGGCCGCCGACAGAAGACGCCGCCAGTCTCCGCTTATATCTTTCGTTTCTATACCTTGGTGGTGGTGCGCGACTTGCTCACAGCCACCGAAGGAGAACAAACATGAAAATACTGATGGTGCTGACGTCGCATGATCAATTGGGCAACACTGGCCGCAAGACCGGCTTCTGGCTGGAGGAATTCGCGGCCCCGTACTTTGTCTTCCGGGACGCTGGTGTCGAACTGACGCTGGCTTCGCCAAAAGGAGGACAGCCCCCGATCGATCCAGTGAGTGATTTGCCGGGGAATCAAACTCCCGCGATGACTCGATTTAAGCAGGATGCGGCAGCTCAGAAGGAACTATCTCAGACAGTGAAGCTGTCCGACATGAAATCGGAGGATTTCGATACTATATTTTGTTCGGGAGGCCACGGTCCAATGTGGGATCTCGTCAATAACCCCGATTGCATCGCTTTGTACGAGTCCTTCTACAACTCCGGCAAGCCCGTGGCTGCTGTCTGTCACTCGTCGGGTCTCTTCCACCGCGTTATGTATCAGGGCGAGGTTCTCGTCAAAGGCAAACGCGTAACCGGCTTTACCGATGGCGAAGAGGCCGCCGTCAATTTGACCCACGTCGTGCCTTTTCTTGTCGAAGACGAGCTCAAGCGAGTCGGCGCGCTCTACGAGAAGGCAGCCGACTGGGCACCCTTCGCGCTAGTTGACGGTCGAGTGGTGACCGGCCAGAACCCGGCTTCGTCGACTGTTGCGGCCAAAGCACTGCTGCAATTGCTCGCGGCTCGGAAGGCTGCTTAGCCGCTAATAGGTTCGGCGCCAGTTCGGAAACAACAGCCTGAGGTGACACGAGTAAAATGGCTGGATAAGGAGCCATAATGACCAGTCTCACGAGGTGGGCCTACTGGCTGATCGGTGCTTGCGTAGCCCTATTCGCCGGTTCAGCGCTCTTCGCACAACAAGCTCAGTTTCAAGGCAGCGTTCCGACGGGGGTGGCTTCTCCCACTCCCCTCTCGCTGACACTCCGTGATGCGATCGATCGCGGGCTGAAAACTAATCTCGGTCTGCTACTGAGTGGACAGGCGAGCGAAACCGCGCGCGGTGAGCGGCTGCGAGCGTTGAGCGCGCTTCTGCCGCAGGTCACCGGGGCGGTGACCCAAAACGAGGAGCAAATCGACCTCCAGACGTACGGCTTCAATTTCCATTTTCCCGGCATTTCGCTTCCGACCATCGTCGGCCCTTATCACTATACCGACCTGCGAGCTTATGGGTCCTTGAGCGTCTACGACTACAGCCTGCACAAGAGCCATCTCGCCGCCAAAGAGAACGAGCGCGCCGCCCAGCTATCGTTCAAGGACGCCCATGACCTGGTGGTCCAGGCGGTTGCGAATGCCTATCTGCTGGTGATCGCCGACTCTTCGCGGGTGGAATCGCTGCGCGCCCAAGTGGCGACCGATCAGGCGATCTACGATCGCACGGCTGACCAGAAGCTGGCAGGAACCGCGGCAGGCATCGACGTACTCCGCTCGCATGTGGAATTGCAGCAGCAGCAACAGCAATTGGTCGCGCAGCGAAACCAGTTCGCGAAAAACAAGCTTGCACTGGGTCGCATTATCGGCCTGCCGCTTGGTCAGGATTTCAACATCGCTGAGTCCGTACCCTACTCCGCGCTCACCGTGATGAGACCTGAAGAGGCGCTGCGCACAGCTTATTCTCAGCGCGCCGATTACCAGGGTGCGCAAGCCACCGTACGTGCCGCGGAAGCCTCCGTTCAAGCCGCTCGCGGCGAGCGTTACCCGAACGTGGGCGTCACGGCCGATTACGGGGATGTGGGTTTGACTCTTGCCGACTCGCACGGCACCTTCGCCTTCCAGGCCGCCGCCAAATTCAATATTTTCGACGGCGAACGAATCAAGGGCGACATCATTCAGGCTCGCGCCGCTTTGAAGCAGCGCCAGGATGAGCTGGACGATCTGCGCGGCCAGATCGATTATCAAGTTCGCGCCGCGCTGCTTGACATTCAATCCGCTGCCGAACTGGTGGAGGTGGCAAGAAGCAATCTGGATCTCGCCAATCAGACCCTAGATCAAGCACGCGACCGTTTCACGGCCGGGGTCACGGACAACATCGAGGTGGTACAGGCGCAGGGATCGGTGGCCATTGCAAACGACAATGTCATTTCTGCCCTGTATTCGCATAACGTGGCCAAGGTCGAACTGGCGCGTGCGACTGGCTTAGCCGAGCAGCAATTACAAAAGTTCATGGAGGTCCGGTAGCCATGGCCGACGTCGAAACGCCAGACCAATCATCCACCACAACGCCGCCTCCACTCTCCCGCCGCAGGCCGCAGCGAACGAAGCGTGGGAAGCTGTTGCGCGCGGTTCTGCTGCTCGCGGTCTTGATCATTGTAGCGGTCGGCGGATACTTCGTCTGGAAATATTTCAGCGCTTATGAATCCACCGACGATGCTCAGGTAGATGGCCATATTGATGCGATCAGCGCCCGCATCAACGGGTACGTCCTGGAAGTACCGGTGGAGGATGAGACGATCGTAAAGGCCGGCGACGTTCTGGCGCGCATCGATCCCAAAGACTACCAGGTCGCCGTCGCCAACGCGGAAGCGGATCTGGCGTCCGCAGAAGCAAACCTTCTGGGTTCTCGCACGGATGTTCCTATTACCAACACCAATAGCGACAGCCAATTGAATAATGCGCGTTCGGGCCGGGTAGATGCCGATGCCGGACTGCTCGGCGCGCAGCGCCAGTTGAGCGCCGCCGAAGCGCGCCTGGTTAACGCGCAGGCGGAAGTCCGTGAAGCCGAGGCCACATACAAAAAAGATACCGACGACGAGGCCCGTTACAAGCTTCTGGTCGCCAAAGATGAAATTCCGCAGCAAACGTACGACACGTCAGTGCACGTCGCCGATGCAGCCAAGGCGGACGTCGACGCACGGCGCGCTGCTGTCAACGAAGCCGAGCAGAATGTGCGGGTTGCGCAAGCCGCCATCGAGCAGGCCGGCGCCCGAATCGGTCAGGCGGATGCCTCGGTCCAGGCAGCGTTGACGGCACCCCAGCAGGTGGCCGTCAGCAAGGCTCACGCTAAGTCCGCCGCCGCCCAGGTGGAGCAACGAAGAGCCATCGTCGAGCAGGCTAAACTCAACCTCAGCTACTGCACCATTGTCGCAGCGGTAAGCGGCATTATCGGCAAGAAAACTGTCGAAGTGGGCACCAATGTTTCGCCCGGCCAGCAACTGATGGCGCTCGTGCCGTTGGATGATATCTGGATTACCGCGGATTTCAAAGAGACACAATTGCGATTGATGAAACCCGGCCAGCGCGTCACATTCAGCGTCGACGCGTACGGCCGCGAATACAAGGGCAGGGTGACGGGAGTCGCCGGCGCCAGCGGCTCGCGCCTCAGCCTGCTGCCTCCTGAGAACGCAACCGGGAACTATGTGAAGGTCGTGCAGCGCCTTCCCGTGCGCATCGACCTGGAACCTCACGAGAATGACGACCACCAGCTGCGCCCCGGAATGTCGGTCGTTCCCAAGGTCTATGTCCACTAGTAGCGGCGCACTGGCGCCTCCCCCAGTACCGCCGGCACCGTGGCGGCCAAAATACAATCCCTGGCTCATCGGCGTGGTGGTGGCGATGGCCGCGTTTATGGAGGTGCTCGACACCAGCATCGCCAACGTCGCCTTGCCCTATATCGCCGGGAACATCGGAGCGAGCAACGACGAGAGCACCTGGGTGCTCACCTCGTATTTGGTCTCCAACGCCATCGTCCTTCCCATCAGCGGCTGGCTGGCCGGCCTCTTCGGCCGAAAACGCTTCTTCATGGTCTGCATTGTCATCTTTACAGTGGCCTCGGTTCTCTGCGGCAGCGCCCGTAGCCTAGGGATGCTGCTGCTCTTCCGCGTGATCCAGGGTGCCGGTGGCGGCGGACTTCAGCCCATGGCGCAGGCTATTCTCGCCGACGTGTTCCCGCCGGAGAAACGCGGCGTCGCGTTTGCGCTGTATGGCATCACCGCCATCATGGCGCCGACCATTGGCCCGACTTTGGGCGGATGGATCACCGATAACTATTCGTGGCGCTGGATCTTCTTCATTAACCTGCCGGTGGGAATTCTGGCGCTATTCCTGGTGATGCGCTTAGTCGAAGATCCCCCCTCCTTGGGGAAATTGAAGGCCGCTGGCGTGCGCGTCGATTTTATCGGCATCGCACTGCTCGCCTTGGGCGTGGGAGCCCTTCAAGTGGTGCTCGACAAGGGGCAGGAAGACGATTGGTTCGGTTCCCGGTTTATCACCAACCTCATCATCGTCTCGACCGTCTCTCTGATTGCCTTGGTGATCTGGGAGTGGCATCAGAAACATCCCATCATCGAGGTGCATCTGTTCAAGAGCTTCAACTTCGCCACAGCGAACATTATGATGTTTCTTTTCGGCGTTCTGCTCTTCAGCAGCCTGGTGATGATGCCGCAGTTCCTCCAGACCGTGTTGGGATACACGGCGGAAAATGCCGGGCTGGTTCTGTCGGGCGGCGGATTGGTCGTGCTGTTGGAGATGCCCATCGTCGGCCGCCTTACCGGCATATACCCGGCCAAATACATCATCGCCGCAGGCTGGTTGGCGCTGGCGGTCGGAATGTATGTTTCCACAGTGCGGATCGACACGTTGATCAGTTTCCGGTCGGCTGCCGTGCTGCGTGTGATGCAATCATTCGGGCTTGGCCTTCTGTTCGTTCCCATCACACTGGCGGGCTACATTGGCATGCCCGCGGAAAAGTCCAATACTGTGGCCGGCATGATCAACTTTATGCGCAATATCGGCAGCAGCGTGGGAACCTCCCTGGTCACGACATTGTTGGCGCGGCGTTCGCAAGTCCACCAGTTGGTGTTGTCGCAGCACACCACTCCGTTCGACCCGGCTCTTCAGAACCAGGTGAAAGCTTTGAGCCAGCGACTGGTACATTCCGGCGCCAGCGTTCCCGACGCTCCCAAGCTGGCCTACGGTCTGCTTTACCGATCGGTGGGAGGGCAAGCACAGACTCTCGCCTACATCGATACGTTTATGCTGCTCGCCATCATGGCGGGCATCATGTTTGTGCTTTCCTTCATCGTTCGCAAGAACGATCCGAAGGCGGGCGGCGGAGTTGCGGTAGGCTGACGGGAAGACGATAGAACGAGGTGCTCCATGATCAACATCATTACCATCGATCGCGAATATGGCAGCGGCGCGCAACAAATCGCTAGCAAGTTGGCGGCGCGCCTGGGATGGAAGCTGTGGGACGAATTGCTGACGATCGAGGTCGCACGGATTTTGGATTGCGATTGTCCAACGGTGGAAGAGCGCGAGGAGCGCCGGGACGCGCTGCACTACCGCTTATTCAAGGCGTTTATGCGCGGCAGCCTGGAAGGCACGCAGAATGCACAACGGATGAAGATGGTGGATGCGGATTGCCTGCGCGAAGCCTCGGAGAAAGTGGTGCGGCAGGCCGCCCGCGAAGGCAATTGCGTCATCGTCGGGCGCGGCTCGGCTTATTATCTCGAAACGAATCCCGACGCTTTTCACGTATTCATCTATGCGCCGTTTGAAGAAAAGATCCAGCGGCTACGTAACACAGGCAAGAGCGAGGAAGAGGCTCACGTGCTGGCCGAGACCGTTGACCAGGATCGGACCGCGTACATCAAGCAATACTTCAACATCGAGTGGCCGTTCCGCGAAGTTTACCGTCTTATGATCAACTCGTCGCTGGGCGATGAAGTTGTGGTGGATACAATTCTTAGTACCGTTGGCAGTGTCGACAGATCACTCGCTCGCCGGTGATGACCAAGGAGGTGGACCTTGCGAATGATTCCTACGATAAAGTGAGACCACCGCAATGGACTTTGTCCGCCAAGAAGCGCCGCAGCCGTTCTGGTAGCGCTCAGCCTCTGGATTCAGTGCGCTGGAATGGCTGCGCTGATCCACTGGGGCCTCGCATACCTCGCCCGCGAGCACCGGCTCAGCCTGTTGCACTCCACTGTACTCATAGTTCGGGTCACCAGCATGATGATCGGGTTGCACATCGCGCAGATTCTGGTGTGGGCGGCATTTTATCGCTGGATCTGTCTTCCCCGTTGGGGATTCGCTTTCTACTTCTCGACTGCCAGCTATTCCACGGTCGGCGACGGTGATCTCGTCCTCCCCACAACGTGGCGGATCTTGGGCCCTGTCGAAGGGGTGACTGGCGTGCTTATGTGTGGGCTTTCGGCGGATCTCCTGTTTGCCGTCGTGACGCGCCTTGTCGACCGAGCTGTACGGCCGTCACCGAACTTGGGCCGGGTGGACGAGAGGGCATAAATTCACCACCAGCTCAACGTACCCATTGAGCTGTGCGCGAGTGATGTACCAACAACCTATGCCCGCTCCGGCCGTGGAGGAGCGTGAGGAGCGCCGGGACCCGGAGTTTCCAGTCGGCCGCCGTGCTGTGTGTGATCCAATCAGTCGGGCTGGGCCTTGTGTTCGTTCCTGTAACGATGGCTGGCTACATCGGGATGCCCCCCGAGAAAGCCTATAGCGTGGCCGGCATCATCAACTTCATGCGCAATATCGGCAGCAGCGTGGGAACTTCTCTGGTCACGACATTGTTAGCCCGGCGCGCGCAAGTTCACCAGTTGGTGCTGTCGCAGCATACCACTCCGTTCGATCCGACTCTTCAGATCCGGGTGAAAGCACATCGCTGGGCCCTGTCTATCCTTCAGCCCCTATTCTAGCCTTCCTTAGTCCCGCGCAAGAACCTGCCGGAGCCACCGAACCATGATTGGTTTGTAATCGGTCAGCCGGGACGATTGCCATGCCCGGATGCCATGTCCCCCGCCTTCTACCTTAAATAGCTCGCAGCCGGCGCCCGCGGTCCGGAACTTACCGCAAAATCGTTCCGATTGAGCAACAGGTACGATATTATCGTCGGTGCCGTGGATCAGAAGAAAAGGCGGAGACGTTGCGCTGACATAGTTGATCGGCGAGAACTCCTTGAGCCCCGCGATCAAAATATCGTCGAACGACGTTCCCTTCACTGCATCCCGGACTTTGTCGGGGATCATGCTGGATGTGCGCACCAGGCTTACTAGATCGCTCGGCGTGTAAAACGCTACGACGCCTTGTACGGCCCCTCCCGGATCAGGCCTTAAAGCGGCCATAGCCGCGAGCTGCCCACCCGCGGATTCGCCGATCAGCACGATTTTGTTCGGATTCACGCGGTACTCAGAGGCGTGTTCTTTCACGAACGCCACTGCGCGACGAACGTCATTCTCAGCGCCGCCCAGTTGCAGTGCCGCGGCGATCGGATCCCGCACCACATCCGCCGCAAGCCGATAGCTGATGGAGAACCATGCAAAACCCGCATCGGTTAAGGGCTTAAAGAGCGGTTCAACGTTATTGATCCTGTCGCCCCCTACCCAGGCGCCCCCGTGGACCAGTAGCACCGCCGGGAACGGCCCTGTTCCATCGGGAATATGTGCGTCGAAGAGAAGACTGTACTTGCCAGCCCGTCCATATTCGATATTGTTCAAGTCTTCTCCATGGATTGCCGCGGTCAAGCAAAGTGAAAGCGCACAAGCGCTTGCGCATCGAAGGGAAAGCGTCATCTTCCTTATTGGATGCGATCGGGCACACCGGGTTTCACGCGATCATGCAAGGTCGTAGCGGCCACGATCCCCAAGCCCGAATAATGCGCTACAGGAAGATGGGCATGGCACAGAACTCGCCAGGTTCTGGGCACTTGGCAGAGGTCAGAATCCACCTGCTATCCCAATTCGTAGCGATTCCGGCTTGCAACGGTACATCACTAGACGGTGCAAAATGAGAACTGGTGACCGGAGAAATCTCACACGGCCTGCCGCGACTATGCACCTCCGGCAACCGGATTACGGATGCGCGCAGTGGAGAATTAGCCACTCTACGCGGGATTAATCGGTCTGGGTTGGAATACTCCGAACCGAGCGGGGACGGGTTCCTCACATCAGCGGCACTTTCACAACCGGAGATCGAAGAAATAGTGCGGGGTTGGGGCGCCAATGTGATCAGGCTTCCGTTTAATCAAGACTGGGCCATGCGAGGCCGTGGGAACTTCTCTGCCGAAGGTTACCGGGGAGCGTTAGACCAAGTAATCTCTTGGGCAGCTGCCCTGGGAGCCTATACCCTCCTTGACCTTCAATGGCTGGACGCTGACACGACATTTGGACGACTCGGCGATGAATCTGCGAATCATGTGGCACCACTACCGAACAAAACTTCTATTGAACTTTGGGCTACCCTGGCGGAACGCTACCGAGATGAGCCAGCGGTTTTGTTTGATCTCTATAATGAGCCTCACCCTCCGCTTCAGGACGACGAGAACCCAATGTATTTCGTGACGAGTGACGGCAGCATTGAAATAGGCGAGCCACGCGAGTTCAGCCCCAACGAATGGAGCCGCTGGGCGAACAAACTAGCAGCCACGATTCATGAAATCCACTCACACGCGCTCGTATTTGTATCGGGTGTGGATTGGGGGTTCGACTTGCGGGGCGTGCGAATCGACTCAGCGAACGTCGTTTACTCAGCGCACGTGTATCCGAACCGATCGCGCCGACATTGGAGCGGCCGATTCGGCCATCGCGGCTCCGACCATCCTTTGTTCATCGGCGAATGGGGAGGTGATAGCGACGATCTCAAATGGGGATCGGGACTCATCTCCTACCTGCGAAAGGTAGCATGTGGTTGGACAGCTTGGAGCTGGGTGGATTCACCCAAGCTTGTCCGTAACGCTCGAGCAGGCGATTACACGCCTACGGAGTTCGGAAACCTGGTGCGCTCCGAACTGTTGCGGTCTGACGGGAAGAGCGGCTTCAGGACTTAGTCTGGGGTTGCGAAGAGGGATTGGCGGAGCCAAGCGTGTTTGTCGTTCCTAATGCTTTCTCCCGCACCTCACCATCCCCTCACCCCTGCGTCAGGTGGCTCTCCTCCAGAAGCAGCAAATAATGCCGGGCGTGAACCAACCTTCGATCTGCTTCAGCAGCACCAGCCGCCGCCACAGGTCTTCATCATCGCGATTACTGGGCGAGGCTGCTTGAGGAGGTGCGGCTTATTGGCAACGTACAGATCTATTTTGCACTTGGGCCATCGGTTACTTGGACCAAGTCCTGTGGACGAATCCACTTTGCAAACGCGGCTTGAACCTGCCGAGGGGTAAGCTTAAGGTACATCCGTGCCGCCTCGGCGGGCTCGTTCAGTGGAAGTTCGTCTCTGGTGCGGGAAATCAAACCGTCCGCGATGCTCTGAACACTGGATTCTGAAAGCGGAATCTCCTGCAGAAGCAGTACCTTAGCCTGGTTCAATGTCTCTTCGGATAGGACATGAGTTTGCATCTCCTTCAAATCGCGCTCTATAATCGCGCGGGCCCTCGACACATTGCGAGCGTCACAGCCGTAGTTAAAAGTGTAGGAGGCGCCGGTCGGACCCGCGTCGAGCGTCGAGGAGACAGAGTATACAAGTCCGCTATTCTCACGAAGTTCACGAGAGAGCCGGCTTGCGTAGAGTCCTCCATCCAAGACGTGGCTTCCGAGATTCAAAGTATAGTAGTCCGGGTTGGACCGGGTCACTGGCAACGTTTCCGCGAGAGTAACCTCAGCTTGCACGCGGCTGGCGTTTGGCACTTCCGTGTTCGATGGTGGGTTAGTCGGCTCCGGAGTCTCATGAGTACTGGGTTTCGGCCCATGAGCTTTCCAAGTTCCGAAGTTATGTTCAATCACCGAGCGCGCCCGTTCCGGTGTGACGTTTCCGATAACGACGATCGTAGTCAGGTCGGGCCGAAACACGCTTCGGTAGTACTTGCGGACGTCAGCAAGCGAGACGGAAGAGACACTGCCTGACGTGTCGGTATCCCGATCAGGGTCGTTTTTCGGCAGCAGGGCCAATTCTAGTGCGTGTTGCGTAAGGTAGGCTGGACTCTTAAGTTCTCCCGCCACGCTGTCTACAAGCTGGCGCTTGATAACTCGGAACGCGCTGGCGGGGAGAGCCGGATGTAATTCATTCTCGGCGAGCAGCGCGACCCCGCGGTCGAAATCGCTGGCTGGCACTTCCAGTGAAAAATCCGTGCCGGCGGACTCGTTGGCGCCGATGTTATCCAAAGCTTTTTGAAACGCGACCCGGTCCAACGATCGCGTGCCACAGGAAAGCAGCTCATCCAGCACTTGCTTGGCATCTTCACCATCGGAGATCTCTGAATCAGAATTGCTTTGAATTTGGCCGAAGACGCTGATCGTGTTGCTGATCGTCTCCGGTTGCACGATCAACTTCAAGCCATTCGAAAGCATTGTGACTTTCGGATGCACCGTCGAAACTGGGATGGAGAGCTGGTTCAACTTCCGCGCCCAGACAGGCAGCGGAACGATCGCGTTGTTCGTAGACGCAAAAGACTCGGTTCCGCCGACTGACGGTGATGAGACTGGCTGGCCGGAGGGCCGCGGGGTCAAGATTGCCGAGATCGATTGCTTAGGATCCAGGAGACGTCGCGCCATGTCACGCACATCTTCCAGAGTGACCTTCTGAATCGCATCAATATCGTCGCTGGGAGACTGCCGTCCTTTCAGCGCCAAGGCATCAGACCAAAGCATGGCCAACCCCGATATGGAATTCTTTTGGAACTCCGCGTCGGCGGCCTCGTGTCGCTTTGCAGCGCTGACCAAATCCGCTGGCACTCGGTTCTTCGCGATGTCTTGAAGGATCTTCCGAACTTGACGGAGGAGTGCCGTGCCATTCCCGCCGGCTGGAAACGAAGCGATAGCGTAGCTCAAGCTCGCTTGGGGCGAGCTATCAAGCCAAAACCCGGCGCTCAACGCTTTGCCTTTTGGCACGAGACCGTGGAAGCTGCCGCGCTCGCTGTCGAGTACATCGGCCAGAACCCTCGCGGCCGCGAAGTTGGGACTATTCGAGCCGGGCCAACGGAATGCAGCCACCGCAAGCCCATAGGGCTGGTCCGTCGTCAGGCGTAACGTCTCAGGTCTCACCGGCTGGAGTTGGACCTGCGAACGCGGGGGCAGCGTCTTCCTGGGAATTGAGCCGAACAGATTTTTCACTTCGGCTATCGTCGTCGAGGGATTGACGTCTCCGGCGATTACCAGGATCGCGTTGTTCGGTGCGTACCAGGTGTCGTAGAAGTTCTTGAGCATGGCTCCAGTGGTCGCATCGAAAGATGGCCGCGTACCCAAAGCATCGTGCTCGTAAGGAGTTCCTCGGAACATCGCAGCCAACAGTTGTGTGTGGCAAACGTTCTCCGGAATCGAGAGATCCTGTGCGATCTCCTGTTCAATGGCGCTGCGCTCACGAACCCAAAGGCCGTCCGTAGCGAGTAAATTCCGCATTCGTATCGATTCGATATGCAATGCCACGTCCAAGTCCTGTTTCGGTACGGTGAAAAAATACCGCGTGACGGACTGCTGAGTCTCGGCATTGAAGTCGCCCCCCATTGCAGCAGCTACGTTGGCCAACTGATCGGCTGACAGGTCCGGGGTGCCGCGAAACATCATGTGCTCAAGCGCATGAGCCGTTCCGGGGAAGCCCCGTGGAGATTCGTTCGATCCAACCAGGTAGTTCAGTACTGTCGTTACCACTGGAGCCAGGGAGTTGTGTACGATGACTACGCGAAGACCGTTGTCCAGCGTTGCTCTCGATACCTCTTGCACCGGTTGCGGGGCTCCCGCCGGCAGGGGACTGGACAGGACGACGACAGTGAATAGAACGTTCAAAAGGGTGTTCGGCGGCCGCCGGAGGGGTCCGAACAACTTGGACAAAAGACTTCCAGCGGCAATCATACGCGTAGCTATAGGAGTGCTCCGATCATAAAACTTCTCTGGTTCTCGTCTCGCTGGCGCGATAGAGCGCTGCGAGCGGTCTTAGCGGAGGTGTATGTAGATCTTGAGACGCAAGGGCCGGACGAACGTATACAATCTTGGGGTTACAACCACCCTCCTTTCTGAGGCAGGACTGTGGTCCACGCAGCTCGGTCGGGCCTGAAGGCGCTCCTTGCAGAGACTGCAGCATCTCATAGCGTCGTTCGCTTGCGTGTAGGATGGAGCCTATGTCTGTTCGAGGCAGGAACTGGATAGCTTCGTTCGCCGCCACCATTGCCGCGATGATGGCGATTCAGATGTCGAGCCTGGGCTTTTCGCCGTTGCTGCCGGCGATCCAGAAAGACTTCGGCATCAGCTATTCCCAGATCGGGCTGTTCACCGGGCTCTATGGTCTGGTGGCGATGGCGGTGAGTATTCCAGCCGGCATTCTGGCGAAGCGAGTGGGAGAGAAACCCTCGCTCACGGGTGGACTGTTGGGCGTCGCCATCGGGCTCTTGCTGCTGAGCCAAGCCTCAACGTACGCATTGGCCTTGGGCGCTCGCGTGGTGTGGCTTATCGGATATCGAGTGGCATTCGTCTGCGTGATGACGTCCATCGCATTGGTGGCGCCGCCCGAGTCTCGCAGCACAGCCATGGGCATTCTCGGCGCGATGTCGTCGCTGGCCTCGGTGATCGGCGCGCCATTCGGAACGATCATCGCCGAACCCTATGGATGGCGCGGCGGGATCATTGGCTTCGCCGGCATGGCACTGGTGGGCGCGGCCGCCTTCTGGTTCGGTTACACGCCGGGAGTGCGAAGCGGCGGTGAGACCTCGTTGGATGGCCATGGGTCTTCCCTGTTTCACGGCCCGGGCGCGCCAAGCGGGAGTGCGTTCCGCAAGCCCGTCGTCTGGAGCATGGTTCTTTTGGGACTGATCAACATGGGCGGTTTCAGTGCCACCTTCTTCGTGCCATCGGCAGTGAAGACCACCTTCCAGCTGGGGGCCATGGCAAGCGCCTATGTGATCAGCGCAAGCTACGTGGTCGCGATCTTCGCCAATCTTCTGTTCGGTTATCTCTGCGATCGGCTTGACCGATGGAACATGATGATCGGGCTGGCTGTGCTTCTGGTTCCCTCCTGCTTCGCGATGATGACGCCGAACCTGCTGGTCTTCCGGGTGGCCACCGCGCTCGTGATCTCGCTCGGTCTTTGCGCCACCAACCAAATCTTCGCCCTGGCCGCGGATGTCGTGGGAAGAAGCGAGATCGGTCCTGTGATGGGCGTTGTCGGACTGGGCGGAGGCCTCTTTGGATATGTTGGGCCGCAGGTGCTGGGATTATTGCGGGATCGCACCGGAGGGTTCACGGCCGGCTGGTATTTTGTTGCCATTGGCGTCGTGCTATCTCTGATAGAGATCGTGTTCCTGCGGCACTATACGCGTTCGAGAAACTGACCCACTTTCCTACGCATTTCCAGGCCATCCCAGCCGCGCGCATCCACCATGTCCGCGACAATCGGGAGAACGGGAATCCCCGCCGCCTCGAGCGCCCGTTCGATGAAAAGGTTGCCCGTGGCCGACGGCCGTGTCCCGAGCGGCTCCAGCACCAGAGCGGCATCAATACGGTGCGTCTTGGCTTGTTCGACAATCCATTCGTTGGCCCAGGGCGGATTGTGAAGTTGCTCGTTGAAGCTGACGGTTCGGCTGGCCAGCGCCCGTAGCGGATCGTCCAAGCCATAGCGGATGTAGCCGTCCGGCCCGAAGGCCAGGTACATGGACCACACGAACACCGCGCCGTAGCGTTCTTCGAAAGCGGTGTAGAAATCGGTATCGTGCCACAGGCCGGCGCCCACCCACATGAGACGCAATCGCTCGGAGGGACACGCCGCGACGCCCGCATCGACGCGCTCCTTCACTTCATCGCGAAACGCGCGAGCGTGCGCAATGGCCCAATCGCTGCCGCGTAGCCACTGGGCCGCCATCACGTTGCTCACCTGCTCGTGCATTCGGACCGGGGTTTTTGGAGCCCTGCAAATCATGTCGCGCACTTCTTCGAAATACAGCTCCTGCTGGTTGACACCCTCCATCACAGTGCGCAAGCGCTCCAAGCTGAATGTACTTCCCGTGATGCGCTCCAGAGTTCCGATGAGCGATTGAAACTGCGCCACCATGAAGTCCAGTCGATGGCTCTCGAATAGCTCGCTCCACCGATGACGGCTCAGCTCCCACCATCGCGGAGGAAGTTCGGATGCGCCCGGAGCATCCAACGGAACAAACGGAGCGCCGAGTTTGGCCGCCCAGATTTCGAAGACACGCTGGATGCAGTCGCACGTAAGCCGGGCGGAGAAAAGCGCGGGCTTTGGCAATCCGCCCCATGGCGCCGCTTGCGTTGCATCTCCGGCGATGCCGGCTCCGAGCGTGGACGCGAGTGACAGGCTGCAATAACGGCACAGGCCGTCGTGGTAGCCCAGGGAATTGAGGCTATCCAGATAGTAAGGTGCAAGCCGTTTGGCTGAGACCATCGCGGCCCACCACTGATTGCTCACCACCGAAACATCCATCGCGTGGAACAGTTCCAGTGGCATATCGGCCTGGACGATGGCGTAGGGCTTGTGCTTTTCAAACACGTCCTCGCGCAGTTGGGCGAACCACGCCTTCTGATACGCGGCGGCGCGAACGGTGGATTCCAATTGCTTTTCAGCCATGCGGCAACCTTGCGAGAAATGCAGCGACCTGATCCGCGGACTCCTCGCGAATCATGAGATGTGGGATCGCGCGTTCGTCCAGATGATCACGCAAGCGCGGGTAATCCCAACCGATGACGTCGTCTTCTTGCGGGAGATAGAAAATCACACCGTCCACCTGGGATACCCTCTGATGGAACCAACCATCGGCAATCGCGGAGGGGAATACGCGCGGACTGGGAGCATCGAAATAGTATTTCTCGAAAGTAGCTTGGATCGGGTCCTTGGTGGCGTCGATGTCCTGGCCAGCAGCGCGCGATCCCCACCAGTCGTCCTCCGCCACCACGACAGCGCCGTGCGCTTCGATCATCGCGCAAAAATCGGGCGTGTCCTGAGGCGTGCCTTTGATCAGAATCCGCGGCCCTCGCAGCGCCGTCCGCGTTTGGATTTCCCGAAGCGCTTCCTGCGCCAGCATCGTGTATTCGGCGCGATCCATGAAGTACCAGGCTCCGATCAGGGCCAGCGCTTCTGTTCCAGAGAGCCTCGGAGCCGGGCCTTCGCGCTCCTGCAATAGTTCACGAATCGCCTCGCGCGCGGCGTTTCCTTCAGCGATGGCCGCCGAGAGCGCATCGGATCCAATAGCGCGGCCCGTCAATCGCTCCAATGTGCTTTTCAGCTCGCGTGTTCGTTCCAACCCGTAGGCCTCGGCTTCCGCCGATCTCGCGTGCAGTAGGTTATAGAGGATCGGTTCGACTGGGCTCTCTGAATTTCCCTGGCGAACCATCTCGCGCAGATAGAGGTAGAGTTTGTGCTCTTGCTCGGAGGTTCTGGGAATCACGACAGCGCATAGAGACGCAGACTCGGCGGAGACCAGGAACTCGAAAACGGCTTTGATGCGCGCGCTGAAAACGTCTTCCATGTAGCGATCGGCGAGTGGAGTGTCTCGGCGGCGCGGGCTCAGGAGGACGGGACGCAATCCGGCGGCTCGCAATAATTCCCAAGGAACGGTATTGGAAGTGACGCCCACCAAGGGCATCGGGCTGCGCGGCGGAATCGCTCGTTCTGTATAGGCCTTCGTTAAGGCCGCGATTGCCGACACGCTTCAGATCACCCGCTTCGATTTCAACTCATCGAAACGCTCCGCGGAATAGCCAAGCAAGCCGCGATACACCTCCTGATTGTGCTCCCCCACGCCGGGCGGAGGCTGATCGAATCCGGCTTGCGCTCGGGAGAACTTAATCGGCATGCCCATTCCATAAACATCTTCCACCACGCCGTATTTCGGGTGCGCCAACGGTACAGTCTCGCCGCGGGACACGACGCGCGGATCGCGCACGGCATCCTTCGGGTCGCGAACTTCGGCGGCTGGGACGCCGTGTTGCTCCAGGGCTGCGATCACGTCCGCGCTGCTTCTAGAACATGTGAAGGCCTCGATAATGGCATCCATCTCAGACACATTCACTACGCGATCATCGCGCAGCGCGAAGCGGGGATCTGTTACCAGATCCGGCCGGCCGATGGCGCGACACAGCGAGTGTGCGAACGCTTCGGTGGGTGCGCAGATCGAGACATAGCCGTCGTTGGTTCGATACAGGCCGAACGGAGCGAGGCGCGGCACGGTAAGGCCGGTTCGTTGCGGGACGCCGCAGCGCTCCAGCAGATCGAAGGGCTCGCCCGACACCATCATGGTCATGACGCCCAGCATGGAAACATCCACGTGCTGGCCGAAACCGGTGCGTTGCGCCTGGTGGATCGCCGCCAGCACACCGATCACTCCAAACAGCGGCGCGTTGAGATCCGCGAACGGCACTCCGATGCGCACGGGCGGATCAGCGGGGCCGCCAGAGGTCAGCATCACTCCGCTCAACGCCTGGATGATGGCGTCCATCGCTTTGCCGGTGCCTGGCTCGCCTTCGCTTCCGAAGCCTGTGATGGAGCAGTAGACGATCCGCGGATTTATCTCTTGCGCAAATGTGTAGCCGGCGCCCAGGCGATCGAGGGTGCCTCGGCTGAAATTTTCGACGATGACGTCGGCTCTCTTCACCAGGTCGGCATACACGCCGCGCGCTTCGGAGTGCTTCAGGTTGAGTGTCACGCCCAGTTTGTTGCGAAGCCGGTTGAGAGCGGATACGGAGATATCATCTTCATGCTGCCGCGCGAGCGTCCCGCCTTCGGACCCCAGGTAGGGCGCATTGGAGCGGCAGGTATCGCCTCCGCCGATGGGGTTCTCGATCTTGATGACCTTGGCGCCGAGACCAGCCAGCAGCAGCGTGGCGAAAGGGCCCGCCAGCGCGGTGGTCAAGTCCAGCACTGTGATGTCTTCAAGGGGCGTGTTTTTCATGGAGGTGCTGTTCAACTGCTCCGTTCATCAACGGCAAAATCGAAGGCCGCGTTCAGATGCACGGCGCTGGTGTTGATATACAAAATACCATTACATTCAAACGTTGCGAACATCTTTTGCTCCGGAAAGGCCAGTGGCAATTCCGTGCACGCCAAACACACTGCCGGCTGCGCCGTGAATTGCGGCTGGAACGCCATTTTCGCAAGTCGCCCGAGCCGCTTTGCCGCCCCCTCCGCCTGGCCGAGTTGTAAATCTGCAATCAATCCTTCAGTCATGACCCGGGCTGACTCATCATGCGGGCCGATCGCTTCGATCCCATGCCTGGCAAACTCCTCGCGGAAAATTACCGATCGCATGGTGAGCGCCGTGCCTAATATCAGAACCTCGCTCGCTCCGATTCGAGCGCTTTCCTTTGCCACCGCCTCGAACAGGTTGATGACGGGAATCCCAATACCGGCGGTGATGGAATTGAAGCGATGATGAGAGGTGTTGCTGGCGATGAGCGCGAAATCGACGCCGGCCGCTTCCAATCGCTGTAGCGCCGACCGATGGTAGCCGTCAAATCGCACCCAGGAATCTTCGTCGTCGTCCGTGCCGAGGTAAGAGACGGCCTTGTTCAGGTCCAATGATTCGATGGTCATCTCCGGTGTCGAGGGTGCACCTTGCAGTTTCCTGGCGAGATGCCGCTGCTCGCTTCTGCGGCAGATCTCCGAGTAGTAATCCACCGTGGATCGCCAGGCAACGCCGCCCACGATTCCGATTTTCTTCATCGTCCTGCGAGCGTGGAAGGAAGATTGAGGGTTCCATCCACTACTTCCACGAAGTTTCTCTCCTCGCGTAGGATCAGACGCTTGGTCTGTGCCAACGCGAAATTCTCACGCGCCTCCGGATCTGATTTCAACCGCTCGCGGTAGGCCTCATAAGAAACGAGACTATCGAACGCGATCAAACCCCAGGCCACGTCGTTCGTTCCCTCGTGAGGAAGAAAATATCCCACCAGGTGGCCGCCGCATCGGGGAATAATGCGCCCCCAATTCTCGGCGTACTTCTTGAACTCGTCACGCTGGAACGGATCGATCTGATAGCGGATGACACAGGTTATCGTCATGGATATTTTCCTTGCGAAAGTATGCCGGTTGTCACACAGGGACACTTCGTCTAAGATCAAAGTATGGTTGTTCACGATGCCGATGGCGCCGTCTCAAGAATTGCCGCTGCAATCGGCGAACCGGCCCGAGCCCGTATGCTCTACTGCCTGCTGGACGGTCACGCGCGGACCAGCACCGAGCTAGCGATCGTGGCCGGCATAAGCCCATCAACCGGCAGCGTCCACCTCAATCGGCTGAAAACCGCACGTCTGGTCAAAGTGGTGGTTCAAGGGAAGCATCGCTATTACAGTTTGGAAGGACCGAACGTGGCGAACGCGCTGGAAGGGCTGAGCGTTCTCGCGGGCGGACGTCGCGACAGATTCGTGCCAAATACGCCCAGCCGGCTGCGTGCCGCGCGGACTTGCTATGACCACATGGCAGGTACCTTAGGCGTGTTGCTGCATGATCGGTTCAAGACATTGCGATGGCTATCGGCAGATTCGACCGAAGCATACGACGTCACTCCCTCGGGTGCGAACGCGTTTGAGGCTCTCGGGATTGACTTGGAGGTCACTCGGATGCTCCGACGCCGGTTCGCGTATGGATGCCTGGATTGGAGCGAGCGGCGGCCTCACATTGGCGGGGCGCTGGGGGCAGCTCTGCTGAAAGTCGCACTGAAAAGAAAATGGGTGCTGCAGGATCTCGACAGCCGAGCCTTAGACGTCACGAGTTATGGGCGGCGCGAAATCCTGGCTCGATTCGGCGTTCACGTTTGAGGCGCTTCATTCCTCGCGAAGAGCTGTTAGCGGCTCCAGACGTGAGGCTCGATGCGCTTGTAGATAGCCGGCCAGACATGCTACCCCTGCGAGAAGCACAACCGCGAGCGAAAGCGTGAGTGGATCGCGCGGCGTCAAGCCGTAGAGGAAGCTTGCCACCAGCCGCGTGGCCGCCAGCGCTACGGCAAGCCCAAATGCGAGCCCGACGACGATCAGAACAGCCACTTCGCCCATCACCATCCGAAGCACGCGCCCGGGTTCAGCGCCCAGCGCCATTCGAATCCCGATTTCATTGCGCCGCCGGGTCAAGTTGTAGGACATCACTCCATATAAACCGATCATCGCGAGCAGCAGGGCAAGGCCACCAAAGAATCCGGAGAGCGTGGCGAGCAGCCGTTCGCGCGACAGCGATTCGTCTACCTGAAGCGCAAGCGTTGTGAAGTTCAAGGATGCATCGCGATTGACTTCGGCGATGGAGGATTTCGCGGCGGAGATCAGCCTTGTCGGCGCACCGGCGTTGGCACGCAGTTCGAACGTGATGGATTGATCAGGGTCTGCGTTCTGGCTCGCCGGCAGGTAGGTGATGGGGCGATTTTCTTCCCCCAGCTTGATGTATTTCGCATCCTTGACTACTCCGACGATTTCCACCGGTTCACCCAGCTTGTTGCCTTCTTCTACCCGGAAGTGCGAACCGATTGGGTTCTGTCCCGCGAAGAACTTTTTTGCAAGCGTCTGGTTCACGATGGCCACTTTGGGCGATTCCGGGGTATCGTGCGAGTTGAAATCTCGGCCCGCCAGAAGATCCGTGCCCAGAGTTTGAAAGAACCGGTCGCTTACCGAATTGTCGTAGACCTCATGAGGACCCTTCGAAGTGTAGCCGTCGAACTGCAAATACCGGGCGTCGACACTTCCATCGATCGGCGTCTGACCCGAAGCGCTGGCGGAGTTGACCCCGGTGAGCGCGCGCAAACGTTCCAGCATTTCTCTGAAAATCGCGCCGCGGCGTGCCGGCGAATATCGTCCATTGGGCAGATCCACGGTCACTAGCAGGACATGGTCGCGCTCAAAACCAGGGTCAAGTGTTTCGAGCCGGAAAAACGTTGACAACATTAAGCCCGCGCCGACCACCAGGAGCAGAGACAGCGCCACCTGCAGCACCACCAGCGCCTTGCCAAGTCCGAATTTCGCGCCTTCAATGGTCCCCCGCGCATTTGCTTTCATGGCCGACTGCGGATCCACTCGCGTTCCCTTCCACGCCGGCGCAAGGCCGAACAACAGGCCGGTGAGAATCGCCACGCCGGTCGTAAAGGCCAGGACGCGATAATCGATGCTGAGATCGAGAAACACGTTGTTGTGGTTCAAAGAAAGAAAGCCGAGCAGCAGCCGCGCGCCCCAGTGCGCGAATAAAACTCCGAGCGCCGCGCCGGTGAGTGACAGGAGCAGACTCTCGGTGAGCAACTGCCGGATCAGGCGCCAGCGTCCCGATCCGAGGGCCATTCGAATCGCGATCTCTCTCTGCCGTGCCGCGTTGCGCGCCAATAGTAGATTCGCCACATTGGCACAGGCGATTAGCAGCACCATTCCGGCGATCGCCAGCAGCACCAGCAGGGCCTGCCGGTATTGCCCTCGAACATAGGAAAGTCCGTTGGCAGCCATCTGGGTATTGAACGTTCGCTTCCGATACCTTTCCTGCTGTCCCTGTTTCCACTCCGGTGGTATCGTGGCCTCAAAAATCGGGCTGGCCAATGTTCTTAGCCGCGCCTGGACCTGAGCCGCGGAAATGCCGGGCTTCGGGCGGCCGATAATGCGAAGCCACACCAGCTCGCGTCGATCCAGGATGGTGTTCTCGCCGCGAATGATTTTTTCCGCGCAGAGCGGTATGTAAAGTGCGCTATCCCTTCCAACGTCGATGCCCGTAAACCCGGGCCCAAGCACACCCAGAATTTCGAAGGCGTGATTATCGAGCGAGATGGTCTTGCCCACAACATTTGTGCGGCCACTGTATTCCGTCCGCCAGAAACTGTAACTGAGCACCGCGGTTCCAGGGCAGCCGCGCCGATCGTCAGCTGTGGTAAAGTCTCGTCCGATGATGGCGCGCAGTCCAAGCGTGTCGAAGAACTGACCCGACATATAAGCCCCCTGAGCGTAGCGCGCCTCGCCTCCGGCCACCAAGTTAAAGCGTCCGAAGCCGTAGGCAAAAATCCCGGAAAAGGCGTCCTGGCGATCGCGAAGCTGCTCCCAAATCGGGTTGGTGAAAAACTGACTTTCCCCAATAGTCACTTGGAGCAGTTGCTCGGGATGGCTGACCGGTAGCGTCTTGAGAATCACCGAATCGATCAGGCTGAAGATGGCGGTGTTCGCGCCGATTCCGAGTGCCAGCGAGAGGATGGCCACGGCGGCGAATCCTGGACTGGTGCGCAGCGCGCGAATCGCATAGCGGACGTCCTGCATTACGGCGTCGAGCATAGTAGCAGTATGCCACCGCGATGACAAGTTATTCAGCGCGAAGCACGTTGACAGGATCAATTCGCACTGCGTGGATCAGCGCCGGCAGTGCAGCCAGCAAGGCCGCCGCGACGATGGCCAGGGATGGGAACACAAGCACGGCCAGGTCGGTGGGTTTGACCTGATAGAGGAGCGTTTCCATGTACCGCACCGATGTCATGCCAAGCCCTAAGCCCACCAGCGCTCCGACAATGACCATACAGAAGACCTCGAACGTAACGCGGCGGGCGATGTCGCCGGCTTGCGCGCCCAGCGCCATGCGAATACCGATCTCGCGCGTACGCTGAAAGACGGAATAGTCGAGCACTCCATACATCCCCACGCCGGCAAGTAATAGCGCGACCGTCGCGAAGAACAGCGCCAGCATTGCCAGCAAGCGTTCGCGCACGGTATGCATCTGGATGAGCTCCTCCTGAGTGCGGACGTTGCTGACATAAAAATCGGGCCGCGCTCGCGCAACCTCCTTACGCAGAACCGATGCCAGGGCGAACGGATTCGGGCGGGATGTTCTTACGATGAACGTTCCCAGATTAATCGCTCGCTGCCAAGTAAGGCCTTCGGCCCAGCGGAACGGATTGTAGACCATAGGCATAATCGGCTGGCGCATGTTGAGGTAGCGGGCGTCGCTAACCAGGCCGACGATCTGAAAGCGATCATCCTGCAATCCGGCAGACGTGGTCGCGAATGATTTTCCAACCGGGTTCTGGCCGTTGAAGTATTGCCTGGCGAACGCCTGATTGACGATCGCGACTCCTGATTTTTGAGCGGTGAGATAGACGTCGCTCGGGCGGAAGTCCCGCCCGTCTAACAATGGGATTTTCATTGTATCCAGCCATCCGGGCGAAACACTCAGGAACCCGGCCATGACGTCCGGCGTGGGAGGAGCCCCGTTAACCGAAACTGGGTTGTATTTATAGCCCCAGCCGTCCATCAGAGCCCACTCGGACATTGCGACCCGTTGAACGCCCGGCACGGTTCGCAGATGCTCGGCCACCTGCTCCCACGCGACCGCCGGCGCGTGCTGCGCCACTGCATCCAGAGTGAGCAGACGCTCCGATGAAAACCCGATGGGCTGATTCGACAGCCGCTGGAACGTGGCGACAAACACGCCTCCGATGAATAGCACGAGAAAACAGAAGACGACCTGCGCGGCAATCAGAACATGCATAAGGCGCCGCCGCGAGTGCGGATCTTCCCCGCCCTTCAGTGCGCTGGCCGGTTTAACCGCCGATGCGCGTAGCGCGGGCGCCAATCCAAACAGGACCGTGATGCCGAGCGTGATCGCCAAGCCGAACGCGAATACTCGCCAGTCCGCCGGAAGCGACAGCCGCACCGGGTTATCCGGCGGATTGATCCTGCCGACGACAAATGGCGCGGACCACCACGCGAAAAGCGCGCCGATCGCCGTGGCGAAAAACGCCAGCATCGCGCTTTCCACCAGGACCAGTTGCACCAGACGCCATCGTCCCGCACCAATGGCGACACGCAGCGCCATCTCGCGCGCCCGCGCCGCGGCTTGAGCCGTCATGAGGTTCGCAACGTTCGCGCAAGCAATCAGCAGCACCAGCGCCACCAGCACTCCCAGAGACGCGAGCGCCCGACGGTAGTCTCTTTGGGTCCCTGAAACGCCTGCAGCTGCTGGCTCCATCAGGAGCACGTTATAATGCGTCGTCCATCGATTCGCGCCGGAGCTTTCGTTCAGACGTTGAAGTGCCGCACCGAGGCGCTGGCGAACCGGCTCGGGCGCAATGCCGGGTTCCAGGCGCACGAATATCCGGAGAAAGGCCGCGACGGGAAGGTTGACGTATGCATTCATCGTGGTGGGAATGAAAATGTCGGTCACCGTGCCGGGCTCGGTACCGCTGAAGGTCTTCGGGCCGACGCCGATAATTTGGTAAAGGCTGCCGAAGGTTCCCTGCCCCTGATTGTTCCCCAAGCGAAACGTCCGCCCGATCGCTCTTGGATCGCGTCCGAAGCGGCGCGACCAGTAATCGTAAGAGAGCACTGCAACGGGATGAGCGCCGGGTTCAAGATCGTCGTTCTCGGTGAACAACCGTCCGGCTACGGGCCGCAGCCCGAACGATTCGAACATCCAGCCGGAAACGTATTGGAGTTGGGCTCTTCTCCATGTCCTGATCGGACCCGTAGGTCAGGTCCGCGCGGTTCGTATGAGGACTGCGATCAACTCGGCTTGCCCTTTCACCGTGGCGCGCAACTGGCGAAACAGCCGGTACTCCCATCCGTCGAAGGTGGTGAGGGTGCCGCGCGCCGAGAGGATCGCGACTTCCTGCCGAGAGAGCACGTAGAGCCGCTCCGGCTCCGACACCGGCAAAGGACGCAGCAACAGCGCGTCGATGAGGCGGAACGCGGACGTGCACGCCCCGGTGGCCAGAGCTAGGGAAAGAATCGCCGCGGCGGAAGTTACTTTTCGCTTCATGAGCTGCCGCCAACCGAAGACGACGTCGGCGCGCAACGAATCGAGCCATCCGGCGAGGCGAAGGTTCATGGCGAGACACGCACCGCTACGCGGCGATTCTGGTAGTCTGTTGCGCCGTTGGCAGCGGAGGCTTCGGAGATCCAGCGAACCGCGGATGGCGGCGTGCCAAGTCCCTTCAAAACTTCCGCGACGCGTTCCGCGCGCAGCCGCGAGACGTTGGATTTTTCGGTCAAAAGATTTCCGTTCGAAAGCAGCGTGGAGGCACGATAGCCGATTACCTCGACAGTTTGCGCTTTGGAAACCCGGGCATACTCGGCGATGTCGGTGAGCTGGCGCGTATTGCGGGCAAACAGGAAGTCGCTCTCGAAGTCGTATTGAATGACGAATTCGCGCTCGAGAAACGGCGGCTCCGGTTTCTTGGGTGGGACTGCCGCGGTGGAAACTGGGGCCAGACGCGTGGATGGTCCGGCAGGCCGCTTGGCGGGCGGCGCATCGATTCCGGGTTCGGCCGGCAGGATGGTGTTACACGCGCGATTCAGTTCGGAAAGAACCGAGACATGCAGGGGCTTCAATGGAATCCCTCCGCAAACGCGCGGTCCGGGGACGACGGCACCCTCCACCAGCACTTCGTGCAACAACTGCGGAGGATAAAACTCGGCCGTGATGTCCTGCTGGATTCCAAGGAAGTATGTTTCGCCCTGATAGTCGGCAAGGAAGCATGGAACGGTCTTGGTGTCGCGAACGACGGGGCACGCGACGAAATTTTTCTGCTGAGCGAGAGCGGGCAGGGCGATGGTCAGGATCAGAAGAGGCTGAATCGGGAGACGCCGCATCAGAGAACTCCCAGGAAATTCACCAGGTCCTGCTTTTCCTGCTCCGCCAGCTTCATGTCGAAGCGGCGATCGTAGAAATCCACCAGTTCGCGCAGCGACTTCATGGAGCCGTTCGAAAAGTAGGGAGCGCGCGCTGCGAGCCCGCGGAATTGTTGCATGACGATGGAGCCCACATCTACGCATCGTCCCGAAATCAGGGCGCGCCCGGGATCGCTGGTGTAGATCACGCGGCCGAGGTATGGGTGAGGCGGCGCGTCCTTATCACACGTAATCTTGAAGACCGGCAGTTCGCGCGACTCGCTATAAAGCGGCGGCTCGGTCCAGGTCGGATAATTGGTGGTGCCGAGATCCACCCATCCCGCTGAAAGATCCTGGCCGGTCATCTGCGCGTTGTGGCAAGTGGCGCAGGTTCGCTTGAGCGGATTCCCCAACCCGATCGAATTGATGTGCGTGGCATCCCTCAACCAGAATTGCCGGAACATGAAGATGTCGTTGCCGCGCGCGACCGATGCGCGGAATTCGGCCTGTGCGGACTCCGTCACGGGATGTTTCCAAGCGTCGAACAACTGGAAGACCGGATCGTAATCGTTGTCGCCCAGCACTCCAGGTTTATGCTGCTCCATGGCGCGCGGACCGAGCGCAGGTGGACCGCCCGCTTCAGCCAGGTTGCCTCCGCCGCGATCGAAAATCTGCGCGACGTAAATCTGGCTCTCGAAATCGACGATGCGCCGCAGTTGGTCTTCAGATAATGGACCATGCGTCTCTCCGTGCTGAAGTCCGGCATTGCGCGCCTGCGATCTGAGACTTGGCTCGCGCGCATCAGCCATGAAATTCATGCTGACCGGTTTTCCCGTCTCTGGATCGACATCGGCCAGGCCGCCGAGCTTCAGTGCGAACTGAGGGTTAGGATTCGTGACGTACTTCAAATTCGCCGCCATGCGGGGGCGGCGGAAGATGGATACCGTCGGATGTGCGCTGTGAAGCCCGTAGGTCGCGCTGGTATTGCACCCGGTGGGATCGCTCACAACTTCAATCGAAAACTCCGCGCGGTGCGATGGAGATTCCGGCGGCCATGGAATCGCCAGCCGGATCAACCCGCGATTGAGCAGAAGAGAGTGGGAACTTTCCTGATCCTGCGGAAGATCCGGACAATTCGATCCATCGACGGCGGCAAACAGCGGGTCCTTGCCTCTGGTCGCTCTCCAGCGTTCGCGAATCGCGTCGACCGAAATCGTCATCGCGTAAGCAGGCTGATGACACGTCACGCAGGCGCGGCCGTTGGCGCCGAGTGGTGCAAAGAACGGATGCCCTTGCGTGTTCACGGAGCCTGAGGCATTTACAACACCAAGCCGCCCCAGAGCGTCGTCGAACTGTAGCTCGGCGGGAAGCGTTGCGCCCTGGCCTGGCTCGATCCAGCGAACTCGCGCCTGTAGAGAAGGGCCTGGCTCCGTGAGAAGCTTCTCGAAGAATTGAAACTTCGCGGGGCTGCTCGCGACCGGGATTGGCCCGGTTTTGTCGCCCAGTTCCATAATTTCCTGTTTCTCGCCCACCGGCGCCCATTGCGCCAGGCCCTTTCCGTTGGGATCGCCGTTGGCGGCGAAATTCGCCCAATAGGACGACATCACGCCGGCGATTTTTTGGTCCGCATCGGTGAACGGACGATCCGACATATATAAGGTGTTCAAGACGTAGGGGACTTCTGAAGTGTGAAACGCGCCGAAGCGCTCGGCGTCGGGCCCAGGCAACGTATGGTCCCACAAATATTCGTACACATTCGTACGGGCAGTCTTCGACCGCTCCTTGGCCCAGAGGTACATGGAAACCAGCGCTCGATCGCGGACGTCCGGGCTGGGCGGTCCTTGCGAGGGCCCGAATCCTCCGAGTTCTCCGGTGTTGGCGCCGGTCAATGTAACGACGTCATTCTGCTTTCCTTGCGCGATGATCTCGCGGACCGGGGCCTGCAGCGAGTAGCCGTCAACAATCGGCGCGAAACGCAGACCGGGACCGGCCGGGCCGCCTGCGGCTGATTCCGTCAGCTGCTGCCAGCTCACGGCGCGCAGTTCTGCGAGCGACTTGGCTCCCCTCGATTGCGCGAATTTCTGTCCGTCTACTTCGGCCTCAGCCAAAGTGCGAGCGCCCGGGCCGCCGCGGTCGATGTTGGAGCCGCCGCTCTCCACAATCGCGCGTTGAAACAAACCCTTGGCAAGCGGAGATGCCGTGAGGTCGTGCACCGACATGCCGCCAGCGGACTGCCCGGTGACAGTCACGCGGCTCGCGTCGCCGCCAAATCCAGCGATGTTGTCATGCACCCACTCGAGCGCGGCAATTTGGTCGAGCAGGCCGTAATTTCCCGAGCTCCCGTGGCCCGATTCGCTGGTTAGCTCGGGATGCGCCAAAAATCCCAGAACGCCAACACGGTAGTTGATCGTGACTACCACCAGGCCCTTTGTCGCCAAGCCCTCGCCGTCGTAGACCGGCACCGATGCCGATCCCTCCGAGAAACCGCCTCCATAGAGATACACGAACACCGGCCGTTTTTCCGAGGCAGATTTCGCGCCGGTCCACACGTTCAGATAGAGGCAATCCTCGCTGATTTCGCCATGCGCCATGAATTCGTAAGTCCACGGTTTGCGTTCCGTGACAATGTGTTGGATGCAGCTGGCCGAGAATTTGTCCCCGCGGCGAACTCCCTGCCACGGCGCGGCTTGCTTGGGAGCGCGCCAGCGCAAGTCGCCAATGGGTGGCGCGGCAAACGGAATTCCTTTGAAGGCCATAATGGACGGATCTCTGCCCGGTACACCGGAAACCAGTCCGCCTGTAGTCTTGACCGGGTGGTTGATCGAGGCGGCGAGAAATCCCATCGCGAGGGACGCAAAGAAAAAGAACCCGATGGCCCGCATTAATTCCCTCCGCAATCCGGAAACATGATTTGCGCCGTTTGATACAAATATCGGCGCCAGTTGGCCCATTCGTGTGCGCCGGTGCTCAACACCCAGAAATTACGAATGCCGTATTGATTGAACAGCGCGAGATCCTTCTGGCCGTTGTTCAATGCGATATCGGTTTCGCCGGCGGCCATGTAAAACGGCACGCGAAACAGGTCGTTGGTTTTTGGGTCCTTCAGCAAAGGCGCGAAGTTCTCGTCGAACTGCTTCAGACTTTCCGGGCTGATGTGGCCTGAACTGTAGACAAACAGCTCACTGAAGGTATCCAGATGCGGCAGGCCGGTGTGCATCACGACGAAGCCACCCATGGACAATCCGGCCAGCGCGCGATAGTCGCGGGTTGCCTTGGTTCGGTAGTGGCTGTCGACGTAAGGGATGATGTCCTTCAAATATTCCTGGGTGCAGGCATCGTCTTTGCCAGGTGCCGATGGCTCATAGCTGGCGCATACATGGGTGTCGGGCATCACGATGAGCATGGGCTTGGCCTTGCCGGCGGCGAGGAGATTGTCCAGGATGAACTGCGCACTACCCCCGCCTTTGACATTTTCCGACGTCCAGTTGGAATCGTCGCCGCCTCCGCCGTGGTTCAGGTAGAGGACAGGGTACCTGGTGTTGCCGGCATAGTCCGGTGGCAAATAGATGTGCATTCGCTTGTCAACACCCGCGTAGTTTTTGTACGCGGCCGGTTCCACCTTCCCGTGCGGGACATCGGCTTTCGCGAAGAATGCCGTCTCAGTGAGAGTGGGCAGCGCGGGCAGGATCGGGAGAGGACAGACGCCTGCTTTGGGCGCAGGTTTTATAGGGGGTCTCGGCGGTTGGGCTAATAACAAGCCCGTTATCCCGAATATCCAGAAGAGTTTTTGCGACATTGCAAACTCCTTTATCGAGTAATTGAAACGACAGTCCCGAGCGGCGTATCCACGGACGAGCCGCCGACCAGGACGCGGATTGGCTCTTGCTCTACAACGAAATGCCCGGCTCGCTCGTCCCAGTAGGAAAGCGAGTCGGCCTTGAGATTCATTCGAACTGTTTTGGTCTGGTGTGGCTGGAGCGAGACGCGCTCGAATCCGCGCAGTTCCTTGACCGGCCGCGTTACTTTCGATCCTTCATGGCGGACGTACATTTGGACGACTTCGTCACCAGCCCTGTCGCCCGTATTCTCGACGTCCACGCTGACCATGGTCGCGCCGTCGGGCGGCATGGACGCGGCAGTCTTGAGGTTGGCGTAGCGGAAAGTGGTGTAGCTCAAACCATAGCCGAACGGGAAGAGCGGGTCGCCCTTGAAGTACATGTAGGTGCGGCCGTGGCGAAGATCGTAATCGCGCATAGGAGGCAGCTGATCGAGCGATTGCGGCCAGGTGACCACCAGGCGGCCGGCCGGGTTGTAATCGCCAAACAGGACATCGGCGATCGCGGTGCCCGCTTCCTGAGCATTCTGGCTCATTGTGATGATTGCCGGCACGTGAGCGTTGGTCCAATTGATGGCGTACGGGAAGTCGGCGAGCAGCACGACGATGGTGCGGGGATTGGCGGCGTAAACGTCTTTGATCAAATCTTCCTGCTCGAGGGTGAGCGACCGTCGATCGGAATTTTCCATGCCCTCGCCGGGGATCTCACAAAAGGAATTGTCCGAGTCGAAATTGGCGATGATGGACGCCCGATTGCAGGTGGGATCGTTTCCGACGAAGACGATGGCCACGTCGGAGGACTTGGCGGCGGTCGCAATGTCCGTCATGAACCCGGCGCCCATGTTGATCTTGACACCCGGGCCCAGCTTCTTGCGAAGTCCTTCGAGAGGCGACACCGTGTAGGGCGGCTCCCCGCTATACAAGCCCAGCAGCACCTTGTTCGCGCGTGGGCCGTAGACGGCAATGGATTTGATTTTGTCCCGGTCCAAGGGCAGCAGGCGGGCGCTGTTCATCGGAGCGTTCTTCAAAAGGACGATGCTCTCGCGGGCCACTTGCAGCGCCACGGCTTTATGGGCGTCGCTTTGCCATGGCTCGGCAGCGGAATCGGATTTGGCGTACGTCACAAGAGCGGGCGGGTCCAATAAGCCGAGTCGGAGAACCACGCGGAACTTGCCACGTAGCGCAGCGTCGATATCTTTCTCCGTGATCGCCTTAGTCTCCAGCGCCTGGTTCAGCCCATCGCGATAGCCGTCGAGAAATTGGTTAACGCCGATCTTCACGCACGCGGCCACAGCTTGCGTCATGTCCGGAAAGTAGCGATGCTTGGTGACCATATTGTGAACCGCGCCCGCGTCAGTGGTGACGATGCCGTTCACACCCCACTCGCCCGCGACCATATCTTTCAAGATGGGATTCACGGTCATGGGGATGCCGTTCCAGGCATTGTACGAAGCCATATAGGAACTGGCGCCGCCGTTAACAAAGGCCATGCGAAACGGGACCGAGTAGTATTCGCGAAGCAGCCGCTGGTCGAAATCGGAACTGGATCCATAGCGGCCGTTCTCATTGCTATTAGCCAGGAAGTGCTTCAATAACGACGCCGCGCGCCAGTACTTCGGATCGTCGCCCTGCATGCCCCTGGCGAAAGCGGCGGCCATGGTGCCGGTGAAGAAAGCGTCTTCACCGTAGGATTCGTCGATGCGGCCCCAGCGGGGATCGCGCGCCAGGTCGGTGTTCGGGCCCCAAACGATCAGCGGCCGGCGTTGGTATTTGTCCTGATTGTTATAGAGCCAGCGAGCTTCCACCGCTTGCGTTTCCCCGGCCTTGCGAATGAGATCGGCGTCCCAGGTTTGCGCCATGCCCACTACTTGCGCGAACTGCGTTGTCGGCACCGGCTTCTGAGAACCGAGGCCGCCGAGCGAGCGCTGCACCAGGCCGTGCAGTCCCTCCGACGATCCGGCGTCGGGGATACCAAGGCGCGGGACGGCTGTGGTGGTCCCGAGTGCGGCGATCTTCTCGTCCAGGGTCATCAACGAGAGGATGTTGGTGACGCGCGCCTCGCGATCGAGATCGGGATTTTGAAACGGGTATTTGTACTGGGCAGAAAGAGGGATGCTCAGCACGATGAGCAGTCCCAATTTGAGCGCCTTCCTGGGCGGTCCCGGATTCATTTCATTCGAGTCTATATCAACCTGACCCGGGCCTGACAGGCCATAATGATACGCATGGCTCGATTCATCGGCGCTGTCACTTGGCTACTTGGAAGCTCGATCATGGCTTTCGGCCAGGATTCGCCCGCTGCTCTGCGCCAGATGGCGCACGACTACTACGAGTGGCAGACGCGGGAATTTCCGGTGGATACCAGCGACTCCGGCCTGCACACGCATGACGATAAGCTCACTGACTTTTCGCCCGCAGGGATCGCGGCCCGTCGACGGCACATTCATGACCTGCTGGAGCGAGTCCGCGCCATGCACGCCGACGGCTGGCCGAAAGACGATCGCATTGACCGCGCTTTGTTTCTCGCGCAGCTGGAACTCCCGGACTTTGACGCGCGCGTACTGAAGTCCGTGCAGGCCAACCCGCTCACCTACGTGAATGAGTGCAGCAATGCGATCTTTACCCTGCTTAAAAAGGACTATGACACGCACCGACACCGCTCGATGGCGGCCGAGCAGCGCCTACGAGCCATGCCCGCGATGCTGGCGCAAGCCAAGGCGAACCTGACCGCGCCCGTGCGTTGTACGCGGAATTGGCGATAGAATCCGCGCGCGACATCGATCCGCTCTTCACACAAAGCCTGATGACGTTGACGGACGAGCTGTCGCCGGCCGAGCGCGAGCAATTCGTGAAGGCGCGGGATCAGGCCTTGCAGTCGATTCACGCCTTCGCCGACGATCTGCAAGCACGCGTCAGCGGCATGCCTGCGTTCCGTCCGATGGGTGTTGACAACTACAATTACTTGCTGCATCACGTGTACCTGCTGCCGTTGGACGCAACCCAGCTCGCCATGCTGGGCCAGGCGGAATTGGCGCGGTACAGAGGATTGGAAGCGCTGCTCCCAATTCCCGCCATGGCCGATCCCGATCCCGCGCGCAGCCAGAATATTCCACGCAATGAGGAGGAGTTTTTAGCGGCTTACGAAAACCGGTTGAAAGATATTCTCGGGTTTTTGCGCAGCCAGAACCTGATCACCATTCCCGACTACGTTGGAGCTTTCCATATCCGGCAACTCCCGGAGGCTTTCAAACCGACCAGCCCGGGCGGCTTCATGAATCCACCAGGCGTCTATGATCAGGACAGCAGCGGATTCTATTTCATTCCGACATACTCGCCCGACAGCAAGAACTTCTACATTCGCGCAGCCATCGAGGAGCCACGCCCAATCCTGGGTCATGAAGGAATTCCGGGCCATTTTCTCCAGATTTCGATCGCGAACCATTTGTCGGACGAGATCCGCCGGCATCATGGCGATGGCGTCTTCGTCGAAGGGTGGGCTTTGTACACCGAGGAGATGCTGCTGCGGCGCGGCTTCTACGCCCCAGGCTCCGCGGCCGAAGGCCAGATCCTGAGGCTTTCGCGCTATCGCGCGGCGCGCGTGGGCGTGGACGTGAACCTGCACACGGGACGCTGGACGTTCGATGAAGGCGTCAAGTACTTCATGGACGCGGGAGGCCTGGACAAGGAAGCGGCCACGGGCGAGGCCGCCGGCGCCGCCAGCGAGCCGACCCAGAAGATGACGTACATCACCGGCAAATTCCAAATTCTGCAGCTGCTCGGACGATATCGCGACAAGCTCGGCAAAGAGTTCACGCTGAAGCGCTTTCATGACGATCTGCTGGCCAACGGGAGCCTGCCGCTCTCCGTTCAAGCGTGGATTCTGCTGGACGACCCGAGCGATCTCGACAAGGCTTTGAAGTGACAAGGTTTTGAAGTAACGGCGCGCCGGCCCACCGCAGTAAAATCAGGAGCGCGCTAGAATCAAAGCGATGTCCATGGTGGCTCATCCTCAACGGGCCAGTGGGGCGGAGCGGTTCAGAACGTTGTATCAACTGCTCGCGGCTCTCAGCCGAGCCGGCACGTTAGAGGATATATACGACGTCACCCTCACAACGTTGCTCGATGCAACCGCCGCCGACCGCGCGGCAATTCTCTTGCTCGACAGCGATGGCGTAATGCGGTTCAAGGCTTCCCGGGGGCTTTCCGCGGAATATCAGACAGCGGTTACCGGACACTCGCCCTGGTCGCGCGGTACCCGGGACGCACAGCCACTAGTGGTGCCCGATGTCCTGGTGGACGAGAGCCTCGCGTCCGACCGCGATGTCTTGCTGCGTGAAGGTATCCGCGCGGTCGCCTTCGTGCCCTTAGCGCTGGACGCCGGCGTGTTCGGCAGGTTCATGCTGTATTACGCCCAGCCCCATGAGTGTACGACTGACGAGCTGGAGATCGTGAACGCGATCGCAGCCCACGCAGCGTTGGCCATCGAAAGAAAGCAGCTTGAAACGGCCGGCCGGCACCTGGCGGCAATCGTCGAGAGCTCCGAAGACGCCGTCATCAGCAAAGATCTAAGTGGGATCGTTACCAGCTGGAATAAAGGCGCCGAGCGCATGTATGGCTATACCGCGGCCGAAGTGGTCGGCGGGCCTTTATCCATCCTGAGCGCTCCCGACCGTCTGGACGAAATGCCCGAGATCCTTTCCAAGATAAAGCGGGGGCTTCGCGTCGAACACTACGAAACCCGGCGGCGCAAAAAGAACGGACAGATCATCGATGTCGCTCTTACGGTATCGCCGGTCCGCGATGCGGCCGGACGGATTGTTGGGGCATCCAAGATTGCCCGCGACATTAGCGGCCGCAAGCGCGCCGAGCAGGAGCGTGCCCTACTCCTCGCGCGAGAACAGGAAGCGCGCCGCACCGCGGAACTGCTCAATCAGGTAGCTCCCAGGCTTTTGGCGCAATTGGATCTTGAAAAGCTCGTCCATGAAGTGACCGACATTGTGACTGCACTGGTGGGCGCGGAGTTTGGTTCGTTAAACACCGACGTTTCGGCGCTAGCATTCCGCGGCGAAGGCGTCGTGCGTTCCGATGACGTGTCTGAAGATCCCCGGTTCGGCGAAAGTTCGTCGGATCTCGGCCTGCCGCAGGGGCATTTGCCGGTCCGCAGTTACCTCGCTGTGCCTGTCAGAGCGCGGTCGGGTGAGGTTTTGGGCGGCCTCTTCCTTGGTCATTCCGAGCCCGGGAGGTTCACCGAGGCTCACGAAGCGATCATTACCGGCATTGCCGCGCAGGCGGCCATTGCGATGGATAACGCCCGCCTGTTCGAGCAGGCCCAGTGGGCGCAGACGGAGCTCAAGCGATCCAACGAAGAACTACGGCGCTCCAATCAGGATCTCGAGGTTTTCGCCTACTCGGCCAGCCACGACTTGCAGGAACCGCTGCGGACCATCTCACTGTCTGCGCAGATCATCGAACGAAATTTCGGAGGGCAGCTACGCGGCGAGGACAGCGTAGTTTTAGGGAATATCCTGGCTGCGTCCAAGCGCATGAGCGCCCTGATACAGGACTTACACGCGTATACCAGAGTCACGATATACGAGGAAGGGCCAGCACCGATGGTGGATTCGACGCGCGTCCTTGCCAACGTCTTGGAAAGCATGTGGGGAGCCATTGAGGAGACCAAGGCTACCGTCACCACCGACGAGTTGCCGCCGGTTGCCATCCATGAAAGCCGGCTGGCCCAGTTGTTTCAAAATTTGATTAGCAACGCCATCAAATATCGCGGTAAGGAGGTTCCCAGTGTTCATGTCGGAGGACAAGAACGGGATGGTTGGTGCGTTTTCTCCGTGGTCGACAATGGGATCGGGATTGAAGCGCAATATGCGGAGCGGATTTTCGGGCTCTTCAAACGGCTGCACGGCGGTGACCGGTACCCGGGCAGCGGCATTGGATTGGCGCTTTGCCAACGTGTCGTGGAGCAGTACGGCGGCCGCATCTGGCTGGAGCAGTCCTCGCCTGGCGGAGGATCCACCTTCTGCTTCGCACTTCCCTCGCGTGCCCGATAGCGAGTCAA
Organism: Bryobacterales bacterium; assembly: GCA_963818065.1. Lineage (GTDB taxonomy): Bacteria > Acidobacteriota > Terriglobia > Bryobacterales > Bryobacteraceae > Palsa-89. Next base: position 716,656 of record CAWFQW010000007.1, on the reverse strand, counting down.
AATCCGAAGTTTCAGCCCAACCCGGACTCTTCACGGTGTTGCTGGTTGAGGATAACCCGACAGACGTCTTCGTGATCAAGGAAGCCCTGGCGCGAACCGGCCTGAATATCGACCTGCGCATCGCCACGAACGGACACGAGGCGCTGGTGTACCTGGAAAGCCTCGTAGTGGGCGAGAAACCCTGTCCAGCCCTGGTGCTGCTCGACTTGAATCTACCGAAGATTGGCGGCATTGAGGTTCTGCGGCATCTCCGGAGCACTTCGCCGTGTAGCCGCACGCCGGTAATCGTGGTTACGTCCTCGACGGCCGAAACCGATCGCGCCGCGGTCCGTCGCCTGGACGCCGAGGCGTATTTCGAGAAGCCCACCAGCCTTTCGGCTTATATGGAATTGGCGGAGGTAGTAAAACGCTTCCTGCCTACGCCGGACGGCCAGAAGTAACATATCGTGACCGCCCGCGTCTATACTTGGGCAGCGGAGTAGGCGATGTCGCCCTGGGAAAAGCTTCTAGAACGACCACACTCGCGAGGTCACTTCGTACAATTGTACGAGGCTGACGAGGTTGCGCTCACAAAGAACGTCGGGCTCTATCTCTGGGAAGGCCTTCGGCGCGGCGAGGGCGTTCTGGTTATCGTAACGCCCGAGCACAGGGAACTTTTCTCCGGGCATTTGGATCATTTGGGCGCCGACCTGCCCGAGCTGGTCGGCAGCCGTCAACTGGTCTTCTGGGATGCCCAACAGACTCTGGCCCAGTTCATGGAATCAGGCGAACCGGACTGGCAACGTTTTCAGAGCGTCATCCGCGCAGCGATGCGTCAAGTCCGTTCCAACGCGGGGGCCGAAGGTTTGCGCGCATATGGCGAAATGGTGGGCCTGCTGTGGAAGGCGCATCAATTCGCGGCGGCAATCCGGCTGGAACAGCTATGGAACAGGCTGTTGGAACAGTCCTCCTTTAGCCTGTATTGCGCCTACGCAATTGATGTCTTTGGAAAAGAGTTTGAGGTCGGCAATCTCGATGGCGTGCTTTGCACGCACACGCATCTGGTCCCGGCACAACCCAATGGAACGCTCGAAACCGCGCTGAATCGTTCCATGGATGAAATCCTGGGCCCCAAGGCGGATGCGTTGCGGGTCCTGATCAAGGCCAACTACCGGCCTGCCTGGGCGGTGATGCCAGCCGCGGAGGCTATCGTTCTGTGGTTGAGAAAGAATCTTCCGGGACAAGCGGATCACATTATTGAGCGATCCCGGCATCATTATCAATTGCTCCTCGATCCTGCTGTTTCCAGTCTCCAGGGCGATCGATGAACCTGATTCTTTTCGTCAGCGACGATGATCGTGAGAACGGCCCGCTACAGGACGCCTTGACGGGAATGGCGCCGCACTTCCGAGTGGAAAAAGCGAATAGCCGCGCGGAAATCGACGCGTTGAGCACGCCGGCCATTATCATCTTGGACCTCAAGCTCTCGCGGGAGCCTGCCTTGGATGTCTTGCGATGGCTGCGAACCCATCAGCGATACAAGCAGGTGCCTGTGTTCGTTTTGGCTCCCCGAAACACTGACGCAACCGACGCGTATGCGCTGGGAGCAAACTCGTGTCTCCTCAAGCCGTCGGCGCAAGAACGGCCGGGGCCGATCGCGCGGGGCATCGCGGCCTATGCCAGTCTGATCGCTGAGCCCGCTTCCGCGAACAGCGCTTGGGCAACTTAGACAGTCTGACCCTCTCCCGTGCCTCTCAACCTGGAATGGCCCGACATAGCGATCCGGCTGCTCTGTACGATTGTGGCCGCGGGCTTCATTGGCTTCGACCGGGGTGAACATGGCCGTCCCGCCGGGCTGCGAACCACCATATTGGTCGCTCTAGCCGCCTGTTTGGCGATGATTCAGGTGAACATTCTCCTGCCCACCGCCGGGAGACCGGGGAATTCGTTCGTCATGAACGACCTGATGCGATTGCCTCTCGGCATTTTGTCAGGCATGGGATTCATCGGCGCCGGCGCGATCGTACGCCGCGACAATTTTGTGCTCGGTCTCACTACGGCGGCAACGCTGTGGTTCGTTACCGTACTCGGTCTCTGTTTCGGAGGCGGTCAAATCGCTCTCGGCGCGGTTGGCTCGGCGATCGGAATCCTTGTGTTGACTGGACTGAAAATAGTGGAAAAACGTCTGAAACGGGACCATGAGGCCAGGATGTCGATTCTCGTGGAGGCCTCCGGACCAGGCGAAAATGAGATTCGCACGGACCTGGCGCAGGCCGGGTTCAAGATCTTCTCCTGCGCATTCGCTTACAGCCCGGAAGCACACAACACCGAGTTAAATTGCGAGTTGCGCTGGAGGTCCGCGACCGATGGCGAGCAAGTACCCGAGGTTATTCGCGCGCTTGGGGGCCGTCCGGGTGTGATCAGAATCGCGTGGACGCCTCAGGTGAAATAGCTACTTGTCCGCTTTAGCCGACTGAGGTTCGGAATACACCAGGATCTCGGCCTTCCCATCGTCGCCCACTCCGTTGGTCTTACCCAGGCCAATCGTTTTGATGCGCGTATCATCCAAACGGAAATTCTTGGCGAGATAATCGCGAATGGCAGCCGCGCGGCCCTCCGACAAGACCCGGTCTTTATCCGTTTCGCCTTTCATTCCGACTGAGACAACCACTACGGCCAAACCGTACTTGTTCGCCTGCAAGTAATCGCCGGCTTCCTTCAAAGCCTTCTCGTTTTTCAGTTTGGCTTCGTTGGGCTTAGCGAAGATCTCTCGCCCGTCCACATCGAAGGTCTTCGTCGGGTCGCCCGGCGGGAGATGCGAGATGGCATTCTTTGTCAGATCGGAAGCGTCCTCGTAACCCCGATTCTTGAAGAACCCGCGCAATAGGAAATTGTGCTTAAGAGCTTCCGCGTCTTCGTTGAGCGCGGTCGCGCCCGCGTTGACCTTCTGGTAGAGCCCTTTGTCGTTGATCAGTTGACCCACCGTGCCTTGGCCCTGGTTGACTTTGGCAGTGATCGCTTGCAAGTTGCTCGCGGTCCCGTTCAGGTCCTTCACTCCCGTCTGGGCTGAATCCAGAAGCTGATCCGCCTTCTTGACCAAGTTGGAGATGTCGAAGGGCGGCTGGCTTGCGATGGTGTCGCCGTTCTTGAGCGAGGCCCCGGTATCGCTTCCGAATGATATTTCGACATATTTGTCGCCGATCAAACCGTCGGACTTGATGGCCGCGATGGAATCTTTCTTAAGAACATTGCGCGAAGCCTTCTGCAGATCCATGCTGACCGTGACCATGCCATCCGGCCGGTTCGGAAGCTGGATGTGTTTTACGTTGCCTTGGTGCAGCCCTCCCACGCGCACATCGGCGCCATCAGCCAAGCCGGCCACGTTCTGAAAGTCGGCGTTCACACGGTAAGTGGACTGGAAGAGCGATTCTCTATTCCCAATAAGGAAGACTCCGGCAACCAGTACCGCCAGGGTGGCGACCACGAACAAACCAAGTCGAAATGTTTGCGACATAAACCTCACCTAAGCCGCGGCCTTCAGAAATTGAACCACGAAGGGATCCGGGCTCTTTTCCAGTTGACCGAAAGTGCCGTCAATCACAACTTTTCCGTCTCGCAGCAGGACCATCCGATCGGCAAAGGATTTCGCCCCGTGAACGTCATGCGTTACGACGATGGAAGTCAAATTTCTTTCCTTCTTGAGTTTCACGATGAGCTCGCCGATTTCAGCCGACGTAATCGGATCGAGGCCCGATGTTGGCTCGTCGAAGAGCAGGATATCCGGATCGAGCGCCAGCGCCCTCGCCAAGCCGACCCGCTTTTGCATTCCGCCAGAAATGTCCGACGGCATCTTGGTCAAGTCTTTCTCCATACCGAGGCTGGCTAATAAGCCGCGCACTTTTTCCTTGCGCTCGGCCTCCGACAAAGTGGTGTGGTGGACCATCGGAAACTCGACATTCTGCTCCACGGTGAGCGAGTCATACAGCGCCGCCTGCTGAAACAGGAACCCGATTTTCTTTCGAACCTCATTCAATTGGTCCATGCCGAGACCTACGATCTCCTGGCCGTGAATTCGAATGGAACCGGAATCCGGCTGTTGCAATCCCACGATGAGCTTCAACGTAACGCTCTTGCCGGTCCCGCTACGCCCAAGAACGACCACGGTTTCGCCGCGATCAGCCGTGAGATCCACTCCGTTCAGGACCTTCTGCGAGCCGAAAGACTTATGCAGGCGGCTCACAACCAACGGCGCTTCCTGGTCATTCGCGTTCTTTCTTCATGACGGAAAAAACACCTGGATGAATCTCACCAATATCACGTCGGCGAGAATGATAAACAGCGATGAAAGTACCACCGAACTGGTGGCCGACCGTCCCACTCCCTCGGTCCCTCCGCGCGTGCGCATCCCTTGAAAACAAGAAACGAAGCCAATGATCAGGCCAAAAACCGCGGTCTTGAAAGTAGGCGGAAGAAAATCGCTCAGCATTGCGTTCTTCAACCCGCTGTGCAGGAATAGCTGAAAAGTCATGGGTTGCGACAGCGTGGTAGAAACCCATCCCAGGAAGACGCCGGAAGCATCGGCGGCCAGCGTCAGCAGTGGAAGCATCAAGAGACATGCCAGGACTCGCGTCGCGGCCAGAAACTTGTAGGGATTTACCGCCGAGACTTCCATTGCATCAATTTGCTCGGTGACTCGCATGGATCCGAGCTCGGCGCCGATGCCGGCTCCCACGCGCCCGCTTACGATCAACCCCGTAATGACAGGACCGCTTTCCTTTATCAAGGAAAACACGATGACGGCGGGAAGCATCGCCTTCGCACCGAAGCGCGTTAAGCTATCGCGAGTCTGGAGGGACAGAACCACGCCCGTCGCCGCACCAGCCAGAGCTACTAATGGAAAGGATTTAGACCCGATCGCATCCATCTGGCGGGTGAGTTCGCGGCCCTCCCATGGACCAATGAAGGCGCCCCGAACTACTTTTCCACAAAACGAAGCCAGTTCACCGAACCATTCGAAGAATGAGATTACGAGGCCCTTCGCCGTTCGTAGGAGTTCAATCAACACACAACCACCCCTCTCCCATTTGCCCGTCAATGGCCAAAGAGTAAGTGATTGATTATTAGGGCTCTAAGTCTCCGGGGTGCTGGCCTGATTGAGAACCTTTTCCACGATTTTTCCGAGATCCAGCAATTCGTTCAAATCCGAGGATTTCTGCAAGTAGAGATTCGCCCCCTGATCCATCGCTGCCGAGCGATCGGTTGGCGACGCCGAAGAGGTCAACATAATCACGGGCACGCTCTTAAACCGCGGCTGGCGCCGGACGTGGCGCAGCACCGCTTGACCATTGTCCTTGGGAAGGTTGACGTCCAGTACAATCAAATCAGGGTGCCAATTGCTGCCGGCCACGTCCCCGAGCAGAGCGATAGCTTTTTGACCGTCCGGCGCTACCACCAGGTTGCAATTCAACCCCTGGTTATTCAATGCTTCACGAAACAGCAGAACGTCGCCCGGATTGTCTTCGGCCAGCAGAATCTCAAACACGATTAATACCCTAGATCGCACAGACGCGCTTCAAAGGAAGCGCGGAGGCTGCAAAAATTGTTGTAACTTGACGGTCAGCAATGAGTCTTACGGTGAGATTTGCCAGAACTACATCTCTAAAGTAATTTACCTTACTTTTTCGGGGAGTCAAGCAATGAAGAGTGTAACAGGTGAGAACGGTCTGCCGCAGGCCCGGGGACCAAGTCCAACGGCTCCAAGATCGCCGGCAAGGCCAATGGAACCAAGTCCGCTTGGAAACAAGGCAATCAAAGCCGTACGCCAACGGGGCTAAAGCCCGGCGCGATGCCAACGTCCTGTTGAGCACGCTGATCGCCTTCAAGAGCGGGGACTTCTCCGTCCGTATGCCGGTGGATCAAACCGGTCTGGAGGGGAAGGTAGCCGATGCGCTGAACGACATTCTGGAGATCAACCAGAAAATGGTCAGCGAGTTCGAGCGCATCAGCCGTGCGGTCGGTAAGGATGGCAAGATCACCCAACGCGCTTCCATTGGTTCGGTGACCGGGGCGTGGGCCGATTGCGTGGAATCGGTGAACAGCCTGATTGGCGACCTGGTGCAACCGTCGACGGAAGTGGCTCGCGTGATCGGCGCGGTGGCCAAAGGCGATCTGTCGCAGAACATGTCGCTTGAAGTGGACGGGCGTCCGCTGCGCGGCGAGTTTTTGCACACTGCGCGCGTCGTAAACACGATGGTGCAGCAGTTAAATTCGTTCGCGAGTGAAGTCACTCGCGTGGCGCGCGAAGTGGGTACCGAAGGTAAACTGGGCGGCCAGGCGGTGGTTCCGGCGGTGGCCGGAACGTGGCGCGATTTGACGGAAAGCGTCAATTCCATGGCCAGCAACCTGACCAACCAGGTGCGCAATATCGCGGGCGTGACCACGGCGGTCGCGAAGGGCGATTTGACCACGCGCATTACGGTGGACGCGCGCGGCGAAATCCTGCAGTTGAAAAACACCATCAACACCATGGTTGACCAGCTCAGCTCTTTCGCGGCGGAAGTCACGCGCGTGGCGCGCGAAGTGGGTACGGAAGGTCGTCTCGGCGGACAGGCCGATGTGCGCGGCGTCGCTGGAACCTGGAAAGATTTGACCGATTCAGCGTGAACTCGATGGCCAGCAACCTGACCAATCAGGTGCGCAACATCGCCGAAGTAACCACGGCCGTGGCCAAGGGCGACTTGTCCACGCGCATCACGGTGGACGCGCGCGGCGAAATCCTGCAGCTCAAAAACACCATCAACACGATGGTGGATCAGCTCAGCTCGTTCGCGGCGGAAGTGACTCGCGTGGCGCGCGAAGTAGGAACCGAGGGCAAGCTGGGCGGACAGGCCGACGTGCCGGGCGTCGGCGGAACGTGGAAGGATCTGACCGATTCCGTGAATTCGATGGCCGGCAATCTGACGGCGCAGGTTCGAAACATCGCCGAAGTTACCACGGCCGTCGCCAAGGGCGATCTGTCGCGCAAGATTACCGTGCAGGTGCGCGGCGAGATCCTGGAATTGAAGAACACCATCAATACGATGGTGGATCAGTTAAGCTCGTTCGCATCGGAAGTAACGCGCGTGGCGCGCGAGGTAGGTACCGAAGGGCGACTGGGCGGCCAGGCGGAAGTGGAAGGCGTCGCCGGAACGTGGCGCGATTTGACCGAGAGCGTCAATTCCATGGCCGGCAACCTGACCAACCAGGTCCGCAACATCGCGGGCGTGACCACGGCGGTGGCGAAGGGCGATCTTGTCCACCAAGATTACGGTGGATGCCCGCGGCGAAATTCTCGAGTTGAAGAACACCATCAACACTATGGTGGATCAGCTCAATTCGTTTGCCAGTGAAGTGACGCGCGTGGCGCGCGAAGTGGGAACCGAGGGCAAGCTGGGCGGCCAGGCGCAGGTGAAGGGCGTCGGCGGCGTCTGGAAGGATCTGACCGAGAGCGTCAACTCGATGGCGGGCAACCTGACCAATCAGGTCCGCAACATCGCGGGCGTGACCACGGCGGTGGCGCAACGGCGATTTGTCGACCAAGATCACGGTGGATGCGCGCGGCGAAATTCTGGAGCTGAAGAACACCATCAACACCATGGTGGATCAGCTCAACTCATTTGCGAGTGAAGTCACGCGCGTGGCGCGCGAAGTGGGAACGGACGGAAAGCTGGGCGGCCAGGCGCAGGTGAAGGGCGTCGGCGGCGTGTGGAAGGATCTGACCGATTCGGTGAACTCCATGGCCGGCAACCTGACGGCGCAGGTCCGCAATATCGCCGAAGTCACGACAGCGGTAGCGAACGGCGACCTTTCGCGCAAAATCACGGTGGACGTGCGCGGCGAAATTCTGGAGCTGAAGAACACCATCAACATCATGGTGGATCAGCTCAATGGATTCGCCAGCGAAGTGACGCGCGTGGCGCGCGAAGTGGGTACCGAAGGCAAGCTGGGCGGCCAGGCGATGGTGAAGGGCGTGGCCGGGTACGTGGAAGGATCTCACCGATTCCGTTAATTCGATGGCGAGCAACCTGACCAATCAGGTGCGCAACATCGCGGAAGTGACCACCGCGGTGGCGACCGGCGATCTGTCGCGCAAGATCACGGTGGAAGTGCGCGGCGAGATTCTGGAGCTGAAGAATACCATCAACACGATGGTGGATCAGTTGAGCTCGTTCGCTTCGGAAGTGACGCGCGTGGCGCGCGAAGTGGGCACCGAAGGCAAGCTGGGCGGGCAGGCGGACGTGCACGGCGTCGCGGGCACGTGGAAGGATCTCACGGACTCCGTCAATTCCATGGCGAGCAACTTAACCTCGCAAGTTCGAAATATCGCGGAAGTGACCACGGCGGTCGCGAAGGGCGATTTGTCGCGCAAGATCACGGTGGACGTGCGCGGCGAAATCCTGGAGTTGAAGAACACCATCAACACCATGGTGGATCAGCTCAATGCATTCGCCAGTGAAGTAACGCGCGTGGCGCGCGAAGTCGGCACGGAAGGCAAGCTGGGCGGCCAGGCGGAAGTCACCGGCGTCGGCGGCGTGTGGAAAGATCTAACGGACTCCGTCAACTTCATGGCTGGCAATCTGACGTCGCAGGTTCGCAACATCGCGCAGGTGACCACGGGCGTGGCCAAGGGCGACTTGTCGACCAAGATCACGGTGGACGCGCGCGGCGAAATCCTGGAGCTGAAGAACACCATCAACACCATGGTGGACCAGCTCAATGCGTTCGCATCGGAAGTAACGCGCGTGGCGCGCGAAGTGGGAACCGAAGGGCGGCTGGGTGGACAGGCCGACGTGCGCGGCGTCGCGGGCACCTGGAAAGATTTGACCGACAGCGTCAATTACATGGCCAGCAACCTGACCAACCAGGTGCGAAACATCGCGGGCGTGACCACGGCTGTGGCGCGCGGCGACTTAACCACCAAGATCACGGTAGACGCGCGCGGCGAAATTCTGGAGTTGAAGAACACCATCAACACCATGGTGGATCAGTTGAGCTCGTTCGCAGTCGGAAGTGACGCGCGTGGCGCGCGAAGTGGGTACCGAAGGCAATCTGGGCGGCCAGGCCGAAGTGAAAGGCGTGGCGGGCACCTGGAAGGATTTGACGGAAAGCGTCAACTCCATGGCCGGCAACCTGACCAACCAGGTCCGCAACATCGCGCAGGTAACCACGGCCGTGGCCAAGGGCGACTTGTCGCGCAAGATCACAGTGGACGTGCGCGGCGAAATTCTGGAGCTGAAGAACACCATCAACACCATGGTGGATCAGCTCAATGCGTTCGCAAGTCGAAGTAACGCGCGTGGCTCGCGAAGTCGGTACGGAAGGCAAGCTGGGCGGCCAGGCCAATGTGCGCGGTGTCGGCGGAACGTGGAAGGATTTGACCGATTCAGCGTCAACTCCATGGCCGGCAACCTGACGGCGCAGGTCCGCAACATCGCGCAAGTGACCACGGCGGTGGCGAACGGCGACCTTTCGCGCAAAATCACAGTGGATGTGCAGGGTGAAATTCTGGAGCTGAAGAACACCATCAACCGCATGGTGGATCAGCTGAATTCGTTCGCCAGTGAAGTGACGCGCGTGGCGCGCGAAGTGGGAACCGACGGCAAGCTGGGTGGCCAGGCCGAAGTGAAAGGCGTGGCCGGCACCTGGAAGGATCTGACGGACAACGTCAACTTCATGGCCGCGAACCTCACCACGCAGGTGCGCGGAATCGCGAAGGTGGTCACCGCGGTGGCCAATGGCGATTTGAAGCGCAAGCTGGTGCTCGAAACCAAGGGCGAGATCGCGGAGCTGGCCGACACGATCAACGGAATGATCGACACGCTGGCGACCTTCGCCGACCAGGTGACCACGGTGGCGCGCGAAGTGGGAATCGAAGGCAAGCTGGGCGGACAGGCGCGCGTGCCTGGAGCCGCCGGAATCTGGCGCGATTTGACGGATAACGTCAATCAGCTCGCGGCGAATCTCACCACGCAGGTACGCGCTATCGCCGAAGTGGCGACGGCCGTGACCAAAGGCGACCTGACGCGATCCATCGCCGTGGAAGCGCTGGGCGAAGTGGCGGCGCTCAAAGACAACATCAACGAGATGATTGTGAACCTGGCCGCCACCACGCGCAAGAATAACGAGCAGGACTTTTTGAAAACCAACATCGCCAAGTTCACCGGCATGATGCAGGGCCAGCGCGATCTATTGACCTTGTCGCACCTGTTGCTTTCAGCAGTTGACGCCGCTGGTGGGCGCGCAGCACGGCACGTTCTACATCGCCGAGTCGCAAGAGAGCAAGACCGTGCTGAAGCTGCTGGCCGGCTACGCGATTGACGCGCGCAACGAAGTCCCGATGCAGTTCGAAGTGGGCCAAGGCTTGGTTGGGCAGTGCGCCAGGGAGAAGGAGCGCATCTTAGTCACGAACCTTCCCGGCGGCTACATCCGGATCAATTCGAGCCTGGGCAGCACGGCTCCAGTGAGCATCGTGGTGTTGCCGGTGCTGTTTGAAGGCGACGTGAAGGCGGCCATCGAGCTGGCTTCGTTCGGACAATTCAGCGATATTCACCTGGCGTTCCTCGACCAGCTCACGCAATCCATCGGCATCGTGCTGAACACGATACGCGCCACCATGCGCACCGAGCAGCTTCTCACGCAAAGCCAGGCGCTGGCCGAAGAGCTGCAAAGCCAGCAGCTCCAATTGCAGAAGACCAACGCCGAGCTGCAGGAGAAAGCGCAGCTTCTGGCGGAACAGAAGACCGAGGTGGAAACCAAGAATCGCGAAGTGGAGCAGGCCAAGAAGGCGCTGGAAGAAAAGGCCGAGCAGCTGGCGCTCGACTTCCAAGTACAAGAGCGAATTCCTGGCCAACATGAGCCACGAGCTGCGGACGCCGCTCAACAATCTGTTGATTCTGGCGCGCATGCTTTCGGAGAACTCGGACAAGAACCTCACGTCCAAGCAAGTGAAGTTCGCCGAGACCATTCACACATCGGGAACCGATCTGCTGTCGCTGATCAGCGACATTCTGGATCTGAGCAAGATCGAATCGGGCAAGATGGACGTCGAGGTCGGCGGCATTCGCTTCAGCGAACTGGAAGACTACTGCCTGCGCACGTTCCGGCACGTGGCCGACGGAAAGGGCCTGGACTTCACGGCGGAACTGGGCGAGAACCTGGCGCCCGAGATCATCCATACCGACGCTAAGCGCTTGCAGCAGGTGCTCAAGAATCTGCTGTCGAATGCTCTGAAGTTTACCGAACAGGGGTCGGTGCGGCTGTCCATCGACAAGGTGACCAGCGGCTGGAGCCCGGCCAATAGCATCTTGAGCCGCGCGAAGTCGGTCATCGCATTCTCGGTTTTGGATACCGGCATCGGCATCGCGACCGAAAAACAGCGGATCATCTTCGAAGCGTTCCAACAAGCCGACGGAACCACCAGCCGCAGGTATGGCGGCACCGGTCTGGGACTGTCCATCAGCCGCGAGCTGGCGCGCCTCCTGGGTGGTGAGATACGGTTACAGAGCGCGCCCGGCGTGGGCAGCACGTTCACTCTCTACTTGCCTCAAACCTACGTCACGCCCTCTACGCAATCCAAGAGCGAAGTGCTGCGCATCATGCCGCCGGTTCTGCTGGAACAGGCGGTAAAAGAGACGGCGGATGCCAGCGTTGATATGATTCTTCCCGCCACCGCGATGCCCACCGAAGAGCTGGTGGAGGATCTGGTGATCGACGACGATCGCAACCTGGTCCAGCCGGGTGATGCCGCGCTCCTGATTGTGGAGGACGACATCACTTTCGCACGCATTCTAGTGGATTTGGCGCACGATCGCGGCTTGAAGACCTTGGTGGCGCTGCGCGGATCGAGCGCCATGACGTTGGCGCGCGAGTTCAAACCCGGGGCCATCACGCTCGACATCAATCTTCCCGACATGGCGGGCTGGACCATCCTGGACCGGTTGAAACACGATCCGGCGACGCGGCACATCCCGGTGCATATCATTTCGGGAGACGAGGACCGGCGTCGCGGCCTGGCGCTCGGCGCCATGACGTATCTGGAAAAATCCGTCACCAACGAGCTATTGGTGGAAAGGTTCGCGGCCATCGAGCATTCTGTGCAGAAGCGCGTTGAAGAAGCTGCTGTTCGTCTGCGCTGACGAGGCCGAGCGGAACGGCATGATGGCTGCCGTGGGCGCTCCCGATCTTGACACCATCGGCGTGGCGACGGCCGGTGAAGCTCTGGCCGCGCTCAAGCAGCAATATCTGGATGGCATCGTGATCCATCTCCAAATCCATGGCATCGCGCCGTTGGCTCTGGTGGAAGAGATCCAGAACCATGCAGGTCCGTATGCACCTCCGATTTTGCTGATGTGCGACCGTCTGCTGACCCCGGACGAAGAGCTGGAGCTGGCGCGGCTGGGACGCGCGGGTATCCTCAAGACGGTGCAAACGCGAGAGCGGCTGCTGGATGAGTCGGTGCTGTTACTGCATCGCGCCGAATCCGATCTGGCGCCCGACCAGCGCCATATTCTCGAGCAGTTGCGCGAAACTGACGAGACCCTGTTCGGCAGGAAGGTGCTGGTGGTGGACGACGACGTCCGCAACATTTTCGCGCTCACCAGCCTGCTGGAAGATCACAACCTAAAAGTTGCGCACGCCGAAAATGGCCGCACCGGCATTGAACTATTGAAGAAGACGCCGGATGTCGATCTCGTGCTCATGGACATCATGATGCCGGAAATGGACGGCTATGAGACCATGAAGGCCATACGAGAGCTGCCGCAGTTCCGGTCGCTGCCGATCGTTGCTCTAACTGCCAAGGCGATGAAAGGCGATCGGCAGAAGTGCATCGAGGCTGGAGCGTCCGATTACGTCACCAAACCGGTGGACCTGGAGCAGCTCTTTTCGGTGCTGCGGGTTTGGATCAACCGTGGCCATGAAGTAACTGCAGCGCCCGCAGCCGCGGTCTAAGATGGAACAGGAGCCCAATACCGGAGAACATCCGGGAAAGAGCGGAGTACCCATGCAGCCGCTACCCGAAATCCCAGGTCAGGATCGCGTGAAGATCCTGCTGGTGGATGACACTCCGGACAATCTGGTGTCGCTTGAAGCGGCGCTGGATGGGCTAGGCCAGGAGCTGGTACTGGCCGCGGTCGGGCCTCGGAAGCCCTGCGCCATCTGTTGGACGACGATTTCGCGGCCATTTTGCTGGACGTGAAGATGCCGGAGATGGACGGGTTCCAGACCGCCGAGCTGATCCGTTCGCGCAAGCGCTCCCGCCACACTCCCATTCTCTTTCTCACCGGCTACAAGAGCGACGAACATTTGTTCCGCGGCTACGATCTGGGCGCCGTGGACTTTCTCTTCAAGCCGATTGTGCCCGAGGTTCTGCGGTCGAAAGTGGGCGTGTTTGTCGAGCTGAGCCGCAACACCGCGCTGCTCCGCCGCCAGGCCGAGGTTCTGGGAAAAGCGGAACAAAAATTCCGCTCGCTGCTGGAAGCCGCCCCCGACGCCATGATCATTAGCGACGAGGAGGGGTGCATCAGTTTAATGAACTCGCAGGCGGAGATCCTGTTCGCCTTTCCTCGCGAGGAGTTGATCGGGCAAAATATCCGGCTGCTGGTGCCGGAATGGCGTTGCCCTTCCAATCCTGGAAAATCGGCCGGTCTGGCCTGGCTGGCTGCGCCCACCGAGCTGTGGGCCCGGCGCAAGAGCGGCCATCAGTTTCCAGTGGAGATGAGCTTGAGCCCGCTGCAGACCCAGGAGGGCTTGCTGCTCACTTCCGCCATTCGGGATGTCACCGAGCGCCGGCGCGCGGACGAAGCGATCCGCGAGCTGAACGCCACCCTGGAGCAGCGCGTGGCCGAGCGCACGCAAGAGCTGCTGCGGTCCAACAAGGCCCTGCGCCAATCCAACGACGATTTGAACCAGTTTGCTTATGCGGCCAGTCACGATTTGCAGGAGCCGCTGCGCATGGTGGCGCTGTACAGCCAGATGCTGCAGCGAAAATACTTCGGGAAGCTGGACGCCAACGCCGATCAATATATCTCTTACATCGTGGGTGGCGCCCAGCGCATGGAGATGCTGCTCAAGGACCTGCTGACCTACTCACAAACCGGACCTGCGGCTGAAGGGCCCGCCGAAACCGTGGATTTCGCCAGCTGTGATCGACAAGGTGCTCCTGAACCTGCAGGCCTCCACGGAACAGAGCGGCGCGACCATTTCGTGGGACAACCTTCCGGCGGTGCACGCGCACGAGATTCGCCTGGTGCAGCTGCTGCAAAATCTGGTCAGCAACGCCATCAAATACCGCAGCCAAGATCCGCCGCGCATACACATCTCAGCCGAATGGCGGGAGCGCGAATGGGTGTTGGCGGTGCAAGACAACGGGGTCGGCATCCCGTCCGAGTATGCGCAACAGATCTTCAAGATCTTCAAGCGCCTGCACGGGCAGGACTATCCGGGAACGGGCATCGGCCTGGCAATTTGCCAGCGCATCGTGGAAACGTATGGCGGCCGGATTTGGGTGGAGTCCGAGGATGGCAAAGGGTCGTGCTTCTACTTCACGCTTCCACCGGCCAAGAACCAGGCTCCAGTGGAGCGGGTGGCCACTGAAATTGCGAGCGCGTCGTAGCTCCGGCCGGCTAGGTTACGGTTCCGGCTCGGTAACGGTTCGGAGGAAATCGGCGATTTCCTCGTGTCCTCCAGCTTCCGCGATGCGCGCTGGAGTGAGGCCGCTGGCAGTGAGCTGTTGCACGTCGGCACCCGATTCCACTAGCAGCTCGAACCACTTCCGTCCGTCCCATGGCGGCCGCCGCATGCAGCGCGCTCAACCCGCTCTGATCGGCAGCGTTAATCTCAGCGCCTTGCGCGAGCAACAGCGGAATTGCTTCCGGATGGCTGTTCACCGCCGCCATCAGCGCCGTGACGCCCTGGATGGTGCGCGCATTTACGTCGGCGCCCGACCGAATCAACAAATCCGCGATGGCGGTTTGCCCGCGGACGACGGCTGCTATGAGCGGCGTGATACCGGTTTGTCCCGCGGTATTTGGATTGGCTCCGGCGGCTAGCAGCGCCGTGGCTGCTTCGACATGCCCGCCCAGCGCAGCCGCGAGCAAGGCCGTGGCGCCTGACGCATCCGCCGCTTCTATCCTCGCGCCTTTTGCGAGCAGCATCGGCAACACTTCCGCGTTCCCACCCGCTGCCGCCGCCAGCAGAACCGGTCGGCCCTGCTCATCCAGCGTATTCGGGTCGGCGCCTTTTTCGAGCAACACCCACGTCACCGCGGGAGCCACCGACACTGCAGCGGCGAGCGCCGTCAAACCCGATTTGCTGGCAGCGCCCGATATCCGCTCCCCCGGCGATCAACGAGCAAACCGCTTCCATTCGCCCATTCACTGCCGCGCCAATCAGCGGCGTGACCCCTCGTGCATCGGCGGCATTCGGATCCGCGCCGGCCGCCAGTAGAGCCTCTACCACGGCTGCGTGCCCTTCAATCGCGGCAGCCAATAGCGGAGTGACGCCGGTGCGCGTGCGTTCCTGGTGGCTTGCGCCTTTTTGGAGCAGCAAAGTGACCACGTTGGCGTTGCCCTGCGTGGCCGCCATCACGAGAACCGTTGCTTCATCCCGGTAGCGGGCCTTCAAGTCGGCGCCCTGGAGCAGAAGAATCTGGAGCGCTTCCACTCGCCCGGCCACGGCCGCCGCCAGCAGCGGGGTGGCCCCGTTCTTCATCCGCGCGTTGACCTTCGCGCCGCGTCCCAGCAGGGCTCGCATGCGTTCGGCGTCGCCGGCGGCCGATGCTCGGATCAGATCGAGGTCACGTTCGGTTGCCATGGTCAAGCTCTGGACTAGCCCGCGCTGACCGGCTCTGCTTTCTCCTGCAAGTCTTCGTTGAAAACCGAAAAGACTTCGCCGTTCCAGAGGATGTTGATCAATCCGGATTCCGTAACGCCGCCTTCGATTTCGACGATCATTTCCGCCGGGATCTGGATCAGGGTGCCGGTGGGATCGCGCAGGCTGCTCCCAGGATGTTCGGCGAGCTTAACTGCTTGTAGGGGTTGGGAAACCTTGTAGCGAATGTACGGTTTGGAACTTCGCATGCGGTCGCTAATCCTCAGGTGAGACTGACTTCGTCTCAGAGTAACACGCTGGGCTGATCCGAGATCACGCCGTGTAACCGTTAGGAGTCGGCTGATCGCGACATCGTCGAAGGCTCGACGTTAGCAGGCAGGTAACATCTATCGGGGCCGGAAAAACTTCCCACAACAGACTGAGGTTAGGCTTCTCCGAATCGCCGCAAGCGGCCGCTTTACAATGGTTTTGCGGGATGCGCGGCCCGTCGCTCGGTAAGGTAACAAACGTGCCTTCCATCGGGCGTGCCAGACAAGTTGGCGGGTAGTGCAGGTTCGCCGAGAATCGGTGCGTTGTTACGGCCTCACGCAAAGTTTCTGGTCCTGGGGACGATCGCCATCGTCGGCGAAGGCGCGGCGAGCCTATTGGAACCGTGGCCGCTAAAGATCGTTCTCGACAATGTCGTCGGTTCGCGGCCGATGCACGGGTGGCTGAACGTACTGATAACTTCCTACGTCGGCCAAAACAAACTGGCCATTCTAAACTTTGCCGCATTGGCTGTTCTCGCTATCGCGCTTGCGGGGGCGCTCTGTTCTTACGCCGAGAAGTATGTAACCACCAGCGTTGCGCAGTGGGTGATGCACGACCTGCGGCGCATGCTCTATTACCACATGCAGCGCCTGTCGCTCGCCTATCACGACGCCAAACAGACCGGCGACCTGCTCAGCCGCGTTACCAGCGACATCGACGCCATCCAGAGCTTTATCGCTTCCGGACTGTTGGGATCCGGCGTGAATGTTCTCACCTTAGTCGGCATGGTGGGAGTTATGCTCTACCTGAACTGGCAATTCACATTAATTGCTCTTTCAGTAGCGCCGGTTCTGTTCGCCGTGGTCTACCATTACACGCGGCGGATAAAGAAGGCCGCGCGCGAAGTTCGAAAAAAAGAGGGTGAAATCGTCTCGGTGATTCAGGAGGTGCTTTCCTCCATTCGCGTGGTGAAGGCGTTTGCGCGTGAGGACTATGAACAGCGCCGGCTAGAAGAAGAGAGCCTGGAAGGCGTGGAGATCGCACTGCGCGCTCGCAGTCTTAAAGCCCGGCTTGCTCCGCTGGTTGAAATCATCGTGGCGGTCGGCACCAGCCTGGTTCTGTGGTTTGGAGCGCGCCTGGCATTGAGCGGCACTCTGTCGGCGGGCTCGCTGGTAGTGTTCATCTTTTATCTCGGGAAGATGTACAAGCCGATGCAGGAACTCTCGAAGGTGACTGACTCGTATTCCAAGGCCGCCGTGGGTTACGAACGCATTCGCGAGGTTTTTGACGCCGGTCGCGAGGTGAAGGATTTACCCGGAGCGCGAAGGGCGCCGCGCTTCAGCGGAAGGATCGAGCTCCAGGATGTGAACTTCGCCTACAACGCGGACCAGCCGGTTCTGAAGAACGTGAGCTTGCGCATCGAGCCGGGTCAAGTGGCCGCCCTGGTGGGTCCCACCGGCGCTGGAAAGACGACCATCATCAGCCTCATCCCGCGATTTTACGATCCCACCTCGGGGGTGGTATCGATCGACGGATGGGACGTGCGGCGTTTACAGCAAAAGTCGCTGCGGCAGCAAATGAGCTTCGTGCTGCAAGAGACATTGCTGTTCCATGCTCCGATTTGGAGCAACATCGCATATGGCAAGCCGGAAGCAAGCCGAGCCGAAATCCTGCGGGCGGCTGAACTCTCCAACGCCCACGAATTCATTGAGAAGATGCCGGAAGGTTACGACACGATCGTCGGCGAACGGGGAGTCACGCTTTCGGGCGGCCAGCGCCAGCGTATCGCGATTGCTCGCGCCATTATCCGCAATACTCCCATACTCATTCTGGACGAGCCGAGCTCGGGTCTCGACGCAGCGTCCGAGAAGCTGGTTTTCGAAGCTCTGGATCGCTTGATGGAAGGCAAGACTTCCATCGTTATCGCTCACCGGCTCTCCACCGTCCGCCGCGCCGACGTGATTTTTGTGGTGAATGACGGCAGCATTGTGGAGAGCGGCAATCACGAGGATCTTTTGAAGCGAGGCGGTCTGTACGCCGAGCTTTATCATGTTTACCAGGGGGACACCGAGGCTTCACAAGCGATTGATACGAAGCCAGTCGCCGACGCGGTGGTTTCCAGTGTGGGGTAAGGCCAAAGTGAAACTGGTAATACAGCCATCGGACGGTGTCGCGCCTCTGATCCACGCGATCGATGGGGCAAAGAGCCGGATCGACATCGCCATCTTCCGCTTCGATCGCGCAGAAATCGAAACTGCGCTTGCGAGCGCCGTGAGCCGGGGTGTTTCGGTGCATGCTCTTATCGCCCACACCAATCGAGGCGGGGAACAAAACTTACGGAAGCTGGAGCTACGGCTGCTTGCGGCTGGAGCCACGGTGGCCCGCACCGCGGACGATCTGATCCGCTATCACGGCAAATACATAATCATCGACCGCCGCGAGCTGCATGTGTTGTCTTTTAACTTTACGCATCTCGACATCGATTACAGCCGCGGTTTTGGATTGATCACGCGGAACCGCAAATTGGTGCAGGAGGCGATAAGGCTCTTCGAGGCCGATACGGAACGGCAGCCATATGTGGCGGGGGCGGCCGGGCTGGTGGTTAGTCCCGTGAATGCCCGGACGGAGCTTTCGAAGTTTATCCGCGGCGCCAAGAAAGAACTGCTCATCTATGATCCCGAGATTAGCGATGCGGCCATGCTTCGCGATCTGGAAGAGCGATCCAAGGCCGGGGTTGAAATCAAGATTATCGGGCGCGTGACACGCACAAGCAGCCAACTGCCGGCGAAAAAGCTGTCCGGTCTGCGGCTGCATACGCGCACCATCATCCGGGATGGCCGCCGGGCGTTCATTGGAAGCCAAAGCCTACGGGAGTTGGAGCTAGCAGCACGGCGCGAAGTCGGTATAATTTTTCATGAACCGAAGATCGCCGCCACCCTGAGCAAGCAGTTTTTGGAAGATTGGAATGCGGCGGACCGGCCCGGTGAGGTTGTCGAGATTGAGAAGGTCCCTGCGGCCACGAGAGTTGCGAGGAAGGTGGCGAAGGCAGTCGCTAAGGAGTTACCCGCGGTCACGCCGGTTTTAGAGGTGGTTGTTCGCGAGCTGGCCGTGGACACGGGAGATACCGAGCTAAATCGCAAGGCGTTGGAAGAAACCGTAAAGGACGCCGTCAAAGAAGCGGTGCAAGAAGCAGTTCAAAATGTCGTAGAACAGAATGGCCTTGCTCACTAACGTGAGTGCGCACTAACGTGCGGGCTCACTAACGTGAGCGTGCGTTACCTCGCGGCCCCGCCGACATACAATTGGTTCAATTCCGCGACCCGAAGCTCGAACGCCGATGCGAAAGCTTCGACTTCCTCGGGTGTGTATTGCGCAGCCCGGAACGCATCGCGAATCTGCTCGTGGGAAAGTCTCCCGAGCAGTCCACCAGCCCACTTGGCGTCGGCTTTGGGGACATTCCGACCGACCCACTCCATGTTGACCCGGCTCACAAATTCCGGCGCGTTAAACGCGATGAAGAGGCGCGGCCGGCTAGGATCTTCGAAATCCACAAAATCACCGGTGGTCTCGGCCCCTTTCTTGATGAACTTTGAGTGAACGTAGGCGTTCAGGTTTCCCTTCCCCTTATCGCTCGCTATGAAGTTCGTAGTACCAAAGCTTGATCCCAAATCGCTTACCAGATACACGAGCTGGGTGCCGTCGGATCCCTTTTCCTCGTAGACGGCATTGTTGTCGTCCTTCAGATCCCAGTTGTTAATAACCGCCATCATCACGCGCAGTCCGTTGAGTTCGCGGGTATCGGTGAAAGGGTTTTTCCGCCACTCCCAGATCCCGACTTTCTTCTCGTCCTTTGAATATCGTTTGAGCCGCACGTTTCGTATGGAGCCATCCGGCTCAACGAATGAATTACCGCGCTTTAGATGCGGCATGCCAGTAGCGCTGAACACCGGCAGAAAATAGTCCTCGTTCGCAAAGTATCCGATCGACCAGACCAGCCGGGACGCGACCGTTTCCGGCTTGGCCTCCGCTCCCAGTTTGACCTTCCATTTGACTCCATCCCGGTCTCGAACGTCGAACTTCGGGTTGCTGCCCTCCATGTCTTCCTTGTCGAAAGTGAACGGGGGATGTGGCTCGTGATCCTTGCCGCCAGGGCCCTCCAGGAGGTTCCGCATAGCGATGTCGGTAGGGTCGCGCCAAAGGACCGGGGATCCGCTCTGGTTCGATACTTTGACCACGTCTTGAGCGACAGCCACTCCCAGTAAAACAGTAAGCGGCAATGCCGCAGGAAGAATATTCCTAATTAAGCCACGCCCGCAGTACCGCTTAACCGCTAACTTCTTCATAACGCGTAGTCCCTCGATCTCCACACTACGGTCTAAGCATCTGGGTTGCCACAAGACTCGTGATGTAGCGCGCCGGTGGTTGTCAGCGTCGTATTTGCATGGCGCCTCGGTATTTATATACGCCTCGGGATATAGTAGGGTTGGGTAGCGGCATGAGCACGACGGATGCGTCTTCCAGTCCGCCCAATGTGGAGCGACTGGCTGAAGTCGAAGAGTTGCGAGATCGACTCCGCGACGAGAAGATTCGACATTCCGATGAGTTGCGCCAATTTGCTTACGCCGTATCCCATGATTTGCGCGAGCCGCTTCGCATGGTGAAGAGTTACACGCAATTGCTCGAGCTTCGCCCGGAGCAGTACAGTGATGCGGACCGGAAGGAATTTCTCCGCTACATTGCCGATGCCGTGGAGCGGGCCGAACGGCTGTTAGCCGATCTGGTCACTTATTCGCACCAGCTTAGGGCGCTGGATCAGCCGGGGTCTCTGGTGGACGCCGAAGCGGCCCTCGCTGCCGTGCTGTTGAACATGGAAAAGTCCATTCATGACAGCGGCGCTCAGATCACCCATGACCCGCTTCCTGCTGTAACCTTTGAGTTCGAACAATTGAGCTATTTGTTTCGCGAACTAATCGCCAATGCGGTCAAATTTCGCGGCCCCAGTACGCTCCAGATCCACGTTACGGCTAGTGAAGCCGAGCAAGGCGTTACTTTCTCGATCCGCGACAACGGCAGAGGAATCGAGCCCCGTTATCACGACCAGATTTTCGGTGTCTTCAAGCGCCTGCACGGGCGGGACTTTCCGGGTACCGGGATGGGGTTAGCAATTTGTAAGCGAATCGTCGAGCAACGCGGCGGGACGATCTGGGTGGAGTCTGAGGGGAGTAACGGAGCTAACTTTCGATTCACCGTGCCCCAGTAACTCCAGCCTTACCGGGGAAATAAGAATTAATGTTTTGCAGCTGGAACGAACGTAATTCGGACAGCATCGATTCGTAGTGGAGGGTCGATTATTTCAATGTCGCTAAGTTCCAGACATATCCTTCTGTTCGTCCTGGCGTTGCCGGCGTTCGCTGCCCCATCGCCTGAAGGCATAAAGAACTTCCAGCAGGTGGATACCAGCGTGTACCGGGGAGCGCAGCCCAGTGAGGACGGCATTAAGTACCTCGCCAAAATCGGCGTGAAGACAGTGATTGATTTGCGCGCCGCAGATGAACGCGGTGACGCCGAAGAGGCCATGGTCAAAGCGGCCGGCATGAAGTACGTCAACGTTCCAATGTCCGGGCACACGCCGCCCACGGAAGCGCAGATCAGCCAGGTCCTGGGAATACTGGAAGGCGATGGGGCCGTTTTCGTGCACTGCAAGCGCGGAGCGGACCGCACCGGCGTGGTGATTGCGTCGTATCGAATTGATCGCGACGGCTGGGACAACGCGCACGCTTTGAGCGAGGCAAAGGCGCTCGGCATGGCAGCCGACCAATTTCCGCGAATGAGCTACATCCGTGCTTTCCAGCCTCGACCAACGGATGTCAAGTCCGGCGAAGTGCCGTAGAACAGGTTATTAATTTGTTAACAGTCGGCATATTTCGGCGTCTACCGTTCGTATATGCCAAGCAAAATCTTGCCGGGACGCGCCCATCCCCTGGGGGCGACCTGGGACGGGGCCGGAACCAACTTTGCCATTTATTCCGAACACGCCGATTGGGTAGAGTTGTGCCTTTTCGACCAGCCTAACGCGCCGGAAACGACCCGCATCCGGCTGCCGGAGCGGACCACCTACGTGTGGCACGGCTACCTTCATGGGTTACAGCCGGGGCAGTTGTACGGCTATCGAGTGCATGGACCTTTCGAGCCGAACGACGGATTGCGATTCAATTCCAACAAGCTCCTGATCGATCCTTACGCGAAAGCGCTGGCCGGCCAAGTGGATTGGTCTGCCCCCATCTTTCCCTATCAGCCCGGCAATGGAGACGCCGATTTGTCGTTCGATGAAAACGACGACGCCGCGGGCATGCAAAAGTGCGTGGTCGTCAATCCCTATTACGACTGGGAAGAGGACCGGCCGCTATGTCTGCCGCTCAGCGACTCCATCATCTATGAGCTGCACGTCAAAGGGTTCACAAAAAGGCATCCCGAGGTTCCCGAACCGCTCCGTGGCACTTACACGGGCCTAGCCTCCAAACCGTCGATTCAGTATCTGAAGCGGCTGGGCGTCAACGCCGTCGAACTGATGCCCGTGCACGCGTTCCTTACCGACAAACATCTCGCGGAGAAGGGGCTCACTAACTACTGGGGTTACAACACCACGAATTTCTTCAGTCCGGACGCCCGCTATTCGGGCTCGGGCGATGTCGGCGGGCAGGTGGCTGAATTCAAGAGCATGGTGAAGACCTTCCACCGCGAAGGCATCGAAGTGATTCTCGACGTGGTATACAATCACACCGCCGAAGGCAATCACATGGGCCCGATGCTGAGCTTTCGAGGAGTGGACAACTCTACGTATTATCGGCTGGTTGCCGATCAGCAGCGCTACTACATGGATTACACCGGCACCGGCAACAGCTTGAATGCCCGGCATCCGCAAGTGCTCAAATTGATCATGGATAGCCTGCGCTATTGGATCGAGGAAATGCACGTGGACGGCTTTCGTTTCGATCTGGCTTCGACCCTGGCGCGCGAGCTGCACGACGTGGATCGCCTGTCGGCCTTCTTTGACATCATTCACCAGGATCCCGTGATTTCCCAAGTAAAGCTGATCGCAGAACCGTGGGACGTGGGCGACGGCGGCTACCAGGTGGGCAATTTTCCAGCCGGCTGGGCGGAATGGAACGGCCGCTACCGCGACACGGTCCGCCGCTATTGGAAAAGCGACGAGGGGCAACTGTCCGATCTCGGCTATCGGCTCACGGGCTCCAGCGATCTGTACGATCGTGACGGCCGCCGTCCTTCGGCCAGCATCAATTTCGTGACGGCTCACGACGGCTTCACGCTGCACGATCTTGTGAGTTACAACGAGAAGCATAACGAGGCCAACAAGGAAGATAATAACGACGGAACCAACGACAATCACTCCTGGAATATGGGAGTGGAAGGCCCCACCGACGATCCTGAAATCATCGAGCGCCGCGAACGCCAGAAGCGGAATTTTCTCGCGACGCTGCTGCTGTCGCAGGGCGTCCCGATGATACTCGGAGGCGACGAGATTGGCCGCACGCAGAATGGCAATAACAACGCCTACTGCCAGGACAACGAAACCACCTGGGTGGATTGGTCCATCGACGAACGCAAGATCGCGCTTCTGGAATTCACGCAAAAGCTGATCCAGATGCGCCGCAATCATCCCAGCCTGCACCGCCGCAAGTTCTATCAGGGCCGGGCGATTCGCGGCACCGAAGAAAAGGACATTGTCTGGCTGCGGCCGGATGGGCAGGAGATGTCCGACGAAGAATGGAACCTTGGCTGGGTGCGCTGCCTCGGCCTGATGCTCAATGGCGATACCATCGGCGACGAGGATGAAGGCGGCGAGCCCATCAAGGACGACACGTTTCTCATCATGCTGAATTGTCATCATGAGCCGATAAAGTTCTACGTCCCGAAACCGCCCGATGACGACAAATGGGAGATCGTCATCGATACCAACGATCCAGGGCTGGAAGCCGATACCCGCTTCTCAGAAACGGGTGCGGCCATCGATTTGGTGCCGCTTTCGTTGGTGGTCTGCCGCGAACCCAAGTCGCCGAGCGTTGCCCACTTGCTGACTGCGGAACGCCAGTGACACCGCACTCGAGACGCTTCCCGATTGGAGCCGAAGTCGCCGGCGCGGGCGTTCACTTTCGCGTTTGGGCGCCCATAAGAAAGACCATAGAAGTAGTGTTCGACGGAGGCGATGCCGTTCCACTCCAAGCGGAGGGCTCGGGTTATTTCTCGGGTTTGGCGCCGAATGCTCGAGTTGGGTCTCGCTATCGATACCGGCTCGACCGGGGCGAAACCGCTCCCGATCCCGCATCCCGTTTTCAACCGGAGGGCCCGCACGGGTCGTCGGAGGTGGTGGATGCGTCCGCCTTTTCGTGGACGGACCGGAATTGGCGCGGTGTATCGCTCCCGCATCAAGTAATTTACGAGATGCACATCGGCACTTTCACCCAGCCAGGCACTTGGCGCGGCGCGCAGGAAGAACTTCCCCGTTTAGCCGAAACCGGAGTCACGATTCTTGAAGTGATGCCGATCGCCGAATTTCCGGGCCGATTCGGCTGGGGGTATGACGGCGTGCAGTGGTTCGCGCCTTCCCATCTGTATGGATCGCCCGACGACTTTCGCCGCTTCGTCGACCGCGCGCACGCGCTCGGGCTGGGTGTGATCCTGGACGTGGTCTACAATCATCTCGGGCCCGACGGCAACTACCTCGCAAAGTTCGCTCCGCAATGCTTCTCCACCAAAATCAAAACGGATTGGGGCCCGGCCATCAATTACGATGGCAGCAATTGCGATCCAGTTCGCGAATTCTGCATCGCCAACGCCTGCTACTGGATTGACGAATTCCATCTGGACGGTCTCCGGCTGGATGCCACGCAGGACATCCACGACAACTCGCAGGATCACATCCTGGGCGCCATGGCGCGCGAAGTTCGCAAACTTGCCGCCCCGCGCGAGGTAATCTTCATTGCCGAAAATGAACCGCAACAGGTGAAGCTGGTGAAGCCGCGAGATCGCGGCGGCTACGGCTTGGACGCCTTGTGGAACGACGATTTCCATCACACCGCGATGGTGGCTCTCACCGGCCGCAACGAAGCCTACTACACCGATTATTTGGGAACGCCTCAAGAGTTCATTTCATCGATCAAGTACGGCTACCTTTATCAAGGCCAGTGCTACAAGTGGCAGAAGAAGCGGCGGGGCACGCCGGGCCTCGATCTCAATCCCGCGGCCATGGTCACATTCATCCAAAACCACGATCAGATCGCCAACTCCGCGTATGGCAAGCGCTGCGATAAGCTGACTTCGCCCGGCAAACTCCGCGCCATCACCGCGCTATTGCTGCTTGCGCCCGGCACGCCGATGCTGTTTCAAGGCCAGGAATTCGGCGCGTCGAGCCCATTCCTCTTCTTTGCCGATCACGGTGCCGAGCTCGCGAAACAAATTCGACGCGGCCGCGCCGAGTTTCTCGCGCAATTTCCGAGCCTCGCGACTCCGGCAATGCAGCAGCGCTTCGCCGACCCCAGCGATCCCGACACCTTCGAACGCTGCAAGCTGGATCATTCCGAGCGCGAGACTCATCGCGAGATCTACGATCTGCACCGCGATCTGCTGAAATTGCGTCGCGACGAGCCGGCCTTTCGCGCACAACAGCGGCACGGCGTGGACGGTGCGGTGCTCTCCTCCCAGGCCTTTTTGTTGCGCTTTTTCGGCGACCAGAATGATGCCGAAGATGATCGGCTATTGGTCATCAACCTCGGAATCGATCTGCACTTTGCTCCCGCGCCGGAGCCGCTGCTCGCTCCACCTGCCGATTCGGAATGGATTATTCTGTGGTCGAGTGAAGATCCCAAGTATGGCGGCAATGGAACGCCGCCGCTCGACACCCCTCTGTGCGACACAGGTGAGAACTGGAGAATTCCCGGTCACGCCGCCGTACTGCTGAGACCCCAATCCAACCTATGACCGATCTCGTAATCAAAATGCCCTGGCCCGGCAAAGACAGCCACGCTCCAGAAGCCGGTCTCAACGATGAATGGCTGGTGACCAACGGGCTGGGAGGCTACGCGTCGGGCACGTTATCGGGCATAATAACGCGACGCTATCACGGCTATCTCGTCGCCGCGCTGCCTGCGCCCTTCGGCCGCGTGACGATGCTGAACCAGCTGGGGGAACGGCTCGAGCTTCCCGACGGCCGCTTCGTCCAATTGACCGGTGAAGAGCGCGCCGGCGGCCCGCTGATGCTCGACGTCATGGACTATTTGAGCGAGTTCCGGTTGGAGGGCGGCGCACCAGTCTGGCGTTACGAGATCGGACCGGTCACGTTTGAGAAGAGATTAGTGTTGCCGCACGGCCAGAACACGGCCTTCGTCAACTATCGGCTACTCTCCGGCGACGACAGCGTGCGGTTGATTTTGCGGCCGTCAATATATTTTCGGCCCCACGAAACAGCGGTCAGTGCCGAGCTGGAGCAATCGTCCTACACGTTGACCGTGGGACACGATCGTTACGAAGTATCGGCCGGCACCGATCTCCCACCGCTGCGGTTGATCCTGGACGGACAAAACGCCGCTCTTACCGTCGATCGCATTCGTATCGAACAGGTGACCTATCGGCTTGAGGAGCGTCGCGGATATCCGGCGCAAGGCGATCTCTGGAGTCCCGGATTCTTCCACGTGGATCTTCGCAAGGACTGCGATGCGACGTTGATCGCGTCCTCCGAATCGTGGGACAACATGCGCGCATTCACTCCAGCTCTGGCCGTGCAATTGGAGTCCGAGCGGAAGCGCCGTATCCTGCAGGGCGCCGCCAGCCATTGGAAACTGGGTATCGAGGATCTGATCGAAAAGAATGCGACCGCCGCCGAGCTCATGTGGGCTGCCGATCAATTTCTGATCACGCCCGCGGGCCGAACTGACGATGCAACGCGTGCCCGCGCGGTCGGCGACGAGGTTCGAACGGTAATCGCGGGTTATCACTGGTTCACCGACTGGGGTCGCGATACCATGATCTCGCTGGAGGGTTTGACGCTCACCTGCGGCCGGAACATCACGGCCGCGTGGATTCTTCGTACCTTCTCCCATTATGTTCGCGATGGCCTGATTCCCAATCTCTTTCCCGAACGCAAAACGGAAGGGCTGTATAACACAGCCGACGCAACGCTGTGGTTCTTCCACGCCATCGATCGCTACACCGAGCTCAGCGGAGATCGCTCGGTCCTGCAAATGGCCCTTCCAAAACTGCTAGACATTTTCGAGTGGCACATGCGTGGTACGGCGTTTGGCATCGGCGTGGACCCGCGCGACGGATTATTGAAGCAGGGCGCCGAGGGCTACGCCCTTACCTGGATGGATGCCAAGGTTGACGATTGGGTGGTGACGCCAAGGCGCGGCAAGGCCGTCGAAATCAACGGGCTTTGGTACAACGCTCTAAAGCTGTTGGAAGGGTGGCTTAAAGAGGAGCACGAACCGGAGCAAGCGGCCCGTGTTGGAGCCTGCGCTCAACAAGCTCGTGAATCGTTTAACGCGCGATTCTGGTATGCGCCGGGAAAGTATCTTTTTGACGTGATCGATGGGCCCGGCGACGACGATTCCGCGTGCCGCCCGAATCAACTCCTGGCCATTTCATTGAAGTATCCAATTCTGGATGAAGCGCGATGGGCAGCCGTGGTTGAAGCCGCGCACAGTAAGCTACTCACACCGGTTGGATTGCGATCTCTGTCGCCGGATAACAAGGACTACAAACCCAAGTACGACGGCGATCTCCGCGCGCGCGACGCCGCCTACCATCAGGGCACCGTGTGGGCTTGGCTGATTGGGCCGTTCATCGATGCGTGGCTCAAGGTTCACCCTGGCGACTTGAAGGGGGCCGGCAAGTTCCTGGATGGCTTCGAGCCGCATCTGAAAGAAGCATGCATCGGCTCCATCAGTGAAATTTTCGATGCCGAACCACCCTTCACGCCCCGCGGCTGCATTGCCCAAGCCTGGAGCGTCGCCGAGGTTTTGCGGTGCTGGGTAAAGTGCCGCTTATCCCGCTGACCGAACTTCAGGGGCCCGTGGGAGAAACGGCCCCGCGGCAATCATCGCCAATGTCCGGAGTTCTTCCCTCTTATTTCTGCCTAGACCCGCACACCAGGGCGATCGCTCGTGGCGTAGTCGGCCGCAGCCTCGCTAGCTGAACTGACGTCTTCACCGCCGGTTTCAGCGAGAATTTTCTTAGCTCGGGAGATCCACTCGGAACTGTCGCAATGGACGGAGAGCAGAATACCGCCGTCCTTCACCCGGCCTTCGAAGCGCTTCGCCTCGTATTCGGGAATTCCCATGCCAACCAGGGAACCGACTACACCTCCAGCTACGCCTGCAGCGCCAGCGCCGGCTAACATGCCCATGATCGGTCCGGCGGCAATGAAGGGCCCGAGTCCCGGAATCGCCAAAGCGCCAACGCCAGCGAGCCAACCAAGCACGCCGCCGATCACCGCGCCGGACGCTGCTCCAGTGGTCGCGCCCTCGGGAGCCTTGGTGTCCTTGCGATGGACGAAGTCCTTGGTGCCGGCGTTTTCCGGAATCAGGACTGAAATATCGGTATTGCGGAAACCAGCGTCTCGCAACGCCTGCAACGCGCCACCGACGCCAACTGTGTCGCGATAGATTCCAAAGACTGCTGTGTTTTTCCCTGCCATGGTGATTCTCCCCTTGTGTGTTGTATGTAGTCTTACTTGGCTGGAGCGACGGTCAGCTCATCGGTTACCTTGCCTTGTCCGGCAATTTCCGTAGCTTTATTTTCGATAGCCGTTTTCTCGTCTTCGGACTTCACTGTGCCCTTCAAAGTCACCGCCCCATCTTGTGAAGTTATGTTGACGTTGTGGGCGGAGGTTGAGAGTGTCTTGTCGGAGACCACGGCCTTCCGAATCTTCTGCATCAGTTGGCGGTCGGCTTTGCTGGCGGTCGCCGTTTGGTCGGCCGTTGTTTGAGCGTTCAGAACCGGCGTCATGACAAGACCGAATCCGAATGACGCTGTGGCTAGCTGAGCGGCCAAGGCTATTGTCGAAGTGAATGTGTTCCGCATGCCCGCCTTTAATGCAAGAGCGATGCCATCACACTTTCCTGGACCAAGATCTTTAATTTCTTTAGGTCCTGGTTTTAAGTTCGGAATGCAATCAGAAATAATTACAGAGCCCAAGGGAAGCAAGGGGGGGTTATCAGAACGTAACAACGATTTCAGGATCGTTACGGTTCGAGAAGGATACGGGCCGTTACACTACTGTCTTTGAAGCTCCCGCTACGCTTTTCGCCGTGTGCGCTCGCGTGAAGAACAGCCTCCAGCCAAGAAATGCAGTGGCCAGCACGCCGACGATCGCCCAAGTCACGTCGCCGAAGATCGCGCCGACCTCCTGAACACGGTCGCTGAAAACATGGCCCAGCCAGATGAAGAGGACGGCTCCAAACGACTCACCGAGAATATCCCACAGCGTGAATCGAAGCCAGGAATAGTCCGCGGCGCCACTCGCAAGATTGATCCATGGTCCCAAAGGAGTAACAAGCCACCGGCTGAAGAAAACTCCGGCGCCACCCCAGCTCCTGGCTCTCGCATCGAGTTTCTTGATGCGTTCGGCATCGCCAAGCAGCCGGCTGAATTTGGCGATCAGCTTCTTGCCACCCCAGCGGCCCACCGCAAAACCAATCTGGTCGCCGGCCACGGATCCCGCAGACGCGATGACGATTGCCAGCCAGACGTTGATCGAGCCTTGTGCCGCGAGCGAGCCGGTGACGATCAGCAGCAGCGTAACGGGCACTGGAACGCCGATGGCCGCAATTGCGACGACCACGAATAGCGCGGGAGAACCGTACTGTGTAAGTGCGGCCAGGAGCTGATCGAGCATCAGGGCGTCTTGCCAGGCTCCTTGCCGGATGGGGGAATGCCTTCCGATCCGGGAGGGTTGGCACTCTCGATGGCCTTGTGCAAATCACGAATCAGTTCGGCAACCGGCAATTTTTCGGCTCGTGCGATCTCGCGAATCGGCCTGTGGTCGCGCGGGTTGGGCGGAACATGAATCGCCTGGAACAGCAGTTCCGAGCGCGTGTGATGGGTGTGAGCGACAAAGGGCACGCTCATCCACGGTTGGATGGTTTCGTCCAGGTGGCGGAAGTGTCGCGCGGTTCTGCCCGCGCGGTAGCCGAAGAAGAACGTCGCTGCGATCGCCAAGCAGAAGCCTAGGACCAACAACAGCGTCCAGCGGCGAGTCTGTTCCACGAATTCACTATAGACGGAACGGTCTCGCGCGTGCTCTAACGGTTCCCGGAAACCATAGCCTGGGAGGAAATCATGAGGAAAATTATTGGAGCAGCTTTAACAGCTGTGCTCTTTGCGTGCTGCGCCTTCGCGCACGACCATCGCGCCTTCAACGGTACGTGGACGCTGGTACCCACCAAGAGCGAGTTTGCCGGCCAGCCCGTCATGCAAACCGGCGCAGTCACGATCAGCGGTGAGGGGGACGTCATCATCGTCACCCGCAATTTCGCATATGAGGGCGCCACCGAGACCTTCTTCTACAAGGACATGACCGATGCCCAGAACAACGCGACCATTCACAGCGGCAAGGACCTCAAGAGCAAAACTAAGTGGGATCACGATGCCCTGAAAGTGACCACCACGCAATCCGGTTCGGTTACGGTGGAAAGCTACTCCCTGGCCGCGGACGGCACCATGCTGGCCAGCGTCGTAAGCCCGAATCATAAGCCGATCACCTTAGTCTTTGAGCGCAAATAGAGACGCTTCCAGCGGGCGGCGCGTGACTCTATATGGTTACTTGACCGGATGTGGTCACTAATCCGCGCTAATTGGCGATTTGGAAAAGGATACTTTGTGACGAACCGCACGATCCCCCTTCTCATGTTCTCCGCCGCGCTCTTCGCTTCGGCATGTTCCCTGTTCGCGCAGTCTTTTGAGGTCGTCACTGAATCGGTGTACACCACTCCCCCAGCGCCGATCGAGAGCAAACGCATTTTAGGGATCTTTCCGAACAATCGCACCTGGCCCAGTTTGAAGGACTACAAGCCCCTCACAGCCAAGCAGAAGTTTCAGATCGCTAAGGAAGACTCGTTCGACCGGGGTACCCTGATTCTCGCCGCGGCCCTGGCTGGCGACGGGCAGCTGACTAACGCGAATCGCGCGTACGGGCGAGGTATGAAGGGATATGGCCAGTATTTTGGCGCATCGTACGGCGATTTGGTCATTGGCAACTACATGTCCGAGGCGATTTACCCGGCTCTGCTCCATCAGGATCCCCGGTATTTTCGTCGTGGCATTGGGAGCACATGGTCTCGGCTGGGATACGCCGTAGGTCAAATCTTCTGGACCCATACCGACGCCGGTGGAACTCAGTTCAATTACTCGGAGATCCTGGGTAATTCGACCGCGGTCGCAATCTCAACCTTGTACTACCAGGACAGCCGGAGCGCGGCAAATTCGACAACAAAACTCGGCATGCAGATCGGCGTCGATATGGCGTCGACCGTTCTCAAGGAATTCTGGCCCGATGTGAGCCGGAAGTTCAAAAAGCATAGCCAATAATCTTCGCGCGTCGCCGGTCCGGTTCGTCCGCGATTCCATGTCCCCGCCATTCTGTATGATAGTGCGCGGAGGTTTTCCCATGCCCGAACTTATCGCTCGAAGTGAACGGCTACACCCGGAAGTGCGCGCGCTGCTGGAGATGATGGACGCACAAGGCGCGCTGCCGCTGGAATCGCAGGATCCGGTGGAAGCACGTAGCGCCCGCCTGGATGGGATGAAAGTGCTCGGCGGCCAGCCCGCCGAACTGGGCCGTGTCGAGAACCTGTTCGCTCCCGGGCCCGCGGGCGACGTCCCCCTGCGCCTTTATGCGAACGGCCATGACGGGCTCCGTCCGGCGCTAGTCTATTTCCACGGCGGCGGCTTTGTGTTCGGCAATCTGGATACGCACGATGCGGTGTGCCGTGCGTTGGCCAAGGAATCCGACGCCGTGATTATCTCCGTGGATTACCGGCTCGCGCCCGAACACAAGTTCCCAGCGGCGGTGGAAGATTCGTACGCAGCCACCGTATGGGTGGCGGCCAATGCAGAGCGGCTGGGTATCGATAAGAGCCGCATCGCCGTGGGTGGCGACAGCGCCGGCGGCAACCTGGCCACCGTAGTCGCCATGCGATGCCGCGATGCGGCCGGTCCCGCGCTAGCGGCGCAGGTGTTAATTTATCCGGTTGCCGACGTCAGCAGTTTTGAAACCGGATCGCACCGAGAATTGGCCGAGGGCTACTTCCTCACCCGTGGGGCAATGGAGTGGTTTACCGGCCACTATCTGGCTTCCGCCGATCAAAAGCGCCATCCGGAAGCATCGCCTCTGCTCGCGCCGAACCTCAGCGATCTGCCGCCCGCGCTGGTGATTACGGCCGAGTTCGATCCCCTGCGGGATGAGGGCGAAGCCTACGGGAAGCGACTCCAGCAAGCCGGCGTGCCGGTCACCATCAGCCGCTATCCCGGCATGATTCATGGCTTCGTTTCCATGCAAGGGGTGGTTTCCGGCGGCCGTCAAGCGATCCAGGAAGCGGCCAAGTTTACCCAATCCATGCGGCAATAGGGCGCCCCGACAATTGTGAGCAATTTTGAACAGACCGGCCTCGGGATGTCCTGTATAGTGGAGATCCTCAACGATTGGCCTGTCCATGCAGTACGCCGTAGTAGTAGTTTTGCTCTTGTTGTCCAGCCTGGCTGGCCTGGCCCAAGAGTTGGAACAACACACCTTCGATAGCTGCCGTGAAAACACCCCTTCGATAGACGCCATCTTCCGGCAGGTGCCGGATGCACCGTTGGAGAGCCGGATCGATCTCAAGGGTGATGATTCTCAAGACTCGGGGGGCGAATGGCCCATCTCCGCGAGTTTTTGTACAACCGGATCACGCTGCAGAGCAACCGTCCGATTCCGCTGACGCTGCGCGAACGGCTCAGGCTCTTCACCGACAAAACAGTGACCCAGGTACAGCCGTATGCTTCCTCGCTGGTTTCCGCAGCTATTTTGGAATTCTTCAGTCCCACTCGTATTTGGGGACAGGGTACCGACGAGTTCACCAACCACGTGTTTTCGTCCTTCACGCGGCGGGTTGTGACCTATGGCATTCAGAGCAGCGCGGCGGCCGCGTTGCACGAAGACCTTCGATATAAGCCGTCTCTCAGCAGCAATGTTTGGAAGCGCACGGGACACGCGCTCCTCAGCACTTTGATCATTGAGACATCGCGCGGACACGAGGTGGCTTTTGCCAACGTGGTGGCCGCGTACGGCAGCGCAGCGATCATCAATAGTAGCCATCCAGGGCAGGAAAATCCCGATCGTCAGGGAACGTGGAGCCTGGGCGGAAAGAATCTTTTAGGATTCGCCGAGGGCAATCTCTGGAGCGAATTTAAACCCGACCTTCAGCATTTTCTCCGGACCAGATTGCTTCGGCGCCACTGAGCTAAGCCGTCAGGCCAAATTCAACGCCTGGAACATCGCGATGCGCTGCTCCCGCAGGGGATCGTTGACCACTTTGCTCACGTTATTGATGACCATGGTGGGGCGATCCTTCGCGTTGTACACCGGCCAGTTCGGCAGCTTCCCCGTGTTTGGGTTTCCGGTGCGCGCGAAGGCGATCCAGGCGTCGCTGACTTTATCGGCCAGGGCCATGGCGTCCGCTCCGCCGCCCGTCATCCGCGTCGAAATCTTCACGTTGTCAAACGCGAAGGGAATCTCCATGGTGTGGGGCGACTTGAGACGTCCGCCCTGCACCGGCGTCTCCCAAGTGAAGTAGTACAAATACACGGGAGCTTTGCCAAGCGCGGCTCGCCGTTCGGCAACCTTCATGGTAGGGGCGCCGTAGCGATGGTCACTCGCGATCAGGAAGTAAATGTCCGACGGCGACGCGCCGGGATTCAGTCTCTTGTAGATGTCGACGATCCCCGGCGCTGCACTGCCCAGCAGATCCTTCACCCGCCCGCGCATCTGGTCATCGTTAAGCGAAAACGCAGCCGCGTCGTTCAGCGAGAACAGCGTCATCTCGGTGCGGGTGCAACCGATCATCACGGGCACGTCAGCGGAAACCGGCGAGGCATTGGGGTGGAATGGGTGCTGCGGGAGGATCTTGCCGTCCACCGTGGGCGAGTATCCAGCCGTCATTTGGTCGATGCCCGGGTTTTCCTTCATCACGGCGAAGTGCGCGGCCATGATTTTCTCAACCGGCAGTTTTTGCAACTCCCGGACATTCGATTTCTCGATTCCGAGTTTGGCCAGTAGCAGTTCCGAATTCCGCACGGCCGCGTCGCGATCGACGACTCTGATCGCCGCGCCGCTTTCGATGATCGCGCGATTGAAAAGCCCCTTGGCCGACGGCATTGCCAGCAGCGTTTCAACTTTGCGGCCGCCGCCAGATTGGCCGAAAATCATCACGGTGTTTGGATCGCCCCCGAATTCGGAGATGTTCGCGCGCACCCATTCGAGCGCCTGAACGATGTCCATCATGCCGGCGTCACCCGAGGCCGCGAAATCTCTACTGAACTCGCTCAAGTTCGCAAATCCGAGAACGTTCAGCCGATGATTGATCGTGACGACGACCACGTCGCCACGGTGCGCAAGATTCGTTCCGTCGTTATCGGGAGACGATCCAGAACCGGAGGCGAAGCCTCCACCGTGGCACCAGAACATGACGGGGCGCTTGCGGCCGCTATTGGAGCCAGAGCCCACTGCCGGCGTCCAAATATTGAGCACCAGGCAGTCCTCGCCTTCGGCCGGAAGGTTCTGGCCCGAGATGGTAAGCGCGCCTGCCGGACGCGGCGGAGCAGCCGGGTCGCTTTGTGGAGCGCTATGTCCGTATTCCAACGCATCCCGCACGCCGGTCCACTTCGCCGGTTCCGAGGGCGCCATGAAGCGGTTCGCACCCGCTGTATTCGCTCCGTATGGAATACCTTTGAAGACCTTGATTCCGTTGTTGTCGACGCCGCGAACTTTGCCGTAGGTAGTTTCAGCGATGACAAACTTGGCATCTTGTGCGGGCAGCTTCCGGACCAAAACACTACCGGATAGCGCAAAAGCCGAGCTGTACTTCAAGAAGTCCCGGCGCGTGGACGAAGAGAACGGACGGGTTGGGGTCACGACGATTTCCTCCCGAGTGATCTTATCACTAGAGCGCGGACGGGAGGCCGCTCTTACTTTTCTTTGACCTTATCCTCGGACAGCGGAGGCGGCGTTTCGTCGAACTTGATGACAGTGTCGGCGCCAAACTTTTGATACAGGCGGAATTCGATCTCGTTCTTGGAGAGATATTTGGTGGTGCGCGAGGTCAGGACCACCTTCAGCGGCACCAGGAACTCGCTGTCGCCGATCTTTTGGAAATCGTAGTCGAGCACTTCCTTCGAGGCGCGAACTGGAAACGAATTGGGAATATCGTATGGTTCCAGCGTGATGTGCATGATCAGGTTGGTATCGACGTCGATGTACACTAAGCCGCGGTACGCCGGAACGATTTTATCGGTTTTTTCCCAGAGGATACTGTATTGGGAATGCGGCTTATCGATGTCGTAAGAGAAAGCGTACATCTTGCGGCCGCGCAGCTTGGCCCAATGATCCCACTCGAAACGAGCCTCCGATTCGGGCACGAAGATCTCTCTCAACATGGTGCCGAACTCGCCCTGTGAGGTGACGCCGCCCAACGAGTCCACCGTCTTGTCCTCTGCCGTGTGGTTGTTGACTGTGACGATTTTGTAGCTTTCCTTCTGCTCGAAGTAGCTGAGCCGCATTACCACCGTGTCGTCACTGCGCCATTGCTCGCTTCCGGCCGCATCGCTGACGTGGTCATCGATTGCACGGCGGACCACCTCCAGGCACAAGTAGTTGGGCAATTGTTTGGAGTAGTTCAACGCGTATTCACGCGCGGAGGCGATGATCTTGCCCTGCTCCTCCAAACTGGGCGGAGGAGCGGGCGGCGGAGGCGGCAGGGCTTTCGGAGGAGGCGGGGGCTCAGGCAGCTTCGCCGATGCATCCACCATCTCGCGCAAAGCGGCGACCGTCTTGCGGCCGGCGCCGAGACTTTGCAGCTCTTCGACCGTGCGGTCATCCAGATGCCCGGTAACCTTCATGTGGCCTAAATACTTAGCCACCTCCGCGTCGTTTTCCTTCATCTGAATGGCCGACTTGATGAACTTGACGAGATCGTCGACGCTGACCGCCTGGGCGAACAGCATGAACGCGGCGCAGAAGAAAACGCATACTCGAACCACGATTATTTCTACCACATCCTATATGATATGAATTCGGCAGGCGTGCGCTAGCCGACCAGGAGGACAAGTGAAGTTCGAACGAAACAAGAAATTGTTGATGACCGCGTTTTTGGCGATGTCGGTCGCGGTGGTGGCGGCCGAAGCCCAGGTCCCCGCGAACATTGAAGCGGGATTAGTCAAAATGGGGCACATTGTAGATCCGCCGTGTACGGCGAAGCTCTACCGGCCGCTGATGCCAGCCAACGACATCACTAGCAGCGCCACCCCACTGTATCCAGGCATCACCGTGGTACGTGACGCCTCCTTCGGGCCGAATCCGAAAGACGTGGTGGATATCTTTTCTGCCGATACGGGTCCCGCGGCGCGCCCCGTTTTGATTTATGTTGCGGGAGGTCCCGGCAACAAGATCGAGCTGCAAGATAAGGAAGCGAACGCATTCTACGACAACATCATGCGCTGGGCAACCAAGAACGGCATGGTCGGCGTCAACGTGCAGCGGCATGGCGGGCAGGGTTGGGATGCCGGCGCAAAGGACATTTCGCTCATGCTTCAGTGGGTGGAAGCGAACATTTCCAAATACCATGGCAATCCGGACCACATGATCATCTGGGCGCACTCGGCCGGCAACAATCCGTTGGGGACCTATATCGGGCGCCCGGAATTGTACGGGCCGAAAGGCGTCGGTGTGAAGGGAGTGATCTTCATGTCTCCAGCGGCATTCGATATCGCTCCGCTTGAGGTTCCGCCGCCACCCCCAGGTGCAGGAAATCCGTTCGCGGCTCTGGCAGATGCCGGAAAGACATGCGGCGTGGAGGGGGGAGCTTTTTCGTCCTCTGGCGCGCTTCCCGGCCGAACGGCAGGGCAACCCGGCGGACCCGATGCCGCTCCGGGCGGTCCGCCTCCTGGGGGTCCCGCTCCTGGAGGTGCAGGCGGACGTCCGGCCGGCGGCCCACCGGCGGGTTTCGGTGGACCTCCCGTCGATGCTGCTACGCGATTGGCGCGATCGAGCCTTCCCGAGTTCAAGAAGACGTCAGTGAAAATTATTCTGGCCAATGCCGAGCTGGATCCTGGAGTTGGCACGAACGGCATCATGCCGTTCAATCAGATCCTGCACGACGATCTTTGCAAAGAAGGCCCGGCGCATTGCCCAACGCTGCTTTACTTCAAGGGCGAAAGCCATATGTCGGAAGTGTTTTCGATCGACACTCCGGACAAGACGGTGTCGGGGCCGATATTGGCTTGGATCAAGAAGATCAAATAGGGGCTCGATCAAAGAGCATGACGTGCTATCTTCGACTGTTTGGCTCCCCTATTACAAGGCATTCGTGTACTTGACCTAAGCACCATCGTGGCCGGACCCACGGCGAGCATGATCCTGAGCGATCTCGGGGCGGACGTGATCAAGGTGGAACGCATCGGCGGCGGCGAGGATGGCCGGGCGATGGGACCATTTCGCGGAGAATGGGGCGCGTACTTCGTGGCTCTGAATCGCGGCAAGCGATCCATCACGCTGGACCTCGCGAAGCCCCAGGGACGTGAAGTGGTGCTTCGTCTGGCGTCGGGCTGCGATGTATTGCTCGAAAATTTTCGCGGCGGCAAAGCTGCGGCGATGGGTTTGGATGAACCGACGGTTCGCGCGCGTAAGCCCGACATCATTTACGCCTCGCTCTCCGCGTATGGACCGGGCGGACCGGATTACACCAAGCCAGGTTACGATGCCGTTCTGCAGGCCCGGACCGGCATCATGAGCGTCACAGGCACAGGCGCGGGACATCCGATGCGCACGGGCGTTTCGATCCTGGATGTAACCACCGGCGTCTGGATGGCGCTCGGCATTCTAGCCGCGCTGCTGGAGCGCCAGCGTTCGGGCAAGGGCCAGCGCGTGGACGCGTCGCTGTTTGGAACCGGGATCCTGTTCATGTCATACCATCTCGTTTACCGGCAATTTTTGGGGCTGGATCCTCAACCGCAAGGCGCGCGCCACAAGGCGTTCGCGCCCTATGGATCGCTTCCCACCGGCGACGGGCAAATCATGCTTGGAATTTCGAGCGATCGCCAGTTTGAGCGGCTGTGTTCGGCGCTTGGAGCTCCGGAATGGGCCAGCGATCCGCGCTTTCGCACGAATCCGGATCGCGTGGCGAACGTTGACGAGTTGGAAAATCTCATTGCCGGCGTGTTGCGCGCACAGCCGACTTTGCACTGGGTGGCACTCTTCGATGAACACGACATCGCCAATGACCCTATTCAAAGTCCGGGCCAGGTTTTGAACGATCCACAGGCCGCCGCGCTGGATCTGTTTGCGCAGATCAACCTGACAGGCGAGCAGCCCATCGTACTCCCGCGCTTGCCGATCGGCCTTTCACTTAGTCAGCCTGCTCCCCAGGGACCTCCGCCGAGCGTCGGTGAACACGGCAGGACGATCCTGGAAGAGGCGGGTTATAGCGGCGCCGAAATTGACGAGTTGTTCCGTGCCGGAGTCTGCTCATGAAACCGCTCACCGAGGAACAGGAGCTGATCCTCCGCACCGTGCGGCAGTTTGTCGACAAGGAAGTGATTCCGGTGGCATCCGCGATGGAGCATCGCGATGAATATCCGCATGCCCTGGTCGCACAGATGAAGGAGATGGGATTGTTCGGGCTGAACATCCCGGAAGAGTACGGCGGCGCCGGCGTAGACTCGACCACTTTCGCCATGATCTTCGAAGAGATCTCGCGGGGTTGGCTCGGACTGGCCGGGGTCATTGGAAGCAACTCCGTGATGTGCGACGTTGTGGCGCGATTCGGAACCGAGGAACAGAAGCGGCGGTTCCTGCCCGGGATGGCAACGGGTGAAAAGCGCGGAGGTATTTGCCTCACTGAATCGAATGCCGGAACGGACCTGCAAGCCATCACCACCACAGCGACGCGCGATGGGGATGTGTACCGTATCGATGGCTCGAAAATGTGGATCACCAACGCGCGCCACGGGAGCACGTTCCTGCTTCTCGCGAAGACCGATCCAAAGGCCCAGCCCGCGCACCGGGGCATGAGCGCTTTCGTGATCGAAAAGGGCGAGCCGGGCATGAAGGTTAGCCGCGACATCGACAAGCTGGGATACAAAGGCGTGGAAACTTGCGAACTGCATTTTTCTGGCTTCCCCGTGCCTGTGGCGAATTTGATTGGCGGCGTCGAAGGCCAGGGATTCAAGCAGGTGATGACCGGCCTCGAGGCCGAGCGGCTGAACGTGGCCGCCCGCGGCCTTGGCATCGCACGCGCAGCCTTTGAGGAGGCCATCCGCTACGCCCAGCGCCGCACCACGTTTGGCAAACCAATCGCGGAGTATCAGACTATACAAAACAAGCTGGCCGACATGGCGACGCACATCGAAGCCTCGCGTTTGCTGATCTATTCCGCCTGCGAGAAGCGGGATCGCGGCGAGCGCTGCGATCTGGAAGCCGGCATGGCTAAGTTGTTCGCCACCGAGACCGCGGCCGAAGTAACGCTGGAAGCCATGCGCATCATGGGCGCCAATGGGTATTCCAAGGATTTTCCGGTCGAGCGCTATTATCGCGATGCACCGCTGGTGGTGATCGGCGGCGGCACCAATGAGCTGCAGCGGTTGATCATCGCGCGGAATCTTTTGAAGAAGTATAAGGTGGACGCGTAGCCCGTGGAATTTGGCCGCTATTACGAGGAGTTCGAAGTTGGCGCGGTGTACAAACACTGGCCGGGCCGCACCCTCACCGAATACGACAACACGCTCTTCGCGTTGCTGTCCATGAACCAGAATCCGCTCTTCATCGACGAGCACTATGCAAGCATTCAGCCGCTGGGACGCAGGCCCATACTCGATTCGTTGATCTTTAGCCTGACGGTGGGCATGAGCGTCTCCGACACCAGCGGCAAGACTATCGCGAATCTTGGCTATGAGAGCGTGGTGTTCGAGCGGCCGATGTTTGCGGGCGATTCGCTATACGCTGAGTCCGAGGTTCTAGAGAAACGTGAATCGGCCAGCAAACCGGATCGCGGCATCGTGGCTATCGAAACACGCGGGTACAATCAGAACAAGGAGAAGGTGATCGTGCTTCGGCGACGCTTTTTGACGCCAAAAAAGACCACTTTTGACACCTTATGAGGGCTTACACGCACGATTTGGTCGATTTTTTGCACGGTTTGGGGCCGAAAAACCTGCCCGCCGAGGTTCTCGATCGCGCGCGCTACTTCCTGATGGATTATCTGGCGGTGGCAATTCGCGGCTCCCGTCGAGGAATCGTCGAAAGCTGTTCAGCGCATGGTCCAGCGAATTGGCGCCAACGGCTGTGCGACCGTGATCGGCACGCAAATGCGAACGATCCCCGGTTTTGCGGCCATGGCAAATGGCGCGGCGGCGCATGGGATCGAACAGGACGACACGCACAGCGGAGGATCGGTCCACCTCGGCGCAACGATGTATTCGGCCGCGCTCGCCCTCGCGGAGACCATGCCTGACACAGCGATGGAAGCTTTCCTCACGGCCGTAGTGGCCGGATACGAAGCGACCGCGCGCATTGCGATGGCTGTGCAGCCGAAGGAACACTACGCGCTCGGTTTTCATCCCACGCCAACGTGCGGCGTCTTCGGAGCCGCGATCACGTCCTCGAAGTTGCTGGGGTTGACGGCGGAACAGACCCTCGCAGCCGTCGGAATCGCCGGGAGCATGGCCGCCGGATCGATGGAGTTTTTGGCCGAGGGAGCCTGGACCAAGCGCATTCATCCTGGGCTGGCGGCTCAGAACGGCATTCACGCGGCGCTGCTCGGGGCGGAAGGCTACAGCGGCCCTCTCCACATCCTGGAAGGCCGCGACGGTTTCCTCCACGGCTACTCGCGAAATCCAGTTCCGGAGCGCCTGACGGCGGATCTCGGCGGGTCCTTCGAGATCCTGCACACTGCCGTCAAGCCGCACGCCTGCTGCCGCTACATGCAGGGGCCGATTGATGCGATTCTTGCGATCATGCGCGAAAACGATCTTCACTCGGGGCAGATCCAGCGGATTGAGGTCGCCGTGCTTGAAGCCGGATGGGGGATCGTGGCCGATCCAAGGGACAAGAAATACAATCCCGAGTCGGTTGTCGACGCACAATTCTCGATGCCCTTTGGCGCGGCCGTAGCGGCAATCGAAGATGCGGCAGGGCTGGATCAATTCACGCTCGAGAAAACGCGTTCGCCCAAGATCCGTGACCTGATGGGCAAGGTGGTGCTGGTAAAAGATGAGCGGATCGAAGAAACGTTTCCCAAGGAATGGCCGGCGCGCGTCGTGATCCTGCTCGACAGTGGCCAGCGCTACGAAAAATTCATTCGGTATCCCAAGGGCGATCCCGAGAACCCGCTCACGTGGGACGAAATGACGGCGAAGTTCCGCTCGCTGGCAGGCGCGGTGCTCTCAGCCGAGCGCTGCGACGAGATTCTCGAGGCGATATCGGGCGCGAAGCCCGCGATAATTCCGGCGCTTACTGCGCCCGGCACGTAAAGTTACCGGCATCGTTGGTTGAGCCGGCGCCGTTGTACACGGCCACTTGCGGATAGGGGCACAGAGGACGAGTCATGTCCACTTGTCCGTTGGTCACGTGCGTGGCGACAATTTGTGCGGGAGCTTTACCCTCTTCGCGCCAGCGCTCCATCACCGCCATCTTGTTGAACTGATCGGTGCCTTGGCCGCCGGCGCAATGCTGCATTCCCGGAATCATGTATAGCTTGAGCCAATCGCTTTGATCGGGGCCCATCTTGCCCAACACCGCGCTATAAAAGTTCACCGTGTTTCCGGGAGGGATCGCCTGATCCGCCCAGCCGTGATAGAGCAGCAGCTTTCCGCCATGCTGCTTGAAGGGCGCCAGATCGTAAGTATGCGCGTCGATGCCGGACTTGTCCGCCAACTCCACGTCGCTATCCAAATCGAACTTGTGAAAATCGTAGTCGGCATCCTGATGGCCCAAAATCCGGATGCTGTCCCAGCCTCCGCCGGGCTGCGTGGGGACGCTCTTCAGCGCACCATACTGCAACTCGCCGCCGGGCTGGAATCCGGTCCAGATGATCTCACCCTTTTTCGTTTTCACGTCGGCGAATACAATCTTCACGGTTTCGACTTGCGCGGCTGAGAGGCAGCCTTCGGTTTCCTCGCCCTTGCATAGCATCGAGGCCGGATCGAAATGGCACTTGGTGGGATCGCCAATCAGTCCATCCTTAACGCCATCCAAGGCGTCGCACTTCGCGAGCACCGCCTTGTGCAGCATCTCAACGTTGGCTTGGGATAACGCGCCACTGGGATTCTTCATCATCTCGATGGATCTCTCCACTCCAGCCGCGTGCAGGTGGATATGAGGATTGGCGGGCGCTCCGGCGAGCACGCCGTCGAAATCGTCCGGAAACTTGGTCACTTCCACCAAAGCCTGACGGCCACCCGTGGAGCAGCCGTTCCAATAAGAGTACTTGGAGCTTTGGCCATAGTAAGCCTGGATGAGAGCCTTGGATTTGACCACGGTTTCGTGCACGGCGCGCCAGCCGAAATCGACGATCTTCTCGGGGTGCCCAAGAGCGAACATGCCATTGCCGCCCTCATGGCCCGTGTCGGTGGAAGCGGTGGCATAGCCTTCGCGCAGCGCTGCGGCCATTTGGGGGAAGCTGATGATGCCGGCCCAGCCGCCGTTGCCTACCATCTGAAATTTTCCGTTCCAGTTCTCGACCGGAAGCCACAATTCCATTTTGATGTCGGAGTCGGTCGACGGCCGTAGCGTCGCCGCCACGCGACAATGGGCTGGCAGCATCGGCGCAGCCAGGGCAGCTCCCGCTCCGGCTCCGGCGCGCGCGGGAGCCTGATACGGTCCAGCGGCAACAGTCCCAACGGCAGTAAACGTTGTGCCGGGGAGCGTGACCGACTTGAGATGATCGCAAGGCGTCTCCGCGAAGATGATGCAGGCGGCGCAGCACAAAGCGGCGCAAAGACGGGCGAGGAACGTCAAGGTTCGCATGGTATTTGATATTGTTTCACATGCTTTCGGGTTGACGTGCGTTCCAGCTCGCCCGCATCTTAGGCATATACTCTTCGTATGATTAAGTTATACTCAGTGTATGAGTAAGCGCCTGCAGGTTCTTCTTCCTGAGCAGGAAATGTCGGAGATTCAACGCTTGGCCAAACGTGAACATTTGACAGTGGGAGAATGGGTCCGGCGAGCACTTCGGGAAGCCCGCGCTAATCGGCCTGCAACAGATCCGGAAACGAAATTGAAGGCAGTCCGGCGCGCGGCAAAATACTCATTTCCGACTGCTGACATTGAGCAGATGCTCAAGGAGATCGAGCGGGGATACGAGGGTTGATCTTCGTAGATTCCAACATTCCGATGTACTTGATCGGAGCCTCACATCCGCATAAGGCAGAGGCACAACTTATACTGGAGCGCCTGATCGCAGCGGGTGAGCGTCTGATTACGGACGCCGAGGTGTTGCAGGAAATACTGCACCGCTATACGGCTATCAATAAGCGCGAAGTCATTCGAGCGGCGTTTCAGGCTGTCTTGGAAATCGTTGACGAAGTGATGCCTATCGAGAAAGCGGACGTCTTGCGTGCCGCCGAGATCACTCAACATAGTGGTTTGTTGTCGGCTCGCGATGCCGTTCACATTGCAGTCATGGAACGTCATGGTGTTCGGTCGATTGTAAGCTTCGATGCGGATTTCGACCGTTGGCCTGGGTTGCGGCGAATTCATCAGATTTGAACAGCGAGTTACCGGCTTGGCGCTTTATTGTTGCGAGCAATGTAAGCGGCTAGCGCGTCCAGATCCGCGTCGCTGACTTCGGTCTTGCGGAAGAACGGCATAATCGATACGCCATGCCGCACGAACGTTTTCGTCACGGCCGGAATCAAGTCGGTGCGTTCGCTAAGCAGAGCCGGTTTGGCGCCGCTGTATTTGGCCTGCAGAGCGACCGTGCCCGGCAAGTTCCCTGGGCCATGACAGGTGGCACACCAATATTCATAGACCTTCTGGCCCTTCTGAATGGTGGCATCATCGGCACCGAACGCGCATCCGGCTATCGTTAGA
Source organism: Bryobacterales bacterium (assembly GCA_963818065.1). GTDB lineage: Bacteria > Acidobacteriota > Terriglobia > Bryobacterales > Bryobacteraceae > Palsa-89. The sequence continues at coordinate 672,210 of CAWFQW010000007.1, read as the reverse complement.
AAGAGGGCGAGAAAAAAGAGCGCCTTCATGCCTTGGTCCCTCGCAGATGCTTGGGCCAGATCCCGTAACGGCCGGCCGAAATAATACCATTCGGATCCACTGCGTCCTTCACTGTTTCGTGGAAACGCCGCAGCGCGTGGTTGTTGAAGGAATAGGTATCCATCACGGCATCCTGATACGCGGGAGCGGTCCGATATTCGCCCCACCCGTGGTCGGCCGCGACACGAACCACCTGCTTGAACGTCTCGCGGTTCTTTTTGTTGGTCGCGACATCATGAGTGATCGGAAAACCGAACAGGAAGATAAAGGATCGCATCCAATAGGTAGTCGGGAGACTGAAGGAAAGCAGCGGCAAGCCAAAATCCTTGGCCGCCTTAGCGAATACTTTGTTTGCTTCCAGCACCGCCTCGCCGGTTCTAGGAATGATCGGCGAAAACCAGATGTGACCTTGGCCGGGCGTCGGATTATAAGGCGATCGAGCGCCAATCGAAAACATTTCCAGGCTCGGGATTCCCATCTCCGGTTTGTGGACCTTGTTGAACTGATCCGGCGTGAGCGGGAATTTATAGAACTCGTCGTCCTTGAATTTCGCCCCGGCGATCGCCGAAAATTTCTCCTGAGCGTATTCCCACTGCGCGCGAATCGCTTTCTCCGGGCCGTAAAACTTGACGGTGCAACTCCAAAACGGAATGCCCTTGTCCTGCGCGTATTTATGCAGGGTCGGGGACTCCACGCCATCTTTTTCGAGCATTGCGGTGACTTCAGGCGCCCGAGCCGGCATCATGAAGCCCCCGAGAATCGGGCTTCCCAGGCCCGGCATGCCATTCGATATGCCTGAATTCTCGAGCAACGTAAGGATATCGATCATCTGGACCAGGTCGTCGTATTTCGGCACCGTCACGGTCCCCGTCAGATAGGCATCCGGTTCCGGCATGAGCCAGAATCCCATCTTCGTGACCACGCCAAAGTTCGATTGCGAAAACATGCCGTCGATCCACGGCCCAAACCCGAACTTATATTGCTGCCATGTTTGCGCTCCGGGCATGGCGCCCATTCCAGTGCGCATCACCTCGCCGTTGGCGAGCACCACTTCCATTCCGCAGTGGGAATCGAAATGATTGCGATACATCGGCTGGAGGTAGCCGCCGCCATGATCGAGCGAGTTACCCACCGGACTGCCCCAGCCGGGATCGGGAACATCAACCCAGAGTTTCAACTTGCGCTCCTGGATATGCCGGTACAGATCGAAGTAGCTGACGCCAGGCTCGACTAAAGCAGAGTGATTCCGTTCGCTCACGTCCAGAATGCGATTCATCCGCTTCAAATCGAGAACTACGCTACCCGAAAGATTCGGCGCCGAGCCGCCATATCCGAGATTCTTTCCGGTGGAGATCGGATAGACCGGAATTTTGTATTCGTTGGCGGCCTTCATGACAGCCTGAACTTGCTCCACCGTAAAGGGCGCCACGGCGGCCGAAGCGACACGCTCCTCGGGCTCGCCCCAGAACGGCGAATAGGCGTCACGATAGAGCGCCACATCCTCGTCGCTGGTGAAGACCCATTCCTTGCCGACGGTTTCTTCAAACTGCTTCAAGGCGTCGGAGAAATCCTTGCTACTTACTCCGGGTGGGATGCTCATGCTCTAACTCCTGACTTCTGTTTAGGCGCGATTATCCAGGAGATCAGCGGTTCTCCGTCTTGGTCGCGGGCGCCTTGTTCTACTCGGGAAACCACCCGCATGCCGTAATCCCAGGCCAATCGCTCCAGGCAGAACAGCGGACCGTGAGCCGTCAGTCCCGCGATCGGCGCCGGCTGCTTCTTCCATTGCCGGTCGAGATCATGAAACCAAAGATCGGTGATATCGCCGCGGATGGCGTGAACTGACGCACCGCGCGCTCGCCATTCTTCGCCGTATGCAGTGCTGGATGGGAAACGTTCGTCGACGATGACCTTGTAAAAGGGCACCGTCGGTTTGGACGCTTCCGCCGCCGATCCCATCGCCGCCGATCCTGCAACAGGCAGCAGGGACGCTGCTAGACCCGCTTGTATAAATTCTCTTCGACTCGCCATGGTCTAATTTACCGCCGTCGTTGCAACATCCGCCTTAGTGATCGGCTTCGGCCTCACCAATAAGGTTTCGGGATTCACATCCCGATCCACGATGACGCCTACGAAGCCAACCAACATTTCATCCCAGCTCTGCGCGCCCCAGCGGATGGATTTCGTCGGATCGGGATTGAGCGGATTATTGGCCGAATTATCCCAGTGGCAGGAAATGTCCACCTTTGTGCCCTTGGGGACTTCGATGGGCTTATCTTCGAAGTACAGGTTCTGCCAAAGGTAGCTGTAATGCGGCACGCTCACCAGCGTCTCGCTTTCGCCCGTTGGATACTCCAGCTTCATAGTCATATCTTTCCCGCGCATGTGCATGTGGGGTTGCGAATAGATCAACGTGACGGGCTGAGTGAAGGTGGCTGAGCCGTGGCCGGCATAATTGGGATCGTTGGGCGGAATTTCAAAGCTCGCGTCCATGATATTGAGATTCGCCAGCCGTTTCTCGGGAAGTCCCTTGGCCAACACCAGACCTACCTTGGTTTGATCCTGGGCTGGCTTGCCGCTCGCCGTGTAATGGATCTCGATCACGATGTCGGCCCCCGCCGGAATCAGCTTGGCCGCTTTGTGCGTGGGATCGAAATAGCTTTGCGGAAAAAGTCCGGGCACATATCCCATAAACCACTCATTCTTCATGTTCACTTCGGATCCCGCAATCGCACCCGCCTCGCTCTGGGGCCGGCCGAGCCGCTGATTGGGAGGCGGAACATACGCTTCTCCCGGCTTCGCATCCTTCATCCACTGCGACCCGGGCGGGCGGAGGTACATGGTGGCGTGATGCACAACAGTTCGATTGCCGGGTCGAACCTCGCCGTCGATCACCCAGGTGTCTTTCGTGAAGCCGGTTGGAATCACGAAATAGGTGTATTCGATGGTGCCGCTGGCAGGCACGGTGTACGGCTTGGCTACCTCGAACACAACGTCCGGCTTAATGTTCCAACCATCGTTGAATTGGACGGGCGCAGGCTTGTCTTTCGCATCGCCTTCGGGCGCTCCGGAATCCACCCACGCGACTAGCGTCTTGATGTCGGGGTCGCTGAGCCGGCGGTCATTGGAGTAATGGCCGTACTGTGGATCGGCGAACCAGGGTGGCATCTTCTTGGTGAGAACCGCCTCCTTCATCGCTTTCGCCCACGGACGCGTACCTTCATATGTAAGAAACGCCATCGGGCCCACTTCGCCGGCACGGTGGCAGACCTGGCAGTTCTTCTGAAGAATCGGAAGAACATCCTTGTTGAAAGTGACGCTATTCTTGGGCGTGGTGGCTGCGAGCGCCACTGTCCCCATCATCAAGACACCGACAAAAAACTTCATTCCGCACCTCTCCGTCCCTTCATTGTGCACCTTCCCTGGTTGACCCGACGGCAAAAAAGCGACAAATTTGAAGGTGCGGTGTTGCTGCCAACCGAACAAATCGCTTTTGGGCCTTTCGAGGTGGACATGTCCACGGGTCGATTGCTGCGCGAAGGCGTCGATCTAAGATTGAGGCCGCGGGCCGTGCATGCCCTCAACACTCTGGTCCAAAACAGCGGACGATGCGTCGAATACAAGGGGTTGATCCGGGATGCCTGGGATGGCGCCTTCGTCTCGCACCATACCGTGGATGAGACCATGCGAGACGTAAGAAGGGCGTTGGGCGAATACGGATCGTGGGTGGTCCGCCATCGGAAACTGGGCTACTGCCTGGAGATGCCGGCCTCCGAAAATCTAGTCAAAGAAGGCTGGCACCTATGGACCCGCCGCACCCGGGAAGGATTTGAGAAAGCGCTGGCCTGTTTTCAGCAAGCCGCGCTCCACAATAGCGCTGACTTCCGCGCGTTTGAGGGCATCGCGTCCTCCTATCAAATGCTCGCTACATACAGCATGCGGCCGCCACGCGAGATGTACAGTGGATTCCTGCAGGCGCACGTCCGAGCGACCGCCCTGTGCGGCATGACCCCGGAACTGCGCTCCAGCCGTGCGCACGGCCTGCACTTGTTCGAGAGAAGGCTGCAAGTGGCGGAGTCGGAATTCCTGCGGGTGCTTCGCGAGAAACCCACGCTCGCAACCACCTATGTCCAATTGTCAATTTTGTATGCGACCATGGGTCGCCTAGACGAGGCTTGGGATGTTTTGGTGGAGGGCCGGAAGGTCAACCCGCTGTGGGCGCTCTTGCCCGCCACAGAGATTTTTGTCCAGCTTTGCCGCCGGGAATTCGACGCCGCCGCTGACTACGGCCGGAAAGCGGTGGATCTGTATCCCTATTTGCAATTGGGCCGGGCTTTCTTCGCGCAGGCGCTGGAGTTCTCGGGCCGCACCGAAGAGGCGCTGGCCGAATACAGGTTCGCCCGTGCGATGTCGCCAGATCTCCCGTGGCTCGGAGCATTGGAGGCCAGGTGCCTCGCCAGGAACGGACGCGCGAGCGAGGCTTCGAAAATCCTTGAAGAGCTGAACCGGATTCGCTCAGCGACATACGTGGACGCGTACTATATGGCGCTGCTCCTGGATGCTTTAGGAAGCCGCGATACAGCCTTCCAGGAATTGGAACGGGCCGTGGAGGAGAACTCCACGATGCTGTACATTCTGGATGTGGATCCGAAGCTCGATTCGCTGCGGGGCGATCCCCGTTTCGCGCCGCTCCGTGAAAAACTGTTTGTTGGCGCTTTTACTTCTTCGGCTTGGCCTCGTTCTTCAAAAACTGGTCGAAGTTGACGTTGTCCTCGCAGACCATTTCGGTGATGTTCCAAGTTGGCCTCAACTGAAAGGTCAGTTGTCCGCCCCAAGGCTTCGTATATGCTTTCGGGTCCTCAATCGTGAGGTCGTTTTGCAGCGTGGTTTGATCTACTCGCCGGATGCGCTCCACCAAATGCAGATCGGTGCTGTGCGGATGGCCAGCGCGGTCGAGCCAGGTTTTGTCGTTGAACCCGATGGTGTCCACCACCAACGTGTCTCCATCCCAATGCCCGATCGAGTCTCCCATCCAGGTGGGTCCGAGATCGGTATTATGCTTGCGGCCATCGGTGTAGATCTGCCGGATAAAGTGCGAGAACTCAAACAGCATGAGCACGCGGCCCGGCGTTTGAATGATCTCCATCGGAAAGGGCTGCAGATACAGACGCGGCATGCCGGGAGGAAAGCAGCCGACGGCGCTCAGCGTGGTGGGGTTCACCGGATCGTTGGAATCTTCCACGGCGCGAGGCCCGAAGGACGGCTTGGTGGCCTTGAACCGTTCCTCCGCCCAAGGAGTCATGGGCGGTTCATCTTTGCTAAATCCCCAGGACAAGTAGCGGGTGGCCGGCGAGCCCTTGACGTTCCAAACGCCCGACAGGTCCGGCGTCTGCGCGCATGTCAGCGCCGGCAACGCAAGTGCAGCGACAAAGATGGAAAACCGCATTTAGTTCCCCGCGCCCATCTTGAGCTCTTCTCCATTGACGGAGATCTTGGTGATCCACATCGAAGTGGCGCCGCTCTTTGCGCGATAGCCGGCCATTGTCACCTGATCGCCGGGCTTCAGTGTAGTCGCGGTCCAGTTGGCCCGGATCAAATGATTGGGACTAGTGAGTTCGCCTTGCCAGGCTTGCGTTTCACCCTTGTCGCCCTTGGCATCGAGCTCCACGATGGAGTGCGGATTTACGAATTGAAATCCCGTGACTGTTCCGGTCACGGTGACGGTTGCCGTGGTGTCGTATCCCGCCTGCCCGTGGTGCGCCGAAAGAGAAACGGAGAGCAGAAGGAAGCCAGCCACTCCGGCGAATGCGCTCAACATTTTGGTCATTTCGCGTCTACCTCTTTCTTGAGCGGATGCTTGCTCAAGACTCAGATATCATACTTGATGTCGGAACCCCGCTCATGGCTCTCGTCAACAAACCGGTGGTCGAATCTCCCGCGGCAAGCATCCCGCTGACATCCAGCCAGAAGCGCGCGTTCTGGGCCGCCTGGGGAGGATGGACCATGGACGGGATGGATTCCTTCATCTTCTCTCTGGTGCTGGTGCCCGCGCTACGCGACGTGTTGCCGAGGTCCGGCATTCCCGCCACCACCGCCAACGTGGGCTACTACAGCGGTCTGCTCTTCGCCCTTTTCATGGTCGGCTGGGGCGTGGCGCTCGTCTGGGGACCGATTGCCGACCGGTTCGGGCGCGCTCGCACGCTGATGTTTTCGATCCTCTGGTTTTCCTTGTTCACTCTGCTGGCGGCCTTTTGCAATAACGTGTGGTCGCTCGCGCTCGTGAGATTTCTCGCTGGCGTGGGCATCGGTGGCGAATGGTCCATCGGCGCCTCGCTGGTATCGGAGGAATGGCCCGAACAACGCCGCACCTGGGGCGTCTGTTTGATGCACACCGGCTACTACATCGGCTTCGTGATCGCCGCCCTGGCGAATTACTTCATCGGCAGTCAATACGGCTGGCGATACATGTTTATCGTGGGTGGCGCGCCGGCCATACTCGTAGCGTTTTTCTTCAACCGGCTGCATGAACCGGCTCGCTGGAAGAACCGCCGCGAAGAGGCGGGCGTCGTCGCGATGCACCACGCGTTCCTCAAGCTGTTCACGACGCAGTATCGCCGCCGGACCGTCCTCAACTCGCTTTACCTGGCCGCGTCCATTGTCGGTTTGTGGGCTGGCTCGGTCTACGTTCCCTCCGCCATAACTTACCTGTCGGAGCGGGCCGGGCAATCGGCGCTGACCGGCGCTCGCCTGGCTTCTTATTCGACGGCCATTCTAGGAATCGGAACCGTGATTGGAGCCTTGTTTACGCCGATTCTCGCCAAGCGACTGGACCGGCGCGTTGTCCTGGGCATCTTTTTCAGTTTGATGCTGATCTTCCTGTGGCTCGCGTTCGGCTATGTGTTCTACCTGCCGGCCAACGCCATCATGTGGTTCCTGGTGTGCACGTTCTTCCTGGGCCTGGGCGGCGCGAACTTTGTGGTGTATTCATTCTGGCTCCCGGAACAATATGGCACCGACTGCCGGGTGAGCGCGTTCGCGTTCACTACCAACGTCGGCCGCTTTGCAGGGGCTGGACTTACGTTTCTGGTGGGCGCGCTGATCCGCCACTACGGAACCCTGGGCACTCCCGTCGCGCTGACATCGCTGGCATTCGTAGTGGGAATCTTGCTATTGCCGTTCGGCGCCGAGACTCGCGGCAAGTCGCTGCCGGCATGAAAGCCCGCGCATGAAGGCGCCTGCATGAAGGCAATGGTTTTGCGAGCGCCAAGCGACCTCGCGCTCGAGGACGTCGCACCGCCCAATGTCCCCGCGGGTCACGTACTGGTGCGCATCACGCACAGCGGACTTTGCGGCACCGACTTGAAGATCTACAAAGGCGCGATTCCCGCTCAGTATCCGCTCATCATGGGACACGAAATGGTGGGCGAGACTAAGAGCGGCGAGCGCGTGATCATCGATCCGGTTCTCTCTTGCGGAAGCTGCTTTCATTGCCGCATTGGACAAACCAACTTATGTCCCGCTGGCGGCCTGATTGGGCGCGAGACGGATGGCGGGTTCGCCGAGTACGCAGCCGTGCCCGAAGTCCAAGTCTTCCGGCTTCCCGATTCCATTGATCTTCGCATCGCGCCGCTGATTCAAGTGGCCACCACCTGCCTGCACGCGCAACGCTTGACGGCGATATCGCCGGGCGAATCGGTCGCGGTGATCGGCCTCGGTGTATCGGGTCAATTGCACGTACAACTCGCCAAGGCGCGTGAAGCGGGCAATGTAATCGGGATCAGCCGTAGCCATTTTAAGAACGAACTCGCACAGCAGCTCGGCGCGGATGTTGTGATCGAATCCGGCCCCGATGCAGTGGCTAAGGTTTTGGACCAGACTGACGGCCGCGGCGCCGACGTCGTGATTGAATCGACGGGCGTGATGACATCCATCGCGGATGCCATTCGCATGGCGCGATTCGGAGGCCGTATCCTGCTCTTCGGCATCACGAACGCTAGTAGCGGTGCGCTGCCGTTCTACGATCTCTACTTCAAGGAATTGACGCTGATTAACAGTCGCGCGGCCACCGCCCAGGATTTCCCGGCCATGATCGAGCTAGTGGGTCGCGGCGCGGTTCGCCTGGAGCCACTGGTGACGCATCGCATGGCCTTGGATGAACTCGGAACAGCGCTCGGATTGTTGGATAACGGCGCAGATGGCCGGCTAAAGATTATCCTGGATCATTCGTCAAGATAAGGCTTGGAATCGCCCTTACTTTTGCTTCGCGATCGGATCCAGCCCTACTGCTTTGATCGTTGTCGCTGCGGCCGCGCTCGTCAATGACTTGATGATCTGGTTAGCGGCCTCGCGGTTTTTAGTTGAGCTCGAGATTCCGGCCGTCATAATAATCCGCTTTTGGAATTCCGGCGGAATGGGACCGGCCAGCTGCACGCCGGGAGCCGGCACTATTTCACTTATCAACGCGAATGCGATCTCGATCTGCCCGTCGGCCACGCTTGTCATGGACTGCTCTGCACCTGGTTGCAAGGCCGTTTTGCTCTGAAGATTCGCGCTGATGCCCAGACGATCGAGCATGTTGACGATGGCCGGTGTGCCCGCGCCTTCCTTGACGTATCCGATCGATTTCGAACGCAGCAGCGTTTGTTTGATGGCTTGGGCTGTAGTAACGTCTGGCTTGGCCATGCCCGCGCGAACGGCGATGCCAATACCGCTGCTGGCGAGATCCACGCCAGTTCCCTCGGCGATCTTGCCCTCTTTGATCAAATCCGCAATGACGGGCGCGCTCAATATTGCAAGATCGAATGGCGCACTACCCTCGATCGAGCGCTTGAGCACCGCCGAGGCGCCGAACTGGACTTTTATCGATCGCCCCATACTGCGCTCGTATTCCGGCAGCAGCTTCTCTACTGCCGCGCGGATGCCGTTCGAGCATATGATCCGGATTTCGGTGTCTTGGGCCGCCACACTTTCAGTCGGCGCCAGAATGAATGCGGGAAGGCACGTCGCTAGCAGCGCGGCCCTTGTAAATGTTTTCATTGTTTCATTCCCCTCGCTATTGCGCCTGCTTCAGCTCAATCCGAACTAGCCGGAAAGGTTTGTCGCTAAGATTTTCATCCCGATGAGCAGCGTCCGGCTCTGCCCAACGGACCGTCCCGGCTTTGTAGTGGCTCTCACGCGATGTACCATCGGCATGATATTGGCGCATGTCCTGATCCGTCAACAGGACCACCACGGCGCCGGTCGCCGGGTGCTTGTGCATCTTGAGTTTCTCGCGCGGACCCACGGTCAAGCGAATGGCGCGGATCCATTCGTTTTCGGCCACCACTTGATAGTGCGCCGGATCCACTGTGACCGCGTCCATACTTTCCTTCAGAAAAGGCTTGGGATGGGCCGCTGGCTTGGGTTCGATTTGAATGGCCGCGAACTGCGCTCCGGTGAGATTCTCCGATTTATGGACGGTGGGCGCCGCCCAGATTACGTCTCCGGCCTGATTGTGAAACGTTTTGACAGTCCCATCGATATAATTCAACTGGTTGTTCCGATCGGTCAAAAAAACAATCACGGCGCCAGGAGTGGGGTGCCGGTGCATGGGCATGGTCTCGTGCGATCCCAAGTGTTCTTGGAAAACGCGCACCCATTGGTTCTCGAGCTCCAAGTGAGTATGCTGCGGATCCGCGGCCAAAGGATCGGGCGCTTGCGCCGTCGCCGCCCCTGTCCACAAAAGTCCCCAACCCAAAATCAGGAGCGCTTTGCTATGTCGACGTGGCATGAGAAGATTTTAGACCATGGGTGCGAATGACGTAAGGCCCCAGGCAACTCGATCGGGCGTGGTGGCTGCCTGTTTGCTCATGGCCGCAATTGCCAATGGGCAGGAGAAATCCACCGTCTCTGAGCAGACTTTCAAGAACGTGCGAGTTCTAAAGGGCATCCCAGTGGACCAGTTCATGGCCACCATGGGATTCTTTTCCGCGTCTCTGGGCGAAACGTGCACGGATTGCCATAGCGCCGAGAGCGGTGGCAGCTGGGACAAGTACGCCGATGACAACCCGCGCAAGGAGACCGCGCGGCGCATGATCGGCATGATGAACGCCATTAATAAAACCTACTTCGGCGGAAGGCGCGAGATCACCTGCTACTCGTGTCATCGCGGCGTGGAACGTCCCGACGTCACTCCGAGCCTGGCGGATCTGTACGGGCCGCCGCCATCGAAAGAGCCGGATGAGCTGCGCGAGCCCGCCGGCAAAAATGCTACCGCGGATCAGATTCTGGACAAATACATCCAGGCCATCGGCGGCGCCGAGCGCGTGGCCAAGCTCACCAGTTTCGCGGCCAAGGGAATCTATCAGGGCTACCAGGACGAGAAGTATCCGGTCGATGTGTTTGCTAAGGCTCCTAATCAGCTCAGCACCGTTATTCACACGGCCGCCGGCGACAGCACCACCACATATGACGGCAGCGCAAGTTGGATCGCGGGACCGGCAACAGAGCGCCCGGTTGCTTTGCTCGAGTTGACGGACGGCGATCTGGCTGGCACAAAGCTGGACGCAGCTCTATGGTTTCCGTCGCAGATCAAGCCGGCGCTCACCGGATGGCGCTCCGCCTCTTCAGTCACCATCGACGGCCACGCTATGCAGATGATCCAGGGAACCGGCGACGGCCGATATCCCGTGAATCTGTACTTCGACAACAAATCAGGGCTGCTGGCGCGAGTGGTGCGCTATACCGAGTCGCCCGTGGGCCTCAACCCCACTCAGATCGATTACGCCGACTATCGCGAGGTCGCGGGCGTGCGGATGCCCTATCGCGTGACCGTCACGTGGCTAGATGGAAAGTCGACCACCGAGTTCAGCGCGATCCAGCCGAACGTTCCAATCGAGGCGGCAAGGTTCGCCAAGCCATCCCGGCGGGCACAAAAAAGTGCGCCTTAGTGCAGCTTTCAGTTCGAAACATTTGGTTGTAGAAGTCGTCAACGTTATATAAATCACAGATGAGCGATACCGACAAACTCCGCCGTCATGCGCGATCCGATCAGTCGGCGCCGCTACAATTGATCTGGAAGGACCGTCAAGGGCTCGACCGGTTTATCAATGGCATCATCATCGATGTCTCCGAATCCGGCATCCGCGTGGAACTGGCCGAGGCGCTGGAGAAGCAAACTTACGTGACGCTGCAGGCCACCAAATTGGGATTGCATGGCTCGGCCTCCGTCAAGAGCTGCGTGCGCAAAGGCATGAAATACCTGGTCGGCCTGGAGTTCAGCGGCGGGCTCAAATGGAAGCCGAAGAGCCCGGCCGAGCCGGGGCCGTGATTGCCTTACGTACCGCTCTACTTCGCGCGACCTTTGAATCCCTGCGTCAGCGTCTGGATTTTATAGATGCTCATCGCAGTGTTCCGTACGCCGGCCGGAGTGCTGATCTCTTTACCGTTCGCGTCCATCGCGCCCAGGCATGCGGCATACAGCGTCTTCTTGCCGGGACCGGAAAACGCGACGCTGATGACGGTGCGGGGCGTCGGAATCATCCCCAAATACTTTCCTTCAGGGCTAATCACCTGAATGCCATTGGCTGTATCAAAGATGCGGCCGACAGAGTCGATCGCCATGCCGTCGCCGTTCCCTCCGCCTTCGAGTTTGGCGAACTCCCGTTGGTTCTTGACCGAACCATCCGGCTGCACATCGAAAGCCATGATCACAGGACCATTGGTGACGTAGAGCGTCTTCTCGTCCGGGCTGAGGTTGATGCCATTGCTGCGTATTTTCTCACCGATGCCGCTGATTTGGCCGCTGGCATTCACGTAGAACACGCCGCTGCCGGTCCCGGTGGTGAAGTACACGCCGCCTTTCTTGTCGGCTACCAGATCATTGACGCGCCCCAGCCCCTTGCCCTCGAAGCTGTCCACCAAAACCTTGCGCTCGGGCGTTAAAGCGGCAACGTCGGTCGGCTCTTTGCAGTCCTCGGGCTTGCCACCCATGTGGCCGCCGGGATCGGTGCAAGTCCGCTCGACCACGAGAATACGGCCCTTCGGACCGATCGCGACCGCGCCCGCGCCGTGGCCATTCGACAGGTAAACGGAGAATTTATCGTGTTTATCGAGCTTGTTGATGTGATTAGTCTGCTCCTGCGCGAACAGCAGGCCGCCATCGAATCCCACGATGCCGTCGGCGTTCTCGTTGCCCTGCCAAACCAGAGTCCACTTCGCACCCGCCTCAATCACTCCAGGAATGGCCGTGATCGTCACGTCTTTTGGCGGTGCAGGCTGCGGGAAGTTTCTGGGCTGAGCCAACAGCGGGCCCAAGGAGATAACGGATGCGAGCAGAACGTGGCTTGTGGAGGGCATGTTGATGTTATACCGCTTTCCTATTGCCGTTTGGCGGTCGATTGCGGTACCAATAAACCTTATGCCTTACCGCATCGCATGGGTGGCATTACTTGCGCCTGCGTTGGCGCTCGCCCAATCCGTCCCTACTGCAACCGAAACTCGCATCACCAATCTAGAAGCTGCCGTGAAGTCCGCGCAAAGCGCCGGCGACAACGCCTGGATGCTGGTAAGCGCAGCGCTCGTTCTTATGATGACCGGACCCGGCCTCGCTTTGTTTTACGGTGGTCTCGTCCGGCGCAAAAACGTGCTCAGCACCATGATGCACAGCTTTGTACTGATGGCTGTGGTGTCGGTGATCTGGGCCATCGTGGGCTACAGCCTGGCGTTTGGCGTTGGCTCGCCGATTCTGGGAGACCTGCGATACCTGTTCTTGAACAACGTCGGGGCCGCTCCCAATCTGGACTACGCTGCTACGATTCCGCAGCAGACCTACATGATCTACCAGCTCATGTTCGCCATCATCACTCCGGCGCTCATCTCCGGCGCCTTCGCGGAGCGCATGAAATTCAGCGCCATGCTCCTATTCACGGTGCTGTGGCTGTTCATCGTGTATTTTCCGCTGGCTCACATGGTTTGGGGCAAGGGCGGCTTGCTCAATGCGTTCTCGGGAGGGAGGTTCCCTTGTCTTGATTTCGCCGGAGGCACGGTAGTTCACATCAGTTCTGGAGTGTCCGCGTTGGTGTGCGCTCTTTACCTGGGAAAGAGACAAGGATACCGGTCCGAGCCGATGAAGCCGCACAGCCTGGTGCTCAGCGTTATCGGCGCGTGCCTCTTATGGGTCGGCTGGTTCGGATTCAACGCGGGCAGCGCCCTGGCAGCGTCTTCTCTGGCCACCAGCGCGTTTGTGGCGACGCACTTCGCGACCGCCGCGGCCGTGCTCGGCTGGCTGTTCATCGAATGGATACACAACGGGAAGCCCAGCGTGTTGGGCGGAATCTCCGGCGCAGTAGCGGGATTGGTGGCCATTACGCCGGCCTCCGGGTTCGTTAAACCATTTCCCGCGATGCTGATCGGGTTCGCCGCAGGAATCGTATGTTTCTTGATGGTCACCGCGGTGAAGAGCAAATTCCGCTATGACGATACGCTGGATGCTTTCGGCGTTCACGGCGCCGGCGGGACCCTCGGTGCGATCCTCACTGGCGTTTTCGCCACCATGGCCATCAACGATGGTCTCAAGGACAGCTCGGGCAAGACGCTTCCATTAGGCCTGGTGGACGGGCACGCCGGCCAGGTGCTGAACCAGGCGATCGGCGTGGCGATCTCCTGGGGATTCGCGATTGTAGGAACGTTGATCATTCTCAAAATCTGCGATCTCCTGGTCGGCGTACGCGTTTCACCCGATCAGGAGTTGGAAGGCTTGGACGTCAGCATGCACGGCGAAGAAGGTTATAATCTCGAAACGTGAGGACCACGGGCATCCATGAAAAAAATCGAAGCGATTATCCAGCCGCATAAACTCGAGGACGTGAAGGAAGCGCTAAAAGGGATCGGCATCGACGGGATGACCATCTCGGAAGTCCGCGGCCATGGGCGCCAGAAAGGCCACAAGGAAGTCTATCGGGGCATGGAATACCAGGTCGATTTGCTGCCCAAGGTCAAACTTGAGATGGTGGTCGCCGATGAGCGCGCGTCCGAAGTGGTCCAGACCGTGGTCACCAGCGCTCGGACCGGCAAAATCGGCGACGGCAAGGTATTCGTGTACGATGTCGCCGAGGCCGTCCGTATCCGCAACGACGATCGGGGCGACGGCGCCCTCTAACGTCCGTAACATCCGCCACCACGCCCACGTCTTGTAGAATGTCTTTTACACATTGTTGACAACATGAGTCTTGATCCACCGAGCATGCCCAGCGTAGAGTAAAAGCGGAAAATGGACCAGCCAAACGAAGCGCACTCAGCGGCCGTGGACGTATCTCCCACGCGCCGCGCTTTTTACATCGGATTCATCAACGGCGTCATGGGATTGATCAGCTTGGCCCTGGCAATTCCAGCCGCTATCTACCTGCTCTTCCCGCCCAGGCTTCGCAAAGGGCAGGAGTGGGTGGAAACGGCCGATCTATCCAAGATTCCCGACGGCATTCCCACCGAAATCTCTTTCGAGCGCACCCGCGTGGACGGATGGAAGGTCACCAACGTGAAAGCCACCGCTTGGGTGGTGAAGGGACCTTATAACGAGGTGGTCGCTTTCTCGCCCCAGTGCACCCACTTGGGCTGCGCGTACCATTGGGACGGTCCCAGCCATACCTTCATCTGCCCTTGCCACACGTCCGTGTTTTCCATCGACGGAAAAGTCTTGGGCGGCCCGGCACCCCGCCCGCTCGATCGGTTCATGACCAAGATCCAGGGCGGCAGGCTCGACATCGGACCACCGGAGCCTCACGCGTAATCGCCATGCGCCCCATTCGTCCGGTTATTGACTGGCTCGAACACCGCACCGGCATCGAAACCGCCGTCAAGAATTTCCTCTACGAAGACATTCCCGCCTCCGCCGGCTGGCATCAGATCATCGGCAGCGTGGCCGTGTTTTTCTTCGTGATTCAGGTTTTCACCGGCGCACTGTTGGCGTTCAATTACGCGCCCACGCCAGGCGAAGCGTACAACAGCGTGAAGTACATCATGACGGAACTGACGGGCGGCCCGCTGATCCGGGGCCTGCACCACTGGGGCGCCAGCATGATGCTCATCATCGTGGTGCTGCACATGATCCAGGTTTTCATCTACGGCGCGTACAAGAAGCCCCGGGAAGCTACCTGGATGGTGGGTGTGACGCTGCTGCTAATCACGCTGGCATTTGGGCTAACAGGTTACTTGTTGCCCTGGGACAACCGCGCATATTGGGGAACGGTGGTCACCACACAGATCGCTTCGCAGGCTCCTATCGCAGGTCCTTATATGCTGCGATTGCTCGGCAGCGACGGCAGCGTCGGGAATGTCACCTTTTCGAGATTTTATGCGCTGCACACCGTGTTGCTTCCGCCGTTGACGATCATCCTCATTGGCGTTCACATCTATCTGGTGCGCAAGCACGGTGTGGCCGCCGCACCAGGCGACACGGCGCCCAAGCGCAAGTTTTTTCCCGAACAGGTATTCAAAGACACCGTTGGGGTGGCGGTCGCGTTCATTGTTCTGTTCGTCATGGCCATCATCGCAAAGGTCCCGCTGGAGCGATTGGCGGATCCCACTGACACAGCCTACATCCCGCGCCCAGAATGGTATTTTTTGTTCCTCTTCCAAACGCTAAAGTTCTTCAAAGGGCCTTTGGAAACGGTAGGAAGCGTGGTGTTGCCGGGAGTCGCGGTACTCACCCTGTTCTTGATTCCGTTCATCGACCGCGGACCGATGATCCGCCTTGGCAAACGAACATTTGCCATCACCTTTGTCATTCTCGCAGCCATCGCCTGGACCGGCCTGACCACCGCGGCGGTTGTAACTACGCCCAAAAATCAAGAATCGGCGGAAGACACCGAAACGCCGGCCACCGAAACTCCGGAAGCGACGGCAATCCCCAATACCCAATCCCCAATCCCGGGCGCGTCAGCGCCCACTCTAGCCGCCTGGCAGCGGCTGACTGCGGAAGAGCTGGCCGGGCTCGGGCTCTTCAAGAAGCAAGGCTGTACGGGCTGTCATGCCGGTGCGGGCCAAAAAGGTATCGGTCCCGATCTAACCAGGATTCCGGCCCAGCATCGCAATGTCGCCTGGCTGGTGCCGCATTTCAAGAATCCATCGCAAATTGTTCCGGGTAGCGTGATGCCGCCAGTGGATTTGAGCCCCGCCGATTTGAATGCGCTGTCGTTGTTCGTGCTGACGCTTACGCCGCAGAACGAGCAGGCTCTTCTGTCCACGCCGGACTTTGTGACTCAGGGCGCCATGGTCTATCAATCGAACCATTGCAACGCGTGCCATCAAATCAAAGGTGTCGGTTCTAAGCTTGCTCCGGCCCTTGATGGCGTTGGCCTGCGCCACGACCGCGCGTGGCTCGAAAAGCATTTCGCCGATCCCGCCGGCGTCAGCCCGGGCAGCATCATGCCGCCCTATAAGTTCACCGCGCCGGATTTGGACGCAATCTGCAAATACCTGTTGCAATTGCCCAAGGGCGCATAGCGCCGCGCACGCAGTCTTCACCTCTGGCTGAAAAAATAGCGCGTCAGGTGAAAAAATACGGGTGCCGAGAAGCATAGCGAGTCCACGCGGTCGAGCATCCCGCCATGCCCCTTGATTAACGGGCTCCAGTCCTTGATCCCACGATCGCGCTTGATGGCCGACATCACCAGGCCGCCAAGAAAGCCGAGAATCGCAATCAAGAACGCCATCAGACCTGCCTGCAGTACCGTGAAGGGCGTGATCGACCATAGCAGCGCGCCGAAGACGGTTGCGCTCAGCACGCCGCCTACTAGACCCTCCACTGTCTTCGACGGCGAAAGCGGCGGCAATACCTGATGCCTTCCGATCAGCTTTCCCCAAACGTACTGCAGGATGTCGCTTCCCTGGGCGACGAGCACCAAGAAAACGATCAGAAGCGGCGCGCGGTTCTCATAGCCGGGGATCCGTAACATCAGCAGTGCCGGGACGTACGAAATGCAGTAGACGCAGACCATTACTCCCCAATACACCGCTGCCGTACGATCGAGAAATCGCGCGGTGCCGGTGAACAGAGCCGCCACAATGGCCAGCGCCAGAAAGCAATAGAGCGGGATCCAGATGGAAAATAGTCCGTACCATCCGATGCCAATCAGCACGTACTGCACCGGTAGAACCAGAAAAAAACAAACAGACAACGCTGAGTGATCCGCGCGGACGACGGGGGGTTGAGTCAGAAATTCGCGCAACGCGAAAAACGATATGCAGGCAAAGAGCACGATAATAGCCAACCGTCCGGCCAGCAGCGCCACACCGCCCACCAGAATCATCATCCACCACGAGCGGATGCGCGCGTTCAGATTGCCAATCGCAGGATTCACAGGTTGGCGCCGCTGGAGTGCGTAACCGATCACGCTGGCCAGCGATACTGTCGCGAGAAGACCGCCAAGAATCCAGTAGACTTCGGTCATCTGCCTGGGTATCGTCACTTAGGTTGCAGGGTTTCGAGCGTCCGTCGAACCTCGGCCAGGAACTCTTCCTGCTGTTGTCCTTCTTTCCAGCGGAGCGGCGTGCCGAACGTGATCGAGCAGGGCAGAGGGACGGGAATGGCGAAGCCTTTCGGCAGAACGCGATATGAATTATCGATCCACGCGGGGACGATATCGACCTGGGGAAACCAACGTGCCAGATGGAAAATGCCGGGTTTCAAGGGCTGCAAGAACTCTCCGGGACCGCGCGTGCCTTCCGGAAAAATGATCAGCGAGTCGCCCCGCCGCAGCGCATTCGCCATGGGTTCGAGGGGATTTAACCGGCACCCTTCGCGTTCGACGAGCACTCCCCGGAAGATGGAATGAATCACGTACCTGCGGAGAGGACCCGCCATCCAATAGTCCGCGGCGGCCACGGGCCGCGTTCTGCGCCGGAGACGTGAGGGCAGGGTTGAAAAGAGGAGCACGACATCCAGGTGGCTCGAGTGATTCGCGACGTAAATGCACTGGCCGGACGAGCAGGCGCGACCCTGCCATCTGGCCTGAGCACCCGCCAGGAGGCGCACCGAAACAATCATCAGCCATTCGATGAACCCGGCGATCATACGAGCCAGCGAAGCATGCCTGGCAACATCAGCGCGATCTCGATCCGGCATTTTCATTCCGCCGCTCCGCCCATTGCTCGAGACGAAGCTTGAACTTCGGTCCGATGACCACCCGTGGCCGGGCCCTTCGAACCTGATCGAGCGCATCGTCCGTATTGGCCGCGTGTCCGGCCGCTATCAGCCAAGCCGCCGAGGCAATCGCGCTGCGCGAGTAGCCAAGCGCGCAGCACACCAGCGTCGGCCTACGGCCGGCGAGTCTCATAATGGCACGCGCCGCAGCTTCCAACTGTTCCTCGGTCGGCGGCAACAGGTCTAGCATGGCGACGTGCGTGTCTCCGCGAATCGACAATTCCGGCGCCAGAACCACCACCGAGTTCATCCCATCGCGATCCAGTGGTGAAGGCGCACGCCCGATCCACACGGCGTCCATCAGGTGGTTCTTGGCCGGCTGGCCCCGCGTCCATAGCCTCGAATTGATCCATGCGGCGGCCGTGTAAGGCAGCATGAGCAATGCCGCAGTCCAGTTGCGTTTCCCGAGCCAGGCCGAGTCGCCCGTCCAATACGCCGCCGCGACCATGGAGAACGCGAAACCGGGCCACAGCAGAGCCCAGCCGAAGCCGCGCAATATGAACGCGGCGGCGGTGCAAGCGCCAGCTCCCGCCAGATACGACAGCGTAAGCCGGAGCTGCGGACGGGCCACGCGCCGCTCCGGCAGAGCCGCCATCACCAAGAGTCCCGCCCACGCGCCCAGTGGGCACGTCGATGAACTGATGCTGATGGGTGGTCAGCGTGGATGCGGCCACCAGGAGGAACCACGCAGCCAGCGCGATTCGCAGTTGCTCCGCTGGTGTGCGCGCGAAATCGCATCCACAGGATCACCGCCAGGCCGACATGCAGCGACGGCGCCTGATTAAACGGCTGGTCGAAGCTGCGCAGAGCGGCAAAAAGATCGCCCTCCCATCCACTCACGGACGGCCGTTCGAACGCACAACGCAGCGGGAACGCCAGAAAGCACGCGATCGAGAAAACCTGGATCGCCAGCAGGCGCTTTCCGTGCAGATCGAGTTCGTCGCGGGTGCGGCAGATCGCGAGGGACAGCGCGTAGAGCAGATCAGAGGACCAGTACGGCAGGATCGTCCACGCGAGGAATGGAATGTACCGTTCCCACGGAAACATCAGCACGGCGACGTGCGCGCGCTGGCTCGCAGCGGCATTGGCAAAGTTGTAAGTCAGAAAGAAGAACGGTCCCAGGAACACGAGCCAGGCCAGCGCTCGAAGCCACGGCCGGTCACTCATCCGACCCTTTCCGCGAGAGTGACCGTGAAAAGGCCCTCCGGGTCGATGCGCTGCTCCAGCTTGCGGAATCCGGCCATCCGCACCAGTTCGTCCAGTTCTTCCTGGGTGCGCCGGCGCATCACCCACGGCGCGCCTTCGCGATGGCTGGAGAGAGTTCGCGCGATGAACTCGATCTGGGGATGCCACGGCTGGCCGGTGTAAATCAGATATCCGCCGGGTTCCATGGCGCCCGCCAATCCGGCCAGCGTTGCGCGCACTCGATCGTTTTCGGGAAAGAGCTCGAAGAATCCCGAAACGATGCCGATGGTCGGCTTGGGTTGGAGCGCGGCAAGCGCATGCTCGATCGAAAGCGTCGCCCTGCTCGAACCGTCCGCGCAGTCCCTTTTCGGCCATCAGCCGCCGCCCCAGCTCGACATTTTGCCGGTCGAAATCGCGCAGCAGAACGTCGTCCGGCGTGACGCCTGATAGCGCGATCGCCTCCAACACATAGCGCCCATGCCCGGCGGCGACATCGACGATACGCACCGGGCGTCCGGCATCCCGCGCACGGTTCATCGCCAGGCCGATCAGTTCCTGGATGAGCTGCTTCCGAACGCGGATTCCCGTCCAGCCTGGCGAATTCAGATAGAACCAATCGATCAGTGTTCCGAGCGGCGTGATGCCGGACGGCCGGTTGCGATAGACGTAATCGAGTGAGCTTCCGGAATCAAAGCCCGTATCGCATGCCGAGGCGGATTCCATCCGAAAGCCGCCCGATGGTTCGCAAAAACAGCTTCGTGAGCGCGAACGAAACCCTTTCAGCGACCACGGCGGCAGCGGCCGCAGCAGGCCGTCGTATTCGGCCTTGGTGAATCCGCCGCGATCCGCATGTTCCAGGCTCGGCCGCATGACGGGCCGGGCGAACTGACGATCAAGAAATGCTCGCATCTTGGCGATGGGCAAATGCCGGTCCTTTTCGCCGAGCGTGTCGTGGAAGAATCCTTCGAAGCTGTGAATCTCTTTCTCATCCGTGTTCAGCGCGGTCGAAAAAGCGGCGCGGCGGCCGGTTGTGGATCACCCAATCGGAGCCGGACAACAAAATCTGCGTGGGCACGCGAATCGCCGCGGCGTCGGCTACCAGCCGCTCCGACATTTTGTACAGATGCAGCAGCACGCGCGCTGAAATCCGCAGCTTGATGAGAGGATCGGTGTGGTAGCACGCGATTCGCTCCGGGTCGTGCGTCAGTGCGCGGCCCTTGCACGTACGATTTCACGTAGAAATCGCCCGCCAGCTTGTGCCAAATGCCCAAGCCCCAGGCGCGCGAACGGGACGTACAACTTCACCTGGAATGCCGGCGCCGCCAGCACCAGGCAGCGGATCGGCGGCGCATAATCGTGAACCCAAGCGGCCGCGATCACTGCGCCCACGCTTTGCGCGACCACGGCGATGTTCTCTTCCGCGATGCCGAACTCAGTCCCTCATGTGACGCACGAATTCGTCCAGATCCTGGACGAACGTCGCCATCGTGGTTGTCGAGCCCTGTTCGCCTTCGGAACGACCGTGCGCCCGCGCGTCCCAGGCGAAGAAGGACATCTCCGGCAAATCCAATTCGTCTACCATATGCGCCATGCGGCCCGAATGCTCATGACCGCGATGAATGCAGCACGACGGCGCGATGTCCCACCGTCCCGGCCAATGACGAAAGAAATCTTTACGCCGTCGTGCGTCCGGAAGAAGCACTCCTCGGGAACCCGCGAGAGAGAACGCTGCGAACGGCGGCTGCACCGATCCATCCTTTCTATCCTAGCGCCCGCCGCACACGCTGAACGATGGTCACGCAGCACAGTAGAATCCAAACCGCCGGCGCCGCTTGCCTCACCCACGCGCTCACCGGCCAGCCCAACGCCAGCCATGCGCCGAGCACCCCCAGCGCCAGCGCGCGATCGCTCTTTCCAAATGGACCATCGTAGCGGCGCGTGCTTCCGATCGTAGTCCCAGTATACCCGCCATCTCCGTGAGCGCGGCGAAAAAGATCGCGCCGGCAACCCAGAGACGGATTCCATCCCGGCAGCGTGGCGAAGGGCAGCGTGAGCGCCGCGTCGGAGATCACATCCGTGAGTTCATTCAGCACCGCGCCCAATCGTGATTGCTGACCATGTTCCCGCGCCAGCATCCCGTCCATCGCATTCAGCGCCATCCTCACGAATAGAAATACGGGAAGCAGGATCCAGCCGCGGTGTTCGAGCGCGAGACCGGCGCCCAGGATCATGGACGCCACGCAGGTCGCAATGGTGACCTGATTCGCCGTGATGCCGGCACGCGGCGAGCCGCGCCACCAGCGGGCGCAACAGTCCTTGAAACCGCGGCTTCAACTGGTACAAGGCTTGGCATGCGAACCAATCTCAGTTGTACTAACATTGGAAGCGCTTATGCGGACTTCATCTGCACTGTGGTACGCTCTCGCGTTAGCAGTTCTGCTGCGGCCGCTGCCGATGACGGCACAAAACGATTTGCACCAGGCAGATCGTCAGGCTCTTCTGAGGATTCTGAACGAAGTAGAAAAGGCCATCAACGCGCAGGACATCGATGGCATCCTCGCGCAGATGCGTCCGGACTGCACGGTGACTTGGTGGAACGCCGAGATCTCGCGCGGCCACGACGATATTCGCGCCTATTATCGGCGGATGGTGAAGGATCCAGGGCGGTTCATCACCAAATACACCACCCACGCGAAGCTCGGCGCTCATGCCCGCTTCGTTGGGTCCGGCGCCGATGTGGCCCTGGCCGACGGCAGCATGGAAGACGAGTTCTTTCCCATCGTCCGCGGCCCGTTCAAGCTGAACTCGCGGTGGAGCGCGACGGCGGCGAAATCGGGCGGCGAGTGGAAGATCGTAAACTTGCACCTGTCATCGAACGTGTTCACAAACACGCTTGATGGCGGAACTGACGCGGGCGCTCTGGTACGCCGGCGGTGCGGGCCTTGTTATCGGCGGACTGGCGGGTTGGCTCATCGGCCGCCGCCGGAAGCCCAATAGAGGATCAGGGATCGTGGTCTAGCGGGCTTCACCGCGCCCGGCTACAGGCTCGGCTTGTGAGCCAGTTCGCGGTCAAGCCAGGCCAGATAGCGTTCCGCCCCACCCACCACTTGCATGGCGATTACTTCCGGCACCTCGTAGGAATGCAACCGCTCGATCTCGCTTTGCAGATCCTCGAGAAGCAGCCGGCTGGTCTTGATCACCAGCAGCACCTCCTCCTCTTCTACGATCGCGTCCTTCCCCAGTTCGTTCCGCCAGCGATATACACTGCGTACGCCCGGGACCAAGCTTACGCAAGCCGCCAGCCTTTTCTCGACCAGCGCGTGCGCCAGTCGCTTGGCTTCTTCGGGCGATCCGCACGTGCTGAGCACAACAATTTTGTCGGTCATTGCAATTTTTTTCGCTGTCGCTCTGGATCTTTTTGCAAAAGAGGATTATAAACGAATGTAAGGACTAACAACGGATCGAATGAATAACTCAGTTCGCCGCGCCATTCTTCTGATCGCTTGCGCATTGATCGGGGCTTACGGCCTGGTAGAGCTGCGCAGCCCGCAAGGCATTCCCGCTCTCAAGGACAGGTGGACCGAGATTCGCAAGCTGGAAGAAGAAAACGCCAATCTTCAGCGCGAGAACGACTATCGGCGCGAGCGCATCAAGAAGCTCGAAAGCAGCACCTCCGAGCAAGAGCTGGAGATTCGCAAAAGCCTGAAACTCCTGCGGCCTGGCGAGACCTCGTTCATATTGCCGCCGCAGCCCAAGCAGCCCGACTCGATAAATAGAGCGTGGTAATCCAAAGGCCCCGAGCCGCCGCCCAACTGGGGGTTGCCACGGATCGCCGCAGTGACGTAACGTTTTGCTCTTTCCACCGATTCCGGAAGATCATAGCCCGAAGCCAGCCCGGCCGTGATCGCCGCGGACAACGTGCAGCCAGTTCCATGGGTGTTGCGCGTTGCGATGCGAGGCGAAGTGAACTCCTGGAACTCGCCCTGGTGCAACAAAACGTCGGTGGCATCGCCGTCCTCGAGATGCCCGCCTTTGATGAGCACGGCGCGCGGTCCCAAGCGCGACCAGTTTCTCGGCTGCTTTTCGCATGCCGACCGTATTACGAACCTCTGCGCCCGTCAGTAGCGCGGCTTCTTCCAGGTTTGGAGTCAGCAGAAATGTGTGAGGCAGCAGCTGGGTCTTCAGCGCGTCAATGGCGTCGGCCTCGAGTAACGCGGCGCCGTGTTTGCTCGATATCACCGGGTCCACCACCAGTGGAAATGGAAAGGCGGCGGCGAGTCTCGCAACTGCCTCGATGATGCCGCGATTGCCCAGCGCCCCGGTCTTCGCTGCCGCGGGCGGAATATCTGCCAATGACGGCGCGAATCTGATCGGCCACCAAATCGGGCGCGAGATATTCGACCCGCTCGACGCCGCGCGTGTTCTGCACGGTGATCAGCGTGATCACGGCCTCCCCATAGACGCCGAATTGATGAAAGGTCTTGAGATCGGCCTGGATTCCCGCTCCGCCGCTCGGGTCCGATCCGGCAATCGTCAGCGCAACCGGCTTAGCTAACGACATCTTTGATCCCTGACAAATGTTGCACCATCTCGAAGGTATCGGCCTCGGCGGCGGTCTTGTCCGGGCGATAGCGCTTCACCCGGGCAAAACGCAAAGCCAAGCCGCTCACATAGCGAGGGCTGACCTGAATTTCGTTGAACGCAATCTCGACCACCAGCTTCGGCTCCACATGCACGGTATAGCTGTCGCGGCCGATCTCGATCTTCAGCAGTTCCTGCGTTTGCCACTCGAGCATTTCATCGGTGAGTCCCTTGAACGTCTTGCCGAGCATCGCGAAGCCGCCCTTTACCGTGTCGCGCGCTCCCAGATGCAAGTTGCTGAGCCATCCCTTGCGCCGCCCGTTACCCCACTCGGCCGCCAGGATCACCAGATCCAGCGTCCGGGCGCGTTTCACTTTCACCCAGCTTTGGCCGCGCGCTCCGGCGGCGTATTTGGCGCCGATCGCCTTGGCCATGATTCCTTCGTGGCCTTGCGCGAGCGCCTGCTCCATGAATTCATCGCCGGCCGCCGCATCCCCGGTGACCATGTGCGGGATCAGAGAGCCGGGCGCCAGCTCCGAAAGCGCCGCGAAGCGTTGGGCTTGGGCCTCGTCCAAGAGCGGGGCGCCATTCAAGCTAGAGCAGATCGAACCAAAACGGCGTCATGGGCAGCTCCTGGCGCATACGTTCGACATCCAGCTTGCGTCCGAAACGCCGCATCGTGATCTGAAATGGCTGCGGCCGCCCGCCCGGCATGAGGCTGATCACTTCGCCGTCGAGGATCAGGTCCTTGGCGGGGAGCGCGCGCGCCAGTTCCACCACTTCCGGCACGGCTGGCGTGACGTCCTTCAAACTCCGCGAGTACACCACCACGTCGTCGCCTGATTTGTGGACCTGCACGCGCGCCCCGTCCATTTTGTATTCGAGGGCGGCTTCTCCGATACAGGCCAGGGCTTCTGGGATGTCATCGGCCGACTGCGCGAGCATCGGCTGGATGGGCCGGAACATTTGGATCTCGTATTGTGACAACCCCGCATCGCCCTGCTCGATTGCGGCATGGGCCACTCGCGCGATGTCGCCCGCCATCATGGCGGCCCGCCGAACGCGTTCCGACGAAATGCCGGAAGCTTTCGCCACGGCCTCCACCATGATTCCTTCCAGCGCGCCTTGGCGCAGCTCACCCATCAGCAATCCGGTGAGGAACTGCTGCTCGGCCTCGGTGGCGCGCGAGAACATGAATTGCAGCAATTCCAGCCTGCGCCGTTGGGATCCGGTGCCGCTAACCTCGGTGATGGCCTGGAGAATCCGGTCGACCTCCAGCACTTCCAGGGTCGGATTCGATGCCGGCGAGCTGCGGGCGTCGCGCACCGCGGCGTAACCAATGCCAATGCGCCCCTGGCGAGTTTGTCCAGCCAGGAACTGCACCACGATTTCGATTTCCTCTGGACTAACCTGCCGGAGCAAGCGCGGCAAGAAGCCCGATCTTCTCCAGGCGCTTGCTGGTATCGGCGACGCGTCGCGAAGTCTCCACCACGCTGGCAAGCAACATGCTTGCAGCATAACTGACCTACCCGTCAGTTGACGAAGGGGATCTGTAGGGTAGTGCTCGCGCCCTGCGAATTGGTGATCTGGGCCGTCACCGCTCCGATCAGCGTTGTACTTCCGGTCACGGGAAACTCGGCCAGCACCTGGAACGTTCCCCCGGCTTGCGTGGTACTGAAATACTGCTGAAAGGCAGTGGCGGCGTCGACGGTGATCGCACCTTGTGGCAGCACCTTTCCCGTTAGGTCATAGAACATGAACGCGACTTGGGATGCCGAGTAGGTGTTGTCGATGCCTCCGAACGAGACATTGAGTGAGCCGAAGAGCCGGACGGCCGAAAAGGTATCGTCGGCGAGGTTGATCGCGGAGGGAGGAATGGTCAGCGTGGCTTGCTGGGTTCCACTCTCATTCAGCGCGAGTGTGAACGTGATGGTCCCGGCCGTCGCTCCGGTTTGGAACGCCATGCTCGGTTGGCCGCCGATGGTGGCGGTGGTGTCCCCGGGGGAAACGCTAACCGTGGCTACCCGCAGCGGTCCGGACAGAAACTGAATCGCGGGGTCGTCGTTAACGCCTGTGACGCTGGATTGAAACGCCAGCGTTAGCGTGCCGGTGCCGCTCACTTTGGAAGCAGAGGCAAGCGAAATGGAGACTTGGTCCTGTTGGCCGCTAGCGCCAACGGTGGGGAGCAAGACGATGGAGGCGGCCGGCAGCGGCGCACTGAGCCCTTGGCCAGTGAGATTGAACGTGCGCGTGTCTACCGTCAGCACGCCCTGCGCGAGCGTACCGGATTGCGGTGTGAACGATACCTGAAACGAGGCCGTTTGCCCCGGGACAAGTTGCACCGGCGCTGTGAGGCCGATGGGTCCCGCAAAACCCGCGCCAGCTACGGCCAGAATGCCGACGTTGATCGTGGCAGTGCCTGGATTGGTTAGAACGAAGCCTTGTATCTGTTTGGATCCGACGTCCACGGATCCGAAATTCACCGTCGCGCCGGCGCTGAGCGGCGTAGTGCTGCTCCCTACCGTCACCAGCGCCGCGGGCAAAGCCGTGCCCTGAAGGACAAAGTTCATGGTGTTGATGAGCAGGTTCGCGCTGTACGACGCGATGATCGTGGGGCTGAAGTCGATGTCTATTTCGGCCTCCGATGCCGGGCCGACGTATGGCGAGAGAGTGTAAGGAAGCGAAGGGGCGGATTGGATTGTAAAGCCGGCGCCAGCCAGCGAAATCGTTTGAAGTAGCGCCGGACCATCGCCGGTGTTGCGCACATAAAATCGCGTCTCGACCGTGTCGCCGGGCGCGGCCGTGCCGATGTTCACCAGCGTGCCCACCACTGGCGTCTCAGTTGTCCCGATAAGTTCGAAGATCTGTAGCTGCGCCAGCGCGGAAAGGGGCAACAGTGCAGCGAGCAACGTAGCCAGAACAAGGGCGCGCGGAATCACCGCCGGACCTCGCGCACCTTGGCCTGAGGCAACTGATAGAAGCTTTCGCGGCCCGGCACCACGCGGACCGCAAAACGCCTGGGCGTCGCCAAATCGCTGAGCTGCACCCACTCGGTATCCATCTGCTGCAAGGAAAACTTTGCAGGCAGCCGTGCGGTGATGTGAACCTCGGAACCGTCCGGATTTCGCAATACGATTCCTTTGGCATCGCTATAGACCAGCTCGCCCGACGCAAGTGCCAGCACCGGCGCGGTCACGCCTACCAGCGCTTTTTGTGAAGCCGATCGGACTTCCCAGATTACGTCTTCACGCTGAACGATCAGGGACACTTCCAACGCATTCGATAAGGCGACGGCAAGCGCTGTGCCCGCCTCAGTATGAAACGGCATTGTTACTAGCTGACCGGCTTTCCATTCCACTAGCGTGTTGCCGCTTGGGACATACGCGAGCGCTGCGAGGCCGTCGGGCGAAAACGCGAACAACGCCGGCCCCGGCGATGCCTCGATCGTCGCCAGCATTTTCCCTTGTCCGTCAAAAGCCGCTAGCGTTGACTCGGTTTTCAGAAGTCCCAACGAACCGGAGAACGCTTGGGAAGTGACTTTTCCCGCGACTGACGAGCCAAGAATGAAATTGCCCGCCACTCCATACACCGGCCGCAGTGTACCGTCGGCATTGCCGGCGAAGCCCAACTGGGGAGGGCGGATACCTGATTGCGCGGCCGCGCTCGCGATCATCGACAAGGCGATCAAGGTTATCGCCAGAAGTAGCTTCATTACGGCTGCCCCACGATCACGCTTGGGCTGCCCACCGTAACCCCCGATGTACTGGTGTTCGAGGGCGGCTTCGATTTGTTCAGAAGAAAGTACGCTGCGCCGCCGCCGACTACCCCAACGACGATCACGCCGGCCACCCATAGCCACTTGTGCCCCCCGTGCGGCGTTGTAAAGACGCCTTCGCCGCCGGATTTAGTGGCTACCGCGTCGCTCAGGTATTGCGTGCTGATGATGCCCGCGCGGGCCTGCTCCTTGATCGCGGTGACGCGAATCTCCACCGGGCCAGCCGTCTTATTCCATTGCATCCCCCACACCGTGGCACGCCCATCCGATCCGGTGGTGACGATCTCGGTGCGTAGGCCAGAGTTGAATGTGCCGCTTGCGCCCTCATCCGGAAGGCGGAAGCTAACCGCTGCCAGATCAACGGGTTTGCCGGTTTCGTCGGTTACCAGCACGGTGAGGCCGTGCGTGGCCCGCGTACCGGTTCGATACACTGCGCCATCGCCGTCCACAACCTTCAATTGAACGATTACGGAGGCGTTGGCGGACACCAGGAAGGCCAGCGTACAGCAGAGAATTACTCGGAATCGCACGTCCTATACGTGCAGCATGATTTGGGATATTCTCAGCGGAACGCCGGTCTTATTGCGAAACGACGACTTGGCCGAAGCGTTGCCATTGGCCGCCAGGAGCGTAATTGCTGCTGGCTTGCGGAGTCCCCGGTGCATTGCTAGGAGCCGAGTTCTGGCTGCGGAGGCGGAGGAGCCTGCTGTTGTCGCGGCGCGTAAGGCGACGGTGCGTAGGGCTGCTGCTGTTGCGTCGGCGGCGGACCGTATTGCTGCTGTTGCTGCGGTCCGTAGGGCGCAGGGTATTGCTGCGGGCCGTACTGCGGAGCGCCGTATTGCGGAGCGCCATACTGCTGCTGTTGCGGAGGCGGTCCGTAAGCATTCGGATCGGAGTAGTACGGGTCCGAATAATAGGGATCGAATAGTATCCACCCCCGCCGTATGCGTAGGGGTAGTACGGATAGCCGCCGTAATAGCCGCCATACCACGGATAACCGAATCCAAATCCGAATCCTACGCCGTACCCACCGTAGCCCCAGCCGCGGCCATACCCGTAACCGTAACCACCGCGATATCCGCCGTAGCCGCCCCGGCCGTAACCCCCGCCATAACCGCCACGGTATCCGCCAGCCGCGCCGCTTCGGACTCCACCGCCACCGACGGCACGTCCACCGCCGCCACCGCCGACATGTCCACCACCACCGCCGCCACCGTGTCCACCCCCGCCTCTTTGGGCAAAGCAGGTACCGGCAGCGAAAACCAGCGATAGAAACGCGATTTGCATGGCGCGCATATGGAAACTCCTCAACATACTCACTAAGTCTTTGACGCGGCTCCTAGGCCGTCGGATACCGAATTCTATCTCACTATCAGCAACTTTTCTACGTACTTGCCAATCAAGTCCACTTCCAAATTCACCCCTGAGCCGGCCCGGTACTCCCGCATGACCGTATTTTGGTAGGTGTGGGGAATGATAGCGATAGCGGCGACATCGCCCTCCAGGACGGCAACGGTCAGGCTCACGCCATCTAGCGTGACCGACCCCTTGGGGATCAAATAGCGGTCAAGCTCCCGGGGTATCCGCACAGTTAGCCACCAATTCCCCTCGGGCAGGGGTTCCAGCGCCAGAAATTCGGCCGTGCCATCCACATGTCCTTGCACGATATGGCCGCTCAGCCTGTCGCCCACGGCTGCGGGACGTTCCAGATTCACGAGCGAGCCTGCACGCAACGCGCCGAGGTTGGTGCGGGCGAGGGTTTCGGGCGACAAGTCGCACCAGAATCCGTCCGGCTGGATTTTTACGGCCGTGAGGCAGACGCCGTTCACCGCAATGCTGGCGCCTTCTTTGATATCTTCGAGGACTTTGAGACATTGCAGGCGCATCCGAGACCCGGCGGCTTCAACCACACCCACTTCTTCAATGATTCCAGTGAACATCTATTTGTCGGACTATTTATCAACCCACGCTTCCACCACGAATTCGTCGGGCGGGATGGAAAGCAGCCGCACATTGTGAAACTGGATGGCGTCGTTGCGCCGCAACCGGCCGGCTCCGCCCGCGACCGGGAGAGACAGAAGGCCGCCCAGGATTTTCGGCGCGTAATAGAAGAAGATCTTGTCGACGATCCGTGCTTCCAGCGCCGCCCAATTCAACTTGCTACCGGATTCGATCATGAGGGATCGATACTGCTCACCCGCAAGAAACGCCGGAAGCTTGGTTAGATCCGCGCGGCCGCCCGGGCCGTCGAACACCAGCACGCGCACTCCGCGATATTCCAGAGCGCGGCGTCGTTCGTCGGAGGCGGCTGAGGTGGTGATCACCGCCAAGTCATGGTTGGCGCTTGCCACCATGCGCGAGTCAAGAGGAATGCGCAGCGTGGAGTCGGCAACGATCCGCAGCAGCGGACGGCTGCGCTCCCGTCCGGTACGATCCGTGAGCAGGCAGTCGTCGGCCAGCACCGTTCCGATGCCAGTCAGAATGGCGTCGGCGTTGTGCCGGATCTCTTGAACGTGGGCGCGGGCACGTTCGCTCGTGATCCATCCAGTGTTATCTTCCGGCGCTGCGATTTTGCCATCCAGGGTAAGCGCAGCCTTCAAGGTCACGAGCGGCAGCCCCGTGCGCATGGAGTGGATAAAGGCTTCGTTCAGCCGGGCTGCGTCCTCGGAGTATTCGGTTGAAACTTCCACCGTGACGCCGGCCTCCTGCAATCGGCGGAATCCCTGCCCAGCCACTTGCGGATTGGGATCCTCCATGGCCGCGATCACTTGGGAAACTCCCGCGCGAATCAGAGCGTCTGCGCAAGGCGGCGTGCGGCCATGATGAGAACACGGTTCTAGCGTGATGTAGAGCGTGGCTCCGCGTGCCTGGTCACCGGCTTCCTCCAGCGCCAGAACCTCCGCGTGTTTGGCCTGCGCGTAGGTGTGGAAGCCGCGCCCGACGATCTCGCCGCCGTTCACCAGTACGGCGCCGACGGTTGGATTCGGGCTGGTGCGCCCTAGTCCCTGCCGCGCCAGTTCCAGCGCTTCGTCCATGAGCGGGCTTCTCATTTTGATTCAACTCAGCTGATTCAAAGCTTATTATTCAAACAGTGAAGTTATGAATTTGTCCGGCTCGAACGGCAACAAATCGCCCGCCTGTTCCCCGACCCCCACATAGCGGATCGGCAGATTCAACTCGCGTGCGATCGCCACCACCACTCCGCCTTTCGCCGTTCCGTCCAGTTTTGTGAGCACCAGGCCCGTCACACCGCTCGACTCGGTGAACTTGCGAGCCTGTTCCAAGCCGTTCTGCCCGGTGGTTGCATCCAATACCAGCAGCACTTCGTGCGGCGCTGAGGGGATCACTTTGGCGGCCGTGCGCCTCATTTTCTCCAGCTCCAACATCAAATTTGCCTTGTTGTGCAGACGGCCGGCGGTGTCGATGATCACATAATCCACTTTGCGGGCTTTGGCCGCCTGCAGCGCGTCGAACACAACCGCGCTCGGATCGGCGCCGGGAGATTGCCTGATTACATCGGTGGACGTGCGCGTGCCCCACACCTGCAACTGATCGATCGCAGCAGCGCGAAACGTGTCGGCGGCGCACAGCAATACACTTCGCCCCTCCGATTTGTAGCGGTTGGCGAGCTTTCCGATGGTGGTGGTCTTTCCGGAGCCGTTGACCCCCACCACGATCACCACCGCTGGTGGCTCCGCCACGTGAGGCACGGGGCGCTCGGCGGCTTCCAACACCTCTAACAGATGCCGCGCGATGAGCTGCTTGATTTCGCCGGCGTCGGCCAGTTGCTTGCGGTCCGCCCGCTGCCGGATGTTCTCGAGTATTTCGGTCGCCGTATTGACGCCGATGTCGGCGGTGATGAGCGCATACTCCAGCTCGTCGAGCAGGTCCGCATCGATTTCTTTTCGGCCGGCGACGGCGTCTTCCAACCGGTCCATCAATCCGGCGCGAGTCTTTTGAATGCCGGCTTTCAGGCGTTCCAGCAGGTTCGGTTCTTGTTCTGTGGCGCCGAATAAGGTTTGAATCATTGGAAGAAGAGTGAAGCCTTCATTGTAGCGAATGCATGCTAATCTGAAGGCGCATGCGGTGCGCGTGGGCTAGAGTCTTGATTTTCTTGCGGTTGCGCTCGCGCTCGCAAACGCGTCAATGTTTTGCGCGCTGCCTGGCGCAGACGACGGATCATGCTATGCCGCCGTGCCACTCGCACAGTAAGACGCAGGTGCTTCCACCGCAGCATGATTTACGGCCGACGGCAGTGCCGACCGTCGCGTTTAACGTGCTCGCAGCTGGAGCAACCGTGATCGAGTCGTCGTTTTCTGCGGCGACCGAACTACATCCGCCAACCCTCGCAGTCGCCAAAATTCCGCTCCTTCTTCGTATCTGATTACCGACTCCCTTACGGTCGCGGCTCAGTAAGCACGTAATCGCTACCGAGCCGCGCGCGCAAGCAAGCGGATTCTTACATGCCGAGGGAGGACGTGTGTTTCGAATTATGTTCGTTGGTGTATTGTTTTTGCCCCTAGCGCTCGCTCAGGAGCACGATATGTCGCACATGCAAATGCAAATGGGTCCCTCAGACCCTGCTGCAAGCGACTTGATGAACATGGCTTCGGGAACCAGTGAGAATCCGCAATCCGGCTCGCTGCCGATGCTGATGCAGATGCACGCGGGCTGGAACTTGATGTGGATGGGCGAAGGCTACGTGATGGATACCCAGCAAACCGGCCCGCGCGGCCATGACAAGTTCTACTCGCCCAATTGGGGAATGTTCGCCGCCATGCATCCGCTCTGGGGCGGCAGCTTCCGATTTGATTTGATGCTGAGCCTGGAGCCGGCAACCGTCACGAATCGCAGCTACCCGGAACTGTTTCAGACCGGCGAGACGGCCTATGGCAAGCCGCTGGTGGACGAGCAGCATCCGCACAATTTCATCATGGCGCTGGGCGTGCATTATGCGCATTCGATTGCCGAAAACACGATTCTCGAGCTGTATTTCGCGCCCGTGGGCGATCCGGCGCTCGGCCCCGTGGCGTTTCCGCATCGCGCTTCGGCCGACGAAATTCCGCAAGCGCCGCTCTCGCACCATTGGCAGGATTCGACGCACATCGCCGACGAAGTGGTTACCGCCGGCATCAAGTACAAGCAGGTTCGTCTGGAAGCCAGCGGATTCTACGGCACCGAACCCGGCGAAAATCGCTGGATCATCCAATACGGCCCGATCAATTCGTGGTCGTCGCGCCTGTCGTACTTTCCAAGCAAGAATTGGTCGGCGCAGGTATCCGCTGGAAGATTGACCAAGCCCGAACGAGAGTCGCCCGGCGACGTCATCCGCGCTACCGCGTCCATCCAATATGCCAGGCCCATGCAGGGTTCGGATTGGGCCACCAGCCTGATCTGGGGCCGCAATCACGATACCTTCAGCCAGCACAATCTGAATTCGTATCTGCTCGAGTCCGTGGCGCCATGGCGCCGGAAGAATTTCTTCACGGGCCGGATCGAGCTGGTGGATAAAGACGAGCTGTTCGCCAACCAGCCGGATCTGGAGGAGCAACTCGACCGCACCGCCGGGAGCACCTTTCGCATCGGCGCCTACACGGCCGGCTACACGCGCGACATCGGCACGTTTCAAAAGATCGAAACCGGCATCGGCGCGAATTTCAGCACATATTCCTTGCCGGACTCGATCAAACCCTATTATGGAAATCACCCGTTCGCGGTCAACGTTTATTTGCGCCTCCGGCTAAACGGCCGTGATTGACGTAAACTGGGGATAGTTCTCCCACGCAGACATGCCGCAGAACCGCAAGATCGTGGTCGTGATGCCGGCCTACAACGCCGCCAAAACGTTGCGCATCACCTACGCCGACCTTCCACCCGCGCTGGTGGATCAAGTGATCCTGGTGGACGACGGGAGTTCCGACGATACCGTCAAAATCGCGCGTGAACTGGGCCTGGAACTCTTCGTTCACAATCGCAACTACGGTTATGGGGCGAACCAGAAGACCTGCTATCGCGAGGCGCTCAAGGCGGGCGCGGACATCATCGTGATGGTTCACCCGGACTATCAATACGATCCCAAGCTGCTTCCGGAAATCATCGAGCCGATTGACCGCGATGAAGCCGACGTTGTTTTGGGATCGCGCCTCATGCTGGGCAATCCGATGCGGCAAGGCATGCCGTGGTGGAAATATATTGCCAATCGCGCGCTCACGGTGCTCGAGAATTGGACTTTCGGCCTGCATTTGAGCGAATATCACACCGGATACCGGGCCTACCGGCGCGAGGCTCTGGAGGCAGTGAATCTCGAGACAAATTCCGATAATTTCTTGTTCGATCAGGAAATTGTCGCGCAATTCATCGATTCCGGCATGCGCATTTGCGAGGTGCCGGTGCCGGCGCGTTATTTCGTGGAGGCCTCCTCGGCATCGTTTTTGCAAAGCTCAGTATACGGATTGTCGATCCTGCAACTGCTCGCCCGCTACTTGCTGCATCGGGCGGGTCTGCATCAGCGCCAGTTCCAGAGCCTGCACCGGCGGTAC
This sequence comes from Bryobacterales bacterium, assembly GCA_963818065.1. Taxonomy (GTDB): domain Bacteria; phylum Acidobacteriota; class Terriglobia; order Bryobacterales; family Bryobacteraceae; genus Palsa-89. The sequence continues at coordinate 637,913 of CAWFQW010000007.1, read as the reverse complement.
GAGCGCGTGCCCGTCCGCGAGAACCGTTCCTAGCAGTAGCAGCGATGCTTCCTATTCTTCAGCCCACTCAGGCGCGCGATCCCGTTTGCGGTATGACCGTGGATCCGGCGCAGGCCGCGGGGTCGGCGCTGTACCAGGGCCAGACCTATCACTTCTGCTCGAAGGGCTGCGCGGCTAAGTTTCAGGCCGACCCCGAAAAGTATCTGCACCCTCAAGCCGCGCCTGCCTCTCCGCAAATGCCGGGCGTCGAATACACATGCCCGATGCATCCCGAGATACGCCAGATCGGCCCGGGCTCTTGCCCCAAGTGCGGAATGGCGCTGGAGCCGGTCAGCGTCACGTTGGACTCGGTGGACGAAATCAATCCTGAATATAAGGACATGCTGCGCCGCTTCTGGCTCAGCGTTCCGCCATCGGCCGTGTTGCTCGGGATGATGTTCGCCGGCGTCGACTCGCCGTGGGTCGAATTCATACTCGCGACGGTTGTCGTACTGTGGGCCGGACGGCCGATCTTCAACCGCTTTTGGGATTCGATCGTGAATCGTAGTCCCAACATGTTCACGCTGATCGGCGCGGGTGCGGGGACGGCCTATGCTTACAGCTTCATTGCGGCGATGGCTCCGGGAATTTTCCCGGCGGAGATGCGCGTTCACGGTCGAATCGAAGTCGCGCTGTATTTCGAACCAGCGGCGGTGATCGTGTGTCTGGTTTTGCTCGGACAAGTGCTGGAGTTGCGCGCCAGAAGCCAGACCAGCAGCGCGATCAAGGGCTTGCTCCGCCTGGCTCCGAAGACTGCGCGGATCATCCGTGCCAATGGAATCGAAGAAGACATCGCGCTCGATCGCGTGCACCCCGGCGACATCCTGCGTGTACGACCAGGCGAACGCGTCCCAGTAGACGGGATCGTGACCGACGGATCGAGTTCGGTGGACGAATCCATGATTACCGGTGAGCCGATTCCTGCCGAAAAAACCGCGGGCGCTCGCGTAACCGGTGGAACAGTAAATGGCACGGGCGCCTTCGCCATGCAGGCCGAACGCGTGGGAGCCGAGACCATGCTGGCGCGCATCGTCAAGATGGTGAGCGAAGCGCAGCGGTCGCGCGCGCCCAATTCAGCGGCTGGCCGACCAAGTATCGGCGTGGTTCGTTCCCGTAGTGATCGGCGTCGCCATCGTGACATTCGCTGTCTGGGCGTTCTTTGGGCCACAGCCGCGCCTCGCTTATGCGCTGGTCAACGCGGTTGCGGTGCTGATCATCGCGTGTCCGTGCGCATTGGGATTGGCCACGCCGATGTCCATCATGGTCGGAACTGGACGCGGCGCCAGGGCCGGCGTTCTGATCCGAAATGCCGAGGCGCTCGAAACCCTCGAAAAGGTTGACACGCTGGTCGTCGATAAAACGGGAACGCTCACCGAGGGCAAACCGAAGCTAGTCTCGGCCACCAACGATGAAGTTCTGCGACTGGCGGCAAGTGTCGAAAAGCTGAGCGAGCATCCACTGGCGGGGGCGATTGTGGCGGGCGCGCTGGATCGAAGCCTTGTCTTAGCAAAAGCGGAAGACTTTCGATCCGAGACCGGCCGCGGAGTAGGTGCTGTAGTCGATGGTCGTCGAATCTTCATCGGACGGGCGGAAAATGGCGACGGCCAGTCCGGACAAACCGTGGTCGGCGTCAGCATTGACGGCCAGTCGGCCGGTACTCTCGCATTGGCGGATCCGATCAAGCCCTCCGCACGCGAAGCCATCGATCAACTGCATCGCGACGGCCTCCGAATCGTCATGCTTACCGGCGACAATCGCTCCGCCGCGGAAGTAGTGGCGCGAACGCTCGGCATCGATGAGGTGTACGCCGAAGTGTTACCGGATGGAAAAGCCGACGTCATCGCAAAATTGCAAGCGCAAGGACGCATCGTTGCGATGGCCGGCGACGGCATCAACGACGCTCCGGCTCTAGCGCGCGCGGATGTGGGAATCGCCATGGGTTCGGGAACCGATGTCGCCATGGAGAGCGCGGCCATTACACTGGTGAAGGGGGATTTGCGCGGGATCGTTCGCGCCCGCGCGCTCAGCAAAGCTACTATGCGCAATATCCGGCAGAACTTGTTTTTTGCCTTCATCTATAACGTGATCGGAGTTCCATTGGCCGCTGGTGTCCTGTATCCTTTCTTCGGACTACTGCTCAGTCCCATCATCGCGAGCGCCGCGATGACTTTCAGCTCGGTTTCCGTGATTGCAAACGCCCTGCGGCTAAGAAAGCTCGCGCTGTGATCGAGCTGAGGAAACTCGCAAAGTGATAGATCTTCACAGTCACACCAACGAATCCGACGGCACCTTCACTCCGCTGGAGCTGGTGGAATTGGCTCAGGAGCGCGGCGTGGAGGCGCTCGCCATTTCCGATCACGACACATTCGCCGGCTATGACCAAGCGCTGCCCGAGGCAAAATCCCGCGGATTGGATTTGGTTTGCGGGATCGAATTGAGCACGCGGATTCCGGGCACAAAAGCACGCACGGTTCATCTGCTTGGATATTTCCTGCGCCAGCCTCCACCAGCGGAGTTCCGCGCGTGGCTTGAAGAGATGCTGACGGGTCGGCGCGACCGCAATCAGCGGCTGATCGCGAGTTTGCGCGAAAAGGGAGTGGAGATCGAGCTGGCCGAAGTGGAGCGCTTGGGCCGCACTTTGACGGGACGCCCGCATTTCGCGCGCGTCTTGATCGACAAAGGCTACGCGTCCAATTTCGATGAAGCATTTCGGCGCTACTTAGGCGAATCGGCTCCCACCTACGTGGAACGTTACGCGCCCTATGTCGCGGTCGCGATCAAGCGCGTACTGGAAGCGGGAGGCGTACCGGTACTTGCCCACCCGATTCGCCTCGGCATCCACGATCTCGCCGCCGAGGAAAGTTTCATCAGCGAATTGCGAGACGCGGGTCTGCGCGGCATTGAAGTGTTTCATTCCGATCATCGTCCAGCGGATATGGTGCGCTACGGAGCGATTGCGCGAAGGCATAATCTGTTGGTGACTGGCGGGTCGGACTTCCACGGTGATGTCAAGCCGGAGATCTCGCTGGGCACGGGTTATCATGGGAATTTGAACATCCCGATTTCAGTTTTGCAGGACCTTCGCGCCAGTTCATGAAGTCCAAGTTTGACGCCGTTGTAATTGGAGCCGGTGCTTTCGGCGCTTGGACAGCTCTCTGGTTGCGGAGTTTGGGACGCACCGTCGCGCTGCTGGACGCCTATGGCGCAGGCAATAGCCGATCGAGTTCCGGCGGAGAATCGCGCATTCTGCGCATGGGCTATGGCGCCGACGAGATCTATACGCAGTGGGCCATGCGATCGCGCGAGCTTTGGACGGCCTTGTTCGATCAAGTGGAGCGGCCGGAGCTATTCCAAAATACCGGCGTTCTCTGGACTCCTCGGCCCGGCGATCCGCGCGCGGCGAGCACGCGGGCGGCGTTCGACAACTGCGATGTGCCATACCAGCAGTTGACAGCTTCTGAGCTGGAACACTCCTACCCGCAGCTGCGCTTCCGAGAGGAGCGAATGGGGCTGTATGAAATGCATGCGGGAGTGCTCTTGGCACGGCGAGCGGTGCGGGCAGTAGTGGAAGAAGCCGTACGCAACGGTGTGGAATATGCGCCTGAAGCTGCCGGGGCGCCTGTGGGCTCCGAGGTGAAGACTGAGTCAGGCCGTGTCTTGTCGACGGACTTGTTCGTCTACTGCTGCGGCCCTTGGTTGCCCAAGATTTTCCCCGAGGTTTTGGAGGGCCGGATTCGAGTCACACGTCAGGAAGTGTTTTTCTTCGGGACGCCCGCGGGAGGTGACAGCTTCTCTCCACCTCACATGCCGGCTTGGACCGACATTACGGACGACCATTGCGCGTACACGATTCCCGACCTGGAAAACCGGGGCTTTAAGCTGGCGTTTGACCGGCATGGGCCTGAGTTCGATCCCGACTCGGGAGATCGCGTGGTGCGCGGATTGGCACAAGCACGCGCTTTCATAGCCGAACGCTTTCCGGCGCTCGCGACCGCGCCGCTGGTCGAAAGCCGCGTATGCCAATACGAAAATACGTCCACCGGCGATTTCCTGATCGACCGCCATCCCGATCTTGACAAGGTCTGGCTGGTGGGAGGGGGTTCGGGCCACGGATTCAAGCATGGTCCCGCCGTGGGCGAGCACGCGTGCGAGCTGATCGAGGGGCGGGCGACCGTGGAACCCCGATTTTCGCTTCAAACCAAAGCCCGGGCCCATAATCGGTCTGTGTTCTAGCGGTCGCTTTGGCGCCATCCGGTCCACGCCTCCATGAAGCAAAGCGCGTAAAATTCCAGTCACTGCGCTATGATGAAGCTGGATCACCGTGTCGCGGTGGGAGGGATTACCATTCACGATAACGAGCCCAAACCCGGCCAAAGGACGCCCATGGAAAAGCTGGCGCAAAATATTCAGGAAGCTTTTCTGAACAACGCGCGGAAGGATAAAACCTTCCTTACCATCTATTTAATGAGCGGCGTGAAGCTTTCCGGCCGCATCAAGAGTTTCGACAAGTATTCCGTCGTGCTCGAGACCAACAATCAGGAGCAGCTCATTTTTAAGCACGCCATCTCCACTGTCGTGGTCTCGAAACCCTTCCATGCTTCGGCGGGCGGGCATTCCTCCGGAGCCGCCGTGCCCGCGGGAACTTCAGCCGGCAGCCACGCTTCACCCACCGAACCCGTCGAGGACTAACACCTGTTTGCCGGTGTCTAACGAAGTACGTGTGGCCGAAGAACGCGCAATTCTGGTTGGGCTGGATTTGAAATCCCGCTCGCACCGCGGCGCCAACCAGCGACCGAGCGCCGATCCCAGCGCGAACGATCTGGAAGAGTCGCTCGAGGAGATGAAATCGCTGGCCGGCACCGCCGGTGCGCACGTCGAAGAAACCATCGTTCAAGCCAGACAGGCGCCCGATTCGGCCACTCTCATCGGCTCCGGAAAACTGGATGAGTTGCGCCGCTTGGTGACTTTCCACGATGCCGACATGGTTCTGTTCGACGCCGAACTCACCCCCACGCAGCTTCGGAATCTGGAGCGCGCGCTGGATTGCAAGATTCTGGACCGCACGCAGCTGATCCTCGACATTTTCGCTCGCCGCGCCCGAACGCGCGAAGGGCAATTGCAGGTAGAGCTGGCGCAGCTGAATTACCTATTGCCGCGTTTGGCGGGGCGTGGTGCCGAGATGACGCGTCAAGGCGGCGGCATCGGCACCCGCGGCCCTGGTGAGACGCAGCTTGAAACCGACCGGCGCGGGATTTACCGCCGTATCAAGAAGCTGAACGATCAGATCGAGGGCGTACGTGGTGGACGCGGTACGCAGCGGCGCCAGCGGCAATCGGTTCCGCTTTCGACCGTCGCATTGGTTGGTTATACGAATGCCGGAAAGTCGACGCTATTTAACCGGCTGACCGGCGCCGCCGTGGTGGCGGACGCGCGCATGTTCGCCACTCTCGATCCCACGGTCCGGCAACTGACGCTGCCATCGCGGCGCAAGGTGCTGGCGAGCGATACGGTGGGCTTCATACGAAATCTGCCCACTACCCTGGTGAAAGCTTTCCGCGCAACGCTCGAGGAGGTGACCGAGGCCGCTGTCTTGCTGCACGTGGTGGACGCTTCCTCGCCCAACGCTCCCCAGCACACAGCGCATGTGTTTGAGGTGCTGGCGGATATCGGCGCCGATCAGACGCGGCAAATTCTGGTGCTCAATAAGACTGATCTGATCGAGGTGCACCAGATCGATCCGGCGGGCGGCGATATCCACAGCCTGGCGCAGCGCATATTGGGCGAGGTGAAAGCCGGCGCTCGCACCGAAGCCGTGCCGGTATCGGCCCGCACCGGCGAGGGATTTGACGCGCTGCTTGAGGCCATCGACAACGCACTGCCGCTGGATCCAGTGTCGCGCGAGATGTTTCGCATCCCGGCTGGCGAAGGCTCTCTGATCCATCTGCTCCACGAGCGCGCGAAGGTGCTCTCCAGCCAATATCGCGACGAGGTGTGCGAACTGGAAGCGGAAGTCCCCGAGTCCGTCAAGCGGAGGCTCTCCAGGTACCTTGTTGAGTAATATGTCGAGTGATATTCTGACATCAATAGGATTCCAGATCGTTAAGACGCGGCCCTGACATGAATCTGCCCAATACGCTTACCATTCTCCGCATCTTTTTCGTTCCATTTCTGGTCGCCGTGCTGGTGGAACAGAATCTGCGGATTGAATGGCACGGCGCGGTCGTAGTCTCGAACGCATTTCTGGCGTTATTCATCTTCTTGATCGCCGCCGCCACCGATCTGTTGGATGGGTACCTCGCGCGGCGCTGGAAGCAAATCACGACAGTCGGGACGCTGCTGGACCCCATTGCCGACAAATTGCTGATTTCGGCCGCCTTAATTTCACTGGTGCAGATCCGGCAAGTTCCGGCGTGGATGGTGGTGCTGATTATCGGCCGCGAGTTCGCGGTTTCCGGCCTGCGGAGCATTGCGGCGGCCGAAGGCTATACCATCCAGGCCAGCGATCTCGGCAAAACTAAGATGATTACGCAAGTGGTCGCCATTTGCATGATCCTGGTGAGCATTCGCTGGCAGGCCCTGAGCGGATTTGCCATGCTGTGGATGTGGGGTGTCGTGATTTTCGGGATCGCGTCGGCTGTCCAATACTTCCGCAAATTCTGGCGGATGGTGGACGACTCCATCAAACACCGCCGCCGTCAACAGTTATTGCGCATTGAGCGCCAGCGCAAACGCATGTTGCGGTCCGAGGCACAGGCCGCCACTGAGAAGATGGGCCAAGCGCAGTAAAGCGCGGGGCGGCCGCTTCCTCACGGTCGCGGTTCAGTCACTTTCTTTAGGCGGGGAGAAAACCTGGAAATTATCGGGCGTGAATAGCACGATCAACACCTGCCCGCGTGCTCCGAGCGGCCCAAGCAACTTTCCGTTCAATCGCACTTCAATACCGGCCGCGTTACCCACGCGCATTTTTGCGGACTCTTTGCCGCCTACGGTCTTGCTCTGATTTGGCTGTAGAACCCCGGAAAAAACCGGTTTTCCGTCTGAGGAAACCGACACCCAGGTGGCTTCGTGCGCGAGCAGATCGACCGTCACTTTGTTGTTGGGCAGCGCAGGTTCGAATGCAGGTGTTTCGGATGCAACCGCTTTTACATACCGAGCGACCGGAGGAAGAGCGGCCATCGGGCGTTCTATTCGTTTCTGAACTGGTTTTTTGCTGGACGAACTGGCCTGCGCGATTGTTGTTTTCGCAAGGGAGCGCACGCTCTCGATCATTGCCTGCACCCTTAAAGTCGATCTCCAATCGCGCCACAGCGTATAAACTCCTGCGCAGCCCGCCACCGTTAGCACCAGAACTGCCGCCGAAGCGTAGGTACGCCAGGAATGAAAACGAGCTGACTTCATCGGCGAAACATTATGTGATACGACGCTTTCGTATCTAGGTAGCGGAAGAGGGGCGTCCGCGCTTAACACGCGATCGATTTCCGCATCGATCTCCCGCGTGTCCAACGACAAAGACCTGGCGTACTGATCAACGAAGCTTTTGTAAAAGAAGCCGCTCGGCAAACTTTGGCGATCATCCGCCTCGATCGCTTCCAGGTACTTAACGTTGATCTTAGTCTGCGCCGCCAATGTACAGAGATCCAGACTCTGTTTCAAGCGCGCTTGTCTAAGTGTTTCGCCTACAGAAAGCATACAAAATTGCCTGCTAGCTTACGGCTATAATACTACAGTCGGTGAGCAGATACCGCTTAGGGGCTATTTCGGTAGTCGTGGTTAACTGGAATCGCCGCGATTTATTGAAGGCATGTTTGCAATCACTTAAGCGCCAGCAGATAAACCAGCCGTTTGAAGTGGTGGTTGTCGATAACGGTTCAAGCGATGGTTCGCCTGAGATGGTCGCGAGCGAGTGGGGGCATGATCCACTAGTCCGCGTAGTACTAAATCGCGAAAATCGTGGTTTCTGTGCAGCCAACAACCAAGGGTTCGCGGCGTCCGACACCGAGTTTGTCGCCCTACTCAATAACGACGCCGAGTCTGAGCCAGGCTGGCTGGAAGCCTTGGCAAGCGCCTTCGATGGCCGCCCGGACGTGGGGATGGCCGCATCGAAAATCCTGGTGTACGAAGATCCGCGGCGTATCGACAAAGTTGGGCACTTGATTTATCCGGACGGCCAGAACCGCGGGCGAGGCACGGGCGAGTTGGATCAGGGCCAGTACGATCGTGTCGAGGAAGTTTTATGGCCCGATGGATGCGCAGCCATGTACCGGCGCGCGATGCTAGATGAAATCAGATTGGATAAGATCGCCGGGTTCGACGAGGATTTCTTTGCCTACGCCGATGACGCTGAGCTGGGGCTGCGCGCGAGAATTGCCGGATGGAAGTGCCTGTACATGCCCGGCGCGATTGTGCGGCATCATCGCGGCGCCACTTTGGGTCTGCGGTCGTCGCGGCGTCTCGAGCTGATCGAACGCAATCGGGTTTTGCTGGCCGTCAAATTGTTCCCCTGGAGCCTGCTGTGGCTGAACGGCTTTTACTACGCGATGCGATTGGGCGCGGGTGCCTGGGCCGCCATGACAGGGCAGGGGGAAGTGGGCAAATTTCCTGGATTGCGCGGCAAACTGCAAGCCGCGCTGGCGATGCTGAAGGGCGATCTAACGGCACTGCCGCTCATCCCCCGCATGCTGGCGAAACGCCGCGGGATCGAACGCTTTCGGAAGCTCTCGCCGAGCGAAGTGAAGAAGCTGATTCTGGAACATCGCATTCCGCTCAAGCAGCTTATGCGGCAGGCCATTTAGGAAATGCAGCGGATCTATCTCATCGCCACAGGCGGGACCATCGAGAAGGTGTACTCAGAGCAAACCGGAAACGTGCAAAACCTCGATAGCAAGATCGACCGTTATTTCCGTATGCTGCGGCTGCCGGACGCCGAGATCGACGTGACGCACCTGATGAACAAAGACAGCCTGGAGATGACGGATGCCGATCGCGAACGGGTGTTGGGCGCAGTGCGCGAAAAGCTGGAGGCGGACCCCGCGCCGGTGGTAATCACGCACGGGACCGACACCATGGTCGACACCGGGCTGCTGCTCCAGAAGAATTTGACCGGCCTGCGGTTTCCGATCGTGCTCACCGGAGCGATGACGCCGTTGGGATTCGAGGGCAGCGACGGATTGCAGAACCTGACCGAAAGCTTGTTTGCCGCGCGCGTGCTGCCGCCAGGCGTTTATGTGGCGATGCACAACCAGGTGTTTCCCGTGGACCAGGTGCACAAGGACCGGGAGCTCGCGCGGTTCGTCTGGAAATAGCCGAAGCTAGTGATTCTTCGTCCAGACTTGCGACCGGATCAAGCCGAGCCTGCGTTCGCGGTAATCGACTTCGGTGAACCCGGCCCGTTTCAGAAGATCGCGATAAGGCGGGAGCTCGGAAACGCGTAACCCCGTGGTCGCACGGAAGAACCAGTACATCGCGCCCAGCCACAAGCGCGCGTGTAACCGGCGGAAGTGGCCCTTGGGAACCTGAAATTCGCTCACTAACCAGCCGGCAGATGGGGCGAGCATCGCGGTCACCTTGAGGATCACGGCTTCGGCATCGCGAGAGTCCAGGCTGTCGAGGAAAAAATGAGTAACGGCAAGGTCGAAGGGACCCTCGGGCAAGCAGCCGGCGACTGCGTCGGCCTGGTGAAATTCCACTCGCGAGCGTGCAGCGGCTGGCACCCGCTGTCGTGCCAAATCGATCATTCGAGGGCTGGTTTCGATGACGGCGATGCTCGCGTGGCAATTCGATCCCAACAGACGCGCGAGAAATCGCCCATCGCCTTCGCCGAGAATCAGTACACGGCGAGCTTCGGCCGCGTGTGACAGGAAATCGAACCGGGCATGCTCCAACGCGCGCCCAAACGCTACATACTCCAGCCAGCGGTAGCTGCGGGCAATGCGATCCGCATTCATCGCAGCATGAAGAATACGATCGGACTCAGCAAGACACCGTCCACCAGGACGCGCCGCGCTTCCAAGGGAAGTCCCCGTCCGATCAAGAACAGCACGACGCAGGCTCCCGAGCTAACTCCGATCGACGCGTACCATGGATTGCGGCCCAAGAAAGCGCAGACGATCACCGCCGCTGGGACCCAAAGGAGATAGGTGCGTTCGAGCCACCGCGTCAAAGGATGAAGTGGAGGATTGGGCTCGCGCCACTCCCACGCTTCAATCGCGACGATGTTCGCCAAACAAAGCGTGAAGAAGGCCATGGCCGGCCAAGCTAGGCCGGGCCGTCGAGGGCCAGCCCAAGCCGTGAGAAAAGTACCTGCTGTGAAGAGACTTGCGGCGGCGATTTCCTTTGGAAATTTGACGGACCTGCCGGAGATATGGAGGCTCAATAGATAGATCAGCACGCCGGCCAGCGGGATCAATCCGTCGCGCAGAACCTCGGGCCGCAGCCATAGAATTGCAATCACAGCGTCCGCAGCCACCACGACCGCCAGTAGCCCCATCATGAGCTTGGAATGCTGGCGGCAGAAGCGATGACGGGCGGGCTCCCGCGGCGACGGTGGTTTTTGCGCGTCTAAGAGCCGGTCCAAGAGGTAAATCGCCCAAACGGTCAAACCCAATACGAGCCGTCCGGCCGGTCGCAGGGGAAGTGAAAAGCGATAGGCGAGGAAGCTCTGCCACAGCACGGCCACCAGGGGAGCATCCAGACTCAGCAGGTTGGGCCACAGCCACAGCGGCGGAGAGTCTTCCTCAGATTTCGAGGCCATCCAACTCCACGGTACGAGGTCAAGGAGAGGCGGAGCAAGTGTGCCGCCGAAATCCGAAACCCCATCCGCTCCCGGTACGTTATCATTCAAGTAGTTGTTTACTGGTCTACCGGCATGTTCCGAGCTGCTTATCTTCTCCTGTTCGCCTCTGCCCTGGTAACTGCGCTGTTCGCTGGGGACGACGACCTGGTTTTCCATAGCGATGTGTCTCTGGTCCGCGTCGATGCCCAGGTAGTGGATGCGAGCAATCGCTCCATCTCACATCTTCACGCCGGCGATTTCGTCCTCCGCGTAGATGGCAAGGTGCTGCCGATTCGTAATTTCGCGAGCGAAAACATGCCGGTGGATGTACTCTTTCTGCTGGACGTTAGCGCCAGCATGCGGCCGCACGTGCAACGCATCGCCGATGCGTCCGGCCAAGCGCTAACGCAGCTTGGCAAAGAGGACCGCATGGGCATCATGGTCTTCGATCGCTACACGCGTGTGCGGCTGCCTTTTAACAGCAACCCGCAGGACGTGCAGCACGAATTCGACCGGCTGCTTCGCCAGGAGCGCTTTAATGGCGGAACCGATATCACCCGCGCCATGCTCGACGCCGCCGACTACATCCGGCGCGAGGGCCGCCGCGATGCCCGCCGCGCCATCGTCATCCTGACCGACGATCAGACCGAATTCGACCGCGACGATGCCGGCGTGGGACGGGCCTTGGCGCACGCCGATGCGGTGATGTGCGCGCTGATCGCACCCGACGCCGGACAGTATGGCAATCGCGGTGGTGGACGAGGAGGATTGGGCGGCGGTGGTCTCGGCGGTGGTGGTCTTGGTGGAGGGCTAGGCGGCATAATCTTCGGCCGCGGCGGTGGCGGCGGCAATCGCTACCCCGGCGGAGGAGGCGGAGCGCACACTCAATCGGCTGGCACGTCTGAGATCGCCCGCGATTCCGGCGGCGACAGTATGTCCGTCAATGACGCCTCCGCGCTCGAAGAGACGCTCGCGCGTCTTCGCCAGCGCTACACGTTGTATTTCAATCTTCCCGAAGGCCAACAGCCCGGCCAGGACCGCAATATCGTGGTCGATCTCACCGCCGATGCCCGCCACCGTTATTCGGATGCCGAAGTCCGCTACCGCCGGACTTCGATGTCTGGAAATGGCGATCGCGATGTTGCGCCGACTAGAATCACTCGGGCGCCAGCCGACAACGGCTACTCCACGCCATCCGCTTCGTCCACCGATCCAGACACTCCGGCGGTTCACCGCCGCCGCGTCGCGGTCAACGAAGACGGCTCGGCGATCGCAGCGCCAAGCACCGACGACACACCAGCTCAGCCTCCTCCGCAGTCTTCACCCAATAATCCCTAGTGCTAAAACAGAACAGAAGGAGAACAACCATTCGACTCTCGTGTGCTCGTCTGACTTTGTTGGGGCTGAGCATTGCCGCCCTCGCGCTCGCACAGGTGAATGTGCTGAATGTGAACTACGACAATCAGCAGACGGGCGCCAACCTGCAGGAGACCAGCCTCACTCCGCAGATGAACTGGAACACGTTCGGGAAGGTAGGCACCTATCCGGTGGATGGTCAAGTGTTCGCGCAGCCCCTGTATGTGAACGGCGTCACCATCGGCGGCGCGAAGTACAACGTTGTTTATGTCGCCACCATGGGCAACAGCATATTTGCCTTCAATGCCGACAATCCGCAATCGGCGACGCCGCTTTGGCAAGTGAACCTCGGTCCGACGGTTCCCTCGGGCTTGTTCAACATCACGGACATTCTCCCGGAGATTGGCATCCTGGGCACGCCCGCGATCGATGCGAGCGCGCAGGTGCTGTACGTAGTCGCCGACACGCTTCCGGCCGGTGCTTCGAATCCCGTATTTCAACTGCACGCTCTGTCGCTGGTGGATGGCAGTGAGATGTTCGGTGGACCGGAGCAGATTGCGGCTTCGGTAGCGGGAACCGGCGCCAACAGCAGCAACGGGAGCATCGCGTTCGATGCTTTTTGGCAATTGCAAAGGCCGGGGCTTATGCTTTCGAACGGGACGCTGTATATTGCTTTTGGATCGCACGCCGACACCGGCAACTATCAGGGGTGGATGCTGGCATATAACGCTTCGACGCTCAAGCAGACGGCTGTTTTCAATAGCGCGCCAAACGGGCGGCAAGCGGCGTTCTGGCACTCCGGGCGAGGGCCCGCCTTGGACACGAATGGCGATGTTTACGCCGCCACGGGGAATGGCGATTTCGATGGTCTAGCGAACTTTGGTGAAACCGTGGTCCATCTCTCGGGAACCGGTCTCTCACTGGTGGATTGGTATACGCCGGAGGATTGGAGCGTCCTGAACACTCATGACCAGGATGTCGGATCTGCGGGAACAATATTGATTGCGAACACCGATCTTTTGCTCAGCGGCGGCAAGTCAGGATTGCTTTATCTGATACAGGACAACGATATGGGACATCTGGGCGCCAACACCACCAGCACAGTGCAAGGAGTGCAGGTGAATGGGGGTGGCATATTTCAGATTGCGCTGTGGAATAAACCCGCTGCGGCTCCCGTCGTCTACGAGTTGGAGCCCCAGGGCGCGCTCAAGGCATTTGAGATCGTGAATAGTCAAATTAATTCCACGATCCTTTCTCAGTTCGTACCGGAGATTCCTACCATCTACGCCGGGCTCTCTCTTTCGGCCAATGGCGCGGCGAACGGCATCGTCTGGTTTACCACCGGCAACTACGACATCGACGGAGTCCCTGGAACTCTGCACGCGCTGGATGCGTCGAATCTTGCCACCGAGCTGTGGAATAGCGGCCAGAACAGCAGCCGGGATCAACTGGGCGGGCTCGCGAAATTCGCCCCGCCGATGGTAGCCAACGGACGCGTCTACGTCCCAACGTTTTCTAACGCGGTGGTGGTGTATGGACCACTGAACAGCGCGCCGTCGGGGTCCAGCTCAGTCATCTCTTCGGTGATGAATAGCGCGAGCTTTCTGGATGGCGCGGTAGCGCCCGGCGAGTTGGTGACCATTTTCGGCGCGAATCTTGGGCCGACTTCGGCGACGTCGGGAGCTTTCGACGGGAACTCGCTTTCGAAAACTATAAGCGGCACGCAGGTCCTCTTCGGCGGCATCGCTTCACCGCTATTATTCGTTTCATCCAACCAGATCAACGCTGTGGTTCCGTTCGGTGTAACGGGACCCACTACGCAAGTTCAGGTGGTCTATCAAAATCAGCCCATGGCATCCACGACCGTACCGGTGCAAGCGGCATCTCCCGCGCTGTTTTCGCTCGACACCACCGGAGGAGGCCCCGGAGCGATTCTCAATCAGGATCTCAGCATCAACTCCGCAACGAATCCTGCCACGCAAGGATCGGTGGCGGTTCTTTACGGCACCGGCGGCGGCCTCACTATGCCGGCCAGTGTAGATGGCCTTCTCACGTCTCAACCCTACCCCATGCCCGAGCTTCCAGTTTCGGTTACCATCGACAACCTGCCTGCCAAGGTGCTCTATGCCGGAGCCGCTCCTGGCCTAGTCGCGGGAACATTGCAGATCAACGTAGTGGTGCCTGCCAACGCATCGCCGGTCCGCTACGATCAGGTGGTCGTCACCATCGGCGATTATGTTAGCCCTACTGCCATAACGATCGCGGTCCAAGCGCCGCAATAGGAAGAAAGCATGCGAAATCGCAGGGATTTCATGACTACCGCAGCGGGCGTTGCGGGAACCCTGCTCACGGGCCCGTGGCTCATAGAGAAGGTCGCGCAAGCGCAGCAGGCGGGCTCTCCGGTGGCTCGGCGCGAAGTACGCGTCGGCGGGAAGCGCGTCAAAGTAGTCGACGTGCACGCGCACGCCAGCATCGCCGAGGTTGCGGACGTGGTGAAGGGTACGCCGCTGGAACGGTACGGGCGCGTCGGAGCCGGAGCTCTGGGACCGGATCGCATTCAGGAGCTGGATAAGCGCGGCATCGACGTGCAGGTGGTGGACGTCAACGCCTTTTGGTGGTACGCCGCAGACCGCGACTTGGCCGCGAAGATCGTTCGTGTCCAGGACGAGGGTCTGGCGAAATGGTGCGCGGCGCATCCCGACCGCTTGGTGGCGTTCACCTCGCCGGCGTTGCAATTTCCAGATTTAGCCGCGCAACAGGCCGAGCACGCCGTGAAGCAATTGGGAATGCGCGGGGTCGCGATCGGCGGCCACGTGGCAGGCGAGCCGCTGTCGATGTCGAAATACGATCCGTTCTGGGCCAAAGTGCAGGAGCTGGGAGTGATGGTATTCATGCATCCCAACAATGCCGAGAACGTGGCCAAAGCTGACGCGTTCGCGGGCGCGGGCGATTTAGGCAACGTCGTCGGAAACCCTTTAGAGACGGGACTGTTTCTGACGCACATGATCTTCGATGGGACGCTCGATCGCTTCCCCGGCCTAAAAGTCTGTGGAGCGCACGCAGGCGGCTATCTGCCCTCGTATTTCGGACGCACCGACGTGGCTTGCGACGTCCGCCCCAACGCCAAATGCGTGAACAAGAAGCATCCGCGCGAATATCTGCACGACCAGATCCTGGCCGATTCGATGGTTTTCTCCGCGGAAGGTATACGGCACCTGGTGGCTGAAATGGGTCCCACCCAGGTGGTGTATGGAACGGACATGCCGTACGTCTGGCCGGACACCATCGACGCGATTCTCGAGGCCGAAATTCCTGACGCGCAAAAGGAAGCGGTCTTGGGTGGGAACCTGCTAAAGTTGCTGAAGCTTTGACAGCGAGGGAATCATGCAAAACGATAGGCGCGCGTGGATCGTATTGGTGAGCCTCGGCTGGCTGGTGTCGTGTTTGTCGCTTGGAGCTCAAGAGCTAACCGCGCCTAAGTTCAAGTTCGATCCGGACTGGCCCAAACCCCTGCCGAACAAGTGGAAGATGGGGGGCGTTACCGGCCTGGCCGTAGATAAAGACGACAACGTGTGGGTGTTGGATCGTCCCAACGATCTCACCGACATCGAGCTCGAGGCCGAGCTGAGTCCTCCGCTGGCCGATTGCTGCGTCCGGCCTCCAGCCATGATCCACATCGACAAGAACGGAAACGTCATCGGTTCCTTCGATGCGCCCCAAGGGCACGGCATGGCGGTGGACAGCAATGGATTCGTTTACATCGGACAGGACACGGTCCGCAAGTATGATCCGAAGACGAGCAAAGTCGTAGCCGAGGTGCCGCGCACGCCGGAGAGACAGCCGGGAGATAACGCCGCTCCGAGTGCAGCCCACGTTCCGGGCCGCGGCAGCGCTGGACCAGTTGCGGGATTCCTGACGCCACCGGGCGGACGCCCTCAACCCGATCCTGCAGCGCAAGCAACTCGCGAGGCAGCGATCAAGGCCTTTCGCGCCAAGTATCCGCCAACGACGCCGATGATCGTGGGAGGGCTCGAAGAGATACGGCTCGACGAACCAGCCCGCGAACTCTACGCCGCCGACAATTACCTGGGCGGGCGCGTGATGGTGTTCGACTTGGACACGTTCGCATTCAAGCGGGGCTGGGGCGCGTATGGACATGCACTTTCGGAAATGAGCACCAACGACGCGGATCGCGCCTATACTCCGGGCGGCCCGGAACCCAAAGAATTCCGGGGACACCTCACACTGAACATATCGCACGACGGATTGGTCTACGCCGCGGATCGGATGGCGAATCGGATCGATGTCACCACCAAGCAAGGCAAGTTCGTGAAGGAATTTGTCCTGGCCCCAATGACGGGCGTGGGCGGTTCCACCGGAGGCGTAATGTTCTCGCCGGATAAAGCGCAGCGGCTATTGTATATTTCCGATCTCACGAATAACCGCATCTGGTTCCTCGATCGCGAGACCGGCAAAGTGGTGGGCCAAATGGGAAGCATGGGCGAAAACGGCGGCCAGTTCTTCGGGCTGCATATGATCGCCGTGGATTCCAAAGGCACCATCTATACGGGCGAAGTGTTCCAAGGCGAGCGGGTGCAGAGGTTCGTGCCCGTTCGGTGAGCTGCTTACTTCCAAGCTGAATAAACCGGCTTCGCCACTAAGAACGCAGAGTTGACAGCTTGCCTGGGCTGGAATTTCTGGACGCGCCCATTGTCGACTTCCGCGACGTAGAAGTTTCCGTCCTGGTCCACGCTAAATCCGTGAACACCCCAGAATCCGCCCGGAAAATCGCCCCACGTGCCGAAGGAATACAGGAAATGTCCCTCCAAGTCGTACTTCACCATCTTGGATGTTCCCCGGTCAAAGGCCCACAAAGTTCGATCGGCGCCGATGTAGAGCAAGTGAATATCGGAGGGATCCGCACCCATGCTGAATTGGTATAGGTATTTCCCGTTGTCGTCGAAAACCTGAATGAGGTGATTGGCGCGATCGTTCACAAACACCCGCCGCGTCTGGGGGTCGACCGCCAGACCATGCACGTTATTGAAGTAGCCCGGGCGTTCGTCGTTGGGAGGCGTGCCCTTCATGCCCCAGTCCAGAAGAAACTTTCCGTCTTTATCGAATTTCGCTACTCGCGTGCCGTTGTAGCCGTCCGCGACGAACATGCTGCTGTCCGGCAGCCAGGCGATGAAAGTGGGCCGGTTGAAATGCGTTCCATCCGCGCCTTTCACAGTGGGCGTGCCGATGGTCTGCACCAGTGTCTTGCCGTCATGGGTGAATTTGTAAATGGCGTGCATGTGATCGTCCACTACCCAGACGTGCTTGTCGGGATCGTACGGATTGATGGCGATGAAATGCGGGCGCTTGAAGATCTTGTCCCACTGCGTCCATTGCTCGACGATGTTGCCGTTGGCATCCACCACGGTGAGGCAGTGCTCCCACTTGGCATCCACGCCGACGGTGCCCTTGAACAGCTTGGGCCCGTCGTCCGGATCCTGGCCGCTGGCGCCTCCACCCGGCAGCGCGGCGACCGTTGCGTCGCGCCACGGCAAACGGCCGATCGGATACTGCAGACTCGGGCCGAACTCGGGAATCAATTTCGTCTCGGGCCGCGGAAGGTTCGGCAGCTCGCCGCGGAACAGGAGAAAGATGCGGTTCGGGCTTTCTGCGTACACGCTTTGCCCCGCGCCCCAGGTCCACTTCTCATTTCCCGGCACCGTGCTGATGTTCTTCGGCCAGCCCTTCACCACTTCATAGGGACCGAAGACGTCCTGGACACCCATTTCGCCCGGCGCCGCTGCGAAGCCCGTACCAGGCTTGTCCTTGGCCTGCACCGGGTACAGCTTGTTGCCTGCCACGAAACCCGCCGCGAAAACTACAGCTACTCCGATCAACAGTGCTAGATGTTTACGCATACTGGGAGACAACCATATCACTTTTCAACCCAGACTTAGCAATTCGGGATTCACCGGGTTTCGTGGCGCTTCCCCGGTCAGGACGCGGACCACCTCTTCGGCGGCTTTGGTCTGCAAATCGACCAGTGACTCTTCGGAGTAAAAACTGGTATGCGGCGTCAGGATGACGTTCGTGCGTCCAAAGAGAGGCGACCCCGACGGAGGCTCTTGCTCCATCACGTCCAAGGCCGCTCCCGCCAGATGCCCCTGGTCCAATGCATTCGCAAGAGCCGCTTCATCCACGATGGGGCCACGCGCCGTATTGATCAGGTACGCCGTCGGTTTCATCCTCCGGAAAACATCGGCGTTAAATAAGTGATGCGTGGCCGGCAGCAGCGGGGTATGGATGGAAATGTAATCGGAGATCTTCAGCAGCTCATCGAACTCCACCTGCTCCACACCCGCGCGCCCGGTCACTTGCTTTGGCACATAAGGATCGTAAGTCACAACCCGGATGCCGAAGGCCTGAGCCTTCGGTGCCACCAACTGCGCGATCTGCCCGAAAGCCACCAACCCCAGCACGGTTCCTCGCAGCCGATGAATAGGAACTACAGCGCGCATTTCCCAACCCCCGGCGTGTGTGCGCGCGTTCGACGATGGAATCTTGCGGACCAACGCCAGCAGCAACGCCATGGTGTGATCGGAAACTTCGTCCAGGCAGTAGTCCGGAACCCTGGTGACGACGATGCCCGCCTTCGTGGCCGCCGGGATGTCGACATTGTCCACGCCGATTCCAAACCGCGAGATCACTCGGCAGCGCGTTAGCTGCGCGATCATATCGGCCGTCACCTTCGCGAAGGTAGCAAGCACCGCGTCGGCGTGGTGTGCGACTTCCAAAATGGCTTCGGGCGTGGACTCCTTCGCCAAGCGCAGTTCAGCGCCGATCTTCGACAGGACCTCGCGAGCCGGATCGAGATTGGGAAACACGGAATCGGTGACGGCAACAAGTTTAGTCGACATCAGCTCCGATCAACTCATCCAGCGCACCACGCCGGCGACTCCATCCACGGCGACGGTGGATCCATCGGGAATGCGCAGCGTTGCGTCGAGCACTCCCAACACCATGGGGATCCCTCGCTCGCGCGCGAGCGAAGCCATGTGGGACGTGCTGCCACCGCGCTCTGCCACCACACCGGCGACTCGAGTGAGAATATGGCTCAAGGCGGGACCCGCGACCCTGGTCACCAAAACGTCTCCGGGTGCGACGCGCGATAGCTCGCACTCACACTGCACCACGCAAGCGCGACCCTCGCCCCAACCAACACCAGCGGCATGGCCGTTTAATCGCGGACGATTCAACCAGGTTGCATCGGGGATTGTGATTGGCTGCGTGTGCAGCGGCCGGGCTTGCAGCAACTTAAATCCTGAATCGTCCATAGCCCATTCGATTTCCACCGGCATGCCCATTAGATCTTCCACTTTTAGGAGCAGCCTGCCGAGCTCGCTCGCTTGTGACTCGGCAAGGCACGGTTCGGAGACCATTGCGACTGGAACCGCTCGGGTATGGATGCATCCGACTTGATGATCTTTGCGGCCCGGCGAGATGCTCAAGATCGCGCCGTCGCGAGAAAGCTCATAACGATCCGGCGTCACTTCGCCCTGCGCGATAGCGGAACCGAGACCCCAGGTGGCGCTTAGGATCATGCAGCCCTCTCCGCTCGCCCCAGATGCCTCGCTCAATCCCCCACCGGATGCTCGCGCCGAAACCAACGGCTGAACCAGGACGCCCATGGCGGTGTCGGCGGGATCGATATCATGCGTGGCCATGTAGCGCAATGCGCGAGTGGCCCATAGCGCGCCCCAACAGGAGCGAATCGCGGTGATGAAGTCCGCTTCGCTCTCGATGCCCAAGAAGCTTTCAAACTGGCCCGCGAAACTGGATCCAAAACGATCTTCCACCAGCGCGGACGACCGCACAACCACGGGAGCTTTTAGCTGGCGCCACACATTCAACAACGGATCGAGGATCGGGGGGGTTATCGGCTGATCGAGCAGCCCGAGCTTCATCCGAAGCGCATGCCGCCGCGCCTGCGCGCTTTCCACAGCCGAAAAGACACCGCGAGCGTCCGCCTCGAGGCCGAGCGCCCGGATTTGAGTGCGATAAGCTTCCGCATCCACGCAGAAGCCGCCGGGAGTGGGCAAGCCTGCTTGGGCTAAGCGCGCGAGATTGGCCGCCTTCGGACCAAAGCGGCCGGCGTCCGTGGCCTCGGGAGCGCTGAGCGGAAATGCGAATCGCTGCATGACTGCTCAGTTGCCGGGCCGCTTGCCGTAATCGGAGTAGCCCGGCATCGGATCCACTACCGTGATCTGCTCCACCGGAAAGTTCGAAACAATCTCCACGCTGTCTTTGTGGACGATCAGCATTTCCTCAATGCGCACGCCCCATTCGAATGGTTTGCCGTGCTGCGTCTCGAGCGCGAAGACCATGCCTTCCTTGATCTCGATGGGGTGATCGAGCGACCAGATGCGTGAGATCACCGGCTGATCGTATTGCGCCAAGCCCAGACCGTGGCCCCACAGATTCGCCGCCGCTTGATCCTCTTCTTCGTAGCCCCAGGCTTCCTTGGCGGATGGCCACTTCGATGCGATGTCTCGCGTGGTGGCGCCCACCTTCACGGCTTTGATCGAATCGTAGAGCCACTTCAGCGCGGTCGCGTAATAATCTTTCTGTTCCTGATTCGGCTCGCGGCCCACCATGTAGGTCCGGTAGTAGCACGATTTGTAGCCATTCCAGGTGAGCGCGGCAAGATCCATAAAGACCATGTCGCCGGGCTTGATAATTCGATCCGAGAAATTGCGCCAGTTGGGCCAGGTGTTGAGTCCCGAGGACACGATCACGTCCTCGACGTCCTCCATGCCCGGAATGTTGTAGAGGAACTGCATGATGTGGGCAGTGAGTTGGTTCTCGGTAAGACCGGGCTTCAGGAACTTCATGAATTCCCAGTGCGCGGCGTCCCCGATGGCTCCGACAATGCGCATGCATTCGTGCTCGTCCTGATTCTTGACGGCGCGCGCCTCCATCATGGGCGTCATGCCGTCGGCCCAATCGATCTTGGAGTCCTGGAAGATCTTGATCATGTTGATGTCGATGAAATCGACGCCCAGTTTCAAGCCGTCCACGCCACGCTTTTTCATCTCCTGCTTGATCGCGTTGGTAAATTTCCCTACCTGTTGCGTGGAAGCCGGACCCGCCGCGCCCTTGATCCAGGCATAGGAATAACGGATATTGTCTTTCGGAATCCACGGCGAATGCTTCGCGATGTGCATGCCGATGTCACCCTGCTCGAACAGCACCGGAGCATCGTCGCCACACAGAAGCGCGTAGCGCAGGCCGGGCTTTAGGCGGTTCCAGCCGGGAGTTAACGTGCTGGTGACATAGCGGACATTCTCGTCGTACATGAGCAGCAACGCGCCCAAGCCGTGCGCCTTCATCCGCTCGCGGGCGCGCTCCAGCCGGTATTTACGTAGCCGGTCCCAATTTATGCGCTCCTGCCAATCCAACCCAACCGCACCGACGTTCGCCAAGATGGGTCCTCCAGTAAGAAGAATATGAAATCTTATCCAGCGCGCGTGGGCTCGTCAAAGACTTCCACCAGCATGATATTGACGCATCTCTTGATCCGTCAAGTAGACAGCAGCGAGGCGCCATCGGCCATTACCGGCCAATCGATCGTGCGGATGAGCCGATTCTCCGACACCAGCTAATGTAGTGCGCTTGGCAACATGTAACAGATTGCCGTGCGGGCACATAACCTACTACCAAACTCGGCGAAGCAGTTTCTCGAGTGGACCAGGCGGGCGCGCGGGAGAAGCAGTACCAAAAACAGACGGCGAGCATTGTGGAGAGGACGGCCAGCACGATGACGTCACCCAGTTGTTGCGACCAGGTGCTGATGGTCCAGCCGAGGCCGGCGACGAACGCGAGAATGCCAGCGTAGAGGAGAATGTTCAGCTCGAGAAAAAGGGAAAAGGGTTCTCCGCGCGAGAGGCCGGTCAGGAATATGTGCTGCTCCGGCGATATGATGCCTTGTTCCTTCCAATGGTCCAAGCCAATGAGTATGGTCATGATTCGATCCGGGACCCGCCTGCCTGATGCATGAATTTACTTATCGTACATTGCGAAGACTATCTCAACGCCCGATGCCGTCTAGCCTGCTCGCTGCCGCTTAGTTTAAGCCTTGATTCAAATCGTATACTCAAATTGCGATGAATACCGAACACTTCAAACAGCGGCTGATCAAGAAAGAACGCGAGCTTGTGGAGGAAATAGCACGCCTGGAAGACGACGCGCACGATTCTGGAGAAGCAGAAGTCCGAGATTCTATGGATGACGCCACATCCTCTCAAGGCACGTCGGAAGTCCTCGAAGAAGATGTCCTCTTATCGCGGACGTTGACCCAAGTGCGGGATGCCTTGAAACGGATTGAAAACGGGACGTACGGCAGGTGCATCGCGTGTGGGAAACAGATCGAGGCGGCTCGCCTGGAAGCTGTTCCTTGGGCGGAGTACTGCTTGGAGGATCAGGAGAAGCAAGACAAGAGAGCTCACGCGCCGCAAGGCGGTTCAACACTCTAGGCTGAGCCCCGCGCGAGCCACCATGAAGAAAATTGGTTTCCTATCATTCGGCCATTGGACACCTTCACCGCAGTCACAAACGCGGTCTGGGGCTGACGCGCTCCTGCAGTCCATTGACCTCGCAGTGGAGGCCGAGCGCCTCGGAATGGACGGAGCATACTTCCGTGTTCATCACTTCGCGCGGCAACTGGCTTCGCCCTTCCCACTGCTCGCGGCAGCCGGCGTGAAGACGCGAAGGATTGAAATTGGCACGGCAGTGATCGACATGCGCTATGAGAACGCTCACTACATGGCCGAGGACGCTGGCGCTGCGGATCTCATCGCTGGCGGACGTCTGCAGTTAGGAATAAGCCGCGGCTCCCCCGAGCAGGTGATCGAGGGTTGGCGCTATTTTGGCCACCGCCCGATGGAAGGCGAGGACGATGCAGCCATGGGCCGCCGGCACGCCGAAGAATTTCTCGAGCTGCTGCGCGGCAAGGGCTTCGCTCAGCCGAACCCACATCCTATGTTTCCCAATCCGCCAGGGCTGCTGCGTCTCGAGCCGCATTCCGAAGGATTGCGTGATCGTATCTGGTGGGGAGCGGCTACCAATGCGACAGCCGCCTGGGCCGCCAAGCTCGGAATGAACATGCAAAGCTCAACCCTCAAATTCGATGAGACCGGTGAGCCATTCCACATACAACAAGCCGCCCAGATTCGTGTGTTTCGGGCAGCGTGGAAGGAGGCTGGCCACGCTCGCACTCCGCGCATTTCGGTGAGCCGAAGTATCTTCGCGTTGATCGACGACCGTGATCGTGCCTATTTCGGACGAGGACGTCAGGAAGAGGACCAGATCGGCTTCCTTGACGAAAACACACGGGCGATCTTCGGCCGTAGCTATGCAGCAGAGCCGGATGTCCTGATCGAACAGCTCAGGAAAGACCAGGCGATCGCAGAGGCCGACACGCTATTGCTGACAGTCCCAAATCAATTAGGCGTTGCCTACAATGTGCACGTCATGGAGGCAATTCTGACCATGGTCGCCCCAGCTCTCGGCTGGCGCTAACATACTATTCTTTCGGCCTGTTTTTGCTGCCGGGAGGCCGTCCACGCATTTTGACAACCTGCAGCCAAGCGGGCGGCCGTCCGCGGCGTTTACCCTGGCCAGCGGCTAGGCGTGCGAGCGCCGCGATGGCTTCATCAATCCCGTCGCGTTCCTGCCGCAATTCGGTCAACATTTTCTCAATATCCATCGTCTTGAGAATACCGCAGCCAGAGTAGGCCGAGCGCGGCGACGAGCATCACTAACCGTTACCTGACCTACCGGTGAATGCTGCCCTGGGCGCCTCGCGGATTAACCAGTCAGCTTCGGCCCAGGCAACAGCATTTTGGTTGCGACCTTGCCCCGTCGTTCGCATCTAAGGGTCAAGGCGCGGACCCCGCCACGTCGGCGGCCCGCCCATCGGAGAGAGGCGCCTGTGAGCGAAGATAATTAGGAGGGAGTGGTTTCGATGTCAACCGCATTGGTCACCGGGCTCGAGCAGTCCACGCCTGCGCGATACGAAGCGTTGATGCGGATCTCGAATTCTATCCGCGCCCGTACGGAATCCGAGGATTTGTTCGACATCCTGGTGCACGAGCTCGGGAAGGTGATCCAGTTCGACGCCATGGCACAGTTCGAATCGGCGACCAAGATCCGCTGGCACTTCGGGCCGGTGTGCCGGGCGCCGCAGCACCGGCCTGGTGAAGAAGACGGCGAAACGTTGCCCGCTTACGTATATCGGACACAAGAAACAATCGTGCTGGACAGCTGGGACACGGATGCCCGTTTTCCGCGTCAAATCAAATATCATGCGGGAGGCCGGGCTGCGATCCCTCTGCGCTGTCCCGCTGACAACAGCGCATCGCAGACTGGGCAGTCTGATCATCGCAAGCGTTCAGCCGGGAGCCTACACTCCGGAAGAGGTTCGGTTCTTCAGTCTGGTAGCCGACCAGATCGCTCTGGCGACGGACGATGCGATTAACTTCGCGAATTCTCAGAGGGCGCAGGAGCGATTGCAGCTGTTGCTCGACCTCACCAATCGTGTCGCGTCTCATCTCAACCTGCGAGAAGTTCTGCGCGAAATCTCGGCGCAGATTCGCGGGGTAATGCAGTGCGACGGCGTTGGAATCGGCCTTCCGAGTCCCGAGGACGGCAGGTTTCGGATCTATGTCCTCGATTTTCCAAACGCTCCCGCCGACCTGGAAGAAGGCTACGAACCCGACGAACGACAACCCGGTTGCGGCGGTATTTCGAAGCGGTGAGCCGGCCATCCTTACCGGAGAGAACATTGAAGCGATTGAAGATCGCGGCGGACCACGGGATTCGATCCTCCGTGCATGTTCCGCTGACGGGCCGCGGCGGAGTGGTTGGAGTGCTTTCGCTCGGCGACACAGCGTGAGAATGCCTTCTCGAGCGACGATCTGGCATTCCTGACTCAGGTTGCCCGGCAGTTGGCTCTTGCGATCGAAAATGCTCTCGCATATGGCGAAGTTTCCGAACAGAAGCAGAAACTGACGCTGGAGAAGCTGTACCTCGAAGACGAGCTGCGAAGCGAAGGGAAGTTCGAAGAAATCATCGGCAGGAGCGAAAGCCTGCGGCCGCGTGCTGGATCAGATCGCGACCGTGGCTCCGACAGACTCCACGGTACTGATTTATGGCGAAACGGGCTCGGGCAAGGAGCTGATCGCGCGTGCCGTTCACAATCTCAGCGCTCGCAAATCCGGCGCCTTCGTGAAATTGAATTGCGCCGCGATTCCCACCGGGCTGCTCGAAAGCGAGATGTTCGGGCATGAGCGCGGCGCGTTTACCGGCGCAATTTCGCAACGGATCGGCCGCTTTGAACTAGCCAATCGCGGCACGATTTTTCTCGACGAGATCGGCGATATACCGCTCGAGCTGCAGCCCAAGCTCCTGCGCGTCCTGCAGGAGCGCGAGTTCGAACGTCTTGGTTCGACGCGCACCATGCGATCGGACGCGCGTCTGATCGCAGCGACGAACCGCGACCTGGATCAATTTGTCGCCGAGGGCAAGTTCCGCTCGGACCTGTATTATCGGCTGAATGTATTTCCGGTCCGCGTCCCGGCGTTGCGCGAACGGCCGGAGGACATCCCGCTTCTGGTCCGCCACTTTGTGCAGCAGTTCAGCCGGCGCCTCGGCAAGACGATCGACGCCATTCCCGCCGAAACCATGACGGCGCTGACGCGCTATCCGTGGCCGGGCAATATCCGCGAGCTTCAGAACGTCATTGAACGGGCTGTCATTCTTACCAATGGACCCGTTCTGAGCGTTCATATCGACGACCTGCGCGCGCCCAGCCCGCCGGCCGCGCCATCGAGCACGCCCAATGGACACGCCGGCTCCACGCAGCCGCTCCGCCGCATCTCGTCAGGACTTGCGTTCGGCGCTGGAGGAATCCGAACGGCAGCAGATCATGGCCGCACTGGAGAAGTCGAACTGGGTAGTGGCCGGTCCGGAAGGCGCCGCCGCGCGTCTGGGGCTGAAACGCTCGACGCTGCAGTCGCGCATGCAGAAGCTCGGAATTCGCATCTCCAGAACGGGCGCGCTGACGCTAATGGCAGACGGCCGTGGTTCGCAGCCAGGAACAGAGCTTCTTCGGGCCTCGGCGAGCCGCTTGACCGGTATGTTCCCGCGTTGGACCGTCGGGCGAGTTCTTGTCGGCGAGGTTGGCAGTCAGTTCGCGCAGCCCGATCGCCTGCGCCTTTTCGGATAGTCCGGGATCGGCATCCAGCAGAGTGGCTGCGTCGGCCATTCGTATGCGCTCAAAGACGAGTAAGAGCAATGCGGCTCGGGGAAACAGATCGATCGCGAGCAGAGCTCGTTCGAGGTCAGCTTTCGTCGTGTCGGGACTGAGCGACCAGTTGCGCGGCGGCGCGCCCGAACTCTGCCAGAGCAGTCGCGCGATCTGCGTCCGGCGCGCCGAATCGGCAAGCTCATCGTGGATTGCGGTCAGAGCCCTTCCGATCACGAGCCGTCGCTGCCAGCCGCGCATCCAGTCCGCGAAGAACGGATTCGCATCGTCCTGGGAGACGGCAGCATCGGCGGCGATGTCGATGCTGATATCCTGGCGTCCCGTCAAAAGGAAAGCGAGCCAGTAAAGATCGGCGGCGTCCTTTCTGATGTCCTGTGTATTTTTCGCGGTTTCAGTCATTTGTTACGCCTCTCGCTGTTCAAAGCATTTCTGCTGCCGCTTCACTCGACTGAAAATCAGGGTTTCCCGTTCGCCGGTGGCGCTTTGATGGTGTGCGACCGGCAGATGCCGAACTATGGGCACAACTTTCGGCACCATGTCCGCCACAATCCCGATCGCCTTCGGCACTTACCGAAATCCCGGCAGAGTGCCTGGCAGCCCAGCAGCGATTTCGGCCTCCGATTTCGCGAAGCTCTTGAAAATGAGTGTGCGAGCTTTCGGCAGCGAGGATGCCTTTTTCGAACCCGAAAAGGCGTTGCGATATGTTTCGAGTCAGTTATTCCGATACAGCCGACGGGCAGCGTTGGAGCCTGCACGGGCGCCTCGCGGGTCCCTGGGTGGATGAGTTGCGTTCGTGCTGGAAATACGCGCGCGACCGAGCGCCCCTGGCCCGCGCAATCGTCGACCTTAAAGAGGTCACGTTCATCGATCAGGCCGGTGAAAAGCTCCTCGCCGAGATGCGAAGCGCCGGCGCTGAACTCATCGCGACCGGAGTGGAGCATCAACATTTGCTCGCGACGCTGGACAACCACAAAAGCCCGTCGGCGCGCGGAACGGCGCCTGAAGGAGGGAACAAATGAACAACAAACACAGAATTCAGATCGGCGCCGCCGCAGCCCTGTTCGTTATTGTGGCGATCGTCTTAATTACTATCATCCGGGAAAAGAGCACGGCCGCGGCCACGCCGCCACCGCCGCCCGAGGTCCAGGTTGCGGCCGTCGAGCAGCGCGATCTGCCGGTCCGCCACGAATGGATCGGCACGCTGAACGGACTGGTCAACGCAGCCATCAATGCGGAGGTGACCGGATATCTTCTGCGGCAGGACTACGCCGAAGGCTCTTTCGTCCACAAAGGACAGTTACTCTTCGAGATCGATCCGCGGCCGTTTCAAGCCGCTGTCGATCAGGCCGCGGGACAACTCGCCCAGCGAAGGCGCAACGTGACGCAGGCTCAGGCGGGTCTCGTCCAGGCGCAGGCGCAGCTTGTGAGCGCTGAGGCGAATCAGCGCAAATCGCAGCTCGACGAGGAAAAATATACGCCGCTTTTCGAGGATACAGGCCGTCACCCGGCAGGACCTCGATAATTCCGTCCAGACAAATCAATCCAACGTGGCGCAGGTAGCCGCGGCCAAGGCCCAGGTGGAGACCTCGAAGGCGCAGATTGAAGCCGCGGGCGCCGCGGTGAAAGCAGCCGAGGCCACTCTCGAAACGGCAAAGGTGAACCTCGGCTTCACCAGGCTGACATCGCTGATCGACGGGATCGCCGGAGCCGCAACCGTTCAGGTCGGTAACCTGGTCGGCCCCTTCGAGCCCCGCGGTGACTACGGTATCCACGCTCGATCCCGTCAAAGCGGTCTTCACCGTCAGCGAGCAGGAGTATCTCAGTCTCGCGCGGGCCGACGCGCTTCATCATCTGCAGTTGAAGCTGATCCTGGCCGACGGAACCGCGCATCCGCAAGGACGGCCGGTTCTCTTTTGCCGACCGCCAGGTGGACCCCAGCACCGGCGCCATCCAGATGACGGCCCTGTTTCCGAATCCCGGCAACATCCTGCGCCCCGGGCAATACGCGATGGTGCGCGCCGTGACCGGAGAGGACAAAGGCGCTCTGCTGGTTCCGCAACCAGCGGTGACCGAGCTTCAGGGCGGCTACGAAGTAGTGGTGGTCGGTGGTGACAACAAGGTGGCGACGCGGCAGGTTCAGGTCGGCGAGCGCGTGGGAACCATGTGGGTCATCACCAGTGGACTGAAGCCGGGCGAACGTGTCGTCGTCGAGGGCCAGCAGAAGCTCCGGTCAGGCATGCAGGTTCAGCCGAAGCCATTCCGCCAGTTAACGACGCGAGCTAAGGAAAGGAGTCAAGACCCATGTCCAATTTCTTCATCAGACGGCCCATCGTGGCGATGGTCATCGCCATTCTCACGGTCATCGTCGGCGTGATCATGACGGTGACTTTGCCGGTGGCACAGTTTCCGAACATCGCCCCGCCCGAGATCCGGATGCAGGCAACCTATGTCGGCGCGGACGCGAAAGCTCTGGAACAGGCGGTCGCCACGCCAATCGAGCAGCAAATCAATGGCGTCGACAATCTGGACTACATGTATTCGGTAAACGCGACCGGCAGTTCGAGCACGACGTTGTTCACCGATTTCGATCTCAAGACAGATCCCAACATGGACCTGATCCTGACGCAGTCGCGCGAGCAACTGGCTGCCGGCCAGCTCCCGCCCGAGGTGAATACTTACGGTGTGACGATCAAGAAGGCGACCACCGCTCCGCTGATGCTGGTCGCTATCTACTCGCCGCACGGCACCCGCGACGCGACGTTTCTCGCCAATTACGCATACATCAATCTGAACGACCCTGTCGCGCGCTCTTACGGCGTTGGTCAGACTCAGATTTTCGGAGCGGGACAGTATGCGATGCGGCTGTGGGTGAAACCGGATCAGCTCGCGAAGCTGAACATCACCGTGACGGACATTGTCAACGCCATCCAGGCGCAGAACACGGTGAACCCGGCCGGTCAGGTGGGCGGCGAGCCTGCTCCCGCGAAGCAGCAATACACCTATGCCGTTCTGGCTCAGGGACGCCTGACGTCGCCGGAGGAATTCGGCGACATCGTGGTCCGCGAAGCTCCCAATGGCGGCACCGTGCGCGTGAAAGACGTCGCCCGGACGGAGCTGGGAGCGCAGAGCTATAGCATAGCAGGCCGCCTCAACGGCAAGCCCAGCGCGATCCTCGCCATCTACCAGTTACCGGGTTCGAACGCCGTTCAAACCGTGGCCGGCGTGCGCAAGCTGATGGCGCAGATGAAACAGAGCTTCCCCGAAGATATCGACTACGCCATATCGCTGGACCAGACGCAACCGGTTACGGAAGGCATGAAGGAAATCGTCGAGACTCTGGTCATCGCGATCGTGCTGGTGATCTTTGTGGTTTATCTCTTCCTGCAGGATTGGCGATCCACGCTCATTCCGATGCTGGCGGTACCGGTTTCGCTGATCGGGACTTTTATGCTCTTCCCGATCTTCGGCTTCTCCATCAATACGCTTTCGATGCTGGGCCTGGTGCTGGCCATCGGTCTGGTGGTGGACGACGCGATCGTTGTCGTGGAGGGAGTGCAGCGCCACATTGAGGAAGGCCTGGCGCCTAAAGATGCGGCTCGCAAAGCGATGGAGGAACTCTCCGGCCCTGTGGTTGGCATTGCTCTGGTGCTGGCGTCCGTCTTCGTGCCGACCGCTTTCATCCCCGGCATCACCGGAAGGCTCTATCAGCAATTCGCGCTGACCATCGCGATTTCGGTGCTGCTTTCGGCCTTCAACGCACTCACGCTCAGCCCGGCGCTGGCGGGATTGTTGCTGCGGCCGGCGCCTGCCGGAGGCAGTGAGCGCCGCGGACCGCTCGGAAAATTCTTCGGTGTCTTCAATCGCTATTGGGAACGAGCTACGGATGGGCTTTGTCCGCTGGTCCGATGTCGTGATTCGCAAGGGCGCTGTCGTGCTGGTGCTGCTTGTCGTCTGCGGCCTTGCCGGAGTTTTCGTCGCCAAACGGCTTCCCTCCAGCTTCCTGCCCGATGAAGACCAAGGCTACGTATACGTCAGTATGCAGCTTCCCGTCGCCTCATCGATGGAACGCACGAGCGAGGCCGGCGCGGAAGTGGAGAAGATTCTCGCCAACACGCCTGGCGTCGAATACACCACCACCGTCATCGGATTCAACCTGCTGAGCTTTGCGCAGACCACTTACAACGCCTTCTTCTTCGTCACCTTCAAACCTTGGGGCGATCGCAAATCCAGAGACGAGCAGTATCATGGCCATCGAGAATCGTCTGAACCGCGAACTCGGCAAGCTGCCCGTGGGAACCGCTTTCACCTTCTCGCCGCCCGCGATCCCCGGCGTGGGCACTTCCGGCGGTTTTCAGTTTGTCCTCGAGGACCGCGCCGGCAAGGACATCCCGTTCCTGGCTGACAACCTGAACAAGTTTCTCGCGGCCGCCCGGAAGCGCCCGGAAATCGGCACGATCAGCACTACGTTTCTGCCCAGCGTGCCGCAGCGATTCATCCAGGTGGATCGGGAGAAAGTGCTGAAGCAGGGCGTCGCGTTAACCGATGTCTACCAAACCATTCAGGCCTACATGGGCGGCCTGTTCATAAATTACTTCAACGATTTCGGACGCACCTGGCAGGTTTACGTGGAGGCTGAGGCCCCTTACCGGTCCGATACCGACAACCTTGGCCAGTTCTATGTGCGCAACAGCCAGGGCGCGGCTGTGCCGCTGACGGCTCTTAGCGAACTTCGAAAAGCGCTCCGGCCCCGAATTCACTTTGCGCTACAACGAATACCGCGGCGCGCAGATCAACGGCAGCGCCGCTCCCGGCTACAGCTCGGATCAGGCGACCGCGGCCCTCGAAGAAGTCTTCCACCAAACGATGCCGAGCGAAATGGGCTTCGACTACATGGGCATGTCGTATCAGGAGCAGAAAGCGCGCCAGGGAGTTTCCTCGTGGGTGATCTTCGGCTTCTCTTTTGTCTTTGTGTTTCTCGTTCTCGCGGCGCTTTACGAGAGCTGGTCACTTCCCTTCAGCGTGCTGTTGAGCACGCCGGTTGCGGTCTTCGGCGCCGTTGCCGCGCTTTGGCTCCGCCGCGTGGTGCTGGGTGCATTTGTGCCGGCCTACATGGTGCAGCTCGAAAACGACGTTTACCTGCAGATCGCCTTGGTGATGCTGATTGGCCTGGGCGCGAAGAATTCGATTCTGATCGTCGCCTTTGCCAAAGAGGAGTACGAACGAGGCAAACCCCTGGTGGAGGCCGCGCTCGACGCGGCGAGGATTCGCTTTCGGCCTCTGATGATGACGGCGCTCGCCTTCATTGTCGGCTGCATTCCGCTGTGGATCGCATCCGGCGCCGGGTCCATCGCGCGCCAGATCATCGGCACCGCGGCAATCGGAGGCATGGTGGCGGAAACGTTTCTCGGCAGATTCTTAGTTCCCGCCATCTTTGTTGTGGTCGAGAAGCTGTCGGGCGCTAAGGCGCCCAGCACCCGGCACAGATCCCTTACCTTCACCGGCTCAAGGAGACTGACATGAGAACGTCTTTCTATATTGGAATTGCTGCTGCGGCGGTAACGCTTGGCCGGATGCACCGTCGGCCCCAATTACAAGCGGCCGCAGGTCGCCGTACCGGCAAAGCTTCCGTGCGCCGGAGCCGCTACCGGAATCACAAGGCGCTTCGCTGGCGGACCTGAAGTGGTTCGAGGTCTTCCGCGACCCGCAGCTCGACGATCTGATCAAGGTCGCTCTGGTTCAGAACTACGATCTGCGCGATGCCGTGGCGCGGGTTGACGAGGCGCGCGCGAATCTCGGGATCACTCGCTCCAACCAATACCCGCAAGTAAGCGCTTCCGGAGATCTCCAATTTACGCGCTTGTCGCGGGATGGACAGTTTCCGCTTCCGGCGTCGTTTGTCCCCAATCAGAACCGCAACTGGGGAGAAGCCGCGCTCAACCTTCTGTCGTTCCAGGTCGATCTCTGGGGACAGTTGCGACGCGCGACGGAGGCTGCGCGCGCGAATCTGCTGAATGCCGACTGGAACCGGAAGACGGTAATCACTACCGTGGTCAGCCAGGTGGCGGCCGATTACTTTCAATTGCTGGAACTGGATTCCGAGCTGAGGATCTCTCAGAGCACGCTGGAGACGCGCCAGGAATCTCTCAAACTGACGCTGGATCGCGAAGCGCACGGTATCGCCACCGAGCTCGACGTGCGCCAGGCCGAGCAACTCGTCGAGAGCGCAGCCGAGAGCATTCCGCAGTTGAAGCAGCAGATCGAACAGACCGAGGACCAGATATCTCTGCTGCTCGGCAAGAACCCGGGAAACATTGAGCGAGAGCGCCGCTTCAGCGCAGGAGTATCGTTCCGCCGGAGGTGCCCGCCGGACTGCCCTCGGCACTGCTCGAACGCCGCCCTGACATCCGCGCCGCCGAGCAGGCGATGATCGCCGCCAACGCCAACATCGGCGTCGCCAAAGCCGCGTACTTCCCGCAGATCAGCCTGACGGGCTCGATCGGCGGCCAGAGCTCAACGCTGGCCAAGCTGTTCTCCGGCCCGAACGCGGCGTGGAGCTTCGTGCCCCAACTGACGCAGCCCATCTTCACCGCCGGACGGCTGAAGAACAATGTGCGGCTGGCCGAGGCCCAGCGCCAGGATGCGCAGATCGCGTACGAAAAATCGATCAGCACGGCTTTCAGAGAAGTTTCCGACGCGCTGATCGCGCATCAACGGACGCGCGAGAGCCGGGTGGAGCAGCAGAAACTGGTAATCGCTCTGCAGGACCGCAAACGATTGGCTTACCGTCGCTATGAAGGCGGCGTGGATACGCAGCTCAACGCGCTCGATGCGGACCGCGATCTGCTTTCGGCCCAGCTGACGCTCGAGCAGATCCGCTATGCCGAACTCGTCAGCATGGTTCAGCTCTATAACGCCCTGGGCGGCGGCTGGCAGTGAGGCGTCTTTGAACCCCAGAACGGAGAACGCATGACTCGCGATGCCAGAGTAATGTCCGGGATCATCCTTATCACTGTGCCGACGATTCAATACGGGGGATATTTCCTACTGACCTCTTTGATGAATAAGAGCAGCGGATACATGGACAATCCATTGCGCCAGAACTTCTTTCGCGCAGGACATGCCCACGCAGGCGTGATCGTGATTCTCTCGCTCATCTGCCAGATACTTGCAGACTCAGCTACTCTGCCGAATCCCCTCCTCTGGTACGTTCGAATTGGAGTTCCACTCGCTGCAATTCTAATTTCTGCCGGTTTCTTCTTCTCCGTGCTTCCCCCGACAGCAACTCAACCCGGCGGAGCGGTTTCCTTGATCTACGTTGGAGCAGTTGTTCTTGCCCTAGCAGTCATATCGCTCGGCATTGGCTTACTTAGAGCTGCCTCTCGCTAGAAGATAAACTTCCCGCTCACTTGGCCGATGCGCCCGGGCATTGTGCCTGTTGCCGTGCCAAACTCGCTACTGGCAATGTTGCCGACAACGCCAGTGAAATTAGCGTGGTTAAAAATGTTGAAGAATTCCCCTCGGAGCATGATGGACATTCTTTCGTTAATCGCGATGCTCTTCGATGCTCCGAAATCGGTGTTGATGATGCCTGGTCCGTGGAAGAAGCGGACCGCGGCATTGCCCAGCTGTCCTACCGCTTCGGGGGCAAAAGAACTCGGCAGGAAGTAGGTGTTCGGTCCGTTCGGGCCAGCGTTGCGCGGATTTTGAGTCACCACCGGCCCGGTTACAAACGGAACGTCCAGGTTGATAGCCGTCAAGGCGTTATCGTTGCTCTGGCTGAGGGTAATCGGAAAACCGGTCGAGAACCGGCTGATTCCGCTAATAATCCAACCTTGTGTCACGCGCTTAGGCCAGGCGCCAAACGCGCGGTTGAAAGGAATGTCCCACGTGTAGCTGGCAACGAAATTGTGCGTAAGGTCGAATGGCGAAAGGACGCGGCTCAGGGCAAAGTTGGTCGGATTCAGAGGCCCGTTGTAATCGTCGATCGATTTGGAATAGGTGTACGCGATCAGGAACGTTACGTCGCGCGCTCTCCGTTGCGCGGTAACCTGAAGCGCGTTGTAATTCGAGTTCCCGATGTCGGCCAGCCATGCCGACGGCCCGTAGACGACGGTGTGATAGGTCTGCCCCAGTGCCTGATTATTCAAAGGGCCAAGGCCGAGAGCCGAGTTTCCCACGGGCAGGAGTGTGCCGTATACCTGGCTGCCATTGGGAAGTGTGAATGTGGAAGTTTCACTTCCAGGGCCGCAAGCCGGCGTTGCTCCCTCAGCATCCAGTCGCTGGCAAAGCGATGCGCTTCCCTCTCCCGGGTAGAGCGTTGCCTGGACGTGATGGCTTTGTGTGCCGACATACGCGATCGTGAGTACCGTGGAAGCAGAAAGCTGGCGCTGAATCGAGAAATTGTAATGTTCGGCATATGTGAGCTTGTTCCGGTCGTAGTAGGTGAATTCGTACATCGGGTAGTATTGGGCAAAGTTCAAGTTTGCGTTGGCTGCGCTGCCGATTACCGGGAACGTGTACGGGAACCGCTCACCCTGCGACTGGCCCGTCGAACGAGTGACAAAAGGTGTGTCGAGCTCGGGAGGTGCGGTGCTGGCCCAATAAAGTCCGAAAGGCGCATCGCCGATCAGGGTGAAATTGCCGAGATCCGCCGGGCCGAGATAGTAAATTCCGTAGGCGGCTCGGACGCTCGTTTTGTTTGGTCCGCCGACAATCTTCCCTAAGATGCCATCGGAAACGCTGGGCGACCAGGCCATACCCACGCGAGGAGCGAAAGCGTCCCATCGAGTAGGTGAAACCGTGCTCGGAACGCCTGGATCGCCAGGCACAAGCAGCCCGGGAGGAGCGCTCGGAAATAGTTTAGACTGCGCGCCGGGAACCACTGTCTCGACTTCACCCTCGCTGTCCGACCATGGCTGGTCAACTTCCCAACGCAGACCGAGATTCAGAGTCAGATTCGGTCGTGCCTTCCAGGAATCCTGGATGAACAGTCCTCCGTATTTCGCACGGTTATTCAGGAATTGTTCACTGCATTGTACGTAGCCCGCAGGAGCACCCAGCAGAAAGTCGGCAAAATCGCTCCCGGTTTCCTGGCCATTGAATGAAAAATAGCCGTTCGGTCCGCAGATGTTGCGGACGTTCAGGTAATAGTATCGAAATTCGCCGCCGAACTTCAGTTGGTGGGAGCCGACGACCAACGACAGTGCGTCGGAAGCCTGATACGTCGTGTTGGCCTGGTATAAATTCAACCAGTTATTACCAATACTGTAATTGTTGAACTGCAGCGGGGGGAGGGACTGCGGGTAGCCCGCCGGCCCCGAAGGATTGATGCCCAGTGTTCCCGCGCCGGTGGTGAATCCTAGCGAGGACACACTGACTGTGGTGCTGGAGCTGGGCTCCGCGGTTTGAATCCTGGTACGGAAGAAACTCAGCCGGGCTTCATTCACCAGGCTGGGCCCGAAAGTCTTGGTATTGCTCAGGGTGAACATCTGCGCCCGTTGCGGCGCCGAATCAGGAAAACCCGGCAAGGCTGGCTGGGACATGTACGCTTGTCCGGACAGAGGGTTGACTGCCGAAGTATTGTCGAGGTGGTAATAGAACGACCACGTACCCGTCTCCTGATTGACAAAATCGATGCGCTCCCCGATCTTGTCGTCCGATACGGTCGCCTTTGCACTATTGTTTTCGTACAGACCGGTAGCCGGGTCGATATTGGCTACAGGAAAGTATTTCAGCTCGTTGACTGCAACCGGATCGAAAGCTCGGGTTGGGATCACGCCGCCTGGGAAGACGGAGGTGTACGCTTCTCCGTTCGTTACCTGGTAGCCCAGGCGTTGTGAAAGCACCTGGGCCCAGTTGCTGCCCTGCACCACACCCGTAAGCTGCGACGGGTTGAAAATCCCCTGTTTTTCGGCCTGCGTCGGGATCTGGATCAGACCTGTATCGGCCCCCTGAACTTGCCGGGTTCCCTGATAGTCGCTGAACCAGAACAGCCGGTTCTTCCAGAGCGGGCCGCCAACCGCATAGCCAAACTGATTGCGACGCAATTCACCGACGGAAGGCTCGAAGAAACTGCGGGCGTCCATGTCGCTATTGCGTAGAAAATCGAAGGCGTCGCCGTGGATGCTGTTGGTCCCGGATTTGGTAATCGCGTTCACGATGGCGCCGCTGAACTTGCCATATTCTGCGTCGTAGCTGTTCGTGATGAGCCTGAACTCCTGGATCGAATCCAGATTCGGGATCAGCCCAGCACCCATGTCCTTGCCTTCGTTCACGTCCCCTCCGTTGACAAGGAACTGGTTGGCGCTTTCGGGCTGACCATTCACGGATACGTTGCCGGGGTTAGAAATCATGCCGGAGACCGGCCGGTCATTGGGAATCGTGCCGGAGGTCACGGGTGCAACACCCGACTGAAGCGGTAGCAGATCAAGGAAGCTCCTGCCGTTTAATGGCATGGCTAAAATCTGCGCCGCTTCCAGGGTGCCGCCGAGCTGTGTACTCTCAGTTTCCACTTGCACCGTATTCGCTTCCACCGTGACGCGCTCCTCCACCGCGCCCGGGGAAAGTATAGCGTCAATGCGCAATTGGTCATTCACTTTCAGATCGACGCCGTTCGTCAACGACTGCTGGAACCCAGGCGCCGACACTGCAATCCGATACCTGCCCGCCGGCAGCGCGAGAAGGTGATATTCGCCGTCCGATTCAGACGACGTCGCCTTGCTGAGGTTGGTATCAACCTCGGTGGCAACTACTTGTGCAGTGGGGATCACCCTGCCGGAACTGTCGCGAACAGCTCCGACAATGGATCCTGTGACGTCCGCTTTGAGGCGAGTCGAACATACGAGGGTAAGCAGGCAGACTGAAAAACCAGCGCCGCAACGAAATAATACTTTCATGCCGATCTCCCAACCAACCCCCGTTCTGTGCAGAATAACATCCCTTGACTTCCAATTGAAGTCTCTTGACGGATCCCATCACGAATCCAACTCCAGCCAGTCGCGGCTTGGTTATACTGGCCACAATCGATGAAAGCGCGTTGGTCTTTTCTCGTTGCGTGTTCGGCCTTCGCTGTTGCTTGTCTCGGCTTTCGCTCAGGACGGCGCGGCGCTGTATCAGGCGCGCTGCGCGAAGTGCCATGATTCTCCGTCGGGGCGAACGCCCGCTGCCTCGGCTCTGCACGCCATGAGTAGCGCCGCCATTCTGAGGGCGCTCGAATCAGGCACGATGCGAATGCAAGCGCAAGGCTTGAGCTCTCCGGAGCGCATCGCGCTCGCCAGTTACCTTCGCGGCGGATCTATCAAAGACGCTCCCGCTCTGCCCTCAGTCCGCCTACTGCGGCGCAACGGGACATCCACTCGCCAACGATACGCGGGAGTCCCGAGTTGGAACGGCTTCGGAGCCGGCCCGGCGAATGCGCGCTTTCAATCGACGGAAGCCGCCGGCCTCAGCCTCGCCGATGTCCCCAAGCTCCGTCTGAAATGGGCCTTTAGTTTGGGCGATGTTACGCTCGCGCGCGGCCAGCCGGTGGTAGTGGGCAACCGGTTGTTCGCCGGCAGCCAGGCGAACAAGCTCTATTCGATCGACGCCAAGTCGGGCTGCGTCTACTGGGTTTTCGATACCGCTGCGCCAATCCGCGGGGGAGTCATCACGGGTCTCGTCGCGGGTCCGTCGGGTAACACCTCCGCCGTATTTTTCGGCGACGCGGCTGGGAATGCATACGCGGTCGACTTCGCCAGCGGCAAGCTGATTTGGAAGACCCGTCTCGACGATCACTACGCAACCATGATCACGGCGGCTCCCAATTTCTATCGGGGCGTGGTCTATTTTGGAGTTTCGTCCGGCGAAGAGGGCACCGGGGCGGAGATGCCTACCGCGGAGTGCTGCACGTTTCGCGGCAGTGTAGTAGCCCTGGACGGCGCCACGGGCAAGCAGATCTGGAAAACCTACACTGTCGTTGAGGTTCCCAAGCCGACCACGAAAACCAAGAGCGGCATTCAGCGCTGGGGGCCCTCGGGAGCCGGTGTATGGTCAACGCCGACCATCGATGAAAAGCGCGATGCAATCTATGTCGCCACAGGTGACAATTACTCCGATCCACCTACCCCGACCAGCGATGCGGTCTTGGCCTTGGAACGCGCTACCGGCAAGATCCTCTGGTCCCGTCAAATGACGGTTGGCGACGCTTACACCGTGGATTGCGATCGAGCGGTGAAAACGAATTGCCCGGATTCGAGCGGGCCAGACGCGGATTTCGGTCAACCGCCCATTTTGGTATCGCTCCCGAACGGAAACCGGGCGTTAGTCCTCGGCCAGAAATCCGGCGTGGCGCACGCTATTGATCCGGATCGGCAAGGCGAGGTGCTGTGGCAAAAGCGCCTTGGGAAAGGTGGCCCGCTCGGCGGAATGCAATGGGGTTCGGCCGCGGACTCGGATCGGATGTATGTCGCGCTTTCCGACGTAGTCTTCCATGTGGTGTCGAATCCCACCGCGCCAGACGAGGTTACGATGGAACTCGATCCGGCAAAGGGCGGGGGCTTGTTCGCGCTACGATTGCAAACCGGCGAGCAGGTGTGGAAAGCGGATTCGCCTGGATGCGGTACGCGCACGAAATGTAGTCCGGCGCAATCGGCCGCCGTCACCGCGATCCCCGGTGTTGTGTTTTCAGGATCGGTAGACGGACACTTGCGCGCATATCGAAGTGACACGGGCGAAATCATTTGGAATTTCGACACTGCCCGCGAATACGACGCGGTGAACGGCGGAAAGGCGCGAGGCGGGTCGATGGACGCCAGCGGCCCGGCAGTCGTCGACGGAATGGTTTACGTCAACTCCGGATATGGGAACCTCGGAGGCATGCCGGGCAACGTCCTGCTGGCGTTTTCGGTGGACCGGAAATAGCTTTTGTGGTCACTGTGATGTAGGGGCCAAGAACGGTTGCCTAGCGCGTCGGAAGTGGGTCAGTTTCACCACATCAATCGTTTCGACGGTTTGCCGACTACACGTCCAAGTGGAATCGGCTACCACATCGGTATATCTCGCAATGCCACAGATATCGGCGGGAACCTCGATTTCGGTCCCGGTGTCTAAACTGCCATGCGTGTGAACAGGCGGGCACGATGGGTAACGGCGCTGCTGGTTGGCGCCGCTGCCGTAGTATGGCTTGCGGGCAACATCTATCCTGACCAGGTGTTCTCGGCGTATCTAGAGGCCCGCCGTTGGATCGCGGCTGCCGGTCCAATACAGAAACTCCCCATCCCCAGGTCAATTTTCGGCAATCCAATGCCACTCTCAAAAGAAGGGTCCTCAAAGCGATTCGTCCTGCTTCCGGCTAAAGCAGCGAAGTGGATCGCGAAGGGCGGGACGTGGCAGCCAACACAGATGGATATTGAGGGCCTGGAAGCCAGCCTCCTGCAGGTTTCAAACCTGAGGGCAGAGAATTGGCCAGGCAACAGCCCAATCGCCATCGGTCACCCGGAGCAGTACTATCGCCAGTATGTCGCGATCATAAGGAAAGGCAGAAAGCTAGTCTATATAAACGCCTTTTGTGACGACATTCCTGTATCGTACTGGCGTGCACAGCTTGTGCTCATCAACGACGGCGGTACCTGTTGCTGGCAAGCGCTCTACGACCCACTCAAACGCGAGTTCTCAGTGACTAAGAATCAACGGTGTTGCTTGATCGCTCTTATCCACTTGCGCGGAATAACGGCCAAGTCACCATATGGCTCGCAGCGGCCTGATTTCTCATTTGAAACTAGACCGACCACCAGCGCACCGGATCCTGACCTGACGGCCGTATAGTGTTAGCAAATGATTCGAATTGGCCTCGCCACCCTCGCAGCCGCATCGCTTTGCGCGGCGGAATATCCGTCGGCGGAAATCGCCAGCGGCGATCTGCGGGTCAAGCTGTATCTTCCCGACGCCAGGACCGGCTTCTATCGCGCCTCCCGGTTCGATTGGTCCGGGATGATCGCGAGCCTCATCTATCGTGGCCATGAATATTACGGTCCCTGGTTCCAGCGGGTCGATCCGAGTGTCCGGGATTTCACCTTCGACGGCGCCGATATTGTCGCGAGTCCGTGTACCGCCGCCGTCGGTCCGGCCGAGGAATTTGTCACCGGGGCGAATCAGCCACTCGGATATAACGAGGCGAAAGCGGGCGGTACCTTTGTCAAAATCGGTGTTGGCGCGCTGCGCAAGCCAGACGATTCCGAGTACGACCAGTTTCGCTTGTATGAACTCGTGGATGGCGGAACTTGGACGGTTCAAAAGAGAGCCCAGTCCATCGAGTTCACACAAACCCTCACTAATCCCCAATCCGGGTACGGCTATGTCTACCGCAAGACGGTCTCTGTTTCGAAGAACGAGATGACCATCCGGCACAGACTCAGAAACAGCGGATCGAAGCCGATCGATACGAACGTCTACAATCACAATTTCCTGCGCATTGATGGAATTGCACCCGGGCCGGACTACACCATCACCGTGCCATTCGCCATTCAGTCGCATCGGCCTCCGGATCCCGCGCGTGCGGAAATTCGCGGGAACCAAATCGTTTACAGAAAACTTCTGATCAACGAGGAAAGTATCTGGACTTCCATAGAAGCTTCGGTACGGATCCCAAAGATTACGACGTGCGCATCGAAAACAATCGCAGCCACGCGGGTCTGCGAATCACCGGGGATCGTCCGTTAGAGAGTGAATCTTTGTGGTCGATACGCGCGGTGCTCGCGGTTGAGCCGTTCGTGAAGATTCACGCCGCTCCCGGTGAAGAGTTCTCGTGGAGCATGAAATATACTTACTTCGCGGGGCCATCGAGGCCTTGATGCTTTTCTTTGTCATATTTTTCTTGGGCGCGAGCGCCGGCGAGTATATCCGTGAGCGAGTAATTCGTTTCGTGACAAGCATACTCGTAGAGGGGTCCGCGAGCCCTGCTCATAATGATCTCGCCAGTCCACGTCCTGGTAAACGCAGTAGTGTCATCGATGGTGAACCGGTAACGGAGAGAATCCGGACCCGTGAGAGTTAACCACTCGATCACATGCAGGTTGCGGTCCGATCCATGAAAGGGAGTCTTGTCCGTGAAATTGGTTGTGTCCACTACCAGCGTGTCGCTTTCCCAGTGACCAACTGAATTACCCATCCATTGGCGGATGGTGGATGAGATGTGCGGGCGAGTCTTACCTTGGTCCAGTGGGATAATGCGCACGTCGTGTATCATCTCAGAGTCAATCGCGATGCTATCGCGAGTCTGGACAAACTGATAGTTGTTGTTGTATGCACCGGGAATCATAGGAGGGCCGGAGGTCCGCCCCAGAATGCAACGGGTCCACAATTCGAGATCTTCCGGACCCTCAGGCCGCCGCTGCTGAAACGCTGTACGGGCTGCGGCCGCTTCACGCGCCGCGGTAGTTAGTGGAGGCACTCGTCCGTTCGCGGGGTCCACGACAATTGAAGTGCGGAGGTTGGAAAACGTTTTCGTCCCGCGGTCCATCCAGGCTTCGTTATACGAGGCCTCCACATCTTCCTGAGGGGTTGCACCACGACGGTCGCGATTCGCGCGCTTCAGAGTCGCTCTGGCGAATTCAGCCGCCTCTGCTTCGGTGAAAAATTCCTTTCCTGCAAGTTCCGTGGGTCGTTCAAAGGGCGTGAGGGTCGCATTGCTCCATATCCCCTGAAGATCAGGCCGGCCGTCAGCAGTTCGTGGAGGAGTCCACGCTTGCGCTGTTTTCGATTGCTTTGAAGTAAAGGTTTGAGCCGCAGTATGCGTCGGACCCAATACCACGGCTACTGCGATGAACAAAGCGAGAGATCGATGATTCATCAGAGCTTCACAACTGGGATAGTATCATCGATCAATCGACTGGTTGTGTCAGCCGGGAAGCGGGATAATATATCTCACATGGACCGCGA
This sequence comes from Bryobacterales bacterium, assembly GCA_963818065.1. Lineage (GTDB taxonomy): Bacteria > Acidobacteriota > Terriglobia > Bryobacterales > Bryobacteraceae > Palsa-89. The sequence continues at coordinate 595,515 of CAWFQW010000007.1, read as the reverse complement.
TCGGAGGAGAGCAGCCGTTTGCGTCCTAGCCCTGTTCGCACTCATCTGCCCATGTGCCTTCGCCTTGAATCCGGCGCTGGACGTCAGTGAGTACGCGCACACTGCCTGGAAAGTCCGGGACGGCTTTGTGAAAGGCACCATCGGCTCCATTGTGCAGACGCCGGACGGTTATCTGTGGCTGGGGACGGAATTCGGGCTGCTGCGCTTCGATGGCGTGCGGACTGTGCCATGGCAGCCACCGGAGGGGCAGCAACTGCCTTCCAACAGCGTCTTCAGTTTGCTCGCGTCGCGCGACGGGACTCTATGGATTGGCACCTCGAAAGGACTTGCGAGCTGGAAGGACGGGAAGCTAACCCAGTACCCGCAGCTCGCCGGACAGTGGGTTCGCGCACCCATGCTCGAGGACAGTGAGGGCACGGTATGGGTCGGCGGCGTCGGGTTTCCGCCCCCTGCCAAGTTGTGCGCGATTCACGGGCCCAGCGTCCAGTGCTATGGGGAGGACGGAGGTTTTGTTGACGGAATTCGCAGCGTGTATGAGGACCACGAGCGCAATCTCTGGGTCGGAGTGCGGGACGGACTGTGGCGATGGAAACCTGGCCCTCCGGAATTCCATCCGGCGGTGGGGCCGGGCATGGGAATCCAGGGACTGGCTGAAGGCGATGACGGCACGCTCTTGTTCGGCCCGCGCACCGGCATCCGGCGGCTCGTTGGGACGAAAATCGAGCCATATCCGCTCCCAAATTCCGCGCAGCATTTCACCATCTCGCGGCTGCTCCGCGATCGTGATGAGAGCCTATGGATCGGAACTTCAGACGCGGGGCTGGCGCATGTCCACAGTGGAAGGACGGATGTTTTCGCACAGGCCGATGGACTCTCCGGCGACTACGTTTCGGCGCTCTTTGAGGATCGTGAAGGCAGTCTTTGGGTGGGCACCCATGGAGGGCTAGACCGTTTTCGCGAGTTCGCCGCCCCTACCCTTTCTTTCAACCAGGGTTTGTCGAGTGGCAGCGTGGTGTCGGTTCTCGCGGATCGGGATAGCAGCGTTTGGCTCAGTACTCGGCGCGGTTTAACCCGATGGAACAAGGGGCAGATTACAGTCTTCGGGCTGCTCAATGGAGATTACGCGGGGTCTCTGTTTCAGGACAGTCGCGGCCGCGTCTGGGCGTCGACGCTGCGCGAGTTCGGCTACCTTGAGAACGGTCGGTTCGTCGCTGTGAAGAATGTCCCTGGCGGGCCAGTGTATTCCATTACCGAGGACAGCGCCGGCAATCTATGGATCGCCAGCAAGGACCGCGGTCTCATTCAGTTGCTAAATGACGGCAGGGTCCAAATGTATCCTTGGACCAGCCTGGGACATAATGACATCGCGCTGTCTCTCGCCGCGCCGTCGCTTAACATCGATCCTTCGCGGCACGGCACCTGGGTTGGTTTTTATGGGGGTGGCATCGTCGATTTCGCTGACGGCCAGGTTCGCGCCTCCTATTCAGCCTCGGACGGGCTGGGCCAGGGCCGGGTGAACGACCTTCGCTCGGATCCGGACGGAACGCTTTGGGCGGCCACCGAAGGTGGGCTCAGCCGGCTGAAGAACGGCCGACTCGCCACGCTTTCGAGCAAGAACGGGTTGCCCTGTGATTCGACGAATTGGACGCTGGAGGACAATGACCACGCGTTATGGCTGTACATGACCTGCGGCTTAGTGCAAATTGCGCGCCCCGAGTTGGAAGCGTGGGCCGCCGCGGTGGACAGAGATAAGGACGCGAAGCCGACCGTCCAAACCAAGCGCTTGGACAGTTCCGACGGAGTCAGGACTCTTGAAGATTATGATTTCTACGCACCGCACGCCGCCAAGTCCGCGGATGGACGCTTATGGTTCTTGCCGTCGGATGGCGCCAGCGTGGTCGATCCGCACCATCTTCCATTTAACCGGCTTTTACCGCAGGTGCGGGTCGAGCAGGTCACCGCTAATCACACCACCTACGACGTCCCCTCCGATGAAAAGGCGAGTTTGCCCCTGCCGGCGCTGGTCCGCGACCTCCAAATCGACTATACGGCACTCAGCCTGGTTGCGCCGGAGAAGATGCTGTTTCGCTACAGACTGGAAGGCTACGATCGCGAATGGCAGGATGCGGGGAATCGACGCCAGGCGTTCTATACTAATCTCAGGCCTAAGAATTACCGCTTCCGCGTTATAGCTTGCAATAACAGCGGCGTCTGGAATGAAGCCGGCGCTTCTCTCGATTTTTCCGTCGCCCCAACGTACTATCAAACGCTGTGGTTCCAGGCGTCGTGCGCCGCTGCCTTTCTCGGATTGTTCTGGGTGCTATATCGGTACCGCGTGCTTCAAATCGCCCGGGAATTCAACGCGCGCCTGGAAGAGCGCGTCAATGAGCGCACACGCATCGCACGCGAACTCCACGATACTTTGCTGCAGAGTTTTCATGGACTGATGTTCCGTTTTCAAGCGGCTCGCAACATAGTCCTCCGGCGCCCCGAAGAGGCTGTGCAAGCTCTCGACGCAGCCCTCGAACGGACGGAGCAAGCTATCGCCGAAGGCCGGGATGCGATCCAGGGTTTACGCGCCTCGACAGTGGTCACCAACGAATTGGCGGAGGCGGTGACCGCCCTGGGTGAGGAACTGGCTTCCGATTCTGCAAGCTTCCATGTGACGGTGCAGGGGCCGCCACAGGATCTGCATCCGATCCTGCGGGACGAGGTCTACGCAATTGCTCGTGAGGCGGCGCGAAATGCTTTCCGCCACGCACAGGCGCGGGATATCGAAGTGGAAATCACGTATAACGAAAGTTGGTTTCAGTTGCGCATTCGGGATGATGGAAAGGGCATGGATGCTGGAGTTGTCGCCGAAGGACGTGCCGGCCACTACGGTGTGCCTGGAATGCGGGAGCGAGCCAAACGCATCGGTGGGAAGCTGGACGTGTGGACTGGAATCGGCGCAGGTACGGAGATCGAGTTGAGCATACCTGGGTCGGTTGCATACCCGACATCTCGGGGCCGCACCGTTCTTGGGCTATTCCGTAAGAAGGCGGCGATCTCATGATTGGGGTTCTCTCGGTGGACGACCATCCTCTGCTCCGCGAAGGAATCGCTGCGCTGGTCAACGCGGAATCCGACATGAAGCTGGTCGCGGAAGCCTCCAACGGAAAGGACGCGATCGAGAAGTTCCGATTGCATCGCCCGGATGTAACGCTGATGGATCTTCAGATGCCTGCGCTGAATGGCATCGAGGCGATCATTGGCATTCGCAGCGAATTCCCCGATGCGCGAATCATTGTTCTGACGACGTACGCCGGCGATGTCCAGATGTTTCGGGCTCTGAAAGCGGGTGCGCGGGGCTACATATTGAAGGGGCACGTGCGCAGAGAACTGCTGGACACTATCCGTGCTGTCCATGCCGGCCAAAAGCGCATCCCCCCGGAGGTAGCCGCTGAATTGGTTGACCATGCCGCGGAGGACGCCCTGTCCTCGCGCGAGATTGAGGTGCTACGGCTGATCGCGGCCGGGAACGCGAACAAAGAGATCGCCGGTCAGCTTTCCATCGCTGAGGAGACCGTCAAGAGCCATATTTCAAACATACTCGCCAAGCTCTGCGCTAACGACCGGACCCATGCCGTAACGATAGCGCTAAAGCGCGGAATTATCGAACTTTAGCGCCGCGGGTTAGTGGAAGATCCCCCGAATGGTGGATCGCCCCATCCCAATTTCAGACGTTTCTATTTCGTTGCGAATTTCATATGCTGTACACGGGCATGTTTTGCAGCGGCTATTCTCGACGTTCGCAAGTGGTTGGCCAGGCGTAGGTCTTCTACTTTTGCGGCTGCTTACGGGCGCCGCGCTCATCTATTTTGGAATCGTCGGCGCGATTTCCGCACCTTCCTTAACGATTATCGCCCTGCAAATCATTGGAGCCGGTGCCGGGATACTCCTTCTAATCGGTCTGTGGACTCCAGTGGCGGGAGCGCTCGCGGCCATCATTAAGTTGTGGATCGCTTTCTCGCGGTTCTTCTCACATTCTGGCGATCCATGGGTTCCCGTCCTACAGGCAGTACTCAGCGCCGTTTTGGCGATGATTGGACCTGGCGCATGGTCCATCGATGCACGGCTCTTCGGACGGAAGCGCATCGATTTTCCGGAACGCTAGTCGAATTTCTCTACCTCAAAAGTGGTAGTACCAAATCGCATCATCTAGTGACCGAACCGGCCGACCTCTTGGGGTTGTCCACAAGCCGAACTGGCTCCACAATTAGCCAGAAGAACGAAGGAACAGAGGCCGAGGGACGAAAAGGAGTTAAGAGATGGCTGCAAACGCAATTTGGGCGATTGAATCATCCGCAATCAACCATCACACATGCTTTGAAATCGAAGATACCGAGTCTTCGAAAATCGCGCTTGACAACAGCGAACTCCGGGACAAAGGATTGCCCCGCATTGTGGGTAACAGCGCCGCTCTCCGACGCGTACTCGAAATGGCGCGAATCGTGGCCCCGACCGACGCCACGGTGTTGATCAGCGGGGAAACAGGAACTGGCAAGGAACTGATTGCGGAAGCCATTCACAACGGCAGCAATCGATCAACCGGCCCGTTTGTGAAGTTGAATTGTGCCGCAATTCCTACAGGTTTGCTCGAAAGCGAATTGTTCGGTCATGAACGTGGCGCCTACACCGGCGCAGTCGCGCGCAGTCTTGGGCGGTTCGAGCGGGCCAACCACGGCACCTTGTTTTTGGACGAAATCGGCGATCTTCCGCCGGAGTTGCAACCCAAGATTCTTCGAGTCATACAGGAAAGACAGTTCGAACGCCTAGGAAGTTCAGCCACGATTCGCTCCGATGTGCGCATTATCTGCGCCACGCACCGGAATCTCACTGAGATGGTGGACAAGCGTGAATTCCGCGCCGACCTCTTTTATCGGCTGAGCGTGTTCCCGATAGACGTACCTCCTCTGCGTGGTCGTGCGGAAGATATCCGTTTGTTGGTTCACCATTTTGCGATGCATTACGCTGCCCGCATGCGGAAGCCAATCATGTCTGTTGCAGAGGAGTTCATCGCGGCTTGTGTGCGTCATCCTTGGCCTGGCAACGTCCGGGAGTTGCAAAATGTTATAGAGCGTTCGGTAATTCTGACGAATGGTCCTGTGCTAAATGGTTCGCTGTCGAATGTCACCTGCGCGCCGAAAGCATCCGCGCCCGTCACGCTGGAAGAGGCGGAGCGTTCGCATATCCTTCAAGTCCTCCAGCAAACGGATGGTGTGGTGGGCGGTCGCGCTGGCGCCGCGGCCCATCTGGGGCTGCCGCGCACTACGCTAATCGCCAAAATGAAGCGCCTGGGGATTGATTCCGCGCAAGGCTCGGCGCTGCCTGACCCAGTTCTGCATATGCCTGCGCGAGAAGAAATGTCTGACGCTGCTGCAAGTCCAGGACAATCCGAGCAGCGTTCGCATGAGGGACGGGTGTTCACGCTGGACGAAGCCGAAAGAGAGCACATTTCCGAAGTTGTGGGGATGACTAAAGGAATGATCGCGGGCAAGGGTGGCGCCGCGGAGGCGCTAGGAGTGCCGCCGTCAACTCTTCGAAGCCGCATGAGGAGGCTTGGAATTACTTCTTAGGAGATCTCGACCGGTCTCAGCCTCGCGGTGAAGTGCCGCAAGGAGGGTGGTTCTTCGACGATCTCGAGGCCACGGATCGCGCTCTTCCGTGCGTTCACTTCGAGAATGGCCTCCACCACATAATCGATGTGGCTCTGCGTGTACACGCGGCGGGGGATGGCCAGGCGCAGCAGCTCGTGTTGGGCCGCGGCGCCGAACATGAATGAGCCGATCTCCACGCTCCGAATGCCAGCGTGACGGTACAGCTCGACGGCCAACGCCTGCCCGGGAAACTGCGACCGAGGAATATGCGGCAGCATGCGTCCCGCGTCAATATAGATGGCGTGACCGCCTGGCGGCTCGACGATGGGCACGCCGTGGTCGGCGATGTGGCGGCCCAGGTAGCCGGTGGACGCGATACGGTAACTCAAGTAGTCCGGCTCCAGCACTTCTTCCAGGCCCGTTGCAATGGCGTCGAGATCGCGACCGGCTAGGCCGCCGTAGGTGGGGAAGCCCTCGGTTAGAATCAGCAGGTTGTTTTCGAGTTGAGCGAGACGGTCGTCATTGGTGCAAAGGAATCCGCCAATGTTGGCGAAAGCATCTTTCTTCGCGGAGAACGTACAGCCATCGGCGAAGGCAAACATCTTCTGCGCAATCTGTTTGGGCGACCAATCGGCGTAGCCGGGCTCGCGTTCGCGGATGAACCAGGCGTTTTCAGCGAAGCGGCAGGCGTCCAGATAGAACGGGATCCCGCGACTTCGGCTCAGGCGGCTTACCGCCTCGATGTTCGCCATCGAAACCGGCTGGCCGCCGCCAGAGTTATTGGTGACGGTGAGCATCACCAGCGGAATGTGCGCGGCGCCTTCGCGGGCAATCAGGGCTTCGAGCGCCAGCACATCCATGTTGCCTTTGAAGTCGAGCCGGAGTTGCGTGTCGGCGGCTTCGGGAATGGGCAGGTCGACGGCCTTCGCGCCAGTGAACTCAATATTGGCCCGCGTGGTGTCAAAGTGCGTATTCGATGGCACGACGTGGCCCGGCTTACAAAGCACGGTAAAGAGGATGCGCTCGGCAGCGCGGCCCTGGTGGGTGGGAAGCATGTGCCGGAAGCCGGTCAGATCATCGGCTACGCGGCGCAGGCGATAGAAACTCTCGCTGCCGGCATACGACTCGTCACCCCGCATCAGCGATGCCCATTGCTCGGTCGACATGGCACTCGTACCGGAATCCGTGAGCAGATCAATGAGGATGTTTCGGGCACGGATACCGAACAGGTTGTATCCGGCTTCGCGAAGATAGCCCTCTCGTTGCTCCAGTGTGGTGTGACGGAGAGGCTCGACGCTCTTGATGCGGAAAGGTTCGATGATGGTTTGCATACCGGTAAGCTCTTGGGCTACCGACAGGATACACGCGATCCCTTTGGGGCGACAGGAGAGTGCACCGGAGTTGGGAAATAGAAAAGAAATGCGCATTTGGTTCGTTGCGGGAGGACCGCAACGCTTCGAACGCGCTCCTTATTCCGTTCCGACTTGCATGGGCTGCGAGCGCTCGAACCCAAATCGGCAATTGCCTGCCAAACCTCAGGCGGCTTCCTTCAAACGGCCTTCTCGAGAGTGGCGATTGCGTTCGCCCTGCTCCAATCAAGGGCAACGATTTCGGCCGGAAGGCCATTCATCCACCGGCAATGGCTCCTACGATGAAAAACGGCTCCGTGCCGGCGACCACCTGATCGGGCAGCGGGGCATCGGGTGATTGGTGCGACAGATCTTCAGAACACGCGAAGAACCTTATATAGGGCCGTCGCTGTTGGGTGACGTGATCGCGAATCGTCCCCTGCAGCATTGGATATTTAGTTTCAAGAGCGTCCAGCACGGAGCGCTGCGTGGCTTCGCCCTGGACCTCGAGTTCGACATCGCCGTCGACGCGCGCGAGTGTCCGGAGATGTGCCGGTAGTACAACCTGGATCATGCCAACGTTTGAACTTCGACCGAAAGCACGGCTGGAAGATCTCGCACGATCGGTGTCCAGCTATCTCCCGCATCAGCCGACGCGTACACCTGGCCGCCGGTGGTTCCAAAATAGACGCCGCATTCATCCAGCGAATCTACGGCCATCGCGTCGCGCAACACGTTCACGTAGCAATTACTCTGCGGGAGCCCCTTTGTTAATGGTTCCCATTCGTTTCCTCCCGTCTTGCTGCGGTACACCCGTAGCTTTGCATCTGGTGGAAAGTGTTCCGAGTCGCTCTTGATCGGAACGACGTAAATGGTCTCTGGCTCGTGCGCGTGAACGTCGATCACAAAGCCGAAGTCGGTCGGCAAATTACCGCTCACCTCCTGCCACGATTCGCCGGCGTTGTCGCTGCGCATGACATCCCAGTGTTTCTGCATAAAGAGGACTCCCGGACGCGCTCGATGCATGGCGACATGGTGGACACAGTGCCCGACCTCGGCGGTGGGATCGGGAATGTACTGCGAATATAATCCCTTGTTGATAGGCTGCCAGTTCTGGCCGCCGTCGTCAGTTCTGAAAGCACCGGCAGCCGAGATAGCGATGAAAATACGCTGGGGATCGGTTGGATCCAGAATGACAGTGTGCAGGCACATTCCTCCCGCGCCCGGCTGCCAGCGTGGTCCCGACCCGTGTCCGCGCAGTCCAGCGAGTTCTTGCCAGTTTTGTCCGCCGTCCCTCGATTGGAACAAGGCCGCGTCTTCAACGCCGGCGTAGACGGTGTCAGGGTCCGTCAGCGAGGGTTCGAAATGCCAGACTCTCTTAAACTCCCAAGGATGCGCCGTGCCGTCGTACCACTGGTGCGTTCCAGGAATTCCGTCATACAGGAACTTGTTGCCAACGGGCGTCCAACTTCCGCCGCCATCGTCGGAACGCTGCACCTGTTGCCCGAACCAACCGCTGCACTGCGACGCGTAGAGCCGGTTCGGATCAGCGGGTGATCCTTTGACGTGATAGATCTCCCAGCCGCCGAAGAAAGGGCCGTTAACATCCCACTCCTCACGTTTCCCGTCTGACGTGAGCACGAACGCTCCCTTGCGTGTCCCCACTAAGACTCGTACTTTGCTCATCCGTCACTTCTCCCAGTAAAGCTTTATTAAGCCACAAATCTTAGGAGCGTTGGCGTCGGTCGTTGAGCGGGATCGGCCACGATTACCGCAAACGTAGGCAGCATCTCAGATTGGTCGGCGATGGCACCGGCGCCGCCGTTGGCTCTTCGGAAGTCGCCTTCAATGGGAGAATGAAGCGATACCGTGAATGAATAAACCTTTTCTATTCTCAATCCAGGCTTTCGCGGCGATCGGCCTGATGTGGAGTCAATCGGCCACCGCGCCAGCGCAGGTCCGGGGTTACTTGACTCCCGAGCAGACGTCGAGTGTGGTTCGCATCGTGCTTCCCGCGCCCACAACTGGAGATGCTCGCTACCAAGCCGACATGGCCATTTTCCACACAACCCGTTCGTTGGAAAGCTCTCCGCGATGGACTCTTGCGCAAGCGGACGACAACTTGTCGATGGCCGGCCTGCTGTATGCGTTCCGATGCGCCTTGGGGCTGACCCTGACGCCTGCCGATGCGCCGAAGTTAACTGCGCTGCTTGCGCGAGCGAACGCCGACGCAGGAGCGGCGGCCAACGTGATCAAAATGCGTTACCAGCATAAGCGTCCGTTTCAGGTTGCCGAAGGAGACGTATGCGTTTCCCCGCTGGGTAAGGCGATGCTTGAGCGGAGCCCGGATTATCCATCGGGACACACAGCATTGAGTTGGGAAACGGGATTGGTTCTCGCCGAATTAATGCCGGAGACCGCGAGCGATGTGCTAGCCCGGGCCCGCGCGTTTGGAGTGAGCCGGATTGTGTGTGGCGTGCATAATGCCAGCGCCGTTGAGGCGGGTTGGATGACAGCGACGTCGGTTTTTGCGATGCAGGCCAGCTCCCCGGAGTTCCATAAAGATTTCGATGCGGCTCGAAAGGAGCTGACTGCCCTGCGGGCTCACGCGAAATCAAAACCGGCAGGTTGCGGTGCGGAAGCCGAAACCCTTTCGAAGAATCCCTATTGAATTAATGAAGGAATCCTGCCCTCTGAACCGCCCCAACCTGGCGATCAGCAACCCGATAGAATAAGACTCGGCACGTCGAAAGGTCCATCGACGCGCAAGGAGCACCGAGAATGAGTAATATCACACTGAAGGTGAACGGCAGTACGCACACGTTGGATGTCGAGCCTGGCACACCTCTGCTCTACATCCTTCGTAATGACCTGGGTTTGCAGGGGCCGCGATTTGGTTGCGGACTTGGCCAGTGTGGCGCGTGTACTGTGATCGTGAACGGCTCCGCGATTCGGTCGTGCATCACCCCGGTCTCGTCGGTGAAATCTGAAATCACCACGCTTGAAGGAATCGCCAAAGGGGGCAAACTTCACCTGTTGCAGCAAGCTTGGATCGACGAGCAGGTCCCTCAGTGCGGATTTTGCCAGAATGGGCAGATCATGACCGCCAAGGCGCTGTTGGATAAGATCCCGGATCCAAGCGATACGCAGATTCGCGAGGCAATGAACGGTGTGCTGTGCCGCTGCATGACGTTTTACCGGGTTCAGGCCGCAATCAAGCGCGGCGCGAAGGCAATCTCAGACGCGCGGCAGTCGGAAAAAACGAAGGTGACGGCATGACCCCCTTAAACGGCATTCCCCGGGAAGTGGAACAGGAGTTGGAGAATTCGAACGTCACTCCCTCGCGCAGGAAGTTTCTCAGGAACGCAGGTATGTTCGCCGTGACCTTCAGCGCCGTGGGCGTGGCCGCCTCGTTCGTGCCTGAGGCGAAAGCTCAGACTGCCGATGCCGAGTGCCGCGGTCCATATCCCGACCCCGACTTCCGGCAAGTGGATTCGTGGATTGTGATTCATCAGGACGACACCGCGACCTTCTATGTCGGCAAAACGGATTGCGGCCAAGGCACGGGAACGGCCTTCCGGCAGATCATGTCCGACGAGCTGGACTTCCCTTACGACAAGACCACCTGCATCATGGGGAGCACGGATATCACCGTCGACCAGGGTGGCTCCGGCGGTTCGACCGCGATGGAACGCGATAGTTGGCCCATGCGCCGTGTCGCGGCCGAGGCACGAAGAGTATTGCTCGAGATGGCATCCACAAAGCTGGAAGTCCCTGTCGACCGGCTGAGTGTGAGCGAAGGCGTGATTACGGTGACGGGTGATCCTTCAAAGCGCGTCACTTACGGACAACTGATCGGCGGCAAGAGATTCAACGTCCCGGTAAAGGGAAACAATATCAACGTAATTACCGGCGTGGCCGCGGTCAAACCGGTACAGGCGCTCAAAAACGTTGGCCAGTCCCCCAAACGCTACGACATTCCTGCCAAGGTGGACGGTTCGCTGAAATGGGCGGTGGACGTCAGGCTGCCCGGCATGGTTCACGCCCGCAATGTGAAGCCGCCGTTCGCCGGGGCCAAGCTGATCAGTATTGATGAATCGTCGGTACGAGACATGCCGGGGTTCGTCAAGGTTGTTAGCAAGGGCAACTATGTCGCCGTAGTCTGCGAACGCGAGGAGCAGGCGATCAACGCAGCAAAACGGCTCAAAGCGAATTGGGAAAAGCCGGCCACGGCGCCTTTCCCATCGTCGGAAGACTTGTTTCACTACATGCGCGCCGCAACACCGACAGCTGTTGCCAACCCGATCGTGGTCGGAAACCCGGACGCGGCATTCGCCGGCGCGGCGAAGATCATCGAAGCCGATTACGATATCCCGTATCAGGGACATACGGCGTTTAGCCCGGCCCACGCCCTGGCGGATCCGTCAAATGGCCTAATGACGATCTATTCGAACGATATGAAGTCCTATGGGATGCGAAACGGTGTCGCCACTTTTCTGGGGATGCCCAGGGACAAAGTGCGCGTCATCTGGATGGAGGGCCCGCAGGGTTTCGGGCGCACGGCCGCTGATGATGCGGGCTTTGAAGCGGCTTATCTTGCGAAAGAGATTGGCCGCCCGGTTCGCATACAGTGGATGCGTGACGAAGAGACTGCCTGGGACACTAAGGCCCCGGCTTTCGCCGTTAACGTGCGCGGGGGACTGGATGCCGCGGGGAACCTTGTGGCATACGAATATCACGCTCGTGCCGCCGACCACAATCACGTGGGCTATAACGAGCCCGATACCGTGCTGATCGCTCAGCTCATGGGCTCCAGGCGTGACAAGCCTGCGTCGGGTAGTTCCGAAGTACCGGCGGAAATGTATGCCATCCCGAATCGCCGCATGTCCAGGGACGTGGTGAGCCTTCCGCTGGTCTGGGAAACGCCGGTTCGCACGGGCAATTTGCGCGATCCCAACGGCCCGCAGTCGACCTTCGCGGCCGAATCCTTTATCGATGAACTGGCCTTCGCCGCGAAAGCCGACCCTGTGGAATTTCGCATGAAGCTGCTTAAGGCGAGCACGACGGAAGATTCCGGGTTCAAGCGGGCCCGGTCCATCGCGGTCGTGAAGGCGGCAGCGGAAGCTTACGGGTGGGATCCGCGTCCCTCGGCAAAATCGGTTGCATCCGGGGACATCCTGACGGGGCGCGGTTTCGCGTATGCATTCCGTGGACAGACCATTGCTGCGCAGGTCGCCGAGGTGGAGGTAAACCGCCGCACCGGTCACGTCTGGGTGAAGCGGCTGGTATGCGCGCACGACTGTGGCCTCATAATCAACCCGGAGGCGCTGCGCCACACAGTGGAATGTGCGATGCTCCATTCGCTGAGCCGGGCGCTTTATGAGGAGGTCCAGTTCAATACGGAGAAGGTCACGAGCGTGGACTGGGTATCTCATCCCAGCCTTCGGCATGCCGACAGTCCCGCGAGGATTGACGTTGTGTTGTTGAATGGTGATCCGAATCCGAACCGGCCCGACCTTCCTCCATACGGGGGTGGTGAGACGGCGTGCAAACCGTTAATGGCAGCCGTTGCGAACGCGATCCACGATGCAACCGGCGTTCGCCTCCGCAGAGTTCCCTTCCGGGACGCGCGAGTACTTGCCGCGCTCAACGCTGCGCGCGCTTAACAACTTACCGATTCAAATCACTTAGCGTCTTCGACTGCATTAAGCGCTCCCGATCTGGACCGAGCCATCACCACCCGCCACGGCGAGACGAGCGGAGTGGCTCCGGCGAACGCGACACTGGGTTCTTTTGTGCTCCGCGCCAGATTGGTTAACATGCCGGCGGCGGTCCGGATTAGATAAGTCTTCGGATACTTCCCGGATCGACAATTCGGGTCCTGCTGCGATGATAGCCACCCAGCCGACGCCCGGTTCTTCGAAGACGAAGGGAAGTTCAAAATCAGGTCGTGCATCGAGATGGCTCAGAGCGCCGGGCTGCGCGAAGTTGAACTCAGTGGCTTCGTCTCGAATGAGAATCTCTTCAAGTGGAGTAGAGCGCGGCAAGATGTAGCGGAACGCCACCCCATCGTCGTAGGCGCGAATCTCGATATCGACGCGGCGGCCAAGCGAGCCGTTCTGCATATAGTGAGCGAAGAGCGAAGTGAAGTGGCTTCTATCGTTGGAAGCGGTCTCAGAGGAAATGAACCCCGGATTTTCGCCCAGGTAAGGCTCCTGATCTCGAATATCCAAACCCATCCAGGACGTCGCGATCAGAGGCTTGCCCCGCGAAGAAATACCTGATAGCCAATGCGGGGCCACAGCGCGTCCTTCGGTTGTCCCACGAATATACGGAACTCAAATTCACCGTTCGGCGATTTGACGCGGCGCTCGTCTTGCGCCTTCAGCGCCCAGGGCGCCAGAAGTAGGGCAATCAGTAATATCGCCGCGGCCTGCTAAGCCCAACTGAACTTGTACTCCGACTTCGCAATTGGAAGCGAGCGCACCCGCTTGCCCGTAGCAGTGAAGATTGCATTGGCGACTGCCGGAAGAACAGGCGGCATAGCCGGTTCACCTAAGCCGGTGGGCGTGTTGTCGGTCTTTAGATAATGCACTTCGATTTCAGGAGGCGCCTGCGTCAGGCGAACCATCTTGTGCTGGTGGTAATTGGTCTCCACCACGCGGCCTTTTTCGACCGTGATCTCCTGATCCATCAGTTCGCTCAATCCGTCGATGATTCCGCCCTGGATGATATTCTCGGCGGCGCTGGGATTGATGATCTGGCTTCCTACATCGGCCGCGACCCAGATCTTGTTGATCTTCACTTTGTTGGCTGCGTCCACGGCAACTTCGGCTACTTCGGCGAAATACCCGAGGTGGCTGTAATGGAAAGCCACGCCCATCGCAGTGCCTTTTGGCAAAGTGCGTTTGCCCCACCCGGATTTCTCGGCCACCAATCGGACCACGCCCTTCATGCGCTCGGCATTGAGCCCGGCCGGCCACGATCGTCAACCCCCACTGCTCGGAGCAACGTTGCGGAATCGAGCAACGCCAGCCGGAACTCGACGGGATCCTTACCTGCCGCGTGGGCCAGTTCATCAATGAAGGACTGAATCACGAATCCGAAAGCGTTGCTGCTTGGCGCGCGAAGCGAACCGGTCCGGATGCCCAAGGGCTGCACCGAAGCCTGGAGATGGTAGTTCGGAATAAAGCGCTGCGGGAATTCCGTGGGACCCATGGCGCCGGCCGAAACGAACCGGTCTCCATCGCCATAGCTAATGAAGTGATTGTGCCAGGCCACGATCTTGCCGCTGCGAATCCAGCCCGGCCTTGAGGAACTGGAACCCGCCGGGACGATAATAATCGTGCGCCATATCGTCTTCGCGGGACCACAGCAGCTTCACCGGAACGCCCGCTTCCTTGGAAATGTAGGCAGCTTCCGCCACGTAGTCGTTCGTCAGGCGCCGGCCGAAGCCACCACCACCGCGGACCATGTGCAGCGTGACATCGCTCTCAGGAATGCCCAAGGCCTGTGCTGCCAGGCGCCGGCCGCTCCCGGGAATCTGGCTGTTGGTCCAGATCTCGCATTTGCCATCTTTGAAATGCGCGGTGCAATTCTGCGGCTCCAGCGGTGCGTGCGCGATGAACGGATAAGAATACGCCGCTTCCACCACTTTCGCCGGCTCCACTCATGGCCGCGTCGGGATCGCCATCTTTGCGGATGGTCCTCTGCGGCGCTTGTTTGTTCAGTTCCTGCGCCCGCTGTGCAAAAGCGACGCTGCTGCCGTTGGCTCGCGGACCTTCGTCCCAGTTCACCTGCAGTTTCTTGCGCGCCGATTGCGCGTGCCACCAAGTTTCGGCGACGATGGCTATGCCGTTCTCCAGGCCCGGATCGCCCGGGATCACGGTATCCGTAATGTCCGGGGCGCGTGACTACGAAAGCATTCTTGACGCCCGGCAGTTTCTTGATCTCATCGATGTTCGAGCTCACCACCTTGCCGCCGAAGACGCCGCACTTCTCGAATACGGCATAGAGCATGCCCGGCACCATTACATCGATCCCGAAGATCGGCTTGCCGGTGACGATGTTCGGCAACTCGCGCTGGGTCTGGCTGACGCCGATGATTTTATAATCCGCGGGATCCTTCAGCTTCAGCGTCTTCAGGTCGGGCATGGGCAGCGCTGCCATCTTCGCCGCCAATTCCCCATAACCGAGCGAGCGGTTCGAAGCCTTGTGATTAACGCGGCCGGATGACGTGCTGCATTCGGATTCCGGGACGCTCCAGGTTTGAGCGGCCGCAGTGATGAGCATGGCCCGGCCGGCGGCGCCGGCCTGACGCATCGGGAGCCAGTTGGTGGGCGTTGCGGTACTGCCGCCGGCGATCTGTCCGGCGTACTTGGTGTCATCGAAATCCGCCTGCTCAATCTTTACGGACTTCCAGTCGGCATCCAGTTCCTCCGCGATGAGCATCGGGAGCATGGTCTTGATACCCTGGCCGACTTCGGGATTCTTGGCCACGATGGTGACGGTGCCATCGGCCGCGATCTTGATGTAGGTGTGCGGATCGGGCGGCGGCACCGGGGGCCCGCCACGGCCTTGTGCCGCTGCTTTCGGCTGCACGTATAGACCAATCAATACGGCACCCGCGCCGGCAGCGCTTACTTTGAGAAAGGAACGACGATCGATGTGCTTCATTGCCAGATCTCCTTACGTGTTTTACTTCGCGGCCGGGGTGAGCGAAGCTTGTTGCGGGGCCTTGGCAGACGCATTGGTCGACAACGCGGCAGCCTTGTGAATCGCTTTCCGAATGCGAAGGTAGGTTCCGCAACGGCAGAGATTGCCGTTCATGGCGGAGTCGATATCGCTATCGCTGGGGTTGGGCTTTTTCGTCAGCAACGCAGCAGCCGCCATCATCTGTCCAGCTTGGCAGTAACCGCACTGGGGGACGTCGATCTCAGTCCACGCGAGTTGCACGGGATGAGTGCCGTCCACGGATAAACCCTCGATGGTAGTGACCGCCTGGTTGCCCACTGCGGAAACCGGTGTCTGGCACGAGCGCGCGGCCTTACCGTTCAATTGCACGGTGCACGCGGCGCATTGGCCAATGCCGCAGCCATATTTCGTGCCGCGAAGATTGAGCACGTCTCGAAGCACCCACAACAACGGCATGTCCGAAGGGGCATCGACCGTAAGAGATTGCCCGTTTACGTTGAGTTTGTAGGCCATAAGGTACTCCCGATCAATTAAAGGATATAGCATCGCGGGCCGTCCCGTCTGAATCCGGTTCATGATCTTCAAGTGGCGGAATTTTCAAGGTCCGTTGAGACCTTTCTTGAATCCCTTGAGGGCCGCCGGCCCATTGGAGTGGCCTGCTCATCCTGAAGCCAACCCCTCCCTGTGAAGGCGGCTCACCTCGGGGACGCCGACCGCAGTCCGACGCGCATGACTGGCAGTACGAAGCACAGAAGTTAACGCAGCTCGCTGAGTGGATTGACTCCGAATCCGTCCCCCTTGACACTTGTAACCACAGCATGCGGTCATGCCCCAACTTGGCTACCAACGACGTCGCGCACGCCCGCGTAGAGCTTGCGAAATATCTCACCGGTATCACGCTGCAACCCCACGACGGCCACTATGAGGCGATGGGACAGTGGAATGTAGTTGGGAAGCAACCAAATGCCAGCGACGGAGGAGGAATGCGCGTTTGGATGGTTGCGGGGGATGGATTTGAACCACCGACCTTTGGGTTATGAGCCCAACGAGCTACCAGACTGCTCCACCCCGCAGTTAGATTCTAACGCAGGGCTGTTCAATCGGTCAACGCGAGCCCACGATATACTGGATTTCGTCATCGAGCCAAAGAGCACGCCAATGAGTACACCACCGCCCCTAGATGTTTCCGACGCTATCGACAACAGCCGGTTCGGGAGCTTTCAACTGGGCCTCTGCATCCTGTGCGGGCTGTGCCTGATCATGGACGGCTTCGATGTTCAGGCCATGGGCTATGTTGCGCCCGCCATCCTGCAAGAGTGGCACATCCCCAACTCGCAGTTCGGCCCCGTGTTCGGAGCGGGATTGTTCGGCATTTTAGTCGGCTCGCTTCTGTTCAGCATGCTGGCCGACAAGATCGGCCGGCGGCCCGTGTTGATCGGCGCAACGCTGTGTTTCTCGGTCCTGACGTTTCTGACCGCTCATGCGGCGAACGTCAACCAGATGCTTGTGATACGCTTTCTCGCCGGTTCGGTGCTAGGCGCTATCATGCCGAACGCGGTCGCACTGGTGGGCGAATACAGCCCGCGCCGCCTGCGGGTAACGGTGATGATGGCGGTGGGTAACGGATTCACCGCCGGGGCCGCGTTCGGAGGCTTCATCAACGCATGGCTGATACCAAATTACGGCTGGCGATCGGTGTTCTATTTCGGCGCCACCGCTCCTTTAGTGATCGCCGCGATCATGATCGTCGCCCTCCCCGAATCCCTACAGTTCATGGTGCTACATCGCAAACACCTGGGAAAGGCCGTGCGATGGTTACGGCAAATTGACCCGGACGCGCCCGACGATCCGGAGCGATACTTCATTGCCGAGCGGGAGAGAAAAGGTGTTCCATGGATTCGGCTGTTTCACGAAGGCCGCGCCGTTGGAACAATTCTGCTCTGGATCGTCAATTTCATGAACCTGCTCAACGTCTACTTTCTGGCGAGCTGGCTGCCGACGGTCGCCAGGCAGGCCGGACATGCCATGGGGACATCCGTTCTGGTGGGAACGATGGAGCAGTTGGCGGGAATGATCGGAGGCTTCACCTTGGGTTGGTTCGTCCATCGCCTCGGTTTTGTTCCAGTGCTGACGGCCTGCTTTACGCTGGGATGTATCAACATCGCGCTGATCGGTCAGCCGGGCATTACGCTGCCACTATTAATTACAGTGGTGTTTCTAGCTGGATTCGGCGTCGTGGGAGGCCAAACCGCCATTAATGCCTTGTCCGCCACCTATTATCCGACCGACATGCGTGCCACGGGTATCGGCGCTGGGCTGGGCATTGGCCGGATCGGGGCCATTATCGGCCCGGTGGTTGGCGGCGTTCTGATGGGCCTGCATTGGCCCACGCAAAAGCTGTTCCTCGCGGCCGCGGCGCCTGCCTTGGTCTCGGCGATCGTGATGCTTGGAATGCACTGGGTGCTGAAGTCGCAAGCTCCGTCGGTGGCGAGCGTTCAGGTCCCCGAGTCTGTTAGTTAGGGCGATTACTCATGCCTCAAGGAAGTGGCTGGATCGACCATCATGGCCCGTCGCGCCGGAACAAAAGCTGCGAATGCCGTCACAATCAGCACAATCATCAAAATGGCGGCGTAATTCATCAGGCTCTCAGGTTTCACTCCGAACAACAGACGTGCGAGTAACGGAGTTAGAAGTAACGATAGTAGTAACCCACCCACTAGGCCTGATGCCACCGGCGCGAGGCCATCGATCAGCACCATTCTCAAAACGTGCGCACGATCCGCACCGATTGCCATGCGAATGCCAATTTCGCTTGTTCGTTGCGCCACCAAATAAGATAAGACGCCATACATCCCCACCACCGCGAGCACGAGCGCTGTGGCAGCCAGCAACGTCGCAAGTAATGAGGCGAACCGGCTCTCCGAAACCGCGAGATCGACAACATCCGACAACGGCGACACTCGCGAAATGGCCAAGTCCTTATTTATAAGTGCGACCTGCTTTCGCGCCGAGGCGGCTAAATCAGAGAATGTTCCCGCTGTATGAATCACGATGACCATGGTTGGCCGGGGCGCAAGCGGAAACGGGACATAGATCTGCGGCCGAACCATCACCGTGAGTGAATGATACTGGACGTGCCGCACGACCCCAACGACCACGAGCCAGTCACGCTCGAATTCATACGCCCCTTTGGGAGAGTCCGATACATTGATTTTCTTGCCGAGCGTATCACCATGCGGCCATAACTGGCGCGCGAGAACATCATCGATAACAGCAACGTGTTCATGTGAGGCATCATCCGTTTCGGTGAAGTCACGTCCTGAAATGAGAGTGGCGCCAATGGTCCGGAAGTATCCCGGCAAAATCGAACGAAGATCCGCCATGGCGGTACTCTGCAATTCGGCTGGTGTGCCCTCTTTCCAGTAAGTGTCGTACCAATTACCGCTATCATCCAGCGGAAGATGAGATACGGCCGCCACCGATTGGACACCGGGAAACGTCGCGAGATTTTGCTGTAACTGGCGCAGGTTGGCGTAACTGGGTCCAGAGATTCGAAATGTGAAGACGTTTTGTGCTCGGAAGCCCGGGTTCACGTGCAGCACGTTAACAAATGTCCGCATCAGCAACCCCGTTCCTACCAGAAGCACGAAAGCCAGAGCTACCTCCGCAGAAACAAAGAAGCCGGCCCAGTTCGCTCGGCCCCAACCAGCGAAGCGGCCTCCTTGTCTGAGCTTCTGTGCCAAATCCAAGCGGCGGACTGAAAGCGCAGGAGCGAGTCCGAAGAGGATACTGGTTAAGATCGCAACGCCAAACGTAAATGCAAGCACCTTGCCGTCCAGGTGGACCTCGCCGACATTTGTGAACGAGGGCGGGCGTATTGCCAGAATCCCGCGAACCGTAGCCCAACCGAGCGCAAGCGCGCCTATGGCTCCGATAAACCCAAGCAGAAAGCTTTCCGTCAAAAGTTGGCGTACCAGTCTCGTTGGCGAGGCTCCCAACGCCAGCCGGGTGATTGTCTCTTGATGGCGCCGTCTGGCACGCGCGAGCAGAAGATTGGCGAGATTTGCGCACCCGATCAGTAAAACGAAGGCCACACCCCCGAAGAGCAGCAATAACGCACCGCGTACTGCACGAAAATCGTCGATTTGCAGCAAGAAAATGGAGAGGCGAAAATTCGTGATTCCGACTGTTCCGTCGAATATGTGTATTTGCGCAGCCATCGCGTTTGCTTCGGCTTGTGCGCGCGCGAGGTTGCTTCCGGTCCGCAGCCGGCCAACCAGGTGCAGAAATGCCGGCCCGCCAGGGTCTGAAGCATCGATTGGAATCGTAGAAAACGCGTCGACATTTGCCGGGACGCTAGCGTCATCCGGGAAGATCAAGCGGAAGTCTTCAGGCAGCACTCCGATCACAACTGCCGATCCCTTCCGGATCCGAACAGATCGTCCAATAATGCTGGGATCGGACCCGAAGCGCCGAACCCAAAGTCCGTGAGAGATGATGATGGTGTTCGGAGCATTCGGCCATTCGTCTTCCGAACTGAAGAAGCGGCCAAGAGCCGGTTTGCGGCAGAGGAGCGGCAGGAAATTCGAGGTAACTGTGCCGATCTTGATTTGTTCTGCTGCTTGTTCTGCCTGAGTGACTCCGGGAAGAGATCCATTCGTGACCCAAATTCCGCCGACCTGATCAAATTCCTTCGTCATCTGCCGGATCTGGAAAAGTTCAAAACGCGACGCGGGCGCACGATTGGTATCGCCAAGGCCCGACCAAATAATGGCCAGACGATCAGCGTCCGGGTAAGGCAAGGGCGATAAAACAACAGCGTTCACGAAGCTGAAAATCGCGGTGTTTGCTCCGATGCCGATAGCCAGCGTGAGGATTGCGAGTGCGGCGAAACCCGGACTCCTGCGCAGTTGCCGCAGACCATAGCGCAGGTCCTGCCAAAGAATTTCCATCATGCGACTCGGGTGCAGTTCGTTCGGCCAGCGGACCGGATCATCATGATTTCGGCGCCCAGGCGAAACCCTAAATAGAATACTAGGCCGATCGAAATACCCGCGCAAGGCCTTTGTTCGCGGCGTCGGACTGGGAGGCCGAGGCGGAGCAAGGGATTTCGCCCGGTGGACCTCCAGGGGGAGTCATTCTAGTTGGCCGAAAAGCGGCAAGTCAAGCGATTTCGCGTCAGCAGGATAGGTCACCTGCCGGCCCACCACTTTTGCGAACGGCGTCATGGCGTGCGGCCGGATGTTAGTGACGCTTAGAATTTCTAGTACCGGGACACCCCGGGCGAGCAGGGCGTCCGCAATCAGGGACCGGTGACATCGCCAGGGAACCGCCTCGGCGCACATGATCGCGGTGGGTGCTTTTGAGGCGCCCTGTATCAAATCGTTCAGGTTTTCGTCGAACTCAGGCGTCTGCATGTAGTCGGCGTAGCCGCGAAACGATGCGTTGCGCCATCCGGTATTCACGGAATCCTTATGCGGATGCCGGAGGCCGCCCAGGCCCGGCATGTGGCGGTATCCGATGCCGGCCGATTTCAAGGATGCAAGCAGGTTTTCGCGATTGAACTGGGGATTGTGCCTCGAACGCGGGATCGCGCGCACATCCACGAGCTGGCTAATTTGGTGAGCTTCCAACATCCGGATGAATTCGTCGATAGGGTAAGTGGAATGTCCGATGGTGCTAACGGTCATGACGAATTGGTTTCCAAGCCTCAAAGTACCAGACTGCGAGAGTTATGTAAGGTTGTGAATATGACCCATAGAAAATTTCTTCTTTACGCCCATTCACGCCACAAATATACTTAGAATTGACCCTTCCGGTCATGAGGCATGAACGAGCTCCCCGAAGAACACCTGGTCTTCGCAGGCAACGGAATGTCCGCCGTTTCCTGCGTGGATGAACTTCTCAAGAGCGGGCAGGTTTTCGACATCACGATTTTTGGCGATGAACCGCACACTAACTATGACCGCACGATGCTGCCCAGTGTGCTGGCTGGCGAGCGTGACTTCGACAGCATCGTTTTAAACGACATTGAATGGTATCAGGAACATGGGATCCGGACGCGCCTGGGCATCCGTGTCGAAGAGATTGATCGAGCGAGCCGCGCAGTGCGCAGCAGCGACGGCGATTGGACGAGCTACGACAAACTGATTTTGGCGACCGGGTCGAGCCCCGTGATTCCTCCCGCGGAGGGCTTGGACAAAGACGGCGTGTTCGTCTTCGGCACGCTCGATGACACCAGGAAAATTATCGACGCAGCCGCTAAAGGCGCGCGCGCCGTGGTGATCGGCGGTTGGCTCGCGGCGGAAGCCGGCCGCGGTTTGCGAAAACGCGGATGTGAAGTAACCCTGGTCGAAACGCAAGCTGGCGCTCACGGGGCCGAGATCGAGGCGGTGCTTGGCGATGAGCGCGTGGAGGCCGTGCGCTTCACAAATGGTGAAGTAGCGCAGGCTGATCTGGTGGTGATCGCAATGGGCGTACGGCCCAATATTCAATTGGCGCTGGATGCGGGCCTGGATGCGAACCGAGGAGTCCTGGTGAACGATCACCAGGAGACTTCCGATCCGCATATTTTCGCATTGGGTGGATGCACCGGCTCGCTGGCTCCGCTGCCGGAGCAAGCCAAGATTCTCGCGGCGAATCTGGCGCGTCGTCGCCCGCGCGGATTCCCGGAGTTGGAGGCTGTCTTTCACGATCTCGCCATGGCGCATCATCGCGCTGAGTAGTCGATCGCCGCCACTGGCCTGGACGAATCCGGATTATTCGTAATATGCCGGCGCCTTTTTCAGTTTGGCGTTGGCGGCGTAGTCATGTTCGATCCACAACTGAGCGCCCGAGGTCTTGAGGAATTGCTCAACCTTGGCGCGGCTTGCGAGCGACTGCTCTTTGTTGAACTCGAACGATGGCACGTGATCCGTATTGCGCTCTTCGTTGTAATGATAGAGATCGCCCGCGACAAGCACCGGACCGGTTTTGGGGAGCTTCAGAAACAGCACCTGGTGGCCTGGCGTGTGCCCGGGAGCGGGCTTGATGATCACTGTTCCGTCGCCGAAGACATCGTAGTCGGACGTTGCCGAAAGGATCGTGGTTTTGCTGTCCTTGAGCGCGCTGAAGTTCTTTTCGGTTCTGACGGGCGCAGGCTTATCGGAAAACATGATGTCGCGCTCGGGCTGCTCGACCAGCCACGTAGAATCGGCGAACATGTTCGCGTTCGCGCTGTGGTCGATGTGGTAATGCGACATTGCCAAGTACTTGATGTCTTCGGGCTCGTAGCCCAGAGCCTCAAGCTGCGGCTTCAGAGGCTTAGAGACTTCGATGAATCCCTGGCTGACCGGGCTCCCATCGCCTTTGAAATCGCTGTCGGGAACCACGCCGACGTCCCACATCAGGGTGCCTTTCGGATGCGCCACCAGGAAACATGGCACCGACATCTTCAGCTCGGAGACGTGGTCGAAGCCGAACGATTTCGCGTCGGCAGGTTTTAGGACGCCGCAATCGAATACGTAAAGGCGCAGAGATTTGGGTGGCTTCGGAGCGTGATGCACGGGTGCTTGTTGTGCAACAAGTGGTACCGCGGCGAGCGCGATCAGGGCGATTTGTTTCCAATACATAGATCTGCTCCTTGGTTCGATCAACCATCTTAGTAGAATGCGGGCAGTGATGTTTTTCAAGGCATGGGGCCGCGATACCCGGAAACATACGAAGCCCAGATGAAAACCAACCACGCGGGGTAGCTGAACGCGAACGGGGCCAGCAGGACCGCGTAGCATAGAACCAACTTCTTGTGCCGCGTCTGTTTAACCGCGCGCCAGCACAGCCACATTGAAATGCACCCTAGTAGGATCGGGATGTATCCAAGCAAAAGGTCGGACGTTAACGACCTCGACGGCACCATATCGTGGAAAAACACAGAGACTGTGGACAACGCCGTCGCAGATCCGAGGAGCCAGACCACCGGTGGAATCACGCTTCCATAAGATATCGCGTTTCGGGTCACTGTTCGCTTAGGGCGCTCCCTTACGGTCACGGTTCTGAAAGAGGCGCTGGCCGCGCCGGAGGCTTCATGCTGGATGGGCGGCGGCGTCTTTGAGGTCGCGGCGCTCGCGCTCGGCGCGCTCGGATTGGGGATTCGGGATTGGCCTGGGGATCGGGATTGTCAAATTGGGAACCTCGGTGCGTTTTTAGCATGTGCGGATGGCGTTTTCGCGCGAAGGGCAGTGGAAGTTGTTGGGCGGGGGCGAGAGATTAGTGACGGAGTGACGTGATCACTTCGCTGGTGCAGGAGTTCCATTCCCGGGTGCCGGCGCGGGCGCGGGAGGCGGCAACGGAGGCATCGGTTCCTTGCCATCCAGCGTGAAGGTGAACAGGCGATTGTTCGGGCTGCTGCGAGCCAGGATCGTCAAATACTGCTTGCCATCCAGCATGTATGAGATCCAACTCACCGGACGATCGCCGAGAAGGGGCTCCGTCCAAAGTTTCTCGCCGGTTGATGCGTCGAAGGCCGAATTGCCCATGAACACCAGGCCGCCGGCTGTGGACATGGTTCCGCCGCCCGGGCCGCCTGCGCCGAAAACAACGCGCCAGCGCTCCTGCTGTTTCACCGGATCCCAGGCGACCAGGAAGCGGCCCGTGATTTCCGGCTGGGTAGCGGCATAATCCGTATCGGGAACCCCGGCGCTCCGTCGAAAGTCGACGCCCGTATTTGTCCGGCCCGGTGTGAATTTGAATTCCGCGGCGGGAGTCGGAATGTAGGTTGCAAAGCCTTCGTTGCCGGGAAAATAGACCAGGCCGGTGATTGGGTTATAGGACATCGGCTGCCAGTTATGAGCACCGGCGGCTCCCGGCCAAATTTTAATCGAATTGGTTTTATAGTGCGCACCAGGTGCTTCAATCGGCCGGCCATTCTTGTCGAGGCCCATCGACCAAGTCATGCGCTTCACGAACGGCTTGCCCGAAATAAAGCTGCCGGTGATCCGATCGAGAACGTAGAAGTAACCGTTCTTGGGTGCCTGCATGATTACTTTGCGATCCTGCCCGTCAATATTGAGATCCGCAAGAACGAAGGGCTGGGTCGCCGTGAAGTCCCACGTTTCGCCAGGGTTTTCCTGGAAATACCAGGCCATGCGGCCGGTATCCGGTTTGACTGCGATTATCGATGCCAGGTAGAGATTGTCGCCTCCCTGGGGACTGCGAATATTTTGATTCCACGGCCCTCCATTGCCCGTCCCGATGTATAGTAGGTCGGCTTCCGGATCGTAGGCCATGGCATCCCAGGCAGTGCCTCCGCCTCCCCACTTCCACCACTCACCGGTCCAGGTTTTGGCGGCTGCTTCAAGCTCGGGATGTTCGAACGGTTTTGAAGGATCGCCTGGCACCGTGTAAAAGCGCCAGACGCGCTTCCCTGTCTCAGCATCATACGCGCTGAAGTAGCCGCGCACACCCTGGTCGGCCCCGCTGGATCCGACGATTAGCTTGCCTTTGACCACGCGGACAGCGGAAGTGAGAATCGTGTCGCCTCCGGGGACAGTGTCTTGCGTCGACCAGATGAGCTTGCCGGTTTCCTGGTTGAGAGCCACGACACGGCCGTCCAGCAGCCCAGCGTAGACGCGCCCATTGTAAATAGCGACTCCCCGATTGACCGGTCCGCAGCAGAGGCCGGAGATATGCTCGCGCGGGACATCCGGATCCCAGCGCCATTTGGTTTTGCCCGTACGAGCGTCCACGGCAAACATGACGTCCCAGGGCAGAATCCCGTAGAGGACTCCATTGTGCATGAGCGGCGTAGCTTCCACCGTTCCTTGCGGAGCTTCGGTAGTGGCGGACCAAGCCAGTGAGAGCCGCTTCACGTTCTTCGTGTTGATCTGGTTCAGCGGGCTGAAGTGCGTCTCAGAGTAGTCATGGCCATAAGTGAGCCACTCGGTGCCGTCGCCTCCAGCGTTGAGCAGCTCATTTGGCGTCACGACGCGAGCGGTTTCTTGTGCGGTCCCGAGCCAAGTCGCCAGCCCGACACAGGTTGCGACAACGAACCAGTATGTGAGTGTTTTCGCTTTCACAGGCATGTATGGCTGCCCGTCATAGTACCAAAATGCTTTACTCGGATCTTCAATGGATTGCGATTAACGGCGGACTGCACGCCCCGGAGCAGCGCCTGCCACTAGCTCACCATTACGAACGACGAAGCTTCCCCCAACCAGAACGAAAGGGATTCCATCGGAGTATTGAGCTGGATTGTCAAAAGTAGCGCGATCGATTACTCGCGCCGGATCGAAGACCGTGATATCGGCGTCGCAGCCCACCTGTAACCGGCCCTTGGACTGGATGCCGAGCCTTTGCGCGGGCATGAGTGACATTTTTCTCACGGCATCCATTAATCCCAGCGCTTTGTCCTCGCGAACATATCTGCCCAACACGCGGGCAAAGGTACCGGCCCCTCGGGGATGGCCCTTTCCGTTCTCAATGGAGCCGTCGCTCGCAACCATGACTGTCGGGTCCGCCATTGCGAGCCGCGCCATTTCCTCGGGTATGCCGTGAATAATCACCATGCCTCCCTGTTTGCGATAGCGGACGAAGGTATCCGCGTCGAGCCGCTCACCGGTGGCCGCCCACTGAAGGTCTTTATAATCGATTCCTCCGAGACTGGCTTGCCAACCCTCGGCGAAGACCGCGGATCCGAGGTCAGTCATCGCCGCCGTATAGGGATAAGCTTCCGTGGTGACGTCGAGACCCCTACGGCGTGCGCCGTCGATCATTCGCAAAAGCACAGGCGTTTGGTGCAGCCCCATACTGGTTATGTGGACGACGTGCAACGACGCTCCGGTCACGAGCGCATCGGCGAGCACCTCCTGCAAGGCATCCACTACGCCCGGCTCAACGGGACCAGGCTGGCGGACGTGAACATATACCGGCACGCGCCTCAGCGCCGCTAGCTCGAACAGCTCCAGGATCTGCGGGCGCGGGACTTTGGGCGTGTACGCTATGCCCATCCCGATGCCGAGCGCCCCGTCATCCAGGCCTTGCCGAACCAAATCTAGGGTCAGAGCCCTCTCTGCCTCCGTGGGGGCTCGGTTCACGCCGGCTTCGCGTGGGAGGAGTCCGGTACTTAGGTCATGCATGGCAATTTTAAGAGCAGCGATGTGGCCGGAAGTGGCGCCGAAGTTGATCAACGCGTGGCCCTCGCGCGCCGCGTACCATTCGGATACCGGATTCACGCCGACTTCCAGCTCGAGCGCGGTGGTGACTCCATCGCGCGCCTTGAACGCGTAATTTTCAGGCGTCTGCCCGTGGGAATGCAGGTCGATGAAACCTGGAGCTACCACCAAGCCCTTCACGTCCACGACTGTAGTGCCTTCGAGCGGTGAAGCTGACATCGCGGCGATACGTCCTGCACGAATGGCCACATTGCGTATCGCGTCCAGGTTTGTTTCGGGATCAATCACACGGCCATTGGCAAGGACCAGATCGTAAGTCTGGGAGAAGAGGGTAACTGCGCTTAAGAGCGCAATGGCAAGCAGCCTCATCACTGTTTCATAATGCCGTCTCATAATGCCGTCTCCTATTGTCCAAGGTCCCTATAGAAAAGGACACTAGCGCTCGACGCCGAAGAGGCCGGCTCTCGACGCAATGAGGCCATCGACGCTGTATCGACCCGGGCCAGAGAAAATGAGCCAAACGAGGATCAATATGTACAGCACCTCGGGGAGGTACAGGAAGTCATCGAGCCAGGCGAGGACACCGCTCGCGTGGATGCTGTGGATCCGGTTGGTGGCGATCGCGACAATCATGTCTCCCGTGAGCATTGCGGCGCACAGGGGCGTGAGCAGCCCTATCGCCAGGCCCCCTCCGCACGCGAATTCGACCATGCCCACGAAGAGCGCATTTGCGTGCGGGAACGGGATGTGTGATTGGACCAGGGTCTGCTCAAGCAGCTTGAACTGGGCTGGCACGAACAGCTTGGTCCCTCCGGAAATACAGAAAAAGATGCCGATCAGGACGCGGGCCGCAGTCACCGGGATCCATTCGCCGGCGCGAAGCATCGTCAAGGCGCTCTGGATGAGGTGCGTCATGTTTCGTTACTCGAACCGCTTGCCCACGCGACGAGCATACCGCAAGCTCGATCAAGGGCGCTATCGGTCAAGAATGCGTTCTATTGATTAAGCTTCGATATTGATCAACCTTCCAAACGATAGCGAGTTTCCGCGCACCGGTACAGCGGACGCCACACCAGCGTGAAGTCTGATGTTTCATCGAACGCCAGCGTCGGTAGGGCAACCACACATAGGAGCAAGAAGCGTACCATTCGGCCTCCAGTAGCTGGCCTCGGAGCCAGTGCATATTGGAACCGCTGATTCGCCATCAATAGCAACATTTTAATCAGCCTCAGAACGGTCGCCACGGGCCGCCGCGCGGGCATCTTCGCGCTGGATGGGCGGCTGCGTGTGGAACAGTACATGTTCGATGTGGCGAGACTCGTTGAGACGCATCAGGCGTTGCGAGAAGGCTTCGACTTGGCCTTTTGAAAAAACGAACCCATGATCGGAGGGCTCGCAGGGAGCTCCTTTGTGTTTATGGAGTTCGAAAATGGCGGCGGCGTCTTTGAGGTCGCAACGCTCGCGCTCGGCTCGCTCGGATTGGATTTCGCGGATGGTGTCTAAGGTCTTTTGGAACTGGCGGGAGAGGCGCTGGTAGTGCATGCCGAGAGTGGCGAGGGCGCGGTGGGCGTCGACGATATCAAAGTCGATGCGAGCTTGATCGCTGGGCGGGTTGGCGGCGCGGTCGAGGAGGGCGGCTTCGAGCGCGGGAATGCGATTGATGCGCCAGGCGGTGTCGGCGATTTCCTGGACGAGCTGGGTTTCGGTGGGGGTGGCCGGTTGATATTGGTCGAAGAAGGCGCGGCGATGGGTTTCGTACGCTGCTTGATCTTCGGTGGCCAGGACGGGAGAGCGGCTCGTGAGGCCGTGGGTGAGCGCGTTCTGGGACGACCGCTGTTTGCCGGCGGCGGTGCGCGGTCCGGTGGAGAGAAGCGAGTTGGCGCGGTTGGCGAGATAGCGGGACACAGGGTCAGGAGTCGGGTTTGTCATAAGGAGGCCTCCGACGCGGTTTTAGCATGGGCGGATGACGTTTTCGCGCCCAGGATGGCAGAAGTTGTTGGGTGGGTGCGAGAGAATGTTGAGGGAGTGGCGTGAATGGGAGTCCGCGCGCAGACTCGCAGCTCTCTCTGCGGAGACGGCTCAACTGTTCAGGGTCGGACTTCTTGGGCCTGAGCGGCGGCGCGCTGCTTAGCGTGAGCGATAAGTTCGTCGAACTTTGGATCGCCGTGAAGGGACTTGAAATCGGCGTCTTTCTCGACGACCAAGCCGATTCTTGGCGGTAGACCATGATCGATTGCCTCTTGTAAAAGGGCCAGCGCCTTCTCATGTTTGCCGGTGCGAGCGGCAATGCAAGCTATGTTGTATGTAGCAATCGCGGTCTCGGGATGTCCCTCTCCATGAACACGCCGGTCTACAGCCGCCAACTCAAGGTACGCCTTCTCCGCGTCAGAGAAATGGCCTTCTTTGTCGAGAATGTTAGCCAAAGTTGCCATCGAATAGAGAGTAGACTCATGCTCGGAGCCAAAGACGCGGAGCTCGATCTTCAGTGCTTCGCGCTGCAATTTTTCGGCCTCCGCATAGCGGCCATCGTCCACGAGAATTCCAGCCAGTTCTGTCACCGATTCCAACGTGTATTCACCTTCGGGCGCTTCGCGCCGTCCAATATCCAAAGCTTCACGGCAGAGTTTCTCAGCTTCAGCATATTTGCCCTCATGGTCGAGAATGTGATCCAAGATGCGAATTGACCTCACTTCCTCTGGATTCCCGGGCCCTAGGCTCCGGCGTTGGTCCTCAAGCACCTCGCGTGCGAGTGTCTCGGCCTCAGCATAACGGCCTTCATATTGATCAAGACCGTTAGCTAAGCTCATCATGGAACTCAGAGTATCGGGATGACGCGGCCCGAGAACACGACGGCGAATATCCAGCGTCTCTCGGAACATCTGTTCAGCCGCTGCGTAATTGCCCCGAGTGTTTAGGATCGAAGCCAGAAGGCTCGTGGAGGCAAGAGTGTCAGGATTCTCTCGGCCCAGCACCCGGCGCCGGATATCGACCGCGCGCGTGAGAAGTGATTGCGCCTGGTTAAAAAGGCCGAGGTTTAGATACACATCCCCCATGATGTGCATCATCTGTGCCTGGAGCTCGGGATCTTTTGAGAGCCCTGGATCGATCTCCTTGGAGGCTCTGTCGAGGATTTCGCGCGCCGTAATGCTATTGCCACGAGCGGCACTCGGGTCCGACACGTTGAACATCGTCGTCATGAATTCCGTAATACGGTCTGCGCGATTGCGCTCACGCGTTGCCCGATCGCGCTCCCGCGTGGTCCGTTGAAGTTGGAAAGCCTGAACGGCGGAGAATGAGATCAGCAAAAAAGCTGCGGCAGCGGCAACCACGACTCCAAATCGATGGCGCCGAATGTATTTGCGGGCCAAGTATGCCGCGCTCGCCGGGCGAGCCATGACCGGGTCGTTGCGCAGATAACTTTCAATGTCGGCCGCCAACTCCGAGGGCGTAGCATATCGCCGCGAACGGTCTTTCTCCAAGGCCTTGAGCGCGATCGAGTCCAGATCGCCGCGCATCTGCCTGACCAGCGCCGGCGGCTCGGTGTGGCGCTTGCGCGCTAGGTCCGTCGACGTGGTGGCGTCCTGCGTGCGGAACTTCGTGCTGGGCTTCGGCGGATCGTCTTCGCGCAACCTGCGCAGAAATTCGTCGAAGGCGATCTTGTGGAGCTCTATCGGCGGCGCGCCAGCCAGCAATTCATAAAAAATGATGCCCAGCGAATAGACATCCGTTCGCGTATCGATATCCTCGCCGGAGGAAAGCGCCTGCTCAGGGCTCATGTATTCCGGAGTTCCGATCAGCGCCCCCACGCGAGTGAACATGGTGTCGGCGGTCAGTTTTTGCGTGAGCGCCTTGGCGACGCCGAAATCGATGATCTTGGGCGCGGGGTGACCATCCACTTCGGTGACCAGAATGTTCGACGGTTTCAGGTCGCGATGGATGATGGCTTTCTGGTGCGCATGCTGGACTCCTTCGCAGACGCGCGTGAACAATTCCAGCCGTTCGCGCGTGTTGAGCCGGTGATTGTCGCAATAAGCCGTGATCGGAACGCCGGCCACGTACTCCATCACGAAGTATGGCGCGCCCCGCGGCGTGGAGCCGGCATCGAAGACCTTGGCGATCGCGGGGTGATCCATCAGGGCCAAGGCCTGACGCTCGGACTCAAAGCGCGCCACCACCTCGCGGGTGTCCATGCCCGCCTTGATCAGCTTGATGGCCACACGACGGCGGACGGGTTCTTTCTGCTCGGCCAGCCAGACTTCGCCCATGCCGCCCTCGCCGATCCGCTGGAGCAAATGATAGTGGCCGATGACAAAGCCCACGTTCGGCTCCGTTGTGCCGATGGTGCGGGTGGCGAAAGATTTGAGGTTGTCCTCGTTCGCTGGAGAATCCTCTGCCGCCATTTGAATCAATTATGGCTCAAGTTAATAAGGGCAGACAGCGCTGCGGTTCGTTTGGTCTGCCGGCATGAAGTCGCCTAACGGCCTGAAAATCAGGCTTCCAGACGATAGCGCGTCTCGGCACGGCGGTAGAGCGGACGCCACACTAGGCGGTTCACCGAAACTACCAGCGTCGCCATGACGATGGTTGATAACAGAAGCAGCGCGAAGTTGCCAGAGTCCGTCGCGGAGCTGATCTCGGCGCCGAGTCCGAAAGTGGAAAGCACTTGCCCCTTGAAGTGAAAATATTCCGCCACGATGCTCGCGTTCCAGGCGCCGCCGGATGCCGTAATCAGGCCGGTGACAAGGTACGGGAAGATGGCGGGAAGAATCACGGTGCGCCAGCGCTCAATGCGGCTGAAGCGAAAAATATCGGCGACCTCGCGGAATTCGGAAGGGATCGCAATGGCGCCCGCGATCACGTTAAACAGGATGTACCATTGCGTGCCGAGCAGCATCAGGAGGATCGATCCTGTGTTGAGTCCACCGCCGAGACTGATCAAGCCCAGCAGCAAGACTGGGAAGAGTGCGGTAGCCGGGACCGATGCCGCAATCTGCGCCAAAGGCTGCGCGATGCGGGCCAGACGAGGGTTAAATCCGATGGCGACGCCGGCCGGGATGGTCCAAGCCGATGCGATGGCGAGTGCGACGATGACCCGCAACCAGGTGGCGCCCGCGCTTTCCAGGGTCGTCACAAATTCGGCCGTCGTGATCCCTTTGAGCAGCAGCCCGCCCTGGAACACGCCATGCAGAATAGCGAGCACGGCAATAACTCCGGCCAGCACGGCGAATCCCTTTTTCCAGTTCGACGGCTCCACTGTCCCTTCCACGGGTCGGTGAGCCGCGGATGAATAAACGCGTTCCATGAAAGGCGTGGTAACGCCCTCTCGCAATCGAGTGAGCAACGGCGACTTGCGGAGCAGGTTGAGGACGGCCGAGGAGTGCGCAGCGGAACTTTCTACTTGCTCCTGTTTGAATTTGTCGGACCACGCGATGGCTGGACGCCAGACGAGCTGATCGATCAATACGACGACGCCGATCATGGCGGCGATTCCCCAAATGATTCCCGCGGTGTCGCCGGCGCTTGCGGCCGACTGCAAGTACGACCCTAGTCCGGGCAGGCGAAAATCGCGGTTGCTGAGCACGAACATTTCGCAAGCCATCAGGAAGAACCAGCCACCCGCGACCGAAACCATGGAGTTCCAAACCAATCCGATGGCGCCCTGCGGCAATTCCAATTGCAGAAATCGTTGGATGTTACTAAACCGGTACACGCGGGACGCTTCCACCAATTCGCGCGGCAGCGACTTCAGCGACGCATAGAAGCTGAACGCCATGTTCCACACCTGGCCCGTGAAGATGAGCACGATGGATCCGAATTCCACTCCCAACTGGCGCGATGGAAATAAGGAAACCATCGCGATCATCACGCTTGGCAGAAAGCTCAGGACCGGAATGGATTGCAGAATGTCGAGCACGGCTAGCATGCCAGCTTCCGCGCGCTTGTTGTACGCAGCTATGTATCCATACGCGATCGCAAAGACCAGGCTCAGCAAGTAGGCCACGATCATGCGCACCAGCGAGTAAAAAGCATAGCGCGGCAATGCCGTAGGGGACAGGGATATTTGCACGGCCGCCACCGGAGCGCTGAACCAATAGCGCGCTACGGCAACGATCGCGTAAAGGATGGCGAAGAGGGCCGCGAACACGGTCGCGTCCATCAGGAAGTTCCAGGTCCGATCCGGGATCAGCGAGCGCGACAGGCCGGTGCCGGCCGGGTTCTCGATCATATTTCGGTTCCGACTTCTACGTCGGGCGGCGCGCTGGCAGCTTCTTCGGGAAGGAAGAAACGTTTGCGTTCCGCGTCGTGGTCGAACAACTCGGCGTAGCGGCCCCAATTGATCGCGGTTTCCAACTGCCGGAGGGTTTCTTCCTCGCTGAAGTGCTCGTCGAGAATGTCGTGAAAGAATTCGTCGGGAATCGAGTGGTCGGACTTGGATTCAAGAGCGTTTTTGATCTGCTTCAAGAGCGCTACGTGTTCGAGCGCCGCGTTGCGGAACAGCTCCTTCTGGCGCAGGATGTCGGCGTGGGCAAACTCCAGGCCGGCGGGGGTCATCTCGGCGTCGCCTTCGGTGAGCTTCACAAATCCCAGGAGAGCCGCGCCTTCGACGATCGGCAGGAGATCGTCGATTTCGAACGACAGCAGATCGGCCAAGCGGTAGACATCCTCGCGGCCATTGTGATCGGCGAGGATTTCGAGGAATCCCGCGATGCCGCCGGTGCGGGCGTGCGGGAGCATGGGGTATTTGGCCGTGGATGCGGGTCCGGTGGCAGGCAGCGCTGGGTCGGAGTCCGGTTGCGTGAGGACCTTATAGATGTAATCGACGATTCGAGTGAAGAGGGGATGCTTGCGATCGCGCGGGCGCGGAAGATCGACACGAAAGTCCGTGCGGATTCTACCCGGATTTTTGCCCAGAACCACGATGCGATCCCCCAGCAGGACGGCTTCCTCGATGTTGTGGGTCACGATGAAGACCGCGCGCGTCGGCATTTTCTTGTCTTCCCACAGCTCCAGCAATTCGCTGCGGAGGTTCTCGGCGGTCAAAACATCCAGCGACGAGAATGGTTCATCCATGAATAGCACTTCCGGTTCCACAACCAAGGCGCGAGCAAAGCCCACGCGTTGTTTCATTCCGCCGGATAGCTCTTTTGGATAGGCCTTCTCAAACCCATCCAGGCCGACCGCGTCGGCCATCCTGAGGCTTCTTGCAAATCGACCTTCCGGCGAGACGCCGCGGGCTTTCAAGGGAGCCTCGATATTTTCAAGAACGGTGAGCCAGGGAAACAGCGCGAAGCTCTGAAAGACGATGGATACGTTTTCGCAAGGTCCGTTGACTGGAGCGCCGTGCCAGAGCACCTGGCCGGCCGACGCCGAAGAAAGGCCGGTAAGCATTCTGAGCAGCGTGGATTTGCCCGAGCCCGACGGTCCGAGCAGCGCGAGAATCTCGCCCGGATAGACGGCCAAATCCAGTGGAGCGATAACTTGGATTCGATTATCGCTCGGCTGGTCGTAGAACTTTTCTATCTGACGAGCTTCAATTAGTGGCTCCGGCACGCTGCTTATTATCGCAGCCAAGGCGGGTTATGCCAAAGTTCATGAAATCGTCATTGAAGCCTGGGCGAGCGAGGCCGGACGCTCCCGACGCTTCGCTCCAAGTGCGCTATCGTAAAGGGTTCGGCAAATCCTACTTCAGGAGCTTGCATGACCCCACAAGAAGTCCTCGAGTACGCCAAGAAGAATGGACTGAAGCAACTCGATCTGCGATTCTGTGACATTCCCGGCCTGCAGCATCACGTGTCCTACCCGATTACCGAGCTTTCGGAAGATTCTTTTCAGGAAGGCTTTGGAATGGATGGATCGAGCATCCGGGGATGGGCCGCGATCAACGAAAGCGACATGCTGCTGATCCCGGATCCGAATACCAGGTTCGCGGATCCCTTCTATGAGGTTCCGACGCTGGTGATGACCTGCGACGTGATCGATCCGATCACGCGGCAAAGCTACAATCGCGATCCGCGCTGGATTGCACGCAAAGCCGAGATGTATCTGAAGAACACCGGTGTCGGCGACACTGCTTATTTCGGGGCCGAAGCCGAGTTCTTCATTTTCGACAATATACGCTTCGATCAGGATCAGCACTCGGGATTCTATTTCATTGACGCCGAGGAAGGCCGCTGGAACAGCGGACGGGAGCAGAACAATCTGGGCTACCGGCCTCGCTACAAGGAGGGCTATTTCCCAGTACCGCCAACTGACCATTATCAAATGCTGCGCAGCCAGATGGTGGAGACGATGATCCAGTGCGGGCTGAACATCGAATGCCATCACCACGAAGTGGCCACGGGCGGGCAGTGCGAAATCGATCAGCGCTTCGACACGCTGGTGAAATCGGCGGACAACATGCTGGTGTATAAGTATGTAATTCGCAACGCGGCTAATCTACACGGCAAGACGGTGACGTTTATGCCCAAGCCGCTGTTCGCCGACAACGGTAGCGGAATGCACACCCACCAGAGTATTTGGAACGATGGCAAACCGCTTTTTGCCGGCGACGGATATGCCGGCCTCAGTCCGCTTGGGTTGAATTACATTGGTGGTTTATTGAAACACGCCCGAGCGCTTTCGGCTATCATTGCGCCGACCACCAATAGCTATAAACGGCTTGTGCCGGGCTATGAGGCGCCGGTGAATCTCGCGTATTCGCGGCGCAATCGGTCGGCAGCTTGCCGTATCCCGATGTATTCGGCCAGTCCGAAGGCCAAGCGCGTGGAGTTCCGGCCGCCGGATCCATCGGCGAATCCGTATCTGGCGTTCGCGGCGATGCTGATGGCGGGACTGGATGGCGTGCTGAACAAACTGGATCCGGGCGAGCCACTCGACAAGGATATCTACGATCTGTCGCCGGAGGAGATGGAGAGCGTACCTTCTATGCCCTCGTCGCTCGAAGAGGCGCTGGATTGCTTAGCGGAGGATCACGAATTCCTGCTCAAGGGCGACGTCTTCAGTGAAGATCTGATCGAAACATTCATCGAGTACAAGCGCAAGAACGAAGCGGACGCCATTCGTTTGCGGCCTCACCCCTACGAGTTCGCGCTGTATTACGACATTTAGTATCGAGACTATGCCGAAGCGCTCAATCCGAGATCTGGATCTCAAAGGCAAGACTGTTTTCATTCGCGTGGACTTCAACGTCCCTTTAGCGCCGGGAGGGCAGGAGATCACTAGCGATAAACGCATTCGGGCTTCGCTCCCGACCATCCAATATGCCCTGGATCACGGCGCGGCGTTGATTCTGGCGAGCCATCTGGGACGTCCTAAGGGGAAGGCCAATCCTGAAATGAGTCTTCGTCCGGTAGCTGTGCGGCTGGCGCAGTTGCTGGAGCGTCCGGTTGTCATGGCGCCCGATTGCGTGGGACCGGAAGTGGAAAAGATGCGGCCGGCGCCGGGACAGATTTTGTTGCTCGAGAACCTGCGCTTTCACGCGGAGGAAGAAAAGAACGAACCAGCATTCTCGGAACAGTTGGCTGCGCTATGCGACGTGTATGTGAACGATGCCTTCGGATCGGCGCATCGCGCGCATGCCTCCACGGTGGGGATGATTCAATTCGTTCCAGAGGCAGCATCGGGTCTGCTGATGGACAAAGAATTGGAGTATCTCACCAAGGCGACTAAGAACCCGGATCGTCCGTGTGTAGCCATTCTCGGCGGCGCGAAAGTCTCCGACAAGATTGAGGTGATCGAGAATCTGCTGAAGGTTGTCGATCAATTACTCATCGGCGGCGCGATGGCTTACACATTCTTGAAGGCGCAAGGTAAGTCAGTCGGTAAGTCGCTGGTGGAAGATGACAAGGTGGCTTTGGCAAAGGAACTGCTCGCGCGTTCCAGCAACAAGATCCTTCTCCCGCTGGATCACGTGGTGGTGGATGAGCTGAAGGAAGGCGCACCATTCGAAGTGGTCGCGAATGTTCCAGAAGGCAAGATGGGAGTGGACATCGGTCCGGCGACCGTGGAGGCTTATTCCGCGGTGGTTGCGAAAGCGAAGACCATCATCTGGAACGGTCCCATGGGAGTTTTCGAAAAGCAGCCCTTCGATCGCGGAACGGTTGCTCTCGCGAAGGCTGTGGCGGCCTCTGGCGCGGTCTCTGTTGTCGGCGGCGGCGATTCGGAGAAAGCGATCAAGTCGGCCGGCGTCTCGGATAAGATTTCGCACATTTCCACTGGCGGCGGCGCGTCGATGGAGTTTCTGGCGGGGATTGAGTTACCGGGGGTCGCGGCGCTGCCGGAGAAGTAAGGCCGCTTGCTCACGCGCGCGGTTCAGTAAAACAGTAGGGCGATTCCACATACGACGCCCGCAGCGACAGCCCAGGTCGATAACAGCGAATGATCGATTAGGAAACCGGCCAGCGCCGGCGCGGCGATCGCCGAGATAGAGTTGAGCGATTGCGTCAGTCCAAGAATTACTCCTTGCTCGGACCGGCCGGCCCTCTGCGTGATCAAGCTGGTGACAGTGGGGCGAATGATTCCCGTACCCGAGGATGCCACCGCAGCCGTAATCAGCAGCAGCGGAATTGAGTAAGTGAAGCCTAGCGCGACTAACCCGACTAAGCCAAAGAAGAATCCGGCCCGCGCCAACCGCACTTCTCCTACTGCTTTTACTAAACGGCCGATCAAGCCACCTTGCAAGATCACGCCCAGCAACCCGAGAAACGCATACACGTAGCCCACCTGCTGCGGCCCGAACGCCTGGCCATGCCAGCTATAGCGCCGTTCGGCAAACAGCGGAAATCCGGACATGAACATGGAGAACGCGAACGTAAACGCGAAGAACTGCCAGAGTAACTGCCCGAGGCCAGGTTCGCGAAAGTAACGCACATAGTTACCCCAATCGAGCACAGTAAACTTACGCGGGGTCAAGTTGTCTCCGGCCGATGGAGTAACTGCGGGCAAAAGGAAGTAAGTGGCCAGAATGCTTGTGGCAGAGAGCCCCGCTGCCACGAAGATCGGATATTGATAACCGAATTTCGAAAGAAAGCCGGACAGTCCGGGTCCGATCAAGAATCCCATGCCGAACGCAATTCCGATCAGCGCGAAAGATTTTGCGCGGTCTTCAGGCTCAGTGACATCCGAAATATAGGCCTGCGCCAAGGATAGATTGCCAGCGGTAATTCCGTCGATTGCACGCGACAGGAAGATGACCCAAAGCGCGTGGGCATACGCCAAAATAATAAACCCGATGAAGGTGCCCACCTGGCTCACGAGCAGGAGCGGCCGCCGTCCCATATGATCCGACAGCCGGCCCAGCATCGGGCCCGCAATTAACTGGCAAAAGGCATAGAGCGACACCAGCAATCCGACCACCGCGGGTGATGCGCCGTAGTGTTCCGCATAGAACGGAAGCAACGGGAGAATGATGGTGAGCCCCAGAACGTCAACGGAGACTATCAGAAATATCGGAAGGAGCGGAGATTTACGCAAGAGAAGAAAGTACGATGGTAACAGATGCTTGCCCCGGTGGCGCTGCATCTCGCTTATGGCCGATCAACTCTATCTTTCTTACTGGCTGCGAAACTTCAGCGAGCCGACTATGCTGCGGCACTACGAAAAGCTGCTGCGGCTGTTTCCGTTTTCGCGCCTTACGACACAGCCCTCAACGTTCAAGGTGATTGCAGTGGATTACAGCGAGCCAGTGGTACTGGAGATCCCCTATCCTCCGCCCGTGCCAGTGGATGACATTTTGGCCGCGGCAAAGGATTTCCAGAACCCGGACTCTTGTTATCGGCTGGAGACATGGTGGGATTTGTGGCAATTCACCGGTGAATGGAAACTTGAACCCACGCGCGTGGCGCTGTGCTGTTTTGGTCCCGAGTTCGATCAAGGGACGGCCGGGTTTCACCCCGCACAAACTGCCGTCACGGAATTTCCAGGGGCTCCCGAAAACTCCGGGGCGAATTGCGCGCTTGAGATTGAGTTTGGCATCGACGCTAATTTTCTTCCGCAACCGGAACTGCCCGATAGCCCGCGCGTGATTCAATCGAACATCAAGAGCTTGCTCAAACTGGTACACGATTTGGATGACGCGCTGCCGGTGGAAACGCGCATGCTCTGGTCGGAGTCTGGCGAGAATTTCTCCGAAAAGCTGCATCAAGCGCTTTTGGCAGTCGAGTAATGCTCCGCTCCC
This sequence comes from Bryobacterales bacterium, assembly GCA_963818065.1. Classification (GTDB taxonomy): domain Bacteria; phylum Acidobacteriota; class Terriglobia; order Bryobacterales; family Bryobacteraceae; genus Palsa-89. Next base: position 556,511 of record CAWFQW010000007.1, on the reverse strand, counting down.
TCACGGTCGCGGCTCGGTCGGTCGCGGCTCAGTCGGGATTGCGGGCCAGCAGTTGCTGCACGGCTTCCGCCAACATTTTCGGCACAAACGGCTTCTGCAGGAAGGCCACCTGACGTTGCAGCGATTCCGGCAGATTTTCGATGAAGAAAGGCGAGCCGCTGCACACCAATATGCGAAGCCGCGGGCGGATTTCCAGCATCCGCGTGAGCAGCGTGTCGCCAGGCATATCGGGCATGCCGAGATCCGCGATTACAAGATCGTAGCGATCCGGAGCCGCCTCAAAGCTGCGCAGCGCGTCAAATGACTTGAGGTGGGTTTCCACTTCAAAGCCAAGACGCTGGAGATATTTCTCGATGAGCTGCAGCAGCGGCGGCTCATCTTCTACCAGCAATATCCTGGTCGCCGCCACGATCAGCGCACCGACTCAAAAAGATCGCCCAAGCTAAACGCCAGTCCCAGGCTCACGCGGTTGGAATCGTTCTGCAGAATCGCATTCTCCGTTGTGTAGTGGCGATAATCATAGCGTACATCCAGGTGAGCGGCGCGCGTCAAGTTGTAGAACACTTCAGCGCCTGCTTGCAGGTTGTTGTATTTGCCGAGAGCCTGCCCGAGCGCGGAAAGCTCGTTGAAAGCCGCGTTGCCGCGCAGCTCCCACTTTCTCCCGGCAATGTAGGAGTAACCAATGGTCGCCGAAGTCTGGCGCGAGGTGAGATAGTAGCCGTTGCCCGGCGTGACGCCCATCGCATAGTCGAAGGTCAGTGAGGACGTTTGGAATCTCCGGACCAGACGAGCTTCGGCAACCGGGAGGTACGACACGCGGGAAAACGTGACCGTCGCGAAGCTTTGGCCGATCAGCGCGGCGGTTGCCGGATCGAGCGCAACTTGCGTCAGGCCGAGCGTGAACACGCGAGCCACTCCCGCCTGCGTGCTCAAATCCCAATGACGCGTGAAGGCCGCCGAGTACCCGAGCGCTGGAATCTGGAGCCGGGAATTTCCGAAGGCGCGTTGATAATCGAAGTAAGTGTTGTTGTAACTGGCCGAGACCGTCTGGCGGAACGTTAACCGGTAAGCTACGCTGGCTCGCGCGCTGTATCCGTTGAGGCCGGCGAGCAAGAGCGATTGTCTGCGTAATATGAATCCGTCCCCGCCAAAACCAAACGATAGCCGGTCGCTTTTTTGCCAGGTCAGATCCACTCGCGATTGCAAATAGTTTGTGCGGTTGTCGAATAACTCGTTGGCAGGCAGGCCGAGCAGATCCAGGGTTGAAAGCGGGAGGTAAGTGAACGCCCCATTGGCCAGCGTTGTGGTCCCGAGCGTGTTCTTAATATCCAAAACGAGATGTCGCTGAAGCACGCGGCTGTAGGCGAGTTGGAAAAATTGGTCCAGTCCGTTAAACGCGCTGGCGTTGGCGTAACGCCGATACGCGCTCCGGTACTCGATAGTGAGTTTGGCGCGGCGCCATCGGCGTGAAACGGCAGCTCCAAAGCTGGCTTCGACGCCAAAACCGCCTTGAGTCGCGAGAGGCGTTTCGAAGCTGGGCGCAATGACGGGTACAAGGGCAGAATCATAAACGCTGCTGAACTTGGCGAACATGCCAAACTCGAGCGGCTTGCCGGCCGAATCCATCAAGGCAGAGTCCCGGCTGAGAATGGATGGTCCTTCGAAAGTGGGTGGTTCCTGCTGATCCGGCGTGCTGGTATCAGGCTGGTCTTGCGCCGGAGCGAAGCCGGCCAGCAGCAAAGCCAGGACGAAAATCCGCAGTCCCAGCTATGTTCCTAGTTCCTTGTCGTAGATCCAAGTCTGATCCCCCGCACCCCCAGTGTCAAGCTGGCTATGATCGACAAGTATGCGATTTCACACGGAATATCTGAAGTTTCAAACCAAGCAGCACCGCGAGTACGTCAATATTACGGGCGAAGTGACCGCCGCGCTGAAGAAGAGCGGCATTCGTGAAGGGATGATTCTGGTATCGGCGATGCACATCACGGCGGGCGTGTGGGTGAACGACGCCGAAGACGGATTGCTGGCCGACATTGACGAGTGGCTGGAGAAGCTGGCGCCCTACCGTGACAATTATCGGCATCACCGCACCGGCGAAACCAACGGCGATTCGCACTTCAAGAGTCTGTTGGTTCATCATCAGGTGATCGTGCCGGTGACGGACGGCCGGCTCGATTTCGGACCTTGGCAGCAGGTGTATTACGCCGAGTTCGACGGACAACGGTCCAAGCGCGTCATCATTAAAGTGATGGGCGAGTGAACCCTATTGAAAGGATCGCCGCCCTCGGGGCATTAGTGCCATAGGAGCTTTATGCGACGATTTCCATTTCTGATGGCCGCGACCGTGGCGACAGCGTTGGCGGCCGACCTTCCCGTTCACGAAGTGATTCTGTACAAGAGCGGCGTGGGCTATTTCGAACGTGGCGGCTCGCTGCGCGCTGGAGAATCCGCCCGCCTGGATTTCAAGGCTTCCGACATGAATGATGTCTTGAAGTCGCTCACCATTTCCGAACAAAATGGCGGCAAGGTCACGGGCCTGCGTTACGATTCCAGCGAGCCATTGGACAAGAAGCTCGCCGATTTTCCGTTCAAGATCGACGGTCAGGCGTCGTTGGCGTTGTTTCTGGATCAAATGAGGGGCGCCAAAGTGGAGCTGAAATATGGCGCCGAAACCATCAGCGGGACGGTGGTCAGCGGACGCGTCGTCAAGGCCGACGATAAGCAGCCGGAGCGCGAGCAGCTAGTGGCCTTGCTCGATTCCGGCGAACTGCGGATGTTGGATTTGGCGGCAGCCAGCTCGATTCGCTTCGCCGATCCGAAACTGCAACTTCAACTCCGCGATTATCTTACTGTTGTAAACCAGTCGCGTTCCACTGATAAGCGCAGTATCTACATCGATTCCTCGGATGCCAAGGAGCGGCAGATCGCCGCCGGCTACATGCTTCCCACGCCGGTCTGGAAATCGAGTTACCGTTTGATCTTCAATGAAAAGCCTGAGCCCACGCTGGAGGGCTGGGCGATCGTCGATAATACGACCGGCGAAGACTGGACGAACGTGCGTCTTGCGGTCGTGTCGGGGCGGCCGGTGTCGTTCATCAGCAATTTGTATGAGCCGAAGTACGTGGCTCGGCAGACCGTGGAATTGCCGGAGGATCGCGCGGCCGCGCCGGTGGTGTACGGAGGGGCCGTCGACGAAGTGAAACAGGATGCGGTTGCGGGATTGCCTCCTGCGCCCGCCGCGGCAAAGTCGATGGGCAGGTTAGGCGGCCAGTTTGGCGCGGGATCAGCTTGGGGCTGTTGCGGCGCCATCAATGGCCGGGCCTTCGGGAGCCTGATTGCCTTGAATGTCGCCGCCGAGGACCTCGGCGATCTTTTCGAGTATCGTTTTGACGGGCCGGTCACGGTGAAGAAGGACGAATCCGCCATGTTCCCTTTCCTTCAACAGCAGATCGGCGCGCGCAAGCTGCTGATCTACTCCGAAAGCTACGGCGAGCATCCGATGAACGCGGCCGAACTTACTAACTCCACAGGCAAGACCTTGGACGGCGGCCCGATCACCGTTTTCGACGCCGCCAGCTATGCCGGCGAGGCGCTGGTCAACACTCTCAAGGCCGGCGACAAACGCTTGATCAGTTATGCGGTTGACCTTGGCACACGCGTGACTACGCAATTCGATTCCAGCCGCGAAATAGTGCGCGAGATTCACTTGAATCGGGGCATGCTGACCACGCGCGCGGCCATCGACGAAACCAGGACCTATACCATTCGCAATGTCGATCAGAAGGCCAAAACACTGATTATCGAAAGGCCGCAGCGGCCCGATTACAAGCTGATCGGCCAAAAACCTTCCGAGACCACCTCCAACGCCAATCGCTTTGAGGTGAAGCTGGGCGCGGGACGCCACCGAGAAGTTTCCGGTCACCGAAGAGCGCGTGTTTGACACCACCACGGCCGTTTCCAGTCTGACGCCGGACGATCTGCTCGCTTTTGTTCAGAACAAGGCGCTATCGGATGCTGGACGCCGCCAATTGCAGCAGATCGCGAGCGCGAAGCGGCAGATCGCCGACTTCGACAATCAGATCCGACAAATCGAGAGCAATGTAAGTACGATCGTGAGCGATCAGAACCGCCTTCGCGAAAACATCCAAAGCCTGAACCAGGTGAGCGGCCAGCAGGATCAAGTGCAGAAATACGCGCGGCAGTTGGCCACTCAGGAAAGTGAGTTAGCCGGGCTGCGCGACCAGTTGAGCGATCTCAAAAAGCAGAAAGCCGCGCAGGAGTCCAGTCTGAAAACCTTGATTGAGACGCTGGACTTTTAAGCACCGGCGATTACGAAAGGTGATAGTAGCCGTCGCGCCGCGTTAGTTCCACCGGCAGGCCAAATAGTTCGGTGAGGCGTTCGCCGGTAAGAAGCTCGTTCTTACAACCGTCCGCGAAAACGCGGCCTTGGCGCAGAAGGATCACGCGCTCCATTTCCGGGATGATATCGGGAAGATGATGCGTCACCATCAAGATTCCCGTGCCCGCCTGCGCGAGCTTGCGCAGCATTTCGCGCAGTTCAATCGCCGCTCGAAAATCCAAGCTGTTGCTCGGTTCGTCCAATAATAGCGCCAGCGGATCGTGGACCAGGGCCCGGCCTATGAGCAGGCGATGCGCCTCGCCGGAAGATAGCTCGGTGATTTCGCGTTGCGCCAAATGCGGGATTTCCAGGAGTTGCAGGACTTGCTCGGTCTTTTCGAGCATGGCCGGCGTGACGTGATGATACGGCTGCACTCCGATGCTGCTGAAGAAACCCGAAAGCACCAGTTCGTGGCCCGTAATGTCCCGCGTGCAGCGGCGCATTAGTTCGTTCGACACGATGCCCAACAGCGGGCGGAGCTCGAAAACGTTCCAGGTATCGCGCCCCAGAATGGTGAGCGAGGACTCGGGAAGCGCCAACGGATAGCATTCTCGCGTGATAGTTTTGATCAGCGTGGACTTGCCGCTACCGTTCGGCCCCAGGATGGCTACGTGCTCGCCGGCTCCGATGCTGAGCGTGATGTCCTCAAGCACGGTCTTTGCGCCGAGCATAACTGAGACGTGATTGAAAGCCAATAGCGCGGGAGCATCCATCTTGTCCATCTTATATGGTGGATGTATCTATGAATGAAAAACTTATGGAAGCGCTGGCGATTCGGACCGTGGTAGACAACTGGGTGCTGTGGCGCGACGCCGGCGATTGGGAACGCTTTCGCACGGTGTGGCATGACGATGGCTATATGATGGCAACCTGGTTCCAGGGCACGGCGGATGAGTTCATTCGCGTGAGCCGGGAAGGCTTCAACCGCGGCGTCAACATTCTTCACTTTCAAGGCGCATTCACGGCGGATATCGAAGGCGTACGCGCGATCTCGCAAACCAAGATGACCATCAATCAGCGGGCTCCGGTGCATGATGTTTTGTGCGACGTGGTGTGCACTGGTCGCTTTTACGATTTCTTTGAGAAGCGGAACAATCGATGGGGCATTGTGCTGAGACAACCAATTTACGAGAAGGATCGCATGGATCCAGTGGATCCGGGGAAGCTGCTTCCGCTGGATCAAGAATTGTTGAAGCGATTCCCGGAAGGCTATCGGCACTTAGCCTATTTGCAAAGCAACATCGGTTATACGGTGAAGACCGACATGCCGGGTCTGAAGGGTCCTGAAGTAGAAGCGCTGTACGCGCGCGGGAAACGATGGCTCGCGGGCGGCGCGATCGAGCGTGGCTAATTGAGCAAAGCTATTAAGTAACCCTAGGGCAGCGCGAACACCACCAACGCCTGATTATTTCCCTTCCCCGGTCCGGACGCGACGATCGCCACATACTGTTTGCCGCTCTTGCCTTGGTAGGTGATGGGGTTCGCCGTCGCCGAATATTCGAGCTGCGTGGTCCAAAGCTCTTTGCCGGTCTTCGAATCGAAAGCGCGGAAGCGAGCGTCGCTGGTGGCGCCGATGAAGACCAGGCCTCCGGCGGTCGCGATGGGACCGGCGAACGCTCCGGAGCGTCCGGTGTTACGCTTCTCCGGCGGCAGAAAATCCGTGACGCCAAGGGGCACTTGCCAAGCGATGTCGCCGGTGTTCGCGTTCACCGCGAACAATCGCTCCCAGGGCGGTTTGATACAAGGCAGGCTCCCAAGTGTTTTGCCGTCCGTATCCTTGTAGGGCGCGCTGAAGCTGAAGAATCCCGGGCGCATGACATAGGGAAGCATGCCGGGTTCTTTCGCCTTGGGATTGTCCCGGAGCCAGCCTGTGCCCGGACTGTCTTGCGAATTCACGAAGACGTAGCCTGTCTCGGGATCTGCCGTGGCACCGCCCCAATTGGTCCCGCCGGTCGGCCCAGGAAGACTGATGGTCTCGTGCTGCGGCGTGCCTTGGCCCTGATAATTCCACGGCGTAAACGGACCCGAATCCTGAAACCCGTGTTTATCCCAAATCTCCTGACACGCTTTGGCATGGTCGGCGGAAGTGTCATCGGCGCTCACTATGTCCGCGCGCGTAACGCTTACCCTAGCCAGTGCCGGCGGCTTCAACGGAAACGGCTGAGTGGCGGCGTACCATTCGCCCGGCGCGCTGCCTTGGGCCACAGGCCGTTCTTCCACGCCAAACACCGGCTTGCCCGTCAAGCGATCGAGGATGAACATGTAGCCGGACTTGCCGGTCTGCACCAGCGCGGGAATCTTTTTGCCGTTCTTGACGATATCGATCAGCACCGGATCGGGCGGAAGATCGTAATCCCAAAGCTCGTGATGAACGGTTTGGAAATACCATTTGAGCTTGCCGGTCGCGTAGTCCACCGCAACCACGGAATTCGCAAACAGGTTGTTGCCTTTGCGATCGCCGCCCCAGTAGTTGGCCGCAGGGCCGCCCATGGGCATGTAAACGATGCCGCGCTTCTCGTCCACGGTGATCGCGTAGGACCACATATTGTTGCCGGAGCGAGCCTTCCAATTGCCTTCCTTCCAATCGTCGTGGCCCACTTCGCCCGGCTGCGGGATAGCGTGAAAGTCCCAAAGCTTTTTACCGGTGCGTGCGTCGTAAGCGCGCGAGTCGCCCGGCATGCCGCCCGGTTCTTCGTCCTGCTGATGAAGGTGCTCTTCGCCGGGACCGAACATGTTCATGCCGACCAGGATCACGTTCTTATAAATCGTCGGAACGCCCGCAAACGGAACGTCCATGGTCAACTCGCCTTCATTGCCGAAGCCAGGATCGAGCTTGCCAGTCTTTGCGTTCAACGCCACCATCTTGTGCCCGGCGGTGAAGAGAATGCGCGCGGGATTCTCCTTGTCGCCCGGCCAGTAAGCGACACCGCGCTGCGACGCCGCGCCGGTTTTCAATTCGTAGCGCCAGACTTCAGCGCCGGTTTCTGGATCGAGCGCTACGACACGATTTCCCGCAGGCAGATACATTACGCCGTTCACGACAATCGGCGTCACTTCGCTCATCGTGCCGGCAGGCGGGCTGGTGGCGTCGGGACGCATGCGGTACGACCAAGCTTTCGCGAGCTTGGATACATTACCAGCGTTGATTTGTTTCAAGGCCGAGTAACGAGTGGCGGCGAGGTCGCGATTGTAAGCCGGCCAATCGGCCGCGGTCTGCGCGCCGGCGGTCTGAAGAAGAAAGGCCGCGACTGCTATCCACTGAGGTTTCATTTCCGTTCGAAAGTATATCAACGTTCATGCACGACGTTTATGCACGACGTTTCTGGCAAACTGAGGATGACATGGCGGGTCAGCGGATCGGAATCCTGCATCCGGGACAAATGGGGATCGTGGTGGCGGTTTCCGCTCAGAACAGCGGAAACGAAGTGCTGTGGACCTCGGAGGGTCGGAGCTTAGCCACGCGAGAACGCGCCTCGCAAGCTGGCTTGCACGATGCCGGCACGATCGCGAAACTGTGTGAGCTATGCCCGGTGATCGTGAGCGTTTGTCCTCCGGAGTTTGCCGAAGAGATCGCGGAGCAAGTCGCGCAACGTTCGTATCAAGGTACATATGTTGACGCGAATGCCATCTCGCCCGATCGCACCCGGCGCATCGCGCGCCAATTGGAAGAACATGGTGCCCAGTTTGTGGATGGCGGAATCATTGGTCCGCCGACGACCACACGCGACCGCACTTGGTTGTATTTGTCGGGAGAAGGCGCTGCCGACGTTGCGCCATATTTTTCCGCCGGACCGATCGAGACCGAAGTGCTCGCGGGCGGCATTGGGCGCGCGTCCGCATTGAAGATGTGTTTTGCGGCCTATTCGAAAGGTTTCATCGCTCTCGCCTATGCGGTGCTAGCGGCTGCGGAGCGACTGGACGTTCTTGAGGATCTCAAGCGCCAATGGAATAGAAGCGGTCCTTCGGTTCCAGAGTTAGAGCGCGAGATTTCGCGCGCCGTTCCCAAGGCCTGGCGATTCGTGGCCGAGATGCGTGAAATCGCAGCTACGTTTGAAAGCGCGGGACTGCCACCGGAATTCCACCAAGCTGCCGCCGAAATCTTTCGCCGATTTCCGCGCGACACACGATAGACTATCCAACATGAGTAATCGAAAGAGCATTGAAGTGCCGGGTTTGGAGCACGTGAATCCCATCCCGAACGCGAGCCGGATCGGTCCTTTCCTTGTTAGCGGTGGAATCTTTGCCAAGGATCCGGTCAGCGGCAAGGTTCCAGAGGGAATTGAAGCGCAATGCGAGCAAATGTTCGCTAACGTGCGAAAAGTGCTGGAGGCGGGCGGCGCGGCGCCCGAGGACGTCATCAAGTTGAGCGTGTGGCTGAAAGACATGGCGAATCGGCCGGTGGTCAATAAATACTGGGTGCAAATGTTTCCCGATGCTCATTCGCGGCCCGCGCGGCACACCTTTCCGACTCCGGATTTGCGTGCTCCGTTGCTTGTGGAGTGCGAGATCATGGCCGTCATTCCGGACAAAAAGTGAAGCTGGCGAGCTTCCGAGCGGACGGCAAGGACCGAATCGGCTTTTTAATTGACGACACTTTGATCGAGGCTTCGGGCCCCGGCAGCATTCTCGAACTCATAGAGGCAGGCTCGGAGCTAGTGCCGAGCGCGAACGAGTATTCGGTGAACGACGTTACCTGGCACGTGCCGGTGCGACGTCCGTCGAAGATCTGCTGCCTGGCGCTGAATAACAGCGCGAACAGCGATCGGATATTGCAAGGACCGAAGCATCCAGCCATGTTCATCAAGCCTGCGAGTTCGCTGGTGGGCCACGGCGCCGCCATCGAGTGCAAACCGCACTATGGACGCGTGCATCCGGAGCCCGAGCTGGCGGTTGTGATCGGCAAGACCGCTAAGAACATCGCCCCGCAGGATGCTTACGAATATGTGTTCGGCTATACGATTCACAACGACATCACATCGCCGACCATGCGCGCCGAAGACACGTTTCACTACCGCGCGATCCATCCCAAGGCTGGCGATCCCAAGGCCATCGAGTACGTGGATACCTGGGTCAGCTATTCGGGCCGCTACAAATGCTGCGACACCTTCGCATGCATGGGACCGTGGCTGGTTACCAAGGACGAAATCGCGGATCCGCATAATTTAGCGGTTTCATGCCGCCACAGAGATCAGCTTGTCACCGAAGACAACACGGAAAATCTGTTTTATAAGATTCCGGAAGTGCTGGCTTTCTTATCCAGCCACTTGACGCTGCTGCCGGGAGACATTGTCTCGATGGGAACAGCACTGAAGAAGTCCGCGCAGGGCGGCGCGGTCCAGAACATCGATTTGAACAAGCTGGGCGGCCCGGTGTCGGTGACGATCGAAAAAATTGGCACGCTCACTAACGATGTGATTCACGTGTAACCTAGAAAAGGAGTCACCCACGCAATGATACGGTCATTTTTGCTTAGCGCCATTTTGGCGCTGCCGGCTTTCAGCCAAACTTTTACCTCGACGCCGCTTCCCAACCCATCCGGGGCTGGCAGCCAGCAACCAAATTGGTCCATCGCACCGGACGGGTCGGCAGTCTTCAGTTGGATCGAGCCGTCGCAAGGCGGTGCCTTTGCGCTGCGGTACGCGGTCCGGCACGGCGCAACATGGTCGCCCGCAACGACCATCGCGTCGAATCGACATTTCTTCCACCATCCAGCTGAAATGCCGGAAGTGATCGCATTGCCGGGCGGGCATTGGTTCGCGCATTGGGTGGAATCGCCGGGTGGCGATAGCGACGCGGAGTATGTGTTCGTTTCTTCCTCTACAGACGGCGCGCATTGGACCACGCCGTTGCAGGCCCATCACGATAAGAGCCCGGTGCAGCACGGCTTGGCGTCGATGATTGCCAATCCAGACGGAGGCGGATCCATCTTCTGGCTGGAAGCTCTCAAGGGCGAAGACAACCCGGTATCTTTGAAGCGCACCATTGTGGACCCGACAGGCAAGGAGGTTAGCGAAGAGGTCATCCAAGGCGATGTTTGCGGCTGCTGTCCAACGGCGGTCACGAAAACATCGAAGGGACTGCTTCTGGCATTTCGCGCGCGCAGCAAAGACAATATCCGAGACATCGCGGTCACTCGGTTGGAAAACCGCAAGTGGTCCACCCCCAAGCTCGTGAACGCCGATGGCTGGGAAATAGAAGCCTGTCCGACCAATGCCGCGGCCGTGCAAGCGAAGGGCGATCACGTTGCGGTCGCCTGGTTTACCGGCGCTCAAGATAAGCCTCGCGAGCAGATGGCATTTTCAAACGACAGCGGTTCCAGCTTCGGCAAGCCCGTGCTTCTCAGCACCGGCCACGCGTTCGGCTACACGGCGATGGCGCTGGATGAAGACGGGGGCGCGATCGTTTCCTGGCTGGAGCGGAGCCCGGAGGGAGCGAAGGTGCTGGTCCGCCGCGTTACCGCTGCGGGTGTCGCCGGTCCGGTTGTCGAAATAGCCAAGGGTGGAAAGATGGCTCTGGGGTACCCGAAGCTATTTCACAACGGCAACGACACGTTTATTGCATGGGGCAATCCCAAGCACGTCGAGACTGCCAGCCTGACGAAAAACTAACCAGTTCGAGGCTAGTACTTAGCGGATCAGCGTGGTACTCTTACGGTACAGACGTTGCCGTTAGGGCCTTATGGATATGTTAGGGCGATTTTTGCACCGGTCCTGTCATAATCCTTACGGTTTTGCTCGCCGATAAGAAGTGTATGTTCGACAGGCGTATTGAGCCCCGGATCTTGTGTGCGGATATGGTGGATGTCCAGTGGAAGGACAAGTCAGGGCGCATTCGCAAAGGCGTAGCCAACCTGGAAGACATTTCGCTCTCCGGCGCCTGTCTGCAGTTCGACCAACCCATCCCCTTGCAAACGGATCTAAGCATAAGCTATCCCAAAGGCGAGCTAGCCGGCAAAGTTCGCTACTGTGTGTATCGGGAAATCGGCTATTTTCTCGGAATCGAGTTCGACGCGGGCTGCAAATGGTCCGCCCGCCATTTCAAGCCGCAGCATATGCTGGATCCGCGCCGGCTGGTGATTCGCAGCATCAATCGCGCCACTAAGGCAACCAATTAAATCGCACGCGGCAGCCGCGTTGTCTGAGCCGTTTTGCTACTCTGGTCAAGCGAGACCTTCCGTGGCAACTTCCGGCATCCGAGATTCTCTCAAGCAACGTGGCGTGCGGTTGACCCGGCAGCGGCAAATTCTGCTCGATTTAATCGATCAATCCGGCCAGCACTTGGACGCCGAGCGTCTCTTCAAGCTGGCGCGGGAAAAGGACCCCAAACTAAATCGCGTTACGGTTTACCGGACGCTCAAGCTGTTGAAGGCGGGCGGCTTGGTGGACGAGTTGGACCTGATGCATCACGATGGCGACCAGCACTACTACGAAACGCGCCTGAAGCAGGAACATGCTCACGTGATTTGTCTGCGCTGCGGGAAGATTGAGGAGTTTTTTGGCGACCTCCTGCAGAAGATGCGGGAACAGATCGAGAGCCATTTCGGATTTGAAATCGTCCTGGCGCGAACCGAAGTGGGTGGCTATTGCTCGCATTGCCAGGTGCTGCGCGGGAAAGAACTCACGGCGGTGGCTACGCCCGACCCTCACCCTACGGAACGATCGCACTCTGGCCGGAGCCGCTGATGACGACTACCGGTTCGCCGTCACCCGCGTCGGTTCGGGCTCCGGCGCTGGCGGTCACCAATCCTTCGGGGAATCGTAACCGCGTCGTGATCGATACTTTTCCGTTCTTGATCGGACGGCAAGGCGACAATCATCTGGTGCTTCGCGACAATCGCATTTCGCGAACTCACGCACGCATTGTTGCCGAGGGCAGCGAGTATTTTGTCGAAGATCAGGACAGCCGTCACGGCGTGTTCGTTAACGGCCAGCGCGCCAAGCGCAGCAGACTGCAAGAGGGCGATCGCATCGACTTTGGGTTCCAGGATTCCTACCGGCTGGTGTTTACCCTGGAGGAAGACGAGCTGAACCGGTTTCTGGGTCAGATTTCGGCCGCGGCTGCAACCGGAGCGAGCAATCTTTCGAAGTTGCGGTCGCTGGTAGAGGTGGCTCGCGCCCTGCAAAGCTCATTATCGACCCACGACGTCCTGGCGGCGGTGGTGGATGCGGCGCTGTCGGTCACCGGCGCAGAGCGCGGCTTTTTGCTCCTGGGCAAGGACGACGATCTGGAAGTGAGCGTCGCCCGCGACCGCCGCGGCGCGCCGCTAGACACATCGGATTTGACCGTTCCGCGCTCGCTCATCAATCGGGCGCTGCGTACGCGCCGCGATCTGCTGTCGATGACCTTCGATCCAGCGGGCGCCGATGGCGTGCGTCCCGATATGTCGGTAGCCAGTCTGGAGCTGCGCAGCGTGGTCTGCGTGCCACTGATTCAGGTCCGCACAGGTTCCCTCCAGGAAACAGTGGCCGGTACCATGAACGAAACCGTCGGCGTGCTCTATATGGATTCGCGCCTTTCCGCGGCCGACTTGTCGTCCGGAAACCGCGAGATTTTGCAGACCCTGGCCCTGGAAGCCTCCACCATTCTCGAGAACGCCCGGCTTCTGGATGAGGAACGTGCCAAGCAGCACATGGAGGAAGAGCTAAACGTTGCGCGAATCATCCAGACCGGATTGCTTCCCCGCGAGCTGCCATCCGAAGGCTGGTTTCGTGCTTTCGGATCGAGCATTGCGTCGCGCCAAGTGGGCGGCGACTATTTCGATGTCCGCCAAATCAGCCCGGACCTGTTTGCCTGCGTGATTACCGACGTTTCCGGCAAAGGCGTAAGCGCGGCGCTGCTAGCCGCTCTGCTGCAAGGCGCCTTTGTCTTCGCCGCCGAAGCCGCCGTACGGATTGACGACGTGATGTCGCGCGTCAACCGTTTCCTGTACGAGCGCGCGCGCGGCGAAAAATATGCCACCGTGGTTTTCTGCACCGTGAGCCGGAGCGGAGAACTGCGCTGGTCGAACGCCGGCCATCCTAAGCCGCTGCTGGTGCGTCCCAACAGTGAGCCACGCGCACTCGAAAGCACGGGCATTCCAATCGGAATGATGGATATCGCCTCCTACGAGGTGAAGAGCATCCAGTTGGAGCCCGGCGATAAGATCGTGTTATTCAGCGACGGCGTCTCGGAAGCGGCCAACACGCAAGGCGAATGCTTCGACAAGCGCCGCATGAATGAAATACTTCGCACCCACGCTTCGGCGGGATGCGCGGAGTTGCACGCCAAGCTGGTGGAGGCCGTGGAGGAGTTCAGTGATGGCTGCGAGCAAGAGGATGACGACATCACCATGCTCGTGCTGGAGTATCAGCCGTAGCATGCCCAGGTTCTTCACTCTAGCCCAGGCCGAAAAACTGCTTCCGCAAGTGGAATCCGCCATTCGTGAGGCCACCGCGCGGAAATCGGAATATGACTTGGCCGAAGCCGAATGCCAGAGTTTTTCGCAGCGCTTGAGCGTGTCAGGCGGCATGCACGTCGACCGGTCGCGATTGCGCGAACAAAACAACCGCCGCGAGTCGGCGGCGCTGCGCGTTCAGGATTCAATCGAGCGGGTTCACGAATTGGGTTGTGTGGTCAAGGACCTCGACATCGGTCTCATCGATTTCCCGGCGCTGTTCAACGGCCAGGAAGTCTGCCTCTGCTGGAGACTCGGCGAGAGCGGCATCCAATTCTGGCATGGCGTTCAAGAGGGGTTCGCTGGCCGCAAGGCGATCGATCTGGAGTTTCTGGAGCACCATCAAGGCGAGTTGCCTAATTGATGTGCGAGAATTGGGGGAACTGCCACCGGGGAGCTAAGTTGCTTCGCTGCCTCGTAAATTCGCATGCTGCTGAGTAGAGAATTCATTCATTATCTGTCACGCCAACTGGTGAAACGGATGACGCCACAGATCATCGAGACGAGTAGCGCCGATTCGGCCGCTGAGATGATCAGCCAATTGATCGAAGAAGAACTGCAGGTGGAGGATCGCCTCAACGACGAGGTGCGCGACCTGCTCAGCCAATACAGCGAGTATATGCGGCGTGAAGGCGTTAGCTACCAGGAGATGTTCCGGCGCATTAAGAACACGCTGATCTCGCAGCGCAAGGTCATCCGCGCTTCCGGCCGCGACACCGGCGACAACATGAAGCTGTCGCGCGATAAAATCAACGACATTTCTCATAAGATGGTGGCGGCATTCCGCAAGTCGCGGGAGTTCCGCCTGAAGAAGGATCCCAACGACGTGCGGCTGGCAGTGGTCCAGGCCATGACGGAGCTCTTGGGCGTCGAGGAAAAGGTGGATCGCGCCGCCCGCACCAAGATCCGGTCGCAAAAGAAGGACATTCCCGAAGGTACCGAGGAATGGGATCTGCTGCACCGCCGCTACTACGCCGAAGAACTGAAGAAATTCGGCATCGACCTGGCGCGCTGAGGGTCAGCCTTGCGGAGCCGGACCGGAGGGAGCCGGAGGGGTGTCTTTCGACGCTGCCGGGGGCGGCGGAGCCGTAGCATCACGCAGATTCCGGATGCGATCGTGGGCCTCCTGCACTTGCTCGAACTGTTTCTGCACGATCGCAGCGATCTCAGGCGGCAGCGTCTTGCCCAGCGCCGTGCGATACGTCTTGAGAGACCAGTCTTCGCCACGCTCGGCTTCCACCAAAATCCCGTGAACATCATGCCCGGTGGCGAGCCCTTTCAGATTGATCCAGGCCGCGTACAGTACTCCGCCTAGTCCTTGAGGATCGATGGTTTCGAAACCGAGCGCCTTCACCGCGGCCTGCAATTCGCCAGCGAACTGACCTCGCTGAGCCGAATATTGCTCGAACATCTCCTTCATTGCGGGCGCTTTTAGGGCTTGGGCCGCGCCGCGAAAGCCTTGTTCCCCGTCGCGGCAGACGGTTATCAAGTCGTGAACGGCTTGAGCATAATCCTGTAAAGTGCCGGGCATCGCAGTTTAACTCCCGCTGGTTAGACTGTCCGGAGCCGCGATGGTTTCCGCCTGGCGCCCGCGTATGCCTTAGGAGCCAGGCGTTTTCTCAAGCTGCTGCTTGGCCCAGGCCCGGTTCGGGTTGAGTTCCAAAGACCGCTCGAACGCCTTTTGCGCCTCGCCAGCCTGGTTTGAACGGCGCAACGCAATCCCCAGCCAGAGCCACGCGTCGGCATTCTTCGGATTCAGCTCGATGGCTTTGCGGAAATCCTTGATCGCGAGGTCCATGCCGCCGCCCAGAGCTTGAGGCAGATAATAGTTCCCAACGCCGTGGCTCACATAGGCCATTGACGACTTGGGATCGAGCTCGATGGCTTTGTTCACCGAATCCAGCGCGCACTTACCGTACTTCAGCCCAGCCAGAGAATTGCTGGAAATCATTTGGCCGCAGAGTGTTCCCAGGATGCGCTGATATTCGGCCGAGTCCGGCTTCAGGCTCACTGCCTTGTCGGCGGCGTCCATGCCGGCTTGCGCGGCGTTCTTCGCAGCCACCTTATCGTGCTGTTCAATCGCGACTTCCGCGGCATAGGATTGCGCCAATGCGACCCGGTATTGCGTGGCTGCATCGTTGGGTTGCTTTTCGGCTGCCGCGTGAGCGTCGCCGGCCAGCTTCTCCAACGCCGCACGGTCCTGGTGATCCCGAGCCTTGATCAGATCGGAGTCGTCCGCAGCAGCGCCCCCCGCCGCGCCAGCCGCGATCGCGGTCAGAAGTAAGACGAAAAGCTTCATCTCTTCGTTCGGACGCTTCCGGAGCTATAACGTTGCAACTTTTCGCTGGATGAAGAGGAAATAAAGTCCCAGTATGGTCAGCAGGATTCCATTCCATTTCAACACGACCGGTGCGGTAAACCCCGCGACTAGGGCCCCCACCACCAAGCTTCCCACCGGCATGCCGCCCCGGAAGGCAACATTATAGACGCTCAGCACCCGGCCTCGCATATTGTCCGGCGCGATCATTTGAACCAGCGAGGTGATGCTGGTGAAAACCGCCAAAAGGAAAGCGCCCGCGAAGAAGATGAGGATGCAGCTCAGCACCAGCCAGCGCGAAAGAGCGAAAGCGCTAATCAGTACTCCCAGCGCCATCGTCATCAACAATACCGATCGGCCCATGTGGTTGTACTTCCCGGCCGCCGCCACTATCAACGCGCCGCAAATGGATCCGCAGCCCGAGCACACCAGAAGAATGGTGAAGAGGTTGGGACCGCCGTGAAAAACATTCTTCGCGAAAACGGGGAGAAAGACGATCAATGGAAACGCGAGCAAAGTCATCGAAAAAGCCAGCACAATCAGCGCTTCCATGGCTTCTTGGTTGCGCATGAAGTGTATTCCTTCCTTCATGCTGGTCAAGACCGATTCGCGGCTCTTGCTGGGCACGAAGTGAGGATGGATGATCAGCAGCGAAATGATCACCGCTATGAAGGAAATGCCGTTCAGCGAGAAGCACCAGGACGCTCCCAGCACCAGCGCTACGCCACCCAGCGTGGGACCCAGCACGCGCGCGACGTTAAATTGAATCGAGTTCAGCGCGATCGCGTTCGGCAGATCCTCGGACTTTACTAACGTTGGAATCAGCGCCGAATAGGCCGGGCCGCCGAAGGCCTGCGCCGTGCCGACGACGAACGAAAGGGCCAGAATCTCCCAGATTTTCACCACGCCGGTTGCAAACAGCCCGGCCAACAGGAACGCGCACGCCATCTGCACGAACTGCGATCCAAGCAAGAGCTTTTGCCGCTCCGTGCGATCGGCGAACACTCCGCCCACCAGCGAAAACAGAACGATCGGAATGGTGCCGAGAAAGGAGTCTAACCCGAGCAAAAACGACGATTTTGAAAGCTCCAATACCAGCCAGGCCTGCGCGAAGGTTTGCATCAAGGTTCCGATGCTGGATGTACACGCGCCAAACCACATGATGCGGAAGTCGCGGTACGCAAAACCTTTGAAGAGCCGCCTGAACAATGGAATACTCGGGCTACGGCAGAGGCTGGGGACGTTGAATCAGGTGCAGGTAGTTGCCGTCGGCGTCGCTGAAAAAGATGAGCCGATTGCCTTGGACCTCGGTGGGCTGGGTGAGAAACTCAATCCCACGTTTGCGCAACTCCTCCGTGGCGGCGTCGAAGTTGTCCACCGAGATGGCCAAGTGCCGGATGCCTGGATCTTTCATCTGCTGCGGCGCGCGATCTCCCTCGGATGGGATGATCTCGATCAAGGTCCCATTGCTCGCACGCACGAAATAGTTGCCGGCGTAAGTGTAATTGATGCGAAAATCCAGATTCTGCACGTACCATTCCGCCAGCCGTTTGGGATCGGGCGACGCGATGGCGGTGTGCTCCAGTCCTTGAAACATAAACCAGGATTGTATCAGAGTCGCATTGCGGCCTTGATACGAAGGACTTGCCTATTGGAACAATCGCGGAGCGAACTCGTTCAAATATTCGCGCCAGTTCGTCCAGGTGTGAGCCCCGGCGCTCTCCTGAAATACCGGCTGGTAGCCGTGTTTCTTGAACAGCTCCACGGTGGCCTTGGTTGTAGGCAGCAGGAAATCGTCTTTGCCGGTGGAGAACCAAAAAAGCTTCCAATCCTTCTTCGCCGCGGAGTTGTCCAGTTCGGCCAGATGCTGTTCCTCCCACGTCGGACCCGCGGCAGGCGCCGCAGCCGGCCCGCCGGTCGGCCCTCCAACCGGAACGATCCCGATGATGCCGGAGCTGAACACGCCGACGTAGGCAAATTCATCGGGGTGTGGAACTGCGATGTTGAGAGTGTGGGCGCCGCCCATGGAAAGTCCCGCGATGGCGCGATGCTGCCGGTCTCGCACTACACGATAGTGCGTCTCGGCGTAAGGCATGATGTCGTTAACGAAATCCTTAACGAAGTCGTCATTGAAATCCAACCCGCCGGGGGCGCCGGATGGTGGACGCGCCAAACCAAACGGACCCGTGTGACCAGCCGGCATCACGATGACCATCGGTTTGGCTTTATTGGACGCGATCAGGTTATCGATGATAAAGCCCGCGCGGCCGGCCGACGTCCATGAATCGTCCGAGTCGCCGGCCCCGTGCAGGAGGTAAAAGATCGGGTACTTCTGGGATCCGGTTTCATAGCCGGGCGGTGTGTACACGTGCATGCGCCGGAACTTGCTCAGGCTCTTCGAATAGTAGGTCACGCTGGCGACGGCTCCGTGCGGCACCTCGTTGGTGTCCATGAAATCTGCCCCGGGCAGGTACACCAAACTCCAAGCGTTGTTATTCGATTCGCTGACGGATGGATTTCGCGGATCCATGACCGAAACGCCATCGACATTGAAGTTGTAACGATAGGCGCCCGGATCGATCGGTCCGATTGTGACTTCCCAAACGCCATTCTCGGCCTTGGCCATATCGCCCTTCGGCGTGGTCCCAAAGATGTCAGAGCTTGACAGCCGAACCATTTGAGCCTTGGGGGCGAAAATTCGAAATGCGATGTGCCGATCCGGCGTAATTTCAGGCGACTTTAATGTCGGAGGCTGCGCAGGGGATCGCGAAGCCATCGATATCAAGGCAAGGACAGTAATGGCGAGCGTGTGGCGTTGCATGCAGCATCGAGTATACAATGACTCGTTGATGAGAGAAATCACCCCGCTGTGCGCTTTTCTCGCTCTTACGGCCCCGTTGGCGTTCGCTCAAACGCCCTGCGCCGGCATGCTCAAGTTTCAACTTCAGGGCGTGCCCCTTGTGATCACAAAGGCGGATCCGATACCGGCCTCAGCCCCAGGAACACTGCGGATCTCGCCGCTTGCGCCTGGAAACGTGGCGGTCGCGGTTCCATCGTTCTGCCGCGTCGACGGCGTCATCAATCAGCGCAAGGGTGCGGATGGAAAATCGTATGGGATTGGATTCGCTCTCGCGCTGCCCGATCAATGGAACGGGAGATTCCTGTTTCAAGGCGGCGGTGGGCTGAATGGCAACGTCGCTCTGCCTTTGGGTTCCCAGGCTGCCGGGGATATGCCTGCATTGGCGCGCGGATTTGCGGTTGTGACCACGGACAGCGGCCACACTGGGGGCGTCTTCGATGGAAGCTTCTTCCGCGACCAGCAGGCCAGTCTCGATTTCTACTACGTGGCAATTGGACGCGTCGCTCAACTGGCGAAAGAGATGATCGCGTCTTATTATGGGCGCGCGGCGCAGCATTCCTATTTCGACGGCTGCTCTACCGGCGGCCGGGAAGCGATGATCATGTCGCAGCGCTATCCGGAATATTTCGACGGGATTATTTCGGGCGATCCGGCCATGCGCACCGGACATTCGAATCTTGCGTTGGGGTTCATGACTGCCGAGTTCCAACCCGATCCCAAGAAATTCTTTTCTGATTCCGACCGCAAGCTCGTCCTCAATTCCCTGCTCCAAGCCTGCGACGCAAAAGACGGCCTGAAGGACGGAATGATATTCAACTCGCGCGCGTGTGATTTCGATCCCGCGGCACTGGTCTGCACAGGTTCCAAAACCGAGACCTGCTTGAGTCGGGCCCAGGCGGACGCGCTGAAGAAGGCCTTCGCTGGTCCGAAGTCGGCGCGCGGAGATGCGATTTATCCCGGAGTTCCTTACGATGCCGGAATTGCGGATGGTGGCTTCATCCCAGGGCTACTGCGCGGACCGGTCATCCCCGTCGCCACCGGGGCCGATTTCGCTCACTTTGACGTCGATCGGGAAGCCGCGCGTGTGGATGCCGATAAGACCGCGGAACTTGGCGACACCACCTGGACCAATCTGAGCAGTTTCGCCGGCCATGGCGGAAAGCTGCTGTTCTATCACGGCCTGAGCGATCCCTGGTTTTCGCCGCTCGATACGCTCGGCTATTACGAGAAGATGGCCAAGGACACGGGCGGCGGTTCGGTGACTTCGTGGAGCCGGTTCTACTTTGTGCCCGGCATGGGGCACTGTCAAGGCGGAAGCGTGACGCTGGACCGTTTCGACATGTTGAGCGCCGTCGTGGATTGGGTGGAAAAGGGCGTGGCTCCGGACCGCGTAGTGGCCACCGGGCCCGCGTTTCCAGGCCGCAGCCGTCCGCTATGCCCCTATCCGCAGCATGCCGAGTACACTGGGCATGGCGACGCCAATGACGCGAACAATTTTGTGTGCCAGGAATAATTAGCGAATGACGTTTCTCAAAGACAGCCTGATCGAGCTGATCACGCAAACTTCAACCAATCTGCCGCCGGATGTGCGCGCCGCAATGGGCATCGCATTAGAAGAGGAGATAGCCGGCACGCAAGCCGCGCAGGCGCTCGGGATCATCGCGAGCAACATCGACATGGCGCAAGAGGACGCCGGCCCCATTTGCCAAGACACCGGTATGCCGACGTTTGTCGTTCATACGCCGGTTGGCATGAATCAAATCCAGGTGAAGCGCGCGATTCACGAAGCCGTCGCGGAGGCCACGCGGCGCGGCAAGCTGCGGCCCAATTCGGTGGATTCCCTAACAGGAAAAAACAGCGGCGACAACTTGGGCGAAGAGACGCCGGTGATTCACTTCGAGCAATGGGAGCAGGACGAGATCGAAGTGAAGCTGATCTTGAAAGGCGGCGGTTGCGAGAACAAAAACATCCAGTACTCGCTGCCGTGCGAGCTGGAGCATTTGGGCCGAGCGGACCGCAATCTGGAAGGCGTGCGCAAATCCATTTTGCATGCAGTATGGCAGGCGCAAGGACAAGGCTGCGCGCCGGGGGCGGTGGGAGTTTGCATCGGCAGCGATCGCGCCCACGGCTACGATCTCGCGAAGAACCAGCTTTTCCGCACCTTGGACGACGTCAATCCAATTCCCGAGCTCGCGAAACTCGAGGAGGAAATCATGGACGAAGCCAATCGCATCGGTGTGGGCGCGATGGGCTTCGGCGGCAAAGTGTCGCTCATCGGGTGCAAGGTGTGCGCGGCCAATCGGCTGCCCGCGAGCTTCTTCGTCTCGGTGGCTTACGATTGCTGGGCATTCCGACGCCTGGGCGTTCGTTTGGATGCTTCCAGCGGCGCCATCACGCAATGGATGTATCGCGATCCCGATCGCGCGATCGAACGCATGGCGCGTTCGGAAGGGTTCCCGCTTACCGGCCGCGAGGTGGTGCTGTCGGCGCCAGTTTCCGAAGAGCAAGTGCGTTCGCTGCGCGTCGGCGATGTCGTGCTGATTTCCGGTGAAGTGTTCACCGGGCGCGACGCAGTGCATGCACATTTGATGAAGAACAAGCCGCCCGTGGATATGCGCGGCTCCGTTCTTTACCATTGCGGCCCCGTGATGCTCAAGCAAGGCAACGACTGGGTGGTGAAAGCCGCGGGCCCCACCACTAGCAGCCGCGAGGAGCCGTATCAGGCCACCATTATCGAAAAGTACGGAGTGCGCGCCGTGATCGGCAAGGGCGGCATGGGTCCGAAAACGCTCGCGGCCCTTGAAAAGTCCGGCGCCGTATATCTCAACGCCATCGGCGGAGCGGCGCAGTTCTACGCGCGGACTGTGGAAAAGGTGCTGGGCGTGAACCTGATCGAGTTCGGGATTCCCGAAGCCATGTGGCATCTGCGCGTCAACAAATTCGCGGCGATTGTCACCATGGATTCGCACGGTGCGAGCCTCCATGCGGAAGTAGAACGCGCCACTGGCGCCAAGCTCGCCGAATTGCAGCAGGCCTGACGTAGCCGGGCGAAGGAAGCGCGGGAGCCTCCGGGTTGTGCGCCTTCAGATTCAGGGCGCTCAGCAGATTGCCCACGTCCGCGGATTTGTCGCGCAGCCAGCGGCGGGCCAGCGCGGCGCGAAAGGGAAGATCCTGCTCCACGTATCGAAGCTGCGGTTCTCCATCATCGCTAACACCACGTGCTCGATCTGGCTGGTCTGCGATTGCGCGGGCAGCAGCTCAAGCGGACGCGACAGTGCGCAGGTGGGCTCAACGGCTCTGGCTTAAATAACATTGCAATGGGCACTGCAATCGGCGCGAGCTGTTTGTTAGAATGAGGTTTGTCTCGGGCCAGGTAGCTCAGCTGGTAGAGCGCAGCCCTGAAAAGGCTGGCGTCGGCGGTTCGATTCCGTCCCTGGCCACCATTCTTAACGTTCCCCGTTTCATAACCTTGTGGGCCATACCGGGCCTTTGAAACCCCAGAAGACCTGTCTTCACGAATCCATTCGGAGTCCAAACCCATTTCTGCCGCGGTGGTGGTATCCGTGGTAACCATGCGGTGCCGCTGAAGAGCAAGCTCAAGGGATGCAGCCAGAAGGCCCTATCGCACCAGTTCACGGAAAGAAATTTCGATTCAATCCAAACCTACAACGCGTCCGGCATAACCGGTCATTTCCAGGTACCCAACTCCGGACAGCCGCCGGCCGAGCCTTGTGGCGTCGATGTCGATCGCGCCTTCCCAATAGTTTGTACTGCCTGTCGATTTCCTGCCGAGCAAGCGGCGTGCGAACCGCCGCTTTGAATCCGAGCGACGGAACTACGATCGTCCATTCCACTGGGTAGCGCCCGCCTGTTGCGGCGCTGGTCCAGGTTTTTCCGGGCGTAAGCGTAAAGTCACCAGCGGCGAGATGCCGGCTGTGACCTTGCGAATCCACGAAGGTTCCGGCGGAATATGGATCTATCGCGCCGTCCGATCGCCGCAGACGAAACAGCATCAGCTCGGACCGGTCCTGCAACTGCAAGCTGAACCAGTCCCATCCGCTCTGATTGGCGCCCAGTTGATGACTGAAAAATTCGTGATCCATCCAGCTCGTGCCTTCCACGGAAAATCGTTTTCCATCCAAAACAATCGTGCCAGTGGTGCCGAGACGCGTGAAGGAAATATAGTGCGAGGCCTTGCCGGCGCCCTCAGCCTTCTGGCTCACTCCGTCCCTCCCATTGATCACCGGCGGCTTTTCAGCTTTCAGGGACAGCTCCAAGGAGAAGCGATCTGCGACGGCCTGGAACTTTTGCGTGCTTCCGCCCGGGATGGATGGATCGAAGGTCCACTGGACTTGCCAATTGCCATTCCACACGCGAGCCCGCTTGAGGTCCGCGCCGGCCATGTCCGGGCCAGTTCGATTGAACCGCTCCGTGTGCAGGAACTGGCCGCCATCAATGTCACTCAGCGCGAGATGCGCCATCCAAACATCATTCAAGATCCCAAACATTTGTCCGCCGGCTGACGGCCGACAGCCTGGCGGAAGAAAGTGAGCTCAAAACCAAAGCGCCGGCCCTGCGCGGTTCGAAGATTTCCCGTGTAGTACCACCATTCGGTCTGAAACTCGGGATGATTGAAATGGTCGCGAGGAAATTCGAAACGGTAATTGGGAAGCGCCAGACGATATGAATCGTCCGCCGGCAGCGCCTCACTGCCACGTCCCAAAACCAACGCCACGAGCCAGCGGCTACTCCTCATGAATCACCTCGATGGGAACCAGGCGCGTCGCAATTCTGGCCGGGTAAAGAGCCGAAAGAAGTGTTGCGGCATAAACAATGGAAAGCGCGCTCAGCAGCACAAGTACGGGCCAATGAAACTGAATCGTCCATCCGAACGACTGTTTGTTGATCACATGAATCAACAGCTGCGAGAGTATCAACCCCAATGTCACTCCCGCGATGTTTGCAAGATAGCCCAGCAGCCCGGCCTCGAATAGAATAATGCGGCGGATCTGCCGGTCGGCCGCGCCCAAGAAACGCAACAGCCCGAATTCGCGGCGGCGGTCGATGACCAGAGCGAGCAACGCGCCGCCCACGCCGGTGACAGCCACAAATACCGCCAGGGCTTCCAGCACGTAGGTAATTGCGAACGTCCGGTCGAAAACCTGGATGGCCTGGTCCCGCAGAGTTCGATTTCGCACGATGGCGATACGGCGGCCGGCGATCACGCGCTCCACGGCGCTTGTCCTTGCTCCAGGGAAACGCCCGGCTTCAGATATACCGCGACGTTGGTGGGCTCATCGTTCGGGAGGTATCGGAGGAGAGTCCCTCGATCCATCAGAATCACTCCGCTTTCACTCGAGTAATCGTAGTAAATGTCCACTACGCGAAATGATCCGACTTTTCCGCCGAGGCCAAGCTTCAAGGATGTCGCCGGCCCGTACCCGATGCTTGTTGGCAAATGGCTCGCTGACGATAACCGCCTCATTTCCGATCAGTTGACGAAATACTTGTTGCGCCGGCGCTCCGGATAAGAAACGAACTTTCTGCGGCGCCGTCGGATGCGCGCATCCACGCCTCCGATGGTTGCGGGAAGTCCTCATAACGAATTTCGTAGGTGCGTAATTGGTCGATGGCCTCCACCTCCGGAAGCTGAGCGATCTGGACCGGGATCTCCGCCGACATGGTGGGATGGCGGTCCGCTCCCGCCGGGACCGCTGGACTGAGAAACAGATCCGCCTGCAGAATATCATCCATCCAAACCACTACGGTTTCACGAAAACTTCCCACCATGATGCCGACGGCCGTAGAACGGCGATCGCGGTGGAGAGCGCCCCAACCAACACGGATGTCCGGCGCAGAGATCCCGCCAGGCCGCGCGTGGCCAGCAGCGCCTCTACTCCGAACACGCGGCGGATCAAGCCGGCGGTGATCGCCGACAAACTGGAAACCAGCAGCGGAATCGTGAGCGCGCAGGCCGCGATCGAGAGCAGCGCGGAAAGATAACCGTAGAGCAGGTTTCCATTGACTGCGCCCTTGCCGTGAAGCGATCCACGCGATGCCCGCAATGATCACAGCCGCGGCCGCGGATCTCAAGCGATGCACGCGCACCTGATGTTCGCGCCGGCCTCTCGCCATGGCTTCCACCGGGGCACGCGGGAGGCTTCCCAAGCCGGTCCCAACGCCGAGACCAGAGAGATTCCGACGCCCATTGCGATCCCCAGCAAAGCGTTTCCCAAGTGAGTGAGATTGGCGCAGGGCTGGCTGCTGAAATAGAGCGACGACACGGTCGAAGCCACCAGCTTTACCGCGCCTTCCGACATCACGCGTCCCAAAACAATTCCAGCCATGCCGCCCAGCATCCCCAAACAGCCGGCTTCGCCAGAATCCCCGCGAGTATTCCCGCGCGGGACGTGCCAAGCGCCCGCAGTATTCCGATTTCGAATCTGCGCCGGACCATCGATACCGAAATCGTGTTGTAGATCAGAAACGCGCCGACGGCGAGCGAAACATAGCTCAGGACGCGAGATTCCAGCGAAATGCCTCCAGCATGCGTCGGTTTTCTTCGGTCTGCGCGCCCTGCCGCGCAATGGTGACGCCAGCGGGAAGGTTCTGGCGTAGCAGCGTCTCCCACTCTTCGATGGAGCGCGGTGGCGGGGCTTCGATCAAAATACGGTCGAGTCTTCCGCCGCGCCGGAACAATCGCGTGGCGGGCGCAAGATCCATCACAACCGCTTCCCCGGCTGGTATCGTTCAGCACCCCTCGAACGCTAAAGTCCGACGCCGTATCGTTGATCAGTAATCGGATGCGATCGCCGCTCTTGTATCCCAAGTGCCGAACTGAGCCAGACAGATTGATTCACGCTTCAGGATCCGAGAAAGTCGGGCGCTTCACCCTGGCGCACGCGAGTTTTCAAGCGCCCCCTCCGAAATCAGGTCGATGCCGATGATCGGAACTGTGCGCCGGACTTGGCCGTCGATTACTCCGTAGTCTTCAATACGCGGCATGAAGCTTCAAAGGATACGGCGCCGTCGCCAAGCGGGCGAAGACTTCCGGAGGGATTCCACCGGCGCGTCACTTCCAGGTTGGCGCTTCCGGTCAAAGTCTCGAGCGACGACCGAAAAGAGCCTCCGCTGCCTGACCGGCCATTCAATCGCCAGCACCGCGGCAACGCCCAGAGCAACGGCCAGCACGGTGAGCGCGGTTCGCAGCCGCTCCTGCCGAAGCGGTCTCACGATCAAACGATAAAACAACTGAAGCGCATCATCGAGGCTTCGCCGAGCGCCGTTCCATCGGATTCACGCTCTATCACGCGCCGTCCTGCAAGCTGCACGATCGTGTCCGCTTTTCCGATGCCTCCAGGCTATGCGTCGCCATCAAAACGATGGTTTCCAATTCGTCGGCTATGCGCCGCAACAACGCCAGAATCACTTCGCTGGTGGCGTATCCAAGTTCCCTGTCGGCTCGTCCGCAAGAAGAATGGAAGGCGAGTTCGCGAAGGCCCGGGCGATGGCCACACGCTGCATCTGGCCTCCGGAAAGTTGGTAGGGCATGCGGTCCGCGTAGGCGTCCATTTCCACCCAACGCAATCGTTCGTTCGCTGCGGCGGGCGACTGCTTATGCCCCGCCAGCATCAGCGGCAGTTCGACGTTCTCAATCACGGAAAGCGTCGGCAGCAGCTGAAAACTCTGAAAAATAAAGCCCACCTTTTCGCGCCGCACCCGCGTTAAGGCCGAATCGCTCAGCGTCGAAGTATTCACGCCGTCCAGCCAGACGGCGCCCGAGGTCGGAAAATCCATCGCGCCAGCCAGATTCAGTAGCGTGGATTTTCCGCATCCGCTTCGCCCCACCAATGCCACAAACTCGCCCGTCCGAAAATCAAGACTCACGTCGCGCAGAGCCGGCACGGAGCTTCCTTCCGTAAAGTAGTCCTTGCTGACGCGCTCCAGACGCAAAGCCCCCATATGGTTAGTCTCCCAGAGGGAGGTCTGGCCCCGCTGAAGAAAATATGATGAAGCTTGGCAGTCTCGCCTTTGGCGGAAACACCAAACTTACTATTAGGTGATGCCCTACCAAATCGCAAATGCGGACGGCCGCACTGGCCATGCTTTATCTACACTCCGAGTTGAGATCAATCTCGGGCTCAAAAAGGGATATAGCGGGTCCGTGCAAGATAAGCAGGAGGTCCTGGATTTCATTACGACAATTCACGAGCAGGCTCTCAGACGGGCTGCAAACTTCATCACTTTTGTCGTTACGGATTCGATACTTGTATATGGGTATCAAGAGAACGGCCAACCGAAGACTCAGCACGAGCCAGGGCTATGCCTCACCAGCGACAAATCGCCACTCTATGCTGCCGACATGTCCGATGAAGAATGGAAGACGCTCGTGGAAGTTTATGCCCATGCCCTTGGAGAACATTTCGAGCAGGAAC
This sequence comes from Bryobacterales bacterium, assembly GCA_963818065.1. Lineage (GTDB taxonomy): Bacteria > Acidobacteriota > Terriglobia > Bryobacterales > Bryobacteraceae > Palsa-89. Next base: position 529,067 of record CAWFQW010000007.1, on the reverse strand, counting down.
ACGTTTTTGTGACGTATCTTCCTTCGGAGGTCAAGGTCTTTCAACGCTACTAGGCTAGCCGCACTCATCTCGCGAGGCGCCACGACCACGGATAGTAATCATGCGTGTTGGGCTTTCGCCTTTTGCCGCGAGTCGTAAGTGGTTTGCGCGGCTTGAAACCTTGCGACGTTTGCCGCGGCCCATTTCCAGAGCGGATGCACAAGCTCCAGCATTTCGAGCGCCAGTTCCGTGGTCTGGTACTCAACTCGAGGAGGGACCTCGGCAAATACCTCCCGTATCACCAGTCCATCGCGCTCTAACTGCCGCAGGACTTTTGTCAATGACTTCTGGCTCACACCCTCCACCCGCTCCATTAAACGAGAGAAGCGCATTGGCCGGTCCGAAGCTGCGAGTTCGGCTATTGTCCAGAGCGTCCACTTTTCCGCGAGCCGCGTCACGATGTCACGGGCGAGTGAATCCTCGTTTTCTGTGAGCGCTTCGCAAGCCGCGTTCGCTTCCGCCCAATCAATTCGCTTCGCCATTAGTTACCTCACGGTTAGTACGAGCAAAAAAGGTGCCTTATTGCCAACGGATACCAATGCAAGGATACTACACTTAGTGACTACCGAAACCGACTCAAAGATTCTCTGCCAGCGACATTCCACCCCAGACGAGGGCGCCGTGTCCTGATTACCGGCGCGAACTCCGGCATCGGCTACGAAGCTGCGCTGGAACTTGCCAGAAACGGGGCGGAAGTCATCCTCCCCGCCCGCAGCCTGGAAAAGGCCAACGAAGCTATCACCCGCATCCGCCGCAGCATACCGAGCGCGAAACTCACGCCCAGCGTCCTCGATCTAGCTTCTCTAGCCAGTGTTCGGGCCTTCGCGGTATTTATCGCCGAGAACTTTCCCGGACAATCGCTCGATCTCTTGATCAACAACGCCGGAGTGATGGCTGTCCCGCAACGCGAACTCACCGTCGACGGCTATGAACGCCAGTTCGCCACCAATTACCTCGGCCCCTTCCTGCTCACCGCCCTGATCTTTCCACACCTGAAGAAGCGGCCGGGCACTCGAATTGTCACTGTCGCGAGCGGGGTGACGAATCAGGCCAAAATCGAGTTCGACAACCTCCAGTCCGAGCGTAGCTATAAGCCAATGTTCGGCGCCTATTCGCAATCCAAGCTGGCCGACCTGATTTTCCAGCTCGAACTCCAACGCCGCCTTACGGCGTCCGGCTCGCCAATTCTAAGCGTTGGTGCTCATCCTGGCTATGCCATCACCAATCTCCAAACCAGTGGCCCGGCCGGCGTCGTCCCTCTGAGTCTTCGCATCGCTGAGATGATCCTTAAGCCCCTAGCATCGCAGGACGCTGCTCACGGCGCTCTACCGACTCTGTTCGCGGCGACGTCTCCTGCCGTGATTCCCGGCGGCTACTACGGACCGAGCGGTTTCCAGGAACTCAAAGGCCATCCCGTACCAGCGAAAATCGCGCCCGCTGCCAAGGACCTTAGCCTCGCAAAACGTCTTTGGGCCGAGACGGAGCGCCTGACTGGAGTTACGTTCGCTGTATAACGACCCTTTCAGCTCGATCGGATTCAGTAAGTCCAGGTTCCTAACGCGACACGCAAGAAAGATTTCACTTGCTAGATCTGGGCCGTGCCACCGTCGACGAAAAGTTCCACGCCGTTGACGAAGCTCGAATCGCTCGATGCCAGAAAAAGAGCCGCGGTTGCGATCTCTTCCGGGCGGCCCATCTCGCCGCGTGGGATGAGAGCCTTGAAGTTATTCTTTGCGTCGGCGCCGAGGGGGTCCATGGCCGGAGTGTCTATCGGGCCGGGACTGAGAACGTTCACCCGAATTCTTCGATGCTTCAGCTCAACCAACCAGGTGCGCGCAAAGGAGCGGAGGGCAGCTTTACTAGCGCTGTAGACGCCGAACGCCGGAAAGCCCTTGATACCGGCAATAGAGCCGTTAAGAAAGATGGAGCCGTTGTCGTTAAAGAGCGGCAGCGCCTTCTGCACGGTGAAGAGGGTGCCACGTACGTTGAGGTCGAAGGTCTTGTCGAAGTGTTCTTCGGTGACTTGTTCCAGTGTGGCGAACTCGCCCTGGCCGGCGCTGGCAAAAAGAATATCGATCTTGCCCTTTTCGCGCTTGACGGTTTCATACAGGCGATCGAGATCCGCGAGATTGGCGGCGTCGCCTTGTACGCCGGTGACGTTCTTGCCGATGAGCTTCACGGCCTCATCGAGCTTCTCCTTGCGGCGTCCAGTGATGAAGACATATGCACCCTCCTCAACGAAGAGCTTCGCGGTCGCGAGCGCCATGCCGGAAGTCGCGGCGGTGATGACTGCTACTTTTCCTTCGAGCTTACCCATGGTTTGATCCTATTTCCTCTCTCGTTGTAGTGGCGAGTCGGCCTCTGAGATTAGCGGAGGCCGCCGCCCGTGCGCACCAATTCGCCAGTAATCCACTTGGAATCGTTCGAAGCGAGGAACGTGGCGACGCTGGCAATATACTACCGTGAACTTTCCCGTCTAGTCAGCAGATGAAGCGCGTGCAAAAATGGTTGCTGCCAAGCGGGCAGCGGCAAAATAAGACCTGCGCGAGCTTCAGGGTTCCGGAACCCGCTGCACTACAATACTCCAAGGACAGACCGAATGAGATACATGATCTCGTTCACCACCGCGCTCTTGGCCATCACGTCAGCGAACGTTTGCTTGGCGGCCAACGATCCTTCGCTCGCGCCCGGCGTCGCAGGAAACTTTGGCGAGGGAACGGGCGCAGGCGATCTCATCGCTGCGGTATGAGCTCTCCTTCGTCATACCCCAGAAGCGCAGCGAGGCCATTCGCGGTTCGGAAACCCTGCGGTTCGCACTGCGCGCGCCGCGCCGCGTTGTATTGGATTTCGCCCAGCCGCGCGATCGCGTTTGGTCCATACTGATCGGTGAAAAACCGGTTGGGGCAGAATTCGCAGCGGGCCACGTGATCATTCCCGCGTCCGCCACTAAGGCCGGCGAGAACGTCATCCGGATAGCCTTTATGGCCGGAGACGATTCTCTGAATCGGAACGACGACTTTCTCTATACGCTATTTGTTCCGGCTCGCGCGCATTTCGCCTGGCCGTGCTTCGACCAGCCGGATCTCAAAGCGCGCTATTCGCTCAGTCTCAGCGTGCCGTCGGGCTGGCAGGCGGTGGCGAACGGCGCGGAGCTAGACCGCGCATCCTCGGGCGAAACCACCACGGTTCGTTTTGCCGAAACGCAACCCATCTCCACATATCTGTTCGCGTTCGCCGCCGGAAAATTCCGCGTCGAGACCGCGGAGCGGAACGGGCGCACCTTCCGCATGTTTCATCGGGAGACGGATGAGCGAAAGGTAGCGCGCAATCGCGATGTGATTTTCGACCTGCATGCCCGCGCGCTGGCCTGGCTCGAAGAGTACACCGGCATTCCGTATCCGTGGGGCAAATTCGACTTTGTCCTGATCCCCTCGTTTCAATTCGGCGGCATGGAACACCCGGGCGCAATCTTTTATAACGCCTCCACGCTGCTACTGGATGAATCAGCCACCCAGAATCAGTTGCTTGGGCGCGCCAGCACCATTTCCCATGAGACTTCCCACATGTGGTTCGGCGATCTGGTGACTATGCGCTGGTTTAACGACGTGTGGATGAAGGAGGTCATGGCGAACTTCCTGGCGGCTAAGATCGTGAATCCTTCCTTCCCTGAAATTAATCACGATCTTCGGTTCCTGCTGTCGCATTATCCTGCCGCATACGGAATCGATCGGACTGCCGGCGCCAATCCGATCCGGCAAAATCTCGCTAAACCTGGACGAGGCGGGCACGCTCTACGGCTCCATCATTTATGACAAGGCGCCCGTGGTGATCCGCCAGTTGGAGACGATCGCTGGGCCAACAAGCGTTCCGCGATGGGATGAGGGAATACCTCAAGCGGTATTCGTTCGCCAATGCTACATGGCTCGATCTGGTGCAGATCCTCGGGACGCACACAACGGAGAATCTCGCGGCGTGGAGCCACGCCTGGGTGGATCTTCGGGGGCGGCCGGAACTAACCACCCACCTACACCTGGAGCCAGACGGAACCATTTCGAGCCTGACGCTAACGCAGCGCGATCCCTTGGGGCGGGGCATCGTATGGCCGCAGCACCTCCAGGTCGCCATCGGCTACGCGGACCATGCAGAGTCGATACCGGTTTCCATCCAAGGCGCAGTTACCAAAGTGAGCTCGGTTCGCGGCAGGAAGCGGCCGCTCTATCTTTTGCCGAACGGCGGTGGGCTGGGTTATGGGATGTTCTTTCTGGACGACCAGACGCGGAAATATTTGGCCGCCAGCATCGAGGACATTCCTGACGCTCTGACTCGCGGAAGCGCATGGATCGATCTATGGGACAACGTGCTGGAGGCCCGGCTAACCGGCCCGGAGTTTCTCGATCTTACGGCGCGAGCGCTTCCGAAGGAGAGCGATGAGCAGAACACGCAGTTGATCTTGTCATACCTGTCGCGCGCGTTCTGGCTCTTGCTGCCACCGCAGGAACGGTTAGCACGGGCGCCTGCGCTAGAGGCCATGCTGCGCGAGGGTATTGCGCAGGCCCCAACGGCTAGTCAAAAGTCCGCTTGGTTTAATACGTTCCGGGATATTGTGCTAACGGCCGGTGGCCTGGATTGGCTGGAGCGAGTGTGGCGGCGGGAGCAGAAGGTCGATGGCCTTACATTCGCCGAAACAGATGAAATCACCATGGCGCAGGAACTGGCCGTGCGGGAGGTTGCGGGCTGGCAGCAGATCCTCGCCGCGCAACGTGACCGGACGCGGAATCCCGACCGGAAATCCGAATTCGAATTCGTTATGCCCGCTCTTTCCGCCGACCCGATTGTCCGCGAACAAGCATTTGAGCGCTTTAGAAAGATCGAGAACCGGCGACGCGAGCCGTGGGTGCTACGATCGCTGCATTATTTGAATCACCCGCTGCGAGACCAGCACGCGTTGCGATTCGTTACTCCGAGTCTGGAACTGTTACCCGAGATCCAGCGCACCGGCGATATCTTTTTTCCGCAGCGCTGGATGGAGTCTGCCCTCGGAGGACACCGCTCGCCCGCGGCTGCCCAGGCTGTCCGGGATTTCCTGGCGCGGCACCCGGACTTACCCGAGAGGCTGCGATGGACAGTCCTAAGCTCCGCCGATGAACTTTTTCGTGCCGCGCGGTAATGTGCTTGGCTCCTTCGGAGCAGAGCCGCGTGTCAGGGTTCGTAGATCAGAGATCAGGGAACAAAAATCAAGAATCGCAAAATTCACACTTGACATTGACAGAGAATCCACTACCATATGGTTGTGGATCAATTGGGTACAACATTTGCTGCTTTGTCTGATCCAACCCGGCGGGGGATGATCGAACGGCTCTCACATGGTCCTGCCTCTGTGCATGGATTGACGGAATCCTTTGCAATTTCGCAGCAGATGATTTCAAAACATGTTGCCTACCTGGTGCGGGCGCGGATTGTGATCAAGACGAAGCGTGGACGAGAGAGTGTGTGCACGCTTAGGCCAGAGGCGATCAAGACCGTCAGCGACTGGGCGATTAGCTATCGCCGATTCTGGGAAGAGAGTTTCGACAAGCTGGATGTAGTTGTGAATCAAATGAAAAAAGAGGAGGTCAGAGATGACAAAAAGCACGGTTAACGAGACAGAGCGGATGGTTATCACAAGAGTTTTTGATGCCCCACGCGAATTGGTTTGGAAGGCGTGGACGGACCCGAAATACGTGATGCAGTGGTGGGGCCCGAAGGGTTTTACCACGCCTTTTTGCAAGATGGATTTTCGCGTGGGAGGAAAATTTCTCTGCTGCATGAGAACGCCGGATGGCCAGGAGTTCTGGAATGCCGGTGAATACCACGAGATTGTTCCGCACGAGAAGATCGTTTCATTGATGTACTTTTCGGACTCGGAGGGAAACAAGGTTGAGCCTGCGCAATTAGGAATAGAACATGAGGCCATAGACGGTGCGTACGACGTGACCATCTTTGAGGATCTCGGAAACGGCCAGACGAAACTCACCTTCATTGGAAATGAACCCATGGAGAGCGCTAAAAATAGCGGTCAAGTGGAGGGCTGGAACGAGATACTCGATAAATTTGCCGCAGTGGTTGCGGGGCTGGGGCAGGCGAAATAACAGCGCAACGAAGGAGGGAAAGGGGAATGCGAGACAGGGGTCTCAACCAGAATCTCCCCTTTCTACGCCTGATCTAGTGGTTGCGGAAGCACACTGCACCTGTCGAGCCCAGGCCCGGCGTCTTGGCGTTTGCGTCGGCCGATCGACTCGAACTGCAGACACACGAGTATCGACCGGCCTTCTGAGACTGGAATTTGAGGGATTTAGCGAGGGCTATTCAATTGCACCAGTGAAATGCCAAGGGAAGATCGGTTAGGACATGCCTGAAGCGACTTGGGAACCTCACGAGAAACACGGACGGCTCACGACGGAGAGTGACCTGCCAGCTAACGTTTATGCATTTCCCGAACAGCGCAAAGAACCGCTGACCGACGCAGAGCACGTGCGTAACGCCGTCGCCCGGTTCGATCAAGTCATCGACGTCTCCGATGAAGATCGTGATTTGGCGTTCGCGAACATCCAGAAAGCTGCACGGCACTATGGTGTCAACCTCTCGGAAGGGTCGTGGCACGATCTGGGCACCCGCCGGCGGAAGACAAGAAAAGCGCCACCAGACGCGCTGTGACGTCAACCGCGGAGGCATGAAAATGAAGGCAATCGTCGTTCACAAGTATGGCGGTCCGGAGGTTCTAAAGTTCGAGGACTATCCGGATCCGGTGCCAGGTGCAGGCGAGGTGCTGGTGCGAGTCGCCGCCGCGAGCGTGAACCCGCTCGACTGCAAGCGGCGTGCTGGGTTAACGGACGATTATTATCCGATCCATTTCCCGGGTCTCATAGGGGTCGATATGGCGGGAACCATCGTGAAGATCGGGCCGGAGGTGGAAGGGTTTTCCGTCGGCGATCAGGTCTTCGCTATGGCGGACAATACTTACGCTGAACTTTGTGTCGTCAGTGCGGCGATCCTGGCGAAGGTCCCCAAGGGGCTCGATTTGATCCAAGCGGCGGCGCTGCCGCTGGTGACGATAACGGGCAACCAGCTCCTTTCGGCTACGGGAATCAAGGCGGGCCAGACGGTTTTGGTCGCAGGCGCTGTGGGAAATGTCGGGCGTTCGGCGGTATTCACCGCCAAGGAACGCGGGGCGACTGTGATCGCGGGGGTCTTGAAAAGGCAGGTGAACGAGGCGAGGACTGCCGGCGCGGACCAGGCGGTCGCAACCGACGACGACACTGCGATTGCGAATCTTCCGCCGCTCGACGCGGTGGCGGATACGATCGACGGAAGAACCGCTGAGAAGCTGATCGCCAAGGTCAAGCCCGGAGGAGTGTTTGCCACGGTTCTCAAGGCGCCGCAGAACGCCGCGAAGTACCCAGATGTGAAGGTGGCACCGGTATTCTCGAAATTCGACAGGAAAACGCTCGAGTTCATGGCCGAAGCCGTGCGAGATGGCAAGCTGGTGATCCCGATTAGCGAGACCCTGCCGCTCAGGCAAGCGGCCGAGGCTCAAGCAGCGGCAGAAAAAGGTGTCGCCGGGAAGATCCTGCTAGTCGCTTGACATTACTTTGCGAACAGAGGACACGAAAGGAAAATCGGAAATGAGCAAAGAATCGCAGTCATCAACGGGTAGCGTACAAGTTGAACAGAAGAGCTACGAGATGCCCCCGCGAGAGGGGATCAGCATCGCGCAGTTTCTCACCGTCACCGACATCGAGCGATCGGCTCACTACTACGAAAAGGTCTTCGGTGCTCGCATCCTGAGCCTGGGGGATGGCAACGCGCCTGGGTACCTTCAGCTTGCGAATATCTGGATGATTCTGAACGTTGGAGGCGGCCCGACCCCGGATAAGCCGACGGTAACGCTTAGCGTCCCCGACCCGAATCACCTCAACAGCTTTATGAATTTCCGCGTTGCGGATATTCAAGCGTGCTATAAATTATGGAAAAGTCGAGGAGCCGAGTTCATCACAGAGCCGATCCCAAAATACGGCGAGATCCGCTGCTACATCCGCGATCCCGACGGTTACATTATCGAGGTGGGACAGAGCACCGACCTGAAATACGGTTAACGCTCGGCCCCGCACAAGGCTCTGAATTGGCACGCGTACTACGTTCAGGCATAGAAAGGAGCACGAGATGAAACTAAGGAGACCCCGCGGGTGAGTGCCGCCATCGCGTCGAGCACGCTCCGTGTCAACGCATTTATTGCCCCGGGCGCCTGAGGGGAACGCTCGCTCGCGCATTTAAAGATCCGGATCAGAGCATCTCGCCGGTTCTGGCATTCCGGTGTCCACTTGAAAGGTCTCCTCACCGTGGTGCTCCCAATGGCTACAGGCGCGGACATGGGGCATTCCCGGACTCCCGGCGGCGAGCCAAATCCAGCCGCCATCCTGAGCGCGTATTGAGCGTGCCGGAGTTCTTCAGGATGATGACATCAAGGTTCCGAAGGCAAATGTCTTTCTGCCAACGAACCGACAGCCTCGCGGGTCTCAGTCTGATCCGGTTGACCGATCTCCTCGACATAGTGCTCGATAATCAGCTTCCGCCGAGAACCTCGACATTGATCGACATGCGCCTGCCGTCAAGCGCGGAGGTCGAACGTCGGTGCCGCAGAAATCCAGGGCGCTGATCAGTCGGACCGCTTATCGGTGTCATCGTTGTCCGCCGTCCCAAGCTCCGTGGTATCGGTTACGGTCTTCGGGGCGGACGGACCACGATGACACCGATAAGCGGTCCGACTGTTCAGCGGATACCCCAACGGGTTCGCCTATTGCGCGTTGGATGTGTAGCCGATTCAAGAACTCGCGGGAAACACAAGTTGTAATTCGAGATGAGGCGAGATCTCTCCAATAAATCGCGGGCTGGTTGGTTGAGCCTCGCGAACGGGATCGAGGCCGCGAGACAAGCAGGCGTATACTGTTAGGAAACCAAAATGGAACCCGACGCCAAGATCCTTCAAGCGATCTTCGATCACGCGGCACTTGGCATCGCCCAAATCAGCCTTGATGGGTCCTGGCTGCGTGTGAATAACCGATACTGTGAGATGCTCGGATACTCCGAATCCGAACTACTCAAAAGGAAAGTTTGGGATGTCACGCGCCCACCGGACTACGACGAGGTATCACGTGGGCGCCGTCAGCTTCTGGAAGGGGTCATCTCCTCGCATACGATGGAGAAGCGCTTTGTCCGCAAAGACGGGACGATCTTTTGGGGGCGGCTCAATCGATCGCTGGTGCGGGACCAAGACAATCAGCCGCAATATTTCATTGCCGTAGTAGAGGACATCACCGAGAAGGTATACGCGGAGCGCGCGCTCCGGGAGAGCGAGCAACGTCTTAGCCTAGCTCAGAGCGCAGCGCACCTGGGCGTATGCCAATGGGATCTGAACGCAAATGTGCTCACGTCTTCCGAAGAATACGCCCGGCTATACGGCCTGTCGCCGGAAGATCCTCCGCTCACGGTCGAGGATTTGCCCAAACGGATCCACCCGGACGATCGAGAGCGGGTGCAAGCGAACATCAGGGACGCTCTTGAACGGACGCATGCCTGGGACACAGAATACCGCGTGCTATGGCCTGACGGAAGCGTACACTGGTTACACTCCAAGGGCGCAGTTTTCCTGGATGCCTCAGGGCAGCCGGTTCGCTCGACGGGCGTCATTCTCGATATTACCGAGGGCAAACTGGCCGAAGCAGCACTGCGTGAGAGCGAACAGCGCTTCCGTGCGACCTTCTTTCAAGCGGCCGTCGGCATCGCCCAGACCGGCCTCGATGGCCAGTGGTTACTCATAAACGATAGGTTCTGTGGGATGCTGGGCTACTCACAAACTGAATTACACGGAAAGAACTTTCTGGATCTCACGCATCCAGATGACCGCGAAGCCTCTCGCACGGCGCTGCGCCAACTTCTGGCCGGTGAGAATTCGTCGTTGTTGAAGGAGAAGCGCTACATCCGGAAGGATGGCGGGACCGTTTGGGCAAGGTTGTTTTTATCGCTCGTGCGGGACCAGCACAACCAGCCGCAATACTTCATCTCGGTGCTGGAGGACATAACCGAGCAGAAGTTGATGCAAGAGCGGCTGCGGGCTAGCGAGGCCAGGCTCATGGAGGCGCAGCGTCTCGCCATGGTAGGGAGTTGGGAACGGCACATTCAAAGTGACACGATCCACTGGTCCGATGAGATATTTCGGATTCTTGGGCTGACGAATGTTCCAGCAAGCTTTCCAACGTTTCTGAGCTGTGTCCACCCTAAGGATCGAGAAAAGATCTTGGGGATTGACGACCAAGTCCGTTCGAGTATCGCGCCCGTTGAGGTGGAGTACCGAATCATCCGGCCGGACGGCGAAGTGCGGTTTGTGCGCTCCTTTGTGCATGGGATCAAAGATGATCAAGGCGTGCTGGTTCGTATTACCGGGGCAACTCAGGACATTACCGAGCAGATTCAGGCGCGGGAGCTTCTGCGTGAGAGCGAAGGGCATCTAAAGAATGCAGCGGGCCTTGCGCATGTAGGCTATTGGCAGTGGGACATTCAGGCCAATCACGTATCCGGTTCCGAGGAAATGTATCGAATCTTCGGCAAGCCTCCGGATTTTACACCGAGTTTCGATGATTTTGTGCAAACGGTCATACCGCAAGATAGGGAGCTAGTAGGCCGGTGGGTAAGCGACTGTCTTGCGGAGAAGAGGGGCGGCGAAATCGAGTATCGGATTGCTTGGCCGAACGGTGATCTGAGGACGGTCTCGTGCGTTTCCGAAGTATTACCCGGTGAGGAAGGCCTGCCAACGCGTATGTTTGGCGCCTGTCAGGACATCACTGATGTTAAGAAGAATGAGGCAAAGCTTGTTCAAGCCCAAGAGGACCTCCGGGCTTTGACGGCTCGACTCGTTGAACTCCAGGAATTGGGCATGAAGGAACTGGCACGCGAACTGCACGACGATTTGAGTCAAAATCTGGCCGCTTTGGGTAGGGAAATCGAAACCTTGCTTCCTCCTTCAGCCCAGCCGTCCCCGTCGCTCTCCGAACAGGCCCATGAGGTCTGGCGGAGGGTCACGCAACTGGCGCGTGACGTTCACTCGATGTCACAGCGGCTCCATCCGGCAATCCTGGATGATCTCGGTTTGGAAGAGGCTCTCACAGAGCAATGCTGGGCCTTCTCACAACGGACAGGCATCCCAGTACAATTCGAGTCTGCGGGCGAAACGACGTGGCTCGCAGCGGATGTGTCTTTGTGCTTCTATCGTGTAGCTCAGGAGGGTCTCCATAACATCGCCAAACACGCTGGCGCCACGAGTGTTCACCTGACGCTTTCCAGCAGTGAAGAAAAGTGCACGCTGCGGATTGAGGACAATGGCCAAGGATTTGACCCGAGCGAAGCCAAGGGCAAGAAAGCGTTGGGACTGATTAGTATGCGAGAGCGCTCACGGATGGTGAACGGCAACTTCACGATCCGATCGGAATACGGCAAGGGGACCATGTTGCAGGTCTCCGTAGCTCCGAAGACAAATTGAAGCCTCGACAAGATTGACTTGTGTCGGACGTTCAAACTCTCGAAAATGTCGACCCGGACATCCCGATCCGGATGCAAGCCAAGGTGAGTACGCAAACGTTAGATTTCAGATCCACGCCGCCTGCATTGCGCCAAGCGGCCCCACGTGTTACAGAATGACAAACTCGCACCCCAAAAGTGACAAAGGTTTCGATCTACGCGCATGGGGAAACTTTTGCAAAAACAGTGGTCGGAGTTCTCTGACAGCTTGCGGTTGTGGGGGGAAAGAACCGAACTAACGGAACCAATCAACTCCTAAAACAACTTAGAGACGGAACTCGCGCGGGTCGAAAAGTAAATCGAACGGCGATCGAGGAGCATCTCTCCGTAGAGTACGAAGTTGTCGTTCAATTTCCGCAAACTCCATTCTATTTGGCCCCAGACGCCAACAAACGCCGGCCTGGATGTCGTCGGCCCACTGGTCGATGGAGCTCGCCGAACGCTCGTTTCGATGGCAAGGCACATCATGGCACATATAGAGCAGAACACGTTGCATACCCACATGCGACTGCACGGCCTTACCAAAGCGCCATTTACTACCAACCTTCGTGGCGACACCCCTGAGAACGATCTTCAGGTTGTTTGCACGAAATGCCATTGGACCTGTGCGCAACCTTCGAGGCGTCAAACCAGTCTTGACCTGTTGTTGGCCCCCTTGTATCTGCATCCTTTTCGCTGCCGCTCGTGCCATCGACGACACTATCGGTTCTCACTTCGACAGTAGAAGTCATTTCGAGTTCGCCGGCCGGATGGGTTCCGCGAGTGTTCGCGCGGAACCGCACAGGAACCGATCTCCAAGCCGGCCTGGGGGGAGTTCCGTTCAGTTCTACCACGGTTCCGTCGTCGGTTCCAACCCAAGTGACTGATATCAGAGAAGGGTTTCGGTGGTTCCGCTTTAACTAGCGGACCCACTCGTCACGCCACTCGTCACGAGCCGCGCGACGCAAGGCGGCAATCGCCAGGTTAATGTGGTTCAACGCATGGTCGCGCCATCTTTTGGCGGCGGGGTTGTCTTCCTCCCTTTCGATGTCGCGTTTGGCGCCGGACAGAAATTGCGCGATCGCGCGGAAGCGGCCGGGACGATCCGGGTAGGTGTCGACGGGTGGGTTATCGATGAGGTCCTTATGGTCTAAGACAGCGGCGTCGTCGATTTCCTTGATCGCGGCGCGTACATGGCTCATTGAGTCGTTCAGATCGTTCCGGACGTTGCCCAACTCACGCCAGTCCAACAGGCGTTCGGCGCGCCGCAGGTCGGTGCGGGCATGCAAGTAGGCGGGATGTCGTCCGGGCGTGTCGCCGAAAGTAGCAGGAACCGCCACTAGGAATGCAACGGCAAGAGTTGAAAATCCAATCATCGTTCGTGTCATTGAGTAGTCCTTTCGAAGACTTTGAGTTCTACAGCCTGTCCTTCTGAAGGCGAATGCTTCATCCTAAGCCTGTAAACGTATTTTGTGCAACGGGGTTTCGCAAGAGCCCATTAAAATTCGCTCAGGTGAACGGTATAGAGCCCCTGTCCAGCGGCGCGATCTACTGCGCCGCGAGGTCCTACCGCGTCTCACGCGCGTTCGTCCCACTGCTGTTGCATTTGGGCATGGAGTCCGGCGGGATCGGTTCTCACGGCCCGCCAGACGGTCTCGGCCCGTGCGTCAGCATGGACATCGTTCAGACCATTCCGGATTCCGTCTAGGGTGCGCTCGGCAACCTGTCGCGGCGGGGTTTTTTCCCGGTCGAGACCCGCGGCCATATCGGTGTCGATGAATCCGGCGTAGACGGCGACAACCTGCGTGCCTTGAGACTTCAGTTGTATCCGCACGCCCTCGGTCAAGGCGAGCGCCGCGTGTTTCGACGCGCAATAAGTCGCATTGAACGGGAAGACGAACCAACTAACCACGGAGAGCATGTTCGCGATTGCGCCGCCGCCATTCCTAGCAAGTACGGGTGCAAAGGCGCGCACCATGCGCAGCATTCCGAAGACATTCACTTCCATTTCGGCCCGAAGCGCGGCCTCGGAGCCTTGGCCGAGTATAGGGCTCGCGAGCATGATCCCAGCGTTGTTGATGAGAAGATTCACGTCGGCGCATACTGTGGCGGCTGCGTGAACGTCGGTGTCCTGGGTGACATCGAGTTTGACGGGGACGAGGCGGCTGTCGGTGATGGCAACGGATGCCGGATCGCGGGCACCGGTGTAGACTTTCGCGACGCCCGCCGCCAGCAGCGCGTCCGTGTAAGCTTTTCCAAGGCCGCGATTCGCGCCCGTCACGAGGGCAATGGAATTCTCGATATTCATGATTCATTGTGACGCGGCGGACCACCTTGGGTGGTGTCGCGGAAGTCGAGTTTGTGGAGTGGACGCCGGACAAGCACTTGCGGCATTCGCGGTTTGTGGCCTTTCGGGGCGACAAAAGGCGGCGAGGTATCACCCTCGAGGGCGATCAAGTCGGCGTACTCAGGGGACCTGAATTGGACAGTCGATCGCGTCGACCCGCTGCGTCGGTCCGCGAACAATAATGTGCGACGGGCCCCGCTCTGTCTTTGGTTTCTATATCTTCGCTGTGGTACGCGACATGCAGGCATTAATCAGTGACTGGCGGACAGACCTTGCATGCTGAATCGATCCGGATACCATGACAAAGGGGAACGAAGATGAAAATACTGATGGTGCTAACGTCGCATGATCAATTGGGCAACACCGGCCGCAAAACCGGCTTTTGGCTAGAGGAATTCGCGGCCCCCTATTTCGTATTCAGGGATGTCGGCGTTGAGCTGACGCTCGCCTCTCCGAAAGGCGGCCAGCCTCCGCTCGATCCGAAGAGCGATCTGCCTGAAAATCAAACGCCGGCGACGGTGCGGTTCAAGAAGGATCCGGCGGCGCAAAAGGCTCTCGCCAACACGGTCAAACTTGCGGACATGAAGGCGGAAGACTTCGACACCGTTTTCTATCCCGGTGGGCACGGCCCGATGTGGGATCTCGCGGAGAGCCCTACGTCGATCGCCCTTCTGGAGGCCTTCTACAATTCCGGCAAGCCAATCGCATTGGTGTGCCATTCGCCCGGGGTGCTTCGCCACGTTACCTACCAGGGCGCTCCGCTGGTGAAAGGAAAACACGTCGCCGGTTTCACGAACGGCGAGGAAGAGGCGGTGCAGCTCACAAAGGTTGTGCCGTTCCTGGTCGAAGATGAACTGCTGCGGCTCGGTGCCATATATGAGAAAGTGGCGAACTGGCAGCCTTTTTCCATCACTGACGGTCGTCTTATCACTGGCCAGAATCCTGCGTCATCGACCTCGGCAGCCCACGCGCTTCTGAAACTCATGAATGGATCGAAATCGGACTCGCCAATACAAGGCGTACAAATCGGACAGAAGAGCTATGAGATGCCTCCGCGGGAGGGAATCAGCGTCGCACATTTTCTCACCGTCGCCGACGTCGACCGATCGGCTCGCTTCTACGAAAAGGTTTTCGACGGTCGCATCCTGAGCAATGGCGACAGCGTCGGCGCGCCTGCGTACATTCAGATCGCGAATACATGGCTCCTTGTCAACCCCGGGGGCGGGCCGACCCCTGACAAGCCGACGGTAACGCTTAGCGTCCCCGACCCGAATCACATCAACAGCTTTATGAATATCCGCGTTGCGGATATTCAAGCGTGCTATAAATTGTGGAAAAGTCGAGGAGCCGAGTTCATCACCCCGCCAATACCCAAGTACGGCGAGATTCGCTGCTACATCCGCGATCCTGACGGTTATATTATCGAGGTCGGACAGAGCACCGCCCTCAAGTACGGTTAACGCTTGGCCAGGAAACCACACATATGAGCGCCCCCATCACGTCGAACACGCTTGGTGTGAACGTTTTTACCGCGCCGGGAAAGGTAATGGTAGGCGAGCGGCCAAAGCCCTTCGGCGAAACGCTCGGCTTTGACCCGATGACGTCGACTTTAATCTTCGGCGAGTACGACGCGGTGCTGGTAGACGCAATGACGACGCTGGCTGAGGCCGAGGCTCTCGCGGATTGGGTTGCGCTGCACAACCGCAACCTGGAGACCATCTATATAACGCACGGCCATTTCGACCACTTCTACGGTCTGAGCGTTCTGCTCGACCGCTTCCCGAGCGCTCGGGCCATCGCAACGCCCAAGACGATGAACGCCATGCAGATGTCTTTCACTCCCCCAGTGGAGCGGTTAGCCCGCCGGTTGTTTCCTGGGCAACTGGCCACCAAATTCGTTGCACCCGAGCCCTATGAGCACGACACGTTCACTCTCGAGGGCCAGGAATTGCACATCATCGAGCAGGGCCACACCGATAGTCCCGATACGACGTCTCTATACGTTCCATCGATCGGCCTGATCGTCGCCGGCGACGTGGTGTACAACCAGTGCCACATGTACGTCGGCGACACCACTCCCGAGAGCCGAAAGAATTGGATCGCGGCGCTGGACCGGTTAGCAGCGCTGAACCCGGCGATGGTTGTCGCCGGTCACAAGAAGCCTGGCGCGCCGGATTCTCCCTCGACGATCCAGGACACCAAGCGTTACCTGCAGGACTTCGATCGGTTGCAGAAAACCGCCACGTCCGACCAGGAGCTGTTCGATCAGATGACGGGGCTATACCCGCATTGGGTAGCCAATCAGTCGTGGTTGATGTTCGGATTCCCGCAGCGATAAGCGACGTCAACCGCTCATGGGATGTCATCGTAGGATGTGAGCAGCTTTGGGAACCACTAAGCGGAAGGAAGATGGTTGGTAGCGCTAAAGGGAATCGAACCCTTATTTAAGCCTTGAGAGGGCTCCGTCCTAACCGTTAGACGATAGCGCCATCGCTCGAACTCATTCCATTATACTCGGCGGGCAGTCCCGCTCTCCAGCCCGTGAAACTGCCGGCCTGTTAAACTAAAGGTTCGCTCGCGACCCGCTCCTGGGCTTCGCCGAGCCGACGGAAGGTAAACGACTCAAAATGATTTCAGCGACACAGCTACGTCCGGGCATGGTGATCAAGTTCAACAACGAACTTTACTCCATCTTCAAAATGGAGCATCGCACGCCAGGCAATTTGCGCGGCTTTGTCCAGGTCAAGATGCGCAGCCTGCGCAGCGGCAATATGACCGAACACCGCTTCTCGTCGGAGGATCGCGTGGATCGCGCCGCGCTCGAAGAAATCGAGATGGAGTATCTGTACGACGACGGCGAATACTACTACTTCATGAACACCGAGAACTTCGAGCAGATGCACCTGACGCGCGACATTCTGGGCGATGCGGTGGAGTACCTGGTTCCGCAGCTGAAGGTCAATATCGAGTTCTACGAAGGCAAGGCCATTAGCGTGGAACTGCCGCCCACCGTGGACCTCACTGTGGTGGAAACCGAGCCCGGCTTGAAGGGCGCCTCGGTGTCGAATGTCACAAAGGCGGCGAAACTGGAAACTGGGTTGGTAGTGCAAGTCCCGCCCTTCATCAACGAAGGCGAAAAAATTCGCGTCAGCACGGCGGAAGGCGCGTACCAGGAACGCGCGTAATAATTGCAAGAAGTGTCAGCCGGGCGCGATCTCGCGCAATGTGTAGTTGGTGCTTCGTCCCCCTTCCTCGCCTTGCACCAGGATTCCGAGTTCCACCAGGCTGAGAATATCGCGCAGCGCCGTGTCATGCGAGCATCCGGTGAACTTGGCGTATTTGGATGTCGTTAGCTTCCCTTCGAACCCATCGAGCAAGCGATTCACCACCTTGCGCTGGCGCTCGTTCCATGGAGCAGCGGCGAACGTTTCCCAGAAGCGGGCTTTACTCAGGATCGTCTTGAGATTAATCTGAGCGCCGTCGATGGCCCGGCCCAGGCATGCCAGAAACCAGTCCATCCATGCTGTGATGTCCATGCTGGGCTGGCCATCCGGCCCTCCGCTCTGGGATCGCTCCAGGATGTGATAATAGGCCTTGCGCTCCTGCCGGATCTGCGCCGACATGCTATAGAAACGCTGCGGGCTTCCTTCGGATCGCGCCAGCGCCATATCGGTGATTGCGCGTGCGATTCTTCCGTTGCCATCTTCAAACGGATGCAGAGTCACAAACCACAGGTGCGCGAGCGCGGACTTGACCACCGCGTCACCGCTGGTGGGCGCATTGAACCATTTGAGAAACGTTTTCATTTCTCCTGCGACCAGCGCCGCGGCAGGCGCTTCAAAGTGGACTTTCTCGCGGTGCTCCGGGCCTGAGACCACTTGCATGGGACCTGTACTATCGTCGCGCCAACGGCCGGTCTTGATCCTGCGCATGCCGCTCCAGCCGGTTGGAAACAGTGCTGCCTGCCAGCCGAACAACCGGGTTGTCGTGAGCGGCTGGTCATATTGGCGTGTTGCGTCCAGCGTCATTTCGACGACGCCTTCCACGTTGCGGTCCGCGGGTTTCAGCGCGCCGATGTCCATGCCGAGCTTGCGCGCGATCGATGAGCGGACCTGCTCGGCGTCCAGCCGCTCGCCTTCGATTTCGCTACTCTTAATCACATCGGAAGTAAGAGTTTGGAGAATCGCTTCATGTGCGGAGACGGAAACCGAGCGCTTCCATGTGCCCGATCAGCCGGCCTTGCTGGAGGCGCACCGCCGCCAAGGTTTCGGCCAGCCGTTCCCGATTCCATTGGAGCTGAGGCCAGTCTGGAAGATCGTAAATGTACAATCGACGCATGCTACTGCGTTGATTATAGCCGTGCATTCACCGCACGCGAGCAAGGATAATCAACGCACAAGCCGCGTTGATTATATGGCCTAATCACCGCATCGCCTACCTAGTGGCCACATTTTCAATGGGTTGGCACGAGGCGGCTGGTGCTGTCTCATGAAACCTGCTATTCTGAATCTGTCCTTGTAGAGGAGCGGAGACCATCAGTAGCCGGTTGCGCAGTTCCGGGAGATTCGGAGCGCCGGCGAAAGGGGTCGCAGTACTTTCCGCCGAAGTCGGCCGCGGCACTCCCGCCCGGTGCGATTGGGAGGCCAGGCTAATACCTGCCCACTGTCATCCGGATCTGGATTCGAGATTTACGGATGGAGCGCTACTGGGAAGCACGCTAGGCTTACGCGTGTCCTTCCTTCCTCCATTCGCCTAAATTTATGAACGTTTTTGAACTGACGCGCACGTTGGTGGATGTTGAATCCATCACCGACAATGAAGAACAGATTGGCCAGATGCTCTTCGCGCATCTGTCGGAGCTGGCGGTGCGGTTCAACGGGCGGGCCGAGTTGATGCCCGTGGAACCGCGCCGCAATAATGTCTTGGCCTGGTGGGGCGAACCAACGGTCACGCTTTCCACGCACATGGACACAGTACCCCCCTTCTACGCTTCGCGCGAGGATGATCAATACATCTGGGGACGCGGTGCCTGCGATACCAAGGGCATCATCGCGGCCATGATCTTTGCAGTGCGCGAAATGCTTGAAGCCGGACAAAGGAACATCGCGCTACTGTTCCTGGTGGACGAAGAGCGGAACAGCGCGGGCGCAAGAGCCGCGGCGAAACATTCGCGGGGTTCCAAGTTCATCATCAATGGCGAACCCACCGAGAACAAGCTGGCGCTCGGTTCCAAGGGCGCGCTGCGGTTGGAAGTGATCGCCAGCGGCCGCATGGCGCACTCAGCCTATCCCGAGCTGGGCGAATCGGCGATCGAAAAGCTGCTGGATGCGCTGCAGGAAATCCGCCGCGTGCAGCTGCCTGTGGATGAGATTCTGGGGCCGAGCACGCTGAACATTGGAACCATCGCCGGCGGCCGCGCGCGCAATATAATTCCGGATCACGCGCAGGCGGAGGTTTTCATCCGCTTAGTGGACGACGGCGATTCCACGCGCGCTCGAATCCGGCAAGCCGTGGGAGACAAGGCTGAAGTCCGCGAAGTGCTGGCCACTCCCGCCGTGCACCTGGGCTCTCTGCCGGGGTTTGAGACTACGATCGTTTCCTTCACCACCGATATTCCGGGTTTTGGCGGCGCCTGGGGCAAGCCGTACTTGATTGGGCCCGGGTCCATTCACTTGGCGCACACCGCCGAGGAACGGATTCCCAAGGGAGAAATTCTCGAAGCAATACAAATCTACAAACGAATGGTCAAGCAGCTCTCATGAACGAAAACAGGATCCCCGTTGGAATTTTAGGAGCCACCGGGATGGTTGGGCAGCACTTTGTGAAGTTCTTGCAGAATCATCCGTGGTTTGAAGTCACGTGGCTGGGCGCGAGCGATCGCTCGGCCGGCAAGCCCTATCGCGAGGCCACCAGCTGGAGGCTGAATGGCGCCATGCCCGAGACCGTCCAGAATCTCAAAGTGCAAGAGTGCAAGCCTTTGGATGCGCCGCGCTTGGTTTTTTCCGCCATGGACGCCTCGGTGGCCACCGAAATCGAGCGCGAATTTGCGCAAGCCGGCCACGTGATCGTCTCCAATTCGCGCAATCACCGCATGGAGCCGGACGTACCGCTGCTGATTCCGGAAGTGAATCCCGATCATCTGAAGATCATTCCGCACCAGCAGCGCAAGCGCGGATGGAAGGGGCAGATCGCTACCAATCCCAACTGTTCCACCATGGTGCTGGCGATGGCGCTTGCACCGTTGAAGCCGTTCGGCATCACACGCGTGATAGCCGCCACTATGCAGGCCATCTCGGGCGCCGGCTATCCAGGAGTCGCCTCCATGGACATCAACGCCAACGTGATTCCGTTTGTCGGCGGCGAAGAGGAAAAGATGCAGCAGGAGACGCAAAAGATCCTCGGCGAATTCGCCGGCGAGAGCCTCCGGCCGCTGAATGCCAAAGTGAGCGCGCATTGTAATCGGGTACCCGTCGTGGATGGTCACACGGTGGTTGTCAGTGTCGAATTCGAACGCAAGCCGTCCAAAGACGACATCCTGCGGGCTCTCGCCAACTTTCGCGGTGTTCCTCAAGAGCGCAAGCTCCCGAGCGCTCCGCCGCAGCCTATCATTTATATGGAAGAGGCTGATCGTCCGCAGCCTCGCCGCGACGCCGAGCGCGAACGCGGCATGGCCACCTTCGTGGGAAGGCTGCGAGAATGCCCGGTACTCGACTACAAATTCGTCGCGCTAGGACACAACACTATTCGAGGCGCGGCCGGCGCTGCGGTGTTAAATGCCGAGCTGATGTATTCCGAGGGCCTGCTCGACTAATGATTGTCATGAAATTCGGCGGCACGTCCGTCGAATCGGCCGAGGCCATCCAGCGCGTCACTGGAATCGTCAAATCCCGGATCGACCGGAGGCCCATTGTAGTAGTCTCCGCGATGGGCAAAACCACCAATCGCCTGCTCAAAATCGCCGATCTCGCGGTCGGCGGGCAGCGTGACGAAGCGCTCCGCGAATTGACACTCGCTGCGTGATTTTCATCTTCGCGAATCCGGCATGGAGCGCACCGTCGATGAACATTTTCAGGAGCTCACGGAATTGGTGAAAGGCTTGGCGGTGCTGGGCGAGCTGACTCCCCGCTCCATCGATGCAATCTCCAGTTTCGGAGAGCGATTGTCGAGCTTGATCGTCACGAATCATTTCCAACACCATGGGCTGAACGCGGTGCATGTGGATTCGCGTAAGGTGATTGTCACCGATCACCGCCATACGCAGGCGGTCCCCTTGTTGGAGCAGACCTATGCGAAGCTCGCTGCCGCCATTCCTCCGCTGGCCAAGCAGCATGTGGTCGTGATGGGCGGCTTCATCGCATCCACCGAGAATGGCGTCACGACCACGCTGGGCCGCGGCGGGTCCGACTTCACTGCATCCCTCGTCGGCGCGGGTGTGGGCGCCGAGGAGATCCAAATTTGGACCGACGTGGACGGCATGCTGACGGCCGATCCGACCATCATCCCCAACGCGCGCCGCGTGAAAGTGATCTCGTTCACAGAAGCCGCCGAACTGGCATATTTCGGGGCGAAAGTTTTGCATCCCGCCACCGTGATGCCGGCCATCGACCGGAACATCCCCGTTTCGATCCTCAACTCGCGCCGCCCGCAAGTGGAGGGCACGCGCATCCAATCCGCCACCGTCTTGAGCAAGAACGTTGTCAAGTCGATTGCGTGCAAGGGCCATGTCTTGGTGCTCAACATACGCTCGACGCGGATGTTCATGGCGCACGGTTTTATGCGGCGCATCTTCGAGGTTTTCGATCGTAATCAGACCTCCGTGGATATGGTGGCGACGTCGGAAGTCAGCGTTTCGCTGACCATCGATCAGCCCGAGCGCGTGGAAGCGATCGTCACGGAATTGCGCGAATTCGCCGATGTCTCGGTGGACGAGAATCAGGCTATCATCTGCATTGTGGGTGAAAACATCCGCCACACTCCCGGCGTCGCGGCGCGTGTGTTCAACGCGCTCGGCGGCATCAACGTCCGGATGGTTTCGCAAGGCGCGTCGGCGCTGAACTTGGGATTTGTGGTGGCCGGCGGCGATCTCACCGCCGCTGTCCAGGCCTTGCACGGGGAATTTTTCACCGATCTCGACCCGGCGGTGTTTGATGCCTAAACTCGCGATTGTCGGTTACGGGAAGATGGGGCGTCTCATCGATCAGCTAGCGCCCGAGTACGGCTTTCGAAGTCACAGCGCGAGTGGACGTGGATCGCGACGAATCGCTCGATGGCGCGGACGTAGCGGTGGAATTCTCAGTGCCTTCCGCGGTGCTCGGCAACATCCGAAAAGCGGCGGCTCTGCGCATCCCTATCGTGATCGGCACTACGGCCTGGAGCGAACATCTCGCGGAAGCCAAGGCGCTGATCGAAGCCAACCATAGCGCGCTGGTCTGGAGCCCGAATTTTTCGGTGGGAGTCAATGTCTTTTCGCGCCTGGTTTCAGAAGCCGCGCGATTGCTAGCGAACGAGAAGGAATATGGCGCGTGGGCTTGGGAGATCCATCACAGCACCAAGAAAGACGCGCCTTCCGGCACGTTGATCCAACTTGTGGATCGGATGAAGGCCGCGGGTTACGCGCGCAACATCGACACTAGTTCCAGCCGCGCGGGCGCGCATCCCGGCACGCATGAGATCGGCTTCGATTCTCCCGCCGACACCATCACCCTGCGCCACACCGCGCGCAGCCGGGAAGGTTTCGCCCGAGGTGCTTTGAAAGCGGCACAATGGATTATTGGGCGCGAAGGATTTTACGAATTCAGCGACGTTCTCTTTGGAGGTTGAAATGTTGTTTCAAGGTTGCGGCACCGCGATGGTTACTCCGTTCCGCAAGGACGGCTCTCTCGATGAGCAGACCCTTCGCTCGCTGGTGAAGCGCCAGATCGAGGAAGGCATCAATTTCCTGGTGCCGTGCGGGACTTCGGGCGAAAGCCCCACGCTCACTCACAAGGAACATTTGCGCGTGGTCGAAATCACGCTCGAGGAAGCCAAGGGCCGCGTGCCGGTGCTGGCGGGCGCGGGCGGCTACAACACTGCCGAAGTGATCGAACTCGCCAAGGAAATCAAGGCCATGGGCGCCGACGGGATTCTCTCCGTCACGCCGTATTACAACAAGCCCACGCAGGAAGGTTTGTACCAGCACTACAAGGCGATCGCGTCGGCGATCAAGCTGCCGATCATCGTTTATAGTGTTCAGGGCCGCACTGGCGTGAACGTCGAGCCGGCCACGCTGAAGCGGCTATCGGAAATCGATTACGTCATCGGAGTGAAGGAAGCCTCCGGCAACATCAGCCAGATGGCGCAGGTGGTTCAGCAAGTGCCGTCCGATTTCGCCGTGTTGTGCGGCGACGATTCGATCACGATTCCGCTGATCGCGCTCGGTGGTCATGGCGTGGTCTCGGTGGTCTCGAACGAAATCCCGCGCGAATTCACCAAGCTCACACAACGGGCGCTGGCCAACGATTTCGCCGGCGCGCGCAAACTGCAGCGCCAGTACCTGCCGCTGATGGAAGTGAACTTCGTCGAATCGAATCCGATTCCAGTGAAGGCGGCGATGGCGCTCATGGGATTGCTGGAGCCGGTCTGGCGCTTGCCCTTGTGCCCGCCCAATTCGGCTAATCTCGCAAAGATCGAAAAGGTGGTGGAAGCCCTGGGCCTTCTGGCTGGCCGGAGCGTGCATGCGGGTTGAGATCGAGAAGCTGTTCGACGAAAATCCCTCAGCCTATACCGACGATCATTTCCAACTCTTCCAGCAATTCAAGCAAGCGCTGAATTCCGGCGAGGTTCGCGCCGCTCAGCCCGACGGCACCACAAAAACCGGCTGGCGCGTCAACGCGTGGGTGAAAAAAGGAATTCTGCTCGGCTTTCGCATGGGCGCGGTGGTCGACATGTCGATCAATCCCACCCGGCAGCCCTGGTTCGACAAGGCCACATTTCCGGTGCAGCACTTCACCGCCGATCGCGGAGTTCGCATTGTCCCCGGCGGATCGAGCATTCGCGATGGCTGCTATGTCGGCCGGGGCGTGACGTGCATGCCGCCGATGTACATCAACACGGGGAGTTGGGTGGGCGATGGATCGATGATCGATTCGCATGCGCTGGTGGGAAGTTGCGCGCAGGTTGGAGCGAATTGTCATATCTCGGCGGCGGCGCAGATTGGCGGAGTGCTGGAGCCGGTGGGCGCGCTTCCGGTGATCATCGAAGACGAAGTTCTGATGGGCGGCAACACCGGAGTTTACGAAGGCACGGTGGTGAAGCGGCGCGCGGTGCTGGGCTCCGGCGTCATTTTGAACCGATCCACGCCGGTTTATGACGTGGTGCGCGGCGCAGATCTACCGGGCTACCGACGAAGATCCGCTGGTGATTCCCGAAGACGCCGTGGTGGTAGCCGGGTCGCGCGCGATTACATCTGGCCCTGGTCTCGATTGGGGCTTGTCATTGTACACGCCGGTCATCGTCAAGTATCGCGACTCGAAGACCGACATGAAGATTCAACTCGAACACTTGCTGAGATAATCGAGCGTTGCGCGGGCCGTTTTCTCCCAAGCTAAACCCGGCGGCACGGCGTTGCGCGGCCTCGGTGGGGATTTTGCCGGAAGCCAGCAGCATCAGCGCATCGCGAATTTCGCCGTCGCTTGCGGGATCGAAGAAGTGAACAGTGGAACCCGCGATTTCGCGCAGCGGCGGGATATCGGAGCACGCCACGGGAACTCCGGCGGCCATCGCTTCCAGCACTGGCATCCCAAAGCCTTCGAAGGTGGAGGGATAAATGAAACCGAGCGCGCCGCGATAGAGGTCGTACAATTGCTCTCGCGGAATCCAACCGGTGAGCTCCACGGAGCCCGAGGCCAGGCTCTCGATTTCCTCGGCGGCAAATCCTCGCACGCCGGTCAAGATCAACTTCGGCGCGTTCTTCATTTGAGCATGGACACGCAACAGCCGCTCCAGATTTTTATGCGGATGCGTGGTGGATACGCACAACAAATAATCCCGGGGTTCGCGATGCTGCGAGATTTCGAAGAACTCGCGCTCCACGCCGTGGTGGATCACTTCAGATGTACGGCCGTAGTAGCGTTGCAGATCGTCTGCAGTGGCCTGTGAGACGGCGACCAATCCGCGCGAGCGCCGCGCCGCTGCCCACAGCAAGAAATTCCAGAACGGAAGATCGAACCAGCGAAAGTATTCCGGATGGCGCTTGTGCTGGAGATCGTGAAATACCGTGACCATCGGGCAGGCACACGCGAGCGGCGCAGTGAAGCCCGGATTCAACAGAACGCTGATCCGATGTGTCCGAATCGCGAAGGGCAGAACCAGCTGTTCCCACAAGATTCTCGCGGGACGGAAAGACGCCTTGACGGGCTGTTTCGCTTGCACGAAGTTCGGCCGATCCGGAACCAGATCGGCGCCGGTCTCACGATTGGTAAACACGATGTACTGGTTCACTGCATCGATTTCAGCCAGCGCCCGCAGCAGATTGCGGAGATAGATCTCGGTGCCGCCCACGCCGCCCGGAATCAGGTACAAGGCGTTCACGCCGATGCGAATCATTTGTCGTTGAAAAATCTATCGACCCAAATGAGCCAAGGCGTCGCGTGCCGGCTGATTGTTCGGATCGAGCGCCAACACATGCTGGTAATCCGCGACGGCCTGCGCCAGGTTTCCTTGCATCACATGAACGTTGCCGAGGTAGTCATAGGTCATGGCAAAGCCGGGATTCAATTCCTGGGCCCTCTGCAGCGCCGCCAATGCCTCCGGATATTTGCCCATCTTGCCGAATTCCATGCCGATCTGCGAATAAACGTGAGCGCTCGGCCGCAACGCGGCGGCTTGTTGAAGCTTGGCTATGGCCTGCTGCGAGTTTCCCGCGCAATCGTAGGCCAGCGCCCAATCGAGCAGCAAATCAGCCTGGGCCGGCTTGAGCGTAGCGGTCTTCTGGTATTGATCCACGGCATCGGTACAGGCTCCCGCATCATATTCGACGCGCGCCAGTTGGAAGCTCGGCCGGTATTTCACCGGAGATTTCGAGACGGTATCTTTCCAGATATCCACCGCATTGCCCCATAGTAGATTCCTCTGGTATGTCAACGCGCCTTCGGCGACCAGAACCAGAGCGAGCGCTCCGACCAGAGCGTTTCGTCGAGAATTTCCAGCGCCGCAGAATTTCGAGGGTAATGAATAGCAGGCCGATGAAGGGAAGATACATGCGGCGCTCGGCCATTGGATCTCGAATCGGCACCAAGGAGGAAGTTGGCGCAAGCAGAATCAGCCAGACGAACCATCCATACGAAGCGAGCGGGAAGCTGCGGCGGTAGATCCACGCGAGCACGCTGACGATCAGCAAGCCAGCCAACGCGAAGACCGCGCCGTGGGCCATGATGTTGCGCGAAATATCGATATCCGGATCGAGGTTCTGGCCTAAGGGAACAAAGAACAGGCGCACATAATCCCAGATGACGCGGCACTCGGTGAAGAAATACTGACTCCACGGGAGGTCGCGCATTTGGAATCCGGCGGTGGGATTGTTGCGGAGAATGGCCAGTATGCGGACCGACGCAATGCCGACTCCGATCACGATGGGAACGTAGAGTTTCCAATTGCGCCAGATCACCGAGGGCGAAAACTCGAAGTTCCAGTAATAGTCCGTAAGAATGAATAGCGCTGGAAGGACCGCGGTGTGCTCCTTGGACAAGCCGGCAGCGACGAACAGCACCAGGAGGCAAAGAATGCGCGGTATGGATAGAGCGGAAGTCCGGCGATACAAAAACACGACGAACGCCGCCAAAACAAAGAACACGCTGAGTGTTTCCGATCGGCTGGCGATGTAACTCACGGATTCGGTTTGCACCGGATGCAGCAGGAACAATCCGGCGGCGAAGAACGAGAGAATCCGGGCGTTCGCTTCTTCGAGACTTGCCCAGCTCAAAATCTTGCGGACAGCGAGGAAAATCAAAACGGTGTTGAAGAAGTGCAGAAACAGATTGACCAGGTGATACCCAAAGGTGCTCTCGGCGCCGGATTGCTGGAAATTCAGCCAAAAACTGAACATCAGCAGCGGCCGCATGTTGCGCAGCCAGCCCATCAGAGGAATGCTAGCGGCGTTGGGAATCATGTAGGGGAGGGGCATGTCATCGAGAAGGAACGGGCCGTGGAGAGCAGGCCCATAGACTTCGAAGGCCGCGATGAGCGCGATAATCAGACTCGCTCCGTAGATCCAGAGCAGGGGATTCGACTGCGATTCCACTGTGGCGACGGCCGCCGCCGGACGTTTCGATTTCTTGCTTTTGTTACTCTTCATTGGAACTAAGAGGGGAACCTGGAACCCGGCCAGCCGATTTTGCAATTGAAATTCGACAATCGCGAGCCGCTGGGCCATGGCGATATTGGAGTCCTTCAAATCGGAGATGACCACCGACAGCCGGTAAATCACGATCACGAATACACAGAAGATCAACAGCATCAGGGCTAATGGAGGATCCGCCAGGCCAAGCTGACCCGCTATCCAGGTGAGCGCCGACGACGACCGGGAGAGCGCAAACAGAATCACCGCCGCGGCCAACCAGCTCACCGAATACTCAACGCGGATATGTGAGCGCCTTACAGAGAACAGCACCAAAGCCATCAGAAGAACGCTCAAGACAGTGGTTACATTGAGCAGACGTTGCATCGCTATTTGCCTTCTTTGGCTTGTTCCTTTCTTCGGCGGCCTTCAAACTTCAGGACGTTGATGAAGACTCCCAGCAGCACGTGGAAGATGTAATACAACGATTTTACCGCGGTGATGGTGCTGCGGCCCGTCTTGCGCGGGCGCATGCGGCAGGGCACTTCCTGGAACCGGAAGCGCTTACGCTGTAACACCACCAGCGCCTCGATTTCCGGATATTCCAAAGGGAAGCTGCCCGTGAAAACCTCCAGAGCTTGACGGTTCACTCCGACGAATCCGGAGGTGGGATCGCGCACGGGTTTGCCCAGAATCGGCCGCAGCACCAGGCGGAAGAACCAGATCCCGATGGCGCGGATGTAACTGGTGTGCTCTCCATTGCCGTCGTGGAACCGCGAGCCGATCACCATATGGCAGCCGGTTTCGCGCAGAACCTTCAGCAGATCGGGGATGTACTTGGGATCATGCTGGCCGTCGCCATCCACACGGATCACGTACTCGTAACCGAGCTCGTAAGCGAGCTTGTATCCCGCCTGAACGCCACCGCCGAGGCCCAAATGATAAGGCAACCGCAGGACGTCGGCGCCGGCCGAGCGGGCCCTTTGTTCGGTGCCGTCGGTGGAGGCGTCATCGACAACCAGAACCGCTACGCCAGGCATCACGCTCCGCACTTCGCGGACCACGCCGGCGATAGCGCCAACTTCGTTGAAGGCGGGAATCAGAATCAGCAACTGCTGGGGCGTCACGGCCGGCTTCACAACGCGGCCACCTGGCGTGGACCGATCGAAAAGCGGTGGATGAGTTTGCGGAACTGTTTCGATGTCAGGCGGCGCTTTATGCAACGGCGCTGGCGCCAGACCTTTGGGAAGCGTGCAAGCAATTCCAGATGGCCGCGCAACACATACCAGGGCAAGCGAGCCAGGCTGCCGCCTTCACGCTGGAATTCAGCGGCTTTGCCTCGACCTTTTAGCGCATAAACAAAATGCCAGAAGTAGCGCGGCAGGGCATAGAACGGTACCAATAGTAGGTCGGACAGGGGAAAGTTCTTGAAGATCACGAACAGGCGATTGCGCTCGACGTAATACGCTTTGAGCGCGGACGCTTTGCCCGCCGAATGCGAATAGCGATGTTCAACGATAGCATCGGGAACGTAAAAGCATTCCCAGGCGGCCCAGCGCGCGCGAAGCCCAAGGTCGGTGTCCTCGCAATATAAGAAAAAGCTTTCATCGAAGAGACCGATTTCATCCAGCATTTCGCGGCGATATAAAGCCGCGGAGCCGCTGGGCAGCAGCGCTTCTTCCTTGCGCGCATAGGATCGCCGGAGCTTCGCCGTGGCCGCGCTGTTTGCTGCTTCCGTCCAGGCACAGGAGCATGCCCGCGGAATCCAGCAGGCCGGTGCCCGCGAGCCGGACTTGCGATGCGCACATGCCGATGTCGGGCCGATGCTCAACCGCGGAAAGCAGGGCTTCGAGCCAGCCTGGTTGCGCGACAGCGTCGTCGTTCAAGACCGCGAGGAAAGGCGCTTGCGATTGATGGAAGGCCTGATTCACAGCCGCTCCGAAGCCGACATTGCGATCGTTCGCGATCACGCGGACGCCCTCGCGCGGTTTCACCTGACGCCGTCCGCTGTTGTCCACCACGATCACTTCCACGTCACGGAATGTCTGGCGGTCGAGCGAGGCGAGGCATTCATCAAGAGATTTGTCCGCGGCTAGAGTAGGAACCACCACGGTCACGGTTGGGTGGATTTGGCCGGGTACCATCTTAGGTCGGGCGACGCCAAGCCCCAGGCCAATACATACGATAGGATAGTGGCTTGCACAGACATTTACTATACATTCTCGTGGTTGGTAGCGTCCTGGCGCAAACGCCTGGGCATCTTGGCGAAATCCGGCAATTGACCAACGGCGGCGAGAACGCCGAGGCCTACTGGTCGCCGGACGGCCAGCGGATTATTTTTCAATCGACGCGCGACAAGCTGGGATGCGACCAGATTTTCATCATGAATCGCGACGGGTCGAATCAGCACATGGTTTCGACTGGTAAGGGCCGCACCACCTGCGGATATTTTCTGCCCGATAACAAGCACATTCTGTACGCTTCGACGCATGAGGCGGGCGATGCGTGCCCGCCGGCGGCCGATCGCAGTAAAGGCTACGTTTGGGCGGTGTATCCGACCTACAAAATCTATCTGGCCACCGATGACGGCAAGATCCTGAAGACCCTCGCCGGCGCGCCGGGCTACAACGCCGAAGGCACGGTGAATTTCAAGAGCGGCCGGATCGTGTACACGTCGATGGAGTCGGGCGATTTGGATTTGTGGACTATGAAGCCGGACGGGTCGGACAAGAAGCAGGTCACGAAGACCGATGGGTATGATGGCGGCCCGGTGTTTTCGCGCGATGGCAAGAAGTTGGTGTGGCGCGCGAATCATCCCCAGACGCCCGAGACCGAAAAACGTTATCACGATCTGTTGAAGGAGAACCTGACGTCACCGATGAAGATGGAGCTGTTCGTTGCCGACGGCGAAGGAAAGAACGCGCGGCAGATCACGAATTTCGGATGCGCGAGTTTTGCTCCCACCTTCACGCCGGATGGGAAGAAGATTCTGTTCGCGTCGAACAAACATAATTGCGACGGGCGGAAGTTTGAGCTTTACTTGGTCAACGCCGATGGGACCGGGCTGGAGCAGGTGACTGATTTCGGCGGATTCACGGCGTTTCCCGAGTTCGCGCCGGATGGAAAGACTATTGTGTTCGCGTCGGACAAGGGCGCGAAGACGCCCTACGAGTTCAACATATTTACGGCCGAGTGGAAGTAACGTGGACGTAAGAAGGTCAGGGTACATGGTGCTTCTGACAGGTGCCGGTATGCTCCTCGCCCTCGCCGACGCGCCCGCCAAGCTCACCCGCGACGAAGCGCAGAAGCTCAAAACCCCTGTCGCATACACCAAGAAATCCGTCGACCGCGGCCGTGTGATCTTCCTGCAAAATTGCACCAGTTGTCATGGCGAGAACGGGAAGGCCGAAGGGTCGCTCATCGCGGATGCCACCGACCTGACGACGCCGAGCCTCTACAAGAGCGGGACCACGGAAGGTGAGATTTTCCGCAGCATTCGCGACGGCGCTGGCGATCAGATGCCGGCGTTTAAGTCGCAACTCGGCAGCGAAACCGACATCTGGAATCTGGTAAACTTCATCCGCAGCCTGTGGCCGGAGTCGATGCGACCCCCACTTCAAGAAGACAAGTAGGCAAGAGGAGATCCGCATGAGCGAAAAAACGAACCGCGAAGTTCAAAAAACGAATGCCGGCCCCGGGAGCGCGAACGAATCTGAGTCCCGCCCGTCTCGCCGAGGCCTGTTTGCTTCCGTGGGAGCCGGCGCCGTTGCGGCTGCGATCGTGAATCCGGGCAAGATTTTCGCCGCTACTCCTCCTCCCATTCCGTCGATTCGGATCGCCAAGGACATCACCGACAGCTTGGCTGAGTCGACTAGGCTAGGCTCCTTTGAAGCCAAGGGCGGAATGACGGGCGCCGAGGTATTCGCGAAATCGTGCAAGGATGAAGACCTGGCCGCGCTTTTCTGCTGCCCGGGCAATTACCAGATCATCAACGCCATCTCTGCGGCAGGCATTCCCGCTTTCGGCGGCCGTTCCGAAGGATCGATGACGTCGGCGGCGGATGGATTTTCGCGCTGCACGGGCGAAGTGACTGCATGCTCGGGCACCGAAGGCCCAGGCTTCACCAACATGATCATGAATATCGCAGTGGCGCACCGGGCGCGCACGCCGCTGCTGGTGTTGGCGAGCAACGTAACCATCGCCACCGACGATCGCGAGTACTTCATCCAAACCGGCTATCAACAGCCGACCACTGAGGGGCTCAAGAAATACGGCAAGCGGCTGATCGCGCCGGATCGCATCCATGAATACACCGCGTACGCGTTCCGGAATTTGAAGACCGGCGTGCCGGGGCCGGTGCACCTCGACTTCCCGGGTGAAATTTACAACCATCGCTTCACCGCCGAATCGGAAGTGAAGGAATACTACAGCAAGGACAAATACCGCACCGAGTCGCGGCCGCATCCGGCGCCCAAGGATCTGGCGCAAGCGGTGGACATGATCAATCGCGCCGAGCGTCCGGTGATCGTCGCTGGGCACGGCGTATTTTTCCATAAAGCCTGGGAGCCGCTCATGGTGGCGGCGGAAAAGAACGACATCGCGGTCGTAACTTCCGGACCGATGCGCGGGCATTTTCCCGACGAGCATCGGCTTGTCTGCCAGCTTGTCGCCCGATGCATTCATGAGCGCGGATCTGGTCGTGTTCGTCGGCCAGTACAGTATGCCGAGCAAAACCGAGCGCTGGCGCTTCAGCCCAGATGCGAAAGCGATTCGTGTCAACCCGACCGGCGAGGACCTCGGGCGCAACTGGCCGCTCGATTTAGGAATCGTTGCCGATGAAGGGGCATTCCTGGAGGGTCTGGCAAGCGATCTTCCGAAGAAAAAGCGAGACGCGTGGGTCGGCGAACTGGCTGCGGCGCGCCAGAAGTATGAGAAGGGACTTCTGGATGAATACGAACAGGGCGTGAAGCACAGCCAGGCCACCAACACCGTGCATCATGCGGTGGTGTGCAAGGAAGTGCACGATTTTCTGTATAAAGGCAGCATCGATCCGAAGCTGACTGTCACGGGTTGGGGCGGCTGGACGATCGGCAATTGCGCGGCGCGGTGGCTGCGGGCATATCGGCCCGGACAAGAAGTGAACTGCCCGTATCAATACTCGGCAGTGGGTCCGGATCTCGCGATGATGATCGGCGCGGGCGCTGCCGTGCAGTTGGGTGTTGGTCCGCAGGCCGCCTACAAAGGCGCGCCGGTGCTCGTCGTCACCAGCGATGCTGGAATCGCCTACAGCATGTTCGAGCTGGATACCGCGGCCAAGTACAAGATCCCCGTGATTTGCATCGTCTACAACAACAACGCGTGGGGCATGTGGCCAAGCGCGGTGGGAACACCGCGATCGATGCACATGTATCTGTTCCAGGAAAATCTGCGCTACGACAAAATGGCGGAGGGTCTCGGCGCGCGCGGCGAATATGTGCGCACACAAGATGACTTCCGCAAGGCTCTGAAGACCAGCTACGAAGTGGCGGCGAAAGATCGCGTTTCAACGTTGATCAACGTGCAAGCTCTGAAGGACTTCACCTCCGGCAAGGATTATCCGCCGGGCAACATCATCAATCCCGAGCCGGGCGTGGGAGCGCTTGCCCACTAAGAGTTCCGCCAAGAGTGGCGCGACTGTTAAGCAGGTGACCGGCATCCTTGAAGGCTACGCCGAAAAGGCCGTTTTCCGCGGTTTCAGCGCCCATCCGAAGACCGGCGGCAAAGCCGTCTACAAAATGGTCTGGCACTACGACCGGCCTTTCGAATTGCTATTGGATGTCCCCGGCAAGACTCTGCAATTTCCAGCCGTACTGCCGGGCGTGCCCGCGCGCTCGCCGATGTACCGCGAGCTGCAGGCTTTCTTGAAGATTCGCCAGACGAACGAGATGCCCGAACATCGCCGCGTGAATCCCGCGAAGGCGCGCCTCACATCGAGCAATCAGCGAGGCGTCGTTTCGCTGAAGCTGACCGTGAAGGATGGCGACTTCGAGTACGCGACGCGCAAGATGATCCACATCGTCCATGAGATCTTCATGGTCTTTCTGGTGGATGGTCCGTATTTCGAATACATGGTGGAGCAGCTCGGCCTGGATCCAGACCGCTTCTAAAACTTCTTCAACCGGATGTTCCGTACCTCGATTTTCATCGGCTCGCCGGTGTGAAGTTGAATCCCGATCAAGCCATCTCGCTTGCGATTGACGGTGTCGTCATCGATGAGCATGCTCATGACTAGGCCATTCAAGATCTGCACCAGTGCAGTCCCGCGCGCGATCACGTGATACTCATTCCAGCCTTGCGCGTTGATGGCGCCCTTTAGTTCCGCGTCGCTTCCGAGCGAACCTAGCACTACCGGTTTGGAGCCGGCCTCCACGCGCGCCGCCTGCCCACGCATTGCCAAAAACCCACGTCCGCGCTCTTCGTATATCTGCCCGGTGTACTTCTGTTCGGCATCGGTGTCGGCCTGGTATCCCTTCATAGCCCAATGGATTTCGGGTAGCTCAACGCTGCGATATTGAATGCCGCTGTTGCCACCAGTGAGCCGATATTCGGCGTCGAGTTCGAAATCGCCGGGGGAGCCGTCGCGCCAGATCAGAAACGTGTTCTGCTTCGGCATGGCGCCCGGCTTGGTCTCGCCGACGATCGCGCCGTTCTCCACTCGCCAATACGCGGGATCGCCGTCCCAACCCTTCAATGTCTTGCCATCAAAGATCGTAGTCAGGCTCTGCGCCGAAGCAAACGATGCGGCCGCGAACAACAACAACGCCAGCCTATGGCTGCGGAATGCCCAGGCCAAACGCATACAATGTCCCGTCTTCCGTGCCCACATAGATTCGGCCGCCGCCGACAGCGAACGCGCTGAAGTGCGAGAATCCCTTAATTGTGTCGCCGCTGGTAAACAACACGTCGCCAGTGGTTGCATCCAGCGCATAGAGAATCGCGTGGCCGGTTTTGGCTCTCCGATCTTCAACAGTGAGCAAATTGCCGCTCGGGCCGAACTGCACTGGCGAATCCCCATCGGATAAAGCGAAAACGACGCCATTGGCAATGATCGCCGGTGTTGGCACCGACATGTTCAGCGAGTTCCAGGCGGGCGTGAGGACCGGCTTGCCGGCTTGCTCTTCCACTTTGAACGCCATCAGGCTGCCGTCGGGCGTTTCGCCGTGTTGCAGCGCGAACTTCGCTGCGGGAGCAGGCGGGCCCCAGGCGGGCGCATAGAGCCAGCGCGTTCCGGCGGCGTCTTCCCAGGTGGAGAAAGCTCCCCAGAAACCCTTTCCGGCGAAGTTCACTTCCTCATTCGTAAATAGCGGACTGCGATAGAGCGCCTCGCGGTGATCCGGTCCGCCGAGCGCTTTCGTGTCGAGCAGAAAGATGACGCCTTCCTTTCCGCTGGCGGCCGCCAGTTCCCAATTCTTGAAATTGAAGACGGTGGGGCCGATGCTCCCCATATCGAGATCTTTCTTGGTGACCCAGGTGCTATTGCGCGGCGTAAAATAATCGGCCACCTTCAGATCCTGCGGCGTCAACGCAATCACCGAATCCGCCATCTGCTGCTTCTCCGGATCGAACGTTCCGTCGCCCGTCTCGACGATGAGCTTGCCGTCGGACGTAACGGCGGCGCCCGCGCGTCCCCAAATGCCGGCGCCATTCGGGCCGGCCTCGAAGTACGAGACTTTGCGGTCCGCGCTGTTCAAATCCATGGCGTAGACGCCCGACCTCACGCCGTTGCAGTTCTGCGAAATGGTGGTGTAAAGCTGCCCGTTCACCAGGTTCATGCTCCACGCCTTTGCGAACGCCGGAACGAAGGGCGTGGGCGGGATAACGTCTTCGCCGCTGACCAGGTTGAAGGCGTGCAGCTTGCCATCGCTCGCCATTACGTACAGCGCCTGGCCGAATCCGGGGCGCAGCTCCGTCGACGCGGGGAACTGGACCGATCACCGGAGTGGCGGTGAGGCCGTTGGGGCAGAGCCAGCTATCGCGGCGCTGCGGAGTGCCTTCGGCGGCAAGCGTCTTCTCCCAAAACATTTTTCCGGTGTCGCCATCAACGACGAACACTTTGTTGGATGCGCCCGCCAGCACCACCAGGTCCTTCACGCCCTTGGGAGTCGCCATGTTGGCGCGGACTAGCGGCGCGGTCAGGTTGCTCAGGGCTTTCGGTTCGCTCGCGAGCTTCACGCTCCACTCGAGCTTCAGATGCTTGACGCTCTCCAGCGTAAGATCCGTTTCGCCCTTGTTCCATCCGCTGCGCTGCTGCGTCGCCACCGAACGTAGTCCAACTCCCGCGTCCGGATTGCGCGTGCGAAGCGAGCGGCAACGCCAGCGAATATCACACGGCCGGCAACAGTTTCGTGAATCTCATCAGCGGGGTCAGTTTATATCCGCGCTGGGCGGCGATGTCAAACGCATTAGCGCGCCGGCGGCCGGTATGGGTATCATGAGAAATATGAATCGAGCCGCCCTCCTGATATCGTTACTCGCTGTGTCCCTTACGCTACATGCAAGCCCAAGACCTGCCGGCAGGCAAGGGAAAGGAGTCTGGTTGAGAACACCTGCGGAAGCTGCCACGGCCTGGACGTCGTGGTTGCCCAGCACGCCACCAAGGACGGGTGGGCTTCGATCGTCGACTACATGGTGTCGCGCGGGGCTTCGGGAACGCCGGCCGAGATCGCGACCATCGTCGATTATCTGGCCAAGAATTTTCCGGCCGCAAAGCTCAACGTCAATAAAGCCACGTCCATGGATCTGCAATCGCAGCTCGAGTTGACCGCCGAAGGACGCAGAAGTGATCGTGAAGTATCGCACCGACCACGGTGATTTCAAAGATTGGGATAGTTTGTCCAAAGTCCCCGGCGTTGACACCGCGAAGCTAACGGCGAAGAAAGATAGTATCGCCTTTACCGACGCTAGGTTTCCAATATGACCAGGCGAGACGCCCTGAAAGCCAGCGCTGCGGCGGCTCTTGTTCCATCCGTCGTGCGCGCTGGCGCTACTTCCGCGGGCCGTCTGAAACAGTCGTTGGCGCGTTGGTGCTACGCGAAGATCCCGATTGACGACCTCTGCCGCGCCGCCGCCGACATGGGAATCACCGGCATGGATCTGGTGGCGCCCGAAGATTGGCCGGTGCTGCGCAAGTACGGCATCACGCCGTGCATGGTTCAGGGCGCTGGGGACGTTCAACGATGCCTGGAACAATAAGGCGCTCCACGACAAGCTGGAAGAACAGGCTCGCACGAGTATCATCCGGGCCGCCGACGCCAAAGTTCCCAATGTCATTACGCTGTTTGGCGCGCGGCGCGGCATGAGCGATCAGGAAGGCATCGACAATTGCATCACGGGCCTGAATCGCGTCAAGAAATTCGCCGAGGATCACGGTGTCACGCTGTGCGTCGAGCTGCTCAACAGCAAGGTGGATCACAAGGACTATCAGGGCGACCACACCAGCTTCGGCGTGGCCGTGATCAAGGCCGTGGATTCACCGCGCGTGAAGCTGCTGTACGACGCCTACCATATGCAGATCATGGAAGGCGACTTGATCCGCACCATTCGCGATAATATCCAGTACATCGCCCACTTCCATTGCGCCGGTGTTCCCGGCCGTCATGAAATCGACGACACGCAGGAAGTGAATTGGCACGCGGTGGCCAAGGCGATCGCCGATCTGAATTTTCAAGGCTACATCGCGCAGGAGTTTACGCCTACGCGCGATCCCCTGACGTCGCTGAAGCAAGCCGTCGAAACGCTGACGGTTTAGTGCTTAACTGCTTCGCCGTCCTCTTTGGATTTGTAATCTATCGTGAACGGCTCGGCGTCAGACGCAATCGTGATTGTTCGAACCGCAATGAATTTTCGGTTGGCGACGCAAGTCACGCCCCACACGCCTGGAGGGACCTCGCCAAAATCGAAACTTCGATCGGCTGAGTTCACCGCCGACTCGTACTCTAGCCTCGAATAGAGGCCAGAAGCTTTGCACCACCAATCGCTCCAAGCGGACGGGAACCCGGCCAACTTGCCCCGTAGTTGGGCTGTTACTCTGATGTTTTCAACACCGTACCATTCGAGACCGGCCGTGATCTGGACCTGTGGGGCGGCGACGTCAACGTACAAGGTGGATGGCCGATATTCGTCTGCGTGAAGAGTGACCCGATATTGGCCGAACGGGACTCCGGCGGCTGTCGGACCACTGTGGAAGAGGGCGATCGCCCAGTCGCGTTCCAGTTCATCGACAAAGGAATCGACCTTTACATTCTTGAGCGGAGTCCCGAACCCGTCAACTGCGGTTAGGGTCACCTTCGCCGTGTCGACATGCTCAGGTCGATTCTGCGAAATCGCCCGAACGCAGAACACCGTCAACAGCAAAGGAACGATGATCCGGATGGGGGGCAAAGACAGTCTCCAGCGGTTCCCTACTTAACCGCCGCAGCCGTCCGCCAACCCGACGCGTACTCTTCGCGCGCAGTCTTAGCGTAAGGCACCGGGCTCACCACTGCGCGGATCTCCGTCTGCTTGTGGCGCTCGACGGTGGCTTTCTTGGTCCCACCATTTTCTTCGCCCCAAACCAGCGTGACTTCCGTGCCGATCTCGACGTCGTGCTCCACAATCCCCAGCGAAAGCATGGAGCCTTCGTTGTAGCTATAGCCGCTGAACATCGAAAGACCGGCCAGCTTCCCGCCGATCAACAATTGGTCGTAGGAAGCAGAGGCGTAGTTCGACAACGGCAGATCGATGTACTTATTGCGCTGCTCGATTGGCCCGAACATGGACCGCTGCACCTTCGCGACATCATCGGCGTTCCAGGCGAGAGTCACTTTTTTGCGCTGCGGCTCTTTGGAGATCTTCTCCAGGGCCTCGCGTCCGATGAAGTCATGGTCGAACTTCACGAATGGTCCATAACCCATCTCGTACGGCGTCACGTAATAGTCTTCGATGTTTTTTGAAACGAAGCTGCCGCCCAGAGAGCCGGTCCCTTCGTAGCTGGCCGCGGGCAGCCACTGCCGGTAGGCCTTCATCTTGTCGCCCGTATAAACGGCCGGGAGCGGCGAAGGAATCCAGCCCGACTCCAGCGTATTGGTGGCGTACGCGCGCGCGCCCACCTGCGTCAGGCCAAACTCCTTGCCCGCTTCCACAATCGCCGCGCGGATTTCCTCGCGCTCCTCGTACGGGCCCCATATTTCGAGTCCCGGAGCGCCGGCCATGCCGTGGCGCAGCGCGCGAACCTTCCGTCCCGCGATATTGATATAACCCATATCGAAGAACTTGATTTCAGGCGGCGGACCGCCGTTCAGCTTCTCAATGACCTTCCACGCGTTTGGTCCTTGGATCTGGTATCGGTAACAAGTGCGAACCACCGCTTTTCCGCCTGGATTAGATGGCGACCGGTCGTCCTTCGTGGTGGTCACGTTGAAGCCGCCGGTTTCGGCCTGGAACTGGATCCAACTGGCCGCCGGAGCGCGTCCTACAAACACCAGCCTTTCGGGCTCTAAGTGGAACAGGATTCCGTCGCCAATCACATGGCCGTCGTAGCTGCAGGGAGCGAGTTGTTTGGCTCTATCCACCGGGAACTTGGCGAAACTATTGAACCCCAGATAAGAAGCCAGCTTGACCGCATCGGGCCCCTCCATATACACGTTAGCCATATGGTGGCTCTGGTCGAAAAGCACGCAAGTCTCTCTCCAGGCGCGCTGTTCGTCCCGCCAGTTCGAGTATTCGGAGGGAACCACGGGATAGACATAGGCGCCTATCTGCGAATTACGCAGGAGATCGACCGGGTTCTTCGTCTTCAACAAATCTTCGAGGCTTTGGCTCACAGCAGGATGATTCCTTTCAATCGACGTGACAATTTGCCGCGTCTTCAAACGCAAACCGGTAGTTTATCACAAGGGACCGAAACGATCGAAGAGCGTCCTTTATTTGATTGCGTGGGCTGGAGTCAACTCGGGGACAATCAGCAGCAGATCGTAGCCGTAGATGACACGTTCCATGTTGGGATCCACCGCGCCGAGCTTTTGAAAACGCAGATTGCGAAGGTCGTAAAGAGTCCATCCGTTCTGGACCTGATTGTCGACTGCGGGTTTTAACCAATGATAATCGTCGTCTTCCGCCATAACGAAGGGCTCAAGCTTCATCGGCCGATTGTACCCGCCATAGAGCGCGTGCGTGCCCTTGGCGCCAAGAATGCAGATATGAAGTGACGAAGCGCCCTGTCCGTCGGCTATCTCGGCGATGTAGTTGCCTAAATCTCGCTCGTGAAGAGGGTTGAAGCCTTTGTAAAGGTGCCAATCACCAAATTTGATAAGCACCCTTTGGCGAGGGGAATTTGATGCGGCTGCATCGAAGTCCCGCTGAAAATGTCGCTTCATTAATCGGGCCCGCTGGCTGTTCGATTCCGGCGAACCTTTCATGTTCTTGAGGTAGATCTCGTGACTTTCGACCAACTCGTGAAACAGTTCGTTGGCCAATGCATTCCCCTCGCCCTTGAGAACCGCGGCAGCCTCGGAAAGTTGGGCGTCGGACGCAGCCAGCAAAAACGTCTTCGATGGATCGCCTGTTTCCTTGGCGAGAGCGGCATCCTTCTGCTCTTCGGCTTTCATGCGGCTGAGGACCGCCGTGGCCGCTGGACCTGGATGAGTCGCCAGTATCTTGTCGAGTAGCCATCCCGCCGATCCCATTAGCTCTTGATCGAGACCCCAGAGCTGGAATTTAGGATTGCGAGAGACCTTGGCACAATGTTCCACCAAATCGTTTTCTTCCCGCACGTTTAGGAATGCAACGCTATCAGGATAGCGATCGGTGAGCGCAGCCATGCGGGCCAGCCGATCCGTCTTGCCCAACGATGCTGCGGTCATTTTCGCCGCTTGCGGACCCGCTTCCATCGCCATAGCCGTCAGCCCTTGAGGAGCCATCGCGTCGCACACCGCAGTGGCGAACTGAGGAATTTCGTGCGTGATGTGATCCTCTCCGATGAGCACGTATTGCGCGCCGGAAATTGCCTTTTCCAGCACCGGAGCGGCGCTGCCCGTCGAGCTTTCCGTCTTCGATCCGCAGGTCATAGCGAACTTCGATGCAGCTTCTGATCCAATGTCGGCTGCGGGGTCGATTGCGGTAGCGCCGAGAGCGTGAGAGAAAGTCCAAGGAGCAGGCAGCGAGTCATAAGCTTCGACATACTATACGGCGAAGACGGCGCGGGCGTTCGATATAATGGCGCTGCCAATGAAGATCGATCTCTTTAATCACTTTTTCCCTCCCCGTTACGCGCGCGAAGTCATCGAGGCCGGGCTCGCCGGCAAGGACATCGGCAAGCGCGTGCGGAACGTGCCGACCATTGCGGACCTCGACGCGCGGTTCCGCGTGATGGATGAATTCGGCGAGTATTGCCAGTTTCTTACGCTGCCGGCGCCTCAGATGGAAATCATGGCTGGGCCCGACAAGACCCCCGAGCTGGCGCGCATCGCCAACGACGGATTGGCCGAGCTGGTGGACCGATACCCCGATCGCTTTATCGGATTCGCCGCCTCGCTGCCGCTGAACAACGTGGATGCATCTCTCAGAGAAATCGATCGGGCAGTTTCAGAACTGAACGCGCGCGGCTTTCAGATTTACACCAACGTCGCCGGCAAGCCACTGGACGCGCCCGAGTTCGCGCCCGATATTCGAAGACGCCGCCCGTCGCGATCTCACCATTCTGATGCACCCCGCGCGCGGAGCCGACTTCCCCGACTATAAGACCGAAGCGAAATCGAAGTATGAAATCTGGTGGACCTTCGGATGGCCCTATGAAACCAGCGCCGCGATGTCGCGCATCGTCTTTTCCGGCATGTTCGATCGGCATCCGAATCTCAAGATCGTCACGCACCATATGGGAGGCATGATTCCTTATTTCGAAGGACGCGTCGGTTACGGCTGGGACGTGCTCGGCTCACGAACCTCGGACGAGGATTACGTCTCGCTGCGAAAATCCATGACGAAGCGGCCAATCGAATATTTCCGCAACTTCTATGCCGACACGGCCCTGTTCGGCGGCCAGGCCGCCACCAAGTGCGGTCTCGATTTCTTCGGCGTCGATCATGCCGTTTTCGCTTCCGATGTGCCCTTCGAACCCGAACCGGGCCTCTATATTCGCGAGACCATCCGGTGTATTGAGGGCTTGGACATCACAGCCGCCGAGAAAGAGCAGATTTACTCCGGCAACGCCCGGCGTTTATTGAATCTGATTTAAGGAGGAGCATGAAGCGGATTTTGGTCTGCGCGCTTTTTATCGCACCAGTGTGGGGCGCCACTTGCGACAGCCTCGCGTCGCTGGCGCTGCCAAATACTACGATTACGCTCGCGCAATCGGTCGCTCCGGGCGAGTTCGCGCAGCCCGGGAGGACCTTCGGAGGAACGCCGGCGCCCGCCGTGGCGCTCAAAGATCTGCCCGCGTTCTGCCGAGTTGCGGCCACGCTCAAACCCACCACCGACTCCGACATCAAGATCGAAGTCTGGTTGCCCGCCACGGGATGGAACGGAAAACTTCAAGCCGTCGGCAACGGCGGATGGGCAGGGTCCATCAGTTACGGCGCCATGGCCGAGGCGTTGCACGATGGATACGCGACTTCTTCCACCGACACCGGCCACGTGGGTGGCAGCGGCAGTTTCGCGCTCGGGCATCCGGAAAAGGTGATCGATTTCGGATATCGTTCCGAGCACGAGATGACCGTCAAAGCCAAAGCGATCATCGAAGCGTTCTATGGCAATCCCGCTCGAATGTCCTACTGGAACGGCTGCTCCACCGGCGGCCGGCAGGGGCTGAAAGAAGCGCAGCGCTTCCCGGACGATTACGACGGAATCATCGCCGGCGCGCCCGCCAATCCTCGTACGCGCCTGGCCTTCGGGACCATGTGGATCGCCCACGCCAATCTCAAGGACCCCGCCAGCTACATTCCTCCGGCCAAATATCCCGCGATTCATCACGCTGTGCTCAAGGCCTGTGATGCCTTGGATGGGCTCAAAGACGGGCTGATCACCGATCCCACGCGCTGCCATTTCGATCCGCAATTGATCGCCTGCTCAGGCGCCGATACGTCCGAGTGTCTAACACCACCTCAGATGGAAACCGTAAAAAGGATTCTTTCGCCCTCGCGGAATCCGCGTACGGGTGAGGAGATTTTTCCAGGCTTGGAACCTGGGGCTGAACTCGGTTGGGCCACTCTCGCCGGTCCGCAGCCCTTTGCAGCCATCACCGATCACTTCAAGTTCGTCGTGTTCAAAGATCCGAATTGGGATTGGAAGACGCTCAACTTTGACAGCGACGTCGCGCTGGCGGACAAAATCGACAACGAAACCATCAACGCTACCGACGCGAATTTGAAACCGTTCTTCAGCCGCAAGGGCAAGCTGCTGCTCTATCACGGATGGGCCGATCAAAACGTGGCGCCGCAATCGACCATCAACTACTACAAGCGCGTGATCGATACCGTCAGTGCCACACTCGGCGGCGAGAGCAAGATAGCGGATTCCACGAGGCTCTTCATGGCGCCGGGCATGGCGCACTGCGGCGGCGGCGAGGGCCCGAACACTTTCGACATGATGACCGCGATTATCGACTGGCGGGAGAAAGGCCACGCGCCCGAACGCGTCATTGCTTCACACAGCAGCGCCGGTAAAGTAGATCGAATGCGTCCGCTCTGCGCTTATCCGCAGGTTGCCAAGTACAAGGGCAGCGGCAGCATCGATGACGCCGGGAATTTTGTCTGCGAGGCGCCGAAGTAGGAGCTACTTCGCTTTCTTCTGCTTCTGTTGGCCGACGCGGATCTTGAAGGTCTGTGCCTTGGATTCCTGAAACGCCTTGTGATCGTGGCGCGCTACCGCGTCGGTGAGATAGCCATCCACGTTGGCGTCCTTGGGCAGAACCGCCATGATGGTGAAGGCCTCGTTGCAGGTGGGGCAGAACGGCCGGAACCGTTTCACGTTTGGAATTGCCATACGTTTCTAGAGTATCACAGGCATTGCGCTGGCGAAAATTGTCACATCTCGGCCGAGCTTCGGAATGCCGCTGGCGGAGATTTTCTCGCGGACATTCGCACGTATGTTAGATGACAAGTCCGGTTTGGAAAAACCTGCGCCGTGGCCTTTTCCATAGCCGGGGCCTTTTTCATATTGGACTCATGATATTGAGCCAGGCCGGGTGGCTCGCTTGCGCCGGTGACGGCTGGCCGGTAAACCAACGTCCGCTCCGGTACGGGATCCCAGCCGCTCCCGCATTCGAAGAGGAAACCCAGGCTGGATCGGCGAGCCGCTACTGTTGGCGTAATCGGAAAATCGAAGCCAAGCTCGATAAAGAGGGCGGGATCTCGTTTCGATTCAACGGCGGGCGCGAACTGGGGATTACCTTTGCGGGCGCCAACCTCGGCATCGAGCCGCAAGGGGAAGCAGCATCCTACCCGGTTTCTTATTATCTTGCTTCGCCCCGATACTGGCATTCGGGCATTCGGTGGGAACGCGTCCGCTATCGCGAAATTTATCCCGGTATCGACCTCGTTCTTCTCACCCAGTCAGGCCAGTTGGAGTTCAATTTTGAAGTTCGTCCGAGGGCCGATCCCGGCAAAATCAGGATTCGATACCACGGCTCCGCAGTCCAATTGAACCAAAAGGGAGATTTGATCATCGGAACAGGCGAACGGACGATCCGACCACGCCGGGCGTTCGCTTTTCAGGGCGACAACCACTCGGTGCGTTGCGACTACTCTCTGGAACACGGCTCTGTGGAAAACGATGTCACGCTGCGACTGGGACGATACGATTCGCGGCGTACCTTAACCATCGATCCAGTTCTCAACTTCAGCACGTATCTCGGGGGACCCGGCTATGACGCGGTCAACGCCCTGACGGTGGACTGGGAGGGAAACATCTATGTTACGGGCACGACTTCCTCAGGCAGTCTGGCTTCCGGGTAGCGCGCAAACAACCCGTGCGACCCGTGAGGTGTGGGTCGCCAAACTAAACGGTTCCGGGAGCCAGTTGCTCTACCTGGTCTACATTGGCGGCAGCGGAAATGATTCAGGAACCGGAATTGCCGTCGACACATTCGGGAATGCCTATGTAACGGGAACCACCGGCTCCACGAATTTCCCCACCACCAGCGGAGCATTCTCCACTCAGAGCGCCGGGCCGCAAGAAGCATTCGTCGCCAAGTTCAGCCCCACCGGTCAAATTCAGTATTCAACGTTTCTGGGCGGAGGTTCGGACGCCGGCTTCGCAATTGCCGTTGACAGCTACCGGCGCCGTTTATGTCGCCGGCCAGACCGGATCGGTATCATTTCCCACCACCGGGGGAGCGATCCAACCCTCCTATGAAGGCGGCAACTCGGATTGCTTCGTCTCCAAACTGAACGCCGCCGGAAACACGCTTCTTTACTCCAC
Source organism: Bryobacterales bacterium (assembly GCA_963818065.1). Lineage (GTDB taxonomy): Bacteria > Acidobacteriota > Terriglobia > Bryobacterales > Bryobacteraceae > Palsa-89. The sequence continues at coordinate 484,353 of CAWFQW010000007.1, read as the reverse complement.
CTACTTGGGCGGCGCCGCGCTGGATCTGTGCACTGGGATCGCGGTCGACGCTTCCAATGATGCTTATGTCACCGGCACCACTTACTCCACGAATTTTCCGATCCACAAGGCTCTGCAAAGCAATCTCACGGGATCGGCCAGCGCTTTTGTGGCAGAGATCAACCCAGCCGGATCGGCGCTGTTGTACTCAACCTATTTGGGCGGCTCGGTGGCGGACAACAGCAACGCCATCGCAGTGGACGCGTTCGGGTCTGCCTACATCGCCGGAACCACCAGCTCACCCGACTTTCCAACCACAGCGGGCGCGGCGCAGACGGTCCTGGCAGGCCTCTACAACGCTTTCGTTGCCAAGCTCTCGCCGGGCGGAAATGGCCTGGCCTATTCCACTCTACTCGGGGGCTCCGGTAGCGACAGCGCTATCGGCGATCGATATCGACGCATTGGGCCAGGCGGTTGTCGGTGGGTTTACAACATCCCCCAACTTTCCACTCGTCAAACGCGATCCAGACCACGTTGCAGCTCACTCGGGATGCTTTCGCAACGGTGGTGAGCGCGGGCGGGTCCAGCTTGGTGTTTTCGAGCTATTTTGGAGGATCCGGCGATAATCGTGGTTTCGCGGTTGCGGCTCTGCCACCTAATAATCTTGCTCTGGGCGGGATGACCGACTCCGCGAACTTTCCAAGGGCCGCCGCTCTTCAACCTGCTTTCGGCGGAACATACGACGGCTTCATGCTGACTACGCAGTACGAGGGCGTGCAACCCGTCGCACTGGCATTTTTTACGCTGCCGCCTTGCCGGATTGCCGACACCCGGGCATCGGGGGGCAGTGGGTTAACCGGGGCCTTTGGACCGCCGTCCATGGCGGCTGGCGCTACCCGTAGTTTCCCGGTTCCGGCCAGCAACTGCAATGTTCCTTCGACGGCGCAGGCGTATTCGCTGAATATTACCGTGTCGCCGCCCGGACCGATGTTCTACTTGACGGCTTGGCCGACCGGAGAGCCCCTGCCGGTTGGGTTCGACCTTGAACGATTTAAGCGGGGGAATCGTGGCGAACGCAGCGATCGTGTCGGCGGGGACCAATGGCGCGATTGACGTTTTCGTCAGTAACGCTACCGACGTGATTATCGACATCAACGGGTATTTCGCGCCGCCAACAGCGCCCCCAGCTTTGGCTTTTTATCCTGTAACGCCATGCCGGATCGTGGACACGCGCACGGTGGGCGGCAGCGGCCTGACCGGAGCCTTCGGCCCACCGGAAATGGCGGCGGGTTCGACACGCAGTTTCCCTATCCCCGCCAGCTCCTGCGATGCTACCGCCGCCGGCGCAGGCCTACTCATTGAACGTGACGGTGGTGCCGCCGGGTCTCAATGTTTTTCTTGATCACCTGGCCGACCGGAGAGGCCATGCCTGGGGTGTCGACATTGGACGACCTGAGCGGGGCCATATTAGCCAATGCCGCGATTGTGCCGGCGGGGTCCGATGGCGCCGTCGACGTCTTCGTGTACGCCGCCACCAATTTGATTATCGACACCAATGGCTATTTCGCTCCGCCGGGCAATCCAGGGGCGCTCTATTTTTATCCTTTGACGCCCTGCCGGGTGGTGGACACCCGTTCGGTGGGCGGCAGTGGTTTGACGGGGGCATTTGGCCCACCGCAAATGGCGGCGGGTTCGACACGCAGTTTTCCGGTACTCTCTAGCGCCTGCGGCGTTCCCGCGACAGCGCAAGCCTATTCGTTGAATATAACCGTGGCGCCGCCCGGTCCAATGTTCTACTTAATTACGTGGCCGACCGGCGAGACGGCCCCCGGGGTATCGACGCTGAACGACTTAAGCGGCGCGACCCTGGCCAACGCTGCGATTGTGCCGGCAGGAGCCAACGGAGCGATCGACGTTTTCGTAAGTGACCCAACCAACGTGATCATCGACATTAACGGCTATTTTGCGCCGTAATCCCCTACAAGCCTAGAGCCTCGTGTGCTGCCCGGGCCCCTGTCACCCTCCCTCACGTCACTCCACCGTAATATCGGGATAGACTAGGAAGATTAGCTGATCGCGATTCCTCAGCAAGCCGCCGATACTGGAGTAGGAGAGGCTGTGTTTCCGGTAACGGCGGGAGTTGCGAGCGTCTACATTCATGGTGATAAGACCTGCCGTTTCTAATCCAGCTTACCCGGCCATTGGGTTCGTTTTCCTGGTTGCCTGTCAGCTTCTTGCACCCGCAACGGCCGTTGCGCAGCAAGATCGTGCCGCTGGCCCTGTCGACGCCCGATTGGCCGTCTTGGCAGGGAATCGAAATCCCCATGCGAAAGTCGAAAATGACCGAGGGCCGCTCAATCCTTCGCAGGTCATGGCCGGCATGTCGATTGTTTTCAAGCAGTCTGCGGCGCAAAGAGCGGATTTTGCAAATTTGCTTCAAGAACAGCAGAATCCTAATTCTCCCAACTATCACGCATGGCTTACCCCGGATCAATACGCTGACCGTTTCGGACTTAGTCCCACTGACCTTGCCAAAGTTATCTCGTGGATAGAGTCGGGTGGCTTTCGAGTGGATTATGTCTCCCGCAGCCGCACCTGGGTGATGTTCACCGGCACGGCAGACCAAGTTCAAAGCGCACTTCATACCGAAATCCATCGCTACGAAGTAAACGGAAAGTTGCACTATGCGAACGCCACCGATCCTTCCATCCCCGCCGCGCTCCAGCCGCTGGTCTTGATGGTCAGGGGCTTGGATGACTTTCGCCTCGAGGCCCCCATTTCGCGCAAGGCTCCTATTCCGAACGTGACGCCACGTTCCCGACTTCACCTCGGGTGGATCACATTATCTGGTGCCGGGTGATGTCGGAATCATTTATGACATCAATCCGCTTTACCAGCAAGGCTTTACGGGGTCCGGCCAGAAGATCGCCGTGGTTGGCCAGACCGATATAGTTATGTCGGACATCGAGACTTTCCGGACGAGGTTCTCTTTGCCGGCGAACAATCCTCAGTTAGTGCTTGTCGGCCAGGACCCGGACATCAGCTCTACCGACCAGATCGAGGCCAGCCTTGACTTGGAATACGCGGGCGCCATGGCCCCCAATGCAACCGTCCTTTTCGTTTATTCACAGGATGTCGTGAACTCCGCCCAATATGCCATCGATCAGGATCTTGCGCCTGTCATAAGCATGAGTTACGGCGTTTGCGAACCGGACGGCTCTACTCCGCCGTCTAGCGCCGGCGCCTATTTTCAATCCCTGGCCCAGCAGGCCAATGCGTACGGCATCACATGGCTGGCCGCTTCGGGCGACGCGGGAGCGGCAGGTTGCGACCTTGGGTCGGGGGTTCAAGCCGCCTCGCACGGCCTGGCGGTTGATCTTCCAGCCAGCGTGCCGGAAGTGACTGCTGTGGGCGGCACCGAATTCAACGAGGGAAGCGGCACATATTGGAGCGCCACCAACAACGCCAACAACAGTTCCGCTTTATCGTATATACCCGAAAAGACCTGGAATGATACCGCCGCCAGTGTCGGCGCGGGACATGGGCTGGCAGCCAGCGGGGGCGGAGCAAGCATTCTTTTCTCTAAGCCCTCATGGCAAACCGGGACCGGGGTGCCGAGCGACAGTGCCCGGGATGTGCCAGATATTTCGTTCAGCGCCGCGAACGAACACGACCCCTATTTGATTTATGAGAACGGCGAGTACTGGGCTGTCGGCGGGACCTCCGCTCCCACACCCGTCTTTTCGGGTATGTTGGCTGTGCTCAATCAGTACTTAGTCTCAAACCACGTTCTTTCGAGCCCAGGACTCGGCAACATCAATATCACGCTGTATCGCTTGGCGCAGACCACAACAGGAGTCTTTCACGACGTCATCGTCGGGAACAATATCGTCCCATGCGTAACCGGCAGCCCGAATTGCACGAACGGCCAAATGGGCTACAGCGCCGGCGTCGGGTACGATCAGACCACCGGTTTGGGGTCGCTGGATATTAACAGCCTGGCGACGCACTGGGGCACGAGTTTGGCGGTTGCCACCACGACCACGGTGAGTGCGAATCCCACCAGTATCGCGTCCAGCAGCAGCACGGTCTTAACCGCGACTGTGACGGCTGCTTCTGGAACCACCTCGCCAACCGGTTCGGTCGCCTTTGCGATCGGCCAGACAGCGCTGGGCTCGGGCGTGCTCTCGGGATCCGGTGGCAGCGCGACGGCGAATCTGACTGTCCAGGGTATTTCGTTGTCAAGCGGAAGCAACCTGATTTCGGCGTCCTACGGAGGAAACGCGACGTCCCTGGCTTCGTCCGGCTCTGTGACAGTGAATGTCGCGGGCTGCAGTTATGCCTTGGCTTCAAATACGGCATCGGTGGGATTTGCGGCAGCCAGCGCAACGGTGGGCGTGGTCGCCGATGGCGGCTGCTCTTGGACCGCGAGTTCGAATTCTTCTTGGTTGACGATTACCTCGGGAACCCCAGGCGCCGGCGATGGCACAGTGGGTTATTCTTTCACGGCGAATCCGGGGACGAGCACGCGTATCGGAACACTGACAATCGCTGGGCAAACGTTTACCGTCACGCAGGCCGCCACTCCTACCCCGCTGGCTTTCTTCACGCTCACCCCTTGCCGTATCGCCGATACGCGGACGACGGGAGGCAGTGGGCTGACCGGGGCTTTTGGGCCGCCGTCCATGGCGGCTGGCGCTACCCGCAGCTTCCCTGTTCCCTCGAGTGGCTGCCATGTTCCATCGACGGCGCAAGCTTATTCATTGAACATTACCGTGGTGCCGCCCGGCCCGATGTTCTACCTGACGACGTGGCCAGCGGGAGAGACGATACCAGGGGTGTCGACGCTGAACGATTTAAGCGGCGGAATCGTAGCGAACGCAGCGATAGTGCCGGCGGGGACCAATGGCGCGATTGACGTTTTCGTCAGCGACGCCACCGACGTGATCATCGACATCAACGGCTACTTCGCGCCGTCAACAGCACCGCAGGCTCTGGCGTTCTATCCAGCAACACCCTGTCGAGTCGCCGATACGCGCACGGTGGGAGGCAGCGGGCTGACGGGAGCCTTCGGTCCGCCGCAGTTGGCGGCAGGTTCGACACGCAGTTTCCCGATCCCCGCGAGCGCGTGCGAGATGCCGTCGACGGCGCAGGCCTATTCGCTGAATATGACAGTGGTGCCGCCGGGTCCAATGTTTTACATGACCACGTGGCCCACGGGGCAAACGATCCCTGGGGTATCGACGTTGGACGACCTGAGCGGGGCCATTTTAGCTAATGCTGCCATCGTGCCGGCTGGGACCAACGGCGCCGTGGATGTCTTCGTGTATGCCGCCACCAATTTGATTATCGATACCAATGGCTACTTCGCTGCGCCGGGGAGTCCGGGTGCGCTGAATTTCTATCCTGTGACGCCGTGCCGAGTAGCGGACACGCGTTCGGTTGGTGGCAGTGGGTTGACGGGGGCGTTCGGTCCACCGCAACTGGCGGCGGGTTCGACGCGCAGTTTTCCGGTACTCTCCAGCGCGTGCGGCGTTCCCGCGACAGCGCAAGCCTATTCGTTGAACATGACTGTGGTGCCGCCCGGGCAAATGTACTACTTGACGACCTGGCCGACCGGAGAGACGATCCCTGGAGTATCGACGCTGAACGACTTAGGCGGCGCGATTCGGGCCAATGCTGCGATTGTCCCGGCGGGCGCCAACGGAGCGATCGACATTTTCGTGAGTGACCCAAGCAACGTGATCATAGACATCAATGGCTATTTTGCGCCGTAACTCTAGCACCGCTCCCCGCGCTCAATGTCTGTCCGAGGATATGCAGATAGCTCCGTGCCAGACCGATCACCCTGGGCGCTAATACATAGTGAGATTGAACCCATTCCTGGACACGCCGAATCTCATCGTAGTGTGAATCATTGAACGAGCTGATCGTAACGCCTCCCGCATGCCTGCGGTGCAGATTCAGCGATTGCGGAAAGTACGCCAATTTTTCGCCATGCAGCAGGTACAGGTAAGTCTTCCAGTCTCCGGCTACCCGATGTGAAGCGATATCGTCCATGTGCTCCCGGAGCACTCGTATCAGGTCCAGCCGCCTGGTCAGGACTGCGCTAACGTTAGGAATGGTGTTCTTGACTGCAAGATAGCCGCGAATTTCGTCCTCGCCCTCATTGATATACCGGCGCTTCCAGCGCTCCGCTCCAAGATCCGCAACGTAGTTGTGATAATTATCGGCCAGGAGATGCCCATGTTGGTCGATCTGCTTGCTCTCACAGTAGCTAAGAACAACCTCCGGATTGTTGAAGCCGGCTACCACCGTCTCAAGAAAACCTGGATCGCTCAGGTCGTCGGCTTCGGCGATCCAAACGATATCCCCGCGCGCCAACTCAGCGCCGCGTTTCCATTGCGCAAATACCGACCCGGAGTTCACTTCATTGCGCACAATGGTGTAGTCGATCCCGGCGCCGGTCAGCAGATCGCTTGCGACCGCGACACTATTATCGATCGACGCGTCGTCGAGAAAGATAAGTTCGTAGATCGGGTGGGTCTGGTTGAGAATGGTAGCGATTCGTTCCGCCAGGAACCTTTCGTAGTTGTAGTTCGGCACTATGACCGATACTCGAGGGACCGTCATACCGGCGAGTCTGAGCAGATCGAATACGTAATGACGAACGGAAAAGCGCTCGCTAATTAAAGCTCGTCCGCGTTGCCCCATCAGGTTCCGCTTCTCCGGGTCGCTCAAGATCCTTCGGATCGCGCCGGCAAAGGCATTCGTATCGCCCATAGGGACGTTCTCGCCGATACCTTCATCGACGAGGCGATTGCTCCCGCCCGATCCCGCGAAGGCCACCACGGGCAGACCAACACTCATGGCTTCCAGCGTCACGTTAGGAAACGGATCCTCGCGAGAGGTTAAAGCGAAAGCATCCGCTCCCGCGTAGTAAAGATCCGTGTTGTCGCGCCGTCCAACAAAATGAATATTTCTGAAGGTGTCCGGATTGCGCTCGCCGAGACCGGCAATCTTGCGCCGCATTTCTTCATCCCAGTGGCCGACCCAGACAAAATGCACTCCAGCTTCCTGCTCGACCATGGTGGCGGCGATCTGCACGAAGTAGTCAACGCCCTTACGGTGATCCGCATAGCCGACCGCGAGGACGATGCGTGCGTCCGCGGGAAGGTTCAAGAATTTGCGCAGCGCGCGCCGCGGAATAGTGAGATCCATCCCCGCGTGTTTGTTTCGTTTGAACAGTCCTTGCGGCCGAACGACGGCTCGGTTCTCGGTAACCAATGCGAATTCGGCGAACGCATCGCGCACTTCCGTGGCCGCAAAGACCACAGAGTCCGCATACTTGGCCACATCCAACGCGTGTGTCCGCAACCGATTGCTCCGGATTACTTCGGGCAGCTCGTGAATCAGCGCTACACAGCGGAAGCCGGCCTCCTTGAGCGTCGATAAGAAGGGACTGCTTACGGTGGTGTTCACAAGCGCGTGCCGGAATCCGGTCTGAAAGAGTTCCGCCGCTAGTCGCCGGGCGCTCGCCCCGCATGGATCGGCGTTCGAGAGATCGTAGAGTTTGCCATATTTTGCATATTGGGCTTTTAACTGTCCGTCGCCGAGGCATACCACCCCGACTGTACAATGCAAGTCGGAGGCCAGGACACGCGTGGTGTGAAGCGCGATGTACTGCGCACCATGAGGTTGCGCGTCATGAGTCACCACAAGCACGCGCCGAGGAGGATTGGTATCCGTGATCGCGTGAGGCAACAGCGCGTCTCGCGTGGCCTTCAACCAAGCGTAGCCATAGCGTCGATCCGGTTCCAGATGCGCCCCTTCGGCCCACTCGTTCCACGCGTTTATGAACACCAGACGCTCGCTGCCCTGCAGCCGCGCGCGGGTATCTACTACCGCATTCTGCAACCATTCACGATACCCGTCAGGACTCGAACGCAGGAATACTGTTCCGTTTCCAGGTCGCCTAGGTTCGCTGTCCCAGGAGGGACAAACGCCGCGGAACAGTTTGTAGCTTGGAGTAGCATACCGCCGGCTGCGCTCCACCAGCGCGGCCATGTCATAAACCATGCCAGCAAATTCCGGATTATGGAGCTTAATCCGATCGTTCAAGATGGGTGGGTCCGAAAGACTCGGTGGAAACTCGGTCGCCGCATCGAAGCCGTACTCGGCCGGATCGCACACCTTGAATGATTGCGGATAGATAAGGTAGAGATCGCCGAGCCCGTCTTTCCTTGCCCATTCCCGCCAACGCCGAACCGTGGCCTGAGCGTCAGGTAGAAGAGATGGCCGGTACACCAATAAAACAGGGCGGCCATCCACCCGCAGATAACGCGGGTCGCGCATATATCCGGCCGCGTGCTCGATGAACGCGATGTCATCCTCAGGGGAATGCTTCTGGTCGATTAAGATGTCGGAGTTAAGACCGTCCCACCGTCTGGTCCAGTTCTCGTTGGCCCAACAAAGACAAAATGGAAAGTCGAGTGAGGAGTCTTCCAGCCACTGGAGCAGCGGCGCCTCCAACAGGCGCTTACCGCCGAACCAGTAAAAATAGAAACAGAAAGCGCCGATGCCGTATCGCTTGGCCAGTTCAATCTGCCGCCGCTGGACATCTTTGATTCTCAAATCGTAGAACCCAAGTTCGCCCGGCAAGTGCGGTTGGTAATGGCCTTCGAACTGAGGAAGGGCACGCGAGACATTCGTCCACTCAGTAAATCCTTTGCCCCACCACTGGTCGTTTTCGGGTATTGGGTGGAACTGGGGAAGATAAAACGCGACCACACGGACGTCCGGCGCAAAACCAGAAGGCGGTTCACTGTCTTCGACGTAGTCCTTGCTCCAATCTGAAGCCGTATAACGTGTGAACAAGCCAACGCGCCCAGTCTTCTCATCGCCCGAACTCCGATGGAACAAGGACCCGGATCCGGCCCTCCCCAAGGTATGGTTCAGAATGTCGTAAAGCAATCGAAGCGGTGCGGTAATCCTCCAGCTTGCCGATAGCTTTACCTTTGAATACTCAGTCTGGAGAGAGGCGATGTATCGATCCTGGTCGGCCAATAACCGCCGGAGCAATGCAACCTCCGCAAGTTGCTGGTCGCGTTCGGCAAATACCAACTCGAGCGAGGCGATCTCTTCCGCCTTATCCGCGAGCTCTTGAGTCCGTACGACAAGTTCCGTGTCGCGGAGGAGGAGTAACTGTTTGAGCGACTCTATTTCCCGGTCAGGCGGGGCTGGGGGTTCGTTCGGTACCGCGCTCTGAGATGCACTCACGAATGAATCATTTGCAACCGAATTACTCGGCGTGGTGGCTTTCGCTGCGACAGGCCTTTCATCCCGGGGTACGCTCAACGGCTTATACTCCGGGGCGCTTCGAGCGCTACCGTTGGTAGAAACAACCGGTTCTGGAAGAGGGCCGTGCTCAAACTTTCCATAATGGCTTTTAGGATGCTACGAATGAAGTTACCGCGAATTCCCCGGACCACATTGGCCTCCCTTTCGAGCTTCACTTGATATAGGCTTTACCCGCTTCAACCAGATCGAGGCGTGTCCGGTCGAGTTCAATAAACTGAGGCGACAGTCTTTCCCGCATTTTCGCACATTTAGCTCCTTTCATTGGATTCCGCGAGCCGCGAGAATTCCAGCTTGAAGTGATCGAGCATCGAATTGATCTCAACGTTCACCTTCTGTTCGCTCTCCAAAATCGTGTTACGCGAGTGTATTCGATATGCGGTCAAGAAGCGCCGCACATATGCTCCGCGGCCGAGCAGCATAGCCCGCAGCGCGAAATCCCAATCGTGCACATAGCGGTACGGACGAAACCCGCCGATACGGCCATGCAGGCTCTTTCGAAAAACCATATTGCTGGTTGTGACCAGGAAGTACTGCTCAGACAACAGTTCGACGAATCGCCGCTCCGCTACCATTCTCAACAGGCCTAACGATGGGCGGAATGGCGCCCATGAATCTAAAGGCCCGCGTTTGGCGCCGATCAGCGCGCCGCGTTCATTCATGAACAATACATTGCCGAACGCGAAATCGCAGTCAGAGAACTGGGGATCTCGGACCATCGCTTCGAAGCGGCCCGACACAAAGGCATCATCGGAGTTGAGCACTGCAACCCACTCGCACTGGGCCAGTTCCACAAGTTCATTCAGCCGATTGTGAGCGCCGCGGTTACCGCCTGAACGGGGCGTCAAGTCCCGCACGCGCCCAGAGTGGGCTCGAGCCATACCGGCGGCAATCTTATCCGACCCGTCCCTTGAACCGTCGTCAACGACCAAAATTTCTTTCACCAGCGGACAGCGCAACGCCGACCAGATGGCCTGACGAACGAACTTCGCGTGGTTGTAGATCGGGATCACTACCGAGAACATAAGTGATGTGTGAGTGGGTTCATACCAAACGTAGCGACATCGGGGTTTTGTTCCAAGTACTCCGACGTGTCAAACCACGGGTTCGGGTCGCGGCCTTCCGCAATGCCGGGCGCCAGATAATGCGCCAAGGGGTTGAGGCGGCCTTCACGGACATCGGGATTCTGTTCCAGATAGAAGCTGCTGTCGAAATATGGGTGCGGATCCCGGCCCTCATATGCGCCGGTTTTCAAATAATGAATTAGCGGATTGGCGCCCGACTTGGCGACGTCCGGATAACGGCGGAGATAGTAATCGACATTGAAAAGTTCGTTGGGATTTTTTCCTTCACTAGCCCCGCACACGCAGAAGTGCAGCAATGGACTGGTCCGCGCCCAGGCCACATCGCGACAAATGTCTCGGTAGTATTGCTCATCCAAAAGCCCGCTGGCGCGAAGCTGCTTCCCGAATAAGATCCACTGGGCTAATCCAACGAGTCGAGTCTTTGGCGAGCCGTGAGCGAAGCTTCCGATCAATCCGGCGGTCGCGTTCAGAATCTCGAAACCCAGCCGCAAAGGGGCTGTCAGGCGCCAGGACCAGGAACGGTGCAGTGCTCGGACGGCATGCCTGTACTCCGCGAGGTCCTTCGCGGTGCGGCGCACGTAATCCTGCAGTCGCGCCATCGCAATTTCCGTGGCGTCTTTCAGGTGCTCATCGCGAGCATCGCGATGGAAGAACTGCTCTTCCAGGACGCCGGGCGTACTGTACCGGCGCAGCATGGCATCTATTGAACGGTCCAGCAAATATCGGAGCTGCTTCACCCTGGGATCCGAGTGGATTTCGGCGGTGGCCACAGCCGTATGTGAAGAAGGGGGCTGGTTCACGGCAAAAGCGAGGCTGTCGACTTGCCGCAAATCACTGTAGTGCGGCGACGGCAGGTTTTCCAGCGAAGCTCCGCGAAGGGCCACGATGCCACCCAATTTGACGAAGGGCGACCAATGGGAGAGATCGTTATGAAGTGCGTCGCCGTCCGCAGAGGCGTTGATGAGAAGAATATCGATGGCGCCCCGACCTTCCGAGTCCGGCCCGGCCCAATCCGCGGTGGCGCCTAAAATATGCACCAAGCCGCATCTCTGTAGATTACGATGCAATGCCTGCTGGTCCGGATCGCCTCCAGCCTCGCCCTCGCGCTGCATGGCAAACAACCGTGGCCGGGTTTTGCCGCAGAGTCCCGCCGCCAGGAGCACCGCGGTTTTTCCTCGCCCTGCTCCCAGCTCGACGATCACTGGATCGATGGAAGGCGTTCGCGCCCGCGCCAATTGGAACAGCAAGTTCGACTCGTCTTCGGTGAGCTGTCCCGGAATCCGCCGCGCGAGACTGATCCATTGCCAGCAATCCGGATATGTCCGCTTGAGGTTCGCTCTATACGAGTTCACGAGTCATCTTCAATAGTAGCGGCTTGATGAGCTTTTGTTCCGGCTAGAATGGTCTGATTGTGCTGACATCACTTGCGGGCCGCTCCATCATCGTGACTGGCGCAAGCAAAGGGATCGGGAAGGGAATTGCGCGAGTCTTCGCCGGCAAGGGCGCCAACGTCTTGCTCGCGGCGCGCGATTTGGTCCAGGGCGAGGCTGCGGCAGCCGAGATCCGTGCTTCGATTGGCGGTGGGTCTGGACTCGCGAGCGCTATGGCGGCGGATGTTTCGAGTCCCGAAGATTGCGCCAGAATGGCGGCGACGGCGGCCGAGCGGCATGGCGGCATCGACATCGTCTGTTGCAACGCTGGAGTCTTTCCGTCCGCGAGGCTCGGAGAGATGAGCGTCGCCGATTGGGATGAGGTGCTCGATATCAATCTCAAAGGCACCTTTCTCACGGTGAACGCGTGCCTGCCTGGACTGAAAGCGCGGGGCAGGGGGCGCATCATCGTTACTTCGTCGATCACTGGACCGATTACCGGATATCCCGGCTGGAGCCACTACGCGGCCAGCAAGGCGGGGCAGCTTGGCTTCGTTCGCACCGCGGCGATCGAGTTAGCGCGGCACAACATCACCGTCAACGCCGTGCTGCCGGGAAACATTCTCACAGAGGGCGTGGAAGCGCTGGGGCCCGATTACATTGCGGGAATGACATCCGCGATTCCTCAACGGCGGCTTGGTTCGGTTGAAGATGTCGCTTATGCCGCGTTGTTTTTGGCGAGCGACGAAGCGGGGTTTATCACTGGGCAAACGATCGTGGTGGACGGCGGGCAGGTGCTTCCGGAGTCTCCCGCGGCGCTGGAGGGTTTGTAGTAGGGTGCGTTCAGTCGGTCTCATTCGGCAGCGCGCCTAAATCGCCGGGGACTTCTCGCACCAACGAAGGCGCACGGGCGATCCAGATGGTGGACCAGGCGAAGCCAATCAAGAGCAACGCCACATAAAGGTACGGCAGATAGGAATACGGCGCAGCGGGAACCGGATAAAGATTGCCCAGGAGTGCTGCTCCCATCGCGAGAATAGCCAGCACGGAAATGCAGACGGCCTGCGGCGTCAGGCAGCCGCGCGATCGCAGGAAGAGCGGTGCGGCGGCGGAGACCAGGATATAGGTAGTGACGAATCCGAACGTTGCAAGCGTTCCGATCAGTCCATAAATATCGAACAGGTTCCTGCCCTGGAGCATCATAACCGCAGCGGGCACGAACGCGGCGATGGAACTCAACAGCACGGCGCGATGCGGGGTTTGGTTCGCTTCGTGCGCCTGGCCCAACACAGAGTGCAGCGCGCCATGCCGTCCCATAAGGAAGAGCACACGGGCGGCCGCGGTGATGCAGGCCAGAAAGCACGAGAAGAAACTCAAGACCGCGCCAAGATCCGTGAGCGTGCCCACCCAAGCGGGGAATCCGGCCTTCTGCGCGAGCAGGTGCAAAGGCGCTACGTTCTGGTCCAAAGTCTGGGTTTCGCCGTGAAATCCCAGCACCTCCGCGTAGGCGCACAGGAAGAAGAAAACGCCGGCCAGGATGGCGCTCCATTTGACGGCTCGCGGGATGCTGATCAACGGATTTCTGGCTTCCGAGCCGAGCGAGGTCGCGCTTTCGAATCCTACGGAGCTGAACATCGCAAGCACCAGTCCCAGGCGGAGCTTTTCCGGAGTGACGCCTTGCAACGTGAGTTGGCCCATGTCGAGATGCCAGCCGTGCTTGATGATAATGCTGAAAGCGATGAGAGAAATGAGAGCCACCGAAGCCGCTTCCAGCCACAGCATCAAGCGCGCGGAGATTTGTACGTCACGATAGGCCAGATAGCATGCCAAGACTACGACCAGCGCGGTTAATAGCAATGGAAAACCCTGCACGCCGAACCGATCCCGCAGGATGACATTGGCGTAATTCGTGACGCCGGCGCCCACCGCCGCAGCCGTTCCGACATAGGCAATCAACAAGGCCCAGCCGGCCAAAACGCCCCATCGCGGATGCATGTGGTCGGCTATGTAGGTGTACAGTGAACCGGGCGAGGACGAGATGCGGGCGAATTGATTTACATTGAGCGCCACCAGCAGTATGCCGACGGTGGAAATAAGAAAAGCGATGGCCGTGCCCTGGCCCGCCAGCCCAAATACCAAAGGTATGGTCATGACGGGAGAGCCGGTGGGTGCGATGAGAGCGATGGACTGAGCTAAAGTCTCGCTCGGCGACAGTGAGCCGGACTTCAGTCCGTAGGATGTGGATGCTGGAGACTCTGGCGCGGACGGGGCGGCAGGGTTTACCAACCTTACCGAAGTATTGCCCGATTCCATCCACTTATACTAGCATCGGACTTAAGCGAGCCCTTCTCGCTTGAAGAGGCGGCGACATGGCAATACCAACTGAAGGACCACTGCTGCCACTAGCCACGGAGGCCGCCGAATTAGCGTATAGTTGTTTTGAGCTGCAAACATCGCTCACAGGAGATCACATGAAAAAGATTAGCGCGATAGCTTTACTGACCATGGGACTCGCCGCCAGCGGTATGGCCGCGGAATTCAAAGGTTTCGTCGAGGATCAGAAGTGCTCCACCATGGCTGCGATGAAAGGCGATGCCGACTGCGCACAGAAGTGCATCAAGGGTGGTTCGCCCGCGGTCCTGGTGACTCCGGACGGAAAAATTTATAAGATCGCCAACCAGGATAAGATCGTGGCCAGCGCGGGCCAGAATGTCACTGTAACCGGCAAGCTAGCGGGCGACACGCTCACAATCGACTCGGTTAAATAATCGATCTGGACTTTAAGTAGTCCGAGTAATTAAGCGATTGCCGGTCTGCGCCGAGCGGCCGGCGTCGCTTGCTCGAATGCGTGCGCCATCTGCAACACGCTCCACTCGTCGCGGTGCCGGCCGACAATCTGCAAGCCCACTGGCAAGCCATCTTCGGTGAAGCCGCAAGGCATTGAAATCGACGGATTTTCGACCGCCGAAATCAGCATGCACGTCTTCATCCACTCGATGTAGTTCGGCAATTTGACGCCCGCGATTTCCGTGGGATAGGGTTGAGTTATGTCGAAGGGCAACACTTGCGTGGAGGGCGCGATGAAGTATTCGTACTTCTCTTGAAAGATTCGCACATTGTCCCAGGCCTTGCTCCGCAACGTGTGAGCGTGCGCAATGTCGGCGCCGGTGAGCTTGGAGCCGCGCTCTGCTTCCCATTGGATGGTGTCCTTCACCAGATCGCGATGCAGCCGTATATTTTCCGACTGGGAGGCGGCATAGCCCCAGGCACGCAGCGTATCGTACGACTCGTAGGCACCGGTCCAATCTGGTTCGGCTTCTTCCACGATGCAGCCCAGGCTTTCAAAAACCTTGCGCTGTGCATTGACCAAGCGGAGCACGCGAGGGTCGAACGGAATCCCGCCCATGTCTTTGAACCACGCGACGCGGACACCCTTGAAGTTGCGTTCCAGATTTGCTCTGAAGCGAGAGCCGGGCTCGGTGATCGAAATAGGACAGCGCGGATCGGGGCCGGCCATCACGCTGAGCAACAGGGCCACGTCCGGGACGGTGCGCGCCATGGGCCCGGAGACGGCGATTGTCGACCAAGCGTCTCCGCTGGCGGCATGCGCCACGCGCCCCGGCGCCGTGCGGAATCCAACCACCCCGCAAAACGCCGCTGGATTGCGCAGGGAGCCGCCGCTATCGCTGCCGTCGGCGATCGGAAGCATGCCGCACGCCAGGCTCACCGCCGCTCCGCCACTGCTCCCCCCGCAGGTCTTCGTTAGATCGTGGGGATTCTTCGTGGCGCCAAATACCGCATTGAAGGTCTGCGAACCTGCGCCGAATTCCGGCGTGTTGGTTTTCCCAATGCAGATCGCGCCGGCATTTCTGATCCGCTCGACTATGATGGCATCGTGCTTCGGCACATTGTCCTTGAAAATTCGGGAGCCGAAAGTCGTGCGAATACCGGCGGTTTCCACCAAGTCTTTATGCGCGATGGGCAGTCCGTGGAGCGGCCCCAACGCCGCGCCGTGAGCTTGCGCCTCGTCGGCTTTGCGGGCGTTGTCGATAGCCTGCTCCGCGACTAGCGTAATAATCGCGTTGACCTTCGGATTCACGCGCTCGATCTGCTTCAGGTGAGCGTCCAGCGTTTCACGCGCGCTCAGCTTCTTGCGGCGGATCTGGTCCGCCATTTCCGTGGCAGTGAGAAAGCAGATGTCGGGGGCGTCCGCAGCCAGCAACTGCGCGGCTGCCGCAACTCCCAACAATTGCGCGGCTTCGCGGCGGGTGACACGAAGATCGGGCGGCACATCGGGCATGCTGCGAGTCTATCGTTCCTTGCGGATATGTTGCAATGGGCAAGTATGTATGTGCCCAAGGCATTTGCAGTCGATGATTTGGTCCAGCTTCAGGACTTCATGGAGGAGTTCAATTTCGCCACGGTGGTTACGCAGCGTGACGGCGAGCTCACCGCGTCGCACATACCGTTCTTGCTGGATCGCAGCGTTGAGCCCTATGGCGCGCTGCGCGCTCACGTCGCGATAAGAAATCCGCAGCTTGAAGACTTCCGATCCGGCTGTCAGGCGCTGGTGATTTTTCAAGGCCCGCACACTTACGTCTCACCCTCCTGGTATGTGAAGCCGGAGAACGTGCCCACCTGGAACTACACCGTGGTGCATGCCTACGGAGCGCCCCAAATCTTGGACCGGGAGGCCATGGTCGCGCTCCTGAAGGGTTTGGTCGGCAAGCACGAGAGCTCCTTTCAGGAGCCGTGGGACTTTGATCCAGGCGATCCTTTCATACAAAAGCAGATGCCTGAAATCGCGGGCTTTGAAATCAAGATCCAAAAGCTCCAAGGAAAGTTCAAGCTGAATCAGAATCGCATGCCAGCCGACCGGGCAGGTGTGATCGAGGCGCTTTCGGCGAGCGAGGATCCGCTGCAGCAAGCAGTCGCGAGTCTGATGATCCAGCGCCGAAGGACCGATTTATCGTAACCTTATCGAATATATGAAACGCTCGCTTTCGCTCATAATCTGCAGGGCACTAGCTTCGCCGTCGCAAATATGACCGGGCTGGTGAGACGCTCATTTAGTATTCTGGGGCTCTCGGTTCTCTCCATGTCGATACTGTACCCGCAAGTGCTCGGCCGCAATTACGGCCGGTCCATCGTTATCAGCCAGCAGGGAATCGCTGCCACCAGCCAAGTGCTGGCATCGCAGACCGGAGCGCAGATCCTGGCTCGCGGCGGATCGGCCGTGGACGCTGCCATCGCTGCGAATGCGGTCCTCGGTGTGACCGAGCCGATGATGACCGGGATGGGCGGAGATCTTTTCGTCATCTACTGGGATGCGAAGACGGGGAAATTGACCGGGTTGAATGCATCGGGTCCCGCGCCTCGCGCTCTTTCTCCGGCGTTTCTCGCTGAGCACGATATCAAGAGCATGCCGCAAGCTGGCATTCACAGCGTCACCGTTCCGGGCGCCGTGGAAGGCTGGTATCGAATGCATCAGCGCTTCGGCAAGCTTCCGTGGAAGGACCTTTTCCGCGATGCGATCGCGTATGCCGAGCAGGGATTTCCGGTTTACGAAGGAGTGGACGAATATTGGAAGGATCCCAGTATTGTTCGCGCGTTGGAGGCGAATGCGGAGTCGAAGCGTGTGCTCCTTCCTGCCGGAAAGTCGCCGCAAACAGGCGAATTGTTCAAGAATCCCGACATGGCGCGCGCATTTCGATTGATCGCCGAGCAGGGGCCGGATGCGTTCTACAAGGGCGAAATCGCAGCCGCCATCGTCAAAACATCCGAACACCTGGGCGGCACGATGACGGCGCAGGATCTGGCGTCGTATGCGTCCGAATGGGTGGAGCCGCTCTCCATCGATTACCGCGGCTGGCGTGTCTATGAACTCCCACCAAACGGCCAAGGCATGGCCGCGCTCGAGATGCTGAACATTATGGAAACGGGGCCGGCGTCGCCGCTGGGCGCATTCGGCGCGCCGGAAATGCATAAGCGCATCGAGGCCATGAAGCTGGCTTATTCAGACGTTCACGCCAACGTCGCCGACCCTCGGGTACATGATGTGCCCGTGGCCCAGCTTCTCTCAAAAGACTACGCGCGCAAGCGTGCTGCCCAGATCGATCCACATCGCGCCAATTGCGAAGTCAAGGCTGGCGACCCTATTGGCAGTAATACGACGTATTTGACGGTGGTCGACAAGGACGGCAATATTGCCAGTTGGATTCAGAGTCTTTATTCGGCATTCGGGTCAAAGGTTACGGTAGAAGGGATGGGTTTCAGTCTGCAAAACCGAGGCGCGGGCTTTAATCTCGATCCTAAACATCCGAATGTGCTCGCCGGAGGCAAGCGACCGTTTCACACCATTATTCCGGCCTTCATGGAGAAGGGCGACGAGCACATCGGATTTGGCATCATGGGCGGCGCGGTGCAGCCGATGGCTCACGCTCAATTTGTTTCCAATTATGTTGACTACAATATGACCCTTCAGGAAGCGCTGGAAGCACCGCGTTTCTTTAAGAGCAATGCTCCCGGTTGCGAGGTCTACATTGAATCGCGGGTGCCCGAACAGACGCTCCAGCAATTATCCGAGCGCGGCCACGTGATTCAAATTGGCCGTGAGTACGTGGAGACCATGGGCCGCGGACAGGCGATCCTGCACAACTCAAAGACAGGGACGAATTACGCCGCGTCCGATCCGCGCGCCGATGGAGCCGCCATACCCGAACCGCTTCGGCCGTAAAATCACGGGCTTACATAGCGAGTGCTGGAATCAGCGCACTCTCGACCAGTCCGCGCTCCCGAACCATCGCGAACGCCGCCGGCTGGCTTTCCGCAGCGTCTTCCACCTTCTTCGCAGCGCCCGATTCCAATGCATCAACAGTCCTGTTACGTGCAAAGTCGGCTAAACTGAATCAGTATGAACGGGGATGCGGTCGACTGGAAAACTCATGGGGTGAAAGTGATCCCCAAGGATTCGCTCGACGCCAACACCGCGCAGACGCCTGGAATGAATCGCGCCGCGGCGATCAACTTCGCCCGCGTGGGAGCCCAGAAGATCTGGGCGGGAACCGTCAGCATTTTCGCCAATGCTAAAACGGGCGCTCATCATCACGGCGCGCTCGAAAGTGTCATCTACGTGGTGCGCGGCCGTGCCCGCATGCGCTGGGGCGATCGTCTGGAATATGTCGCCGAGGCTGGGCCTGGCGATTTTATCTTCGTGCCGCCCTACGTCCCGCACCAGGAGATCAACGCGTCGAGCGACGAGACTCTGGAATGTGTGCTCGTCCGCAGCGACAACGAAGCGGTGGTAGTGAACCTGAACATCGAACCCGTCGAGGAGCCGAGCCCCGTCCGCTGGGTTGATCCTATTCACAACGACGAGCACAAATGATTCGACCCATCGCGATTACGCTCGCAATAGCACTGAGCGCGATCACGGTTCCGGCACAGGTTCAACAGCCCCCGGGCCCCTGGCGAGGGGCCGGGCCCACTCCGTGCGTTGGCTCGGACGGCGGCATCTTTCAATGCCCGCCAGCGCCGCGAGTGATCGCGATCCGCGCCGGACGCTTGTTCGACAGCAAGACCGGCCAGATGTTGACCAAACAGGTCGTCATTGTCACGGGTGAGCGAATCACCGAAGTCGGGTCCGAGGGCCAGGTCAAGATTCCGGCGGCAGCGCAAGTAATCGACCTCAGCCAAGCGACCGTATTGCCTGGTTTGATCGATGCGCACACGCACATGTTCGATGCGCGCGGACCGAACGGAACCACGGAAAACTCAATGGTGATTGCCGTCGCGAACGTGCAGGCCGACTTGCGGGCGGGGTTTACGGCCGCGCGCGATATGAGCACCCACGGCAACGGATATGGCGACGTGGCCATCCGCGACGCTATAAACCAGGGGCGCATCGATGGCCCGCGCTATCAAGTGTCGACGCGGGGCATTGTTTGGGGCGCGGCGCCACCCAATCCGGCGGCTCCCGACAATCCATTGGCGAGCGCCGTGGTTCGCTCGGTTGAAGAAGCGCGTGCCAGCAGTTCGCGACCAGATCGAGCACGGTGCGGACTGGATCAAGTTGTTTCCAACGGGCGCTTATTCTTTCACTGCCGCCGGCGTCGCTCAGTATCATAGTCACCTATCCGATGCCCGTCTTACAGGCCTTGATCGATGAGACGCATCGCCTGGGGAAGAAGGCGGCTTGTCACGTGTACGGGGGCGAAGGGCAGAAGAACGCCATCATCGCGGGCTGCGACACGATCGAGCACGCGTTCGGCCTGGATCAGGAGCAGGCCGACATGATGGTACGCAAGGGACTCTATTACGATCCGACTTTTGTTCGATACCTGGAGCCGGCCATCGACGACAACGATGCCAAGAATACCGGCGGCAAATACCGCATGATTCCTATTTTCGAAAAGGCTGTTGCATTGGCCGTCGCGACCAAGGGGATGAAGATCATGCTCGGCAGCGGAGCCGATGGCGCGACATACGCCCACGGTACGCAGGCCCTCGATTTTGAAGCGCTGGTGAAGCGTGCCGGCTTGAGTCCGGTGCGCGCGATTCAGGCCGCAACCACAATCAACGCCGAAGTGCTGGGATGGCAGGACCAGATCGGATCCATCGACAAGGGTAAGTACGCCGACCTGATAGCCGTCTCGGGCGACCCGCTGGCCGACATCACCGAGCTGCAGCGCGTGAAGTTTGTGATGAAAAGCGGTAAAGTCGTGAGGAACGACATGTCGCAAAGGCATCCATGACCAACCTCAAACCAGTAGATGTCGTCATCATCGGCGGCGGCTGGACCGGCCTCGCCATGGCGAAGGAAATCGTGAGCCGCACCTCGGTCAGCGTGCTGGCGCTGGAACGCGGCGCCCCGCGAGGTCTGGCCGATTACGCGATGGACATGGACGAGCTCGATTACAACATCCGCCTGCGCATGATGCAGAACATCGCCGAAGAAACCGTCACGCATCGCCATTCGGCGCGCGCTTCGGCGGTTCCCGTCCGGCAGTACGGCTCCTTCCATCCGGGAACCGGCGTGGGCGGCGCGGGCGAGCATTGGACTGGAATGTGCTTCCGATTTCTGCCGGATGTCTTCACGCTGCGAACGCATCTCACGGAAAAGCACGGCGCGGCGCGGCTGCCCGCGGATCTGGCCGTGCAGGATTGGGGCGTGACGTACGATCAACTGGAGCCGCACTATTGGTACGCCGAGCAGATGATGGGGGTCAGCGGCAAGGCCGGCAATCTGCGCGGCAAGCTGATCGACGGCGGAAACATTTTCGAGTCGCCGCGTTCGCATGAATACCCTACTCCGCCGCTGAAGCATTCCTACGCGTCCCACCTGTTCGAAGAAGCCACGAGACAGCTGGGCTACCATCCTTATCCCACGCCGGCGGCCAATCTGAGCCAAGACTTCACTAATCCGGATGGCGTTTCGCGGGTCGGCTGCGCCTACTGCGGCTATTGCTCGCGCTTCGGATGCATGATCGGAGCGAAGTCGCAGCCGAGTAACACGCTTATGCCGGTGCTGCGCAAGCATAAGAGCTTTCAATTGCGCACCGGAAGCTGGGTGCGCCGCATCGTGCATGAGAACGGGCGCGCCACCGGGGTCCAGTTTACGGATGCGAACGGCGAAGAGTTTTTCCAACCCGCGGAAACCGTCATCCTCGCTTCTTTCACGTTGAACAACAACAGGCTGCTTCATCTTTCGAAAATCGGCACGCCTTATGATCCGGCGGCGGGAAAGGGAACGCTAGGCCGCAACCTCACGCATCAGGTGGAAGGCGGAATACGCATCTTTTTCGACAAGCCGCTCAATGCGTTCATGGGCGCGGGATGCCTCGGCCGGCGGATTTCCGATTTCGATGGCGACAACGGCCTCACCGGCTCGGACGGGCTTCTTCGATATGGCATGCTGAGCTTGAACGGCCACGGCGATTTGCCCATTGGTGCCTTCGGCGCTATTCCTCCGGGCACGACGAAATCCAATTGGGGCGCGGATTGGAAGGCCGCATCGCTCCAATGGCACGACCGTGTTGCGCAATTGAATATGTACGGCGAACACATGTCCTATCGCCAGAACTACATCGACCTGGATCCAACATACACCGACAAATTTGGCGATCCCTTGCTGCGCTTCACTCTGGATTGGACCGATCACGAGCACAAGCAGCGCAACTTCGCCTACGACCTCGCGGCCAAGATCGCGCCGGCCATGGGAGCGAAGATCGATTCCACGCGCCCGTCGCTCGCCAGATACAACGTGATCAACTATCAGAGCACGCACATTCAGGGAGGCGCGGTCATGGGGGCCACGCCCGAGACCAGCGTGGTGAATCCTTATCTCCAGCATTGGGACGTGCCGAATCTGTGGGTGATCGGCGCCTCGTCGTTCCCGCAAACCGCATCGGGGAATCCGACCCTTACTGTGCTGGCCACGACGTATTGGGCGGCGGACGCGCTGATCGGAAAGTATCTGAAGAATCCCGGGAGGCTGGTATGAAACGCCGCGAATTTCTGACCATCCCCGCCAGCGCGCTGGGCGGCACGCTGCTGTACACGCTGGCCCGCGAACCGTTCCGGTTGAAAGCACAAGACGTGACCAAGGACGGAAACGTAAAAGTTCCGTTGCGCTTCTTCACTGCCGCGGAAGCTCGCGTGGTGGCGGCGGCGTGCGACCGGATCTTCCCCAGCGATGCCAGCGGACCGGGCGCGAAGGAAGCTGCAGTTGTGATTTACATCGATCGCCAACTGGCCGGTCCCTACGGCGCCGACAAATATCGCTACACCAAAGGGCCGTTCGTCGAATCGTATCCAGAGCACGGCTATCAAGGGAAGGAAAATCCGCGCGAGACCTATCATCAGGGCATCGCCAGCCTGGGGACTAACTTTGCGGAGCTTCCCGTGGACGAGCAGATCCGGAAGCTGCAGTCGATTGAGAAGACCCACTTCTTCCAGTTGCTGCGCGCGCACACCATCGAGGGCATGTTCTCGGATCCGATGCATGGCGGGAACGCGGGGTTGATCGGCTGGCAACTCATCGGATATCCGGGACCGCGGATGAGTTACAAAGATGATGTCGATCAGCACTTCGGCAAGGAGTGGCGACCCAAGCCCGCGAGTCTGGAGCAGATCATGCGGCGTCCAGGGAAGCCTTGGGAAGACGAGAAAGCTTAGCGCTATCTCACTTCTGTACCGTTGGATACGTGATCCCGAGTTGTTCAAGATACGTATCGTACTTCGATGGATCGTAAGTAGAGCGCCTTCATGCGCGGCCGATACTCCTCCATCTTTTTCTGATTCAGCCAAATTGCGGGCTTGTCGTCGGGTCTCAAGAAGGTGTGGTACTTGGTGTCCTTGGTCTGGACGTTATTGTAGTAGTCCCAAGCCTTCTGCACGAGTTCGGGGTGCAACAGGATATCGAGCATGGTCATCGCCTGAACCTTTGCGCCGGCGACTACGCCTTTGTGCGCAATCGGCGTCGCCATCGCGACTCCATTCGCCCAGCTGTGTCCCGGGCCTCCTGGAATGTTCGAAGGGTATCCCAGCGTGACCGTTGGAACCACCCAGGAAACATCGCCGATATCGTCCGAAGCGCCACCGGTCGGTTCGGGCTGAGGGCCAGTGCGCGGAACAGCCAGGGGTGAAATCTTGGTCGCCAATCCCTCTTCTGGAACCTTGAGCTCATGCTGCAGCGCCTTGGCGAGTTCTTCATCCTCGGCCGACCACGCCGGCAGCCCGACTTTCGTGATGTTCTGATATACCTCTTCGGCGATTGGGATGTTGAAATGACCAGGCCAGGCGCTTCCGAGAAGGTGGGACTCGTAAGTTGTGTTCGTCATTAGCGCGGCGGCTTTGGCCATATCGTCGCCGATGTGCCACAAATTCATGATGTGGTCGTAATCGGCCTCTCGATAGTAATACCAGACGCTCGCTAGTGGCGGCACTACATTTGGTTGATCGCCGCCGTTGGTAATGACGTAATGCACGCGCGTCGCCAAGCGGAGGTGCTCGCGGCGGAAGTTCCAGCCCGTATCCATGAGCTCGACTGCATCCAGTGCGCTGCGTCCCCGCCAGGGCGCCATCGCCGCATGAGCGGCTTCTCCGTGGAAGGTATATTCAACCGAAACCAGCCCGCTCTGAGTGGTGGGTCCGGAGGTCACGCCGAAGTTGGCCGACACGTGGGCAAACAAGACCACGTCGACATCCTTGAAGATTCCCGCGCGAATCAGGTACGCTTTCCCTCCCAGCAATTCCTCGGCAACGCCGGGCCACAGTTTAATCGTGCCCGAAAGATGCTCGCGCTCCATCACCTTTTTCACCGCAATGGCGGCCAGAATATTCAGCGGCATGCCGGAGTTGTGGCCTTCCCCGTGGCCTGGGGCGCCTTCGATCATCGGATCGTGATAGGCCACGCCGGGTTTCTGCGAAGCCTGCGGGATATCGTCAATATCAGAGCCGAGCGCGATCACCGGCTTGCCTTGTCCCCAAGTGGCAACGAAGGCGGTTGGAATTCCTGCCACGCCGTGTTCGACTTTGAAGCCTTCTTTTTCCAGAATTCCAGTCAGATATTTCGAGGTCTCGAACTCCTGGTACCCCAGCTCGCCAAAGCTGAAGACGCTGTCGACCATCACCTGCGCCTGCTTTTTCATCCCCTCGATCTGCCCCTGCAGATCGGCCTTCAGCGCGGCTTCTTTGTCGGGCGCGATTTTCTGCTGGGCGAACGCGCAGCTTCCAGCCAGCACGCAGAAGAAAAGTAGTTTTCGCATGGCAAGTAGTTTACTATCCCGCAAAACCTGGGAGCGAACGCTACTCCTCCGGCGCGAACGCCAGCAGGACATTGCCGGGCATGCCGCCGCTACGTGCATAGCCCGAGTTCACAAACAACATGCCTCCAACGATGACGGGACCGGCACCATCCAGCGCGCCGCCCTTGCCCCGCACTCCGTTCGCAGTCTTGAACTCGTGCGCGGTGTCAACGTCCCACAGCACCCGGCCGTCCTCGGTGGCGTAGGCGCGCAGGTGTCCGTCGTCTGATCCTGAAAACACCGCACCTGGTATCGCCGTTACGGCTCCCGGTTGCGCCGGACTGCACAGTGGCTTCGGTCCACACGGCGCTGGAGCCGCGTACCAAACTTTCTCACCGGTTGATATGCGGAGCGCTGTCAACCCGCCGCCCACTGCAGGATCGGGCGGCAATCCTACCGTGATGACCGTACCGGGAGGCGCCTTTCTCACCATGTCGGAAGTAGCCGCGTAGACCTTCTGGCCATCGCTCGCCATGCCCCATTGCACTCCGCCGCCGGTGCCACCCTTTCCGACGCGAGTCTGCCACAGAATGGCGCCTTTACGATCGGGATCCAGCGCAAAAACCACGCCGGATTTTTGTCCCGCGAGCAAAATTTCATGGCCATCGGGCAGCTTCTCGATAATCACGGACGATCCGAAATCGTAGTCCGGTCCGGGACAGCCGCCGGCGGCGGTACAGGCACCAGTGAACACATCGCCAGGGGTGATCTGCTTGGACCACACGATTCGTCCGGTTTTCAGCTCCAGCGCCAGGATGGAGTCGCTCATGTCGGTGGCGGGCGTTGAGAAATTGTCGCCTGTCGCGATGTACAGCAACCCGCGCTTCGCATCCAGCGTCGGCGACCCCCAAATGCCCGCGCCCGAGGGTCCCAAGGTTCCAACGCTGCCCGGGCCTTTCTCAAGTGCGTGCGGCTTCTCACGAATGGTGTAGGTCTTCCACACCTCGGTTCCATCCTTCGCGCGCATTGCCGTCACGCTGCCA
The DNA here is from genome assembly GCA_963818065.1 of Bryobacterales bacterium. GTDB lineage: Bacteria > Acidobacteriota > Terriglobia > Bryobacterales > Bryobacteraceae > Palsa-89. Next base: position 458,773 of record CAWFQW010000007.1, on the reverse strand, counting down.
CGGAAAGTGCAGCATGGATAATCCGGATTGCTCGATCGGGTTTCTTCCCAGGAAGCGGCTGGAATGAAGACCACTCCGTCCTGAACCGCGGCGGTGCCGGTCAATCGCGTGGATTCATGCGCCTCGGGTTTCTTCTTCCATAGCAGATGCCCCGTTTCGGCCTCCACTCCGTAGGCCCAGCCCGTGAGATCGGTAAACACCAGAACGTGCGTCTTGCCATTGGGGACTGCGACCAAGGCGGATCTCACCGGCCCGCTCGCCTGATACACCCAGCGAACGCAGCCAGAATCGGTGCTCAACGCCTGCACCGCGCCGCCCGCGCTGCCGACGAACAACGTATTTCCCAGCATAGTGGGAGCGCCAAACGCAGTGACGTCGCCTTCAAACGCATAAGCCCACTTCAGCTTAAGCTTGCCCACTTGATTGAGCGTGAGGCCGCTGGCGGTGGTGTACCGGGCGTTGGAAAGATCGGGCGCCCAGCCGTTCCATATCGGACTCGGTGATGCGCCAATGTTCACGGTCCGGTCCTTACAGAAAGCCTCCGGAGGCACCGGCACGTCGGTCCTCTGGACGCCGAGGTAGTTCGCCACAGCCTCGCGCTCCTCGCGATTCAGAACATAGGCGATGTTGATCATCACTCCGAAGTCCAGCGTTCGCAAAATGCGCGCGACGGACAACTGCTTCAGCGCCTCACGTGTCGGCGCCCTTTCGATCCCGTTGTCATGGCAAGCGGCGCAGCGCTTTTGGTAGATTGCCTCGCCTGAAACCGCGGCGGCGCAAGGCATCGCCGCGAAGATCGCCAGCATTGCGAAAGTAGTTGCGCTTTTCATCGTGCTCCCGTTAAATCGGCTTTAGACCCGGCTTCGTCTTTGAGCGGCGTCACTTTGTCCGGATCGACGCGCACCATCAAATACGCGATATGGTCGTCGATTTTCGTGAACCAGTGCCCGACGCCTGCGGGTATGATGACGACGTCGCCCGGCTTGAGTTGGTACGTGGCGCCGTTGCGAATCGAGGCGCCGTTGCCGCCCGGACCGTTCAACAACCGAACAGCCCGATCATCCGCGGGCCGCGCTTTCAAGTCCGTGATGTCGGAGCCAAGAACCAGAGTCGCCGAGCCGCTGATAACGTGATAAACCTCGCTGACCAGGTCGTGCTCGGCCACCGCGCCGCCCGCGGTCTTATTGCGATAAACCACGCCGATATCGACATTGCTTTTGCCTACATCCACGGCGCGAACCTGCTGATCGGTGACGACAGCATCGACCGGCGCCCGCTTGAGGTACGCCTGGATCTCGTCGCTCGCGATGTAGGTACCCGAGCATTTGTTGCAACTGGGGTGCGAGTCCTGGGCCAGAAGTGCGGAGGCGCAAGCGGCCAGAAATAAAAGTTTCCAATCGATTCGCATGTTCATTCTCTCCCGATTAATGCTGGGGCCACACTAATGCTGGGGCCACACCACGCGCTGGTCTTTGCCGGTAACCGGCGCCAGACCTTTATACACGAATCGCTGCACTCGCTGCCCGCGATAGGTCTCGGTAGTGTAGATGTTGCCCTTCGAATCGGTGGCGATGCTATGCACGCCATAAAATTCGCCGGGCTGTCTGCCGCCCTCGCCAAAGCTAGTCAGAACTTCGAGCGACGCGCGGTCGACGATGTGCACGCGGTCATTTTCTCCGTCCGCGACATACAGGAACTTCTGCCGCGGGTCCTGCGAAAAAGCAATGTCCCAGACCGAACCGGAACCCAGCGTCTGCTTTTCGATGAACGCCTCTTTGACGAAAGTCCCGTCCGGATGGAAGACTTGGATGCGGTCGTTCACGCGATCGCAAACATATAATAGGCCGTCGTTCGATAGCATGGCGCAGTGCACCGGATTGCGAAATTGCTGCGCCGGCGGGCTGTTCGGATTGTATTGGCCGAGGTCGGCGTCGTCGGGTTTGTGTCCGTAAGCGCCCCAATGCCGCTTGTACTTCCCGGTGTCGGCGTCGAATACGATCACGCGGCGGTTGCCGTAGCCGTCGGCGACATACAGCTCATTCGTCTTCGGATCGACGAAGGTCTTAGCAGCCAGTCGAAGATTTTCGACATCGTTGCTGCCTTTGCTGTGACCGGGCTTGCCGATCTGCAGCAGGAATTTGCCATCCTGCGTGAACTTGAGGATCGAGTTGTCGTGGAAGCTGTCGACGCGGTCGCCCGCCTTCGACTCTTCATCTTGACCGTTGATCGCACCGCGCGCGCTTTGCGGCCCCCGGCCATTGCCGCCCAGCCAAACGTTGCCCTTGTAGTCGACCGTGATGCCGTGCGCCGACTCGGGCCAATCGTAACCGGCGCCCGGACCACCCCAGTGGCCGATCAGGTTGCCTTGCTGATCGAACTCCAGCACCGGCGGCGCAGGCGCACAGCATTGCGAGATGGGCGGGGTGGTTGTGGCGTGCTGTTCGCCGGCTTCGAGCGAACCGACGCGATGAATGATCCAGATGTGGCCCGCCGAGTCGGCCGAAACACCGATCGTTTGGCCGAGAATCCAGTGATTGGGCAGTGGTTTTGGCCAAAACGGGTCCACTTCAAATCGCGGCGCCATGACGGAGGCAGCGTGGACGACGGAATGCGTGTGCGGCGGGCCAAGAAGCATGACCAACGCGATGCACAACAGCAAATAGCGCTTCATATGCTAGTTCCCCCGAGCAAATTCCATCGTGCAAGAAACGGAAATCGGGACGCCGTCCATTGAGGCGGGAATGAACTTCCATTTGCGCAGTGCCGCAGCGACATCGCCGGACCAACCTTCTTTCGAAGCCGTTTCGATTGGAATATTGACGGCCACGCCTTTTTCGTCAATATCGAAGGTCAGCCTCACATTGGGCGTAGCCTCATCGTTCGCCACCTTGGGAGCTGTGACTTTTTCGATGATCGGCCGCATCGCACCTTCCGGTATATGGAACTCTACTCGCCGCAGCTGCCATCTAGACTTCGTGTCCTTACCCACCATACGGAAATTGACCTCGATCTGTGCGAAGACGTTTACCGGTTGACCCTCCTTTTCGCCAGGCTTGAACTGCCAGTTACTAACGGCGGCAATAGCATTTTCATCCAAACCCAGGCCAAGGTGACGCAGAACTTTGAAACTGCTCGCCCTGCCATCGGTTCCCAGTGTGGCCCCCAGAAGGACAGTCCCAGCAAAGTGGGAGATTCGCGCTTCTTCGGAAAACTTTGGCTCAACCTTAGAGATAAGACGAGGCGGGCTGACGCCGCCCCCAACCTTGTAGGGACCCGCCGCCTGCGCGTCTTTCGTATCCTGCCCGCTGCACACCGCCGCGGCACACAGTATTCCTAACAAAAGCCGCAATTTGGTATGCACGCTAGTCATCGGGAAGTGTCCCTGACAAGCTTATACTAAGCGGCTATTGGTCCTAAGCCACCTTGCGGCGCCCGGACGCCTTTTTCGCCGGCGCTGAAGCCTTCAGACTGCGTTTGAGCGCTTCCATCAGATCTACAACCGGCGCCTTGCGCGGCTGTTTGACCGTCGTGATCTTCTGGCCTTTGTTCTTCTGCTCGATCAGTCGTTCGACATTCTCGCGATAAGTGTCCTTGAACTCCTGCGGCTCGAATGGCGCCGTGAGATTCTTTACAAGACTCTTGGCGAGTTCAAGTTCCTTGGCGCTGTACTTGGCCTTGGGTGCTTCGCTGCGATTGGCCTTATGCAATTCATCCGGATAGTAAAGCGTATGGAGCACCAGGCCACCTTCGGACGGACGGATCAGCACCACGTGCTCCCGGTTATGCATGGCCACCTTGGCAATGGCGTTCTGCTTGGTGTCAGTCAGAGCGCCCATGAACAACACGTAGGGCTTGGCGGTCTTGTCCTCGGCCGCGACATAGTAAGAGCTCTCGAAGTAAATGGGATCCACCTCGTCCTTACCGACGAATTGCAGGATGTCCATGGTGGTCGCCGTCGACGGGGCAATCTCCTTCAGCTCTTGGTCGTCGACGACAACGTACTCACCCTTACTTACTTCGTAGCCCTTTTCTATTTCCGACCGTTCGATGGGCTTGTTTTCCTCAGCGCAGTACCAGACCTCTTTGACACGGGACTGATCCTTCTTGTGCAGCATGTGGAAATGGACCGTCTCCGGCCGCGCGGCCGCGAAAAGCCGCACCGGAAAAGAGACGAGCCCGAAACTGATGTAGCCCTTCCAAACTGTGGCCGCCATGGAAAACTCCTTTTCTGTCGAATAGATTCCACAAACGCCCAACTTGTTGCATGTTTCAGCACTTCAGAGTCTAACTTTGAACAATGGCGAACCTAGAATCTCTTCCCCATCAGCTTGACCCCCAAACACGCGTCTGCCGGGCGATCATAGAAACGCCCAAAGGCTGCCGCAATAAGTTCGATTATGATCCCGATTCCGGCCTCTTCATGTTGGGCGGGTTGCTGCCGGAGGGCATGATGTTTCCGTTCGATTTCGGCTTCATTCCCTCTACATTGGGTGCCGATGGCGACGCCGTCGACATAATGGTTCTGATGGATGCGCCGGCCCATGTCGGTTGTCTCATCGACGTGCGCATTATCGGCATTATTTCGGCGGAACAGACCGAGAAGGGGAAAACCGAAACCAACGATCGGCTATTGGGTGTCGCTGTCCACTCCTACGAGCACGAAGATGTGCAATCGATCAGCGAAGTGAGCAAGACTCTGCTCGACCAGGTAGAGGAGTTTTTCATCTCCTACAACAAACAACGCGGGAAGAAGTTCAGAGTCACGGGAACCAGCGGCCCGAAGAAGGCCATCAAGTTTCTAAAAAGTGGCATTCAGGCACACAAGAGTGCCCAGAAAAAGTAGTCTCCGAAATCTCGCCGCCGGCGGCGGTTTCCGATCCGACGGGATGCCCGGCGTGGACACCAAGACCGCTGTTCAAGAAGTCCTGCAAATCGCCCCTAAATAGGGTAAGTTAGAGAGTAGACTCAACGTTACAGTTTCATTAGCGCTGATGCTTCAAGGGAAGGACCGGGTGCTCCGAGTCAAATGAAAATCTGTGTTCTAGGTGGTGATGGTTACTGTGGCTGGGCCACAGCCCTCCATTTGTCCAAAAATGGACATGAGGTAGCCATAATAGATAATTTCCTTCGACGCCAGTGGGATTTCGAATTAGGAGCTCAGAGCCTCACGCCGATTCAGCCTCTGGCGGACCGGCTGCGCGTCTGGCAGGAGCTCAGTGGGAAGTCCATCGAGTTGTTTGTCGGTGACGTGAACGACTACGACTTCCTGTCCGGTGCGATCGAGAGCTTCCAGCCGGATGCGGTGGTTCACTTTGCCGAGCAGCGATCGGCTCCGTATTCGATGATCGACCGCAAACATGCGGTGTTTACCCAGGTAAACAACGTCGTCGGAACGCTGAACCTCATTTTCGCGCTCAAGGAACTCCGGCCCGATTGCCACTTAGTCAAGCTCGGAACAATGGGCGAGTACGGCACGCCGAATATCGACATCGAAGAAGGCTACATCCGCATCGAGCACAACGGCCGATCCGACGTGCTTCCGTTTCCTAAACAGCCGGGTTCTTTCTATCATCTCTCCAAGGTTCATGACAGCCACAACCTCATGTTCGCCTGCAAGATTTGGGGACTTCGTGTCACCGATCTGAATCAGGGAGTGGTGTACGGAAGCGTGACCGACGAGGTTGTGCTGGACGAGGTGCTGATCAACCGTTTCGATTACGACGAAGTCTTTGGAACGGTCCTGAACCGTTTCTGCGCGCAGGCCGCGACCGGACATCCTTTGACGGTGTATGGAAAGGGAGGACAGACGCGAGGGTTCCTGGATATCCGCGACACCGTGCGCTGTATTGAGATTGCATGCTTACATCCAGCTCAGCCGGGAGAGTTCCGGGTCTTCAATCAGTTCACTGAGCAGTTTTCAGTGCTCGAGCTCGCGAAAATGGTTCAGGCAGCGGCTAGGAAGCTGGGGATGCGCGCCCAAATCGAACACCTACCGACGCCGCGCGTCGAGTCTGAAGAACACTATTACAACGCCAAACACTCCAAGCTGATCGATCTCGGCTTGCAGCCGCATTATCTTTCCGACTCGCTGCTGGACTCGCTGGTGAACATCGCGGTCCGGTACCAGGATCGCATCGACACTTCATTGTTTCTGCCTCAAGTGCAATGGCGTAGAACCCGGAATCAGCGCACTCGGCAATCCAGTGTGAGTGCGGCCGTGTCAGCGTCTGAAGTCGCGTACTAATGAGCCGTGGCGTATTAATGACGGAGTGCACCTGAATTGTGCGGCATAGCCGGCTTTACGCACGGGCATCGCGCCGCGGCGCCCGGACGAATCCAGAATGCGGTTGCGACCCTTTTCCATCGCGGTCCTAACCAGCAAGGCGTCTTCGAGTCTGAGGCAGTCTCGCTGGGCGCCGCGCGCCTGAAGATTATCGACATTGACGGGGGCGATCAGCCCATCGTTTCGGGGGATGGCGACACCGTCATTGTCTTCAACGGTGAGATCTACAATCACCTGGAACTGCGCCGGGAACTGGAACAGCGCGGATATCGCTTCCGCTCGCACTGCGACACCGAAACTGTTCTGAACGCGTTTATTGAGTGGGACACCGACTGTTTCGCGCGGCTGCGCGGGATGTTCGCGGTGGCGCTCTGGCGTGAATCTGACCGCCGCCTGGTGCTGGCTCGCGATCGCATGGGGATCAAACCGTTGTACATCGCGCGCCGCGGCGAGGATTTGTACTTCGGCTCGGAGATAAAGGCCATCCTGGTTCACCCCGAGATCGAGCGCTGGTTGAGCGCCGAGGGTCTGGATTGTTATTTGTCGCTAAACTATGTGCCCGCGCCATGGACCTTGGTGGATGGCGTTGAGAAACTGCTCCCAGGCCAATGGATGGAATGGAAGCGCGGCGCTATTCGAACGGGACAATACTGGCGCTTGCCGGCCGGCAAAGAAGATAACACCACACGCTGGACGCAAGAGACGGCCAAGTCGGCGGAAGACGAACTCGATCGTCTATTGAAGGAATCCGTTCGTGAACACCTCGCGACCGACGTGCCGTTGGGCGTCTGGCTGAGCGGTGGCTTGGACTCGTCCAGCCTGGTGCATTACGCGGCCGAAGCGTCGAGTTCGCGTCTGAAGACGTTTTCAATTACCTTTCGCGGGCGCAGTTTTGACGAGGCGAACTACGCACGCCAGGTTGCGGACTTTTACGGCACCGAACACACCGAGTTCGACCTCAATCCTGAACGGGACCTCCCAACGGCGGTTCACGAGCTCGCTTATTACTGTGACGAGCCCAACGCCGATTCGGGCGCGCTGCCGGTGTGGTTCCTTTCCCGCCTGACCAAGGCCAGCGCCACGGTAGCGCTTAGCGGTGAAGGCGCTGACGAATTATTCGGCGGATATCTGATGCAGCGAGCCAGCTTGATGGCGAACACGGCTCGGCGTTTTCCAGCGGTCGGGCTCAAGGCGCTGTTGGCGATCGCCCAACATCTGCCCGTGTCCAACGATAAGATCGGATTCGAATACAAGCTGAAACGGTTCCTGGAAGGCTGCCAGATGCCGGCGGCGCGGGCCCATGTCTATTGGAGTGGAACGTTCGACGACCGGGAAAAACGCGCTCTGGTTCAACAGCCGCTGAGTCCGGCGCTCGACTCTGTACTGAACCAGCTGACGGGCCAACAATTGCAGGATTACCTCTGGTTTGACCAAAAATACTTTCTTCCGGACAACATCCTGACCAAGGTCGATCACACCAGCATGGCTCATGCGGTGGAAGTGCGGCCGCCGTTTCTCGATCATCGGATCGTTGAATTCGCAAACTCGCTCCCGGCGAGCTTGAAAATCCAGGGCTCCCAACAAAAAGTGATCTTGAGGAACCTGATGCGCTCGAAACGCTTTCCACCGATTCTCAATCGAAAGAAAATCGGTTTTGACATTCCCACCCACGATTGGTTCCGCGGACCGCTGCGGCCTTTACTCGAAGAAGCCGTGGCATTCGCGTCCGCTGAGCATCGCGAGTTCTTTCAGCTCCCAAGAATCGAAGCTCATGTGCAAGCTCATCTCGACCGGCGCGCCAACCTCGGTTATCATCTATGGGGATTGATGACACTGTTCTTTTGGATGAAAAAATGGGGAATCCAGACCAGGGTGCCGGCCGCGGCGGGGGCACGCCGGACGATGGAACGCGTTTTCACTGCTACCTCATAGTTCTGCTGGTCGCAGCCGCGGTGTATGCGGGCTGCATGATTTCACCTCCATCGCTGATGGATGACGTGGATGCCGTGCAGGCGCAGATCGCGCGCAACATGCTCGAATCCGGTGACTTTGTTACCGCGCGGCTGGATGGAGTTCCCTATCTCGAAAAAGCCCCGCTCATCTACTGGCTGATCGCGGGGTCGTTCAAAATATTCGGAGCCACGGACTGGGCCGCGCGCATTCCCATGGTCCTTGCGGCCATGGCGCTGGCCTGGCTGACTACCGCGATAGGGATGTGGGCCTTCGGTAAGCGGGCGGGACTTTACGCTGGATTGTGCATTTCCACGTGCTTCGGACTTTTCCTTTTCACGCGCATTCTGATCCCCGACGTCATGCTCACCGCGAGCATCGCGCTTTCCATGTGGGCGTTCCTGCGGGCTATCGATGAAGGCGAACAGCGGCCGCGCTGGTGGGCTTTCGTACTCGCGGCGAGCTTGGGAACCAGCTTGCTGTTCAAGAGCCTGGTGGGCGTGGTGTTCCCGGTGGCCGCGGCGTTAATTTATCTCGTCGTTACCAGGCAGTTGTTCGACGGCAAAGTTTGGAAGCGCCTGCATCCGCTCAGCGGCCTGCTAATCATCCTGCTGATCGCCGCGCCCTGGCACATCATCGCTACGCTGCGAAATCCTCCGTATTTCGATTTCACGATGCGCAGCGCTCCCGGCGAATATCATGGCTTCCTTTGGTTCTATTTCATCAACGAGCAACTGCTCCGTTTTTTGAACATGCGCTACCCGCGCGATTACGACACGGTCCCGCGCCTGTATTTTTGGGGGTTCCATCTGCTGTGGCTGTTTCCGTGGAGCGTATACTTTCCCGCCATCTTGAAGTTGAACTTCAAGCCGTCCGATCGCGCAGGCAAGATGCGCTTGCTGGCCCTGTGCTGGACCGGTTTTCTCCTGGTGTTTTTCACTTTTTCCACGACCCAGGAATATTATTCAATGCCCTGCTATCCGGCACTCGCGCTGCTGCTGGGATCGGCGATGGCCGCCGGAGGTAACTGGATCCGATACGGCACTCGCGTTCTGTGCGGGGTATTTATCATGGCGGCAGCCGCGGTGCTCACGCTGTATTTTCTAGCGTGGAATCTTCCAACCCCCGGCGATATTTCCGCGGCGCTCAGCTCCAACCCTGGCGCGTACAAACTTTCGCTCGGCCATATGGAAGATCTTACGATCGCTTCGTTCGCCTATCTTCGATTGCCGCTTGTGGTGGCCGCGATTGCGTTCCTGTTGGGAGTGGCCGGGACCTTGCGATCCGGGGGCCAGCGCGCATTTCTCGCCATTTCCCTGATGGCCATCCTGTTTTTTCAAGCGGCGCGCATTGCGATGGCGGCGTTCGATCCCTATCTCTCCTCGCGGCCGCTCGCCGAAGCTTTGCTCCGTGCGCCAGCGGGCAAGCTTATCGTCGATCATCCCTACTACACGTATTCATCCGTCTTTTTCTATACCAATCGAGACGGCCTGCTGCTCAATGGCCGGCTCAACAATTTGGTATACGGTTCCTACGCGCCCGGGGCGCCGAATGTGTTTATCAACGATGCGCAATGGAAGACATTGTGGTTGCAGCCAGAACGGTATTATCTGGTGACCACGCAGACCGCGGCCGAGCGCCTGAAAAACCTGGTGGATCCCAAACTGCTAACCGTCGTTGCGCAAAGCGGAGGCAAGCTGTTGCTGACGAATCATCCACCGACCAGCACCACGCCAGCTAAAACGGCGAGCGCGCCCGCTGCTCTGCGTGTACCGATCCGCTCGTGCAAAACGAACTTGGCTAGCAAGGTTTCGAGCACAAAGCTCGCCGCCGACGCCGGCACCGCGAAACTGAGCGGCTCGGTCTGCACCAAGGCCATGAACGCGAAAAACGATACGGCGTTGCAGGCGATGCCCAGGATCAGCAAGCGGCGCTGGACGATGACGTGCAACAGTCGTGCGAAACCGCGCGCGCTCACCGATTGTTCCCCGGCGCGTTTCATTTCGTAGCTCTGCAGCAGGTCGCCCAACACCGTGGCGCAAACAATTGCGGCTACCAGGGCCCACCTCATTGGGGATCCTTCGGTAGCGGAGTAGTGTTGCGCGACGTGGAGCCGACCAACGCGGCGCCGGCAAAGATCAGAGCCGTCCCCAGCCATCGCTGGCCAGTGACCGCTTCGTGCAGGAACACCTTGCCGAGGATCACCGCGATCACGTAGCCGACGGCGGTGACGGGCAGCACGAAACTCAAGTCCGCCAAACTGAGCAGCGCCATTCGCGTCAGCAGAGCCAGGATCAGCGCGGCGATTCCCATCGCAACGAACGGGTTCAGCATGGCGCGCAAATAAAGCGCGGGATTCAGCGACATCCTCTCAGGAACCTGCTTCATCCCCCAGGCCATTGCGGAATTCCCGGCGGCCTTGAGCGCCAGGAAAAACAGCAGAACGGAGTAGGTTTTGAGAACAGCGCTGGAGGAGCGCGTTAGATTCGTCATCCGCCCGCGCGCCGCAATAGTTTCTCGGCTTCCTGCCGGGGAGGGTCGTCCGGAGTCAGGCTGGCGTGCAGATAACTCTGCAAGAGCCCGCGCGCGTGCTCCAGATTGCGATGGTTTTCGATATCCACCCGGGCTTCCGCAAAGGCCACCCTGGGCAGGCTGGGCGCAAGTTCTCTGGCTTGCTTAAACAGCGCATCGGCTTCCTCTAGCCGTCCGCGTTTGGCAACGTATCGCGCCACGTCCAGGACTCGGCCGGGTTGATCGGGCGCTAGTTGCATCGCGCGGCGCAAATGGGCCTCCGCTGCGGCATAATCTTTCTTTCGGTCGGCGATCTGAGCTTCTTCAAACTCGTACTCGGGAGGCCTCTCGGTCGCGATGCTCTTGGCTAGCGCCGCTGCTTTTTCCAATCCACCGCCGAGAAAACCGGGTGCGTTGAGGTAGAAATCGAACAAGTCGTTCTTGGCTTCGCGGTTATGCGGGTCCAAGGCAACCGCTCTTTCGAAACACTGGCGCGCCTTGGATGCGTGGACGCCCGCAGTCAGCCAGCCGCTGGTTTCAGCGCGGCGTCCCCAGGCGCGGCCCAGCCAAAGCTCGTATTCGGAATTGTTGGGGAGAAATTGCGAGCGCCTTGTCAAGGAATTCGATGGCCTTCTTATGGTCGCCGAGCATGAAGTAATTCTTGCCGGTCAGAAGGTAGTTCGCCGCGTCGGGCGACGGATCCTCCGACAAAACGTGCAGCGAGGTCTCGTATTCGGTGCGCTGGTAGAGTGCGCTGGCGCGGCGCACGACATCCGGTGAAGCCCCCGCAATGATAGTTAGAAGAAGACCAATCAATAGGCGCATGGGCTATTTTCAGCCGACAATTTCAGTGTATCGTCCTATTTCGTGAGCTGCTTGCGGATGGATTCCAATTCGCGCCGGTGCTTCGGCGTGGTCTTGGGATAAGCCATCTTCAGTTCGCTGAGCGCATCCACGACAATTTGGGAAACAATCAACCGGGCATTTTCTTTGTCGTCGGCGGGCACCGCATACCAGGGCGCGTGATGAGTGCTGGTGGCCTGAAGGCAAGCTTCGAAAGCGCGCGTGTAATCCTTCCAGTACTTCCGTTCATGAATGTCCGCCAGACTGAATTTCCAGTTCTTATCGGGCTGATCAATGCGCGCGAGGAAGCGCTTGCGTTGTTCTTCCTTCGAAAGGTGCAGGAAGATTTTGAGAACCCGGGTGCCGTTCCGATAGAGGTGGCGTTCAAAATCCACGATGGAACGATAGCGCTCCTCCCAGATGTTCTTCTCGTCCCGCAACTCTTCCGGAAGCCCCTCGCCGCGAAGATACTCCGGATGAACTCGAACCACCAGCACTTCTTCGTAATAGGAGCGGTTGAAGATGCCGATCCGGCCGCGGTCCGGCAGAGAGCGCGTGGTGCGCCACAGGAAATCATGTTGCAGTTCCTCGGCGCTGGGCTGTTTGAAACTGAAAACCTGGCAGCCTTGCGGATTCACTCCGGACATGACGTGCCGAATGGCGCCGTCCTTGCCGGCCGAGTCCATACCCTGAAAAATCAGCAGCAACGCATAGCGGTCGGACGCGTATAGAAGCTGTTGCAGCGAGCTCAACTTCTGAACGTGCTCATCCAGGAGTTCGTGATACTCCTTCTTCGATTTCGAGAACGGCTTCACAATCGTCGGCCACTTGCTGAGATCGACCTTGCCGCCGGGCCGCACGCGGAAGTCCTTGCTATTGAGCTTCATCTCAGGGGTGAGGCAGCCACGCCAAATCCTCGCTCAGTATATAGATGGTTATCGCCGCAAGCATAAGAACCAAGCCGACCCAGACACGCCAGTCCTGATGCATGCGTCTCCAGTAAGGAGCAGGAAGCCCTTGTTGAGCCGCTTGCTGATCGGCCTGCTCCGCATTCGCAGGAGCGACGCGTTCCTTGTGGTGTTCCGATCCTTCGTTCCCGTGGTGCCCGTAGTTGCTTTCGCTCATTGGTCCGATGTCTCCGTGTTTTAGACGCTAGTCAAGGATACAGGAGACCTGCGCTCGGCGTCGTGCAGCCAATATGGCGGCCTGCCATAGTGAAAGTAAAGCCGGTTTTCATACTCGCGAGTGATCGGCGCGGACTCGACGTATTCCGGGGCGTTCTGGATGGCTTCCCTGGTGAGGGCCGTGTAGACTTTCGAATCCCCCCAGCTCACCCGTTCAACCCATGCGGGAGAAACCAGCACTTTCTTGCCGGGCCACCAATTCCGCGTTGCCACCTCGATGTAGCGGATCGCCCATGCTTCATCGTCAAAAACGAAGCCATCCACATGGCCGATTTCACCATCGGCCGCCTCAATGGAATAGCCGGTAACTTCTTGAGTACTGCGCAGATGCGAATCCGCCGGATCGCTCGGGATGTCATCGGGAGGGCTCGGCACGAGCAGGACTGGCGGTGTAACCAAATCCGCGGGGTACGGCGCGGCGCCCCACAGAGTAGGGACCACCCCAGTAAGAGGGATACCCATAATACCGGTTGAATTCGGCCTCGTGCTGCCGGGAAACGGGCTGATGTCGTATCGATATCGGGGCTGTTCTCCACCTGATTTTTCGTCAGCAGCCACATCCACTCCCTTGGTTTGCCAGTCGGCACGGATTACCGAGATCGGCGAAATCAATACGTGCCGGCCGCCCAGCCAGCCGCCAGTTTCCACCGTGAGGTAGCGAATGGCCCAGGTTTCGTCGTCGAAATAAAGTTGATCGACAGTCCCAATCTCGCCATCCGTGGCTCGGATCGTAAAACCATGCAGATTTTTCGCATTCCTTAGCATTAGTCGTGTCCTCACAGAGTTTAGGGCACGCCAGCGGCCAAAACCGCAGACACCCCAGTGGAATGACCATCGCAGCCGCTGCCCGCGACAGTGACCACCTACAGTCAGGTGGTCGAATATGGTCAGCATTCTCCGTTCGGGCTACAATCGCAACCGTTCGAGTTTACTTGCAACTCACTTGCTGTTTTTTATTGACTTGAACATTCACGTTCCGTAATATGAGACCAAAGAGGTCCGAGATTGATAGTGACTTTGTTATCTTGCTGTAACGAAACAATCGCTGGAGGTGCTACCGCATCCCCTCGACGTCATCGGCAGCACATATGCCACTCGATTGCAAAGCTCGCCCTGCTTGGCCTGCTTGCATGCGACGCTATCGGCAAGCGACGGAGGAAGCCTATTAGGAACCATCACGGATCCCAACGGCGCCGCGGTTCCTGGGGCGAATGTCACGGCGACGGAAACGGCCACAGCCGTGAAGCAAACCATCAAGACCGATGGGCGGGGCTTCTATTCGTTCCAGAGTTTGCCCGTTGGCCGCTACGACGTCCAGGTAGGCGCTTCCGGGTTTAAGCCTCTCCGGCGCACCGGTGTTGTAATCGACGTCAACAGCAAGGTTGTAGTGGATGCGTCGCTCGCCATCGGCGAACGGACGGATACGGTCACCGTGTCCGAGGCCGCCGCGCACGTCGAAACCGTCGACACCCAGATGGGCGAGGTCATCACGGGCAAGCAGATGACCTCAGTGCCGCTCATCAGCCGGAGTTTCACGGACTTGCTGTCGCTTCAATCCGGCGTGGTGCCGATCACTTCAGTCACAACCGATACGGTTCAGGATGTGGGCGCGAGCTCGCTTTTTCGCCGTCTGGTGATTTGAATCCCGGGACCATCTCGATCAACGGCCAGCGCGAATTTGCCAACAGCTTTGTGCTGAATGGAAGCGATGTGGAAGAAGACGTCAACATGGGCACGGCGATTGTGCCCAACCTGGATTCCATCGCCGAATTCCGGATCCTGACGAGTAATTTTGACGCGGAATACGGCGAGTTCAGTGGCGGCCAGATCAATGTGGTCACGAAGTCCGGTACTAACGAATTCCACGGCGATGTTTTCGAATTCCTGCGCAATACGGATCTGGACGCTCGCAACTATTTTTCGCCAACCCGCGGCGCGTTCGACCAGAACCAGTTTGGAGGAACCATCGGCGGCCCGATCCGCAAGAACCAGGTTTTCTTCTTCGCTGATTATCAGGGCACGCGCTCGACGCAAGGAATCGATACCGGCGAGATACCGGTGCCTTCGCTCTCCGAGCGCAGCGGCAATTTCAGTGATGTGGCGAGCTCGTTGGCTGGAGCAGTCAGCGGTCCCTATTGGGCCAAGCAGCTTTCGCAGAAGCTTGGCTACCCGGTGACGCAAGGGGAGCCATATTACTTCACGGGATGCAACAGTTCCGCGCAGTGCGTTCTTCCGAACGCCATGATTCCGCAAAGCGCCTGGTCCACGCCGGCGAGCAATCTTTTGAAATATATCCCGGATCCGAATAACTCCAACGACACTTTTTCCACCTCGGCCTACAACCAGACCTTGAATGATGACAAGGGCGCGTTTAAGGTGGATGCCACGACGCGCTGGGGGATGTTGTCGGCCTATTATTTTATCGACGGGTGGTCACAGAACAGTCCGTACCCGGTGGCGCAGGGCGGCGCGAATGTTCCGGGTTTCAACGCGCTGAATTCCGGCCGCGCGCAATTGTTAGCGCTGGGCGACACCAAGACACTCAGTTCAACCGCAGTCAACGAATTCCACTTCAGCTTCATGCGCGATGCTACCGACCTCGGCCAACCTATTGGAGGTGTTGGTACGTCCCTGGCGTCCCAAGGCTTCGTCGTCGGCACGAACACGCCCGGAATCGTTCCGTTATCTCCAAAAACGGAGGGTGTGGAAAACGTCGATTTTAATAACTTCTCGATCGGGACCAATACCAACGAGCTGAAGCAGATCAACAACACGTTTCAATGGCGCGATAACTTCTCGAAAGTGGTCGGCACACACACCATCCAAGTGGGCGGGGAATTCCACTACGACCAGGTGAACACCAATCCGATCGCCCAGTTGAATGGGAACTTCCTATTCTTTGGCAGCGAGACTGGCGTCGACTTCGCGGACTTCCTGCTGGGCATTCCGAGCCAATACAACCAAAGCCAGTTGCAGGCCTTCTACGGCCGCAATAAATATGTCGGCCTTTACGCGCAGGATAGCTGGCGCATTAGCAAGAAACTTACGTTCAACTATGGACTGCGCTGGGATCGCATCGAGCCCTGGTACGAAAAATACAATCAGATCGCAACGTTCGAGCCGGGCCAGCAGTCGGTGGTTTTCCCCACCGCGCCAGCGGGGATCCTATTTCCTGGTGATCCCGGTGTTTCGCGCACGCTGGCGCCGCCCGGCAATAAGGATTTTGCGCCGCGCATCGGTTTGGCGTACTCACCCGACAATGGCAAAACCAGCATTCGGGCCAGTTATGGAATGTTCTACACCGCAATCGAGGCGCTGGCGATTGGTGTCAGCAGTGCCAACGCGCCGTACGGAACTACCTACACCAGCCCCGCTCCGCCGCTATTCGCGACTCCGTTCGTTACCGCGTCCAACGGCCAAAATAACGGCCAGTATTTCCCCGTTTCGCTGGCGCCCTTGAACACCAGCGCGAGCCATCCGGACCCGAACATCAGCTGGGCCCAGTTTGAACCCGTCAGCGGCATACCGAACTACGTTACGACCAACAAGATTCCTTATACCGAACAATATATGCTCTCGATCGAGCGCCAGCTCGGAAAAAACACGGTGCTGAGCGGCAGCTATGTAGGCAGCCAGTCCCATCACCTGCTGGTGCTGGAGGAAGCCAATCCCGGCAATCCCGCGCTCTGTCTGTTTCTCAGCAATCCGGCCAATCTGGCGCCCGGTCAGGCGCCCTGTGGACCATTCAACGAGAGCAACGTTTTTATCACTGCGTCAGGGCAAACGATCAATGGAACCCGAGGGCCGCTGGGTTCGAATTTCGGAAGCGACACCCTCGAGACCACTATCGGCAACTCCAACTACAACTCTCTGCAAGTCACCTTGCGGCATACCAGCGGACCACTGCAATTGCTGGCAGCCTATACGTACAGCAAGTCCATCGATCAGTCTTCCAATCTGGGCGAAGAGGTGAATCCGCTGAATCCCTCGTTAAGCAGAGCCTTGTCCGCTTTCGACATTACGCAGAATTTCGTCGTGAGCTACAACTATCAACTTCCATTCGCTCGCCTGTTCCGTGCCGCGAACCGTTTGACGCAGGGATGGGAATTGTCCGGGATCACGCGCTTCAGCAGCGGTTTTCCAGTGACGCTGATTAACTACGGCGATAACTCGCTCCTAGGCGCCGAGCCGAACGGGATCAACAACTACGGCATCGATGAGCCGGATGTCACGCCGGGCTCCCTCAATCTGAATCACAATCCCCGCAACGGCCAGCCATACTTCAATGCCGCGTTGTTCAGCAATAACGCCCTGGGTACTCCGGGCAACGCGTCGCGACGCTATTTCTACGGGCCAGGAATGGAAAACTTCGATATGGCGCTTCTCAAAAACTTGCGTTTGACCGAAGCGAAATCGCTGCAGTTTCGCATCGAAGCCTTCAACGTTTTCAACCACGCTCAGTTCTTTGGACCGCAATCGGTTGACGGCAACATCAGCAGTGGAACATTCGGCCAGGTGGTCAGTGCCGCGGCGCCTCGGCTGGTTCAAGTCGGCGCGAAGTTCATTTTTTAAAGGGAACTATCATGCTTTCACGAACTGCACTCGCCATAATTGTGTTCACGGTCACCGGGATCTGCGGTTTTGCTCAGGGTGCCAACGTGTGCCCGCGCTTTTCAGCCGGAAGCTCAATCAGCCAACCCCAGGATCTCTTCAGCGAACACGGCGTCTTGCGCGTCAATTTCACGTACGAAACCAGGGTCGATCGGTTCGGTAACACCCTCTACTGTTTCATGACCGAAAGCGGCGCGGAGTCGCCCACCCTGCATGTGCGTCCAGGCGATCGGCTGCTCATTGGCCTGAAGAACAATGTGCCGACGTCCGCATCGTCAACCGCGATGGCAGGCATGCCAGGGATGATGCCGGCGATGACCGTTTCAGGAAGGGCGTCGAGCACCTGCGGAGCCGTAACGATGACGGCGTCCACGGTGAATATTCACTATCACGGTACGAATACTCCGCCGACATGTCATCAGGATGAAGTGATCAATACCATGATTAATTCCGGCGAGACGTTCCAATACGACGTGCAATTTCCCTTGGACGAACCGCCTGGGCTTTATTGGTATCATCCGCACATTCATGGAATCTCCGAGGCCGCCGTTCTGGGCGGCGCTTCCGGAGCTCTGATCGTGGACGGGATTCAACACATCAATCCCGAAGTTGCCGGGCTGCCCGAGCAAGTGTTGCTCATTAGGGACAATCTCGTGCCGGGCAGTCCCGATCCGGGTGGGAACATTCCGTCTTGGGATATCTCGCTGAACTACGCTCCGATTCCGTCGCCCACGTTCACGCCCGCCATAATTCAAATGAAGCCCTCGGAGAGGCAACTTTGGCGAGTGGTGAACGCGTCGGCGGATACGATCATCGATCTGCAATTGCAATACGACGGAACGGCGCAGCCGCTAGAGGTAGTGGCCCTCGACGGCGTTCCCACCGGCTCTCAGGATGGTACGTCACGGGGCAAGCGCATCATTGAAACCGACATTCTGTTGGCCCCGGCCGCTCGGGCGGAATTCATCCTGACGGGTCCCTCATCGAGTGTCAAGAAAGCGACCCTGATGACACTGAATGTTGATACCGGTCCGGACGGCGACAACGATCCGACGCGGCCGATCGCAGCCATCAAGGTTTCACCCAATGCGCCCGAACCGCCTCTCACGATCCCTTATGCATTCGAACAGCCGCACAGTCAGCGCTTCGCGGAATTAGATCGCGAGAGGCCTACGGCGGAGCGCGCTCTGTATTTCTCGGAGGTACTGTCGGACCCGAACGACCCGAACAGCCCAACGAATTTCTTCATTACCGTCGATGGCCAGACTCCCACGCTGTTCAGCCCGGACAATCCGCCGGCCATCGTCACCACCCAAGGAGCGGTGGAGGACTGGACCATCGAGAACCGCGCGCTGGAGAATCACGAATTTCATATCCATCAGATTCACTTCCTGCTCCTGGAGCAGAACGGTGTTCCGGTGAACAACGGCCAGTATCTCGACACGGTCCAGATCCCCTATTGGTCGGGGACCGGTCCATATCCCAGTGTCAAGGTCCGGATGGATTTTCGCGGCAAGCTGGTCGGCGATTTCGTCTACCACTGCCATATCCTGGGCCACGAGGACGCCGGCATGATGGCAATCATTCGCGTGAAACCGGCGCATCGGGAACCTGGCCGGCGGTGATGAGTTCTGTCTCCACTATCATCGACATCGGTGTGTTGGTCTTCCGTGAGGGATTGGAGTGCATTCTAGTACTCGCCGCGATCACCGCTGGTTTAGTCGGACACCGCCGCCGATACCGACGCCCCATAGCCGTGGGAGCGAGTGTCGGTTTCGCGGCTACTTTGCTTACCTGGCTGATCGCCGTACGAGTGGTCAACGATCTCAGCGCCGAGATCTCAGCGCTTACGCTGCAGGCGGCAACGGGATTATTGGCCGTCAGCGTGCTGCTGGTGGTCATGAACTGGTTCTTCCATCGAGTCTACTGGACTGGTTGGATTTCGCTGCACAACAAAAAGAAACGGACACTCCTCAAAGCGGATGACGATTCAGCTTCTTCGCGGGCCCGTCTTCTTTGGGGAATGGGTTTGCTCGGTTTCAGCTCGTTTTACCGCGAAGGAATTGAAGTGGTGCTGTTCCTTCAGAGCTACCGGCTCAAACTCGGCGGTCGGCCGGTTCTCTACGGTGCGCTTCTAGGGCTGTTTCTTTCTGGCGTCATCGCGGTATTGACTTTTCTGGCGCATCGGCAGTTGCCATACCGGCGAATGCTGGTAGTAACCGGCGCGCTGCTGGGCGGCGTGTTGCTCGTCATGGTCGGCGAACAGGCGCAGGAAATGCAATTGGCGCATTGGCTGCCCACCACGCCGATTCCTTGGCTCACCGATGTTTTGCCCGCGTGGATGGGACTCTGGCTTTCTCTATTTCCGACGTTCGAAACCCTGGTCGCCCAGGCGATCGCCGCCGCGCTTGTGATTGGATCCTATGTTGTTTCCCGCCGGCTCTCAGCGCACACTTAGGTGAAGGGAAAAGACAAATGGGATCGGCAGTTTCTTTTATCGAGATCGGGGCAGGCGATGCCGGCAAGGCGCGCGCTTTCTTTGGGCAATTGTTCGGCTGGGATTTTCATGTCATTGGAACGGGCCCCGAGGGTTGGTTCCAGACTCCGTCAATCAAAGCCGGGATGCATGGAAACGATCCCGATCCCGGCATCCTGGTTTTTTTTGGCGTGTCCGATTTGGAGGTAGGCATCGCGAAGGTGCGGGAATTGCGTGGTGAAGCGGGCGAACCCGCCGACGAGCCCGGATTTGGCCGCTTCTCTATTTGCCGCGACTCGCAGGGACTTCATTTCGGCCTTCACCAGCGGTAGAAGCCGCTACTTCTTCCACTCCTCCATGGCTTTCCTCG
This sequence comes from Bryobacterales bacterium, assembly GCA_963818065.1. Classification (GTDB taxonomy): domain Bacteria; phylum Acidobacteriota; class Terriglobia; order Bryobacterales; family Bryobacteraceae; genus Palsa-89. The sequence goes on along the minus strand of CAWFQW010000007.1, from coordinate 438,545 downwards.
GAAGAGAGTCGGGAAGAAAATCTACCAGCTCCAGCCGGACGCCGTTGGGATCGATGACGTTGGTGATGCTAGTTTTCGTCGAGCCCGTGCGAGGGTCATTCACTTGGACACCACGCTGCCGCAGCGTCGCCACAGCTGCGGTCAAGTCCTGGGGCCAGATGCCGATGTGGCTCAAGCCAACCGGGCGCTCGGCGGTGGATGGCGCCAACTCCAGGAAGGTATCCTGCGTGATCTGAAGATAGGCGAGAACGGGCTTGCCGCTCGCGTCCTTGATGGTAAAGGCTTCGTGAAATCCCATGGTCTGGGTGTAGAAGCGCATGGACTCGTCGAAATCCTTCACGTAAATTCCGACGTGATTCAGCCGCAGCCCCGAAACTGGGTTGGTCTGGGCTCGGCCGGGCTGCATCAGAAAAGCGCCCACCCCGATGCCGGCTGCAAACAGCGCGAAACAACTGATGATTCGGTGCATTGGACCTCCCCCAAAATCGCTTCTGACGTTGCGCGGCTCAGTAAAAATCGTTACTTTCCGACCAGGTGCGACAACTTCGTGTTGTTCTCCAAACAGACGAACTCGATCAAATCCGTATCCGGCATTAGACGCTGGTTCAACTTGAAGCTCCATGGCTTGGTGAACGTTTTCGGATCGTCAATCGTCATCTCGATCTCCAGCGTCCCGTAATTCAACCGGCGGAATCGCTCGGTCAACTTGCCGGCGCTGGTGATAGGCGTACCTTCCTCGTCAATCCAACCCATGTCCCGGAAGTCGACGGTTTGCACCACCAGCGTGTCGCCTTCCCACTTGCCGATCGAATAGCCGTACCACCAGGGATCCGGATCGTTGTTGGGGAGCGGCCGGCCATCGGTGAAAATCTGCCGTATTCCGTCGTTCGCCTCGTACAAGATCAGAACCAGCCCCGGTGTCTGGATGATCTTGCGAGGTTGCGGATGGCTGGCGAGCTGCACCGCGTTTATCGGCAAACAGTGCGCGTCGGGATGGTCCTTGCTATGGTCCGCCAGGCGTTGCTTGCGCAGTTCCGCAGCCCAGAGCTGCATCGGCAAGCCATCCGGAAACAACGAGGGAAGATTCTGAAATGGCCGTGGCCCGGTAGGCGGAGCTCCTGCGTTTGCGGGAACAGGCGGCGGTGCTCCGGGGACCATGCCGCGGTCCCAGATTCCCGACAGATCCGGCCGGCCGTCAGCGGTCTTGGGCGCGGGCGCATCCAGATTCACGTTTCCATTCGGCAGCCTCGGCGCTCCCGCGGTTGGGTAGGAAGGCCACTGCGAGAGAAGAGCCACTGGAACCGCCAATCCTATCGCGAGGGTATTTATCGAGATCATGCGGCGACGTCATAGGCGAGTATACTGGAAAAAAGTATCAACCAATCAATCCGAAGTCGGAGGCCGGCATGACCTTCTGGAACGACCTGAAATTCGCGGTTCGCTCGCTCGCTCGCACCAAAGGGCTGACCGTCACCGTAGTGCTCACACTCGCTCTTGGCATCGGCGCAAACGCTGCCATCTTCACGCTGGTGCGCGGCGTGCTGTTGCGGCCGCTGGTGAATCGGGACGAGAACCGGCTAATCTACATCCGCCAGAGCGCACGCGGCATCGGCGTCGACAACGCGGCGTTTTCGGTGCCCGAGCTGCAGGATCTGCGTTCGCGCATCAAGACTTTGAACGCGTTCGGCGACTTCTCCCAGATCGGCTTCACCATGATTGGCCTGGGCGACCCGCGCGAAGTCCGCGCTGGCGTCGTCGGCGGATCGTATTTCGACGTCATGGGGCTGCACCCGGTGCTCGGCCGCCTGCTCGACATGCGGGACGACGGACCTAGCGCAGCCGGAGCGGCGGTGCTGACGTATCGATTCTGGACCACTCAACTGAGGAGTGATCCGACGGTACTCGGAAAAACCGTGCGGCTTGGCACGCGCTCGGCCACCATCGTGGGCGTGCTGGAACCATCGGTGCCGTATCCGGCGGAGACCGAGATTATCGCCAACATTGTCACTAGCCCGCATCATCTGTCGGCGACCATGGTCACCGGGCGGGTCCATCGCATGACGGAATTATTCGGCCGGCTCGCGCCCGGGGCGACTCTCGAGCAAGCTCGCGCCGAACTTCGCACAGTTCACGCGGCCATCGTTAAGGAACATCCCGAGGCGTATTCGGCGAAAGCGGACTTCCGCATCGACGCGGTTCGTTTGCGCGACCAGATCACGTCGCGCGCCAGGACCGTACTGTGGGTGCTGCTCGCGGCGGCGGTGCTGGTTTTCATCATCGCGTGCTCGAACGTCGCCAATCTGATTCTCGCGCGGACGCTGCGGCGCGAAGGTGAGCTGTCCATCCGCGCGGCGTTGGGCGCAAGCACTTGGGCGCTCCGCAAGACGCTGTTGGCCGAAAGCCTCCTGCTGTGTGGCGCCGGGGCTGCTCTCGGCGTGCTGAGCGCGCAGCCGATGGTGGCCATCCTGGCCAAGTACGCCTCCCGCTTCTCGGTCCGCGCGCTGGATCTCACGGTGGATTCCAGCATGCTCTGGGTAGGCGCGGCGCTGGCAATCGGCGCAGCGGTGCTATTGGCGTTTGTCCCGCGACTGCCCCTTGCTGACGCCTCGCACGGGGTGAACCTTGCTAGCGGCAGCCTGCGGATCACCGGCAGCACCAGCCGCCGGCAGCGAGTCTTCGTGGTGACACAAATCGCCGCATCCTTTGTGCTGCTGGCCGGCGCCAGCATGTTGGTCAAGACGCTACTTTCGCTCGAAGCCGTGCAGACTGGTTTCGATACGCACCACGTGCTCGCGATCAATGTGCCCGTGATGTCGTACGGAAAGACGCCCGAGCAGATTATCGGTTTCTACAAAGAAACGCTGCGCCGCATTTCCGCGCTGCCGGGCGTGGATGGCGTCGCGTTGGGCACCCTGGTTCCATGGCGCGATGCGGGCAACTTTTGGTCCTGGGTTCGAGTTCACCGCCGACGGACACGTCAAGGCGCCGGGAGAAGAGGATCCACTCGGCCGGCTTCGGACAGTATCGCCGGGATTCTTCGCGGCGCTCGGCGTTCCGATTATTGCTGGACGCGATTTCAACGATAGCGATCGCAAAGCCGGCGAGCAGGTGGTCATCGTGAGCCAAAGCGTGGCGCAGCGCATGTTCCCGAATCAGGATGCGGTGAACCATCACCTGATGTGGACCGATCCGGTGATGAAGTTTGTCGACATCAGCCAGGCGCCTCGGCGCATCGTCGGCGTCGCGGCCGATATGGATGATGAGAATCTGGTCCCGGGGGCGGCGCTAACTGTATATCATCCGTTCGCGCAGATGCAGGGTTTCGGTGGAGACCGTCTATTCGTTCATGCGCACACGAATCCATATGGGCTGGTGTCGCCGATCACGCGCATCATCCGTGAGATGTCCGCCGACCAGATTGTCGAGCGCGCGGCGACACTCGCAGATGTCCGCGCGGAGGTGCTCACGCCCGATCGGCTGAATGCATTCGTATTCGGCGGATTCGCGGGCGTTGCTCTGTTGATCGCCGTGGTGGGCGTCGCCGGCGTGCTGGCATTTTCGGTTAGCGGGCGCACGCGCGAATTCGGTATACGGCTCGCGATTGGATCGCAGCCGCGGCATCTCGTTACCGGTGTGATCGCCGAAGGCGCTGTGATGGCGACGATCGGCATCGTGACCGGCGCGGTTTGCGGGTATGTGCTGGCGCGTGTAGCCGGCAGCTATTTCGGGGACGTGCAAACGCCGGGCGCCCTGCCGGTGATCGGAGCCGCGATCGTGCTGCTGGCGGCCGCGTTGGTCGCGTCCCTTCTTCCAGCAACACGAGCTGCTCGGGTCGACGTCATGCAGGCGCTGCGTTCCGACTGATCGCGCGAATTAGGCCAGCCCGGCCTTGTACAGCGCCAGCAGCTTGCCCCAGGCGCGGTCGGCCTCGGCTTTGTTGTAGGTGGCCGAGCCGTCCCCTTGCTTGGGCATATCCGGCACGCACCAGCCGTGATAACAGGTCTCGTAAACTTCAATATCGGCGGGATTGCCAGCGGCGACGAAGGCTTCCTTGAGCTTGTCTTTCGCATCGGGCTGCTGCTTGTCGTCGCTCATCGCGATAGCGAAATACATCTTAGCCTTGATCTTCGGCGCGAGCAGGTGCGGACTGTTCGGGTCTTTGGGGTCTCTGGAGACTAACCCGCCGCCGTGGAACGAACCGCCGGCGCCCACGCGATCCGGCACTGTCGCGGCAGTCCTCACAACCAACGGGCCGCCCATGCAGTAGCCCTGGGTCCCGATCTTCTTCTTGGTGTTGACCTGTTTCTGAGCGTCCAGAAAGGCGATGTACGCCACGGCATCCTTCTCGGCGTTGCCGGGCGCGCTCACCGACGCCATCAGCGGCCGGATCTTACCGCTCTCCTTGGCAAAGTCGACGGTGGAAGCATCCGTGAAGAAAGGAGCCTTGCCCATGCGATAAAAGGGATTCGGCACCAGGACGGAATATCCCTCACCAGCCAGCCGCTTGGCCATTTCGCGCATGGAAGGCCGCAACCCGAATGCATCGGGCCAGAGCAATACACCGGCGTGAGAACCCGAGGCCGGATGAATGAACGCGGCGTCGCAGGTGCCGTCCGGAGTCTTGATCTCGACATCGGTCTCAACTAACTTCGGAGCGCCCGAAGCCGCGCCCGCGACTGCGAGGCCCGCCGCAACCGACTTTACGAAGTCACGCCGTGGAAGGCCACTCGATGCTTCGTTCTCTTCTTGATGTTTTGTGTCGTCCGCCATTTGAATCTCCTTCGTCAAACAGTGTATCTCTTCCGCCGCCACTCGGAGCGGACGACTCCGGCGGCTATTGCTTCTTGTACGTCACCTCGGACGGTTCACGCCGTCCGCCTGAAACGGTCAGTTTCAGCTCGCTTCCCGAAAACGTGCCCTTATACTCCTGAGTGACCTTGTTACCCTGAAATTCACGGATCACCTTAAAGGAGACATTGTTTCCGTCGATTTTTCCGTCGGAAATTTCCACCGGTCCGCCTCGCCCGCCCTCAACGCTACCCGTCAGAGTGTTGTCCGAGGCTTTCAGCATGATGGTCTGCGTCTGCGGACCATTTCTTCCCTCGACCTGACCGGTCCACTTGCCGTCAATATCCGCCGCGAAACTCACCCACAGGGTAAGCGCCGCTAACGCGATCATCCATCGAATGCTCGCACTTCTTGTGTTCATACAGTCCTCTCCTTCATGGTCGCCCTCAGGCGACACCTATTAGAAGAGACCGACGGGAGCGGACCGTTTCGTGTAAGGGTTTGTCAAAAATGCCGGCGTAGCTACTTAGCCTGCTTCCGGCGCTTCGCCCATTGGGCCTTCATTCGCTCGGACTGCGCTTTGCGGGCGGCAGCGGACATTCCACCGCGCCGTTTCTTCGGCGAACCCGGCGTCGGACTCGCCACCAGGGCGGCCAGGGGATTTTTCGGAGGACGGCCGCGTCGTTTGGTTCCTTGGAGAGCTTCGATGGCTCGAGTGATTCTGTCGCGTTCGGCAACCAGAAGCGCGACGATGTGTTCAGTTGGCATCACTGGCGATGTTATCATCTTGGCGGCTTAGCGGCTAGTGCGGAGAGGTTCCCGCAGTCTCTCCCGGCGCATATCAATCGAGTTGCATGATGGCTCGCACCAGCGGCGTCACGTATCCGCCCACGTCGATACCATCCGCGCCGCGTTCTCCACGAATGTGCACATGCAAAATACTGCGCCGTCCCATCTTCGTTCCCTGCTCGCTGACAAATCGCGTGCCCGCGCGGCCAGACACCAGGCTGTGCTGCATCATGTAGGCTGCCAGCGGACCAGTGGAACTGCCCGTCGCAGGATCTTCAACGATCCCGTGTTCCGGAGCGAACATCCGTGAGTAAGCGCCTTGGGGTGTAGCCGCGAATACGAAAACGCACACGGGCTCTGGGTTTGTCGCTTTGATTGTTTTCATCCCGCTCACGTCGAGCCAGGCGCGATCCACGGTTTCCTTGTCTTTGAGGGCGACAAAGATGGTCGGGTTGCCGGCGCTTAGACGCTGCGGCGCGGCAGCCGCCAGATCCTCAGGCGTAAGTCCCAGAGCCTCGGCGCACAACGCTCGATCCAATGCCGGCCCAGCCTCGATCGCGGGCGTTGTCAGCCAGATCAACGGACGGACGCCGTGTTCCACGCGGATTGGAACTGGACCGATGTTTTCTTCCAGCACGAAGCTTTCGCTCAGTTTCGGCACGATTTCCCCATCGAGGAGCACGAAGCTCGCGCCGACGGTGGGATGGCCGGCGAAATCCATCTCTCGCGTGGGCGTGAAAATACGGATGCGGGCAGCACACCCGCTTCGCATCGCTGGAAAGATGAAAACAGTCTCCGATAAGTTCAATTCCTGCGCGATCTTTTGCATAGTCGCGTCATCGAGTCCGAGCGCATCGGGAAAGACCGCCAGAGGATTGCCTTCAAACGGGCGCTCGGTGAAGACATCCACCACCCGGTACTGGTAGGTTCGTGAGGCGATCATTTCCGACATCCCATGCTACAGTGTAGTTAGTCGATTGGCTAAGTGTCAATTAGCCACTTGGCAAAGTGCCTATATGAATCTTGAACTGGCCCTGCGGGCCGTGGCAAATGGCCGCCGGCTGCAAATCCTGGAATGGCTCAAAGATCCGGCCGGGCGATTTCCGCCGCAGGTGGATGGCGATCGGGTCAAAGACGGAATATGCGGCTGTAATATCGCGGATAAGCTCGGGGTCTCGCAGCCCACGGCGAGCGAACATTTGAAGATCCTGTCGCGGGCGGGGCTGGTCCACGGCAAGAAGATCAAACAGTGGACGTTCTACAAGCGCGACGAAGCCGGGATCAAACAACTAAAGAAGCTGCTTGCCGCAAAACTGTAATGCGATTCGGAATGCTCATTCTGCTCTCGGTCGCACCGGCCTGGGCCGGATTTTGCTCGCCGGACTCAGCGCCATCCGATCCTCGGCACGATTTTCAATTCTTCGCCGGCTACTCGCCCGTCTCCGCGACGCTGATTGGAACCACTACTGATCGGCGCTTCGTCGTAGCTGGACTCGCTTACAGCTATCGTTGTTGGGTTTGGCCCGGAGTATCCATCTCTTATTCCGGCGAGCTCATGCCGGCGGCCATTCTATTGCAGCCCGGACAATATCTGCCTCAATACGTGCCCGCTCATGCCGTGTACGGATTCGCGGTAACGCCGCTCGGGTTTACGGCGGACTTTGGACGCCGCCACAAAGTGTATTCGTTTCTCGAGACCAACGAAGGCATTATTGCTTCCAGCGAGCCCATCCCCATTAACGTACCCGGCGCGACGGGACTGAATTTCCTGATCGATCTGGGCGGCGGAGTCCGCATCAAAACCGGCCAGCATTCCGCGGTCACCCTCGGCTACAAGTTTCTCCACATATCGAACGGCTTCACCAGCCCGGTCAACCCCGGTGTGGACAACAACGTCTTCTACGCCGGATTTTCGCTTCTCCGATAGCCGGCCGCGTGGTTGATCTTTCGCTGAAGGTACCAGGAGAATATCCCCTCATATTTTCGTTGCAGCTCTTTGTTCTGCCAATCTTTCCCGGTAATCACTCCGCGACAGGTTGCCGCTCCGCAGCGGCAGGACATGCTGTAATCGTCATCGTCAGTTGTTGCCCAATCGTGAGTCAGCTCCTCACCTACTGCGATGTCGCGCAACGCCACAAATACGATCTGTCCCTGAACGCCGATATTTGGATCGCAGGAATGATTACTGAAGATCATGGCTCCTTCTCGCTCGGCAACGTCGGACGGCCCAATAAAAAGGTCATCGGCGATTTGAATTTCCGCTGATCCTAGGATGGGCGCTCTTTCGCCCAGCGTGGCCCGAGTGAAGATATGCCCGCCTTTGACGCAGACGATCTCGCCTTTCTGAAACTCCCCAATCGCAAAGAGCCCACGCCCGTGAATGGGGCTGATTTTGACTGCCGCCTTGGGCGAAAGATAGGAGAGCGGCTGGGACATCTTAGCGCTATTGTACGGCTACCGTGACCGCCGACTGCGAGTTGGCGGATCCAATGCTGATTTGAACCGGTACTGCCGAGCCAGGCTCCACTCCGGCGGGCACTTGCGCATTGATTTGCAGCATGCCGGAGACCAAGCCAGGGGCTGCTCCCGCGAAGTTGGTCGGGCAGGGAAGGCCGCCAATGGTGACCGAGACATTGGCGTTTGGCGCCGGCAATGGGGCCGAGGCAAGGAGTCCATCCGCGCTGGCAGGAGTGGTCACTCCGGCGCCTGTGGCGAAGATGCTCACCCAATCTCCTCGCGCGGCGGGATTCAATGCAGAATTCACGGATAGGTCTTGAGAATTCAGGATCGCGCCGGGGCCAAGTCCCGAACCAGCGATGCTGAAGACGCCCGGAGCGGTGGCGGCGACCGGCAGGGTCACGGCGCTCGACAGCGCCCCCAAGTATTCCACCTGAAGCACGGTGGTGGATTGGCCGGCGACGGAATAAGGAACCACGGCGTTCACTTGTCCGGCCGAGGCATAGAGCAACGGTGCCGCCACGCCGTCAAAGAAGACCCGCACGCCCTCGAGCGAGTTGGCCACCAAACGCGGATTCGTCATGGTTAAGGAGGCCGGCGTCAGAGGACCAAGGCCCGATCCGAATAGCGACACGATCTCGCCCGGAGATACGGGACCGGAAACAAAACTTGCGCCGTTCACCACCCCCGCGGCGGTCAGATTGGGCGACGCATCGGACAGGCGCAACAACGCTGCGCCGTAGCCTGGAAGAGTCACCTGCATCTGGGCCGAGGGCGTAAGCGATTGAAGTTCGGGACCACTGCCCAGGGGCGTTGCAGCATCCAGCGTGACCAAGGTAGCTGAAGTGAACCCGCCGAGCGCCGACAGATCGAGCGCGAAAGTGCGCGAAGCTCCCGCGCCGTTGTTGTCCTTATAGTTCTCGACCGCGTGATTCGACATCAGGATCACGACCGATCCGTCCGGATTGCGGAGCGCCAGAGTATGCGTGTCGAGTCCCAACATCAGTCCGTTGCCCGAATCGGCGATCCAAAGACAACAGCCCGAGGCAGTGGTCTGTAGTATGTCCTGTCCAGGCGGCGAAGGCAGCCAATGGGAAAGGTAGTAGTCGACCCAATAGCTCAGGTACGGAGTGCCCGAAGAATCGGTCTCGCCATACTGCGCGTTGGAAGAAAAATCCCAGTGATAGAGGGCCTGCGCGCCGGCTTGGCCGAGCAGTTCAAACACCAGCGACCGCCAGGCGGCGAAAAACGGACTGGTGCCGCGCGGGTCGAGGACGAAGGTCGTACCATTGCAAGAGCTCAAGCCATTGCTGAGAGCGTAGTCGGCGTTCACGTTGTTCTCAGTCACCCAAACCGGCACCGCGGCGAGGTCCGGCCGAGTGGCAAGCTGCGAATAAATGTAGCTGACTTCGCTTGCAAACTTGACCGTCGTCGGAAAGATTGTTTCATCGGTGTCCTGTTGGTTGCAGGTGGAATAAAAGTGCGTGGCGAGCGCGTCCACCGGCGCGGTCACGTTCGAAACGAACGTAGGCAGGAAGCTCTCGGCGTCCGGCACCCAATCCGAAAGTTCGATGGCCGCGAACTTGATGGTCGGGTCGGCCTGGGCCATGGCGGGAACCATCGTGTTATAGAGATTGACGTAATCCTGCGCCGTCAGACCATTGCCATTCGGCTCGTTAAAGATGCCCCACCATGTAATTGGGTACGGGCTGGGGCTCTGAAAATGAGTGCCGCCGACGTTGAAGCCGCCCGTGTTGTAATACTGAACCAAATTCGCGCTCATACTCGCGAAAGTCCCATAATTTGTCGGGAGAAGATAGCCATTCGAATCGTTCATGTAAGTCGGAGCGCCTGCGATTTGAAACTCCGGACTGTGATCGCCTGAGCTCTGGATAGGCGCGAGCAGCGGGTCGAGTTGCGAGAAATCCCAGACGCCCGGATTGCTCAGCGGGTCGCTGGTGGGGACCACCTGCACGCGAGCGTGCTGCGGTTGCAGTGCACTAAATGGCGCCAGGGCTTGCGGCTCTTGATTGAAGAATTGATAACTCCAGCTCGCAAGTTGAAACGAAGTGGACATTGCAAGTTGCAGGCGGCCATTCACTCCTGCGGAGGAATTGATTTGATCGCTTACTTGCACGTTGACGGTGGCAGATTGGGAAGCCGCGGCACTTGCGCACAATAGCAACGCGACCGGCAGCTTGAGAAAATGCGGGCGCAAGTATATCCTCGCCTTCCTTCGCAAACCTAGACGTATCCACTGACTTTTCGTTCCACGGGGTCTCAACGTTATGCTTAGGGTGGGAGACAATAGGACCTATGAACCCGACCCAACAGCTGCATGACCTCGGCCAGAGCCTCTGGCTCGACAACATCACGCGAGGCCTCCTCACCAGTGGCACGCTGCGCCATTACATTGATGATTTCTCGGTCACAGGCTTGACTTCGAATCCTTCCATCTTCGACCTTGCGATCAAGAACTCGGACTTCTATGACGATGCCATCCGCCAGAAGAGGGACGAAGGAAAGTCAGGCGAAGGGCTGTTCTTCGAGCTCGCGATCGAGGATCTGAGGCAGGCCGCCGATCTTTTCCGGCCGTTTCACGACGCAACCGCCGGCATGGATGGCTGGGTGTCTTTGGAAGTATCTCCCAAGCTTGCCTATGACACCGCCGGCACCATCAAAGCCGCGCTTCAACTCCACGCTCAGGCGCAACGGCCTAATCTCTTCATTAAGATTCCCGGGACCACCGAAGGGCACGGGGCCATTGAGGAAGCCATTTTCCGAGGAGTGTCGGTGAACGTCACTCTCTTATTCTCAGCGGCGCACTATCTCGGGGCAGCCGAAGCGTACCTGCGGGGAATGGAGCGGCGGATCGCCGCGGGGCTCCATCCGAACGTACATTGCGTGGCATCCATATTTGTCAGCCGGTGGGACAGAGCCGTGGCGGGGAAAGTCCCGAAGGAACTTCAGGATGCTTTAGGCATCGCCATCGGCAAGCGTACTTACAAAGCCTACCGAGATCTGCTCGCTTCACCGCGCTGGCAGAAAGTCGCTCGTGCCGGAGCTCCGCCGCAGCGCGTGCTTTGGGCCAGCACGGGCACCAAAGATCCCAAGACCTCCGATATCCTTTACGTCAAGGCTCTGGCCGCGCCAGACACCATCAATACGATGCCCGAGAAGACGCTGCTGGCTTTCGCGGATCACGGCGAGCTGGGTGGTGTCATGCCGGTGGATGGTGGCGATGCCGAAAAAGTGATTGCCGCGTTTGCCAAGGCCGGGGTCGACGATGAAAAACTCGCGGCCGATCTTCAGCGCGAAGGCGCCGAGTCGTTCGTCGAATCCTGGAACGATCTGCTGAGCTGCATCGAGTCGAAGGTCGGCACGCTCAAAGCGGCCAGCTGAGATCCGCATGACAACACAGCAACCGCCGGGCGCCGCCCCAAACAGCATCCTTCCGCTTCGTGACCGGCCGGCCTGGAAGGCGCTGGAGGAACACTGCGCGCAAGTCCGCAAATTACACCTTCGTCAGCTCTTCGCGGAGGATCCCGAGCGTAGCGCGCGCTTTACGCTGGAGGCCCTCGGTCTCTATTTCGATTATTCGAAGAACCGCATCACCAGCGAGACCACGCGGCTGCTGCTTGAGCTTGCGGATCAGTCTGGCCTGCGCCAGCGCATCGACGCCATGTTTGCTGGCGACAAAATCAACGTCACCGAACAGCGCGCCGTTCTGCATGTCGCGCTTCGCGCCCCCAAGGGCCAGCAAATCTTCACCGATGGCGTGGACGTTGTTCCCGAGGTTCACGCCGTGCTTGATCGGATGTCTCAGCTTTCCGATCAAATTCGCAGCGGGGCATGGAAAGGGCACACCGGTAAGCGCATCCGAAACGTCATCAACATCGGCATCGGCGGGTCCGACCTCGGGCCCGTGATGGCCTATGAGGCGCTGAAGTATTACAGCCAGCGCGACCTGACGTTCCGCTTCGTCTCAAACGTGGATGGAACGGACTTCGCCGAGGCGACGCACGATCTAAACGCCGACGAGACACTGTTCATCATCTGCTCCAAGACCTTCACCACGATCGAGACGATGACCAACGCGCACACCGCTCGCGAGTGGGCGCTCAATGCGTTGGGGGATGAGAAGGCAGTTGCGCGTCACTTCGTCGCGGCCTCCACCAACGCGGCGAAGGTCAAGGAGTTTGGCATCGACACTGCCAACATGTTTGGGTTCTGGGACTGGGTGGGCGGCCGCTATTCGATGGATTCGGCCATCGGCTTGTCCACCATGATTGCGATCGGCCCGGAGCAGTTTAGCGAGATGCTCGCCGGCTTCCACGCGATGGATGAACACTTTCGCATCGCGCCCTTCGAACGCAATCTGCCCGTACTGATGGGTCTGCTTGGTGTGTTGTACAACGCCTTTTTCGATGCCCAGACTGTGGCGGTGCTGCCCTACGAACAATATCTAAAGCGCTTCCCTGCCTACCTCCAGCAATTGACCATGGAGAGCAACGGCAAGCACGTGACGCTGCAGGGGACGCACGTGGACTATCAGACTGGACCTATTTATTGGGGCGAGCCCGGAACCAATGGCCAGCACTCTTTCTATCAGCTCATCCACCAGGGGACGAAGCTCATCCCGTGCGACTTCATCGGTTTCGGCGAGGCGCTCAATCCGCTCGGCAATCATCACGACTTGCTCATGTCCAATGTGTTCGCGCAAGCCGAGGCGCTCGCGTTCGGCAAGACCCCCGAAGAAGTCCTGGCCGAGGGCACGCCGGAGTGGCTGGTGCCGCATCGCACGTTCGAGGGCAATCGTCCGTCCAACACCATCCTGGCCGAACGGCTGACGCCCGAGATGCTGGGTAAATTAGTTGCGCTTTACGAACACAGCGTATTTACGCAAGGCACGATCTGGCAGATCGATTCGTTCGATCAGTGGGGCGTCGAGCTCGGCAAGGTGCTGGCCGGCCGCATCATTCCTGAACTCACGAGGCCCGAACTCACCAGCGGTAGCGAGATACCGCTCAAGCACGACAGCTCCACGAACGCGCTTATCCGTCGTTATCGCGATATGGCCCACCGGGCCGCTCCACCCAAAGGAACCGCCTGATGGCCGTCTCACGCTCGGACGCCCTGGTGGTCTTCGGCGTGACGGGAGATCTCGCCCACAAGATGATCTTTCCGGCGCTCTATGCGATGGTGAAGCGCGGGACCCTCACGGTCCCGGTAATCGGCGTCGCGCTCCCGAAGTGGAGTCAGGAACGTCTCCACAAGCGCGTGACGGACAGCATAAAGCGATCCGGCGGCATCGATGACCGGCGCGCCCTGCAACGTCTTCTGTCACTGCTTACGTATGTGAGCGGGAATTATGAGGACCCGAAAACCTTCGCGTCGATTAAGACCGCGCTCGGTGGCGCCCGGCGCCCGGCGTTTTATCTTGCCATCCCGCCCTCGCTCTTCGAGACCGTGATTAAAGCACTCGGGGCCGCCAACTTGGCCAAGAATGCGCGCGTCATTGTCGAAAAGCCGTTCGGACGCGACTTGGCCTCCGCGAAGCAACTCAACCAGGCTGCACGCGCGGTGTTCCCCGAAGACTCCATCTTCCGCATCGATCACTTCCTGGGCAAGGAAGCGATCATGAATATCCTCTATTTTCGATTTGCCAATTCGTTCCTGGAGCCCATCTGGAATCGCAACTTTGTAGCCAGCGTCCAGATCACCATGTCCGAGAATTTTGGCGTGAAGGGCCGCGGGGCGTTTTACGAAAGCGCCGGCTGTCTGCGCGACGTGGTGGCGAACCATCTTTTCCAGATCGTCGCGCTGCTTGCCATGGAGCCGCCATCCGATCGGGACTTTGGAGCCGTGCATAACGAGAAAGCCGGCCTCTTTCGAGCCATGCGGCCGCTCAAACCCGACGACCTGGTGCGCGGCCAGTACGCCGGCTATCGCAAGGAGCCTGGGGTCGCGAAAAACTCCGACGTCGAGACTTTCTGCGCCCTGCGGCTTTTCATCGACTCATGGCGCTGGGCGGGTGTGCCGTGGTACCTGCGCTCGGGCAAATTTCTGCCCGACACCGCTACCGAGATCCTGGTGGAATTGAAGCCGCCGCCGCAGAGACTCTTCGCCGACTCAGCGCCAGCGACTGGCCGGACCAACTACTTCCGCTTCCGTCTTTCACCCAGCGCCTCAATCGCTCTGGCCGCACGCGTCAAAGATCCAGGAAAGAGTTCGTCGGACGAGCAACGAGAGTTGTACCTGCTAGAAGGCCAGGTAGGAGAGGAATCGCCCTACGAGCGGCTGTTGGGCGACGCCATGAGAGGTGATGGAGCGCTCTTCACCCGTGAGGACGCGGTGGAGGCGGCCTGGGCGGTGGTCGATCCAGTTCTAAAATCACACCACCGTGTTCGCCCCTACAAGCGACACACTTGGGGGCCGAAAGCGGCTGACGCCATCATCGCTACAGACGGCGGATGGCATAATCCCGAACCTGGGGACACTCCGTAGCAGCGGCAACGCCGAGAGTACCGAAATTGCCCTAGTACCTTTGACCGTTACTTTTGGTGCATTCCAGTTATTCATTTAAAGGTGAGAATCGGGGTATGAGAAAGCAATCCCGCTCAATACCTCCCTTCCGCGCCGATCAGGTCGGCAGTTTCCTCCGTCCGAAACACCTGCTGGAAGCTCGCGCTCGACGGGAGCGCGGCGAGATCTCGACCGCTGATCTTCAAGAGATCGAGGACGCCTCCATCGAAAAACTGGTGGCTAAACAGGAGAGCATCGGCCTTGAAACGGCCAGTGACGGTGAATTCCGCCGGACTTTTTGGCATTTTGATTTTCTGGAGCAGCTGGACGGCGTCGAGAAGTATGAAGCCAGTCAGGGTATCCAGTTTAAGGGCGGGCAAACCAAGGCCTGGGGCCTCAAGGTCAACAGCAAACTGGACTTCTCGGAAAGCCACCCCATGCTGAGGCACTTCCGGTTTCTAAAGGACCACTGCAAGGTGGTGCCGAAGATGACCATCCCCTCGCCCAGTGTTCTACATTTTCGCGGTGGACGCAAAGCTGTCAGCACTGATGTCTATCCGGGCATGGACGAGTTCTACGACGACCTGGCAGGGGCCTTTCTGAAAGCGGTGAATGCGTTCGCGGCCGAGGGCTGCCGGTACTTACAACTGGACGAAGTGAATTTCACCTACCTCTGCGACCCCGATCAGCGCGAAATGCTGAAAGCTCGCGGCGACGATCCCGATGCGCTTCCTGAGATCTACGCCTTCATGATCAACAAGGCCATTTCTGAGATTCCCAGCGACATGGTCGTCAGCATGCACCTGTGCCGCGGAAATTTCAAGTCCATGTGGATCGGGTCGGGCGGCTACGAGCCAGTAGCGGAAATCTTGTTCAACGCGATCAACGTCCCCGGCTACTTCATGGAATACGACACCGATCGCGCCGGCGGCTTCGAGCCACTGCGATTCGTTCCGAAAGACAAAGTGGTGGTGCTGGGGCTGGTGACATCCAAGCACGGAACGCTGGAATCGAAGGACGAGTTGAAGCGGCGCATCGACGAGGCGGCGAAATTCATCGACCTGGATCAGTTGTGTCTGAGTACCCAATGCGGATTCGCCAGCACCGAAGAAGGCAACGTCTTGACCGAAGACGAGGAGTGGGCCAAGATGGAGCGGGTTGTCGAGGTTGCACGGGAAGTTTGGGGGTAAGTTCCACCGGAGGAGATCGGAGCTTACCGGCGTTTGCGCTCGCGCGTTAACCGATCATCGAAATCGAACGGCTCCGGGCTGGCGAACACAATTCGGGAGAAGTCCGGGTGTGCTGGATTCAGAATGTAATTGCGCTCCTGCGGAATCACGGCTGAGGGTACCGAGAGCACGGCCGTCGCGAGTCCGCTGGCCCAATTCGTGCCAATATCGCGAGTGACATCGGTGGCGGCGCTTGCGTCCCAGCCCTCGGGAAGGTCGTCGGTCGAGATCGCTTGAACGGCGATCTCATCAGGCACTTCAATCGGGATCGCAACATAGTCGCCAGCCAACTCGTCGGAATTTACGAGTATTTCCAGCGCGCATAACGCGCGACTTTCGGCGGTGTAGATTACCGCGGTGTCTTTGTGGTTCCAGCGGCCTCCGTAACGACTCGCCCCGAATCCGTCATTTGCGAGATGCCGCCTGCTTGTGAGACGGAAGACAATCACTTACCAGACGCCATGCTCAATGCGTCCGAGCGCGTCCTCAACTCGGACGAGGCCATCGGGTCTGCCGAGAAGCGAAAGGGGCGTCTGATCGCCGAGCGATCGGACAGGAGTTTTCAGCCAGCGTAGAGCTTTTTCACGTGTGCCGAGGACTTCGATCGCCCTGGCGGTAACGTCCACCAAGGCCTCTGGGAGGCTCTCGCCCGGTTCACTGGCCTGGCCTTTGAGCGCAGTCCGCACCGCATACTCGAATCTCGGGCTGCCGCCGAGCGACTGAAGTTGCTCCTCAATGAGCCGTCTGACTTCTGCCCGATCTTCTTCTTTCAGCATTGGCGTACTCTCGCCTTAAGTATAGGACGTTTGGGCGGGCGGAGAACATGTCCTACCAGACCTGCAGCCGCGGGGCGAGAACTTATCGCCCCTGAACCACGGAAGATATTTGTGATAATCTTGGGTCCTTACCACGCAAGCGAACGGCGGAAAGGATCCTGTGAAACTGACCACTACCCTAATTGTTGCCTTGAGTGTTGCAGGTTTTGCGTCGGCGCAGACGTCCTCGTCTGGCACGCCTGGCACATCTACCGCTGCGAACCCCAACGTCCGCCATGTTATCGGCCTTGACACCATCGACCGGAACGCCACCGGCAAGCTGACTGTTCAGGACAGCACCCTGGAGTTCAACACGGGCAAGGCGGATACCAAAGTTGCGGTCTCTGCTATTGATGACATCTTCATAGGCACGGAAACCACCCAGAGCGGCGGCAAGGCGGGAACCGCCGTAAAAACAGCAGCCATCGCTGCGCCATATGGGGGTGGAAAAGCGCTGACCATCATGATGCGGACCAAGGTCGACATACTCACAGTCTCGTATCACGATCCCGATGGCGCGCATGCACGGTGCAATCTTTGCGCTTCCAATCGGCCAAGCCGCACAGATGCGGACGCAACTGATGCAGGCGGGTGCGCACGCCAGCCTCTCCGAAGAAAAGACCAGCGACGGGAGCAAACCATGAAGAGCCCGCGCGACTTTCGTCCTCGTTGCCTCGTTATCGATGCTCGCGATTCCCTCGATCGTCCCGGCTCAAACTGCCCCAAAGCCGAAGCTTTCTGCCTCAGCCATTCAAATCGCAATGGTCGATGCCGGCGACATTCAGATTCCCGCGGAGTTCCGTTTCGCCGTCTATGAGCGATTGGTGGAACGCGTCCGCGCGTCCGGCGCTTTCAAAAAGTCTACCGCTGCGGCGATCACGCCGCCGATGGCGTCACCGATTTGGTCACGCTGCACACCAAAGTGGAGGGCTTCAAGGAGGGCAGCCAAACCGAGCGCGAACTCACCACCGTATTTGGCGCCACTAAGGTGGATGTTGCCGCCTCGGTGACGGCTCGCGACGGGCATGTGCTCATGGACCAAAAGATCACCGGGCGAGTGCGTTTCTTCGGCGAAAACCTGGGCGTCACGAACGATCTCGCCAAACGAATTACGAAATTAGTGGGCGAGTCTTTCTAGGAACGGTCTGGCGGCGACGCTTGCGTCGCTCGACAATGGACTGCGCCCCGATGCGGGCTACAATGGTCTGCGATGAACTTCCCCCGCCTTCGCCTCGGCCGTATGGGGCTTCTGATCGTTGCGCAGCTGACGTGCCTTGCGCAGCCGCCCGCCGCACCCAAGAAACCGGTAACCGACGTTTATAATGGCGTCACCGTCACCGACGACTATCGCTGGCTCGAGAATTACTCGGACCCGGCTGTGCGCGCCTGGAGCGACGCGGAAAATAAGTACGCCAGGAAGTACTTGGATGCGCTTCCGATTCGCGCGACGCTTTATGAGCAATTGAAAGCCCTCTATTCGCAGCCCTCGGCCAGGTATTCCGACCTGATTGCGCGCAGCGGGGCGCTATTCGCGCTCAAGGTCCAGCCGCCGCATGAACAGCCGCTCCTGGTCACACTGAAGTCGGCCGACGACCCTGCATCCGAGCATGTAGTCCTGGATCCGAACCAGTTGGACACAACCGGAGGAACCGAGATTGATTTTTACGTTCCGTCCACCGATGGAAAGCTCGTTGCAATTTCCCTGTCCAAAGGCGGCAGCGAGAGCGGCGATGTGCACGTTTACGACGTGGCCACCGGCAAGGAGACCGGCGCTCCCGTCCCTGGGGTCAACGGCGGTACGGCCGGCGGGAGTGTGGCGTGGAATGCGGATGGATCGGGATTCTATTACACCCGCTATCCGCACGCAGGCGAGCGCCCTGAAGCAGATCTGCATTTCTTTCAGCAGGTTTATTTTCACCGCCTGGGGACGGACACCAAGCAGGACACCTATTCACTCGGCAAAGATTTTCCACGCATCGCCGAAATTCAACTCCACGCTTCCGAGGACGGACGCTACATCCTCGCGTCGATGGGCTATGGCGATGGCGGCCAATTCGGGCACTATCTCATCGGTCCCGACGGTCAATGGCATCAGATCGCCAGGCTTTCCGACGAGATCACCGGCGCCGCCTTCGGCACGGATGGCGATTTGTATCTGCTCTCGCACTTGAACGCTCCGAAAGGGAAAATCCTTCGAACTTCGCTGGCGCACCCGAGCGTTGCGGAAGCGCAAACTGTGGTTCCCGAAAGCAAAGCTGTGATTGAGCGATTCCTTCCGCTGGGCAAAGCGCTGTATGTGCAGGACGTGCTGGGCGGCCCGTCGCAGATCCGAATCTTTGACGCGTCGGGAAAGCTGCAGGGCCAAGTGCCCATCGCTCCGCTGTCCGCCGTTGAACAGATGGCGCGCTCCGCGAGTGGTGAGCTCTTATTCCAAAGCCAGACCTATCTCGAACCCACGGCCTGGTATCGCTACGATGCCTCGGCTGGAAAGGTGCTGCGGACGGCCCTCTTCGACAAGCCCGCGGCCGATTTCAGCGACGCCGAAGTGACACGCGTATTCGCCACCTCCAAGGACGGCACCAAAGTTCCGTTGAATATTATTCGCCGCAAGGGCGCCCAGTTGGATGGAAAGAATCCTGCGCTGCTCACGGGCTATGGCGGCTATAGCATCAGTTTGTCCCCCAGTTATTCGCGCAGGCTCCGCGTGCTGCTGGATCACGGATTCGTCTTCGCGGAAGCTAATCTTCGCGGCGGAGGCGAGTATGGAGAAGCCTGGCATCGTGCCGGCAATCTGACGAAGAAGCAAAATGTATTCGATGACTTCGCGGCTTGCGCCCACTATCTGATCGATCATAAATACACCACCGCCGCGAAGACTGGGAATCGAAGGCGGAAGCAATGGCGGATTGCTTATGGGTGCCGAGCTCGTTCAGCATCCGGAATTATTCGGCGCCGTGGTTTCGCATGTTGGCATCTACGACATGCTCCGGGTGGAACTGCAGCCAAACGGCGCATTCAACGTAACCGAGTTCGGAACAGTGAAGGAGCTCGATCAATTCAAAGCCCTGTACGCCTACTCGCCCTACCATCACGTGGTGGATGGAACGAATTATCCTCCAGTCCTCTTTCTGACCGGCGACAACGATCCGCGCGTGGATCCCTTGAACTCGCGCAAGATGACTGCCCGATTGCAGGCCAGCGGCACCCAACACCTGGTGCTGTTGCGGACCAGCGGCAATTCCGGCCACGGCATCGGCACCGCGCTCAGCGAGTATGTCGCGCAACAGGCCGACGTCTTGGCCTTTTTGTTCGACCAGCTCGGGGTCCGATAACTCCGCGTATAGAGGAGAATTGTAGATTGAATAATCGATCCCTTACGAGCCTGACAACGGCAATGTTGCTCTTCGCCGGAAGTGCCGTAGCGCAGCAGCTGAATCGTCCGGCAACTATTGCGGGGCATCCGAACTTCAACGGTATCTGGCAGGCGCTGAACACGGCCTATTGGAATCTGGAAGCCCATTCCGTGGAAGGATTGAGTAAAGATTTTTGGCAGCTCGGCGCGATTGGTGTCATTCCGGCCGGGAAAAGCGTTCTGAACGGCGGAGGTACCATTCCGTATCTGCCAGAAGCGCTCAAGAAGCGCGACGAAAACCGGTCCAAATGGCCCGCTGCCGACCCTGAAGCGAAATGCTATATGCTGGGCGTGCCGCGCGTCACGTACCAGAATTTCCCGTTCCAGATTTTTCAGGGTGATGGCGATCTTCTCATGGTTTATCCCTTCGCCGCCACGAACCGAATCATTTATATGAAGGATCATTCCGATCTGCCGGTCGATTCGTGGATGGGCAAGTCCAACGGAACTTGGGAAGGCGACGTTCTGGTTGTCACCACCACTTCGCAAAACGGCCAGTCGTGGCTGGATCGCGCGGGAAACTTCGCTAGAATCAGTTGAAGGTCACCGAGCGCTTCAAACTCCTCGACGTCGAACCACATTTGGTATGAGGCCACGCTGGAAGATCCGCAGACGTTCTCTAAGGCCTGGACCATCGAGATGCCGTTATATCGTTTGATCGACAACCATGCGCAGCTGTTGGAGCATAAGTGCGTTCCGTACGCCGATATGCTGCTGTATCGCGACTTGCTGCAGCCGAAGCAGTGATCGAATGAATATGGTGGAATCAATAGAAGGAGTCTGAATAATGCACAAAGGACTGCTGAAACTTGTCGTGAGCGCCAGCATGCTCGTCGCGGCGGGATTGCCCGCAGCGGCCCATCATTCTTTTGGCGCCGAGTTCGATTCCACCAAGCCGGTCTCGCTCGAGGGTAAAGTCGTCCAGATGGAATGGGTGAATCCGCATTCCTGGCTGACCATCGACGTGACGAAGGCAGATGGCACAGTGGAGCGGTGGCGCCTGGAAGGCGGATCGCCATCGGTGTTGCTCCGCCTGGGCTGGAACCGAAATTCGCTCCCCGCCGGTACCAGGATCAAGGTCACTGCGTTCCAGGCGAAGGACGGCGCTTTCCGCGGGAGTACGCGAGACATCGAATTTCCGGATGGCCGGAAACTGGATATGGGCGGTTCGAGTAAGGATCAGGACAAGCAGGACAAGTAGTCGTCTAGTCTGTCAGCCTGGTGAACTACTGTACGACGAAATCCGCCGCCCGCGACGCTTGGTCTCCGGCCGAATCGGACACCTGAATTTCGAGCCGGTAAGAACCCGTAGTGAGTGAATCGAGCGGCAATCGGGAACTTGCCGGAATTGAGGATTTGGCCCCCCCGGGCGCGGCCGGGAGTTCCGTCATTCCGGAGTCCCATTTCGATTGTCCGGTTCCGCCGTCCAGCACGCGCACGCGAGCCTTCACCAAACCGGGGTTGGGATCGTAGACCTCAAAATAGAAATACCCCGGCTCCGATTTGCGGAATTGCGCGGAACCGGAGGGAACAACCTGCGTGCCCTCGGCAACCAGCGGTGTGCGTCGTACGGTCAACGTCCCCAGACCCAGATCGGCAGCCGGATGAATCTCCCGGCTGAGGACGATGCTGCTCAGAGCCAGCTTTCCCGGCGTCAACGAGTCCACGACCAGCGGCGTCGTCGTCTTCCCCAAATCCCACGCCAGAGTAAAGCTGTATCGCCCTGGCGCAATCCGAAATTCCTTCTCGTAATGAATCGGCTTGGTCCGCCATTCGCGAATCTGCGCCTCATTGTCGAAGTCGAATTTCAGCGTATCGCTGAAGCGCGCCTGCACGCCGCCATCCGGCGCGGACGCGATCCCCAGCAGGTTAATCTCCGCGTGAAGCTTGCCCTTTTGTTTTTCGAACTTCAGCGCGCCGGGCGCCATCTCCTCCGCCACATGAACGCGGGCTACATTGGGCGCCGTGTAGAAATAAGGCAGCGCCAGCGACGCAGTCATGTTGCCCAACTCCGCGGCCGCCGCGCGTTTCTCCAGATCCTGTCCCGCGATGGTCCCGGCCAGCAGATCCTGCGGTTTCGAGGTGCAGTAGCTCGATCGTGCGCGCACCGCAGTCCCGCCGCGATTCACCTTGACGCGTAGCGTGTGGCAGCTACCCTCCTTAGATTCCGGAGGCGCATAGCTAAGCATGTAATAAGCGTCCTCCTCGGCGGCGATTCTTTGCAGCTCTGCCGTAAGATCGTTCGAGTTCTCTATGACGAACCCGCCGGTCCCATGCGCCAAGGCGGGCAGCATCTCGTGGCTGTCAGCGCTTGGATCTTGCATCCCGACGCTGGAGCCGTCATCTTGGCCTTGCGGATTTCTTCCAAGGCCGAGCGGCGGTCGCTCAATCTCGGTCCGACTCTGAACTACGACCGGGCGCACGTCGACAGGATAGAGCGCAACGGCAGATCGATTGCACTCCTCGATCGCTTTATTCATGTCCGACCTCTGACTGGCCGACGAAGAGATCCGCCCGGCGAACAGCACGACGATCTTCCGCCCCGGCAGAGCGCCCAGGTTCTCGCCGAGATTCCCGAGAGCCGAGACCATGTTGCGCGCCCCCACAACTTCGACGGGGTGATCGAGGACCGGAATGCCCGATCCGTAGTCCGATTTCTCCACTCCCGAAGCGCGAGGTTTCGGGAGAGCGTCCTTCAAGCGGCCGGCGTTGTCGGTGAAGTTCTGCGCAACCCGAAGATTCCCGTTATAACTCACCACCGCCATCTTTCGGTTCGGCCCCGTCCCCGTATCGATGAACCCCGCCGCCGCTTGCCTGACCCCGATCTGATCCCGCACGTCCATGCTGGTCTCATCGAAGAACAGAACCAAGGCCGCAGGCCAGGTCCTGCCCGTTTCCAAACTCACGCTAGTGAGGGCCTGTTCCTTGTTGTCTTCCCACACGCGGAAATCCTTCGCGGCCAGATCCCGGACGTATGCGCCTTTCTTCCCGGTAACGATCGCGTCCACCAGCACCACTCGGGTTTCCGTCCGAATGACGGCGCTTTGTTGCGCCCACAAGGAGCCGACTACCAAGCAGAACAGGACCGCCGCCCTTGTCATGGAATTTCGACGCCCTCATTGCGCGCCGCCGTGGTTTGTCCACCGGCATCCTGCACTACCAGACGGACCACGTATCGCCCGGGCGGAACTGTAAACCTCTCCTCCACGCTGATGCCGTCATTGCGCAGCGCCGTCAGCGTCTGGTCTCGAAGATGCAGTTGCACGACTCTTTGGATTCCGGCGACGTAATTTCCGTTTCCGTCGAACAGACCCGTTACCACCGTCACCGTGTCGTTGTTTCGCTCCGCAGCCTTTTGAAAGCGCAAGCTGTCCGGATTGAGGAGGGCAGTGACGGTCAATTCGGCCTTATCTTCGCTCGATTTGAAGAATTCGGTGTGAAGATCCACTGGAATCCCGCGAATCTCTTCGCGCGAGAAGACATCCTCCTTTAGCTCCTCTTTCGCGGCCTCGGCCGCATCCATCGCATGATTGGGCGCCCAATAGCCGCGGCGCGCCTGCAGGGTCGGACTGGAAACGTTTCGGACGGTCACCCTCAGAGGGTGATAGCTGCCGTCAGGCTTCAGATCGTGCGGTGAGAATCCGAGTATGTAGATGACTTCCGGACGCGCCGCCAGTCGATCCAGGCCGGCCTTCAGATCGTTGTCATTGTGAAAAAACGTTCCTCCCGTTCCATCAGCAAGCTCCTGCATAACGCCCTCGTCGGCGTAGGCGCGCTTGCGCTCGAACTCCTGCCGGACATGCTCGATCGTGCTCAAGAGTACCGGGACATCCGCGTTTCCTAGCGGCGTCATGGCCATGATGGGGCGGGTATCGAGCGAACTGATGACGACGTTGGCCCGGATCGCCCGATCCATCACCTCGGTTTCTTCGTCGTGCCGGCGATCGTCGGGCAGGAAGAAGCCGGGCGAAACGAGCATGATTGCGCGGCTTCCCGGCATCGGCGTTAACCGGCGGACCAGCTCCTTCAGGAGGTTCAGGTCATCCTGTACAGCCTGACCGCCGAGACCCAAGGCGCGGTTGGCCATCGCCTTGACGATTGGCTTGGCGAGCTCAAGAACAAACCCGAGGGGATCGTTAGGGGCTGGAGGGTCGCACTTGACGAGGTAGTCGATTTGACCCGACAACATAGCCTCCGGATCCCCGGCCACGATGTGCAAGGCCTGGTAATAGCTGATGGAGGGACAATCCAGCTGAGCACCGGTTATCGTCGGAAACGGCTTGATTTGATCGAGCGCCTGCGTGAGCTTTTCCCGGTCGCCGGTGAAATCCAGCGTGACGTGCCCCGAAGTGGTGAAAATGGCGGCGCGGGTTTCGGGATCCGAAGACTCGTTCACCATGCGAATCGTCGCGGTGCGTGCTCTCGCCAGATCGTCAATGGCCAGCCGAACGTCGTCGAACAGAAAAGCGATGTACCGATCCGGAAGAATGACGGGCCGTGAGGAAACCGGCGTTGGAGTAGTTGCCGTGGTCCCGCGTGTGGCCACGGCCGAGCCTGTTGGTGCAGCAGGTGCAGCGACTTCAGTTTTCTCGACGGTGAACTTGGTGATGGTCTGGAGCTTACCTTTGTCGAAGAGTTGGAAATCTTCCTGCCGCAGGTCCGCGACCGCGTGGCCTGCACGGTCGCGGACCACTACCGGCACCGATACCAGATTCACTCGCTCGCTGAAGGTGACCGGCGCTTCCTGAGACGAGATCTCAGGCTGACCTCGTCCCGTGGGAGCCTGGTATGCCGACGCCGCAACCAGCGATATAGCCACGGTTGGGAGAGTCGTGAATCTCATTTTGCACAGGTGCTTGAATAGCTACTTCGGCGGCATCGGATGCGCCCGCTCGAAACGCGAATTCTCGATGTAACCGCGAATAGCGCCGTTCCCCTCGTGGCAGGCGTATTCGTACATCTGATACTTGTTATCCAGTTTTAGCGGATACGCGGCGGTCCACGAGCTTACGATTACTTCCGGGTCCTCCACCTTCATTTCGAATTCAATCGTATCGTTGTCGGTTCGTGTGAATCGCTCGGTAATCCGCAGGTTTTCCGTGGTCGGGTTGAGCGGCGGAGAACCGGGGACGCCAGCGTTGGTCATGTCGGTCTTGCCGTTAAAGTTCGTAGTTTGCACCACGAGCGTATTTCCTTCCCAGTGTCCACGCGATTCACCTAACCATTCCTTGATTGCTGGATCTAGCGCCGGGCGCCCATCGGTTGGAATGATGCGGACTTCGTGCGCCATCTCGAGCACAATCAGAACGTAGCCCGGAGTCTGCATGATCCGAATGCCGTTGTTGTAGTTGCGCGGCTCCATGGAAACCGGCATACCGCGCGTGATGCAGCGGTCCCAACTATCGAAATCGTCGGGGCTATCGAATACGGTTTGGCCCGGCTTGTAGCTGCCGTGCATTTTTTCGTATAGCTCATGGCCCTTGGGCGTAAGCGCTGGGAATCGCCCGTTCGGCGGGTCACTTAGCAGAGACGTCAGCCGCAGTACCTCGGTACCCGAGTCGGCTTGAGGGATCGCTCCAGACTCGAAACGCTTGTTGCGGGCCTGCGCGGCCTTCTGCGCGGCGGCGAATTCCTCATCGGTCAGGAACCGGCGATCGCCATACTTCTCCGGTCGCTGGAATGGCGTGGCGATCAGATGGTTGAGCGGCCAGATGCCTTGCAGGTCGGGCTCTCCCCACGGAGTTTTCGGCGGAGTCCAATTTGACTGTTGCGCCGCCAACGGGCACAGCATCAAGAGTATGCCGATCCCACCCCATGCCAGAATTCGCATCATCGTTTGAACATATCATGTAAGGATCCAAGGAGGTTTATGAGGATCGCACTTGGCCTGCTGCTGGCCGTCTCCACCCTGGCGGCCCAAGACATTCATGACGCCGATGCGCACATCGCTGCCGCGAAAGCCGCGGCTGGCGACGACTTTCAGAATCTGTTCCAGTTTCAATGCTACGGGCCTGGCCCTGGAGGCCCACGTGCATCGGCGGGCGCGACAACTCAGCGTGGTCCAGGTCCAGGCGCCGGGCAAAGACCACCCGGACCGCCGCCGGGTCCGCCCGACCGTTCCACGTGGCACGTCGAACCGGTGAAGGTCTTTGACAACCTCTACTTTTTCGGGCAGTCCGAATACGCCGTTTGGGCGATCACGACATCCCAGGGCATCATCGTTCTCGACACCATTTTTGATTATTCAGTGGAAGACGAGGTCGTCGGCGGCATGAAGAAGCTGGGCCTCGACCCGGCCAATATCAAATACGCCGTCGTCAGCCATGCTCACCCCGATCACGACGGAGGCGCGAGGTTCCTTCAGGAACATTACGGCACGCGCGTCATCATGTCGCCGGCGGATTGGGATGTGCTCGATAAGCGAACCGCCGGCGCGAAGCCAAAGCGGGACATCGAAGCCACCGACGGCCAGAAGCTCACGCTGGGCGATACGACGCTGACGCTTTACATCACGCCCGGCCATACGCCGGGCACCATCTCAACTTTGTTTCCCGTAAAGGACAATGGGACACCGCACCTGGCTGCCCTCTGGGGCGGGGTGGGGCTCAATCCAGATCGGGAACGCCTTCGGCTTTACATCCGATCGGCGCAACGCTTCAGCGACATTGTGAAGCAGTCGGGAGCGGACGTAATCCTGGCCAACCATACCGATTGGGACCGTTCCAAGATCAACTTGCCGATGCTTGCCAAACGCGCGCCTGGCACTCCGAATCCATATATCGTGGGTAACGCCAAGGCCCTGAATTTCCTCAAAGTCGCCGAAGAATGCGCAACGGCCCGCATCGGGGCGGCGAACTGAAAGCGCACCGTCGTTGATGTTCCAGGTTCGCCCTACCGCGAAAAGACCACTCCGTGAGGCTGTCCCGTGCCTTGCCAACCATGGGGCCACTTGCGATTGGCAAAGTCGAAGCCAGGCTTCCCGTTCAGATCATGAAAGCTAGTGTCCATGCTGAGAGCGCCCGTTGACTGGTCCACTTTCACCAAATATAGGCGTGACTGATTTCCCGTCACGACCAACCGCCCGGTCTTCGCATCCCATCCGGTCCAGTGGGAAAAATAGTCGTCATTGAGCTTCAGCCGAGAAACTTCCACGGGCTTATTCCCGTTCGTAAGGTCCAGCACAATCAGGCCGTGCATCAGCGGCACGCTCTGAACCAGATAGCGTCCGACGATAGTGGGCACACCGCAATAGGAACCGGGAAAGGTATACACGAGCTTGGATATCGGCTGGTCCTTGTCCACGTCGCTGATGCGCTCAATGCCGCAGCCGAGTGTTTGAACGTAAACTGCTCCATCCGGCCCAACACGAGCCTCTTCGGGACTGACGTGGCCATAGAGATTCTTGTCCACATCTAAATTGGCGGTCTTCAACAGCTTCAGGTCCGACAAGCGCCAGACTTGATACGTCACGCCGCTAAAAGCGTTCACTTCATCCATGGAAGAGTTGGTGGAGACGATTCTGTCTCGTTCCGGGAGCACAGCCAAGCTATACGGAGTCAATAAGGCGCCGGGGAACGACGGGTCCGCGGAACTCGCGGAGCGGACAAGCCGGCCATGATCGTCAATCTCCACCAAGCCGCCGCTACCGCCCATCTGTCCTTCGTTCTCGCCATGGTGAACGTGCTGGAAAGTGACCAGAACGTTCCCGTTCGGAAGCCGCACGTAGGAGTGTGGGTGCATATACCCGCCCATGTCCGTAAACGACGTCACCGTCTTCGGATGCAGAGGATCGCGCACGTCAAAGATGAACGTACGGCCGGCGTCGTGATCATTGGCGAAAAGCATCCCGCTCACCGGCATCACGTATTCCGTGTGATGAATCCGAACCGATTGTTGGTCAGTTGCGAGGGTCGTCACCAGACTTCCGTAAGATTTCGAAGCCGGGTCTGCATCGATCACCGCCAGAAAGTCCTTACCCTTGTGGTCGGCATCGCCGGTCCATGCAAACAAGTAATGACCCGATGTAGCGGCATTCTGCACTTGCGATCGAACGGGCAGGCTAATGGCGCAGCAAGAGAGTGCAAGGGCGAGCAGTGCACGTTTCATAGGGATCTCCTCATTCGCCTCTCGAGTACGAGCGATTCGGTTCAGTCTATCAAAGCGCAAATTACTTCCAGACGCCGGCGCACTTGGGCAAACGGCCCGATCACGCGCTTGAAACGGACGTATCCTGAGAGACACGATGCGATTTCTCACCGTTTGTCTGATCGGGTTGTTGTTTGCCCCCCTGTTCGCTCAGGTGCAAAACTTCAAACCCGTGACGCAGCAGCAGCTAGAGAATCCCAGCCCTGATGACTGGTTGATGTACAGCCGCACTTACGATGCCCAGCGCTTCAGCCCGCTCAAGCAAATCACCCGCGACAATGTCGGCCAGCTTCGGATGGCGTGGAGCCGGGGCCTGCCGTCCGGACAAACCGAGACCATTCCTTTGGTTCACGACGGGGTGATGTATCTGGTGGCGCCCGGCGCGCTCGTGCAGGCGCTGGACGCGGCCACCGGAGATTTGCTTTGGGAGTACAAGCGGAAGGTGCCGGCCGGTGTCGCGGCAGTCGCGCGCACCAAGAATCTGGCGATCTTTCAGGACGTCATACTATACACCGCGCCGGACAGTTATGTGGTTGGCTTGGATGCACGCACCGGCGAACTGCGTTGGGAGACAAAGACGGACGGCCGCGGGCACACCTCAGGCCCGATTGTTGTGGAAGGGAAAGTGATCTCCGGAGGCGCATGCGCTGGGAACCGGGCCAACTGCTACATCGCGGCTCACGACGCCTTGACCGGGAAAGAGCTCTGGCGCTTCTACACTACTCCAGCCCCCGGCGAGCCAGGAGACGAAAGCTGGGGCGGCGCGGCAATCGACAAGCGGCAAGCGTCAACGTGGGGCCTGCCGGGAACATATGATCCAGCGCGCAAGCTGACCTATTGGGGTATTGCAAATCCGATGCCCGACCAGCGAATGCAGCGGCACGATGGCAATCCGGACGCCGTTTCGCGCACGGCTCCGTCCGATCTATATAGCAACTCCACCGTGGCACTCGATCCGGAGACTGGAAAGCTCGCCTGGTATTACCAGCACTTGCCTGGCGACGATTGGGACTCCGACTACACGCACGAACGCACCTTGTTAAGAACCCGGATCAATCCCGATCCAAAGTTCGTGAAGTGGATTAACCCTAACGTCCAGCGGGGCGAGGAGCGCGACGTAGCCGTGACCGTGGGTGAGGCCGGCGGCGTGTTTGAGCTGGACCGGGGAACGGGCCAATTTATCTGGGCCACGCCGTTTCCCTATGACGATCCCAAGTTTGTGATCTCCGACATCGACGTCAAGACCGGCAAAACCACCATTAACTGGAATCTGGTATTTCAGAAACCAGGCGAGCGACATGTCGTCTGCTACTGGAACACGCGCAGCTACTGGCCCACTGCCTACGATCTGGACACCAACTCACTCTACGTTTCCTATATTGATAACTGCCGCGATCTCACATTGGATGGACCGGCGGGGCGGGGAAGCTGGAGCGTGATCCCGCGCCCCGGTTCTGACCCCAATGCGCTCACCGGTCTAGCGAAGATCAATCTGGCCACCGGCGAAATATTGCGGTTCGACCTGGGACGCGCTCCCGGCAATGGCGCCATGCTTGCCACTGCGGGAGGTCTGATATTTCACGGCGACATGAGCCGCCGGTTTCGCGCTTTCGACGCTGGCAATGGAAAGCAGCTTTGGGAAACAATCGTCGGAGGCAACGTCTCGGTCAGTACCATCACCTACTCTGCAAAAGGCAAACAATACATCTGCGTTATGACGGGCGACAATTTGAAAGTGCCCGAATTGTCGAAAGAAGTTCCGGAATTGAGAGCTACCTCCGGGAACAACGCGATTTATAGCTTCGCGCTGCCATAAGCGCTGGTAAATGGTAGTGGGCTTCCATGAGAAGGCCGGTCCCTGTAAGCAAATTCATTCACAGCCTGCCATTCTCTCGTGATGAATTTGCTTGACAGGGACCGGCCTTCTCATGGAAGCTCACTACCCAAATTCTCACCGATGCTCAAATGGACCCGCTACCTGGTAACTCGCGGGCTTGCATGGCACGGGCTGATCGCCTATATAATCAAGAGTGCCATGAAAAAGACAACCGGTTTCACGCTGGCCGCTATTGGAGTGCTGGCATCGGCACTCCCGCTACTCGCACATCACGCTTTCTCCGCCGAATTCGACACAACCAAGCCCGTTAAATTGAAAGGCACCGTTGTGAAAATTGAGATGGTAAATCCACACGCCTGGTTTCATGTCGCCGTGAAGAACGATGACGGAACCACCACGGAATGGATGATCGAGGGCGGCTCGCCGAACGCGCTCATCCGCCATGGCTTTACCAAGGCCTCCATTCCCATTGGAACGGAAGTCATCTTTGAAGGTTTCCAGGCCAAAGATGCATCGCACCGCGCCAACGGCCGCGACATCACATTCCCGGACGGCAAGAAGATTTTCCTGGGCTCATCGGGCCAAGAGGGCCCGCCCCCCGACGCGAAGTAGTAAGGAAATGCCAAGTAAGTAAATGCCCAGTAGCAGGAGTGATCCCATGCGTGCAATCCAAGGTACAGCAACTCGAATTCTGATCGGCGGCTATCTCGCTCTGTTCGTGTTCGGCCTCGCGGCCAGCGCGCAGTTAGCGCCAGTGAAGCCGGGACCGACGCCCACCGAGTCCAACTTTTTCATCGCCACTCCTCCCGGCTGGGTGCAGCCGAAGACGCCCTGGGGCGATCCGGATCTGCAAGGCATCTGGCCCATCTCCTATGTCGGCACGGTGTCCCTGCAGCGTTGCGTCCCTTCTTTTGGCGCTCGGCCATCAACTCCCTGCGATCCTAACAAAGCTTTCCTGACGGCGACGGAATTTGATGCTGTCCAGGAAAGGGCCGCGAAGCAGCCGGATCGCTATAAGCAAGTGGTGAAGGACGGCGAAGCCGGCCGCGCTTTTCTCAGCGGCATCATGGACAACTTCACCCCGCAGCGTCAGACGTCTTTAATCATGGATCCGCCCGACGGCAAGTTGCCTGAGATGACCCCCGAAGGCAAGCGGCTCTCCGCCTTGATGAAGAGCAGTTGGCCGCTTCCGGGTGAGAAATTGACCTTCGATACTTATACCGACTTCGACAGTTGGGACCGCTGCATCACGCGCGGGCTGCCTGCCTCCATGTTCCCGTTCCGCTATAACAACGGGCTGCAAATCGTCCAGGCGCCCGGCTACGTTGCTCTCCGCATGGAAATGATTCACGAGTCTCGCATTATCCCGATCAATGCGCCCCCGGTATCTCCCGCGATTAAGGAGTGGCTGGGCGTTTCGCGCGGACATTGGGACGGAAACACGCTGGTTGTCGAAACCACGAACTTCAAGCCGGGTGCCTCCGCTACCAATACCGGCGTAGGCGGCTCCCCCGCCGGGAATCGTTTTCCGATCAGCGAGCAGATGAAAATGACTGAGACTTTCACGCGCCTGAACAAAGATTTTCTGATCTACAGCATCACGGTCGACGACCCGGTGGTGCTTACCCATTCCTGGACGGCGCGTTTCCCGCTCAAGCTCGACAACGGGTTCCAGATTTTGGAATACGCGTGCACCGAAGATAACAACATGATTCCTCATTGGATCAGCACTTCGCGCGCAGAGCGTGAGCAGGAGGCTGCCAAGGCGGCCGGCAAGGCGGCGGCACGGACAGAAGGAACAGCATTGATGAAAACCCGGATCGCGTTAGCTGTCTCGCTGGCGTTCGCCGCGATTTCCCCGTTGAGAATGCCGGCCGCGATCTCGGATCCTGTCAAGACCAGCGACGGCAAGATATCCGGCGTTACGCTTAGTTCCGGCGTACGCGCCTTCAAAGGCATTCCGTTTGCCGCGCCACCGCTAGGCGATCTGCGCTGGAAACAACCGCAGCCGGTCGAGCCCTGGAAGGGCGTTCGTAAAGCCGAGGCGTTCGGCAATGTTTGTGTGCAGGGCCCGGCGCCTAAGCGCGTTCCGAACAACGTCGCCACTGATCTGCCGGATTCACCCAAGATGAGCGAGGACTGCCTTTACCTGAACGTCTGGACATCGGCAAACCGTGCGAATGCCAAGCTGCCGGTGATGTTCTGGATCTACGGCGGCGCATACACGGAAGGCGCAGGCTCCAGCCCGCACAACGATGGAGAAGCGCTCGCGCACAAAGGCGTGGTTCTGGTCACCTTTAATTACCGGCTCGGACCGTTCGGATTTTTCTCGCATCCCGAGTTGACCAAGGAATCCGGCAAGAACGCGTCCGGAAACCAGGCGCTCGGGGATTCCATCGCGGCGCTCCAGTGGATACAGCACAATATCGCGGCGTTCGGCGGCGACCCAAATAACGTGACGATTTTTGGCCAGTCGGCCGGCGCCTGCTATGGTTGCCGCGCTGGTTGGATCTCCCGTCGCCAAGGGTCTGTTCCATCGCGCAATTTCTCAGAGTGGACAGTGGATGGGTCTCGGGATGGGTCCCATGGTTCCGCTGGCTCGCGCAGAGCAGGGTCCGCCGCGCTTCCGTGGTGGGCCGGCTGCCGCACAGAAAAACGCCGAGCCTCCGCCGCCCCTTCCTTCTTTAGCCGAGCTGCGCAGCCGATCCACCGAGGAAGTCATGAAAACGCTTCGCGGATCGGGCATGGTCATCGACGGCTGGATCGTTCCCGAAGATCTGTCGATCACATTTGCTCAAGGCAAGCAGAATCCTGTGGACGTGATCGTCGGCTCCAACAAGGACGAACATTTGGCCATGGGCGGGAGGGTTGAGTTCCGTGACACGCTGGAGTGGTCCATGCGCCTGTTCGCCGAGCGCCAGACAGCGATCGGGAAACATGCCTATTGGTACTTCTTCACGCACGAGCCGCCGGTAGAGGAAGGCGTCCGTAATCTGAAGGCAACGCATGCCGCCGAGATCCCGTATGTGTTCGATAATCTCAGCGCGCCTCGCAGTATCCCGGATACCAGTTCGCCCAAGCTGGCCGCGGCGTCAGAAAAGGACCGCGCTGAAGCAGAAATGGTCTCCTCGTATTGGGTGAATTTCGCCAAGACCGGCGACCCCAATGGTAAGGATCTCCCCGCGTGGGCTCCGTTCAAGACTGGCGATGGGCCGCATATCCTCGGTGAGATCAACGAGAGTCCCGGCTCCGACGTCTTGAACAAGTATGACGAGCAGTATAAGACCACCATGGCCGCGTTGACTCCGCCTGCAAAATGATGCCGGCCGCTAACGCGATTTCGACGGCGGTTGCCGTGTTGAACAGCGTCACTCCGTTTTTTATCGTTGACGACCTGGACGCCACGGTAGAGTTCTACTCCAGGCTGGGGTTCAATGTCCTGCACACGGGAGGTGACGGACGCGGCGACAACTTCTGGGCCATCGTCGGACGCGATCAGGTCATGCTCATGTTCAAGCACATTACGTCCGAGATCCATCCCCAGCCGAATTGTTCGCGCCACGAATGGGCTCGTTGGGACGCTTATATTTTCACTAGTGATCCCGACTCACTCTACGAAGAGTTCCTTGCCAGAGATATTCCCATGCACCGGAAACTGACCAACACGAATGACGGATTGCGAACCTTCGAGATCCGCGATAACAGTGGATACATGCTCTGTTTTGGGCACCCTATTTTGAATAGGGAATCTTAACCAGGCGATCGCCCTGGAATGCGCCCAGATAAATAGAATTGCCAACCTCCAATGCCACCGAAACACCGCCAATCAGCGGATCGTGGGTGGCCGAATCGAAGATAGCGCGAGCTTGCATCTTAGCTGGGTCGATCTCGGCAACTCCGAAGCCTTGGATGCAAGGTCTGCCACTGCCTTCAGGACAGTCGCCGCGTGCGCCCTTCACGCCCGCCGCCAAGATGCGGCCCTTCTTCGTCCAAGTCAGGTTATCGGGTAGGAAGTCGACCTTCACTGAACCGATTACTTTCTCGTTCTTGAGGTCGTACTTAAACACTTGGCGTCCGGCGAACTCGTTCACGTACATGAAGCGACCATCGGGGCTCACCACCACACCGTTCGGATAGCGGATGCGCGTGTTCATGATTTCGGACTCGCCCTTGCCAGGAGTCCAACGCGCGACGTAGCCCGTCACTTCACCGCCGAACGGACCTCCGGTGCCTCCCGATGACAGTGCCGTCGGATAAGTGCCGACAAAGCCGCCGTCGGGAAGGATGGCAACGTCGTTATACTCATGGGCAGCCACTTCGCAGCCGTGCCACACCAGCGCCCAACCATTGCTCGCGTCGGACGCTGCTGCCGGCTTCACTTCGAACATCTCGATGGACTGCCGCCCGCCATGGTTGACCACGTACAGCGCCCAGGTGCCGTTGCTTCGTTTCGCAAGGGACTCGCCGTGCGAGACCAGCTCGTCGTCGATAGGACCGGGACACGCGGGATCGCCCCAGGATTTATCCGGTTCATCGGTCACGGCCATTTTGGTAAACGTCTTCTTAGCGAGATCGTAGAGCGCCATGCCGAAGCCCGCGGAGGCGTTGCGGCCCAGATTGACAAACTGGGTCGCGATTAAGTACTTGCCATCCGGCGTCAGTTCCAGGTCTTCGGGCGAGCGTGTTCCGCAAAGGACTTCGATATCACCGTGGACGCCGCACGCCATCAGTGGTGGCGCGGACGGCTGAGCGGAAGGCTGCTGAGCCCCGGCGGCGCCGACGAGCGCAAGGACGATCAAAAG
The DNA here is from genome assembly GCA_963818065.1 of Bryobacterales bacterium. GTDB lineage: Bacteria > Acidobacteriota > Terriglobia > Bryobacterales > Bryobacteraceae > Palsa-89. Next base: position 403,746 of record CAWFQW010000007.1, on the reverse strand, counting down.
GCAGAAGGACATTCTGAATCGCATGGAACTAGGCTACAATCATTTTCGACAGAATTCCGATCCTAGTGGAGGGTCCCCGATGACGAAATCACCACGTAGTTTGATGCTCCCAATATTCCTCTGCGTATGTGGAACGCTCCTATCGGCGGCCGACCGGTCTTTCGCTACATGGGGCCAATACCTGGGCGGCGCGGATTCTTCGCAATACTCATCCCTCAAGCAGATCAACAAATCGAACGTCAAACAACTCGAAGTTGCCTGGACGTACGAAGCCGGACCGGGAGTATACACTTTCAATCCTCTGATCGTTGACGGTGTCATGTATGTATTGGCGCAGAGTAATTCCGTGGTGGCGCTGGATGCCGTCACCGGAAAGCAGTTGTGGTCTCATCCCAACAAGGGCGGTGTCGGGGCCCGGGGCATGAACTATTGGGAAAACGACGACAGATCGGACCGGCGCCTTTTCTTTATCAACGCCGGATTCCTCACGGCGATCGACGCCCGCACCGGCCAAACCATCAATAGTTTCGGGGACAACGGCCGCACGGATTTACGAGTCGGACTCGATCGCGACCCAGGCCGTCCGCTTCAAACCAGCAATCCTGGCCGCATCTTCGGAAATCTGATAATCACACCGCTGCCCGCCGGTGCCTACAGTTACGAATCCACGCCCGCCGACATTCACGCCTACGATGTCGTCACCGGCAAGCTGATGTGGACCTTCCATGTGGTCCCGCGCCCCGGTGACTTCGGATACGACACATGGCCTCCGGATGCCTGGAAAACGGAGGGTGGCGTTCACAACTGGAGTGAGATGACTATCGACGAGAAGCGCGGCATCGCTTATTTCCCGCTGGGCACTGCTCGGTATGATTTTTACGGCGCCAATCGTAAGGGCAACGACCTGTTCGGGAATTCGCTGCTCGCGCTGGATGCCCGCACTGGCAAGCGGCTGTGGCACTATCAGTTGGTCCATCATGATCTGTGGGATTATGATCTTCCGGTCGCACCCAAACTGCTCACCGTCAAGCACAATGGCAAGAATGTGGACGCGGTGGCGCAGGCCACCAAGTTTGGTTTCCTTTACGTTTTCGATCGAGTGACCGGCGAGCCGTTGTGGCCCATCGAGGAGCGTCCAGTGCCGCAATCCGACGTTGCCGGCGAATTTAGTTCACCCACCCAACCTTTCCCCACCAAGCCCCCGCCGTTCGCCCGCCAGTCGTTCACCGAAAAGGACATCAATCCTTTCGCTACGGAAGCCGAGCAGGCGACGATTCGCGAACTGTTGATGAATTCGCGCAACGAAGGATTGTTTACGCCGCCGAGTTTGCGCGGATCGATTTCAGCTCCGGGTCACAATGGCGGCGCCAACTTCGGGATGGTGGCCGTGAATCCAACCAAGGGATTCTTGTACGTCATCACGAAAGAACTTCCCACGTTCGACAAGTTACAACTGCCAGGGCAAGGCCGTGGGGGACGAGGCGGACCGCCGGGAGGGCCACCCGCCGCAGCATCCGCTGCACCTGCACCAGCGGCGCCCACCGTGGCGGCCGCGTCCCCGGCCGACGGCTTCATTCACTACGATGCACCGGTAAACTTCATCGTGCAAAGCGGCGGCCTTTCCGCGATGGGGCCGCCCTGGTCTAACCTGACCGCCTACGATCTCAACACCGGAACCATCCGATGGCAGGTTCCCAACGGCGGCGTGCTGGCGCTGGAGAAGGAGGGCCATAAAGACACCGGGGCCAACGCTCCGCGCGGAGGACCGGTGGTGACGGCGGGCGGTCTGATCTTCGCCGCCACGGCTTCCGATCACAAAGTTCGGGCTTACGACGAGGACACGGGCAAAGTTCTCTGGGAGTACGAGCTGCCCACTGGTTCCGATGGCGTCCCCGCGGTCTACGAAATTGGCGGGCGCGAGTACATTGCTTTCTGTGTGGCAGCCGGAAATGGCATGAGCCTGGGAGGCCCGCGACAGCCGCCACCCGCCGGTCCATCGCCGAATGCATATGTGGTGTTCGCGCTGCCGAAGAAGTGAGGCTGCTATTGCTTGGATTCGAACAGCTCGATGTTTAGTCCATTGGGATCTTCGACAAAAATATTGCGAATGGTTGGACTGAACTGAACAACCTCGCCGTGCAACGACGTCACTGGGACGCCGGCCGCGCGCATGCGCTTCAAAAGGCCATCGAGATCCTGCACGCGCAACGCTACAGCCGGAGCGCCGGGATCGGTAACGAGCAAGTGAAACGGTTTTCGCGCGACGCCCTTGTAGTCGTAAAACGCCCAGACGGATTTCGTTCCGGGAATGGTCGCGACCATTTCGCGGGATTGGACGCCAGGCGCGCCCACCATGTCTGCGATTACGGGGTCGCTTGAGAAGTCGGGCTTGCCCTTGAGATCGAATCCCAGCAGGTCACGATAGAACTTGAGCGTGTTCTCGCGGTCGGCGATGGTCAAACCAACGGAGACCTCGTAAACGTTCCCCTCGGACGTAACTCCGGCGGGCGGCGCGGATTGGGAAATCTCAACGAAGTAACCGTCCGGGTCTTGCACCACCATCGAATGAATGTCGCCGCGGGGAGTCGGAATAGTGACGGGCGCGCCCGACGAGGTGACAATCGGGTCATTTCTCTTCTTGATCGCGGCGAGCACCGGCGCCATGTCCTTCACACGCAGAGCAAGCAAGCCTGCGCCTGGATCGGTGTGCTTAGCGCGGCCCGGATGACGATCCACGCCCGAAAATTGCGTCAGTTCGAAGCCGAAGCTGGCATTCGGCAGTTTCAAAACTGCAAGGCGTAGCGAGACGCCGGGCGAATTGGTCAGCGCCGGAACGCCGGGATTGAGAAATGGCCGCGGTTCGCCTTTGAGCCCGAAGACGTCGTTGTAAAAGGCGAGCGTTGCGTCCAGGTTATCCACGGCATGAATGTAGTTCAAAATGCCGACCACGGGGCCGGCGGCCGGCTCGGCGGCGAGAGTCCCGCTGGCCAAGACGAAAATCGCAAACGCGACTGAGTAATGGGTGGTTCGCATGGTCGGGCTTAATTTTACCGCATCTTTTCCTTGTATTCATGGCGATTGGCGGTTCATATTAACTATGGTTTACTAATGTCTGATATCTGTAGTAAAGTAGCTAAGTGCTGCTTCGCTGTGGGCATTGGACGTGGGCCGCGGCCATCGTCTTGATCTTCGTTAAGTTCGCGCAAGGTCAGGGCGAAACGACAAGCGCCATCGTCGGATCGGTTGCCGATCCAGCAGACGCGCCGATCTCGGGGGCTACGGTGACCGTCACGAACGTGGAGAATGGCCTGAAACGATCGGTAAAAACCGACGACGCCGGACGTTTTAGTTTTCCGCAGCTCCAGCCCGGCAGGTACTCGGTGAAGGCGGAGGCAGACCGTTTCGAACCGCAACAAAACAAGTCTGTGTCGGCGCAGCTCGGGCAAAAGCAAACCTTGGATTTTAGGTTGAACATCGCATCGGCAAGCGCAAGCGTCTTGGTTCAAGAACAAGCGCCACTGATCAACCCCGACAACCCCAACACTTCGACCACGCTGAGCGCACGTGCGCTCGAAGATCTTCCGAATCCGGGTGGCGACATGACGTATCCGGTCCAGTTCGCCGCAGGAGCGCTCATCAACACAGCCGGCAGTGGAAATGATTTCGTCGGCGGGACGAATGGCTATGGCAACGTTCAGTTCAATGGTTTACCGTCGCTTTCGAACGGCTATATTGTTGATGGCCTGGAGACCAACGACCCGCTGACGAACCTGAACAGCGGCCTTTCCACCAATCTGGTCCTGGGGCTGAATTCGATCGCTGAGGTGACGGTCAACACGGTTTCCTATGCGGTGGATCAAGGGCGGTATGGCGCCTCGCAGGTCAACTACGTCACGAAATCCGGCACCAATCGATTTCACGGAAATTTGTACGAGCTGTGGAACGGCTCCAAGCTGAACGCCGCTGATTTCTTTACCAACGCCACGCTTGGAAATCACAAGCCGCGCTCCACGGTGAATCACTTCGGGGGAAGCCTGGGAGGTCCCATAGTTCACGACAAACTGTTTTTCTTCTTCGATTCCGAATGGGTACGGATCGCGCTTCCGATTGTCACGGCCACCACCGTGCCTACACCCGCGTTTCAAAATTATGTTCTCGATCAATTGCCGCGCGGCGGCCTGGACACCATCACCGGATCGACGTATCAGCCCGCGCCCCAACTTGTGCCCTTCTACCAGAAGCTGTTCGCGCTGTACGGCAATACCGGGGGCACGCCTCTCGCTGTACTTGGGTGCCCGTTCAATAGCAATGGTTCCGCCGCGGGCGGCAATCCACCCAATGGAAACGGATGCGCGAACCGCCAAAGCGTTTCCCATTCGAGTGACGATCGCGAGCAGGTGCAAACGGCTCGCATCGATTACAACATCGACACGAAGAACATGGCCTGGATCCGCTTTCAGTCCGACACGGGACTACAGGCCGCCTACACCGATCCAATCAATCCCATCTTCAACGCCATCTCTCCGCAGCCGCTGTACTCCTTCGCGTCCGGCTACACGCACGTATTTTCCGGACACCTGGTGAACTACTTCAATCCCGCGTTCTCCTGGTATGCAAGCTTGTTCGGACCAGCCGACTTCGAAAAAACGCTCGCAGCATTTCCAATCGTGCTGGAGGGCAGCGGCTCGAATACTCCGTTCACGCCACTGGGAGGGCTCGACAATACGTGGGTGCAAGGACGGCGCGCGGCGCGCTTCTTCATCAACGACAACCTGGCCTGGACCGTTGGCTCGCACGAATTCCGCTTCGGAACCAACAGCCGAATTTTCCGCCTCAACGACTATGATTTCGGCGAAGGTGTGGTCCCTCTGGTGACCTATTCCACCCTGCCTCAGTTTGTCTATGGCATCGCATCCACGGCTTCAGAAACTTTCCCGCTTGCCAATTCGCAGCCTTACAACTTCCTCAATCTGGACTTTTATGCGCAGGACACCTGGAAGCTAACGCGCACGCTCACCTGGACGTACGGCATCCGCGATACCTACAATTCGAACCCGCTGAATCCGCACGACGCCCTGGCGCGATTGGCGGGCTCCTTCGACTCCATCTCGCACGATGTGAATCAACCACTCGATGCGGTGATTCAGACTCATCTTGCGAACGTGTTCGCGTCAACGCCCTTGGCGATCCTGCAACCCAGAACCGCGATTGCATGGCAGATCGCGCCGCACACGGTTCTGCGCACTGGGTTTGGCCTGTTCAGCGACATTCTTCCGGGCAGTGTGGCCGATCTGGTGGGCGTGAACCCACCGTACTCGAAGACTTTTCAAGGCGGACTTCTGGGCTCGGTAGGCGGGACAGCGATCGCACCAGGAGCCCCAAACAGCGCCGTCGGCGCGACGGTGGCGGCAAATCAGCTGTTCAGCGCAGGCTTCGCTCAGGGCGAACTTTCATGCGCTTCGCCACTGGCCAATCGAAGCTCCTGTCTTCCCCCGATTTCGATGGCTGCGGTTCCAGACGGCAAGCTACGTGCGCCTTACTTCATGCAGTGGAGCTTTGGCTTGGAACAACAAATCGGCAATGCGCTCAATTTGCGGGCTCAGTATGTAGGTACGCGCGCCGTAAATCAGCCCTACGAAACGCAGGTGAACGGTTATCAAACGGTGTGCCCCGGGTGCTTTGCGCCGTTCCCCTACGGCCAGCCCGTGGATCCGCGCTTTGGGCCTGTCACGCAGCTGAACACCGGCGCGAACAGCCACTATAATGGCCTCCAGTTAACGGCGGACAAGCGGCTGGCGCACGGTATTCAAGTCCTGGTCAATTACACTTGGAGCCACTGCATGGACACGGTTTCCAACGGTGGATTCCTTCCATTCGCCGCGGGCGCGAATCTTTCCCCGCTGCCCGGCGAACTCGGCCGCCAATACGGACCTTGTGATTACGACGTTCGAGACAACTTGACCGCGCAATACGTTTATCAGTTGCCGATCAAAGCCCGCAATCCCCTGCTGGCAAGGGCGGTGAACGGATGGCAGGTCTCGGGGACCGCTTTTTGGCATAGTGGATTGCCATTCTCGGTCTTGAGCGCACCGTTCTCGGCGAACGGAAATGGCATCATCCAGGGCAGCGGTCCGCAATATGCGAGCGTAGTCCCTGGTGTGCCCATATACGAACACAATTCTATCCCTGGGATCACGCAACCCGGAACAATCCAGTGGCTCAATCCGAACGCATTCGTTTCCACGGTTGATCCGAGCACAGGCGCTTGTGCCGGCGGCGACAACCCGGCCAACTGCCAGTTCGGCAATCTAGGCCGAAACGCATTGCGCGGTCCCGATTTCGTCTGGGGCGATCTCTATCTCACGAAGTGGTTCCAACTGTCAGAACATGTGAAGCTGCGCATCGACGGTCAGTTCTTCAACGTCTTCAATCATCCGAATTTCGGCCTTCCCAATGTGGTTTATGCGGGAATTCCCGGTAAACCTTCCACCCAGACCGGATTCGGAGCTCTCAGCTACACCACTGCGCCGCCGACGGGCCTGCTCGGCGTCGGGTTAGGCGGCGACAGTTCACCGCGAATGATTGCATTCCAAGCTCGGCTTGAGTTCTGACACCCAAATCCAGCCCAAATCAGTAGTACTGATACGCCGCATCAAGACGGCCTATCGACTTGCATGCAACTCAACGGATACAATCAAAGTGTCTTCCGGAAGAGGGACCGCGTTGAAACTCCGAGTTCGCTACCTGCTGTTGTGTGCGGCATTTGTAGCTTGTATACCGGCTGGCGCTTTCGCCCAGCAGGACTCTCCCGCCGCCCGAACAGCCCTGCTGAACAAATATTGTGTTACGTGTCATAGTGCGAAGCTGCGTACAGGCGGACTTTCGTTGCAGGATGCGGATCTGGCCAAAGTGCCTGCAGAGGCCGAAACCTGGGAAAAGGTGATTCGAAAGCTGCGCACGGGATCCATGCCGCCGCAGGGAATGCCTCGCCCGGACGCGGCGTCACTCAATGATTTAGCCGCCTTTCTGGAGAATACCGTCGATCGAGCTGCCGCAGCGAAGCCCAATCCGGGACACGCGGCCATGCACCGGCTGAACCGCTCCGAATATGCCAACGCGGTCCACGATCTGCTTGCATTGGATGTGGATGCGACCGCTCTGTTGCCTCCCGATGACGAGAGCAGCGGTTTTGACAATATCGCCGACGTTCTCCGGATGTCGCCATCTCTGATGGAGCGGTACTTATCGGCATCCTGGAACATTAGCCGCCAAGCGGTCGGCAACATGAATATCACCCCGGCGACTGCCACCTTCCGCGTTCGACCCGATCTTTCCCAGGATCAGCACATCGAGGGGTTGCCGCTCGGAACGCGTGGCGGCATTCTGGTGCACTACGACGCTCCGCTGGACGCTGAATATACGATCAAGCTGCGATTGTGGCGTAACACCTTCGACCTGATGCGTGGCATGGAGGATGCCCATCAGATCGAGATCAGCATGGACGGAAATCAGGTGCGGCTGGTAACGGCCGGAGGACACGATGAGTTCCTGAAGATGACCGCGAATCCCGGCACATTCGGCACCGATCTCGACAAGCAGCTGACCGTTCGGATGCCGCTGAAAGCCGGCCCGCATGTCATCACCGCGTCCACCGTTCTAAGAAGCCATGCCGAGAAGGACGATCTGATTAAGCCGTTCCTCCGTACGACAATCGACGGGTTGGACATTATGGGCGATCCTTCGGTGGATAGGCTCACGGTTGATGGGCCGTACGATCCAACGGGGCCCGGTCATACGCCGTCGCGTGCAAAGGTTTTCATTTGCGCGCCGCAAAGCGAAAAAGATGAACTGCCCTGCGCGCGCAAAATCATCTCCACGCTGCTGCGCCAGGCTTATCGACGGCCTCTGAGAGACAGCGACCTGGAGACACCGCTCAGCTTTTATCAGCGCCGCCGCAACAGCAACGGCAATTTCGAGGCTGGAATCGAAGCGGCCCTTCAATTCATCCTGGCGAGTCCCGAGTTCCTGTTTCGCTTTGAGCCCGACCCCAGCGGTTTATCCCAAGACGCCGCCTATCAGATCGGCGATGTTGCGCTCGCTTCGCGCCTGTCGTTCTTCTTGTGGAGCAGTCCTCCGGATGACGAACTGTTGAAGCTGGCAAGCGACGGGAAATTGCACCAACACGCGGTGCTGAAACAGCAAGTAATGCGGATGCTGGCCGATTCACGCGCGGATGCTCTGGTGGACAATTTTGCTGAGCAGTGGCTTTTCCTGCGCAACCTGAAGAACTCGTCGCCCGATCCGCAGATTTTTCCAGATTTCGACGACAATCTGCGCCAGGCCATGCGGGAGGAAACCAAGCTTTTCTTCCAGAGTATTGTTCGCGAAGACCGCAGCGTGATGGACCTGCTGAACGCGGATTACACATTTGTCAATGAGCGTTTGGCTCGCCACTATGGCATACCAAACGTGTACGGAAGCCAGTTCCGCCGCGTGTCGCTCGCATCCGAAGATCGACGAGGCTTGCTCGGGCAAGGCAGCATTCTTACCGTCACCTCCTACCCCAATCGAACCTCGCCGGTGCAACGCGGCAAGTGGATTCTGACGAACCTCCTCGGAATTCCGCCCACTCCGCCGCCGCCCAATGTCCCCCCGCTCAAAGAAAATGGAGATGGCAAACCGCTGTCGCTGCGCGAACGCATGGAGCAGCATCGCGCCGATCCGGTTTGCGCGGGCTGCCATAAGGTGATGGACCCGATCGGATTCGCACTGGAGAATTTCGATGGTGTCGGGCAGTGGCGCACCGTGGACGACGGCTCGCCGATCGATCCCTCAGGCACGCTCTACAACGGAGCGAAGGTAGGCGGCCCCGTGGATCTGCGCCAGATGCTGGCCGGCAATCAGAACGTGTTTGCAGGCGTGATGACCGAGAAGCTTCTGACATACGCACTAGGCCGCGGCCTGGAGTATTACGATATGCCCGCCGTTCGCAAAATCGTGCACGATGCGAGCGAGCACGATCTTCGCATGTCCTCGTTGGTGCTGGGCGTGGTGGAGAGCGTTCCTTTTGAAATGAAGATCAAGACGGCTATTCCGGCACCCGATAGTTCCCGATAAGGAGACCCAGCATGAAGTTCATTACCAAGAAGCATATGTCGCGCAGAACGGTGTTGCGGGGCTTGGGAACGGCGCTGTCTCTTCCACTGCTGGATTCCATGGTGCCCGCACAGACGCCGCTGGCGAGGACCGCGGCCAATCCCGAAATCCGACTGGGCCTGTGTTTCATCCCTCACGGCGCAGTGATGGCCAACTGGACTCCAGCGGCGGAGGGCGCGGACTTCAAGGTGTCGCGGACGTTGGCGCCCGTCGAGCCGTTCAAAGACCAGATCGTCGTGGTGACGAATCTGGCACACAAGATGGCGGCGCCCGGCGGACCAGGAGACAATGGCGGCGATCATACGCGATCTCCAGCGGTTTTCTTGAACGGCGTGCATCCCAGGCGAACCGACGGCGCCGATATCCAGGCTGGCGTGACGATCGATCAGATCGCGGCGCAGAAGATTGGCCAGCAAACGCCGCTGCCGTCGTTGGAACTAGCGACGGAGGATTTCAGCGGGCTGGTGGGGTCGTGCGATGTGGGCTTCAGTTGCGCGTATATGAACACCATCTCGTGGCGCACCCCGACGACGCCGCTGCCGATGGAGATCAATCCGCGAGTGGTCTTCACCCGGTTGTTTGGCGACGGCGCGAACGCCCAGGAACGCTTGACGCGGATCGATGAGCAGCGCAGCATCCTGGATGCCGTGATGGGGCAGGTCAGGCATTTGGAAGGGAACCTGGGCGCGGGCGACCGCAATCGAATCGCCGACTACCTCGACACGGTTCGCGAGATCGAGCGGCGCATTCAACTTTCTGAAAAACAGAACGCCAACTCCACGCTGGCCGTGCCCGCGTCTCCCACTGGGATTCCCGACGATCACCAGGAGCATACCAAGCTCATGTTCGATCTGATGACCCTGGCGTTCCAGGCCAACATCACGCGAATCTCGACATTCATGATGGCCCGCGAAGTGAGCTATCGTACGTTCCCGATGCTCGGAATTTCGGAAGGTTTTCATCCCGCCTCGCACCATCAGAACAATCCTGACCGCTTGGAGAATCTGACCAAGATCAACACGTACCATGTGAGCTTGGTGGCATACTTCTTGGCCAAGTTGAAGGCGACGCCAGATGGCGATGGCAATCTGTTGGATCATTCGCTGATCCTTTTTGGAAGCGGCATGAGTAACAGCAACGTGCATAATCACGCGCCGCTACCCGTGTTCGTGGCCGGCGGAGCGGCCGGGCGGATGAAAGGTGGCCGCCACTTGAAATATCCCGACGGCACACCGATGTCGAACCTGCTGCTGACCATCTTGGATAAGGCCGGCGTGCCACAGGACCGGGTGGGAGACAGCACCGGGATGTTGACCGAGTTGTGATGAGGAGACGGCAATGAAGACACTTGGCATTCTGTTGTTGTCGGGTTTTGCGGCGTTCGCCGCGAACAGCCCTGTCGCCGATGCAGTACAGAACCGTGACTCAGCGGCTCTTCAGGCGCTGCTTAAGCAGCATGCGGTGGTAAACGCCGCGCAGCCGGACGGAACAACGGCTCTCCACTGGGCGGCGCACTGGAACGATTCTGAAACGGTCGGCCTGCTGCTCAAGGCGGGCGCGGATGCAAAGGCGGTCAACCAATATGGCGCGACGCCGCTGTCCGAGGTCGCGGCGTTAGGCAATGCCACCATCATCGAACAACTGTTGAAGGCCGGCGCCGATCCGAACACGCGCACCACCGCCGATGGAGAGACTGTTCTGATGACGTCGGCGCGGGCGGGGAACTTGGACGCCGTAAAGGTTCTGGTGGATCATGGCGCGGACGTAAACGCCAAAGAGGCATATCGCGGCCAGACTGCATTAATGTGGGCCGCGGCCGAACGCCATGCCGAGGTTGTTGGTCTGCTTTTGCAACACGGCGCCGACTGGAAGGTGGTATCTTCGTTCCGCGAAACAAAGATTCCCAAACTGAGTACCGCTTCATCGATCTCTCCCATCTCTCGCGGCGGTTTGACGGCCTTTTTATTTGCAGCGCGCGAAGGCGATATCGAGACCGCTAAGACAATGCTCGATCACGGTGTCGATATCAATCAAACCGACGTCGACTCCACCAGCGGGCTGGTGGTATCGATTATGAACAAGCAGTACACGTTCGCCAAGTTCCTGCTGGACCGGGGCGCGGACCCGAACGTGACAGATGTCAAAGGACGCGCCGCGCTGTATGCAGCCATCGACATGCGCAACGAGGACTGGTCTGCTTTGCCGATGCGCAAAGGGCAAGATCCGCTGCCGAGCATGGAACTGATCAAGGCGATTCTGGCTCACGGCGCGAAGCCCAATGCGGCGCTGACACATAACCTGCCGGGACGGAGTGGAATGGATTATGGCGATGTGGCCCTCGACGAAGGTACGACGCCGTTCATGCGGGCCGCCCGGTCTGGCGACACGGCCACCATGCTAGTTTTGCTTCAAGCCGGAGCCGATCCGAAGCTTCTTACTAAGGACGGCAACAACGCGTTGCTCTTCGCCGCCGGCATCGGGTATCGCGACAAACAAACGCAAGGCACGGAAGCCGAAGCTCTGGAAGCGCTGCAGCTGTGCATGGATCAGGGGCTCGATCTGAGTACGACCAACAAGCGGGATGAGACTGCGCTGCATGGAGCCGCGAACCGGGGCTCCGACCTCTTGACCAAATTTCTGGTGGAGCACGGCGCGAAGCTCGATGCCAAATCCAAGGCAGGCTTTACGCCGCTCGACATCGCCATGGGCAAAGACAGCTTTGGCCTGCCGGTCCCGCATGACAGTACCGTCGCGCTGTTGCGAAGCCTGGGCGGCGTTGAGGGAACACACGCTGAGGGAACACATTAAGTAGAATGGTCAACGGCTGGTTGAAACAGAGTCGATGGCCAAACTAACTTTAGCGAGCGGCGCGGCCGCGGTCGGAATCTTCGCGATTGCGGGGATTGTATTCGCGCAGAAGAACCAGGCCCCGTGGGACGATTATCGCGTCGATGGCGACCTCACCACCATCCACGTTCAGGGCAACGTCTATATGATCAACGGACTGGGCGGGAACGTCGCAGTCCAGATCGGCGACACCGGAGTTCTGGTGGTAGATACCGGATTAACGCAAAACTCCGATAAACTGATCGCCGCGATTCGCAAGTTGTCGGACAAGCCGCTGCAATACATCATTAGCACCTGCGTGCATCCGGACCAGACCGGTGGCAACGAGGCCTTGCGCAAAATCGGAGTGACTATCACGGGCGCAAACGTCACCGGCGATATAGCCGATGCCGGGACGGGAGCGCAGATCATTGCGCACGAAAATGTTCTGGACCGCTTGAGCGCTCCCACAGGCCAAAAGGCGGCCGCGCCGGCCGGAGCCTGGCCGACGGACACCTACGTGTCCGGCCAGAAGGAAGTCTTCTTTAACGAAGAGCCGGTGGAAGTTCGTTGGCAGCCCGCGGCACATACTGATGGCGATAGCCTGGTGATCTTTCGCCGTTCCGACGTGGTGGCGACCGGCGATGTGTTCAACACCCTCAGCTATCCGTTCATCGATGTGGAACGCGGTGGGAGTATTCAAGGCGAGATCGATGCGCTGAATAACATCATCGATATCGCCATTCCCAAGCACGAAGAGGAAGGCGGAACGTACATTATTCCCGGTCACGGGCGCATCTGCGATGAGTTCGACGTGGTGGAATACCGCGATATGGTGACCATCGTTCGCGATCGGGTTCAAAACGGCATCAAGAAAGGCATGACACTCGAGCAGGTGAAGAGCGCGGGTTTCACGAAGGACTACGACGCCCGCTGGAGCGCAAAGGACGGCCCGGGAACCGCCGACAATTTTGTAGCTTCCATTTATCGAAGCCTGAAAGCTTCGGCGAGCAAATGAGGTTCGCACCATGAGGCAAAGTTCGTACTTGATTTTGATACTTGCGGGTTTGGCTCATTCGCCGGGAGCGATCGCCCAATTTTCTGGTTCGTTCAGCGCGCAGCCGGGCATCGATCTCAGCGGCGCCTGGTCGCCCGCGCCGCATGAAGAGAATATTGGGAACCCCGCAATCGCGGACTTCCTGGGTGTTCCGATCAACGAAGCAGCGCGTGCCGTTGGCCTCGCGTGGAGCCCCTCGCGGGTTACGGTTCCGGAACATCAGTGCCAGGTTCACGTTGCTCCGTATCTCTTGGGAGGCCCTCTCAACCTGCGGATCTGGGAAGAGCGGGATAATCAGGCGCAAAAGTTACAGGACATCCGGATGTACATCAGCACGTATGAACAAAATCGTACGATCTGGATGGATGATCGGCCGCATCCTCCCGAGGCCGCCGCGCATACTTGGATGGGCTTCTCCACCGGCAAGTGGGAAGGCAACACACTGACGGTTTATACAACTCACCTGAAGCCCGGATTCTTAAGACGCAACGGTCTTCCCGAAAGCGATCAGGCGACTTTGATAGAGCACTTCATGCGGCACGGCGATTTCATGGTGCATGTGAGCGAAGTAACCGATCCGGCGACTCTGACCGAGCCGTTTGTGAGAACCCAAGTTTTTCGGCGCATCAGCGAAGAGGGACAGAATTGGTTGTATCCATGCGAATCGGTGGTGGAGATTGCGAACCAGCCGCGCGGCTTGGTCCCCAATTTCCTGCCTGGGCAAAATCCATTCGTCGAGGAATTTGCGGCAAAATACAAAATCCCGTTGGCTGCAACTTTAGGCGGCGCCGAGACCATGTACCCGGAGTTTCAACGCAAGATGAAAGAGCTGGCTCCGCCCCAAAAATAGCGTCTCAACCAGCCTGTTCTACCTGGAAAATTATCGCTGACGGATGCTGGGGACCTTGCAGAATCTCTTGATGGGCGATAACCATGGTGCACGCGTCACCTAACGGTTCACCGCTCCCGGGATTGCGTGCATAGCGCGGGTGGGCTCCGCTCGAGACGATAGCGCGGATACGATGTCCGCGGCGAAATCGATAAGCAGTAGGCCAAAACTCGACGCGCACCTGGCGCGAATCCGCGCCTTCAGCCATTGCTCGTCCGGCGGCCGCTAGTTCGGGTCGCAATCGTATATAACCATCGCAGACATTGGTGGAAACGGAGCTTGGCGTCACGTCGCACAAGCACAAATAGAGATCCGTATGCTCCGTATTTGACCGAAGAAATATTTCGCCGTAAATTGGACCAATCACGTCCAGATCCGCTGTCAACGGTTCAGTGCTGAAGATCAGTACGTCGGATCGGCGCTCCAACTCGGCCATGTCGCCCGAACCACTTCGGCCTTCTAGGGTGGCCCCATAAAACGAGGGCGTAGGGTGAGACGGATCATAATCGAATGTGCTGGTGTTCTCCGAGGCCGGCGGGCTGGAAGCGAGCACGCCATCGGCCTGGAGGTAATAAGTCCGATCAACGGTGTTCGGAATGGGCCAGGATGGATATTCGCGCCATTCATCGGCTCCCAGCATGAAAAGTCGAACGCGCGGCCGTGATGCAGCCTGGCGCGATTTATGGGATCCAATTCCGAATCGCTCCTGAAACAAGGCAATACTCTGGCGAAGCGATTCCGCAGCTCCAGCAGGCGCCGCATGCATCCAAGGACCGATGATGATGCGAACGTCCCGCCCAGCGCGTTGTGCGGCCATGAAATCTCTGAGTTGCCAAGGCAGGAAGATGTCATACCAGCCGGCCGTCATCACGGTGGGAGGAATGCTCGCGGCCGCCTGGCCATAATCCACTGCGTCCCACCAGGGGTCCTTGGGTTCGGCGTGATCCATCCAATCCTGCCACCAGGAGACCCCTTGGGGTGTAAGAACGCGGTCTGCCTTACGCAACGGAATAGTGTCGATAGCCGGCTGTATGAGGGCTCTCGTTTTTCGCGCGTTGAGCATGGCGCTCAGGACGCTCATCCCGCTAGTCTGAAGAACATTGAGCATGGTGAGTGTCCAGCCGATGCAAGACTCTAGCGTGAATCCATCAAAAGCATACGTGCGATCTCGAAAGTTGGTGAGCGTCACGTGAAGGCCAATCGCCTTTACTCTATTCCTGGCGCTCGAATTTGCCACGGCCCAAGCCGTATTGCCCAGATAGCTGACGCCCCAAAGCGCGAGATCTCCCGTGAACCAGGGCTGACGGGCGATCCATTCGACGGTGTCCTCGCCGTCGTTCTGCTCGTCGAAGAACGGCCGGAAGGTCCCTTGCGATCCACCCGTGCCACGGCAGCTTTGAACCACCACCTGCATTCCGCGCTCCGCGAATAGGACGGCGATAAGTTTGAATAAAGTCCCTCGTCCGTAACAGCTCCGAATGAGCACGGTCGGCTGTGTCAGGTCGTGGCGCGAATAGTAGCGGTCCGCTAATAACTCCAGACCGTCGCGCATCGGAATTCGGAGTGGTTCGTTCGCGAGGTTGCGAGTGAGGGGGACGGGCAGCCGCCACAGGCGGCCAAGCAGGCGACTAACGAGACTCATCCTAAGTCAGGTTACTTCCCGACCAGGTGCTCCAGATCCTTGTTGTTTTCCTGGCAAATGTACTCCATCAATTCGCCCTTCAGCATGACTGGATGAGTGGTGAAAGACCATGGCTTGGTGTAAGCCTTAGGGTCGTCGATGGTGTTTTCAATTTCCAGGTGACCGAAATCAGGCCGGCGGAATTTCTCGATGACGTGCAAGGATTCGGTGGTCGGCAGGCCCTCCTCGTCGAGCCAGGTTTTGCCATTTTGCCCAATGGTGTCGATGACAAAAGTATCGCCTTCCCAATGGCCAATGGATTCTCCAAGCCAGGAGGGATTCGGATCCGCCGAATGCGGGCGTCCATCGGTGAAAATCTGCCGCCACACATGCGCCCCGCCTTCATAAACGATGAGGGTAAGACCGGGCGTCTGCATGATCCGGAACGGATAGGGAGTGGTGGTCATGCGCGGTACGCCAGGAGGCAGGCAGCGAGCCTCGGGATCGTCCTTGGAGATGTTTTCCTTGTGTTCGTTGTACACTTTCTCAGCCCAGGGCTGAAAAGGGACTTGAACTCCGGTGGCCACTAAGTTGACGTTTTGGCGGATCGCATTCGGCGCCCAGGCGCCCGAAAGGTCCGGCTTGCCGTCCGGGGTCTTAGGTGTTGGGCCGTCAGGCGGCCATGCGGGGTTTGCGGCTCCAGGCTTCGAGGCTGTTGGCGCTGAGAGATCCCCTTGCTGCGAGCCTGCGGGAGCCGTCAGAGCGTTGGGGTTCGGCGCCTGGGCCCAGATTGAGCCAGAGAGAGAAAGTACGGCGAAGCAGGCGAAAGCAGTGGTCTTATGATCGAGATAATGCATGCGTTTAACAAGGGCTTTCTGCATGCAACCTAGTGAGTTGAATGCATGCATTTCCACGAACGAATATAATACAAGGGGTCGCCGAATGCAACGTGTAAAGCAGACTTCGAAAACACCTGGGGTTGGGTCAAAAGGGGTTGAGTCGAAAGCGTCATCGCAAACCGCTCGAGCCGTGCTCTCCCTTCGCGAAATGTTGGTTCAAGGCCACTTCCGGCCCGGCGAGCGCATTCGGGAAGTACCGCTAGCCGCCGAGCTGAAGGTTTCCCGTATTCCGCTCCACCTTGCCTTAGAGCGTTTGGCTCACGAGGGCTTTCTCGAGATTCGTCCCACGCGCGGATTCGTGGTTCAAAGATTTTCGACTGAGGACATTTACGACGCCATCGAACTGCGGGGCTTGCTGGAAGGCGCGGCAGCGAAACTTGCGGCGCAGCGTTTTAAGCACGTAAGCGAGCTAAGTGCCCTGCAGACGACCAGCCACGAAATCCTGAGTCTGGTGCGGCGCCATAAGAAACTGACGATGGAAACGTTCAATCTTTACATCGATCTTAACGCGCGTTTTCACTCCAGTTTGATCGATTTGTCGCACAGCCGCATGTTGCGCCGTGCGATCCAGCAAGCCTGTTCGCTCCCGTTTGCCTCTCCTAGCGCGTTCTTGAAGCGGCAGTACGTTTCAAGCGATCTGTGGGAGCTTTTCCTGATTTGCGCGGACCAGCATTGCGAGATCGTAGATGCCATCCTGAATCGTGATGGGATGCGCGCCGAATTACTCACCCGCGAGCATGCGCGCGTGGCGCGGCGGAATCTCGAAGACGCCCTCAGGAATTCGGAGCTTCCCCCCGACGTGGCCGGCGCCAGGTTGATCGAGTTGCCGCCGTCAGTTCGCCCATCCACAGCGCGTTGAAACTGCTTGATGAGCAGGGCTTATCAGCATCGCTGATGCGCAATATCAGCTTCACCCCCTCGACTAACACGGTTGTCACATATATACTCCTTCGGTATGCATGCAAACGGTCGCGTGTAGGGGTTGCGGCCCGCTTTTGCACCAGGTAGACGCTTTATAGCGGGAGGTTGGCCTAGTATGCTGACACAGTCGTACCATCGCGGGCGAATGCTCGTCCTCGCGACTTTTGCGGTCCTCGGGGCGGCCGCTCTTCTAAAACCACTTCGTAGCAAGTGCGTTTTCACCACAATAGTTTTCGGCCTGCTGCTTGCGTTGTTCACTCTGCCGAACCTGGTATATGGACAGGGAGCCAACGCCACGCTGTTAGGCACCGTAACAGATGCGTCAGGGGCGGTTGTGCCCGGCGCGTCGGTGCAAGTTACAAATGTTGAGACAGGCGTCAGGCAGACCGTGACAACCGATTCGCAGGGCCGCTACACGGTGGTGGATTTGATCCCGGGCAACTATGAAGTGCAGGCATCGGCCGCGGGATTTCAGACCGTAATCCGCAAGGGCATTACGACCATTGTCGGCAGCCAGTTGGTCGTCGACGTTGCGCTTTCGCCCGGCCAGCAGCAGCAAACGGTGACCGTTGAAGCGCAGGCGTCCCAGGTGGACGTCGTGTCATCTACTGTGTCCTCGGTGGTCGAACAGAAACAAATTGCGGACCTGCCGTTGAACGGCCGCAATTTTACGGATCTCATCGCGCTGGCGCCAGGAATCACAACGGGGAACGGGGTCGGAGCCCCTGCCGGGGGCGCGAACTTGCTGTACGGCCTGGAGGCTAACTTCAGCGTTTCGGGCGCAAGGGCGGAAGGCCAGGCGTATCTTCTGGACGACGTCGACATTCAAGGCTTCTGGGCCCACGGGTCGGGTTCAGGCGTGTTGGGCACTACCCTCGGTATTGAGGCCATCGCGGAATTCTCTGTACTCACCAACACGTACAGCGCTCAATTCGGCGGCAATGGCGCGGTGGTGAATACGGCCAGCAAATCCGGCACCAACAGCTTTCACGGCTCCGCGTACGAATTCTTCCGCAACAGCGACTTGGACGCGCGCAACTTCTTTGACGGTTCGACCGTACCTGCTTTTCGCCAAAATCAGTTTGGCGGCAGCATCGGCGGGCCCATCAAGAAGGACAAACTGTTTTTCTTCTTCAACGACGAGGAGTTGAGGAAATCGGAGGGCTCAACCGTCCCCTCGTTTATCCCCGATGCCAATCTACACAAGGGGCTGGTGCCGTGCAACCTGGCTCCGAATCTGGCTTGTTCGGGCGGATTGGCGAACGTCGGAGTCAGTGCCTCGGTGGCGCCGATCCTGGCTCTTTATCCCGCTACAACGGAAGTATCATCGACTGGCATCCTGGAGGTCCCGGAGGTTGCGAGCCAGACCGGCGACGAAAATTACCTTTTGACTCGTATCGATTACATAAAGGACGAAAAGAATTCGTTCTTTGTGCGCTACGTGCACGACGGCGCCAGCACCGTTTTGCCTTTCCTTGGTTCGCCGCTACCGCCCCGCTGGCCAGAACAGGGCATAACGGGCAACCACTTCGCCACCGTGGAGTGGCGGCATATAATTTCTCCTAACCTAGTGAACTTGGCGCGCTTCAGCTTCACGCGAACCAAGGAGGCTGACAATCAAGTTAATCTGGATCCAACGCCGTCGCTCAATTTCTACGCCAGCGGGCACCAAAACGGCGGAGTCAGCGTCCCGGGTCTTTCCGCGCTCGGCACCAGCATTTTCGCTCCGCTGAGCCAAGTGCAAAACAAATTCCCCGTGGCCGACGACGTGATCTGGAACAAGGGGTCTCACAGCTTCAAGTTCGGCGGACTACTCAGCCGGGTACAAAGCAACTTCACGCAAGACGGATGGTGGGGCGGGTCCTATACATTTCCCAGTATCCCTAGCTTTCTGGAGGGGGTCCCGCTTCTTTTTATTGGCCCCATCCCCCCCTATACGGACTCCACTCGCGACTTCCGCGAAATTGAGGTCGACGGATACGCTCAGGATGAGTGGAAGGCCACTTCCAGGTTGACGGTCAACTTTGGTGTCCGGTATGAGTTCATCACCAATCCTACGACCCACGAGCAACCACTCAACGCCATACTCAATCCTCCGTTTGGAACCTTCGTTCCTGTTACGCACGTTTTCGCGTCAAACCCCTCGACCAAGAACTGGGATCCGCGAATCGGCTTGGCGTTTGATCCGTTCAAAGATCACAAGACCTCGATTCGCATCGGCGCCGGAATTTTCTACGATCCCATTCGCGCCCGCACCTACGCTTCCGGTTATTACTTCAATAAGCCGTACGAGCTGGCCTTCGAATTTTTCCCCCCGTTCCCTAACGCATTCTCGACCGGCTATAACATTCCATCCGAGATCGTTGGTATCGATTACAACATCCACGATTCGCCGCATATGTACCAGTGGAATATGAACATCCAACGCGAATTGTTTGAAAACACCACTTTGACTGTGGGCTACGTTGGCTCCCGGGGCCTGCACTTGTATGAAGGCCGCGACATCAATCCCGTGGAGCCTGTCGACGTGAATGGCGTCGAAACCTTTGGTACTTTATCGCCGTCTGGAACGATCGTGAGTAACCCGCGTGAGAATCCCGCTCTTGGTGCTCTCAGCAGCGAGGCCCCAGTGGGGGATTCGCACTATAACTCCCTGCAGGTCGGGCTGAACCGGCGGTTCTCTCACAATATACAAGGGCAGCTTTCCTACACCTGGTCCAAGTGTATCGATAACACCTCCGGCACCTCCGGCCTGGAGGGCGGTGCGCCCTGGGTTGATCCACTGAGCGGCAACTACGACAAAGGCCGCTGCCAGTTTGACCGGTCGCAATTTGTGAAATACAGCAGCGTCTACTCATTTCCCTTTAAAGGCAACGTGCTGGTAAGCGGGTGGCAACTGAGCGGCAACTTTACGTACTCCAGCGGCGCGCCCTGGAACCTGGCGCTTGCTTGGGATCAAGCCGGAAACGGACAAAGCGGCCAAGAGCGGCCCAACATCATTTCGGGCGTCAACCCGATTCTCGGCAACGTCAACGAGTACGGCAATCCGGCGGCCTTCTCGGTGCCGGCGGTAGGCACGCTCGGCAATCTTCAGAGAGACTATTTGTCGGGCCCGGGTCTCGTGGATCTGGACTTTGCGTTGCTGAAGGACACTCGGATTCACGAAAACTACCGCCTTCAGTTCCGCGCGGAGTTCTTCAACATTGTCAACCATCCAAATTTTGGTTTGCCTAACGGCGAAGTCTTCGCGCAGGGTCCGAACGGTACCGGCATTCCCAACTCGACGTTCGGGCAGATTACATACACCACGACTTCTTCGCGGCAGATCCAGTTTGCCCTGAAGCTGTTGTTCTAAGGTCCATTTGAACGGCGTAGCGGTGTTGCCGGCGACCCGCTACGCTTGAAGCAGCTGCAAAAAAGAGCTGCCAACATAACTGCCAGATTCAGAATTCTCTTTTTCACGACGACAGCTCGAGCACCTACGGCCTGGAAGGGGGGACGCCCATGATAGAATCCCTACAACTCTCCGGAATCGCGACCGGTGCGTTCTTGCACTCCGATCGCCATAGGAGACGGCTTCGATCAGGCCGGCACGGGTAACCCGTTCGCGGACCATTGGCCCAATTTGAACCCCGGATTCAACACTCGCAACATCACCACCCGGAACGCTAAATCAGTGATTTAATCCAGCGGCATTCACGATACCTCCGCCCGGACAATTCGGCAATATGGGCCGAGACAACCTGGTAGGGCCAGGCTTTTGGAACATCGATTTTTCGGCCTTCAAGAATGCCAAACTGTCGGCGCGCTTCAGTCTGCAGTTTTCGCGCCGAATTCTTCAACATCTTCAATCACGCCAACTGGGGTCTGCCGGACACCTCCGTGTTTCAGCAGGGGTTCAGTGCCACGGGACAGGAAGTTGTTACGGCGAACCAGTTGCCGGGTAAATCACGATGTTCATGTCGAACATGCGCCACATCCAGTTCGCGTTGAAGCTGATCTTCTAATGAGCGGCGCCGCTCAGCGCGGTTGTTCCACGGCGACGCGCTGCAGCGCAGGTGGGTGTAGCAGGCTTTGATCCGCTCCTACGATGACGACCCCAGGGAAGTCGCCATGGTGCAGGACCAAGCCCGCTGGCGTCGTGTCTCCCGGCGGCCGAAATGGTAGTAGCACTGCAAACGACTCGCCTGGCCCGAGTTCGTCTGAGAGCAATCGGGCCGGCCCACTTCCCTTCGTTAGCGGGGCGGCGCAGGGTTGGTAGCGCCTGCCTTGTAGGTCTTCCAACTCCGCTCGGGCGTCGGGCGCGCGCTGGCGGACCCGTTTCGCGTCGCTCGAAACCTCAATGGTCGCAATCCCACTGCGTGCAGCGGGGTATCCCTGACAAGGCACGCCGGTCGAGCCGTCCGCGACTTTCGCTTCCATTGCCGCCACGCACCAATCGTCGAAGCAGCGGCGCGTGCCAGGATCGTAAAATCGCCGTGGCGTCAGCAGTGCGACGCTGATCAGAGCGATGGTGTAAGATACGACAAACCCACCGAGCAGCCGTCCCAACCGGCTAGTGGCCTCCCGCCGGCGCCGCGATGCGGATAGCGCGATACAGACAGACAGGGTTAGGACGAAGAGAACCGACATGGGGAAGAACAGGTCACCCACAGTCATAGAGCGTTGTTACAACAAGAACTTTATGACATAAAGTAATCGCTGTCAAGTGTGCCATGCATAAGAGCAAGTTCGCCCGACAGTTGATCTTTTGATCCTACTCGGGGCTCAGCGTTTGATCGCGCTGAGCCTGTCGAGACGTGGATTGGGGCGCTGCAGCGCAGAGGTCTTTTAGAGCGATGTATTTCTCGTAGCAAGGCCCGCATTGGATGGCGTGCTTCCACCGGGGATCGCCTTGCAGATCCTGACGCGCAACGCGCTCCGCAAGATCACGCAGGGCGTCTGTGCCAGGGCAGCCTTTTCGCCCTGGGTTCGGGTATTCGGCCCAGACTGCCCGGCGGAATTCACGTTGCAGCAGGTACCAACGTTGCTCGGATGTTCTGGGCATCCGTTTCCTCATGCTTACGGGGTTTAACGGCTGCGGGTTTCCGTCGTGCTCCATAGTTCGCCTAACCTAAGCTCCAAATCAACTGGCAGCGGAGGCAAAACCTTTGCCCTCGGTCCTGAGAGGCTCGAGATTTCGACTATACTTTCTGGGCGGCGGTTCGCCAACCCTCGGCGTAGCTGGTGCGAACCACTTCAGAGTAAGGAGCGGGACTGACGATCGCCCGGATTTTTGTTTGTTTGTGGCGTTCCACCGTCGTCTTCTCGGACCCTCCGCCCTCTTCGCCCCAGATCAGCGTGACCTCGTGCCCGATCTCGATATCGGGGTCTGCAATGCCGAGCGACAACATGGCCCGCTCGTTGAAACTATAGCCGCTGAACATCGACAGGCCGACGGCCTCGTCACCATGCATCACCTTGTCATAGGTTGCCGACGTATAATTCGCGTTCGGAAAATCGATGTACTTGTAGTTGTCACGCTCGAACATCGAAAGGAAAACCTTGCCGAGGTCCTCTTTGTTCCAGGCGTACGTCACTTTCCTGCGGTGCGGCTTGTCGGCCAGCTTCTTCAGAGCCTCCGCCCCGATGAAGTCGTGGTCGAACTTCACAAATGAGCCGTAGCCCATTTCGTAGGGCGTCACGTAATAATCTTCAATGTTGTTGGAATAGAAACTTCCACCCAGAGAACCGCCCTTGCCTTCATAGCTCGAGGCAGGCAGCCATTGCCGGTAGGGCTTCATCTTTTCTCCGGAGTAAACGGCAGGAAGCGGAGACGGAATCCAGCCTGATTCGAGTGCATTGCTCGAGTAAGCTCTCGCTCCAACCTGCGCCAGGCCAAAGTCCTTGCCGGCATCGAGGATCGCGGCTCGAACCTCCTCGCCTTGCTCATACGGTCCCCAAACTTCCAGACCCGGCGCGCCGGCCATGCCGTGGCGCAACGCAGCCACCGTTCGTCCCGCGATCTTGATGACGCCCACGTTGAAGAACTTAATGTCCTGATAGGGGCCGCCATTTAATTTCTCGATGACCTGCTGCGCTTTCGGTCCTTGGATCTGATAGCGGTAGTGCTTCCGCAGCACCGGCTTCCCGCCCGGGCGAGACGGCGATCGGTCGTCTTTTGCAGTCGTGACATCGTACCCGCCGGTCTCGGCGTGAAATTGGATCCAATTCGCGGCTGGAGCGCGTCCGACGAAAGTGAACTTGTTCTCCTCGGGACGAAACAGAATGCCGTCGCCGATTACATAACCGTCGTAGCTGCAGGGAGCGAACTGCTTGGCTTTGTTGGTAGGGAAACTGGCAAAACTGTTGGTCCCAAGATGCGAGAGCAGCTTGAGCGCGTCGGGCCCCTCCACATATTGCTCCACCATGTGATGCGTCTGATCGAAAAGAACGCAGGTCTCCCGCCAGGCGCGTTGCTCGTCGCGCCAGTTCGTAAACTCAGAAGGAACCACCGGATAGACGTAAGCTCCTACTTTCGAATTGCGGAGCATGTCCGCCGGGTTCCCCGCGGCTTGAAGTAAATCCTGCAAAGATTCATTACCCACTCTAATTTCTCCTGTTAAAGTTTCAGCCTGCGGTTTTTCCTGCATTGCAAGCATACTCTTGATCGCCGTTTAAGTCGATAACGTCCGGTTGACCCAAGGTATCATTCCCCGTGATTTTTTCTGCTCGTGTTAACTAACGGCCGGGTCCCCATCGCTGGTGGCGAGGCCTTTTTCCCGAAACAGCTCCGCGATGACGGAGCGAATCCACTTGCTCGCCGGGTCTTGCGTGTATCGCTCGTGCCAATGTTGCATCACATAGTAAGGCGGGAGGGCGAACGGGAGGGGCAGAAGCTTGATCCGCCCGGCACTGGCAATCAATTTCCCAAGTTGTTCGGGAACAATGGCCAGGCAATCGGCGCCGGTAATCATGCTTGATATTCCGAAGCACCCGGGCAGGCGCAAGCGCACCTTGCGGTGGATTCGATTAGTCTCCAGCGCCTTCTCCACGACCTCGATACCGCTGCCGGGCATTGTAAGCACGACGTGGGGTTCGCTCTCGAATTGCTCCAAACTCACGGTTTGCTCGATTCGCGAATGATTCGTGCGTACGGCACAAACGAAGCGGTCCTTAAATAGCCTCTGCTGGCAGAATCCCGAGCCCGTAGACGGCATGTACCCTATGGCTAAATCCAGACGTCCGGCGTGCAGGAGCCGGGGAGTCTCTTCCGATATGTCCTGCAGTTCAATACCGACGCCTCGAGCTGTCGCGTGCAAACGCTTCATGAGCGCCGGCAGTATGGTGACTCTGGTGATATCGGTCGCCCCAAGCCGGAACGCGCGATCCGACGTGGAAGGGTGAAAGGCAATGCGGTGCACCAGCGCGGTCTCAAGCAAACCCTCCGCCTTCTCCAGCAACTCGATCAGTTCGGTCATCTGCGGCGTCGGCTCCATGCCATCCGGAGTCCTAACGAAGAGCGGATCCTTGAAGTGCTTCCGTAGCCTGGCAAGACTCATACTGACGGCGGATTGGCTCAGCTCTAAGTTTTCGGCTGCTTGCGAGACGCTACGTGTCTTATTGAGTTCGTTGACTATCGTGAGGAGTCTAAGATCGATATTCGTCATGTTCCGCCACTTCATCGAGCCCCGATCGCAGTGCATGCATTTACTGGACCAATTGCATGCACGCGAACAGTCTATCGTCAGGGGAACAGTGGTGTCAAATAGCGCCAGGCGGTGCTGCACCTTGCATGACGAGGCTTTCTGGGCATGAACCGGGGTCGAGCAAAACGTACGCAGATGCCCTTGAGTGCATGCATTGTGCCCTGGTTCCTGTGATAGGGCCGATCAATGCGGGTGAAGCGGCTGTGATATTATCGGCGCGGCATGAATGTCGATTGCGGCCGCTTGACGATGCTGCTTTTGGTCGCGGCGGGCATGTGCCTGGCGCAGCAAACCTCCGATTTCGGCGGCACTTGGGTTTTCAAGTCTAACGGCCAAGCCATATTCAAACTGGTACTAACGGCCGAAAACGGGAACTTCACGGGCTTGTTGACGAGACCCAAGCATCTGACAATCGACCAAGACGGCGATGTCACGAAAATCACGCCGGACCGAGTGACCCTTCAGATCGGGAAAGCGGCATCGAACGCAGGACGGCTGGAACTGACGATCTCTGATGACCACTTTGTGATGACCCTGAAAGATCATAACGAGGCGATGCTCGAGACAGAGGGCCTGCGCCCCTGGCGCCTGGAGCGCATCCCCGACGGCAGCGTCGTAACGCTCGCCAAGCGCTTGCCCGAGCCGGAATATCCAGCGGAAATCCGCGCCTTGCGCCGGCGCTTGCGCAGTATGGTTACGGAGGACCAGAACGCGCGCTTGGCGTTCAATTTAAAACGAGCCGATGCGGTAGATGCGAAGAATCGGACCGAGGTGCTGCGCATCTTCGATCGCTATGGTTGGGTGACCAGCTCCTTGGCAGGCAAAGATGCGGCGCACAACTTCTGGCTATTGGTGCAGCACCAGACGCCTGAGATCCAGCGACGGCTGCTCCCCGCGCTGGAGAAAGCTGCCAAGGATGGCAATGCGTCCATGTCCGATTACGCATATCTGTATGACCGCGTCCAAATGGGTCTCGGCAAACCCCAGCATTGGGGGGCGGCGGTGAAGTGCGAGGAGGGTAAGCCCGTGCTTTATCCGGTGGATGATCCTTCCGGCTTGGAGGAGCGGCGCAAGGAGCTGTACATGCTGCCGGTCCGCGAATACTTGCAAACGGACTACATTGCCAAGTTCTGCGGTCAGGCTGGGAAGTAGGCGACTATCGCGTCACTTTGGGGGCGCGTCGTCGCCCGGCCCCTTGCAAACGTCAGTGAGGCAGATGGAAGCGTTGGTCGGCGGCGGAACGGGAATGCCGCGCTCTTCCATTAGCATCTTCAAGAGCGCTTCGGTGTCCGGATGAGCGATGGCGGACTGGACGCCCACTCGAACCAGGCCTCGCGAGTAATCGATGGGCATCCAAGTGTGGCCCTGCAACGCGCCGGTGAAGGTATCGCGGCTGCCCTTATCGCGGGGGTCTAGTTTGGCGCCACGATCTACAAGAAGCCGAACCACGTCGTTGCGCCCCTTGTGCGCCGCGCCATGGAGCGCCGTTCGTCCATCGCCATCGGCGATGTTTGGATCAATGCCGAGATCAAGGCACATCTTCACCGCTTCCAGATTCTCGGCTGGGGACCACTCGAACGTCACGCCGTCTACCCAGCCGATGCCGGCCGCGACCATCAAAGCGGTATCACCGTTCGAGGTAGCAATTTTGGGATCTGCTCCGTGCTCCAGAAGCAGCTTCATTACAGTCACGTCACCGGATTGCGCAGCCCGCAGGAACGGGGTAGCGCCGTCTTCGTAAAGCCACTGCATCGTGAAGATAGTGCGCGTTTCGGTGCTGTCGCCTTTGCAGCGTTGCGGTGTAGAATCCACGCCGCAGATTCGCGCATTGACGTTGGCGCCATGGTTGAGGAGCAGTTTGATGAAGTCCAAATGATCCATGTCAGGCTGGCGCACCGGATAGTCGCCGCCCTCAATGTTGCGATTATCGACAGCGATGTAAAGCGGTGTCCACCCTCCGTGATTGGCGATGTTCGGGTCGGCGCCGTGATCCAGCAAATAAGCCCCGAGTTTGTAATGCTTGTTTTGGACGGCGGTCAGCAGCGCTGTCCATCCATATCGCGTGGTTTGGTTCACGACGGCGCCGGCCGCGATCAGAATCTGGGCGCATTCCAGGGAGTCTTCGCGGGCCGCCAGGACGAGGGAGGTCAACCCTCCGCCCTTGGTATTCCTAACCACACCGAAAGCAGCAGCAGCCGCGGCCGCATCAGCAGCAGCTTGATCCTTGGCGGGATCCCTAGTATCGGCAGCAGCCGTGGCCGCTTTAGCCTGCGCCCGCCGCTGCCGGAAAAACACTTCCTGCTCCGCGCGCTGTTGGACGTTGGGCGCCAGGTAGGCTGTCCCGCCCTTGGAATCCGGGCCCGATGCAACATTGACATCGGCGCCATGCGCGATCAGCAGCTTTACCGCGTCCGTATGTTTCTGTTCCACGGCCCACATCAGAGCAGTGGTGCCGCGCAGGGACTCCTTGGCATTTACGTCGACGCCGCGCTTGAGCAGGAGATTCAGCCCTTCGAGGCTGCCATTCCTGGCCGCGAACATGAGCAGCGTCTCGCCGTTCACACCGCGCTCGTTCACATCCGCCCCCGCGTTCAGGAGCTTCTCCATCATCGCGACGCTACCATGCAGCGTGGCCAGTTGCATGGCCGTGGCGCCCTCACGATTGGGAATTTTCGGATTTGCGCCGGCC
Organism: Bryobacterales bacterium; assembly: GCA_963818065.1. Lineage (GTDB taxonomy): Bacteria > Acidobacteriota > Terriglobia > Bryobacterales > Bryobacteraceae > Palsa-89. The sequence goes on along the minus strand of CAWFQW010000007.1, from coordinate 376,000 downwards.
GAGATCAGTAGGTCGGCAAGTTCAAGATCATCGCGGTAAGCCGCCCATTGCAACGCCGTGGCGCCATCGGCCTGCGGTGCGTTAACGTCGGCCTTCTTCTGCAGGAGCAATCGAACAGCCGAGCGATCGCCGTTCATAGCCGCGTCCGCGACGGGGCTGTCAATTCCAAGCGAGGCAGGCGTAGGAGGCGCAGATTCCGCCGAGCTCCCGCAGAGGAGAAAAACTAGCGGTAACCAGCGGACCTTGCGATACATAACGCAATCACCACAACTTCGTTGAGGCCAGGCGCGCGCCTTCCACCAGGCTTTCAAACTTTGCCCACATCACACTCGGATGAACTCGCTGAATCGCGTCGGATTGCGCAAATCCGCAGTCGCTGCCCGCGATCACATTCTCGCGCCCCACTAAATCAGCATAACGGACAATGCGGTCGGCAACCAATTGGGGATGTTCCACCGTCACGGTGTGGTGGCTGATGATTCCAGGAATCAGAATTTTGCCCGCGGGCAGTTTCTTGTTCTCCCAGATGCGCCACTCATGTTCATGGCGAACATTCGCTGCTTCGATGGAATAGGCTCCGGCTCGCACCTTGAGAATCAAGTCGACAATTTCTTCCAGCGGCGCATCGGCGACATGCGGCACGTGCCAGCTTCCGAAGCACACGTGATATCGAACGCGGTCTTCCGGGATTCCCGTGAGGGCGTGGTTCAGGGCCTCAACGCGCAGGTTGGCCCACTCAGGATATTTTTCGGGACTCTGCTGCACCAGGTGGTCGTACATGTTGGCCAGCACTGCATCGTCCACCTGGAGCAGGACGCCAGCGTCGTAAATGGCGCGATATTCTTCGCGAAGCGCGTCGGCGATCGCGTAGACGTAATCGTGTTCGTTCGGGTAATACTCGTTGACCCCGTCGTAAGCGGTGCTGGCCGGCGCCACGGCAGTAAAGAAGGCTTCTTCAACCTTGACCTGCTGCAAAGCCGCTTTGAAATTCCCGAGTGCGCGGTCGATGGCGGTGTGATCCAGATACCGGACAGGCCCGATGCAAGCCTCGGTGATGGTCCCAGCCGCAAGCCGGGGAAAATCCTGGAAGATAGCTTCGGCGAACCGCTCCCGGTCGCGGCCGAGCCAAACTACGGGGCGCAATTGGTCAGGGCGGATTTCGAATCCGCTGATGCGCTTCAAAATGTAGTTCGACCAGCTTTGCTTCCCATATTCGCCGTCGCTAACGATATCGATTCCGACTTCGGCCTGCTTGCGGACAACCTCTAAGGTCTGCTGAGAAAGAACAGTGTTGTACTGCGCCAGGTCTTTTGGCTCTTGCCCGGGCGGCGCGAGATCTAGGAGTTCTTTGGGCCGCACAAGACTTCCAACGTGGGTGGTCAGGATGCGATGTTCGCTGTGCTTCATGAGATAGGATCTATGCCCTCAATGGATGAATTTCTCACTTCACGTAGTGCTGGAGGTCCCGTTCGCCTTCGTTGCACTCGAATTCCATGATGTCCGTACCCTCTTTTTGCGCGCGAATTGTGAACTTCATTGTCCACGGCTTGGTGTAAACCTTAGAATCATCGAGAGTCGCTTCGTACTGGATGTTTTTAGGGTTGATCAGGGTGTAGCGTTCGACAACGTGGAGCTGGTCGCTATGGAAATTGGCAGCCATGTCCAGCCAGGTCTGGTCGTTGAAGCCGTTTACGTCCACCACCAGTGTGTCACCGTCCCAATGGCCAACCGAATCGCCCATCCAGGTGTTCAGGACGTCGCGCCCTTGGGGATGCTGATGCGATCCGTCGGTATGAACGATCCGAATGCCATGCGGGTATTCGTACAGGAAAACCACCAAGCCGGGCTTTTGGACCACTTGCCACGGAAACGGGGTGTAGACCGCGCGCGGTACGCCGGGCAAATGACAATGGGCCTGAGGGTCGTTGGAAGCGTCTTTGAATAACTCGGCTCTTTTCGCCAGAGCCCAGGACTGGTAGGGGATTTTGTGGTCGGACGGATCCACGACCACGCCTTTACCGGCGGGTATACCGTAGACTGCCTCGTGGTCCTCCACGTCCCATGGCGCGAGCGTGTCAGCCAGCCACTGACCGCTGAGGTCGGGCTTGCCGTCGGTCGTACGCTTGAACGGCGCGGGTTTGTCGTCTTTCGGATCGTGCGGCGGCCCGAACTGCGCCCTTGCCCATGGGGCTATCGAACATAGCCCGGCAGCTAGACACAATACTTTCCGAATCGCGAGCGGTCTCAATGCAGCCTCTAGGCCCGCACGGTCCGCGCCGACTCGGGAGCGTGAATCGGTTCCAACTGCGCCAGCATTTCCTGCGTGCGATGTTCCCACCACGGCGGCAGATGAAGCTTCGATCCTAAATGAGCTTCGTCCTCGTCGCGGTAGAAGCCGCCCGCCTGGCTGCACGCGCACTCGACGAGAATGCCGCCGGGCGACCGGGTGTACATCGAATAGAAGTAATAGCGATCCTTGATGTCGGATGCGTCGGTGAATCCCAGCTCTTCGTAAATAGCTTTCTGCTCTTCCAATTCTTCGTGGCTGTTGACGGCCAAGGCAACATGATGCACCGTGCCGGCTCCGAAGCCCCAGCTTCCGGCTGCGCGATCGGGATCGTGTTCAAAGATCAAAGTCTTGCCTGCACCGCCGGTACCCACTTCGAAGCGGTGAAACTTGCCTTCCTGGCCGGTCTTGCGGAAGCCCAAAGCTTCGGTGAAGAATCGCTCGCTTTCGGCCACTTCGCGCATCGATAGAACCGTTCCATAGAACCCGCGCACGGACTCGCCAGCGCCGATCTCTTCCGTTATCCAGCCCTTGCGCGAATCGTCCGCTTCCTCGATGATTTCGAACGCCAATCCAGCGGGATGTTGGAAACGGATGTACTTTTGACCGAAGCGCTCCTGAATGCCTGCGTGTTGAATCTTGTGCTTATCGAAATGCTCTTTCCAAAATGGCAGCGAGCCCTTCGGCGCCGAATATGCAGTGGCGCGGATCTGGCCCGAGCCTTGACGTCCAGTCTTCTGGCCGTAGGGGAAGGTAGTCATCACCGAGCCCGGCTCCGCGTTGGCATTCGCGTAGTACAGATGGTAGACCGGAATGGTGCCGTCCATGAGCACGGTCTGTTTCACCATCCGCAGACCGACAATCTGCGTGAAAAAATCGATGTCCTGTTGGGCTCCACCAGCACACGCGGTGATATGGTGAATACCTGATACGTTATACTTCATCGTTCATCTCCAATAGTCCTAATTCCACCCTGAAGCATGACTGGTGCCCCCGGGAAAGTCGATAGTACCATCCTCTTAGTAGCCATCAATTCGAGATAGTAGCCATCAATTCGAGTGATCCTCCGCAGCGACCTGTTTGGCCAGGAGCTGGACGCGCCGGGAACAGGCGACCTGACCGGATCGCGCATACAATTCGTGATTTCGCTCCAAATCCGCGATATCGTAAACATAATTTGCCATCAGCGCAGCGGACTGCTGGATGCCGGCCGGCGAGGTGTCGGCTAGCCAATTGATTCTATCGAGCCGCGCGCCATTCTTCAAATGAAAACGAGCCACCGAATCCAGCGGTTCCAGACCGCGTTTCTCGTGCACCAGATAGTGTGCGCAAAGGGGTACCAGACGCCGTCTCATTTGCACGTCTAATTTGTCCGGGTCCAGCCCGATGCCCGAGGCGGCCAGCCATTTTCGGAAACCGGGAATGGGCGAGAGCGTCGCAAAAGTCCGTATTCGGGGCAAGCTCTTCTTCAGATCCTCGACCACTTGTTTGATCAACAAACTGCCGAACGGCACTCCGCGCAGCCCTTCCTGGCAGTTGGTGATTGAGTAAAAAATCGCGCTATCGGCCGCTTGGGGGTCGCTCACGGGCGAGTCGGGGTCGAGCAAGGGATGCACTCGATCGCTCATCCCGCGCGTTAGCGCTACTTCAATAAAAATCAGCGGTTCGTCGCCTAGGGCAGAATGAAAAAACGCATAGCAGCGCCGGTCGGCTTCCAGGCGGCGGCGAAGATCATGCCATCCCTGGATCTGATGCACCGCCTCGTAGTCGATTAACTTCTGCAGGACTGCCGCGGGGGAATGCCAGTCGATTCGTTGCAGCGTAAGAAAGCCGCGGTTGAACCAGGAAGTCAGCAAATGACCCAGATCGGCAGCGAGCGTCTCCAACTTGGCACCGCCATCGATCTCGCGCAGCACCTGGCTACGCATGCGGACTAACGCGCGGGTTCCCTCGGGCGCCAGATTCAATCGGCGAAATAGTTCTTGCCGAGGCGGTTCCACAACGCGCTGCAAGTGGAGGAGGTTATCCGGGGAGGGGTTCTTGCGATAGGCATCGGCGGCCTTGCCGACCTCATCCGGGTTGGGAGAAAAGTCCCGGTTCAAAACTTCATGAAACGTTCTCCAGCCTGGCTGTTCCAGGGATTGATAGATCTCCAGAGCTTCGGTTGCTAAATGAGAGCCGGCAACGCGACCGCGTTCCGACAATAAGGTATGACAAAGTGAAACCAGCTTGCGGACGGATCGGGGGCTATTGGAGGAGACTGGAGGTCTCGACCGTGCGGTCAGCCCCAGAATTCGCGCCAGTCCCACTTGCTTACTTCTGATCCGGGGTGCTGTTTGGAGTGCCGGCGAAGAGGCTTCGTCCGTCTGGCAATTTTACGGTTCGCGCGGCACCGGTATGCGATCCGTCTTTCGCCACGAAGGCCTCGAGGGTGACGGTGTCCCCGGCTTTGAGGTCATCCTTGCGCCAGCCTTGACGGTACAGTATGTTAGGCGCGCCAGTTTCGATAGCCCAATTCACCACGCTGCCATCGTCGCCCTTGACGTCCACATATATGTAGGCGTGTGGATTCACCCAATCCACTTTGGTAACGACGCCGTTGAGTGTGATCCTTTTGTTCCCGTCAAACTCGGCCGCGAACGAGTGGTGGGCGAAAACAGGGAGGGCGGCGGCAACAAGTCCCAAGGCCATGGTCAGGCCGCCAAAGATTCTGGATTTCACTTCGATTCTCCGGAGGGACACCCCTCCACCTAATATTGTCACGCGCTTCACGCAGTTTGGAACCATTATCATAGGAAGTGATCCCGCCAATCTGATTTCGCGGTCTCCCGCCCGCCCGGGACCAAATGCGGGAAACTCAAAGATGCCCTGGAGCTAACCTACAAATGAAAATGAGTACCGATCGCATTCTAACTACCCACGTCGGCAGCTTGCCCCGTCCGCAGGAGGTTGTCGATTACCTTTTCGCGCAAGATCGAGGGGAGAATTACGATCCCGCGAAGTTCGATCAGGCCATACGGGCGGGGGTGCTGGACGCGCTGCGGAAGCAGGTGGAGTCTGGTGTCGATATCGTGAGCGACGGAGAGATGGGCAAGATCAGCTATGCCACCTACATCCGCCATCGGCTCACCGGCTTCTCGGGCGATTCGGCCCGGCCGACGCCGCAGGATCTCGAAGATTTTCCCGGCTACCGCGATCAATTGGTTTCCGCCGGCGCATCGGCCAAATATCAGCGGCCTGTCTGCAAAGGCCCGATCGCGGTGAAAGATATGGAACCGCTAAAGGCCGACATCGCGCGAATGAAAGACGGCCTGGCACAGGTGAAAGCCACCGAAGGCTTCATGAACGCCGTATCACCGGGGACCATCGCGGTCTTCCAGCCGAACGAATACTATCCGACACACGCCGCCTACATGCAAGCGCTGGCGGACGCGATGCAGTCGGAATATGAAACGATCGTCAATTCCGGATTGCTGTTGCAGGTGGATTGCCCGGATTTAGCCATGGGGCGGCACAGCAGATTTCGCGATATGACGGATGATGAATTCTTGCGAGCCGCCGCGGTTCAAGTGGAGGCTTTGAATCACGCACTGGCGAATGTTCCGGCGGACCGGGTCCGCATGCATGTCTGCTGGGGTAACTATCAGGGCCCGCACACGCACGATTTGCCGTTGGCGAAGATTCTTCCAATTGTCCTCAAGGCTAAGCCACAGGCGCTGCTTCTGGAGGGAGCGAATCCTCGCCATGACCACGAATGGGAGGTATGGTCGCAGCAGAAGCTTCCCGATGACAAGGTCCTGGTGCCTGGCGTCATCGCGTCCAGCTCCAACTTTATCGAGCATCCGGAATTGGTGTCACAGCGGATCGTCCGCTACGCCGGCGTGGTGGGGCGCGAGCACGTGATTGCGGGCACCGATTGCGGTTTCGGGACCTTCGCGGGTTTCGGCCCGGTGTACCCCGAGTTCTGTTGGCTGAAGCTTCGTGCGCTATCCGACGGCGCCAGTCTAGCCTCGACAGAAACTGTGGGGCAAAGTCAGTTCCGCAGCCTAGATCGACACACTAGCGCGTTTGCAAGTGCCGTTTTCCGTTCCCTGTTTTCCCATGCAAGGCGTATATCACCCGCGCTGATTGCATATATCACTGCATCAATCTAGGCAATGACGGCGATCTGGTGTATGTTTCATTACACGGGTCTTTGACGTTCCAAGGGTAGTACAAAGTCTGTACAAAGGGGAACCACGATGAGGGGCTTTCGGAACCAGGCAGTTCTTTTCTTAGGCAGTGTCTTTTGCCTGTACACTGCTGTAACTCCAACATTTCTGTTCGGACAGGCGGCAACCGCATCTGTATCGGGCCGCGTGACCGACGCTTCCAGTGCAGCGGTGCCCGGCGCGACCGTCTCGATCAAGAATAGGGAGACGTCGGCGTCGCAAACGACAAGTACCGACGACCAGGGGCGTTATGCTTTGCCGGACCTGGCCATCGGTGCCTACGACATCACAGTCTCGAAGACCGGCTTTCAGAACGCGGCGCGCACCGGGTTTACCCTGGCGGTCGGCGCGGCGCCGGTCGTGGACTTTCAGTTGACGGTGGGCCAATCTACCGAAACGGTGAGCGTTTCGGCCGAGGTCTCGCAGGTGGAGACCACCACAGCCGCGGTCTCTTCGCTGGTCAATCAGACTCAGATGCGCGAACTTGCCGCTGAACGGCCGCGACTGGGAACAGCTGATTCTGCTCGCGCCCGGCGTGCTGAGTTATCCGCAGGGCGGATCGAGCGCACTGACTTCGGTCGCGAACGCTTACTCCATCTCGGGTACACGCCCGGAAGGCTACGCCAATATGCTGGATGGCGAAGACATGCTGAACTGGTGGCAACGGAACGCCGGAGGCGACGTAACCGGCACTACGCTCGGTATCGACGCCATTTCCGAGTTTCAAACGCTGACCGGCACTTATAGTGCGGAGTATTCGGGCAACGGCGGCGCCATCGTCGGCGTGACCAAATCGGGCACCAACGATTTTCACGGATCGGCCTACGAGTTCCTCCGTAATAGCGCCCTGGACTCCCGCGGATTTTTCGACCCAGGCAACTTCCGCGCCCCCGTTCCGCAGAAACCAGTTCGGCGGCACCATCGGCGGCCCCATCAAGAAGAACAAGATATTTTTCTTCGCCAACTACGAGGGAATCCGGCAGTTGTTGGAAACGACCTCGGTAAATTACGTGCCGGAACCAAACTTCGTCGCCCTCAACTGCATAGCCCCGGCGTGTGTGGAAAACCCGGCTTCTGCCGCAATGCTGGCCCTGTACCCGAAGCCCAACGGAGGAGTGTTTAATGCCCAAGAAGGCGTCGGCATCTATAACTTTGTAGGCCCGCAAACGACGCCCGAGGATTTCGGTGTGGCCCGCATCGATTGGAATATTTCCGACAAAGACGCGTTCTTCGCACGCTACGAGGCCGATTTCGGCACCCGCACGACGAATTCTGGACTCGGGCTTTGGCCTCTCGACGACGTTACCCATAACCAGTTCTTTACGATGGGGGAACGCCACGTCTTTTCGCCCGCCATTGGTCAACCAGTTCACTGCATCTTTCTCCCGGCCCTGGACGTCGGAAGAGCAGCCGGCGGAACACGCAGCGCTGCAGATTTTTACTCCCGCGCGAGAGGACGCTTATGTAGCCGTTCCGAACCTCACTGCGCTGGGTGCAGGCTTCGTTAACCCCTTCCGGTATCTTCAGAACAAGTTCACGGAAAAGGATGACCTGACCTGGGTCAAGGGCTCCCACACCATAAAGATTGGCGGCATGTTCCAGCGGCAGCAGCTCGATCCTTATGTCCTGGTCTTCTGGAATGGGTTCTACATCTTCACCGGCGGCGATGCAAGTTTCCTGTCGGGCAATCCATTCCTGTTTGAGGGCGCGCCGAACGGTGGTACCAATAGCTATCGGGCCGAGCGTTACGATGTCGTCCAGCCCTACATTCAGGACGACTGGAAAGTTAGCAAGAGGCTGACGATCAATATTGGCCTGCGCTACGATTGGGAAACCAACCCCATCGAGATCCACAACGAGTTCTCCAACGTGGTCGGGCCGCCCTTCGCACCCAATTTCGTGAGCGTCCCGCACGCTTACGCCAACAACCCCTCCAACCGGAACTTCGACCCGCGGATCGGCCTGGCGTGGGATGTCTTCGGCGACCACAAGACTGCTGTGCGCGCCGGCTTCGGGATTTTCCACGATCCTTACACGACGTACACTTTCTCGTCCGCCTATGTGTCGAGCCCGCCGTATGACACCCAGATCCAAATCTTTCCCAAAGGCTGGCCGTACCCCTTTGTTGGCGGCGGGATACCATCCTACAGTCAGACGACGGGCACGTATTACGGGACCAACACCACTCCGTATTCGCTCGAATACACGCTCAGCATCCAGCACGAACTGCCCGGGCATAACCTGTTCACGGTGGGCTATCAAGGCACGCGCGGCGTTCACCTGCTCGCGTTCAACGATTTCAACGCGCCCGAAGCCACGGTCGTCAATGGCGTGGATTATCTGGCCACCAACAATGGCGCTCCTTGCGTCCTCAACGGACCGTGCACCGGGAATCCGCGGCCCGTTCCTGCCTTGGGCTCCCAAGACATGACCGCGCCTTTCAGCTACTCTTCTTACAACGCGCTACAAGTCGGGCTAACGCACAGAGCGTCCGCGAATCTGGTGTACCAGTTCTCTTACACCTATTCGCACTGCATCGACAGCGCGTACACGTATGGCGGCCTGGGTTTCAACAATACCTCCTCAGCCATCACCAATCCGTACGACTTTAATGCGGACAAAGGCGATTGCAGCTTCGATCTGCGCCAAAATATCTCGTTCAACGCCGTTTACATGTTCCCCTTCAAAGGCAACCGATGGAAGGCAGGCTGGCAAGTGAGCGGAGTTACCTCCTGGCACACCGGCGTGGATTTCTCCCTCGGCGAAGGCGACCAGATGGACACCGGGAACACCTTCGACAACGAGCGCCCGAACTACGTACCCAACGCACCCGGCTGTAACAACAATGTCTACGCGAACCAGAGCGCAAGTCAGTGGATTAATCTAAACTGCTTTGCAGCCTCGACGTACGGCTCTGCCGGAAATCTTGGTAGGAACGTGCTGCGAGGGCCGGCGTATGCAGAGACCGATATCGGCATAACCAAGAACACCCGGATCACGGAACGGGTGAATCTCCAGTTCAGAGCCGAAATCTTTAACATCTTCAACCATCCCAACTTGTCGGTTCCTGGCGGGACGATCATCAACCCGGGCAATAACTGCGGCCCCTCGGTTTACTACAACAACGGCAGCACACCCGCCGCCCAAGCCTGCTTCGCCCCATCGGGCGCGTCGATCACCTCACAGGTAGGAAGCGGCGGCCTGCCCGATGTGGCACGCCAAACGCAGTTCAGTGTGAAGCTGATGTTCTAAGTGGTATTCAGCTAAATCGGAAGGCTCAGGGGGTAACATCTCTGAGCCTTTTTTGTTAGCCTCCGGGTAGTGGGTACCCACAGAATTGCGACTGCGGCCTAGAGGGCCTGGGCCTGCGATGAAGCTAGTTGGCCCGCTTGCTCACTCGCCTGGGCTTCGGCTTGCTCTTGCCCTCGAGATTAAGCGCAACCGCGGCGCGGACGAGATCCTTCAAGGCCGCCTCATTAATCTTCTCGCCTTCGTGGATGTCGATGGCGCGCCTGACATTCCCCTCAAGGCTGGAGTTGAATAGCCTTGAAGGGTCCTCCAACGCAGCTCCCTTGGCAAATGTCAGCTTGACGACCTTCTTATATGTCTCTCCCGTGCAGACAATGCCGCCGTGGGAAAAGACAGGAGTTCCCCTCCACTTCAACTCTTCGACGATCTCAGGGTCTGCCCGGTGAATGATTTCGCGCACCTTCGCGAATGTCTTCCCGCGCCAGTCCCCAAGTTCCTTGATTCTCTCGTCGATTAATGCAGAGGCAGATTCCAACGGAACGGGCTTCTTCATAAACGGCTCCACTCTCGCATTTATTTTAGCGGCGATCTCATCGAAAAGAGACGTCGAAGGACATGGCCCTTCCACATCCACAATCCCGAAAGGACCATTGCCGGAACGAATACAAACCGAACACGGTCGGCGTACTTTGGAATTTCTTCAAACGGACTATAAATGTAGCCGAGTATCGGAATGCTCAGAACGATGTGAATCCAACGAATAACCGAACGTTTAGTGGCCTCTTTCATGACTTAGTTGTCCTCCATTTGTCATCGATAACGCGCGTCATCTGCTCGCGTCTTGCTTAGCCCCTTGCGGCGTCCGATTCGGCGGTTCAATGCCGAACTGCTGTGCGTACTCGACGTTTAATTGCTGCCAGCCGGACTTCATCGCTTCGCTGCGGACAATCGGAGTTCCGCTGAGAAGGCGATCCAGAACATCGAAGCTGACGTGCCAGCCCGCCGCGCCCCACGAGATGAAGCGGCGATCGATGCTGTGCCACAGCGTCAGGCGCGTGCCTTGTCCAGAGGCTTCGAGTTCCCAACGCATTTCACCGTACTCAAGCAACTTGGGAGCGTCGGCTCGCCTAACCATCGTTTCCAGCGGCGTGGGCGTTCCCATCCAGGTGAGCTTCACCGTTCCAACCGTACCCAGGTTCCCATCGGTTTCGAAGGGAGCCCACTCTCGCAGGTGCGCCGGGTCGGTCAGCGCCTGCCAGACTTTTTCCGGCGAGTGGCGCAGTTCCCTGACCAGAATGAGTGTCCACTTATCTCCGTCCTTTTGTACTTGCGCTCCGCTGGCCGGACCCGGTGTGTACTGCTCGCGATCGATCACCTTCTTCTCCTTAGTGTGAATAGTGTGCCAGTTGGGTGAGCTGAATGAGGTTGCCGCAGGTATCGTTCAGCATCGCAATGATCGAGGCGGTCACGTCGGTAGGCGGCATCGTGAACTCGGCGCCGCGGGCCTTGATCCGCTCGTAGTCGCCCTTGACGTCGTCCGTGAAGAACATGGCCGCGGGCTGGTGCTGTTGAAATATCGCCTCCTGATAGGCTTTGGCTGCGGGGTTGTTGTTCAGTGCTAGTTGCAGCTCAGTGCCCTCCGGCTCCTCGGGCGAGGCCACGGTCAGCCAGCGAAATGGGCCGTTACTGAAATCGGCCTTCTTGGTAAAGCCAAGTACCTCCGTATAGAAGCGCAGGGCCTTGTCCTGATCGTCCACGTATAGACTAGTGATTTTGATTTTCATTTCGTCTTCCTTGTCTTCCTTTTTGTTGGTTTTGATTGATCTTCTTTGATGTGATCCATGCGGTCGAGGTGGCGTTCGAGAGCGTCCACGTGAGCGGACCAGAACCGACGGAACGGAGCCAGCCAGGCATCCAACTCCTGAAGTGGTTCAGGCTTTAGCCGGTACAGACGGCGCTGTGCGTCCACCGTGGATTCCACGAAACCGGCCTCGCGCAGCACTCGCAGGTGCTTTGACACGGTCGGCTGCGGCATACGAAGTTGACGCTCGATCTCACCCACCGACTGTTTTGAGGAAACCAGGAGGCTCAATATCGCGCGGCGGTTCGGCTCCGCGATGATTTCGAAAACAGATTCCACTCTCTTGATATACTCCAAAGAGTATATACTTGTCAAGGTATATATAGGTGTACAACGTCGGTCAAGAGAGCTTCAATTTGATACTCAGCGATCGGGGTGAAACGGCATGCCGGCATGCCCCGCGCTGGCGGGCTCTGGCGTGCTCAGGTCTAAATTCACCACAATTGGATCCTGCCCGTCTCTCACCACCACAGCTTCGCAAGATTCATCCGGGCTGGCATTGATTTCCTGGTGCGGCACGTAGGGTGGAACATAAATAAAATCGCCCGGCCGGGCTTCCTCGCTGAATTCCAGCTGGTCGCCCCATCGCATTCGAATTCGGCCCTTCACCACGTAAAGGACTGTCTCCAGTTCTCCATGGTGATGCGGTCCGGTTTTGGCATCCGGTTGAACCAGCATAGTGCCGGCCCACAGCTTGCTTGCCCCGGCTCTCGCATGGGTAATTGCGGCGGCCCGGGTCATGCCCGATGTCTGTGGTGTATTCAAATCCAGTTGATCCGAATGCACGATTTTGACTCCCTGTTTTTCCCAATCCATTGCTAAGCCTCGCCTGGGTCTTTGCATTTTTGTTGCCGCGAAATTAGGCAACGCCGAGCGGTGCCCGCGCTGCCACTGACAGTTCAACTCCGTACTCCCGTGGGCGAAAGCTTGCGAGCGGGCGCATAGCAAAAACCTCGTCGTACATGAACTCGGCCGGAGACGGCTGTGGCCGGATGATCATGATTGTCTGATCGTCTTGAGCATCCAAGTCGCCCAGAAACGATCGCAGATGGCATAGCACCGCGTCACAGAGATCGCGAGTATCGGCTTGCCAGTTGTTGCAAATGGCCTCCAGCAGACGCTTTTCGCCGAAGTCTTCGCCGCTCATGTTTTCCGCCTCAGTGACTCCGTCGGAGAACATAATCAGTAAGTCTTCGGGATGGACAGTTACTTCCCCTTGGAGATAAAAGGTGTCCGGTAGTATACCCAGAACTGGACCTCCCTCCTCCAGTCGCTGTACCGAGAAACTTCCGTCGTGTTCTCTATGGACAAGCATGGGAGGCAAGTGCCCCGCGTTGACGTAGCGCAGGGTGGATGTCTTGGGTTCGTAGTAACAGCAGATCATGCTGGCAAAGCGTTCTGGCGCCGTTCTGACGCATAGGAAATCGTTGAGTTGCTCGGTAGTTCCCGCTTGCAGCAGCGCATCCGATGTCCAGGACGAAGCGCGCAACGCTCCTTGTATTAGACTCGACAGCAAAGCAGCGGGAAGGCCTTTTCCGGCGACATCCGTCAACATCAGACCAATCCGGCCATGTTTGTCGGCAAACACGTCGTAGAAGTCGCCGCCCACTTGCCAGGCAGGAAGGCATGCGCCGGCGAAGTCCAAATCTCCCGGGATAGATTCCATGGGTGGCATAAGGTCCAACTGAACCGCCCGCGCCACGTCAGCCTGTTGCTGGAGATGCTTTCCGCGAAGGTAAGGTCCGAATCGCAGCCCGATCACCGTCATGGCGATGACCAGGGCGAGTGCTGCCATGACGCCCGTGAAAACGCGGACTCTAAGCGGACCGAACGGCGCGGCCACGGAGTCCAGGTAGATGGCAATTTCGACAGCGAGGGGTCGTGGAGGCGACTCGTGGCCTTCGCCATTCACCGCTGCGCCGAACGGCCCAAGATCCAGGTGGAAGGGGCGCGCAGTGATTAGCACCCGTCCCGAAGAAGTTTCCCTAATCTTGGAAAGGGTCTCGTGGCTTTCGATGGCTTGCTGCATCCGCAAGGGCGAGTACAGTTTCTCTGCTGGTATTCCCATTGCTGCAACTGGAGTGCCATCAAGTTGCAGAATACGGAGCCACGCGATTTGCGTCGGTGATTCGCGCGCCGTTTCCTTAACAATCTCCGATAATTGCCGGGTGTCTTGGGCACCCAGGATACGCGCCATTTGTTCAAGGGCCGCGATTTTGCGATTAGTCTCATGCTGTGCCTCTCGTTGAACCAGATCGTTGGAAACGAACCGATAGGCACCCATCATCTGCGCCAGGAGAAGTGCTCCAAGTATCAAACCGCAGGCTACGCAGCATTTGAGAATTAGGGTCGTGTTTCCGGATCGTCCAGCGTCGTTTCGCGGTTGGCGAGGGCAATTAGACAAAACGGGTGATTTTCGCGAGGAATTGAAAAGCGTCTTCACACCATGAATGACGTTTCATAAAGCGGCAAAGTGGTACCAGTCCGCCGCGCGTCTTTGCACTCTTGACAAAAGTTTGCGATGTTCGGGCGCCGGCTGTCTGCAGGATTATTGAGACCAGGTGTCTGCGTGTTGCCAAAGGAACGGGAGACCACGGAGGTGACCTGCCGGCGACAGCTTCTGTCGACTGGGTGGCGCCGGGGTTCTACGCCGGTGGGCGATTTGATTGATTCTTAAGGGTTTGGCTGATGGCGTGCATATTGCGGTGGCAGGTGTCGTCAGTCTTACTCAAGGGAGTTCTAAAATGCCAACGACTCAAGATAAACTTGCGGCGCGCCGCGAGGCCGCCATTGCAACGCCCAGTGATCTGGGGCCCGAAGCTGTCAAACATATCAGCGGCGCTCTCAATGTGCTGCTGGCGGACGTTTTTGCTCTTTACATGAAGACCAAGAACTTCCATTGGCACGTGAGCGGACCGCACTTTCGCGATTACCACCTCTTGCTGGATGAGCATGGCGACCAGATTTTTGCGATGACCGACGACATCGCGGAACGCGTGCGCAAGCTGGGCGGCGTCACAATACGCTCGATCGGTAACGTTGCCCGCCTGCAACGCATCAGCGATAACGACGCGGAGTATGTCGACCCATTCGATATGATCGGCGAATTGCGCGAAGACAATCGGGCGCTGCTTTCTAGCATGCGCGAAGCTCATGACCTGTGCGACGAAGAGAACGACGTCGCAACGGCGAGCCTATTGGAGGTTTGGATCGACGAGACCGAACGGCGCATCTGGTTCCTCTTTGAAATCGGACGGGATAGGAGAAACGGATGATAACCGAAACGAAGGTTTCGTCTCAGAGCCGGTTGGGATTCATCGGATTGGGATACCTGGGCTCTCGTGTCGCGTTGCGCTTGGCCGCCGCTGGATTTCGAATGGTGGTCCACGATCGCGATGGCAAAAAGACGAAGGAGCTCGCCGCCCTGGGCGCTACGGTTGCGCCGAACCCCGAAACGCTGGCGGAAGAAGTCGATGTGGTGCTGTCGTGCCTGCCGAGCGACGCTGCGGTAAAAGCTGTCTACCTAGGCACGGGCAAACTTCTCGAAAGCGCGAGACCCGGTACACCAATTGTTGAGCTGAGTACCCTCGCTCCGGAGACTTCCAGGGAGGTGCACGATGCGTCCGCGAAGTTTGACTGTCCGATGCTAGACGTCGCGATCTCGGGCAGCACTACCGCGGCTGAAGCTGGCGCTCTTACGCTATTCGGCGGCGGCGAGCGCGAAGTCTTTGAATCCGTCCAGCCGATTTTTGCTCCTATCGCGAGACAGTGGTTTTACATGGGACCAAGCGGCTCCGGTGTTGCGATGAAACTAGTAGTGAACACGCTCTTGGGATTGGGCATGCAGTCCATCGCTGAAGCGGTAGCGTTAGGCTGCGGACTCGGCCTGCCTCGCGAACTGCTTTTGGATGCGTTGGCAAAGACCGCCGTGGTCGCCCCGGCCCATGCCGGAAAGCTGGCCACCGCAAAACGGAACGACTACGCACCGCAATTTCCAATTCGACTGATGTACAAGGATTTCGGACTGATTTTGAAGGCCGCGGCCGAGTGTGGGCTCTCGATGCCCGCTACGGAGGCGGCTGCTGTTGTTAACTCCGCGGAAGCCGCGGCCGGCGTTGAAGAGGATTTTTCGGCGGTGATCCGACGAATGGAACAGCAGGTGGGCTTGGAGCACGCTCTGCCACCGGTTGCATAGGAATTAGGAAGGAGATCTCAGAATGACACTACGAACATTGGGACAAAGTGACTTGAAGATTACGCCGATTGGCATCGGAGCTTGGGCTATCGGCGGAGGGCAGTGGGAATTTGCCTGGGGTGCGCAGGATGACCAGGAATCCATCGCCGCCATTCACGCGGGATTGGATCGAGGAATCAATTGGATCGATACCGCGCCTGCCTACGGCCTGGGTCATTCGGAAACAATTGTCGGCCGTGCGATCAAAGGTCTCGCCAAGCGCCCTTACATTTTCACCAAGTGCAGTTTGGTGTGGGATGGATCTGACCTGCTCTCGATAATTTAGACCAGTTAAAATTGAGGATCTTCGGATCGGCGCGGTAGAAAAACGCGACGAAAGGAGATTCGAGATGAAGAAGGGTCGATTCACAGAAGAGCAGATCATCGGGGTGCTAAAGCAGCACGAGGCAGGCCGAAAAGTACCAGACTTGGCGCGGGAGATCGGCGTGAGCGCGGCGACGATTTACACCTGGAAGTCGAAGTACGGTGGCATGGACGTCAGCGATGCGCAGAAACTCAAGGGGTTGGAGGATGAAAACCGACGCTTGAAGCACCTGGTAGCCGATCTCAGCCTGGACAAAGAAGTTCTCAAAGCGGTGATCCAAAAAAACGGGTGGAGCTTGCCGGCATGAGGAAGGACGTGGCGTTGGCTTGCCAGCAGTTTCAGGTGAGCGAGCGCCGGGCCTGCAAGCTGATGGGAATGGATCGCGGCAGCTATCGCTACGAGGCTCGGCCGGATCGGAATGGGCCTTTGCGAGATGCCCTGGTCTCACTCGCACGACAGAAGCCGCGGTACGGATATCGGCGACTGCATGCGCTGCTGACGCGACGTGAGCATCCGGCGAGCGTGATGCGTATTTACAGGCTGTATCGAGCAGAAGGACTGGCCGTGCGGCGGCTCAAGCGGAAGCGGCTTTCACGGGTAGCAGTGGCGGCGCATCTGGTGCGGAGCAACCAGGAATGGGCGTTGGATTTTGCTTGCGACACGCTGGCAACCGGTCGAGGCATTCGTGTTCTAGCGGTGGTGGATGCCTTCACAAGAGAAAACCTTTCCCTTGAAGTCGATACGAGTTTATCGAGCCGTCGAGTGACTCGGTCGCTGGAAGATGTGATCGAGCACCGGGGAAAACCAGAGGCAATTCGGTGCGACAACGGTCCAGAGCTGACCAGCCGGCACTTCTTAAGCTGGTGCGAAGAACGGAAGATTCAGCTGATCCACATTCAACCAGGACGGCCGATGCAGAACGGGCACGTGGAGAGTTTCAATGGCCGATTAAGGGACGAGTGCCTAAACGCAAACTGGTTCCGCAATCTAATGGACGCTCGGGCGAAGATCGGCGCCTGGCGAGACGAGTACAATGGCGAACGACCGCACAGTAGCCTGGGCTATCGGACACCGAATGAGTTCGCGGCGATCTTGAAATCCTCAGTTATGACTGGCTGAAAGAATCGAGGCAGGTCAGATCCAGAAAAATCTCGCACAACCTGCAGGCTGCCTCTATTCGCCGAGAAGCCGAGGCAAGCCTGAAGCGACTGGGCGTGGATAGCATCGATCTCTATCAAATCCATTGGCCGGCTTGGGCCGGGCAACCCGAGAGTGCTTCGCCAGGCTCGATCGAAGAGGCGGTCGCAGAGATGGCGAAACTCAAAGGGGAAGGGAAGATCCGCAACATCGGGGTCTCCAACTTCAACGCGTCCCAGATGCAGCGCGCGTTAAATATCGCGCCGATCGCTGCACTGCAGCCGCCATATTCGCTGCTGTTCACGGATGTCGAGGCCACCACGCTTCCCTTCGCTTTGAGTCATCACGTCGGCGTCATGGTCTATTCCCCCATGGCTTCCGGATTGTTGAGCGGAGCCATGACTCGGGAACGGATCGCCGGACTTCCCCAAGACGACTGGCGAAAGGACAGCCCCAACTTCCAGGAGCCGCTGCTCTCACGGAATCTGCGGCTGGTGGAAATATTACGCGCCATCGGGCAGCGCCAAAACGCGACGCCGGGCGAGGTGGCCATCGCATGGACCTTGCGGAATCCCGCTGTCACTGGCGCGATTGTCGGAGTCCGCAGCGCGCAACAAGTGAGCGGTATCGCGGGGGCCGCCAACGTTGAGATCAGCGCGAACGACGAGCGTGAAATTGAGCAAGCATTGGCGCTGCAACCGGCCTGAAGTAACTTATGATCCTCGCAAAACTATTGGCTTGCGCATTGTTTTTAATCGGGATCGTTACGATGATCGGTTTTTCAGCCGAGACCGGAGGTGAATATGTCGCGCCGGAGCAGGCCGTCCCAAGGGGCAAGGCTCCCAAAATGCAAGTTGAATTACTTACCACGGGCGAGCCGACGAAACAATATGCGGTTATCTTCTACCAGGGGGACGAGGCTTTTTCCGGACTGCTTGAGTTTGCGGAGAAGTACCACGTTACGAGTGCTCATTTCACCGCTATCGGAGCCGTGAATAAGGCAACGGTAGGATGGTTCGACCCCCAGCGCAAAATGTACAAGAAGATTCCCATCAACGGCCAGCACGAAGTGATTGGGATGAGCGGTGATATTGCACTCTATCAAGGAAAGCCTGTAGTCCACACGCACATGGTGGTTGGAAGCCCTGATGGAACAACGCGCGCCGGGCACGTTCTTGACGCGTACGTGTCGCCGACGCTGGAAGTCATGGTTACGGTCGACCCGATAGCGATGCATAAGCGCTTGGATCCCGCAACGGATCTGACCTTGATTGATCCAGCTTTGCAGTAACAGAGCCAGGCCACAGTTTGAACACTTGAGGAATTGGTACATAAGGACAGAACGTTATGAGATCGCTCCGTTTTAGTGAGTTTGGGCCGCCGTCGGTCTTAAAAATCGAAGAAGTCGCGATTCCGGAGCCGGGCACAGGCGAAGCACTCGTTCAAGTGAAGGCTGCAGCCATCAATCCAAGCGATATCGGGGACGTTGCGGGACGCTTCAAGAGTACAACTCTGCCACGGACACCGGGCCGGGACTTCGCAGGCATTGTTGTAAAAGGCAAGCAGCCCGAAGGTGCGGAGGTCTGGGGCAGTTGTCCCGAACTCGGTGTCATTCGAGATGGATCTCACGCGGAATACGTCGTTGTCCCGGCGGAGATGCTGTCGCTCAAACCGGAGTCGTTGAGTATGGCTCAAGCCGCGGCGATCGGGGTTCCCTACATTACCGCTTGGGCATCCTTAATGAATACAGCTCAAATCCAGCCCGGCGAAACGATTCTAATCGTTGGCGCCGCGGGCGCGGTGGGACAAGCGGGCACGCAGATTGCGAATTGGAAGCAGGCTCGCGTCATTGGTGCGGACATGAGATCCGATCCGATTCCCGGCACAGAGTCGGTAATCAATACCAAGACCGAAGATCTTCGTGAAAGGGTCTTGGAACTGACGGCGGGAAAAGGAGTGGATGCCGTATTTGACACCGTGGGGGGCACACTGTTCGAGCCGGCTTTGCGATCGCTCCGGCATGGAGGCCGGCAGGTTGCTATCTCAAGCGCGGGAGATCCGCGTGTCAGCTTCAACCTGGTCGACTTTTATCACAATCGCTCCCGTCTGTTTGGCGTAGACACCTATGGATTGACGCCGCGGCAGATAGCGGAAATCGAAGACGAGGTCCGCGCCGGTTTTGAATCAGGGGCGTTGAAACCGCCGCCCATCGAGATTGTTCCATTTGATAAAGCCGTAGACGCATATAGCCGGGTAGCTGCCAGACAGACGAAAACGAAGCAGGTGCTCAGTTTCGTCTAGGAGGTTTAGTCGTGAATTTGGCGACCATGTTCTACGCGAAGCCATGATGAAGGCATGTTCCACCGGTTGATCGTTCTTGTGCTCGCGTTGTGGCCCTTAGCTGCGCAGGCACAAACGCCGGATCCTCAGCCCCCAGGTCCGGCGCCAGATCCTGAGCGTCCGGCGTTGAATCCGTTTCCTGCAGAGCAGAATTGGAGTTTTCTCTCGGATCCTTCGAAGCGCACGGATTTTTTCGACCCGGCGAAGTACATTCCCTTCAGCGGGAACCCGCACCTGTACCTTTCGGTGGGATTTGAATACCGGATCGAATACGAGTATGACGACAACTGGATGTTCGGCGCCGGGCCCCAGTACCATCATGGCTATGTCATGAACCGGGTGATGCCCCATTTCGATTTCCACGCGGGCAAATACTTCCGACTGTTTTCCGAGTTCGAGTTTGGCGATAGCCGCTACGCCCCAATTGTTTGGAGCTTTCTAAACGATGTCGCACCAACAGACGAAGGCGGCTTCACCAGAAAGGAGCGCTTCATTCAGACCTGGATCACCCTGAAACGAACGGACCCGCCTTCCACTTCAGCCGGTAAGAACAAAATCGACAGGGTGACCAGCCAACCTTCCGACAAACTGCCTCTAACCGTCGACGATTTGGAGGATCGTTCGGCAATGCTGGAAGACGTGCGAGCGAAAATCTCATTTCTCAAACGCGATCTCGCGGCTCTGGTCCTATCTTTGCCCAACCCGTAAACAACCCAACCCGTAAACCAATAGAAGAACTTGTGGCCATCGCCAACATTTCGGCAGTGGTGTCAGGCCCACAACCATCCTGTCGACCAGGCAACACCGATGCCCACAAACGCAGCTAGCTGCGCTCCGCGAAGTGACTGAGGTCAATAGACTTGCTGTGAATCTCGAACTGGCGCAGAACTTGCTCTTGACTCGGGAAGTGTGAATCGAGGCCGTACCCGGTCCGGTTCTAAGGCGGAAATGATATGTGGATAGTCAAGGTCGCGATCGAACGTCCCTATACCTTCATCGTCCTTGCCTTGCTGATTCTCATTCTCAGTCCGATAGCCATTCTAAACACCCCTACCGACATCTTCCCGAATATCAACATTCCGGTTGTGGCGGTCTCCTGGACTTATACGGGCATGAATCCCGAAGAGTTGGAGGGGCGTCTTACGACAGTTTATGAAAAGATCCTGACCGCGCTGGTCGACAATATCGAGCACATCGAATCAACCACTGTAAACGGAACGGTGGTCGTTAAAATCTTCCTGCAGCCGACCGCCAGCGTCGATCGCGCTAACGCTCAGGTCACCGCCGCTTCGCAAACCATTTTGCGTCAGTTGCCGCCGGGAACGTTGCCGCCGTTGATTGTTAACTACACCGCGTCCAGTGTGCCGATTCTCCAACTCGCCCTTTCCGGTCCAGGACTCAGCGAGTCGGACCTGAATGATCTGGCACTGAACTTCCTGCGAGCCACAACTGGTGACGGTTCCTGGCGCGGCGGTGCCCTATCCTTACGGCGGAAAGCAGCGCGAAGTAATGGTCAACCTGGATATCGGGCTGCTTCAATCCAAGGGACTATCTCCGCAAGACATCGTGAACGCGGTCAACGCGCAAAATGTCATAGCGCCTTCCGGAACCGCCAAGATCGATCAATTCGAGTACGACATCGCCACCAACTCCGCGCCAAGAACAGTCGAGGAAATGAACAACCTGCCGGTCAAAGTTGTAGGCAACTCGACGATCTACCTGCGAGATGTCTCGCACGTAAGCGACGGTTTCATTCCGCAGACCAACATCGTTCGCCAGGATGGCCGGCGAGGTGTGTCTGGAGACTGTCATCAAGGCGGGCGACGCGTCCACGCTCAGCGTGGTCCAAGGCATTCGCGACCTGCTTCCCCGCGTCCAACAGACGCTGCCTCCGCAACTCAAGATTCAACTGCTGGCCGATCAATCCGTTTTCGTTCGCGCCGCCGTCAGCGGTGTCGTGCGGGAAGCCGGCATCGCCGCCGCCCTAACGGCGATGATGATCCTGGTCTTCCTGGGAAGCTGGCGCAGCACAGTGATCATCGGCGTCTCCATTCCGCTGGCCATCTTGAGTTCGGTGATTGTCCTGAGCCTTCTGCATGAAACCATCAACCTGATGACGCTGGGCGGCCTGGCTCTGGCCGTTGGCATCCTGGTGGACGACGCCACGGTGACCATCGAAAATATCTCGCGTCACCTGGAGGAGGGCCAGCCGCTGCACCAGGGAATTCTCGAAGGCGCGGCGCAAATCGCGGTACCCGCGCTGGTTTCCACGCTTTCCATCTGCATCGTGTTTCTTCCCATGTTCTGCTTTGGGAGGCGTGGCGCACTATCTGTTTCAGCCGCTCGCCGAAGCCGTCATCTTCGCCATGCTCGCGTCGTACCTCCTGTCGCGAACGTTGGTTCCTACCCTTGCGACGTACCTGCTTAAGTCTCGGGAAGAAAATCCCGCTCCCTCACGCAATCCCTTTACGCGGGCACAGAAGGCATTCGACCGCGGGTTTGAAGCTTTTCGTCATGCCTACCAGCGGCTGTTGACAACCTTAGTGGGGAAACGATTGTCTCTTTGTTCCGGTTTTCCTGCTGGTCTGTCTTTCGGCTGCCGCGCTGGTGCCATGGCTTGGTCAGGACTTCTTCCCGAACACCGATAGCGGTCAATTCATTCTGCACGTTCGCGCTAAGACCGGAACGCGGATCGAAGACACCGCGATGCTGTGCGATCTGATCGAGCGCTCGATTCGCCGCCAGATTCCCAGTAAGGAGGTGGTGAGCATTACCGACAATATCGGCCTGCCATATAGCCAGCTCAATTATATGTACAACACATCCGGAACCATAGGCGCGTCTGATGCCGACATACTCGTTTCGCTCAACGAAAAACACCACCCTACGCCCGATTACGTTCGCAATCTTGCGAAAAACATTGCCTCGTGAGTTCCCCGGCACTGCTTTCTACTTCTTGCCCGCGGACATGACCACTCAAATCCTCAACTTTGGACTCCCGGCTCCCGTGGATGTCCAGATCGAAGGGCAGGACCTTCAGGCCAATCGCGAGGTGGCCAGACACCGTACTGAGCCAGCTTCGGCACGTCGCCGGGTCTGACGGATCTGCGCATTCAGCAGGAGTTTGACTATCCCAGATTTAACGTCGATGTGGATCGAACCAAGGCGGCCCAGGGCGGCTATACGGACCGCAACATTACTAGCAGCCTTCTGACCGCATTGAGTGGAAGTTTTCAGATCGCGCCGACCTTTTTCCTGAACTGGCAAAACGGTGTGCAATACGAGATGATCTCCCAGACTCCGCAATACCGCATCCAGTCCTCTGCAAGACGTCGGCAACATACCCATCAGTTCGCCGACGATGATTCGTCCGGAAATCCTCTCCAATGTGGCCTCCATCAGTCGCGGGAGTGAGATGGAAGTGCTGTCTCACTACAACATCCGCAGGGTGGTGGACATTTACGGCTCAGTTCAGGATCGCGATCTCGGTGCAGTGGGCCGGGACGTTACTCGCATCGTCAATAAGAATCGGAAGCTGCTGCCTCGGGGTAGTTTCTTCCGCATACGCGGGCAGTTGGACACCATGCGCACGTCTTACGAAGGCTTGCTGGCCGGACTCGGGTTTGCGATCGTTCATGGTTTACTTCCTGATCGTCGTCAATTTCCAGTCCTGGCTTGATCCCTTCATCATCATCACCGCACTACCGGCCGCGTTAGCCGGCATTATCGTTTTTCTGTTTCTCACCCACACCACCCTCAGCGTGCCCGCGCTCATGGGCGCAATCATGTGCATGGGCGTGGCTACGGCGAACAGTATTCTCGTGGTGGCATTTGCCACCGAACGCCTCGCCAGGCCTCGGGGACCCGCTACAGGCCGCCATCGAAGCCGGCTTCACGCGTTTTCGGCCAGTTCTGATGACCGCTCTCGCCATGATCATCGGCATGATCCCGATGGCGCTCGGTTTGGGCGATGGAGGCGAGGAGAATGCCCCTCTGGGCCGCGCGGTTGTCGGCGGCTTACTTTGCGCCACGGTGGCCACGCTCGTCTTTGTTCCCACGGTGTTTGGCATACTGCATGGAATACGCTCTCCGGGAACCCGCGAAGCCCGGAAATGGAGAATCCCAATGCCAGAAATTAAACACCGAGCGAAAAAGCGCCAGCCGACTGGCTCTCTTGCTGGGTCTAGCTGCGGCTGTCGCGCTGGGACTTTTCATCTACTCCGGCATCCACGGCCGCGTAGAAGCGGCATCCACCCTCCAACATGAGACGGAACAGGCCGCCGTTGAGGACGTTATCGTAGTATCTCCGAAAGCGGCCGCGCCTATCGATGAAGTGGTTCTACCGGGAGCCACTCAGCCTTTCGTCAACTCTCCTATATACGCACGAACGAACGGATACCTGGTGAAGTGGTTTTACGACATAGGCGCAAAAGTAAAGCAAGGCGATCTATTAGCCATAATTGACACGCCCGAGGTGGACAAACAACTGGAACAGGCGCGGGCAGACCTGGAGACCGCCAAATCGAACCTGGCATTGTCAAAGACCACGGCCGAGCGATGGCAGGGCTTGGTAAAGACGCGTTCTGTTTCCCAGCAGTCCACCGATCAGGCTGTCGACAACCTGAGTGCGACGCAAGCATCGGTTGATTCGTACGCTGCTAACGTCCGCCGGCTGGAGGACCTGGTCTCTTTCGAGAAGGTCTACGCGCCATTTGATGGAGTGATCACAGTCCGCAATACCGATACGGGATGGCTGATCAATGCCGGCGCCGGCTCGCCCAGCGCGGAACTGTTTCAACTTGCGCAGACCAGCACTCTTCGCATCTTTGTCGCCGTCCCGGAAGTCTACTCCCGCGCGGCGCGCGTCGGCTCCACGGCGACTCTCACGCTGGATGAATTTCCCAGCCAAACCTTTCACGGCAAAATTACCCGGACCTCTCAATCCATCGACATGGCATCGCGAACCCTGAATACGGAAATAGACGTCGATAATCCAACCGGGCAGTTGCTTCCCGGGGCCTACGTGCACGTTCATCTCAAATTGCCGAGTCAAACTCGCTCCGTGATTATCCCTTCCAACACCCTGCTGTTTCGCTCCGAAGGCCTTCGGGTTGGTGTAGTTCGCAATGGCCACGCGCAGTTGATTCCGATTACGATCGGCGTGGACTATGGCGCGACCGTACAGGTAACTTCTGGTCTGACAACGGCGGACCAGGTGATTGTCAGTCCGTCCGATTCTTTAATCAGTGGGACGCCGGTTCGGGTCACCAAAACTACGGCGGGCACGGCTCCCACGCCGGACAAAAAGTAATGATGTCGCTTCGCCTATGTCCGCCCCTTGCCCTGTTGCGGGATCGTCATGCTGCTGCTCGGGGGTTGCATGGTTGGCCCCAAGTACCAGAAGCCGCCGGTTCCGGTGACGCCCGCGTTTAAGGAGCCGCCACCCGATTCGTTCAAAGAGTCCGATGACTGGAAGAGGTCGCACCCCGACGCAGCAGCGCTGCGCGGCAATTGGTGGGAGATCTTCGGCGACCCTCGGCTGAATGCGCTCGAAGAGCAGGTCACGGTCTCCAACCAGGATCTGAAGATGGCCGAAGCGCGCTTCCGTCAGGCGCGCACCATGGTTCGCTATAACCGGGCGGCGGAATTTCCGACCATTAGTGTGGGCCCGAATATTGAATCCTTGCGGCTATTCGCCAAATCAACCCTACTTTCCTTCCAACGTCGGTACCAGCGCCAGAGGCGCCTTCACGCTGCCATTCGACCTTTCCTACGAAGTTGACCTGTGGGGCCGCATACGCCGGACTGTCACCTCCGCCGGCGAGGAGGCGCAAGCGACCGCCGCCGATCTTGAGACCGCCGCTCTCAGTCTGCATGCTGAACTGGCGGTGGACTATTTCGAGCTGCGCAGCGCGGATGCACAGCAACGACTGCTGAACGCGACCGTGGATCAGTACGCCGATAATGGTGAAACTCACCTCGGATTTGCTGAATGGCGGCGCCGCGCCGGAGTCTGACCTCATTCAGGCGAAAACGCAATTGGATACCGCGCGTGTGCAGGACACCGACATCGGCGTGATGCGTGCCCAATACGAACACGCCATCGCGATTTTGATTGGAAAACCACCGGCGGAGTTTACTCTCGTGGCCGCGCCTTTAAACCTGCAGCCTCCGGTCATCCCGGTCGGTGTCCCCTCTCAACTGCTGGAGCGGCGTCCCGACATCGCCGCCAGCGAGCGCCGTGTCGGAGAGGCGAATGAAGGCATCGGTATCGCGCGCGCGGCGTATTTTCCGAGCCTGGTCTTAAGTGCCACCGGTGGACTGGAAGGCAACTCGATCGCAAATTGGTTCGCATGGCCTAGCCGATTTTGGGCGGTCGGTCCCGCTATGTTAGAAACGATCTTTGACGGCGGCCGCCGCCGGGCCACATCGGAAGGAGCGCTGGCCAACTACGATGCTACCGTCGCCAACTATCGCCAGACCACCCTGGTCGCATTTCAGGAAGTGGAAGACAATCTCGCCGCGCTGCGGATACTGGAGCGCGAGGCCGGGCAGCAAAAGGAGGCGGTGGCCGAGGCTCAGCGTGGAGTTGAGATCTTCACGAATCGATACCAGGGCGGTGCCGATCCTTACCTCGAGGTGATCGTAGCGGAGACCATTGCTCTGGCGAACGAGCGAAACGAAGTCGATATTTTGCGGAGGCGAATGGATGCCAGCGTTCTCCTGATCAAGGCGCTCGGCGGCGGATGGGACGTTAATAAGCTGCCCCAGATCAGTTCCATGCGCTGACGTACCAGTGCCTCCTGGACGTACTCTGGTGGCGATATTTCGACTAACTCAGCGAGAAGCGCGAAACAAGTTGCGCTCAGTCAGAGTCGAGGAATTGGTGGTTCGCTTGCACAACATTCGAATGATGACGGGAGCGCTTGATGCCGAACACTAATGGAGACACAATTCCTCTTCGACAATTCGGCCGCCACGACGTCAAGATCTCGGCGATAGGGTTCGGCGGGCATCATCTTGGCGATGCGCCTGACCAGAGCACCGCGGTACGCCTCGTTCGGCAGGCCGTGGATGGCGGCATCACATTCTTCGACAATTGTTGGGAATATCACCGCGGCAAGACCGAAGTTTGGATGGGCGACGGTTTAGAGGGCGTGCGCGATCGTGTGTTCCTGATGACCAAGGTCTGTACGCACGGGCGCGACAAGGCGCTCGCGCTGCGCATGCTCGAAGAATCGTTGCATCGGTACCGAACCGATCATCTGGACCTTTGGCAGATCCACGGCGTGTGCTTCGATAACGATCCCGACTTGTTCATCCGGCAAGAATGGCGCCGCGGAGGCGCTGGAGCAGGCCAAGAAAGAAGGGAAGGTGCGGTTTGTCGGATTCACCGGACACAAGGACCCATCCATTCACCTGAAGATGCTGGCCACAGGCTTTCCGTTTGACTCTGTGCAGATGCCGCTGAACGCGTTTGACGCGAACTTCCATAGCTTTGAGCAACAGGTGCTGCCCGAGTTGAATCGCCGGGGAATCGCCGCGCTTGGGATGAAGCCCATTTGCGGCCATGGCGCGCCGGTGCAAAAAGGCGTGCTCACCGGCGAGGAAGCACTAAGATACGCGATGAGTCTTCCGGTGACTACTACGATTACCGGGATTGATAAGCCGGAAGCGCTGCAGCAGGCGCTCAAAGTAGCGCAGGGTTTCGAGCCGCTGCAGCCGTCGGCGATGCAGTCGCTGCGCGACCGTTGCCGGCAGTATGCGGCTGACGGCCGATTCGAGCTCTACAAACTGTCGCTCCAATTCGACAACCCCGAAGCGCGCCTCGCTCATGGCTTTCCTCTCGACATGCAGCAGGTTGAGGTGCGCGAGATGATCCGGATGGCAGACAACAGCGGGCATCCGTTCCCGCCGACTAAATAATATGTCGCACGCATTTGATGTGACCAGAAGAACCTTTGTGGAGGCGTTTATGCTGGGAGCCGCAGGCCTCGCAGCCCGGGGGCAATCCGGGGCGGAAATACCCAAGCGGCCGCTGGGCCGCACGGGTCTGGAAGTTTCGGCATTGGGAATTGGCGGATACCATCTGGGCTCGGCGGACAGCGACGCGGAAGCCACCCAAATTGTGAATGAGGCGTTGGATGCCGGCGTGAACTTCTTCGATAATGCCTGGGAATATCATCAAGGCCTGAGCGAGGAACGGCTGGGTCGCGCGCTTAAGGGCAAGCGGGACCGCGCCGTCGTGATGACGAAGGTCTGTACGCATGGGCGTGACAAGAATGTCGCCATGCGCCAGCTGGAAGAATCGCTGACTCGCTTGCAGACCGATCATCTCGATGTGTGGCAGATCCACGAGGTGATCTACGAGAACGATCCGGACCTGATCTTTGCTCCCAATGGCGCGGCGGAGGCCCTGCTCGCAGCCAAGCAGCAGGGCAAAGTGCGGTTTCTCGGATTCACCGGGCATAAAGATCCTTCCATTCATTTGAAGATGCTCTCCCACAACTTCCCGTTCGACACCGTGCAGATGCCCCTCAATTGCCTGGACGCGACGTTTCGTAGCTTCGAGACCAACGTGCTGCCAGAGGCGAACCGGCGCGGCATCGCGGCTCTGGGATGAAAAGTCTGGGGGGAAGCGGCGAACTTGTGCGCGAGGGCGCCGTTATTGTCACCATCGGACTGCGCTATGCGATGAGCCTGCCGGTCGCCGTGACCATCAGCGGCATCGATTCCCTGAGCGTGCTGCACCAGAATCTCGAGGTCGCGCGCGGCTTTCAAGCCTTTCAGTGCCGCCGAAATGCAAACCATCCGCGACGCATGCCGATTTGACGCCTCGGATGGTCACATGGAGCTGTTCAAGACCACCAAGAAATATGACGGAGACCTGGGGCGTGAGATGCACGGGTTCCCATCGAGCGCGGAACTTCCTGTGTAATTCCCCGCACCAAAGCACCAGGGTCGCGAGCCGAACCCGCCTGCCCAAATCCATGCATAGCGGCTGAACAACGGTGCCTCGCACTAACAAGGAGAAGAAATTATGGCAACTGAAACGATGACAACCCGGCCTCCTTTGCCTCCGTTCACGCGCGAGAGCGCGATTCAAAAGGTGCGCCTCGCCGAGGATGGGTGGAATACTCGCGACCCCGGAAAAGTAGCTCTGGCCTACGCTATCGATTCACGGTGGAGGAACCGCTCGGAGTTTATCAACGGGCGAAGCGAAATCGTCGCTTTCCTCTCTCGCAAATGGTCCCGAGAGCTAGACTACAGGCTCACCAAGGAACTGTGGGCGTTCACTGGAAATCGCATCGCAGTACGCTTTGCTTACGAGTGGCACGACGACTCGGGTTACTGGTATCGCTCTTATGGCAATGAGAACTGGGAGTTCAACGATGACGGGCTCATGGCCTCGCGGTTTGCTTCAATCAACGACCTTCCCATTTCGGAGTCGGATCGCAAATATCACTGGGCGCTCGGCCGCCGTCCGGATGACCAGCCCGGATTGAGCGACCTGGGCCTCTAGAGGTCGCCATTCGCAGACAATGGTGAATGCATGTCAGCTAAGAAAACAGCAATCATTACGGGAGCGTCAGGTGGTATAGGTGCGGGTTTGGTCGCGGGTTTCCAGAAGGCGGGTTATAACGTCGTCGCAGCGTCTCGTAACGCCATTCAAGTGTTGACTCCCTCGCCCGGACTGGTAGTCGTCGACGGCGATATCGGGAAGCAGGAAACCGCCGCCAAAATTGTCGAAGCCGCGATGAAGCACTTCGGGGCTATCGATGTGCTGGTCAATAATGCCGGAATCTACCGCACCAAGCCGTTCATCGACTTTACCACCGACGACTTCAATGCCCTGGTCTCGACCAACCTGCTGGGATTTCTCTACGTTACTCAGCTCGCTGTGAAGCAGATGCTGAAACAGAAATCAGGGAACGTGGTAACCATCACAGCGGCGCTTGCGGATCAGCCAGTCGCCGGCGTGAACGCCTCGGTGTCGATGATTACGAAAGGGGGCTTGAACACTGTGACCCGGAGTCTAGCAATCGAGTACGCAAAAGAAGGTATCCGCTTCAACGCCGTAGCCCCCGGCGAGGTAGACACGCCATTGCACAAGGATGCTCCCAAGGAGTCTTTCACGACAAGGCAACCAATGACAACGATCACGGAGGTAAAAGATATTGTCGATGCAGTTCTCTACCTGGCGAGTGCTGGTCAAGTAACTGGAGAGGTACTTCACGTGGACGGCGGCGCCCACGCTGGCCGCTGGTAGCCGATATCGCCTAATTATCGTGATGTTTTCGGAAAAACTTCCGGTTGATATCCGCCGAGAACTCTTTAACAATATTGGCGGCCATGTCGACGCCAATCTGGGTTCCAAGCTTTGTCACGGCGTCGCCTACGTCGCGGTTGTCCTGATAGTATGCGGTCGAAATCGCTGCCGCGGTCGCATTGCCGAGAATCTCGGAATAGTTGAATTGCATACGGCCAGAGTCGGAATGAATCCAGAAAGTCTGACCGATCGCGTATACTATCCTTGACCACGTGCTCCCCGTGCCACGCCGGAAATACCGCGGGTCCTGGTGCAGGATAGTTGGATAAATCGCTTCCGTCATGTAATTGCCGATGACAAAGTCCGCATACGAAGTGCCGAAGTAGCGTCCATATGCTGCCGCGCCTTGCCCGAACGCGCGGTTGGCGTTGGTCAATTGCGCCTCGCCGGCAAACACCGCGGCGAGAATTACGGTTCCGCGGTCGAAGGAATCCTGGCTGGCAATCACAAATTTCTCTTTTGCCGAAATCGGTTCGTAGTTGGCAAGGCTGGGGGATGTCCTGTAGTTCGGAACGATTCCGAGGATGCGCTTAGGTTCCGACCCCGATTGATTGCTCTTGGCGGGAGTGCCCGGCTGGGTCGGCGGGCCCGGAGCCGGCTGCTGGGAATAAGCTAGGAACCCACAGAAACAACTGGCGCCGAGAAGAATCGTGACTCGCATTGCGTTACCTATGGTTAGCGATCAGGTCAGAAACGTGGCCCCCGGCAGGATCATTCGGCACGTAGTCAAAATACTCGATGGTCATTTCTGTCGTAGTCGTTGAACGAAGCGAACACTCTTAAACCAGAAAGAAGGATTCTTCGCCGGCTCGCCCTCAATACGAACAATTGCGTATTCGTCCGCATCGACCCAGATTTTGCCCCGGGAGAGATATTTGTTGGAGGTCTTGGGCGTAATCGAAATCACGTAAGCCAAGCGGCCCCGGACTTCGTCGGTACCAGCCATTTCAAACGCGTAGTTCTCAGGAGTAATTCGCGATCCTTCCCGAAGATCCGGGCGCGCGGCTTCGATTTCGGCATCGAGCAGCCGCGGGAAAACGTGTTTCGTTGCACTGTCAGGGCCACATAGACTTTGACAAACGAAGCCGATGAAAGTTACACGAAATCCACAAAAAGTTTCTCAAGGCGCCTCACTGATGCCTCTCTCCCTCCACGACCTGGCTGATCCGCGTTCCTGCACCGCGCGACCGTGAATGTTCATTTCCGACCAGACAGGCTCGAGATGCGACCGCATGCGTGCCTGGGCGCGAAACAGCCGTGTCTTTGTGGCGCCTACCGTGAGACCCAGGGCCGCGGCAGTTTCTGCTATGGATCGGCCTGAGAAGGCGCATAAAGCGAATACATCGCGCAATGGCTTCGGAAGGATGGAAGCCGCCTCGGAAAGGGCTGTAGCGATCTCCTGGCAGAGCGTGAACTTCTCGGGCGTTGGAGCTGCGGAGGCGAGCATGTTCAGTTCTGCACTCGGGCTCCAATCATCTACACTGACCCAATCGCGTCGTCGCCTGCGTTCGCGAAGCCGCGCGAGGCATTCATTCATCACAATGCGCGTGATCCACGTCTTAAACGTGGCATCCCCACGAAAGTTGCGGATGTGGCGCAACGCCGAGAAATAAGCCGATTGAACCGCGTCCTGAGACTCTTCCTCGGAACGCAGAATGCCGCGCGCCAGACGGAGCGAGGATGCGTAATGCTGGCCCAACAATTCGGTCCTGGCCGCTTTGTTTCCACGCTTGCAAGCGGCGATCAGTTCGGGCTCCCGTTTCCCCCGCATGGCTCTAAAGAGAAATCTGGTGCACACTTTTGTTTGAGTTTTTCAAGGCGCACGCCCCTGGCAGGGCTTAAAAAGCATTCAGGTTGCCAGATTCAGTCCGACGCTATATGCCTGGAAGAATGGTGCTTAGGCTTTCACCCATCAGAGTTCCAGGTCGACACTGTCAGCCAGTCGGCACGATACCGAAAAACTGGCAGTGGACTCGGGGCCAGCTTGACGCAAAACCTGCGGCCTACGGCGGAGCGAACTCGTCCAAGAAGTATGCGACCGTTCAGTCTCGAAAGGAATCGAACCTAGCGGGAATGATGGGACCATGCGGACACTTTTGAATGAGTGTGAAAGGATGTAAAGCCATGAGACTCATGATCTGCTTTTTCGGTGTACTGCTCGCTTCCGGCTCAGCTGACGATACCGAGCCGGTACAGGTAAGAATCGCCCGTGCCATGTCGGCGGGCCCATCGGAGATCGCCAAGTCAGCACGCATTGTCGATACCGATTCGCAAGGGAAAACAATCGTGCTACGGGAGGGAAACAACGGCTTCACATGTATGCCAGGGAATCCGAAGATCATCGGCGATCCGGCCATGTGTTCGGATGCTGCGTCCATACAGTGGGCGGCGGATTTCAAGGCTCATAAACCGAAGCCGACGAACACAGTTCCCGGCATCACCTATATGCTGGCCGGCGCCACGCAGCGCAGCGATTCCGATCCCTACGATAAGACGAGCCCGCCGATCACGGTTCCGCCGCATTGGATGATTATGTGGCCCTTCGATCCCAAGGCTACGGGGCTGCCGGTCACGCATCGTAGCACCGGCGCCTACATCATGTGGGCGGGGTCGCCTTATGCTCATCTGCACATCATGGGTCGACCGCAAGGTACGGCCCAATGAAGAGCCATGAGGATCACGCACACGAAGATCAAGATGGACACTGGAGGTGGTGCGCGACAGCGGACACCTCTCACCGATCGATCAGCCTGGCCAGCTCGCCGATGCGATTAGAGCCTTCCTGACTCTGCGACTTGACGCGCCATCACCACGGTAGCGTTCCGAGTTTTGCGTGCGAGAATGTACCTGTCGGGCCGTCCGGACCGATCAGCGCAAGCCGGACCGCCTCTTGGGCGCCCTCCTCGACAGTCTCGGTGCCCCCATAGTTGTTGAGGTTCGTCTTGGTGAAGCCAGGGGCGGCGGCGTTGACTTTGATTCCCGTCGACTCCAGTTCGATCGCCATGGCCAGCGTCATGGCGTTCAGCGCGGTCTTCGACGCAGAGTAGGTGGGGCCGAAGATCGAGCGGTGGGTGTTGGCCGGGTCCGAGTTCATCGTCAGCGAGCCAGCGCCGCTCGACACGTTGACGATGCGGGCTGACGGCGCCTCGCGCAGAAGCGGCAGCATCGCCTGGTAGACGGCGAGGACGCCGAACACGTTGGTCTCCCACACCGCGCGCACTTCATCGAGGGACACGATACTCGGACGGGTCAATTTGACGAAGTCCGCGATGGACGTGCCCGGCAGGTTACCTGTATGCGAGATGGCCGCGTTTTGGACGAGCACGTCCAGTCGGCCAAACTCCTTGCGGATACGCTCCGCTGCGGCGACGATGGAAGCCTGATCCGTCACGTCGAGCTGGAGCGCACGTGCGTCCGGCCCAACATCGGTGGCCGCAGCCTCGCCGCGCTCGAGATTGCGCGACCCGACCAGCACAGTGAAGCCGTGTGCCACGAGATCCTTTGCGATCTGAAGGCCGATTCCTTGATTAGCCCCGGTGATCAGGGCGACGGGTTTGTCCTGCATAAGTAATTGCTCCTTACCACGCGATTGTTTCGTTTTCCCAGCGCGTGAACCTACCTGTCGGACCATCCGGTCCGAGCAGAGCTAGACGCACTGGCTCACGGGCGCCCTCCTCGACAGTTCCCGTGCCTCCATTGTTGAAGTTCGTCTTGATGAAGCCGGGGGAGCAGGCATTCACCTTTATTCCAGTCGACTCCAATTCAATCGCCATGGCGATTGTCAATGCGTTGAGAGCCGTCTTTGACGCGGAGTAGGTCGGACCGAATATTGAGCGCCCCGGGTGGGCCGGGTTTGCGTTTCTTGCCAGCGACCCACCCCCGCTCGACACGTTGACGATGCGGGCATTCGGCGATTTGCGCAGGAGCGGCAGCATCGCCTGGTAAACGGCGAGAACGCCGAACACGTTCGTCTCCCACACCGCGCGCACCTCATGGAGCGACACAATACTTGGGCGGGTTGCCTTTGCGTAGTCCTCGACGGATTGGCCGGGCAACCTGCTCGTGTTCGTGATTGCCGCGTTCTGGACAAGCACATCGAGGCGGCCGAAATCGTGGCGGATGCGCTCCGCTGCGGCGACGATGGAAGCCTGATCGGTCACGTCGAGTTGGAGCGCGTGGGCGTCCGGCCCAACCTCGGTGGCCGCAGCCTCGCCGCGCTCGAGATTGCGCGACCCGACCAGCACAGTGAAGCCGTGTGCCACGAGATCCTTTGCGATCTGAAGACCGATTCCTTGATTAGCCCCGGTGACTAGGGCGACGGGTTTGTCCTGCATAAATTTCTCCTTCTTTGCGTACGCGGCGCACTCCTAGGCCCCGACCCCGGCCATTTTGCGGAGACGATCATTCGCGAAATACTGCGCCTGCCCTTCCTCAATGGCTTGCAGAACGAGACCGGCGACGAATTCGGGCTTGTCGCCCTCAGCGTAATTGGCTGACGGTCCGCCGCCGGCCGGATTCCCCATCCTGTTGTTGCCAAAGTTCGTCGCCGTGATGAACGGATAGATTTCGCTGACGACGATGCGGTCCTTTTCCAGCTCGGCGCGCGCCGTAAGGCTGAATCCAAGAAGCGCACGCTTCGAAGACGAGTACACGCCGTATTGCGGAACCGTCATGAACGCCGTCCCCGAATTGATGTTCACGATACTTCCGCCGCCTTGCGCTCGCATCAGCGGAATCACAGCCTGCATCGCGACAATCGGCCCCAACACGTTGAGGTGGAAGATTTCGTCAAAAAGCGCGGGATCGATCTCCTCTACAGCGGCCGCATAGCTGCGCCCCGCATTGTTTACGAGGCCATCGACGCGACCGTAATGCTGGTGCACGGCGCCTACGGCTTCTCGCACTCGATCGAACTGCGTCATGTCTACCGTGACAGGCAAGCTGCCCGGAAGCTTTCGCGCCAGTTCTTGCAGCGCATCGCTACTGCGAGCGAGCAGTGCGACCTTCGCGCCACGCTCAGACAGGGCGATCGCCGTCGCCAGGCCGATCCCGGACGAAGCGCCCGTGACAACGAAAACGCGATCCTTGATTTGCATCGTTCAACCCTCCTACGCTTAGACGCGTCGCGCCGCGGAGGCGACCACTGTTTCGGTCTCGAAATAGCGCATGTTTTCGAGATCGGCGATCATCCCTGGCTGTGCTGTCGGGCGCCATCCCAGCCTTTGCTGCGTCAGCGCGCTTGAAGCGGGAGCGTCCATCCCAGCGAAGAACCCGAGCCAGCCAAAATGTGCCGGAGCCTCTTCCGGGGATAAGGAAACGACCGGTATCTTCAGGCCCCGGCCAATGGCTTCCGCAATCTCGCGAACCGGCACGCCCTCTTCGGCGATCGCATGATAGCGCGCTCCCGCAGAACCTTTCTCCAGCGCCAGCCGGTAGAGGGGTGCGGTATCAAGCCGGTGCACCGCGGGCCAGCGGTTGAGTCCGTCACCGACATAAGCCGAGATACCCTTCTCGCGAGCGACAGCGATCAGGTAGGTGACCAGGCCTTGCTTCTCCCGGTCATGGACCTGCGGCAGGCGCACCACCGACACGCGCACACCGCGCGCACCCTGCGCAAAGGCCGACTGTTCGGAAACGCGAGGCAGCGCGGGATGGAAAGGGGCCTCAATGTCTTCGGTCGCGACGCGGCCTGGCGCCAGTGCGCCTGTCCCGGAGGTGACGATCAGAGGGCGGTTGGAGCCCGCAAGCGCAGCGCCGAGCGACTCAATGGCGCGCCCATCAATTTCGCAATTCTCTTTGAATTTCGAGAAGTCGTGGATAAAAGCAGTGTGAATGACGCCATCCGACATGGCCGCTCCACTACGCAGGCTTTCGAGATCATTCAGATCGCCGTGATGCACCTGAGCGCGCGCGGCCAAGAGCGACTTGGCGCCGGCATCCGAGCGCGTGAGGCCCAACACCTGATGGCCCGCGTTAATGAGCTCTGGAATGATGGCGGAACCGATAAAGCCGGTAGCTCCGGTCACAAAGATACGCATATTCTTTTCTCCTTCTGAATTGACGATCCGTCCCTAACCTTGCTACAAACGGAGGTAGGCTCCGTATAGTTTCTAGATTAGCGGAGGCTACCTCCGGTTGCAAGAATTTTCTCGATGACTACGAAAGCTCCTGAATTTACAGCCAGAAAGCCGCGCGCGGACGCTCTGCGGAACCGCGAACGCATTCTGGAAGTGGCGAAGCAGGAGTTCATCCAGTCAGGTGCGAACGCGAGTCTGGAGGAAATCGCCAAGAGAGCAGGAGTGGGGCCAGGAACTTTGTATCGCCATTTCCCTACACGCGAAGAACTTCTAATGGCGGTTTTTCGGAGTGGACTGGAGAAGTTGGCCGCAGCAGAGCAGAAGCTCGCTAGAGACTTGCCTCCAATTGAAGCCTTGCGAGCCTGGTTGTTGTTGTTTGTTGATGCTGTCGAAACGAAGAAGATTATCGCCCCGGTGCTGAATACGCTCGTTGGCGACCCCAAGGAAGTGTTCAAGGCGTCCTACGCCCAGATGCATGAAGCGTTATGCGCACTGGTGAAACGCGCGATCAAGAGCGGCGACATACGCAAGGATCTTGACCCGATGGATCTCCTTCGCGCTCTGGTCGGTGTCGCCAATGTCGCGACCAGCCCCGACTGGCAGCAAAGCGCGCGCAGGCTGGTGGATATCCTTATCACCGGTTCGCGACCACTTAAGTAAGGCGAGCGCTGGACTCGAGTAGCGGAAGGACGAGTTGCACTAGAGCAGCTATGACTTCTTTATCGGGCGGCAGGTTTGCGCTGTAGAACCATTCTTTGGCAGCGCCATATATCGCCCCACTCACTGCGGACGCGACTACTTCCCGGGGCGCGCTGAGCTCGCCTGCATGCGTGCGCAGGCACTCAGCCACGACTCGCCGAATAGCGCGAGTGATTGCACCGTCCATCAGTGGACTAAACAAACCTTGTCGGGTACAGGCGGCCGGGTCGCTGTGAATCTGCTGAAGGTAGTCGATTACCGCGAGAATGAGGGTTTCCAGTCCAGAAGAGCAAGTCCCATCGAAACGAACGTTCCGCTCCTCAAGCAGCTTGTGGAAACCGCCGGCGATCGTGGCATCGAACAGGGCGAATTTGTCCGTGTAGTGATCGTAAAAAGTGGCGCGGTTGACGGCGGCCGCTTCGGTGATGTCTTGCACGCCTATCTCATCTAGCGGCTTTAGCTTGAGAAGCTCGAGCAACGCACTTTGCAGAAGCTGTCGCGTACGCTTCATGCGCGGGTCGCGGACATCGCAATCAGAGATTGGCACAAACTCCCTTGCTTTCAATGATATCAAAGAATTGAATCCTTTGCACGACATATGTCGTCTAAGTAAACGACCAATGATGGTTAAACATCAGTCGCCGTTTAAGGAGAAAACGATGCCCACTCTTTTGCAAATCGACTCGAGTCCGTCCACGAGTTCCCTAACCCGTGAGTTGACCCGCGAGTTTGTCGAGACCTGGAAAGGCGCGCACCCCGATGGCAAGGTAATTTATCGTGATTTGGCGGCGAATCCGCCCCGGCCGATAGATGCTCTCTGGATAGGCGCAGCGTATACTCCGCCAAGCAGCCGCACCGGGGAGCACACGGAAACGCTTGCGGTGTCAGAAGAGTTGATCGGCGAGTTGGAGCGCGCGGACGAGTACGTCATCGGGGTCGCGATGCACAACTTCAGCATTCCTGCTGTGCTCAAGCTTTGGATAGACCAAGTTGTTCGGCGTGGCCGGACGTTTTCCTACGGTGCGGAGGGGCCAAAAGGATTGTTGCAGGGTAAGAAAGCGACGGTCGTCGTAGCAAGCGGCGGTGTCTACGAATCCGGTACACCCGCGGGCGCAATGAATTACATAGATCCATATCTGCAGGCGATACTCGGGTTCATCGGCGTGAACGACCTGAAGTTCATTACGGCTGGCGGTTCAGCCCAGGTAATGGCCGGCGCTGTTGATCGCCAGACTTTCCTCAAGCCGAGTTTGGACCACGTTCGCGCGGCTGCCGTTTGATTCCAGAACAGGCACGTCATGCCAGGTCCGAAATTGTGACCCTGCTCCTCGACGGCGCCATCTCCGATCGCGGTGGGTAGTCCTAACGTACCGGAATGGTCTGGCGCGAAGACACAAGCGGTGACTTCTTCGTCCTCTTCAATCGTGCCAAAACATCTTTCATCGTAAATTGACTGGCCGATTCCAGATCCTTCAGTTCTTTCCAATCGATGGGCAGGGCGACGGGCGCGCCCGGACGTGCCCGAACAGCGTAGCTTGCGATCGCCGTCGCAGTGGAATCGTTCCGGAAATAATCGATGAAGATCCTGCCTGTGCGTTTGGCTTTGCTCATCGTCGCGACATAAGCATCAGGAGCCGCGGCTACCATCTCGTCCGCTACGGCTGCGGCAAAACGTTTTACCTTCAACCAGGGATCCGTCGCCGCCAACGGAACGGTGACATGCAGGCCTTTTCCGCCAGTACATTTGAGCGAAGATTCGAGGCCCTTCTTTTCCAGGCGCTGTCGAAGGTCCCGCGCGCCGAGTTTCAGCGCTTCAAATGGAACGTCAGGAGCCGGATCAAGGTCAAAGATCATGCGATCCGGGCAATCGATCGAGTCGATCGAGGCACCCCAGGGATGAAGTTCGACGGCGCCCATTTGTACGACTTCCATCAAACCTTTTTCGTCCTCAATATAGAGGTACTCATACGTCTTGCCCTTGTTCTTAAACTCAAATGAGCGAACATCCGCGCCCAGGCCCTTCCCAGGATTCCTCTGATAAAAACACTGCTTGTCGAGTCCGGACGGGCAACGTAGCAGGCTGAGGGGATGCCGTGCGATCTCCGGCAACATCCATGGTGCGACCGCTGCATAATATTCGGCAAGTGCGCCCTTGGTGATCTGACCAGTGTTTGAGATGACGCGGTCGGGATGAGTAATCGTGATTCCGTGCAGGACTAGGTTTTCCGCCTTCTTGCCTTTTATTGGCGTCGCTTTGCCCACTGTTGCCACAGGTGTCTCCTTCTTAACTTGAGAAGCATTCTTGTCTTCGCGCAAACCTTGAAAGGAAGGGTGGCGAATGCGGCCGTCTTCGGTCCATTCGGTGAACGCGACTTCGCACAGCACGACCGGCTTCACCCAATGGACCGCTCGCCACTCGCCCGCGCCAAGTCCCACCGTCTCCGCGCGGCTCAGCACGGGCGTAGCTATCGAAATCCTCGCCAGGCGATCGGCCAGTTCTTCGGCGCTCTTCATCGTGAAGCCCGTGCCCACCTTACCCGCATACTGAAGCGCGCCATTCTTCTGATACCCGAGATAGAGCGCGCCCAACGCGCGCTCGCCGCTTCGGGAATCGCTGTATCCGACGATAATGAATTCCTGCCGCAACGAACATTTGATTTTAAGCCAGGTCTTGCTGCGGCCCGTGGTGTATGGAGCGTTGGCATCCTTAGAAATGACGCCTTCGAGTCCAGCCTCACAGGCCTTCGCAAACATTTCGTCGCCCTGGCCGATGACGTGACCGCTGTATCGCAGGGTTTTTGATGTTCC
This sequence comes from Bryobacterales bacterium, assembly GCA_963818065.1. Lineage (GTDB taxonomy): Bacteria > Acidobacteriota > Terriglobia > Bryobacterales > Bryobacteraceae > Palsa-89. The sequence goes on along the minus strand of CAWFQW010000007.1, from coordinate 336,442 downwards.
GAGGAGCGCTTCGAGCTTTTTCTTGCGCTCCAGCAGCGGCAGTGCCGTCAAATCTTTCCCATTGAGATAAAGAAGATCGAATGCATATGCGACGATACTCTTGCGATCGCCGCCCTCGCCCAGTGCATTTTGCAAAGCTTGGAAATTGCTTTTTCCGTGGCCGTCGAGGACCACCGCTTCCATGTCCAACACTGCGCTGTCCGAAGCTAAACCTGAAAGGGCCACCGCGAGCGAAGGAAAGCTTCCGGTCCAGTCCTTCCCGTTACGCGTGATCAGCCTGGCGGTTTGCCCCGACCGAAATCCGAGAAGCCGGTATCCATCGAACTTGATCTCGTGAATCCAATTCGCGCCCTCAGGAACCACATCGACGAGCGTCGCAAGCTGGACGTCAGGATATCGGGCGATCAGCTCGGCAATGGTATGCGCGGAGGAACGGGTTCGCCCCCGGTCGGCGGCCGACGGATTCTTTTCCTGTGGGGCAGGACGCTTCATCGGTGTTCCTGGTGCAATTTCAGTGCCGCAACATGAGCGTGTAACCTGGAAGATTTTCCTGGCGGATGGAACCGCGGTTAATTCGCCGCCAGCTGGGCGATCGAAGGCGATCCTTGGGTAGCCGATAGTGTAAAGCGAAAGACTGCCCCGCAGCCGGAGCCTTCCGATTCAACCCAAATGCGTCCTCCATGTCGTGCGGTGATTGTTCGGCATAAAGCCAATCCCAAACCCGTACCCCGCGTATCGCTGCCGTGTAGCCGCTTCAATGGTTCAAACACATAATCCTGATGTTTGATAGGAATTCCCTGACCGTTATCTTTGACCGCAAACTGCCACAGCTCTCCGGACTGCTCCACTGAAATCTCAACCAATGGGGCTTCGCCGGGGCGGCGGTACTGCAGGGAATTGCCAATAAGATTCTGAAATAGCTGCTCTAGAAGGACGGGGTCCGCTTCGACCACCGGCAGTGGCTTGCAAACGATTTGTGCGCCGGTCTCAGTAATCAAGGCTGCTAGCGACACTTTGACGGACTCGATGATCTGGTCAACCGACACTCGCTTGCGATCTAAATGCCCCTGGCCAGCTTGCGCGTACCGCAGCAGCGATTCAATGAGACGCTCCATTCCCACCGAAGCCTGCTCAATCAGTGCCAACAGGTGGGACGTCTCCTCCTCGGAACCGCCATCTCGCCGCACCAGGATTTGCGTCAAGGCGCGCACGCTGCGGACGGGAGCCTGTAGATCATGCGAGACGGCATAGGAGAATTGCGAGAGTTCGCGGTTAGAGCGCTCAAGCTCCTGTAGCAAGGATTCGCGGTCCTGCTGAGCGCGCTTTAGTTCGCTGATGTCCTGAAAAATAACAACGACTCCCGTAACAGCGCCTGACGAGTTGCGCAGCGGCGTGATGTTTGCCAGCACATTGATTCGAGAAGAATCGGGGCGCTCAAGAATGAACTCGCGGTTGGCGATCGGGGCGCCCGTCGCAAGCACCACTCTTACCGGCGCCTCCTCGGGACGGAGAAGAACTCCGTCCGGGTTGCAAATTCGGCGCGAATCCAAGAACGACCAAGGCGGGCAGTCCAGTTCCGGCGAGCGGCCCCAAAACTCGCTGGCCTGTCGGTTGTAATAAGTAATGACGCCGTAGGTATCACATGCAAAGACCGCGGCTGGCATCACCGAGACCAGTTCGCGCAGGTTTTCCTCACTCTCGTGCAGGTGGTGCTTCGCGTACTGATGATCCAGGCTCAGCTCTTGATAGGCATGGGTTATGCTCTGGTGCTGCTGTCGCAGCTTTCGCAGAGATACCAGTTCCGCCGTCACTTGCTGGCTCAACGCGTCCTTCTGCGTCTCGGGGTCTTTGAGAATACATTCGGCGAGCATTTCATGAGCAGCCAAGAGGTCTTTGACATCGTCTTCGAGGTCGAGCTCGGGATGAAGCCTGGTCCAGTAATGCGCTGTGCGCACGAATGCCAGCAAGAGGTTCAATTGTTCTAAGTTGATCGGCCCAAGCACGCGCCTCAGCGCCTCGTGCGCAGCCCGTGCGTCCAGAGTCTGGAGAAAGACGTGCGTGGCGCAGGCGAATATTGCCTGTTCCCCGTCGCTGTCAGGCGCAGGAAACGACGAGAGCGGGCTTTCCAGCTCGTCGCAGATCGTGAAAAGCGTGAGCAGGTCCTCGCCGTGCGCAAGGGGACGCCGCAGTAGGGGCAGAATGAATTCCAGTGTCTGCGGCAGACAAGAGGAATCACCCGCTGGATAGCCCAATCCGGTCAGAAAGCCGACGTGCCGGGCGATGCAGTACCGGATCTCGCAGAACCGGGACAGATACACAAAAAGACGTTCCTTGAACAGCGACGGCAACGCGTTGTCCAGGTAGGCGAACTGGGCAAAGCCCCAAAGATTTTCGGCGATCTTAGGATCGGTGGCCGCAAGCCGGAAGAAATTCGGCAATACGCCGAAGCGTTTCGTGAGATCGTTTTCGAGTGGCGTGTTCATCCCGCGATTCCAAATGCCGTTCTCCCGTCGTCGGTGCTACTAAGCCTAGCATCTAATCGGTGTCGGTGGAGACCTTAGTCAACGCCGCCAAGCCACTGAATTCCTCGACATCCTAACCGAAAGCCGCTCCTGAAGAGTCGTGACCGAAATCCGCGTAGATCGCCGTCGCACGCGGTCCTCGAAAGCCCGCTGATTTCCCACCTGGAGCGATCGTCGGTGCCGGATTCGGCGTTGAGCACCTGCAGTGGAGACTAGAAGGTCAAGCAGCCGTCGCAACTAAGCGATAGACCTGCGTAAACGTTGGAGAGTCTTTTATTTAATGGTGCGCCCGGAGTGATTCGAACACCCGACCTTCTGGTTCGTAGCCAATGGCGCGCGAAGAATCTTGGACTTGCACAGTTGCTCACTTTTGCCCCGGGCGTGCGTTTTCAAGCACTTTGCGAGACTGCCGGGCAAGCCTGAATAACCCTGCTATGCAGGGAGTGGGCACACTTTTTAGGCATACCTCTGGGGTGAACCCCTCTGTTGAGACAAACTGCAATTGGCACACCTGCCGTTTAATGGTTTTTCCTTCTCAAACAGCCTTTTCTCCATCACACTGGTCCTCGGCTGGCGAAGCGGAGGCGGGCTCTGGTGGAGACCAACCCGCCGAGGAATAGCTAACCGGAGACTCATCGAGACGATGGTCGGGGGAACCGGTCGCCGGTTCCCCTTCAGTCCTTAATGCTACATCGGATCGGTAGATCTCCTCATGCCTGAAAAAACTCATGGTCGCTCCCTGTGAGATCGTTGCGGGGTGCGCGGCATGTTCGAATTCCTCCGGCGGTTTGTAGCCGAGCGCCGAATGGAGCCGGACGCGATTGTAATAGCTGTCGATGAACGCCGCGATGTTGTCTCGCAGGTGATCGAGGTCGCAGTACTCGTTCGCATAAATCTCCTCTCGTTTGAGAGTCTTCATGAAGCTCTCGCAACTGGCGTTGTCGTACGGATTCGCCGGCCGGCTCATGCTCGGGATCATTCCGTGTTTCCGCAGCACGGCAACGTAAACGCCGGATGCGTACTGGACACCGCGGTCGGAATGATGCACTACGCCGGGCGGCGGCTTTCGCTCTGCGAGCGCCTTCTCCAGCGCCGCAATCGGCAGGCGCGCCGCCAGCGTTCGATCCAGTTCCCAGCCAACCACTTTCCGCGAGAACGCATCCAGGATCACCGCCAGAAACACGAACTCCCGGTGCAATCGGATATAGGTAATATCGGCCACCCAAAGCTGGTTGGTGCCGGTCAGCGTCATCCGGCTGGCCAGATTGAGATAGACCTCCAACTCGTGATCGGAGTCCGTCGTGGCCACGAAAGCCCTCGGCTGCACCGCCAGCAAGTTGTCCTTGCGCATCAGCCGCGCCACGCGCTTGTGGTTTACCGGCATGCCGCGGCGTCGCAGTTCCGCACTCACCCGCCGGTATCCGTAGCGCCGCTTGTGCTCGGCGAAAATCTTCTGGATGGCCGATCGAACCTCCATATCCTCTTCGACAGGTTCCCGCTCATGCAGCGACCGGTAAAAACCTGCCCGGCTCACCGCCGCCAACTGACACATCCGCTCGATACTCAGGTTGCCTTGCATCGACATCAGCTCCCGGATTTGGTCGTAGATGCCGTCTCGCCAGGTTTCGCGTTGCTCTGGCGTCGAGCCTCGACTTTTTGCAAGGCACCTTTGAAAAAATCGGCTTCCAGCGTTTTGTCCGCCACCAGCCGCTTCAGTTGCGCGACCTGCAATCGCAGTTCACGCTCTTTGCTGTTCTCCGGTGGACTTTGGCCGTCGTCAATCGGCTCCAGCTGATCCCGCCACTTGTACAACAGCCGCCGATGCACGCCCAGTTCCGCCGAGAGCCCGACGATGTTGTCACAGCCTTTCAGCCGTTCAACCGCCATCTTCCGGCATGCCTTGGGGTACCGCCCGATCGTTCGCTTTGCCACTCGCAGTCCCTTTCCCTGCAAAGTGTGCCAAATGCGAGTGTCTCAATTTATGGGTTCAGTCCACCTCGCCGGGACAAATATTGACCTATATATGGTTGAGGCGTTCGTCCGAAAACGGCTTGATCTGGGGTCGTGGGGGCCCAAAACGATTACTATTGGCGCTGTAAAGAATGCCGGCATTGGAATCGCGAGAAGCGCTCGAGTTGTCGGGGATGCGTGCATGTTCCATGGCGGCGCCTGACTCGGGCGTTTTTCCGCGAGCGCGAAGCGGAGGCTGCCACACGCTATCGGCTCCAGGGACCGCGCTTCACGCATCCAGTTCCGCAATCGGGAGACAACGAGTAGGGCGCAAACGCTAGCGCGCTTAGGCGTCCTTCGGCTTGTTCTTGCTCCCTGGTGGCCGGCTGCGGCGTTTGATAGCGCTCATCCAGCCGGCAGGCGGCCCCGGTGTTTGCCACGGCCGGCTGCGAGTCGTTCGAAGAGGAGAATTGCTTCGGCGAGCTGATCCCCTCCCGCCCGCAGCTCCGCGCGGGCATTTTGTTGATGTCCATTCCCGCAGTATCGCCTATGCGCCTAAGGTTCTGAATCAGGCATGTGAGGATCGTCATCTTTCCAAGCTGAGAGAGATACGATGGCAAATTTTGAGGGGGCAGCGTGAACGATGGTCGACATCTATGTGGTCCCAGGTCACCGTCTGTTGGTTGCGCGGCCTCAAGGCATTCTCGACGCCCGGACTGCCCAAGAGATCGTAAGGTTTATCGAAATCAAAGAGGTCGCAATCGAAACAGGATTCAACCGTTTCTGCGACCTGACGTATCTGGCGAAAATACGTCTCTCGCCAGCGCACGTGCTGCAATTGGCGGCGAGACGCGCAGCGTTTAATCCGAACGATATCCACGTGAAATCTGCCTTCTTCGCAACCGACATTCTCGGGCTCAAGATCGCGAATATGTACAAACGACTACTGAATTCTCCGCGCATTGAAGTTCGAGTTTGGTCCAACATTCAAGCGGCTGCGGACTGGCTGGGAGTCGAGCGCAAGCTCTTTGGTTCTGATTCGTAGCCGCCGACGCGTAAGGGAGAAGTGCTGCCAAAGTGGGTGTTTCGGACTGTCCCGCCTTGAGGCGGCCTAGACTGCAGGCGCACAATCGAGTGATCTTTGGGTGCGCTACGCTTTGTTTTATATGCCAGCTGTCCCGGAGTCGCCAAAAGCGTCGAGCCAAGGACTTGTTTTGATCGTAGATGACGATCCTGTCTTCATTTCTCAACTCACACAGATTCTTATCGAGCGTGGGATTCCGGCGAAGCCGAACGCTAAATCCGGGACGATTCCGAACGGCATTCTGGGATGATCCCGAACGCCATCGGAGCGTAGCGACGCTGGCACTTCGATTGTGCAAGAAAGTGTTCGGCTTCGTCAAGAGAAACCTGTCCGGAGCGCGACAGCGCTCCGAATCGCAGTTGACTGGATTGATCAACACGACGACGTTATTCGGGAGTAATCCAACTTCAACAACTTCCCAGAGCGGCACTTCCGGGCTGTTTAGATGGCTGGAAAGCGTTGGTTACGCACCTCTTTGCGGAAGCGATTGTGTTTGCTCGTCGGGGCGTCATCACTCAGGGCAGTTGAACATACACTGCTTGCGGGACGTAGATGGCAAGATTTCTCACGAGCTTGCCGAAATCGAAGGAATTGCAGGCATAAGTGATGAGGATCTTCCCGCCGCGCTCGTACTCCGGATGGGCCATTTCCGCATAGCACCAAGTGTCCTTATCCCAGCCGCGCGATTTGGGATCTGCTTCGGGCATTCGGTAGATAACCGTTGGCGGCGACCATGGGCCAGATACTGCCGGCGCGGTCCGAATGACCGCCTGATTGGATCGGAATGCCGGGTCTGGGCCGACGGCGTCCCACCGTTTGCTTTGCGCCTCGTACCAGACGCTGCCTGCGCCGAAAGGATCGTCCATCACGCGCTTGGCATCGGCGAAGTCGATACCGGTTGGCCCAATGGGTTTCCACGAGTCATCGCGTGCCAGGTAGTCAAGCTTGATCTGCTCGGGTTTGGCATCGAGCGCTGCTTCGGGAAACCGGGTGAGGAACGTGGGAGCGTACAGCGAGTCGCCAGTATCGGTCGGACTGAACAGATACACGTACCCCGTGTCCTTTACAATCCAAATGCCGGGGAAGACTTTACCGCGGTACAGGTCGAAGTAGGTGATCCTCCACTCCGCAAACGGCCGTTCCACATTGCGTATCCGCGCCAGTCGCGTGCCGATCCCCTCCCAATTGAGCGCTCCGGGGATGTCGGGCCGCTCCCGGATCATTTCGAGAGCCACATAGACATCTTTGCCATGGGTGAAGCCATGCATTGCCCAGTATTTGTACTGTTGCCGAGCTGGTGGGAAGATCGCCTCCGGATGTCGCGTGCCCTGGCCCGCCCATACATACTGGATCGCGAACTTCCCATCTGGCGCGCACGACGAAATGCCGATGGTGGAGTTGATCATCCTCGTGCCGACCCGGTTTTTGCTATTTGCGGTGCCAACAAATGAGTCGCCGAAAAGCCACAGCGTCTGACCACTTGCCAGGGGGACCGAATAGCCGGCATCAGCGCCGAACCAGCCGTCGCGGAACGGAAACTCCGGCGTGCATTGCTGCCCGGCTCCCGCCGCGCAAGGCGCGACTTCGGCGAGTAGAAGGGCCGCGACCAAAGTCGTCACTCTCAACACCCGATGAGCACCTGAAGCCCCCATCATACATCGGGCCGCTGGTGAGCGATGCAAGCATTCAGCAGCCTAGGTCGCAAAGAGTGTTTAAGTCTAGTCCGCCACCAAGCGGCACACGGATATGGTGCTACTACTTTCGCGCACCTTTTATTTGGCCGAGGCTCGAATCGCCAACGTTGAGCAATTGTGAACAGACACGAAGCGGTCAAAATGCCCTAATACTCATGCAAGAAGAGAATTTCGTTGAGTGCAGCGCAGAGTCTGTTAGCTCAATGCTCCTGGGTGTTGTACCTCTCAAAGCCGGGCTCTCGGAGGGTAGCTTCAAAACTCGCCGCCCGTCTCGGCTTTCCTTTCATTCGGCCATCGTCTGAACGGGGGCTGAGCCTGGGACCTCGATCAGGCCGCGCCCCCGGCAGCAGTGTGGCCCCACGTCCACTAGAGAAAGCAGGAGAGATCAAATGTCCCGCCACCCGGCTATTTGCAGCGTATGGCTGCTGTATTTGACCTTGCCACTAATCGCGATGGCGCAACCGCCTGATCCCCGTATTGACGAATTAAGGAAAGAGGCTGCGGAACTCAAGATCACGATCGCCGACCAGGAACGGAGAATCGTGGAGTTGGAGAGGATCGTGAAGGCATTGCAGGTGGTTGCTGCGCCTGTGCCGACGGCCATCCCTACGCTGATCCCGCCTTGGTATCTAGCGCCGAATTGGATCCTAATTAAGAAGGGGATGTCCGAGGCTCAGGTGGTGGAGATTCTAGGGTCACCGACGAGCGTAGATTCGACAGTTGATGTCAGGACGTTGCTCTACCAACCCGACTCGCGCGCAACGACGACACTCAACGGCACCGTGACACTAACAGACGATCGTGTGACGGCTCTAGTGCCGCCCGCATTCTAACGAAGGCCCGGAAAACCGGCCGAGACAGGTTCGGACTGCCCAATGGCTCGCAATCTCCTCCAGTGCCTCCACAAGCTTTGCACTTGCGACGGTATTAGTGAAACTCCGAGGCCAACCAGGTTTCAGATATTCTTCCTTTCGAGAAGGGTCCTCCCTGTAACCACCCTTGGTCACTTGACCATATATCGTTACCAGCCTAAGGCTTCTCAGAGCGAAGTGCGCGCCGTTTTGGGCGTTTGGCTCTAGGCCGCCTTAGACTACTCCGCTAGGCGGCGTTCGGCCATCCTCCTGCCTAAGAGGCAGTGACGGATGTCGGTACCAAAGGAGAAATAAAATGCTCGGATTAGGATTGCTAGGAACCATTATTGTGATTTGCCTGGTTGTTTGGCTCATCCGCAGGGTGGTGTAACACCTGCATAGATGCCGGCCCCGTGCGAATTCGCGGGAATCGGAATCGTGCGAAATGGACCCCCACGCCCTGTTACGCCACGACCAAAGGCACAACATCAACGATACTCTGCCGCTAGGTTCACTTGTGGCTGGAATTGTACGCAGTGTCGTGTCCCACGCCGCTACAGCTCCGGCCTCCCGGCGCTGTTCTCCCGGAACAAACTCACGTCCCGAATGTAGGGCCGGAGTCGAACGGCCGGCGATTGTTTTTCTTTCTCCTTCAGTCCGATTAAGGAGACACTTTAACGCTTCTCGAACACCCCAACGGATGGCTCACCGCCCTCGATAGACGAAGAGGTGATCGTTAAAGTCTTCCCGTCCGCCGACAGCGAGATCAGCGTCTTGCCCGTGACAACACCTTCTCTGCTGTTGGTCTCCTCCAGAGTATGGTCATCGACAGCACGGACGGCGACCATCGTTCCGGCAATCACGGTGGGACCCTGGACAGCAATGGGCTTGTTATCGACGTGAAAGGTGTAGCTCATGCCGCTGTCGTTGGCGAACTTGAAACCATCCGTGCCTATTAACTCATAACGAATTTCGGGCGCCGGACTGTTCTTGACCGAGCGCGGTTTCCAGATGCCAGCCAGCCCTTCGGGACCACCGGAAACGCGGTCATTCGTGACGGTGGTGGTTGACCTCTTGCCGCCAGTGGGAGTGGATTCAGTGACCTGCGTCAAAGTCTTGCCGTCTTCGGAAATCTCGATTCGACGGATGTTCTGAAGTTTGCCTTTGTTGAAGATCTTTCGCTCAAAGTGACGGGAGTCGATTTGCTTCCACTCGATGGTATTGACAGAGCCATCGATGGCGTAGGGTTTCGGTCCGAATTTTACGGGCTGTACGAGAGGCTTGGCTTCGGGCCCGCGTACTTCCTCTAGTCCGCCGTCTGCGGTTTTTTGAAAACGCAGTTTAGCAGCTGAGTCACCGAGCTTCCTTTTGCTTTCATTCTCGACCCATGAGCCGGATAGTTTCTGCGAGGCTATAAAAGTAGGCGCGGATTGAGCAAGGCTGCTCAAACACGAAGCGAGCATCAGCGTAATTACTCTGACGCTAAAGCGGGAGGCTCGGGTCGTTTCCATAGAGTTTCTCCTTAGCTTTCCGAAATCGCTTTGATCTTGGGATTGAGTGGGTTCAGTATACATCTCCATCTCGGACCACGGCAAGATCTAGGATTTCGGTTAATTGTTCGCAAACTTACACGAAGCGACTTAACCCCGTCCGGTCAGAAGTTCGGTGAGCATTTTGTTGATGTCCATTCTTGAAGAATAGCCAAATGTCTCTCGCTCTTTATACAACCTTGTGAGCATGCCGCAGCCGAGACAGCCGCGAGTCGCGGAGTTAAGCTCCGGGATTCGGCTCAAAAGATATCCAGAACTTCTGTATGAACTACTTAGGCTTGCACGCCGCCAACTAACGCGTTTGGGAGGCGGCGGCATCTCGAAAACAAATATCTCCGACCGCTTACGGGTTGCAGCCAGTTTTTACGCTTCTAAGTTTAGGGGAGGTGAGTTATGCACGACCGAACTGGCCTAGGAACAAAACTGAAATCGATTTTCGTGGAGGAAAGGAATATGTTGAAGTCCAAAACTTCGGTGCTTGCGTTCTTTTGTTTCGGGTTGTTGGCTCTGCCAGCCACACCCGCCACTTACGATTACTATTTGCAGGTCCCGGCGGCCCCTGAGGGGGAACTGTCGGCTTGGACCGCAAGCTGGACCAGCAACACATTGAATCCGCCCATTTGCCCCGCGACGCCCCCTAACCCGGTCGTGTCGGCCTTCCTGGACGGGGCGCCCATCCCCAGCGCAGGCTACACCGGTACAGTTTGGGTCTGCACCCTCTCCACCGACCTGAGCTTATCCACCGTGAATGTAAACTGGGTTACCAATAATCAGGCAGATCCGAATTTGCTCTTCGTCTTCTTCTTCTCAACCGTTCCCTTCACAACTGGCGTCTTTACCACATCCACTGTTCTTGGCGTGGGCCCGTTCGGCTCCTACCCGACTGCTACCTTGACCATCACGGAGGCGATATCGTTCCCTCCCATACCGCGCTGGACGGGTTCGATCATTCGCGGATCCCTTACAGTCGCCGGGCCGGTGACGCCTCCGCCGGGAGTTCCCGTTGAGGCCCAGGTGGGCTTCGTCGATTTGAACGGCAATCCGATCGGACAATTCACGCCAGTCCCGATTACCCAAGGGCAGGTTTCGAGTTTTGAGCTGGCCCCCGGCACGTCCCCGGTTCCTTTGGGCCATCATACGGCGGTTGTTCCGTAGTCAGCGCTCCCCCCGGACAGGCTCTTCCTCCGCTTCAGCTCACAACGGAGGTGCTCGACAGCCTGACAGGATTCGGAGCCGTGCTCACCACCGCGACCGGGCTGGCGCCGCCGCCTGCTTCGTTTGCTCCTCAAGGGTTGGCTTTCGGACAGATCATGCGGCTCACCGCGACGGCGTGGCCGCCCGATCCATGCGACGCCACGTTGAGCTTTGCCAACAGCGAAGGAACAGCCATCGGTCCGAGCGTCACTGTGAATCTGAGCCCTGGCCAATCGCAATCTCTCGATTTGCCGAGCGCTGCGTTGAACCTGACGCCGGGGCATCCGGCTGTGATACAGCCGATGGTTGCGTTGCAGCCGGTAATCGGCGTAGCAGCGGTCGCCCCGCCGGCGTGCATGGTCTCGTCCGATGTCTTCGACACTGTTCTCGGGCGCACTTGGACGTACCAAATTGCAAACCTGCAGTAGGAGCGCAGGCGGGATTACAGCCCCAGCTTCCCGGCGCCGTCCTGATCCGTCTTGCTCCTGCAAAGGGTGACCGTCAGGCCGTCCTTGCCGCAGTGACACAAACGCGTTGCTGAACAGCTCCGATCGCGTCGCCCGCTATGCCTCTCGCAGAAGTTCAGTACGGTACTTGGGCGCGAGCGCCTTCGCTTTTTCAATGAACTTCGTCTGCTCTGTCGGATCGAGCTTCGGGGGCGGTGTCGTTCGCGTGGCGACCGGTACTCCGAGCTTTTCGAAGAAGTTGTCCTGTCCCGCAGGGGAGCAGATACAGAGAAGACGCGCTGGGCCAGTAGAAGTATTGTGAAACTGATGTGGAGCGTTGGCGGGAATATTTAATGTGTCACCAGCTCGCGCGATTACCTTCTTCCCCCGGAAGGTTGCCTCCACCTCACCTTCGAGTACGATGAATGTCTCCTCGAAGTCGTGACGATGCGGTGGCGGTCCGCCACCTGGCGGGATGTGCATGTCGATTACGCAGAAACGTCCATTGGTATCTTCGCCCGTCACAGTGACCGTGTAGGTATCGCCGACCAGACCGATGTGGGGAAGGTTATCGGGTTGAGCCAGTTTCAGATTGCGTTCGGAGTCGTCCGGCGGAATGGTCGGCTGAGCAGTTGGCATGTCGTTTTCTCCGTTACTAGGATTTCGTTTTCACTGGCTTCGTTTGACGTTCTGTTCACATAGGGCTTTCATAGGATAGCGTCTCAGATCCGCTCTATCCGCGCGGCAGCTATTGTTGCCGATCGTTCGGAAGTTGCCAATCCGTCTGGGCCGGAATTATCGCACTTAAAGCCGAATGCGATCCATGTGAGCAATTCTGTACAGATATTGTTAGGTCGAATCCTCGATACTCCCCTTTAAGTAGGCGTAAGCTCGGTCGTTTGCACGCGTCGGGAGAAGTCAACCGAATACCTCGTTTCGTAGTTAGCCAGCAAGTACCAAGGCGGCACTTCTGGTCAAGATTGGAGCCTCATAAAATGTCCAAGATGAGCGGTGATTCTGCTCGGTTCAACAGGATTAAGAAACGGAGAAATGTACTTCGCGCTCGAATGCGAGTGTTGCGCGAGGAGACTGCGGCACGGAAGATGGCGCCAGGCGCGGGATTGACAAGGGTGAAGACCTAAGCCCCCCCTCCAAAGTGAAGGCCTCGAACCCTTGAGAAGCGCGACAGCCGGCCACGAACCTGCAGCGTTACTGCTGTAGTGTCGCGCTCGCTGGCTTTGCCGGAGACTGATGATTGAAGCTCTGATTTCTTGTATTTCGGTTCGCTCAAATATCCCGCAATGTGATCCTTGGTAATCTTGTTCACCACCAGTTCGATCGGTTGCGGCCGGTCTGAAAGACTGATCCATACCGTCTCGTACAGATTCACACTCTTCTTCTGAAGTTCGTTGTCGTCCACCAGCATCAGCATGTCGAACCGCTTGTGCTTGGCATCGGCCTTGCGAAGTTCAACACTCAGGGGACCGACCCGCGAATACTGCTTGGATTTGTCGAGGGCGAACTCATAGTAGTTGCGCTCGCCGCGCTTTTGCAGGACGACCACTTCATCGTGCGTTCGCGCGATGGAGCCATTCAGCTCGTCCTTGGTCGTGTTGATATTGCTCTGAAGATCATCACGGGTCTGACTGAGATCGCTTTTGGTCTTGTCGATCTCCTCCCGCGCGCTGGCGATCTGCTTCTGCTGTTCAGAGAGCTGGCTCTGGACATTTCCGAGGCCACGATCGTTGCGAGCCACCCTGGCTTGCGCCGCCTTCCGCACCCGAGGCCAGCCCTGGACGCGCGCCGGAACAGAAGGTGGCGTCGTACGCGCCAGCAGATCGCTCATCCGCTGGCTCACCGATTGAAGCTGGTTCTGGACCTGTGCGAGCGAGGTCGCCAAGCTTTGGTTTGCCGCTGCCAGGTCGCGTCTTTGTTGGCGTTCGCCGGACGCGTACATGAAGCCAGCGGCGACGGCTACCACGAGTGCGATAGTTAACAGATACACTGGCCAGTTCGAGTGCCGCATCGTTAGTTCCAGCCGGTCGAACTCATGTCGGCTACTCCTATAGTTAGGATCGTGCCCTTGTGGGCTAGTCTCATCCATAAAACACACCTCCAGTTGTGCTCTACTGTTGAGCAACTTGGGTTCCAACAGGTATTCACTTGATTCTGCGTGGTTGACAATTAGAGATTTTTGGAAGAAATTACCGGTAGACGAACAAATGTCCGCGCCCTTGCATTCCCCTTGCGTTCCATGATGCGCGCGATCCTAAATTCGATCCTTAACGCAAGCCAATGAATCCTGTGCGAAGACGCTATATCGCCTGGGTTTTGCTCTGCGGGACGTTGGCAATACATGTCGCTGACGAAGCTCTGACGGGCTTCCTGGATTTGTACAATCCCGCAGTGGCAGCCATGGGCCTTCCGAGGCTCGAATTTACGTTTTCAGTCTGGATTACGCTGCTGGCTCTGGCGATTATAGGCTCGCTGGTCCTGAGCTATTGGGTACGGCGCGGAACGTGGTGGACTGTCCATGCTAGCTACATTTTTGCTTTCTTGATGCTCGCCAACGGGTTGGCGCACCTCAGTTTTTCGATCCACAGCCGCGCATGGATGTCCGGAGCTTACACCTCGCCGCTATTGGTGGCAGCGGCGCTCAACCTGTGGATAGCTGCGGCAGGCCGGACTTCGAGGAAGCGCGAATGAGTCAGCTTTTGACATGATGCAGATCTTTGTGCCGAGCGGCTGCCCGAAGGGCCAGACCGGCTCTACGAGCTGAAGCTCGACGGCGAGGTCGTGGCGCTTGATGAAGAGGCAGGGAGTTCATGGAACACTTCTATTCGCTGCTTCGAGTTGACGATACACGAAACTATTACCTGGAAGGTGGCTATCCCAGTACCTCCACAGTTCCAGGCGGCGCGATTCGATGGCGGACTTGGAGTCCGTTTGGCGGACTTGAGGGTAAAGAGCGCCAAGAGCTGAGAAAACTCGCGACTCTTGCACTGCATCTGTCAGGCTTGCTCGAGGTTTGGCCCCATATGCCGCACCCTTTCGTAGGAGCTCCTCATACACGGCGATGGATCGCTGGATGTTGCCATTCTCCGCTTCGTAATCCCCCAGCGCGCTAAGTGCCTTGTCTACTTCCGAACCCGGTTTAATGGTGTCCGAGGGATAAGAGCCCAATTTGCGCAATTTGTCGAGGGCGATATCCAATCTGCGGCGAGCCTCCGCGCCTCGGCCGAGCCGCCGCAGAGCATAAGTCGAGCTTGCCAGAGTCTCCGCCTCATGCAGACGCGCTATCGGATGCTCCTTGATTTCGGCCAAACGTTTAAGCGCTTCGTCGCACAACTCCAAAGCACGACTGGGATCGCTGCGGCTCAGAATACCAGACATCATGACATTGGCGGAGAAGACTCTTTCGCGGCTGCCGAATTGATTCGGATCGTGTTGCGCAAGATCGTCGGCGATCTCGCGGGCATGCTTCAGGTACGCTAGCGCCTCTTCGGGCCGATTGAGACTGATCCCACCGTCCTCGCCGAGAATGGATCCCTCCCGGATCAGCGCGCTCACATATGCCAAGGGCTTACCCACGCTCTTTTCGCCCGGAGCTGGCTCCAATATGCGCGTCGCCTCTCGAATCGCCTGCAGGGCTTCGTCAAGCCGGCCCTGCTCTTGATAAACAATTGCCAGATTCAATTCCGCCGCTCCGGCGTAGGCCGGCCAGTTCGCGGTGCGCGCCAGATCGATCGCGCGCTGCGATGTAGCTATCGCATCGTTAAACTGTTCGGCGAATGCATATATGTTGGCAACATTTAGAAGAACCAGAATCGCATCCTCCGCTTCGGCCCGATCCACCGGATCGGCCCGATCCAACGGATGTTCCAGGCTTGCCGCCTTGAGATACGCTTGCAGTCTCTGATCTGTTTTGCGAGCGAACAGGAGCGCCTCGTCCTGGTCCCTTTGCGAAGCGATCTGCATCTGTTCCTGCGAGATTTGGGCCGCGCGAAGCAGCGCTACCCGATTGGATGGTTCTGACGCGAGAACCGAATCGATCAGCACCAGCGCTTTCTTATCGTTCCCTTCGGCAAGTTTTGTTTGACCCAGAGCCGTATCCGAACGCTGCACACGCGCCACTCGCATATAGGCCGTGCCCACTTCCAAGGCCAGCGCTGGGGCCATGCGAACGTCCGCCGTGATTCGCCGCAAGTATTCGAGTGATGTTTCCACAATCAATCTGCGTGTTTCCGTGCTCCCGGGCAATTTGGAAACGCGGTCGTCGATATCAAACAATTTGTTAGCCAGCTGTCGTACGTCGGTGAAGCGGCGTTCGGCGATCGCGCGTTCGTGATTGGCAACCGCCAATCCCACGGTAAGACTTCCAATTGTGAGAGTCGTCGCCAGGGCTGGGAGCCAATATCGGCGCAAGAATTTGCGAATTCGATACCACACATCCCCAGTACGCGCGCGTATGGGGCGGGATGCGAGGTAGTTCTCCAGATCACCGGAAAGCTGTTCCACGGAGGCGTATCGCTCCTGGGGCTCTTCCCGCAGAGCTTTCAATAGAATTGCTTCCAGATCACCTTTCAAATCGGGCGCCAGTTTGGAGGGAGGAGCGATCTTTCTGGGGGAAGTTGAACTTGCCGGCAATTTACCTGTGGACTGGTACGGCGAGGCGCCGGTCAACAGTTTGTAGAGCACGGCTCCGAGCGAGTAGATGTCGGTCGCCGTTGTCATGCGCTCGCCCCCGGCTTGTTCCGGACTGGCGTATTCCGGGGTGAGCATGCGCACGCTGGTTACAGTTGCGTCGCCGGCTGAGTCGAGAATTTTGGCAATGCCAAAGTCCAGAAGTTTCGGTTCGCGTTCTTCGGTGACAAGAATGTTCGATGGCTTAAGATCGCGATGCACCACGAGATTGCGATGCAGATAGCTGACCGCGGCGCATACCTTCAGGAACAGCGCAATCTTCTGTCTGACGCTGAGTCCGGTGCAGTAGACGTCGATGGTTTTTCCCCGGACATATTCCATGACCAGGTACGGCTGCCCATCCTCTCGATGACCTGCATCCAATAAACGGGCAATGTTGGGATGAGATAGAGTTGCCAGAATCTGCCGCTCTGACAAGAACCATCGACGAAATTGTGGCGGATCTTCTCCTGGTCGCAGCAATTTCACAGCTACGCGCTGTGTGACCTCGCCGTCCGCACGTTCGGCCGCATAGACGCTTCCCATCCCGCCACGTCCCAGGAGGTTTCCTAATTGATAGGGACCGCAGTGAAGACCTTTCAGCTCCGCCCGTTCGGGATGGTTCGCAACAATCTCTTCGGCTAAGGTCTTCGTGGCTGAGGCCTCATCAGCCAACTGTTCCTCCACTTCCTTTCTGGTTTGTTCGTCAACTTCGTGCTCGACGAAGTAGCGGTCGCGCGCTTCCTGGCTTAGATCGGCTACTTGATGGAACAGGGCCTTAGCTTGGAGTCTCATTGTTCACCGCCGACTGTGGGCAGCATGAGGAGCTGCTGGGTTGGTTTCAATGATTGATTATTGCGCAGTTGATAGAACTCGACCAGGCGGCCCTCCGGCGGTGAATGTGGCCCATTCGGTGGCTGCTATGCCGCATTCCAGTTTGCTAAAGCGTGTTTTGGTGGAGCAGTTTGACTTCGTCGAATGGACGACGGATAAACACCTCAGGCGTTCGCGATTTGCGGTGCTTCGCGACCACTGACTTGGCATTGAGGTGCGACTTTATCGGGTACGCGGTAATCTAAACAAGCGCGGTAATTCCATGGCTTATCCATTTGGTTCTCTCGTTTTCACTCCCGTCATCAAGGCGCTTCAGGAGCGTTATGGCAGCCGGGGGGCCTACGCAAAGCGCGAGGAATCACGCTTCTCTCAGGACGCGCTGGGCCCTGACGAAGAAGGCTTCCTAGCGGAATGTGACAGCTTCTACATGGCCAGCGTAGGCGACACCGGCTGGCCATATATCCAGCACCGCGGAGGCTCCAGAGGCTTCCTAAAGGTGTTGGACGATCACACAATCGGCTTTGCGGATTTCCGGGGCAATAAACAATACATCAGCACCGGCAACCTCATGACGAACGACAAGGTGGCGCTCATTCTGGTGGATTACCCCAGGCAGGCCCGGTTGAAGATTTTAGGGCACGTTAAGATCTTCGAGGGTGCTGACGCAAAGGAATGGATCGAAAAACTCCGCGATCCAGACAACTCGACCCCAATCGAGCGAGTCTTTACTATCCACGTGGATGCCTTCGACTGGAATTGTCAGCAACATATCACGCGCCGGTTTACCGAGGAGCAGATACGGAACGTCCTGGCCCCGCTTGAGAAACGAATGGAGGAGCTTGTGGCGGAGAACGAGAAGCTCAGCGCAGAAATCGCAGGAGCACAGAAAGGAAAGCAGATCTAGCGTTCGCCGAGCTGGGGCACGATGCGGATTCGGGACTTGCTCCCGATGCAGCAAATCCACCCTTTGCTTGGTTCCGTAATGACCTGAACGTCTGAGTAACCGGCATCCGTGAACAGTTCGCGATGCTCCTCGACGCTGAGGAGCGCCATACCAGTTTTTTCAGAGTATCTCTCCACAGCTTTTGAAGTGAAGGAAGCTGCTCCTTTGTAGACTTCCGCGATGATGATCAGCCTACCACCGGGCTTCAGGACCCTCAAAACTTCGCGCAGATCCGTGGGCAAAGCAGGCCACCAGAAGTGCGTTTCGACCGCCGTGATGACATCAAAGGCACCGTCCGAAAATGGCAACCGGGAGACGGACGCCTCCCGAACCTCAACGCGCGCAATATCGATCCATTGCTTGTTCGTTCGCATGGCCATGGCCACGCTCTCCGTCGAATGATCGATGCCATAGACCTTGCCTTGAGTGGCGATTGCAGCCAACTTGCTCACGGTTCTGCCTCCGCCGCAGCCTACATCCAGGATGATGTCCTGTTTCGCTATCGAAGCGTGCGATAAGCCCCAATCTGTAACCTTGGAGTGGCGCGAATTCATATTCCGCATAACCAATCGTCCCAGCCATCCCGTCGGGTTCTGGCATTGATTTACGCGTGAGTTTCTGCCCATATTGGTGTACTCGCCTGCCCATTCCAATACTTGACGGTCGGCCACTCGGAGAATGGGCGTATTACGCGTCGTTCGGCCATCGGTCCTGTGAAGTCCGGGTCCGGACTGTCTATCAGCGCCCACCACCCCGCTTCACCGGGGTTCCGTCGACCTCGAAAGAGGCAACATTCACGTAACCGCCGGAGCCGTGGCCGCTCCCAGGGATCAAATCGACAAACCCTACCTCATCGACTTTGCTGAGGTCCGGCGTGTCAGCCCAATTCGAAGCTTCGCCCAGCGGCCCGTAGCGACCCACGGTCACAACCCGATCGATGTCAAGTTTCATCCACCGCAAGCCGGCAAACGTGAATTCACTTTCAAGAAATGTGGTAGTGGAGGCATCAGCGTGATCGCCAATGAGGAAGGTTCCATCCATCAGCTTAATGAGCGGCCGAACGGCGTGAAAACCGGACGCCCGAGTAGTCCAGCGGACTTTCGCCAGACCGGTCAGGTCCACATAGTTGTCCTTGTCGCGCAGAGTTGCGGCAAACGGCGTTGTACACATCCCGGTCCAGATGTTGACCGGACCTGGAGGGCCTGATATCCAGATTCGCTTGTCCGAATCCGAGGCCGTTGCTGATGGCCCATACATCTTGAATTCGAGGTTTGGGTTGGTGACGACGACCTCGCCAGGAGCGATCGCATGAGGTGCACCCGTAATCCGCCAGGTCTCTTTGAAGAACAGCGGAGGAGGGGTCGGAACATTTGGCCCGCGGCCACGAGCTCCTGGGGGCTGGGCGCCGGCGGAGGGCGCCTGCTGAGCATCCACTTGGTACGCGACAACCAGACAGGCAGTCAGGCTGGAAAAAGCAATCACAATCCGACGAAACATGACGTCTCCTTGAAACTGAGGATCGGAACTTCGAGGCCCGGAGATTCAATAGGTATTGCGCCCACGATCGACCCATAGGAAGTGCTTCTCAGGTTCTTAAGATGACGGTACCAAAAGGAAACGAGTAATTCTGAAGGACAGGGGAACTACTGGCGGAGGGGGTGAATCCTGCGTGAGCCGTGTCGCGCGGCCGTCCTTTCAGGCCTGGTCACCGCGGTAGCCATCAGATGTACGATGTAAGCATACCAGTTGGATGGTGGCGTGCTTACGCTAAGAGTCTCGCCGAAAGCGGCAAGCTATGATGATTCGAGAACACAGATTTCTTCTGGCTGCCACAATCCTATCGAGCTTATTCGCGGTCTCCGCGCCCGCTTTCGGGCAATGGATTCACTACGAGAAGAAGAATGTTCCACGCTTGCCGGATGGCAAAGTGAACATGACTGCTCCGGCTCCCAAGCAGGCGGACGGCACGCCCGATCTTTCCGGCATTTGGCTGGGTGACAACTGGGGACCCGCGGGAGCAAGACCCAATCCTCCTTCCCGCAACGTCCAAACTTCGAAGCTGCTGCCAGCCGCGCAAAAAGAATTCGACGCACGCATGGCAAACAGTATGCTGAATGATCCGAAGGTTCGCTGCCTGCCCAATGGCGTCCCGCATGCCAACACGGAGCCATATCCGTTCGAAATCGTCCACACTCCCGAGAAGACCCTGATCCTTTATGAGATGTACTCACTCCGGCGTCAGATCTTCACCGATGGACGGAAACTCCCACGAGATATCAAGCAATTCACGCCTACCTGGATGGGCTATTCCGTGGGACGCTGGGAAGGTGATGAGTTCGTGGTTGACACCACGGGTTTCAACGATAGGGTTTGGCCGATTGATATGGGGGCCCATCCTTCTTCGGATGCGCTGTTTGTAACCGAACGATTCAAACGTGTCGATTTCGGCCACATGGACCTAAGCGTGACCATCGATGACCCCAAAACGTACGAGTCCAAATGGACGCAGCCATACCGCTACACGCTGCTTCCAGACACCGATCTTCTGGAGTTCATTTGTGAGAACAACCCGTCTCCGCTGCATATGGTGGGAAAATAGAGATCGGTGGCCCGCGCCAGCGGTGATAGCTCCACGGCCCCAACGCCCTCGACGCATGCACGAGTTCCTGTATCAGCGGTGGCGACGGCACCCTCAGCCCATATCGGTGCGCTCTTCCTTGGCCTGCGCGGCGGATAGGTGGAGGCTTCCGACGGCGTTCCTCTCGCGAAAGGCACGATTTATCCCGGATTCTCCACGGGCGCAAAGTAGCGTCCCTTATTTTCCTGACACATCGTTGTCTGACTGCGAGTCATAGAAACGTGGGCGAAGCTGGAGAACGGCCACAAGAACGGTTACGGGGCGATTTGGACGAGAGTCGCGAGAACCTATTGAGGTTCATCCGGCTGGAATTCGCCATGGCTGAAACACTGTGGGAACTTTGGAAACGGACAGAGAACAAGCGGCAGCGCAAACGCATACGGGATGACATTCGCAAAGCCAAGGTGTCCATCATTAATTTCAAGAAAAAACTCAACCCAGAGGAAGGCAACCTAGAGGTCGATAAATACATCGGAAAGATCGACGGTTATCTCCGGGAGAGTAGTCCCCCTTCTGGAACCGGTCTTCTTCTTAGGAGACTGCAACAGCGCGTGAGGAGATTGAGGAGCAAGAAAAAACGGATTCCATCCAAGCGGACCGGTGAATTCATCCGCAAGAATCGCGGGAAGACGGACTCGTAAATGTTAATGCTCGTCGGAGTGCTCGTCCCAACTTGATTACTGAAGGCTGGAACCCCTCCGAACATGGACGGCTCCACATTGGAGCTTTCTTAAGTATCGCGGGAGGACCGGACGAGCCAGCGAGCTATCTCGGCACCGTACACCCCTCGTTGGACAAAACCCTTGGACGTAAGTATTCGCTCCAACTCGTCGGTCGAACTGCCCGCTGCGGATAGCCATTCGTAAGCGAACTCGCAGAGGATGGCTCCAATTCGGCCTTCCTTCAAAAGCTGCGAGGCGCCTTTGAATGCCTGTGGCTCGTATCCTTCCACATCTATTTTCATAACGTCGATGTGGCGAATCCCCAAGCGCTCGGCTTCACTGTCTAACGTTCTTACGTTGACGACAGTTTCGTTCCCTGAGCGACACGCTAGAGCAGGGACCAGCGATGTAGTTCGGGTATCGGCGTAGGCATAATAGGCGGTTATTGTCCCCTCCTCGCCTCCGAGCGCGGCGCACACGGCTGTGATGTTTGTCGCTTCATTATCCCGAGCCCACTCTTTCAGACACTGATACGCATAGGGGTTCGGCTCATAAGATATTACGCGACCGGCGCCGACGATCGAGGAGGCCATGGCCGTGTAGTATCCGACGTTGGCACCAACGTCGACAAAGGTCATGCCTGGACGTAGATGGCGCAAGAGGCGCGAGGTTTCCCGTTGCTCGTAGCACCCCAGATACATGTTGCGTTGAATCCAATCGGACACATCCAGCTCCATCCGGTAGCCGAAAATGCGTGCGCTGCGGGACCCTTGCCTTGGGGCGAACAGGTTCATCAAACGGTACTTGCCCCGGAATCGAAAGGGACGAAAAGCGGAAATGATCTTGTCCATTTCACTCCTTAACAAGGCGGAACCCGTGCTCCTGCCGCCTTGGGCGCGCCATACCGGTAATTTTGGGTGGTGACCCAGTATGGGATTCCTGGTGCGGAATCGAAGCAACGATGCACCGCTTCGCGGAATCGATGCAGAAGTTTCGGATTCAGAAGGCATAACAAGTGCGCCCAGCCAAGCTGCACTCCTGGTCGTGTCGCAAGCATCACCATCCGGATCCGAACCGGAGCGGCTACCACTGCCATTTGTCGGGTATATTAAAAAACACGAGGCCGCCAGTTCCGTTCCTCCCCAACGCGAAAGCCTTCGCGCCGGCCCAATCACCAACGATTCTGGTTGCAATTTCTCCGAACCCGAGTGATGGATGTGACGACCGCCACCCGGTCAGGAGAAATCGATCAGCAACAACACAATCGATACCGAGAAAACCGCTGCACCGGAACCGGGCGCTCCACAGGCGACGTCTCTCTTTGCCTTTCCGTCCTAGAAAATGCCGCCAAAGAGCGACCGGTTCGACGCAGCGTTCACGTCCCGCGATTCTCCGATTGGAAGAGCGCGATCGGGAGGATCATTCAGCGGTAAGCGAGCACCACATTGCCCCTGCCGTGCAAGACCTTGCCGTCGAGCGACGCCACTCGCGAGCCAGATTCCTTATGCTAAAACTTAGCCGCATGAAAATTCCCGCTAGCGCCGCGCTGCTCCTGGTCTCCATCTCCCTCGCTGCCACTGAGCCCAACGACGCAACTCGCGGTTGGTGGCACTACGTCACGGCGCTCGCAAATGACAGCATGGAAGGCCGCGACACCGGATCGGCCGCTTATCAACGTGCCGCACACTACGTCGCGACGGAGTTCGAGCGAGCCGGCGTTCAACCTGCGGGAGAGCAAGGCTATTTACAGTCCGTTCCCATGCGGCGGTTGCAACTGAACACCGTCGACTCTCAGGTGGCGCTCGAATACAAGGCCGGTGAACGCAAATTGGCTTGGCTCCGCGAAATCACCATGGCCGTCACGACAGGCCTTCCGGCGCAGATCGCAGCCCCTATGGTATTCCGTGGCTCAGCACCTGAGCCCCCAGCGGGGCTCGACATGAACGGGAAAATAATCGTTCGTCTCAGCCCCCCGGTTGGAACGGCCGCCGCCAATTCTCCGGCCCCACCGGTTCCGTCGGGCGCCATCGGCACACTCGGCATCGACAACCTCGACGGCCCCGAACGCCGCCGCTGGCCTGCCGCCTACGCAGTAAACGTCACACTGGCGGGAACGACCCCGGCTCCCAGCCCGGTTGCCGCTCTGTTCCTCAATCCCGCCGTCGCCGAAGAACTGTTCCAGGGCTCAGGCCATACCTACGCGGAACTCAAGAGACTATACGATGCCAATCAGCCGCTTCCCTGGTTCGAGATCCCCGCAACGCTCCACGCCATACTGCGCGTTGATTCCTCAGACATCGCCTCCGACAACATCCTGGGTGTTCTCCCGGGCTCCGATCCTGCGCTCAAGAACGAATACGTCGTGGTCTCTGCCCATCTTGACGGCTATGGCATCGGCGAACCCATTCATGGGGACGGCCTCTACAACGGTGCTTTCGATGACGCAGCCTACGTGGCTACTTTGCTCGATGCCGCCACCCAGTGGAAATCTTCATCAATAAAACTCCGCCGATCGATCTTATTCGCCGTGGTTACTGGAGAAGAAAAAGGCCTGCTGGGCTCGCGTTACTTTGCCGCCCATCCCACCGTTCCCAAAGAGCGAATGGTTGCCGACATCAATCTCGATCAATTGCGCCCATTGTTCCCGCTAAAGCTTCTCACAATGCTCGCGCTTGACGATTCTTCCCTCGGCGACACTGCTCGTGCCGTCGCAGAGCCCATGGGCATCGGTATCCAATCCGATCCGGAGCCCGACCGCAATTTGCTGCGCCGCTCCGATCACTTCAATTTCATCCAGATCGGTGTGCCCGCAACCGGTTTCATCTTCGGTTATGACAAAGGATCGCCGGAGGAGGTCATCTATCGGCGCTGGTATGCTGACCGCTATCACAGCCCCTCCGATGATTTGAAACAACCTTGGAATCCCGAGGCCGCGGCAAAATTCAACCTGTTCTTTCGCCGTTTGGTGGAAGCCGTTGCTAACGCCGATGCGCGTCCAGAATGGAAACCGGGCAGCAAACTGGCCCCGCACTAGTAAGCTATCTTCGCGGCTGCCCTCGGGTCAGATAAGGTCGCAAGGGCCTCCCGTTCCAGACGTGATGTTCGGCCCGGCTACCCGCTTGACATCCGCGTTAAGCAGCCCGTGTGCGCATGGCTCCGTTTGATTCGGTGCCTCTAAAGAGGATGTCGTGCAACTTGCCCGCGCTACTTACCACGGCGCCTGAAGACAAGTGGCAGAGAGAGGCCGCTCTGCTTCCACTCACCGCTAATCTCCAAGTTGTCGTGGATCATCTTGCCGTCGAAGGTGCTTCCGATCCGTTCGATGGCAAGGTGCAGATCGGGCTCCTTGTAAGAGACCAGGTCGATTACGATCCCGATGGCGTCTTGGTCCGGGCTGTCCAGGCTGCCGGTCAATTTCCCGTCCGCCGCCGGTGAAATGTGCACGATCACCCTCAAGCCGCCACCGCCGGCATCGATCTTTCCTTCCCAATCGCCGATCGCCGCTGAGACGGACGCCGTTGTCGTGGCGCTGAGGACCAACGTGGATGCGATCATGGTCACCAGTACAGCCAAAAATCCGAAGCCTAAGGCTCTGTGCGTGTTCATGTGGTAATTCTCCTTTGTGTGTTGGGTTATTGTGACTTTTTGTGGTCGCCACCGGAAAAGGCTGGCGCGTCAACCGGCGGATTTGTCATCGCCGGGTGCAAAGATAGCTTCAATGGGTTGCTCGAAGAGTCGCGCGATAGCAAAAGCCAGCGGCAGACTCGGGTCGTACTTCCCGGTTTCGATTGCGTTCATCGTTTGGCGTGATACCTTGAGCCGAACGGCCAGCTCGGCTTGGGACCACTCGCGTTCCGCGCGCAAGACTCGAAGCCGGTTTTTCATCGCGCACCGGCTTGCGAACCAACCGTCTCCTTGCCATCACAGCCGCTCCGCTGGTTCATCGGTACCTCCAGGCTGAAAGCGCGTAGGCGCCAGCCCAGAGCAGCAGCATGAGGCCTCCTACCTCTTCCCACGGCGGACGGCCGAGCCCAGCTTGCTCGACGCCGCCGAAAAAGGCAGTAATGATCAGAGTCAACAAGAACGCAATGGATGCCGACTCCAGGCAGATGCGCTTTTGCATCTCGTCCATCTTCAGGACGCTGCGCACCATCGCCGCGAAGAAGATCATGTAGGGCAGAACCGGCAGAAGCCCCAGCGCCCGGGGGACGTCCCCGTGAGCCACGAGCCAAGTCACCAGGAGTTCTGTTAGTGCCGCGGCAACCGCCCAGAGAAAGACTGGGCGAGTGAAGCGGGAAGAGAACGTTCGAGTGGTCGTCATCAATGCGGTACCTCTTCGACAAGAGTAAAGTATTCTTTACATCATGTCAAGTACATTTGATGTATAGACAGGCCTCATTTACTTAACAGGGCTGGGAAGGAGCGTCAGCAAGCTCCAGAGCTGGCTCGACGGAGGTGGTAAGAGCCCGAATGAGGAGCAGGTGATGAAGGGTCGTTTGCGCGAGATGCTGTGACTATATTTGTCTTCCCGCACTGGTGGTCAGTCTGCCGATAGAGGCTGTCATCTCCATTTGGGTATCCTAGTAAAAAGGAGTTTTTGCTTGAAGAAAGCTGCTCTCGCCTCGCTCGTCTCGGCCCTCAGTGCGTTCGCCGCCGATAAGATCCCGACGTTCTCCGCCGATGTGGCGCCTATCCTGTACAACAATTGCGCCACTTGCCATCGGCCCGGAGAGATCGCGCCCATGTCGCTGCTCACCTATGAACAGACGCGGCCTTGGGCGAAATCCATCAAGGAGAAAGTCGCCCTCGGCCAGATGCCGCCGTGGCATGCAACGCAGGCTCGCGGAATCTTTTCGAACGATCGCCGGCTGAGCGACGCGGACCGAGACACGCTGATCCGCTGGGCGTCGAACGGCGCTCCGCAAGGCGACCCCAAGGATCTGCCGCCGCTGCCGAAGTTCACCGACGGCTGGGAAATTGGCCAACCCGATCAGATCTTCACCATGGAGAAAGCCTACGATGTGCCCGCCTCCGGCACCATCGATTATCAATACGTCAAGATTCCCACTCATTTGTCCGAGGACAAATGGATACAGGCCATCGAAATACGTCCTGGCGTGCGCCGGGTGGTTCACCACGTGCTGGTGTTCGCGAAGGAAGAAGCAGCCACGCCTCGTCCGGCTGCTTTCGAGGTTCTGATTCCCAAGCCGGAACCCAAGCCCGGAGATGATGCCGATCATTCGAACGATTCGCCTGGCGTCCTCATCGCCACCACCGCGCCCGGCACCAACGCCATGACCTTCGCGCCCGGCCGCGCTCTGCGAATTCGTGCCGGCACCACTTTGGTGCTACAGCTCCACTACACCGCGAATGGAACCGGGGCGAGCGACCGGACCAGCGTCGGCGTCATCTACGCGAAAGAGGCTCCGCGCCAGGAGATCCGCACTAGCGCGTTTTTGAACGAAACATTGAAACTGCCGCCCGGCTCATCGGACACCGAAGTCGGCACTGCCATTCAGTTCCTGGAGGATTCGCACATCACGGCGCTTTTTCCGCACACGCATCTGCGCGGAAAGAGCTGGGAATACCGATTGATGTATCCCGATGGCCGGTCCGAAGTGGTGCTCACGGTGCCGAAATACGATTTCAACTGGCAGACCTATTATGTGTTCACTGAACCCTTGGCGGCTCCCAAAGGATCGCGTCTGCAGGCGATAGCGCACTATGACAACTCGACGGAAAATAAGTGGAATCCCGACTCGACCATCGAAGTCCATTGGGGTGAGCAGACCTGGGAGGAAATGCAGTATTCCGGGATCACTTATTTCGTCGACCAGCATCCCCAGCCGGCCATCGCGGCGCGACAGTAGGTTTAGGAGACCGAGCAAACGGTCAACGTCATGATTCGAGCACGATCCATGCCGGAGCGTGATCGCTTGCGTTTTCCTCACCTCGGACCCATCGGTCCACACCACCGTCCGCAAGTCGCTCCGATATTTCTGGCGAGAGTAAGAGGTGGTCAAGGCGCATACCTTTGTCGAGTGGCCAGCGCTCGCGCTTATAATCCCAAAACGTCCAGAGCGGCCCTTGTGGTTTCAACTTGCGCAGAGCATCGGTCCATCCTTGATCCAGAAGGCGAGCAAAGGCCCCGCGGCTAGCTGGTTGAATGAGGGCGTTATTGTCTAAAGATCGAGTTTGGTAGATGTCCTGGGCAGTCGGCACGACGTTGTAATCGCCGGCCAACACGACCGGCGCACCCGTCGTCAGAAGTTCGGCGGCATGGGCAATGAGGCGCTCAAACCAGGCTAACTTGTAATCGAACTTCGGACCAGGCTGAGGATTGCCATTTGGAAGATAGATGGAAGTGATCAAGATTCCATTTACAGCTGCCTCAATGTACCGCGCTTGTAAATCTTTGGAATCACCCGGCAGGCTTGAACGGACTAACACCGGCACGTGGTCTCGCGCGAGGATCGCTACACCGTTCCAAGAACGTTCGCCGCACCAGACGGCTTCATAGCCAATGTCTCGAAGAGCCTCTGCCGGGAACGCGCCCTGTTCGGCCTTGAGCTCCTGGAGGCAAGCGACATCTGGTTCTGTTTTTGCAAGCCAACCTAAAAGGTTTTCCAGGCGCTTGTTAATGTTGTTGACATTAAAGCTGGCGATTCTCAAGTTACGAGCACCATTGTACGCCTGCGGGCCTTCCACGCCACTCCGCAGGAGCCGACCCTTCAGGCTTATGCTACGAATGAGAAATGAGTATTGACGTTTCCGTTCGCACGGTTGCTTCCATGAAGCTTGCGGCCGTCCGGCGTCATGTCGCAATCGCCGGCGTCGGAGCCGCGTGGAAGCCGGCGCTCGATACAGTGTGGGAATTCCTGCGGAGCCAACCAGGCCTGCGCCCCGATGGGCACAACGTGTTTCTATATCACCACCCCGCGCGCCGCGACCAGTCGATGGACGTTGACTTCGGCGTTGAGGTCTCGCGCGACTTTGAATCCGGCAGCGAGGTTATCGCCACCGAGACTCCGGCAGGCGTGGTGGCCGTCGCGGTCCATCTGGGCGCCTACGACCGGATGAAGGAAACCCACGATGCGATTCATGCATGGCACGAGGCGAATAACCGGACCTTCGCCGGAAAATCGTGGGAGATCTACGGCGACTGGTCGGACGATCCGTCGAAACTCGAAACGACCATTATGTATCTGCTCAAGTAGAGTATGACGAACGGAGCGCTTGCTCACGAACACGTCGCCAAATTGATCCACATGTGAGCTTGCACGTAGTCTTCAACCACCCCATAACCGGCGTCGGCATGCCCTTGCTCGGAGGCACTTATGATGTCAGGGAACGGCTTCGGTATTGAATTGATTCGATCAGAAGTTGAGTGGTGCGCCCGGAGTGATTCGAACACCCGACCTTCTGGTTCATAGTTGTGCGGGAGGCCGTCCATTACTTCCGAGAGTGTCCAGCGTCAATAGTTTATGAGAATGATCTTGGCTGGATTGTCCGCCCTTTCCGCCAATGTCCAACGCGGTGGCTCCCTCGTTGGCTGCCCTGGCTTGAACTTCTTCCGACTAGGTGTTCACTTTTCACGTCCGGAGGCGATCAAAGCTCCGCCGGACTTGAACGCGGTATTGCTCGCTCTTTGGGCTCCTCAGGCATGATACCTGATCATTCAATGAGCTCCGGGCAGCGGACGGGAATAGGCTCGAAACGGGGTCGAAATACCCATTCAGTGTCCCATCTTTCATCCTTAGGAAACTTCAGCTACAGTTCCGACTATATTGACCACCATGCTCACGTGTGTGATCGCTCGCCCATTGCATTCAAAGGACATTTCGAAGTCAATAACGCCTACTGTTTGCGGCGGGTGCGCAGACACAGAAGGTATTGATTTCAGTTGAATGTATTCCGACGGTCGACCGCGTGCGGGAGCAACAGGTCGAATCCGCTGACATGATTCCTCGAAACTCCGCTGGTCATAGATTGAGAAGCTCCCGTCATGGAGCTGAAGCCGGTGGCACTCGACGTTTCGTCGCTTGCTCGAATGCATAGCCAAGCTCGATGATCCGGGGGTCCTGGCAGGCTCCGGCGACGAAACTGATTCCGTATGGTTCCGGTTTTGCGTTGAAGCCTGGCGGAAACGGGGTTGCCGCTTCGTGTTGATACCCCATGAAATCAGCGCCAGCGGCTGTCGGGTCGTTCGGTATCGTTCCAAATGGCACGGTGATTTCCGGATAACCGGCTCTGGACCCGATGTCGGCCCCACTAATCCCAGGAAACAACAGCGCATCTAGATGGTTGGATTTCATGACAGCATCGATACCGTTCGTACGCGTAAGCAGCAGGTCCTTGGCCCGATCGGCTTCATAACGGGCTCGGTCCGAATCCAAATCGAGCTCATCGGAGATGTCCAACTGAGGCTGGCCATAACGAATTGCACCGGCCTGAACATGCGTGATGTTCCAGATCCGCAATTCTGTCAACGTCTTCACTGGTGCCGAAGGGCCTAGCGTGAGCAGCCACTTATTAAAGTCGCGCTTCATCCCATACTTCAGCACGATGGAGCAATCCGCATCCTTGCCCTTCGTCTTGCTTCCGCCGTAACAAAAATCAAATAAAACGTAGTTGCTATTCGGATCTTTGCTCACCACACTCGGGATTTCCACCGGGTCCACAATGATGCTGCCCTGTTTTCTAAGAATCTCAATTGCCTCTGCCATAACCTTCGCCTGCGGTGAGGTGAGGCCGCCGCGCTGGTCCTTGGTACCCGCCGGAGTGATTTTGTCGAAGTAGAACGCTCGTGGGATTCCGATACGGGCGCCTTTGAGGCCATTCACATTCAAATAACGGGTATAGTCGTTTCCAGGTGGGGGCATGCAGTTCTTGGTTGCCGGATCATTTGGATCGGGCTCCGCACCCTCGAGCGCGCCCAGCATTATCGCTGCGTCCGCTACTGTTTTCGTCATGGGACCGGGGGTGTCCTGATCGGCGGTTATCGGAATTACTCCATAGCGGCTGATGCGTCCGGTAGTTGGCCGGATGCCGACCAGCATGTTCTCGTCCGCGGGGCTAGTCACGGATCCAGTTGTGTCGGTGCCAACATTGGCGACCCAAAGGCTGGCGGCCGTTCCTGCCCCGGAACTCGATCCGCCGGTTTCGAGAACTGAACGGCCATCGTTGGTGGCATCCCGAGGGTCGCGACGGGGATCGTAGGGATTTAAGCCGTGTCCGCGGATCGCGTTGTAATAGCCTCCCCCGATCGGGTACGGCCAACCTGCGACAAAACTAGCGAGTTCGTCAAGATTCGTCTTTGCGATGATGATGGCGCCGGCGGACCGCAGATTCTTAGTCAGCGTTGCTTCGTATGGAGGGACGTATCCTTCAAACGCAAGGGCTCCCCCAGTTGTAGGCATGTTTGTTGTCTGTATGTTGTCTTTGAGCGCTATGGGAATGCCGTGCAGCGGCCCACGCACGCGTCCCTGAGCTCTCTCTCGATCCCTTTCGTCAGCTTCCTGAAGCGCGTTGGGATTTACCGTCATCACGGCGTTCAATTTGTGGTCGTAGATCGCAATCCGGATCAGATATTGGGTCACCAATTCGCGCGATGTAACTGTTCCCCGTTCCAGCGCGGACCGCATCGAAGGGATATCGGTCTCGACCACTGAAAACGAAGTTTGCGCGGAAGACGGCGAGTTCTTGTTTTGTCCAAAACCGACAATGCAGGTTACCGCGGCCGTTAAGAATAATGACACCGGTGCCTTCATGTAAATCAGCCTCCTTGGGTTGCTGCACGCCGGGAGCGGCGCAAATCGATGCTGTCTGTCAGAACGTCAGCCGCATTCCGAACTGAATCTGCCTAGAAGGCTCGGCCGTAAGGACACGGCCGAATGTCGGTCCAAGGTAAGCATTCAACGTCGGAGGATCAAAGTTGGCGCGGTTGGTCAGGTTAAACGACTCGGCTCGGACCTCGAGCTTTGCAAATTCTCTAAGTGCAAAGACCTTGAAGAGCGAGAAATCCAAATCCTTGAGGTTAGGCCCCCGCAACGAGTCTCTCCCGGTATCGCCGTAAGTATAAGGCGCAGGTACCGCGTAAGCGGCCTGATTCGCCCAGCAATTCGGGGTCTCCACCTGACAACCCGGTGTGGATTGATAGGGATTGCCGATTAAGTTGGGCCGATCGGTGTACTCACCTGTATTGCTGTTGTCGATCGGAAGGAGCGGGCTCCAGGGTTGGCCGGTGCGGAGGGTTAGAATGCCATTGGCTTGCCAGCCTCCAAACAGCACTTGCATCGCCCGGTTTGGGTTACTCATGAACTTACGGCCCGATCCAAACGGTAATTGATAAACGGAGCTGAACACAAAGCGGTGCCTCACATCAAACGTAGATGGCCCCCATTCCGCAGCGATGTCGTGGAAGTTCTGAACCTGGTCATTGGTCGTAAATGTGGACGAAGAATTATCGTCTGACTTACTGAAGGTATAGGACAGTAAGAATTGGAGACCGTTAGAAAAGCGCTTCTCCGCTCGCACCTCCAAGCCATTGTACTCAGAGCGGAAGGCTGGGGTGATCGTATAGATATAAGCGAATTGCGGATAGGGGCGCCGCGCTGGTATCGACCCGGGTCCAGGATACGGTGCGTTGTCATCAATGTTCCCGAATAGATTTGCGCCGCGCGTTCCCACGTAGCCAATGTCGATCAAAAGGTTGGGCGCCAGCTCGTGCTGGACGTCAGCGCTATATTGTTGCACCCGGCCTGTCTTAAAGTTTTTCGTATAAGCGTCGACGGACGGCACAGCGGGCGCTACGCCGCTGAAAGCGTTGTTCAGGGTTATCGAGGTGCCGTTACCGTTCACGACATAGTTTGTGTAGAAAGGCGGGTTGAGCCACAGATTAATTTCCTCGTTCACCAGGTTCAGCTCATAGAAGATGCCATAGCCGCCTCGAATGGCCCACTTACCATTTCCGTATGGATCCCACGCGAACCCGATGCGCGGCGCGAAATTAGTAGGCCTGGTGTTATACACGGTATTTCCGACGCCATTCTGGCCAGCAACGACAACCTGGCCAGTCGTTGGATCGAAGTTCGCCAGCCGATTGTGCGCGTCGGTAGCCGGCCAGCTATATTCATAACGCAGGCCGGCCGTCACTGTGAATCGCCGGTTGATTCGCCAATCGTCCTGAACGAAGGCCGACGCCTGTTTCATAATCCCAAGATACTGTTCGTTGCCGTTGAGATTGGTTGCGATCGAGGCCACGGCCGGCACGCCCAGGAGAAGATCGGCAAGCGGATCGCCAGTGAACTGGCCGCTGAAGTTGTAAGTGCCGCGTAGATTTTGCGAATAGGAGAAATTTGAATCGTAGTGATGGTAATCCGCCCCGAATTTCAGCGTGTGTTTACCTTTCGACCACGTCAACGTAGGGGCCACGAACACCGTGTCGAATGGGCCGACTTCAGGGTTGCTATTGGTGGCGCCGAGATTAGCGTATACGCCGGACATCTCGATGAGAGGCAGACCCTGATCGTGGGGCTGGGTTGACGCAAAGGGAGCGCCAAGGCCGGTTCTCGATAGAAAGTCGTCCTTGTAGTCCTGGATGACATAGTCAAACGCAAACCGATTCCAACCGGCGCGCAGTTCACCTACGAGATTTGGCGAGAACGTGTGTACGTCACTCACCCCAGTGGTGTAGTAGTGCGGGTGATTCAGCAAACCGAAACCAGGAATGTTGGTGGTTGGCGCATAGGGGCTAATGGGATCATCTACGCCGACCTTCTCAAAGGCGGCGCGGACGGTAAATCGGTTGTTGGAAGTTACAATTTGATCCAACTTAGCCACCAGGACGTCGTCGTTTTGACTCGCACTCGGACTCACCAGGTAGGTCTGATTGGGAGCGTTGGGCGCCGGATAGTAGCTCGCGATTGCGGCTCCGATTGGGTTGATCCGTGACGCCGGAATGATATTGCCCGCGAAAGGCTGCCCCGTCGAGGGGTTTATGATGGGTGTGCTCAGACCCGAAAAGTTTCCTGTGATCTCTTGTGGCGTTGGAACCACGTTCGACGCAGTTTCTCCCACAATGGTACGGAGTCCTTCATAGGCAGCGTAAAAGAAGGTGCGATCTTTCTTGATCTTTCCACCAACGTCCACGCCAAATTGGTTGCGGCGATATGCGGGTATGGGCCCGGACGGATCGAAGAAGTTTTTCGCATCCAGATCGCTGTTGCGAAGGAACTCGTACAGATCACCATGAAAAGAATTGGTTCCGGACTTAGTGATCACGTTGATTTGCGCGCCAGCAGTGCGCCCGAATTCCGCGTCGTACGTCGGCGACATGACCTTGAATTCTTGGATCGAATAAATTGGAGGCTGCACCACGTACTGACCGATGGTCTGCGAGGTATTGTCGACACCATCGATCCAAAAATAGTTGGAGCTTTCCCGGATACCGTGAACCTGAATCGACCCGCCCTGCGTATTGAGGTTTGAACCTTTTACGCTCTCTTGGGCACCCGGAACAAGCAGATTCAACTGCAAGAAATTGCGGCCATTGAGGGGGAGTTCGGAGGTCTGCGCTTGTGTCATAACGGTTCCGACGGTCGCTGTATCAGTCTGAACCGTCGACGCGTCGGCCGTCACATTAACGTTTTCAGTAATTTGTCCGACCTCAAGCTGGAAATCTAACCGCTGACGTTGATCAACTTGCAAGGTCACCGATTCACGTGCCGCCCGCTTGAATCCTTGTGCTTCAACAGTGACACGATAGTCGCCGGGCTGTAGGAGCGGCGCCTGGTAGTTTCCGTTTTCGTCGGTCTTCAACAACACCTGTTGCCCCGTCCCAATGTTTGTTACCGAGATACTTGCCATCGGCACCGACGCTCCGCTGTTGTCGCTAACCGTACCCAAGACGGATGCAGTAAAACCTTGTCCAAACACCAGCAAGCAGCTGATGGATACCCATCCAAGAAGTAATGTTAACTTCCTTAGACACAATACCATCTGGCATTCCCCCTTTTATTTGAAACGAAGCTTGGCTAAACGGACGAGGAGGCACCTACGAGGCGCTTAGTGTGCAAGTGGGTAACAAACCGATTTAAGCGCCCGCGTTGCAAGTAGACGGGAGTTGCAAAAAGTGAACGATACCGATGTTACAGGGATGGACTTGGGAAGTCAAGAGGGTTGATAAGAATTCTTTAAGGCATTATAACTAACGTCAATCTTGGAGTCTGCGGGCGCTCGCCCTAGTCAAATCAGCGCTTAGGATCTGCTTTATAAGGCCACGTGGGGGTCAGGGGCGAGTCCGGCCGGTCGTCGCCAATTTCCAGACCTGCCAAGCCCGCTCAATTGTCGCAAACAAATGTGGCGCGGAACGATGAACGTTCTAGAATGCTTCCGAGATGTGAGTCTCAGTCGCCTGGCGGCGTTAAAAAGCTTCAGACAATTTTATTCCTGTGTACAAGAATTTGTCATACGCGGAGAAACCGGCGACGCCTTTGAAGGTTCATTTCAATTCGCGCCTCACACATTTTCACAAAGGCCGTGGCCGCATGGCTCAACACCCGTTGCGCAGGATACACTAGCCGAATTGTTCGCTCCACGCTGGTGAACTCCGTCACCCTCAACTCTCGCAAAATCTTCTGTTTTAGCTCGTGTTCCACGCACACTCGAGGTAGAAACGTAATCCCCTCATTGCTCTGGACCAGCTTACGGATGGTGTCCACTGTCGGCATTTCTACGCCCACGTTCAGCGGAACTCCGTAGCGCTGAAAGGTGCGAAGCACCTCGGCGCGATAGGGCGAGAGCACGTTGTGGCCGATGAACGTCTCGCCACCCAGTTCTTTAATCGATACCGACCCTCTGGAAGCCAACGGATGCATAGGTGACACCAACAACGCTAAATGGTCCGTACAGATGACGAGCGAGTCGATCTGACGATCTGCGGGGTCGTAGCTAGTGATGGCCAACTCCAGGGAGCCGTTGAGCAAGCGCGAAGGAATTTTGGTCGCAGGGTTCCCGCGAACCTGTACCTTCACTTTTGGGTAGAGGATCCGGTACTGTTCGATGTATGGCAGCAAGTAAAGCGAAGTAGATTCGCTGGCCCCCACAATCAGCCGCCCGCTCGAGACACCTCTCAGTTCTGAGAGTGAGTTCTGCAGCTCAAGCTGCAAGTTTTGAAATCGTCGAGCATACTCGAATACCACTTGGCCGGCGTCTGTTAGCAACACGTCTTTTCCCGCCCGATCGATGAGCTTTTCGCCGAAATCCGATTCAAGCTTTTGAATCGCTTGAGTAATCGCGGGTTGAGTGCGCCGCAGTTTCTCGGCGGCGCGCGAAAAGCTCTTTTTGTCAGCGACCATAAGGAACACTTTGAGCCGGTAGAAGTCCACCTGCCAATTCTATGGCACGAAACGCCGCGTATCAATGCAATTTACCCAAATATCTTATACCTTGATAAATATCCTAATATCCCATCGGGAATGCCCAATTGTGGAAGAATGTGCCAATGGGGATTATTGGCAACCTTTTGTGGCGAATTTCGAACTAAGCGTTCACTTGGCCCGCGGCAAAGCACTCGGAATGCGGAGTTCGCGATGCATGCTCCAACCCAGCGCTGAAGTGTTTTGCATCGTACATTTATAAACCTTTGTTTGCTGTTCATCAACGCATGTTATAATCCACAAGCGCCTGCCCAGTCGCCTTGCTTCTTCGGCCTTGCCGGCGTATATCCATCCCCGAAGACGGAATACCCCGATGAGGAGAGGTTTGACACTTGAGCGACATTAAAATTCACATGAATCGTGAGCTGCCGCTGGCCTCGCAGCCCGGCAAAGGGCACAATCGTTGGCATCCCGATATTCAGCCAGTCGTGCGGGTGAATCCCGGTACATCCGTGGAAATGGAGACCCTGGATGCCTTGGACGGGCAGATCCGGCCAGGCATGAAGGTGGAAGATCTCGCCGTCGATTTGGGACGGGCGCATGCATTGACTGGCCCCGTCTATATTGAAGGCGCGGAACCAGGTGATCTTCTGGCCGTTAAGATCGAAAGCATCGTTACCATCGGCACTGGCTTTACTGCGATCCTTCCAGGCTTCGGCTATCTCCGGGACCTCTTCACTAGCCCGTTCCTGGTGCATTGGGAACTCGCCAACGGGCTGGCACGGTCTGAGAATCTGCCTGGAGTGAGCATACCTGGTGCGCCCTTTATGGGAGTGATGGGTGTGGCGCCATCGCATGATCTCCTAGAGACAATCATTGCTCGTGAGGACGAACTCATGCGGCGCGGCGGAATGGTGCTTCCGCCGGATTCGTCGGGCGCAGTGCCGGCGCATGAACCGATGTCGAGCCGCGGACTCCGCACGGTCCCGCCTCGCGAAAATGGCGGCAACTTCGACATTAAGCAACTCGTCGAGGGATCTACCCTCTACCTTCCGGTTTTTGTTCCGGGCGCCCTCTTTTCGGCTGGCGACACTCATTTCGCGCAAGGCGATGGCGAGTCGTGCGGTACTGCGGTAGAAACCTCGTCCACCTTCGTCGCGAAATTCGACCTGCTCAAGGGCGAAGCCCGGCGACGGAATCAGGTGGATCCGTCCTTCGAGTGGTCCCATCCGCCAACCAAAATTTCGCAACATTACTATGCGACCACGGGGAGCTCGGTCCGTAAGGACGGCCGGAACGAGTCCGAGGATCTGAATGTTGCCGCCCGAAATGCTCTGCTCAATATGATCGACTACATTGTCGACGCCTACGGCTACACCCGTGAACAGGCTTACTGCTTGACCAGCGTAGCCGTCAACCTAAGAATTAGCCAAGTGGTTGATGTGCCTAATTTTATCGTCTCGGCCCTGTTGCCGCTCGAGATCTTCGATAAGTGAGATCTGCAATAAGTGGCGCTCGGTGGAGAGGCTCGGGCTCAGACCCGATCCTATATCATATTTTCTTATGTCCCCATAAAAACGCGGTTTGACCGTCAATCTCAATCAGTGTATACTGGTTCCCGCAGCGTCTGCGCGGTTCACCGCACCCGTCGGAGCCGGACTTTCTCACCAGATGTTCGTTTTCGGAGGAGGGTTTGATGAGGTTCGTGCCGGTCTCTGGTGGCCTGGTTTTGTTGACTTTGGCGGTTCTGGGCACAGCGGAAAGCATGCCCCCGTCGGTTGAGTCACAACGCGCGCTAGTAGACAAGTATTGCGTCGGCTGTCATAACGAAAAGTTGAAGTCGGGCGGCTTTTCTTGGACCAAGATCGACTTGGCGCATCCAGAGCACGACTCCGAAGAGATCGAAAAAGTAATCCGGAAGGTGAGAGCCGGCATGATGCCCCCGGCCGGCATGCCCCGTCCTTCCGATACCTCTGCAAAAGAATTTGCTGCAGCACTCGAAACTGCCATCGATCAGGTTGCAAACGCGCATCCTTCGGCGGGCGCGCCCGATCTGCATCGGCTGAATCGCACCGAGTACCGCAATTCCGTTCGCGATCTGCTCGGTATTGACGTGGACGCGGTCTCGTTGCTACCGCCTGACGACCTCAGCCACGGGTTTGACAACATGGCGGACGTCCTTACCGTGACTCCAGCGCTGATGCAAGCCTACATCAGAGCAGCCGGTAAGATCAGCCGCGCTGCGGTCGGCGATCCCCAGGCCGCCGCCACGGTTTCGTCATATAACGTCCCAAAGGTAGTGAATCAAATGCGTCACATCGACGGCGCTCCGTTCGGGACTCGCGGCGGAATCTCGGTTGTCCACAACTTTCCCGCGGATGGCGAATACAGCTTCAAGTTGATGCTTTATTACTACTACACGGAGGAGCTTTTCGGCTCGGCGT
This sequence comes from Bryobacterales bacterium, assembly GCA_963818065.1. Classification (GTDB taxonomy): domain Bacteria; phylum Acidobacteriota; class Terriglobia; order Bryobacterales; family Bryobacteraceae; genus Palsa-89. The sequence goes on along the minus strand of CAWFQW010000007.1, from coordinate 298,569 downwards.
TGCCGGACCCGCTCAAGAGTCAGCAGATTGAGATCTCCGTGGATGGAGCCCGGGTGGCGTTGTTTACGATTGATCCCAAGGTTCCCGAAACGAAAAGCAACTTTGTCACTCCGCCGATCGCGATCAAAGCCGGCCCGCGAAGGGTTTCGGCCGCGTTTCTTTCTAAGCTCGACGGACCGGTCCCGGACCAGTATCGACTGGACGAACAGGTTATGGTTGACGTGAGTATCGGCTTGCAACCTGGAATGTCGGCCCTTCCGCATTTGCACACTATGTCGATCCTCGGGCCGCTCAGTCCCACTGGTGTATCGGATACCCCCAGCCGAAGTAAGATATTCACCTGCCGTCCGATAGACGAAAGTAAAGAGATCGCTTGCGCCGCCAAGATTATCTCGACAATCGCGCGCCAAGCCTATCGCAGGCCAGTGACAAGCGCAGACACTGAGCCGTTGTTGAAAGATTATGAGTTGGGGCGGAAGGAAGGAAGCTTTGAAACGGGAATCCGGATGGCCGTCCAGGCTATCCTTGCCAATCCCCAATTCGTGTTCCGATTCGAGCGGGCGCCCGCGGCCCTTGCGCCGGGCACAAACTACCGCGTCAGTGACCTCGAACTCGCTTCCCGCTTGTCGTATTTTTTGTGGAGCAGCGCTCCCGACGACCAGCTCATTACCGTCGCAAGCGGGGGTAAGCTGCGGAATCGCGCCGTTTTGGAGGGACAAGTAAGGCGCATGTTGGCGGATCAGAAAGCGGAGGCGCTAGCAGATAACTTCGCGGCGAAGTGGTTGCATTTGCAGTATCTGAAGGAGATTGAGCCGGACGGAGGCATGTTTCCGGACTTTACTCAAAACCTGGCGCTCTCCATGCAGCACGAGACCGAACTTTTGTTCGACAGCGTCGTGCGGGAAGACCGCAATCTGACGGACTTGCTAACCGCGAATTATACCTTTGTCGACGAGGTGCTTGCGAAACACTACGGCATACCCAACATCTTAGGAAGCCGATTCCGGCGCGTGGAACTTACCGACCCCAATCGGTATGGATTGCTTGGGCAGGGAAGTATTCTCACACTCACCTCTCAAGCCAACAGGACTTCTCCCGTTCAGCGCGGCAAGTACGTGATGGAGGTTCTTCTCGGTGCGCCTCCACCACCTCCACCGCCCGATGTTCCTGCTCTGAAGGAGAACGTGAACAACACGAAACCTCTGTCCGTTCGCGAGCGCATGGAAGAGCATCGGGCTAGTCCGGCTTGCGCGGGCTGCCACAAACTGATGGACCCGATCGGGCTGGCTCTCGAGAATTTCGACCCCGTTGGACTTTGGCGCGACAACGACAGCGGTTTCCCGGTGGACCCGTCAGGCCAGATGTTCGACGGCACCAAATTGGATGGCCCCACCAGCCTGCGACGCGCCATTCTGAATCGTACCGAATCGTTCGTCGAAAACTTCACCGAGAATCTCCTGGCGTATGGCGTGGGCCGAGTTCTCGATTATCACGATATGCCGACGGTCCGTTCCATTGAACGGGAAGCGTACAAAAACGACAACCGATTCTCTGCTTTCATCCTGGGCGTCGTGGAGAGCGCTCCATTCCAGATGCGGAGAATGGAAGAGGCTGCGCCGTCCGCTAGCATTGGCGCCCTGCGTCCGGTAGTCATATCAGAGCAATCTAAACGGGCGGGAGCTACCGTTGCCGCCCCATAAACGGATGTTCCTGTAGGAGAGGAAGACAATGTTTATCACAAAGAAGCATCTTTCCCGGCGCACGCTCCTCCGCGGCATGGGTGTATCGTTGGCGCTTCCGCTATTGGATTCGATGGTTCCGGCACAAACACCCTTACGCAAAACGGCAGCTTCGCCCCGCACCCGCTTGGCGTGCATTGAAATGGTGCATGGAGCCGCGGGCAGTACAACGGATGGCGCGAGCAAACATTATTGGGTGCCGGAGAAAGAGGGTTCCGACTTCGACTTCACCGTTTCCTTGAAACCTCTGGAGCCCTACCGGGACTACGTCACGATTATCAGTCAGACGGACCTGCACCAAGCTGAGGCATTTACGGCCGCCGAAGACGGCGCGGATCACTTCCGATCGAGCGCAGTTTATCTCACTGCCGCTCATCCCAAGCAAACGGAAGGTTCCGACGTCCGCAATGGAACATCCATCGATCAATTCTACGCGCAGAAGTACGGTCAGGATACGCCGTTACCCTCGATTCAGCTTTGTATCGAGAACGTCGATGCGTACGGATCGTGCGCCTTCAACTATAGCTGTGTCTATTCCGACACCATCAGTTGGGCGTCCCCCACAACTCCTCTCCCGATGACGCTCGACCCGCGGCTTGCGTTCGAGAACCTTTTCGGCGACGGAGGCACGCAGGCCGATCGCGTGTCCCGCCAGAGAGAAAACCGCAGTATCCTCGACGAAATCGTTCAGGAGGTGGCGCTGATTCGCAAGACCTTGCCTGCTAGAGACCGCGAACGCCTCAACACCTATCTTGACGACGTCCGCGAGATTGAGCGCAGGATTCAAGCCATTGAGAAATACAATTCCAGCGGCGTGAAGCGAGAGCTGCCCGCGGCTCCGGTGGGTGTCCCGGATTCATGGGAAGAGCATGTAAAGCTCATGTTCGATTTGCAGGCATTGGCCTTCGCCGCCGACGTCACCCGCGCGTCCGCCTTCAAGTTGAGCCGCGATACCAGCAATCGAGTGTTCCCGGAGAGCGGTATAAAGAGCCCGTTCCATACGCTTTCTCACCACGGCGAAACCCCCGCGCGAATCGCGGAGCTGGCCCAACTGAACCGATACCACGTCAGCGTTCTTACTTACTTCCTGGAGAAGCTAAAGAGCACGCCGGACGGGGATGGCAATCTCTTGGATCATTCTCTCGTCATGTATGGAAGCCCCATGGGAAACTCGAATATTCATGGACATAAGCGCGTCCCGCTTTTGTTGGCCGGTCACGCCTCCGGCCAGGTGAAAGGTAATTTCCATGCCCGGTGCAAAGAAGGTACTCCCCAAGCCAACGCTCTTTTGACCGTCATGCAAAGACTCGGGATTGACATGGACAAGATTGGAGACAGTACAGGTCCGGTTGCGATTTGAGATCGCACTGATATTATTTGTCTTTCGGTCGCTCGGCTTCGATCGCCGGAGGGAACATTTCGGGATCGAGAAAGAGGTAATAATGCTGCGTAAAGTTTCGGTTGGTGGATTGTGCATGGCGATGCTGCTGGCCGCCGCCACTAGCGACACGGCTGTCAGCGATTCTGGCCTTTCCAACGCCGCTATGCAAGGTGACAGAGACGCAGTGCGTTCCCTGTTGAAGCGCAAAGCGGACGTAAACGCGCCTCAAGGAGATGGCACCACAGCTCTGCACTGGGCCGCGTTCCGAGACGACGTGGAAATGGCCCAACTGTTGCTTGGAGCTGGCGCCAACGTGATGGCCACAACTCGCTTGGGCGACTTGACCCCGTTATTCATGGCGGCCAAGAACGGCAGCGCCCCGATGATTGAACTGTTGCTGAAGGCCGGAGCCGACCCAAACTCCACGGATTCCCATGGCACAACGCCGCTTATGTCCGCAGCGGCCTCCGGCAGCACGGATGCCATAAAGGTCTTCTTGAGTCACGGAGCGGACGTAAACGCCAAGGAGACTACTTGGGGGCAGACGGCGCTCATGTTTGCCGCGTCACTGAACCGTGCTGAAGCAATCACGCTGCTGATTGCCCACGGTGCGGACCCCAAGGCTACGGCCAAAGTAGCCAGCCTCGGCGATTACAAGATCCCTGGCGACAAGGATTCAGTGCGAGAAAGTGCTCCCGCCGCCATGGGTGGAATGACGGCGCTGCACTACGCTGCTCGGGAAGGCCACATGGAAGCCATGCGCGCTCTCGTAACTGGGGGCGCCGATGTCAACGAGCTGTGTGCCGCGGACAACACCAGCGTTCTGACAGAGGCCATTATCAACGGTCACTACGATATGGCGAAGTTCCTGCTCGATCATGGCGCCGACGCGAAGTCAATCAATTCAGACGGACTCGGTCCCCTCTACGCCACAATCGATATGCAGTGGGCCAATCGCACCTGGTATCCGCCCGCGAATATCGGACAAGAGAAGGAGAACTATTTAGATCTGATGAAGGAGCTGCTGGCCCGCGGCGCGAACCCGAACGATCGGACCAAGAAGGGCCTGTGGTTCAGGAGAATCCGCGACGACTGGGTTGATGCCGCAGGAGCCACCCCTTTCTGGCGGGCCGCGCAAGCCAACGATCTGGACGCGATGAAGCTTTTGATCTCCGCGGGCGCCGATCCAAACCTCCCGACGCTGCACCGATCCACGCCGCTAATCGTAGCGGCAGGTTATGGTTTCGAGGATCAACTGAGCGCCATCGTGCCAGATGCACGCACCGCAACGGTCAAGTATCTGGTGGATGAGCTTGGCGCCGACGTGAATGCCAAAGACGAAAAAGGGTACACTGCCCTGCACGGCGCGGCATGCGTTGGCAACAACGACATCGTCCTGTTCCTCGTGGGAAAGGGCGCCGATGTGAAAGCCCGGTCTATCGGCTTTCTCGGCACTGAGGGACCGAGGGTCTTCGATGCTCCCGATCACATGGGCGATACGGTCGCCGACATGGCGAACGGCCCGCACGAGCATGGGATCCAACATCCTGATACGCTTGCTCTCTTGGTCAAGCTGGGGTCGGTGAACTCCAACAACTGTCGATCGTCCACATGCATTCCTATTGTCAATGCACCCGGATTTAACGACCTGATCGCCCGGGAAGACAACGCGTCTGATAAGAAGAACACGGACGAGAAAAAGACGGAGAAGAACGAGATCGACAAGAAAGAGAAATAAGGCCCCGGTGTTTACCCGTTGGAAGGGCAGCCGAAGCGGGATTTTTCTGATGGCTGCGTTGGCGTGCGTCTGCTATGCACAGGAGTATCGGGCCGACCTCTCCATCAGCCATCCGGCCATCCAATACCTTCAAGGCTCTGTCGACGATCCAGTGGCTCGTCTCGCCCAAGATGTAAGAAGCGGTAAGGCGAAATTGCAAGTCGAGCCTGGCGGCTTGGGATTTCTACAAAGCCTTCTCGAACACCTCGAAGTCAACCAAGACTCCCAGGCGCTGGTGTTCTCTCAAACAAGTTTTCAGGCGCCCAAGATCTCTCCCACGAATCCCCGGGCGATCTACTTCAGTGACGACGTGGCGGTCGGCTTTGTCCGGGGCGGCGAAGGAATCGAACTGGCGGCGATCGATTCTAAACGAGGCGCCGTCTTCTACACGTTGCAGACGGATGCGACGGGTCAACCTGTTTTCATCCGCCGCGCCGATTGCCTCCGCTGCCACCAGGGCGCTGCTACCGCCGGCGTACCCGGCCTGTTTGTTGGTTCAGTAATTCCCGGACCTACCGGGAGGCCGGAGAGGGCCGGTGCAATCATTACGGATCACACCACGGCTTTTGAAGACCGCTGGGGCGGGTGGTATGTTAACGCCCTAAGCGGCGAACAGCGCGATCGTGCAAACTCTGTTGCATCCAATCCGGCAGAACCGGACGTGTTGGACACCGAAGCAAAGCGAAATCTGACCAATTTGTTCGGAATGTTTAGTCCCAAAGGCTATCTCAGACCCGTAAGCGATATCGTGGCACTGATGACACTGGAACATCAAACGCAGATGACGAATTTCATTACTCGCGTCGGCTGGGAGACCCGAATCGCCGAACAGGAACGGAAATCCGACGATCTTACCCTAGCGCTGATCAATTCTGATATCGACGCGCTTGTTGCCTACATGCTCTTCGTGAACGAGGCGCCCCTTCATGAACCGATTGTGGGCGTCTCTACATTTGCTCAAACCTTCCCGCGTCGTGGGCCCCGTGATCGCCAGGACCGCTCACTACGCGACTTTGACCTACAGAAACGTTTGTTCCGTTATCCCCTCAGTTATTTGATATATAGCCGGGCGTTCGATGCTCTGCCATATGCCGCTCGAACGCTGATCTACCGACGGCTTTACGAAGTACTTTCGGGCCACGATCAAAGCGAGAAGTTCGCTAGTCTCTCGAATTTTGACCGAAGTGCTGTTCTCGAGATTCTGCGAGATACGAAGATGGATCTACCATCGTATTGGCGAGATTCACGCAAGCCGTAACTTCGACCCTCCTTCGAAATTATGTCGCGTTACTGTTCCATTCAGTTTTGTGGTTCAGGCGCTCTTTTTCTCGGCCTCGGCAGTTAAAGCTGAGAACCGTAGACAACTGCGGCACCTTGAAGAGTGGCTGTTATTTCGCCTAAAGCTAGCTGCACGTGTAGATAAAATTGAGGCTGCGAAATGCCCCGAATTCAAGAAAGCTCAACAGCTTTCAATAGGCGGCACGTATCTCCAATGAAACGCCTTGGGCACAGGGGCGCCTGGTTATCTGCCCCGCATCGACCGGATGGGCAATGGGGTATCGGGAAACCTGCGGTCCAGCCGAATAGATCTCGTGAAACCGCGCTTCCGGAAGGGGTGACGCTATCCTGCCTGCCCGGAAGCGGTCTGGCCGAGTAACGCGCCACTCGTTACAAAACTCCGACTTGGGATGACGCATGCAGGACGTCTGCTTCATGGGGAGTCAAACCTTCACACGGCGGTATGTCCCCATTTCGGGCTGATTAAAGGAGGTTATCATGCATAAGTCTGGCGTTCTATAAGCCGAGCTTCCCAGCGCTGTTCTCCCGAAACAAACTGCCATCCTGGATGGTGCCGGTGAAGTCGAAAAACGTAGCGTCACTCCCAGCCAAAGGGCGAGACTCCCGCAAGGTTTGCAGTACTCTTGGTACCGTTTTAACAAGTCAATGACGTTCAAATACAACGTTGGTCGTATATTGAACTGAGGCTCTTTCCTTGGTCCGTGAGTCCTTCGTGGGCCCGAGTCCGATTCTCGGGCCTACGTTAGCTACAGCCCAACTTCCCGGCGCTATTCTCCCGAAACAATGACTCCCATCCCGAATGTACCGCCGGACCATCTGCACGCTCCGATGACCAGTTTGCTTCATGATGGATCGTCTCCGACGCGCCCGCAATCGCGGCACTGGTCGCGTGTCCGGCCCGCAGCGAATGGCCCGCGTATTTCGCCGTAGCGTCCAGTCCCGCGCCCGCTGCGCGAGTTTCTTCACGACGCGCGCCACGTCGATACCGCTTAACCGGCCCGCGGCACTTGCCCGTGCCGATTGATCGAACGGAACAGCGGCCCCGCGTCCGCGCCTGCCTGCTCAATCCATGCCTGAACCGTCCGCACCGGACACGTCTCGGGATTCGAGCCATACGGGATTCCGATCTTGCGGCCCGCGCCGTCCTGATCGGTCTTGCTCCGGCGTAAGAGTGACCGTGAGTCCATCCTTGCCGAAGGCGCAATCCGCGATGTCCAAGCCCACGAGCTCGGAGCGCCGGAACGCTCCCGCGAACCCGAGCAGGATTAGTGCCCGATCGCGCGCGCCGATCAAGCCCGCGTCCGCGGCGTCCACCATCGCGCGAATATCATCCGTGAGCGTGGGCGCCTTTGGGCCGCGACGCGGTCCCGAGCGTCCGCCGGATGCCCTTAAGGTGTTGCGCACCATGCCGGCCGTGGTGGGCGAGTCCAGTCCCGTCGCCTTGTGTGCCTCCGCAATCGCGTTCAGCCGGCGTTGGATGCTGCCCGACCTTCAGCCGCCCCGCGCATTCGGCGATATAGGCCGCGACGGTCTCGGGCGCCGCGGGCAGCGGACTCAGCCGCGTGCGACTCGCACCACGCGCAGAAATCCCGCCAGTCCGCCCGATAGCCCCGGAGCGTGTTCTCCGCCTTGCTGTGCCGGGCGAATTCGCGCGCTTGATCGAGGGAGGGCGGAACAATGTCCGCCCCCTTGGTGCCCGCGATCGGGCCGATGACCGCGTTGTCCGGCCGTCATGCCGCACGCTCCAATTCCGCGAGACGACGTTTCGCCGAGTCCTTCTCGAATCCGCTGGAGAATGCCGCTTGCACGCTGTATCCGGCCCGGCGGAATTCGGGATTGGTCGCGAGTGTGGCAACGTCCTGGGTCCAATCGACGGCGAACGTTGCCGCGAGCAATAGTCGCATCCGTGGCGCGCTTGAAACTGAGCGTCAGGCCGAAACCCTTGCCCGATGCCGTGTGCGTGACAAGCCAGCCTTGCCGGATGTCCTCATCGGCGCCGTGTTCGGTGACTCCGAGTTCGCCCGATTCGCGACGGATGCACGAGCGACAATCCGCAAGAATGCGCGATCACGAATCCCGGCCGCATCCGGTTCAAAGTGCCATCGTGATAGGCGTCCAGACGATAAACCGCGTCCCAGATGGCAGGCTTCCAATCGGAGACGATTTTGAGCTTGGGTGCCTTGGGAAGTGGTTTAGGCATCGGGAATATTGCCCGTCGCCGTGATCGTGGCGCGCATAACGGATTCGTGCCGATCCCAGGTGAGATCATACGGCACGTTGCCGCTCGTGGCACGCGTAAGCCATGCGAACGATGAAACGGAATTGACTGGTGATCGGGTCAGGTTTCCAGGCCCGGCCGCGATCCCCGATTGCTTTGACGTAAGCGCTGGATCGATGGGAGGTCATGCCGCCACCTCCGCACGCGAGCGGACTCACCCGCCCGTGCGATCATCCAATCCGTTGCGTGTTGCGCCTTGCTGGCGGCCGTGAAGATGGCTCTGGAGTCCGCCTTCAGCACTCTGCAGCCATGACGCGAGGTATTGCGCGTGATCTTCCCGAGGTTCGGTGCTGAGTCCCAGGTGCGCGCACGTGAACGCGGCCCCTAGTTCCGCGATGAGCTCTTCCGCCGCATAGGCGTTATCGCCGAAGCGCTTGCCAAGCTGGCGATCACAACGGGCCGCCGGCGCGGTCCAGTGGGTATGCTCGTGGGCGAGCGTCGAATAGTAGGACACGTTTTCCGCGAATGCGCCGAATGGCGGCATCTGGATATGGTCCGTCGCGGGAGCGTAGAACGCTTGGTTTCCGCCGTGGCGAAGATCGGCCCGGACACCTTGCTGGGCACCGCGACATGAACATCACGAAACGCTACGTTCACCCTCAGGAGCAGACGATTCGCTCAGCGATGGATAGGGCGGAAGTGGCAAAGGGTGGGCATACTTTTAGGCATACCGACCCGGAAACCAAACTGGCAAACATGGAAATCTCAGGCCCAACCGTCTGAGATTGTGAGAGTTAAGTGGTGCGCCCGGAGTGATTCGAACACCCGACCTTCTGGTTCGTAGCCAAGCGCCACTACCTAACGCCTTGATTACATGGCAAATATATTGGCAATAATATAGTTGACAGACTAGCGATTCTGGCGCATACTTAAAACATGGAAACGCCGGACAAAGCGCCAAGCACTCCAGACACTCTGCTGGAAGCTATCAACTGGTTTGCCGACTTTGAACATTGTCGTCAGTTCATGGTAGAACTGCGCTGGCCGGACGGCAAAGTGCTGTGCCCGCGTTGCGGATCGGATCACGTTTTCTATATCGAAAAAGAACGTGTCTGGAAGTGCTATGGCAAGCACGATCACGTTAAGTTCTCGCTGAAGACTGGCACGGTTTTTGAGGATAGCCCTATCGCGCTTGAGAAGTGGCTACCAGCCGCGTGGCTAATCATGAACTGCAAGAACGGTATCAGTTCGTATGAAGTATCGCGGGCGCTCGGCGTCACGCAGAAAACAGCGTGGTTCATGCTTCAGCGCATCCGGCTTGCATTGCAGGACGATCTAACGGGCGGCCTGCTCGGGGGAGAAGTCGAAGTAGACGAGACATTCATCGGCGGCAAGGCTCGTAACATGCACAAGAACGATAGACGCCGCAAGAATCTAAAGGGCGGCGGGAGCGCTGGAAAGGCCATCGTACTTGGAATCCTAGAGCGAGAGACTGAAGGCAAGCCCAAGCGCGTTAGAACCACCGTCGTTCCTGATCGCACAAAGCCAGTTATGCAAGAGAACGTCCGGCCTCACGTTGAAACAGGATCGCAAATCTATTCCGATGATGCGGGAACCTACTGGCGGATGGACGATGAGTACACGCACGAAATCATCAATCACGCTGAAGCCTACGTGCGCGGGAACGTTCACACGAATGGACTGGAGAACTTCTGGAGCCTTCTGAAACGTTCGATCGGTGGTACCTATGTGAGCGTCGAACCGTTCCATCTTTTCCGATATGTCGATGAACAAGCGTGGAGATTTAACAATCGCAAGATGACTGATGCGGAGCGTTTTGTGATCGGCATGAAACAGATTCAGGGCAAGCGCTTGACGTTTGACGAACTCACCGGCAAGAGTGAAGGCCGTTCATCAGACACGCGACCCGTCTAAAACGGCAGGGTCGCGGCAAACCTCTTTTGAAGACGTAACATGATGCTAAACTCATCCACATCTCAGGAGGATGTAAAACATGATCCGAAATATTGTCATCGCGTTTTTCTTCGGAATCGCGATTGGTGTAGTCGCGATGTCCTTACGGACTGTCAGTCCAGTCCATGCTGCTGCAGGAGTGCCCACAAACGGCTATGGCATATCTGCCAATGGTAACGGCGCCTTCGTTGTTTCTTCTGCAAGTGGTATCGTCATTTACTGTGATCCCACGGCTACAACAGCCTGCAAAGCGCTAAAAGGTGGTCCGGCTTGGTAGTCCGATAAATGTTTAGCCGACTACCTCTGTTTTAAGCTACCCCAATCGGAGTAGAATGAGGGCAAGATGGAACCGCCCTCATTCGACTCGACCCCAGCGTTCGCGCACTTCACGGAACAGATGCGGAAGCTCATCGCGGTCCCCAAAGCGCGCGTCGATGAGTTGGTGCGGGAAGCCAAGGAATCATCTCCACGCAAGAATAATCCACATGCTCCGGGACGCAAGCGCAGCAAGCGGCGCAAGCAATCCTGAAACATATCACGCTCATCATGTCACATCACCGTGCCGACAAATGAGGCCCGTACTACATCAGCGATAATCCACCGGTTTGACACGACCACATCAAGATTGCTAGATTCGGATAAGAGGTTTCCTCTATGGATCAGAACCTACATAATCCTGATGTGGTTGCCGAGGCGATTGCCGCGAAGGAAAAGGCCGAATCGCTTCGGTCGGCTGCGATTCAGCAACTGCTAAAACAACAGGAACAAGTGCTGGCTAATCTAAGGGCACTTGGATATACCCCTACCAACGGCAATGGGGCTAAGCACGCTAATGCCAGTCCTGGAGTTGTACGGCAAGCGTCCACAAAACGATTCAAGGACATGAAGCTCGCCGAAATCGCTAAGGCTCTACTGACCGAGCATGACGCGCTTCATGGCACAAAGATTGAGGAATTGGCGAAGGCTGGTGGATACACCGGTGGCACGGCCAACTTTCAGAACTACCTACCAGTCGCGCTCAAACGCGACGGAGGTTTTGAGAATACAGGCGGCAACACTTGGAGATTGAAAAATGGGTCCGCCTAACGAGTTCTGCGCTTAGGCGCAGAAAACCCCGAGTCGTTCATCGCTTGGACGGCTGGCGAACGGCTCGGGGCCTATCCCACAGAAAGGAGTGCCTTCCGTGAAACTTTATATTAAACGGAAGCGGGGCGGTTACAAGATCAGCTTGGTAGTCGGCAAGCTGCGCTTTGCCTTTGACTTTCCGTCTTCCTAGGGCCTTACGGCCCTGATTGTGCCGAGCGGGGACGAAGAGGAATACTCAGCCCCGCTCGGTTTTTCAAAGATCGCTATAACACGGTCCCTAAACCGTGTCACAGTACCATACTAGCGCATTTGCGGCAAGTGTGTACAGGTTGTCTCGGATAGTGCGGGGTTGGACGTATAATTCTGAGTAAAAACAAGGAATGATTGTGTTCTCATGGGCCAAAGAAAATACCCACCGCTGACTCCCTCAGAAGTGGTTGCGATCCTAACAGCCCACAATTTCTCAAAGAAACATCAAGTCGGTACACACGCGCAATATGAATGCCCAAAGACCTCCGAACATCCGCGCAGCGTTGTGACAGTCGATTTAGGCTACCGAGAATTTGATGACGAATTAATAAAGAGCATGATCAGACAGTCTAACCGCACCCGGGAGCTATTCTACGGAGCCACCAAGCGAACAGCCAATAGAGCATCCGTTCCGTTTCTAAAACTACTGCCTTCATCCAAGGGAGACTAGGCAGATACCATTGGTACTCGTTCCCTCCAATGGGGGGGGGGTTGCTCTTGTGGTATTCTTGGTCGCATAATAGTATCGGTATGCTAGGAGAGGTGTGTTGTGCCTACTGTCGCTGACGAGAAAGAAGTTCAATCCGTTAAGCAACGTAAGATCCCGCTCCAACAAAGCTTTGTTTTGCGTTGCATGGTCTATCCCAACAAGCCTGGAGAATACACCGCCGAGTGCGTTGACCTAGATATTATGGTGCGTGCAAGCACTCCACAGCAAGCCTTCCACGAGCTTAGATCAGCTATTAAGGGCTACCTAGCGGTTGTCGTAGAGGGAGAAACTGAAGGTATGCTGCCTCGTCCGTCTCCGCTCGGCCATCGGCTCCACTATCACCTTTTGGTGCTCAGAGCGGCCTTGACCTTTGGAATTCGACGGAGTTTTTTGGTCTCCGACCTTTCAGCCGCCGATCTCTGTTCCTGTTAATCCTGCATTGGGCCTGTCACGCCGTTACCAGCCTATCGGTTAGCGGCTTAGTCTGTCAACTATATTATTGCCAATATATTCGCACGAAAGTTCAATTTAGATACCCAGAAAACGTCTGTGGGTGGGCAATTGGGTGGGTTGTTGCTAAAGCGGGATCCACACGATTCGGTTGACCCATTCTTCAGCTTCGCTGGCGTTCCAGATTAGAGCGAGTTCTTCAATCGCGTTCGAGATGGGGATCGCTTCGCGTAGTAGAATAACGCCGGGACTTTGAGCATCAGACGTGAAGCGAGCGAAATGTGCAGGCATCGTCCGCCGATCCTGGCTGACGAGAATTCGTCCTGTGTCCGCGGCGATCCGCAGAACTTCTGGATCTCCCAAACCCGCAAGACTGGCGTCGCCAGAAGTGCGAATATCGATCTCGGGAGCTACCCGTCGCAACCCGCGTATGATGCGCCCGTCCAAGTCGGCGTCAGCCTGGAATCTGACTCGCATGCCGCGCCCGCTGCAGCTTGGCGATCAATTCGGCATTCGTTTGCCTCGATTGCCGATGTTGCGACTCCGCGGTGCGCTGCCCATCCGCAAGGTACCTGTCGATTTCTTTTTGGTTCGCAAGGTAAAACGCGAGAGCTCCGTGCACTTGCTCGAGCGTCAATGACGGATAGCTCTCGACCATGCTTTCCGCCGACATACCCTCGCGGAAGAGATACACCAGTGAATCGAGGGATACGCGAGTGTCGGCGATACGATATGCACCTTCGCTGAGGTTTACGTATTCCTTCGGCATCAAACTCATAGTCACACGCCTACAACTAGAAGGGCAACTCTCCACGGGGCTTGGTTGAGCCCCGAAACGTAAAAGACAGTCGCGAGTTGCTGTCCCCGCGATCGAATCCTAAAGGCCCATCTGATCGAGTTTCCTGTACAGCGTCTTCCGTTCGATGCCAAGGAGCTTTGCAGCCCGGCTCTTGTTGCCGGACGCCGCGACAAGTGCTCGCCTGATCTGGTCGGCTTCGGTCGAGTTCGCGAACCTTCCTTCCCTTAGCCAATCCGACCCTGACAGATCGACGATACAGCCAGCGCTTTCGAGCTTGGTTGCAAGCTCCTGCCTGCTCTCGGGGGAGTCGGAGAGATGTACCACGTGTCGACCGGCAATGTCGCTGAAGGGCCTCATGTGGCCAACCTGAACCAGCACCGTCTTGTCCGGTTTACTTCCAAATGCCATCCCAGCCTCAAACAGAACGTTGGGTCGAGGTTGTCCCGTGAGAGATCTTTCGTGCTGATCGTCACTCGGCTTCAAAAACTCTGATCGTAGTTTCGCTTCATGGTCTGGCGAAAACAAAACGACAACGGCGACGGCTTTGCTGAATGCGGCGTCCAGGATCTCGCCGACGTATGGGCTTGGCCTGCCCGTCATTTGGATCGCTTTGCGCCACTCGATTGGATTCAGCCCGATCGTACGGAGGAACGCGAATAACGAGCGACGCAGGTCCTCGTCCCGCCCGTGGACGACGAAGACAGACTTGCCTCGCTTTTGAACGCGCTGAAGTGCGCGTCTTTCTCCAGCATTCCTACGAGGTGATCTGATCGCGGTTGGGGGAACTAAAGGAGCAGCTGTCGCAGTACTACCGGAGGAAGCCTGTCGAATTTGAGCGAGTTCCGCAGCAGACGCGTATCGAGTGATACCGATGCCCTTTTCGGCAGCGAGCGCAATGGCGGCGAGCTCCGCGGGAAGGTGAGTTTGCAGTCCCTTGCGTTGGATCAGTGCATAGACTTGCTTGCGCCCGACCTTCAACTTCGATTCGAGACGCTCCAACAGGCTCTGGTTGATTCTAGCCATCACCGTTCACTTCTTCTTGCCTCCAGCTTTGGACCGGCTGGACCCTTTTGGCTTGGATTTGTAGTCGTGAAGCGCCACCCCAACATGGTTGGAGGTGATGCCTAGGATGTCGGCGATCTCGACGTTGGCAAAGCCGATAGCTCGAAGTCTGCCTACCTGCTCGATCTGAGGAAGGTCCTTCGTGGCGATCAATCCCAGGAGCCGGGCGATCCGTCCTAATTCGAAGTCCGCCCGCGGCTGGGATTCCCCCGAGATTTCAACGGCTTTTCGCCTTGCGGCCATTCGCATTCTTCCTTGCCGGTCTCTTTTTGTTTCGGGCGATCCTCATCAACTCGGTTAGCGAGTTGTAGCTCGTTCCGAGCATTCGAGCAGACTCGGTGCGGCTGAGGCCAAGGGCCTCCAACAGCCCTGCCTTATCCGCTAGCGAACGTTCTGCCATGTTCGCGGAGTGCAAGCACATGTAGGCGAGCGACCGTCCGATAACTTCCAACCAGTGATCGTCTTCAGGCTCACCCGCGAGTCTCTGGCGCATAAAGCATCGCCTCAAACAAAGTATAAGTGAAATGTTTGAGTTTTGCTTGCACGGAGAGGAAACATGCGTTGTAGCGCGCGATTTAATCCTGGGCAACTTTGTCTGAATCAACGAAGTCAGACCCGGGATTGTTCATTGAATGGCGTTCGCGTGAATCAGCAGCCCGCAGGCTGACGTGGAGTTTTCTGCTAAAAGGCGTTGGCGGTCTGAGTGGTGGCCAGAAGGCCAACAACCCACCCAATCGCCCACCCAGATTCGCTCTCTGTATACTCGGATTTCGCTGCCGGTCATAAGCAAGTCATTGATTCTATGGTGCGCCCGGCATGACTCGAACATGCGACCTTCTGGTTCGTAGCCAGACGCTCTATCCAACTGAGCTACGGGCGCGCGATCTTCATTATAGCAAGCGCGTCTTCGAAACGATCTTTCCTTCGCCATCCAGCCGCAAGTTCTGATCGCGCCACACTACGCTGTGGCCAACCAGGCCCGCGGCCCACACCGCCACGCCCCACAAATCGCGCAGGGGGATGGCATAGCAATATTTCCAGACGTCGCTCGCGCCGAGCAGGAACCAGCCGCAAACGATCGCCATCACGAAGCGGATCGCGAGCAGCGGCAGAGCAACCCACCAGAGTCCAAAAAACGCCGCGAGCACAACCCACAGGCTGGCGTACGTAATCGGCAAGCCCGCGTACGCGCCGATGCCGCCCGATAGCCGAATGGTCCTCGCCCAACGCACTTGATGGCGCCACGCACCCACCCACGACTCCGCCGATAGCCTGGTGCTCACCACGACTTCCGAGATTACGTTCCGCATGCCGAGGGAATGCAGCTTGTGGCCCAATTGATAATCGTCGGCGATGTAATCGGCAATCGCCTGGAAACCGCCGACGCGATCGAGATCGGGCGCGCGGAATGCGAGCGTCGACCCCAGCCCGAAATCCGACACGCCGAACGTTCGCGCCACCAGCGTGCTCGGCGCAAAGTCGGTTGCGATGGCAAGTGCTTCGAACCGGCTGGGCCAGTCGTCGACTTCGGCGCGGTACAGACACGTAACCAGTCCGATGTTCGGGTCAATCAGCGGGGCCGTCACATCGCGGATGTATTCCGGAGGCACGCTGATATCGCTGTCATTGACGATCAGGATCGGGTACTGCGCTTCGCGGGCGAGATCGATCATCGATCCAACTTTCAAATTTGGCGCGGCCGAGGTGCATAACACCAGTCGAATCGCCACGTCCGGGAACTCACGCATCAACCGCTCCACATCGGCGACGGCCGGATCGTCGCGCCGCCGGACTCCGAATAAAATCTCAAACTCGGGATATTGCTGCGACGCGTGGGTCCGAATGGCTTCGTAGAAGCCGGTGTCCTTCCCATAGACAGGTTTGAGAATAGAGACTGAAAGGACGGCTCGTAGCCGGCGTGTCTTCCGCCGCCGTTGCAGCAGCGCTGCGTTCAGCGCCAAAAATTGATAAACGCCGGCTGCTCCAGCCAGCACCGTTATGGCGATCTGGAGGGCGCTCACATCGCCAGCAGCGCGACGCCGCAAGCCACCGAGAGTGCGCCGACCCATCGCAAAGCCGTGACCTTTTCCTTGAGGACCAGTTTCGCTAGAACCGTCTCGAGCGCAACGCTAGCCGCCGTCACTGGAACCGCAAAGCTTAGATCTGCCACCGACAGCAGCTTCATGAACGCAAAAAAGGAGATCGCCATGAAGAAGACAGCCACCACCAGAGGTGCGCGACGCGCGAGCCCAGCCAGCATTCCCGCCACGCGTCCCGGCCTCAAGTCCTCTACCGCGACGGTGTGCCGCTTCATTTCGAAGCTTTGCAGCAAGTCGGCCAGCACGGTGGACGCGACAATGATCGCCACCATCAGCCACTTCATCGCGCGGACTCCTGTTTGCTGCTGTTGTCTAAGGTGGTGTTGGCGGCCGTCAAGCCGACGAAAATGATTCCCACCACGATAAACGCAGTTCCGAGCCAGCGTTGCCACGTCACCAGTTCGCCGAAAAACACCTTTCCCAAGACCGTGCTCAGCACGTAACCGATGGAGGTCATGGGCAGCACATAGCTCAAATCCGCCCAGCCCAGCAGCGTCATCCTCGAGAGCAGCCACAGAATCAGAAGGGTTGTCCCCAGCAAAACCCAGGGAGTGAAGATCAAGCGGATGTATGCTAGCGGAGAGAGCCCTAGATCGGTGGCCTGGTGCTTCATACCCCAGGACATGGAGAAATTCCCAAGTACGTTGGTAATCACTACGAACGCGGTCAAAAGCTTGGTCTTGAGGTCGACTCGACGTGCGCCCGCGGTGCTGATTTGAGCTTCCTCGACCACGGCTTACGAAGCGCCGCCCTCGGCCCCCCGAAGCGCCGCGGTGGCTTTCTGTTCCTTGATAAACTTCTTGCGCCCCTTACTGACGAAGAGATATTCGCGAGCTTCCTTGTACAGCCGCGGGACGTCGTTGTGGCGAATGGCGCTCGACACCACGCGCCATACGGCCTTGGGGCGGAAATAGTATTCCGAGTAGAACCGGTCCACCCACTCCACCAACTCGCCGCGATCGAATCCCGGATAAACCGCGTTGGGAAGCTGGTGGCCGCCCGAGTCGGTCATGCCTTCGATCGACACCAGCCCGTTGGCCTTGGCGTGCTCATAGAACTCGGTACCGGGGAAGGCGTGGCCGAGCGACACCTGGATGGTCTCCACATCCAGTTTCTTGGCGAACTCGATGGTCTTGCGCAGCGACTGGCGGCTTTCGCCCGGCAAACCCACGATGAAATCGCCGTGAATCGTCAAGCCCAGCTTGTGGCAGTTTTCAGTAAAGCGGTGCGCCATGTCGATGGTCGCGCCCTTCTTGATGTTCTTCAGAATTTGCTCGTCGCCGGATTCGTAGCCTACGATGAGCAGCCTGCAGCCGGCGTCCTTCATGGCCTTCAGCGTGTCGTAATCGGTAGTGACGCGCGAGGTACAACTCCAGGTGAAATTCAGGGGTCCGAGTTTCTGCGAAAGCTCGATGGCGCGAGCCTTGCGGTAGTTGAACGTGTCGTCGTCGAAGAAGATTTCCTTGAGGCCGGGGAAGTTTTCGAGCGTATACTTGCACTCAGCCGCCACGTCATCAGACGATCGCAAGCGCCAGCGGTGCCCGGAATGCGTTTGCGGCCACAGACAGAACGTACACATCGCCGGACAGCCGCGCGTGGTGTAAAACGAAACGTACGGGTGCAGCAGAAACGGAACGTTGTATTTGCGGTAATCCAAATCGCGCTTGTAGACTTTCGTCACCCACGGCAGCTCATCCAGATTCTCGATGACGCCGCCTTCCGGGTTGTTTACGATGTCGCCGTCTTTCCAGTAACTCACGCCGGGAAGTTCAGAAAGCGGAGTGCCCTTGGCGTATTGCGCGATCTGATGATCGAACTCGCGACGCACCACGAAGTCGATGGCTTTGGATGCCCGCAGCGACTTTTCCGGCTCAATGGTCACCGGAGGCCCAACGAACCCCACCTTCATCTTGGGGTTGACGTCTTTCATCATCTCGGCGATCCGCACATCGACGCTGAAGCCGGGGCTGGAGGTGAACAGCACCAGCAGCTCGAAATCGCTCGCCATGGCCACTGTTTGCTCGATGCTGAACTTGTGCGGCGGCCCATCCACCAACTTGCTGTCTTCCAGCATCCCAGCGGGATAAGCCAGCCATACGGGATACCAATACGACTCGATTTCGCGCGAAGCCGGCCAGCGCGAACCAGCGCCTCCGTCGAAGCCTTCAAAAGAAGGGGGATTGAGGAACAAAGTTCTCATGGTTTTAACGCTCTCTCCGCATAAACTTCAGCTTACGTTGTTCGACGCCTAAGAGCAACAAACAGAAACCCTTGGGCAGATTATTCGGGTTCAGATGCCAGTTTATCAGGTTAAGACGTTAGTTACCGCTGGTCGATGGCGGCGGTATCGGCCACTGCCTCCGCGTCGTCCACGCCAAAGTTTGCCTGGGAGGCGTCCTTGGAAAAGGCCCCGTAGTTGATATTCAGCTGCACCGGCCCAAAGAAACGAGTCTCCACCTGGCTTTCGGTACGCTGAGGAACGGAGACGCCGTTCTGGAGTTCGTAATCACGCACGAACTGCATTTTCTTCAACATGAAAGAAGGCGACTTCACGAATGAGCCTTGCTCACGGACCGGCATATAAGTCTCAGCGTCCAGCCACAATTCACCCTTGAACAACCCGACTTTCTTCTCGCGCGGATTCAGGTGCAGAACGTACACTTGGCGGCCGTTGAGCTCCTGCATGCCTTTGTACTTGAATTTGTAGTTCTGCGGCGTGATCGACAGATTGGATTGGCCCTGGGCGGCTTCCACTTCCGCTTTCAGGTAGTTGGCGATTACTTCGGTCTTCACAATGCCATCACCGCTGAAACCAAGGGCGTGGTAAGTGATTTTCCCGACCTTGGAGATGTTCCTCAGCGCATGAAGCTTGCCTTGTTTCTTGAACTTGGGAACGGCAGCGTCAATATCTACCTCCTCGGTCCCCCCTCGCAGTGCCGTTTGCTGGG
Source organism: Bryobacterales bacterium (assembly GCA_963818065.1). Taxonomy (GTDB): domain Bacteria; phylum Acidobacteriota; class Terriglobia; order Bryobacterales; family Bryobacteraceae; genus Palsa-89. Next base: position 278,998 of record CAWFQW010000007.1, on the reverse strand, counting down.
TCTGGGTGGCTTGGACGTACCGGTTTACCAACTCCTGTTCCGGCATCGGGGGCGGCTTGGGCTCACCGAGAGCGCCCGAACAACCCATAACTGCGGTGAGGACGATTGTGAGAATTGACTTCAAAAAACTCCTAGGACGTGGCGAAGTAGTACATCTGACACTATTAAGACCGGTTTTTCTAATGTACCAGTTACGATTCCTTAACACAACACCCCCACAATCCCTTAGACTCGCCGACCCAGGCGCCGGATGCCGGTAATTGGAGGTGTCTCGAAGTTAGAACGCCCGGCTAGAACGTCCGGCTAAAACTGGATCGGTTGCTGGAGTGTGAAATTCAGGCGGGTCTCGGACGGGATCTTAACCTGCTGACCTTTGGTTATAACCTGGGCTCCCGTGCCGACTGCCGCTCCGGAAGCAGCTCCAATGGCCGCGCCCCGGCCCCCGCCGGCCAGCGCCCCAATGATGGCGCCGAGCGCTGTTGAGCCACCCACAACCCCTGCCGTTCGCGCGCCCCGAGAACTGCTGGCCTGCGAGACGGCGCCCGTCGTGGTGTCTATGGTTTGGCCGTTGATAGTAATGCCTGTCAACGCGAGAGTCAGGATGGTTTTCCCTTCGAATTTGCCGGATTGCTGGTCCTCCACCAGTTTCACCATGGCGTCGGCGCCCCGCGGGATCACCGTTTGGCCGTTCACCAGGACGGGTTCATCCACGCTGGCCCGGAACGTCTCGCCCAGGCGTGCCACATTCGAATCCACTTTGTCGATCATGCGGACCGTGATCGGGGTCCCGGTGGGAATTTGGATTCCGGTGACGGGCGTGGGCCCCGAGGGCGCAGGGGGTGGCGGCGCTTGGTAGTTCCGATCTTGGACGGTAGGCGGTGGGCTGGGAACCGGGCTTTGCCTTGCCTCGCCACTGAACTCCAGGTCCCCGATATCCTGGACGTCAAATGTATCTACGCGATCGCCCACCGCCATCCGGATGTGGCGTGCATCGCCGCCCAGGTATTGCCCGGTGATTACCCTCCCGCTACGAAGGGTAAGGGTATCGGCGGAACAGAAGGCCAGGGCCAGCAGACTGACCGCGATAAAACGAAGCCACATGTACACCCTCCTGCTTCCCATATTACTGTGATGCCTCGGTATAGCCTAGCAGGGACTTGGACGTTTCTAAACGCCGCGGCGGTTGCGTTGCTGAAAACCTTCGACTATCCCGGCGACCAGATGCCGGCCGCGCTCCAGGGCGTGTTCGTAGGCCAGTCGGCGTTCGGCGCGGGTGTACGCCTTGCCCAAGCGGTAGTAGCGCTCGAGCGACATACCCGCCACCCGGGTGCCGGCGTACGCGATAGCGGCTTTCGGAATCAATCCCCCACCCCAGGGAATCTTGCCCACCAACTCGCGAGCCAAGGCACGCCATCCAAAAGCGCCCAGAATGATGGTCCCGATCTCGGTGCGCTGTTCGTGGTAGCCGACCTCGCGGTCGTTGGCTGCCGCCAGCAGGAAGGCCATGCGGATTTGGTTGGCCGTCAGGAACGCGGTGTCGGAGGCAAATTCGCCGACGGCCCAGGGCAGGGAAATGAAGGGAACAATGTCGGGAATCGCCGTAGCCAGCGCAAACAGAGCGTTCTCTTTGGCGGCCTTCTTTACCATCCGGCGCGAGACCTCTTCGCGAAAAGGCAGAACGTGCAATCCAAGCGGCACAGCCAGATCCGGCCGGCTGCCCAGCACCTGGCGAATCATGGCCTGCGGATTCGCGGGATCGAAAATAAACAGCCCCGAGGACCTGGTGGCAAGATCGCCCGAGTCGTCGAAGTAGACTTCCAGATCGTTGCCGTTCGCCGGTACCGCGCTGTCCGAAGAACGGTAGATCAAGCGCAGGACTTCGGCGCGTTTGGCCGGCGAGAGACCCGACGGGACCAAAAACTCCTCCATCGCGCGATACTCCGGCTCGCGATCGGCGTAGAGGAAAAATCGGAGCGGACGTTCAGTATGCCGCCGTATATCGGCGGGATCCAGATTGCGAATGGCGTCCTTGATATGTTGGAAAACTTGGATTGACATGCTGATTAACGTGCTGACTGACGTGGAGAAGCAGCGAGCTTACGCGCGGTACATCACTTTCAGCTCCTTACGCCATTCTAATCCTACGCCCAAACGTTCGACGGGAATCTCGGGGGAAAGGTAACGTAGTACCCGCTCGTTGGAGGAGTGAAAATCGAGCGCGGGCGACACCAGCAGCAGCCGGGGAGGCTCGCGCCGCGGTTGGTGGCCGGGAAAATAGCCATTTCGTTGAAACTCGCTACGTTCCAAGTGCCACCGAACGCGCATCCAGTAATCCAGAGCCTGGAGCGGGAGATGGACGTCCTCGGAAGCTTTCAGCTCGATCACCGCCAGCCGTCCGCTGTTGTCGATGGCGAGCAAATCCAGCACGCCCCGATCGGCGGCCGCGAAGGCCGGAACCTGGCCGTAAATTGGAGCGGGCAGAAGACTCGCATCGATCTCCTGGATGTGGGCCCGCACCTGAGATTCGAGCCAGGCCTCCGGGTTTCTGAGATAGAGAGGATTCCGGCGGTCGGCTGCATCGGGAGATCGCAGGCGGGAAAGCTCGGCGGCGCGTGTGGCACTGACCCCGGAGACCATTTCGCGGCCTGGTGTGGTTCGCGCGAACTCCAGGCCATGCACGCGAAAGCTCAGTTCGCCATCGCCGCGGTCTATCGTTTCGACGCCGGGCCGCGGTATCGGGTGCGCCAGGGAACGGCGGCGGTAGGGCTCCAGGCGCGTGTCCAGATTTCCGCAGTCGCGCAGATCAATTTTCGTCTCAAAGCCGTTCTCGTCGTAAGCGTACGCCGAGTATTTCGCGGCGGCAGGATCCAGAAACGGGAGCCGCAGACAAGTAGTCTTCTCGGCGCCCGCGGGAAGATAGAGGATCAAACCGTGGATCGCGAGCGACGGCTCGCGGCGGCGCAGATAATCCAGCCAGATCAGACCGAACGTCAGAACGCCATCGGGACGCAGGGCATCCGGGCCGACACCGATGGCGGCCCAGGCCGAAGCACCTTGCCGCAGCAACGCTCGTGGATAGGCGGGTGAGAGGCTGTGTTCCAGGTCGGCTTCGGTGGTGAGCTCGGCTAGCTTGTAACCAGGAAACTGGCGGCGCAGAAAGAGGCGAAACTGCTCGCGGAACCCGAGGCGCGCGGTGCGGAGCGGAACATTATCTTCCGAGGCCCTGCGGCGGTCGATCAACTCCAGCGTGCCGGCTAGCTTGCCAAATCGCGCCACTCGCAGAACCAGTTTCCCGCGCGACGTGCGCTCGATGGCGCTGATACGGCGCACCAGATTGCGCTTGTGATCCCAGGCCTGGAATTGGGCGAACGCGCCGCGTACTTCCAGCACGAAGTTTTCAGGACCAATCGCGAGACATTCTTCGCCCGGCTCATATAACACCGGATCTTGGCTGGTTTCGAGGAAACGCTCGATGGCCTGGCGGATTTCGGTCGCACGTACTTCTGTGGACACTGCGCTAATCTATGTATCGTCCTTTGCTGAAACAAAGATTAGAAACCGTGGAATCACGCATCGCAGCCGCGGCCGCGCGGGCTCACCGCAGCCGGTCCGATATCCAATTGATCGCGGTGACCAAGAAATTTCCAGCCGCCGTGATTCGTGAAGCCTTCGAGCTCGGCCTGCGCGATTTCGGGGAAAATTATGTCCAGGAATTCGAGGAGAAGCGTCTTGAGCTCGCCGGGCTTCTGGATTCCGCGCGTTACCACTTCATCGGCCACCTGCAATCCAACAAAGCCAAGAAAGCCGCGGAAATTTTCGACGTGATTCACACCGTGGATTCGGCCAAGCTTGCCCGGAGGCTGAACACAGAACTCGACGCAGCACCGGCACGCGCCGGCCTGGACGTTTTGATTGAAGTAAAACTGTCCGACGAGCCAGCCAAAGCCGGCGCCGCACCCGGGGATGTTGCCGCTCTGGTGGAGGCGATTCGAGGATGCCCGCGTCTGCGGTTGTTGGGGTTGATGACAATGCCGCCATGGTCTGATGACGCGGAAAAGTCGCGGCCGTATTTTGCGCGATTGCGCGAGCTGGCTGAACAGAACGGTCTTCAGGGTTCGTCTTTGTCCATGGGGATGTCGCACGATCTGGAAGTGGCCATCGAAGAGGGTGCGACCATGGTGCGCGTGGGGACGGCCCTGTTTGGGCCGCGAAAAAAGCCGTGACCGTCGGATTTTTCTCACCTCTGCCTCCGGCGCGCACCGGCGTCGCCGATTATTCCGCCGAACTTCTGCGCGCGCTCGCGCCGCTCGGCTCCGTGAAGGTGAACGCGCGCGATCCCGACGTTTCCCTCTACCATATCGGCAACAACCACTTGCATCGCGAAATCTATGCCCAGGCGCTCGCGCGGCCTGGCGTGGTGGTGCTGCATGACGCCGTGTTGCAGCATTTCTTCCTGGGTGGCGGAAACGAACGGGAATACGTCGCCGAGTTCGTCTACAACTACGGTCAGTGGAGCGAGGATTTGGCACGCGAGCTGTGGCGCCGTCGGTCGCGTTCGGCCGCCGACCCTGAATACTTTCGCTATCCAATGATTAAGCGCATCGTGGAGACGTCGCGCGCCATTATCGTCCACAACCCCCGCGCAGCCCAGCTGGTGCATGAGCACGTTCCGGGAGCGACCGTCCATGAGATCCCGCTTCTCTTCGAGCTGCCCGATTTGCCGACGCAGTCGGAAGTAATCCGCTGGCGAGCCGCGCACGGCGTTGCGCCGCATACTTTGCTGATTGGCGTTTTCGGACATTTGCGCGAATCGAAGCGGCTAATGGCGTTGCTGCGGGCATTTCAGCGTGCGCGGCGATCCGCCGATATGATGCTGCTCATCGCGGGCGATATCGCTTCCACTGACCTGGCGCGCTCCCTCGAACCGCTATTGCGCAACGACCCTGGGATTTTGCGAACCGGCTATCTCGACGAGCGAGATTTCTGGCTGTGTGCCTCCGCGGTGGACGCGTGCGTCAACTTGCGTTACCCCATGGCAGGCGAAACCTCCATGATCGCGATCCGCCTGATGGGGCTAGGCAAGCCTGTGCTGTTGAGCACGGGTGAAGAGACATCGCGCTTCCCCGAATCGAGTTGCCTGCGGGTGGATACAGGACCGGCGGAGGAGGAAATGCTGGAGGAATATTTAGTGTGGCTGGCGCGGCATCCCGACGATGCAATCGCCATCGGCCAGCGCGCCGCCGCGCACATTCGCCGGTACCATGCACCCGCTCGGGTGGCACAAATGTATTGGCAAGCCTTAGAGGAGTCTACGAAAAGTACAGCGGCAGTGAAGGCACTAAGTCGAACACCCTAAAGCCTTTGCCGTTAATCTTTTAGCGACGCCTGGCCGATCATTTGGGAATGCAGAAACGTTGGACACTCCCGTGCCTACTTGCGCCCTGGCTCGCCGCCACGGTACTCAACGGGCAGATCGTACATCCGCTGGCGCAACCCCGTTACGATCAAGGACCAGTGGAAGCGACCTTCCGGCTCGGCCACATCCAAATGATGTTTCAGCAAACCGCGGCGCAGCGCGCGAGTCTCGACCAGTTGCTCGCCGCGCAGCGCGATCCGGCGTCGCCGGACTATCACAAGTGGCTCACGCCCGAACAATACGCCGACCGATTCGGCATAGGCGCAGCGGATCTCGCACGGGCCACCGCGTGGCTGACATCCGCTGGGTTCAGCATCGAATACACGGCTCGCGCGCGGGATTGGGTCGCTTTCAGCGGCACGGCGGCCGAGGTTCAAGCGGCATTTCACGCATCCGTGCATCGGTATTCCGTCCGAGGCGAAACACATTTCGCGGTTACAACAGAACCGGCGATCCCACCGGATTTGAAGCCGCTGGTGGCAACACTGTTCGGCTTGAACGATTTCCATCCGAAGCCGATGGTGAAGCCCTCAAACACGTCGGGGTCAGGATACACGCTGGCGCCGGGGGATCTCGCGACAATCTACGATATAAACCCGCTGTACCAGCAGGGGATCAATGGAGACGGTGAAAAGATCGTAATTGTGGGACAGGCCGCCGGGAATTCTTCTCTGCTTTCCGACGTCCAAAAGTTTCGCAACACGTACGGGCTAGGGCCGGCTCACTTGGAACTTTTCCCGGACGGAACGGCCCCGTCGAATGACCAGGGCGACCAGGTGGAGGCGGATCTGGATCTGGAGTGGGCCGGCGCGATCGCGCGCAACGCCAAGCTGATTTATGTGTACGGCACCGACGCCGACCAGTCCGCGTTCTTCGCGATTGATCAGGATTTAGCTCCGATTGTCAGCGAGAGCTTCGGCATCTGCGAAGCGCAGGCGCAGTCGTCGCCATCCCAATTTGAGGCTGAAGCAAAAAAAGCAAACGCGATGGGGATCACTTGGCTCGTTGCCAGCGGCGATTCCGGGGCGGCGGGCTGCGACTACGACGCGACGACGGCGTCGAATGGACTAGCGGTGAATTTTCCGGCGAGTGTGCCGGAAATCACGGCGGTCGGCGGCACGGAGTTCAACGAACCGAGTGGAAATTACTGGAGCTCGGTCAACGGCGCCAATGGCGGCTCGGCCCTGAGCTACATTCCGGAGATTGCGTGGAACGACACGGTGCTGAGCGGTAGCCTCGCCGCGACCGGTGGCGGCGTCAGCAGCCTTTATACGAAGCCGGCCTGGCAAACCGGTCCGGGAATTCCGGCCGACGGCCAGCGAGACGTGCCGGATATCGCGTTCGCGGGATCGAACGATCACGACCCCTACAACGTCATCAGCTCGGGGCAATCGATCCTGGTTGGTGGCACGTCGGCGGCGACGCCGGTCTTCGCCGGTATCCTGGCATTGCTGAATCAGCATCTGCACGAGAATGGCGTTGGCAACATTAATCCGACGTTATACGGATTAGCGTTGAGCTCTTCGGGCATCTTTCATGACGTCATCGATAACAACAACGTCGTGCCGTGTGAATCCGGGACGCCGAACTGCTCATCCGGAAATTTCGGGTACAACGCAGCGGTCAGGTATGACCTGACTACCGGCCTCGGATCGGTGGATGCGTACAACCTGGTGACGGGCTGGGGCGGCACGGCGGCCAGCGGCGCGGCGCCGGTGATTCGATCGATCGCGAACGCCGCCAGCTATCGTTCGGGCGTTGTGGCGCCGGGCGAAATGGTGGTGATCTACGGAACGGGATTGGCTTCCGCGCAGCTTGGCGGGATGGTGCTGAGTAATTCTGGATTGGTGAGCACGCAATACTCCGCAAACGCCGCAGTCAGCGTGCAGTTTAACGGGGTCGCCGCGCCTCTGGTGTATACCTCCTCTACCGCGGTCGCGGTCATGGTGCCATACGAGGTCACCGGATCGACCGCACACGTCACCGTGACCTATCAAGGAAAAACCTCGGCGCCGGTGATCTTGAACGTAGCCGCAGCGGTTCCGGGCGTTTTCACGGCGGACTCGACCGGCGTTGGTCAGGCCGTGGTGATTAACAATTACGAGGCTGGCACTCTAAATTCGGCCACCCAACCGGCGGCGCAAGGTAGCGCCATCATCCTTTATGCAACCGGCGCAGGGCAGACGTTTCCAGAAGGAGTGGACGGAAAGATGGCTGCTCTTCCGCTTCCGGTGCCGACTCTTCCGGTGCGAGTCACCATTGGAGGCGTGCCGGCCGCAGTCCAGTATGCCGGCGGAGCCTTCGGTGAAGTGGCTGGGATGATGCAGCTCATCGTGGAGGTTCCGGCCGGGGTCTCGGGGAATGCTGTTCCGGTGGTGGTGGAAATCGGCAACGCAGCGAGTCAAACCGGGGTGACGATCGCGGTGGCGCAATGACCTCCGCCTCTTGTTGACGGTACGATGCGGGCAAGCCCCAGAGGACTGCTATTATTAAAGACAAATCGGTAGTAACCGCAGTTTAGGTTTTCCGCCGCGGCGGGGAAGCATTATTTTGAGCAAATTTGCCGGCCTCTTTTGGGTGTGCCTCGGGCTGGCTCGTGCCACGTCACCAGCGCCCGCCGGGTCCTATACCCAGTTGCTGCACGTACGCGTTCCGATGCGCGACAATGTGCGCCTCGATACCAACGTCTTCCACCCGCAAGGCGTGGGCCGCTTTCCCACAGTTCTAATCCGGACTCCCTACGGCAAAGGTGCCGACCTTCCGGCCGGCTACCAGTCGTTCATCAATCATGGCTACGCCGTGGTCATGCAGGATGTGCGCGGGCGCTATGGCTCGGCCGGCGTGTTCGATGCTCTGAATCAGGAAGGCCCGGATGGCTACGACACCCTGAATTGGATCGCCGCGCAGCCCTGGTCCGACGGACAGATCGGCATGATCGGCGGCTCCTATCTTGGGATCGCGCAATGGCGCGTGGCGCTGCTGAACAATCCGCATCTCAAAGCGATTTTTCCCGTGGTGTCGGGATCGGACGATTATTTCGACCGCTATTATTCGAGCGGCGGGGCGTTGAAGCTGGGCCATCGCCTGCTCTGGCTTTCGCAGAATTTGACAGCCCCCGGAACCGCCAAGCCGAAATTCAACGATTACATCAATCACCTTCCGCTGCGGACCATCGATCGCGCCGCCACCCGCCAGACGCTCGGATTTTATCAGACCATTTTGAATCATCCCTCCTACGATTCGTTCTGGAAGGGGCAAAGCGTGCTCGAAAATATCGGCCAGGTGCGCGTGCCCGTATTTTCCGTGGGCGGCTGGTACGACAACTTCGTCGAGAGCGATCTGGACGCATTCGCGGCGCTGCACAAGCTGCACGGCGGGCTGGATGAGAAACACCGCATCCTGATTGGTCCCTGGGCGCACAACATGTCGACGCCGTTTCTGGGCGTGAACTTTGGCGACGACTCCTCCTCGCCCATTCGCAGCTACCAGATCGAGTGGTTCGATCATTGGCTGAAGGGCGCGCCGGAAGAAGCTCGGCCGTTTTCGCCGGAGACCTGGCACGCAGTGCGAGCCGAGGTGGATGAAGCGCCTCTCCACATCTTCGTGATGGGCGTGAATCGCTGGCGCGATGAGCCGGCGTGGCCGCTGGCGCGTGCGCGAAACACGCCGTTCTATCTGGCGAGCGAGGGCTCGGCTAACACGCTCACTGGCGATGGCGGGCTGCAATCGAAACCGGAGCGCGCGAATGTGCCCGGTCAATTTCTCATTGACCAGTTCACGTACGATCCGCGCAATCCCGTGCCGACGCACGGAGGCGCGGTGTGCTGCGATCCGAAAATTTTCCCCTGGGGCCCCATGGACCAGCGGCCGGTCGAAAAGCGCAAGGATGTTCTGGTGTACACGAGCGCGCCCTTGAAGCAGGATCTGGAAGTCACCGGGCCGATCCGCGTGGTGCTTTACGCGTCCACCTCGGCCAGGGACACCGATTTCACGGCCAAGCTGGTGGACGTGTTTCCCAATGGTGAGGCGCGCAATCTCACTGATGGTATATTGCGCATTCGGTATCGGCAGGGTTTAGACAAACCGGAGTTGGCCGAGCCGGCTGAAATTTATCCCCTGACTATCGACGCCGGCGTGACGAGCAACGTCTTTCTGGCGGGCCACTCGATTCGGCTGGAGATTTCGAGCAGCAATTTCCCGCGTTTCGATCGCAATCCGAACACCGGGCGCGCGTTCGCCGACGAGACCACGCTCAAGAAGGCCCAGCAAGTGATTTATCATTCGCGGCAATACCCGTCGCACATTTTGCTGCCCGTGATTCCGACTGAGCCAGCCGCGGTGAAAACCGCGCGTAGTCACGCTCCGGAATTGACTTCGGCGAGTGCCGCGCGGTATGGTGCGAAGAGAAGTTCCGTGGTGGACGCCAAGCCCCTCCCGATTCCGGCGCGGTAGCCAAGTGGTAAGGCAGAGGTCTGCAAAACCTTTATTCGTGAGTTCGATTCTCACCCGCGCCTCCAACAACTGAGGCGGATCAGCGCCTGTCTCGAAAACGGAATTCGGGCGAGGCGATCAGCGTCGCGTAAGAGCCGAAGCGAGCGCCGTCCCAACTCGGTTCCGGCTCCATTGGCTCTTGTTCAAACACTCGCAGAGTTTTGTACGTTGTCGAGCGTTGTACGGGGATCCGGCCGGCAGCGCGAATCCATGATCGAAGTTCCGCGGGGTGCAGGAATTGACCGTGCGGCGCGCCGGCGGACGTCGAGATGCTTTCGTTCATCAATGTCCCGCCGAAATCATTGGCACCGGCGTTGAGACACTCCTGCGCGAGCTGCGCCCCTTGCTTTACCCACGCGGCTTGAATGTTCGGAATCCACGGATCCAACATCAAGCGTGCAACGGCGTACATCCGCAATACATCTTCGCGAGCAACGTTCGCGCTGATGCCTGGCACCAGGGATTTTTTGACCATGGGCGCTTCGGAGGCAATGAAGCTGAGCGGAACGAACTCCGTGATGCCGCCGGTCTCCTTTTGGATAGTCCGCAGCAGCTCCAGATGCCGGGCCCGATCCAGCGCGGTTTCGATGTGCCCGTACATGATGGTCGAAGTCGTAGGAAGTCCGATTTTGTGAGCGGTGCCGATCACCGCGATCCAGTCGCGAGTGGAAATGCGGCCAGGAGATATGATCTCGCGCACGCGATCGTCCAGAATCTCGGCCGACGTGCCCGGCATGGAACCAAGCCCCACGTCTCTCAGAGCCTTCAGATAATCTTCGATGCTCCGGTTCGACAGCGTTGCGCCGTACAGGATTTCCTCGGGCGAAAACGCGTGTACGTGAATCTCGGGAACTTCGTTTTTGATGGCTGCGCAAAGATCGATGTAAAAAGATCCGTCGATGCGTGGCGGCAGCCCCGCCTGAATGCAAACCTCGGTAGCGCCGAGATCCCAGGCCTCGCGAACGCGCCGCAGAATTTCCTCGGTGGGCAGGAAATAACCTTGCTCCGCGCGATGGCCGCGGCTGAACGCGCAGAAGCCGCAGCGCTTCACGCAGACGTTGGTAAAATTCACGTTCCGGTTGATGACGTAGCCGACTCGATCGCCTACTCTGCGCCGTCGCAGGTCGTCAGCGGCGTCGATCAGCCGGTCGAGATCGCTGCCTTCGGCCGTGAAAAGAACCGCGCCGTCTTCAGCGGAGAGTTCACGGCCTTCCAGAGCCTTGTCCAGAACTGCCTCAATACTCATACGACTAGCCCTGCCTCATCCACCCATTCTAGGGCCTTCTGGCGCAACGATTCGGCCATCCACTTGGAATCACGCAGATATTCGGGATAGGCGGCCAAGCGCTCGCGCAGCTCAAATCCCGCTTCCCGCGTCACCTCCTGGAGAGCTGCAATCTGCGGCCAGGCCATCTCCGGATTGATGAAATCGCGCGTCACGGGCGAGATGCCTCCCCAATCGTTGATGCCGGCCAGCAGGTAGAATCCGTACGCATCCTGCGAGAGGTTGGGCGGGACCTGAACGTTCACCGTGTTGCCAAGAATGAGCCGGGCCACTGCCGCGGTTCGGGCAACATCCAGCGCTGTCGGCTCCGAACGCTGGGCGAACAGCGTGTCCGGCTTAGCGCGAAAGTTCTGAACGATCACTTCCTGGATGTGCCCATATTTTTCATTCAGCTCGCGAATCGCAAACAGTGCGTCCACGCGCTCGTCGAGCGTTTCGCCGATTCCAATCAGGATGCCGGTGGTGAATGGAATCCGCAACTGTCCTGCCACTTCGAGAGCCGTGAGCCGGATCTTGGGCACTTTATCGGGACAGCGATGGTGTGCTTCGCCCAGCGACAGCAATCGTGGGCTGGCCGTCTCCAGCATCATCCCCATGCTCGCGTTCACGGGCCGCAGTTGTTCCATTTCTTCACGCGAGAGAACGCCGGGATTGGCATGCGGCAACAGGCCGGTCTCTTCAAACACCAACTGACACATCGCTCGCAAATATTCGATGGTGGAGCGGAACCCGCGCTGATCCAGCCACTCGCGATACTCGGGATAACGCAGCTCCGGCTTGTCGCCCAGGCTGAAGAGCGCTTCCTTGCATCCGGCGGCGCGGCCCGCACGTGCGACGGCCAGTACCTCATCCGGGGTCATGGTATGCGCCTTGCCATCGCCGGGCTCGCGCGCGAAGGTGCAATATCCGCAGCGATCGCGGCACAGGTTCGTCAGGGGGATAAAGACTTTACGCGAATACGTGATCACCGGGCCGGTGCGTGCGTCACGAACGGAGTTCGCTTCTCTTAAGAGGTCGAGCAGTTCGCCGCCGCTGGCGCGAATCAACCGGCCTGCTTCAGTTCGGGAGATGCCGATCTCGATACTTTGCGGGGGCATGGAATCAGCCCATCGCGTGAGTATGGTCGGCTTCGATTTTATAGAGCACCCGCACTTCGCCAGGCCCACGGTGCGCGTACTTGTCCAGACCGGTGTACTTCTTCGATAGCTTGTCGATGAGCTCGTCGGCGCCTTTTTCGGTGATTTCGATGACGCGTCCGCGAATCGAAAGATGACGATACGGATTGTCGGGGTCGAGAATGTCGATGCCAACGCGCGGGTCGCGGCGGATGTTTTTGTCCTTTATGCGTCCCTTAGCTGAATCGATCAGAATGTGCTCGCCATCGTAGTCGAACCAGACCGGCGCCACATGCGGGCTGCCGTCCGGCATCAAGGTGGCTAATTGCGCGAACGCCTTCTTTTGGGTTAGGTCAAGGTACTTTTCCGGAATTGCTCCCACGGTGGTCTCCTCTTCATATCGAGATTAGCACCAAGCGTGCATCGCTTGGCACAGGTTATTTTAAGAGTACTCGTGGAAACAATCGTTGCAGTGGTGGGTGGCACCGGCGCGGAGGGCAGCGGACTCGCGCTTCGCTTCGCTAAGGCCGGAGTGCGAGTGCGGATTGGCTCGCGCAATCAAGAAAGGGCGCAGGAAACCGCGACGCGGATCGGCGCGGGGGCTACTGGCCATACGAACCCGGAGGCAGTCAAGGAAGCGGCTGTGGTTGTTCTAACAGTTCCGCTATCGGCGCAAGTGGAGACCCTCAAATCGATTCGCGCAAGCTTTGCGCCGGGAGCGATCCTGGTTGACGCCACGGTCCCGCTCGAAGTCGCGATCGGCGGCCGAGTTTCGCGCACATTGACCCTGTGGGATGGATCGGCTGCGCAGCAAGCGGCGCGGCTGGTTCCCGGCGTGCCAGTGGTGGCGGCGTTTCACGCGCTCAGTGCGGACGCTCTCGCTAAGCTGGATCATCCGCTCGATAGCGACACACTGATATGCGGCGACAGCGCCGAAGCGAAAGCGGCCGTCACGCGGCTTGCCGAGATGATCCCCGGGGTCCGCGCGATCGATGCCGGTCCGCTGGACAATGCGCGATTACTCGAAAGCGCCGCGGCTCTGCTTATTTCACTGAACTTGCGCTACAAGGTAAGAGACTCCGGCATGAGGATCACTGGATTGTGAAACGAAGCTCCGTGGTAGCTCTCGCCGGTGGCGTGGGCGCGGCGCGTTTCCTGGATGGATTAACGCGAGTCATCGAACCCGAGCGTGTCTTTATCATCGGCAACACCGCCGACGATGCCGAGATTCACGGGCTTCACATCTCGCCCGATCTCGATACCGTCACTTATACTCTGGCGGGCTTGGCGAATCCGCAACACGGTTGGGGACTTCGCGGCGACAGTTTCCGATGCCTGGAGGCGCTGGGACGGTTGGGCGCGGATACCTGGTTTCAACTCGGCGACCTGGATCTGGCCACCCACTTGTATCGCACGCAGCGCCTGCGGCAACGCGCGACACTTTCTGAAGTGACGTCCGAAATCACCTCGGCCCTCAAGGTGCGTTCCACGCTTGTTCCCATGTCGAACGAACGCGTGCGGACGCTCATTTGCACGGCTTCGGGCGAACTGGAGTTTCAGACCTACTTCGTGAGGCGCCGCGCACGCGATCGAGTAAGCGCCCTGCGTTTTGAAGGCGCTTCCCAAGCGGCGCCCTCGCCCGGTTTGTTGGAGGCGATAGAAAAGGCGGAGGCGATAATCCTTTGTCCGTCGAATCCGTTCATCAGCATCGGTCCGATTCTGGCGGTGCCTGGCATACGCGAGGCGTTGCAACGGAAGCGAGATAAAGTCGCGGCGATCTCGCCGATCGTGGGCGGCCGCGCGCTCAAAGGACCGGCCGCAAGCATGCTGAAGAGCATGCACCTCAAAGCGTCGGCTGCCGAGGTGGCAAAACTGTATGTTGATTTCGCCGGCGTGTTCGTGATGGACCAACTGGATCGCAAGCACTCCGCGCAAGTGGAAGCGCTGGACATGCGGCCGGTGGTGACCGATACCGTCATGCGCGGATTGCGCGAAAGAAAGTCGCTGGCGCGAGTGGTTGTGCGCGAAATGAGGATCAAAGAATGATCTTCGCCATCCTCCCCGTAAAGAGCCCGCAAAACGCCAAGCAGCGCTTGACTGGATTTCTCGCCGTCGAGCAGCGAGAAGCGCTCGCGCGCATGCTCTACAAGCAGACACTGTCCGCGCTGTGCCAAGCCGAGGGGATCGACCGCGTTGTGGTGGCCACCAGCGATCACGAAGTCGCCGACCACGCGCGCATTTCAGGGGCGCTGGTGTTTGAAGAAGACGCTCAGATCAGCCACAGCGCTTCGGCCGACGCAGCCTGTTTGCGCGCCATGGAACTGGGGGCTTCGACGGTTTTGCTGGTACCGATCGATGTGCCCACCGTGACGGCAAGCGACTTCAGCCAGCTTGCGGCTTCGGCTCGCCCCGGCCTGATCGTTGTGCCGTCCTCCGATGGCACCGGCACCAACGCGCTGGTCCGCACTCCGCCCGATTGCATCCAGAGCCGCTTCGGTCCAGGTAGCTTTCACGCGCATCTCGATCAGGCGCGCTCGAAGGGCTTGGATGCGGACGTGCTCCGCCTTCCCGGACTCATGTTCGATATCGACACGCCAGAAGATGTGGCCGAGCTCCTGGCTCTCTCACATGAGTGTGAAGTTTCGTCCTTCCTGCGAGCTGCATGCGCGTCGAAATAGTAGCGATCCCAAATCTGCCCGAAGTGCGTCCAGGCGATGATCTCGCCACGCTCATTCGCCCAGCCGCCGACATCGATCGATCCGTCATCGTTGCCGTCGCGCAAAAGATCGTCTCAAAGGCCGAGGGTGCGATCGTCGATCTCCGCGAAATTCAGCCTTCGGAACTCGCGCGATCGTGGGCGGCCGAGTGGAATAAAGACGCGCGCTTGATCGAATTGATCCTCACGCAATCGCGGCGCATTGTGAAAATGGATCGCGGCGTCATCATCTCAGAAACCCAGCATGGCTTCGTCTGCGCCAACGCGGGCGTCGATCAATCGAACGTCGAGGGTGATTTCGCGACCGTTCTGCCAGACGATCCCGATGCATCGGCGCGCCGGCTCCGGGCTGGCATCGAATGCGGCGCCGTGATCATCACCGATACCTTTGGCCGTCCTTGGCGCGAAGGGCTGGTGGATGTTGCCATCGGCGTCTCTGGTCTCGATCCCTTGGACGATCATCGCGGGCGCATGGATAGTCATGGCCGAAAGCTCACCGCCACGATCATCGCGGTGGCGGATCAGCTGGCCGCGGCTGCCGGCCTTCTGATGCCCAAAGCCGCCGGATGTCCGGTGGTGCTGATTCGCGGGTACGAGTTTCAGGCCGCCGAAGGCTCTTCCCGTCCGCTGCTCCGCAAACCGGAACAAGACTTATTTCGTTAGGACCGCGAGTTCTCGCCATTCCCTCAACGGCAGCCCCTGGGGATCGGCCGTGAGCACCTGAATGCAAACGTGGTCTGCACCCGCCGCATGGTGCGCTCGAATTCGCTCGCGAATAGCGTTCAAATCGCCCCAAGCGATGATCGCATCGATCAGCTTGTTGCTTCCGCCATCCTTGAAATCGGCTTCATCAAACCCCAGCCGCAGAAAATTGTTGGCGTAGTTGGGCAGCGTCAGATAGAAACCCAGGAACGCTCGACCAATGGCCCGCGCCTTGTCCGGATTGGTTTCCAGCACCACCGCTAGCTCGGGGCACAGGTAAGGTTGAGGGCCCAATATTCGGCGTGCTTCGGCGGTGTGCTCCACATTCACGTTGTAAGGATGGGCGCCGTCGGCGCGTTCGCCGGAAAGCTCCAGCATCTTCGGACCCAGCGCCGCAAGAACACGCGGGGGTTTTGTGCAAGGCGGAACGGAGCTATAAGGCGCCTGATCCATGGCATCTAAGTAGGCGCGCATCGTCGCTACGGGCTTCTCATAGCGATGGCCTCGCAGCTTTTCGACCAGTGGAATGTGGCTCACCCCAAGGCCCAACAAAAACCGATTGGGATAAGCTTCCGCCAGCGTCTTCTGCCCGGACGCCATCGCGAGCGCATCGCGTGCGTAGATGTTCGCAATACCGGTAGCGATGACCATTCGCTTGGTGGCGGCCAGCAGCAGTCCCGCATTGGTGAGTACTTCACGCCCGAGCGCTTCGCCAAACCAGAGAGCGCCGTAACCGAGCTCTTCCAACTCGCGAGCGGTCTCCTGGGCTTTGGCGGCGGGTTGCTCCTCGAGTTGCCGCGTCCAGATTCCGATAGGTCCAAGTTGTATCGATGATTGCGCCATGGTTTTCACTTGATCCAAGGATAGCGGCCGGTATCCTTTCCCGCATAGTCCGGGTCCAGATAAATAAAGCAGCGTTGAATCAGGCCGTCGCGAATCTCGAACACATCGCACCATCGGCCCGCGCCCCAATCGGGATCGCCGGCGCGCCATGGTCCATCCACGTGCTCGCCGTGGCTGGTGCCCTCGCACACGATGGTGTCTCCGCCGGAGAAAATCCAGTTGAGACCGGAATAGTGGTGAGTGATCGATTTGAGCTTGCCACCTAAGTCGGTGAATAGCTTCTCGATTTGCGCCCTGCCCTTCGCCACGCCCCATTTCGGGAAATAGACGTGGGCATTGGACGCGAACAGATCCAAGACCGACGCGCCGGATGAGGTCACGCCGCCGTTGTCCAGCGCTTTGAGGTATTCGAGCGCGACCGACTTGCGCTGTTCGTCATTCATAGTTAACTAATATCAGAGAAGCCGGTCGACGAAGTGAATGCGCATCGCAATCGTATCCGACATCCATGGCAATCGAACCGCCTTTGAGGCCGTCCTGGCCGATCTGCGGCAGACTTCACCCGACTTGATCCTGCACGGCGGCGATCTGGCTCACGGCGGATCGAGTCCCGCCGAGATTGTGGATCGCATTCGCGATCTCGGCTGGCAAGGCGTGCTGGGCAACACCGATGAAATACTTTTTAGGCCTGAATCGCTGGCCGAGTTTGCGAGCCAATTGCCTAACCTGAAACACATGTGGGATGCGATCGCGGAGATGGCCGCGGCGACCATCGAAGCGCTAGGAGAAGAGCGGCTCGCCTGGCTGAGCGCCCTGCCGCGCACTCAACGGCATGGTTCGATGGCGCTGGTGCATGCCAGTCCCGAGAGCCTTTGGCGCGCACCGGCGCCGAAAGCCAACGATGCCGAGCTGGAGTCGGTTTACTCGCCGCTCGGCCAGCCGATCGCGGTTTATGCGCATATCCATCGTTCCTACGTTCGGAATGTTGCGGGGAGTTCCTCAGAAATGACAGTCGCTAACACCGGCAGCGTTAGTCTCTCGTACGACGGCGACCGCCGCGCTGCGTATCTCCTGCTGGATGAGTCCGAGCCGGAAATTCGACGCGTGGAGTATGACGTGGACTCGGAGCTGAAAGCCCTGGCCGCCTGTGGTTTCCCACATTCCGATTGGATTGCAAAGACCATCGCAAGCGCCAGCCCCCAAATGCCGTAAGCTTTAGCCGGTGGTCAGCACCTGTTTGATCTTATTCAGCAGGTCCGCGCCCGTGAATGGCCTGGGGAAAATTTCAACCTTCTCCAACTCCGCCCGGTTTTGCAAGCGATCGTCTGCCAACAGCCCTGCCACCATCAGAATCCGCATGCCCGGACAGCGGCCCTGTAGGTACTTCGCAGCATCGTGCCCGGTGATGGTTTCCACGTACGGCGAGATCATCAACAGGTCCGCGGTGCATTCATGCAAGCGATCCACTGCAGTGCCCAAGTCACCCGCCGGCATCACAACATATCCGGCGCGCTCCAGCACCTCTCGAATCACCTGGCGCGCAAGTGGCTCCGAGATCAGAACCAAAATGATGGTTTCCATCGGCGGCTTTAGTGGCATGTTTCCATTATGCAGGCGGCCAGCCCGCCCGCGGTCTTTAATCGCGTTAACCTAGGAGACGCGGGGGTTTATGACGATAACGCTCAAGCCGAACCAGGAAAGAGCTATCAGGCAGGCGATTGAGGCTGGCTTGGTCCGATCGGTGGATGAGTTCATCGAAACCGCGATTGACGCGCTGCCTCGCCCGGAGAGCGGATTCGACAAGGAAAAAGCTCGCGCCGCCGTTGAGCGCATGCGTGAACTCCGCAAGGGTGTAAGGCTCGAGCTGCAGGGGATGTCGATCCGCGAGTTCGCACACCTCGGTCACAAGTATTGATGGATGCGTTCGTGCTCGATGTGTCTGCCTGCATGCCTTGGTGCTGTGAAGACGAGACGACACCGGCATCGGAAGAAATGCTGGAATGGGCGAAACAGGGGAGCGAGTTGCATGTCCCTTCCATTTGGGCCTGGGAAATTCTGAATGCCGTAGGCGTGGCCATCAAGCGCCAACGAATCGCGGCCGATCGTGGGCGAGAGTTCCTCGAGCAACTCTTCACGCTGAATTTCAAAATCGATCGCGGCCCGCAGGTTCCGGATTTTCCCCGGCTGCATTCTCTAGCGAACCGTTATCAGTTGACGGCTTACGATGCTGCGTACCTTGATCTCGCACTGCGCCTGTCGTTACCCTTGGCGACGCGCGATGAAGATCTCAAGAAGGCAGCGGTCCCGGAGGGCGTGGAAGTGCTTTAGTTGATTTTCGGGGATATCATTCCTCTTGCATGCAGCCCGCCTACGCCGTTCTCCCACCCCTTGCATGCAACACGCTTTTTTGACATTATTGTTACGCACCGCTGCAGGGCCGAGGAGGGCTAATTGTTAGCGAAAGACATCGTATGTCTTGCAAGTTTTACTCTTATCTCTGGTCTCTGCATACAAGCTGCGCCTCCCCCGCAACAACCACCCAGTCCCGCCTCAGCAGGTTCTGAACGTGCTCTGGTAGATCAGTATTGCGTCGGCTGCCACAGCGACAAATTGAAGACCGGCGGGCTCTCGCTTCAATCGGCCGACCTCACCAACCCCCCGGCTGGCGCGGAAACGTGGGAAAAGGTCATCCATAAAGTCAGGCTCGGCGCCATGCCTCCGCAAGGAATGCCTCGGCCCGACGCGGCCGCCATGGATCGTTTTGCGTCCTGGCTTGAAACTTCGATCGACAAAGCGTCTGCGGCGCATCCGAATCCGGGGCGCGCCACCCTTCACCGTTTGAATCGCACTGAATACGCCAACGCCGTTCGCGATTTGCTCGGCCTCGAAATAGATCCGGCGCCTCTGCTCCCCGCCGACGACGAAAGCTACGGCTTCGACGACATCGCCGACGTGCTCCGAACTTCGCCGTCGCTGCTGGAGCGCTACATGGCGGCGTCCTGGAATCTGAGCCGCATCGCGGTGGGCGATCCCAACCTGGGTGCCGACACCACCACCTATCGCGCCAAGCCCGATCTCTCACAGAACGGCCACATGGAAGGCCTGCCGCTCGGAACCCGTGGCGGATTAGCTCTACGCCACTATTTCCCCCTGGATGGCGAGTACGTGATTAAAGTGCGGCTGTGGAGAGCCACCGCCGACGCCATCAAGGGCTTGGAAGAGCTGCACCAGGTGGAAATCAGCATCGACGGCCAGCGCGTCAAGCTGGCCACTATCGGCGGCAAGGACGAAGCCGAGCTCAGCTATACCAACTCCGGAAAATCGGCTCTGGAAATCGACGCGCGCCTCACGGTTCACGTTCCGGTGAAGGCTGGGCCGCGCACCGTGGTAGCGACATTCATGTCCGAGGGTGAGTCGCAGGACGACAACATCCTGCAGCCGTTCGAGCGAGCCAATCTCGATCCATTGGACTTCCGCGGCCTGCCGGCGGTCGATCGCGTGAGCATCACCGGGCCGCTGCACGCCACCGGAGTCGGCGATACACCCAGCCGCAAGCTGATTTTCGTTTGCCATCCCACTAGTCACGTGGACGAATTGCCCTGCGCCAAGAAAATTATCAGCGTCCTGGCGCGCCGGGCTTATCGACGGCCTGTGTCCGACAACGATCTCGAAACCTTGCTCACCTTCTATCAAAAAGGCCGCAATGAAGGCGGCACGTTCGACTCCGGCATTGAAGCGGCCATCCAGCTGATCCTGGCCAGTCCCGAATTCCTGTTCCGCTTCGAGCCCGATCCGCCGGCCCTGGCCGCCGGCGCCGTGTACCACATCAGCGATCTGGAGCTGGCTTCGCGGCTTTCGTTCTTCCTGTGGAGTACCGGTCCCGACGAACAGCTCTTGAATCTGGCCACGCTCGGCAAGCTCAAGGACCCAGCCGTTCTCGACGGCCAGGTGAAGCGCATGCTGGCCGATCCGAAATCGAAAGCTCTGGTGGACAACTTCGCCGACCAGTGGCTATACCTGCGCAACCTCAAGAACATCAACCCCGATTTCGAAACTTTCCCGGACTTCGACGACAACTTGCGCCAGGACATGCGGCACGAGACGGATCTGTTCTTCGGCAACATCATCCAGGAAGATCACAGCGTCCTTGATCTCCTGAATGCGAAATATACCTTTATCAATGAGCGTCTGGCGCGGCATTATGGGATTCCCAATATCTATGGGACCGATTTCCGCCGCGTGGCCGTCACCGACGAACGGCGCCGGGGCCTGCTGGGACAAGCCAGCATTTTGACGATTACCTCGTATGCCACCCGCACTTCACCGGTCCAGCGCGGCAAGTGGATCCTGACCAATCTGATCGGCATGCCGCCCGATCCGCCGCCGCCCAATGTTCCCGCGTTGAAGGAGCACTCCGACCCCGGCACGCTTGACGTCGCTCCGCCAGCGCCTGGAAGAGCATCGCAAGAATCCGGCGTGCGCCGGCTGCCATAAGGTGATGGATCCGATCGGCTTTTCGCTCGAGAACTTCGATGCTGTGGGCCAGTGGCGAACCACGGACGAAGGCGCCAAGATCGATCCGGCGGGCGTCATGTTCAATGGCGCGAAGATCGACGGGCCGGTTGCGCTGCGCGAAATTCTGATGGCCAAGCCCGAGATCTTCGCAGGCGTGTTCACGGAGAAACTTATGATCTATGCGCTGGGCCGTGGCGTCCAATATTACGACATGCCCGCCGTGCGCGCTATCGTCCGCGATGCCGCGCGCAACGACTACCGTTTTTCTTCCATCGTGCTTGGAATCGTCAAGAGCACGCCGTTTGAAATGAAAATGAAAGGCACGGAAGGCGAGAACCGCACCGTGACCGCTGGTTTGCACCAAAGCGTTTTGCACTAATCGGTTTCAATGAGGAGACTGTTGGCATGATTATCTCGAAGATCCATCTTCCCCGCCGCACGTTTTTGCGCGGCATGGGTGTCGCCGTGGCGCTGCCTTTTCTCGACTCGATGGTCCCGGCCCAGACGCCGCTGGCCAAGACAGCCGCGAATCCGCGCATCCGCCTGGGCTATTGCTACATCCCGCACGGCGGCGTGATGGCCAACTGGACTCCCGCGGCCGAAGGCTCAAATCGTCGAGTTTTCGCGCACTTTGATGCCGTTGCAGCCTTTCCGCGACCAGGTGGTGGTGGTCAGCAATCTCGCGCACAAGCTGGCGGGCGCGCAAGGCCCAGGCGATAGCGGTGGCGATCATGGTCGATCTCCCTCGGTCTTCTTGAACGGCGTCCATCCCAAGCGCACCGAAGGCGAGGACGTTCGCGCCGGCACAACGGTGGATCAAATCGCGGCCGCGGCCATCGGCCAGGACACGCCGCTGCCTTCGCTCGAGTTGGCCACCGAAGACATGACGGGCCTCATCGGCGCCTGCGACGTTGGCTTCAGCTGCACCTACACCAACACCATCTCCTGGCGCACGCCCACCACGCCGTTGCCGATGGAAATCAACCCGCGCGTGGTCTTCGATCGCTTGTTTGGCGACGGCTCCAACGCGGCCGAGCGCGTGGCGCGCATCCAGCGCGAGCACAGCATCCTGGACGCCATCACAGCGCAAGTCAACCATTTGCAGCGCGGCCTGGGCGCGAACGACCGCAACCGCGTCGCCGAATATCTGGACAACGTGCGCGAGATTGAGCGCCGTATCCAGCTCACCGAGGCCAAGAACAGCCAGAGCATCAAGGTGCCGACAACGCCCATCGGCATTCCCGACGATCACGTGGAGCATTCCAAGATGATGATGGAACTGATGGCGCTGGCGTTCCAGGCCGACATCACGCGCGTCTCCAGCTTCATGATGGCGCGCGAAGTCAGTTACCGCACGTTCCCACAAATCGGCGTGCCCGATCCGTTCCACGCCACATCGCACCACCAGGACAATCCCGAGAAACTCGAAAAGCTGACCAAGATCAATACCTATCACGTCAGCCTGGTCGCCTACCTGATGGACAAGATGAAGAACATTCAGGACGGCGACGGAACGCTGCTGGATCATTCCTTGATTCTGTATGGCAGTTCCATGAGCAACAGCAACCTGCACAATCATTCACCGCTGCCAGTGTTTGTGGCCGGAGGAGCTTGCGGACGCTTGAAGGGCGGCCGCCACATCAAGTATCCGGACGACACGCCCATGGCGAACCTGCTTGCCACCACGCTGGCGAAGGCCGGTCTCACCGAGCAGCACCTCGGCGATAGTACCGGCATTCTGTCGGAAGTTTAAGGAGACCACCATGCGAATCGCTCATTGAAGTGCTCCATGGCGGCGCTATTGTCCGTCGCCTGTTACGCCGCCACGAATGGCACTACCGCACTTGTGGACGCCGCTCAGAATCGTGACGCCGAATCTGTCCGCGCTCTTCTAAAACAGCACGTGGATGTGAACGCTCCTCAGGCGGATGGCACCACCGCTTTGCATTGGGCCGCGCATTGGGGCGACCTGGAGACCGTCGACGCGCTGCTGCGCGAGGGCGCCAACGCGACCGCGCTCAACCGTTACGGAGCTACGCCGTTGTCGGAAGCGGTCCACACCGGCAGTGGAGCGCTGGTCGAGAAGTTGCTCAAGGCTGGCGCCGACCCGAACACGTTCACCACCGCGCAGGCCGAGACTGTGTTGATGAAAGCATCGCGCGAGGGCAATTTGGAAGCAGTGAAGGTTCTGCTGGACCATGGCGCCGAAGTGAACGCCAAGGAAAACTTCCGCGGGCAGACCGCGCTAATGTGGGCAGCGGCCGAAGGTCACGCGAACATCGTCAACATGTTGGCCGCACACGGCGCCGAGCTGGATGTTCGTTCCTACGATCGCGATACCTCGCTGCCGAAGATGGCGGCGGGAACTCCAGCGGCTCCCATTGCGCGCGGCGGCTTGACCGCGCTGTTATTCGCCGTCCGTCAAGGGCAGATCGACGCGGCGAAAGCTTTGCTGGACGCAAAAGCCGATATTAACGCAGTGGATTCAGACGGAAACAATGCGCTGACATTGGCGATTTTGAATACCCACTATGACCTGACGCAAATGCTGATCGACCGCGGAGCCGATCCCAACGTTGCGGCCAAGAACGGACGCACCGCGCTCTATAGCGCCGTTGAAATGCACGATGTGGATTGGTCGCCGCGTCCGGCTCACAAGGAAACCGACAAAGCCACCAGCATGGACATTATTCATGCGCTCTTAGATCACAAGGCGAACGTGAACGCGCAGTTGACGGCTCCGGCGCCGATTGAGAAGCACGCGCAGGACATGGGTGACAAGACTATGGGCGCCGGCACTACGCCCTTTACGCGGGCCGCCCGCAGCGCCGATGTCGAGCTGATGCATTACTTGCTCGATAAGGGCGCCGATCCGAAGCTGGTGGGTAAGGACAATCAGACCGCGCTAATGGTGGCCTCTGGCGTCGCCTGGACCGACCATATTAAGGGAACCGAAGCCGAGGCGCTAGAAGCTGTGAAGCTCTGCGTATCGCTCGGCCTGGATGTGAACGGCGCCACCGATAAAGGTGAAACGGCTTTGCACGGAGCAGCGCATCGCGGCGCCGATACCATCGCGAAATATCTCATCGACAACGGCGCCAACGTCAAGGCGCGGAACAAGCGCGGATTCACGGCGCTGGATCTCGCGATGGGCAAGGGCGGCTATGCGGGAGGTCCCGGTCCGGTTCACGAGACCACTGCAACCCTGATCCGTCAGGCCGGCGGCGAGCCCGGACAAGAGATCAAGGAAACCGCTAAGGCCGAGTAATGATTGTGGGGCGGCGCTAGCGGCGACGCGGGTAAATATACTCCAGCGCGGCGATATAGCCTTGCACGAATTCTTTCGGGAAGGTTTGAAAACCATTCAGATACCGGGACTTGTCTAATATTCCACCTGGTTGGCGCGCCAGGGTGATCATTTCGATTTCAACGTACACGCCGTTATCGGCTTCTTCCATCCGCAAATAGACATTTAATCGCCACAAATATCCGGCTGCGTCTTCCGCCGGGCGCTCCTGATCGTACGTCTTCTTCTTCCGGGGGCGCTCCACTTCACCGATGTGCGTGGAGCGGCAGGCGATCACCGCCCGCATCGGATCCACCTGCGTGTATTTCGCGCTCTCATTCACATTCAAAACGACCGCGCTGACCTGCTTTTTGTAGAGCCGCAGCAACGCCTCGTACTGATCGCCCTCGTGCTTAATGGTCTTGGACTCCGTGATCTGCAACGGGATCATATGGAAGTATTCGTTGAAGTTCAGCAGGATGACGCTCATCTTTTCGAGCGTGGATTTCTCCAAAAACACCAAACCGAGCCAATGCTGGACCTCGCCATCCGGAACTTCGATCTCCTTGCCGTGGTCGAGCGTCGTCAGCGGCACAATCGTGCTTTGGCCCAGCCACACCAGCGACTTTTGCTTCGGATCCTGACGGTCCAGCCACAAGAAATCGCGGAAGCCCTTGTGCTTGTCCATCTCTTCTTCCGCCGCTTTGACGTAGCGATCGAAAGCCGCGGCGGTCTCGGGCTTGAGCTCGGCCGCACGAAGCGGCGCGGATGCGAGAGGAGCAAGCAGAATCAGAAGGACAAAACGGCTCATGCGGCTACCCGCGGCCCGGTCTCCAGTTTCCGGCCCAGCGTGAGGAAGTTCAGTGAAGTGGAAGCAATGGCCGATCCGGCAATCACCAGGGCCATCGGTAAAGCCGGATTGTCAATGAATCCGAGGAACGTGGTCATGATGGCCGCGATCAGGAATTGATTGGTGCCCAGCAGCGCCGACGCCGTGCCGGCAATGTCGCCGTGCCGCATCATGGCGATGGCGGAGCCGTTAGGAAATACGAACCCCTGCGCCGAGACGTACACGAACACGCCCGCGTAGACGCCCCACATTCCGCCCACGCCCGTCAGCACGCTCCAGAGGAGCAATAGTCCCGCAACCAGTTGAACGAGATTGGCGGTCCGCAGCACGCGCCACAGCGCTATGCGGCGCGGCATACGTCCGTTGATCTGCGCGGCCACAACCATGCCGATCGCCACCGATCCGAACAGCCAGCCGAAGTGTTCGGTGGGAACTTTATAGAGCGTGATGAACACGAAGGGCGCGCTGGCGATGTAGGCAAATGTTCCCGAAGAACTGAATCCGCACACGACAGAAGCGCCGATAAATGTCCGGTCCTTGAACAGCCGCGTATAAGTGGCCCGGATCTGGTCGAGGTTCAACGGCCGCCGGGCGTCATGCGGCAGCGATTCAGGCAGGCGGAAGTGCATTCCCACCAAGCACAGTATTCCCATCGAGGCTTGCACGATGAAGGCCGCCCGCCAGTCGAACCACACCAGCAGATAGCTGCCGATCAGCGGCGCGATCACCGGCGACACGCCCAGTACCAGCACCAGCATTGAAAAAATGCGCCGCAATTCGCTCGCCGGAAACAGATCGCTCACCATGGCGCGCGACATTACCGCGCCGCCGCAAGCGCCCACGGCCTGCAGCAGCCGGAAGAACGACATCACGTAGATCGACGGGGAGATCGCACAGGCCGCCGAAGACGCGATGAAGAGCAATAAGCTGACATAAAGTGGCGGTTTGCGACCAAAACGGTCAGTTAAGGGCCCGTAAAGTGGCTGTCCGAGCGCATATCCCACCAAAAACGTGACCAGCGTGAATTGAACCGCCGCGCTGGAAGTGTGAAACACTTTCTCCATCACCGGCATGGCCGGCAGATACATGTCGATGGAAAGCGGTGCGAATGCCTGCAGCGCACCTAGAAGAAACAATAGCTCCAGGTGACGTAGGCGCGAAACCGGGCTGGCTTGTTGTGCTATCACTCCTGAATAGACGAGTGTAACAGGCGCAGCGCGCTTATTCCTGACGGCCTCGCGTTATTCGGAGGTCGTTGGCGATATAGCGACGCGGTATCTTGCGTGGCGCCGTTCTCCGACACGGATCAGCGCGCCCTTTTCGACCATATCTGTCAGATCGCGGGTCGTAGTTGCCGGCGATGCACCTGTGATGGTGGCGTAGTTGCCCGCGCTTAGGCCGCCCTTGAACCCATCCGGGCCTTCGCGCAACATTCGCAGCAATGCCTTTTCCTGGCGATCGTTCAGCTGGCCGCGCAGGCGGTCGAGTAGCCGGGTCTTTTCGATGAGGAACTCCACGCGCGCGATCGTTCGCCGCTGGGCTTCAATCGCAGTTGCAGCGAACCAGGACAGCCATTCCGTGATCTCGTTGCTCTTGTTCGCTGCTTCGAGCACGTCGTAATACGCCTTGCGCTTGGCGAGGATGGTCGCGGCCAGTGCGATCAGCGTTGGCTGCCCCAGCCCTTGTGACAGCGCCTTTTCTGCCACCGCCCGCCCAATGCGGCCATTGCCATCCTCGAACGGATGAACCGATACGAAGTAGAGATGTGCAATGCCGGCCCTCGTGAGGATTGGCAACTTTTCGCTGCCAGGCGCGGTGTGATTGAACCAGGTGACGAAATCCTTCATCTCCCGCGGCATTGCCGCTGATGGTGGCGCCTCAAAGTGTACTCTCGGTGCATATATAGCGCCCGACACCACCTGCATCGGCTCCTCGCCGGTACGATACCGGCCGATATCTCTGAGATCGTCGCGGCCCTGAACCAACATACGGTGCCATGCGAACAGCATCTCGTCCGAGAGCGGCTCGGAAAATCGGCGATACAAATCGACCATCATCTCAGCGATGCCTTGCTCTGAGGGCTTCGCCTTTCGCTTATCCGCGGCCAGGCCAAGCTCTTTGCGGATGGAGGATTGGACGCTCGCGCGGTCCAGAATCTCGCCCTCGATTTCCGAAGTGGTGATGGCTTCGCTGCTCATTGCATCCACGGTGAGCTGTTCGCGATCCCCCGGCCCCAGGTGCTTCGCCGCGCCGAGGAATTCGCCGGTTTCCAGCAGAAACTGCTCCTCGGACTTGGCTAAACGCTTCTTATCCCAAGAGAAGTGAGGCCAGTCGGGTTCTTGCCAGTTCCAGGTCATGAGCGATAGAGGCTGTTTCTATCAATCATGATACCACTAGTTTGTGATCGATAGAGGCGTGTTCTATCGCTCACCAGATTCATCCACCAAACCCTCACCAGCCGCCAGCCACCACGGTAACATTAGGGTTAGGAGCCCATATTGCCAGTTGAAGACGAGTTGTACAGCCAGCGCGTCCAGCGAATCGCCGAAATCGAAGCCCTCGGCTTCCAACCCTACGGCCATCGATTCGATTTCACTCACACCATTCCGCAAATCCTGGCCGAGTATCGCGATAAGCCCGCTGAAGCGCTAGAACCGCGCGTCCAGGTCCGCGTCTCGGGTCGAGTGATGACCGTGCGCCGCATGGGTAAGGCGGGCTTCGCGCACCTGCTCCAGAATGGCGAACAACTCCAGGTTTACGTCCGCAAGGACGCGGTCAGCGAACGAGAATTCGCGCTATACCAACTCCTCGATCTCGGCGATATCGTCGGCGTCGAGGGCTATCTGTTTCGTACCAAAACCAACGAGCTCAGTATCCACGTCGAACATCTCGATTTCCTCGCCAAGACTATGCTCTCGATGCCTGAGAAGTGGCATGGACTGGAAGACGTCGAGACGCGTTACCGGCAGCGATATCTCGACCTCATCGCGAATCCCGATGTCCGCAAAGTGTTTCTCGCGCGAGCGAAAATCGTCGGCTCGCTGCGCCGCCAGCTCGAATCCCGCGGCTTCGTGGAAGTGGAGACGCCCATGCTCCAGTCTATCTACGGAGGCGCTGCCGCGCGGCCATTCACCACGCATCACAACACGCTCGATATTGATCTGTACCTGCGCATCGCTCCCGAGCTGTATTTGAAGCGCCTGGTGGTGGGCGGCTTGGATCGCGTCTATGAGATCAACCGCAACTTCCGCAACGAAGGCATCTCCACACAGCACAACCCCGAGTTCACCATGCTCGAGTTTTATCAAGCCTACACCGACTATCACGGCATGATGGATCTTTCCGCGGAGCTGCTGCGCCAGACCGCCATCGACGCCACCGGCGGCCCGGAGGTCGAGTATCAGGGCACCGTCCTCGACTTTGGCAATATACGACGCGTGTCAATGCGTGAAGCCGTGGGCGATTCCACTTTGAAAGGGCATGCTTTGGTCGAAGCCTTCGAACGCAACGTCGAACCCGCGCTGGTGCAACCAACTTTCATCTACGATTTTCCCGTCGAGGTCTCGCCGCTGTCCAAGAGCAAGGCCGACGATCCGGAATTTGTGGAGCGCTTCGAGATTTTCTGCGCCGGCATGGAGATCGGCAACGCTTTTACGGAATTGAACGATCCCCGCGAACAGCGGCACCGCTTCGAGGCGCAGCTCGCCATGCGCGAGAAAGGCGACGACGAGGCGCATCAAATGGATGAAGATTACGTTCGAGCGCTCTCCTACGGGCTTCCGCCGACCGGGGGCGAGGGCATCGGCATCGATCGACTGACGATGATCCTGACTAACTCGCGCTCCATTCGCGATGTTATTTTGTTTCCGCTTCTGCGTCCCCTATGAGCGCGCGGACGTTCGAATTTTTCATCGCCAGCCGCTACCTGCGCGCCAAACGCAAGCAGGCCGTGATTTCGGTGATCACGGTGATTTCCATCGCGGGCGTGGCGGCCGGAGTGATGGCGCTGGTGATCGGCATCGCCATCAACAACGGATTTCGCGACACGCTGCAGGCCAGTCTACTGGGCGCTACGGCGCACGTAATGGTTCTGACGAAGGACCCGGAGCAAGGCATCTCCAATTGGCAGGCGCTCGATCCAAAATTTCGCCAGCTACCGCACGTGATCAGCGTGGCTCCCAATCTTTATGGCGGGGTTTACCTGGTGGGGCCGCTTCAATCCGGCGCCGCGGAGATGAAGGGCATCCCCATCGATCATACGCCGGACATGCTGAAGCATTTGAAACAAGGATCCTTTGAGAAGCTCAAGGATACTAGCGGATTCCCTGGCATTATCCTCGGCTCTGGCCTCGCGGAAAAAACCGGCATGCTGCTGAACAGCGTCGTGAATATGTTTTCTCCACGGCAGGAGATGTTTGGGCCGGAACTGCGCTTTCCGGCGCCATTCAAATTCCGTGTGGTCGGAATATTCGAATCGGGATTTTATGAGATCGACTCGTATTGGGCCTTCACGTCCCTCGCCTCAGCGCAGCAAGTCTTCGCGTCCGGCGATGTAGTCAATTCCATCGAGTTGCGCCTCGACGATATTTACAAGGCTCCCGAAGTCGCCAAGCTGGCCGACCAAATCGCCGGTCCCAAACTGGACGCCACCACCTGGATGGATCAGTATCATCAGATCCTGGACGCGCTCAACATGGAGCGCGTCGTGACCGCGGTCACCATCGGGCTGATCGAAATCGTGGCTGCGCTGAATATACTCATTACGCTGATCATGATGGTGATGGAGAAGAATCGCGAGATCGCGGTACTCATGTCGATGGGCGCGACGCGCCGCCAAATCCGCAAAATTTTCATGCTGCAAGGCGCCCTGATCGGCGTGGTCGGAACCGCCGTCGGTCTTGCGCTCGGCTACGCACTGTCCACGTTGGCCGATCACTACCGCTGGCTGCGATTGAACGAGGACGTCTACTCGCTCAGCTATGTGCCGTTCAACCCGCGTTGGCAGGACGCCATCTGGATCGCCGCCGGCGCTATTTTTGTCAGTCTGATCGCGACACTTTACCCGGCCCGGGCGGCCACTGCGATCGCACCCGTAGAAGCTTTGCGCTATGAATAATACTGCACCGTGACACCCGTCTTGCTGCTGGCCCGCGAGTTGGATCTCGGGGGCAGCGAGCGCCAGATGACCGAGATCGCGAAGACGTTGGATCGTTCGCGATTTACCCCGCACGTCGGATGCTTTCGCCCTCGCGGCATGCGCAATGCCGAACTCGCCGCTGCCGGTGTGCCCATTGTCCATTTCCCCGTGGATTCGTTTGCATCATTCGGCGCGCTCCGCGAGGCCTGGAATCTGCGAGACTACATCCGGCGGCACGGAATTCGGCTGGTACATACTTTCGACTATCCGCTCACGCTGTTTGCGGTTCCCGTCGCGCACTGGTTGACGCAGGCGGTCGTGGTCTCAAGCCAACGGTCACATCGCTCGTTGATCCCTCGGAAATATCGGCGCTTGATTCGAGCCACCGATCGGATGGCGGATGCGATCGTGGTGAATTGCGAATTCGTCCGGCGGCACTTGGAGATCGATGAAGACGTGCCTTCCGATCGGGTCCGGCTTTGCTACAACGGCGTGGACCTGGACGAGTTTCAGCCTCGGGAAACTCCACGCGATTCGCTTACCATCGGCGTCGTCTGCGCGCTGCGGCCGGAGAAGGATTTGGGAACCTTGATCGAGGCATTCGCCCGTTTGAAACGCCCGGGAGTTGAATCTGTTGATCGCCGGGAGCGGTTCCATGCTGGAGCGGCTGCGCTCGCAAGCTCAGGCACGCGGCCTGGCGCCCGATTGTATTTTCGCTCCGGCCACTGCGAATGTAGCCGAGTGCCTGCGTTCGATCGATATTTTTGTTCTTCCCTCGCGCTCGGAAGCGCTGTCGAATTCTCTGCTCGAAGCCATGGCCTGCGGCTGCTGTCCTGTGGCCTCCAGTGTCGGCGGGAATTCGGAATTGATTCGCCACGGCGAGAATGGAATGCTTTTCGAGGCCGGCGACGTCGATCAACTGTGCCACGTTCTGGAGCCACTGATCGAACACCGGGAGTTGCGGCAGACATTGGCCGTGCAAGGCCCGTTGCGTCGCCGAGCGTTTCTCTATCGGCACTTCGGCGCGGCGGATGGAAGCCGTCTATACGGATTTGATCCGGACGGGATTAGTCCGGTAAAGCGCTATCCATTGCGGTCCGATCTCGGTCCACGAATATTTGTCGCACTGGGCTCGGGCGTTTCTTGCCAGGCGCGCAGCCAGTCCCGGTTCTTCTAGCAGGCGCAGCGCACAGGCGGCCATGGCTTCGTGATCGTTCGGGGGAAACAGCAATCCGGTTTGTTGATCTTCGACGATGTTGGGAATACCGCCGGCGTTGCTGGATACAATTGGCAGCCCGGCGGCGAAACATTCCAGCAGCGAAAGCGGCATGTTGTCGGCGTTCGGGCTCATCAGATAAATGTCCGCTGAATCGTACAATGCGGCCATTTGCGCCGGAGAAACAGAACCGATGAATTGGGTTTGGCGCAATCCGAGCGATCGGGCCAGGGCTTCGAGCTGGGACCGAAGCGGTCCGTCGTGCGCGATGGTTAGCCGCGCTTCGGGATAGCGCTGTTGAATGAGGGCGAAAGCTCGCAGAGTGCATGCTGGATTGTATTCGGGCGCGAGCCCGCGATTGTGAAGAAAAATGGGCCGAGGCCGGCGTCGCTCGCGATAGGGCAGGGAATCGGTTTCCGCGACATTGTGGATGCGCGTGGCGTCAATTCCGAAGCGCGCGAAAACATCCACCAGATAGTCCGAGGGCACAACGATCACGCTCGCCAGGCGCATCAGGCGGCGCGCGATGGGCCAGCGCGTCAGATGATCTTCGGCCCGGCCGTCGTGGTAGTTGAGAATGGTTCTTTCCCGAACAGCCGCCCGAGGAGAAGAGCGGGACGCGGGCGCGAGGTAGAACGAAAAATATCCTGGCGTGAAAATATGCAGCACGTCGGCACGGCGGATGCAGGCCGCCAGCCGCCGCAGATAAAGAACGAGAGTAATCAGGGTTCGCACATACTTCATGCTCAGCGCGGCATGCAGCCGGGGATTAACCGGGAGAAATTGAACTTGAACGGAGGGCTCATTTGCCAGGCGTCGCAGTAGCTGGTTGGCTTGGATCGGACTGGCCGCCGATGATGTCGACCGATGGCGCGATCAGGAGAACACTAACCTGGCGAGTTTCGTGGCTTACCTTCGCCAAAACATCGGGTTTCGTCTTCAGCATCGCGCTACCACTGCTGCTTGTCCGCCGCTTGGACCGCGAGCAGTATGGGCTCTACAAGCAGGCCTTTCTGCTGGTCACGACGGCCATGATCGTGCTGCCGCTGGGCGTTCCCATGAGCGCGTTCTATTTTTTGCCTCGCGAACCAACGCGGCGCCGCGAAACTGTTTTGAACATTGTGCTGTTCCATGTTGCGGTAGGCGCGCTGGCCTGCGGCGCGCTGGTTCTCGATCCCTCCATTCTCACGGCGATCTTCGGTGGCGCTCAGCTCGCGCCGTATTCGGCCTGGATCGGCGTCACGATTCTGTTCTGGATCACGGGAGCTTTCCTCGATATGGTCCCCGTGGCCAACGATGAGGTTCGGCTGGCTGCGGCGTTCATCATTGGAATACAGGTCTCGCGCGCGCTGATCTTTGTGGGAGCAGTGCTGTTGTTCGGAACGCTGCGCTCGCTGCTTGCAGCCGCGATTCTGCACGGCGTAATTCAGACCATCGTGCTGCTCTGCTATCTGGAGTCGCGCTTCGCCGGATTCTGGCGGGCCTTTGACTGGCAAATGCTGCGCGACCAATTGTCTTACGCCATTCCGCTCGGCGCCGCGGGCGTTCTGATGATCGTGCAAACGGATTTTCACAACTATTTCGTTTCGAATCATTTTGGACCGGTGCTCTTTGCGGTCTACTCGATCGGTACGCTGCAGTTGCCGCTGATGGGGCTGCTTCAGGAGGCGGCCAATTCGGTACTGATCACGCGCGTGAGCATTTTGCAGAAGAGCGGGGAACATCGCGAGATCGTTTCGCTGCTGACGCGCGCTGCGCGCAAACTCGCGGCAGTCTACTTCCCGGTGTACGTCTTTCTCATGGTGGCGGGACGCGAATTCATCCGGGTTTTGTTCACCGCGCGCTTCGCCGATAGCTGGCCAATTTTCGCCGTGAATCTCACGCTGCTGCCGCTGGGTATTGTGTTGCTCGATCCTCTGTACCGGGCTCACGAGCGCGAACGGTATTTCGTGTTGCGGCTTCGTCTTGTTTTGGCGCTGGTCCTGGTCGTGACGCTGGGGTTGTTCACCGCCCGGCTGGGGTTGCTGGGCGTAATCGCTGTAGTGGTCGCGATGGCAGTATTCGAACGGACGGTGATGGCGATACATTTCGCGCCGTTTGCTGGGCGTCACTCGCGCGCGATGTGATTCTGCTGCGCGATATCGGCAAGCTGGCTGTCGCGTCGCTGGCCGCAGGCGCAGTTCGCGAGCTGGTCCGACTGATCCTTGCGCCGCAGGGTGCACTGGTTGTTCTCGTGGGATGCGGCGCTGCGTTCGCCGTCGTTTATCTGGCTATTGTTTTGCGGTTGCTGCCCGCACCGCTGGCCAGCATGGTCACTTCGGCGGGAGTCAGTTCGCGATACTGGCCGATCGGAAGATCGCCGATGCGGAAGCTGCCGATCGCGATGCGAACCAGCTTCAGCACCTTGCTTCCGATCGCCTCGATCATGCGGCGGATCTGCCGGTTGCGCCCTTCGTGAATGGTGATCTCGATGAAGGAGTACTTGGACGAATCGCGCACGCGTTTTACTTGGGCGGGTTGCGGTGGGACCGTCGCTCAGCAGCCACTCCCTCGCGCAATTGTTGGAGCTGCTGATCGCTGAGCAGCGTGGATGCTTTGACTAGATACGTCTTGGGAACTTTGTAATCGGGATTGGTGACGCGCTCGGCAAAATGCGTGTCGCTGGTAAGCAGCAGCAATCCGCTGGTGTCCTGATCTAGCCGGCCCACGGGCACCACCCAGCGTCCGGCGTCTTGAATCAAATCGTAAACCGTCGGCCGCCCTTCGGGATCCTTGAAGGTAGTGATGTAGCCGGTGGGCTTGTAGAGCAGCAGGTAGATTTTCTCGCGCGCCTTCACCGGCTGATCGTCCAACTGACTTTGTCGCGCGCGAGATCCACCCAGTGATCCGGCGTCTGGATCAGCTTCCCATTCACTTTGACGCGTCCGGCGCCGATCCACTTGCGCGCTTCGGTGCGCGATCCCAGGCCGGCTTTCGACAAGCACTCTTTCGAGTGTTTTGAGCGGGCGCTTGCCCGGCCCTGGCTTCTTCACGCCAATACACTAGCATGCGGTGTAGTTGAGAATCGGGCTGGTTTTTCTCGTAGTGGTAGCCTGGAAGAAGCGAGTTCGGTTGCGGAAAGTTACGTTGGTCCGGGGCGCGCGGCAGTTGCTTACATTGCGCGGGCCGAGCGGTCCCCGGCGCGGGGCCGATCTCCGAAATCTGGGAATCATTCAAGACGGCGCGGTACTGATCGCTGACGGGCTGATCCGCGAGGTGGGCCCCAGCCGGCGGCTGGAGAATCTCGCGCTGGCGCGCGGAGCCGAGGAGATCGACGCCAGCGGACGCGTGGTCATGCCGGGCTTCGTGGATAGCCACGCGCACTTGGCGGGTGGACCGGCGCGCGTTTCCGACTACGAAATGCGCATGGGCGGCGCCACCGAAGAGCAGATCGCACACGCCGGCGGCGGATCGCTGGCGGCAGCGCGGGCTATTCAGGAACTTTCGCCGCGGACGCTGGAGACGCTGGCGCTGCGCGCGTTGGAGGAAGCCGTGCGGCATGGAACCACGGCGCTGGAAGCCAAATCCGGCCTGGGCGTCACGGAAGCCGGCGAAATGAAGATCCTGCGCGTGCACGCGGGGCTGCGAGAGCTTCCGGTGACTTTGGTGTCGACATTTCTGGCGACTCGCGTTCCACCGGAATCCGCGGCGCGGTTGTTGCCGATGCTGCGGCGGCGCAAACTGGCGGAGTTCGCCGAGATTCGCTGCGACGTCGGATTTGAGGAGGCTGCATTCACTCCGGCGCAAGCTTGCCGCTATCTCAGCATGGCGCGCGAGCTGGGCTTTGGTTTGAAATTGAACGCGGGTCCGCGCTCGAATCCAGGCGCGATCGCCGCGGCCGTAGAGATTGGAGCAGCCAGCGTGGGTCACGTGGCGGAAGCGAGCGAGCGCGATGCGACCCTGCTCGCTCAATCGGCCACCATTGCGACGCTGATGCCCGGCGCCGTGTTTCATGGGGAAACCCAGCGTTCGGCGCACGGCGCGGCATGCTGATCGATAATGGCGCGGCGGTGGCGCTCGCAACCGGCTATCATCCCTACGATTGTCCGTCGCTGAATATGCAGATGACCATGGCGCTGGCCTGCCGGACCCTGCAAATGACCGCGGCCGAAGCGATCGCCGCGTCCACCATCAATGCGGCGCATGCGCTGCGGAGGGCTGGCAGTATCGGCTCCATCGAGCCCGGCAAGAGCGCCGATCTGCTGATGCTGAGCGTGCCGGATTACCGGGAGTTGCCGTATCATTTTGGAGTGAACCTGGTTGACCTAGTGACGAGCCGTGGGACGGTGCTGGTGGAAAGGTCCGGAGTAAAGTGGCCGGGCCGATGATTGAATGCGTAGCCAATTTCTCCGAGGGACGGGATGGCGCGACGGTGCAGGCCATTGAAAGCGCCGTTCGTTCAGTCGCGGGCGTGGTGGTGCTGCGATCGGAAATGGACACCGATCACAACCGCTCCGTGATTACGTTTGTCGGGCCGCCGGATGCAGTTGCCGAGGGCGCGCTGCGGGGAATTGAAGTAGCGGTCGACCGCATCGATCTCAGAAAGCATGCGGGCGTTCATCCCAGGATGGGCGCGGCGGATGTGGTGCCGTTCGTTCCTTTGGAAGGCGCGATGCTGGCCGATTGCGTGGCTATCGCGCGGCGTACGGGCGAGGAAGTCTGGCGGCGCTTCAAAGTCCCGGTCTATTTTTATGAGGCCGCGGCCTTGAGTCCCGATCGCCGACTCCTGGAGAATTGCAGGCGCGGCGGGTTCGAGAATCCGAGAATCGCGCCGGATGTCGGTGGTCCGGGGTTGCATCCATCGGCGGGCGCGTGCATCATCGGAGCGCGCAAGCTGCTGATCGCCTTCAATGTGAATCTGAAAACCGACGATGTGCAGTTGGCGCGCGAGATTGCCCGCAAGATTCGTACTTCCTCTGGCGGGATGCCGTTCGTGAAAGCGCTGGGGCTGCCGCTGGCCGAACGCGGTCTAGTGCAGGTCTCGATGAACTTGACGGATTTCGAGCAGACGCCGCTGCATGTCGTGTTCGACGCAGTGCGGCGGGAGGCGGCGGCGCGTGGAGTGGAAATCGCCGGCAGCGAGATTATCGGTTTGATACCGAAGAAGGCTCTGGAGGACGCGGCGGCGCACTATTTGCAGTGCGAGAACTTCGAGAGCGGGTTGGTGCTGGAGAATCGGCTCCGGGCGTTAGAATAGAATTAGTGCTGGTTTCCATCAATCCCCAACCGCAGCGTCCGGCTTGGCTGCGCGCGCCCGCGCCCTCTGGCGACAACTATCACGAACTGAAGAAGCTGGTGCGGCAGCTGAATCTGCACACGGTGTGCGAGAGCGCGGCCTGTCCAAACGTGGGCGAATGCTGGAACCATCGCACGGCGACGTTCATGATCCTGGGAAACGTCTGCACGCGGCGCTGCGGATTTTGTGCGGTACAGAAGGGTCCGCCGATGACGGTGGACTACGACGAGCCGCGGCGGGTGGCCGAGGCGGTAGCGGTGCTGGGATTGAAGTACGCAGTGGTGACCAGCGTGAACCGCGACGATCGCAAGGATGGCGGGGCCGAGCTTTTCGCGATGACCATCGAAGCGATCCGCGAGCGAATCCCGGGCTGCAAGGTGGAAGTGCTGACGCCGGATTTTCAGGGCTCGCACTCGGCCATGGATATTGTGATGAACGCGCGGCCGGATGTCTTGAATCACAATACTGAAACGGTGCCGCGCTTATACCGGCAAGTGCGACTGGGTGCGCGCTATGAGCGGTCGCTCGACATGCTGGCGTACGCGAAGCAGACGCGCCCTCCCGTGCCGACCAAGTCCGGGTTGATGCTGGGGCTGGGCGAGACGGGCGATGAAGTCCGGCAGGTGATGCGGGATCTGCGGGACCATCAGGTGGATATTTTGACGCTGGGACAATACTTGCGGCCATCGCTGAAGCATCTGCCGATCATTCGTTATATTCCGCTGGAAGAATTCGCAGAGTTCAAACGGTATGGGTATGAATTGGGATTTTCGCACGTGGAATCGGGGCCGTTGGTGCGCAGCTCGTATCACGCCAGCGATGCGTTGTAAAGAAACATCGCGCGCCGTCGTTTGGGCTCTTGTTGTGGCGCTGACGTTGTCCGCAGAGGTGTCGAGCCACTACGACACGCTGTCAGCGGGCGAAATCAATCGCCGCCTGTCCGATCTCAAGGACACCAACTCCGCGCGTGAACAGGAATTGCACGCACTATTTGAAGAAGCGGGCTGCAAAGGCGACCATCTGACGGAGCAAGCCGTGAAGCACTCGCACGATCCGAACGTGGTCTGCGTGTTACCAGGACAGAACGAATCCCAGATTATCGTTGGCAGTCATTTTGATTTCGTCAACGCAGGCCGGGGCGTCCTGGACAACTGGAGCGGGTGTTCACTGCTGCCGAGCCTTTATCAAAGCATCAAAACGTCTCCGCGGCGGCACACATTTGTATTTGTCGGATTCGCCGATGAAGAGAAAGGCTTGGTTGGGTCGCGTTCCTATGTGCACGAGATGAGCAAGGACGATGTTCGCAAGACCAGCGCGATGATAAACATGGATTCACTGGGAGCCGGCCCGACCAGGTTTGAACTCGATCTTGCCGATAAGCGCCTGGCCGACGCGTTCACTGCCGTCGCTAACGAAAAGCATTTGCCCTGGGGCGTGGTCAATATTCACGAAGTCGGACGATCGGACGCCGATTCGTTCCAGGATCGCCACATTCCGACGCTCCTGATTCATTCGATCACAACCGAAACGTTTTCCATTCTGCACACGCGGCGCGATCAAATGGCGGCCATGCAACTGGCCGACTATTATGATACGTACCGCTTGATAGCCGCGTATTTAGCGCACTTGGACGTGACGCTCGATGCGCCCGGCGGCGAAAAGTAACTACTTCGCTTCCGCGGGCGTAGACGTTGCCGGGCCCATGCCGACGATCTCTAGCGTCACTTCGTCATCCTTCGCTCCGTCGTAGTGGATCTGCTTGCCGTAGTGCGTGACAAAGCTGCCGGCGGGGATTGGCGTGGTGCTGTCGGGATCGTACTTGGAGCCGGTTCCGACCCACCAAGTGCCCGAGATCACGGTAATGAAGCGGTCGTTGGGATGGAAGTGGGGATGGCTCATGTGGTGCGGATGCCACTTGGTCAGGACGATGTAGAGGCCGGGTTTCTCGGGATCGCCCACCAGCACTGCTTGGCTGGCGCCGCCGGCGTTGTCGGTCCAGTGGATCTTGTCGGGCAGAGTGAAAGAGAGGACCTTCGGG
Organism: Bryobacterales bacterium; assembly: GCA_963818065.1. Taxonomy (GTDB): domain Bacteria; phylum Acidobacteriota; class Terriglobia; order Bryobacterales; family Bryobacteraceae; genus Palsa-89. The sequence goes on along the minus strand of CAWFQW010000007.1, from coordinate 240,113 downwards.
TCGGGCGCGGCGGCGTTTACCGAAACGAGTCCGAATAAGATGCCTGCTGTCGCGAGCAAACGGTAGTTGAGCATGCCATTCTCCTTCGACAATCTTATCGCTATTGTCAACATCAAATGATTTGATAGTATGGCCGCATGGCATCCCCCGAGATTCACCGCCTGCAGTGGCAAGCGCCCACAGGCGAGTTTAATTTAAGCCGGCTGGAACGCGTAATTTACGGGCCGGGAAAGATCGCGGCGCTGAAAGACGAGATGGAGCGGCGCGGGCTGAAGCGCGCCGTGGTGGTGACCACCGACGTGGTGGCGAAGCTCCCGATTCTGCAACAGGTGACCGGGGCTTTGGGCTCGAACCTCGCGTCGGTATTCTCAGGGATCATCCAGCATGTTCCGCGCGGCACAGTGAACGATCTGCAAAAAGAGATCGAGCGAGTGAACGCCGATAGCCTGGTGAGCCTCGGCGGAGGCAGTCCCATCGATTCCAGCAAGGTGGCGATTTACGGCCTGCTCGAGACCCGCGAATTAGTACACATTGCGGTCCCCACCACGCTTTCCGCGGCGGAATATACGCACGCGGGCGGGGTGACGGACGAAAGCACCCGAGTGAAGAGCGGCGTCTATGATACGCGAGTGCTGCCGCGCACCGTGATCAACGATCCGGCGCTGACGCTATCGACGCCGGACTGGCTGTGGGTGTCGACCGGCATCCGCGCGCTGGATCATGCTATCGAGTGCGCCTACGCGATTCGGCATCAGCCCATCAGCGACGCGCTGGCGGCGAAATCGATCGCGCTTTTCGTGGAGCATCTGCATCCTTCCATCTCGACCACGGGCGACGAGCAGCTCGCGCACCGTGGAAATTGCCAGTTCGCCTCGTGGTATTCGATTTTCGGAGCGATGAATACGCGCTTCGGTTTATCGCACTTGCTGGGCCACCAGATTGGACCGCGCTGGGATGTGCCGCACGGCGTTACGTCCTGCATCACGCTGCCGAATGCCATGCGCTTCATGGCCGGGATTGCAGCGGAGCGGTTTGGACCCATCGCCGAGGGCTACCGGATTCCGTTCGATCGCGCCAATCCGAAGCCCGCCGCGCTCGAGTGCGCGGACCGCACGGAGGAATTCATTGGACAGTTCGATGTTCCCGAAGAGACTCAGCGACGTTGGCGTTCCGCGCGACGAGGTCGGCTCCATCGTCGGGCCGATCACGCATGAATTGGAGCACATGGGCGTCGTCGATCGCCCGATGACGGAGCAGGAAGTGCTGGCCTTGCTCGAAGCGTGCTATTGAAATTAGAGGCCTGCTATTGAAGTTCCTTCGGGGCGCCGGCGCAATCGTCTTCGCGATCGCGGTCTGTGAACTGGCGCTGTATTTTTACACCGGCCGGCACTACGGCTATTTTGTCGACGAGCTGTACTATCTCGCCTGCAGCCGGCACTTGGACTGGGGCTATGTAGACCAGCCTCCGCTGATTGCGCTTGTCACGTGGTTGTGGCGATCCATATTTGGCCAATCGCTGGCGGCGATCCGGTTGTTGCCCGCGCTAGCCGGAGTGGCGGAGGTGGTGCTCACCGCGCTGATCGCTCGCGAGCTTGGCGGCAAACGCTTTGCGCAAGCACTGGCGGCCATGGCTGCTCTAGTCGCGCCGGGAATATTGGGCGGTGACGGCCTGCTGACCATGAACGCGTTCGAGCCGCTGTTCTGGATGGGCTGCGCATACCTGCTGATTCGCCTGATCAAAACGGAAAACGAAAAGCTCTGGATATGGTTTGGGCTTCTGGCCGGCTTCGGCCTGGAAAACAAATACTCGATGCTGATCTTCGGCGCGGGCTTGGTGCTGGGGCTGCTGCTCACTTCCGCTCGGCGCCTGCTGTGGAGTCGCTGGCTATGGGTGGGAGGAGCCATCGCGTTTTTGATCTTCCTGCCGAACCTGCTCTGGAACATTCAGCATCATTTTCCGTTCCTGGAGCTGCAAGCGAATATTCGCACGAGCGGACGCGACGTGCCGCTCGGGCCAGTGCCTTTTTTCGTGCAGGAGATTCTGTTGATGCATCCGCTGTCGCTGCCTATCTGGGTCGGCGGGCTTTGGTTTTACTTTTTCACAGAGGCAGGAAGGCCTTTTCGCGCGATCGGATGGGCGTGGATCTTCACAGCAGCGGTCATTGTCACTCTAAGCCCGCGAGTGTATTACCTGTTTCCCGCGTTCCCCGTGCTGTTCGCGGGCGGCGGCGTGCTGTGGGAACATTTACTGGCTCGGACGAAATGGACCTGGCTGAAGTTCGCTTATCCGGCCTTGATGCTGCTGGGCGCCGCGGTGCTCGCGCCGCTCGCAATCCCGGTGCTGCCGCCGGAAACGTACATTCGATATACGCAAGCGATTGGTCTTCAACAGCCCAGGATCGAGACTGCCAGCCTCGGGCCGCTGCCGCAGATTTTCGCCGATCAGTTCGGATGGGACGAGATGGCCGCCGCAGTCGCGAACGTCTACAACAATCTGCCGCCGGATGTTCGCGCGCGCACCGCCATCTTCGCGCAAAACTACGGGCAGGCCGGCGCCATCGATCTTTTCGGTCCAAAGTACGGTTTGCCGCCGGCCATCAGCACGCATCAGAGCTATTTTCTTTGGGGGCCTCGCGAATACACCGGCGAAAGCACGATCGTGATGGACGATACCCAGGACACCCTTGAGAAGCTGTTTACCAGCGTGCGAAAGGCAGGGAGTGTCTATCATCCCTACTCGATGCCACACCAGCACTTCGACATCTTCTACTGCCAGGGAATCCGCCGCCCGCTCCAGGAGATCTGGCCGCGCCTGAAGAAGTGGGACTGAGTGTAAGGAGTATAAATGACCTTCAAGCGGATATTGCTGAACGTTGGAGTGATTGGCGGAAGTATCGCGGTGAGCCTTGCCAGCGCGGCCGGCCAGCGGGCCAGCCCGATTTTGACGAACCTCGACACCGCGAAATGGACGCATGAGAAGGAGTCCGACTCGGTAGTCCTGCGCGAAGATTCGCAAACCGGAGGTATGGAAATGCTGGTACGATTTCCACCCGGCCATGTGATCAAGCCGCACTACCACGAGTCCAACGAGCGCATTATCGTCCTGGAGGGCCAGCTGACACTCAAGCAGGATGCCGGTGACACCATGCTGAACTCCGGCGGCTTCGCCTATCTGCCGGCGGGCCAGGTTCAGCGATTGTCGTGCAGTTCGACGACCCGCTGCACGTTCTACCTCGCGTGGGACGGCAAGCCAGACTCGCACGCGGCGAAATAGCGGTTCCGCTAGCGCTGCTCGGAGACGGATTTTTCGGCCAGATCGCCAAGGATGGGGAGCTTGTAGGTCTCGTCATGCGAGGTCTTAATGATCATGAAAATCCACGCGCCGAAAATGGCCGCTTTGAAGAGCGCGGGAAAGACGTGGTGGAACGGACCCCAAAACACGAACATCGGGCTCAGTACCCAATCCACAATCAGCCAGGCGACGAAGAGATAAAGGCCTTGGAAGGCGTGAAAGCGGACGCGGACGTTGTCGCGGAAGCGCGCGGAGGCCAGCACCACGATGGCGACGATCCAACCCAGGATCGGGATATAACAAAGCAGGGAAGCGGTGCGCGGGCTGATGCCTTGCATGTATTCCACGGCGGGCGGCGCGGACGAGGGTTGACGAGCTCCGCATGCGGCGCAATAAATGTCGCGATTACTCACGGATTGTCCGCACTGGCAGCAAAATGGCATGGGCTCTATTTCCCGATCAGCTTCCTACTCCTTATTACGTTACGATTTCGCGTCCTGTTCCGGCAATGTGACATGCTGTAACCCGAGCCGGGTGTGATACGATTCGGCAGATGCGTACCGCGAATTTGCTGGCGCTTTTGCTGGCGGCATTTCTTCCTCCCCTGGCTGCGGGGCCGCTCGGGGTGTTAAAGTCGAAGCCATTCGAAATCTATTTCGTGGACGTGGAGGGTGGCCAGTCGACGCTGATCGTCAGTCCTTCGGGCCAAGCGTTGCTGATCGACACTGGCTGGCGTGGATTCGAGGGGCGCGATGCCGACCGGATCATGCAGGCAGCCAAGGCGGCCAAGATCAAGCAGATCGATTATTTGCTGATCACCCATTACCATCGCGACCACGTGGGCGGCGTGCCGCAGCTCGCGGATCGCATCAAGATCCTGAACTTCCTCGATCACGGGCCTAACACCGAGGATTCAAAGGTAACCAAGGAAGATTACTCCGATTACGTGAAGACCATCCAGCGCGGCGAACATATGGTGCTGAAGCCGGGCGACACAGTTCCGATCAAAGGGCTTTCGGTTAAGGTGCTGACGGGTGACGGCCAACATATCCAGACTCCGCTGGAAGGGGCCGGCCAGCCGAATCCTTACTGCGCGACCACGCCCAAACGCGAACCCGATCCCACCGAAAACGCCCATTCGCTCGGGGTGCTGGTGACGTTCGAGAAATTCCGGTTCCTCGACATGGGCGACTTGACGTGGAACAAGGAGTTGGAGCTGATGTGCCCGAACAATCCGATTGGCACGGTGGATGTGCTGCTGGTGTCGCATCACGGGCTGAATCAGTCGAACTCTCCGGCGTTGGTGGACGCGGTGCATCCGCGCGTCGCGATCATGAACAACGGCGCGCACAAAGGCGGTAGCCCGGACGCATGGCAGATCGTGAAGGATTCACCGGGCTTGGAAGACCTGTGGCAGCTGCACTATGCCGTCGACGGCGGCAAAGACCACAACGCTGCGGACCCGTTCATAGCCAACGTGGAAGACCAGGACGCCGGGCAATACATCAAGCTGACGGCCGAAGGGAACGGATCGTTCACAATCGTGAACGAGCGCAATAAATTCATGAAGGTCTATAAGGCTGGAGGCCAGGCCGCGGGGCCGCCTGCGGGAAAGTAGTGGCGGCCGCCGAACTGTCAGCGCAAAGGCGGGTAGACGTCCGTGATCATCTCGTGATCCTGGACGGTGGGTCCGACGTTGACGTAGTGAAAAAAGATCGGGAAATCCCCTAACGCTTCGCCACTTTCAGGAAACCAGACCTCGTAAAGATAAACCGCCGCTGATACGTTCTCGCGCGAGCCGAAATGCCGTGCCACCGCACAGCGGCCACCCGGGATGGTTTTGTTCACCACGCCTTGCGGATTGGATGGGATGTCAGACTCCACTGATATGCCGAAGTCTGCTCGATAATCCGCGGGCGGTGCGGTCCGTGGATCGTTGTAGTGAATTCCGTAAGTGCGATGCCGATCGGGATGCATCCGATTCGCTATTCGCCATTCAATGAGTCTTCGAACGGTCTCGTGTTCGAGATGCGGAGGCCCACGGTGCTCGACAATTGCCACCTTCGTCTCGGCAAAATGGACGATTTGAACATTCATGGCATGCCCGTCCCGTGGACCAGCCTAGCACTGGCAACAGCAACTTCACGGAACGAGCCTGGTGCCCCGAACGGCTGCCTCGACGACCTGTTGAATAGGTGTGCTATATTCCGCGTAAATGAAAAAGAGGCATTACGCCCTCGCGACCCTTCTGATCCTGCAATGCCTGTTTACTAAAACATCCATATTTGCTCAAACATCCGGTAGCGGCATCGACGGTGTCTGGCAGGGGGCGCTTCTATTCGGTCAAGGGAAGATCCGCGTGATTTTTTACGTGTCGCCGCCGCGCGACGGCGTATACAGCGGCGCGATGGTCAATCTGGAATCGGGTAGGGCTTCGAACATTGACCTGCTTACCTTTGCGAATGGCAAGCTGCATCTGGAATTGAAAAGCACCGGTTTTAAGTTCGAGGGAACTTTGTCTCCATCCGGCAACGAGATCCAGGGCAAGTTCACGGCGGGCGAAACCTCGGGCGATTTAACGCTCACGCGAGACAGCGCCAGCCGCTCCAATGTGGCGGATGAGTACGAGAAGCACGAGTACATGATCCCGATGCGGGATGGCGTTCATCTGCACACCATCGTCTTTTCACCGAAATCGCGCAAGGAAGCGCTGCCGTTCCTAATCGAGCGCTCTCCCTACGGATGGGATGCCGCCTACCGTCGACATCAATGCCGGGATGAGCGATCTCGCTCGCGATGGGTACTTCCTGGTCTTTCAGGATATTCGCGGCCGCTACCAGTCTGAAGGCCAGTTCGTGCTCCAACGCCCCGTAAGGAACACCAAAGACGATCGCTCCATCGATGAAGGCACAGATACGTACGACACCATCGATTGGCTATTGAAGAACGTTCCCGGAAACAATGGCCGCGCCGGCATCATGGGGATTTCCTACGGCGGCTGGCTTACCGAGATGGCGCTCATTGAGCCGCACCCGGCGTTAAAAGCCGCGTCCGAGCAAGCCTCGCCCGCCGATATGTTTTTGGGCGACGACTTTCACCATAACGGCGCGTTCCGACTGAGCTACGGCTTCGAATACGCCGCCATGATGGAAACGGGAAAGACCAACAAGACATTCCAGTTTCAGCAGTTCGATACTTACGATTGGTATCTCAAGCTGGGCCCCCTTAGTCAGGCCAATGCACGTTATTTCGACGGCCAGCGGCCGACCTGGAACAATTTCATCGCGCATCCCAACTATGACGATTTCTGGAAGGGACAGGCTGTACAGAAAATCGTTCGCTCCGCTAAAGTGCCCAACCTGAACGTCGGAGGCTGGTTCGATCAGGAGGACTTTGCCGGGCCATGGCGTATTTTCGCGGCCAGTGAAACGCCGGAGTCGCGTCAATATAACTACCTGGTGGAGGGCCCCTGGAACCACGGCGGCTGGTTTTCGGGTGCTGGGCGCACGCTGAAGAATCTGGATTTCGGAAGCGACACCGGCGAGTATTTCCGCAAGAACATTCAGGCTCGCTGGTTCGCTTACTGGCTAAAGAACAAAGGCCCGCTGGATCTTCCGCGCATCCAGCTGTTCCAGACTGGCTCCAACGAATGGAAGGCCTACGATCAGTGGCCTCCCAAGGGCGTTCAAGAGCGGCGATTGTATCTGCGCGCATCGGGCGAGGCGTCCTTCGAGGCGCCCGATGAACCGTCCGCCGAGAATGACGCTTTCGATAGCTTTGTCTCCGATCCCCACCGCCCGGTTCCTTATCGCGAGCGGCCAATACCTGAGACCTACGGTGGATCGCCGGGTTGGAGCACTTGGCATGTTGACGATCAGCGCTTCGCCGAGAGCCGTCCCGATGTTGCGGAGTGGCAGACCAAGCCGCTTGAAGCGGACGTCGCCGTGACCGGTGATGTGATCGCCGATCTGTTCGCATCCACGTCCGGGACCGACTCGGATTGGATCGTCAAGCTGATCGACGTCTATCCCGCCAGCGTGCCCGAAGATCCGCCCATGGGTGGCTACGAACTGATGATCGGAGCCGATGTTTTGCGCGGCCGATTTCGCAACGGGTTTGAGAAGCCGGAACCCGTGAAACCGGATGAGCCGGTCGAGTATCGAGTCGATCTTTTGTCGCATGACCACGTGTTCCGGAAAGGCCACCGCATCATGATTCAAGTCCAGAGCAGCTGGTTTCCCATCATCGACCGGAACCCTCAAAAGTTCGTTCCGAATATCTTTGAGGCGAAAGAATCCGACTTTCAAGCCGCGACACAGCACGTCTTTCGATCCAAGCTGCGGCCGTCGGCGGTGATCCTCCCAGTCGTCAGTGGACTGAAGTGAGGCGCGCGCTCGTCTTTTGTTGCGCGATCCAAGCCGTGACACGCTGATCGAGCAGATCAAGCGGCATCGCTCCGCCGTTCAGGATCTCGTCGTGGAAAGCGCGCACATCGTATTGTTTCCCCAGTTCGTCCTGGGCCTGCTTGCGAAGCCTCAGGATATCGAGTTGTCCGAGTTTATATCCCAGCGCCTGCCCCGGAATCGCGATGTAGCGGTCCGTCTCTGCCTGCACGTCCGGTTCGTCCTCGGAGGTGTGCTCGTGGAAATAATCGACCATCTGCTGGCGGGTCCAGTGCTTGTAGTGCACGCCTGTGTCCAGAACCAAACGCACGGCGCGTAACATCTCGCTCTCGAGCCGCCCATAATCCGAATACGGATCCTGGTAGAAGCCGAGCTCTTTTCCCAATTGCTCAGCGTACAACCCCCATCCTTCCTGATAGGCGGTGTAGCCAGCCTGTTGCCGGAATGTTGGCAGAGCCGGGAGAGCCTGTGCGATCGAAATCTGCATGTGATGACCCGGGATCCCTTCGTGATAGGCCGTGGATTCCATCGTCGGTGTGGTCAAGTGTTGGTAGTCTCCGGTATTGACCATCACCACCCCGGAGCGCGAGCCATCCGGCGTGCCCTGATCATATTCCGCACCGGCCGCGTCTTTTTCGCGAAATTCCTCCACCGGTTTCACTTTCACGCTAGTCTTTGGCAAGAGGCCGAAGTATTTCGGCAGCAGTGGTTCCATTTGCGCGATGTAACCCCTGTAGATGTCCAAAATCTGCTCGCGCGAAGCCGGAACCAGTTTCGGGTTGGTCTTCAGCGAGGCCTGGAAGGCTTTCAAATCCGCAAATCCAAGCTGCTTTGCAATGGCAAGCTGTTCGGCCTGGATTCTGGCGACTTCGTTCAGCCCTAGCTGGTGAATCGCCTCCGGATCGATGCTCGTTGTGGTGTGATGCCGAATGTCAAAGCGGTATAGCTGGTCCCCGTTCGGAAGCGACCATACTCCCTCATTCTTGCGGCCCTTCGGTGCATAATCCGTGGACAGAAAACTCTGCAACTTCCGGAAGGCCGGCCGGACTTCGTTGTCGACGGCGGCAAGGATCGCATCGTGTAAACGTTTTTGATCGGCCGCTGTGACCGCGTCGGGGAAGTGAGACACCGGTTGACCGAAAGCGTTCGCCACTCCCGCCGGGTCGGCAATCGCGCCGCATTGAGTCGCGGTCTTGTCCAATAGATATGCGGGCGGCAGCAACTTTTCCTTCTCGCCTTCTCGCAGCACTCCGATTACCTGATCGATCACCTGCGGCACTTTGTGCAATCGCGCCAGATAGTCGTCATAGTGCCTGGTTGTATCAAACGGGACATAGATGACGAACTGCGCCAGGGTGAGATGTATGCCCCAGAATTGGTCGACCGGCATCAGATAGAGCTTCAGGTCGATTGCTTCGACACGCTCTTTCAGGGTTCGACTCATCATGGCCTGGTTGAGTTTCTCCTGTTCCGGGAAGCCGGACGTCTCCACTGACTCGAAACGAGCCAACCACTTCCGCAGGTCTGTCCTTTGTCGCGCCGCATGGGCAAGTGAGGCATCGTCCCACTTGTCGTTGTACCTGTAGTCGCCGATAGTCGTCGCGGTCTGCGGGGACTCGCGCATCTCGTACTCCCACTCATCCGCAATCAGCCGAGTCAATTGCTTGCGGCGGGCCTCTAGGTTCGCCGTGTTGTCACTGCGGGCGGGGGAACCCATGGTTGCTAGCATGAGAAGCAGGCCTAGATACAGACGCGGGTGTTTCATGTTCGCTCCAATCGGGGCTGAGTTTCATATATCGTAGCGCGTGGCGACAGCGCTCGATCCAGGTGATTTCCCGGAACCCGTTGAAAGCCTGATGCGTCACTCCCTTGACCGATTCTCGCTTAGGGCCTAGAATGATAGCAGCTTCGATTATCGTCAGGCGGTGAATTGTATGAAAACAAAGCACTTTGTGGCTTGTTTGGGCGTAGCTGCCCTTGGTTTTTCGGGCGTTTGGCTGTGTGCGGCTCCTCAGACTGCGGCGCCAGCGGCAGCTCAGGCCGCGTCCCAGGCCGCAACACCCCCGTCGGCTGACGCTCCCGCGTCGCGCGATACGGTATCGAAGCCCATGACCGCCAAGCAGAAGAAAAAACAGGAAGACAAGCTTCGCAAAGAGCTCGAAGGGCCTTACAAGAAGTGGCTGAACGAAGATGTGACGTACATCATCACCGACGAAGAGCGCAAAGCTTTCAAGAGACTCAGCACCAACGACGAGAAGGAAGAGTTCATCGAGCAGTTCTGGCTGCGGCGAGATCCGACGCCCGACACCGAAGAGAACGAGTACAAGGAAGAGCATTACCGGCGCATCGCCTACGCCAATGATCGCTTCCCGTCTGGAATTCCGGGATGGAAGACGGACCGGGGCCGCATGTACATTATGTACGGTCCGCCCGATGAGATCGACGATCATTCCTCGGGCGGCTCGTATGACCGGCCGATTGAAGAAGGCGGCGGCACTACGTCGTCGTTCCCCTTTATCGACTGGACCTATCGCTACATCGAAGGCGTGGGCACCAACGTCAAAATCGAGTTCGTGGACACCACCATGTCGGGTGAGTTCCGCATGACCATGGATCCGTCGGAGAAGGACGCACTGACCTACGTTCCCGGCGCCGGCCTGACTCTGGCTGAGCAGATGGGTACGGCGGACAAGTCACAGCGCTTCACACGTACCGATGGAACGACGCTCGGAACCGGCAGCAATCCGCTACCGGAGAGTATGAATGAATTCACGCGGCTCGGGCAGTTTGCGAACCTGCAAAAGCCTCCCGAGGTGAAGTTCAAGGATCTGCAAGCCGTGGTCAGCTCCAGCATCCGGTATAACAATCTGCCGTTCAAGGCACGGGCCGACTACATCAAGATCACGGATTCCACCATCCTGACCACTGTGACCATCGAGCTTCAGCGCCGCGACCTGCAGTTCACGCAGAAGGATAATATCGCCAAGGCGACGGTGAACATCTTCGGTCGCATCACTTCCATCACCGGGCGCGTGGTGAATACCTTTGAGGATCCGGTCACGGTGGAAGTGCCGGCCGACATGTTGTCCAAGGCGATCGATGGCGCATCCATCTATCAGAAAGAGATCCCGCTGGCACCCGGAACGTACCGCCTGAACATTGTTTGCAAGGACATCACCGGCGGTAACATGACCACCTATCCAATGGCGCTGAACGTTCCGCATTTTGACGACGAGAAGCTGGCCTCGAGCAGCCTGATTCTGGCGGATCTGATCGAGAAGGTTCCGAGCCATAACATTGGCACCGGCCAGTTCGTGATCGGCGACACCAAGGTCCGGCCGCGGCTCACCGACATCTTCGATCGCGGCGAAAAGCTCGGAATTTACGCGCAGTTTTACAATTTCTCACCGGATGAAAAGTCCAAAAAGCCCAACGCGTCCATAGAATACGACATCACCAAGACCGGTGCGGCTCAGCCAGTGCTGCACTACACAGAAGAAGTGAACGCGATTCCGGGGGCGTCTTCGCAGCAAGTGACGGTGGAGAAACTCCTGCCGCTCCAATCGCTGGAGCCTGGCCAGTATACGTTGAATATGAAGGTCGTGGATAGGAACAGTAATCAGACCTTAACCCCGACCGCCAATTTTACGGTAAAGTAAAGTAAGGTTTGAGACGGGCGTACATGGCCCGTCGGCCCTAGTCAGTCCGAATGCAGACCGTTCGACCCAAACTCGCTGCCAGCGTGATTGCGGTGCTTTTCTTGTCAGCGCCAGCGGCGTTCCCGGCAACTGCAGTTCCGCTCTCGGGCAGCATAGCCGGAGTAGTGCGGAATTCCAGCGGCGTTCCCCAGATGGGAGCTTCGGTATTCCTCTTCAATCGCTCCGAGCGCCTGATGAAGAGCGCCATGACCAACGAGCGCGGAGTGTTCGGCTTCGGCTTGCTCACGCCGGATCTTTATTCCGTGCGCGTATCCCTGACGAGTTTCGTCCCAGCCGTGAAACAGAAGATCGCCGTGCAGCCGGGCATGCAGAGCTTGCTGTATGTCAATCTCGCGAGCGTATTGAGCTCCATCGAACTGGTGTATGCGAAGCCTGGCGAAGGCGCTCTGATGAGCGACGATTGGAAGTGGGTACTGAAGGAATCCGCTTCTACCCGGCCGGTTTTGCGAGTGCTGCCCGGGGCCAGCGGCTCCGATCAGGATCAAGACAATCCGAACCAGAGCGGCGAATCTTCGCCGGTCAGCGCGTTTTCCGATACCAGGGGACTCTTCAATCTGTCGGCCGGCGACGCGGGGTCGCTGGGCAGTTCGTCGTCCCAGTCGGATTTGGGCACGGCGTTTGCGCTGGCCACCTCGGTATTCGGCCACAATATGGTTCAACTGAGCGGCAATCTCGGCTACAGCGCGCACACGGGACTGCCGGCGGCCGGCTTCCGTACCAGCTACAGCCACGATGGATCGGGTCCGGTGGTGGCCGTCACGGTGCAGCAGGTGTATCTGACAGGGCAAACGGACGGCGCGCCCGCGTTGCGCAACATGTCGGTATCGGTCCACGACAGCCGGATGCTGACCGAAAACCTGCGGCTTGATTATGGCGGGTCCTTCGACTCGGTGACCTATATGGATCACTTGAGCTCGTTGAATAGGTTCGGGCGTTTGACTTACGACCTGGGGTCTGTTGGCCAGGTAAAGGTTGCTTTCAGCATGGGCGGCCCTCCCACCGAATTGCTGATGGATTCCTTCGGCTCCCAGGGGCCCACTCGCGGTGAGCCAGAAGCACTCTCGCAGGATCTGGCTGCGTTGGCCGTGCTACCGCGCATTTCGCTGTTGGAAGGGCGCGCGGCCATCCAGCGGACCGAGGATTTTGAGATCGGATACGAGAAGAAAATTCGGGCCACTACCCTGAACTTGACCGGCTACAGTGAAAGCGTGAACAACGCGGCCATGACGGTGGTTGCGCCTGCGGGCGCCTTCGCGCCGGGCGATCTACTGCCCGACATTTCTTCGCAAAATAGCGTTTTGGATGCCGGCAGTTACCACCGGATAGGTTTCGCCACGTCACTAACGCAGGCGTTGGGCAGTCGGGTGCAGGTAGGGACCTCGTTCGGCAGCACCGGCTCACTGTCGGCCGACGATCTTGATATGGGGGCCAACACCGCCGACGCTTTGCGCGACCGGCTGCACACCTCGCAGCGTTTCTGGGCGAGCGCGCGAGCTTCCGCGAAGCTTCCGGTGACGGGCACAGTGATCACTGGCAGCTATGAGTGGATGAATTACAACGACACGATCATGCCGGATCATACCTACCTTACCCAGAGCCTGTATGCTCAAACCGGCCTGAATGTGCGCGTCCGCCAGCCCATCCCCGCGGTGCCGGGAATGCCGGGCAGGCTGGAAGCAACCGCCGAGCTGCAGAACGGACTGGCGCAGGGCTACCTGCCCATCAGCCAGGGCGGCCAACAGGTGACGCTGGTGCAGTCGCCACGCGCGTTGCGCGGCGGGCTGAGCTTCATTTTCTAAAGACAAATTAGCCACAGATAAACACGGATAAACGCAGATGGGAAACAGAATTCTTATCGGCGTTCATCTGTGTCCATCTGTGGCTAATAGCAGTTCCTGCTTTAGCCGATGCCGATACTCATGTTGAGCAGCAGATCGTTGATGGCTTTGTCGAACGGCGGCGTGGACGCGAGCTCATAGAGTTGGCCACCTTCCTCGATGTCGTTGGCCAGCCGTTCCTCGAGCGCTCTGAACTGATGCTGGAAAGCTGCAGTTAACTCACCGATGGCGCGCGCGAAATCATGAGACATGGCGAGTCTGCAGGCGAGCTCGTAATGGACCTCGGAAGCCAAGGGCGATTTCGGAGGGGCTAAACGCAGCGCTCGATCGAGATAAAACCGTGAGCGTGCCGAGTCCGAGCTCGCGTAAATGCGCGAGAAGCCCAGATAAAGGATCGGCAGCGTCGCGCCAAGCTGTGGGCCGGCTGTCGCATCCAGATGCGCCGCGGCGCTCTCGTCGCGGAGTAGCCCCAGCGTTGATTCCTCGCTGAGCGGACCACGCTGCCACGCCGCCAGCCGCGCGGTCATGTCGGCGATTTGCTGGTCAAGGGCGGGCTCGGGCGCGGGATTTGGCGAGGCTGGGGTCGAGGGAACATTCATGCTCTTCAGCTTCTGCTCGGTCTGTTCCTGCAACTCGCGAAGATCGCCCATGGCGAGTCCGATTCGATCCTGGATGTGGCTGACCGTTTGGTCAGCTTGGCGCGAAAAGCTGGAAGCGCTGAAATAGGATGAGATGACGAACACGATGGCATACAGGCCGGAAGTCCCGAGCAGAATCAAGACCAGCAGTTCCATGTCACCGACGCGTTTGGTTAGGAAGTCCACGCGGTCTTGCAGGATGCGCGCACGATCATTCTGGGTGAACGCAGGCTCGTGGACGGGCAGGTTGGACCACTGACGATAATTCCAGAGCTCCATAGCCGCGAGGAGCAGGGCGGCCGCTGAAGTCCCAAGCAAGAGACCCAGCGCGATTCTACGAAGTACTGCCATGCCGACAGATATATTCTAGCGCCGGACTCCATCGCCGGATGAATCTTTCAGACCAAAGAAGTACTGGGAAGCTGCCAGGCCAGGACTGTGCCAAACAGCACCGGACAGGTGATCGAGTACCAGGGACTACTTCCGAGCACCGCGCTGCGGCTTCTTGAGTCTGGACTGCCGGAGCTTGCCGGGCTTCCGCTTGGGCTTGCTGATGATGAAGGTCCCGCTGCCGTGCGCTTCGGATGCATACTGCTTATCGTCTACCATAAAGGTTCATTGTCTCATGAAACGCCTGTTCTTATTTATCGCGGCCGGGATCTTGGTCGCGCGCGCGCCTGCGCAGGAGTTGTTCACACACCTCGGCGCGATCAAGGAAGGCTTGACGGCGATTACCGGCTTGCAGTTCACGCGCGATGTTCCCTACGCTTCCATCACCAAGGATGAGCTCCGTAAGTACCTCGAAAAGCGGCTGCACGAAACCATGAAGCCGGACGATGTGCGCGCCGAGGAGCTGACCTTGAAGATGCTCGGCCTCGCGCCTAAGGATTTTGATCTGCGCAAGAATACGCTGGAGCTACTGACCGAACAGGCCGCGGCGTTTTACGATTACAACCAGAAACGGTTGTTCGTTCTCAAGGGCGCGGGCGACGGAGCCGAAGAACGGGTGGCGTTGATTCACGAAATGGCGCACGCGCTGGCGGATCAGCATTTCCATCTGGCGAAATTCATCCACGAAGGGATGAAGAGCGATGACGACGCCACTGCCCGGCAAGCGGTGATGGAGGGGCAGGCCACCTGGCTGATGGCGGCCTATCTCGCCAGGGAAGCGGGCGGACCGCCGGAGATTCCGCCGGCCATGGTCACGATGATGAAGAAAACCGTCGAGAGTTCCGGGGGCCAGCAGTATCCGGTGTTCTCGGAGGCGCCGCTCTACATCCGCGAGTCGCTGGTGTTCCCCTACGCCGAAGGTCTGGCGTTTCAAGACGCAGTGTTCCGCAAGTTGGGCAAGGACGCGTTTGCCGAGGTGTTCGTGCGCCCGCCCGCGTCGAGCGGCCAGATTCTGCATCCCGAGCGCTATCTGGAGCACGCGGGGTTGGCGATCCCTAAGCCTCCCGCGGCGCCCGGCGCGCGCGAGTTCCGCAAACTGGCCGATGGCACGTTGGGCGAGTTCGATTTTCGAGTGCTGCTCGAGCAATATGCCAGCGCGGACGAAGGCGCTTCCTTGGCGGAGCATCTTGTCGGCGCGTCCTATGAATTGCTGGAGCAGAAGCACGAGAAGTTTCCGGTGTTGGGAGTCGCATCGGCGTGGGACTCGCCTGAGTCGGCGCGGAAGTTTTTTGAACTCTACTACCACGACGTGGTGCAGGGGGAAATGGAAAACCGTCGAGATCACCAGTGAAACTGCCGACCGCGTGGAAGGGCGCGGCGACTCGCGATATTTCCGGGTCTGGCTGGACGGGGTGACGGTGAATCAACTCGAGGGATGGAAAACGCCCGTACCGTAGTCAATCCCCGCACAAATTCTCGATCGACTAAACTAGCTGAATCGCTGCTATGGCGCTTTCTGCCGGCGACAAACTCGGGCCTTACGAAATCCTTGTGGCCATCGGAGCGGGCGGCATGGGCGAGGTCTACAAAGCCCGCGATACGCGTCTGAACCGCAGCGTGGCCATCAAAGTTTCAAAAGATGAGTTCACGGATCGTTTTGAACGCGAAGCACTCCTGCTGGCTTCGGTGAATCACCCGCATATCTGCCAGCTTTTCGATGTTGGTCCGAATTACCTGGTTTTTGAGTACATCGATGGAGCGCCGCTGAAAGGTCCCATGCCGTCCTCGGACGCCTTGCGAATTGCCATTCAGATTGCCGAAGCTCTGGAGGAGGCGCATCGCCACGGTATCATCCACAGGGATTTGAAGCCCGCCAACATCTTGCTCACTACCTACGGCGCGAAGGTTCTGGATTTTGGGTTGGCGAAACGGAGCCGCGAAAGCCAAGGGGACCTTGAGACTCAGACCTTAGAGCTCACCAGCGCAGGAGCCGTGATGGGGACGCCCGGCTATATGGCTCCCGAGCAATGGGCGGGCACAGCGGCCGACGCACGCTCGGACATCTACGCGTTCGGCTGCGTTCTGTATGAGATGGTGACCGGCAAACGAGCCAACGAGAAGCGCGACCCCGTTGAGCCTGAGGCGCTCCAGGACATCATCCAAAAGTGCCTCGCCAAAGATCCCCCAGACCGTTGGCAGACGGCTGGCGAGTTGCGCAAACAATTGGAGGATTGCCGTGCGCTCGATTCGCGGCCGGTCAACGGCATCAACTTTCGGGTGCTCTTTCGGCAGAGCAAGCGGCCTAGTGTTGCTATCCCCGCCGTGCTTATTTTGCTGGTGCTAGGCGGCCTTCTTGGGTGGTGGCTACAACGGATTTCCAAGGCCCGCTGGGCCAGGGACCAGGCGCTCCCGAAGATCGCGCAACTCATCGATCAAGAAAAAGTGGGTGACGCGTACGCTCTCGCAGTTCAGGCCGAGCGATACATTCCCCATGACCCGATGCTCGCAAAATTCTGGGATTCAATCTCCTGGCTGCCCTCTATAACCACCACACCGCCGGGCGCTTCCGTCTTCCGTAGAAACTACAATGCTCCGGATAGCGCATGGGAGTTTATTGGGCGATCGCCTATCGAGAAGAAGAAAGTTCCTCTGGTGGATTCACAGTGGAAGTTCGAGCTGAAAGGCTATGCCACCGTGGAACGCGCCGCTTTCCCGGTGAACGGTTTGGACGTGAGGATGGACGAGGAAGCCAGAGCTCCTGCCGGGATGGTCCGGATACCGGTGGCTGACTCTATTCGACTCTATGGACTCCCTGGCTTCGAAGATCTGCCGGAAGTTCCAGTAACCCCTTACTGGATCGACAAATACGAAGTCACCAACGCCCAGTTCAAGCAGTTTCTCGACCAAGGGGGTTATCGGAAACCGGAGTACTGGAAGCAGGACTTCCGCAAGGACGGCCGCGCGATTTCATGGGCCGACGCGATGACCCTATTCGTCGATAAGACCGGCAGGCCTGGGCCGGCCACATGGGTGCAGGGCGAGTACCCGCACGGCCAGGAAGAACTTCCTGTGACGGGCGTGAGCTGGTTCGAGGCAGCAGCTTACGCGGCGTTTGCGGGAAAGTCGCTGCCAACCATTTACCATTGGGATATAGCCGCCACGCCGGGGAACAGCGCCAGCATCATGCCTGCCAGTAACTTTGACGGGCGCGGGCCGGCTCGTGTGGGAAAGTACGGCGGCATGAGCTGGTGTGGCGCCTATGATATGGCCGGCAACGTTAAGGAGTGGTGCTGGAACGAGGCGAATTCCGGCAAACACTACATCATGGGCGGCGCTTGGAACGAGCCGCCTTATACGTTCGCCGATGCCGACGCCCGCTCGCCGTTCGATCGCTCCGCCAATTTTGGATTCCGCTGTGCCAAATATGATTCTGGCGCCGCTTCCAAGGCGAGAAATCCGGTCACGCGTCAAGCGCGCGATTTCAGCCGAGAGAAGCCAGTTTCAGACCAACTTTTCCAGGTGTACAAAAGCCTTTATTCCTACGACAAGACACCGCTGCATGCGGTGATTGAATCTGCGAAGCAGACCGACGATTGGAAACAGGAGAAGATCACTTTTGACGCGGCTTATGGGAACGAGCGAATGATAGCGTATCTCTTTCTTCCCGTTAGGGCGCGCCCGCCATTCCAAACCGTGATTTACTTTCCAGGTAGTAACGCCGTTCGAACTCGAGCCAGCGGGGATGCTCCGGAACTGGACGTGTACGATTTCGTTATCAAGAGCGGACGCGCCGTAATGGTTCCCTTGTATAAATCAACGTATGAGCGCGGGGACGGTGTCAGCTCGGTATATCCTGCCACAACCAGTTCCTACCGCGATCACGTCATCGCTTGGTCGAAGGACTTTGGGAGGTCGATCGACTATCTCGAAACTCGTGCCGACATCGATCACAACAAATTGGCCTACGAAGGCCTCAGTTGGGGAGCAGCCATGGCGTCGCTGATGACGGCAGTGGAACCTCGCATTAGAGCTTGCGTGCTAATTTCGCCCGGGTTTTATTTGCAGAGGTGTTTCCCGGAAGTGGACCTCCTCAATTTCGCGCCGCGGGTGAAGGTGCCGGTCTTAATGTTGAGCGGGCGTTTCGATTTTGTCTTCCCCATGGAGACCTCGCAGGAGCCGATGTTTCGCCTTCTGGGAACGCCCAAAGAGCAAAAGCGACGCGTGGTCTATGATACAGGCCACGACGTTCCACGAAATGAGGAGATCAAAGAAACACTGGATTGGCTAGACCGTTACTTGGGACCAGTGAGATGACCCATTTACAATCAATGGAGTACCCGCCGCAACGGGAGACGCCGCGACCGCATCCAACCATTCAGAAGGTGATGCACGAATTGGTGCGCGAGGTGGAAACTATGTTCGGTAGAGCGAGTGGAATGATTGCGGTGGCGTTAACGGCGGCGAGTCTTGGGATTTCGTCTTCGCTTCCGAATGCGACGGATGTTCCGACCCAGATGGTGATCACGGTGCTTCCGGCCAAAGACGGCGTGCAACCAGCCAGCCTGGATGCCAAAGACGTGACGGTTCTGCGCGGCCACACGCGGGAGCCAGTAGTTGGTTTGCAGCCTCTGACCGGGGGCTCGGCGGACATGCAACTTTTCGTTTTGTTGGACGACTCCACGCGTTCAACCAGCCTCGGCACTCATTTGGCCGAATTGAAAGCCTTCATCAAGTCCTTACCTCCTACAACGCAGGTCGCGGTCGGTTACATGCGGAACGGGACTTTCGGCTTGGTACAGGCATTTACGGCGGATCACGAAGTAGCCGCCAGTGCCTTGCGCCTGCCGGAAGCTTCGCCGGGCGCGAACGGCAGCCCATATTTCGCGCTTTCGGATCTTGCGAAGCATTGGCCCTCGAAAGAATCAACCGACCGGCGCGCGGTGCTCATGCTGACCGACGGTGTGGATCGCTACTACGTGACCGGGACGGTGGAAGAAGATCCTTACGTCGACGCAGCGATCCAGGACTCCTTGAAGGACGGCATGCTGGTCTATTCCATTTATCTTCGCGGCGCCGGCCTCCTTGGTGGCGGCAGGGGCGAGGTTACCAACTTCGCGCAGTCCCGGCTCATCGAGATCAGCCAGGAAACCGGCGGTCATGCCTACTTCGAGGCTTTCTCCGATCCGGTGACTATCGCGCCATTCCTGAACGATTTTCAAAATCGGCTCGCGAATCAATATCTAGTGACAGTCCAGGTCTCGAATGGGAAGGGCGACCAGCAGGTGAAGGTCCGGACCGAGGTGCCCGGCATAAAAATTGAGGCTCCAACCCACATTTACGTGCGCTAGCTAGCAGGCGTGCGCTCGTCACTTCGGGGGAGCGTTATCGGTCTTTGGAAATCGCCACTCTCCCGGATCGGGCGGCGGTTTGAACTCATCGGTGCTGAATACCCGCAACGCTTGCTTCGGACCGGCGACTTTCAAAATCAGCCCAATGGCCCACTTCGGTCCTTGAAAATAGGAGACTCGAATGCGATGAAGACCACCGGCTAGATCAACAGTCCCGGCTATCCACCGCGGCGCATGAATACCATCGTTATCGATGATCACCTGATCGTCGATGTATAGTATTGCGCCATCGTCGGACATCATGTTGAACTTGTACGCGCCGGGCTGCGCGATCCAGAATTTGCCGGTGTAGTCGATTGCGAACCATTCGACTCGCTTGGTGACGCCCGGAAAGCCCTGCCTGAAGTCCTGGGCCGGTACGTTGAGCGACGACGTATAGATGGGGCGGCCGGCCGGCTTCAACTTTTCGAAATTGGGAAGTTTGGTTACGTGGTGGATGTGATAGACGAGACCGCGCAATCCAGATGGTATGACCACTGTGGTCCCAAAGACGGGCGTGGGTTCTTCTTGCGCTGGCGCGGCAGGCGATTGACCGCCGCAGGACCAAGCGGCAATCGCAATGAGAAAGGCCGCGCGCACTGTACTTGGCAGCGGACAGTCCATAAGAGCATCGTAGCTAAAAGCGACGTTCCAAAGGTGGCTCAGTTTGCAAAATCCGCCTAAAGGCTGTGAATGGGATTGAGCATCAGAGCAGTTCAGTAACTACGGACTATCCTTGTGGCCGGCACCCATGCTCGCGGATGTGAAGCTTTAACGCCGCCAACGCCCTCTCGCAGGCTTTCCGAGCTTCCTTGATTGCTTCTCGCCATTCGGAACTGTGTATATCTTCAACGGAATCCGAGACTTTACGGCTGTTCTCCGCAGCGTCCAAGTAGGCCTGAGTGAGCGTCTCTCGTTCTTCGCAGCGCACGTTGGACGTGTGGAGGCTCACAGAACAGGGTTTGAGTGTAAGGCAAAATGCCCTTCGAACGCAATCGGGGATTCCATAATATTTTGGTAAGAGCGTTTTGTATAGGTACAATGATTCGGGCGGCTCGCGCCCAAGGCCCCGCCGTCGCGCGTGGGCGACCTGACCCCTCGTCCATTGCGATATAATCTGGGCGTAAACTAAGTAAAGGAGTCCCTGGATGCGCTTGGCCTGTGCTGCCCTCATACTTGCCGCTGGAATTGGATTGAATGCGGCGACCCCGAAAGCGGAAACATCGAAATCCGAGGCGCCGCCGGTGCTTCGGAAGTCGCCTGAGTTCGTCATCAAATTCGTGGACGGCCACCAGATGCTGCTGAGCAGTCTGAAGGGCAAGGTGGTCGCGCTGCTAATGGTTCACACCACCTGTCCACATTGCCAGCACACCTCACAGGTATTCACGCAACTGTACAAAGAGTATGGACCGCAGGGGTTTCAGCCCGTGGATGCGGCGTTCAACACCGGAGCCGACAAGCTGGTGCCTGACTTCGTGAAGAACTTGAACATTGGTTACCCGGTAGGGTACAGCACGCCGGAAGAAGTGATGGCCTACCTCAATCGCAACATCATGGAGCGTTACACGGTGCCGCAGATTGTGTGGATCGACCGCAAGGGCAATATTCGAGGCGAGACTCCATCGGCTGGCGACGATCCGACGTTGTACCAGGAGAGCTATTGGCGCAACATGATCGAGACGCTTCTCAAGGAGCCGGCTACGACGACCACGCATCACACTGCGAAGCCGCATTCGGTCGCACAGAATTAGCGGATCTCGCCGCGACGGTATAATACACACAGAGCGCCCGTAGCTCAGTCTGGATAGAGCGTTTGCCTCCGGAGCAAAAGGTCGTAAGTTCGAATCTTACCGGGCGTACCATTTTTCAAAAGACTTATTCGCGCAGCTGCCAAGCACAACCCCCACAACCCCCGAGAAAGAACCTTCAGGGCCGATTTATTGAAATGCCAGGTGTAACTTGGCGTCTCACGATCGGGGTTGGTGATCCGGCAGAGCCTTGACACGGGTTTGCTGGAGTCCTACTTCAGCCGCGCATCCGCAGGGGTGCGCGGTTATTACGGATCGGCTCTTCTTGGGCGCTCCCAGGCGCGACGCCAGGACCGGGGGCGGAGAATGGCGCACAACCCATTTTACTTTGGAGTCAGTGTTTCCCCGATATGGACCTGGGAGAACTACTAGTGGATCGACCGGCATCTATTCGACTACGATGTGAACGTACAACGATGCTGCCGTTGGCTGCGCTAGACGCTAGAAGTCGCCAAGGGATCTGGCCAGCATCTAGAGTCGAACTCACCTTGTTTTCTGTCAAGATCCAAGCTTGCATTGTGCTCTGCGAAGAGCGAGAGCGGCTCACTCAGGCCTATGTAGACGCCGCCGAGGCCAATCGCAAAGCTTCGGAGTCCGTTGAGGACATAAAAAGTTACCAATGGTCCAAAGCCACCAAGCAAACGCGGCTAGCCTGCGATTCGGCGCTTGTCGCGCTAAAGCTTCATATCAGCGAACATAAGTGCTGAATATCAAGGTCAACTTCCGCCAGTTGCTGAACTGCTCTGACCTTTGATCCCACGCGCGGCTTTCAGGCAGACTTTGCAAACCAAGGCTTCTTCCAAGGACGTAAGTTTGGATAGCTCATGGATCAACTTGAACGATGCTCCTGGGCGAATGCCGCAAAGCGCGAGGCGGTCCGACTCCATTCGTTTGAGATGAATACGTGCCACAATCGCGATCTTACCGGAGTCAAAGCAAGGGAATCCATCGTACTTTGGTGGGATATTTTACTCAACTTATCTGGGGACAGTCATCTTGGAACAAGCACAGAACGGTCGAATCGTGCCGGGCACATAAGGTCCGAAACTGGACAACGAAGGACCGTCTAGTTACGACCACCCATGGGCGCGCGTGCAAAAGATTCCAAGGAGCGACTGCGGGTCACCGTGGCCCTCCACAGTTTGGGCAGCACTGGCTTACGGTCTCGCGATTCAGTTGTATCGTCTGGGTAGAGCCACACCAGCCACAGCGGAACTTCGCATAATCCGCGCGGTGTCTCCTGATGGCCTCATACTCGATATAAGCCGACGGCTGACGGTTTTGCTTCCGCCACACATTCTTTCCGAAGACAAAGCCCCCGCCCGGGATGACGGGCAGATCCACGCGCATGCGTATTGGTTCTTCGATGTACACCCCGTCTTCAATGTTCAGACCAGAAGGCATGCCGTTATTCTACCGCTTCACGCATCCGGTTTCACGGACGAAGCCATGGCAAAGGCGCGTAAGTGCTCATTGGCAGCTGTGTTGTCTGCAATGCCGTAACCACACACCGCAGGCTTCATCGCATTCTCAATATTGCTGTCGACTCTGTGTGCTAGCCGCTTCAATTCCTTCGAGCCACAGCGTTTCACGGTGGAAATAAGCAGGATTAAAAGACCAGGGGTCCTCCGTTACATCGCCGCCGTGTGGATCCTTCGCTGAGACTCGGCCGCGGATTTGGGTTCCTAAGCCCCCAAGACAGCCGTTTTGAGTGGTGGCAGAGACCGCCTACAAACTCTAGGCTGCGAAGACTTACGCCGCCGAGCTCTTTGGTTCGTTCTTCGGTCGATTCTTGCTGCCTGGAGGACGGCCCCGCCGCTTGATTTGCGACATCCAGGCTGGCGGGCGTCCGCGCCGTCGGCCGCGATCGAGGGCCAATCTTTCTAAGGTCATAATCGCTTCTTCGAGCTGTTGGCGCTCCACCTTCAACTCGGCGAGCATTTTGTTGATGTCCATTCATCTTCTCCCGAAAACCTTGACCGCGAGATCATCTCTCGTTGGAAAAGCCGACAAAAGTGCTGATTCTGTGGTAAAGCCCATGGCGCAATTTTTAATTTTTAAGCTCCTGGTTCGCTCAGAGATTTGCTATCTCTTTTCCGCTTGGTGGGCGCCCCTCTGGTCGCCTTTCGCGGGCGGCTGGCAATGCAGCACCTTCATTTCCTATGAAACACCAGCGGCAACAGAGGGGCGTCCACTTAGAGGATGGATTACGTGTGAATAGAGTTGCAGTTTAGGCGTTACCTGTAGCAGACCGGTGGAATCCTAGGAATGGGTTGAAAGGACCGGGAATCGAGGATCGGTAACCCATTGGCCCTTCCATCGATCACCACAACGGTGTACATTCGATTACATCCGAAGGGGAGTTTTCAGGGGGAGTTCTCGGGCTTGGCTTTGCATTTGATCGCTTTGGGGTAAGGGAACTCCCTCGGGACCGGCAATGTAACGCCTGAGGTTATGTGGGCTCGGAAAGGCTACTGACCGATTGGCCGAACCCCGACAACGAAATATTCCGTTTCACCAAAACAGGAGCCGGGCACTCCCTTGTGCTGCTCGTAAGTCAGCGCAACTCGCTGACCAGTGGTCTGCTCAATTTTCCGAGCCGTTGCGTCGTTCCGAACGCTAAATTGGAAAATCTGTGGGGCCGTGCCTGGCACCGTCGTCATCGCTAGTTCACCCTCCCACGTCTTGCAGATCCAGCCCTTCCTCGAAATCTTCTGAATGTAGCCCGATCGCTCGCCAGATGAATAGACATAGTGAAGTGCGGCCCACGTGTATGAAGTAATCAAAGCAACTGGAAGGAGAAGAAATATCATAATCAGCCGGAATCTCCAGTTTGGCTTTTTCCGGCCGACGTCGCGCGCGGCTTGTTCAGCAGTGCTGTACATTTAACGCTCGCTTCCCTCCCACCGCCTGAGACGCGATTCCAACGCCCCGCGGCTCATAGAAATTGCTCACGGCCCAGGCCATGCTGCAATTCCACTCATCGTTCGAGCAGTCCCATGATGCGGTGGTCAACTGTTGCAAAAAAATAGAACCCATCCCTTTGGATCCTGAATCTCAAGGGCGCTTGCAACCAGGGTGCAGTGGATGTGAGTGAGGAAAAGGATGCCGGTTCTCACGCAACTTGATATCGGTTTGAAATCCAAACGCTTGGAGCGAAGAAGCAGGCATCAATACGCGCCGTTCCAGTCGCCGGGGTTGACGGTAGCGCTATCGATAGCCTGTGTTGCCACAGCGTGCTCGCGGTCGAGTGCGACTCGCTCCGAGGATGTTCGCCCCGGAAAAACGATGGCTGTGGCAGCTGGAAATATACTTGACGTTCGCACATTCCCTGGGAGGGTTGATCCGTCGAAACAGGTAGAGCTTGCATTCCAGGTAGCGGGTATACTTGTCAACTTTCCAGTGAAAGCGGGACAGAAAATCTCAAAGGGTCAGGTTATCGGTCAACTGCGATTAACTGAATTTCAAGCCAGGCTAGAGTCGGTACAGGGCCAGCTCGACCAGGCTCGCGCTGCCCTGGATGCCCTGCGGCTGGGGGAAACCCCCGAGGAGCAACTGCAGCGTGAAGCGCAAGAGCGCGTAACCGGGCTGGTACTCGCGAACGCGCGGAAGGAATCTGATCGTTACGCGGTACTTGTCAGGTTGGGTGACGTGTCGCGCCAAGAGTACGAGCGCGCGGAAACTAACTTCCGTGTTGCCGAGGAAGAGCACAATGCAGCCTCGCAACTGCTCGTGAAGGGAAGAACGACTCGTAAGGAGGACGTCGAGGCTCAAGAGGGCACGGTTCGCGGGCTACGCGGACAAGCGTCGGAAGCCAAGCTCCAACTGGAGGACGGCACGCTACGCGCCCCGTTCGACGGCGTGATCGCGCAACGGTTCGTCGATGAGGGGCAGTCCATCACTGTGAACAAACCGGTGATTAGGCTCCAGAGCGTCGATGCAGTCGACATCGTCGTAGATGTGCCGGAGACAGTTCTGACTTCCGACATTTGTTCGCCGGGTATCGTGGGAATGGTTGCCGAGATTAACGGGATGCCAGGACGCCAGTATCCAGTACGCATTAAAGAAGTCGAACAAGTCCTTGACCAAAGTACCCAGAGATTTCGGGTCCGCTATGAAATGATGCGTCCTGGCGTCACGGTCCAGCCCGGCACGACCGCCACAGTTAGCGTCAGTTTTCGGCGTCCCCGTCTTGGGGGTAGCTGTATTCTTACCGCAGATCTCCACCCTCGACAAGCAGTCCAGGGCCCCTAGCGGCGTCGTTCATTCGAATGCCCGTGTACTTCGCTTCCGATCAGCATGTGAAATCGACTTAAGAACATCTTCACGACAGGCGGGGAATCATAGTGACTAGAGAAAGAAGTTAAGTAGTGCCCCCGCCGGGCGCATGCACGGCAGATATTGCTACACCGGAACACAGGAGGCCTACCTAAAAGAGGCCATATGAGATATTCAGCGATCGTAATAGCACTCTCCGCGATGACGGCGATAGTCCCGCAATTGCTAGCGCAAGCGCCGCCCGCGAGTCCGGCGCCGCCACCAGCGGCAACACAACCTCCGCCAAAAGAAGCCGCCCACCCTAAAGCGAGCGGTGCGGCAAAGGGTGCCGCAATCGGAGCCATGGGCGGGAACGCGGCCAAGGGCGCGGTCATCGGAGCAGGCCATAGCCGTCGGGAGGAAAGGAGGGCCAAGAGGTAGGCGGTTATGCGCAAACTGTTCCTTGACCCTTGTTTCGGCGAGTCGCCTCGGCGTCGCTTTCGGTGAAACAGTCACACCTGATCGTCAATGAGATGATAGGCAGTGCTGAAGAAGCGACAGCCTGCCTAAGTAGGCGACCGCCAATCCGGCGGGGTGGGTTTTCACCGCCCCGCCGGTGCGCGGGCCGGTGACCGTCCGTAATGACTTTCTTTCTGTCGCCAGGTCCATAGCAGGCATCCACCTTTGCAGGGTTCGCCGGTTGATGCCCCACACCGTTTCCTCCGAACGGCTGGGGAAGAAGTCCGGTGAGCCCTTTCTGCATTTGTGACAGGATTTCCACCCAAGCCACTTACAACGTGCAGGCTGGCGGACGCACTTCGAAACAACGATAGATTTTTTGAGTCTGGCCGCGCGGATTCTTCATCATGGCTTCGCAGAAAGCAAGGCGGGCGAACGTCGAATCCGCCAGGCTCGAAATGCCTTCACGCAAGAATCCGACCTCAGCAGCCGCAGAAGAGGCGATTGGGCGCGCCAAAGTCGCCATGCCGCGTGGCTTCGCTAATCAGAAGGTAAGGCGCCCGCCGAACTGGCGTCCACTACAAGGGGGGAAATGGAAATGACGTATTCAAACATAGGAACTCGAATCTGCAAGCTTCTAACACGGCTCGCGGCCGCGGCGATGGTACTCACCGCTCTTAGCTTTGCTGCCTTCGCGCAAAGCACCTCCGGAGAACTAACCGGAACGATATTTGATCCCGCCAACGCAGTCGTGCCGAACGCTTCGGTGACGGCGACGAACGAAAGTACCGGCATCTCAACCACGGTAACCACGACCTCCGCGGGCCAATACCGCCTCAGCAATCTGTTGGTCGGTAAGTACGACCTCACAGTCACGGCAACCGGCTTCACCAAGTCCGAGCTAAAGGGAGTCGACGTGACTTTGAGCCAACTGGTGACGGCGAATATCACGCTGCAGGTTGGGCAGTCCACGACGACGCTCGAAGTCTCGGCTGAGGCGGCAGTGATTGATACCACTACAGCGCAATTGCAATCTACCTACACTTCGCAGCAGCTGGAGATTCTTCCACTGGCGTCCAGCGGGTCTGGGGTGATAAATGCGTCGCTGCTGCAGGCGGGAATTGCAACCGGCGGAGCGGTCGGGGTGGGAACCGGCCCTTCGGTCGGCGGTCAGCGCCCCCGCAACAACAATTTCACAATCGAAGGAATCGACAATAACAATAAGGCCGTTACCGGACCGTTGGTGCAGGTTCCCAACGATGCAGTATCGGAATTTACGGTGATTGCGAACCAGTTTTCACCCCAGTATGGCCACTCCTCCGGCGGCCAGTTCAATCAGATAATCAAGAGCGGCACAAACCAGTTTCACGGAATGCTGTATGAGTACTTTACGAATCGCGATTTGGATGCCGCCGACAATTTGAATTCCGTCGAAGGAAACCCGCTCCATCCCCGTTATGACAACAACCGCTTTGGCGGAAACTTGGGCGGCCCAATAAAGAAAGACAAACTGTTCTTCTTTGTCGACTGGGAGTACAACCCGATCGGCCAATCCTCCAATACCGCTTACGATGCTCCGACCGCCGCTGGATACAGCATGTTGGCCGCGATTCCGGGAATCAGCATGACCAACCTCCAGCAATATCAGAAGTATTTGGGAGCAGCGCCGGTGGCTTCGGAAACGTTTTATGTAAACCCGAACGTCTATCTGGCTGGAACTGGAGCACCGACCTCGCTCGCGGCGCTCACCACTGCCAGTGGAGGACTCGTGCCGGGTACCGTTGCGATTCCCGCGGGTACCATCTCCTCGTCCCTTCCGAACTACCAGAACTACAACACAGGCCTGGCTTCCGTCGACTACTCCATCTCTGACAAAGATCAACTGCGCGGACGTTTTATTCTGGAGCGCACGGGATCTATCGACACTGCCGGTTTTCCGCAGGCCTTCTTTCAGACCATCCCCTACAATTACTATTTGGCCACCATTTCCGAATATCATAACTTTTCGCCGAACCTGACCAATGAGCTGCGGCTGGGCTTCAATCGTTATTTTAACGATTATCCCGGTGCCCAACATTTCATTTCCAGGCCTCGATCAGTTTCCCAGCATCAACGTGTATGAGGGCACTTTCGGTACCTTCTTTGGGCCGGACAGCAATGCTCCGCAGTACGGCATCCAAAACACCTATCAGATCAACGATGGCGTGAACTGGACCAAAGGCAGTCACAATTTCCATTTTGGTTTCGATGGGTATAGCTGGATATCGCCGCAGTCCTTCGTGCAACGCTCGCGCGGCGATTACGAATGGAGCTTCCTCTCGGACTACATGTTTGACTACTACCCCGACTACATCGCCCAGCGATCGCTCGGCGGACAAGAGTACTCGGGCAATCAGTATCTGTACGGTTTCTATGGCAACGATAGCTGGAAGATAAGCCCCAACCTAACCATCAATATCGGTCTTCGCTATGAATATTTGACGGTGCCGATCGGCGAGCAACTGCAAACCCTCAATCAGGTTTCCAGCGTTCCCGGCTTGATTGAGTTCAACAAGCCGACAACCTATGGGTTTGGCGTTCATGCCTCGCATCGGGGTAGCTTATTCGCCTGGAACCAGCGGCAAGACCGTAATTCGCGCTGGGTTCGGACGGAACTTCGATGTACTGCCCGACAACTTCGGCCTGCTGACGGAGCCACCACAATTCACAACGACCGTGGATTGCACCGGTGGTCCCCAAACGGGTTGTACCCAGGCCGGCGGACCGGGCGGGGGATTCCTCGCCAACGGCGGCATCAAGCCAAATAGCACGGTTACTGTCCCCACTGTCGCGGACCTACGCGCCGGCACCGGCGGTTACGTGCCTGATCAAACTCGTCCCGAGGCCGTTCAATGGAACATCGGCTTCCAGCATGTGTTTTGGAATGACTATACGTTCGAGAGCAATTACATCGGTACCCATGGCGTCTACCTGCCGGTGCAGATTCAGCTCAACCGCCAACCCGTGGTGAACGCTTCGAATGCGCTGCCGTTGTATTACAGCATGCCGAGCCAGGCAACTCTCAACTCCTTGACGAGTACGCTTTCCGGTCTTCAGGCGCTGAAATCAGCCGGCGGCAACATTGTTCCGGATTACCTCGCCGCGGGATTCACCGGGATCATCACGTCCTACCAGCCTTGGGGTAACTCTCTTTACAATGGCTGGGCGAATACTTTGACCCGGCGCTTCGCCCATGGGTGGCAACTCGTCGGAGCCTATACCTGGAGCCACAACATCGACGATTCGACTGCCGAAGTCTTCTCCACTTATGTGACTCCGCGCCGGCCTCAAAACTCGCAAGATCTGGCGGCCGATCGCTCCAGTTCGGCGCTCGATCACCGGCAGCGCTTCAGCGTCGAATCCATTTACGAATTCAAGCCCTTCAAGAACGGTAACTGGCTCATGAAGAACGTGGTCGGAAATTGGGAAATAGCGCCAGTATATCAATATCAGACCGGTACACTTTATGATGTGCAAAGCGCTGTTGACTCCAATCTGAACGGCGATACGGCCGGCGACCGCGCATTCGTCAACGGGAATGGGAATCCCGGAGTTGGTTCGGGAACTACGGCCCTGACGAATAGCGCTGGACAGACGGTTGCCTACCTTGTGAATAATCCGAACGCGCGTTACATCACGGCGCCCGTGGGGACCCTTCCAAACGGCGGCCGCAACACCGGCATGTTGCCTCCCATTGATGATGTCGACATTACGCTGGCAAAGAACTTCAACGTAACCGAAAAGTTCCGGATTCAGTTTGCCGCGCGCGTATTCAATCTGTTTAACCATCCGCAATACGTCGGCGGCTTCATCAGTGATGTCGCGCCCGCCGGCACAGGCCATTCCGTGGTACCAACAACAATCCGACGACGATCACTGGTCCATAATTTCCTGATTCCGACCTCGAGCATCTTCGCGGATCCGAGTCAGGCATTCTCGAGCAATCCGAGACAGATGTCGCTGTCGATGAAGGTTATCTTCTAGCCAGACCGCGATCTTTCGTTGGTTTGAGGCGGCCGGAGATTTCGATCCACGGCCGGTCAGTGTCGACTCAGACCTAGACTCGGTTAAGGAACGCTCTGCTCAAAGTTAGCCGACCGCCGCGCGATACGCAGCTCTTCCCGCCTCTACGGCGCGGGTGACCCTTTCCTGTTGGTCGTTCACGACCGTTTGCCACGCTCGACGAATTCGTTGGTCTGATCAATGAGTCTCGCTCCTTGGCGCTTCAAATAACTCTCGCGCTTCGTCTGCCTTGGCACTCACCAGATCTCGTGTTTCATCAGCCTTGCGTCGGATTCGATCCCGAGTGCCGGTGCCGGAATAGGGTGCAAAGAGCATTCCGCCTGCTAGCCCCACCCCTAATCCTCCCAGAAAGCAGTACAGTCCTGTCGTATGTTTGTCGGCCATAATCCCTCCATCTTTCAATCTTAGAAAATCCCGCAATGACGTCGCTCGCACTTGACTTCCCTAGCTAATCGCAGCGCCCGCATAAACATACGCCGTATTCCTATGAGAATAAGCACTACGCGGCGGGCTGCTGCTCGCTCATGGCGCAACCGGCGTGTCGACAGTTGCAAGATATCTCAATGGTCCCGGCTGCATCTTTACAATATTGACTGCAGTACTTCGCGCCGTTTTCAACCACGCAATGGCACGCTGGATGTTCACATTTTCTCAACTCTTCATGCATAGGAAAGGTTCCCTTAACTGAGATTCCCGTTTCGCTTTGCGGGCTCACTGAATTTGCCGTGCGCCGAGTAGCCACGGGTGTGTTCGGAATCAGCCCCCCTGTCGCATTCACTCTTCGGATCGCTACTCCAATAACGTTACACTGCCACTGGCGAGGGCGTAGTATGCTGCGATCACCTTCAGCTTGTTCTCCTTCAGGAGGCCCGAGACGACGGTCGACGCTTTGCGCAAAAGAGCTGCCTGGATCTGGGCGTTCGCTCTTATCGCCGCTTCGAGGTTCGGACCGGCTTGGTCGACCGCCGGCTGAATATGCGAATAAAGCGCACTGATTTGTCCCGGAACTTCTTTGGCTTGGATCGCCGCCTTCACCGCACCGCATCCGCTGTGACCCATTACCAAAATCACCTTGGTGCCGAGCACGGCGGCGCCATATTCGATACTCGCAATGACTTCCGGCGTAATAAAGTTGCCGGCGATCCGGGTGACAAAGATATGTCCAATACTCTGATCGAAGATCAACTCTACCGGCACGCGGGAATCGGCGCAGGAAAGGACCGTAGCGAATGGTTCTTGCTTCTCGATTGTGTGCTGTTTCAGGATGTCAAGATCGTGCTCGTGGGCAGTGAGACGGCCCGCGGTGAAACGCTGATTACCAGCGATCAATTCCCGCAGCGCGGCGTCGGGACTTGACGGATTCTGGGCTAAGGCGAGCGAGGGGAGTGCGAATTTCATACCTAATCCCGATCCGACAGCCACGATAGTCCCCCTCGTCGTGTTGCGAAGGAAGCTTCGCCGTGATGGGCCTGATTCAATGCGGCTTGACGGACCGTGCCCAGGGAACGCATTCATACTTGACTCCTACGACAACATTGAACTGTCAAGGTCTTGATGAAGGATCGCCGATGCCCGGCCAACGTCATCACGGCATTTGTTGGTCAGGACGGAGCCGCATCCTTCGGAGATCTAGTTCGCCGCGTGAGCATCCCGTCACAAACCAGGTGCGCCGCGTCCATCCCGAGGTATACGCGCGACAATTCTAATTCTTTGCACTTTAACTGCGTTCCCGATCTTTTCAGTCGATACCTTGACGAAATACACGAAGTGTTTTCCGGGGCTCAACGGGAGTTCTGCCGCTTTTTCATTTCCTGCGGAATCGAATTTGAAGGGCGCGTCATCGTTCCGCATGACTACGAAAGACTTCGTATCCTTGTCTGGCGTACAGTAACGGACCACCAGATTTGCGTCCCAACTCCTCTCGATGTCGTTGCGATTGGCGTCCATACTCGCAAAGCATTTGGCGCTGACCAGCCATCCCGACCAGTCCCCTGCGAGGCACAGCATGGAAGCAAAACAGGAGAGGCAAGCCGCCCGTGCAATTACTTTCATATTCATAAGAGATACTCCTTCTTACATGGAAATCCTGAAACCAAGCAGGTCATTGTCGAAACGCCTGCTCATTGATCCCCGGCTTGGTTTCCGGTTTCGGCCCATTAAGGCCTGTGCTGACTTAGGTGCTTCCCGGCGACCGATCGCTTTACTATCTCGCGCCCTCGTGGGATTTAGAGGTTTCAGCGCTGAAACAGATTGGTTTAACGCTTGAGGCCGCAGAAGACGCCGCCTGCGGTGCTGATGGGGATTCCGCTCGTCCGATTTACGCACGGAGGTTTTGCACCGGTGCTAACAGTGCGTCATCAAGTTACATAGGGAGGGCCAAATGTTTAAGAAACTTGCCATTCTTGGTCTTGTTCTAGCGGCATACACTGTGCCGAGCTCGAGCATTTCCCAAGCAAAAGCATCCTCTTACCATTCGAGATATTACCCCAAGGGGTTTTACTATCGAAATGGTGCCTGGCATCCGTATCGAGGTTACGGCCATCCGTACCGCGGGGGCTATTACGACCGATGGGGACATTGGCATCGCTACGCTTGAGGCCGCACGGTAACAAACGGCTGAGCAACCTGTTTATGCGGCCAATCCGGAGAGGGGCGGCGACGTTAGTTGCCGTTCTTCATTTCTGGACATCCGCCGCACCGAACGTGAGGACTGAGACGGCCAGGAACTTTTGATAGTCGCCGTAGTCGACATAGTTCTTTACCAAACGATCGCCTTCACGCGACGACAGCTCGAACTGGAGCGGCAATAGGTAGTCCGCCTCTCCAATTCGGGTGTAATCATAGTCGAGTGCAATTTCCACATCCTGGATCGGAAAATTCGAGGGAATCCCATCGGCGTGAAGAGTGACGCGGTATACGAAGTGGTCCTTGTTGTCGATGAAGATGAATCCGTGATAGGCGGCCACGAAGTCCAACGATTTCTCCGGAACCGCGATGTGATATTTGGACTGAAGGGCACGAACCCGGTACGCATAGACTTGCATTGTCTTGCCGCGAAGCGTGGACCAGTCGTGCCACTCGAACTCGGTTTCTGTTTCAGGCAAAAAGATCGCCTTCATGAGGGAACCGAATTCTCCCGAGGAAGATGTGCCTGTTCAGCCGGTCGTGTGCGATGTTAGTCGGCTGACCGTCTAGAGTAACTACCTTGTATGCTTCGCGGTGGTCGAAGTATGTGAGCCGCTCGACGATGACGTCGATGGGCTGCCAGTTGTCCGCGGAGACGCTTTCGAAGCGGCGAGTGGTTTGTGTACAGACGAAGTCAGGAAGACTGCTTTCGTGTTGCAGCGCATGCACCCTGGCGTCGGCTAGAACCACCTTCTGTTCTTCTGCGCCGGGAGTTGAAGAAGGGTTCGTTTGGGCTAGGGCGGTACCGAAGGCGCCGAGCAGGATGATGAGTAAACGCGACATGACATTTTCGTCGATTCACCTCCGGTTCCGTGGATTCATTAAGATCGTTTTGCCATTATCCTGTCCGCTTAGAGAAATGTGGTCGATCATCCTGCGGCAGCGTACGAACGCGCCCGTGAATGCCAGGAGGGCAGGTACAAGTCCCAAGAGCGCCCAAAACGCCTCTATCGACCAACCGAACCTTCCGAAATGGAGCTGGGCGAGCCCGAATAGAATTGCGTCGGTGTATTTGTCGGCTGGATCAACTAATGATGCAGGGGCGTAGAATGCTTGTGGAAAAGAAAAGTAAAGACCTGAGATTCCCCACATTAGAATAAATAAGAAGCACCAGACTCCGAGTGCCCTGTGTGCATCCCCATTGAACCGCGCAGGACGTGATCCCCAGCTTACTTTTAGGCTGCGACGCCAATTCTTTACCCCCGGCCACCACGTCATGGCTCCTGTCAAACAGACCGTGGTTACGGCAATTGCACCGATGCCGTTCACGAGACGGCCTTTCGCTCCGAGCAGCAAGTTCTCGTGAAGCTTCACGAGCCACTCGATAGGGAACCACCCGGACAGCTCGTTGCGGAAAACTATTATGCTGCCGGTCAGGCTCATCAGCACAATATACACACCGATTCCTGTTCCCACCCACAGGTGAATCTGGAACAAAACTTTGCGCACCCAAAACCGCTCGGTGTGTTGCAGCCATTGTTGTATGGCGGTCATTATTTCTGCGCGCGATCTATCGCGAAAAAAACAGGATTCACGATCTCGCAGCTCATTTCTTACTGCTGACTTTCTTGCTGGACTCTTCGATCTGACTGTCGACGTCCTTTTGGATCTGATCGATCGTGAAGCTTGCTGGCGGTTGGGATGGCGGATAATCGACGAACGTCTCCAGGAATGGGGCGGCCTTCTGGACCATCCAGCCCATTAGATAGGCGTTGTCGACGCGCCATTTGTCGTACTGGTCGGAGACGATGTCGGCCCGCTCGTAGGGGTCCATGCGCAAGTTGTAGAGCTTGGGGATACGCAAAGGCGTAAAGGGTTCATACCAGACGGCGAAACCTCCGGGATACTTCATCTCGGCAAAGACAGCTTTCCAATCCCCGTAACGGAAGGCGACCAGCAAGCCGTCGTCGTTGAAGTAGGCGAACTCGTTGCGCGCGCTCTTGGGGTTTTTCCCAGTCAAATAGTCGAGCTGGTCATAGCCATCGAGGTGCACCTTGAAGTCCTGGTCACCGATGCGGGCACCCTTGAGCAGGCGGTCTTTGATCGTCGTATCTCCTGCAGCCGCCAGCAGCGTGGGAAACCAGTCAAGGCCGGAGACAATACCGTTGTAGACCTCGCCCGCCGGGATCTTGCCAGGCCAGCGGACCATCGCCGGCACGCGAAAGGCGCCTTCCCAATTTGAGTCCTTCTCGCTGCGAAACGGTGTCGTTGCAGCGTCCGGCCAGCTGAATTGGTTGGGCCCATTGTCGGTTGTGTAAACGACGATCGTATCCTTTGTGATCCCGAGACCATCCAGTGCCTTTAGGAGCTTCCCGACGTCCCCGTCATGCTCGATCATGCCGTCGGCATAGTCGTTGCCGGGCATGCCGCTCTGGCCACGCATCGATTCGCGCACGTGCGTGAATACGTGCATTCGAGTCGTGTTCATCCAGACGAAGAATGGTTTGCCGGCCTTGGATTGCCGGTTGATGAAGTCAATGCAGGCAGCCGTGGTCTCATCGTCAATCGTCTCCATTCGCTTGCGGGTCAGCGGGCCAGTGTCCTCGATCTTGCCGCCAGCAAACGAGTGCAGGACGCCGCGCGGCGAGTTGGCTTTGACGTATTCGGTGTCGTCCTTCGGCCAGTAGGGTCGTTCGGGCTCCTCTTCCGCGTTGAGGTGGTAGAGGTTGCCGAAGAACTCGTCAAATCCGTGGTTGGTTGGCAGGAACTCATCCCTGTCGCCCAAGTGATTCTTGCCAAACTGCCCGGTAGCGTAACCCAGAGGTTTCAACGCTTGGGCGATGGTGATGTCGCGCGCCTGAAGGCCCACAGGCGCACCTGGGATGCCGACCTTCGATAGTCCGGTGCGCTTCGGTGTCTGACCGGTGATGAAGCTGGATCGCCCTGCGGTGCAGCTGTTCTCGGCGTAGTAGTCCGTGAACATTATGCCCTCCTTGGCGATGCGGTCGATGTTCGGCGTCTTGTAGCCCATCAGCCCGTGGGCGTAGGCGCTAATGTTTGCCTGCCCGATGTCGTCGCCGAAGATGACGAGGATATTAGGTTTCTTGGTCTGTGCAAACGCGGCTGGGGCACTCAGACAGACAAACGCGAGCGCCAGGCCAGTAACTCCACGGACATGCATACACTGGTTCAGATTCCGCATTGCTTCCTTCACAAGTTGCTCCTTCGGTCGTCATTAGGTTTACGAGAGGGAAAACGGCGTGAGCTGCCAGAT
Organism: Bryobacterales bacterium; assembly: GCA_963818065.1. Classification (GTDB taxonomy): domain Bacteria; phylum Acidobacteriota; class Terriglobia; order Bryobacterales; family Bryobacteraceae; genus Palsa-89. Next base: position 203,961 of record CAWFQW010000007.1, on the reverse strand, counting down.
CGCCATTTGCCACGTAGAAGCATTCACGAATTTCAGATTCGGCGCGCGATTGATGGCTCTTTTATTTCCGTGTCTAGCAGATGTTCGTCGCGCAGCTGTGTAACCTGCAAAAAAACCTTCCGTTGCTCAAATCGCATCCCTAGTCTTGCGTAGCGGCTTATCGACGCACCCGCGCCACAGCCGGTAAACAAAGCGAGGTACTGTATGAAGTTCGATGCGAAGGCTTCCCTCTGCAGATCTTGGGTGGCGATTCTGTGCGCAATCATTCTAGCGCCAGGGGACCTGACCTATGCATGGCAATCGCCAGCACCGGCGCCGCCAAATGGTCAGTCCATCAAACTTTCGGCTGACCAATTGGACTCTCTCGTCGCGCCTATCGCGCTTTATCCAGATCCATTGCTGGCACAGGTCCTGGCGGCATCCACATATCCGCTCGAAATCGTACTTCTCCAGCGATGGCTGGAGACGAATAAGAACCTGAAAGATAAACAGCTCGCGGATGCAGCGGCGAAACAACCCTGGGATGCAAGCGTTCAGGCGCTAGCCCCTCTACCGGAAGTCGTGAAAATCTTGGGAGACAACATTCAGTGGACTACTGATCTCGGCAACGCCTTCCTTGCGAAGCAGAGCGACGTGATGGATGCCGTTCAGCGCATGCGCAAGAAGGCGCAGGACAAGGGCGCTTTGCATACTACGCAACAGCAGACTGTGGAAACGCAGGAAATTGAAAACAAGAGCGTGGTCGTGATCGAGCCAGCTAATCCGGAAGTTGTGTACGTGCCTTCGTATGAGCCGGCAGCTGTATACGGTGAACCGGCGTATCCATATCCGCCTCTTTACTATCCGCCTGGCTACTACGCGGCGGGCGCGGCGCTTGCCTTCGGCGCGGGAGTGCTGATGGGAGCGTGGTGGGGCGGCGGTTACGGATGGGGTTGCGGCTGGGGCGGTGGCAATGTTTATATCAACCACTTCAATAGCTTCAATCGCAGCAGCATCTCCGGTGGTGTCGGCGGAGTCGGTGGAGTGGGCAGGCCCGGCGGAGTAGGTGGTGTCGGCGGAGTCGGTGGAGTGGGCAGGCCCGGCGGAGTAGGTGGTGTCGGCGGAGTAGGCGGTGTGGGCGGAGTCGGTGGAGTGGGTAGGCCCGGCGGAGTAGGTGGTGTCGGCGGAGTAGGTGGGGGTGGTGTGGCAAGCCTGGCGGTGTAGGAGGTGTCGGGGGCGTTGGTGGTAACCGGCCGTCGACTCTACCCCGCTCAAAACGGACTCGGCAACTGGGCCCACAACCCCGCACATCGCGGTGGCACACCTTATGCGGACCGGTCCACGGCAGATCGGTTTGGGGGTACTGCTCGCGGTGATTCAATTGCCCAACGCCAGGCCGGCGCCCGGCAACAGATTGCTCGACAGGGCGGAAGGCTCAACAGTAAGCCTGCCGCGGTCGGTGGTTTAGGCAGCTTTGGGGGGAATGCTGGCCGGGTTGGCAGCGCGAATCGCGCCGGCGTTGGCGGGGGCGGAGCCGATCGCATCGGAGGCCGTAATCTTTCGCGCGGTGGTGCAGGTGACCGGAATGCCTTCGGAGGTGGTTCCAGGGGATTCAATGGATCCAACGCACGCAGCAACAGCAATCGTGGCTCCTCCAGCATGAGGTCTCGCGGAGGCGGCTTCAGTCGTGGTGGTGGCGGCTTCAGTCGCGGTGGCGGCGGCTTCAGTCGTGGTGGTGGCGGCTTCAGTCGTGGCGGTGGAGGTTCCCGCGGCGGCGGCGGTCGTGGTGGTGGAGGCCGCCGAGGTGGCGGCGGTCGTCGCAGGTGAGTGCTGCGAATCGAAATCACAGGAGCACGGTCATGAAATCGACACTTGCGAACGGAAAATCTTGGAGACAGGTTTCCATCTTGTGCGCGGTGGCATGCGCATGCATGTCCGCGACGGTCCTCTTCTCCGCTCAGCCATCGACGGCCAGAACGGTTCCGCGGACTCGCACTGCGTCATCGGCAGGTGCCAAGCTCTTCGGTACACCGCAACAGGCTGCCGATGCGCTGGTCAATGCAGCCGAAAAGTTCGACGTCGCCGCGCTGACGGAAATCTTAGGTCCGGACGGTGACGACGTCGCATTCAGCGGTGAATTCGCGCAGGACCGCAAGCGTGCCGCTGATTTCGCCGCCGAGGCTCGCGAGAAGACAAAGGTTTCCGTGGACCCAAAGAGCGGGAATCGCGCGTTCGTTCTCGTGGGAAATGAGGACTGGCCCTTCCCTGTACCGCTGGTGAAAAAGGGCGACAAATGGTTCTTCGACAGCAAGGCCGGCCGGCAGGAACTGCTGTTTCGTCGCATCGGCGCGAACGAGCTGGATGCAATTGCAATTTGCCGCGGGTACGTGGAAGCACAACATGAATATGCTCTTCAGCCGCGCACTGGGTACGATGTAAACCAATATGCCCAACGCATCATCAGCTCTCCGGGAAAGCAGGATGGCTTAGCGTGGCAAAACCCCGATGGCACGTGGGGCGGTCCGATCGGTGAAAACATCGCCCGAGCAATTGAACAAGGCTATGCCCCTGGCGCGGAACCTTACCACGGGTATTTTTTCAAGATCCTGAAAGGACAAGGCCCGGCGGCGGCGCCCGGTGAAATCGATTTTGTGGTGAAGGGAGTCATGATCGGCGGCTTTGCGCTGGTCGCCGCACCCGCTGAGTACAACGTAACGGGTGTGCGGACCTTCATGGTCAGCCATAACGGCATAGTCTACGAGAAGGATCTTGGGCCCCAAACCCTGGACGAGTTCAAGAAGATGGAACGTTTCAACCCCGATTCATCTTGGACGCCGGTTCCCAAGGAAGAGGACTAGGCTAGCGAGCCCGCCATTCAAGCTCCAGTTTTTAGAAGGAGAATCAACCATGCGGAAGACTCCATTCAACAATGCTGCTGGTGATGGAGTAACACAAAGGATCGTGGTCTCAAAGGAAGCCATATCTAAGTTGGCGGTGGAAGCAGATACCAGGGTGAGATCTTGTGAAGCGCTGTCGGCATGTTGCCGAGATTGTAGTCGACGAAGCGGCACACAAAATCAAGCACTCTCCATTCGATCCCGTTGGCGCTGCGTTTGCAGCTAGCGGCGCTAAGGGGAGGCTGGTCCCACGAAATGGAAGGGAAAACATTATGAGAGCGCGCTCGATTCACAGTGTTGTGAGTTTCGCGGGACTTCTGTTTGCCGTTGCCTGCGCGGCTCAATCAACCGGTGATACGCATCCATCTGATACGCGTCCATCTGATACGCATGCATCCAAATCGGCTCCTTCGGATACGATTACCACCGGTGTTGCGGTAGTGGTTACACCTGCAATCGTGCGCGCGAACAGCGGAAACTTCGTTAGCGACCTTCAAGTTCAGGACTTCGAGGTTTACGACAACAACAGGTTGCAGAAGGTTACCGCTGACATGAGGGCCGCGCCTTTCTCGTTAGTTGTTGCGATTCAGCGAAGCGCCGACATGACGGGTTTACTGCCGAAAGTTCAGCGGATTGGTCCAGTGCTGACGGACATGGTGGTTGGACAAGACGGAGAAATCGCCGTGGTTGGATTCGATGATCGCGTCCAAATCGCGCAGGCCTTTACCGCCGACAGCGGCAAAGTTTGTCAGGCGATAAATGAACTAAGAACGGGAAGCTATAGCCACGCGACCATCGATGCCGTGATGGAATCTGTGCGCATGCTTCGAAGCGCGCCACGAGACCGGCGTCGGATCGTCCTAGTTGTAGCCGAAAAGTGGGATAAGGGCAGCCACGCGAGCTTACGTGAAGCACTGCTGGAAGCCCAGTTGGCCAACGTCACCATCTATTCGCTCAATGTTTCGACGGCGGCCGCAGAACTGACTTCGGAACCCAAGCCGCAACCTCCTCCGCCTATCCCGGCCGTCGGCCAAAGCTTCCCGAACAACTCGCCAGTAACGCCTACCAATGTCTCCCAAAACTACTATCTCGGTAACTGGGCCCCGCTGGTGGCGAACGGCTTCCACGCGGTTGAAGATCAGATTCGCGACAATACCCTCGAGGCGTTCACGCGCTCCACGGGGGGCGAAGGATATTCCTTCCATGGTCAGAGGAGTCTGGACAAAGCGCTCCAGAACCTCACCGAGGACCTCCACACTCAATACGTGCTCAGTTACTCGCCGAACAACCTCAATCAGGCCGGATTTCACGAAATCCGGGTAGCCGTCAAGCGTCGAGGCCTGGTGGTTCGAACCCGTCCAGGATATTGGATTGCGGGCAAACCTGAATAGACGCTATCGCAACTCGGCGTTAGCTTAACGATCTGGATGTAATTGCAATTTGCTCGACGTTGGCGCGCTGACGGAAATCTTCGGTCCGGACGGTGACGACGTCTCTTGAGAAGCTGTAAGCCCCTTGAAATGACCCAGCCCGAACTCCGGCGATGGATTTGTAGTTGGCTGCGCCGGGTTTCCATCCGACGGCAAAACCTACTCTTGCGGTGGAACGGCCTTCCTTCGAAGAAAGGGACGGGCAGCGCGCACAGGAAAGATATCCGGAAGTGAAACCGCGGATGACCTCCGACAATGGACCGCAGTTCGTGGCAATCAAACCTTGGGAGGAGAACCTGCTCATTGGGGAACCTATCCTGCCTTCTCTTGCATCTCGCCGGACAAAAAAACAGCCCGTCCCGGAGTAGTAGACTCCGAAACGGGCCGCGGGTCTGGTAGCTAAAGAACCGTTAGTGGCGAAACTGACTAGTGATGTCCTTGGTCTCGTAGACCTCGCAATTCGCACGCTCATGGATGATTTGTGGCAGACCCGGACGCGCCCGCAGAATCCTGTCCGGCATCACCCATGGCTCGATGAGATCGTCCGGGTCCTCGATGGTCATCTGGTAAACAATTTCATCGCCCTTCCGAGTCAGCTTCTCAACGATGTGCAGGTCGGCGGAATGAAGCAGACCCCCGCGTCCGAACCAGGTGGCATCGTTGAAGTTGGTGGAATCGATCACCAGCGTGTCGCCCTCCCATTTACCGATCGGAAGCCCGTAGTAAAAGTCTTCGACCGTCTTTTGGCGCTCTCGGCCGTCGGTCGGAATGTCGCGGTATTCGAAGTTTCCGCCGCCGTAATCACTGCTACCTCCGTAGAAGAAGATGACGTCAGTCGGCGTCTGGACAATGCGGTTCGGGGTACCCTGCCGCGGGAGTCCCAGCGGCTGACAGGTCATCACTGGATCGTACTTGTTCGTCCACTGATCGAGTTCCTGAGTCTTGTCCCAAAACTCGGGTTTGTACATGGGATGACTCGGCCCAAACCGCGAAGGCGAGATCCACTCATAATCCACCCAGAAGTTGTCTTGCGCGGTTGTGCAGCCGACGCCTACGTTGATTCCCCCCCCCGGCACCTGCGTTGGTCCACATCGACGGTTGCCACTACCCGTAATTGCAAGAGGCGGGGGACTCCAGTTTCCTGTCATATCCGGATGTCCGTCGGCCAGCCGCGGGGTTACGGCGGCGGTTGCAGCCGGCCTCGGCGGTGCGTCTGCATTCAGGGTCCAGTTGGGAGGCTGATTCGTTGGCGTGATCGCCGCCTTGACGCTTGCCGGAACCGGCATCACGACATACATCTGTCCCGTTTCCGTCAGCGTCGTCGTAATGTCACGGACGACGGCGCCGTTCTGTTTCTCGATCATCCTGCCGGCGTAGAACGCCTCCGCCGGATTCAGCGGATTGTTCCAGTCTTTATAGTTGCTGTAGGTGAACTCGTAAGTCTTCGCTCCCTGCTTCACGACCACGCGCTCCGCCATGAACTTGTCGTTGAGCGTCGCGGTAGCGATCGCGTTGGGAACGCCCGGAATCGGGAACGTCACGACGGGCTTATTGCCTTCCCACACGACGGAGGTCTTCCCTGCCATCGAGACATCGGCCGGTACCCTTTGCGGCCTGGGCGCCATCTCCGGTGGATCACTTATCCCCGCCATCGCGCCCTTGAACGCACCCTGCGGACTTGCCCAGAGGCGAATCATCCGTTCCTCTACAGTTGCGGGCATCGGCGTCGCCTTGCCTTTACCGGGGACGAGTTCAGCGCCAGGAATGTCTTCGTTCCAGGTATACGCACCACTGAGGACTTCGACATTGGAGCACGCCTGGCCATTGGGCCGAGTGCCCGTGTACTGAATCCGCTCGCCTGACGTCTGGTAGCTGATGCTGGTTCGATACTTCGTTACGGTGCACGGCTGTCCGTCCACTTGAATGGTGCCCTTGCCCTGGTATTCGAGTGTCATGAGCAGGTCTCGTTCCTCGCTGCTTCGGAGCATGCCCATATACCAGCCCCAGTTGAAAAGGACTGCTTTCAGGTCCTTCGCACCGGGTGCAGGGGTGTACCGCGGCCCCCCGCCGAATCGACCTCCGCGGCCGCCACCTGGTCCACCAGGTCCGGCGCCCGGGCCACCCGGGCCCTCCTGAGCTGGCGCTCCAGGGGCAGCGCCTCCTGCTTGAGCAAAGGCCGAGGACGGCACGCTGACCGCCAGGGCGCCTGCGATCGCGATGCTTGTCCCAAAGGTCTTTCGTAGAACAGCCATGAAAGTTCGCTTGCTCATTTCGGTGTAACCTCCTCGGTTGCCTACCGGCTGAAAATTTTATCACGATTTGTTGATGCCTCGCTTTGAGCCTTTCCCTGCTGTCGACGCGAAATAGAAAGTTCCCAAAACAAGCAAAGTAGAAAGTGCCTGTTTCCCATCGTTGTTTCAGCCTCGCCGAGAGAGCGCGGAGGGCGACGGAGGTGAGGCTGAAATGACGGCCGGCTGCGGTGGGTATTTCCGCCAGCCGGCCTTCCGTTTCAAACTGAAGTGATTCATCCGCCGGCTTTGTCCGGGCGGTGGCAGGTACCGGTCGCGCCGGCCTTTTGGCCCCCAGACGGAAAACGCTCTCTTTCCTTTTCAGGCTGAGGGACTAGGGCCAGATCGCTGTGTTATCGATCCGCAATCTGTTCACGATTCGTTTGTATCACTTGTCGTTCGGGCCGATTCTTTCGGCGCAACCGCGACTTGAGCTTTCTTGACGAGGAAATAGCCCAAAGTGAGGGCTAAGATCACGCCGGAAATTCCAAGCAGCACCGTGCCCGGGGTATGCTCGAAGTCAATCTGAATCACGTGTCGGCCTATGGCAATTATCGCGACGACGAGAATCACTTCCAATCGTACGTGGTGTTCGGTGAAATAGGTATTCAGCGTTTCCAACAACTCCAGACCAAGCACCACTGTCAATACTCCCGCGAAGGACTGTTGCAACGTGGGCAGTAATCCGTCTACAGACTCGATCCGGACAACTTGTGTAAACAGATGCTTGAGTAAGAGCAGGAATAAAATGAACGTGGCGACCAGAACTACTAACATCATCAATATCTGCATAGCCGCGACCACACTAGCCTCTAGTTTTGAAAGGATTCTGTCTTTGAGAGCTATTAGGTCCATTCTCGTGCCTGCTTGCCGTTGTTGTCTTTAGTACGGCCATAAAGCCGCTAGCTCCGGCTTGTCAATACCGTACTTGTAAGCGTAGATGCGGTAATCGATCGGGTGATCGCGATATTTGTTCTTTCGCCTGAGTCCGGATCGTCTATGGTTTCGGTGTGCGGTCGAGTGCTTCGCATTCAAATCAGCGCTCCTTCTTGGCCTCCGAAAAGATATGCTCAACCCCGAGATTTGAGCCCCTCTGGAACGACAGGGAATCTTTAGTACCAGACAGAGAATCGTGAGCTCTTTCAACAGCGGCGCCGCCTTGGATGAGGATCGAGACCACCGAGAACGAGAGGTAACGTGTTATGCCCGTCGTCAGTTCGCTTTTGAGTACATTCGATTCTCGCAGTGTCAGCGAAATCGCATCACGTTTTGGTCAACCCACGGAGGCCGTATCCAAAGGCCTGGAGTCGTCAACGGCCTGTCTCCTTGGGGCGCTGGCCAATAAAGCCGGCGATACGACATGGTTGAGCGAGTTGTTCAAACTTGTTTCGCAGGCGCCCTCGCATGTCAACGAGTCCGACCTGATGGGGGCTGTCACTGATCCGAGCCGCGCATCGTCTATCACCTCATCTCTTCTGAGCTCAGGACAGAAGCTCCAATCTCTCGCCTTTGGCGGCAATCAGTCTTCAATCATCGACGCAATCGGACGATCCAGTGGTCTACGCCCGGGTATCGTTACGGGCTTGATGAGCATAGCAGCGCCAATGATGATTAGCGGCCTAGGACGGCTGGTCCGTAACGATCGCATGAACCCAGCAGGACTCGGTAGGGTATTGGCTAGCGAAAGTGAGGGCATCGAAGACCTTATGCCCGCTGGTGTATCCAGGTTGATCGACGCCGCGCCGGCCATGGTAAATCCAAGTACGCGGCCGATCGCGCTCGGAACAATTCCAGAAGCCGAAGCCCTTCGAGAGCCAACAATAGAACCGACAATAGAGCCGACAACAAAGTCGCTGGGCTTGTGGTGGCTCATTCCAGCTTTGCTTCTTCCTGTGCTCATCTACTGGGGCTATCGGGCGCGACATCCCGTGATTCAAATAGCGCCAATGAATCGCGTAGTCATTCGAACGGTTCCACGCAATATCTTTGTGAACATTCCTCCGAACGGAGCTGCGGCGCGGTTGCTCGCATCTATTCGAGGCCCGTTCAACGGCATCGGAGGGACGACGTGGTTCGACTTCGACCGCCTCTCATTCAACACCGATTCGGCGACTCTGGGGCCCGGATCTCAAGGACAATTGGGGAATATCGCAGCTGTCCTCAAAGCGTACCCAAATGTGCACGTTCAGATTGGCGGCTTCAGCGACAATCGCGGCAATTCGCAACACAATCTGAAACTCTCGCAAGACCGTGCGAACGCAGTTATGGCCCGGTTAGTCGCGCTTGGCATTTCCCCAGATCGTCTGGAAGCGCAGGGATATGGCGAGCAGTCTCCAGTGGCGGATAACGCCACTGCGGAGGGTAGGGCCAGAAACCGCCGAGCCTCGATCCGGTTGACACAAAAGTAGTCTGAGTCGCCGAGTTCTAAGGACTCGGCGAGTTTCGGTGAAAGCGATTAAGTAGAGAGTTAAGCAAGAAGAAAGGTCAATATAAGAAAGGTCTATATGTCGTACGAAAAAGTTGTAGCAGTTTACGATACGGAACAAAACGCGAGCGCCGCCTTGACAAGCCTAGTATCCGCAGGCTATCGTACCGGCGACATCAGTGTCATCCGCAACGAAGGTGAGGCGGAGAAGGCCGGATTGCACGAGCCAGGTATTTGGAAGCGTCTCTTTGGCCGCGATCTCGAACATGATGAGGCGGCTGTGCTGGGCAGTTCCTTCAAGGAAGGATGCGTCATCGTTGTGGTTCGCGTGCCCGAATCACACGCTCCCACCGTCATGAGTCTGTTGGATCGCCATAAGCCAGTCGACGTTCTAGACCGGGCCAAGGCCTACGGCTCGGCAGGGGCAATCGCTGCTGACTGAGGCTCGCACTCCGGTCAAGTCGGCGGATCAGGAGATGCTACGTTTGGCCGAAGAGCAAATAAACGTCGGGAAACGTCTAGTTGAATCCGGGCACACCCGTGTCCGGCGATTTGTCGTAGAGAAGCCCGTCGACGCAAACATCACGCTTCACGAAGAACACGTGGAAGTGATACGACACGCGATTTCCAACCCTGCCAATGTGACAGACACGGACTGGTCGGACAAGACAATCGAAGTTACGGACACCATGGAGGAAGCCGTGGTGAATAAGACCGCCCACCTCATCGAGGAGGTTGTGATCCGCAAGCAAGGTTCGGACCGAACGCAAACGGTGCACGACACGATTCGCCATCAGGAAGTCCTAGTGGAGCGCATGCCGCTCGTGCCCGGGGGGAAGAAGACCGCGTAAGGATTGCAGATTCACAATCGGAGGACTTGCAGCCTAAAGTAATGGAGGCATTTATGTTCGCGTTTATTTGGATGTTAGTGATTGGGCTACTTGTCGGCGCACTAGCGAAACTCATCATGCCAGGGAAAGATCCCGGCGGTATTTTCGTTACCATGCTGCTCGGAGTTGCTGGCGCGCTGGTCGCGGGCTTCATAGGCAGAATGCTCGGACTGTATGCATCCGGCCAACGCGCCGGATGGATCATGTCAGTACTCGGAGCCATTCTGCTGCTGGCCTTGTATCGACTTATAACGCACCGGCATCATCCATCAGTTTGAACGATCCTATCCGTGCAAGAGATGTTCCATACGTAGCAGCCTGACCTTTCTGGTAGAAATTTAATGCGTCGGCGAGTCCAGAAGTAGAATCGCTTTCCCGAATGCCTTGATGGGTCCGTTCGTGCCTACGCATCCAATTGCCAGGCGGGAGCGGAGGGACCAGGGCTTGACGCTTTGAAGTCTTAAGTAAAGGAGAATGCTACGTATGGAAAACCAAACGACCGAACGGAGGAAACCGTCGCATCCCGAGGTGTCTTGGGAAGACTTGGAAACCCCCGGATTCTATGTGTCCCGCGGAACCGGGAACGGTTATCGCATTCCCGCGGAAGCCTTGATCAAGGGCGCCTCACCGGTAATAGAACAGGTAAGTTCACAGCCGTCGCGGCTGGTGAAGCTCAGTGACAATCCATTTATCCCGCTCATAAAGGCTCGCAATCTGGCTGCCAATTGCAACATAGAGCCCAACTTCTAGAGGGCTCTCGCAGCGCGAAGTAAAAGCCCGCTGCCGCTGTGGGCAACGGCTTAATCAGATTCCGGACGAGAAGAGCTCGATGACTTTGTGGCCAAGAGAAGAAGATAACCGCAGTTATCTATTCTGGAATTAATCTCGCTTCCTAGCGCTGCGCATGGGGCCGTCCTACAGGCGTTGCAGCTCTCGCTTCCTTTTCAAACCTGCGAAGGAAACTAGCACTCGAGCCACGTACTGGCGGGTTTCACGAAAAGGAGGGATGCCGTGGTAGCGATCGACCATGCCCGGGCCTGCGTTATATGCAGCGATCACGCGGGGGAGTGCATTGCGGTGCTTTTGATATCGGCCTAACAGATAGTGGAGGTATTGCACTCCAGCGTCGACGTTCTGCTTGGGGTCCTTCGGATCCGCACCAAACTCTATTGCCGTCTCAGGCATCAGTTGCATCAACCCAATTGCACCTTTTGGTGAAACAACATCCGAGATGAAGTTCGATTCCGCGGCCATGATGCTCTTCACGAGTGCGGCCGGGACGCCGTGCTTGGTGGCAGCCTCGCGGATGAGCGCATGCGGATCCACCAACTCTTTGAGAGGCGGCGGAGACGTTGGCGCTGGCATCGGCGCTGGCACTGGCGGTAAGAAGGAGCCGAAATCCGGCAAATTGAAGTCCAAGTTCGGAGACGAGGCAAACCCGCACCAGGGCGCGAGAGCAGCCATTGTTAGAAACGATATGACAAACTTCATCCACTGTTTCCTGTTCTTAAAATTTTGCTATTGTACTACTGGACGTACTTACGAACGAACTTACGCGGCGGAAAAGGGGTCCGGCTTAGGCCAAACTTCACCGGTTAAATATTCCCACTGAATGAGTATCGGCAAAGACCCAGTATAGCACGTGTAAACAGCCACGTTCCCCTTTTGTAGCCTGGTTTCACGCCACACGAAGAAGTTGCTATTTAGAGCCAAGTAGAACTTCCTAGCGCGACGAGCAAGCTGAAGGCGCGACGTTGAACCCACGATACCGTACGATCGGGGGCGGGGATGCAGCCGCTTACATTTGCGAGGCAGGCGCGCAAACACGTGACATCTTGTTTGGGAACCCCGAACTCGGTCGCATGTGCCTGAGACCATTTGCTCACGAGTTCATTTCTCATGAAGCTGCAGATTCGGGCCTTTGTTTCTGGATTCCATATTTTATCATGCGGTACATAAGAGTCTTCCGCGTGATGCCCAAGTAGTTCGCTGCACGGCTCTGATTCCAACCGAATTGATTGAGGGCTCGGATGATTAAATCCCTTTCAACTGCCTGTAGATTTAATTCCCTCGGCAGAACCAGGCGGCTTGGAATGGGAATACACCCGCGTGGCCGGGCGCAAGAAGCTCCGGCAGGTCGTTCAGGGTAATTTGGTCGCCAGCACTGAGGACGACCATGCGTTCGATGACGTTCTCGAGTTGCCGCACATTTCCGGGCCACGTGTAAGCATTGAAGTACGGAATGAGAAGCGGCGGAAGGGTCAGATCCGGCCTTCCGTGTCTTTGTTTGGAAGTGTCAAAGAAGTGCTGAACGAATAGGGGAATGTCCTCGGCTCGATTTCGCAGAGGGGGGAGTTCGATGGGGACCACTGAGAGACGGTAGTACAGGTCTTCCCTAAAGCTTCCACTTGCCGCCATCGCCTGGAGATCGCGATTTGCCGCCGCAATGATGCGCACGTCTACTTTTGTAGGGTATAGTGCGCCAATTTTCTCGATCTCGCGCTCCTGGATCATGCGGAGCAATTGCGTCTGTAGCTCCAGTGGCAACTCACCAATCTCGTCTAGAAAGAGAGTGCCGGTATCGGCAATTTCGATCTTTCCTCTTTTGTGGGTAGTAGCGCCGGTAAACGAGCCTCTGAGGTGACCAAAGAGTTCGGACTGTAGCAGCTCGGCTGGAATCGCACCACAATTAATAGTGACGAATGGCCGCTCCCGACGGAGACTGTTTCGGTGCACGGCCTTGGCCAGCACTTCTTTCCCGGTTCCGGTCTCCCCTAGGATCAGTACCGTGGCATCAGTTGGTGCGACGCGCGCTACCTGATCCAGAACAAACAGCAGCGCTTGGGACTGACCGACGATATTTTCGAAACCATACTTGTCAGAGAGGCCCTTACGCAATACTTGAAGTTCCTCGATAAGATGGACCCGCTCTAAAGCTCGCTCCACGACGGAACCTAGCTCGGTACAAGTGGACCGGTTTGGTGATGTAATCGTACGCACCAGACTTCATAGCGTCTACGGCAGTTGCGACGTTTGCGTAGGCCGTGATTAACACCACCTCGGTTTCGGGATACTGGGCTCGGACACTTTTCAGCAGTTCCAAGCCGGACATCCCAGGAAGGTAGAGGTCGGTGATAACCAGGTCCCGGGGCTCCTGCTTCAGGATCTCGAGTGCTTCAGTCGCGTCAGCGGCGGTTACGGTCGGATATCCCATCTTCGCGAGATGTACCTGAGTGACACGACGTAACGTAGCATCGTCGTCGACCATGAGTATTCGGCCTCGTCTCATGCCCAGCTCATCCCCGAGCGTCGAACCCTCCGGAATTCGGTTCCAGTATATTCGGACAGGCGCTAAAGTCAAGCCAAATGTTACGCGCCATCCGGAAATCCCAAAGTTGTCACACGGCATGATTGTTTCGAGTCAAGCATCGCAAAAATTTCGGATCCATCGCTCGAAAGCTTGCATCTTCCCACCTCGCAAAACCCATTACGGCCCGTACTCGTCCAAGCCGGCTGACTCGCCTGCCGGATCGCAATAGTGCAGTCTGAAATGTAATTGCCGACAAATACTGCCATGCCAGCATATCGCATCAAAAGCTCATTCACGGCCGTGATTCTCTGCGGCACTAGCGAACGTTTTCAGTGCCTCAATTGCGGCACTATACTGATCCCCCTCTCGGAGCCCAACGCCGCGGGAATGATTGAAGCGAGGTGGGAAGGTAACTTGGTACGGGTATTCGAAAGGGACCTTTCCGAGCAATCGGAGTGCATCGGAAATCGCCAGCGTGGAGTTAGTCGGATTCCTGAAGGATTGGTCAGACAGCGATTTCGCCGTAGTTTTGATCATGGAAGCCAGCCGTCGAACAGTTCCTGGCCACTAGACAGGTTGACGACCTACTCCAGGCCGGTGATGTGAACTCGATGCCGCGTTCGTGGTTCAGACGTCGCGAAAGATCAGAATCGATCAGCGAAATACTGGCGTGATTCAAGGCGTACTCGACACTGACATAGTGAAGCATTGTTCCTTCTATCCAATAGCCGAGTGCCTCCACGACGCGGTGATCCTTGAACGCGATGAGGTAGATCGTTGGCTTACCGTCATTATCCACTCTATTCGAGGTACCTTGACCATCACTCGCACACGAGTTCGCAGGATTCCGAGGCACAGGCGGCCCGAATTCCCGTCCAGTCGCTGGATAGTGATTCGCAAACCGAGAATCATCCATGTGGAGACGCAAAGTTCTGGTTGATAACCACTGGGGGCCGATCGATCGAGATTTGTATTTGCCTGTGCCGGGTTTCCATCTGCCGGCAAGTACGTTCCAGATTCCTCGTCCAGGTTGCTGTTATCGTACACCGGAAAAGGTAAAATGACGATCTCACCTGGAGTTGCGGTGCTCGGCCGCGCTGCGGACACCGGTCTTCCAAAAAGATTGGGCCAGGCGGCGCCACCTGCAGGCGTGGCGGGAGCATGGCCGATACCAGGATAAGCAATGCTGCCGTATCCGCCCGGTGACCAGGACTGGCCTCGGCGTTGACCGGACGCCGTGGTTACAAGGCCGAGGAACATCGCCGCGAGGACCAATGGAATCATGAGTCCTCCTTTCAACTTGGCGTTCCACTAACGTTGATCGCCGGAGTCGGGCCGGGTCTATTTCAAGGGGCTTACAGCTTTTCCGCGCCACATACCAGCGTCCGCCTTTTCGACGTAGCTAGCTACTGAGCCACTGAAGGTGAGTCCCGCCGACTCTTCCAATCAAATAGCGCCTGCAGCAATCGAATGCAGCTCCATGGGACAGAAGAAACTACAACAAGTCGTGCTATTGTTCATCTCCGATTGCAGCGATCGAGGCGTGGAACGTGAGCGAATAGCGGCATCTACTTCTGCTCTGGCGCATTTCCCACGCCCGACGTGTTTGTATATTTATGAATTTCCTTGAACGATATAAAGCGGACATCATAAGTGCGGTCGAGAGCATCGATATAGACGAGGTTATGCGAGGTCATAGAGTTGTTCAAGCAGACGCGGGCGCGGCGCGGCAATATCTTTGTCTGCGGCAGTACGGGAAGTGCTTCAACGGCGTCGAGAGTCTTAAGTAACATGCTGATGCAGTCTATCTTCGATCAGGCGGCGCGCTTTCGCATCTTAGCGCTCGGCAACGGCTCTCCGGAATCAGAATCGGCTAGCGAACATATAAGCAAAGACCGCCTGATTGTTGAACAGCTTAAGAACTTCGCAGAGCCGGGGACGTCGTGGTTGCAATTAGCGCCTCTAGCGACTCACAATGTATCCTGCGAGCTCTGGAATATGGCGCATCCATCGGGTGTCGAACGGTTGCCCTTACCGGTTCGGATGGCGGCAAGGTGAGTATCCTAGCCGATATCACGATTCACGTCGAATCAACACAAGCCGATACCTTGGAAGACGCGCATGCCGTTATCTGTCACATGATTGGCAGCTATTTTCTCGACTTCGATCTATGCTGCTCCGGCACCGCCGTTCCCGTCGGCAAACGTCAACAAATTGTAAAACCGTCGGGCGGATAATAGCATCAAACATTTCGATGCCAGACACTGGGCTCAAGGAATGCTATCAAGTCCACACTCTACGTCCAATATTGTCTGATTCTGCCAGCGACCCGCCATGCAACCCCCCGGCATCCTTGAGCCATGGACATCGCCTACAGCAGGAGTTCGATCCTCTAGAACAGGAAGAACTTGTTCAACTATCAATAAGGCGCGTAATAGCCATGGCGCCAGGATGTGTGCAGTTTAAGACTGCCCGCAGCTTGGTTAAGCATGACCTTCACTTTGTGGAACTTTCCGTCGTTCGGGGCCTGAGCCGGATAGTAGCCAAGAACGTACTGGCTCCGAACCTGAGTGCTCAGTTTGTCAACAGCATCGGACAGGTCATTCAGGTTATGAACAGCCACCACGGCCCCGCCCGTCTCTGCCGCCGCTTTCTTGAGAAAGTGGGCGTCATCGAAGAGGCCGATCGCGAAGAGTTGAACGTCCGCCTCTCTTAAGAGATTAATGACCTCCCCGTCACTATAGCGGCTGTTGTTGTCGCCACCGTCCGATAGAATCAGAAGTGCCTTTCTCGGGTTCTTGGCGTGTCTCATTTGGTTCACGGCGAGGTAGATCGCATCAAACATAGCGGTCCAACCTTGCGGTCGAATCAAGCCAAGGTTGCTGGTGATCTCGTCTGGATCGCGTGTGAAGGGAATCAGGACACTCGCCACATCAGCGAACTGGACAAGAAAGAATTCATCTCCTGGCAGGCTGGTTTTTAAGAACTGCTCGACGGCGCTAAAGGATTTATCAATCCTGTTTCGCATGCTACCGCTCGCATCGAACACGATTCCAAGAGAAACTGGGGCCTGATCGATGGAAAAGGACTCGATCTTTTGTTCGGTCGAGTCTTCAAACAAACGGAAGTCTTCTTTATGCAGGTTCAGGATGGGCTGGTCGTGTTGATCGGTAACGTTCGTAGGAATCATCACCATCTTGATATCTAAGCGAATGGAGGGCACCCTCCCTTCTGCGGATGGGCGGAACCGCGGAGCGATATTCACCTGGGGTGCGTCTTGGCAGAAGGCTGGCAGCCCGAGCGCTGTTACTAGCAAGGTATGCAGCACAGGGGGTATTAGAAGACGTCCAACGCACCGGAACCGCATAGATTGACAGACCTCCGGCCGGATAGCCTAAACCCAGCCTAGTATGCTTTCTTCCAAATTTAGAATACTTATACGTCAGCGAGTATACGTTCGGGTCGGAGCGAGTGTAAAGAGGGAAGGGGTTACAGGTCGCAGAAAGCTCTGTGTGTTGTGCCAACTAAGGCCAGCATGGCCGTCGAATCCAGTTGAGCGGCTGAGAAGTCGCTCCTCCTGCCCTGGAGAGATGGAGCCGGGGCTAAGCGCCGGACGGTAATTCCTCGATCATGATCACCCAACCGGTTGATCCGTCCTCAGCATGGGAGATGACGCCGGCGTTGATCTTGGCTTCGAAAGGCTTGCCGCTTGCATGCACACACTGCTCCTGAAACGCAATCGAAGAGCGATTGTTGCTCGGCATGCCCAGGAGGGCCTCCATGACCGCATCGCGCCTTCGCGGTTGGAACAATGTTTCCACGCGCATCTCTTTTAGTTCGCTGCTACCATATCCCAAAACATCACTCGCGGCGCGGTTTGCACTAGTCACATGCAATCCCTCATCGGTTACCAGGATGGCCAGCGGGCTCTGTTCAAACAACGCTCGATAGCGTCGTTCCATGCCGGAAGCATGGGCTACGCGTTTTGCTTCGGTGACGTCCGCGCTGCGTCCCACGACACGGATGGGGTTCCCGCCGACATTTCTGATAATGTAAGCATGATCGGAGTTGTAGGTGGACTTCCCGTTGGGTTGAAGCTTCCGGTACTCAAACACCCACTCATCGCGATGTTCCCTCAAAGCGGAATTGAGACTGTTCGCTACCGCGGAACGATCTTCCGGATGGATCCGCTGAAGCCAGGATGAGAGACTCATGCTCGCAATCGACGTCTCCGTTCGTTCTGCTTCCGTTGCTCCAAAGGTGACGCGGTTTGACGCTGGATCCCACTCCCAAATGAGATCTTTGCTGGTCAGCCGGAGTGCTCGGATGTCTTGCATACTTCTCTGCATGCGCTGCGAATACTGGCGCATCTGTTCGATCGCTTGATCGGCGAGGCGGCGCGCTCGCGGGTACATCGCGCTCAACGCTGAGATCAGAATCCCTTCTAACAAGAACAAACCCAACCGTTCCGCGTTAAGCTGCGAGACGGCCATGAGCGAGTGACGTGGAAGCAGGAAGAAAAATCTTGCGGTCAGACTCGATAGCAGCGTTGCCGCCAGTCCCGGGCCCAACCCACCCACCCAAGCGCTGGCAGCAATTGCTGCATAATAGAATGTGAAAGGAAGCGCGCGTTCCAAGTCGCCAAAAGCTAACAGCTTCAGGCAAGTGGCAGTAGAAACAAAGAGCAACACCGAAAGGTAACGCATGCTGCGCGACCGGCCGGCCTCGGCGGTGTCAGCGTCACGGAGAACGTGGCCGACGAAGCTGAGTAAAACGCCCTCGCCGCTAAACAGGATCAACCGCGACAATTGGGCCTGAGATGTGATCTCAAACGAGTAAACCGGTTGGAGAAGCAGGTACGCGCTGGCACAAGCGGACAAGACCGTAGCCAGCAAGCCCGGACCCAGCCCGGCCAGCAGTGCAGCTACGAGCACGGCCAGAACGAACCCGAAATACCGCACGTCGGAATCCAATACCGGAGGCCCAGCGAGAAAGTAAAGGAGCGATGCCAAGGCCGTAACAGCCAACGAGAGCCCATAGCGGGCTGAAAAAGATCGTAGTCGGAGCATCGAATCCTCAGAACGGTGCCATGCCTGGGCAGATGTCTTTGCTTGGCATGCAGCAATGACAGGGATTTGCGCTCAACCTTCAAACGCGAAAACCTCCTCGATGCTCGTCATTGGAAGGATGAGTCTAAACAATGCGTACTGCCAATCCTGTCTGCGAAGCAATGATGAGCCTGGCAGCGGGAAGACGCAAAAGATTTGTCCGATAAATCGAGAGCTGCATCGCGATGGTGTTGCGTTTGCGCGATCAAGGTCTGCCGAAATATTCCAACTCATCGATGCCCCGAGTGCATCATAGATCCACCCTATGCAATGGAGTACTTGCCTATCAGGAACCGCGCCGGCTTACAGCAGCCTGCTTCGGGCGGCATCTATAGTCATTCTTTATGCCGGGCTCAGTTTCAATGTGCCCGCGCAGTCCGGCGGCAGTTCGACGTCCGTCAGCGGCACTGTTATGGACCCGACCGGCGCGGTAGTTTTCGATGCCAAGGTAGAAATTAGAAACCTGGTGAGCGGCTTCAGCCGATCCACCAGCACAAATAACTCCGGCGTGTTCACTTTCCCGAACGTGCCGTTCAATCCATATCACTTAACCGTCACCGCGTTGGGATTCGCACCTTATGCCGAGGACGTGGAGGCGCGATCGGCGGTGCCGATAGATCTCAAAATCAGTTTGGCGCTGTCCGGAGCTTCCAACTCGGTCACCGTTACGGCGGGAGATTTACTGGAGAACACACCCGTCTTTCACAGCGACATAGACCGAGCATTGTTCGACAAACTTCCTCTCGAGAGTCAATCGTCGTCGGTCAGCTCACTGGTTACACTTACGACGCCCGGAGTGGCCGCCGATTCAAATGGCCTTTTCCATGGATTGGGAGACCACGCGGAGAATTCGTTTTCGGTGGACGGCCAGCCCATCACCGACCAGCAAAGCAAAGTGTTTTCGAATCAGATTCCCGTCGATTCGATTGAGTCGATGGAGGTGATTTCCGGAGCGCCCCCTGCCGAGTTTGGAGACAAGACGAGTCTTGTAATCAAGGTCACGACGCGCTCCGGACAAGGCGTTACGACGCCCCATGGCAGCATCAGGACCTCTTATGGCTCGTTTGGCACCTCTAATATCGGTTTCGACCTCGCGTACGGAGGGGAGAAGTGGGGAAACTTCCTTTCAGCCAACGGATTAAACAGCGGCCGTTATCTCGACGCGCCGGAGTTCACCGTAATGCATGCGAAAGGCAATGAAGAAAATGTGTTTGACCGCGTGGATAGTCAACTTTCCACCGAAGACACCATTCACCTGAACCTCGGCTACACGCGCTCCTGGTTTCAAACGCCGAATTCGTTCGACAATCTGAACCTTGGAGTCATCGGACCGGATGGCAATCCAGTTGGTCCCACGGACCAGCGCTCAAAGATAGAAACCTTTAACGTTGCCCCGGCGTGGACGCGCGTGATGAGTCCCTATATGCTGTTTACGTTAGGCGCCTTTGTGCGGCGCGATGATTACAACTACTACCCCAGCCGAAATCCCTTCGCAGATCTCGGTCCACCCAACCTCCAGCAGGAGACGGTAGCTCAGCATCGAACGCTCGCCAATATAGGGATCCGTTCGGATGTTTCCTACGCGAAGGGCATTCACAACATCAAGGCGGGAGTCACCTATCAACAAACGTTTCTGACAGAGAATTTCGGGCTCGGCATAGTCGATCCTACACTCAACGCACCGTGCCTGAATGCCAATGGCAGCCCCGTACCTGGCTTCACCGATACGACACAGTGCGCTGGAGCTGGTTTGCAGCCCAACATTGCCACAAATCCGAACGCCGTCAATCCGTTCATACCGCTTTTAGGCTGTTATGATTTGACGAGGCCCAACCCCGCTCCGGCCGACAACTGCTCGACACCCACAAGCACATCCTATTTGTTCCACGGCCACACGGATGTGAAAGAGCTCGCTCTTTATATTCAAGACCTGATCACGAAGGGCGACTGGTCCTTCAACCTCGGACTACGAGGCGACCTCTACAACGGTCTCACCATTGGGCGGCAGGCGGAGCCTCGCCTTGGGGCTGCCTACAACATCAAGCAGAGCAGTACGGTTCTACGTGTTTCTTACGCACGAATCCTGGAGACGCCCTTTAATGAAAACCTGGTGCTTGCCAGCAACGGATGCCAGTATCAGGTCATTGCCGATCTCATCCCTTGCGTTCCGGCCCCCAACACCCCGGGCTATCGCAATGAATTCCACGCTGGCTTCCAGCAGGCATTTGGGCGCTACATTGTTATCAGTGGCGAATACATTTGGAAGTATACACACAACGCCTACGATTTCAGTGTTCTAGCGGCGACGCCGATTACGTTTCCAATCGGATGGCACAACTCCAAAATTCCCGGATCCCTGGGGCGCGTCAGCGTGCCTGAGTTTCACGGTTTTACGGCATTGGTGGTCCTCTCGAGCGTGGCAGCCCGATTCTTCCCCCCGCAAACCAGTGGTCTTGGTGTCACAGTAGGACAAGGCGGGGGCGTCTTCCGGATCGATCACGATGAAACATTTAACCAGACGACGCACGTGCAGTATCAGCGCGGCAAGCGAGGACCTTGGATCGGCTTCAACTGGCGGTATGACAGCGGCCTGGTAGCGGGGGCGGTGCCATTTGCAGTCAACGCAACTACCCCAGTGGATCTCACCGGGCTGACTGGGGATCAGCAACTGCAAGCCGGATTGTTTTGCGGGAACCAAGTACCAACGTTGACAACACCGCTCACTACGTGTTCGCCATCGCGCTACGGCTCAACACTCGTGCAAATACCGTCGCCCGGGACCGAAAATCCCGACCATAATCCTCCCCGGATTCAACCTCGGAGCCTGTTTGACATCGCCGTGGGTGATGATGATCTCTTCCGTGGATCCCGCTACAAATGGAGCCTGCGTGTCTCAGTGATAAACCTGACGAACAAAGTGGCACTCTATAACTTTCTTTCAACTTTCAGCGGCACGCATTACGTAACGCCGCGCGCGATTACTGCTGAGATCGGGTTTCACTTTTGAGGAACTCGCGCAACATGTAGAGGGACTCGTGTCGCGCCTCGCGGATGTCACTTATCGGATGTCAGTAGCGCTTGAACGGAGGTGAGCCAAGCCTCCAAAGCCGGGCGCTCGCAGTCGTGAGCTGACGACCGAAGATATTCCTTTACTTGGATTGCCGCGAGGTCGCGCCGGCCAATTTCCGCAAGGGCATGCGCGGCCAGCAGTCTGACAAAAGGTAATTCTGTGACCGCTTGTTTTAGATATTCAAGCGCTTCATTGATGTCTTTTCGCTGTTCGATCAGGCTGATTGCGAGCACGCTGTGCAGTACCGAAACATAATATCCACCGCCGAGCATATGGCGGGCCGCAGTTTCCGCCTCCGGATAGCGCTTCAAGCTCACTAATAACAAGGCGAAATTGCATCCGGCTTCCGGCAGTTGGGGATTCAATTTGAAGGCTGTTTCGGCGTGTTCCAGAGCCTCATCGAGGCGATCCATCTTTGCGTAGATGGCCGCCAGGTCACTGTGAGCCTCGGGAAAATCCGGATCAATGACAAGGGCTTCGTGCAAGCGCTGGACGGACAACTCGGTGTCGCCCGAGGCGTTGGCCTTTTGCGCCGCCCGAAAGGCATCCCAGGCGCGCCTCGGCGTCTTATGCTGTAGCGCGGAAAGCGAAACGGTATCTTTAGCAGCCTGCCGCACTCTGGGATCCGGCACAACCAGAAATACAAAGTTATCCTCACCGCCCAGCGATTTCGTTTGTTGATAAATGACCTTTCCGGAATACATCAGTTACTCGGAATTGATAGTAGCCGGCTGGTGCGGGCTTGAAATCGAAATTCCCGTTCGTCAGGATGTGAGTCCTTTGTTTGACAGCGCCGTCCAGACCCACAAGTTCAATGCCTAAGCCTTCTTGAAGCAAGCGCGAAGATCCGGCAACCTGTCCCCAGATCTCGCAGGACTTCTGTTCGGGATCCACCGTCGACGGGGTTGCCGAATGGATTGCAGGCACAGTTACAAACAAAATAACTGCTATCGATGGAAGTACAACGTACATCTCAAATCTCCAGAGTGTGCCGCTCGATGCAACGCTCTCGCGCTCTAGATCGGTCTGCGAGTAGCGATGAGCTTCAGATGCTGCAGGCGCTAGTTTTTTTGGATTACCGGCGACTGCTTTTGCTCTAGTGGCAGCGTGTGGAAGACCGGACTCGCGTGGACCTCACGCGAGACCGAACTCAGAATTTGCCGAGTGCGCTAATTCAAGCGGCCTCCGGAGCAACCTCTGTGTGAGATTCCAGTAGACTCACGGGCTTGATAGCTGCGACGGAGTGCTGACTACCTTATCGTCGAGGTTTCCTCCTGAGTGTTTACCCCGGTCGCTCTTAAGCGGCCAGTTAGCGCTTCCCGTACCGACGGTTCAGGCTGGGTCTCAAACACTTTGTATACTGCTCCCGCCAACGCAGCCCCCACGATGGGCGCCACCCAAAATAGCCACAATTGCTGCAAGGCCCATCCGCCCACGAAAATTGCCGGAGCCGTACTGCGCGCCGGATTAACCGATGTATTCGTCACTGGTATTCCGATCAAGTGGATCAAAGTAAGGCCTAGCCCGATGGCGATCGGAGCAAACCCCTTGTGCGCCCTTTTGTCCGTCGCGCCAAGAATGATAATCAGGAACATAAAGGTCAGCACGATTTCAGCCGCCAGGCACGCTCCCAATGCGTAGCCTCCCGGAGAATGCTCGGCGTAGCCGTTGGCGGCAAAACCGTTCGCCAGGCTGAATCCTTCTTTCCCGCTTGCGATAAAGTACAAGACTGCCGAGCCGGCGATGCCTCCCAGCACTTGCGCGATTACGTAGACCGGCAGTTCCGTAGCCGGGAAGCGTCGCGCCACCACCAGCCCTACGGAAACCGCGGGATTGAGGTGGCATCCCGAGATGTGCCCTATGGCAAACGCCATCGTAAGCACCGTGAGGCCAAAGGCCAACGCGACTCCGGCGAATCCGATCCCCAATCCTGGAAAAGCGGCTGCGAGCACGGCGGCGCCGCATCCGCCAAAAACCAGCCAGAACGTTCCAATGAACTCAGCGAAAGATCGTTTCGAAAGCGACATGGATGTTCCTCCCCGCTTAGGAAGATGCTGCATATGGCCCGATCGCGACATTTTCGAAACCGCAACGCACTCGCGGCACTCGATTCCATGCGCCCGATTATTGAGTGCGAGGTGAAGGCCGCTGTAGGATGGTCACCTCTTCGCAGGTGACGCCGGCAAGTCCGGCTGGCAGCGTTACTCAGCGGTGTTCCGCGCAGTAGTGGTCACTCGGCCAGCGAATAATAGCCGCGCCTCCAGGAGGCTTTTAGGTTCGGAGAACCTTTGGGTTGTACAAGTTTCACCTCTACACGGTGGTACTTTCCATCATGCCTCGGAAAATTAGGTGCGTACCCAAGCAAGTATTGAGAACGTATCGCCCGGCTGAGTTCCCAGGCAAATTTGGGCATCTGGTTTATGTTGTTGACCTCAAACAGGCGCCCGCCCGTCTGCGTTGTTACTTCCTGGAGCAGTTCCGGACCATTAGTCTCCTCAGGTGTTCGCGACCTCATGTCTACCGGATCAAAGATCCCTATGGCGTAGATCTGGACATCGGCTTCGCGCACCAAATTTCTAAGATCGGTCGTGGTATAGCGGCTGCTATTGTCTCCGCCATCCGAGACAATGATGAGCGACTTCCGGGCATTCTTCGCTGTCTTCATCTGGGTGATGGAGAAGCGGATCGCGTCCAAGAGCGCCGTCCCTCCGGAAGGCTGGATCAACCGGATCTGCTTTTGAAGCTCGTCGGCATCTCTCGTCAGATCCATAGCCAGGTCCACTCGACTGTTAAACCTGACCAAGAAGAACTCGTCCTCAGAATTGGCCGTGTTCAGAAACCTCCTCACCGCCTCGCGCGACTTTTCCATTTTGCCGAGCATGCTTGCACTGGCATCGACAACGAACCCCACCGAGATTGGGGCGTCTTCCATGGCGAAGTGGGTAATTACCTGCTCCGTGTCATTATCCAAGAGTGTGAAGCTGTCTTTCTGAAGTCCAACGACAGGCTGGCCTTTGTGGTCCAACACACTCACCGGTATTAATACGAGTTCTGAATTCACCCGGATGGATACGTGCTCGATGGTTTCCACAGGCTCTTTGGCGGCTAAGCTGTCATTCTGGGCTTCTCCGAAGCTCCCTGCGAGCGCAAGGCAAGTGAAAGTGAGCAGAACCCACCAAAGCACCCTAGTGTTGACTCTTGGCAAGTAGTCGCCGCCTTGTAGGCTGAATCTCATGGCCGGCCATAGATGCCCACGCAATGGGTCGAGGATATATTTTTTGCCGATCAAGGAAGCTGAAGGAGCGCAGCGCCGTTGCTTTCGCCCGAGCGCATAGACGAGTCGCTCTTCAGCAATACGAGGGCCAGTCAGCGACGTAGCCTCGAAAATAATGAGTCTGAATAATGGCCAATAGAATCATGCTGCGGGTGTGAGCGACTGCTGAACGGACCCGAACAGCGGCGCAATCTAAAAGGAGTCAACCTAACTCATGCCAATTAAAACCCCGAAGGAAGTTTTTGTCGCCTTGCTCAGCGATTTGCGGCAAGGCGCGGAACGAAGCCAGAAGATATACGAGGAATTGGGCCAGGCTGCCCAAGACCGTGAGATCAAAGAGGCTCTTGACGCGCGTGAGTTCATCTCCACTCAAATCATGAGCAGACTTGACGAGTGCTTCCGATTGATAGGCGAGAAGCCCGTGAAAGGGAATGGACGGCTGCACGACGTTTTTCTCGAAGACTTCCGGAAAGAAATCAGTGAAATCCAGTCACCGCTGGCACGGCGGATGTTTATTCTCGCCAAGGCAAGCCGACTGATGCACCTTCGGATAGGAGAATACGTCGCTCTGATTGCGGCCGCCGATGCGATGGACCATCCTGCCGTCGCCATACTTCTCGAAAGTTGCCTGGCAGACAAACTTGCGTTTGCGGAACGCACGAAACGACTGATCCGCGAGCGCCTTAAGGAAGAACTTGTCGCTGCCTAGACCCGTTCTTTCAACGTAACATAAACAAGGGGCAAGGTGCGCCAACCGTACTAGCGAGGCGCACCTTCGACGCTTCGATTGCGCTCGATCCATCGAGCCTCGGCTGCGGCGACGCCTATCCTAAGGCCACTGGAAATTCAAGCCACATTCACCGTTCAGCCGGAATGTCGCGTCACGATCGATGGAGCTAATCGGCGTTTTATTCTGTTGGCCTTGCAGTGTGATGAAGTTAAGGGTATCCGCAGTATACCAGTAATCCTGAGACATCCAAACCTGGTTGTCGTATGTCAATTTGATCAGATAAAGCGGCCTCCCATTTGCATGTGGGCAGTAGGCCTGATCGGGTCCGGTGTATGCATAGCTGTAGCCATAATATGGATAAGAATAAGGAACTGCGTATGGATAAGCCGTGTAAGGATAAGTAATAAGGATAACCGTAGTAAGGATAACCCCATCCGGAGCCGTAATAAGGCCAGTAGCCGGAAAAGCCAAACCCGAAGCGGTTCCCTGGAAAGTAGCCGCCACGGTATCCGGCCTCTCCACCCAGCCTCCGCGAAATCCTGGGCCAACAAAGCCCCCGCCGTGAAACCCACCCATTCCGCCGTGGAAGCCACCGCCACCGCCGTGAAAGCCACCCCCACCGCCGTGAAATCCACCGCCGCCACGCTGAGCGATCCCAGGTATCGCGAGAAAGCAACCTATGAGGAAGAACTGCGCAAACCTTCGCATGATACTTACCTCCTATCGGAGTCGATGCTGCGCTGGAGGTTGACCGCCGGCATGCCGCTTGAGCGGGCCAGCGAATTCGGGACCGTGCAGTCGCTTGACCGCCCTCACTGTGGCGGCCCCATCAACCTCCTGATAGGTTGATGCCGCGTGATTAATCTAGTGGCATTTACTTGACGGCACTCGGTTGACGCTCGTCTGCAATGTAGGTCGGATCCACGTCCGATTGCTTCGCGAAACGCAGCCGCCAGAGAAAACTACACCCGACCACTCAAGGCGGCGTCACACTTGGTAGGGAAGCGAAAGCCCTGCAAGGGCTGTAATGAAGGAATCGCTCGAATCTTTTTGTCGCGGATAAAGTGTTTGCCTTAGCGGCCTAATGAGTCTCGCTTCCGACGGTCAGAATTATAGCGATGACCTCTCTAGCGGAGAGGACTGAGTCGTACTGTGAAGAAGCTCAAAGACTTTATCGTGAGCAGGCTAGTGGCCGGCGTGCTCGTTCTCGCTCCGATTTACCTCGCCGCCTTGTTGTTGCTCAAGGCGATGAAATCGTTGTCAGGTTTGGTGCGGCCGCTCGCGAAGCTCCTTCCGGAATGGTTGCCTGCTGATCGCATCTTTTCTTTGTTGCTGGTGATGATTATCTGCTTCCTGATTGGAATTACAGTTCGTACTCGGAGAGGGCGAGCGGCCTGGGGGCGAATGGAGAATTCTCTATTCCGAAAAATCCCTGGCTACGCGGTTGTTCGAAGTTTTACTCAGCAATTGGCTGGCGAGACACAAGGCGAATCGTGGAAGCCGGCGCTGGCCGAGATTGAAGAGGCTCTCGTCCCCGCGTTCATTATTGAAGAACTTGAGGACGGGCTATTCACGGTTTTCGTCCCTTCGGTACCCACGGCTTTCAGCGGAGCTGTCTATATTCTGAGCCAGGATCGTGTGCATCGCAGTGAACGTACCTATCGCGCACGTTATTAAGGCGGTCTCCCGTTGGGGATCCGGCTCCAAAGAACTCGTTGCTGCAATGGAAAGGGAGCACATGGCCGAGCAGTACGACCACTCGATGACGCGCGGACCGTCCCGTGGGCACAAGGAATCATTAACGTACGCTCACAGAACCCATCACGTCGTTGGGAATTATTAGAGCAGTCTCCACATCGCTGTGCGGGCTGTTTCCGCACGGCTTGGAAAGGTGAATTGTTTCCGCCGTGTGGGCAGTTTTCTCATCGAGACATACGGAACGCAAGCGCGGGACGCGGAGACGGGTTACCGGAGTCCCGGTTCCTATTGAGGTTATGGCATGGCGGCGAAGCGCCTGAACTAGGAGGTACTGGGGTTCGCATGAAGCATCTAATCTTTTTGGCTCTACTCTGTGTCGCGCTTCTCGCGCAGAAGCCCAAGCCCACTATCGACGCCTGTGGACTCGGCCTGCACAAGGACCATCCATGCCATTGCGTTGAGCACACCTCCCAGGTGCAAAACGAGTGGATGGCGCGTTGTCAGGGCGCTAACGACAAAACCGCGGAGCAGTGCTTCAAGGAAATGCCGGTTGAAATTCGCGACCACTGTAGCGTAGCGGAGCATTACGGCAACTGGAATAACGAGGGCGACCCGATGCCACGGCAATGCACGATGGCGTGCAAGAGGTCGGATTGTAAATGCGACGACGGCCCCGTTTGTCACTATGGGCATAGTGCGAAGGATCACGCCGATTGACCAACAGCCACGATGAAAAATACTCTGGCAGGAGCAATCCCTCCATCGGATCAGCGGTAACGCTAAAATGGGCGATCGAAGTCGCTCTGTGCCCGGATCAGGAAGACATAAAGAATCTGGAGCCGACGATTCGGCTTGGTGAAAAAATCGATCGCCATATATCTCGATCGCCATATATAGTGATAACTGGCGCGACATTTGGGGCGCGTCGGGGTTGATGCCCGTGACGAACTTTCCATGTCCAGAACAAGCGGAAGCCTTTGCGCCGCCAGGCGATGACCGTTTTGAGCTTGACGATGATCAAGGCCGAACGCCAATCGTTCCAGAGCTCCGATAGCCATGACCACAAAGAGCCGCTTTCAGAGCCGGCAAAGGCCAGTTAGGACATGAAGGATGACAAAGAGCTCAGTCAATCAATCGCCGAGTTGATCCGACTCCACGACGACGTCTTGGCTCACGTTTTTGCGATGCAGACTCTGTTGCAGGATCTTGACCTCATTTCCCCTGACGAGGTCGAGCGGCGAACCGAGCAGTTCCGGAAGCAGTTCGCCTTAGATCTCGAAGCCCGCTTGGCCGCCCGTCAGAGGAAAACTGATTCAACAACTGAGATTCAGCGTCGGCAGCAGATTCTCGATGAATATGAAGGGTCGAAGCCGTAGTCCTGCACCAAGCGTCGCATTTCCCTGAACAGCTATCAGTTGTGGAGAATTCGCTGGATCTGGCTAGCCTTGGCCTCGGGATCGCCCGGGGCGAAGCCCGAGCACGGTTCCAGCCATTCCGGACCATCCTCGATTGCTGTGAAATGGCATGGCTGACTCAATCTACGGTGAGCCCTGCGCCCCCTTGCCTCGTTTCTTATATTCTGTTAAACAAGTAAGTCCGAAACAACGCTCGCGGAGAAAAGTCAAAATGTCCCAGCCGCCTTCTATTTCTAAGACCACTCAATCTGCGGCCACACGCGACGAGACCGGGGCGGCAACGGCCATGAAGCGCGATATCCTGCACTCTGTCGATGCTGCCGGTTTTCTTGAGTCTGCGCCCGATGCCATGGTCATCGTGGACGAACAGGGCCGGATTGTGGCCGTAAATACCCTCGCGGAAAAGCTTTTTGGATATCGTCGCGAGGAACTGATCGGCGAGCTTGTTGAGATGCTGGTAACTGATCGTTCTCGGAATCGCCACGTCGACCTTCGCAGGAGGTACATCGCCGACCCGCTTCCATGGACTGTGGGAGCAGACCTGGGACTGTACGGCCTACGTAAGGACGGCAAGGAGCTTTCCATTGAGATCAGCCTGAGTCCGCTCGTGACACCTGCGGGAAGGCTGGTCCTGAGCGCCATCCGGGACTTCACCGATATCGAGCGCATGAAGGAACAACTGCGCCAGGGAGCCGAAGAGTTGCAGAAGGTCATGGACGTTGCGCCAGTGGCCCTCCTGGTGAGTCACGACCGGGAGTGCCACGAAATCACCGGTAATCGGGCGGGTAACGCCATGTTCGAAGGCAAGGAGGGAACAAACCTATCGTTGACACCCGCGGACGGTTCGGTCCCGAACAGGCGATATCTTCCGCGACGGTGTGGCGGTTCTCCCCAAAGAACTGCCCGTGCAGCGTGCGGCTGCCACTGGAACCGAAGTTCGGGATTGGGAAGCAGAAGCGATCATGCCGAGCGGCGCCAGGAAGGTCATCTGGGGCCACGCCAGTCCGCTGCGCGATGCCAGCGGCGAGGTTCGCGGCGCGGTTGCCGCCTTCGAGGACGTTACCGCGATCAGGCAGCGCACCGAGGCCGCCCTTCTTGAGAGCCGCGAACAGACGCAACTTGCACTGGATTCGGCCCAGCTTGGATTGTGGGGTTGTAACATCGGCAGCGATGAAATCTGGGCCTCCGAAGCAGACCTTGGCTTTGTTTGGCTGGCCCTCCGATCTCAAATTGAACTATGCGGCATTGCTCAATTCCATCCATCCCGAAGACCGTAAGAATCGCCATGCGCCTGCTGGAGAATGCGCATGCGGGAAGCGGCCGAATGCAGGGCGGAGTTTCGCATCCGGCTGCCGGATGGCTCCGTGCGATGGATCAGGTGTCGTGGCAGAAGCTACGCGGGTCCCAAGGGTGCTCCTGAGCGAATCATGGGCGCATTCCTCGATATCACGGAGCGAAAAGCGAATCGAAGAAGCGCTTACACGAGCAGTTGGCATTTGAAACTTTGCTGGCCGACCTTTCGGCCATGTTTATCAATCTCCCCGCGAACCAAGTGGACGGCAAGATCGAAGAAGCGCAGAAGCGGATTTGTGAAGCGCTCGGTTTGGACCGCAGCACGCTGGGGCAGGTGTCCCCGAAAGCGACCGGTTAGCTCGTATCACACATTCGTGGAGGGCGGAGGGCATTGCGAGACAATACTTCAGGTCTACATCCCCGAGGATTTTCCGTGGAGCGACCGAATGATCCTGGGAGGGAAAGTGATCTGTTTTGCGCGGGTGGATGATTTGCCGCCCGAGGCGGCCAAAGACAAGGAGGCCTTTCACCGGCACGGGCAAAAATCTGGGGTCATGTTCCCGCTCTACGCCGGAGGGAAAGTGATCGGGGCGCTGGCTTTTGGATGGATGCGAAAAGAACGCGAATGGCGCCGACCGCTGCTGGAACGGCTCCGTTTGGTTGCCGAGGTTTTCGCTAACGCATTGGCGCGCAAGCGCGCCAGTGAAGAGCTGCAAACAGCTTATTCGGAGCTGCGGCACCAGAAAGAGATTCTGCAAACCATCTTCGATCACATTCCAGTGATGATTGGTTTCGGGGATGGAAAACTTCGGGCTCCAACTGGTGAACCAGGCGTGGGAACAGACGCTTGGATGGACACTCGACGAAATCCACCGGGACAAACTGGACATCATGAAGGAAATCTATCCTGATCCTCGAGTATCGCGAGCAGGTACTTGATTTGTCTTGAACTCCAACGGAAAGTGGGCAGACTTCAAGAACACCACCCGCGACGGCCGGGTTATCGACGTGTCCTGGATGTGCTCCATCTGCCGGATGGCACGAGCATGGGCATCGGCCAGGACATCACTGAGCGCAAGCGCGCTGAAGAGGCGCTGCGGGAGAGCGAGGAGCGCTTCCGGAACATGGCCGACACAGCGCCAGTGATGATCTGGGTTTCCGGAACGGACAAACTTTGTACTTTTTTCAACAAGGTCTGGCTGGAGTTCACGGGCCGCACTATGCAGCAGGAAATGGGAGAGGGTTGGGCCGAAGGCGTGCATCCCGATGACCTCGATCGCTGCATTGCCACCTACTCTGAGTCTTTTGATGCCCGCCGCTCTTTCAAGATGGAATACCGGCTACGCCGCGCTGACGGAGAGTACCGATGGATCCTGGACGAAGGTGTTCCACACTTCATGCCGGATGGCACATTCGCCGGATATATCGGTTCTGGCATCGATATCACTGAAATCAAGCGCGCCAGTGAACAATTGCAGACAGCGTACTCGGAGATCGAACAGCTCAAGCATCGTTTGGAGCAGGATAACCTTTACCTGCAGGAAGAAATCAAGCTGGAACACCACGGAGTGGTGGGTGGGAGCGAGAAGATCCGTCACGTCCTAATAAAAGCGGAGCAAGTGGCCAAGACGAATGCGTCGGTGCTCTTGCTGGGAGAGACCGGAACCGGCAAAGAACTGATTGCCCGGGCTATCCATACAGCCAGCAACCGCAACCAACGGCCGATGGTCAAAGTCAATTGTGCCGCACTTCCCGCAGCGCTGGTTGAAAGTGAACTATTTGGCCGTGAGCGGGGAGCGTATACTGGCGCGCTGACTCGCGAAATCGGGCGCTTTGAACTGGCGAACGGTTCTACACTTTTCCTGGACGAAATTGGCGAACTGCCTCTCGATCTGCAGGCCAAGCTGCTCCGGGTTCTGCAAGAGGGCGAGTTCGAAAGACTGGGCAGTTCAAGAACCATTCGCGTGGATGTTCGCTTGATCGCGGCGACTTCCCGTAATTTGGAACTCGCCATGAAGGAAGGCAGATTCCGGGAGGATCTCTTCTATCGGCTCAACGTCTTCCCGATTACGATTCCACCTCTCCGCGAGAGGCGGGAAGACATCCCGCCGCTGGTCTGGCATTTCGTGAATGAGCTTGGCCAGCGGATGGGGCGCCGAATCGAGAGCATTCACGGTCCGACCATGGAGGCCTTCAAGAATTACTCCTGGCCAGGTAATGTCCGCGAATTACGGAATGTGATCGAACGCTTCCTAATCACCAACACGGGCACCGTGTTCCGGGCGGATTGGCAATCTATCGAGAAACCCGCAACATCCGCCCCCAGTCAAGTGCTCGAAGAGGTAGAGCGAACCCACATTCTGAGAATTTTGGAGTCGACCGGTTGGAAGATACGCGGTGCGACGGGCGCAGCGAGGATCTTGGGTCTCAAACCCACAACTTTAGAATCTCGAATGATAAAGCTGGGCATCACCCGGCCCAAATCGGCCTAAGATGGTATCCCGATATTCTTGCCAGACGTCCCCGCATTTCAGTCTGGCTCAAACTACGATATTTCGGAGAGGCTCCGACATATCGGAGATGCCCCTGCTTTTGACCGAGAGTGATTTGAGAAGCGCTGGAAACTAAATGAGACCCTGTTCGATGGCGTACCTGGTCAATTCAGCTGTAGTGCGTAGACCAAGCTTTCGCTTGATGTTTTCGCGATGAAAACCAACCGTTTTAATGGAGATTTTGAGCAGGAATGCAATTTCCTTTTCAGTCCGGCCCTCGGCAATCAACTGCAGAGTCTCCCGCTCCCGCGGACTAAGGTGAAGAGCGGTTGCAGCGCTGGGAGGAATCCCGGAACCGCTCCAGAGTTTCTCTCGAAAGCCTCGAACTTACGTAGATACCTCCGTTCAGGGCGCTATCGATAGCCTCAAGAAGCTCTTCCGATGCGGCGGACTTCAGGACATATCCACTCGCTCCCGCCTGAAGCGCAGACACCAAGTATGCAGGGCTGTCGTGCATCGTTACGAATAACAGCTTCACTGCGGGCAGATGCTTCTTGATCTGAACCGCCGCATCGATGCCGTTCAACAGCGGCATGCCGATATCCATGACAATAACCTCCGGGCGCAAGCGAAGCGCCGCATCAACAAGGGCGCGCCCGTCCGTCACTGTCCCGACGATTTCGTAATGGGGCTCCAAAACGGCGCGCATACCCGTGAGTGTGAGCGCATGATCGTCAGCCAGTAGAATCCGCGCTCTCCTCATCAGTTGGGGGCGACAACGGAACCTCCAGTGCAATCCGAGTGCCATGACCCGGCTGTGTCCTGATGGATAGTTTGGCGTTCACCAACCGGGCCCGTTCTTCCATGCTGACGAGACCCAGCCCTCCACGGCCCTTCACTGCTTCGAGGTTGAACCCAACGCCGTCGTCGGCGATAGACAGCGTCAAGGTCTTATTCACGCGAGGTGAGCGCGAACCAAACGTGTTTGGCGCTGGCATGTTTAGCTACATTCTGTAAGCTCTCTTGCGCAACGCGATATAGACAAGAGGCGAGTTCGCGCGGCACTGAGCTAGGCAGATCAACGGTGCTGAGTTCTACGGCGATTTTTATTTCGTTGGAAAACGCCTGGCATAAGCTCCGCAGGGAAGCCACCACGCCTAAATCATCGAGGATGGATGGATGCAAGCGGTAAGCGATATGACGAGTTTCTTCCGAGGTCGCGACGACACGGCCCTGAAATGCTCTCAGCCGGCTTTGCGTCTCCTCGGGGAGCGGCTGTTTGGCAAATTCGCCGATCTCCAAGGCCAGAGAACCCAGTTGCTGGCAGATCTGATCGTGCAATTCGCGTGAAACTCTTCGGCGTTCCTCTTCCTGCGCCGTCATGAGACTAGCCGCGAGTGCCTGAATCTCTTGGGCGTGTGTTTGCGCGACCAGCTCTATTCGGCGCCGCTCGGTGATATCGTTGCCAAAGGCGACGGCGATAGTGCCTTCCGGCGTGTTGATGACGCTCAAGGCGATCTCGACCGGAAGAGTTGTGCCGTCTTTCCGGCGGGCTTCCAAATCGAGTCCGATCCCCATGGGGCGGCTTTGCATGTTCCGAAAGTAAGCGTTCTGGTGCTCGGCGTGACGCTCGCGGGCGTTTTCCGGAATCAGAATCTGAAGCGGCCGTCCGATCAACTCCTCGGGGCGGTAACCGAATGTTTTTTCGATACTGCCGGTGGCGAATACGATGTTCTGGTCCGCGTTCACGCCGACAACGAACTGAGGGGTGCATTCCATTAAAGCACGGAGGTTGACTTCGCTCCTTGCCAGTTCTGCGCGGGCGAGGTTGGCGGACGCTTGGGCCTCATCTCGTTGGCGGTAAATCAAATCCGTGTCCAGGATTACAATAAGCACCCCTTCGACCTGGTCGGCTTCCACCCTGAAAGGCTGCAGGCGCATTGAATACCGGTGGCCATTCGGGTCGCTGACCTCACGCTCGACCGATCGACGCCGGCCAGTTACTTCCGCAAACAACCCCTTCCAGTCGGAGACGTCCAGGTTTGAAGCGATATTGCCGAACGGGCGGCCAACGTCGCTCGGGATAAGGTTTAGCAATGTAGCAGCCTTCGGCGTGAATCGCCGGACTCGCAGACCGGCATCCAGGATCAGTACCGGGATGTCGACACCCACCAGCAAATTGCTCAGCTCGTGTACCAGAATGTCCGACTCTTTATTCTGACGCTGCAACTCGTCGTTGAGCGTACGGAGTTCTTCGTTCGAGGCCTGTAGTTCCTCCCTAGCTGTTTCCAGTTCCTCATTCGTGCTCTGCAATTCCTCGTTACTGGATACGATCTCTTCGTTGGCGACGTTCATTTTCTCGTGCGCGCTCTGATGTTCCGCAATCAGGACACGCAGGTGTTTCCGGACGGATGCTAATTCCCGTTTGAGCCTTTCCGTTGTTTCGACAGTCCGTTTCCCATGCCCACCGGCCCCTACAAGCTTCCGCTCCGCCTCCAGGTTCACCAACTCTAGGTTTCGAAACACAACCAGGAGATCTTGTTTCTGGCCCTTACGCTTGTCGAGTGGACGCGCTTCCAGGCGCACTGTGGCCGGTTTTCCCTGATGCTCGAACTGTGCAGCATCCTTGTGGACAGCGACGCCCGTTCGCCTGGCTTGGTAAATAGCCATTTGCAAATCCACCACTAACTCCGGACGCACCATCCTCAGCAAGTGAAAGCTGGGCTGCCCGGGAGCAGGCGCCAAGTAAGGGCTGGTGTCGCCGTGAAAATGCACGATTTGGAGATCTGGATCGACAATCAGCGCGGGCGGCGCGTAGTGCTCCAGGAGGAGCGCTTCGGCTTGCTTTTGAAAATCGATGTCACTAGCCGGCGTTAACCTTGGCGCTGGGACGCCGAGTTTTGGAACGCGATCCGGGAGTGTGTTGATCAACTCGTGAAAATCTGCCTTCACCGGTTTGGGCGAGAAGATCCGATGCTTCCGGTCATCGGCCGAAAAGGCTTCGGAGTCGCCGGCGACAGTTTCCGAGTTTCCCAGGAATAGAAACCCTCCGGCATTGAGCGCTCGCTGGAAAATCGACAAAGTCCGTCTTTGCAGAGCTGGACCCATGTAAATCAGCATATTCCGGCAGCTGATGAGATCCAATTTGAAAAAGGGTGGGTCCCTCGTCACGTCGTGACGTGCAAAAACACATAGATCGCGGACCAATTGTTGGATCTGATATTCATGATCGGTCTTGACGAAGAAGCGTTTTAGACGGGCAGGAGACACTCCGGTCACAGCGGCTTGCGTGTAGATTCCAGATCGGGCATGCTCCACGGCACGCTCCTGGATGTCGGTCCCGAAGATCTGAATCTTGGTTCGGCTGGCCCGCTCACCCAGTTCCTCGAGCAGTAAGATCGCAATGGAGTAGACCTCCTCCCCGGTTGAACATCCTGGCACCCAGATGCGAAGCGGAGCTGCCGCAGATCTTTGCCGGCACAATTTTGCCAGGACCCGTTTTTGCAAAGCCTGAAAGCACTTCGGATCCCGAAAGAAACTGGTCACATGGATGAAAATATCAGCTACCAGGGCAGGGACCTCTTCGGGGTTCTGCTTCAGGATTTCGGCGTACTGATTCAGCGATTCGATTTTCCGCAGAGCCATCCTGCGCGCGATACGCCGGCGGATAGTGGCCTCCTTGTACAGGCGAAAATCAATGCCAACGGAGGACCAAATGATCGAGGAGATCTGGTCGAGTTCGCCTCCTTGAGGCACTTTAGGCGCCGTCGCAAGATAGGTGTTGCTGGGCAATGCGTGCCAGTTCGGCGGCGATGCGCTTCGGTGATAAAACAAAATCGACAGCTCCGGCGGCAACTGCGCTGAGCGGCATCGCGGGCCATTCGGCTGTTTTCGGAGCTTGAGCAAAAGTGACGCCTCCGGCCGCCTTGATGGCTTTCAGACCCTGCGTTCCGTCTGAACCCGTGCCGGAGAGCACAACGCCGAGGGCTGCATTTCCTTGTTCTGTAGCTAATGTGATACAGAAATCGTCGATC
The DNA here is from genome assembly GCA_963818065.1 of Bryobacterales bacterium. Lineage (GTDB taxonomy): Bacteria > Acidobacteriota > Terriglobia > Bryobacterales > Bryobacteraceae > Palsa-89. The sequence continues at coordinate 167,628 of CAWFQW010000007.1, read as the reverse complement.
GGGAGTTGCAGCCCCGCGTACTTCCGAGCTCGGACCTAGCCGCAGGCTTCCCGCACGGATTGTCATGTTCTTGTTGGGGGGGATGACGTATACGTGGTCGGGCTCCACCCCCATTCCGTCCGACACCTCAACGACGGGCATGCTGGTCGCCTTCGATAAAAGAGTGGCAAGCGCGCTCTCATGCTGGGGCTCCAGGTGTTGAATCAGCACGAATGCCATACCGGATTTGGACGGTAGTGCTTTCAGCAGCGCAGTGTAGGCTGCCAGCCCTCCCGCCGAAGCGCCAATTGCTACGACCGGGAATGGGAGCCGTGGAGGGACAAATGGGGTTTTCGATCGGTCAGCTGTTCGCGGACTGACCCTGCCGATTCGCGTGCGCGACTTGCCGGATCTTCGCGCCGTCGGTGCCTTCGCCATAGCGGCGAAAACCTCCAAATCGTATTCTTATTACGATACCACTTGGCAATTCTCATGCCGCTTTCAATCAGCGTCATTCTGGGCACGGAGGAATCGAAACTGGCTTGCTTCTTCTTTGCTTCTTGGAGGATACGGGAGCGGCAATCCACATCGAGGCACTATCCTTTTAGTTAGCGACTATCTTTTTGTCTTCGTCGATTTCTTAGAGTATTGCGGTCTCGTCAAATTCTGTTTTCTTATCACAACCTAGGACAATCCCCAGGATAAATTGCTCACTCGATCTCTGCTATTACTAGTACCACAGCTAGGGCCTAATGTTCTTTACCCTAGAAAAGGGATCAAGGTGTCGAGCGCCGTATGCGACATCTTTTGTATGCGACATCTTTAGGTTAGGAGGGATCATGGTGTCGAGTGTTGGCTGCGACAATCGTACTCAAAACATTGATACTCAAAGTAACGAAGAATTGCTGAACCGGACTCGCCTTGGAGACCAGGACGCGTTCACCGAACTGATTCAACGGCACCACGCGACTTGCATTAACATCGCCACGTGCATTTTGCGGGACCGCGAAGAAGCTAAGGATCAAGTGCAAAAAGCTTACTGGAAAGCCCATGTGCACTTGGATCAATGTCACGGTGGAGAAGGGATCGCCGCATGGCTGTTGAGCATCGTCAAGACGGAGTGCCTGATGCTCCTTCGCGTCAAAAGACGCATGCCGCTCCTGTACATCGACGATAACCGCCGCGACGGACAAAGGCGCGAGTTGCGCGGCAACAATCCCGATCCGGAACACGAACTGATGAGGCGAGAACTGATTGCCGTGGCACGAAGGGAAGTCCAGCTGATGCCTCGCCTGTTGCAGAACGTGCTCGTGTTGCGGGACTTGGAGGAACTATCCATCACAGATGTGGCGGAGCGACTGCGAATTAGTGTCCCGGCTGCGAAGTCGCGCCTGCTTCGCGCGCGCCAGGAGTTGCGGAAACGGTTGATCGCCTACTACCGCAATGGCAGTACGTCGCGGAAGGAATCAAATCCAGCGACGCGCGCAGTGCATCAAGAGCGTGTCGAGTCTAGGTGCGGCTGACTTAGGCCAGGCGCGGGAGAGATTAGCCGCCCAAATCCATGTGGACGCCTATCTCGCTTTGATTGTCCTCTCAAAGCGAGATGGGCGTAGATTGGAGCGGAGAACCTCCCGCCCCGCCGCCCGTTTTCGCTCATGAACGATGGCCAGTCACCTAGGGTTTTGTTCTAGATCGCTTTCTTCTGCGCCCAAGCGCGTTTCGAGATCTAGTGCGAACTGTTTCTTTAACTCTTTGGCTCGCTGTTGGACCTTTTCTGGCGATAACACGCCAAGATCCTGTAACAACGTCTGGAGAGCAAAAACACGAGCCAAAACGTCGTCGTGGAGTCGGATTAACTCGGCAATATCCTGAGTGACATCCTTGCTTGTTTTTCAAAACTTTGCTGCCCGCCCCCAGACAGCGTTCCAGTGGATGGAGGAATTCGCAATTAGGTGAGGTCGTTACGCTGACAACTTGGCTTCAATCCATACAAGATCGTCATGGTAGCCAGGTTTACCTTATGCGACCTGCATCCTGGCATATGAAAAGTCCCGAATACCGTGCTGTCATCGAGTCACATCGATTTGCGGCAAGCGAAGCTTACCGAGACAGTGAGACGTATAGCCGATCCGGTTGTCATAACGTCCACGCATGCGCACGGGCAAATCTTCCGGCCATCACTCGGTTTGTTGAGGAATCCAACATAAACTCGTGCGTCGTGACGGTTCTTTGAGCCAATTGGACATCTGCTCCCGAATGGTTGCAACTGTCGATGGTTCCAGCGGAGGACTCATCGATTCAGTCCATTAAGGTCGGAGCGATCCGTTACGGCCTCGAGTGTGGCTCAGGCGAAGGAGTCGTCAGATCTAACCGCGTTCTGGCTCAGGTCGATCCGTTCCGCTCTGTCCATCAAATCTCGCTGAAACACCCGCACCCGGTGTTCACCACATGTTGCCTCGATCGTACCGTCGCTGTTGACACTTGAGGTAGGAATCAAGATCAAACCACGAGCCAGCGGCCGTATCAGTTCATGGGAACCATGGCGAAACACAGCCACCATCGCGAAAGTGACCCGATATCCGAACATAGTTGTAGCTACCTCCGTGCGTGATTCTGGCATAAGTAACAACTTTCTCACGCTCAGATGCGATCCCAGGAGCAGGAGATTTACTTTCTTTTCCGATTGGTCCGGGATGCGACGGGTGATCGGGCAGGGGAAAAGTGGCAGAAGCGCTGCTTATAATTGCAATCCAGTTACGAGCGAATGCGAGGCTATGAGGACTTACGGTCTAGCCTTTTGGCTAGAGGCCGTGCATGACCGGGGGCCTGCGACATGATCTGGTGGGCCGATTGAGTCATCCACTTTGAAAGAGCTTTCGTGGCACAGGATTCCGAACAGATGTGCTCATAACCATTTCCATCCCCCAGTGTGGCGTCCCAAAGCGCGAGCGTGAAATGTTCGCCGTCGGGTTGGCCAAGCCACCAACGATTGCTTTCACCCTTCAACTTCGAACAATAGTCGCAGCGGTATGACTGAACTTTCATTGATTCCCTGGAGATATTTGTTCGCGCCGAACTTCTGCTGATGAATCCTCATTTCCGGCTCGTCACGTAACTACTGAACTTACGCGCATGGTCACTTTGGCGCGGGTACGCGGTCCCAAGCACGGAGGGCCTACGCCAACACACGTTTCGGCCGCTGCATAGCACTTTCCTTTCCAGCTACGGATGTCAATTATTCTGCTCCGGATGCAATTTCGTGGATCACGCTTCTCCTAGAGATGAACATAAACGCAAGATTCCGCGTGCTTCTGGTCGACTTCGGCGGCGCATACGCGCCATTCCACTTGTGATCTTTAACCCCAAGATTTAGACCACGGCGCTTGAGATAGGAATCTGGCGAGGCGTCAGGTGGAATCGCTCGTATGCCGGAAATCAGAGGCAATCAGCGAAAGCCCTAAGGCTTAGTCAGCCTGAGTGGTTTAGGTTAGTCAAAATTCACTAGGAGTATTTACAGTATGAAATTTGTCGCAGCTTTTGCGGTCTTCCTGTCCTTCGCTTTGACAGCGGCCGCCGCCGAAGATTCGCCCGGATTCGAAGCCTATTTTGGCTACGACTGGGTCCAATTCAATCCAGACACGCCTAACATTCCGTCCTTTAACGCGAGCGGGGGCAGCGCCCAGTTCATCGCCAACTTCTACAAAGGATTTGGCCTGGCGTTTGATGCCGGTGCTGTCGCTCACGATACATTCGGCGGTATATTTGATAATAGGCAAGACCACTTTTTACTTGGGCCGCGCTACGGCTTTCACAATCACTCGCGGTTCACGCCATTCGGTGAAGTTCTGTTCGGCGTCGGTGAAGCTTCGGTGAGCACGTCTGCTGCCGATATTGCCCGAGTGCCGAGTGTCCTCCCCTCGTCCTCAATTACTGTCCCCGACTGACGTCGACGTCAGACTCAGTGTCACCAGAACCTCGTTTGCGATGATGGCGGGTGGCGGCTTGGACATCAGGCTCGCCAAGCACTTCAGTTATCGACTGTTCGATGCGGATTACTATTTGACACGTCCCGTCAGCTTCATATCAGGCGGAAATGTCAACAAAAACAATTTCCGCGTGACGACCGGTATCGCCTTTACATGGGGCGAGGCGAAATAGGCTCATCAAAGTGACTCCTTGATTGTTTCAGTTCTCTCCTTGGATGCCGGGTACGCCGAAGGAAGCGTGCCCGGTTTTTTTTTAGCGACGATCCAGTTACGAGCTGCGCGCGAGATGATCTCACACTGCGACCCGTGGCGTGTGCCGAAACTATATTAAGTCCGTAGCCTGCCGCCTGCATCTGCCCCGTTGCTTCCATGGATGTTCTATTTCTAACATCCCAGCGGTACATATTCCCGGACGGAACGACTTGCCACTCGGAAGCGGTCTGCCTATGTCGATCCGAAGTTCCCGAAATCCTCCTGATCAGCGTTACCAGCTTCTTCCGGGATCAGGAATCTTTTAAGCAGTAAATATGTCGGTCCCCCTCCACACTCGAAAAAAGGATCTGCGAAAGGAGCTGGAGCGCACACTCCTCTCGAGATACAAGGGGGCGGGTGTAGTAGTGAACGAGACACTAGAGGTTCTTGAAATCCTCGGCAAGACAGCTCCGTACCTTGCCCTGCCCCAGGGAAAAGGAAGTTTCAACCTTTTGAGGCAGATTCCAGAGACCAGGCTTCTCCTGGAAGTCGAGAAGCTTGTTCACGACGTCCAGCGAAGCGGTGAGGCGGCTCGGAAGGATCGCGTCCCATATTTGGCCGACCAGGCCGTAGGGGAAGTCAACATCGAAGTGTTGCCGCTGGGGGACGTGCGAACGCGTGCTCTCGCCATTCTATTCGAACCCCCGCTTGGTGCATCCGACATTGTGCGGGCGCCCGATTCTGATCCCCGGGACCGTGAGAGCGCGATCTTGAAACAAGAGCTTGCCGAAGCCAGGCAGCGGATCCTATCGATAGTCGAGGGACACCAGTCATCGGAGGAAGAGAACCAAAACCGCCGAGGAAGTCTCGGCGAATGAGGAGCTTCAGAGCCTCAATGAAGAGCTGGAGACGGCCAAAGAAGAACTCCAGTCAACCAACGAAGAACTTACGACCCTGAACGAAGAGCTGCGGTCGAACAATGCTGCGCTTATCGAGGTGCGGAACTTCGCGATGTTAATCATTGAAACGGCGGCAGCGCCGCTCCTGGTTCTCGATGCTGAGCTGCGGATCAAAACCGCGAATCCATCGTTCTATCGGGCATTCCGGGTATCTCCTGGCGAGGTCAACGGCCAGATCCTCTACTCCATTTCAAACGGCTGTTGGGACATCCCCCGCCTTCGAGAAATGCTTGAGCGCGTTCTGCCGGATAAGAAGTCAATCCAAGACTTCGAAATAGAGCGGGACTTTCCCGGCGTCGGACGCAGAGTTCTGGTGCTGAGCGCCCGTCAGCTTGACGGCCTTCAGCAGATCCTCCTAGGCATCGATGATGTTACTGATCGCAAGGAACGTGCCGAGGCTACGCTACGCGAGAGCGAAGAGCGCTTCATAAACATGGCTGACACAGCGCCCGTGATGATCTGGGTTGCCGGGTCCGACAAAGCGTGTATATTCTTCAACAAGCCCTGGCTGACGTTTACCGGGCGAACGCTGGAGCAAGAACTGGGCGACGGTTGGGCAGAAGGTGTGCATCCGGAGGATCTGGATCGCTGCCTCGATACCTACTCATCTGCCTTTTACCTGCGCGCACGGCTTCCAGATGGAATATCGATTGCGGCGCGCAGATGGGGAATACCGATGGCTACTCGACAATGGCGTTCCACGCTTCGAAAAAGACGACATCTTTGTTGGCTACATCGGTTCTTGCATTGATATCACCGACCTCAAACGCACCCACCAGGAGCGTTCTGCCAAGCAGAAACTGGAGAGCGTGGGAACAATGGCCCGTGGTATTGCCCACGATTTCAATAACCTTCTGGGAGGGATACTCGCTCATTCGGACCTGGCGCTAGCGGAGCTTATCGATGGCCGGGAGCCGGTGGAAGAGTTACGGAAAATCCGCACTGCGGCGATTCGCGGGGCCGAAATCGTTCGACAGTTGATGATTTACTCTGGCCGAGAGACAGAAGTCCTCGAACTGGCCGACGTTTCGGAGATCGTTCGGGATATGCTCGAATTGCTCAAAGTCTCTGTTTCAAAACACGCTGTGGTGGAAACCACTCTCGGCAAGGACCTTCCGGCCGTGCGGGCCAATTCGGGGCAACTGCGCCAAGTTGTAATGAATCTGATTACCAATGCGTCGGAAGCCATCGGAGATCGGGACGGCGTGATCCGCGTGACCACGGGGTTGGTAACAGTAAGGCGCGACTCGCCTGTCGCGGCCTCGGGTGACTCGGCCTCGGGCAATTACGTCCAACTGGAGGTCTCTGATACTGGATGCGGCATGACGCGCGAAATGCAAGCCAGCATTTTCGACCCGTTCTTCACGACTAAACTCACCGGACACGGCCTTGGGCTCGCGGTCGTGCAAGGGATCGTTCGGACGCCTCAGTGGGACAATCCGTTTGGTGAGTACACCGGGCAAGGGTACGACATTTCAGGTATTGCTACCTTACGCTGCAGAAACGGCTCAGCCTAGCAGTAGCGCCTCGCAGGCCGAGGAGGAAACAATCAGATGCCCACAGGCAACCATCCTAATTGTGGAAGACGAAGATCTGATACGGCAACCTGTCTCGAAGATGCTCCGCAAGAAGGGGTTTTCCGTCATCGAGGCTAGCGATGGAAATGCTGCGTTGGATTTGATTCGAGCAAAAGACCACATAGATGTGCTTCTGTTGGATATTACTCTGCCCGGGGCATCCAGCAGGGAGGTCTTTGAAGAAGCCACGCGTCTAAAACCCGGCCTACTGGTGATCGTTACTAGTGCGAATAACGAGGAAATGGCCGCGACAACGCTGGCCCGAAGAGGCAGTCGCTTCATTCGGAAGCCCTTTGGGCTCGACGACCTGACTGGCTTAATTCGCGAGAGCTTGTCTTCCTGAGGGTGCTCTGACTGAGGTAAATTCCGCCCCATGCGTCGTTCACTCCGTGGGCCGGGTAATATGAGCTCCCGCTGGTGTCAATTCCAGCACACGGACCTCTCCGTGTTGGCCGATCGGTCCGATCGCTTTTCCGTTCAGCGACACCTCCAAGCCCCCGGCATTCCCTACCAGAGCGATCATTCTGGTAGATGCAGCCAGCTCCTTATTGTGCTGCTGTTCGAGCATGCCAGTATAAACCGGGTTTCCATCGGACTGAATTGAGACCCAGACAGGTTCGGATGCCGTGAAGACCACGCGAATCGCGCCGCTAGGACCGGGCTCGGAACCCAACCGACTCGAAGCGTAAGGAACCGATGCTGGCCGTTCCCTGGGCGCGATTTCGGGCACGGGCTCATGGAATGATTTCGTAGGTTGAAGGCCCGCTTGCAGAATCACGTGCGAGCGGTAGAGGCTGCGTTGGTCTCGGGTAGGCTCCGCCGCACGTTTTCCCATACTGCGTAGACGCCGAGCGCAGCCGCAGATCGCAGTCACAAACCAAAGAAGTATCGGCATCAAAGGAAGCTTTGAAAATCTGTTCTTGGGTTGGAGTGCTGGAAGAGCCAAAACCGGTTCTTCGAACTGTCGCTTGAACGATGCTACGACCTCTTCAGCATCCAGACCCACACCTGCGCGTATTGTCGAAGAAAACTACGAGTTAAAAGCCCACCCGGTAAGCGATCAAATTGATTCGCCTCAATCGCCTGAAGAAGGTATTGGCCAATCTTGGTTTGGGTAGCTATTTGCTCCAGCGTCAGACCGAGCCGCAGACGTTCACTTCGAAGTGCGTCGCCAATCCCATCCATACCGAGCTCTCCTCTGGCGCTCTCGACCATAATCCGAGATCAACGAATATGCTCTCTGGATGCAATAAAACTCACTGAATAGCGGTCCTCCTTCATTACGCTCCGGTCTACCTCGTGAACCGTTGAAGCGCGCACCACTTCGTAGGCTCATTGAACGGCGCGCGTCTGACCAAATAGTGACGCTGACAAGATGGATGCCAGACAAAAGAAATTAAGGCCGGTGGGCCGGTCAGCCAATCGAGACCCGATGGAGGTGTGAACATGCCCGATCGGCAACCCACACTGAAATGCCTATGAAAATTCCATTCGACCTTTCTTACGGCGGCCCTGCTCTGCTTCACTATGTCGGCCGGCGACTTCCAACTGCGGCTGAAGACTCGCACCGTGTATATCGTTCCGATGGCTAACGGACTAAACTCTCATATAGCGAGTCGACTCACTAGTTCCGGAGTGGTGTGGGTTGTATTGGAGCCTGAGAGCGCCGAGGCGGTCTTAACCGATCGAGTCGACGAGGCGTTCTGGGGCTGGTCAACCATGCACTACAAGGCAGCTGGCAAGAACTCAAACGTGGCCCTTTACGATGATGACCCTCTCAGATTCAAACATTTGAGCATGGGGCCGTATCGAGGCACTCTTTTTCTCGTAGACCCAAGAAACGGTCTGATACTTTGGTCCATATACGAGCCGACGCCGAACACGACCTCGAATGCACTAGATCTAGCTGCCGCGCACATTGCCGCCAGTCTGAAGAAAAGCTTGATCTCAAAGTAGGTAGGACCCATGCTAGTGTGTCCGTGTGTCGGCTTCTCGAGTGGGTTAGGGAGCACACAAAAAAGGAGATCCTGTTTCATGCTTTGAACATCATCTACCTGGGGCAAAGCACGAGCTGAGCCAAACTTGCGAGGAGATGTATGTCAAGAATTATTTCCGCTTTCATCTGGTTGCTAGGATGCTGCCCTGCTGTTCCCCTTACATGCTGAGGACTCGGAACTCCAACTGTTTAATTTCAATGTGGGAGGGGGCCTTACAATTCCGCTGAATCCAACCGCCAGATACCTTGGCGTGAACGGCAACGCGGGCATCGGGCATGGGAGTTAATTTCAACAAGCACAATTCGATCGAAGGTGATTTCATGTGGAGCGGCCTTTCGCCGACTGTCAATCTTGTTCAGGCGATCGACAGGCCAACGGGGAGCGTAAACCTCTACAACGTAACTGGAAACTACCGCTTTCATATCGACAGTCTGGCCGGGTCCCCATTCGGTCTTTATATTATTGGCGGTGGTGGCTGGTACTACCGCCATACCGAGATCAACAGGAATTACGTTGTGCCGCCCCTTACCGTTTGCCAGCCCATCTACAACTGGTGGGGATTCGCCTGTGATGGCAGCGGGGTTCGTGCGAAGACAACCATAGCCTCTCGCGGCACCAGCGCCGGCGGTCTGGACGTAGGCGTCGGTTTCACAATCAAACTTCCATCCCCCGGATGGAAGTTCTTCGTTGAGTCGCGCTATAACTACGCATGGAGCAATTTCATTCCGACCACCTTCGTTCCTGTCACGTTCGGATTCCGATTCAACTGACGCAATCGGACTGGATCTGCAATCCGTGAACGTTTCCTGGCGCACTAACTTGTGGTTGATTCCGTCGCTGACGGTTGCGGCGGCTTTGTTGGTTTTCATTGTGGCCCAAGGAATCGATCGGGCAGACTACGACGGTGCGTTAGTTCTCCCCAGGTGGCTCGATCAAGGTAGCGCGGCTGACGCGCGGTCCCTGTTGTCAGCCACTGCTGGGGCCATCATCACTACGCTGGGCCTGGTGTTGTCAATTACTGTGTTGACCCTCTCGATCGCGGCATCACAGTTCGGCCAGCGCTTGTTGCGTAGATACATGCGCGACCGGGGGACCCAGGTTTGTATTGGCATCTTCGCGGCTACCTTCGTCTTCAGCCTGCTCACGTTGTTGTCGGTCACGTCTCGTCCCAACGAGAAGGAATTCGTCCCCTGGCTGTCAATATGGATCAGCACAACCGGGGCTCTGACCTGCATCGCTGTATTGATCTACTACATCAACCACGTTGCCTTAAGTATCCAGGTCAATAATGTCTTGGCGGACCTTTCCGGCGACTTCCGGTGGGCCATCAGCCAGAACCAGGGGCCAAATCCGGCTTGTAGAGTGTCGATCCCCGTGGTGCGTAGCGACCTCACTCTGCTGTCGCCCAGCACCGGCTATATCCAGTCGATCGACTACCAAGCTCTCGTGTCAGCGGCAGCTGAGGTGGATGCAGTCGTGCGACTCGAATCGCAGCCGGGGCAGTTCGTTGTTCAGGGCACCGTGCTTGCTGTGGCAGAGGGCGACAGGCTCTCCCAGACCCAGCTGGAAGATGAGTTCGGACGCGCAGTCATCAGGATTGGCGTGCGCCGGACATTGCTGCAGGACCCGGAGTTTGCGATTGCTCAGATTGTGGAAATTGCTCTTCGCGCCATGTCTCCCGGCGTGAATGACCCAAATACAGCGGTCACTTGCGTCAACTGGCTGGCCGATAGCCTGCGGGTATTAGCACAGAACCCTGCAGGGAATCCAGCACACTTGGACAGCCAGGGAAATATCCGGGTCATTGAAAAAGTGAACGACTTCGAGCGAATCGTGGCTGCGGCGTACGGTCCCATCCGCCAAGTGGCCCGGAATTCGCCGACGCTCACAATTGCGATGTTGAACTCCATCTCGCTTATAGCTCCGTTTATACGGACCGCGACCGAACAAGAAGCGTTGCATAACCAAGTGCGACTTGCATACGAAGGATTGGCCGCAGATACTGTAAGCGGAGATCGCCAGGGCGTTGAAGAGGCTTACGGCTGGGCCGTCATGGCTCTACAGCCGCTCGATTGCTGGAATAGGCATCCGTGATCCAAATCGATGCGTCCCTAAGTTTCAGCACTCCAGCCGAAGTCAGCTCGTAGTGTCTGCGCCCAGGCTTTTTTTGGCTCTTACAAGAACAAATCGAATCGACCAGTGTGGGGGTTCTTTGTATGCGGTTCTCATCGGCCGCCATCCTGGTCCTTGTTCTTGCGACTGCGGCTGCTCAACGGCCGGGCGGCGGGATATCTACTGGCGGCATGCGCTCTGGTCCACCGTCTCTTTCGAACGGAAACCCGTTCACGCGTTCGAATGGGAGCTTTCCCCCGGGCTTTGGCTCAGGACCTGTCGGACCGTGGGGGCGCTCGCAGTCGTGGCCGCGATGGGGATCCTATCCCCATCGGCCTCCCCGACTGGGAAATAGCTTGTTCTTCGCGGTGCCCCCGCCGATTGTTCCCTATCCCGGCTATCCACCGGATGCGCCCTATTACTCGCAGCCGCCTCTCGATGAAGGCCCGGCGTTCCCACCAGCGGATGTGACTCAGGTACCAATTACAGTAAGCCCGTCCCTCACCAATCCGGACACGCATTTCAATGCCGTGGGCAGCGGGCCTGCCAGAGAACCCGGCGCGATGGCGACCGCAGGCTCCTCGGGTTTTCATATGTACCAATCCCCTGGGCCGCCGCCTTCAGACAGCGATGACCACCCTGCTCTTATCGCGCTGAAGAATAACTGGGCATATAGCGTACTGAGGTACTGGGTGCAAGGTAAAATCTTTCACTTCATTACGAGTCAGGGCGATCGACATGCAAGTGCCGGTCACACAGGTCGAGCGAATCTATCCATCGTCTCGCCAGAGTCACGTGACAGACCCGCAATCGCCGCCATCCAAATAGACGCCTCCAGCTCAGAACTTAATGAATCCGAGAAGGTCAAACGGAATCCCCACTCATATGATGTTGACAGCATCTATAGCCCTGCTCGCTCTATTCGCGGCGGCTGCCGCGCAGACCGGTCTTTCCGCCTCCAGACCAAATCGAACAGCACCGAGTGCTTACAGACTCCGCTAATTATGCCCTCGGTCAAGAAAAAGACCTCCCCAATCTCACTTGTGTTCAGACCACTCGCCGCTTCGAGGATCTGGACAATAGCGGCTGGCGGCCCATCGATACCGTTCGTCGAGCAACTCACCTACTTCGAGCATCGCGAGCACTACAAGGTGCTCGAGTTGAACGGGCAGCCGGCAAGCATCGCGCACGAACAGCTACGGGACGCACCTTCCTCGCAAGAGTTCGGCTCGGTGATGAGAACGATTTTCTTGCCGCGGACCCAGACCGAGTTCGCCTGGCAGGCCTGGTCCGGGCTTCGCGGAAGAAAGATGAATGTCTACGCGTACCGGGTCCGACCCTTCCGGTCCACATTTCACATCGAGGGTCCCGGACAATCGCTGGACCTTGTGGCCGCCTATCACGGGCTTATCTCTATCGATAGCGAAAAGCACTTCGTGCACCGCGTTACTCTTCAGTTCGACGACATTCCGTTATCTTCTCCAATTCAGGACGTGAGTCTCATGCTCGACTACGATTACGCCCGAATAGGAGACACGGTTCACCTGTTACCCCTTCAGTTCGAGGTTCGCTATCGCAGGGAAACCAGCTGGTCAAGAACGATGTGGACTACCTCAACTACCAAAAGTTCAATGCTCTCTCGGCCATCAAATTCTGGTTGCCAGAGGCGAACAAACCATAAGTCGGCGCGTGGCTGTTGCGCCGAGTTTCGCTCCCAACTGCACGACGACTTAGGAGGATCCGATGTCAATTGTTCGTGAAGCCGATAAAAGCAAGTGGACGTGGGTGTTGGCGGGAATGTTGGTGTGCGTGTGCCTGACTGGTTTGAGCTACCGCCAATACCATGCTCGATTTGCGCAGGTTTCCGATCGGGGTATTTCTTGCGAAAACGGTATGGGAGCCGCCAAGGCCTCCGCGATGTCCCGATTCAAAGAAGCCTCTGAGCGTGTTCCCACACCGGCTGGATCCCAGGCTGCGTGGATTCCAAATATCAACGATAGCAAGCCGCCCAAACCGGCCCCCGAAGGAATGACGTGGATTCCCGGTGGTCAATTCTGGATGGGAACTGCTGACGAACGCATGGCGGATGCCAGGCCCTGGCACCGTGTCTACGTCGATGGCTACTGGATGGACAAGACTGAAGTTACCAACGAACAGTTTGCCAGGTTCGTCAAGGCCACCGGATACGTAACCGTGGCGGAGCGCAAACCACGAGCGGAAGACTATCCGAACGCGCTTCCGGAGAAGCTGATCGCCGGATCTGTGGTCTTCTCACCGCCGGATCACCCGGTTGAGCTGGACAACCAGTTTCGATGGTGGAACTATATACCCCGCGCGAACTGGCGCCATCCGGAAGGCCCTGCCTCGAACATCAGCAACCGAATGAACCATCCGGTTGTTCACATCGCCTATGAAGACGCCCTTGCCTACTGTAAGTGGACAAGCAAGCGGCTCCCGACCGAAGCGGAATTCGAATTCGCCTCGCGCGGCGGACTCGATCGCAAGCGCTACGATTGGGGTGACGAGTTCATGCCCGCTGGCATGCACATGGCGAATACCTTTCAGGGTCACTTCCCCGACACTAACACCGCCGAAGACGGGTACCTGGCGACCGCTCCGGTAGGCTCGTTCCCAGCCAACGGATACGGTCTGTTCGATATGGCAGGCAATGTGTGGGAGTGGACTTCAGATTGGTATCGTGCCGACTATTACGCGACCTTGGCAGCCACCGGCGAGATCGCGATAAACCCCAAAGGGCCCACTGAGAGTTTGGATCCGAACGAGCCTGCCGTTCGAAAGCGCGTGCAGCGCGGAGGCTCGTTTCTCTGCACTGACCAATACTGTGGGCGTTACATCGCAGGCGGACGCGGCAAGGGAGAACTGGACACAGGAACAAATCACCTTGGCTTTCGTTGCGTGCGCGATCCTTCGCCGAAACTCGAGAAATCGACTGTAGCTCGCCTGCAGAGCCACTGAGCTACGCCCTGTTGCCGGCCAGGTATAAAACCCACCGTTCGCTGAAGAAATGCGGCCAGCATAAAGTGTGCGAATCACTTTCATAGGCAATTGCGCGTCCAGGCGTGGGTTGTCAGTCTAGCTAGACAGATCGATTGCAGGATGAAACAGGAGTAATGGCATGAGATTGCATAAACATATGCTGGCCGCAGTCTGCGGTCTAGCCGTATTCATGGCTTGGGACGTGGAACCGGCAGCCGCACAAAAACAACCCAACATACTTGTCATCATGGGCGACGACGTGGGTTGGTACAACATCGGTGCCTACCATCAAGGCATCATGGCGGGAAAGACGCCGAACCTCGACAAGCTGGCGGCTGCAGGAATGCGCTTCACAGACTACTATGCAGAAGCAAGCTGCACGGCCGGCCGCGCGAATTTCATTACAGGGGAAATACCAATCCGCACGGGCTTGACCACCGTGGGCAGGCGGGCGCGGACGTCGGCATACCTGATCAGGCCGCGACGATCAGTAGCGCGCTCAAATCTCTCGGCTACGAGACCGCCCAGTTTGGTAAGAACCACCTCGGTGACCTGAATAAATATCTCCCGTGCGTGCACGGTTTCGATGAATTTTTCGGCTACCTTTATCACCTCGATGCCATGTCCGATCCCTACTGGTTCGACTATCCGCAGGACTGGATCGACAAAACCGGACCGCGGAATCTAACGCACTGCTGGGCCACCGAGACGAACGACTCTAGCGTGATGCCGCGCTGGGGGTCGGTTGGAAAACAGAGGATTGTGGATGAGGGCCCCTTGGCGCCGTTCCCCAACATGAGAGACATGCAGAACTGGCAAAAGAGCCGCGAAGCCAAGTACGACATGGAGACCTTCGACGAAGTGCTGGTCGGACACACCAACGGATTCATGGACAAGGCTAAGAAGGATGGCAAGCCGTTCTTCATCTGGCACAACACCACTCGAATGCATGTCTTTACCTACATTCCGCCGAAGTACCAGGCGATGATGAATTTCCAGAGCGGCTACGGTCTGGAAGAAGCCGGCATGGCTCAAATGGACAACAGCATCGGCGAGATTCTCCAGCACCTCGACGACATCGGCGAAGCAGAGAACACCATCGTCATTTTCACCACCGACAACGGCGCCGAGGTGTACACTTGGCCGGACGGCGGCATGACGCCGTTTAAAGCCGCCAAAGGCACCTCGTACGAAGGCGGCTTTCGGGTACCCGCAATCATTCGTTGGCCCGGACACGTCAAACCGGGTTCCGTTGAGAACGGTATCTTCTCCGGCCTCGACTGGTTCCCCACGCTCGTGGCGGCAGCCGGCAATCCCGACATTGCCAGTCAGCTTCTGAAAGGTGTGAAGCTTGGTGATCGAACCTACAAGAATCACCTCGACGGCTACAACCAGATGGACCTTCTGTGTGGAATGGGGCCATCCGCTCGACATGAGGTCTTCTACTTCAGCGGGCCTCAACTGGGCGCTGTTCGCATCGACGATTTCAAGTACCAGTTTCTCCAGCAGCCATGGGGCTGGCCCGGGGAAAAAATTACAACCGACATGCCGACCATTACAAACCTGCGCTGGGATCCCTTCGAGCGCCTATCTCCACTCCGCGGCGAAAGCTTAAACGATAGCTCCCCTGCATACTTGAATGACTTTATGGCACGGGAGTTTTGGCGCTTCGTCAACGTGCAACAGGTGGTCGGCAAGCTGGCCATGACCGCCGTCGACTATCCACCCATGCAGGCGCCGGCTTCGTTTAACTTGAGCGCCATCAAAACCAAGATTGATGAAATGATCAAGGCCCACGAAGGTCAGTAGTCAGACGGGTTGTGCCACCGGCTTTATGAGGCGCCGAATTTTAAAGAGTAGGCGCCTCGGCGGGCCTCTGAAAACCGGCCAATGGTGGGCACTTCAAAACCTGCCAACGAAGCAGAGCCAGAACGATGTATCTATATCCTGCGCGAGGGTTGCCGCGCAAACATTTCTCCTAGAATGTTGCTGGACCATTTAACATTGACCTCACTTGGGCGGCGAACACGGCAACGGAGGGATGCGACTGGAACCCCGACTCAGCGGCCGGAACGGCGGGGCGGCGTAAGCCTCCCTTTTAGTACATTCTGGCGGAAGGCATAAATCCCAGAGGCTTGGGGACAGAGTCCCAAGTACATAAGCCATTTAGGGTGGAGCTGGAACAAAAGTGGTAAGCTCATTGTCAAACTTGTATGAAACGGGTCCGAGGGTGGACGTTGGCACTGCTGGTGTTGACTCCTCCCTGGCGTGTCCTCGGTTGTTCGTGCGCTCCTGCCGCCTCAGCGCCCGCTTGCGAAAAGATCTCAACTACTGAAATCGTATTTGTTGGAACCGTTCGGGCAGTCGAGCCGGATACGCAGTTGCCAACGGTCAGCCAGGCTCGTGTCTATCGTTTTCAGGTCGAGACGCCTTTCAAAGGATTGCCCCAAAACGTCTCTGAGGTTGTAGTCAATCCTGATAACTTCACTTCCTGTCAAACTGTGTACAAGCGCGGGGGCCGGTATTTGATTTTCGCTAACAGGCTAGCGGGAACGAGCCAGGTGCTCTCTGGCGGCTGCCACGGTTCCAGGATCGCTGACGATGCTGCCGAAGATCTGCGGTTCTTAGAAGCATACCGACGCAACCAGGCGACCAATTCCGTATATGGTCGTGTACTTGAGTGGGTGACCGAGATCGGGCGACCTCGTAGGGAGGAAGATGCTTCGGTCGCTGGCGCCGACGTTGTTCTGAGTAACGGTGTGCGAACGTTCACGAAGCGGACAACTGAAACTGGAGACTTTCGTTTCGAAGGAATACCAGCGGGTGCCTACAACCTATCAGCGCACCTTGCGCCGTACCTCCCAGACCCAACAGCCTTGCCCATCGAAGTTCCCGCCATCGGATGTGTCGAGGAATTTCCGAAGCTCGAAGCACGCGCCAGTCTTTCAGGAGTCCTGACGACCGAAGATGGACACCTCGCTGCGAAGGAGCGCGTGGAACTCTTACGCAGGAACCAGAAAGGCTCTTGGTATTATACGTATCGATTCTGGACACAGACCGATGTGCAAGGCCGATTCAAGTTCGAAGATTTACCTGACGGCGACTATCTGTTGGGCTATGAGATCTGGAGCGGCAAGCCGTCCAGCTACGCGGCCTACGCTACGCGATATTTTCCGGGTGTGTCTGAGCGAGCGGACGCTTCCATTGTGCACCTTATGCCCATGCAGGCCGTGAACGACCTAAAATTCTCGTTGGCAAGGCCACAGACACCGAGGTCGATACGGGTAGAGGTAGTATGGCCTAACGGGACTGCACCGAAGCAAAACCTCCTTCAGTTGTTTGACGGCGATGAGTTGATCAAGAATGTCGGCTTATCTCCTCGGCGTACCCCAAAACCGGCCATCGGTGACACCTGAATAGCGGTCACAAATAGATCCGATCCTTTCCATGCTGCGAACGCTTGGTGGGGAGCGACATTGTTGATTTGTGCTATCGGCGCGTACTTCATAGCCTCGATTCCACCCCAGACCGGCAATGATGGCAAGAGCACCAACTATTTCGAGGAAGACATGCGCCCACGCCCATTCCTTGGGCGTTGCCTCGAGGATATCAATCGACGGGTTCTGACTGGATTATATGCCTGATATCAATTGAGCGGAGGTCTATACTTGGCAATTTGCCGACAGGGATGCGACCGGAGCGCCGTTTCAGCGGCCGGAATGGAAATCGCCACCAAAAAGACGAGCTGAGCACGGTCTTACCGACGAAGGACCGATTCATGGTATCCCTCCGAGACCGGCCTGGTGCAACACACAGCGGAATCGTTGAGTTTACCGGCTATGCAGAGCGTGGGTATGACCTGCACGTGCGTTATTGGATTGATGACTTGGGAGGACCCGTTCCCCACGATCAACAACGAATCGCCCGCTCAGATAAGGTGCGGTTACCACCAGGGGATAAGCCCGCAACCGTCCGGATAGTGTTGACCAGGACCCTACTGAGTGACGAAGACCGATAAACGCCCACGGCGGCTCCAGCGGCGGAGGCGCACTAGTGGCTGACGTGTTACGGCTTTTCGTTTTTCTATGTGCGGCGATTGAATCAGTAGCGACTATCTGGATGCGCTGCCCATGAACGTACACACGCATCGTCGTGTAAGGGCGCGTAAGCTTGAGTCCTGGCCTGTCAATCCACCCAGAGTCAAGGGATAATTGCCGTAGATATAGCGCTTCGGATTCTCTGATGAATCGCTTGAAGAACAGGACTGAATACTTCGGATTTAATTTCAAGCGGCTCGGATAGCCGAGCCGCACTACTGAAATGACCTTGAAGGTTTAAGCTGCCTTAGGCGGGGCGAACGTGGGCTAGGACTTCGGCAGGACGAGGTCGTCCTTCCAGTCCTTCTGCATGCGCTTCCATGCCTTCGCCTGTTCCGGAGTGAGAATTGAGTTGATCCGGCTGTCGTATTTGTCGCGAATTGCCTTTAGCGATTCCTTCGCGTCCTTCTTTGCGGTACTGCTCTTGTCGCTCCCCCTGTAAACGTCTTTCACCTGGCCTATATCGACATATTTCGTTTGCAGAAGCGGTTTGATCGCCGCTACTTGATCCGAAGTCAAATTCAAGGTCGTAGCGGCCGTATCGAATCGATCCGTCGCCACCTTCGTCATGTCCGCTTTACTAAACTGCGCCCATACTGCAGGAGCAGTCAAAAACAACATCGCCAAGGTAAGTTTTCCTAGAATCATGGTTTCTCCTTTCACACTGCGTAGGATTCTCATGCTTGGGTGGATGCACTTCTTGCAGAACTGGTTCACAATCTCTTGACTTTCGGTCCAAGGAATTTGCTCATCGATTCAGCCTCTAGCTTGCGCGTGACTGACGGGGAGCTGATGCAGATCAGCGAGACGGAGTACCTGCAGCGGACACCGCCCCGAGCCGATTGGCCTTTACAAAAGTCACGACGTCGGTCACCAATCGCTCGATACTCTGCTGCGAAGCCTGACCCATGGCTGTGACAACCGCCTGCACATCGCTTTTCTCGACGACAAACTCGGAAGAAGCGACGCTGGCCCAGATTTTCTCCCGACGTACCGGATCCACCAATTCCGCCGAAATCGAAACTTGGGCTCTGACCGCGCCGTGATAATCCACTTCCTGAAGCCGGTCGATACTTCCTCTCAGAACATACTCCGCTCTTTCCGCGCCATCTGAGATTTCAACTGACTGGAAAAGCCGTCGTGCCGTTAGTTGGTCCGCTAGCGCCTTGGTTACAGTGTCGTTGGGACGTTCAGCCCAGCGGTGGTATTCATAGAAGCCGACCTCTACAGGCGAAGGACGGTAGACAATCCGATCTTGCCGCAGCAAGCCGGTGGTTTGGAAAGGCTCAATCCGAAGCGGGGCCGGAACGGATGGGCCGGCCGGTGTCGGAGCTGGTGGGATGTCGAGTTTGTAATACCTGACTGCTGGTCCCTGTACGCTCCCGCATCCAGCGAGCAGTCCCACAACCAGGGAAACCAAGAACGCTCGCATAATCATCGTGCTACTGCCCTAACGACGGGAACCGCGCGGTCAGGCGCGGGCTTGCCGCGGATTAGCATCCAAGGTTGCTGCTTCACTGACGACGTCAAGTCGCGCAGATTCTCCGATGCCGCCCGGAAGTTTTCGAGTGTGTCATTGATGTTGGATCGATTAGACGAGACCATCGTGTTCAAGTCCGTAATCAGCCCGCGCGCGTCGGTCATCGTGCGTTGCAGTTCCGCAAGATCCGCCTTAACCGGATCGCGTATTTCGTCAATCGTCCGATTCGCATTGGAAATCGTATCATTGGCGTTTCGCGCCGCCGTGTGTAGCTCGTCAAACGCATCACCCGCCTGCGAGGAGGCGCGCTCGACGTTCTGCAGAACGCGATCGATTCGTGGGGACTCTTTGTCCAACAACTCGCGGGCTATTGGCTAAGAGTAAAGTGAGATTCCGCTGATTCTGCGGGCCTGTCATGGATTGGAAATTGGCCAGAACAACGCGCGCATCGCCCGTGAGCTGGTCGATGTCTTTTCGCACATCCTGCAAAGTGGACTGGACGGTGGGTATGACGGCACTCGCCTGTTTGGCGAGATCATCCAACGAAACAGGTTCCGTGGACGGAATGGTTGCCCCGCCAGGAAGGCGCCTGGCCTTGTTTGTACCAGTCGTAATTTCTAAGTATTTATCTCCAAGAGGGCTGAGGGACGTGAGCATCGCGACAGAATCGGCGTTCACAGGGACGCCTTGCTTGATTTCGAACAGAACTTCGATCTTCGTGGGATCTTCAGGCGACGGGTGGATGGCGGTTATCGTGCCGGCCTTCATTCCGCCGAATCGCACTGGGGATCCGGGGTCAACGCCACCGGCATATTTGAAGTAAGTCTTGTAGCGAATGTGGCTACCCCGCATTTGGACGCCTGCCACGTACGCGAAAGTGGCCATGAAAATGGCCACTGATACCAGAACGAACGCCCCTACCTTCAGTTCTCTGGACATTGCACACCTAGTCTTTCCGCGAGTTGTTGCAGGAGTTCCGCCTGGTCCTCTGATTTCCTGTCGGGGACACGGTCCAGGAACTGCCGCACCCATGGATCGGAACTCCGCTCCACGGAATCCTTGGGGCCGATCGCAACTAACTTCCTATCCCGGAGAAAAGCAAGCCGGTCCGCGATCTTCAATGCACTCTGAAGCTCATGAGTGACTACCAGCACCGTCATCTGCAATGCATTCTTCAGATAGAGCACCAGCTCGTCGATGCCGGCGGCCGTAATCGGATCAAGGCCCGCCGACGGCTCGTCGAAAAGCAGGATTTCCGGATCCAGGGCAGTCGCGCGCGCTAGCGAAGCGCGCTTCAGCATGCCACCAGAAAGCTGGGAAGGATAGAACGAGGCGAAGTGGACCAAGCCCACCTGAGCCAATTTTAGTAGGACGACCTCATCGATGGTGGAGTCGACGAGCCTTGTGCCCTCCAAAAGAGGATAGGCGATGTTCTCCGAAACCGTCATGGAACCGAAGAGGGCCGCGTTCTGGAACGACACTCCAATGGACCGGCGGACCTGATTGAGTTCCGCCTCAGAGCAACGGACAATGTCCACACCTTTGACAACGATGCTCCCGGATAAAGGCTTTTCCAAGCCAATTAGATGCCGCAGAAGCGTGCTCTTCCCTGAACCGCTCGCCGCCCAGCAGCACCAGAACCTCACCCCGGGTAATGTCGAGGTTTATGTGGTCAAGGATGGTGCGATCAGCATACTTGACGACCAAATCCCGGACTACAATCACGCTTTCGTTCGGCATCATCGCCATACCATGTAAAAAAGCGCGGTGAACAGCAAATCGGCCACGATTACCAGGAGTATGGCCCTCACGACCGCTGAAGTTGCAGCGCGCCCCACATCCTGCGGACTGCCCTTGACTTGAAAGCCCTGTAGGCAACCGATTTGAGTGATGAGCGTTGCAAAGACGATGCTCTTGATCAGGCCGCTAACAATATCCCGAAGGTAAAGCGAATCGAGGGCGGCACGAATATACAACCAAAAGGTTGTCCCGACGGTGGTGTAGACAAACCACCCGCCGGCGAGTATACCGGCCAAGTCGGCTACCACGGTCAGGCAGGGAAGCACGACCAGCAGGGCCAGGAACTTTGGGGATACCAGCACCTGAATTGGATCCAGCGCCATGGTTTTAAAGACGCTGATCTCATCGGTGATGACCATTGTGCCGATCTCGGCTGAGAAGGCCGAGCCTGAGCGCCCGCTGACTGTGATTGCGGTAATCAGTGGTCCGGCTTCGCGCGTGATGCCGATGGCCACGAGTTGGATCACTAGCTTGAGGGCACCCAGTTTGCGCAGTTCCGACCCCCCTTGAAAGGCCAGGATAAGCCCGGTGCAGAAAGCCGTTAGCGCTACGATGGGCACTGCGCCAACCCCCGCGGCCAGCATTTCATCAATTGCGCGTCTCCATCGTAAAGGATGCAGGGCGAACGGATTGATGGTCCTGATTCCGCCCAGGGACCGCCAAAACTGAACCGCTAAGGCCCCCATGTACTCAATCGCGCCAAGGCTGGAACGACCTATATCTTCAACCGCCGCTACAGTAGTCCCGGTCACGCGCTCAACTACTCCCGCTCCGAACTCTCAATCCTGAAAAATCCCGTCAGCCCGTTGACATCGATCAGATACCGAACCTCCTCGTTCAGATCGCAGAGAGTGAGCTGCGCACATCGATCTTTCGCCGTGAGCAGAATCTCAAGCAGAGTGGCGAGCCCAGAGGTGTCGATGTAAGACACGTTAGCGAAGTCGATCGTGAGATTCTTGCAGTGGCCCTTGATGTAAAGTTTGAGCGCCGTCTTACGGAGGTTCGGTGAAGTGTTCAGGTCGAGTCGCCCTGACAGGTTGATCACCGCGTCTTCACCGAGTTCTTCTCTTCGATTTCCATCCGAGCGTGATCGGGCTTTCGAAATGTATCCGCCCTCGTGAGAGTGATTCACGTTTGCCGCAATTCGGCGCGGAGACCGGACGAGGAATAACTCGCACTGATCCGGCGCATCGTATTCCTACGATTCGAAAGAGGAGCACGCGATTTATAATATATTTCGCGTTTACGCGCTTTACGGAGAACCGAGCCAAGAACCACTCTGGTCCGACTAGGTTTGTGGAGGAACTAATGCGGCAACCTAGTCTGCGAACAGCCACAGTCCCAGTGATTCTCAGAAGCCCAATCTGCTGAGACGGCGACTGTAGCCCTTGGCGACGTTCGCTGCCTGCTTCAACTTCCCCAAGCTTCATCGTCGCCCGAATTCGCCGATTCGCATGATCGCATCGCGGACGATCAACAGGGCGGCCTCTGACAGTGTGAGCGCGTCGGGCTCGCCGGTCCAGGCATCCTTGCTCATGTATCTTGCAAATGCTGGATGCAGATACTGTGGAATCTCCGGCCAAGCTGATCGTGAAATTCTGGTCAACTGGCGAAGCGCATGTTCCACCAACTCAACCTGTTTTTGCGTCACACTCCTCGGATGGACTGTCTGCAACATTTCTGGCCTCGGGTTAGAATCACTTTCTCACTCCGATACGAGTTGATGCTCGTCCCAGAGAGCGTGACTCTCTTTTAAGATTCTTTTAGGTTCTTTGCTCGTGAAGGTAGCCATTATTGTGCTAGGGCTTCAACCTCGGCGGCGTGATATCGGCGGCGGATGCGGGCGAGGTCGACAGCCGTTTCGGGCAGCTTCATGTCCAGATCCTCGAGCGTGCGTGTGATGATCCGGGATACCGTCAAATCCCGGAACCATTTGTGGTTCGAAGGGATGACGAACCAGGGAGCAAACTGAGTGCTGGTCCGATGGAGCATATCTTCGAACGCTCGCATGTAATCTTCCCAGTGCTCCCGCTCCAGGTAGTCGGCTTCGCTGATCTTCCAGTGCCGGGCTGGATCATCCAGTCGTCGCTTGAATCGGGCTAACTGCTCATCCTTCGAGATATGGAGGAAGAACTTCAGAACCGTTGTCGAGTTCTCGACTGCCAGAAGTCTCTCAAGGTCGTTGATCAAATCGTAACGCTCGGACCACACCAGGCCCGGGACGAGGTGATGAACCCGAGCCGCAAGAACGTCCTCATAGTGGGACCGGTTGAAAATCACGGTCTCCCCTTTGGCAGGAGCGTGTGGGTGCACGCGCCAGAGGAAGTCGTGTCCGAGTTCCTCGGGTTTCGGTTGCTTAAACCCGACAACCCGGCAGCCCGCTGGGTTCATTCCCGTGAGAATATACCGAACTACGCCGTCCTTGCCGCAAGCGTCCAATCCCTGAAGCACAATAAGGAGCGCGTGCTTCCTTTGCGCGTACATCAGGTTCTGCAACTGGTCCATCTTGTGTAGTTGAACACAGCAGCTCAGGCAAGGCTGGCTCGTGTGATTCCTGGCTACCACAGTAAGATGGGTCGACGTTGCCAAGCTTCACGTAGGCGCCCGGCTCGACTCTGAACCTCTTGAGGAGGTTCGACCCGCCTTCTATTTGTCTTCCACGTTTCTGGGATCTCGACTCTAGCGGTATGGGTTTCTGGTGAGAACGTTTTCGGTTCCTTGGCACATAGCATCATTGGAAATAGCCCCTCCCCGCACGTTTCACGGTTCAGCGGGTTCGTTATCAAAAGATGATTGGGTTCAGATGCCTGGCTCTTTTTTAGGGGTCAAGAAGCAGTGCTCATTGCACGCGAAGCGCCAGGCCGATTGTAACTCTATGGCCTGGACTGCTGTATCGACGTCTGCGGCTCTGCTCGGCGCGGGATGATCGGGATTTATGATGACATAGTCGCAATAACGAATCTCGAGTTCACTCGTTCCGAGCAACAGGCCCGAGCTGACGGCTCCGGTGCGAACCGGTAGCCAGAGACCATCAATCTGACTGAACTCTATCTCGATGTGGGGTGTCCCGATCCACATCGATACGCTTGCCGAAGTTATACCTTCCAGGCGCACGAGGTCATAGCTGCTCCGATCGACCCAGGCTGTTCCTTTCATCAAGTACTTGCTCTTGTGTTTCGGCACGAGGTCGATGACGTAGCAGCTTCTTCCTGCCATGGTTTCTGTGCCACGTAGGTGCCCCTCGTAATTGGCTGGGCTGATTAAGTGACGGGCTAGCTTTTCTGGGGCTGCTGGTATCAGCTTCTGAGGCCAGCACCTTCCCGACAATTTCGGCGAGTTTCGGGGATCCTGAACTTTCCAAGATGGTGTATGTCATGCCCTTAGCAGGGCGATAAGTCACTTGAACGGAGACGGTTGCCTCTTTATCAAATCGCAGGTTGCGGAGTTTGTACTCGCGGAGCACGGAAAAAGCGACAGAGTAGTGCTTGATGTTATTAGCAGCAACTCTCTCTAGGATCTCATTAGACGGTTCTGCCCCGAGTATCGAGGCGAGTTGGCACGGTGGCACGCATGCCAGAAGAACGGAGATGGTCAATGAGCGAGGAACGTGCCACTTATGCCGTTGCTTCAGCTCGCCCGTCTTCGTTGCTATCGTCGTGCAGGGTTCTTTGCGCAAGTTCGCGTTCCATGGCATCGAGATGACCTTTCCAAGCTGAAGATGTTTTTGTTCTCACAAGAACGCCGATGTACTCAACGTCTTTAAGAGTCGTTTTCAAGCCTCGCGGAGTCTTTTCTTAATATTTAAGTTCGCCGGCGGCTCTGAGCATCCCAGAATAACGTGTGAAGATCCACGGGGTGTGGTGCATCCAGGCAGCGTTTTGTTAAAGAGCCGAATGAGAACTGATTCAGATGGACGCAAAATCAGCCTCGGTCGCCTCCTGAGGCCGTACGCCGCGAGCCTGACGATAGCGATCGTCGCAGTCATGGTCGAAGGCGGCGCGAGCCTCGCGGAGCCATGGCCGTTAAAACTTGTTCTCGACACCGTGCTGAAGGCGAAGCCGGGAAGTCGCTGGCTGCACCAAGTCGTCGCCGCCGCCGGTGGCACGGATAAGATCGCTATGCTGAAGTTCGCCGCTATTGCAGTACTGGTCATCGCCGCGGTAGGAGCCATTTCCAGTTATACGGAGCGATACCTGACCACCACGGTTGGCTATGACGTGATGCACGATCTGCGACAGACACTGTATTCCCACGTCCAGCGGCTTTCGCTCGCCTACCACGACCGCAAGTATACCGGCGACCTGATCGGCCGACTGACCAGCGACATTGATTCCATCCAAAGCTTCGTTGCTTCCGGATTGCTGGGTGCGCTTGTCAGTAGTTTAACCCTGGTGGGCATGATCGTTCTCATGTTTTATTTGAATTGGCGATTCACCCTGATCGCAGTTTCCGTTGCGCCGCTGCTGTTCGTCGTAATCTTCCACTACACCCGCAGAATCAAAAAGGGCTCCCGTGAAGTGCGGAAAAAGGAAGGCGAGATGGTCTCGGAAATCCAGGAGGTGTTGTCCGCCATCCATGTGGTCAAGGCCTTTGCATGCGAAGAATACGAACAGCTGCGTTTAGCGGAAGAAAGCCGCGAATCAATCAGGATTGCATTACGTGTCCGCGGTCTGAAGGCCAAGCTCGGACCAACGGTGGATATGATCGTCGCGGTAGGTACGTGCATGGTGTTGTGGTTTGGAGGGCGTATGGTTTTGAAAGACGCCCTCAGCGCCGGCTCATTGGTCCTCTTCATCTGGTATCTGGGCAAAATGTACAAGCCGATGCGGGACTTATCCAAGATCCTAGACGCGTACGCAAAGGCCTCTGTGGGCTTCGAACGGATCCGCGAAGTTTTAGAAACCGACGGCCAAGTGAAGGATCTCCCCGGCGCGCGCCGCGCGCCACAATTCCGCGGCCAGATCGAGTTGCAAAACGTCAGTTTCAGCTATGGGCCGGATCACCCGATCCTAAAGCAGGTCAGCTTGGTCATAGAACCCGGACAGGTGGTCGCCCTGGTAGGGCCGACCGGGGCGGGCAAGACCACCATCATCAGCCTGATTCCCCGTTTTTACGACCCCGACACTGGAATCGTGAAGATCGACGGCATGAATGTGAAGGGCCTGCAGCAAGAATCGTTGCGACAGCAGATCAGTTTCGTCCTCCAGGAAACACTGCTATTCCACGCATCAGTGTCGTACAACATCGCCTACGGGAAGCCGGATGCTAGCCCCGATGAAATCGTGCGCGCCGCAATGCTCGCTAACGCCCACGAATTTATCGAACGCCTTCCGCAAGGCTACGACACAGTAATCGGCGAACGCGGCATGATGCTCTCGGGCGGCGAAAGGCAGCGTATCGCGATTGCAAGGGCGATGATCCGCAATGCCCCGATCCTTGTCCTGGATGAAGCCAGCGCAGGCCTTGATGCGGCGTCCGAGAAGGCAGTGTTCGACGCTCTAGACCGCCTGATGAAGGGTAAAACATCAATCGTGATCACACACCATCTGTCGACGATCCGTACCGCCGATGTAATTTTCGTTGTGGATAATGGAGAGATTATCGAGCGCGGGAATCACGCCGAGCTGTTGACGATGGGGGGCGTTTACTCGCGCCTGCATGAGCTCCAATTCCAGCGCGAAGAGGCCACCACGCAGATTGCAACCACACATTGAGACCGCCACCTAACCAACCTGAGAACACCTTAACGAAAACAATAAATCCCCACGCCGCCGTTACAAGTCCATTGAACCAGGGAACCTCGTGATCGCGAACACGGAACTCAGCGACGATACGAAGCGAAGGTCGACAGCGCAGACAGGACACCACATGCATCAGTTTTCAAGAATATTCAAAACGTCGGTCGCAGTTTTCGTCTTGGTTTCTCCCACGATAGGAACCCCTGCTGAGAAAAGCGCAACGGATTCGGTGGGAGCAAAATTGACCGTGGAAGGCCCCCCTGTCTTGTGGCGTGACCCGGTGGACATCGCTTCCCGCAACCTGTTTTACGGTCCGGGCGGCAAGTCCCATGAACCGGAGGGGGACGTTCACGTTCGACAAGGAGGACATGCAAGGTAGCAACCCGAAGTTTGATGTCGTCGATCAGAACGGTGTCAAATGGAAAGTGAAATTGGGGGACGAGGCGCGTCCGGAAACCGTGGCGTCGCGGCTGATCTGGGCTGTCGGATACTTTACCAATGAGGACTATTTCGTGCCGGTGCTGCACGTTCAAAAGATGCCGCACCTGCACCGGGGTTCAAATCTGGTGTCGCCGGACGGCACCATGCACAATGTTCGGCTGAAAAGACACCTGAAGGATCAAAAGAAAATCGGCGAATGGTCGTGGAAAAAGAATCCTTTCGTCGGCACGCGGGAGTTGAATGGCCTCCGGGTAATGATGGCGGTCATCAATAACTGGGACTTGAAGGACGCGAACAACTCCATCTACCAAGTCCGTGGCGAAAGCCCCGAGCAACTATACATCGTGAGCGACCTGGGATCAAGTTTCGGTTCGCCCGGCTTGAACTGGGCCGCGAAGGGAAACTTGACTGCGTACGCCCATTCGAAGCTGATCGGCAAGACTTCACCCACGTACGTTAACTTCAACGTACCAGCGCCCCCAAAGTTCAACACCTTTATCGACTTTCCTGAACTCACGCGGCGGCATGGGCCTGGTCTGGCTCGGCCACCATATTCCGGTCGCTGACGCGAGATGGATGGGGCACCTGCTGGGAGAGTTGTCGCCACAACAGATTCGGGACGCATTCCGCGCGGCAGGCTACTCCCCGGAGGAGGTTGAAGCTTACGGCCGGCTGGTGGAGCAACGGATTGTTGAGTTGGAAAGATTGTAAGGATTCCTACTATCCATGCGCCGTTGTGTTTGGCCAAATCCGGCCGGCACGAATCCCTAAAACGCGCCCCTAGTAATCCGTCTAGCTTCCGGATGAATAACTAGTGAAGGAACCAGTTAATTGCAAGACTGCTCGTTGTTAATCTCAAAGCATGATGACCCAAGAACTATTTCAACCAACATATTCCGCTCAAGTTTCACGGAGTTCCGCTCCGTCGATCGCAACCACTTCAACGATGTCTCAAATCGAAACGGACTGGGGCCGCGTTTCGGTGAGAACAAAACAGTACCGGCAGCCGGTGCAATCGAATAGAGAAGAAGCCCCGAAGCGGCAGCTCGATCCCGCAACGCCCGCGCGGCATCGTTGGGGCATCGTCCTGGCCGGAGGAGATGGCGTCCGGCTGCGAGAACTAACAGAATGGGTCTGGGGAGACCATCGGCCGAAGCAATTTTGCCCCATTCTCAGTGAGCGTACCCTCCTTGAGGAGACCCGGCATCGGGCGGAGCGAAGTGCGCCACCAGGACAGATCCTGTACTCAGTCACGCAAGCGCACGAGGAGTACTATCTTCCAAGCCTTGCGGATCGGCTCTCTCAAACAATCGTGCAGCCGTCCAATAGGGGCACTGCTCCGGCAATTCTCTCCGCCCTGATGCGCATTGCGCACACGGATCCAAATGCAATGGTAGTCATTCTTCCCTGCGACCATTACTATTCGCCTGAGAGTGCCTTCACGGCCACCTTGGAGTCGGCCTTCGCGATCGCGGAACAACGATCGCGATCTGTCGTGCTTCTGGGAATAGAGCCGAAAGGCCCCGAAGTCGAATATGGCTGGATCGAGGTGGGAGAAACGATTCCCGGCCATTCCGGACTGTTCCAAGTCGGAGCCTTCCGGGAGAAGCCGCCGCTGCCTCAAGCCGAAGCACTCTTGAAGGCCGGTTCTCTTTGGAATACGTTCGTGATGGTAGGGCGCGTGTCTGCGTTTCTGGAAATCGGACGGGCCACGGTCCCGGATTTGCTTCAGGTTTTGGAATCATGGCAGGTAACAACGACCAGTGGAGAAATCCGAATCCCGGATGCCGTATACAACCAAATTGCTTCCACGGATTTTTCGCGGCAGGTACTTTCCGCGGCCACCGATCGACTGCTTGCCCTCCGCCTGGCTGATGTCGAATGGAGCGATTTAGGCGACCCCTATCGTGTGCTAGTGACGATACTCGAAAAGAACGGATATTTGCCGAGTTGGGCAAAACTCTGGCCCGAGGCAAGTACTTCGACACCCCGGGCATCGGCGGCCACCGCGTAGGAGTTCCGAGCGATCATCCGGACTGTCCAGCACCGAGGATCCAATTTGTAAGCCTCGCCACACTCAGGCTACATCAACCTTATTGAGTGAAGCGTGGCGAAGGACTTGCGCTTCCAGAATCCGGAATGTGCTGTTGTGTTTTCTCAGCTAATCCTTGGCGACCGGCGATGTACGTCCAACTTCGCCTAGCGATGCTGACTCATGAGCACCGACAGCGAGTCCTCGGGCATTTGGAACCGTGCCCTCGGAGATCGCGAAGATCGGAAGCGGTGTGGCCAGACAAAACCGACCAGCGGGCCTTGGGACTGTACAGTCTCCTCCGAGTCCCAGCCCCAAGCGAGCGGAGGAATACAGCGGTTTACAAAAGCTGTGGTACGCCGACATTATTTCTCCTAAGATCTGGACGGTGGCTTGGCTCGGACTGGGCACAACCGCACTTGTTCTAATTGCGTTGATTGCCGGATTGTGCATGCGATTGGAGCGCCAATACTTTGTCAACTTGCAGCACTCCTATGTCATGGTCGCAAGCGCGCTCGACGTCCTCGCCAATACGGAGTCCGCTGAAGCCCGGGAGCATGAGTATCTTCTCACTGGGGATCCAAGCTACATCGAACCATACCAGGGCTCGCGCAAG
The DNA here is from genome assembly GCA_963818065.1 of Bryobacterales bacterium. Classification (GTDB taxonomy): domain Bacteria; phylum Acidobacteriota; class Terriglobia; order Bryobacterales; family Bryobacteraceae; genus Palsa-89. The sequence continues at coordinate 137,625 of CAWFQW010000007.1, read as the reverse complement.
TACCTGGATAAAGAATTCGACCGACTCCGAGAGCTGGTGAAGAACAACCCAAAGGAAGGGAAACAGGTCGAAAAGCTCCGTTACCTGGTTCACCAGAAGTTGGACGAACTGCAGGCGGCGATTGATGTTCGGACCACGGCGGGGCCCGAGGCCGCCCGCACGCTAGTTCGTACTGGCCGCAGTTCACAACTCATGGATGCCATTCGCAAGCACGTCAGCGGGATGCAAGGCGAAGAGCAGAGCACGCTGGCACGATTCTCGCGGGAGCGGCGGTCGAGATTGCGGGCCAGCCTGGCGGCTCTCGTTGGGAGCGTCTTCTTGGCGTCTTGCGGTCTCCTGATTGGCCAAGTTGTGCTCGCTCGCAGCACGACGCGGCGCCAAAGGGTGGAAGAGGAGCTGCGCGCGAGCAACAGCCGATTCGAGACACTATGCGAGCAAGCACCCTTGGGGATTTATGAAACCGATGCGGACGGCCGCTGTGTCTACACCAATCGCATGTGGACCACAATGTCTGGGCTCAGTGCCAGCGAGAGCCTCGGGCATGGCTGGGCGAAGGTGCTGCATCCGGACGACCGCACAAAAATGTTCGAAGGATGGCAAGCAGCCGCACAGCGAGGGACCACGTGGGAGTACCGCCTTCTGAACACCCAAGGAGAGACCCGTTGGATTCGAGCGGTTGGCGGGCCGCTCTATTCCGAAAGCGGCTCACTTACAGGCTATGTTGGGACTCTTGAGGATGTGACCGAACGTAAACAGGCTGTGCAGGCACTAAAAGACAGCGAGGCCTTAAATAGGGCCGTCCTGAATTCACTGCCGGCGAACATCGCGGTCTTGCAACCCGATGGCAAAATCCAAGCGACAAACGAAGCTTGGCGGCGCTTCGCGCAAGCAAACGGCGCCCACCCACCCGGCGTGGCCGACACCGGGGCCAACTACCTGGACGAATGCAAGCGAGCTGCGGTGGATGGATCCGAGGACGCCCAGAAGGCGCTGGCCGGAATTCAAGACGTGCTGGCAGGCCTGCGGCCGTCGTTCGAAATGCAGTATCCCTGCCACTCGCCCGTCGAAAAGAAATGGTTTCATATGCTGATCACTCGCTTGGCCGGGACCATCGGTGGCGCGGTTATAGCGTACGTGGATATCACCCAACGCAAGCAGGCGGAGCAGCGTTTTCGACTGGTGGTAGAGGCCGCGCCGAGCGGGATGGTAATGGTGGACCGTGACGGCAAGATTGTCCTAGTGAATTCGAGGACCGAAAAACTATTCGGCTATGAACGCAAGGAGCTTCTCGGCCAGTCGATCGAGATGCTGGTGCCGGAGTCGTTGCGGGAGAAGCACGCAGGCCTCCGAACGGAATATTTCGGCCGTACGTCGGCGCGGCCCATGGGAATTGGGCGGGATCTGTACGCTCGGCGAAAGGACGGCACGCAGGTGCCCGTCGAGATCGGCTTGAATCCCATCGAAACCGAACAGGGAACCTGGGTGCTGAGTTCGATCACGGATATCACCGAGAGAAGGCGCGCTGAGGAAGAGCGGCAAAAATTCGTCTCGCTGGCTGACAGGAGCCTGGAATTCATCGGCATGTGCGACCTTGATTTCAGGTGGTTCTATGTCAATCCCGCTGGCCTGCGCCTGGTCGGTCTGGACAATCTCGAAGCAGCTTGCCAGATTAAGGTCCAGGACTACTTCTTCGCGGAAGACCAACTGTTCATCACCAATGAGTTTTTCCCGCGTGTGGTGCGCGACGGCCAAGGCCAGGTAGAGATTCGCTTCAGACACGTTAAGACCGGCGAAGCGATCTGGATGCTCTACAACGTCTTTGGCATTTGCGACTCCCGCGGCGCCGTCGTCGGCTGGGCGACCGTCAGCGTCGATATCACTGAGCGCAGGCGAGCCGAACGCTCCCTTCAAAAGAGTCGGCAGGAACTCCGGGCCCTGGCTGGCCGTCTGATCAACGCTGAAGAAGAAGAGCGAAAAAGGATTTCTCGCGAGCTTCATGACGACTTGAGCCAGAAACTGGCAATGCTGGCTTTCGATACCGGCAGTCTAGTCCTGGCACCGCCTCCATCGATGGATGAGATGAGGGAGCCGCTCCGCAATCTTCAGGCGCGGGTCGTGCAATTGTCGCAACATGTTCGTCAAATCTCGCATCAATTGCATCCCACGATTCTGGAGGATCTCGGGCTAACCGCGGCTCTGAGCGAGCTGTGCGAGGAATTTTCTGCCAGAGAGGGAATTGAGGTCGCCTTTGAGCAGGAGGCCATGCCGAAGGACTCTACCAGTTGACGTGGCTTCCTGCCTCTACCGCGTCGCTCAAGAGGCCCTGCACAATGTCTCCAAGCACGCCCGCGCGACTCAGGTTCGGTTAAAGATAAGCGGAAGCCCTGAAGGATTTCACCTTTGCATTTACGACACAGGTGTTGGCTTCGATTCACGAGACCTGCACCAGCGCGGGCTCGGGATCGTTAGCATGAAAGAGCGCGTGGGGATGGTGCAAGGCGAATTCTCGATCCATTCTCAGCCCGGACGGGGCACCGAAGTCAAAGTCTTCGTTCCGCTTTCGAAGGGGATAGAATGAAGCGCCCACGCCTACTATTGGCCGATGATCATCCGCTTGTCCTGGCAGGATTGCGGTCACTGTTGGAGACTGAATGCGACGTTGTCGGTGCTGTGAGCGATGGAAGGTCACTAGTGGAAGCTGCCTCCCGGCTGAATCCGGAAGTAATCGTCACGGATATCAGCTTGCCGCTGTTGAATGGGATCGACGCGGCGCGTCAGATAAAAAAGGACCAGCCCGAATCGAAGATTCTGTTTCTGACGATGCACGCAAACCTTAATTACCTTAAGGATGCCCTTGCTGCCGGCGCCTCCGGTTACTTGCTGAAGACCTCCGCCAGAGAGGAGTTGTTGGGCGCGGTACAGGACGTCGTTCGGAACCGCATCCACGTCAGTCCTGGCTTTGGTGAGGAGATCGTAGATCAATTCGAGCGCCATCCTCGCCGCTTTACCGGCTCCCAGTCTGTCCTCACCGCCCGCCAGAGGGAGATTCTACAGCTGGTGGCAGAAGGGCGCACCGCCAAGGAAATCGCGAGCGTCCTCAACGTTTCACTCCAGACGGTTGCTTTTCATAAACATCAGATCATGGATAAATTGGGACTTCGCACGACTGCGGAATTGACGAAGTATGCGATCCAGGAAGGGCTCGTCGCAACATGACCCCGCAATCGAAAAACCTGACATCTCCACTAGTATTCACTGGAGTGTCAATGTGATTAAATTGCTTTGCATACATGATGCGCTACTGGTGCGTGACCGTTTAGAAGGTCTAAAGAAGATGAAGCAGGCTCGAATTTTGTTGGCCGATGATGATCTGCATGTGCTCGCGACCGTTAACAAGCTGCTGCGGACGGACTTCGAGATCGTTGACATGGTTTCAGACGGGCCCTCCCTGGTGGCTGCCGCCCTCGAGTTCCGACCGGATGTCATCGTAACGGATATTTCGATGCCCAAAATGAATGGAATCGAGGCCATCCGGCAGATTCGTGGCTTCCTGCCCGGGGTCAAGTGTATTTTCCTCACGATGCACGGGGCTAGTGGGTATCGGAGAGAAGCTCAGAACGTTGGTGCTACCGGCTACGTTCTGAAATGCTCAGCCCGGGAGGAATTGAACCAGGCGATTCGCCATGCCATTGAAGGCTCTGCATAGCCCCGTTCAGGTCGCAACACACTCTCATTTTCAGCCTGCCAATCTCTGCCAAGTCTCGTAGAATCTTGCGAACGCGGGCTGCCTGTCCATTTGATGCGCGCGCCAGCCTCATCTCTTCATTGAGGTGGACGATGCCGGGGTTCGCCGTTGATAACCATAGCGTGCGGCCGCGCCGCGAGCTGCTTTTCGAGGGCCGCGTCCTCCCCATAGATGTCCGGGAAAAAGTGCACCTCGCCGTTCTCCATCACTACAGCGGTCGAGTAGGTTGTCACCACCTGAATCGGGGATTTGACCTTCACGGAAATAGGTTCCGTCCCGTGCATCGCCTCGACGATGCGATCCCGCGACCAACCGGCCTGCCTACGCAGAACCCACTCCGCCAAGTCCTCTGGCTGCTCCACGCGAATGCAACCATGACTGAGATCGCGCCGCGCCTGGGCAAATAACCACCGTGCAGACGTGTCGTGCATATAAACGCCGTATTCGTTCGGGAACCCGAACTTCACCAGCCCCAGCGTGTTCTTCGGCCCCGGCTTTTGGCGCAGCGAAAGTTCGCCAGTGCCAATTTTCGATAGTATGTCCTCGGAATCAGTCCTATCCTCCGCCACTACACCCTGCTTAGTGACCAACTCGAAGTGGTTTGCCGAGACCCACGAGGGGTCTCGCCTGATCTCTGGTAACAATTCATTGTGTTGAATTCTGACCGGCACGGTCCAGTACGGACAGAAAATCACGATATTGAGTTGCGAAAGCAAAATCGGAGTTCTGTGCTCGGGATCTCCGACTACCACCTTCATGTCGAGTTCGGGATCGGGCCCGGCGGCGGTCGTCCCACCGAAGGCACGTAATCGAAACTCTGGAATGTTCAGAACAATCGCTGGACGGGCAGGATCGTAGGGACGTCGCCGTAAGCGCTCCAAGGCCAATTCCAGCTGTCGAACGCGGACGCGGAGCGGAGTGTTCAATTGCTCAAGCGTCGTTTTGTCAATGCGGCCGTCCGGTTCAAGTCCATGACGGGATTGAAACCTTTCGACTGCTTCCACTAGCGCGCCTTGATATACGTCCGAATCGGTCGGGAACCGCTGCCGGGGGAAGATCTCCGATCAGCGTTAATAGGCGAATCAAACGAGGTACCTCAGCGTAGTTGTCACCAGGTTCCACGGGCTCCTCGGTAGCGGGTAGGACAGCTCCGTCATCCTCAGCCGCAAGGGCCCGATAGTGGTTCAGCACATGCGACGTGCGTTCGTATTCGTCCGTCTCATATGCCAAAAATTGTTCATTCGCCAGCCCCAGCGAAAATGCAGTGCACGCAAGTGTTAACTAAACTCAGAATGATACGACTTCGTGGACTTCGAGCTCACGTCAACAAGTGAGCATCCAACATGCCAATCTACAGATCGCGACGCGCAGCATTACTAGCCAGGGTTTCATTCTGCGAAGACCATCGTACACGTGCGTGCATCAGAATTGACGCGCAAGTATAAATGCGATCTCGGCGAAGCCAACCGTTTGCTCGCGGGATTAGCGACGCTGGGTACGTGGTACGACTATAGAGCGTAATGGCTGAAACGGGTTTAGTTACTCCAAAAAAAAGAACCACTTGCCAGGATGCTTGCATCTGGACATCCGACAGGTGCGTCAAAGGCTAAAACGGTCTACGAAACCACCTGTTTAACCCGATTTCCGAGGGGCCTTCTTGGTCCCCCCTCGGAATCGGCGAGTGAGACGCCGCTTAAGCTCCAAACGGACTGCGCCCTTGACATAGGTTTTTCGCAGAGTTCGGACTTCCTCAGGTTAGAACAGTTGCGTGCCTTGCGGCTTATTCCAGTGAACGGAATGACTCTCGGCTCGTCATCTGCGGCTTTCTGCAGCAACGTCGTCACTATCGACGACTACCTGGAATGACAAGCTCCTGGCCAATCTGGATCTTGTTGGGATCATTCAGCTTGTCCTTGTTGGCTTCGAAAATCCGCAGATAATCGTTCGAATCTCCATAGAACTGCTTTGCGATCTTAGATAGTGAATCCCCTGGCTTCACGGTGTAAGTGTTCTTGGACGCGCTGGCAGGTTCGGGCTGCCGCAAGGACGAATCAACGGTTATATCCGCCGTTATGTCATCGTAGGCTGGGTTGATTTCCTTGATTTTGGTCCACAGAGCATTCTTGATCGCTTCCGAGGGAGCCGCGCCCTGCAGGTACAGCTTGTTGTCTTGCACGTGGAAATGAGTCAAGCGAACGCCTTGCTGTTGAACCAGCGCGAGCGCGCTTGCATACTTAGTTTTCAACTCTTCGAGACGGTCCATCTTTTTCTCCTTCTTCTGCCTTCAGCGAATCGCTAGATGTTGAACGCGCGCGCCGCTTCGACCGTGGCGTTGCGATCTCACGGGATAAGCCCTGTACGAGCCAAGGTGATGAGATGGCGGGCTGCGGAGATGCTTTTTTTGATCATGGTTATATTCGGCTCCCAAGGCAACTGTCGAAACGCGATTCAGAACTCCGTAGGGAGCCTGGATTTCTTGAACCGTCATCTTGGTTTACCTAGTCTTCAGTAGTGTCATGCAAAGAGGTTGTTTATGACAATTCAACGATTATTAGCCATTATGTGCGTCGAGCTGCTCATTGTTCAGCCATACGTCTATGCGCAACAGCAGCCGCCGCTAAACCAGCAGATGCCTGCCAACCCACAGCAAAGTCCGCCTCAACAGACGCTCACTCCAGGTCAACTGGACAGTCTGGTGGCTCCCATCGCCTTGTACCCGGACCCGATTCTGAGCCAGGTTTTAGTCGCGTCCACCTATCCGCTCGAGATCGTGGAGGCCGCTAGGTGGTTTAGTCAGAACTCGAGCCTCCAGGGTAAGGCGCTTGTCGACGCGGCGGCGAAACAAACTTGGGACGCCAGCGTACAGGCGTTGGTAGTGCTACCCGATCTGCTAAAACGTCTGAATCAGGACATCACCTGGACGTCGGATCTGGGCAATGCCTTCTTGGCGCAACAGCCAGGCGTCATGGAAGCTGTGCAGCGTATGCGCCAAAAAGCTGAGAGCAAAGGGGCACTGCAATCGAACAAAGAGCAACAGGTAACCACAACCACGGAAGGCGGCAACACCTACATTGAGATTCAACCCGCGAGCCCTGAAGTGGTCTACGTACCTCAATACGATCCGGCGGCGGTCTGGGGGCCGCCGGCAGATTATCCCTATCCGCCGATATACTATCCGCCGTCGACCGGCGCCGTCATCGCCGCGGGCGCGATCTCGTTTGGCCTTGGCGTGGCCGTAGGCGCGATTTGGAGCGGCGGTTGGGGAGGCTGGGGTTGGGGTTGCGGATGGGGACGCAACAACGTGGTGATCAACAACAATTTCATCAGCAGCAACCATTTCAATCGCGCGAATGTTGCAAACGGCAACAACTGGGTGCACAATCCGGCGCACCGCGGGGGTGTGCCTTACAACAACAGGAACGTCGCGAATCGATTTAATGCTGCGCAGGGCAATCGCAATGTACGCCCGACCGTAGCGCAGACTCAGCAACGCCTCAATCAGAGTAATCTCGGCGCACGCCCAGGCAACGGGCCTCGGCCCGGCCAAGGATCTCGGAGCAGCCGGTGGCAACGCCTTCCGGCCGAGCCAGGGCAATCCCGGACAACGCCCCGCTGCAGCGCAGGGAAACTTCAAACCGCCAGGCGGTGGTGACCGCGTTGGAAACCGGAGCGTAGGCGGCGGAGGCGGTAACGGTGGTGCCTTCGGGGGCATGAATCAAGGCGGCAATCGTGCCCGCACGAACAGCAGCCGAGGTTTCTCGAGCGGTGGCGGATTCCACGGTGGCGGAGGTCGAGGTGGTGGTGGCCGTGGTGGTGGCGGGCGCCGTAGATAGGAGATTTAGGAGATTTAGGAAGATGCGTTATCTGAACATTACTGTATTTGTCGTAGCAGTTAAACTGCTGGCAGGATTTCCCCTTCATGCGGCTACGCCGGAAGGCCGCGGTTTCGCGTCGCCGAATGCCGCCGCAAAGGCCCTGATCAGTGCAGCGAAGAGTGATGACGTGACGGATTTGATCGCCATCCTGGGGCCTGCTTCGAAAGAAATCCTGACGACCAACGATCCGGTGGCCGATCAGCAAATGCGACGAAAGTTTGTCGAGCAGGCGGCCGCAAAGATGAAGCTGGTCCCTGATCCCAAAAAGGCCAATGCGCAGACGCTCCTGATCGGTAAGGACGAATGGCCACTTCCGATTCCAATTGTAAAAGTGAACGGCGAATGGCATTTTGACGTGGAACAAGGGAAGCAGGAGATTCTGGCGCGACGCATCGGCAGTAATGAACTGGACGCGATTGAAGTTTGCCGCGGCTACGTTGAGGCGCAGAACGACTACGCAGAAAAGGATAGAACCGGAAGCGGCGTCCTCCACTACGCTCAAAAAATCATAAGCTCACCCGGGGAGCAGGATGGATTGTATTGGAGCAGCGCGGGCGGGCAGGACGAGAGCCCAATTGGAGCGATTGTCGCGCGCGCGTTCGCAGAAGGATATACGAAGAAACAGGATCCTTACCACGGATACTATTTCAGAGTTTTAACAGCCCAGGGCCCGCACGCGCCCGGGGGCGCGATGAGCTACCTCCACAACGGCTTGATGACTTCGGGATTCGCTTTAATCGCATGGCCGTCCGATTACCGATCGACTGGCGTAATGACCTTCTTTGTGGACAAGACCGGTATTGTCTACCAGAAGGATCTTGGACCAAGAACTTCTGAGATCGCCGGCGCTTACACTGCCTACGACCCGGACGAGACATGGACGCCAGTGTCGATCCAGGCGAAAAAGTGACGGCTGAACTCTGCGAGGAATTAGCGTCCGGGCAGTCTAAGGCTTCAGCCGGATCCCGGGCGCTTCCCGACAGTTCTGGCGCCACAAAATAAGAAAAGGAGGGCGGCAGGCCCTCTCATCTTGGCAGGTGCGAACAGCCCTCCGACGACACCGCTGAAGGTTCCGCCGAGCCGTTTCGATAACAAAATACGGCCGCGTATTGACCCTTCGGGACGCTGATAATGACCGAATCTTCAGCGCCCTCGGAAGCGTAATAGTCGCTTAGCTTTGCTCTGAGACGCCATGCCTGACTTCTCACAATCGTGTCAGCCTTTGGATCGTAGTCGGGCGAACGGCCGAATACCGATACCCCAATGGTTGTCTCCTTCAGGTAGTGACTATGACCGCTTAGGGTTGTCTCCACCAGGAAATTGAGAAGTTGGATGAGCCTTTCGGCGCGCCTGATCATGGTGCTTCTTCCAATTCGCTCAAGCTCGGACCACACCTCGGTGGCGGTTGGTCCGTTGCGTGCGGTCCGCACGACAGCCGCGCCCGGTCTATCCTGCTTTACTGGAGCCAAGTCTCTCGCCACGTTACAGTCGATGCGCGTATGAATGGCGCAGCGCTATGAAATTGCTTTCTCTTGAGCATGCCAAGGAAGAAAGAGTTCTCGTACTGCATTTGTCTCGAGGCATCTATGGCAGCACCAGACGCAGGACTGGTCGCGCGCCATGTAACTTTTCTCTAACCAGCCGGCGTGGTCGCGAGTAAGAAATCGTCCAGGGCTATCCATTCAGATAGGGGCCTGGAGCCCGAAGCTGGTAAGCGTTTTGCGAATTCATAAGGATCAGTTCGGCCCGTTTTCCTCTTATTGAGAGAGAAGTTCGCCCTGCTGACTGAGTATGAAGGTCTAATCTCTGCTTTTCATGCAAACGACCCCAATGGTTGGAATCTCCGCCATCAGAGATGCCCGCGATGGCAATCCTTTTGGTAGAGAAGTGCCTCATATGAGGCACTCATGGTCACTGTGGATGCCACAAGCATGCCTCAACCCCTTGAAAACGATCACGGACCGTTCGGCGTCTAAACCGGTCGTGCAAATGCTCTTAACGGCGCGAGTTCCAGATGAGAGTTAGAAACCACAGGGGGGCAAGGGGATAGAAATGTTTGATAACCAAGACGACGCCTGTAGCGATATCCATCTCGTTGGTCAAGCCAGGGAAGGCGATAAACAGGCGTTCGGCGAACTCATCAGACGGCATCATCATCGCTGCGTAAGTTTGGCGTCATGTATCTTGCAGGACCGTGGAGAGGCTGAGGACGAAGTACAAAACGCTTGTTGGAAGGCATTCCAACACCTCCATCAATTTCAAGGCGATGCCGACTTCTCCATCTGGCTGTCCCGAATCGTGGTCAATCAGTGTTTGATGTTCATGCGTGCCAAACGGCGCACACGGTTTCTGTACTTGGATGCTGGCATTCCCGGGTATCCTGGCGCCAGCATCGAGCTACCTTCCTGGAGGCCTGATCCCGAGGGCGAAGTAGGAAGCCAGCAAGTAAAGGTGGTTCTGAACCGTGAAATTCGCTGCATGCCGGCTCTCCTACGAAATGTCCTGCTCCTGCGTGATGTCGAAGAACTTCCAATCGCGGAAGTAGCTAATCGCCTTGGGATTACGGTCCCAGCAGCGAAGTCGCGGCTATTGCGAGCACGGCAGGAGTTACGTCAGAGATTGCTCCGGCATTGCAATTCATCAGGGCACGTAAGCCTTGACGCAGGCAATGGCAAAGACCGGCAGATTGCCAGCAGATTGCGTAGCCCCTGTTGAACAGCCACGACTGCCACTGTGAGATTCGTCATGTGGCAGGACAACGTAAGGGTCAACTTATCGATCGTGCCTGACAGAGTTCCACGACTTGGCGGGATCTATGGCGGGTCGTGCGAGTACTACCGCGGACGAACGATCCGAAAATAAAACCGTGAAGGCCACCGCGCCGCTACCGTTTATGGCGGGCTGTCCCAAATCGATCACGGTCCTTCCGCCAATCGTGTCACCAGTCTTCGCTATCAGCGATGTTTGTGTAAAGATGCCCGCCCCTCCCGTATATGTAGCGAAGAAAGCCGCCAGGCCATTGTCGTTAATTACAGGGGAACCAAAGGTGGTTAATTTCCGGCCGTCGATCGTATCGCCCGTTTGCTCCAGCAAGGCGTTTTGAGTGAAGACTCCTGTTCCTCCCGAAAACACGCCCATAAAGGCCACGGTACCGCTGGAGTTCAGTGCTGGAGCAAATAACAGATCGGTCAAAGTCTTGCCGCCAATCGTATCACCAACCTTTACCAGGACTGCAGTTGGCGTGAAAATGGCGGTCGCAATCTTTCCCGAGAGCCAACTCTGGAAGGCGACCGTCCCGCGATCGTTAATGGCGGGCGGACCAAAACTAGTTAGTGTTAGCCCTTCTATCGATTCACCGCTCGTTGCAACCACGGCTGTTTGGGTAAAGATGCCAGTACCGCTTGGGGATTCACCCACGAAGACCACCGTCCCATTGTTGTTAATTGCCGGAAGCCCAAAGCTGGTTAGCGTTTGTCCACCGATCTTGTCGCCAGACTTAGCCAGGAGAATCGGTGAGGCGAGAATAGCAGACTCCTGTGAAGACAGCAGACAACGGACCACCACAGTACCTCTATCGTTTAGCGCAGGCACGAAGCTGATTCCGTCAACAGTGTGGCCCGTGACCGAATCTCCATTCTTTAACACTAAGGAGTCCGACGTAAAGATGCCTTCCCCTACAAAAGCTCCGTCCGAATATGTGGCGTAGAAGGCAACGTTGCCGCCGGCATTGATAGCGGGGGAGTTTGCGCCCAACGAGGGCTGCTTGAATCCTGTTAGGGTCTTTCCGCTGATGATATCGCCCATCTTCGCTACCACTGTAAATGTGTAAGGGACTGGAGCTGCGGGGAGGGGAACGATCTCTGCAAGCGCGGTCACGGCGAGCAGGCCCCCTCCGACTTGTATCGCCTTCCAAAGCAAAGAATTGAAAATATGATTCATCTGTGATCCAGGATGGTTCGCTTGACCAAAAGATCTCAAAAGTTAGCGCGCACTCGCGTACGCTGTTGGGCTGTATACGGCCTTCTCCAGCAGTGTGCCAGAGCCCTTTCGCCCGCAGTGTTTTCCAAGTCGAGAACGCAATTCCCTCCTGGCCCGAAGTAGCCGTGACTTCGCAGCCGGAACCGTCAGGCCCAGCCGCTCTGCCACATCAGGCATTGGCAGGCGCTCACTGTCATGCAGCAAGATGACATTTCGATACAAAGGAGGCATTCGCACGATCTCCTTGCGCAGGAGAGTCACCACTTCCTTCCAACCAAGCTCGTCTTCCGGATTGGTGCTCATGCTAACCAGCTCAACCCGAACATTTGACTCGGTCAGGCCATCGAGGGAGACCAAGCGCGCGTTTCGTTGCTGTCGGATTCGCATAAGGCACTCATTCTCGACGATGCGGCCCAGCCACGCGGCGAACGCGCCATTACCGTGAAACTGGTCCCGGTGTTGAAAAGCTTTGCGAAAGGCGCTCTGGACGGCGTCTTCAGCATCGTCCGTGTTGTGTAATATCAGGAACGCGCGCCTCATGCACATGTCCCTATGACACTCGGTGAGTTCCGCGAATAGTGCGCCATCTGCACTCGGTGCAAGCGCCGGAGGTTCGTCACGGTTTGGAGAGCGAGGGACCAAAGCGGTGCGGTCTGGCTCGACTGATGGCATCTGAACGAAGCAGTCCGTGGTTCCAAGTAGCAGACGAGAACTCCGCGGCTTGGTGGTGAACTTAATCGAATGACCGGATTCTTTTGTAGTGCTCGACATAGCTTGAGATTACAGGGAATAGTCGCGCGAAATAACTGGTTAACTTGTCAGTTGTTAACCGCGATACTGCATAAACTGTGAGGTGTCGCGACGGTCACCCGTATGCGATGGTTTGTGGAACCCATTTCTAGGCCGTTGATATCGCTTCGCGTCGCAGACCCCAAGTCCCGGCGATCCGCAAGGCGAATTTACAACGGCTACGCAATGCCAGCATCTTCAACTCAGGGGATTGCGTTAGCCTCCCTGCGATATGAGAACGAAACGTATCAGGCAGTCCCTGCGTTTGGTTTCCTTCGGCTTTGCTTTTTGCCTTTTCGCGAGTGCCCAGGCTGTTGTCCCCCCTCCTGCCGCCGGGGATGCCCAGACGACTCCTTCTCCAGATACTCTCGGGCGGACGACTCCGCGAGGCACGGTGCTGGGCTTCCTCAAGGCTGCGCGCAAAGGGGATTACGATGCCGCTACCGAGTACTTGAATACGAAGCGGCACGGTGAAGCCGCTACGGATCTTGCGCGCGAACTGTTCGTTATCATCGATCGCCGCCTGCCCGCCCGCCTCAACCAGTTGAGTGATCGCCCCGAAGGATCGTTGGCTTTTCCTGCCAAACCGGATCAAGATCTAGTGGGGACCATTAGCTGCAAGTCAGGCAGTATTAATCTCCTCCTCGAACGTGTCGATCGGGACGGCCGGCGGATCTGGTTATTCTCCGCGCTTACTCTCAACTCTGTCCCCGATCTTTACGCAGAGATGGAAATCGAATCCTCCGGGAGCATGTTCCCCGAGTTTCTCACTCGAATACGTATCGCACACGTCCCGTTGCTTCATTGGCTTGCCGTCCTGGTAGGCCTGCCGCTCTTTTACCTCGTCACGGTTTTGTTGAATCGGCTGCTCAGTCCCCTCGCCGGTCGCTGGCGCCGCACCCTGCGAGGAAATCCCAACCTCCCGGATCCGAAGGTCTTGCCCGTGTCACTTCGCGTGCTGCTATTGGTCGGGACGATTCGCTGGGTATTGGCCAAAACCGGCATGCCGCTTATAGAGCGGCAGGTCTGGTCGACTGTGGCGAGCATTCTTGCCATCGCCGTTTGCGTATCGATCGTTTTCGCGGCTACCGGCTGGACTGAACGCTACATTCGGCGGCGCCTTTTGCGAAATGATCTCGCCGCAAGGGCCTCCATCCTGCGGCTCGCACGGTGGGCAGCCAACATGCTGGCAGTGTTGGTGGCCCTGATGGCAATCCTTTATCAGCTTGGTGTCAATCCCAACGCCACCCTGGCCGGGCTCGGTGTCGGTGGCATCGCCGTTGCACTAGCCGCGCAGAAAACTCTTGAAAACGTGATCGGGGGCGCCTCCATCATTTTTGACGGCGCTGTCCGTGTTGGCGATCTTCTAAGAGTCGGGGAGACGGTCGGCACAGTGGAGGATATCGGACTGCGTTCCATCCGTCTCCGGACGTTCGACCGGACCGTTTTTACAGTTCCGAACGGACAGATCGCGAATGTCAGCCTGGAGAATCTCTCTTTGCGCGACAGTTTCTGGTTCCACCACATTTTCAGCCTGGGATATGAAACCACTGCTGTGCAGATGCGCTCAGTCTTGCAAGGAATCACCGCTTTGCTCGAAAGGTACCCGCTGATCAAATATTTCCCAACGCCGGTTCGATTCCTCCGCCTCAGCGCCTACTCTCTGGATGTGGAAATATTCGCTCACCTGGCCGTGAGTGATTTGGGTCGCTTCCTCGAGCTGCAGGGGCAACTACTGCTAGAGATCATGGAAGTGATTGAGGCGGAGGGAGTGCGCCTGGCGATCCCTGCGCAAACTGCGTACTTGGCCGTTTCTTCTGGCTTCGACCGATCGTCTGTGGACGCGCTACTCGACGCGTCAAGCCCACACGCGTCTGAGCAAGGCCGCGACGCCGCGTGAAACTCAGAATCGGAAACTTGGTCCTACGCTAAACACAAACTGATTCATGAGGCCTCCGTTTAGTACAACAATGCAGCCCCCAGCACAGACTAATCTCTGAAGTTCAGCATGCAGCACGATCGGTAAATACTCCACGTTCAAACGGAATCCCCAGTGCTTCCAAGGAAACACCTTGATGCCGGTTCCGAGTCCAAACGCGAATCTTGTGGCACTGGACGCGGGAGTTGACATGCGAGCGGCGCCTAAGCTTAAGGTAACGAACGGGAATATCTTCGGCGCCTCTTTTACAGTGAATTCATGCGTGAAATCACCTAGGAAGTGATCCAAGGCAATACCTGGACGGAATGAGGATGTGATCAAAGGAGTGGCAACAAGAGGGTTTTGCGTCAAGAAAAGGTTTGTATCTTGCCTAAACCATCGGAACTCGATCGCGTCATAGCCTTCGTCCTCTTCTCCGTTAAATCGGAAGCCTCCGGCCAGGCCGAAAATGAAACCGTCACCAACATGAGCCTCAACATTCGGCGTTGACGCCTGCTCCAATTGAACTGTGCCTCCGTATGAGCCGCCGATCAGAGGTGTGATCTCATATTTCTGCCCATGTGCTGCTATAGCACTCACGAACAAAGCGATAAACAGATAGCGCTTTCTCACTACGTTCCTTAAGAGACCGATCTGAGACATAGCAGGGCTCCCCGTAGGTCGAGATATCGCATAGGACCGTCCCACAGATGCAATCCGGCGTACGGTAGAGGTAAAAAATGTGTCGAGGCGCCGGCCCGCCAATTAGCCTCACAGGGGCCGTAAGTTTGGGGGCCGTGGCAAACATATTCCCCGCCTTTGAGCCCGTCATCACCATCATCATTCAGCAGTCGTAGCGTCGGTCTTCAACCACACCGGCGTATGAGGAGGGTAGCCGCTTGAGGAACAATCCGGAAGCAAACCGGCTTGAGGAATGCCGGAGAAGCGGAGTTCCTTGGAAGAAGTGGGGGCCATATCTGAGCGAGAGGCAGTGGGGTACGGTCCGGGAAGACTATAGCCACGACGGCGATGCCTGGAACTACTTCACACACGACCAGGCACGGTCCCGTGCGTATCGTTGGGGCGAGGACGGACTCGCGGGCATCAGCGACGATCAGCAACTGCTTTGTTTTTCGCTAGCGCTGTGGAATGGCCGCGATCCGATCCTGAAGGAACGACTGTTCGGTCTTACCAACAGCGAAGGCAATCACGGTGAGGATGTTAAGGAGTACTACTTTTACCTCGATAACACCCCGACACACTCTTACATGAAGTATTTGTACAAGTACCCCCAGTCGGCCTTCCCCTATAGCCGCCTGGTTGAAACGAACGGGCGGCGCACGCGCACCGATTACGAATATGAATTGTTGGACACAGGCGTTTTCGACTCAGACCGCTACTTTGACGTCTTCGTCGAGTATGCCAAGAACAATCCGGAGGACATTCTCGTCCAGATCAGCGTCTGTAATCGTGGACTGGAACCTGCCAGAATCCACATCCTGCCGACTCTCTGGTTCCGCAATACCTGGACAGGAAATCCGGGAGCGCTGAAGCCGACTCTGGAAGAAGTCAACGCGAAGAGCGGCGTTCGCACTGTGGCGGCTCGTCACGAGAGTCTCGGCGAAATCTTCCTATATTGCGAAGGAGACGTGCCCCTTCTGTTTACGGAGAACGAGACCAACAACCAGCGGATCTTTGGCACTCCGAATGACAGCCCGTATGTCAAGGATGGGATCAATAACTACTTGGTGTCGCGCAACCAAGCTACCCTCAATCCACAGCAGAGAGGCACGAAGGTCTCCGCGCATCATGATTTAACGGTCGGTGCCGGGAAAACAGCGACCGTCTGGCTACGAATGAGCAACTTATCGCCTGCGGCGATTGGGGACCCTTTCGGCAGCCAGTTCGCGGGCGTCGTCCAAGCTCGCCGCCAGGATGCCGACGATTTCTATCGCGTCATCACCCCCAAGGGTGTGAGCCAGGACTCAGCCAGTGTGATGCGCCAGGCCCTGGCCGGAATGCTCTGGACCAAACAGTATTTTGGGCTTGATGTGGAAAAGTGGCTCCAGGAGCACGGTGCCGACTCGGTCCGACCCAACGCGCAACCGCTGCGGAACCGCGAGTGGTTCCACATGGTTAGCCATCACATCTTATCGATGCCTGACAAGTGGGAATATCCCTGGTACGCCGCCTGGGATCTGGCCTTTCATGCGATCGCGCTCTCCACCGTGGATATCGATTTCGCGAAAGAACAACTCGACCTGTTGCTGCAAAATTCGTTTCTGCATCCAACCGGTCAAATTCCCGCGTACGAATGGAACTTTAGCGATGTCAACCCGCCCGTACACGCATGGGCCACGATCTTCCTCTACCAAACGGAGCAGGCGATACACGGTGAGGGCGACTTGGAATTCCTCAAGCGCTCCTTTCGCAAACTGATGCTGAACTTCTCGTGGTGGGTGAACCGCAAGGACCGCCTGGGACAGAACGTGTTCGAGGGAGGCTTCCTGGGTCTGGACAACATCGGGGTATTCGACCGGAGCGCGCCCCTGCCTGGCGGGGGTCATTTAGAGCAGGCCGACGGCACGGCCTGGGTTGCGTTGTTCTGCCAGAACATGTTGGAAATCGCCATTGAATTGGCAGCGAACGATCCCAGCTACGTGGACATGGCTTCGAAGTTTGTTGATCATTTCCTGTGGATTGCTCGGGGCATGAATCGGGTGGGATCGCAGGGGATGTGGGACGAGGAGGACGGATTCTACTATGATGTTCTGCGCCTGCCCGACGGAACTGCGACGCGGCTCAAGGTCCGATCCATAGTGGGCTTGTTGCCCCTGTGCGCCACCACAATTATCGAGCCCTGGCAACGCGAGCGAGTTCCAGAAGCCGTCACTGATTTGTTGGACCACCTGAAACGGAGGCCGGATCTGCTTCAGAGTATCCATCCGACGGGCCCAGGCCACTATGGCGTAGCGGGGCGCGGAATCGCTGCCCTGGTCAATCCCGACCGGCTACGCCGGATCTTATCGCGGATGCTCGACGAGAACGAGTTCTTGAGCCCTTTTGGGATTCGTGCTCTGTCCCGCTACCATGACGAGCATCCTTATGTCCTAAAAGCAGGAGGCAAGCAGTACAGCGTGAAGTACCTTCCTGCTGAATCCGACTCAGGAATGTTCGGAGGCAACTCCAATTGGCGTGGTCCGGTCTGGATGCCTGTAAATGCTCTACTGATCCGTGCGCTGCTGAGCTTTTACCTGTATTACGGGGACAATTTCCGGATCGAGTGTCCCACCGGATCGGGCAATTTCATGAATCTCTTCGAGGTCGCGCGCGAGATCACCAACCGGCTGACAAAGATTTTCCTGCCGGACGCCTCAGGCCGGCGGCCGGTTTATGGGGCAACGCAGAAATTCCAGACCGATCCGCTCTGGAAAGACTACGTGCTGTTCTACGAATACTTCCACGGCGACAACGGCGCTGGCCTGGGCGCCAGTCACCAGACGGGGTGGACGGGTATGATCGCGAAACTGATTGAAGTTTTTGGACGGCTCGATGCGGAGCAGTTGCTTGCTGCCGGCAAGAAATTGGCCGTTGCGAGCGGGAAGGCGCCGGAGGAGCAACACTCGGATGTTGCCCGGTCTGTTCAATAGTTGAGGGACGATGACAGGCACACTGAATGCTTCAAGCCGAACGCTCACACCACCGCGAGCAGCGGCATTTGCCGGAATCATTTTCGCGGCGCTGATGATCGTGAGTCTGGGTATCGTTCGGGTTACCCTGCCGGACAATCCGGCCAGTCCTGGCATCTGGCTGACCAATTCCAACGCCCGCAACGCAGTCAGACTCGCTCTGAATCTGGTTCCTTTTGCGGGAGTGGCCTTCCTTTGGTTCATCGGTGTGCTGCGCAACAGACTGGGGGCATTGGAAGATCAGTTTTTCGCGACCGTATTTCTGGGTAGCGGACTGCTGCTTGTTGGGAGCCTCTTCGCCTCAGCGGCCGCGGCCGGAGCACTCCTGGAGGTCACGCCTACAGTCAACGTCCAACAGGCAGACGGCGAAATCTACTTTTTCGCTCGGCAGTTGAGCCATACGTTCATGAACGTCTTCGCGATCAAAATGGCTGGAGTGTTCATGTTCTCGACCTGTACTATCGCGCTGCGCACGGCCCTCTTTCCACGTTGGGTTGCCTTCTCAGGATTTATCTGCGGCCTAGCGCTATTGGTAGTCATCTCAAACTGGCTCTGGATCGCGCTGCTATTCCCACTCTGGATCCTACTGGTCAGCGCGCAGATTCTGGTTGCGGACAGAATGAACCATCGCTGAGACTCCCGTTGCCTCCCGATCTCCGTCCAGTCAACTCGATCCTACCTTGTCGTTGTCGCCTCAGCTTGTTGCGACCTGCAACCTCTTGAAGCGCTAATCTTAGTTCCGGCTCTGTTAAAATAAGACCACAGCATCGAATTCCTCCTGCTTAGATTTTGGGGATAGGGCCATGACTAGCGAGGGCCCAATTCGCAGTTCATCAGAGTAGACCGTAATAGAATCATGTATATAACCCCCGCAATATTATCTGCCCTCCTTGTGATCGCGTCGTCTCCAGGAGCTCAAGATCCGTTCGCCATCCGAGCAGATGTGAACCTGGTCCAGCTACACCCGTGGGTTACCGACGCGCAAGGACACCCCGTGCTTGGCTTGCCAAAGGACGCATTCCAACTATTCATTGACGACGTTCAGCAGCCGATAACGGTTTTTCAGCGAGACGACACACCAGTGACCGCCGGAATCGTCGTGGACAACAGTGCCAGCATGAGTTCGAAACGGCAGGAGGTGGTTTCTGCCGCACTGGCTTTCGCTCGAGCCAGTAATCCGCTGGACGAAATGTTCGTTGTACACTTCAGCGACCACACCCGTCTTGGCCTTCCCGAGGGAACGTTATTTACCGGAAGTATCTCCGCACTGGAGAATGCGATAGGAGCATTCGATCTCGGCGGAACAACGGCATTTTATGACGCGCTTCTGATGGCTCAGTCGCAATTCCATTCGGCCGCGAATTCGCGAAAGGTCCTTCTCACCATAACGGATGGCGGAGACAACTCGAGTCATGCGACGCTGACCGAGGCAATGGATGCCGTGCGTAAAGCCGGCATCGTCGTTTATCCAATCGGAATGTTCGACGAGAAGGACAGCGACCAGAATCCGCAAGTGCTTTCGACCATAGCCCAACAAACCGGTGGTGAAGCATTCTTGCCGGGCAACGTCACCGATGTGAACAAGATTTGTGTCAGAATCGCCAAAGAAATCCGTGAAGAATACACGCTGGGTTTCCCCGGAGCTGAGGACGGGAAATACCATCGGATCCGGCTGACAGTCAAGGATCCACAGCATAGTGGGCTGGAAGTCCACACGCGAGCCGGCTATGACGGCAGCAGACCGTCAGCTGTTGGGCCTTAGCACAGCATCCGAGTGTCACTGTTGGGCTCTCCTAACTTTCGACAAAAGACGCTCTTGTTCTTCACCGCTGATTTAAGATGCTCGAGGGGTCGTGGAGACGCAATTAATGTTTGGCTGTCATTGTGTTACAGACTCCTCTGCTGATGCGCGATTAGAAAAAATCGCCGGCGATCCAGGAAGAATCGCCGGCGTCTGAGGAGAAGTGTGGTCTTGCTTCGTGGCTAAGGATGACGAAATGTAGCTGCGGGATTCTAGACTTCTTTAGACCGATCCGGCCCCGTCGGCTAGCCTTTTAGTGTGGTCGTTAGGCATCCCTCAGAAGCGCGAGGAGTCTCCGTGAGCATGGTAGCCCGTGCGGGCTCGGATTCTGTAGCTCTTTCCCGTGTCCGATACGACATCTACGCTGATCTTCCGGAAACTCTCGGTTTCGCCCGGGGGAGAATAGTATGCAACGGTGTATGAGCTGGCCAGGTCTTCACGAATTGAGGAAAAGGCCTCGGCCTGCTTCTGCCAGCTCTGCGCCCAAAATAACTGGCCGCCAGTCCGCTCTGTCAAGCGTTGGAATACGTTGGCTGATATCTGGTCCATGTGCGCTTCCCGCGTCGAGACGACGTAAATTGGAATTCCCTGGTCTTCCGCGACTGCCTTAACGTCGTCTGGGGCAACAATGCTGGTATCGTCAGGACCGTTCGAGAATACCACCACTACTTTTCGACCCACCGTCTTCGAAGCATCCCTTAAGGTCAACAGCAGCGCGTTGTATAACGCCGTGCCATCGCCTGCAACCGAGCCCCGCACTGCGGACAAGACTTGGTTACGGTCTTTCGTTAACGAAGCCGCTCGAAAAAGATTGCGGCTGAATTTGTAAACAGCAATCCAATCGGAGCCAGGCAGGAATCTCACAAAGTCAGTGATTGCGTCGGACGCATAGGCAAACCCGGCGTACATCCAGTTGCTCGTATCAAACAGGACGAACACTTTTGTGTCGGCGAAGGCGTTGGGTGCTTGGAACGACCCGTTCCCTTCTGTGAACGACACGATCTTTTGAACCACCCCATCCTCTTGAAGGCGGATATCTTCCGGATGAAGCCCGTTCACATACTTGCCCTTGCTATCGGTAACTGTGAACGTCAGCACCACCATGTCGACGTTCACCTGGAAGCGGTCGCTGGGCGGCGTTTCGGCTGCGACTAGCAGTGTGCACGCCAGACCCACAGCGGCGCATCGTGTAATCTGCCTCCTTGTGCGCACAAATACGAACCTCCGTACCTCATGAATGCTCGTGATGATCTGCAAAAAGGCGAGGCGCGGGAAGAGCTCCCCATTTCACCGAGGATTCCTCACCGCGTCTCATTGGATTTAAGGGACTGGCCAAGACTTTGAGAAATCAGACCAGGCTGAAAGGCTTCCACCGAGGAGCTCCCAACCCATTCCAGCCGATGGCCAGACCTATTTGAACTGTGGGGGTGGGTCCTGCGCGGGTGGGTCCTGCGCGGGTGCGTCCTGCGCGGGTGGGTCCTGCGCGGGTGCATCCTGAGTGGCGTTTTGCGCGGGTGCGTCTTGCGCGGGTGCATTCTGTGCGGATGCGTTTGTGTCGGGACTGGCGGCGGATGCCGTCAAACTGGTGCCGCCAGGCATATACAAGCGGATACGAACCCGCCGGGCTAGTCCTCGCAGCTGTGCCTTCGTGGCGTTTGGATCGATTCCTTCCACTTCAGCCTTGAGTAGCTGCGGTGTCTGCTCTTCTCCCAGGCCGATCAGGGAGATATTCTTGAGGGGAGTCTCATTCTTGACGAGATACCTCGCCACGGCTTCCGCTCTTCTCCTGCTGAGCGTTAGATTATAGGCAGAGGTGCCGATGTCGTCGGTATAGCCCAGCACCTCAATCTGTGACCGGGGCGATGCCTTCGCCTTCTCGATGATGGTGTCTAGGGCGACCTTGGCCGCGTTCGTCAACTCGTACTTGTTGAACGCAAACGTTACATTCACGGTTTCGGCTAACGTGTAATCGAGATTGTTCTTCAGATTCGTCAGCTCTGTTGAATGAGCTTCGATCAGCGCGGCTCCGGCCTGGATCGCGGTAGTGTTGGTCTGGGCCTGCTGAAGCGCTTGCCCAGCAGTTGAATTCGCCTGCTCAGCCGTACTGGCGACCGTTGATAGTTTGTTATCAATGGTGGCTGTACGTTCATTGAGGTACGAGATTTGGTTTTGCTGTTTCGCGAACTGCTGATCTGTATGAGCTTGAAGTTTAGACAGGCGCTGGTCTACGACGTCTATCTTTTTGCTTACGTACTTTTTTGAGGCACAGCCAGAAGCAGTGAGCACTAGCAGCATCGTTGCTGAAGGGATCAGTATTCGACATATTCCTGAGCTTTTCATATTTCTCCATCCTCGGCTTTACGGCTAAGGCATCTCGGGTCCTTGTTCCGGCTTCCTTCTAGTGCCTCCGTACCGCCGTGTTAGGGTTGACACGCAGGTCTGGCGATCGATTCAGATTCTGGGGATACTCTGCTGGTGCTTTCTGGACAGCTGCGAGGCCCTGCCCTTGGCGAAACTGAAAAAATCCTAGCTCATATCTCAGTCTGTGGCGTCATGCATGGTGCTGCTGGCTGAAAGAGCACGATGCCACTTTGGCTTTCGCAAAAAAGATCACGTGTCACGCTCGGTTTCGATCCAGCCCGACTCTCCGTTCTTGTTCGGCATTTGTTCTGGCGCTGCGGGCCCTTCGTATTGAGCCTTTCGTGCGCATGCGGCCAAGCGACGGCGCCTCCAGCTGCGACACCATATAGCGCTGGAGCCGCAAGCGGAATCGATCCGGCAGCTTCGCAACAAGGGTTTGACAAGAGGGCTTTCGGGTTTGTCCCGAACTACAAGACAGCGGACGCCTCCGTCCCATACCACCCCATCACGCCCAAACAAAAGATGACGATCGCCGCGCAAGATTCGTTCGATTGGACGGTGTCTCTTGTAGCCGCGGGCTACGCCGGCCTAGGCCAACTCACGAATCAAAACCCATCCCTCGGACAGGGCCTAGAAGGATATGGAAACCGGTTCGTGAGAGGTTATGCGGACCAGATATTGGGAAATGTGATAGTCGAAGGGGCAATGCCCATCCTTACGCGCGAGGATCCACGGTACTTCCGGCGAGGTCAGGGAACGTTCTGGAGCCGCGTCGGGTATGCGACCTCTCGCATACTCGTGACCCGAACCGATCGGGGAGGCACTGCGTTCAATTACTCTGAGGTCTTTGGCAATTCCATCGCAGTCGGGATCTCCGATGAGTACTACCCGGGAAACCGAGGCTTGAGCGCCAACGTTCAGAAGTTCACGTTCCAACTCGGTACGGACGCCGTCTCAAATGTCTTAAAGGAATTCTGGCCGGACGTAAAACGCAAGATGTTTTCAAAGTCCCGAACCAAATGATTCGCCACGTGTCCACCGTGACGTTGTACCGACCATTACCTTTTTCGACTTGAACAATATTACGTCTCGCCTCCCCGGCGCGAATCATCTACCAAAGAAGATCTGTGCCTGCACGATACGGACGACTCAAGAATCTGCCCTTCACTGCTTCGTTTGCGTCTCTTTTGTTTGCCGTTTCTGGGCTGAACGGGCAGACCGTAAATCCGGTCCCGGGCCACATCCAGGATCTCTCCGGGCAATTCCCCATCGACGATCAGTTTAGCTTCGAGCAACAGATCCAGATCGGTAGTCAAGGAAACTCCACTAACGATAACCCATTCGCTTACGGGCACGCGCTGCAATTTCGGCCATGGTTCCACTACGACGGGATTCCGAACACCACGCTCACGGGTTCAGTGAGCTACATCTACTATTTCACCGTACCGGGGACTAGCTACTACAAACATCCGGAGTGGCGGGATACAGTGATTGGCACACTGAAACAACCATTGCACGGAGGTTCGATATATGAACAGGTTCGCGGTGAATTGCTAAATTTCAATGACAGTCACGGAGCTTTACAGCATCTCCCAAGAGTTCGCTTTCGTCTCGGTCAAAACCTCTATCTTGGGGAGGGCGGGTCAAAGCTAGGCAAACCATACCTCGGTTTGTATGAGGAAGCTATTCTGCAGTTCCCGCAACCCTCGTACTCCCACGAGACTTTCACCGATGCCCGATTCTTCGCGGGCGGTGGATTCGAGTTGGGTTCGAGGACTGAAGTGCTCTTGGGATTCAAGGCTGAGGCTGATGTTTCGAGCAGCGGATCGACAGTCACTTTGTTCTTCGGACCCGCATTTAGTATTGAATACAACTTTCGACGGGGCCGACCCGTGAATGAACACCATCAGCGGACGACAGCTTTCAAGGATTTCTAGTTTCTGAGGACGATAACCGGCACTGATTTCATGTCCGCGCCATTAGAAAAAGTCCACCAGCACGAGCTCATGTGCATCAAAAGGCGCAGCAGACGGGTCGAATGTGGATGCCAGCGTTGAGGCGCTCCAAGAGATCGGATTCGTTCGTGCCCCGTAAGGTCTATTTGTGGTTGAGCGTCTCTGCGTTGCTCGGCCTTTCGGCAGGTTCGGTGCCCTCATATGGAAAGGGCCCATCTTATAAGCAAACGATAGATTTCATCATCCTAAAGCTCTCGGGCGACTCGGGCTCATACAAGCTCCGGTGCGACAATGTTCAGGAATGTGCGGGCTCCGTCGATACGGCTTGGCAAAACAGGGTCGCACCGTCTTCCTCGTCTTGTTCAATTGATATCGTCCAAAGCATCCAAGTTACAAAGGCCCAAGATGAGCTCTGCCCATGGACCGGGGATGTTATCGGCGGCAAACTCTGGGGCCACGTCACTTACCAACGTCAGTACCATTTCCGACTCGATTTTGGCAGCATCGCTCGCGACGGCATTAGCGTCGAACAACCTACGCCAGAAAGCTCGTGCTGCTCCGCAGAGCTAATCCAGTCTGTTTATCGTTCAGATCTGCCCTACGCTGTCCATCTCACTTTTACCAGGGGCGCCAATGTAAGGTTTCAAATCAAGGCAACGGGATCAGGATTAGGAGAGCAAAGAAGTAACGAACAAGAAGGAGTAGACACCTGGAACAGCGACACTCTACTGGTTGGCAGTAAAGATCTCGCTGAAAGGCTGGCGCGGGCTTTCAAACATGCCGCCGCTTCGTGTGGCGCAAAGGAAGAAGTGTTTTGAAAATACCGCCCCATTCACAAGTCGTTGACTCGTTCGCGTTCCGCACCGATTGGGCGTGGGGCTTGCCCTTGATCGTGCTGACCGTGGTCATTCACGTCGTGGCCCTCGGGTTCTTGAGCCAGAGAGCCGTTCAAGCCTGCACGGGATTGCGTGGGTGCCGTCACCCCAAGGCCGCGCTCGTGGCGCTCATGGGGGTCACCACCTTGTTAATAACCTGCCTGCACGGGATAGAAGCAGCCATGTGGGCCGCCTCCTACCAGCTTCTCGGCTCGTTACCTGACCTCAGATCTTCATTGATCTATTCGCTAAACGCGATGACAAGCTACGGTCACACCAACCTGTTTCTGGAAGACCCGTGGCAACTGATGGGAGCACTGGAGGCGCTGAACGGATGGCTGCTGTTCGGGCTCACGGCCGCATTTCTGTTCGCCGTGATTCAGAAAGTCTGGTTGGCGGGCAGCAATTGAGGAAACGGCGGCGCCTCGATGGGCATCGTGGGGAAGCCGAAACTTCCCTCTCTTGACTCGTGTGAGGGGGGCTATCTTGGGCGATAGTGAATGAAAAACCTGTCGCTTGGCCAGATGAAGTATTGCGGATGCGTTCTGCATACTTCTGCATCCTTCCGAGAAAGATCCACCGGGCACGCATATTGCAAATAGTCGTTGAAACTGTCTTGAGCCAAATGGTAATCCAGAAGGTTTTGCCGTATTTCAATTTCTGCAACATCCGCCTTGAGAGCAACCGCATTTCGATACTCTAGTGCAACTCTTTTGATGTCCTCAACGGCTGTCCCTTTGAATCCATAAGACGCGGTTGTGATTTCTTCGCCGAGTTGCATGACCCTAAATTCAACCGGGAGGCTTGGATTTTCTCGATACACCATGAATGAAAACAGCCCGGCGACTCCAAAGTCTTCGTAGCTTGGAAACATCGCGGCCCTGCCCCCCTCCGCCGGGTGGTTGTGAAAAAAGATCATCGGCTTCCCGGCCCGGATGACCGCTTCTAGCTTTTCGGGATCGTGCCGAACTTTGGTCCTCGTGGAATAGAGAGTCGCATCGTGCAGCTCACCGTTATACACGACGAGATGTTCATTCCCGTCGGCATGCTGTTTGAAATACTCCGCGGCGAGTCTATCCGCATCATCTATCTCGCTTTGCGCTGGAACGAGCACTACATCCTTCACTTTTTCGAGGACCTCCTCGTACGTTACGGCGTCCCAATGCTGGTAGGTGGCATAGGCCTGCAAATACTCTTTGTAGCGTGACTCCCCGACCGCTTCTAGAACGCAATGTTCTTCGGCAGCCTCGATGTTGACACCATTCCGGTGGTATCCGCTCAGATCGTCGTTCATGATATGGCAAACTTCATGAAGAGATGATGCCTCAAAGAGTATTTCGGGCTGTTTCTCCAAAAAGTCTGTGGTCACATTGATGATGAATGACTGGTTGCGCATCTCCTGGTCGCGCACTACGTCCGTGAATACATCGCCAATAGTCTCCGCGTCGTACCCGGCGTCTGACGGATTGTTAACGAGCCGCAAACTGATCTTGTAGCTCGCGCCTAACCTCTGCATTGCATCGGCGATCTTGCGTTGATACGTCGCCATTTTTTGATCTAATCCACGCTCAGTGATGCAGGTCTGTGAGATCTCGAATCCAGCGAAGCAGGGTGGTAACTGAGCTCGAGCGGAAGCGCACGACGCCAGGAGCAAAAGAGTGGAACCAACCACCTGTCCCGCAATTTGCCTCATGCCCAGCCTTTGGGCGGATTGTAATGCGCCTTATGCTTTTGCGTAAGGAATAATAGTAACCCAAACTACTCATCGAAGGGCCCTCGACAGCGGTGCAGGCGACCGCGCGTGATGCAGTGGCACTTTGGGGCGGATCCGGTTGCAGACGCAACTCGCAACTCCCAAATAAAAAACCGAAGAGGCCGCTTGGGCGTCAGGGTTATCGGCGAGGTGCATGAATGGAACGTCGGGAAAATCTTCTATGGTTGGCAGCTAGGACGGTGATTGGCTGCCTGGGGTTAATCGTTGGCCTGACCACCGGAAGTGGGACGGCACACGCGCAAGCGGCTGGTACGCAGAAACCGAACATCCTCTTTATCATGGCCGACGACATCGGCATTATGAACGTCGGCATATACCACCAAGGGTTGATGGTCGGAGAAACGCCGAACATTGACCGTATCGGGCGTGAGGGTGCCAAGTTCATGGACTATCTCGGAATGCAGAGTTGCACCTCCGGACGAAACGCCTTCTTTACCGGCATGTATCCGCTGCGAACGGGGATGATTCCGCCGCAACTGCCCGGCAGCCCGTCCTATTTGAGACCCGGCACACCAGCGGTCGCCAAGTTCCTGCACGACCTTGGCTACACCACCGGGGAGTTCGGCAAGAACCACCTGGGCGACCACACAGCGTCCCTGCCGACCGCGCACGGCTTCCAGGAATATTGGGGCTACCTATACCACCTGGATGCGATGGAGCAGGTGAGTTTCCCCGACATCAACAGCACTCCGACTCAACAGGGGATCGTGCCGCCGTGCAAGAACACGCCGGTCCGAGGGCTCCCTGAGGTCCCGGGCGCTGTTGATCCCGCGACCACGACTTGCCTAACACCTCCGCGCCCGGTCATCTGGTGCCATTCCTCCGACGGCACGGAGCAGAACCAGACTTGCCAAGACCAAGGTCCGCTGACTCTGGACAGATCGAGGACTGTGGACGAAGAAATCTCCACCAAGGTCGTTGACTTCCTGGATCGCAATGACCCCAAGAAGACCAACAAGCCCTTCTTCGTGTGGTACAACCCGGCGCGCATGCACGTGACCACGATGCTGTCGCCGAAGTATGAAGCCATGCTCGGCGTGCGCGGCGGCAAGGACTGGGGCATCAATGAGGCTGGCATGAAGCAACTCGACGATAACGTCGGCTACGTCCTTAAGAAACTGGAGGATATGGGCCAGCTCGACAATACCATCGTCGTGTTCACCACCGACAACGGCGCCGAGGCGATCACCTTTCCCGATGGCGGCGTCACGCCGTTCAAAGGTCAGAAAGGCGAGGCGTGGGAAGGCGGCTATCGCTGCCCCCTGCTCGTTCGCTGGCCCGGGCATATCCAGCCCGGAACGATCATCAGCCAGATGTTCGCTGCCCTGGACTGGTTGCCGACGTTTGTGGATATCGCCGGCGGCCCCAAAGGGGACGGGCTGAAGAAACAGATTGAGGCAGGCCAGTACCCAGGCATCGTCAGGACAACGCTGGACGGCTTCGACCAGCGTGACTTTCTAGAGGGCAAGTCTCCGAACTCGGCGCACGAGGTCTTCTTCTACTACTCGGGGTCGACGCCGTCCGCGGTGCGCATTAAGAACTGGAAGATGTATTACACGATGTCGCAGCCAGGGGCGACCGGCTGGTTGTTGCCCCTCACCAACTTCCACTGGACCATGGTTCAGAACATCAAGCGGGATCCTTTCGAGCAGGCCGTGGGCGTGGACCAGAAGTCGGCCACGAGCTTGGGAGGTGCCCTTGGTGCCCCAAGTACTGCCTACCTTTACGATTGGAACATGCTACCCATCGGCCAGCAGCTGTGGGAGAAAGAACTCGAGTCGTACGCGAAGTACCCGCCTCTTCAAGCGCCGGAGACCTACAACCTCAGTGGGATCCTGGAGGAGGTCAAGAAAATGAAAAATCAACACCCGAGTGAGTAGCTGAAACTCGGACTTGGAAACATCAGACTGAATCGGCCGGCATGAAATGGGCATCGCCGTTAATGGGATGTAGCTCACTAACAAACAAATGAAAGTAGTACTCGGCGCGTTAACGTTTGTGCTCGGCGCAACCATCGTGCTGCGTGCCGCGGCAAAGGACGAGAAACCGCCGCTGACCAATGGCGATAAGCTCATCGCCATCGATATAGTCATCCAACCGGATCAGACGATGATCGACCAACCCAATACACTCAATGCACGGCTGCGCGCGAATTATCCGCGCGGGTACAAGTTGAATGCGACACACGCGCCGCATGTCTCGCTTTTACAACGCTTCGTGCGGTTGAACGACTTGGACGCGGTGACCGCCGCAGTCAAAAAGGTCCTCGCCACTGAGCGACCGACAGACCTCACCCTGAAGGCTACCGGCATTGATTACGCCATTTGGCAAGGACTGGCCGTGACCGTCCTCCTGGTGGAACGCACGCCCGAGCTTATGCAACTGGATCACAATGTGATTGATGCGGTCGAGCCTTTCTCAGTGAGTGGCGGTACCGCAGAAGCGTTCGTCGGCGGGGACGCGAATGCACCGACCATCGCCTGGGTCGAGAACTTCATTCCGAAGTCCAGCGGCAAGAACTATATAGCGCACGTTACTGCGGGCGTCGCTCCACCAGCTTTTGTAAATGGACTGAAAGCCGAACCTTTCACAGACTTCACATTCAAGCCGGTTGGGGTGGCGATCTACCAACTCGGAAACTTCGGCACAGCGGCAAAGAAACTCTGGCAGGAGCCCTAGAGAGCTTGGTAAGCCAGCAATTCCGCAAGCGTTCACGGATCCATCAGGTGACGAGGCAAAAGAAATGAGAATCCATCCGGCATTGTACACGCCACTGCTTTGCATAACCCTCATCAGTTCCAGTTGCTCCACAGCGCCTACACACTCCGCTCCGTTCGCAGGTTCAGTGGCCTCGGCCGCTGCTGTCGACCCACTGCCTTCGTGGAACGATGGATCGGCGAAAAAGGCGATCCTCGACTTTGTCAAAACAAC
Organism: Bryobacterales bacterium; assembly: GCA_963818065.1. Classification (GTDB taxonomy): domain Bacteria; phylum Acidobacteriota; class Terriglobia; order Bryobacterales; family Bryobacteraceae; genus Palsa-89. The sequence continues at coordinate 107,934 of CAWFQW010000007.1, read as the reverse complement.
CACGGACAAGAACAATTCGAAATTCGTGCCGCCGGAAGAACGCATCGCGACCTTCGATCAGGACGGCACGACGTGGGTGGAGCACCCCATATACTCTCAGGTTCTGTTTACCTTCGACAGAGTGGCCGCTCTCGCACCGCAGCATCCGGAATGGAAGACAAAGCAACCGTTCCAAGCCATCCTCACCGGCGATAAAGAAGCAATGGCGAAGTTCACCCTGAAGGACATCGAGATACTCGTTTTTGCAACCCATACCGGCATGACCACGGAGGGGTTTCAGTCGATCGTAAAGGACTGGATGGCGAAGGCGAAACATCCCCGTTTCGATAAGCCTTATTCGCAGATGGTATACCAGCCGATGTTGGAGGTAATGCACTATCTGCGTGACAACGGTTACAGGACGTACATCGTGACCGGCGGCGGCCAGGCCTTCGTCCGCACGTATGCACAGCAGGTTTACGGCACCCCGCCGGAACAGGTGGTCGGCTCAGCGCTCACAACCAAATATGAATACCAGGATGGACAGGGCATTCTGATGCGGGAGCCCAAGCTTCTGCTAAACAACGATCTGGCGGGCAAGCCGGAAGACATCTATCTTTTCCTGGGGCGCCATCCGAGGGTGGCGTTCGGCAATTCCAGTGGTGACCGTCAGATGCTCGAATACACTCAAGCCTGCGGCGGAGCGTCGCTGGAGATGCTGGTACTGCACGACGACGCTGTGCGCGAGTATGCCTACGGCCCGGCCCAGGGCCTGCCCGACAGCGAGGTTGGGACTTTCCCGCAGACACTGTACGACGAGGCAAAGGCGAAGGGTTGGACCGTGATTAGCATGAAGAACGATTGGAAGCAGATCTTTTCCGGTCCGGCAAAGTGACTGCCCATCATCTTCCATCGTTGCCGGCCATCAGAGCTTTCAGGTGGGCATAAGCTTGACGATGCGCGAGATCAGCCTCGAGCATCTCCGTTTCCACGTTGGCGCGCGCAGCCTTCATCTTTGGGCTTTCGTCGGTTGAGCTTACGTTCATCACCAGAGCCACGGATGATCCCATCTTCTGCGCCAGTTGGCTGAGCTGACGTGAGCGTTCCAGGTCAAAATAGGTTTTCTTCACGTCCGCTGCAACCTTTGCCTTAGTCAATTGCACCGCAATTTCGGCCATCCCAAGTTTCGCACGAGCCTCCTTCACCGCATGTTCGCGTTTGCCGAAGTCGAAGAGGTTGTAGGAAGCGATCACGCCACCATACCCGAAGTTATTCGGCACCAGCGGGATCACGTTCTGAAAAAGGTAACCGCTCACTGCAGCCACTGTCGGGACATATTCCAACTTCGATAGTACGGTGGCGGCACGCGCCTTGACTACGGTTTGCTCCGCCTCAACAACATCGGGATTGACGGCAGCCGACTTGTCAGCCACCTCTTCGAGAGAAATGTTTTCGACCAAGGGATCGGGCAAAACCAAATCCAGTGTGGTGTCCTCTGGCCAGCCCATCGATTGGTTCAGCCAGGCAGTCAACTCTTTCTCTTCGGCCGCCGCAGTCACGAGCGTCTTCTTGGCTTCCGCCAATTCTGACTCCTCCGGACTCGACCCGCGGACTGATTGTAGGGAAGCTGCGGCGTATAATGGCCGGTTGTCGGTATTTTTGAGATCAAACTCGGCGGATATTAACCGGCGCTGGGCAATCAGAAGCCTGAAATACTTTTCCTCTACCTCGATCACCGAAGCGTTCTTCGCGATAGCAACTCCAGCCTTCGCCATGGCGATGCGTTCGTCCGCGCGGGCGATGCGAACGGCCTGATACACCTGAAAGAGCGGAGTTATCGGCTGAGTGAACGTCAGAGCCGCGAAGGTTTGATTCTGAGAAAACAATGGCAGCGGCACCTCTGCCACTGTACCCATGAGCGGGCGACGAATCGATAGTACTTGGCCGAGGAAGTCAGTGTAATGCAAGTTGCCAAACGTAGCGCCGAACTTGGGAAAGTAATCGGCCTGCACGCCAAGCCGATGTTGTTTCGCGGCTTCGATCGAAAGTTGACCAAGGCGCGCGAACGGGCTAGCAATCGGGTCCGCAGACCGCTGCTGCTTAACCTGTTCGAGAGTAACTCGCCGAATTCTGTCAGAGCCCACCGGCTTCTCTGCTGTTGAAACGCTGCTGGTAGGCTCGCGGGTAAGATTATTGCCGAGTTGCCATCGATTACTTCCTTCGTCTGTGATCGGAACAAACAGCCCCGATGGAATCAACAGACTCCGTAACGAACTCTGCGGAGCCAATGCACTTTGCGGAGCCACTGGATCTTGAGCCAGCGCCGTGTTTACAACCAAAATGCCGACGGCTACAACCAGTAGCCGTATAGCAGACGGGCATTGGGTACGCTTCTGATCTTCTGAAAACATGTCGCCTCCAGGACAAACGCTAGATGTCCGCTGTGGCTTTCGAGATTCATTAACGGTGCCGCGTGTCTGCATCGCCACACACGCGGCCTAGTATTGAGCCGCATCCTCCGGGTGAACATCAAGGTTTGTAGCGGGATACATCGCTGCAGGAGGCACTTTATGTCATTCCTAGCCTGGGTTGTGTTGGGTCTAGTGGCCGGCTTTATTGCGAGCAAGATCGTCAATAAGAGGGGCCAAGGACTGTTCGTCGATATCATACTCGGTATCGTTGGCGCGGTCGTGGGCGGATGGCTGTTCGGCCTGTTTGGAGCAAGCGGCGTGACTGGCGCAAATCTATATAGCTTGCTTGTAGCTGTGGCCGGCGCTATCGCGGTTTTGTTCGCATACCACGCCATTCGTCGGGCTGTCTAGGGTCCGGAAGAACCGGCAGAGGCGGAAAAGGAGGCTCTCGAGCGTCTTCACAGCGAAAATATTATAAATCCGAGACTGTTAGAGCGCATCGTTCAATGTGCTCATATGTATAGCTCTAATCTTGATCCTCGACTTCTCGTCGATCGGCGCGACAGCGAACATGAACTTTGGCTTGCGATGCGGTCGGCTTACGACGACTACAGGGAGGCCTCGGAGGCTTTGGATGCCATAACTTCGCGGGGACCGATTGACATTTCGCGCCCGGGCAGCATCCGGGGAATTGAGAGCCTGGCAGCCAAACAGCGCATCGAATTTGAGAAGTACATCGAAAAGAGAATTGAATATTCGGAGTTCGTTCGTGAGCGAAGTAACTTGGGCGCGATATCCTGTAGCGTTCAGAGAGCTGCCGATGATTCGACTGTTCCCAACCATCGTAAAGACGGGCGCGGATTGTGGCTCGGAGGCATGACTTCGAGAATCGCAGTGGGCGCCGCGCTGCTTTGTATGACGGTTTTCATTCTGCACGAGCAAAGACGAATCCACGACCTGGATGCCGCTCGCGATGAACCGAGCGCGACAGTGAATCACACCGGAGATGATCACCAATCGCTGTCGCGGCAGCCGAGCGCATCAGGCGAGCCCAACCAATTGGCGTCTCCGAAGGCTGTCAGAGGAATGGCCGCATCTCTTCGCCCTCATCCTAAATCTGGGTATCGGAACGCACGACATCGGCCTGTTCTGCCACCCCAGAATCGCATCACGATTCAGTCTCCGAAGTCAGATGGGCGCAGCTATTACTGGTTCACACTCACGCCGTCCACCCAATTCAAGCAAGTGGGTAGAGTCGGTCTTTCACTGCGCAAGGATCCCAAGCAGAGATACTTTGATTTGTGCTTGAAGGTCGACAATTCCAAGGTCGAGAGGAGGCGCGTGAAGCTTGACGCGCCAATTCGGATCATCACAGCAGATCGGTTGCGTTCCGCCTCGGTGGTTGTCACTCGAGTCGAAAAGAACTCTGTTCGGGGTTACCTTAGCGAACCCAGTCAGAGGAGGCCCGTGACGACCGCAACGGACCAAGCTCGACATAGGATACGCCCAAGATCGTAGCTCGTGGTATCGTTAACCTGCCAGGACACTGCGGTAGATCCAGATTCCAGCGATCAAAGCCAGCAGCGCCACGGACACAACAGCGAGAGTTCTGATAAGCGGCGTCAGTTTATGTAGCTGTGTGAGAATGGCCTGTTGTTCTCTTTCCAAATGCCCTTCAGCAGGGTCCAGGAACAACTGATCCTCTTCTTTCATCGCTACCAAGGACCGGTAGATTAGCACGCCCGCCAATGCGACGGTGATGCTGCCCCAAAACACCCAAAGCGCAGATAGCAAAGAAACCATAAAACGTTTTCCTTTCGGAGCGGCCGGCCTAGGTTAATTAGTGGCAAAACCGGATCTGAACTTGCTCCTCAAAAGTAAAGATGGTTCCAAAGAGAAGAGGCTCCAAATCTTTGGGCAACCCGAGACCAGATGCTTGGCCGGGAGGTTCGGTTCACCGGCGTGAGCTCTCAAATTGGGCGTCACGCGGGTGCTTGACTGCGTCCCCTCCCGGCACTGAGATGATGCTTCGTCGTGGAGTCCTGCGGTAGTTTCTTAGCGATATATTCCGTGCGGTTACTAGCCGATCCAGAAAATGAATCACGCGCCAGGATGTTCCTGTCCAAACTACTAGAGCTGAGAATCGAGCATCCAATCGGTTTTCTCTCGGTAGCGAGACTGGAGAGCATATGAGCCGAACGATGATGTTATTGGCGCTGGCATCCGCAGTATCATCCGGAGTCGCGCAAGAGGTTCGGGTGGATTATGACCATGGTTCCGATTATTCCCATTACAAGACCTATCGTTGGGTAGGGTTGCAAAGGCCGCCATTGTCGGACGGCCAATTTCCGAATCAGCTAATGCAACAGCGAATAGTAAGTTTTGTGGAAGAGGCGCTCGCAGCCAAGCGTTTAACTCGTGTCGAGACCGGCGGGGACCTTCTGGTCAACTACGACGTCGAGGTCACGGCGGAGCCGCAGCTTACCACCTTTACCGACGCCCCAGGTCCCCTCGGGGGCTGGTCTGGTTGGGGGTGGGGCGGTTTGGGGTGGGGTGCTTGGGGCTGTTGCGGTTGGGGGAGCGGATTCTCTACCACCACCGCGCAAACCTATTGGATGGGCACGCTCGTGGTCAGCCTCACGGACTCGCATAAAAAGCAGCTCATCTTCCAGGGAATGTCGACCGACACGATTAGCTCAAGAGCCGGGAAGAACACCAAGAGGCTTCAAAAAGGCATCAAAGAAATCTTCGAGAAATATCCTCCCAAGTAAGGAAGTTGGCAGGCCGGAGCAACCATGGCCGCATCGGTGAAGCAATGAACACTATTTCAGAATCCGCCAGGCTTCAAGAAACACGCGCTTCCAACGTTCCTTGGAGGAAGTGGGGGCCATACCTGAGCGAGCGGCAATGGGGAACCGTTCGCGAGGACTACAGTCAGGATGGGAATGCGTGGGACTACTTCAGCCACGACCAGGCCCGCTCGCGGGCGTACCACTGGGGCGAGGATGGCTTGGCCGGTATCTGCGATGATCGGCAACTGCTATGCTTTGGCGTCGCGCTGTGGAATGGCCGCGATCCCATCCTTAAAGAACGTTTGTTCGGCTTGACAAACCGTGAGGGGAATCATGGCGAAGATGTCAAGGAATACTATTTCTACCTTGACAGCACCCCCACGCACTCATACATGAAGTACCTGTACAAGTATCCTCAGGCCGCTTTCCCTTATGATGACCTGGTCCAGACAAACAAACTTCGCAACCGTTGCGAGATGGAATACGAGCTGCTGGACACTGGTGTCTTCGACAGCAATCGGTACTTCGACGTGTTTGTGGAGTATGCGAAGAACACACCCGAAGACATTTTGATTCAGATCAGTATATGTAATCGCGGGCCGGATACCGCCACGCTGAATGTACTGCCAACTTTGTGGTTTCGCAACACATGGAGCTGGTCGTCCGGCGCACCGAAACCCGTCATGAAAGCGGTCCGGGGCGTGGTAGGAGCTCGCGCTATAGCTGCTGTCCATCCCGAGCTAGGCGACCGGTTTCTTTACTGCGAAGCAGATGTTCCACTGCTGTTCACGGAGAACGAAACCAACAACGAGAGGGTTTTCAATGCGCCCAACGGCAGCCCTTATGTCAAGGATGGCATCAACGACCACATAGTATTGGGCAAGAAAGGCGTCATCAACCCGGAACTGACTGGCACGAAAGCCTCGGCGCACTATCAAGTTACGATTGAGGCGCGAAGCATGGCCACTATTTGGCTGCGGCTATGTGACCAACCGCCCACCTCGATGAGCCAGCCATTCGGAAACCCGTTTGCCGAAATCATCCGGACGCGCCGGCATGAGGCGGATGAATACTATCGAGCCATCACTCCGGACTGGGCTAGCGAAGACGCGGGCCGGATCATGCGTCAGGCATTGGCAGGGATGCTTTGGAGCAAGCAATATTTCAGTCTCGACGTGGACAAATGGCTCGAGGAACATGGCGCCGACCCCATGCGACCATGCGCCCCGATTCGGAACAGCGAATGGTTCCACATGGTGAACGAAAGCATCATTTCAGTGCCAGACAAGTGGGAGTATCCCTGGTATGCCGCCTGGCCCTTGGCATTCCATGCCATGGCGCTGTCCACGGTGGATGTAGATTTCGCGAAGGAACAACTCGAGTTGTTACTACAGGAATATTTCTTGCACCCCACCGGACAGATCCCCGCCTCCGAATGGAATTTCGGCGATGTGAATCCCCCAGTGCATGCCTGGGCGACAATCTTCCTGTACCGGACGGAACAAGCTCTTCACGGCGATGGCGACATAGATTTTCTTAGACGGTCTTTTCGAAAACTGATGTTGAACTTCAGTTGGTGGATTAACCGCAAAGACCGCTTCGGCAGGACCCTCTTCGAGTGCGGCTTTCTCGGTTTGGACAGTATTGGAGTCTTTGACCGAAGCGCTCCGCTGCCCGGAGGCGGATACCTGGAGCAAGCTGATGGAACCGCGTGGATGGCATTGTTCTGCCAGAACATGATGGAGATCGCGGTTGAACTGGCGACTGTCGATGCCAGTTACGAAGAGCTGGTGACGAAGTTCCTTGATCATTTCCTCTGGATCGCGCGGGCCATAAATCAGATTGGACCGAACGGCATGTGGGACGAGGAGGATGGGTTCTACTACGACATCCTGCGGTTTCCCGATGGCAGTGCAACCCGTTTGAAAGTGCGCTCTATGGTGGGTCTGCTGCCCCTCTGTGCTACAACGATTGTCGAACCATGGCAGAGGGAGCGGGTTCCCCATGCAACGGCACTCTACAGTGACCGGGTTCGACGCATGCCTGCACTGTTAGAGAACATCCATCCCACTGGGCCAGACCACCGCGGCGTAGCGGACCGAGGAATCGTTGCACTGGTCAACCCACAGAGACTGCGCCGGATCCTTTCGCGAATGCTCGATGAGAATGAGTTCCTCAGTCCGTACGGGATCCGCTCACTTTCTCGTTACCACGCCCAGCACCCTTATGGGGTTACCGTGCAGGGCCATGAACACCGGGTGACCTATGTCCCGGGCGAATCGGATTCCGGCTTGTTCGGGGGTAACTCAAATTGGCGCGGTCCTGTGTGGATGCCGGTGAACGCGCTGTTGATCCGCGCTTTGCTGTCGTTTTACCTCTACTACGGCGACAACTTTAAAATCGAGTGTCCCACCGGGTCGGGTCGATGGATGAATCTCTTTGACGTAGCCCGAGATATCACGAATCGGCTAATCCGAATCTTCTTACGCGATCAGTTTGGGCGGCGGTCTGTTTACGGTGGGACCCAAAAGTTCCAGACGGATCCACACTGGAAGGATTACTTGTTGTTCCATGAGTACTTCCATGGAGACAACGGAGCGGGCCTGGGGGCGAGTCACCAAACCGGTTGGACGGGTTTGATCGCTAGGATGATTGAGTTCTTCGGCCGCATCGATGCAGAAGAGTTCCTTGCGGACGGACGGAAAGCGGCCTTTACGATGAAGGTACCACCTCAGTCGGCTGACTTGGCTTCGGTCTCGCGCAGGCAGTGAGGCGCACAGAAGCCGCCGCGAAAGGATCCTTCAACGTGGCCGTGGCTGATTCTGAGCAGCTGCGTCGTCAACTGGCGCTCCGTATGTGACGGTCGAGCCCCCGCTGAATTCCCGGCAATCTTTTAGCGTGATCGTGTTCCAGCGGTAGCCGCCTCGCTCATCGAACGACGTCAATTCGGAATGGAGCGGCAAGACAAAGTCTGAGTTTCCAACGTGCACAACTTTGTACTGCATCGATTTTTCGATTGATCTGATTCCCACGGACGGCGGGATCTGATCCGTCTTCCACGTTAGCCGCACCATCTCCAACGTCTCGGTGTCCACCCAGAAAGAGCCCTGATAGGCTACCATCGCGTCCGCGGAAGCACCGTTCTTCACCGACAGCCGGGTAGTCTCGAGTGGCACGCGAAAATTATAGCGGAAGGTGTTATGTCCGTCCCGCTTGCATGATCCGGCGTATTTGAATGTTGGACCATCCCCCAAGAACACATCGTCGTCATGGGAACCAAACGTATCGTTGCCGATCATGCCGCGCGATACGATCTGGCTAATTGGTTGTTCCGCAAATTGTGCCGCCCCCGGTCGTGAGAAAAGTTCCCTGTCGCCAACGAATGCCACATCGAACCCCACGCTGTCTCGGCGATCTAAATGGGTGGAACTGACGGCTCGCTCCATTCGATCGATCGCCACATGGCACGTGTAATTACGTAGCCGAGACAAATGCTCCGCTATCTTGCTGCGGATGCGCTGCAACAATACGTCAGGATCTTCGTTGGCTCGTACCTCCGCAGCGGGCGCACTCGTCCAACAAGAAAAAAGGACAAAAGCGACTGTCAGCCTAACGAACTTGGAGGGAACACTCCGGGCGTTACGGTCTTCGCGTTGTTTGGACATAAGCATCTAGCATCCGGGGCTGAGGGTCCGACGACCGGACCTCCTCTGCCCCGCGAAGCCCAGGACAAACCGTCGTGGGGTTGCCCGACGAATATGACGCTCCCTTAATGTAATCGACTTAGAGAATTCGGCCCGGCTCACCGTGAGCGATGGATAGGACAGGGCCTCCTCGACCGATGTCGTTGATTTGCTTCGGATCGGAGCTACGAGCAAATCCGGAGGGGTTACAGGTTGGCAACGAATCGGCATCCCCACTCGTCACTATTACTTCGTATCCAAAAAAATAAAACTCCATGAGCATCCAAGTGCATCACTGGGGGTTTGCTCTTGCGCTAGCCCTCTGTCTTCCCGCATCGCCAGCCCATGTCGAAACATCGGGCAAGGTACCGACCATCGTCGAGGTACCCGGTATCCCCAACTTCCACCAAGTCAATGACCATGTTTTCCGCGGTGGCCAACCTACAGCGGAAGCCTGGCCCAGCCTCGCCAAGCTAGGAGTGAGAACCGTTATCGATCTGCGCCGGGAGGATGAACACTCCACCGCTGCAGAAGCTAAGGACGTGGCCGCGGCCGGAATGAAATATGTCAATTTACCGATGAAGGGAGTAGTTGCCCCGGCAAATAGCCAGATCCAACAAGTCCTCGCACTCCTGGATTCGCAAGAGCCGGTCTTTGTCCACTGCCATCGCGGTTCGGACCGCACCGGCACTGTTATCGCCTGCTACCGCATTGCGCACGACCGCTGGGGCCAGAAGCAGGCTCTCCACGAGGCTAAGTCCTTTGGTATGTCATGGGACCAACTGGGCCTAGAGCGCTACGTCATGACGTTCCAACCTGCTCCGTAACACCCATCTAAACGCATATAGTTCCGACCGCAGGGCCGCGAACACGACCACTGGACGCCCGTTCTCCTCCGCAAGGCCACGAGAGGAGAAGCATATTCACACGCGGAGGTCGCCGCGAAAGTAAAATTCCAAATTTGAGGTAACATGAAACGCAGTTCCATTAGAAATCTAGTTCCACTATTTCTCGCACTTTCGGTCGTCGCCGGAGTGGCGATGGCTCACAATAGTCCCGTAGTTTGGACCGCCCCCAGCTTGCATCGCGTCGGAATGTCCGATGCGGCGGGCAGCGGAAGCGAAATCAAGCTTTCGGCCGCGCGCGACGAATACCAATCTTTTCAGATCGTGGCTAACGGCGCATCGGACGGCCTGAGCAACGTGAACGTGAAGATCTCAGACTTGGAAGGACCGGGCAAAGCGGTGATCCCCCGAACCAGCTTTACGCTGTATCGCGAAAAATACGTTTACGTCAGTTCGTCCAGTCCCAACTGGGGTGGCTCAAACAAGCCCAAGGGTGCCGGCTGGTATCCGGATGGCCTCATTCCCTTTACCGACCCGGAGACCGGCAAGCCGCTTTCTGGCGCGACTCTTACCGCTGTACCGTTTAATGTGAAGGCTGGCAACAATCAGCCGATCTGGGTAGATCTTTTGGTTCCTCAGGACGCCAAACCCGGGGAATATGCGGGCGCCTACACTGTGACGAGCGATCAGGGCGAGTTCACTGGACGGATCTCAGTCACGGTCTGGAATTTTAGTCTCCCGACGACTCCATCTCTTAAATCTGCGTTCCTTTTCAGTCATGCGGGAACAGTGGAAGCGCAACAGGAGTTGTTGCGTAACAAAATTTCGCCCTCCGCCACTCCGGCCAGCCAAATGCCGCTCATGAAAGGGCGCGGATTAAATGCAACCGACACAGGTCCCTTTAGCGGAGCCGATGTGGGCAATTGCAAGATGGCGCCCGCTCCGTCGGTCAGTGAATTCAAATCCCGGACGGCTGGGCAGCAACCGGGGGTCCTGTTGTACGACTACAGTGCTGATGAAATCGGCCATTGCAGTAACCTCTATCCCACGATTAAGCAGTGGGCAAATAACATGCATCAGGCCGGTATCAGTAACCTGGTTTCAATATCCCCGAATCCCGGTCTGTACAACGACGGCTCCGGAACAGGCCGCTCCGCGGTGGACATCTGGGTGCTTCTTCCGGTGATGTATAACAACGCCAAGACAGAAGTTGACCACGTGTTGAAAAAAGGCGATTCGGTTTGGTCCTACAACACGCTGGTACAAGACGCCTACTCGCCAAAATGGGAGATCGATTTCGATCCGGTCGACTTTCGCATCCAGCCCGGCTTCATCGACCAGAGCCTGAACCTCACAGGTATGCTGTACTGGCGGATCGATCGCTGGACATCAGATCCCTGGAACAACGTGAACAATACCGGCGCCTTCAGCTCGGCCAACTATCCGGGGGAAGGAATGCTTGTGTACCCTGGCCAGCAGGTCGGAGTCAAAGGGGTTGTCGCCTCCATGCGGCTAAAGTGGCTGCGAGACGGCGTTGAGGATTATGAATATATTCAGATTCTGAAGAACCTCGGGAAAGAGGACGTCGCGTTGCAGATCGCGCGCTCCGTTGGACCCGACTGGACGCACTGGACTCGCGACGCGGGCGCCATCGAATCGGCCCGACAGCAGTTGGGACAAGCCATCAATCAAATCGTGAACTCGTCGGCTCGTCCGGCCACGAGCGCTTCCTCCGGGAATAGCGCCGCTCCAGCCGCCGCGACTACGCAGGCGACGCCCATCGATCGGTAGGCCGTGCCAACCAGTCGTTGGGAATACGACCCAATGGTATGAGAGAGTGCGGCCGGCCGCAGGCCCAAAGTGGCGACCAAATGGTCATCATGATTGGTCTGAGCCGCCGCACCGCTCCGTTGATCGCGGTATCAAGCGGTGCAACTGATCTCTCGCCTCTCCTTGCCGCTCTGGCGGCGCATCCAGCGGTACCACTCGCCACAGTCCGCCAATGGCATTAGGAGAAAAGGAAGCGGATCGTCGAAGCCAAAACAAGCGGACTCCTGAATACCGCGTAAAGATCTCACCCAATCCTTCAGCGTTAAAGTATGATCGCGCCAACAACGAAGAGCCGAGAATAGATCGAAATCCTCCACGATCCACTTGCGCCCTTCCGCGGCTCGCGCGGTGGCAACCGGCTGTCCGGTGAGGTGCAGATAGAGTGCGCGAGCGACGTCCATCCCGTTAGTAGCGGTAAACAGCCGGAACGTGCAACCAACGCGCGGGTTCACGTCAAAAACTTTGTACTGCCGGTCGCGCAGATCATACCGGTATCCAATATCGAGAATTCCGCGATACCCAATCGCCTTCATGAAATCGACGGTCGTCTTTTCAACCGTCTCATTGCGAAGACAGACTCCCAAGCTGGTCACGCCTGTATTCACCGGAAACCGGCGTATCTTCTTACCGGTGACGCCAAAGACGCATCGAGAGTGCTGATCGAAATAGCCATTGAACATCCAATCCTCGCCGGGGATGAATTCTTGGATTAAGAGATTTGGCTCCTCAGGATCTCCAGCTCGGGCGTAAAGCTCGAGGAGCTCACGGCCAGACTGGATTATGAATTTAGTCCCGCCCACGCGCGAGCGCAGGCGTTCAGGGTCAATGGCCTTGACCATCACCGGAAAGCTGGCTGTTTCGACAAAACACGCCACGTCTTCCTTCGATCGCGGGACCACAGACTGTGCAGTCGCCACTCCGCTTTCCCGGGCAAGTTCTTGCATCTGGCTTTTGTCGCAAAGCGTGCGAACCAGCCTGCCATCTTGGCATGGAAAGCGAAACTCTGACCGCAAAGCCGAGGCGTGCTGCGCTACCCAGACTGCTCCTCGATCCGTAGTCGGGATCAGAATTGGGTGGCCACTCAACTTTCGCCCGATTTGCAGCAGTCGGTCCACGGACTCACCTGCCGCCCCACTCTCGATATTCAAAACAAAGTGGTCGCGACAATACCGGGAACTGAAGGCCGGCTCCCAATGGGCGTCGACGCAATAGACTGGCACTCCCAGACGTCCCAGGCTGCGCGCGATGCCTAAACCGCCATGATGCGCGGTCTGGAGAATCACGACTGGCGTCGAATGGTTTATTGTTTCAGCCATGTTAAGCCGTCCACGGCAGGTGCTCCAGGAAGCCCGGTCGGACTCGCACGCGTGAGCGGTGCCGTGAGCTGCCCTTCCGAAATCATCCTTACCTCTCCGTTCTGGACGGTGAACACGGCCTGCAGATCATCAATGTGCGTAAGAATAAAGTTTAGGTCGTTGAGCCGGTCGGTCCGTTTGAGGAAGTCCACGCTACGACTGACAAGACACGCCGACGGTGGGGCGTCTTGCCAGCGGTCAATGAGTGACGCGGTTCGCGGATCTGCTGGCAGGTAGCCCTTGTTAACCAATTCCGCGGCGATCCAGGCGCAGCACAACTGGTCTTCCTCTCTGAACTCACCCTTGGTTCCCGCGCCGATGACAGCAACACGAGGATGATGCTCGGATAAATAGGTGGCCAAAACAGAATAGTTGCGAAAGCAGCCTAAATACACAGCTTCGCAATCGGCCGCTTCATGAATCACCTTGGTGCCTGAGGAGGAAACCAGGACAAGAGGGCGGTGTGTGTCGGTGCGGTCGGTGAGGTCGGCGGGGCTATTGTCCATATCAAAGTCAGCGGGAACTATCCCGCTGGATTCACCCGCGAGCACGGGGTCTTTAAATTCCTGAGCAAGCGTCACAGCTGCTTCGATGGTCGGAGTCGGAAAGCACCGACGCCCTGTCGCCACAGAAGTGATGGCCGTAGTCGTGGCGCGGATGACATCAACAGCGACAATCGCCCAACCTTCACGATAACGGCTTACGCTTTCGGGCAGACAATCGATTACAACCGATTTCTTCATAGTTCGCCCCTTTTCCTTTTTGGTTTCAGATGGTGTCGACGCAAGCTTGATCTGGGCCACCACTCACGAAACGCGTCGTCCCGGCGTTGTGGGCTCCATGAGGACGAAGGTTTTCTTTTCCAAACGCGTCGGAGTGCAACCCCCGCCGGTAGATCTCTACCCTAAGCAACTCCTCCAGCCTGACATTGCAAAGCCGAACTCGTGGTCCAAAGTGATCGAGTAGCGCGAACTGGCTGGGCTTGTTGGGGGCTTCGAACGTTATCGTATCCAGGCCGAACGCTGCCGCGAACCGGTCTGCGAGGTAGGCGTTGAAGTTTCCGTTGTCGTCGAAGAGCCCCACGTTCTTGGCGCTCTCCCGTGCTTCCACCACTAGTTCGCTGGCGCCGGCATCCAGCCATCGGCGTCCTTGATTGATCAATTGTTGGACGGTATCTGAGTTGAACGCGCCGGTGTGTTTCTTGCCGAGTTCAAACTGTACGTCGAGCCCCCGCCTTCCGGCCAATTTCACCACTTCACGCGCAGCCCACGGCATATCCGTGAAACCCTCGCCGCACTCGATCCGGGTGAAGCCGATATCTGCGCAGAGGTCCAGATACGGCAACAGGCAGTCTTGAGCCACCGCAATTTCGAATGGCCCGCCACCGGTGACCGTGGGAACATGACATTTCGTTGCGGATCTGACTTTTTGTCGGGTGACATCCTCGTTTGCTACGATCCAGCAAGCCATCGATACTTTCAGAATCGCCATCAAATGGGAGCTTTGCTCCAGATGGCCTTCCAGGGTGGCCGGATCGTAGCCCGGATCAAATGGACTTGTTAGAGGAGGTAAATCAGAGACGCCGATGAGATTCAGGTAATCGCGAGTGTGGAGATTGTTTCTCGGTAGCATGCGTTTGTTTTCCTTTAAGGATCTTTCTGCGGAACTGGCGCACAACGGACTGCCTCGTGGGAGGCGAATCCGGAAGTTCCTCTTTGGTTTTGGGGCCGCGCTCGGCGGCCTGTGCGCTTCTGAGGAACTTGCGCAAAACGGACTGTGGAGCGAAACAGTTTCTAATCCGACTGGTGGTGCGCGCCGCACCCTTTGCGCTTCTAAAGAGGCGCCGCGATTGGCTTCGTTGGACTAGATCGCGAATCGGAGGTACGTCCCGAACGGAATCGCGGAGAGACTTCCTGCACAGCGTACTCCATCCTGGCAGCCACTTGATCCATGGTCAAGATTTCGACATCGCCACGGTCTCGAGCTTGAGTCAGATGCTCCAGTATGTCGTCGAGCAAGGAAAAGCCGTGGGGGGATTCGGCGAGATTTTCGGGATGTAGACAGAAATGAAAGATTCCGCGGTAGCGGGCAGCCGCTTCCAGGCCGAGGCGAAAGCGTTCGCGGCGCGATGGCAAGGCAAGAAATCTGGCCCTACGTGGACCAATCGGGTACAGGAATAACGAGGCGGGGATGTTCCACAGACCTGGAAGAGTCTCGCGCGGCCACACCAGGGGAGGGCAGGCGCGGACCAGCTCATCGAGAGCGCGCAGGAGCGCTCCCGGAAGGGTGCGCCCCAGTTCGCAAGCAAATACCGGAGTTCGGCCTCGGTAACATCGTATGCCGTACCCAGGGAGCAGCATGTGATACGCCTCCTCTTCTCGTCCAAAAGAAAAGGAAAGCGGACTTACCAGAGCCTGTTCCAACGCCTTGACGCCTTCAGCTAGTTCCCACCTCACCACCTCGCGCGTGGCCCTTCCATCGGTCCATATCAAATGCGTCAACCCCCCATGCAGCCCGATCTCCTGGAACGGACGAGCGTCACGCAGACGCTCCACAAACGATCGGCGATACCACATTGGCGCCGTCGTCTCGTGCCCGCTTGGAATACCGACGGTCCAATCGGCTGGCAGACCGGCCATTCGACGGTCGCGTGCCCCAGCGCTACCGCGAAGGGTCATGCCGCCCACGACAAACCAAGTCGCGCTAAGGCCGGCTGCGCACAGGCATGCCAGCAGCTTTTCGTGGGCCTCGATAGCGCCCGGGTACCGGCTCTGGAATTGCGGCTCATTCAACTGGTCGAAATACCCCCACATCTGCTCGGTATCTAAGGACAGCATGACCACGCCACGCTGAAACAACTTGTGCGCCTCGTTATGTTCTACTCGCATGTCAGATCCGGAATGCATCAGAAAATGTCCGTGGGTTCACCTTGAAGTGATGACTGTATGGAGTTGGAGCTAGCACTAGCCATCCCCACTCCACAGGGAACGTTGTGCACGGAAACGGGCAACCCGGAGCAACTCGGTTTCATCTCGCGGCAAGCTAACAGGCTGGAACGAAAAGCCTGTGCGACGCCATCGATATCCTGGCTGGTCAGGGCCGCGTGGTTCGGCACAGTGATCAGGCGATCCACTATGGATTCCGCCTGCGGGCAAGTGCCCCGATATCCGAACCGCCGGCATTGTTGGACCACATCACAATAAATCATGGAGGTGTCAACGAACCGCTTCCACATAGCGGCCATCACCGGTGCCCGTTCCTCGCGGTCTCGCAACAGAACGGGAAACATATGGTAGTTGTAGCGAGCTCCCGGTCGCTCCCGCGGAAGCACGACGTCCTCGATCGTGTCTAAATGCGAAAGCAGTCGCAAGCTGTTTGCTCGCTGCCGCTCCACTCTTTCGGCGAACCGTAGTGCTTGCCGGCACGCCACTGCGGCATACGAATGCTGGATCCCTTTCAGATCCAGGCTGGGCTCTAAAATGGCCCATTTTTCCGCCCATCGGCGCATTGGTTTTCCAAGGAGTCCGTATAGCTCCCTGGTAAACAGCAAGGCTTTTGCCGCCTGAAGAGCAAGATTGCGCAGTTCCTCGATTCGTGACGGGGAAGAAAGAGCTTCAGTCGCGCGAGCTACATTACGAGCCAGGGTCGCGTCATTCACGACCGCGAGTCCTCCGCCGCCCGCCGGCCAATACTTGGTTGAGGCAAAGCTATAGAAGCTTGCCAGGCCGAAACTACCGGCCATCCGGTCGTTCAAGTAGCTAAGAGGTGCATGCGCGGCATCTTCGATTAGGGGCACGTCTCCGCCTGCGAGTTGCAGCGCTGGTATATCCGCCATCTGTCCGAACAGGTGCACGACCACCAGCGCGGAAAAGTTGCCGCGCTGGGCTTTCAGGGAACTGGGATCCATCGTCAGAAATCTGGGGTCGACGTCGATGAAAACCGGCCGATGGCCGGCAGAGACGACGGCACTAACGAGCGAGGGATCTGTAAATAGTGGGAGGGCGACACCGGATCCAGGTTTAAGGTCGAGCGCGGTGAGCAACAGCCGAAGCGCCTGCCTGCCGCTGCGCGTCCAGAACTTGGCACTGTCGCCGAGCAGACCGAACCCGTCGGGAAGTTTGGCACCGCCAAAAATCGCGATGAGTGCGGCAGCGAAATCCAGGGGCGTGTACGGAAGCCCAAAGCGGGGAACAGCGTGGAAGCGAGATATCAACATAGACTGATCGATGCCCCGGACGAGCGCGCGCCCTCAAGGACTATTTCGAGCGTTTCAAGTTGTTGGTTTTCGTGTCGCAAGCGACGTACAGCCCGAATGGCAGCACGCGCAGCGGATCGATTGAATACGAAGTTGAGTGCCGGATGAAGTTGAATGGCCGACCGGTGAGGAACCATCTGGTACCCGAACCGAAGCTTGTATTCATGCAGACCGCCAGCAGCGAACAGCGGCACATAGCCGTAACAAACTGCTTCGATAGATGGATCCGTGATGGCCTGCTTGCTAACGGCGTAGGTGAGCAGGTGATTGGGGAAATTGCAGAGATCCTCCTGCCGGGACATCTGGTGGAGAATGTGTAACCATGGCCCTTCACGACACGTGACCATATACGCGGCCATGCGCGGGCCGGCGAAGACCGCCGGGCAAGTAACTTCCGGGCAAGCAAACGCGGCATCAACAAGTCTTTCCCACTGCCTGCTATTGCCAAACTCCTGGTCGTAACGGCCCTGACGAGCCATGGTGCTAAGATTGAGCGCGCCGCCTTGGTCCAAGAGTTCGGATTTTTTCGCGGTTCTTACCTCGAAGCATCCGAGGGCGTGCCGGACTCTAGGTCTGTGTTTCACGTGCAGAGATCCGATGTCGTATTTGCGCTGGCGCAGCACGTAGAGGCCGCTTTCCAGGCCACTCCAGCTCGAGGAGGGGAACCTGGCACCGAAGGCCCCAGCCTCGCGAATCATTCGGTGTACTTCCAGTGGATCCGGATTAAGCATGGCCTGGTAGGGAAGACTCATCAGAAACCGTCCCGGTACTGTGTACCAAAGCACGCTGCCGGCTTTGATAATCTGACGTCCCCGTAGTTCCATGAACCGCGCCAGGACACTTCCTGGAGTAGTGGCGCGTACGCATCCCTCTACCGATGACGTGGGCCCAGGAGTATTGCTTTTGGGGAGGAGATCCGATTCGAATAGGGCGTCGGAGATCAAAGAATGCCTCCTTGAGTTGTGGGACTAAAGACTCCTACTGCTCAAACGCGATTGGCGGAACAAATTGCTCCGTCGAAGCTGCTCGCCTGGCTTTCCGCTTTTCCATAGCTTCCGCTATCACGTCGGTCGCGCGACAGCAAGGGAGAAAAGCGCCCACTTGGCGCGCTGACTGAAAGGCTTCTTCTGTTGAGTTGCGCGTATGCTGGGCAGCCGGTTTGTACTCGGGCACCAGTCTTTGGATGTGTGGGATAAGTTCCGGTTCTCTTCTGGCAGCGAGGATGACTTCGAGTTCAGCGATCCAACTCGCGATTGTCTCCCAGCTCAGCGACTGCTCGCGCATGATATGGATCTTGTCCAGGTACGTGGCCAACATGCCGTCGCTATTGTTGTAAATTTCTTCCAGCAGCTTTTCACCTGGCCGGAGCCCTGTAAACTCGATGTCGATGTCCTCGTAAGGAACCTTGCCGGCAAGCCGAATCATGGTCTCGGCGAGGTCCACGATGCGAACCTGTTCGCCCATGTCGAGAACAAAGATTTCCGAGCCGTAGCTCTTGGCCGAGGCCTGCACAGCCAGTAACACCGCCTCAGAGATAGTCATGAAGTAACGGCGCGCGTCGGGGTGGGTGACCTTCACGGGGCCGCCGGCGGCGATTTGCGCCTGAAAAATGGGGACCACGCTACCGTTGCTACCCAGTACATTACCGAAGCGAACAGAAGCAAGTTTGGTTCCTCCGTTTTCCAGATGGCTTGCGGAGACGATTCGTTCGCAGACCCGCTTCGTGGCGCCCATCACGCAACTCGGATTCACAGCTTTGTCGGATGAAATCATCAAGAGACTACGCACATTCTGGTGACGCGCGGCTCGCACCAGATTCCAAGTGCCAACTATGTTGTTACGTGCCGCCTCAAGGATGTGGGACTCCATCATGGGGACATGCTTGTACGCGGCTGCGTGGTAAACCAATTCCACCTCGTGTCCCTCGAGCACCTCAGCGAGGCGGTCGGCATCGCGGATATCGCCTAGCGCAGCTACCAGCTCTAGCTTCGGGTACTTTTCCCGGAGTTCGTTGTCGATCCTAAAGAGGTCACTTTCCGCCTGATCGAATGCAACTAGACGGGCAGGTCCGAAGCGAGCAATCTGGCGGCACAGTTCTGATCCAATGGAACCTCCGGCACCCGTAACTAAGACCGAGCGATTCGATATGCTCGCCCGCACCGGCGCCTCGTCCAGGTGTACTGGTTGGCGGCCGAGGAGATCATGGACCGATAGCTTCCGCACTTGGGCGGTCAATACCTTCCCGCTGAGCAGTTCCTCGGTGCCTGGGATCGCCTTGCAGGGGATGCGTGCAGCACGGCAGTTGGCCAACGCCTCGCGCATCTGGCGCCCGCTGGCCGACGGCATCGCAATGATGATCTCGCTGACGGGACAACGCCCATTTAGGTTACGCAGGACGGATGCGGCTTGACGCCCCGTCCCGAGTACGGGCACACCCATGATGAGCGCGCCTTGCTTTAGCGGGTCGTCGTCCAGAAAGCCCTTGACGTCGTATTGGCTCCACTGGTTGGCATGGATTTCATGAACTAGCTCGGCTCCCGCCGCTCCGGCCCCATATATAACAATTCCGCTTCGGCCTTTCCCCGAACGCTCCCGGAGGAACCCCTCATAGTGTATGCGGGCCGAAAACCGCACCAGACTTGTCGTCAAAAAACATAGGAACATGTCGATGAGGAAAACCGACCCTGGTATCGTTGGCCCGATCCAGAACATCGAGACCGCGGCAAACAGCGCGGAGCCAGCAAGGTTACCGAGGAAGACGACATATAAATCTGGAATACTGACGAATCGCCGCAAGCCTCGGTAAAATCCTACCCAGTCGAAGATGGGCAATTTCACGAGAATCGCTAGCAGTACGGTCTGTTTGAGAATCGGTGACAAGCCGGCCGGAATCGAAAAGTCGAAGCTGAGCAGGAAAGCGGCCGTCACAGACAGCCCAACAGCAGTCAGGTTGCAGGCTCGCTCAAGCCAGACATCCGTAGGTCGATAGCTTTTCATAAGTCACTCTGCGAGGGGCTGGACGTCTCAATGGTTCTGAGCGCGGCCGCAGCGGGAGCTCCGGGCGCCACGAACCTCACTTTTCTCGCCCGTTCTAAGATCTCCCGGACACACTGCGCCACATAGTGGACTTGCTCCTCAGTCATGGCCGGATACAACGGCAGCGAGACAATCCGCGGATATAATCCCAGGGCACGTGGGCACTTGGCTTTCGCCAGCGGAATTTGTGCAAAGAAGTGAAGTAGTGGAATCGGGATGAAGTGCACGCTCGTGCCGATTCCTTTTCGCCGCAGCTCACGAATGAACTCAGAGCGATCGATGTTGAGCCGTTGGAGATTCAGGCGAAGAATGTAGAGATGCCACGCATGACGGGAGCGGGGACTATCCGGTGGAAGCGCCACCTCTTCGATTCCGGCGAACGCGCGATTGTACATCCCAGCGTATAAAGTACGGCGTTCGATAAAGCCTTCGAGCTTCTTAAGCTGATGGATGCCGATGGCAGCTTGAATGTCGCTGAGATTGTATTTAAATCCGTGAGCTAGGACGTCATAGTGCCAGTCCCCGTGTTCGGTGTATCGGTCCCAGGCGTCATGACTGGTGCCATGCAGTGACAACATCCGCATGGTTACTGCCAAGTCCGGCCGATGCGTAGTGACCATGCCCCCTTCTCCGGTAGTCAGGTTTTTCGTGGCATAGAAGCTGAACGCAACGGCATCGCTGGCATCCGTGCCTTCCGCGGGACCGGACCCGATCGGTCGGCCTTCGTAGTACGCGCCGGCCGCGTGTGCGGCGTCTTCGATGACATGCAGGCCGCGCTCTCGGGCTAAATCCCAAATTGCGTTCATCTCGCACGGCAGCCCAGCCAGATGCACGGGGATGATGGCCCGCGTACGGTTGGTGACGCATTTCTGGATATCCTCAGGGTCGATGTTGCCATCCGATCCGATATCAGCGAGTACGGGAGTAGCGCCGACGTGGAAAATAGCCTGCACCGTGGCGCAAAACGTCATCGGCGTAGTGATCACCTCGTCACCCGGCCCAATCTTGAGGGCGGCCAGCGCAAGGTGTAGCGCGGCCGAAGCGGAGTTGAGGGCGATCGAATATGGCGCTTCGACTTGCTCGCTGAATTCATGCTCAAAGCGAGCCGCGCGCGGGCCGGTCGTCAACCAGCCGGACCTCAGCGTTTCGGCTACTTCGGCGATCTCTTCTTCACCGATCGATGGGCGATGAAAAGGAATAAAATGTTCACTCATGTCTGACCCCGGCACCAAACATTCTCTTGATGAGATCCGGATCCAAGCTCTGTGCAAAAAAGCTGGAGCGAATCGTCAGAAAGATCAACTTCAAGTCAAGCAAGAACGATCTCGATACAAGGTATGCGACGTTCAGCAGAAGCTTCGCTGGAAGCACACTCTCGCGGTAGAACGCGTCGGGATCGCTCGATGCGCCTAAAATTAGTTCCTCATCGCGATACACGAGTGTCGCAAGGTCTGTGATCCCCGGCCTGACGTCCAAGACACTTTGCCATACCTCCGCTTCGACACGCACGTGCTCCGGCACTTCCGGCCTAGGTCCAACTAAGCTCATGTCTCCTTTGAACACATTGAAAAGCTGGGGTAGCTCGTCCATCTTGTACTTTCTAAGCCTCGCGCCAGCTCTTGTAATGCGGCCATCGCCTGCTGCCGTAATCACGCTCCCGTGGCTGCCGGCGCGCATTGTTCTGAACTTCCAGATCCGGAAGGGCTTGCCCTTTCTTCCGACTCTGGTTTGAGTGAAGAATACGGGCAGACCGTCGTCTAACATAATCACCAAGGCAATCCCAGCCAACAGGGGCGCAAGCAACAACAACCCGGCCGCGGAACATGCGGTATCGAAGAATCTCTGTAAAGCTGGTGACAGCCGTATTTCCGGCGTTCTATTCATGGCCGCATCTCGCAATTTCGCTTGCTCCCAGACCATCGATGACGTATTCGTTCATCCAACGTCCCTTGCGCTGCAGGAACCGCTGCGTGTGTTGGAATCCGATTTGACGATAGAGCGCATTCGCAGGCTCGTTGCCGTCAGCGTCGGTAGTTAGATAAACGCATTGCGCGTCCATAGAAGTGGCCCATGCCACAAAGGCCTGCACCAGAGCGCGGCCCAATCCATTACCTCCGGCTTCCGGCGCGACTGCAATCGAAGAGAGCTCACAGGACCGGGCTGGCCCTCTCGAAGCCGAAAACTGAACCCGTTGAACACCATGCAGCATGCCAGTGGCGAGAGATGGGTGGCGCACCAAAGCTGAGAGTGCCGGCAATGCGAAAGTCCGCTTATTGCACCACATCAGCTTATAGAATTCAGGAGGTTCCACAAAGCCGCACACGAATCCTTCGAGAATGCCGCAGTGCTCACTCACCAGGACGATGCCTTCGCGATAGTCAAGCACAAGGGCATAGTAACGGCGTAGGAACTCGTTGCCGAGTCGAGTCAGGAAGAAATCACTGAAGGCTTTCTGATGAACAGCTATGATTCTTGGAAGATCTTCAGCGGTAGCTTCGCGGACCAAGTGGGTTGCACCCCCGGCAATCCCCCCCACGTGGCCGTCCGTCGCGTATCTTGGTGTCATGAGTGCCACTCTCGGTTTAAAGATGCGGCTCACCAGCCCGCAGCGCCTCGGGTATGCCTGCACGCCCGTTGACGCAAGCCTCGACCAGACCTTTGGCTCGCACTAGGTCGAAGTACAACTGCTTGTAACTGTTCAGCATTCTCTCTTCGCTGTAGTAACTCTCAAACAGAGTTCGCGCGGTAGCTCCAAGACGCGTCCGCAGTGCCGGATCGCGCCATACCTGCAGAATCGCTTCGCAAAGGGCTGCAGCATCGGCTGGCGGCACGAGACGCGCTATTTCGGCCTGAGAAGCCAGCTCCCTGTGACTGCCGATACTGGTCGCGATGATAGGCTTGCCGGCAGCCATGGCCTCCAGCAGCGCTATCGACAGGCCTTCCCGAAGGCTGGGCAATACCACCAGATCGCACGCAGCGAGCAGATCGCTGACGTCTTCCCGAAATCCAAGAAAATTCACCCTGTCTGCAAGACCCAGATTGCGGGTTAGCTCTTCCAGTTGATCGCGCACTGGTCCATCGCCCGCAATGACAATCCGGAATTGGCGTTCACTACGTAAGAGAATGGCGGCCGCTGTAATGAGATGCTCGAGGCCTTTGTCCGGCGCAAGCCTTGCCATACTCAGGATCACCATGTCACGATCCGTAGCGCCTAACCGGCGACGTAACTCAGCAGCTGGGCCAGTAGGATTCGGTAAGGCGGCGATCCCGTTCGGAATCGCGAGGATCTCGGGCGGTTTACATATTCCCAATTCAAGCGCCCAGCGTCGATGAAACTCACTCACGGAAACGATCCGATCGCACCATCGCGCGGCGATACGTTCCAAAGCGGAATAAAAGAGTCGAGTCGAACGCGGACTTCGCTCATGGAACGCAAATCCGTGGGCTGTATGGACAATTACTGCAACGTTCGCAAGGCGTGCTGCCAGCCGTCCCACAAATCCGCCTTTGGATGTGTGAGTATGCACAATGTCATAGTGTTCACGCCGCAGGAAATTGCGGAGGCGGACCAGGCCGGCCAGATCCCATAGCGGACGTATCTCCCGCCGGACGACATCCCAGTTTGCCAAGCCCAAACCATGCTGCCTTACAGCTTGCTGGAAAACAGGATCGGTGGTAAGAATGTCAACATCCCATCCCTCAGCCTGGGTGACTTGGCCCAACCGCAGGATAATCCGGCCAGCCCCACCGAAGCGGGAGTCGCCGATAACGTGAAGGAGTTTGAGAGGGCTCGTTTTTCTATAGGTGAACATGGGTCTCTCTTATGGGCGAACATGAGCTGAAGCGTTCCGCCTCAAGCGGACGATGGCCCAGCGGTCGGAGCTGAGAGAATAAGCCGAGCCGATCAAACCCAAGACCAGCCACCAGTACCTTTGATAAAAGGCCTCAATCCCCATCGCCACTCCGATCATTGCGGCATGCGCGAGAAAAAGCGCGAGGGCAATAGGTTGTTGCGCTTGGGGCGCGAACCGGTAAGCTGACCAAGCCGTGGTGAGGAACCAGCCCAGAAATGCCAGGAACACAGCCACGCCCAGCAGTCCGAAGTCAGCGAGAAACCACATCACACTGTTGTGCGCAACTTCTCCAACCGCTAACCGAAAGCTTCCGAGTCCGCCGCCGAGCAGCGGATGGCGCGCGAATCCTTGTAGGGCCTGGTGGATGAGATCGAACCGCTGCTGCACCTGCTTTGGACGGCTGGCCATTTCTTCAAAAACGGGCAAGAACTGACGTCCCATCAGGAAGACTACGCAGGGAGCCGCGGTGACAGCAGCTAGCAAAGGTCGAACCGCAACCACGGGCTTGACCGCAATGAAGAGCAGGAAAGCCAAGCCCAGGCCCAACCATGCCGAGCGCGAAAAGGTAAACAGAATTCCTAAGTCCAACGTGATCCTCGAAAACCAAAGCATGGGTCGCTGGAAAAGCGGCGCTTGGCCCCACGAAGCGGCCTCGCAGATCACCAGGGCGACCACAAGAAGACCGCCGTAGGCATTCGGATCCAGCAGCATACCCGAGAGCCGGAGGCCCTCATAGCGTGTAAATGGCGTCACGACGTGAAAAAAATAGGCAGCCAGAAAGCCGCCGATTGCGAGGACATTTTCGACCACGACACTGACAATGAATACCCGAAGGATGTGTCGAAGGTCCTCCCAGTTGGTGACGACAGACGTGATAGCGGCATAACTGAGAAAGGGGAGGAGCAAACCGGCATCCTTATTGAAGAGCTCATAGCGGTCAAGTTCACCGAAGCCCACTGCGGCGACGAGTGAGCCCAGAGCGAAAATGATCAGGATTCCAACGTGCCATATGGTCCATGCCGATATGCGAAGCTTCAAATGTGCAGCCGCCAGCACCAGGACTAATACCAGGAAGCAATCGGCCGGGGCGAAATTCAGTCGGGGCCCGACCTCGAACAGATATGGGAGCAACACAACGTAGCCCACTACCAAAAAACGAAGAATATTAACTGCTGGGGCGGAACGTATGACGGGAGCGCCGCCATTAGCGAAGGAACAAGTCATAGGGCTGAATTCCATTCGTCGACGCGGCTGTGTGGCGCCCGGAGTCCCGCCACACCCTTGGCATGGACCAAGAATAGATAGCTAACGACGGCGGCAGCCAGAAGAAGACGCACCACCGCTCCAACAACCATGGCCATGGCGCCGCCAGCCAGGCCAAAGGTCGGCACCAATCGCCAACAGGCCAGGGCGCTAGCGCCCATCACAAGTGCAAACATGGGGACTTGAATCCTGAAACACCGTGCTGACATGATCCCGCTGGTTAGCACGCCACCGACGCAGTGAATTGCCGTCGCGATCATCAGCACAATGAAAACTCCAGAGGCGGCGGCATACTCACGGCTATAAAACATCGTGAGGAGCCGAGTGCCGACGATCCTTGCGACCGCCAAACCAACCAGCCCGAGAACGCCCCCGATGATCGAGAGTTGAACAAGGGCCGTGCGAAATTCCGCAAGTTGCCCACTGGCGTAAAGCCTGGACATAAGCGGTATGGCGGATTGCCCAAGCGAGTCGCTCACCAGCGTTATCGCCACGGTCGCGTAGGCTAAGGCAGAAAAGATTCCAAGTTGATGCTCTCCCATCCGGGATTCAATGAAGTAGCGCGGCATATTGAGATTGATGGAAGCCATAGTCGTCACGAGCCCCAGCGGGAGAGCCAAACGCATCAGGTTCCAATGACGCCGGAATCCTTTTGTTCGATACTCGGCGTGCCACGAGTTTTTCCAGCTCGAAGGCTGCTGGAACTTCTGTGAGAGCGTCACGAAGCGGCGCCCCCTCCGAATGTCGAAGAGAAGAAGAGCCCCCAGCCACACTAAAGCCAACCCAACACACGCCCAGAAAATATCGCGAGTCAGATAAAGCCCGGCGCTAAGCGCAACCACGGAAAAAGCACCGCGGAGCATCATCGACGCGCCGGTTTGGTCCAGGCGATCGTTTAGTTGAAAGAGACCGTAATGAATGTCGCTTAGCGCTTCGATCCCCTTCGCTAGCGCGACAGCCAGAATAACCATCGTAGTTTGGCGCTCGTAGTGTTCGAAGCAAGCAATGCCTCCGATCACGGCTATTGCGCATAGAGTCATGACGCTGCGAAGTTGCAGGTATTCGCCAAAGGAGTAGAGGCGTTGAGCGTCGCTTGCCTGCACTGCCCTGAGATGGAGATTCGTGAACATCACAACGGGCGTGGCGATCGCAAGTCCCAGGGAGAATTGTCCAATCATAAAGGAGCTGCCCAATTTTGCCAGCGCGACAATCATGCCCCATTGGCAGACCGCGTACACTACGTTTCCTGCGAGGGCCCAGGTGAAATTTGAACGCAGGGAAAGGCCCGGGACAGGCGCCACCGTCGGATTCAAGAACTTCGGGCGTCCCTGGGCTTGGGGCCCAACCTTGACCACTAATCCCGGCAGCGTGGCGCCGGGCTCGGCCTCTAGAAGTAGCTGCTTTGCACTCACACAAGTCCTTACCGGTCGATACCGTTGTAATAGGTGTACCGATACATATCGTTTTGCGTCGGATTCCAACGGTTGAGAATGACACCCATCATGCGATTTCCATCCAGCAAGAGCCGTTGTACAGCCGCCTGGGCCATTCTTCTATCGGTGTAATTGGCCCGCACAACGAGCAGCAGTTGGTCAGCGTAGTGTGCCATGATCCTGGCGTCGGCGAACTCTAGACAAGGCGGAGCGTCGACGAGAACGTAGTCGAACTCCTGACGGAAGCGCGGCAACAGCCGGGCCATGCGGCCGGACCACAGGAGGGCAAAAATGTTGTCAACGCAGGCGCCGCTGGGTAGCAGATAGAGGCCGGGAATCGTGGTCCTTTTGACGATCACGTCCAGCGGCACGTCCTCGATGGCATTCTTCTCGCGCAAGATGTCGCTCAAGCCCCAGCTATTTGATTGATCAAAGACTTTGTGCAACCGCGGATGGCGTGTGTCTCCATCGATCATCAAGACCTTGCTGCCAATTTCTGCCAGGCCGATCCCCAAATTGCTCACGACGGTTGTCTTTCCTTCGGCCGCCTGCGCACTCGTGAAAACAAGAACCCGTGACTGGTCGCCATGGCGGCCGCTTGAGAGGATGGACGCCAGAGTGGAGCGAAATGACTCTGACACGCCAGAGAGCAGTTGATCCATGCCTGCTCGCTCGATAGCGAGGCCTGCGTCGCTGGACTGGCTTGGGCGATAGCCTAGGAGGCTCTGGTTTGCTGCCTGAGGGATAGCTCCCAGCTCCGGAAGAGTCAAGTACATCCCAGCCTCACCCGGCGTTCGCAAGAACGAGTTGCTCTGCTCACGCAGCATCACCCAGCTGGCCGACAGGATCAAGCCGGCGAACATGCCGATCGCCAGGTTGAGCGGCCAATTCGGTTTGTAGGGTTGCATCGCTGCCCGGGCTGGGCCGAGAACGCGAATGTTTGACTCGGGGACGGCAGCAGCGACGCGTGCGTCATTGACTCGTTGCAACATGGTCTCGTAGAACTTACGGTCGGCTTCTACCTTCCGATTGAGCAGGTTGTGGGATATAAACCTGGCACTTCGGTTCGTGCCCTGCTCGGCGGCGAGTTCGGCTTCCGATCCGACAACGTCGTTCTTGAGGACCTCAAGCTGGAGACTAAGCAACATTTGAGTCTGCTGCGCGGCACGTTGCTTTACCTCGATACCTTGTTCGATGAATGTCTGGGCCAGGGTATTGGCTACGTCGGCTGCAAGCTGAGGGTTACGCGCGTCGTAGATTATCTGAATGATGCGGCTGGTCCGAGAAGACACAACCGTCAGATTCTTCTTCACGATCTCGATGGCGTTCCGCAAGTTCGGTACGGATGCCGGACCCGATCCTCGAGGCCGACGGAATCTTTGCCAGGCGCTGAGGCCGCGCTCGAATTCCGGCTGCTCTTCAAGCCGGAGCTTTTTCACGACCTGTTCAATCAAAGCGTCCTGTTGCAGGGCCTCAGCCTGTGTCTGTATGTAAGTCCCGGCCGAGTCTGAAGTTGAAGCGACAGTAGGATAGATATCGCGGGCGTTGAGGAAATCCTCGTTGATCCCCTGAATCTCCAGCGAGGCCTCGGATCGGTATAACCGAGGTTGGGCGAGGCTGAGGAGTGTGGCGGCGAGACAGCATACGCCTATGGCACATAGTAGGGTGGCCTTGCGACTATATAAAGTCCGAAGACAGTCGATCGCGCTCCACTCCCGACGGCCTGGAAATTCGAGGTAGGGGATCTGCCCCTTAGGCTCAGCCTCCGGCCAAAGGTGTTCGTGAGCCTGAGAGCCGGAACCCGGTTCAAAATGGATATTCAAGATCGACCGCCTCCCTACGAATCATGCTGCTGTTTCTGCGTTGTCAGCCCTCAGCTGGACGAAGCCCTATCGCGTCACGCTTCTTCCCAGACCGATTGAAGATTTTGTTCCAGATCTACTTGATCCCGATTTATCTCGAGCAGTACGGATCTCTGGAGAAGAGTCACAGAGAGAACGAGGTTCACAGACCGCTTAACGCTTACAATTGTTCCAACGACGCCCGCCAACACTCCTTCTTCGATGCGTACCCTTTGGCCCACCTGAAGAAATGGAAAGGGCTGCATCGGAAGTTGTGCCTTCATAGCTATCTGCAAAGAAGCGATTTCCGTTTCTGAAAGAGCAAGTGGCGTGTTTCCTGAGCCCAAGATCTGAGTAACTCCAGGGGTAGTCACGATTGGCAGTCTCATCAGAGCATTGAAGCGGCAGAACACGTAGCCCGGAAATAACGGTAGCTCAAACTCCTTACAGCGCGTCCCATAGTTGTGCCTTTTCTTATACAGGGGCAAGAACGTTTCAAATCCCTTGGTATCGAGCGTTCTAGCTACAGACTTGTCAAAACGTGGCTTCACAGCGAGCGCAAACCACTGCGGCAAGCCGACTTCAGAGACGGGAACGCTGATCATAAAAGGATTCAATCCAGTAACGTAAAATCCGGTGACTGCTCGTAATCGGGCATAGCTACCGCTCTCTCAAGTGTCGGCAGCATGTTTTCTAACTCAACTAGGCTTGGGTCGTGGAGCTATTTCCACTCGAACCCTAAGCCCTTGGTTACTGCTGAAGCCCGACTCACAGTGTTATAGACATCACCTAGTGAATAGAGCGCTTTTTCTTGGGGTGATATTGATTTAGGTCCCAACCGCCGGGATTGCTGTATCTCATCCCCATGCCTGCACGAATCCTCTCGTCGGAAGCGATCTGCCATGCCGTTGCCGAGCAGCGTCGCACTGGACATGCCGCTCGACCGACCAGTTCGGTGTCCATCACAAGTCCGTTGCGGTTCTCGATCGCAATAGTCGAGCTGTCGACTCGTGATGGTTGAATACTCTTCGACCCGCCAATGCCTCGATCACCCCGTCCATGCTGAATTGTTCATCCAACAACAGGACCGTTAGCGCGTGGCTGTTTCAATACCCGTGCGAAGGACTTCTTGGCGGAAACCCACTTCAGCCGGCGGTCGCGATTCTTGCTGAACACGGTGGGGAGCAGCATCGGCCCGTCCATGTTTACGCGCGAACCAGCGTAACAGCACTCCGGCTTCTCCGCAGCAAACAAAATATGGATCTCCGCCCGAGCGATATGCATCGTCCTATCCGCATATGCCAGAACCAACCACGAAAATAGCTACCCCTACGCCCGTATACCGGGTAACGTTCTCGATGACAGTTGTTGTTCGCCGCGGTTCTCGTGAACGGATTTTGTCTCTCGCTCCTGGTAAAATCCTGATCCCCCAATCTAAAGTAGATGAGGCGGGCATGATCGACGCAACTTGTAATGGACACCGCATGCGGTTGTTTCAGCGGGATCTGATGGAGAAGGCCGAGCGGATCTACAACTGGAGTCAGAACCGGATCAGATCCGATAACTGCCGGCTGCGAGCCACGGGTGAAGTGCCTTAACGAATTCGTCGGCGCGCGGGAGGGTCGTGAGCGCAGCGTAACCGGCTTATTCAAACTCACGATTGCCCAGGGATCATCGTCATGACTCACCCTTCATGTTCTTGCCGAGGCGCAGCTGCGTGAACCTTAGCAACCGGATGTTTCTGCCAGGCTACCTGGCTTATCCGGCACATGTTGCCATGGCAGCGATTGCCCGGAATTCGGCCCCGTTGGATCCGGTGCTGCTGTTATCGCCGGGCCGGGCCGAACGCCCGGACCAGCGCGTAGTTTATCGTCGGGCAACTTAACAAGACAAATCGCCACCAGGCGAATCTGGCACGGCAAGCCAGACTGCACGGTCAAGGACTCAAATACCGCGTGTATAGGCCAAGCATCCATACTTCGTTTTATGCGTAAGTGTGCTGAATCCTCGGCGTCCGCAGTACTTCTTTAGCCGCGCTCGCAATTCAACCCTGGCTCGTCCCAACCTCGATTTCGCAGCCGGAATGGAGACACCTAGCCTAGCAGCCACATCTGGCATGGGCAATCGTTCCACATCACTGAGGAACATGACGTTTCTCAACAGCGGCGGTATGCGCGAAATCTCTTTTTGGAGTATATTCTCCAGCTCCTCATCGCCGAGTGTATCTTCCGGCCCAGGCACCTGAGCGACCAGCTCGACGCGAACATTCGCTTCCGAAGATTGATCCAAGTACAGGAAGTGGGCTTGTCGGTCTTCACGAATTCGCATAAGGCACTGATTTTCTACAATGCGGCTCAACCAGGCAGCGAACGATCCTTCACCCCGAAACTGTGCCAATCGCTCGAAGGCTTTCCAGCACGCATTCTGAACTTCGTCTTCTGCGTCAGTCGGGCTGCGAATCAGAGACGACGCGCGCTTAAGGCACATTTTGTAGTGCCGCTTGATGAGTTCATCGAATGCCGCGCTATTGCCTTGGCGCGCCAGCTCGATCAGTTCCTGCTCGCTGGTGGAGCTGTTCGCTTCGTCCGCCTTAGACACTTCGATCACAATCGGCGCCCGAAATGTGACTGTGCTCTCTTGTTCCTTCGGCTCAAAAGCCGTCACTTCGTTCTGGCCAAAGTTCCCGTTGACTTGCTGTAACATGCCTGGCCAAAAGGCACCCGTAAGGCCAATTAGACGGCTGCGTCGTGGCTCCGCAGAATCACCTACTTACATGAGCACCAACTAATTTGCGACAAAGGTGTTGGACATTTTGGTATAGGGTCACTGCACGCACAAGTACGTTTTCGAACAACTCATGTTGATTCCGCGTGCATTGTGTCGCGCCGAGCGAGAGTTCGGAAAACCATGAGGCTTTATGGAAACGAGTTCTATTCCGGATAAATCGACAAACCAATCTTGGCAGATGTCACAGGCGTCTCCGCGCTGGCCTCGATGAAGCGTTCGCTCACCGCTGATTGTCGACGCCGAACGCGTCCTCGACGCGCACGCCGTCCTTCGTGGTGCTGATAGCGCTCCCCCGGCCAGCCAAACTGCCGTACGGCTCGTGGGTTTTCAATCTAGCATCGTCTCTAGCGACCCTCTCTTATTCCTGGCAGAGAAAACTCACCCTCGGCCATTGTGCCCGGCGGATGACCGCGTCTGGCTGGTCCAGCGGTGGTGCGATCCGTGGTGATTCCAGACCGCGGCTGGGGCCTACTGAGTGCTTCATAAGACCTCGTGGGTAATGAGACGGTCACCCCAAGAAATGAGTCCGAAACATCCAAACCTCATCTACCGGACCAGATCTACCGGACCAGCGAAGTAGGGCCGGCTGGGAGTAAGAATTTTGGAAGTAGCCAGGGGATAAAAAACGGTGTTGGAAGGATCCACGAATGAGAATGTGTTTTTCTTGTGCGCTATTGTCAATCCTGCCCGCCGCGGTTGGACTTGCTCAGGGGCCTGGAGACCGGTCGCTGCGCGCGGAACAACTTTCTGGTATGGGGGGGGACCTTGGAGACAGAAATGGCTCTGTCCACGGGCAGATCAGTTCCGAGAATATGATCGTGGGAGCCCTGACGGTCGAACTTTCCATTCCCAACAGGGTAGGCACCATCAAGGCGCCCATCGAAGGTGGATCTTTTGACTTTCGCGGGCTAGCACCCGGGCAATACCAATTGCAACTTTCCGGCGCTGCTGGGCAGATCGTCTATGAGCAGTCGGTCTTGATAACGGGTGGATACCAGAATCTTACAATCGAAATACCCAGCAAAACCAAGGGTGGCAAGTCCGACGGTGCAACGGTTTCGATCCGTCAACTGCAGCACAAGGTGCCCTCAGCCGCTCAAAAGGAGTTGGACAAAGGCAAGACAGCTTCAAACAAAGGGAAGGACGCCCTTGCTTTGGAGCATTTCCAAAAGGCGACTCAAATAGACCCCGAGTTTTCAGAGGCCTTCAATAGCACAGGCGTGTCGGAGATGGCACTTGGGCATTTCAAGGAAGCAGCGGATCAGTTTCAGAAAGCCGTCGACCTGGTTCCTGACTATCCTGTAGCCCTTGCCAATTTGAGTGCCGCCCTTTGTAGATTGGAGCAATATCGTGAGGCTGCGGAAGTGGCGCGGAGGGCGTTGAAGCTGGATCCTGGGCGTCTGAAGGTCCGGTATGTTCTGGGGTATAGCTTGGCCAGCGTAGGAGGTAATCAAGCCGAGGCGCTCGACAACCTGCAACGTGCGGCGACGGAGATCCCGACGGCACACCTGCTGGCGGCCAAAATCCTGGTTGAGACTGATCGGCGAGGAGACGCCGCGAAACAGCTGGAGGATTACCTGCACTCGCCCCCGACGCAGGGCGTGGACAGACAAAAGATTGAAGCGTGGCTCGAACAACTCCGCAGGTAGCATCGCTTCCCAAGAGCTCGCTACGCCAGATTATCTTCCAGGACAACTCGTTTGTGTACCCACTGATTCGTGATCTGAACCGCACAGCTAGGGACTCGGACATCCACGACATGACCTCTGGAGCTATTCTAATCGTCGAGGATGATGAGAGCCTACGCCTCCTCATGCAATCACAGCTCAAGAAGCTGGGCTACGAGACGTCGCTGGCAGCTGACGCCGAACACGCAATCGAAATCTTGAAACAATCCCATTACGCCCTGGTCGTAGCGGATTTGCAGTTGCCGGGCATGTCGGGGCTGGAAATGTTAAAGAGAATTCAAGTCGATTCTCCTGACACCCCCGTGATCGTCATCACTGCATTTGGGACGGTTGAGAGCGCAGTGGATGCCATGAAGGCTGGAGCCTATGATTACCTTACCAAGCCCATGCATCTGTCTGACTTCAACGCATCGGTGAAGTGCGCGCTCAATCGGCACACGCGCATCGAACAAACGCACCAAGCTCGTAGCCAGGTAGATCAAGATGAATTTGAGCAAGTGATCGGCTCATCCGATTCCTTACGGCGCGCTCTAGAGACAGCGGCGCGCGTGGCTCCGACAGACGCTACGGTGTTGATTCTAGGCGAAACTGGTACGGGAAAGGAGTTGGTCGCTAGGGCGATTCATCACCGGAGCTCTCGCTGGGATAGGGCATTCGTCACTGTGAGTTGCGGCTCGATCCCAAAGGAATTGCTGGAATCGGAGTTGTTCGGCTACACGAAGGGCTCCTTCACCGGAGCCATGGGACATAAGAAGGGGAAGGTAGAAATAGCGGATAGAGGTACCCTTTTTCTTGACGAGATCGGCGAGATGCCCCTGGCTTTGCAGGTTGGAATACTTCGCTTGCTCCAGGAGCGCGAAATCGAAAAGATCGGGGCTACGAAGCCAATGAAGGTAGACGTGCGCATCGTTGCCGCCACGCATAGATACCTCGAAGCCATGGTGGAAGAAGGGTCCTTCCGAGAGGATCTCTATTACCGGTTGCTCGTCGTGCCGATTCAGCTCCCACCCCTGCGCGAGCGCGCGGGAGACATCCCGCAGTTGGTCCACCATTTCCTTCACAAATACAAGTTGAAGTATGGACGGAGCGACCTGGAGCTCCATCCAGAGCTGCTCCCATACTTCTCGAATTACCAGTGGCCTGGCAATGTCAGGCAGTTGGAGAACGCGATCGAACGCATAGTGTTGCTGAGCGGGAGTTCCGAAGTCACTCCCGACGTGCTGCCTGAGTACCTTAAACAAAGTTATCTCAGCGGCGAATTTCTGCCTGTGGAACTTCCTGATGCCGGCTTGGACGTGGAAGCCGTGGAGAAGCAACTGATCGTTCGGGCGCTGCAAAAGTTCGCAGGTAACCAGACGCGCGCCGCCCAGTTTCTCAATATGAGCCGCAGAGCCTTTTCATACCGCTTGAAAAAGCACGGCCTAAGCACGAAGGTGCCGCAGATCTCCCAACGGGTGGCGGGATCATTCGGAAGAACTCTCATTGTTCCCTAGAATCTTAGCGGCTGCGGCGCGGACGGTTTCGCCTGCCACGAAAAAAATCAGTCTTCGCACTCCGTAGAGAATCCCACATTCCTGAAGGCCGGATTACACCGCTGAGGGTTCGACGGGCGGCGTGTAGTATACGCCACGCGTCGGGTGTTGAAGTACTGAACCCATCTCATACAAAGGAGTTCACATGATTCGTTTAGGTGTCCTGATAGCGGGAATAAGTTTTGCAATTAGTACGTTTGCACCGTTCGTACAAGCTGATGAATGGAACAAGTACACCATAATCACAGTCAACCAGCCGATTCAGATTCCAGACCGCGTGCTGCCACCGGGAAAGTATGTCCTAAAACTGCTGAATTCCACGATATCGAACAGCAATTTTGTGCTGGTCTATAACGAGACTGGGCAGCACCTGATTACGACCGTGCTTGCCAGGAACAACTACAGGAATGAACGGAGCGGCCGAACAGTGCTCACGTTCTGGGAGACGCCTCCTGGGACACCGAAGGTTTTGAGAGCTTGGTTTTGGCCTGGGGACTACTGGGGGCAGGAATTTGTATATCCTAAGTCCCTTGCCGCACAAATCGCCAAAACATCGCACCAGCAGGTGCCAACGCTCGAAGCTCAAAAGCTCCCGTGAGGGCAGTCTGACTTGAGCCCAACTTTGAAGTATTGTTTCACTTTGGTTATGTCATAAAGTAGGGAGGTACCGAATTATGAGTAAGGTTCTTTTAATATCGTTATTGGCGGCCGCGTCTCTCTTCGGTGAAGACTACGTCTCGGTGAATCGCCTTTCAACAACCGACAGGGACGCCGTTCGCACACAGAATCCTATGGTAAAGACCCAAGGAATGAAGAAGCACCCCAAGAATAACAAGAAAAGCGTTGTCCCCGGATATCGGGTGGTCAGCGACGAGAGCACGATTAACGCGTTTGTACCGCTTGGCAAGTAGGCCGCAGGCAATAATCTTTGCTGGCGGATTTCCTTGAGGAGCTAGTTGGGCGTCAGCTGCTCCTCGCGCTTCAGTTATTCAGAAGTTGAACATCACCTGAAGCGTTGGTAGTCGTCGTACGTGCTGCGTGCCCGGGATTCCGTATGTCCCAAGCGGCTCCCACCACAGACTGCCGGAACATAACAGGTGCGGATCGATCTTCCCTGTAGGAACAGTCAATGTGTTCAGGCCGTCGCCGACGAATAACTCGTAGTTAAGCCCTTCCATGGCTCGCCCATGATCCAGGCCCCCTGCGTGAAGCTAGGTCGAAAGAATGGATCCGCCATACGCCGCTCGGGCTGGACAAAATACGGGAACGATCCGGTAAGTGTACGGCTATCTGGAGCGCCCCAATAACCTGAATACAGGGTGATGGCCTTGTTGAATCTCCAGTTTACGTAGCCGCCAATGACGATTGCCGCGGAAGTGTTGGATGCCCAGAGGATGAGATTGTATTGCAGCCCTTGTCGAAGATGTAGCCGGTGAACTGGAACATGTTGCGATTGAGGTTGAATTCATTGCGCTTCGTGACTGGTTGGACGGCACCCGGGTGGTCGATGTAGCTGCTGTCACCGGTGTTTTCACCAAAACGATACTGTCTTCGTAGGGATCCTCGGCGGCAATGTTTCGATCTGCGGCGGGTGATGCGGGTTTCGGCGCCAGTCCCGCTTGGGCTGTTGGCACGGGGGTGCCGCTGGCGATTGTTGCGCGACAGCCGCAGGCGATCCGTTCAGCCGTTGCTGTAACTGGTCAACAACATTAAGCAGAATCTTTTGCTGCTCCGCGAGTCTCGCACGCTCCTCCCGTACGGCAGTGTTCTCACTTCGCACCTCCTGGACTTCTGTCTCCAGTTTCGACGGAGGCTGCTGAACCCGTGCGCGGGCCGAAATAGGGGACAGCACCAGGCAAGTCACGGCTAATGCGTCCGAAAATCTAAGCGAAGTTGTGGCAGCCGACATGTGTTTCCTTTCTCACAACTCCAACGTCGCAATGCCTTGCGAGGGCGCGCCGTTCGCAGTCCTCTCTCTCTACGCAGCAACGCTCGATGCGATCCGCTCGAGCGTGGGCGAGGGCCGGAGGACACCAGATATCGGTGCCAGCGCGGCATTGAAAGAAACGGCGATTCGCTGTGTTTGACCCGTGCGCGACTCGCCGGACCGATTGATGATCTTTTGAGAGGCTCTACGGGCGGGACGCGACATCGATGCTCTGCGTGAGGCCGAAGCCTTGCAAGCGTGGGAAGAAGGATAAAAAAATGCGCCTACGGAGGCGGTTGGGTAATCGATAGCTAGAATAGCAAAACGGCAATTCCAGTTCCCATGGGTCGTAATAAAATCGGGTCCGCTAAGATCCTTGGGCTAATAATATTGCTCAGTGGGCCGAGAAAGGCGAATGCTCCGATGAATCTGAAAAGCTCATTGCGTCTCGTCTTATTAACAGCGGTCGGATCGTTGGTACTGTCTGCCCAAGGAGGAGGACCACGCGACCCCCTGGCATTGAAACACTGGGCTGCCCCACTGTATTGGCAGCCGACACGAATCCCTGCCCCGGGGCAAGCCGTCGTCGCTACCCCTGCGGACGCAACAGCTCTCTCCCCAACTGCACCACTTGTCTTTGTGGCGATACTCCCTTGCCGCATTGTTGACACCCGAACGGGCAATGGGTTTACGGGAGCCTTCGGGCCGCCGTCTCTTGTTGGCGGCGTCAGCCGAACCTTGCCGATTCTGTCTAGCACCACTTGCACGATTCCCACCGAAGCGCAGGCGTACTCGTTCGACATAACCGTGGTGCCACCAGGCCCACTCACTTACGTGACGGCTTACCCCACTGGGCAGCCCACGCCGGTCGCTGCTATCGCAGTCGAGTCGCCGCAGGGTACCTTGGCCAGCAACGCGGGAATTATTCCAGCCGGATCCAATGGTTCGATAGACGTTTACGCCAGCAATCCCACAGATCTCGTCGTCGATATTAACGGATATTATGTGTCGTTCGCTTTTGCTTTTCCCAACCTGAACGCCATGGAGAACAACGCCGTGAACTCAAACTCCGCCATCGGTGTCAACGCGCTCATGAACGTCAGCAACACGGCCTGCGGCTACCTCGCGCTGGGGTCCAACACCACGGGTGTCAACAACACGGCTAGTAGCGGATCTTTGAATGACAACGGGGACATTCGAATCGGAACGCAGGGTACGAACCCGATTAACCGGACTTCATGCTTCGCAGCGGGTATTCGAGGTGTCACCACGGGAAACAACGACGCCATTCCCGTCGTGATCGATTCAAATGGACAGTTGGGCACCGTCAGTTCATCCATGCGCTTCAAAGAAGACGTCCATGACATGGATACAGTCAGCACGGGTCTTATGCGCTTGAGACCCGTTACCTTCCGCTACCGGAAGCCCTTTGCTGATGGCTCCAAGCCGATTCAATATGGCCTGATTGCAGAGGAAGTGGCAGATGTTTACCCGGATCTTGTCGCCCATTCAGCGGACGGACAGATTGAAACCGTGAAGTATCAGGTGCTCGATTCCATGCTCTTGAACGAATTGCAGAAGGAACACAAGCAGGTGCAGGAGCAGGCGGAAACGATTCGGGTGCTGGAAGCGCGGCTTGCCAAACTGGAGAAAGCTCTCCTTTCAGGTAGATGAATCAGTGGGCACCTCGCCGACGGTTACGGCACGCGTTGCTCCGGAGTAGTTGAGCAGCGGTCACTCACTTCGCTTGAACCGGCTTTTTCCATCGCGCCACGGGGGCGCATATTGAGCACGCCCTCGTCGCGAGAGCGTCAGTGATGTGTTTCAAGGCAATTGCGATTTAGTATTTCTAGACGGTTGCTGGTCCATTAATTTAGATCGAGTCACCGCAAATGTTCATCTACGCGGCGCGAGCCCTAACGACCTGAAGCCGCACTTCGTTCCGGCTATTCGACGCTGGTCCCCCTGAAGGAAACGAGCCTATGTTTATCCAACCACTTATATCTCGAAGATTCTCAGCCGCATTAGCAGTAACGGCATTGCTATT
Source organism: Bryobacterales bacterium (assembly GCA_963818065.1). GTDB lineage: Bacteria > Acidobacteriota > Terriglobia > Bryobacterales > Bryobacteraceae > Palsa-89. The sequence continues at coordinate 69,376 of CAWFQW010000007.1, read as the reverse complement.
CCCTGGGACTCCTCTCGCGAGACAGTCCCCCGTGGCTCCGCTGAGTCGAGTACAGACGGAAATCGCGCAGATCCGCGCCGAGAATGTAGCTATCCGGGATGAGCTCCGGAAGCTTGAGGACCGCCAGAGGATGCTACTGCTGCGGCTGCAGATGCTGCAGCGAGTATGGGATGGGTCATCCGTTCCCGTAGCCGATGGAGCAACGAACCATGCGGATGCGGCACCTATCCTGTAGATCGTCAATCGCGCTGGTGTTCACGTCCATGACGTTGTTCGTGAGCCCCGCACACGCCCAGGTGTCGTCTCCAACTGGCGATGAGAGCGTGGCGCCGCAGGTCGAGGATGGTGTTGTCCGCGAGCTGCTTCGGAAAATCCAGGAGCAGCAAAAGAGTTTAGATGAGCAGCAAAAGAGTATCGATGAACAGCAAAAGAGTATCGATCAACTACAAAAGAACTTAGCGGCACTCATCGGAAAGCTGCAGCGACTGCTTGACGGGGACACGGCAACGAATGCGTCGATCGTCGGCCAGTCAATTGTACCGTCGACAACGGCAGACGCCTCAGCGCCAAGACCCAATGCCGCGTTGGATACCCCACCGGCGGTGACAGGTTCAGCAAGTACTCCCGCATCGCTGGCATCCCTTGTGGCATCTCTGATAGACGACGATCGTTACAGAGATGGAATGGTAATCTATGAAACCCGCGAACCCGCTAAGGTTCCTTTTCTGCTGAAATTCAACGTCAATACCCAAATCCGATATCTCAACACGCTTGATAGCGAAGGGACCTTTACCGACCACCTGGGAATTGCCAGCGATGTTAATACCCGCAACGATATCACGGTAAATCGCTCAATGTTCATCCTGGGCGGCTACGTTTTTGACAAGAGGCTGCGATATAGCGTGACCGTATGGACGTCCGCCGGGGCCGCTTCGATTATCGTAGCCGGCAACATCGGCTGGCAATTCAACAACGCCCTCACGCTCACTGGAGGTTACACTGGCGTTCCAGGCAGCCGATCACTGGTTAACACGTTCCCATTTTATACGGCAAGCGATAGGAGCATGGCTGACAACTTCTTCCGCCCCGGGTTCACTCAGGGAGTTTGGGCGAGCGGAGAACCCGTGAAGGGGCTGAATTATTTGGCGTTCCTCGGCAACGGTCTCAATACCCTGAATATCTCGGCAACCAAGATCGATACTCATCTGGCGGTTTCCGGCAACGTCTGGTGGGAACCGCTGGGGCCCTACGGCCCACCCGGCAAAGATCGCAACATGTACGATGATTATTTCGCCTCCAAAAAAGTTCGCATTCGAATCGGTACCGCGTTTACAAGATCCCGAGAGGACCGTTTTTCAAATCTCGAACAATCAAATCCCGACAACACTTCACTGTACAATTCCGACGGCGTGCTGACCTTCTCGACCGGAGCGTTTGCGCCGGGTGTAACGCTCAACCTGGCGACGTATAAGATGTGGGCGGTTGACGCCGGCATCAAATGGAACGGGCTTGCGGTCAACGGGCAATACTTCGCGCGTTTGCTAAACGATTTCGTGGCCGACGGACCGCTTCCGCTCAAATCCACATTCGACCATGGCGGCGAGGTCTCGGCGAGCTATTTTGCGAAGCCGAAAAAGTTGATGCCATATATCCGCGCATCGTGGGTGATCGGGCAGTTCGGCAATTCTTATGAGTATGGCGGTGGGACAAAGTGGTTTCCCGTTCGGACCGATCGATTCTGGCTCAACGCAGAGGTGTTCCGGGTCAACAAGTCTCCTTATAGCGGGGCATTTACTCCGTATACCGTAGGTCTGACCGGCTGGGTGCCGATGTTGCAGGCGTTCCTCGCTTTTTGACCATCGCCAGTGAAGACAGTCCGTCCATCGGTTCCGGAGAAGTAGCGCGAGACGGCGCACGATGAAACACCGGGGCGGATCTTCGAAAGGCGCTGGGCGCTCTCGGTGCTCGACCGCGTCGTATCCGACGCGCCGTTATTCCGCGCTGGCTCGCGAAATGCACACGTCGGAGCGGGGACTCAAGGTAGCGAGAGGGCGCGTGCGCAGTCCGCGCTCTACGCAGCAACGCTCGACACGATCGGCTCGAGCGTGGGCGAGGGCCGGAGGACCGCAGATAGCGGTGCCAGCGCGGCATTGAAAGAAACGGCGATGCGCGGTGTCTGACCCGTGTAGGGGTGGACCCAGTGATAAAGCCAACTGGGAAAAACTATGAGCAGACCGGCTTGGGGGCGAACCCGAAACGGTTCACCATAGGGATCACCCGGCGCGGTCACCGCGTCTACGCCCGCTCGAGGGTCGAGGAACTCGAGTACACCGCTCAGCGGCTGATCAGGCGTGCAGCTTCCGGCGTCCACGTAATATACTCCAGACCACGCGCTATCCGGATGAGAGTGCGGCGCATGGTACGTTCCCGCCCGGCACAGGGTAGCCCACGCACGAGACAGAGAGCGTACCCTCCAACACTTTCGATCCCGCGCTGGCCTCGATCATCCGGCGCAAGGTCCAGTTGAGCCAGCTAGTCAGGGCTGCCACCGCAGGATCCCGCCAGCTCAGGAAGTCGGGACGCGAGTGCCACCCTCCGATGTTGCTGCGGCCGAGGCTCGGATACTTCATCTCCTCGGCTAGAATCAGCGTTTGCAAATCCCGATTCATCGCGCCGGCGTCCGGTATCAGCAGCCGGCCGATGAGAGTGGGAAATCCCGGGATGACGTCGAGTTCCATGGAGACAAATCTCGATCAACAGAGAGTCACGGAAAGGGCGAGTCCCGCCTGACTGGTTTCCTTGTACTTACTGTTCATGTCCTTCGCCGTCTGCGCCATCGCCGTAATCGTCGCGTCCAGATCGACCCGGTGCCTGGATTCGATTTCGTTGCTTGCAATGGCCCACGCCGTCCATGCCTTGACAGCACCGAAGGCGCAGCGCTCGATGCATGGGACCTGAACATATCCCGCGACCGGGTCGCACGTCATCCCCAGATGATGCTCCAGCGCAGATTCGGCGGCATTCTCAATAATTCGCGGGCTTGCGTCGTATGCTGCAGCGATCAATGCGGCCGCCATCGCCGATGCCACGCCGATCTCGGCCTGGCATCCGCCCTCGGCGGCGGACAGCGTCGCATTGTGCTTGCAGAGGTACCCGATCGCCGCTGCGGCAAGCATCCCCTTGCGAATCTGATCCTGCGAAAGGTTCCGGCCGCCTTCGCCCAAGCCGTACACCAGGGCCGGAAGGACGCCCGCCGAACCGCCCGTCGGCGCGGTGACTACGAGGTGGCCTCGCGCGTTTTCCTCCGAGCCGGCCAAAGCGTATGCCGCCAGAGTGCCGATCCCGCGGTCCGACTGGAACTGATCATCCTGGGCGCGCTTGTAAACGGTAGCGGCCTTCGATTGCAATTTGATTGGGCCAGGCAACACGCCTTCCTGCACACTGAGGCCCGACTTCACAATGGCGACCATCGCGCCGGTGATCTTGTCGATAAAAGCGTATACTTCCTCCTGGCTCCTGCCTGGGATCGACATTTCGTTTGCCAAAATAACATCGGAAATCGAGATATTGTTTTGCTCGGCATGCTGCCGAAGCTCCTTCATGGTGGCGAAAGGATATTTTGGCGCGTCTTTCTTGGGAGGCTTGTATCCTTTCCACTCGATGAATCCGCCGCCCACCGAATAATACTCCTGCTCGAGAATCGGGGTGCTGCCGCCCATCAGTCTCACGGTCATCGTATTGGGGTGCGGGAAGTTGCCGTCTACACTATCGAATACGACGTCCTTGAGCGTGACATCTACGGTCTTAGAGCCGAGCTTCACCGGGAACGACTGATTCGGGTTATCGCGCAAGCCGTCAAGGAAAGCGGGATCGACAGTCGCAGGCTCTTTTCCGACCAATCCAGCGAGCGAAGCGCGCTCCGTGCCATGTCCCTTGCCTGTAGCACTGAGGCTCCCGTAGAGGTGAACCTGGAATGCGGTAGCCTTGGCTTGCTGGTCTGGCGGCAACTTCGTGCAGCGCTGGTAGAAATCATAGGTGATACGCATCGGACCGATGGTATGCGAGCTGGATGGGCCCGGTCCCACTTTGTAGAACTCATCCAGCGTGGTCATCACCGGACCTTTTTGCTCTTTCACCACATTGAGGGTGGGAGAAAGCTGCGGCACGGGCGGCGTTCCCGCGAGCCTGGCCGCTCTCAGTTGAGGGGAAATTGGACGGTCCAAGATGATTGCGGTCGCGCCGATTAGCGCGCTTCGCATCAAAAAGGCTCGCCGATCGACGCCCTCTGGGACTTTTTGCGAGACTATATTGTCGACGGAGCCAAGCGGATCGCCCTGATCGGCTGGAGCCGGTTGGTTCAGAGGATTAAGATGATTCTTAGACATTTGTATTCTCCTTTTCGTGTCAGCTTGACGTCGCCCTGTTATTTCCTCACTCCTGCACACTCACGACATCTGCTGGCGACGTTCCCGCCGTCTTCAGAATGGTTCCGATATTGTCCAGGCTCTGTCTCGCCTCCGCGTCACAATCGCTTGAAATCTTGTCAGCGGCATCTTCGCCTCTTGCATAATCTCTCCGCGGGTTAGAAGATTGCTGATCGGCTTAGCCGATTACTTGCTCGGATATTTGTTAATGTAATAAGTAATGCTCGCCTGAATTCTAGGTGCAACCCACTCGAAGCCATCTTTTCGCTCCAGTGAGCCATAAATATATTCCGCACCAAATAAGTACCGGACACTTGGTTGAACGATGAGATTCACCGTAGCGTAATTGCTGACCTTATAGGTCGTTCCAGGGTCGCCTGCCGGACTATTGATCCTCAGGTACCCGTAACTCACAGTGCTGCGAAGAACCTTCGTCCAATTGTGGGTATATCCGAATTGTCCCGAGCCCGTCGGGGTCGCTACCAGGTGTCCATTCGCGTTAAAGCCGACATCCGTGCCCAAACCGAAGTTGTCGTTGTAATAGTTCGAGATTCCCTTTCCGAAGACTAATTGAAAAACCAGGTTGTCGTTCTTGAAAAAGGGAAGACCCCAGGTACCGGAAAGCGATTCGCCGAATCCACCGGTGTGCCGTGACAGGTTGAGGATCTCTTCGTTAGGCACCATGCCGCCGACATTCCGGAAGAGAGTAGCCGCATGAATGTGGCCGTGATTGTTCTCGTAGCGATAGAAACCGATCAGATCCGGAAACTTCGAGGTGCCGATCGGCACACCGAACTGCGTGCTGAACGGAGTATCGGTGCCGGATTTCTCAATCGAAATACCAACGGAATTGTGGGTGTTCAGCGGATGCGTGTATCGGAGCTGGGGAAAACGCGCCGCTATCATGCCGGGCGGACCTTCAAACTCCAGGGTGTCGGGAAAAGCATCCGGATCGGAGAAGGCGCTCCATGCCTGACCGGCCAAGAAATTCTTATACTGTCCATAAAACTGCCGCAGCCGTATCGAGTTGCGGTCATAGTTGCTCAAGAAGTCAAATTCGAAATAGGTTTTAACTTCGTTTTCGCTGTTATCGAGAGTTCCCTGCCGCGTTTCCCATGTGAATCTGGTCGGACGCATCGAAACCGTCGAGTTCTCCGAATGCGGCGTGGTCGACGATGGAAAGCTCGAAGGAACATATGCGCCATAGTACGTTCCCGCATAATTCACGTCGTATATGAGGTCGGTCTTTATAAAGCCTCCGAACTTCATGTAAGTGCTGGTGCCTGGAAGGTGAAAGAACCCAAGCAGTTCAGGATCCAGGGGCTCGTTGTCGATACGCGGCGCACCTAGCTCGTTGTCGCTCGCTGTTAGTCTGGTCCGGGTTTCGAGGCCATAGAATTCTTGCGGAGTATGTACGACTGGAACTTCGGCCGTCTGGGGCGCAGGTGTCGAAGATGGTGCACGATTAGGAGCCCTTTGCCCTTGTTGCAGGGCAGCAATCTGGGCTTTTAGCTCTGCGATTGTTTTCTGCGATTCTTGCTCGAATTGCAGAAGCTTAGTCTCGAGGTCCTGGACAGTTGGAGCCTGGGCTCGAGCCGCCACCACGCTGACCATGCATGCGAGTGCTAATTTCCTTGTCGCGCTACCCACCACTCCACACCTCCGTTAACCAATAAGGTATCGCCAGCTCTTCGCCGGACCCTTGATGCTTTACCCGCACAGTAAGGTTTAATAAAAACTGCTACCGACCCCTGCGAAAGTTAGCGAGCCGCGCCGTACCGCATCGATGCCCAGTGTTGAACGACACACAACATTGCGCGCGATGAAACTTTTTGAACCAACACTGCCGTTCAGGACATCTTGATCGCGGAACATGGGTGCCCGGCATATTGGGTAAAAGCTGTGTTGCACGAGTGTAAGAAGTCATCGCCGTCATCGGGCTCGTTACTGTTTGCAGTTACCAAGGGCTGCCTGCAACGAGGCGATCATAGGCGCTACAAATAACAAATTCGACAAAGGAGATTGAACATGACCCCGCACGTCAAAAGCAGAATCGAAGACGAAGTACGACGGATCGCAACCGAGTTGAACTTGTCTGACGCACAGAAAGCGCAGATGAGGACAGCGTTGGAAAATGCTGAAGGCAAGCTGGATACCGAAGCGCCAGGGAAGGTACGCGACTCGATTCGCGAGCACGTAACTAAGATCCTGACACCGCAGCAACTTCAGAAATGGGACGCCGAAATGGCCAAGGCGAAGACGTTCCTTGGCCGCGAACTAAGACCGTAGGGTTCACCGATTCGGCGGACGCTCGGTTGCAATAGCCCCGAGCTTCGACGGTCATCACAGGGATGTCGGCGAGCCGCGTCAGGGCACTCCCATTTCATCCTTGTCCGCCCAGTTCACCAACGAGCAACCGGCAAAGCCCAGCGAAGAGCGCTCTGCTTTAATCCCTACATTCCCATGCGCAAAATCAAGTCGCTGAAGCGTGCATCGGGTCGAAGCGGATCGAATTCAGGATCGAGCTTTATAAAGAAAGCAAAGGGGACTCGCTCCTCAAGGATTGTTCCGACCGATTTGATCGCGGAATCGGTGTCATTCAGGGCGATCTGTACTTGTGCCATGGAGTTGGGATCGACATATCCGGTCTCGGCCAGGCGGGACAGCTTAGCGAGAATCTCCAAGGCTTCCTTGCGGTGATTCAGCGATGCCAGGCAGGCACCGAGCAGACCCAGGCTCAGCGGATACGGTGGGTCGGTTTGGCACTGTCGCGCCTGCTCCAGAGCCGCCTCAAAGCGGTGTTCGCTCAGATAGACCTGCGCCAGAAGATAATGGGTCTCCACAGGCTCGCGATCCAGCACCAATGCTGCTTCAATCCATTTTTCGGCGTTCCATGGCTGCCGCTGAATATGCAGCACCCATCCGAGCGTGCGGTGTGCTCGCACCGAAAGAGGATCCAGCGCGACGGACCGCTCAAAACACGCGACGGCTTGGTCCGATTCCCCACGTGCGAGCAGACACCAACCGTAGATCTGTTGTCCGAACGAGTAGGAGGGCTCGAGTTCGATAGCCCTCCGAGCTAGTCTCGCGCCCTCTTCCCACTTCCATTCATAAAGCGCAGTAGCGGCCGCGAGAGCGGAGTGAGCGTGCGGCAGAGAAGAATTGAGGTTCAGGGCCTGGAGTGCTGACCTTTGTGCCTTGGGGAAAACTTCGCTAGGGCGCTCATGTCCCCATATGGCGAGATATAAATAAGCGTCCGCGAGACCCGCGTATGGCGGCGCGTATTCTGGGAATAAAGAAATGGCGCGTTCGAATATTTCGACCGCGGTCCGGTAACCGTCCGCACTCATGCGATTCCACGCAAACCGGCCCTGAAGGTTCAGCAGGTATGCCCCCATATTGGGAGCGCCGTGAATCACCCAGCTCGATGCAGGCGAAGCCAAGTGTGATCTGCAGGGCCCGTGCAACTGCCTGCGCAATTTCCTCTTCTAAGGCGAAGAGACCATCCAGCGTCCGTTCATAGGTTTCAGCCCAGCGGACCTCTCCAGTTATGACATCGAGAATCTCGGCGAAAATCTTCAGCCGGTTGCCCGATTTGCGAATACTCCCATCGACGATTGTTCCTGCCCCAAGGCGGGCGCCGATCTCGCGTACATCCTCCGCGGCGCCTTTTAGCGCGAACACGCTCGTGTGGCCAATCACATTCAGTACTAGGAATACGGCTAAGGGCGTATATGATGTCATCGGTGATCCCATCGCAGAAATACTCCTGCTCCGGATCGGCGCTCAGGTTGGACAAAGGGAGAACGGCCACCGTTTGGCGGTTCAGCAGCCGCGTCTCGGGCTCCTGAATCGGCGTCTGGCGACCGCGATCGAAGACGGAAGTGAGATAAGCAAAGGTCGGGACGTAACTTCCCGCCTTGAAGACGATAGATACCGGATCGGCTCGCCCTTCGACTTCGTAATACTCACGGAGCTTCTTTCGCAGGCGTTGCGATTCTACCCGGACGATCGAATCTGTGCGTGGGTCATACTTGGACCCGCGATCAAAGACGACGCGACCAAGCAGCGATTCCTTAAGCCGATCGAGGTTTCCTTCCAATGCGCATTCCACAGCAAATTTGAGGAAACGCTGGAGACGCTCCGAGTTCCGGAACGCGCGGCTTCGCAGAATGCGATCGAGCTGGGAGCGGATATGCCCCTCGGTGACATTGCCGGTATGTTCGATACTGCGGCCCACATTGACTAAGACAACGCTCTACAGTCTCTGGGCTTAGATTATCGATTTCGTAACTAGCGGCTAGCTAGCGGCTAGCTAGCTTCCGCAAGCTCGGCATCCCCCAATATGATTGAAAACACACTGTTTGCGTAACATGCCGAAGTGTTGGCATACGTTGGCCAGGGATTCCAAACCGAGAGGACGAGCGATTGGTGCCATCCAGAACTGTCGGAACAGTACTGATGATCGACGAGAATGAGGTGCTGTGCAGTGTCGTTTCCATCGCACTGAGGACACAAGGATTTCGGGTTTTCGAGGCCCACGATGGCCCGTCCGGAGTGGATTTGTTTCAGGTCCATGAGGCGGCGATCGACGTGATCGTGATGGACTTGACTCTGCCGGGCTTATCGGGCCGGGAAGTACTGCGCCAACTGCAACAGATACGGCCAAGCGTGAAGATCATTCTTACCACTTCCTTCAGCAAGGACAGCGCCTGGAAGGCACTTGGCGGTTCGAATCCCTGGGGATTCCTTCAAAAACCCTACCTGTCAAGCGAACTGGCCGACTTGTTGCGCGAGGCATGCAAACCGGACAGTGAGTAATCCGCCAGAACGAACTCCGATGGATTGCCCCGAGCGCGACAGTCTCGTGAGGGACGTCTCGCTCGCCTTGAGCAATATTGTGAATATCACTCGCCAGCACATTGAAGTACTGTGTGGGGACGATGAGGCTGCCTTGATCCGACTGGATCGCGAACTAGAGAATGCGGTGGGTGAGAAGAGAAGCGCTTATTAAGCACCGAAAGCAGCACGGCTGCTAGTCTGCTCGCCATGCGTCAGCGCACTACTTTCCGCTGATCTTTTTGAATATTCTATGAAAATACTTCGTGTAAGTGCGCCGCTCCTATCAGTCCGCTCTGCGAGCTATCAAGGGGAAATTGGCCCTGTCTTACAAGTGGAAACAAATCTCTTTAGCACAAAGTCTATTGTCCGACGGCGCTCTTGCCTCCGAGCCATTTGCGCTTTGTATCAATGCCTCGAATCCGAGCACTGTACTCAGCATCGAACGCGGCACTTTTTGAAGCGATCAGGCACTAGCGAGTACGGCGACGGTATCCCGGGCACCAAGCAACACGGCTGCTAGCCTGCTCGGCACCGCGTAGCCCTTTACCTCGAAAGAGGAAACGAATCTCTTTAGCACGGAGTCTACTGTCCGACGACGCTCGTGCCTGGAGCATGCCTCCTGGTTAGCCTGCACCTCGATTGACGAACTTTTCTGCGCCTACCGAAAGGCTCTGGTGACGTAGGGCAGAACGCTGAACCATCAAAGTAGAATAAACGAGGAACGTCAAATGGGCGCCAAGACAGCGTTACAAGAAGACGACGGTTTCTTTCAGGCGATTTTTTCCCAGGCTGCTTTCGGGATCGCGCAGATCGCTATTGATGGAAAGTGGCTGCGTCTCAACGATCGGTTTTGTAACTTGCTTGGTTACACTGCAGCCGAACTGCGGAATACCTATCAGGATGTCACTTACGCTGACGACCGCGAAGCAGCGCTTGATGGAGGCCGCCGCTTGCTGGCTGGTGAGATCGCCGAACACTCCATGCAAAAGCGCTTAGTCTGCAAAGACGGCACGATCGTTTGGGCAAAACGGCATTTGTCACTGGTACGGGATGAGAACAAGTCGCCGCGGTATTTCGTCTCGGTCATAGAAGATATCAGAGACCAGATAGCCGCGGAGGAAGCATTGCGGCAAAATGAACTGTGGACCAAGCAAGTATTCGACAACATTCCGGAATGTATTTTTGTGCTCGATGTCACGCTCGAAGGCCGCTTTAAGTTTGTAGCACTTAACCCTGCTGAGGAGGACGCGGTGGGTCTTTCCAGCAGCGAAGTATCCGGTAAATTCATCGAAGACGTGCTCCCCGCTGAGGTGTCCAAGAAAGTTATCGCAAACTATCGCCGCTGTTTGGAGGCCGGATCCCTCATAAGCTACCAGGATGAACTTAATCTGGAGGTCGGACGCCGGTATTTTCATACCAACTTGATTCCTTTACGAGATGCTGCCGGACGCATCTATCGAATCGCGGGGTGTTGCACTGACCTAACCGATATCAAGCGTACAGACGAGCAGGCGCTAGCGAGTCAAAAACTGGAGAGCATAGGGGTTTTGGCCAACGGAATCGCCCATGACTTTAACAACCTGCTGGGTGGAATCCTGATTTGTAGCGAACTCGCGCTGGCGGAGAACGAAGATGTTTCGGCGGTTCAGGAGCAACTGAAGAGAATCCGGATGTCGTCAATTCGCGGCGCGGAAATCGTCCGCCAGTTGATGATCTATGGCGGAAAAGAGAGTCCAGACTTTCAACCTGTCGATATTTCCGCCCTGGTTTACGAGATGCTTGATTTGCTCAAGGTCTCGATCTCAAAACATATCAGCTTCAAGGTGGATCTCGGGAACGACCTTCCTCCGGTACACGCTAGCGCCGCACAGATCCGGCAAATTGTGATGAACCTGATCACCAATGCCTCCGAGGCGATTGGGCGGCGAGAGGGGGTGATCAGCGTCTCCTCTGCGCTAAGGAGTGTATCTGGGAATTCCCCTTCGCCGGCGCAATGCGAGTCTTCCGGAAGGGGATTACGTGCAGTTGCAGATCTCCGACTCCGGTCCTGGCATGACACCGGAGGTACAAGGCAGGATCTTCGATCCATTTTTTACTACGAAACAAAATGGCCGCGGTCTGGGACTGCCGGTTGTACAAGGGATTGTACGAACGCACGGTGGCACGATCAACGTTCAAAGCACGCCAGGGCAAGGAACGACGTTTCAGATCCTGCTTCCCTGTGAGAAGGGGACCCCTAGCTGTGCCCAAATACCGGTACCCTGAGGCTGCGAAAATCATCCCTCGGGCGGGAACTATTCTTGTGGTTGAGGATGAACACATACTGCGGTCCGCTGTGTCGAAGATGCTCCGAAACAGAGGCTATTCCATCTTCGAAGCGAACGATGGGCAAAAAGCGATCGCTACGGTACGCGACTTCAAAGATGACCTGGACTTAATTCTGCTGGATGTCACATTGCCCGGTGGGATATCCAGTCGGGAAGTCGTTGAGGAAGCCCAGCGCACGCGAGCAGGTCTGAAAATTATTCTCACCAGCGCCTATGGTAAAGAGGATATCGCCCCCGCATTTGCCGGGATTGGAATAGAGCACTTTATCCGGAAGCCATTCGTAATTGCTGACTTGATGGGCCTGGTTCAGAGTGTTCTGTCCGCTCCGTAGAACTGGCGCTGTGGCGGGATGGAGGATTAATTGGGTAAAGCCGCACTGCCTACTCGATGTTGACTGTTACGCCGGGTTGGCTCAGGGCCGAACCGACCTGCAACACGATAGGTACTGCCCCCGAGGCTATGTCATCCGGAACCCGAACATTAACCTGTATGACTCCGGCCACGAAACCTGGCGCCCCACCCGCGTAAAGCACATCCGCGGACTTGCCGTCGATGCGGGCTGAAGTGGGAAGTACTAGTGTGGACGATGGAGCCTGTCGCCAGTAGACCGTCAATGCCAGCGGGGCTTGTCTCGCCTCCGCCCGTTGCGTAAAGCACGATTATTGAACCACGTCCTGCTGGATTTAAGTCACCGTTCAACGATCCATCCTGATTGAGGACAGCCGCCTGGCCCTTACCGGTCGAATCCATCGTGAACAATGCGGGAGCACTGTTTGTCACGGCAAGGTCTAGTGCCAATGACGCCTGTCCGGAATTTGTGATCACCACCTCTGTATGGTCGCGCCCTGCGACAGCGAAAGGAACCACGGCATTCAATTGACCCGAACTGGCGTACAGAAGCGGCGCCGGGTTATCGTCAAAAAATACCTGCGTGTTTGCCAGCGCCGTGGACAGGAAACCCGATGGGCTCACCAGAGGACCTCGGGCTTGATCGGGTCCCAGGTTCGACCCGAAAATGGTGACTACTTCTCCTGGCGCGACCGCACCACTTTGAAGAGCGGCGGCATTGACAACCGAGGTGATGAGTGGCGGACCGAACTCCCCGGTGTAGTTGATCAGTACGGAAACGGTATTCGATCTGCTATTAGCGACGAGCAGATCGGGCCTTCCATCGGCGTTCAGGTCTACAACGCTGATCCACTCCGGAGCGCTTCCCGTGACGAAATCGATCGGTGGCACAAAGAAACCGTTTCCGAGGCCCAGAAATATCGAGATAGTATTCGAGGCCGTATTGGCGACCGCCAGATCAGGCTTTCCATCCAGGTTGAAATCACCTGTCACTAAGAAGGAGGGATTACTGCCCGCTGCGAAGGTTCTGGGAGATGTCGAACGCTCCATTTCCTAAGCCGAGCAGCAGCGAGATTGACCCTATCCGAAAAGCCCGTGGCATTCGCAACCGCAATGTCGATCGTGCCGTTGCCATCGAAATCCGCCAGTGCGACGTAGGCGGGAAGTTGGCCGGCCGAAAAGTTTCGCGGGGCGAGGAATAGCCCAGCGCCCGTCCCCAGGAGGATGGAAACATTATTCGAGGCAATATTTGCTACGGCCAAATCCAATCGACCGTCTCCATTGAAATCGGCGGTGGCAATGGATACGGGGCGATCTCCTACCGCTGAAGTGAAGAATGGCAGGAAGGTTCCGTTGCCGTTACCGAGAAAAACACTCACGCTATTGGAATTCGTCTCGACAACAGCCAGGTCGAGCCTTCCGTCGCCATTAAAATCAGCTGCGACGATGGCAGACGGACCAGCTGCTGTCAAACTCCCAAACAAGACGGAAGCTTCCATTCCCATTTCCAAGGAAGATCTCCACACTATTCGAAGCGAAATTTGCGACAGCTAGATCCAGCCTTCCGTCCTGGTTGAAATCTCCAACCGCGAGCGCATGCGGGCTGATGCCCGTGGCTTCTGTTGTGAGGGGCTGGAAGAAGCCATTGCCCAATCCGAGCAGGATGCTGAATGATGCGGCCCCCTGATTCGCCACGATCAAGTCTGACTCGCCATCGCCGGTGATATCGGCAACGGCAAGGGCGGTTGGATTTTGGCCTGTGGGAATTTGGCTACGTTGAATGAACGAGACGGTCTGAGCGGATAAGCGCCCGATAACGGGCAGTGCCCAGATCAGAACAAATCCCAGTAGTGCGCCGGACTTGGGCATTGCGATGACCCGTTTGCTTCTGTTAGCCGATCGGGAATGAATTAACATCGACTTTTAGCAAAAACGGTTCTACGACTGCTATGTCAATCAGCTTAGACTGATGAAGAAACGCGGCATTTGATTTGGCACACCAACTGCCGTCGTCAAGCACATGCAATGACGACTTAAGCTGTGAACTGGATTTATTTTTTTGGAGCAATCATGAGGCGGTCGGGAACTATCGCCGTAAGGCTGCTTGGTGTCCTACTGGCTGGGCGCGGGAGCGCTTTTCTGTAGTCCACTCAGGTCGACGCATCGCTAACCCGGGTACTTGCCGGCTATGTAGCCTTCCAATTGCCCGATCGTCTCTTCCTGAGCTGTAACAATCCAGTTGACTAAATCCCCGATAGAGATGATCCCTACAACGCAATCGCCGTTCAGAACCGGCAAATGACGGATGCGATTTTCGGTCATCAGTCGCATGCATTCCCCGACCGTCTCCTTTGGTGTTACGGTCAGGACGGGAGTAGTCATGATCTCCCGAACCTGCGTCATCCTCGATGACCGGTCCCGCAGAATTACCTTTCGCGCGTAGTCCCGTTCGGATACGATGCCGTAGAGCTTGCCGTCCGACATCACCAACAAGGCTCCCACACCCTTGTTCGACATCGTTCGGATCGCTTCGAAGACGATCGTAGTGGGAGTCACTGACCACACTTGGCGGCCCTTTAGCTCTAACACCGAATTAATAGGATCGATCGATGTCATGGGATGCCCTTCCAGCACGACTTACAAGGAACGTACAGAGAAGCTCGACGAAGCATCGTCGATTCAATTCGTAGCCAGCAACATAACGAGGGCGCCTATTGCTTTTGATCAAACAAGCATCTCGGTCGATCCTTTTTGAGACGTGGGTCGCTGAAGTCGAGCTCCTGGCCGATGCGGATCTCGACATGAGTTGCGCATATCGCTGTGGCCCTTCGTATTCATCGAGAATCTGTTGCAGACGCTGATTCTCTTTTGCCGCATCAGTTTTCGCCTGACGCGCGACCAAGCGGGCTTCGAGATCTAAGGCGAACTGTTTCCGGAACTGCTCGGTTCGCCGCTCGACCTCATCAGGGGAAATGAGGGTCAAGATCCTGCAACAGAGTCTGCAGCGCAAAAACGCGAGCCAAAACGTCGTCGTGGAGTCGGATCAACTCGGCGATTGATTGACTGAGCTCTTTGTCATCCTTCATGCCCTAACTGCCTTTGCCGGCTCTGAAAGCGGCTCTTTGTCAGGCCCCGTTACGCCTGTGGTTGATAGATCGGGACATTATATACCGCATCCATAGTATCGGCGTTTGCACCGGAATCCTTTAAGGTGCGGGGAACTAGTTACAACGATTCAAGCTTAGGTATGCTAACTGGACGTTTCAAAGCCGACTGGCAGGTACGATCTTGGGGATAATCGGTAGGGGTGGCCGGTCCTCCGCTGGATACCTCGAAGCGGCCTCCGGTAGCGCCTCAGAAGGTCTTTAGCCCGTTTGGGACTCGCTTCTTGACCTGGCCGGGGATACGCCTGGTTTGCAATCCCCATATGTATTCAGAATTCTACGCCGCCGTGGACGCCGAAACATCTTGTTTCTTAGGGGGAATGTGACCTCCGATGCCCGGTCTTAGGTCGTCTCCTTACTGGGGCCGGGCATATTGACCTCAGGCGACCGAACGCGGTACCGGCGCCGGCCTGCGTGCGGGCCGG
Source organism: Bryobacterales bacterium (assembly GCA_963818065.1). Lineage (GTDB taxonomy): Bacteria > Acidobacteriota > Terriglobia > Bryobacterales > Bryobacteraceae > Palsa-89. The sequence continues at coordinate 53,845 of CAWFQW010000007.1, read as the reverse complement.
CACTCCGCCGAACAGCGGGCCAAGGCCTTCAGCCATCGTGGGGTGCGTGAAGACAGCGTCGCGCAGCGCGGTATAAGGCAGCTTCCCCATCATCGCGGTCTGGACCACCGCAATGACTTCGCCAGCGTGCGGCTCCCACTGCCGTGAAGCCGAGGATTTCGTCGCTCTCCTGGCTGACGAGCGCTTTCATGAAGCCGCGCGTTTCCGACAGTGTCCGGGCGCGAAGGACCGCCTGCATGGGCAGCTTCGCCACGCGGTAGGGGCGGCCGGCGGCGACCGCTTCGTTTTCGTTGAGTCCGACTCGCGCTATTTCCGGATCGGTGAAAAGACAGAACGGTATCAGGCGATCGCGCGTGTTTCGAGAGCCACCGTGAAGGTTGGCCTGTACAATGCGGAAGTCGTCCTCAGAGACATGCGTGAACTGAGGGCTGCCCGCGCACTCGCCCAAAGCCCAGATGCCGGGCGCTGTTGTTTCGAGGCGTTCGTTCACCTGAACGTATCCACGGGCGTCCAGGGCTACGCCGGTTTTGTCGAGACCAATGTTCTGGGTATTGGGAATTCGGCCAGTGGCCACCAGAATATCGCTCCCTTCCAGAAGCGACGTTCCCGCTGAGGTAGTGAGAGTCACGCGCACGGAGTCCCCGGACGAGCCTTCCACCTGCGCGACCTGCACGTTCAAACGAATATCGACGCCGTCAAGATGGAGAAACTCAAGAAGCGAACTCGGCGACATCTTTGTCCTCGCGAGGAAGCAACTGTGGTCCATGCTCCAGAACCGTGACACGGCTTCCGAAACGGACGAATGCCTGCGCGAATTCCAACGCCAACATAGCCGCCGCCCAGTACGATTAAATGGCTGGGCAGGCGATCGAGTTCGAGAGCCTCTACGTGCGTGAGCGGTTTCGCGGCGCGAAGGCCGGGGATGTCGGGGATAGCCGCGTGAGTGCCCAGATTCAGGAACACGCGGTCGCCTTGCAGAGTGCGCACGCCGCCGTTGTTCAGTCGAACCTGAATGGTCTTCGGTCCGACGAAGCTGCCCTCGCCAAAGACCAACTCGGCGCCGCTTTCCTTGTATTTGTCGATGTGCATGCTGACGAGGCCGTCGACCATCCGCCGCTTGCGAGCCCTCACCTCAGCCATTTCAATCGATGCCGGCGCAGTACCGCTGCCGAAATCGCGGTCATGACGGACAAAGTCGGCCACTTTCGCGCTGTGGACCACGTTTTTAGTCGGCAGGCAGGCGATGTTCGGGCATGATCCCCCGATGAGGCGGCGTTCGACCACCGCTGTCCGCAGACCTTCACTGGCGCTGGTCCAGGCGGTAAGTTTCCCTCCAGCTCCCGCTGCCGAAAACAAGGACATCGAACTGTTCGATTTCACTCATGACACAGGTACTCCTCCTGTCTTGCATACGACGAGTTCAGGCTCTTGGCTTGCATTGATTTCACCAGGGCGGCGGCGGACGCTCCTTCGAGTGAAAGTCCGTAGCCAACTTCCCGCACGATCCGCTCTTTCAGTGGCTGAATGAAGTGGATGCGCGTGTTGCGGCGTGTTACTTCGGGCGCCTTCAAATACAGTCGGGCCAATTCCTGCGCCCGGCTCAGCGCCTTGCCGTTTGGCACTACTTCGGCAACGACTCCCCATTCGTGCGCGATACGCGCTGTCAACGGCTGCGGGTTCAACAGAAACGCCTCCGCCCGTCCCGCGCCCGCGCGATAACTCCAGGCGGTAAAGATTCCGTCGCCAGGCACAATACCCGCGGCGAAGTGGGGCACATCCTGGAAAGTCGCGCCTTCCGCCGCCACAATGACGCTGGCCAGCAGCGCATATTCGGAGTGCACATGGGCGCGCCCTTCGATAGCCGCGATCACCGGCACGCGTATATTGGCTATGTTCTCCACAATCTGAACGCCTTCGTCATGAACCTGGCTCCAAACGCCGGGATCGGAGACATTTTTGAAAGACGCAAATCGATGCCGGGCATAAACTCCCCGCCTGCGCCTGTCAGGATGACGATCTTATTCGCCGCGATCCTGCGAGATGCGGTAGAAAGCATCGACAAACTCGGTATGATCCTGTGCGGTGAAGGTGAATGGCCCGCCGTTGCTATGAAACTCGGCGACCAGCACGCCTTCCGCATCTCGCGGTCAATTTCGAGGCTGCGATAAGCATTGAAGTAGTTATCTGGAAGTGGTTGCATGATTTTCTCCTCTGTGTTTTTTCGACAACGGCCGATACCGTGCGAGCCCCGGTGATGACTGCGACTGTTCCAGCGAATTTGTCTGCCATCGTTGCCTTCCTCCTTCTGCAATCAGCGTACACATTCCATCCATAAGACAGAAGATCGTCTGCAGTGATAAGATTTATTCCGTCAAGGAATGAATCGTCTGCGCGAAATGGAGATGTTCGTCCGAGTCATCGACTCAGGCTCGTTTTCCGCGGCTGCCCGGTATCTCAACATGGGCCAACCGGCGGTCTCGAAGATGATCGCAAGCCTCGAAGACAGACTAGGTGTCCGCCTGTTGACGCGATCGACGCGAAAATTGTCGCCGACGGAGGCCGGCACAGCGTTCTACGAACGCGCGGTTCGCGCCATCGGCGAGGCAAACGAAGCGGAAGCCGCGGCGCAGGGTGCTGGGGCGGGACTGGAAGGCCGATTGCGGGTCTCTGCGCCGGTCACGTTCTCGCGTCTACATCTCGTTCCGAAGCTTGGCTCGTTTCTCAATGCTCATCCTAGGGTTCAACTTGACCTTGTAATGGACGATCGTGTGGTCGATCTCGTGGCGGAAAACATCGATGTCGCGATACGGATGGGCGTGCTGACCGACTCGGCGTTGAAAGCCCGGAAGCTGGGGCAGGCTGAGCGGCTGGTCATCGCAAGTCCCGCTTACCTGGCGCGAAGAGGCGTTCCGCGGACGCCTGCGGATTTACTCGAACACGACGGCATTATCTATGGCCAGAGCTCGGGCGGACAGGAATGGATCTTTCGGCGTGGCACTTCGGAGACATCGGTGTACCTCAGGACGCGCCTGAAACTCAGTGCGGCCGAAGGAGTGCGCGAAGCCGTTCTCGCGGGGCAGGGATTTGCGATCGCATCGCGGTGGATGTTTACTCCAGAGCTCAAATCGGGCGAAGTGGTGAGCATTCTCGAGGAATGGAGACTTCCTCCGATAGATCTATGGGTCATCTATCCTTCAGGCCGATTGACGAGTGCGAAGGCCCGCACCTTCATAAAATGGGTCGAAACAATCATTACTCAAGCGACGTGACGTCGTTGCCAACGCAGGCGAACGTCGACTCTATCAGAACTGCTCAAAGGACATCCGGAAAATGGCAGACGTAAATCAGGAGCGAGAAGAACTGCAGCGAATCGTTGATCTCATTCCGCAAACCATCATCGTTCTGAATCCGAATGGGAAAGCCATTTATGCAAACCGCGTGGCACTCGACTACATGGGGCTGTCTTTGGACGAAGTGCAGGCCGAGGATTTTCGGGACCGCGTATTCCATCACGAGGATGTGCAGAGGCTTCGAGAAGGGCGGCAGAAGAGTCTTTCCGGCACGGTTCCATTCGAAAACGAGCAACGGGCTCTTGGGAAAGACGGCAAATATCGGTGGTTCCTGATCCGCTACAGCCCATTGCTGGACGAAGACGGAAAGGTCGTACGTTGGTACGCAACGGGGACCGACATTGAAGATAGAAAGGCGGGCACAGGAAGCGCTCAGAAATGCGCTTGACCAGATCCAAAAGTCCGAGGCCAAACTTCGGCAGGTGATTGATACGATCCCCACCATGGCTTGGTGTAATCTGCCGGATGGTCCGAACGAGTTTCTCAACAAACAATGGCATGAGTACACAGGCCTGTCGCCGGAAGAATCGCATGGTTGGGGTTGGCAAGCTGCTTTCCATCCGGAAGACATAAGGCCGCTGATGGAAACATGGCAAGAGCAATTGGGCTCGGGAGAATCGGGCGAGATCGAAGCTCGTGTTCGCCGCCATGACGGAGTCTATCGTTGGTTTCTTATTCGCATGGCGCCCTTTCGGGACGAAAGCGGAAAAATTATAAGGTGGTACGGAACCAGCACGGATATAGAGAACCTCAAGCAAACAGAAAGGAAGTTGAGGGAAGACGAGCGCGAACTTCGCAGGATCACCGACGCTATTCCGCAGACCATCGTGGTCCAAGATCCTGCCGGCACTCCGCTTTATGCCAATCACGCGACGCTCGACTACACCGGACTTGCGATAGAGGATGTTGTTGCGAAGCCGGGTTTTCGCGAGCGCATCTTCCACCCGGACGATCTCCAGAGGCTGGCCGAATACCGAAAGTCTGCTCTCGCGCTTGGCGTCCCCTTTGAACTGGAGCAGCGCGCTTTGGGAAAAGACGGTCAATATCGATGGTTCCTGACTCGTTACAAGCCTTTCCAAAACGAGGAAGGGCAGCTGATTCGCTGGTACGCGACGGGCACCGACATTGATGATCGTGTCAGGGCCGAGGAGAGGACACGCAATGAGAACCTGGCGTTGCGAGAGCAAATCGATCGTGATTCGATGTTCGAGGACATCGTCGGCTCTTCGGAGGCGCTGCGTAAGGTGCTGCGCCAAGTTGAGAAGGTGGCCTCTTCCGACTCCACCGTTTTGGTTCTGGGCGAAACTGGTACTGGCAAGGAATTGATAGCTCGCGCCATCCACAAGCGATCCAGGCGTGCGGAACGAGCATTCATCGGCGTGAATTGCGCCGCCATCCCGCCTTCTTTGATTGCGTCGGAACTCTTCGGTCACGAAAAGGGCGCTTTTACGGGTGCGATGCAACGCCGCACGGGACGTTTTGAATCGGCCAACGGCGGCACGATCTTTCTCGACGAAGTCGGCGACTTACCCGCGGAAATCCAGATTGCACTGCTGCGTGTTCTGCAAGAACGTGAGATCGAACGCGTAGGCAGCAGCCGGCCCATTCCGATCGACGTGAGAGTGGTTGCAGCCACGCATCGCGATTTGGACGCGCTTGTCGCTGAAGGCAAGTTCCGCCAGGACCTTCTGTATAGGTTGAATGTCGTGCCTATTCAGATGCCGCCATTGCGCGAGCGGGTAGCTGATATTCCCTTGCTGGTTGAGTACTTCATCGATCGCTTTGGAAAGAGAGCGGGAAAGAAGTTCAGAACCATCGAAAAGAAATTCCTAGAAGTGGTCCAGGCATATAGCTGGCCAGGAAATGTCCGTGAACTACAAAACATAATCGAGCGCGCCGTGATCCTCAGCGACGGTGATACTTTGGCCGTGGACGGGACCTGGCTGAAGGGGAGACCAGCAGACCCAGTGCGAGCGCGTGCGCTCGATATCGCCCTCGCGAGGCAGGAGAAGGAAATGATTGAAGCGGCGCTGGCAGAAAGCCAGGGCCAAGTTTCGGGGCCCACAGGTGCGGCAGCTAAACTTGGCCTGCCGGCACGGACCCTCGACTCCAAAATCAAGCGTTTGAAAATTAGGAAAAATCGATTCAAAGCCCCACGGGCTCACTGAACCGCAGCGGGGACGTATCAAGCCCGTCGTGTTTTCCTCCGCCATCTTGGTTCTCCTCATCGAACAGGATTCCTGAAATCTAAGGACTGCCCACAACTCTAACTTCCATCCTTGCAAGGAATTGCGAATGGCTTGCTGATTGCACCCGTCTGGCTGTTCTTCAGGACAGGAGATCCATGACGCTGAAGATCAGACCGGTTGCTGGCGAGCGCTGAGATACGGATTTATCTGAGCGGGCAGCTTCGAGCTGAGTACCTTCAGCAGTTGAAGTCTGAGATCGAGCGTGGCGGACCAAGCGTCACGTTGGATTTGGAGGAAGTCGATCTCGTGGATATCGAAGGTGTTCGTTTTCTCAATGCGTGTGAATCGGCAGGCGTGTCGATCCTGCACTGTTCGCCTTACATCAGGGAATGGATGCTGCAGGAGCGAGTTGATGCGGGTGAAAACAAATAAAAGGAAAAAGGAGAATAGTCATGAAACAACCTATTAAGAACGTGGTCTTGGTGCATGGTGCATTTGCCGATGGCTCAGGCTGGAAGGCCGTCGCTGACATCCTCAAGAATGATGGGTACAAGGTGTCGGTGGTGCAGCACCCTGAGACGTCCTACGCCGACGACCAAAAGTACACGAAGGCGGCCATCGACGCCATGGGCGGCCCGGTGGTTCTGGTGGGCCACAGCTACGGCGGGTCCGTCATCACCGAGGCAGGCAATCATCCAAACGTTGCGGCGCTTGTCTATATTGCCGCATTTGCGCTCGATGAGGGTGAGAGCTGTGCATCGATCGAACAAGCCTTGCCGCAAGCGTCCAAGGCGTTCAAATCGGACAGCAACGATCTCTGGTGGATAGAACAGGAACATTTCGTGGCCGACTTCGCAGCGGACATTTCACGCGATGAGGCGGAGTTCATGGCTATATCGCAGGTGCCGATCTCCACCGACGCGTTCACCCACAAGGTCACCAATCCCGCCTGGAAGCACAAGCCAACCTGGTACATGGTGGCCACCGCAGACCGGTCGATAAACCCGGACCAGGAGCGCATGATGGCGAAGCGCGCCAATGCCAAAACGGTCGAAGTGAATTCCAGCCATGTGGCCTACATGTCTCACCCGAAGGAAGCAGCCAAGCTCATCGAAGAGGCCGCCAACCGCTGTGGCACAAATCGAAGCTCGTCTTTGATGACGAACACTATCGACCTCGGATCGCATCACCATAACAGGACGAGATGGCGCGTTTGGTGCTTATATCGCACGACCAAAGGCTTTGCCAGCTCCCGCCGTGGTCGTTCTGCAGGAACTGTTCGGTGTCAACGCCGACATCCGCAAGACCTGCGACGAACTGGCCGAGCAAGGGTTTATCGCGGTCGCGCCCGATCTATTCTGGCGCCAGGAGCCTGGAGTCGACCTTAGCGTCACGTCGGAGGCCGACTGGCAGCACGGCCTTCGCCTTTATCAAGCGTATGATCGTGACGCTGGCGTCAGAGATATTCATGACACCTTGGAAACTGTCGCCAAATTGCCTGAGTGCACGAGCAAGCTTGCCGTCCAGGGCTACTGCCTCGGCGCCTTGATGACATTCATGACGGCCGTGCGCTGCCACGTCGATGCCGCCGTCGCCTATCATGGCGCTGACACCGAAAAGTACTTGGGCGAGGTCGACAATCTTAGAGCGCCCCTGCTGATGCATCTGGGAGAGGAGGACGAGTTCATTTCCAAGGTAGCGCAAGCCCAGATCAAGGCGGCGCTTGCCAGCAAGCCAAACGCGACGGTCTACAGCTATCCAGGGCAGCGTCATGCTTTCGCTCGGCACGGCGGGGCCCATTACAATGCCACGGCGGCAGCGCTCGCCAACGGGCGGACGAGCGAATTTCTACATCGAGAGCTGCGGTGATTTTCGGTCGCTGGGTCACTTAGCTGGGCCGCGGATTGAACCGGGAACAGAGCGCGAAAGTCTTCTCCAGGTGCTCGATGAAGATGCGTACTTTGGCGGACATCCGGCGGCTGGTGCTCGAAGCCTTCAATACATTGTTCAACAAGCGAGTCCACAAGGCGGCTGCGCGGTATTGGTCGCCCAACAACATCCAGCACAGCGCCCATATTGAGCGGGCGTGACGGTCGTTTCAACCTAATCAAACGAATTCCGGACACGTTGAAATACGATGCGGGGACAATTGCTGCCGATGGGGACTTCGTCATCGTGCACGACCGGTTTTCCGGGTTCGCCCTAGAAGCGCACGTTGCGCCGCCCTCCTTGTTTCTGGCGCACCAATGTCTGTCGCTTTCGCGCTCAGAGGTGAAATTGGAAGAGCCATCGGTTGAAGGCTTTGCGGTCTTTGCCGCATCTGTAAGCGTGCTGCTACGATTCTCACCTATGGATTCCACCCAAAGCCTTTTGCTTCCGGTTCGCCCCCTGGACCATGCACACGGTCCGACGGATGCTCCCTACACGCTGGTTGAGTACGGGGATTACGAGTGCCCGGATTGCGGGCGTTTGTATGTGGCGCTCCGGGACCTGCAGAGCGATGTTGCCTCAAGACTAAGGGTCGTGTTCCGCCACTACCCTCTTTCCGGCATTCATCACCATGCACAGCAGGCAGCCGAAGCGGCCGAGGCGGCGGGCGCCCAAGGGAAGTTTTGGGAAATGCACACGCTACTTTTCGAGCGGCAAGGTGCGCTTAAGACGAAAGACTTGATCCGCTACGCTGGGGAACTAAACTTGGATGTCGAGCGGTTCCGCAATGAGTTGAAGAACCAGACCTATAAGGACCACGTGCGCGCCGATTTCATCGCAGGTGTTCAGAACGGTGTGTTCCGCACGCCTGGTCTATTCTTAAACAGCGTCCGTTACAACGACCATTGGAACAGAGAATCACTCCGAAGCTTGTTGAAAAGGTGAAGCAGGAATAGTTGACGGAAATCACTTCATGTGTTTGAGGGATTGCTCATCCTCCAAACAGACCTCGTCGATCAACTCTGTGTCGACCATGATGCGCTGCGTTAATGTGACCGTCCACGGTTTCGTATAAGCTTTGGGATCATCGACGGTGACTTGGATTTCGAGGTGTCCGAAGTCCGGGCGCCGGATCTGCTCGCGGACCTTGGCGGCCTGCGTCAGCACGCTACCGTTCCAATCGATCCAGGTGTCGTCGCGCAGTCCGATGGTGTCGATCACCAGAGTGTCGCCGGACCATTTCCCCGAAGAATATCCCTGCCATGAGGGGTTCGGATCCTGGGGCAACGGCCGTGCATCCGTGAATACCTGGCGGTATCCGGCGTTCACTTCATTGAGCATCACCAAAAGACCGGGCGTGTGGACGAACTTCAGCAAATGCGGCATCCCATAGGCGCGAAGAAAGTTATCCGGCAAGCACCGGATGTGGGGATCGTCTTTCGCCAGGTTGTCGGTTCGCTCCTTGGTGATGCCGCAAGCCAAGGCTGATAGGGCAACCCTGCCGGAAGATCGATCCCGATATTGGCCATCTGGCGCGAGCCAACGATTGCAGCGGGGTCGCCAGGAGTCTGTGCGGCGTGCGATTGCGGATCCCTGGGACCTGGCAAATCCTTGGGACTCGACAAGCCACGCGCGCGGCGATCATAGGGCTCTCCCGTAGTCCAGATTCCGGAAAAGTCGGGCTTGCCATCTGCCATCCGAGGCGAAGGGGCCGACATGTCCACCTTGCCATCGGCCTTTCGTGGCACTCCCGCAGTGGGATACTTCAGCCACTGAGCGGCCAAATGAGTGGATGCTAAGGGCGTACCTAGAAGGACAAAAGCGGCGGTGATGAGCGCTTCGTAACGCCGACGTATTCCAAGCTCCGCGTTTGAGCGCCGGGAGAGAATCAGGCACACCACAGCGCTAAGAATACACCAATTCCCGGTCGATGTTGCGCCGTCCCCAAAAGCGATGGCGACGCATACTAACGGATGCGGTGCGCCAACCCGCGCTCTCAGGGAAGTTGTGCAGATGCAGACTTCCTGGCGACCCGGGAATTACTGCGCACTGCTTCCTCGGTTTGCTGAATCGACATGAGCATCGAACTTCGCGACACCCGCCGCACGATGGGATTGACCACGATACGCACCACATCCGGAATGTCCCTGCTCAGCGCGACCGTTTCCATTTCGAGGTAGACGCCACCGTCGCGCTGTTCCAGCCGGGCGACGCTGACTAGTTTCCAGATGTACCCTCGGCCTTCGCCTTCAGGGATCTTCTGCTCGCCAGGCTTCCCGTAGTCTTCGAGCTCCTGGAGACGCGTTGTCTTGGAAACGCTATAAAAGCGACATTCGTCCAGGCGCACGTTGGTAGACTGATAATCCGCATCGAGAGCCATGGTTAGGAAAAATGCCTTATTCATCAGCAGCATTGAAAAAGTGTCGTCTGGATCGCCGCGAGCCACCGTTTTCGAATCGATGACGGAGGGCCGATAGAACTCTTTATATCGATCGTAGTCGCGGGTGACGTCAGAACGTCGTCCAGCTTCGCATTCGGCAGAAACGCCGCGCCTATCCAGTGATGGATCAAGCCTTCAGGAATTTTCCTGGGATTCTCACCGTACGCTGGAGCCACTACGATCTCTCCGCCGTGAACCTTGGTGAGGCGCTCAGGGCTTTCGGAGGTCCATAGGAAGCTACGGCCGGGCCGAACGCGATCCTGCAAATTGGTGCGCACCGACTGTACATAGTTATCCCAGGCGGCGACGGTCTCGGGCTTCAGATGGGCGGCGTCTAAGTGCAACGGGAGCAGCAGCATGGCAACCAAAAGCATCAGGGACAGCCTGGATTCCGCGAAATTTGTGCGGAACGGCAGCCATTTCCACTCCGTATTTGGCTTGCCGGCCGAAGGAGACGCCAGAAGAGGCGGCCCACGATCGCTTCGGCTAGTTCGCGTGAGACGCTCGATTGTGCGATGAGCTGAGCACCGTCGGCGTGCCAGCGGGCGAGCAGAGCGCGACCTTCGCCTTCGGCGCTGGTAAGGAACGTGATGTCGATGATGAACGCACGGTCGCCAATCAGGGAGGAAGCGGTACGCCAATGCTGCTCCAGCCGGCGCGCTCCTTCGCTGTTGAGATCGCCTGCCAGCTCAAACCGGAAGGCAGAGGGCCCATCGTGCATGAAGGAATCTAGTACCTGGTTCTTCATTCTCTCGATTCCTGTCGACCATAACGCACGTCAGTAACCACAAAGACGCATACGAAAGACCCCGGTTTTGTAATGATTTGCCCGGTTTTTGTATGGCTGGTGGCCGGTTTTGTAATGGCTGGTGTCGGTGCGTTGGCAGTTGTGTCCGGCATCTGCCAGAACTTCGGCACTTCGCATCGTGCTGAATTATTGCAACTTCTTCAATGAGCCGCAGGCGCTAACGTCAACCACGCAACAAAAACGTCTATACGGCGGGGCCGGTAGGCCTCAACTGATTGAAACCTGAGACCACTCGCGCTCAACCGACATCGAATGGGCCAGAGGGCTTATGATGTTGGAAGGGACCGAGCGGTCTCAAGCAAGTGAAACTGGCGAGTCTATGACCAAAGGCGAACAAACGCGGCGGAGGATTGTCCAGGCAGCCGCCCCGATTTTCAATAAACGTGGTTACGAGGGCAGCTCGCTCAACGATCTCATGGAAGCGACCGACCTAAAGAAAGGTGGCATCTACCGTCACTTTTCAAGTAAGGAAGAACTTGCTGCGGCGGCGTTCGACTATACATGGGACGCCGCGTGGAATGCTCGTTTGTTGCATGTGGACGAGAAGGCATCTGCTATTGAGAAGCTCAAACAGCTCGTCGCGAATTTTATCGAGCATCGGTCCCCAGTGCCGGGCGGGTGTCCCATTTTGAACACCGCAATCGATGCGGACGACGGCAATGCGGTCCTTCGGGCGCACGTCGCTAAGGCACTTCGGTCTTGGTTGAGCCGCTTGCAAACAATTGTCGAGCAGGCAAAGGAGCGCCGGGAAACCCGCGCTGCCATCGATCCTCAGACGGTGTCGACGCTGATCGTGGCGTCACTCGAAGGTGCCCTGATGATCAGCCGGATTCAGCGCAACGATGAAGCCCTTCGGTGTGTACAAGCGCATCTGAACCGGTATCTGGATAACGAGGTGGCCGCATCGTGACGGTCACCTTGGGTCAGAAAAGGACAATGACCACGCGAGGATAGAGATAGAGCGGTTCAGCATGATCTCTTCCAAGACGTTCGACGCAGTGATAGCGGCGCTCGAGGCGGCCGTGGGCCATCCCGATATGATGGAGTTTGCCAGGGCGCGATCATACGCAAAGAGACCGGGCTCGAGACCCCGAAGATGATGCGCCTTGTGATCGCCGATCCGCTCATCATGAAAGAAATGGATGAAAGAAATGGCGAGATGCGCCCCTGATGCTGGATCATACGCCCCAGTCACGGTCTTGGTCGATGAACGGCAAGACGGCGTACATCTCTCCTATGACAGGATGGCCAGTCTTTTGGCGCCCTATAGGAACTCAGAGGCCCTCGCTATCGCACAGGATCTCGACGCGAAAATTGAGGGCCTCCTTCGAGAGCCGGCGCTATAACGATCGGAAACCTATCGCGATTCGTTGCACATCAGGCAAGATCAAACAGCAGGATCTCGCTGGACTCAGCGTCTCCGCCGGTCAGCGCCAAATGCTCCTCGCCGCTTACGGCGGCAGCATCGCCGGTATGCAAGGCGACGCCATTTACTGCGACCTCTCCACGAACCACGTGCACCCACGCGGCGCGATTCGAGTCCGAGACTATAAGGAATCTCGGTGCCCTTTTCCAGTTCCGCCACGAACACGTGAGCGTCTTGGTTGATTCGGGCCGCGCCGTCGCCGTCCGTTGGTCCCGCCAGCCGCTTCAACTTATTCTGCTTCTCCTTCGGATCGAAGCGGATCTGCTCATAACTCGGCCGCGTTCCAGTCGTTGCCGGCTCGATCCAGATCTGGAAGAAATGCAGCCGTTCGCTCTTGGATGGATTGAACTCGCTGTGCCTTACGCCTGTCCCGGCCGACATCCGCTGAATTTCGTTCGGTCCCAGGGCTCCTGATGCCCCATGCTGTCCTTATGGGCTAGCGAGCCCTCCAGGACGTAGGTGAGAATCTCCATGTCGCGATGGCCGTGCGTTCCAAATCCTGCCGCCCGGAGCGACGCGATCTTCGTTAATCACCCGCAGGCTCCGGAACCCCATGAACTTTGGATCATAATAATCGGCAAACGAAAACGTGTGGTACGTGTCGAGCCAGCCATGATTGGCGTGGCCCCTCTCTTCATTTCTGCGAATCTGTATCACTTGGAAATCTCCTTCCGCTGGCCGGTTTCCGCGTCGGTCTCCGGCCGCAAATAACCCTAACTTTTTGAGAAGAGCGTGAAGCTGGCGTTTTTCGCTCGGTTCAAAACAGCCATCGCCGATTCGAGTTCGGCGGCGTGGCGGCTGAACGCCGTCTTCCACCACCCGCCTTCCTTCCGGAGTCAGGTGCAAAACCTTAGCTCGCCTGTCGCTTGGCGCCGGGCCGCGTCTGATGAGACCCTTTTTCTCCAGGCGATCGACGGCAGCGGTCATCGAGCCGCTGGCCAGCAGCACCTTGCCCTGGATTTCCGTGATCGTCAGCGGACCCTTATGCAAAAGCGCTTCAAGGGCCGCGAAATCGGTGAGGCCCAGTCCGGCTTCCTCGATGCTGCGCTCCGCGATCTGGCTCAGCGCTCGATGGCACCTCGAAAGAACCAGCCACAGGCGAGGTGCGTCCACCTGACCTGGCGCTCATGAGCGGGCCAGAGCTGGTTGCGCCGTGCGCGGAGGCGCAGCCATCGCGATGGCGCGATCGATGGAAAACGCTCCCGCCCCGCGGATCATCAGAAACGCCGTCATCGCCAGCACCAGCAGGTGATATTCGAAGCCCTCGCCTTTCTGCGTGCCGGTCCAATTCATGAAGAACCCAAAGGCGCTATGCACCGTCGCGATCGCAACCACCATGTTGACCGCGATTCCGAAGGCGGCGATTCGCGTGAGGAATCCCAAAATCAATCCCAGGCCGCCGAAGAACTCGGCGGCGATCGCCAGGAAGGCGAACGGGGCCGGAATATGCATCGCGCCCGTAAAGTAACCCATCGTTCCGGAGAAGCCGAACCCTCCGAACCAGCCCAACATCTTCTGCGCGCCATGCGCGAAAAAGATAATTCCCAGCACCAGCCTTAGAATGGCCGTCGCGGCGTTGTCGTCCGTGGCAAACAGTTTTCGAACCATCTTGCAATCTCCTTTCGAGAATCGCTGTCCTCGGGCAGCGGGGGATGTTGCCATCCGCCCGGCTGTCTTATCAGATGCAATATCCTTATCTAAGGATTCTTTATATCGAGGTATCCACGCGGCAAGGGGACTGCCGGCGACATTTGGCTCCTATGGCGGTTAGGAGCGAGTCAGAGCGATTTGCTCAGACTAGCCTGATATTTCGTTCGATCGTCTTGATCACGTCGTCCATCTTGCCGTTCCATACCTGTTTGGCCAAGCTAAGAGTGTAGTTTTTGGCCGTGTGGAAAGGAACATGCGACGGCAGCGACAGGGCGTAGGGATCGACTACTGCGTCGACGACGACAGGTCCAGTTTTATGAGCCAGGGCTTCCGCAAGCCCATCCCGAACGTCGGCGGGATCTTCGATGCGGATGCCTTTCGCACCCATGGCCTCTGCGACCTTGGCGAAATCAGGATTGATGAAATCCACGCCAAACGGAACTACGCCGGACTCTTGCTGCTCGATATTGACGAAGTCAAGGGATCCGTTATTGAGGATGATCTGAACCACGGGACTCTTTCGTTGCACTTGGGTCAAGAGGTCGCCAAGGCCGAGCATCGTGTATCCTCCGTCGCCGCACAGGGCGATAGTCTGCCGGCCGGGATACGCCAATTGGGCCCCAAACGCATTGGCCGCGGCATTCGCCATGGACGCCCAGGAAAACGAACCGAAAAGTCTGCGATTGCGGCCGCCCTGGAGGTGCCTTGCCCCCCAAATACACGCCGTGCCCGTATCTATGAAAAACATCGCGTCGGGAGCGGCAAGTTCGCTAAGAGTAGCGGCCAGGAATTCTGGACGTATGGGTTTGATGCCAGGTCCTTTATCCACATAGTGTTGGAGAAGATCGTGGAAAGAGTTGGTGCCCGCGACGTGTTTGTCCAGAAGCCGGGTGTCGGTCTTCTCACTCACGCTCTTCAGCAGTGCAGTTACGGTCGGCTTGATATCGCCCACCAGGCCAAGATCAACGGCTGTCCGGCGGCCGATGTGCTTAGGATTTTTGTCGATCTGGACTTTCTTCACACTATCGCCGGGCAGAAATTCTGAGAAGGGAAAGTCGGTGCCGAGCAACAGCAGGAGTTCGGCGTCATGAATTGCGCCGTACGCTCCGCCGTAACCGAGTAAGCCGGTCATGCCGACGGCATTAGGATTGTCATGTTCCAACCATTGCTTGCCGCGGAACGAATAGCCGACGGGCGCCTTCAGTCTACCCGCTAGTTGGACTACCTCATCGTGAGCATCCCTACAGCCATCGCCCCCGAAGATCGCAACCGTTTTCGCGTCGTCGATTATCCTCACAAGCTTGTTCAGGTCGTCATCGGAAGGGCGCAGGAGAGGCGGGTTTGGAATGACGATCTCAGCCCGGTAGTCGGCGACATCCGCCGACGCAACGTCGCCCGGGATCGAAATTACCGTAGGTCCTTTTTCCAAGACAGCGGTGAGAATCGCGGTGTTGATGACAGACCGCGCCTGTTCAGGATTCACCAGCCGCGCGGTGTAGAGAGATGCGGTCTCAAAGAATTTGTAAGGGTTGAGTTCTTCAAGCGCGGACGTGTCGAGAATACCCGTCTCCACATCGCCGGCAATGGCGATGATCGGAGCGCCTTCCTTGCGCGCGTCCATGAGTCCATTGAAGAGGTGGACGACGCCGGGGCCAGCCGTGCCACACACTGCAACCGGGTCACCGGTCAGGTAGGCCTCCGCGACGGCGGCAAAAACCCCGTACTCTTCATGGCGCACATGGATGAATTCGATTTTCCCGTTACGACGCAATCCGTCGATGATCGGATTGAGAGCGTCGCCAACAATACCGTAGCAGCGTTTGACTCCGGCATTGGCGAGCATTTCCCATAAAAGATCTGCCACTTTGTGCGACATAGAATGCGTCCTTTCGAGACTGAAATCGTCGTACCACCTTTAATAAAGATCGTGCTCATGGGACTTTTGTTTGCTACATTCCTGCGTCCCCAAACCGCTTCCGTGACAACAAGCACTTTGCCTGCCAGGATCGTCGCGGTTGGAAACCTCATTCGCTTCCTGAATTCACGGAGTTGCAGGAATCAGTCGAGCACCTAACCCTTTCTAAACGTGACCGTTCGTGTCGAGGTACGACGCCGAGACCAAATATCGTCGGCTCCCCAAAATGTCCATAGCAACCCGCTGCGGAAACCTGCGGCGGAGCACCCCGCTGGACGCGCGCGACCTCCGCGGTGTAGCTTGACAGTAGCGCTCTCGCATGAAATCTCTCGCCGCGGTATTAGTGTTGGTGTCGTTCAGCGTCTCGGCGCAACCACTTGCGCCTCCGCCGACACCCGAGTCCCACTTCGGACATCCCATCGGCGTCGATCGCGAACTGCTCGATTGGGACAAGGTCGTTTCCTATTTCCAGGCGCTCGCTAAAACCAGCGACAAAATCCGCGTCGAGGAGCTGGGAAAGACCGCCGAAGGCCGGCCGTTCATCGCTGCCACCATCAGCTCGGCGGCTACACTGCGGAACCTCGATCATTACCGGGAAATCCAGTCGAAGCTCGCCGATCCGCGCCGCACCACGCCCGAAGAATCGGCCGCGGCTGATCGCCGAAGGTAAAACGGTGGTGGTGATCACGTGCTCGATTCACGCCACGGAAGTCGCATCCACGCACTCCGCGATTCAATTCATTTACAACCTGCTCACCGAGGACACGCCGAAGTTCCGCGCCATATTGGACAACGTGATCATCCTGCTGGTGCCGTCGCAAAACCCCGACGGAGTCGACATCGTGACGCGCTGGTATCGTAAGACGCTAGGCACGCCGTATGAAGGCACCAGCCCGCCGGAGCTGTATCAAAAATATGTGGGGCACGACAACAATCGCGACTGGTACATCTTCACCCAGCCCGAGACGCGTCTCACGGCCCTGCTGAAAACGACTGGCATCCGCAAATCGTCTATGACGTGCACCAGCAGGGGTCGTACGCGTCGCGCATGTTTGTGCCGCCGTGGTTGAATCCCATTGATCCGAACGTCGACGCGACGCTGGCGCAGGAAGGCAATTACCTGGGGCTCGGCATGGCTGCTGATTTAACCGCGGCAGGAAAAAAAGGCGTGGTCACGAATGCGCTCTACGATTTTTGGGCGCCCGCCCGCCAGTACATCGCCTACCACGGGGGCATTCGCATCTTGAGCGAAGCCGCCAGCGCGTCGCTCGCCAGCCCGCTGACGGTGCGGCCGGATCAGATCCAAACCACCGGCCTCGGCTACAACCCGCGCGAACGAAGCTGGAACTATCTGCAGCCGTGGGAGGGCGGGACGTGGCGGATCGGCGACATTGTCGATTATCAACTGATTGCCTTCGAAAGCCTGCTCTATCAGGCCGCCATGCGCCGCGCCGATCTGCTGCGTAACTTCTACGAAGTGAACGCGCGAGCGGTTGCGCGAACATCGCCTTATGCTTTCGTCATTCCGCGCGAGCAGGCCGACCGGGCGCCGCGCGAAAGATGCTCGACCTTCTGAACTTTGGCGGCGTCGAAGTGGAGATGGGCGCGACGATCCCTTCATGGCCGGTGGAAAGCAATACTCCAAAGGCAGCTACATCATCCGCATGCAGCAGCCCAATTCGAGCTACGCGAAAACGCTTCTTGAGCGCCAGCATTACCCCGATATTCGCCTGTATCCGCGGCGGTCCGCCGCAGCAGCCCTACGACGTCACCGCCCAAACGCTGCCGCTGCTTATGGGCGTCGAGACCGATACGATCAATGCACCGTTTGCCGTCCGTGCCGAGCTGGCCCCTCCGTTCTATTTCTCATTTTTGACGGCTAACATCTGGAGCGGCGGCCTGTCTTCGAGTATTGGCGTCCTGGCGCGCCGCAAAGTAAAATCCTCGCGCATCGCACTCTACAAAAGCTATGTCCCCGCCATCGACGAAGGCTGGACTCGCTGGCTGCTCGAAGACTTCCACTTCCCCTACACCAGCCTGCTGAACCCCGGCATCGACACGGGCAATCTGCGCCAGCGTTTCGACGTTATCGTTTTTCCCGATCAGCCGGCCTCGCAAATCGCAAACGGCTACGAGCCCGGAACGATGCCACAGGAATACACAGGCGGATTGAGCACGAAAGCCGTAGCCAATTTGAAAAACTTCGCCGAGCAGGGCGGCACGCTCGTCTTCCTGAACCGCTCGGCCAATTATGCCGTAGACCATTTGCATCTGGACGTTAAGAACGTGGTCGCTGGAGTCCCGGATCGCGATTTCTATTCGCCCGGATCTTTGCTCAACGCCACGCTCGATACACGCAACGCGCTCGCCAAAGGCTTGCCCGAAAACATCGCGATCTGGAGCGAGGAGAGCCCTGCTTGGGAAGTTCCTGCGGGGAGCAAAGACAACATCGTCATCCGTTACCCGGATGATCACGTGCTGGCCTCTGGATGGCTGCTGGGGGAATCGTATATCAAAGGCCGCGCCGCGTTGGTCGACGTGCCGATCGGGCAAGGGCGCGCCGTGCTGTTCGGCTTCCGCCCGCAGTATCGCGCGCAGAGCTATCAAGCATTCAAATTGTTTTTCAATTCGCTGGTCTTTAACGCTGTGCCGGCGTATTAAGAGCTGCCGATCAGAACGCCCGTAAGAAACACCAGCACGCCGCCGAGCCCCACCTGCAAAACCGCGGATACAGGAGGAGTATCCATATAACGGTGCCTGATCCACGAAATGACGCCGAGCTCTACGACGACGACTAAAGCCGCGATAATCATTGCCAAATGAAAACCGGGAATCAAAAACGGCAGCGTGTGTCCGATTCCGCCGAGAGCGGTCATTAGCCCGCAAACGAATCCGCGCGCCCACGGATGCCCACGACCGGTGAGGCTGCCGTCGTCCGAAAGCGCTTCGGCGAATCCCATGCTTATGCCGGCTCCGAGCGATGCCGCCAGCCCGACCTTGAAGGCATCGAAGCTGCTTTGCGTCGCCAGGGCCGCGGCGAATACCGGCGCCAGCGTGGAAACGGAACCATCCATGAGCCCGGCCAGTCCGGGCTGCACGATCTGCAGGACGAACAGGCGCCGGTTCGCTTCATCTTCCGTGTGCTTGACGTCGGGTTGAAGCTCGGTTCTCTTGAGTTCCTCGGCGCGATCTTCATGCGTGCGTTCGTCCTGGGCCAGGTCGTCGAGCAACTGGCGAACGCCGGCGTCTTGCGCACGCGCGGCGGCCTTCTCGTAGAAGCGGCGGCTCTCCACTTCCATGGCGCCGGCTTGGTTGCGGACGGTGTCCAGGCCCAATGGCTGTACCAGCCAGACCGGGTTGCGATGCACAAAGCCACGCACGTCCTGGCGGCGGATCAAGGGGATGTGCTCGCCGAACTTCTGGCGGAACAGCTCGATCAGACGCCGCCGATGCCCCGATTCCTCTTCGCGCATTCCATCGAAGACCGCGGCCGAAGCTGCGAAGTTTTGCCGGAGGCCCTCGGCGTATTCGGCGTAGACTCGCTCGTCTTCTTCTTCGAGCGAAATAGCGAGGGCCAGGATCTCACGCTCGGAAAGACTGTCAAAGCTGCGCATCTTTCTATAATCTCAGGCGCCATAATCTTAGGCCCGCAAGCGAAGAAAAAACCACGCAAGTCCGACCGCGAGCAGCAGCGAGGCTGCCACCGGCACGGCGCGGCGCAAAAACGACAGGCGCAGCAGCCGGTCCAGAATGACAGCGAATAAGGCGATGAGAAGTAACTCGCAAATAACAACGCCCGAGAAGAATGTCGCGACGTGAAATCCGCTTTCTGCAAGGAACGCCGCGAAGTACGCCCCGTGAAACAGGCCCAACACGGCAACCACCAGCCATCGCATGCTCGATTGCGGAAGTAGAATGATCTCGAATGCCAGGTAAGCGATGGTCAGTGCCGCTGCCGCTTCGATAAAGCGAGGCGAAAGCGACAGCGTGACGCGCGGCGCAATCATGCACGCCAGCGCCTCGGCCGCGACGAATGCGGCGGCCAGCACCACTAACTCGCGACGGCTCCGGGCTGCCAGCACCAGCGCCACCAGGAACAGCAGCGGAGCAAGACCTCCAGCAGCGCGCATGAATCCAGCCGAAATCTCGCGGATCGCCGTCTCGAATGCTGTTGGAGGCCGGAAACGGATTTCCGCCTGCGTGTAGGAGAGATCGAATACGGCTTGATCCGTCTTGTCGCCGCGATACGCCCGCAACAAATGGACGTGATTTGGAACCGTGACGGAAGCCAGCGTGCACTCCGCTTGCAATGTCTCCACGGGGGCAGGGAACTGATAGTCCGCCGTGCAGACGTAGGTGTCCTGCTCTTGCCGGCAAGCCTGGCCGGAAGGTTTCCCCCAAACGCCGCCGCTTTCAAAACGAACGTGATCCAGCAGCGTGTGTTCCGGCTCGCGCACGTGGGCCACTTCGTACATCGGCATGCGCAGTTCGTAATGGGCGCGGTTGCCGTCCACTTTCAAGTCGCCCGTGCTCATGCTCACCATGTGCGCCGTGAGTGGAAATGCGTAGAGCAGCAGCCACGGGACGCGCTTCATGACCCAGCCTGGGGCACAACGATCCCGCCCGCGCGGGCCCGGCGCAATCGGAGAAAGACTACGCGCAAAATCGCAAGCAGAGGTACCGAAAGAAACATGCCCAGCACTCCGGCAATCTGATCGCCCGCCAGCACGCCAAACAGCACCAGCATCGGATTCAGTTGCACGCCCTTGCTCATAAGGTACGGCGACACGATGTAGTCTTGCACCAACCGGAAGAGCAACCAAAAGATCACGTAGAGGAACACGTGAGTGTAGCCGCTCAGGCTGGTGACCAGAACCACGATCAAGCCCGCGGCTGCCGGTCCCACCACGGGTATGAACTCACCGATCGCGGCTATGCCCGCCAGCAGGACCGCGTAGGGTGCTCCGCTGAAGCCGAGAAACAGGCTGTGAGCGGTGAAGCTGGACGCCGACAAAAGCACCAGAGCGCGAATGTATTCGCCGAGCAGGAGATTGATGTCTTCCAGAATGTTGTCCACCACCGGACGCCGGCGCTCCTCCACCAAAGCCGCGACGAATTCATCCCGAATGGCTGCCCCGTCTTTCAAGAAAAAGAACGCGAGAATTGGAACCAGCACGAGGTACAGCGCATATTTCGCGCCGGAAACAAGCTGCCCGCTGAGGCCTCGGATATAGGGCAGGATCTGCTCTCCTCCGCTGCTCAACTGGGTTTGCACTTTTTGAATCAGGCTCGCGCGCGCTGGCTCCAGCCAGGAAGGCAGCGGAATCTTCTGCATCCAATCCGGATTTTTTACCAGTGCGGGTAATTGAATCGCGAGCGCGTTGGCTTCGTCGGCCAGCCGGGAGCCAAGGGTCAACGCCAGCGCGACAATCGCGCCGACCAACGCCAGATAGACGATCGCCAACGCGATGCGTGGGGAGATCTGGCGCGGCGTGATGCGTTCCACAAATCCGACCAGCGGCAGCAGTAGATAGGCGAACAGCAGGGCGATCACAAACACGGCGAGCGTCTCTCGGATCGCAAACGCCGTGGCCAGCAGCAAGGCCATCAGAAACACGGTCCACGCAGCGCGCGCCGCCTTCGGATCGATGCCTAGCATGCACTACAGCATAACGTGAAACTTCGGAGGTGCTGTTATTCTGAGAATGGTGCCCACCACCAGTACGGGTCAGATGCGGCAGCTCGTGGAAGATCTGCAAACGCTGGAAGACCGTCTGCGCCAGGGCGGCGGCGCTAAGCGCATCGAAAAGCAGCATCGCGACGGCAAGTTGACTGCGCGCGAGAGAATCGCAAAGCTGCTTGATCCGGGCTCGATGTTTCTCGAAATCGGTCTGCTGATCGCCTACGACCAGTACGATGGACAGGCTCCAGCCGCAGGTGTAGTCACTGGCGCAGGCAAGATCGAGGGCCGCCCGGCAATCATCGTGGCCAATGATGCCACCGTGAAGGCCGGTGCGTGGTGGCCGGAGACCATCACCAAGATTCTGCGGGCGCAGGAGATCGCCATGCGCAATCGCGTGCCGATTGTGTATCTGGTGGATTCAGCCGGAGTGAATCTGCCGTTGCAGGACGGCATTTTTCCGGGCCAGTACGGCGCGGCTCGCATCTTCTACTACAATTCGCTGATGCGGCGCAGGCTCCATGTGCCGCAAATCGCGGCGGTGATGGGCCCGTGCATTGCGGGCGGCGCATATCTGCCCGCTCTGAGCGACGTCATCATCATGGTGGAAGGCACTAGCTTCATGGGCCTGGGTGGTCCGAATCTGGTGAAGGGCGCGGTGGGGCAGGTGATCGATGCCGAATCCCTCGGTGGCGCGCACATGCACACAACAGTCAGCGGCGTCGCGCATTTCATGGCGAAGGATGATGCGGCGTGTCTGGAGCTGATCCGCGAGAGATTCCGCGCGTTTCCATCCGGGCCTCGAAGCGGTGCAAGGCACGCCGCCGGAAAAATCCGCAGAAGGTTTGTACGATTTGATGCCCGCCGATCACCGCTTGCCGTACAATATCGAGGATGCGATCGCACGCATCTTCGACCGCGATGGCTATCTGGAGTTTCAGCCGGCGCACGCGCCAGAGTTACTGTGCGCGGATGCGAAGCTGTTCGGGCGTCCCGTGGCTCTGGTCGCGAATCGCCGCGGATTCCTCAAGACTGAAAGCGGAGCGCGCATTGGAGGAATTGTTTACACTGAGTCGGCGCGCAAGGTCGCGTATTTCGTCGAGAACGCGGAGCGAAACAGCGTGCCTCTGATCTATCTTCAGGATGTTTCCGGTTTCATGGTGGGGCTTGAGGCTGAGCGTGGAGGGATCATTCGTGCGGGCGCTGAGATGGTGGAGACTATGGCTTGCGCCACTGTTCCGAAGATCGTGCTTACGCTGAATCACGCCAGCGGCGCGGGATATTACGCGATGGCTGGCCAAGGCTTCGATCCGAATTTCACCTTCGGATGGCCAACTGCGCGGATCGGCGTGATGGAAGGCGATTCGGCGGTGCAAGCCATTCACGGCCCCGAGCTTGAGAGGCTGAAAGCCGATGGCCAACCGGTTCCTGAGGATCTGAAGGAACGCATCGAGCGAACACGCGCGGATTACGATCGCTGGCTGGATGCCCGCTACGCTGCGGCGCGCGGTCACGTGGATGGGCTGATCGATCCGCTGGAAACCCGGCGCGTGCTGGCCTTTGTACTGGAAATCGCAACGGCGCATGGACACCGCGAGCACTTGGCGTTGGAGACCCTGTAGTCGATGATCCGAATTGCGAACGGCCAAGGCTTCTGGGGCGACTGGCTGGAGGCGCCGGTGCGCCTGGTTGAGCAGGGGCCGATCGATTATCTCGCGCTCGATTATTTGGCCGAGATCACCATGTCGATTCTCCAGAAACAGAAGGAGGCGGATCCAAATCTCGGCTACGCGCGCGATTTCCCGCCGTTGATTGCGCGCATCCAGCGCCGTCTCGTGGAGCGCGAGATCAAGGTGATTGCCAATGCCGGCGGCGTAAACCCGATTGCCTGTGCACGCGAAGTGCGGCGCCTGGCGCCTTCGCTCAAAGTAGCGGTCGTGCTGGGGGACGACGTCTTCGGAAGATTGGACAAGTTTCTCGCCGCCGGGCACGCCATGAAGAACATGGATACCGGCGAGCCGTTGGCTACGATCCGCGATCGCATCTTGAGCGCGAATGCCTACATCGGAGCTTTCCCCGTGGCCGACGCTTTAGCGTTGGGGGCCGACGTTGTGATCGCGGGCCGCTGCACCGATACCGCGCTTTCGCTCGCTCCCATGATTCATCGCTTTGGCTGGAAGCCGGAGGAGTGGGATAAACTCGCGGCTGGAACAATTGCGGGACATATTGTCGAGTGCGGTGCGCAGTGTACCGGCGGCAATTGCCAAGTGGATTGGCAAAGCATCCCTGACATGGCGAACATCGGCTATCCGATCATCGAGGCCGAGCCTGATGGCCGATTCAACATCACCAAGCATGAAGGCACGGGCGGACGCGTATCGGTGGACATCGTCAAAGAGCAACTGCTTTACGAACTAGGCGATCCAAAGAACTACATCACGCCTGATTGTGTTGCCGATTTCACGAGCATCCAACTGAAAGATGCTGGACCGGATCGCGTGCAGGTATCGGGCATCCGCGGCCGCCCGCGCCCGGAGATGTTGAAGCTTTCGATCGCATATTCATACGGTTGGAAGTCCATTGGTACGCTTGTGTATAGTGCGCCGCAGGCGCTTGAAAAAGCCAAAGCCGCCGACCGGATTGTGCGCGAGCGTCTCGATCAGCTCGGGCTGAAGTTTGAAGAGATCTACACCGAGTTCTTCGGTGTGAACGCGTGTCATGGGCCGGTAGCTGTACCGAATCCGGATCCGCCGGAAGTGCAGCTCCGAATTGGAGTACGCGGCCAGGATCGGAAAGCCATCGATCGCTTCACCCGCGAGTTGATTCCGCTGGTTCTCAATGGTCCGCCAACGGGCACGGGCTTCGGCGACGGACGGCCGCCGGTTCGCGAAGTGGTGGCGTACTGGCCGGCTTTGATTCCCCGCGAGCTGATCCAAACATCCGCGCAGGTGGTGGAATGAAGATCCCACTCTCGCGCATCGCGCACGCCCGATCCGGCGATAAAGGAGACACGTCGAATATCGGCGTCATTGCTTTTGACGCGCGCCATTATCCCTTGCTAGTTCGCGAAGTGACTCCCGAACGCGTCAAGCATTTCTTTGGCGGAATGGTTCAGGGCAATGTGGAGCGCTTCGAGCTGCCGAATCTCGGTGCGCTGAATTTCCTGCTGCACGAGGCGCTGGGTGGCGGCGGGACACTGTCTTTGCGCATCGATGCGCAGGGCAAAACTCTCGGCGCGGCCCTGCTGCGAATGGAAATTGAAGCTAGCGAGGGCGAGTTCGGGAGCTAAGAAACGACGTATCGAATTGGCCCGCGATGAAATCTGGATCCTGCATAATACGCTGATGCAGCGGGATCGTCGTGTGGATGCCTTCCACTACGAACATGTCCAGCGCGCGCCGCATGCGAGCGATCGCTTCCGCACGGTCGCGCCCATATGCGATCAACTTTGCGACTAGCGAATCGTAGAATGGCGGGATCACGTAATCGGTGTAGGCCGCGGTATCCACCCGAATCCCAACGTCGCCCGGTATGTTGAACGCCGTAATCCGGCCAGGCGAGGGGGCAAACGTCTCAGGATTCTCGGCGTTGATCCGGCATTCGATGGCATGGCCCTTGATCGTGACCGGCTGTTGAATAATCTCACGCAGCTGGTATCCCGCTGCGATCAGAATCTGGCTCTTCACCAGATCGATTCCCGTGATCGACTCGGTTACCGGATGCTCCACTTGAATGCGCGCATTCACTTCGATGAAGTAGAGATTACCCTTGCGATCCATCAGAAATTCGATGGTGCCGGCATTGGTGTAGCCGATCTTCGTCATGGCCGCGCACAACCCGGCTCGCATCTTCTCGCGGAGCTCGGGGTTCACAGCCGGCGATGGCGCTTCTTCCAGCAGCTTCTGATGCCGGCGCTGGATGGAGCAATCGCGCTCGCCCAGAATCTCGACGTTTCCATGCTCATCGGCCAGCACCTGAAATTCGATGTGCCGCGGCGACTCCACCAGCTTCTCCATGTAAACGTCTTGCGACGAGAACGCAGCGCCGGCTTCCTGCTGAGCCTGCGTTAGCAATGCCGGCAACTCGGAGGCTTCATGAACCATGCGCATGCCGCGCCCGCCGCCGCCAGCCGAAGCCTTCAGCATCACGGGATAGCCAATGCGGGCAGCCGTCTCGAGCCCCTCTTCCGAGCTCTGAAGAATGCCATCCGATCCAGGCAGGATGGGAACCCCGCACTCCGCCATTGCGGCGCGCGCATGCTGCTTCAATCCCATGGCCCGGATCACTGCGGGCTTCGGCCCGATAAACTTGATTTCCGACGCTTCGCACACCTCGGCGAAGTCGGCATTCTCGCTCAAGAAGCCGTAGCCGGGGTGAATTGCATCCACGTTGGTTATCTCGGCGGCGCTGATCACCGAAGGAATATCGAGATAACTGCGCGAGCTCTTGGCGGGGCCAATGCAAATGGCTTCGTCGGCAAATCGCACGTGCAAGCTATGGCGATCAGCCTCCGAGTACACGGCCACGGTCTTGATGCCCAGGTCCTTGCAGGCGCAGATGACGCGAACGGCGATTTCGCCTCGATTGGCGATCAGGATTTTCTGGAACATATTACCTGGCACACATCAACTGGGGCACATTAGCGTGGACGAATAGTGAACAAGGCCTCTCCGTATTCCACCGGCCGCCCGTTCTCCACCAACTTCGCTACGACCGTCCCAGCAACCTCCGACTCGATCTCGTTCATCAGCTTCATCGATTCGATGATGCAAAGCAATTGCCCGAGTTCCACCACGTCGCCTACTTTTACATAGGGCGGATCACCAGGCTTAGGGGATTCGTAATATGTTCCTACGATCGGAGATTTCTGGGTGTAGTCGTTCGTGGTTGGTGCGGGCGTGGGCGCGGCCACGGGCTGAGCGCTCTCGACCACGGTTCCCGGCGCCGAAGCTATTGCCGTCTCAAGCGTCCGGCGAATACGGACACGATCCTCGCCACGCTGTAGCTCCAACTCCGCGATGCCGCTTTCCACCACCAGCTGGATCAGCTCTTTTATCTCGTCGTTCGACATTCTAGAGAAGTCTTAGCTCCTTCGAGGTCGGCGTAAGAACCTCGCAGCCATTCTTGGTCACCAATACAGTGTCCTCGATCCGAATTCCTCCGAAGTCGCGGATGTATGCGCCCGGCTCAATTGTAATCGCCATGCCGGCTTCGAGTTTCGTTTTGTCGCGGCGCCCCAGACGCGGCCCTTCGTGAATTTCAAGCCCCAAGCCGTGGCCTGTGGAATGCACGAACTCTTTTCCCAGACCCTCGGTTTCAAGCACGCGGCGTGCCGCGCGATCCACCTGCGCCGCTGTGATTCCGGGGCGCACCGCATCGATCGCCGCGAGCTGGGCCTTCAAAACCGCGTTGTACATCCCACGCAGGCGGCGGCTGGGCCGGCCAAAAAACAATACGCGCGTCATGTCGCTCATGTATCCGTCCTGGCACGCGCCCATATCAACTAATAGTAATTCATCGTTCGCGAGTTTCCGCGCCGTGGGCTGCGCGTGCGGCAGCGCCGATCGCGATCCGATCGCAACGATGGTTTCGAATGCGGCCTTCTCCGCTCCCAGCCTCCGCATCTGGTATTCCAGCTCCGCCGCAATTGCAGATTCCCGGACGCCTAGCCCGATAGACCGCGTGGCTTTTTCGAACGCCTCCGAGTTTGTCAACACGCTACGCCGAATCCGCGCGATCTCGGCGTCGGACTTGATCATGCGCAGTTTTTCGACCACCGGTCCGATGGGCTTAAGTCTCACGCCCTTTGGCAACGATTCGTCCAGCCGCTGATGCGTTTCGTACAGCATGCGCGAGGCTTCAAAACCGATGCGCTTCCAGCGGTGTTTGCGAATCGTTTGGATTGCCGCTTGATCGAGTGGAGTTTTGGTGACTGTTTTTACTTCGCACGTGCATTCTTCCGCGGCTTGAATCGTGAATCGCGGATCGGTGAACAGCGTTTGCGAATGGGGAGTCAGCAATAGCAGTCCATTGTCGCCAGTGAAGCCGCTTAGATAGCGAACGTTCGGAGGCGCCGAGACCAGTAGCGCGTCGATCTTCAGCTCGGCAAATGGAATGGCGCGATCAGCCGGCGCCTTGAGATCAGTCGACACTGAGCCGTTAGCCAACACTCAGCAGCAACTTTCCGGTGGTCTTGCGGCCTTCGAGATCGCGATGCGCTTGGCCGGCGTCCGCAAGCGGATACACCTTGTGGATGTGCACCTTCAGCTTGCCTTGGCCGATCCAGTTAAAGACATCGCTGGCGCGCCAATCCAATTCCTCCGCAGTGGCGGTATAGTTCAGGAGCGTCGGCCGAGTCAGATAGAGTGAGCCCTTCTGGCTCAGAACCAGCGGAGCGAAGTCCGTCACTACTCCACTGGAATTGCCAAAGCTCACCATCATGCCGCGTGGGCGCAGGCAATCCAGGCTTTTCATAAAGGTCGACTGACCCACGGAGTCATAAACCACGTGCATACCTTTGGCCTTGTCCGTAAAGTCCTCTTTGGTGTAGATGATCACTTCGTCGGCGCCGCAATCCTTGGCTTGTTTGGCTTTCTCCTCATCACCGACGGTCCCGACCACATGCGCACCAAGCAACTTCGCCATTTGCACAATCAATCGACCCGTGCCGCCAGCTGCGGCATGGATCAGAGCACGAATCGCCCGGCTTCAACGGATACGTGGAGTGCGTCAGGTAATGCGCGGTCATGCCTTGCAGCATGGCTGCCGCGGCGGTTTGAAAATCAACGGCTGCGGGGATCTTCACCAGTTGCCAGGCGGGCACCACTGCGTATTCAGCATAGGAACCACGCGCCATCGCGTACGCCACCCGATCGCCGGGAGCGACATTCGTGACTTCCGGGCCAATGGCTTCCACGGTTCCCGCACCTTCGCTGCCCAACACAATCGGCGGAGGAGCCGGATAAACTCCCTTGCGAAAATACGATGTCGATATAGTTGACGCCTGACGCGACAATCTTGACGAGCGCCTGGCCGGGGCCGGGCGAGGGTTTCGGAATGTCCGCGTACTTCAGGTTCTCGACACCGCCGGGCTGTTCAACATAGACTGCCTTCATAATGTTCGTAGACTCCTTCGGAAATGAACAGCGATTGCGTACAAGATCAGGTATAGCAGGCTGAACGGGAATAAGACCACTCGCGCCAGCGTGCGCACCGCTCCCGAACCGGTAAGACCGGCGCGAAACAAAATGAAATAGCGAATCTGAGCGAGATGCCCATGGTCGAGCCAAAAGTAGTCACCATTTTCGTTCAGCACGAACACCTTGCCGGGAAGCCGCGCAGCCAGCGCCCATTTCCATTTGGTCATGATGGGCTCGGCCGAGCAAATGACGCCCAGAACGACGTAACGATTTCCGCCGAGTTCGTTGTAGAGGCGCTGCCGCGAGTGGCTGTCGGGATAATCGGTGACGCGATAGATCGCGCCCCGTTCCGGGCGAAAGCTTTTCGGAGCGCCCGCGTAACAGGTCACCAGATCGCACGTCATTTCGGGATAATTGCGGTAGAAAACCGGCAGCAGCTTTTCGAACAGGTCGCGGCTGCCGCTCTCGATCAGGAGCACACGCGAAAACGGCGGAATGGACTTAGTGAAGAAGTGGCGCATCGGCGCGGATGGCCTAGGTGAGCTCGAAAAACGCGGCCACGGGTGTGGAGAAACCGGGCAGAAGCGGATCGTGGACGAGCTGATCGGCTTTCAATTTGCGAACCGATTCACAAGTATGAATCGTCACCGAGCGGGCTTCTGGAAAGACGATCCAAACGCATTTTGCTCCGGCTTGCAAATACGTGTCGACTTTGCGTTCGAGATGCTTCGCAGTGTCACTCGGATAAACGACCTCAATAGCGAGGTCTGGCGATCCTTGGAAGACCCTGGCCGTGCCGGGTCAGAGGCTACGCTTCACCACGGAGACGTCAGGAATGAACGCATCAGCGTCGCTCACCTGCGTTCCAATCTCCACTAAGGACTTCAAACCTAGCTGGGGATTCGCGCGAAGATAATCCATCAGCAGCTCATGGATTCGATTCTTGATCAGGTCGTGCAATAAGGAAGCGGGCGGCATCTTGACGACTTCGCCTCCAATCAATTCGTCTTTGATCCGATTCCCGTGTTGGTCGAATTCCTCGGGCATCGCCAGGAACTGATCGGACGTTAGGAGGGTGGTCGCCGCCATCGCTACCATTCTAGCGCGTAGGGTTGCACTGCCTGGCTTGATCCGGCTCTAGACGCCCCAGCAGTAGTCTTCCACAACTTTGTCGACATTTTCGTCTTGCTCGGTCAGGCGCATGAGCTCCAGGCGGATGGCGTCCACCAGCGCGCCCCAGCTCGCTTCGATCACGTTGTCGGAAACGCCGACGGTCGCCCAGCTCCGGCGATGATCGGACCATTCCACCAGCACGCGAACCTTCGCGGCCGTGCCCTTCTTGGGCTCCAGCACGCGGACTTTGTAGTCGGTCAGCCGGACGTTCTTCACCTGCGGATAAACATTGGAGAGGCACTGGCGCAGGCACAGATCCAGGGCATTCATGGGACCTTGCCCGGTGGCGCTGGCGGTGTGAACGCTGTCTTGGATGCGCAGCGTCACGGTCGCCGTCGTTCCGCCCACCAGCCGCGTGGTGACGTCGTAGTTCACCACTTCGAACACGCTCCAGCCGGGATGCAGCGCCTCGCGGACCAGCAGCTCGAAGGTGCCTTCGGCCGCCTCCAGTTCGTAGCCCTGATGTTCCAGATCCTTGATGCGTTCCAGCAATTGCCGCCGCGCATCGGCATCCAGACGCTCGGCCAACCCGTGCTGCTTCAGTTTGTAGAGCACGTTGCCGCGGCCGGACAGATCGCTGAGCAGCACGCGCTGCCGGTTGCCGATGGTCTCCGGTTTCACGTGTTCGTATGTCGCGGAATCCTTCAGCACCGCGCTGACGTGCACGCCGCCCTTGTGGGCAAACGCGCTGTGGCCGACATAGGGCTGATCGTTGCGCATCGGCAGATTCGCGAGCTTCGGCGACGTAGCGCGCCACCGTGCTCAGTGTTTGCAGATTCTCGCGTCCGATGGTGGTGTGGCCGAGCTTCAGTTCCAGGTTCGCGATAATCGACACCAGGTTCGCATTGCCGCAGCGCTCGCCATAGCCATTCATGCAGCCTTGCACATGCGTGCAGCCGGACTTCCACCGCGGCGATCGTATTGGCCACCGCGACATCGCAATCGTTGTGCGTGTGGATGCCGATTACGCCATCGAATCGTTTGCGGACTTCCGAGACCACTTCCACGATCCGGTGCGTGAGGTTGCCGCCGTTGGTATCGCACAGGCAAAGCACATCGGCGCCCGCCTTTTTCGCGGCTTCCAGCGTGCGCAGCGCGAACTCGGCGTTGGCGTTATAGCCATCGAAGAAGTGCTCGGCGTCGTAGACCACTTCGCGGCCGTGGTCTTTCAGGTATTTTACGGTTTCCCCGATCAGCTTCAGATTCTGGTCTTCGTCGATGCCCAGCGCCCGATGGACGTGCAGATCCCAGCTCTTGCCGAAAATGGAGATGGCCGGAGTCTCCGCGTCCAGCAGAGCCCGCACGTTCGGATCCTGTTCCACCGCGTTCTTCGCGAAGCGCGTGGATCCGAACGCCGTCAGCCGCGCGTGCTTGAACTTGACATCCTGCGCGCGTTTGAAAAACTCCTTGTCCTTCGGATTGGAGTTGGGCCAGCCGCCCTCAATATAGTCGATACCCAGCTCGTCCAGCTTCTGCGCGATGATGAGTTTGTCGTCGACGGAGAATGAGACGGCCTCGCCCTGAGTGCCGTCCCGGAGCGTTGTATCGAAAGTTTGAATGCGCATGGACTACTTGGTGACCGCGGCGGCTTCTTGCTCTTGCGGTACGCCCTCCTCCTTCTTTTTCTTTAGGAACGTCATCATCTGCCGGAGTTCCCTGCCCACGCGCTCGATCGGCTGATCGTGCGCCGCTTCCCGCATCGCGAGGAATTTGTGGCGGCCGGTCTTGTTTTCTTCGATCCACTCCTTGGCGAACTGGCCGGACTGGATCTCGGAGAGAATCTTCTTCATTTCCTTGCGCGTCTCGCTGGTTACGAGTGCGCGTTCCGCGCGTGTAATCGCCGTACTCAGCCGTGTCGGAAATCGAGTAGCGCATGTAGCCGAGGCCACCTTCGTAGATCAGATCGACAATCAACTTCAATTCGTGCAGGCACTCGAAATAGGCGATCTCAGGCGCGTAGCCCGCTTCCACCAGTGTTTCAAAGCCCGCCCGGATCAGCTCGCTGACGCCGCCGCACAGCACCGACTGTTCGCCGAACAGGTCGCTCTCGGTCTCTTCCTTGAAGGTGGTCTCGATGACGCCAGCTTTCAATGCATCCCAACGCGAGCGCATAGGCCAGAGCGTTTTGCAGCGCATTGCCGGAAGCATTCTGATGGACGGCGACCAGAGCCGGAACGCCCACTCCTTCGGTGTACAGTTCGCGCACGCGATGGCCGGGAGCCTTGGGCGCGATCATCGAAACGTCCACGTTCGCGGGCGGCTTGATTTGTCCGAAGTGAATGCTGAAGCCGTGCGCGAACATCAAGGTCTTGCCTGGCGGCGAGATTCGGCGCAATCTCGTTGTTATACAAATCGCCTTGAATATGATCCGGAACCAGGATCATTGCGACGTCCGCGCCTTTGATGGCATCCGCAACGCTAAGCACCTTCAGCCCTACCGCCGCTGCTTTAGCCGCGCTCTTGCTGCCCGTGTGCAGACCCACGGTAACGTTGACGCCGCTGTCGCGCAGATTCAGCGCGTGGGCGTGCCCTTGGCTTCCGTAACCGATAATTGTCACGGTCTTCCCTTGCAGCCGGCTCAGATTGCCATCTTTTTCGTAATATCGTTTCGCCATGGTTTCTAGAATCTTCCTTAGTGTTTCGTTTCCAATTTTTCGTCGGTTTCCTCAACGCCCGCATTTCGCGGAACGGGCGGCGCCAGGCGCAGCTTCTTGGCCTCGAGCGAAATCGCAAGCGCCCCCGAGCGCGTCACTTCAATTTCGCCATAGCTGCGCATCACGTCCAGGAATTCGTCCAGCTTCTCGGAATCGCCCGTCACTTCCAATGCAAAACCTTCGGTGGACGAATCCACCACGCGTGCGCCGAAGATCTCCGCCTCTTTGAGAATCGCGGTGCGGCTGGCCAGTGGCGCGCGTACGCGCAGTAACGCCATCTCGCGTTTAACGGCCGGCGAATCGGTCAGGTCGGATGCCTGCAGCACGTTCACCAGCTTGTTCATCTGCTTGATCACTTGTGAGCGCAGTTGCGGCTCGATGTCCACCACGATCGTCATTCGCGAAAGCGTCGGGTCCAGCGTGCGCGCGACTGTCAGGCTCTCGATGTTATAACCGCGCGCGCTTAAAAGCCCGGTGATGCGCATCAGCGCCCCCGGCTTGTTCTCCGTCAACAGTGAAATCAGTTGCAGCATGGTTCCGTTCCTACGCCTCCACCGGTTGGGGTGGTCCCAGCACCATCTCGTTGATCGCGCCGCCTGCAGGCACCATGGGGTAGACGTTCTCATACGGCGCCACGCGCACATTCAAGAGGTATGGACCAGGCTCGCGCACTGCTTCCTCCAGCGCCCCGGCGAGCTGATGCGCGCCATCGATGGTCCGGCCCTTGAATCCGTAGGCCGCGGCCAGCTTCTCGGCGTCCGGGAAGGAGTTCAGCTCAGCCTGGGAAATTCGGTTGTTATAGAACAGCTCCTGCCACTGCCGGATCATTCCCAAATAGCCGTTATTGACAATCACGATCTTGATCGGCAAGGCGTGGTTCACGATGGTGGCAAGCTCGGGAATCGACATCTGGAAGCCGCCGTCGCCCACGATTGAGAACACCAGCTTATCGGGCCGCGCGAATTGCGCTCCGATGGCGGCGGGCAAGCCAAAACCCATCGCGCCCAAGCCGCCCGAGTTGATCCACAGACGCGGCGAGTTAAAACGAATGAACTGCGCCGCCCACATCTGGTGCTGGCCGACGTCGGATGTGACGATGGCCTGGCCGCCCGAGAGCCGGTCGATTTCACGCATCACATGCTGCGGTTTGATCTCGCTGGTGGACACGTCCGGCGTCCAGCGGATGCTCGGTCTTCCAGTCGCGAATCTGCCGCCGCCAATCGGCGCGCGCCGGCGCATTCTGTTCTTGGGCTTGCGGTGCCAGTTCGAGCAGAACTTTGTTCAGCTTTTCGAGCACTCGCTTCACGTCGCCCACGATCGGCAGATCGGCCGCGCGGTTCTTGCCGATTTCCGCGGGATCAATATCCACGTGGATCACCTTGGCATGCGGTGCGAATGCCGCCAGCCGGCCAGTCACGCGATCGTCAAAGCGGACACCGAGAGCGATCAGCAAATCCGCGCCCGACATGCCCATGTTGGACGCGTAGCTGCCATGCATCCCCGGCATGCTGATGTAGTTCGGATGCTCAGCCGCGAGGCCGCCCAGGCCCATCCGGAAACCAAGGTATCCGTCCGATGCGCTGTTACGCATCGACATGATGACCGACACGACGGGGCGCCGATCCGCGCTACTCATCTGCAAATCGGGATCGGCGAGATCCGGTTGCGGCGCGCATCACATAGCGGCCAGCAGGGTCATGCCGGGCAG
Source organism: Bryobacterales bacterium (assembly GCA_963818065.1). Taxonomy (GTDB): domain Bacteria; phylum Acidobacteriota; class Terriglobia; order Bryobacterales; family Bryobacteraceae; genus Palsa-89. Next base: position 19,784 of record CAWFQW010000007.1, on the reverse strand, counting down.
ACCAAGGCCGGACTTGACGACACGGAAACGCCCCGGGAATTTTCCGACGATCTCATCGATCGCGCGCGCAGGGCCAACATTGTAATTCGATTCCGCGGACTGAAAAAACGTGTCATGCGCCAGCGCGCTCGCATCCGGCACGGTCGAAACAGATCTGATTCAGCTCGTCACGGACCAATTCGTAAGCGTGATCTCCGTCGACAAAGAATAACGGCCGTTTAGGGCAACCGAGCTTTCGCCACTGCTCGAGCGCGACTTCCACGCCGTTGCCGCGATGCAGATGAACCCCGGCAAAGCCCCGACCAGCCGGCCATGCTCCTCGACCGGGGTGCTCGACATGGCTTGCGTCCGGCGGCAGGTCAACCGAATGAATTTCGTAACCGAGTTTGAACGCCTTGCTGCATTCGTAAAAGATCCGGGCCGACGAGCCGATATGCGTGCCCCAATCGAACACCACCGACGGCCGGAGCCGGCACGCAGCGGCGGTCATCAGCAGCAATTCGTTCAACGGATAGGGGTGCGTCCCCACGACCGGCACGACCTTCTCCAGCAGAAAGCGCGACAGCGTCCAGAGATCGACCTCGAACTCCGAGGCGGTCGGATTGGGAACGGGATCGGGCCATGCGCCCGCCAACTGCTGCGTCTTGCTGCGGAATTTGCGGATAATCGAGCGGGCTGCCGGAAAAGCCACGGTGATACTCCCTTGCAATCTCTAAATATTATTGCTGCGAACGGTCAGACCAAAATCCAGCCGGCCGGATAAAGGTCGCTTGTATTTCGCTTGCTCAATTCCGTTGCCACGAACCAGGCGCGCGGCGCGACGACGATCTTGTCGGGCGACGGATTCAACCACGCGCCCCACCAGCTGAAGGAGCTATTGGCAATCACATGATGCCGGCAGCGCGCCATCAGCGCCATGTCTTCCCAGGGACGCTCCGGATCGCCGCGGACATGATTCAAGCGTGAGCCGGGAATAAAACCCAGCACCTGCTCCGCCGCCGCGGGATCGTCCGAAAATATGAAAATCTCGGCTTCGTGGCCGATCATGCTTTCCAGGCGGTCGAACACCTGGCGATAAAAGGATTCTCCGAGAATTCCGTGGACCTCGTGCGTGCCGGGTTTGAGATAATCGCCACGGCGAACGTGCACGGAGACCGGCAGGCGGCTGGTTTCGATCCGCTTGAGCGCGGCGGCGGCGGCGTCGCCCAACGGTTCGCGCGGAGAAAACCAGTCGCGCAAGTTTCCCGCAATCGAATTGAAGTAGCGCTCGCTCTGGAAATATCCGAACAGCGAAATCCTCGGGCCCAGCGCCTCAAAGGCCGGATCGTAGTGGAAATGCGGCTCGCGATATTCGTTTGGCGACGATGCCAGCTTCGGCAGGCCGGCCTTTCCGAGCAGGCGATCAATCCGCGCCTTCCATTTGGCGCGCGCAAAATTTTCTTCGGGTCTCTCGGCAGGTTCGAGCTCACGTCGAAGCGATCGCTTCCGGCACGCAGCAGACGGTCGAGCAGGAACGGACGCGGAGTATCGCATAATCCTGCGAAAGCCGCTGATATCGAGCGCAAGAGGAACCCCGTGACGCTCGGCCAGCGCCTTGCCGGCCGCATACTGGAACATCTGGTTTCCCAGCCCGCCGATCAGCGACACCGTAATCACGTCAACTATTCCTGAGCCTGCCGCTGGCGAAGTGCTGCGACCGCGGCACGAACGCCGTCTTCAAGTCCGATCGACGGCTGCCAGCCGAGTTCCGAACGCAGCCGATCGGGCGAGCCGACCAGCCACGGCTCGTCATCCTTGCGCATGGCGATCGGCGCCGAAATCGAGCAGAGAGGCATCGGCATTCATCGCCGCTGCGACCTGCTCGGCGAATTCCCGAACCGAATGCGCGCGGCCGGTGGCGACGTTCCAGGTAGCGATGCCGCCCTTCTCGCGACAATGCGCGTCGGCGCGCACCATCGCCTCGATGACATCGTCGATATAAACAAAGTCGAGCACCTGCGTGCCGGCCGAGATCGCCACGCGCTCGTGTTTGGCGAGGCCGCTGACCAGCGCCGGCAGCAGCCGATGCGGCGCCTCACCGGCACCATAGACCTTGAAAAGGCGCAAGAGACGAAACCCGGCGCCGCCGCTTTGGGCGATCGCGCCCGCCATCAAACCGCCGGCAGCCTTTGACGAACCGTAGAGCTTGCCCTGCTCCAGCGGCGAATCTTCCGGAACCAGTTCCCGGCTTGACGGACTGCGGTACTCCGAAAAAGTGCCCGTCATCACCATGCGCGCACGCCATTCGCCGCATAGCCGCGCCAGCGCAGCCGGCATTTCCATATTGATCCGCACGATCTCGTCGACGTCGCGCTGGTTCGGCTTCACGCCGTAGGCGGCAAGATGAAAAATCGCTTCGAACGGCCTGTCCAGAAGCTGCCGCAAATGCCGTTCGCTGAATTCATCGCAAGTAATGACACGAACGCGGTCGCGCCACTCTGCCGGCAGCACACTTGACGATCTCGCCAGCACGGTGACGCGGCACCCGTCGGACAACAGCCGCGCAACAAGATGAACCCCGACGAACCCGGTGGCGCCGGTGACGAGCGCATTAGCGGCCGACATGGGTCCTCACGGCTTGGCGGTATTGCTCGATCTGCGAGGCGGTGATTTGCGCGGCCTGATCGGGACTCGCGGCAAAATCCCGATACCAGTTGGCCGTCAGTTCGACCGTGTCGGCAAACGATAACGGCGGTATCCAGCCGAGCTGCGTCCGGGCCTTCGTGCTGTCGAGATGCAGGAAGCGCGTCTCCGGAAAACTACCGGGCGCATAGGTGACTTTCGGCCTGGTCCAGACCGTCGAGAGCTGCTCGACCAGATCGCCGACGGTACGGGCGGCCTCATCGCCGGGACCGAAATTCCAGTTGTCGGCAGCGATGCGATCTCCGCTCAACAGACGCGCGCGCCAGCACCAGATAGCCGTGAACCAGCGCCATCACATGCTGCCATGGACGCACGGCGGCCGGATTGCGCAAGTTAATCGGCTGGCGCGCCGTCACCGCCCGGACGAAATCCGGCACGATCCGGTCGGCCGACCAGTCGCCGCCGCCGATGATGTTGCCGCCGCGGGCATTCGCGATCAGCACGCCGTTGCCGCGCTCGGCCAGCGTCGCGCGATAGGAAGCCGCCACCAGTTCGGCGCAGGCCTTGGAGGCGCTGTAGGGATCCTTGCCGCCGAGCGGGTCTTGCTCGCGATAGCCCCGCACCCAATCCTGATCGCGATAAACCTTGTCGGTGGTGATGCAGACGACGGCCTTGACGTCGGGCGTGAGCCGCGCGGCCTCGAGCACATGCGCGGTGCCCAGCGCATTGGTGGCAAAGGTCTCGATCGGATCGGCAAAGGATTTCGAAACCAGAGGCTGCGCGGCAAGGTGAATGATGACCGATGGCCGATGCCGCTCGACAGCGCTTCGAACGATCGCGAAATCGCGGATATCGCCGAGGGTCGATGCGATGCCGTCGGCGATATCGGCGGCGGCGAACAGGCTCGGTTCGGTCGCAGGCGCAAGCGCAAGCCCGGCCACGTCGCAGCCGATCAGCTTGAGCCAGCTCACGAGCCAGCCCCCGGTAAAGCCGGTATGGCCGGTGACGAGGACGCGCTTGCCCTGCAAGGGCACCTCGAAATCCAGCAAAGGAGAATTAGCGGTCATACGCTCCACTTCCGCAAATAGCGCCGATCAAAGACATCGCAGCCGCCCGGCGCACGATTTCCGATCCAACTCACCCACCGACGGCTCCTTCAACCGCATCCGATCGCATCGGCGAAATCACCGTTTCGCCGCGCAGTATGCGCTCGTAGGATTTGGCGATCTTCGCCCAGGTAAATCGATCGAGCCAGCGCTTGCCGGCCTGCCGCGCCGAGCTTGCGAAGAGTAGTCCGGAGAACGGATACCCTTTTCCATTTCCCGCGCCAAGACCGCTGGCGATACCTTGGTATAACCGCGATCGTCGACTTCGGCCGGGCACAGCCAACCGCCGCCGGTCCAGCGCACGATCTCTGCCTGCATTGCCGACCGGCACGGTCAGGAACGGCGTTCCCGCCGCGGCGGATTCGAACAGCACGAGCGGCGAATACTCGACCTTGGAGGCAAAGACGAACAGATCCGCCTCGAAGAAAGCGTCGACGACCTTTTCGCGCGGCAGGTCGAGGCGAAGCACGGTCTTTTGCAGCTGGCGCGAGAGAACCGTCGGCGACGCAGTCGCCGCTTTCGACTGGCCGATTTCGAGGTGACTCCTTCCAATTGCGCTTCGCCGGTCCGGCGGCTTCGGAAACAGGCGGCTCGACAACCGCCCTCGACGCCGAGCTCCCGAAACAACTCGAATGCCCCGTTGAACGATTCAAGATTGTCTAAGCCGTCGCAGCAATGTCGGCTGGAAATGACTCGACCGAAAACCGTTTGGCGCGGCCAGTTGCCATTGAGGATCAAGGTTGCGCCGCGGCCGCCGAGATCGACCTGCGCGAAAGCCTTCTCAACAGTCTCATGCCCCTTGGCGTTGATTGGCGCGCCAACGGTCAGCAACACCAGATCGGTTGCCGGAATACCAAGCTCCTTGCGAAGCCGCCCGTCCTGGCGGGTCTCGCGTCCAAATTCGACCTCGCTGGCGCCATTGGGAATGATCGAGAAGTGCGTGATCCCGTTCGCCCGGGCGAAATCGATGTCGCGGTAGTGCTCCGCGTAGAAGATAAGATGATCGAACTTGCGCAAGATGTCCGGAAGCTGCCGGAAATATTCCTTGAACGAGGGCTCGTAGAGACCCGAGAAACCGCAAGGAACGAAAACCTTCCGCGCCTTGATCTGGTCCACCACTGGCCAGAGCGCATCGAAACTCCATTGCTGCGCGGCCTTGATCAGAATCGCGTCGCCGTCGAAGTCGGTGAGGAACTTGCGGTATCGATCGACCTCGCCGCGAATGCCGGTGACAAGGTTTCCGGTGATGTCGAACGCATGGATCCGGACGCCATTGTGAACGTCCGATCTTGCGATCAGGATGGACGCGCGTCGCCACACTGACATCATGCCCGCGAGCCGCCATCCGCTCGGCAATCTGGCGCATGACCTCCTGCACCCCTCCGCGATGCGGCCAATAGCTTTCACAGCAGAGGAGAAGCTTCATCGCAATCCTTACCGCGCGGCCGGCATCAGGCGGCGCAGGCGCCCGCGGACGGCACGCGCCGCGCGCCACGCCAGCCCAAAGCCGGCTGACGCAGGATGAGTTGATGCCGGACCCGAGCCTGAGCACTCGCAATTCTCTGCGCGAGTTCCGGACGCGGCTTGCCGCCACTGATCCTTCGTCCGGCCTCCGCGATGACAGCGTACATGGCGTCGACTTCAGGCTTGCGGGAAACCCGCGCCTGCGCGCCATGAATGAGCGCGGCGATGTCGACGTGAACCTGCTTGCGGCGCCGCTGCACCGGTCGCATGCGCCAGGTTTTCTGAAGAAATGGTCACGAGCCTCTCCAGAAATGGCTGGGCACCGGCGCGCGACATGCTGGAGGGAACCTCGCGATATACCGTCAACCGTTCGGGCAGATTGGCCACGCGATAATGCCGGGCGATGCGCGACCACAACTCATAATCTTCGGGCGGCTGCCGCGCCGGATCGGTGGTGTAACCGCCGACGCTGGTCAAGCGCCGACTTCCGCATCATCACCGAGGAATGCACGAAGGGATTATTGAACAGGAGATCGAATTGCAGGATTTCGTCTTCGGTCGGATGATCGTGAAAGCGGCCGCTCGGCGTATCGCCGAGCCATATCTCGGCGCGCGTACCGACCAAGGCGTGGTCCGGGTGCGCGTCGAGAAACGCGACCTGCTTCGCGATCCGGCTCGGATCGGCAAGATCGTCATGGTCCTGCCTGGCGATATAGCGCCCTCGCGCCAGCGAAATGCCGCGGTTGAGCGCAGCCGCGAGACCCATATCTTCCTGATGATAGACCCGCACCCTGGGATCGGCGATCTGATCGAGAAACTCGCGCGTGCCGTCGGTCGAGCCGTTGTTGATGGCGATCAGTTCGAAATCAGCGAAAGACTGCTTCAGGATCGCTATCGAGCGCCTGAGGCAAGTCCGTTCCGCCGTTGCGCACCGAAAGCACGACGCTGACCGTGGGATTCGAACTCATCGCGCGCCTCGCGCGCTGCCGAAGATAGTGACCGCGTCAAGTGCAGCTCACGCCCATACGCGCCAAGGCGCATGGCCTGATTGCCACAGGTTTTCGAGATGCATCTTGTCGCGCAACGTGTCCATCGGCTGCCAGAAGCCGGAATGGCGATAAGCCGCGAGCTGGGCATCACGTGCGAGCGCTTCCAGCGGCGCGGCCTCCCAGGAGGTGTCGTCGCCTTCGATCCGGTCGATCACCGGCGGATCGAGCACAAAGAAGCCGCCGTTGATAAGGGCGTTATCACCCGGCGGCTTTTCGACGAACGACTTCACCATCGCGCCGTCGAGTTCGAGCGCGCCGTAACGGCCGGGCGGACGGACCGCCGAGACCGTCGCGAGCTTGCCGTGGCTGCGATGGAACGCGATCGAAGCCGCGATATCGATATCCGAAAGGCCGTCGCCATAGGTGAAGCAGAACGGCTCCTTCGGATCGAGATAGTTGCGCACCCGCTTCAGCCGACCACCGGTCAGCGTGTCTCCCCCGTGTCGACCAGCGTGATGGTCCACGGCTCGGCGTAGCTCTGATGATAGGTGATGCTGTTCTTCGCGGCGTCGATGGTGACGTCGGAGTGATGCAGCACAAAATTCATGAAATACTCTTTGATCATGTAGCCTTTGTAGCCAAGGCAGACCACGAATTCAGAAAGTCCGTGATGCGCATAGAGCTTCATGATGTGCCACAGAATCGGCCGCCCGCCGATCTCGATCATCGGCTTCGGCCGCGTGGCGCTCTCTTCCGCAATCCGGGTGCCCATGCCACCCGCAAGAATGACGACTTTCACGATCATCACCTGCCTCTGAAAAGGCTCTCGATAGATCTGATGCACGCCGGGATCGGCAGACCTGCGCCTTTTCCACCTTCGGCTTGCGAAACCAGAAGCAGCCGCAAGCATAGGATTCCGCCCGCACGCGCTCCGGCGGCGGCGCCACGATCAGCCCGCCCTCACCGCTGCTCTTCGATAAGCGCGAACTCGACGAGTTCGAGCGGCGCGAAATAACGCGCGAATGCCTCGTGATCGTAAACCCTGTGGGCGTTGAACGCCACCCGCGGACGCCCCACCGGCGTTGCGACCAGCAGATCCCCGCCGGGCGCCAGAACGCGGACGAGCTCGCCGATCGCCTTCAGGTCGCCGTCGGGATCGAGCGGATCCCCGTAGCGGCCAAGACCGATATGTTCGATCACATGCATGCAGGACAGCGAGGCGATGCTGTCGCTCGGAAAATGCAGCCGCGTCAGGTCGGCGGCGCCGGTGTAGAGCCCATCGAGTTCGACCGGCGCGGGACGAAAATCGTAAAACTCGACCGGAACGAATGCCGAGACGACCGCGCAAAAATTCACGATCGAGGAAATATCGACGTGCTTGTTCGGCCGCGTCTTTGCCAGCACCCGCGCCGCCCAGGCCGGATGATAGGTATAGTGCCGGTCGATCGGGGTGACGCTGGCGCGATCCGACAGCTGTGGATTGATATCCTCCAGGCTGACCTGGAGGCGCGGAGCGTCACCGGCCAATGCCGGCGAACCGATCGAACTCTTCGCGAAATACGCGCAAACGCCTCTTTGCGCTGCTCGGCTGTTGAGGAAGCGAAATCACCTCGTCCTTGTGCTCCAGAGCTTCCTCGAGCCAGTAGCGGTCGGCGAGCACACGCTTCAGATAGGGCCTGCGGCGCAACATGTCCACGAACAGCCGGAGCTCGCTCGGAACCTAGCCAGCAGCGCGCTGCGGACATTCGTCTCCGCGATCTTGTCCTTGGACTGCCCGGAGAATCCGCCACGTTCTGTCCCACTCTACTCAAAATCAGCGATCAGGCGTTCTGCGCGCTTCACGGCGCGCACCTGACAATCGAAATGCAGCATTTCCGGACTGCCGGTATCGCGAGCCGACATCCGCTCGACCATCGCCGAGCACGATCTGGGTCGCATGAAGCTCAAGCGAGGTCGGTTTATCGCCTCCGGCAAATCGTTGCGCCATGTCGGTCACGCGACGCAGCTCCTGGCCCACGCATTCGAAGAAGTTGCCGTTCGGGATCATCTCGACGATGTCGAAGCCGAGCCGCCCAAGGTGAAATTCGTAGAAATAGCGATTGAAGCCGGTGGCGTAGTGATAAGGCGCGAAATGCGTCAGGCTCCAGAACGGCGCGGTAATAATGAACATGCCGCCCGGCCGCAGCAGGCGCGCCATTTCGTCGAGCGCGCGAACCGGGTCCGGCAGATGCTCCAGCACTTCGGTGCAGAGCACAGCGTCGAATGAGGCGTCCGGCTCGGGAATATCCAGGATGTCGGAGACGATATCGATCTGGGAGAAGTCCCAGCTTCCGGTCTGCAAACCGGTGTCGCCCTTGCCGTCATAAACGGCAATGTCCTGCGCGACGTATTTCAGATGGCCGCAATGCTTCTTGTACTGGCATTCGCCCGCGCCGGCATCGAGCAGGCGCGCGCCCGGCGGCAACGCGGCCAGTGCCTGGGCAACCCATGCATCGCGCGTCGCGGCGTTTTTGGTGCCGACGACATATTGCCCCTGGTCGGCGGAGAGGATCTTGGAGCGCTCGGACTCTCGGCAGCACCAGAAAATTCCGCAGACAGCCGCTCGGTCCTGCGCCAATCCCTCAATCGCTGCGACAATGCCGGCTCCGCTGCGCGTCCTGGCCGACGCTCGCGCAACCTTCATGACCTGATCAACGAGGCTCATCGAGCCGATCCTCTTGCCGATTGATTGCATGGCGATCCTCGTCCAGCTCAACGCAAGAGCCGTTTGCCGAAACGCTTCGTCAGCGAAGTCAACCGCCGGGCGGGTGAGACCTTGGCTCTCCCGGCTGCGCCCGCCGGAAAGAGATGATCGGCATCGCGCACCGGAACGCCTTCGAGCGAGGTCCACTCCCCGATGCGAGGCTTGGCCGGATCGTAATAGATGCCCGTCCAACGATCGAGATAACGGGACCAATCGGTGTTCAGTCCGGTGAGATTCTGCTGACGTATGGCGGGATCGACGCGCTCGAAATGCTCCAGCAGCGCATCGCTGCAAGCAACGATTTCATATCCGGCATGCCAGATCTTGAGCGCAAGATCGCCGTCGGCGCAGTAGAAATCGTAACGCTTGTCATCGATCCAGCCGACGCTGCTCAACCGCCTCCCGCAAAAACAGCCCGTGATTGACCATCGTCTTGTTGCCGAGCGTCGAGCTGACGCGGTACTGCTTCTCCTCCGGCCACGAGCGCCAGTAGAACGCCAGGCCCCGAGCCGGCGCCCAGCACGCGACCTCACGCTCGAAATGACGCACGCCATTCGCCAGCGTGTCGGGATGAATCGACCGAGTTGTCGCTGATCAGGCAGATGTAGCGGCCCTCGGCGCATTTGAAGCCGAGATTCATGAAATAGCCCCAGCTGCGCTTGCGCCGGGCCTTCCGTCGACCGTCTCGCGATTGTGCTGGACGATCGAGATGATATCGCGCTGCTCGGTCAGCCAGCTCGATCGTGCCGTCGGTGGAACCGCCATCGACGACGATGATCTCATAGGGAACATCGATCTGGCTCGCGCGCACGCTGGCGATGGTCGCCTTGAGAAACGACAGCCTGTTATAGGTGCCCAACACGACCGAGACTTGCGCGGGAACGGTCTGCTTCATCAGGCCCAACAACGGCGAACCGCCTCAAATCGATCGAGAAATGCCAGCGCTTCGCTGACAAATCCTTCCGGTGTTCTGGCTTTTGCGATCTTTCTGTCCGGCGTCGATCAGCCTCGCGCGAAGCCCGTCTTCGCTTGCGAGGCGCACCACGGCCTCAGCCATCTGTTCGGGCGAGGTCGGGTCCACAAACAGCACGGCATCCCCGAGCTGCTCGCGGGCACCGGAAACATCCGAGGCGATGACCGGGCAACCAAGCGCGAAGGCCTCGAGCGGCGGCAAATTCTCCGGTCCAAAAAACGTGACGTAAGACAGCGCGAAAGCCTCCTTGTAGAGATCGATCAGATCTTCTCGCGGCACAAAGCCAAGAAAATGCACGCGATCGGTGAGACCAAGCCGATCCACGGTCGCCTTCACATGCGCGAGGTTGCCGTGATCGGCGCCGACAAACGCAACGCTGAGCGGCCGGTCGAAGCGGCTCTGCAGCAGCTTGAGCGCCAGCAGAAGATTGACGTGATTTTTGTGCGCCCAGAACTGCGCGGGGTAGAACAGATAATCCCCCGCTATTCCGTACTTCTCCCGAACCGGCCGCTCTGGCCTCGACGGCAGCATCGGCAAAACGCGGCGTCGGATGCGGCATGATCAGGATTCGCGACGGATCAACTCTGAAAAAGCGCTCGACTTCCAGCTTGCCCACCTGCGTGCCGACGATGACCGCCGCGGCGCGGCCCAACACCGCGGTGTAAAGGGTGTCGCGATGCTGCCAGTTACCGTTGGCGGAGACCTCCGGAAACCAGGGCTGCAGGCGATGCTGGAGATCCCAGACCACGACCATATAGGGCACTTCCAGCACCTGGCCGGGCGCGCCGAGTTGCCAGACGAATTCGATACCGGCGGCCTGAAGCTGCTGATCCAGCGTACGCACCTTCGGCACCGGCTTGCTTCTGCCAAACAGGGCAGCGCGCTGCGCTGCGACTTCCGCATCGAGCGCGACGACTTCGGCATTGGGCAGCGGCCTCGGCGGAAGCTTCGCCGCCGTGTCGGGATGGCACAGGAAAACGAAGGAGTGCCGCGACTGCGCGCCGATCGCGAGCAGCGCGTCGAAGACTTCCTTTTGGAAGGTATAGCCGCCCCCCGCCGTGGGATCGCTATTCCCCAGCAAAATCCCGACGCGCATTCTCAGGCTCTCCGGCGGGCGACGAGCACGATATGCCACGTATCCGGTGAGAGGTTCTGATCGGACGTATAGCCGGAATAATGTTGAAGCACGTCGAAGCGGCAATCGTCCAGCAGCGTGCTCATTTCCTGCAACGAAAAGAACCTGTTCACCTGCTGCTCGACCGCGGTCTGATAGGTGCCGTCGCGACGCAGATCGTAGATCGTGTGCTTGACCGTCGCGCATTGCGAGGCGTGGTCGACGGTCGTCTCGGAGAGCCGCACGATTTCTCCGCGATCGGTGGCAAGCTTGCGCACGCGCACCGGATCGTGGTGACCGGCCATCGCCGCCGCATGCCAGAATTCCAGCACGAACAGACCATCGTCCCGAAGATGACGGTGAACGGCGTCAAACGCCTGCTTGATCGCGGCCGTCGTCTGGACATGCCCGATCGCATCGAACAAGCACAAGACGGCATCGAACGGCTGTGAGGCAACGTCGAGACGTCCGCATATCCTGACGTCTCGAAACGAACCGCCGAGGAAACTGCCTCGCGCCTTTTCCCTGGCGCGGGCCAGCATGTCCTCGGAGATATCGCTGCCGACGATATCGTAACCGAGCTTTTCCAGTTCGATCGCATGACTTCCGGTTCCGCAGGCGATGTCGAGGACGCGGCGCACCGGCGTACTCGAGAACTGCTGCAAGAGGCCATGCAGATAGCCGGCCTCGGCCGCATAGGGCTTGGCACCATAGAAGAGATCGTAGAGCTCGGCGTGACGGCCGTCGTAAATTCCCACTTCGATTTGCTCCGATCAGACCTTCGCGGCCGTCGCGGCGTGCGCGATCTCTCCGCACACCGTCGCAATCTCGGCGTCGGTCAACGTGGTGCTGGACGGCAGATAGAGACCGGTTTCCCAAATCTCGTCCGCGACGGGGCAAGCGACCGCGCGGTATCCCGGCCGTTCCTGCAAACAGGGCTGCTGGTTCATCGGGCAGAAGAACGTGCGCGTATCGATGCCGCGCGCCTTCAGATGCGCGGCGAGTTGGTTGCGCGACAGCGGATAGTCGCGGCCGACCGTGAGCGCATACATCCAGTAGACGTTGAACGCCCAGTCCTTCTCGGCGGGCAACTGCAATCCGGGAACGCCGGCCAGCGCCTGCGAATACTTCCGCGCGACGCTGCGCTTCTTCTCGATGATCGCATCGATCTTCTTGAGCTGGGCGACGCCGAAGGCCGCCTGGAAGCCGGTCATGCGGAAATTGAAGCCGGCGCGTTCATGCCAGTAACGCGGCGTCGTGAAGGCAAGATTGCGCAACAGCCGCAAGCGCTCCGCCAGAGCCGCATCGTTCGTCGTCGACCATGCCGCCCTCGCCGGTCGTGATGACCTTGTTGGCGTAGAAGCTGAAGCAGTTCATGTCGCCGAAGCTGCCCACCACGCGGCCGCGGCACTTGGCGCCATGCGCTTCCGCGCAATCCTCGATCACGACGAGATTGTGCTTTTTGGCGATCTGGTTCAGCCGATCCATGTCGACCGGATGCCCGAACAGATGCACGGGAATGATGGCGCGCGTGCGCGGCGTGATCAGGCCTTCGATCAGATCGAGATCGAGATTCCAGGTCTCCCGCTCGGAATCGACCGGCACCGGGACCGCGTTGGCGTAGATGATCGCGAGCGCGGTGGCGATATTGGTGCTCGAGCTGAGCAGGACCTCGTCGCCCGGCTTCAGGTCGAGCGCCGCGATCGCAAGATGCAGCGCCGTCGTTCCGCTGGTTACCGCGACGCCGTAGCGGCAGCCGCTGAAGGCCGCAAACCCCTCCTCGAATTCCGGTGATCGCGGTGCCGAACGATCCCGAGATCTCGCCGCGGCGCAGCGCCGCGACGACGGCATGCGATCTCTTCCTCGCCAAAATCAGGCTCGAAAACCGGGATCATGATTTTGCTACCCACGAACACCTTGTCGTATTGATCGCCGAGGAACGGCCCCTGCTTCACGCTGATGCATTGCATGTCTTCGATGACACGGATCGCGTGAACGCCGTGGATGAGAACGATCGCATCGCCCGCCCTCAACTCGACCTCGCGCAACAGCTCGCCTTCGTCGCTGAAGAGCTGCACGCCGACGACGCCGCGCTGCACGACGAACATCTGCTGCAGATCCTTGATCGGGCGCTCGAACTCCCGGTGATAATGCGGCGGCTCGACGAACCCCGCTTCATGCGCCAAGCAGCCCGAACTGAAAGGACGATTCGGCCGGCGAGAAGAACGTCGTCTTCTCGACCTTGACGTCGGCGCGGATGATTTCCGCATAGCGGATCCCACCGTGAGTGATGACCTCTAATCCCATTAATCCTCCTGCATTCCGCGATGCGCATCGGCAATTATTCAGCGGCCGCGCCGGCCCAGTTCCACGCGTCGCGCGAAAGCGATTCCCGGCTGTCGGAGCAACGCCAGAACACCTCTCGACGTGCGAAATTTCGCTGCGTCCCGATGGTGTAATTCACGATCCGTGTCGCGACATAGCGGAAATAGGGCGCGAAAAGCTCTCTGCACCGCGGCCTCATCGGCGAAATACTGATGATGATCGTGGCCTTCCACTCCCAGGCTCTCGGAGCCGGCGAAAACACCGACGGCTGAGGCAGGCGCGAATCTTTTCGAAGCACGATCGCGGTATCGGCTTCCGAAAAATGCCCGATCGCGCCGTTCCAGATCACCGCATCATAGGTCGTCGGACGGAAACGGCTCGGCAACTGCGTCGCATTTCACGTAAGTTATCTTGGGATGCGCGTGATAGCGCCCGGCATGAGATATCGCGCTCTCCTCGACATCGATTGCGTCGATCCGCCCGGCGCGATCCGAATAGAAGCGGCGGGTGAAAAAGCCGTCGCCACAGCCGATGTCGAGCACACGATCGCCGTCAGCGAACGTGTCCCGTGCCATCGCGGCGCGGTCAAGCGTATGGGACGACGGCGGCGCATCCCCGAAGCCGAGCGCGAAAACGCCGCTCCGGAAATCGTAGAAATGCGGCGCCTCCTGCGAAAGCTCCCAATCAAGCCGGTGCTTGATCCGGAAATGAGTATCGAGCAGGCCAACGAGAACTTTTTCCCGGCCGACCCCTCGGCCTGCGAGGCGCACCATCCAATCTTTAAGCGAACTCAAGACTGATCCATCCTGACGGCAACGTGGATCATTCAATTGAGCAATTCGGCGAACTTTGCCTTGAGTTCGGCAGTTCGCTGGACATAGGTATGGCCGCTACAGGTCCGCGCCTGGCCCTTCGCGCCGATTTCAGCACATCGAGACGGCTCGCTCAAGCAATCCCTCAATCCGCGCCAGGCATTCCGCCGGATCGCCGTAATCGACGACTTCCGAACCGACGTCAAACAATTCGTGCAAATTGGCCTTGCGATCGGTCACCAGCGTCGCGCCGCAACCGGTCGCTTCATAGAGGCGCATGTTGTTGGCGAAGTCGCCGGCAATCCCGATATGCTGGTTGATGACGATTTGCGAGCGGCGAAAGATCGCAAACATCTCCCGGCCCCAGGCCTGCCCGCGATAGCAGCCGCGGATCGGCGATTTCTCCGACACCTCCTCGATCCCCATGCCCCAGATGTTGAGCTGGTGCGTGTCGCGAGATATTCGAGCAAACGAATGCGCTCGGCATGATGCGAAGACAGCGTTCCGACGAATGTCACGGCGATATCCCGTCTCGGTCTCCGGGACGCTCGCCAGGACGCTCGGCGCAAATCCAAGCTGGTTGTAGAATGTCTTGACGCCGCGCCGCTCGAACTGCTGCACAAAATTCGGCAGCGAAGTGACGATCAGATCGTAAGCGAGGTCGTCCTCGGGCCCGTGCCATGGCGCGGCGATCTGGCCGACCAGCAGACAGCGCTTGCCGACCAGAGACGCGCAGCGATTCAGCGCCGACGAAATGCATGGCTTGATTGAGGATCACGTCGGGCGGAACGCCTCGATCTGCGCGATCATGACGTTTCGGGTCCAGTCGGGCATCGCGGCGAGCTGCGAGGATGGCCGGCTCTTTCCGCGGAACAACCGCCGCAGCTTCGCTGAAACGCCCTTCGACCGGGCTTTCCGTCGCGGAATATTCACGCCGTGCTCGGCCGCCCATCGCAATTGCATGGCCCGATTGTTGAGATGAATGTCCGCCGCCTCGACCCCATTGGCCTTCAGACCTTCCGAATAGAAGTCCGCGGCACCAAACAGCGAGCGGTTTCGTACCGCCATCTGCCGATCGTAGCTCTGCTTCCGCCAATCCCGGATTCTCCGCATAGAGGTCTTCGAGAAACGCCTCGTAGTCGGTATTCAGAATGAGCACGCGCATCAGGAAAACTTTTCAGCCCGCTTTTGACCGATAAAGCACGTCGTGATGCGACAACTGCGCGATGGCTTCATAGTAAGGCAGCAACAGTTCGTCGATCTCCTCGCGGAAACGCGCTTCCACCAGAATGAACCGCGGCCGATGGCGCTGGAAGTCGAGCCCCTCGAGCGCCTGACGTTCGAAACCTTCGACGTCCAGGCTGAGCAAGTCGATATGCGTCATCTTGTGCTGGTCCAAGAGAGCCGACAGCGATCTTCCGGGCACGTCGACATGATAGGTGGTCAGCGACTGGATCTGCCGGCCGGTTTCGACGTGCGCCCGCTCCGCTTCCGGATCGCTCCAGCCGCCGTCGACGACCGACATCAGCCCGCAATAGGTCATCGGGACCGATCTGCCGTCGGCATCGACGCCACCAGCGCGCAATTCTCCACCACGCTTTCAGGCCGAGCGCACGGCAGCGCGCCGCAAGCTCGGGGATCGGCTCGACCAGCAGGCCGCGCCATCCGCGGTGCCGCGCGAAATAGGCCGTGTTGCTCTGCGTCTGGCCATCATTCGCGCCCGCCTCGACAAAGATGCCGTTGTCGAAATCGATATAAGGCTCGAGCTTTTTGTCGAGCTCGTTGAGACCGTAATATTGCTTCCGCATAACAAGGGATGAACTGCTTGAATTCGAGCAGGCGGGCGATAGATGCAATTCACGACGCGTTTTATCAAACGGCGCATCATGCCTGCTCGATCAGGGTCCAGGAAATCGGCGTACCCCTGATGATGTCAGCGCTGGCGTGTCGTCCGATCACTTCGTCGTAGTGCCTTGGCGCGAGCCCAAATCCGGGCCTGATCACGCGGATCGAATTCGCTCGTCAGCCGATGACCTTTTTTGATGTCCTTGACCGCGTATATTGACCGGCGGAACACTTGGCTGCCCCGTTCGCTCGGTGGCCGCACATCATCGGCCTTTCCGAGCGCAGCTCTGGCTGTTTGAGCCGTCGTCACGAGCGCAGCAAACTCCGATGGCTCAAGGGAGAACGCGGCGTCGGGCCCGCCGTCGGCGCGGTCGAGCGTGAAATGCTTCTCGATCGCGACCGCGCCCAGCGCGACCGCCGTGACGGCGACTGTATTGTCGAGCGTGTGATCGGACAGCCCAACGGGCACATCAAACATCGCGGCCAAATGCGGGATCATCCGGACATTCGCTTCATCTGGCGGCGTCGGATAACCGCTTGTGCAGTGAAGCAGTAGCAATTCGCGGCAACCGGCATCGCGCAGCGTACCGATCAATTCCCTGATTTCGGCATGGCTTGCCATTCCGGTCGACAAGTTACCGGCTTGCCGGTGCCAGCGACCTTGCGCAACAGCGGCAAATGAACCAGTTCAAAGGACGCAATCTTGTAGGCGGGCGCATTCAGCTCTTCGAGAAAGTCAACCGCCGTTTCATCGAATGGCGACGAAAACATGGTTACGCCGAGCTCGCGGCCTTTAGCAAAAAGCTCACGATGCCATTCCATGGCGTGTGGGCTTCCCGATAAAGATCATACAGCGTGCGTCTATCCCACAAGCCGCCCTTGATCAGGAAATCGGGACGATCGCAGTCGATCGTGATCGTATCAGCCGTATAGGTCTGCAGCTTAATCGCGTCGGCCCCCGCTTTGGCAGCCGCTTCAATCACAGCGAATTGACGATCGAGCGACCCGCCATGATTGGCCGACATTTCCGCAATCAGGTAAGGAGGGCTTTCGTTACCAATCTCACGATCTTCGATCCGAATTGAAGAATTTTTCATAGCTTTGGCTCGACCGGAGGCTTTCCCAATGATATCCAAAGGCGTGATTGCGAGCTTGTAAATTTCCCGCGAAATCTGAAGAATGCTGGAAAGTTGTCGTTATCCACGGTGCGAAGCAGATTAAATTGTGCGGCAATCGTCTTGTCCGGGTCAATCTCACTGTCAAGCGGAGTGCGCCGTCGAAATGTTGTGGCTTCGCCGGTCTGAGACTGACCAAGAGGCTCTTCCGGTGCCGCGAGAAATCTCAGGCACAACTCGATGATCAAGCTTCCTTGAGCAGCTCGCATCTCGGGGTAAAGTTCGTTGCCGGTAAACTGCAAGTTATCTCTCATCACGATGCCGCCGGAATCTACCATATCGACAGCATCGATCAGACAAGTCACAATTTCGTTCTGGCCTGCGATGATTTGCCAAGCCAAGGGTGCAAAGCCCCGCCCCTTCGGAAGGTCGCTAGAGTGAACGACGAGGTTGCGCCGATTGCGTACTAGAAACGCCGGCTTTGCGATGCCGGTACATCCCAAAAAGAAAGCTATGTCGTTCTCGATCGGAATTTCGTCGTACGACCGGCGAAGCTCGGCGCGGTCGCCTGCGACGTTGGCGGTCTCGACCAAGGCGGCCGCCAACGGCAATATCCAACTTTCATTGTCTACAACGACAGAAATCGACCGGGAAGCATTCCACCAGCCGGCCTTCGGGATCGGTCTAGAATATTGGGGGGTGGAATTCATGTCAGTCCCACATGTCGATCGGGGGTGATGGTCCGATTAATCGCATTCATGACGCGATCGGGTCCAAGAGCGTCACAAAGCCTGCGTCCAGCGTCCGACATAGAACGGCGACGGGCCGAGTCTAATGCCAATTCGCGCAACGTCTGTCCAAGGATTTGAGGGCTAACTGCTAAGCCACTACTAAATGAAATAGCGGCGCCAGCACGCACAAGCCCCTCGACGTTTCCGCGCTGATTTTCCGCAACTGCTAACACCACCGATGGAACCCCAAGGCAGCAGCGCTCCAGCGCGGACACTCCACCTGCTCCAACAGCCAGATCCGCTTTGGCAACAAGGGAAGCCATGTCGTCAACATCGACGTGGACGTTCGCGTGGCGGTCAATGCCTACAGCCGCGTACCTGATGTTCTCCGAATTGGGACTCGAAGCCCCGAGGACGATATCGATCTCCACTTCAAGGCCACTCTGCTCCACCCCCTGCAAGGCAAGGCCTGTCATCCCACCCGCGTCAGTGCTGCCAAAACTCACCAGTACGCGACGAACTTCATTTCGTTCGTAGGACGTGTTCCGTAACGCTCTAAACCTGGGATCTAGGAGCGCGTATCCCGGCCCGAGCATAAGGCAACAATTCTGCGGCAGCAAAGGAGTATAGTCAGCGGGAATTCGATTCGGCGTTTGATCAACTAACCAATCACAATCATGCATCCTGTTTGCAAGGTCGTCGATAACCAGAACGCGCTTTGCCCATTGACGACACGCCGCCTCGAACGTTGCATCTAATTCGTAGTGATCTACCACCAGCAGATCACATCCAGCCGGAATGACAGCGACTAGTCGCGCTGCAAGATCACTCCGCCGAAAGATGATCTGTGCCGTCGTGTAGCGCGACAGTGTCGGATAAACGGACAATGCTTCCTCAGGAACCGCAAACGTAACGTTCCAACCTTCTGAAATCAGAGCGTCGGCTAAGACCCTGCAACGACGAACATGGCCACCGCCGACAACGATCGAGGCATTTGCAACAATTACGGCGCTTCGCGACAGCTGGCTCAAAGTTGCTTACCCGGACAAAAAAGAAATCAGAACGGCACCGACTAACGAGGCGTCAACTCGAAAATGTCGTACGCGTTGTCATCGCATCTTTTGTATCAGAGCAAAACGTAGTCAGACTGACGTCCGTCTTCCTGACGCTTGATCGAGACTTCCGCCGGCGTCGGCTCAAACGGCTGCCACGTGCCGACCTGTGGCAACCGCGCCTGATCCACGCCGGGATCGTTGACGTGATTGCCGACGTGATCCTTGACCTGCCAACTGTCCGGGAGGCGTTTTTTCCCAGATCGGACGGTCGCGCATCGGCTCGACCATACGGCCAGCAATTCGGCTTCGGTCATACCCGCTCTTGGCGAGGAAAATGTCCATGTCGTAAGGGGCGCGCATGGATCGAAGCGCATCACCATCTCGATGCCCTGCTCACGCGTCATCCGGCCATGCCAAATCTCGTTGGCGGCGTCGTCGGTGGCACGGCCGTAACCGAATTTGAGATACTTCAGATCATCATGCAGGCCGTTGGCATGGATATCGTCGGTCTTGGCATAGATGTTGAATGTGCGCTCCCTGCTTCTGAGCCAACTCGAAAACCAAGCTCGCGAATGGCGAAATTCCGTCATGCTCGCGGGCATTCCACGGGACATAATTGCTCAGATAGATGCCGCGCACGCCGACGCGCTCGATTTCGTCGTCGGTCGGATAGAAAAACGGCGCGAGGTCGTAGCCGGGTCAGCGGACAGTCCGGATCATCCCAGCGAGATCCTCCGGCTCGAAGCCGCGCATCCATGTGCTCCTGCCGCTTCTTCTTCGTGAACTCGACGAAGTACGTCGAGATTGTGCATGCCCACGAGTTCGCTGAAGCCTTCCTCGCCCCAGATCCACCAGCGGCACGTCGTATTTGCACCGCCGCGCGAATGGGA
>CAWFQW010000006.1:0-838549 GCA_963818065.1 Bryobacterales bacterium | reverse complement strand
CACTTGATCGGCGTCGAACGGGCGGCGCTTGAGGATGATATCGAGCGCGTCGAGAGGCGCTTGGATAGGCGAGCCGACGGTCCACTTCTTGATATTTGTTCGGGTTATTTCGTAGCGTTCGCCGAGTTTGTCGACTAGCTTCGCAGCATCGGCCTGCGGCGCGTAATCTGCGAGGAAATTGTCCTGTCCCGAAAGAACATCATCGACACCGGTTGCGCCCGCTTGCACCAGCAACGCCGCGGTGATGCCATTGCGCGCGGGCATTCCGGCGAACAGAAATGCCTTTTCGATGTGGTCCGTATCGCGCTGCCAGGTTTTGATTCCCGAAGCTTGTTGCGACGCATAGTCGACCAGCCAGCGCATCTGCTGTTCGTTCAAAGCGGCGGCGCATCCGGCGGCAGCGGCCGATCCAAAGGTGCCTGCGAGAGCGTGGGTGCTGATATGGGTCGCGGTTTGAAATCCACCGACGCCCACGGTCATGGTGACGCGCGTTCCAATGTCATAGCCGAGCGCGACGGCGCGCAAGAACCGCGAGCCATCGATGTTGAATTGCTCACCAGCCGCTAGCGCGGCGGGAACAACCGAAGCACCCGGATGCGATTCGGAGGGCGCATGCGAGTCGTCCGTCTCGTCCGAATGAGCGAGCATCGCGTTGGAGAAGGCGGCTTCGATGGCGCCGCAGACCACATCGGAGGCCGCGACCGTCGCAGTTTTCTCCGCAGAATGTGCGCGGGCAAAGTTGATTGCGAAGCGGCCGGGCGCGAGCTCGGAGCCGGAAACCATCGCCGCGAAGGTATCGAGGATGTGCTCCTTCGTTTTTTCAAGCGCTTCTTCGGGTAGCGCGCTGGTGCCAGCCTCAGTCATATACGAACTGAGGCGCTTCATCGCCGGACTGATCGATACCACTGCGGCCCGCAACGGCAGCGCAATAACGGAAGCGACCGTCGCGGCGGCGAAAGATCGGCGGGTCACTTTGGGATCTTCCCTACCAAGTGGTCAACATCCTTATTATTTTCGGTGCACACATACTCAAGGAGTTCGGTATCCGGCACGAACGTCAGTGGATACGTTACGGTCCACGGTTTCGAGTATGCGCCGGGATCATCAATGGTCGTTTGCAGAGTAATATGTCCGAAGTCAGTCCGCCGCCAACGCTCGGTCACGCGCAACTGTTCGGTGTGTGGATGGCCACCGGAATCGAGCCAGCTCTTGTCGTTCTGGCCGCGAGTTTCCACCACAAAAGTGTCGCCTTCAAAGTGGCCCACTGAATAGCCCAGCCAAGCCGGATTCGGATCCACCGGAAACGGGCGCCCATCAGTGAAGATTTCGCGGAATGTGCGTACGGCTTCATACAGGATTGTTATTTCTCCAGGGACCTGGAGGATCTTGTAGGGATACGGGACAGCGTTCACCTGCGGCACGCCCGGCAGATTACAGTGTCCAATCGGATCGTCTTTTTGCAAGTTATCTTGCCGCTCCTGATAAATCTTCGCGGCTGACGGCAGCATCGGCACCTCTCCAGGCTTCAAGTCGGCAGCCAGGTTTATAGTGTATTTGACGCCGTTTGGCTGTTTCCAGATGCCGCGCAGATCGGGCGTGCCGTCAGCCAGCTTGGGAGCCGGAGCGGACAGATTGGGCGTCCCATCCGCGTTGCGCGGAATCCCCGCAGTAGGGTACTTGATCCACTGAGCGGAAGCCGACACGGCCAACAAGGTCACCAGCAAATAGAGTTTCATCGAGCAGAGTCCGATTTTATCTCATCTCGAAAAACCACTCCGCCTTTCATGACAAACTTCACTCGCTGCATTTCGGTGATGTCGGCGAGCGGGTCGCCTGAGACGGCGATCAAGTCGGCGTACTTGCCAGGTTCCACGCTTCCGACTTGCTTGCCCAACTCAAAGCTGAGGCTTTCGGCGGCGGAGCTGGTGGCCATTTGCAAAGCCTGCGCCGGAGTCATTCCCCATTTCACGTAATAGGCGAACTGGAACGCTTGTACGCCGTGGCCGTTGGTGTAAGCGCCACTGCCAAAGACTTCCTTCACGCCCGCCGCAACCAGACGTTTGAAGCTCATTTCGGTGAGACGGAAACGCGTAGTGTGGCCGCCGCTGGCTTTGAGATCGCGCCCTTCCATGTCGCCGATCAAGTCCCAAAGAGTTTGCATTACTGGGCGCCGCGTTCCATCCCAGAGCGGTTTCTTGAACAAGCGGATGGTCTCGTCGTCCAGGCCTTCCGCGCCAGAGACGCCGACGATCACGTGCATGGGCATGTCGACGCCCGCTTCGAGACAATTGCGTAGGCCTTCGCCGCCATAGGCGTGGCAAGCCACTCGGAGGCCGCGGCGATGCGCTTCGTCCACGATGGCCTGGTTCTCTTCGAGCGTGAGCGATGGAACATTGATCATCTTGCCGTCGGGTGTGAATGCGCCAGCACCGGCGGGGTCGGGATAACCGCCGCCTTCGTAGTCCTCGGTCTCGTAGACTTTGATCCAGTCGACGCCATAGTGCGAGTGCTCGCGGACAGCGGCGCGTGCGAGCCATGGAGAGTTCACGTCGCCTGAAAGCTGGAACGCGTTCGGCCCTCCGGTCTGACCGAACGGAGTAACCACCGACGGCGCGGGATAATAACCGGCTGCACGCGGATTCAGTTGAGGACCGGCCACCTGCAAACGCGGCCCCGGAATTTGACCTTTGTTGATGGCGTCACGCAACTCGACGGTTGCGTAGGTGTAGGGCGAGCCCATGTCTTGGAGCGTCGTGAAACCCGCATTGAGATCCTTGAGCGCGTAGTTCCATCCGGAGAACGCGGCGCGGGCGTCATTCGGTTGCTGCTCCTGCATCAGATGCACATGGCGATCGATCAAGCCGGGGAGGACCGTGGCGCGGCTGAGATCGATCACCTGAGCGTTGGGCGGTATCGGAACGCGATCCGCTGGGCCAGTGGCTGTGATGCGGTCGCCCTTAATCAGGATGACCTGGTTGTTGAGCATCGCGCCCGATTTGGAATCGAACAACCGCCCGGCGCGGACGGCGATGCCTTCGGGAGGAGCAGGTCGCATGTCCATGTGAGAGACGTCGAAGGGTCCGGCTTCCGGGCGTGTGCTTTGGGCGTGGAGAGCGACAGAGAGGATAAGAAGCAGGGGCGAAAAGCGGTTCACGTGCTGACAGTATATCCGCTTGCTCACGCTAGCAGCGCGAGGCCGGCGTTGTACGCGGCGGTGAACGCAGCCAATCCATGAGAGCCGCCGTTGACGAGCCGTCGAGCTTCGCGGAGATCGCCATCCGTTAGAGCGGCACGGATCCGTACTTCGTGAGCTTTGAGAAAACTGGCAAGCAATCGGGCGGCGATGCCGGGAATGTTGGCAAGATCGGGGTTTTCAATGAGCTGGTCGCCCAATCCAATGGCCGCTCCGTGCAACGCATAGTTGGCACGGCCGGTGAGTTGAATGAAACCGCGGCCTTTGAAACGCTCGCCATCGGGCGGGCCCTGGTTGCCGAGATCGGCGCGGGAATCGTACAAGTCGAATGGATGGCCTCCAGCCGACGTATTGAAGCGGCTTTGGCCTTCACTGATTGGCAGGAACGATCCGGTTTCGGCGCAAATGGTCGAGAGCGCCATCAGAATCATGGGTTTGTCGGCGAGCGCAGGGGCTACTAGCGCTTCAAGAATGAACGGTAGATTCGACTCGATATTGGCGCGCGGAGCGAACGGGATCATTTGCGCGGCGATTTCGACGGTAATCTCGGGAATTAACGAGAGGAGGCTCATTGCCTACAGTCTATGCTCGACCTTCCTCCACAACTCAGGCTTCCATAACTGTCTAACGCCTCGGGTATACAATGGCTGCCTGGAGCTTTATGGCGAAAACATTGATTGCAATCGGCGTATTGGGATTCTCGCTGGCGGGCGCATTGTCGGCGCAGAGCGGGGGCGGAAAAGGCGGAGCGTGTGACCGGGCTTGTCTCGAGAGCTTGGTGGACCAGTACCTGGACGCGATGACCGCGCACGATCCGAAGCAGGCGCCGCTGGCCAAGAACGTGAAGTTCACCGAAGACGGGCAAAAACTGGTGATCCCGGATGGGCTGTGGAACTCGATGGTCGGCAAGGGGACGTATCGATTGTTTGTCGACGATCCTCAGGCTGGGTCGGTGGCCTTTATCGGAACCATCAAAGAAGAAGGGCGAACCGCAAGTGAGCCGATTGGAAGCGTGATCGCGTTGCGGCTGAAGGTGGTCAATCGGCAGATCACGGAAGCCGAGACGCTGGTGGTGCGGAATGCCGACACGGCGACCAGGCTGGACAAGATCGCCACGCCCAATCACTTGTTCTTGGAAGCAGTACCGGAGGCGCAGCGCATGTCGCGCGCGGACTTGGTCAAGACGGCCAACATGTATTTTTCGGGAATGCAGCAAAATGACGGCAAGGGCGTGTATCCGTTCACCGACGACTGCAATCGAATCGAGAACGGGATGCAGTCAACCAACATGCCCGTGAAGGAGGGCCAGACCAAGCCAGACCCCGCGACGGCGACGAATTACTCAGGGACTTGGGGATGCAAGGAGCAGTTTCAATCGGGCCTGCTGCATTTCGTGACGCGGATTCGCGACCGCCGGTACGTGGCGGTGGATCAAGAGCGCGGGCTGGTGTTCAGCTTCATTTTCTTCGATCACTCCGCGGGGAAGACGCGGCATTTCGAGACGCCGAACGGGCGGGCGGTCGTAGCGGGGCCATCGCAGCCGTGGACCTGGGAGCTGGCGGAGATGTTCAAAGTGGAGAACGGCAAACTGCATCAGATTGAAGCGGTGATGCAGCGGTCGCCGTATGGGATGACGTCCGGCTGGAGCAGTTGGGAAGACGGAATGACGGACCGGGCGCGGGATGTGACAGCACACTGATCGGTTACACTTGCTAAGTCCCTCACAATGCCGCTTTCCGCCGCCACCAAGCTCGGCTCCTACGAAATCCTCGCACCCATAGGCGCGGGCGGCATGGGGGAGGTGTATCGAGCCAAGGACACCCTCGAGCGCGAAGTTGCGATCAAAGTTTTGCCGCCGGCTGTTGCGGGCCCGGTGACGGAGGAAAACAAAACTTCGCTGCAGGTCACGTTCCTGTTCAATTTCTTTGATGAACTGCGGCGCCGCACGTCTCAAGCCAAGTAATGTTTACCAAAACGATCTCCATAGTCTTCGCCACCCTCGTCCTGCAATGCGCGGACGCACAAACCAAATATGGTTCGAACCCGGCCGCCGGCAAAACCTTCGTCCACGACGGGGTCAAGCTTTATTACGAAGTCTACGGTACGGGCGAACCTCTTCTCCTGATTCACGGCAACGGCGGCAGCATCGCCGATTTCAAAGCCCAGATCAATCATTTTCGCAACCACTATAAAGTGATCGCCATGGATAGCAGGGACCAGGGCAAGTCCGGCGATAGCCCGGACAAAATCACTTACGAGAAGATGACCGACGACCTCGCGGCGCTGCTCGAGCATCTGCACACCGGGCCTGTCTATGTATTGGGCTGGAGCGATGGCGGTATCGAGGCGCTCCTGCTCGGCGTCCGGCATCCCGCGCTGGTGAAAAAGATTGCGGCGATGGCCGCGAACCTGGACCCGGGCGAAGGGGCCATTTACCCGGAAGTCGACGCCTGGGTTAAGACTGTGGTGGACTCGGTGTCGCCCGCGGCTAAAGAAACGCCGCAGGGCAAACGAGAGTTGAAGGTCACGCAAATGATGTTCGACGAGCCTCACATCCCACTCCAGGCACTGAAGGCGATCACGGCGCCCACATTGGTGTTGGCAAGTGACCACGATTTGATTCGCGATGAGCACACCCTTGAGATTTACCATCACATCCCCAACACCAGCTCTGTATATTTCCGAACGCGACTCACATGATTCCGTACGATGATCCCAACCGCTTTGACGCGACCGTCGAGCGGTTTTTCCGCACGCCTTTTGTGAAAAAGGATCGCGTCAAGGACTTCCTCAAGTCGTATGAAGCGCTAAAAGCCTCCCAAAAATAACCATGACAACCAATAATACTTCGCCCATGTTTAGCCAGACACGCCGATCGGCTCTCCGCACCGCGGGACTCGGGCTGGGCACGATAGCTTGCCTGTCCAATGCATCCGCTGCATCCGAATGGACGGCAGCGGAAAAAGCCAACGTGCAAGTGGTCAACGACTTTTGTGCGGCTTGGCCCAGCCACGATATCGATGAGATCATGTCGTTCTTCGCCGAGGATTGCGCCTACCGAATGACGGAGACACAGCCGGCGATCAAGGGCCGACAAGCTGTCATGGACAAGATAAAATCATTTCTCGACTCGGCCGAGCGCATAGACGTGCTCGAAACCTTCGCGAAAGGTCCCATGGTGATGAACGAGCGCAACGATCGCTTCAAAAGCGGTCGTCTGAAAATGTGGCATGGCGTGGGCGTGTTCTTCTTGAAGGCCGGCAAGATCGTCGAGTGGTCTGACTACACGATTTCGATGGAACGATCGTAAGCGACTTCAGCTGGTGTGAGCGCGCGAACGCAACAGATGCGCGGCGCGGAACCAATCTTCCTCGGATGATCCGTCCGGACGACCTCGAGCTTCCCAGAGCTCATAAGCCAGGGCCGCGATGTCGGCGTGTCCGAACGCGGCGATGCCGTGTCCAACCGTGGCACCTTCGTGGGCAAGCTGATGACCTTCCGCGGAATGCTCGTGGGCCTGACGTGACTGTTCGTGCCCACTCAGGTGCTCCTGTTTTCCGTGCTCCTCGGCGACACGATGGGCGTGCGAGGCTAGGTCGTGCAGTTCGGCTGCTTGCGGATGATTCTCGTAATGCGATCCGTCGTTATAGCGAGTAGACATAAGTTAAAGAGCGGCGATTCGGCCCGACTTGGAGTGGGCTTCCTGGGCGAGTTTATAGGCCTGGTTCGAATACTCCAGCGCTCGGTCCGCATGCCACTTTCCTCCTTCATTATCGCCTTTTTCATTATGTTCGGCAGCGGTGCGATGAGCGCGCGCCGCAAGTTCGTGCTGCTCGGCGGCCTTCAGGTGTGCGTCGTGCATGTTGTTTCCTCGCGTTGAGCTCCTAGTGGTGCGCGGCGACCTCGGCGGACGTTGGCAAGTCCGCTTTGGCTTCGCCAGAGGACGAAATATCCTGTGCGCCCGTATGCTTTAGCAGATCCTTGGCGCGGGCGATTTCCTGGGAGGTGTCGCAGTGAACCGAGAGCAGAACTCCGCCTGCCTTGATGTGTCCCTCGTAACGCTTCGCTTCGTATTCGGGGATGCCCATCCCGACTAGCGCGCCGATCACGCCGCCGACCGCGCCCCCGACTCCAAGACCCGCGAGCGCGCCCATGATGGGGCCGGCCGCAATGAACGGACCAATTCCTGGAATCGCAAGAACGCCGATGCCGGCCAGCAATCCAAGCGTTCCGCCAATCACGCCGCCGGTGGTAACTCCGACCGTCGTGCCTTCTGGCGCTTTTGTACTCTTATCGTGCGCAAAGTCTTTGGTGCCCTTGTTGTCCGGGAGCAAGACCGAGATAGCGTCGTTTGAAAACCCCGCCGCGAGAAGGTCGTCAACGGTCCGTTCCGCTTGTTTCTCGTTTTGGTAAATACCGAACACTGCTGTCTTTTTTCCTGTCATGATCTAGTCTCCTTGAACTAAAGTTGTGCATGTAGGGGTCCAGTCCGCCAATCCATGCGGAAGAGTGGGCCGGCCACGCAGCGCGCGAGATTGCATTGACCAAACCCGGTCAGCTGACCTTAGATGGTCACAAGACCCGGGCTCCGGGCCCTGGGAGCGGCCGGTACCGGTACCAGCATGGCGTTCGGCCCCACTCTTGCTCTGAAACAAACATGGCACACGCTGTGTCAATAGTTGGGACGACGTCGTAGATGTCGTAAAGGAGAAGCATGAAAACGCTCAAACGGTGTCTGGGCTTGCTGGCGGTGGTGGTTCTCGGGACTATGGCGGGCTGCTCGACGGATACCAAAAAGGCCGCGGACGTTTCCGGCGGCATTCGCACGTCGCTCGATCAGGCCGGCCTTAAAGATGTTTCGGTGAAGCAGGATACCGATAAGGGCGTGGTCACGCTGGGCGGACACGTGGCCGCAGATGCTGACAAGGCTCAAGCTGAAGGCATCGCAAAGTCCATGGCCGGGACTCTAGTTGTCTCGGATGAGATTGCCGTGATACCGGCCGGCGACGCGCATGATGCCAAGAAGGTGAACTCGGACCTGGATAAAGGTATTGAGGGTAACCTGGACGCGGCTTTGCTCCAAGGCGGGCTTCACAAGAACGTAAATTACGCCGTCAAGAACCAAGTGGTGACGCTTAGCGGCCAAGTGGACTCTCCGTCCAAACGCGCGCAGGCGCAAACCATCGCGTCGGCTGTTCCTAATGTGCAGCAGGTAGTGAACGAGCTGCAAATTAAAGATCTAAAGGCGACTTCGTCGAATTAGGGAGCGTTCAAGCATGCTGGTATTTGGGCAACTTAAAGAGGTAGAAGCAGCCAGGGTACATTTGCAGACCGATCTCCTGCAGGCAGCCAATCTCGACCTTTCGCATCTGTCTCAAGAAGCGGCGTATCTGTTGGCGTTGGAGTTGTTCCACGAGAAGAAGATTTCTCTCGGCCACGCCTCCGAGCTTTGACGAACTCCGGCCGAACTAGGTCTACCCGGAAATGGTTTCGAGCGCGAGATTATTCGTGCGCGGACCCAGCAGCCCGACGGCAAGCATCACGATCAGCATGCTTCCCGCGATCAGGGTGAAGACTCCAGGGACGCCGAAGCGATCCAGAACGAAGCCAATCACAAACGAGCTGAAAACCACCGAGATGCGGCTAAAAGAGTAGACGAAGCCGACGGCCAGGGCGCGGATGCGCGTGGGGTAAAGCTCGGCTTGGTAGGCGTGGCAGGAAAACGACAGGATGTTATTCGCTAGGGTGAGCAGCACGCCGAAAACGATGAGCAGAGCGGCCGCAGTCATTTGTCCGAACAGGATGCCGGCTACTGCGATCGCGAAGGCGGACGCGATGATTTGCCACTTGCGCTCGATCTGGTCGGCGATAACGGCGGCGGCCAGGGGTCCCAATGGGGCGGCGATGGCGATTATGAACGTGTACTCGAGACTGCTCGTGATGGCGATACCCCGCTTGATCAGCAACGTCGGCACCCAGTTTGAAAACCCGTAATAGCCCACGGTCTGAAACAAATTAAAGATGATGAGCATAATGCTGCGCGTACGATAGGGAGGCCGCCACATTTCGGCGAAGCTTCCGCGCGGTGCGATCGGCTGGCCGGGATCTTTGCGGTGCGCGTGCTGCGCGAGCCAGCGTGGGCTTTCCGGAATGCGCAGACGGATCCACCAGACCAAAATCGCGCCGGCAGCGCCGAGCAGCACCACCCAGCGCCAGCCATCGAATCCAAGCGGAGTTCGCGGGACCAGCAGCCACGCCAATAGTGCGACCACGGGAACGGCGCAGAATTGGATGGTCTGATTGATGGCGAAGGCTCGGCCACGCAGGTTGGCGGGCACGAGCTCGGAGAGATACGCGTCGATGGTGACCAGCTCCACGCCAACGCCGATGCCGGAAATGAAGCGCCATAAATTGAGCCCGAAGACATGCTGCTGGAAGGCCATGATGACGCTGGCCGCGGTGTACCAGAGCAGCGAATAGGTAAAGATGACCCGGCGCCCGAAGCGGTCGGCTACGAAACTGACGAGCGCAGTTCCGACGAAGAGTCCCGAGAACATGGCGGCGACAAAACCGGCGATTCCTGTGGACCCGAAAAGGCCGGGGGTGGTGGGCGTGAGGATGCCGGAGCGAACCAGGCCGGGCGCGATGTAGCCGGTGAAGAAGAGATCGTAGAACTCGAAGAAGCCGCCGAGGGAGATGAGCGCCACGCGCGACCATAGGCTGCTGCTTTGCACAGATACGAGGTTACCGCGGGCTACAATTGGACCTGTATGCGGCCGCTTTTGCTCGCGCTGTTACTGGCGGCTTTACTTGCGATGACGGGGCTGGGCCAGCGCTCCCGATTTCAAGAGCCGGAAGAAGAAGGCCCGAGGCCGGTGTTTCCTTCCCAAGCCGAGTTTCATTTCGTTCGCGTGGAATACACGGACCTACCCGAATATCACCGCTTCTTTGGTTTTGCCTCGCGCGGGGCGCAGGCCGAAGGCTGGTGGGTGGTGGACTGGCCGGACGCGGACGATCATTTTTCGCAGGGCGTCGAGCGGCTAACGCGTGTCGCGACCGGCGATCCGCGCCACATGCGATTCACCGATGACCGGCTGTTCGATTATCCGTGGGTCTACGCGACGCAGACCGGCTGGTGGAATTTAAGCGACGCGGAGACGGCGCGGCTGCGCGAGTATTTGCTGCGCGGCGGGTTCCTGGTGGTGGACGACTTTTGGGGCGCCGATCAATGGGAGATTTTTCGCGAGACGATGGCGCGCGTGTTGCCGGGGCATCCGATCCCGGATCTGGCCGAAACAGACTCGGCGATGCACGTTCTTTACGATATTCAGGACAAGGACCGCACGTTTATTCCGGGAACGCGGCATTTGCGGCGCGGACCGGGCGGCGCCGTGCGCGTGTATCAGCCGGAGGGCTCAATGCCGGCGTGGCGCGCGATGTATGACGATCGCGGGCACATGGTGGTGGCGGTGAATTTCAATACCGATGTCGGCGATGCCTGGGAGTACGCGGATTCGCCGATTTATCCGGCGGAGATGACGGCGCTCGCCTATCGCTACGGGATCAATTATCTGATTTACTCCATGACGCATTGAGCGGTCTGAATCTCGGCTCCGAGTTCGAGGACGCGTTGATACAGATGCTCGGCGTCGACGTTGCCCGGACTTGAATCGCTCCCGTGCTTTGAATCACTATAGACGGGATCGCCGATATATACGGTCACTGGGTACCGCAGCGTCAGACGCGATGCGAACACACGTCCGCCCTTGCGGCTGAGAGCGTGGCCCCACAGGCCATCGAGGTAAATGGGAATAATCGGAATGGATTCCAGCCCGCGCGCTATGACCTCGACGCCGCGTTCAAAGGGCTTCATGTGGGCAGTGCGCGCCATCTCGCCTTCGGGGAAGATGCAAACCAGGCTGCCCTTTTCGAGCTCCGCGCGCGCGTTGCGGAGCGCACGCAACGATTCCTTTGGTGAACGGGTCGGGAGCGGGATGGCGAACAACAGGCGGCAGAACGGCTTGAGCCATTTGAGGTCGTATAACGGCTGCCATATCAGAAAACGAATAAAGCGCGGAGTGGCGTAGCCAATCAGGATGGAGTCGGCGTAGGATACGTGATTGGAAATGAGGAGCGCCGGGCCCTTCTTGGGGATTCTGTCCGCGCCGACGATGCGGATTTTGAAGAAAAGGTTGGCAAGCAACCAGAGCACTGACCGGATAGCCCTCGATAAAAGCACTACACCGATGATATTCAAGAAATGGTTGCGCGGTTGAATTGGAGCACCAACCGCTGTATTGTGTTCGTATGCGTTTTCGATTTCCAGCAATCGCGCTCACGGCAGCGCTCGGATTAGTAATGCTTCAAGCGCCAGGGCAAACTCCACCGCCCACCGCGGATCCCTACGCGAACAACGCGGATGCGGGAAAGACGCAGTTCCCGCTCGCTGCACCCGCCGGCAAGGACTCCGGCGCAATTACGAAAGCGCCCCCCGGAGCCGTCAATCAGGGAATGCTCGATCCGGCCAAATGGAAATACGGGCCGGCGTTCGATGCGCCGCCAGATGCCAAGATCTGGAATCCGGTGATGATCAAGATGATGAAGGGCGAGAAGGTGACCGGTGGCACGGTGTTCAGCACCGACAGTCCGGAGACATACTGCGCGATGGCAAATGCCGGCTATGACTTCATCTGGACCGAGATGCAGCACGACTCGCGCGACTGGGGAGCGGTGGGCCGCATGTGGAAGGCTTGTCCGCACGCCAAAGCGGTCCCAGGAGTGCGCGTGGCCTACACCGATGAACGAGAAATCCAGCACGCGATGGATCTGGGCGCGCTGGTGATCGTGATTCCCACGGTCCGCTCAGTTGAGGAGGGGAAAGCCGCAAGGGACTGGACCATGTTCCCGCCGTTTGGAAAGCGCAGCCAAGGCGGCGGCCAAGCCTTCGATCCAGAGATGTGGGGCACTGTTCCGGGCGGGTATCGCAACACGATCAACCAAAACGTCGTGCTGATCGAAATGATCGAGACGCTGGACGGCGCGATGGCCGCCCACGAAATCGCCGCGATCCCGGGAGTGACCGCGATCTTTGCGGCTAGCGGCGATCTGGGGAATTTCTCGGGCTACAAGCAGGGCACGCCCGACTACGAGCGGCTGATCAACATCGTCCACGACGCAGCGATCGGCGCCGGCAAACGGCTGTGCGGTCCGTTCGCATGGCGCGACCGGCCGGATTTTACCTGCTTCCAAAATGCCAGTGAGACGGCCGCGATTGCACGCGGCGTTGCCGCCGAACTCGGCACGCTGAAGGACACGCAAGGTAAGCCCGAAGTGGGACCGTACGCGCCGAAGAAGTAGCTTGTAGCGCGATAACCTGACCTAACGCTTCTTTCCTTCGGTCCGATAAGATAAGGTGCCATCGCATGTCGGAAACTAGCAATCGGATTCGCGGCGCTCACGGCGTTGTCAGCATGTCTGCCCACGGCGGAGGCGCAAGTAAAAGAACCTTCCCTCACGGGATCCTTCGTTAAGTTCGACCGCAACTTAACGACGGTTCAGATGTGGCAGCACGAACTTTCGGCACAGGCTGCACTCGGCCAAAAGATCCTCATTTTGCCCGGTGACGGTACTCTCATGCCGAGCCGGCGGGACGGCACCGGCTTCACGGTGAATCCCCGAACATTGATCTATCCGAGCGGCGTTTTCCCGGCTTCGCCGCCACAGCCAGACGAACTCGGGATGCTTCTGACCGCCGCCGATCAGTTCGGGATGCAGGTCTACATCGGATCGCTCCAGGCCTATGGAGTTTGGTCTAGCGGCGACGAGTTCAAAGCTCTGCACAAATACGACCCCATCGTGGCGCGCGAAATTCTGGCGCGGTACGGATCGCATCCCAGCCTGAATGCTGGCCGCGGCAATTGGTATTTCAGCCATGAGCTATGGCTCAATTGGGTGAAATTCTACGGGCAGGGTTACTACGGCATTCGCGAGCTCAAAACTTATGTCGGGCAGATGAAAGCCCTAAGCGCGGGCACTCGCGTGATCGAGGCTCCGGTCTTCAAGAAGGCGGGGTCGGTACTGATGCCGGGCCTGTCGTCAAGGGAAGCAGGAACATATCTCGCTGCGCTTGTATCGGGGTCGCACGTCGACGTTGTTGCTCCACAAGATGGGGCGGGGGCGCGAGCTGGAGCTCCGGCGTTGTCTGAACTTGGGGATTACTATTCCAAGATGCGAGACGCGATTCAGACTTCGATCGTCTCTGGAACCGTTCAATTCTGGACCACCACCGAAACGTTCGAGGCCGCTGTTAGGGGAACCGAAAGCGCCAACGGTTGGCAGCCGGCGCCGGTGTCGCGCATCAGCCAGCAAATCGCGGCCGAAGCGCCGTACGTGTCACAAATCATCCAGTTCATGTATGGCTGGGACATGTCTCCGCAAGCGACTTACACTCCAGTGGAAGCCGACACGCTTCTCGCGCAATATAGTGGAGACGCTATTGCCTCGATGTCCCGCACTGGAAGCTCCGTCTCCTACAGCGTCTCTCCCTCGTTGCGATATCCCGACAACGTCCCGTCGAAGCTCATAAACGGTACGGGCGGCGGATTCCGGCAGGCACTTGCGGCAGATTGGGTGGGATTCGCGGGCGACCCTGCGGGAGCCGTTACAGTGACCGTCGACCTCGGCGGTTCGAGGCGATTTATGGGCGTCCGAACGCTATTCGCTGGATCGACCATGTCAGGGATCTATTTCCCGCGAGGCGTTGTGGTGGAATACTCCGGCGATGGTGGCGTGTCGTGGTCTTCGTTTGGCGGCTCAACCAGTCAGAACGTGGGAATCGACACTCCGCTGCTATACTCGGTCGGATGGGTCAACGCAACGAACCCAACGCCGGTCATCGCCTCCCAGGTGCGAGTCACCGTGAATTTCTACGAGTGGCTCTTCATCGGCGAAATCAAGGTGATGGGTTCCTAGCTCGCGCCAGCTTCAAGGGGATCAAGCGTCTGACGGTGCTGGCTGCGATTGCAGTGCTCACCGGTCACGGGCTGAGTTATGCGCAGTCTGGCGACAAAGGGCTCGAGCGGTTTCGCGAGATATACAAAGAGCTTGTCGAGACCAACACGACTCTGTCAGCCGGTGACTGCACGCTGGCTGCAAGACGCATGGCAGATCGGCTGAAGGCTGCCGGCTATCCGGATCAGGACCTGCGTGTGTTCGTTCCCGACGGCCATTCAAAAGAAGGCGGCCTACTAGCTGTGCTCCACGGCTCAGCCCCGGCGGCAAAGGCGATCTTGCTGCTCGGTCATCTGGATGTCGTCGAGGCGAAGCGCGAAGACTGGACTCGTGATCCCTTCATCATGATCGAGGAGAATGGATATTTTTACGGCCGCGGAACGAACGACATGAAGGCCCAGGATGCGGTTTGGGTCGACAATATGATCCGTTTTCGGGAAGAAGGTTTTCAGCCGAGGCGTTCCATCAAGCTGGCGCTGACCTGCGGGGAAGAGACAAACAGCGCATTGAACGGGGCTGGCTGGCTAGCTGCGAATGAGCGCCAGGCAATTGATGCCGAGTTTGCCCTCACCGAAGGCGCGTCGAGCGAACTTGACGCACAGGGTCGTCGGATCGCACTTGAAATTGTGGCTGCCGAAAAAGCCTCCCAGAACTTTCTGCTAGAGACAACGAATCCCGGCGGCCATAGCTCACGGCCTGTGGCTGACAACGCGATCTATCACCTGATTCGCGCTGTCGACCGGATTAGCCGCTACGAATTTCCCGTTCAACTTGACGACGCCAACCGGGCCTATTTCACCAGTATGTCGAAAATCGTCGGAGGCGAGGCTGGCGCGGCAATGGCGGCCGTTGTCAAAAATCCGGATGACGCTGCCTCGGTCGCCGCGGTGGACAAAGACCGCAATTGGCACGCCATGCTTCGCACCACCTGCGTTGCGACCATGCTATCGGCCGGCCACGCGACCAACGCCCTGCCGCAGCGCGCCACCGCGAACATCAACTGCCGCATTTTTCCCGGAGTGTCACGCGATGTTGTCCTGGCACAACTCGTCAAGATCGCAGCCGACCCTGCCGTGAAGGTCACCGTACCCGAGGTCCGGGGACCGGTTGCAGCCCCAACTCCGTTGACGCCGCAAATCCTGAAGCCGATCGAGAAATTGGCGGACGAGATGTGGCCCGGCGTCCCTGTGGTCCCCGTCCTTGAGCCTGGCGCATCGGACGCCCAGTTCATGAACCCGGCAGGCATTCCAACCTATGGGATCGACGGCTTTTTCCAGGACCCTGATGGAGGCAACATCCACGGCTTGAACGAGCGCATCCGGGTGAAGTCCGTCTATGAAGGGCGGACGTTTCTCTATCGGCTGGTTAAGCTTTATGCTGATCAATAAAGGCCGCTAGCCGCGTCTACGTAATTGGCCTCACTGTTCAAAGAAAATGCTATCTTCGAAAAAATGACGATTGCCCGCATCCATACTGGAGCGCTGGCCAGCGAGCGCTTCGATTTTCTATCGGGCGGCGGGGAGATGGGCCGTCTCATTAGGGAATTCGACTGGTCGGGCCATCGGCTCGGGAAGCCGGACGACTGGCCGCGCAGCCTCAAGACGGCGGTAAGCCTGATCCTCAACTCCCAGCATCCGATGTGGATCGGCTGGGGGCCGGAAATGTCGTTCCTGTATAACGACGCCTATCTTCATGTTTTGGGGTTAGCCAAGCACCCGAAGTCGCTGGGCCGTCCAGCGGCCGAAGTCTGGGCCGAGATCTGGGATGTGTGCGGCCCACTTGCGGACAAGGTTTTCCAACAAGGCGAGCCGAGCTTCGTGGACGACGTGCGCCTCTTCATGCATAGGGGCGACTACCTGGAGGAAACCTACTATTCGTTTTCCTACAGCCCCATTCGCGACGAATCCGGCGAAGTGGGCGGGCTGTTCTGCCCATCCAACGATGTCACTCCCAAAGTTCTCGGCGCGCGGCGGTTGCGAACGCTGTCGGAATTGGCTGGCGGGCCCTATGTGGGTAAAAGCACCGATGCGGCTTGCGCGATCATCGCCAGCGAGTTGAAGAACAATCCGGCGGACGTGCCTTTCGCTCTTCTCTATGTGGCCAATAGCGATGGCACCCAAGCCGTTCTGAAGCAGACCGTCGGTTTTGAAAACGGCGGCGAACTTCTTTCGCCTCGCGTGGTCGATCTAAAAGGCGGAAATTCCCGGAGTGCGGTGTGGCCGCTCGCGGAAGTGTTTTTTGAGCGGACCGCCAGACGCGTTTCAGTCGCGCGGTTTGATGCGTTTCCGCGCGGACCCGCTGACCAGCGAGTCTCCGAGGCGATTATTCTGCCGGTGATCTCGCGAGGTGACGACAAGCCTCTCGGCGTGCTGATCGCGGGCGTGAATCCGACGCGCCGGGCCGATCCGGATTACCAGACTTTTTTCGAGCTGGTGGCCACCCAGGTAGGCACGGTCATCCAAAACACGCGCGTCGCAGAAGAAGAGAAGAAGCGGGCCGACATGCTCGAACAACTCGACCATGCCAAGACCGCCTTCTTTTCGAACGTCAGCCACGAGTTCCGAACACCCTTAACTCTGATGATCGGCAACCTGGAGGCCGCGCTGGCCAGGCCAGACTGCCCGAAAATGAGCGCGAGCAGCTCGACGTGGCCCACCGGAACTCGCTCAGGCTTCTCAAGCTTGTCAATTCCCTGCTCGATTTTTCGCGTATTGAAGCAGGCCGCGCGCAGGCGACCTATCAACCGACCGATGTCGCGGCTCTAACCGCCGAACTTGCGAGCAATTTCCGCTCGGCTTGCGATCGCGCTGGCCTGAAGCTTGTCGTGGACTGCCCTGCCCTCACCGAGCCGGTTTATGTAGACCCGGGCATGTGGGAAAAGATCGTTCTGAACCTTCTATCCAACGCCTTCAAATTTACTTTCGAAGGAGCGATCGTCGTTCGCTTGCGCGAAGCCAAGGGGCAGATGGAGCTTTCGGTTCAAGACACCGGCGTGGGCATACCGAACGCGGAATTGCCGCGCCTGTTCGAGCGTTTCCACCGCATCGCGGGGCAGAAGAGCCGCTCCTACGAAGGAAGCGGTATCGGGCTTGCCTTGGTACAGGAACTCGTGAAGCTGCATGGCGGAGACATCCACGCCGAAAGTGAAGTGGGCCTGGGAACCACGTTAACAATTCGCGTCCCCTTCGGGCCGGGACATCTTCCGAAAGAACGTGTCGAGGCGGCTAAGAACCTCGCGTCGACGTCCATCCGCGCCGACGCCTATGTCGAAGAAGTGCTGCACTGGATTTCGGACGAGCCCACGACATTTGACGTAACGCCTGAGCAGGCCCATTCTTCCGGCGATCTACCGGCACTGCGTGAGGGCACGCGCATACTCCTGGCCGACGACAACGCCGATATGCGCGGTTATGTCCGGCGGCTGCTTGGGCGGAGTTGCGAAGTTCAAACGGTCGCCGACGGACAAGAGGCGCTCGAAGCCATTCGCGCGAAGCGTCCCGACCTGATCCTTACCGACGTGATGATGCCAAATCTGGATGGCTTCGGATTGTTGCGCGCCATCCGCTCAGACGCGGAATTGCGCGATATCCCGGTTATCATGCTGTCTGCGCGAGCAGGCGAGGAAAGCCGGGTGGAAGGTCTGGATGCGGGCGCGGACGACTACCTGGTCAAGCCGTTTTCCGCGCGCGAATTGATTGCTCGCGTGAGTTCTCTTCTGGAGCTCACACGCGTGAGACAGGAGGCGCTGGTCGCGCTGCGCGACAGCGAGCGGCGCACGCGGGCACTGTTCCAGCAGGCGCCAGGTTTTATCTGCGTGCTCAATGGCCCAAACCACGTGTTCGAGTTCGTGAACGATTCCTACTCGCGCCTGGTTGGAAACCGCGACTATCTTGGCAAGACTGTCCGTGAAGCTGTTCCGGAAGCCGAAGGTCAGGGATATTTCGAACTGCTGGACCAATGCTATCGGACTGGCGAGCCATTCAGGGGACTTGAAACTCCACTCCAGTTGCGGCGCACGCCAGACGGTCCGCTGGAAACGAGGCTGATCGATTTCATATACCAGCCGATAACCGACGCGGCAGGTAAAGTCACGGGTATTCTTGTCGAAGGATACGATGTTACCGATCGCGTGTCGGCGCAATCGGCTCTGGTGGAGAGCGAGTCCCGCTACCGAACGCTGTTCAATTCCATCGACGAGGGTTTTTGCATCATAGAAGCCATTCCGGCCGTCGATGGGAAGCCCGGAGACTACCGATATATAGCTGCGAATCCGGCACTGAAGACCCAAAGTGGCGTAACGGTGAACGTCGGACACGACACCATCCGGGGAGCTGCTTTCCACGGAAGCTCAGTCCTGGATTGATGTTTTTGACGAGATCCTCCGAACCGGAGAGCCGGTTCGTGGCGAACGCGGACTTCTTACGCAAGGCCGTGTGTTGGATCTATATTCGTTCCGGCTTGAAGACGAGACGAAACGCCGCATCGGCGTGATTTTTACAGACGTAACCGCGCGTAAACGCGCGGAAGCGGAGCTATTGCGGGCCAATCAAGACCTTGAACAGTTCGCCTATTCCGCAAGCCACGACCTGCAGGAACCGTTGCGCAGCGTTAAGATCTACAGCGAGCTGCTCGCTCATCGCTTTGGGGACAAATTGGAAGGCGACGCCCGCCATTTCCTGGACTTCGTGAGTTCTGGAGCGACACGGATGGAAATGCTACTGAGGGACCTTCTGGCCTATACGCAAGCGGGCCAGCTCGACCGGCCCGCAACCCCCGAGGATGCAAACGCCGCGCTGAACGGCGCGCTCGCGAACCTCGATGGAGCGATAAGGGCGAGCGGTGCGCAAGTGACTTCCGAACGCTTACCCTCTCTGCGCGTCCATGCGACGCAGCTTCAGCAGCTGTTCCAAAATCTGGTGGGTAACGCTATAAAATATCGCCGGCCAGAAATTGCCACCAGTGATAAACGTAACGGCGCGGCGGGAAGGCGAAAGCTGGCTATTCTCTGTCAGCGATAACGGCCTCGGCATCGAGGCAGAGTACAAGGAGCGCATCTTTGGCTTGTTTAAAAGACTCCACACGGGAGACGAATATTCCGGCACCGGCATTGGGCTGGCGATCTGCCAGCGAATCGTCGAGCGATATCATGGCCGCATCTGGGTCGACTCCGAACTCGGAAAAGGATCAACCTTCAACTTCACGCTCCCGGTCTGAATCGACTTCGCGGAAGCGACCCCAGATTCTGGTCGTGGAGGACAGTAAGGCCGACTTGTTTCTGATCCGGCAAGCTATCGCAGCCGCGCAAGTCGACGCGGCGGTCGCGGTTGTCAATGACGGGCACCAGGCGATGGAGTTTATCGACCAGGCGGACGCAGGTCAAGGTGCGCCTTGTCCGGACCTCGTACTCTCGACTTGAATCTCCCGAAAAAGGACGGCATCGAAGTGCTGCGCCACATGCGCAACAGCGCTGCTTGTAGGAACGCGCTGGTATTAGTCGTGAGCTCTTCGGACTCCGCGAGCGATCGCGAGGCTGTAAAGGCGTTGGGTTTTCAGTGGATATTTTCGCAAGCCTTCCGTTTACGCCGAGTTTATGAAGCTCGGGCCAATGATTAGAGAGTTGCTCGAAGGCGCCACGGCCGCGGAACTCTGAGAAGAGACCTTTGGGGTTCAGCACCGAGTCTCATCCCCATCTCGGCTGTTCGTCCAGGTTGATGCCCAGAGTCAACTTCGCCAGCAATTCGCGCGTAAGAAAACTATTCGCCGGATGAATGCGGCCCAAACGAGCGTCCCGGAAGACCCGCTCCAATCCAGCGGCGCGAAAGATCCCCAATCCGCCTGCCAGCTCCATGGCCGTGTCGACCACGCGCCAGGAGCTCTCCACCGCGCGATATTTTGCCGCCAGCACACGCATTAACAATCCGCCCACCTTTTCGGGGTCGGTGTTATCCGCCCAGTCGCGGGCGGCCCGCTCCAGAAGCGCTTCGGCCGTTTCTAACTCGATCACCATTTCGGAAATAGCGTGCTGCACTTCGGCATGGTAGGACATCGGGCGCGACATTGCGATCGAGCGCTTCTTCTTCACGGCGTCGACCGTGCGATCCATGGCGTATCGCGCCAGGCCAAAGTAGACATTGCCGAACCCCAGTAGGGCCCAAGCAAAAATCGAAGCCACAAAGGCGTCCAGCCCTGCCGCCCCGGCCGGCACCACCCGTACGATGTAGCGGTCTGGCACGAAGCACCCTTCGAGAATCGTATCGTCGCTTCGCGTCGCGCGCATGCCCATTACATCCCACGTTTCCTCGATACGGTACCCCGGCGTGTCGCGTGGCAGAAAGGCATGCACGATTTTTGGCGCCGCCGGATCGCTGGTATCCATGGCATGCAAGCCGAGCCGCGTCCAAACAGGTGACAGGCTGCCGAAATGCTTGCGCCCGTGAAAACGATAGCCGCCATCCACCCGTTCCGCCTTGGTGGTGGATAGCAGCACTGGAATGTCGTTGCCGGATTCGGCGTGGCCTGACGCGAACACTTCTCCAGCTGCGCCTTGCTGGAGCATCCATTCCAGCGTGCGATCTCCCGCAGCGGCGTAGATCGGCGGCCAAGCCCATCCAGTACAAGTGCATGTTCAGCCCAAGCGCAGTAGCAGGCGCATGATATGCCAGCCGGCGCTGCTCCCGGCAGACCTCCGGCAGCGTCAACCCCCATCCACCTAGCTCGGACGGTATCGGCATCAACAAATAACCTGCGACCCGGAGTTCCTCGAAATCTTCGGCGAAGAACCGGTTCTCCGCGTCGTAAATCGGCGCCCGCTCCGCGCACCGTT
This sequence comes from Bryobacterales bacterium, assembly GCA_963818065.1. GTDB lineage: Bacteria > Acidobacteriota > Terriglobia > Bryobacterales > Bryobacteraceae > Palsa-89. Next base: position 817,523 of record CAWFQW010000006.1, on the reverse strand, counting down.
GGAACAGCGCTTCGGACGTCGTCTGAGTAGCAGCTTGCATCGCATCCTCCCGAGGGCTGGCAAGAGAGCCTAGCCTTTAATTATAAATGGGCTTTTTCTCAGCGCGAGTGGTACTTGGTTTCCTAACCGAAGTCATGGAGCTGGCGGAGGGGCTTGAACCCCAAACCCAGAAATTTCGTAAATCCAACCGACCCGTAAGCGCATCCACCCTTGAATAACCGCGGCTTGTCATCCATGTGAGTGAGGAGAGCGACCGGGAGGACTTGATGCTCAAATCCTTATTGCTCTTCGGTATCGCAGTTGCGCTATGCGCGGCAGCGTTCGCACAATTAACCGTTCGATGGGAGCAGGGAAACACTTACGCCTACAACAGCTACAGATACAAATCGATTGGGTTCCAGAACATTGTGGTGCGGGTGGCGGAGGCACCTTCATTGCGTTACGGAGTGCGGCAGTTCGCTGCCTTCCGCATCATCGTGCTGAATGAGGATAAGAAGCGGCGCGTCGAATTGGATTCGGATCGGATTTCCTGTGACTGTGGCCGAAGAAAGAGGCTTTCAGCTGTGCCTTTCAGGAAGGTCATCCTTCCGAGCCGCCAAATATTCGCGGGAAATACTTTCTTCCGTGGACCAGCTACAAAGGGATCGTGCTGTTCGATGGAACCTGTGGAGCCAGGGACACGCGCTTGGTTACGATTCGCCTCGGCAAACGTGACCTTCCACTATCTGTTCTAAAACAATCCCGGGGCGTTTAGAAGGTGTGTGGGAAAAAACTACATGAAATAACTACAGCCCTAGAGTGGAACGTCGCGTTAACCATCTTCCCCCTTTACTGTCCGCTGCTATTCTCCGCTTAGCAGCACGGGCTTTTCACGGCTTGGTGTTTAATGTGCACTTGACTAGTGGCGTGACAAAAAGCCGAGGAAGTATTAAGAACAGTGGCAACAGTCCTTGCGGGCGGTACGAAGCTTTAGAAGCTAACGATCACGAAACAATTGAGTACTTTGTCAGTCTGCTTGACCAACAGGACGAAATGTGGGCGAAGGGAAAAAGCGCAGAAGCAAAAGAGCTCGAAGGCGTTATCTCAAGAGCCACGCAAGCCGTAGTTCAAGCAAGAACGTATTTGGCTATGCACCGCGTGAACCGTCGACAAAACTAATGCACTTCACATACTGTCCTGACACTAACGGTTAGGAATTGCGCGCGGGGCGTTCCGTCAGCCCGAAAGTTTAGGCATCGCTCGACGGTTCAGCACGTCGCCTACAGCGCGATGGGCTTCCCACAAAGCCGTATCGGTGTGAGGGCTCGCGCCGGCGTCCGAGTTGGCGATTGCGATTAGGCCATAGGGCTGGCGTCCGATCACGCACGGACGCTGCTCGGAATTCGTAAACACCCACTCCATGGGCTCGAACAGGCTGTTATATGTGTAGGCGTAGCCGTGTGGCCAGCGATTCACCGTGATGTCAATGACGTCGCGCGCCGGGTCGAAACCGCCGGAGCCGAGCGTGCGCGCCAGTTGGTCGCGAATGTTCCGCTCGAACGTCTCGAATGTAGTCGTCAGCAACTCGGCTCTTCCCATCCGATGCTGCTCTTTCCGCGGCTTGCCGGGATCCGTCATGATCTTGACCAGGTGTAAAGCGATCGGATCGTCGGGCGATTGCGGATGCTTCAAATCGCCGAACGAAACAGCCTCGGTGAGCGAGACGTTCTGTGTGATACATGGTAGGCGCATCCACGGAGCTGACCCCGAGTTTTTGCCACGCCCTCCAATTCTTCACGCCCACGCTAGTGTAAACCAGCGGGCCTTTTACCCCGTAAGCCAGCGCTTCTTTCTGCGCCGCCGGCAGGTCGGGGATCAGATAAGGGATGAACATGTTCCAGCACGCCATCACGCAACCCCTGGCACGCACGTCATACATTTTTCCGCCGCGGCTGTAACTGACCACTACCTCCGTGGCGTGGGCGGGATCACCATCGTGTCTTACGTTGAGCACCGTGCTGTTTAGGCGAATGCGCGTGGGCTGATTCGGGTGGTCAAGCAACGCGTAATTGATCCGCGCCGTGCCGACATCTTCCATCGTCTTACCCGGCACGGCATCGGGGATCAGCCAGCGTACCATCAACCTGGCGACTGTCGCGTTGCCGTCTGGGAAATGTACTGCTGCGCCGCCGCCTTCCTTCTGCCGGCCGTGTTGCACTCCTGGCAACTCTGCGAGCACTCCATCTGGGGCCTGTTCAAGCTGAAGCCCGGAAAACCCGGGCGAGCCCATTTGCCACGCGAATAAGGCCGGTGTCGCATCGGCGCCGACGCAGAAGACGTCTTCTCCTGTATGGCGGAAGAACCACAGAACCTGCGGATCCACTTTGGCCACATGGAGCAGAAAATCCTGATAGCTCATCTTCGCCAGCCGGAACTTTTTGTCGGCCGACGACATGCCGGCGAGATAGTCGGGTTGCTGCCTGTCGTAGAGACGCAGCAGATCTTTGCGAGCTTGCTCGGAGAGCGGCGTCTTCGCGAGAAACTCCGCGGGGTACTCACCGCGAGCCCGTCCAGAATCGCTGGGCGGCCGGACAGCCAACTGGTCCGCGCCCCAAGTCTCTTTGTCAAAGAAGACACCGCGTCCGAGTCCGAGCGAGCGATAAAGATTTTGATTGGTAGCGTTCTCAGATTGGAACCGGTCAAGCTCGATTCCGATGCTCACCAGTAACGATTTTGCGGCCTCGTTATAGCGCTGCGGAGCCTCGATGTTGAGCGTACCGCCGTTGATGGCGAGCAGCCGCCCGTTGTGCCTGAACTCGTTGCGCTTGGCATGGCCTCCGAAATCGTCGTGATTGTCGAGAATCAGAACGCGGGCGGAGCGTCCGGCGTTCGAAAGGAAATAATACGCCGCTCCTAATCCACTGATGCCTCCGCCGACAATGACCAAGTCATAGGTCTCGTTGGTGTGTATGACCGCTGAGAGATCGACCTGGCGGCTGTCTCGAAGTTGATGCGCGACCTCAAAGGAGCCGACATGATCACCGCGCATGCCAGTTCGCGCGGGCGGATAGTAGTCAGGCGATTGTTCGGGCGCGAACCCCTGCGCCACGGCCCATTGCGGCAAGAGCACAGCTCCGGCCGCCCCCACGCTGACGCCGTTCACAAAATCGCGCCGGGTGATGTTCCGGCTCATTCCCAGGTCGCGGTCGTGTGCGTTCAAGCGGACTTCCCGGCTTTCAACTCGCCGATCATGAATATCATTTCGGGCCCTTTAATCTGATAACGTTCAACTCGTTCGGATTTTCAATAGCCTTCTCTCCCGCCGGCAGGCCATTGGATTCGAGCAGATAGGTGACGATATCAATCACGTCTTTGGGCGCCACGCTGCCCGGGTCCGGCGGTGGCATCGTACTGATGATTCTGCTGTACAAACTTCGCACGGTCTCTTGATCCCACTCGGCCCAAAATCTCCGGCCCTTCAACGGCGGGGCATGCTCGCTGCCCGTAAGATCCACTCCATGGCAGGCCGCGCACTTGACGCCGTATTCGCTTTGGCCGCGCAAAGCTTGCGCGGTGGAGTAAATTCCGGGTTGTGTGGCAGAGGCCGGCAGACCAAAGGCAACCCAACCAGCGCCATAACCCTTCCCGCCCACCGGCACAACGATCAGCTGCCTGCCATTTTCGGAGTAGGTCATCGGACCGCCTGTGGCGCCGGCGGGAAGATCGAGTTCGGCGATCACTTTCCCGGTGAGTTTATCGTAAGCGCGGAATTTTGCCGGGCCTGAGATTCCCGCACCGCCCATCACGGCACTGCTGCTGTCGCCCACAAACAGCAAGGTCTTCGTCAGGAGAGCGACGGGCCGTCCAGTATTGCCCAAGGGAGGAAGATTAAGATCTTTAAGCAGCGGATGATTTCGCGGTCCATCGCCATTCGGCGCCATCCATGCAATCGTTCCCTTGTTCATGTCATATGCTGTGATGCGGCCGTAGGGCGGCTTGATGATAGGAAGGCCATGAACAGTTAGCTCCTCATCATCCGGCGGGCGTTCCTGGGCCGGCTGGCCCGGGGCGCGCGGCTTCTCGGGCGGCGGTCCTTCGCCGTAGAGCATTGGGTTGTTAGGATCTGGATTTCGCAGCATCCCAAAGACCGCCGGCAAACTCATGGAGACGGCGTAGTACATTCCGGTTTGGGGGTCGAACGCTCCTGTGTTCCAGTTCGCGGCTCCCCAGTCGCTCGGTAGCGCTAGCACGCCCTGTTTTCCGCCCGGGGAACCATCGATGACGATCGGCGGCGTAAACAAAGGACCCATTACAAAGTGACTGGCGACCTCCAACGCCTCCTTGTGCAATTCGGGCGTGAAGTCAATCAGATCGCTCTCGCTGAAACCCTGGCGATCAATCGGTGGCGGCTTGATGGGGAACGGCTGAGTGGGCCAAGTTTCCTCGCCCGGCACATTCGATTTGGGTACCGGGCGTTCTTCGATGGGCCAGACCGGCTTGCCCGTCACGCGGTCAAACACATACAGAAATCCGGTTTTGTTGGATGCGATGACCGCCTTGATCCGTTTTCCGTCCACGGTGATGTCACCGAGAACTGGCGGAGTGGCGGCGTCATATTCCCAAAGATCGTGGTGAATCAATTGGTAATACCAAACCAATTTTCCGGTTTTCGCATCCAAACACACCAGCGAGTCGGAATATAGATTCTTGCCGGGCCGATGTCCTCCGTAATAAGAAGCAGTGGGAGCGGTGAGCGGGATGTATACGTACCCCAGCTGTTCGTCGGCGGTCAGCGATGCCCAGGCATCCATGTTTCCGACGTACTCGGCCGAACCTTTGCCCCAGGTGTCGTAGCCGGGCTCTCCCTTTTTGGGAAGAACGTGAAAGGTCCATAGCAGCGCGCCAGAGTGAACATCGTAACCACGGATGTCCTCGGGCCGCGCTTTCGGATCAAATCCTTCATCGCCATATCCGCCGGCCACCTTTCCTCCGCCGTTACCGCCAACCACGACGACGTCGTTCACCACAAATGCACCGGCCCATCCGAAATACGGCGCGTCATCGGGTGTTTCGCGCTTCAGCGAGATTCTCCCGTTTTCGCCGAAGTCGCGCTCCGGCGCTCCTGTTTTGGCATCAATGGCGTACAGATATTGGCCGCGTATCGCAAGGATGCGCTCATCGGAACCCTTGCGCCAATAGGCGACCCCGCGTGTGCTCTGGCCGGCTGCCTCCCGGAGCGTCGGCTCCACCGGTTGTTGCACCCATTTGCTCTCTCCGGTTGCCGCATCGAACGCCTCCACCAAACCCAATCCGTCCGGGGCGTACAAGACGCCATCGATCATGATGGGCGTTCCGCGAAAGTAATTGGACGGGACCGCGTCCGGGAATTTGTTCTTAATCGACGGATCGACGGCCGGCCGGCTCCATACCACTGTCAATTCCTTAACGTTCTCCTGGTTGATTTGATCCAGGGGCGAATAGCGATCCCAGGTCTTATCGCCGCCATAGGTGGACCACTCGCCCTTCGGAGGTATCGTTTGCGCGGTTGCGATCAGGATAAGAGTTACGGCGACCGCAGCCAGCCGCGAGGTAGACACTACCATCATTCCTCCAGTTTAAAATGTGAGCCGCAACGCGATCTGCCCGACCCTTCCGGTTCCTGTCACAGTCGATGTGATTTGGCCAAACAACGGATCGGTGATGGTGTTCATCGGAAGCAAATTCCCATTTGTACCGGTCGGGCTGGCGAATTCGGGATGATTCAGGGTGTTGAAGGACTCGACGCGAAGCTCGGTATTCAGTTTTTCATGAAAGAACGAAGTTCTCTTGACGATCGCCAGGTCAAGATTAACCAGCCCAATTCCCGGAATACTGTTTCGGGGCATTCCATAAGTCCTTTCCGCGGGTGTCGGGATGTAGTTGGGATCGAGCCATTGGGCAGGCACCGTGAAATTGTTGGGATTGAAATAATAGAGGCCGGATGTGCCATTGATGGTACGCGTGGAGCCGACCGCATAACGCTGGACGGTGGGAGTGGTCATCTGGGCCAGCGCCAGGACTGTATCCCCCGCGCCCGATGGACCGGGGATATTGTTCACAGGCGTGTTCCCGGGTATACCCGCTGGAATGTCAAATGGCTGTCCCGTATAGTCGCTGAAGATCGGATACAGCGTCCAGCCGCCGGTAAGCGCCTTGGGGCCGGTAGTCCACAGCTTTGCAAACGGTAGCTCCCAACCTCCGCTGATCGTAAGCCGCTGGCGTTGGTCGAATTGGGCATTTCCTTTGAGGGCGTTGTGATCATAGTACGGCACGCCACCGCTGGGATTGTTGACATTTCCGGTACTGTTGTCGATGTTGTGCGACCAAGTGTAGGCTACCGTGAAGAACGTGGTCCCAACGCCGTGCCAATCGCCGAAGCGCTTGTTGAGGCTGGCCAGGAGGCCGTTATAGCTCGCGCTCCCGTCGTTGGTCATGTAATTGACCAACGCGGCGAATCCATTGTCCGTCTCACCGAGAGAGGGGCTGTTGTAGTACGGGTAAAGCACATTGTTGAGTATGCGGACATTGGTACCCAGAATCATCGGGTTTCCGTCCTCCAACGTAAGCAACCGATGGCTATCGCTGCCAACATAGCTCACTTCCAATTCGAGATCCTTCGCCAGTTGCTGCTGTAAGCTGATGTTGTATTGATATACGTACGGTGTTTTCAGGTGCGGGCTGGCGATCCACTGGCTCGAGCCAAATGGAATCGCGCCGAGTTCATTGAAGAGGTTGGGATCGTTGGAGGACAGGGTCTGATGACTCGGGAACGGATCCACCAGCCCATTAGCCGCATATGGATTTTGCAGAAACTGCGGCGCGGAACCGACGGGCCCTGACAGCCCGTTGTACCCATTCATGCCGAAGTCCACGCCAGCGTAGTACGGCGCCACACCGTTGTTTTCGTCCATATCCCAGCCGTTCAAGACGCTATAAAACATGCCGAAGCCGCCGCGAATGCTCGTTTTCGCTTTGCCAAAAGGATCCCAGGCGAAACCGAGTCGCGGGGAGAAGTTCGTTTTGTCGGGAAAATAGAGGCCAGAGGGAGCTCCGGGATCGCCGGGAAATACAGCACCCACGGGCGCTCCGGTGAAACGCTGCGATTGTTCGCCAGGAATGAGGCTGAATGATCGGCCCAGCGTGTCCCTTTGCGGCGTGCTGTACTCGTAGCGCATGCCCAACGTCAGCAGCAACCGCGGCGTCACCTTCCATTCGTCCTGGAAGAATGCCGCGAACTGCTTCTGTCGCATGTTGTTGTAAGCGGATGGATATTGAAAGTACTCATCCGGAAGTCCGAACTCGAAATCGGCGAGAGCATTTCCGGACCCGATATATGTGTACGGACCATAGAAATTAAATTGTCCGTTGATGTAGTACTCATAATGTGAATTTTCCTGTGCAGCCGCGAATGAAACACCACCGCGGAACGTGTGTTTGCCTTTGATCCAAGTCAGCGTGTCGGCATAGGAATAGGTATTGTCTTCCTTCGTGCCCTCATTGCCGTTAAATCCAATGGTCGGACCGTTGGCGAGACTAATGACCGAAGGACCGTTCGGCGCATCTGAGTTGATGTCGACTCCTAGCGCGTTCGAATGAGGCTGCGTGGCCCCTGGCGTGTTCAACACCTGCCCAAAACGATTGACGGAGGCGCGAGCCTCATTGAGAAGACTCGGCGTGATCGTCTTGGTGTAAGAGACCGAGATCAGGCCCGACGTTAGGATGTTGGTTGACGGAAAGCCTACGTTGGCGCCAGAGGTGAATGCGCCGCCGAGCGACGCGTTATACGGATTCTGGTTGTGACCAAGCAGCACCGAAATGTGATCCGCGGTGGACGGCAGTATATCGAACTTCCCGGTGAACTCATCGGCGTTGTTGGGAACGTTGAGCTGAGGAAGAAATACGCCCGTGGGCGAGGTCGGGATAAGACCCGCATTCACATAATTCAGGAAGACCGGACTAAGAGTCGCGGGATTGATGATGGCTTTAGCCGCCAGCGCCGCATTGCCCTGATAATACGGATTTGCCTGCAAAAATGCAGCCACGACAGGGTCCGGGCCACCGTTGACGGCATGCGAGAAGTCTCCACCAATTTCGGCCGGCGTGTAAGTAGGTGTCAGCGATCCGATACTGGTTGAAATTTGGCGCTGACCTTGATAGCCAAAGAAGAAGAAGAATTTGTCTTTCCCATGGACCAATTTCGGGATCACGACCGGACCACCCAGCGTAACCCCGAATTGGTTGCGCTTCAGCACCGGGACCGGAGCGCCGGTGAGATTCGCGAAAAAATCGTTGGCATTTAAATCCTCGTTGCGAAGATAGTCGAACATGCTGCCGTGAAGCTGGTTGGTGCCCGACTTAGTCACCACGCTGATGATGCCACCGCCGGTGCGGCCGTATTCCGCGGTGTAGTTATTCATCAGAACCCGAAACTCCGCGACCGTATCCGGATTCGGATCGAAGGAGACTCCGCTGCTGGTGACCGAGTTGTTGTTGGCTCCGTCCAAAAGGTAACTAATCCCATCCTCTCGTCCTCCGGCAATACTGAAGCCGGTACCAGCCGTTTGACCGTTTCCGGTGGGAGTGCCGCTGATGCCGGGCAGCGTAGCCGCCAACGTCAGGGTGTCGCGGCCGTTGAGTGGCAATTCCTGTACCGCTTGCCCGACCACAGTTCCGCCGACAGTAGGTACCACGGTTTCCACCTGGGTGGCCGTCGATTCGACTGATACGGTCTGAGTCAGTTGGCCCAGCGTGAGTGTCACATCGATGTGTAGGGATTGATTGATTTGCAGCTCGCTCGGCTGCGTGACGGCCTTTCCAAAGCCCGCCTGCTGCACTGTGACGCTGTAGTTGCCAATGGGCAACTGCAGCACTTGATAACTTCCATCGTCACGTGTCGTGGTCTCCCAGTGAACGCCTGTGCCGACATTCGTCACGGTCACCTTCGCCCCGGCGACGACGGCTCCGCCAGGATCGGTGACGGCCCCTACCACGCGACCGGTAGCGGTTTGTGGAGATGCTAGCGGGGCGGTCAAAAGCATCAATATGAGTGCGGTAACGGCTAAGACACAAACGCTCGTTAGCCGATTCAAAGCTTGCGATGACATGGTTTGCCTCTTTTTTCGACTGACGGCTGCCCGGAAACGCGAATGCAACATAGTATGAATACTATAGGCTGGTGTCAAGGACTAGTTTCTTAGCATTGTTCGTGCAGCTTTTATGTTTCCGGCTAGTGCGCTAAGCGCCGGATCCCAGTTGTTCTTGCACCGCGCGGTAGGCTTGATCGATGGCCTGGTCGGTGTAAGCAGCCGCGGCCGCGTCCGAATTTGCGATCGAGATGCGACCGAAGCGCTGCCGTCCGATCTCGCAAGGCGACTGTCCCTTGGGCCATTCCGGATCCCACAGATAGTTGTATTCGTACGCGTAGCCGTGCGGCCACCGATTCACCGTAATGGCATCGATGTCGCGCGCGGGATCGAATCCACCCGCGCCTAGGACGCGAGCAAACTGATCCCGAATATTGCGCTCGAAGGTCGAAAAGGGCGTCATGAGCAGGTCAATGTGTCCGGCGCGTTGTTGATCGCGGGCCGAAAGCCCAGGCTTACACGGCGTCCGAAGCATCCGCGCAAGGATGGGCTGTTCCGGTGAAAGCGTGGGGCGATATTCGCCGATATTGGTGGGCTGCTCCAGATTCAGGGAGGAGTGATACATGCCGGGAGTCTGCGCGCCCCGCATTTCGAGCTTCTTGAAAGCAGTCCAGTTTCGCAGCGCTACTGCTGTGTAAACCAACGGGACCTTTACCCCATACCCGAGCGCCTCGCGTTGCTTAGGCGGAAGTTCAGGACACAGATACGGGATCATCATGTTCCAGCAGGCTAGGACTACGGAATTCGCGCGCACTGAATACATCTGCTTCTCACGGCCGTATACGATCTCTACTTGCTTGGCGGTCGCCGGATTTCCGACATGACGAGCGCGCAGACAGGTGCTTCCCAGCCGGATGCGAATCGGCGAATCATTGCGGTCGAGCTGGCTGTAATCGACTTTCGAGGGGATACTATCCTCGGCTGTATGGCCCGGCATCGCGCCAGGTATCAGGGATCGCACCAGCAGACGGGCGATAGTGGCGTTGCCGTCGGGAAAGTGATACTCGTACGGCTGCTTGGGAATGTGTTCGCCGAGCGCGGTGAAACTCAAACGGCGGTGCGGTCCGGGCTTAAGATTCATGCCTTGAAAACCGGGCGAATTCGGCCATAACTCCAGCGCCCCGACGGCATCGACCCCCACGCCGTACAAACCGTGAGTGCGCGTTTGATAAAACGGGATCACGTCGGGATGCACCTTGACCACCTTCAGAAGGAAATCCCTATAGCTCATCCGCGACAGCTGGTCCTTTTTCTCCTCGTCAGAAAGGCCGGGCATGTAGTCGACCTTGTCTTCCTGGAGGCGCATCATGTCGGCCTGAGCTTGCTCCGAAAGCGGAGTCTTCGCGAGGAATTCCTTCCATGCGCCCGGCGTGGCCGCTGCGCGCCTGCCTCCAGGCAGCCCCACAACAAGACGGTCTGTCCCGAAGGTCTCTTTGTCGAAGAAGAATGCGTTCCGCAAGCCCGCGAGTGCGGAACGATCCGTGATTTTTTCGGAGTTGGCCTCCAAGGTCACCGGGTCGATTCCCAACTCCGTCAACAGCGCGCGCGCTTCCCGGCTATAATCAAACGGCGACTCGATCCCCGCGGTTCCGCCGTTGGAGATGAACAGGCGCCCGCCGGGGCGAAACTCATTGCGTTTGGCGTGCCCCCCAAAATCGTCGTGATTGTCCAGAATTAGAATCTTCGCTGCGGGATTGGTGCGAGCGCGATAAAAGTGCGCCGCAGCCAAGCCGCTGATGCCGCCACCGACAACAACGAGGTCGTATGTCTCTCGGGTATCGACCGGTGTCCCTGCATTCTTGAAGACGTTGCCGTCCCGAAGCGCATGCGCGTAGCTATAGGAGCCATCATGACTACCGCGCATGCCTGTCAACGTAGGCGGATCGTATCCGGACCGGTCCTGCGGGAAGATCGTCGCGGCTTCCGCACTCTGCGCAAGAAGACTCGTGGCGCCAACTGCAACAGCGACACCATCGATAAAATCGCGACGGGTGATCGGTCGATCCATTCCGAGTTCGCGATCTCGTTGCGAATTGTAAGGGTCAGTAGGCATTGAATTCTTCCAAATTGCTTGCTTGCCATACGTGCCTCGGCTGGATCGAGAAGGACCGTGGTGGACGTACTCTACGATAACCCTGCAATGTTTAAACAAGAATGCCGCAAGTCACAGGTTCATGTCAACGGCATATTTGAGGTCACGCCGCGTAGACAGTGGAACCACCCACCACGGTCCGAACGATCTCGATGTCCTTAATTTTGTCTTGCGGCACCGTGTGAAGATCGTCGGCCAAAACTACGAAATCGGCCAGTTTCCCCGGCGTAATCGATCCTTTGATGGCTTCTTCGTGTGAGTTGTAGGCGCCGTTCAGCGTATTAATTCGCAGTGCCTCATCCACGCTGACGCGTTGATTGGCGCCCCAGGTTTCGCCATTCCATCCAGTGCGCGTCACCATTCCTTGAATGCCCATCCGAGGATCGAACGGACCCGGATCGAAATCCGAGCCTGCGGCCACGCGAATCCCGGCATCCAGGAACGTACGAAAAGCCATGCAGTGCTTCATCATCTCTTCGCCGTAGAAATGAAACTTGTCGCTGTTGTAGTAGGCGTAGGAGGTGAACGGCGCGGGCACCACGTCCAAGGCCTTCATGCGCCGCACCAGGTCGTCATTGATTAACGTGCAGTGCGTAATCTTGGGGCGCGCATCGGAGCGCGGGAACAGCCGCTGCGCCCGCTCGTAAGCCGTCAGCACCCGATCGATGGCCACGTCCCCGTTCGCGTGGCAATTCATCTGGATGCCGGCGCGATGCACTCGCTCCGCCCAGGCGTTCAGTTCGTCCTGCGATTCGGTAAGGTTGCCCTGGTAGGGGGGAGTTCTGCCGGGATAGGGCTTGCTGAGTGCCATGGTGCGCTCTGAGAACGATCCATCGACGGTAAACTCGGAAGTCGCGCCCAACCGGATCCATTCGTCGCCGAAGCCGCTGGTGATGCCGCTCGAAATCATCGCCTCCAGCACCTTGCCGCTCATCTCGTAACTCACGCGATGTTTCAGATCGCCGCGCGCCCGCACCTGCTGTAGCGCGAACAGATCGCCGTCTTCGTGATGGACAGTGGTGAGACCATAGCGGACAAACTGCTTTGAGATGTAGGCCAGGCTGTCGCGATTGCGCTGCAGGGTCTGCTCGGCAGTGAAGACGGTCCGATGGCCGGCTTTATCCACCACCTCCATCGCCCGATCCGTAACGCGGCCGGTTAGCTCCCCGTTGGCGTCTTTATCGAATGTTCCGCCTGGAGGATTGGGCGTGCTCCTGTTGACATCCGCCAGTTCCAAGGCCTTGCTGTTGTAATAGGCCGTGTGGCCGCCGCGATGATGAACCGCCACCGGGTGGTCCTTCGACACTTGATCCAGATCGTGAACGTTCAGCTGGCGATTGTCCTTCACCTTGGTGTCGTCGAAGAAAAATCCTTCCACCCAGGTGCCTGGCGGCGTCTGTTGCGCCTTCGCGCGCAGTTTATCGATGATACTCGCGATGGTAACGAATTCGGCCACGTAAGGATTGCCGACCAGCACCTCATACAGCAATGTCTCGCCCGGCGCATGATTGTGGCAATCGATGAACCCGGGCACGATGGTCATCTGCTTCGCGTCGTATGTCTGGGTTGCTTTGCCGATCAGGCCCTTAATATTTTCGGTGCTCCCCACCGCGGTGAATCGGCCGGCCTTCACAGCGAACGCCTCCGCTTTGGGCGCGTTGGAATCCACGGTGTAAACCTTGGCGTTGAAGACGACAAGGTCGGCGTCCGCCGGAACTTCGGCGGCTTTGACGATGCGTTGCCACGACGCACCAACAATGCCAGCGGCTGCCAAGCTCGCAAATCTTCTTCGGTTAAATGCTTGGTTCATCATGATTCCTCTCATTGTGTTTGCGCCAGTTTCTCACAACCTTGGTCATCTTTGCGTAATGTCTATGATAGGCTTATTTGGAACAACGCTATGCCAAAGACTAGCTCGGCCAGTCGCGACATCGCGACGACTATTCATCCGTATACAAATCTGAAGCTGCACGAGACCCAAGGGCCACTGGTCATTACCGAAGGCGACGGGGTTTTTGTCCGCGGTGAAGACGGCAAGATGTATCTCGAAGGGCTAGCCGGCCTGTGGTGCGCGAGTCTGGGATTTTCCGAGCGGCGTCTGGCCGAGGCCGCCTATCGCCAGATGTTGAAGCTGCCTTTTTATCACACCTTTGCCCATAAAGCGACCGATATCGGAATCGAACTCGCCGAAAAGCTCCTGAGCATCGCTCCCGTTCCGATGTCCAAAGTGTTTTTTGTGAACTCGGGTTCGGAGGCCAACGATACGGCGGTCAAGCTGGTCTGGTATTACAACAATGCCATCGGCCGGTCGCAGAAGAAGAAGATCATCAGCCGTACTAAGGCCTACCATGGTGTAACCGTGGCCAGCGCGAGTCTCACGGGACTCGCCAACAATCATCGTGATTTCGACCTGCCCATCCACAACATCCTGCATGTCGACTGTCCCCACTTCTATCGCTTCGGTCTGCCGGGGGAAAGCGAGGACGCATTCGCCGGCCGCATGGCCGACTCGTTGGAACAGCGCGTTTTGAGCGAAGGTCCCGAAACAGTGGCGGCATTTATTGCTGAGCCGGCCATGGGTGTCGCTGGTGTGATCCTGCCGCCGGCAACCTATTGGGACAAAATCCAGGCTGTTCTGAGAGAATACGACATTCTTCTTATTGCCGATGAAGTTATTTGCGGGTTCGGCCGCACCGGCGAAATGTGGGGAACTACTACGTTTGGTTTGAAGCCTGACATGATCACCTGCGCCAAGGCGCTGTCGGCTGGCTATATACCGATCGGCGCTGTGATGGTCTCGAAGGCGATCTACGGCGCACTGGTGAAGCAGTCCGAAAAAATCGGTGTGTTCAGCCACGGTTTCACCTACAGCGGCCATCCGGTAGCTTCCGCGGTTGCTTTGGAGACGTTGAAAATTTACGAAGAGGACGGCACGCTTTCTCACGTGCGCCGTATGACGCCTCGAATGCAGGCGGGCCTTCGCCGGTTCGCGGATCATCCGTTGGTCGGCGAGGTGCGCGGAACAGGGCTCATGGGCGCGGTGGAATTGGTTGCTGACAAAGCGACCAGGGCCTCATTCGATCCCGCCGAAGCCGTGGGTCCGTTTCTCATCAAGCGCGCTCACCAGCATGGCGTGATTCTCCGGGCCCTGGGCGACTCCATCGCCTTCTGTCCTCCGCTCATCATCAACGAAGCGGAAATCGATCTGATGTTCGAGCGATTCGCGCTCGCGCTGGACGACACGCTCGCGATGGCTCGGGAGCGGGGACTGATTGCAGGCAGCCTGGTGGCCACCCTGGCGAAGTAATTCCCCGCCCTAGGCCGAGCGCCACGTTCGCTGTCAAAAAGTCGGTGGGGTATTAATCCAGAGGAGAATCGTTTCGATTTTCCCCGGATTGACCCAGCGATGCTGGGTCTTGCTGCTGAAATAGAAGCTGTCACCCGCTCGAAGCTGGAATTCTTCGCTAGCCAGTACGATGTCCAGCCGACCCCGCACCAGGTACAGAAACTCCTCGCCTTCGTGCGAGTAGGAGTCGCCGCTGCCCGCTCCCGGAGCAACACGAAACAAATGCGGCTCCATCGTGATCTTCCCGGACGCCAGCAGCTCCATATGAACGCCGGGGCCGCCTTCCAGGCTCTTGCGATCCCGCGGCCTCACCAGCGGGCTAGTACCATCGATGGGATTGAAGAGATCGAGGATATTGAGGCCGTAATAACGCGCCAGTTTATGCATGATGCCGATAGATGCGCCGCTCTGTGAGCGCTCCAGGTTGCTGAGGAAACCAATCGATACGCCCACCGCGTTGGCAACCGTGGCGAGCGACTCGCCGCGCTGGAGGCGCAGCTTGCGGAACCGCGGGCCGATGGACGATTTTTCTTCCGCGGGACCTGCGGCGCGATGGTTCAGCACTCCCTCTTGCCTGAGCTGATCGAGAATCGCCGGCGCATTCAACCCTCGTACGCGGCGCAAATAAATGGCCCGCCGCAGAACCCGCAGGTCGTCGTTGGTATAGAGCCGGTACTTGCTTTGGGTGCGCGCTGGGCTGGCCAACCCAAGCTTCTCCCACGAGCGCACCATGGAGGCGGACACTCCCAGGCGTTGCGCCACCGCGCCAACCTTCAGCGCTTCGCCGACTTTTCTCGTGGAACGCGCGGCTCTCTTCTTGCGATCTGGGGCTTTATTGCGCGAATTAGAAGAAGCCTTGGACAAGGGAGTCTCGACGTGGCCCGCGATGGGCAAGTGATTGTTAGCCTCCTGAGTATATATCAGTCCAGACAGAACGAAAAATCTGTCGCTCGCTCACGGATGGTCTAAGCCGGAACAATGCGGTTAAATCTGGTGCTAGGATAACTGGATGGAACTTGGCAATAGTTTGGTAAGGTTGGTAAACCTTGTCGCCTCGTCCGCGCCAGAGTCTCCAGCATCCACCTGTTACGGACTGAAATTCAGCTCACGGTCTCCGAGCGAAACTTTGGCCCAATCCGTCGCTCTCATCTCTCTATGAACTCCCGAGATCGCGAACTTGGAATGGACCGCCCCATCAAGCGGCGGGATTTTCTGAATGGCGTGGCCGTCGCAATTGGCGCGCCTTTGTTAGGAGTAAAATCCGCAGCTGGTCAACCCCCGCCCAGTTATTATCCGCCCACGCTCACGGGAATGCGGGGTTTGTATCCTGGCTCGTTTTCTACCGCTCACGCCCTCCGCGATCACACTTTTTGGAAGAGCCATGCGGACAAACCATCTGACACCGGCGAGCGCTACGACCTTGTAATCGTCGGCGGCGGCATCAGCGGTTTGAGCGCCGCGTACTTCTATCGAAAGGCGGCGGGCAACGACGCGCGCATTCTGATCTTGGATGTTTTGGACGATTTCGGCGGCCACGCCAAGCGCAACGAGTTTGACGTGAACGGCCGCAAACTGCTGGGTTACGGAGGCACCTACGCGATCGAGAGCCCGAGTCCCTATAGCCCCATCGCGAAGAGCGTCATCGACGATCTCGGCATCGACGTAAAGGCCGATGCGCGAGTGAGGGACAAGAAGCTCTATCCGTCGCTTGGCCTGGGCCCCGGCGTTTTCTTCGACAAGGAAACATTCGGCGCCGATCTGCTGCTGCCCGATCCCAAACCAGAGAAGGACGCCGATTTTGGCGATCCGGGCACTTCTGAAACGCACTGGAAGGTCTTCCACGAACAAGCTCCATTGACGGCCGCGGCGAAGCAAGACATCGAACGCATATACGAAGGCTCGAAGGACTACATGCCCGGGTTGTCGCCGTCAGAAAAAAAAGCTCGCCTGGCGCGGATGAGCTATGCCAAGTACCTGACCGACATCGTGGGCGCAGATCCATCGGTAGTGAAATATTTCCAGACGCGCCCGCACGCCTATTTCGGAGTGGGCGTCGAAGCGGTCTCGGCTCAAGACGCTTGGGGATTCGGCCTGCCGGGTTTCCAGGGGTTGAATCTGGGCGCGGAACCCGGCCCCGGCATCAGTCACGATTCTATTCAGAACGAAGAGGCCGAGAAGTACTGGTTTCATTTCCCGGATGGCAACGCGTCCATCGCCCGCTTGCTCGTGCGGAAGCTGCTGCCTGCGGCCATTCCAGGAAATTCGGTCGAAGACGTCGTGACGGCCCACGCGGACTACGCGCGGCTGGACGAAACCGGTTCCAACACCCGCATTCGCTTAAACAGCACCGTGGCGCGCGTGCGCCATTTAGGCGACGTGGACAATGCGAAGGAAGTGGAGGTGGCCTACGTGAAAGACGGCAAGTTGCAAGCGGTTCGCGCGGGACGTTGCATTTTGGCGTGTTGGCACTCCATGATTCCGTATCTCACGAATGAAATTTCCGAAAGACAACGCGCCGCGCTGGCATCGGCAGCGAAAGTGCCCATCGTCTACACCAACGTCGTCCTCAACAATTGGACCGCGTTTCAGAAGGCCGGCGTCAATTCGGTCTACGCTCCCGGCAGCTACTTCCCTGCGGTTCAACTGGATTTGCCGGTGAGTATGGGCGACTATAAATGTTCCCGAACACCCGAGGAACCCATTGTCGTGCACCTGATGAAGACCCCCTGCCACCCGGGTCTCCCTGCACGCGACCAGCATCTAGCGGGGCGCCGCGAGTTATATGGCACGACGTTCGAAACATTCGAGCGCAACATCCGCGACGAAATGGGGCGGTCTCTTTCCAAAGGTGGCTTCGATCCGGCGCGCGATATCGCCGCCATCACGGTGAATCGTTGGCCGCATGGCTACGCATACGAATACAATTCTTTGTGGGACCCATTCTGGCTGGATGGAGGCGAGCAACCGTGCGTTGTGGCGCGCCAGCCTTTCGGAAGAATAGCGATCGCCAACGCGGACGCCGCGGCCTACGCATACACGGATGCCGCGATCGACGAAGCGTACCGCGCAGTCAACGACCTTCTTGGTATCGCGTGAAATCCACAGGTCCTCGAATTCTATGCCAGAGTTGATGGTCCTTGATCTGGGTTCGGATCCGCTGGAGCGCGGCCGAGTCCATGGGCGCAACATGCGCGCTGAAATACGAGATAACTTCGCGACCTACGTCGAGCGCTTCGAAGCCGGTGGCGCCCGGCTGCCCAAGGTATTAGAGCAAAGCGATGCCTGGGCGTCGTTCATTGCACGCGACAATCCTGAGTACGCCCTCGAGATGACCGGCGTGGCGGCAGGAGCGGATCTCTCGTTGACTGAAATCGCGATGCTCAACGTGCGCTACGAATTGGCGTACTGCGTATTCGGTTCTGAGGCGCAGACCGCGAACACCCCTGCCACGACGGAACAGGAAGGGTGTACTTCATTCGGACTGCTTCCGGAAATGACGGCCAGCGGCCATACCATGATCGGCGAGAATTGGGACTGGCTGCAAAAACTGCAAGGCCACGTCTTTGTCATGCGCGTCAAGCGATCGTCCGAGCCGGGGACGAACAAGCCGGATTTCGTCGGCTTCACCGAAGCCGGCATCGTCGGCTGCAAGATCGGCGTCAATGCCGCCGGCATCGGATTGTGCGTCAACGGCCTGGTGACGAACCGGGATGGAGCCAACGGATTTCGAAAGCCTTTCCATGTGCGATGCCGCGAGATCCTGGATGCCTGGACTTTCGACAAGGCCCTGCTGCCAGTGGTGCAAACGGACCGTTGCTGCTCCACGAACTTCCTGATTGGCCACGCTGACGGCGAAATTATCGACATCGAGGCCACGCCGGATTACTGCTCATACATTTATCCGCAGGACGGATTGTTGACCCATGCCAATCATCTGGTGCGCGAGACTCGCATCGCCTCGCAGTTCGAGCGCATCGCACCTCATTCGTTGTTTCGCGCCAACCGGCTGGAGCGCTTGCTGCGGCGAAACGGCGGAGAGATCGGGATCGATACCATTCAAACTTTGCTTTCCGATCACTTCAGCGCGCCGGCGTCCATCTGCCGGCATCCGGACATGACGCTGCCAGAGCCAAAACGCGTGATCTCCGTTGCCGCGGCCGCAATCGATCTGAACACCCGCACGCTCTACGTCACTGACGGCCCGCCGTGTCAGACACCTTTTCAAGCGGTGCCGCTCCACGCTCACGTTATCGATGAAGAGCTGTCACTACTCCCGCAAAGAAATCGGCATCGTTGATCGTGTTTGCTCCGGTTGGCTTGGGCTGTGCACTCCAGACCACCACCACCATTCGTTCCCTGGGATTGATGTAGATGAACTGCCCGAAGATTCCCTCGGCTTGAAAAGCGCCACGATGAATCAGATTGGCCGTGGGCCCGTAGGTCCACCACATGTAGCCGTAGTCAACCAAGTTTCCGCCGACTCGCTTGGAGCTTCCTGCCTCTGAGAACCAGTTCACTGGCACAATATCTTCCCCATGAGCTTTTCCACCATTCAAAACGAAAAGGCCGAATCGTCCATAGTCGCGCAGCGTTGCGCTGAAGCCGCTCCCGCCGACTTCCAAGCCGCCCGGCGATTCAAGCCACCATGTGGCGTCCGTTTCCATTCCAAACTTGGACCAGATCTTCTCCGATAGATATTGGGCCACTGGACGCTTGACAGCGGCGCCGATCAGAGCGCCTATCACATGCGTCTCGCCGGTGCTGTAGTTCCAGACGGAGCCGGGCGCGGCGGCGCGCGGTAGCGAGGCCATAAATTTCAGAACGGCTCCCGGCTTCTGCTCGATCTGCAGATTCAACATGCGGCGGCGATCAGAGTTGGGGTCGGTGTAAGTCTCGTCCCACTTCACCCCGGACGCCATTTGCAGCACGTTTCGGATGGTTACGCCCTCAAAAGAGCCGCCGGCAAGTTGTGGCAAGTATTTCGTAACAGGGTCGTCGATGCTCGCGATGTATCCGTCCTTGATCGCGGCTCCCACCAGCGTTGAGCTGATCGATTTGACCATCGAAAAGGAGACCCAACGTGACGTGCTGGTGTTGCCGAGTTCGTAGTCTTCGAACGCGATTTTTCCGTCCTTGATGACCAGCAGGCCGCTCACGCGATTCAGTGAGAGGTAATCGAAAACGTCGTATTTCCTGCCCTTGGAGACGAAATGCACATTCATCAATGGTTTCTCGCCGAGGGGCAGCGGATAAACGAACGCGCCATGCGAGACCGTGCGCGAAGGAAACAAGCGGTCGATGTGGCGGAATGTGTTGACCTGTGTGTCCGGACGCAGAGTTCCGTTGTAGACATCCTGGACCGAACCAATCGCTGCTTCTGGTGGCGCTGCTACCGCGGCGTAGCACGCCAGTAGAATCGCCAGAACGAGGCACAGATAACGGAACATGCGTTAGACCGCGCGTGAGCCCGCGGCTTGCTGCATCTCCGTTACCGACTCGATCGCGGCGCCGACCGCGCTCAACCCCTCACGCAGCATTTCTTCCGGCATGTTCAGCGGTGGAAGGAAGCGAATGCAGTTGCTATAAACACCAGCCCGGATCAACACCACGCCCTTCGAGACAGCCTGGCGAATGATCGCAAGCGTTTCATCGGGACGCAGCGGGACCTTCGTTTCACGGTCCGCCACCAGTTCGATGAGCATCATCGGGCCCAGTCCACGCACATCCCCAACGGTCGGCCATTTGCGTTTCCAGTCGAGCAGCACCTCCCTCATCACGTCACCCAAGTGCTTGGCGTGCGCGAGAAACTCGGGCTGGCGAATCATCTTCAGCGCTTCGAGCGCGGCTGCGCACGCGATGGGACTCCCGCCGTAGGTGCTGCCGATGCCTCCCAGATGCGCGGAGTCCATAATCTCCGCCCGGCCGGTCACGGCGCCGATCGGCATGCCGGCGCCCAGCGACTTCGCGGAAACAATGATGTCGGGGACAATCCCGTAGTGCTCAATAGCAAACAGCCGGCCAGTTCTGCCGCATCCGCACTGCACCTCGTCGGCGATCATCACGATACCGTGCTGGTCACAAAGCTCGCGAATGCGCTGTAGAAAGCGCGGTGGCACGGGCAGGAAACCGGCCTCGCCCTGCACCGGTTCGATGATGATAGCGGCCACGGCGGAGGGATCCACCTGCGTGACCATGGCCTGCTCCAGTTGCTGGATGCCGAAGTCGACGTACTCGTCCTCCGTCATGCCTGCGCGGCGTGCGATAGACGTTCGGGATCGGAAGCCGCACGATCTCGGGAGCAAACGGGCCAAACCCGCTCTTGAAGAGCCCGTACTTGCTGGTGAGGCTCAGAGTGAGCAGCGTTCGGCCGTGATAGGCGCCCTCGAAACAAATCACGGTGGATCGTCCCGTGTATTTGCGCGCCAGTTTCACCGAGTTCTCCACGGCCTCGGCCCCGCTGTTCGCCAGCAAAGTTTTTTTCGCAAACGTGCCTGGCGTGATTTCGTTCAGCAGTTCCGCCAGCGCAACGTAAGGCTCGTACGTGGTAACCAGCGCACAGGGGTGAATGAACTTCTCCGCCTGCTTTTGGATGGCCTGAACCACGGGCGCTGGTGAGTGACCCACGGCCAGCATTCCGATGCCGCCCGCCAGATCGATCAGCGTGTTTCCATCCACGTCAAAAACCAGCGCGCCTTCCGCGCGTTCCACCACAACATCGGTGGCGCGCCCCAAGCCGGAAGGTATGGCGGCGGCGCGCCGTGCCAGTAACTGTTTCGCTTTGGGTCCGGGAATTTCAGTATTGATTCGTATATAGGACATGGCATGCTCCTTGTGCGCCCCGCGCACGATCTTCTCCGCGTCCAGAACCAGCAGGACGCTGTAGTTATCGCAAACCGGATCGTCGAGGTAATTGGCCAGCAATCCGCGGGGTTCGAAACCCACGTTCATCTGCATGGAAAGGGTTGGGTCTCGGATCCGGCCGGCTAGCACGCCCTCGTAGTATTGCTCGGCCGGCATCGTTTCCTTCAGCGCGCCATAGCCTGGAATCATTCCAGCGGTGACTTGCCCTTTGAGCTTCAGTCTCCAGACAACTTCCTGGCGGGCGGCATAGAGCGCGGTCGCTAGGCCTCGGCCACGATATTCCGGGCGGACGCTCACATCCGCGCCGTAGAGCCATACACCATCCGGCTGGTGCGATGTCAACCACCCGCCCTGGATGATGTCGGCGAACGTGTGGTCCACGTGGTTGAGGTCAAAGTTCAGCCGTATTGTGGCCGTCGCGCCAACCACCCTGTCTCCATCCAAGGCTACAAACTGCCCCTCGTCGAATAGCTCCATGTGCTTCAGGAAATGCGCTCGCTTGAAGCGCTGGTCATCCGCCAGCGTGGGGAAACAGACCAGTTGTAACTCTTCCAGTTGCGCGGCGTGCTCAGGGCGCGCCTGAGCGATCACGAGACCATCCGCCAGTTTTCGGTAATACCAACGCACGAAGCCTCCCAGGAAAATAGCTTTACACCGCGGAAACTTCCGGCGCCGGGGCGGGCTCCGGCCGCAGCCGCGAATAATAGAAGAATAGTCCGCTCGCCAAGGCCAATATGGCTCCCAGGGTCAAGACCATTTTCAATTCGAATGATCCAATCGACGAGATTTGGCGGGACGGCACAAAGGCCATCGCGAAGCCCAGAGTGGCCATGCTCACGCCCGAAATCGAGGCCAGTTGCAATACCGGCCGTCGGAAGTATCGCGGCGCGGAGGATTTGGAGAACGCGCGCTTGAGAAGCGCGAGAAAAAGATAAATGTATGAAATCATCTGGAGGGCAACAGCCAGATCCAATAAAGTCAAATACGCCTCCTGTACAGAGGCGCCAATGAAACTCATGGCGATGATCGACGACGCCAGGATTCCGAACATGATCAGCGCGATATGCGGCGAATGATGGCGGGGATGGATTTTGCCCAGCGCCTTGGGCAGATAGCGGTCCAGGCCGCAAACGAAAAGGATGCGCGCAGAACCGCTCACCCAGGCCGAGGTCGATCCCGCGATGGAAGCGGCCATCAGTACCGCCAGCGGAAGCAGTATCCAGCCCAGGCCGAATGAGGCGCTCATCTGATCGATGGCTTGCAGCAGGCCCTGCACCACGGCCATTTGCGAATGCGGCACGGCGGTCAAGAGCGAGAGCGTACAACCGGCATACATCAGAACACAAAGCGCGCCGCCCCAGGCGATGCTTCTCGGAATGGTGCGCCGCGGGTCGCGAATCTCATCGCCCATGACGGGCCCCAGCTCCATTCCGACCATCGCCAGGCACAGCACGCCAAACGAAGAGAGGGGCAATGCTCCAAGGCCCGACGGCGCGAGTTCTTTCCAGTGCAGAAGGCCACGATGCTGCGCGACCATTACCGCGCTCATGATCATCAACGCGCCGCCGATCACCAGAGCGCCGATGCCTCCGATGTTATTCACCCATTTGCCCACGCCCAGGCCGCGAACATTGGCGAAGACAGCGATCCAGAGCAGCGAGACAGTGAGAAAGAAAAAGAAGAAACGGCTATCGTTGAGTTTCGCGGCCGTGCTGCCGCCCACAATATAAGTGGTCACGCCGGTCACATAAAACAGCAACGACGGCACGAAAAACATATTTGTCATCCAATAGCACCAGCCACACAGGAAGCCATGGAAATCGCCGTAGCCTTCCTTGGTCCAGAGGTAAAGGCCGCCTTCGCCGGGCATATGTTCCGCCAGCTCGATGACGGCGATTCCCTGCGGCACGAAAAAGAGGACGACGGCGGCCGCGAGTAGCCACATCACCTGAACGCCCGCTACCGCGATCACGGGAACGACGTTCAGATTGACCACCGCAACAAGGTACAACCAGACAAGGTCCGTTACTCCGAGCGCTCGCACCAGCGAATTAGTGGTGGATGTCGGGCTAGCGGAGGGCGTTGCCATATTGGCGGTTGTTGTATGTGCGCCCGCGAAATGCTACGTGGATGCTGGACAGACCTTGTTCAACTATCGCAAGCTTGGTATGAGGTTGAGGATAGCATTGATTGAATGGAGCTGGCGGAGGGGCTTGAACCCCCGACCCTCTGATTACAAATCAGATGCTCTACCAACTGAGCTACGCCAGCATTCTTTGACCGCGCCGGAGCCTGCCGCGCCGATGATAGCTTGGAGCGGGGTACGGGAATCGAATCCGTTGGCTCCCATTTCAAGCTCTTTCGATCCGTGTTAGCCCCTCACTTTTCAGCGCACGCGGTTAGGTACATTTCAACCTATCGTATCATTCTGTGACATCGCCGTGACATTTACCGCAAGCTGTTTGCGTCCGCGACATTCATCGCTCGAGTTGGGAGAAACAGCAAGTCTGCGAAGACTACACAGCAAAGTTGGGGGGGTGCTCGGCGGAAGGAAGGCAATTAGCGGGCGACGGTCGTTTTTTGTGTACCCGACAAACGGTAGTGATAGCTAGGATCTCAGGTGAAAGTTCACTGCCACTTCGGTCACCACCTCCACAGGAATGCCGTTCAAGTAAGTCGGTTTGTACACCCATTGTTTGACGGCATCCTCGGCCGCCTGCACCAGCAGCGGATTGCCGCTGACCAAGACCAGGTCCTGAACCGTTCCCTCTCTGGATATGATCGCTCTCAGCTCCACTACCCCCTGCACTCGAGCTTGGCTGGCCAGCTTTGGATACGCAGGATCGACCTCGTGAATCAGGAGGGCGGCTTGAACCTTTCCACCAATCCGGACCCGTTCCGGCGGCTTGGGTGCCTCCGCTTTCTGAGGCGGGGGCGGCGGTGGCGGTGGCACGGCGGTCAGAACGCCTCCGATGACGCCGCCCACCACTCCGCCGGGCACTCCACCTGAAACTCCACCCGGAACTCCACCGATCACACCGCTCGTCGAGGGGGGCGCGATTTCGAGATCTTTGATCGTCGCCACTTGCGTCGGGATTGTCGTTGGCGCGATCAGCCGGCTGGCATCGAACTTTCGCGGCGCTTGCGACTGCCTGGGCGCCCGGGCTTGCGCCGGTGCCGGAGGCGGAGGCGGCGGCGGGGGAGGAGGCGGTGGTGCCAGCAGCATAGCGGTGAATTGCGTCACCGGAGGCACCTCAATGAAGAAAAGTGGACTCGCCAACAAAATGCCAATGGCAAGCAGTTGGCCGGCAAATGCCACCACAACGGTCCATGGCCGGCGTGTCTTGCCATTCGATAAGAAACTTTGTTCAAACATAAGTCCTCCTTCCTGCTTCCGGCGGATGTCAGCCGCGACTGGCTCACCGCCTCGTGTCTAGATCCTTTGTCTTTGAGCAGTAGCGGCGCGCATTCAAGATTGCAATTGATCCACCAACGTTTTCTCTTGCAGGCTCTCAGTAGCTTTGCAGCCTGAGGCATTTCACACAAGCAATGAGCGTCTTGACTCAGAACGGGAGTGACTACCTGCGTTGAATATCCTTCCGTCGCTTCGGCCGATCATGGGCTTCTTTGGATTCCCACGTGCTTAAGCCTACGCAGTAAGCAAGGGAAAGGAAGGATGCTATGAACAAACAGAGATCAATAGCTTGGATGGGGACGTCCGCGCTGCTGCTGGCAGGATTTCTCGTGGCTCCATCCACTATGAATGCGGCCGATGCTCCGGATTCTGAACAAGTCTCGAAGCTTCTATCCGAAGCAAAGACTCTGGCTTTCCAGGTGAAAGAAGACGCTGTTGCCATGGAGGGCTATACACGCATGAACGCCAGCTGGGAAAGCCACGCCTCTGCGATTGATCAGATGAAAGAACACATCAATGCGCTGGGGCGTCAGGTCACCAAGCTCAAGGATGCGCGAAGCGGTGCATCGCCTTGGCAGAAGACCGCTATAGATCGGATTGACCCATTCCTGGATGAACTGGGTGGCTATACTGCGGCTGTGATAGAGCATCTCAAGGGAGACCCGAAGCGCACTCCAGCCGAGTACAAGGATTATCTAGAAGCGAACGCCGACTACGCCACGGATCTCGCAGCAATGATCGCGAATTTCGTGGACTATGGAAGAACCAGGCAAAGGTTGGACCGGCTCGCGACGAAACTCGAGATCCCCCCGGCTGAGTAGAATCCGGGGGAATGACGCTGGCGGAGGCGCCTGCTCAGAGCAAGTGTTGCGCTGCGCCTGAAGAGCGATTGCTCAAAAGGACGGCGGCGGCTTAAAGCGAGGCGCATCCGCTGGAGAGTGCCAACCATGGCTGATGGCTTCGTCGCCCAAGAACCGTTCCCCGGCGTGGGTACTTACGGCTGACTGAGATTGGGTAGCTGACACGCGTGGGCGGTAGCAGGTGTGGGGCGCCGCAACGGAGACGCTGCGCGTGAAAGACAGCGGTCCAGAGAGATTGGTTTGCCTCGAGCGCGTTGCAAGGCGAGATGCAGTATTTATTGGGGAGAAGTTTTGTGATACCGGATGCCGCCCAACCCGCGAGTTTGCTTCTGATCATCGATGCTGACCCGAGCAGCCTGGAACTGCTCTCAAACGCGTTGGCTCGGCCGGGCCTTGGGATTCTCACAGCGTCCAGTTCTGAGGGGGGACTGGATCTGTTTTGCAGCCGGCGCCCGCAGATCGTAATCACTGAGCTAAGGATGCCGTTCATGGGCGGCATGCAAGTGCTGAAGCAGATTATCGAAACCGACCCTGCCGCACATGTGATCCTCATGACGGCAGATTATTCCACCGAGTCAGCGATGGAGGCTGTCAGGAAGGGTGCAAGTGATTACTGGAACAAGCCGGTTTCGCTCGGTTTAGTGCGCGAGCAGATCGGCAAGTTGGTAGAAGAAGCCAGGAAACGCAAACGTTCCCTGCAGCTGGAAGATGAGTTGCGAACGAATTCAGGATTCGAGGGAATCGTTGGCTCCAGCCGGCCGATGTAGGAAATGTTGTCACGCGTCCGGCGCGTGGCGCCATACTACCGCACGGCGCTCATCGTCGGAGAAACGGGTACGGGGAAGGACTTGGTGGCCCGCGCGCTTCATCGGCTCAGTCCCGTTGCGTCGGGACCTTATGTAGTTCTCAATTGTTCCGCCGTGGTGGAGACGCTGTTTGAAAGCGAGCTGTTTGGTCACGTGAAAGGCTCCTTCACTGGAGCGACCCACGATAAGCAAGGTTTCTTCGAACACGCTCACGGGGGCACGCTATTCCTGGACGAGATCGGCGATATGCCTCCCGGCACGCAGGCGAAGCTCCTCCGCGTGTTGCAGGACCAAGAGTTGCAGCGAGTGGGCGCGCCCAATGGCCGTAAAGTAGACGTGCATGTGGTGGCCGCGACCAATCACGACTTGCGCGCCGCAATCGCCGAGAAGCGTTTTCGGGAGGATCTCTACTACCGCCTCTCCATGGTGGAGATTGAGACGCCCCGGCTGGCCGACCGCCAGGACGACCTGTATTTGCTGGCAAAGCACTTCGTTGCCAGGTTCGCCGCACAGTACGGCAAAGAGATTCGGGGACTGACTGATCGCGCGCAGATCCGGCTCTCGCAGCACTTGTGGCCGGGAAATGTTAGGGAGCTTGAGAACGCTATCGGCTGCGGCGCCATGATGACGATGACCGACATGATTGACGTGCAAGACCTGCCTCCGTACTTACAGGCCCCGTCGGGGCACCGGGAACACACGGCACTGTCAACTGCCTCACAACCGCCAGACATGCTCAAAAGTCAGGAGAGGCTGCTCATTATGCAGGCTCTGGAAAAGGCCGGCGGTAATCAGACCCACGCGGCGCGCATTTTGAAGATCAGTCGTGACAGGCTCAGATATAAGGTAAAAAAACACAATCTCCAAACTCCAGACTCTCGGCGGGCGTCCGGGGCAGGATAATCCTGGCGGACCCTTTGAAATTCCTCGGAGATGTCTAGTCTCCTGTCCCAATGGTTCGTGATTTAATCGCAGGGGCGAACGCCCGCGTCGGATCCCGTGATCCGGCTCTTGCCAACATGCGAGAACTAGCGCGTGAGGACGGTGCAGGGCCGGTAATCTCTGCGAGTCTGCGGAATCGCCCACACCACCTGTCCCCTCCGATGGAACGCGAATTCCGGCGCTGTGCGTGTTGAATTGGATTGATGCCGAGCACGCAGGCTCGATCTACGCGAATACAGGCTCTTTGACTCCGAGCTTCCGCTTCTCTTGCTGCAAAGTGTGGACGGTCATCAGGGCGCCGATAGGATGGGCCCCCACCAAAGCGAGCGGATCGGCGTCCTGTCCCGGCCTGTCACTATTGATATAAAGGAACAGGAACGTTTCCCGCAACGCTCTGGTGTGTTCCTTGCTCAGGCCATATTCGGCGGCAATCACGGTCACATCCTGCAAGGCGCGCACCCGCAAACTGGGTTTGAATCGCAGATCATAGAGCAGCTTGTTTAGTTTGTACGCCGCAAGCGGCGGATGGTTGTAGAAGTGGTAGGGATGATTGTGGAACGCATACGGCTGCGGTGGATCGGCGTTGAGCTTTTCGCCCGGACGGAAGATCGCGACGGCGTGGCCGTGATGCGTGGTCTCTTGATAGGAGAGCAGCTCTGCATGCTGCGGCCCTACCGCTCCCAGCACGGCGGCCCACGGCAACATCTCCGTGTTTCCCACTTCATCGAGTTGCTCCGCGCTTAGATTGATGAAGGATTCGTTGTGGCTGTTCTCCAGCTCATGAATACACCAACGATCGAAATCATAAGCGGGCTTGTAGTATTTCCATGTGCCCGGATAGTGCGACATTCCACCGCTGGCAAGCACCGCTACTCGCTCGGGTTGTGTCGCCACAATGTCCGCGACAGCCTTGCCGAGCGCCGCGCAGCGACGGGCGCTCGGTAATGGGGGTAAATAGGTGTTGATGAAGATCGGAACGACTGGAATAGATCTGTTCTCGAGCACCCATTCGAATATGGCGGCGAAGGAATGACCGAGTTCGGCTTCCTGCGAATACGCCATATCGAAATCACGCGCAACCAGTTGCTCCAGGATAGTTTCAGCGAGCCCCTGATGGATCGGCGGATTCCAAGATCGTCCGGCGAATCCCGCCGTGGCGGTTTCACACGACATGATCGCGAACGTCGGGACGCTCTTCAAGAAGAAGGTCTCCATATGATCGCTGGCGAAGATGATCAGGGCGTCCGGTTTGGTTTCATCCAGCAGTTTTCCGAGCCGGCGCATGGCCGCGATCCCAGCGTCGAGCTGTTTGGGATCCTCCTCCGGCGGCCGCGTGAAAAGCTGCGGCGCGTGCATCGTCGCCATGGCTGCAACAATCTGTCCCATCTGAACTCCCTCCTAGGTGAGTGAAGCAGTTCATGCAGCAAGTGAAAAACCAAACGAAAATCAGTGTTGACGGCTGACGGTGTCGCGAATTGGGCGAGGCGACTCAGTGCAATGCGTGAAATACCTCAGCTCGTAAGCAGACCCTGCCACCAACATCAGAATGCCGCCCTAGGATTCGCCTTTCCTGTGAAGATCTTAGTGGCCGCAAGATTGCCCTATTCCTGGCGGAGGTGGTTATGTTCAGCTTCAATCTAACGCCAGTCGTAGTGATTTGGGCAATTTTGGCGATCGCAACCCTCGGGTTGGCGCTGTACCGGAAGCTTGTCTCGGCCAGCGAGGAGGACTTGGTCCACTTGGGCCCCGGCGAGGAACGGCAGATTCCTGGGCAGGTCGC
Source organism: Bryobacterales bacterium (assembly GCA_963818065.1). Classification (GTDB taxonomy): domain Bacteria; phylum Acidobacteriota; class Terriglobia; order Bryobacterales; family Bryobacteraceae; genus Palsa-89. The sequence goes on along the minus strand of CAWFQW010000006.1, from coordinate 788,260 downwards.
CCTCGCGGCCAAATTAGAAAGCGTTGACCGGTGGGGTAAGATCCTAACGGTGATTACGATCGTGATCGGTCTTGCGATAGCCCCCCTGTATCTGTACCAGGCCTGGCTGGTGCACAGGTAAGCTCGCGGATTCCAGAGGGATGGTAACCAGAAGGGCGCTGGGGCAGGTCAACGCGCCCCCACGTTGGTCAAAGACCTGCCTGGAAACCTCCAACCAATGCGGTGGGGTTCATCTAGTAGCGCTAAAGACGTCATGCCTCTCTCTGAGGAGACCGCTTTGGTGTACATCCTGGCAGAGAGCGGATGCAGGGGCAAACTGACTTCCGGAACCATCCAACGCGACGCCTGCGGCACGCTGAACGTGTTCGATGGGCGCGGAGAGTGGTTTGAGTATCTTTCTGGCGGAAGGCTCCGGAGTTGGTGCGTACTAGCGCCCGACGGAATGCCGCTGGACGGATGGAGGGAGATCCTGGCGGAGGATCTCCCTAAGATTTTTGCTAACGCACCCCGGCTACCACTCCCTCCTGAATGAACACCGGCTTACGGTGCGACGCGATTGGCTGCTTGGCGTCAATTGCAACCTTCGGATGCCATTCCGGAACCAGGATTGGCTCTAGCATCGCCATGATCTCCTCACGCCGTTCCTCAAACCACGCTGGCAGCAGAAGATGAGTGCCTAGCTCATTGAACGCTTCGTCCTTCGTGAACCCGCCGGCCGCCGTTGCCGCGCACTCTATCAGGACGCCGCCCGGCGCGCGCACGTAGATCGAATGGAAGTAGTTGCGATCCTTGACCTCGGACACATCCGTGTAGCCGAGTTCTTCATAATAGCCCTTCTGCCAGTTCAGATCCTCGTCGGTCGGGACGTTGAAAGCTACGTGATGCACAGTGCCGGCGCCGAAGCACCGGCTGCCTGATGGCCGATCCGCATCGTGGAACAGTTCCACGGTACACCCCGGTCCGCCCTTTCCGATTTCGAAGCGATGGTACCTTCCGTCCACGCCGGTTTTGCGGAATCCCAGCGCATCCTCCAAAAACCGCTCGTCCTCGGCGATCTCCCGGACAGAAAACACGGCGGAGTTGAATCCCCTGGCCGATTCGGCGGCGCCAATACTTTGGGTAGCCGTGCCCTGGCGTGTCTCGCGCGCGTCTTCGATGACTTCAATACCCAGCCCCGCGGGATGTTTGAAGCCCAGGAAGCGTTGTCCGAAACGCTCCTCAATCCCGCAGTGTGGCACCTTGTTGCGATCCAGGTGCTCCACCCAGAACTGCAGCGCGCCCTCCTTCACCGAGTAGACGGAGGATTGCACCTGCCCCGATCCGGTACGTCCCTGCACGCGGCTGTAAGGGAAGGTGGTCATGACGGAACCGGGGTCGATGTGCCCGTTCGCATAGTAAAGGTGATAATGGGCGTAGCGCCCGTCAAACAGGATGGTCTGCTTGATGAGCCGCTGCCCCATCACTTGAGTAAAGAAATCGATGTCTTCCTGGGCCTTCCCAGCGCACATCGTGATGTGATGAAATCCTGTACTCGGGAAATTCATATCGTTCCTCCAGCAAATTGCTTTGTTCGTGCGTTTAGTCCGCAAGATTCGCGCCATTTTGCAGCCAGCGGATGAGTGCGCGGATTGCGGACGGCAAGTGTGAGCGGGCGGCTACAGCACGTTCTGCCTGCGCGTAGCCGCTCAGTCTTGCGTTATTTCACTGCGTCCCTTAGCGCAATCGAGCGCGTTTCATCCTATATTCACGCCGCGGGGGTTGGCGAGAGGCGTGCAGTCCCGAGTTCCTGGCGATGAAACCTCCCACTAAGAAATTGATCTTTACCAGCGCGGTGGCCTGCCTGGGCACCGTTTTGCCATTCGGGGGCGTTGCCTTAGGCCAAGCGCAAACTCAGACGCCGCCCAAAACACAAATGGCGGACGACGTTTTCAAAAACATTCAGGTGCTGAAGGGTCTTACCGTCGACGAATTCATGGGGACCATGGGCCTGTTCTCCGCCGCGTTGAACGTGTGCTGCGGCGATTGCCATGTCGGCGCCGGCGGCTCGGAGCCGCAATGGGACAAGGACGTTCCCCGAAAGGTGACCGCGCGCCGAATGGTGGGGGTCATGAACAAGGTCAACCGCGAAAGCTTTGGTGGCTCGCAAGTGGTGACGTGCTGGACCTGCCATCGCGGCAGTGGCGCCCCATCGACTACTCCTACCATCGACTCAATCTACAGCGATCCGGTCGTAAGCCCGCCCGACGTGTTGACGCAGGCTACCAATGGCACGGTGCAGCCTTCCGCCGATCAGATTCTCGACAAATACATCCTGGCCCTCGGCGGGGCCGACAAGCTGGCTAAGCTCACCAGCTACACCGCCAAAGGGATCGCTACTTCGTTTGGACAGGACGTCGGCTATCCGGCCGAGATTTATGCCAAAGCACCGGATCAACTGGCCACAATCGTTCACCAGCGCGAAGGCGATATGGCCCGAACCTTCGATGGCCAGGATGCCTGGGTTATGCTGCCGCTCACTGTGGTTCAGGATTACCAACTGCACGCGAGCGCCCTGGAAGGCGGCAAACTGGACGCTCAAATCGCCTTTCCAGGCAACATCAAGCTGTTCTTCAATAACTGGCGAGTGAGCTATCCAACTACTATTGATGGCCGCGACATCTACGTGGTTCAGGGCGGCCGCGCCGGTGGTTTCATCGCGACGTTTTATTTCGACCAGAAGACCGGCTTGTTGAGGCGGATGGTTCGTTATGCAGGTTCAGCCGTAGGCCGCGTTCCGACACAATTCGATTACTCCGACTATCGCCCCGTGGAGGGAGTCCTGATGCCGTTCAAATGGACTTTTGGATGGGTCAGCGGCCGGGAGGATTACACGCTGACGGAAGTGCAGCCCAACGCGCCGGTTGACCATTCGAAGTTCGTCCGGCCGGTTCCACGAGCAAATTAGCCGGGTTTATTTCTTCAAACTCCGCACGTAGGCGACGACGTTGTCGGCTGCGGCGCCCGTGACACTCGCGACCGGTTTCATCTTGCCTTTGCCGTCCGTGATGACCTTCTTTAAATCGTCGTCGCTCATGGCCTGGACGTCGGGAGACTTCAAGTCGCGCATATCGACTTTGAACGCCTTCGCTATGGCGGGATTCCCCGAGCCATCCGGTCCATGGCAGGATTTGCAGGACTTGTCGTAAACCGCCTGACCGGCTTTCGCGTCGGCGGCCTGAAGAGCGGTCGCCGTGGTCGTGGCGAAACCGAGAACGATCAAGAATGTGCGCATTGATGAATCTCCTAGTGGTTTTGTGTTGGCGTTAATTCCAGCGTCTTCAAAATATCGGGTGATGCTTCGTCCATCGCGACCGGTTGATGACACAGGCCGCAGTCCTGTGAGATGGTTTTCTTATCGGCTGTCAGGTGCGCTTCATCGTGGCAGCGGAAACAGCCCGGATCATCGGTGTGGCCTAGGTTGTTGGGATAAGTTCCCCAGGTGACCTTGAGGTCCGAAAATACGTTGCGTTGATAAATGGCGGCCAGGGCTTGACCCGCAGCTTGCACCGCAGCGCCCTGCTTGGCGGCAACGTCCGCGTAATTCTGCGAATAGAAGGCGCTCAGCGCTCCGGGTATTTGTTCAGCGGAGCTGGACTTGAGCAGCTGGACGGATTCTTTCTTGACGAACGGCAGGCTGGCGGCGATCTGGCCGGATGCCATGGCTTGATTGACGGCGCGGTCCGCCAGTTCGAACGCGTGCGAAGCTCGGTTGTGACAATCGACGCATTGCATCTCGAACGTGCGCAGCGACCGCACCGAATCCGCAGTTGAGCCAGTGGCCAGATACGTTCGCGACACGCCGGTTTTCGAGTTGGCATATTCGACCGCGGGGATGGTTTGGCGCTTCTTGTCCGCGGCAGAGTAACGGATGCGGATGCCTGGTCCCAGATGGGCCGCATGAATGGTCGCGATCCGCATCAGCAGTACCGTTGTGGTGCGGGTGTTGGTTTGGTCATCTTTGTACGAAGGGATCACACGAAGGCGTGGCGCTATCGGTCTATCTCGCTCGTGGCATTGTTCGCACGTCTCGGCCGAGGAAACCAGCTTGTTGTCCTCCATGGCGGATTCAATCGGCCGGGGATAGTTGTTGAAAACGACGGCCATCAGTTGGCTCGTGCCATTCATTTTGGCTTTCAGCCACCCCGAAGCTCCGGGAGCGATGTGGCAAGAGGCGCAGGCCACAGCCTGGTGCGGCGGCACGGCGGCATGGGCCGTGAACTCCGGCTTCATAACGTGGCAAGTTTGGCCGCAAAACTGAACGGTGTCCATCTGCACCACGGCGCGATAGCTCAGTTGGCTGGCGATCACTACGTTTGCAACAGTCATCACGCCGAAGAAAATCCCAACCCGGCGCCAGGCGGTTCGCCGATCTTCGATTTCGTCCAAGTTCGCGGTGACTTTCCGTTTGGCCAGCGCAATTCCGATGGGGATCAGGATAAGTCCGACGAAGAACACGATCGGAATCGCGATGAAAACCAGGAGCCCGATGTAGGGATTCTCCACGCCTGTGCCGCGGATGTTCAGCGGCAGCACGAACAACCACGAAAACCCCGCCAGCGTGACCAGCGCCGCACCGAGCATGCTGATCCAGCTGCTGGTGAGTAAGACCAGAATGGGACGTTTGTTCATGGGTGCTTCGTGTTCAGGTAAGCGATTAGGTCCGCCATCTGGTTACCTTCAAACCGCGGCCAGGCGATGCTTTTGGATTTCATCTGATCCAGCATGCTCGGCCCGTGCTTCCATAGCACCGAGACCATGGCCGCGGCGCTGAACTCTCGTCCCGCGATCGGAAGTTGGGGCGCTCCGCTGGAAGCGTTGTTGTGGCAGGCCACGCAGTTCTTGCTCGCGAACACGCGTCTCCCCAGAGACGGACGGCCCGAGTCCTCGAAGAAGTTCACGGCCCAAAATGAACTGACTAGCGCCTGCATATCGCCCGCGCCCAGTGGAGCCGGCGGCGCTCCCGACGCGGCCATGCGCGGCGCGTGATTCCACATCTCGACCGCGATTTCGGTCAGCGTCTGTCCGCGGACACGATCAGCGAGCGCTTCCACCGTTTGGTGGCACTTGGCGCAACCGGCCGATTGGAATACGGCCTCGCCGGAGCCCACGGTGTCGACGTGAAACAGGCCGGTTCGACCGCGGGTATCCGGTAGATTGCGAAGATACACCAGTATGTCGGTCAGATCCTGCGCGCTGAGCAGCGGAAATCGAACGCCCTTCGATGCGGTCGCGCCCAGCATCTGGGAGCGGTGATTCCACATGGCGTCGATCAGCGCGATGGGATCGGTGAGTCCTTGCCATTGGCTCACGGGCAGATTGTGACACCCCGCGCATCCGAGGCTCCGGAAAGCGCGCTTGCCACGGCCGGCGTCGCCCGGCTGGTCAAAGAAGCGCGCGGCGTAGAAGAACGCCATCAAATCCTGCGCGGCCTGCTCGTCCAGCTCGCCGGCGCGAATCTGATGCTCACGCATCGAGGCCCACATGACGGGCGCGTGATTCCACATCGTAGCCGCGAGAGATGCGGGTGTGAATCCGCGGTCCTCGATGCGGCCGAGGTCGGGCGCCGAGCTTCCGCCGGCGCCATTCACGCTGTGGCATTGGATGCACGAAAGCGTTTGAAACAAACGCTCACCCCGGACCGAATCGGCAGTAAAGCTTGCGGCGCGCGCCGCTATTGCGGACCCGAGGAGCATCAGCAATATTCTGCTCATCGGGAGAACCTCACTCCCGTGGTCACCAGGTGCGTCCGGAATCCTTGATACAGAAGGAATGCGTCGCCATAGCCGTAGTAGCGCCATTCGCTGAACCAGGTGGTGTGCTTGCCCAGCGGCACCCAAAGCTTGGCGGTGGGCTGATAATAGCTCGTGGGCTGGCTTCCCGAAGAAATAAAGAACGATCCGCCGGCCGCTAGTTTGGGAGCAAAACGCTTGCCGTGCGGCCACGCCAGATCAAACAGCGCTGTCGCAGTATGAGCGTCATCACGGTAGTTTGAGATTTGCGGTGTCAGGGTCCCAGGATCGAGATACTCGATGTTGGATCGCAAAGTAGAGCGCGTATAGGAGCCCTGGATGTCGAAAATCTTGCCGTGCGGCGACCAATAAAACGAGAGCGACTCCTGATACGACGAGTAATCGTAATTGGTCCCCGCCAAGGGGTTTTGATTATCCAACAGCGTGAAAGCGCCCGAGATGCTGAGCGACTGCAGCGGCTGATAGTGGACCTGGGCTCGCACTTTCTCATAGTTATAAAGGCTGGTGCGGAAGTAAACACCGCTGCTCGATCCGCCTTCGAACTCGCCCGTCACCGAGATCTTCTGGTTGGGTCGGAAGGTGGCCGCGCCCAGCCCTATGTTTTGCCGGAGCTGCCCCTGAGCCGAACTCGCCAGACCCTCGGGAGGCAGGAAAGCGTAGCTGGAATCGCCCCACACGTAGCGATAACCGCCGCGCAGCGTGAGCTTGGAGTTGGCGTCGTAGAAGATATCGACCGCCTCCTGGCTGTAGTTGGACGCAAGCGTCGTAGCAAGCAGCGAACTGAGCGGCATGGACGCGCCCGCTAGCATCAGCGTCTGCGTCGAAGCCGACGAGCCCGCGTCATGCAACCGGTCGGTCAGCCAGGATTCGACGACGCGCATGCGCTTCAGCGGCCGGAACTCGGCGCCGAAGCTGCCCGAAGTGTGCGGCTGCTGGGATGCCGCGGTGATCACTTCCTGCTCGCTCGAATAAAACAGCACCTGGCTTTGCAGATAAAGATTGCCGGCGGAGGTTTGCTGGTAATTCACGCGGCTGTCGGGCTGGCTATAGAGAAACTGCCCATAAACATCCAGCCAAGTCGTGGGACTCGCCGTCAACAAAGCTTTCGTATAGGCGCTCGATCCGCCGATACCGTAGGAGGCCAGCAAGTTGGTCAGATCCAGAGTTTGTCCCAGGATCGGCGTCGAGAAATTACCGGAGTTCACCGAGCCTTGCGGGTTCTGATACAGGTTCTGGCCGCTCTTGAATGTCGTGCCGCCCTCCTCGAGAGTGAGGTGGAAGCGCGGCTTTTCGAATCTGACGCCGGCGCGGTACAGCTCCGTGGAATCTCTGAGGTTGTTCGGAACCGGGTAGTTATTTCCATCGGTGACAAAAACCGTCTCGCCGCTGCCGGAACTCGAATCGTGATCCCATCCAAAGTAGGGAGTCCACCAATGGCCGGGGCGAATATCGAGCGAAAGCGCCGCAATCTTGCGCCGCGTGTCGAAGGATTGCTCGTCCAACACGATGCCTTGGCTCAACAGCGGGTCGGCATAAGAGGGTAGAAAATCGAAGTAGGCGAAGTCGCGATAGTCGGCGTTGAAAACGTATGCGCCCGTCTTCTTGGCTTCCACGTGCACCGACGACGATGGCTCATCGCCCCAGCTGTCGGCGCGTACTTGAATCGTATCGAACCATTTGTGTTTGGGATCCGTCAGCGTGAAGTCGGTACCGAGAAACTTGGGTCCCGAGCCGAGGTTGATGATGCTCCGATAGGTGTCAAAACTTCCGCCAACGCCGGTGCCCCAACGATAGCCCAGGTCGATCCAACCGGTGAGCACAGGTTCGGTTGATGGCGCGGGCGAGGGAGCATCAGCCGTAGTTGCCGCAGGCGCCGTGGCCGGCGCGGGAGTCGTGGCAGGCTGCTGCGCAAGCAATGGTAGGACGCCGAGAATCAACAGGGCCGCCTTCATTTGAGCAGGTTCCGATCCACGTGGCTGCCGTGAATCTTCTGGTGGCACACCGTGCAGTTCTGAAACACCGGCGAGCGCAGATCATGAAACGACGGCGGCACTACGCCCATGACTTTCACCGGCGAAGAGGGAAGATTGGCGTGGCACTCCAGGCAGACGTAGCGGACGTCGGCGCGTATCAGCATTCTTGCATTGGCTGAGCCGTGCGGCTCATGACACGCCTGGCAGCCTTGAAAGCGCACCGGGGCATGCTCGAACGTGAAGGGACCGCGCTTGTCCCCGTGGCATTTGAAGCAGCCGGGCTCGTTGGCGGCGAAGCTCTGCTGCATTGCGGGACGAATGCTGCCGTGCGGATTGTGGCAGTCTACGCAGGTCATATCGCTTTCGGGAAGCCTGTGATGAAAGGGCCGCTGAAATTGGGCCCACTCGTTTAGGTGACAGCTTGCGCATAGCTTATTCGTGGCCTCTGACTTCCGAACCACCAGCGGTTCGCTCCCGTGCACTTTATGGCAGGTGGTGCAGGAAATCTGGTTGTGGGCGTGGCTGCTCTCGAGCCGTCCGACCTGCGTCGGCTGGTTCAGATGACAGGTGAGACAGATTTTGTCGACTGCGCTAGCCGCGAGATGCGCTGGGTCGCGGATCAACGTTGGGTCCGCAGACTCGGCGTGCTTCTGGCCGGGGCCGTGGCAACTCTCGCACGCGCGACCCTGCCATCCGCGCTTGGCGTCCACGTCTACCTGATGGTGCGGCGTCTTCGCGAGGGCGTTGTAGGTGTCCTCGTGACACGCCATGCAGACCTCGGAGCCCACGTAACCCGCCGGAAGCGTTGGGGCGGCCGGCTGAGAACGCGCCATCGCCGCTATCGTCAAACCGAGCAAAACTACGTGCCAACGCATTATGAAATGCGTTCCGCGTCCACCACGAAATGCGCGCCGATCAAAAAAGATGCCGCCGGCTTAATAAGACGAACTTCTTCTCCTCGCGCCAGGATTGGATGTCCACCCAGACACTCACCCGACTTTGGACATTCCGTGCAGCGCCCTGAAGGTAGCGATTCCGGAACCAAACGCGGCTCGGCGCCAAGCCAGTAAAGCCCATTTGCCATCACACAAAAGCCAGTCGCCGCAAACCACACCATTGCGCCACCAACGAAAGCGGTGAACAGAGTAAACCAGGCGCTGTACGCGAGCACCAGCACTGAGGCGATGGAGATGTTGATGCCAACCGCAAGATAGATCCGGCGCTCCAGATACCACTTGTTGGTCTGCATGAAATAAAGATTCCAGCGCGCCGATGGCTTGGCCGTGCTCGACCCGAGCATGGGAGTGAAGCCCAGCAAGCGCAATACGCTGCCCACGGGACAAAAACCCGTAAAGGCGACGTTGATGGAAACCAGCCCCGTAGCGATGACCCCCAAGATCCACAGCCGGTTCATCAACAACGCCATCGCTGTCATTGCTAACAAAGCCACTCCGGCGATCAACCAGACAGTCCGCTCGATATACCACCGGTTGGTGGGAACGATATAAACGCCTGAGCGTAATGTCATCGTTAGGATTTCCTTTCGTTCATGGCATAGGCGCTGCAGGCCCGGCAGAGCGTTTTTTGTGCAAATTATGGAACGTGTTCCGCGTCCACCGCGAACTGCGAGCCGGCGGAATGGCATACGCTGCAGCTCTCTCCCAACGAGTTCGTATTCGCCAGGAAGTGAGAAGCCTCGTCTTTCGAAACGTGGCAGCCACTGCAAGCCGAAGAAATGGGCCCCACCGGATTGATCCAGCCCTGGGGATCGGTGACCTGATTCAAGTTGCCCATCAGCGGCAGGTCATTTTGCTCTGTGCTATTGACGTGGCACATCGCGCAGTTCTGCATGTAGGTGGCTTCTCCCGCCGGACTCATCGCTGGGAAGAGCGTGCCGGAAAAGTCGTTATGGCTGCCCATGTACCCGACGACAATGTAGGGGTGTTTGGGGTCGTCGGCGGCGGCATTGACGCCGTCGTGCAAGCGATGCACCAGCAGATTGAAATTGATGCCCTGTGGAGGCAGCTTTCTATCCGAGGCGACGACGGCGTTGGGGCGTTGGCTGGCGTCCGTGTTCGACGGATTGTGGCACAGCACGCAGTACTCAGTCTGGTTGCGCAGATTGCCGTGCAGCGAAAGCGCTACGTGGCAGTTATTGCAGTTGCTGAGCGCCACCACCGTGCGGCGCGGCGCTACAGGCGAGCCGTCCACTGAGAAATTGACCACCGGGTTCTTGGCGCCCACCGAGACGACCTGCTGGTCGGTTGTGCCCCCCAACACGGTCTGACTCACAAGGGCTTCCCCGGCCATGGTGTAGGTACCGGTGGCGGACGCCGGAATGGCATGCGTGAAGGTGTAGGAGCAAGAGCCGCTGGAGTTACAGGTCGCCTTCGCAGCGCTTTCCGTCACGTAGCCCGGAGTGCTGGTGGTGCCGCTTCCGAAACTGGTGTATCCGTAGTCGGTGGTAGGCCCGGCCATGGTAAATTCCACGATCTCGGGCTGTGATAAGGGGATATTGTTGCCCTTGTCGTCCTGCAGAGTGAATTTGACCGTGGGCGTTTGCCCGGCCGAAGTATTGGTCACGCTGGTGATGTTCAGATTGACGCCGGGCAGCAGCGTGTCCGGATTCTGCGGGTAGGTGGCGGCGGTATCGGTAGGCACCACGTGCGCGCCCAGGATGGACGCATCGAAGGGCAGCTGGCCCTGCGGAATGTGGCATTGTGAGCACTGGTTGTCGTTCGGCTGGGGTCCGCCGGGGTGGTTCATCTCCGGACCATTGGAAAAGCCGGTGGCGAAATTGATGTCGTCGTGGCAGGCGCCGCAGGCGGCCCGGCTAGGCGTGCTCAAAAAGGCAGTAGCTTGCTTTGCGCCGGTAGTCTGGCTGTGGCAAACTTCGCAACGCCGCGGATCGGCGGGATCGATCACCGTGGAAAAGTCACTAATGATGTTCATGTAGCCGGCAACTTGGAAAGGCATTCCGGGCGTAGTTTTGGTGCCAATCACGCTCGGCAACTGCGACCCCATGTGGATCTTGTGAAAGAAGACCTTGGCGTCCAGCGAGTTGCCGGTGACGGGATCGGCGTTTTGCGGCTGGTGGCACAACACGCACATCTGCATGCCGTGCGCATAACCGCCGTGGAAGGCCAACTGGTAGTGGCAGGTATTGCAGCTCTGGGTTTCGATGACATCCCGAGTGACGGTGACTGGCGAGCCATTGGGGACGAAGTTGAAGGTGTTGCCGGCGTAGCTTGTGCCCTGGTCGAATGGCGTGAGATCGCGGTTGCCGTCGACGGCGACGGTGGTCGTCACGGTAGGGTCAAATCCCGAAGGTGCCTTCGCAATGAAAGTGTATTTGTATTGGCCCGGTGCTGTCTGCGTGGCCGTGCCGCCCAATTCGAAATCCGGGCGGGTGATGGTTCCCAGCACTGCGCCAGTCGCCTGCGCAGTCGTATAGGCAACATATTGTGCCTGGCCCTTGGGGATGTAGGAGGCAACATATGCCAGCGAGATCACACCCGGTGTGGTGGCGCCCGTGGCATCCAGAGGCAAGCCGTTGGGGTCAGCCAGAGTATAGGTAACTGTGATGGTGCCATCGCTGGCGATGGCGGCCGAGTTGATGGTGATCACCAAGCCAGGGGTCACGAAATTGATCGAATTGGCCTTGTCGCGTAGCGTGCGTGCTGGCTTCTTGGTCTGGGCGGTCAAGCAGAGGGCGATGAGTGCGGCAAAGGCCGCGATGCGCAACGCGAGAGAAAGCCGTCTCATGAGAGTCCTTATGGGTTCACACGCCCGGGTGTGATGCTTGGCAACGCTTCGTCAGCGCAATAAAATTTAACACCGACGTTTCTAGCTCGTCTGTTCAATAGTGCTCACCCCCTTAGGCACATCAGTCACCAAGCCACCGCTTTTACATTTCATGGGTATGCGAGGGGGGCGTGAGGAAAATTCGCGTGACTGGTGGGGAATATCCCTCAGGGGCCTGAGTGATATAGCGGCGGACGAATCGCTTGTGTATCGTTGCTTACTATCCGTAGCCGAGGACTCGTAGTTGCTCAAGCCCGGTTTGGACATGGAACACGAGCACACCCACGAGGCCATCCACCAAAGGCTTGCGGCGGGACCCAAGCAAAGCTATCTCAGGGATTGGGTCTATGGCGGCATCGACGGCACCGCAACGACATTCGCGATCGTTGCCGGAGTTGTTGGGGCACACCTTTCGCCGCGCGTCATCCTCATCCTTGGCGGCGCTAATTTGATCGCGGATGGCTTCGCGATGGCGGCAGGCAATTATCTGGCGACTCGATCGGAACGCGAGGAATTCGATCACGCGGAGGCAGTTGAGCGCCGCCACATCAAGGTCGTTCCGGAGGGTGAACGCGAGGAGGTATCCGAGATTCTGCGGGGACTCGGGATCGCAGGTGATCTTCTCAAGCGCGTGGTCGCGGCGGTCACAGCGGACCGCGATCGCTGGGTGCGGATGATGCTGCGCTATGAATACGGTCTGCCGATGTCGGTGCGTTCGCCGTGGAGGGCGGCTGGATCGACGTTTTCAGCTTTTCTTCTCTGCGGTCTGGTCCCCCTCGTTCCATTCGTAGCGGGCCTGAAGGGCGCTTTCTGGGTGGCTTCGATGGCGACCGGCCTGATGTTCGTCTTGATCGGCGCGATCAAGAGCCGCTGGTCGATCCAAACATGGTGGCATTCCGGCCTCGGGACGCTTGCGATTGGCGGCGGTGCAGCCACTGTAGCCTACGTGGTCGGAGCTTGGCTTCGTGATCTTATCCACTGAGTGAGATCACTCATATACCGGCACCTATCAGCGGAATTCAACGCTCCCCGATACCGCCCCAACAAGATTTCATTACCACGTAAGCGTGGCAGGCCGTCTGCACATTCTTTGAGTGAAAGGCGGTTCCCATGCGGGCTTTCCAAAAGATTCTGTTTCCTATTGACATGTCGGACAGCTGCACAGCGACAGCTCCGTTTGTTGAGGCCATGGCGAAGACATACAAGGCGAAGGTCACCATGTTGCATGTGCTCGAAATGCCCGCCGGTCTGATTCCGGATTGGTATGGAGGCACCGTGCCAGTCATTGATACGACGGCGATCTGGAAGGCCGAAACTGAGGCGGCCCAGTCGTATCTACCAGACAAATTCCAGGAGCTCCAGGTTCAGCGCGTGGTGATCGAGGGAGATGCTGCCAGGACCATCGACGACTATGCGCGGGACCACGGCACGGACTTGATCATGATGCCGACCCACGGCTTCGGGCTTTTTCGCACGCTGCTTTTGGGATCGGTGACGGCCAAGGTCCTGCATGATACGCCGTGCCCGGTATGGACGGGAGTGCACATGGAAGACACGCCGGCCGTCTCTCCCGAATTCGCGACTGTGATGTGCGCCGTGGATCAGACCGAAGACAGCATACCCACCATGCGCTTCGCCTGCCGGCTGGCGCGCGACAACCAAGCCAGGCTCTTCCTGGTTCATGCCATTCCAGGCCCCGAAGTCGCACCCCAAAAGTATTTCGATGCGGATCTCCGCCTGTACCTCGAGCGGGACGCGAGAAAGGGCATCGCCCAATTGCAGGAAACTGCCGGCGTAGTGGCCCCACTCTGCATGGGCATGGGTGAAGTATCGCACGTGGTTCGGGACTCAGCGCTGGGTCACAGCGCCGACCTGATAGTCATCGGCCGCGGACGGGCGACGCGCACGCTCGGGCTGGGGCGCCTGGGCAGGAACGTCTATTCAATTGTTCGAGATGCGCCTTGTCCCGTGATCAGCGTGTAGTTGCTCTGTAAGTGAGGAAATCGCATGTTGCCATTTCATAAGATTCTGTTTCCGGTCGACTATTCGGCGCCTTGCCAGGCCCTGATTCCCTACATTCAGGAAATGGCGGGCCGTTTCTCGGCGGAGTTGACAGTATGCCATGCCTACGCGCCGTTCGACGCCATCGTTTATAGCGAACTGCCGGTCACCGATCCCGAATTGCAGGCCAATATGCGTTCCCTGGAAGCAGACCGGCTGCAGCAGTTGGCCTGCCGGTACTTCCCCGGACAGAAGCTGCAAACCATCGTGGCGTTGGGAGAAGCGGGCAGCGTGATCGACAGACTGGCCCAACAGCAGAGAGCGGACCTTGTAATGCTGGCCACTCGCGGTGTCGGGCCTGTGCGGCGATTCCTGCTAGGATCGGTCACCGCCAAAGTTCTCCACGATGTTGACGCCGCCCTATGGACAGGCGTGGGTGCCGCGCTATCCGATCACTTCGTGGAGATTCCCTATCAATCGATCGTGTGTGCCGTAGACGATAGTCAGGAAGCTGAGGCCGTTCTGCGTGCGGCCGCATCCCTTGCTTCCGCGTATCGTGCCCAACTGTGGACTGTCCATGTGGTGCCGCCCCACGGTGCCCAGCAGGTCACCGAGATCTCCCAATTCAGGCTTCGAGAACTGATGGCGAAGCTAGGCCTAGAAGCGCCTCACACAGTCATGGACTCAGTGTTGGCTGATGGCATCCACCGGCAACTGGTCCGAAGGAAGGCTGATCTACTTGTCACCGGTCGCGGCCACTCGATTGGAACCTTCAGCCGCATGTGGTCGCATCTGTATTCGATTATTCGCGACTCCCCCTGCCCTGTACTGAGTATCTGACCCTCCGGCCTTCCCTATTCTCAAACACTGATCACTGGGCAAGGGGCCTCGCGAATAATGCTGTACGCTCCGCTCCGTAACCGGCCTAAAGGCAGTTGGATGAGTCCACGCCCGATAACGACGATGTCGGCGGAGTGGCCCATCGCTGCTTGCCGAACCACGGGGCCTACCTTGCCACCGTGCAAGCACAGCTCGAAATCTGTTCCGGCTTCCGCTTGCAGTTTCTCAATACGCTCGCGAGCGACATTGAAGAGAAATTCGCTAAGGCTTGGATTGTCTTCACACCCGTCCGCGCCGACCACGGCATGCACCAGCCGAATGTCCAGCTTTTGCTCCTTCGCAAACTCAGCGGCCCACCGAAGTGTGGGGAGATCGCGCGCGTCGTCACCGAGCGCACATAGCGCGTGTTTCCAGCGGTCGAGTGGATGGCCTGCGATTTCCTCGGTATGCACGCCAGTCCATACCGGCACCGCCGTGTCGTGCAGTACTTTGGCGGTGACCGAGCCAAGTAGGAAGCGACGGAACGGGCCACGTCCAGTGGTCGGCATCATGATCAGATCGGTTCCGTTATCGTGAGAGTATTCGGCAATTACGGTCGCAGGATCGCCTTCGGCCGAATCGGCTTTCAAGTCCATGCCTCGGAACTCTCGAGCAACAAAGTTTTCCAGGGCGATCTTCCCGTTCTCCCGCAGCCTGTCTGCGCCGATGAGAGTAGCCCACGCGACTGCTTCCGGAGGCGCAATGCCCACAGCCGGCGCCAGATCTACCACGTGCAACACCATCAGTTCGGAACCGAAGCGCTTTACCATGGCTTGAACCGACGGGACTGTTGCGGCGGTACGCGCGGATAAGTCGACCGGAAACAGGATTTTCTTAAACGTAATCATGGTTCACCTCCCTCTTTACGTTTGGGCTGTACGTATTGGTGCGTGATGCGACCCAGGGCACTGGACCTGGTCTGCGTTCTCTCGCGCTCGCTTGCGTCCCGGTCGCACCGTGCCACGGTCGCTTCGGGGGTGAAAATTGGTGTTTGTGAAGCGCATCGGGTCCATTTCTTCGTCTCGCAAATGACTCTTACATCTGAAACGATTGCAAATAACTGGCCAGAATCCCTGCTTCGGATTGGTTAGATTCGTGCTTTGTTTTCAGGGAGGGCATTATGACTGAAACCAAGACCGAACCAGGCTTGACGGCCGCGCTGCGAAGCGAAAACATCATCCCAGAACTAATTCATGCTGAGGGACCATGCATAACCTTGCTGTTGCCGCCGTGTCGGCCCGGCGAACCCAGTGAGACGGCGGCGGTGCTGTTGAAAGTGGAGGTTCAACAGGCCGCCAAGGACCTATCTAATCACGGAGTTCCAGAACCTTTGATCGCCACGCTGCTGGAACCGTTGCACCGGTTGTCGGAAGAAACAAGCTCACAGACTGGTCGCGGCTTAGATCGGATGATCTTTCGCTCACAAGCCATCTTTCGCCAAGTTACGTTACAGGTAACGGCATCGCCGGCGCGTCATTGTACCGTTGGAGACTGTTTTTGGGTCCGGCCGATTCTACCATCGCTCAGTCTGCCAGAGCACACATACGTTCTCGAAATCACGAAGAAGGCCGTCACGCTATTGGCTTGCGCGTTCACTGAGGTCACCCGCGTGAAACTTCCTAAGGGGACGCCGGAAACGCTGGATGAGGCTCTGGGGTTTAAAGCGCCGGATCATGAACTTGTAAACCGGTCGTCTGCCGGTCCCTCCGTTGGCTCGATGCGCGGAGTGCAATTTGGAACTGGTTCGGGGCGCGAAACCCAGCATACCTACCTGCACGATTTCTATCTGGCCGTCGATCGGGGCGTGAAAGAGCTTCTTCGTTCGACCGAGGCGCCCTTAATTCTCGCCGGAGTGGACGAAGAGGTCGCGATGTACCGGTCCGTCAACACCTATCCGAATCTGTTGGAGCAAGGCATTCACGGAAGTCCTGGCGTCGAGATGACACTTGAGCAAATTCTGCGCGAGGTCCACGACATCACCTTGTTCGACTTCCAGCGCCGAGCCGCGCTTGAGATGTCCGCTTCGAAGGAACGCTTGGCGCCGGCGCGATTCTCCACTGAGCTGGAAACCATTTTGCAGGCAGCGGCAGAAGGCCGCGTGAGCGATCTCTATCTGGATGAGAACGGGCAGCGGATGGGAAACTTTGACGGCAAGCGCTTCGGCGGCCACGCCACTTGGCACAACGAAGATCTTTTAAACGTCGCCGTAGTGGAGACCCTCCGGCGCGGAGGCGCGGCTTACTCACTGCCCAGCCACTTAATGGCCGGCGCCGTGGCCGCCGCGGCTTTTCGATATTAGGAGACAGGGCCAATGAAGATTCTGGTCGCAGTGGATTCGTCCGACGCGAGCACGATTGCGGCTCGGGAGGCAGCGGCGCGGCTTTGGCCCGCCGGCACAACGGCGCGCGTGATTAGTGTCGTAGAGCCGCTCTATGGCTGGAGCAGTCCGGATATTGAGGACGCCATCCAGCAGTCCGCCGAGCAGACAGTTCAAGAGAATGCCGAGTATTTCAGACATGCCGGCCTCCAAACCGCTACTGCGGTGCTGACGGGCGATCCTAAGACCGTCATCGTAGACGAAGCGGCGGAGAGCCACGCAAATTTTGTGGTCATCGGATCCCACAATGCCAGCGGCGTCGCGCAGTTTCTGCTGGGCAGCGTGGCTCGAGCGGTGGCGCGTCTGGCAACCTGTTCGGTAGAAATCGTACGGACGAACCCTGGTCCCGCGCCGCTCCGAATCCTGTTGGCTGCCGATGGCTCGGAGTGCTCGAAAGCGGCCGTGCGATCTGTCGCGGAGCGCCCTTGGCCAGCCGGAACCCAGTTTCGAATTTTGAGCGTCGTCGAACCATCGGCGCCAGCGCTTCCGACGTCTTACTTCAGCGCAGAAATGATGGAGGAACTGCGCGGCAAAGACATGCAGCGAGCGCAAGAGGCTGTTTCGTCGGCAGAAGGCATTCTGTTTGGGGCTGGCATTGAAGCCAGCAGCACCATCGCGGTTCCCGCCGCCAGTCCAAAAGAACTCATCTTGAGCGAAGCAGCGGAATGGAATGCGGGCCTGATTGTGGTCGGCTCGCACGGCCGGCGCGGCGTGAATCGACTTGTGCTCGGAAGCGTTTCCGAAGCGGTAGCATTACATGCCAAGTGCTCGGTGGAAATCATCCGCTTTCGCGACAAGCTGGAGCTGAGCAGGGTAGCGTGAATAAATATGCCGCACCGCGCTTCTTTCCGCACACCAGAGAGCGGCTGGATGTGGTTTATCGCCTTGGTGATCAATTGCAGAAGCGTCGCCGGCAAATCGCATTTCTTCTGATCGGCCATTCCAACGCGAACCGTCGTAGCCCTCCGGATCGCGACCGTTCAACACGGCGTCTTCTAGCGTGTGGATCACGGCCTGCGCTTGGGGTGAGGCTTGCCGGAACGCACCCACGCGAGTTGATATAGAATTTCGCGACGTCGCGCTGGAGGTGCGCGAAGTTCGGCCAGTGCAAATCCGACAGAACGCCCGCGTCGACGAGTTCATGTACTTGTTCTGCGGGCGTGGATGCCCAAGCCGGGCTCGTAGGAACGGCGGATAAGAGCAGCAGTCTCACACGTGACTTACAACCCCAGACTCAGTGGTGAGATGGTTGGAAACTTCGCGGATCCCTGGCGCCGACCAGGCTGCCCGTTCGGCCGCTTCGCGCTGGGCTACCGAACCGACGCAGCCCCACAGACGTACGCAATCACCTTCCAGTTCGACAACCACCCTATGGGCATCCAGGTCGGCGCAGCGCTCGAGTGCGGCTTCGATTTCTTCTTTCAGTTCCAGGGCTGGAACCGTAGGCCGCACTTCGATCAAATTGGTGACGCCCACTACGCCCGTCAGGTCGCCGACGGCGTTTTCTGCGGCGGTCTTCTGGAATCTGCGTTCCACTGCGCCTTCCAGCACGATCCACCCGCGGGAAACGCATACCGAAACGCGCTCCTTAGGGACCAGCGCATTCCAAGCGAGCGCGTTGGCGGCAGCCCAGGCGATGTCGGCATCCGAGCGTTCCGCGGGCTCAACCGGCTTCACTTCCAGTTGGCTGCTAACAGCCTTGACGCCTCGTACTCGTTCGGCGGCGCGCTCCGCTGCGCGCTTGGAGGCATGGCTATCCACAACACCGCTAAGCGTGACGATTCCGTCCTTGACGCCTACGCCGATCTCCGTGGAATGGACTATGGGCTCCCAATCCAACTCGCGGATCACATCTTCCTGAACGGATTTGTCTTGGAACATATGGCACCCCCACATACAAGCCGAGCACGCGGTGGACCAAACACAACACTATTTCAAATAGCCTTTTTCTGTCAGTTTTTCGATGATTTGCCGCGCATCGGATTGCGGATTTTCCCCCAGGAGGATTACGTCCGGTGCGTCCGGCCGCTCGTACGGGTCCTGCAACCCCGGCACGTTGGTGACCTCGCCGGCGGCAGCGCTGCGATAGATACCCTTGGGATCTCGCGCCTTGCAGGTCTCAAGGGGCACATCCACGTAAACTTCGATGAATCGACCAATCTGGCTCCGCGCGCGTTCACGGTAAGCCCGTCGATTCGCTGTCGCGTCGAACACTACCGGAATGCCTTGTTCCACCAGAAGAGCGCCGATGTAGGCCATTTGCCGGTAAAACGCTTCCCGTCCCCTGGCGTCATAATCGCCGGTGAAAACCTTCCGCAGGACATCGGATTCCAGCACAGCGACATCCACCCCTCGCTCGGAGAGCTGAGTTTTTAGAGCTGCCGCGATGGTCGACTTTCCGGATGCGGGAAGGCCCGTGATCCAGACGGCAAAAGCCTCGCTTCTACGCTCCACAATATTCGTTGACGCGCCGCGGGTCGAAGCTCTGCTGTTCCAGAACCGCCAGGATGAAAGCGAGCAGCTTCTTGCGTACTGAATCCTCCAGCGAGGGATACCAAAGGGGACTGGCCAGCACTAAGGCCCTGAATACGAAATAGAGGGCGGCCACCTCCAGGAGCTCCCAGTCGCCCGTCTTCTCTAGATAGCGATCCCAGAACCGCAGAAACAGGCTCTCGAAGGCACCTTCCAGCTTTCCTGTGCGCTGCAGCGAGAAGAAAACGTAGTTCAAAGTGATGCACGTCACGTCGTCGGCCGGATCGCCGTACTCGCCGCGCGAGCGATCCAGCACGCGAAAATCGGCTTCCGATGCAAACAAAATGTTCCAGGGGTGAAAATCCCCGTGGACTAGTCGCAAACGGTGCGTACGATTCTTGAGCCGCCAACGCCAATTTACGGCTCGATGCTCGATATGCTCAAGAACGCGCGGCGTGAATAAGGCGTGCGGCGGATAAGAATCCGCTAAGCCCATGATGCATTCGCCGTCGCCCACCAGCTCGCGATTACGACGGACGTAGAGTCCCCGATCGTTGCCGCGTTCGGCGTGAATCTCGACCAGATAATCACAAAGCGCGTTCGCTCGGGCCACATCGAGATCGGTGAGGCAGCCGATGTCGCGCAGACGCTCCAGGTCCAAAGCGTAGGGCCGACCTTCAGCATATTCCGTAAGTAGACAAAACTCCTCGACACCGCCCAGCGAAATTAGACCCCCGCCGGACTGGAAGCCCCCAACATCCAGCGATCGTACGTGACGCGGGAGACGATTGAAAGCCTCGTGCGACCAAAATAGAATGCGAGCCCGATCCGACATATGTTCGTGACCGAAAGAGCCAGCGCCCATGGTATGAAGAACGGCGCTCTCGGGACGGCCCGCCAATTCGTAATCCACACGGATTGGTATGCCATATCCAAAGCCCTTGCCCTCTTCAGGCTGGCCCAGGCGGCACAGTTCCAGTACCCGAACATCCTTTCCAAGCACGGATCGTAAATAACGCTCTACGGTCTCGAGTTGGAATTGCGGAGCCTCGCTCATGAGTGGTTGGGCTAGCCCATTGGTTACTTCATTGTAGTTTGAGGCAAATTGAAACCTTTAGAAACAGAATGGGGGTCAGTGTATCTTTCAAAGCGTCAAGCCCCAATGCTGGCAAAGCGCCGAGCCACAACACTGGAGCATAAAAAAGGGGCGTTCTTACACGCCCCTCTTTGTTCGTCTTTCCTGTTAGCCACTGCTAGGCCGCGATGGCGACCTTCTTTTCGGGTTCTTTCATCTCTTGTTTCTTCTTCGCGACTACAGTCAACATGCCGTTTTCGACGTTGGCTGTAACAGCACCAATGTCAATCGGCTTCGGAAGAGCGAATCGCCGATAAAGCGACTTCATTCCGAATTCGCTGTAGGACACGTTCTCTTCGGCCTTCTCTTCCCGTTTCTCGGTGTGCCCCTGGATCAGAAGTTCGGTCGGGTGGACCTTGATATCGAGATCCTTGGCTTCGAAACCTGGAACGCCGACCTTGATCCTAAACTCAGTCTCAGTCTCGGCGAGTTCGGCCTGAGGTACCCAGAACAAATCATGCTCCGCCCTTACCCAATCCTCCACGTCGCGGCCGGGTATTCCACCTCTGCGCTCGAAAAGTTCGAAAGCTCTCTTTCGAATTTTGTCGAACGTCGCCTTCATTTCTTCCAAGGCCGGCGGCACCGCCGGTCTATTGTCTTCTAGTTTCTGAACCGTAACATTTGCCACAGCATTTACCTCCTTTGTTGTCGATAGACGAAACTCTGATCCCGATCTTCAGCACACCGCGCTCGTGCGATTCGAACAGCCGGTAGGCTTCCTTGATCTCCGATAACGGATAGAAGTGCGTCAACAGCGGCGTCAAATCGATGCGGTGCGACTGCACCATCCGCATCAACCTCTGCATGCGCTCTTTACCCCCAGGACAAAGAGTCATCACAATGGTCTGGTCGCCGAGTCCGGCGCGCAACGCATCGAGCGGCAGAGTGACATTTCCCGAGTAGACGCCGACGCTCGACAGTCTCCCGCCAGGCCGGAGAGCGCGCAAGGCGTTCTCGAAGGTTTCTTGCGTACCAAGCGCTTCGATCGCCACATCCACTCCCCGGCCATCGGTCACATCTCGAATTTCTTCGAGCGGATCACCTTCGGCCAACACCACTGCCGTGGCGCCGAAACGCTGCGACATCTTCAAACGGCTCCGGATCGGCATCCACCGCGATAATCTCGGAAGCCCCCATCAGCCGTGCGCCGAGCGTGGCACAAAGGCCAATGGGCCCTTGCGCGAAGACCGCCACTGTGTCCCCCAAGCGGACTTTCCCGCGCTCGGCGGCTGCGAATCCAGTGGAAGCGATGTCAGCTCAGCAACAAGACCTGTTCGTCGGAAAGCGCCGCGGGAATCACAGCCAGGTTTGCCTGGGCATTGGGTATCAAGGCATACTCCGCCTGTACTCCGTCAATCGTATTCCCGAGACGCCAACCGCCGAGCGGACCACCACACTGAGACCCGTCACCCCTCAAGCAGGCTTCGCATTGTCCGCAAGGTGTAATCGCGCCGACCAGCACGCGCTGGCCGATCGAATAGCCCGTAACTCCCGCGCCCAGTTCGTGGATGACTCCAACTGCCTCATGGCCGAGCGTCAAGCCTTCCGCCACCGGATATTCTCCGCGCACGATGTGAATGTCGGTCCCGCAGATCGTCGTGAGCTTTATCTGAATCACTGCCTCTCCCGGACCAGCAGTTGGAATCGGCTTTTCCTCGAGGCCAAATTCCCCGGGCCTCCGGAAGACATTTGCCTGCATAACTCCACAAGAGAGTTGCGGCGGTTTCGTCTTTTCTAGCAGCGTCAAGTTCATTTTGTCCCCCCTACTTGGCCTGAACATCCCGCAGATAGCGCGCCAGATTATCGATACGCACGCGGCCGAGATCCTGGTCCCGCGTCACTTGAGAGAAGATCGGTCCCCAGATAGGCATGGGGCGTGTCCCGTGACCCCGCGGCAATGCTTCTTCGCCTGAGATGATCCGCTCTACGCGCGCAAGCGGAAAGTCTCCTCCGTTGCGGGCGGCTATCCGCGTCAGGTCGGCAGGTGGAACTTTGAGCCAGACCGCCATTGGGCCATGGCCCTTCGCATCTCCGCCATGGCAGGAAGCGCAATAGGTTTTGTAGAGGTTGTCTCCTCGAATGGAGACTATTAAGTTCTGTTCGTCCGCGTCCGCTGCTCGCTTCCCGTCTTGCGCTTCCGCAGCAGCTCCCATCAGGACGGTGGCGAAGATCAGTAAGCTACCGAATATTTTTTCGCGCATAGCTGTCTACTTAAGGTGCAATTGAACGACCCTACGGATCAGCTGAAAGTGGATCAGTTCCTGCACCGGGCGCAGCAAGTAGCGTCCCAGTACTCAACGGGGCTGCGGGATTTCACTCAGGTTGGAGCGGGTGGACGCCGGTCAACGGATCCAGTTGCGCCTTGAGTTTAGCGACGGTGATCGGCTTGGTGAGATAGTCGTCGAAACCGGCTTCGAGGGCCCGCTCCCGGTCGCCTTGCATCGCAAAGGCGGTGAGAGCGACGACGCGCAGACCGCGGAGCGCAGGATCGCTTCGGATCTCTCGCAAAACCGCATAGCCATCCATCTCGGGCATCTGGATGTCGAGCAGCACCAGATCGGGCCGCGTCTCACGGATTTTCTGGAGCGCCTCCCGGCCGTCGGCGGCCTCAATGATCGAACTCGCATGCCCGCCGAGACCCTCTCGAACCAGTTCGCGGCCGGCTGGGTTATCGTCGGCAACGAGCACGCGCTTCCCGTCTCCCGGGCGGCGCAGGCGGCGAAGTTGCCGCAGAAGTTCCTGACGCCAGCCCGCGGCCTTCGCGATCACGCGTGCCCCCTGGGCAGCCAGCGTCTCGCGCTCGCGTTCACTCAGATCCTTGACTGTAATCACCAGGACGGGTATCCAACTCAATTTGGGGTCTGCGCGAATCTCGCTCAGCACTTCAAAACCATTGCGGCCTGGGAGCAGCAGATCCAGCACCACCACATCCACGCGTGATTTGGCCAGCGTGTCCAGCGCCTCCGCCGCGGAGCCGGCCGTCAGCGGCGAGTGTCCTTCGTTCATCAGGGTATCGATCAGCAGTTCGCGCGTCTCCGGATCGTCATCGACAATCAGCACCCGCAATGTCCCTTCCGGCTGCAGTACACGGCGCACGGCCTGGATCAACGCCTGGCCCGTGAGTGGCTTCGTCAAGGATTCGGCGGCGCCCAGCGCAGCGCCCATTTTGCCCTCGTCCTCCGCGGAGACGATGACCACTGGGACCGAGCGCGTATCTGGCGACGTCTTCAATTCATGCAGTGTTTCCCAGCCGCTCTTTCCGGGCAGCTCCATATCAAGCAGCACGAGATCCGGACGGAGCTTCCTTAGCCTTAAGAAACGCATCCGCACCCGATCCAGCCGTCTCGATTCGGAACCCTTCGCGTTGCAATTGCTCCCGGATCTCTTCGCGCCACGAAGCTACATGGCTGGCTACCAGCAGAAGCGGTGACGGGCGCTCCCCGGAGGCCCCGGCAGCGGGTTCTTTTTCCGGCTGGCTGAGCCGTAGCGTAAAAAAGAAGCGACTTCCTTCGCCGGGCTCGCTCTCCACCCAGATTCTTCCGCCATGATGCTCCACCAGGCGTTTGGTGATCGCAAGTCCCAAGCCTGTGCCCTCGCGCACGCCTTTGGTAGTGGCGCTGACCTGGCGGAAGCTCTCAAAGATCTCTTGCTGATCCTCCGGCTCAATCCCGATTCCCGTATCGCCGACTACAATGCAGACCGATCCGTCAGCCACCGACGATTCAATCCAGACCCGGCCGCCAGAAGGCGTAAACTTGATCGCGTTGCTGAGCAGGTTGTAGAGGATTTCCTTGAAGCGCAGGCGATCGGCCTGCAGCGTCAACTGTGTGTCAAGATCGCTGTCCAGGCTGATGCCTTTGGTTGCGGCCAGGGGCCGTATGCTGGTGAGCACCTCGGCCGCTGCCACCGCCATGGGGAACTCCTCCAAACGCAGCTCCAGGCGCCCGGCTTCGATCTTGGAAAGATCCAGAACGTCGTTGATTAGCGCCAGAAGATGGCTGGCATCGTGCTGGATATGCGTCAGGAAACGCTTTTGCTTTTCGTTCAACGGACCGGCGTTTTGCTCCGAGAGCAGCTCCGAGAAACCGAGGATGGTGTTCAACGGAGTCCGCAGCTCGTGACTCATGCTGGCCAGAAATTCGCTCTTCAGCCGATTGGCCCGTTCTACTTCCTGGTTCCTCAATGAAAGCTCTTGATTCGCGGCGGCGAGCTCCGATGAGCGTCGCTCCAAACTCTGATTCAACATTCGAATCTTCTCTTCGGCCCCGCGCCTCTGGCTGACGTCGCGAAGGACGCACATCACATGCCCCTCTTCCGGTCCCTGCGGCAGTGGGCTGAGATTGATGTCAACCGCGAACTCCGTGCCATCCTTGCGGACGGCATACAAATCGAGTCCGGCACCCATGGGACGGCGTACCGGGTGAGCGCCGTAATGGGCGCGATGAGCGAAATGGCCGCCGCGAAATCGCTCTGGGAGCAAAGCTTCCACCGGTAATCCAACTAATTCCTCGCGCGAGCGCTGAAACAGTCGCTCGGCTTCGGTATTCGCTACGACAATTCGGCCTTGCGGATCCACCTCAAGAATCGCATCGGGCGCGGCTTCGAGCAGCAGAGAAAAGCGCTGCGCAGCGACCGCACGCTCACGCGCCACACGTTCGCTTTCCATGAGATCGGCGCGCGAACGTTGGGCTTCGCGCAGTTCGGTGAGGTCCGCGAGCACCGTGAGCCTGCCGCCGTTGCTGGCTATGGGTGCGGTCCAGATGCTCACCGGAACCTGCGTGCCATCCTTCCTCATTCGCACTGACTCCGTTCCGTGCTGAGGGCCGGAATGTGGCTCGCCTTCTGATGGCAGGTCCTCGGCTTGGGTAGGAAGAATCGGCAACGCCTGCCCCAAGACTTCAGTCTCATTCCAACCGAACATCCGTTCCGCGCTTTCATTCCAAAGCGTTATGCGATCTTCCGCATCGACGGCGATAATCGCCAATGGCGAGGCCTTGATGATTGCTTCCAGCACAGGTGAATCTTACATCATGTGAGCAGTTTCGCTTCCATTCCAGATTCTTCGGCTAACATAGTAAAGTCCCAGTCCAATATGGTTCCTTCAATAAAGTTGGTGGCGATCGATGACACGCCCGCAAGCCTTGAGCTAGTGAGCGAAGCCCTCCAACAAGAAGGGCTTACCATCTTCACGTCCACAGACCCGGAAGACGGGCTCGACCTGATTTTCCAGGAACATCCGCAGATCGTGCTTCTGGATTTGGTGATGCCTAAGCTGACCGGCCTGGAAGTGCTGGAACGCATTGTAGAGTTCGATCCGGCTATTGACGTAATCCTCATGACGGCGCATTACACCACGGAAACTGCCGTCGAAGCTATCCAAAAAGGTGCGAGCGATTACCTGAACAAGCCTATTTCGATTCCGGCATTGCGCAGCCGTGTGGAAAAGCTTCTCGCCGATGCCCGCCAAAGGCAACGCGCCATGGCGCTGGACAGCGAGATGGTGGAAACCTCGCGATTCGAAGGGATGATCGGTCGCAGCCCGCTGATGTGGGACCTGTTTGCGCGCATCCGTCGTGTGGCGCCCCATTATCGCTCCGCCCTCATCACTGGACCTACGGGAACCGGGAAGGACCTGGTGGCGAAGGCGCTGCATAATCTTGAGCCCGGCCGCTTCCGGACGCTTCGTCACTTGCAACTGTTCGGCGGTGGTGGAAACGCTGTTTGAAAGCGAGCTGTTCGGCTATGTGAAAGGGCGCCTTTACCGGTGCTACCGCGGACAAAATGGGTCTGATGGAGTTCGCGCACGGCGGCACGATGTTTCTGGACGAGATCGGAGACATGCCGTTGAGCACGCAGGCTAAGCTGCTGCGGGCCTTGCAAAATCAGGAAGTGACGCGCGTTGGCTCGGTTACGCCACGCAAGGTGGATGTGCGTGTGATTGCGGCCACCAATCGCGATGTCCAGGAGTTGATTGCGCAAAAACAATTTCGCGAGGACCTGTATTATCGCCTGGCGATGGTCGAGTTGAAAACTCCGGCGCTGGCGGAACGGCGCGAGGATCTTCCTCTGCTCGAGAAGTTTCTTCTGGACCGCTTTGCCACTCAATTCCACAAAGACATTCGCGGGCTCACGCGACGGGCGCAGATCGTACTGGCGCGGCATGCCTGGCCAGGCAACGTTCGGGAGCTCGAAAACGCGCTGGGCCATGCCTGCATGATGGCGATCGGCGACATGATCGATGTCGAGGACCTGCCCACGTCGGTGCGCAATGGACGCACGGCGGCAGTGGCGGCCATGAGTGCACCGGGACCCGAGCCGAATCACACCGGGGTGTCCTTCGACGAGCACGAAAAAGGACTACTGGCCGATGCATTGGAGCGCGCCGGCGGAAATCAATCCGAAGCCGCCCGCCTGCTGCGCATCAGTCGTGACCGCCTGCGCTACAAGATGGCGAAATACGATCTGCACTAGCCAACGGGTACGCTACGGAGCAATTTCATAAACCGCGTGGACTCCGCCGTTATCGGGAAGCAGCTCCATAGGATTGAAGAAAGCGTCTAGCGTTCGGAGCCGCGCGGAATTCCCGATCTTCTCCTTATCCATTCGATTCGGCTTCAGGATTGATGAGCTCATATCGTGCACGAACGGCCCGGGCGAGACTCGATGGGACGTCGGGCTTATTGTGCTTTCGGACATAGCGTTTCCCAGCCAGTGATGCACCACTCGCATTCGCCGCAAGCGCTATAAAGCCATGCAACGCCCGCGCGGTCGCCTTTCTTAAAAGACTCGATTCCCTCGCCCACCGCCACCCGTTGCGCCCGTGTATGTTTGGCAATATCCGCTGCGCCTGGTCCACTGGGGTCTGGTGATTTCGATCGGAGTTCTTTCGGTCACCGGCTACTACATCCACGACCCGTACATCATTGGACAGACCCAACATCCATTCCTGATGGGCTGGTTTCGCTTCGTCCATGAAACTTTCGGGATGATCTTCCTGGCGCTCTTCCTGCTGCGCCTATATCTTTTCTTTGGCGGCAATAAGTGGGAGGGATGGCGGCAGTTAATCCCTTTGAGCAAAGACCGGTTTCGAGAAATGTGGGAGGTAACCAGGTTCTACTGTTTCATGCGGCCCACACCCATTTCGAAAATCGGCCACAACCAGATGGCGGCTCTATCCTACGTCGGCATCTACGCGTTAGTCTCAGTCGAAATCGTCACCGGCCTGGTGATGTACCAGCGGCTGCTCGACAATGCTTTTCTCCGGGTGCTGGTGGGATGGATTCCCCGCTTCATCAGCCTCCAAAACCTGCGGCTGATTCACTTCTTCTTGATGTACGTGTTCGTTACTTTTGGGATCCTTCACCTGTATCTAAGCTTGCTGGTCTCGCGGGTCGAGACGCGCGGCCTGATGGATAGCATCTTTATCGGCTATAAGGTCATTCCGGTAAAAGAGATCGAAAAAGAAGAAGCCGCGGCTCAAAAATGACGACTCTCGTGCTCGGCCTGGGCAACCTGGTCCATTCCGACGATGGACTCGGGGTTCACGCGATCCAAAGCTTGACGAACGATCCCAGGGTCCCCTCCGACGTCGTGCTCATGGATGGAGGCACGCAGGGACTGAACCTGCTCGCGCACATCTCCGCATTCCAGAGGCTCCTGGTGATCGACGCGCTAGACGTCGGTGAAACGCCGGGGACGGTGTTGCGGCTGGAGGGAAAGGCGCTCAAGAATTTGCCGGGGAAAGCCAGCGTTCATCAGCTTGGGTTCGCCGACCTGATGGTCGCGCTGGAACTGCTTGGAGAGTCGCCCGAAGAAATCGTGCTGCTTGGCGTGCAGCCGCTATCGACGGAGTGGACCACTGAGTTGACGCCGCCGGTACGGGAAGCGATCGGTCCGCTTCTCGACGCGGTGATCGAACAGTTGAAGGCTTGGGGCGCCGGCTACCAGCCGCCAGACTCCGAAGCAGACAGCGTGATCCTGGCAATGAGACGGTAGAAACAGGTTGGGTGGGTAGTGCGCCGCACAGCGGGATCTTCTCGGAAGATTCGCGTCCGAACGCCCAACGGACAGTAAAACGCCACTAGCAGGCTGTGTGATATCGCGCACCTCCGAGATGGAGGGTTCCCCTATTCGGTGAATCATCCCTCATTGAGAGTGTCTATATCCGGTTGAAACCAAACGAAGCTTGAAACTTTCCTTTCCAGGTTTACCCGCTCCGTTCGGGACGTTGTATGTTCGGCTTGTTGATTGCGCATGAACCTGCACATGCACAACGTCCAGCTCGCAATCCGAGATCAAGCCTACGCTTCAGCGTTACGCGATCTACTCATGGCCGATGGGCAACACCAGGTCCACATCGTAAATTACCCGAAGCCTGCCATCGACGGTGTTGTGGTGGTTGACGACACCATGGCTAGCAGCATGACTTCCTCCCCGAAGCTTGATTTTGATCGGTGCGTCATTTTCATACAGAAGGTAGCCCTCGAAGTGAACCAGCTCTGGGAGGCTGGCGTGCGTCACGTGATCCATGCCGACCAACCTCCACACGTGGGCCGGTTAGTGGTTCTAGCGGCGGAGAATCGACTGGGCGGGAGCGCGGTTTTTGACCCAGAACTCTCAACGTTTGGCGAAACCGACAAATTGTTCCTTCAGTCGATGAGGATTAGCGATTGAAGACCACGCTTATCAAACCGGTAGTGGGGGTGCAACTCGATACTCGAATAGCGGAAACTCTTCCTTCTGGATCTGAGATCGAGATTTCTCAAGGTTCCCCGAGAGGCTGGGTTGAAATTTCTTGCAATGGTTCGCAGTATTCAGTTTTCCCCCATGACCTCCTCGATGCTTGCTCGGTGGATGATGGGGACCGGGCCGATCGAATCCAGCAGCTCCGTCCCGAGCAAAGCGTTATCACAGCTGGCCTCAGCCCGGTAGGCTCTTAGCTGGGCTTGCCACATGGACCGGCGCTCCCGCCCAGCCCAGATGGGTCGCGGCCTCGACGTGGCCCACGCAACGGCGTCAACAACGATGCGCTACCTCCGGCCGCACGACGCTAGATCTTGCGGACCGTCATGGAGCCGAAGAATGCTCCGGTTTCCATCCGCCACCGCACGCTTCCAGTGCAGGTAATGTGAGCTTGAAAATTTTATGTGACATTGTGTGACATTCGGCGATTCACCGAATGCTACAAAGCGGAGGAAGTGATTGAGTTTGCTAGTGGAACATTGGAGCGGGGTACGGGAGTCGAACCCGTGTAAATCAGCTTGGAAGGCTGACGCCCGACCGCTAGGCCAACCCCGCACATCGTTTCCGGCTACCGGAACCATTGTACGGAACCTTAGCGAAGCGGGTCAATTTTGGCCGAAGCGGGTCAATTTTGGACGACGCGGGTCAATTTGCCTACAAGCTGCCGCGATAAATATCGTGCAGGCGCAACAGTCCCAGACATGCGCCGGTCGCCCGATCCACCACCGGCAGCACCGAAATTTGTGAGGGTCGATCTTCCATCATCCGCAGCGCCTCTTGCAGTCGCGCGTCAGGATCAACGGTGGCGGGATTCGCGGTCATGACCTCCGACGCCCGCAGGCCGCGTATATCGTCGTGAGCTTGCAGCGCGCGGCGCACGTCCCCATCGGTGATCAGACCGGTAAGACGGTCCGTAGAGTCAACGATGCAAGCGGCGCCGTGCGGGTAGTGCGTCATCGCGATTACCACTTGCTTCAAAGAATCGTCGGGATGGGCCCAGGCGATCTCGCCACGGCCGTGCATCACTTCGCGAACCGTGAGCCGCAAGCTGCGGCCCAGGTGGCCTCCGGGATGGAAGCGCTCGAAATCCTCGGCGCCGAAGTTGCGCGCGCGCATCAACGCCACCGCCAACGCGTGGCCCAGCGCCAGCGCAACCGTGGAACTCGCCGTGGGCGCCAAATTATCCGGATCGGCCTCCCGCTCCACCGAGGCGTCCAATACTACGTCCATTTCGGCGGCCAATGGTGAAGACGCATTCCCCACGATTCCAATGCGGCGCGACGGCAGCTCGCGCAGAAACGGGATGATCCGCAGCAGCTCAAACGAATTGCCGCTTTTCGAGACCATCAGAGTGGGGTCGCCAGCGGAGTACAGGCCAAGATCGCCGTGGGAGGCTTCCGCGGCGTGCAGAAACACGGCGGGCGTTCCGGTGCTGCACAGCGTTGCGACGATCTTGCGCGCGACGAGTCCGGACTTGCCGAGGCCTGTGACCACCAGTTTGCCCGGGTGCGCGAGGATGATGTCCACCGCGCAGGACAGGTTCCCGTCTAAGCGCCGCGAAGCTCGAGTTACGGCGTCCGCTTCGATTTGCATGGCCTTTCGGGCGGCTGCGAGCCAGACGGAGGCCGGTGCGTTTGCATCCATACTGTAGACTGAACCATCATCGCATTGCCGCAACGCGGGGCGAGTGCAAATCGTCCCTAAAGGAAAAATGGCTTATGCCGATAGTACTGGCATAAGGTGAACATGCTACCCGGCCTTACGACAGTTTCGCTACCTCAAATTTACTGCCGCACGTGCCATCTGTCGACTCGCTCGGATATGGTGCGTTGCCTGCATTGCAACCGGCCCCTGAACCCAGCACCGCTGCCCGCGCCGAAGCGAACGCTTCGCAAGGCGAAAGTCTCGCGACGGACGCACTGACGCTATTCCTGCGGATTATTCGTAGCGGAGCGCCACCACTGGATCGAGTCCCGCGGCTTTGTTGGCCGGCCAGATTCCAAAGAACAGCCCGATAGCCACCGATACCACGACGCCCAAAACCGCCGCCCACCAGGGCACGGCTGTCGGCAACGCCGGGAACACCATGCGGCAGGTAAACGATACCATCCAACCGATGGACATGCCGATGAGTCCGCCCAAACCTGTCAGCACAACGGCTTCGGTTAGGAACTGCAGCACGATATCCGCGCGCTTGGCGCCGATCGCCTTGCGGATTCCGATCTCGCGCGTGCGCTCGGTCACCGAGACCAGCATGATGTTCATCACGCCGATGCCACCCACCAGCAGACCGATGGAACTCATCACCACCATCACCAGCGCAACGATCGCCGTGACGCTGTGGAACTGCTCCACTAACTGATCGGAAGTTGAGATGGAGAAATCATCGGGTTTATTCGGCGGAACGTGCCGTTGGATGCGCATCACGGCCGTGGCTTCGTCGATGGCGGCGGCCATTTGCCCTGGCTTGGCGGTGACAAACAGGAGATTCTCCTTAGACGCCGGGAACAGCTTGTGCATACTGAAGTACGGCAGCATGACGCGAATGTCGTCCTGACCGGGGAACGATGCGCCGGGGCGCTTCATGACGCCGATGATCTGGAACTTGTGGCCATTGACGTCGATCCATTTGCCAATCGGGTCTTCGCCATTCATCAGAGCGCGGGGCACGTCGGCCCCGACCACCGCGACCGGCATGCGATGCTGATTTTCAACGTTGGTGAAGAAACGTCCCTCTTGCATCTCGGCCTGGCCGCTCTGTGCGTAAGATTCTTCTGTGCCCGATACATCTGCCTGATACAGTTCGTTTCCTTTGTAGCGTGCAATGTTGATCTGCGGCCCGCTTCCGGGAGTGTTGGGGATTAAATACGGGCTCACGTATTGCACGGATGGGCAGCGAGCCGCGATCGCCTGGCCATCTTCATAGGTAATCGGCTTTCGCCGCAGCATTTCGGCCGTGCGAGTCTGGAAGCCGATCGGAAACTTGAAGATGATGGCGCTGTTGGCTCCGAAGCTGCGGATTATCCCGGTGACGGCGCCATCCAATCCCGCGATGATGGAGCCGACGCCGATGATGGTCCCGGTGCCGATGATTACGCCCAGCACGGTCAGGAACGAGCGCATTTTGTGCTCGCGCACCGTGGACAGCGCCAGACCGATCGCCGAACTTAATTCCACCCAGGTCATGCTTCCACCCTCAGTGCTTCAATAGGATCCAGCTTCGAGGCGCGCTGCGCCGGATAGATTCCGAAAAACAATCCGACGGCCGTGGAAAGGCCCACGCCTATCAGAACCCCGGAAATGGGAACAGACATCGGAACCGCCGTGAAGTTTCGAACCAATGTGGCGATAATCCAGGCCAGCACCACGCCAATGAGTCCACCCATACCTGCCAGCATCGACGATTCCACCAGAAACTGATTGAGGATATCCTGGCGGCGCGCGCCCACCGACTTGCGAATGCCGATCTCGTGGGTGCGTTCGCTGACCACGGCGAGCATGATGTTCATGATCACTACACCGCCCACCACCATGAAGATGGACACGATCGCGACGGCCGTTCCGGCGATGGCGTTGGTGAGCTGGTCAAAGGCGCTGACTAGCCCGTCTGAGGAGAGAATGGAGAAGGTGTCGTCCTGGCCGGGCTGTTCATGGCGCCGGGCGCGAATCAGCATGGTCATTTGATCCTTGGCTTGTTCCAGCACCTTTTGATCGACCGCCTTGGCTGCATAGCGGATACCGGTTCGCGAGCCGTAAATTTGGAAATAGGATCCGATTGGAATATCGACGAAGGCGTCCTGCGATTGGCCGAATACGCTGCCCTTGGCTTTGGCGATGCCTATCACGGTGAATGGCCGGCCCTCAATCTTTATGTCCTTGCCGATGGGATCCGCGTCCCCGAAAAGGTTATGCTCCAGATCGGCGCCAATCACGGCGACCGAGGAGCGGTGCCGGTCTTCAATATCGCTGAAGTAACGGCCATTCGCAATCTCGGTGTCGCCTAGCGTCGCCCAATTGGCTGTGCCTCCATTCAGGCTTATCTCGGTTAAGGTTTGCGATCCAAAAGAGACGCTGACGCTGCGGCCGGCGCTCATCCCGAAATCCTGGACTAGCGTGGCGTGGTCCTTCAGGTATTGGAATTCCTCTGGGCTCAGCTCCGGATTCCTCTTCTGCATTTGCAAAAACTTCTTCGGATCGAAATTCCCGAGCATTGCGATCTTGACAACCCGAAAGCCGTCGGAGCCCATGCTGCTAACCGTGTTTGCGATGTACACATCCATCCCGTGAATCATCGCCATCACCGCGATCAGGGTCGTGGTAGCCAGGATGATGCCGAGCAAGGTGAGAAAGCTGCGCAGCTTGCTGGTGCGCAGCGAATCCGCCGCTATCGCCGCCGCTTCGCGAAATGACGCAGTTGTAGCCACTTGATTACGATACGAAACCGGCTGTCACCTTGTTCCGTACTTCCAATACCCAGTGTACGAGAACCTGGTCCAGCCAAAAGCGCGGCTTGGTTTTCGAGATGAAGCCGAGATGGCCGCCGTACTCGGTGGCAAGCAGGCGCAGGTGGGGATTATTGGAAAAAGCCGGGTGATCGTAGACGGCGAACGGTATCAGCGGATCGTCCTTGGCTTGCACCAGCAGAGTGGGCACTCGGATGCGATCGAGAAACTGATTGGCCGATTGCGTGGCGTAGTAATTGTCGGCGCTGCCGAAGCCGAAGGCTTGGGCGGTGAAGCGGTCATCGAAACCGTAGATGTCACGCACTTGATCGAGGCCGCTCAGGTCGAACAAACCGGGAGTGAGCCGCTCTTTCGAGCGAATCCGCTCCTTCAGGCGCGTGACAAACCGTCTTGCATAGATGCTGTTGGATGGCCGGTCGAGCTGCCGGACGCAGGCCGCCAAATCGATGGGCGTTGAAATTGCCATGACGCCGCTGATTGATCCAGAAATGCCCAGGTCTGATGCGGATTCGCCCAGTTCTCCAGCCAGCTTCAACACCACGTTGCCGCCCAGCGAAAAACCCGCGAGAAAAATCGGAGCGCTGCGCCCCAGCTGGCGGATGACCACGAGTAAATCGGACGTCTGGCCCGAGTGGTAGAGGGTTCGGCCGCTCAGGTGCTCGGTTCCGCCGCAACTGCGCATGTTGAATCGGTGCACGGCACAACCGGCTTCGAGCGCGGCCTGCGCCAAGCTGCGCGCGTAACCCGCTTCACTCGAGCCTTCCAGGCCGTGTACCAGAATCAGATGTGCCACCGGCTCGCCTTCCGGGGCCTGGTAGTCCACGCGGACCTGGACGCCCGGCTCGGTCTCGTAGAGCTTGGTCTCCACCGGGAAGCGCTGCAGGTCCAGCTTCCTGCGCCAGTAGTTGCCGGCGATGGTGAGCAGGTGAGGATTACGGAAAAAGGGAACGAAGGGCCGCAAGAGACCATTCTAGATCGACAGCAGCAGGTGAGTCGGGAAAAGCGGGGCGGAAAAAAGCGAGGGGCCGGCCAAGGTAAACCGCCCCTCGAAATGGACCAAGACGCTGTCGAGCTGCCGCTGACCTAAGGATCCGGCACCACTAGCCGAATCAAGTCCGCGGTGCTCCTCTAGTCAAGAAAGATCGGTTGAGAGAGTGGAAAAGGAATAGTGAGAACTTGGTACTACGTAAGGCCGAATTCCACCTTATCAGGCCCCGGCCGTGTCCAGAATCTTCTGAATCAGCACATCATACGGCAATCCCGCGGTCGCCGCAGCCTGCGCGAAATCGTCTTCACAAGCCAGCGATGGATTCGGATTGGCCTCAATGACCACAACTTCGCCGGCTTGCGTCAGGCGCACGTCCACTCTGCCGAAGCCGGTAATCTTTAGGACCCGATAGACCTTTCGCGCCAGCCGGGCGAGCTTTTCCTCGACGCCGGGCGGAAGCTGATTCGCGGGCCCGTTTTGAATGCCCCACTTCTTGCGGTAGGTGTCATCCCACTTGGCCTTGAAGGTAGCGAATTTCGGCATGTCTTCCGGGACATCGTGGAAGAAGATTTCTCGCGGAGGGAACACGGTGAGCTTGCGGTTGCCCATCACGCTCAAATACAACTCACGCCCTTCGATGTACTCCTCGATCAACGCATCGCAGTGAAATTTTTCGTGAATGAAGCGCGCGCGCTCGAGTGCTTCTTCCTCGCTCTTGGCGAAAGACGCCTTCGCGATGCCATCGGACGATTCTTCGCCCACCGGCTTCACAAACGCCGGAAACACAAAGCGGCGCAGGCGCTTCAAGGGACGAAGCTCGGTGGAGATGACGAAATGCGGCACCCGCACGCGATGGTACGCCAGCACCTTCTTGGCGAGCGCCTTATCCTTGCAAAGCATCAGACCGTCCGCGCGCGCTCCCGTGTATTTCACGCGCATCAATTCGAGCAGGGCGGGAATGTTCGGCTCGTTGGCGCGGCTGGAATGGAACGACTCGGTGAGATTGAAAACTATCTCCGGCGCGAAGCTCTTCAATTTTTCCACCATGCACACCACGTCATCGAAAACGGCCAACGTGTCCACTTCGTGCCCCAGGCGTTGCAGGCAAGCCAGCACGTCGGCTTCGGTCGGTTTGTCCTCTTCTTCCTTGAGCGCTTGCGGCGAGAACGTACCGGCAGCCGCCGCTCCGCGGTAGGCAACATCGAAAAGCACCAGGATCTTCACGATTAAACCGACCTCTTAAACCGGCCGGTGTGCAGGTGATTGGTGACCATCGCCGACAGATACGCGGCGAGTTCAAACGATACACGCTCGCGCCCGGGCGGCGGCGGAATCGTGAGCTTTAGCTCTTGGCAGCGCTGGATTAATTTGCGCACTAACATGTCCACCGTGTATTTGTGTTGTCCCGTCCAACGGACAATCGACCCGACCAGCGCCGAGCGATTGCTGCGCATAACCTTAGCCGCCAATTCCCCGTTCGGTTCCCCATTTCCGAATATAACGCGCAGATCGGCGTCGTAGAAGTCTGGGAAATCTTCGGCGTAGAGTTTGCGGCGTTCAGTGTAGTAGCGCGCCAGCGTTTTCCGTAGCCGGCTGGCTTCGTAGATGCGGCGCCCGCGCTTCACTTTCGGCGGATCGTTCTTGGCCTCCTCCATCAAACAATGCACAAATTCGAGTTTCTCGAGCGCCTTCCATCCGCGATACTGTTCGCGCCATTGCTCGGGCGGCAACGAAAGCCAGACCGCAAACGTTTCGGCGAAGTCTTCATCGGGATGCGCTTGCGCGTACCAATTCGGCAGATTGCGCACAAAGCCCTTGCTGTAGGGGCGCGGCTGATAGGTTTCGGGCGAGTACTCGGTTTCAGGGCTGCCGAACACCGCGCGCCAATCGTCGCGAGAAGAGAAGCGATAGGCGTGATCGATGGCATGTCCGCTTTCGTGCCGCAGCAATTGCTGGCACCATTCCGGTGTACCGCCTTCGACTTGCAGCATCTGGTGGACTTCGAGCGTCTTCAGCCTCGGATGCGCGAGGTAGAACGGGATGGCGATGTCGGGTACGCCGGCCGGCGAGAACCACTCATCACCCAGATAACAGGCGGGGCGAAACGCCAACCCTCGCGCCGCAAGTTCATCGTAGAGTTGCGCCACGCGGCCTTCTAGCTCGCTGCCGGGAATGCGCACGCCCAGATCGCAGATGCGTTTTTGGAGAAGCTCGTCGTCTTTCAGCGCCACCCAGCTCAGCGCGGTCCCGGCGGGCTGTTCTGGCGCCGCGTGCGGCGGATCGTGTCGCTCCACGGCTTTCATCCTAGCGCAGAGGAGCCAAACGCCATCGGATTCCTGCGTTTGTTGACGTCTGCCGGCCGATCCAGACGGCGGGGCGGCCTACAGACGAGATCACGGCAGGGGCGGTATCGAAAGGACGAAGGGGTCGGTTGTCACGATCTTGACCGTCACTTTGCCGTCTCGCTGCTTACACGGAAGTAAGAGATACAATCTGATGGTCGCTCTCGTGCCCGACAATCCGTCAAGATTGCTCTTGAAAACGACAAACGGGCCCGAAACTCCTTTTACATCCAAAGTCTCTTTGGGATTAAGCGACCGGCACGCGGGGAATACTGTGTCACCTTTCCACATCAAGTCTCCACCGCCCTCGACGGTTCTCCAACTCCCATCGCTCTGCTGAGATTCCACGCCGTTCTTGGAAATCCCAGCCACGCTTCCAGCCCCAGCGCGGTCCGGTATTTCGACCGGGGCGTCCGCCTGGTTGGTGAATCGCACGTCAAACGTCAATTTGAGGCCTGCGTTGATAGTCGGGGGACTGGACCTTATAGGAAACCAGCAGAGGTCGCTCTACCTCGACCCGGACAGCATCATCCGGCGCTGCCGACGCGGTAGAGATCAGGGTGGCGACCAAGACGAGACTTCCAACCGCATGGCTCGTACCCATCATGCGACAACTATATATCAACTGAACCATTACCCAGCTTCAAAATGCGGCGGCGCAACGCCGGGGCGTTATTGAGCGCGCGCACGTATGTGGACTCCTCGGCGGCGTTCTTCGCACGCTGAATGGCCGGCGGAAACGGAGAATGCTTCAGCGCCATCGCAGCGCGGCGTGTTTCGAAGCGATCCCAGTCGCCCTGCATGGAGCCAGGAATCTCATAGAGCATCCAACCCTCTGCCAGGCGCTCCAGGGTGCGCGCCGGCGTCCGATGCCCAGGATCCGCGCGAATCTTGGATTCCTCGGCTTTGAGCAGCCTGGCCACCTTCGGATTCGCCGGCCGGAACCCGAGCTTGCGATAAAACCAGAAGGCGCCCGACTCGATGGCCTCTTCGTTGTGATGGCCGACTTGATATGGATCGACCGCGAAACACGTCGCGCCCAGCAACTGGTGAAACAAGCGCAGCAGCCGCGCGTATAGCCACGCGGTTTCGCCTTCGCGAAACGTGTAATAGAGGTTGAAACCGACTTCCATGTGTTCAAACAACGTGAGGCATTCGATGTAACCGATGGGGACCGTGTTCTTGAAGAACATGCCGGCATGATAGGCGCGCAACGGTAGGCGATGCTCGGGCGGCACGCCGAACACATAGACCTCGACACCGCGGCCGAAATCGGCGCGAACCCCGTGCGAAGGATCTCCGAAGGTGAACCCGTGCAGCTCGCGATACCGCATGGCCGAAGTCTCGCGAGCAAAGTCGAGAATTCTTCTCGCCCTCAGCGCGGCTCAGCTTTTCGATCGGCAGTTCGGGCGATTGAAGCTCGCGGGCGAGCGACACGTCGGCCCGGCGGATCAGCGGAGCATCGTGGAAGAACGGCTTTCCGCGCCCAGTTAACCGTCCATTCGTTCGCGTGCTGGGCCCCTCGCCCAGTTTCCAGCGGACGAAGAGCTTGGCCTGCGCGAACAGTTCCGCGCTGTCGATTTTTGACAGCAGCCAGCGCAAATCCGAACCCGCACCCGCGCTTCGCCGCGCGAAACCAATCCATGTATGGAATATTGGCTTCCACCAGCAAGTCTTCGTTCGCAAATGGATGCAGCCGGGGCAGCAACGGCCCGAGCAGCGCGGCATCATAGCCATCCCAATCGATCTCGACGTCCTTAGGATGTTGCTCGGCCAGCCAGCGCGTGATTTCGTAGGTGAATTGCGCCGAAAAGGCCGTCCCGGCGATTCCGGAAACATCGGGTTCCTCAAACGGCGTGAGGTCCACGCCTGCCCGCCGCAGCTGCGCGATCTTCTTTGGGATCAGCCGGAGCAGGTCATCGGTGAGGAACGAGTATCTCGGCGATTCGGCGGATACGCGCGAAAAAACAGCAGGGCCTCGTGGAAGCGAATGAGCGACTCGGCATCGTCGAATTTCGTCCGCCCTAGCTTTAGGAGCAATGCCCGCAAAGCCATTTGCTCCTTCAAACCAAATGCGCGTTTCAAGGCCTCAAGCCGATCCAGATCCATCGGGAGTAGACTATCAGAAGCTATGCGACTCCCACTCATCCTGTTGCTGTTCGCATCCGTTGCCGCCTTTGGCCAAGACACCAAGCTCTACGTCGTCACGCACGTGGATCTCACGCCCACCTACATTGCGGATGGCCCGCCACTCCTGTTGAAATTCGCCGCCGACAGCCGCAAGGAAAAAGGCGCCGTCCGTTTCGAGGTCCTCCAGGAACCGAGCCGGAAGAACCACATCACCATCGTCAGCGTCTGGGAAAACCAAGCGGCGTTCGACGCCCATCTGGCAGCCGACCACACCAAACAGTTTCGAGAGAAGCTACAACCGATGCTGGGAGGTCCGTTAGACGAGCGCCTGCACGTCAACCTGCAATAGCGGCTTAGCTATCAATTCGCGAGTTCCTTCACCACTTCGTACAGGAAATTCTGGCCTTCATATAACGAATTGGCATTCATGCGCTCGTCGCGGCCATGCGCGCGCACATCGTCCCGATCACCGAAGAAACCTGAAACGCCGTAGGTCGGAATGCCCGCGATACGAAGATAACGTCCGTCGGTCGCGCCCGTACTCATCACGGGAATCGTCAGTACGCCGGGCCACAAGGTGTCGCTCCAACGCGCGACGGTTTTCAGGACGTCCGGCCGCATGGGAGACGCCGGCCCCACGTCCACATCGCCCTGCACGCGGATTGCGACTTGATCGTCCGCCACGGCTAGCCGCAACGCCTTCTGCACCGACTCAATGGAATCGCCCGGAAAAATGCGGCAATTGATGTTCGCCGTCGCCAGTTGCGGCAGCGCGTTGAGTGCATGCCCACCGGCCAGCTCGGTGGCGACGCAGGTTGTTCGCAGCATCGAATTCCAGCGCGGAGAAGCGGACGCTACCCGTTGCATCGCTCTCCTGGCAATCTCCCCGGAACCGTCGGCGATCTTCGCCAGATCGTCCCGAAATCCGCCCTCTTCCACCTTCGCCATCTCGCGGAAATAGGCGCGGGTCACTTCATCCGTCTGCAGCGGGAAGCTGTAGTGGGAAAGCCTCTCGAGCGCGGTCGCCAGATGATAAATAGCGTTATCGGGCACCGGCACCGAGCTATGTCCGCCTTTGTTGCGGACCTCGAACTTGAAATCGGCGTAGGATTTCTCGCTCACTTGAATATTGTTCGCGATTTTCTTGGCGCCCACCATCACGCCTCCGCCGCCCTCATTCAGCGCGAGATCGGCATCGATCAACTCACGCTTGTTCTTGAGCAGCCAGGTGACGCCGTTGTATGGACCACCGCCCTCTTCGTCCGCCGTCAGCGCGACGATGATGTCCCGCGCCGGTTTGAAGCCTTCCCGTTTATAGCGAATCAAGTTGGCGATCCATACCGCCGCCTGCGCTTTGTCGTCGGCGGTGCCGCGGCCGTAAAAGTAGCCATCCTTTTCGATGAGCTGAAACGGATCGGTGCTCCAATCCTCGCGGTTTGCTTCCACCACGTCGGTATGGGCAAGCAGCAGGATGGGCCGGCGGGCGCCCGAGCCGTGATAGCGCACCACCAGATTCGCCTTCTTCGGGCTGGCTCCGCCGACAAAGATATCCGCATCCGGAAAGCCCGCGGCACGTAAGCGCGCAGCCACCGCCTCGGCCACCGGAGTAGTGGATCCGGTGGTATAACCGGACCGGATCTCGACCATTTCCTTGTAAATTTCGCGCGCCAGCTGACGATCGGCATCGGGCGGCATCACTGCGGCTGACATTCCCAGGCTGGATAAGAAAAGTACAGCAACGCGCCGCATGCGGTGGATTGTAACATGTGTCCCAAGTGTTGAAACCTGGACGCGCCCGGACCGTCTGTTACTATGACAATCGTGCGCGTAAAAGTGCTATTTTTCGGCATGTTGAAGGACATTGTCGGCCGCTCGGAAGACCACATCGAATTGGCCGACGGCGCGCGCGTCGAGTCCGTATTCACGCGTTACGCGCGCGATTTTCCGCGGCTTGTCCGATCTGGACTCGAGCATCGTGCTGGCCTGCAACCGCGAGTTCTGCGACCGCTCGGCGGCGATCCGGGAAGGCGACGAAATTGCTTTCCTGCCGCCGGTCAGCGGCGGGACCGGCAAATTGCCCCGGCCGCTATACCCATGAGATCCATGACGCGGACACCGGTTGCTTCTTTGCCTTGACGCGGGAGACCATCGACACTCGCAGCCTGGCTCGCCAATTGCTCCGTGGCGAAGATGGAGCGGTGGTCGATTTTGAAGGCGTGGTGAGAAACAACACCAAAGGCCGTGCCACCCAGTTCCTGGATTACGAATGCTACGAGCCCATGGCTGTAAAGATGATGGCCGAAATCGGGCGCGAGATCCTGGCCGCGCATGCCATCGGGCGCATCGCGATGGTGCATCGACTGGGGCGCCTCCAGATCGGCGAGGCTAGCGTTGCAGTGGTGGTTACGGCGCCGCATCGCAAGCCCGCATTTGAAGCAGCGCTCGAAGGCATCAATCGTCTGAAGCGCATGGTTCCAATCTGGAAGAAAGAACATTTCGCGGATGGCGAAGTCTGGGTGGAAGGGGAATGGGACGAGTCCCTCCTAAAGAAGTGATCCGCCCGGCTGTTTGTTTCTTCATCGCGGCAATCGGTCTGTGGGCGCAGCCGCCGGCCTCCGCAGGCAAGAACGACGGCGTCATCCGCGTCAACGTGCGCCTGGTGCGCATGCTCGTCACGGTAAAGGACGCCGCCGGCCAGCTCATCGGCTCGCTCAACAAAAATGATTTCGCGGTCTATGACAACGGCGTCAAGCAGGACATCGCGGTATTCGATCGCGAAACCGAGCAGCCGTTGTCGGTCGCGATGATGGCCGACACCAGCGCTTCCACCGGCATCGAATTGCACTACGAACTGGATTCGGTCAGCCGTTTTCTCAAGGTCCTGCTGGGCGAAGGCAACCCGGACGACACCGTGGCGCTCTACGGTTTCAACGAGGACGTCCGGCAGTACACCAATTACACGCGGCGTTTTGCGCGCGTGGATCAGACGCTCAAGCAGCTCAAGTCCCAAGGCGGCACGTCGCTCTACGACGCCATCTTCCTGGCGTCGCACGAGTTGGAATACCGCAACGGCCGGCATGTCATGGTGCTGGTCACTGATGGCGGAGACACCACCAGCTCCGTCAACTATCATCAGGCGCTTGAGGCCGCGCAACTGGCCGACGTCGTCTTGTATCCGGTGCTGGTGGTCCCCATCACCAACGACGCGGGCCGCAACGTGGGCGGCGAAAACGCGCTCACCTCGCTCGCCGCGGGTACCGGTGGCCGAGTATTTACGCCCAATCTTGGGCGCGCAGCTCGATCGCGCTTTCGATGACATTCTGCTCGAATTGCGGACGCAATATCTGATCGCGTTTTATCCCAAGGACGTCCCGCCCAGCGAGCGATCGCTTTCACACGTTGAAGGTAACGGTGCAAGGCCCTGCGGCGAGTCGAGGTTTGCGCGTCACAACACGCAGTGGCTATTATGGGGAATCAAATGAGTCCAGATCGGGTCCGGGTCGGTGAGGTGGAGGAATCGGTGAAAGCCAAGACGAAAGCCCCGGAGCAGACTTTCGAAGAGGTGAAATACCTGCGCTACCTGATCGAAAAAGCGATCCCGGTGCGGATCCGTCTCAGCAGCAATGAAGAGGTGGTGGGCGTGATCGAGTTTTACGACGTTCACTTTATCCGTGTGACGCGGGAAGGCGCTCCCAACCTCTTTTTGTACAAACACGACATCAAGTATCTGTACGAAGAGCCGGAAGCCTGACGCCTTGTCTTCCTATCTCGATATCAGCGCGGAGATCGCGCGCGAAGCTGGAGCCCTGCTGCACGGCTTCTTCGAGCGCCATATCGGCTTTGAGTTGAAGGGCGAGTCCGATCTGGTCACCGAGGCCGATCGCGCCTCCGAAAAGCTCGTCATTGAACGATTGCAGAAGCATTTCCCGACCCATTCCATCGTCGCTGAAGAAAGCGGCAGCCACGCCGGCCAATCGTCCGAATACTGTTGGTACGTCGATCCATTGGACGGCACCACGAATTTCGCGCACGGCTTCCCCATGTATAACGTCACGCTGGCGCTCGAAAAGGCCGGGGAGATCATCGCGGGAGTGATCTTCGATCCGGAGCGCAACGAGATGTTTGCTTGCGAGCGCGGATCGGGCGCATGGTTGAACGATCGCCGCATTCACGTCTCCAATGTGCGCCAGGTAGACGACGCGCTGGTCGCCACCGGGTTTCCCGAGCCGCAAGCGTCACCAGAACGTGAATGTGCATTTCTACTATCAGCTCGCGATGATCTCGCATGGCGTGCGGCGGGCCGGCGCCGCCGCGCTCGACCTGGCATACGTGGCTTGTGGCCGCTTGGACGCGTTCTGGGAATTTGGTCTGAACCCCTGGGACATGGCCGCCGGAACTTTGCTGGTCACAGAAGCAGGCGGCAAGTGCTCCGATATGAACGGTGCACCGGCAAGTCTGCGCGGCCCGCACCTTTTAGCTGACAACGGCGCGATACATCAGGGGATGCTCGATATTTTCGCGGAAGTTTTCCGCCGCGAATACCGCTATCCGATGCCGGTTATTAAGTGATGGAAAACTCGACTCCGTCTTATTCACCCACCGAACGTACCCAGGTCCGCCGCCGCGCAACGCGGGGAGTCTACGACAAGGCGCAGGTACACGCCATCCTGGATGAAGGATTCCTGTGCCATATCGGATTCGTGATCGATGGCCAGCCCTACGTCATCCCGACCGCTTATGCGCGCTCCGGAGAGCAGATCTACATTCACGGAGCGCCAGCCAGCCGCGTGATGGGCGTAGCTAACCGGGACCTGGATATGTGCCTCACGGTCACCTTGATCGATGCCTTGGTTGTGGCGCGCTCGGCATTCCACACTTCCATCAACTATCGCTCGGTAGTGGTGCTGGGCAAAGCGCGGCAAGTCACCGATCTCGAAGAGAAGCGCGAAGCGCTGCGGCTCTTCACCAATCACGTCATCAAAGGCCGTTGGGAACAGGCCAAGCAACCGACCGATCAAGAACTGAAAGCCACCGGCGTCCTGGCGCTTCCACTCGACGAGGTCTCAGCGAAAGTTCGCACCGGTCCGCCTATCGACGAT
Organism: Bryobacterales bacterium; assembly: GCA_963818065.1. Classification (GTDB taxonomy): domain Bacteria; phylum Acidobacteriota; class Terriglobia; order Bryobacterales; family Bryobacteraceae; genus Palsa-89. Next base: position 744,066 of record CAWFQW010000006.1, on the reverse strand, counting down.
GAAGAAGACTACGTGCTGCCCATTTGGGGCGGCGTGGTCCCCGTGATTCAAACATTCGGCGAGCCGGTGCCGGATGACCGCGTGCTGCCAGGCCTCGCCGCGCCGGATCCCCGTTAACATTTTTCAGATCGGGACACCAGCTCAAATCTTCTAAATCAGCCTCGACGCGATCGTCATCTTCCGTTGCGCGCCCCCCGCGATGAGCTAAGGAAGGAACAGAGATCATGGCAATCGCTGAACAAGAAACCGATCAGCTCCGTGTCGAGACGTCCACCCAAGTCGAACCGGAAGCCTATGAAATCGGTATCGAGGCATACACCTACCTCTACCCGCTCGTCCTGATGGACGTCACTCGTCGTCAGGCCATCAACGACGAATCGGGAAAGATCATCGGCCGCGGACCGATGAACGCCTTCACGAACGTGCGGGCGTTCCCCTCCGCCGATTTTCGCGATGTCGTTAGGCCGAACTTCGACACCCTTTATTCCATCGCCTGGCTCGACCTCACGAAGGAGCCGATGGTGGTCACGGCTCCAGACACGCAGGGCCGCTACTACATGTTACCGATGCTCGACATGTGGACGGACGTGTTTGCGTGCCCCGGCAAACGAACGACCGGCACCGCCGCGAGCCGTTTCGCAGTCGTGCCGCGTGGCTGGCAGGGCAAGCTTCCGGAAGGCGTACAGCGCATCGACGCGCCCACGCCCTACGTCTGGATCATCGGGCGCACCCAGACCAATGGTTCCAGGGACTATGAGGCCGTCCATAAGGTGCAGGATGGCTACACGATTACGCCCCTCTCGCAACTGGGCAAGGCTCCGCAGGCAGTCACGGCCACGATCGATCCGACGGTGGACATGAAGACGCCCCCGTCGACCCAGGTTAATACTATGACCCCGGACAAGTACTTCGGCTACGCAGCGGAACTCCTGAAAGTCAATCCACCGCACCCTACCGACCAGCCAATCATCGCGCGGATGCGGCGGATCGGGATCGAGTGCGGGAAGTCCTTTGACTTCGGGAAGGCCGCGCCCGCTGTCAAGCGTGCGTTGGAACGCGCTGCGCCCGATGCTCTCAAAGCCATGCAGTCAAAGATCCCAACCCTGGGCCGCGTCATGAACGGCTGGGGGATGAACACAGACACCATGGGCGTGTACGGGAATTACTATCTCAAGCGGGCGATTGTAGCGCTGGTCGGTCTCGGCGCCAATCTGCCGGAGGATGCGGTCTATCCGTTCAGCCTCAGCGACGGGGACGGCAAGCCGCTGACTGGGGCGAACAAGTACGCGCTGCGCTTCGCCAAGAACGAGATTCCGCCCGTAGACGCCTTCTGGTCGGTCACGTTGTACGACAAGGACGGCTTCCCGACGGCCAACGCTCTGCACCGGAACGCCATTGGTGACCGCGACGAACTGAAATACAAGGCCGATGGCTCACTCGATATCTTTATCCAGCGGGAGTCGCCCGGTAAGGACAAGGAATCCAACTGGCTTCCGGCTCCCGCCGAAGATTTCAACCTCACGATGCGACTGTATGCACCCAGAGCCGAGGTTATCGATGGTCGATGGGTGCCTCCCGTGATCAACAGAGTGGCGTGAGGTTTTCACTCCTGATGGCCGTTGACGAGGCGCAGAGAATCACGCCCGACGTCTCGACAAGGTTAGCCTTCGATCGCACACGTGTCGCCTACGATCGGACCATGATGGCGTGGATCAGGACGGCGACGTCGCTGATCACGTTCGGCTTTACAATCTTTAAATTCTTTCAACTCGAACTCGGTGGCGCAAGGCAGGACAAATACCCGATCGGGCCGCGCGAATTTGCGCTGTCGATGGTGGGCATCGGATTAATTTCGCTACTCCTGGGCGCCATCGAACACCGGGAGAATATGCGATCACTGAAAGCACAATGGCCCGGTATTCCCCGCTCACAAATAGGCGTGCTCGCCGCGTTGATCTTGGCGCTTGGGATTCTCGCACTAATTGCTGTCATCTTCCGAAAGTAACTCCTAGCGCGCGATACTTTGAACCGCGTCCCGCGTGCCGCGCAGCGTGTTCATCATCGACTCCTTCGGGAAGGTTTCAAGAAAACCCTTCAGCATCCACCCTAGGCCGGCGGGAACATCGCGCGAGAGCGAAATGGCTTCGCAGCGCGCGTAGACCCCACCGTCGCCGGCCTCGAACCGCCAATATGAATTCAGACGCCACAGAAAGCCTGAGTCTTCACCCTGGGCAACTTCCGCACTGTAGGACTTGCCGGGATTCCTTACTTCGCCGAGGTGTGTTGAGTGCGAGCTCACTATCAAATGGTTCGGGTCCGGCACTTCATAGCGGATGTGATAGGTGCTGTTCAGAACGATGGTGAGAATGTGCTTCTCATAAAGCCGTAGAAGCACGTCATATTCGTTGCCGTTATGAGACAGCTCCCGAGTTTCAATCACCTTGGGCCGGTAGTAATTCTTGTAATTGGTGTAATCGCGGAGTACGCTTTGGACTTGCGTAAGCAGTCGCGCCGGGCATGAACATAGTACCAACCCAGTCCTGGATCATGGCGCCAGGCGCATTGACGTTGCGCGCCGCATTAACGGCCTCAATATTCGCTTCGCCATCGCGCAGTTTGGGATCGCGAACCGTATCAGAGACCAGCTTCGCTTCGGCTTGTTCGATGTAGAGATCGAACGCTGAGTTAGCTTCGGGTGTCAACCGTGCGAAGGGCACGGTCACCAGGAGCAGCGGGAGCGGACACAGCAGACGCGCCCAAATCACTCTTTGATTATCGCGTGCCGAAGCGCAGAGCGCGCCGCGCGCTGCGTCTTTGCGCGATTGCCGAAGCGCAAAGGGCGCGCAGCGCTCCGTTTTGCGCGATCAACTTATAAACATTTCAACTTCAAGCTCACTTCCCCGACTCGAATGACGTCGCTGTCTTTTAGCTCCTCGCGGGCGATAGGATCGGTCCGATCGTTCAGGAAAGTGCCGTTGCCTGAGTCCAGGTCGGTGATCGTGAACTTCTCATCTTTGTAACGCAGGCTGGCGTGTTTGCCGGAGACCGCCTTATCGTGCAATACGATATCGGCGTCCGCGGCCGAGCCTATGGTGTTCTGCCCCTCGCGAATGCGGAAGTCTTCGCCCTTTTGCGGACCTGTCAGTACGACAAACCAACCTACAATGGGCAGCTTGCGCCTATCGGCCAGCCGCACGGTCCGGCGTTCGGCCGGTGTGGCAGGTTCGTGCGAAGCCGCACCTTCGCCTGGAGCATCGAACGCCAGGCGGGTCTTCAAACCGGTGTCCGGACCCGTCGATCGAGTCCCGGACCGCTGACAGTACGGACAAACCTCCCACGAGTCTTCCATTTGGTGCCCGTTTGCACAATACTTTGCCATCCCCGTTCTCTCCTTGGAGCTAAATTTCAGGTCTCACCCTGGACCTTGCGGCTGAATTCCCCGCCGCGCTGTGGGAGGATTATATCGCGCCGTCAACGTAGCTGGGATGGCAAGCATTCCCCGTCCGCTACCGCAGGTCGCGCAATCCTTTACTTTCAAACACATAAGATGGTACGCTGAAGGACTCATAATGCGAACTGTCGATTTGATCCACCGAAAACGAGATGGTGAAGAACTGTCGCCAGAGGAAATAGGCGCGCTTGTGGAGGGCTATAACCGGAATGAAATTCCGGATTATCAAATGTCCGCCTTCCTCATGGCCGTCTTTCATTCCGGAATGACGGACCGCGAGGTCAGCGCCGCCACGGACTGCATGGTCCGCTCCGGCGAAACCGTTGACCTGAGTTCCATTCCCGGAATCAAAGTCGACAAGCATTCCACCGGCGGAGTAGGAGACAAAACCAGTTTGATATCGGCTCCACTGGCGGCAGCGGCTGGCGTCATCGTGCCGATGATGTCCGGCCGCGGGCTCGGCCACACTGGTGGAACGCTCGACAAGCTGGAGGCCATCCCCGGCTTCCGCACCGATCTCACGATTGACGAATTCAAAGAGCAACTCGCGAAACACGGCCTAGCCTTCATTGGACAGACCGCCGAGGTCGCGCCCGTCGATGGCAAGCTATACGCGCTGCGTGACGCTACCGCGACGGTGGAGTCTATCCCCTTGATTGCGACTTCCATCATGTCGAAGAAGCTCGCCGAAGGCGTGGACGCCCTGGTGCTGGACGTTAAAGTTGGCAACGGCGCGTTCATGAAGAAGCAGGTGGACGCGCGGCGTCTGGCTCAGATGATGGTGGGCATCGGGCGGCGCGCCGACAAGCGCGTCCAGGCGCTCATTACCGACATGAACCAGCCGCTGGGCTATGCGGTGGGCAATGCGCTGGAGGTGATGGAAGTTTCTCAAACGTTACAGAACGCTGGACCCACCGACCTCACGCGTCTCGCGCTCGAATTAGCCGCACGCATGATTTTCCTGGCCAAGATCGTTCCGACGCTCGAGGAAGCACGCGAGCTGGCCCAGCAGAAACTGCTGGATGGGTCGGGCTACCGCAAGTTCAAAGATGTCATTGAAGCCCAGGGTGGCAACCCGCAGGTGCTGGACCGGTTTGAGCTGTTGCCGAATGCCACCGGGGTGCGTGAGATTGCTTCGCCGCGCGCGGGCTACGTGAGCGCGATCGCCGCCGAGGATATCGGCTTGGCTTCTTCGCGGATCGGCGCCGGCCGCAATCTTAAGGAAGACGCCATCGATCCAGCCGTGGGCGTGATCCTGGAAGTGAAGGTCGGCCAAAAGGTAGACGCGGGAGCAGTGCTGTGCCGCGTTTATTACACCCGCGACGAGAACGTCGAAGAGGCATCGTCTGAAATCGAAGACGCCTTCCGCATTTCCGCGCAACCTCCCGAAGAGCGGGAACTCATCCTCGAAGTCGTGAGCTAATGAAACAGAACCGCGACCGTAAGGGAGTCGTCGGGTAAATCATAATGGCGCGGTTCACAGGCGTTTTGGGAATCCTCGTGATTCTTGCGGTCTGCTTTCTCTTCTCCACCCACAAGCGCGCCATTCGACCGTCTCTCATCTTTTGGGGCGTTGGCCTGCAGCTCACTTTCGCTTTTATAGTCTTGCGAACGCCCGCCGCGCGAGTGTTCGAAATGCTCAGCGACAAGGTGAACAATGTCATCGGCTATTCCCAGGCCGGCAGCAAATTTGTTTTTGGCGATCAGCTCGGCGGCGGTCCGATGGCCGTCTTCGCGTTTCAGGTTTTGCCGATCATCATCTTCATCTGCAGCCTGTTCGCGATTCTTTATTACCTGGGCGTGATGCAAGTGCTGGTGAATGCCATGGCGGTGGTAATGCAGCGCGTCATGGGCGCAAGCGGCGCCGAAGCCACCAACGTGGCCGCCAGCATCTTCATGGGCCAGACCGAAGCGCCCATCACCATCCGGCCGTTCCTCGAAGGCTTAACCGAGTCCGAGCTGTTTACCATCATGGTCAGCGGCATGGCGCACGTCTCCGGCGCCACCATGGCGGCGTATGTGTTGATGGCGCACGTGGAGATCCGGCATCTGCTGACGGCCGTCATCATGACCGCGCCCGCCACCATCATGCTGGCTAAGATCCTGGTGCCGGAAATCGGAAAGCCGGTTACCGCGGGCCGCGTCAAAGTGTCGGTGGAGAGGCCTGGCGTGAATATCATCGATGCGGCGGCGCGTGGCGCGGGCGACGGATTGCATCTGGCGCTGAACATCGCCGCCATGCTGATTGCGTTTCTGGCGCTGGTGGCGCTGGTTAACGGGATGCTGGGTTATTTTCATACCTCGCTGGAAACGATTCTTGGCGTTTTATTCTCGCCAGTGGCCTGGCTGCTCGGTGTCGATTTTCACGACTGCCGCACCATCGGAAACCTTCTCGGTACGCGCCTGGTGCTGAACGAATTCGTGGCGTTTCAGCTGCTCGGGCCGATGAAGCCGGCGCTCAATCCCCACTCCTTCACCATCGCCACTTATGCTCTCTGCGGTTTCGCCAACCTGAGTTCCATCGCGGTCCAGATTGGGGGTATCGGAGCGCTCGCTCCCAGCCGCAAGTCCGATCTCGCGCGCTTAGGCCTGAAGGCCCTGGCCGCCGGAACCATGGCCAATTTTATGTCCGCCTGCATCGCGGGCATGCTTTTGTAATGCACCCGGCGGTCGCACACATCCGCGAAGTAACCGGGCGCGAACCGCACGTCGCCGTCGTGCTCGGCAGCGGACTGGGCGCGTTTGCCGACGAGCTAGCCGATCCCGTCGCAATTCCCTACTCCGAAATTCCAGGCTGGCCCGTGTCCACGGCCGTCGGGCACTCGGGCAAGCTGATCTTCGGAAGACTTGGACATCTGGACGTCGCCGTGATGGCCGGGCGAGCTCATTTGTACGAGGGCTACACACCCGCCCAAGTGACGCTGGGCGTCCGCGTCCTGCACCAACTGGGCGCGCGCTCCATCGTGTTCACCAACGCCGCCGGCGGCATCAACCTTTCGTATCGTCAAGGCGGGCTGGTGCTGATTTCCGATCACATCAATTTGCAGGGCTCGCATCCACTGATTGGGCCCAACGATGATTCCCTGGGGCCGCGCTTTCCCGACATGAGCGAGGCCTATTCAGCAGCCTATCGCGCGATTGCGCATCAGGTGTCGCATGAGTTGAAGATCCAATTGGAGGAAGGCGTGTACGCAGCGCTAACGGGCCCAAGTTATGAAACGCCCGCCGAAATTCGCTACCTTCGAAGCATTGGCGCGGACCTGGTCGGCATGTCGACCGTCCCGGAAGTAATCGTGGCGAACTATCTTGGAATGCGCGTGCTCGCAATTTCCTGCGTCACAAATATGGCCGCCGGAATCCTACCGCAGAAAATCAATCATGAAGAGGTGCTGGAGGCGGGACGCAAGGTGCGCGATACTCTGATCCGCTTCTTGAACGCGCTGTTACCAAAATTATGACTCTTATCGAAATGGCACTCGATGCCAGAACCAAAGCGCATGCTCCCTTCTCGCATTTTCAGGTTGGAGCCGCTCTGGAATCGACCGACGGCCGCGTGTTCACCGGCTGCAACGTCGAAAATGCGACCTATGGACTCAGCCTGTGTGCTGAACGCGTAGCCCTATTCAAAGGGATTTCCGAAGGCGCGAAGGAATTTAAACGCATCGCAGTCTCAGCCGACACCGATGTCTTGACTCCTCCCTGTGGGGCCTGCCGCCAGATCCTGTGGGAATTTTGCGGCGACATCGAGCTGACGCTTACGAATCTGCACGGCAAAACCGAAACTCTGCACTTGAAAGATCTTTTCCCGAGGCCCTTCGATGCTTCGTTCCTTTAGTACTTTCCTTCTACTCACCCTCTGTCTCCACGCGGAGCCTGCCGATTCCATCTACACCGCCCGCTACGTCGTCACCATGAACGCGCAACGCGACCTGATCGACGACGGAGCAATCGCCGTTCGCGGCCAGCGCATCGTAGGCGTCGGGAAACGCGCCGACATCGAGAAGCAATTTCAGGCGCGCCAACATATCAATCGCCCGGACGCCATCTTGATGCCGGGCCTGATCAACACCCACACCCACGCGGCCATGTCACTCTTCCGCGGCATCGCCGACGACATGGTGGTGCAGGACTGGCTGAACAAATTCATCTTCCCGGCCGAAGCCAAGAACGTGACGGCGGACTTCGTCCTATGGGGAACGCGCCTGGCCTGCTTGGAGATGATGCTCTCGGGCACCACCACCTTCGTCGACATGTACTATTTCGAGGACAGCGTCGCCAAAGCCACCAAGGAAGCGGGAATGCGCGGCATCCTCGGCGAGACCATGATCCGCTTCAAATCGCCCGACGCCGCCACGCCTAAGGACATGCTGCGATTCACCGAGAAGTTTCTCGATGAGTATCAAGGCAATGCAACCATCACTCCCGCCGTCGCTCCGCACGCCATCTACACCAATGACGACGCCGATCTACAGGCCGCCCGCCAGCTCGCCAACAAATTCCACGCGCCGCTGGTGATGCATCTCGCCGAAGCTAAATTCGAATATGATGACGCCGTGCGCACGCGTCATATGACGCCCACGCGCCTGGTCGAGTCGCTGGGTGTTCTGGATGGCTGGACCATCGTCGCGCACGCCATCTTTCTCGACCCGGCTGACATGCAAATCCTGAAGGCGCATGGGACTGGAGTGGCGCATTGCCCATCCAGCAACATGAAACTCGCCAGCGGCATCGCCCCGGTGGTGAAGCTGCTCGGGCTCGGCGTCCCGGTTGGAGTCGGCACCGACGGACCAGCGGGCAGCAACAACGATTTCGACATGATGGAGGAGATGAACCTGGCGGCTGATCTACAGAAAGTCGCCAACAACGATCCCACCGTGATTCCAGCCGAGCAAGCCGTCGCCATGTCAACCATCCTGGGCGCACGCGCCGCCGGCCTCGAAAAGGAAATCGGGTCGCTTGAAACCGGCAAGCGCGCCGACTTGATCACGTTGCGCCTGGACCGCCCCCATGCCGTGCCGCTCTACAACGTGTATTCGCAAATCGTTTACGCGCTGAAAGGATCGGACGTCGAAGATACCGTTGTCGACGGAAAGCCTATCGTGCGCGACGGCCGCTCGCTGACGCTCGATCCCGCCCCCATCCTGGCCAAGGCTAAGGAATATGCCGCGAAGGTAACGGCGTCGCTCAAGTAAATTTCGAAATAGCGCGAGACATACTCCGCCCCGCCTGCACTTACCAGCTTCAACATCAATCGGGGGGATTATGCGGCTGAGGTTTATTCTATTTACTTTTGGTCTCGCGCTCGCGCCGGCCTATTGCACCACCATCACTACTTACAGCACTCCAGCCAGCTGGGCGGCGGCAACCACAGCGGGCTACCAAACCGTAAATTTCACCGGCCTGGCCCCATCCGGCGGCGCTACCGATTACTACACTGCCTCCGGCTTGATGAATTCCGGTGTCGAGTTTATCGGATATTCTTCGGCCGGCGTATCGAACATTCAAGTGTTCGATACCAGCGCTCTCTCCTGGTACAACGATGGCAGCGGCGACGCGTTGCTGGAAGGCGCGAGCCCGGCGACTTCGAGTTCCCCGCTCCCCTATATCAACATCGTTCTCCCCACCAACATCACCGCGCTCAGCCTGGACCTTTGGACCGCCAGCTCCCCAGGCATGACTTACAGCATCACAGTGGCTGGAAATACATACACCGTCCCAACCGTTGGCGGCAACACGGAAACATTTTGGGGAATTACGTCCGACACGCCTCTCACTTCCATCCAGCTCGACGTGCCAACCGCTACGGCCAGCAGCGGGACGGAAGCGCTGCTCGACAACTTCAGCTTCGGAGCCGCGGATGACATGTCGGCGGCTCCTGAAGCCGGCACCTATCTGTTGATTGGCTCGGGATTGATCGGCTTGGTCATCCTGCGCAAGCGCCTGAAGCCGGGAAAGCCTTCGGCGGAGTTATAATCACGGTTGATGAACAAGACCAACTGGCGGCCCGCTGCTTTGTCACTCACCGTGCTGGGCGTACTCGGGCGACTGCTGCCCCATCCGTCGAATTTCGCGCCCGTGGGCGCCGCCAGCCTGTTCGCAGGCGCCCGATTACCGCGCTGGCAGGCGTACTTGGTTCCCTTGGTCGTGATGGCTATCACGGATCCCATCAAGGCCGCGTTCTATGGCGTCCAGCCGTTCACCAAATATCAGCTCTTCATTTATGGGAGCTTCCTCATCAGCGTGTGGCTCGGCCGGTGGCTTCGGAACACCGAGAACGTTTCGCGCATCGCTGCCATCACGGTCTTGAACAGCATCCAATTCTTCCTGATCACCAATTTCGGAAGCTGGCTGTGGTTCCAAGCGTATCCTCGCACTGCGGCCGGCCTCGCTAGCTGCTACGTGGCCGCGATTCCATTCTTTGGCTGGACTCTGGCCAGCGATATCCTCTACACCGCCGTTCTGTTCGGGCTATATGCCTGGCTGAGCCGCACGGTCGCTACCAGCGAGCGCGTCCCAGTCACTGCTTGAAACGAGTTGCAGTAAGTTGGTCCAGCGGCAAGGATAGCGCTTGGTCGCTGCATCTCCTGCGGCAAGATCCCGACATCGAAGTCGTAGCGCTCTTCACCACTCTCAACCAGGAGTTCGATCGCGTGGCTATGCACGCCGTCCGGCGCGAGTTACTCGAGCTGCAAGCCGAGTCTGTCGGACTGCCGCTGTGGACCATCCCCCTCCCCTGGCCCTGTTCCAACGACCAATATGAGGCAAAAATGAGCGGTTTTTGCGCCCTGGCGGTCACTAAAGGCGTCGATTCGATGGCGTTCGGTGACCTCTTTTTGGCCGATATCCGCGCCTATCGCGAAAAGCAGTTCGCGACAACCGGCCTGGAGCCGCTGTTCCCTGTCTGGCAAATCCCCACAGCCGATCTGGCCCGGACCATGATCGCTTCCGGCCTGCGGGCGAAAATCACCTGCGTGGATCCCAGGGTGCTGCCCAAGGAGTTCGCCGGCCGCGATTTCGATTCCCAATTCCTCGCCGACCTTCCGCCCTCAATCGATCCCTGCGGCGAAAACGGCGAATTCCATTCTTTTGTGTACGATGGCCCTGGCTTCCTCAAGCCAATCCAGATCTCGGTTGGCGAAATCGTCGAGCGGGATGGGTTCGTTTTTGCGGATCTTACTAAATCCTAGCGTATACTGGCCGGAAACTTATGGCGGCGAAGGGCGTCGAAACCTCGGAGAAGATGTTGCCATGCCACTATCATGGTGGTATGCTTATATCAGTTGATAACGATACACTAAGATTGTTATCGAGGGAAGAATCACCCAATGGACTTCAACCGATTCACCGAAAAACTCCAAGAAGCCGTCCGGGCCGCTCAATCCATCGCCATCCAGCACGGCAACCAGCAGCTGGATACCGAGCATCTGCTGCTTGCACTCCTTGACCAGCAAGGCGGCCTCGCCCCCTCCATCCTGAACAAGGCCGACATACGCGTGGACGCTCTGCAGGACGCGCCTCCAGCAAGAAGTAGACCGGCTGCCCAAAGTTTCCGGTCCCACCGGCGGTCCCGACCAGGTCTACGTCACCAATCGCGCCACCAAGCTGCTGACGCAGGCCGAGGAAGAAGCCAAGCGGCTGAAGGACGACTACGTGTCGGTGGAGCATGTCCTGCTCGCCGCGACCGACGACTCCGGCGCTACCGGCAAGCTATTCCGCGAGTTCGGCATCACTCGCGAGCGCCTGATGCGGGCCTTGCAGGAGGTCCGCGGCAGCCAGCGCGTGACGACTCAAAATCCAGAGGCTACCTACGAAGCTCTCGAAAAATATGGCCGCGATCTCACCCAGCTCGCCTCCCAAGGCAAGCTCGATCCGGTCATCGGCCGCGACGAAGAGATTCGCCGCGTCATTCAGGTGCTTTCGCGCCGCACCAAGAACAACCCGGTGCTTATCGGCGAGCCTGGCGTTGGTAAGACCGCCATCGTCGAAGGCTTGGCTGGACGGATCATCCGCGGCGACGTTCCCGAGGGATTGAAGGACAAGCGCGTAGTCTCGCTCGACATGGGCGCGCTGATCGCCGGCGCGAAGTTTCGCGGCGAGTTCGAGGAACGCCTCAAGGCAGTCTTGAAGGAAGTACAAACGTCCGAAGGCCAGATCATTCTGTTCATCGACGAGTTGCACACCGTGGTCGGTGCCGGCAAAGCGGAAGGGGCCATGGACGCGGGCAACCTGTTGAAACCAATGCTGGCGCGCGGCGAGCTGCATTGCATTGGCGCCACCACGCTCGACGAATATCGCAAGTACATCGAAAAGGACGCCGCGCTCGAGCGCCGTTTCCAGACCGTATTCGTCGATCAGCCCAGCGTCGAAGACACCATCTCCATCCTGCGCGGCCTGCGCGAGCGCTACGAAATCCATCACGGCGTCCGCATCAAGGACTCGGCCCTGGTAGCCGCTGCAGTGCTTTCGAATCGCTATATCAGCGATCGCTTCCTGCCCGACAAAGCCATTGACCTTGTCGATGAGGCGGCTGCCAAGCTGCGCACGGAAATCGATTCCATGCCGTCGGATCTCGACGAAATCCTGCGCCGCATCATGCAGCTCGAGATCGAGCGGCAGGCGTTGAAGAAGGAATCCGACAGCGCCTCCAAGGATCGGTTGAAGAAGATCGAGAAGGAAATCGCCGATCTGAAGTCCGATTCCGATGCACTCAAGGCCCAGTGGCAAGCCGAAAAAGAAGGCGTGCAACGTCTGCGGGCCCTGCGCGAGCAGATCGAGCAGGTCAAGATCGAGATCGAAAAGGCCGAGCGGCAGTACGATTTGAACCGCGCGGCCGAGCTGAAGTACGGCAAACTAACCGAGCTGGAAAGCAAGCTCAAGACCGAGGAAACTCGGCTGGTGGAAAAGCAATCCGGCAAGCGGCTATTGAAGGAAGAAGTTGACGAAGAAGACATCGCCCAAGTCGTCAGCCGCTGGACCGGTGTGCCCGTCTCCAAGCTGCTCGAAGGCGAGATGAAGAAGCTGCTGCATCTGGAAGACGAGTTGCATGAACGGGTAATCGGGCAGGACGAGGCCGTCGAAGCGGTAGCGGAAGCGGTCATGCGTGCGCGCTCGGGGCTGAAGGATCCTCAGCGCCCCATCGGCAGTTTCATATTCTTAGGGCCCACCGGCGTCGGCAAAACCGAGCTGGCGCGGGCCCTGGCGGAGTTTTTGTTCGACGACGAGAAAGCCATGGTCCGTATCGATATGTCCGAGTACCAGGAAAAACATACCGTCGCGCGACTCCTTGGCGCGCCCCCAGGTTACATCGGTTATGAAGAAGGAGGGCAACTAACGGAATCCGTTCGGCGTCGTCCATACTGTGTAGTCCTTTTCGACGAAATCGAAAAAGCTCATTCCGACGTGTTCAACGTGTTGCTACAGATTTTGGATGACGGCCGTCTCACTGACGGCCAGGGCCGCACGGTGGACTTCAAAAATACCATCGTAATAATGACATCCAACATCGGGAGCCCGCGCATCTTGCAATACAGGGGTGCTTTCTCCGGTGAAGGCTTCGAACGTATGAAGGAACAGGTGCTCGACGAGCTGCGTCACCATTTCAGACCCGAGTTCTTGAATCGCGTCGACGAGATCATTGTGTTCCACGGTCTCAGCGAAGAGCACTTGAAGCAGATTGTGGACATTCAGTTGAACGGCCTGCGGAAACGTTTGGCCGACCGGCATATCGAATTGGAGTTGACGGATCGGGCCCGCGGATATTTGGTCCGCGCGGGCTACGATCCAGCGTACGGCGCCCGGCCGTTGAAACGGGCCATCCAGCGCGAAATTGAAACGCCAATGGCGCGCCGGATTCTCGGAGGCGAAGTCAGGGACGGCCATCGTGTAGTAGTGGACCTGGACCCTGCCGGACACCTGAGCTTTAAATCTAAGGTGAGTTTTGAATCTAAAGTCGAGGGCGGCGAGCGTGAAGCGGCTTTCGAGGAAGCATAGAAAGTTGGAGGTAGCTTAAATGAAAGGCTATATCAGTAAAAAGACGGCGGCGCTCCTGTCCGTCATTGCTCTGTTGGCGGGCGCTCTGGTGGTGACAATGACCACTACGAATCGCGTCCCCGTTTTTTTGGACACCGCTCACGCCGCAACTTCGGCTGAGCAATTGCCATTTACCACCTTTGCTCCCGTTGTGAAACGTGCGATACCGGCGGTGGTCAACATCTCTTCTTCGAAGGTCGTGAAGGAACAGGGTGAAGAAGGCCAAGGCGGCCAAGGTCTGTTCAACGATCCTTTTTTCCGCCAGTTCTTTGGCGGCCGCATGCCGCAGGGGCAGGCGCAGCCGCGCTCACAGCGCGCCACCAGCCTCGGCTCGGGCGTCGTGGTCAGTCCGGATGGCTACATCCTGACCAATAACCACGTCGTGGAAGGCGCAACCGATGTAAAAGTCTCCTTCTCAGACAAAGAAGAATACCCGGCCAAAATCGTCGGCAGCGACAAGTATACTGACGTGGCCGTATTGAAGATCAATAAAACCGGCCTCGCAACCCTGCCATTCGCGGACTCGACTCGCGCACAAGTGGGCGATGTCGTTTTGGCGATCGGCGAGCCGTTCGGTTTGCCGGGCAGCCAAACCGTCACCATGGGCATCATCAGCGCCAAGGGCCGCGCGGGCTTGGGCATCGAGCGGTTTGAAGATTTCATTCAAACTGACGCCGCCATCAACCGCGGCAACTCGGGCGGTGCGCTCATCGACACGCATGGCGATCTGGTAGGCATCAACACCGCCATCCTGTCCGGTGAGGGCGGCGGCAACCAGGGCATCGGTTTCGCGATCCCTGCCAATATGGCCCGCAGCGTCATGGACCAGATCATGAAGAATGGGAAAGTCACGCGTGGCTTCCTCGGCATTCTTCCGCAGGAACTAACGCCGGAAATGGCGAAGGCCTTCGGCATTCCAAACGCCCGCGGAGTCGCCATCGCGCAAGTGGAACCGAACAGTCCCGCTAAGAAGGCCGGCCTGCAGGTAAACGATGTCATCACGGCCGTCAACGGCAATCCCGCGGAGGACGTGAACTCGTTCCGTCTCCAAGTAGCTGGCTTCGCGCCGAACACCACCATCAATCTAAAAGTGGAACGCAATGGCCAGTCGATCAACGTTCCCGTAACCCTCGGCGAGTTCAACCTGGAAGCCGAAAACAAAGGCGGCCCCGAGGGCAATCTGCCAAATAGCGGCGAGAAGGGCGCTCTCAAAGGCGTATCGGTTCAGGCTCTGACCCCTGACCTGCGTCAAGAACTGCAGACTCCCGAAGGCACCCAGGGCGTCGTCATTACCGACGTCGACCCGGATTCTTCCGCCTCGGCCGCTGGGCTCCAACAGGGCGATATCATCGTCCAGGTGGACCGGAAACCAGTCGCTTCGGTCTCTGAATTCAATGCGGCGGTTAAAGCCGGCGCTTCCCGTGAATCGACGCTCCTTTTGGTCAAGACCGGCCAAGGCACGCGTTTTGTTGTAGTTCCGAATAAGTAAGCCGTCCCCCACGCTGGGGTTCGGTCATCTTTAGTGCTGGAGAAGCAGGTTTCTTGAGTGAAGCCTGCTTCTTTTCGTCTCCAGCGACATCTAAGCTGTTAGCAGGAGATATCAAATGTCTGAACAACCAGTTGTCTACACACTCCCAGTATTACCATTGAAAAGCGCAGTGCTTTTTCCCTACCTGCTGATGCCGTTATCGGCGGGGCGTCCGGCGTCCATTGCCGCTGTGGAAGCTGCACTGGCCACTGAATCGAAAGAGATACTGGTCTTTGCCCAGCGCGATCCTGACCTTGATGTGCCCACGCAGAACGACCTGTACGCGATCGGGACCAAGGCCGTTATTCGCAAGATGAATCGCTCGGGCGAGGGCCATCTTGAGCTCATGGTTCTGGGCATGGAGCGAGTCACTCTGCTGAAGCTCGATAGCTCCGAACCGTTCCTGAAAGGCCGCGCGACTCCCCTGCCCTTGCCGCACGATAGCGGCCCCGAGATTGAGGCGCTGCAGGGCGCTTTAATCGAACTCGCGGGCGAGGCGCTGACCTTGGCGCAACCTGGTTCTTCCCAGGAATTGCGCGGTTTGATCGCGTCCAATGAAGATCCGCTGCGGCTCTCGTTTGTGCTCGCGTCGATGTTCAGTTTCGACGCCGACAAATGTCAGTCGCTTCTTGAAGCGCCCTCGAGGGCCGAAGCTCTGCGCATGCTGCATCGCTATTTGATGCACGAAGTGCAGGTGCTTGAACTGCGCAACAAAATCAATACCGAAGCTCGCACCGAGATGAGCAAAGAGCAGCGCGACTACCTGTTGCGCCAGCAAATGCGCGCCATCCAACAGGAGTTAGGCGAGAAGGGCGGCGAACAGGCCGAAGCCGACCAGTTGCGTGAGCGCCTGGACCAAGCCAATTTGCCCGAAGACATCCTGAAGGAAGCCAAGCGCGAGCTCGACCGGTTGGAGAAACTGCCTCCGAGCGCTCCGGACTATAACGTGATCCGGACCTATCTCGACTATGTCCTCGAGCTGCCCTGGAACAAGAGCACTGAGGATTCGCTCGATATCGCGCGGGCCCGCCAGGTGCTGGACGAGGATCACTTCGGGTTGAAAGATGTCAAGGAGCGCATCCTTGAACATCTCGGCGTGTTAAAGCTGAACCCCAACGCCAAGGCCCCAATTCTGTGCTTTGTAGGAGCTCCTGGAGTGGGCAAAACGTCACTCGGCCAATCCATCGCTCGGGCTTTGAATCGCAAGTTCGAGCGCATGAGCTTAGGCGGCTTGCATGATGAAGCCGAGCTGCGCGGCCATCGCCGGACTTACATCGGCGCATTGCCGGGACGAGTGATCCAAGCCATGCGACGTGCGGGTGCGAACAATCCCGTGCTTATGCTGGACGAAGTGGATAAGCTCGGCCACGACTTCCGCGGCGACCCCGCGCATGCCTTGCTCGAAATCCTGGATCCGGAACAGAACAAATCGTTCCGCGATAACTACCTGGATCTTCCATTCGACTTGTCGAAGGTGCTGTTCGTCACCACCGCCAACGCGCTGGATACCATTCCGCAGCCGTTGCTCGATCGTATGGAGGTGATACGACTGGCCGGATACAGCGAAGAGGAAAAGCTTGAAATCGCCAAGAAGTATCTCATTCCGAAACAACTCAAAGAAACCGGGCTGACCGCGGAGCAGTGCGTCCTTCCCGATGAAACCGTGCGCAAGATCATCTCCGGTTATACGCGCGAAGCTGGCCTTCGACGACTGGAGCGGGCTATTGGCAGGGTCACTCGTAAAGTGGCGCTGAAGTTCGCCGAAGGCGCCACCGGACCAGTCACGGTGACGCTCGAGGAACTAACCGAAATGCTCGGACCGGAGCCCTTTAACCAGGAAGAAGCCCGGCGCGATCTGCCTCCCGGTGTTGCAACCGGATTGGCCTGGACCGAAGCCGGCGGCGATGTGCTTTATATCGAAGCCACGCTGCTGCCAGATGGCAAGGGCTTGACCCTGACTGGACAGCTCGGCGAGGTAATGCAGGAATCGGTGAAGGCGGCGCAGAGCTACATCTGGTCGCACGCAGCCAATTTCGATATCGACCCGGCGCTGTTCAAGACCTCGGGCGTGCACGTACACGTTCCGGCGGGTGCGATCCCTAAGGACGGCCCATCCGCCGGCGTGACGATGGCCACCGCGTTGACGTCGCTCTACACCAAGTTGCCGGCTCGCAGCGATGTGGCCATGACTGGTGAGATTACGTTGACCGGCTTGGTGCTACCCATAGGCGGCATCAAGGAGAAAGTGCTGGCTGCGCGGCGGGCTGGAATCCGAACCGTGATCATGCCCAAAGCGAACCAGAAAGATCTTCGCGATCTTCCCGACGAAGTTCGCAAGGAGATGGAGTTCATTTTCGCGAGCCGAGTGGAAGAGGTCCTGCGGACGGCGATTCCATCGCTGAGCGAGCGGATGGACGCCACCAAGACCCGGCCCATTATTCACCCCATTATTCACGCGGCATAAAACCCGCTAGTGTCGTAGACAACTCAGCGCGGAGACGGTCCTTCGGGATCTGCTCTCCGCGTTTTTTTTGCCAACAACCGTGTGGGACGCGAGGGCAATCCTACGACTGACGAATAATTCGTCGTCTTCGCCTACGCGCTTCAAGGCACGTAATGGCAACTTTGAAGAGCGGGGTCGCAGCGACGATTTCCATTACGAAAACGAAGCCGACCACTGGGGCGCGCCAACGCGGAACTTGCCGGAAGGCGATGCCAAAAACCGTCGAGTGAATCGCGAAGAGAAATCCAAGGGTTACCCAAAACAGGGATTGCCGCCACAAACGCCGCAACCTCGCGATTGTGTAGCCAAACACGAGGCACGTCTCAAACACAAGCACGATCCACCTAAAGTCCACATCGTGATAGGCGCGCCAGACGCATGCACAGCCGAAGCACAGGCCAACAGCAACGTACAGGACATAGTCGCGGAGGCGATTGACAGTCACCGATGACTAGAATCTCAAACTCCGATCCGCGTTGAGCACCCGTCGACACTTACGTCCAAACGGACCGTGATGCATTGCATATACAATGGAAATGGTCGTGTTCGATTGGGACCAGAATAACCTGAGGAAAATCAGGGCACACCGGGTCAAGGTAGAAGAGGTAGAACAAGCGCTGTCCCGCGACCCGGTTTTAATTTACGAGCAAGACGCCAATGGCGAGGCCCGCTACGTGTACTACGGAGAAACGGAAGGTAACCGGCTTCTCGCTATCGTCATGACGGAACGCAACGACAGAATACGAGTGATTACGGCCTACGACTTGGATGCCGGGCAGAGGCGCGACTACATGGAGCGGCGCACGCGAGGAGAGTAATGCAATGAATAAACCGAAACAGCAATTGGCGAAAATGCCCACGCTCCTGAGCGAAGACGACGAAGCAAAATGGTGGGCAAGCGCGAAGGGACGGACGTTTCTCAAGCAGCAGGCTGCAACGGGAGCCCTCAAGAAGAAGGGATCGCCTCTCGTGGCTAATCTGGGCCGCGCAAAAAGTGTCCAGATCGCGCTCCGCTTGCCCGCGCCCGATCTCGCCAAGGCCCGTGAGATCGCCGGCCGCAAAGGGATCGGCTACCAGACGCTTCTCAAGATGCTCGTCCATGAGGGCCTGCGCCGCGAACGTTAGGCAGGAGCCCAGATTTTACCCAGCACCCGGGCCGCGTTGCCGCCGAGAATCATCTTGATGTCCGCATCGCTGTAGCCCCTCGAGATCAGACCCTCGGTGAGATCGAAAGTCCGCTTGGGATGATCCAGGCCAGTAGTCGCGACACGCTGCGGCTTTTCCACGTGGTATCGATAGCGGTCGAAGTTCGGCTGGCTTTCGGGGCCCTTGCCGGTGCCGCCGATCGTATTGCCGTTGCCGACAACATCCAGATCGCTGCCAACCGCCAGATGTTCCACCCCCACCAGCTTTCGAACGTAGTCGAAATGATCCAAGACGTTCGCAAGCGTCACCGGCTCCTGGTCCCGAACAAGAAATCGGATGAAAGCGATTCCCATGATGCCGCCCGTTTGCGCAAGTTTGCGGATGGCCTCGTCGGTTTTGGCGCGCATGTGCCCGGGGTTCAGAGTGCGACAGGTGGCGTGAGTAAACAGCGCCGGCCGCTTGGCCGCATCGAGAGCGTCGAGCGTGGTTTGGTCCCCGCAATGGGATAAATCCACAGCCATGCCGACCTTCTCCATCCGCTCCATGATCGAGAGTCCGAATACGGAAAGCCCGCCGTCGCGCTGCTCCAGGAAACCACTGCCGATGCGGTTGTTGAAGTTGTAAGTCAGTTGGGAGATGCGTTGTCCCAAAGCGAAAAACTCGTTGACGTCGTCCGGACCTCGGAAGTGCATCGAATCCTGCATCGTCAGCATGATTCCGATCTTCTTCTCGTTGCGCACGCGCGCGAAGTCCGAGGCGTCATCGATGCGCAGCAGCAGATCGCTGTAAGCGGCGAGGAATCCGTTCCATTTCGCGAAGAATCGCAGACCGTCTTCGTAGTCGGAAGCTCCTTCACCGAGCGCGAACACGTTGATCCCGGAGGTTTGATATGTAGCGGCGTCGGCGGCCGTAAAGCTCCCCGGCTTGGTCAACCACTGAGCGAGTTTGTCGGCGGGTTTTTCCGAGTAGTCGGGAAAGCGGAACTGATCGAGAAGGTCCACCACCGTGGTTTCCGAGACAAGCTCGATCGCACGGGCCGAGTACTCCGCCTTCGATTGCGCAAAGAGCTGAAACCGGCCTCGCAGCAGGGCCGATGCGCCGACCAACGCGCCCCCCCTGAGCAAGGTCCTTCTGCTAAGAAGCTCAGCCATTAACGCCCGACGACCAAGATCTCGAAGCTATCCGGCACGATCTGGCCGCGGACCTGCTTGCCATCCTTGTCCACGGTTGGCGCGCCGAATTCGGCGGCGGGCAAGTACAATTTGTGAGCTTTGGAGTCGGCTCCAATGGTGCGAGCGCTGCGCTGGCTTGGAATGGTTGCGAGTGGGTCCCATTGGCCGGCGGCGGATTCGCCCACCATGGTGATGGTGCCGTCCAGGCCGTTGGCGCTGAAGGCATACCCACCATCGAAGGCGACTCCATCCGGACCGCCACCGATGGCCGGCATAGCGATCACCTTGCCCGACGCCGGATCGCTCACAACCATCATCTTGTTCCCGCACACGCTGAACAGCAGTCCTTTGGGGCTGATCGCGAGGCCGCTTGGACCCTGGCAGGGTGCGATGGAATAGCGCTTTGTGACCGCCGCGGTTTTCGCATCCACTTCAATGATCTCGGCTTTGTCTTCAATGTTGTCGTAGATGTGACCCTTGCCATCTACTTGTGCGAACTCGGGCTTTCCGCCCACCGGAATCGAAGCCGCGATCACCTCGCCGGTCTTGGCGTCGATGGCGGTGGAATCGCCGCTGCGTCCGTTGAACGTGAACACGCGCTGCGTGACCGGTTCGTATATGATGGCGTCCGGATTCAGGCCAGTCTTCACCTTGGAGACGACTTTGAGCGTTTTGAGATCGAACACCGAGACGTCGTTGTCGGCGCCGTCGCTGGTGAATCCTTTTCCCAGGTCGGCCGCAATAGCGATACCGTGGACGCCGTTGGTGCCAGCGATCGTGCCCACAACTTTCTCCGAGTCGGTATCGATGACATCCGTTTGCGCGCCGTGCGACACGTAGAGCCGGTGACCGGCGCTGTCTACAAACACATAATCCCAGCGCCCGAGTCCTCCGATTTTGATCTTGTTGACGACGCTATACGTGGGAGCAGCCAGGACCGCGGCCGCCAGAATCAGAGCCAGGCCGGCTTGGTGGAATTTCATGGGAAATGTTCCTCTCGACTCTACTGTAATAGGTTTGAGCGCTATTTTTGTGTTGCTCCACTTATAATGGCCGGTATGTCCGTTCCAGCTGGCGCGCGGCGACTCCTGCTTATCGCCTTTGTCGCAGCCTGTGCCATCTGGTATTCGAAGCAAAACATTCTCGAAGCGATTCCCACCCCGGGCCTCAGCGATTTCCGATTCTATTACTACGCCGCGCAACACATCCTGCATGGCGAATCGCCCTTTCTAACTGCCGACTACATTTATCCGCCCCTGCTCGCCTGCTTGCTTGTCCCCATCGCGGCGTTCGATTATTTCACCGCGCGCTGGATCTGGTTTGTTTTTTCGCACGCCTGTCTTCTCGCTGCAGCATTCCTTTTGTGGCGGCGCCTGGGCGGCGATTGGATTGCAACCACGGTGATCGCATTCGTCTGGGGCGCTGGTTGGGTGGCGCAAGATAGCTTCACGACGGGCCAGCCGGATCCGCTCCTGACCTTGCTCATCGTTATAGCTTGCGTGAGCACCAGCTGGATCGGCTACGCATCGGCCGGCGCCGGATTCGCCGTGAAACTGATACCGGCCGTGCTGGGATTGCTGGCTCCACTCGAGCGAAATTGGCGCGGGCTCCTGGCGTTTTTCGCGAGCGCCGGATTTCTGATGGCCATCCCTTGGGCGATTGTTGCATTGTTGCGCGGTCCCATGACCCCAGTGAATACCGACTACCTCTACGGCACTCCCTGCGTATTGAGCTGGTCGATCCCTTCGGTGGCCCTGCGCATTCTGGAGCCGCCCGACGACGACGGCAAACTTCCGCAAGATTGGGTAACCGGATGGGATCTGCCGCGCCTGCATCTGACCCTTGAACAAAAGCTGGTCTCGCTTTTGGCCGCGCTCGCTACCTTGACGGCCGGCCTCGCGCTGCTCTGGTTCAAAACTCGCGGCAGGCTCAGCGCGGAACAAATCCCGGTCGCTGGAACCGCTCTCATTGCGCTGGCTCTCGCCGCCTCGCCCATCGCCTGGTGGCATTATCAGGCCATGCAATATCCCGGCGTCGCGTTGCTTTTCTATTACACCATTCGGAAACCCAGCAATTGGCGCCGCCTCTGTTCCGCATTTGCCTGCGCAGTGTTTCTGTTTCCGCTGCCTGCCGCCGTGCTCCGCTATTACTACCACCAGCACGAGCGCTGGCCGGACGCGCCAGGCCTAATATACTTCTGGACTTCCGTCACTCCCATCGCTTCCCTGGTCCTGTTCGCCTTGCTGGTTGCTACCATCGAGGCATGCGAGTACAAGACAAAGTCGTCGTTGTCACCGGCGGTGGAAACGGTATCGGCCGCGCACTCTGCCGGCGTTTCGCGGCCGAAGGAGCCAAGGCTGTAATCGTCGCCGATATCGAGCACGAAGCCGCTCGCAAAGTCGCGGCTGAAATCTGCGGCTGGAACTTCACCATCAACGTCGCCAGCGAATCCGACATCCAGATGCTGGTCGACGAGGTCCTCAAGAGATACGGGCACATCGACCTGTTCTGCTCCAACGCCGGCGTCGGAGTGGAGGGAGATTGCTGCTCGCCCGATCACGATTGGCTGCGCTCCTGGGAAGTCAACGTCATGGGTCACGTGTATGCGGCGCGCGTGGTTTTGCCTGGCATGCTCGCGCGCGGAGAAGGCTATCTGTTGCAGACCGTCTCGGCCGCGGGGCTGCTCAGCATGCTGGGCTCCGCGCCCTACTCGGTCACCAAGCACGCCGCCCTGGGACTAGCCGAATGGCTCAGCATCACGTATGGCGATCAGGGCATCAAGGTCTCGGCACTGTGTCCCCTGGGTGTGAAGACACGCATGCTGGAGCGGGCCGAATTCGGAGGCGGCACATTTTTACTTGATGACGCAATCGAACCGGAGGAAGTGGCCGAAGCCGCGATCAAAGGGCTGGAGTCGGAGCAGTTCCTCATCGCTCCGCATTCCAAAGTGCTGGAGTATATGCGTCGCAAAACCAGCGACTACGACCGCTGGCTCAATGGAATGCGCCGCCTGCAAGCCAGCATGACTCCCCTCAAGGCGCAATCGTAGGCACGCCGTTTTGAATCCGTTTCGCTTGACAGTTTCGCACGCGTATCCTACCTTGAAACTTCATGCGAAAAAAAGTCACTGTGGTAGGAGCCGGCAACGTAGGAGCAAATTGCGCGTTGCGCATCGCCGGCAAGGAACTAGCGGACGTCGTTCTGGTGGATGTGGTGGAGGGTGTCCCGCAGGGTAAAGGACTCGACCTGCTCGAATCCGGCCCCGTGGAAGGATACGACGTCAACATCACCGGGGCCAATGATTACGGACCTACGGCGGACTCAGACATCGTGATCATCACGGCCGGTTTTCCGCGCAAGCCTGGCATGAGCCGCGATGATCTGCTGATCGCCAATTACGAAGTGGTGAGGTTCGCCACCGAAAAGGCGGTAGAGGCTTCGCCAAATGCGATCTTGATCCTGGTTACGAATCCACTCGACGCGATGTGTTGGACCGCGCTCCGGGCCTCGAAGCTTCCCAAGGAGCGGGTGATCGGCATGGCCGGAGTTTTGGACACGGCGCGTTTCCGAACCTTCATCGCGATGGAGCTTGGCGTGTCGGTGGAAAACGTCACCGCGCTAGTGCTGGGCGGCCACGGCGACACCATGGTCCCAATCTCGCGCCTGACCACTGTAGGTGGGATTCCGCTGAGCGAGCTGCTGGATCAAGCGACCATCGATCGGCTGGTGCAGCGAGCTCGCGACGGCGGCGCCGAAATCGTGAAATACCTGAAGACCGGAAGCGCTTACTACGCGCCATCATCGGCGGCGGTGGAAATGGCCGAGTCCATTTTGAAGGACAAGAAAAAGGTGCTGCCGTGCGCTGCGTATCTCGAAGGCGAATACGGAATTAAGGACCTGTATGTGGGCGTGCCGGTGAAGCTGGGGGCGAAGGGTATCGAAAAGATCTACGAGATCAAGCTGCAAGCGGACGAGCAAGCCGCACTGCAGAAAAGCGCCGCCGCGGTGCAGGAGCTGGTGGACGTGATCCAAACCAAAATGTAGCGCGCGGTCCTGGAGGCTGCTCCAGCTACTTCGGAGTCGGTCGCGCGAGGGCACGGACGCGCGAAAGCCACTACATTCCGTCGATGATTGCATTCAGCGTAACGCTGGGGCGCATCGCCGCGGCGCACTTGGCGTCGTCCGGGAAATAATACCCCCCGATGTCCACCCGCTTGCCCTGCGCCGCCAACAACTCCTGAGTAATCTTGCCCGCGTTCGCCTCTAGCGTGGCGGCTACCGGAGTGAAGCGTTGCTTCAATTCCGCATCCTCGTCCTGGGCGGCGAGTGCCTTGGCCCACGCCAACGCGAGATAGAACGTCGAGCCGCGGTTGTCGATCTCGTTCACCTTGGCCGAGGGGTAGCGGGCGTCTTCGAGGTACTGGCCGATGGCCTGGTCCAGCGTTTTCGAAAGCAGCGCCGCCCGCGGGTTGCCGGTCTTCGTCGCAATCAGCTCCAGCGAGGGTACCAGCGCACAGTATTCACCGAGCGAATCCCAGCGCAGATGCCCTTCTTTCACGAACTGCTGCACGTGCTTGGGCGCCGAACCGCCCGCCCCGGTTTCTAACAATGCGCCGCCTCGGAGCAGCGGCACGATCGAGAGCATGCGGGCGCTCGTCCCCAACTCGAGGATCGGAAACAGGTCGGTGAGATAGTCACGAAGTACGTTCCCCGTGACGGAGATGGTGTCCTCGCCGCGGCGAATTCGCTCTAACGAGAATTTCATCGCGTCGACCGGCTTCATGATCTTGATTTCCAGCCCCGAGAGGTCGTGTTCCGGTAGGTAGGCTTTCACCTTCTGAATGATCCGCGCATCGTGGCCGCGATCCGGATCGAGCCAGAACACCGCCGGTGCGCCGCTTGCCCGCGCGCGTTCCACGCCCAGTTTTACCCAATCGCGAATGGCCTCGTCTTTCGTCTGGCAGGCGCGGAAGATATCGCCGCGCTCGACGCTCTGTTCGAGCAGCGTTCTGTTGGCGGCATCAACGATACGAATGGTGCCGTTGCCGGGCGCGACAAACGTCTTGTCGTGCGAACCATACTCTTCGGCCTTCTGCGCCATCAGCCCGACGTTGGACACGCTGCCCATGGTGGCCGGATTGAACTGTCCGTGCTTCTGGCAGTCCTCGATCACGGCCTGATAGATGGTGGCGTAGCAGCGGTCCGGGATCATGGCCACAGTATCTTGCAGCGCGTCCTGTTTGTCCCACATCTTGCCGCCGTCTCGGATCACAACCGGCATCGATGCGTCGATGATCACGTCGCTGTTAACGTGCAGGTTGGTCTTACCCAGCCGCGAATCGACCATCGCCAAACCAGGGCCCTGGTCGTAACAGGCTGCGATATCGGTCTCGATCTCGGCCTTCTTCCCGGCAGGAAGCTGGTCGAGTTTGCCGAGGACGTCGGACAGTCCGTTGTTGATGTTGGCGCCGATTTTTTGGATCTCGCCGGCATGCTTCTCCAGGGCATTAGCAAAATACACCGCCACGCAATGCCCGAACATGATGGGATCGGAGATCTTCATCATTGTGCACTTCAGGTGAAGCGACAACAGAGCATTGTCAGCTTTAGCGGCGGCCATTGCTCCGCATAGAATTTCCGCAGAGCAGCCACGTTCATCACCGCGCAGTCGATGACTTCGCCCGCGAGCAGCGGGATGCTTTGCTTCAGCACCTTCACCGCGCCGGCTGAGTCGACGAATTCGATGCGCACGTTGGTTGCGGCGCCTACCGTCGTGGATTTCTCGCTGCCGTAGAAGTCCTTGTCACTCATGTGGACGACACGCGTCATTGAACTGGACGGCGACCCGGACTTCGGCCAGTTTTTCATCCCCTTGTGTGGATGCTTCTGCGCGAACTCTTTCACCGACTTCGAAGCACGACGGTCCGAATTGCCTTCGCGCAATACGGGGTTCACCGCCGAACCCAAGACCACGGCAAAGCGGGCCTGCACCGCACGCTCCTCTTCCGTCGACGGCTGCTCGGGATAGTCGGGGATGTTGTAGCCCTTGCCGCGGAGTTCGGCAATCGCTTCCCGGAGTTGCGGAATGGAGGCGCTGATGTTGGGGAGCTTAATGATGTTGGCCTCCGGTGTCTGCGCCAGCTCCCCCAGGCGGGTCAACTCGTCGGGAATCTTCTGGTCGTTCCGAAGACACTCAGGGAAGTTGGCGATGATACGTCCAGCGAGCGAGATGTCAGCCGTTTCGATATCCAGCCCTGTCCCCTTGAAGTACGCTTGTAGGATGGGTAGCAGCGCGTAGGACGCGAGTGCGGGTGCCTCGTCGGTCTTGGTCCAATTGAGCTTCATGTATTGGTCTCAGTGTGAAATGAGTGTAGAGAACGCGGTCGCAAAGCGGGACGGTCTCAAACGGAAAGCGTACCATAGCATGACTGAACGCTAGTCTGCGGGGCAGCCGTGGCTAATTCTCAGAAGGCCTTTCCACCTTGTCGATGACCATGACGTCGACGGGCGCCTTGGTCGACTCCAGCTTCAATCCCAGCTGCTGCTGGAAGGCGGTGAACACATCCGGAGCGGCATCGGGATTGTCGGCCGCGGGAGCTGGAGGGCCACCAAGACGCGCCGACTGAGCCGTATCGAGCGTGAACGTCACTGTGAAGTCGTACCTTTCGGAAAGGCCTGACTGGTCAACCACAGGTTGATCCAAGAAGTTTTGCAATATGGCAGTGACTTGGGACATTGGCGAGTTCCTGAAGGTGAGCGTCGTCCCCGCTGCAGCTCTTCCGAAATTCCATCCAGGAAGGCCCTTCGGATCGTCCTTGCTCCTGACAATTTTCGCTCCGCCTTTCGTGATCCTCACCACGTATGCCGAGAGGTCTCTCTTCTCGAAATGGAATTTGAGCTGGAAGCGATCGGCCAGCAGCTTCTGGATCATCATCTTCATCTGGTCGACGTTTGGCTGGCCCGGCACATCGGGCTTTCCCGCCATGTCATACTTTTCCGATTCCGTCCAGGCCGGTCCGCCGCTAAGCTGCTTGGGATGGAGCCAGTAAGCCAAGTTGATCAGATCGTGCACCGTCTCGTTCGTTGTGATGACTTCGGTGCCTCTCAACGTAACTATTTGGCCCCGACTGGCAGGATCGCTCGGCTTGATGGTGGCCACTTCGAATGCGGGAGTCGCATCCTTCGCCATCCTTACTGGCGGAGGTGGAGGGTCCGGAATCGCCCAGGCGGTCTCCGGAGTGGCGCGTGCCAGGTTCAAGGCCTGCGGAGCGCCCAGGGTCAACGTCCCGGCGATCGAGTTTCCGTCCCCACTCAGCTTTCCTTCATAGTTGCCGTTTATGCCGGGAATTGTCATTTTTACAGTGGAACCGTCCCGTGTGATCGTGGTCGCGAAAGGCGGTGCTGGTTGGTCGATGATGTGGAGCGTCGCCATCAGCTTGTCATTTTCCAGCGCGATCTTAAACACGATGCGCACTTTTTGCTGGCCGCCCTGCAATGTGCCCTGCCAATTGCCGGTTATATTCTGGGCTTGCAACGCGCTTCCCAGCAACGCCGCGAAAGCCATCATCCATAAGGTCAACTTTTTCATCGGAGACCCCCTGTTTCCTGCGCTGATCAATTAAATGATGTCACGAACGCATTGGCGCAACAACGGGGTGCCACGCCGCTATACTCAGGGCAAAGAGCCCTCCACTGGCGAGCTTTCGGTCGCCATCGGTCACCTACCCGTCGACTCGTTCTTCGAATCCGCCACGGTGTACGCCTTTTTGATCGCCGTCCTGTTTCTTTTCGTCTATTGGCGCTACGACGCCGCCAGCCTCAGCGTCTGCATTTTTCCGCTGGTCTTAGTGCTGACGCAAGTGGGCGCCACGGAGTCGCCGATCTCTCGTACGGGTTAAGGAATTCGTCGACCTCTTGGGTGACCGAGATCTTTGTACGGCAGCGAAAACACTGGCGGCTTTGGGATGACGCTTGGTCCGCATTTGCTATGATGATGGCGCATGAGCGCTAATAAGGCCGCCTCTGGCAACGGCTCACCCGCGGCCGAAGTGCACGGGAATCGCTGGGCCGCAACGACGGGGCTCTGGGAGTTTCACGGTTCGTCGGCTACTTACACGGGCCCATCTTCAAATGACGGATCCGCATATGGTATTGCGGTCACTAACTGGAGTCTCACAGATGGAACGGTTAGGGTTGACATCAGTTTCTCAGAAGTCGACCCTGCAGGCAACATTGCCGCCGGTGTAGTGCTTGGTTTCCAGTCAGAGCGTTCCCGCTACGTCTTGGTTCAGCTCGGAGGCTATGGGCGGGCCTACTCCGTCGCCGAGCACGTCCCGGGCGTCGGTTGGCAAGGCATTGAAAACGTTGGATCGGCTCGAAATCTGGAGCCAAATAAGAAGTACACCATGGATGTGACACAGACCGGCCAAGAGATCCGTATGGTCGTAGATGGCGTTCCGGTGATCGAGCGAGTCCTGAGTCAGCCCCTCACCGGAAGTCAGTTGGGTCTATTCGCCTGGGGGAAGGCGCGGGTCGATTTCGCTGACTTGTTAGTTAAAGCCGCTAAGCCGCAGGTGTTTGTAGCGATGCAGTTTGGTCAGCCCTTCGATACGCTTTACCAGGAAGTAATCAGTCCGGGCGTCCGCGCACTCGACCTCGATGTCATCAGAATAGATGAGCTGGCCGGACCCGGAATCATCTTTGAAGACATCAAGCGTCAAATCGCTGAAGCAAAGATCGTCGTCGCTGAAATCACAGCTCCCAATCAAAATGTATTTTACGAGCTAGGCTATGCCCACGCTCTGAACAAACCAACTATTTTGCTAGCACAGCGCGGCAAGGAATTGCCCTTCGATATTAGGAGTTATCGAGTTATCTTTTACGACGATTCAATTGGAGGAAAGCCCGCGCTTGAGAGGAACTTGCAGAAGCACCTCGAGGCGATTCTTCGTGACTCCTAGTGTCCTCTCAGGTGTGTAGCGACCAGTATAAGTGGCAGCACCCCGCTATACTTAACTTAGATGCATGAAATGGCCGTTTTTTGGCTCCGTATGGCCACGGCGCTCTACGGGGTTGGGCTGCTGCACGTCATGGCGGTCCTGCTGCGCCGCAGAGAAGGCTTCCTCAAGCCCGCCCTCTTCGCATTTCTCATCGCCGCCGTCCTGCACTTCGTTGCGATTGTCGAACTCTCGGTCGCCATCGGTCACCTGCCCGTCGACACGTTCTTCGAATCCGCCACCGTCTGCGCTTTTTTGATCGCCGTTCTGTTTCTTTTCGTCTATTGGCGCTACGACGCAGCCAGCCTCAGCGTCTGCATTTTTCCGCTGGTCTTCGTGCTGACGCAGGTGGGAGCCATGGAGTCGCCGATTTCGGGCTGGCCTAGCACCAATATCCGCGCTCTACTGCTGGTACACGTCATGATGGTGCTGCTCGGCTATGCCTCATTGCTGCTCACGGCCGTCGCCTCGCTTTTTTACTTAATTCAGGAACGCCAGCTCAAAAGAAAGAAGCCGCTCGATCTGCCGGAGTATTTCGCGCAACTTTTCAAGCGCTTGCCGCCGCTCGCGACGCTTGACAATCTGATCACCAACGCCATGAGCTTCGGCTTCGTCTTCATCACGCTCGGCGTCATCGCGGGCAGCACCTGGGCTTTCATCGACGCGGGCACGGCCTGGATTCGCGATCCGCGCATCGCACTTGCATTCATCACCTGGGGCTTCTATCTCACCATGGTTTTCCTCCGCCAGACCGCGGGATGGAGAGGCCGCAAAGCTGCTCTCATGGCCGTAGCCGTCCTGTGTTGTTCGGGACTCACCTGGGCCGCGCACGTGGGACTGCGCTCGCTCATTACCAAATGAAGACGGCCCAATGAAATTCTGGATCACAGGCGTCAATCACAAAAGTGCACCGGTGGAAGTGCGCGAGCGTCTGGCGTTTGACGACCTAGCCTTATCGCAAGCCCTGGTGGCGCTCAAGGGGCGGCCTGGCTTTTGTGAAGGCATGATTCTTTCCACCTGCAATCGAGTAGAAGTAGCGCTCACGTGCGAAGAGAATTCCAACTCCGCGACGGTGGAAGTGGATGAATTTCTTGCCGACACTCGACAGGTCCAGCGCGAATGGGTAGCACCGTATCTTTACCGTTTCGAGGACAGCGATGCGATCCGGCACCTGTTCCGCGTGGCCGCCAGCCTGGATTCCATGGTGATTGGCGAGCCGCAGATTCTCGGGCAGCTCAAGTCGGCGTATTCGCTTGCGAAGGAGCACGGCGCAGTCAGCGGATTCATGGACGCTCTGCTCACCCGTGCCTTTAGCGTTGCCAAGCGCGTGCGCTCGGAAACCGACATCGGCGAGAACGCTGTATCGATCAGCTACGCCGCGGTGGAACTGGCGCGTGAAATCTTCGGGTCGCTTCAGGGCAAGAAGATCATGATCGTTGGCGCGGGCAAGATGTCCGAACTGGCGGCGCGTCACCTGCGGCGCAGCGGCGCTGGACAAATTCTGGTCACCAATCGGACGCACGAGCGCGCGGTCGAAATGGTGGAGCTGTTCGATGGCAAGCTGGTGGATTACACCCGCTTCCTCTCCGCGCTTCCCGAAGTCGATATCGTCATTTCATCCAGCGCTGCGCCGCACTACATCATTACCCGCGACGACATGAAGAAGGTCCTCGAAGCCCGGCGCAACCGCCCGATGTTTCTGATCGATATCGCGGTGCCGCGCAACATCGAACCCACGGTCAACGAGCTCGACAACGTGTTCCTCTACGACATCGACGATCTGCAGAAGGTGATCGAGACTAACCTCAAAGGGCGCATGGATTCGGCCGAGGAAGCGGAAGCGATCGTCCATGAGGAAGTGGAGCGCATGGTTGCTCGGCTAAAAGCGCGCGAAGTGGCGCCCACCATCGTGAAGCTGCAAGATGAGCTGGAGCGAATGCGGGCGGCGGAAGTGGCGCGCATGCGAACCAAACTCGGCGCGCTGACTCCAGAGCAGGAACTGGCCATTGAAGCGTTGACGAAAAGCATGATGAACAAGGTGGCGCATGGTCCGATATCTGAAATTCGTAGACAAGCGTCCCAACCCGATGGACACCATCTGATCGCCGCTGTTCGAAAGGTCTTTCGGCTTGATTAACATCGGATCCCGAGGATCTCAACTTGCCCTGTGGCAAGCGCACTGGATTCAGGCCCGCCTCGAAGCACTGGGCGAAGAATGCCGCATCGAAATCATCAAGACTACCGGCGACAAGATCAGTGACGTTGCGCTGTCACAGGTGGGAGCACAGGCTGGGGGAAAGGGGCTTTTCACCAAGGAAATCGAGGAGGCGCTGCTCGCGGGCTCCATCGACATCGCCGTACACAGCTTGAAAGACATGCCGACGGAGCTTCCGGACGGCCTGACCCTGGCCGCGATTCCCGAACGCGAAGATCCGCGCGATGCCCTGATTGGCCGAGCTCTCGAAGATCTTCCCCAAGGCGCTCGAATAGGCACTGGTTCTCTGCGGCGTTCGGCCCAGCTTCGCGCCCGGCGTCACGATTTGCAGATCGAAGACATCCGCGGCAACGTCGATACGCGATTGCGGAAATTGGACGAGGGCCGCTACGACGCCATCGTTCTCGCAGCAGCCGGATTGCGCCGCTTGGGATTGGAAGATCGTATCACGGAGGTCTTCAACCCCGGTGTGATGTGTCCAGCGGCCGGACAAGGAGCGCTCGCGGTGGAGACTCGCGACGATGGCGGTCCCGCGTTTCAAATTGCTCAACGTCTGGAGCATCCAGAGACCCGCGCCGCTATAACCGCCGAACGCACGGTGCTCGCGTCTCTCGGTGGCGGATGTCAGGCGCCCGTGGGTTCTTACGCGTACGTCCACGATGCGACGCTTTACGTTGTCGGCCTCATTATCTCTCCGGATGGCACCAATCGAATCCGCCATGCCAAACACGGTCTCGTTGCCGACGCATCGGCCCTCGGACACGCGCTGGCCGAACAACTACTTGCCGAGGGTGGTAAACAAATTCTCGAAGCCGTGTACGGCACTCCGCACCTTACCGAGCCGCGACCGTGAGGGAGCGGAACAAAGTTTACCTAATCGGCGGCGGCCCCGGCGATCCCGATCTCATCACCTGGAAAGGCCGCAAGCTTCTCGCTATTGCCGATTCGATACTCTACGACAACCTCGTCAACGAACATCTGCTCGATCTTGCGCCTCCCAATTGCGAGCGCATTTATGTCGGCAAAAAGAAATCGGTACACGCATTTCCGCAGGAAGAAATCTGCGCGATGATGATCGATCGCGCGCGCCGGGGTCTCACCGTGATCCGCCTCAAGGGCGGCGATCCGTTCATTTTTGGACGCGGCGGCGAAGAAATCGAGGCTCTCGCGGCGGCCGGCGTTCCGTTCGAAGTGGTCCCCGGCGTCACATCGCCTTTGGGCATCGCCGCCTATAGCGGCATCCCGCTCACCCATCGCGAACACACCAAAGTGGTGACGTTTGTCACCGGCCACGATGTGCATGGCATCGATTGGAGCAAGATCGGCCAGTCGGAAACGCTGGTGATCTTCATGGGCATATTCGCGATTCGCGAGATCGCGGCCGAGATCCAGCGGCATGGACGCTCGGGCGATACCCCGGCAGTGGCGGTTCGTTGGGGAACGCGGCCCGACCAGGAGACCGTGGCCGGCACGCTCGCGACTATCGCGGATCAGATCGAAGCGGCGCAACTGAAGCCGCCGGCCACCGTGATCATCGGCGAAGTGGTTGCGTTGCGCGACAAGCTGCACTGGTTCGAGCAGCTTCCGCTGTTTGGACAAAAGATCGTCGTAACTCGCGCCGCAGGAGCAGGCCGCTGAATTGTCCGATCGGTTGCGCGCGCTCGGCGCCGATGCCATCGAACTGCCGGTGATCTCGCTCGAATCGCCGGCCGATCCTGCGCCTCTCGACCGAGCCATCGACAATTTAGCCAGCTACGATTGGCTGATCTTTACCAGCGTGAATGGCGTGCGTTTCTTTCTCAATCGATTGGACCAGTCGCGGCATGATTTGCGATCGCTCAAAGCTCGCATCTGCGCCATTGGGCCCGCGACGCGAAAGGCGATCGAGGATCTGCATCTCAAGGTGGATCTGATGCCGGACGAATACGTCGCCGAAAGCCTGATCAAGGCGTTCGCGTCGGAGAACCTGGCTGGCAAGCGCGTATTGTTGCCCCGGGCTGCCGTGGCGCGCGACGTAATTCCGGCTGAACTCGCGAAACTCGGAGCGCAGGTTGACGTGGTGGAAGCCTATCGCAACGTTGTTCCGCCGAACGCCCCGTCCCGCTCTCGCGAAATCTTCGGCAACGAAAAGAAGCCCGATTGGATCACGTTCACCAGTTCCTCCACTGTCAAAAATCTCCTCGCAATCACTGGCCGTGAGGCCATCGAAGGCGTCCGGATCGCGTCAATCGGTCCGGTGACCAGTTCAACTTTGTGCGCGCACGGCCTAAAGGTTGACTCCGAAGCCAAGCAATTCACGATCGACGGATTGGTCGAGGCGATTCTCTCCTACCAGATGTAATCCTTGGCCTCGTCGCGACGCTCGTAGCTATCGAGCACGTGAACGACGCGGAGTTTTTTCAAGCGTGCGGGATTGAGCGCGCCGATCGGTATATAGATGATGCGCCGATTCAGGTGCGCGGCGATGGAGCGGAAAATACTGCGCGGCGGCTTGGCGGCGACGTACACCACAAAGCGCTGCTGGGAATAATCGAGCGCGGCCATCAGCAGCTTTTCCGGCTTATTCTGCGCGAAATCATAATCCGGATCCGACCACACGTCCAGCATTCTGCGCGGAGGCAGCGCCATCAAAAATCCGCCATACTCGGCGCGGCCGATCCCTGGTCCGACAAGGTGCTGGAAGGGCTCCGTGGAATAAAACGCCATGTCCGATTCGTTCTGATGTTCGCCGAGCCAGGTGGTCAAGTATTGATAACGATCGTCGGGATCTTCGTCGAAAATCACCACGGTCGCGCCGACTTCGCCCGCGATGCGATCGAGCTGGCGCACGTAAATCTTGGCCTCATGCCAATTGCGGATGGTTTCGCGCAAGTCGATGCCGTCGAGAATCGAGGTCGTGAACGGCTCGGTCCGCGAGCGCTCCTCCGACAGCATGCTCTTGGCTTTGCGCTTCAAGAAACGGCCGTAATCCTCGATCATCAGATCCTCGGGAGGATACGAACAGATGGCCGTCCCATCGGTTTGCCGCGCCCACTCGCCATCGAACTTTTCCTTCTTGCGCTGCTTCAAGCCTTTGGGCATCAGGCGCTGCTTGGGACGCGGAAGACGCCGCCGCAACCGCAGCTTCTTGGTGTTGTACCAGATCTCCGCGCTCGACAGATTTACCGTCTCCAGCAAATCGCTGGCGGGCTTCTGCGCGGTATAGCGATTGGCCGTCTGCCACACTTCGTACGCGTAGTTATCGTCCACCACCGAGCGCGCCGCCACCGCGAGATCGAACACGCCGGCCACCAAGTCGCCATTGATGGATGCCAGGTTGCGAGTGAAGCGCGCCATCATGCGGCGTTGCCAGTACTCCACCTTTTCGCCGGTGTTCTTGCCGTACTCCTTTTCCGCCTCGCGCAGCAAATCGAACTGGACTTTGGGCCGGTCCACCAATTCGCCCGGCTCCATTTCGCGCCCGGAACATTTCGTAGCGATCCTGCAGATACGGGTACTCGATGGTGATCTCGGCCAGACAATCCGGATGGGGATTCAGCAGCCGGATTTCGGGCGGCTTGGCGCGCTTGGGCGCGTCCTGTGGCAGCTCCATCGCGTCCAACAAAGGATCGAGCAAATTCAGGGACACAACGGCAAGAACGGACGCCAACGGATCGGCGCCTTGCAGCTTCCACGCCATCGCGGCGGCATGCGCGGCGATTTCTTCGCTGCGCGCTTGGGGATAGACGCGATACGCCTCGATGTATTTGGTCAGGCTGATATAGCGGATCGAATACGGGTCCGGGTATGTGTCGGGAAGGTGCGGCCGGTCGCCCAAATCGGGTTCAATGAAGATCACTTCGGCGTCGATTTCCAAGGCCGTTCGCACAGCTTCGGTAAACGGATCGCAAGGTTCCACCGGAACATAAATGCCGCGCTCGTCGTCCTGCGGATCGGGATAGAGAATCACCGAAATCTCCGGCAGCCGGGCCAGAGCTTGCAGGTACACGTCCTCGAGCGCGCCGGGCAACTCGACGGCGACAATCTTCGGGATGCCCGCGCAAAATGGCTCGACGCACTTCGATGGCGAATTCGAGCCGGCCCGGGATCACCGGGAAGTAGGTGATAGTTGCCGCGGCGGAGGCTCGCTGGATCTTCCGCTCTTGGATTTGAAGCTTCAGGCTCGTGGGACATACCGCAACGCCTCATCCCCGAGGGTTTCGAGAATGGCCGTGCGCATCAGAAACCGCTCGTCGCTTTTGCTGGACAGAATCTCTCCGTCTTCCAGGCTCTTCAGCTTCATCACAAAACGCGCGATGTTGATGCCATCGCGGACCGTGTAGCGCTCGTCGGCTGAATGCGCCTGCTGCAGAAACTCGGTCACGTAATTGAGGATCTGCTCGTCGCCGAACGGCACGTTTTCCTTGAGAATCGCATACTCTTCGTGGCGCTCGGGAAAATCGATGGTGAGCTGCGGCTGCAAGCGCGAGTGGATGTACTCAGGCAGATCGAACGTGGAGGCGTCGTCGTTCATGGTGGCCACCAGGCGGAACAGCGGATGCGCCTTGATCTTGATCCCGGTGACGATGGATTCCACGTATCTACGGGTATCGAGGAGCGGGGCCAGGCTCGCCCAGCTCTTCTCGCTCATGCGGTTGCCTTCGTCCAGAATCACTACTCCGCCACGCAGCATGGCCGTGACCAGGGGCGAAGCCACATAGCGCAAGCGCGATTGGCCCTCGATCACCGGGGTCACCAGCAAGTCCTCCGGCCGCGTGTCCACGGTGGCTTGCATGATGTAGACCTCGCGATTGAGGCGCTTGGCGGCGGCGTAGGCGAGCGTCGTCTTTCCAACGCCCGGCTTCCCCAACAGGCGCGGATTCATGGGGACGTCTTGGGAATCCACCACCAGCCAGGCAGCCAACAACTGGCGCATGACCTCTTCCTGGCCGACCCACGTCACGGTGAGCTCGTCAGGATGGGCGAGATGAAGCGTTACGCCGTCGATCTCCACTAACATACGTTGTTATTGTAGCGGAGAGTCTGGGTTTAAGCCGCTGCGGCGGCGCTCGCGCGCACGGCCCGCATGACGGGCATGGATGGCGTCACTGCTTCCTGGTACGCTCGAACGAATGCCTCGGCCATGGGATGACAACCTGGCGACGGGTAAAGCTGGAGGAAAATCTTATGGGCGCCGGACGGCAGCAGGTCATGGCAGACCGCAGCCGTAGTGGACGCGCAGCGTTGTACGCAAGTGCCGCAATCGAGTCCTAAGCCGGCACACGTCTCAGGCCGGTTCTCCGCAAAGAGGTCCATGAAGCGTCTCCACCCTTCGTACTAGGTATATGTAATTATTAGGCAGTAGGTTGGTTTTCTCCTATAGTACCGATGAGTGGTTCTCCTGACTCTTTTGAGGGTATCCAGGGTACGCGCAGCTCCCACCATTGGCGAAGCCGCCCGCAATACCGCTAGAATCGCAAGCGAGTACCGCCGTTTTGAACTATTCAAACATTCTGATCCGCGCTACCAACTGGGTTGGCGATGCCGTGATGTCGCTGCCGGCCTTGCGCGCGATTCGAGAGCGTTTTCCCAAGGCTAGAATCGCGATTCTGGCCAAACCATCGGTGGCGGATCTCTATGCCCATGAATCGTTTGCCGACGAAATAATACTGTACAACTTGAAGTCGAGCTGGAGCATGGGCCACGAGCTGCGCGACCGGCAATTTGACTGTGCGATCCTGCTCCAGAACGCCTTCGAGGCTGCCTGGATCGCCTGGCTGGCGAAGATTCCCACGCGCATCGGCTACAAGCGCGATGGCCGGCAACTGCTGCTGACCCGTGCCGTGAACGTTCCCAAGCCCGGCGAAATTCCCCGGCATGAACGCTTCTACTATCTCGAGCTGCTGCGACGGGCCGGTTTGATCGATGCCCTGCCCTCGAGCGATTCGATCCGGTTGGGATCGCGGACGGTTGGCGTCGGAACGCGCGTGATCGGCGTGAGCCCGGGCGCGGCTTATGGGACGGCGAAGCGCTGGATTCCGGAACGATTCGCGGAGGCGGCGGCCGCGCTGGCCGAGGCTCGGGGAGCTTCCATCGCTCTGTTCGGGACGAAAAGCGAGCGGGCGCTGTGCGAAGAAATAGCCCAACGTCTGAGCGGGCGCGAGGTGACCAATTACGCCGGCGAGACGACGCTCGCGCAGTTCATCGATCTGGCGGCTGGGTGCGAACTCTTTCTGACCAATGATTCGGGTTCGATGCACATTGCCTCGGCGCTGGGCGTGCCGACGGTCGCGATTTTTGGCGCTACCGACGATACGACGACGGGACCGACCGGGTTGAACGCGCGCGTGGTCCGGCAGCCGGTGGATTGCAGTCCTTGTTTATTGCGCGAGTGCCCGATCGATCATCGCTGCATGACTGGGGTGAGCGCAGAGCGCGTGGTGAAAGAAGCGTTGCAGCTAGTGCAACCGCTCCCTCACGGTCGCGGCTCGGTTTCCATCTGATGGAGGCACATAGTGGAAGCGAATCAAATAGATGTTTTCGCCCTTACCGTGCTTGGCAACCTTCAACAGATCGATGAGGCCGAGGAAGCCTGATTCGCGCGCTAACTCGGGAGTGATATCGGGAAAACCAATCGGCTGGATCGAATCAATCTCGATCTCACCTTCTTCCATGCGGTATCGGGCTCCCACTTTCACATGCGGACGCATCCATATCCGGACACTGCAGGTGATTTCTCCCCGACGAACTCCATCACGAAGCCGCTTGGTGAACACCATGCAGAAATTTTACATCCCGATCAATGTGAGATATTGGGAAGCGCGCGGACGAGCCCATCATGATCGATGCTGTGGATGCCCTGATCCTAGATCTCCTCGAGTGGCTGGCAACTGGCGAGAAAAGCTATGAGGAAGTGATGGGAGCATGGCGCACGTCCTGCCCTCGGCTGCCTGTGTGGGAAGACGCAAATGACCGCGGATTCATCACCACGGAGCATGCGAATGGGCGGCTGATCGTTAGGATTTCACTCTTAGGCCACGCGTTTCTCGAGGAGCGCCGGCCATCTGCGATCGTCAAACAAGAATTGGAGGCAATATGAAAACACTTCTAATTGCGGCACTGACCTGCGCGGTCGGCTTGTCAGCCGAGGTCCACAAGAAGGACGTCGACATCAAAGCGCCAGACGGCGCCAACTTGAAGGGCACGTATTTTTCAGCGGGGCGGCCGGGTCCGGCGATGCTGCTTCTGCATCAGTGCAACATGGACCGGCACGCGTGGGACGGTCTTGCCGAAGATCTCGCCGGCAACGGGTTCAACGTCCTGACGATCGACTTCCGAGGATTTGGGGAAAGCGGCGAGAAGGCCACCGCCCCAATAGCGCGGAATGCGGCCAGGCAGAAGTGGCCCGGCGACGTGGACGCAGCCTACGCGTACCTGACTAGTCAGAAGGGCGTCGATCAAACGCGCGTCGCTGCCGGCGGCGCAAGCTGCGGCGTAACCCAGGCGGCGGATCTCGCCGTTCGTCATCCGGAGGTCAAGGCGCTGGTCCTACTCTCAGGCATGGCGAGCGATGCCGCGAAAGCCTACATCACGAGTAACGCGTCCCTTCCAATCTTTGGCGCCGCGAGCGAGGGGGACACAGGCGCGGCGAAAGGAATTCAAGAAGCGGTTGCGGCGTCGAAGGACCCGAAGTCCACTGTCAAGATCTATGCCGGTACCGAGCACGGCGTCCCGATGTTCGCGAAGAACCCCGACTTGGAACCGATGATTATTGCGTGGCTCAAGGCGCAGCTTTCGGCCTCGGGCGGGACTCACTAGGCGCGATCGCGATTACAAATACCTAGGCTCATTTTGCCGTGGTGATCGAGTCCACGTGGATGGTCTTGGTCTTGGCGTCCAGCGTGCCCGTCACCGCAACCTTTTTTCCCGCGAACTTTTCCGGCGTCTTCTGGTCGCTCAGCGTGTAGGCGTTCTTGCCGTCAGACAGAACGTACATGGCGCCGTGAATGCTGACGCAGGCGGTGGTACACTCGGCATCGGTCGGCCCCATTCGCATGTGCGAATGATCGCCGTTGTCGCACATGCTGTCCGTAATGGTGCCGGTGAAAGTCTGCTTGCCCGGGGGCGCGGCCAAGGCCGCGATTGCGAGTAGCGTCAGTATCACCGGCCTCATGTGTCTAGCGTTCCGGCAGCATCAAATGGGCGGTCGTGCCGGTACCCATAATCCATATGCCAACTGGGTTTGGCTTATCGGGCAGTCCCATGGATTGCGCAGTTGCGCCCGGCACGGCGATCGTGACGTGCGTACGAGCGTGCTCTGCGTCGGGACCCATCAGGTGGATCCAGGCCGAACCGAATTCGGGCTTCACCCGGCTTCCATCTTTCTCTTCAGCGGCTAGTGCGGCCTCGGATGCTTTCCGGTCGCCACTAGACTCGGCCTTCAGGTTCTGCGCGACGCGGGCCAGGTTGCCGATGCTGGTGCACTCCAGCATGAATGCGGGGTGATTGGGCCAGCCCGACAGGTCATAGCAGACCAAGCCGCCGGCGGCGCCCTTCTGCAGAGTGTCATAAGTGAAGTCGGGCTTCCACTTGATTACGGTGATGTCTTCTTTCTTCGCCCGCGCTGGCGCGGCCATCAGAGCTTTTTGAATGGGGTCGCTGGGCGCCTGCGCAAACGCGCCGGCCGAAACCGCCAAAATACCGAAAACGATTGGTAACGTGGTTTTCATTGTTGATCTCCAGTTCATCCGCCGGTCTAGGCGAAGGATTCAGTATATCGTATGCGGCGAGCGCGGAGTATATTGATATTCTGGAGCGCGGGAGCGGAGGGTTAAATGAGATCGACGTTAACAATTGCGGCTGTGTTGGGAGCGCTGGGTGTGTGGGCGGGTTGGGGTCAGATTCAGCCGCCCGCGGGATTGAAATCGGGGCCGGGCGTGCAGGCCGCTCAGGATTCCCGAGAGCCGGATGTGCTGAAGACCTGCAAGGTTCCGCCTCCCCCGAGAGGTGGACGTCCGCCCGGGCCTCGTCCTGCCGCCGCGGCGCCGGGTCCCAGGGAGTACACCGTGGCGGAAATCCCCGGCGTGGTGGCCGCGGGGGAAAAGTGGAAAGAGATTTGGGAAGTGGACGGCAACAACGCCGACGGCATCATCGCGACGAAAGACGGCGGGCTTCTGATCGCGCAGAACGACAAGAGCGATGTGGTGAAGCTGGATAAGAACGGCAAGACCTCTATCGCGTACGTAGACACGAATACCGGCGGGGCGCTGGCGATGAACTCGAAGGGCGCGCTGTTCGTAGACAGCCGCGGATTAAACGCATCCATCGAAGAGCTTGCGCCGCATCGCCAGACTCTAGCCAACCATTACAATGGCGATTCGCTGGATTGTATCGGCGGAGTTCTTAACGATTTAACTGCCGACAGCAAAGGCGGAGTGTACTTCACCATGGGCGGGGTGTTCTACTCGGACTCGCAAGGCAAGGTTTTCCGGTACGGCGAAAATCTCTCCACCAACGGCATTGTGCTCAGCGCCGACGAGAAACATTTGTATGTCACGAACGGGCCGACGATCGCGGCATTCGACGTACAGAAAGATGGGTCGCTCACCAAGCAGCGCGAGTTTGCGAAGCTGGAGGGCGGAGGGTTCGGCGACGGCAGTACATTTGACGAAGCCGGGCGCCTTTATGTCACCAGCAATGCCGGCGTGCAGGTGATCGCAACGGATGGCAAGAATCTGGGCGTGATCCCAACTCCGCGCGGCGTTATCAGCGTGGCCTTCAGC
Source organism: Bryobacterales bacterium (assembly GCA_963818065.1). Taxonomy (GTDB): domain Bacteria; phylum Acidobacteriota; class Terriglobia; order Bryobacterales; family Bryobacteraceae; genus Palsa-89. Next base: position 703,265 of record CAWFQW010000006.1, on the reverse strand, counting down.
GGTCCGGATCGAAAGACACTGTACGCCGTGTCGAGAGATAATATGCTCAACAAAGACTGGATCATCGCGATCCAGATGGTCGCGCAGGGGCCGAAAGGTCGCGGCAAGTAAGTTAAGTAAAGGGGTGACGGAATGGCTACTCAAGCACAAACAAGACCAATCGACCAGGAGAAGCTCAATGCTCTTCTCGGCCAAGCTGTTGGGGATATGGGCGCCGCCTTGCACGCCACGCTGATCCTGATAGGGGACAAGCTGGGGCTGTATCGGGCCATGGCCGATGGACACCCGGTCACTCCCGGAGAGTTGGCGGCGCGAACGGGCACGGCCGAGCGATACGTTCGGGAGTGGCTCAATGCCAATGCGGCCGGCAATTATGTTCAATACCACGCCGAATCTGGTTCCTATTCGCTGTCGCCCGAGCAGGCCTTCGTATTGGCTCTCGATAACACGCCGGTTCACCTTCCGGGTTTCTATCACATGATCGCGTCAGCAATGAAGGACGAGGAAAAACTCACTGCGATCTTCCGCACCGGGAAAGGCTTCGGATGGCACGAGCACGAGAAAGGCTTGTTTGAAGGCTGCGAGCGATTCTTCCGTCCGGGCTATCTGGCAAATCTAACCACGAATTGGATTCCCGCGCTGGACGGCGTGGAGGCGAAACTGCGCGCCGGCGGGAAGGTCGCCGACGTAGGTTGCGGGCACGGGGCATCCACCATCCTGATGGCCCTGGCGTATCCGGAGTCGCGTTTCTTCGGCTTCGATTATCACGCTGCATCTATAGAACAGGCACGACTGAAAGCCCAGGCCGCTGGAGTCTCCGATCGTGTGACCTTCGAGGTTGCACCGGCCAAGTCTTATCCCGGTAAAGACTACGATTTGGTGGCCTTCTTCGATTGCCTGCACGATATGGGCGACCCGGCCGGCGCTGCGAGCCACGTCCGGGAATCGCTAGCCCCAGATGGCACCTGGATGGTGGTAGAACCCTTCGCCAAAGACGATGTCGCGTCGAACCTAAATCCGATTGGACGCATCTACTACTCGGCCTCTACGCTCTTTTGCGTGCCAGCTTCACTTTCGCAAGAGGTGGGACTCGGTTTGGGCGCTCAGGCCGGAGAAGCGCGTTTGCGGGAAGTGATCACCTCGGCCGGATTTACGCGCTTCCGGCGAGCCACTGAAACGCCTTTCAATCTGGTGATCGAAGCGCGGCCGTAGCCTGGGCTATCGAGAGATTGAAATTGAATCGACCTTGATCGTGTTTTTAATCGGTTCGCCAGTTACGGCGACGATGAGATGCGATTTCTTGCCGATTTGCCGAACCAGTTCGGCCGCCTTCGTATTTCCGGCGGGATCCAACTTCAGGCTCGGACCGTCAAATGGCACAACCGCGAAGTACTTCGTTTTCGTGGTCGGCGAGCAGTAGCGAATTTCCCGATATCCGTCGCGATCGACGTTGTACAACGTGTCCGTCGGATTCACATTCCGCTCTAGGGCGTCGTAGCATTTGGAATCGACCAGGCTGCCCGACCAGCTTCCCGCAAAGCTGAGGACGGGCGACAGGCATAATAAAGCCGCAAGCATCAAGTTTTGGCTCACACTTTATCGACTCCGGCGACACGGACGGGGTTTCATGACAGGCGAAGTGACCGCGAAATTACATTCCCACGCGCTCGTTTTGGCGCTGGTTTTGGTGAAAATATCCAAGCCCGGGTGGTGTCTAATCTGCGAGGAGATTCTTATGAAAAACCCCCTAAGAACATTGGCCCCCGTCCTAGCCAGTGTGTTCCTCGTAACAACGGGTGCAACATATTTGGATGCCCAGATTAACAATCCAATTCGAGCGCACGTCGACCACAGCTTTGTTATCGGCGACAAGACCTTGCCGCCCGGCGACTATACATTTCAGATGATGGAAGGCTCGAATCTTACAGTGATGACGGTCACCGGCCCTAGCAATAAGGTCAGTGCAGTCTTCAATGTCCAACGGTCTATCGATGATCACACGCCAAAACATTCAGAGCTAGTGTTTCGGAAATATGGAGATACTGAGTTCCTGAGTAAAGTCTACGAGTCGGGGACAAAGACCGGCGTAGAGGTTACAGAAAGCCGCAAGCAAGAAGCGCGTTTTGCCAGCCAGGGTCAGCGCGCGGTGGAGCACATTGAAGAGCAGCAGTAGCGCGCGCGACGAGTCACCACTGGCGTCTCGCGTCGCTTTGTCCGCCCCTGGCCCAACGGCGGAGTGCTTCCTTCAGGCGATCTTTGTCCACTGGTTTGGTTAGATAGTCGTCCATGCCGGATGAGAAACACTTCTCTCGTTCGCGTTGAAATGCATTGGCGGTAACGGCGACGATGGGAATTGACGATGAGTCTTCCCCTAAACCTCGGATCTCTTGCGTAGCTTGGAAGCCGTCCATCACTGGCATCTGCACATCCATAAAGATGAGGTCGTAGCGGCGGTTCTTAACTTTCGCGACCGCCTCCGCCCCGTTTTCGGCGACTTCGATCGAATACCCGAGGTTGATTAGTTGGTGACTTAGGACCTTTTGATTGATCCGATTGTCTTCGACAACCAGAATGGTTCCGTAATTCGGTTCGCGCGGCTGGCTTTCGCCCGTGGGGCCGGACGTGGCCGGCAGGGTTTGTGTTGCCAGGGTCAATTTCGCCGTGAACCAGAACGTGCTCCCTTGGCCGAGAGAGCTTTTAAAGCCGACCTCCCCGCCCATGAGCTCGACCAGGCGCTTGGAGATCGCGAGGCCGAGGCCGGTCCCGCCATACCGCCGGGTGGTAGAGGTCTCGGCCTGATGGAAGCTCTGAAAGAGACGTTCTTGTGCTTCCGGGGGTATTCCGATACCCGTGTCTGAAACCGAGGCGCGCAACAGTACGCAGTCCGGCTCCGACACAACGTCGGCAGAAATCGACACGCGAATCGACCCGCGCTCTGTGAACTTGACTGAGTTAGAGAGGAGATTCAGCAGAATTTGCCTGACGCGCACGGGATCTCCCGCCAGCAAGTCTGGAGCGTCATCGTCGATCGCCACTACTATTTCCAGATCCTTGGCGCGGGCCCCGGTGCTCACCACACTCACCGCATTCCGCACCATCTCCCGCAATTGGAAATTAGATGTTTCGAGTGTGAGCTTATTAGCCTCGATCTTAGAGAAATCTAGGATATCGTTGATGATTGTCAGCAGTGAAGTCGCCGAGAATTGGATGGCGTCCACATATTCGCTTTGACCCTCCGATAGCGGAGTATCGGCCAGCAAAGTCCCCATGCCGATGATGCCGTTCATGGGCGTTCTTATCTCGTGGCTCACCATAGCCAGAAACTCGCTCTTGGCCTCATTTGCGCGTTCGGCCTCGGCCTTCAAGTGTTCTTCCTGCGCCAGCTTGCGGTCGAGTTCGGCGGTTCGATCGACTACCAGGCGTTCCAATTCGCGCTGGCGCTGCACCAGAAAACGCACTCGCCAGCGCCAAATGAGGCAGCCGACCAGCCCGACCGCAAACACCACCGCCATGATGAATGGCATCGTGCGCCACCATGGCGGCATAATCTCGAAGGAGAACCCGCTGAGCGAAGAGCTCTTACCGCTGCTGGAATCGACGGCCAGGGCCTGGAACAAATACCGGCCGGGCGCCAGTTCGGGATAACGAACCGTGTGCTCCGCCGTTTCGACCCATTCACTTTCCAAGCCAACCAGGCGGTAGCGAAACTTCAGAGCCTTTTCATCGCGCAGAGTCAAGGACGCCAGCGAGACTGTCAACGGATCATGTTTCCAGGGCAGTTCACCGTTGTCCATGAGATCCCTGGGTCCGTATCCGACCTGGACGAAGATGGGCGGCGGCGGTGGGTTCAAAGGCGGCGCGATCGCTACCAGGAAGTGGGATAAACCACCGCTGGTTCCTATCCAGACCGAGCCGTCACGATCCTCCAGGAAACTGCGGGCGTCGGTGTCATTCCAGATGAGCCCGTCACCCGCCGTGTATCGCCTCCAGGACCGTCCGTCGAAAAGTTCGACCCCCTGATCCTCGCCCAACCAAACCCAACCACGGCTATCCACCCGTAAGAACACCACCTCGTTGGAGTACAAGTGCGGTGCTGTAAAGCTCGTGACATTGCCGTTCCGCAGTTGGAAGCGAGCTACTCCTCCCCCGTTGCCGTTGATCCACAGCCCATCCGATTTGTCGATCGCCAGATCCTCGAGGTGATGGCCAAGCTTGGCCATTGAGATATCCACGCGCGTCCACTTGGAAGCGGCGTCGAGGCGAAGCAGATATTCCGAGGAAATAGCCCAAATCCGCCCCTTGGAATCCTCGGCCATATCCTCGATCGTTCGGCTACCAGACGCGGCGCCGTCAGCCAGGTGAAACTCAGCCCGGCCGTGACGGCTTTCGTTGAGAAAGAGCCCGTGGTCGGTGGAAGCCCAGACGCGGTCGTGAGAATCGACAAACACGCGCACTACGTGAGGCAAATTCAGTTGCCAACCGTGCAGTGTTGCTTCGTCGATCTGGACCAGCGCGCCTTGATTGGTAGCCGCCCAGATAAAACCATCTTTCGACTTCTCCAGCGACATGCAGCGGGGGGGCGAATCGATGCCCGGTTCCGACCAGGAGCTAAACCTGGATGTGCCTGGCTCGAGAATGTTCAGTCCGTGCTCATCCGCTACCCAGATTCGCCGGTGAGAATCTTGCTGCAAGGCCCAGATCTCATCGCTGTCCAGGCCCTGTTTCGTGGTCCAATGTTCCCAATCGCCATAGCCCAGCCACTTGCGAATGCCGTGACCGAGCAGGCCAAACCAAACCATGCCCTCGCGATCCTGGATGATTGACGCAACCGTTCCTTTGCCGAAACCCTGAGCTTCTGAAACGATCTGCCACCGGCCCGCCACATAACGGCCGACATCGGAGCCAAATCCGGCAAGAACCGCTCCGGAACGATCCTCCGCCAGACTGAGATACGTGACATCGCTCGGCACGTGGCCTGCTGGGTTACGAATTTCGAACCTTTTGTGACCAGGGGCCAGCATTGCGATATATTTCGGCCCGCGTGCCCACAACTCTCCATTCCTTCGAAGCAGGAGATATTTCCATTCATCCTCCGGCAACCCGGACGACTCTCCATACTTCAGCAGTTTCCCGCGGGAGATCTCGCATAAACCTTTTCCGCATCCGATAAGGACGCTACGGTCTGGTTTGATCAGAACGCTGTGGACGGAGTTTGGATCAATTTGACCGCTCTTGCCGGCCGAGGGCAGCGGGCTGGCCTGCCAGGAAATTCCACCCTTTTGGGACTGGACTATGAGCACGCCGAACTGGGTGACGGCGTACAGGGAGCCATCTGGTGAGGGCGCAAGACTTGAATCGTATGGAATTTTCAGGTTTTGATGCTGATAGGTGACCGTTGAAAAGCTTCCTTGGCTGGTTCTGAAGGCCAGCCCGTCACGCGTTCCAACCCACAATCGCCCATCGTGGTCTAAGGTCAAGGCCCTGACGAATCCGCTGGGCAAGCCGTCCTTTTGTCCAAACTGCCAAAAACGAGAACCATCGTATTGATAAAGGCCGCTCTCGGTGCCAATCCAGAGAAAGCCGGAACGGTCCTGCAGCATACAATTGACGCTCAGATTCCCGAGCCCGTCCACATAGTCCCGGAAGGAGTATTGCTGGGCCATGCAGACAGTCGTCACCCAGGAAAGGACCAGGATATAAATGGCCGCTCGTTTCTGGGGCGTAGTCATCCTCTTACTTATCGACAACAGGAGCGGAATAGATGATAGGGGCGGAGGTAGGGGGTGGGTTGTGGGAGGTGGCGGGTAGCGCGTCAGGACGGCGGTATCATGTGGGGTGAAGGTCAGGGATCTGATCCATATGCTCGAATCCGCTGGTTGGCGACTGAAGAGGACCAAAGGCGCCCACCGTCAGTTTCGGCATCCGACGAAGGGGATGGTGGTCACCGTGCCCGGTCAGGCTGGCAAGGATGTGCCGGTAGGAACCTTGAAGGCAATTCTCCGTAGCGCGGGACTCGACAAGAAGGAGGAAGAATGATGAAGTACACGGTCATCTACGAAAAGGGGACAACATCTTGGGGCGCGTATGTCCCCGATCTTCCCGGCGTGATTGCAGTCGGTGACTCTCGTGACGAGGTGGAGCGACTGATCCAGGAAGCCGTCGAGTTTCATCTTGAGGGCATGCGCGAGGAAGGCATTTCGATCCCGCCGCCATCGAGCTTTGCAGGAGTGGTAGAGATCAATTCGGTAGCGTGACCAGGGGTCACACGCGGACGAGCGCGTCCGCCCCACATTAGTGGGTCATGGCGTAAACGATATAGTTCACGCCGATGCGAACGCCGAGCGCCGAGTACTTCTCGGGATATCTGGGATTGTCGGCATGCTCCCAGGAATCGCCTAAATCCATGTCGTGGCAGATGGCCACCATGATCCGGCCCTTGTCGTCGAAAATGCCGCGCCAATGCGGCACGTAGCCATCCTTCTCATATACGCGGTGCGAGTAAACGAACTGCTCGCCGGGCACCTGATAGCGATCGTCAAGATCGAAGATGGTGTGAAAGATAGCGCTGCCGTTCTCGATGTCCACGATGGGCCGGTCCGGAAACACGCGATTCATGCCGGAAATGAAGATATTCCATTCTTCGCTGCCGTGAAAATCGTCGCACATAAAGAATCCGCCGCGCAGCAGGAAATCGCGCAGCTTGGCGGCCTGGGCGTCGGTCAGATCCCAGTGCCCCACTTCGACGCCGTACAGCCAGGGCCAGTTGTAAACTTCGTCGCCGTCGCGTAAATCCACCGGCTCCTCCACCGACCGCGTCTGGATGCGGGTGAGCCGGCGCACGGCCGCGGAAAGATGGCGGTCCGAACGGGGATAGTCGATGGTCCAATCCGTTCTGCCATCCCACCAGTTCGAATAATAGGGACGCGGAAATTCGCCAGGATAAAAGCGGTGCTGGGAGGGGTACATCAGGCGCGCGAAAGTCCATTCGCCGGGAAGCCGCCAATCGGAAGGCAGCGGAAAGGCTTCGTATTCATAGCCGGGATACTCGCGGAACGGCTTCTGGGCGAATGCGGCGCAAATCAGAATGGAAGTAGCGAGGCCGAAGATCAACGGAAACCGGAAACGGACCAACCTGGACATCGATGCGGCTATTCCCAGGATGCCACATTCCCCGTTTGCAACTTTTTGGTCGCGGCGTTGTCCTATTAGATAGAGATGAAACGCCCACCTAACGAAAGCCAAGAGCAACCGCCGAAACCCGAGAAGGGTAGAACGCCGGATTCCACCGAACCCGAGGAAAAGCCGCAGGATGAAGTGGACGAGGCGGGCGAAGAGTCGTTTCCAGCCAGCGATCCTCCGGCTTGGGCGCCGGACGGGCAGCGGTAATACACAGCGCGCACTGCGGTAAACTCGTCTTGAGACGCAACCACTGGGCGCGTAGCTCATCTGGATAGAGCAACGGCCTTCTAAGCCGTAGGTAGCAGGTTCGAGTCCTGCCGCGCCTACCAAATCTTTCAGCGGAAATTGGGGGCCAGAACATGACGAGGCGCAAACATCGCACAGCACTTTTCGTTGCTTCTTTGGCGTTCGCGCCGATCGTACTCGCCCAGCACTCACTGGACGGACCGCCGGTACAATCCAAGACCGCCGAGCAGGTTTACAAGAACATCGTCCAGCTTAAGGGCACGCCGGCCGAACAGTTGATGCCCGCGATGCAGGTGATTGCCTCGTCGCTTGGCGTCGAGTGTTCGTTCTGCCACGTAGCAAACAAGCCTGAGCTCGACGACAAGCCGGAAAAGAAGACGGCCCGGGACATGATGGCGATGGTGGCGTCGATCAATATAGGGAAGCTTTGGAGGCCGGCAACGGGTGTCGTGCTACTCCTGCCACCATGGCGTTGCCGATCCTGCGAGCATTCCGCCGGTACTCGAAAGTGACGTACCAGAACGCCCCGAGACGAGTGCGGCCGCTCCCGCAACTTCTAGCGCCGCGTTGACCGCTGACGACGTGATCCAAAAATACGTGACGGCGATCGGCGGCGCCGACGCCATTCGCAAAATCACCAGCCGTGTTGAGAAAGGCTCGATCCTGGTGGGCGACAGCAAGACGCAGATCGAGGTGTTCACGAAAGCCCCCAACAAGCGCGTTACGGTCACGAATCCGGGAACAGCGATAACTTCACCGCTTTTGATGGCACGGCGGGATGGATGGGCAGCACGGGGCGCCCGGCGCGAGAAATGTCGCCTGCCGAATCCGGTGCATCGGCGTTGGATGCCGAATTCGCAATTGCGCTTGCGGCTGAAAGAACTCTTTCCGCAGATCCGCCGGGCGAGTCCTGAGCAGATCGGCAGTGCGATGTGCGACGTCGCTCATCGGGACCGGACCCGGACGCCCGCCTGTGCGGCTTTACTTCGACCAAAACTCGGGACTGCTGGTTCGCATGGTGCGCTACGCGGAAACGCCCGTGGGCCGCAATCCGACGCAGATTGATTACGCCGACTATCGCGACGCGGACGGCGTCAAGATTCCGTTCCGCTGGACGCTCTCCCGAGTGAACGGACGTTTCACCATTCAAATCGCGGACGTCAAGAGCAACGTTCCGCTGGATGACGCGAAGTTCGCGAAGCCCGTGGGCGAGGTGAAGTAGTGGGAACCAAAAACATCGGCATAGCCACAGTCTTTTGTGGTCTAGCGCTCTGCGCCGCAGAATCAGGCTCGGATTACCGCCAGCAGATCGAGCAATGGCGCGCGGAGCATCAGAAGGCATTGGCTGCCGACGACGGCTGGCTCACCGTGGCCGGATTGGATTGGTTGAAGGAGGGCGAAAACCGGGTGGGTACGGATCCGGCGAGTGAAGTCCCGTTGCCGAACCAGTCCGCGCCTCTGCACGTGGCCACGATCTCTTTCCATGCGGGCCAAGCGGTGTTGCGTCCAGTGTCCGGCGTTCCTCTCATGCTGAACGGGAAACCGGCGGCGCAGACCACGCTGCACGAAGACTCCGACATTCTCGCCATTAACCGGCTGAAGTTTTATCTGATTCGTCGTGGCGATCGCACGGGAATTCGTCTGAAGGACAACGACAGCGTAGAGCGCAAGCGCTTCGCCGGGCTTACGTGGTACCCGGTGGATCCCTCCTGGCGCATTCGCGCGAAGTTCACGGCCTGGGACACGCCGCACACGATTGCTTTTACGAATACCATCGGCCAGAAAGAAAGCGAACCAAGCCCAGGCTACGTCACGTTCACCAAAGACGGACGCGAGTACCGGCTGGAGCCGACGCTGGAGGACGGAACGCTATTCTTTGTCTTTCGCGACCGCACCAGTGGCAAGACCACGTATGGCGCGTCGCGTTTTCTTTATACCGAACCAGCGAAGGATGGCTTCGTTTGGATGGACTTCAATAAGGCCGAGAATCCGCCGTGCGCCTTCACCGCCTATGCGACGTGCCCGCTGCCGCCACCGCAAAATCGCCTGGATCTGGCGGTTGAGGCCGGTGAACAGAAATATAATGGTGGGCACTGATGAGTATTCCCTACCCTGCGCGATCCGGTGTCGAACGAATCAAGGCATTTCGAACGGCTGGAGGCCCATCGATCGACGATTTGACGTTGGATGACGTGGATGTGTTGCTGCCCGGCCCTGGCCAGGTCGCGGTCGACCTCAAAGCCGTTTCGCTTAATTTCCGCGATCTCGCGGTGGTCACGGGACGATACCCACGACGGGTGTCCGGACCCACCGTCATCGCATCAGACGGCTGCGGAGAAGTTGTTTCCGTGGGCGAAGGCGTTACGACGTTCAAGGCCGGAGATCGCGTGGTTGGTTCGTTCTTCCAGAATTGGCTCACAGGGCCTTTCGTTCGCGAGTACGGCAGTTCGGCTCTCGGTGGAGCGATCGATGGCGTGCTGACCCAGCAACGCGTGTTCGATGAAAGCGGCCTGCTGCGGGTTCCAACGCACTTGAGTTATGAAGAAGGCGCGACGCTTCCATGCGCTGGGTTGACTGCCTGGAACGCGTTGGTTCCCACGGCCCACGTCGAAGCCGGCGACACGGTGTTGCTGCTCGGCACTGGGGGCGTATCGATTTTCGGGCTTCAATTTGCGAAGCTCAACGGCGCGCGCGTGATCATCACCTCCAGCAGCGATGAGAAGCTGGAGCGCGCCCGCGCACTCGGCGCCGACGAAACCATCAATTACAAAAACAATCCCGAGTGGGAAAAGGAAGTTCTGCGTCTCACCGGCGGCAACGGCGCGGATATTGTTCTTGAAGTGGCCGGCGCGGAAACGTTCCCGCATTCTATGAGTTCCGTGAGGGCGTCTGGGCAAATCGTCGTGATCGGCGTATTGACCGGCGTTATGGCGACAGTGCCGCTCGGCTTGATCGGTCTTCAAACCTTGAGCGTGCGGGGCGTCTACGTGGGTTCAGTGGCGATGTTCGAAGACATGAATCGCGCTATGACCTTGCATAGGCTGCGGCCAGTGATCGATCGCGTCTTCTCTTTTGACGAAACTCGCGATGCGCTCCGTTATCTCGAGAGCGCGCGGCACTTCGGCAAAGTCGTGATCTCGCTCGCGAAGTGAACGCTGCTACTTCTTTGGAGCATCCGGATAGAGCTGCTGCGGCGCTTCCGGCTTCAGCGGATAAGCCTTCAGATCCAGCGGGCCGTAACCTAAGTGGCCGCCATCGCGATCGACGTTGTTCTCGTCGCAAGCCATCTCGTACAACTCTTGCCCCGGCTCCATCGCGACAAACACCCGGCTGAACGTGAACGGCTTGGTGTAAAACTTCGGGTCTTCCACCGTGACGGAATGCGCGAGATGATCCGCGTCAGTGCGCGTCCAGCGTTCCACTACGTGCATGGCATCGCTGTGCGGGTGCGCGTCATCGTCGAGCCACGTCAGTTTGTCCTTGAAACCGATGGAGTCGATCACCAGCGTATCGCCGTCCCATTTCGTGGTGCTGTTGCCCCAGAAGGATGGCTCGATATCCTGCGGATGGCCGCGCCGGTCGAGCGGAATCGACCGGAACGTCCACATCAGCTCATAGAGGAACGCGACTCGCCTAGAATTCTGCACGATCTCGAACGGCACTCCGCTGATGCTGGCTCGCGGAATCCCGGCGAACAAGCACAGGCCTTCCGGGTTCACCGTTTTCGTCAGATTGAATTGATACGCCGCGGCGCCCGCGGGAGTGAACGGAGGACCGCCGGCGTCCTTGAACATGCCGCCAAAAATCAGGGGGCCTTTCCAGAAACCCGATAGATCCGGATGGCCGTCCGGAGCGCGCGGAGCCGGCTTGGATTTGTTGGCGCTATCGCGCACGTTCACGGATTCGCCGGCCAATTCGGTATAGGGATTTTCCTTGGGCTTTGGTTGTTGCGCTTGAGCGAGAACAGCCAGCGCTAGGGGAACGATGAATCGCAATCTTGACGCCATGCCTACGATAATTCTATTCTCGATCTAGTGAAAATCAAAACGGCCGCATGGTTCGTATTCGCTTGCGTGCTCCCCATTGCGCCGCTGCTGGCTCACCATTCGTTCTCCGCCGAATTCGATGGGACCAAGGCGGTAGAGCTAAAGGGCGTGGTCACAAAACTCGACTGGGCCAATCCGCACGTGTACTTTTACGTCGACGTGAAGGATGACAAGGGCAACATTGTGAACTGGGGATGCGAGACCGGCGGCCCAGGCGGATTGATACGAGCGGGATGGCGGCGGGACTCGATGAAGGCTGGCGATCAGGTCACGGTAGATGGATACCTGGCCAAGGATGGGTCACATCTGGTGGATGCGCGCAACGTCACCCTCCCCGATGGCCGCAGGGTTTTTGTCGGGACTCAGGGCGACGGCGGACCGACTAAGTAGAGGTGGAGTGGGTACTAGTACTCTTAAATAGTGTAGTATAGAGCATTTTGCTGGAATCATGGGTCGTCGGCATGTATACTTCGGCGAGAGCTAAGTGGGGATTTCGTTCGGATTAGAAACCACTTTTGGCAAGAACTCCTGGAGGATCACCACAAATCATGCGGACAGCAAAGAAATATGGACTGCTTCTGGGGTCGACCTTATTGGCAGCCGCTCCGTCCCATGCATCTTCAATTACCGGGTTTAGCTTTACGCCGGATGCGTCATCGCCGTTTATCACGAGCCTTTCAGACACGTTTACAAGTTCTGAGGCTAGTGTCACAGGATCGGTATCTTGTCCTGCCCCCGCCACCGAAGTTAGGTTTCGAGCGTTCGCCACTCCAGGCCTCTGCACCGGAGAGGTAGGTACTTTCAGCTTACAAATGGATCTCAACGAGCCCACCGTGTTTACCGTGGATATTTCAGGGGTTCTGAGCGGAGAAACCGCTGCGACCGGTTCCGTGGATTTCTTCGCGGTAGGGGATTACGACTACCCATTCAGTGTAAAGGCCGGCAGTTTCGATGATACAGTTCTGTCTATGACCTTGCCAGCGCTAGGCCTGAGTGGTGTGGCCGGCGCGTTGGACCTTACATTGGCGCGCGGTCAGGAGATTGACTTGCCGTTTACTATAAGCGTCGCAGCTACCAGCGCGGTTCCCGAGCCATCGGGTCAAGCACTGTTTATCGTAGGGTTGCTCGGCCTTGCAGGCGTTGTGCGCTACCGATTTTTCAGGACTGCCTAATCGAACGCGTCCGCGGCTGGTTGAAGCACCGCGTCAGATTTTCTTTTTTCGCGTGCCTGTTTGGATTATCCATCCGAACTCCTTAGCCATCCTGTGACGTACCTCTTCTCATGTTTTCTACGTAGTCCTCGCGCTTCGGAGCGATGGTGACGCCTTCGGCGCGCAAGGCCTCGAGCAGCGCGTCCAAATCGTCTACGCGATAATTCAACATGGACGGGCGCGCGGCTCGCCGAAATACTTAGTACCCTTCTCAACAAGGCCCAGACGGTCGCACCTCTTTCGGTTCTCGACATCGCCCCAATGCATCATGGCGCCCTGACCACGCGGCTCGCGCTGGATCCCTAAGTGCTTTTCATACCAGCGGTATAGCTCCTCGGGATCGTCCGCCTGCATGAACACGCCGCCGATGCTTTTCGCGCGCTTCATTTAGAACCTCCGGGCTATTGTACCTGTGCACTCGTAGGATAAGATGGTATTTTACCATCATGTTGTCAATCGTCATCCCCATTCACAATGAGGAGCCCTCCATTCTGCCGCTCTACGACCGGCTGACGGCGGTGCTGGAGTCCATTCAAAAACCGTACGAAATTCTCGTGGTGGATGACGCATCGACCGACCGCAGCTTCGATCTGCTGGCCAATCTGGTGGAGACCGACGGCGCGTTTGAAGGTGATCCGCCTGCGCCGGAATTTCGGACAAACCGCCGCGCTTTCGGCTGGTTTCGATGAAGCGCAAGGGCAACGTGATCATCTCGCTCGACGGCGATTTGCAGCACGCTCCGGAGGACATTCCCGCGCTGCTCGCGCAAAATCGAAGAGGGCTACGACATCGCCAGCGGCTGGCGCAAAGAGCGCGTGGATAACGCCATCACTCGCAAGATCCCTTCGCGCATCGCGAATTGGCTGATGGCGAAATCCTCCGGCGTCGCGCTGCGCGATTTCGGCACCACCTTCAAGGCGTACCGCGCCGAAGTGCTGAAGGACGTCAACCTCTACGGCGAGCTGCATCGCTTCATTCCCGCGCTCGCCAGCTTCTATGGCGCGCGCATCGCCGAAGTCCCCATCAGCAACACGCCGCGCGTGGCGGGCGATTCGCACTACGGCCTGGGCCGCACCTTCAGCGTGATGTTCGATATCCTGACCATCAAGTTTCTGCTGAAATATTTCACCCGGCCGATGCATTTCTTCGGCGCGCGTGGGATTGGCGGGATTTGTGCTCGGATTCGTGATTCTCGGCACCTTGGCGGTCTCAAAAAATCTTCGGATATGGAGCCATGGGCGACCACGGGCCGCTGATGATCGCCGGCGGATTGCTGCTGCTCGGCGGCCTGATGATGTTCAGCACCGGCCTGTTGGGCGAAGTGCTGATGCGCACGTATTTCGAGAGCCAGGGCCGACGCATTTACGCAGTGCGTGAAGTCCGTTGCCGGCGTGAGCCGGTAGCGCCAGCCTAGTCCGGCTAAGCGGGACGCGAACTCTATCACCTTGCCGCTCAACCTGCGCCGCCAGTAACTCTCGAACAGCCCTTTCATGGCCTCGCCCATGCCGGAGTGTTCGAACACGATCGCGGTCCAGGTGGGCCGCGTGATCACGGGATCCAGCAGCGCCAGCAATCCACGCGAGCCATCGAACACCGCGAGTTTCATCGGCAGCGAATCGGTCTGGGCCACTTCCACGCCCGACGATTCGTATTCCCCCAGCCGCTGGCGATGAGCCACATCCAGCGTTCCCGCTTCAATCAGCAGCCGGCAGGTTACGCCGCGCAGCCGGGCTTGCTTCACCAATTGTTCATCCAGCGGATCCACCGCGTAGGGCGGCCGCGAAAACTCCAGATACTCGTGCCGGACATCGGAGAGCATGCGTCGATATTGCAGCGCAATCTGCTCTGGATCGTTGACGATCCTCAAATACTCCAGCGTCCCCCGCTCGCCCTGCCCTTCTGAATACGACGCGGCCAGATCCACCACCAGGCTGTCGGCCATGCGGGTCTGATCGGTGAGCTCGCGCTGCAACATTTGCGCGCGGCGTGCCAGATAACTCGGAACCGCGAGGCTCGGCTCTACCGCCGAAAACAGCTTGGTCTTCTCCTGGACGACTTGCGCAAATCCCTTCTCCACCAGACTGTCCAGGACTTCATAAATCTTCTGCCGCGGCACATGCGCCCGGGCCGCCAATTCGATGGCTTTGAAGCGCGGATGCCCGATCAGAACCAGGTAGGAGCGCGCCTCATAGGCGTTCAGGCCCAGTTGCTGCAGCCTGCGCCAGAAGCGCTGGAAGTCCATCTCGGGTAGTTCCGTCGTCATTGGAAGTTAGAGCATATCAGATGATAAAACGCACTGCCTGTCAAGCCGGCTCAAGGGTGATATCATGCCTTATCTCGCCGCGATGAACCCACAGAGCTCGATCGCCCACTACCGCATCGCGTCCAAAATCGGCGCGGGTGGGATGGGCGAAGTCTACCGCGCCACCGACACCAAGCTCGGGCGCGACGTGGCCCTCAAGCTGCTGCCCGCCGAGATGGCCAGCGATCCCGAGCGCCTGGCCCGCTTCCGCCGCGAAGCTCGCGCAGTCGCCACGCTCAATCATCCGCACATCGTCACGATTTTTTCGGTGGAGGAATCCGACGGCATTCACTTTCTCACCATGGAATTGGTGGAGGGCCAAACGCTCGACCGGTTGATCCCCGAGAGCGGCCTCCCCGTGGAGCGAATCGTGGAGATTGCCAGCGCCCTGGCCGAGGCGCTTGCCGCCGCGCATGACAAAGGTATCGTGCATCGCGACCTGAAGCCGGCTAATGTCATGCTGACGGCTGAAGGTCGCGTCAAGGTGCTGGACTTCGGCCTCGCCAAGGAAATGCGCCCTCACGATCCGGCCGGCGCCACGCTCACTTCGGCTGGGAACACGGCGGTGGGCGTCGTGATGGGGACGCCCGCTTACATGTCGCCCGAGCAGATCGCGGGGCGAGAGCTGGACCACCGCACGGACATCTTTTCGCTCGGCATCATCCTTTATGAAATGGCGACTGGCCGGCGGCCTTTCCAAGGCGCCTCCTCGGCCGAACTGGCCTCCGCGATTCTGCGCGACACGCCGCGCCCACTGAGTGAGATCCGGGGCGGCCTGGCGGTGGAACTGGGCCGGCTCATTCAGCGCTGTCTGGAAAAGGACGCGCGTAACCGTTTTTCATCGGCACGAGAGGTCGGCGACGCGTTGCAGTCGCTACGCGATCCCTCAGGATCAGGTGCGCGCCCGGTCGCTTCTACCAGCCTGTCGCCAACCATCGCAGTCCTGCCCTTCGTCAACATGAGCGGCGATGCCGACAACGAATTCTTCAGCGACGGTTTGTCGGAGGACCTGATCAACGCGCTCAGCCGTCTGCCCGGATTGCAAGTGGCTTCCCGGACTTCGGCCTTCCGTTTTCGCGGCAGCGATCTGGATATCCGGCAGATCGGCCACCAGCTCGAAGTCGCGACGATCGTCGAAGGCAGCGTGCGGCGGGCCGGCACCAGGTTGCGCGTCACAGCGCAATTGGTCAACGTGGACAACGGTTACCAATTGTGGTCCGAGCGCTACGATCGGCAGATGGCGGACGTGTTCGAGATTCAGGACGAGATCGTCGCGTCGATCGTGAAGGCGGTAGTGCCGGCGCTGCTGGGCGAGGCCGCTCACGCTGTGGAGCGATCGACCGAAAACACCGAGGCTTACGAGCTGTACCTTAAGGGTCGCCATTATTGGCACCAGCGATCGCCGTCCACCCTGCGCATGGCCATTCAATGTTTCGAGCAGGCGATTAAGCTCGATCCTCAATACGCACTCGCCTATGCGGGGCTAGCGGATTGCTACGGAATCCTTCGCGTCTATGGCTGGGTGTCGGCCGAAGAGGGTCGCCCGAGAGCGCATGCCGCGATGACGAAGGCCATGACGCTGGCGCCTGCGTCGTGGGAAGCGAACTTCTCGCACGCCTTCTACATTTTCTATTTCGAACGCAACTGGCGCGAGGCCCAGCCGCACTTCCAAAAGGCCATCGCCATCAATCCTCGATCGTCCCTCGCGCAGGCCTATTACGCGATCTTCTCGTCGATATCCGGACAGGCAGAGGAAGCAGTCGCACACTCGGCTCTCGCCTGCCAATTGGATCCGGTATCGCCGTTCACCCATGGCTCGGCCGGCATAACGTTCAATTGCTTGGGCCGTTTTGAAAGCGCGGAACACGCGGCGCGCCAGTCGCTGGAACTGCAACCCGACTACCTGTTTGGTCTGTGGCAACGGGGAATGGCGCTCTCGGGTCTCGGACGTCATGAAGAGGCCATTGAAGCGTTGGAGCGCGCCGTCGCGCTTTCGCGCGCCCCAATTTTTGTAGGTCTCCTGGGCCTGGGATACGCCCGTGCAGGCCGCTACGACGATGCCAACCGCTTGCTGCACGAGTTGGACGATCGCGGCAGCCGTGGCGAATACATCCCAGCATTCACGCGGCTGTCGATATTCACCGGGCTAGGCGATATTCCCGCGATACGGCAAGCGCTGGCCGACGCTATGGCCGAAGGCGCGCCTCCATTATCGATACTGGCTAACGCCGGTTATTTCCTGGGAGAGTTTCGAAGCGATCCAGAAATCAACCGGATGCTCCTTGATCTCTACGGCTATTAAAAGAGCTTCAGATTCCGCCCAGCGTTTACTGTTAGAATCCTGATAGATCGTCTTCATTGTTATGCCTGAATTACCTTCTACCCTCGGAGCCTTGAAAGACAGCAAGTTTGGCGAGCGGCACCTTGGCGAACGGTCCGTCAAAAGCGAACTGCGCGAGAATCTGATCTGCAAGCTCCAGCGCGGCGACGAACTGTTCCCCGGCGTGGTCGGCTACGAAGATACCGTGATTCCACAAATTGTGAACGCGGTGATGTCGCGACACAATTTCATCCTGCTGGGACTGCGCGGCCAAGCCAAAACCCGCATCATCCGCATGCTCACCAGCTTACTCGACGAGCGCCTGCCGTATGTGGCCGGATGCGAAATCCGCGACAATCCGTTTCATCCCATCTGCCGCCGCTGCCGCGATCTGGTGGCCGAGCAGGGCGACAAGACTCCCATCGCGTGGCTCGACCGCGACCACCGCTACGTGGAAAAGCTGGCGACTCCGGACGTCACCATTGCCGACATGATTGGCGACATCGATCCCATCAAGGCCGCGCGCGGCGGGCATGAACTGGGCAACGAGGCAACTGTCCACTATGGCCTTCTGCCCCGCGCCAACCGCGGCATTTTCGCCATCAACGAACTGCCCGATCTGGCCGGCAAGATCCAGGTGGGATTGTTCAACATCATGCAGGAAGGCGACGTCCAGATCAAAGGCTATCCAGTGCGCCTGCCGCTGGACATCATGCTGGTGTTCACGGCCAATCCGGAGGATTACACCGCGCGCGGCAAAATCATCACGCCGCTCAAGGATCGCATCGGCAGCGAGATTCGCACCCACTATCCGCTGACCATCGAGCAAGGCCTTTCGATTACCAAGCAGGAATCCTGGGTGGAGCGCGAATCGCCGATTCGGCTTGAAGTCCCGCAATACATCCGCGAGATCGTTGAGCAGCTTGCGTTCCTGGCGCGCGAAGACAAGCGCGTGGACAAGCGCTCGGGCGTTTCCCAGCGGCTGCCGATTTCGGCGCTGGAAAACGTTATTTCGAATGCAGAGCGGCGCGCGCTGAAATCCCACGAGGATCTGGCCGTGCCGCGCGTGCTGGATATTTACGCCGCGCTGCCCTCCATTACCGGCAAGCTCGAGTTGGAGTACGAAGGCGAGCTGAAGGGCGGCGACAACATCGCGCGCGAGTTGATCCGCGCAGCCGTCGGCAAAGTCTACACGGGCTCGTTCGAGGGCGTGAATGTGTCTCAGATCGTGCAGTGGTTTGAGCTGGGCGGTTCGCTTAAGCTCGACGATTCGGTGGACTCGGCCAACGTGGTCAAACAACTCGCCAAGATCCAAGGGCTGATGGAGAAGACCGGAGCGCTGGGACTGGGAGCCAGCGAGCCGGATGCATTGCGAGCCTCGGCCGCCGAATTCATCCTGGAAGGCTTGTACGCTCATCGCCGCATCAGCCGCAACGAAGAAATGGGATTCACGGCCGGAGAGCGCAAGCGCGAACCACCCGAGGGTGGCGAAGGCGGCAGGCGCCCGCCTCGTAAGCAGTTCAATTGAGGAAGCCAACAGTTTAACTAAGGAAGCAGGCAGTCATGAAATGGATTAACTACTCCCGTTTCACCGGCGACGATTTCGGACTCAGCTCCGAAGATCTTCTCAAGGCCCTGTCTGACTTCTTCCTCGAGAGCGGATTTCAAAACCAGTACATGGGCTTCAGCGAGTGGAATCAGCACACGCTCGAAGACCTGAAAAACGCGCTGCAGCGCGCGCATCGAGCAGGGCGAGATGTTCGATCCGGATCAAGCCCAGCGCATCCAGCAGGCTCTCGAAAACATGTCGCCCGAACAGATGGACGACTTGATGAATCGCCTGGTCCAAAAACTCGTGGACGACGGCTACATCAATACCGATCAGCCGCAAGCCAACGAGAGCGGTCCGGGTGGTACGGGCAATGCCGATCGCAAGGTGGACGTCAAGATCACGGACAAATCCATCGACTTCCTCGGATTCAAGACGCTCAAGGATCTGCTCGGCTCGCTCGGCAAATCCAGCTTCGGCGCACATGACACGCGCGATCTCGCTACCGGCGTCGAGACCAGCGGCGCGGCCAAGCCTTATGAATTCGGCGATACGCTGAACCTCGATATCAGCCAAACGCTCTTCTCGGCGATTCAACGCGAGGGCGTGAAGGTTCCGCTCAATCTGGAATACTCCGACCTGCACGTACATCAATCCGAATATCAAAGCTCCTGCGCCACGGTGCTGATGCTGGATTGCAGCCACAGCATGATCCTGTATGGCGAGGATCGCTTCACGCCGGCCAAAAAGGTTGCGCTCGCACTGGCGCACTTGATCCGCACGCAATATCCGGGCGACAGCCTGCGCTGCGTTTTGTTCCACGATTCCGCCGAAGAGTTGCGACTCTCAGACTTGGCGCGAGTGCAGGTGGGTCCCTACTACACCAACACGCGCGACGGCCTCATCCTGGCGCAGCGGCTGCTCAGCCAGGAAAAGAAGGACATGAAGCAGATCATCATGATCACCGACGGCAAACCCTCGGCGCTAACGCTCGAAGACGGGCGCATGTACCGCAACGCCTTCGGCCTGGACCCGTTGGTGATCAGCCGCACGCTCGAAGAAGTGGGCCGCTGCAAGAAGCAGGGCATCCTGATCAACACCTTCATGCTCGCGAGCGATTTCGG
Source organism: Bryobacterales bacterium (assembly GCA_963818065.1). Classification (GTDB taxonomy): domain Bacteria; phylum Acidobacteriota; class Terriglobia; order Bryobacterales; family Bryobacteraceae; genus Palsa-89. Next base: position 683,288 of record CAWFQW010000006.1, on the reverse strand, counting down.
CCTGGTGAACTTCGTGCAGAAGGTCACTGAGCTGTGCCGCGGCAAGGCGTATTTCACCACGCCTTATAATCTTGGGCAGTATTTGCTCATGGATTACATGAACCGCAAGACGCGGACCATCCACTAGTTCCGCCGTTGTACGACGACTACGGGACCGAAGCTATAGAAACACTTTAGGGCTTTGCGGACGCCGGCTGCCAGAGCTCAATCTTATTCCCATCCAGGTCATAGATCCAGGCAAAGCGACCGTAGGATTCATTCATTCGTTTGGCGTCAATCTTTACTCCCTCTTGTTTTAAGCGGTCGAGCAAAGCATCCAGATCGTCCACGATGTAGTTGATCATGAACGGTTGCGTGGCTGGGATGAAATAGTCAGTGGAGGCGGGGAAAATAGTCCAAACTGTAACGTGTTCCTTTTGCGGGTCGTCGTGTTCGCGCCACGGAAGCATCACGCCTCCGCCTTTGTCAGCGAGTCCAAGATGCTTCGAATACCATTCGCGCATCTGATCGCGATTAGCGGATTTGAAGAAGACACCGCCGATTCCAAGGATGCGCCCGCGCTGCTCCATTTTGACGGGCGGCTTCGACTTTTCAGGTTGCGGAGATTGCACTTCCTGTCCTCCTTTTAAGCAGGCCGAGATGAGCAACAGCGAGCCGAGCGCAATTGTGCTCCAGGGTATTCGTTGCATGTGGGATTATTTTTCGAACAACTCCTTTAGTTTTTTCAGGAAGTCCGCCCAGCCGGATTTCGTGTCGGCGAACTCGTCGTCCCAGGCTGCTTCGGGGCCGAAGCCGGACTGAACCAGACGGAGGCGCGTGATTCCTCCGCCCAGCGATTCGATGTAGTAATCGACACACATTTTTTGTACAACGCCTGTGTCCACCGGGCCTTTGTGGCCGTAGGTGAGGGAACGTTCGCTGCAAGTGCCGAAATGCTTACCGGGCTCCCAGGCGGTGATGGTGGTTGTAGCGCCCATCCCGCCCCAGGCGAAGTAATATTCTCCGCCGACGCGCGGATCGACTCGGGCTTCGTCGCAGAACCATTTCACAATCTGTTCGGGGTCGGTGATGGCCCGGAAGACTTCTTCGGGGGTCGCTTTTATATCGATGACGGTCTCGTGGGATCTGCTCATATTTCACTCCAGATTTGCGGATTCGCTGGCGGATTCTTCCAGCCTGACGGCGGGATAAACGGCGGAGAGCAGGCGGAAACGCCGCCCTCCTTCGGCCCGCTCGTTATGATATTTCGCCGCGAGGTGCGCAATGGAGGCGGTCATCTCTTCGGCGAAGGCGGCGCGGGATTCAGCGCTAGCGAAGCGGATCTCGGTTTCCAGGGTAAGCGTGGCGACGCGTTTTCCGGCGCGGCGGGCGCGGATGCAGAGAGAGGCCAGCTCGCGAATCATGCGCGCAGCGGTAGAAGCGAGATAAGCGGCGGAGAAACGGTCGGCAGTGACGCGATCGCCGGTCTGGGGAGCGATCAGGAATTCGCGGGCCACGGCGCGCACCACGCGTTCCATGCAATTGCCTTTACGGCGTTCCTCGATCAACTCCAGGAAGCCTTCGCGCTCCAGTTCGCGCAGATGGTAGTTCAGTTTCTGCCGAGGCACGCCGAGGCGGCGGGCGAGTCCGGCGGCGGAATCGGGCTCAGTTAATTGTTCGAGGAGACGAAGTCGGCCGGGCTGGAGTAAGACGCCCGCTTTTTCGGGGCTCTGTACGATTTGCAACGTCGCCAGCATGGATCGATTTAAACACCGGAATACTCTTCTGTCAAGACAAATCTTCTTGTCGGTAGCGCCGGAAGCTGCACTGGTTTCTAACTTGGTGTGCGGAGCCGTTTCGAGTTCGAATTGGAAAAAACGGTTCACTCGACGTTCGGTTGTGGCATGCGTGGATGGCGATTTTGCGGACTGAGAACTGGATGCATCAACAACCAACAACCGTTAAGTCGTGTTACAAAGACTATAGCGTTTTTGAATGACACGGCCGGAACCACTCCCCAGTTATGATGGCCACGCTGGCCTGCTATGAGGGCATGTTTGGCCCCTACCATCCCCAGACTCTGGCCCTGACAACCGAGCTGGCTGTTGCCTTGTGCGCTTCAGGCAAGTCGTCGGAGGGCAAGCGATTGCTAGAACTAGCCATCGGGGATCTCACCAAACATCACGGCAGGCATCATCCGGTTCTCATTCGCGCACTGGACGCATGGTCCGCCGTCTCCTGCCAGAAGGGCGACGCGCTCACAGATCCGCCCCAGTCCTCCGCAGTTATTTCTTGAGCAGCTCGGGAAAGTGCTCCTTGGTCTTTTCGACCTTGGGTTCCGCTACGCTTGCCACGTACGGATTGTTTGGATTTCGGCTGCAGTAATTCTGGTGGTACTCTTCCCCCGGGTAGAAAGCCTTCAGCGGAGTGACCTCGGTCGCGATCGGAGAGCGGAAGACTTTGGCCTGGTCCAACTGTTTGATATAAGCTTCGGCAATCTGCTTCTGTTCCGGATCTGAATAGAAGATTGCAGACCGATACTGGGTTCCAACATCGTGCCCCTGGCGATTGAGCTGGGTTGGATCGTGCGCCACGCTGAAGAAAATCTTGAGTAGCTGTCCGTAGGAAATCTTGCTGGGATCGTACGTGATTTGAATTGCCTCGGCGTGCCCGGTTCTGCCGCCGCAAACAGCTTCATAGTTGGCGGTCGCACGATCGCCGCCAGAGTATCCGGAAACCACTTTCTCCACGCCTTCAATCTGGACGAACACGGCTTCCGTGCACCAGAAGCAGCCTCCCGCCAGTACGGCGGTTTGTTTCCCCGCGGACTCGCTTTTCGCGTCGATTGCGGGATCGGGAAAGTCTGAGGCGAGCATGGCTTTTCAAACGGTAACACAGCACTCGGCCGTTATCGACGCTCTGTCAAACGTGGTATTGTTTTTCTAGCCGGAGCTGTCGTGGATCGCTTGTATGCGGCAGCAGCATGTCGGCCAAGTAAAAGGAGCAACCTCATGGCATCTGTATTGTCCTCTCCCTCGAAGCATCAAGTCGCCGTCTCGGCGACAAAACTTCTGATAAACAATCGGTGGGTGAACAGCCAATCCGGCAAGACGTTCGCCACCATCAATCCAACCACTGGCGAAGAGATTTGCCAAGTGGCGGAAGCCGATGCCGCGGACGTCGACATCGCGGTGAAGGCCGCGCGCAAGGCCTTTGAACATGGACCGTGGCGGAAAACTTCCGGCCCCGCAAGAGCCAAGCTCTTACACCGGTTGGCCGATCTCATCGAAAAGAACGCCGACGAACTGGCGCGGCTGGAATCGCTCGATAACGGTAAGCCTCTGACGATCGCGAAGGCCGTCGATGTCGCGGCAACCGCCGCCTGTTACCGCTATTTCGCCGGCTGGGCGGATAAGGTGATGGGCAAAACGATACCCATCGAAGGCAACTACTTCTGCTATACGCGCCACGAGCCGATCGGCGTTTGCGGTCAGATCATTCCCTGGAATTTCCCGCTGCTGATGCAGGCCTGGAAGCTCGGACCCTCCCTGGCGACCGGGAACACAGTTGTGTTGAAGCCCGCGGAACAGACTCCGCTGAGTGCGCTCCGGATCGGCGAGCTGATTGTCGAAGCCGGCTTCCCGGAAGGCGTCGTGAACATTCTTCCCGGCTTTGGCCCCACCGCCGGCGCAGCTATCGCGAACCACATGGACGTCGACAAAGTCGCCTTCACCGGTTCCACCGAAGTTGGACATCTCATCCAGCAAGCGGCCGGAAAATCCAATCTGAAGCGCGTCTCGCTGGAACTGGGCGGCAAGAGCCCGAACATCATCTTTGCCGACGCCGACATGGATAAGGCTATCGAAGGCGCGCACATGGGGCTGTTCTTTAACCATGGCCAATGTTGCTGCGCCGGCTCGCGCGTGTTCGTCGAAGAAAAGATATACGACCAGTTTGTTGAACAGAGCACCGCTCGCGCGAAAAAGCGCACTGTCGGCGATCCGTTCGATGCCAAAACCGAGCAAGGCCCGCAAGTGGATGAAACTCAAATGGAGAAAATCCTGAGCTATATCGAGTCCGGCCAAAGTGATGGCGCCAAGCTTAACTGTGGCGGCGGACGCGTGGGCGACCGGGGATATTTCGTTGAGCCGACCATCTTCTCCAACGTTCAGGACAGCATGAAGATCGCGCAGGAGGAAATCTTCGGGCCGGTGATGAGTATCATTCGCTTTAAGGACCTGGATGAAGTGATCGACCGCGCCAACCGCACTACCTACGGACTGGCCGCGGGCGTCTGGACTAAGGACATCGGCAAGGCTTTGGCGATTGCCAACAATGTTCGCGCCGGCACGGTATGGGTGAACTGCTACAACGTGCTGGATACGGCTGCTCCATTTGGCGGATTCAAACAATCCGGAATTGGGCGCGAGCTGGGCGAGTACGGCATGCAGCAATACACCGAAGTGAAGACAGTAACTGTTCAGCTCTAAACCAACCAGGGGCTGGCGCCAATACGCGCGTCAGCCCTTTTTGATTTACTAGTTTGGTTTCGCGGTCTCGAAGCGAATCTTCCGCAGCGCCGCGGCATCCGTCGGCAGTTCTTTCTGCCCCGGCGGAAATCCGTTGAAGCCGAGCATAAACCCGAGAATATCGGCATTCTGTTCCCTGCTCAACTTGCCCGGTTGATCGGCGGGCATGGAGGCCTGCATCTTCTCGAACAAGTCATCCACGGTCTGTCCGTTCCAGTTGCCCTTGAAGTCGGAGCCCGTGAGCGGAGGCGCTTGACCGCTGCCATCGAGTGACGCGCCATGGCACGACGCGCATTCCTTGCTGTAGAGCGTCTTTCCTCGGCTGGCTTGTTCCTGCGTGTAAACGCCATCCCATACCGACGCCGGTTGTTGTGCGGAAAGCATTGCGTTTAGCAAAAGTGGTAGCGCGTTCGCGATTTTCACTCTGCTACCATCTTAGGCGATGAATCGCTTAAACCTCCTCGCGGTTGGACTATTCGTTGTAAGCATCGCGGCGGCAGCCCCGCCGGCCTGCGATCCCGGCAATGGCGGAATCACGCTGCCCACGGGCTTTTGCGCGCTCGTCGCAGCCGATGGCCTGGGTCCCGCGCGGCACATGGTGGTTGCTCCCAATGGCGATCTTTACGTCGCTCTCCAGACTGGAGCGAAAGGAACCGGTGGAGGAGTCGTCGCGCTGCGCGATACCAAGGGCGACGGCCATTTTGACATGAAAGAAGCCTTCGGCGAAGGCAGCAGCACCGGAGTCGCGCTCAGGAACGGCTACCTGTACGTCGCCAAAATGAATTCTGTTGAGCGGTACAAGATGACGCCGGGCCAATTGAAGCCGTCTGGCGCCGCCGAAGTAGTGGTTAGCGGTTTACAAGGAGAACGCCAGCACGGCGACAAGGGGATCGCCTTCGATGGAAAGGGCTCACTTTACGTCAATGTCGGCGCGCCTTCGAACGCCTGCCAAACCAAGGATCGGCAAGCCAAGTCGCCTGGTCAAGATCCCTGCCCCATCCTCGAAAAGCACGGCGGCATCTGGAAGTTCGACGAGAACAAACTAGGGCAGACGCAGGAAGAGTGGCGTCCGCTTCGCAACTGGCTTGCGTCAGATGCCGGCCATCACCTGGCATGACGGCGCGCTATACATCGCGATGAACAATCGGGATCAACTCGACATCATGTGGCCAGGCGAGTTCACCGCGCAGGAAAACGCGGACCGGCCCGCCGAACCTCTCTACCGTGCCGTGCAAGGCTCCAATTTCGGCTGGCCCTATTGCTTCTATGATTACGGCCAGAAGAAGTTTTTCACGAACCCCGAATACGGCGGAGACGGTAAGACCTCCGATCGTTGCGGCTCATTTACACCGCCCGTCGCGGCCTTCCCCGCCCACTGGGCGCCGGTGGACATCATATTCTATTCCGGCAAGGAATTCCCGAAGAAATATGATGGCGGCGCGTTCATTGCATTTCATGGCTCCTGGAATCGCTCGCCGCTGCCGCAAGCCGGCTACAACGTGACCTTCCAACCATTCTCGAACGGAAAGCCCTCGGGCGAATTCGAGGTGTTCGCCAGCGGCTTCACCGGGAAGTCTCCGCTCATGAATCCCAACGATGCCGTCGCGCGACCCGATGGTGTCGCCCAGGCGCCCGACGGTTCGCTATATATTGGCGACAGCCAAAAGGGCAAGATCTGGCACGTATACTATCGTGGGAAGTAGTCGGACATGTACGGAGATGATCCAGTAGAGGTCTACTTGAATGAAATGTGCAACGTTCCGCCGCTGACTCGCGAGCAAGAGAAGGAATGCGTTCACCACATTCGAGCCGGAGATCAACAGGCGGACGATGCGATGAGGGATTTGGTCGAAGCGCACTTGGCCTTGGTTGTCTCGATCGCCCAAAAGCATCCCAGCGATCATCTTCATATTTTGGATTTGATCCAGCTAGGGAATAGCGCCTTAATGGTCGCCGTCCGCGCCTTTCCCGACAGCAACTCCGACAACTTTTCCGCTTTCGCCACGCTCTACATCGAGAGCGCCATCGATCATGCGGTCACCACCCGAAATTGCTGACCACAAAATAAACTACCGGCAGCGCGAATAAACTGCTGTCCAGGCGATCCAGCCATCCGCCGTGCCCCGGCAGCAGATTCCCGCTGTCCTTCACGCCAGCGCCGCGCTTTATGGCCGATTCGCACAGGTCCCCGAACTGCCCGGTCACGTTCGCGATCACCGTCAATCCCAGCGCCTCCGCCAGCGGCGTCGACTTCAACAGCCACGGAAAGTAGAACGCGCCATAAACCACCGACACCACCGTCGACGCGATGGAGCCTTCCCACGATTTTGCCGGACTCACGTTCGGCGCCAGCTTGTGGCGGCCGATCATCCGTCCGACATACAGGGCCGCGATGTCGCCCGCCCAGTTGAGCGAAAGCGCAAAGAACAGCCAGTAAGGACTGATCGCGCGCAGCTCGACGCCGCATCTGAGCGACCCGAAAACATATGCGACTCCCAGCAATAGCGCGGCGGCGTCCGGCAGCGCCTGCGCCATCTCCGGCGACCGCAGCGCCAGCGCCATCGCCAGAATCGCCACCAAAACAAAGAACGCGCCGTCTTTGCCGGGCAGCAACAACAGCAACAACCCGGCCGCATATCCGAACAAGCCCGGCTTTCGGATTCCGTGCAATGCCACCAGCTCGCTGTACTCGCGAAAGCACAGCACGGCCACCGCGGCGACGGTTACCAGGAACGCCCATTGCGGCGCCCAGAGCGTGATGTAGCAGAAGAAGGGGATCAGGAGAAGCGCCGTGACGACGCGCTTCATCGCACTAGCGTGCCGGCGACTTCAACCCACTCGGTCTCCGTGGGACCGGCGGGACTCAAGCCGCCAAACCGGCGGTCGCGCTTCTGATAATCCAGAATCGCGTGCAGCAGATCCGCGCGCCGGAAATCGGGCCACAAAGTATCCGTGACGTACAACTCGGCATAAGCGATCTGCCATAGCAGGAAGTTGCTGATGCGCATCTCGCCGGATGTCCGGATCAAAAGATCGGGATCGGGCAGCCCCGCCGTGTAGAGCCGCGACGCGATGGCCTGCTCGTCGATATGCAGCTCACGCAGCCGGCCTTCCAGCCGCGCGTCATCGATGATGGCATTCACGGCATCCACAAGTTCCGCACGGCCGCTGTAGTTGATGGCCAGGTTCAGGCACATGCCGGTGTTCTGCGCGGTCGCGTCAATGACGGTTTCCAGTTCTTCTCGCACCGGCGCGGGAAGCTGGTCCATCCGGCCCATGCATGTAAATCGGATTCCGTTGCGCAGGATCTCGGGCAGCTCACGGCTCAAATACAGCCGCAGGAGACGCCACAGAGTGTCTACCTCGGCGCGCGGCCGTTTCCAGTTTTCCGCCGAGAACGCATACAGCGTCAGAGCCTGTATCCCGAGCTCGGTGCAGGTCTCCACAGTGGACCGTACCGCGTCAACCCCCGCCTTGTGCCCGGCCACGCGCGGAAGATTCCGGCGGCGAGCCCAGCGCCCATTGCCATCCATGATGATTGCGATGTGAGCCGGCAAACGAGCGGGATCAATCGAGCTAAGCAGGTCTTTCATTGAACAGGCGGCATCGAGCCAAAGTGCTATGGTACCTCGGATGGACGCGAGACCGCTGTCGATCGGGCATCCACGCCAAGGCTTTCTTCGCGGTGGTGCTTACCGGCACTTTCTCAAGACTGCTCTTCGCCAGCCATCGAAACCCGTTTGGACGCAGAAGCGACAGTCGCCCGGTAAACCTCGACTAAGTAAGTTGTATTTACGATCGTGTGCTGAAAAGCCCCGGCATAATCAATCACTTCAGCGCCGGGCAACTGCTCGAATTCGGGAAGCTCCCAGAATTTGGCCAAGCGCGAGCTTTCCGCCGGCCGCTGCCAGAACAGGACCTTTCCGGCTTTTTCGATCACCAGCAGTTTCTTCCCGCGCCGATCGGCACTGGGGCGCGCGCCGCGCAACGGTAACTGGGTCTCCAGCCCCTGTTTACGCGCCTCGCAGTACAACCCGATTGGGCAGCGCTCGCACAGCGGCCGCTTGGGAAGGCAAACCGTCGCGCCCAACTCCATCAGCGCCTGATTGAACTCTCCGGGACGCTTGCGGTCGAGCAGCACCTCGGCGTAAGCCAACAAACGCTTTCGTACGACGTCCGATTTTATGTCCCCCAGCTCCGGCGTCACGCGGCTCAATACCCGGGCGACATTTCCATCCATCACCGCATGCGGCAAGCCGAAAGCAATGCTCGAAACCGCGGCCGCCGTGTAATCGCCCACCCCAGGCAGCTCTCCGAGCGCCGAGTGATCGCGGGGAAATTCCCCGAGCTCCACAATTTTCTTCGCCGCCTTTTGCAGGTTACGCGCGCGCGAGTAATAACCCAATCCCGCCCAGGCCGCCAGTAGATCTTGCTCTTCAGCCTCGGCCAGCGCTGCTACGTCCGGGAACCGCGCCAGAAACCGCGCATAATAAGGAAGCACCGCGGCTACGCGGGTCTGCTGCAACATGATCTCGGAAATCCAAATCCGATAAGGATCTTGCGTCCGCCGCCACGGCAAATCCCGCTTGTGTTTGCCATACCACGCTAACAGCCGCCGCCGAATCCCAGCTAAATCTGCGCGTCTTCGTTTCGTGAACCATCTGGGAACGAGTATACTGTCACCAGATTTCCGTGAGCGGGCGCATTCTTCGCAGATACCTTTGGAGCGGCTTTTTCCTGCTGGCGGTTTCGCTCGCCTGCGATGGTCCTGTACGTAGCCGCACAGGGCCCCGGACAAGGGGCGACTTATGGCGTCCCCTGGCCGGTGCTTCTTTGCTGCTTCTGGCGGCGGCCGGCCTGATGGCGATCTTCTTTTTCAGGTCCTTTTCCCGCCGCCTCTCCCAAATTCGGGCCTACGTGGAACGCCTGCTCGATCCGCCGGTTCTCGAGCAGGAACTGCCCACAGGAGACGACGACCTGGGCCTGCTCGCGCGTTCCCTCCAGCGAACCGCGCCGCGCATCCGCGAGTTAGTGGAGAGCCTGAAACTGGAGGGCGACCGTCGCGAGGCGATTCTGGTCAGCATGGTGGAGGGCGTGCTCGCCGTCGACAAGGACCTGCGCGTTACGTTCTGTAATCATTCCTTTGCCGAACCGTGGGCGCGCGTCTGCCCGTGATTCCGGGCGTTCCGCTGGCTGAATTGGTGCGCGACCCCGGATTGCGCGAGATCATGACCACCGTCCTCAACACTGGCGAGCGCGTGGAACAGCGGCTCACTCTGCCGGCCGCCAGCGCGCACTCGTTTGAGGTGCTGGCCGGGCCCCTGGGAGGCGCGCCGTCGCGCGGAGCGCTCGCGATTTTGCACGACGTCACCGAACTGGAGCGCCTGGAACGCGTGCGCAAGGATTTTGTCGCCAACGTCTCGCATGAGCTGCGCACTCCGCTCACCGCCATCCGGGGCTACGCCGAAACCTTGCTCGACGGTGGCCTCGAGGATTTGCAGAATAACCGGCGCTTCGTCGAAATCATACTCGCGCAAGCCACCCGGCTCAGCAACATTGCCGCCGACCTGTTATCGCTCTCGGAACTGGAGTCCAGCGGCGCCACCGCGGCGCCACACCCGGTTTCCATCCGCGCCGCGCTGGAATCCGCCCTCCGTACGGTGGAATCCGCCGCGCGCCTGCAAGGCGTCGAGCTGATCTGCGAGAAATTAGAAGACGCCAAGATCATGGGCCATGAACTCCGCCTGGAACAGGTCTTCGTCAACTTACTCGATAACGCCGTCAAGTTCAACCGCCCAAGCGGCGAAGTGCAAATCGAAATGCGGCCCAAGAACGGAAAGGTAAACATCCTTATTGGAGACACCGGCATCGGCATCCCGTCCGAGGACCTGCCGCGAGTCTTCGAGCGTTTTTACCGTGTGGACAAAGCCCGCTCACGTGCCATGGGCGGCACCGGCTTGGGCCTTTCCATCGTCAAGCACGCCGTAGAACAGATGGGTGGAACCATCAAGGTCGATAGCCGCCTGGGCGAAGGTTCGGAATTTACCATCGAGCTGCCAACCATCTAATCTAGCGTTGTAACCCGATTTTAACCTGATCGTCATTTATCGCTAACGCCATCCCGCTATGCTCCGTTAAGCGGTTAGACAATATCGCCGCCACGCTTTGGAAAACAAAATCTTGAAAACCCTATTGGGATGGAGACGATGAAAGCAAAAACGCTTGGAAATGTGATTTGCTCCGCGGTTCTTTTGGCCGCGTCGCTGTGGGGACAAACGGTGACGCCAAGTTCGGCCAGCAGCCAGGACCCAAGTAATCCGAACTTGGAGGCGCTTAAAGCGCAGCTGGCCGAGCAACAGAAGCAAATCGATCAGTTAAAACTGGCTATGGCGGACCAGATGAAGCTAATCGAAAAAGCGAGCAAGGCCGCGCCCCTGCAACCGGGCCAGGACAGTTTGGCTTTGCCGCGCAATACAGCTCTCGGAGACGTCGCCAGCACCACGCCAATCATTCCCTCGATCGCGCCGGCCGCCAAGCCGGTGTTGAGCGGGGGCAACCCGCATCCGCATCAACCAACCCGTGCGACGGCCCACCGGATTCGAATGCAGTGCCGCCTTATTTGCGGTTTGGCAGCGTTTGTATAACCCCAGTCGGATTTGTTGACGCGACGTTCGTGTGGCGAGACAAAAACGCCGCCTCGGGCATCGGAACTAACTTCGGCAGCATCCCTTACAATAACGTAGCCACCGGAAAACTTTCCGAAGCCAAATTTAACATCCAGAACTCGCGCCTCGGGCTCCGTGTGGATGGAGATTGGAAAGGGACTCACTTCATCGGCTATAACGAGTTTGACTTCTTGGGAACCAGCGGCGGAGACAACCTCAACACCTCTAACGGCGGTGTCGTTCCCCGGCTGCGCCTATTTTGGCTGGACGCGCGACACGGCGGATGGGAGTTTCTGGCCGGCCAAAGCTGGAGTTTGCTGACGCCGGGTCGCACCGGAATCTCGCCGCTGCCGGCCGACCTCTTCTACTCACAAGTCATGGACGTGAACTACATGGCGGGCTTGACCTGGACTCGCCAGCCGGGATTCCGCGTCGTCTACCACGCGGGCGATAAGGTGGCTTTTGGCTCTCGCGGCTGAGGAAGCCGACCAATATATTGGTGGTTCCGGCGGCGGCTCCGCCATCACCTTGCCGGCCGCTTATACTGGCCTCTCCGGCACCCAGTTGGACCAGAACAACTACGCTAATCCTTATGCCGGACCCCAGCTCACGCCAGACTTCATTGGGAAAATCGCCATCGATCCAAGTTCGCGCTTCCATGCCGAGGTGGCCGGAGTCGTAAGCACCTTCAAAATCCTCAATACGGCGAATATACCGGCGGGCCAAACCAGTACCAAAACCGGCGGCGGCATTCAGGCCGGGTTCAACGTCGAAGTCTTGCCGGGCTTCCGGCTGATCACGACCAACTTCTGGGGCGACGGCGAGGGACGTTACCTGTTCGGCCAGGCGCCGGACGTGGTGGTGAACGCCAACGCTACCTTGAGCCCGCTCCATTCCGGCGGCACCGTCGATGGCTTCGAAGCCAGGATGGGCAAGATCCTGCTGTTTGCCTATTACGGCGGCATCTACATCGGACGAGACACCGTCATTGACGCCACCGGAAAACTGGTCGGTTACGGTTACACGGGTTCCGCAAACAGCCAGAACCGCGCCATTCAAGAAGGCACAATCGGGTTCAACCAGACGATGTGGGCCAACCCACGCTATGGCGCGATCAATCTAATTGGTCAGTATGCGTATGTGACGCGTGAGCCATGGTATATCGGCACCAGCCCGAAGGCCACCCATGACAACACGATCTTCTTCGACGTACGCTACACGCTGCCTGGCAGCATGCCAAAGTTCTAACGCGCAAATCGCGATTCGCAAATCGCTGTATACGGGGGCGGCGTGCGCCGTCCCCTTCAAACTGAAAGGATCGGGGATTTTTGAGAAAACAGATTTTTTGGATTACGTTGTTAGCGAGCGCCGGCTCGATAGCTGCCTCGGCCGAAACCATCAATGCGGCGGGGGCCACGTTCCCCGCCGCCATTTACCAAAAGTGGTTTGAAGAGTATCATAAAGCGCACCCCGATATCCAAATCAACTACCAGTCCATCGGTTCCGGGGGCGGAATCCGCCAGCTCACGGAAGGTACGGTCGACTTTGGCGCCTCCGATATGCCCATGACCAACGATCAACTGGCGAAGGTCACCAAATATAAAGTACTGCATTTTCCGACCGTGCTCGGCGGCCTCGTCCCGACTTATAACGTGCCCGGGGTGGCGCTGAACTTCTCCGGCCCGACGCTGGCTGGCATCTACCTGGGCAGCATCAAGAAGTGGAACGATCCGGCGCTGAAGAAGGACAACCCCAGCGCGAATCTTCCCAACGAAGACATCACCGTGGTCCATCGCTCGGATGGCAGCGGTACCACCTTCGTGTGGACCGATTATCTCGCCAAGGTCAGCCCCGAATGGAAAACAAAAGTGGGTGCCAATACCTCCGTGAATTGGCCGGTTGGGTTGGGGGGCAAGGGCAACGAAGGCGTGGCTGGATTGGTGAAGCAGACGCCGTTCTCGATTGGTTATGTTGAACTGTTCTACGCTGCCCAGAATAAAATGGAGTACGGCTCCGTGAAGAATGCAGCCGGCACTGTCGTCAAAGCGGACTTCAACAGCGTTTCGGAGGCGGCAGCCGGCGCGGCCAAGGATATGCCGGCCGACTTCCGCGTTTCTATCACCAACGCTCCTGGCAAGAACGCCTATCCGATTGCGAGTTTTACCTGGCTGCTGATCCCGGATAAAATCGCGGACGCCACCAAGAAAAAGTCGATCTCGGACTTCTTGCAGTGGATGATGACCACTGGCCAGCAGGACGCGGTAGGCATGAGTTACGCGCCGCTCCCCAAAGAGGTAATAGCGAAGGAACAAAAGCAGCTCGCTTTGATAAAGTAAAGAGCGCACAGCGTGGGACGCGCTCGCGGGATAGGGATAATAATCGCGGCCCGCTGCGTTGTGCGCGATATTTATTGAGGAGCAGGATGGGAACCGCCGTAGTCAACGCGCCTAAGCAATCGAGTTCGCGCAAAGCCATGGCATTTTGGCGCGACGGCGACCAGATCACCCACCTGGTCACGCTGATCTTTGCAGCCAGCGTTTTCCTGGTCACGGTCTTCCTGGTCTATGAGCTCTGGATTCACTCCGCGCCATCGCGGGCAAAGTTCGGATTCAGCTTCCTGACGGGCCAGACTTGGGATCCCGTGAGCGATCAGTTCGGCGCGCTGCCGTTCATTTACGGAACCGTGCTGACGTCCTTCCTGGCCCTGCTGATCTCGGTGCCGCTGGGAGTGGGCTCTGCGATCTTTCTCGCAGAACTGGCCCCGCCCAGGCTCTCCAACGCCTGCACGTTTTTGGTGGAGCTACTGGCGGCGGTGCCCAGCGTAATTCTCGGCCTGTTGGCGCTCTTTACGTTGGTCCCCCTCATGCGCCAGTATGTCGAGCCGTTTTTGAAGCACACGCTCGGTTTTCTTCCCCTGTTCCAGGGACCAGCCTATGGAGTCGGCTACCTCACTGCGAGCGTGGCCTTAGCCACCATGACGTTTCCCTTTGTCATCTCCATCTCCCGCGAAGCGCTGCTGGCCGTTCCGCGCGAACAACGCGAGGCCGCGCTTGCCCTTGGGGCCACCAAGTGGGAATCCACTTGGCAAATAGTCGTGCCGTACGCCCGTCTCGGAATCATTGGATCCATTTTCCTCGCCCTGGCGCGTGCCTTGGGAGAAACCATGGCGGTCACCATGGTCATCGGCAACGATACCGGCATCCACACCTCGCTGCTTTCGCCTGGATACACCATCGCCGCCATTATCGCGAATGAGTTTACCGAAGCCACCGGCGATATCTATCTCAGCGCCCTGGTCGAGCTTGGATTGGTTCTGTTCGCGCTCACTATGGTCCTCAACGCTGCCGCGCAATTGTTGATTATCGCGACCACCCGGAAAGGTTCCAGGCAGGACTGATGGATCGGATTGCCCGTCGCAATATCGTGAACAACATCATGCTGACCCTCACGGGTGTTTGCACTGCGCTCACGTCGTCCGTGCTGTTCCTGGTCCTGGGTTTTCTGGTGTTTAATGGCTGGCGATCATTGAATTGGGACTTCTTCACCAAGCTCCCGTTGTCTGCGGGCGAAACCGGCGGAGGCATGGCCAACGCCATCGTGGGTAGCGGCGTGTTGATCCTGATCGCGGCCGTTATTGGCATTCCGGTGGGGTTCCTGGGCGCCATCTACCTGGCCGAGTTCGGCGGAAAGACCGTGCCCATGATGATCCGCTATACGGCGGACTTGCTGAACGGCGTGCCCTCTATCGTTATTGGAATTTTCGCCTGGACCGTCATCGTCGTACCCATGCACCATTTCTCCGCTTGGGCCGGCGGCTTCGCTTTGAGCCTGATGATGATCCCTATTGGCCTGCGCGCCACCGAACAGTTCCTGCGAGCCGTCCCCGTTTCGCTCCGCGAAGCTTCACTCGCCTTGGGCGCCAGCAAGACCCGCACGGTGATGAGCGTAGTGGTGCCCGCGGCCAAACAAGGCATCCTCACCGGCATGATTCTGGGCGTGGCACGCATCGCCGGAGAAACCGCGCCTTTGCTCTTTACCGCTTTGAACAATCAATATTGGGCGAACAAGCTGGGCGAACCCACCGCCTCGCTGCCAGTGATGATTTATACGCATGCCATTTCGGCGTATGACGACTGGCATCGGCAAGCCTGGGCCGCCGGCCTGGTGCTGCTGGTGCTGGTCTTCATCGCCAACATCGCATCTCGCTGGGTGTTGTCTCGCGGAGCATCCGCACAAAGAGGGTAGTAACCTGGAAATGGGAGCCATGCCGGAATCTGCAAAAATGAGTGAAATCACCGCCCCGCCACCTGTGTCCGCCGGCGTTCAGCCTGAGGTAGCTTCAAGGCCCAAACTGCAGGCGATGAATCTGAACTTTTTCTACGGCGCCTTCCACGCGTTGCACAACGTCAGCCTGGAGGTTCCCGAAAAACGGATCACCGCGCTCATCGGCCCTTCCGGTTGCGGGAAATCCACTTTCCTTCGCACGCTGAACCGCATAAACGAGACGGTCAAGAACGCGCGCTATGAAGGTCAGGTGTTGCTGGACGGCCAGAATGTACTGGAGCTGGACGTTACCAAGCTGCGCCGCCGCGTAGGCATGGTGTTTCAACGCCCCAATCCGTTTCCGAAATCGATCTTCGACAACATCGCTTACGGCGTCAAAGTGAACGGGCTGAAGGCTGGCCGGTCGCTACCCGACATTGTCGAACACAGCCTCAAGCGCGCAGCGTTGTGGGAAGAAGTGAAAGATAAGCTGCACCAATCCGCGTACGGCCTGTCCGGCGGCCAGCAGCAGCGCTTGTGCATCGCACGCGCCCTTGCGGTGGACCCGGAAGTCTTGCTGCTGGACGAACCCTGCTCGGCGCTCGATCCGATCGCCACTTCCAAAATCGAGGATTTGCTGTTCGCCCTCAAGGACCAGTGCACCCAGGTGATCGTCACCCACAACATGCAGCAAGCCGCGCGCGTGGCCGAGTTCACGGGCTTTTTTCTGTTGGGCAACCTTATCGAATTCGACAAGACCGAAACAATTTTCAAGCGCCCAGCCAAGAGAGAGACCGAAGATTACATCACAGGGCGGTTCGGTTGATCCGTCGTCGATCTTAGTCAGGAGTTATTAGTGATTCACTTTAGAGAAGAACTCGACGAAATGCAGAGCCGTCTGCTCGAGATGGCTGGCTTGGTGGAGTCGGCCATCCATCAAAGCGTCGCCGCGCTGGTGCAGCGCGATGAGCAGTCCGCCAAAGAGGTCCTATGGAAAGAGGCGCTCATCAATCAGAAGGACATCGAGATTGACGAGTACGCCACGCGCCTGCTGGCGCTCTATCAACCCATGGCCAAGGACATGCGCTTCCTCACCGCCGTCATCAAGATCAATGGCGACCTGGAGCGCATGGGCGACCTCGCGGTGAACATCACACAGCGCGCCCTGTCTCTCATGCGCGATCCGCCGGTAAAGCCGCTGATCGATATTCCACAAATGGCCAGCCTGGCCGAAGACATGGTCCGCAAGAGCTTGGATGCTCTCGTCAAGCGCGACGAAGAACTGGCCCGCAACGTCCTGGTATCAGATGACGAGGTGGACCGCCTGCGCGACGCGGTTTACAAGGAGCTGGTCTCGTTCATGCAGGAGCAGAGCACCACCATCCCGCGGGCCGTGGACCTGATGTTCATCGCCCACAACCTCGAACGCATCGCCGACCACGCCACCAACATCGCCGAGGATGTGCTGTTCCTGGTGAAAGGCATCGACGTCCGGCATCACGCCGAAGTGCGCGAACATCCCATACTCTCGAAACCGTAGGCCTCTAAGCCGGCGCGGCTACCGGCGGCAACCAGATTTGAAAAGTGCAGCCGCTGCCTTGCGTCGCCTGCAGATGAATATCTCCGCCGTGCACTCGAACAGCCCATTGAGCGATGGAGAGTCCCAGGCCAGCGCCGCCGCCTTCGCGCGAGCGGGATTCGTCCACGCGATAGAAGCGATCGAAGATTTTGGCCGCATGTTCGGGCGCAATCCCGGGTCCGCTATCGACGACGTCCAGGCGGATGCTTCCCTCGGGCTCGTACTGGACCCCCACCGAGATGGTGCCTCCGGCCGGTGAGTATTTCACGGCATTATGAATGATATTTACCAGGGCTTGCCGGAGAAAGACGCGATCGCCTTTCACCTTCACGCGCTCGTCTCCTTGAACCGTGATTCGCTGCCCTTTCTCCTCCACCAGCACTTCGAATAATCCGGCGGCTTCGCGCGCCAGATCCATGGCGGAGAACACCGACGGATGCAATTGAAGGCGCCCAGCGTCGGCGCGAGAGATAGTCAGAAGGCTATCCACTAGCGCAGTCAGTCGATTCACTTCCTCGAGCATGCTCCCGATGGTGTCGCGATATTCCTCGCGGCTCCCGTCTTTCTGAAGCGCAACTTCTCCCACGCTGCGAATTGCGGTCAACGGCGTACGCAGTTCGTGGGATGCATCAGAGGTGAAACGGCGCAGCTGCTCGAAGGACTCCTCCAGCCGCCCAAGGAGGTTGTTAAATATCCGGGCCAGCTGCCCGAGTTCGTCGTCAACGTCCCCGGCGGGCAAGCGCTCATTCAGCCGCTCTGATGTAATTTGTTCGGCACGGAAGGCCATCTGCTCGAGCGGGGCTAAGGCGCGCTTGGCAAGCACGTATCCTCCCAGGCCGGCCAGCGCCAGTGCGATTGGCACGGCAAGCAACGACGCCACGGCCAATTCATCAAAGCGCGCCCAAATGGGCTGCTCGCTATAACCCAGGCGGATCAGCAGCGAACGGCCGTCCAGCGTGTGCCGACGGCTCGCCATCCGCGCGGTGGTGCCATCGGCCAGGCGCGCCGATCGAATCGAATATCCGCCTTCGCCTTCGCCAGGGATCGGATTGCCGCCCAGCGCCTGATCTCCGAGGCGTTCATTGCGATACAGCACGCTGCCGGTTGAAGAGCGAATCTCCACCAGCCGCTCCAGTACCTGCTTGGATTCAGGATGATTGTGATAGTCCTCGCGCAGTATCAGACGGCCGCCGGCGTCGAAGTAAAGAAGTCCCTCCACCGTTTCAATGTCCTGGACGGCGTAATTATCCAGCTGGCTGCGCATCTGAAGAAATAGAAACGAAGCTGTAACGCCCCAGGACAGCACCAGCACACTCGCCAGCACGGCAATGTACCAGAGAGTCAGGCGTGTTCGGACGTGCCTGGGACGCAGGTTTCGCACGGTGGGCCTCCTTTATTGTCTTACATTTCCCCGCCCTGGCTTCAGAAAAATGTCAGAAACTCTTAAGGCGCATGTAAGCCGCTTCGATGCTAAAAACTAATCGTGCGAACTCAATATTATCGACTCAGTTCTGTTGTGCTTCTGGCCGGACTCAGCATGCTTGGGCCGTCGCTCGACGCCAAGGATAAGAAGCCCAGCCCGAAAGACGAAATTGAAGTGGTGGGTCACATTCCTTTGACGGGCGGTCCCGTAAGCCGCTTCCTGGCCACTCAGCATTACAGCAGTTATTATGTTTACGCCGAACATGGTCCTGGCCACGGCGCCACGCTGATCGACGTAACGAAGAGCAACCAGCCGGCCGTCCTGGGCGATGTCGCGTACGCTCCCAATAGCGGATCGGACAGTCTCAGTGTGGTGGTGGGTACCGCTGCGCTCGTCAGCAGTGAGCCGGCCGCTCCGACTGCCGCACAGTCGCCGCAAACAATCCGGATCATGGACTTTTCCGATCCCAAGAATCCCAAGGTCGCCCGCGAGTTCACGGGTGTCACTGCAATGACCAAAGACGCCGGCCGCGGACTGATCTTCGTTGCAAACGCGGATGGTATCTGGATCTTGCGGCAACATTTCGCCGAGGATCCGGCCGTGCAAAAAGCCTACGAAGATTACGTACTGTACGCGCACTAAGAAGACCCACTCCCTGACGGTCGCGGTTCAGAAGCCGCGGCCGTCAATCTCCCTCTTCGCGTACCACAAAGCCTACGCCCCGAACGGTATGAACCAGTTTTTGACTGAATTGTTCATCCACCTTCCGGCGCAGGCGGGCCACATGAACGTCGATCACATTGTCGAGGGGCGTGTGGCGTCCCGCTTCTTTCCACACGTCGCGTGTCAACATTTCGCGGGAAACGACGTGGCCCTGGTGACGCACCAGATACTCCAGAAGCTCGAACTCTCGGGCGGTGAGATCCAGCGTCTGGCCGGCGCGGGTAACGGCCCGGCCGATCGCGTCCACTTCGAGATCTCCGATCCGTAATTTCGGGCTGGCCTCGGGGGTTCCTCTTCGACCGAGCGCGCGGATGCGAGCCAGCAGCTCGGGAAACGCAAAAGGCTTGACCAGATAATCGTCGGCCCCCGCATCAAGACCGAGGACGCGATCTTCCACTGTGTCGCGGGCCGTCAGCATTAGGACCGGCGTTTTGAACCCGTGTTGACGCATGCTCGCCAGAATTTCAGTGCCGTTCCTGCCGGGAAGCATAACGTCCAGGATGACCAGATCGAAGGATTCCGTCAGGACCAGGTAGAAGCCTTCCTCGCCGGTGTGCGCCACGGCCACGCCGTATTGCTCGGCTTGCAAGCCCTCCCGCAACGCATGGGCGAGTTTCTGTTCGTCTTCGATCACCAGAATGCGCACTTGTTTCCCTCTTCTTTATAGGCGAGCCGAAGATTTTCGTCCACTGACGACTTCCTGAAGACTTTCTGACTGCGCCTTCAGGAAAACTTCAGGAAGTCTTCAGTGGCTTTGCCGGGTCTTCACCGCTATATGTAGACTGTAGGCCCCAGAACGGAATCGTGTGCGTGCTCACCCTCGGCCCCGCGAAAAAGATCACCATTCATCTCAACGAAGACACTATCTCCAAGTGCGACTTCTTGAGCCGTGAGATTATCTCGCTGCTGCTCAAACAAGGCATCGCTGGCGCAACCGTGCTGCGTCCGGAGGCGGGCTTTGGCTCTCACCATCGCGTGCACACCCAGGAGGGAGGAATTGACGCCGCCCAACACATGCCCCTTCGGATCGAGTTCATTGACACCGAGCAAAAGATCAAAGCGCTCTTGCCTCTGCTTCAGGAGCTGGTGACCGACGGGCTAATCGAAGCTCAGGACACAGTGATCCTGAAGGCGGCCGTCGGAACAGGTCAATGAAGGGTGACAGTGCGTTGGTCCGATTCTTTGCTGGAAGCGCGATGCTGTCCGCGGGCTTGTGGGCGCAGGCTCCGCCGGCCGTGTCGCTCGCGGAAGCCCAGCAGATTGCAATACGAAATCATCCTCGTATCGCTTCGGCGGAACTGTCGGCACAAGCCAGTGCGTACGTCGTACGGCAGGTTCGCTCAGCCTACTATCCAACGCTCTCCGGCAATGTCACAGGTGTCGGCACCGAGCATGGTTCGGTTCTCTCGGCGGGTAATGTGACTACCTCGAGCATCTACAGCCGCCAGGCTTCCGGAGTGGTCGCAAATCAACTGGTGACCGATTTCGGACGCACCGCCAGCCTGGAGCAAAGCGCAAAGTTGCGCAACGCCGCCCAGAATCAGGACGTCACCAATACGCGTGCTCAGGTGCTGGCCGACGTGCAAGAGGCTTATTATCGGGCGCTGGCATCGGAGTCGGTCCTCAAAGTAGCGCGGGCGACGCTCGATCTTCGCCGCGTGACGCTGCGTCAAGTGGGCGCGCTGGCGCAAAGCTCGCTGCGATCGACCGTGGATGTCAGTTTCGCCCAGGTGAACGAATCGCAAGCGGAACTTGATTTGTTCCGCGCCGAAAACGATGCCACGGCCAATCATGCGCGGCTGTCGGCCGCCATGGGTTACGATCGCGACCAGCCATTTTCGTTGACGGACGAGCCGCTGCCGCCGGCGCTGGACCCGAACGTGGATGCCTTGATCGAGCAGGCCAAGCGCGAGCGTCCCGATCTGGCTGCGCTGCGGCTCAATCAGGAAGCGCTGGACCGTTACGCGGAAGCCGAAAAACGGCTTCGCAATCCCACCGTCAATATCGCCGCCGTGGCTGGCGTGGCGCCGATCCGCGACGAACGGCTGCCGGAAAGCTACAGCGCCGCGGGAATCAACCTGAATATTCCCGTCTTAAACGGCGGTCTCTTTAAGGCGCGGCGGGAGGAAGCCGAATCGCATGCTGCGGCGGCGTCCAAGGATGTTCAGGATCTGTCGCTCGAAATCGCCCGCGATGTGCGCGTGGCTTGGCTAAATGCCAACGATACGTTCCGGCGGCTGGATGTGACGGCTCGCATGGTTGCGCAGGCCAATGAAGCGCTACGGCTGGCCCAAGCGCGCTACGACAATGCCCTGGGCAGCATCGTTGAACTGAACCAGGCACAGTTGAACCAAACCACCGCCCAGATTACGGCCGCGTCGGCGAAATACGACTACCTGAGTGCGCGGTCCGAACTCAGTTACGCAATGGGGATCTTGCGATGAGACGTTTCTCAATTCTGGCGGGTACGATTGCCTTGGCGGGGCTCCTCACTTCTTGCGCCCATAGCGGCAGCGCCGAAGCATCACAGAACGTCAGTGTGGAAACTCCCACGGTGGCGGTGGTCAAGGCTACCCGCGCCAATCTCTCCAGCGATTTGACTCTTACGGCGGAATTCGAACCCTTCCAGGAAATCGACGTCATGGCGAAAGTCTCCGGATACATTAAGGAGATCAAGGTCGATATCGGCGATCGCATCCAAGAAGGACAACTGCTCGCGACGCTGGAAGTGCCGGAAATGCAGGATGATCTCACCCGGGCGGCCGCGTCAATCGAGGAGGCCAATGCGGATCTCGCGGCGTCGCGGGATGAGCTGCAGCGGGCTCAATCGGTACATGACATGACGCATTTGTCTTACTCGCGGATTCAGGATGTCTCGAGGAAAGAGCCGGGGCTGGTTCCCCAGCAGGAAGTGGACGAAGCGCACTCACGCGATCTCGTCGCCGAGGCGCAGGTCGCCGGCGCCAAGTCGCACATCGCCGCGAGTGAGGAGCATATCAAGGTTTCCCAGGCCGAGCAGTCCCGATTCAAGACTCTGTATAAATACGCAGTCATCACCGCGCCCTTCGCCGGCGTTGTCACTAAGCGCTACGCCAATAACGGTTCATTGATTCAGGCCGGAACGGCCTCGCAATCCCAGGCTATGCCGGTAGTGCGGCTTTCTCAAAACGGTCTGCTTCGGCTGGCCTTACCGGTGCCGGAATCGGCGGTTCCGTTGATTCATCTGGGCGAGCCGGTGGAAGTTCAGGTATCAGCCATGCATCGCAGCTTTCCGGGGCGAGTGGCGCGCTTTTCGGACCGGGTGGACCAGTCGACGAGAACCATGAAAACGGAAGTTGACGTTCCTAATCCAACGCTCGTCTTGGTTCCCGGAATGTACGCCGAAGTAGATCTGGTCACCGATCAACAGAAGCATGTGCTCTCAGTTCCGGTGGAAGCCGTCGACGGCTCGGGCAGCTCCGCGCGCGTCTTCAAGGTGCAGCCGTCCGGAAAGATTGAGATCGTTCCGGTGCGCCTCGGCATCGAGACCGCGCGCCAGACTCAAATCCTGTCTGGCGACCTGAAGGAGGGCGACGACGTTGTAGTCGGATCGCGCTCCGGGTTGCTGGCCGGCGAAAGAGTTCAACCCAAGGCGATCAATCTGGACGGCGGTACAGCGCCAAAATCCTGAAGGGTTTCTACCTGCATGTCACGATTTGCAATCAAAACGCCGTACCTCATCGTTGTGGCCTGCCTGATCATTGCCATCCTCGGCGCCGTCGGCGTGGTCCAGATGCCGGTGGACATGTTCCCTTCGATGAACATTCCCGTGGTGGTGGTCGCCACGTTTTACGCTGGGATGCCTCCCGAACAAATCGAGGGCGACATCACGTATCACCTCGAGCGATTCTTCACGCTCGCTAGCGGCATCGACCATATCGAATCGCGATCGTTGAACGGCGTGAGCATTATTCGCGTTTATTTTCAATCCAACACCAACGCCGATATCGACGCTGCAACTATCGCCAATTTGGCGGTCTCGGATATGAAGGACTTGCCGCCTGGAACGCTGCCTCCAGTGGTGCTCAAGTCCGACGCTTCGAGTCTGCCGGTTTGTCTCGTCACGATGAATGGCGAAGGGATGACGGACGGCAACCTGAAGGACATCGCCCAGAACTTCGTTCGCAATCAATTGGCGAGCGTTCCCGGCGCGTCTATTCCACAGCCCTTCGGCGGACCATGGCGGCAAATCCAGTTCTATGTCGATCCCTACAAGCTGGAGGCCCGTCAGATCAGCCCGATGGACGTGGTGCGGTCGCTCAATCAAGCCAACGTGATTTTGCCGGCGGGCGACGTCCAGATCGGGAATCTCGACTACAACATCTATTCGAATGCGCAGTTCAATCTAAAGGACGCCGGCCAGTATCCTGTCAAAATGAACGGCGAGAATCCGGTATTGATGTCTGACATCGGGCAGCTCAAGGATGCGCATGCGCTTCAGTACAACGTCGTTCACGTGAACGGGCAGCGCTCGGTCTATCTTCCCGTGATGAAGCAAGGCGGCGATTCGAACACCATCTCGGTGGTAGACGGCGTCCGTAGGATTGCCAGTCATCTGGTGGACGTTCCGCCGGCAATGAAGACCGCAGTGGTGTTCGATCAATCGCGTTTCGTGCGTACGGCCATCAGAACACTGTTGGACGAAGGCGGAATCGGCTTATTCCTCACCTGCGTGATGATTCTGATGTTCCTGGGCAGCCTGCGAGCCACCGTCGCGGTCTTCTTCTCCATTCCGCTGTCCGTCTGCGCCACTTTCTTCGTTCTGCAGCTGGGCGGATCGTCCATCAACAGCATGGTGCTCGGTGGGTTGGCGCTGGCATTATCGCGGCTCATCGATAACTCCGTGGTGGTGCTCGAGAACATCTATCGTCATCTCGAAATGGGCGAACCGCCGCCCGTCGCCGCCGAAACTGGCGGAAAGGAAGTGGCGCTGCCGGTGCTCGCATCCACGTTGACCACCGCCGTAGTTTTCTTCCCCGTCACTTTGCTGGCGGGCGTCAGCAAGTTTCTGTTTTCGGCCATGGCCCTGGCCGTGGTGATTTCTCTTTTCGCATCGTATATAGTCGCGATGACGGTTGTGCCGCTGTTCTGCGCGCGATTCTTGAAAGTGGAACATTCCGAGCACAAGCTCGGCTGGGGAGAGCGCGTCAACGCAGCTTTTAACCGAGGCTTTAATGGAATGCTCGGCTGGTACGAAGCTCTGGTCCAGCGGGTCCTCCACATACCAGTGACCGTGCTGGTTCTGTTTTTCGTGGCCTTTGCCGCGAGCCTCCTCCTCTACACAAGGCTTGGATTCTCGTACTTCCCGCAAACTGACGCCGGACAGTTCGTCATTACGTTTAAGGCGCCTTCGGGAACCAAGCTCACGGTCACCGAGAAAGAAGTCGCAAATCTTGAGAGCTTGGTCAAAGAAATCGTCCGGCCGGAAGATCTGGGCATCATCGTCGACAACATCGGCGTCGACAATGGTTTCTCCGCCGTCTATACCTCGAACGCGGCCATGCATACCGGTTTCGTTCAGGTTGGTCTGCAGCCCGAGCATCGTATCGGAAGCTATGAGTACATTCGCGAGATCAAACAGCGCATGGCTCGAGACATGCCGGAGCTCACGCCCTTTTTCTCCACGGGCAGCCTGGTAGACGCTGTGGTGAGCATGGGCGCACCAGCCCCGATCGACGTGCAAATCGTCGGCGCGAATTTAGACATCGACAATAAGGTCGCTCAGGATATCGCAGCCAAGCTGCGGCTTTCACCAACCATCGCCGATGTCTTCATGCCACAGGATCTGGACTACCCGTCACTGCGCGTGGACATTGACCGCCTGCACGCTGCCAAGCTCGGGCTAACCGAGCGCGAAGTTCTGACCAACGTCATCACCTCGCTCACTTCCAATCAGATGATCGCTCCGAATCTTTGGATTGACCCGCGCAATGGCAACAACTATTTCCTGACCGTGCAATATCCGGAGGCGCAGATTCGTTCCATCCAGGATTTGCGTTCCATTCCGCTGCATGCCGACGGCGTGGCTCAACCCACGCGCCTGGATATGATTGCCAACATCGAGCGTATCCAGGCGCCTACGGAAGTGGATCATTATCAGATCCGGCGCAAACTGGACATTTATGCGCGCCCTTCTAGCGAGAATCTCGGCGTCGCGGCCGACTACGTCCACAAGGTTGTTGACCATGAAAACTTTCCGAGCAACGTCAATGTCGCCGTCCGCGGAAGCGCGGAGGCCATGAATGCGTCGTTCAGAAGTTTCGCGCTGGGGCTCACCCTCTCCGTCGTATTGCTTTACCTGATTCTGGTGGCGCAATTCAGATCCTTCGCCGATCCGTTCATTATTCTGTTGGCGCTGCCTCCGGGAATTTCCGGCGTCTTGATGGTGCTGGTTCTCACCGGAACCACGCTGAACGTCATGTCGCTGATGGGGGTAGTGATGCTGGCCGGCATCGCCATGTCCAATAGTATTTTGATCGTCGAATTTGCCCACCACTTGAAGATGGAAGGCCGCGGTGTGGCTGAGGCGATCATTGAATCCTGCCGGGTCCGTTTGCGCCCCATCCTGATAACGTCGCTCGCCACCATCATTGGACTTATGCCGATGGCACTGAAACTCGGCGAAGGCAGCGAATCCTATGCGCCCCTCGCCCGCGCTCTGATCGGCGGACTGCTCGTTTCGGTTGCCTTCACAGTATTCCTGGTGCCTGCCGGTTTCTCACTGGCCTATCGCACTTCAGGGAGATAATTTAAAATCAATAAGTTACATCAGCAACTCCAATTACGGCTTGCCATATAGCATAGTTACTTGATAGACTTACTTCCGATGCAACGACTGCTCCTTGTCCGAACGCTCATGGCGAGCACTTTTCTTCTGATATTCGCTGGAATCCATCCGGCGCTGGCTCAGGACGACGTCACTACCCAAAACGGGTCCAGCGGCTATGGCGGAGCTTGGATCACCGGAGCGGCTTCTAACCCCCTGAGCTTCTTGAACGGTCCGGCGTTCCGCACCACCGGCGAGAAGACGCCCTACGACTTCCGGGATTTCGCTCCCCTAAGCTCGCTGGACGAGCAGCTACCCCCCTGGATCGGCTTCGGCCTAGAAGAACGCCTCCGTTGGGAAGAAATGGTCAATCAAGGTTTCAAGCGCAACGACGACGACAATTATCTATTGAACCGCTGGCGTTTCCTGATGCAGATCAAGCCCGCCAGTTGGCTGCGTATTGTCGGGCAGTTGCAGGACGCTCGCGCTTGGTGGCAACAACCCCCTCTCCAGCCGCCAAACACCAACCGCTTCGATCTGAAGCTGGCCTACGCCGAGTTTGGCGACCCCCAGGAGCAGTGGATCAGCGTCCGCGTCGGCCGCCAGTTGATCAATTACAACAACACGATCATTGCGAATTCAGAATGGCGCGACCAGGGCCGCTCCTACGACGCCGTGGTCACCAACCTCCATGTGGATCGTGTCCACCTCGGAATCTTTGCGGCTTCCGCCGTCGTTCCGTTGGACGAGGGTATCAGCCACCACCAGGAGGGCAATAACATCTATGGCATGTACGGCGCCATCGACAACCTCATCGCGCCGACTTCCAGCTTCGAGCCGTTCGTTCTCTGGCGCGTCAATCCCAGCGTGTCGGTAGAGCCCACGGCTGAATCCAAAGCCAAGAGCGGCCATGAGAGCGAGCAAGCGTATGGCATTCGATGGAAAGGCCTGGCATTCGGCAATTTCGATTACTCCATCGAAGGCATCCGCGAAGGGGGAACGGACGGCGACAATAACATCCGAGCCTGGGGCACCACCGACGGAATCGCCTATCGCTTCGCTCCGTTGCCCTGGAAGCCCCGCGTGTTCACCCAATATGACTACGCTTCAGGCGACAAGAATTCCAAGGACGGCACACATGGCACGTTCGACACCATGTACCCAACCGCGCACGACCGCTTCGGCATCAGCGATCAGTTCGGCTGGCAAAACATAAAGGCGATTCGCGCCGGCGTCACCGTGGAACCCCATAACCGCTGGACCGTGACGGCCCAATGGCTGGATTTTTGGCTGGCCAGCGCTACCGACTCGCTCTACAACACCTCAGGCGGTTCTATCGTCCGCAATACACTCGGTACCGCCGGCAACCACATCGGCAACGAAGCCGACTTCTACACCTGGATGAGCTCAACCGGCACGTCAACATCGGCGTCGGAGTGGCGCATATCTTTCCGGGCCAATATCTCATGATCATGGAAAAAGGGCCGAATTTCACCTATCCGTACTTCGCGCTCAACTTCAAGGACGCGGGCACAACCCACTAGCTGCATTGAGCTGATTTTGCTTGCTTCGATTTGTGGAATGCGCTAGCATCTCTTTTACAAGACAGCTTCATCTTTAAAAGACAGTCTAGCTATGATCTCTCACAAACTAAGTGTGGCCGTATTGTGTCTTGCGATAGGGGCGTTGGCGGCGTGGGCCCAAACGGGAGCGAGCCTTTCGGGAGTAGTGACGAACCCAACCGGCGCACCCCTTCCCGGGGTCGCGGTGACTATCAAGAACGTGGACACAGGTGAATCGCGCACCATCCCAACCGACGAAAGGGGCTACTATCATACGTCCGGCTTGCCTTCGGGACGCTGGGAGATTCGAGCGGCAAAACCAGGATTCGCCGATGAAACACGCGTGGGAATCACCGTGGCGGCCGGTCAGGAGGCTACGGCCGACATTAAGATGAAGTCGAGCAACCCCGACGCCTGCGCGAGCGGCAAGGAGTTCCTCACCACCGATTGCACGCTGACTTGGCACGGCATCACAGCGTATGGTGCGTATGACGTCGGCGTCGGCTATGTCAGCCACGGCTTACCGGTAAATGGCTCTAACTATGAGGGCGAATCTCTGGTCAACCGAAACGGCTATCAACATCGGTTCCTGGTCGCACCGAACAACCTGCAGCAGACGGGTTTAGGCGTCCGAGGCCGGGAAGAATTTGCGCCCGGTTGGGCCGTTGTGTTCAACGCTTCTACCGGCATCAATCCAAATTCCGGCCTGCTCGCCAACGCGTCAGCCACCCAATTCAACAACAACGGCCTCCCCAGGAAAAGTTATTCGATGGCCATCGACGGTGCGCGCGCTGGCCAACCCTTCAATGACGAATACTATGGTGGTGTATCATCCACGACTTTCGGCACGTTCACCTTCGGTCGTCAGCGCTCTCTCGGTACCGATGCGATGCTCCAATACGATCCGGCAGGCGGCGGTTATGCCTTTTCGTACATCGGGTATAACGGCACGATGGCCGGCGGCGGCGACACCGAGGACAGCCGTTGGGACGACGCCATGAAGTATCGCCTCACCTTTGGCCCGGGCCATTTCGGCGCGATGTATAAATTCGCCGATGGCTCCGGCGGCTGCTACTCGCCCTTATCAACCTGGACTGCCGCCAACTGTACGCCGGAATCGGCGCACAATAACGCCTATGGATTCGACATCGGCGGAGAGTACCGCAAGTTCTCCATCGACGTCGTCTACCAAGCTTACAACGACGCGATCAGCGTATTGAACCCCTTGCTGGGGCCGCAGAGTCCAACGCAGCCATATCAGTCGACCACCAACAGCATCAATACAAACCCGATCAACGGGCCGAATGTGATCGGAACCACCAGCACCTTGTATGGCATCGTCACCGACAACACCGCCATCATGGTTGCCGCCAAGTACCAATGGGACCCGTTCAAGTTTTATGGCGGCTACGAATGGATCCACCAGACTAACCCGGCGAACCCATTGGGCGTTGGCGCCTTGGACCAAGGCGGCTATCTCTTGAGCGGCGTCGAAGACAACAATCTGGATTCTCCCAAGATCGTGCAGATCTGGTGGATGGGCGTGAAATACGCTCTCGACAAGAAAACCGACCTCACTGTGGCCTGGTATCATCAGCTGCAGAACGACTTCCGTCTTCCGCCGACGTGCTCCCCCGAAGCCGGTTTTCGCGCTTCCTGCGCGGGTACCCTCAACGAGTTTTCACTCTATGCGGATCATCACTTCACGCCGCGTTTCGACGGTTTTGCCGGAATTGCATATTCGTACGTAGGCGGCGGTCTGGCTATCGCCATTCCTCATGGCCCCGGTGTTCCCTATCTCAACGACAGCAACTTTGCTCCGACCATCGGTGTTCGTTTCGCCTTCTGATGGCTTCCGCGGCGCGCCGGTTGCCCGCGAGGCTTTCGGCGCGGTCCGTCTACAATAGATGAATTGGAACCGGTCTCTCACTATTACTATTCCCATCGCCTGAAGTTGCAGTTCTGGGACTGGGGACAAGAAGGCAAGCCCGCGCTGCTCCTGGTGCACGGCGGCTTGGATCACGCGCGCAATTGGGATTGGGTGGCCCGCTCCCTCCGTGAGCACTTTCACGTCTACGCCATGGATTTGCGCGGCCACGGCAACAGCGCCTGGGCGCCCGGGGCCAGCTATAGCATCCCTGAACATGTGCTCGATATCTCGACTCTGGTTGATTTGCTGAGCCGCGACGGCCCGCTGTACGTCATTGGGCACTCGCTCGGCGGTGTTCTGACTTTGGTCTACGCCGGCGTGTACCCGGATCGGGTGCGCAAGGTGATCGCCATCGAGGGCCTCGGATTTCCCGCTTCGCATCGCATTCACAAACCCGCGCCCGAGCGCCTGCGCGCGTGGATCGAAGACGTTCGGAAGATCGGGGAATTACGTAACGTGGAGCGTCCCGATCCACGCAGCTATCCAAGCCTGGAAGCGGCCGCCGAACGGATGAAGGAAGCGAATCCGCACCTGTCCGATGAGGTGGCGCGCCACCTGACGTTGCATGCAACCAACTGGAACGCCGACGGCTCGTTGAGCTGGAAGTTCGACAATTATGTGCGCAGCCTCCCACCTTTCGGCCACAGCGTCGAGGACCTGAGCGCAACATTCTCCCGAATCACCTGCCCCGTGCTGCTCTTTTGGGGACTCGAAAGCTGGCTGCCCGATCCGGAGGCCGACGGCCGCGTCTCGGCAATCAAGAATCATCGCCTGGTGAAGGTTCCCGGCGCCGGGCACTGGGTGCATCACGATCGCCTGGATCATTTCCTGGAAGAATCCACACGCTTTCTGCTGGAGCCCGAGTGAACCGCGAAACCAAATCATCTGCATGTGCTTCAATACTGATGGGAGCCTCTCCATGCGAAAACTGTCGCTAGTCCCAACTCTGACGTCGCTCTTAGCTTTGATTACCGTGCTTCCCGCCTTGGCCGACTTCCAAGCCGGGCTGGATGCGTTTCAGAAGGGCGATTACACCACCGCCGCCAAGGAATGGCGTCCCGAGGCAGAGGAAGGCGACCCCGGATGCCAGTTCAATCTTGGCCTCCTCTATCTGGATGGCCATGGTGTTCCGCAGAGCTATGCCGAAGCCGTCAATTGGTTCCGGCGGGCTGCGGAACAGGACTACGCTCCGGCCCAGCACAACCTGGGCGCCATGTACGGGACAGGCCAAGGCGTAAAGCGCGACTACGTTCAAGCGTACAAGTGGCTGAATATCTGCGCCGCCAAGGGCAACGCAGGATGCGTCACACAACGCGATCTGCTCGCCAAGAAACTCAAGGCCGGCCAAATTGCCGAAGCCCAGCGCTTGGCCACTGAGTTCCAGCCGCAGAAGGAAGCCGCGAAGCAGTAGCGTTGTTCCAGCTGGTGATCGCTACGTTACTTCCTCGGGATGAACGACGGTGATGCCCGCGTAACGAGTGAAGTCAGCGAGGTCGAAACTTAGGATCTTATTGACCTGATGAACGCTCATTGCCGCAACGATTCGGGCATCGTGGACCTGAATCCCTGAGACTCGGTGCTCAAGCACGAGTTTGCGCCAAGTCGGGAAAACTTCCGGCGTCTCGGGGAGGAGTCGCAATAGCGTCTGAAAGCGATCCACGTATCGGGCTGCCTGCTCAGGAGAAAATCCGAGACCATTTGCGTTCGCCGGTCGCGTCGACGCGTTCCAGAATTCGACAAGGTTCTGTGGAAAGCACAGGAGCTGCTCACCCTGACGAAAAAGAGACTTCACCGCACGGCGCGCGGTTGCGCGCAATTGAAGGTCAAAAGTCTGAATCGCACCAATCAACACGTTGGTGTCGACTGCAATCATCGATACCAGTTCTCACGCCGCATCGCCCCCTTGCCTACTCCGGGCGGGACCTGAACCGTATCGAAAAGCTCGTCGATCGCCCGGTCTAGATCTTCTCCTTCACTCGGGAGCGCCTGAGCCGATTTCACTGACTCCATAGCAGCGGCTTGAGTCGCGATGATGCTTCGGAGGAAGGCATCAAGCGAGAGACCGCGAGCTTTTGCTTGGGCAGCCAGGTTCGCCTCAGCTTCCGGTGGAAGCTCCACTGTGATCGTCATCGTGCCTCTTTCAACATCGTACCTCTTCCGCCGCCAGCCACTAGGCGGTGCGCTAAATCTGTGCGTCTGCTATTGGCGGCTGGGAGGATTGCAGGCGTTGGAACACAACTGTTGCTCTAACAGCATTGATGAAAAAGAGGATCACAAGCGCGTGGGCGATCAGCGCGATCGGAGACGGCGTCGCCGCTAAGTCCGCTAATAGAGTGATCGCCGCCAAAATGAGACCTCCAAACGTCCAAGGCAGAGACATGCGCCGCATCTTCCAAGCGACCATTCCGAAAAGAATGCCAACAAAGAGAAAGGCGTACCCCGAAACGCTCTGCCCACCGTTGTCAATCACACTGCCTTGCCACCTCAGTGGGTCTCGCTCTGTGATTCTCGAGCCGGACATGATCGATATTATCCCGACACCTGCGTTTATGACAGCCCAGATAGTGGTAATTCGCGCTGCGTGTTCAACTGCTCGACGAGCAGACGGCTCGTCATTGATCGTGTGCCACAGTCGCATGGATATTCATCATACCTCCACGCGTGGATTAATTGAGCGTCAGCGGGAGTGCGCTACCAACAACCAGCCACCAACAACCAGCCACCAACAACCAGCCACTAACAACTATCCTAGAACCATGGCCTTTCATCTGGGCGTTGACTACCGCCCCCGCGGCGATCAAGCCGCCGCCATCGACCAACTCTTCCGCGGCCTGCTGGACGGCGAAAAACATCAAACGTTGCTCGGCGTCACCGGCTCCGGCAAAACCTACACCATGGCCCAGTTGATCGAAAAAACCGGCCGGCCCGCGCTGGTCCTCGCTCACAATAAAACACTCGCCGCACAGCTCTATCACGAGTTCAGAACATTCTTCCCTTCCAACGCCGTCGAATACTTCGTCAGCTATTACGACTACTATCAGCCCGAAGCCTACCTGCCCTCCGGCGACATCTACATCGAAAAAGAAGCCACCATCAACGACGAACTCGACAAGCTCCGCCTCTCCGCCACACGTTCGCTATTCGAGCGGCGTGACTGCGTCATCGTCGCCAGCGTCAGTTGCATCTACGGCCTCGGCTCGCCCGAAGCCTATTACGGCATGTTGCTGATGCTCGAAAAGGGCCAGAAGATCTCACGCCAGCAGATCCTCACGCGCCTGGTGGAAATTTTGTACGAGCGCAATGACAGCAGCTTCACACGCGGAACGTTTCGCGTTCGCGGCGACGTCATCGAAGTCTTCCCCACCTACGACGACCACGCCTATCGCATCGAGCTCTTTGGCGACGAGATCGACAGCCTCAGCCAAATCGATCCGATGCTCGGCCAGGTGCGCCAGACCTACCTGCGTCTCCCCATCTATCCCAAAACGCATTACGTGATGACGCCCGAATCTCGCGAGAGCGCGCTCCGTAGCATCGAGACGGAGCTCGAATGGTGGCAGAAAGAGCTTCACAACGGCGGAAAGCTCGTCGAAGCCCAGCGCCTCTTCCAGCGCACCATGTTCGATCTCGAAATGATCCGCCAGATCGGCTATTGCCACGGCATCGAAAACTACTCGCGCCATTTCTCCGGACGCCTGCCCGGCGAAGCCCCACCGACGTTACTCGACTATCTTCCCAACGATCATCTGCTGTTCATCGACGAAAGCCACCAAACCATCCCCCAATTGCAGGGCATGTATCACGGCGACCGCTCGCGCAAACAGGTGCTGGTGAATTTCGGCTTCCGCCTGCCCAGCGCCATGGACAACCGCCCGCTAACGTTTGAAGAGTTCGAGAATCGCGTGAACCAAGTACTGTATGTCTCGGCTACGCCCGGTCCATATGAACTCACCAAATCCGCCGGCGTAGTGGTCGAGCAGATCATCCGTCCCACCGGCCTGATCGATCCCCAGATCGATGTGCGCCCCATCAAGGGCCAGGTGGACGACCTGCTGCACGAGATCCGCAAGCGAACCGAACAGAACGAGCGGGTGCTCGTCACTACCTTAACCAAGCGCATGGCTGAGGATCTTTCCGAATACTACGGCGAGGTCGGCGTAAAGTGCGCCTATCTGCACTCTGAGATTGGCGCGCTCGATCGCATGAAAATCCTGCGCGATTTGCGGCGCGGCGAGCTCGACGTATTGGTCGGCGTCAATCTACTGCGCGAAGGCTTGGACCTGCCCGAAGTCTCGCTGGTCGCCATTCTGGATGCCGATAAGGAAGGCTTTCTGCGTTCCTCCGGATCGCTGATCCAAACCATGGGCCGCGCCGCCCGCCATCTCAACGGCCGCGCCGTGCTTTACGCCGATGTCTATACCGCCAGCATGAAGCGCGCCATCGATGAAACCAATCGCCGCCGCACCATCCAGGAACAGTACAACATCGAGAACAACATCACGCCGCAGTCCATCATCAAGCCCATCGACATGAGCCTGGTGCGAATCGCCGAGGGCGACTACGTCACTATCCCGATCGAGCCCGAAGATCCCGCCGAAGATCTAACACCGGAGCAACGCGATAAATTCATCGCTGAGTTGGAAGAAAGCATGCGCGATGCCGCGAAAAGATTCGAGTTTGAGAAGGCTGCCCAACTTCGCGACCGCATAAAGATGCTAAAATCACTCGGACTTCATGAAGAAAGCCCAGTCGGTGGGCCTGATCGGCACGGGTAGGCTCACCGACTCTCCGCTGACTCGCTTCTGGTGGCTATCAGAGCGCCTCGGCCCCGTGAAATCGGCCTCCTATCGCCTGGCCAGCCGTATTGCCAATATGCTGCAGGCCGGCCATCCTGTGAAGGATTACGCGGAATTCGAATCCTGCGTTCTCATCCTGGTTTGCGTACCGGAGGAGAACATCTCGCAAGTGGTGTCCGAGATGCTATCATCCGGAATCTCGTGGCGCGGTAAAGCGGTCGTGTTGTGCAGCACTTGGCTGGACAGCGGCGCGCTGCGCGATCTTTCCACGCACGGCGCTTCCGTGGGATCCATCAGTCCGATTCCCGGCTTCGACGACCAGCGTTATTTGGTGGAGGGCGATACACTGGCCATCCGTGAGTCAAAACGCTTGGTGGAACATCGCGACCGTCGCGTCCTGGCCATCGAGCGCCCCCTCAAGCCCTACTATTTGGCAGCGCTCACTTGCACCGGACAGCTTGCTGTTTGCCTTACTCCGCGTTGCGTTCGAATCGTTGCATCACTCCGGTATCCCGTCGGGACTTTCGGCGACATTGCTGGAACGGCAAATCACTCGCACGCTTCGTTCGTTTCTCAAGGGCGGCCGGCGCGCTTACCCGGAACCGCGCGAACTCCCCAGGCAATTACGCGCGCTCTGCGCGGCCTCGCCCGAGCTGGGGCACTATTTCGAACAGAGCTGCCGCGTGGCATCGCGGCTGATGGATTGATAGAATGAGCCCCGGGAGAACAACCATGGAACGGCGTGAATTACTGAGTCTGGGCGGGATCGCGGCCATCGCGGGGGCATTAGGTGTGGCTGGTGCGGAAGAACCGGCCGGCGGCAAACGCATTCTGCGCATTTATGCCGACGCCGATGGCAATTCGCACATTCAGGAGCTACCTATCGCTACCAAGCCCGGCAAAACTCGCCGCACGGAGACGGCGGCCGCGACCGGATTGATTTACGCCGATTACACGGCGAGTTCTGTCGAGGATTGGCATCGGACGCCCGGGCGGCAGTTTTCGATTTCGATGTCCGGCGAGATCGAAGTGGAGGTATCAGATGGCAAAAAACATGCCATCCACGCGGGCGACATCGTGTTCCTCGAGGACCTGCAAGGCAAGGGACACATCACGCGCATTCTATCACCCGTCACCAATATCTTTATCCGCGTGCCTGACAGCTTTGATGTCGTCAAGTGGTCGCGCGGCGAAGCTTGACACAGCAAACTCGCCTAGCGCGCGCCGGCGTCGCGCTCTCCAATTGGAGCGAACGCTGGTTCCCCGATCCGCTGGTGTTCGCGCTAGCCGGCATCGTTGTCGTCTTCCTGATCGGACTCGCCGCCGGCGAAAAGCCGCTCGACTTGGCCGTCCAGGGCGGCAAGGGCTTTTGGTCGCTGATCCCCTTCACCATGCAAATGGTGATGATCATCATTGGCGGCTACGTGGTCGCTTCCACTCCCTTGGTCCAGCGAGCCATGCAAAAATTAGCCGATGTTCCCAAGACCCCGCGGCAGGCCATCGCGCTGGTGGCTCTCTTCTCCACAACTCACGTCGCTAATTTCCTGGGGCATGAGTCCCATCTTGAGCGGGCTGTTCGTCCGCCAGCTCACCCAGCGCATCAAAGGCCTGGACTATCGCGCCGCCGGCGCCGCCGCTTATCTCGGCGGAGGCACGGTATGGGCTCTCGGGCTTTCCTCCTCCGCCGCGATGCTGATGGCCACCAGAAGCGCGATCCCTCCCAAACTGTTCGGCATCAGCGGCCTCATTCCGCTCACCAGCACCATCTTCCTCTGGCCCAGCCTGGTGACCACCGCAGTGCTCATTGTGACCGGCGTGTGCGTCGCTTACCTATCCGCGCCCGCCGCGGCGAAAGCGCGAACCGCCGAGTCTTATGGACTACAGTGGGAGCCGTTCCAATTGAAGCTCGAGCCCAGGACCGAGCCCGGCGAATGGCTGGAATACAGTCCGCTGCTGACCATCCTGGTTGTCGCGATGCTCTCCGTCTATTTGGTGGATGTCTTCCGCACGTCGCCCCAGGGCGCTCTCGCGGCGCTCGACCTGAACACCTTCAATCTGATCTTTATCACCGCCGGCCTGCTGCTGCAATGGCGTCCCAAGCGCTTCCTTCGCGCGGTGATGGAAGCCGTGCCCGGCACCGCCGGCGTCATCATCCAGTTTCCTTTGTACGCGGTGATCTTCGGAATGATCGTCGGCACTGGACTCTCCGACAAAGCCGCCCGGCTGCTGACATCCGCCAGCACGCACGACACCTTTGCGTTGCTGGTGGCACTTTATTCGGCGACCCTCGGCGTCTTCATTCCGTCTGGCGGCAGCAAGTGGATCATCGAGGCGCCGTATGTTCTCCAGGCGGCCATCGAGCATCGTGTGAACCTGGGATGGGTGGTGCAGATTTACAATGCATCCGAAGCGCTGCCCAACATGATCAACCCGTTCTTCATGCTTCCGCTGCTCGGGATCTTACGGCTGCGCGCCCGCGATCTGGTGGGTTATGGATTGCTGCAAGTGATGGTGCAAGCTCCCATTGTGTTTTTCCTGTGCTGGCTGTTCGCGCGGCAGCTGCCGTTTATCCCGCCGATAAGATGAGTATGATTGGCATCGTAATTCTATGGAACCCTTTTCATTGAAGGACTTCCTAAAACAACATCCCGCGTTGGCGAAGTACATGGAAGACCATCCATTGCTGGGGGATTTGTCGGAAGATTACCCACGCGCAGAGGTGGACGCAATTCAGGCCTCCATGGTGGAGGGAGCATCACACTTCTTGGACTCACAATTGGATGCCTTACGCTGCGTGATAAGGCTGACCGTGGAATTCTTTCAGTGTTTACAGCGTGTAGACATCGATTCAGTAAACGACCATAGCTTACAGTATTGGGGTGAATCGATATTTTCTGGCATTGATTCATTTACCTCTTTATCTCAGGCCTACAGGATGACGATGGGAGCGACCAGAAGCACACTCCCCCAGCGCGTAACATCAAGGGCTGCCCTGAAAGAGGAGTTTACTGCAATGTATCGCGAGTTTGCCGGTGAGACCAATTTCGAAAAACGTTGCCGACTGCTCTTAGACCTGTTCAAACTACAGATCATCTTTGTCGGAATGACATACGACGGCTAACCAGCCTAGTTTTTGACTTAGTTCACTCCTCAGTTCAATAATGAACCGTGATCCGGCTGAATGTGCATCAAGCCAAAACCCATCTTTCGAAGTACCTGGATCGGCTGGCGGAAGGAGAAACCATCCTCCTGTGCAAACGCAATACGCCCGTGGCTGAAATTCGCGCAGTGGCTCCGGCGAGAAAAATCAAGCGGCCGATCGGTCTTGCAAAGAACAAGCTCAAAATCACAAAGTCGTTCTTCAAGCCGTTGCCGGAGGATTTGTTGGATGCATTTGAAGGCAAGTCGTGACATCGGTGCTCGATACTTGCACATTCCTCTGGATCGTGACTGGTTCCTCTCGGCTGTCGAAACACGCGGCGCAATGGTTCAGCGATCCGGCCAACGACGTGTTCTTGAGCGTTGTCTCATCCTGGGAGATCGCGGTCAAGCACTCGTTAGGAACGCTTCGGCTGCCGGCCCCACCCATCCAGTTCGTTCCATCTCAACGAGAAGCTCATGGGATCACGGCTCTTCCGTTGACGGAAGAAGATGTTCTTTACCTGCCCAAAATTCCAAAACTGCACCGCGATCCTTTTGACCGCATGCTGATCTGCCAAGCCGTGGTGAACGGCTTTACCGTGTTGACGCCCGACGAACTGATTTCGCAGTACCCAATCCGGACTCTTTGGTGATTCTCGTTCAATAGCAACGGAAGACTTTTACTTTGTCGCTGCCTTCAGCCGAAAACTCACACCCTCGCGGCGCTGAAGAAAACTGACAACCACAAACAGATTGTCGGCGCGCGGGTTGCCCGCAGGACCGAGCATGCGCATCAAGCTTTTGGATGGGATGTGCGTGGCTTCCGCGAGTTCGGCAAAACCGACGGTCGCGTTGATGTAATCCCGCAGAATGGTCTTGGCGGTGGCGACATCGCCCGTGAGCATGGACTCAATGCCTTCGCGGAGAAGCTCCCTGCGAAACCTCGAGTCACGTGCGGCACGGGCAAGGATTGTCTCTTTAAAGTCTCTTGTCAGGGCCATCATTGTCCTCCTTCTTTCTCCGTTTGTAGTCCTGCCAGTTGGAAAGAGCGGCGTGTATATCGCGCTCCTGCCGCTTCTTAATCCCACCACCCAGCAGAATCACTAACTGCTCTCCGTCCTTGCCGAAATAGACCCGGTAACCGGGCCCGAAGTCGATTTTGTACTCGAATACGCCGGAACCGACGCCTTTAACATTCGAGAAATTACCCGCGGCAAGCCTGATTAGGGCTGTTGCAACTTTGGCCGCAGCGGTCGGGTCTAGACGAGCGAACCAGGCCGCGTAAGGGCTACCACCCTTGGGCTCAAGATATTCCCGAACCTCGATCATCGTTTATGGTAACACATGAGTTACTATAAGCTGTCGAAGCATCGCATCCGTTAACAGTGATCGCTAAGAACTACAGCGCCGTTTGAACCGCCGCCGCGGCTTCGGCGGGAATCGTGAAGTAGAACGTGGATCCTGCGCCTGGCTGCGATTCCACCCAAATTCTTCCAGCATTGGTCTGGACGATCTTTTGAGCCAGCGCCAGGCCGACACCCGTCCCAGGGATGTCCCTGCCGTGCAAACGTTGGAACACCTCGAAGATGGATTGCTGGGCGGAAACTTACCGCTGCCGAACGCGAGGAAGCTAACCGGCAATCCCGCGAGTTCATCCGTTCGCTGAAGGGAGCTTTGCGGCAAAACTCAGGCAGCGGGACTTCTGGACCGGAGTGGGACAGTGTACGCGACTTTCTGACTGATTTGTCGGCCCGCCGGGCCAAGGACGGTTACTCGCCCAGGGAAACGGCATCCTTCGTTTTCTCCCTGAAGCAGCCATTTTTTTCAGCGCTGCAGACAGAGTTCGTCGCGAATCCCAACCCTGTGTCCTGCTGCTGTTCCACCCATTGGTCTGTGATCTGTTGTTCCTTTTTTTCAAATACTTCCGGAAGCTTGCTGGTCTCTTTGGACAAGGCGATTTCTCCTAATGCGCAACTCATGATGCTACGCCCTGGTCATTTGTCCAGGCTGACGCCGCCCAGTACTCTTGACAACTTCTCTCCAACTGAGCAAAATATGAATGGCGAAGAAAGGGCGAAACTGCATGAACCCAAACGCCGCTCGTATCACTACGCTTGGACTGCGCCCGGACGCGAAAATCCGGGAATGCCTCCCCACCGGCATCGCGTCGCTCGATGCCCTGCTCACCCAGGGTCAGACGGAGGGCTTCCCGCGAGGCGCCATCTCGGAGATCCTCGGCCCGGAAAGCTCCGGCCGCACCACGCTGGTTCATTCTCTGCTGGCCGCATCCACCGCCCAGCTTGAAATCTGCGCTTACGTCGACACAGACGATTCTTTCGATCCCGTATCGGCAGCCGCAGCCGGCGTAGCTCTCTCGCAGCTGGTCTGGATCCGTTGCGGCCATAACGCCGGGCATGCGCTCAAAGCCGCCGATTACCTGCTCCATGCCGGCGGATTCGGCGCCATCGTGCTCGACCTCTGCCAGGTCAACCCGCGCATTTCCAACCGCATCCCGATCTCCTATTGGTATCGATTCCGCCGCGCCATCGAAAACACGCCGACGATTCTCGCGCTGGCTGAAAAAGAACCAATTGCCAAATCCTGCGCTTCGCTGATGCTCGATATGCAGCGCAAAAGAACCGCTTGGCGAGGCGCTCCGGGCTTTTCGCTCTTGCGTGGAGTGGAGCTGGAAGCTCACTCGCGCAAACCCGTGCGACCCGCCACGGCGCAATTCAAAGCGAGGGCCATTTTATGATGTTCGCCTGTATTCACGGGACTTCTGATCTAGCTCAAACCGCAGCTGCCTTTTCACCGTCGTTCGAACAAACGGCGCCCGACACCGTGGTCTTCCGCATCGATGGTCTGAGGCGTCTGCATGGGACGCCCCAGCAAATCGCCCAAGCCATTGCGCGGCACGCAGGAGAAGGCGTTAATATCGCGATCGCCGAAACCGCCGACGCCGCCATCATCGCCGCGCGCAATTTCAGAGGCGTCACTGTCGCGCCCAATCTCAATGATCTCGATGTCGCCACACTCCCTATCACCGATGAAATGGCGCAGGTCTTCGATAGCTGGGGCATTTATACGATCGAGCAACTGGCGCAACTGCCAGAGACCGGCTTGGCCGAGCGCTTTGGATCCGCCGGTGTCTACCTCCAGCAATTGGCCCGCGGCGTCATCCATCGGCCGCTCAAAATATTCCAGCCGGAAACTACGTATGAAGATCGCATCCAGCTCGATCATCCGGTCAGCCTGCTCGAACCACTGCTGTTTCTGATCGCGCGTCTGCTCAACGATCAATGCGCCCGTCTCCTTTCCAATGCCATGGCGGCCAACGAGGTGACCATCTGCCTGGAGTTGGAAGAACATGCCGAACACGTCCGAACACTGCGCCTCCCCGTCCCCATGCGCGAAAGCAAATCGCTTTTGAAGCTTCTTCAAATGGATCTGGAAGCGCATCCGCCGACGGCGCCCACCATTGCTCTCACTCTCTCGCTCAAACCAGTACACCCGCGCACCGTGCAAACCGGAATCTTTCTCCCGGTCACCCCCGCGCCCGACAAACTAGAACTGACGCTCGCCCGCATCCGCGGCATCGTCGGCGAAAACAATGTCGGCATCCCCGAGCTCCTAAACACCCACCATCCTCATCCCTTCCACCTCGTTAACGCACAACCGCAAATAACCAATCCCCAATCCCCAACCCCCAACCCCAGCGTTACGTTATTTCCGACCGCCGCTACCGGCAACGATTGACCTCGTCAACGATCGCCCGGCCCGCATTTCCGCTCCCGGCATTCACGGAAAAGTGCTCAACGCCGCCGGTCCCTGGCGAAGCTCGGGCGATTGGTGGACCAACACCGTTTGGAATCGCGATGAATGGGACATCGCGCTCTCGAACGGGGCTTTCTACCGCATTTACTCCGATCCCAACTGGTTCATCGAAGGCAGCTATGACTAGCGCATACGTCGAACTCCACGCCCGCAGCGCGTTCAGTTTTCTGGAGGGCTCGTCAGTCCCGGAAGAGCTGGTGGCCCGCGCCGCCGCACTCGACTTCCCTGCCCTCGCGATCCTCGACCGCGATAACATCTCCGGCGCTGCCCGCTTCCACATGGCCGCGAAAAAGGCTAGCCTCCGCGCGCACATCGGCGCTGAAATCACCTGCACCGACGGTCACCGTTATCCGCTGCTGGCTGAAAATCGCACCGGCTATCAGAACCTGTGCCGATTAATTACCCGCATGAAGATGCGCGCGAAAAAAGGTGAGGGCGCGGCAGCCCCTGAAGAATTTGCCGAGTTCTCCAAAGGCCTGGTCTGCCTGGCTTCCCGGCCCGATCCCCGCTTCCTCGAACTATTCGGAGCCAGGAACATCTTTGTCGAACTCCAGCGCCACTACAATCGTGCCGAAGAAGCGCACAATCAAGCGCTGATCGATTTCGCTCGGATTCACCGCTTGCCGCTCGTCGCCACCAACGGCGTGAGCCACGCCACGCCCGAATCGCGCGAAGCGCTCGATGTGCTCACCTGCGTCCGCCACAAAACAACCATTCACGATGCCGGCCGTTTGCTCTCCATCAATTCCGAACGGTATCTGAAAAGCGCGCAAGAAATGTCTTGCCTCTTCGCCGACCTCCCCGAAGCCCTCGCCAACACCAAAGCGCTCTCCGACCGGCTGCAATTCACACTCGCCGATCTCGGCTATCAATTTCCCCGCTATCCCACTCCTCCGGGTGACACGATGAACTCGTTCCTTCGAAAACGCGTGGAGGAAGGCGCGATGAATCGCTATCACCACAAGTCCGCCGATCTGCGCCGCCACGCCCGCCGCCAGATCGATCACGAGCTCGCGCTCATCGAAAAGCTCGACCTCGCCGGCTATTTCCTGATCGTCTGGGACATCGTCGAGTTCTGCCGCAAACAGAACATCCTGGTGCAAGGCCGCGGATCGGCCGCCAACAGCGCGGTCTGCTATTCGCTCGGCATCACGGCGATCGACGCGGTCGAGATGGAATTGCTGTTCGAGCGTTTTCTATCTGAAGAGCGCGGCGAGTGGCCGGACATCGATCTCGATCTTCCCAGCGGCGATCAGCGCGAGCGCGCCATCCAGTACGTCTACCAACGCTACGGCCAGCTCGGCGCTGCCATGACCGCCAATATCATCACCTATCGCGGCCGCTCCGCAGTGCGCGATATCGGCAAAGTGCTGGGCTTCCCCGAATCGGATCTCGCGCGTATCTCGGCGCTGGTTCCGGCATGGGGTTGGGTTGATCCTAAGGAAACGGCCGAGCGCCAGTTCCGCGAAGCCGGCTTCTCACCCGATAAACATCCGCTGATTGGAAAGTTCCTGGATCTTTACATGACCATCCAAGATCTGCCGCGACATCTCGGCCAGCACTCCGGCGGCATGGTGATTTGCGAAGGCCAATTGGATTCCGTCGTTCCGCTCGAACCTGCCACCATGCCCGGCCGCGTCGTCATCCAGTGGGACAAGGAAGATTGCGCCGACATGGGGATCGTCAAAGTGGATTTGCTGGGACTCGGCATGATGGCCGTGCTCGAAGAATCCATCCAGCTCATTCGCAGCGCCTATCGCGAAGAAGTGGACCTCGCGCATTTGCCGCAAAGCGACAAGTTGGTTTATGAAGCGCTGTGCAATGCCGACACCATCGGAATGTTTCAAGTGGAAAGCCGCGCGCAAATGTCGTGCCTTCCTCGTCTGCGGCCCGAGCGCTTCTACGACATCGTGGTGCAAGTCGCCATCATCCGTCCCGGCCCTATCGTTGGTCAAATGTTGAACCCGTTTCTGCGCCGCCGACAGGGCCGCGAAAAAGCCGAATGCCTGCATCCATCGCTCGAACCCGTGCTACGTCGGACTTTGGGGGTCCCGTCTGTTTCAAGAGCAGTTGCTCCGTATGGCGATGATCGTGGCAGGATTTTCGGGAGGCGAAGCCGAAGAGCTGCGCCGCGCCATGGGATTCAAACGCTCCGAAGCTCGTATGCACGACATCGAGACCCGGCTGCGCGATGGGATGCAGCGCAAAGGCATCATCGGCAAGCAGCAAGACGCCATCGTCAAATCCATCACCGCATTCGCGCTGTACGGGTTCCCCGAATCGCACGCCGCGAGCTTCGCTTTGATCGCCTACGCCAGCGCGTATTTGAAATGCCGCTACCTGGCCGCCTTCACCGCCGCGATCTTGAATAATCAGCCGATGGGCTTCTACGCGCCGGCCACATTGGTCAAGGACGCGCAGCGCCACGGCCAGCATTTCAATCCCATCGATGTCACTCGATCGGATTGGCTGTGTACTATCGAGGAAGAAAACGGAGAGCGACGCGTTCGCCTGGGACTGAATTACGTCAAGGGATTGCGCGAGCAACCCGCACGCTCGATTATCGCCGCTCGTGCCGAATCGCCGTTCGCGAGCATCCAGGATTTAGTGGACCGCGTCCCTGAGCTTCGCAAAGACGAATTGCGGAAGTTGAGCGAAATCGGCGCGCTCAATTTCATCACCGCTTCGCCTACGCATCGCCGTGCCGCGCTCTGGGATTCCGAACTCGCAATGCGACCCACCGGCCCACTTTTTGCCAACCCCCAATCCCTAATCCCCAATCCCGCGCCGCTCGCGCCCATGAATGCCAGCGAACGCTTAAACTCCGACTTTCGCCAGACCCACTTAACCATCGGCAAGCATCCGATGGCGTTTCATCGCGAAAAGCTTGATGCCCTCGGCGTCACGCCTGCGTCGCAGTTGAAGTTCGTGCGCAACGGCAGCGTGGTTCGAACTGCCGGATGCATTATCTGCCGCCAGCGTCCAGGCACTGCCAAAGGGTTGCTGTTCCTGAGCATCGAAGACGAAACCGGCGTTTCGAATGCAGTAGTAATGCCCGACGTCTTCGATCGCGAGCGCAAAACCATCCTCAACAATTCGTATCTGGTTGTCGATGGCGAGATGCAGAACATCGACAACGTCTACACCGTGCGGGCTGCGCATTTCGAGCCGCTAGACGTAGCCGAGGAAGCCGTGCCATCACACGACTTCCACTAATAAAGGGCTCAATACAAACCCATCCGTTGCTTGACCAATTGA
This sequence comes from Bryobacterales bacterium, assembly GCA_963818065.1. Lineage (GTDB taxonomy): Bacteria > Acidobacteriota > Terriglobia > Bryobacterales > Bryobacteraceae > Palsa-89. Next base: position 638,801 of record CAWFQW010000006.1, on the reverse strand, counting down.
ACGGTGGATTTCGCGATCGGCGAAACCCGCTCCGCGCCTTCCTTGAGCACGCCCGCGAGATAGCCCGGCTCGTTCATGATCTCGGCGTAGCGCTTTTGCAGCGGCTCCAAGTGAGATACAACTATATCGGCTACTTTCTTCTTCAGGTCGCCGTAGCGCAACCCGTTGAACTCGGCGGCCGCCTGCTGAGCTCCCCAGCCCATAAAACCCTTGCTGATGTCGATCAGATTGAGAACGCCGGGACTGAGATTCTCAAAGTCGACGGCAGGCTGAGAATCCGTTGTTGCGCGCATAATCTTTTTTCGCGCCACCTCCGGAGCATCCAATAAACCAATCGCATGGCCAGAACCAGCCGCAGACTTGCTCATCTTCTTCGTCGGATCGTCGAGCCCCATCACTCGCGCACCTGCCAACGGGAGGCTTGTGCCTGGCATAACAAATGTGTCGCCGTACACAGAGTTGAATCTCTGCGCGATATCCCGCGCCAACTCAAGGTGCTGCGCCTGGTCCTCACCAACTGGAACAAGGGCGGCTTGATAAACCAGAATGTCCGCGGTCATCAAAACGGGATATTGCAGCAGCCCGTCGCCGACCGTTTCCTGCGCCTGCGACTTGGCTTTGTACTGCGTCATCCGTTCCAGCCAGCCTACCGGCGTGACGCAGGTCAGCATCCACGCGAGTTCGGCGTGCTCGGGCACCGACGACTGCACAACGATGGTCGAGTGCTTCGGGTCGATGCCCGCCGCCAGGAACAGCGCAGCCGTCTCCAGGATCTTCAAGCGGAGCTCGGCCGGCTCCTGATAGATCGTGATGGCGTGCAGATCGACGATACCGAAGATGCTCTCGTAATTGCCCTGAATCTCAACCCAATTCTTCAGCGCCCCCAGATAGTTTCCAATATGCAAATTGCCGGTTGGCTGAACGCCGGAAAACACTCGTGCTTTCATGTTCGAACATTCATGGTACCCTTTCGCTTGCCTACAGAAGAAACTCTAACGATCGAGAAGCTGGTCTATGGCGGCGAAGGACTGTCACGTCTGGAGGGCAAAGTGGTGCTCACGCCCTTCGTGCTGCCGGGTGAAGTGGTGCGTGTGGAAATCGAGCGCGCGAAGAACGATCTCTGGCGCGGCCGCTTGATCGAGGTGCTGCAGCCATCGCCCTCCCGCGTCGCGCCTGGTTGCCCGTATTTCCAGCGCTGCGGAGGCTGCCAATACCAGCACATGGATTATTCGTTCCAGTTGGAGCAGAAGCGCGAGATCCTGCGCGAGGCAATGCGACGTGTCGGCAAAATCGAATTCCCGGGCGAGATCGGCGTCATCTCAGGCGAACCGTGGCAATATCGCAACCGCGTCCAGCTTCACATCCAAGGCGGCAAAGTCGGCTATTTCGCGCAAGGTTCGCGGGATCTCTGCGCAATTGACCACTGCCCCATCGCTTCACCTAAGCTCAATGAGACTATTGGCAAGATCGAAGCCGGACAGGCAAGCACCGCGCTTGAGCTCTTCACCAATGAAACAGAGGTACAGGTAAATGTTGTCGACCGCGTCCCACGCCAAGCTCTAACCTCGCTCGCCTCACTTGGCATAACAACGCCGATCGAGTATGGCGGTTTCCAAGTCAGTCGTAATTCCTTCTTTCAAGTGAACCGGTTTCTGATCGATCGGCTGGTGGAATGCGCGCTGGGCGACGCACGCGGCGAATGGTCCGTCGATCTCTACGCCGGCGTTGGACTCTTCGCGGTGAAACTGGCCGAACGATTCGGCAAAGTTACGGCCGTCGAATCGAGCAGCAGCGGCTTACGCGACTTGGCGCATAACTTCACGCAAGCTGCCGTGAACGCCAATGTCGAAGACTACCTCACAGGCGTCCAGGAAACGCCCGATTTCATCCTCGCCGATCCGCCGCGCGCCGGTTTGGGCAAATTCGTTGTGAAGGAACTGGCACGGATTCACGCGCCGCGTCTGACCATTGTTTCGTGCGATCCCGCGACCTTGGCTCGGGATCTACAAGCGCTGCTGGTCTCAAACTACCGCATCGAGAAGATTACGCTGGTTGACCTTTTCCCCCAAACATTCCACCTCGAAACTGTAGTGGAGCTTTCCGCATCAGCAGCTCCGCCAGATTGAGCGCGACCGCGAGACCCAGTAGTATCGGCCACAGCCGCAGCGTGGATGATTGAGAGCGGCCGCCCGAGTCGAATACCTGCTTCGGTTCGGGATTGAACCGGCCGCCGGTGAATCGCGAAACCGACCGCAGCAGGAATTCATTTGATCCGTACTCGAGCAGCTCTTGTTCAGGCTGATAGAAGCCGATCTCGGGAAAAGCGCGCGAGTCCTCGAGCGGCCGGACGCGGAAGAGGCCTTGCAAATCGCCGATGTGAATCCTTCCGCGATAGGACTTGCCGGCGAGTTGGACCACCGGCACCGGATGGCGGAATCCGTTGGGGCCGAGAACGAAAATGCTGGGCAGCGTCGCGGGATCTTCAACGTCGCCACCGAGATGATAATTCACCACCAGGTCGCCGCTTGCGCTATCGTATTCGGCTTTGGCTTCGCTGCTCTCGGTGTGCGGCAAAAGATCGCGCATGGTGTTGGTCCAAAACTTGTCGAAGCCTTTCCATGTGACCCAATCCGCGGCCCAGCGGCTCTTCGCATCGGAGGTAAAAACCACGGCGCGGCCCAGCCCATATTGCCAGCGCACCAGCAGCGGATCGCTTTCCTCCACTTTCAGGATCGTATCCGAGCCGGGCTTGCTAATGAAGCGAACGTAGCCTTTCAGCGGCGGAGCGGTTTCGATGCCGACGCCGTCCAGGATCTCGGTATTCTTGGCGACGACCGGGTTTAAAGTCTTCTCCACGGCCGTGGAGCCTGTGTGCTCCATCACGTCCTTGAGAACGATTTGCTCCAGGCCGGCCGGCTCATTCAAGAAGTACGACTTGCCGCCGGCGACCGAAGCCACCTTTTCGAGATACGCCCGGTTCACATCCTGGCCCAAGCCGACAGTCGAGATGGTGACGTGCTGGGAGGCCGCTTCCTTGGACAAATCGAGACTATCGCCCTCTTCGGAAATGCCGTCTGTAAGCAGCACGATGTGCTTGAAGGTTGCGTGCGCGGGCAGCACCTTGTGATACGCCTCCGCGAGCGCGGGAGCGATCTGCGTGCCGCCATCCGGGACGATGCCCGAGATCAATCGCTTAATCAGGACCTTGTCCTCGGCGCGGCGGATGGGAACGTCCCATTGAAAGGAGTTGTCGAAGATCAACACTCCGACTAAATCGATGGGACGAAGATTCTCAACCACGCCGATCGCTGCTTGCCGCGCTAACTCGATCTTCTTGCCTTCCATGGATGAGGATTTATCGATGATGATGACGACAGCGGTGCCCTCCGGCGATCGCGGTGGAGCGAGCTTGGCGGGCAGAGTTCGATCCAGCGCGTCTTCCACTTTCTTGTTTTCGGCGTAGACGTTGCGTTCGCCCGCGATGACCAGCAATCCGCCGCCTTGTTGGACGAACTTCTCGATCTCGTCCTTTCGCCCGGCAGGCAGCGACTCGAGGTCCAGATTGTTTAGAACTACGATCTGATAATTGGCGAGCGATCCGTGCGTGGGATCCGAGGTACGTTCCACATCAAACTGCCCGGCCGCGAGAGTCTGGATCAGATTTGTTTCGCTACCCGCGGGATCTTCTGAGATATAGAGGACCTTGGGGCGGCGAAGCGTAAGGGCGCGATCAAATCGAATATCGCCTAGGCCGTTGGTTTGGACAACTCCGGTCAGGCTCAAGGCGCCGGCCTCGGTCAAGCTGGCGTGAACGCGAACCTGGTTGTCGCCTTTCTCGAGCTTCACTGGATTTGACCCGAGCGTCTTTCCTTCCGCGCTGATTTGCACGGAGCCCGCGACTCGAGCTGGAGATACGATATTCAGATCCACGGGAAATTGTTCGCCGGTGAACGCAACCGTGGGAACGGTAACCGATTCAAGGCGCAGACTCGGCTCGGGGCGGCCCACCATGGGGATGGTGTCGATGGGAATCCCGAGTCTTTGCGCTTGCCAGGCTGCGCGCGTAATGCTGCCCGCGTTTTCCTTGCCATCGGAAACCAAAACCAGGCGCGGCACCAAGCCGGAAGGAAGCGAGCTGATGGCCTCGTCGATGCTGGATTCGAGATCGGTGGCGCGTCCGGTCTCACCAGCGGCAGTTTGGAAATGGAAGCCGTTCTCCTCAGCAGGAGTCAAGTCGCGAACAGATCGGGCGAAGGGCAGAACGCGAATCCAGTGGCGGCCGTGCGCCTTGTCCAAAGCGGATGCGAATTCGGAAGCCCGCACCAAATCTTGTGGCGAAACGCTCGCCGAGGTATCCACCAAAACGGCGACCGCCACTTTTGTTTGAGGAACGGTTAGGGTGGGCTCGGCCAGAGCGAGCACGATGGCGAGGAAAGAAAGCGTCTTCACGACCAAGGCGGTGACGCGACGCGTCCGCCGCCACTCAAACAAGGCCCAGGCCAAAGGGAGAAGCAAAAAACCCAGCACCCATGCGCGTTCGAAGATCATGAAGCTTTCCTCAAAACATCACTTGGGAGCGCGGCCCTGGCGGCTCGAATGCCGCGATCAATCCGGCCATAAAGAATCCAATCGGCGAGCAAGCCGACCGCTCCCGCGATGGCCAGCCATTGCCAAATATCTCGAGAGACCGGCCCGGCAGGCGCGCGGCCGGGTAGTCCCACCTTCACATTGGATGGCTTCCATACCGTGTCTCCAGGCTGCGGCAAAGTAAGCGAGTAGACCAGCTCACGATCGCCGGCCAGCACCCGCACGATCCCCGGGTCGGCGGTGAAGAAGCGCAGCGTTTTCCCTTCGATGGTGAATGGCAGCGACTTGCCGTCTTCCGTTTGAACGCGGACGGTATTGGGAGCGGTTTCCGATTCAAGCTCAACGTCCACTGTACCGGCGGCGCCCGCGGTTAACTCCCAAGACCGAAAGGCGTCGGGCGACATCCAGCGAATGATGTTGGCGAACAGCAGGGGTGTGGTGAGCTGATACTTCAGGCCGGAGCGCACGGGATTAAAGCCCAACACGACGATTTTCGGCGGACCTGGTCGAGCAACGATTAAGGGGCGAGCGTCGGACCGCGCGACCGTAATGTCGCCCGCTGCGGGACGGAAACTCTCGGCGCCGGCGAGTTCGATGTCACGAGCTCTCAAGCCCGCTCCCAGTTGATGATCGGCCTGCCACAGATTGAGCTTTACCGGTGATTGAATGGTCTCCGCAGGGATCGGCGATCCATTGATTGGTGGCTCGATCCAGACGCTTTCGGTCGCGGGGGGAGACGGCGGAGCAAAGTGATCGATCACGACGATGCCGGTGCGGGCGCTCGGGTCGTACTTGGCTGGAGGGAGAAACTTCGCTTGAATGCCCGGAATGGCGGTGAAGACCGGCCGCAAAAGATCGGGCTCAGCCGAGTAGATGGTGACCGGCGCAACGCCGCGCGGGGGCAGTTCGAGAATCGCACGGCTATCCTGACGGAACGTGTCTTGTGTGGCGAGACGAGCTTCCAACCATCCGGCCGCGCGCGTTTTGAAACGAAACGAGAAGCTTTCCTCCACGCCGGGTGCCAGCTCGAAGCGTCGAGTTGCGACTGGAGAGCCTCCGAAATTCACGATGGCGGGAATGGACCGCGGCGTCGTGCCGTAGTTCTTCACGGCGAGGAAAACTTCCCAAGCATCGGGATCGTCCATGGCGCGGTGGACGCTGATTTTGCGTAAACCGACATGCTCAGTGGGACCTGCGATTGGGATGAAGCGAAAATTCGCGGGAGGGACCAAATCCGGGGCACTCAGCTGAGCAGCTTCATCGCTGGGGATACGAGCGGCGCCGATGAACACAATTTCTCCGGGATGCTGGGCCTGCACTCTTTGAGCTCGCCGGGCGAAATCGAGCGCGCCCTGAAGATCCAGGGAAGCGGCGCCGGGCTGGGTTTGATCGATGGCGAGCTGAATCTTCTTGCGGTCCGACTCAAATAACAGCGCGGGAGTAGCCAGGACGCCGGCGCGCACCACCATCACGCGATCAGCCAGCGGGAGCGCATTCACGTAGTTGCGGGCTGCACTGCGCGCTTGATCGATCAGGCGGTTCGGGCCAAAACGGGCGGCCATCCAGGGCGAAACATCGAGAATCAGTACATGGTCGCGCGAGTATCGAACCGGCGAACCGAAACGAAGCTGCGCGATGGCGAGCAAGAGCAGCAGCAGGCTGATCAACTGCAACAGAAGCGACCAGGGCTGTTGCAACTTGCGGCGGTGCTTCAATACGGGCGGCTTCTCGATGGCGGCAAAAAAGCGCAGCGTGGGAACCGTGTGGCGTTTGCGAAGGCGATCGAGCAAATAAAGCGCCACGACGACACCCGAGAGCGATCCCAGGATGGCCAGAAACTCGGGCAAGGAAAGATTGAGGAAAAACATCGCGGCTACTCGAGCCCGCCTGACCGGGTCAGCGGCCCGAAGACGGCCTCTTCGATCGTGGTGGCGGTGGAGATGCCCACGTAGCGGCCGCCGTTCCGCAGTCCGACTTTCTGAATATCGCGAGCATAGGCATCGAACGCTTCGGTGTAGTTGCGGCGTGCCGCGTCATCGAAGCCGATTTCGAGCGTTGCACCAGTCTCGGCATCAGTCAAATCGAGCTGCCCTTCCCAAGCCGGTTCGCGGTCTTCGCTGTTCCAGACTTGAACCAGCACCAGCTCGTGGCCAAAGTCGGACATATACTGCAACGGGCGCTCGCATCCGGTGTCGTCAAGAAAATCCGAAATGATCATGAGCAAGCCACGTTGCGGATAGGTGGAGATGAATTCGCGCGCGATTTGAAAATAGCTGGTGCGGCCGGATGGTTTCAGGTCTTCGAGGAAGTTCACGGCTGGGATGAAACGATGCCGGCCGCCGCCGCACAGAAACGCATCGCCCAAATGATCTCCGAAGGGCTGGATACAAATGGTATCGAGGCGAACCAAACCGACGTAGCACAATGCCGCGGCCAGTTTACGCGCATAGTCAAACTTAGAGACGCCGCCGGCCCCGGTTGCCCCCCCAGTAAGCATGGAGTCGCTGCAATCCAGAAGAATCCGGACGGGAATGCGGGGTTCCACTTGGAACATCTTGAGGAACAGCTTTTCCAGGCGTAGGTAAGCGCGCCAGTTGACGGCGCGAAGATCGTCGCCGTGATGGAACTGACGATGATCGAGAAACTCCTGGCCGGCACCGGCGAAATGTGAAATGTTATGGCCACCGACCAGACCGGGGAAGGATTTTTGCCAGCGAATCGCCAGCCTCTCGAGCTTCTCGAGCAACGCGCTGTCGATCAGGGGCTGAGTCTTCACTTGACTGCTTTCACTTTATTGCCAGCGTGGAAATGCTTTCGATAATTTTCGGCAGAATGGTTTCGGGCGTCTGGCCATCGGCGTGTGCGTCGAAATTCAATATGATTCGATGGCGCAGGACGTCGGGAGCGATCTCGCGAATATCGTCGGTGCTCAGATTGAGCCGGCCGCGTATGAATGCCAGGACGCGTCCACACTCCACCAAAGCCTGAGCGCCACGCGGCGAGCTGCCATAACGAATATATTTGTCGGCCAGTGCGTGGGCGGAAGACGTTCCGGGCTGCGTGGCCATTACCACGTCGATCGCAAAATCCTGAACGTGCTGGGCGACCAGAACGTCCCGGCAGGCTGCGCGTAGTTGGAGAATCGCTTCGCGGTCGACCACTTGTTCAAGCGCGATTTCGTCGCGATGTATGGTGCGTTCGACGATGCGATTCAGGTCTTCTCGCGACGGGTATTGCACCAGAATCTTCATCAGAAAACGGTCGAGCTGGGCTTCGGGAAGCGGGTAAGTGCCTTCCATCTCGATGGGATTCTGGGTGGCCATCACCAGGAACGGCAATTCGAGCTCATGCGTAGTGGTTCCGCTGGTGACGGTGCGTTCCTGCATGGCTTCCAGGAGGGCGGATTGCGTTTTCGGCGTGGCGCGATTGATTTCGTCGGCCAGGACCAGGTTGGCGAAGATTGGCCCGGGCTGGAAGCGCAGCGCCTTGGCGCCATGGTCGTCACTTTCGATGATCATGCTGCCCACGATGTCGGCGGGCATGAGATCGGGCGTGAACTGAATGCGGGAATACTTGAGATGGAGCACCCGCCCTAGCGTCCGCAGCAAAGTAGTCTTGCCGAGGCCGGGTACGCCCTCGAGCAAAACGTGGCCTCCGGCAAGTAGGCAGATGAGGACGCCATCCACGACATGCTGCTGGCCGACGATGACTTTACCGATTTCTTGGCGCACCTGGTCGAGGTGACGGGTGGCGAGTTGGACTGAGGACTCGGGACGCACGATATTATTCTAGCGGTGACGAAGTGGAAAGTGCTTGGGTGTCATGTACTATAACACCTAGGCGTCATGTCGTCCATCAATTCCTTGCCCGATCCCGTAAAACAGCGCTTGACGGAATTACGCAACGGTCTGCTTGCGCTTCATAAGACTCTGCTCGACTCCGAGCGGGCCATGTACGAGCACGACATCGCCCGCATCACCTCGAGTGGTGAGTTATTGAATCTCGTCATCAATGATCCGTGGTTCGCCTGGTTGCACGCGCTCTCGGAATTCGTGGTGCTGATCGATGAAACGCTGGATGCCGAGGAGCCGCCACAGGGGATGGATGGGGAGAGGCTGATCGCGCAGGCCTGGGAGTTGATGACGCCGGACGAGAACGGCAAAGGCTTCGCCAAGCGCTATTTTGAGGCATTGCAGCGCGATCCGGACGTGGTATTGGCGCACGCCCGAATGCGCAAGGTGCTGGCGAACCTGGGTTGACTTCGACGCGTGATCGTGAACGCAGGCATGAAGACGTTCAAACATGAGTGGATTCTCGAGGCGTTTGTTGAGCACCCCACCTTCTTCACCAAGCGAATGTTCGGTGGGCTTGCCGCGTACCTCTTCGAGCATCAGATGCTGTTGCTCGTTGAGCCAACGAAATCCGGCCGCTGGAACTGGCATGGGGTCTTGGTCTGCACGGACTACCGGCATCACGCTTCCATTCAAGCCGAGTTCCCGGCGTTACTACCGCATGAAGTTCTACGAAAGTGGCTCTTCATCGATTCGACCCACGAAGATTTCGAATCCATCATGACAGCAGTGGCGCAGCGAGTAGCCCGCAATGACCCGCGCTTCGGGGTTGTGGCGAAGAAGAGTGCGGGCATCAAAAAGGCCTAAACTTAAGTGTGAATCGCAGGAATTATGCGAGGGCAGATCACGCTGCTTTTCTTATTTGCGATAACGGCGGCGGCGCAGCCGGGCACGTCGCACACCCCTGCCGCGGAGTCTAAGCCTGCGCCGACTTTTCGCGCTGCAACAAAGCTGGTGCAGGTGGATGTGGTCGCGAGAAGAAGAGGCGGTCCCGCGAGGGATTTGACCAAAGACGATTTCACCGTGCTCGACAATGGAAAACCGCAGAAGATCGCGTTTTTTACAGTAAGGTCGGGAGCGACCTCAGGCGCGGCGACTGTTCCGCTTCCACCAGGGTCGGTCTCGAACCGATTTGCGCACGACGGTGAAATGTCGGCGAACACTACGATCCTGCTCATGGATCAGAAAAACACACCGCACGAAGTCCAGGCGTTTGCCGTCCCGCGAATCGCGAAGTTTGTCGAGTCGCGTCACAACAGGGACCGGATTGGAATCTACACGCTCCTCGGAGATGGCTCGCTGTATGTAGTCCAAGAACTCACCGACAACCCCGAGCTGCTCGCCCGGGCGGCGAAAGCTCTCAAGCCTGAAGACCCCAACCGTCGGACTGCCGAGGCCGGCGGGCTGCCGGTAGATCGCGTTATGGCTACCCGACGCGCATTGGAGGATATCGCCCGCCACCTGGCAAGGTTGCCGGGCCGTAAGAACCTGGTCTGGATCACTACCGCTTTTCCTCTTTTGGGTCCTGGCTTTGACTTCCGGCCGGATATGGAGAAGGCCGCCCGCGCGCTCAACGACGCCAACGTGGCCCTCTACGCGGTGGATGCTCGCGGGCTGACCGGCTCTTTGGCCGGGATGACAGGTGTATCGAGCGCCGACTCGAAGGGCCCGCGGCCACGTCCGGGGGGAATTAGAATGTCGCGCGCTGGAGGCGGCTTCCCTTCCGGCACCGACACGATGGACTATCTTGCCGGCCTTACGGGAGGCTTGGTGTTCATCAACGACAACGGCATCGAAAATTTGATTCAAGCCTCGATTGATGACGGCGAACTGACCTACACGCTAGGTTTCTATCCTTTGCAGGACGAACAGGACGGAACCTGGCACAAGCTGAAGGTCGAGGTGGCGAGGCGCGACGTCAAAGTGCGCTATCGCGAGAATTACTTCGCCGCCGGAGGGGCGGATCGGGCGCTTAACCGGCCGACTTTGGATCAATTGCTCAAGGATTCTCTCGACGCAACTCAACTGGAAATACTCGCCGAGACAACGCCCGATCCGGCGCGGCCGGGATTTATTCAGGTCAAGGTGAACGTGGATCTTCACGATCTGGAATTAGAGCACGAGAACGCCAGACGATCGAGCGTAATCGACGTCTCGTTTCATGTCGGGGGATCTGGGAAAGTGCTGACGAAGACCCTCAAAATCGACATCCCTGACGATCAATTCGCCGCCTTCCTCGGAAAGGGCATCGACACCGTCGAATCGGTGGACACAACCGGAGGAATGGGAGCTCTTCGCGTGGTGGTGCAGGATCGGACGACCGGTGCCGCCGGTACCGTCACAGTTCCACTGGGCCAGAGGTAGTGCTTCAAGTCGAGCCATGTTCTGAATCGGAAGTTGAGTTGACGGGCGACGCTTGTTCCTGGCTGAGCCAGAACAGATCTAGAACGTAGGCTGCGATAACCACATCGCCGATCAGTGTCGCAAGCCGTCCGGAGGGGAGCAGTTGATCGACAGCCCAAATCACAAAGGTCGCGGCCAGGAGTAAGCGCTTGAACAACGTTCCTCCGGACGGTCTAGCCCACAGCTGGAGACCTGCATATCCGATTCCGGCGACCGCCAAAGGAACAGAACTTAGGTAAGCGTGCAGTTTATCCGAAACCACAGGGACGTTTGACAGCAGGAGGATTCCCGCGAATGCTAACGCGATCAGCATTAGGCTTCGAACCCCGGCCGTAGTCACAACTCGCGCGGATGTGTTAACCGTGGGCGTCATACTTGGCCCCCCTCGGTGGCAAACCAAAGATGCATCGCGGCGTAGGCCCGCCAAGGCCGCCACTCTTCCGCCCGCGAACCTTCAGCAAAGCTCCACGGCGCATGCTTCAGTGACTTATAAGGAAAGGCATCGGGCTCTCCGAAGGCGCGCATGGCGATGTAATGAGCCGTATCTATTCCGATCCCCTCAATCGCGCGCAGCCTCGAAATGGTGTCCTGCAATGTTCGGGAAGATTCGAAGGTGAGTTCCTTATCGCAGAGCGCGCGGGCCAATGCGCCGATTGTGTTGGCGCGTTCATTATCGATACCGAGGACCGCGAGTTCGGCGCCGGCCAAGTCTTCGGGGCGCGGGAACAAGTGAGTCAGCCCGGTGACCGACGTTTCGACGGGCCGCCCGAAATTTCTGCACCAGTGCTCCGGCCAATGCGTTGGAATCCACGGTCGTTAGACACTGGCCAAGGACAGCCCTGACCGCAACTTCGAAGCCGTCCCAAACACCAGGTACCCGCAGACCAGGCCGATGCTCCAAGCAGGGGTTTCGAAGCCCGGGATCGCGGGACAGATGGCTGGCGATTTGCAGCGGGTCGGCCGCCAAATCGAAAATGCGCCGCACGCGCTCAACCACGCGCAAAAGGCCCCGATATTTGGGCAAAGCAATGCGCACCACGAGACACGCGTTTTCTTGATCGGGCCTGACATCGATGACACCGGCACCGCCGTCGCTCTCGACCGTTCGCTGGTAGGAATTGTCATCGACGAGTTCCACGCCGGGTGTCGCCCTCGGCCTGAGAAAGGCCGCCAGCGCCGCCCAGTTGAAAGGCGGCCGATAAAGGAGCCGCATCACGAACTCACCCCTCTGAGATGGTGCGGCTCTCGTGTCGCGCAGACGGCGCAAATCGGTCGGAGACTGGCCAGCGATGGTCCGCACGGCATGGTTGAACTGCCGAAGGCTCCTGAATCCGGCGTTGAGCGCAATCTCCGCCATGGACATGTCGGTTTGCTCAATTAGGTTTCGAGCAAAATGGACTCGATGAGTACTCGCGATCTTAATCGGCGGCACTCCTAGATGTTGGATGAACAGGCGCCGCAGTTGTCGCGACCCGATACCCACCCGTTCAGCCAATTCATCGACGCTGTTGCCATCGAGAGCGCCCTCCCAAATTAGCCGGAGTGCCCGCGATACGACGGCGGATGTACCGAGCCATGCCGGAGTCCCTGGAGAGCTTTCGGGATGGCATCGCCGGCAAGGCCTGTACCCCGCCGCCTCTGCTGCGGCAGCGCACGGAAATAAGCGCGATGTTATTCGGTTTCGCGAACGGGACCGGGCAAATTGGGCGGCAATAGATCCCGCTGGTAACCGCGGCTACATAGAATCGCCCATCGAACCTCGGGTCCCGGCTGTGCATTGCCTGCCAGCAGATGTCCGGCTCCAGTTCGACGTCGCCGGTCATCATCGCGGCCCGGGCTCCCGCCAAGGGAACGGAGAACGGAGTAGATACCGTGTTCGTCGTCTGCATACCGATATGCTACTTGATTTCCGGCAAGAAGAGTAGCAATTTTCGGAAGTGATGGCGCGCTTGAATACTTATGAAATCCTTATGTCAGAGTGCGGCGAGCCGGGAGCCATCGGACAGATATAGCGGATTTCGGACACGGTTTTTTCGAAGTGTAGGAGCGGCTATGCCTCAGCCCCAACAGCCATGTCTTCTGGATAAGCTGGCATGCCGAACTCTGGCACATCGAGTCCCTCCTCTTCGACCTCGGGCTTAACACGCATCGATTTAATCTTGTTGACGACGGTGAATACTGCGAATGTGGCACTGAATGCCCAGATAGCGCAGAGCGTGGCCCCGCCTAGCTGAACCAGGAATTGGTGCGTGTCCCCGTGGATAAGCCCCGTTACGCCTTGGCCCGCGTGCCCAAATAGCTCGAAGCACCAACTCCATTCCACCCCGCGCCGTATGTGCCGTCGGCGAAGATGCCGACAGAGACAGCCCCAAACCAACCGCACAAGCCGTGCACGGAAATGGCGCCGCACGGGTCATCGACTTTGGCCACTCTTTCAAAGAAGAGAACGCCGTAACAAACAATCAGTCCGGCGATCACACCGATGATGGTTGCAGACGTCGGTGAGACAAACGCACAGGGAGCGGTGATCGCGACGAGACCGGCCAGCATGCCATTACACGCCATCGTGATGTCGGGTTTGCCAAACATGAAGCACCAAAGCAACATCGCAACCGCCGAACCCGCGATCGCTGCGAGGTTCGTGTTGATAGCCACCACCGAAATGCGCAGATCGGTGGCGCCCAGAGTCGAGCCGGGATTAAAGCCCATCCAGCCGAACAAGAGGATGAATGTACCGATGACAACATACACAATGTTGTGCGCCGGGAACGGCCGTGGTTTGCCATCCGGTCCGTACTTTCCAAGCCTCGGACCAAGGATCATAGCTAAAGCCAGAGCAGCAAAGCCGCCGACGGCGTGAACCACCGTGGAGCCGGCAAATCAACGTAGCCATGGCCAAGATTCATGGTCGAGCCGAGCTGTGACATCCACCCGCCGCCCCAGACCCAGCAGCCAAAAACGGGATACAAGATCGCCCCGATAAAGAGTTCGCAGAGCAAAAACGACCAAAAGGTGATCCGCTCACAAATTGCGCCCACGATAATGTACCCGGCAGTTTCCATGAACACGACTTCAAAAAGGGTAAAGACATTACTTCCGGCGTCGTATGCAGGGCCGACTAGGAAGAATCCCTTACCGCCCAAGAACCCCCACGCACCGCTGCCAATCAAAAAGTGGTTCAGCGTGGGAACACCGCCTAGATTTGTGGGTGCCGCGTTCACGGCCACGGCGCCAAACTGGAAGGCGTATCCGACGGCATAGTAGGCCAAGAAGGCGAAAACATAAGCGGCAAAATTCAGCATCATGAGATGCCCCGCGTTCTTTTTTCGCACCAGGCCGCAAGTCAGGAGAGCGAATCCCGCTTGCATGAAGAGCACCAGGTATCCGGTATTGAGCGTCCACGCGAAGTTCGTCGCCACCCGGACGTGCCCAACGGAGTCGGCTAGTTTGACGGCGAGCGGTTCCTTGGCAACTTGGGCCTGGTACTCGTCAAAGGCCTTCTTCTTTGCGGCGTAGTCGGGATCGGTCTTATCGGTCGGCTCAGTAACAACAAAAGCGTTTCCGCCGGCATCCAGTACGGTGGTCTTGTCTCCGGTCGCTATGCCTGCCGGATCGGGCTTGGGGTCGTCCGCGAAACATAGGGTCAACGATCCAGCGACCCAAGCAATGCCAAACAGCGCCAATGCGCGTCCCAAGATTGCCAGTCCGCTCCGGCCGCGTTTATCAGTACTCTGCATCATGCGTGCTCTCTCCTGTATCTGCGAGATTGTATGTTCCAGAAAGCTTCAAAGGGCGGTTTCTCCCCGCTCGCCCGTGCGGATGCGGATCACTTCTTCGAGGGCGTTACAAAGATCTTGCCGTCGCCTATTTTCCCGGTCCGCGCGCCTTCCGTGATCGCCTCCAGAATCCCGGGAACCAGTTCGTCCGACGCCAGGATCGTGACCTGTATCTTTGGCAAGAAGTCAACCGCATACTCGGTGCCCCGGTAAACCTCGGTGTGACCCTTTTGACGGCCGAAACCCCTTACCTCCGTCACGGTGATTCCTTGCACGCCGATACCGTTGAGGCGGCTTTTCACTTCATCCAACTGATGCGGCCTGATGATGGAATCAATACGCTTCATCACGAACCTTTCTGTCTCCTAGATTCAAGTGCGACTGTTAAAGCATAGTTCGACGGTTCTGTTTTGTCTCGCAAAAAACGGACCTAATGGCTAACAGGGCTCGGTTTGCTTAGTAGTAGCCATCACGTCCGAAAGCCGCGAGCAAATTTGCCGTTAGCGATTCATAGTGACATTGGAGATAAGCCATGTTCGATGTTATGAAGACGCTATTGCGGAAACTGGACGGCCATCGCTACAAGCACGACATTGGGCGTGCCCTCGCGCTGCACTTGCGTGGCGAGGCGAGAAGCGATGGCTTGCACCCCATCAACATAACGACTCAGTTGCAGATTGAATGGCGTGCTCCAGACGTTCACCCCTGGGACCGCGGTCTCCTGTCGCCAGCCCGAAGAGCGGCGGCATTTGTGGAGCAATCACTAGCCGACACGGAGGTCTCAATTCACAGACTGTTCGAGGCATTGCCTCAAGTGGATGTCATTGCCTTACGAGTACTGGATCGCACATCGGAAACCGTGATCATTTCCGGCAGCGTCTCGCGGCTTGCTGCTTCGGCTCGGAACGAACATCTCTCGATCGGGATGCGGCTACTGTACCTGGGCCTCACTTATCATTCAGCCGGCTCTCTGTTCGAGCCACTCGAAGATCATCGCCCACACCCGCGGCACATGCCGGTGCAGTCGCGGTGTTTCGAAGTGCGGAACCCGTTGCCAGCGCGATGTACCGCCGTGACGTGAATGTGCCTTGAGAACCAAGCGTTCACACGAATGTGAACGCGGCACGCAGGAGTGCGCGCCGCCGCGAGCAGTCCGCCTAGTTCGCGGACTCGGTTTTGCGGCTCAGGTCCTCGGCCAGAATGATGGCCTCGGCCAGTTCCTTCATGGGGCGGCGAAGCCGCCGGCTCTCGTTGCGAAGGCGAAGGTAAGCTTCTTCCTCGGTGAGGCCGTGGCGCTGCTGCAGGATGCCCTTGGCGCGCTCCACCAGCTTGCGCGTTTCGAGCTGGCGCCGCATCTCGAGGGTTTCTTCCATGAGGCGGGCGTTGGTTTCCGACAAGCTGGATTTGGCGATCGCGCCGCCCATCTGCTCGCCGACGAACGTCAACAAGGAGATCTCCTCGCCATTGTGGTTGTGAGTATCCCGATGATGCACGTTGATGACACCGATGACATCGCCCCCGCTCACCAGCGGGACCGACAGGAAGGCTTCGTAGGTGTCCTCCACCAGCGTTTGAAAGCGTTTGAAGCGGGCGTCAGCGGCTGCCCTGGAGGATAACGCGACCACGGATTTGTGCTCCGCGACCCATCCGGTAACGCCTTCGCCAACTTTCATGCGCAAATTGCCGAGCGCGCTCGCATGGGGTACTTGCGAAGCACGCAAAACGACTTCGTCGGTATCACGATCCAAGAGATAGACGAGACAAGCATCGCAGTCAGTCACCTGAACGGTAAGTCCTACGATCTCTCCGAGCATTTCGTCTAACGACAGCTCCGAGCTCACGATGTTACTAATGCGATGTAGCAAAGCTACATGCGAACTTACGGGCTCCATAATGTGAACGGTTGCCATGATTCAGGGTAGCGAGCGAAAGGAGTGCGGGTCCAATCGAAATTTCCTATCGAGTCGATTGGCGACGAGTCGATGGTTAGCAAACATATTGATAAGATGAGGCTTGGCTTGCCATCAGTAGCACGCGGTCAGTGCGAAATTTGGGTCCTCATTAGCGTGTACTGAATTGTAACGAGTTCTTGCTGTACTTCGCCAGTGACTCACGCCTCAGTGGCGCCGACGTAGACGTTTATTTCAGAGCGAATGCCGAACTCAGGGAGATAGACGCCCGGCTCAACAGAGAAGCAGGTTCCGGCGATGATCTTGCGCTCGTCATGGGTCTCCAGGTTGTCCATGTTCGCGCCGGTGCCGTGCACTTCTTCGCCAATCGAATGGCCGGTGCGATGGACGAAGTATTCGCCGAACCCCTGATCCTTGATATAGCTTCGGGCGGCGTCATCGACATCGAAGCCGTGAATAACTTCGCCGGCGCCAACCGCTGTTTGGACTCGCTGGACGGCGCGATCGCGGGCGTCGCGGACGATTTCGAATATGTTTTGCAGAGCGGACGGCGGAGTGGGGCCGCAGTATCCAGTCCAAGTGATGTCATAGAACACGGCGGAGGGCTGATCGAGCTTGGCCCACATGTCGATCAGAACGGCGTCGCCCTTGCGGATTTCGCGGCTGCCCTGGGGCTCTGGTTCATAATGCGGATTCGACATGTTCGCGTTGGCGGCGACGATGGGCCCGTGATCGGTGATCAAGCCGGACTTTTCGAAGCCGGCTCGAATAAAGCGGTTCACGTCCCACTCGGTGATGGCTTGGCCGGAATGCGAGAGCGGCCGCGATCTTCTGGAACGCTTCGGCGCGAACGCGATCCACACGGCGGCCGGCCTCCAGGTGCATCTCCAATTGCTCGGCGGTCCAGCGCGCTTCGAACAGTTGGACCAAATTGGCGGAAGTGACCACCTCGACGCCCGCGGCGCGAACCAACTCGATGGTGCCTCCATCGACGAGCGATACATAGGGGATGGAGCAGTTCGGCGAATATTGCATCGCGATCTTGCGGCTGCCGGCCAGCAGACGGCGCACTCCATCCAACTGCGCGCTCCAACTGGAGTATTTGCTGAACGTCACCAGGCAAGCCCGCAAGAACGCCGGACTCGATGGCGTGAACCAGACCTTGCGGATCGCCATTGGCCGGAATGAAATAATACCAGCGGCGAGTCGCGACGTGTTTCGGGTCCAGCTTCAAAATGCGGTAGGCGAGAGGATCCCGCTGGTGATGATCGAAAAACAGCCAGCCGTCTAAATGTTCTTCGCGCAATGCCGCTTGGATATCTTCAATGTGCATGGCTTCGCTCGTGATTGGGGGCCGAGACAACTTTGTGGTGGCGCACGCGCGTATTCAAGTTCAACACACCCGCGACATCCTTGGTATCTTCGACCCGGAAATCGAGCACGTCGTCCAGCCAATCCTGGCTGAGGCCGTTCCAGTACTGGACGGCAACGGTCAGTGTATATTCTTGACGGCTGAGCAGGCAATCCAGCTCAAACTCGACTTCAATTTCCTCGCCTGGTTCAAAGTCGCCGAGCTCGGCGCGTTCCAGGCGAGTATTTGTTCCAAAAATATCCATGCCGATGCGATTGCGGATGAGGATGCCGACCACGGGGTTCGAGACAGACTTTTGAAATGCGGCGCGGATACGGAGGATGATGGATTCTCCCGGACGAAAAGCGCGGCAGACTTCGCCGGCGGAGTTGAGTATTTGCACGTCGATGACGCGGCTGGCGCCGTCGCCGTGACGAAAGCTGGTCTTGCTTGCGGCAATGATTCTTCCAGTGCGTCGGTGCTGCGTTCCTTGCCGGCGCGCTCGCGATCGAGCACGAAGCCGACGTACTGATTGACGGCGTCCTTGGGAGCGCCTTGCGATAACGATTCGCCCATCCAGCATGAAGGCCGCGCGATCGGCCAGGCGTTTAATCAGACCAAGATCGTGCGAGACCAAGAATACCGTGACGTTCTTGCGCCGAAGCTCTTCGAACTTTTGGACGCACCGGCTGGCGAAGATCGCGTCGCCGACCGCGAGCGCCTCATCGACAATCAAGACCTCGGGATCGACGTGAATCGCGGTGGAAAATGCGAGGCGGACGTACATTCCGCTGGAGTATTCTTTTACGGGGCGATCAATGAATTGCCCGATTTCGGCGAACGCTTCGATGCGAGGAAACGCCTGATCCAATTCCTTGCGCGACAATCCCAGGATCTCGCCATTGAGATAGACATTTTCGCGTCCGCTAAATTCGGGATTGAAGCCGGCGCCGAGTTCAAGCAGCGCCGCGATTCGCCCAGAGCAGTGTACCCGGCCGCTGGTGGGCTGCAGGATGCCGCTGATGATTTGCAGCAGAGTGCTCTTTCCCGATCCGTTCGGCCCGAGGAGCGCGAACACTTCGCCTTTCTCGACGCGCAAGTTGATGTTTCGCAGAGCCCAAAACTCCGCCTTCTGTTTTCTGGAAATCGCTAATGCGCCGAGGACACGCTGGAAGGGATGCTGGTAAAGATGATAAACCTTGGAGACGTTTTGGACGGAGATCACGATGCACATTCACTGTAACGCGAAGGCGCGGCGCGCTGCTTACGGTTAACCGAGTCGTGCGCTGCGGTGCATGCCGCGCGAGAGAGGCAGTGCGTAGCCAACTAAACACATTTGATCCAATGCGAACAGCACTACGGATTCGAACCCTCCGATTCGGCGAGCCGCACTTCCTTGAGCCACGCGGTGGAGGGATCGCTGACCCCCACCAGATGACTTCGCTCGGAGGGCGTGAATCCGTAAATATCGACGGAATTCATGGATTCAAGGGCCATGTCTAAGTTGCGGTCGTAGGTGTAAGTGAAGCTTTCCGTCTTCAGGCAATTCAGATTGGCGGGCGTCCAGTCGGTAGTTGGATAATTGATCACTTTGGTGAGCGGGAAAGCGTTCACGTCGGGAGGATACAGCACCTCAAACCGGCAGGTCGGATAAGTGGCGCGAACGAAGCTGCGTATTTGCGCGGTGAAGTTGCCAATCAAGCCAGGCAGAAAAACAGCCTCCTGCGGAACTGTTGTAGGGTCCACGGTATTGCTTGTGATCACGGCCATGGGCTGGCCATATTGCGTTTGAAAGGTGCTGGTGGTGTAGGCATCGTAGAACGGCATTCCCGAGCCGTCATCGGGAAAGTACCACCACTGCACTTCACCAAATTGCAAATACGGGGTCAGTCCCGGCGGCAGTCAGCACGGTCGCCATGTCCAGATACACTTGCTGCCAAAAAGCTGCGCTGGTGGGCGAGAAATTGGTTTGCAGCGCGGGAGTGCTGACCATCACGGCGACGTTCGTCGGGATAAACTTGCGCGATGCCGGCGCCCGCCGATGGATCGCCATTGCCGAGCTCCATACTAAACGACGCGGTCGCATCGAATCCATAGCCGGCCAGCGCCGTGAAATAACTCTGGCTCCAATCGCGTGCCGCGCGGTTTAGGCGGGGCACCACTTCCAGGTCGGTGTACCAGTTACCATCCACGCCACCCGACAAGCGCGGCACCAGAGGTGGTGATGGTCAGATCGGTGGTGTTCGCGCTGGTCGCGATGGTGATCGCATTGCCATCCGTGCCCATGGCGCGCGAATAGATAGTGAGCTGGCTGCCGCTGGCTTGCGCCCAGACCGCCGTGTAACCGTTATTCAACTGAAGCGCAAAGGCTATCGCCAGCGTCTCTGTGGTGTCGCCGATCAGATTCAAATGCTCAATGGTGTTGTCCGTCGAAGAGGGTTGACCGATTGTGCCGAGGATGATCTGAGTAATGAGATTCGGATCCGGCGATCCCGAGAAGGTAATCGTAGCGGACGCGTATTGCTGGCCGACGCAGTTCAGCTCATAAAACCACAGCGCGCCGGCATAGTGATTCACGCGAGCCCGAAAGCCGAGAGCGTAAATCATCCCGGCCGTGCGTTCCGGCGCCAGCGCAAGGGAGTGGTTCGTATCCCAGTCTGTAGCCGCTGCGAGCGAGAGCTCAGTTGTCTCCGTGGGCAGCGTGGTTGACGGAATGGCGATTTCAAGAAAGTCGAAGTAGAAGTAAGTGCCATTGGCGCCAGCCTGGGTAACCGTTACAGTATGCGTTCCCGGACCGAGCTGGCCTAGCAGAGTGCGAATCAGAACGTCTTCGCTGGGGACATCCAAGTTCACGGTGAAGGGGCTGCCCGCGTCAACAACAATGGAAATCACCGTACCGGGATCCAAAGCCTGGTTCCCAAGTAGAGAGAGTGGTCTTGAGAAGCAGTGTAAGTGCAACTAACACTCGATCCAGTCACGCTCGTGAAATGAATCGTGCCGCCGGAATAGTTTCCACTCTGGCTAGTCCAGGTACCCGTATACTGCACTTGATTAGAATCGTCTTCGATTCGCTGGCTTCCAGGACCAGCGATCGAGTAACCCTGCCCGCGTGCCAGTAACCGTCCAGTTGGATACCACCACTTGAAATTCGCTGCGCACGAATGCGCCGGGCTGCGAGAGCCGCCGAATAGGTCCATCGCAGCTTCCGGATCGCGGTGGCAGGAACCAGCCCGAGCACCGGATCCGACAGCGTCGCGAAGGGCAAAGTGATTTGCCACTGTGAGGGCGACGTTCCACCCGAAAATAGCCGTGAGGGCGCATCCCATTGTTCCGTCTGGCTGCCCGAAACATAAGTGTACGCGCCGACGATATTTCCATTCGCCCCGGTGGTGCTGTTGGTAGGAAGACCCGCACCAAGGTAGGTAATGGTGATCGTCGTGCCGGTGGCAGAGGCCTGCATCGTTGGCGAAAACGCATTGATCCCCTCAAAGATGTTCTGAATAGCGAAAGCCAGCGTGTCGCCCGTATTCATTAGATACGGATAATGCTCCGACAGAAATGCGATCCCGACATAGTCGCCGGCGGTAACTGTCCCGCTTAGCGTGAACTGCACGGTCGCGCTTTGATAGCTGCCCTGGCTCGGAGTCGCATAAGTCGTCAGTGGGATTTGGTAGATTTGTTCGCCGCTTCCGTTGTTAGCCCAAATTCGAAGAGTGGGCCAATAGACCGTGGGATACAAATCGGAATCCAGTGGAATGCAATTTTCCCGCGTCTCCTGGTAACTCAACGTCAATCCGCTAAGGTCGCCGTCGGGCAAGGAGCGAAAGGCGGGATGCTCGAAAACGTTGTCGCGATTCCACTCGATCACGGCCCAGTCAAACTGCTGGCGCCAGGTGCCTGACACGGTAAACCCTGTTGCGCTGGTTGAACTCAGAGCGGCGATCGCCGATGGCTCGAAGAAGTAGCATTGCAGATCCCCATCGGGCTGCAGTATTTGCAAAGTCGCGGGCATGCTTCAGAGCTCTACAGTCGAATCGTCACGGTCAGATCCGAGCCTGGCTGTGTATTAGCTGGTCTGCACCACGGACGTAATGTTCAGACCGATGATTGCCTGAGCCTGCAACGGCCCGAGCGCAAAGCCATCCACGACATTCGATACGGTAGCGCCAGTGGCGATCGTAAGTTCGCAATAGACATTCCCGTTCTGCGTCACTTGCATGGTTACCGGCGCTCCGGTAGGCGCGTCCTGCACGACAGCGGAAACGTCGCGCACCGAACACGAGGTGTCCACCACAAGCGGGGGCGCAGCGTTGGTCTGAATCGCCAGAGGCCCTTCGATTTGAATTGTCAGTTGCCCTCCCAGTAGAGCGTTCGAAGCCCAAAGTCCGTGGTGTCCGTGAACGATTCAGCGGCCACGCTGCTGTTGCCTCTCGAGTTAGTCATAAACAGCTCGGCGGCCGCGATCCGGACATCGGGAATCGTGATCGGAAATGCATAGCTTCCGCTGGCCGGACTCCCAAAGAAGTCCTGCGCGAACGGCATGATGAAGATCTTCTCCGCGAGAAGGTAGACGCCAGTTTCAGCGGCGTGAGCCACGGCGGTAGTGCCGTGAGTGGCGCGAGTGACGGGAACAGTTGTGCTGTTCGTCAGGCTCTGCTGAATGATCATAACCTCGGCATCAATCTGCAACAGAGCGCCGCTGGATGCCGACACCGCCGTGGCCACGCTGAATGAAACGTCAGCTCGCGCCCATCGCGGCACTTAACAAGATCGTGGAAGGGCCGTTCAGCTCATCCCAATATGCCAGCGTTAGCGTGCCGGCGCTGATGGATAACGTATTGTCCAGGCTCGCGAACGCAATCCCCAGCACCTCAACGCTGCCGGCCGCCGATCGGGTAGAGGCCGAAGACAGGCTGTCCTGAAACGGCGGTATCGACCTCTGTGCCCGTCGAGCCCGTAATCGTCCAGCGCGTGAGGGGCGACAATGCATACGCGCATTCCTGGTCCATGACATTCGCGGCCAACCCGGAAACATGAACCGTCACCCCTTGGCGATTCGGCACGGCAAACGAGACCGGCGACGCGTTGCTGGAAGCTCCGAACTGCCAAGTGGAGTCAGCGATCAGGAACATAACTGGTGGTATCCGGCTGGACGCTCCATGGCGTCGTGATAGTGAGCGTAGTGGCCGTGTTGGAGGCTATGGTCTGCTCCTGCCCCGCTCCGGTCCCGGCGCTGATTCTCACCGTGGCGCCGTTGTACAGATTCACCACCATGTTCAGCGTGCTGTTGCCAACCGTCGTCGCCGAGAAGATGGCTACTTGCTCGGGAGGTTGCAGCTCCAAGCGCCAATAGAAGTTGGCGTGATCGTAATTGGGATCAGGAGGACCCTGCAGCAATGCGGTAAGTCCCGAGTCGACAAACTGACCGGCGATCGCAACGTTACTGGCGATTCGCAATATTTGCGTCGGGTTAGGGCCGCGATAAACATCAAAAGCGACGGCGGCCGGTGAAAAGCTGAGACTCACAAGAGTAACTTGGTTCGTGTTGTTGCCAGCCGGAACGTTCACCGTTGCGATAAATGAAAGGCCGCCCTCGGCTCCGTTCGCATCAACCGCGCTCACGCCGTAATACAGAACTTGCCCTCCCGCCAAGGTTCCTCCGCTGTTATTCACCTGAGCGTTGAGTCCCATCAGCGGTATACCGGCTGAGCTCGCCGCCGGCTTTGCCGGAACCGAAAAAGACACCGACAGACTCTCGGTAACGCTTCCATCCGTGCTCTCCGTGGAGCTTTCCGATATTCCAAACTGCTCCACTCCATTGCTATCCAGCACGCTGCCCACCAGTGGCCTCGGCAGTCCGACCGCGGAAGGAGACCGGAAGCCCGAGCCCCCGGTATCCGAATTAACCAACGTGTACCAAGCGTCGTCATGAATCTGCGCAGTGATGACGGCCGTAATGAAATTCACTCCGGGAGATAGTTTGGTGATCCGGAATGGCTGCCGGCTGAAGCCTTCCCTCGCGTAAGTCAAGCGTGATGATGTCGCCAGGCTTTAATCCCACGCCTTTTACGCTTGTTTCAAACTGAATGATATGTGTTGCCATCCACCGACTTATATAACTGAAGCGCCGCCGCTCGGTTGGCTTGATCGAAATTCGGAAGGCCCAGCGCCGTTAGCGCAGTGGTAACCTGCTGCCCGGTTAACACGAAATCATCGATATCCACCAACGATAGGCTGTCTTGCTGGTAATCATTGAACTCGTCTTGGAATTCAACCGTATATTGGTTCGGGGTATTGGCTATACTCTGCGACGTTACCGTGAGCGAAGGCGCCCCGTTGGCGCTGCGCACAATGCCTGAAAACGCGTCATCGCCGAATTCGTAGGCGGGCCATCCGCCGTTCAACTCTTCCGTGCTGTTGCTGCTCGCCGACTGCGTTGGCTGCTGGTTCGCCAGAGTGTCTTCGGCATTCAGTTGAATGAGTCCATTGGAATCGAAACTGAGATACATCGCCGAAGCGGTCCGAATGCCGCGAACAATGTCGCCGGCGCTCCGGCTCGCTGTCAGTAAAAGATTGCATTGATAGCGAGGGATCGTAGTGCTGTTCCCGTTGACGTCCACTGTGGGGACTAGCGCGTTGCATCTCGACGCGACCGCCGAAAATGTTGGAAGGTCCAACTGCGACAGGTTCCAACCGCTGCGCAGCAGTGCGTCGAGCATCACCCAGGCTGGATTATTGGTGAAACTATTGCTTATGTAATTTCCGTTGGAGTCGAATTGCGCGAGTTCGAGACCTTGAATCAGGACCTCGATGTCTGGCAGTGAGGTCCCATTGGAGATCGAGTTGGGCACCACCAGCAGACATGAACGCCATGCTTCCGTAAGGATCGCCTAACGGCTGTCCTAATGGAATTGCTGAAGTCCGGATTGAAGTTGCCATTCCTGGTTCCATAACTGATGACGTTGTACCAACCCGTCGCCGTCATATTTGTCCCGTTCACGCCGACCGGGATCTGGGTGTTGTTTACGATTACCGTAATAACACTGCTGATCTGCCCACTTCCCAGCAACACTTCGAAGTGCGTGAGATTTCCATCGTTGAGAGCAAGTACGATCGGCGGCTGATACCAGCCGGTCCCGTAGATCAGCGGAACGAAATCGTTATAGAGCGCTTGGTTCGCCAGGGGCGTGGATAATTGCGATGTTTTCGAGCCATAGGTACGCACGATGATCGACTGCCGGCACGAATTCAATGCCGCCAAACCTACGCGTCACATTGTTCTGATTGTCCGTGCTCGAACATCCCTCTCTGTTGGCATTGCGTGCGCGAATAATCGCAGGTGGTGTAAGGGGCGCCCGCATTCATGTTTCCCACGCCGCCGGACTGATCCGGTGAATATCCGCATTGATAGAAAGGCGAAAACGCTCCTGAGCGTTCCGCCGCTGACCGCCTCCTGCCGCTGCGCCGCGGTAGTTGGAAAGTTCCAGGGGCACGTTTTTTGAATACGAACTGCAGGTAAGAATACCCGCTGTAAATTCAGCGTGTTGGTGAAACTGAGACGCAAGGTTGATTCGGTGGATTGATCCGGCGGATTTGCGATTCCACGAAACACTACCTGGCTGTTCGACGCCACTACTTGGCTGGTCAGGTCGAAGAACAGAAAGGTGACCACCAGGTCCGATCCTTTCCATCCGATATTGCGCTCAATCGAGGAAAGAAATGAGTCTGCGTTGGCGAGCGTGATGGAGACTATGGAGACACCGTCGGTCGCGGCTTCCGGACTGGAATTCAGATCGAAGATATTGTGCTTGAGCACGCGGCTCAGGTATTGCTGGCCATTCACCGTGACGTTGTGCGTGCTCCAGTACTGAACGTCGCCGGTTCGGTAGCGTGCAATCGAACAAGAGCAGGGGTGTGCCGGGAACCTCCAGCTCTTTCAAAACGTCGATCGTCGTCATCGTGCGAGTAGGCTCTCCGTTCCGGTGTCGCATCACAGACTGCTGATCAAGCCGATCTGACAGGAGTGCTGGTTCGGTGCGGTCGCGGTTACTGAGAGTAAGTCGGAGGAAAACCGCGTGCTCGAATAGACGCCGCCGAGGTCGATGGTCTTCTTGTACAGTCCCGCTCCGGGCTGTGCTTCCACTTGAGCGCCAAACGCGTCTACTTGGACGCCTGCGGGCAATTGCACTCCGAAGCCGATGCCATCCTGCTGAACCGAGAGGCCGCCGGCGGCTGTCACTCGCGTCCATGTAGCGCCGGTGGTTACCGCCGTTAGACGAGACTTGTCCCGCCGCCGTCACAACCAGCTGAATCGTCTCAGGCACATTGCTCCGTAAATAGACGCTGTAGCAGTACACGAACGAACTCGGTCCGCTTATGTTTTGAATGATCTGCTGCGTGGTTTGCGCGGTGTTCGTGAGCTGCATCGCCGCGCTGCCTCCCAGCGGGTCCTGCACTCCGCTGCTGACCTGCAATAGCGGATCGGGCGTCCACACCGCTTGCGTCCAGTCCTCGCTCCACATCAACAGATTGTCGGTGGGATCTAAGAACGTAAACGTATTCAGTTGGCCTTGGGAAGCTTCAAACAGGCTCTCGATGGACAATCGCTCGCCGTCGGTAAGATCAGAATATGCCAGCCGCCACTGCACCTTCTGCGCGCCTGTAGTCGGCCATCCGGATGGTGAAGCCGCTCGGAAGTTGATTGGCAACTGTGCGCATATTGACACTGCGGGTAACCGGGAACTGCGCGACGGATCCCGTGCTGAGCTGCGGATAGTAAAGCATTTCAGCTTCCGTTCTCCAGCACGGTCAGCGAGGTCTCACCATTCCATTCGCCCACCAACACAGCCGCCATGCTGCCGCTCGCGAGGCTGCAGCTTGGATAGTTCGTCCCATCCAAAGGGTCCGTGAAAGCGAAATCGCCGGCCGGTCCCACGATGCCGCGGAAGAATTCTTGCAAAGTCTGTAACTCGCTCTGATCCAGCAGACTAAGTCGTATCACCCAGCTATGAAGCACCGATTGGTAGCCGCAGAAACGCTGTTCGGAACCATCCACGAATTGCAGTGCCGTCGTCGAGAACTGCAAGCCGCGCTGGGCGGGATACTGCATCACAGCCCCGGTCTTCAATGTTGGAAACGTGCTCATATCTAAAGGCTGGAAATTACGTCGTTGAGCGAATTCGAATTCAAGATCGCCTGTTTCACTGCATTTGCGATGTCATCGCTGTGATCGAGGAACGATTGGCTGTCCATCGCGTTCACTTGCACAGTTATCTGCTGCGAAGTGCTCGCCGATTGCGCGCGCGGCTGACCTGTATCTCCATAACTAACCGGAACCACTTGTCCAGGCGCGCTCGCCGTCAGCCCCGCATTCGATTGCACTGGCGACGGCAACGTAAACGGAGACGGCACCGCGAGTGTCTGACCGCCGCCCCCACCGAACAAACTCAGGAGCCCTCCAATCAAGGGCGACAGGCTACTCAGACCTCCGCCCAAGAAACTCGACGCAGCGCTCTCAACCGTACTCCCAACCGAAGATCCGCTGCTCGTCTTGGACGTGGTGTTCTGCGTGAGCGCCTGCGTGTTATCCTGCAAAGCGCTGATCTGGGATTGTTGGATTGAGGTGAGGCTGCTGATTTGCGACGTCAAAGAGGTCAATTGCTCCGTAACGCCGGAGTCGCTGCTTTGAGCCAGCCCACTCACGCTTGAACTTCCCGATCCACCTCCACTGCCGCTGCCCGTGGATGCGGCGAGTTGTCCTAGTAAGTCACTTCGCGAGGCGCCCCCCGCGCTGCTCGCCGGCAAGAGATCTTCCCACTTACTTCTGGCCATCGTTCTTTTCCGCCCTCAGTTCGTTCTCCACTATGAAGATCGCCTCCACCAGCCGCGCAGGCAACTCGTAAACGCTCGCCGCACCCAGCAGCTTCCAGGCATGAAACTCCTCCAGCAGCGCGATACTCTCCGGCGTTATGTACGACGTTGGACAGCTCGTCAGGGACACTTTGCCGCGCGCCCAAACGATCGGCGACATCGAGTCGGCACCATGCTCCAGCCAACCGCATCGCCGCTTTCTTTCCAAACCGCTCTTTCGGCAGATGTCGCAGTTCCACGCGGCCTTGTTCCCAAGTTGAAAATGGAACGCGACGATCAGTTTTTTCTTTCTGCCTCACTCAACCCGAACTGCGCCTTGATCGCGTCAACCACCTCGCGCGCTAAATCCTCAGGACCCTTTTCCAGTAACTGCACGGCAGTGGCAGCCTCACCGTCAATGTTTAATCCGTCGATCTTTACCAGCCCCCACTGCAAGTACATCGCGTCGATTTCCTGCGCCAGAATATTCGCTTCAATCTTCTCGTGCAGCTCCGTGCCGGCCTCAAGAAACTCGGCCTTACGGCTGATCTCGCGGACTCGCCTGCTCAGCTCCATGCGCCGCCCGAACGAGATGCGGTGGATCGCGAATCTGACTCCTGGTGCGGCTTTGGAGTCAATCGAAATTACGCTCTCGTAATGCACGGCGCCATTAACCGGCGCGACATCGCTTCGTTCCTTACCCGAACGCGACATAAATCTCATCATTCACGCTTCCTTGCGCCCGGCAGCTTTGGAATTGCCACTGCAGCCGCGTTTCTGAATCATCGAACGCCGGCACCTCTGGCACGACGCTATTCATGTAGATCCCGAACAGCTCACCTTGCTGCTGGCCAAGTTGCATCATGACGCTGATGGGCGATCTTTGGCGGGCGGCTTGATAGAGTGCCGCAGTCGCTGCATCATCCATTTCAAAAATGGTGAAGTTGATCGATACCGTTCGCTGTCCGGGCGCAATCGCGCTAGGAAGTATGGCGCCGAATTCGCTCGCCCGCAAATCCACATTGTTTGTGAAGGTTATAGTCGCAGCCGTCAGAGTGTAAAAACGCGCCGGCGAACTTCCCAGCCACACTTCGCCCAGGTTTCCAGGAATAATCGAGTAATTAATAGGTGACACGGCGGGTTCCGCGGGAAACGTTGACAAACCGAATTGCCCGCCTTCAAAACTGGCGGTGTCCACTAAGTCTTGAGCTTGCCCGCTGAAATCAAACTCATGGAAGTCGCCGTTCAGCTTTATGGAGAGTGTGTCGATGGCCATTCCCGCGAGTACGCGCTGCACTGCGGTCGATGGGCTCCAGTAGTCGAAGAGCGTAACACTCGAAAGGCTCTCCGCTGGCTGATACATCGCCGTCGGCCCGGTTTGTGAGTTCGTCGCCGGAGTAACTGTAAACGGAGCATTGAGTTGAACGGTGT
Source organism: Bryobacterales bacterium (assembly GCA_963818065.1). GTDB lineage: Bacteria > Acidobacteriota > Terriglobia > Bryobacterales > Bryobacteraceae > Palsa-89. Next base: position 609,643 of record CAWFQW010000006.1, on the reverse strand, counting down.
CTGCATTCACCACCACTGTGACGAAACGAATCTCGCCCCCACTGCTAACTGCTGCTCCCACCGCCAGCCCGTGCGGAGTCGTGAACGTCAGAGTCGAAGAACCGCTCGCGCTCGCTACATTGCCCCCGCCCGATTGCGCCGCGGCGGAACCGAGGCACGCGTGAAACAGTGGATCGTAGGGTGGCAGAACACCCGGATCGTTCCAAGTCGCCATGTAGGTCGTCAATCCGAAGCTGGTCTGTAGTCGCAGCCCACTGGGATCTCCAACGAACGTTCGCGATCCTGTTTTATCCGCCCGCTGAACTTTCTCCGTTTGTTGCTTGGCCGTCAACTTCACCGCTGGAATTCGATTACTCGCGCTGACCGTCGCGGCAACGCCGTAGCTTTGCTCCAAAGCAACGTAGAACCGATTGTCATTGGAAGGGATATAGGACATAGATTGCTTGAACCCGTGCGTTAGCCCGCGCTGATCTCCAAAGTAAGTGCGACTTTCCCGATTTGCAGGAAGTTTCGCCCACCGTGCTTCACTCCGCCAAATGTGGCTTCGTATTCGCCGTCAAAGAACGCACCGTTTCCCCAGTCACCACGGTTATCGTCCAAGACTTGGGTGATAGCGTCCATATAGGCCTGTAAGTGGGTTTCGATCTGATCCAGCCGATTCTGAGACACGCGGGCTTCAATCATCATCTGAGCTTCGCCGGAAAACGTGCGGAACTTTTCTCGGAGCCGATTGACTACTTTCGTGCAGTACACATAAACCAGCGGATAATTGTCGACTGTGCTCAAGTCGGAAACTTCCGGAGTCACATTCTGAGCGATAATTTGTTGCGGCGTGACTCGCGGCAGGGTGAGTCCCTGCTTCACATTCAGCGCTTCCAGTGCCGCGGCTAAGCCGCTGCCGGCGGCCAGAATCCCCAGAAGCTTCTGCGTGCTCATGCCGGCGATTAGCAACATATTCAACCTCTATTAACGAAACGGTGATCCACGATAAACCAGGCTGGCAGTTGTCCCGTCGAGGGCGCTACGCCCGGGCTCAACGCTCCGGCCATGGTCCAACTGCTGCCCAGCGCCAAGGGACTGTCATTTTGGCGAGTCAGAGCAGTGGGCGACAGTCCAACATAGACGTTCCAGCCGGCCGCATTCTGCGGTGGGCCCATCACTGTCGCCACCAGAACCGCACCGGCTCCGGTCTTCAATGTTGCGACATCACTTGGGGCGCCCTCTTGCCCGGCGCCATTTACCCAAGTCGCAGCCACGTAAAGCATCTCTGCGACGCCCGTCCCTGCGACGCTAGATAACTCGGGCGCAGGCGCCATCGGAATCGGGTCCGCAACCACGCCAACGCCGAGTTGGAAATATGTCCGCAAGCTTGCTTTCGCCAATTGCTCGTATTCATTCCACTTACCCTGATACCGATCATTTAGCTGGCTGTAGTAAGCGTCCCGATACACCAACGCCAGCGTCGTCATTACGTGCCACTGTTGCATCGCTTGCGTCACCACCACGTCCGGCAATCCCGTCCGCCGCGCCACATTCGCTTGATACTCGCGAAAGGAGGCTCGCCGGAACAAGAACAACATCAGTTCATTTCCAAGATCTTGTTGCGCCAGCGTTATCTTAACCGCAATATCGATGCTCTCTGCGTTGGCGACAGTCAACACCGATGAATCGTATTCTTGAAGATCCTCCGCCGAACTGATGGGACCATCGGTGAATAGTGCCATTGCCGCGCGCTCGCTAGCGCTTCTCCGCTCGTGCTGAGCTCTTGAGGGCGCGCAGGTCAGCCTCCGAAATCACGTTTACCAGCACCTTGCCCGCCATTTCCCGCTGCCGCGCCTCTTGTACGCCTTTTTGCGCTGCCGCGCGAAACTCCGCGCACTCTTCGAGCGTCGCCAAGCGAGCGCGCCCCTCTAAGATCAGCCGGGCGGCGATGGTCCGCGACACTTCCGCTAATTGCCCAGGTCGCCCGCCGTCGGGCGTCTCGTGGCTCACAACCACCACGTGGGCGTCCGCGATCTCTCGCTCAATCTTCCGTAGCTTTTGGTAAAACACCCTCAAATCCATCCCGTCCCCTTTGCGCGCGGACAGACCCTACAGGCATCCGCCCGCCTCACGCGTTCCGTCATGTTCCTTGGAATTAACTGCTGACCTATTAGCTGTTGACCTGAACGCCAAACGAGTTTCGCAGAACTGCGGTCCCGTAGAGCACATCAACGGTGAATTGCTGCGCTAGCGTGTTTGGCTGATAACTCATGATCACGCGGATTCCGAAATTGCCCATCTCCGCGTACTCGGCGATAGCGCCCGTTCCCGGCAGCGGTTGCGGTAGACGGCGTATGACCAGCCCGATAGCATCCCTGGAAAACGCCAGATTGTGAGTATTCACGGGTCCACTGCCGGTGGTCTGCACAAGCTGCGATCGAAACACGAAGAAGTCCTTGATCTTGCCCACCGCGCCATCCACCAGAGCGCGCAACCCCGCATCGCCGGCGGAATAGTATTCACTAAACCGAGGAATCTGTCTGAGAGCGGAGTAACTGATCGGATCAACCACCAGGTACTTACTCGCCGACGCCGGAACTTTCGCCGAAAAGAGCGCTGTTTCCGCAGCGTCCACCACGCTCTCCACCAGCGCGACACCAGCCGTTCCCACAGCCGCGTTCGAGCTGAATTGCGAATACAGACTCAAAATATCGGTCTCGATTGACTCGGCGATAGCCACTACGGCCGGCTGCATGTACAGCCGCAGCAGATCCGGCACCGCCAACACCTTGGTCACATCCGGAATCTGGAATGTGGCTTCGGCATGCGTATTCAGGACGATCTGTGCGTTCCCTAAGTTTGGATTCTGTGTCTGAACCGTCCCGCCTTCCGCTATGTTGTTCGCTACCAGCGTAGGCGGTATCGGCACATTTACGGTATCCCCCGCATTCGCCAAGGTCGGCTCATAGTCCCGGTTGACTAAGTTGCCCATCACCAGGTTACTAACCAAGGCCGGCAAGGCGTCCACCGCCACTAGCTTCACGATTGCATTTGCTACATTTGCTGATGTAATTGTTGGCATTTAGATTGTCCCCTTTATGTGTCACATGCCCCGGAGTGCTTGACTTGCCACCCTCGAGACTTCTTGGCGAATCTTCTCCAGCTCCTCCGGACTCATGCCCGGCCGAATCTTGTCCAGATTGAATTCGCCCGCATTCGAGGCAACCTTCGGCCCCGACCCCATCCCCGATCCACCCGTCATGCGGGCTGGTAGCAGTTCGGGATTTTCCTGCACAAACTGCGCGAGATAATCCCGCAGAGAAACTTCTCCAGGCCCATCCCGCGCGATCAGCTGGCCGTCGTCGCGCCGCTGAATGTCGTCCTTCACCGCGCGATACGCCAGATCTACCTTCGCTACACCCAACCGCTGTAGCTCAGTGCGAATCGACGAGCTCCGCTCCGCCTCGTCCGCCATTTGCCGGCTGCGGTGATTTTCTTTCACCAGATCGTTCACTCGCTTCTCCAAGTCCTCGCGCCGCTTGCGCTCTTCCAACAGTTCCGCCTTATACGCGGGCTCCGCTTTCACTTGCTCCGCCTGCACAAATTCCTCGATTACGCCGCGTATCAAAGTACGCAGCTCTGCCCCGTCTGTCTGTGGCTCGTCCATAATCCTCCCCGTGGCGCACGCACTTGTGCGTGCCGGCTATCATTGCTGCTGATCGATCTCGCGCCCGATCTGGTCCTTCACCTCTTGGCGGACGTCGCACAAGAATTGAAAAGCCAACTTCTTGTAAACTTGCTTTCGCAGCGTCGGCGAATTCATTCCCAAACTCAGTAACTGCTGTGCATCGGCCAGTTCGGTCCCAAAATCCCCGATATCAAACTCGTCCATTCCCGAAACGCCGATGCTCAGTCCGTCCTCCCGAGCCGTATCCACCGCGCGAAGTACTCGCTTCATCGAATCCTTCACTGCGTCTCCATAAGCCCGCAGGACCTCCTGCGTGATGGCGTAATCGCGCTGCTTGCTCACGCCCGATTGAACTGCACTTCCGGAGACTGAGCCCCCTGCGTGGGTCACGTAACATACCCTGTAAATCTCTTCTTGCAGCCTGGTCAGATTGTCAGCCGCAATCTGATACACCGTGCCTTGTGGCTCCGTCCATCCGAACCGGTCTTGCGGGCCGAGTTGAATGTAGTACGATTCACCCATCACCTGATCCCAATCCCGCTCCGAATAGATCACCGGCATCGCAAACAGGCCCATCGTCAGCGCCCACCCCAGAGCATTCGATTTGTTGAAGTGCTCCAACTGCAACGTCGCGGCTTTATTCAGCAGCCACAGCCCTTCCGAGACCCGCAACTCCACTAGCGGAACCCGCGACTGCTTCGCTAGCCCGTGACTTCCTTCCGCCACAAGTTCAATTGGGCCGCGATCGGTTCCGCCTTCCGATTGTTCGTAAATCCGGTACTTCTCTTTGTCGTAGTAAACCCAGCGAGTCTGCTTGAACCAACCCGCATCTTCCAGCCGCTCCTTGCGCAGGCTCTGCGTTCGAAGCACCACCCATTGATACTGTCCATGCTCGTCATAACTCCAATTGATAAGCTCGTCCGCCGCGTAACCTACTAAGTACGCTCTCGACGCTCCACGCTCGTCTTCCTCAGCGCGCGTTCCGACGGGCTCATGCAGCCGCGGAAAGTCGATCAACACGCAACTCTTGCCGCACACCAACGCTTCCACGAATTGCCTGCGGAAAAACTCGGCCAGGTTCGTCCCCTTCAGATCGCAGTCCTCGGCGAATTGTCCAAAGAACTTACGGGAACGCTCGCTCTTTCCGTCGTAAGTCAGGACGGGTTCCCGACGAAATAGCGTTGCCGTATACCAATCCACGATCGAACCGACGTAATTCTCATAGAAGCTGCGGCTCAGCCTCTCGAAATATACGTCTCCTGGCTCCTTCTGCCGGCGCACCAGGTACTGATCTGCATTCGCCCGAAATTGTTCCCCGCCCGCGTACAGATCTCGATATTGCCGCCACATCGCGCGTTTTCCCGCGTATTCCGGATGCTCGTGGTTAATGTCTTGACCGACCGTGCCTGAGTTCATCGGATTCTCGTCACGCCTAAAGTAATCTCCGCCCCTGCTCTCCGAACTTCGCTCGCGGCCGGTATTCTTGCCAGAGCAAGTAACCCAGTGCATCGGATAAATGCGTTCTTTTGGAATCTCTCTCTTTGTCAATGATTCCGCTATCCGGCTTATAAGTAACTTCCTCTAGGTCAGTGACCAAACCAGCGCACCGCGAGTGCACCAGCAGCCGAACTTCCTCGTCCGCCGAAAACAATCTCGCGTTCACCAAAGCCACGCGCTCGCGAACACTCGGGTTGCTCGGGGGCACGCGGAATTTGAGATTCTTGTACGTTGTCCCCCGAAAGTACTCCTTCACAATCTGATAGTCCGTCGTTCCCGCCGTCTGCAGCCTCTGGCCTGACGCGTCTCCGTACACAACGATTCCTGCCTGATGATTCGGGTATCGCGCGTAAAACTCCTCGCATGCTTGCACCGTGCTCGCGCGGCTCAAAACCACTTCATCCAGCACCCGGATCTCCTCTCCGCTCTTCTGCGCCACAATCGAACTCATTGGATCCACATTGAAGTCCAGCGCCCAAAACAACGGCAGCCTGGTGTCGACTGCTACTTCCCTCACGTTCCGCGATCGTTTGAATGCCCCATAAACCGCGCCGGATTGCACGTTCAGGTACTCGCCCAATGCTTCCTGCTCGAAAAACTTCGCGTCGTAGCTTTCCTTCAAGCGATCATAAAAGTCCGGGATTCGGTCCAGCACATACCGATTCTCAAAGGGCTGCGCAAGCACCAGGTCGTACCCCGCGATTGTGTCTCGAACAAATCTGCGATATACCCAATCGAAACCCTTCGGCGTCCAGACCGCGAAACCGCACAGCCGCGAAGCGCGCGGATCCCGCAGGCGTCCTTCTAGTCGCAACCACGCTTCTTCGGCCGTGTACGTTAACTCGTCCAGCCCGAACCACGCCAGATTCGTGCCCCGCAGCCGCTCGAAATCATCCACCGCGCGGAAATAGATGCGTGACCCGGTGTCCTTCATCAGTAACACCGATTCCGACTTATTCAACTCGTGCCGGATTTGATTACTATTGAGTACCTCGAGAAAGCTGGTTAAAGTCGCATCCCTTAACATTGGGAACGTCGGTGCGCCAATTAGCCCCTGTCTGCCCGGATTCAAGTAACTCAGCCGAATCGCCTCTTGACACAATGCCTGGCTTTTGCCCGATCCAATTGGACCCGAAAACCCTTTGAACCTCGCCGTCGAGCCGTGGAACTTACGTTGTGATGGGAGCGGTACATAGTCTATTTCAATTCGCCGCGTTTTTCCGCTGGCTCTTTCCACGTAACGATAATCTCCCTCGGTAGTTCCTCTTCCTCTAGCTCGCGTTCCAGCTGTGTCAGCCGGATGAAATCCGCCAGCGTCACTTTGTTGGTCTTGATATCGAGGCGCTTCTCAATGTCGATCAACAGCTTGCTGATTCGTCGCTTGCGGCTGCCTCTCCGCCGCGATACTTGGGTCGCCATAAGGAATCACAAAAAAGGGCGCCTCCGTTTCCAGAAGCGCCCGCAAGCAACTCTCTCCTGCACCGACTCTATCAATCAGATTTCCACGCTACGCGATTCACTCTCCTAAGCGCCTGAAAACGCACGCGAGATTCTCAGCTTTTTTCTGTCACCCTCATTTTTGCGAATGAATACCGCGCCTGTACTCCGCTCAGGCCGTCTGAATCCGAGCCGCGTCCTCCAGGCCTCGATCCTGGATTTCGATCTCGCGGATTCGAAACTTCTGAACCTTCCCCGTCACGGTCATCGGGAACTCATCCACGAAGCGGATATATTGCGGCACCTTGAAATGCGCGATCCGCCCGCGGCAGAAGTCGCGGATGTCCTCCTCCGACGTGGGCTCCTTCACCCGGATCCATGCCGCAACTGTCTCGCCAAGTCTTACATCGGGAAGACCCACCACCTGGACTTCTGCCACCTTCGGATGCGTGTGCAGGAACTCTTCGATCTCTCGCGGATACACATTTTCGCCAGCCCGGATGATCATATCCGTTGCTCGCCCCGTAATCCGGAAGCATTCGTGGATGTCCATCGTCGCCAGGTCCCCGGTGTGCAGCCAGCCGTCTTCATCGATGGCTCGGCGAGTTGCCTCCGGCTCCTGATCGTAGCCCTTCATCACCAGATACCCACGTGTGCAGAGCTCTCCCTGCTCCCCGGCCAGCACGGTATCGCCGCTGGCGGAAACAATCTTCACCTCCGTGTTTGCGCACGCTTGTCCCACCGTCGAAACGCGCCGCTCCAGGGTATCGTCCACGGCCGACATCGTTATGATCGGCGAGCATTCCGTCTGCCCGTACCCCACCGTCATGCCCTCACATCGCATATCGCTTGCAACGCGCTTCATTACTTGCACTGGACATGGCGCACCCGCCATCACCCCGGTTTGCAGCGAGCCGCAATCGAACGTTTGGAAAGCCGGATGCTCCAGCTCTGCTATGAACATCGTCGGCACGCCGTAAATCGCCGTCGCGCGTTCCTCCTGAATCGCCTGCAGGGTTGTTAGGGCATCGAAGGTGGCAGTGGGAAGAATCATCGTTGCCCCGCTCACTACCGAAACCATAGTGCCGATCACGCATCCAAAACAGTGATACAACGGCACTGGAACCACGATCCGGTCCCTTTCGGTAATCCGCAAGGCGTCAGCGATAACGCGCGCATTGTTTAAAACATTTCGATGCGTAAGCAGCACGCCCTTGGGCGATCCGGTAGTTCCTGAGGTGTATTGGATGTTGGTCACTTCATCGGCCGTCACCCTCCGCGGCTGGATTTCCCGTCCATGGGCTAGCATCCCGGTCCAGCCGTCGGTGCCGAAGTAAACCATATGCTTCAGCGCCACCGATTGCCCCGCGATTGCTTCCTCGACGATCGCGCGATAATCCGACCGTTTGTCTCTTTCCCAAAGAAACAGCGCTTTCATCCTCGACTTGCGCAGGACAAACGCGAGCTCATATGACCGATACGCCGGATTCACGTTCACCAGCACCGCGCCAATCCGGGCGCATGCCAGATGCATCTGCACCCACTCGACACAATTCGTGGACCACACTCCAATTCGATCTTGTGCTCCCAGCCCCAAACCGGAGAGTCCCCGTGCCGTCCGCTCCACAGCAGCGGCCAGCTCCGAAAACGTCAGCCTTACCCCTTGATGCCGCACTACCAAGGCTTCCTTGTCAGGAAATCGCGAAGCCGTTTCCTCGAACACTTCCCAGATGCTAGCGTCGATCAGCGGAGCATCGGGGCCCCGCGAGTAACTCAACATGAATGAATACCCGCCTCCAAATCTGGGTCTCAGTGTATAACAATTAACTATGCGCGTCCGCACGTTACTCGGCCTTCTTTTTGCGTCTTCGCTCGGATTCTCCGTCTCCCCCACACGCTTCTCGCTCGAGCAAGTGATGAGCGCTCCATTCCCCTCGGACCTCACCGCCGCACCCAAAGGGGGAGCCATCGCCTGGGTGCTCGATCAACATGGCGCGCGCAACATCTGGATTGCCGAAGCGCCAGCTTACCAAGGGCGCCAGCTGACCCACTACACCGCCGATGATGGTCAGGAGATCGACGAAATCACCTGGACACCCGACGGCCGGTCCATTCTCTTCGTCCGCGGCGGCGATTTCGAAATGCATCGCGACGACCCGAATCCCGCCAGCCTCCCTCAAGGAGTGGACCAAAGCGTCTGGATCGCGGCCCTTGCCGGCGCCCCCCGAAAACTCGCCGAAGGCAACCAACCCGCTGTCTCTCCGAAAGGCGACCGCATCGTTTTTCTCCGCAAGAATCAGATTTGGTCAATTGATCTTCAAGACGGCGCCAAACCCTCACAGCTCATCCATGCCAAGGGCGAGGCATCCGAGCTGCGTTGGTCTCCGGACGGCGCTCAGCTCGCCTTCGTCTCCACGCGCACCGATCACTCCTTCGTCGGCGTGTACAACCTGACCACGCAATCACTGCTCTATCTCGACCCCAGCGTCGATCGTGACTCCAGTCCAGTCTGGTCTCCCGACGGAAAGCAGATCGCATTCCTACGCATCGCCGCCTCCACCCGTGCATTTTCATTTGGGCCCGTGCGCACCAGCCAGCCGTGGTCCATTCGCCTCGCCGACGCGGAAACCGGAAGCGGCCGTGAGCTTTGGCATGCTTCTGAAGGCCCCGGCAGCGCCTTCCACGCCATGGATGCCGCGAACCAATTATTCTGGGGCGCGGGCGATCGCATCGTGTTCCCCTGGGAACGCACTGGCTGGCTGCATTTATATTCGATCTCCACACAGGGCGGTGCGCCCAAACCCCTCAACCCATCTGGCGAATTCGAAATCGAGCACGCCTCGCTTTCCGCCGATCGCCGCACTGTCCTCTTTTCGTCGAACCAGGACGACATTGATCGCCGCCATCTTTGGCGCGTTTCCGTCCTCGGTGAAAACCTCGCGCCAGTAACACATGACGCCGGTATCGAATGGTCCCCGGTCGAAACCAGTGACGGCGCCGCAGTCGCCTTGCTGCGGTCCGACGCAAGGAATCCAGCGCGCGCCGCTGTCAAGATCGGCAGCGCTGAGGTCCGCGATCTCGCTCCCGACGCCATTCCGGCCGACTTCCCCGCCGCCTCGCTGGTTGAACCGCAACCCGTCATCCTCTCCTCCGCCGACGGCCTTCGAATCCACGGCCAGCTTTTCCTGCCACCCGGCGCCAACCCGAACCAGCAACACCCCGCCATGATCTTCTTCCATGGTGGATCGCGCCGCCAAATGCTGCTCGGTTGGCATTACATGGACTACTATCACAACGCCTACGCGATGAATCAGTATCTGGCCAGTCTTGGTTACATCGTACTCTCGGTGAACTATCGCAGCGGCATCGGCTACGGCCTCGATTTCCGTGAAGCCCTCAACTACGGCGCCACCGGCGCCAGTGAATACAACGACGTTCTCGGCGCGGGCTTGTATCTGCGCAGCCGCTCTGATGTCGACCCTAAACGCATCGGCCTGTGGGGCGGCTCCTACGGCGGTTACTTGACCGCGCTTGGCCTCGCTCGCGCTTCGGATCTATTTGCCGTGGGCGTCGATTTTCACGGTGTCCACGATTGGAACGGCGCGATCAGCAACTTCGTCCCGGCCTACAATCCCGGCAAGGACGTGGATGTATCTCGCATCGCCTTCGAGTCTTCGCCTCTGGCCTCTGTCGCCACTTGGCGATCTCCAGTCTTACTGATCCATGGCGATGACGACCGCAATGTCCCATTCAATCAAACCGTCGCGCTGGTCGAAGCGCTTCGCAAACAGAACGTTGAATTCCAGGAACTCATTTTTCCCGATGAAATCCACGGCTTCCTCACCGAGAAGCGCTGGCTCCAGGCGTATCACGCCGCCGCCGACTTCCTCGGAAAGCACTTGCAACCCTAACCGAGCCGCGACCGTAAGCCCTATTCGAGGGCCAAGGGAGTCGGTATGATAGTAGCTACATGTTCTTCCGCCGAGAGAAACTTCACGAATTCACCTTCACCGAACGCCTGGATGGACTAAGGAAGCTTGGGTTCAGCACGAGTCCCGCCGGACCCGGCAAGGCGCAGATCACTCGCGACGGAATTGGTGCCGTCATCGAAGATCGCCCTGGCCAGCACCCGCGCGTCGACAAGGCCGGCTTCGTGCTCGGCGACCAAATCGGATTACTGGTGAACCGCGGCTATCAAATGTTCTGGAAAACGCCCAGCGGCCGCACCACGCCGGCTCTCGCCACTCATCTCAAGGCGCTGCACGCCTTCGAGGAGGACTTGAAGGAAGGCCTCGGCCTGCCCAGCCTCTATAACGAAAGCTTGGGCACCACCACCGATCTGCACCTTTACGATCGAGTGGAACACCGCGATCAAGGCGACGCGGACAAACCCTGGGAACACAAGGCTGCTACTTCGTAACTGCGCCGCCGTATTTTATAAAAAGCTCGCGATTCTTTTTCGCCTCGTCCGCTTTTCCCTGCTTCTCGAAAATCGCCGCGCGCAGCGCAAAGTAGCGCGGGAAGATCAGGGAAGCGAACATCGGCTCGCCCGATGAAAGCGGGAGGGGGCAGATCTCGATCAATTTCGCCGCCCGATCTATGGAACCTGTCTCTACCAGAGCCCAAGCCAGCAACACCCGAATAGCACCGTCGTTGGAAGGGTTCGCTTTCTGAAACGCCGCCTCCAACGCTGATAGCGCCTCTCGAAATTTGCCCGCCAACAATTGCGAGAGTGGCCCAGTCAGCTCAATCGACCCCAGCGCCCTCGAATCCCCGGCTTCCACCTCCCAAACCGCAAGCTGACGCCGTGCCAGTTTCTGCGACTCGCCATCTACCGACCCCACGAGCTTCTCCATCGCCTCAATCGCCTTCATCCGCCGGCCCGTCAGAAACTCCCACTGCGCCTTCTGATAGGCCGCGCGCCCGCCCTTCACCGGCCCAACATATTTCGCGAACAGCGCGTCCGCCGACCCTAAATCGCCCGTCATCAACCGCGCCTCTGCCGCCTTCAGAAATTCCGGCGGACTCTTCTGGGCCGCTTGCTCGAAATACTTCGCCGCGGATTCAAAATCGCCCAGGTAAAAGCTCACGTCGCCCAAGGAATCGAGCGCGTTGGCGTCTTCGGGGGCCAGCTTCTCGTATTCTTGAATCGCCGTCCGGGCCCCATTCAAACCGCGCGTCCAAGCCAACGCGTAGCCCAGCGAATTCCATATGTGCGGATCGTCTGGATTCAGCAGCGTAGCTGCCCGGTAGTTCCGCACGGCGTCTGAAAAGTCGCGCCGCTCAAATTGTGCCGCCGCCAAGTCGGCGAACAGCGTTGCATTCGCGGGCTCGCTATGGGCCAGCGTCTCTAGCGCCTGGATCCGCGCGTTCGCATCTCCCGAAGCCGCCGCCGCAACATACTGCAAGTCAGCTCGATCAATCGAATCCAATTGCGTCGCCTGCTCTCCGGCTTGAATCACCTGGAGCGCCTGGTCCCGAGCGCCGGTTCCCGCGAGTAGCCGGGCTTGGTCGATATAGGTCATCGCAAACCCAGGATCCGCGTCCATGGCCGATTTGAGCGCTTGCTCGGTGGCCACTGCGTCGGCCGCTCCCAGCGCCTCGCCATAGAACCGGAAGGCGGTCTCGTTGCTGGTGCCGAAACGTCGCGCCCCGGAGCTCAAACGGCGCGCCAGTTCGTTCGCCAAAGGCAAAAAGCCACCCGCAACAGGCCCTTCGATATCGATATGTTCCACGGTTCTGGTCTTTCGAAGGTCTTCCACGGTCGCGCGAATCCCGATGCGGCCGTTCCTATCGAAGAAGTACCCCTCCAGCACACGCGATGCTTGCATCGATTGCGCCGCCGGGAGCGAGTCCACTGTTTTAGCGAAAATGTCTTTCGCCCCCGCCAGGTCATATTGGATCGCCGACGACGAAGCCCGCGAATTCCAATTCCATTGGGAATCGGAACTCAGGTTGTCCAGTGGCAAAATCGCCAGCCGCTCGAATTTCGTGGCCGACTGCCGCGCGCAGCCGCCCGCAACAATTGCGATAAGACCCACGATCGCGATTAGAATTGTGGTGAAAAAGGCTGGGCGCCTACAGAACACGCGGCTCCAGCGCCATCAACTCTTTGAATTCCGGCAGCTCCCTCATGGAGGCAAACGCCGGATCTTCCTGGATTTTCTTGCGTTCCTTGTAGCCCTCTTCCAGGGCCTTCCGGATGTACTGCAGCGCGCGATCGTTCATGCCGCCTTTCGCATACACCTCCGCCAGATAGTAATGAAACTTGGCGTGCTCTTCCACGCTCCGGTCCTGCAGCAAAACACCCATCGTGTTCCGCTGCTCGAAAACCTCCGGGTCCAGCTTCAACGCCTGCCGCAAGGCATCCGCCGCGCGAGCGTACTCCTTCCGCGCGAAATAGCAGGTTCCCAGGTTGCTCCACACCGAAGCGGACTGGGGATTGAGCCGCAGGGACTTCTTGTACTGGTTCACGGCGCGCCGGTAACTCTTTTTGGCGTAGTAAACGGTCCCCAAATTGTTAACGGCTTCGGCGTACTGTGGATCCACGCGTAGCGCCAGCCGGTAATACCTTTCCGCCAGGTTCAGTTGGACCATCTGGTGATACGCGATGCCGGTCTTATTCAGCATGATCGCCGAACCCTTGGAGTTTTCCAGATACATCTCCGCGGCTTCCCGATAGCGCTTTTCCGCCATGAAGATATCGCCGCGTTTTTCCGGCGTCAGGACCGGTGCGGGCTTCTGCTGCGCCACGGACGCCACTTGTCCCGTGTCTAAGCTCGCTTGTGTCGTGGATTGAGCAGCGACGGCCGGAAGAAACATCTGGACCGTCCCGAAACTGATTGCAGCTAACCAGAGCCTGGAAGCCATGGTTTGACCTCCCCGAATTTCCGATCGCGCCCGGATCACCCGGGCATTAGATATACACTATCACTTTCGGAAAAACAATTACTTGAATATACCCCGGAGCCGGTCCAAAAAACCCTTACGTTTGGGCGGCTGGGGTTGGGAGGGGGAGTCGGGCGTCAACGGCGGCTGAGACGTCTGCGCCAAGCGTGGTTGCAGAGGTACCGCTCCGGGGGCCGCGGCCGGATTCAGGTCGGAGGGACGCGCGGGCTGCCCCGTATCCCATCCGGCCACGCGCATTCCGCCGCCACCGTGCAATTGGCACAGTTCCACCGGCTGCGTGCCTTCGATGAAATATTCGGTCCGAACCTTGGGACACGCCGCGGTCGCCAGTTGCCCCGAGGCCGGGTCGATTTGCACTCCAACCACGCCGGCAGGCGCCCCAAATTCGCTGACATTGCGATACTCCCGATGCTCGTGGGCCCGCTTCATGAACTCCGCCCAGACCGGCAGCGCCGAATGCGCGCCCTCCAGATTGAGCTCCCGGTTATCGTCGAATCCTACCCAGACGATGCAAATCAACTTCGACGTAAAGCCGGCGAACCAACCGTCGTGCGAAGTCCCGGTCTTGCCGGCAATGGGAAAATTGATGCCGCGCGACCATACGCTGGCACCCGTTCCAGTCCGGACCACCTCTTCTAAAAGCTGGTCCATCAGAAACGCAACGCGCGGATCCAGCACGTCGTGGTGCTCGGGTTTGTTGTCGTAAATGATGGACCCGTGGTCGCTTGCGATGTCGGAAACAAAATACGGCTTGGAGTAAACTCCACGGTTGGCGAAAATCGTGTAAGCGCCCGCGATCTCGAGCGGCGTCACTTCGTAGGCTCCCAGCGCCACGGCCGGCGTCGGATGGATCTCCACGTTCATCCCGGCGCGCCGCGCCAAGTCCACGATCGTGTCATAGCCCGTCTGCTCGGCCAGTTTCACCGTGGCGACGTTCAAGGAATGCGCCAGCGCATCTCGAAGCGACACGTTGCCATAGAACTTGTGTTCGAAATTGCTCGGCTCGTAGGGCTTGCCATCGAAGTAGAATGTGGTCGGCTCATCGGTGATCATGGTGGCCGGCGTGATCACCTGCCCCGCGTTTCCCTCACCGCTGGCCGCCTGTCCGCCATTCACCGGAACGGCATTCACCTGGCCGGCGGAAAGCCCCGTGTTCAATGCGGCCGCGTAAACAAATGGCTTGAAGGACGATCCGGGCTGCCGCTTCGCCAGGATTCGGTTCAGTTGGCTGGTGCCGTAGTTCCTGCCGCCGACCAGGGCCCGCACCTCGCCGGTCTGCGGATCGAGAGCAATCAAGGCGCACTGCGGATCGGGATAGTTCGGATCGCGCTTCTTCCGCCCTTTGATCCGTTGGTCGGCCTCTTCCATTCCAATCCGCACCGCTTCCGCCGCGTCCCGCTGCAAATTCGGATCGAGCGTGGTGTACACCCGATACGTATTGGATTGGAAATTGTAGTCCGGAAATTTCTCGGTCAGCGTGTCATTCACCAGGTCGACGAAGAAGGGCGCCTCGGCCGAATCCATGCCTTGCTTCACAAGCACAATCGGCGACGCAATCGCTTTTTGATACTCTTCGTCGGTGATGTAGTTGTTCTCGCGCATCATCTTCAACACCACGTTACGGCGCGATCTGGCCCGCTCCGGCCAGCGGAACGGATTGATGTAGCTGGGATGCTGGATGACTCCGGCCAGCGTCGCGGCCTCGGGCACTGTTAGCTGTGAAATGTCCTTGCCGAAGAACACTTGCGAGGCTTCTCCGAACCCCCGAATCCCAAAGCTCCCTCGCTGCCCCAGGGGCACTTGGTTCGCATAGTCCTCAAAGATCTGCTTCTTGGTCAGCTTCTGTTCCAGGTGCATCGTGATCAAGACTTCGGGGATCTTGCGTTTCCAGGAACGGTCGCTGCGATCCAGCAACCACATTCCGGCCAGCTGCATGCTAAGTGTTGAAGCACCTTGCGAGTTCTGGCCTTTCTTGACATCTACGTAGGCCGATTTAATGATGCGGATCGGATCGAACCCGGAGTGCTGGAAAAATCGCTTGTCCTCCGCCGAAACCACCGCGTGCACCAGCACTGGCGGAATGTCTTCGTACCGCACCATCCGGCGCTTCTCGCGGTTCTTATCGAACAGATTCGAGATCAGCTCGGGCTCCAGAGTATATTCGGTCCGTTCCGTATTGTCGGCCAAAGAAATGATCTGCTTGACCTTGTGGCCCCCGAATTTTATGACGCCTTCGTCCCGTTTGAAATAGGAATCGGGCCCCGGATACACGTCTATCTCGTCCGGCTTCAGGGTAAAGTAGCCCATGCGATTATTGGGCGATTCGCTGTAGCCGCTGTGGCGCAGGTCGGTCGCGATCTCCTGCGGATCGGCGATATCGCCCACATCCACCGTGCGCGGCGCGGCGAAAAGCATGGATGTGTTCGCGAACGGGCCGGCAGCCAGCTTCGCATCAATCAGCCGGGAGTACTTCACGTAATAGTACGTGAACACTCCAAACCCGGTAGTGCAGCCCAACACCAACAGAACGAGGAGGATTTTGCCTATGGGGTGCAAAACGAATCGCACCGCGGAGGCTTTCTTGGGAACCTGAACTCTTACTGCCACGCAGTACTATCTTCGCATGGCTGGCCAGGCCCGGGCGGCGGGGTACCATTTTGGAGCTGCTGCTGGTCTCATCCCGTTTTCATGGCCGTTTGAAGCCTGTGCAGGTTCCGTTCGACCAATTTACGATCCTTGTCGCTGATGCCGGGCGTTTTGAGAATCTGCGTAAGACGGGCTGCTAAGCGGCCGTTTGTATCACTAATCTCCCGGCGCATCGCGATAACCTCTTTCGCGGGAAGGTTTTTCTGATCTTGCTCCACGGCTCATCAGTCTACCACCGCGGGATTAGAATGGAATTAGACTCTATGAGCATCGTTGCGATCGTCTCGGTTGAAGAGTACCTCCATCGCACCGAAAAACCGTACTGCGAGTACGTCGATGGCGTCTTGCAATCTAAAGCAATGCCTACAAAGTTACACGCGCTCGCCCAGTACATGTTGTTAGTGCTGCTCCGGCGACAGGGAGTCGAAGCTCTTCCTGAATTGACGGTCCGCATCAACGCGACGAGATACCTCATACCAGACGTTGCCGCAGCGCCGACCCTCCAAAGCCCTTACCCCACGGAACCGGTTCTCCTCTGCGCCGAGGTTCTTTCTCCAGAAGACCGAATAGGATCGATGCTGGCAAAGTACGAGGTATATCATGCTTGGGGTGTACCGTTCTGCTGGATCGTGGATCCAGAAAAACAGACCGCCTGGCAATATCATTCCGGTGGCGAACCCGAGCGAGTGAATCGTAGCGGGACACTCACCGCGGGAGAGCTCAGCGTTCACTTGGACGAGCTCTTCTCTGATCAACCGCGTTAGCTATAATTAAGCATGTTGAAGCCCACGGCAAAGATTTGGCATAACGGCCGCCTCATCAATTGGGACGATGCCAAAATCCACGTCCTCTCGCACGTCACCAGTTACGGCAGCTCCGTTTTTGAAGGCATCCGCTGTTACGCCACGCCCTCCGGGCCGGCCATTTTCCGGGTGCGCGAGCACATCCGCCGCCTGCTGGACTCCGCCAAGATCTATCGCATCGAAGTGAAGCACACTGCCGACGAGCTCGCCGGCGCCATGGCCGAGCTGGTGCGCGTGAATAAGCTCGAATCCTGCTATTTCCGTCCTTTGGTCCTGCGCGGATATGGCGATGTCGGCGTCCTGCCGTTCGCAAATCCAGTGGAAACTTACATCGCCTGCTGGGAATGGGGCAAGTATCTTGGCGAGGAAGCGCTGGCCGAAGGTGTAGACGTGTGCGTCTCCAGTTGGACCCGCATCGCCCCCAACACCTTACCCGCGCTAGCCAAAGCGGGCGCCAATTACATGAACTCCCAGCTCATCCGCATGGAGGCCCAACTGAACGGCTACGCGGAGGGCATCGCGCTGGACGCCTCGGGCTATGTGAGCGAAGGTTCGGGCGAAAACGTTTTCGTGGTTCGCGATGGTAAGATTCTTACGCCGCCGCTGGGAGCCTCCGTGCTTCCCGGCATCACGCGCGATTCCGTCATGCAGCTCGCCGCCGCGCTGGATATTCCGGTAACGGAAACGTTGATACCGCGCGAGATGCTGTATATCGCCGACGAAGTCTTCTTTTCCGGAACCGCGGCCGAAATCACGCCCATCCGCTCGGTGGATCATATCGTGGTCGGCAAGGGTTCGCGCGGACCGGTAACCGAAAAGCTGCAAAAGGCCTTCTTCGGAATCGTGCACGGCGAGGCCGTCGACCGTTTCGGCTGGCTGACTCCAGTCACCAAGGGTGACGCCATCACAAAAAACGAGCCCGTGACTGTTTGAGCCACGGGCTGAAAAGCTTCTCCGGAAAAACTTCGGATTTGCGTGAGGACGATCCGCAAGTGCGACTCCGACGGCCACCTCCCCCGAGATTAACCGCCGGAATCGCACTCGCGAGGGATCATGCATTCTGTTGTAGCAGGGGTTTACTGCTTGCGCCAGACTTATTTCTCATGATTTCCGCACTTTTCAACAATTTTCTCCGCTCAGTATCTCTTGCACTTAGCGCTCAAAGGCTGTGGGAAACTTGTGAATAAACCGGCGTCCATCGGAAATGTAATTGGCATCGATGTCTCGTCCGGCGCAGCCGTCGAAATTTCCTTCGCTCGCGCCATCACCGTGGTCGATCATCTGATTCGGCCGCCCGACAACCTGGCATTCATCGCGCCCGGCTGGATCGATCTGCAAGTCAATGGATTCGCGGGCGTCGACTACAATTCAGCCGCTTCCACTCACGAGGAGATCGCCGACTCCATCCGCGCAATGTTTGCCTGCGGGGTCACGCGCTTTTTCCCCACCCTGATCACGGGCTCTCCAGACAATATGTCGGCGACGCTGCGCAATCTCGCGAGCGCTAAGGAATCGATCGCTTATGGCCCCGCGATGGAAGCTTTCCATTTGGAGGGCCCCTACATCTCGCCGGACGACGGTCCGCGTGGCGCACATCCGGCGCGCTGGGTCCGGCCGCCCGATCTCGAGGAGTTCCGTCGCTTTCAGGAAGCTGCCGTCGGAAACATTCGCCTCGTGACGCTATCGCCCGAGTGGCCCCAGGCTCCGCGCTTCATCGAAGCCATCGTCCGGCTGGGAGTGGTCGCGAGTATCGGCCACACTCGGGCGACGGCTGCGCAAATCTCAGACGCTGTGAGCGCCGGCGCGACACTTTCCACGCACCTCGGCAACGGCGCCGACGCAGTGCTCCCTCGCCATCCCAACTATCTCTGGCAACAGCTTGCTGAAGATCGACTCGCGGCCAGCTTCATCGTGGACGGATTCCACCTGCCGTCATCGTTCCTGAATGTCGCGCTGCGCGCCAAGGGTCTGGAGCGGTCGCTGCTGGTAACTGACGCCGTGATGCCGGCAGGTTGTTCGCCGGGCCGATATCGTTTGGGCGAAGTTGATGTCGAACTGCATCCCGACGGTAGCGTTCGGCTCTCCAGCGGCACGCGCCTGGCGGGCTCCGCGCTCACGATGGACCGCGCCATCACCAACATCATGAAGACCGCGGGTTTGAATCTGCGCGACGCCATAACGCTCGCGACTCGCAATCCGGCGCGCATCGGCCGGGTTCCCTACCGCCAGCGCGGCCTCACTCCCGGCGATCGAGCCGATCTGGTCCGCTTCCGCATGGATGACTCCGGGCATCTGACCATCGAGGAGACCTACCTCAACGGCACGAAAGTTTATACTGAGCCGCGCGCGTGAGCAAGCGGTTCTTGTTATTCCGTGGCCGGCTCCGAGTTCAACACCGCCACATACTTTAGGTTTCGATATAGCTGCTGATAATCCAGCCCGAAGCCCACCACAAAACGGTCGGGAATCTCAAAGCAGCGATAGTCCACCGGAACCTGCACGATGCGCCTCGGCGTGCGATCCAACAGCGTACACAACGCCAGCGACTTCGGTCCGCGCCCCGACAGATGCTGCAGCAGATACCGCGTGGTGAAACCGGTGTCCACGATGTCTTCCACCAGCAACACTTCCTCGCCCTCGATGCTATCGTCCAGGTCCTTTGCGATCCGCACCATCCCCGGCGCGCCTTTCTGATTGGCGAAGCTCGATATGGCCAGAAAATCCACTTTCACCGGCACCGTCAGCTCGCGCGCCAGCGCTGCAAGAAAAAACACCGACCCTTTCAGTACTCCCACCAGCTTCAACTCGCGACCCGCGTAGTCGGAGGAAATCTCGGCCGCCACGCGCCGGATCCTGCGCTCGATCTCTTCCTCGGTAAAAAGAACCCGTTCGATCGCCGGAACGCTCATCGAGCAAGGCGCTCCGGCAATCCGTATTTCGTCACCAGATCCTGCACGTCCTTCTGATAAAAGACCTGGATGTTCACATGCGGATAAATCGCGCGGAGCAGCCGGATCTTCCGGTTTTTCCGGGTGACGTTGGCTTGCTTCATGGTGGTCAGCTCCACGTACAAGTTGAACTCAGGCAGGTAGAAATCCGGCGTGAACGCTTCGGAAACCTTTCCGTCTTTGTCCCACTGCAAGGGAAAGCTGCGCGGCTCGTAGTCCCATGCGATTCCGTAGAAGTCCAGCAAGTTGGCGAACACCTGTTCGCTGGGGTGCCCGAAGTCCTTACTCTCGCGCCCAAGCTCTTTAGTATTGACGCTCGGGCTCTTCGGCGCGACGATGCCAAAGCGCGCCAGTTGCAGGCGGACTCGAAACTGGACTTCTGCCGCGGCCGCCGCCGGGAGCGGCCCCAAATCCAATAGCCCTTGCGATTTCACGGCCGCTTCCAACAGATCCACCATCTCGGACGGGCCCAGCCTTCGGGCGTTCAGCACCAGATCGAAATCGGTTGGCCGGCTGATCTTCTGTCCGAAGCGCCGCTTGCGAACCAGCGCCCGCGCGCTCTCCATTTGGCGCAATCGCGTCTTCGCTTCTGATCTATTGAGCCTGCAATCCTGGATGACATTCGCCAGCCGAACCGACTCGGGGGCTACCACGTGCAGCCGGAGCATGGCGGGCAACTCAACCGATAACAACTCTGCCCCTGTGCTCGATACCACCACGTGCCGCTCGGCCCCCAGGCTCGCCAGAATCGAAACCGTCAACGGCCGCCAAGCCAGGTCTGGAATCTGGATCGAGTCACCAAACTCGGCCGCAATCATTTTCGCCAAGTCTGGTTCGGTGACGAGTTCGCATTCCAGCCGCTGAGCCGCCAAGCGCGCCAGCTCCTCGTGCCTGCAGCCCGGTTCACCTGAGACACTGATGAACGCCATTCAGATAAAAGCGCAAAGGGTGCGGCGCGTACCACGAGACCGGCCAAGAACTGCTTCGCGCCGCACTCCGTTTTGCGCGAGTCCCTCAGTAGAATCGTAGCGCAGCGATGTTCCGACCTGGAGGAGTGATAGATTATTTCGGTTGCGGGACGATCCTGAGATACGGCTTCGGCGACTTCCAACCACCCGGGTATTTCTGCTTCGCTTCTTCTTCAGTCACCGCGGGGAGGATGATCACGTCTTCGCCGTGCTTCCAGTTCACCGGCGTCGCGACTTTGTGCTTGGCCGTGAGCTGGATGGAATCCAGTACGCGCAGCACCTCGTCGAAGTTGCGTCCCGTGCTCATGGGGTAGCTGAGCATCAGTTTGATTTTCTTGTCCGGTCCGACGACAAACACCGTGCGCACCGTGGCGTTGGTGGCGGCGGTCCGGCCCTCCGATGTATCGCCGGCTTCGGCCGGCAGCATGTCATAGAGCTTGGCGATTTTCAGCTGGGGATCTCCGATCATCGGGAAGTTCACCGCATGGCCCTGCGTCTCCTCGATGTCCGCTTTCCATTTGCTGTGGCTTCCCACCGGATCGACGCTCAGTCCAATGATCTTGGTGTTTCGTTTGGCGAATTCCGGTTCCAGGCCGGCCATGTACCCCAGTTCCGTCGTGCAGACTGGAGTAAAGTCTTTCGGGTGCGAGAACAAGATCGCCCAACCATCGCCGATCCATTCATGGAAGTCGACAGTGCCCTGTGTGGTTTCGGTGGAAAAGTTCGGGGCTTCATCGTTAATGCGCAAGCTCATAGTTCGTCTCGGGAAAGTTCCTTGGAATGTTGCGAACCCGTAGTATACCCTATGGATGCAGTGGCTTGATACCGTTATTTACCGCAACCCTTTTTGGTTTCTTCAAATCCCTCGAACAACCGCCCGGCGTTCGCGCCGGCCAAAGTTTCCATCCGGTGTGGCTGGCCCTTCTCGACGGTATAGCGGGCGACCGTCCCCATCGATCGCAGCAGTTCGGCTTCCTTCTGCATCTCCGAGTGCCACATGTATTCGTCATTCTCGCCGACGTACATGAAGACGCACATCTTCGAAATAGCCTGGAGTTTGGCCGGGCTGGGCTCCCACATATATCCAGGGAATGCTGTTACCGACAAAAAGTACTGCGGATGAGCGGCCGCGATGTGGAATGCGGCGATTCCGCCGTTGGAGGGACCGGCGATATGAAACTTGTTGTCCTGTATCTTGTAATCGGCCAGGATCATCTTCAGAAACTCAGGGAAGATGCGAGCCCCTCCCTCGAAGAACAACTGATCGTCTGGCGCAGCTGGAGCGATCACGATGTAGCCCCGTTTTTCAGCCTCCGCGCGGAAGTTGCGGTCGAGAACACTGTCCACCATCCTCATTGCTTGCGGACCGCCACCGAAAGCTAGGATCGCAGGATAGGTCTTGGCTGGATCATACCCGTTCGGAAGGACCACTTTATACTGCACTGTGAAGCCAGCCACCTTCTTGCTCTTCTCTAGCAGTTCCGCCTGGACGGGCCGAGTTGCGAACATCGCGACGGCGGCGGAAAACAACATCAACCACTCGAACCTCGGTTGTTTCATCTAGGAAGCCTCCTTCCGGAATGACATCGATCTTATCCAAAATGTTGGCTTGCCGCAGTTGCCCTTGCGAGACTACCGGCAGTTTTGCGGCATCCCCAGGCGGTGGTCTCGTAAACGCAGTGCCGTTGATAGCTACTGTTGCAACACCCAATGGGCAAGAATCGCCACCGTCCGTTGCCCTGGACTACTGGGGCCGCCTCCGTCGCAGATCCCACAGCCCGCGCGCCGAGAGGATCACGGTGAAGCCCCCTAGCCCGCCGAGCGCCCAGAGTGTCCAGACGAAGAAAAAACCGCCGGGGGATTTGGCGATCTCGCCGTAATGTGCCCCCCTCATGTGCATGACGGGCATGGCTACTGCCATCAGTCCGATGAGCAGGATGATGACGTGCCCCGATCGCCGTTCCGGGAGCACGAGTGTCCCGTACAGCAAGACCGCGAGGACGAGCAGCGCAGTGTTTGAGCTCTCTGCCTTCGATATCCCACGAACGATGTCGTCCGTAATGTGTAGCGTCAGGAAGAGCAGCGAGAGCAGAGATGCAACGGTCAACATGGTGTTGTGTTTCATTGGAAAGTCTCCTTCTTGGATTTTATGTGTGCCTCATTGCCCTGCGGCCTTTGCCTTAAATACCTTCTCGTTGTTCAATATATTCGGTACGGCCCGTTCCGGCCTTCGATGTGCCGCGCACTAAAATAGCAGCAGTCCCAGCAGCGAGCGACGGGAACAATGGGCGGCATCGACCGTTCGCCGCGAGACATGTAACGATCAGTCGGCAAGTGTTTAGGAAACGGTTTGGGAGACAGGCCCATGCATGGCCGCGGTTACCCTTGCGAAACCACTGGTAGTTTCGCGGCATCCCAGGCGGCCAGGCCGCCGGCCATTTCGATCAGATTGGTGATCCCATATTGCTGCAGTATGCTGGCGGCGATGGAAGATCGGTAGCCGCCCGCGCAATGCACGGCAATGCGGCGATCGCGCGGGATTTCAGCGATGCGCTCTTGCAGATGGTTGAGCGGAACGTTCACGCTGCCATCGATATGTTTCGTCACCCACTCGCGCGGATTTCGAATGTCCAGCAATAGCGGGGGATCGGGGCTGGCTAACTCCTCGGCCACCATGGGGGCGGTAACGCGGTCGGTGGGCCATACCAAATCCGGCCGATCGGCAAGCGCTTGCCTGCCATCTTTGACGTGATCGAAACCGATCCGGCCCAGGCGCAGAGCGGCTTCCTGTTCGCGCCCAGGCTCCGCAATAATCACGATCGGTTTGGCGCGGTCGAGCACGGTGCCCGCCCAGGTGGCGTATTGGCCCCCAAGCCCCACGTTAATGCTGCCCGCGAGGTGACCCTTGGCGTATTCGGCGGGATCGCGGACGTCTAGGATATGGGCACCCGCATCGCCCATCGCCAGGACTTCGTCGAGATCGATGGGACGGAGAACCTGTTCGAGATTTTTGTCCAGCGTGGCGCGCTCGCGAGTGTTGAGAATAGCGTCGTAGGTGAAGTACGGTGGAGCATCGGGTTGATCCGCCGTGACGAGACGAACAAAATCTTCTTTCGACATGGGCTGCAGGGCGTAATTGAAACGTCTTTGATCTCCCAGGGAAGAGACGGTGTCGGAGGAAAGATTTTTCCCGCAGAGAGAGCCGGCGCCGTGAGCCGGGTAAACCAGCGTCTCGTCAGGAAGCATCAAAAGTTTGTTGTGCAGCGAATCGTAGAGATGGGCTCCGAGATCGTTGGCCGTCCAGCCCAGCGACGCGCGCAAGTCGGGCCGGCCGACGTCGCCGATGAACAGCGTATCGCCTGTTAAGACAGCGCAAGGTTTTACCGGGTCCTTCTGAAGATCGAACGCCAGGATTGAAATCGACTCGATGGTATGTCCGGGAGTCTCGAGCACCTGGAGGCGCAGCCCGGGAAATTCGAGCGTATCGCCGTCCTTCATCGGAACGAACTTGTACTCGGCCTGGGCGCGGGAGCCGAGATGGATGGTTGCGCCCTTTTCCTGAGCAGACCGATCCCGCAGTTCCAGATGGCCGGCGACAAAGTCGGCGTGGAAATGGGTGAGAAAGACGTGGCGGATTTGGAGGCCCCATTTCTGGGCGTCGGCCACGTACTCCTGAATATCGCGTTGGGGGTCGACGATGATGGCAGTCGAACTGGCCTCGTCTCCGAGCAGATAGGAGGCGTGAGCGAGGCAGCCCAGTAGTACTGCTTCAAGATCATAGAGACTTCTAACAGTTTAGTCCCACTGGTCGCGCGCCCCGAAGCGATCGGTCATGCTTTTGCCTCTGTGTCCTTTCGGAACGCGGCAACGCCTGCGTCGGATACCTGGACCCACTTCTTGTCAGGCGCGGCCTCGGCCTCGTAGTTGTCGTGCCAGTTCCACCACTTGTATGGCGGCGTCTGCGGATAACCCTCTGGCGAGTCCTCCCAAATCTCCTGGCGGCCGAGCGTCGTGATGTCGAGATAGCTCCAGATGGTCCCCATCGCCTCATCGCCGCGGTTGTTGATGAGGTACGTGCGGAACACCCGCTCACCGTCGCGGAAGAACACGTTGTGGCCATGCCACTCATCCACCCCGAAGTCCACGTCGAAGCTGTCGGTGATGGTGTACCAAGGCATTTCCCAGCCCATCCGCGTTTTCAGGCGCGCGATGTCCGGCTGCGGCGCGCGTGAGGCGTACGCCAGGGTCGTGTCACGGGCGTTCAGATGCGCCAAGTGGGACACCTGATCGGCGCCCAGGGAGCAGCCGCGGCAAGCGTGCTCGGGCCAGCCGAACACCCCGGGCTCGAAGAATGCGCGATAGACGATCAACTGCGGGCGGCCCTCGAACAAATCGAGCAGGCTTACCTTGCCCTTGGGTCCGTCGAACTCGTATTTCTTGTCTACGGCCAGCCAAGGCATCCGCCGGCGTTCGGCGGCCAGCGCGTCACGGGAGCGGGTGAAGGCCTTCTCCATCACCAGGAGCTGCTGGCGCGCAGCCTCCCAGTCCTGGGGCGACACGATCCGGGGTGTCTTCATTGTTGACATATTATTTCTCCTTTTTGAAAACTTTTCTAAACTTGCTGATGCACACCGCGAGAAGTCCTCCCGTGGATCCTGCCCCGGCGACCATCACTGCTGTGTTTGCGATGCATACTGGGCACATTTGTTTCTCCTCGATATAACCTGATGCTTGGTGCTCACGAGATAAACTTAACCCCGGATATCGAAACGATGGGAGTGACAAGTGTGGCGGGATTTGAGAGCCATCAGCGGGCCGGATCAATATGGACTCGCTAATCACAGCTGCGGCACGCGCGTTGGCTTCGGGCGATCCGCTTGGGGCGTTGCAGCGAGTGGCCCTGCGCGACGACGCTCCCGCACTGGCGCTGCGCGGCATTGCGATGGCCCAGTTGGGCGATCTGCCGCGGGCCAAGGCGCTCTTGCGAAGTGCCGCTCGCGCCTTTAGTCCGAGGGAAGCTGTAGCTCGCGCGAGGTGCCTGGTCGCCGAAGCCGAAATCGCGCTGGCCTCTCGCGATCTGAGCTGGCCCGTGAAATCGCTCGAAGCGGCTCGCGCAACACTCGATGCGCATGGCGACCGGCTCAACGCCGCGCACGCGCGATACGTCCAGGTACGGCGCCTCCTGCTGATCAGTCGCCTCGATGAGGCCGAGCATACGCTCGCGCAGCTTGACCCCGCCGACCTCCCACCCATGTTGAAGGCCGTCCACGAGTTGGTAGCTGCCGGGATCGCGCTGCGGCGCCTCCAAACCAAGGCAGCGCGCGACGCGTTGGCCCGCGCCAGACTCGCTGCGAGCGAGGCCGATATTCCCACGTTGACGGCGGAGGTGGAAAGTGCGTCCCTGGTGTTGAACACGCCTGCCGCTCGCCTGATCGCGGGTGGCGAAGAGCGGACCCTGCTGTTGGAAGATGTCGAAGCGCTGCAGGCCTCCCAAGGGCTACTTATAATCGACGCGTGCCGTTACGTGGTGCGTGCCGAGGGCCAGACAGTGTCGCTCGCAAGGCGTCCGGTGTTGTTCGAACTCGCACGCGCGTTGGGCGAGGCATGGCCCGGAGATGCTCCCCGGGATGTCCTGCTTGCGCGTGCATTCGGGGCGAAACTCGTGGACGAATCGCACCGCGCGCGATTGCGTGTCGAAATCGGGCGGCTGCGCCGAATGCTTCGGACACTCGCGATTGCCACAGTGGTTGCGACCAAGAGCGGGTTTCTCTTGGCGCCTTGCCGTGCGCGCGAGGTCGTTGTACTCGCACGGCCCGTCGAAGATGAGCATGGGGCGGTGCTTGCCTTGCTCACCGACGGGGAATCCTGGTCGAGCTCGGCCCTGGCGTTGGCACTCGGTACCAGCCAGCGCAGCGTGCAGCGGGCGCTCGATTCGCTGGCGGCCGCGGGCCGAGTGCAGGCGTTCGGCCGTGCCCGGGCTCGCCGTTGGATGACTCCGCCCGTGCCCGG
The DNA here is from genome assembly GCA_963818065.1 of Bryobacterales bacterium. Taxonomy (GTDB): domain Bacteria; phylum Acidobacteriota; class Terriglobia; order Bryobacterales; family Bryobacteraceae; genus Palsa-89. The sequence continues at coordinate 582,756 of CAWFQW010000006.1, read as the reverse complement.
ATTCACGACGACATTGTTACTCCCCGCTCCGCTGCCGAGCGATTAGGATGGGAGCATGAAACAAGCCATTGTGAAACGATCCGGGGCCAAAATCGTTCGCGAATACGGGCCCTTTCCGGGGACCGAAAGAGTGAATGGCGTCACTTATGATGGCCGGCAAGTCTGGTTTGCCTCCGGAGACAAGCTGAACGCTTTCGATCCGTCCACGGGCCAGACGCTCCGCTCGATCGATGTCCCCGCGCACGCTGGAACGGCTTTCGACGGCCGGCACCTGTTTCAGATCGCCGAAGATCGCATCCGGAAGATCGATCCGGAAACCGGCCGGGTGTTGGCTACGATCCCCGCGCCCGGCGGCGGCCGCGACTCCGGACTCGCCTGGGCCGAAGGCACGCTGTGGGTGGGCCAGTATCGGGACCGCAAGATCCATCAGATCGATCCCGAAACCGGGGCGATTCTTCGCACCATTGAGTCGAACCGTTTTGTCACGGGGGTCACCTGGGTGGATGGGGAGCTTTGGCACGGGACGTGGGAGGGTGACGAAAGCGATCTCAGACGAATCGATCCTCAAACGGGTGAGGTCCTGGAGCAGCTCGATCTGCCGGCCGGCGTCGGCGTGTCGGGCTTGGAATGCGACGGCCGCGATCAATTCTTTTGCGGCGGAGGAAGTAGCGGGAAGGTGAGGGCCGTCCGACGGCCCAGGTGAACATAGGCCGTTTGCGTCCGTTATAATCAAGCGTCGAGGTCACAAAGTGAACCGTAAAGCAATTCTGCTCGCGGTCGCCATGCTCGGCTCAGGACGCCTCGTTCTGACCGGACAACGCCAGACTCCACCCGCCGTTTTCACTTCCGCTCAGGCTGAAGCGGGCCACAAAGCATACGAGAACACCTGCGGGAGATGCCATACCTACACTTTGCTGGGACGCAAGGGGGATGCGGGCGAGCTTCCGCCCGTAAGCTCCCTTCCCGCTGCCTACCAGAAATTCATCGGAAACCCGAACCATGTTCCCCCGTTGGCCGGCAAGGATTTTCTCAGTCGTTGGGGCGATAAAACCGCGGCCGAACTCATCGCGCGTTTCCAGGTAACGGCCAGTGATAAGTTCTTCCAGTTCGAAGGCATGACTGACGACACCACGGTGAATATCACCGCATATGTGCTCCAGGTGAACGGCGCGAAGGCCGGGACCCAGTCATTGACTAGGACCACTGGTGAAGTCGTTAACTCCCTAATTCAGTGACCGGCTGTAATAATACAGGCAATGACTCCAGAGCACTGGAGACAAATCGAGGACCTGTATCGCCGCACTGTCGACGTCGGCGGCGAGGAACGTGCCGTATTGCTGGCCGAGGCCCCGCCCGATGTGCGCCAGAAAGTGGAAGCCATGCTCGCCCAGCCGGACGGCTCGAAGCTGATTGACGCGTCGGCCTGGGCGAAAGAACCAGGGCTGAGCCGGGAAATCGACTCCCTGATCAGCACCGTCAAGACCGGCGACAAGCTGGGTCCCTATGAGGTGGTGGCGCGCATCGGCGCCGGGGGCATGGGCGAAGTTTATAAGGCTCGCGACACCAGGCTGAATCGAATAGTAGCGATCAAGATTCTTCCGCCCCATCTCGCCGATAGCGCCGAATCCCGCGACCGTTTCGAGCGCGAAGCGCGCATGATCGCGAGCCTCAATCATCCGCACATTTGCACAATCCATGATGTCGGCCATCACGGCGGCATGGACTATCTGGTGATGGAGTTCCTGGAAGGCGAAACGCTCGCATCAAGGCTGGGTAAAGGCCCGCTGCCGCTGGAGCAGACGTTGCAGTACGGCATCCAGATTGCCGACGCACTAGACAAAGCGCACCGCATAGGCATGACTCACCGCGACCTGAAACCGGGCAACATCATGCTGACCAAGTCCGGTGCGAAGCTGCTGGATTTCGGGTTGGCAAAGTTGAAACAAGGCGCCTCCGCGCCAGGAGTTCTACACTCCCAGCTCCCGACAGCCGAAAATTCCATCACCGCGCGAGGGACAATCGTCGGAACCTTGCAGTACATGGCGCCTGAGCAACTCGAAGGCAAGGAAACGGATGCCCGCACGGATATCTTCGCCCTGGGCGCGGTCATCTATGAGATGGCCACGGGGAAGAAAGCGTTCGAGGGACAGAGCCAGGCCAGCATCATCGCGAAAATTCTGGAAATCGACCCGCCTCCGATCAGTTCGCTCCAGCCAATGACACCCTCGGCGCTCGATCGCGTGGTGAGGACGTGTTTGTCCAAGGATCCCGACAATCGTCTCCAATCCGCCCAGGACGTCAAGCTGGAACTGGAGTGGATTCGCGATGCGGTTGCGGAGCCATTGGTCTTAGCGGATGCACCTCCTCGCTCTGGTTGGCGTCGAGCGCTGCCCTGGGCGTTATTCGGCGCCACAGCGCTCGCACTCGCGCTCTTCGCCTGGAGGTACGAGGCGCGTCCGCAGAACTTGGTTCCGGCCGAGCCAGTGCGACTCCAGATCCCGCTGCCCACCAAGCCCCCCTTGCGACCGACGGGTCTACTCGCGCTCTCGCCGGACGGCCAGCAGTTGGCCTTCGTTGCAGTGAGTACCGATGGCATCCCGCGGATATGGCTTCGCTCCCTGAATTCCCTCACGATGCACCCGCTACCGGGAACGGAAACTGCCGGCGATCTTTTGTTCTGGTCGCCCGATAGCCGGTTGCTGGCATTTAGCGCCGGTGGAAAGCTGCAGAAGATCGATATTTCCGGCGGACCGGCGGAAACGATTTGTGTCCTGAGCAAAGCGGCCGTTGGCGGCTCGTGGAATAAGGATGGAGTGATCGTCTTCGGTCAGTTCCTGGGACCGTTGATGCGGGTCTCCGCAGCCGGCGGCGTCGCGACTCCTCTTACTGTTCTTCATCCGGCCCGTGGAGATAGCGCACATATAGTTCCATATTTTCTGCCCGATGGCCGTCACTTCGTTTACCTACACGCGGATAGCACTTCAAGCGGCATTTCCGTGGGCTCTCTGGATGCCAAGCCTGAGCAGCAGGATTATCAGGTCCTCATTCAGGCATCGCTCGGCGGAGTGTACGTCCCATCTTCGGACCCCGGCGTGGGCCAGATGCTTTTCGTGCGCGGACTAACGTTGATGGCGCAGCCCTTCGACGCCCGCCATCTCAAGACTTCCGGAGCCGCGTTTCGAATCGTGGAAGAGCCGCTGGCAGAGTATTTGGCCTCCGGGACGTTCTCCGCTTCAGACAACGGATCGCTGGTTTACTGGTCGCCCGGAAGTGTGGAAAGCCAGCTCACCTGGTTCGATTCGCAAGGCAAGGTTCTGAGCACGGTGGGGCAACCGGGCCCCTATGGCGAAGTCAAACTTTCCCCCGACGGGACGCAAGCCATCGTGTCCAGGGTTGCACCCGACCATCAATATTTGTGGCTGCTCGATACCTCGCGGGGCACCAGTACGCGGCTCGAGCTTGATCAGTCCGCCGACGCGTTTTCCGCTGTCTGGGCCGCCGATGGGCGCAGCATCATTTTCTCGTACACTCAAGCCGGGGAAAATATAGCTGATATTTACGAAACGCACTTGACCGGTGGGACGGGCCTTGAACCTATATTAAAATCCGACGAATGGAAAACCCCTTTTAGTTGGTCGCCCGATGGACGCTTTTTGCTTTACGCAACCGGGGGAGGGGCAACGAAAGATGATTTGTGGGTGCTTCCGCTGGAAGCCGACCGGAAACCCGTGCCGTTCCTTCGAACGGAATTTAATGAGTCTGACGGGCACTTTTCCCCCGACGGCCGCCGCGTGGCTTACGTATCGGATGAATCCGGACGTGCTGAAGTTTATGTCCGCTCGTTCTCGCCGGGCCCTCCGCCGTCCCCTGGCGAGGGCAAATGGCTGGTTTCGAACAATGGCGGTCACAATCCCATGTGGCGCCAAGACGGTAAGGAACTGTACTACATCGATCTCGATGGAAAGTTGATGGCGGTGAGCTTGGCTGCGGGATCCGAGTTCGAGGCTGGCGTTCCGAAGACCCTTTTTCAGGCACTTCCGCGAGGTAACTACGCCACGTGGGCGCCCTCGCCCGATGGCAAGCGTTTTTTGTTCCTGGTGCCGGAGACACAGGAAGCGGCGCCGTTCACCGTCATCCTCAACTGGCAAGCCGGGCTCAGGAAATGACGTTGCAGCTACCCAACCTCGTCTACAGGATTCCAAGCCGTGGGCCGATCATGATTGTAGTACTGGGCAAGTGTATGTTACATATCTTACTATTACTCCGGAGAACTACGGCTTGACCTCGGCACTGGTCTATTGTAGATTCAAGTCTGACTTTTAATAGAGCATTACAACTTTACGGATCGCTCGGCATACGATGACCCCAAGCCACCGCTCCTCGGCTCTGGCAGCCGCACTTACGATGACCGCCGCACTGCTCAGCACCAGTTGCGCGTCGCGACCCCAATCTTTCAAGCTATCCTTCCTACCTTCCACTCCCGCCCGAATCGAACCCAGCTTTGAGGAACCGCCGCATCTGGCGCCCAATTTCTATTTTTTGAGCGACTCACCGGATGTGGTCCAACGTGCCTTAGCCGCCGCGCCTCGCCAGGCCGAGGCCGAAAGCCTGCTGGCAAAGGCCCGCATGCACATGGAAGCCGGAAAGCGTTTCTTTCAACAGGGCGACGCGACAGGCGCGCGCCAGGAATTCGACGCCGCCATGGACGTGCTGCTGTCGGCTCCCGATAATCTGCCCGGGCGGCCGCGCCTGGAAAGCGAACTGGATCAGATCGCCAACACCATTTATCGGTATGATCTGGAAGGTTTAGGTGGCGCCTCCAGCCAGTTGCCGGAGGTGGTCTACGACAAGTCGCCGCTGGATGGCATCCTGGACATGACGTTCCCCAACGATCCCACCCTTCGCCCTAAGGTGAAGGAGGAGATCGAAGCCACCGTTTCGCAGCTTCCGTTGCAGGAAAACGACGCCGTCCTCGGCTACGTGCACTACTTTTCCACCGATCGCGGCCACAAAGTGCTGGTCGGCGGGCTACGCCGCTCGGGACGTTACCGGCCCTTGATTCAGCGCATTCTGGACAACGAGGGCGTGCCCGAGGAATTGATCTATCTGGCGCAGATAGAATCCGGCTTCCTGCCTCGCGCCCGCTCGAATAAGAAGGCCGTCGGGATGTGGCAGTTCGTTCAGTTTCGAGGCCAGGAATATGGTTTGATGCAAGGCCCAGGCACCGACGATCGCCTGGATCCTGAGAGAGCCACCCGGGCGGCAGCCCACCATTTGCACGACCTGTACGCCCTCTTCGGCGACTGGTATCTGGCAATGGCGGCATATAATTGCGGCCCCGGCTGCGTACAGCGGGCCGTGGAACGCACTGGTTACGCCGATTTTTGGGAATTAACACGCCTGAATGCCCTGCCCCGTGAAACTGCCAACTACGTTCCGCTGATCCTGGCGCTGACCATCATGTCCAAAAATCCCAAGGACTATGATCTCGACAACCTCGAATTCGACCGGCCAATCGAGTACGAAAGCATGGATCTGGAAGCGCCCACCAGCCTCGCGTTGGTGGCCGATGCCGCCGATCGTCCCGTCTCCGAGATCCAGGATCTGAACCCAGCCTTGCTGAAGCTGACCGCGCCGGCGGGCTACCCGTTGCGGGTTCCAAAAGGAACCTTGCCGAGCCTCATGATGGCGTTCGATCTGGTGCCGGCGAACCATCGGGTAGACTGGCACATTCATCGCGTGCTGGCGGGCGAGACGCTGGCCGACATCGCGCATCGCTACTCCACACCGGTGTCTTCGCTAACGGCAGCCAACCAGCGGGCCAACGTCCAAGCGCCGGAGCCGGGGGATTTGATGGTGGTTCCCACTGCCGTGCGCGCCAGGCAGGCGGCAAGCCGGACCGCAAACAGGACCGTGGCCTCACGCGGCCAGCAGTCACGCCGGACTATCGCTGCGCGCCGGACGTCTACCGCAAGGCCCGTGCATCGGACCCGCGCCGGTGCTTATCACACCGCCAGTCTTGCTTCCAAGCGTCGCACCGCGGCGAACTAGCCCGTCCGCATAAAAGCAACCCGCGCACCTTCGTTCGCACCGAAATTCGCTCTCCAAAATTTGCATAGTTCGCTCTTGCCTTCCGATGAAAACGAGTTATTCTAGGGTGTGGTTAGCCCAACAGGAGGCATGAATAATGGTTGATAGCTTGCGCTTCACCGCTGATGACGACCTCGATGATTTCGGATATGAGGAAGAACAAATCGACGTAGTTACCGAAGTCGGCGAATATGGTCCAGAGGATGAAGACGAAGACGAACTCACTAGACCGGCTCCCGTACCGGTTCACTCCACTCCCACTCCAGCGCCCCTTTCTCCGGCTCCCGAGGCTCCGCCACAAAAGAAGCCTGTGAAGAAGGCCGCCGCTCCACCGAAACCGGCTCCCGTGGTCAAGGAAGCCGCTCCGGTGAAGGTAGCCGCCAAGAAGGCGCCGGCCAAAAAGGCAGCCGTCAAAAAGGTAGCGGTCAAGAAAGCCGTGAAGAAGGCCGTGAAGAAGGCCGCCGTTAAAAAGGCAGTGGCAAAGACGGCGAAGAAGGCGCCCGCCAAGAAAAAGGCCGTAGCCAAGAAGAAAGCTCCAACCAAGAAGGCCGCCAAGAAAGTAGCCAAAAAAGCGAAGAAGGCCGGCAAGAAAGCCAAAGGCAAGAAGTAGGATTTAAGACCAAGCGGCGTACGCGTGCGTGCCGTGTCGCTGCTTGGCCCGCTCCCTATTTCTCCTTCTTCACTACCGTCCTGCAGCGCTCGAAGAGCCCCAGCAGCGCTTCGGCATACTCTTCGGGCGTTTTCGACCCCTTGCCGGCGAAACCCGCGGCGCTGCCGCCCTTGCCGTAACCCGTCGTCACCGCGATAAACTTCATCATCTCCAGGGCGACCTCATCGGCATTGCGCGGCGGCGGGACGGCGTTTGGAATATCTTCAGGCATTCGTTTTTCTTTCCTCCAGTGGATCGCCGCCTCAGCGGCAAATCTCTAGTGTAGACGGTCCGCGACTCTCCCGCCGTGTCGCGCGCTTCGCTCCCAGCACCTAAAATGATCTATGCGCTTCGCCGATGCCCGTTGACGCCATACGACTGATCCGGAAAATGCGCGGTGGTGCGCAAGCCCACTTGCTGGAGTGTGACGACGGCCACTTCTACGTCGTAAAATTCCTCAATAATCCCCAGCATCGCCGCGTTTTGATTAATGAATGGATGGCCTCCGTTTTCCTGAATTACCTGCAAATTTCGGCTCCGGCCGCGGCCATTGTGAACCTTTCCCGCGAGTTTCTCCAATCCAATCCCGAGATCCACATTCAGCTCGGCACGCGGCACCTGGCAGTAGAGCCCGGCTGGCATTTTGGATCGCGCTACCCCGGCGACCCAGCCAAAGTCATGGTCTACGATTTCCTGCCCGACGTGCTGCTCGATAAGGTGGTGAACGTCGACGAGTTCCGGGGTGTGCTGGCTTTCGATAAATGGATGGGGAACGCCGACGCCCGCCAGTCGATCTTCTTCCGCGCAAGGCTGCGGCAGTGGTCGCCGTCCTCCGCCGAGCAAGCGCCGCGCGCTGGGTTCGTCGCCCACATGATGGACCACGGTTACGTCTTTGACGGCCCGCATTGGATCTTTCCCGATTCCCCGCTCCAGGGTCTCTATTTCCGCCCCAGCGTCTATCAGAACGTCAGGTCGTTGGACGATTTCGAGCCGTGGCTGGATCGCGTGGTGCACTTTCCAGAGGAAGTAGTGGATGCGGCCCAGAAGCAAATCCCGCCGGACTGGCTCGCCGAAGACGCCGCCGCGTTGGAGGCGATGCTAGTAAAGCTGATGTCGCGGCGCAAGCGCGTCCCGGATTTGATTCGCGAATCACGGCGCGGCCGCGTGAACCCGTTTCCCGACTGGAAATAGCGGCGGCAACCGTTTCGCGGAACTGTTCCGTGTGATAGGTTGTAGGGTTGAAACCGAACCTGGATGTTTTGAAGCCCGAGATTGAACTGTACCTGGAGGAGATGGGGATGGCCGTCTTCTACGGCTATTCGCGTCCGTTGGACGCGGCTCCGGTGGTCTATTGGGATTGCGAGCAGTATCCCGACTACCGGCTGTTTGTTCAATCCGCGCGCGCCGCGGGCGCGAAAATCATCGTGTTTCACCAGCGCGAGTTCTTCTCCGACCAGGTGGACGAGACCCTCGAGCAGCTGAACGCGGCCGAATTGCCTCCTCAGGAATCCCGCAGCTTCGAGGAACGCTTGAGCGATCTGCGCGCGCATGAAGGCTCGGTTTGCGCCATCGAGCTGTCTTTCGATCATGAGGGTCGCGTCTTCCTATTCGACCTCCGCACGGAATGGTTCGAGGAATTTTCCGATCTGCAGGACGAGATTCAGCTACTCACCGCCGAGCCCAATGAAGCCGACGATTCCCCCATCGGCGGCTACTTTTCGAGGAACTGAACCGCACCGTGCTGTTTGCATGTTGATTTCCCGCTGGTTGATCCCTACTGCGGATCCGGATGCGGCCAACGCGCTGGCCGCGAGTCTCGGCGTGCAGCCCGTCACCGCCGCCGTGCTCCTGAGCCGCGGTATCGCCGACGCTGAAGCCGCGCGGCGTTTTCTTACTCCGGAACTCGAACACTTGCTGGACCCGGCGCTGCTCACCGGCATGCGCGACGCCGTTGAGCGCCTGAAGAGGGCCATTCAAGCTCAGGAAAAAATCCTGATCTACGGCGACTACGACGTGGACGGGACCGTATCCGTCGTCATTTTGAAGAAGGCCATCGAAATGGCCGGAGGCCAAGCCAGCTTTCACGTTCCGCATCGCCTCCGGGATGGTTATGGCATGCGCACCGACGTGATCGAACGCGCGGCGGCGATGGGCGTCACGCTGATCATCAGCGTCGACACTGGCATCCGGGCATCTTCCGTGGTCGAGGCGGCGCGTGAACGTGGGATCGATGTCATCGTGACCGATCATCACCTGCCGGAAGCCGAGCTTCCGCCCGCGCTGGCGGTGCTGAATCCGAACCGCCGCGACTGCCCGTATCCCGACAAGAACCTGTGCGGCGCAGGCGTCGCATTCAAGTTGGTGCAAGCTTTGCTTGCGACGCTCGGATGGCCCGCCGAAAAATTCGCTCGCGTCGTGAAGTCGTTCCTGAAGCTGGTTGCCATCGCAACCGTAGCCGACGTGGTTCCCCTGGTGGGCGAAAACCGGGTGATCGTCAAGCACGGTCTGGAGGGCCTCCAGCAAGCTCGAAATCCGGGGCTCCGCGCTCTGCTGGAACTTTCGGGAATGCTCAATGGCCGCGCGCCCAGCGCTCGCCAGGTGGCTTTTCAGATCGCTCCGCGCATCAACGCCGCCGGTCGCATGGACGACGCGCAAAACGTGATTCGCATGTTCTTGACGGACGATCCCGAGCACGCGCGGACGCTGGCGTCCCAGCTTCATTCGCTCAACCAGGAGCGCCGCGATACGGAAGCTGAAATCGTCAAGCTGGTGCTGGCCGAATGCGTTAACGTTCCGGTCACCGACGATCAAAGCGCGCTGGTGTTTTCGGGCGCCAACTGGCATCGCGGCGTAGTGGGGATCGTCGCCAGCCGTTTGGTCGAGCGCTTCTGTCGGCCGGTGTTCGTGTTGAGCGAGGAAGACGGACAGGCGCAAGGCTCGGGCCGCGGCATCCCGGTGTTCCATTTGCTAGACGCGTTGGAATCTATGCCCGATCTGTTTACGCGCTTCGGCGGACATCGGCAGGCAGCCGGCGTGAGTCTCGCCGCCGAATTGGTTCCTGAGTTTCGCCGCCGCTTGAACGCCTATGCCGGGACCCGGCTCACTCCGGCGGACTTTCAGCCGCAATTGCAGATTGACGCAGTGGTCGGTTTGCGTGAGTTGACTACCGGCCCGGCTATCCAGGAGCTGCTTGCGATGGCGCCGTTCGGGTTCGGCAATCCGCCGCCCGTGCTCGCGGTCCTGGGCGCGGAGTTAGCCAACGCGCCGGTGGTCATGAAGGAGAAGCATCTGCGCGTTCACTTGCGCCAGGACGGACGCAGCCTGTTTCCGAAAGCTTGGAACTTCGCCGCGCGCGCCGCCGATTTCCCCGTGAATACACGCTTGGACGTTGTGTTCGCGTTGGAGGAAGACACTTACGGCGCTGACCGGGGGTTCGCTAACTGGGCTGCGGTGCTGCGCGACGTCCGATTAAGTGTGTAGCGCACGCACTCCTGCGTGCCGACATCACCGGAGTTTCCCGAACCGGACTTCGGGTCAACGTCGACTGGCGCGCATCAACGGGTAGGCCGTGATACGTCCAAGTGGATAGCTTACGAGTACGCCGTCATCCGACAGGGACCCTAAACCCCGTGCGACTGATCGTTACTTGGTTCAAGAGGTAGATAGCCTAACGCAGACGGTCCGTGATGAGTCCGGTCGCGAACTCGCGTGTCAGACCCAGCGCGCGGCTGCCGCACCGCTATCTTCAGGGCGGGTGTTGAAGGCGATGGCCGCTTGTGGCGCGGCACGATGGATGGCGTTGACCACCGCTTCAAACAGAACCAGCCGACTGGGTGGCAGGCGGAGACCCGCGCCAATCAGTACGCAGTCGTAGACGCGATCGGCCAAGCAGCGTTCAATCGTCGGGACCGCAGTCTTGTCGGGGTTGATGAAGCAGTTTTGGGCATGCCAGCCCCGCGCTGCGAAATCGGCCAGCGCGAGTTTGACCCCAGCGTGGATCTTCTCCGCGGTCATGCCCGGCGGCAGCGCCGGATCCGAAAAGTCCACCGTCGCAGGATCAAGACCGATCAACACGACACATTTCATCAACCCTCCTCTGCACCCGCAAACTCAGGGACTACTGGGAGCCAGATCAGCCATCGAAATGGCAACGGACGGGTTGCTGGGCTAATCAGGAGCATCTTATTCATGAGGCTACCAAACGGTCAAGGCTTGCTGCACGAGTGCCGAGTTTTCGGCAATTGTCACAGGTCCTCACTGCCGTAACCTCACTCGCAGTGCAAAGAATCCACCATTGTCGCAACGACCTACTTAGAGGCTTCTGGCTGTGTGGTCGGCCACTCGGAAATTAGTTTTCCGGAGCCATCCACTTGGACGTGCAGTCGGCAAACCACCGATTGACATCAAATCTCGGCTTGATCAGTGTTTCACCGCTTCGGACTTTTGGGCGGCATCGCGCTTCCTCCAAACAGCCGCTTTCTCCGGCTTGCCCCACGCCGCATAAAGCTGAACGATCCATTCGTGCGCTCGGTCCAGGTGATACCTGTCATCAGCGGAGATGTTGTCTTTCCGCGCAGCCATGCCCTGATACCCCTCAATGAGCAAAGGCTCCGCTTCCGCGTATTTTTTCTGTCCAGCCAGGCCAGCGCCCAGCAAGGCTTCGGCGCGGAATCGCTGCCAGTGGTCCGGCCGTTTCTTGCGATCAAACTCCAGGGCTTCGCGCGCGAGCGGCTCGCTCTCCGCGAATTTCCCCAATGACAGATCCGCCAGCGCCAGGTCGGCCGCGGAATCCATTGTCTCGGGATTGTCAGAGCCGAAGGCGTGCCGACGCGCTGCCAGAGCTTGCGAGTAATAAGCCTCGGCAAGTGCGAACTTGCTCTTGGTCTGGAACGTGAACGCCGCATTCGAAAGTATCGCCAGAGTGAGGGGATGCTCGGGACCCAAGGCACCACGGCTGGTCTCCAGCACTTTGCTCTCGTACGATTCGGCTTCTGGAAAATTGCCCGCGTCGCAGTAGGCCATGGCAATATTGTGCATAGCCATGATGGTGTCGGGATGATCGGGACCTAGAACGCGGCGCCGGATCTGATAGACCGCGGCAAACTGCTTTTCCCCAAGCTCGCGTTTACCCTCGTTCTGATAGACGATGGCCAAGTTGTTCATTGACACAAGGGTGTCAGGATGCTCGGGGCCCAGCACGCGGCGGCGGATCTCGAGGATTTGGCTGTCGAGCGCCTCGGCTTGTGCATATTTGCCCTGGTCGTCGTAAAGGCTGCCCAGGTTTACCATGGTCCGGAGCGTGTCGGGGTGCTCGGGCCCCAAAATACGGCGCTGTATATCCAGCGCTTCGGCAGAGATCGCCTCGGCTTGAGCAAGTTTGCCCTCGCCGCGGTTGGCGTTCGCCAGATTGCTCATGGCCTGTACCGTTTCGGGATGCCCGGAACCCAACAGGCGCCGCCGGATGGCCAGTATTTCGCTGAAGAGCTCCGCTGCTTGTCCGTACCTGTCCTGTTGGATGTAGGCGCCTGCGAGATTGTTCATCGTGCGCAGCGTATCGGGGTGGTCTGGACCTAGTACGCGACGGCGGAGCTCCAAGGTTTGGGTCCCCAGCGTCACAGCCTGCGCGTACTTGCCCTCGAGGTCGTAAATGACCCCTAAGCCATTCATGGCCTTCAACGTGTCGGGGTGTTCGGGCCCCAGCACGCGGCGGCTGGTCTGGAGCGCTTGGCTTTCCAGCGCCTCGGCCTCGGAATACTTGGCTTGACGCCAGGTGGATTCGCCGAGCTGCAGCATGGTCTCCAAAGTCCTCGGATTCCCAGGCCCTTGTATCCGGCGCCGCAAATCCAGCGCGCGCTCGAATTGAGGTTGGGCCTGCCGGTACAAGCCCAAGTCCATGTAGGTCTGGCCGATGGTCTCGCGGATGGACGCCTCCACCTCCGGTTGTTTGTCGAACTTTCCGGTGATGTTCTGGGCGGCCCGATCGAGCGCCGTTCGCACTTTCAGATCGGGATCGCGTTTCACGCCCGGCCCGGATTGGTTTGCGGCGCTGGCCTGCGCCAGCAGATCGTTCTGGAGGAAATCGTTCACCGCTTGGGCCTCCGCGGTTTCTTTTTGGGCCACTGCGGCTTCTTTGTTCGCACGAATGCTCTGATAAATGCTGATCGCTGCCGCTGCAATGAGCACCAGCATGAACGCGCAGGCCGTCATCAGCGGCAGGCGATAACGGCGTGCGAATTTCCGCGCCCGATAGCGGAACGACGGCGGCACCGCGAGTACCGCCTCGTTCTTCAGATATCGCCCGATGTCCGCGGCGAATTCGGAGGCCGAAGCGTAGCGCCGCGTCCGATCTTTTTCCAGAGCCTTCAGGGCGATCGAATCCAGGTCGCCGCGCAGTTGGTTGGCCAGCGCCGGTGGTTCCGTTTGCCGTCTTCGAGCTAACTCGGTGGACGTAGCTAAATCCTGGGTTCTGATTATGGCGCTGAGCCGCGGCGGATCATCCTCCCGAAGTTTTCGCAGGAATTCGTCGAACGCAATCTTGCGCAGTTCGATCGGCGGCAACCCCGCCAGCAGCTCGTAAAGGACAATGCCGAGGGAATAGACATCGCTGCGCGTGTCGATATCTTCACCCGAAGAGAGCGCCTGCTCGGGGCTCATATATTCGGGAGTTCCCAACAACGTTCCCACGCGCGTGAACATTGTGTCGGCTGTTAGTCTTTGCGTGAGAGCCTTGGCCACGCCAAAGTCGATGATCTTGGGCGTAGGTTTTCCATCGATCTCCGTAACCAGGATGTTGGACGGTTTCAAATCGCGATGGATGATGGCTTTTTGGTGAGCGTGCTGGACAGCTTCGCAGACACGCATGAAAAGTTCGAGCCGCTCGCGAGTGTTGAGTTTATGCTCGTCGCAATAGTTGGTAATCGGGACACCGGCGACGTACTCCATGACGAAGTACGGAGAGCCTTGAGGCGTGGAGCCGGCATCGAACACCTTTGCGATGGCCGGGTGGTTCATCAAAGCCAAAGCCTGGCGTTCGGATTCAAATCGCGCCATCACTTCCCGCGTGCTCATCCCCGCTTTCACCAGCTTGACTGCGACGCGCCGGCGTACGGGCTCCTTCTGCTCAGCCAGCCAGACCTCGCCCATGCCCCCTTCGCCGATTTTCTGGAGCAGGTGGTAACGGTCGACAACCATCCCCGTTGCTTCACCGGGGTCCATTGCCCGCGTGGCTCCCAGGAGGGTTTCGTTTAAGTTTTCTTCCGGTTGCAAGGACCCCCGCGATCAGGCTCTATAGGAACGAATATATCAGGAAAGTTGAACATAACCGCGAGTAGCTATTACTAGTGCACGAGCCACTACGGTACACGCCACTCTAGGAAAGCACATGAGCGTATAGTCGGCTGTTGTGAGCTGTGCCACTACTCGGTCCCGGAAGTGGCGTTTTGGGGGAGATGGGTGCCGGCAGAATTGACGTTGGGGCTTTGCTGGACCGCCCCACATTCCGCCGTCCGCTGAGCGATGGCCGCCGCAAAAGCCTCAAACAGTTTTCGATCGGCCTCGCTCACCGCGGTGCGATCTTCCGGATGCCACTGGACCGCCACGGCGAACGCCGCGCCCGGTTTCTCGATCGCTTCGATGACGCCATCGTCGGCTATGGCCGACACGATGAGACCCTGGCCCAGGCTCTCGACAGCTTGATGGTGCCGCGAATTCACATCGAGTCCGCCCCCGCCGACGATCTCAGCCAATCGGGTACTTGGCGCAATCCAGACTCTGTGCGCCGCCGGGTGCCTGCCGGGCTCCGCACCGCGCGCTTTCACCCGGTGCGTATCGACGTTCGTCACATGCTGGATCAGCGTTCCACCGCAAACTACGTTGAAGAGTTGCGTGCCCCTGCAAATACCCAGCACTGGGAGATCCTTAGCCAAAGCTTCCTTGAGCAACTTTATCTCAAGCTCGTCGCGCTCGTCCTCCGGCGGCTCGCTCTCCGCAGCTCGTGGCCGGCCATAAAGCTTCGGATTCACGTCGCTGCCACCAGGGAGCAAAAGCCCGTCCAGCCCGTCCAGGGAAGCGGGATTCCTCACGGATCCGATGCCGGCTTCTTTCAGCGCTGCCTCGTATGGCCCTAACTTTGTTGACTTTCCGGAGGTTACGCCAACCCTTAAATTACTCATTCCAACCTTAAGCTTAACAATTGCCGTTCTCGTACGTCCTATAGGCAGGAGTTACACTAAGTTCATATATGCGCACAGCCGTACTGTCCGTGTTTCTAGCCGGTTCCCTCACGCTGCAAGCCCAATCCCAGCCCAAACCATTGCGGATTCCGATCCAACAATTCAAGCTCGACAACGGCTTGCGGGTTGTGCTCTCCGAAGATCATTCGGCGCCTACCTACGCGATTTCGATCACCTACGACGTCGGCTCGCACAGCGAACACGCCGGGCGCACCGGATTCGCGCACTTGTTCGAGCACATGATGTTCGAAGGATCCGAAAACGTCGGCAAAGGCGAACACATGAGCCTGGTGGAAAACAATGGTGGCAACATGAACGGCACCACCACGGAGGACCGCACGAATTACTTTGAGTCGTTCGCCTCGAACCAACTGGACCTGGGGTTGTTTCTCGAGTCCGACCGGATGCGGTCGCTGGCTGTGAACCAGGCGAATCTGGACAACCAACGAAACGCCGTGCAGGAAGAGCGTAGGCTGGGCGTGGACAATCAGCCCTACGGAGAAACATCCGAAGTCCTGCAAGCCTTGATCTACGATAACTTCGCTAACAAGCATTCGGTGATCGGCTCCATGGAAGATCTGAACGCGGCCACCATCAAGGACGTGCAGGAATTCTTTCGCATCTACTACGCCCCCAACAATGCCGTGCTGACACTGGTGGGCGACTTCCAGTCCGCCGACGCTCTGGCCAAAATCAAGAAGTATTTCGGAAATATCCCGTCGCAGCCCGCGCCCCCCGTGCCGGATCTCGCCGAGCCCAAGCAGACCGGAGAACGGCGCAAGACCATCGAAGATCCGTTCGCGCGGACGCCGCGCGTGGACATCGCCTTCAAGACGGTGCCCGGCAACACCACGGACGAATACGCGCTCGACGTTCTTTCCAGCGCTTTGGGCGAGGGGCAGGCCTCCAGGCTCTACCAGGTTCTGGTGAAGGAAAAGGAACTGGCAGTCAACGTATTCTGCTATGTGGATGAGCATCGGGGGCCTTCCACTTTCAACGTGGTTGTGCTGGCGCGACCCGGCAGGGATTTGAAGGAAATAGAAAAAACCGTTTACGCCGAACTGGAACGCGTGAAATCCGAGCCGATCGCTGACTGGGAGCTGGAGAAAATCCGCATGACGGACCGCCGTGAGACGGCGCAACAACTACAGAGTACGCTCTACCGCGCGTACCTCATTGGCGAGATGGCGTCGATCTACGGCGATCCAAATCTCATCAACACGCGCTTTGACAAGGTACAGAGCGTCGGCAAACAGGACGTCCAGCGCGTTGCCAAGACCTATCTGACCGAGGAGAATCGCACCGTGGTGACGACGATGCCGAAACCAAAGGCGCAAGCAGCGCTCGGCACTCCCATCGGCACTCCAAGCAACCCAGCCCACTAGGAACATACGCATGAATATCAACTTCAAATTTGTTGCGCCGCTCGCGATTTCCGCGGCTTTGATCGCGCAAGTCCCTCAGGACCCGGGCTCCAAGGCAATCCCGCTGAGCAAAGTTGAGCGCAAGAATAAGGCGCCCGTCTCGAGCGAGATTCTTCGCGTCAAACTTCCGAAGCCAGTGGAGATGACGCTTCCGAATGGGCTCACGGTGATGGTGCTGGAAGACCATCGTCTGCCAGTGGTCACCGCACGCCTCATCATCTTGGGAGCTGGTGCTCTGAACGATCCCGCCGATCTGCCCGGTCTGGCCAATGTCACCGCGGCCATGCTGAAGGAAGGAACGCAAACGCGTTCGAGCAAACAAATCGCCGAAGAAACAGAGAAGCTAGGAGCGACCATCGGGGCACAGGCGCCGTGGGGTTCGGAAACCGCCACGTTCACCGCATCCGGCCTCAGCGACAACGCCGCCCAATGGATCGCGCTGGCGTCCGACGTCCTGCTGAATCCGACCTTCCCCGCAAGCGAACTGGACAAACTGAAAGAACGCATGAAGGTTCAGCTCCAGCAGCAGCGCGGCACAGCGGGCTTTCTCATGCAGGAGCGTTTCAACCGTGCGGTCTATGGCGATCATCCTGCCGCCATCACTTCGGCCACCGAGCAGGCGCTCGACAAGATCACGCCGGCCATGCTGGCTGAATGGCATAAGTCCAGGTACCTGCCGGAAAACGCCATCCTTGGAATCGCCGGCGACATAAGTCCGGACGCCGTCATGCAAATGTTCCAGGCTCTGCCGGGCTGGAAAGCGGGTCCCGGCAAGGCGGCGCAACCAGCCGCGACAAAGCCCGCCCACGGGCGTGGGATTTTTCTAGTGGACCGGCCTGGTTCGGTGCAGACCGACGTCGAGATCGGCAACATCGCGATCAATCGCATGGATAGCGATTATGTGCCGATGGTGGTGATGGATCGCATCGTAGGTGGTGGAGCATCGGCGCGTCTGTTTATGAATCTGCGCGAAATCCACGGATACACCTACGGCGCGTATAGCCAATTGGTGGCCCGCCGCTACGCCGGTCCCTGGATTGCGCAAGGCAGTATGCGGACTGACGCCACAGCCGGCGCCATGACGGAGTTCATGAACGAGATCAACCGCATCCGCGACAAAGCCGTGCCCGAATCCGAGCTGGAGGAAAACAAACGGTCCATCATCGCCAGCTTCGCGCTTTCTCTCGAACGGCCCAGCGATCTCTTGGACTACGCGATCACCCTCAAGGTATACGGATTGCCCGCGGATTACTGGGACACGTATCCGGCCAGAATCATGGCCGTCACTGCCGAGCAAGTGCAGAGGGTCGCGCGCAAATACATCGTGCCGGATGATCTGCAAATCGTCGCGGTGGGCGATGCAGCCAAGCTCAAACCCGTGCTCGATAAATACGGCGACGTGCAGGTATTCGAGACCAGCGGCAAGCCGGCCGTGGCCGGTCCAACGAAAGCCACGCCGTAGCGCGGACTATCGCCTCGAGCGGGACACGATGGGCGAGATGCGCGTCCCGTCAGACGCGCTAACTGCTCGATCCGCGCCGCCAAACTGGTCTTGGTTAGAACCGCTCCGCGAGCTTCGATAGCACCCACGCCCAGCCTTCTTGGTGCCTGCGTCCCATTTCGTCATCTGGGACCCCCGAGTGGCGCAGCGTAACTTCGGTCTGCTCTCTGCGCGGCTCGAACGTCACGGTCACAACGGATTCGACACCCTGGGTGCCTTCAGACATCCACGTATACTCCACCCGGTGCGGGCGTTCGATCGCAACGAAACGTCCGTAATGCGGCCACGTTCGTCCTTCGTGTTTCACTGCGACATAGAAGAGACCGTCTACAACCGGATTCAAAATTACGCGCTCCGCGCCAAACCACGGACCGCCGGGACTTTTCGGGTCCATCCAAACGTCGAATATTTTCTCCGCCGGCGCGGGAATCGCGCGGGTGACGGTTAGGTCGATCAGCTTCATTTCCATTTCTCCTGTTTTGCTGTGAAGAACACTTCGAGTCGATCGAGGCGTGCATTCCAGAAGCGCTCATACCTTGAGATCCATCGCGCCACATCGTGCAGCGGCTCCGCTGACAACTCGAGGGTGTTCTCGCGCCCTTGACGGGTCCGCCGCACAAGGCCGGCGCGCTCCAGTACCCTGACGTGCTTGCACACACCGGTGAGCGACATCGAGAACGGCCGAGCGACGTCGGAGATACGGGCCGGCCCACGCGCTAGCCGGCTGATGATCGCCCGCCGCGTCGGATCGGAGATCGCCACCATGACGTGATCCAGCTTGCTCGCCATCAGATACTGAACCTAGAGGTTCACTATAGCAGACAGCTGCCCTAGAAGACAGGTGTTGTAGAATACAGATCTGTTCTCATCCGGGATTCCAAAAAATTCTACTGCTTCGCGAAACGACCCGCAGGGCTGGCCGGCGCTGGTGGGCGGCTGTCTTATGAACATTGCGCTCGGCACGTATTATGCGTGGAGCGTATTCGTCCCCGGACTCGAGCGCGAATTCGGATGGAGCCGCACACAGACCTCGCTCGTGCCCACCATTGACATGGTGATGGTGGCCTCGATGTTCCTGGTGGCCGGGTTTCTGCAGCGCCGAATTGGGCCGCGGCCTATCGCTGCGATTGGGGGCGTCCTGTACGCTTCCGGACTGCTGCTAGCGAGCTGGACACATTCCCTGCCGATGCTTTATCTCACCTGGGGCGTGATGGTCGGCGCCGGTATCGGCTTTGGCTACCTGGTGCCGATCACGGTTTGCTCGAAATGGTTTCCCCACCATCGCGGGCTGGCCAACGGCGTGGCCATCGCAATTTTCGCCGCCGGCTCCGGAATCTTCGGGCCCCTTGCGGGCATGCTGGTGGAGCGGATTGGATGGCGGGCGACCTTTCAGGTTCTGGCTGGAGTCTTCTTCGTATCTACAATGGCCGGCGCTTACCTGCTGAAGGATCCGCCCGTGGGATACATCGGCCCGGTCAGAAAATCTGCCGGGGCGAGACGCCATGGCGCGCATCACGGTGATGTACCGACGCGGCAGGTGCTTCGCAGCCCAGTCTTTCTCGCGCTCTGGATCGCATACGCGCTTGGCACCACCGCTGGCACGATGGTCATCAGCCAGCTCGTGCCGTTCGCGCGATCGGCGGGGTTGAGCGCGAAGACCGCCGCGTTCGCCATTACAATCGGCGCCATTGGCAGCGCATCAGGAAGGTTCTTCTCGGGCTGGTTCTCCGACCACCTCGGCCGACTGCAGACCTTGCGCGCCGTCATCGTGACCTCGATGCTGGTCACGCCCTTGCTTTATGTTTGGCGCGAGAACGTGGCCGCGTTTTATGTGCTGCTGTTTTTCGTCTACTACTGCTACGGTACCCAGTTGTCCGTCTATACAGCCCTGGCGGGCGACTTCTGGGGCATGAAGTATCTGGCGACAAACTATGGATTGCTGCTGCTGGCGTGGGGCGTCGCAGGGGTGATTGGGCCAATGCTCGGAGCGCGAGTGTTCGTAAGCACCGGCGTTTATCAATACGCGTTCTTCGGTTCAGCCGGACTGGCCTGCGCCGCGCTGGTGATCCTCAGTATTGTACGCACGCCCCAGCCCCTGGCCGTTGCGCAAACTCCTGTTCTGGCCGGCGGAACGTGAAGTTGATGTGCGTCACCAGCCGTTTCGCCGGTCAACTGCCATCCGGGAACCCGCCGCGGTGCAGCACCATGGGATAGTGCGGCAGCGTGTTGGGCTTGCGGACCGACGCTCGCCACCCATCGGGGTAAGGCTCCAACCCGCGAAACAAAGGCGACCGTTGCGAGCTGGGTTGTCCGGCCAGCCGCTCAAGCGACTCCCGAAGTGTGCGGACGGTGTCTTCGCCAAAGCGCGCCAGCCAGCGCTGTTCGACGATGCCGAGCATCTGACGGTACGCGTGTTGAACCTCTCGACCCTTCGCGGTAAGGCGAGCGACCTTCGCCCGGCTGCCGGTCTGGTCCGGCTCGATTACGACAGCGTGCTGCTTCTGAAGAACGCCCACTGCCATGCTAATCGCCTCCTTCGACACGCCAGTCAGGAGCGGAATGTCTCGGACTCGCACTCCTTTCTCATCAAGGACCCTCACGACGTTGGCGCCTATCGCGAGCGACAGGTCCGACTCGCGCTCGATACTCGATGGCGAATGCCAACAGCACCTTGGAGAGGAGCGCCGAAAGAGGGAGTCGGGAACCGACGCTGGTCTTCGTCTCCGGCCCGCGTCCGCCGCGTATGATCCGGCCCTCGGCTGAAAAGCCCATACCCCAAGATCGGGAGACAGTTGGGCAGTTCGACGTCGATCTGGCCGATTAGCGCGCACAGCGATTCCCGAAGCTGGTCCATCTCGCCGGCGCCGAAGCGCGTCTCCCAGCGCCTCTCGATGGCGTCGAATAACGGACCCCATACCTCCCGAGCCTTCCGGCCTTGAGGGGTGGCGCGAATCACCCAGCTGGAGCGGGGCGGCTTTAGCCGGCTGTCCGCCGGATCCGGTTCAACGACGATGTACCCCCATCTCTCCATGCCGTTCAAGTTCGTCGTAGTGCGTGCTAGGTCCTCAAGCTCGCCGACGCGCACACCGTCCTCGCTGACGAACTGCATGCAGTTCGACCACATCACCAGTGATACCAACCAGGGGCCGTTGCGCGAACCCGCCGTCGAGCCGTGGTTCGTCGTCCGATGGGGCATTTGATGCTCAAACTCGTTGTCGAACTCGATCGTGAACGCAACCACCACCTGGGAGAGCAGGGTCGGCAAGGGCAATTGCATTGAGGGTTGGGCAGAAGCCTGACCATCAGAACTTCGGCAGGCGTCTCAACACGCCGTAGCTGGAGCCGTAGCCCGTCAGATCCACGGCGTGCGCCGGACGCCAGTTCCAATCCATCGCTCCGACGTATCGCGCATCGCTACTGTCGTGCCCCATCAGGATCACATACAACCTGCGATGCGGGTACGCGAGCAATTCGAATCGGGATTCGGCAGCCGAACTCCAGCGCTCCGTAGCCGGCTGTCCCCAAGTCCGCAGCACCGTGGAACGGTCATCTTGTGAAGAAAAGGGCAGATTTTCCTGGATCGACGGCGTGTAGAAGGCACGCGTTGCGATGGCGCCGCCGCGAAACAGGCTGATCGCCAATACACACCCAGCTACGCCGAGAGCGACGCCGCCGAGCACCAGCTTTCCGACGCGCGAGTTGCTGTCGTTCTCCAATCGGATTCCGACTACTACAGCTTCATCCGCTCGAGGCCGCGCCAAGCGTGGACGTGGAACATCGTTCACCGCGCGCGGCATTTCGATCACACGGCGTTCGGCCGGCCAGACGGCCCCAGATCGATACTCCAGCTCCGCCAGCAGACCCACGATCATTACCGGGGCGTCCACGCGCGAGATTTCGCCTAAATAGCGGCGCGGCACCGAAACTTCCTCGTTTGTTTTCGTGTTGCGGACCAGCACCTCCGACCATGTGGCGCTGCGATAGATCCATTCGTTGTGCCCCGCGTTCAGGATGGCCGGATAAAACGAAAACGGCCGTGAGCCGAGCTGCGCGAGTGGCGGCGGAATCGGCGGAACAACCATGCCTCTATCTTAATCCCGGCCTGCGCTGTACGCAGAGCGATCCTTATGGCGATGGCGGCGGATTATGGGGCTTGCGATGGAAAAACTTCTCGTGGATATCGGGCCAAAACTCCGGCAAGAGATTGGTAAGCGCCGAGGCTGCCGCGCTAGTTGCAAATCGATAGGCTACCTCACCACCGCTCACGCTCCTGTCCGGATAGTAGGCGTTTGACAGCGCGATGCCCAAACTCATTCCGAGTACGCCCGAATAATTAAAGGTGTCCTTACCCGCGTCCGTGCGCGTGACCACTACGCGGCTCAATGCGTAGCCCACGCGGTACCAGACACTGAATTCAGGACCCCGGCGGAAGTAGCGCGGGTCCTCGTGGAACCATGATGCGAACACCGCGTCCTGAAAGAAATTCTGCGTAGTGACATCGGCCACTGCCGCGGCAAAGCGCTCGCCATACGGGCCGGCCCCCTCGCCATACTTCGGGTTCTGATTGTCCACCTGGGAGAGCGCTGCTCCGGCGCCCGCGGACAAAGCGGTGAACGGATCAAACGTCTCTTTGGCAAACAGCTGGAACTTTTGCTTGACAGTGAGCGGCACGACCTTGGCGGTGGGTTGCTCCACCGTCAGATAATTCGGAATAACACCAAGAATCCGGTCGTTGTTGATTGGTTCGGCGGTAGAGGCCGGGGTCTCGGTTGACGCCGTGGCATCGCTAGGCGAAGGGGAGAGCTGTGCTGGAGTCTGCGCGAGCGCGCCAAGGGCAAGGATGAATAAAAACGCAAGGAAACGAGCGGGGGTTGCGCGTCTCGATCGATCAGGGCAAAGTTTCAAACATCCTCCACCGCTAGAACCCCGAGCACCATTGTACATGGGACGCCTGCGGTTATTCGCGCGGTTACCGAGAAAGTAATAGAATAAGCAGTCATGATCGCGACGCCCGCTTCACCGTTCTCCTCCGCGTCATACTCTCGACAGTTACGAAATCGGCGTAACTTTCTCAAGTTTCTCGCGGCCAGCCCGTTGTTGGCTACGATGCCGGCCGGGGCTTGGCAGACGCATAATCTCGACGAAGTGTTGACCAATCCAAAAGATGCGCTCGACGTGATGGACTTCGAAGCCGCCGCTCGCAAAGCGCTACCGGCCGCGCACTGGGGTTACATGGCCACCGGCGTGGATGACAATCTGACGCGCGACGCCAACCACGAAGCTTACAAACATATACAACTTCGCCCGCGCAAACTGGTGGATGTTTCCAAAATCGACACGCGCGTGGAACTCTTCGGAACCATTTGGGACAGTCCTATCTTTCTTTGTCCGGTGGGCGCCCAAGGAATGTTTCACGCCGACGGCGAGATGGGAGTGGCGCGCGCGGCTCAAGCCAAGAAGAGCCTTCAGATTTTATCCACGGTGACTTCGCATAGCGTGGAGGACGTGATTAAAGCCCGCGGCGGACCGGTTTGGTATCAGCTCTACGCGGTTTCGAACTGGGGACACACGGAGAAAGTGGTCAAGCGAGCCGAAGACGCCGGCTGTCCCGTGCTGGCGTGGACCATCGATCTGCTGGCGGGCCGCAACACGGAATTGGCATCGCGCTATCGCCGCATCGACGACCGAGAGTGCGCCAGCTGTCACGGCGAACCGTTCGGCTCCAATTTTCCGAGACCCATGTTCAAGGGCCTCGACATGCAGGGCGTCACCATCAACTCGCCGACCTTCACCTGGGAGTACGTCGATCGATTGAAGAAGGCCACGAAAATGAAGCTGGTGCTCAAGGGCATCGAGACGCGCGAAGATGCGCGGCTGTGCGTCGAACATGGCGTCGACGGCATCCTGGTGTCGAATCATGGCGGACGCGCCACCGAAACCTACCGCGGCACCATCGAGTGCCTGCCCGAAGTGGTGGACGCAGTGGCTGGCCGCATTCCGGTGATGGTGGATGGCGGCATTCGCCGCGGCACCGACGTTTACAAAGCGCTCGCGTTCGGCGCGCGCGCCGTTGGCATCGGGCGTCCCTACATCTGGGGACTATCGGCGTTCGGCCAGCCAGGCGTCGAAAAAGTGATCGACATACTCAACGGCGAATTCGCTCTCACCATGAAACAATGCGGCGCGCGGTCGCTGGCCGAGATCACCCGATCGACGGTGATGTATCGCGAGTCGTAGTAAACCGAGCCGCGCGCGTCTAAAATAAAACATGCCCGAAGAGAAGCCCGCGGCCAGCTTCGAGACTGGACTCCAACAACTCGAACTGATCGTTAAGGAAATGGAGAGCGGGGACCTGCCCTTAGAGCGCGCCCTGGAGCTGTTCGAAAAAGGAATGCAACTGAGCGAAACTTGCCGCAAGCAATTGGAAGAAGCCGAGACCCGCATCGAGCTGTTGATCCGTAAAGGCGATAAGGTTCAAGCGGAACCGTTCCGGCCCGACAAAGCATGAAGGTCAAAGTATGACGTTGGCCGAGTACGTCGCGCTGCAACAAGCGCGCGTGGATGACGCACTCGAGCGTTGGGTTCCGCCGGAGACCGCGCTCCCCGAATCCATCCACAAAGCGATGCGCTATAGCTTGTTCGCGGGCGGCAAACGCATCCGTCCCATCCTGTGCCTGGCTGCGGCGGAAGCGGTTTCGGACGCACCGGCGGGCGTCGAATCGGCCGCATGCACGCTAGAGCTGGTTCACACCTACTCGCTGATTCACGACGATCTGCCCGCGCTCGACAATGACGATTTGCGGCGCGGCGTTCCAACCTGCCACAAAGTTTTTGGCGATGCCATCGCGATTCTTGCGGGTGATGCATTGCTCACGCTCGCCTTTCAAGTTTTGGCGCAAATGGACTGCCCGGCCGAACGAAGAGTCGCGCTCATCGCGGAGCTTTCAACGGCGGGTGGCACTGTCGGCGGTATGATCGGCGGGCAAGTGTGCGATCTGGAAGGCGAAGGCCGGCACCCCACCGCCGCCCTGCTCGAAACCATCCATCGCGCGAAGACCGGCGCGCTACTTCGAGCCAGCCTCCGGATGGGCGGCATCTACGCCGGCGCCAATCACCGCCAGCTCGATGCTCTGTCTTGCTATGGCGAACACGTGGGCCTGGCGTTTCAAATCGTCGACGATGTTTTGGACGTGGAGCAGTCTTCAGAAGCTCTGGGCAAAACGGCGGGCAAGGATGCTCAACAGCACAAAATCACATTTCCCGCCGTGTATGGGTTGGAGCAATCGCGCGCCATGGCGGAGAAAGAGCGTCTCGCCGCCCATCTGGCTTTGAGGCCCTTCGACGAGCGCGCTGAGCGCTTGCGCGAGCTGGCCGATTTCATCGTGCACCGTCGTGCCTGAAGCCTCAAAGAAAAGTGGCCGGCAGCGGCTCGACCTGCTTGTCGTTGAGCGCGGTTTAACCGAATCGCGCGAGAAAGCCCGCGCGCTGATTCTGGCCGGGCAGGTGCTCGTCAACGGGCAAAAGGCCGACAAGGCCGGCACCACAGTCGACACCGAAGCCAGGATCGAACTGCTTGCGCAGCCGCGCTACGTCGGCAGAGGCGGGTTGAAGCTGGAGGCCGCGCTCGATCACTTTGGAATTGCCGTAGCCGGCAAGGTCTGCCTGGATGTCGGCTCCTCCACGGGTGGATTCACCGATTGCCTGCTGCAACGCGGAGCCGCGCGGGTGTACGCGATCGATGCCGGCACCGGACAACTCGACTGGAAATTGCGCAACGACCCGCGCGTAATTGTTCACGAACAAGTGAACGCGCGCTATCTCAGCCGCGACCAAGTGCCCGAGCCTATCGATCTCGCGGTTTGCGATGTGAGTTTCATCTCCATCACAATGATCTTACCGGCCCTGGCAGATCTTCTCGCCAGCCATGCGGAAATGGTTATTCTGGTGAAGCCTCAATTCGAGCTGGAACGGCAGCAAGTAGGCAAGGGAGGAATTATTCGCGACCCCGCTTTGCACCTTCAGGCCTGCCGCCGTGTGGAACAGGCCGTTGAGATAATGGGCTTCCGCGCGCAGATGATTCCCTCGCCCGTGTTGGGAGCGGAAGGCAATCAGGAGTTCCTTTTGCATGCCAGACATTAAAGCGGTGGGGGTCATCGCCAAGCCGGGAATTCCACGCGCGTCCGCGATCGTGTCCGGTTTAGTCGCCTGGTGGCGTGAGCGTGGAGTGGAGACGCGGCTGGATGACGAGGCCGCGCGATACATCGGAAGTTCGGATGGACTCGCGCGAGAGCAGGTCCCCGAGAGCACGCAACTAGTGATCGTGTTAGGCGGCGACGGAACTCTGTTGGCCGCGGCGCGCGCGATCGCCGGCCGCGAAATCCCGTTGTTTCCCGTCAACCTTGGCGGTCTGGGATTCTTGACCGCCATTACTCTCGATCAGCTTTACCCAGAGCTGGAATGCGCTTATTTGCGGCGAGCAGCGCGTGGTGACGCGGAGCATGCTGCATGGCGAAGTGGTACGCGGCGGCAAAACGGTCGCGTCGTATGAAGCTCTCAACGATATCGTCATCGGTAAAACCCAGATCGCCCGCATGATCGATCTCGAAACGTATGTCGATTCCCAATTCGTGAGCACCTTCAAAGCGGACGGCCTGATTATCGCGACCCCTACCGGCTCCACCGCGTATTCGCTTTCGGCCGGCGGACCTATTTTGTTTCCGGCCGTGGCCGCGATCTGCATCACTCCAGTATGTCCTCACATGCTCACCAACCGGCCCGTCCTGGTTCCCGACACCAGCGTCATCGAAATCATTTCCAAGGCGCCGGGCAAGGAAGCTTATCTCACGGTGGATGGGCAGGTGGGTGAACCCCTCATCGCAGACGATCGCGTGGTGTGCCGTAGCTCCGCGCACAAGATTTACCTGATCCGGCCGCCCAAGATGTTCTTCTTCGATGTGCTGCGCGAGAAACTGAAATGGGGTGAAAGGTGATGGGGGCTCAAGGGAAATGAAGCGGCCCTCGCTGACGGCTTGGATTTTCCTTGCCATGCTGCTCGGCGTCGCGTTGGGCGCGATCTTCCCCAACATTGGCAAAGCGGAGTGGGTAGCCGCGCTGGCCAACGTGTTTCTGCGCTTGATCAAATCCATCATTGCGCCACTGATCTTCGGCACTCTGGTCTACGGCATCGCCGGCACCGGCAGCGTCAAGACCATGGGACGCATCGGCATCAAAGCCATCGTATATTTCGAGGTTCTGACCACCATCGCCCTGTTGTTGGGATTGGGCGCCGTGAACCTGGTGCGGCCAGGCGCGGGAATGACGCTCGAACGATCGGCGGCCGAAATTGGAGTTTCGCAGCAGGGCCCCACGCTTCAGGGCACGCTCGAGCACACGTTTCCAGCCAGCGTCATCGACGCCATGGCCAAAGGCGATGTGCTGCAGATTGTCGTCTTCTCGTTCTTGTTCGGCGCGGCCTGCGCGGCCATAGGAGCGAAAGCCGCTCCCGTCGTGACATTTTGTAAATCGCTTTCTGAAGTGATGTTCCGCTACACCAAGTACGTTATGTATCTGGCGCCCATCGGCGTCGGTGCAGCCATGGCGAGCACAATCGGAAGCAAGGGACTGGGCGTATTGTTGGGACTCGGCAAGCTGGTGCTGACGTTATACGGCACGCTGCTGATCTTCATCTTTGTCGTTTTAGGCGCGGTGGCGCTGATAGCGCGAATCCCGCTGGGCTCGTTCATTCGCGCGGTTCGCGAACCGTTCATCATCGCGTTTTCCACCGCATCGAGCGAAGCCGCACTGCCCCTCGCGCTCGAAAACATGGAACTGATGGGCGTTCCCGCGCACATCGTCGCGTTCGTTTTGCCGACCGGTTACAGCTTCAACCTGGACGGCAGCACATTGTATCTTTCGATGGCGTCGCTGTTTGTGGCGCAAGCCGCGGGCGTCCACATGGCGTTCAGCCAGCAAGTGATGATGATGCTGACGTTGATGCTCACGAGCAAAGGAGTGGCCGCGGTGCCGCGCGCGTCGCTAGTGATCCTTGCGGGAACTCTCGCGTCATTTGGCCTGCCGCTCTCGGGCGTCGCGCTGCTGCTGGGCGCGGACGCAGTGATGGACATGGCGCGAACTTCCGTGAACCTGCTCGGCAATTGCATGGCAGCGGCGGTGGTGGCGCGGTGGGAAGGCGCAGATCTAGCCAAATCCGCAGCTCGTGCAGAGCACGCCCAAGTCTCCATTTGACCTACGCCGATCGCCGCTCACCAACAACCAATAACTAATAACCAACAACCAATCACGCCGCCTTCGCACTCCACGGCTTCGCGGTCTTGATCGCCCCATTCACCGCTTCGATATTCTTCACGCCCTCGGTTGAAAGCCAATCCTCCAGCGCCTTCACGCCCTGCTTGCCGTAAATCGGAATGCCATCTTTCCATGTCGCGCGGCCGCACAGCACGCCGGAATAATCCGTGCCCGCCTCGGCCGCCATGTGCAACTCCTCGACGAACTGAGCATTGCCCACGCCGGCGCTCAGGTAGATGAACGGTTTCTTGGCCACGCCCGCGGCCTTACGGAACAGATCCAGCGCCTCGCTCCGCGAATAGGCTTTCTGCCCCTTGTAGACACTGCTTCCTTCCACATAATTCGCATTGATGGGGACTTCCACCTTCAGAATGTCCACCTTATATTGCGGCTTCGAGAATTCTTCCATGCTTCCGATCACCACCTTGGGCTTCAGCTTGGCGTACTCCAGGCCCTTTTCGTCACCGCCCTTGGGATCGTAACCGACGAACTCACAAAAAAACGGGATGTCGATGGCTTCGCACTCGGCGCCGATGCGCTCGATGAAAGCGTGCTTGATATCGTTCACCTGCGGGTCGTCGAAGGGCGAATAGTAGAGCAAAATCTTGACCGCGTTGGCGCCCCAATCGGCGATGCGCTTAGCGGAGACGTGCGGCAGAAGGTCGGGCAAACGGCCGGGCTTGGTGTTGTCGTAGCCGCTTTCTTCATAGGCCAGCAGCAGGCCGGCATTGGAGGACCGCGCCTTGGCCGCGGGAAGCCCGTATTCGGGATCCAGCAGAATCGCGCTCGCGTGCGGCGTCAAAATCTTCGACACCGCGACCTTGAATTCGCTCATCATCTCGACCGTCACCTGATCGGCTGGAATGCCCTTGGCTCCCGCGATCGCCTTCTTCAAACTGCCCCGCTGATCCATCGCGGCAGCCGCAATGATCCCTTGCTTGTTCGACAGCGCCTTCAGATTGCGCAGTTTTCCTTCCGATAAACTCATCGTCCTGGCTCCTCTTTTAGATTCTCGCGCATTCGCTGTCACCGCACGGTTGCGACGGCGCCCAGCCTGCGGAAATAGGTTTGCGCGCGCCCCACATCCCGCAGGATCTGCGCCTTCAGCGCTTCCGGATTGTCGAATTTGCGCTCGTCGCGCACGCGGCGCAAGAACTGCACTGAAATTTCCTCGGGCGGCGCTCCGTCCAGCGCTGAAAGCAAGTACGTCTCAATGGTGCGGTGCTGGCCATTGAACGTGGGCCGATAACCGATATTCGTGATGGATGGCCACTCACGCTGATGCCCAACCGTCGTGTCACGCGTGCGCGTCACGTATACGCCGCTGCCAGGGACAACCTCCGCCTTGGTATCGAGGTTCAAAGTGGGAACTGTTTGCTTCGACCCGATCCCTTCGCCGCGCACCACGGCGCCGTCGAGCACGTGCGGCCGGCTCAGCATCCGGCAAGCCGTGGAAACGTCGCCAGCCTCGATCAAACGCCGAATTTCACTGCTCGATATCACACGCTTGTGCCAGAGCACGGGGCCGATGACATCGGTCTCAAAGCTATAACGCTCGCCAAGTTGCTCCAGTGTCCCAGGATCGCCAGCGGCGCGTTTACCGAAACGAAAGTTCGCGCCCACCAAAACCGCGCGTGCACCGAGCTTGTCGACTAGAATCTCGCGAACAAATTCCTCCGGCGTCAGCGCGGCCAATTCCAGCGTGAATGGCAAAATCAAGATCTCGTCGATTCCCTGCTCCAGCATCATCCGCGCCCGCTGATCCAGCGTGGTGAGCAAGCGCGGCGCGCTCGCCGGAGCGAGCAGCTTAGAAGGATGCGGATCGAAGGTTAGCGCCGCCGCCTTCCAGCCTTCCTCGCGGGCCAATGCCGCCACCCGTCGCAGAATCTTGCGGTGCCCCCCATGCACTCCGTCAAAATTGCCGATCGTGATAGCGCATGGACCAAAATCCCGCGGCGTTTCGGCCAAGCTTCGAAAAATAGCGCCGCGGTCAGTCATGCCGCGCTCCCTCCCACTTCAATCTCCAGCCCGTCGTAAGCCAAACGGACGTGCGGAGGCAGAGTCTCTTCCGTACGCGCATGCCCAAGGTCGTGACAGATGTGCGTGAAGAAGGCCCGGCGCGGCGCGAGTTTCTGCACCGATTCGAGCGATCGCTCGACGGTGGAATGCGTGGGATGCGGGCGATGCCGCAGGGCGTCCAGGAATAGCACTTCCAGTCCGCACAGCAGCTCCATGGATTCTTCGGGGATGTCGCTGTGATCGGTCAGATAGGCCGCGCGTCCGAACCTGAATCCATACACCGTGCCCTTGCCGTGACGCAACCGGATGGGCCTGAATTCCACGCCGAACAGATCGATGGGCGCGTTGTCGAAAATATGCGTCGCCAAACGCGGCCGCGAAGACTCGCTGGACCGCTCGTCGAAAATATAGGGAAACGACCGGCGGATCGCGCCGATGGTTTCCTCCGATCCGTGAATCGGAATGACGCCACCCTGCTGGAAGTTGAACGGGCGCACATCGTCCAGCCCCATCACGTGATCGGCGTGAGAGTGCGTGAACAGAATCGCGTCCACACGTTCGATCTGCGCGCGCAACGCCTGGTATCGAAAGTCGGGAGTGGTGTCGATGAGGACGCCGTGATCGCCAAATCGAATGTGCACCGAAGGCCGAAGACGCTTATCGCGCGGGTCCTCCGAACGGCACACGGCGCAATGGCAGCCGATCATAGGGACGCCTACGCTGGTGCCCGAGCCGAGCACCGTGATCTTGAATGACTCGGTCGCCATCTACCCGCCGGCCTGATCTTCGGTCTTGTTCTCGGCTTCGGGGATTGCTGGCTCGGGGACCGCCGGGTCGGCGACCGCTTTCTTTTCCTTGTTCTCCATGGCCTGCACGAAACGGAATCGCAGCTCGGTAAGCGCGTTGTCCACCAGCCGCTGCTCTTCCATGCTCACGTTGCCCCGGGTCTTTTCCTGCAACATCGCCAGCAGATCGATGGTGTGGCGCGCAATGCGGAAATCGGGTTCAGGCCGGTCTTTGTCCTCGCCAAAATGATACATACCGAGGTGCATCTCGGTCTGCGCCTTCAGCGAGAGTATTAAGAATTCGAAGGTTGCCGGGGGAAGTGGATATTCCTGGTCGCTCATCCTTACCCATTTTAGCCGGAAGGAAGATCCGACAGCCGAGTGCGGCCCGGCTGGCGGAGGCAAAGCTGCTGACCAGAAACCGCCGTTTAGGTTCGAATACGCTTGCTACGAACTTGGCGAATCAATGCTAAACCAGCCAGCGCGAAGCTTAGCAGAAGCACCAGTCGCGGTTCCGGCGTGGCTACCAGTCCAAATGGCGCGATCGCAAGCTCGACACCCGGTACGGATGCCTTTGGATCAGCTATGGTCACGCAGCCTGTTGGGCCGCAGTTCGCCTCTATTTGCAGATAATAGTTTGACGCGGGCGAGGTGCCAAGTTCCGCTTTACCAGGGATGGAGGTAACAGCGAACTCTACCGGGGTGATAACAGCGTCGAGGAACGTGTTGGCGCCGGATTTAGACCAGGTTGTCCATGCCAAATCCCCGGTAATATAGTCGCCCAGCAGGTCATCGACGGTAAAATCAACTGTCGTTCCGGTTGGAGCGCTGATGGTGCCGCCAGGATTGAGGGTGAAGGCATAAGGAGCAGAAGGTATTATGCTCGTGACATCCCAAGAAATGCCCACGGGGCCCGAGGGACTGCCGCCAAGTCTGCAGTCGTTGCTATTCGCCCCCATGCAATCGCCTATCGTGAAGGTGCCGCCGCTAAATGTAAGCGGCATTCCGGTTGGGTCCGGAAGCGCGATGGGGAACGCGGAAGCTGCGGCTATTCCAGGAATCGCGAGCATGGCGCTAACGAATAAAATCGCTTGGCCGGCCAGTGGGCCGCGCGATCTGCTCTTGCTCGCACGACTGCTACCGGAGCTAAGCTCCAAATCCAGCGCGGATCCATTTCCGTTCATGTATTGTCCTTTAAGGCCAAAAGCGTATGGCTCTTCGCGATTCGGCGCACCCAATTAGAACATCGCCGGCACCGTCGTGTCTGGTCAAAAGAGCACACTTTAACGGGAAAGGGACTAGCCGCAACGGGTAAACACCCTATATTGCACACATACAAAATTTTGATTGGACCGGCGGGCGCTTTTCGTCTACTCTCGAAGTGTAAGACACTGCCCTGTGAGCGCAGGCTTGCTCCGTGGGTTTCAACAGCAGTCCTCGAAGACATCTCTTAATTCCTCGGTGAAGTTTTCCTGACGCCAGATCTGTTTCGGCGCCGCCCGTCTTGTTACGCATGGGAAGGCGCAGGGCGCTCAGGCCACCTACATCACGAATCACGACTTAAAAGGAGTCTACAACATGATTACTCGATTTCTGAATATAGCTTTGTTCGCGAGCGCGCTAGGTGTGTTTGCCCTCGCGGCCAACGCGCAGTCCCCGGTCGCCAGGGCCAGCGTCCCGTTTGAGTTCGCGGCCGGCGGCGCCATGATGCCGCCCGGTGAGTACACGGTGGAAGCCCCTCTTTCTGGCGTCATCGTGCTCCATGGATCGTTGGGGAACTCGGTCACGCTACTCACCGTAAGTTCCGGTCTGGCCACTTCTTCGAGCACTGCCAGTCTGCTCTTTGACCTCCGTGACGGCATGGCGTTCTTAGCAGGCGTCGACTGGCCCAATCAAAGTGTTCGGCTGGCGTCGCCATTCATGCCCATCGTGAAAGGACCCGCTTCCGCTTCACTGCGCTAAGTGAAACCGCCGGGCCTCAAGATCGAGGTCCGGCCTTTCCCGCCTTTGCTAAACTGTGGTTTCCACATCCGCCGGAATGCCACAGGATCCAACTACAACTGGGGAACGGTTTGAGCGCCTGGTCGGAATCATGGCCCGGCTGCGCGCCCCCGGCGGCTGTCCTTGGGATCGCGAACAAAATTTCGAAACCATCAAGCCGTATCTGCTCGAAGAAGCCTATGAGGTTTTCGAGGCCATCGACCAGCGCGACTGGCCGGGTCTCGCCGACGAACTTGGGGACCTGATGCTGCAGGCCGTCTTCTTCGCTCAGATGGCCTCCGAGGAAGGAACATTCCGCATTGACGATTCGCTCGACGCCATCGCTGAGAAGCTGATCCGGCGCCATCCCCACGTCTTCGGAGATGGCACGGCGAATACTGCGGACGATGTAAAGCGCCGCTGGGACGAGATCAAGGCGGACGAAAAGAAAGAACGAGGCAAGCCCCCGCAGGGTCGCCTGGATTCGGTGCCGCGTAATCTCCCGGCGCTGGTGGAGGCGCAGCAAATTACTTCCAAAGCCGCCGCCGTTGGCTTCGATTGGGAGCATCCTGCCCAAGTGCTCGACAAACTGGATGAAGAGCTTCGCGAACTCGCGGAGGCTCGCGAAAATGGCTCAACGGCGGAAGTCGAGGGCGAGATCGGTGATCTGCTCTTCGTCTTGGTGAACCTGGCGCGAAAGCTCAAAGTGGATCCTGAACAGGCCCTCCGAAAGACTAACGCGAAATTTCGCAAACGCTTCGCTCATGTTGAAAAGCATGCCGCACTGCCGGGCGCGACGCTCCAACAGATGGAGGCCCTGTGGCAAGAGGCTAAGGCGCATGATTGAAATTCGCGCGCTCACCGAAAGTGAAGATCTCAAGACTGTCGTAAAATTGCAGCGCGAAATCTGGGGCTTCGAGGATGTCGATCTTTTACCGCTGCGGCTCTTCGTGGTAGCGACGAAGATCGGCGGCCAGGTGTTCGGCGCCTTCAACGGCCGCCGGATGGTCGGTTTCTGCCTCGCCATCCCTGGCCTCAAAGCCGGAGGCAAAACTTACCTGCACAGCCATATGCTAGGCGTGACCCAGGAATACCGCAACGCAGGTGTCGGCCGCATGCTCAAGCTGGTTCAGCGCGACGACGCACTCAAGCGCGGAGTCAGTCTTATCGAGTGGACCTTCGATCCGCTCGAAATCAAGAACGCTTTTTTCAACATGGAACGGCTGGGAGCAATCGTGCGCCGCTACGTGCTCAACCAATATGGAACAACCAGCAGCCCGCTGCACGGAGGGCTGCCGACCGATCGCTGCATCGCCGAGTGGTGGATCGCCAGCCCGCGCGTGAACGCGATCACCGCCGGCCAGCCGTTCGAACGCAACCCTGTGGAAGCCCGCGTCGCGATCCCGTCGGATATCGCGGCCATCCGGGCAAACGATCCGGCACGTGCCAGGGAAATTCAGCAGACGGCCAGCGAGCAATTCCGCGCGGCGTTCGATCGCGGCCTCGCGGTCATTGGCTTTGGGAAAACCGAGCAAGCCGGCACTTACTTATTAGGAAAATGGGAATCCGCTTAGAACAAATCACACTGCGGGAAATCCGCATGCCTCTGGTGCATTTCTTCGAGACCAGCTTCGGCCGGACCACCGAACGCCGCATCGTCCTGGTCGAGGTTCAGAGCGGCGGAGTTTCGGGCTGGGGCGAAGTCACGGCCGGCGAGAATCCGTTCTACAACGAGGAGTGGACCGAATCGGCTTGGCTGATTTTACGCGACTTTGTCGCTCCGCGCGTTCTGAATCACGACTTCGCTAGTGCCGCCGATGTCGGAGCGCGCAGCGCGCACATTCGCGGGCATCTGATGGCCCGCGGCGGTCTGGAAGTGGCAGTGTGGGATCTTGAGGCGCGGATGCTCGGAAGGCCGCTCTACCAACACATCGGAGGCGGCGCTCGGCGGGAGATCCCCTGTGGAGTCTCCATCGGAATTCAAGATTCCGTGCCGCAGCTTCTTCAGAAGATCGAGACCGAACTCGCCGCTGGCTATCAGCGCATCAAGATGAAGATCAAGCCCGGATGGGACGTGGAAGTGGTCCGCGAGGTACGCCACCGCTTTCCGGATATTCTGCTCATGGCTGACGCCAACTCGGCTTACACGCTGGCTGATGCGCCGCGCCTCAAGAACCTGGACGAATTTAACCTGATGATGATCGAGCAGCCGCTCGCGCATGACGAGATCATCGACCACGCCAAACTTCAGGCTCAACTTCGCACACCGATCTGTCTGGACGAATGCATTCGGTCGGCCCATCAGGCCGAACAAGCCATTGCGATGGATGCAGGGCGAATCATCAACATCAAGCTCGGACGTGTGGGTGGTTTCGCCGAAGCCAAACGCGTTCATGATGTCGCGCAGAGGGCGGGAATTTCGGTGTGGTGCGGCGGGATGCTCGAAGCCGGTGTCGGCCGGGCGCACAACATCGCTCTGGCTACGCTCCCGAATTTCACGCTGCCGGGCGATGTGTCGGCCAGCAAGCGCTACTGGGCGCGCGACATCATTCAACCTCCCGTGGAGGTGACGGCGCAGGGCACCATCGCGGTGCGCGACGAGCCAGGATTCGGCTACGAACTCGACAGCGAATTTCTCGATTCGATCACCGTTCGCCAGGAATCCGTTCGATAAATGGCCGACTTTCTCGATCTACTGAAAGCGAACAGAAATTATCGCTGGACGTGGAGCGGCCAAGTGGTCAGCGAGATCGGCGATCATTTCAACAACGTCGCGGTGTTCAGTCTGGCGCTGGCGAACACGCGCTCCGGACTGGTAGTCACCGGGATCATGCTCTCGCGAGCGATTCCCGCGGTGCTGGCCGGGCCTGTGGCAGGCGTGTTGCTCGACCGGCTGGATCGCAAGCGCATCATGATCGCAAGCGACCTGATCCGCGCCGTAGTGGCCATCGGATTCATTGTCGCGATTCCGCGCTCGGACACTTGGCTGCTTTACCTGCTCAGCGCGCTGCTGATGTTCGCTTCCCCGTTCTTCACCAGCGGCCGGTCGTCCATTCTCCCCACCATCGCGAATAAAGAAGAGCTGCACACGGCGAATTCGCTCACGCAAACCACGCAGTGGATGACGCTGACCATCGGGGCCTTTCTCGGCGGCACTACCGTCATGCAGTTTGGGTACAAATGGGCTTTTACGTTCAATGCTCTGTCGTTTCTATTTTCGGCAGCCTGTATTTCGCGCCTCCGCGTGGCGCGCGGAAGCTTCCGGGCTGAGCGAACCGCGCTTGCAGAAGACAAAGTGGTGCGGCCCTGGCACGAATACACCGAAGGCCTGCGTTACATGCGCTCTTCGCCGCTGATCTTGGGGCTGGCACTGCTCGGGATCGGATGGGCCTCCGGAGGCGGCGCCGCGCAGATCCTGTTCAGCCTGTTTGGCGAGCTGGTGTTCAATCGTGGGCCCGCAGGCATCGGCTACCTGTGGGCCGCGGCAGGCGTCGGATTGCTCGCCGGTGGAACATTCGCGCACTGGCTCGGCAAACGAATTTCGTTCGGCGCTTACAAATCCACCATCAGCATCTGCTACGTGATCCACGGCGGCTCCTACGTCATCTTCAGCCAGATGCGCGATTTCCAAATGGCGCTGCTGTTTCTCGCGATCTCGCGCTCGGCCATCGCCGTCAGCTCGGTTCTGAACATGTCGCAATTGCTGCGGCATGTCTCGGACGAATTTCGCGGCCGCGTGTTTGCGACCATGGAGACGATGCAGTGGTCGACCATGATGCTTTCGATGGCGGGCGCGGGGGTGGCGTCCCAGAGTTGGAGCCCGCGGACCATCGGCGTGGTCTCTGGATTGCTCAGCTCCAGCACGGCCTTCTTTTGGCTGTGGGCCAACTGGACCGGGCGATTGCCGGAGCCGGCCCGTGCAGGAATAGAGCCTGAAGAAATCGAAGTGCACGGCGATCCCGTGGTCTGAGAGAAGCCCTTCGAATGGAAAACAAGCCAATCGTATTAGTCACTGGGGCGGCCAAGCGCATCGGGCGTGGGATCGCGCTGCGGCTGCATAAATCGGGCTATCGCGTAGCGATTCACTATGGGAGATCGGAGCAAGAGGCGCGAGCGACAGCAGAAGAATGCGGATCGGCGCCGCTGTTTCAGGCTGATCTTGGAAAAGTCGACCAGATCAAGCGCATGTTTCGCGAAGTGGACGAGCAGCTTGGATCGCTGTACGGCTTGGTCAATAACGCAGCGCGCTTTCAGCGCCGCGATCCGCTCGAACTCACCGAAGCCGATTGGGACTTCATCCACGGCATAAATCTCAAAGCGACCTTTTTCTGCTGCCAGCAGGGTGCGTTATTGATGAAGAAGAGCGGCGCCGGACGCATCGTGAACCTCAGCTCGCTGGGTGGCATCCGGCCTTGGGACATGTACGCGCACTATTGCGCATCGAAGGCCGGCGTGATCATGCTGACGCGTGCGTTGGCGAAGGCATTCGCTCCCGAGATCACGGTGAACTCGGTGGCGCCGGGTGTAATTCTCCACTCAGACGAGGATCCTCGCGCGCAAGACCTGATCGCTGCGACCCCGGCGAAACGCTCGGGCACACCGGAAGAGGTCGCCGAGGCCGTGCTTTATTTTTTGAACGCGTCGAATTTCGTCACTGGCCAGGTGCTGGCGATCGATGGCGGCCTGAGCCAGCGCTAGTCGGCCGGCGCGGCTGTAGGCGCCGCTTGAAACTTTTCGCGGAGAAGCTTGGCGATGTGCTTGGCGAGGTCGTTCGTAACACCGAGATTCTCGCCGAAGAAATGCACTTTGCCCGAAAGATTCTGGCTCAACAGCACGGTGCCATCGCGTCCCTCAATGGTCGCCGTAACGTCCAAGGTGGTCCACCCGAACAAGTCGAGCAACTCACGCAGCAGCTGGTTGCCTTCCTTGAATCGGGATACTTTAGTGCGAAGAACCACCAGGTCGGGCATGTCTTTCGCCTCGTGGTCACCGCTGCGATAAACTGCCTTGAATTCGCCATCGTGGCGTACGCGCTCGATCATGCGCTCATAACCGGTGAAGAGAAACTCGGCAGGAATGTTGACGGTCCCAGCTTCGGGTGGCTCAATCTGAATATGCGCGCTCGAAAGCTTCGGCGTATTCGTTTCGGCCAGGGCGAGCGCGGGAATCAGCGCAATGCAAAAAGCGGCGGCCCAGGTCATGGCTGCTTCGTTTCCTTCTGGGCTTGTTCAACCACAGTGGTGTGGGCGCCGGCGGCGATCAATTGTGTACGCAGACCGGCCGCCTGTCCCTGCGGTACTTCGAAAACCGCGCCGTGTACGCCGCCCTTCTCGTCCCGATACAAGACCGTGAGGATGTCCACCCTGGTCCACATGAGCAAACTGAGGACTTTGCCAGCCTCGTACGGCGCGGCTATTGCGGCAGCCTTGAAAACTTTTCCGGCATTCCCACCAGCCTGAGTACTTTCAGAGCCCAAGATGATGTCGTCGATCGCGGAGATGGCGACTTTGGCCTGCGATTTGTGGCAATCGAACAATAGTGCGTCGCTCTGGACGCTTAGCTTCCCGCCGCTTTGGGATTTGACGTTTTCCAGTCCGATGAGGTAGTGGACCGATATCGACCCATCGGGGGAGGCCGCTGCCGCGAAGGAGGTTTGCGCCGCCGACACTAAGAGCGCCGCGACCGCAGTAATACTAAAGAAGTTCAGACTGATGCCCTAGTGTAGCAGAGGCGGGCCCGCGCTGACTACTCAACTGTAACTTTGGTGCCCTTTCGATCGTGTTGCGAAAGGTGCTCGATGCGCGCGTCCAGCATGCTTCGCATCCCTTTGAGCATTTCGATACGGGCGTTGCGGAAATGCTCGCGCGTGTTTGGGGGCCAGACGTGATCGAGGAAAGCCTCGATCTGGGGCGCTGCGATATCGCAGAAAAAACAGCCGTGGGCGAGCCCGGCCGCGCCGTGCTGGTGAGCGGTGCTTTGTTGTTCGTCCATTTTCAATTTCCTTTTGACCGTCAGGGTTCCTTCATCTCTACTGTCAATATCTTATTCTGTAACGAGGCTCGCGTGGGTGTGAGCGCGGCCATGGAGGTTGGAAGTCCGATGTGGCGGCGCAACGTACCGATCTCCACCACCAGCTCATCTCCCTTTTTGAACAGCCCTACTTCGCCCTTCATCGCAAACGGCAGCCGTAGCCGGACCTCATAGTGCGAGTTGCGTTTCTCGAAGGTGTATGGCGCTTCGGTCCGTACCACCAGCGCGGGATCTTCATCGCCGTAAAGGACGTTGGCGAGCTCGATCAGGCGTTCGCGCCCCAGCACTTCATGCGTGAACAATGGAACGCGCTTCATCGCCACCGGCTGGAAGTACTCCTCGATTTCGTCCAGAATTTTGGATTGCGAAGCCCGCCACTGATCGAACCAGGTATCGGTGACCGCTTCGGGAAGCACGCGGTTAACGATGATGCCGTCCACCGTGAGGCCGTGCAGCGAGAAATACACAAACGCGCGCTGGGTCTCCCGCAGAACCATCTTCTCGGGATTGGTCACCAGGCGGACGCTGGTGATCTTCGGATTTTCGAGCAGCTCCGCGATCCCATCCAGGCGTCCGAACAGATCCTTGATATTGGCGAAATAGCTGTCGGTGGGGAGTTCCACCGGCGAAATGCGATTCGCCACCGGCCGTACGGCTTTGAGCAGGCCGCGTTGGAACGGGAACACGTGCTTCATGTACCATTCGAGCGTGGTCGGCATGCTGACGAAGCGCATGGACTCGGCGGTGGGCGCGCAATCGAGCACGATCACCTTGTAACGCCCCTCGCGGCGGTATTGGTTCACGTACATCATCGCGCTCAGCTCTTCCATGCCAGGCAGGATGGCGAGCTCTTCGGCCTCGACGTCGCTGATGCCGGTGGTCCGCAGAACCGACACGACGTAGGTGGAGATCTCGCGCCAGTGCCGTTTGATTTCCTTTTGGATATTGACCTCTTGGATGGAGAGATGCTCGTCGATGGGAAGCGGATCGTTGGCTCTGTCCTGGAAGAGGCTGCTTTCGATATCGAATGCGTCGGCGAGGCTGTGGGCCGGATCCACGCTCATGACTAGGGTGGAGTAGCCGAGCCGGGAAAGCTGAAGTCCGGTGGCCGCGGCAATGCTCGTCTTACCCACGCCTCCCTTGCCGCTGAACAGCAGGATTCGCATGCTTTCAGTGTACGCGAGGGGGCTTTCATGGCTTAGGCGTTTTCGATCCAAAGACGTCACGAAGATGCGTTATCGCCGGCGGAGTGGTCTCGAACACAACGTTGACGACGTCAAATCGAACCTTTTGCCATGGCACCGCGGCCTGCCGGGCGTATTCGCGGGCGGTCCTGATCAGGCTCGATTGTTTTTGCGGACCGATGGCCCGGTCAGGCGAGCCGTAGTCGTCGGTCTGTCGGGATTTCACTTCTACGAAAACCAGGGTATCGCCATCCCAACCGACCAGATCCACTTCACCGGCCCCCGACGCCATCCGGTAATTCCGATCCA
Source organism: Bryobacterales bacterium (assembly GCA_963818065.1). Taxonomy (GTDB): domain Bacteria; phylum Acidobacteriota; class Terriglobia; order Bryobacterales; family Bryobacteraceae; genus Palsa-89. The sequence continues at coordinate 542,249 of CAWFQW010000006.1, read as the reverse complement.
CGATGACAATCCCGGCGCGTTGCAGGAACCGCTGGGCAACGTCCTCGCCGTCCCGGCCAAGAGCGTGGTCCTCAGTCATGTGCCTGCGGCGTGCGTGCTGCCGGAGGAGGTCCGCGAATTCATAGAGGCCCTTCATCGCGTGATCTGGAAGTGCCGTTTCGCGCCAAAAGCTCTCAGGCGCTAAGATAAAGACCGGATGATGAGCGATGCCCAGTTTGTTTCGGCGATGGCAGTGGCATCCGCGCTGAACACGCTTTCAGTCGTGGTTGGGATTTTGATCAACGATGCGAAGCTGCGTCAACTGCGGGCTAACATTGAGACTCTGTTTGCTGAGGTGGATCGGCCCCTCGACAATCGGCGCGATCCGGGGCCCTCTACTTAATCGCTTCGAACTCGAACTCCATCACCTTCCCGCGCACCACGTAACACAGATAATACTCCCAAAACTTCCGGTAACGCGGGAAGCGATTGACTAGGAATTCGAAACCCAGCCAGCGCCATAGGGCAAGCAATCTCACGTAAACCTTTACCTGCCGGAATCGCGCCGCGCTATAGTAGCCGAACCCGCCATGGTTCTCGCCAAAATAGCGGAACGAGAAACTGTTGAGGTGCCAGCGGTGGGTAGGATCGCAAAATGAACTGAAGTCGGTATAGTGTGGCGTCGCGAGGTACACGCGGCCGCCCGGAACGACCACACGATGGAACTCCTCCATCGCGCCGATGACATCGGAGACGTGCTCGATCACATGCACCGCGCGCAGCTCAGCAAAGGAGCTATCGCGAAACGGGTAAGGAAAGCGATCGAGATCGCACAGCACGTCGGCGCGGGTGTTCGGGTTGCGATCGACGCCGATCGCGCCCGGATATTTGTTGATCCCGCACCCGACGTCGAGAATTCGTTTGGCGGCGCTTACACCGCCAGTTTGAGGCATTCCTCAAGTGTATCCACAGCGAAATCGGCTTGATCGCGCGTGATCACCAGCGGAGGGCAAAGACGAATGGCATTGCGTCCGGCGCCGAGCACCAGCAGACCGCGCTCAAACGCCATCGCTTGAATGCTCTCGCGCAGCTCCGGCGCACGCTCCTTGGTCTTTTGATCGAGCACGAGCTCGAAACCGATCATCAGGCCTAAGCCCCGGACGTCGCCGACATTCTGGAAACGCTCGGGCCAATCGCGCATGCGATCGAGAATATGGCTACCGATTGTGGCCGAATTGGCGATCAGCTCACTCTCGAGCAGGTCGATCGTAGCCAGCGCCGCCGCTACCGCAACAGGATTGCCACCGAACGTGGAAGCGTGGGCGCCTGGGCGCCAATTCATAATTTCCGCGCGCGCGATCATCGCACTGAGAGGCAAACCGCTTGCGATGCCCTTGGCGGTAGTGAAGATGTCAGCCTCGACGCCGAAATGCTCAGCAGCCCACATCTTGCCGGTCCGTCCCATACCGCATTGGACCTCGTCGAAGATCAGCAGGATGCCGTGCCGGTCGGCTAAGCGGCGCAGCTCTTCGAGGAAGGCCTTGGGTGGGATCAAGTAGCCGCCTTCACCCTGGATGGGCTCAACTACGATGCCCGCCACTTCCTCGGCTGGAACGATGGTGCGGAAGAGCTCGTCCTCGATGAAGCGCACGCAGCTTACGCCGTGGTCATCCGCCGTGACGCCATCGGGGCGGCGGTAGGGATCGGGAAACTGCGCGTGATAAACCCCGGGGACCAATGGTCCAAAGCCTCGGCGCTGGGTCACCTTACTGGCGGTGAGTGACAACGCGCCCATGGTTCGTCCATGAAAAGAGCCGGTGAACGCGATGAATTTTTCGCGGCCAGTGTGATAGCGAGCCAGCTTCATGGCGGCCTCGGTAGCTTCGGTTCCCGAGTTTCCAAAGTACACGCGATGCGGGCCCGCGCCGGGAGCGAGCGAGGCCAGCTTCTCGGCCAACTCCACCATGTTTTCGTAGTAGAAATCGGTGCCCGACATGTGGATGAGCCGGTTGGATTGCTGTTCAATCGCCGCGACCACCTTGGGGTGGCAATGGCCGGTGGAGGCGACTGCGATTCCCGCATTGAAATCCAGAAAGCGGTTCCCATCGACGTCTTCGATCATGGCGCCTTGACCGCGCGAGGCAACCAGCGGATAACAGCGGGTGTAGGAGGGCGACAGGACTTTGGCGTCGCGCTCGATGACCGCCGTGGCTCGCGGGCCGGGCAGTGCGGTCAAGAGATGGGGAAGATCCAAACGGATGTCTTGGGCAAGCATTACAAGTCTCCTCTATTACTGGCAGTCATTGAGCAGGGATGAACACCAGGAGGGAAACTAGTCGGAGCCGAACAAGCTAGGGCGGGATGTTGCGGGTCGCGACATAACTCTACTTATTCATTGTAGCATCTTAATTTCCAATTTGGATCGAAAAGTCTTCAACGTGGATCTAATTAAGTGGGGACACGAATCATGAAAAAAACTTTGATTGTTTTGATGATAAGCGGCTTGGCGAGCGTTGCGGCTTGGGGGCAAAGCAGCGCCACGGACGACCTCAAGAAGGCCGGCCAGGAAACCAAGGACGCCGCGAAGGATGCTGGCAAAAGCGTGAAAAAAGGCACGAAGAAGGCCGTTAACAAGACCGCGAAAGCAACCAAGAAGGGCGCCAGCAAGGTGGAAGACAAGACCAAGCAGTAGCTGCGGCGGCGGCCGGGCAGCCCGCGCTACAATTGGACTTTCCCGCCTATGGTGAAGGCACTCCCGGACATCCTGGCTCAAATTGTCGAGCAGAAGAAGCTTGAGTTGGTATCCCGTGAGCCCGGGGTTGAAGGGCGGGCTGAGCAGTCCATTTCCGAGCGGCGGGATTTCTTGGCGGCCCTCACCAGCCGTGCGCCGGCGGTTATCGCGGAAGTGAAGAAGGCATCGCCGAGCAAAGGCGTGCTAGCCGAGGCGTTCGATCCGGCGTCGATCGCGAGATTGTATGAAGACGGCGGCGCGGCAGCGCTGTCGGTACTGACCGACGAAAAGCATTTTCTGGGTAGCTTGTCGCATTTGGAATCGGCCCGCGCGGCGGTTCGGCTGCCGGTATTGCGAAAAGATTTCACCATCGACGCATACCACGTGCATGAGGCGGCGGCTCATGGCGCGGATGCGATCCTGTTAATCGGCGCCGTGCTCTCGGAGCGCCAGATGCGCGATTTCAGAGAGTTGGCCGAGCGTTATCGCATGGCAGTACTGGTGGAAGTGCATGATGAAGACGAACTCGGGCCGGCGATTGCATCGGGTGCGCGCCTGATCGGCGTCAACAATCGGAATCTGCACACCTTTGAAGTCAAGCTGGAGACGGCGTTGCAATTGGCGGACAAAATTCCCGCGGGCGTTGTGCGGGTAGCCGAAAGTGGAATCCATTCCTCGGCCGACATTGGGCGGCTGCGCGCTGCTGGTTACCAGGCGTTTCTGGTGGGCGAGCACCTGATGAAATCAGGCGATCCGGCTGGCGCATTGCGAGCCCTAATCACATGATGGTCAAGATCTGCGGGATCACCAATCGTGAAGATGCGCTGGCGGCAGTGGACGCTGGGGCTTCGGCCATCGGCTTCAACTTCTATCGCGATAGCCCGCGCTACATTTCGCACACCGGCGCGGCGATGATTGGAGAGAAAATCCCGGCGAATGTCTGGAAGGTCGGGGTTTTCGTGAATGACTGGCCGGAAATGATTGCACGGGTCGTGATTGATGCCGGTCTGGACGTCGTCCAGCTTCACGGAACTTCAGAAGCGCTTGGCGTGCGGATTTGGGCCGCGGTGCCAGCGTCGGATCCCTTCGGGCCGCTCATTGAGAACGCGGAGGCGGTGCTCATCGATTCTACCGACGGAATATCAGGCGGAAGCGGCAAAACCTGGGACTGGTCCCAAGTACCGAAGTTCGCACAGAAGATTATCCTTGCTGGAGGACTCGACGCCGACAACGTCGGCCTTGCGATCGAACAAGCCCGGCCTTGGGGCGTGGACGCTTGTTCCCGCATCGAAAAATCGCCCGGCGTGAAAGACCACGAAAAAATGCGCAAATTTGTGAAAGCCGCTCTCGAATCTAAATGATGACTCAGCCTGATGCCAGCGGCCACTTCGGTCCGTACGGTGGCCGCTATGTTCCTGAAGTATTGATGGCGCCGCTAGAAGAGCTGGAGCAAGCGTATCTCGAGGCACGTCATGATCCCGCATTTCAAGCTGAATTGAAAGATCTGCTGGCTAACTACGCGGGCCGGCCGACGGCGCTGTATCACGCCAAACGTCTGAGCGAAGCGTACGGTGGAGCGCAGATCTACATCAAGCGCGAGGATCTGCTGCACACCGGCGCACACAAGATCAATAACTGTCTGGGTCAGGCACTACTGGCCCGGCGCATGGGCAAAAAGCGCATCATTGCGGAAACCGGCGCCGGACAGCATGGCGTGGCTACCGCCACCGTCTGCGCGCTCTTCGGACTGGAATGCATCGTCTATATGGGCGAAGAGGACATGCGGCGGCAACGCCTGAATGTCTTTCGCATGCGACTGCTGGGCGCGAAAGTGGTGAGCGTCACCGGCGGCAGCCGGACGTTGAAGGACGCCATCAGCGAGGCCATGCGTGACTGGGTGACCAACGTTCATTCCACGCATTACCTGCTCGGCTCGGCGCTGGGCGCGCATCCTTACCCGATGATGGTTCGTGATTTTCATAGCGTGATCGGCGACGAGACGCGCCGCCAAATCCTGGAACGCGAACAGCGGCTGCCGGATTCGATATTCGCCTGCGTCGGCGGTGGCAGCAACGCGATTGGTATGTTTCATGCGTTCCTCGCGGACGAAGGCGTCCGCTTGATTGGAGTGGAGGCGGGCGGAACAGGCGTATCATTGGGCGCGCATGCCGCGCGCTTCTCGGGTGGATCGCCCGGGGTGCTGCATGGTGCGCATAGTTATCTTTTGCAGGACGCTGACGGCCAGGTGGCGCTGACCCATTCTGTGTCGGCCGGCCTGGATTACGCTTTGGTCGGACCCGAACACGCCTGGCTCCACGATAAAAAGCGCGCCGAATATTGCTCGGTCACCGATCAGGAAGCGCTGGATGCAGCGCGCGTTTTGGCGCGGACGGAAGGAATCATTCCCGCGCTTGAATCGGCGCATGCCGTGGCGGAAGCTCTGCGCCGCGCTCCCGCCGCCAAAGGCGAGATGTTCGTGATCAATCTATCGGGACGCGGCGACAAAGACACCGACATCTATCGCGAAAACTTGAAGGAGCTCGATGAGCCAGATGGGAAATGACGACGAGAATCGTCCGGCTCTTTGAAAGGCTGCGGGCCGAGCAGCGTCCCGCGCTGATTGCCTACATCACAGCCGGCGACCCTTCGGCCGCCGCGACGCCCGATCTGGTGGCTGCCCTCGAACGCGGAGGCGCGGACCTGATCGAACTCGGAGTTCCCTTCTCCGACCCGATCGCCGATGGCCCAGTGATCCAGCGCGGCAGCGACCGTGCGTTGAAGGCTGGGACAAAGCTCGCGACGGTGCTGGATATCGCGGCGCAGATCCGCAAACAGTCCGAGATTCCGCTGCTCCTGTTCACCTACATGAATCCGGTGTTGCGCTACGGTCTTGAGCCGCTGGCAAAGGCGGCCGTGACCAGCGGTATCGACGGCTGCCTGCTCACCGACTTGAGCGTCGAAGAGGCTGAACCGTACATCCATGTCATGCGCAGGGCCGGTCTCGATACGGTCTTCCTAGGCGCGCCCACCAGCAGCCGGCGGCGTCTCGAACTGGTGGCGAAATACTCCACGGGATTCGTCTATTTGGTTTCGCGAACGGGCGTGACGGGCGAACGCGCCAGCGTCTCCGACAGTGCTGGACCTCTGGTCCTCGCTATGCGCGGCGTCACCGATCTTCCGCTAGCGGTCGGATTCGGCATTTCCACGGCGGACCAGGTTCGGGCGATCGGCGCGATTGCCGACGGCGTCGTGGTAGGCAGCGCTTTCGAACGCGTTATCGAACAGAACGCGGAAAGTCCTCAGCTTCCCGCCCGGATTGAGGCTCTGGCTCGAGAGCTCGCCAGTGGTTTACTATCGAAGAACAAATGAGCCCCGGACAATGAGCATTGACAAGCTCGCGGATTGCCGTCGGCAGATCGACCAACTGGACGTTAAGATCGTCGAGTTGCTCAATGAGCGCACCGAGATCGTGCATGAAATCGGGCGCATCAAACACCAGTTCGCTTTGCCGATCTACGAGCCCAAGCGCGAGGATCAGGTCTTTCAAAACGTCACCAGCAACAATCCCGGGCCGCTGACCCCGGAAGCGCTCAAGCGCATTTTTGAGCGGATCATCGATGAGATGCGGACCATCCAGCAGAAGAAGATGAGCTAACGCTGGTTCCTGAATTGCTTCTGTCGCCCTGATAACGTTAGAGTGTGAAATTTGTCCTCTGCTTGGCGGTTCTGGTAACTTCGGCCGCGTGGGCGGACGAAACCGCCGAACGCTCAGCGATCGAAGCGACTATCGCGGTGCTGAATACTTCGCCTTCCCTGCCGAATCTCTTCACTGGAGACTTCGCAAATGCGGACGAACTTCACCGCTTCCTTGGGGAAGTGGCACCGGCCATCATGCGTTTCCCGGTAGAAGGCGTCCCGATCCAGACCCAAGTGGGGACGCTCGTCATCTCACGTGAGCCCATGGGGGAAGCCACTTTATTTACTATGGCTGTTCCACCAGCCAGCTTTGTCATTCGATCAGTTACATTCATTTCCCCGGACACTGCCGTAGTGGTCGCAGTTCATCAGCGGCAATTTGGATCAATTGTTTCGGGGCTGGTACCGGTGCTGCTCGTCCTGAGGCATGAAGGATCGGATTGGCGCATCGCCTCGTTTCGAGTGCTCGCCGAAGCTGGGCCAAAAAACGTCCACTAGCAGAATGAACCCACAATTAGCTGATCGCTAGCGGGATGAGAGGATTCGCCCCGGCAAGGTACAATAGGAGCGTCGATGAATAACGTTCAGTTCTATCTGACTATCGGCATTCCGACTCTGGCCATACTGATCGGGATTTTTATGAACACGGTTCAGTTCAGCTCCATCAACGCCCGATTCAGCAGCCAGGACGCACGATTCAACAGCCTGGAAACGCGCATCAGCAATCTGGAGACGCGCTTCGACGCGCGTTTTAACAACCTTGAGGTCAAGTTTGACACTCTGATCGGCAAGGTCATCGACCTTGACAACCGCGTCACCCGCATCGAAGCCAAGCTCGACATCCGATAAACCCACATCCCGTCGTCCTGCATGGTAAAACTGTGTCTATGATGCGCCTCGATCGCAAATTCCTGTATAAGGAAGTTCGGCCCCGGGAGGGAATGTAGATGGTCAACTGTCCAAACTGCGACGCCGTGATCGACGTGGACGAGGACGACTTGGACGAAGGTGACTCGCTGACCTGCGACGAATGCGGCGCCGATCTCAGCGTCACCGGGTTGAGTCCTCTGGAACTCGAAACTCAAGAGGACGAGGACGAGGAGGAGGAAGAAGAAGAGGACGACCTCCATTACGACGAGGACGAAGACGAGGATGAGGACGAAGAGGAAGAGGAAGAAGAGCATTGGCATTAGCCTGCTGCTGGTAGCCGCCCTTCTTCCGACGGCCGCCGCCAAGAAGAAACCGGCCCTAGATACCTATGCCGTGATTAGCGGCAGCGTCTTTCAAGAGAGCGGTTACGCGTTGCCCGACGCCGCTGTAACTTTGGTTGCGGAGCCTCCGTCCGGAAGCGCGGCTGTGAAGGCGCAAAAAATGGAGGAGGTCTCCGACGCCCGCGGCGAGTTCATCTTTCGTGTCCCGCCCGGGCCAATGAGCTACGCCATCCTTGTCGCCGCCAAAGGCTACCAAAGCGTGCGGAAATCCGTCACAGTGGAGGGCCAGGAGCGTGTCGAGGTAACCTTCCAATTGGAACGCGAGTCGAAATAAGTGTTGAAGACTTGCATCGCAATACTGCTGCTGGGTGTTGGTCTGAATGCGCAAAAGAAAAACCAAGACGCCACCACGCGCAATCTGGAGGGCTTTGTGACGGACGCCACTGGACAACGCGCCGCCAAAGCGGTGGTCCAGTTGAAGAACACTAAGAATTTGCAGATCCGCTCCTTCATCACGCAGGACGATGGCAGCTATCATTTCATGGGCCTGAGCGCCGACGTCGAATACCAGGTGAAAGCCGAGCGCGATGGCGCCGCCAGTTCCTGGAAAGATCTGAGCATCTTCAATAGTAAGAAGACGCCGGTCATCAATTTGAAGTTAAAGTCAAAGAAGAAGCACTGAGAATTAACAGGGAGGCGGCATGCGGACAATTTTTCTAATCGCGCTGGCAATCTCGGCGGCGAGCTTAAGCGCGCAGGAATTCAAGGCCGGTTCGCAGGTCACCGATTTTCAGGTGCGCGATCTGGATGGGAAGGCCGTGTCGTTCTCATCGCTCAAAGGCCCCATCACGGTAGTTACGTTTATCGCCACCCAGTGCCCGGTGTCGAATTCTTACAACCAGCGCATGATCGAGCTTTACAAGCACTACGCGGCCAAAAACGTGAAGTTCATTTTCGTGAACGCCAATCGTTCCGAGCCCGCCAGCGAAGTCCGCGAGCATGCCAAGCGCGTTGGATTTTCGTTCCCCGTCTACAAGGATCCCGACAACGTTGTGGCGGACCGCTTTGATGCGCAAGTGACACCCGAAAGCTACGTCATCGACAGCACGGGCATCCTGCGCTATCACGGCTCCATTGATGACGACATGAACGTGTCGCGCGTTCACGTGCAGCGGTTGCGCCAGGCGCTGGATGCGCTGCTCGCGGGAAAGCCTTTGCCGGCGACCGAAACCAAGGCGTTCGGCTGCACGATCAAGCGGATTCACAAGGTCTCGTAATTTATGATGAAGCGCGCAATCCCTCTCTTGCTCTGCTGGCCGTTGTTCGCGACGGGCCCGCTTTCTATGACGCTGGTGCCCGTGGACGAGGCCGGATTCCAACGCCTGGTCAATTCCCAGAAGGGAAAAGTCGTTGTGTACGATTTCTGGGCCACCTGGTGCGCCCCCTGCCGCGCTGAGCTTCCGCAACTGGTGAAGCTGGAGGCCAAACTGCGCTCACAAGGCGTGGAGCTGATCACCATCTCGGCGGACGAGGCGGAACAAAAGGCCGCCGCCGAAAAGTTCATCCAGAAATTCGGCGTGCAAGGCCCGACGTACCTCAAGCAGGCCGCCAACGATGACCATTTCATCAACGCCATCGATCCGAAATGGAGCGGTGCCTTGCCCGCGCTATTTCTGTACGACAAATCCGGGCACAAGATCCGCTCTTTCATCGGCGAAACCGATATGGCGGCGCTGGAAGCAGCAATTCACAAGCTGCTATAGCATCCCACCCCGCGCCTGTTGACTTCGATATAACGGCATGATATGTTTTGCGCTTAGTGTTATATCAGTCGCGGATCGATCTCGATCCTGGAGTACTGTGCGGGAGATCAGGTAGGCGTCTGCGGGATCGACGGCCGAAGGCGAGCCCACGGCATAGATTGCAAGCACTATAATCGTTTGAGAGGTGCATCGATGAGAGCTAGATTTTATACTTTCGTGGCCGGCCTTGGATTGCTGGCCACTGCCGCGCCGATTATGGCGCATCATTCGTTCACGGCCGAGTATGACGCCACAAAGCCGGTCACACTTACCGGGAGCGTTACCAAAGTGGAGTGGATGAATCCGCACGCGCGGTTCTACATCGACGTGAAGGATGATTCGGGCACCGTCACCAACTGGGAACTGGAGTTGGGAAGCCCCAATGCGCTGATGCGCCTCGGCTGGACTCGCAATTCGCTGAAGCAGGGCGAAGTAGTCACAGTGGAAGGCTCGCTCGCAAAAGACGGTTCCAAGTTGGCCAATGCGCGTAAAGTGACGCTGGCCGACGGCCGCAAGGTATTCGCCGGATCAGCGGCGGACAGCGACACCAAGTAATAGCCGGATTGGACCCAGCCATGCGCATAAAACAAGCTGTCCTCGTTGCCGGCGTCGGTCTGCTCGCGGCCACCCTGCCGCTGCTCGCGCACCACTCGTTCGCGGCGGAATTTGATTCCGCCAAGCCGGTCTCGCTGCAGGGCGTGGTGACCAAGCTTGACTGGATGAATCCGCACATCTGGATCTATCTGGACACCAAGGACGATAGCGGCACTGTCGCCCACTGGCAATGTGAGGGAGGGCCGCCGAATACTCTGACCCGCAATGGTTGGACCAGGGACGCGCTGAAGATCGGCGACCCGGCGAGCATCGAAGGTTTTCGCTCCAAGGACGGTACAAACACCTGCAACGCGCGCTCGGTGAAGCTGCCGAGCGGCAAGAGCGTATTTGCAGGCTCGGCCGAGGACGGTGCCCCCTCCAAGAAAGCCCCCCCGCAGTAGTATCCCGGCGGTGCCACGTATGTCGACTCGCATCCTCAGCTTCATCGCCGGCACTGCACTCACGCTGGCACTCGCGTCTTTGATTCCCACACGCTGCCTTGCGCAAGCGGTCGGGGGTCCCCCGGAAATAGTTCCTAAGCCCGCCAGTGGTCCGGCGCCTCGAACAGCCGATGGCAAGCCCGATTTCAGTGGACTTTGGCAGCGCCCTTACGTCCCCGACATGACTAAGACCACTAGGGACCAGCAGGGTGCCGCAGATCTTCCATTCACCGAAGCTGGATTGAAAGAGTGGAAAGCTTACGACGCGTCCAAGGGCGACTATACCGGAGCCTGTCTGCCTTTCGGGTTGATGCGCTCCATGAATTCGCCCGACCCAATTCAGATCATGCAGAACCCGAAGTACGTCGCTCTGCTCTATGAGCAGAACACCTGGTTCCACCTCATCCCCATCGATAAACAGCACACCAATGGCGTCCCTACCTGGTTTGGCGACTCGGTGGGACATTGGGACGGCGACACGCTCGTGGTCGACACCGTCAACTTCAACGGACGAACGCGCCTGGATACTATCGGCCATCCGCATAGCGACGCACTGCATGTGATCGAACGTTTCACACGCACCGATGCCAACCACATCGCTTACGAAGTTACCGTCGACGATCCCAAGATTTTCACCAAGCCGTGGACCAACAAGCGTACCTTCACGCTCCGAACGGACTGGGAAATCATGGAGTATTCGTGCGAAGAGAACAACAAGGATCTGTACGACGGGCACCTCAAGCCGCCTCCGCGCTAGCGAGTGATGAAAATCCTTGGTGAGAAGCCCGTTACGCTTGGAGGGCTAGAAAACTTACCAGCGCATTTTCCTCGGTAACCTTAGCGGTTTCTAAGGCCTTTGCCTCAGCCGACGTAACCTCTTTCTCGTAGCATGTGCATATCGGGACCAGGTGCTCCGGTGAGAACCATTCCCGACTCCAGGTGGAATCAGCGGCCAAGGCGATATTGACCAGCCAGCCGAGCAGGCTGTTGTGGACCGTCGACATCACCTGTCCAAATACATCGCGGTCGTTGATCGTCAAGAAGATAGCTGAACCCAAGCGCGGTTTCTCATCCAATAGAATCGCAAGGCGGGCCGCCGAAATCTCTTCCAGATTCGCGGTGGTTTGGCAAAGCTGGCCATCGCCGTCTTCGTAAGTCACCGTTACAAGGTCGGAACACAGATATTCGCAGGAATGGTCCATGCCGTAAGTTATGCAAGATTCTTGCCAGTTTTCTTAGTCCCGCTTAGCTGGTTGCGGAGTACCTGCCACCAATCATCCGTTGAACGAAAACCAAATCCAAGAAGCGGCCAAATTTGAAGCCGACCTCTTTGAAGTCGGCTACCCGCTCAAAGCCGAGACGTTCGTGAAATCTCAGCGACGCGACATTCTCCGCGTCAATTCCTCCTACCATGACGTGCTTCCCTAGCGCCGCAGCCCTCGGGATCAGCGCCTTCAATAACTCGGAGCCTGCGCCTCGCCCTCTCCATGAGGCATGCACATGCACGCTGTGCTCAACGGTGAAGCGATACCCGGGCCAACTCCGGAAATCGCCGAAGGAGGAAAAGCCAATCACTGCGGCACCTTCACAAGCCACTAGAGTTGGATAGTTCTGTGCGCTGCGGGAACGCCACCAAGCTAGGCGATCGGCAACGGTGGCAGGCTGGTCCGTGTAGATCGCAGTCGACGTCAGGATCACGTCGTTGTACACCGCCGTGATCGCGCCAAAGTCGTTTTCGATTGCATCGCGGATTATCATGGTATCTAGTATCGTCCTCCTTCCTCTACTATAATAGATTTGTGATTCCAGTACGACCGCACGCTCCTCAGAGCAAAAGCCGCCGGCCGGCAGCCGCGCGGCGGGGGGACATTGGACAGGCTTTGGCCGCCCGCATCCGTTTGGAACGCACTTCGCGCGATTGGTCAATGGATGAACTGTCAAAGCGTGCCGGTGTCTCTCGCGCGATGATTAGCAAGATTGAGCGGGACGAGTGCAGTCCGACCGCTACCGTACTAGGCCGGCTCAGCGGAGCTTTCGGCATTAGTATGTCCGCTCTGCTCGCCAATGCCGAAGCCGACAGTCGAAGGTTGTTACGATTCGAAGAGCAACAAGTCTGGACGGATCCGGAGACCAAATATACGCGGCGAGCGGTGTCGCCTCTGGCCGGAGCGCCGTTGCAACTGGTCGAGGTGGAGTTGCCGCCTCTGGCCAGGCTCAGCTTTCCCGCGAAAGCCTACAGCTTTTTACACCAGCAGATTTGGATGCTGTCGGGCCGTCTGGTCTTCTCCGAGGGTGCGGACGTTCATAGTCTTCACCGAGGGGATTGTTTGCAGCTTGGCTATCCCCAGGAATGTACTTTTGAAAACCCCTCTGCTTCGGTCTCTTGCCGCTATCTTGTTGCAGTGATCGTCCGCTGAAGAGTGTTTAGTTGGGCCTCCGCGGACTCCATTGCAGCCAGCGCCTCGCGCCCCAGAATGCGGCGATGCATGCGGCCGACGCTATAGATGCAGATCGCCATCACCACTGGACACACCGCGAGCACGGCGAAGATGTCGCGTACGGGAAGCGTGGTCGACAGCACGATTCCGCCGAGGATGGGTCCCGCCACCGAGCCGATCTTCGCGATGGAAGTCGCCCAACCCGCGCCGTTCCCGCGATAGGCGCTCGGATAAAAGATGCCGCAAATGCTGTGCATTCCGAAGTGCCCTCCAATCAGGAATCCGCCGGTCGCCGCGCTGAGCACCAGGAAGGCGATATGACCCATGCTGACGAAAGTGGCGGTCAGCAACAGGAGAGCGGTCATGATCGGCATGATGGTGATCGCGATCGCGCCGCGCTTATCGGTGAAGCGCATCAGCAACAGCCCGCCTACCGCGCCCATGGCCGAATAGAGCGATGCCGCAGTGGCAGCTTCCTTGCGGCTGTACTTGAGCGCTTCGAAAACCACCGGGGTCCAGTTCACGATGAAAAACACCGCGAGCGAACTGGCGATATAGGCGATCCAGATCAGCGGAGTGATCCAGCGCAGCTCGCCGCGAAAGAGCAGCGACGGTTTGAAGTCCTTATTCTGCCGGTTTTCGTCGCTGACAACGAACTGAGCGCCCGCGGGAATCGATTGGCCGGGTGCGATGCGGCGGACAATAGAAGCGATCCGATCGCCGCCCATCCCTTTGCTTGCGAGGAAGCGAATCGATTCGGGCAGCATCACAAACAACACGCCCGCGCAAACCAGCGAGAAAGCACCGCCGAAGACGAATACCGACTTCCATCCGAACCTGGGGATCAGCCAGATGGCAATCGGGCCACCCAGGGCGGTGCCCAGCGAGTAGCCCATCATGATCACGGTCACGATGGTCGCGCGGTATCGCTTGGGCGCATATTCAATGTTGAGCGCCCAGGCTAGCGGCAGCATTCCGCCCAGCGGCAGCCCGTTGATAAAGCGCAGTGAGAATAGCGACCAGTAGCTGTTGGCCAGCGCGAAGCACATGGTCAAGATCCCGAACAGGGCGGTTGCGACGATCACCATCGGGCGACGACCGGCGCGGTCGCCCAAATAGCCGAGCGCGAAGCCGCCGACCATGGTGCCGAACAGCCCCATGCTAAAGATATTGCCGAGCTGAATCTTGCTCAGGTGATACTGGGCGCCGAAATATGGTGCGGCGAAGCTGATGAGATTGCTGTCCAGGCCGTCGAAAAAGGTGATGATCCAGGAGACCAGCACCAGCCCGACGAGGAACCGGCCCAGCTTTTGCTGCTCAATGATCGCAGAAACGTCGATCGCGGAAACGTCGATGGAGTTCCGTTCAGGCAACGTACATACGATATCAAACCGGCGTATGGCCCCTATGGAACGGTGATCACAATCTTGCCGACCTGCTGATTGGATTCCAGGTACTGATACGCCTGGATGGTTTGTGCGAACGGGAACGTTTTGGCGATCTTGGGGACGAAACGCCCGTCGGCAAGCCGGTCAAAAACGTACTTCGTAGCTTTCGCAAGCGATTCGGGATTCTGTGTAATAGCGAGCAACGTATAACCGCGGATGTTCAACGAGTGACCCAACGCGGTGAACAGCGGGAATGGCGTGGGTTCGCTGGATAGAGCGCCGTATTCGAAAATGATGCCACCCTGGGCGGCGGCTGCTGCGAGCTTCTCTATAAACGGCCCCGCCACTGGATCGAACGTTAGTCGTGCGCCCTTGCCGCCGGTAATTTCCTTTATCCGCGCCACGTAATCTTCTTCGTCAGTAACCACTACGTGATCCGCTCCTAGGGCCAACAGCTCGGCGCGCTTCTTGGAAGTTCGCGTCACCGCAATCGCCGTAGCACCTTCGGCCTTCGCGATCTGAATTGCGGCCAGGCCTACACTGCTGGATGCCGCTGGGATCGATACAAAGTCGCCGGCCTTTACACCGCCAATCATGACCAGCGCCCCATAGGCTGTTAAATATTGCATCCAGATAGCGGATGCTTCGACGGCCGAAAGCTTCGCTGGATATTCTCCCAACGCAGTGGCTGGCACAATCGCTTCTTCGCCCAGCGTGCCATAGCGGTTTTGAGAGAAGGCGGGGATGGTCGCTACCTTTTTCCCTACCCAGCTTTTGTCGACTCCGTCGCCCACGGCTTCCACCACACCAGCGACCTCATAACCCAGGCGCGCAGGCAGCTGTGGCTGCTCGATGTATGCAGCGCGATAGAACATGGATTCCGCGCGATTCAAGCCTGCTGCGCTGACTCTAATCCTGACCTCGCCTTTGGCAGGCTGTGCCGAGGGCAAATCGTCGAACTTTAGATTTTCGGGACCGCCAGTTTGATGGAAGCGAATAATTTTAGGCATCCACTCTCCTTGTGAATTTGAATAATACCAGTGTAAGGTTATAAACTAAGCACTTCATGGAGCTCAGGAAGAAACTACAACGGATATTCATTCCAGCCGCCTTCGCCGCGATCTCGCTGCCTGGTCACGCCCAGACGTTCACCGCTGCTCAGGCCACTGAAGGCCAGTCTGCATACAGCCAAAACTGCGCTGCATGCCACGGGGTGAATTTGGATGATGGGGAATTCGCGCCGCCCGTTAAGGGAACGGCCTTCACCGCGCAATGGGGCGGCAAGAGCATTGGTGAGCTGTTCACTTACATCAGGACCAAGATGCCACCGAGCAACGCGGGTGGGCTCGGCGATCCCGTCTATCTTCAAATCACCGCGTTCCTACTTCAGTCGAACGGTATCCCGCTGGACGCGAAGAGCCTTCCCGGCGCCGGCCCCAGTGCTGCGCCCACAGGCAAATCGCGCCCGGCCGCTCGTCCATCCGCCCGGCGGCGGCCTCTCACCCTACGCCAGCCTGATTCCGGCGCCGCCCAAGCCCAATCCGCTCGACAAACTTACTCCCGTTACCGACGCGGAACTGCAAAACCCTCCGGCCGGCGAGTGGCTCACCTGGCGGCGCACCTATGATGACCAGGGCTTCAGTCCGCTGAAGCAGATCAACAAATCGAACGTCGGCGCAATTGCGCTCCGCCTGGACCTGGTCGCTCTATCCGGGCGCCAACGAAGCCACGCCGCTGGTCCACGATGGCGTAATCTTCGTACACAGCTCGGGCGACCACGTGCAAGCTCTGGACGCGCGCCACGGGCGACCTGCTGTGGGAGTATTCGCGGGAACTGCCGGCGGCCAAATCGGGAACGTTCCTCAATCTTGTCAAGCGCAACATCGCCATCTATGGCAATCACATTATCTTCGACACTTCGGATCTGCACGTGGTGGCGCTCGACACGAAAACCGGCGATGTCGCGTGGGACCACGAACTTCTGGATCTCGACAAGAATCCGCGCCTGGGGCTAACCGGCGGCCCGATCGTCGCCAAGGGCAAGGTGATCGTCGGAACCGAAGGCCAGGGTCCTGGCGGCAACATGATCATCGCTCTGGATGCGGCCACCGGCAAAGAAGCTTGGCGCTTCTACACCATCGCGCGGCCCGGCGAGCCCGGCGGCAATAGTTGGAACGGGCTGCCGCTCGACAAACGCAGCGGCGCTTCGGTGTGGACCGCCGGCAGCTATGACCCCGCGCTGAATCTGGTCTTCTTCGGAACGGCGCAAACCTACGACACCGGGCCGCTGGTGCATCCGTCGACCGAACCCGGCGTAACCAACGATGGCCTCTACACTGACACCACGCTCGCGTTCGATCCCGACACCGGCAAGCTGGTCTGGCATTTCCAGCACGTCCAAAACGATCAGTGGGATCTCGACTGGGCCTTCGAGCGGCAGTTGGTGCATCTCAAGGTCAACGGCCAGGATAAAAAGCTGGTGGTCACCTCCGGCAAGGAAGCCTTCTACGATGCCCTGGATGCAGCCACCGGCAAATATGCGTTCTCCATGGATCTCGGCATCCAAAACGTAATTACCGCGGCCGATCCGGTTACCGGCGCAAAAACAATTAACCATCAAGTTGTCGTTGGCGACGGCGAGACCAAGACGGTGTGCCCGCACGCGGGCGGCGCCAAGAGCTGGATCCCGGGCTCGCTCAATCCCGAAACCAAGATCCTTTACGTGCCGCTGGTGGAATCCTGCATGGACCTGATTCCGGTGGCTAAGGGCGAGCGCGGCGGCCTGTCCTCCGGCGTGCGGTTCACCATCCGACCGCGCCTGGATGGCGATGGCAAGTATGGCCGTTTTGAAGCGATCAATCTGGAAACGCGCAAGCCGGTGTGGACCGATCGCCAGCGTGCGCCGCAAACCACGGGCGCGCTCGATACGGCGGGCGGCATCGTGTTCGACGGTTCGCTCGACCGCTATATTCGCGCTTATGACGACTCGAACGGCAAAGTGCTGTGGGAGACGCGTCTAAACGACGTGCCGAGTTCCTGTCCGATCACCTACAGCGTGAATGGCAAGCAATACGTCGCGGTGGTGGTGGGCAATGGCGGCGCGCACACCATCACCTGGCCGCCGCTGGTGCCGGAGATCCAGAACCCGCCGGGCGGGGGCGCGGAGCTGTGGGTGTTCGAGCTGCCGGAGGAGCCGGCTAACTAAAGACCCAAGCCAATCGATAGCCTGTATCTCGAGTGCTGCACGATGCTGCATTGTGCGGCATAATGATTATGTATGCCTCGCACATCAGCAAGCACTGCTTTGAAGGGGGGCGTTGCCCGTCCCGGCCCCAAGGCCAAGCGGCTTGAGGGCACATCCCGATACAGCGTCGCGCTTCCTTCGTCAGTCGTACGGCAGGTTGAGACCTACGCCGGCGCTTCGGACATAAGTATGAGCAAGGCGATCGTCGGACTCGTACGCCTTGGCTTGGAAAGTCAGGAGGCTCGAAAGCGAGAATTCTTCAGGAAGCTCAGGAAGAATCTAGCTAACGACAATCCCAGGATCGAGGATCGAATGGTGGACGAATTCCGAGCTCTCATTCTCGGCCATTGACGAATGCCGAAGCTCCAATGGGAGCAGCTTCCCCGCGAAAAGTGGATGCATCTCCGCCAGCGCGCCAAGGAAAGGAAGATTTCCCGGGAAGACCTGCTCGCCCTAGCCGACTGGAAGTCACAAGACCCGGACGTACCTGACGGTGAATGGTACAAGGATTTTGGATCGTTCAAGCTCTGCGGTAAGGGACGATTGCCCAGCACGTTTCTATTAGCCGGCCAAGCAGCGCGCGGCAAGCGCCTTTAGCAGCCGCGGCCCATGTGAACTGGATCATCGCTTCTTGGTGACCTCTACTATGCCGCGGTCCCCATCCACCTTCACCCAATCGCCGGTCTCGATGACGCTGAGCGGGTCCTGATCGAGCTCCGTCACCGTCGGAACTCGCGTCACTACCGCGCCCAATGCGACTTTGGTGCTCATCTGATTGAAAATCATCGCGAGCGGCGCCGACTTGGTCAGGCGTGTCATGTGAAACGCATTCGACCATCCCGACGATCCCTTCGCGCCCGGAAACACCAGCACTTTGTCTTTGAAGCTCTGCCCGCGCAGCTCATGCCGCGTCTCTGTGACGGTTCCGGTCATCGGATCGATGCCGCCCCATCCGGAGATCGTCTCGCGCGTCACTAGCGCTTCACCCTCGGCGCAACCGCCCACAATCCCGCGCCCGCGCAGAATCATCGCAGCTCTCCCGTCCAACGCCCACTCAGCGCGGCGTTGATGCAGTCCGACGTTGTGCCGAACCACGCCTCCACGCCGACCATGGCCGGCAGATAGTGGACCTGCTTTGCCGAATCGAGCGCGACCACCTTGGTTCCTTGCGGGACCGCGCGCGCGATGGCCGAGCAAGTGTCAGTCATCACCAGCCCTCCCGCGTCCTCGATCTTCTTGGTGAATCCGCTCATATCCGCGACCGTCTTCACGGCGCGCGACGTGAACATCCACAAATGAGTCTTGATCTTCTTGCCGTCCAACAACCCCGCAACATCGCGAAACTGCTCGATCGACGCGTGTGGGCAACCGAGCATCACATAATCCACGTTCGGATCGCGCCCATTCGCATTCAGCGTCTCGTATATACGGCGACGTTCGGCGACGCCATATTTGATCGTGTGCACGGGCTTGCGCGAACCGAGCGCTATCTCCAGACTCGCGGCCTCCGGCGTCACGCCCACGATGTGATACATTTCAACTCCGCCGGACGACGCCGCGGCAGCTCCGAAATGTTTGTGGCGCAGTGGATCGGCATGCCGAATTGCGCCCGTCACTACCGGAATATTTTCCTCTAAAACCTCGCCGATGAAATAGCCGAGCATCCCCCAATCCATCACGCTTTCCACCGGCGTCTCAACTTCAATCAAGTGCGTCCCGTGGCGGTATTCGTCGCGATGCAAGCCCCAGTCGGGGATCTTGCCGGTGAGCATGGCGGCGCTGGTACTCTCGCGGCCCTCGGTGTTGGTGCGCGCGCCGATTACCGAATTGCAGTACACCACCGCCGACGACTCCATCCAGGCGCAATGCTCGCCCTTTACCGGTAGATTTCCCGCCAGATATGGCGTGCAGGTTTTCATGATCCGGACTCCGTGCCGCGCCAACTCCGCTTCGTCTGCTCGTTGGTGTTCCATCGCTTCACGGCTCATTCCCAGATCGGCCCAGTGCGCCAGATCCATTCCACCCTGCAAATGGCAGCAACTCCCCGAGGCCTTCGGCACGGACATGACTTCGCCGGCATCCAGATCGTAGAGCGAAAAAACGGTTTCAAATCTGCCGTCACCCGCGTGTTCTTCGAAATATTTCTGCAGAAACAATGTCGACGATCCGGGCACGCCCGCCACGTTGTGAGTTTCGACAAACCGATCCGCCCCGAGAGCTTCGGCGTACCGAACCAACAATTCCATGGCTTTTTGTTTCGCGACGCCGCCCGCGCCATCCAGTATGGCTTTTTCGTCGTCAGCCAGAAACATCGTTTCGTTGACTAGCCGCGCTCTTCGATGTGCTTCAACCGCGCATCAAGAACTTCTTCCACCCGCCGAAGCTCTGCGCGCCACAGGTCGCGCATGTCGTCGAAGCGCTTGTCCATGGCATCGAATCTGGTTTTGAAAAGCGTGATGAGAAGCCCAATCAAGGCGGCATTGAACAATATCGGGATGCCGATGGTGAGATAGAGCTGTTCGTTGGTCACCAAAACAAGTGCGCTCCGCCTGGAACTATTCTCCCACAGGCCTTAATCATCGATATTCGCAGCCAGCCGCTTCCGCAGCGCTACTAAGTCGATCTCATGGACGCTGCCTTGCCCCGCCAAATCCAGTGCGTGCGCCGCCGCCGCGCCCATTGCGATGCACGGACCCATCACGCGCACGCTCGACAACGCTGTCGCGTCGCCATCGATGCACCGGCCGGCAGCGATAAGATTATCCACCGCAGGCGGCGTCAAACTCCCCAGCGGCACGTAGTGCACATGGTCCGCGTCGAACGGCTCCCACACATATCCCTCGGCGTTGTGATGCTGCTCGAGCGGCCATGCCGTCCGCGCGATGCCGTCGGGAAACTTCACGCCACGCCGCACCTCGTCGACAGTCAAGTGATGCCGCCCAACAATCCAGCGCGTCTGCCGGATGCCGGGCAACCCGTACGAACGCACGCGCGCCTCGGCGAACGCCGCCGGAAACTCCGATCGCAAGAACGCCATGGTACGGTCAGCTTGCTCCTTGCCTTCCAGACCAGTCTTCGAAGCTCCGAACGGATCCATCGGATTCTCGATGTGCGTCATGTTCACCACCGCGGTCGCGCGTCCCGGAAAACTCATCGCGAACCCGTCGCGCCGGACCATCCCGTACGCGGCCCCGCGCTCGCGAATGCGCTCCGACATCTCCGCGCGGCTCGGCTTGTGCGACTCCTCGAAGTTTTCGATCACGATCATTTGCGACCCGTAGATCACGCCCTCGGCCGGCTCGCGGCACTCCAACCCCGCCTGCCAAACCACCGCCGCGTCGCCCGTCGCATCCACGAAACCATTCGCCCGAACGATCACATCGCCATAACGAGTCGACAGTTCCAGCGCCGCGATTCTGCGCCCCACCAGATGCACGCTCCGCAATATCGCGCCCACCAGCGGCGTAATCTTCAGCTCCAGAACCTTGCGCTCCACCCATCGCCCCAGCGCGACCTCGTTATAGAGCGCATTCAGCGACACCCCGCCCATCACCACGTGCAAATCTCCCGTGGCGCTCAAATCGCGAATGATATCGTCGGCGATCCCGTGCGTCAGTTGTTTGTTTTTCGGCGGATTGCCGAACAGCCCCACGATCATTCCGATGATGGAGTTCACCGCTTGGCCGCCCAGCGCCGGCAAGCCATCGATCAGGATCACCTCGCGCCCCAACCGCGCTGCTTCGATGGCCGCGGAAACGCCCGAGATCCCAGCACCCACCACGCAAATGTCCGCGGAATGTTCTCGTATCGCCGGCGAGCCGTTGCGCCGCACCACCCGCGTCTCAGGGCGAAACGGCTGGTCGAGCATCGGCTACGAGCCCATTTTCAGGGCACTCTTCAAGAACGCAAAACGGTCCGCCCACTCGTCGATCTGCTTGGTGGTCGGCTTCCCCGCCCCATGCCCGGCGCGCGTCTCGATGCGAATCAAAATCGGCGCCGGCCCCTCTTGCGCCTGCTGCAGGGTCGCCGCGTACTTCAAGCTATGCCCCGGCATCACACGATCGTCGTGATCGGACGTCGTGATCAGCGTGGGCGGATACTCGACACCCTTGCGAATGTTATGCAGCGGCGAATACGCTTTCAGCACCTTGAAATCTTCGGGATTATCGGCCGATCCATACTCGCCCACCCACTGCGTTCCGAACCCGAACTTCTGGAACCGCAGCATGTCCATCACGCCCACCGCCGGCATCGCCGCGCCAAACAGATCCGGCCGCTGGTTGAGTACCGCCCCAATCAGCAAGCCGCCGTTGCTTCCGCCAAAAACCGCCAGCTTAGGCGTCGAAGTATATTTATTCGCGATCAGCCACTGGCCCGCCGCGATGAAGTCGTCGAACACGTTCTGCTTCTTGGCGCGCATTCCGGCTTGGTGCCAGGCCTCGCCATACTCCGATCCTCCGCGGATGTTCGCCACGGCGTACACGCCGCCCATCTGCATCCATTCCACGATCGCCGGCCGGAAGTCGGGCGTCATCGCGATATCGAAGCCACCGTACGCATAGAGCAATGTCGGATTCTGCCCATCCAGCTTTAGGCCCTTCTTGTAACTTAGAAACATCGGAACGCGCGTGCCATCTTTGCTTGGGTAGAAAATCTGACGAGTCTCATACTGCGACAGGTCCACCGCCACTTTGCTTTTACGGATCACCGTGCTCTTAGCGGTCTCCAAATCCAGCCGATAAATGTCCGGCGCGATCGTGTACCCTTCGAACCGGTAAAAGATTTCCTTGTCCTGTAGGCGCGCACCCGACCATCCCGCCGTCCCAATCCCCGGCAGGGCGATCTCCGCGATGGGCTTGCCATCCAACGTCACCAGCCGCGCCGCCGAATGCGCGTCCTTCATATACGACAGCAGCAGCTTACCATCGGCGATCTCCGCGCCATCCAGCGTCTCCGCTCGCTCTGGAACAATTTCCTTCCAGTTTCCGCGCTCCGGATGTTCGATATCCATCGCGATCACTCGGCTGCGCGCCGCTCCATCATTGGTCTGAAGATAAAGAGTCGATCCGATCACGGCGATCGGGACATAAGCATGATCTGCCGACGGAATCAGCATCACGACGTGAGGATTCGCGGCCCGCAGATCCTGATACGCCAGCATGTTCGTCCCCGGAACGCCATTCTCCATCTCGAATAGCAAGTACCGGCCGCCCTCCGTCACCGCGGGACTGATAGTCCAGTTCGGATGATCCGGCCGTTCGTAAATCAGCTTGTCGGCCGACTGCGGATCGCCCAGCTTGTGGAAGTAGACTTTCTGGTCCAGCGCGGCCACGGTGAGCAATTTCGCCGGAGGTGGCTCCGCGTAGCGCGCATAGTAGAACCCGCGATCATCGGCGGCCCACGATATGCTGCTCCCCTTGGTCCACTGGATCAGGTCGGACGCATCTTTGCCCGTTGCCACATCGCGGACGCGCCATTCTGCCCAATCTGAGCCGGCCTGCGCCACGGCGTACCCAAGCAGCTTTCCGTTCCAACTCACCGACTCGCCCGCCAGCGCCGTGGTCCCATCTTTTCTATAGGTGTTGGGATCGAGCAGCTCTCGCGCCGGACCATTCAGCGAATCCATGACGTACAAGACGGCCTGATTTTGCAGTCCGGAATTGTGGAAATAGAAATAGTGGTTCCCGGCCTTTTCGAAGCCGCCGAATTTCTCGTAGTTCCACAGCTCGGTGAGCTGTTTCTTGATGGCCTCGCGCCCCGGCAGTTTCGCGAGATACCCGAACGTCAACGCGTTTTCCTGCTCCACCCACTTTTGAGTCGACGCGGCGTCGGCATTCTCCAAACCGCGATACGGATCGGCGATTTTGGCGCCATGATAATCGTCCACCTGATCGCTCTTGGGAGCAACCGGATAGTTGAGCTTAGTAGCAGTGTCAGCGCCTAGAAATAGCGCTACGCCGGCGAGTAGCAGCAGAGTAAGTTTCACAACTGGCCTTTCGATTCCATTGTCGCAAAACTTGTCCGCGACGGCCCCACTCAACCCTCCGGTGACGCCACGAACCGGTAACCTACGCCGCGCACCGTCAGCAAGTGCCGCGGGCGAGTGGGATCGTCCTCGATATATCGCCGCAACCGCACGATGAAGTTGTCGATGGCGCGGGTGTCGGTATCCTCGTGCAGTCCCCAGACTTTGGCGAGCATCGCCTTCCGCGACACGCGCTGGCCCTCGTGCTCGATAAGATACCGAAGTACGTTGGCCTCCATCAGAGTCAGCGGAAACACCTGGTCGCGCACGTGCAACTCCAGCAGGTCGAAATGAACGGACTTGTCGCCAAACGTGAAGACGTGCTTCGGTCCGTCGGGTTCCGCGGGCGATTGAGCCGGCACTGGTGCTGCACGTAGCCACTCCCGGCGGCGCAGCAGGCCCCGAATGCGGGCAATCAGGATGGAAAGATCGAACGGCTTGGTGAGATAGTCGTCCGCTCCGGCGGCGAAACCTCGCAGAACGTCGTCCGGATATCCGCGCGCCGTCAGGATCAGCGTCGGCACAAACTGACCTAGTTCGCGCATCTGGGAGACCACGCCAAATCCATCGATGCCGGGCAACATGACATCCAGAATTACGACGTCGAACACCTGCGATTCGACGGTCAGCTTTTCGAGCGCGGCTTCGCCCGTATCGACCAATTGCACCTGATAGCCTTCGGCCTCGAGGTTAAATCGCAGCCCTTCGGCCAGGTGCTGCTCGTCTTCTACCACTAACACCCGGCTCATTTGGCGATGGGAAGCTGCAAAATGAAGGTGCTGCCCTGCCCAGGTCCTTCGCTCTCCGCCCAGGCGCGCCCACCGTGCCGCTTAGCGACGGAGCGGACGATGAACAGCCCCAAGCCGGTCCCTTTGACGCGCGTGGCCAGCGGACCAGGCACGCGGTAAAAGCGCTTGAATATCTGTTTGAGCTCCATCTTGGGGATGCCGGGGCCTTGATCTCGCACCCGAACGGAGATGAACTTGTCGTCCACGGCTTCGGTCTCCACCAATACCTTCACCGCGCTTCCAGAATATTTCACCGCGTTGTCGATCAGGTTCGAAACGGCGGCCCGCACCTCTTCCGGATCGCCCATGATCGTCACTTCGGGACCCGGCCGGTACTCGATCGACTCCGGCGGCAGCCGATGCAAGGCACGCGTCCGCTCCAGGCAGTCTTCGATCACGCCGTTCAGGTTGATGCGAATCAGGTGCAGCTTCCGGCGGCTGCTGGATCCGATGCGTCCAGTACGCAGGACCTGTTCGATGGTAGCCAGCAATCGGTCGCTATCCTCCACCATGGTGCGATAGAACTCCCGGCGTTTAACCTCGTCCACTGGGCGAGTTTGCAGCGTTTCCAGGTAGAGACGAATGGAGGCAACCGGCGTCTTGAGCTCGTGCGTTACCGCGTTGATAAAGGCGTCGTGCTGCTCGTTGCGCCGAATCTCGCGGACCAGAAACGTGGTGTTGAGGACCACGCCGACGATAATCATGAGAAATAGCAGCGAGCCGAGGAAAAGCAGGATGCCGGTGTGCCAGCGCAGCAGCACCCACCCTATGTACAGCAGAACGATGACCGAGATCAGCCCAATGCCGAGCACAATGAAGAACGTGATCGACCTGCGGCGTCCCGCAACTACCATGCTTCCAGGGTAACTGAATTGGCTAACTAGGCCGCTTCGCGCTCGGGAATGGCCGTGTGTACCTTCGCCACCCTCACCGCCTTGGCGATGCCCAAATACTTCAGGATCGAGATCTGAATCCAGGAGAAATCGATCTCATACCAGGCAAGTCCATGCCGCGCCGAGGTGGGATGGGCGTGGTGGTTGTTGTGCCAGCCTTCGCCGAAGGTAATAAGCGCGATCAACACGTTATTGCGGGAATCGTCGCGCGTATTGAAGCGCCGGTGGCCCCACATGTGCGTGATGGAGTTCACGGTCCAAGTTGCGTGCAGGCCGAACGTCAGGCGCATGCAGGTGCCCCACAGCAGCATCGGCCATCCGCCGAACCAAAACAGCAGAGCCGACACCACCACAACCGGAACCCAGTGATACGTATTCAGGTTTGCGTAGAACGGATCTCTAGCCAAGTCGGGAGCGTACTTCGCCATCAGTTTGGTGTTGTTATGCTTGGATTCACCAGTCAATAGCCAGCCGATATGCGACCACCAGGCGCCGTCGTGCGGCGAGTGCGGATCACCCGGTTTGTCGGAATACTGGTGATGGATACGATGCGTCGCCACCCAAAAGATGGGCCCGCCTTCCAGCGACAACGTCCCGCAAAAGGCCAGGAAATACTCGATGGCGCGAGGAAGTTTGTAGGAACGATGCGTGTGCAGCCGGTGGTATCCCATACTGATGCCCAGGCCCACGCTGACGTAGTATAAAAATAGCGTTACTAGAAACGCGCGCCAGTTGAACATAAACAGCGCCGCGAAGGCGCCGACGTGCAATACGGTAAGAACGATGATGTTGGCCCAGTTCAGCTGCCGCTGCTCGGTGATGCTTTGAATATCGCTTGACACGAAGTCTCCCTGATTTTCCTAACCTTAAGTTCCAACGTAACAGGGAAGTCTCCCGTCGTTTGTAAGACTTGTGTAATATCGCCCTCAGTTGGCACAGCGCGGCATGCGATGCATGTCGGGCCCCGGTGGTTCGCCTTAGTGCCACCGCTAGTCATCCGACCAGGATGGGGACGAACAGGCTAGGGCAGAATCACTGGGGCATAATTAAGAGATGCCTGTCTCTGTCGACACACTCCGATTGCAGCTCGATTACTCCGCCTGGGCCACCCAGCGTCTCTTGGACGCAGCCGCCAAGCTATCGCCCGAGGAATTGACGCGCGATTTCAAGACCGCCGACAAAACTGTCCTGGACACCTTGGTGCACGTCTACGCCGCGGACCGGATCTGGCTGGCGCGCGTCCTGCCTGAACCGCGGACGACCTTTGTCGACCCCGAGGATCGCGATCTGACCCTGCTCCAAACGGAATGGCCCGCCCTGTATCAGCGCTGGAAGCTTTGGCTGCGCGATTTCGGCGATGCCGAAGTACTGCGGGTAATCTCGTACCAGGACACCAAGGGACGCCCTTATTCCCAGCCGGCCTGGCAGATTCTTTTGCATCTGGTGAATCATGGGACGCATCATCGGGGCCAGGTCTCCGGTTTCCTGCGCGCGATGGGGCAAACGCCTCCGGCGCTGGACCTGATCGCCTACTACCGAACCCTGTAACCGGCGACTGTGGGGCGGTTCCCCGGAACCGCGGCCGACGCCCTCGTCGGCCTGCTTCAAGCCTTAGCCCTTGGCCTTTTTCACTTCCGCGACCAGTGCGGGGACCACCTCGAACAAATCCCCCACGATTCCGTAGTCGGCGACCTCGAAGATCGGGGCGTTGGCATCCTTATTAATCGCGACGATCGTTTTCGCGCCCTTCATCCCCACCAGATGCTGAATCGCGCCCGAGATTCCCACCGCCAGGTACATCTTGGGCGAGACCGTCTGGCCCGAGCTGCCGACCTGGCGCTCCATCGGGAGCCATCCGTTGTCGCAGATCGGCCGCGATGCCGCAAGCTCTGCGCCGAGCGCTTTCGCCAGCTCCTCGACGATCGGGATGTTGTCCTTTTCCTTGATTCCGCGGCCCACCGAAACGATGATCTCGGCCGAGGTCAGGTCCACCGCGCGCGCCGATTCGCGGAACGGATCGAGGGGTTTGGCGCGAATCTGCCCGGCGGTCAATTCCGGCGCAAACTGCTCCACCTGAGCCATTCCCGCTTCAACCTGATCTGCGCGAAATGCGCCGGCCTGGATCGACACGAAGTGGGGTTCACTTCCACCGGGCTTCACGTCCGCATTCAACTTGCCCTGAAAAAGCTGGCGAACGAAGATCGGCGAGCCTGATTCGATGCGCAGACCGATCGAATCGCTAACCAAAACCTTGTCGAATCTGGTGGCCAGTTTGGGCGCGAAATCCCGCACCTGGTAGGTGTGGGGGAAGAGCACAAGCGACGGATTCGTCTTGCGGATCAGTTGCTCCAGCGCCGCGGTGAAGCCGTCAGCCGTGTATTTCGCGAGGAGCTCGTGCTCGACCGAATAGACGCGATCGAGTTTCTTCCCGGCAAGTTCCCGCCGCCTACGACCCAACCACGGCCGCCGATACGCGTCTGCCCAGTTTGCGCCGCGAGCTGCTGGCCCGCCGCCAGCGTCTCCCAGGACATCCGATGCCACACGCCGCCGCTCTGCTCCATCACCACGAGCACGCCGCTCATATGACCCGCGCCTCGAACCGAAGCTTCTCCACCAGCTTCGCCGCGGCTTCCTTCGGGCTGCCTTCGATCATTTGCGTCTGTTTGCTGCGCTGCGGCAGGTAGACTCGCTCGATCGACACCGCCGGCGCAACCGCGACGCCCAATTCCGCCGCCGTCAGCCGCTTGATTTCTTTTGTCTTGGCCTTCTTGATCCCCATCAGAGTTGCGTAGCGCAGTTTGTTGATGCCGGATTGAATCGTCAACACTGCCGGCAGCGGCATCTCGACGTTTTGGAACCAGCCGTCTTCGAGCTCGCGCTTCACGCGAATTCCGCCGTCGAGTTTTTCAACCGCCATGATGATGGTCGCGTGCGGCAGGTTTAGGAGTTCGGCCATGACGACACCGGTTTGCCCGTACCCTAAATCGTCGGACTGCAACCCGGTCAGGATCAAGTCGGGTTGCTCGGTGGCCGCGGCTTTGGCGAGCAATTTTGCGACGCCCAGCGTGTCGAAGGCGGCCAGGTTTTCTTCCTCGATGTGAATAGCGCGATCGGCGCCTTTGGCCAGCGCCTCGCGGATGGTTTGCGAGACCCGGGGCGGCCCCGCGCACAGGGCCACCACTTCGCCGCCATGCTGTTCCTTCAGCCGCAGCGCCTCTTCCAGCGCGAACGCGTCCGGCTCGTTGGTTTCGAAGCTGAGGTCGCCTTCCTGAATCCAGCGGCCACTCGATTCGATACGAAGCTGCGAGTCGCGAGAGGGGACTTGCTTGATGGAGACCAGGATTTTCACTGAACGTATCTTTTGAAGATCAGGCAGCCGTTGGTGCCGCCGAAGCCGAACGAATTCGACAGTGCGTAGTCCATTTTCATGGGGCGGGCCTGATGCGGCACATAGTCCAGGTCGCAACCTTCGCCGGGAACATCCAGGTTAACGGTCGGCGGCGCGATCTGATCGCGCAAAGCCAGTACCGTAATCCCAGCCTCCAGACCGCCGGCGCCGCCCAGAAGATGGCCGGTCATGGATTTGGTGGAGCTGACGGCCAGCTTGTAGGCGTGATCGCAGAACACGCGCTTCAAGGCGGTGGTTTCGATACGATCGCCCACTTCGGTTGAGGTGCCGTGGGCATTGACGTAATCGATTTGCTCGGGCTCAATACCGGCGTCTTTAATCGCCAGGCGCATTACACGGAAGGCTCCGTCCCCGTCTTCCGACGGACTGGTGATGTGATAAGCATCCCCGCTCATGCCGTAACCCACGATCTCCGCCAGAATGGTTGCGCCGCGCCGCTTGGCATGCTCGATCTCTTCAAGAACTAAAATGCCCGAGCCCTCGCCCACCACAAAACCGTCGCGATCGCGATCCCAGGGGCGCGAAGCTTTCTCGGGTTCGTCGTTGCGCTGCGAAAGCGCGCGCATGGCCGCGAACCCCCCGACGCCCATGGGAGTGATGCACGCCTCGGCTCCGCCGCAAATCATCACGTCCGCGTCGTTGCGCTGAATAATCTTGAAGGAATCGCCAATGGAATGCGCACTGGTGGTGCAAGCTGTGGCCGTAGCGGAGTTCGGACCCTTGGCGCCGGTGCGGATGGAAACGTAGCCGGACGCCAGGTTGATGATGGTAGCCGGAATGAAGAACGGCGAGATGCGGCTGGGACCTTTTTCGAGCAGCGTCCGGTGCTCCCGCTCGATCACCTCGAATCCGCCGATGCCGCTGCCGATGACGACGCCCACCCGTTCGGCATTCTGCGCATCCACCTTCAGGCCGGACTGGGCCAGCGCGAATTCCGAGGCCGCGATGCCGAACTGAATGAAGCGGCCCATTTTCTTGATCTCTTTGCGTTCGATGAAACGCGCGGGATCGAAATTCTTGACCTCTCCGGCGATCCGGCAGGTAAATGCCGCGGCGTCAAATTGTTCGATTCTGGAAATCCCGTTCCGCCCTTCGCGGATGGCCTTCCAGCTCTCATCGGTGCCAATTCCCAGCGGGCTTAGCAAGCCGACTCCTGTGACTACTACTCTGCGCGACAACGATGGCTCCAGACTGGCTCCCGGCGGCTTACTTCTTTTTCTTGTTCTCGATGTAGTCGATGGCGTCTTTTACAGTTGCGATCTTTTCTGCGTCTTCATCGGGGATATCAATGTCGAACGCTTCTTCAAACGCCATCACCAACTCGACGATATCGAGCGAGTCCGCGCCAAGATCATCCACAAAAGAGGCGTTGTTGTCCACTTGGCCTTCGTCCACGCCTAGCTGCTCCACGATGATCTGCTTCACTCTCTGTTCAACCGACATGAATCCTCCCCACGAATGTCAACCAAAGATGTCTACAAACTCATTGATTCTAGCGATGGTAGCGGCTGACCGCAACTACGCCGGCCACGACTGTGCCGATCAGATCAAGAACGCAGGGCTTCCTGCCTCCACAATTGTAGCCCAGTCCGCGCCGAGGGAAGTTGCGCCCGGCGGCAGCCGCGCGCGAAACTTAGCCCATGACGACTGCCGGCGGACTTGCGGCTCTGTTTTCACGCGATTTGACGAGACTGGTTCAGGAATTACAGGCGTTCCCCAGCGATGAGACCCTATGGGAGCGCGCCCCGGGAGTGAAGAATTCGGCCGGAAATCTGGTGCTCCACCTGGAGGGCAATCTGCGCGAGTTTGTCGGACGACAGTTGGGCCAAGTGGCTTACAAACGCGCGCGAGATCAGGAGTTTGCACCAAACGGCCTTTCGCGCGAGGACTTGGCCCGTCGCATGTCCGATGTAAAAGAGCTGGTTGCGAAAGTTATGTCGGAGCTTTCTGACAACCAGCTAGCAGCCACTTACCCCGAGGATGTACTCGGCACCTCACTCTCGGCGAATGCTTTTCTCGTTCACTTGTATGGACACCTCAACTTTCATTTGGGACAGATCGACTATCTGCGTCGAATCCTGACCGAAGGCTCGGCGGTCGCCTTCGCGGGCCTGTAGCAACGCACGAATGCCCCGCTTCATTTATCTGCATGGCTTCGCCAGCAGTCCCGGCTCGCGTAAGGCTCGTTTCTTTGCCGAGCGCTTCCGTGAGTTGGGCATCGGCCTGGAAATTCCCGATCTGGCGGAAAGCGACTTCCGAAGCCTCACCCTCACCGGGCAACTGAACGTGATTGCCAAGGTAAGCCGTGATGAGCCGGTATCGTTGATCGGTTCCAGCATGGGCGGATATCTGGCGGCGTTATATGCGGCCCGGCATCCCGAGGTGGAAAAGCTGGTGTTGTTAGCCCCGGCGTTTTCCTTCGCCTCGCGCTGGCCGGAGACCTTGGGTGACCGCGCCATGGAGCAATGGAAGCGCACCAACACGCTGAAGGTGTTTCACTACAGCGAGGGACGAGAAGTGGAACTGGGCTACCAATTGGTGGAAGACGCCGGGCAATATGAAGCGTATCCCGATGTCGCGCAGCCGGTGCTGATCTTTCAGGGCCGGAACGACACCGTTGTTCCGCCTGAGTACGCAGTGAGATTCGCCGAGCGGCATCCCAACGCGCGCTTGCGCCTGCTGAATTCGGATCATGAATTGGGCAACGTCCTGGATGAGATGTGGATGGAAACCGAGGAGTTTTTATTCGGCGGGAAACTCGATCCGCTCGTAGAGGGCGGCCAGGGGTACTGAGACTCCGATCGACCTCGAGCGGGACGTTCTTCGACATGTTGAGAGACTCATACCTCCACCCATCCCCGCTTCTTCGAACTCTCCGCCACCTTCTCCAATAACCGCATCCCCAACAGACCATCTTCGAATGTTGGATATTCTACCGGTGCCGCCGGCGTCCGCCACGCGAGCATAGAAGCGCTTGAACACCTGCTTGTGCGTATCGTCATACCCCTCGCTGTGCCCGCCCGGAAGATCCGCAAAAGCGGCCGCCCGGGGATACAGCAGCGCTGGATCTTTCAGCAGGATCTGATTCGGCCTGTCGCGCTGGCCAATCCACAACTCGTCCGGCCGCTCCTGATTCCATGCGACGCCCGCCTTGGTCCCGTAGATTTCCACGGTGAACATGTTCTTCCTGCCGGCCGACATCTGGCTCACAGTGAATGCGCCGCGCGCGCGATCGCCCAGGTGCAAAAGCACCGAACCGAAATCTTCGGTATCGATTGGCACAGTCTCGTAGTCGTTCGGTTGCAGCTTCTTGCCGGCGAATGTCTCCACCGACCCTTTAGGTCTCCGCCGCGTCTTGTGAAACGTCGCGAGATCGGCGCACATTGCCGTAATGCGCAACCCGTCAAGTGCTGGATCAGATCCATCCAGTGCGACCCGATGTCCCCCATCGCCCGCAACGCACCGTTCTCGCCCGCATTCACGCGCCAGTTCCAATCGGTTTCATACAGCAACCAGTCCTGCGAATACGTGCCCTGTACGATCAGGACTTCCCCTAAGTCGCCGCTTTCGATCATGCAGCGCATCTGTTGGACAACTGGATAGTAACGAAGATTATGCTGGATGCAATTCGCGAGAGAAGTTTGGGCGGCAAGCTCCACTAACTCCCGAGCTTCTTGCACCTGCATCGTGAAAGGCTTTTCACACAAAACGTGCTTGCCCGCTTCGAGTGCCGCGCGGCAGATCGGATAATGCAACGCATTAGGTGTGAGCACATGCACTGCGTCGATAATCGAATCTTCGAGCAACTCCTGAAAATTTCCAGTGGTGCGATTGACTCCAATGCTGTTACCGAATTGTCTCGCTCGTTCGCCGCTCGATCCCGCGACCGCCGCTACTTCCACGCCCGGCAGACGGCGCAGATTTTCCACATGCACTCTTCCCATGAAGCCTGTCCCGATGATCGCTGCTTTTAGTTTCTTCATAAAAAAATTCGTTGTTTACGCCGATATAAGCGTTAAACTGAGATTCTAACGGAAGCAACGCAACTAAGGTTGCTCGCGATTGGTCGTAAGGTTGCTGGCGAAATGGTCGTAAGGTTGTTTTTTGAATGGTAGTAAGAATACAACTTAGTTCCGGAGCCAGAGTGCGGCAGAAACGCCGCAAGAACCAACACGTTGCCCTGGCGTTGGCGTCCTTGCTCACACCTGCCGGAGTGATGGCGTGCGTGCTCACTCTGTGGCGGTTGGCCGCCGACCTCAGTTTCACGGGGCAATTTCCGATTACCAACGGACTGTTCTCGCATTGGCAAGTGTGGCTCACTGTCGCCGCCACGCTGCAGTTTTCCGCGATTGTTCTCAACCGTTATGGAAAAGCAGAGGCGGTCCTACCGGAAACTGTAGACAGCGCGGATCGCAAGCTAGCCAGCTCAAGATACTGACGTCACGCAAAATTTTCCTGTGCCGGTTTGTGGCAGCGCGCCACACCCGGTGAGCCCGCTGAACGCACCTCAGCGTCTCACGCGATCCACCCCCTCCCCTAAACGATAGCCGCCGCAAAGCCGCATTTGAAATCAAATAAAGAAACTTTGGCCAGTCTCGTGCATCAGAGAATGGAGAGGCGGCAGCGACATGGGAGCTTTCACGGTTGAGACTACACAGCGGCCCGTAGTGGCGGGGGTTCCATCTGTTCTAGGGACAACTACTTCGGAGCGCGCGACAAAACTGGAAATGCGTTTGCCGGGCGCACTCACCGCTCCAACGCTGGCGCTGGGCCGCCAACTGCCGAACATCGTCGTCGCACTGTTGACACCTTCCGCACTGGCTGCCCTGGCCATGGGTCTATGGCGAGTCAGTGCCGATCTCGACTGGGCTGGCGCGTTCCCAATCACCGCTGGCTTTTTCTCGCACTGGCAAGTCTGGATCGCGCTATCGATCGCGCTGAAAATCCTATCGTCGGGGCTGCTGGCTTGGGAGAGCCGAACCCACAAGATTCCAGAAGAAAACTGAACGCTGTTCTGATATTCTGAGTATTAGACGGTCTTCGGGTCATGTCCTTCCGTAGTCGAACGCGAGTCACCGGCGCATTCTATATCCCGGGCTTCCCGAAAGGCGTGAAGTGGCTGCTGATCTCCAACGTCGCCATCTTCATCATTGGCTATTTTGCTCAGCTCGCCCGAATGGACCGGCCGCTCCGATTACTTTTCCAGCTCATTCCTGCCGACGTCGTCAAGTATTTCTCATCTGGCAGCTCGTCACGTACGCTTTTCTGCACGGCGGCTTCGGTCACATCATATGGAACATGCTGGCGCTCTGGATGTTCGGCGCCGAGCTTGAAAGAATCTGGGGAACCCAGCGCTTCATCCGCTTCTACTTTTTCTGCGCCGTGGGCGCTGGCATTTGTGTGGTAGTCGCCAACTATGTGCTGCCCTGGGGCAATCCCGAACATCCCAACCATCGGAAGCTCGGGCGCTATTTTTGGCATCCTGCTGGTCTACGCCATGCTGTTCCCCGACCGCGAGATCCTCTGGGGATTCCTGATACCGATCAAGGTGAAATACTTCGTCATGATCGTTGGCGCTATGGCGTTTCTTAGTTCCTTCCAGGTCAATACAGGCGTCAGCAACTTCGCGCATCTGGGCGGATTGCTGTTCGGCTATCTGTTCCTCAAGACGCCTAATTTGCAATTCGATCCCATCGGACCAGTTCAGCGCCAATATCGCGACTGGAAACTGCAGCGCGCTAAGAAGAAGTTTCAGGTGTATCTTCGCAAGCAGGGATCCGGCCGTCGGACCCAAAGTGAACTAGGGTTTAGAATAGGTGAGTAGGCGGCTGAAAGCCGCAAACACGTCGTTTTGATCCTTTTCCGGCGGTGATGTTATGAACAGCTTCAGATTGGTTCTCTTTAGTGGAGTTGCAGTGGTCGCCATCGCGCTCCCCTTTGCGATTGCACAGCAGGGACCAACTCCCGATTCTTCCGAAACGGTCGCAAGGCCTAGGAAGAAGGACGCGCCCCCGCCATCCACCGACGTTATCGACGCCACTACCAACGACTCGAACACCACTGCAAATCCGCCTTCCAACGCGACCAAGCCTCCTTCCACGGACTCTGACTCCGACTCCGACGAGCCCAAGATCCCTTCCAAGTTCAGCAAGAAGGACAAGCCCGACATTCCCGAAGGCACTCCTACCTTCCACAGCGACGTCACGACGATACAGTTGGATGTCGCCGTCTTGGACAACAAAGGGCACTTTCTTCCCGGCATTCCACGCGAGAAGTTCCGTGTGCTGGAAGATAATGTTCCCCAGCAGATCGCGTCTTTCAACGTCAATAGCGAAGCGCCGATGACGATCGCGATGGTGATCGAGTTCAGCAATCTTTTCCAGAGGTACTACTCGCAAGGCTGGTATGAGACCCTGGTGGCTTCCTACGGATTCGTGGAGACGCTCAAGCCCGAGGACTACGTAGCTGTCGTGGCTTATGATCTCAATACTGAAATCCTGTGTGATTTCACCACCGATCGGGGGAGAGTTCAAGAAGCAATGCAGCGTTTGCGTATTCCCGGTTTTTCCGAGGCAAACCTGTTCGACGCGCTATCGGAAACCGCGCAGCGCATGAGCAACGTCGAAGGACGCAAGGCCATTCTGCTGATCGCCTCCGGGCGGGATACCTTTAGCAAACTTACCTACGACAAGGCCCGCAAGTCAGTGCAGGAAGCCGGCGTGCCCATCTACGCGGTTAGCATGCTCCAAGCCATGCGCATTGTGGCGGAACAGAACATGGGCCCGATCCAGCAGTTGGACTTTTTGCAAGCCGACAATGAGATGAAAACATTCGCCAGCGAGACCGGCGGCCAAGCGTATTTCCCCCGCTTCTTGCAAGAGTTCCCAAGCATCTATCAGTCCATCTCGTCCTCACTGAGAAATCAGTATTCGCTCACCTACAAGCCTTCCAATCAAGCCAAGGACGGCAAGTTTCGCAAACTCAAAGTGGAACTGGTCGATCCTCAAACTGGCGATGCGCTGCGGATCTCTGAGAACGGCAGGCCCGTGAAATACACGGTGGTCACGAAAGCCGGATATACTGCGCCGCGCAGCGTGGAGTAGGTCCGGGCGATCCGCCGCATCGCCATTCAACTCTCGCTCACTTCCATTCAACTCTCGTAAGTCAAGGTCTCGATCTTTCGAATTTCCAAGCTGATAGAAATTCGTTGACAGAATTATTACTCCTCTGTTACTTTCGTTGGGTCCCATCGATGGCAAATCCTTCTTCTCCGAATCCGCGCGGTCGGATTCTCATGGTCGACGACAACTCGTTAGGTCTCGCCGCTCGTCGCAGCGTGCTGGAAGAGTTGGGGCACAAAGTGCAAACCACAGGCACGCCCGCCGAGGCGCTCGATTTATGCGGAAAGCAACGCTTTGATGTGGTGGTCACCGATTATAAGATGCCGAAGATGGATGGCATCGAGTTTATCGGCCGGCTGAGGAAGCTGCACCCTGCCAGCGCCGTGATTCTGATCTCGGGCTTCACCGACACACTGGGGCTCACCGAGGCCAACACCGGAGCCGATGTCGTCATTCAGAAGAGCAACCACGAGGTCACCCACTTGGTTCGCTCGGTGAACCGGCTGCTCCGCAGGCAACTAAAACCTGTCAAGAAACCGCCCTCCTCGCAAGGCGCTTCCCGCCCGGATAAGCACAAGACGCGTTAGGCGTCTCCCCTCAGCAAAGCGAATCGCATTCTTGCCGCCGACGGATCGCCATACCAATTCGTTGTAGGCTGAAACAACGGAGAACACATGAAAAAGTCGCAGCTATCCGTTGCTCTGGTCTTCGCAACGTTCGGGATTACTCTCTGCGCGCAGGATGCCTCGCGCGGCGGGACACTCTACAAGCAGCAGTGCGTCTCATGTCACGGCGAGGGCCTCGAAGGACGCAGCGGCCCTTCCCTGGAGGGCGCCGACTTCCGATCCAGATGGCCCACTTCCGATCTCATCGACAAGATCAAGAACACAATGCCGCAGGATAGCCCCGGCAAGTTGACTGCCAGCCAGGTGGCGGATCTCGCCGCCTATATTGAACAGACCGGCAAAGCCGCGGCCAACCCACAGCCTGCCACCGCTTCCACCACCGGACCGCCGGCCGCCTTCCCCGCGGCTGGTAATCTCTCCCAGCTGATGCGCGGCATCATGTTCCCGAATTCCAACATCATCTTCACCGTTCAGACGCACGATCCCGCGGAGAAAAAACAGGCTGGCAACACCGCAACTACTGATGGCGGGTTCAACTGG
This sequence comes from Bryobacterales bacterium, assembly GCA_963818065.1. Taxonomy (GTDB): domain Bacteria; phylum Acidobacteriota; class Terriglobia; order Bryobacterales; family Bryobacteraceae; genus Palsa-89. The sequence goes on along the minus strand of CAWFQW010000006.1, from coordinate 505,324 downwards.
GCCATGTGGGGCAACGATCTCTATTCAGGATGGGAAGTCGTCGACTATGCGGCCATCGCTTTGGCCGAGTCGGCGCCCTTGATGCTAACGCCCGGGCGTCGCTGTGAAAATGGCAAGCCGGTTCCCGTGAACGATCCCGACTGGATCCGATTCACGAAAGAAATGGCGGAAGTGGGCAGAGCCGCTTACCGCGCATCCCAGACCAGAAATCAGGAGAAGGTGAGCGATCTCAGCGGAGACGTCGCCGATTCCTGTCTCCACTGCCATCAGGTCTTTCGCGACAAACGCCGGCGCGGGACCGGCGCCGATCCTTCTAACAAAGAACTGCGCTGCACGAAAAACTAGCAGCGAGCGCCCACTGGAGGGCATAAATGAAACGAGAAATCGCTCTGAAGATTGTCCTGGCCTTGGTAGGCGTGATTTTTTTGCTGTTAGCTTATCCCTTGTTCGTGTTCGCGCGACAGGACGCTGCGCTCTCGATGATGTTCAGCCTGTATGTCACTCTCGGCGTTTTCTTGCTGCTCGCGATCCGCGACCCATCGGCGAATCGCAGCCTCATCGCTTTTACAGCCTGGTCGAGCTTCGCTCATGCCGCAGTTATGGGCACTCAGGCGATGAAGAACATAGTCGGACGTGGAGAAATGTATGGCGTGGCAGCGCTCATCGTCATCGGCCTAGCCTTGATCGCACTCGCGCCTGCCAAGCATATTGCCGCACCCGCTTATTAAACCGGTTGAATGGTAGTGGCCAATCGCCGAAGCCCGGAAGAGCGACCAGTGCGCTTTTCGCCTACAATTTGACGCCGACTTCACGGGATTCACTAAGGCCCGGACGATCGACTCAGCAGTTCCCCTTAAGCGGAATTAGTCGGAAACTGCCGAAGTGTGATGTATGCCCGAGCCAGAGCTCGCATTCTTGTCGAATCGAAAACTCCACGTGCGCAAGAACGGTGCGACGCGGCTGATCGAGAGCGAGTACGAACGCACGGTGCGGGAGCGAACGGCGTCGCTCGAGAGACGCCACGCGTGGAAATCGCAAGGTCGTGGTGCGATGTTCATGGGCGGTGTGTGGGCCCAGCAGCAGCCGCATTCTGGAAGCGAGACAGCGGTGCTGTTAACCGGCTTAACGGCCGGCACGGACGGCGATTTGCTTTTCTCCATGGAAACGGAGGCAGTAAGCGGGATTTTCCTTTTGGATGCCCAAGGCGTTGAGACGCGATTGTTTCACACGGCCGATTTCCGCATCCGGCATGCGGATCTGCATGGGGACGGGGTCACTCTGGCCGTCACCGCATTCCACAAAAACATGCAATCCAACATTGCCGTGATGCCAGTGCGTGGGACGGACTTCAGGGAGCTAACGGAGGGAGATTCGTTCGATCAACTTCCGCGCTGGGTTCCCGGTCCGAAGCGGCGGATCGTGTTCCAGAGCGCAGGTGTCGGGCGCGACTCCGCCGGCCGTTTCGCTGGCCTGGGGCCGTGCTCGATTCAACAACTGGACGTGGATTCGGGGGATCTGCAAGAGATCGCTTCGGAATCCGGCCGCGACCTGCTGCAGCCGCGCCAGGCGGAAGATGGTAGCCTCTACTACATTCGGAAGCCCTACGAATCCGGCATCCCGGACGCCAGCCTGCTCGGGTCCTTGAAGGATGCCGGGTTGTTTCCCTTTCGCATGGCGCGGGCCGTTTTCCAATACTTCAACATCTTTTCGATGATGTACACGGGCAAGCCGCTGGTCACGAAACAAGGAGCGGTACAGCGGAGAATTGACCCGCGGCAGGCGTTCATCTACGGGAATCTTGCGAATGCGCAGATGGTCCAAAGCCAAGTGGACGATGCGCAAAGCCGTGTACCGTCGTCCTGGGAACTGGCGCGGCGCGCGCCCGGTGGCCAGACCGAAGTGATCGCCCGGAACGTATTGGCGTTCGATCTGGCGCCCGATGGCAGCGTACTGCACTCCGATGGTGCGGCCATCACTCGCCTCACTCCCGAAGGACGCGCCGAACGCGTTCTCCAGGCCGAGCTGATTGAGCAAGTGCTGGCTCTGTAAGGGCCCGAATGCGAGTGCTGGCGAGAACAGCCCCTCCCACCAGCAAACTCGGAATCCCGGGCGTCCCGGTGGCGCGTCACTCAGAACTTGGCCGTCAGCAGACAGCTGCGCGCTTACGTCCAGCGAGTGTCGAAGATGCGGCGTGTTAGACTCGATCCTCGGGCCTGATCCATGCGCTACGCCTTCGCGGTTGCACTATTTGTGACGTGGTCTGGAATATCCCTGGGACAAGTCAGGCGAGTCGACGATGCCGCGCTCCGGAATGCCGCGAAGTCGTCTTCCGATGGAGACTGGCTGACCTACGGCCTCACACCTGGCGAGACGCGTTTTAGTCCACTCGCCGAGATCGACGCGTCTAATGTAAGGCGGCTCGGCCTAATGTGGTCCTATGAAGCTGGCGAGGGAGGAGGCGACCAGGAAGCGACGCCGCTCGAATGGAATAATACAATTTTTGGCGTCACCAACTGGAGCATCGTCTTCGCCGTTGACGCGCGCACCGGCCGGCAGAAGTGGCGCTGGGACCCCGAAGTCAACCGCCAACCGACCAGCGACAAAATGTGCTGCGGCGTAGTGAACCGTGGGCTGGCGTTGTATCACAACAAGGTTTATGTTCCCGTCAACGATGGACGGCTGGTGGCGCTCGACGCAGACACCGGCAAGCCCGTTTGGGAAACTCGCGTCTGCTTTGTGCAGGACGAGCAGACACTAACCATTGCACCGCGCATTGCCAAGGGAAAGGTGATCGTTGGCACGTCTGGTGGCGACCGTCCTACGCGCGGCTTTTTTGCCGCCTACGATGCAGACACCGGCCGCCAGGTTTGGAAGTTCTACACCGTTCCCGGCGATCCCGCCAAGGGCTTCGAGTCGGACGCGATGCGCAAGGCCGCCGCGACTTGGGAGGGCGAGTGGTGGAAGCTCGGCGGGGGCGGTGCGGTATGGGACGGGATATCCTACGACCCCGAGAGCGAACTGGTGTACGTTGGCACAGGCAATGCCGAGCCTTGGCCTCAGGCGCTTCGCACCAAGGACACCAGCACTGGCCGCGATAACCTGTACGTGGCCTCCATCGTAGCTGTCAACGTGGATACGGGCGTGCTCAAGTGGCACTACCAAATGGTCCCAGGCGATGAGTGGGACTACGACAGCGTGCAACAGATGATCCTGGCGGATCTGAACATCAATGGCCCAGATGGTAAACAAAGGACACGCAAGGTCCTCATGCAGGCGAACAAGAACGGCTTCTTCTACGTGCTCGACCGGATTACGGGCGAATTCATCTCCGCCCAACCCTTCTCACGAATCACCTGGGCCAAGGGGATCGATCAGAAGACGGGACGGCCCATCATCAACACCGAAGTGAAGTACGGCAAGGATCCGACGCCGGTTTCGCCCGGTGGCGGCGGCGCCCACAGCTGGTCTCCCATGTCCTACAATCCTCAAACCGGTCTGGTCTATATTCCGAGTCGGGGTTGGGACACATACTATTACGCGGCGGATTACGATTTCAAACCGGACCCTTCGCGTGCGGGCGGGTCTGGGCAATCGGGTTTGAAAACCAATACGACGGGAATGCCCCGGAAGCCCGCGGGACCCGCCATTGGTCCGGAACCGCTTCAGGGAGGAAACGTCAGCACGCTGGTGGCGTATGACCCGGTCAAACAGGAGATCCGCTGGCGCGTGCCAGTGGGCAACAGCAGGTTTGGCGGCACGTTGAGCACCGCTAGTGGTCTGCTGTTCCAGGTCGCGCCGGATGGCCGCTTGATCGCCTACTCGGCGGATAAGGGAGACGTGCTCTTGGAGCTGCGTACCGGGCTGCAGAACGGCATGGGCCCGCCGATGACTTTCGCCATCGACGGCAAGCAGTACATCGCGCTGATGGGTGGCTCGGGTGGCCGGCCGAGTCTTGGTGTCACCAACCCCGGAGCCGTTACCTCGCAGCAGAAACCTCAATTGTTGGTATTCGGCCTCGATGGCAAAGCCGAATTGCCCCACCCCACGGCCACGCCCTCGCCAACCTCGGCGGATCCACACCAATAATCGTTGACTCGCGATTCGAATGCGGCTCTCGAGTGGAGTCGTTATACACTTGCGGAATGGCGCAACAGAATGCGGACCAGGCAGTGCATGAGGCGGCACGGGCAGGGCTGACCGATAAGCTGGCGGAGATGTTGGCTATGGACCCTTCGCTGATCGACGCGAAGGGGATGGACGCGCGGACTCCCCTGCATTGCGCGGGGACGGTGGCGGTGGCGGCATTGCTCTTGGATCGTGGGGCTCGAATTGACGCCCGCGACGAGGATCACGATTCGACACCGGCCCAGTGGCGTATCGGCGAGTCACCGGACGTGGCCCGATTCCTGTTGGAGCGCGGCGCGAAAGCGGACATCTTCCTGGCAGCTGCGCTAGGCGATATGGCGCTGGCGGAGAGGTTGGTCGTGGAGGATCGGGGCTGCTTGGCGCACCGGATCGGCAAACTGCCGGAGTTTCCAGCGGTTGGCCATCAGGGGCTGGGAGGTACGATCTACCAGTGGACTCTGCGTTTCAATTCTTATCCACACCAAATCGCTCTGATGAAGGGGCACCAGGCGATGTTCGATTTCCTGTACGCGGAGAGCGATACGGCGACCCGGCTTTTGGTGAACTGCGTGTTGGCCAGGCGTGCTGAGGCGGACGCCATCGCGAAGGAGCATCCGGAGATCGTACCGGGACTGCCTGATGTAGATCGCGAGCTTGTGGCGAAGTATTGCTGGGAGACGAACACGAATTACGACGCGGTAAAGCTAATGCTCGATCTGGGATTTCCAGTCGCGCATCCGGAGCACAGCCATGGTTACACGCCGCTGCACAATGCTGCGTGGGCGGGCTCGGGTGACCTTGTGGAGCTGTTGATTGCGCGCGGGCATCCGGTGGATGTTCGCGATCCCGGGCATGATGCGACGCCTCTTGGGTGGGCGCTGGACGACTGCCTGATCGAGAAGCGTCATCCTGAGGGTGAGTTCGCGCGAGTGGTCAAGGCGCTGCTGGAGGCGGGAAGTCCGCTGGAAAGCGTGGAGTATCCGACCGGCCACGCGGCGGTGGACGAGGTACTGCAAATGTATATCTAATCTAAAGGTGTGAGCTGCGCGTCCCAAGAAACCAGGAGAAGGTGAAGCCCAAACACACGATCCCACTCTCCGGCGCCCTTCGTTCTCGAAGTCCCGCGAGCCAGGCCAAAAGAACACCCTCTAAAATGCAGCTACTCGATTGCCACTCTTCGGAGTGTTTTGAAATCGGTCAACATTTTGCCGGTCCCTAGGACCACGCTCGCCAAAGGATCCTCTGCGATCGATACCGGCAGCCCGGTCTCTTGTCGTATCCGCTGATCTAACTTCCTTAGCATTGCGCCGCCACCGGTCAAAATAATTCCGCGGTCGCTGATGTCGGCACTGAGCTCCGGAGGCGTCTGTTCCAGCGCAACCCGGATCTCATTGATGATCGCGGTCACGCACTCCGCTAGTGCTTCCCGAATCTCGCGGTCGTCGAGGGTCAGGGTCTTGGGCACTCCCTCAATCAAGTTCCGGCCTTTAATCGCCATCGTCAGAGGCTCGTCCAAAGGAAAGGCCGACCCAATCTGAATTTTGATAGCCTCTGCAGTACGCTCACCGATCAGGAGGTTATACTTGCGCTTCAGATGCTGGATGATGGCGTCGTCCATCTCATTCCCCGCAACGCGCACTGAACTGGAGTAGACGATGCCGGAGAACGAGATGACGGCCACGTCGGTGGTTCCGCCGCCGATATCCACAACCATGTTGCCCGAAGGCTCGGTGATCGGAAGGCCGGCGCCGATCGCGGCCACCAGGGCCTGTTCCACCAAATACACTTCGCTGGCCTTGGCTTGGTAAGCCGAATCAATGACGGCGCGTTTTTCCACTTGCGTTATTTGGCTGGGCACGCCGATCGCGATGCGCGGATGCACCAGCACTTTTCGGCCGTGCGCCTTCAGGATGAAGTAGTTGAGCATGCGCTCGGTGACCTTGAAATCGGCGATGACGCCATCCTTCATGGGCCGGATGGCCACGATGTTACCGGGCGTGCGCCCCAGCATCTCCTTGGCTTGCTGCCCGATCGCTTCCACCTCGCCATTGGTTTTATTGATGGCCACGATGGAGGGTTCGTTCACGACGATCCCCTTCCCATTGGCAAACACCAGCGTGTTGGCAGTGCCGAGATCAATCGCGAGATCGGAAGAGAACAAACTAAAGATGGATCTAACGTTCATGTTGAATCTGGAAAAGACGCTCTCAAAGAGCTCACCGAATACTCAAGATGCGTCGCTAGCCAAATGGTTCTACAATCTTTGACTTGTCGGTGCCTTACCGACTATCTGGTAGGCCACGATTTTCGTCGAGCCTGGTAGATCCCCTTCTTCTTCGGGCCCCGTAGGCTGAGCTTCGTCGGCTCTTCAACCGCGACCTTCGTCACCTCGACTACATTTTTCGCGCCCAGGGTGGCGTTCCTTGCCATCACCTTCTTGCCCCTCGAAACCGGCGATAAGACTGTCGCTGCTGGCCTTCCCCTTCGGCCGAAGAAGGTGGTGAGCTCCCTTTGCATCTTGCCCAGCGCATGGCTTACTGCGGACACCATATTCGCCGCCCGCGCGCTGGCGCTCAGAGGTCGGGCTTCCATAGGTCGCACCTCGACCAGACAGCGCTTGTCTGCTGGGCCCCTCTTGGAATTATCGACGTCGCTGAGATGGATCTCCACCCGGGTAAGCCTAATGGCGAACCTGCCAAGAAGGCGGTGCACTTCGCCTTCGACAGAGCGAATCAGACCGGCGTCGACGGCAATCGTTTTGTCGCTATTCACTTGAATCTTCATTTCGTCCTCCGGGCGGTGTACCTCGGCGATAACCTCGCGCTGTCAATGCGCTTGATGAACGATTCGTAGGACGCGGGCTCAAAATATTTCAGACGCGAATACCGGCCGCCTCTTTTTGAGTCCCGAATCGGACAGGAATAGAACCGGTGCGATGGCGCGCGCCATCACGCCGACGTATCAGGAGAAATCTCGAGAGCCCCGTTTCCAGAACCACCACTGACACAGGTCACCATAGCCGACAAACCGTCAACTTGGATTTGTAGACGCTGCGGCGTCACAGCGGATATATCCCGAACTCGCGCCGGTAGGGTTTGCGCTGTTTAGGGCCCGGCTGCCACGGTAAGAGCCGAAATCGTCGCCTTTTTATTGAGACAGAGATCGATCTGCGATCTTCGGAGCGAATCGCGCTCGTGCAGCCTGGCCAGCCCCGCCGAGGAAACCCCGTTGCCCAACTCGACAACATGCATTCGGTTTTGAGACTGAATTATGAGACTCAGCGAGGGTTGATTTCATTGGCCTCACCGAGCGTTGCAAAACTCACCCTTTGTGAAACATGGGTGTTCGGGCCACCGCGCAGCAACACTCGAACAATGTGTGATATGGTCGACCCCTATGCCTGAAGATGACGGTGTTGACCATAGCAAAGGCTTCGAAGACGTTTCCTTAGCCAATTCAACGAGAGGTGAGGCTATCCTTGGTGGACCGGCTACTTTCGTAAACCGTAGCGAGGGTGTCACATATTGTTCCATCCAGTACACAGGAAAGATCAACTTTACTCTAGACGGCGTTGGCGACAGTCATCCCCAAGTTGTGAACGGAGGCGAGTTCTATTGTTGGAGCAAGCAGGGCATTCCGAACTGCGGCGGCACGTTGCGCTGTTATCCAAATACCACCTACCACGTGGGCTGAGGACAAAGACTACACCCGGGTCCTAAATGGCGCGCGGGCTGCCGTGTTTACAAAGGACCCCTTATGAGACCGCGTCGCACGTCCACCCGGTCGGATAACGGCCTAGTCACGGATGTGCGGTGCTTTCAGAGATACCAGCCAAATTGATAAACCAGACGGGGCGGCATTCCGACAATGTGCTGCAGGTTCCTCCGAACTTCGCAAGACTCTGGGTCCTTTAGAACTCCACCACAAAGCAACTCCGCCGTTGCTAACGTCTCCAGGTGGCCGGCCGTGTCTCCACCGTCACTCTCAGCGAGAATGTGCGCTGTTCGCCGACCGCGACGCCCGCTGTTGAAACCAACTGAGAATCTCTTTTTGGAGTGCAATCCGATGATCCGAGAAGGGGTGATCTGTATCCATCGTGATCGTAGTGACATCCACTGCGTGCGAATGCCGCAGCGCGGCAATCAACTCTGTGCCTTGGTCGTCGGCAGTGTCGTGTTTCGCGCTCACGATCAGAATCGGCACGTTCTTGATGGCCAGTGCGCTGGCTTCAAGACGCCAGTCGTAGCCGGGCGCCAGAATTTCCCTGGCCATATCGACGTCGGTGTAACCACCCATTCTGCCTTCATCATCGTCGAAGATGCTATGAGCTGCGGCAGCGAATTTCTCAGGGGACACGGTAAAAAGCGGGATATCCTGCACCGGATTCCAGGGTGCGAGCAGCACGAGTGCGGCAATGTTCGCGTGCGCGGCGGCAACACGCGCAGCCGCAAAGCCTCCATAGCTGTGGCCAATAACTACGAGGCGCCTGGTATCGATGCGGAATTTGGCAACGACGGCGGGATCATGCAGGAATGCAAGTGCCGCAACCGCGTCCTCGACGCCGCCGGCTTGCGTGAACTTTCCCGGACTACCCCACGAGCCTCGGTAATGAAAAGAGAGCACGTTGTAGCCGGCGCGGCGGAGAGTTTGCGCAATGTCCAGGTTTTGTTCATTCCCGGGGGTGCCGTGAAGATTGAGAACGGTCGGATGGTTTCCGGCCCCCGCTGCCGCGTACATTACGCCGTTCATCAGCACGCCCCCGCTGGGAACCCAGACGGCTTCATTGCGCGTTGGGTTTGCGGCATCGCGCGGCGCATCGACGAAGATGGCGCCCGGAAGATTGCTGGGCTGGTTCTGAGCCAATATCGGAACTTGAAACGATGGCACCGCACCCACCATCGCGCACCAAAAAATCAGAATCTGTCTCTTCATCGTGATTCTCAGCGAGCCCAGAATAACATTCCCCTGCCTCGAAGAGAGCTTTCGGCGCGGCATGTCCAAAGCCAAATCGGAGGGCGACCGTAGCGGCGCGCACGGACGTATAACGGCCTCACTTGATTTCGCAGCCGGCTCGCTGTTACCCTTCGTCCAGGGAGATCAATGTCTCGCGGGTTCACGTTATTACTGACCTGTCTCCTGCTGGCCGGTTTTCCCGGTTTTGGCCAGATCATCACCCCCGGCGTTGGATACCCCGGTGGCGGATATCCAGGCCGACCATATCCGCAAGGCAATCCGGGAGGTCAGGCGCCGAATAACAGGCGGGACCAGGCCGCGATGGCGTTCACCGGGATGTTGAGGAGAATTGGCGAGAACAATGTCGTCGTTGAGTCCGACGACAAGACCATAAACACTATCTCGATCGCGAAATCGACTAAATACAAAGGCGTTTCTGGCGCTTCCGCAAACATCGGTGATTTTCAACCTGGCGATCACGTGCGCATTGACGCAAACCAAGTCAACAACGTCTACCGTGCCTCGACGATGACGATGGTCAAGGAAGGCACACTGGACGAGCACGTAGCCGCGTCGCAAGCAATGAACGACACGTCGCGCCCCTTATCGAGCAACTCGCCAGTGGGCTCATCAAGCGGCAACGACCGCGGTAATCCTCCCTCAAACGGATCCCAAATTAACAATGACGACCCCGACCGCCCCAGGCTGCATCGGGCGACCGGGAGTTCGGACAGCACGCCGAGCGCGCAGATCACTCCCGGAGATTCCTTCCCAACCTCTGGGTCTGTATCGCATCCTTCTGGCCCGCCTGCCCCGCGCGATGCGGACGACGACGGTCCACCGCAGTTGAAGCGCGGAAGCTCAACCGGCGGTAGCACGCCGTCCACAAATTCCAACGCCACGGTCGCCGACGCACGCCCGAGCCTTCAGGCCGACAACGCCAACGGCGTAACGCGGACACCCCCTCCGCCGCGGGTCGGCGCATCTGCGGACGGAGATTCATCCCCGAATGGGAACATGCGCCAGAGCATGCCTCCATCCGGGGACCCGTTCATCGATCAGGCTCGTGGAGAGGCTTTTTCTTTCACCGAAACTCTTCCAAATTACGTGGTCAAGCAGTACACTACGCGCTACGCGGCCCACGTGGTGCGCGGAAGCCAGACCTCTTGGCAGGCGTTGGACCATGTTACCGCCGATGTGATCGAGGAGGATGGCACCGAGAATTACAAGAATATTCTCGTCAACGGGCAACCGCCCAGGGTGGATATCGAGAAGACCGGATCATGGTCGCGCGGTGAATTCTCCAGTCTGCAACTAGACGTCCTGTCTCCCAGCACCAACGCTCGTTTCCACGGCAAACAAGCCACGACAATTGTGAACCGGGCCGCGTTCCTTTACGATTTCTCGGTGGAGCAACCGAACTCGCACTGGCACATTTCGGCGGAGGGCCAGTCTGATCAGCCGGGCTACACGGGTTCGATCTGGATCGACAAAGAGAACTATCGGGTGCTGCGGATCGAACTGTCCGCACGAAACTTGCCCAGGACGTTTCCTCTCGACACAGTGGAATCGGCGGTTGATTACGACTATGTGGTTATAGGCGAGGGCAAGTTTCTGCTGCCGGTCCACTCCGAGGCGCTGAGCTGCGCGCGCGGACCGAGCGGGTGCACCCGGAACGTGATCGAGTTCCGAGACTACAAAAAATTCGGCGCTGACAGCAGCGTCACATTCGATCCCGAAAAATAAGGAAGTCCCTCCATATCAGCCTTGTCCTGGGCCCCTAGGCTGCGATAAGCATGATGCAGTAGGATTCTCCCTCGGGCGCGGGCGATTTCCGCGTTGAATCATCCGAATATCTGCACGCTGTTCGATGTTGGACTATTGCCTACCGGCGCCCGCTATATTGTGACGGAGCTGGTGGAAGGTGAAACCTTGCGGGAGGTGATCGATGCATTGCGCGCCGCCCACGAGGCGGGCATCGTCCAGCGCGGACGGCAAGCCGGACCTCTCCGGAGTCTGGTATTCCCAACGACCCGTTGATCCCGGAAAACCGGAAATGAAACCATGGGCGGAGGCGGAGGGAGATACGTCTGGCTCTCGGCGGCCGGAGAGCCGCATATTGAAAAGTTGCATCTCACGGAACGCTATCGCCGCCCCGATTTGGGTCATCTGGCGATCGAGTTCACCATCGAGGACCCGGACACTTTCATCAAGCCTTGGGTGTCAAGAGGGTTGCCGATCTCGCTCCCAAGGAGGAGGTCGAAGAGATCATCTGCACCGAAAACGAACGCGACCGCGAGCACATGGTCGGAAAGTGACGCATGAGCTATCAGACGAAACCAGCTATCGCCTCCGGCGGGGCGACGACCATGGGGGCCGGGAGGTTCTCTCGGTGTCGACGATGACGAGATAGCGGCCGGACCAAGGAGTTGGTTCACGTGTTTGTGAGAAGACCCAAAAGGTCTGGCCGCTGGCCATGGCCTGTTCGTAATCGGCGTCGAGGATGGCGTGGCGGTCAATAAAGGTGTTGAGCGTGGCGGGGATGCGGATGCAGCCTTTGGACTGGATAGTGCCGAGGCGGATCTCCAGGCGCTCGGGGTCGGTGGCGTGCATCTGGAGGCGCATTGTGGCTTCTCCGCCGGAGCCCCACCCGCGCTCGGCCTGCTGCCAGCCGAAGTCGTAAACGCGCATACCTCTGCGGCCGTAGCCGAGGATGCCGTTCTCGTTGCGGGTGCCTTCGGCGCGGAAGTCGGGGTTGTCGATCGTATGCTCGAAGATGCCAGTGGGAGTGACGAAGTGATCGAAACTGCCGGGCTTGCCGGTTGAGGCGGGGGAGGCGCCGATGAAGTGGAACGTGCGGTCGGGTGCCATCCAGTAGATCGTGACCGCCTGGATGAAGGGGTTGCGGTCGACGAGGATGACGTATTGCGGCGCGAGATCTTTGTCGGCGAGGAGCGTTGAAAGAAGGAGTGCCCAAGCCTCTTGTTCGGCCTCGGGGACAGTGAGCCGGGGGCGAACTTCCTGTGCGTAGTTCTGCGCAAGCGTTGTACCGTCGAGCAATGCTCGGTCCAGCGAAGTTCCGCCGGTTGCGGCGCAAGCGGAAAACGCAGCGAACGTTGCGAGTATGGCCCTGTCGGTGCGCATCAAGTACGCGGATGTTCCTACAACTTATTGATGCGGCGACGCTACTGCTGGCTCAGAGAATTGGCTCGCGGCAAACCAGCGACGTGAGGATCGGCTGTCGACGACTAGATTCCAAAATGGCGATTCGTCCACAACCATCGCAAGATTCGCGTCAGGATTTACTGAAGAACATGACAGAGGTAGCACTGCGGCGAGAGGTGTCTTTTGACTGGCAGCGGGCTTGACGGAGCGCTGCTTGGGCGATCACCAGACAGACTAGCGAAGTAGTTTCCCTCATCGAGTTGACGGTAGATATCCCCCGCAATAGCCGCGGCTCGAGCCCCGGTTGCCTGCCGGCCGCCTCTCAATAACACCACCACCACCACTCTCCGTCCCACATTGTTGAAGGCTCCGAACCACCCAAGATGAGTGTGGTTTTCGCTGCAGGTACCGGTCTTTCCGGCTATCGGCTCTTCCTGGCGAGCGCGACGCGCAGTGCCTCCTTCCACTGCACCCCGGAGACCGTGGATGATGCCGGAAATGGGCCCCTCAATGCTAAGTTGTCGCTTGACCTTGGGGGTGAAGGAGGCGACTTCCTGGGCATTGCGAGGGTACTGAAGGCAGTATAGTGTGCCTCCGTTGGCGACCGCGCTCATCAGTGCCGCAAATTGCAGGGGAGTTTGGGATATCTCTTCGCCGAAGCTGGTCAGCATGCTGACCCCTCCGTTTTGCGGTGGTGTAAGTGGAAAATGCCCCGCTTTCTCGCCGGGAATATTCAGTCCGGCTTTTTCACCATATCCGAACTGATGCGCGTAGTAGCTGATCTTTTCGAATCCGAGTTCGCGGCCGAGGTTGGCAAAAAAATAATTGTTGGAATGCGCCAATGCAGAGGTCAGATCCATTCTCCTGCCATTGAGCCGGATCGTTGTACTCGGTCCGATTACTCTCTCACTCAGAGCAGCTAAAGCGACCGAAACCTTGATGGTGGAGCACGGCTGGAAACCTAAGCCCAACGCTAACCTCTGATTCACAATCGATAGAATGCGCCCGTTCGAGGGATCGACCGCAACCACTGATCCGTTATAGCGTCCGAGCGCCTGTACGGCGATGCGACGAATGCTGAGTTCCTCACCAGCGATGCTATCGCCTTCGGTGGAGTCCGCGTAAGTCGGTTCCGTCCACGGACCGCCTCGAACTATACCCGGCAACAACGAGTTTACGCGGGGGGCCGAGGAGTGAGCCGACGGCCGCCGTCTTTTTGCCGGTGCGCCCGATGTGAGACTACAGGACAACGAGAGTACCAGAACCCATACTCGCGTCCGCAAGATCAGATTTGAGCAAGCTCCTTGCACTGCTATTGAAGATCGCAATCCGAAGGGTGGAGACTGTCTTTTTTTGACGCCGGCGCAATCGCTGCCAAGGTGGATTCCGTACACACAGCTGACGCGTCCGCGGCAAACGTTGTCAAATACTGTCACATCCGTGGCGTGCGCCCCGGGACAGCCGCGGCGAATCGACGACGCCACCATCACACTGCACGCGCGTTTCGTGGAAGCCGACAACACGACAAACTGCGGGAATGACTGGTCACGTCCTGGGTCGTCCCCGATAGGAATGTGAGAATCTTTGGCCGGGACCGGATTCTTAATGTCAATATCACGCGTGATTCAGGATCTGAGGATGCCTGCGGTGTAGAATCGTTCCAATACCCATGGCCCTTACCGCCGGGACTCGTTTGGGACCCTACGAGATCCTTGCGCCGATTGGTGCTGGTGGCATGGGAGAGGTTTACAAGGCGCACGATACCAAGCTTGACCGCGACGTAGCCATCAAGGTCCTGCCTCCTGATTTCGCGCACGACCCCGAGCGTCTGGCACGCTTCGAGCGCGAAGCCAAAGTTCTGGCTTCTCTGAATCATCCCAACATCGCGCAGATTTACGGGATCGAGGATAGGGCCCTAATCATGGAGTTGGTGGAGGGCCAAACCCTTCAAGGGCCGCTTCCGCTTGAAACCGCACTGGACTACGCCAAGCAAATCGCCGATGCCCTCGAAGCTGCGCACGACAAAGGGATCATCCATCGCGACCTGAAGCCCGCCAACATCAAGGTCACGCCAGCGGGCCTCGTCAAAGTACTCGACTTCGGATTGGCCGCCCTTCCGAACCGCGACCGTGAGGGAGCGGACTCCGCGAATTCACCGACGCTCACGATCTCTCCCACGCGCGCCGGCATGATCCTCGGTACGGCGGCCTACATGAGTCCCGAGCAGGCGCGCGGTAAGGTGGTGGACAAACGCGCTGATATCTGGGCCTTCGGCGTAGTGCTTTTCGAGATGCTGACAGGCCAACGATTGTTTGACGGCGAGACAGTTTCAGACACGTTGGCGGCGGTGCTCAAAGAAGAGCCCGATTGGAAGCAGGTTCCCGCGAAAGTTCGCCGGCTGCTCGAAAAATGCCTCGAAAAAGATCCGAAGCGCCGTCTGCGCGATATCGGCGACGCCTGGGCTTTGCTCGAAGGCCCATCCGCATCCACGGTGCCCGCGCGGTCGCGGCTTTGGCCCGCCATCGCGGCCCTATGTTTATTGATCGCGATTGCCGGCTGGCTCGCGTTTCTCTATCTCCGCCCCAAGCCCCACCCCGCGCCGATCCAGCGCTTCGCGATCGCCGCCCCCGACCGAAACGTATCGCTGAGCGCCTTGTCCCCGGACGGAACGGCTGTGGTGTTCTCTGTGGTGAACGGGACTGGAAGTCAGCTGTGGCTGCGGCGCCTGGATTCGCTCGAAGCGCGCCCCATCGAAGGCTCGGAGGGTGCGCGAGGGATTCCGTTCTGGTCGCCCGACAGCCGCTTCATCGTCTTTGGCACGCCGGGCAAGCTCCGGAAGATCGCCGTCGCGGGCGGCCCGGCGGGGGTCTTGTGTGATGCAGGAGCGCTAGTCGTCGGCGGATTCTGGACCTCAGATGGCCGGATCGTTTTCAGCGATCCCAACCGCCCCCCAAGTCTCTTTGAGGTCTCCACAACGGGCGGAACCGCTTCGCCTCTTCCCGGCTTGGGTCAAGATCCCATCCTCTCGCCGGTTCTTTTGCCCGATGGGCGGCACTTCGTCTATGTTCGGCAGAACCTGACGCCACTCGGCGACATATACCTGGGTTCATTGGATGGCAATCCGGCGCTGAATTCCAAGAAGCTCCTGACTGGCGTTGGTCCGGTTACCGTCGGCTTTACCGCGTTGCCAGGCAATCCCGATCTCGGGTTTTTGCTATTCTTGCGCGGAGATTCGTCACGTGGTTCTGTACCTTCGGCGTCAGGCACGCTGATGGCCCAGCCTTTCGATCTCCGGAAGCTGGATCTGGCAGGCGAACCGATCCCAATTGCCGAGCAGGTTTCCGCCGGCAGCTTTTCCTCCTCGCTCACCGGCATCCTGATCTATCGGACCGGCACCCTCGAGACAGCTCGACAACTGACGCTGTTGGATCGGCAAGGGAAGATTATTGGAACGGCCGGAGAGCCGGGCGATTACAGCTCCGAGATGTTCTTCTCGCCGGATAGCAAGCGCGTGATCGCCACGCGGAGCGATCCACAATCCGGTAACGAGAATCTCTGGATGTTCGATCTGGCGCGCGGCGTGGGCACCCGATTCACGTTCAACCCCGGGTCTGACCGGTTCCCGGTTTGGTCACCGGATGGTAGCCGTATCGCGTTCGCTTCCAGTCGCGGCGGACAAGTCCAGATATATCAAAAACTCTCCAACGGAGGCAGCGAAGACGAGCTCCTCTTCAAGGCGGAGAATGGCGTGCTCCCGCTCAGTTGGTCGGCCGATGGACGGTTTCTGCTCATTGGCGCTTCACCGGCAGCGGATGCACTAACGTGGGTTCTGCCGCTGGACGAAAATTTCCATGTGACCGGCAAGCCTGTAATTTTCGTCAAGAAGGGTCTCGGGATCGAGGAAAGATTCTCTCCCGGACCCAATGGCCGGCCGCTCTGGGTCGCCTACCAGTCCAACGATTCCGGCAGATTCGAAGTTTATGTGCGGGCGTTCGATCCAAACTCCGCGACTGGCGTTCCGCCGGGCTCGGGTGTATCGCAAGTGTCCACGGCTGGCGGCGTCAGCCCGCGCTGGAGCGGCAACGGAAAAGAGCTATTCTACATGGCGCTGGACGGCCGGTCCGGCACGGTCATGTCGGTAGACGTGAGCGGCAATCCGGCGTTTCAATCGGGCACGCCCAAGACATTGTTCAAGCCCCAAGGTTGGATTTCGGATCGGGACGACGCGGCCTACTGGGATGTCAGCTCCGACGGCCAGAAGTTCCTGTTGGCTGCCCAGCCCGCGGCGAGCGCGGCTGCCCCAGCCGAGACTTTCACCGTGGTTCTGAATTGGACTGCTCTCTTGAAGAAGTGAATACTTGAACCCCCGAGTCACCAGCTACACCACCGCATATTCGGCACCCTATCAGCAACCTAAGCCAACCTCGCCCCGCCGCCATCCGATCCACGTGTTATCCCGGTTCCGAGGTCCCCAAATGACAAACCCGCTCGCCACTCCAATCCCTAACCGCCAATCCCTAATCCCAGGGCGCCGCGCTCGCGCGAACCGCGCGAACGCGCTCCTTTCCACCGGACCACGTACCCCAGCCGGCAAGCAGCGCTCGTCGATCAACGCCCTTCGCCATGGCTTAACAGCTGCCTCCGCCGTCCTCCCCTCCGAAGACCGAGCCGCCTACGACGCTCATCGCCGCAGCTTCTTCGCCGAATACCAACCCGCTACTCCTACCGAAACCCAACTCGTCCAGGAACTCGCCGACACCTCCTGGCGCCTCAACCGCGTCCCGCTCCTCGAAGCCGACGTGCTCTCCCGCGCCGCCAATCCACCCATCGAGCAAGCTGCAATCGACTTCGACATCGTCGACGCCCATCGTCTCCTCGCCAACCTCGGCATCCAGGGCCAGCGTCTCTCTCGCCAGTTCCAAAAAAGCCTGAAAACGCTCCGCGACATCCAAGCCGACCGCGCCGAGCGCCAGCGTCGCGACCTCAAAGACGCCGCCGCCATCCTCGAACTCCACAAACACAAAGGAATTCCTTGGGAACCCTCCGACCATGGCTTCGTTTTTTCAAAACACGACGTCGAGCGCTTCGCGCAACGCACCATGCGCCTCAACGAATCACGCCACATCGAACACGTGCGCTTCTATATGCCACCAGCCACTAACAACCAGCAACTAACAACCAACAACTAACAACCGCCTGTTACCATAGGGAGCCGAGCAAACGTTGGAGAACGGTCACACGAATGGAACCGTTCGCCGCAGTTTGGTCTCGCCAACGTCAAGAAATCATATAGGGGGACCTATGTCCAAATTATCTAATCAGGTTGCGCTCGTAACCGGCGGTTCGCGCGGTATCGGCGCAGCCATCGCGAAACGGCTGGCCGCGGATGGAGCGGCCGTCGCCATCACGTATGCAAAGGATGAGAAAGGAGCTTCTGCCGTGGTACAGGCGATCGAAGGCGCCGGCGGAAAAGCCGTGGCGATTCAAGCCGAGGCCGCCAACGCCGCAGCGGTGAAGGACGCCGTGGAGAAGACCTTAAAGACCTTCGGCCGGCTCGACATACTGGTGAACAACGCCGGAACCGCCATTCCGAAGCCCTTCGAGGAGACTACGCTCGAGGAGATCGACCTCATGTTCAACATCAATGTCCGGGGCACGCTGGTCGCGACGCAGGCGGCGCTCCGTCACATGAAGACCGGTGGACGGATCATTTCGATCGGGTCTTGCGTGGGCGAGCGCAATATGACGCCCGGGCTGGCGCCATATGGGGCGACCAAGGGCGCTGTCAAGATGTTCACGCAGGGGTTGGCCAGAGAGGTAGGGAGCCGGGGCATCACTGTGAATAATGTCCAGCCCGGGCCGATCGATACGGAGTTGAATCCGGCGGCGGGCGATTGGGCCATACCGCAGATCGCCAACACGGCGCTCGGCCGTTACGGGCATGTGGACGATGTTGCCGCTCTGGTGGCGTTCGTCGCAAGTCCCGAGGCTTCATACATCACCGGGGCGAATCTCACCGTTGATGGCGGCACGAACGCCTGACCGAAGCCCGGAAATGCGAATTCGAAATGTGCTGATCCGCTCGATCGTACTGGCGCTGGCTGGTGCATGCGTTGCACTGGCGCAGAACGATTGGCCGGCATACGGCCGCGATCCTTGGAGAAGATTGGAGTGATGAACACGGGCTCGTACAACATCGGCGGTTCGGTGGCGACGGCTAGCGGGCTACTGTTCATCGGAGCCACGGACGATCAGCGCTTCCACGCCTACGACTCGAAAACCGGAAAACTACTATGGGAGACCAAGCTCCCAGCGAATGGGTACGCGAATCCAATCACGTTTCAGGGCAAGGATGGAAAACAGTACGTCGTCATCGCAGCCCAGGAAACGATGGTCGCCTTCCGGCTGCCGTAAACCAGCCGTTCGCGCTACAGTTAAATTGATGAGACTGCTGCGCGCCTGCATCGCTCTCGTATTGAGCATATCGCTCGCAAGGGCCGCCACGCACGCCAAGAGCTCCAAGCAGCCCACAGACAAAAGCGTTCCCGCTTCCGTCCGCCAGTTGATGCGGTCCATGACCCTGCGCGACAAAGTGGCGCAGTTGATCATCATGCCCATCTATGGAGAACATGCCAACACGCGCTCGGCCGAGTTCCGCAAGTATCAACATTTCATCCGCGACCTGCACGTCGGCGGCGTAATCGTCACCGGGCATTCGCTCAACGGCGGCATCCGAAACGCAGAACCCTACGCCATGGCCGCCTTAATCAACCGCCTGCAGAAGATGGCCAGAACGCCGCTGTTCGTCTCAGCCGATTTCGAGCGCGGCGCTTCCATGCGCGTGAACTCCACCACTGCCTGGCCCTACAGCATGGCTTTTGCAGCGGCGAAAGATTTGACGGCGGTTTCTGAAGAAGGCGCCGATACCGCTCGCGACGCGCGCGCCATGGGTGTCAACTGGGTTTTCGCACCGGTCGCTGACGTCAACAATAATCCCGATAATCCGATCATCAACATTCGATCGTTCGGAGAAAATCCGGCCGAAGTGTCCAGCTTCGTTCAAGCCTACATCACCGGTGCGCATTCGGATCGCAAGAATCCAGTTCTGGTGACGGCCAAACATTTTCCCGGCCACGGCGACACCACCGAAGATAGCCACTTGGCGCTGCCGCGTCTGGACGCTGATCGCAACCGCATCGACGCCGTCGAGCTCCAGCCGTTCCGTGCCGCGATCGCCGCTGGGGTGGATTCCGTTATGACCGCGCATCTCGCGGTGCCGGCGCTCGAGCCAGATAATATTCCGGCCACCGTATCGTCGAAGATCATCACTGGCGTTCTTCGTGACGAGTTAGGTTTTCACGGCCTGGTGATCACCGACGCCATGGACATGCAGGGACTCGCGGCCATGTTCGACACGGCGGAAGCTTCCGCGCGGGCGATCGAAGCCGGCGCCGACGTGCTGCTCATGCCCAAGCGCGCCGAGGATGCGATTCGTGGCGTAGTAACAGCGGTGGAAAATGGCCGGATCAGCCGCAAGCGTCTCGATGATAGCGTGGCCAGAGTACTCACGGCGAAAGTTCGGCTCGGTCTGACCCGAAAGAAACTCGTGAATCTCGAAGACATCGCCGATGTAGTCGACTCACCCGAGTCCGAGGAGCAGGCGCAGTCTGTCGCCGATCACGCCGTTACGCTGGTGAAAGATACGAAGGACTCGCTCCCGATTCGTCGCTCCGCGAATGTATGTCTGATTGCCCTGACGGAAGGCCGGCGCAGTCAGCAAGGCATCCGATTGATCGATGAAGTCAAAAAACGCGCACCCAACATGACTACCACGGTGCTCGACCCGGCGATGACCAAGGCCGATTTGGATCAAGTGGCCGAGAAGTCTTCCAGCTGCGGCCAGATTATCGCGGCGGCCTACGTCAGCGTGAGTGCCTATCGCGGAAACGTCGCTCTGGCCGGCGGCTATCCCGATTTTCTGAACGCCTTGATCGCTGGAAAAGCGCCAGTGGTGCTGGCCGCTCTTGGAAATCCCTACCTGGTGCGCACTTTTCCCAACGTAGCCGCCTATTTGACAACCTACAGTCCCACTCCCACCTCCGAAGTTGCGCTCGCCAAAGCGCTGTTTGGTGAGATTGCCATTACCGGCCAACTGCCGGTCACAATTCCTGGAGTGGCAAAATATGGCGATGGCATTCAGGTTCCGGTAGCTACCGCCGCGGTTAAGGGTTTGTAAACCGGTCCCTGCGATAACATAAAGATGAAATGAGGCTTTTGATCGTCGATGACGACGTGGAGCTCTGTTCCCTGCTCAAGGAATTCCTGGAGCGCGAGAGCTTCAACGTTGAATGTGTCAATGAAGGTCATGCCGCGCTGGAAACAGCGCAACAAGGCGGCTTTGACTTAATCGTGCTGGACGTTATGCTGCCTGGCTTGGATGGCTTCGAGATCCTGAAACGCATTCGCATTAACAGCCGTGTCCCGGTTCTGATGTTGACCGCGCGCGGCGAAGACGTGGATCGCATCGTTGGCCTGGAGCTGGGAGCCGACGATTATCTCCCAAAGCCTTTTAATCCTCGCGAATTGGCGGCGCGCGTTCGAGCCATCCTCCGGCGTACCGAGAATAAAGTAAACCGCGGACGCGTAGAAATCAATGGAGTCGCCCTGGACCCCGGCACGCGCGAGGTCACCTCCGATGGCAGGCCCATCGAGGTCACGACTCTCGAATTCGATATCCTGGAACAGCTCATGCGGAATGCCGGCCGGGTGGTATCGCGCGACGGACTGATGGAAAGCTTATACAATCGGAAAGCCACGCCATTCGATCGCTCGATAGATATGCATGTGAGTCATCTGCGCCGCAAACTCGAGAGCAGCCGGCCGGTAATCAAGACCATTCGCGGCGTGGGCTACCAGTTCTGTCAAAGCCCGGAAGACGCCGTGATTGCATAAAGGAGTCCGCATGAAGGAGCCCGCATGAGATCGCTGTTTGCCAAAACGCTGCTCTGGTTCCTGGCCACCACCGCGGTCGCGATCGGCGGCATCATCATCACCACGGCGGCCACCTTCACCTCCACCGAGCCCCGAGGTCCGATGGGAATGCTTCTCAACGTTCAAGTAGCCCAGGCCAAGCGCGCCTATGAAACGGGCGGACGCGAGGCGCTGGCCGGCGTATTGTCGAGATTCCAGCAAATCACCCAGATCAAGGTTTTATTCACCGATTCCAAAGGCACCGACCTGCTGACCGGTGTCGTGCATCCGGAGCTAATCCGCTTGCCCCAGCGCACCCGCTGGCGTGTTCCCTTCCCCTTTGGCGGCAGACCGCCGGTTATCGTGCGCGAAGATTCCAGCCATCGCTACCGGCTGTTTATGATCGATCAACGCAGTAACTTTACGTCGTTCTTCTTTCTTCAGCCGCAGCATCTTTGGATCGTTGGGTTAGTGGTTCTACTGTGCTATGCGTTCGCTTATCATTTGACGTCGCCCGTACGACGCTTGCGTTCCGTAGTGGATTGTTTCGGGCGCGGCGATTTCTCCGCCCGCGCGCCGTCTTCCCGAAAGGATGAATTGGGCGAGTTGGCGCGGAGCTTCAACGAAATGGCCAGCCGGATCCAGACCCTTTTGGCGGCCGAGCGGCGCCTGCTGCTGGATATCTCCCACGAATTGCGCAGCCCCTTGGCCAGGCTGGGTGTGGCGGTGGAACTAGCCCGCTCCGGCGAGGACCGCGAACACATGCTGGATCGAATTCAAAAGGAAGCCGACCGCCTGAATGAACTGGTGGCGGAGTTGCTGCAAGTCACCCGCGTCGAGGCCGATCCCTCGATGCAGAAAAACGAGTTGGTGCATTTGGACGAACTGCTGGGCGACATGGTGTATGACTCGCTGCTGGAAGCCAAAGCGAAAGATTGCACGCTGCTGTTGAAGGCGCCGGCGCCTGCCAACTTATGGGGCGACGAAGAGCTGATCCGTCGGGCTCTCGAGAACGTGATCCGTAACGCCATCCGCTATGCTCCGCGAAACACATCCGTGGACGTGGAGCTTACCAAAACGGCCGATGCCGCGCTGGTGAACGTTCGCGATTACGGACCGGGCGTGCCTAATGAGGCCCTCACGCGAATCTTCGATCCGTTCTACCGCGTGGATTCCGATCGCAATCGCGCGAGTGGCGGGCTGGGACTCGGGCTAGCCATTGCCCGGCGCTCGGTGGAGCTGCACAAGGGCAAGCTGTCCGCCCAGAATGCGAATCCGGGGCTATTGGTGACCATCCAACTTCCGCTCGCGTCCGCGCAAACGCTGCAAGCCGGGCCCAAACCGCTAGCGGCCCCTACTCCGGTTTCAACACTTTGATCGAGGACGGCAAAGCGAACAAATCGCCGGCCACCTTGCGATCGTTGACTTCCACCGAGGTCGAAAATATTTCGTAGATCTTCTCATCGTTCCGGTCGCGCTCAATCGCGAAGGGCCACTGCACGCCCCCTCCCGCGTCACGGTACTTCGTAAAATGCGTGACCTCTTCGTTCTTGTCCTTGGTTACGTCGTCGCGGCGATAGAAAACCTGGCGCACCGGTAACTTGGTGATGTGGTCGAAATAAACGGTGGTGGTGCGATTTTCGGCATCGGTCAGATCAACGATCTCCACGCCCCTATTCTCGATGACATCGGCGCCCTTGGATTCGAAAATCCAACCCGGCTCATGCAACCGCACGCGCAGAATGTAGAATATGTCGTGCAAGGTAGTGTCGCGGTAACGCGCAAAGCGGTCGGCGGGTAGAAGCCGCGCGCCCCGGAAGGTGATGTCCCAGGCTTCCTTGTCGGTAAACAGCACGCCGTAATCTTCTTTCTTCCCGTAGTTGTCGCGCTCGTGCTGCGCCAACTGATGCGCGGTATCGGTGACGCCGGAATCGTAATGAGTGTAGATGGTGGCGATGCTCAACCCGGTGAGATTTTCACGATAAAACGAGTACACGCGGCCCGATTCCACGCGATTTTCCATGTTCAGATAGCTATCGCCACCCAGCGCCTGTAAACACTCGTCCACGACACGCTTGCCACGTTCCTGACGCGTCTCCGCGTGCAATCCGAACGCGCCGAAAAATATCAGCGCTGCCCATGAGACGCTCTTCATGGTTTGGCGGCCGGAGGTTGCGCTGGCGGCGTAATCACGGGCTTTTGGCTGAGAGCTTCCGGCGTCAGCCCGGAGTTGATCTTGTAATCCTGCACCGTCACGCCGGCGAACTTTTTGTCGCCTTGCATTGTGGTCCATTGGAACGGGAGCCGAATTCCATTGACATCGCGCCAGTCAGAGAAGATCTCCTCTACCGACGTGCCGCCTTCCGCTGGCGACTGCTGATAAGAAATCTTCAGCGGAAGGCCTGTCTTCTCATCGACGCTTAAGCGGATGCTTTCGCCGTCCTTGGAAGAAATCTCGATTACCCCCTCGCCCACGTAATTCACCGTGCGATTTGGGTCGCGATCGCTTATGGCCAGGCCCGCCAATTGCCGGAACGCCTCGCCTCGAATTTGTTTGAGCACGGGCGCCGTCAGATTCTGTACTCCTTGCATCCCCGCCAGCCAGCCGGAAGCGCCATCGGAATAGACGGACTGCTTCATGAACGGAAGCTCATTATCCTGGCGAACCGTCGAAGGCGCGATGAACGAATCGGTCTGCTTCACTTTCATGGTCGCGCCTGGGCTAAGAACTTCCAGCTCCGCGTGGAATTGCAGATCCTTCACCGCCGCCAGCTTATCGGCGCCGCCAAGAGCCTGCTGGACGTGTTGCAAGAGCTCCTTGCCCTTGGCCAACGAGGCCGCATCCGCCGGGGGAGCTTCCGCCTTCGGCTCGGGAATGCTGAGATCGATCGGCTCTACCTTCATCCCCAGGCTCGCCAGCGGCGTTCCGAAATCCTTGGGATTGCCCACCGCGACGTAGGTGAGATTCTTCGGCTGGAAATACTGTTGCGCCACGCGCAGGACGTCGGCTTTGGTAACCGCGGCAATGGCTTTCTGATACTGAAAGATGAAGTCCTTCGGATACCCGAAGTATTGGTAGATCATCAGGCGATTGATGGTTTTGCTGGGCCGGTCGAAGTTGAATACGAATCCGTTGAGCACCGTATCCTTGGCGGTCTGGAGCTCCTCATCGGTGACTTCGGCGGTCCGAATTTTGTCCAGTTCCTCGTCCACGGCCTTTAACGTATCCACCGTGTGAGCCGACTGCGTGCTGCCCGAGATCAAGAACGTTCCCGGATGATCGTAGTTGGCGCTCCAAGAAGCAGAGATGTTATACGCCCAGCCATGCTTCGTGCGGACGTTTCGAAAAAGCCGACTGGAGAATCCGCCGCCTAAAATCTCGGCGGCCACTTCCAGCGCCGGATAGTCCTTCGCGCGCAGCTCGCCGCCCAGCTCGCCGACGTTGAAAAACGTCTGCGTAGTATCGTCCTTCGATGCCAGATAAACACCTGGAGCGGCCTTGTCTACAACTTTGGGAAACGCCGGCACAGGCGGCGCCGAGTACTTCCAATCGCCGAAAAGCTGTTCGAGTTTGGCCTTCATTTCGGCCGCCGAAAAGTCCCCATAGACCTCCAGCATGATGTTCGCAGGGAAGTAATAACGCTTGTAGAAATTAATCAGATCCTGACGCTGGATGTTGTCGATGTCGGCATACTCAACGCGCCATCCATACGGCGTGTTGCGGCCGTAAACGATGTCGCTGAATTCGCGCTCCGCGATGCCATCGGCATCGTCATTGCGCCTTGAAATCCCGCTGCGGGTCTGGGTCTTGGACAAGTCCACCTTGTCTTGACGGAACTCGGGCGATGTGAGCAGATCACGGAACAAGGCGAGTACCTGATCGGTGTTGTCCTTCAGGCACGAAAAGCTGACCGTCCCGCTGGTTTCACCGATCTGGCTCTCGATAGAAGCAGCAACGTTCTCCAGATCCTGATCGAGCTGATCGCCGGTTCTCGTTTTTGTTCCGCCCGAACGCAAAATCTCGCCGGTCAAACCAGCCAACCCCTTCTTGTTGGGAGGGTCGAACAGATTGCCGGTGCGAATGAGCGCGGCGCCGCTCACTAGCGGGAGTTCGTGATCTTCCAAGAGGAGAATCTTCATGCCGTTGGACAGGGTGACTTCCACGGGGTCTGGCACCTTGAGGGGCGGGAGCGGCGGGTACTTCAAATCCTTATAGGACGGCAGCACGATGGCGCGCCGTACTTCGGTTTGCGCGCTCGCGAGCACGGCGCACACGAACAACGAACCAATGAGCGCCTTCATTGCGCTGCTCCTTCAGATTTGTTGGCGGGCGCAGCCGGCGGCGCAGGCTGAACCGTGTAAACCACCGTGCGCGTATCCGGAATCAGGTACTGCTTAGCCACTCGAACGACATCGTCTGCGGTGACTTTTTCGATGTCGTCAATGTTAGTGAACAATTTGCGCCAATCGCCGTAGTTGGCGTGATAGAACGTCAGCGCGTCGGCCATGCCCGAGTTGCTGTCGAGGCGGCGGATCAAAGACGCTCGAACCTTGGTCTTGATGCGCTGCAGCGTATCGTCGCTGACCTTCTGGGTCTTCAGACGCTCGATGATCTGGTAGCAGTCCTTCTCGTTTTCCTCCACCGTGTGGCCGCGATTCGGCACCAGAAAGAACAGGAAGAGGCCCGGATATTTTCCACCCGGGAAGTCCGCCTCGGCGGCCGCCGCAAGCGCGATCTTTTTGTCCCGGACCAAATCCGTATAGAGAAGACCTGTGCGCTCACCCGCCAGAATCTCACCGAGAACGTCGAACACCGGATCGTCCTTTTCAAGCTGATCCGGACGCTTGTACGCGATCGCCATAAAGGGTTGCGCCGGCGAATCCACCTCCACGCGCTTTTCGCCTTTTTGCGCCGGCTCGACAGTGCGCGGGCCGCTGGGCAATGGTCCGGCAGGCAGGATCGAAAAATACTTGTCCGCCAGCCGCCGGCATTCCTTGGGATCAACATCGCCGGCAATCGCGATAGTGATATTCGCTGGAACGTAGTACTTTTTGTAAAACGCGATCGCTTCGGTCAGGCGGAAATTCTCGATGTCGCTGGCCCAGCCGCCGGGCATGTTGCGATAGGGATGCGCCTCGAAAGCGGTGGCAAGCAGCGCCTCGGCCAACTGGCCCTGCGGGCTGGATTCCACACGCATGCGGCGCTCCTCGCGAACCACATCGCGCTCCTTGTAAAATTCGCGAAACACCGGATCGTAAAAGCGCTGGGACTCCAGCAGGAACCAAAGCTCCAGCCGGTTTCGAGGGAAATTGTAGAAGTAGTTGGTCGCGTCTTCACCAGTGCCCGCGTTCAATCCGACGCCACCGTTTTCTTCGATCAGCTCCGGGTAGGCGTTCGGGATCACATAGCTGTCCGCCTTTTCCATGGCGGCTTTCAGCGTCTGCTGCAGATCTGCCAATATTTTCGGATCGGCTTTCAATCCCTTGTTGCGCTCGGCGTCGTACTGGTCGTAAATGTGTTCGACCTCGTCCATGGCTTTGCGCTCGAGCGGATAGTTCTTGGTGCCGATTGTCTCGGTACCCTTGAACGCCATATGCTCGAACATATGCGCGATGCCGGTTTCGCCGCTCGGATCGTCCACCGAGCCCGCATTCACATAAGAGTGAAAGGACACCACTGGCGCCTCGTGGCGCTCGAAAACGATGAAGTGCAATCCGTTGGGGAGCGTGAATTCAGTGATGCGTTTTTCGAAATCTTTCAAGGACTGCGCCGCCAAGAGGAGCGGGCACAGAAATAGTATCGTGGAGCGGAAAGTGGGGGATCTCATGCGGCTACTAATATTGTAACGAGCGCCGAAGGCGCCGCGTTTCAACTAGAAATCGGCGGGGTTACGGGCGACCAGATGGCCGATAGAGCGCGCTGAAAGTTGCCCCCCAGGATCAACCCGATGTCTTCGCTTGAGTACTTCCTGCGAAACAGGCCCTCGGTGAGGTCGAAGATCTTTTTGGCGTAATCGACTCCGTCCAGGTCGAATCTCTTCTTGGGACGAATCCGGGCATCACGCCCTTCGAGATCTACGTCGCTGCCGAGGCCCACGTGCTCCACGCCGACTAATCCAGCCACGTGATCGATGTGATCCAGAACATTTTCGATGGTGGCGCTGCCGGAGGCCTGCACAAAATTGCGAACCATGGTGATTCCCATCACGCCACCTTTTGAGGCGAGTAAGCGGATGGCCTCGTCAGTTTTGCATCGCGCGCTGCCCGGAACAAGTGTCCGGCAGTTGGAATGAGTCACCAGCACCGGCTTCCTGGACACGTCGATGGCGTCGAGCGTGGTCCGATCGCTGCAGTGTGAAACATCCACGGCCATTCCGAGCGCGTTCATCCGGGCGACGACTCGCGCGCCATATTCATGCAGGCCGGGATCGCGCGGATCGGTTGAGCCCCCGCCGATTTCGTTGTCGTCATAGGTGAGCTGCGAAACCCGCTGGCCGAGACTGTAGAACTTATCGACATCGTCCACCGTCCGGAAATGCCGGGAGTTTTGCTGGCCGATCATGATCCCGATCTTTCCGCTGGTCTTGGCCAGTTCAAAATCGGACACGCAATCGACGCGCAAGAATTCGCTCGCGTGGGACGCGATGAATTTATTCCAGCCGGTGATGTCGCGCATCGAACTCGCGTAGACATCGCGGCCAGTGAAGCCGACGGCGGGATGAAAGATCGTGATTCCGGATTCTCTCAGCTTCTTGAAATCGCGTGGCTCAAAACACCCCGGTTCAGATTCCCAGGAACAAAGCTTGGGGTAATCGAGGGTCAGTAGTCCAAGCATGTCGATTACTGTGGAGCGCTGAACCAAGTCCAACGTCACGGTGGAATACACACCTTCACTTTGTGCGAAAAGGCAGAAGCGCCCTCGTTGAATCAGCGGCGCGGTAACAGCTAAAGCTGCACCTTTGAGCAAACCGCGGCGGGAAACCACAAAATTGCGGAAATCCGAGTGTAGCACGG
The DNA here is from genome assembly GCA_963818065.1 of Bryobacterales bacterium. Classification (GTDB taxonomy): domain Bacteria; phylum Acidobacteriota; class Terriglobia; order Bryobacterales; family Bryobacteraceae; genus Palsa-89. Next base: position 477,097 of record CAWFQW010000006.1, on the reverse strand, counting down.
GTGCTCGCGCGGCTTGGTATCCTTTGGGCGGAATCCGAACGATGGAACCAATCTCCGCTAACAGCCTGGACCAAGCGCCAAGCTCTCGCGAAGAGATCCTGCGCAAGCTGCGCGAAAGGATCGTGGGTTTTGCGGCATCTAGAATGCAGAGGGACGCCGCCGAGGACCTGGCGCAGGAAGTGCTGATCCTGCTGCACGAAAAGTACGGACACCTGGACCGGTTGGAAGACCTTCTCCCGCTCTCGCTCAAAATCGTGCGGTTCAAAATGCTGGCTTACCTTAGAAAGGTCCGGCGGCACGGGGAGCACACGCAGATATCGGTGGATGAGATTCAAACTCCGGACGGCGGCACCGACGCGCTTACGGCAATGGAACAACGAGAGACTCGCGAACGGTTGATGGCGGCCATCGCCGCGCTGGGCGAACGCTGCCGCAAATTGCTCGCGCTGAAGCTGGAGGGTAAGAATTTCGCCGAGATCCAAATCGCCCTGGGCGTGAAATCCATCAACACGATCTACACCTGGGATTTTCGGTGCCGCCAGAACTTAATGGAGAGGATCGCGGCGGATGGGGAGAAGAAGTCGTGACCCAGGAAGAAATCCGCAAACTGCTGGGCGGCTACGCGACCGACTCGCTCACCGAACGCGAGCGAGCAGCGCTGTTCGAGGCGGCTCTCGAAGACCAGGATTTGTTCAACGCGCTGCAGAACGAGGACGCGCTGCGCGAGTTGCTAGCCGATCCAGTATCGCGCGAGCAAGTTCGACAAGCGCTCAAACCGGCGCCGCGACGGGCGTTTTGGACGCAGCCCTGGTTGATAAAGGGGCTGATCGGCGCGGCCAGCGTAGCGGTGGCTGCCGTCGTTGCGATCGTAATCGTCACGTCGCATCGCGAGCCTGCGCCAACGAGCGTCCCGCAGCAACAGCTGGCTCTAAAACAGAGTGAGCCGAAGCTGGAAATTCCGGCGTTGGCACCCGTGCTGCCTCCTCCGGAGCAAAGGCGGGCATCGCCTCAGGTCCTGCGATCGACTAAACTCAACGCTTCGCCCGCGGTGAGCGGTCCTTTATACACGGGCCCGCTGGTGCGATACTCAGTGGTGCGAAGCGGACCCTCCGGCGACTCGGTTCGCGTTGAAGTCGTGAGCCAGCGTGCGGGCTCTCTGTCGCTGTATCGAGCAGACGCCGCGGGCCAATGGCAGCGCGTCTATCCGGCGAACGGTCCGGCGTTTCCTATCGCGGCGAACACAACCTACCAAATCCCAGACGATCCCATCGCGATGCGAGGCAATGCGCGCAGGCTGAGGCTGGTTATTGAGCCGGGTCCAGCGCCGGCGCCTCTCGCTCAGGCCACAGGAGCGCTGATGGCGCCGCGAGCGCAGACGCTCGAAAAGAAAGAAGCGGCGCCGACAAGGTTGGTAATCGAGATCCCGATCGGACCAAATTAAGACGCCGTTTCCAATCGTTCGAGAAGAACGAAAATCCGGCCGGCCGCTTCCGCGTTTCCCCCGAAGCGAAGCTCGTTATAGGCGCTCGTGAAATCTTCCACCAATAAAGACAGCTCCGGTTCCTGCACCACGCGAGCAAACTCGCACGGAGTCAGCCAGGCGGGCTTTTCAATTCCACGCCGCCGTAAGACCTTCAGCATCCGCTGGTAGAGCAGCGTCGCATCCGAAGCCTGGGCTGATCCGCGCTGGACCTTCAACATCCGTTGCCGCGCTCGCCACCAGCGCCATCCGTCAGGTCCCAGAAAGTTGGTCAGCAATAGAAGCGCGATCAGTGCCAGCACCACAAATCCGAATCGGCGCCCGAAGGCCTTCAGCGCGATTCCGGTCCGAGCCATCCACATCCGCGGACTTTCCGCCCAGTTCAGTCCGATGTGGCGGCCAGATTCGCCGACTCTCGAAGCGAGCTGCAGCTGGCGGTCCAGGTTGTAGTTGAGCACCCAGTCCTGCCAGAACACGTCGACAGCATCGGCGTAAAAACCGAGCCGCGTCCAGGCCGAGAGCCGCTGAGCTTGCGGATCGGGCGGCGTGGGATCGTAAGTCACCCATCCGCGATCCGGCAGCCACGCCTCAACCCAGCTATGCGCGTCGGAAGTGCGGATCAGCTGCGAACCGCTGATCGGGTTGTAGACTCCGCTCTGGAAACCGGTCACCACGCGCGAAGGAACCTGAAGCATCCGCAGCATCACGGCCATTGAGGAAGCAAAGTACTCGCAGTGCCCCTTCTTCCTGTGGAACAGAAAGAAGGCCAGAGGATCGGCTGGTTCGGCCGGTGGAAGCTCCAGCGTGTATTCGTAATGGCGCCTCAAATAGTTTTCCACCAACCGCGCTTGCTTGGCAGGCGACGTTTCGGCGCCCGCGATATCTTTCGCGAGTTCCCGGATGCGCGGATCCGTGGTGCGCGGCAGTTGCAGATAAACGTTGCGCTGTTCCGCGGGCAAGGGCTCGATCTTCGATGCGCCGCTTGCCGAAGGCACCTCCATGCGGCTATAGACCTGATACGCGACGGTTCGCGAGTCGTTAAACTGCGCGCTGTAATTGCCAAACGGACGGCGGACCACCAGCGAGTCGATCCGTATGTATTGCGGGGTTCCAGCGAAGAACAAAGCGTCCTGCGCCAAATCGTTCAAATAGACCGCGTAGGAGATGTAGCTTCCCTTCCCATCGTCCGGCGCCAGACGCAACTGGCCGTCGCGATCCGGCTGCATGATCTCTCCCGGGGCGGGACGATTGAACCACGCGCGCCCGTTAAACTCCGCCAGCGCAGCGCCGCGCCATTTGAGCGCCAGCGAGCGGTCTTCCGGATGGTCCATCCGGACGTGCATCACCAGCACGTTCTCTCTTTTGACTTCACCGATTTCGCCCAGCGTCACGTGATTCGAAAAGCCTACAAGGTGATAGCGATGCGATACAAAATGCTGAAAAGCTGCGCGCGCCGTGCGAGGCAGAAAGAAGAACAGGCCAGCCGTGATCACGAGAATCGAAAACGAAACGCACAAGACGACGGCCATCAGCCGGGCGGGCACGCCGGCGCCAGTTTGCCTGGTGGACGGCTGCGCTCGTTGCCGCGATTGACGAATCTCGCTACTGGCGAAGGTGGCTACGCCAAGCACCAGGAACAGCAGCAGGAAAACGAAAAAGTTGAAGCTGGCAGAAACAATGCACGCGGCCAACAGTTCCAGAAACGCGATCACCTTAAGGAACAGGTAGTCGCGATTGGTGTGCCCCGTCAGGATCTTCACCATTGCGACGAAGAAGACCATATGAATCGCCGCTGGGATGAAGGCGCGCGAGATGAAAAAGTAGTCGATTGGATAAAAGCCGATGTAGGCGAGCGTGATCGCGGTGACGATGGCAGGGGGCGGGTCGAAATGCACCAAGCCGGCTACCATCAGCGCGCGGACGATGAGCGCGGCCGAGGTGAGGAAGAGGGTGGGCGCGTCCAAATAGCCCGATCCCGCGACGGCCAGGAAGCCCGAGGCGAGCAGTCCCAAGAGCGAAAGCTCGAAAAATTGATCCACCGGTGACAGTACGCCGGCGGTGCCGCGGTCCATAATCATATTCTACGGCATCATTTACGCTGAGCCGATTGTTATGATGGAAACCTTAGGAGCAGAATTGAACCCAGCAGCAACTTCGTCCGAGCCGCACGTTATCGACCCCGCGAAGCGCCGTCAATCGATTTTGATCGTGATTTGCTGCACATTGTTGGTGGCCATCAGCCAGTATCTGATCAAGCTGGGCGCCAATCACCTGACGCATGCCGGAGTGCTGTCGACTGTGATCGGAATTTTCATCATCCCGCCGCTTTTTTGGGGATATTGCCTGTACGGCGTGTTCACGGTGCTGTTCGTATATGCGCTGCGCAACGGCGAGCTATCGATCCTGTACCCGCTGATCGCGCTGAGCTATGTTTGGGTGACCATTACGGGCGTGGTGGCTTTTCACGAGCCGATGAATGCGCTCAAGGTTTCAGGATTGGCGGTTATAGTGGCGGGCGTCGCGGTGCTGGGCTGGGGTGGTAAAGAATGACTGGTGGAGGAAAGTGACCACTCCTATCTCATCCACTCCGATTTCGTCCATGGTCCTGGTGCTGATCGGATCGGTGATCGGATCCATCGGCGCGATATTTCTAAAGTCGGGCGCACACGCCGTGACCCGGCATTGGACCAGCATCGCGTTCAATTGGCGGCTGGCGATGGGCATTGGAACCTACCTGGTTTCGTCGGTGCTCTTCGTGAAGGGCATGTCGAACGGACAACTCTCAGTGTTGTTTCCGCTGGTGTCGCTAGGCTACGTTTGCACGCTGGCCTGGTCGCGGCTGTTCTTCCATGAGCCGATCACGAGGGTGAAGCTAGCTGGGGTGGGGCTGATTCTGATTGGGATTACGTGCCTTGGTTTGGGCGGGCGGTAATTTGGCCACAGATGGACACGGATGAACACGAATTCTAGGCGTGGCCGGCGACCAGGCTCTCGGCGTTGACCAGATATCGATTCATTCCCTCGGCGGCTTTGCGTCCTTCGGCGATGGCCCACACAACCAGGGATTGGCCACGGCGCAGATCGCCCGCCGCGAAGATGCCGGGGACATTGGTTGCGTAATTGGCATCGGTAGCGACGTTTCCGCGCGCATCGAGAGCCACGCCCAGTTGCTCGATCAATCCGCTCTTCACCGGGCCAGTGAATCCCATCGCAAGCAATACGAGGCCGGCGTCGAGGGTGAATTCGGTGCCGGGGATCGGCTCAAACTTGGGCGCGGGACCCACGCGAATTCCATGTAGCTTGCTCACTCGCCCATTTTCATCACCGGTAAACGAAGTGGTGGCCATGCTCCACTCACGAGTGCCGCCTTCTTCGTGCGAACTCTCCACGCGGAGTTGCAGCGGCCACAGCGGCCAAGGCGTGTGAGGCGCGCGGTCGTTGGGCGGCATGGGCATGATTTCAAATTGATAGACCGAAGCCGCTTTCTGGCGATGCGAGGTGCCGAGGCAATCGGCGCCAGTGTCGCCGCCACCGATGATGACGACGCTTTTGCCAGTGGCCAGTATCTGTTCGGAAACCGCGTCGCCCTCGCAGACTTTGTTCTGCTGCGGCAGAAAGTCCATCGCGAAATGGATGCCTTTCAATTCCCGCCCAGGCACGGGCAGATCGCGTGGCTGCTCGGCGCCGCCGGCGAGTAAAATGGCGTCGAAATCCTTTTGCAGCGCGGCGACGCTGAGGGTTTGTCCAACGTACACGTTGGTCCGAAACTCGACGCCTTCAGCGATCATCTGTTTGAGGCGGCGGTCAAGCACGCGCTTCTCCATCTTGAACTCGGGGATGCCGTAGCGGAGCAGTCCGCCGATGCGGTCCGCTTTTTCGAAGACCGTCACCGAGTGCCCGGCCCGATTCAGTTGTTGCGCCGCGGCCAATCCGGCCGGCCCTGATCCCACCACCGCAACTCGTTTGCCGGTGCGCTGCGCAGGCGGCTCCGGCTGAATCCAGCCTTCGCGAAAGGCGTGTTCGATGATGGTCTTTTCGATCACTTTGATGGTGACCGGCGGTTCATTGATACCTAGCACGCAAGCGGCTTCGCAGGGCGCGGGACAGATGCGCCCGGTGAATTCCGGAAAATTGTTGGTGGCGTGCAAGACGCGGATGGCCTCGCGCCAACGATCCTGGTAGACCAGATCGTTCCAATCCGGAATGATGTTGTTCAGCGGGCAACCGGTATGGCAGAACGGCACTCCACAATCCATGCAGCGCGCGCCCTGGGTGCGAACCTTGTCCTCGGAAAAATCCTGATAGACTTCGAACCAGTCGTTGATCCGTTCGAATACCGGACGGCGCTCGGGCGCTTCCCGGCCGTATTCGACAAAACCGGTCACTTTACCCATGGGCAGCCTCGTGCCTTTGGCCTGCGGCCATCGAGACAACCTGTGCCTGGTGCGCTGTCTGGGCTTTGGACGGCTGATACCTGGGGATTCCGAGCACCCGCTTGTACTCGTGCGGGAACACCTTGACGAACTTCTGCAGCATCTCTCCCCAATTTTCGAGAATCCATTTCCCGCGCGGGCTGGCGGTTGCCTCCACGTGCTTGGTGATGAGATTTTGTAGCGCCTGCATGTCCGCCGGATCGTTGACAGGTTCCAAGTCCACGCTGGACTGATTACAGAGGACGCCGGCGAACTCGCCGGTTTCATCCAGCACGAACGCGATCCCGCCCGACATTCCCGCGGCGAAGTTGCGGCCGGCGCGGCCGAGCACGACAACTAAACCCCTGGTCATGTATTCGCAGCCATGATCGCCGACGGATTCGACCACTGCTGTCGCGCCCGAATTCCGCACGGCGAAGCGCTCGCCCGCCATCCCGTTGAAGAACGCTTCACCCGAAGTTGCGCCGTACAGTACTACGTTTCCCACCAGCATGTTTTCTTCGGGAAGGAACGTGGACGTGCGCGGCGGGTAGACGATCAGACGGCCGCCTGATAGTCCCTTGCCGACATAATCGTTGGCGTCGCCTTCTAGCGTGAGCGTGACGCCTTTGGCAAGGAAAGCTCCAAAGCTCTGGCCGGCCGATCCGGCGAATTGGAAACGAATGGTGTCATCCGGGAGGCCCGCCGATCCATAGCGACGCGCGATTTCCCCACTGAGCATTGCGCCCACGGTGCGATGCACGTTGCGGATCGGCAACTCGAAGTCCATTCGAGTACCGTGCTCCAATGCATCCTTGGCGTGATCGATGAGCTGATAGTCAAGCGCTTCAGACAAGCCATGATCCTGGGCGATGGTACAACGCCGGCCCACGCGGCGCGGCACCTGCGGATTGTAGAGGATCGACGAAAAGTCGAGACCCCGCGCCTTCCAATGATCCAGCGCATGCCGCATTTCAAGCCTGTCCACGCGGCCGATCATTTCGTCCATGGTGCGGAATCCGAGTTTTGACATCCACTGGCGGACTTCCTCGGCGATGTAGAAGAAAAAGTTGATGACGTTCTCGGGCGTTCCTTGGAACTTCGCGCGCAGCGCCGGATCCTGAGTCGCGATGCCAACCGGGCAGGTGTTCAGGTGACACTTGCGCATCATGATGCAGCCCATCGCCACCAGCGGCGTAGTGGAAAACCCGAACTCCTCGGCGCCCAGCAGCGCGGCGATGGTGACGTCGCGCCCGGTCTGCAATTTTCCATCAGTTTGCACGCGGACGCGGCTCCGCAGATCGTTCAACACCAGCACCTGCTGCGTTTCCGAAAGTCCCAGTTCCCAGGGAATACCGGCGTGTTTGAGCGAAGTGAGCGGCGAGGCGCCCGTTCCGCCGTCATGGCCAGAGATCAGAACCACGTCGGCGTGCGCCTTGGCTACGCCCGCAGCCACCGTTCCCACGCCCACTTCGGCCACCAGCTTGACGGAAATTCGCGCGCGCGGATTCACGTTCTTCAAGTCGTAAATAAGCTGGGCTAAATCTTCAATCGAATAAATGTCGTGATGCGGCGGTGGCGAGATCAAACCAACGCCCGCTATGGAGTGGCGCACGCGCGCGATCACTTCGTCCACTTTGTGGCCTGGCAACTGCCCGCCTTCACCGGGCTTGGCTCCCTGCGCGATCTTGATCTGCAGCTCGTCGGCATTCACCAGATAATTAGCTGTAACGCCGAAGCGGGCCGAGGCCACTTGCTTGATGGCGCTGCGCCGCCAGTCCCCGTTGGGATCGCGTTCAAAGCGCGCCTCGTCTTCCCCGCCCTCGCCGGTATTGGATTTCCCGCCGATGCGGTTCATGGCGATCGCCAGGGTTTCATGAGCTTCTTTACTGATTGACCCGAACGACATGGCGCCCGTAGCAAACCGCTTGACGATCTCGCTGGCCGGTTCGACTTCTTCGATGGGAACGGGCTTGGCATCCGGAGTGTTCAGTTTGAACTGCATCAGCCCGCGCAGCGTACATAGTTCGCGGCTCTGGCTGTCAATCAGCGCAGTGTACTCCTGGAAGGTCTGAAAGCTTTCCTGCCGAACGGCATGTTGCAGCTTGCTTACGGTTGCAGGATTTATCAGATGATACTCGCCGCGCACGCGATATTGATAGCTCCCGCCCACGTCCAGCTCGGTATCGTGCTTCCGACACGGGCTGCTGCGCGTAATCGTGCTTCATCTTGGCTTCGCGCGCCAGCACATCCAGCCCAACGCCTTCGATGCGCGAGGCAGTGCCGGTGAAATAGCGGTCCACCACAGCCTTGTTCAATCCGATGGCTTCGAAGCACTTGCGCGCCGCGATAACTTTGCAGCGTCGAAATGCCCATCTTCGAGAAGACCTTGAGCAGTCCCTTGTTGATGGCCTTTTTGTAGTTCTTCAGCGCCGTTTCAAACGTCATGCCGGCGGGCAGGTGGCCGCGCGCCGCTTGATCTTCGAGGGTCTCGATCGCGAGGTACGGATTCACGGCGCTCGCGCCATAGCCGATCAGCAGGGCGAAATGCATTACTTCGCGGGGCTCACCCGATTCGATGATCAGGGCCGCCTGCGTGCGCGTCCCTTCACGAACCAGATAGTGGTGCACCGCCGACAGCGCCAGCAGGCTGGGGATGGGCGCGTATTCTTCATCCATGCCGCGGTCGGTGAGAATCAGCAGACTATACCCGGAACGAACCGCCAGCGAGGCACGGCGGCACAAGCCATCGAGAGCGCGCTCCAGTTCCTTTGCGCCTCCCGCGACGCGGAACAACATGGGCAGAGTGTTCGCCAGCAGATCGCCGGTGGAAACCCGGCGCAACTTCTCCAAGTCGCGATTGGTCAGCAGCGGCTGCTGCAGCTTCAAAGTGTGGCAATGCAGCGGCGTCTCTTCGATAATGTTGCGTTCGTGCCCGATGTAGCTGGTAAGCGACATGACCAGCTCTTCGCGAATCGGATCGATGGCCGGATTGGTCACCTGCGCGAACAGCTGCTTGAAGTAGTGGAACAGGGGCTGGGGCTTGTCGGAAACGCAGGCCAACGGCGTGTCCGTTCCCATGGAACCGATCGGCTCCTCGCCTTTCTCCGCCATGGGCAGCATCAGCACGCGCAAATCTTCGTCGGTATAACCGAATGCGCGCTGGCGCTTGACGATGTTGCCGAGATCGGATTCATACACGCGCGGCGGCTCCGGCAGACTGTCCAAGGTGATCTGATTGCGCCTTCAGCCAATCACCATAGGGCTGGCGGCTCCACAGACGTTGCTTGAGCTCTTCGTCCGGAACGATGCGGCCTTCGGTGGTGTCCACCAGTAACATGCGGCCGGGCTGCAGGCGGCCCTTGAACTTTACTTCCTCCGGGCTCAACCGGAAGCACGCCGGTCTCCGAGCCCAGAATCACCAAGCCGTCGTGCGTTACGAGATAGCGAGCCGGACGCAGCCCGTTGCGATCGAGCGTGGCGCCGATCGAGCGGCCGTCGGTGAACGCAATCGCCGCCGGACCATCCCAGGGCTCCATCAGCGAGGCGTGATATTCGTAGAACGCTTTCTTCTCGGGACGCATGGTGGTATCCGCGTCCCAGGCTTCGGGAATCAGCATCGCCATCACGTGCGGCAGACTGCGGCCAGCCAGAGTGAGCAACTCGACGGCATTATCGATGGACGCGGAATCGCTGCCGCCGGGAGCGATTATCGGCGAAAGCTTCTTCAGATCCGCGCCGAACACGTCGGATACAAGCACCTTCTCGCGGGCGTTCATCCAATTGGTATTGCCGCGAATGGTGTTGATTTCGCCGTTGTGGCACAGATAGCGATAAGGATGGGCTAGCTGCCACGATGGAAACGTGTTGGTGGAAAAGCGCTGGTGGACCAGGCACAGCGCGCTTATCGGCATCGGGGTCGGTGAGTTCCGTGTAGAACTCGGAAATCTGATGCGCCAGCAGCAGGCCTTTGTAGACGATGGTGCGCGACGAGAGCGACGGAATATAAAAGAAGCCCTTGTCGGGAAGATCGGTGGCGGCGATTTCCGATTCGGCGCGCTTGCGGACAATGTAGAGCTTGCGCTCAAGATCGTCCTGCGACATTCCGGACGCGCCACCAATGAAGATCTGCTCGATGTAGGGTTGCGATGCGCGCGCGATGCGTCCGATTGCGTCCACTTCCACGGGGGTGTCGCGCCAGCCGAGAACGGTGAGCCCTTCTTCGCGAGCGATCCGCTCCAGAATGCCCTCGCACAGTAAACGGTGCGATGGTTCCACCGGCAGAAAAACAATCCCGGCGCCATACTCGCCCGCCGGCGGCAAGGTGAAGCCTAGCCCCGCGCACTCGCGCGCGAAAAACTTGTGCGGAATCTGGATGAGGATGCCTGCCCCGTCGCCCGTTTCGGGATCGCATCCGCAGGCTCCGCGATGTGCCAGGTTGATGAGAATTTGCAGGCCCTTGGCGATGATGTCGTGCGATTGTACGCCTTGGATGTTGACCACGAAGCCGATGCCGCAGGCGTCGTGTTCGTTTCTCGGGTCGTAGAGACCCTGCTCAACTGGGAGTCCGACCATGCCCGAGTATAGCAGTAGTACTATCGACTAGCAATATAAGTTACGTGAAAATTCGGTTGACGTAACATTAGACAATCTAATACAATCGAGCATAGATGGACTTTGATCGCCTCAAGCTTTTCAGGGACATAGCTCAATCGCGCAGTGTAAGCAAGGGTGCTTCGATGAATGGCATCAGCCAGTCGGCCGTCAGCCAGTATCTTCAGGACCTGGAGGAGCAGATGGGAATCATCCTCCTGGACCGCGGCACGCGCCCGCTAACCGTTACGGAAGCCGGCAAGCTGTATCTCGATATGTGCCGTGATACGTTGAATCGCCGGGACGAATTTCAAGTTGCGCTAGACCTGCTCAAGGGGCACGTGGAAGGTACCGTTCGCGTGGCTTCCATCTACTCGGTCGGCCTGTCGGAACTATCGCGCCTGGAGGAGGAGTTCCTGCGGCGCTACCCGCAAGCTCGCATCGAAGTGCAGTACCTGCGCCCTGAAAAAGTGTATGAAGCGGTACTGAACGACCGCGCCGATATCGGATTGATGAGTTATCCGGAGGCCACCAAGGAAGTGACGGTGCTGCCGTGGCGGCAAGAGCAAATGGCGATCGCGGCGTCACCGTATCATCCTTTGGCCAAGGATTCCGAAGTCAGACCGCAGGATCTGGATGGCGTGGACTTTATCGCCTTCGACGAAGATCTCCCGATCCGGAAAGATATTGACCGGTTCCTGCGCGAACATCACGTCCATGTGAACGTGACGCTGCATTTCGACAATATCCAGATGATCAAGGAGGCCGTGGCGCACGGTTCGGGCGTCAGCATCATGCCCGCGCGCGTGATGGAAGAAGAAGTGGCGCAAGGACGGCTGGTCCCGATCCGGATCGCGGGCTTTGAATTGTTTCGTCCGGTCGGCATCGTACACCGCAGGAAGAAGCGGTTCCATCGCGCGGGGCAAGCGCTGCTGGATTTACTGCAAGGATCGCCGATATCGTTTACGCCGGCGTTGACCGAAGTCTAGCCTACTTCATCCGATCCCACTCCAGCTCCTGGTAGGCGTATCGCACTCCATCGTCCCAAACAAGTGGCGCGGTCGTCCGAATCGTCAGGTGGTTGTCGTCCAGGTTCATAATCAGGCGCACCAGATCCGTGTTTACCCAATTCGGATAGGATGAGGCCTCGACATGGTGGGTCACCTTGTTACCGCTCAAAGTGAAGGTTCCAGCGTAGGACAGCGACGTCGAATATGCCTGGGCTTTTTCCTCAGCAGGAGCCACTCTCCAGTACTTCGACAGCGGTTTGCGGCCCTCGTCCGTGATAATAGCCATCATTCTGCCGTCAGCGGTGTAAGTTAGAAAGCCGATCGGATTCCGGCCATACACTTCGTTCTTGACGATTCTTGTGTCGGTTACATTTGAGGCCGACACAAGCTTCCACGTGCCAACCAGCATCTCCTTTTGGATTGCGCGGGGTTGGGCGTTCCCGATGCAGGAGAGCACCATCCCCAGTGCAGTGGACGTAAGAATCTGGCTGTACATTTTGCCATCCCTCCTAAACTTTCCGAATTCTAAAGTGATACACGGCCGCGCCGACGGCAACCGTCAACACCGCAGCCGCCGAAACCAGCGGCCGAAGCATCACGCCCAGAATCGTCATCCAAAGCCCGACCGCAACGAAAAATGCGGGCAGCAGCGGATAAGCGAAGCTAACGACGCCCAGCTTTTGCCAGCCCGGACGACGGCGAAAAACGAACAACGAACCCACCGAAAGCACGGCGAAAAAGTTGAGCAGCAGTCCGATGTAGAGCAGCAAATTTAAGAATGGGCTGACGGTCATCAGGATCGAACAAACGCCCTGACAAAGGATCGCGATTACGGGCGTATGCCAGCGTGGGTCCACCTTAGCCGCCATGCTGAAAAACGCCCCGTTCTTCGCCATGGCGTAGTAGACTCGCGGCCCAATGGTCACCTCCGCGTTCACGGTGGCCAGCAGCGAGAGCGCCATTGCGGCGCTGAATATGCCCGCTACCGCCGGTCCGAAAAGATGCCGGGCCGCGAGTGCGCCAACGGCAATCACACCCTTCATTTCATCGAGCGGCACAGCGTAGATGAACAAGACGTTCAACGCAATAAATAAAGTTGCCACCAGCGCGGTCCCGTAGGTGAGCGACCACGGAAGCGTGCGAGCGGGATGCTTCAACTCTTCGGCGACGTAGGTGGCCGCGTTCCATCCACTATAGGCGACATAAATGTAGAACAAGCTGAGGAAGAATTGCGAGAAAACGGGCGTCGCTACGGTCCGAACCGCAGGATGCGAGAAGTTATCCCAGCTCCCATGGCCAAAGGCGAAGCCCGTGACGAGGAACGCCAAGATGATGAAAATCTTCAAGGAAGTGAGAACATTTTGAACGCGGGCGGTTCGGCGAATTCCCAGGCAGTTGATGAGGGTGAAGACGGTGATGATGAGGCTGGCTAGTATTTGAGGGGCGCCTAACCGCGCGCTGCCCAATCGCAGGGAGCTAAAGAAGTGGCCGAGATAATCTGAGAACGCCAGGGCGGCGGCGGCGATGGGCGCGGAAAATCCGGCAAAGAATGAAATCCAACCGGTCATGAAGCCCCACGTCGGACCGTAGGCTTCGGTGAGGTAAACGTACTCGCCGCCAGAGCTGGGGAAATTCACGCCGAGCTCGGAGTAACAAAACGCGCCCGCGAGCGCGCACACCGCGCCAACACCCCAAACCAACAGCACCAACTGGGCCGAGCCGAGCTGGCCGGCCAGAAATCCGCTGGTGGTCAAGATACCTGTGCCGATCATGTTCGAGATCACGAGCGCCGTCGCGCTGGCGATCCCGAGCTGCCGAAGAAGAGTGGCGGAGCGGGGAGTCACACTTTGGCTCCCTGTTTCACCCAGGGGCGCAAAACCCGGTACTCCGGCGTTGCGGTTGCGGATTCCCGATGGACGCTGACCAAACGACGGCGCACCAGCCTCCGCATCCCGGCCTGAACGGCGCTCTTCGATAAACCGGTGGCGCTCGCGACCATCTGATGACTCAAACGCGCGGTCTTCGCGCGGCGGCCCGCGGTCTGGCTCCAGAGGTGCAAATACACCAGATACGCCGAGGGCGAATGATCGTGACCCACCAAGTCGCGCATCAGCACATCGAGGACGTAATCATCGATCCGAAGCATGGACCCGCACCGCTATACTTTTAAAGGCTATAGCAAGTCAAAACGGATTGCAAACAGCGGGATTGTCGCTTAGTCTGATTCCATGATCAAGGCAGTGAAGTTCGTCAGCATTCCGGTGAAGGATCAAGATCAAGCGCTGGATTTCTACACGAAGAAGCTCGGTTTTCAGATTCTCACCGATCAGCCTTTTGGAGGAGGGCAACGCTGGTTGGAGCTCGGTATTCCTGGCGCGGAAACCAAAGTGGTTCTATTTACACCACCCGGACATGAAGCACGCATCGGAACATTTTCGAACATCACGTTCATGACCGACAATGTGGAAAAGACCTACCAGGAATTGTCCGCCCGCGGAGTCACCTTTGAGCAACCGCCCGAGAAGGAGCACTGGGGAACATCGGCGATATTCAAGGACCTGGACGGCAACGTATTCGTGCTGTCAACGAAGTAGCGCGTCTGAAACGCGATTATGAAGTCTTCGACGTGAGCGCTTTCGGGTAAACCATCACGCCCGATTCAGTATCGCGGAAGATCTTGTACAAGATCTGGTTGGTGGGCAACTGGCTTTCGAGGTAATCGACGCCCTCGGCGGCAATGATGAAGCTGCTGCGATCGTCCTGAAGGACGTAACGTTTGGCACGGAGATACCACAGGGCAAATAATAACCGCTCGCGCGGGAACGCCATGATGTTCTCCATGTCAAGCAGCGAGAGCGCCGCGTAATCGGGATTCGCGCGCCGTTTGCTGTAGAGCAGACAAAGCACCCCGATGCGAATGAGAGCTTCGGAATCGATCCCTTCGGCGAACTCCTTGCCAAGAAAAATTGGCAGGGGTCCGGCTGTATTTACTTCGAACTGGCGATCGTATTCCTTCCGCTTCACCGGATCCTTGAGCAATTGGTAGGCATCGGTGAGCAACCGAAACCGTTCGGCATTGCCAGTTTGCTGATTGTCGGGATGGTAGCGCGCGGCGAGAATGCGGTATACGCGTTCGATGGTCTCGATCTCGGCCCGGGGGTTGATTTGAAGGAGATCGTAATAATTGACCGGCGGTTTCAGGGTCATCCGGTCTAATGATCGGCAAAATGGGGCAGGAGTTGAATAGGGCTGATAACCTAGAATGGCCCGCTTGCTGACGCGCGCGGCTCAGAAAGCTAGCTGAGCTGCTGCAGAACCTGCTCCAGCGATTCCACGAAGAAGTACTCGCCCCACATCACCGATTCATCCACGCCCAGCTCCTTCGGCAGGTGATAGACGCCGCCCTTCAGGATGCCTTCCCATTTCTTGTCCTTCTTCGCCACGTACTGCTCACAGAGGGTCCGCAGGATGCGAACGGCGGTGGACCAATAATGATGGCCCTTCACCGGATCCTGCAGCAGCCGGCAAAGACGTAACAGACCGGACGCGGCGATGGCCGCCGCCGAAGTATCCAGCAGCCGGCGACTTTCGGGCGGCGCGTTGAAATCCCACGGCGGCACGCCATTGCTGTTCGCATGCGTAATGAAATAGTCGGCGCAGGCTTCGGCTGTTTCCAGGAACCGGGGATCGCGGCTGTACTCGTAGGAAAGGCTGAAGCCGTACAGCGCCCATCCCAATCCGCGCGACCAGCACGAGTCGCCGCGGTAGCCCTGTTGCGTGCTCTGCCGCAAAAACTCGCCGGTTTGTAGATCGAAAATGCCTTCCTGCGCCGTGGAGCCGTCTCCACGCACCAACACCCTCCGAGTGGTCAGGCAGTGACGCAGCGCGATGTCGCGCAATCGGCGATCGCCAGTCTCGCGCGCGGCATAGAAGATGATTCCAACATTCATCATCACATCAATAAAAAGCGAGTTGTCGCCGACGAACGAGCGCAGATATTGTCCGTTTTCCTTGAACCGCAGCGCCTCGGTTTTACCGGCCGCGATGAGCGCATCCTTCAGCTTCGGATCCTGGGTCAGCCGATGCCAGCGGTAATACGTCGACATGAAAATGAATCCCAGATCATGCACATCGCGATCACTCTGGCGCGGCGCCAGGGGCGTCGTATAGTGAATGGCCTGCTCCAGCCAATATTTGTCCGCCGATCCTCCCGCAGCATTCCGCTTGTGGAAGATCCACATCATGCCGGGAAGGAAGCCATCGCACCAGCTGCTGTAAACCTGGCCCTCATGCTTCCAGCGGCCCTCAGCCGTATACATGGGATAGAAACCCGGCTGACTGTCAATCAGCTTGCGGACCTGCTGCTGGGCGAACTGGAACGCGTCTTCGAACAGTTGACGGTCCGTGTCAAGGACAAACTGGATCATGCTCTTTGAATTTTAGCAGTCTGGTACCATCGCACATATGGCGTCAACTAAAATCACGGTGAACAACAACGGTTCGATTCGCATAGAAGGCGATTTCAGCATTCATGACGCCGAAGGCAAAGAGTTTGGACTGGGTGGCCGCACGATCATCTCGCTGTGCCGCTGCGGCCTTTCCGAGAACAAGCCGTTTTGCGACGGGCATCACAAGGTGGGTGGGTTCGAGTCTGTCTGTGGGGCGCGGGATTTGCCGGTCAAAGTCTAGGGGTTGGGGAGTAGGGCTTGGGGATTGGCAGCTTGTCGCGGATCGCCGTTTGCAGGCGATTTAGCTTCTTTCCGAGCACATCGCTTTGGGTGATTGCAGCGCGCAAGCCGGAGTCCGCATAATCGAGCCGGATCGCCAGCTCAAGCTGAGTCTCCAATTCCGCTAGCTACCCTCTGGAGATCGAAAGATAGTGAAGGAACTCCCGGCTGGAATTGCGCGCCCGGCCCTCGGCAATGCTGGACGGTATCGAAACGGCAGCCCGACGCATCTGCGAGCTCAATCCAAAGACTTCCGCCCTTGGAAATCGCGCCGTGCATCGGTAAACAAGCTCCGCCAACTCCACGCCTAATCGCCAAACGTCCAGATCCCGAAAGCTGGTGACCATTCGCCCGGTAGTGCTCGAAACCGGACGTTTTTCTCAGTCGGCCAATCCCCAATCCCTAGCCCCCAACCTGCTACCCTTCCCCCAAAATACAAATGTCCTTCAAGTTCCGATAGTCTTCCGCGAAGTCCAGTCCATATCCAACCACGAATTCGTCCGGGATCTTGAAGCCGACGTAGGAGACGTCCACGGGCCGCAGACGGCGCTCGGGTTTGTCCAACAATGTCGCGATCGCGAGCGATTTTGGACGCCGCTGCTCCAGCACGTTCAGCAAATACGTGAGCGTCACGCCGCTGTCCACGATGTCCTCGACGATCAGAACGTGATGGCCCTCGATAGAGACATCCAGATCCTTGGTGACTCGGACTTGGCCCGAGGATGTCTTCCCGCGTCCATAGCTTGAAATGCCCATGAACTCGATGCGCGAGGGGGTCCGGATGGCGCGCGACAAGTCCGCCAGGAACATGAACGCGCCTTTGAGAATCGAGATCAGATAAATGGGGCCCTCGGGATAGTTGGCGCTGATCTCATCGCCCATCTCTTGCACGCGTTTTTGAATTTGCTCGGCGGTGAGGAAAACGCGCGGGACTAGAGCCATTCGCTAGTCGGCGCTGTGGGAGCGTGGAGCCAGGCGGGTGCTAAGGGGGCTCAGCCGAGTGCTACCGGGTCCGATATGAACGTGGGCCGCGGTGGCCTTGCCGGGAATGGCGTGCGCGAAGGCGTAGTAGGGAATCTTGTGAAGCTTCAGATATTGGCGCAGCCAGATGCCTTCGGGCTGGCTAGGAACAACGGCAACATCCACGCGGCCGCGGTGATCGAAGCCGAGCGCGCGATGCACCTCCGTCTCGCCTTCGGCGCTAATCGGCAGCGGACGGGCGAACCGGTTAGCAAAAGCAAACTCCAAAGGCGCGAGCTCGCGCGATTGATCAAACGCGCCGTCACCTTCGTAATGCTCCATCCCTTGCGCGAAAAGATCGATGTCGTCGACGGTAGACTCCGTAATGACCGGAACCACGGGAGCGGATTTTTGCGCCGCATACTGGGTTATCAGACGCGCGCGCAGCCGGGACAAATCCAGACTGGTCTGCCGGATGGTCAGTTCTTCTTCGATCGGCAGCAGATAGGATTTTGCCGCCACGCCCGCGGAAACTATCTCTCTGGCGTGCGCCACGCGCGCTTGTTGCCGATCCACGCGCCGTTGGGCGGCGGCGAGCATTTCCTTGGATATTTCAGCACTCTCGCCTTTGGGCGGAAGGTCGCCAAATAAAGTGCGTTGGAGAATCGCCTGGTCACGGGCGTCCTCAAGATCTTCTTGGGCTTGTTGCACGCGGATGCGGGGAAGCGCGCCGGCGGCCACCAGAGAGGTGATCCTTTGCAGCTCGATCTCAGCCAGCGCGACGCCTTTGTCGGCTGCTGCGTTTACGTCGGGGTTGGCTTGACCGTCGACGGCGCTGGGCGTGCTTTCGACCGATTGAGCGCGAAGATTTGCGAGGAAAACCAGCGAACCAAGGGACAATAAGAGCGTAACCATTTGCCGCATTGGAAATTCCAGTGTACCATGGCAGTAGGAGATCGTTTTCCCTATTCGAGAGCAACGCACCACATCAGTTCGACCCTCAGCCGTTCAACCTACTGCGCAGTTGCTGACCGTTCCCCCGTGGCTCACTGCAGTGCGAGCCGCCGAATCCAAGAAGGCCTTCGACATTCGGGTGCTCGATTTGCGCGAAGTCACCTCGTTTGCCGACTTCTTCGTGATTTGCAGCGGTAGCAATCCCAAGCAGATCCAGGCTATCAGCGAAGAGATCGGGCTGGAGTTGGAGAAGCTCGGGGAATATCCGGTGAGCGTGGAAGGATTCGCCAATGCCGAATGGATCCTAGTCGATTTCGGCGACTATCTGATACACGTCTTTTCGCCGAAAGCGCGCGCGTTTTATGAGCTGGAGCGGCTCTGGCGGCACGCCAAGGTGGTCGAGATTCCTCCGGGCGTTTAGCAGCCTGCGGCCTACCGACTCCCTTGGCCCTTTAACAGGGCTTACCGGTCGCGGCTCTGTAACTTGTTAGGGCTCCTGTGCCCGTGCCTTTTTGCAGCAACTCGAACCGTTCTTGGAAACCACTGGCTCCAGAATTCCAGTAATCTCCTCAAAGATATAACCGGGCGAGCGGTCCCCGCGAATTTGATGGTACTTCCGGTCCTGGTAATACGCGAGCACCGGCCGCGTTAGCTCGTCGTAGGTGCGAATTCGCTCCGTGACGACATCCTCGCTGTCGTCCTTGCGAGTGATCAGGGGTGTGCCATCGTCGTCGCAAATCCCGGGCTTCCTCGGCGGCTGGTGCAGCAGGTTGTAAATTCGCTTGCAGGTGGGACACTGGCGGCGCGAAGTGAGCCGTCCGACCAACGCATCCATGGGAACATCCAGATGCAAAACGATCGGCGTTTGCAATTGTTGCTCAGCCAGCACTCCGTCCAGATACTCGGCTTGGTCCACGGTCCTGGGGTAACCGTCCAACAGGAAGCCGTGCGAGCAGTCGGGCAGTGAGACACGCTGAGCCAGCATCCGGTTGACGAGGTCGTCACCCACCAATCCCCCACTGGACATAATGGACTTCGCGGCGTTCCCCAGCGCCGAGCCGGCCTTAATTTCCTCGCGCAGCATGTCGCCCGTCGAGATGGCCGGAATGCCTAACCAGTGCGAAATCTTTCCTGACTGCGTTCCTTTACCGCTACCCGGTGGTCCAAAGAGCAGAAGGACCAAACCACCCTCCGTTCCTTTTCGTACTACTGAAATATGCTGACACGATTAGCTTCCAAAGTCAGCCAATCACCACGAAAAGACTATCACTATTTGGTCCCACGCGTACCACAAGCAGGCTCGCGTGGTTCCAGTACTGCATCCGTACATTACATCTTAGATCACGGTTTTTTGCAGGCCAGGGTCAAGCCATCGCGGACCGCCAGCATGCTCAACCAGACCCGCCCGTCCGCCTTCAACTGCTCGTTGAACGCCCGGATGGCCCGCGTGTCTGGATCATCGACGGATGCATCAATCACTCGACCATACCAGAGTACATTGTCGACGGCGATCAATCCACCCGGCCGTAGCAGTACCAGGGCCCGCTCATAGTAGTTCGCATAGTTCGTTTTGTCAGCGTCGATGAAGACGAAATCGAATCGATTTCCCTGGCCGTTTGCGATCAGGTCGTCAAGAGTGTTCAGCGCCTGGCCGATGCGCAGATCGATTTTCCGGTCAGCGCCCGCCTCTCGCCAATAGCGGCGCCCCATGGCTGTCCATTCTTCATTTATGTCGCAGGCGATAACCCGGCCGTCCTCGGGCAACGCCAGGGCGACAGCCAGCGCGCTGTAACCGGTGTAGACGCCAATCTCGATAGTCCGGCGAGCGCCAATCAGGTGCATCAGCAGAGCCATAAATTGCCCTTGCTCGGCGGAAATCTGGAGATTCGAGTTGGGAAGACGGGCGGTCTCTTCGCGTAGCCGCCGCAGAATTTCCGGCTCGCGCAACGCCACCCGCCGCATGTATTCCCAAAGGTCGTCGCTAATGGTGAGGTCCTGCATCGACATCACTCTCTATTGAACACTACCTGGCGGAGGCGATTAGTGGTCGGATAACAGAGCGAGAGTCTCAGCCAAGACGAGAGTACCTTGCGCGATTGCCTCGGGCGAAGCGTATTCATCCGGGCGATGGCTCACGCCGCCGCGGCACGGAATAAATAGCATTGCCGTAGGCGCGATCCGCGACATAAAAAGCGAGTCGTGATACGCCCGGCTGATCATCCGTTCGAATTGCAGATGGTGCCTATCGCAAGATTTGATAAGCGCGTCCACAACATGCGGAGCGCACTGGGCCGGCGGATCGGCGTTGACGAGTTCCACTTTGACTTGGACGCCACGGCATGCGCGCGACATCCTGGCAGGTCTGCTCGATTTTTCGCAATACGGAATCCCGGCGGGCTTCGTCGATATCGCGAACATCCACTTCCATCCGCACGCGGCTGGGGATGCTGTTGACTGCGCCCGGGAAAAGCTCGCATACGCCGACGGTTGCAACGGTATCGCGGGAGCCGCTGGAGAGTGCGCTCGCCTCCACCGCCAAGGCGATCTCGGCAGCCGCGACGAAAGCATCGTGGCGATCCGGCATCAACACCGCTCCGGCGTGACCGCCCTCGCCTTCGATGCTTATTTTGAAGCTGGCAGGCGCGGCGATCGCCGTGACCACCCCCAGCGGCATGTTGTGCTGCTCCAGAAGCGGTCCTTGTTCGATGTGCATTTCAACGAAGGCGGAATAATATCCCGGCGCCAGGCGCACGGATGACAATGGGCCATGGAAACCTGCCGCAGATCGGGCATCATCCAGGGTGACACCGTCGCGATCTTTATATTGACCCGCAGTGACGGGGTCCAGCAGGCCGGACAGAAGCCGGCTTCCGAGACATCCGATTCCAAATCGCGTGGGTTCTTCGGACGTGAAAATCGATAAGCTCGATCGGCCGCCTCGGTTGGTAACCGGCGCGCATCGATGCGCGGATCGCTTCCAGACCGCCTAGCACTCCCACGGTTCCGTCAAAACGCCCGGCGTTGGGAATCGCGTCGATGTGGGAACCGGTTCCTACGGGCGCGAGATCTGGATCTTCGCCAGGCCAACGCGCGAATGTGTTGCCCACCGCGTCCTCGCGAACGGTGAGCCCGGCTTCGCGGCATAGGTCCTTCACGTATTCACGGCCGCGCACGTCGGCTTCCGTGAAGACAACGCGAGTGACGACGGGCGGAACTTCCTGGGAGATCGCGCCCAGTGCGTCTAGCTCGGTCGCCAGTCGCTTTTGGTCGATGTCCAGTTTCACTGCGGTCCGCGATTCCAATCTTTGTAGATCAGGTATTTCGCGGGAGTCTTTCCGAGCGCTCCGAACCACTGCGGACAGTACGGCGCCATCCAGATGAAATCACCTTCGGCCACCGGATACCAATGATCGCCGAGGCGATAGATGCCGCCGCCCGCGAGCATCAACAGGCCGTGCTCCATCACGTGAATCTCAACCATGGGCAGACGTCGCGCCGGGAAGGAAGGTCATCGTGTTGACTGCGAAGTCGAAGGATGGATCATCAGGAAGGAGCGGGCGAACTTCGAGCGCGTCGTCTCCCATAAAAGGCGCTGGCGGCGACTTCGCTTTCGCGGCCGTTAAAGCAAGCTGGCGCGGAGACGCCCGGCAACGACTGATAGGGCTTCTCGATGATAGCGGCTCGCGCGGCAGTCTTGGCAGAAACACTTGCAGCGTGCTCAACGCGGAACATATGCATAATCGCCACGTTTCAGGGACGCGCCGTTGATCTCCAATTCGCCTTCGAGCACATACAAGAATCGTTGCACCGAAGCCGGACCAAGCGATCCACCCGTCTCGAATTCCGCCGTATATTGCATGAATCGCGCGCCGCGCGCCGGTGCGGCGTGAACAATCGCGGTTGCCTTTTCGCATTCCTGGCAGCGGCGCGCGGACGAACGTATCGGGCGTCTGGAGAATGTGGTCGGCTCGATGAGCGCTGCGAGTTTGTCCTAAATGGTGCATAAGTTGGGCCGGACGAATCTGCCGCTGGACCGCGCGACGATTTCGCCGGATGGAAAGATGGTCTCTCCCCGACGGATCGTGCGCACAACGGAACCTCGAAAAGTGGAACCGAGATAGGGGTTATTCAGAGGGTGCCGCTGCATCAGATGTTCGGGCTGCAATTGGACAGATCGAGAGATATCCACGAGGGCCAGGTCGGCGTCCATGCCGACGGCGATCCTGCCCTTCCCCGGAATCCGAAATCGGCGCGGCAGGCTCGGCCGCGATCAGCGACGCGATTCGTTCCAGTGAAAGCTGGCGGCAGTGATAACCGCGATCGAGCAGGACAGCAAGAGTCGAC
This sequence comes from Bryobacterales bacterium, assembly GCA_963818065.1. GTDB lineage: Bacteria > Acidobacteriota > Terriglobia > Bryobacterales > Bryobacteraceae > Palsa-89. The sequence goes on along the minus strand of CAWFQW010000006.1, from coordinate 454,617 downwards.
TGCACCCCGGCGATGCCGCCCCACGCTTGTGCGAAATCGCCGGACTTCATGTCGGCGGCGCGGGTGAATGATCGGATGCGACGATGTCGACCGTTCCCGCGAGCAGCTGCGTCCACAGAGCATCGCTGCTCGATGGCGTCGCGCAGCGGCGGCGCGCATTTCGCGACAGCACCCAGCCGCTCCACATCGTCTTCAGTAAAGAAAAGATAGTGAGGACAGGTCTCGATGGAAACATCGGTTCCATGCGCGCGGGCCTCGGCAGCCAGCGCCACGCCGCGCCCGGAGCTGATGTGAACAATATGCAGTTTCGCGCCGGCCTCACGAGCGAGCAAAGCAGCGCGCTGGATGGCTTCGAGCTCGGCGATCACGGGCCGCGAGGCAAGAAACGCCTTGACGCTACCGCGATCCCCTTGCGTCAGCTCTTGGCTTTCGGCGTGCACTGCGACCGGCAGACCGAGCCGCGCTGCTTCGCGTAGTCCATCGAACAGCGTCTGATCGTCGGCGCGCGGAAACTCAGGCAATCCGGAATCGCATAGAAACGCCTTGAAGCCGACCACGCCGCGATCGGCGAGCTCCGCCATCTCAGAAATGTTGCCGGGAATCAGTCCACCCCAAAGAGCGAAGTCCGTGATGGATGACTGCTGCCAGCGCGGCGCGCTTGCGATCGAACGCCTCGGCATTGACCGTGCATGGCGTCGAGTTCAGCGGCATGTCGAAGAAGAGCGTTCCACCTCCGGCGGCCAGTGCTCGGCTTCCAGTCGCGGCGCCTTCCCATTCCGTGCGGCCCGGCTCGTTGAAGTGGAGGTGGACGTCGATCAGCCCGGGAAACACGTGCAATCCGCGCGCGTCGATTTCTTCAGCGGCTCCTGGAAGCTCCGGGCCGATCGCGACAATCTTGCCGTCTTCAATCGCGATGTCCTGCGTGTCACCTCGTACCACCAGGTCAGGCATGGCGCCGCTCCAGTGCTTCGAGAAATCGCATCCCGGCTTCCAGGGCGGCCGCAACATCCGTTTCTAGGACTGTTTCATCGGGATGATGGCTGATGCCGCCGGGACTGCGCAGAAATAACATGGCAGTGGGCATGCGGCGAGCGACAATCATGGCGTCGTGGCCCGCGCCGCTCGCCATGCGATGAACCGGATGGCCAGCGTCTGCGACAGCGCTGCTCCAGCATTGCGATGAGATCCGGATCCATCGCGACAGCCGCTTGATCCAGGCGCTGCTCCCAAGAAACTGTGAGGCAACGAGTGGCCGCGAGCTGCTCGGCGCATCGCAATAGTCGTGCTACTAGATCGTGACGAACGTCGTCGCTAGCGTGCCGCACGTCCAAGCTGGTGCTAACTGAACCTGGGATCACGTTGCTTGCTCCTGGAGACACGTTCACACGGCCAACGGTTGCGACCGCGCCTGGAACCGTTCGCGCTTCACGCTCCACCGTGCCGATCCATTCTGACGCGCCAGCCAACGCGTCGCGTCGAAGATTCATCGGGCGTCGTACCGGCATGGTTCGCCGCGCCTTGGAAGATCAAATCGAAACGACTTTGGCCTGCGATCGTTTCCACGATGCCGAGCGGCAAGTCGAGACTTTCGAGCACAGGGCCCTGCTCGATGTGAAACTCCAGGTATCCGAGGGACTCGTCACCGGCTCGCGCTTGGTTGATTCGCTTCGGATCCAAACCGAACGCGGCGATTGCGGGCGAGATCGTTTCAAGCAGCTGATCGTCGATGTCACCGATGAAAGCTCGGCTTCCAATAAAAGGAATGCCGAATCGCACGCCTTCCTCTTCCGAGAATCCGATTACTTCAATCTCAAACGGCAGGCGGCGGCCAGCGAGATTTTCGATCAGGGCGACTCCGAGCACGACACCCAGGATTCCATCGAAGGCTCCCGCGCGAGGGACCGTGTCGAGGTGCGATCCGATGAAGAGCCGTGGTGCGTCCGACTGGTTCGATGGATAGACGCCCCGAAGATTTCCGGCATGATCCACGCTCACACTCATCCCCGCCATTTCCATCCAGCCGCGCAAATGAGCATGCACCTGGTGCATCGGCTCGGACAAAAATGTTCGCGTAGTGAAACCGGGCTCTTCGGTGGCTTGCGCAAGCAGACGACACCGTGCAACAACGTCGTTCATCACGATCCCCGGTAGGTCGTGTAACCGTATGGGCTCAGAAGCAGCGGCACATGATAGTTACCCGCCGCGTCAGCTAAGCCAAAGCGGACGACCACGTCATCCAAGAATGGTGGATTCGGAAGTTGGACGCCCGAGCCGCGAAAATAGTCGCCAGCGTGAAACGTTAATTCGTAGATTCCAGTTTCGAGGCGATCTCCCGAGAGCAGCGGTTCAGTGGTGCGGCCATCGGCGTTTGTCACAGCAGATTTGACGAGCCGGCGTTCGCCCTTTGGACAAAAATACAGATCGATGCTCAAATGTTTCGCCGGTTTGCCGCGTGAAGTGTCGAGCACGTGCGTCGAAAGCTTTGCCATGTTATCTCTTCAAGCGTAAGCCAAGAATGCCGAAGGGAGGGCGCGCATCCGTATAGACGCCGAGTTCCTGGCCGTGCTCGACGATAGTGTCCCAGGTCCGGTTGTTCGCTTCCAGATGCACTTCGCCGATGCTGGGAATGTCAGCCAGCATTTTCGTGCCGATCTGATAAATCACCTGCTGGATGCTGCCGGATTCGAAACCATGGAATACCTCGCGCACAATGCGCCGAACAGCTGCGGTGACGGCGCCGGAGCTGAAAGCGGCAGAAGACTCCGTGTACAGCCACTCCAGATCAAGCCACATGTGCAAGGGGCGATTGGCGATGTCGGGAAGAGTGGTGTATTGGTCCCGCACGAAACCGTGAAATGCGCTGCCGCCTAATCGCAGGAGTTTGAATCCTTGAATACCGGAAGCAACTTCTACGACTCCCTTGCGATCGAGTTCCAGGCGCGCGCACGCACGATCCGGGCCCGCAGGTGTGAACGCTACATCGCTCTCCGGTACCGCCACGTAGGGAATTTCGACAGCGGACACTTGCACGCCTTCCACCTGCGGATATGTGTCAAGGAACTTTGCGCCCAGGAAGCGGCAGCAATCCTCCAGGTCAGATCCTTCGTAGTTGAGCACTTCACGCTGAACGAAATTCTTCATCGAATCCGTGGCGACCAAACCCGTGTTGTCACCCGTCGTATAGGTTGGCCAGAACGCATCGCCGTATACCAGGATCGTAATATTCGCGCCGAACACGGGACTCCTGCCCGGCGTGGTCTTGCCGTCCCGGTTGAGACGGTAGACCGTGACATCGCCCTTGCCGTAGTAGTTTCGCTTCCAACCGCTCGCAAATTGGCTTATCACGATTCGATCATGTCCTCCAGTCGAAATCTTGCGATGCGATACACCTGTCGGAGCGCCTCGCGGTATTCATCCTCCGGCGAAGATTCTATTCTCGCCTGAAGCGCACGCAAAATATCGTGCTTTGTGCTGCCCTTCACCGCGAGCAAAAAAGGGAATCCGAATCGGCCACGATAAGCCTCATTGAGGCGATGGAGCTGTTCAAATTCACCCGGCGTCAAACTGTCCAAGCCAGCGCCTGCCTGCTCCCCGGTGGAAGCCGGGCTCAGACGCGCCCGTGCGCCAAGATCCGGGTGCGCCTTCAATAAAGCGAGTCTCTCGGCGAACGTGGCATTCTCCACTTGTTCCGTCATCACGCCGAGCAGAGCATCTAAGCCAGCGAATGGCCGGGCATCGAAGGCGCGATCGGCCACCCACGGAGAATGTTCGAAGATCCGGCCGACGGCCTCGACAAAACCTGCGCGATCAAGCAGATTTAGCTCGGCAATCGTCATTGCCCCTCCGCGGCGGCAGAACGATAAACGGTGGAACCCTCCACGCGGACTTCGCTCACGCTCTCCGCGCCGGCAAGTGTAAAGATCGCGGCCAGTATGCGCTCCGGAGCTTGTTCGCGTTCCAAAACGGCAGCCAGTGGGCTATCGGCAGGTGGCCGAAGATACACGAAGTCAGCGGATTTTCCCGTCCGAAAGTCTCCCGTCTCATTGCTCAACCCAAGCGCCTCAGCTCCAGCCAGCGTCGCGAGGTAAAGCAGATGGCCGGCATCCAGTAGCATTCCGTCTGGAGCGATTCGCTGCAGCAGGTACGCCTGTAATCCCTCCTTGAGCATGCCAAAGCCGGTGCCGCCTCCGACATCGGTCCCGAGTGCGCATCGTACGCCTGCGTTTATGTGGCGCTTGAATGGAAACAGGCCGCTGCCAAGAGCGGCATTGCTCGACGGACAGTGCGCAATCGCTGCACCGCTCGCAGCCAGGCGATCAAGTTCGGAATCGGTGGGATGAACATTATGCGCCATGATCGCGTTTGCGCCCGCGAGTCCGAACCGCTCGTACACGGCCAGGTAATCGGGCGCCCAAGGAAACAGGCGCGCGACCTCCGCGATCTCCTGCAGGTTTTCGTTGAGATGCGTTTGTAGGAGCAGCCCCTCGTGCTCGCTCAGCAGAGTTTGCGCAAACTTCCAGCATGGCCTCGGAAGTGGAGAGCGCGAAGCGCGGAGTCACGACATATGTTAGGCGGCCGCGCCCGTGAAAGCGTTGAATCAGTTCGCTGCTCTCGCGATAGGCGCGTTCCGGTGTTTGATGCAACTCAGGACGCAGCAGCCGGTCGGAGAGCACCTGTCCGGCCGCAATGCGCAGCCCCGCCGCCTCTGCCGTCTTCAAAAAGCGCAGCCGTGGCCGGAGCAAAGTGCGCGCCAAATACCAAGGCGGTCGTCGTGCCATGCGAGGCGAGCGCATGGACAAACCCACGGGCTACCCGGCAGGCGTGGGAATCGTCCACCATCCGCGCCTCTTCCGGTAGCGCGCAATGCTCCAGCCAGTCCATGAGCGACCGACCCAAGCCGCCGAGCACACGCAATTGGGGGAAGTGAATGTGCGTGTCGATGAAGCCAGGCAGTAGAAACCCGCCGCGGAGATCCACTGTCGGAACCTCCGGATGCGAGTCGCGAAGAGCTGCGTAATCGCCGCAGCCGGCCACGCGCCCGTCGCGGATCAGCAAGCCCCCATCGGAGTAGCTTTCGAGCGCGTTGCTATCTCGAAATGGATTGCGCGGCGTGTGAAACAGGGGCGCGCGCAGCAGTTCGCCCACTGGCGCGGGAATCACTGCGTGGCACCAACCGAAGTTACCGCTGCTTCTCGCTCGGCTCGCGCCCGCTGTACCGCGAAGAACACGCGCTCCGGCGTGGCGGGGCTCTCGAGCAACACTGGCCCGCCGGCGCCGAACGCGAGCGATGGCATCGCGAATCGCTTCCCGCACAGAGATCGCCAGCATCAATGGCGGCTCGCCCACGGCTTTGCTGCCGAAGATGGTGCCGGCCTCGGCGGCTCGTTCGAGGAAGTTGACTTCGAACACTTCCGGGACCTCGGTCCACGACGGAAGTTTATAAGTGGACGCTCCCGCGGTGGCCAAGCGGCCCTTTGAATCCCACACCAGCTCTTCCAAAGTCAGCCAGCCGACGCCTTGAATGAATCCGCCTTCGATCTGCCCGCGATCCACTAACGGCGAAACGGAATCGCCGACGTCTTCGAGGATGTCGGTTCGCAAGAGACGATAGTCGCCGGTGAAGCCGTCCACCTCCACTTCAGAGACCGCCGCGGCATAGGCGAAATAATGAAACGGCTCGCCTCGGCCGGTTTGCGGATCGTAGTGAATATCGGGCGTGCTGTAGTAGCCTTGCGCGAATAGCGGGATTCGCTGGCGATAGGCCGCCTCGCAAACGCGCGCGAACGGGATGGCGCGCTGTTGCTCGCCGTTTGGAAAAACCGAGCCGTGTGAAAAACGAACTGCCGTCACGTCGCAGCCCAGCAGTACTGCGGCAACCTCGGCCAAGCGGCAGCGGAGTTGAGAGCAGGCGTCGGCCACAGCCGCTCCATTCAAATCCGTCCCAGCGGAGGCTGCGGTCGCGGACGTATTTGGAATCTTGCCGGTACTGGTTGGCATTACGCGCACTATTTCAAGATCGAGGCCCAAGCTCTCAGCGGCGATCTGCTGGATCTTGGTGTGCAGCCCTTGTCCCATTTCCGCGCCACCATGATTCACCTGCACGCTGCCATCACGGTAGATCAACACCAGCGCCGCGCCTTGATTGAAAAACGTAGCCGTGAAGGAAATCCCGAACTTCACCGGAGTAATGGCGAGGCCGCGCTTGGAGTGCGGATGTCGCGCGTTCCAATCATCAATCTCTTCGCGCCGCTGGGCGAATCTGCTGGATTCCTTGAGCCGCTCCAGATGATTTCGATACGTCCAGCATCCTTCACCGGCTGCCCATAGTGCGTGGTGTCGCCCTCGCGATAGAAATTGCGTTCGCGGACGATCTCCGGGGGCAAGCCCAGCCGTCGCGCGGCCTGATCCAGAATCTCTTCGATCACCAGCATGCCCTGTGGGCCGCCGAAGCCGCGAAAAGCGGTCTGCGAGGTCTTATGGGTACGGCAGATCAGGCCGGTGAGTTCGGCCGCTGGGAGCAGATAGGCGTTGTCGCAGTGGAACATTGCGCGCGATAGCACGGGCTCTGATAGGTCCAGGCTCCAGCCGCCGTCGGAATAGAGCGAGATTCGCACACCTTCGAGACGGCCGTCCTTGGCGAATCCCGCCGCATAGCGCGCCAGGAACGGGTGGCGCTTGCCGGTGAGCGCAAAATCCAGGGCGCGCGTAAGCCTGACGCGCACCGGCCGCCGGGTTTTCCACGCGCCCAACGCCGCGATGGCAGCCCATGGATTCGCTTGTACTTCCTTGCCTCCGAAGGCGCCTCCCATGCGCAAACATTCCACCGTCACTTTGTTGCGTGGGATTCCCAGGACGCGAGCGATCACCTCTTGCGTCTCGGTGGGGTGTTGGGTGGAGGAATGCGCCGCTACGCCGCCGGTCTCATCCATCCAGGCGATCGCGCATTGCGTTTCGAGATAAAAATGTTCCTGACCGCCAATTTTTAGTTCGCCTTCGAAATGCAGCGGGCTGGATTCAATCACCGACGCATCGCCCCGAGCCAGCCGCAGCGGAGCGGAGTGAAAACTCTCCGCCGCAATCGCTTCTTCAATCGTGAGGATTGCCGGCAGCGGTTCGTAATCTACGGATACTCGGAAGGCGCCACGCTGCGCCGCTTCGAGAGTCTCGCCCAGGACCCAGGCGACCGGCTGGCTGTGGTACATCACCTCGGTCGGGAAAGAGCGGTTCATCATGTCGGTTCGATCCAGAATCGCCTTCGCCAGGAACATCGTCGCTGGTGAGAACCGTGGCGACGCCTGCCTCTGAGAGGGCGGAGGAAAAATCCACAGCCTTGACCAACGCATGCGCTTGAGGCGCAATCACTGGCCAGGCATGCAGTGGGCGCGCAAAACGCAGTAGTAGATCGTCGGTGTAGAGAGCATCGCCCGTCACGTGCTCTCGCGCGCTCTCATGCGGGAACGGATGTCCAGCGATGGTTCCGGCAATTCTCAAGCAGCCGCCTCCCGCCGCTCCCAGAGGAACTTGGCGACCAGACTCTTGGCGACCGCCAGCCGGTATTCGGCGCGACCCCCGGTGATCGCCGATGGGATCGAGAGTGTTCTCCAGGGCGGCTTGCACGCGCTCTACCGCAGCATCGTTCCAACGTTGGCCGAGGACCACTTCTTCGGCCTTCAGTGCGCGCAGTGGAACTGCCGCAACGCCCCCAAACGCGTATCGGGCGCGCGAGATTCTGCCTGATTCATCCCAGTCCATCGCCATGGCGGCAGCCACAGTGCTGATGTCATCCATGCGTCGTTTGGCCACTTTGTAGAATCGGACGAACTCAGGGAGCGGTTTAGGGATTTCGACTGCCGCGATCAATTCGTCCGACGCAAGCGCCGTGCGTCGGTAGCTGGTAAAAAACGAAGCCAGCGGAATCGTTCGCCGTCCTTGTGGACTCGCGAGTTGCACTCCTGCGTCGAGCGCCAGCAGCAGGGGCGCTCCATCGCCAATCGGTGACGCAGTGGCGAGATTCCCACCGAGAGTGGCCCGGTTACGAAGAGGAGGTGACGCGAACAGCCGCAGCCATTTGAGAAATACGTCGGGCGCTTTGCTCCAGCGCATTGCGATTTCATTCAGCGGCAGCGCCGCGCCGATTATGATCGAACTCGCGGTCTCCGAAAACTCGCGCAGCTCGGCGATTGCTTCAACGCTTACCAGATGAGACCAGCGTCGCGAGCGCAGATTCGATTCCACTACCAGGTCCGTGCCACCGGAAATCAACCGGGCATCGGGATCGTCCGCCAGGATCGACAGACAGTGCTCGATGCTCGTAGGACGCGAGAATCGGGCGCCCGCGCTTTCGTACTCGATTGCTCCAAGCCGCGGCGCTGGCCGTGACAGGCGGTGGAGAAAATCTCCCGAGGGCGCAGGACCCAGGGACAGCGCGGCATCGCGAATAGGCCGATAGCCGGTGCAGCGGCACAGATTGCCGCCGAGTTCGTGGGGATCGCAAGGGCCGGTGCGATCGGGCCGGTAATGCTCCGCGAACAAGCTCATCACGAAGCCCGGCGTGCAATAGCCACATTGCGAGCCACCACCCGCGGCCATGGCCTGCTGAACTTCAGCTAATTTCCCATCGGCCGCTAAAGATTCGACAGTATATATTTCGTGCCCCGCGGCCATGGGCGCCAGCATCAGGCAACTATTCACCGCGCGGTATTCACTGCGGCCCGCTCGATCCGCCACCAGAACCACCGTGCACGCGCCGCACTCGCCTTCCGCACAACCTTCCTTCGCGCCTGTGAGTCCTTGCGAGCGAATGTAATCGAGAAGCGTGGTCTGAACGCCAACGCCGTGGGCGGAAATAGGGCGATTATTGAGTAAGAAGCCCGGTGATTGCGAGCTAGTAGCGGCCTTCATTTCCCAACCTTGATACTTTGATCGTACTGCCAGGCGGGCGGTCCGCGCTTACGCTGCCGAATCGAGAATCCAGCGCGCGGCCTTCGTGGCCAACCGGTCGAGAGCCTTCACCGACATCTCCAGGTGCTCTTCTTTGGTGTCTTCAATCTTATTGTGGCTGATTCCGCCCAGGGACTGCACGAACATCATCACCGAGGGAATCCCGGCGCGCGCAACTTCCGCGGCGTCGTGTAACGGGCCGGAGGGCATGTGATGCGCTGCGCCAGCGACTTCGCGCACAGCCTCCTCGCAGAAGCCGAGCAGCGCAGGATGGAACGCGATCGGCTCGATGCTCCAGATGCGCGACCATTCCACCGTACACTTTTCCTCACGCGCAAAACGTTGGCTGGCTTCCTGCGCCTCGCGGTACATAGCTGGCCAGGATTTGCGCGTCCAGGTCGCGTTGATCCAGCGTGGCTTCGCAACGCCCCACCACCGCCGTCACAATTCCCGGGAATGTTTTGACGCTGCCCATGGTGCAAACGGCGTCTTTGTGTTTGCTGGCGATGGAGCGGATTTCGAGCGCCAGCTTCGCCGCAGCGGCCAGGGCGTCGTGGCGCGCATTCATCGGCGTCGATCCCGAGTGCGCCTCCTGTCCGAAGAACATGATGGCGTGGCGCTCAACGCCTTTCGTTCCCAACACAACCCCCAGCGGCAGATTCATGCTCTCCAGCACTGGGCCCTGCTCGATGTGCAACTCAATGTAGGCCGCCGCATTCTTCTGTTCGCTGGCCGCCTCAGGAAAGCGCTCGATCGGGAAACCGCAGCGCTTGACCGCGTCTTCCAGGCGGATGCCGTCTTTGTCGGTCCGGCCGCGGTCCGCTTCGATGCTAGACGTGCCGGCGAATGCGGACGATCCCAGCAGACTGCGGCCGAAGCGCGCGCCTTCCTCATCGGCCCAGTCAACTAGACGGACGGTAACGGGCGGGCGCCCCCCGTATTCTTCCGCGAAACGGCGCAGCACTTCGAGACCGGCCAAAAAATCCAGGCATCCGTCCAGCCATCCGCCGTTCGGGACAGAATCAAGATGACCGCCGATGATTAGTGTCTTCTCGGATGCGCCCGGCAGCGTGGTCCAGCTATTGCCTGCGGCATCGTAGTGATGCTGAACCGGCAGGCTTTTGATCTTGGACTGAAACCACTCGCGAGCCTTGAGCCACGTGTCCGTCCACGCCACTCGCTGCGCGCCATTCTCATCGCCGGTCAATTCGCGCAATTCCTTCAGGTCGGCGACTGTTTGTTCTGGGTCCAGACTCATGGGTTGATGTGGACATTGTATCCGCCAACGGACGAACCGGGCTTTCTTTGGTGGACCTAGAGGTCCTTCGTTTGGTAGACCTAGAGGATGGTCGCGGCGGTTCCGTTCGAATTTCACGACAACGCGGAGATCGCCCGCCGATTCCCCGACCTGCATCCCGCCTTCAATTCGCAGGAGGCGTTAACCGAGGCCAATCGCTGCCTGAATTGCTTTGACGCGCCCTGTGCCGCTGCGTGTCCAACGCACATCGACGTGCCGCGCTTCATCAAGAAAATCACGACACAAAACTTGATGGGGTCGGCGCTCACCATTCTCGACGCCAACGTCCTGGGTGCAAGTTGTTCGCGCGTCTGTCCCGTGGAAGTACTCTGCGAAGGCGCCTGTGTGATGCTGCGCTACAACAAGCAGCCCATCGCGATCGGACGCCTGCAAAGACACGCGATGGAACATTTCTTGGAGCGGGGCGCGCGGCTGCCCACCAAATCGAGCCGGAAGCGCAGTCAGCGGATCGTCTGCATCGGAGCCGGTCCAGCGTCGCTGGCCTGCGCGGCAGAACTTGCCCAGCTGGGTTTCGCAGTCACCGTGCTCGAGCGGCGCGGTCTGCCCGGAGGTTTGAACACCTATGGAGTGGCGGAGTACAAATTGCGTGCGCCGGACAGTCTTCGCGAGGTTGCCATGATCGCCGAGCTGGGCGTCGAGTTCCGCTTCGGGGTTTCCATTGAGCACGAACACGACCTTGGCGCCCTGGAACGGGAATACGACGCGATCTTCATAGGAATCGGCCTGGGCGCCACGCATAAATTGCGCATTCCGGGCGCGGATCATCCCGACGTCATCGATGCGCTGGAATTCATCGCAAGATACAAAACGGCGGGCAAGCTCGCTGTTGGGAACAATGTTGTGGTTGTGGGTGCGGGTAACACGGCTATCGATGCCGCCAACGCGGCTCGGCTCATGGGGGCTGCTCACGTCACCATAGTGTACCGCCGGACCGAGCGCGAGCTGCCCGCTTTCGGCTTCGAGTATGAGCACGCCAAGCACGAGGGCGTTAATTTTGAGTGGCTCGCTCAACCGGTGGCCATTTACACCGATGAGGCGACGGGCTGCATAGCGTCGGTGGAGTTCGTGCGGATGAATAATGACACCGGTGCTTTACCCACGCCGGTTCCCGGCTCGAATTTTGATCTGCCTTGCGATATGGTGATCCCGGCGATCGGGCAAGCGCCGCTGGTCTCGTTGCTGGAGCGAAGCCGTGGCCCGAAATACTATGCCGGCGGCGACTGCGTCAACGGAGGACGCGAGGTGGTGGATGCAGTGGCGGATGGAAAGCGCGCCGCCGTGGCTATTGCGAAATCGTTTGAGGCGAGCCATGTTTAACGGCTCCGGGCTTGACGGCTCCGGGCCTGATCTGTCAACGACGTTCGCGGGTGGCATTCGGTGCCCCAACCCTTTCTGGCTGGCCTCCGCGCCGCCTACTAATTGCGGTGAACAAGTGATGCGCGCCTTCGACGCCGGTTGGGGTGGCGCGGTTTGGAAGACCATCGGCGAGCCCATCACGAACGTGTCTTCGCGGTATTCGTCGGTCGATTGGAACGGCCAGCGCATGATGGGCTTGAACAATATCGAACTGATTTCGGACCGGCCCATCGAAACCAATTTGCGCGAAATCGCCGAGGTGAAGAAGCGCTACCCGAAGCACGCTGTAATCGCTTCACTGATGGTGGAGTCGACGCGCGAGGCCTGGCACGACATCGTGCAGCGATCCGAGGACGCGGGCGCCGACGGCCTGGAGCTGAACTTCGGCTGCCCGCATGGAATGAGCGAGCGCGGCATGGGGAGCGCTGTCGGCCAAGTGCCTGAGTACACCGAGATGATCACTGGCTGGGTGAAAGAGAAGGCGCGGACACCCGTGCTGGTTAAGCTGACGCCCAACATCACCGACATTCGCCAGATTGCGCGCGCAGCCAAGCGAGCGGGCGCCGACGGGCTGTCGGCCATCAACACCCTCAACTCGATCACTGGAATCGATCTGGATACCTTGGAGCCGAGGCCGAATGTGGATGGATTGTCTTCGCACGGCGGTTACTGTGGCCCCGCCGTGAAGCCGATCGCGCTAAACATGGTGCATCAGCTTCAGAACGACGAGGCATCGAGGCTCCCGATCTCGGGGATTGGCGGCATCGGCACCTGGCGCGACGCGGCGGAGTTTATTCTGCTGGGCTGCGGGACGGTGCAAGTGTGTACTGCGGCGATGCATTACGGGTATCGCATCGTCGAAGACATGATCGACGGCCTCCAGAACTGGATGCGCGAAAAAGGCTTCAGCACGATAGAAGATTTTCGCGGGCTGAGCGCGCCGAAGGTGACCGATTGGAATCACCTGAATTTGAATTTCAAGATCGTGGCGCGCATTCATGCCGAGAAGTGCATCGGCTGCGAGCTTTGCTACATCGCCTGTTGGGATGGTGCGCATCAGTGTATTCATTTGAATGGAACCCACGCCACGCCGCCCATGATCGAAGCCGCCAGCCGCGCCCGGATCTCGATGACGCCGATTCCCAAGCTAGATGGAGAAGCGGTGTCGAAGGCTCCAGTTACGCGCGTGCCGCGAGTGGATGAAGAGGAGTGCGTAGGCTGTAATCTCTGTGCACTGGTATGTCCCGTGGATGGTTGCATCACGATGGAGCGCGTGGACAATCACTTGCCGCGCGAGACCTGGGAAGATTTGGTGAATGGCACTCCTCATTCGTAATGGGTCGGTTGTAACCGCGGACAAGACCCTCCCGGCGGACGTGTTGATCGAGGGCGCGATCATCAAGGACGTACGTCCCGGCATCGCGGCCGAGCCCGGCCATGAAATACTGGACGCCACCGGCATGCTGCTGTTGCCCGGAGGCATCGACGCGCACACCCATCTCGATATGCCGTTCGGCGGCACAACCTCCAGCGACGACTTCGAAACCGGGACGCGGGCCGCGGCTATCGGCGGTACCACCACCATCGTCGATTTCGCCATCCAAGCGCGCGGAACCAAGATGCGCGACGCACTGGATACCTGGTGGAAGAAGGCAGAATCCAAGGCGTGCATCGATTATGGGCTGCACATGATCGTTACCGATCTTCCCGACTCTGGCCTCGAAGACATGGACGACATGGTGCGCGAAGGCGTGGCCAGTTTTAAGCTCTTCATGGCGTATCCGAACGTGCTCATGGTGGATGACGCCACAATTTTTCGCGCCCTGAAGCAGACGGCCAAAAATGGCGCTCTAATCTGCATGCACGCCGAGAATGGCAGCGTCATCGACGTAATCGTGCGGCAGGCACTGGCCGAAGGCAAGACGGCGCCCATCTATCACGCGCTCACCCGCCCCACGCTGGCTGAAGCCGAAGCCGTGCATCGCGCCATCGCGCTGGCGGAGATGGCGGGCGTTCCAATTTACATCGTGCATCTATCATCGGAAGACGCTCTGAATCAGGTGCGTGAAGCTAGAGACCGCGGCTTGCCCGCGTTCGCCGAAACCTGCCCGCAGTATCTGTTGCTCTCCATCGACGACATGAATCTGCCAGGCTTCGAGAGCGCAAAGTATGTCTTCACGCCGCCGCTGCGCGAGAAGCAGAATCTTCCAAAGTTGTGGGACGGCCTGCAGAGCGACAACTTACAAGTGGTCTCCACCGACCACTGCCCATTCTGTTTTGAAGATCAAAAATCTCTAGGCAAAGACGATTTCACCAAGATCCCCAACGGCGGCCCGGGCATCGAGAATCGACTTCAGCTCTTGCATCATTACGGAGTCAGCGCCGGTAAGATCACGCTGAATCGTTTTGTTGAGATCGTGTCCACCGCGCCGGCGCGCATCTTCGGCATGTATCCCAAGAAAGGCGCGATAGCGGCGGGAAGCGACGCCGACATCGTGGTGTGGGATCCCAAAGCCGAGCATCTCATCAGCGCCAAAACGCACCATATGCGCTGCGATTACTCGATGTTCGAAGGCTTCAAAGTCCAAGGCAATGCGCGCCAGGTGTTTTCGCGAGGCGAATTGATTGTCGAGTACGGACGATATGTCGGACGCGTTGGCCGCGGGCATTACTTGCGACGGGCGGCACGAGGAGGAGCATGGACCTAGCGGCCCAAGACTCCAAACTCCATCAGCGCGAGTCGAGCCTCTACAACAAGGACCTTGCACCCGTGCCAGCGGAGAAGCGCACCTGGGGCATTTATAACTACGCCTCGCTCTGGGTCGCCATGAGTGTCTGCATTCCCACGTACATGCTGGCTTCCGGACTGATCGCCGGTGGCATGAGCTGGAAACAGGCCATCGGCACAATTTTGCTGGGCAACGTCATCGTTCTGATCCCGATGATCCTCAACGCGCACGCGGGCGCCAAGTATGGCATTCCATTTCCAGTCCTGGTGCGAGCTTCGTTCGGAGTGCGCGGTGCGAACGTACCCGCCGTTTTGCGCGCGCTGGTGGCTTGCGGATGGTTCGGCATTCAATCCTGGATCGGCGGCCAAGCCATCTATACGATGCTCCAAGTGCTGTGGCCGGCCGTGGCTTCGAATGCATGGGCCCCTTGGATCTGTTTCTATTTGTTCTGGCTGCTGACTATGGCGGTGATCTGGCGCGGCATCGACACAATCAAGTATCTCGAAGGCATCGGCGCGCCGTTCATGCTGGCAGTGGGCTTGCTTTTGTTGTGGTGGATCGCACGCAAGGCCGGCGGACTCGGTCCGGTGTTGCACACGCCGAGTAAGTTCCAAACTACCGGCGAGTTCATGCGCTTTTTTATTCCATCATTGACCGGAATGGTGGGCTTCTGGGCCACGGTGGCGCTGAATATTCCCGATTTCACCCGCTACGCCCGATCGCAGAAGGCGCAGATGATCGGCCAGGCGCTGGGACTTCCGCCCGCCATGACAATTTACTCTTTCATCGGCGTCGCAGTGACATCGGCTTCGGTCATCCTTTTTGGACAGGCCATCTGGGATCCCGTGGCGCTGCTGGCGCGCTTTCACGAGCCGGTGATCGCTTCTATCGCTCTGGTCGCGCTGCTGGTGGCCACGTTGAACACGAACGTCGCGGCCAACGTGGTCTCGCCGTCGAACGATTTTTCCAACCTGAATCCACGTCTGATCTCGTTCCGCACCGGTGGCATAATCACAGGCGTAGTGGGCGTGCTCATGATGCCTTGGAAGCTCCTCACGGATTTTCAGAGCTATATTTTCGGATGGCTGGTCGGATACTCGGGCCTGCTAGGCCCTATCGCGGGAATTATGATCACGGACTATTTTCTCCTCCGCCACACCAATCTCGACGTGGGCGAACTCTACAACCCGGTGGGCATTTATCGCTACGGAAGCGGCGTAAACTATCGCGCCATCGTCGCGCTCGCGGCCGGCGTGGTGGTGGCGTTGATTGGCCTACTGGTTCCTCCGCTGCGCTGGCTCTATGACTACGCCTGGTTTGTCGGATTCCTGGTTGCGTCGCTGACCTATTGGTTCGCGATGCGGAAGAGCGCTGGAAAGAACGTGGTTCGTCAACGTACCTACGATCACCCGTAACCGTTTTGAAATGAGCTTGTTTTTCCTTGACAAACTCATGAAAACGGGCAAAACTTACTTAATCCGCTCGGGTGTGTTGCTGCCGGATAGAAGACTGAACTTTGTGCGTTCAGCCTCAAAGGGATTGAATGCTCATCAAATTGTGGTCCAGCGCAGTTGTTGTTGGTTTTCTCACGTTAGCAGGGGCTTCGCTCGTTTACGGACAAGCCACTGGAAGCATTTCAGGAACGGTGACGGACCCTTCTGGTGCTGCCGTGCCCAACGTGAAAGTTACCGTCACGGCCCCTGCCACGGGACTCTCCCGCACTTCCACCACCAATGAAAGCGGCGAGTATATTGTTCCGCTGCTGGGCGTGGCCAATTACACCGTACAGGTGGAACTCCAGGGTTTCCAAACCGCTAAGGCTGACGACATCCGGCTGCAGGTAGACGAGCACCGCGAGTTGGATTTTAAGCTGAACCCGGCATCGGTTCAAAGCAGCGTTGAGGTGAATGCGACCGCTGTGTCGATCCAAACCTCGGATGCCACGCTCGGTCAGGTGATCACGACCCAGCAGGTGGCGGACCTGCCTTTGAACGGACGCGATTTCGTGCAGCTCGCCACGTTGACTCCGGGTGTGGCTCAGGAGACCAACCCGTACAGCTTTTTTAACGGCGGTCCGAGCAGCGAAGCATCGGCGCGGGGATCTTACTCTCTAGCTGTCGGCGGATCGCGCGCCAACAGCACCGACTGGCTGCTGGATGGCAACGACAACAATGAGCTGACGGCCGGCGCGATTTCGATTCTCTCTTCGATCGATTCCATCCAGGAGTTCAAAGTCCTCACTTACAACTACTCCGCGGAATGGGGAACCCGCGGCGGGCCTACGGTTCTGGTGACCACCAAATCGGGAAGCAACCAGTTCCATGGAAGCCTTTTCGAATTCCTACGCAACACCGATCTCGATGCGCGGAGCTTCTTCGCCACCAACACCGAGAAGTTCAATCTGAACCAATTCGGCGCATCCTTCGGCGGACCGATTAAGAAGGACAAACTCTTCTTCTTCATGGATTATGAGGAAAAATATCAGCGGCACGGGATTCCGTTCACCGGCTTGGTTCCGACGGCAGCCATGCGCGAAGGCAACTTTACGGACAACGCCTTCGGCCAGCCGAACACTACCCAGCTCGTGAATCCCACGGCTGGATTTAGCCCTTTCACGTGCAACGGCACGCCCTGCAACATCATTCCGTCCAGTATGTTCGACCGGGTAGGCCAGGAGCTGATTAATCTGTATCCGCTGCCGAATGCCAATAACCCCGCACTCGACTACAACTACACAAGCGAGCCCGTGAGGTCCCTCAATGAAGGAAAGTTCGACATCCGGGTGGACGAAAACATCTCGAGCAAAGATACCTTGTTCGCGCGCTTCAGCTACGATCAGGCGACATCCTATGTGCCAGGGGGCGCACCCGGTTTCGCTGAACAGAACGCCTTCGCCAGCAATCAAGGCATCGCCAATCATGCCCGCAATGCGGCCATCTCCGAGACTCACCTTTTTTCCCCGAACACGGTGAATCAGATGAGCTTCGGATTTAATCGGGTCTTCGATTACATCACTTCGCAGGGAACCGGCAGTTGCATATCGAACGCGCTCGGGATTCCCGGCGCCAACTTGGGTGCCGGTAGCTGCGGTCTGACATCAGTTGAGATGATTAACTATTGGTCACTCGGCGACCGCGGTTATACGCCGTTCGTGGGCGGCACGAATGTTTGGACATACTCCGATTCGCTGGACATGGTTCGGGGCAACCACGACATCCGGGTGGGCTTGGGCTTTCGAGCGAATCAGATGAATACGGTTGCGGTCGGTTTTCCCAATGGCTTCTGGGTGGTGGTGGGCTTATCGGGCGATGCTGCCGCGGATCTTCTGATGGGACAGTACGTCTTCGGCGCCCACGATCAGGAGTTCGACGGCGGAAACACTGGCCGCCGCTGGAAAATGTATCGGCCTTACGTCGAGGATACCTGGCGAGTGGGCAAGAGTTTGACTTTGAATCTTGGCCTCGCTTATGCGATGGTGACGCCCATAAGTGAAGCTCACGATCGCCTGTCGGACTTCGATCCGGCGACTGGGAAGTTTCTAGTAGCGGGCCAAAATGCCGGATCGAGCGCCGGCGTGCAGATGGACTGGACTGCACTGGAGCCGCGCGTGGGCGCCGCGTGGAAGCCGTTTGGCAACACCACCGTGTTTCGCGGCGGCTATGCCATCTTCCACGATTCCTCCTGGAACCAAGGCGCACAGGGGCTGTGGATGAATCCACCGTATTATGCCGAGTCGGACGCGTTTGGAAGCAGTCCAATGTCGGCCGGATTCCAAACTTTCAGTGCACCGCCCAACCCGGCCAATTTCACCGGCACCATCTGGTCGCAGCCCACCAACTTTAAGCAGGGCCGAATTCAGCAGTTTAATGTTGACGTCGAGCAACAAATCCCGGGAAACATCGTGCTGACAGCCGGCTATGCGGGGTCGCGCGCCTCTCACATTCTGGAGTCGGGAGAAAGCATCAATGTGGGATCTCCCGCGGCCTGCGGCATGGTCTCCGGATACACCTTGGGATGCGGGCCGGGCGGCTCGGCCTTCGCCGCGCCCTATGCGTCGGAATTTCCGGGTTCGGAGATAAACAGTATCTTTGATGTTGGTCGATCACACTACAACTCTCTCCAGCTCAAAGCCGAGACTAAGAGTGCGAAATACGGGATATACGCGCTCGTCGGATATACCTATTCGCGTGCCTATGACACCGGTTTTTCCGATGGCGTAGCGACTGTCATCGGCGCCACCTATTTCCCTCTTCCCAATTGGCAGAACCTGGACTGGGGACTTTCGCAGATCAATCTTAATCACAATTTCACCGCGAGCATCATCTATGACCTGCCGTTCGGCAAGGGCCGCAAATGGGGAAGCAACTGGAACGCGGCAGGTAACGCGATTCTCGGAGGCTGGGAAGCCACCGTAATTGAGCACGCTACCTCCGGGTTTCCCATCTTCGACATCGATAGCAACGCGCCCGGAATTAGTCTTCTGAACTCAAATGACTCCACTTTGATTCGCCCGAACATGACGTGCAATCCGACATTAAGCCATCCCACGCTAGCCGAGTGGTTTAATACGTCGTGTTTCTCGCAACCGGCGTCCGGCGAGCTTGGCAATGCACCACGAACGCTGCCGGGTGCCGGCCCGGGCTTCGTAAACACGGACTTCTCGGTCATCAAGCACTTTCTCCCACGCGAAGGATGGCGGCTGGATTTCCGAGCCGAGTTCTTCAACCTATTCAATCATCCCCAGTTCGGCGCTCCGGGCTACACTGGATCGGGTGCGGACTTCAATACTCCGCAGTTCGCCGTGATCAATTACACGGTGAACAATCCGCGTCTGGTTCAGTTCGCCCTCAAGCTGGCTTTTTGAAGCCTGAGCTAGACTGGGCTTAATGAAGCGGCTCGCGATTGCGCTGCTGCTGGCGGGTTCCGTCGCGTGGAGCCAGCCGCGCCGCAAGATCATTATCAACGAAGATTGTTCCGGCCCAGGCGGCAGCAACATGCAGACACTGGCGCTGTTGATCCAGTCGCCACAAGTGGAAGTGTTGGGCATCACCATCGCCAGCGGAGACCAATGGCGCGACGAAGAGATGGCTCACACGCTCCGTTTGCTCGAGATCATGGGCCGCAGCGATATTCCCGTAATGAGCGGCGCGGAGTTTCCCTTGGTGCACACTCGCGAAGAATTTCTTCACTCGCTGGACCGCGACGGCAAGCAGGCCTATGCGGGAGCCTGGGACCAGCGCTGGTGGCATGAGCCATATGTGGTGCCCGCGCTGCCGGAAGGACAACCTACTACCAAGCCGGCGGACGAAGCCGCCGCGCACTTCCTGGTACGGATGGTGCACAAATATCCGCATGAAGTCACCATCTATGAAGGCGCTCCCATGACCAACCTCGCGCTGGCGATTTCACTCGATCCCCAATTCGCCGATTTGGCACAAGAACTGGTCTTCATGGGAGGCAGCTTGAATCCGCAAACCAACGATCCGGAGTTCGCGAACAATCCGCGCCACGAATTCAACTTCTGGTTCGATCCGGAGGCCGCGCACATCGTGTTACGGGCGCCCTGGCGGAAGATTACATGCACGCCCACCGACATTTCGATCAAGACCCGGCTGTCACCGCAAATGGTCAAGCGCATTGATGCCAGCGGAACTCCGTTGGCGCATTACATCGCGCGCTTCTATATGGAAGGCCAGGGCAACGATTACATGTGGGACGAACTGGCAGCGGCCGCATGGATTGACCCGTCCCTGATCACCCAACAAGAGACCAGGTACATGAGCGTGGACATCGACCATGGCGCCGGATACGGCAACACGCTGACTTGGACCGAAAGCGACAAGCCAAAAACCGCGGCGCAGCCAGTTGTGATCCAGGTGGATTTAAATAAGGACAAATTCTACGAAATGTTCGTAAATCTAATGTCCGCCCATCACTGACGTTTCAGCCCAAACACAAATTGCTGGATTTCAGAGCGCTCACGTTCTAATTGTTGCGCCGATTGCTGCGACAATTGCTGATAAAGCTCGATTTCCTTTCGCGCTTTAGCCTGCTCGCCTGTGTTCCGATAGGCCTGCGCAAGACGGTAATGCGCTTCCTCCATCGGCGGAGTGGCCTCGATCGCGCTTTGGTAGGCAGAAATCGCTTTGGTCCAATTCCCTTGATCGGCGTAGACAATTCCGAGCAGCAGAAATGCATCACCGAGTTTGTGATCCAGATGGACAGCCTTTTCGAGCAGCGCCCGAGTTTTAGGCGATGTTCGTGTGAGAGTGGCGGC
This sequence comes from Bryobacterales bacterium, assembly GCA_963818065.1. Taxonomy (GTDB): domain Bacteria; phylum Acidobacteriota; class Terriglobia; order Bryobacterales; family Bryobacteraceae; genus Palsa-89. Next base: position 433,997 of record CAWFQW010000006.1, on the reverse strand, counting down.
ATAGTAATAATTCGCCCAAGCGTTCTCGGGGTGAAGATGGGCGAATCGTTCTAACCGCTCGGCGTAGCCCCCGGAATGCGTGATCGGACCATTCGATATCTTCCCCAAAAATAGGTAAGGCGCCGGATCCCTGGGATCCAGGTCTGCCGCCTCGAAGAACCGTTGTTCGGCCTGATCGTAGGAACCGCGCGAATACAGCGCCACGGCGAGACCCAGCAACATTCGGGTGGAGCGCGGAAACAAGCGATGGCCGTTGGTAAAGACATCGACGGCCTGGTCCGCAGCGCGATGTTTTAGGAGCTCAGCGCCCCAATCGAAGAGATGGGACTCGGTGGGGTCCAGTTCCGCTGCATGCTGATACTGGCGCGCCGCCTCCAGCGCGTTCCCTTGTTTCTCCTCTGCGTCGGCCGTTGAAAGGCCCGTCCGAAGAGCAGCGGTTTCCTTGGCAAGCGTTTCGGCGGAGCGCAGCACCGGATCGGATCCGTGGCCGCCTCTCTCGGAGGGATCGGCGACACCAGCCACAATGAAGTTGGGCTCGTCGAAATATTGAGGCGGCGCCTGAGAGCTCTGATTCTGGCCGAACAGCGCCGAAGCCAATGCCCCGGTAATCATGAGACATTTAGTCATAGGCGAGCCAGGCGACCAATCACTAAATCGAAATAGGCGTCCGCATCCAGGTTCCGAAGCAAATGGACGTTGGGCGTCCTGGCCGTCACACCCCACCAATCCACAACCGTCATACCTAACGTTAGCGCGCTCGAACACTCCACTTCGACATTCACTTTTCTACCCGAGAAGATCTCCGGGGCCAGCAGATACGCGATCACCGTCGCATCGTGCAAAGGGCCTCCTTCCCATCCGTACTTGCCCTCGTCGAAGAGTTTGTTGAACTTCAGAAGATGATAGAACGCCTCGGCTACTGGAGTGCCGATGCTCCGAAGCTTCTCCAAGCGGGGCGCGGTGGTGAGCGCCTGGTGCGTGCAGTCCAAAGGGATCATCGTAATCGGCGCTCCGCATCGGAGCACGCGCGACGCAGCTTCCGGGTCCACGTAAATGTTGAACTCGGCTGCGGGTGTGATATTCCCACCCTCCGAGAACGCGCCGCCCATGATCACGATCTCGCGCAAATGTCCGGCCAGGCGCGGCTCCTTCGCCATCGCCAGCGCGACATTGGTCAGCGGGGCCAAGCAGCATAACGTCACTTCGCCGCTTGGTCGGCGCATCACCAGATCGACGATGGCGTCGGGCGCGAATCCCGCAGCGAGAGGTGTAGTTGGCTCCGGCAAGTCATATCCATCGAAGCCAGTCTTACCATGTACAACCTCGGCAGTCACTAACGGTCGTAACAATGGCGCGGTTGCGCCCGCGTAGACCGGCGTCTCGGTCTTGCGCGCCAACTCCAGGGCCTTGCGGGCGTTCTTGGAAGTGAGATTCACCGGAACATTTCCCGCGACGGTTGTTATGGCGAGGACCTCCAATTCCTCCGGCGACGCGAGAGCGGTGAGGAAGGCGACGGCATCGTCCGGCGAAGGATCGGTGTCGATGATAATGGGACGAGGCATGCGGATCTCAACATTATTGCTCATGATCGCTTTCAGCGCCGCAGCCGGCGCGCAGAAACCATATCCGGCCCACTGGTGGACTCCGGTTCCGGAAGACCAGAAGGCATGGTGGGAAATACTCCCGCAAGCGGCTAAACCTGGGCAGGTGATTCTCTCTAAGCGCAACGAACTTGGCATACTGTCCAACTTCGCGGCGACTCCATTTACGTTTCGAGGCCAGCGCTACGCGAGCGTAGAAGGGTTCTGGCAGATGATGTTCTATCCCGAAGGTCCCGACGATCCTCGCGCCAAGGCGCCCGGCATCAAGTGGCCGCACACGCGCGCCGAGGTCGTTCAGATGACCGCGTTCGATGCTAAGGACGCCGGGGATGCGGGCGAGGCGAACATGCGGAAGATGGGGATCGATTGGGTGACCTTTGAGGGCAAGAGGATGCAGTACCGTTCGAAGACCAGGGCCGAGCACTACCGCTTAGTGATTGGGGCGATGCGGGCCAAGCTGGAACAGAATCCGAAGGTGCGCGAGATTCTTCTGCAGACTGGAGACCTGGTTTTAATGCCCGATCATGTTGAGGATCCCGATCCATCGGAAGAGTGGCTGTATTTCAAGATTTGGACGGAAATCCGGAGTGAACTTCAACGCAACTCATCGAGCGCCCGCTGAGCCTGCGGGTGTCCGGGATGTTGCTTGAGTAGGTCGAGCAGCACGGCGCGAGCCTTGTCGCGATTGCCTTCCAGGCTGTACACGCGGGCCAGGTTCAAGTAAGACTGATCGAAGCCCGGCGCCACCCGGATACATTCTTCGAACTTAGCCACCGCGTCATCTCTGCGGCGGGTTCGCAGGTATAGAACACCGAGATTATTCAGAGCCTCCGGATATGCGGGGCGCAGTTTCAAAGCATTTTGCAAATACTGATAGGCGCGGTCGGTGTCGTCGGTCTGCGCATAAACCATCGCCAGGCTATAGTTCGCCTCCGCGTCTTTCGGTCTGGCGGCAACGACACGGTCTAGAGTCGCGCGTGCTTCATCCCAGCGCTTCTGTTGCCGATACGCGTTCCCCAGGTTCTCGAGGGCGATCCAATAATCGGGATTGATCCGGAGGGCCTCTTGAAAATACCCGATCGCATCGGCCATGCGCCCTTCGCGCGTAGCCAGAAGTCCGAGATTGTTCCAGGCGTTTGGTCCGGTATCGGGATAACTTGCAGTCAGCTTCAAAGCTTGCTCAAAACTCGCTCGCGCGTCGGCGTTCCTTGTCTTGCTTCAAATAGACGCTTCCAATCCCGTAGTGAGCCTCCGCACTGGATGGATCGTCGCGCAGAGCAAGTTGGAAAAACGCTGCGGCTTGATCATAGTAGCCGCGTTGAAAGAATGCCGAGCCGAGCGATAGATTGTTGCGCCCAAAATCATAGGTTTCACCATTGCCCGAAAAGGGCAACGCCTTGGCTAGCCGCTGTTCCGCAGTTTGAGGAATGCGCTTGAAATCCTCCTCGATGAGCCGCGGATCGACCGGCCCCTGGTAAACCTTGACGATGTTCCCCTGAGCATCGATTAAGAATGACGTCGGTAACGTGAGATCGCGATGCCGGTCAAACAGGTAGCGATATAGGACGTTATAGACGCCGGCGACGTCGGCATTGACGGACATCACCTGGCGTTCCTGATCGAATGTTAATTGAAGAAGGGACGGCTTGCCTTTAGGAAGCGAGGGATCGGGCGCAGGAACGGGCACCAGCAGCCAGGTCTCAACCGTTGCCGGAACAATTTCGGCCGCCTGCGGTTTGGGGACCGATAGGGGCTGAGATGTTTTGAACGGTTCGATACGCGATGGCGTAGCGCCCTCTTCCACCCAGATGCGGTGATTGATCGGGAGGTCATGGAGTTGCTGCGCCAATCCACTCGGCCAGCGGATCGTCGCGCTTACCGGCCCTTTGGTCTGCCCCAGTCCAAAGAACACATCCTTGCTGTGCTGCGAAAGAAATCCCGAGCCCGCCTGCAGCATGCGAGTCTGGGCTCCGACCACGATAGTCGCGCCGATCGCATCGGGATTGCTCTTGGTGCCGCGCAGCCGAAACGCAATGGACGGCGGCAGTTCGTCCGTCAACGTTCTTCAGCACGCGCAATTGCGGAGCATTGCGGTTCTTGAGGAAAACTTCTTGCCGGCCGTCATGATCGAAATCGGCCAAGGCGAACGACCGTCCATCCTCCAGGAAATCGAGATCCACGGCGCCGGAAGCATCGGAAAACGTCCCATCGCGATTGTTCGCGTAGAAGACATTGCGCTCGTATCCGCTCCACGTGTAGTCGGCGCGGATCAACTCATTGACGGCGTTCCAACCCAGTTCGTAATCCTGTGAGGGCTTGCCTGTGTCCGGTGAATTGGCAACCACCTGGCGCCAAAAGAAACTGTTCAGGTCTTCGCGTACCGGGCCGGAAAGCATTCCGTTGGCGATGTAGAGATCGGGAAAGCCGTCATGATCGAAATCCCAGGCGTCGCTCGACCACGCCCATCGGCCTATTCCAGTGCCACTCATCGCGGTCGAATCCTGAAATCCTCCGTCGCCGCGATTTCGGAATAGCGAGTTACCCATGGCGTGTTTGCGATACAGCGCGCGGTTGGCCGGGGTTGCGTCCTGCTGGAAGATCTCCTGCGTGGAGATGCGCTCACCGGCCGCGGTCCACATATCCGCGACGTAGAGGTCTTCGGCGCCGTCGTTATCGTAATCGAACCAGCACACGCCCATACCCGCGCCCACATCCTCAACGCCCGCCTGTTGCTCGACGTCGGTGAAAGTACCGTCGCCATTGTTGCGGTAAAGATTCTTGCGTCCGAAGTCGTTCACGACATAGAGGTCGGGCCATCCGTCACGATTGTAGTCGCCCCAACCGCAGCAAAAGCTGTAGCGCGTGTTGTTTTGGTTGAGACCCGACTGGGCGGTAACGTCGCGAAAAGTTCCGTCGCGATTGTTGCGCATCATGAAATTGGGAGGCCCGTTCTCTGCCGCGTAATAAGGACTGGGATATTTGTATTGATCCGCGCCCTGGTAGTAGGCGTAAAGACAGAAATAAATATCCAGCCAGCCATCGCGATCATAATCTGCGGCCGCCGCGCCCGTGAAAGTTCCTTGCGGAGGCTTGGCGAACTGAAATGCGTTGGGCTTCAGACGAAATTTCCCGCCGCCCTGGTTCAAGAACAATAGAGGGCCATTGGCGCGCACGACAATCAAGTCTTGCCGGCCGTCATTGTCAAAGTCGGCGAAAATCGCGCAGGCCGTATTTTCGAGCAGTCCGACTCCGGAAGTCTCGGTGATGTCCTCGAAGGTTCCACCTCCCCGATTGCGATAAAGCCGATTGGGAAGGCCGGCGGGCTGGCAAACATAAAGATCGTCGAACCCGTCGCCGTCAATGTCGCCAACCGAAACGCCGTTGTGGCCGTAGACATCGATGCCGGATGCTCCGTCGAGAACCGTGCGCCAGTAGTCGACACCATGCAGGAGCTGATCGGAGTAGGAAGAAGCGCTGGCAAAAACCTGCGGCGCGATGTCCGCGAACCAAGGTTTGGCGGATCTGCTACGCGTCTCCTCCGTGGCCTGCCAGCTGCGCAAACGATATTGAGCCGACGGCACGGCTTCCCATTCCAGATTCCACCAGCCCACGCGCTGTTCGCGATGGAAGTTCTCAGCCTGTGCCGACAAGTTCGTAGCGGACGCGCGTTCGCAAGGCCCCGCCGGGCTGCGCATCGATTCCGGTGACCTGGAACTCAGCGGTCTGGATTTTAGATAGATCTCCGAGAGAGGATCGCAATTGCTGGAGAAACGCCTCGCGTCCCAGAGCGGGCTGTGGAGAAAAAGTGATGCGGCGAACTTCGAGTGCTGGACCTGGGCGAACAATTCGCGATTCAGCCGGCTGCGGAGACGCTCCCAGAAAGCCGGGCGCAAGAGCTTTCTCTATGGAATCGACCAGATTCACTCGCCACTGCCCGAGAATCGATGCAATTTGGTCATGAAACTTTTCGGTGATAAAGTCATCGAGCCCGGCGTTGGTTTTCAGCAGCGTGGCGTCGAGAGCAGTTTGCGCACGGTATCGCGGATGGAGGTGGAATGCCGCATCCACTAGCGGCGTTTCTTGGGCGCGTGGCGTTTCTTGAGCGCCGAGGCGGCCGAGGAACGGAAGGGCTAAGCCACGGATCATCAAGTTGCGTCGCGAATAGCTCATGCCTTAAACGGGGGCTTTCGCGTCGCCACAATTCCAACGCCCTCCCGGATCAGAACCAGGTGGTTGGCCGGAACGCCAGAGAACTTTTGCTTCATGCCATTTGGCCAGCGGATCTCCAGGCCGGCGGACGTCGCAGCACCTAGCCCAAAATGCAGGCGCTTATCATTAACCGAAAGGAAACTCGACTGGCTCATCACCTCCTGAACTTGTTCGCGTTCGCCGTAACGCGCGATCACCCGGGCGCCAATTGCGCTTCGATTGGAAGTGACGGCTTCCAGCTGGACCTTCAGCCAATGGTTTGGACCATGATTGTCGTTGCGCAATAATGACGGCGGCTCGTTCATGTTCATGATCACGATATCGATGTCGCCATCGTTGTCGAAATCGCCGAATGCACATCCGCGACTGGAGTGCGGCGCGGCAATCGCCGGTCCGGCTTCGTCAAATAATTCTTCGAATTTGCCGCCGCCAAGATTGCGGAACACAATGCGCGGATTCTTGTAGGGGAACAGCGGCGCCTGCTTTTCGAGCTCCGGATAAACCTGACCGGCCGCGATAAACAGATCCGGCAAGCCGTCGTTGTCAAGATCTACAATTCCAGCGCCCCAGCAAACGAAGCGGGTCTCCACGCCGAGGCCCGACTTCAGGGTTACGTCCGCGAATTCACCTTTTCCGTTGTTCTCATAGAGGACGCTGGTGTCGTCGGCGAAGTGCGTTTTCAAAATGCCGAGTGTTCCATCCAGCTTGTAATCTCCGATGCCGAGGCCCATACCGGCTTGTTGGCCGCCGTCTTCGCTCAACGCCACGCCACGCTCCAGGCCTTCTTCGGAGAAAGTTCCATCGTGCCGGTTGCGGTAGTAGAGGCTGGGCGTGGAATCGCAGGCCACATAAATATCGGGCCAGCCGTCGTTATCGAAATCCGCGGCCACGGCGGTGAGTCCGTACACCCGGCCCGAGTCCACGCCGGCTTCCTTACTGACGTCGGTGAAGTGCCCGCGGCCGTCGTTGTGAAACAAATAGCAGCGCCCCTTGGGAAGCCCGCGCGGGCCGCAATGTACGGGAATTCCCTTCCAATCGCAGCCGCTCGGCATCTTCATGCCGGTGTCCAGATCGACGTAGGTGCTGAAGAAAAGATCGAGGTGACCGTCGCGATCGTAGTCGACAAAAGTGCAGCCAGTGCTCCAGTGCGGCTTGGCCAGCATCAAGCCGGCTTCACGCGTGACGTCGGTGAACGAGCCATCGCCGTTGTTACGGAAGAGCACGTTTTGGTCGTAATAGGTGAGGAACAGGTCATCCAATCCATCGTTGTTGTAATCGCCGATGGCCACACCCGAAACCCAACCGGGACGCGCGAGACCGGATTTCGTAGTGACGTCCAGGAACGTTCCATCGCGATTGTTCTTGTACAGCCGGTTGCCGGCTCCTGCAGGAGGAGGGCGAACCGAAGCGCGTGCCGCCGAGAACCAGAATGTCGAGCCAGCCATCGTGGTCGTAATCGAAGAACGCGATACCGCAACCGACGGCTTCGAGAATGTGACGCTTCGCGTCGATGCTTCCATAAATGCTGGGAGCAGTTAGACCGGCCTGATGCGCGATGTCGGTGAACTTCGCGTCGAATGGCAGACCAGATCGCTTGCCGCGAGGTTGCGGTTGGATGTTACGCGTGGCCATGCCCTGCGCGAAAAGTGACGCTTGCAGAACGGTGCTTTGTAGAACGGCTCGGCGGGTGATGCGCATCTCAGCGGTACATCACGCAGCCGCGCGCTTCGAGATTCGCGATCCATAGGGGCGGCGGCATGTTCACCCATCGCAAATCGAGTTTCTCCAGTCGAGGAAGTGCTGCGATGGCCGCCGGCAGATGCGTCAGAGGGTTGCCACGCAGATCGATCTGCCGCAATTCTTGCAGTGTCCCATCGACTCCGGTAGCGAGTCCTTTTTTCTCAGGTCAGCTCTCGCAAGCGCGCCAAACGCCCGAGGAATCCGGGAGCGACGTCAGCCGATTGTCCGATGCCCTCAGCTCGATCAGGTTCGTCATGCCTGAAATGCACCCAGGCAACACTTCGAAGGCATTTTCGCTGATGTTCAAGTAGCGCAACTTTGTCAGCCGGGCGAGAGACGAAGGTAGCGCTGTCAGTTGGTTGTCGTGGAGATAAAGAAAATCAGTGAGACCATCCAAATCGGCCAAGGCATCCGGTACAAGAGCCAGCCGGTTGTGTCCCAAATCGAGCATTCGGAGATTTTTCAGGTGGCCAATCCGGCAGGATAATTCAGAGAGCTGGTTCTCAGCCAGGACTAGCGTCTCAAGCTCGCTTCGCTGCCACACCCACTCCGGTACACGGCCCAGCCGCTTCTCCACAGGTTCAAATTTGGCGACTCCAGAACCTTCGTCAGACAGGCGCGGCACAGGCATCCTTTCGTGTCCGTGTCAGGAACCGGCAAAACATTTTGAAGTTCAGCACACCAGCACTCCTTCTCCGGCTCACAAGACATGGGCGCTTCACATTGCGAGCACAAGATCTCCACACCCATATTATGCTGCCCGGGAGCAAAACTGAGCCTTTCAGGCGCCAGGAAAAGAAATTGTAACGCCTTTAGCTGAGGACCTCACAGCAGCTTCGAGGACGGTCATCACGTCAATTGCATCTTCGGGAACTACTGGATTGAGTGAGCCCGTGTTCAATGCCCGCACGATCGCCCGGTAGTATTCCTTATAGTCGCCGCGCCGGGACTCGATCTCCCGAGGAGAACCCTCGCCGTCAAAAAAAGAGGCGCAATCCGAATCCATCCCCCATTGCGGATCGTTGGGCCGGATTCCCGCCCGTAATTGCGATTCCTGCGGATCAGGCAGGCGCTTGATCAGGCTCCCGCGCGTGCCGTGAACCGTGAAGCGCGGGCTGCTTGAGGCGACAAGAAGGCTGCAGTGCAAAATCACTTTGAGCCTTCCATAATCCAGGAGAACATGCGCCCAATCATCTGTCTGCGCTCCGACGCGCTGGTTAGCGAGCGTTGCAGTTATCTTTTGCGGCATGCCGAAGAGCTGCAACGCCTGGTCAACCAGGTGGGGACCAATATCGAACCATAGACCGCTTCCCTCCCCCGGCCGTTCACGCCATCGGTCACGAACCTGCGGGCGAAAACGATCCATATGAGATTCAAAGTGCAGCACATCTCCCAGTAAGCCCTCGCCGACAACGGTTCTAACCGTCAAGAAATCGCTGTCCCAGCGCCGGTTGTGGAAAACGGATAACAAGCGACCATGCGCGTACGACAGCGCCGAGAGTTCCCGAGCTTCAGCCAAGGTTGTGGTGAAGGGTTTGTCCACGACGACATGCTTACCCGCTTGAAGAGCCGCTCGAGCAAGCGGAAAATGACTTTCATTTGGAGATGCAATGACGACGAGGTCTACATTTTCATGTTCCAGGGCGGTTTGCGGGTCAGTGACCTCAACTGCCGGCAATTCGGATAGAACGATTTCCTTTTGGCGGGACGCCACGACGGCCAGCCGCAGTCCCGGAGTAGCCTCGATCAGCGGGACATGCACGGTCTTCCCTACAAAACCATACCCGATTAAGGCAACGCGAATATCACTCGGCAGGGCTTCATTATGCCTCAGGTGACGTTCTTAAGGGAATCCACAGAACAGCGGATGAAACGAATACAAGCGATGGCTGGTACGCCCTGATACAGGGCCACACGCGCGGCCAGGGAGTGCCATTCGCCGCAAACTGAAGGCGGGTGGGGGCGATGGGTCGGGTCCTGCTTACAGAGTGAACGCGCAGTTGCCGTATGCCTTCATTACGTTGCTACGGTCTCCGCTGGGCGTTGCTTCTCTGCAGTCGCCTTTAGACTCTCAAATGCGGCAAACCGTCCTTTTTCCAAGACGCTGGCTGCATCGATTCGTCCGAACAGTCGGATTAGTGAAGCAACAAGTCCTGTCCAGCCGGTTTGATGACTAGCGCCTAACCCCGCACCATTGTCGCCGTGGAAGTACTCGTAGAAAAGCAGGTGGTCGCGCCAGTTTGCATCATGTTGGAACTTCTCGGTGCCCCCGTAGACCGGTCTGCGTCCACTTTGATCGCGGACAAAAATGCTCGTGAGCCGGCGCACGATCTCCTCTGCGACTTCAAATAGGTTCATCATACGTCCCGACCCGGTCGGGCATTCGATCCTGAATGAATCGCCGTAGTACGGGTAGAAGTTGAGCAACGCGCGAATCAACAGAAAATTGACCGGCATCCAGATGGGTCCTCGCCAGTTCGAATTGCCCCCGAACATAGCGGTGTCAGACTCCGCGGGCAAGTAAGAAACGCACAACTCCTTCCCATGCGCGTCGAAAACGTACGGGTGATCGAGATGATAGCGCGAGATCGCGCGAATACCATATGGGCTCAGAAATTCATTTTCGTCCAGCACGCGACTGAGAATTCGGCGCAGGCGGTCGCGGTTCACCATAGCGAGGATCCCGCGATTAGCGTAGCCCAAGTGGCCCGGTCCGGTGGGATGAATACCATCGAGCAACTGAGGTGTGCGGCGCAAGAGGTCCAAAGCGTATTCCATGAGCCGAGGCATGCGCTCGCAAGTCTCCGGCTCAACAAGAGTCGTCGCGCAGAGCGGTAGCAAACCAACGATGGAACGGACCTTTAGGCGCATGGCGCTCCCATCCGGCTTCCTCAACACGTCGTAGTAGAAGCCATCTTCTTCATCCCACATACCTCCGTCCCCGACACGGTTCAGCGCATTTGAAATTAAGAAAAAGTGGTCCACGAACTTTCTGGCCAAATCCTCATACGTCCGGTCATGGTTCGCGATTTCGACGGCGATTTCAAGCATGTTCTGACAGAACAAGGCCATCCACGCGGTGGCATCCGCCTGTTCGAGATATCCTCCCGTCGGTAACGGCGATGACCTGTCGAATACGCCAATGTTATCGAGCCCGAGGAATCCCCCTTCGAAAACGTTATCGCCAAAGCGGTCTTTCCTGTTCACCCACCAAGTGAACGTTGCAATCAGTTTCCCGAATGACCGTTTCAAGAAATCAACATCACCTTCGCCCCGGAATGCCTGCTCCATCCGATAAAGGACGATGGTTGCCCAAGCGTGTACTGGCGGGTTTACATCACTAAAATTCCACTCGTACGCCGGGATCTGGCCCGTCGGATGGAGATATGTCTCGCGAAGGACGAGTTCCAACTGGTCCTTGGCAAAATCCGTGTCGACCGCGCCGAGCACGAGCGCCTGAAAAGCGAGGTCCCACGTTGCGAACCATGGGTATTCCCACTTGTCCGGCATCGAGATTACTTGATCATTGAACATGTGAGACCAATGGCGATTCCTAACGTCGCGCCGGGACTCCGAAAACTGAATGACCCCATGCTCCTTCAGCCACCGTTCGGCGTCGAGGAAATAGTATTGTTTGTTCCATAACATTCCGGCAAATGCCTGGCGCATCACATTCGCGGTGTCTTTAGTGGCGGATTTCGGCGTCAGAGCGTAATAGAATTCGTCTGCTTCTTCCACTCTCTTGGCGAAGATTCTGTCGGCAGTGTCGAATGGAGATCGTACTGTTTCCGGCCGCAAATCAGCAAGTCGAAGATAGACGCTTTTTGATTCACCCGGTTTTAGTGCCAGCTGATAGTGGGCTGCAACCTTGGTCCCTTCGCCCGAGCAGCGCGCCGCGTTCTTGTTGCCGTGAACGATGTAGTCGTTGATCCCGTCCTTAACGTAGTCCGAGATATTGTTACCTCGAAATAATCGCTGATTGTTCGTCTCATTGTCGGTGAATAGCAACGGTGCCCGGTCCGATACATAAAACCAGCGCTCGCCCAACTCCCAATGGGAGGCGTGAATTGCGCGCACCTCTCCCAGGGCGCCGACTTCGCTTAGATTGGGCTTGGCAGGAACGGGCCACCAAGCCCACTCATTCCGAAACCAAAGAGTAGGAAGGAGGTCCAGGCTTGCAGTGTCAGGTCCCCGGTTCATTATAGTGATCCGGATCAATGTGTCTTCGGGCGCAACTTTCGCATATTCCACAAACACGTCGAAGTACCGGTCGTCATCAAAAATACCGGTGTCCAAGAGTTCATATTCCGGTTGGCTTCTGGTTCGTTTGCGATTGGTTTCAATCAAGTTGGTGTACGGGTAGGCGAGCTGCGGGTATTTATAAAGCCACTTCATGTAGGAGTGGGTTGGAGTGGAATCGAGATAGAAGTAATATTCCTTGACGTCTTCACCATGATTGCCTTCGGCGTTTGTGAGGCCGAACAACCGCTCTTTCAGGATTGGATCTTTCCCGTTCCACAATGCGATAGCGAAGCACAAACGTTGCTTGTCGTCGGAGAATCCGGCCAGGCCATCCTCACCCCAGTGGTAAGCGCGCGATCGAGCCTGATCGTGGCTGAAATAGCTCCACGGGTCCCCAATGTCGCTGTAGTCTTCCCGAACAGTGCCCCATTGGCGCTCGCTGAGATACGGGCCCCACTTCCGCCACGGAACCCCCGAGCGCGCTTCGTCCAGACGCCGCAATTCCTCGCCTATCGCTATATCGGCCACAAGACTCTCCTGGTTTGCAACTTAGAGTGAGATGCGCGGGCCAACAGGGCGGTTTAAGACTTGGGGTAGCACGATTTCAGAGAGAGAGCCGAGAACCTCCGGCCGTTCTCGTTGGTGTGTCAAAGATACAGATTCAACTTGAATCCGACGGCATTGAGGTGAGCCGGTGTGGAGTGGCTGCTGTTTTGCCGCAGATAGTAAGGCTCTAATATCACGTGGGGACCGACCGGAAATTGTACACCTAAGGCGTATTGATTGCGAGTCCAACCATCGTACCGGGTGTCGTAAAAGATCTCGTCGTACACGTAAGGCGTGCACTCGAACCAGCCGTATTGAACATCGCGTTCCAGCCGTAACCTATTGCGGTATCGCTCCGAAAACGGCTGCCCCTGGATGAACCGGAATTCCCCGCGGTTGCGGTCGGAAATCACCAGTTGCCAGGGAAGCGTGTACCGCGGCGTGAGCTCTAGGATGCCCCGGTTTTCGGAGGCGGAAGTGGCGTTCGTAAGACTGGTCTGGTAGCGATAACCGGCCCGGAACACAAGATACTTATTCCGAAACACATCAGGCTGGTCGCGAAGTTCTTGTCGAAAGACGGGCTTCAAAGCGGCTTCGACATAAAAAGCGAAATCTCCCCGCCAGTCATGGGTGCTCTGATCTCCGCTAAAGACATCCACGAGTTCGACGCGGATCTGCGGTCCCTGCTGAATGTAGATGCCAAGCTCGGGGCGGAGTTCCTCTCCAGTGCTCTGGGCGGCTGCCGGAATTATCCAAGGGCCGGTAACCAGCAAACAGAGGGCCAGCTTTCTCCCGCTGACTGCCATCCCAACGCCAGTCCTATTTCGCACGGCTCATCCTGGTGGGCAAGACGCGTCGGCCCGGCGAGGGGGCTTATAAAACTGCAAATAGAATTAGAATTCAAGCCACAAAATAAATCCAACCGCGCCGCACGGGATCTAAGCACTTCAGTTACGTCTGAGGAACCATCTTTCTAAACCGGGACGAAAGGTAACAGAACATGCCCGTCATATTGAAGCGGTTGTATCCGCCGCTATTGCTTCTCACTACGATCCTCATCGCGCACGTGCCGCAGCTTCTCGCCCAAGGGCCAGGGAAACCAAATATTCTCGTCATCATGGGTGACGACATCGGTTGGTACAACGCGAGCATCTACAACCGTGGCGATATGGGCTATTCGACTCCAAACATCGACCGCATCGGGCGCGAAGGTGCGATGTTCACGGCCTGGTACGGGCAACAAAGCTGCACGGCGGGACGAGCAGCGTTCCTCACCGGGCAGTCACCTATCCGTACCGGACTGACAAAAGTTGGGGTGCCGGGAGCAGACATCGGATTGTCGGCGAAGGACCCGACCATAGCGGAGGTGCTTAAACCGTTGGGATACACAACCGGCCAGTTTGGCAAGAACCATGTCGGTGACCGAAACGAATTCCTGCCCTGCGTGCATGGGTTCGACGAGTTCTTCGGCAATCTCTACCACCTGAACGCTGAAGAAGAGCCGGAGAACCCGGATTATCCCAAGGACCCCAGGTTCCGCCAACACTTCGGTCCGCGAGGTGTATTGCACTGTTGGGCTAGCGCCACAGATGATTCCACCGTTGATCCCAGTTTTGGAAAGGTCGGGTTTCAAAAGATCGAGAACACTGGACCGCTGACGGTGAAGCGCATGGAAACGATCGACGATGAATTTACCGATGCCGCGACCACCTGGATGGAAAAGCAGGCGAAGGACGGAAAACCGTTCTTCCTCTATTACAATTCCACGCGGATGCACGTTTACACTCATCTCAAACCGGAGTCGCAAGGCAAGACAGGGCTGGGGCTGGAGGCGGATGGAATGGTCGAGCACGACGGCCACGTCGGTCAGTTGCTGAAGAAGCTCGATGACCTGGGCATCACCAACAACACGATCGTGGTTTACACTTCTGACAACGGAGCGGAAGTAATGACCTGGCCGGATGGCGGCAGCACGCCGTTCCGCGGTGAAAAGGCAACCAACTGGGAAGGTGGCTATCGAGTGCCCACGCTCATCCGCTGGCCGGGCGTGATCAAACCCGGCACAGTGTACAACCAATTCTTCGCACACGAGGATTTCCTTCCTACCTTCGCAGCGGCTGGCGGCAACGACAACATTGTCATGCAGGTTAAGAACGGGTGCCAGCTAGGAAACAAATCGTTCCACGTCCATCTTGACGGGTACAATCTGATGCCTTTCTTCAAAGGCGAAGTGAATGAATCTCCACGAAAGGAGTTCCTCTATTGGAGCGATGATGGGGATCTCTTTGCGCTTCGCTATAACGACTGGAAAATCGTTTTCATCGAGCAGAACCAGGAGGGAATTAACATCTGGATGCAGGAGTTTAACAAGCTTCGCCTGCCGAAAATCTTCAACCTTCGCGCCGACCCGTTCGAGCGAGGGGATTCGTCATTTCTGTACAACAACTGGATGGTACACCGGGCTTACATCAACTTCGGCGCCCAAGCCGTGGTTGCCAACTGGCTTCAAAGCTTCAAAGAATTCCCCGTCCGCCAAAAGCCAGCGAGCTTTAATCTTGATGAGGTGATGCGGAAACTCACGCCCCCCGAGTAACGCCGGCGGGGTGCCCGGCTGTCAGATTGGCTCGTGGCACCCAGCCGTACGGATGGCTCCGGCTAGCGGATTATACTCTCGCCGGCTCGAACCCATCGCACTTACTGATTGCGGTTACCTTCAAATGCAAAGGTGCATGTTTCGGATGTCCGCAATCCTCTATTACGTCCTCCTTCGCCTCGTGGGAAGACCGAATTCTCATCACGAGTGAGTCCGTGTGGCCTTCAGCAAAATGAGTGCATAGGCCGCATTGGCCTTCTTGGACTTGTAGCATGATAACCTCCTCATTTCTTCGAAAGATGAGACATGATGAATGCCAGCGAACCTGCCCCCAGCGCCTGCACGAGCTGAGGATGTTGCGAATAGAACTGACCTGCATGATCGATAATGGAAGGATTTTGTTGTTCGGCATGCGCGGCCAATAGCTGCACGTCCTCAGGAGAGACCTGCTTCGCCTGCTCTGGGCTTACATTAGCGTTAGCTCCTCGTAGTAGCCCGCCAATACTCCCGAACGCGAGAGGACCCAAAGCACGGGGACCAACGGCGCCCAGCAACTGACTAAGAATGCCGGCGCGTTGATCGGGGCTTGAATTGGCAAACAGAGTACCAACCATCTGACTAAAAGGTGGTGTCTGCCCCGATCGAAACGCCTCACTCAGTGCGTCTGCTAAGTGGGAAGGGGGAACAGCTCCGGCTGCTCGCTGATAATCCTGTTGCACGTTTTGGGGCGGATTGGCCACCGAAGCATCGCGATATTGCTCAAAGATTCCAACTAGATCGGCAATTTGCATTAAAGTATCTTTCTTCAAGATCGGTCTTATGACGTGGAGATTCCGATTTTGGATTCCGGACTTACTAAATTTAGGAGCGCATGCCCTACGCCATGTGTCCGACGGAAGACCCTGGCTAAAGCCAGAAGCGACGGTGCTTTACTTTGATTTCGCGGCCCGATACCCGGCCTGCTTGGCCTCCTGCTCGGTCATGAATTTTCCCTGCTTGGTCGCTCCGTACCATTCACCGCCCTTGTGATAAACGCCACTCGCAGTATTGACCCAAACTTTGCCGTCCGCCTTGGCAGCCGAGATTTCCGATTCTGAAACGGTTTTTGCCGGCGCAGACTTCGCCTCTTTTGCCGTACCGGTAGGGGACTTCGTTCCTTCAGTCTTTTCGACCGGATTGTTGGTTGTGTTGGCGTCGGTAGTCGCAGGAACACTTGTGGCATCTTTTTTGGCGGACTTCTTCGCTCGCTTGGTCACTGCCTTGGTAGCGTCCTCGTCCTGGGCCGCGCGCAAAGGCGGTACAACCACAAGACCTATCATCGCCATCACGGTGGATGCAATCTTACTCAGCTTCCTTATATTCAAGGCCATAAATCGCTCCTTGGATTGAAATTCGGCTATCACTTTTTCATTCCCGCACCGACCAGATGGTCGACCTCAACCTGCTGGCTCCGAACCGTGTCGCGGACCGTCCGCATGCTATCCGAACCCTGCCTTCGGACCACGATCTCCTCGGTAAAACGAACGGTCTTGTTCACCACCGGCTCCTCGGCCGTTTCGGTGACGTCGATTGTCTTCTCCGACCAGTCGATGTCCTTCAGGTACGCTGGATCGGAAATCGCGCGGCGTATCACCTCAGCGTGCTCTTCGTGAAGGCTGATCTTGGCTTCTACAGGCTTGTCGACGACAAAACGCCGGACCCGCGTATGACCAGCCTCGACCATCCGTTTCCCAACGTTTATTTGTTCCTCGGCCACTCGTAACATTTCCTCGCCAGGCAGCTTGGAGGCAGCCGCCATCGTGCCTATTCCGGCTGCCGCCGCTAACTCAGCTGTCGCTCCCCTGAAGTCGTCGGCTTTTGCCCGGTCCAGGATATCGACCGGCTTATGGGTATCCAAAAGACTTAAGACTCTGGAAGCTTCTGTTTCGGGCACGCGAACCGAGACTATGACGGATCCTTCCTTCAACGACCGGCCAAGCACAGCTGCTTCGTGGTGCTCGAGGTCGCGTCCGAAAAGACGCTGCCATATGCCCGGCTCGTACAGTCCCGCTTTCTCAGCATCACGCTCGTTACGGATTACACTGATGTCGTCCGTTAGGTAGCCAGCGGACATCAGGCTTTTCAAGGCCGCGTTCG
Source organism: Bryobacterales bacterium (assembly GCA_963818065.1). Taxonomy (GTDB): domain Bacteria; phylum Acidobacteriota; class Terriglobia; order Bryobacterales; family Bryobacteraceae; genus Palsa-89. The sequence goes on along the minus strand of CAWFQW010000006.1, from coordinate 416,930 downwards.
CACTGGCTTCCGTTTCGTACACTGCAACAACTTTTTCGTATAACATATCGTCCTCCACTCCTAACTGCATTCCTATCAGAGGGCGCCGGCCGCGAATCGGAGGGCGCCCGCGAATCTCAACAACTTGAGATGGCTGAAGCCAAACTACGGGAACTAACCCCCTACTTTTGCGTCACTCTCACAGAGACTCGCCGATTTTCGGCGCGACCTTCCTCGGTGGCATTATCCGCCACAGGAAATTGCTCACCATAACCCTGTGCTTCCAGACGGTCCGGTGAAATACCCAGCGCGATGAGCCGATCCCTGACCCCACTTGCCCGATCTTGGGAAAGGGTCTGATTGTGTTGCGCATCACCGCTGTTATCGGTGTAGCCGCCAATCTTAATGTGTACATTCGGATAAGCTTTTAGGATCGCGGCGATGTTTCCTAATTGCTCTTGGGATTCGGGACGCAAAGTAGCTGAATCGGTATTGAACACCAACCGGTCAAAGTCGAACCAGGTCGGCGGCTCAACAGTCTTAGTAGGGTCTTGAATGAACGCGATCAACCTCGCCTCAATTCCGTTCGGAGGAACGTTTAAGGAGACGTTGTCAGGAAGCACTCGAACGACAAAGCCCTCCACTGTTGAGGGGACATGACGCGACCGGTTTGCCCAGTAAAGGAACAGACCAATGAGAAGGAGCGCCGGAATAAGCCACCACCACACCCGCGAAGGTCGCGACCCCTCCTGAACTGTTCCGAGCGCGACCGGGCGTGTGCTTGGAGTTACCGTAGGCACCGGTGGGGCATTGAGCAAGGTTGAGACTCCGGCTGGCAGATGGTCGCGTACACCTTCGGCTTCATTAACCAAGAGCCGTCCGAGCCCCGCAGGGTTCATGTGATCGTCACGGACCAATCGCCCTAGCGCACTCATCATCAACGGCGCAGCCATGCTCATTAAGCTGGATACAACACCGGATCGTAAGCCACTGGATTTGCCCACGGCATCGAAGATGGACGCCTGATTGCCTCCGAAAGCGAGTGAAAGCAATTGCTTTCCCGAATCCAGGAGAGATGACGTTGCAGACGAGGCGCGTCCCGGATCAGCGACAGCATTGGTCAAATCCGAAACATTCACATTCGCTGGAGCGTTCGAGACCAACTTGAATATTTGACTCATCCAGGTCGAATCGCCGGCTTTGTTGGCCAGTCCTGTCAGGAGACACGCAGTGGATGCCCCCAGTCCCTGGGATACGGCCTCTCTGGGTTGACCGAAACGAGATGCGATTTCACCGATAGCCTGAGAATCGATACTACTGAATAGCGAACTTAAGATGGAGCTTGGCATGACACAAATACCTCTCTTTTCTTTGTGGGCGCTGAAGGTCGAATTAGTGGCTAACAAGGGCGAGATAACTGATGTTGCCGAACCTGGCCCGCCCTGGCGGTTCGACCGACCGTCCTTCGTGAGTTTGAACTCCCTCCTTTCCTGAGGTCTCTCAGAAGCCGCTCACAACGCTATGACCTCTACTTTTGAAGATCCGCCATTGTAACCAGGGGGTTCATATCTCCGGGTTACGGTTGTCGAATCGGAAGATCACGTGCTCCAGGGGAAAACGTGCCTGCGGCCAGGCTGGAGATCGTCGTATTTTGCGCCTGGATTCTCTAGCTATGCATCAGTTGTTATGTTGACGAGTTGAAACTGCTCTGGATCTTGGCGATCGACAGACTCGACTCGCTAATAAGGCAGGAGGTAGTGTTATGTCATTCCTCGTGTGGGTCGTGTTAGGCCTCGTGGCAGGTTTCATTGCGAGCAAGATTGTGAATAAGCAAGGTGAGGGGATGCTTCTCGATACCGTGCTAGGTGTCGTTGGCGCGGTTGTCGGCGGGTGGCTCTTTAGCCTCTTAGGCGTGCGCGGCGCGAACGGTTTGAATTTGCACAGTTTGCTCGTGGCCGTAGTAGGCGCCATAGTCGTGCTATTCACATACCACGCCATTCGCCGGACTACGTAGGCTAACGGCGCGACAAATCGGACTGCGGCTTGCAAGCAAATTCTCAGGTGCCAGTCTTGTACACTCGAAATCCCTGTTCGGCTGCGCCACGTGGTCAAGAACGGGTAGAGTCGCGAAGCTGGCTGAGACCGCGCGTACCCAAGGAACGTCTCAATCTGCTGGCTCCAGCACGCCCGAAGCCGATACGGCTCGGCGTGAAAACTCTTTGGGATATTGCACGCTCGCTGATCCTGTCGTGGTGGGTCTGGCTTGGAGCCGCACTCCTTTTTGGCTGGGCGGGATCTTGGTTTGGAGCGATCTTGTCTTGCGCTCTATCGTTTGCTTTTTATCATGCTTTCCCCCGCCCACACCCGGTCCTTTACGCACTTGAGCCAGACTTCGATTCGGATTCGCGCGAATTCCGAGCCACCATGGCCGGCACAACTGGAATGCCGCCAATAGGCGGCAACCGCGTCGAGATCTATAACAACGGCGACGAATTCTATCCAGCCATGATGGAAGCAATCGAATCCGCACAGTACTCGGTTACGATCGAACTGTTCATTTTTTGGGATGGCCAAGTCGGCCGGCGTTTCGCGGAAGCCTTTGCGGAGAAAGCGCGCGAGGGAGTGGCTGTAAAGCTTCTGGTAGACGCCATCGGCTCGCCGCTCGGCGACGAGATCGTCCGAATTCTCGAAGCTGCCGGCTGCCAGTTGGCTCGATTTCACCCGGTTCGTTGGTATGCGCTGGACCGCCTGAATCTGCGCACACACCGCAAGTCAATCATCGTCGATGGATGCGTTGCCTTCACGGGAGGCGCGGGATTGGCCGACCACTGGCTGGGTGCCGCGGCGAACGAATCCGAATGGCGCGACATTCAGGTTCGGGTGGAGGGCCCCGCGGTGGCGGCTCAGCAAAGCGGCTTCGCACAAAACTGGCTGCATTCCACCGGAGAACTCCTCGGCGGGCATGCGTTTTTTCCGGAGCCTCACCCGTCAGGCGACGTCGAGATTCAGACTATCCTCAGTTCTCCGGCTTCGGGCGCTTGTGCGGCTGCCACCATGCATATGATCGCCATTGAGTGCGCCAGGCGCAACCTCTATATCGCCAACTCCTACTTTATCCCCGACTCCCGTTTCATCGACATGCTCGTGCGGGCCCGCGGCCGTGGTGTCGACGTAAGAGTGATGGTCGCCGGCAGGCACAGTGACACCTGGTGGGCGAGACAGAATAGCCTTCGGCTGTATGGGGATTTGCTGCGCGCCGGGGTTGAGATCTACGAGTATCAGCCCACCATGCTGCATCAGAAGATCATGGTCGTCGATGGTGTTTGGGCCACGATCGGCACTGCGAATTTCGACAGCCGTTCTTTTGCGCTGAGCGAGGAAACCAATATCTGCTTTCATGACCGCGCCTTGGTGAATCACCTTCGATCCGTCTTTTTGGCGGACCTCGAGCATTGCCAAAAAGTGGATCTCGAGGATTGGCACAAGCGCGGTTTGTGGCAGAGAAGCAAGGAGTGGGTCGCTTCACTCATCCAAGACCAGGTGTAGCCAGTGCTCGGGGCCGGATTCCGCATCGCAACCTACAACATTCACAAAGCTCGGGGGCTCGATGGCCGCACGCGCGTCGAGCGCATTGCGCGCGTCCTGGCTGAGTTGGATGCTGATATCGTTGCTCTCCAGGAAGTAGTGAACCACGAGGGCAAGTCGGTTGAGGATCATCAGGCCGGCTATCTGGCGGCCAATCTCGGCTATGTCCACGCCATCGGCGAAACGCGCAAACATCGTGGCGGGATCTACGGCAATGTGACGCTCAGCCGATTCGATTTTCGATTGGTCCGCCAGATTGACCTGACCGTCTCCGGCCGCGAAGAACGCGGCGTCTTGCGCACCGACATTCGCGTTGGGCAGCATATGGTACATATCTTCAACGTTCACCTTGGCACTTCGCATCGCGAGCGCAAGAAGCAAGCTGTTCGGTTGATGGATGAAGATCTGCTGCGAGCGATCGACATATCCGGCCCGCGCGTTGTGCTGGGCGACTTCAACGAATGGACCCACGGCCTGGTCACCAGGACACTGTCGGCCGAGTTTCACCTGACCGACTTGCGCGCCCATCTCCCGCGAACCCGAACTTATCCCGGCATTCTGCCGCTTCTACACCTGGACCACATGTACGTGGACCATCACTTGAAAGTGAACCATGCAGGGTTTCATCGGAACCGGCGATCGCTCGTGGCCTCGGACCATTTGCCTATGTTCGCGGACCTTACGCTGAGGCCGTAGCTACGCTGCGATTGGTGCATCCTTTGGCTGTCTTGCCAAAGCGCGGAGCGCAGCAATTCGTTTCTCAGTGGAGGGGTGCGTCGAAAACAACCTGAGGAGTGCCGTTCCGGAGAACGGCTGCATGATGTACATATGGGACATCGACGGTGAGGCTTCCAGCGGGATCTGTTTTCCAACCGAGTCCAGTTTCTCGAGCGCCCGGATCATTGGCTCTGCGGTGCCCAGTGTGCGCGCAGATGTCGCGTCAGCACTAAATTCGCGTGTCCTGGAAATCGCCATTCGTATCAACGCTGCTGCCAGCGGCGCCAGAACAATCATCAGCAGTCCGCCGATGGGGCTCCGGCGCTCACGTCCGGACTCATCGCGCCCGCCGCCAAACAACATAGCCATCCGTGCCAGATAAGTAATGGCGGAAGCGAGGGTTGCCGCAATCGAACTGATCAGAATATCCCTGTTCTTGACATGCCCCAGTTCGTGCGCCAGCACCGCCGCTAATTCGTCGTCCCTCATCAGTTGCAGGATCCCCGATGTTACTGCCACCGACGCGTGTGTCGGGTTCCGCCCAGTGGCGAAGGCGTTGGGCGACAGGTCCGGAGTCACCCAAAGCTTCGGCATCGGAATTCCCATCCGCTGAGCCAGGGTTCCGACGATGGGCTGCAGCCGCGCGTAAATCTCGGGGTACTTAGTCTCGCTGACCCGCTGTGCCCGGGCCGACATGAGAGCCATCTTCTCCGAAAAGAAGTAACTAAAGAAGTTCATCGCCACTGCTATAACCAAACCGTACGCCAGACCCCGGTCTCCGGCAATCGCGCCTCCACCGATAATCAGAACTCCGCTCAGCAATCCCAGCAGCAAAGTCGTCTTCATCGCATTCATATCAGAGCTCCTTTAAGCCTCTCGAACCGAGAGTCGCCGAATGCGCACAATCGCTTCCACGTAAACGAAGATTCCTTTGTTGGCTACTTGATTCATTAAGCCGTACCGCATGCCCTCGTTCGCCGGTTGGCCCATGCGAGGGATCAGTGCTCCTCGGGTGACACGCCGGTCATCGATGAGTACGACGCGATGATGCTGTTCCTGGCGGAAGCTAGTGGGAGTCGAACCCACCCGCGACACAAAGTGCCGCACAACTGGTTTTGAAGACCAGGCCCAGCACCGGCCAAGACTAGCTTCCAGCCGTGATTCTAACACCGAGCTTCGCCGCGCCCGCCGTCGCCAGGACGCGAAATCGACACATAACTGTTAGACTTTGTTTTTGGACACAAGATCGAAAATCATCCCGCTCCACGAGATCGGTGAGCGGCTGCAAGGTCGCGCCGCCCAATGGATATCCGGTCATTTCGATCCGCTGCTCGCTGAACATGTTGGACGTCTGCGGCAAGCGCGCGAGCCGGGCAGCTTGCTGGTGATCGAAGTCACGGATCCTGCGCGGCCTCTGTTGCCGCAGCGCGCCCGAGCCGAATTGGTGGCTGCTTTATCGATGGTGGATTACGTGGTGTGCGGCGACGGCGGCAGCGCTACCGACGCGGATCTCACCGAGCGCTTCATCAATCACGTGCTTGAACGTCATCGCCAGGAATCGGGTAAATGACCGGTCCGCGCATCCTGGTTGTCCGCTTGGGATCCATGGGCGATGTGATCGCCGCGCTGCCCGCCGTCGCCAGCCTGAAGCACAGCATTCCGCACTCCAAGATCACCTGGGTTATCGATCCGAAATGGAGCCTGCTGCTGGAGGGCAATCCGTACGTCGATTCGGTAGTGCATCTGGACCGGCGGACGTTCACCGGATTGCGGCGGGCCTGGGGCGAGTTGCGCGCGGCGCGGTTTGACTTTGCCGTGGACTTTCAGGGGCTGGTGAAGTCGGCGCTGGTCGCCACGCTGGCGCGGCCGGAACGCATTTTCGGATTCAATGCCGGCTCCGCGCGAGAATCTGCGGCGTCATGGTTTTATTCCACCAAGGTGCCCATCCGCGGGTATCACGCGGTGGACCGGAACCTGGATCTCGCGACGGCGGCGGGCGCTTCCAGCATTCTGAGGACTTTTCCGCTGCCGCCTGGCACAGCGGAAGCAGAATTGCCGGAAGGCGATTTCGTGCTCGCCAGTCCGCTAGCCGGCTGGGGGGCCAAGCAATGGCCGCTCGAATTCTATGCGCGGCTGGCCCAACGGTTGCGGCGCGAGTGCGGGATGCCTTTGGTCGTGGACGCACCTTATCCGCTCCATGTTGAGTCAACCGTACCGCACATCTCCACGTTGCCTGGCCTGATCCACGCCACACGGCGAGCCACGGCGGTGGTTGGATTGGACAGCGGTCCTTTGCACCTGGCGGCGGCGCTCGGAAAACAAGGGGTGGCGATTTACGGTCCAACCGATCCGGCGCGGCATGGTCCCTATGGCGGCACCATCAACGTGTTGCGGTCACCCGGCGCGGTTACCACCTATCGCCGGACTGCGGAGCCCGACGCGAGTATGCGCGAGATCACACCCGATCAGGTATTCGAGGCGCTGGTCGGGATCCTCGCTGCGCACCGGGATCGCTAAGAACGAATGAGTTTCTTTCCGAAGCCGTACGCCGATCTGGTGGCGCGCCTCCGAGTGACTTGCGGCTTTATTCTGGTTGCGGCGTTCGCGTGGTTTTCGCAACCGGATGTTGAGTCGTTGGCCGTGGGCCTACCGGTGTCGGTGCTAGGTCTGCTGTTGCGCGCCTGGGCAACCGGACATGTGGAGAAGGACATCCGGCTGGCCGAAAGCGGGCCGTACGCTTACCTCCGCAATCCGCTGTATTTGGGGACGCTGCTGGTGGCGGCGGGATTCGTGATTGCCTCGCGCAGGTGGTGGCTGGCGATCCTGTTTGGCGCGGTATTCGTTCTGATCTATTTGCCTGCAATCGAGCTGGAGGAACAGCATTTGCGCGAGCTGTTCCCGAGTTTCGCGGCTTACGCCGAACGGGTTCCGGCCTTGTGGCCCACGCTCGCCCCCATCAAGCGCAGCGACCGTTTCCGCTGGCACTTATACGTTCGCAATCGCGAATATCAGGCCCTGATCGGCTTTGCGCTCGGCGCTGCGCTGCTCGCCGCCAAAGTGCTGGCACGTTAGTTCGGATGAAAGTTCTCGGGGTGACTTAGCCGTAAGCCGTCCAAACGTCGCGATGCAGCACCATCACTCAGCGCCCCCAGCGATTCGTGTATCATCCTCTTGTGATACGTCGGCTTTACGTTCATAACTTCCGGTGCCTGGAGAACTTCGAGTTGCCGATCTCAGGCCAGTCGTCGGTCCTACTCATTGGAAAGAACGGCTCTGGAAAGACAACAGTTGGGCTGGCATTGGAAATTCTACAGAAGATCGCGCGTGGTACGAATCGGGTAAGCGATTTAGTGAAGCCGAAGGATTTCGCTCGCGGACGCACAGATGTGCCGATGCGATTTGAAATCGAGATTGAGCTAAATACCAGAATTTACGGATACGCCATCGCCTTTGAGTTGGAGGAATTCAAAGAAATCTTTGTACTGGAGGAGACCCTTACAGTCGACGGCAGGCTTCGTTACCACAGAAAGCTCCAAGCTCCTCGCCTAACGCAGCAGGAGAGGGAGGCGAGCCTCCTTATCGATTGGCGGTTAGTGGCTCTACCGATAATTCAGCTACCGTCGAAGGACGATCCTGTGTTCGTTTTCAGGCAGTCGCTCGCTCGCATGCTCATCCTCAGGCCGATGCCCAGCTTAATCCTGGGAGACTCCAAGGATGAAACGCTGGAGCCCAATCTTCAGGTCACCAACTTTGGCGCCTGGTTTTCAGGTCTCCTGGCTTATGCCCCGTCCGCTTATGCTGAAATTGATAACTACCTCAAGCAGGTGATGCCCGACCTGAGGGACATCAAGAACCCGATCATTGGCACAGACTATCGAAGCCTAGTCGTTCAATTTTCGAACGAACAAGGAAGCGTGACTTTTCCTTTCGGAGATTTGTCTGACGGCGAGAAATGTTTCATGGTCTGCGCGGTGGTTCTTGCGGCGAATCATGCTTATGGCCCCGTGTTTTGCTTCTGGGATGAACCGGACAATTATCTTGCTCTTTCCGAGGTTGGGCACTTTGTATTAGCTCTACGCAAAGCTTTCCAATCTGGAGGTCAGTTCATCGCGACCTCGCACAACTCAGAGGTGATCCGCCGTTTTTCCGACGAGAATACCCTTGTTCTCTATCGGAACAATCACCTTGAGCCTACGATAGTGCGTCCACTCCGCGAAATCCAAGTGAACGGGGATCTTGTCGGCGCCCTGATTCGTGGCGACGTCGAGGCATGAGCGTAAATAAGTATCTGCCACATGTCTTGGTGCTACCCGAAGACGACGCTAACAGCCAATTGGCGAACGGGTTCCATCTGCAAGTCGAGCCGGCTCGACTGCGGCGGATGCAGGTGCTCCCAGTAGCAGGCGGTTGGAATCAGGTGTTGGACATTTTCCTTTCGGACCACGTCGCCGAAATGGAGCTCAACGCCCAGCGATTTATGGTGCTGCTGATTGATTTTGATGGCAGGGAGCAGCGTCTCCAAGATGCCCGGGCCAGGATTCCCGGGCATTTGATGGAGAGAGTCTTTATTCTGGGCACCCTGAGCGAACCGGAGGCCCTTAAGACGGCCGATCTCGGAGCTTACGAAAGGATTGGTTTGGCGATGGCACAGGATTGCCGCGAGCAAACTGAAACGATTTGGGGGCACGAGCTCCTCCGTCACAATGCAGAGGAGCTTGCCCGTTTGCGGGAGCACGTACGTCCAATCTTGTTCCCGTCCAATTGAACGTCCCGCATGTCTCGATTCCTCTGAATCACCCAGAGTAGCCTCGGCGCCCTAACCTTGTGTATACGTTCGCAATCGCGAATATCAAGCCCTGATCGGCTTTGCGCTCGGCGCTGCGCTACTCGCTGCAAAAGTGCTGGCACGTTAGTTCCCAGGAATCCCCACCGGGGCTTCCACCCGCAAGACGGCTAAGCCCGACGCAACATCGGGTGCCAGCGGGATCACAGTGCTGAGCCGCGTGAGATCGAGTACATGCTGTACGTGTGGACTAACTCCTACCAGCACAAAACATCCCCCCGGTTTCCGCACAACGGAAGTGTAGATGCCAACGATGAACGTCACTCCCATTGATCCGATGCAGGTGACGTCTTGAAAATCAGCCAGCACCTTAGTGCATGCCAGTCTCCTAATCTCATCTAATTTCGTTTGCAGGTATTCCATATCCGGCCCTGCGACGAAACGTCCCTTGCATTGGAGGACGCAGACACTATCTCGATGTTCAATTTCAATAAGCATGGGGTCCACCATTGAGCCATTCGGTCTCAACAAAGATAGCGAGAACGGCCGAAAAGCCCGCCTAATCGCGATCCTACGCCCCATACGTCGCGGGCATCGTCAGCAAACTGGCTGCCAACGGACGAATCTCGGCCAAAAAGGTCGGCAGCTCCAATAGACCGGACGGGAAGCTCGGAGCGGGGACTGCGGGGACTGCGGGGACCCGGGAGGATATGGTCGTAACCGGAACCGGGAGCGTCACCGAGTGTATCAAGTCGACCGCTCCCACCTTCTGCGCTGACAGCCAGAAGACCTCCAGATTCAGTCCGGGAATCGCCAGCAGGCGTAATTCGTAGGTTTCCGACTGAACCTGCGACGGCAGCGAGGAGTCCAGCTGCTGGGATGTACGGAGTGTCTCCCACACGCGGTTGCCGTAATGTACGGCGACCAGTTTCCAGCCGTGGCGGCGATGGACCACACTCCCCAGCACCGTTTGGTTTTGCTCACCGCCGGCGAAAAATCGCCAGCCCGCGTGAGGCGGAGATATCACTCCCGTGTTCGTGGCTGCGTCCCGAAGACCCAGCACGAACCCCTGTAGAATTGCGTGGCTGCCGCCCGTTTCGACATCTGCCAAGTTCGGAATGGGCGGCCGCTCACCCACGAATGCCTCGCTATTCGGAGGACCGGCGGACAGGAATGCAGGAAGTCCATTGCGAAACGCGTCTGCAGCCGCATCCGGCGCATGGGGTGTTTTCAGTGGCATAAGAGCCTCCTTGGAATTTGCTTCAGCCCAGGTCCTACTGGATCACCAGGTAGGTGTCGTTCCAGTAACCCGCCTCCTCGTAGTCTTCGACTAGGATGTCGTAATCCAGGAAACCGGGGGAACTAGTGGGATTGTCATTGGGATTCTGCACGTGCACCATCCGATGGCCGGAAGTCGTCACCTTGTAGCCATCCAGAGCAACGAAGTGCGCGCCGCCGCCCCACCACACGATTCTTGCGCCCACCGGGAATTGCGCTTTCACCCAATTCTGGATGCAGTCGAAAGTCAGGTGCTGGTTAAACAGGGCTCCCTCATGTCTCAAATTTCGCGTGATGGCCAGCGCGACATCCAGCGCCTCGGGCCGATTGCAAACTCTGCTGTCCGACCTATCGACGCAATCCGGCGAATTGACCCCCTGATGTTTTAGTAACTTCGTTGCGAGTTCGGCTTGGGTCCACCTATGGTCGCCTTGCGGATCGAGAAAACGGTTAATGGAGACCGCCGCCGCCGCCCAGCACCAATTCGTCTCTTGCTGGGGTTGCATGGTAAAGGCCGGCAGCGCCCGCTTGATTAGCTCATCAGTGGGCGTCGGCGGGTTTACGGTGACCGCCTTCGATCCCATGGAGGCGGAGGACGCGGCACCCTGGCCGGAGCAACCGGTGATAACGATGGGGCCGATGACCACCGGAGCGCAGGACACGGCTCCGGTTCCCGCTCCACCGCCGCCCGAGTGACCAGACGGGTCCCCAGGCCCACCACCGCCGGTGTGACCAGACGGGTCCCCCGGTCCGCCGCCGCCAGTGTGACCAGACGGGTCTCCAGGTCCGCCGCCGCCGGTGTGACCAGACGGGTCCCCAGGTCCGCCGCCGCCAGAGTGACCAGACGGGTCCCCAGGTCCGCCGCCACCCTGTCCACTCTGACCTTGCATGCTGGAGCCGTCGAGGACAATCGGACCGACGACCACTGGACCGCATCCACTCCCGTGTTTGCGGTCGGCCACTATGATCTTCACTGTACCGTTCCGATCTTGATATCGAACTCGATCGCCATTCGGTCTCTCCTTATTCTTTTACCTTGCGCGAAGCTAACAACTGCTGAAAGCGAGAATCCTGGTGTAAGTCCGCCAAGTCGGGCCACCGGGCGGCGTCCACCAAAACATCGTCGGACGAAGCTTTTAATATCGCCAGTGCGTTCTCGCGCTGTCCGAGCGCCTCGTAAGTCCACACCGCCGCCCCTCGCGTGACATTGGATTCCGGGGATAATTGCAAAGCTTGCGCGATTTCCGACTCAGCCCGTTTGCGATCTCCCAGGCGCGCCGACAAGAACGCCAGCCGCGACCGGACGACGCCATCGCGGGGATCGCGCGCCATGGCTTTTTCGGCCTGTTCCAAACCCTGGCGAAATGCCCTTTCAGATTCCTTTGGCAGGTTCGCCCGCCGGTAGGCAATCCCCAGGTCCATCGACCATAGGCTCTCGCCCGGGGATTGGCTTACGGCGCGAATCAGGAACGGAATCGCTTCTTGATCCTTGCCTTGATACATCAAGGCAATCCGCCAGATTCACCTAGAGCGACGGGGGTTTCCGTCAATCCGACCGCGATGCGCGACTCGCGCTCCGCTTCAGTGTAGCGGCCGAGATTTTTATAAAAAGTGCCGAGCACTCGATGTGGGTCCGGCTCGTCCGGCGCCAGTTGCACGCACTTTTCGAGTTGACGTGCCGCCTCGCGATCATCGCCTCGCGCTGAATAGTACGCTCCCAAATCCTGATACACCTTGAAGTAATTCGGATCGAGCTCGACCGCCTTCTTATATACCGCCAGCGCCTGATCCAGCCGATTGTTGCGCTCGTAAACCTGTCCCAGCCGCCGGTAGGCATCGCCATTGGACGGATCCAGCTCGATGGCTCTCTGATACTCCGCCTCGGCCTGCTCGTAAAAGCCGGCATTGGCCCGCAGCAATCCGGCTACGCGGTGAACGGGAGCCAGATCCGAGATCGCGGTCCTGCGCCTGCCGCAGAGATTCCGAAGTCCGTTCCAGCCACGCTGGGTCCTTGGTGAGGAAGTATTTGAACCACTGCGCCTCGGCCAGCCCCGCCCAGGTGAGCGGCGAATCGGGATCGGCGGCCACGGCGCGTTCGAGCAGAGGGCAGCGCCTTGTCGATGGTGGAATTGCGGCGCGTATACGCCAATCCCTGCCAGGTAATCCTGCTTGGCGTTCGCGTTCACCGGAGGCGTCGTCGAGCGCAGGCAGGTGGAGTGACGCGGTAACCATTGCCGGCCAGCGCCGCCGCGGCGTAACGGACCTCACCCGGAGCGTATTCCGCCTTCCAATCGCCGGAGTTGGCCTGAGTACGGGTATCGGTCAGGAAAGCGTGCAGCACCACTCGGCCGTCTTCACGCGTGATGGTTCCGCTCACCACGTGCGTGGCGCCCAGCGCGGTTCGGGCCTTCGCGGCCGAATCCACATGCCGCCGCGTCACATCCGCCAGGGGGATCAGCCGTAAGGCGCGCGCGCTTGCCGCCCTTCAGGTGCGCCAGTTCCGCGGCCGCATCGCGCGACACCACTCTGCCAGCGCCGCGGCGTCCGGTCCGGCTTGCAGCGGAAGCATGGCGATGCTCATCGATTCCTTGCGGCGCCGTAGCGCGCTGGAATGTGACCAGTCCGGAGATCGCCGCCAGCAACACGGCGGCGGCAGCGGCCAGCCACCATCGAAGCGCACGCGAAGGTTCCAGGGCCGCAGCCACTTCACCGGCGTCTCGAAAGCGCTTGGCCGGATCCGGGTCCAGACACCGCTGCACGAATCGAGTCCCACCCATGCCCTACCGGTCGGCGGCTTGTGTTTCAGGCGGTCCTGCCAGGGGATCTCCCGCGGATATGGGCGACTGGCCCGCAGCCAGTTCGTACAGGATCACGCCCAGCGCATACACGTCCGAGGCGGCCGAAGGCTTCTCGCCCTTCCACAACTCCGGCGCCATATAATCCGGCGTTCCGCCCGCCTGCGCTGGACCCCCGCCGCGCCGCGCTCGCCCAGCTACCCGCATTGTCCCCCGCCGGCCCGAGCGGCCTACGCGCCAGCCCGAAGTCGGTGATCACCGCGCGCACACCGCCGTCCGCGTCCTCAGTGAGAATTACGTTGTTGCTCTTGAGATCGCCATGCACCACCCGGTTGCGATGCGCTTCGGCCAATCCCGCGCAGATCTGCCGCGCGATGGCGCGAGCTTCGGCTTCCGGCAACCGGCCCCGGCTGAGGCGCGCGGCCAGCGTCTCACCGTCCAGAAACTCCATGGTGAGAAAATCGATCTCCCCGCCGCTGGTCGACGCGGTGTGGATCTCGAAAATCTTGCACACATTGGGATGGCTGATTTCGCTCGCGTGGCGCACTTCCGGCGGCAGACGCTTGTGGAATCCGCTCTTGGCGCACTTGAGCGCGATGCGGCGGCCCAGCCTTTCGTCCTGGGCCTCGTAGACGATGCCCATGCCGCCCTGCGCCACTTCGCGCACGATCCGGAAGCGGTCCGCCAGCAGCTCCCCGGGCTGCAAACCGATGCTGGGGCAAAGTCGGATACAGCGGCTCCAGCAGGAAGTCCTGCATGCGATGGTTCCACTGCACGTAGTCCCACACCTGGGTGAACAATTCCGCGTCGCCGGCGCAAGCCGCGCGAAGCATAGGTTTCGCGCGTATCTGGGGGCTGGCTCAGACGCCAGCTCCACCAGGTTCATGACCAGGTCGTCATCCTGCGCTTTGGGCATGGCCCGGCTCCACGCGCGTGTACAACCATCTGCGCGCATCGCTCCAGGTTCGTTGCATGGTTCGGAGCTTTACGCCCATGGCCTCGGCCGCTTCTTCGTCGGTCAGGCCAAGGAAGAACTTCATTTCCACGAGCATGCTCCATTCCGGCTTCGTTTCCGCCAGCTCATCCAGCAGCCGGTCCACTGTGATGGCCAAATCCATTTTGCCGCTGTCGGCCGGAAGAATGTTTTCGAATCCTTCCAGCGCGACGAACTCCGCCGAAGGACGTCCGCGCGCGTGATCGATCAGATATCTGCGCATGGCTCTAGCCGCTATAGCGAAAAAATGCTTCCGGCTCTGCCAATCCCGTTCCTTGGCCGCCACCATGCGGAAATAAATCTGGTCCACCAGCTCGGTGGCCTGCAGGGAGTGGTCCTTGCGCTCCCGCTGCATCAGGTAGTGAGCCAATCGCCGCAAGTTTGGGAGCACCAGGGTGAAAAGCTGGTTTTCAGCCTCGCGACTCCCCGCTCGCCACTGGTGCAGAAGGTGCGTGATGTCTCCCATGGGCTTCTCCATAGGGCTGATCTAGGCTGTGGATAGCACAGTATGAGCACAGCGATCCGAAGTGGCGGACTCTTTCGCGTTTGACGCTATCCACGGCGAGAGTCAGCAGGAGCCCGGTTAGATCCGGGAAAAAAGGAGCACAGTATGAATAGTTTCAAGCATTGGACAGTTACAGCGATTTTTGCCGCTCTGGCATGCACCGGTATACACGCGCAAACACGTGACATGCGGGTGGCCGTCCCGTTTGATTTCCACGCCGGGGACAAGCTGATGCCCGGCCGGCGAATACGTGATTCATGAGCAGGGCCCGGTGGTCTGGTTGCGTGAAGCAAACGCCGGGAAGCCAGCCCTTGTATTCGTGACTATCGCAACCGAGGGTCGAAGCCCGTCCCGGCAAGCCCGGCTAGATTTCGATTGTTATGGTAGCGATTACTTCCTGACGACAATCTGGAATTCGTACAGTCAAGACGGTCGCCAAGTGCTTCAGTCGTCTCGCGAAAAGGAACTGGCCAAACGACGTGAGGTTTCGGTCCCAGCCGCGATAGCAATCACAAGCACCAAATAGTCACGGATCTCAGCTACCGTTTGCCGCGACCTTCCGGTAACTGGGTGCGGCGCGAACATTTCCCAAGGAGGGAGGCGCGCCGCTTTCGCTCATGGCGCCGAGAGAAACCTGAGAATCTCGCGCACTAATCTCTCTCCCTGATTAGTCTGGAAAATGAATTAGGCGTGCGCCGAGCCTTCGAGAATAACTAACTCTTTTGGGTTGGGAGCCTTCTCGTATTGGTCGCGAAATCTGAGCAGCCGAGGCTTGCCGTCCGGGCCAGGATCGTCGCGGCTAACGATGAACAGTTTGCGGCCCGTCAGTTTTTCGGGCAAGCCATACGCGCCATGGGCCAGCAAGACAACGCGATCAATTTCACCTGGCTTGGCCACGGCCATGGCTCCCTCCGCCGCATCGCCTCCCATGCTTGCTCCGACGATCGAAACGCTGCTCGCGCCTTTCTCGTGCAGGTATCGGACGGCGGCCAGAACATCGAGCGGCGATCCGAAGTCAGAACGAACGGACTGCGGTCCTTCTCTAGACAGCCCAAAACCCCGAAGGTCGATGGCCAGAGCACGGAATCCAGCAACCACCAAGATGTTTGCCTGTTTCGCCCAACTGCTCTTTTCGAAGCGCCCTCCGTGAACCAGCACGACGCCACGATCACCCGACCCATACAAGTCTGCGTGAATCGTCCATCCATCGGACGTCTGAAACGTTACCTGATCCTGAGCTGTACACACGCTCATTAGTGCCAACGCGGCAATGAGTGCTCGTAAGGCACGCTTAGGGGCAGTGTACTGTCAGTGAAACAGCGCCGAGGAGGTTCTGATGCCGTCGATTCGCTGCGGCTGATCCAAGGTGGTCCGAGTTATGCCGGTCAATATCATGGGGTCGGGCTGCGCGATTGCCATCTCTTCGAAGGAATGATTTCATTCCGGACGTCGAGGTACTCGCCGGGCGATGGCCAGTCGCGAAAAATGCCGATGCCTGGGAGTGCAGCCAGATGTTGGCCAGCCGTTCGGGTTGCGGGTACGGTAGCGGGCGCAGCAGCAGAGCGTCGACAACGCTGAAGATGGCGGTGTTCGCGCCTATGCCGATGGCTAGCGAGAGCACTACAGCCGTGCTGAGACCGAGATTTTTGCGCAGCATGCGCAAGGCGTAGCGAAAATCCTGCAGCATCGAGTTCATATATACATAAAAGATGACATACGTCGGGCTGCTTCGCGGGATCAATGTTGGCGGCAAAAACATATTGCCCATGAAGGACCTCTCGCAGATGTTCTTAGACGCCGCCTGCACGGGCGTGCGCACCTACATCCAGAGCGGCAACGTGATTTTCGATGCCCCAGCGGGCGCACCAGGCATCTGCGATGCCATCAAAGCGCAAATAGAAAAGCGCTACGGCTATCGAACCCCCTTGATTCTTCGGACGCCGGCGCAACTGCTCAAGACCATCCGCGAGAATCCTTTTCTAAAGGCCGGAGCGCACGAGAAAACACTGTACGTCTACTTCCTTGCCGATACCCCAAAGGCCAGCGCGATTGCCACGCTTGATCCCGCCCGATCCGCGCCTGACGCTTTTCACGTGCGCGGCCAAGAGATTTATCTACACCTTCCCAACGGCATGGCGCGAACAAAATTGACCAACGCGTACTTCGATTCGAAACTCTCGACCATCTGCACGGCGAGAAACTGGGCCACGGTGCTCAAGCTCTTGGAGATGATACAGGCAAAATAGCCAGCCCCGGGAACAAATCAGCGCGTCGAGGTGTCAAAGTTCCCTATGACGCGAGATCTCCTCTCCGCGCTGCGATGGCTGTCGAAGCATCCCTGGTTCCTGGTTGCCGTGATCGCCATTCTCGCGCTCGGGGTAGGCGCCACTACCGCGATCTTCAGCATTGCCGACGCCGTCATTCTCCGCCCGCCTCCGTATCGATCTTCTGGACGCCTGGTCCGTATCGAAGAGAAGGCCTCGAAATGGGAGCTTAGCTACGTCCCAGCGGACGATTACCTATTCTGGAGCAATCAGCGCGACCTCTTCGAAAAAACCGTGCCCTATCGCAGGGACATAGCGACGTTGACGAACGCGGGCGTGCCGGATCAGGTTTTCGCGGTGCGAACTTCGGCTCAACTTTTTTCGCTGCTCGGAGTGCGTCCCCGGCTAGGCCGCACACTGGTCGATGCCGACGACGCGCTGGCGGGCGCGAATTCCGCGGTGATCAGCGACCGGCTGTGGAGGCGCACCTTTGACGCCGACCCACGGGTTATCGGCCGCACCATTATATTCTCCGATGAAGCGTTCACCATCGTGGGCGTCATGCCGCCGGAATTCGAGTTCCCGTTATCGCAGGAGGAGATGTGGATTCCGCTCCGCTTAAACTCCGGTTCCACTGGGGCCCTGGACGTGGTCGCGCGGTTGAAAGGAGGTGTCACCGCCGCTCAGGCTCAAAGTGCAATGCAGATCGTGGCGCGCCAGCTCCAGCAGCGCGATCCACAAACGAAAGCCGGGTTGCGCATTTTGGTCTCACAGTGGCGCGAGGAGCTGAATCGAAATTATGAATTGTCCGCCGTGTTGATCCTGGTAGCAGCGGGGCTGGTGCTGCTGATTGCCTGCGCGAATGTGAGCAGTCTTCTGCTGAGCCGGGCCGTTCAACGCCAGCGAGAGTTGGCGATTCGTGCGGCGCTAGGCGCGGGGTTCTGGCGCGTTGCGCGGCAGTTGCTTGCCGAAAGCCTAACTGTGGCCGTCGTAGGAAGTATCGCTGGTCTGGGCGTCGGGCGGATTCTGTTGCGACTCATGCTGCGGCAATTAACCGCGCTTCCCATTGTGCTTCCTCATCTTCAGCGTGTGGCGCTCAACGGGCGCGTGTTGATCTTCAACACTGCTGTGTGCCTCATTCTGGCCTGCATTTGCTCGTTGGCTCCGTTGCTTTTCGCGTCGCGGACTGACGTCCAAACTGTCTTACGCGGCGGCCAAGCGGATACGGGAAGACGGTCGACGCGGCTATTCGCCACACTCATCGCGTCGGAAGCCGCCTTCGCCTTTCTGCTGTTGGCAGGCTCCGGCCTTCTAATCCGCAGCCTGATCCGCCTGCAAAGCGCCGACACAGGATTTCACGCGGACCATGTGCTCACGATGCGAGTTCCCATCGGCACGCAAATACAGTCCAACCCGGCCGGGAAATATGACACCCGGGCGCGTCAAATCGAGTTCTACCGCCAGGTGCTCGACCGGCTTGCGATTGTTCCGGGTGTACGCGCCGTGGCAGTGGTAAACAATCTGCCACTGTCGGAGGCAAACACCACGACCGTGTATCGCGGGCCCGATGGAGCAATCCTGGGAGTGATGACGCGTACCGTCAGCGAGCAATATTTTGCCGTCATGGGAATTCGTTTGCTCCAGGGACGAGCCTTCTCCGAAGCCGATCAATCCGGTGCGCCGCTGGTCGCAATCATTAACGAATACCTGGCGCGGCTCTTCTTTCCGGATCGAAATCCAATCGGACAATACTTGCCGTCCGATAGCGCAAAGAAAACTATGGTCGTCGGCATTGTCTCGAACGCCTGGCGATCGAGATATGATCAACCGGCCGCTGGCGAAGTCTACATCCCGTATCGCCAGTACATTTTTGGGACATTTTTGTCGACAATTGTCGCGCGAACAACGGGAGATCCCCTCACGATGGCCGAAACGCTTCGCAAGCAAATCTGGGCCGTGGATCCGAATGAACCGGTACTGAAGATTCAAACTATGGACGACGTCATCGCCGCCTCCATTTGGCGTCCGCGCTTCTCCGCTTGGATTTTCGCCATGCTTGGAGGCTTGGCGCTGCTGCTGACCTCCGCGGGAATTTACGGAGTAGTCGCGTACACCACGGCGCTTCGGTCAATGGAAGTTGGAATTCGCGTAGCCCTGGGCGCCACGCCCGGGAACGTCGTAGTGGTTGTCCTGCGCGGCGCAATGCTTCCTTTGACCACCGGTCTGATTGCCGGCTGCATAGCCGCTTTGATCTTCAGTCACCTGCTGTCGAGCCTATTGTATGAAACCAGTCACACCGATTTGGTTATCTATCTCGGCGCGGCGGTTTTGCTGCTGGCTCTCGGAGTTATCGCGAGCATACGCCCGGCATGGCGCGCGGCGACCGCCGATCCACTCGAAGCGCTGCGGACCGACTAGCGCCGGCCGATGCTAGCTTAGTGGTGCGTGATCTCCTTTTCCGATATCAATAAGCAGTACGGCAAGCAGTTGATCTTTGTGGACGCTTCATTCCAGTTGAACCCCGGCGAGAAGGTGGGGCTGGTGGGGCCGAACGGCGCGGGCAAAACCACGCTGTTCCGCATGATCGTGGGCGAGGAAGAAGCGGACGAAGGACAGGTGACGGTTCCCAAGCGGCTCCACATCGGGTACTTTCGGCAGGACGTGGAGGAGATGAAGGGGCGGTCGGTGTTGGACGAATCCATCGCGGGGAGCGGGCGCGCGGGCGACCTGCACCACGAACTCGAGGAGTTGCAGCGAGCCATGGAGGATCCCGAACGCGCCGATGAACTGGATCGCGTCTTGGAACGTTTCGGCGCGGTGCAGGAAGAGTACGAGCATCTGGACGGCTACGCGCTGGAGGCGCAGGCGCGCGAGGTGCTGCATGGCCTCGGGTTTCAAGACGATCAAATCGACGGCGACGTCGGCGCGCTGTCAGGCGGGTGGAAGATGCGTGTGGCACTGGCGCGGGTGCTGTTGGGTCGGCCGGATGTGCTGCTGATGGACGAGCCCACCAATCACTTGGATATCGAATCGATCATTTGGCTCGAGCAATTCCTCAAATCTTTCCAGGGCGCGCTACTAATGACGTCGCATGATCGCGAGTTCATGAACCGCATCGTATCGAAGATTGCAGAAATTGATTCGGGCGAGATCATTACGTACTCGGGTGATTACGATTTCTACGAGCGCGAGCGGGCGATTCGGGAGACGAATCAACAGGCCGCGTTCGCGCGCCAGCAGGCCATGCTGGCCAAGGAGCAGCGCTTCATCGACCGCTTCCGGACGCATGCGGCCAAGGCGGCCCAGGTGCAGAGCCGCATCAAAGCGCTCGACAAGATCGAAAAAGTCGAACTGCCGAAGAAGCGCACCGTGGTCAAGTTCGAGTTTCGCGTGCCAGCGCGGTCGGGCGATCAGGTGGCGGTGATCGAAGACCTTCACAAACGTTTCGGCCCGCGCGTGATTTACGATGGGTTCAACCTCACAGTGCGCCGCGGCGAACGTTGGGCCGTGATGGGCAAGAACGGCGCGGGCAAGAGTACGCTACTCAAGATGATCGCGGGAGCGATGGAACCGGACACAGGAAGCGTACAACTGGGCGCAAGTTTAACCATGGGATATTTTGCGCAGCAATCGCTGGATGTGCTGGATCCCGAGCTAACTGTGATCGAGCAGCTTCAGAAGGATTTTCCCCAAGACGGATTGGGCTCGCTGCGCACGCTGGCCGGGGCGTTTCAATTTTCGGGCGACGACGTGGACAAAAGCATCCGGGCGCTGTCGGGCGGCGAGAAATCGCGTCTCGCGATGGCGCGAATGCTCTATAACCCGCCGAACTTTCTGGTGCTGGACGAGCCAACCAATCACTTAGACCTGGCGACCAAGGAAATGCTGGTGGAGGCGCTGAAGCAGTTTGAAGGCACCATGATTTTCGTGTCGCACGACCGCACCTTCCTGCGCGGCCTGAGTTCGCGCGTGTTGGAGTTGGGCGGTGAGAGCGGGCGGGATCGCAATCCGCACGTGTATCTGGGCTCGTATGTCGAATATGTTCAGAAAACCGGGCACGAAGCGCCGGGGATTTACGCGTGAGGTTGAAGCGCCGCTAATCCCAGCCGGAGCCCATGCTGGCGGGCATGATTTTCATGAATGCTTCGACCGCGTGGATCTGGCCGCCGTACACTTTGAACGCCTCCCAAACGATGAGGGCGTTCCCTTGGCCGTACGAACTGGTTTGTCCAAAATTCATGCGCAGGAGCACGATTCCAAGTTCTTCGTCGACGGCTGCGACGCGACTGGTAATGAAGGGATGCTCCATGATTTTTTGGGTCTTGATATTTTCGCAGCCTGGACGCGAGCAGCCCGGACCGGCCGTAACGAAACCGTTCTCCATCCTGTATGTGTCGGGTGCGAAGGGAGCATCGACAGTAACGAAGCTGCCAATTTTGAGGCCTGCCGGGTAGAAGTTGGCGATCCGGATGGCGTCCTCGCGCGATGCGATTTGTGATTTGTCGGGCACGAACGCCATGGCTTTGTCCGCGGTCTGAAGTGCATCAGGCTTGAAGAGCGCGCCTTCTTTCTGGGTTTTCGTGACCATGGTTTCGATTTCCGTGATCTTCTTGTCTGCGACTTTCAACCGCAGCACGAAGAAGGCTGGCGATCCGGCTGCCTCAACAATCACCTGAGAGGCAGCGACGCCTTGCTGCACGTCCAGGATGTCTTGTCTATAGGTCCTGATTCGCGAAACGTCTTTCCAGAGTCCATCGCCCAACCGCATTTCCACGCTGTCTTCGGTGAATCGCGCTTTAGCGCTGAGCGGCAGCGCGCTGGGCTTGTGTGCAGCGAGAGCATCCAGGTATTGAGTGATGAATCCGCGCAGGCAATCGCGATCGCAAGTAGCGGCGGCCTCCGAATGGGCTGCGCCCGCGCCAATCAGAACCGAGACCAGCATAAGATGCTTCATGGCGTTTGATTGTATACCTTACTCCACCCGGACGGCGCTTAGATAACGGTCCAAGTCTTCAATGCTAGTTCGAATCCTCGCGGTATCGCCGGCTAAAGCGGACTCTTCTAGCGCGCTGCCAATTTCGGTGATCGGTTCAAAACCGTAGCCGCCGCCGGTGCCGGACATCTGGTGGCCGAGCGATCGGATGGTGTCATAATCGCCGCCATCGAGCGCAGCCCGCAGTTTCGCAACATCGCCACGACGTTTCTCGAGATAGCCGCCTACCACTGGTTTGAGCCAGGATTCCACGGATACGTGGATACGGTTGTTCATGGGGACGAACTTATTGATCGCTTCCAGGAGAGTGGCTTTCTTGATTGGCTTCGTGAGATGGTCCGTGCATCCGGCGGCGATGCTGCGGGCCCTGGCTTCCGGCAGCGCGTGGGCGGTTAGCAGAAAAATGGGCGTCGCGCCAAGCGCGCGGATCTCGCGAGTTGCGGAATAACCATCCAGAACCGGCATCTCAGCATCCATGAAAACCAGGTCATAGGCACGTTGCTTGAATTGCTCAACCGCTTGCGCGCCGTTCTGCACCTCGTCGATGATGCAGCCGGAATCTTTCAAGTAGCCTCGGATCAGGAAGCGATTTTCTTCCGAATCGTCGGCCAAAAGAATTCGTAACGCTCCAGCATGGAGCGCGACCGGAGCGTTTTCTATTGGGCTTTGCGGGGGTCCCTGCGGGACCGAGAACCGCGCCGTGAAATGCATCGTGCTGCCAACACCAAGCGTGCTCTCGGCCCAGATTCTCCCGCCCATCAATTCAACGAAGCGTTTAGAGATTGCTAGACCCAGGCCGGTGCCGCCAAACTTGCGCGTGGTAGAAGCATCGGCTTGCGAAAAGCTGTCAAAGATCGTCGAAAGACGGTCGGCGGGAATACCGATCCCGGTGTCGGCAACCGAGAAGTGGAGAACGTCGGGAGCCGAATCCACTTTCACTCCCACCGTGAGTTCGCCGCGCTCGGTGAATTTGGCGGCGTTGCCGAGCAGGTTCAAAAGTATTTGCCGCAAGCGGCCGGGATCGCCGATCAAGCGCGCGGGCACGTCCGGTTGAATGCGGCTGCTGACCTCGAGGCCCTTGGCACGTGCGCCGACGCCGGCAATTTCGATTGCTTCTTCAACGACCTGCCCCGGATCGAACTCGATGTTTTCAAGCTCGATCTGCCCGGCTTCGACCTTCGAGAAATCGAGAATGTCGTTGATGACGTTCAGAAGATTATCGCCCGGCGCGGCGGAATCGGCGCACGTATTCGCGCTGTTCGTCATTGAGCGGCGTCTCTGCCAGCAGCTCGGCCATTCCGAGCAGCGCGTTCATGGGCGTCCGGATTTCATGGCTCATGCGCGCGAGAAACTCGGTCTTAGCCTGTGTTAGTTTCGCGATCTGGTCGCGCGCAAGCGATGCTTCATGGGCATATTGAACGAAACTCTGAGCTTGCTGGAACCTTCGCTCCGCGCATTCAATGAGAAGGAACTTTTGTTCTCCGGCGATAGCGATGGCGCAAAAGTGGAGTTCGTTTTGAGTCCAGAGGTCGGAGTAAAGCGCCGTGCGATCGCCAGGGCGGGCCCAGAATTCCTCGGCGTCGGGAAGAAAGACTTCGAGGAACGGAAAAGACTCCTCGATTGGTCCAGAGGGCAGCCAATGCGGCGCCGGTCCCAGCAGCTGAAACGATTGGTCCGGTGCGCGCTCAAACACCGCGAAGCCGAGTGCTGCCAGAAGGTTCATTGGAGCAATTTCCCGGCCAGTGCCAGGAACATTTCCTCGACGCCGCTACCGGCCTTGGCGCTCGTTTCAAAAGTTGGCCAGCCTCGCTCAGAGACGGCGGCATCCTGAACCTCCCACCGATCGCGAAGATCCGCCTTGTTCAACACCAGGACGAACGGCAACGGACCGAGCTGCCGGGCAATGCGTTGCTGCAACTCGACGGCCTTGGCGAGCGACGCCGCGCGGCACCCATCCACCACCAGAATGTATCCGGAAGCGCCGCGAAGATGCGAGACGTTGAGTTGGGCCAAATCGTCTTCGCCCGCGAGATCCCACAGCATCAGCGTGACCGATTCAGATCCGACGGTGACGTCCTTTCGATCGATCTTGACGCCCACGGTGGTTAGATAGCGCTCGTCAAACATGCTGTGGACGAAACGGCGGATCAAGCTCGTCTTGCCGACACCGAACTGGCCCACCATGCAGATTTTCTTTTTCAACATTCCTGCTAGGGCACACCGATCACGCGGAACGACGCACTGCGGCAGAACATGCGTTCTTCTTCCTTGACGGCGGAGCAGGTTTCCTTCTCGCGATCCTCCGGCACTGCGATCAGACGAGCAGCGGGCACGCCCAAAGCCACCAGCGCGGCGCGCGTGTTCTCGGCGCGGGATCGGGCCAGAGCGGAATTGAACTCCTCGGTGCCGATAGGGTCGTGATTGCCGCGCACTTCGATCTGGACCGTCTTGCCCAAGGCAGTGGCGGCCTGGATGAGAGAGATGCATTTGAGAGCCTACGTCTTCCAGGAGGAAACGCTGTTCAGGGGGGATCTCGGCGCTGCCAGTCATGAAGCGAAAAGTGCGTTTTTGCAGCTGATCTTTCAATTCGGCGAGCTGCCGCTGAGCGGCAAAGCGGGGAGCGAGCGAATAATATTGCTCCCAGTGAAACTCCACCTGCTGGAAGGCAGGGCCGCGGGCAACAGCGATGCAGGATCGGCTGCCAGAGGATCGCGCAGTCCGGAGATGTAAAACTTCGAGCCTCGCTTTTCGCTGTGCGTGAGCACTATGCCGGGTTCGTTTTCCAGCCGCTGCGCAAAGTCCGTCCAGCGGCGCTGCATAGCGGCCGAATAGATCCACCACCCGGCCAGCGCCAACACCAATAAGGCCGGCACTCCGAACAGCAGCGCGCGCGCACCCCAAGAGCTGGATGGCCGTTCGTCGGGCGGCCCTGTCCCAGAAGGCAGGCTTCGAGTTGTGGCCGGCAGCTATCGAATCGCGAAGTGTCGCCGGAGAAGGTGTGAAGAGCTTCGGCTTTCTTCTGTTCGATGGCGTCGAGAGTATCCTGAAAAACGCGGCTCAGTTTTCGCGGCGCGACACCACGAACGAAACCGGCCAGGATCGCGTCGGGGCCATAAGCGAGCACCACTTCGATCTCACCCATGCGAACGGTATCGAGGTTTTCGCTTTCAACGCCGCTGACCGAATCGTGAACGAAATCCTGTATCGCGGTCAGCATCCCGGAAACCATTTCCGGATCTTTTGTTTGTGCGGGCGCTTCGGCCGGCGGCGCCTCAACATGCTGGAGCAGCAAGCCGGAACTGCGATGAATCAGGAAAACCTGCTCGACGCGGTAGAGCAGGCTGCGCAACACCACAATTTCGGCGTAAGGCTTGCCGGTCCGCAACGCCTCCCAGCGCCATCGCAGGCTGCGCCACGAGAAACTTTGCTCCAGCGTCTGGCTAAGCGATTGGAGCATTCCGTCCAGTTCGGACGTGATGGCTTTGCGGATGGCTTTGCCGAAGATGGGGAACAGGGCGTCGGCCAGCATGCGCGGATTGGACTGCACCGAAAGTTGGAGCGCTTCTTCGAGCAGTGGCTGCAGCGCGCGGCTGAGTTTGATATCGGAATGCTCGCGCGAGCGGATCCGGACAGCTTCGGCCAGCACGCCGGCGACATCTTCGGCGCGCCGCGATGGATTGTCCAGACGCTGGCGCAGAGTTTCCCAAGCCACGCGATCCGGACCAAGAAGGATTGCGCGCAGCTCGGCGAGCGGCTTGTCTGCACCGTCGGTGGGCATGGTATCGGAGAACGGCAGTTAGTCGGCGCCCGTTACCTTGAACTGATCGGTGAGCCGGAGGGCCACCTCATTGAACAGGCCGGCCAAAGCGGCGCGATCGGTTTTGGCGTGCTGCAGCTCTTGCGCGCGGCGCTCAAGCAGCGCGATGAGTTCCTCGCCCTTGGCGCGAATCGCGTCGGTCAGTTCCTTGGATTGCTGGAGAAGATCGTTGCGAATTTCGCGCTTGGCTTGCGCCTCTTGATTTTCGAGTTCGCCGATTTTTTTGAGAAGGGAGGCCGATGTCTCGGAACGCTCGTCGCGCTCGGTATTCAGTCGCACGTCCAGAGCCGCGAGTTCTTTGTGAACGAACGCCTCCAAGGCTTCCAGGTGGCGGCGGGTGGTCTCGCGGAGATCCGACGATTCCTTCTTCAATGCCTCTTCGAGACGCGCGAAGCGTTGCTCGTAGTCGCGCATGTTGGAGCCGAAGAGAATGTCGCGAATCTTGTCGATGTTACCGGGGCCTGGATCGTTCCCCGCGCTTGCCTCGGTCGCCGCATCGTGCCGAGCGGGGAGGTTCAGATTATCCTCCGCGCCGGCATTCGAGAAGACAGCGTTCATAGAGTATTCCTCCGTTTCTTCTTTACAGATACTTGATGAGAATCACTTCGTTGCCTTTGGCGCTATAGATCAGCTCGTCGGCGAAGCTTTTCGTCATCAGCAGGCCGAATCCTCCGGGCCGGATGCCCATTTGGCGGCGCAGCTCCACGTGCCGGAACGGCTCCTCATCGGTGTTGGCAACGGCAGCATGGGCCAGGGTGTCCATCGAGAAACCTTCGCCTGGGTCGCGAATGTAATAAACGATGCTGCGGGCGGTGCGGATGTAGCTGAGGTCGACGGTTTTCTCCGGGTCCAGGTGGCCGCCGTGCTCGACAGCGTTCATGAGCAGCTCCCGGAAAGCGGTGGCGATGTGTTCGCGCTGGTCGGGGTCGAGATCGCTGGGCAATTCGCGCACGAACTGAGTGAGACGGTCGGCGGTTGCGAGACGGCAGCGGATCTGCAGCGAAATCCAATGCGGCTTGTCCGAGAGGATCTTGATGTCGTCGTCGGTAACCGAGATGGACAACGCGCCTTGCAGCGTGCTGAGAAGGGTGTCACGCGAAAAGGGCTTGCTAACGTAAGCAGCGGCTTCGCGCCGAAGCGATCCCAACACGTGGTCTGGAGTGTTCTTGACGGTCATCATGACGACCGGGATGTGCGGATGGCGACCGCGGAGTTGGCCGAGGAGCGTGAGCCCATCCATGCCGGGCATCAGGATGTCGGTGAGCAAGACGTCGAAGGAGTGGGTTTGGAGGCGCGCGAGAGCCTCGTCGCCGTCGGAGGCGCTGTCCGTTTCCCAACTTGTGCCCGCTAGCATGGCCTGAACGAGTTCGTGAATGGATGGATCGTCATCTACGATCAGGAGTCGGTGCGACTGCGGGGGTGGCATTATGAGGCCTTAGACAAGGATACATGAGCCGTTGGTTGTTGGTAGCTGGTTTTTGGTACTTGGTGGCTGCTTGTTGGTACTATCATTCGGCGGAGGAATGCTCCAAGCTGGGCCGGATCGGGACTTGGGTATCAATCCAGGGTTCGGTTGGCTCTCTCTGGGGTTACCCCAGGGGATCGTGAAGAACTGAAGTTTCGTCGCGTGAGCGACACTGCGCTACACGCAGAACGGCTCACGCAGGGTCAGACTCGTTGGAGCATTCCACCGTGCTTTATCAGGCTGGGAATATCGGTGAAGAAGTATCCCATTTTAACGGCTTTGGCGCGATCGATCTTGGCCGGCGAGCCAAGCGTGGAAGGCATCGTTGCGCGCGCGAGCCGGACGCTCGGAAGACGCTGGCGCTGGCTTCGTCCACTGGCACGACGCTACCTCGCTGCGAGGTCAGGGCGAGTGCGGCCGCGGCAGCGCGACATCCTCCAGTTCCTGGACGAAGATCCAGGCATAAGACGCGCGTGGGGCGAGCACTCTAGTGAGCTGTCGATAGAACAATACTTGAACGAGCCGCAGCAAATGCAGCCCGTCGCGGCGGCCGAGAGCTGGGATCTTCCGGCGATTGAATCTGCCGGCGCGTTGGCCGAATGGCTGCTGCTCTATCCATCCGAATTGGATTGGTTCGCCGATCTCGAGGGACTGGGATATAAGACCAAGCGGCCCCGGCTCAGGCATTATCATTACCGCGCGCTGGCGAAGGGGTCGGGGGCCATTCGATTAATCGAAGCGCCGAAGCCCACACTCAAGGAACTGCAGCGGAAAATATTGGCGGAAATCCTGAACAGGATTCCGGCGCATCCGGCGGTGCATGGATTTAGGCGAGGCCGATCGATCAAGACCTACGTTAGTCCGCATATCGGCAAGCGAGTGGTGTTGAAGATGGACTTGCAAGATTTTTTCCCGAGCATCACGGGCGCAAGGATTCAGACTGTATTCCGCACGATGGGATATCCAGAACCGGTGGCCGATCTCTTGGGTGGAATTTGCACGAATGCGGTGCCGGGTTATGGGGATCTCTATAAGCGTCCACATTTGCCGCAGGGCGCGCCGACCTCACCCGCGCTAGCGAACCTGTGCGCGTACAGGATAGACTGCCGGCTGACGGGTCTCGCGCGATCCGCCCAGGCCGAGTACACACGGTACGCCGATGATCTGGCTTTCTCGGGCGACGCGCATTTTGAAAGGCGTGTTGAGCGTTTTTCGATCCATGTTTCAGCCATATTGGAAGAGGAAGGATTCAGCGTCAATCACCGCAAGACTCGCATCATGCGGCAAGGTGTTCGGCAATACTTGGCGGGTCTGGTGGCCAATCAGGGTGTGAATGTTATCCGGACGGATTTCGATCGCCTGAAGGCGATGCTTACCAATTGTGTGCGGCTCGGCCCGGGGAGTCAAAACCGCGATGGGCATGCTTTGTTTCGGGCGCATCTGGAAGGGCGCGTAGGGTTCGTGGAGACGATCAATGCGGCGAAGGGGAGTCGGCTGCGGCGGATATTGGACCAGATTGTCTGGCCATAACTGATGTTGCAGTCTTGACCCGCTGCCGAGAAAACTGACATACTAGCTAACCATGCGCAGCTTATTCCGCCCCGTATTCGGAACAATCTTCGTCGGCGCGTCGATTTTATCGGCCGCGATCACCGATCCTGTCCGCGTCGATACTGGCCTGGTTTCGGGTGTCTCTGGCACCAGTGACGAAGTTCGCGTCTACAAAGGCATCCCCTTTGCCGCGCCGCCGGTGGGCGATTTGCGATGGCGTGCCCCGCAGCCTCCCGCGCACTGGGAAGGCGTGAAGAAAGCCGATCAGTTCAGCCCGGTGTGTATGCAGCAAACACGGGGTCCAGCCGCTGGGTCCGGACCGGCGCCGAGCGAGGACTGTCTGTATCTCAATATATGGACGGCTGCCAAGTCGGCGAGTGAACGGCGGCCAGTAATCGTGTGGACCTATGGCGGCGGCTTCACAGGCGGCGCTGGTTCGCTGGCGATGTACAACGGAGAAGCACTCGCGAAAAAAGGCGCCGTAGTGGTGACGTACAACTACCGGCTGGGCGTATTTGGTTTTCTCGCCACGCCAGAATTGACCAAGGAATCCGGGCACAATGCATCCGGCAACTACGCGATGATGGACATGGCAACGGTGCTGCGGTGGGTGCAGAAGAACATCGCGAATTTCGGCGGCGATCCGAAGCGGGTGACCATCGACGGTGAATCGGCCGGCGCGATGTTGGTTTCAGCTATGGTGGGTTCGCCTGAAGGCAAGGGCCTGTTCCAGCGGGCGATTGCGCAGAGCGGCGCTTGGATGGGCATCAGCATTGGTCACATGACCACACTCGCGCAAGCTGAAGAGACGGGAAAGAAAATCGCTACTGCGGAGGGCGCTGCCTCGCTGGCCGATTTGCGTGCCAAGCCGGCGGATGAGCTGCTCAAGAACGGCCGTGGAGCTTTCGCAATTATCGTGGATGGCTGGTATGTTCCGGAAGACTTGTCGCTGACATACGCGCATCGCAAAGAGAACGACGTGGATATCCTGGTGGGATCGAATCACGATGAAGGGACTTTCTTCACGCGGCCTGGAGGAGGCAGCGCCGAGCAGTTTTCGGGCGCGGCCAAGAAGCGTTTCACGGATATGGCAGATGCTTATCTGAAGCTGTATCCGGCGAGCTCGGATACGGAAGCGGGCGCGTCGCAACTGGCGAGTTTCCGCGACGAAATGGGTTGGCACATGCGGGAGTGGGCGCAATTGCAGTCGGCGCGCGGGAAAGGCAAAGCGTACCTTTATTTCTTCACGCACGTTCCTCCGTCCGCGCCGGGCCAGCCTTCGCGCGGCGCCACGCACACTGCGGATCTGGCTTATATGTTCGACAATCCGGCGCCAAATGGGACGTGGACCGACACGGATAAACAGCTCGCCGAAACCATGTCGTCGTATTGGGTGAACTTCGCCGCGACGGGAGATCCGAACGGCAAAGGGCTGCCCGAGTGGCCGGCCTATAAGGCGAAGACTGGCGACAAGACCATGGTGCTCGGCGACACTGTGGTTGCTGGACCGGGCATCGATCCGGCCATGCTGGCCTTCTACGATTCGTACTATACAAAATTGAATTCAGGTGGTTTGTAGAATAAATCTTATGAGTAAATCTTGGATGATTACCGCGGCCGCGTTCGCCGCTTTCTTGATGGCTGGCGGCCCGAGTCCCGGACAAACAACGGCCGCTAAATTCCCGCGTATGGGGGACGGCAAGCCGAATCTGACCGGATTGTGGCAGGCGATGGGAACCGCAGACTGGGATCTTGAAGACCACAGCGCGGCCGCCGGGGCGTTCTATCAGCTAGGCGCGATCGGCGCGATCCCTCCCGGGCAGGGTGTTGTGGAAGGCGGGGAGATCCCCTATCTGCCGGCCGCGCTCGCCAAGAAAAAAGAAAACGAAGCCAATCGCTGGAAGCAGGATCCGGAATTGAAGTGCTACATGCCGGGCGTTCCGCGCGCTGCGTACCTGCCGTATCCGTTCCAGATCATTCAATCGCAGAAAGATATTCTGATCGCCTACGAGTACGCCACGACCAACCGGCTGATCAACATGGGCAAGGCACAGGAGGCCGCGACCGATACCTGGATGGGGACCTCTAACGGCCATTGGGAGAAAGATACCTTAGTGGTGGATGTGACTGGATTCAATGGGAACGCCTGGTTCGATCGCGCGGGTGATTTCGCCAGCGACATGCTGCACGTGGTGGAGCGCTACACGCTGGTGGATCCGAATACGATCAACTACGAAGCCACCATCGAGGATCCGGCGACGTTCTCAAAGCCTTGGAAAATTGACCTGGTTTTGTACCGGCATCGGGAGAAGAACGCGCGGCTTTTGGACTACAAGTGCGTGGAGTATACCGAGCAACTGCTCTACGGCGATCTGGTCAGAAAGCCCAGTAAATAACTAAGTAACCTCGAAACAGCTAAAATCGCCCAGTCAAGAAGGAGATTTCCATGAATCAACGAATTTTCCTGTGTGCCAGCGCAGGGGCGGCAATAATCGCGGCCATGATTGCCGTCGGCCCGTTGGCGGGGCAGACCTCGGTGGTGGTAGCCAAGCCTGACGCGAAGACGGCAGACAAGTCCGAGGCAAAGGCGTCAACCAAAGCCAAATCGGAGGCGCCGTTCCCGGCTCCCAAGACTCCCTGGGGCGATCCCGACATACAGGGAACCTGGACCAGCGACGACACCTGGGGCGTGCCCTTTGAGCGGCCGAAGAATTTCGGTACGCGCGCTACGCTGACCGAGGACGAATTAGCCGCGCGCGCGAAAGCAGTGGCAAATTCCGAGTCATTCGTTGAGACTGGGGGCGCTAACCATTCGCCTGCCAAAGCGCAGCTCGATGCAGAAACCAAGGGTGAAGCCGCGCCTGCCGCACCACAGGGTCGCTACGGCCGCGGAGTAGACTCTGCTCCCGTTCCGGGCCATTGGGGCGAGTTCGCGCGCAGACCATCGCATCAGACGTCGCAGGTTGTAGATCCGCCGGATGGCCGGATCCCTCCGCTGACGCCTGAAGCACAGGCCAAGATGGATGCCAAGAACAAGCTGCGGCGCGATCCGGTTCCGGCATCCTACGAAAACTGGAGCTGGTATGACCGCTGCATATCCCGTGGCGTGGCTGGGTCCATTTTGCCGGTGATCTATGGCAATGGCCTGGAGATCGTGCAGACGCCCGGATACGTGGCGATTCGCTACGAAATGGTTCACGATGTGCGCGTCATTCCAACAGACGGACGCCCCCACCTGAGCTCGAATATTCGCTCGTTCTTGGGCGACGCGGTGGGCCACTGGGAGGGCAAGACGCTGGTGGTGGAGACCACGAATTTCATAGGCGATCGGTTGGCCGTGGGCGTGAATGGCGATGGCGGCCCGCCGTATAGCGACCAGTTGAAGCTCACCGAACGGTTCACTCGCGTGAGCCCGAACACGGTGAATTACGAAATGATCGTGGACGATCCAAAGACCTACACGGCCACCTGGAAGGTTGCATTCCCGATCACGCATGAACCGGGCTATCAGCTTTTCGAGTACGCTTGCCACGAAGGCAACATGGCGATGCACAATATGCTGGTCACGGCACGCATGGAAGATGCGAAAAACGCGGGTAAGGCAGCGCCAAAGCAGGAAAACAAGTAATCCGTGCGAGGAGATCAATCATTTATGAGAACCAAGTTATTTGTTCTGGCCGCGGGTC
The DNA here is from genome assembly GCA_963818065.1 of Bryobacterales bacterium. Lineage (GTDB taxonomy): Bacteria > Acidobacteriota > Terriglobia > Bryobacterales > Bryobacteraceae > Palsa-89. The sequence goes on along the minus strand of CAWFQW010000006.1, from coordinate 384,518 downwards.
TTGGGCTGATGCTAGCCGCAGTGCCTGCGTGGGCGCATCACGCGTTCGCCGCGGAATTCGACGTAACCAAGCCGCTGCTGTTGAAGGGCACGGTCACCAAGATGGAGTGGATCAACCCGCACGCCTGGATTCATATGGACGTGAAAAACGCGGACGGCACGGTGACCAGTTGGATGATCGAGGCGGGCGCGCCGAACGGGCTGCTGCGCCGGGGCTTCAGCAAGACTTCGCTGCCGCCGGGGACCGAAATTGTGGTTGAAGGCTGGCAAGCGAAAGACGGCGCGAATCGCGCCAACGGCAGCAACATCACTTACCCGGACGGAAAGAAGCTGTTTATCGGATCGCAGGGGACCGGCGCACCGACGGATAAGCCGGACAGCAAATAGCTGGGGACCGGAATACAAGGAATAAAGGAATACGAGGAAGACAGGGAATACTAGGAATTCGGCCGGGCGACTTTACGGTCTAGCCAGTCGCGCACTGCGCCGAAGACTTCGTGATTGTTTTTCTCGAGCAACATCAAGTTGCCATTCCCCACGATGCCATAGTCGCGCAGCCGCACCATCTCGGCCGAGCATCCGGCTTGTTTCAAGAACTCGACATTGGCCACCGGTGATCCTCCGCCCCCGAATTCGGTGGTGAGCCATCCAATCGGAATACCTTGCAGGTTTTTCCACTTGCGAGCCGGCTCGGCTTGGAGCTTATAAGGCGACACCACGGGGCGCGGTGAATCGGGCGGCGCGGTGCGGTCGACCAATTTGAACTGCGCGGGATCGGTGACGAGCGGATCGTAAGTGATCGGGCTGGCCGTCAATCCCCAGCGAAGCTGCTGGGCGAACGGATTGCCGTTGATCTCCATGCAGAAGATGCCCTTGACGAGGTTGGGACGGCGATCGGCCACGCCCCATCCGAAGAATCCTCCAAAGGCGTGCGTAAGCAAAATGCACGGGCCAATGCGATCCACCAACTCCACGCCGCCATGCCACACCAGATCGCTGTGGAAAGCTTCGTCCATTACGTTGCCCGATTCGCACGCCATGAACTGATCGATGATCGGATCGGACATGCCTCCAGGCCCGGGCCACTGCGCGGTGTTGAACACGACGGGGGTCTGCACCAGCCCTTCATAGGGCGGAACGTTCGGCAGATGGCTGGGGCCGAGCGCGTCGGGATGATAGGGCGAGCGGCCGTAGCTCGGGCGGTCCAGCCAATACACGCTGTAGCCGGCTTGCACGAAATAGTGGACCCATCCGGGCCGACCGCCGATGCCCATCATGTGAGTGCCCTGCCCGCCGCCGCCGTGCATCATCACAACCGGGTATTGATAGCGCTTTTCGGCGGGGATCATATATTGCACGTACATCTGCCCTTGCGCGATGGTGCCGTAGGACATGGTCTTGCGCTGCACGCCAACCCAGAAGCAGCCTTGATCGGCGAGTTTGAGCGCGGTCGATTCGCGGTTGGGCTTGGCATCGACGGCGGGAGCCTGCACCGGCGGCGTCGTGTCAGAGAGCCTGGCCAACTCCGCGCGCACCGCTTCGGGCGATTGCTCGATCGCAACGATTCCCTGTACCAGCTTCGGACGTTCTTGTGCGGTGACGCGAGCAAAGATCGCGCCGTCGCCCTGCGTGATCAAGATGGCGGGTCCGATCTCATCGAGCAACTTTGCTCCGCGCGTGCGCCAAATATTTTGCGTAAGCGGATTGTTCGGAGCCATCGGCTGGCCCATGGAAGCGACAACTTGCCCGACGGTTGGATCGTTCGGGCCAGCTGCGCCCAAATCGCGCGCGACGGCCTCGAAGGTGGGTGCGTGCGCGTCGAAATAGCCATGAACGAAAGGATGATACGGATTTCGTCCCTGGCCGGGGCGATCGAGGACATAGACCTTGTAGCCTTCCTCCAGCAGCAGGCTGACCCAACCACGGCGGCCGTCGGGCGTGCTGATCCAATCGGAGCCCTGCCCGTAACCACCATGGATCAGGACCACCGGATAAGGGTGACGCACGTCGCGCGGAATCCAATGCTCGACGTACATCTGCATTCCGTTGCACAGGGTCCCGCGGGCCAGCGTGGCGTGCTCAACGCCATAGAAGGAGTAACTCCACTCGGCGATATCGAGAATCGGACCAGGAGCGCTGGACGCGGCGGTTGTGGTTTGCGCGGGCGCAAGAAGGGGAGCAGCCGCGGCGATCAGAGCGGCTAACTCGCGACGGGTGACTCCAGATGTCGAGCGGTCGGACATTACGTGGGACATTATATCGGCCGCGGACGACGGCGTGTTAATCTCGGCGCATGGAAAAGGTGAATGTCCGCGAAAAGCTGGCGCTGTTCGCCGACCACTGGAATCCGAGGGTGGTTGGTGAGTTGAATGGCCAACACGTCAAGCTGGTGAAGTTTCAAGGCGAATTCGTGTGGCACAATCATGCTGCCGAAGACGAGCTGTTCCTGGTGGTTCGCGGCAGTTTTCGCATGGATTTTCGAGACCGCAGCGTGACGCTGAAAGAGGGCGAGTTCATCATCGTTCCTCGCGGTGTGGAGCATCGGCCAGTGGCCGAGCAAGAGGTGGAAGTGATGCTGTTCGAGCCGGCACAGATCAAGCACACCGGTGACGTAGTAAGCGAACTTACAGTACACGACTACCAACGGATTTAAAGACCCCGATCAGATGTAAGCCATGCTACAATTCTGTAGCAAGTCGGATTATTGCGGGGGAGAATCCATTTGAAACTTGAACTTATCGCAGGACTTTTCTGTCTTTTTTTAGGAACAGGCGTACAAGCCCAGCAGGGGAACATAACTCTGGGGCAGAGCACGCAGACTATCAAATTGACGGGCATAGGGTTAGACGTAAACGGGAATTCGACGTCGACCTTGACCTGGAGCGATTGCTCCTATAACGGAACCGAGAATACGTGCACCCTCTCGGGACAGTTCACGGGGTTGGGACCCGGAGGCACTTGGGATTTATCACTGGTCTATCCCGGCAACGGACCATCCCCAGTGACAGCCATTTCCGCTCCTGGAAGCAATTTCTTCAGCATTTCATACAACTCCGGAAGCGTAAATTTTATCTTCAATGAAAGCAATGGAACCTCGATCACATTTCCATATTTGACCGGCGAGATATTTTGGGTGCCTTCGTTGGAGACTTGCACTAACAATCCGCCGACGTGCGATCTGACCGGCGTAGGGGAGACGCCAGGCGCCACCCTGAGCGGGCCGGTAACAGGAACTTTCAACCCAAACCCGCAGATTCAAGACGCCATAACGGCTGGCGCCTACGGAGGTGGGTTCATCCCTATTGCACCTGGAACATTTATGGAGATCTACGGGCTGAATCTCGGATTCACCACCGGCGGCTGGGGTAATTCGTTCAATGGCGACAAGGCACCCACCGAAGTGGTCGGAACGTCAGTTACGGTTGGCGGGAAACCGGCGTTTGTGTCCTACGTGAGTCCAGGACAGGTGAATGTGAATGTGCCATCGGACGTGCCTACCGGAACCCAACAGGTGGTCTTAACCACTTCGGTGGGCGGAGCTAGTAATTCCTATTCCATCCCCGTCAACGTGACAGAGCCAGGACTGCTGGCGCCGCCGAATTTCAAATTCAAGAACAAGCAGTACGTAGTCGCTCTCTTTCCGAACAATGTCTTTGTTCTGCCGCCGGGGACATTTTCGGGAATACAATCCGAGCGCGCCGTGCCCGGAGATACGATTGTCCTCTATGGCGTCGGATTTGGTACGGTGACTCCAGATAATCCGGCCGGCGTGATTGTTCAGGATCAGAACAAGCTGACCAATTCACTGGAGGTGACGATCGGCGGGAAGTCCGCCAAGGCATCCTATGATGGATTGGCGCCGGAGTTGGTGGGCGTTTACCAGTTCAATGTCTTGGTGCCCGACGTCCCTGCCAGCGACACGACGCCTTTGGTTATGACCTTGGACGGGACCCAAGTGGCACAGACGCTGTACCTGTTTATAGGGAGCAAGTAATTATCGAGTGGCGCCCGGATCGGAGGGCGATAGTTTCACCTCGGATGCATCGATCTGCCAGGGAAATCTATCCTTATTTCCCCAGGTAGGGTCCCAGCCGAAGATGATCTGTGACGGCGACGTAATCAAGAAACGCAAGGGGTGCCGCATTACGAGATTGCCATTCCAGGTGATCGTCATGATGCGGTCCGCCGGCGTGAAATTGAGTCCCACGCGGTTCATACCGGGAGCGTAGGGATAGGTCCACCCATTGCCAGTCCGGCGCACGATAGGAAGTTTCGGAAAGCAACCTGATTCGGCCCTCGCCCAGGCACCAAGCCGAAAGCAGGTAGCGAGTGCCGAACTCGCCGGTCGTTATCATCGGCAGCTTTCCAGGCGCGCATGGCACTGGAAATTCGAACGAAGCCTGAATGCGAAGAGCTGGGTTCTCCAATTGTCGAAAGCGCTCGAAGGGACTGAACCATCGGGCCAGCTTCACGTAGGTGTGCGGGCTGGCCTGAACGAATTGATCGTATGGTCCTTGGATCGCAAGTGCCAAATTGGCGCTGATAGTGAAGAGAAGCAGAGCAACCAGCGCCGCGGTGGCAAACCTACGGGTCCACTTTCCGAGATAGGCGACGAGCGCGCACGCCACCACACACGCTACGAATACCAGGAAGGGCGCGAAGTCTACTTCGTACCGCTGCGACGTCAGTCCAGTGGCGGCGACGAACAAAATGCAAGCGACGCTGAACGCGAACATGGTTAAGACGAACGCAAACACGCCGCGGCTGCCTGCCAGGCGCTTCCGGCAGATCGGAATCAGTAGAGCGACCAGTGCGATTGGGGAAAGCGCGAAAAGACCGCCGGTAAGTTCCAGGAAATAGCGGGCCGGAAGCACGTTGGTCACGGCGTCGAAAGGCTGACGCATGGCGAGCCGGAAGAAGGGAAACTCCGCGACAAGATCCGGCGGGGAGAGTAGCAGGTAATAGAGGCCGGGTATCACGTTTACCATCGACAAGCGGATATTTTGGTAGGAAGCCTCTCCGAGTTGATAGCGCAGCCCGAACTCCAGGGGACTACCGAACCTGGCGTAATTATAGGCGAGGATCCCCAGGCCACAGACGATGACCGGTAGGCAAAAGACGAGAATGTCGCGCCACAAACGGTCTCGGAACAAGAGCATCAGTAGGAACGCAAACGCGGCTGCAAGACCCAGATGCGGACGGCAGCCAATTGCCAATCCGAAGGACACTCCGGAAAGGCCCGCCGACACGACGCGCGCACGAGGAACAGTCAGCCAGCGAAAGAGGAAGTAGAAACCCGCACTCACGCAACAAAATCCGCACGCGATCGCGACCTCATAGAGCAAGGCGCGATGCAACATATACGGCACCGACTGGCCAATGCCGATAGCCAACAAGCAAAGCGTCAACAGCACAACGGGGACGCGGTCGGAAAGACGCGAGAGCAGTTGTATGAACAATAGCGACAAGAAGAAATAACCGCCGAGCGCGAACAGAAACGCGGCGAAGTTTTCCGGCATGTCGTGCGCCGTGAGCCGGTACCAGGGTGCGAACAACAGCAGCACGGGCACAGGTCCGTGGTAAATGTAAAAGCGCTGTTTGTAGAGCACGGTGTCCAGGAGCCTAAACTCCCGGTTGGTTGGATCTTGCCAGGGATTGGGGAGAGCAAGCAGTTCAGGCTGCGGTGTTACGGGCAGGTACAATTTTCCGCCTACGAATGCGCGGGCCAGCAGGTCGTAATATCCGTAGACTCCATAGCCTCCTTTTGCGACCGCGGGGCTCGGCAGGCCATAGACTCTGTTTATGTCACTATTCCAGGCAAATCGCCTGGATTCGGCGCCGATGCCAATGACCCAGAAATAAAGCGCCCCCACGATGAGCAACACGGCCAGCCAGGCGGCCCGAAATTTGAGCTGCAAGTAGTCTCCCCGGGCTAACTAGTTTATCGAAGACGCGTTGGTGCCGACGGCCCGCCGCGCGACGCTATTAATGGTGGCCGGCGGCCCGGATAACCATCTCGGGCTGTGCGGCTTCTACTTTGGGTTTGCGAGCCAGGGCCTTTTCGTTGATGCGGGCGCGCCGTTCGGCCTGTCTGGCGCCGCTCGCGAGGTCGCGATCCTTGAACTCGGGCAGCACTTCCTTCGAAAACAGCTCGATGGAAGAGCACAGCAGATCGTGCGGGATTTTCCCGGCTTGCGAAATGCACAGCACTTGATCGATGCCGGCCTGCTCGAAATCGCGCAAACGTTGGCGCAACTGCTGAGGAGTACCGACGCAATCCTGAGTGCGGCCTTCGGGCGGCGCAAATTCCTTGGGATTATTTTTATATTCGTCCCAAATATCGGTTTTGCCGGGACGATGCTCGCCAAAGAAGCTGTAATGCCCGAGTCCATAGAGGAAGAAGCCGTAGCTCTCGGCGCCGATCTGCTCGACGCGCGCCTGATCGCGATCGCACAGGAAGGGAGCGGCCACCGCGAAATTCGGGTTCACGGCGTAGCCCAAGGGTTCGCATTCGTTTTCGATGGTTTGATAGTAGTCCTTCACCCACTGCTGCGCTTCTTCGGGACTGACGAAGGAAAACGTCAGCGCGCCAAGACCGAGTTTGGCGGCTTGGATAATCGATTCACGGCGCGAGCAAGCCATCCATAGCGGCGGGTGCGGCTTCTGATACGGCTTGGGGATGACATTGCGCGGCGGAATTTTGATGAACTGGCCCTCATAGCCGGTGAATGGATCTTCCACCAGCATCCGCACGGCGATCCGCATGCCTTCGAGCTGCATGTTCTTCTTCTCGGATTGGGGCACGAGAAATCCGCCCAGCTCGGTTTCCGTCGCGCCCGCGCCGGTGCCAAATTCCACGCGACCATCGCTGAGGAGATCCAGCGTCGCGATGCGCTCGGCTACGCGCGCCGGATGATTGATATGAGGCGGCGTTTGCACGATGCCATGACCGATACGGACGTTCCTGGTGCGCTGGCTGACCGCGGCCAGAAAAACCTCCGGTGCGGACGAATGGGCGTATTCTTCCAGGAAATGATGCTCGGTTGCCCAAACGTAATCGTATCCGCACTGGTCGGAAAGCACGGCCTGTTCGAGAGCATTCTTGAGGAGCGTGTGCTCGGAATCGCGCACCCAAGGCCGCGGGAGTTGATGTTCGTAAAAACCGCCAAATTTCATGGAGGGAAGTGACCTATGCTGTTTTCGAAGTTACTATTGTAACGGAGCATTCACCAAGAGCACCGAATGGCTGGCTCGCGTCCGTTTATTGTGGGAATCGGCGGGACCACGCGCCCGGGATCCTCGTCGGAAAAAGCCCTGCGCTATGCGCTCACATTGGCAGCCGCACTGGGCGCGGACGTTGAATTTTTCGATGGCGCGAGTATCAACCTGCCGATGTATGCGCCGGAATCCGCCGAGCGGTCCGAGGCGGCCGAGCGCATGGTGGCGGCGCTGCGGCGCGCGAATGGCGTGATCATTTCGACGCCTTGCTATCACGGGTCGGTCTCGGGGCTGGTGAAGAACGCGCTGGATTACACCGAGGACATGTGCAAAGACCCCGAGCCCTATCTGGATGGGCGCGCAGTTGGGCTGATTGTGTGCGGCCATGGGTGGCAATCGACTGGCGTGGTGCTGACGGCGTTCCGGTCGATCGTGCATGCGCTGCGTGGCTGGCCAACGCCGATGGGAGTCGCGATCAATACGCTAGTGGAAAAGTTCGATGAAGAGGGCGTGGGGCTCCAGGAACAAGCGGTGCGGCAGATGGGGATCATGGTGGGGCAAGTGATGGAATTCGCGCGGCTGCGTTCGCTGGTTGCGAATTTGGAAGCGTCGTGCGGGTCGTAATTCCATCCGGCCAGGACGAAGCGCATCTTGAGATCGCAACTCGCGATATCAAACTCACGAATCTTAGTAAGCTCTTCTGGACTGAACCGGCAATCTCCAAGGGAGATCTGCTGCAGTATTACGCGGACATTTCATCGGCACTGTTGCCGCATCTGAAGAATCGCGCCATGGTGATGAAGCGTTATCCGAACGGGGCCGACGGAGACTTCTTCTTTCAAAAACGCATTCCGGAGCCGCATCCCAGAATGGATTGAGACCTGCGAGATCTTGCATGCGTCGGGCAATAAGATTCGACTTTCCGATGATTCAGGACCTTGCCGTCACTGCTGTGGGTAGTGAATCTGGGATGCATCGATTTGAACCAGTGGTACGCGACTTGTGACGATGTGGATCGGCCGGACTATTTGCATTTCGACTTGGATCCGGGGCCGGGCGCGACATTCGAGCAGGTGCTGGAGACGGCTCTGGCGGTGCGGTCGGATGCTGTCGGAATTGAAGATTCCGAGTTATCCGAAAACCAGCGGATCGCGGGGCATTCACATCTATGTGCCGATTCGCCGCGGGCCAAAGCAAAAGCAAGTCTGGGGCTTCGCAAAGGAGTTGGCGCGGAACCTAGCGGCGAAATTTCCGAAGCTGATCACAGCCGAATATCGCATCGCCAAGCGGCCCGCGAAACACGTGCTGGTGGACTATAACCAAAACGCATGGGGCCGCACGCTGGCGTCGGTGTATTCAGCGCGGCCGAAAGCGCGGCGCGACTGTTTCGACGCCCGTGGCGTGGGACGAAATCGAGCGCGGGATCAAGATCGAGGATTTTCGGATCGATAATGTTCCTGAGCGCGTGCGAGGAATCGGCGATCTTTTCCGTCCGCTCCTGCTGGCGCGAGGACGTGTCCGATTGGAGCAGTTCCTGTGAAGTTGCCGATCGATATTCCGTATCCACCGATGGAGGCGAGCACGGCCGCGGATATCCCGGAAGGTGCCGAGTGGCAGTATGAACCGAAGTGGGATGGATTTCGCTGCCTGGCCTTTCGCGACGGCGACGGAAATAGAGCTGCAATCGAAAGCGGGCAAGCCGCTCACGCGATACTTTCCGGAGTTAGTCGCGGCGCTGCAAGATCTGAAGGCGGAACAATTCGTGCTGGACGGAGAGATCATCATTCCGGTGGACGGCGAGCCATCCTTCGACGAGTTGTTGCATGCGTATCCATCCAGCGGCCAGCCGTGTGAAGCTTGCTCGCCGGAACAACATCCATGCCTGTTCATCGTGTTTGATCTCTTGGTGAACGATCGAAGGGCGCGGCGCTGGTGGATCAAGCCTCTGGAACAGCGCAGGCCTGAAGTTGGAGCAGCTGGGCGAAGACAATTCTTCGGGACCGCGCGGAGTCGTGCTGTCGCCCGCGACTCGGAAGTTTCGAAGAAGCTCTGGGCTGGTTCCAACAGATGCGTGGATCGCTGGATGGGGTGATCGCCAAACGCCTGGACCTTCCTGTACGAGAGCGGCAATCGCGCAGGGCATGCGGAAGATCAAGAACCGCCGCACCGCCGATTGCGTGATCGGCGGCTTTCGCTATGGCACGCGGCAAGAAAGTTGTTGGATCGCTGCTATTGGGCTTGTATGACGATGCGGGGCTTTTGGATCACGTGCGGTTTTACCTCCGCGATTCGCGGCCGCGGAACGCAAAGAGATCACGCGCAAGCTGGAAGCGCTGATCAAAGCGCCCGGGTTCACCGGGTCGCGCGCCCGGAGGTCCAAGCCGCTGGAGCACGCGTGAAATGGACGATTGGAAACCGCTGGCGCCGAAGCTGGTGGTGGAAGTGGAGTACGATCACTTCACCGGGCCATCGATTTCAGACACGGGACAAAGTTGTTGCGCTGGCGTCCCGACAAAGCGCCGCAGCACTGCACGATGAAGCAGGTGGAGCGCGAGACGAAATCGGCATTGTCCTTACTCGATTTGACACCAGCGCCGAGTGAAATGATACACGGATACGAATGGATCACCCTCATATGCGCTTGTCGAAATTACCTTCGACTATCGATATTCAGTGTCGGTTGCGGCGGCGGCGATGCTGGCGCCAGCGAACGCGCAAAATCAGGCCTACAAACCGCCGCGAACCGCGGACGGCAAGCCGAATCTCAACGGCATCTGGCAGGCCATGAATACGGCCAATTGGGACCTGGAGGGCCACTCGGCGCAGGCCGGGCAAGTGGTGGCGCTGGGTGCGACCGGCGCGGAGCCGCCCGGAATCGGCGTGGTGGAGGGCGGCGAGATTCCTTACCTTCCAGCAGCGGCGCAGAAGAAAAAAGAAAACTATGCGAACCGCCTGAAGCTAGATCCGGAAGTGAAATGCTATCTGCCCGGCGTGCCGCGCGCCACCTATATGCCGTATCCGTTTCAGATTGTGCAGTCCGGCAAGTTCATTCTGATCTCCTATGAATACGACGGCGCGGTGCGCACAATTTACATGGACAATCCGGGGCCGGCGCCGGTGGACAGCTGGATGGGCTGGTCGGCCGGACATTGGGAGGGCGACACGCTGGTGGTGGATGTGACTGGTCTCAACGACATGACCTGGTTCGATCGCGCGGGCGACTTTCACAGCGACGCGCTTGCACGTGGTGGAGCGATATACACTGGCCGTCGCCGAATGTTTTGAATTACGAGGCCACCATCGAAGATCCACAGGTGTTTTCACGGCCCTGGAAAATCAGCATGCCACTGTACAAGCACGTGGAGAAGAACGCTCAACTGTTGGAATTCAAGTGCGTGGAGTTTGTGGAAGAGCTGATCTATGGACACCTTCGCAAACAACCGAGCAAGTAGTTCCGGCTGGGGTGGCAATACCTGCCGGCTGTTGTTGCTTTTGCTCGCGGCGCAAGTTGTTTTCGGGCAAGCGGCGCGCGATCTGGAGGGCATCTGGAGCAACGCCACCGTCACCCCGCTGGAACGTCCGGCCGATCTCGCCGGCAAGCAACCTTCACCGCGGAGGAAGCGGCAGCCTACGAGAAACAAGCGGTGGAGCGCAGCAATGTCGATCACCGCTCGAGGAATGCCGAAGCAGACGTAGCTAGTGCGTATAACCAGTTCTGGTATGACCGCGGAACGAAGGCCGTAGGCACCCGGCGACACCTCGCTGATCGTGGATCCCACGGATGGCAGGCTTCCTCCGTTGACGCCGGAAGCGCAAAAACGCGTGCAGGATACGCGGGCATGGATGGAAGAGCACTGCGACCGATGGCCCGGAGGGCCGCTCGCTCGGAGAACGCTGCATCCTTTGGGCCACGGCGGGTCCGCCCATGCTCCCCGGACCATACAACAACAATTTCCAGATCTTCCAGACGCGCGATCAGGTGGTGATTCTCAACGAAATGATCCATGACGCGCGGGTGATTCCGCTGGATGGCCGCCCGCACCTGCCAAGCAACATCCGGCAATTGATGGGCGACTCGCGAGGGCACTGGGAGGGCAATACGTTGGTGGTGGACACCACCAATTTCTCGGGCAAATATTCCGTCCGCGGTTCCGATGAGAACCTGCATTTGACCGAACGTTTCACGCGTGTTTCGCCGGACACGCTGCTCTATGAGTTCACCGTGGACGATCCACGGCGTTTACCAGGCCTTGGACCGCGCAGATTCCTGTGACAGGACAAGGGGCCCATCTTCGAGTACGCTTGTCACGAAGGGAACTACGCCATGACCGATATTCTGCGGGCGCGCAGCGGCGAGAAGAAAAATCCCAAGTAAAGGAGAAACCGATGCGAAAGCTAGCAATTCTATTGCCATGTAGGTTTGCTGGTCAGCGGCGCCAGCTTGGGCACACCACGCGTTTGCGGCCGAGTTCGATTCCAACAAGCCCGTCAAGCTGCACGGAGTCGTGACCAAAATGGAGTGGATCAATCCGCACGCTTGGATCCACATCGACGTAAAGAACGCCGATGGCACGGTGACCAGCTGGATGGTGGAGGGTGGAAGTCCGAACACTTTGCTGCGGAATGGTTTTACGAAAGCGTCGCTGCCCGTGGGTACCGAGATCGTGGTGGATGGTTATCAAGCTAAGGACGCCAGCAACAAGATGAACGGCCGCGATATCACGCTTCCGGATGGGCGCAAGCTGTTTGTCGGCTCCGCGGGGCAGGGCGCCGCCACCCGACGACAAGCAGGACAAATAGCTCAACGTTGAACGCGCGGTCATCGCGCTCGAACTAAGCCGAGAGTGTTCGCACATCCTTGAGACGCTCCAGCAAACCCAGCAGATCGCGGTTATCGAGCGGCTTCCGAAGAAAGCCCGAGCACCCCGCTTGCGCCGCGCCGCGCGTCTGCGTATCCAGATCGTCGGAAGAAAGGACCACGATGGGTGTGCGCGCATTGCCGGTCTGCGTTTCCCAATCGCGGATGGAGCGAATGGCCTTGTAGCCGTCCATCCCCGGCATGTGCACGTCCATGAACACTACGTCAAAGCGCCTCTTCTTCACCAAATCGACGGCTTCCAGACCATTGCGCGCCCGCCAAACGGACTCGCGCTGGAGCAGGATTCGGGTCAGCACGAAACTCTCGTCGGCATCCTCGGCTACCAATATATTCAGGGCCGACTGATCTTCCTGAGAGGGTTCGGCGCCGCTATCGCCATTCGGATCGGTCCGCCAAGGCAACGTGATCGCCAGACCCATGGGCGACCTGGCGTCGCATTGGAACTCAGCCGTACCACCCAGCGCCCGGATCCGTTTCCCGGCTACTAAGGTCGCGACACCAAACAGCACGTCATCGGCATCCTTGAAACGCACCTCTTCCGGATTGGCGTTCAACCAATCGGCCACGCGTAACGCGATGTTGGAATTAGGGGGAACAATCTCGAATCGCACGCCACCGCCAGCCGGCAACGAGACCACAGCCACGCGCGCCTCGCCCCGGGGGCTCAGTTTTGAAACGGCGCCCAACACGCGAGTGAGCGTCTGTTCCACGGCGCGGCGATCCTGGCGTCCCACTACCGGGGTGGTGGGCGGCTGAAGAATCAGGCGGCTGGCGTGATCGCCCGACGCCAGGTTGAGAACCTCGATAGTCTCACCGAGGCACAGCGTGACGTCGAACTCCTCGGCCAGATCCAGCAGGGGAGCTTCGGTCGAGAACAATTCACGAATATCGTCGATGGAGCCAAGTAGCCGGTCGGCGCTGCTCTTGCTGGCGTCCAGGCAGCCTTGCCAATTCGGATCCGCGGCGAGATCCGGGCCCAAGGCCATCAAACCGAAGGTGGCGTGCACGGAGTTCCGGGCTTCATTGCACAGGTAATCCAAGAGACTGAGAATGGTTTGGTTGGTCATATCGGTGTCCGGCTGCTAGGTTGCGTCCCGCGCCGCGCTGATGGAGAAATACTCGACAAAACGCCGCATTGCGTTGGGCTTCGGGGACGACGGGCGCCCGGCTGTGAGTTCGCTCGAGATCCGGGCGATGTGCTTGCCCAACCCCGAGGAACTGTCGAGAATAGCGCCCTTCTGGACAGCGCGCGAGATGTCGCCCGTGTTGGCCGGTACGACATGGCGAACCGGCAATTGAATAATGCGCTCAATGTCGTTCACCGACAGTGTCGAGCGCCGGTCCACGCAATTGAGCACCACCGCGACCTTGTCGGCCAATCGAAGATCCTGCAGCCAGCTGGCTTTGCGGCGCGCCACGTGGAGTGCGCCGATATCGGGCGTGCACACCAGGAAAATCCGCTTCGCTCGCATCAATGTCTCGCATTCCTGGTCGTCCATGGTGCCGGGTAGATCGACGGTGACCAGCGAATAACGGCGGAGCGCGAAATCCAGCAGCGCCGTGTAGCGGTCCGCGGACACCTGGCGCGAGAAATCCACGGGCCCCGATCCCAGCAGGTGCAGGTTGCCAAGCTGGACAACCAGGTTAGACCACAAATCTTGATCCAACTGATCGGTCTGCAGCAAGGCATCCACGATAGTGTGGATTCCCTCCGCTTTGAGCAGAAAAGACGTCACCCCCAAACGAATGTCGAAGTCCAGCAGCAAAGTCGGCTCAGGGCCCATTTGCGAAGCGATAGCCGTGGCATAGGTAGCGATTGTGGTTGCGCCGCAGCCCGGTTTGGCGGGCATGAAAGCAAACAAATCGCCCAGAATATCCTGCGCGCAAGCCAGCTTGGCGGAGGCGCGAGCGGCAGCCTGCCGCATCTCACGCGAAGTAAAGTTTGGCAGCACATCCCTTACTCCCACCTGCATGAGCTGCAGCAATTCCTCACGCGTACCGCCGCCCTTGACTGCGATGCTCGAAATCTGCGGGCGCCCGTCCACCGAGCGCGCGACGGGCAAGGCCCGGGGCGAATCTGAGAAATCCATGATAAGGATGCATTTCTCTTCCGCGCCGACGCCCCGCAACCGGGCTGCGTCCTCAAAGTTGAGGTCCCAGGCGCCGTCGAAGCGCAGGTGCCCGTCGAGTGACGCCCGCACATCCTTATGAAAATCAGGGTCCGATGAAACCGTGGCTAATAGCACGGATGCCTCCGAATGCAACTTGTCCGCACGAAAGGCTTATCGGTCGCAGGCGGAGAGACAAGAGCGGCAGGGGGGCTCAAACTTTTTCGTGCCGTGCCGATACGCAAGGGCATGGCTACCGAGGCCTCCAAAATCCAGCCACAACGGACCGTAACGGCTGACTGTCTGACCGCGAAGGTATTAGTCCTGGACGACGATGCTAGCTTCCGGATGTTGGCGCGCGCAATCCTGGAACCGGCCGGCTTTGAAGTGCTCGAGTCGGAAAATGTCCATCATTGCTTTACGCAACTCCGGGAACAGGCCATCGATGCCGTGATTCTCGACATGGTCATGCCGGATCGCGACGGCTTCGAAGCCTTGCGGGAAATGAAGGAGCTGTTTCCCGAGATCCGGGTGGTGGCCGTTTCCGGCGCCGCGGAGTCCGATCTCTACCTGACGGTGTCAGCCCATTTGGGCGCCGATGCTTCGCTCGATAAGGCTAAGATTGGCGCGCTCTGCCCGCTATTGCACGTGGTACTGGATCGTTAGCGATGCGTTGGCCGCGGAAATGGCTGGATCTATCGCTAGGCACTAAGTGCCTGCTCATGATTTCACTCCCGGTCGCGAGCACCGTCGCGATGGCTGCGGCGACTTACCTGGTGGGTACCGAGACCACGGCCACTGACAAGCAAATCAACACCAGCTTTCGGATCGGCAGCGAAATCGAGCGGTTGAGGGCCAGCGAAATCGAGACCAGCGCGCAGTCGCGCGCCTACCTGATCACCGCCCATGCGCCATTTGAGAAGAAGACACGAGAGGCCTTGGCTGCCTTTGACTCCGCCTGGCTGATCCTTTCCGATCTCACCAAGGACGACCCTGCGCAGCGGCAGCGCCTGTCGGAAGTCGAGTCGCTGGAACGCTCCCGCGTGGAGCGCATTTTCGGGGATACAGAGGGCTTCCGGTCCCATACTGTGCAATGGGACGAACTGGGCAGCAGTTTGATCGCGGGCGATGCGGAGCGGATAGGGATGGAGCGCGTTCTCCAAAGCATGCAAGACGCGAACACGCGGGCAGTGGAGGCATACCTCGGCCGCGCCAGCCAGCTGCGCATCCGGCGAAATACCGTCCTGGCGATCGGTCTACTCCTGGGAGTGGCGGGAGGCGGAGCGATGTTGCTCCTGTCCGCGCGGGGCATCACCAGCCGGATCCGGAAACTTCAGTCGAACATCGCGCAGGTGGCCGCCGGAACCCGCATCGATGCATTGCGCGGGCACGACGAAATCGGTACGTTGAGTGAAGGACTGGCACAGATCGCGGGCGTCTTAAGGCAGCAGCGCGTCGCACTCGAAAGCGCGCTGGATGGCATCGCGGAAGTGGATGGACAAGGCCGCTACCGCTGGCTGAACAAAGCCTATGCGGAAATTGCCGGCCTCACCGAGGCGCTCCCTCCCCCAACGCTCCAGGCCACGGTACATGCCGAGGACCGGCCCAAGATCCAGGAAGCAATCCGGGTGATGCAGCTGGGCGGCCGGGCTGCGGTGGGGGCGCGCCTTGCCCCACCCGGCGGAGCCGGGGCCGAAGTGGAGATGACGTTCCTGCAAATTCAAGGGCAGCTCGACGCGGGCTTCTATGTCTTCCTGCGGGAGATCGGATCGGGCCGGGAAGCCGAAAGCGTCCTGATCCGCGCCAAAGACGCCGCCGTGGCCTCCAATCGCGCCAAGACCGACTTTCTGGCGAAAATCAGCCACGACATTCGCACTCCCCTGAATGCGATCCTAGGGCGCCGCGGACCTGCTGTCGCAGACCTCGCTGAGCTTCGATCAGAGCGAATACGTCCACATGTTCCAACGGAATTGCCGCCGGCTGCTGGCACTGATCAACGACTTCCTGGACTTCTCGCGAATCGAGGCCGGCGCGGTCCATGTGGAGAAGGCGCCTTTTCGAATTCGCGAGATCGTCGACGACGCGGCAGCGACATTCCGCGATGCCGCCGCGCACAAGGGCATCCGGCTGGGAGTCGATATCGATCCCCTCGCGCCTGAGTGGCAGGTGGGCGATTCCCTGCGCATCCAACAGGTACTGGTGAATCTGTTAAGCAACGCCCTGAAGTTCACCGCGGCCGGACGGGTTGACGTAAGAGTCAGGGTGCTGGACGGCGCCGGATCGGGTGCGGCGTCCGGTGCGGCATCCAATGCTCAGCGGCTACGCTACGAGGTCTTGGACACCGGCCCGGGGATTGCGCCGGAGAACCAAGACAAGATTTTCGTCAAGTTCGTTCAGTTGCCGAATCAAACCGCCGGCCCGCGAGGCACGGGCCTGGGACTGACGATTTGCCATGATCTGGTGGAGCTCATGGGCGGAGAAATCGGCGTGTCCAGCCCGGAACGGCGGCGGCAGTAATTTTCACTTCATTCTGCCGCTCGAAGAAGCGCCGTCCGGCGACTTGCCGGTTCCAGAAGCAAACGCCGCCGCACCTGCCGCCGGCAAACTTCTGGCATCGAGCGCTCCTGTCCGGATACTGATTGCCGAGGACACCGAAGACAACCGGTTGCTGATCGAGCACTATCTGCGGTCCGAACTCGTGGAACTTCGTTTCGCCTTCACGGGCCAGGAAGCCTTGGACTTGGTCCAGCGGGGCGAAAAATTCGATCTGATTTTCATGGACCTGGATATGCCGGTGCTGGATGGCATTGGGGCGACCAAGGCCATACGGGCTTGGGAAGCTTCGCATGGAAGCTCCACGCCGATCGTGGCGCTTACAGCGGACGCCATGAGCGAGGCCGTGCACGCCAGCCTCGACGCGGGATGCGTGGCGCACGTAGCGAAGCCGGTGGAACGCGGCACGCTACTCAAAACCATTCAGCGCTATGCCAACGTGAATGGCCCGCGTTCCGTTCCAGCCCCCGCCACCACCATACCGGTATCCGAGGAAGTGCTGGCGCTGGTGCCTCAGTATCTATCGTCCAAGTACACGCAAATCGAGGAGGCACGCCAATCCCTGATTTCGCGCGACTTTGGCCCAATCCGCCGTTTTGGTCACAACCTCAAAGGCACCGGACGCGGCTACGGATTCCCGGCCATCGAAGAGCTGGGACGGGAAATTGAAAAAGCGTCGGCCGAAGCGGACGTAGGTCGCGTGGCCGCACAACTCGACGCGCTGCATCGCATTGTGATTGAATCCGGCGCGGCGGCGGCGGATCCAGTTCTTCAGGCGCGTGGTCCGGGTTAGCGCTTCAGAATTCGAAGCGCGGTAGCCACTACGTTGTCCACAGTGAAACCGAGGTGCTGCAAAACCTCTTCGCCGGGCGCGGATGCGCCGAAGCGTTCCAGGCCGATGATGGCGCCTTCATCGCCGGTCCAGCGGTGCCAACCCAACGGCGACGCGGCCTCCACGGCGACGCGTTTCTTCATTTGTTTCGGCAGCACGCTCTCGCGATACGATTCGTCTTGAGCGGCGAACAAGTCCCAGCTCGGCATGCTCACAACGCGAGCTTTGACGCCCTGTTTCTTTAGCTCCTCTTGCGCTTTCACGCACAAGCCCACTTCCGAGCCGGTCCCGATCAGGATTACATCCGCGGCGCCGTCTTCGGGTTCCGAAAGAATATAAGCGCCTCGCGCAACGCCAGGTTCTTTGGCGCGGCTGCGATCGAGGTTCGGCACTACCTGTCGCGTCAGCACGAGCGTGGTAGGACCCGGGTGCTGCACCGCGAACGCCCAGGCTTCGGCAGTCTCGTTCGGATCGGCGGGACGGAAAAGCGTCAAATTCGGCAGGGCGCGCAGTCCGGCTAGCTGTTCCACCGGTTCATGCGTGGGGCCGTCTTCGCCGAGCCCAATGCTATCGTGCGTGAACACGTAGATCGCCTTCAAATGGCTCAACGCACCCAAGCGGATGGCGGGCTTCATGTAATCCGAGAAATTGAAAAAGGTCGCGCTGAACGGCAGCACGCCGCCATGCGCGGCCATTCCGTTGACGGCGGCGCCCATGGCATGCTCGCGAACGCCGAAAGCGATGTTCCGTCCGGCATAACTCCATTCGCCGCCGACAGCGCCCAGTGTGCCGGGACCGCCGAATTCCGGCGGTTGGAAATCGCCCAAACCTTTCAAAGCGGTATCGGTGGACGGATTCAAATCCGCCGACCCGCCAATGATGTTGGGAATATGCTTGGCCAGCGCATTGAGCGCCGCACCGCCAGCCGATCGGGTCGCGATGGGTTTATCGGCCGGAGTCCAATGCGGAAGATCGGCGGCCCAGCCTTCTGGCAGCGCGCCGCTGGTGATTTGCTCGAACTCGGCGGCTTCCCTTGGAAAATCCTTGCGATAGTCGGCAAACGTGCTGCCCCATTGGTCTTCGATTTTCTTCCCTTCCGGGACAGCTTGCCGGAAGTAATCGACTGCGTCCTGGGGAAGATAAAACTTGTCCATAGTGGGCCAACCCAGCGCCTTCTTGGTGGCCGCGAGCTCTTCTTCACCCAAGGGACTGCCGTGCGAGGAGAAATTATCCTGCTTGTGCGGGCTGCCGTAGCCAATATGAGTGCGAACCAAAATCAATGAAGGCCGGCGATGCTCGGCTTGCGCTTCCTGGATTGCTTTAGCGATGTCTTCGGTGTCGTTTCCGTCCGGCACGGAGCGAGTATGCCAGCCGTCAGCTTCGAACCGCTTACCGACATCCTCGGTGAAATCGATCTCGGTGGCGCCCGCCAGAGAGATGTGATTCTGGTCGTAAAAATAAATGAGTTTGCCCAACTGGAGGTGTCCCGCCAGCGACGCGGCTTCCTGCGAGATGCCCTCCATCAGATCGCCGTCACCGCAAATCGAGTAGGTGTAGTGATCCACGATTTTGTGGCCGGGCCGATTATAACGGGCCGCTAACCAGGCTTCGGCAATCGCCAGACCGACGCCGTTGGCGAAGCCTTGCCCAAGTGGGCCGGTGGTTACTTCAACGCCCGGCGTATCGCCGCGCTCGGGATGTCCAGGTGTCATGCTGCCCCATTTGCGAAAGCGCTTGAGCTGATCAAGGGGCAGGTCGTAACCGGTTAGGTGCAGCAGGCTGTACAACAGCATGGAACCGTGCCCGGCCGATAGTACGAATCGGTCTCGATCGAACCACTGCGGGTTCCGCGGGTTGTACCGCAGAAATCGGGTCCACAAAACGTAGGCCATGGCGGCGGCGCCCATCGGCATTCCAGGGTGGCCGGAGTTGGCGTTTTGCACGGCATCCGCGGACAGAATGCGGATGGTGTTGATGCATAGGTTTTCAAGTTCTAATGTGGATTTCTGATTCAAGGGTTCCTCCAGCGGCAGGCGCTCCTTTCTATTGTCATCGAAACCGGTTCGCACTGTTGAGGGTTCCGGCTCAGCCGCCGGCGCCGGACAAAGTTCATGGGTCTTGATTGGTGCAAAGCGCGCCGGTCGCTACTGGGGCTTTGCCGATTTTTCCGTCTCGGTCTGTTCCATCGCCGACATTTCACCAAGGATGGCCTTGTAGATCGCTTCGACGGCTGAGGCAGTCAGCGGCGCGCGGGCTTGCCCGGCTGCACGGCGTATAACCTGCTCCTCCCTGCCAGGGGCGCTCACAGGCGCGTGAAACTGCTTCTTGATGAGCCCTACTTCGCGCACCACCTGCGCCCGATCGTTGAGCAGTTTTACGATTTGATCGTCAAGAGCATCGATGCGCTGCCGGGACGGTTGCAGCGCTCGCGCCAGGTCCGTGTTCTGAGCGAAAAGCGCAGCGGCCGAAAAGCACAACAGCAGATATCGGATGGACATTTGATAGCATTGTACGCAACGAGGAGAAACCCATGCCCGATGAACGCGGTATTGACCGCACAGCCGGTATTGATCGGCGATCGCTTTTTAGCGCCATATCCCAGGTATCGCTTGGCCTGGCCGCAACCGCGGTCATCGCTGAACAGGTGAAGGCAGCCCCATCCGAAGAGACCAAGGCCGATGAATTGGAGCCCTTCAAATACGACATCGAGAGCGAGAAGGGCTGGGTTGGCCCGGGCGGCTCCGCTAAAGAGGCGACGGTCAAGCAACTACCCGTCTCGCAGACCATCGCGGGCGTCTCGATGCGGCTCGAACCAGGCGCCATTCGCGAATTGCACTGGCACGCCCTGGCCGCCGAGTGGGCCTATGTGATCGCCGGACGCTGCCGCACCACCGTTATCACGCCCAACGGCCAGGCCGAAGTGGACGATTTCGAAGTAGGCGACACCTGGTATTTTCCGCGAGGGCACGGGCACGCCATCCAGGCGCTCGGCCCCGGCGAGTGTCACTTCCTGCTCGGATTCGACAATGGCCACTTCTCCGAATTCGGAACGTTCAGCATCACCGATTGGATTGCTCGCACGCCCCGCAACGTTCTGGCGCGGAATCTGAATCTTCCCGAATCGGCATTTGGCCAGTTCCCGCAGAAAGAATTGTATATCGGTCCTGGTCAAGTTCCGCCCTCGGTGGAAGACATTCGAAATTCGGAACTGCAACCGAGCCAGTCCGCTCACAAGTTCCGCATAGGAAAGATGCCACCGAAGGTTTTCGAAGGCGGCGAGGAGCGGATCGTCACACAGAACGAATTTCCCATCCAGACCTCGCTCACCGCGGTCCGGATGAATCTGAAGCCCGGGGCCTTACGCGAATTGCATTGGCATCCGCACGCCGACGAGTGGCAATTCTATACCAAGGGCCGCGGGCGAGTGACCATCTTCGGCTCGCACGGACGCGTGAAGACCGAGGAGTTCGGTCCCGGACATGTTGCGTTCATCAAGCAGGGCTACGGGCATTTTATCGAGCAGATAGGCGACGATCCCACAGAAATCCTGATCCTGTTCAACAGTGGGCAGTATCAGGAGATCTCGCTGACGAACTGGCTGGGCGGCAATCCGAATTCGCTGCTTACCAGCAATTTCGGGATCGGTAAGGACCAGCTCGATCGGTTGCCGAAGAAGGAAGCCGGGATACTGGGCAAGAGAAGTTAAAGCGGCGGTCGGAGGGGGAGGACCATCTACTGCGTCGCAACCACCTTGGAATCCACCTGGAACTTGCGGTAGTTGTTCCAGGTGGTTTCCTGTTCACCGGCTAGCTTCTTCACTAATCCGAGGCGGCCCGCCCCGCTGATGACTTCGCGCTTTGGCAGCCAAACCTGGTCGTTCACCCGCGTTTGCTCGAAGACCAGTTTCGCGCCAGGATTCAAGCGCGCGATGAACAAGCCGAACGAAATGGTAGCCGTGGTCTCGCCTTCCAGACGCACCCATTGATATTCGGCCTTATCGATCCATATCTTCGCTTTGACTTTGAGCAGGGGCTTGGCGTCGCTGTGCTTGGGTTGAGCCCCAGGTTTAGGGGTGGCCGCGATCACCCATACGTCACGGCCGTCGATCTTTTCATCGCCCAGCATTTTGAAATCGAACAAGTCGGGCACATCGCGCAGGAATTCGCGGTCTTTCTCGCGCTGCTTCTCATATGCGGTCTCGCGGCGTTCTCTTTGTTCGGGGGCTTTCCTGCTGCAGCTTCGCCACGGCCTTGTCCAGTTTCTGTTGTTCCTTCTGCTGATCCCCAGCCGAAAGCGGCTTGCCATCGCGCTCGAGCATACGATGATGCGGCTCGCCATAGAGAACTACGGTTTCCCACTTTTCCGTTTTTTCGGATTTGACACTGCCATGCGAATCCAGGCTGCGATCGGTTTCGCGCGCAACCCAGGTGTAGTCCTTCATGCGCGCCCAGTCGGCCTGATCGAGCTCGACGGATTTGCGCACGATCTCGCGTGGGTCCTGCGCGAAGAGAACGCCCGCGATCGACAGAAGTATGGCGAGGCGCGCGGCTGTTAGTTTTGCGACCATTCGTGCCCCACGCGCGTGGCGATTACGCGATCGGAATGGTTGCCGGCTGCCGCCAGGAAGCGCTCCACTGGTTCAAGATACGGCTCGCGGCTCAGTCGGAAGGTCTGATGATGCACCGGGAGCAGGTGTTCAGCGCCGCAATCGGCGCCCATCTGCCAGGCCTCCTCGGGATTGCAATGCACGTAAATCCACGGATCGTAGGCGCCCACCGGCAGAATTGCCAAATCGACCGGTTTCTTCGCGCGCACCGATTTGAATGTATCTGTCAACGCCGTGTCGCCGCCGAACACCACGCGGTGGCGCGCGGTTTCAATCAAATAACCGTTGTACCCGCGATGGACATCCGAACGCATGCGCGCGCCCCAGTGCATCACCTGAATTCCGAGGATCGAGAGCGGCCCCACGCGGACGCGTTCGCCCCATCCGACTTCCTGGACGCTTTGATAGCGGCGCACGCGCAAAAGATCGCTGGTGAATTTCGCCGTCACCACCGCCGTGCCGGTGCGTTCCAAACCGCGCAGCGTAGCCAGATCGAAGTGATCGAAGTGCGCGTGCGAGAGCAGGATCAGGTCGATGTGCGGCAACTGCGCGCGGGGCACAGCCGGCAACACCAGCCGTCGCAAGCCTACGGTAACGGGGCCCATTCGCACTCCGCAGCGCGCGCCCAGGATGGGATCCGTTAGGATCGTGAATCCGTCGATCTTCAGCAACACTGTGCTATGGCCGAGCCAGGCCGCGTGCAATCCGCGCTCGGCCCAAAGCTTCGGATGCGGTGTGAACGGCGCGGGTGGAATGGCGCAGCGGCGTTCTTCGCGATAACGGCGGAAATATTCGGGCGCTGCCTGGCGCGCGTATCGCGCCGCGGTGAAAACACTACCAGCCAATTGGGTTTTGTTTTGGTTCATGGCAAACATCGGTGAGAGTTTCAGGAGAATCGAACTACTAACCCCAGTATGACACCCAGGAAACTTTCCGCGCTCGGTGCGCTGGTTGCGTTGGTCTATATGGCGTTGTGTCCGCTTCTCATAGCAGCGCGCTTGGGGTGCCGGGCGGAATATGTCGGGGGCACCATATTGCAAATTCCAGCCGGGTGCAATGGTAGCGTTCAGGCGCTGGACACCCAGTTTTTTGTCTTCTATTCCGGGAAAGCCAGTTGGCGGGTTCCCTACGACAAGATCAACCTGCTGGAATACGGGGAAAAGGTGAATCGGCGTTACATTGCCGCGCTGCTCATTTCGCCGCTCTTCTTGTTCGCCACCAAACGCCAGCACTTTCTGACAGTGGGCTATTCAGACGAGGACGATCGCCAGCAAGCCATGATCTTCAAGGTTGGCAAGGATGATATCCGAGTGATGTTGGTCAGCTTGGAAGCGCGCACGGGCCGCAAGGTCGAATACCAGGACGACGACGCTCGCAGGAGCGGCAAGAGCTGAGCCATGCCCTGGTTTTTGTGCGCCCTGCTGTTCTTTGCGCCGTACGCGGAGCAGACGCCGGAAGACGAGTCCAGCCAGGCGCTGAGCAAGGTCCGCCGCATCTACATCGCCGTGCTGACGGGTGGCGACGCCGCGCTCCAGATTCGCGACCTGCTCATGAGCAGCCTCAGCAAGTCCAAACAGTTCATCATTACCGAGGAGGAAGACAAGGCCGACGCGGTGTTGAAGGGCGCGGGCGACGATGACGTCTTCACCGATACTCACCAAACGTCGGATGGGCTGAATGCGCACTCCCAGATCGCGAGCGGCAGTAGCGAGGGATTGCGCAATTACGCCAACAGCAGCAGCAATCATTCGGGCGGCCTCACCATCGGCGAAAACGAGAGCAGCCGATCCGAAGAGCGCAAGCACGAGGCCATCGCCACCGTCCGCCTGGTGGCCAAGGACGGCGATGTGATCTGGTCAGCGACCGCCGAGAGTCTTGGCGGCAAGTTTCTAGGCGCGAGCGCAGACGTCGCCGACAAGATCGCAAAACGCCTGGTTACCGACTACAAAGCCGCCAAAGTGCACATGGCGAATGCCGGTCAACAACGGGTGATGCCCGCGGCAGTCCATGCGCCCGCGGTTCCGGCATCGAAATAGACGCAAGACGCAACACGGGCCGGCGCGTGTATACTTCGGATACGCGTGCCATGAAAGCTTTCGGACTACTCGTTTTCGGACTCGCTTGTGCGCAGTTCGCTTTGGCGCAATGGTTCAACATTAAAACTCCGGGGATTCCGCGGCTGCCGGATGGGAAGCCGAATCTCGCGGCGCCGGCGCCGAAGACTCGCGATGGTAAACCGGAGCTCGCGGGTGTCTGGATGCCTGGGCGCCCCTACTTCATGAACATCGCCACGGACCTGATGCCCGGCGATGCTCCCTTCACCCCCTGGGCGGCTGCGTTGTTCAGGCAGCGGCGCGCGACCGAGAGCAAGGACGATCCGACGGGAAACTGCATACCGGGCGGGGTGCCGCGATCGGACGCGGTTCCCTACCCTTTCAAGATTGTCAACAGCGAGAAGATGATCGTGATTCTCTACGAAGCGGTGCACAGCTATCGACAGATTTTCACCGATGGCCGGGAGCTTCCCAAAGATCCCAATCCGACCTGGCAGGGCTACTCCATCGGGCATTGGGACGGGGATGATTTCGTGGCGGAGACTGCCGGCTTCAAGAACCAGGTCTGGCTGGATAACGATGGCCGGCCCGCGACCGACGCGCTCCACGTCACTGAGCGCTTCCGGCGAAAAGATTTCGGAAGCATGGACGTTCTGATCACGATCGACGATTCCAAGGCATACACAAAACCATGGACTGTGAAGTTGCCGCTCAAGCTGCTCCCCGACACGGATTTGCTCGAGTACGTCTGCGGCGAGAACAACAAAGATCTCAAACACCTGGTGGGAAAATGAAACCAAATTATCGCTTCATGCTTGTTCACGTGCCGCTCATTCTCGGGATGGTTGGCGCGGCAGGGCTTCACGCGCAAAACAATCCCATCAGCGCCGACGCCCGGCAGAGTTACGCGCTGGTGAAGGACAGTCTGCTGAAAGCGGCGGACCGTATGCCGGCCGAGGATTATTCCTTCCGCACTGTTCCACAGGTACGCACGTTTGGCGAGATGATCGCGCATACTGCCGACGGGCAGTTGTTGATGTGCCAGGTGGTGAAGGGCGAGAAGACCACTGCGAACGCGAAATTCGCACCGGCCAAGACCGCCAAGGCCGATTTAGTTGCGTCGCTCAAGGCATCCTTCGACTATTGCGATCCGGTGTACGCGTCGATGACCGACGCCGCCGGCATCGCCCCGGTGAAGTGGTTCCGATGGGACATGAGCAAGCTCGGCCTGTTGAATTGGAATATCGCGCACGACAACGAAATGTACGGGATTATCGGGGCATTTCTGCGAATCAAGGGACTGGTGCCGCCTTCGAGCGAAGGCCGCCCGTAGCTCCGAGGCCGGTTCTTTCAAGCTGGCATAATCTGAACGTTCATTCCTTCCGGATCCTTGATGTGAAACCCCGCATCCAGGTTTTCTTCCGGAGTTATGCCCTGCGCCTTGAGCTTCGCCGTCACGGCTTCCCGGTTGAAGTTCTCGACTCCGATCGCGAAGTGATCCACCAAACCGGTCGGGCTCTTGTGATGGAGAGAGACGATGATCTTCCCTGCGCCCAGGCGCGCGATTTCGTTGGGCTTGTCTTCACCCAGTACGGTCAGCCCGAAGATCTTTTCATAAAAGGCGACCGCGCGCGGCAGATCGGTCACTTGAATACTGATGTGGTCGATCTTGGTTCCTTTGAGGACGGTGTCCTGGGCTTCAGCAGTGGATGCCGCGCCACCCGCAGCCGCCAACATCGCGAGACCTTGAATCAACCCCCTGCGCGTGAGCGCGCCGCTTTCATAGCGGCTCACCAGACTTGCAATCATCGCTTCCATACGGCCTCCTGAGTGTCATGATCGCATTAATGATCGAGCGGCCTCACCTGCATGTCGATGTTTGAGCCTTTCACCGTGACCAGCAGGTCGCCGAAGAACCAGCCTTGCGCAGCCCCTTGGCCCTTGAGCTTGCCGCCAGAACTGGGCGCTTCGAGATAAACGATGCCGTCTTGGACGGCGCGCACATATTGATGCCCATGACCGCTCACCACGTAACGAACGCCGTACCTGCTGATCAATTGATGCAAGGGGAATTGATTGC
This sequence comes from Bryobacterales bacterium, assembly GCA_963818065.1. Lineage (GTDB taxonomy): Bacteria > Acidobacteriota > Terriglobia > Bryobacterales > Bryobacteraceae > Palsa-89. Next base: position 358,189 of record CAWFQW010000006.1, on the reverse strand, counting down.
TTTGAAATTTCACCGGGACCAGCCAGAAGGGTTTGTGAAAGAACACAAACTTGGGATCGCGAGTCTGGTTTTGGACCAGATCGCGCGCGAGAAACTGCATTTGCTCATCGCTCAAGTCCTCAGTTTCGCTGTTGTCGAGTACCGTGAAGTGCGCATTTTGGTAGTCGAAGCCATAAAACGCCGGGCGCTTGGTTTGTTGTTCGTAAATGAGGCGCGACGCGCCCGACCAGATGTCGTGATTGCCGGGCGCGAAATAAATGGGATAACGGCGGTGCTCCCAGAGCGGGCGGAGAGCGCTCCACTCAGATGCAGCCGTCGCATCGTTGCCGCCCTGAATAGTGTCCCCGACGTTAATGACGAAATTGGGATGCAGCCCGTCAATATCCTTCCAGACGCGCTCGTAAACTCCGGGTTCGGCGTCGCCCGTGCGATCGCCCAGGATGGCGAAGCGGAAATCGTTCCTAGCAGCGTCCGGTGCGCCAGCGATCACGGAGACGACCACAAGCGCCGCGGCGAACAAGCAACCACGCGCCAGGTTCACACGCCCCATGCGCGCAATTGTAACAAGAGTCTGTAGAATGGAAATATCTACCAAATGTTTCGTCTTTTCCCCGCTTTCTCCGGCGCAGTGCTCGTCTTGTGCGTGTGCCTGTGCGGATGCAGGCACGCCGTTCCGGACAATGTCGCGGCCACTGTGAACGGGCGAGTGGTCACCTACGCCGACCTGGACAAGCAATATCAAGCGCAGTTCATGTCATCCAGCGAAAGGCCGAGCGATGACCAGATGATGATCCAGAAGCTGGAAGTGCTGCGGACGCTGGTGGACAACGAGATCATGCTGCAGCGTGCCGAGAAGCTGGGCTTGATGGCGACCGACGCGGACGTGGAATCGAGATTCGCCGAGCTCAAGGCGCCCTACACGCAGGAAGAGTTTCAAAAGCAATTGGCCGCTCGCAAAATGAGCTCCGACGATATGAAAGCGCAGCTCAAACGCGACCTGAGCATGACCAAACTCTTGAACAAAGAGATTACGTCGCACATTTCGATTTCCGACAAGGATGTCACCGACTTCTACAACGCCAACAAGAGCAGCTTCAATTTTCCGGAGCCGCAGGTGCATCTGGCACAGATTTTTGTGACGCCGAACCCGGATCCGAACGTTCGGAATCTGAAAAACGACAAGGCGCAGAACGAAGAGCAGGCGCACAAGAAGATGGATATGCTGATGGCGCGGCTCAAGCAGGGCGAGGACTTCTCGATGCTGGCCCAAAATTTCTCCGAGGATCCAACCTCGGCACCCAACGGAGGGGATCTGGGATTCGTGCCCGCTTCGGCGCTGGAGAAAGCCAATCCAGAGCTCCGCACCGCGATTCAAACCGCTACTCCAGGCCAAGTATCGCCAGTGGTGAAAACCCCCGAAGGCTATCGCGTGTTCAAGATTTTTTCGCGGGAGCCGGCCGGGCAGCGGGAGTTGACCGATCCGCGAGTGCAACAGAACATCCGCGAGACCTTGATCAATCGCAAGGATCAGCTATTGCGCGCGGCTTATTACGAAGTGGCCCGCGATGAAGCGCAGGTAGTGAATTATCTGGCGCAATCGGTGGCAAAGACCAAGGACAACAAGTGATTCACTTGGCTGCAACTTCCCATCGCTTGCGCTGTAACCGGCGTGCCGCTTCCACCAAGGCGAGCGGCCCCAGCGTCATCACCGCGATCACTCCCCAGCTGAGCCCTTGGCCGCGCATCACCACAATGGACGCCGCAACCGACATCACAGCGTAGCCGGCAAGCAGAATCCGTCCGTATCGTTGGGGACCCTGAGACCTTCGGCGCACCTCGCGCGACAAGACCTGGTCGAAATCCGGCGGTAGACGCGGGACCGGCGCGGCCATGGAACGCCGTAGCAAGCTATCGATTTCGGCTTCGCGCGGGTCCATCTCAGACATGGGCTCGGATATCGGCTCAGACATACGAATATCCTCTCTCTTTTAGCATGCCACCGAGAAGCTGGCGAGCCCGATGGAGATACGACTTGGCTGTGTTCTCCGGAACATCGAGCAGCGCCGCCACTTCAGCCACACTGCCCCCCAGCCAATAGTACAGGCGTAAAGCGGACTGGTAGACTTCGGGGAGCGTTAGAATGCATTCCTCCAGGGCCTGATCGCGCTGGGCTGTTTCTACCTGCGCGTGCGGCCCGGGCTCAGCGGTCGCTACATGAGACAGCGCCGCTTCATCCGAGTGCGGCCTCCGGTAGCGAGCCCGTGCCTTTAAGTTCACCGCCTGGTTGAACGTGATGCGGTAAATCCACGAGCCGACTTCCGCTTCGCCCCGAAACGACGCGAGCGCATGATGAACCTTCAGAAACACCTCCTGCACCACGTCTTGTGCTTCAGTTGCAAACCCCCGCCCCAGGATCGAAAGAGCAAGACGAAATGCTGAGTCACCATGGCGGCGAAATAGCTCCGCAAATGCGCCCTGGTCGCCACTTTGCGCGCGAGCTACGAGTTGGGAATCGCTGTCCACCAGCATCAACGCCCGGCATCGCGTTTCAACAAGTGGAAGGCGAGCAGTCCCACGCCCAAAAAGGCGAGCGGCAGCGGGGCTACCCAGAATCCTTGTGCCGAAGGCGGGAGCATCCAATTGAGCGCAATCATGGCTCCCACAGAAAGGCTTAGGAGGACGATCCCCAATATCGGAATCACGTACGGATCGGGAGCACGCGGATTCCGCTCCGGCTCCAACGGAAACTCGGGCAACGGTATACCCTTTTCCATCGCAGCGAGCCTCTCCTGATGAATAATTTCGAGCCTCTTCCTGCGGCTTTGGTGCGTCACGTAGACATAACCAACAATGCCCGCCGCCAACGCAAGCGCGACCATGCCATCGCCGACCGTGTAGCTCATCTATTTTGTCACCTCATCCCTTAAGACAAGGTGAGCTCGCGTGTGGTTGCAAACTGTGCAAACAAGATGACGCGGGGTCTAGCTGCGACAGCTTACGGCAGACTCGACGGCGCGCTCTTCGCCTTGGAATCCGAAGGAACCGCGGCCTTGCTTTTCCCCGCCGGCAGCTTGCGCATCTGGGCGAAATACTGCTGTACGTATTGCTGATAGGCCAGCGGCACTTCATCGCGATTAATCTCGCCACCGGCCTCCGAGTGCGCGCCTTTGGCATCGGAATACTGCGTTTTCAATTGCTGCTTGCCGGACGAGACCTCCACCATCACTTCGCCGGTGATGTTGGCGGATCGCTTGCCGATCAGCTCGCTGAGCTTTCCCAGGGCGGCCAGCTCGGCGGCTTCGCGAGCTGCCTTGTCGCCGTCCTGTTTGCCGATGCCGCTCTTACCGTCGGGCGAGTTCGGCTGATTGTTGCTGCGGCCGTCGCTCTTGCCTTGCGATGCCTGTTGCGTTCCGCCTTGCTGCTGTTCGCCTTCCGATTGCGCATTGGCGCTCGCGTCGGCCTGCTCCTGACCCGGGGATTTCGAATCGCCCTCTTGCTTTTCGCCTTGCTGCGAAGAGCGCGAATTCGCCGATTGCGACGAATCGCTCGGCTTGCCGCCGCCTTGCTTGGACTGCGGTTTCATCTTCGCGAGCAGGTTGGACAACGCGTCGCGCAGCTTTCCCGCCAGGCTGGAATTTTCCCCGGAACTGCCGGATTGGTTGGAATCCTTGGCGTCCTTGGAGCCGCTCTGCTGCCCGGATTTCGAATCTGCCCCTGATGACGGGTTGGCGCTAGGGTCGCTCGCCGGCGAAGGATCTCCTTTTTCGCCCGAATCGAGCGGATTGCTTCCGGGCGGCATCTGCTCGGTGCTCTTGGAATCCGCTTTGGCGGAGCCGTCGGGCGATGTGTTTCCGTTATTCGGCGCCGGATCTTCAACCGATTGGAGCGCAGCATCCGTTGCCGGATCGCGATCATTAGTTTTCGAGTCCCAGGGATTCTCGGCAGCCGGATCGTGTCGGCCGTTGCCGTCGCCAGGATGTTTCCCGTGAGCGATATCGGCGATTTTCGGCCGGTTCCCGAAGAAACCGTCCAGGTTGATGTGCACCAGCGGCGAGCCCAAATCGAGGCTGCGCTTGATGCCGTATCGCAGCCCGAACATCCCGAAGGCGACGGCCACCAACGCCAGATTGACATATGCGGTTCGAGGCAACAGGAACGGCATGCCACGATCGATGTCGGCCGAGCGGGCCAGGTTTTCCGCGTGGCTTCGCTGAGCGTCGATAAAATCGCGCGGCGTAGCCTGGTGATTCGCGTGTCCGTCAAAGTAGTATGCGGTGGAGAGCGCGTCCTTCAATGCAAGGCGCCGGTCGACGGATTGCGCGATCTCATAGGGCGTAAGCAGACTGGCGCGCAAACGGTAGGCGCCGGCAGCGAGGCCAGCGCCGAAGAGCACGATCAACCAATACCAATTGAGGATCTGGGCGCCAACCAGAAGCAGCACGATCGCGCCTCCGAGCGCAATCACAGCGGCGAAAGAAGCGGCGTGGATCGCTAGATGCAAGGCTTGGCGACGCCGGCCACGCCGGATCAGGTCGAGCAACGCGCTACGCTCGTCAGCCACTTAACAATTATTACAGACCCGAAGGCCGATCATAGCGCCCGAGCCGCTGACCTTGCGCAAAGTTATGGATTGTTCGGTTCGGAAATTACGTAGGGTGGTCAATGTAGCTATAATAGCCACATGGGATCGGTCAACATCGCCGAACTGAAGAATCGCCTTAGCGCCTACCTGCAGCGCGTGCGGGCCGGGGAGGAAATCGTAATCCGGGATCGTAATGTTCCGGTTGCAAAGCTCATTCCATTGTCTTCCGAAGATGCTTCGTCCGAGGAGTTGGCGTTGGCAGCCTCGGGCGAACTGTTGTTTCCGCTCGAACCTCTGGACGAACGCGCATTCTGGTCCATCAAGGCCAGCGGTTCCAAAAAATCCGGAATCAACAAGGCTGCCGCGAAGGCCGTTTCCAGGGACCGGGAAGAGCGCGATGCCGGGCTTTTGGGACGCTAGCGCGCTGGTTCCGCTGTGTATTCCGACAGAAAATCCACCGCGCAGCCGAAGGTTATTGCATCAGCACGCGCCCGTAGTCTGGTGGGCTTCCGACATTGAAATACAGAGCGCGCTCGCCCGGCTCAGGCGCGAAAGGCTGTTGACCGATCCAGCATTATTCCGCCGGTCTGCAGCGGCTTAGCGTGCTTCGCAAAGGCTGGCGCGAGATTCAACCTACGAACCGATTGCGGGACATCGCCGGCGGGCGCCTGGAGCTTCATGAACTTCGCGCGGCTGATGCACTCCAACTTGCCGCTGCGTTGGTGTGGTGCAATCAGAAGCCCAAGAACCGGCCCTTTTTGTGCAGGGATGTTCGATTACGAGAAGCAGCGCGGCGCGAGGGTTTTGACGTGATGGAACTGTGACGTCGGATTTACGTCGCGAAGCGCAAGCTCTCCAGACCGCCGGAATCCTGGTGGCGCAGCTCGGTGAGAGCGGCCATACTGATTCCCGCCTGACGGCAAGCGGTGTTCAATCGGATGTAGGAGGGGAGATCCTCCTGGGAGTCCGTCATGAATTCGGCCAGATAGAGCAGCGCGGTCAAAGCCAGCGGGGAGCGCTCGGGGTGATGATGCCAACGAACGGCTTCGACAATGTCGGCTGGAAATTTCCATTCCGCCAGCGTCTCGGATCCAACTTCGCCGTGGCATCGCCCGGCCAGGCACATCTCCACTTCCACCGGAGGACAGCCGCCGTCGGTGAGACGATGGAAGCGTTCGATGAATGCAGCGGGCATGTTGGAGAAGGCCAACCGGCCGATATCGTGAATCAAACCCGCCAGGAACGCCTGGGAAGGATCCACCTTCCAGAGAGCAACGCAGGGCGATCATCTGGGCCGTTTGCGCCACATCCAGGCTGTGATCCCAGACATGCTGCGACTGCGGAGACATGAAGTTCCCTCGGAGTGCCGCCGCAACCTCTTCCAATTCGCTGGGGTCGGCCATTGGATTGGCTACCTTTCGCACCAGCTCGCGGGCCGCGCGTGAGAGCCCTGGCAGCCGGTCGATAATCCGGCGGACGTCTGCGCTACCGGTGATCCGCAGGTGGGCCATCATCGCTTCGACCGACGAATTTACGCATTCATCGGGAGTGTCGGTGTCATCGAATAGAGGTTCGGATTCGAAGTGCTGATCGAAGTCGTCGCTGATCTCCAGCACCGCGACCATCTTACTCATGGCTGGATCGGAGATTGGCCGGCGGCCCCACAGCGTCTCCAGCACTATTCGCACATCATTGGGCACCAGCGGTTGCTCACCGTTCACCTCCAGCCGCATTTCCGCAAGCAAGCGAGCGCGCGCCTCATCATCCACCAAAATCTCGGGAAGATGGTGGGCGATGGCAGCCTGTTCCACCAGCTTCCTCTCGGATTCGGAAAGCCCGACTGCGCTGCCCAGCTCGCTGGACCAGGTGGCTACCCGCAAGCAATGAGCGCGGACGGCGATATCAGTGCGATCTTCCACAAGAATCTCATCGGCCGAGTTCCAAGGTGCATTTGAAGGAAAACTCACCCTAGTCAGGGCGCCGGAAATGTCTGACCGGTTCCGTAAGGAATCGTACCCACCGCCCGATAAGCTTCCAGTAGAGCGCCAATGGCCGGAACGTGAACCGGAGGCGTTGCCACTAATCCTGGCTCACGTTCCAGCGCCTCCCGAAACCGAGTGCGCAAGATACGGCTGTGGAAAACTCCGCCGACGTAGGCGCAGCGCGCTTGGTCCTGAGGATCGAACAACTGGCTACTGACGGCCCGAGCCAACTGGGCAAGTTCATGGGCGGCTTCGCTGAAAATGTTCCGAGCCATCGGATCGCCATTTTCGGCTGCATTATTCACCAATCGCGAAAGGCTCGCGACGCGCGCCCGGGGGAACTCAGGCGTATAACAGCGATGCATCAGATCATTCATATTTCGCGTGCCTGTGCTATCGAGCAACATGGCACGCAGCGCCGTGGGCGATCCCCAGCCTTCTTCCCACCGCAGAGCCGCCCGCAAAGCTTGACGGACGATCCAGAATCCCCCGCCCTCGTCTCCAAATAGATAGCCCCAGCCGCCGGCCCGCGCGGTTCGCCCCTGGGCATTGCGGCCAAATGCGATGGAGCCGGTCCCAGCGATGATCACGATTCCAGGCTCGCCCCCTAGCGCGCCTGATAACGCGATGGTGGCGTCGTCGGTGACGAGAATGCGATCGGCCGCAAGGATCTCGCCGAGAATCGCTTGTTTTTCCGCGGGACCGCCGCTGAGTCCGAGGCAAGCGCTAACAAAACGGATCGTGGCGGCCTCCAGTCCGGCATCCAAGCAGGCTGCGCGAAGAGACGCGTTGATGGCATTGATGAACTTGGCGCGGCCTTCTGATGCGCGCACGTGATTGCTCGGTCCGCCGCGGCCGATGCCGAGCACGCGGCCGTTTTCATCACCAATGATCGCTGTGGTGCTGGATTGCCCGCCATCCACGCCCAAAAAGTATGCGCTCATTACGGGATGCGGAACAACTGCGTGCCGTCTTGCTCGCCGGCGGGAATCAATCCCCAGGCAGCGGGATAACGGAAAAAATCAGCGGCGCCGTAATCTCCGGGCTTGATCAGAACATATTGAATGCCGCGAGCTTTTAGCTCGGCGATGGCGGCCATGCGGAGACTGGCTGTGATGGGACGGGCGGTTACCACGGGGTGATCGGCAACCGTGCGCCATTGGCCATCTCTACCCGCGCCCTCCAGTGCAATCTTGGTGTTCACCGCGTCATAGCTGGATTCGACGACCACTGAACTGGCTTCCTCCGGCCGGGAGAAATCCACTTCCACAAACATTCCTGGCGAAGCCGGCTGCCAGCTGCGCCAGCGCGTCACGGGACTATTGTCGAACGCCAGTTGCACTTCCCAAGGATTGGGATGCGCGGTCAGCCGCCAGCCGGACTCGCGCGGCAGTTCGTCTGAGCCATCATAGATACGCAGTTCGGCCATGGACCATTGGTCCACACGCTCGCTGCCCTTCAGCACCACGCGCAACTTTCGAAATTCGCGTGGCGGAAAATCAAATCGAAGAGTGCGCGTCGGCTGGAAGCCCGCCACCACGGGCGTCCACAGGATATCCTGCATAACTTCGTTGGCCGCGCCCTGGTATCCGATCACCATTTCACGCGGAAGGTAAGACCTGCCGCCTTGTCCAATGGCGAAAATCCGGTCGCCCGGAGGAACCACGCGGCCGATCATGCGCACGATTTTGTAGTCGGGGTCCTGGCTGAGATAGGCTTCCTCGGATTGGCGCCGCAGTGCGGCCTCGACCGGCGCATCCTCGATCCGCCACGCGCCTGGGGTGCAATACGTCAGGTACATGGCGGGCCAGCAGGCGATAGCATCCGCGGCCACCAGCGCCAGCAGCACCCAGGGCAGATTCGCTACCGCCAGAACCAGCGCGAGCGAAACGAACGGGACCACCGGAATTAGGAAGCGCGTTCCAATATTAGTGAAATAGGTGGCTCCGAAAACCAAGCTCGCCAGCAGCAGTTGACGGCCCTCGCGAAAGCGCAGCGCTAATAGAGCCAGAGGCGTGAGCAGGAATAACGGGCCGAGGAATCCGTCCAGTTGAGCGCCCTTTACCGTCACCTCCAGCGGGATTTGCCAGCGGCTGTGGATTTCGTAGGCGCTGAGATACCGCCGCCAGAAGTCTTCAAACGAGATGTGCACGTAAGGATTCGGAAAGATGTGGTTGGCCAACGGCGAGAGCGGATTCACCACCTCGATCCAGTTCTTTAACATCCAGGGCAGGAACATCAAGGCGGCCAACAGCGCTACGACAAGCACGGGACGAAGCAGCGGCTTGCGCGCGCGCCACATTTTCCAGGCCACGAAACCCACCGCATACGGCACCGCGAGAAACGCGGTATACTTCACCGCGTAACCGAACCCGGCCAGAATGCCGATGGGCACCAGCAATCTTGCGTCGCGGCTCTCGTCCCAGACCTGCAACAGGTAGAAGAGCCCGAACAGAACGGTGGCCAGCGCCAGGTCAATGTAAGCCGTTGTCGCATCGCGCAGGACTACCGGACAGGTATAGACAAAGATGGCAGCGGCCACCCCCACCGCCGGCCGTCCGATTCGCCGTCCATACGACAGCACCAGGAACGCCAGTGCGATCAGGAAGCCATAGTGCACCAGAGCAGCCGCCGAGTGCCGGCCGAAATCGAAGGCGAACAGGTAGAGCAGCTCGATCCCCTGCGACAGATTGGCGTAGATGTCGGTGGTGATGCGCGGGAATCCGTGCGCACGCTGGTAAGTCAGCACGTCGCTGAGGTGATACGACATGCCGTCCGAGCTGTGTTCGGGCGCGAGCGCGTTAAAGAAACCGTACCAGGTGAAAGCGAGAAATGCAGCTAGGAAGACCCATCGCCACAAGGGCGAGAGAGGCGCGAAGGCTTTTCCGGAGGATCGTAACGCCCCGGAATACACGGCGTATCCGATGGCGGCGATTCCCACCACCAGCAGGACGCCAGGATAGACCAGCCGGGCCGCGCTCAGCGCGAAGATGATTTCGCTCAAAGCTGCCGATCCAACAACGAACGCCAAGAGCCGCCGCTCCCAAGCGTCGAACGACGGCGCAAGTTTGCGCAACAGCAGCATTCCGAGCGACCACGCTGTGGCTAACGTGAACAGCGCCCCGAATAAAATCGGGATCACGTCGATCATAATTGAGACGATCCGATCATGACTTGAGTCCCATTCTTGTGAGGATCACGCCAAACTGAGCCTTGTCGGCCGGCGCGATGTATAGTTTATCCACCGACAAGGCCAAGGTGGCCACGCTGTTGACGGGGATCCAATCGGCCGGTACGGACTTCTCGAAATGCTTGCTGCCGGGCGTCGTGTAGCGGACCTTGTCGAGCATCTTGCCGTTCACGAGAAACGAAATTTCCAGAGGACCGGTGCTCTTGAAGCCTTCATCCCAAATGGCGAATTCGGCGCTGAATTTAATATTTTCGTTGGAAAGCACCAGCACCTTGACGGTCGGCTCCTGCTTGGTCCAGCGCCAGGGAATGTTGCTACCAGGGTAAATGTCCTTGACGATCTGGGGGTCCGCGTCGGGGTTGGCCATGGACACCATCATGGCGTCGGGCCCAGGATCCAGACTCAGCACCGGCGGGCGCTGCTCGGGAGGCGGCGAACTTTCAGGAGGACGATCGCAGGCGGCTAAGCACAGCAGGCAGAAAAGTAGAGTAGCCGTTCGGATCAAGAACATATTATCGGACAAGTTTTCACGAACCGTCCGGCGCCTACTTCAAGTGCTCCTGCCACCATCCCGTTTCCTGATAGTAGCGATGCACCATGTCCCAAGGCGGCCAGCCGCCGTGATAATTGCCAGGATAGCGGATGAACTTCGCCTCGACGTGCCGTTTCTTCAGCGCCGTGTACATTTGCTCGCCTTCTTCGATCGGCACACGCATGTCGCTTTCGCCGTGGACGAATAACGTCGGAGTCTTCACGTTGCCCGCGTACGTGATGGGCGAAAGAGCGCGCAACCGTTCGCCGCCTTCCTGCTCCCACGGAGCGCCCGAGAATTCGCTCTCTTTGGTGCGGGGAATGTCGGCGGTGCCGTAGTCGCTCAGCCAATTGGAAATGCCAGCGCCCACCACAGCGGCTTTGAAGCGCGTAGTTTGCGTGATCACCCAATTGGTCAGGAAACCGCCGTACGAATAGCCCGTCACCCCCAGCCGATTCGGATCCACCGGGTAGTGCGCGATCGCGTAGTCCACGCCCGCCATCACATCCTGATAGTCGAGCTTGCCCCAGCCGTCCCAGGTGGCCCAAAGGAACTTTTCGCCGTATCCGGTCGACCCGCGCGGATTCGCGTAAAGCACTGCGTAGCTATTCGAAAGCCATTGGATTTCGAAATCGAACTCGCTGCCGTACGCCATGTGCGGGCCACCATGGATGTCGAGGACCAGCGGATACGGCGTCGTCCCGGAGCGCGGCTTCACTATCCAGCCCTCGATGCTGGTTCCGTCTTTGCTCGGAAAATGAATGCGCTCGGCGGGGTTGAGGTCCACCTCGCTCAAGAGCTTGTCATTGAACCTGCTGAGCCTGGTTTCTCCGCTGCCATCGATGTTTGCCGAGAATGCCTCCGAGGGATGGGTGGAGTCTTGGGCAGTATACGCGATGCGGTCAAAATGTTCCGAGAAGCTTAAGCCCCCGAGCGATCGCTCGCCTTTGCTGATTTGCACCGGCGCGCCGCCACCAGCGGCCATGCGGAATAGATTGCCGTCGCCGCCTACTTCGCAGCCGAAGTAGATGAGATCGCCGGTCCATTTGGGCGACCCCGGGATCAGGTCGAAATCCGGAGTCAGATTTTTCATGGGACCACCCGCCGCCGGCATGCGATAGATGTCAATAGCGGAGCCATGCTTCTGGTGGGCTGCGAGGATCAGATTCAATCCCTGACTGCGGAGGAAGGCCAGGTTTTTTCCATCGGGCGACCAGGTTGGCGAAGCATATTCAAATCCGTCGTCGGTCAAGCGGCTGATCTGTCCCTGCATATCGACGACCCAGAGGTCGGCGCGCTCGTATGAATATTCATCGCGCTGATGGGAATTGGCGATCAGGGCCAACGCACCGCTATCGGGACGCCACACGGGTGCGCTGACATCCACGTTGAGGTGCGTTAACTGTTTTGGCGCGCCCCCTTCGCGAGCCACCACATACAACTCAGCGGGCGGCGTGGCGTGCGGATCGCGAGGATCGGCCAAATATCCGCGCTGGTCGTAACGGATGTTCATCCAGTCGTATATTTTTCCTTTGAAGCGCTGATCGAGCTGTTTCTCGAAAGGCGATTCGGACGGCGCGTCGGAGGGCGGCGGAGTCTTCTTGGTGAAAGCGATGAAGCGATTGTCCGGACTGAAGATCGGCAATCCGTCCACGCCCTTGATCTGGAACGCGTCCGCGTCATTCGGCGCTGCATCCATGTGAAGGAACCATACGTCGCCATCCGCGCCTTGCGCTTTGCGATCCGAGCGAAACGCCAGAAGTTTTCCGTCGGGACTCCAGCGTGGCGACGAAGCGTTGAAGGCGTTACTGGTCAGCCTCGATGCAGGCCTCGACCCATCGGACGGACTGATCCAGAGCTCGGTATGGCGCCGGTTCTCGGCTTCAATGATGTTGGTCCGGACGAAGACCACCCAGCGGCCGTCCGGTGAGATCGCGGGCGCGGATGCGGTCTCGATGCGGTAATAATCTTCCAGTGCAAGCGGGCGTGCGGCGCCGAACCGAGCGGCAAAGAAACCGATCAACACCACCACTGCGAGAGTTTTCATGGCAGGTATACATTATGGTATGCCAAGGCCACGGTATGCCAAGGATCTTTAGTTGAGCGGAGCTGCGTTGCTCTGATCGAGTGTCATCGAGTTTGCGCCGGCCTTGAGTTGCACCGCCTGTCCCCAGACCAGCGCCTGGTTGTTGACGCGAGCGGAGATCATCAGGTAATAGGTTCCCGGGGGCACACCGGGAAAGATTCCAGCGCCGTTGGCGTCGGCCCGGACGGCTGAAGCTGCATTTGCGTTGATGGCGTCCAAAATCTTTTGACAGTCGGGCGTTCTGCTGGTACAAACAGTGGCCACGTATTTGAAGGGCGACATTCCTGCCGGGAGCGGAGACGCCGCCTTTTGCGAGTACGTCTGCGTAGCTGTCTCGCAGAAGAACGTAGGGACGCCCGGCGAGCGGATTCGGAGCGCCAGCCTGCGCGGGAAATCCGGAGACGATGGATAGAACGGCGTTGCCTAGCGGCGCGGCTGGAGTTGAGAGGCCTCCGCCTCCGGTGCCACCTCCAGGCCCCGCCGCTGCAACCACCGGCGCAGCCGTGCCTCCGCCCGATGGAATGGCTTTGCTGGGAGCCAGAACCGCCAAGGTTGCAGGTCTGCTCCATGGGAGCGAAAGTGAAGTCGTCGTTGTCGTTCTGGCCGATGACGATGCGTCCGTGGACCTGATAGGGCCCGGAGCCGGCATCGAGCGATCCGTCCGGCCGGAAGGCGAGCGTGAGCGGATGATCGGGCGCGTCAATCTTGATGCCCGATTTCGTTCCGTCGGCCACCACAGTATAAGGATAGGCGCGCGCCGCGTCTGGCCCGCAGCCCAGGATCACGGACTCGGGAAAGAACTGGACGCTGAAGCCGGTGGAAGCCGCGAAGATCCCGTGCATGCGAATCCCGGGAGGGGTCGGCGGCCCTTTGTCTCCGTCGTTGAATATGGACTTGAGCAGATCGGTTTGCATGGTCTGCACGCCCACTCGCGCGCCCTTCGTGGAGAGGTTGAGCGCGGGACAAGTGACCCTCTTGGACGCGAACGTGGCGTGCCCGGAATTGGAGGTGCGAGAGACGCGCTGGCCGTATTCGTCGTAGACCGGCCCGATGGCCGTCGCCGCTTCGACGTGATTTCCGCTCGCATCCCGCAAACCACTGTCGTATCCGGTAACAATCACTCCGTCTAATACCACCGGACCCGGGCCGGACATGCTTGTTCCATCGGCGCCCAGCGTGAGCACCAGAGGCTTTGGCGTGGTATCGATGACAATCGCGGCGCGGTTGTTTTTGAAGTCGAAGGTGTAGCTGTGTTGATCGGGAGCGAGGACCCCGCAGTTGACCAGGACACCGCCGTCGATGAAGTCCAGCCGCCAGCTACCGGCGCCTTCGAACACGCCTGCGATCTCCGGACCGGGAGCGGGCTCCTTAGCGGCGGAAGGAAGAACCTGGGAGACCATCTGGCCAAACGCGCCCAGTAGCGAGTTGCCGGTACAGGTGGCCGCAATTCTTCCGGAAGAAATGCAGCGCCGCATGGCGCGTTCCTCGGCGTTCTTCGGCGGATTGATGCGCACGGCTGCCTGGCCCTGCGAGCCGCGGGCAGCGGACTGATTGCCGGACTGCCCATTGCCTTGGACGCTCGCCTGGGGGTTGGCCTTCGCTACATTGGCGTCGTAGATTTCCTGCTGCTTCTTTTTGAAGGCCTCGGCTGCGGCAAGCTCTTTCTCACTCGGCTGCGTGCAAGTGGGTAGTAGCTTTTTCAGCGAACCGCGAGTCTCGCTCGTGTAGGCCATGAAGCCGTTGTGTTTGGGGCGGTCGGGATGGGCCACCTGGCAGGTTGAGGTGTCGGAGAGGTCGCGTATGTTGCAGCTTTCGACGTACATGCGTTCGCCGCTGCAAACATAAGTGACGTTCAACTTGACGTCCTGCGCATTGGCAGCGACGCCTAGCAGCATGGCGATGCCCAGCGTGACATTCTTAAGATGCTTCGTCTGCATTAAAACGGCGGCCGCATCGCCCACTTACCTGAATCCTTATCCTTATAAAAATAGCCCATCGAGATATTGTTGTACATCCCAGCGCCGATATTCGCCGACGCCACCATCACGGTAAAAGTGCATCGGAAACCCTGCTCATTCGGTTTGTCGCAGGCCTCTTTCTTGAAAAAGGTGATCTTGATCGGCTCGCTGTTGACCACCCCCGGCGGATGGTTCATGGCATATTCCATGGCGTCTTTCATTTGTGCTTCGGAGGGTTCCGACCCCGCTCCGCCGCAGCCGGCAAGTCCAAACGCAACAGCAGCACATAAAACAACGCGTGTAGAACGCAAGCGCATGGGCTTCTCCTGGGTATGAATGAGCCCTGGAGGCGAAAAATTGCAAATTTTCCAGCTTATTGCTTCAACGCGTCGGGATTAAGCTTGCCAATCCGTCCGTTTGGGCCTACAACGAAGGGCAGTGACAGCGCATTCCAATTCTTGTCGGCGTCCGGACCATCCGCCGCCGTGGGCTTCAGTGCTCGCCAGTTGCGGCCATCGTCGGTAGAGATGTCCGTTCCATTCGGCCCGACGGCGATCCACGCTTTAGCGGGAACGTAGTACGCCACGGCGCTGCGGTAACCGTTGGGCAACGTATGGGGAGCTTGCCATCGGCCTCCAATGCGGTAAGTCGCCGTCCCACGAGCTTCGTCCGGCGCTTTGTAATCTCCGCCCACGGCCACGAGAACCAGATCCGACACTACAACTCTCGACGCCAAAGAAAATCCTCCAGCCGTTGCACCGCTCGCCAGGTCGAGATTCGTGCGGGAAATCTTCGGCGTGCTGGTGAAATATCCATCGATCGCGATCAGCGAAGTAGTTCCGCCGCCGGTAATCATATAGAGGCGATCCCCGTGTGGGTCCACCAAGAGTGAGCTGTTACTCGCAGCGAAAAACGATTGATTCTTGTCCGCAGTGGCGAGCGCCTTTGGATCGAACTGCTGCCACCGATCGCCGGCGTCTGTACTAAAAAATGCAGGGAAGTGGCCGCGAACCGGGTCCCCGATCAGCGCGCCGAAAGACTGGCTGGAGAACTGGAGGGCATCCCAAAATCCGTCCGTATCCGGGTTGGTGAAAACAAGCCTCCAGGTCCGGCAGGCGTCAGTCGTTTTGTAGAGCCGGGAGAGATCGCCGGCGCCGGACGACATCACAATGGCCGTGTCTGCATCGAAGGCCTGAATGCCTCGAAAGTCCAGTTTTTCGGCCCCTTGGGGTACTGCACAGATTTGCCATGTCTTGCCGTCGTCGGTGGTATGGAGAACCGTCCCCTGGGCGCCGCTAGCCCAAACCACTCCGCCACCTACGTTGTGGATCCCCCGCAGGCCGGCAGTCGAATGCGACCGCTGCAGGGTCCATTGGGCCTGCGCCGACGTTACGGCGACGACTGTAAGGACGATGCCTCGGATGCACTGTTTGCGATTCGTCGTAACTGTGCGTAGTCTCGTTGGAGGAGGAACCACCATGAAAGGTATCATTCTGCTGCTGGCTGCGGTTGTAATACTTGCAGGTATTATCGCGCTTACAGCGCCCGCGTCTCTATACGCCGATGACTCGGCCACCCCGCCCTACGTAACAAAAATTCCCCCGGGATACCGAGACTGGAGGTTGATCTCCGTCTCCCACGAAGCAGGCAACCTGAACAGTATTGGCGCCGTTTTGGGCAACGATGTGGCGATCAAGGCCTACCGCGAAGGGAAGCTTCCATACCCGGACGGCACGATCATTGCCGCATTGCACTACGGTCACGTCCCGTCTGCGGAAAACGACAAAGTCTTTGGCAAACCCCAATCGTTCGTTGCCGGCCCCGCCACGAACATTCAGTTTATGGTGAAGGACTCAACGAAGTACGCCGCGACAGGAGGCTGGGGGTTCGCTACGTTCGTAGACGGCAAACCCGCGGCCGCAGCGTCCATGAAAAGCTGCTTCCCCTGCCACAATCAGGCCAAGGCTAGCGACCTCGTCTTCACGCATTACGCACCCTAGATACCAGAAATCGTCGAAGGCCAGCAGGGCTAATTACACCGGCGCGATCAGCGACAATCGCGACCATGGGCGATGCACACGAACCTCGGCGCCGCCCAATCCTGCGCCTGCGGCGAGCGCTCTCAATTCCTCCCGCTTAAACGCCGCCTGCACCGAGATCTGGCCGTCGTAGATGGTGATCGGTTGCCAACCGAACAGCCAGCGGGTATTCGGAAGGAAATAATAGGCGAGCGGACCCCGATCCAGATCGATGGCCAGCACGGCCCGTCGCGCGATCGAGCGGAAGCTCACGAACAGTTCCACCACCTGTTCATTGGTGAAGTGATGCAGGAACAGCGAGCTAAAAACAAAGTCGAAGCTCGCGGGCCGGAACGGCAGGTGGAACGCGTCGGCGACCAGTTTGGGATCGGCGGCCTGAACGAGATGATCCGCTTTGTAATCGAGCGAAGTAACCTGGGCTCCGGGGAAACTACGCCGTATCTCGGCGCCCATATCGCCCGAAGCCGCTCCGACATCCAGAACCGAAAAGCTCTCATCGGGCCGTACCAGGCTTGCGAACATCTTGCGCAGCACAACATATCCGCCGAGATAGCGATTGACGCGCGCCAAATCGCGGAGGCTCGCGCGAGCTACATCGGGGGACGCGTGATCCAGCATCTCGGGAACGATCACGCGTTCGCGCGATAAAGGCACGCTCCCATGATAAGATGCGGCTTCACTGGGCTTCTTTAATAACCAATGGACATCGTCACTGGCAATCTGGGCTGGATCGAAGCAATCTGCGGCCCCATGTTTTCAGGCAAAAGCGAAGAGCTGATGCGGCGGCTCCGGCGGGCCATCATCGCCCGGAAGCGCGTGCAGGTTTTCAAGCCGCTGATCGACCAGCGCTATTCAAGCGACGAAATCGTGTCGCACAATGATCTGCGGATGAAGTCGCAAGTGATTCAACAGGCCTCCGAGATCCTGCCGCTGCTCGATCCGCGCACCGAAGTCGTGGGAATTGACGAGGCCAATTTCTTTGGCACGGGTCTGGCGGACATCGCGACGCTACTGGCCGACGGCGGCAAACAGGTGCTGATTGCGGGCCTGGACACCGACTATATGGGCCGGCCGTTTCCGCCCATGCCCGAGTTGCTCAGCCTGGCCGAATCGATCACGAAAACGCTGGCCATCTGCATGCGCTGCGGCAATCCGGCCAAACATACGCAGCGGCTGGTGGAGTCCACCGATTTGATCGTTGTGGGCGCGGGCGGAATGTATGAGGCTCGCTGCCGGCGGTGCTTCGAACCAGGCATGCCGAAGCAAGCTTTACTGGAATTTACGCTTCCTAAGGCCAAGTCGTAAACCGGGCTGAAACCGGCGGCAAACGCCATCCATCCAAAGCCTTGTATAACTGGTAATCTACGAGCAGAGGTCACATGTCCATTTTCCCCAATCCCAGCCCCGGTTCAGGTTCAGAGCCACCGCCCTCCACACCCCCTCCGCCGCCCTCCGCGCCGGCGCCCTACGGACCGCCTCCAGGAGCGCCACGCCTTATTACGCCGCGCCACCGCCGCAGTATTATCCGCCTCCGCCGCCACCACCGGTGGAAGGGTCGGGATTGGGGTGGAAATTCGGCGTCTTGTTTGGCGTGGTCGCCCTGCTGATCGCCGCTAACATTTATTGGTACATGCAGTTGGACAAAGTGAAGAAGCAACTGACGGCGGCCGACGACGCGGCGCAATCCCGGATTGACAAGCTGGAAGAAGCGACGTCGGTGAATACGCGGACCAACCGCAAGACCGTGGACCAATTGCGCGATCAACTCGAGCGCGCACGCAGGCAAGCCAGTCTGGCGTTGGGTCAGGCCAAGGATGAGGCGCTCAAGAAAGTGGACGAGACTCGCGCCGCGCTGGAAGCAGCGCAGGAGCAGTCCAAGAAGGAACTTAGTTCGGACATCTCGCAAGTGCGTGAGGCCGCCGATTCAAAGATCTCGGAAGTTGGCACCCAAGTGACCTCCGTGAAGGGCGACGTGGCTTCCACCAAATCGGAACTCGAAAAGACCGTTGCCGACCTGAAGCGCGCCACCGGCGAGTTGGATGGCCACAGTGTGTTGATCGCGACCAATCAGAAAGAGCTATCGGCGCTGCAAGCGCTCGGCGAGCGAAATTACGTCCAATTCACCGTCGCAAAAGCCAAGCTTCCGCAAAAGGTGGGGGACGTCTCTATCCTGCTGAAGAAGGCGGATCTGAAGAAGAAAAGCTACACGATCGAACTCAGCTTCGACGATCAGCAGGTGGAGAAGAGGGATAAGACCGTCAACGAGCCTGTACAGTTCTATACATCCAAGGCGAAACAGCCCTACGAGATCGTGGTGAATTCTGTGAAGAAGGACATTATCGTGGGGTACCTGTCGGTTCCCAAAGTCTTGAACACCCGCAACTGAGCCGCGCGCGTGAGCAAGCGGTTTACACCCTCACGTACGCCAGCGCGACTACTTTGTCCATCGCCGGCGAATACGCCGCGGATGTAATTTCCGTGGCATCCTCCAGCTTTGTTCCAGGCGCTGGCGGCAACTTCGTCTCCAGTGTTAGCGGCTTCAGCACGCGGTGGATCTGGCCTCGCGATCGAACGCGCTCCACGATCTCCTGCCCCAGGTAGCAGCCCTTGCTGAAGTTGAGCGCCTGCGGTTGATTCGCTTCCTGGGCCAGAAACCGCTCGCTGATATCTTCGCCATAGCGGGGCTTGCCGTGCTCCAGACGAACTACTCGAGCTGCTTCGGCGTCGGCAGGCTCCGCGCCGGCGGCCTCGAGCCTGCGAAATTAGTGCCTGCTTTTCGGCGGCTGGTGCAAACATGAAAAATCCCGAGCTCCCCGTCGAATTCAGCCGCGCAACCACCGCGTTGCCCCAATCGACGCTCGAGTATTCGGCTTCGGGAACCGGCGCGCCTGCGCGTTCGAGCACGCTGGCGGCCTCCGGTCCTTCCATCGCGATGGTCGCGGTGGCGTCCGTTACATCTTCAAGCGTGACATCGTCGGCGATGATGAAGCGGTCCAAGTGCTGGTAGAGCGGCTCGCGCGTTTCCGGCTCCACGTCGAGCAGGAAGTAGTCCGGCCGGCACAACACATTCGCATCGGCGAGAACGCGGCCCTTGTCATTCAGGAAAAACGCGTAGCAGCCCGAGCCAGGCGTGAGCTGCTGGATGTGGTTGGTGGTCATCGCATGCAGCAGGCGCGCGCGATCCTCCCCGGTGAGCTTGATTTTGCCGCGAGCGGAGAGGTCGATCCAGGCCGCATGATTCCGAAGCGCGTCGTAACCGATCATCTGAGCGACAAGTACCTCAAGTAGGCGGAGATCGCGATCACGATCACGCCGGAAATCGCAATGCCTAGCGCGGTGCGATCGCGTTTCGCCTGGCTGGATGGGCGCACCGAATACAGGATCGCAGCGGCCGCGATGTGCAGCACAAACAGCATCTTGATTCCGAACCACATCTGATAGCCCGGTGGAAAGCTGGCTTTGTTGGAATAGTTGTACATTCCGGAGCCCATGCCGCGAGCAGAACGAAGAACATCAGCGGACGAAAGCTGCTCACCGCGGCGCCACCGGCAACTTCGCGCTCGGTTGGAGGAAGCGAGGCCAGCGCAGGAGCCAGAGCGAATCGCGCGTAAATGAATCCGCCGATCAGCGTGACTACCGACGCGATGTGTAGCCATCGCAACAACACTCCAAACACCGCGCGTACTGCTGGGTCCATAATTCGAGTATACGATTATGATTCACGAGAGCTCTTGATTCAAATAAGAGATGATTCATGAAATCCTGCCCGTTGGGTTGCTGCAATGCAATTGCTCGATCTTCGGCGACGAAGCGAGCGGCGAGGCGATTGTCATCGATCCCGGCGACGAGATCGGACGGATCACGGCCATCCTGGACCGGCATCACCTGCGCGTCAAGGCGATCATCATCACGCATGCGCATATCGATCACATCGGCGGAGCCCAGAAGCTGAAGGCCGCCACCGGCGCGCCGGTTTACATGAACGCGAACGATCAGGAGTTGTACGATCACATCGATATGCAGGCCGGTTGGCTGGGTATGGCCGTGCCCGAAAAAACCGGCGTCGATGTAAACGCTCGCGAAGGCGAAAGCGTGAAGCTGGGTCCGGCAGAGTTCCGCGTACTGGAAACGCCCGGGCACACGCAGGGCAGCATCAGTGTGTGGATTCCAGCCGAGAACAAGCTGGTGGCGGGCGATACTCTGTTTCTCGATAGCATCGGACGCAGTGATTTACCGGGCGGGAATTCACGGCAGCTTCTGCGATCGATTCATGAGAAGCTGCTGCCTCTGGACGACACTGTGGTGGTGATCCCCGGCCACGGCCAGAACACGACCATCGGGCGGGAGCGGCGCAGGAATCCGTTCTTGCAGGGAATGTGAACTATGACGCAACGTGAAAACAAAACGACTGCTTCTCTTGGAGCTCTTCAAGCGCAAAGAACCGATTTGGAGGGACGAAGACCATCCTGAGCTAGAGGATGGAGCCGCGGCCTGGATCCGGAAGATGCGCGCCTTAGATGAGGTCCGTTTCCAACGGATCCAACAGCAGCGCGATCTCGCGTAGTCTATGGCCGATTCGGCTTTTACTGCCTTTTTTTCGCTCTTTGCCGCCCTCATATTTCTAGGGATTGCTTACGGAGTAGTTCGCGACATCAAGAAGGGCAGTCGGGCCGCCTGGATTATAGGGCCATTAGGCTTTCTCTTACTCGTGGGTGTCTTCGGATTTTTCGCAGCACCTCTGGCGGCGATCGGTGTTCTTAAACTTTCGAACTCATTTCAATGGCCAGCGGGCTATGTGAATGGTGTCGCGAGGACGCCAAACGGCCTTTACATCGTTCCGCTTGTGCCCGCTGGAAGAATACAGCTCTACGATTCCCAATGGCGCTTCCTAAGAGGCTGGCACGTGGATGCAACTGCCGGCGACTTCATCGTCAAATCTCGTCCGAATGGAACGATCGAGGCGTTCGCCGCTCGAGGACTGCACCAATATTACTTCACGGAAAGTGGCAGACTAATCTTCTCTCAAACCCTGTCAAGCGACCCTGAATACTATTCGCTTCACAGGGAAGGAATGTCGATAGTGGTTCCTACCTCTCCGCTGTTGTGGGTCTTTTCGAGCCCGTTTATATCCTGGGGAGTGGCAGCGATTGGCGGAGTCGGTCTCGTACTTGTGAAGAAACGGATAGGCATGAAGCTCTAACAACGCACATGTAGCGCCGAGCCGCCGACGTTATACTTGAATCGACCATGGCCTCCGAACCAGCCACCAGCAACCAGCCACCAGCCCCCGACCCTGACAAACCGCCCGGCTACCAACCCTCGCTCGGCCGCAAGCTCTTCATGCTTGGCCTATGCATCGCGGGCCTGATCTTCGTCTGGACCTATTACTACTTCGCGACGCGCCCGCACTAACCGCCCTAGGTTTTCGCCGCCGCCGATTTCCGCTTCAGTTCGCCCATCACGTCGGCCACCAGCTCCTTCGCGTCGGTCAGGCATTTCGAAATCATCTGTATATCCATCGCGGGCTTGCCCGGCTGCCGCGCGCTCTGGCAATAGACGCCGTGCTGTCCCACCAGCACCAGCGCATCGGTCAGCAGATCCATCGTGACGGACAGCCGCCCGCGCTCGGTCCCCATCATAAACTCCTGCTGTTCCAGCTCTTCGCGGCGTTCGTCGTAGACAGACATACTGCATCCATTGTAGAGTGCCAAAGGCCTAAAGTCTTGGGACTTCCTCGCCGATAGTACTCTCTAGAAGCGCACAGCGCGGGGCGCGCTCTCATAACAGAAAAGTAATCGCGATCCGCTGCGTTGTGCGCGATGTTTTAAAGGAGATGTACCATATGCTCGCAATCCGCTCAATTCTCGTCTCGACCCTCGTCTTCGCGACCGTGCCGCCGGCTGTGCTCCACGCCGCGTCCGACACTGTGCAGTACGTCGGAGGCACGGTGAAATCGATCCCGGTAAACTCGGCTGGCTCGTTCAATTTTGACGACGCCTAAGGAGCTCCGCTTCCACTACAACGGAACGGTTTACCGCATACCCTACGATCAGATCACCGGCACCGAGATCGAAAAGGCGGACGTGAAGCATGTCATGCACGTGATTCCGGCTCAGTCGCTCATGTTCACCCATCGCAAACGAACCCTGGTGATCAATTACACGGATCGCGACCGGCGCCACCGGAACGCTGAACTTTGAGCTGGCGGCGTATCGAGCCGCGGACGCCCAGGAAACCATCGCAGCCAAGAAGACTCCCCCACCCGCGGGCATCGTTGAGGCTCCATGGTGGGGCGATAAGTATCTGGAAGACGGCTCGCAATCAAGTCGGCCTGGGATGCGCAAGCCGCGTTGAATGCGCAAGCCGCGCAAGCCGCACAAGCCGCCAGACCGCCATGAGCCCAGCCCGGCCAGCTGCGCACCCGGCGGCGCGAAGTAGCAACGAACAGCCGTAATCGCCGGCAAACATCGGCCGCCACCGCGCCCGTGCCGCGAACAGTATCGGCGCCGACTCCCGTTTTCGCCCGCCGGATGCTAGTCTGTTAGTGCTGTATACCGGAGGCTAGCATGTCGGCTGCAACGGTTGCGAGCAGGGCGCTCCAGGAACGATTAGATTCCGC
Organism: Bryobacterales bacterium; assembly: GCA_963818065.1. Classification (GTDB taxonomy): domain Bacteria; phylum Acidobacteriota; class Terriglobia; order Bryobacterales; family Bryobacteraceae; genus Palsa-89. The sequence goes on along the minus strand of CAWFQW010000006.1, from coordinate 335,201 downwards.
TCGCAAACTAACTGACTATGTTTTCAGCCTGCTAAAGGCCGAGGCGATTTACGCGCGGCCGATTCCTGAGCGGCATCGCCTCATCTTCTATCTGGGACACCTGGAAGCTTTCGATTGGAACCTGATCGCGCGAAAAACCCTGGACGTTCCCTCATTTCATCCAACATTCGACAAGCTCTTCGAATTCGGCATTGACCCGCCGGTCGGGCAAGCGGCCTCCGATGAGCCGTCCGACTGGCCATCGGTGGACGAGATCCGAAGCTATAACCGGCGCGTCCGCGGCATCCTCGACGAATTAATCGAGCAGTCGCCCGACAAAACATTCCCGAGCAAATCATTCACGTTGCGCTTGAACATCGGCTGATGCACGGCGAGACTTTGGCGTACCTGTTGCACAACCTGCCGTATGATCAGAAGGCCACTGGCGGAATGGCGCTGGCCTATTCCTCGCAGAGCCCGCTTGCGACCGGCAATGATCGAGATCCCTCCCGGCCTTGCCACCCTCGGACAAAAACACGGCAAGTTCGGTTGGGATAACGAGTTCGACGAGCACCAAGTGGAAGTCCCCGGCTTCCGCATCGGCAAGTACAAGGTCACCAACGGACAGTATCTGGATTTCGTGCGGGACGGCGGCAGCCCCGCCGCATTTCTGGACCGAGCGCAGATCTCAACAAGGTACGCGCTGGTTCTATCACGGGATGTTTTCCGAAGTCCCGCTCACAGTCAACGCGCCCGTATACGTGACGCACGCAGAAGCCAGCGCTTACGCTCAATGGGCCGGAAAGCGGTTGCCCACCGAACCTGCAGTTTCATCGAGCGGCGTATGGAACATCTTTGACTGGCGAAACGCCCGCCCACGAAACAAGTGGACTCGTGGAGCGTCCCTATCCGTGGGGTCACGCTGAGCCGAGCTCGAAACGAGGCAATTTTGATTTTCATCAATGGGATCCGCTGGACGTGGATGCCCATCCGGCGGGCGACAGCGCTGCCGGAGTCTCGCAACTGGTGGGCAACGGCTGGGAGTGGACCGCCACGAAGTTTGGTCCGTTTGCGGGATTTCAGCCCATGCCATTTTATCCGGGATACTCGCAAAGACTTCTTCGATGAGGAACACTACGTACTGAAAGGTGGGTCGCCCGTGACGGCTGCCTGCATGTTGCGCCGTTCATTCCGCAACTGGTTCCGGCCCGATTATCCCTATGTCTACGCAAGTTTTCGATTGGTCGAAGACTAAAACCGGGCAGGCAGCCCGGGACCCAGGCATCACGCGCGAATTCGCGTGTGACGTGCGCGTGGGCCTGACCAAGCCTCAAAAAGAACTGCACTCGAAGTATCTCTACGACGAACTGGGCAGCTCGCTATTCGAGGCCATCACGCACTTGCCCGAATATGGCCTGACGCGCGCCGACGAGCGCTTGCTGCGCCTGCATGCCGGAGAGATCGCGGCGCTGCTTCCGGCACGCGTCGCCGTCATCGAACTCGGCAGCGGCGTCGGGCGCAAGACGCGACCCGTTTGCATCTTTGCTGCCGAATGCGCTCGGATCGCGACCAGCTCTCCGCTACTATCCCATCGACGTTTCCGCCGACGCGCTGGCGCGTTGCGAGCGCGATTTGTCCGATGTCGCCGAAGTACATCCGCTCGTTCAGTCCTATCTCGATGGCATGGCGCGCGCCGTGGCCGAGCGTCAGCCCGGTGAAGCGCTACTGGTAATGTTCCTCGGCAGCACCATCGGCAATTTCGAGCGCAAGTGCGCCTTCGAATTTTTGCGCGATCTCCGCCGCTCGCTGCTCCCCGGCGACGCGCTGCTGATCGGCGCCGACCTGGTGAAGGATCTCGCTCGTATGCTGGAGGCCTACGACGATCCCACCGGCGTCACCGGCGCGTTCAATCTCAACCTGCTCGGCCGGATCAACCGCGAACTGGGCGGCGATTTCCGGCTGCGTCAATTCGAGCACCAGGCACGCTGGAACGACGAGCACCGGCGCATCGAAATGCACCTACGCTCGCGCATCGACCAGACCGTGTTCATCGCCGAAGCGGATCTCAGCGTGTCCTTCCAGGCCGGCGAAACCATCTGGACCGAGTCGTCGCACAAATTCCAGCTTCGCGGAACTGGACGCCATGGCGGAGCAGACCGGGTTCCGCGTCCGGCCGGCCGATGGATCGATCGGGAGTGGCCCTTCGCCGACAATCTTTGGACGGTGCATTGAGCAACGCGGGCACCGATGGCACGGCCGCCCTGGAATTTCGCGACGTCTCCTACCGCATCGGCGGCAATCTCATCCTGGACAAGCTCAACCTTGCATCGTGGAAGGCCGTACGCTGGTGCTGCTTGGCCGCAGCGGCTCGGGTAAAACCACAGCGCTGAAGATGCTGAACGGCCTCCTGTTTCCTTCCGATGGCCAGGTGCTGGTCGGACGATCGCGCCACCATCGATTGGGATCTCATCCAGCTCCGGCGCAGCATCGGTTATGTCATTCAAGAAGTCGGCCTGTTTCCGCATTTCACCATCGGCGAAAACGTCGCCCTGGTGCCGCGCTTGAAAGGCTGGCCGCCGGACCGCATCGCCGCGCGCGTGGCCGAGCTGCTCGATCAAGTCGGCCTGGAGCCGGCGAAATTTCTCGATCGCTATCCGCGCCAGCTCTCGGGAGGACAGCGCCAGCGTGTGGGTGTGGCGCGCGCGCTGGCAGCCGAGCCAAAGCTTCTGCTTTTCGACGAACCCTTCGGCGCGCTGGATCCCGTAACGCGCGTGGAATTGCAGGATCAATTCCTGGCTCTGCGCGACCGCTTGCAGAAAACTTCCATCTTCGTCACGCACGACGTGCGCGAAGCGCTGCGCCTCGGCACCGAAATCGCGCTGCTGCATCGTGGCAGACTGGAAGTGCTGGCGACACCGGATGAGTTCGTAAATTCGAGCGGCCCGGAAGCGCGCGCGTTCTTGGCCACGCTTTGATTGACAAGCCATGATCCCTCCTTACTTGCTGCAGGAGATGGCGCAGTTGACCGGCGAACACATCGTCCTGGTGCTGGTCTCGATGGCCATCGCCGCCGCGGCCGGCCTTCCGCTCGGCGTCCTGCTCACGCGCCGCGCGGCACTGCGCACTCCATTGCTCGGCTTCGCCAACGTGATGCAGACCATCCCAAGCCTCGCGCTGTTCGGATTCCTGATCCCGATTCCGTTCATCGGCGGCATCGGCAAACGCACCGCGATCGTCGCCCTGGTGCTCTACGCGCTGCTTCCAATTCTTCGCAACACGCTCGCCGGGTATTCTCGGCGTCGACGCCGCGGTGCGCGAATCCGCGATCGCCATGGGGATGACCGGCCGTCAACTGCTCTGGGAAGTTGAGCTGCCCCTGGCCGCCCCAACTATACTCGCCGGCGTGCGCATCGCCACCGTCACCACCATCGGAACGGCTACCATCGCGGCCGCCATCGGAGCCGGCGGACTCGGCGTGTTCATCTTCCGCGGCATTGCGTCGGTGGACACCACGCAAATCCTGGCGGGCGCAATCCCCGCCGCTCTGCTCGCGCTACTTTCGGACGGAGGATTCAGTTGGATCGAACGACGCGTCTCTGTGCCCTAGCTCCCATCCTGCTCCTCGACCGCCTGCGGCGCGCGCAACCACATCGTGGTCGGCTCCAAGAATTTCACCGAGCAATTGATCCTGGGCGAGATCATCGCGCAGCACATTGAAGCGCGCCTGCATCAACCGGTGGAGCGCAAGCTGGATCTGGGCGGCACGCTGCTCGCGCATCAAGCGCTGCTCGCGAAGCGGCATCGATCATGTATCCGGAATACACCGGCACCGCCTTCACCAATGTGATGAAGGGCAGCGGCGTCACCGATCCAGCCGTGGTTCTGGAGCAGGTTCGCGCAGCATATGCGACCGGCTTTCATCTGGATTGGCTGGATCCGCTGGGATTCGAGAATTCGTTCGCGATGACCATTCGCGGCGAGGACGCCCGCTCGCGACACTTGCAACCTTGAGCGACGCAGCCGCCGACCCGATGGGATTCACGCTCGGCGCCGGCTACGAATTCCTGACGCGCCCCGACGCTTACGGCGCATTGAATCGCGCGTATTCCATCAAATGGACCGCGGCTCCCAGGAGCATGGATCTCGGTCTGCTCTATCAAGCTCTCGAACAAAAACAAGTCAGCATGGCCGCCGCCAACACCACCGACGGTCTCCTGAACAAGCTGGATGTCACCGTGCTCAAGGACGACAAGCACGTGTTTCCGCCCTATCAGGCCTGCATCGTCGTTCGCGAAGACACTCTGATGGAGTACCCAACTCTGCGCGCGATTCTGTCCGAGCTCTCTGGAAAAATCTCCGACGCCGAGATGCGCCAAATGAACTACGCCGTGGACGCCCAGCATCGCCCTGCGCGCGACGTCGCCAAAGAATTCCTAGACCGCGCCGGACTGCGCTGAATTCTTCTGGCTTACCCGCGAAATCGCCCGCACCAGCTTCTTATAGGGCACCTGATCCAGCGCCGGGAACCCGATCCATTCGCCATCACTCCAGGTGGAATAGTGCCAGCGCGCAAGCAACGCCAGATGCTCCTGTTTCTCCGCGAGCAGCGGCATCACCGGATGTAGAGACGCCACCAGCTCGCGTAGCCGTTGATCCAACGACGTCAAAGACGTTAGAGTAAATCGAACCGGCGCTTGCCACGCCCCCTGGCAAACGAACCACAGCAGAACGCTGTCAGAAGCAAGGCACGGCGCCATGGCGACTCCGTACAACCGATCAACATCGCAAACCAGATCGCCCCGTAGCGCTAGCACGCCTTGTATGCGCTCCAATTGTTTGTGCTGGCGCGCGGCTTCCTCGAAGTTCATCTCGGCGCTGAAACGATCTCGCGAAGCCATCGCAACACTGAGCAGCGCGCCGCCATTACCGCGTCAGGAATTCTTCGACGCGCTTGGTTTCGCTCAAGTACTCATCGCGCGTCACCACTTCTTGGCAAGGCCTGAGGCAGCGATTCATCTCGCCATAAATGCAGCCCGGATGCTGCGGGCTCGGCTCCAGATTCTCCTGGCAGCGGCGCATCTGGAACAGGTCCAGGAACTGATTCTCGAACAGCTCGGCCGCCGCTCGCGATTGGAACGGCCCGTAATGTAGAGCGCGGCTGGCGCTGAGGCGCGAGCTCACCTGCGTCCGCGGAAATTCGTTCGCCGAGGATCAGCTTGACGTAGGCCGGCATCCGCAGCTTGATCATGCGCAGATAATCTTCCGGAAAATAGCGGCGCGCCAGCGCGTAGTGCAGCAGCATCGATTCAAAGCGCGACGCCGTCGGCCAGTACTCCACGCGCGTAGCCACCTCGCGCAAATTCAGCGACCGCCGCGGAGAATCCACAGCCTTGAATATGCGCATCAAGCGCCGCCGCAACATGCTGGTTTTCGCCAGATACGCCGACCGGTCACCCGCCCAAACGACAAACACCGCATCCCCGTTCGGAACTTCGGCGACGCTCGCATCCAAATTTTCGCGCTCAATCGTTACGGGATCGGGAACCTGCATCCGTACCCAGTGTATGCTCTGTGGGGCGGACCCCCTCGTCCGCGCGCGACCCCCTGGTCGCGCCGCGCCCTTAGACTTATCTTGGCCAGCGCGTATATACTTGTTCGCACCGGAGCGGATCGATCATGCGCTTGTCCACAGTGTTCTTCCTCGTATCTCTCTTGCCTCAGCTTGCCCTCGCTCATCATGGCGGGGCCGAGTACGACTTGAAAACGACGGTCGAGTACAAGGGCAAGCTCACACGCGTTGATATGATCAATCCGCATTCGTGGATCTACTTTGACGTCCCCGAAAAAGACGGAAAGGTCAGCCACCATCGATGCGAAATGAGGTCCGTTCACGTGCTACGGCGCTCGGGCTGGACCAAAGAGAATTTCCCCGTGGGCCAGCAGATCACCGTGGAAGCTTCGCCCAACCGGACCGATCCCGACTCGTGTTATTTGCAGACCATCGTGGCGGCCGACGGAACCCGAATGGACCGCTATGGGCAATACGTCAAGGCGCCCCAAGGCGGCATCCAGGAAGTCAGGGGTCCCATCGCTCCGCCAAAGAACGACCGGCCGCCGCGGCGACCATCGGGAGAGCCGAACATATCGGGCGACTGGGCGCCGGTGCAACTGGTGATGGCCAACGCGCGCGGCACTGGGGGCGGGTTAGTGCCGCTCGATAAATTGACGGATTACAAGCCGGGCGATCGGCCGGCGGTTCCCTTCGCAGGCGCTCGCCCCGCCGGGCCGCGGCTCTATGGCGGGACCGAACTCACCGAGGCCGGAGAAAAGGCGGCCGCCGATTTCAAGCGCGAAGATACTCCGCGCTTCCGCTGCGAGACCACCAGCATCGTCTTTGACTGGACCTTTGACGGACCAGTCAATCGGATCACTCAGAACAAGGATACGATCGTGCTCGAGTACGGGCAGTTCGGATTGAAACGCACCATCTACATGAATATGAAAGAGCACCCCCAAAGCGTCAAGCCGACCCGCGCCGGGCATTCCATCGGACATTGGGATGGCGACACGCTGGTCGTCGATACCGTGGGATTCTTGCCAGGATTCTTGAACACGCCCGTGCACAATAGCGACAAGCTGCACGTGGTGGAGCGCTTTGTATTGGACCCGAACAAGATGGCGCTGACGCGCAGCTATGTCGCCGAAGATACCGTGTACTTGAAAGGCAAATACTTGGGGTCCGATACGATCCTGGTCGCAGATGCTCCCTACGATCCTGGCAAGTGCAAAGAGTTAAACTTCATCGATTACTCGAAAGAAAAAAAGCACTAGCTTCGAATTACCCACGACCCACTACCCACCACCCAGTGTGTTACCTATAGGAGCAACAGTTTTTCAGATAACGGCCGCTCACCACGAAAATGGATTTCGCCGAGCAAGTCAAGTCGTCCGTCGACATCGTCAAAACCATCGGAGAATATGTGCGCCTGAAGCGCAGCGGCAGCACCGGCCGATACATGGGACTCTGCCCGTTTCACACCGAAAAAACGCCATCGTTTAACGTCAACACCGCCATCCAGCGCTACAAGTGCTTTGGCTGCAACGTAGGCGGCGACGTCCTCCAGTTCGTCATGGAAATCGAGCGCATCAGCTTCTTTGAAGCGCTCAAGCTGGTCGCCGAACGCAACGGTATTCGCCGTCCCCAAGCGCGACTATTCGGACCCGGATTCGAAGCTCCGCGGCGCGCTGATGGAGATGCACGAAATCGCCGCTCGCGTTTTCCAAAGCAATTTGAATGGCCCCGCGGGCGAGGAGGCGCGCCAGTATCTCGCAGGACGCAATGTCACGCCCGAACAGATCGCCGAGTTCGGCCTCGGGCTCTCGGATGCGTCCTGGAATCAGTTGACGCGGCAATTTGAATCGCGCTTCGCCCCCGAGCAATTGGAACAATCCGGCCTGGTCGCCAAACGCCAGGAGGGCTCCGGCTTCTACGATCGTTTCCGCGGCCGGCTGATGTTTCCCATTCACAACCCTTCCGGCAAGGTCATTGGCTTCGGAGGCCGCGCGTTGCGCCCCGGCGATGAGCCGAAATATCTGAACTCGCCCGAAACTCCGCTCTATCGCAAAAGCTACGTGCTGTATAACCTGCATCGCGCCAAGGACGCCGTGCGAAAGGCGGATTATGCGGTACTTGTGGAAGGCTACATGGACGTGATCGGCGTCTATTCGCGCCGGCGTTCATAACGTGGTGGCCAGCTGCGGCACTTCGCTCACCAACACTCAGGTGCGCGTTCTGAAAGGTCACTCGGAAAACATCGTCGTGAATTTCGATGCCGATACCGCCGGCGCCAACGCCACTGAGAAGTCCATTCAACTGCTGCTGGACGAAAACCTGCGCGTGCGGGTGCTCGAGCTGGGCGGCGATCTCGATCCCGACGAATACGTCAAGGCCTCGGGCGCGGAAGCTTATCGTCAACGCCTCGAAAAAGCCCCAGCCTATTTCCACTGGCTGGCTGATCGCGCTCGCGGCAAATTCGACATGCGAACTGTCGAGGGGCGGTTGCAGGGCTTCAAGTTCATCGCGCCCGCCATCCAGCGCATCGCCGACCGGCTGGAACGATTCGCGGTCGCAAACGACGTGGCCGACTATCTCGGCGTGGACGAGAAACTGGTGCGCGAGCATTTCAGCCAGGGCCAGAAGGAGCCGGGTCCGGCCCATCGCCGTCAAGACGCCCCGCCTCTCGAGCGGCTGTTGCTGCACTCGCTACTGGCGAGCGAATCCGCCCGGTCACTTGCGATCCCGGAATTACGCGACCTCGCGGCGGTGGACCGCTTCGTCACCCGTAACGTGTTTAGAGCCCTGTTTGCAATGCATTCCGACGGGGCTCCCTTTCGCTTCGCCGACTTGGAAGGCCGCCTTTCCGACGCCGATCGGGATCTATTGTCGTCGGTCGTTTTTGCCGATGAAATACTGGAGGAGGAGAAGGCGGCAGAACAGGCGATGGCATGTTTGCGCAGCCTTAAGTCACAGGACCCTCGATCAGAAGCAGCCGCGTTGCGTGCCCGAATCAAAGCCGCCGAACGCGAGGGAAATCTTCAGGAAGCCATGCGGCTGGCCGAAGAACTGGATCAAAAATCCCGAAGCGCCAGCGGGACTGCAAGATGAAGCGTCAATACCATAATCAGACGGCGGAAAACAGCACGAAAGTCGCGACACGATGTTGTACACTAAATGGAATCAGGGCTAAGCGCAAAGGGTGCGGCGTGGCCGAGAGATATCGCTGGTAAGCGGGGCGCCAGTGGCTACGGATGACAAGTACGGACGGCTAAAAAATCTCATGGACTCGGGCAAGGAAAAGGGGTTCGTTCTGTACGACGAAGTGAACGAGTTGCTCACCGAGGAGTTCACCTCTGGGCGCGAGTTCGAAGATCTGCTCACGGACCTCGATAGCGCCGGCGTCGAAATCCTGGAAGAGCCCAAACTCGATTTTGAAAAAGCCTCCAAGGACGAACCGGACGATTTCGGCGACTTGGAACTCGCCCAGGATGTTGGCGATAAAACCAACGATCCGGTCCGCATGTATCTGCGCGAGATGGGCACCGTCCCGCTGCTCACCCGCGAGGGCGAAATCGAGCTCGCCAAGCGCAATGAACGCGGCCAATGGGCGGTTCGTAAAGCGCTCTCCCGTTCGCCGCTGGTCATCCGCGAGATTATCCAGCTGGGCGAAGACCTGCAGCGCAGCGTCACGTCCGTGCGCGACGTCCTGGTGCTTCCCGAGTTCGTCATCACCGACGAGGATTTCAGTACCCAACTGAACGATCTGCTGGCACAGATCTCGGAGATCGAGAAGTTTTACAAAAAGAGCCAGCAGTTCCGGCAGAAGCTGCAAGCCGTCTCCCGGCAGATGAAGCCCAAACAGCACCGCGGGCTGCGCTACGGCCTGGCACGCAACATGGTCCAGATTTCCCGGATCATTCGCAACGTCCAATTCAGCACCTCGGTCCGCCGCAGTCTGGCTGGACGGTTGCGCTGCGCGGTCGATGAACTGAAGCCGCTCGAACGCGATATCGCCAAGCTACAGCGGAAACTGGAAGAGCCGTCGCACGGCCAAACCTCGCGCGATTTGCGCAAGGAGCTCCGCCAGTGCGGGCAGCGTATCCAGCAAGTGGAAGAAGATTGCGGCGCCAGCGCGAGCGAACTTAGGCGTACGCTGCACATCGTCGAACGTGGCGAGCTGGAAGCGGAAACCGCCAAGAAACAGCTCATCGAAGCCAACCTGCGCCTGGTGGTGTCCATCGCCAAGCGCTATACCAATCGCGGTTTGCAGTTCCTCGATCTGATCCAGGAAGGCAACATCGGCCTGATGAAGGCTGTCGACAAGTTCGATTACCGCCGCGGCTACAAGTTTTCCACCTACGCCACCTGGTGGGTGCGGCAAGCCATCACGCGCGCCATCGCCGATCAGGCCCGCACCATCCGCATCCCGGTGCACATGATCGAGACCATCAACAAGCTGGTGCGTACCCAACGCCAGCTCCAGCAGGAGCTCGGGCGCGAGCCAACCACCGAGGAGCTTTCCGTAAAGATGGAGCTTCCGGTGGGTAAGGTTCGCAAAGTCCTGCGCATCGCTCAGGAGCCAATCTCGCTGGAAACGCCGGTCGGTGAAGAGGAAGAATCCCACTTGGGCGATTTCATCGTGGACCGCCGCGTGGTTTCGCCGTCGGAAGCCGTCATCAACCTCAACTTGCGCGAGCAGACCGCCGAGGTGCTAAAGACCCTGAGCCCGCGCGAAGAGAAGATCATCAAGATGCGCTTCGGCCTCCAGGATGGCAGTGAGCATACCCTCGAGGAAGTGGGCCAGCACTTTGCCGTGACGCGCGAGCGCATCCGCCAGATCGAAGCCAAAGCCTTGCGTAAGTTGCGGCACCCCAGCCGCAGCCATCGCTTGCGCGCCTTTCTCGATACGTCTTTACACGAGTAAAGCCACCTCACTTCACGAATAAATCTCGCGCACTCGTTCGCGAATTCCCTCTGGCACCAGATGTTCCCAAGGCTCGCCTCGTGCGATGCGCTCCCGCACTTCGGTCGACGAAACATCTTCGTGCCCGCTCTTCAAATGCAACGTGTGAATACGATCCCGATACTGGGCCGGCGGCGGCGTGAAATGCCCCCCGCGCGGCGCTACTAGCAATTCAAACTCGCCCAGCATTTCCTCCACCACTCCCGGCCGTCCGTAATCCCAAGCGAGAATCCGCTCGGCTGCGTCGCGCCCGCACACGAATAACAACCGGACTTCCGGACCAAAGTACGCGCGGCACTCCCGTGCAATGTCGATGAACAAGCCCCTTTCGCTAGTGGCGATCGAGCAAGGTAACTCCACAGCCGCGGACAGCATCTCCAGCCGCTGCTCGAGCGTCGCACCGAAGTACTTTTTGTGCGGAAGTACGCCCGGCACCACGCAGACCACTTCATCCACGTGGAAACCCGCTGCGTACACTAATTCCTCGTGGGCGATGGTCGGCGGGTTGAAGCTTCCGGCTAATATCCCGACCGTGCGCGGCTTTCCCGGGGCGTGGCGAACGAAATCCAAGCCCTTCCAGTATAAGAATTGACAAGATAGGGCCCCTCTTAGGTGAAGGTAGGGTGACTCACCGACAGATTGAAAAGCACTTTGGTCCTAGAGTGGATATGTATGCTCTACTGGATTTGTCCTGAGTGTGGGCATGAGTGCTCGCCGGCTATTCGGGAATGTCCCACCTGCACGGCGACGGATATCCTGTCGCTCGCTCAGAGCCTCCAGTCCAAGCCGGTTAGCCCAGCGTACCCTGCTCGTTCCCAACCGGTTAAGCTCGCTATTTCGCCAGTGCCGCCTCCCTTAGCCGCGCCGGCAGTGCTTGCCGCCACGAGCCCGCAAGCGGATTTTGGGTTGAAGCAGTCAGGCCTCGCGCCCGTCAACGGCATCGTCTTTGAGGCGGCTGTCTTGCGTCCGCTAGGGGCGCATGAACAACTAGTGGAACCGGCGCCATCGCGCAGACGATCCGTCGCCTTCGTTCGCCCGGCGCTGACGGGCGTCAAGAGCAGCGGACTCGCACTGGCGGCTTTGGCTCCGCCCGGCGAGTTAGGGCTAACGCCGAAGGCCGGGAACGCCTGCGAAATCGTCACCACTGAAATCAATATCGAGCCCGCGCCTCCGAAAATGAGCCTGGCCTTTATCGCTTCGAAGCTAGAACTCGTGGGCGCTTCGCTCTCCGAATTGCTTCACGCCTTCGAGAAGGCCGCCCAAGAGCTGGAAGACGCTGCCATTCGTGCGATCCACGCGTCCTTTCAAGCTCAACCCACGGAATTGCTGTTGTGCGGGGCGCCGGAAATCGTCACCGCGCCCGCAGCGCCCACTGAGCAATGGATGCGCTCGCCCAGACTTGTTTTCGTCCCCAAAGCGCCGGGAAATGGGGTGCCCGCGATCGTCACCGCCGAACCTCAGCCACCCACGCTTGCCGGTCCTCATCTTCCACCTCAGCTTCTCAATTTCACTCGGAGCCAGGGCTCGAATCGGCCGGCAGGCAGGCGCCCAATTACCTCCATTTTGATGGTCTGCGTTCTAGTCGTCATCTTACTTCTAGGCGCCGGTAGCCTGTTCCAGTACGTCAGCGCCAATCGGGAGGCCAAGGCGGCTTCCATCGCGCCGGAATCAACCCGGACCAGTGAACCCGCTCCTGCGCCGCCGCTCCCTGTGGCCGAAGAACATCCGGGCGCGAGGTTCGTCGAAGTGGCTGGCCTGCGCGTTGTGACGGCGCCGAACCGGAAGCCGCAGCTTCAATACATCGTCATCAATCACTCCACGGGCGAGCTCACCGGCTTGAATATTCATATTGCCCTGCACTCGGCCGATTCGCCGTCCGGGGTACCGCTCATTCGCGTCTCCAGTATTGTTCCATCGCTCGGAGCCAACCAGTCCAAGGAAATTCGGACGGATCTGGATGCGGGTCTCGGCGCCGCGTCTATTCCAGACTGGCAGTCCCTGCGACCCGACATTTTAGTCGCCCGCCAATAGAAATTTGCGAAAATAGCAGCTTGCCCAAACAAGCTACGCCGCCCAGGCTGGTTCCCCGCCCCAAGACCGCCGCCGAACGCGCCGCTCGCGTGCGCAAGATCCTCCAACTGCTCGACCAGATGTACCCCAAGCCGACCGTACCGCTGCTCCATCGCAACTGTTGGGAACTTCTGGTGGCGACCATTCTATCGGCGCAATGCACCGACAAACGCGTCAATGAAGTAACGCCCGGCCTATTTCAGAAGTATCCAACCATGGCCGACTTCGCGGCCGCGAATCCCGCCGAGCTCGGCAACGATATCCGCTCCACAGGTTTCTTCAACAACAAGGCGAAGTCCCTGATCGGAGCCGCCCGCAAAATCATCGCGGACTTTGGCGGCCAGGTGCCCAAGACCATGGCTGAGATGCTGACCATTCCAGGCGCTGCGCGAAAGACCGCCAACGTCGTCCTGGGCGGTTGCTACCAAGTGCATGAAGGCATCGTTGTGGACACGCACGTCCAGCGCAACGCGCTCCGGCTCGACCTGACTAAGAACACTCAACCGGTAAAAATCGAACACGACTTGATGAAGATCATTCCGCGCGAGAAATGGTTCGACTTTCCGCTGCAGCTGATCTACCACGGCCGGGCGTTGTGCATCGCGCGTAAACCCAAGTGCGCCGAGTGCCGGCTGGATCCGATCTGCTACGCCGAGGACAAGAACCTAACTGAACCGCGACCGTAGTTCGGCTTGCCGCGAGGGAGCGGCCTCTCAGAATTTCAACACTTGCCACAAACTTGCGAAATCGTCGGTCCACGTAATCGGCGCACGGCTGCTCCGCGCGGACGAAAGCCCGATCAGCCCGGGACGCTCAGTGATCAAAACCCACGTCGAGCTGCTCTCGCCGGTTCCTGGATCGTCCTTTGAGACGATCTCAACCGCGGGCCAGCCAAGATGCCGCGCCATGCCGCGCGCAACCGGATCGAGATCCAGGACGCGGTTGGAAATATGCAATGCGAGCACGCCTCCACTCGTCAGGCGCCGCCGATAGATATCGGCGCATTCGGAAGTCAGCAGATGCATGGGAATCGAGTCGCCCGAAAACGCATCCACCGCGATCAGATCGAAGTCCCGCGATTGTCCGGCGGCGAGTTCGCGCCCGAGTTGCACGCGCGCGTCGCCGAGAACCACCTCGGTCCGAGCTTTAGAATCCCGCAAGAACCAAAACCAGGAGCGAGCGATCGGCTCCACATCCGGATTGATCTCGTAATAGCGAAACGTATCGCCGGCCCGGCCCCAAGCCGCCAGCGTGCCTGTGCCAAGGCCAACCACGGCGACGCGTCTTTGGGGCTGATCGAGTGCGTTGAGCGCGATCGCAACCCCGCTATGCGGTCCATAGTAGGACGTCGGCCAGTCGCGCTTCAGGGTCTCGAGGTATTCAATTCCATGACGTGTTCGGCCATGTTGCAGCTCGCGATACGGGCCATTGTTGTCCTTACGCTCCATCACGCGCAGAATTCCGTAGAAATTGCGCGCGCTCGCTACCGCGCCTTGATTGCCGCCAGTGACCCCAGCCACCATCGCCGTGAGTCCGCCGATCAACAAAGCCATCAGCGGCACTCGCACGGCCAGATTGCGGCTGTTCCATTGGGAGAGCGCTCCGGTGCGCAGCCATCCCACGAAGCCCAGCAGACACGCGCCAGCGAGACCGATCGGGTATTCGCTGAACTCGGTGAACACTCGCGGAGCCAACAACGCCACGAACGCGCCGCCCAGCGCGCCCCCGGCGGCGATCGTCAAATAGAATGCCGTGAGGTATCGCGGCGACGGACGCGAACGCACCAGTTCTCCATTGCAAAGCATGCAAACCACGAATTCAACCACCAGATAAAGCGCGAGTTGTAGGCGCAATGAAAGGCCAATCGACGCGGCTTGCAACATGCAAGCCATCGGTGCGGCAATTCCAGCGGCGACGGCGAATAGCGTGCGTCGATAGAACCGGCCGCTCTCAAAGGCCAGAACAAACGTCACCAGATAAATCGCGAGCGCCATCACCCATAGAAACGGGCTGACGGCAATGTCTTCTGAGATCTGATTGGTGGTAGCCACCAACAAGATGGATCCACACGTGGAAAGACCCAGCCAAAAGAGGACGGTCGGGACGCCAGGCGCCGCAGCCGGGGTCGCTTGGTCACCGGGCTCAGGTTCCGCTGAGGGAGCCGAACGAACCTGCCACGCCGTCCACGCGCATGCCGCCGCGAACAGCACGTAGCCCGCCGACCAGATCCGCCCTTGCGTTCGCAATCGGAGAAACGGCTCAATTGCGAACGGATAGCTCAGCAGTGCCAGAAACGATCCGAAATTCGACAGCGCATACAAGCGCCAGGGTGATTCCCCGCCAGATAGCGTGAACCAGCGCTGTAATAAAGGCGCTGTCGAGGACAACAGCAGATAGGGGCCGCCCACGGTCAGCGTAAGAAGGATTACGATGTGGATTAGGGGTTGGGCGGTCAAATCCACGTTTGAGCCAGGGTTCCAGAAGTCCGCTCGCGGCGCGATTGGAAGAAATAAAAACGAAGCCACAAGCAACGCCACATGCAGGCGCACTTGCGAACGGACGTTGGCATAAGATGATAACCAATGCGCATATGCGTAACCCGCTAGCAGAAAGGTCTGGAAGAATAGCAGGCACCCGGTCCAAACCGCCGGTCCGCCGCCAAATTCCGGCAGGATGTAGCGGCCCAGCATGGGCTGGACTTGAAAAAGAAGGAAGGCACTGAGGAAAATAGTGAGAGGAAAAAGAACGTGATAGGTTGAGAAGTGATTTGAACGAACCAATCGAGTTTGCGAAGACCGAGGAACCGTTGCCGGAGCTGACCGAGGCGCAGCTGGAGGTGGAAGCGTCCGCTCCCCTGGAAATTCCTGCTCGGGAAGAGACGGGGCCGCCTTTGATTGCCGCATCTTGGCTGCGCCTGGCCTATGCAGTCGAATTCCTAATCGCATTGATTGCAATCCTTAACGTGTGGAGCGAAATCGGAGGGCAGGGCCACCTGGATTTGATGCCCTGGTACATCAAGTTAACATGCATAGTGGGATTGGCGTGGTGTTGCACCAGATTCACCGCGGGCATAGTGGAACAGAGCAAAGTTTGGACGCGGCGTACCATCGCATGGTTTGCGGCTATCCTGTTGTTCGGGATCGCCATGGGCGGAATCACGTATTATTATCACTTGCACGAAGAGCCGCAGGACGATGAAGACACTACGGCTGCTTCCATACGGATAGTTACGCCAGGAGCATTTCTTTATGACGCCCGCAAGAGCAAAGATCATGACGCGCAGCATGGCAACTAGCACTGAGTTCGAATTCGCTTCGTGGAGCGCCCCCCAGGCTGCCTGGACGATTGAATATCCGCTCGAGGTAATGGACGAGATCCGCGCTTATGCCTGCAACGAGCTGTTGCAGCTCTCGCACGGGGGCGTGGAAGTGGCGGGCGTGATGTTCGGTTCACAGCGCTCCGGGGTGATTCGCATTCTGACCTGGCGTCCCATATCTTCCGAATACACGGAAGGAAACACACTGAAGCTTTCCCATCGCGATCGCATGAATTTGGCCGTGCAGTTGGAAGTGGCGCGAGGGAATCCGGAATTGAAGGATCTCCGGCCGCTCGGTTGGTTTGTGTCACACCCGAACGGCGAAGTCTCCATGACCTCATCCGATCTTGAAGTTTATTCCGGGTTTTTCCCGGAATCATCTCAGGTGACACTCGTGATCCGTCCTACGGAACGCGGGCGCGCGGAGGCTGGCTTCTTCATGCGCGAAGGAGACGGCAGCGTGCGATCGGACACGAGTTATCAAAATATTACGCTGGAGCCGTTTCGTCCAAAACCAATCCCTGCTAGCGATCGGGAGCCCGCGTCCCAGGAGGTTAGGGCGCCTGAATCCATCGGGGTTCCTCCGAATGTTCCCACTCCGAGCCCTGCTGCGCCGAGTCTAGATGCGCCGAACCCGACCACTCCGCGCTTCACCACTCCGAGCTTCGCCGCTCCGAGCCCTGCCGCTCCCAGACTCGCCGCTCCAAGCGTCAGCCCGCCTGATCCCTCTGACCCGATTTTCGCAATTGAGGAGCCTCTTCCCACCCGCGAGCGTTGGCTTTGGGCCATACCGATTGCTCTGGCTCTAGGGCTGGCTTTCTGGTCGCTGTCTCACAGACAAAAGCCAGTGGAAACTTCGCCGCTGGCATTTCGCATTTCCTCCAATGCCGCACGAACCGTGCAACTCGAGTGGAATGCGAAATCGCCCGCACTTCGCGACGCCGAGCACGGCGAAATAGATATCACCGATGACGGCAAAATTACCCAAGTGCCGCTTTCGAGCAATCAACTGCACTCTGGCAGAATGGCCTATCTCCGGCAATCGAATGACGTAGGGTTCCAGCTTAACGCGTATCCGGAAAGCGGAGCTCCGGTTCATGAGAGCGCGCGATTGATCGCTCCCGCATCCAGCGCGTCGACGCAGCCGCCACAACTTCTACCGGGCGGGGACGATGCGGCTCAAAGAAAGGTCCTCCAATTGACGGAGGAGCTCCGCAAAGAGCGCGCACGCACGTTAGAATTGCAGAACCTCAACCGGATTCTCATGAACCGCTTGGGGATTCAGCCGGACCCGCCTCCGGCGCCACAACCGTAGGAAGCTTCACACCCAGCCTAGCTGATCGCCATGCCGCTGGTGATCTTGGAGAAGATGGTGCTCACGGCGGGCATGACGTTTTGAGGCAGAAATCCGGCCACTACAATTACAATAGCCGCCGCCAACAGTGAGTATTCGATGAAATCCTGCCCGCGCTGATCCTTCCAAACTTCAGCAGCCAATAATGCAGCATCCGGCCCATGGTCTTGTTCGCCTCCATTCCATTCTGAGGCAGAAGGGGGGTTACGGACAACCAAGAAATTGCCGTAGCTGGGCCCGGAAACGCCCTTATGACTCACCTGAGCTTACTGAGTGGTTCTGTAAGAGCAAAGCAGCATGTCGCCGGACTGAGGAACCGAGGCGGAGGCAAATGTGATCGCCGTCCCCGCTAGCGTGTAATCCACGCCGGCGCTCATCCGCAGACCATTCAGAAATACCATCAGACTCGCGCTCGGACTGGGAGTCTGGCTCAACGTGAAGGCGGTGTTGACTCCATTGATCGCGCCCGTGGGAATCTGCTGATCTACAAAACCCACTCCCGGAATGCTTACCGCGAGGCGATAGGACGCCACCAGGATGTCGCCGGTTTGCGGCACGGCGCCGGCTTGCAAACGTGATTATATTGGCAGCCAGCGTATAGTCCCCGCCTTGATCCTGCAGCAGCCCGTTGAGGAAAAGAGTCAAACTGGCGGGCGGATTTGGCGCGTTGGCCAAAGTGAACGAGACATTGGCTCCGTTGACAGCGCCCCCGGGGGTCTCGGCGTCTACGAAAGTCGCGGAGCCGCCTCCGGCCGCACGGCGCCGAGGTTCCATCCACGTGCATGCAGTCGGAGAGATTGCCCGCTGCCCCGTCGATGGCGCCGGTAGCGTCAATCATGGCAGTTCGAGAGGTGGAAAGTCGTGCCTGATGAGCGCGCACAAGTTCAACGCAGCCTGCAATCCGGTGACGTCGGCGATGCTGATAATGGTGATGATCGGTGGGCCTGATCCGCTGATGGTTCCAGCTGGGCACCAGAACGTCGCGCACACGCAGCGCTATCGTACTCGGGGGCACGGCCCAGGTCTCGCTGAACTCAACCACGCCTTCAGCTGGCGAACTGTGACGGTATAAACAGCGCCGGTATTCGCGTTCGTGGTCGGAATCAACTGGACATACAGTACCCCGTTATTTACCTGGACCTGTAATCGTATTCCGCCGCGACGTTGCGACGTATCCGACGCTTCGAATTGCGGCCACGAAATCGTGAGGACACCGTTGAATAGAGTTCCGTCGGCGTTATAGAGCGTGTCGCTAATTGTGGTGAGGGGCGGAGTGGCTTGCAACCTCGCGCTGAACGCCAGGCAGGCGAACAACAGCCACCATTTGAAACTCAACATGCTGCCTCCAAGGATTAGAGAACCGCGAACTCCGGCTTCAGCTTATCCATGGATGCGGCGTTGGAGAGCCCAGGGAGGCCCGCCAGGAGTGGGTCAACTTTCTGATTGCCCAAGCACTTCGGCAGTGCGAATTTTAGTGGAAGGTTTGTGACTCGGCCTGCAGGCGGTCGGCGCCCACGTAAGGACGCAGGACCTCGGGAACAACTACGCTGCCGTCAGCCTGCTGGTAGTTTTCGACAATCGCCACCCAGGTGCGGCCCACGGCCAGCCCGCTGCCATTGAGAGTGTGGACGTAATCGGCCTTGCCTTGGCCCAATTTCGCGCGGATGGAAGCGCGCCGCGCCTGATAGGCTTCGTAATTCGAGCAGGAGGAGATCTCTTTGTAGCCATTCTGGCCGGGAAGCCAGACCTCCAGGTCGTAAGTTTTGGCGGAGGCAGCGCTCAAGTCGCCGGTGGAAAGGACCACGGTCCGGAACGGCAGGCCCAGGCGCTTCAAGATGTCTTCGGCGTCAGCGGTCAATTTCTCGTGTTCTTCCCAGCTTTGATCGGCCCGGGTGAATTTCACCAGCTCCACTTTCTGAAACTGGTGCTGGCGGATGATCCCGCGCACATCCCGGCCGTAGGACCCGGCTTCGCTGCGAAAACAGGGCGTGTAGGCGCACAGCGAGATGGGAAGATCGTCGGCGTTCAGCGTCTCGTCTCGAAACAGATTCGTCACGGGCACTTCGGCGGTGGGCGCGAGCCAGAAATCGGTGTTCTCGATTTTGAATAGGTCGTCTTTGAACTTCGGAAGCTGGCCGGTGCCGAACAAGCTGGCCGAATTGATCAGGAAAGGCGGAAGCACTTCGGTGTAACCGTGCTCGCGCGTGTGAACATCCAGAAAGAAGTTGATGAGCGCACGCTCCAGGCGAGCGCCGATGCCCCAGTACACGGCGAAACGCGCGCCGGTGATTTTGGTGGCGCGCTCCAGGTCCAGGATCTTCAGCTCCGGACCAAGATCCCAATGGGCTTTGGGTTGGAAATCGAACTGGCGAGGCTGGCCCCAGCGGCGGACTTCGACATTGTCGTCGGCGGTCTTGCCCACCGGAACGGACTCGTGGGGGATGTTCGGGACGCCGGCTATTAAGTCGCGGAAGGAAACGTCGGCGGCCTTGGCCTTTTCATCCAGCGCTGATGATGCGATCGCCGATTTGCGCGTACTTCTTCCTGGAGCGCGGCAGTGTCGCTGGCCCTCTTTGCGCAGCTTTCCGACTTCAGCGCTCTTAGCGTTTTTTTGCGCCTTCAGTTGTTCGGCTTCTGTCAGAGCGGAGCGGCGCTCGGTATCCAAGGTCCGGAACTGATCGACGTCGAGCTGATATCCGCGCGTAGCCAGACGCTGCGGCGATGGAGTCGAGATTGGCTCGGAAGAAAGCCAGATCATGCATCGTCGGCACCGGCTCCCTTACGGTCGCGGCTCGGTTAGCGTTCGTTGATCGGGATCCACTTTTCGCCCACCGGCTTACCGGTGTAATCCGCCCGCGGCCGGATGAGCCGGTTGTTGCGGTACTGTTCCAGCACATGCGCGGTCCAACCCGACATCCGGCTGACGGCGAAGATGGGCGTAAACAGGTCGATTGGAATCCCCAGCGAATAGTAAGTGGATGCCGAGTAGAAGTCGACGTTGGCGTTGAGCTTCTTCTGTTCCTTGATGGTCTCTTCGATTTTCTTGGAAGTGAGGTACAGATCCAGATGACCGGTGCGGCGGCCCAATTCCTCCGATAACGCACGCAGATGCGTGGCCCGCGGATCCTCGGTGTGATAGACGCGATGGCCAAAACCGGGAATCTTCTTCTTGTTGGCCAGCATGTCCTGCACGTGTGCCAGAGCGGTGCGCTCGTCGCCGGCATCGAGCAACATGCGGATCACTTCTTCGTTGGCGCCGCCGTGCAGCGGTCCCTTCAAGGCGCCAATACCGGCGGTCACCGCGGAATGAATATCGGACAAAGTGGCCGCCACCACGCGCGCAGCGAAGGTGGACGCATTGAGCTCGTGATCGGCGTGCAATGTAAGCGCGATGTCGAAAACGTGCTCCATCACGTCGTCCGGCTTCTTGCCGGTGAGAGTATAGAGGAAATTGGCCGCCAGTCCGAGCTTCGGATCGCCCTCCACCACGCGGCTTGCCGTTGCGCAGACGGTCAAATGTGGTGACAATGGTCGCGGTTTGCGCCATCAGGCGCGCGGCTTTCTCCACGCTGGCCTCGATGGAGTTGTCGCGGGCCTTGGGGTCGTACAGCCCCAGCATGGACACCGCGGTGCGCAGAACGTCCATGGGAGAGCCCTTGGGGACCTTGCCCAGGAACTCGGCCACCTCTTTGGGGATGGGCCGATAGCGCACCAGTTCCGCCTTCAGTGCGTCCAGCTCCGATTGCTTCGGCAGGCGACCGTGCCAAAGGAGATAAATCACTTCTTCAAAGGTCGCGTGTTCGGCCAGGGTGTGGATGTTATAGCCCTGGTAGCTGAGGATTCCTCGATCTCCGTCAATGAAACAGATGTTGGACTCGGCGGCAATAATTCCCTCGAGCCCCGCTTGTGTGACTGCCATTTAACTCCTCTGTAGTATGCAAACGTTTCATCACCGTGCGATGAAGTGCGTTCGCGACGTGAAATTCCATTTTACAGAATTCCGTGGAGGCCATGGCGGCGGAGGCCGGACGGTTGCCCGGGCGGAGCTAGTGGCATCCGATTCCGGACATTGAATCCCGAGAGTGGACGGCTTTGCGAAGAGGAGCTAACGGGCGCCGTCTCTCGGCCCTATTGAAAATCGGGCCTTACTAACTAATGCGCGGCTGGCGCATGAATTGCTGCCTGACAAAAGCCACTGAAAAACGAAAGGATACTTTCGGTCAAATGTTTATGAAGGCGTTATCCGGTTTTGTATTTTTGGCCACGGCCCTTTCCGTGTTTGCCACTCCCATGACCCAGGTTGAGCGCGAGCACCTTGTCGCTCACCTGGAGATGACCCAGGCCTGGCTAACCGACGAGGTCTCTTCCCTCTCCTCCGCGCAGCTCAATTTTCGGCCGGCGCCTGATCGATGGACGGTGGCCGAGGTTGTTCAGCACTTGGCGATCTCGGAACCGAACTATTGGAAGCTCCTCAACGAGGCATTGAAACAGCCGCCCAAGAAGTTGGACAAGCAGGCGACTGATGCGGACGTCCTCTGGTATGGAATCGATCGCACGCGACATGACAAAACAACCGCGGACCAGAATCCCAAAGACCAGGTCATCGACGAGGCGCAAGCGCTGAAGACGTTTCTCAGTATGCACGCGCAATTGCTCGATATGGCTCGATCGACCAAGGAAGACCTTCGGGGGCACGCCGTGCCGGATTGGGGTGTCGACGCTTACCAGTGCGTGCTCGAGATCTCAACGCACGAGCAACGCCACATTCTTCAGATCCGCGAAATCAAGGCGAGTGCCGGATTCCCGGAGAAGTGAATGTTCGCGGTCCGAGATAACATTGAGGTATGCATCGCCTCCTCCTGCACAACGGCCAAATCCTGGACGTCCACGAGAAAAGCTTGAGCGCCGGCCAGGTCGGCCTGGTAAACGGATGGGGCGTCTTCAGCACCCTACGAGTCGCTGGCGGAGTGCTGTTCGCGTTTGAGCGCCATTGGGAGCGCATGCAGCGCGATGCCGCCAAAGTGCACGTTCCCTTCCCCAGCGATCCGGCGGAATTGAAATCGCAATTGCTGCGCCTGGTGGAAGCGAATTCCGCCTGGGACTCCACCTTGCGCGTGATGGTGGTTCGCAATCGCGGCGGAATGTTCGAGGGGCCCGATCAGGAGCGCGATTTCGACGTGCTGGCGTTCACCAAGGACCTGTACCCTTGGGACTCCCAGGTGCGGCTGGCCATGAAACCGCACGGCCGCCACGCGCAGAGCGAATTTTCCGGCTGCAAAATCCTATCGTGGTCGCACAATCTCACGTGGTACGAAGAGGCGCGCCAGCGAGGATTCGACGAAGTCGTCCTGTTAAACGAGCGGGGCGAGGTCAGCGAGTGCACCTCGGCCAACATCTTCGCGGCTACCGGCGGCGAGGTGTCCACTCCGCCGCTCGATTCCGGCTGCCTGCCCGGTGTCACTCGCGAGTTGCTTTTGGATGTGGTGCGCGTTCCGGGAATTTCAGTGGTCGAGCGAACGCTGATGCCCGCCGACTTGGAGCGCGCCGATCAGGTCTTCATCACTTCCACTACACGCGACTTGTTGCCGGCGGTGTTCATCGAAGGTCTGAACGTGAACAACCGCGGCTCGGTTGTCGATCCGTTGGTGAAGGCTTTGGAGAAATACCGGCAGGATTACGTAAAAGCATCGGCGCCAGTGCCCACGCTGCACGCATGAGTGTGCGCGACTAAAAAAAGAAAAAGGTTCCAAGTGACCCAGGCGGCAATCCGCTCCCCGACCGGCATGCACGGTCAGAGCATGGCATGCAGCGTAGTGGAAGCCGCGTTCTTTTGCTCCCCGCAACGGTCTTTCTTTGCCCCGCTACGGTTCAACGCTCCAGAATTCGCTCGCCTTCCTACCTGCTAGAGACCTACGCCTCGAAACGGCCTTTCGCTCGCCCGCAACGAGTGTCCCCCTTCGAGAACCCCCGCGGCGAGGTCAACGCTCCTGACCTATTTCTTCGGTGAAGTTCTGAACTATTCTTCCAGCCCGTTCGGCTTTGACCTCCCATCCTCGGATGTGTTTGCCACGTCCCCGGGGATGTTCATCGCTCAAAGCCCGTTGCCGTCTCGCAAGCTCAAAACTCTCAAACGTTCACCAGCTTTCGCTCCCCTCCGGGACTTGCATCCCTCGGGATCATAGCGCTCGGCTGGCTGCGCAATCTGAGAAGCCTACCTTTGTGTCCGGCCCGATCACCCTTCGCTCCCCGAAAGTGTTAATTAGTCTTATTAACTATCCACTCTCGGATCGATGTTCCAGATTCGCTACCGTTCACCAGGCTTACTGCTCTCTAAACCTCTTGGAACCACGTCCATCATTGCCTGAAATACCCTGGGAGTCAACTGTTAAATCACGATTACACAGCCGTTTTCCAAGACTTTTATACAGCCTGGAATCAGGCGTTTGCGAGATTTCCACTGTGGACAAAATGTGGATAAAACAAGTGTGCCTGTAGCTTGTTTCACTACTGACCTTCCACCAGGCCAAGAATTGCGCCAGTATCCGTTGCCACCCAAATATGACGGGCGTCCGCGACCGCCACCAGTGCAACTTGGGCCACGGCTCGATAGTCCACTTCCATCTCTCGCCACACTATTGCCTGACCAGGCGCGAGACTGCGGCTTTCGAGGATCTTGAGTTTTCCAGGAATCGGAATCTGGGGCGCGTTGCCAGGCGGTTCCACGGCCACAACTACTGCGCCGCCATCTTCGAGCAGGGCGACGTCGGTGGCGGTGCGATCGCGCTCGCCGAAGACCATACGCGAATGCTCTTGTCCCAAAGGCGTTTGGAATACCGCGGAAGCCAGAGCGGCTTTCGGGTCCGTGTATACCACCAGCGCCAGCAAAAAACCTGTCTTGGAAAGTCTCAACCGCCCCAGGCCGGCTTCCAAAGGCACGGAGCTCACGGTCCAATTTTTGCCGGCGTCCCGAGTCTCAAGGACGTTCACATGTCTCCGCCGGGGATCGAGGTCGGAGGGCACCGCGGAAGGATACGTCAACTTAGGAAGAGGCACTGCCGGATCGATCTCGCCAACGATGATTCCGTGCGATCCCTGGAAGATGATGGAATCGTAAGTCAGCGCGCGAGCGTTCACGGAAGCAACGGTGGATTGCGGAAGTTTCGTCCACGTTTTGCCTCCGTCCAGAGTCTCGTCCAACAAGCTGGACATCCCGGCGATGTAGCCGTGACTGGCATCCAGGAAATACGCCTGCAGTAACCCCTTGCGAGTTTCCACCTTGTTCCAGCTTCGCCCGCCCTCCCGCGTCGACCACAGCCCGCGATCGGTTACCATCCAGCCCACATCCTCGTCCAGGAAAAACAGCGAAACCGGCTGTTCCTTCACTTCGTACGCCGACCAATGCAGTCCGCTATCGTTGGTGACAACCACTGAGCCGCGCTGGCGGTCGTTCTTGTCCGTAATAACGCCCGCGGCTACACAACGCCGGGCGCTGGGACAGGCAATGTCGCGAATGTTGAAGTTGGACCCGGGCTGGTCATAGAAGTATTGAATCTTCCACCGGTCGGCGGCGCGTAGCGAACCGAGGGAACAAAGCAGGCCGACCGCAAGGGCGATTGTTATAGGAACCCGTGGCCTAAACCACTCCCTCACGGTCGTGGCTCGGTAGCGTGTTGCCGTACTGAGCCGCGCGCGTGAGCAAGCGGTCATTCCAGAGTTCGGCCACGATGCTTTAACTGCCGCCGGCACGTTGAGGCCCCGCGGATAAAACCAAGCTGGAATTTTCGCTGGCGGGTTTCTCGGATCGAGACAGCATCAACAGACAGCCCAGTTGCTCGCCTACGCTCGAGAGCAGCTCCATTTCAATGCCGGTATGCGCGTGCGGATCGCGATGCTGAACGTTGATGACGCCCTCCACCCCGCGGCGCGAAAGCACCGGAGCGGACAAGAACGCTTCGTACGTATCTTCGGGAAGATCGCTGAAGAACTTGAACCGCGAGTCGCGAAAAGCCTCGCGCGAAATTGCCAGCAGGCGTTTCTCGCGAGCCACCCAGCCGGTCAAGCCCTCATTCATCGTCAACTTCACGTTCCCCACCGCCGAGGGGCGATTGCTCGCGCGCAAGACCAGCTCGCGGTTATCCAGCAAATACAGCAAACAGGAGTCGCATTCCATGAATTCCACCACCAGCGAAACGACACTATCGAGGGCGTCCTGGAGCTTGGTCTCCCGCACCAGGAAGCGGCTGATCTTTTGCAGCAGACGCAATTGCTGCTCGGTGCGCGCCAAGCGCTGCTCGAGTTCATGTACTTTGGACACGACCACTATTATCCCACGCTAATTAGACAACCGAATGACACACGCCCATGACCGTAGTACGATGGTTGCATCTTTATGGTGCGTGCTATAGCATTCATCTTTCATTGAGCGAACCAATTGAGCGAACTAATCAAACGAACCAAGGAGATCGCACTTAATGTGGAATAAACGTAAAGAAGAGGAATACCCACCCAAACCCGCCCAGGCGCCAGCGCCAGCTTCCAGCCAGATCAAGGAGACCGCCCCCATGTCGAGCAACCCCACGCCCAGCCATTCCAACACCGAGTCGCGAGGACCAGCGAACATCGGAAAGGCTGTCATGATCAAAGGCCAGATTTTCAGCCGCGAGGATCTCACGATCGACGGCGAAATCGACGGTTCCGTCGAGTTGCATGAACATCGTCTGACGGTGGGGCCGAATGGCAAGCTGCAGGCCGGCGTGAAAGCACGCGAGGTGGTGGTGCTCGGCACCATCCACGGCAATGTGGAAGCCTCCGACAAGATCGACATCCGCAAGGACGCGAAACTGGTGGGCGACATCAAGACCGCGCGCATCGTGATTGAAGACGGCGCATATTTCAAGGGCAGCATCGACATCGCGCGCCCCGAAGCCAGCAAGCCGGCAGCGGCCGCTCCCGCGCAGCCCAAGGCCGCCTCCGCCCCCGCTGGGGCCACGCACAGCGCATCGGCAACACCGGCCACTGCGGCAGCCGCCGATTCTTCGCGTTAAGTGCATTGGTGTTTCGGGAAGGAGTGAAGCATTGCTAAAGGACCGGCTACGAACGGATCCATTTTCACCGTCGCTTCACTCCCCGCCCAAGAAGTCCGGGGCTCCAGCCCAAGCCCAAAACCGGTCCAGCCATGGACTGGATCAATTCTTTTCGTCCCTCCAGGATCAGGAAGGCCTGTCCATCCTCGATTTCTCCGGGGCCAGCCAGGCCAATATCAGTTTCATCACCTCCATGGGCCACCGCATCTATTCCAACGATGTGGTGCGCACCATGGAAGAAGCCTTCGGCACCGGCGGAGATTTCGTCGCAAACCAAGCCGACCCCCAGCGCACCGCTACTTTCCTGCAAGAAAGTTTGGATTTCCCCGAGCGAAGCTTTGACGGCGCCCTGGTTTGGGACACCCTGCAGTTCCTGGCGCCGCCGCTGTTGCAGGACACGGTGGACCGTCTGTGCCGCATTCTTCGACCGCAATCCTCGCTACTGGCGTTTTTCCAAGCTGAAGAGAAGGCGCAAACCGCTCCGCTGTACACCTACCGCATCGTTGAATCCAAGATCATGTCGTTGACCCCTCGCAATCAGGCGCGGCCGGTCCAATATTTCAACAACCGCAGCCTGGAAAAGCTGTTTCAGAAATATAACTCGGTGAAGTTCTTCCTGACTCGCGATCACTTACGAGAAGTGATCGTACGCCGCTAGAAAGACCACTCCCTCACGGTGGTGGCTCGGTTACTTACGGCAGCGAGTAAGTCAGCCCTAACATCACCTGCACCGAATTCTTCCGAAACTCGGGCGGAGGATTGTTGAGATACGAATCGATAAATCCGGTGGATGCGTTCAACCGCTTGTAAAGCGGCATCGTGAACAGCAAGTTGAAAGATCCCGAATAAGCGTTGGTGTCGTTCCATGTGGGTAGCAGGATCAGGCGCTGGTCCAAAGTCACGCGCTTGAACTTTCGATGAAATGCTTCCGCGAAAATGGAGCCGATCAGAGATTCATTGGGCGCGCCGGAGAATCGCTCGTGGATATAACTCACGCTGGTTTTGAGATCCAGCGTCTCATTGGCGCTTTGAATTACGGTCCACCCGATGCCGCCGCTGTAAGTCTGCTGTAGATCCAATCCTTGCGAGAAGTTGTGATCGAGAGCGCCCTGCCCGAAGGCGTATAGTCGCGGGCTGAAGTACTGGTCGCGCTCGAGATCACCGTGGAAAATATCGGTCTTGATAGTAGGCGTGGAAGGCTGCGACACCTCGCCGTAGGCCGCGCTGAGATTCAAGATGGTCCGATTGCTGGCCTCCAGCCAAGTTTCGGTCGGGATGGCACGCACCAGGCTCACGGCTCCGTTGAATGACTCGCTGTCTTGCGTGGCATTCACCACCGAGGCTCCAACGGTCACCGCGCCCTTCCAAGCTTCGAAGAATCCGGGCTGGTGCAACAGCGCATTTTGAAAACCGGCTTGATCGACAATTTCGCCAATGTCTCCAACTGGGATGGATTTCGGTGGTACGGGAGGCGCGGCCGTCAAATGCAATTGTTGATCCTGCATGGATAGCGTTCCCTGAGGAACGGAGGAGGCGTCTGCGCGCTTTTGTAGTTTCTCGTTCTTCGGAAGCACGGCGACTTTCGCGGAGCTCTGTAACTCCTTTACCTTGCTCCAATCCACGGTGATGTCCCCCAGAGCATCGCTCTTGAATGTCAGTGAAGATCCAACCGACTTCACGAAGTGTCCCGTCAATCTTTCACCATCCATAAAAAGGAGGACGTCAGTAGCGGGATGATCGGGCTTCGCTTGACCAGCCGGCTGCGCACGAAGGCCAGCGACACCTAGTACTCCCAGCCAGAACAATGCCCCGGCGGCCAAAGGGTTCTTGAGTGGCCGGCAATGAATGATTTTCATGTTTTGTGTGAGGCAGCAAACTATAGGGCTGCTTAGGGTATTTTAACGGATCGGCCCGAGACACATTCTTCAGGTCACCGGCATCTAACGTTCGAGGTGAGGAACTGCATGCTTAAAACATTGACATGGATTGTTGCGGGTGCCGCGATCATCGCGCCAACCCTCTGCGCTCAAGAGGAGACACCCGATCACAGGCTGCGATCGGCATCGGAAGTATTGAAGGAAACCCTGGGAGCTCCCGACAAGGGCATACCGCGCGATCTGATCGAGAAAGCCATGTGCGTAGTGGTTGTTCCGGGTCTGAAGAAGGCCGCGTTCGTGGTGGGTGGCGATTACGGGAAAGGCTACGCGGTTTGCCGTCACGCGGGTGGATGGACCGGGCCAGCCGCGATCAAGTTTGGCGGCGGCAGTTTCGGCCCGCAGATCGGCGTGGAGTCCACCGACGTCATATTGTTGGTGATGGATCGGAAGGGGATGGAGAATTTGGCGAAGGATAAATTTACTATCGGCGCGGATGCTTCCGCAGCTGTCGGTCCGGTGGGAAGGACCACTTCCGCCGATACTGACGCCTCATTGCACGCCGAGATCCTATCGTGGTCGCGCGCTCATGGCGCATTCGCGGGCGTTTCCCTGGATGGAACCGTGGTGAGCAAGGACGGCGGTGAGGATAAACGGCTATATGGGATGGACGTGGCCAACAGAGCTATTATTATGGGCGAAGTGCCTCCGCCACCGACCGCAGGCGTTCTGACGAGCATTCTCGCGCAGTATCCCAAACAGCGCTAGTCGAACCTGCACTACTCCCGCAGGTAACGGCGCAGCTCCTCGGGATGGAAGCAATGCGCGGCGGCTGTCTCTTTGGTGATTCGGCCGCTGCGCACCAGTTCGGCGAGGGACTGCTCCATGCTGATCATTCCGTCCCCACGTCCCGTAGAAATAGCGCTGTAAATCTGGTGATCTTCCCCTTTGCGAATCAAGCTCCGTACTCCGCTACTGGCCATTAGTATCTCCACAGCCGGATAACGCATGGCCTTGTCGGCTGCGGGGACCAGCTGCTGGGCCACAACCGACAATAGCGCCAGTGACAGCTGCTGGCGGATCTGCGGCTGGTTAGCGGTGGGGAACGAATCCAAGATCCGCGACACCGCCTGCGACGTGTCGTTGGTGTGCAGCGTTGAAAGCACCAAGTGCCCGGTCTCTGCGGCCGTAAGAACGGTGGCAATGGTCTCGGGATCGCGCATCTCACCGGCCAGGATCACATCCGGGTTCTGGCGCAAAATGCTCCGCAGCGAGCCGGCGAAATCCGGCGCGTCTTGACCGACCTCAATCTGTTCAACGATCGACTGCCGATTGGAATGCACGAACTCAATCGGATCTTCGATCGTCACCACGTGAGCATGGCGGTGCGTGTTGATCAGATCCACCAGCGCCGCCAGCGTGGAACTCTTCCCGCAGCCGGTTGGCCCAGTCACCAGTACCAGCCCTTGCCGCGCTTCGGAAAGATGTCGAAGCATGGCAGGGAGGTTGAGCGATTCGAGCGTCGGGATTTTCTCCGGCAATAATCGCAAGCTGCCCGCCAGCGTGCCGCGCTGGTAGTGGAGATTCGCACGGAAGCGGCCCACACCCTCTCGCTGAAAGCAGAGATCCACGGATCGGGTACGCGAGAGTTCCTGAATTTGAGCGGGCGTCAGCAACGGCAGCAGCAGGCTGCGCGTGTCTTCGGCTTCGAGTTTGGGCCCGTTGGACGGCAACAGCCCACCACCAATGCGCAGCGTAACGGGCGCTCCAGCGATGAGCAGTACGTCGGAAGCCCCTTGACGCACGGCGTATTCCAGCACTTTGTCGAGCGACTCCAGATTCTGAAGCACGGCCTCGCTTGAATCGCGGGGCGTGGTTGGAGCAGCGCGGTTCAGCTCCGCTACGATTTGCGCCAATTCCTTTTCGTAATAGGGCACCCTAGCACCTGGCCTTGCTTAGATCGTCCGGGCTTGGATCTTCCGGGTTGAGCTCTTCTGGTTGAACGTTTTTAATGAGCATCGCGGGCTCCCACATGAAACAGGCCGGAGCAAGGGCGCGTCGGACCAGTAAGCAACCGGCAGTTTTCAGATTATCAAATCGCGCTGGCGACTTAATGTGGTACCGGGGGGTAGGTTGTGGTACCGGCGGATGCCCGTTTTCGATTGACAATAGGTTTCCTTGCGATAAGATAATACGGATTGGCCAACAGCATATATCTTATATATATGGCTGGAGCGGTAGGACCGAAAGGACCGAGACGATGAACTCCAAGAGTAGAATTTCCCTATCTCAGATCATGCGCCAGCTGATGGCGCTAATGCTTTCTTTGCTGCTGATTCCGGCGACACAATTTGACGTGTTCGCGCAAGCACCCGCGCCGGCGTACGTCGAGCTGGACGCGACGCAGCTGGATCAGCTGGTGGCTCCGATCGCTCTCGATCCGGACTCCCTGGTCGCCCAGATATTGACTGGCTCCACTTATCCGGACCAGATTGCCGCTGCGGACAGCTGGCTCAATCAGAACATGAATCTTCCTCCGGATAAGCGAGCGGCCGCAGCGGACGCCATGCCCTGGGATCCGGCCATCAAGGGGCTCACGGCGTTTCCTTCCGTCCTCGACAATCTCGCGAAGAACACTGCCTGGGCATCGCAGTTAGGCAACGCCTATTACAACCAGCCCGGAGACGTTATGAACGCAGTCCAGGCCACGCGGGCTCAGGCGCAGCAGTCGAAGGTATTGGTCTCGACGCCGCAACTGGCTGTGGCGGCTGCTGATCCCGGCATCATCACGATTGCACCGGTCAATCCGGCTGTGGTTTACGTTCCTTATTACAACCCGTGGGTCATTTGGGGCGGTCTGTTTGCCCCCTATCCTGGTTTTGCTGCAGTGTACCCGGTCGGCGTCACAGTGGGCATCGGATTGGCTTTCGGCGTGGGAATCGGGATCGGCGTGTTTGGTGGCTATGGCTGGGGTTTTGGCGGGTGGGGAGCCGGCTGGGGCGGAGGAGGCGTACTCTACGGCGGCAACACCTACATTTCGAGCAGCACGACGGTCATCAATCATGGCAGCTTTGGCGGACATGACCGGGGCGCGTTCGAGCATGGTGGTCGTGGCGTCCCTGGAGGTTTTCATGCCGCCGCTCATGCGGGGGCTGCCCGCGCGGCCGCTGCTAGGGCCCCGAACGGAGGTCGTGGCGCCGCTGGTCGTGGAGGAGCCGCCGCTCGTGGTGGTGCCGGTGCCCGTGGCGGAGCCGCTGCTCGCGGAGGAGCAGGCGCTCGCGGAGGAGCCGCTGCTCGCGGTGGGGCCGGTGCCCGTGGCGGAGCAGGCGCTCGTGGCGGAGCAGCAGCCAGCAAGGGCGGAGCAGGAGCTCGTGGTGGAGCAGCTAGCAAGGGTGGAGCTGGCGCCAGTCGTGGCGCAGCAGGCGGTGCTCGTGGAGGAGCAGCTAGCAAGGGTGGAGCAGGAGCCAGCCGTGGCGCAGCAGGTGGCGCTCGCGGAGGAGCAGGCGCTAGCAAGGGCGGAGCAGGTGCTAGCCGTGGCGCAGCAGGCGGCGCTCGTGGAGGAGCAGGCGCTAGCAAGGGTGGAGCAGGTGCTAGCCGTGGCGCGGCAGGCGGTGCTCGCGGCGGAGCAGGTGCTAGCCGTGGCGCAGCAGGCGGTGGTGCCCGTGCCGGAGGTGGCGGTGGTGCTCGTGCCGGAGGTGGCGGTGGTGCTCGTGCCGGAGGTGGCGGTGGTGCTCGTGCCGGAGGTGGCGGTGGTGCTCGTGCCGGAGGTGGCGGTGGTGCTCGTGCCGGAGGTGGCGGTGGTGCTCGTGCCGGAGGTGGCGGTGGTGCTCGTGCCGGAGGTGGCGGTGGCGGCGGCCACGCCGGTGGTGGTGGTGGCGGCGGCAAACACAAGTAATCGCCTCGACACTACATAAGCATCCGTAGCGAAAACGCGGGGGAGTTATCAAGCCCGGGAAGCTCCCCCGCCAACCAGTCTCGGTCCCCACGCGGGCCAAATGAAAATCTCCACAACTCTGATCCTGGGAACCCTCGCGGCAACCGCTGCTTTCTCTCAAGAGAAGACCCCCGACAAACGTCTGGCACACGCCGCCAATTCCGTCCAGGAGATCCAAAGCTCCGATAGACCAATCCCGCCCGTCCTTCTAACTAGAGCCCAGTGCCTGATTATCATCCCAGGACTCGTCAAGGGCGCATTCCTGTTCGGCGGCAAATACGGCCGCGGGTTCGTTTCCTGCCGGCGTCCCGGCGGCTGGAGCGCACCGGCTGCGATGGTCATCGAAGGCGGTAACTTCGGCGTCCAGCTGGGCGGATCGGCCACGGACGTGGTCCTGCTGATCATGAATCACGCCGGCATGGAGCACCTATTGCACGACAAATTCACTCTCGGAGCGGATCTCGCGGTGGTTCAGGGCATCGGCTATTCCGCCAGCGCGAACTCCGACGTCTTTATGCGCGCCCCAATGATCTCCTGGTCGCGATCGAAGGGTTTGTTTGTCGGACTGTCGCTGGAGGGCGCCTCGCTGCGGCCGGATAGAGGCGAAGATCGCAAACTCTACGGCCGGGACATCGACAATCTCGAAATCCTGACCAAACACACTCCCGCTCCGCCCGGAGCGCGCCCCTTTGTCACCGCACTGAACCGCTATGCGCCGGGGAAGACGAAGGCGAAGCACTAGAGCGGGTCACGCTTTCCTGGTTAGCAACTCTAGATCTTCGGGTGTCCGCGGCCAATCCTCGCGCAGCAGTCGCGAGAGCGCACGATCAGCCAACAGCTTCCCTTTGGTTTGGCAATGGGGACAATAGTTGGTTTCGTTCGCGGCGTAGCGAATGCGCTGGATTTTCGCGCCACAGCGCACGCAAGGCTCCTTGTACCGGCCATGCACCGCCATGTTTTCTCGAAAAGCCGTGACCTTCTCGGGAAAGCCGTCGCCGGTTTCGGCGCGCAGCTCCGCCACCCAGCGCAGGAGCGTTGAGCGCGTGGCTTCAAACAATCGCTGGATCTCATCGCGCGAAAGCTTTTGCGTCAGCGCCAGCGGCGAGAGCCGCGCTTCAAAAAGAATCTCGTCGGAGTAAGCATTGCCGATGCCGCTGAACATCCGTGGATCCGAGAGCGCCCGCTTCAACGTGTGATTCGCGGACGTAAGGACGGCGGCGAAATGCTCCAGATCCGTTTCGAGGACCTCCAAGCCGCCGGGATCCAGCGCGCGCAGCCCCGCTTCCCCGCGCACCACGTGCAGCGACGCCCGCTTTTGCGAGCCGGCTTCGGTCCAAATGAGCGTTCCATCCGGAAAGTCGAACGCCGCCAGACCACGCGGACGCGATACTTTGGCGCCGCGCTTTTGCCAATGCAGGCGTCCGGCAATCATGAGGTGCAATACCAGCCATAACTCGTCATCTAAACCGATTGCGATTCGCTTTCCTACGCGGCGCAGTTCGCGCACCCGTTTGCCCTGCACGCTCGACAATGGCGGATCGGCAGTGCGTAGCAAGAATGGGCTGACCAGCCGGATGCCTTCGAGAGTCTGCCCGAGAATGCGCTTTTCCAGCGCTTCAATGTAGACTACGATGTCCGGAAGTTCGGGCACGTCGGATAACTCATGGTACACGGACCGGGTGATAATGCGTACATGCTCGGCAGCGATCGCCAATTGTTCTGGATTCTCGCGCTTCTCTCGGCTATCGTGCTGCTGGCGCCGATCCGTGCGGGCGATCTGGCGGGATATGACGATGCGCGTTTCGCGTTGGTAGCGAAGCACGTGGTTCAATCGGGGCACTGGCTCGATATCGAGAGCAACGGCGGTCCGGCGATCGAGCATCCGCCGCTATTTTCCTGGATGCAGGCGGCGTTGTTCGTTCCGTTTGGGCTTTCGGATCCGCTCGCCAAACTGCCTTCGGCGCTGTGCGGCCTAGGCGTGATTCTTCTGGGTGCGTGGCTAGGACGACGGATGACCGGCGATCCATTCGCGGGCGTTCTCGTGATGTTTGTGATGGCCAGCAGCATCTACTTCGTGAAATATGCCGCGCGCGCGATGACCGATGTTCCGTTCACGTTTTTCTTTCTCGCCGCGGTCTGTAGTTGGGTGCTGAGCGACGACGATCCGCGCTGGCTGCTCGCGGCGGGAGCATTCGCGGGCCTCGCACAGCTCACGCGAGCGATGATGGGCGTGAGCATTCCATTACTGTTCGCAATCGACATGCTGTGGAATCGCCGGCGGCCTCCGCTGCGTTACGTGATGGCGGGGCTGCTGTTGGCCTTCGCGCCGCCGGTGGCCTGGTACGCGCAATGGATTTACAGATATGGCGCGGATTTTTTCGTGCGTAGTTCCTTGTACATGAACCAGGAAGTGTATGGAGCACTGTCGCCCGCGTGGCGTCGCTACACCGGTGCTTTCGAATATATATGGATGGTTGTGAAATCGTATTGGCCGTGGCTTCCGGCAATGGTGGCTGGAGCTGTAGTGGTGATTCGCCGGCGCGATCCCAAGCTGCGCCTGTTGATCCTCTGGATCGCCGTGGTGTACGCGCTGTGCGCGATCACGAAAAGCCGTGTCCTGCGCTACATGCTGCCCGCGTATCCGGCCTTCGCGATTCTTTCCGCCATCGGATTGTTGCGGTGGTTCCCCGAACGTTATTTACGCAACGGGCTCCGGGTGCTGACGCCGGTGCTCGCCGTGGGCGTGATCGCGATTGCGATTTGGCCGCCTGTGAATATCCACGCCGCCGAGACCCGGCCCATCGCGCTGGCATCCACTCGCGCCACTGCGCCCAACGAACGGATCACTTTTTACGATGACGGCGCACCGCGTTTCGACGAGATGAATCAGCTTCTGTGGTACGGCGATCGCTACTTTGTGGCGATCTTGGAACCCGGCAAACTGCCCGAAGCCTTGAAAAATCCTGAGACGCGCGTGTTCATCGTGGACGCGAATGCGTTTGGCGCCGACGTGGATGGCCGCATCCCGAACGAGATCATCGCCCGCGCCGGGCACCTGGTATGCTTTCGTTTGCTTAAGCCCCAGGTTAAGCCCCCGGAATCAGCTCGATCAGAAAGCCGTTAGGATCGCGAACAAAGATCCCGATGGACGGGCCGAGCTTGACGGGTTGACCGCCGGTAGTGACGATGGAACCCCCTCCGGCCTTCACGGCTTCGATCGCGGCGTTGACGTCCTTAACACGCACCGAAACCGCGGGCGATCCAATGTCGGGAACTGCCAGACGGAATGGTTTGCGCGCAACACCCTCGAATTCGAGAAACTCCCAATCGACGGGAGAACCTGGGATCTTCGCGGTGCTGATGCGCCATTGCGCGCCCACGGCGTCGATCAGCGACGCGATGGTCTTATCAGTGGAGTACGCGGCGGGGGCCGGCCTGGTGTCGAAGCCGAGAACATCGTGATAGAACCTCAAAGTCTGATCCAGGTTTTCGACGGTGATCCCGATGCGGCCGCCGGTGACATTACTGCTGGCGGGGGCATCGGACGGAGGCGGCGGTTGGATGGCTGCAAGCTCGAGCATGAAGCCATCGGGATCGCGAACGAAAACCGATCGGCTCTTACTTGTCTCGCCGCCGAGCTTCATTGGCTGGCCTCCGATGCTGAGCACGGAACCGCCGCATTTTTTGACACCGGCGAGCGCCGCATCGACATCGCGAACCGTGAGCACCAAAGTTCCTGCCCCGGGATCCTGCATGTGCGGCTGAACGTTCTTGCGCGTAGTATCGGTAAATTCGGTGAGTTCGAGATCCAATTTCGCGCCGGGAATTTTGAACGTGGCGTTGCGGAACTTCGCGCCGTGGGTGGCGGTGAACTTGGAGAGCGATTCATCGAGAGCGCGTGGCGCGGGCAGCGTGGTAGCGGGCTTGCCGCCAGGGCCGGCCATTTCCAGGCCGAGTCCGTCGCGATAGAAGCCGACGGTTTTATCGAGATCGGCAACAGAGTGGATGATGGCGCGCACTCCGGTGGCGGCGCCGGATGATTCCTGCGTGCCGGTCTGCGCAAACGTGGCGCCGGCGGTGAGCGTCAAGAGTACGAGGCCCACCGTTACGGCGGGGGCTTTGATTGGCTGCATTGAGTCATCATACACGCTGGGGCGACGCGGCGACGTTGGCCTTGATGTGAGATTACTCGAGGAGTATACTCGCGACTGCATGATAGTCCAGAAGGGAGCCCTCTCATGGCTGAAAAAGACAACATCCAGTTCGCGGAGCGACAGGTCGCGGCGTTGAACGCCCGCGATTTTGATGGATACCTGAGTCGAATTGACAATTCTTACGTGGGACACTCGGAACTTGCGCCCGGTCCCATACGTGGACCCGAAGGAGTGCGGCAGAACTTAGAGACGATTTTCAAGGCGTTCCCCGATCTGCGCCTCGAGATTGAGCAAATCCTTCCGAGTGGGGATTTTGTGGTCAGCCGCTCGCGTGCTACAGCCACCCACAAAGGCAACTATGCTGGGATTGCACCGACCAACAAGAGCATTGCCTTTCACATCTGTTCCGTTACTGAAATACGGAACGGCAAGGCAATTCAATCCAGACTCTACGCGGATAACGCCACCTTGTTCCAGCAGCTGGGCGTCTTCTCGCTCCCCAGAGCGACGGCCGCCGGCTGACAGGATCGATAGTTACGTGAAATTTCGCGGGGAGTGATACCCGAAGCGCTCGCTGAATTCCTCCGTGGAAACCTTGATGGCCACCTGGCGGCCGAGCCGGGTGTCACGCCCCAGGTACACCTCGCCCATGCCGCCGGTGCCAATGGGCGCGAGAATCTCGTAGGGGCCGACACGGTCGCCTACAGCGAGGGGCATGAGCGATTCAGCTAAGTTTACCGAATCAAGGCGCGATAGGCGATAAAGCTGGCCTTTGTGGTTACATGTGGCATGCCGAGGAGAGCCATGCCAAGGAAGATGTGGGCGATGGTTGGCTCGGCGGTGTTCCTGGTGATCGCCCCCGGCTTCGTAGCCGGTCTCGTACCCTGGTGGATTTCGCGGTGGAGGCTCGATCCTCCTTTCTTCGGAATGCCTCGTTTGCGTTTCGCCGGATCTGCTCTGATCGCGCTGGGTGGAGCAGGGCTTCTGGATTCTTTCGTCCGATTCGCATGGCAGGGCTTAGGAACGCCGGCGCCGGTCTTCCCAACCCGTCATTTGGTTGTTACGGGACTGTATCGATATGTCCGAAATCCGATGTACGTGGCGGTGGTGAGCGCGATTCTCGGTCAAGGCTTGCTGTTCGGGAATCTTAACGTGCTGGAATACGGCGCGCTAGTCTGGCTGTCGTTTCACATCTTTGTGCTGGTTTACGAAGAGCCGACTCTCAGGGGAAGTTTTGGGGCGGAGTACGGAACCTTCTGCGCCGCGGTCCCGAGGTGGATTCCACGCATCACGCCATGGAAAGCTAAATTCGAAAAGGACAGGTAGCTGATCGCCGGGGAGGGGCTGCAGCTCAAGAAGGAGCGGCCGAGCGCTGGAACACCGTGATATTGTATGGACGATGCAACGGCTAGCAGCTGTCGCCGTAGGCCTAACGATTGTTACTGTCGCTGATCTTGAGGCAAGGGACCACTATTTCCATTCGGCAACTTTGCTTTCGATTGAACAGCAGCGCGATGCCGCGCAAATATACGTGATCGATAGCCCTCTGGGCATCTTCAGCGTGCGCTATAACCGAACGGCACTCCGCTCCTACCCTCGTTTAAGTTTGGGGCCCATTCGAATTTCAATAGAGCCACAAGCCATCCCTGGCGACAAGGCCTACCTCTTAGACACAAGCGGCAAGGAATACCGGACGACGATTTTGATGCAAAAAGCGCACCCTCCCCCGCCCCCTGTTTTTTAGAATCTGACTCGACAGGAAGCGGTCTTAAACGTGGATCATCGACGTCTATGACGCTAGGAGAATAATTATTTGGCGATTCCGAGATTCTCGTAATACTTCACCGAACTGCCGCTGATGGCGATGATGTCGGGGCGGCCGTCGCCGTTGATGTCGGCGATCATGACTCCCGATCCTGCCATCATGTTTTCATCCAGCAGTTCGTGGCGCCATTGCGTGCCGGTGTCGTCTTCGGAGTAGAAAATATGAACGCTGGCCGGAGTGGGCCGCCCGCGGTTGGTTACGTCGACTGCGACGATGTCGTCGCGTCCATCGCCGTTGAGATCGCCCACGGCAATCTCGTGGCCCTGCACCAGACCTTTGAAAATGACGTTGCGCTGCCACTGCCCGCCTTTTTCGGAATAGACCACAATCTCGTCGCCATGCCAGGGCTCCTGGGCCGCGAGAAAGCGCTTGCCTTTGATGTGGATCGGATAAATGTCGTTGGTGCCCTGCGTCATCCCGCCCGCGCCCGGCACGTTTCTGGGCTCATCGCCTTTGGCTAACACTTTGCGATCGAATCGGAGCTTGTCGCCGCGGCCGGAAGGCGTGTAAAGGACGATGCCGTCGAAACCAGCCACCAGCAAGTCGTCGCGCTTGCCCGGGTTCCACTTGACGGCATGCAGATGATGGACCACGCCGTAGAGCTTGTCATCCACGGTTTCGCGCTTCCATGTTTGATCAGGCTTGGCCCCGTCCAGAGTGGAAGGAACGCGCCAGAACAGCAGCGGCACGTTGTCCTTGTATTTTGGATCCTCCCAACCCTTCAAGCCGACGAAAGGAGCCATGACGATCTCCTTCTTCCCGTCGCCTTCGAGATCGGCCCAGGTGACGCGGTGCGCGGTGGGCACGGCATCCACTGCGTAGGACTTCCACATGCCCTTCGGGTCGCCCTGGCTCTTGAGCAGCCAGATGGATCCCTTGCTGGTCTTGGGATCCTGGCCGAAGTCGGCGAGCAATGCGAATTCGGGAATGCCGTCGCCGTCGATGTCCGCGGGCGAGGCCCACAGCATCGCCTTCTTGTCGTTGATCATCACGTGGCGATCCCAACCGGGATTCTCGTACCACGCCAGCTCGGGCTGGCCCGCGGCCACCGGGATGATATCGAGCTTGCCGTCGTGATTGACGTCTGCAATCGCCACACTGTACCCGCCCCGAAGCTGGTCGGAGATGAGGTGCGTGCTGAACTGAACCGATGTGGAGGGCGCTTCGGCGCCGGAGAGCGCGATCGCCAGAAGCCCCGCCACGGATGCGGCAGCCGCAAGCGAAAGAATGAGCGCGCTTCGTGAGGAGATCATAACCAGTGCATATATAATATCCGGCTCGAGAGCAGCGCGGAAGTCTTACAGAGCCGCGCGCGTCAGCAAGCGGACCTTCTGCAAACCACACCGCTAGTAGATATTCTCCTGCTTGCGCATATTGCCAAAGGAGCCGATGTTGGCGATGGTGAATGAAAGCCGATATTGCGTATCGTCGCGGATTCCGAAATTATAGCGGCGGTATTCGGCGCTGATGCCGCAACAGTCGGTGTTGTAACTAACCTCGGTGGTGCCGAACTCCAGGACGTGATAGTGCAGGTCGTAAAACGCATTCACAGCGGCGTTCCAGCCTTTGCGGTTTCTGTTGCCGACGGCCGCGATGAAGTTGATCTGATTGCTGGGGGGAACGACGTACGCAAAATTGTTGATATCGCTGTGGCCGATTCCGAAGAAATACTTGTTGGCAAGCCGGACATTCCCGTTGAAGGTAGTGTTGCTGATATGACCCAGCAGCGGATCGTAATCCACCCGCCACTCAAAACCCACTACGTGCTGAAAGCGTATAGCGGAAACAATGGGAGAGTAGTGGCGCGGGCCGTTCAGGAATGTAAACCCATCCAGCTCCTCGGAGTCCTGCACCACGTTGTATTGGCCCGGAATCACTGCGCCGCCGAAGCTCGGATTGAAATAACGGCTTTGAGCCACTTCCACGCTGAACAGCTCGTTCACGTTTCCATCCTTGTCCTTGACGAAGAAGCGATTGGCCAGCGAAAAAGTCACGGAATTGGTGTCCGATATTATGTCGTTCTCATCGAACCGGATGATGCGGGTAAAGTCGTCGATGCCGTCGACAAAGTGGTATTCGACGCGAGGTTCTATGACGTGCTTCACCTTGATGCCGCCCAGCCATCTGGGTGAGTTGTAAATCTTTTCGAGCGAAGGCGGGATCAGTTCGATCCGAACCTCACGGTCGCTGCGCAGCAGGGATTGATCGGTGACCAGTCCGTTCACGAAGCTGGCGCCATATTCGGTCTCGCGCACGCCGAAACTTCCGGCCACACTGAAGCCGCCGAAATGGAACGCGGTGGTCACCTCGGGATTGACGTCCAGGCGATCGACGAATGTGGGCGTTTGAAATTCGGTCTGAATGCGGTCCAAGAAACCCGCGCTGCTGTTGAGGGAAAACCAAACCGGCACCGGGCCGTCCAGAATTTGGCGGTCGCGACTCAGGAACTCCACTACCGGGAGCTTCTTGATGATGATGCGGTCGTTGGGGGAGAAGCCATCTTCATATTCCTCGTCGCGGGTGATCGCGACATCGAATGTATAGCTTGACCAGTGCTTCATTACGTATCCGACCGAATGCGTCTCCGAAAAGATGGATTCGTGGAACGATTGGCTGAAGGCTTCCCGGAACAGGAAGGAACTCAGTTCGTCCAGGTGCACTCGCGCCAGCCAACCGTCGCCGAGATCGGAGCGCCCATCGAACGTGAATTCCTCGCCGCCCTGCTTCTGGATCACGCCGTTGCCAATATTGATGCCGCGATCTTGCACCGCATACACGTTAAAGCTGAAATCGGTGCCGGGCCGCACTTTGCCGCGGAATTCGATGGTTTCAGCGGGCCCCCGCGAGGTGAAGTATTGAAGACGGGCCAGGGTATCGTAGCTGCGGCTGATGGCCCAATAGTAGGCCAGGCCGAACATTTCACCAAAGGTTGAGCTGTGCCCGATGTTGGGGGTGAGGAAGCCGCTCTGGCGCGGTAGCTTCTTTAGCGATTTGTAATACAGCGGGAAATAGAAAATGGGCACCGTCTTGACGTGAAACACGGCGCGGTGAGTGATGGCGCGATTGTTGGGATCGATATCGAACTTGGTGCTGGTGAGCCGCCACCAAGGTTTCGGAACCTTGCAATCGGTGACAAAGCCATCGTGGATGATGTATTTGCCATCGGTGCGTTCGCCCCACTTGCCTTCGAAATAGAACGGGTTATTGGTGGTGAGCAGCCCGGGCCGCGAGATGATGGTTGGCTCCGACGTGCCTCTGACGTTGTAAAAGATGCCGCTCTCGGTGTTGACGTTGTAGGTGAGGTGATCGCAGGAAAGCTTGGTGCCGTCCAGGAAATTCTCGTAGCGGATGTTGCCCCACGCCTCAACGTCG
This sequence comes from Bryobacterales bacterium, assembly GCA_963818065.1. Lineage (GTDB taxonomy): Bacteria > Acidobacteriota > Terriglobia > Bryobacterales > Bryobacteraceae > Palsa-89. The sequence continues at coordinate 293,720 of CAWFQW010000006.1, read as the reverse complement.
CCGGTGTCTTCGTTATAGTCCACCATGTCGGCGTCGAACCTCTTGTCGATGCTTTCCATGTGCACATGGCCGCGCAAGTGGCGCAGATCGCCGTCGGTTTCCTGCTGGTCCGAGATCGTGTTGTAGTCGCCGGGATTAGGCGCGCCCGGCCGCAGGTACTTCAGCGGCTGGTCGGGATTTGCCGCGTTGGGCGCGGGTATGGCGGCGGGCGCCGGGGTTTGAGTTTGAGGCGGCAGTTGAGGCGGAGGAGCCTGGGCGCACAGCGGAAAAGCGGACAGTAGGCAGGCGAACAGGACAGCCCAGGCAAAGCTCCGCAAATAAAGTTCGTGACATTTTACCCCGAATATGTTACGAAGAAAGGTAACCTCTTGGGTGAGGTTTCGAAGGGAAGCGTTTGCGGAAGCTACGGAACGAGGCTTCAACCGAAAACCGTAGCATGGATCTCTGGATGTCCGCAACCGGAACTTTTTGTGAACGTTGGTTTTGAGTGAGGTGTTTGATGGAATGCCGATACTGCCAATCCGCGAACGCTGACGACGATCATCGTTGCAGACGGTGCGGACGCCGCTTGCGCATGGGCCCGGTATACACGGCTTCCTCGACGGGGGCGCCGCAATCAGGCGTTGCGCCGATTCTCCAATCGGGAGCCGCACCGGTTCTGCAATACTCGCCGGTGGAAGATCCCCGGCCTCGAACTCAACCGACTGTAAGTCAGGCTAAGCCGGCGCAAGCCAAGCCCAGCGCACCGCGGCGGCTGGGCAACTATCAGCCATCCCTGTTCAGTTCGCGCGAACTGCCGCGGGTGGTGCCGTTTGAAACGATCGCACCGGACGTGGTGCAACATCCTGCCCACAAGCCACAGCCGTCAGCTCCCCGCCAGCGGCATCGTAAGATAATTCCGGGCCAGCAGGCGCTCGAGTTCACGCATGCGCCGCGCTCGGCGAAGCCCATGGACGGCGTCATCTATTGCGACGCTCCAGTGGCGGTTCCGGCGCATCGCGCGATGGCGGCCGCAGTGGATGCAAGCATCGTTTTGATGGCGCTAGCCATATTCGGAATTATCTTCCGCCTGGCCGGGGGCACATTCGTAATGGATGCCAAGACTGCTCCCATCTTCGTGGCCGCGGCAGCCAGCGTGGTGGTGTTCTACCGGGTGCTATGGTGTCTCGCGAACGGCGACTCCGCCGGTCAGCGCTGGACGCATTTGCGACTGGTGAATTTCGACGGGCAAAGGCCTACTCGGACGCAGCGCTTCTATCGCCTGGCTTCGGCGCTCCTCAGCTTTTTGGCGGCCGGCATCGGCTTGCTATGGAGCTTGGTGGACGAAGAGACGCTGACTTGGCACGACCACATCTCGAAGACATTCCCAACACCGGTGTAAAAGGTGTTCGCAGGAGTGCGAACACTGCACGCGCGCCACAATTATTCCTCTTGGTTTGCCAGCTCAGCCGGAAAGGCATCCGTATCGCGCGCAAACCAGACATAGAGCGTGGGCAGCAGAAAAATGCTCATCACCAGCACCGCCATCAGACCGCCCACGATCACGATGGCAAACGGCCGCTGCGAATCCGAGCCGATTCCGTGCGATGTGGCCGCCGGCACCAACCCCAGCGACGCCACCAGCATGGTCATCAGAATGGGCCGGAAGCGCAGCACCGCGCCCTCCTTGGCCGCTTCCAGGACCGAATGGCCGCGGGAACGCAACTGATTCATGTACTCCACCATGATGACGCCGGTCTGCACCGATACTCCGAACAGCGCCAGAAATCCTACGCCGGACGACACGCTGAAATTGGTCCCGGTCCAAAGCAGCGCCAGCAGCCCTCCTACCGGAGCCATGGCGACGTTCATCAGAACCAGGCCGGCCCACTTCATCGAGTTGAACATGGTGTAGAGAATGAAGAAGATGAGCAGCAGCGTCAGCGGAATGATGAGCATCAGGCGGCGCTGGGCGCGCTGCTGGCTGGCATACTCGCCGGCCCAGTTGATGGTGTATCCTTCCGGCAGCTTGACCTGCGCGGTCACCTTCTGGATGGCCTCTTCCACGGTGCTGCCGAGGTCGCGTCCGCGCACGCCATACTTGATGGCGACATAGCGCTGGCTTCCTTCCCGATAAATTTCCGACGCGCCGTCCACCGTCTGCACATCGGTGAGCTGCGCCAGCGAGACCCGCTCTCCGCTGGGCGAGAGCAGGCGGATATTCTCGATCGCTTCCTTGGTATCGCGGTACTGCGGAAGATAGCGCAGCACCAGGTCGTAGCGCTGCTCACCCTGCAGAACCTGGGTGAGTGCGTTGCCGCCCACCGCGGTCTGAATGGCATCCTGTACGTCGGCGGCGTTGATCTGGTAGCGCGCGGCTTATATCGCGGTCCACTGTGAAGTTCAGGTTGGGCTGCCCGATCACGCGAAACAGGCCCAGATCCTCGACGCCCGGAATGGAGCGCATGACGTTGATGATCTTCTGAGCCGTGCTTTCCAGCGTCCGCAAATCGGTCCCGTACAGCTTCACCGCCAGCTCGCCCTTCACTCCGCTGACGGCCTCCTCCATGTTGTCGGCAATCGGCTGGGAGAAGTTCCAGATCACGCCGGGAATCTTCTCCAGCTCCCGGTTCATCGCCGCGATGAGCTCTTCTTTGTTCTGGTGAAAGACCGGCCGCCATTGTTCCTTGGGCTTCAGATCCACAAAGTATTCGGTATTGAAGAAGCCGGTAGTGTCGGTTCCGTCGTCGGGCCGGCCGACCTGGCTGGTGCATTGGGGGACTTCCGGAAAGGAGCACAGCAGAATCCGGGCCCGGTTCGCTAGTGCGATCCCGTCGTTCTGGCCGGTGGAGGGCGCCAGAGTGCCGCGCACCCAGATGGCTCCTTCATCCAAATGCGGTAGAAACTCAGATCCGATCCCGCGGCTCAGCACCACGGTTCCGGCCAGAATCAGCACCGCGGCGCCAGCCGTGACCCAGCGCCAGCGGATAGCCGCTCCCAGGGCTCTGTCGTACATTCGCGTAAGCCAGCCCATGAGCGGGTTGTGCCACTCCTTGGTGCCCTTGGGATACACGACGGCGGCGATTACCGGGGCGATCAGCATCGAGTAGATGAGAGCTCCCAGCAGCGCAAATGCCACCGTCCAGGCCATCGGCTTGAACAAGCGCCCTTCCACTGCCTGCAAGGTGAAAATCGGCAGATACGCGGTAATGATGATGGCGATGGAATAGAACACGGGCCGCTGGACCTCGTGCGCCGCCCTTCTGATCTTTTGGCCGACGGTCTCGTCCGCTTGCTCCGTCTGAGTGCGACAGCAGGCGCACGATGTTTTCGATCATCACCACCGCGCCCTCCACGATCATTCCGAAATCGAGCGCTCCCAGAGACAGCAGATTGGCGGGAATACCGGCAATCTGAAGACAGATGGAGGCAAACAGAAGCGCGAAGGGAATGGTCAGGGTAACGATCAGAGCGCCGCGGATATTTCCAAGAAAGACAAACAGGATGACCGAGACCAGAATGATTCCCTCGATCAGGTTGTGCAGCACGGTGTGGGTGGTCAGATGAACCAGATCGCTGCGGTCGAGGAAGGGGACCACCTCAACGCCCCGCGGGAGAATGCCGTGATTCAACTCGTCCACCTTCTTGTGGACCGCCACCAGCGTCGAGTCCGACTCAGCGCCCTTGCGCAGCAGCACGATTCCGGAGACCACGTCGTCGTTATCGATGATCTTTCCATTGGACAGGTGCCGCGCCCGCGCGAACTGCCCCAGCCGGACCTTGGCTCCCTGCTGCACCACGGCAATGTCGCGAACGCGCAACGGCGTGCCGTTCTTGGTGGTGAGCACGGTATTGGCAATATCGTGAACATTGCTGACCAAACCGACCTCGCGCACGTTGATCTGCTGCGAACCGGCTTGGATGAAATTGCCGCCTCCATTCACGTTGTTGTTGGTGAGCTGCTGCTCCACCTGGGCGATGCTCAGCCCGTAGGAGATCAGCTTGTCGGGATCCACGCGAACCTGGTATTCGCGCGTCGGGCCTCCGAAGCTGGCCACGTCGACCACGTTGGGTACGGACTTGAATGCCTTCTCGACCACCCAGTCCTCGAGCGACTTCAGTTCCATGACGTCGTACTTGGGATTGGTGCTGTGCAGGGTGAAGAAGTAGATCTGGCCGACTGGGCTCCAGTCCGTGCCGATTTGCGGCTGCAAGCCTTGGGGCAGCGTCACTTGCGTGAGTCGCTCGACAACCTTCGCGCGATTCCAATCGTTAATGGAGTCGTCGTCGAAAATCATGGTGACGCTCGAAAGCCCGGCCAGCGATACGGAGCGCAGATTCTGAAGGTGAGGAATCCCGTTCATTACGATCTCGATGGGAATCGAGACCTGCTGCTCCACTTCCTCCGCGGCCCGCCCCGGCCACTGCGTGATGATCGTGACGTAGTTGTTGGCGACGTCGGGATACGCCTCGACCGGCAGGTTGTGGAAAGAGATTGCGCCCCAGATCAGCAGCAGTACCGCGGCCGTGAGAATCAAGAAGCGATTGGTGAGGGAGAAGTCGACGAGGGCCCGAATCACTTCAGCACCCCTCAGACTGGAGGCGACGATGCGAGGATATGCCGACACTCGCGGCCTTGATCGGCAACGAGGGAGTCGCCTAGGCAGCAGTAGTGTAAGAGAAACTATAATCTTTTGATAATAAGGCGGCTAATCGTTTGGTGTCAACCCGGTATCTGATTCGTGGCGTTAGCTTTGCGGACAAGGCTCCACAATCGCCGACATCGACCCCTTGCAACGCGCAATTCGCCAATCCGCCCCGAAGGCGTGAATTTGATCGCGCCCGAATTCGGCTGCGGAGAGATCGCAGGTCACAACAACGGTGCGGCCGGTGCTGTCGACCTCGATGACGTGCTTCCAGCCTTGGGCCTCGGCAATCGCAAACAGCTGTTCGAGCATTTCGAGGACATACTCGGCGGTGTGATCGTCGTCATTGAGCAGCACGACGTTATAGAGCGGCGCGAACCGTCTGGTCGCTCATGCGTATGCTCAATGGTCCCTGGAGTCGGGAGCGTGGCTGGCGGCATGCTTCTGCTCTTATGATAGCGACGGTGGGCCCGGTTTCAATAGCCAGGTGCTATGATTGAAGGAGAAGGGGGCGCAACGGATTCGACGGGATTGAATCGTTGTGGGAAGGCGTGCCGGGTTCCGAGCTCCCGTAAAACGATCGGAAAACCAGAACTGCCAATCAACAGTTCGCTTACGCCGCCTAATTAATTAGGTAGCCGCTCCGGATGCTGGGCCTTGACGGCATTCACCGGGCGTCATCTTCAAGGATTGGGCCGAGGGCTTCTGCTCGGAGCAGCAGGCTGACGACAATCGGGCTAAGCCGCCGTTTTCTTGCCGGTTCTAATGCGGCGGCCGACAACTACCGAATCGGAAACGCACGTAGTTCTTTTCACGGCGGGCTTTTTCGGACGCGGGTTCGACTCCCGCCGCCTCCACCACTCTTTTGCCTCTATTTTTTCATTTAGTTAACGGCCTCCGCTTTTTCTTGTACCTCTGGTGTGCCCCTCGTCAAGTCGAGCGCTATCGGGTCTTCGCCTCAGTCGCGCCTCATGTCGGCAGCCGCGAGATCTCACCGACGTCCAATCTGTCCGCAGGCTAGCGCGGAGATCATCTAAAGTCGGCCAGCGTAGACCTATGCTTCGGCGTCAGGAGTTATCGATCGGTTCGACACACACCTGAAGCCGAAGGCAGAGTAAATCTCCATAACGAGGAGGACCCTCCGCGCCTGCTCGTGCTGCCCACTCCCATTCCTCCTCCGTAGGCAACCGCTTCCCGGGCCATACACAAAAAACGATTGGCGCGAATTGCATCACATGCGCAAAGTAGGTTTTTGCTTAGGCCAGGTTTCAATTGCGCCCGAGCGACCGCAGTCCCGAGCAGCTTACAATGCTCTGCCGCGCGAGCAATGCAGACGTATAATCTAGGCAGGACCCACTCTTAGAGTGGGCACTCTTACGTTGAAGGATACTGATGTGATCTCCTGTACTCGTTGTGGCGCCTCGATGACCGGCCCTGGCCAATATTGCTCGATGTGTGGATCTAAACTCGCGTCTGTTCCGCAGATTCGCAGCGAGGCCGGCGGTAGATCCTATTTCCGCGGTCAGGAGGACGCACCTCCGCCGAACAGAGGGTTCAGTCAGAACTTCGGACTTGATCCTCGCATTGCAGGGTTGATGCTAATTGTCGATCTGATGCTCAATGCTGGTGACATAGTCAGCATGGGATTGCTCGTGCCTTTCTCGATAGCGGCGGGGATTGTACTGGGCTATATCACCTATAAAGCGCAGATGAATTGGTACGGCGATGATAGAGAATCTGCCAAAATCAAGGCCATTGTCGTCGCTCTGTTGACAGCCATTCCAACGCCTCTGCCGGCAATTCTCTACGTGCCCGCTGGGATACTGGGCTTGTTACGCAATGCTCGTCGGAAATTAGCACGCACGTAAGACAATCGGCATACCAACACGACGAAAGCCATCGATGGCGCCGCACTGGCGGGTCTCGACATTACCTCGCTCGAGCCCATCGCCGCAAGAAAACCTAGGTCGAGTGTGTGCTTTCTCCGAGTGGCCGACAATCCTCCAAGAGCCCATCATCAATAGGTGCATCGGCACCAATAATCGACTTTGGCCGGTAAACAGCGGTCGTCGTGATGATCATCTGCAGATGGTGGCAGGAGCGGCGTGGGTCCCTTTGTCATACTTGAGCTGAGCACGAACCCGAGCCAACGCAGGAGCCCCAGATGATCTCTCAGGCAAACATTTCGGCAAATACTCCCATGGGCGCAAATTTGGTTCCGGCGGGCGGAGCCACGTTCCGCGCCTGGGCACCGCTGGCGACCGCTGTCTACATCAACGGCACCTTCGGCGGCTCTTCCCTGACTGGACAAACCGACAATCTGCTGCTTGCAAAGGATGCGAATGGCTACTGGGCTGGGTTTGTCGGCGCTGCGCAGGAAGGCGACCGCTTACACTTTTCTGGTGGTAGGCCCGGCAGTAGCGGTCCCAAGCGCGATCCCTATGCGCGCGAGTTGGCGCCCGCTTCGGCATTTCCCAACTGCAACAATCTGATCCGTTCCGCCATTGCTTATCCCTGGCACGATTCGGCATTTGTCACGCCCGACTTCAGCAACATGATCATCTACCAGCTGCACGTTGGAACCTACAATCCCAGCGGCGCCCGGCGTCGCATCAACCTTTCTCGATGTGATCGAGAAGATTCCCTATCTTGCAGCGCTTGGCGTCAATGTCCTGCAACCGCTGCCCATTGATGAAATGGAGACGGACCCTTCGATGGGTTATAACGGCGCGGACCTGTTTTCACCGGACTTCCCTTACGTGGTCACTGACCCGGCGGCTCTTAAGTGGTTACTTGACCACCATCAATGGCTTGCTCGACGGCGAAGGGCTTTGCTCGCCTCTCGGCCTCGAGGACATCACTCCTGGTCCGGCTCAGCTCAAAGCCTTGGTCGACCTCTGCCACGTCTACGGCATCGCGGTTGCATTCGACGTGGTCTACAACCATGCCGGCGGATTCACCGTGAACGGGCAACTGGACGACAACTGCATCTACTACTGGGACCGCGCCAAGAACGTCGGCAATAATAACGACAGCCTGTATTTCACCGATCAGGACCGCGGAACCGGCGGACTCTCGTTTGCTCTCTGGAAAAATGATGTCTGCCAGTTCCTTATCAACAACGCTCTCTACTTCATCGGCGAATTCCACGTCGACGGATTTCGCTACGACGAAATCAGCGACCTGATTTCGATGAACTGCGATTCCGGCTGGACGTTTTGCTGCGAACCTCACGAATACGCTGCGGTACGCGAAGCCGCGCTTGTTGCAAAATGCAGAGTTTTGGCCGGGTGAAGTCGGAAATTATCCAAAGTCCTGGCAATCCATCGTGACGCCGACTCTGCCGATGGCGGCGCCGGTTCGATGTCGTCCAACATGACGGACTGCGCAGTCGCGGTTCGCGGTGCGGTGCAGGCAGCTTCCTTTGGACAGAGTGCCGCCATCAATTTTGATGCCATCGCCTCGAACCTCTACCCTCAGGGATTTGCCCATGGCTGGCAGGCGGTGCCGTGTGTCGAGAATCACGACATTGTGAAGGTGGGAACGGACCTGCGCATTCCAGCACTTGCGGATGGCTCGAATCACGAGTCGTGGTATGCGCGCAGCCGCTCGCGGTTTGCCACTGGCTTTTACTTACCGCTCCCGGCATTCCGCAGATCTTCATGGGCCAAGAGTTCTTGGAGGATAAGCAATGGAGTTGGGATCCCACCTCATCGAATCTGATCTGGTGGGCTGGCTTGAATCCCGGGGATCGATACCGCCAGGGCGAATCATCTGCGATTTACCCAAGACTTGATTCGGCTGCGCTGGAATTACCCGGCGTTGCGAGGCGACAACGTCAATCCTTTTCATGTCCACGACCAGAATCGCGTGATCGCGTTTCATCGCTGGCTGGAGGGCACGGGGCAAGACGTGATCGTCGTCGCCACTCTCGCCGAAGAGACTTGGTACGACTACGGAATCGGTTTCCCATTTGCGGGTCCGTGGCGCGAAGTGTTTAACAGTGATGTCTACGATAACTTTGTGAATCCGATCGTGGCCGGCAACGGGGGGGGCATCTCTGCATCAGGCCCGCCGCTGCATGGTTTCGTGGCTTCTGCAAACATAGTGATCCCGGCCAATGGCATGGTTGTACTTGCGCGAACCTAGCCCGATCCGATGCGCCGACCCGCTCCTGTCAGGAGTTATTCGTGCCACCGGCTTTCAATCGTCCAACTGGCACTCGATCCACAAGAACGACCTGGCGCGTGCTATGGTGGCTCAAAAGGAGCAGGCATCCCTCGCGATTGCGTAAGGCAACGCTTCCAAGGAACCGACCGTGAAGATCCTGGAGCACAAGGACATGGCGCCCTTCTTCGTCAAGGGCGAGAGCGACGAGCCTTCAGCAGCAGCTAACAGAACGAGCGAAACATCATAAGCAGAGTGTGAAAGTAGAAATGATGTGAAGGAAACGCCCGACCCAACAGAACTTCACTCGCTTGTCGACTTGCGTGTATTTTTGGTTCCGCGCGTGACGTGACGATGGCAGAGGCGAAGGCGCAGTACTCGGCGATCGTGCTTGGCGCGACGGGGAACGTGGGCGGGCGCATCGTGCAGCTTCTGATCAAAAACCCGCTATGCAAGAAGGTGGTGGTGGTGACGCGCCGCAAGACAGACGCCTTCGCTGACCCCAAGGTCTCCGAGGTGGTTGTCAACATGGACCGACTCGAGGAAGAGGTTGCGCCGCAAGCCCAGGGAGTCGACGTCGCGCTCGCCGCGTTCGGCGTCGGCAAGGGCAGTGCGAAGATGCCCGAGGAGGAGGTGCGCAAGATCGAAATCGCCTACCCACAGGCCTTTTGCCGCGCCGCCAAAGCTGGAGGCGCTCGCGTGTGCGGGGTCATGACAGCAGCGGGCGCGGACCCCAAGGCTGGGATGAAGTATGCGAAGATCATCGGCGAGAAGGAGAAGGCGGTCGAGTCCGTCAAGTTCGACTTCCTTGGCGTCTACCGTCCCGCCGTCATTCTCGGCAACTCCAACACGCCGGGCGTCCTTGGCTACGTAATGCCACTGCTGCACTGGGCCATGCCGCGCAAGTACCACTCGATCCACAAGAACGACCTCGCGCGCGCGATGGTGGCGCAGTCGGAGCAGGCGTTCCTCGCAATCGCGCCGAGCAACGCGCCCAAGGAGGCGACCGTGAGGATCCTGGAATATAAGGACATGGAGCCCTTCTTCGTCAAGGGCGAAAGTGACGAGCCTTGAGCAGCAGCAAGCTGCTTGCGTTGGATTGAAGCGCTGTGGTGTTTGGGTTGTTTCGATAGCAGGCCCCCCCCGCAATACTCGTCGTCGAACGGTGATCACCAGACGATTTATCTGCGGCAGTTGACCATGTGGCCGACGATCCACCCAGTGGCGACGGTGAACGCTACGCCGTTAGTAGCAGGTGAACTCCCAGAAGCGGACTTCTGGTAATTAGCGTGCGAAAATGACTTCTTGTTCCTAATCCGGGCACGCTCCTCGAACGCCGTGTAGGGGAGGTCAAGTACCGGAGAAAGCGAGAATCTCCATGAATCTACTCCGCTTCAGGCAGGCTGCCGCGATGGTCACGGCCCTCTTACTCATCCTCCACTCACCCCAGCTTCCTTCGCGCAGGCACCAGGAGGCGACAAAGTCGATCTGGACGCCCTGGCCCAGATCAAGACCGAGGCCTTCCAGCACTCGCAAGTGATGGAAAACCTCTTTTGGATGTCCGAGGTGTATGGTCCGCGCGTCACCAACAGCCGCAATCACAAGCTCGCCGCCGAATGGGCTATGAAGCAGATGCAGGAGTGGGGACTTAAGAACGTCCACCTGGAAAAGTGGCCCTTCGGCTATGGGTGGCAGATCAAGCATTTCTACGCCGCGATGGAGACGCCGGTCTATGCTGCGTTTACCGGGTTCCCGCTGGCATGGACGCCTGGAACGAACGGCCCGATCACGGTCGAGCCGGTGTGGGCGCCCATCCACTCGAAAGCAGATTTCGCCAAATACCATGGCAAGCTGAAGGGCAAGGCGCTGCTGATGTTTGACCCGGCTCCACTCACGCTCCACACGCGGGCGGACGCGCAGCCTTCCCCAACGGATGAGGAAATTCTGGCACGCGGAGGCGCGCGCGGGGGTGGTGGCGGCGGGGGCGGAGCAGCAGCCGGCGCTGCAGCCAATCGCGACCCCAGCGGGCGCGGGCGCCCCGGTGAAGGCGAGTGGGAGTACACGCCGACGTCGCTTGCCCTGGCCAATGCGAAGAACGGGGTCCTGCGCAACGAGGTCAACGCTTTCCTGAAGGAAGAGGGCGTGGCCATTTCCATCACGCCGGGTTACAACGGAGACGGCGGTACGATCTTTTCCACGTATGGGGGGTCGGAGAATCCCAAGGATCCAATTCCGCCTCCGATCGTCGCCATTGGGGCAGAGCAGTATAACCGCCTCGTCCGCCTGGTGCAGCACGGTATCACGCCGAAGCTGAACTTCGATATCGCTGTCGATTATCAGAAGGAAGACCAGAACGCATTCAATGTCATCGGCGAGATTCCGGGCACCACCAAACCGGACGAAGTCGTCATGCTCGGCGGTCACTTTGACAGCTGGCAGGGCGGCACCGGCGCCACGGATAACGGCACGGGATCCTCAGTGGCGATGGAAGCGGTGCGCATTTTGGCTACGTTGCACAAGGCTGGGTTGATCAAACCCATGGCGCGTACGGTTCGCGTTGCCCTGTGGGGCGGCGAAGAGGAGGGCGTCTACGGCTCAACCGCCTACGTGCAGCAGCACTTCGCTCAACGCACCACCATGGTGAAGACCCCCGAGTACGACAAGCTGGATGTGTACTTTAACGACGACGGCGGCTCCGGCCGCTTCCGCGGAGTGTCGGCGGGGGGTAGTCCGCAGATGGCGGCCATCTTCAAGTCCTGGATTGAGCCCATCAAGGACCAGCATATCGTTGCTGTTTCTGGCGGGGATCAGTTCAGACCCACCGCGAGCCCCGGTGGCACGGACTCGACCGCCTTTTCGTGGATCGGCCTGAACGGCATCGGTTTCCAGCAGGATGGGTTGGAGTACGGTACCCGTACCCACCACTCCAACGCGGACACCTATGACCGCGTGCAGAAGGCCGATGTGATGCAGAGTTCCATGATCGAAGCGTGGTTTGCCTACAACGCAGCCACCCGCGCAGAGATGCTCCCACGCATCCCAACCCCGGCCCCTGACCCCGATGCGAAGAGCCACGAGTAGAGCGCAACGTTTAATTCAAAGCCTCGGCGCGACGTCGGCTCAAACTATTCTGAAGAACGCGGGAGGGAGATTTGCAGCATGGCAAAACTTGTCTACGGATTGAACCAGTCGCTCGATGGCTATGTCGACCACATGAAGCTTGGTCCGCCTGTGCCCGCGGCCTTCCGTCACTTCGTCGAGCTGGTGCGTGGACTGACGGGCGTCATCTACGGCCGCCGCATGTACGAGATCATGCGTTATTGGGACGAAGACCTTCCCGATTGGGACGCGGATGATCGCGACTTCGCGGTGGCGTGGCGGAGCCAGCCGAAATGGGTCGTGTCGCGTTCGCTCCAGTCAGTTGGGCCCAATGCCACGCTTGTCGCGGATGATTTCGAGACGGTGATCCGCAAGCTGAAGGCTGAGCTGGCTGGAGAGATTCAAGTTGGCGGACCAGTCCTGGCGCAAAGCCTGACCGAGGCCGGTCTTATCGATGAGTATCGACTCTACCTTCGCCCCGTCGTGCTTGGTGGTGGCACGCCATTCTTCGCCGGCCCCCGGCCGCCGCTCCACCTGGTGGCCAGCGATTTAATCGCCGATGACCTGATTCGGTTGACGTACGTTCCTGCTTGATCGCGCGACTTGCGATGCGAAAAGGGTTTACGAGAAAACCACAACCGGACGAGCCCGCGACACCACTCAAGAACTACATAACGCCGAGCGGGCTACAGCGCCTCAAAGATGAGCACCGGTTTCTGCTCACCAGGGAACGCCCCGCCGTGACGGAGGTGGTGGCGTGGGCTGCCAGTAACGGCGATCGCAGTGAAAACGCCGACTATCAGTACGGCAAGCGGCGGCTGCGGCAGATCGATGGGCGGATTCGCTTTCTCACCAAGCGAATCGAAGCCGCGGAAGTGGTGGACCCGGAAACTCCGAGAGCGGGGCAAGCGGCGACGAGGGCATTCTTCGGAGCGACCGTGCGCTATGCCAATGGCGCGGGAGCGGAGCGAGTGGTGAGCATCGTGGGCACCGACGAGGTCGATCTCAACCGCAACCACATCAGTTGGGTGTCGCCTCTGGGGCGCGCGTTGATGAAGTCGGCAGCGGGCGACAGCGTAGTTCTCCAAGCGCCGCGCGGTACAGAATACCTGACCGTGCTGGACGTGCGTTACGAGCGCATTTCTGTGGAACCGTTCCGTGAACCACCTGGCTCCGAGGCCTCGGCAAAGGGACTCCCTCGCCGACGCCCACCTGACGAAGGTTAGCGAGACAGCACATGAAACTTCCAGGCCCGGCGCCACTCGTTTCACGACCACTTGATCCGGGATGTTGCTACGAGGGATAATGTTTATCACGTCGCAGACAGAACTGCTTTGGGCGGTTGAGAGAACAATGTTTGCAGTTACTGGAATTACTGGCAATGTGGGTGGAGAGGTGGCGCGCAACCTTCTGGCCGCTGGCCAGCCCGTCCGAGGCGTGGTTCGCGAAACCCGCAAAGGCGAGACGTGGGCGAAACGGGGCTGCGACCTCGTTGAAGCGGACATCAACGACGCGGCCGCGCTCACCGCGGCGTTTAAGGGAGCCGCTGGTGTCTTCGTGCTCGTCCCACCGAACTTCGATCCGTCGCCTGACTTTCGCGAAGCACGGGCTGTAGCGGCCGCATTGCGATCGGCGCTCGACGCCGCGCGTCCCAATAGAGTCGTATACTTGTCGACCATCGGCGCGCAGGCGACCCGATCGAACCTGCTCACGCAGCACTCCATAATCGAGCAGGTGCTTGGAGAGTTGTCGATTCCAATTTGTTTCTTGCGGCCAGGATGGTTCATGGAGAACTCGAGCTGGGACGTCGCTCCGGCGGCCAAGAACGGCGTGTTCCCGAGCTTCCTGCAGCCCCTCGACAAGCCAGTACCGATGGTTGCCACGGCCGACATCGGGCGTGTGGCGGCCGAACTCATCCAGACCGCGTGGAGCGGCCGCAGTGTGGTCGAGTTGGAAGGGCCGCACCGTGTGACCCCTGAGGAGATCGCAGCCACCTTCGCTGACCTGCTTGGTCGCCCTGTGCGAATAGACGCCGTGCCACGCGAGACTTGGGAGTCGCTGTTCCAATCGCAGGGCATGAAGAACCCCGCACCCCGCATTCAAATGCTCGATGGCTTCAACGAAGGCTGGATTGAATTCGAGAGCGGAGAGGCTGGCTCTCGAAAAGGAAAAGTCGAGCTGCGAACCGTGCTTCAACGGCTTATCGAACGCGAGAGCAGTTCTTGAGCGTTCCCGTGAGATTTCATCGATTGCGAACTCGATAAATTTCAACTAGACCTGCTTTTGCGAACGAGCCCGAAGCCGATTGGAAGCCTCTCCTTAGATTGTTTCCGGGTCACGCGGCACTCGGAAAAAATCCGGCCCTCGGTTCGAGATTCTCACCTCGTATCGGGGACGATACAGATCTGGAACTCCGGGCTTTATTTCCCCAAACGCTCGCGTGCGTCCTGAATGGCGCGCTCCACGTCCGCGGGGGGCACGCCAGCATCGTTCATTTGCCGTCTGAACCGCTTCTCAATTTCTTGGCCCATCTCACCGCTCCATTGTCCCGCATCCGTCTCCGACATCGAGCCGTCCAAAACACGTCGGACGATCTCGTGAAGAAATTGAACTTCGGGATGGTTCTCTTGCTCTTCGTTCTCGAAAATCTCGCGTTTCTGAGGTCTCAGCGCTTCGATTTCTGCCTGAAGACGTGCTCCCTTTTCCAGCATATCGTTGAGTGCCCGCAACACTCTGTTACGTTCAGTCTCTTCGCCCATGATTCCCTCTTTAGCTGCGGCGTTCTCAGTGGATAGGGATTCCAGCGCTCTCGATCTAGATTCATTTCTTACCCCACCGCACGGCCGCGCGCTTTCTCGCGGCGTCAGGCGGGCGGATCTTCCCGCCTCTGCGGCCAAGAGTAACGCCGGATTCTAAAATTCGCAGTCCCGAGTGACGCTACACGTATATTTGAGAATCCAGCCCGGGCCGAAGATTCTTAGGTGCCGGTGTGGGGACTTCCAGGCTAGAAAGCTTTCGTTGCCGCGCCTCGCGGCGTCAGAATCGCCAGGATGATCGCCACAAGGAACAATGCCATTACGTCGCCCCAAAGGTGTCCCATGTGCTCGGGGTTCGCAACCGATT
Source organism: Bryobacterales bacterium (assembly GCA_963818065.1). Lineage (GTDB taxonomy): Bacteria > Acidobacteriota > Terriglobia > Bryobacterales > Bryobacteraceae > Palsa-89. The sequence continues at coordinate 278,706 of CAWFQW010000006.1, read as the reverse complement.
GCGCCGCCATGATCGCGCCATGCACAACGCTTGACCATACCGTGAACCAGATGAGGCTCAGATGTGCGAGAGGGTTCCGGGACGCCACTACGAGGAATACACCTAGCGTCGCGTAAATCCCCAAGATCATTTGGAGGTAGTCCGAGTGACCGCTAGTGTGCCACGCCCAGCCGGACGGCCAGAAGATGGTGAGCGGGTAGATCCCAATGATGAAGATCAAACCCACTAGAAGCAAAGCGATTCGCAAATATTTGGTGCGATGGGGGTCAGCCATGGTTCTTCTCCTTCAGTCGGGCTCGATTTTTGCTCAGTCAAGTATACACCTCATTGCCGTCAGAAGAAGCTTCACAACCCGTATCACGCGCCATCCGGACATTGGGCCCCGAAGGGAGTCAATGCGGTTCGAGACGGCTGACTGGGAGCGAGACTCCGCCTGATAACCACCATCATCGGTAGCTTTCGCAGCACGCGTATCTCGGCGGTTGCGCTGCCCGCACCATCGCGACGGGCAACGTTACCGCGTTTATCCCGGGCAATGGATGCGACGTCATAATTTGGTAAGTTTCAATTGGGCAGAATCTGATCCACAAGCGATGATGCTGGTGCCGGCGCATTGGCTGGTCCGCCTTGATTGCGTAGACTAGCAGCTTCGTGAACATGTCAACGGAGCCGGTCGCGCAGCACGCAAAAACGCGGAGGCCCGAAAGTCGCTACTTACCGGCTGTAGCGCCGGTCGCGAGAAACTCCTTCGCGTGAGCTATTTCGGTACGCGTCGTGTGGCGGCCGCCGGCTGTCACTTTAAGCAGCGTTGTGTAGTACTGTCGGGCTTTCGTCTTATCGCCTGCGGCTTCAGCGGCCATGCCGGCGCTGTAGAGGCCATTGAAGCGGTTGGGGCTGAGCTGTAGGGCGCGTTCGTATTCGATCAGGGCGTCCTTCGGGCGTTTCAAATCGAGCAGCATATCGGCCAGCATTTCGCGGACCGGAATATCGACTTCTCCCTGCCCGACTTTGTCCTGAAGATCGGCGGTTTGGTGCATCAGGCCCAGAGCCTTTGTGCCATCACCCTGCGCGTATGCGACCCAAGCGCGGACGGTTCCAGTTTCGATCTGAGAGCCAGTACCTTCGGCGACATACGCGCGCGGGCCCTTCTTCACTTGTTTCAGCAGAGTTTCGTACTTCGCAAGGTCCGCCTTGGCGGCGGCGCCGTCCTTCAGATGTCCGTCGGCGATGGCGTGCGCCCAGTAGGTGGTGCTCTGAATGTCAGCAGGGGCTCCGGCGACGGGCGGCATGGCGGCCACCGTCTTCCAATCGCGGAGTTCCAGTGTGTAGATCACCGGGAACTCAGTGTTGTAGAGGGGCACCATTGTTTCCATGCCCTCCGTCACCATGCTGGGCATTGCGGCCATGTGTTTCAGTTGCCCAGCGGCGTCGTCGAGGATCGCTTTGGCCGGAGCATCCTGTCCGCTCTGCAGGTAGGCGTACAGCAGGAAGTCATCCGGATGAAGCTGGTCGAAGCCTCCGCCTCGGTTGGTTTCGGCTGCCTTCTTTGCCGCCGCGACCGCGGCGAGATTGGCATTGATATCCTCCGGCCACATGCCAAGGCGGGCAAAGATGTGGCCACCCATGTGAGCGGCGTGCGCGCCAGAGGGCGCGATGATGCCGTAGCGTTCCGCGGCGTGAAGGCCCTGCTGCGCCATGGACGGGTTGTCGCACGCGTGGATGATGTAGTGCGCCAGGCCGGGATGGTCAGGGTGCTTTTCGAAGAGGGGCGTCAGCAGAGCGACTGCCTGGCGCTCTTTGTTGAGGCTGGTGTCGTCGGGGGCGACATCGGCCAGAAGCGAAAGCGCGTAAAAAGCGGTGGCATCGATATCGTCGGGATAGTGTTCGTGAAGGGCGCGCATCGCGGCGGAGTATAGATCCACACGCTGCTGATACTTCAGTGCGCCCGGTTTGTAAAAGACCATGAGGGCCGATATGTATTCCTTCTCGCGCTCGGTCTTCGCGCCGGTCGCCTTTTGAAGTTCGGCCCAGCCCTTAGCGATCACGGCTTCGCTGGGGTGGTCCCAGATCTGATGGTAAAAACTGATAGCGACTCCCCAGTGGGCTATGGCGCAAGGTGGATCGGCCTTCAGGATCTGTTCGAATTGGCGCTGGGATTCCTCGTACCAGAAGTCGTGCACCAGGGCGACGGCGCGGTTAATCGCAACCTGCTGCGATTCGGCGCAGGAGACGGGGAAAGAGACGGTGCCAAGGCGCTCCGGCGATTGAGCCAGGGCCGGAAGCATGGACGCAAATGTGACCAGCAGGGTGGACCAGAATCTCATAGTCACCGAGTATAGCGAGAACGGAACCAGGTCCATCCGACCTGGATTGGCCAGACGATACGGGAGCTGAGCTGAGCCATCGAGTTGCGCCGGCGCGTCTCTATTTCACCGGCCCTAAATAGCGGTCCAGCCAGTCGAGTGTTTCCTTGATCATCTCATTTCGGGGAATATTGTGGCCGGTTTCGTAGACAACCCGCCGCTTGTCCTGGCTCGGGCTGCCGAGCAGGCGGAACATCGGCTCCTGCGAGCTCTCCACGGGGAAGAAGAAATCGAAGTGGCCATTCAGCATCAAGACCGGAACCTTTACGCGGGACACGAAGTTGAACTGGTCCACCTCCGGCAGACTTTTCTGGAAATAGAAGCCAGGGACAATTAGCACGCAGGCTTTGATGCGATCCTCCACCGCCGGCATCACGGCGCCCATGGCTCCCCCCCAACTCACGCCCTCAAAGGCCAGCTTGGTACGGTCGATGTCCGGGCGGGTTTCCAGGTAGTCAATCGAACGGCCCAAGTCCTTTGACCACGCGATGACGTGATCGCGGTAGGAAGTGCTGGTGTTAGGATAATCCGACTTAAGATCGTCTCCGCGCTCAAAGGTTCCCTTGTAGACTGGAAACAAAACCGCCCGGCCGGTCTTGAGTAAGAAATCAAAGAAGTTTATTTCCAGGCCCTCAGGCAGGGCTGTGCTGGATCGAATATCGATGGCTTCGGAGCCGGGGAAGCGCACGACCGTTTGAAAGGGAGGGTGCGATTTCTTGGGCAGGAACAGGTACGCGATCACCCGTTCGTTCCCATAGGCGGCAGCGAACGTAATCTTCTCCCGTTTCCAGTCGTCGGTCTCTTCGGTCGACACCACGGCTGCCTGGAGCGGCGTCTTGTCATAGGAGTAGAGGCTCTTGTACACCCGGAACAATGCATCGGAGACCGGCTTCTCACGATTGAAATCCCGCGTTGGAAGGATCACTGGATCAGCGGCTTTGGCGGCAGCGCCGGTGAGACCGTACTTTGCGCAGCGAAATCCAAAATTGGCAGATCGCTCGAACGGCGAGCGGGCATCGCCCTGGTTGAACGTGTAGGGCGGTTCATCCCAGGCGCCGCTCATGTTATAGCGTCTGCCACCGCCGGCGTCGTTCCAGATCCACTCCTTGACGTTGCCGGCCATATCATAAGCGCCAGACCAGCTCATGCCAGAATAGGTTCCGACACGAACCGCTCCCTTCCCGCCAAAGTTGCTGGCCGGGACCATGCTGGCGCTGGCCCAGGGAGAGGCGGCAGTTGTCCAGTGATAGATGGTGGGTAGCTGTTTGCCCGCGAACTCGGCGTATGCCGCTGCTTCATACCAACTCACGCCGGACACGGGGAAATCTTCCTGTCCTGACGGGTAACTGCCCTCCTCCCAAGTTGCAGGGCCCGGCCTCCCGGTACGGTCTCGGAACAGGGCCATCGCCTCCGTCCACGAGAGCGTGCGGCCGTCTTTCCGGAACTCCTGCTTCCAGTGCTCCTGTTTTGCGTAGCCGCCGTGGTCCACGAACTCCTTGAACTGCTTGTTCGTCACCTCGTATCGATCGATCCAGTAGTCCCCCAACAGAACGGGCGGCAGATCTTCGAAACCAGCGAGTCCCAGCAATGAAGCAGGGGTGGTCTTGAGGGGCCCAGTATTCGAGACTCCCATGCCGTCGGTCTGATGAACCATCCCAGGCGGAACGGCTGACTCAGCGTCCATCGTCACCGAGAGAGACTCTGACGGAAGGATCAAGCCAAAGAGAGCTTCCGTCGCGCGATCGACAGGGGCGAAGCCCTTCAGTTCAAATCTCCACTGAGAACTGACGCGCGGCACTCTCAGCTTGTCGATCGGGGTACGGCCGACAAATTCCCGAGAATTGGGAGCGTTATGGTTCTGGCGGAATACGGATGCCCCGGGAGGAGTTGTGTAGAAGGAACCCGTCCAGGAGATCTTCGGCCAGAACTTAACAAGCGTCGGGTCATCGGGAATGTATTTCTCCGCTTGAACGGCGAGTGTGAAGGCTTCCGCGTATTTTTCCTGGTCGACAAGCTGCGCGATCTGCGGCAGAGCCTGGGTTCTAGCCCAGCGTATCTTGGAAGCGCGCTGGAGCCACCAGGCGGAGAGGCCAGCCAACGCCAGCAGGATAAGTAGTATCGGGATGGCGACGCCAGGCCGCCTGCTTTGCCGCAGCAGCACCCTCAGGTTTATACCGCTGATAGGTCCAGACGCGAGGGCCCGGCAATCCTCAAGCTCTTGCTCGATTTCCGGCATGGACGCATAGCGTTCCCCGGAGCGTTTTCGCAGACACCGCCGGATGATTCGCTCTAAGCCGTCTGGCACCTCTTTGACGAATTCGTGAAGTGGCTTGGGCTCCTCGCGGCCCACCGCAGCGATCGTGTCTATAGCGGATTGGCGCTGGAACGTTCTCCGGCCAGTGACCATCTCGTAGAGCACCGCGCCGAACGCGAAGACGTCGCTGCGCGCATTCGCCTCCCTGCCTTCCAACTGCTCGGGTGCCATATAAGGCAGAGTGCCGACGACGTGCACGCTGTCGGTGAGGGCGATGGTCCTGGTCCCGTCATCAATCGGGACGGGCTGCTTGTATTTAGCAAGACCGAAATCGAGCAGCTTCGCCCCGGTGGCGGTGAGCATAATATTGCCAGGCTTAAGGTCGCGATGGACGATCCCTTTACGGTGCGCCGTGCCTAGCCCGCCCGCGATTTCGATCGCGATCTTGAGCGCCTCGTCGGGCGGCAGCGGACCTTTCTTGATGCGGGCCTCCAGCGTCTCGCCCTCGATGTACTCCATCACCAGATAGTCGGGACCAACGTCGTGCAGCGCGCAAATGTGGGGATGGTTCAGCGCGGCGATCGCGCGGGCTTCACCTTCGAAGCGCTGACTGAACGATTCGGCGGCGACCTTGATAGCGACCTCGCGGTCCAGGCGCGTGTCACGGGCCTTGTACACCTCGCCCATACCTCCCGCGCCAATGAGCGCGAGGATCTCGTAGGGTCCCAAACGCGTCCCGGCGGATAGGGGCATGACGGTTTGAACAATCTTACCTTATGCGCTGTTTTAGCGGATTCGAAGGCTCAAGCCAGTCTGTGTACCCGCTGTGCACCTCTGACTGGCGCAAGTAGCGATTCTGACGTTTGTGCCGTTTTGCAGAATCAACAACTGTGCCTTTTCACAACGGTGGCATAGTCCGACTCCTGCCTCCTCCACCAATTGGTTCTTAGCTCGACGGTCCTACTCTGCCGCGTAACTGAGAAACGGATTGCGGATAGTTAGAGTTTCAATGCTCTGGCCATCTTGCATGTCTTCGGTGTAAAGGTCGCTTGAGCCAGCATCGAGCGCGGCCGCGATCACCAACGCATCGAAAATATGATAGCCGTATCGCTGCGCAATTCGCAGCGCGCGCTCATGCGTTTCCAAAGTAAGAGGAGCGACCGAGGGACACAGAGTGCGGATGGCTGCTAGCGATTCAAAGACCTCCTTCCAACTGAAGCCAAGCTTGCGTCTTGCGATCGCCAGGAATTCATTGAGGACCTGCGTTCCCGTCACGCCACCATCGCCCAGGAGCTTCCTTGCGGTCTGGTTACGAAGGTCGCCTTCGCGAAAGACGTAGATCAGCACGTTGGTGTCGCAGAACGCTCTACCGGGTCTATCGCTCATTGGCCTGGTCCCGGTCGAACTTGAAGCCGGGAGGGAAAGGGCGTGCCAGGCGTCGGATAGTCTCTAAAGCCTTCGTTTTCGATTGATCGCAGGAGACCTTAAAGCTGCGCTTCCCCGCGATCGAGATCTCGACCTCATCGCCCTCCTTGAGGTCGAGCGCATCCACTACCGCCGCGGGAAGGCGCACCGCCAAGCTGTTCCCCCATTTCGAAACCTACATTGAGATATACCCATACTGTTGTATATCCAAGGCCGCTTGGACCGCGACTCACCTGTTTCCAGTGACTATCAGCGGTCACATGACCAAATGAGGTCGGGCGCTTCCCCTCCACTTCAACATTCGATAGGCCTTCCGCCGCGGGCTTCGACTTGCCTTTGTTCAACCTGAAGTGAATCGAGGCAACACAATGAAAATGACTAGAGCTCTAAGTGCAGCAATGCTGTTCTTGCTGCCGGGCGCCATTGCTGCTTACGCGCAGGAACACGAACAGGAGAAGAAGCCGGAGCAAAAGCAGGAACAAGCTAAACCGGCGCAGCATCAACAAGAGGCCAAGCCGGCCAAGCAACCGCAACAGGCGGCCCGCCAGCAAAAGTCCAAGCCGGAGGCGGCACGCCAGCAACAGGCCAAGCCGACCGCGTCCCACCAGGAACAGGCCAGCCGGGGAGCGGCCACCGGAGGCCACGGAAACATTCCTGAAGCAAAGTTCCACGCCAGTTTTGGCAGCGCCCACCCGTTTCACGTGAACCGCTCCCAATTCGCCAACGGCTCGGGACGTTTTCAATACGGCGGTTTTTGGTTCAACGCGGTTCAGCCCTGGCCGGTAGCCTGGCTCTATACGGACGCCGTTTACGTCGATTATGTGAACGGGGGCTATTTCCTCTGCGATCCCGTCCACCCCGGCGTTTATATTTCGATCAACATCGGTTGATCCGGCAATAAGCGCCTCGCCTTAAACGGCCCTGGGCGTGCCTCTTCCAAGCTGGCCGTGACTCCGTTTTGGAGAGAAGTTCCCAGCCATATTGGTCAGGACAAACGGAATCCTGGCCTCAGATGAAAGACGAAAGGGATGAATTCTTATGAAGAAAAATTTACAACACTGTATCTGGGCACTGGTAATTGCAGGGTCCATGAGCACCGCCGCGCTCGCGGCGGACAGAGAAATCAAGGTTGACGACAGGCTGGACTCTTCAGCCGACACGCTAGCCGCTATGATGCACGCTGCCGACAACGGGATCCCCCAGGATCTGATCGACAAGGCGCATTGCGTGGTTGTTATCCCAGGTATGAAAAAAGCCGGATTCATCTTCGGCGCTGAGTATGGCCGCGGATTCGCCGTGTGCCGCAGGCATGATGGCGTGGGCTGGAGCGCACCGGCCGCGATGCGGTCCGAAGGCGGCAGTTTCGGATTCCAGATTGGCGCCTCCGACACCGATGTTGTATTGCTCGTCATGAACGACGGTGGCATGAAGCACCTGTTGTCCGACAAGTTTACGCTTGGCGGCGATGCGTCCATTGCGGCAGGCCCGATTGGCCGTACCGCGACCGCTCAGACGGACGCGGAGCTGCAGGCGGAAATGCTGTCGTACTCCCGCTCGCGCGGGCTCTTCGCAGGCATCTCGCTGACGGGCGCGACACTTCGTCCGGATGGAGATTCCAACAAGGAACTCTACGGCCACGACTCAACGAATCGTGAGATTTTGACCGGCGAATTCAAAACTCCGGCGGCTGCCGAAAGGTTCGAGCACGCGCTACGCCGCGACTCTGCCGTCCGCAACTGATCGGAACCGCGCGCGCCCCAGAGCATGAGTAAGTTTAGTCTGGGGCGCCTTTTTTTGGCGCTGGGTTCCCGGTCAATGCACCGTGTAGCGCGCCTTCAGCGCGAACGGAGCGATCTCGATATCAAACTTCTCCCCGTTCGTGCGCACCATCTGATAAGTGCCGCGCATCGTGCCCATTGGAGTCTTGAGCTGGCACCACGAGGAGTACTGGAAGGATTCGCCGGGCGCTAGGACAGGCTGCTCGCCGACCACACCCGGACCCTTAACCTCGTTCAAGTCGCCGGCGGCGTCCGTGATGATCCAGTGCCGGCTGATCAATTGAACCGTCTCCGCGCCCTTGTTGGTAATGCGAACCGTGTACTGAAACACCCAGTCGCCTTGCTGTGGCTTTGAGTTCTCTGCTGAGTATTGCGACAGCACCTCCACCGAAACATTGTGTGTAACGGCTTCGGACAATGGGCCGAGTTCTGAGGGCTGATTAGCCACCCGAAATGGCCTCGTCCAACAGGACAGTAAAATGCCTCGCCCGGTGGTCGATGTCGTCTTTCAGCACGTTCAGGCGCCGCTCAAGCGAATCTAGCTCGTCGGCCAGGTGTAAACACGCGAGCACAGCCGCCCGCGTGGCGTCGACATTGCCAGCGCGCACCGCAATGGTCGACATGAGATCGTCGACACGTTGAGCAAGTTGTTCGATCCGGCCCGGCTCCTCGGAAGAAGCCACCAAAGAATAGGTCTGGTTGAAGATGGTGACACGGACCGGCTCCGTGTTTGGCATTGCTTTAGCTTGGCAGAGTTTGTTGGATCGCGCAAGACGGCACCCAACGCCTTTGCGCTCCAAGGTTGAATCGCGCAAGACGGCACCCAACGCCTTTGCGCTACTGGTGCCACCGTTACCGAGCCGCGACCAGCCCTATTCAAGGGCCAAGGGAGTCGGTTTCTAGCTACTGCTCAACAGTTCCATCTGCCCGAGCAGCTTCTCGATCCGCGTGCGAACGTGCTTTCGTTCCGACCGCAATTCGTCCAGCTCCTGCCGCATCGCGTCCCGCTCCGCTATGGCCGACGCCAATTGCGATTCGAGCGCCGATTTCTCCGATCGCAAGCTGGCGACCAGCTCCACCGCTCGCGTGATGCGCGCTTCCAGTTGAGCGAGCGAATCCAGTTCTTGTTGTGTGGCGTTCATGACTATGACCCGGCGTGGGCGGCCTTGGCCTTCTCCACCAGCGCTGAAAATGCGGGCGCATCAGTCGCGGCCATATCCGCCAGAATCTTGCGATTCAGATCGATGCCGGCCTTTTTCAGACCGTTGATAAACTTGCTGTAGGAAATGTCGGCGGCGCGGCAAGCGGCCCCGATGCGAACAATCCACAAAGAGCGGAAATCGCGCTTCTTGCGGCGGCGTCCGACAAAGCCATACTTCAAGGCCTTCTCGACGGCCTCTTGGGCCGCCCGATTCAGCTTGCTCTTGGTGAGAAAATAGCCCTACGCTCGGGCCAGCGTCTTGTGGCGGTAGTCTCTGCGTTTGGTCCCGCGTTTTACTCTTGGCACGTTTTTACTCCTCGGTTGAATTTAGCCGGCGGTAACGGCACGTGCGGCGCCGTTCCACACAACATTCGTACTTAGTACGGAATCATTCTCTTCAGCTTGGCTTGGTCGGTCTCATCGGCCACCACGCTGTGCTTCAGCTTGCGCTTGCGCGAGCGCGTCTTGGACGTCAAAATATGGCGGGCAAACGAATGATGGCGAACCACCTTGCCCGTCCCGGTCTTTTTGAACCGTTTGGACGCACCCTTATGTGTCTTCAGCTTCGGCATTGAAATTTTCCTGGGTTAAACTGCGATGTCAAACTGCGACTTTTTTAGCTTAACACACGGCTGGGCGTTGGCGGGACCAGGTCATTCCCGGCTTTCCTGATATTCCTCCAGCCACGCCATCTGGATCGCTTCCAGCTTGCCCTCGGTCGACGCCTTCGGATCGTCCTTGAAGTCTTCCAGCTCGGTGATCCACTGGTGCAGATCGGTGTAGCGGATGTGCGTGGGGTCGAGCTCGGGGAATTTTTCGGCAAGCGCCAGCGCGATGTTTTCGGTGTGGTCCCAGGTGAGTCCAGGCATCAGGTTTGGGTTCCTTTGTAGCATGTTTTCGGCCAGCTTTATGGTCGCCTGATTCAGTTCCTCGATCTTGGCCGCGATCAGGTGATGATCGTCCGAATTGTACACCAGCAGCAATTCGTTGATGGATTTGTCGATGGCCGCGCGCTCCTCGTCCGCCAGCTCGAAATACGCGTCATGCTTGCGAGCTTTTTCGACAGCCAGCAGAATCGCGTCGGCCTCCACTCGCTGCTCGCGGACTTGCCGCGCTCGGCGAAATCCTGCTCGGCCTTCTCGAACGACTCCTGGATCATCTTCTCCACCTGCTCGTCCGTCAGGCCGTACGAAGGCTTCACCTCGACGCTATGTTCCTTGCCGGTGCGCTGATCGCGCGCCGTGACGCTCGAGAATGCCGTTGGCGTCGATCAGGAAGCGGACTTCGATGCGGGCCAGCCCGGCGGGCACGGGATCGATGCCCTTCAAATCGAATCGCGCCAGGCTGCGATTATCCTTGACCAGCTCGCGCTCGCCTTGGACCACGTGAATCAGAACGTTGGTCTGCCCGTCGACGCCCGTGGTGAAGTTTTCGGTGGCGCTGGCCGGGATGGTCGAATTGCGATGGATCAGCTTCGAAACCACGCCGCCCATGGTTTCGATGCCGAGCGAGAGCGGCGTCACGTCGAGCAGCAGCTTGTTGTCCACCGCGCCCGATAGAATCGCCGCCTGCACCGCGGCGCCGAGCGCGACCACTTCGTCCGGATTCAGCTCGGTGTGCGGCTTGGAGCGGAACAGGTTTTCGACCGCCGAACGCACCAGCGGGATGCGCGTCGACCCGCCCACCATCACCACTTCGTCGATCTGATCCACCGTGACGCCCGCGTCCTTGATGCAATCGCGGCAGGGGCCGAGCGTGCGGTCGACAATCGGCGTGATCAGCTTGTCGAACAGTTCGCGATGTGATCTCGCGCTGGTATTTCTTGCCGTGATATTCGAGCTCGATCGCGGCGGCGGGAACGAACGAGAGCCGCTCTTTCGCCTGGATCACCGCGCGCCGCAGCCGCTGCACGCCCTCGCTGTCTTGCGACAAATCCTCGCCCCATTCGCTCGCGACGTCTTCGAGCGCGATGCGCAGCAGCAGATTGTCGATGTCGTCGCCGCCCAGGTGCGTGTCGCCGTTGGTGGCCAGAACTTCGAAGATCCCGTCGTGCAGTTTGAGAATCGAGATGTCGAACGTGCCGCCGCCGAAATCGTACACCGCAACGATGCCGTTCTCGCGCTTGTCGAGCCCGTAGGCCAGCGCCGCGGCGGTCGGTTCATTCACCAGGCGCAAAACTTCGAGACCCGCGATGCGTCCGGCGTCCTTGGTGGCCTGGCGCTGGGCGTCGTTGAAGTAAGCCGGCACCGTGATGACGGCCTTGTCCACCGGCACGCCGAAATACTCCTCGGCATTCTGTTTCAACTGGCGCAGCACCAGCGCCGAAATCTCGGGCGGCGTAAAGGTGCGATCGCCAAGCTGGAGCTGAATCACCGATTCGCTGCCGGACGCGACTCGGAACGGAAAGAGCTTCAGCTCGTCTTTGACGTCCTCGCAGCCCGCGGCCCATCAGGCGCTTCACGGAATAAACCGTGCGCTCGGGCTGCGTGATCAGCAGCTCGCGCGCCGGATTGCCGACCACCACTTCGCCGCCCTGGCATGATCGAAACCACGCTCGGCACCAGCTTGTCGCCGTCGGCGCCAGGAATGATTCGCGGCCCGGTGAGATCCATGAACGCCACCAGGCTGTTGGTGGTGCCGAGGTCGATGCCGACGATGTGGCCGGATGACGGTGAAATCGATTTCCATGGCGTTAGCTGCTGGTGGTTGGTTGCTGGTGGCTGGCTTCGAGCGTCTTCTGGACTTCGGAGACCAGGTTCTGAGATGTACTTGCGGCGGTTCAAAACATTGCGGATTTGGGCCAGCACGTCGCGCGATTGCGCGGCATCGTACTGTCACAAAGAGCGCTCGCAGCTCCTGGTCGGACTCGGCCAGCATGCCCGTGAAATTCTTCTCGGCCTGCTCCAATTGCGGACGCGCGGAATCGTCGCCGCCGCGCATCTCCTCCAGCGCCATGTTCAGCTCGAAGACCTCTTCCAGCAACTCCGGCGGCACGTCCTTCGAGCGCTGCTCGCCGATGTCGAAGCCCTCCAGACCCAGCAAATATTGCGCGCGCTTGATCGGATCCTTCAGCGTCCGGTAGGCGTCGTTCAGCGCCGACGACATATCCAGCGCCCGCTGGCGCTCGGCTTCCGGCTTTTGCATGAATCGATCGGGATGCAGCTGCGCGGCTCAGCTCGTAATAGCGCTGTCTGCAGAGTCGTCGAGCGAAAGATTGAGACTGCGCGGAATGCCGAGCAGCTGCGTAGTAGTCCGGTCACGCCGAGAAAGACGTTCCGCAGCCGCAGCTTTTCTTCGCGTTCGGATTGTCGAACTCGAAGCCGGAGTGAATGAGCGAGTCCTTCCAATCCAGCGTCATGCCGTTCAGATAGACCATGCTCTTGGGGTCCACGAAAACCTTCACGTCCTCGAATTCGTAGACCGTGTCGGTCGGCCGCGGCTTCACGTCGAACTTGAAAAGATAGCTAAGGCCGGAGCATCCGCCGCCCAGCACGCCCAGGCGCAGCCCTCCCTGGACGCCATGCTTGGCGAACTGCTCGCGGATCTTCGCAACGGCCTTGGGTGTTACGGTAACCATCAATTACTTAGATGCGACACTCGACCCAACGGCTTCAGTCTTGCCCGCGGCCTTTTGCTTGTAGTCGCCGATGGCGGCCTTGATCGCGTCCTCGGCCAGCACCGAGCAGTGAATCTTCACCGGCGGCAGGCTCAGCTCGTTGACGATGTCGGTGTTCTTGATTGCCAGCGCTTCGTCCACGGTCTTGCCGCGCAGCCATTCGGTGGCCAGCGACGAACTCGCGATCGCGCTGCCGCATCCGAACGTCTTGAACTTGGCGTCTTCGATGATGCCGGTCTCGGGATTCACCTTCACCTGCAGCTTCATCACGTCGCCGCATTCCGGCGCGCCTACCATGCCGGTGCCCACGTTCGGATCGCTCTTGTCCATCGAGCCGACGTTGCGGGGGTTGTTGTAGTGGTCGATTACTTTGTCGGAATAAGCCATGTTGGTGTCCTCTTCTATCTTACCTTCCGCTCCCTCACGGTCGCGGCTCTGTTTCTCTTAATGCGCGGCCCACTGGACCTTCGATAAATCGATTCCCTCTTTCGCCATCTCATAGAGCGGCGAAAGTTCGCGGAGCTTCTTCACCACGTCGATGACCTTGGCCGCGACGTAGTCCACTTCCTCTTCGGTATTGAACCGCCCCAGGCCGAAACGAATGGACGAGTGCGCCAGATCGTCGCCGGCGCCCAGCGCCTTCAAAACGTAGCTCGGCTCCAGCGTGGCCGAGGTGCAGGCCGAGCCGCTCGACACCGCGATATCGTTGATGCCCATCAGCAGCGACTCGCCTTCGACGTAAGCGAAGCTGATGTTCAAATTGTTCGGCAGCCGGTGCTCCATGGTGCCATTGATGTAAGTCTCATCCAGCTCCGATTGCAGCTTGTCGCGCAGCTTGTCGCGCAGAAACGCCATGCGCTTGGACTCTTCCGGCATCTCGGCCTGGCACAGCGCGCAGGCTTCGCCCAACCCGACGATTCCCGGAACATTCAACGTGCCCGACCGCATGCCGCGCTCGTGGCCGCCGCCGTCCATCTGCGCCGTGATCTGAACGCGCGGGCTCTTGCGGCGAACATACAGCGCGCCGACGCCCTTGGGCCCGTACATTTTGTGGCCGCTCAGCGACATCAGGTCGATGTTGTCCTTGATCACGTTCACCGGCACTTTGCCGACCGCCTGCGTCGCGTCGGTGTGCAGCAGCACGCCCTTCGATTTCGCGATCTTGCCGATCTCCGCGATCGGCTGCATCACGCCGATTTCGTTGTTGGCGTACATGATGCTGATCAGGATCGTTTTGTCCGTGATCGCCGCCTGCAACTGCTCCAGATCCACCAGACCGTTGGTCTGCACCGGCAGATAAGTCACGCGCACGCCGTGCTTTTCCAGCCGCTTGCAGGTGTCGAGGATGGCCTTGTGCTCGGTGGCCGCCGTGATGATGTGGTTGCCCTTCTCGGCGTACATCTCGGCCACGCCCTTCAGCGCCAGATTGTTCGATTCGGTGGCGCCGCTGGTGAACACGATCTCCTTGGCGGTGGCGCCGATCAAGCTCGCGATCTGCTTGCGCGACTTCTCCACCGCTTCCTCCGCTTCCCAGCCAAAGCTGTGATTGCGGCTGGCGGCGTTCCCGAAGGTCTCCAGGAAATACGGCTTCATCGCTTCAAACACGCGCGGATCCATCGGCGTGGTCGCGTGATAGTCCATGTAGATCGGCAGTTTCATTCTCGGTCCCTCATTCACATCATGTGTCTGCGCCGGCGGGATCGAAAGATCGTACAAACGCTGCGCCGATTTGGCCACCTCGTCTTCCGGTTTGGATTCAGTTCTTCGACGAATCCGCGGACATATCTGAGATGCTGATGCTCGCCAAAAGCCGCAGGATTCCTTCGTGAACCTTCTGCAACGGATCGCGCACGGTGCACTTGTCGGTGTGCACGCAATAGCCGTGCTCGGTGAAGCACGCGGTCAGAAAAATCGGCCCGTCGATGGTGCGGATCACTTCGTACGCCGTGATTTCGCGCGCATCGCGAGCCAGCTTGTAGCCGCCGTTGGTTCCGTGCTCGGAGCGCAGGAAGCCGTTCTTCACCAGCTTCTGCAGAATCTTCGACAGCAGCGCCGCCGGAATTCCGTAGGTCTCGGCGATCTCCTTGGCGCTGGAACTGGCCGGCGCATTCACCGCCAAGTGCTTCAAAGCGATGAGCCCGTAGTCCGCTTTTTTGGTGAGCTTCAGCATTCGGAATCCAGATCTCCGACCGGAACAGTCCTATATCATTATCACCAATCGCAATACAACCGTCAAGTGGAATCTTTTCAAGCAGATAGACTTGCCCTGGAACCATGCAATTCTTTGGGTTACTCCTTGGCCGCCCTTCGCAGGTCGGTGCTGTATACTCGAGGATGAGTCGCCGATCAACGCCTTGCCATGGATAACCCAAGGGAGCGGCACCATCGACGACAAAGATCAGGAAGTGGCCCCCGCAATCGACATTTCTGTCATAGTACCGCTCTACAACAATGAGGACCATGTAGAGGCCTGCATCCAGGGACTGCTCAGTCAACGGTACTCGGAAGGCGCCTGCGAGTTCATCCTGATCGACAATAACTCAACGGACAAGTCCGCCGAAATCGTAAAGCGGTACCCGTCCGTCCGTTTGCTGTTCCAGCCCAAACAAGGATCGTATGCCGCCCGAAATTGGGGATGAATGAAGCCCGCGGGCAGATTATTGCTTTCACCGATTCGGACTGTGTGCCGCGTCCCGACTGGCTACAGCAGATCGCCGCCATCATGCGGAGCGGCGAAGTCGGTCTTGTGTTGGGCAGGCGTGAGTTTCAAGGACGATCGCGCCAGATGAGTTCGCTGGAAGCCTATGAGGCGCAGAAGGCAAATTACGTCTTGTCCGGAACGGACCGCCACGCGTTCTACGGGTATACCAACAACATGGCGGTCCGACAGGTCGCTCATAGACGCCATCGGTCCATTTGTGGAGCTGGGCAGAGGCGCCGACACGATTTTCGTGCGGCAGGTGGTCGATCGGTTTTCGTGCCGGATCCTGCGTTTTTCCCCAGATGTTGTCATCCGTCACTTGGAAATTACCAGCGTTTGGAAGTGGTACAAGAAAATGTACATTTATGGCCGCAGCTACCAGTTTTATCGCAAGCTGATAAAGGCGCGTCCGCTCTCCAACGCGCAGCGGTGGGAAGTACTAAAACGAATGAGTTCGGGAAGCAAATTCTCGTGGTTCGAATGCGCGAGACTTGCAGTAGTATTGGGCGGAGCGGTCATGGCGTGGCAATTCGGACGCCTAAGCCGCCCAAATTACCAGACGAAGCCAATTGCATAAATGGACGCCCGGGCCGCGAAACAAATCGTCATCCTGGGCGGAGGATTCGCCGGCGTCTATACGGCCCGCTATCTCGAAAAGCTCCTGCGCCCTGAAGAAGCCGCCATCACGCTGGTCAATCGCGAGAACTATTGGGTCTATCAGCCCATGCTCTCGGAAGTAATCTCCGGCTCCCTCGGCTTGGCTAACGTCGTATCGCCCATCCGCCGCCTCTGCCCGCGCACAAACCTGGTGACTCGCGAGATTGAAGACATCGATCTTCAGAACCACGTGGTCACGGTCAGCCCTGGGTTTCGCCCGCGCCAGCTCCAGATTCATTACGACTATCTGGTGATCGCGCTCGGCAATGTTACGAACTTCTATGGAATGCCGGGCATGCTCGAAAACGCGATGCCCTTCAAGACGCTGGCCGACGCGATGGTGTTGCGCAATCACGTGATTCGAACGCTCGAGGAAGCGGACGTCGAGGAAGATCCCGAGCTGCGGCGTAAGCTACTCACCTTTGTGGTGGGCGGCGGAGGATTTTCAGGCGTAGAGGTGATCGCCGAGCTGAACGACTTCGTGCGGGCAGTCAAGAAAAATTATCTGCGCCTCCGCGATCAGCCGCATCGCGCGGTGCTGGTTCATTCGCGCGACCGCATTCTTCAGGAAATGGCCGAGCCGCTGGCGCTGTTCGCTCAAAAGACGCTGCGCAAACGTGGAGTCGAGATCATTCTGGAAGACCGGCTGGTAGCTGCGACGTCGGAAAAAGCCATCTTGAAATCGGGCGCTGAGATCGCATGCAAGACCATCGTGTGTACCGTGCCTTCCACGCTGACCCCGGTGATCCAGAAGCTGAATTGCGCGAAAGAAAAAGGCAAACTGCTGACCAACACCGGTCTCGAACTGAAGGACCACGAGGGTCAGGTGTGGGCCCTCGGCGATTGTGCGGTGGTGAAAACTGTTTCAGGCAAGGAAGCTCCGCCCACCGCGCAGCACGCCATTCGAGAAGCCGCCACGGCCGCAACCAACATCGCCGCCGCTATCCGTGGAGGCGCGCGCGCCGAGTTCATGTTCGAAGGTTTGGGTACGCTCAGTTCTCTCGGCCATGGAGCGGCCGTTGCCCAGATCCTGGGCGTGAAACTCTCGGGCTTTTTGGCTTGGATGCTATGGCGCTGCATTTATCTGATGAAGATGCCGGGGCTGAATCGCAAGACCCGCATCGCGACCGATTGGAGCGCTGCGCCTGCTGTTCCCGCCCGATCTCGCCGAGACCAAGCTCGATCCCACGTCCGCAATTCAGAACCAGCACTTCCAAGCCGGGCGACGTGGTTTTCCGGCAAGGCGATCTGGGCGATAGCGTCTATGTGATCGAGGAAGGCGAGTGCGAAGTGTGGCGCGAAGAAAACGGCGAGCGCAGGCTTCTCGCGACGCTGATAGTCGGCGACCATTTCGGCGAAATGGCGCTGCTTGCCGATCAGAGCCGCAACGCCACGATTCAAGCCCGCACCGCGATGAATGTGCTGATCATTCCCAAGCGGGATTTCGACAAGCTGCGCTCCAGCATGCCGGCGTTCGGCGAAATTTTCCGCCAGTTGGCAAAAAAGCGCGCCGCGGAGAACGCGCTCAATCCGTAGGGTTGCGCGGAAACTTGAGGTACGGCAGCCGCACGCCTTGGTCGATGATTTGATCGGCTTGGATGTTGGTGGGCGCATCGAATCCGGCCGCACCCGCGGAAGTCACGAAATCGTCTTGATCCACGCCATCGCCGCTCACGCCCAGGCCACCCACCAGCACTCCGTTCTTATACAGCGGAAGCGAGCCGGGGAAAAAGACGATGCCGTTTTGATTCGGATTCGCCGACTGCGATCCTTGCGTGCACGGATTCAGCGTGTCGAATTGATAGAGCTGAAAAAAAGGACCTGGCCCCGAGCCGTCGATTCCCGGCGGATAAATCGGCTGGCCGCCGAAGCCTATGGTCCGATTAGTAACCGAGGTGCCCATCGGCACACCCGGCAAATCACTGGCCGTACGATTAGGTCCGCTAAAGAAAATCACGTTGCGCGCTTTCGCCACCGCGACGTCGATACTGAACACGGTGCCATCGGCCATACGATACAGCGCGATGATCGTGCCGTCCAGATCGGCGACTGCGATCGTCATGCGCGTCCGCGCGCCAATCGGCAATCGGATCACGGCGCGTGTGAGATTGGCTTCGGCTGTGGCCGCGTTAACGATGCTCTCCACTTCGTCCGCGGTCAGGCCGCCAATGGGACCCGCGCGCGGCGCAACCAGATTACCCTCGGGTGGAGCTTTCAGACTCGCGAGCGGACCCAACACATACATCCCGTCCGCTGACCCCGCGCCATATCCAGCGGGCCGAGTCGTCTGATTGACGAAGGGCACCGCGATGCCATTAATGATGACCACGCCTGGCGGCGCTGGATTCGCACCGAAACCCGCACCAACCGCTCCCGAGAACGCCGCGAACTCCGCGACATCGGCCGCGACGCCTGCCACGCCGACTCCACCAACCAGCACGCCTTGTTTGTACAGTGGAACTCCGCCTGGATTCACTGCGATGGGATCGCTGTCGTAGAGATTCGCTTTTCCGGTAAGAATGCCGAGGCCGGTGGTCGACCCATCGATGGAACGCGCTGCCGGAAACTCCTGGCCCAGGATGTAAGCGGCGTTGAAGGGGCAGCCGCGATTGGTGTTCTCGATGCCGTACAGCGGGGCGTTGGCCGTAAAATTGATTCCTGGCGGAAAGTGAATGCCGCTGATGTAGCGCACGGTCCGCGAGGAAAGCGGCGCTTGATCGTTGCTGAAGAACCCCGCAGTCCGCGCGAGCGCTACGGCTACTTCTTGCGTGTCCGCCTGCACTCCAAAATTGGCGAGCGCCGTGGCCGGCGCGTTCGGTTTTTGATAAATCGAGAGAATATTGCCCTGGCGATCCGTGACCGCGATCACCATCGCATCGGAATTCACGGATGATGCGGCAACTTCCACCACTCTCGCGACATCAGCGGACGTCAACAGCACGGGATCGACCAGCGACGGTGGGTCCGGAAGCGGACGGTGATGAATCGGCGGACGCGGCGGTGCCTGCGCAAGACAGATCCAGGCCGCTAACGTCAACATGGAGATGGTTCGCGCTAACGGCATGGCTCGGCCTATGGCAGCAACGAACTCAGATTCTTCATTGCCGCGGCGAACTTGAAGCCGTTGAACAACGACGGATCGTCCAGTTGCTGGAACAGTCCGTTAATGCCGGCTCGAATCTGCGCCTCGTTGCCGAGCTTGTCGTTCTTCGAGTACGCGATGAACAGCGAATCCAGCGCCATGGTGGCTTGCTCGGCCGCGCGCTCACCTTGCTCGGCGATTCCGTCGCCATCGGCGGCGATGCTCTTCAACAAACGCAACGTTTGAGGCGGATCGAATTTCATCCCGTTCAAACGTTGCGCCAATCTCCCCGCCAGCTCCGACGCGCCGGTTGCTTCCATGGCCACTTGACGGCGATCCGAATTCAGCGCGGTGACGCCCGCGTAGACCTGCTTGATCCCAGCCTCGAGATCGCGAACGGCCCCGGGATCGGAGTCCTGGATCACGTGCTTGAACACCACGTAGCGCGACAGGTTGAACGGCGGATTGCCGGGACGCCGGCCGGTGTACCCTCGCTCCTGCCGCCAGCTGTCTTTCGCGGCAGTCAGGTTGTGGTGACAAGCGAAGCAATCCAGCTCCGCGTATTCCGGCCAGATGCCGCCTTGCGACTCGCGCGCCACGCGCTTAAGCTGCTCACGCAACTGCACGGCTTGCCCCACAGCCATAGCGCGGACCGCGAACCACGGGTCGGTGTCCACTTCCTTCCAATGCGGCGGCATCACCGACATGAACGAATCAAGCTCGAAGTACAGATCGGGATGGCCCGCGGCGATCAGTTCGTGATCCACCATCTTTTCCGGCGTCCCAAGGTGGCAGCTGAGGCATTTTTCGGAGCGCTTCACCAGATCGCGTGTATCGTACAGTCCCGACTCGAGCGATTTTTCGTACTTCCAGCCGCGCGTGGTGTGCGGCCCCAGCCATGCCGACGCTGGGCCGTGGCAGTTCTCGCATCCCACGCCGTCGGTGAGGTCGAAGGTGCGGGCGCGCTGATCGGCCGGAACATCCAGCGCATGGCAAGCCAGGCAGCGCGGCGCCGTGTCGGGACTCGGCAGTCCCATGATTTTGGCGATGCGTGTCCCAACCGGATTGGTGAGATTCGAAAATGCATGCGCGTGTTTATCGCGCACCACCCAGGTGCTGTACTCGTTCTGCAGCACTGTGGTCTGATCGCGCGCTTGTACGCCGCCGTGGCAACTGGGGGAACTGCAGGAGCCTGGTCCGGTGTATTTCGAAGACTCCGCGCTATCGGCGGCCATCAGGCAGCGGACCGCCAGGAGCGCGCCCAGAAGCAGTTGGATGCCCGGTGCCGGTTTCATCGGTCGAGTACTTAGACAGGGTATCAGAGCCGTAACGATATAATGTACGAACCGTTGATTTTTGACGACCTCAGAGCGATTCAGAGTCAGTACGGTTATCTACCGGGCGAACAGTTAGCAGCGCTGTCCGAACGTACCAACACGCCTTTGTATCGCATTCACGGGGTCGCCGATTTCTATCCCCACTTCCATCTGACGCGGCCGCCCAGAGTGGCTGCGGGCGTCTGTGCGGACATGTCGTGCCATCTGCGGGGCGCCGCCAATCTTCGCGCCGGCTTGGAACAACGCTTCCGCGGGATGAGCGGGGAAGACGTTGCCATCCGCGACATCTCATGCCTCGGACAGTGCGACGGCGCTCCGGCGGTTTCGATCAACGATCATATTTATCGCGGCGTCACTGTGGCTCAGGCCGAAGCGCTGGTGCTGACGGCCCTAGGCGGGAACGAGCTTCCCGAAATGTCCGCCGAAGAAAAGACGGCGGATCTGACATCCGACCCGTACCTGAGCGCCGAGCGCTACGGTGCCTTGCGAATGCTGGCGGCCACGCGCGATTGGGACGGCACGATCGCGCAATTGAAGGCTAGCGGGTTGAGCGGACTGGGCGGCGCAGGATTTCCCACCGGCATGAAGTGGGAGGCCGTTCGCCGGGCGCCGGGTCCCGAAAAATACGTGGTCTGCAACGCCGATGAGAGCGAGCCTGGCACCATTAAGGATCGTTTCATCATGGGCAATCTCCCGAACCTGGTGATTGAGGGCATGATCATCGCTGGACTGGTGACTGGCGCCGAAAAAGGTATCCTTTATATCCGGCACGAGTATCACGCGCAAGAGAAGGTTCTGCACGAAGAGATCGAGCGCTGTTACGCGTCGGGGATTCTTGGGCCGAGCGTGTTGGGATCGGGCCTCACGTTCGACCTGGAGCTGTTCGTGAGCCCGGGCGGATACATTTGCGGTGAAGAGAGCGCGCTCATCGAAGCCATCGAAGGCAAGCGCGCCGAGCCTCGCAATAAACCGCCTTTCCCCGTGCACCAGGGCGTGTTCAATAAGCCGACCGCGCTGAACAACGTCGAGACCTTCGCCAATGTGCCGCAGATTTTGGTAAACGGCGTGGAGTGGTACAAAGCCCAGGGACAAGGCGGCGCGGCCGGACTGAAGTTCGTCGGCGTCAGCGGGGACGTGCGCCGTCCAGGCGTGTTCGAAATCCCGATGGGTCTGCAGATGTCGGAGGTGATCTTCAACCTGGCAGGCGGCATCGTGGACGGCAAACAGTTGAAGGCTTTCGCTCCGTCTGGGCCTTCGTCGGGATACTTGCCGGCTTCGATGGTAGACGTGCGACTGGATTTCAAATCACTGGCCGCAGTCGGATCGATGCTCGGCTCCGGCGCTATTGTGGTCTGCGCCGAAGGGCGATGCATGCTCGACATGGCATTGAACGCGGTGAAATTCTTCCGCAACGAATCCTGCGGCAAGTGCGTCCCGTGCCGCACGGGCTCGCAGAAGATGGTGGACATCCTGACCGGCTGGACGCGCGGCCAAGGATCTTCCGCCGATATGGCGCTGATCGACGACCTCACCGAGGCGCTGAAGCTGACGTCCATCTGCGGGCTCGGCCAATTCGCGCACTCACCGCTCAGCTCGGTCCTGCTGCATTTCCGCGATGAATTGGACGCGCACGTTCGCGAGCACCGCTGTCCGGAAGGCGTTTGTCCCATGCGCGAGGTGCGCGCATGAGCGACGTTCAACTCAGCATCGACGGCCAAGCGATTTCGGTGCCCGAAGGAACCAGCGTATTCGACGCGGCGCGCATCCACGGCATCGCAATCCCCACGCTGTGCCATCAGCAGAACGAAACGCCCGTCG
This sequence comes from Bryobacterales bacterium, assembly GCA_963818065.1. Classification (GTDB taxonomy): domain Bacteria; phylum Acidobacteriota; class Terriglobia; order Bryobacterales; family Bryobacteraceae; genus Palsa-89. The sequence continues at coordinate 256,474 of CAWFQW010000006.1, read as the reverse complement.
GCGTGTGCCGCGTGTGCGTGGTTGACCTAGAGAAAGCTCGGGTACTGGCAGCCTCGTGCGTGCGGCCCGCCGAGAACAATATGGTGGTGCGCACCAATTCCGAGCGAGTGTTACGTGCACGCCGGACGCTCGTGGAAATGCTGATGGCGGATCATCCCAGCCCCTGCGCTCGCCAGCGGCAATCGAACGACTGCGAATTGGAAACTCTGGCGCGCCTCGAAGGCATCGGCGAACCGCGTTTCCCGCGCAAAATCTCCGCACGCGGCCAGGACAATTCGTCGCTGGTGATCGCGGTTGATCACGAGGCCTGCATTTTGTGCGATCGCTGCATTCGCGGTTGCGACGAAATCCGCCATAACGATGTATTGGGGCGACGCGGTAAGGGCTTCCTCGCGGGCATCGCGTTCGACACCAATCTGCCGATGGGCAATTCCTCCTGCGTGTCCTGCGGCGAGTGCATGGTGTCGTGCCCCACCGGCGCCCTCACCAACAAGAGTGTGGTGAAAACGGTTCTGCCCGGCGAGCCGGTGGACATCGACGAACTGCAGCGGCTCTCTTACTTCCAGAAGGTCTCGGGAACGTTTCTCGAATTGAATAAGAATGCCGTCGTTCGCCGGCACTTCCGCAAGGGTGAGATCGTTTGCCGCGAGGGCGAGTACGGTTCCACGGCGTTTTACATCCTGGAAGGCCAAGCCGAAGTGTTTCTCTCGACGCCGATGGCGCACGTGAATACCGAACGTCACGGTACTGGTTTCCTCGGCAAGATGACCAGCCGCCTATTTGGACGCCAGCAGGAAAGCCGCTCCGAAGAGGGCCGGCGCGAAACCATTCCCATTGACGCGCCCGTGGATTTGCCCTATGACCATCCGGTGGCCACGCTCGGCCCCGGCGATCTATTCGGCGAAATGACATGCATGAGTCTGTATCCGCGCTCGGCAACGGTACGCGCGGCCACCGACTGCGTGATGTTTGAAATGCTGCGCAACGTGCTCGATATTATCCAGCGCAACAAAACACTAAAAGCCCAGCTCGACGCCAACTATCGCCGCCGCGCACTCGACGATCATCTACGCAGCGTTCCTATGTTTGCATCGCTGGATCCGGAGTTCATCGACACCTTGCGCGACAAGGTGGAGCTGGTGCGCTACACCAAGGGCGACGTGATTTGCCGGCAGGGCGACATCGCGGACAGCTTCTACGTGATTCGCCTCGGGTTCGTGAAAGTGTCGGAAGGGCATCCTGGCGGCGAGTTGGTGCTGGCGTACCTGGGACGCGGCGGATACTTCGGCGAAATCGGATTGCTGGGTGGCGGAATCCGAACGGCCACCTGCACAGCGCTCGATCACGTGGAGCTGGTGCGCATTCACGGCGAGGAATTTCACCGCATGGTGGAGCGATTCCCTGAAGTGCGCCGGAGCCTGGAGACCCTGGTGCGCGAGCGGCAAGAGCAGAACCGGCAGCGCCTGGCTACCGCGACCAGCATGCCACTGGATTCGTTCCTGGCCCAAGGATTGATGGAAGCGCAGAGCCTGCTGGTGATGGATCTGGAGCGCTGTACGCGTTGCGATGCCTGCGTGCGCGCGTGTGCCGATGCTCACGATGGAGTAACCCGGCTGATCCGCGAAGGCCAGCGTTTCGACAAATATCTGGTGGCCACGTCCTGCCGCCATTGCAGGGATCCGTTGTGCATGATCGGTTGTCCGGTCGGGTCGATTCGCCGGCGCAATTCGCTCGAAGTGATCATCGAGAATTGGTGCATCGGATGCGGCCTGTGCGCGAAGAATTGCCCGTACGGAAATATCAACATGCATCCGTTCACGGTGATGGAAAACGATCCCGCGAACGCGGGACGCCAGATGGCCGTGGTCAAACAGAAGGCGACCTCGTGCGATCTATGCACCGATCTCGCCGAGCCCAGTTGCGTGTATGCGTGCCCGCATGACGCGGCGCATCGCGTGGAGCCCAACGAATTTTTCCGCTGGGTGGGCACGCCTCTTGCCAACCAGCCGCGGAGAAACTAGCGAGGCGCGATGCGGATCGACCGGACACACCGTCCCTGGGTGATCGCAACTATTGTGCTCGCGATCGTGAGCTGCGTAGCGTACGTCGTCTACTCGGTCGACACTCCCTCCGGACCGCGCGGCGGAAGCGCGATGGGGCTAACATTCGGAATCGCCGGCTATGGGCTGATGCTGTACGCGGGACTCCTGGGCGCGCGCAAACAAGTTCCGACCTGGCGCATCGGACGCGCCCAAACTTGGATGCGCGGGCACCTATGGCTGGGTCTGCTGAGTTTGCTCCTGATTCTTTTTCACGGTGGCTTCGCCTTTCGCGGACCGCTGACGCTGGTGCTGATGTTGCTGTTCTTCATCGTAATCGGCAGCGGCATTCTGGGAGCCGCGATCCAGCATTATGTGCCCAGCTTCATGATGTCGCGTGTGCCGCTGGAGACTATCTATGAGGAGATCCCGCATGTGCGCGCGCAGCTTCGAGAAGAAGCCGATCAACTTGCCGCTGCAATTTGTGGTCCGGTGGGTGGCGTGGGAGCGGAGATTGCACTGGTCGAGATCGAGCACGAGGATCGCGAACGCTTTCGCGAAGTCTATCTTCGCAAGGTCCGGCCGTATCTGGCCGACCCCGATACACCCACGGCGGAGCTGAGCGATCGATTGCGCTCCGGGGAAACGTTTGAAGCTTTGCGGCGGCTGCTGGCTGAGCCGGTGCATGGAGTCCTGGACGATCTGGAAAACATCTGCGAGGAAGAGCGGCAGTTGAGCCGTCAGATTCGCATCTATCGCTGGCTGCATGCGTGGCTGCTGGTGCACGTTCCTCTTTCGATCGCGCTGCTTGTTTTGGGCGGCGTCCACGCCGTGATGGCGCTGAGATATTAAGGCATGGCGGGACGCACACGCACCACCAAGAAGCTCGCGCAGCGGATCGATTTAAACTATTTCAAAGCGCTCCGCGGTATTCCACGCTGGCGGCGGATTCTGTCAGGCGCGTTTGTGCTGGTTGGCCTAGTCTGGCTGGGATGGTTCGCGCTGGTCGGCAGTCCGAAGCCCTACAACGCCGGGCCGCTCGCTCACGCGCACGCGCTGCTTGGCCAGAAGTGCGTAGTATGTCACGTTTCCGATGCGAGCTATCGTCAAAGCGCGACGGACCAGGCGTGTCTGGCGTGTCACGATGGCCCGATCCATCACGCGGACCAAACCTTCACGCCATCCTGCTCAAGCTGCCATGTGGAGCACCAGGGTGCGTTTCGGCTGGCAAGCACCGGCGATGCGGCCTGCACGCAGTGCCATGCGGATTTGAAGACCACGCACGGGACATCGAAATTCGCTTCGAGCATTCGTGCATTCGACCGCAGCCATCCTGAATTCGCCCCGCTGCGGCCGGGCGCGACGGATCCCGGGACCATCAAGTTCAACCATCGCGTGCATCTGAAAGAGGACCTACGCGGTCCGACCGGGCCGGTGCAGTTGAAGTGCGCCGATTGCCACCAGACGTCCGGTTCGTCCGGTCGCCCATACATGACGCCGGTCAATTACGAGAAGCATTGCGCCTCATGCCACCCGCTGCAATTTGATAGGCGCTTCAGCGAGTCGGCGCCGCACAAGGATCCGAAAGTCGTCTACGATTTCGTGTTCGCGAAGCTGACTGCATACATCGCGGCGCATCCGGCGGAGATTCCTTTAGTAGACGAACCTGATAAGCGACTGCCGACCCGTCCTCCGCAACCGCCCGCGCGCAGCGCCGCCGAGTGGGTCCAGCAGCGCATGACCGACGCGCAGTTGCTGCTGTGGCGAAAATCGTGCAAGGAATGCCATACCTTGAGTTATCTTGACGGCCCCAGCATTTTGCCGGTGGTCGCGAAGGCCGCGATTACAGCGCGATGGCTGCCGCACGCGAATTTCGATCACCAAGCGCATCAGATGCTGCAATGCGCGTCCTGTCACGCGAAGGCGAAGGATAGCCAAGAGACGTCCGACGTGCTGATCCCTGGTATTCAGACCTGCCGGCAATGCCATCGCGCTGGACCCGACGCGGCGGAAGCGCGCTGCTTCGAATGCCACGCGTATCACGATTGGAGCAAGGAAAAGCCGGTCGTCGGGAAATATAGCCTCAAACAGTTGGCGGAATAGTCGCGCTACTTGTTGCTCGCCGGGCCCGGCGGATCGTTCGTCACAGTGAACACCTGCCCGTTCTTTAGATACAGGCGTTGTGCTTCCTCGCGATTGAAGGGACGTGAGCCGCGGCGATTGAAGACCGAGAGCTGATTGCCGTCTTCATCGACGGCGCGGTCGCGATCGATGCCTTTGGAGACCGCGAGCGCCGGGCCTTTGGTGCGATAGGTGGCGATCAGCCTGGGCGTGGGCTTCGGGCTGAAGCCGAGGTAATTGGGCGTGTCGTTGGGCGCGAACAACTGCACGATGCGCATGCCGTTCTGGCCGTCGGCGATATAAGCGAATGCGCTGGCGGCGGTCATGCCGAGCTTCACATCGCGCGTGTCGTTCAGGGCGCCCTCCGCGGTGAATACCTGTTCGATGCGCGGGTGCTCGGGGCGCTCCACATCCATGATCACCAGGCCCTGCTTGCCGCCGGCGACGTAGGCGTACGTTCGAGCGATGTAGATGTTGCGGGCGTCGTCAAGCGGAACACTCGCGCCCTGTACCACGCGCGGGTGCGCGAGCGAGGTGACATCCAGAACCTTCAGTCCCTGGAGATCCACGACAAAAGCGTAGCGGAACTGGATGGCGATGCCTTCCGCATCGACCAAATCGGGCGCCCCGATTTCAGACTCCACTTTGGGCGCGAGCGGATTGGCGATGTTGACCACTACCAAGCCGCGATCACAAAGGATGTAGGCATAGGTTCCGGCGATAGTGATCCGGCGAGCGCCCTTTAAGACGTTATTGGGGTTAAATGTTGTGGCGCGTTTTAAGAAATTGTTCGCAGGATTGCCGTCCAGCAGCGTGAGCACGCCGGGAGCTTTGCTTTTAAGGTCAGGATCGCCGATCACCACCAGCCCCTCTTCGGCGTCGGTTACGTAGAGGAATCCGTACATCAACGCGATGGCCTGCTCTTCGTTCGCTGGAATGCGGGTGCGCAAGGGATCGACGGCCAGCGTCGATGGCGAACCGACCGCAGTAGCGTTCTTAGTCTTCACATAGAACCGCTGTCCCAAGGGCGATACCGGCGCCGTGGTCATCTTCTCCGAGAAATCCTTGTTATCGATGTTCGCGACATCGTAGACTCGGAAACCGTCCTTGCCCAACGCCGCGTAAAGATATTCGCCGCGCAACTGGAGATCCAGGACGTTGCCCCCGTGATGATCGGCTTCGTGAATTTCGCCGTGATGCTCCTCCACTTCCTGGTAGTCCTTCGAGTAGACAAGCTTCTGCAAATCGCTTCCGAACACTGCGGGCGGATCGTCATGCTCGGCCACGGCGACGGCGTCGAAGCCCTTGGAACCTTCGGCCACGTAGACGTAACGTCCCATGAAATTGACGAGATTTGTCCCTTGCATCAGGAGCTGCGCCATCCACGCGTTGTTGTCGCCCTCGCGCGAGACGTGACAATCGGTACACGTTTTGGTTTCGGTGGCGCGGACGGTGTGCGGATAGTAAGGGCTGAACGCCGAAGCCGCTGAAGCCTTCCGCGGAAATCGTCTGCTGCTGGTAATAGATCCAGTCGCGATTGGCGTTCTGCGAACTGACGACGACGGCGCAGGTGGAACGCGTGGGCGCGATGCGATGCTTGGTGACGGTGCCGTCAATGCCGAGCATGTAAATGTCGTCGCGCAGCACTTCGAAATTGTAGGCGGTGTAGTTGCGCGTGGTCAGCCCTTCGTTGTGCAGCATGGGCAGCTTGCGGTTTGCGCTCATCGGCAGATGGCAGCCGAAGCAACTGGTGGTCCAGGAAGTGTGGCAGGCGTAGCAGGTCATGCGCTCGTTGGAATGCGCCAGCGTGGATTCGTCGCCGGGCACGCTGCCCCAGGTGTTCCCGTCTTTCAGAATCGTCTTGGCCAGCCGCGACTTCTCGTTGTAGTGCGGATTGCCGGGCGTGATGGTATCCACCACCTGCACCACTTCCCATGGCGCGCGGTCCTTGTCGACCATGGAGCGCTGATAGAGTTTTCCGTCTTGCCAATAGAAGCGGCGCTGGCCCCAGGGAGTGCGGAGCAACGAGATGTCGGTGCCGCCGGCGGGCGCGGCCGCGGCTGAAGTCCGCAGCGTCGCTTTGTGCGAGATGGCGCCGTGGCAATCCACGCAATCGATCTCGACCGCGTTGCGCGTCTCACCGTAGAGATTGCCGTCGCCATGGTTGTCCTGCGCGAAATGGCAATCGGTGCAGTGCATGCCCTTCTCGAGATGGATGTCGCGGAGCTGGACTGATTTTTGAAACTTGTCCTTATCGTCCGAAGGCACCACGTGGCTCTCGGGATCCAGCAGGTTGCCCTTGCGATCGCGCTTGTACACGGCGCGAAACACCCAGCCGTGGCCATGGAAATCGGCGAACTGCGTGTGCTTGAGCTGCTGATTGAACTCGGGGCTGCCGGTTTTCTCGAGAAACGAAAGATCCTTCCAGAGCCCGCGCGCGGCGGCGCTCTCCGGATTCGCGAGCCACGCTTGGAATCGCTCTTCATCCGACGGATTGTGCTGCTCCTTCGGATACATGTGCTCGGCGTCGGTTTCGTTGTCCCACCAGATGTAGCCGAGATACGACGCCACCATGTTGGTGCCGGGATGGATGTGGCACACGATGCACTGGCTGGTGGGGATGGAGCGCGTGAACTCGTGCTTGATGGGATGGCCGGACTCGTTGTGCGGAATGGTGGGATCGATCTCGGCGCTGTGCGCCTGATTGCCGTACTGGGCATACGGGCCCGGAGTGAATGGGCGAACGATCGTTGGCGTAGATGACGTGGCAAGCCGTGCAGCCGCTGTTGCGATAGTCGCCGGGATGATCGTTGGTACCGGGCATCGAGAGAATGGGATCGAGCAGGCGCGTCTTTTGGAGCCCGAGAAAAACCGGATCGGTCCGCAGCTCGGTCCCGAGGCCGCGCTCGCTCAGCTTCACGTCGGGACGCCCGGGATCTTCCTCAGTGTTGGGAATGCCGACTTCGGAGCGCTCTCCCCCGCCCCGCTCGAACACGCGCAGAATATTGCCGGGCTGCGAAACTTCCCAGCGCGCCAGCGGATCCAGGTGCGGGAGCACGCCTTTGGTGCGAGTTAGTTCCTGCGACGGCGGCGGATAAGTGTTGACGCGTTGCGCCACTCCGTCCGGCGAATAGCTCTCGCCGAAGCGGGCGTCCTTGTAGGGAAAGCCGCCGTTGTTGTAGAGAGCCGCTTCCCAGAGCATGGCGCCGGTGGTCATCATGCTGGTGCGGACCGCGAGCACTTCCTTGGCGTGACAGCCGCCGGAGCCGCAGGTTTGTTCGGCCACGCGCAGATCGCCCGGATTGACGAATTGGATGTACTCCTTGGTTTCCTTGAGCCATTCGGTGAAGGGACGAACCGGATTGGCGGAACTGCGCCACAGCTCAGGGACGCTGGGTTTGGGATGCGCTTTTTTTTTGGCCTCGTCATAGCCAGCCGAGCCTTTCTGGGCACCAGTGGGCGGCGTGACCCCGGCGTGGCCGCCGTGGCAATCGACACAGCCCAAGCGAACAGTCCCCGTGGTGTGCATCGACGCGGAATCGGTCTGGCCGTGGCATGCGACGCAGCCGACGCTGTTGCGGTCAGCCTCTTCTTGCGATTCGCCGAGGCGTGATTGGCTCGATTGCTGTCCGAGCAGCAGCGCGCAGAGAAGCGACGCAAGCGCCGCTGACACTCAGAGCAATTGCAACGCTACGAGTGGTCATCGATATCTAGAAGAAGGGGTCCTAAGGTTGGCAGTGGCCGTAGTCCTTCAAAACCTTCACGACCTGGAACGTGGGCGCCGACGACGGGCCCGATTTATGGCCTTTCAACTTGGCACGCTCACCAACGGGCAACGGCGGGCCGGAGTCAACAAGCGAGTAAACTTTCTTGTCGGAGCTAACGAGAGTTTTCTTCCCGCCGGACTCGACTATACAGCCCACGACCGCTCCGTGGTTGTGAACGACCAGGTAAGTGATCACGATAGCAGCCGCTACAACCGCCGCAATCCCCACGATACCGCCCACCACCAAACCTTTGTCGATGGGCCCGATTTTGAAACCTGAGCCTTGAGCGATTGCAGGAGTTGCGGTAAACAGCCCCGCGATTAGCAGCGCGAGGCAAAGGATTCCCGACTGACGACGGCTGATGCCTTTTCCAAATCGTTCTGGAATTGTCATGTCTTAGGTTCCAATCATCATACACGAAGGCCCTAGCTTAGAATCGGAAGCGGACGTTCGCGAAGACCGAGAGCAGGGTTCGATTGGTGGAGATATCGCGCAGGCCCTGAAATGGCGCCAGCGCATCCGCGCCGCCGGTGATCACGATATTTTCCGATAGCGGCGGACGATACGAAAGGCCGATGCCCGAGTCGGCTCCGATGCCAGTATGAATGTTGGATTGGAACAGCAGCAGCTCCAGCGGGTCGGTGCGCGCGAAGAACAGCAAATTCTCGTTGACGAACAGGCGCAGCTTGGGCGTGAGATCGACGTCCACCCCCGCGTTGTATAGGAACAAGCCGGGATTGACGTAGTTCGCCTGCCCTTCGATCTTGCTGGTGCGCAGATCCGGAACCAGGCTCCCGGGATTCACCAGGTTGACGCCGGTGCCGGTGAGCGGGATGCCCTCGCGATCCCACAGGCTGAAGAAGCCACCCGCGAAATTCGGGTTGTCGAAGATGGTGTCGAAGCCGCGTGCGCTTCCATAGCGTGGATTTTTATCGCCCGACGAGTAGAAAAACGACACCCGATAGCGCAGCCAATCCTTATCGAGCGACAGTTCCACGGCGGCCATCTGCGCGTTGATATCCACGCGGCGTCCGGCCAGCTCGTTGAAGCTGTCATGGCCCAGCACTTGATAGAACGCGTGCGTGAGATTCAGCTTTCCGAAGTGGCCGTCGCCGGTGAGCCCGTAGTAATAAGAACGAATGGCGTGCGTCTGCACTGTGCCGATGGGGGCGGGGCGCACCAGAAAATCATTGGTGTCGTATTGAAACGACGGATCGTCCTTGTCGTAATGGAAGCTCGCCTGGATCGTGTAACCGGGCTTGATGAAATCCTGGCGATAGATATTGGCGATCATCACCTGCTGTTGGCGATAAGCCATGGAATTCAAGCCGCTGTTGGTGTCCTTTTCCAGCATGGCGAAATAGGCCAGGTTGAATTGATAGCGGTTGGAGTCGAAGTTGCCGAACAGGCGCGCGCCGGGCTCCTGGTCGGAGAAGATGAAGCCGCGGAAATCGCTGGTGAAAGACTGAATGCCCACGCGCAGCGAGATGAAGTCGAACTGATTGCTCAGATCCTTCAGCTTCACTTCGGCGAAGCCTTCCTGCAAACCCAGGTGCGAATCCAGCCGCGTGGTTCCATCGCGGACATCGAAGTTGACGACGCCGGTTTCCTGCACTTTCAGGTAGTTGATATTCACTTCGGGCGTGATCTGGATGCGCCAGTCAGCTGGCCGGAACGACGTGTCGCCGTGGAACAAGTCGAAGGAGAACGCCAGGTTTTCGCTCATCAGGAATTGGCCGAAGCGCCCGAAAAACTGGGTCTCACCGGGGCTCGCCGTGCTCACGCCGCTTGCGACCGGCAAACGGCGGCCGTCGGTGAAGGTGTCGCTGGTGAAGGTGAAATCGAAGAAGGTTTGGTTTCCGATGATCGGCCGGTCGCCTTTGAGCTTGTTGAGATTGAACGGATCGTACCAATGGCCTTTCGTATAGGGGACTTCGCCGTCGGGGTAGCGATGATAATCGGGGAAAGGATAGTTCCAGCGATTCGGGACGGCGTTGAAGACCTGATCGTCGGTCGGCAGCGGCGATAGCGGCTTGGCCTCGCTCGCGCTCAAGGCCGGAGGCGGCGAGGGTAAATTGCGATACGGGCCCGATGCGGCGGGTTGCTGGGGGGCGGCCGCAGGCTTGGGGCCGAGATCGGGCAGACGCGGGATTTCGCGGACGCCTTCGGAGCCCGATGGAATCGCTTCCATCGCGAACTGCAGCGGGAACACGTCACCCGCGGCCAGATTTATGTCGCCTTGCGCGAAGGGCAGGAAACCATCGCGCGACGCCTTCACCTGATATCGACCAGGCGCCAGATTCAAGAAGCGGAATGAGCCGTCCCCCGCAGTGATTGCCGAAAGGCTGCGGCCAGTGGTCAAGTTCTGCAATAGAATCGCAACGCCACCGAGGCCGAGGCCCTGTTCTGTGGTGACGATCCCTTGTACAGCTGCAGTGGCCGGAAACGTCTGCCGTGGAATGCGCTGCTGGGCCGCGCCCGCGATGCCGGCAGCGACGAGCAATGTGAACGGGAGCAGACGCGCCGCGATTGGCACAAGTAACCTTTGTACAAGAATCAAGGCGGGGAGGCCTGCGCGTCAAGCGCTCATTTGCGGCGCCGGGAGGCGTACTGAAAATTCATCCGGGCCGCAACTACTACCGCCGCGCATCCTCCGATCATCTTTATCTCATAGAGCCACGAAGCACCCTCGGGCGGAATGAAGGCCACCGTCAGCGCCAGGGCCGTGACGCCGAGCCCGCACGCGGTGCTCACGCGCCAGCCGCATTTCCATCCAGCGGCGAAGATGTACACAAAAGGGAACAGGGTGGTGACGGTGGTGAGGTCCACCAGGATCTGGTAGCCGCCGCGCAGGCTCTCACCCGCCATCATGGTCACGATGGCTACGCTGGTGAAGGCGGCTGCCGCCAGAAGCGCGACGTAGGGGGTGCCCCAACGCGGATGGAGGCGCGCAAAGGCCGGCGGCAAGTAGCGATCGATTCCGATCACAAACGGAAGCCGGGCGATGCCGCTCAGCCAGGAACCAAACGCGCCGACCGCGGTGGCCAGAATGAGAAGCGCGATCAGCAGCGGGAAGCCGGACCATCCCAGGCGTGTCCCCGCGGCCTGGGCCGCTTGCATCACTCCCGAAATGATGTCCACCTGGCCTGAAGGCACAAGCACCAGCAGCGCCAGTGTTCCACCCACGTAGAAGGCGCAGATCGCCAGTCCCGACATCCAAGCGGCGCGCGGAATTGTGCGCTTAGGGTCGCGGATCTCCCCGGCCATGATGGCTCCGAGTTCCAGGCCGGTCAATCCAAGGGCGATTTGCGACCAAAAGTTCAGCTTTTCCCAGTCCAGCCGCGGCACGAGATTGCGAAGCGGCGTCGCCGAGCCTCCATGCCTCCAGGCGGACCAGCCTGCCACGATGAGTAGCGCGCCAACCAGGATGGTGGCGATCCCGCCCATGTCGCTGTTCCATTTCCCCAATTCCGTTCCAAGCAGGTTTAGGATTGCCACGGACCACAGGATGGCGAGAGCCAGGCCGATCATGAGCAGCTTATCCTGCGAGAAGCCGAACTCCACCGCCGCTATGGACAACCCGTACAGAAGCACGACGGGAAGAAAGAACAAAGTGCTCACGAAATAACAAGCGCCGCACAAGAACCCGTGCCAGGGTCCGAAAGCCTCCCTGGTCCATACATACAGGCCGCCCTCTTCCGGGTATCGCCGGGAAAGTCCCGCCACTACCAGAGCGGTGGGAATGAAAAACAGCAATACCGCCGCGATCCACAACGTGATGGATCCAGGGCCGGTGCGCGCCGCCACCGCCACCCAGCGGACGCCCACCACCACGGTGACATTGAACAAAACCAGGTCGGGCAACCGCACCACGCGGCGCAGTTGTTCGGCACTTTTAGGAAGAGTCACGAGAAGTAGGCAGTGTAGCAGACCGAATCAGGAGCCACGATGCGCCCGGCTCCCTGACGGTCGCGGCTCAGCTACGGCTGCAAGCCGGGCGCTACGGACGTGTAGAACAGCGCGATCAAGCCGATCACGCTTTTCTACCGCAGGCCGGTCTGGTAAGTGACGCGGGCGCCCGGTCCAAGCTTCACCTCGTCTCCATCCTCAGCGCTGATAATCCATGAATCGTCTTCCCTAGACCTGGCGGGGAAGCAGTTGAGGGTCAGGTCGTTCTCGAAGACGAGCGCGGTGTCGCCGGCCGGGGGGCGGACTTCGATCTTCAGCAGCCGTCCTCCAACCATCTTGCGGAACTGCTCTAGCACTCTTGGGATTGAATCCCCGCTTCCGACAAGAATCTTGCCCCCTCGCTCGAGCCTGGGCTGGCAGTTGCCCGAGATCCAAATGGAACCGACTCGTCGATGTTTTCTGATCTTCTCAGGGACGGGGAGAGGTTCGTGAAAATCGAGCCGCAATTCTTCGAGATCCTCTGGCGAGTAGCCTTCTTCGAAGCCATGGTAAATATACAACCTCACCCGCGATATGGTCGCTCCCCAGAGGACTTTGGAAAACTCCTGCAGCGCCTCCGCGTCTCGCTGGGTCATGGTTGAATATCGGTATCTACACGCGACGGCGCTAATTCCGGTCCCAAGGCAAGATAGGAGTCTCTATATCTGAAACTCCAACGAGCGTCTTCTTCGGACGTTATAACGAAGGTCTTGAGCACGACATGATCGGTGAACTCCAGGAGTGAATCTCCAGTCGATTCGGATATTTCACCTGATACGAGGATATGGCCGTTTAGCTGTTCAATCGCGTCTTCCATTACTGGTCTGTCATCTTCGGAACCAGCCAGCACACGGTTGCCTTGCTCGATCCGCCAAAGGATCTTGTCGCATGACAGGCTCCACTCGCCATGACAATGCCTCCATCCGTCTTGCAGGGGTTGGGGCTCGCCAAATTCTAGGAATAGAACAGAACCGTATCCAAGCCAGCATCCTTGCGCCTTCTCGCCGATCAGAGGCGCGAAGGGTCCCGTCTTGGAATCAGACACCTTGTTATGTTAACGAAAACTACGGCTGCAAGCCCGGCGCGACGTAAGTGTAGAACAGCGCGATCAGGCCGATCACGAACGCCAGCAACGCGCTATGTTTCAGCGTGAAGCGGAACAGCTTGGCCTCGTCATCCGGCGCCATGTTGGTGGCGGCCGCGGCCACCGCGATGCTCGATAAGCTGATCATCTTGCCCATCACGCCGCCGGCCGAATTCGCCGACGCCATCAACACCGGATTGAAGCCGAGCTTGGTCGCCGTCACCACTTGCAAATTGCCGAACAGCGCGTTGGCCGACGTATCGGAGCCCGTGAGGAAGACGCCCAGCCAGCCCAGAATCGCGCTGAAGAACGGGAATGACGCGCCGGTGGCCGCGAACGCGAGTCCCAGCGTTCCGGTGGCGCCCGAGTAGTTCATCAAGTACGCCAGGCCCAGCACGCAGGCCAGCGTGATGAGCGAAAACGTGAGCTGGCGCATGGTGCTGCAGGAAAATCTTCAGCGCCTGGCCGGCGGGACACGCAGGACGAAACAGCTCAGAATGCACGCGATCATGCAGGATGTTCCGGAAGCCGACAGCCAGTTCAAATTGAAAATCGCCGGGTACGGCGACACTTTGGCGGTCACGGGCGGAACGCGCGCGATCAGATTGTGCAAGCCCGGCCACGGAATCGGGATGCTGACCGAATTCAACGGCTTCGTCATCGGCTGCCAGCCCCACAGCAGAACGCACACCACCAACAAAAGGTAGGGGCTCCAGGCCAGGAACACTTGTCCGGCGGAATGTTCAGGACCGTCCGCGCCGGCCTTCGGCAGTCCGGCTTATCTCGTACTTCTGGTGGTCCTTCGGCTTCCAAACCATAAACAGCACCACCAACACGCCCAGCGCGCAGAGCGACGCGATCAAATCGGTGAGCTGCGGCCCGACGAAATTGGAGATGGCGAACTGCAAGCCGGCGAACGTCACGCCGCACAGCAGCGCCGCCGGGAAAACGCGAGCCAGCGCGCCCCAGCCGCCCATCACCACCACGAGATAGCCCGGGACAATCAACGAAACCGGCGCGCAGATACGTCCGACGCCGGCGCTCAAGCGCAGCAGCGGCAGGCCCGTGATGCCGGCCAGCGTAACGATGGGAATGGCGATGGAGCCGAACGCCACCGGCGCGGTGTTGGCGAGCAGGCAGATGGCAGCGGCGTGAAATGGAGAGAATCCCAGGCCGGCCAGCATGGCGGCGGCCACCGCCACGGGCGTCCCGAATCCGGCGGCCCCTTCGAGAAACGCGCCAAAAGCGAAGGCGATCAGCAGCGTTTGCAAGCCGCGGGTCGCGCGTCAGGCTTCTGAGCGAATGTTTGATGGCTTCGAATTTTCCAGTGTCCAGCGTCAGGCGGTACAAGAACACGGCCCAAATCACGATCCAACCGATGGGGAACAATCCGTAGGCGGCTCCATACGCCGCGGCCGACACGATGCGGGTGACCGGCATTCCATACAGGAAAAACGAGACCAGTACCGTGGTCCCCAGGCCGGAAAGGGCGGCCATCCAGGCCTGGGTGCGCCGCACGCCGAGCAAGTACAGCAGAACGAAAATGGGCAACGCCGCGACCACCGAGGACGCGATCAAACTTCCGTGGATGGGTGTGTAGTTGTGTTGCCACATAAGGCGAACGTTATGTATATCAGAGCGAGCTGCAGCCGGTTCAAGTCGAATCAGCGCGAGTGATGCCCAAACCCCTTGGCTTGACTCGAGAAACCGGTCCCTACAATGAAGTGTGCCCATAAGGAGGCCGTATGTTCCGATCCATTGGCTTGCCTGAACTCCTGGTCATTTTGGTAGTCGCCGTTCTGCTGTTTGGCGGAAAGAAGATTCCTGAGCTGGCGAAAGGTTTAGGCGAAGGCATTAAGAACTTCAAGAACGCTGTGAAAGAGGAACACGACGTCAAACCCAACGTCGACGAAAAGAAGCAGGCGTAAGGCTTCCTGGGTCGTTCGCAAGCTGAACCGACCTAAATCGACTTTAAAAAACAAAACCCCCGCGATGCTGTACGCGGGGGTTTGTGTTTTTCGAGTAGTGCGATCTACTTCTTCTTCGGAGGTACGATCGCGTCCTTCACGGCCTTCGCCACCCTGAACTTCACTACTTTTTTGGCGGGAATCTTGATGGTCTCGCCGGTGGCGGGATTGCGGCCGAGGCGCGCTTTGCGGTCCACGCGCACCAGACGGCCGATGCCGGGGATCACAAACAGCCCGTTCTTCTTGGTCTCGCGAACGGCCAATTCAGAGAAACTCGTAACGAACTGCTTGGCTACCTTCGTGGTGGTACCGGTGGCTCCGGCCAGTTCCTTGATTACTTGCGTCTGCGTCAATCTTAGCTGCTGCCATTTACTTCTCCTTGTGTATGGTTCTTCCAGGTATGGTTCTTCCAAATCCGGTCCGGTCTGATTAAAACATAACCGTACCGAATTGTTTCTACCAAATCATACGAGATGCCAAGACGCTTGTAAAGAGAAGAATGCTCCAAACCAGCGTTTTTTCTCAGCTTTCTGAGCCTAGCACATCCGGGGAGCCGATGGAATGGGGTTTTGGAGCTAGTAGTAGCCGTTAGAAAGCTCGAATTTACGCGGTCCGGGCGGTTTGCGCCAAGTCCAGCGAATCGCTCGCGGTGGTTAGCGGTCCGGGCGCGGCGGCGTTCGGAAGCCTCAGCCGCGCGCGCAATTCGGCGTCCAGGCGATCGGCCAGCGCCGGGTTCTCGGCGAGGAACGTTCTGGCGTTATCGCGGCCTTGGCCGATGCGCTGGCCCGCGTAGCTAAACCACGAACCGCTTTTTTCCACAAGTTCCTGAATCACTCCCAGATCCAGCAGGTCGCCCTCGCGCGAGATTCCTTGGCCGTACAGGATGTCCACTTCCGCTTCGCGGAACGGCGCGGCCACCTTGTTCTTCACGATCTTGACCTTGGTGCGGTTGCCGACGATTTTCTCGCCGTCCTTGATGGCAGCCATCCGGCGCACTTCCACCCGGACCGAGGAATAGAACTTCAGCGCGCGTCCTCCGGTGGTGGTTTCCGGATTGCCGAACATCACGCCAATTTTCTCGCGAACCTGATTGATAAAGACCAGCAGCGTATTGGTGCGCGCCACCGTGCCCGTCAGTTTCCGCAGCGCCTGCGACATCAGCCGGGCGTGCAGACCCATGTGACTATCGCCCATCTCACCATCCAGCTCGGCTTTCGGCACCAGGGCGGCGACGGAATCCACCACCGCGATGTCGATGCCGCCGGAGCCGATCAGCGCGCCGGTGATTTCGAGCGCCTGCTCGCCGTAGTCGGGCTGCGAGACGATCAGGTTGTCCACGTCCACTCCAAGATTCCTGGCGTAGCCGGGGTCCAGCGCATGCTCGGCATCGATAAACGCCGCTGTTCCGCCGGCTTTCTGCGCCTGCGCGATCACCTGCAAGCGCCATGGTGGTTTTGCCGGACGACTCGGGCCCAAAGATCTCGATCACCCGGCCGCGCGGGAATCCACCCACGCCCAACGCGGCATCCACCGAAATGGAACCGCTGGATATCACGGCCACGGGCAGAACACTGCGCGAGCCGAGGCGAAGCACGGAGCCTTTTCCGAACTGCTTGTCCATCTGGCTGAGGGCGGCGTCAATGGCGCGTTGACGCGCGGCGGCATCGATTGAGGTGGCGGGCGAGGATTTGATCTTTCACGGCGAAATAGTGGTGCGCCGGCGAGGGTCGTCTCAATGAATTCCGATGAGCGGCCAATAGAACGGCACGAGAACCGCTAGCAACAGCGATTCCAGAATCGTCAACAACAATCCCACCCGGAACAGATCCCGTACTTCGAAGTAGCCGTAGGAATAGCCCATGACCATGACGCCGGACTGGTAGACGAAGATTTTCCCGCCCGCGGCGAACGACCAGATCAGCCCGAGTTGCAAGGGAGAAAGGCCGTGGGAAGTGGCAAATCGCAGCAGAGCCGGCAAGGAAGCCGCCAGCATGGAGATCTCGTTTCCCAGAAAGAGATGATAGGCGAAGGCCGTCCAGTAGGGAACCACTGCGAGAGCATATGGGTTGGTAATCAAAGGCGCCATCCACCCGAACATGACGGCCGTAACGGTGGAGAGCGCCTTGGTTTCTATCAGTACATCGCTCATACCGATCGCAGCGGCAACAAGGAATACAGGTTGGTAATTTACCCGCCTCAGGTCCTGCTGATCGAGAATCCCCACGCCTGGCAACGCGGCGATGAGACCGGCCCCGATACCGATCGCGGCTGGAGGAATGTGGTGAATGAGATCGGTCATCCAGAGAGCCACAGCCAGAAGCATCAAGAACAAAGTCTTCTTCTCCAACGGAGACAGCGCGCCCATTTTTTTCAGCTCGTCCTGAAGAAATGCGAGCGCACGTTCCGGGGCCACCTTTTCGGGCGGGTACAGCTTCAAGATGAGGCGCCAGGCGAAGAAAATCGTCGCCAGCGCGCAAGGCAGAAATGCGAACAGCCAAAGACTCCAGTAAACCGGAGTGTTGGTGGCTTTTTCGATCATTCCGCGGCCCAGAATTGAGGCGGGCCCTGCCAGGACCATCTTGTCGAAAATGCCGGCGGTGTAGGTCAAAGTGATGAAGATTCCCCGGCCGAAGTTACTGCCCGGGCGGATCCCCAGGATTTCCGTGAGTCCCAGCGCGACCGAAGCCATAATGACGACGCAGGCCAGCCCCGACGGCACTAGAAACGTCAACAGAAAAGATGTCAGAATCATCCCGAGCAGAATGCGGGAATAGCTGGTGCCGGTGCGCCGGATCACCACGAAAGCCAGGCGCCGCGCAATGCCGGATTTGACCGCCATCGCTCCGAGCAGGAGCGCCCCAAACACAAACCAGGCCGTCGGGTCCGCGAAGCCGCCGAAGGCTGTTCGAAACGGCGCCACTCCGAGCACCCAGAACAAGTAGCATCCCAGCATGCCCGCGAGCGCGTAAGACCCGGTTTCGGTGATCCAGGCGATGATCATGAACGCAGCTACTGCGAGCGCGTGCCGCGCGGTTGGATCGGCGCCGATGGGAGCTAGCCAGATAGCAGCCAGGACCGTAATGCATAGCACGGGACCGATGGCGGTTCGCGCGGAGAAGCCCTCCGAAGTCGTTCTCTGGCGGCCCATCAGATTTTTCCGCGACGAAACCGATCGGCCAGTAGGGATCGTTGCGGCTTTCCGGTGGACGTTCGCGGAATGCTGTCGAGGAACTCGATCCGGCGAGGCACTTTGAAAGGAGCCAGCCGAGTGGCCGCGAAACGTCGCAGTTCCAGCGCCGTTGCCACCGCTCCAGCGCGCAATACAACCGCCGCGACTATGTCTTCTCCAAGCGTTGGATGCGAGACGGCGAATACCGCGGCTTCCGAGACCGCCGGATGTGCGGCGAGAACATCTTCCACTCCTTGGGGAATGATTTTTTCACCTCCGCGGTCGATCATCTCTTTTTGGCGGCCGGTGATGAATAGAAATTTCTCGCTGTCCAGGCGGCCGATGTCCCCGGTGTGGAACCACCCATTGCGAAACGCGGATTGATTGGCTTCCGGATCATCGACATATCCGGAAGTTACCGACGCCCCACGAACGACGATTTCTCCCTCCCGGTGGTCCGCCATGAGATTCCCGAGCGGATCCATGCTGGCTACTTCCAAGCCGCTGCTTCGGCCGACCGATCCGGGCTTTCGGGCCTTCGCCGTGTCGCGGGTCACGCCGCCGGCTTCCGTCAGTCCGTAGCCGGTAAGCACGGGCACGCCAACGGATTCTTCCAGCGCCGTTAGCACTTCCGGCTGTAGCACCGCACCGGTGGTACGGATGAAACGCAAGGACGTGCGCCTGAAAACTTCCGGGTGCTTGTGCGCCAACGCGAGAATGGCACGGTTCAACGGAGGGCTCGATGAGAACCAGGTGGGTTGGAAGCGGTCGAGCCAGGCGAGGAAAGTCGCGGGGTTGAATCCAGGGGTGCTGATAACGCCGCCCCCGCAAAATAACTGCGCAAGCACGGCGGCCAGCCCGTGCAAGTGGAACAGCGGCATCAAGCTCAAGAAGCGATCCGTCGCGCTCAGTTCGAGGGTGCTGATTTCGCGAGTTGCCATGGCGCGCAGGTTCGCCCAGGTGTGCGGAACGAGCTTCGGGGCACCGGTAGTTGCGGAGGTGAACATCAGAATCGCCGCATCCGTGGTGCGAAAGGACCTGGCGGTCTCCAGGTTGTCCGGCAGCGTGCGTACGAAAGTTCCAGGCGAACGAATTCTTAGCAGGGGAATGCGGAGTGCACCGGCTGCGGCAACTGCTGGCGAAGACACGCCATCAGGAACAATGACCATCCGGGCACCCAAGCGAACCAGATAATAGCGAAACTCACTTTCGGTAGACGATGGGTCGAGAGGCGCCCCGGCTCCGATGCCGGCAACTGCGAGGAATGCAGTGATCAGATCCGGCCCATTGGGCAGCACCAGAGCGGCAACTTCGCCGGGACCGAAGCCCGCACCCGCCGCTTCTAGCCGCATTGCGTGGAGGCGCCGTTCGAGCTCCAGGTAAGTCAGTGCATCGCTTCCGGGAGAAGTCAGAGCGATTGCCGACGGCATCTGCGCGGCATGTTGTTTGAGCTGGAGGAAATCTTCAGGGCTGTCCGATGTGAAACGATCGGTCACTCCGGCGCACCCGTGGAATCGGTAGCGGGACGCGACCCCATCCGCTCGTCGATGTACAAGGCGAGTACCGATAGGTCTCTCAGAAAGTCGAACTCGAGGAATTCCGTTTCCAGCGTGACTTCAAATTCCTTTTCAACGGCGATTACGAATTCGAGCACGGCAACGGAATCGAGGATGGCTGCCTCTTCCAGAATCTGCTCATAAGGCAACTCTTCAGCGCGGAGGTTCGAATGTAACGAATCGACGAAGACTCGCTTTAGGCGGGCCATCGTTTCTGGAGAGGCCATTAGATGCTCATCCATGTCTCCCACTCCTCCGGGGGTCCCACTCCTCCGGCGATTCACGATCCGTTATTCGATGGACTCTCCGATGGTAGCGTGGAAAAAAGAATGCGGCGCAGGCACTCCTGGAGTGCGGGCGCCACGAACGTTAGCCGGCGATTCCCAAATAGCGGAAGCCGAACCGCTCCAGGCGCGGCCGATCCAGCGCGTTGCGTCCATCCAGGATCAGCGGCGATCGCATGCGGCCGGCGATCGCTTCCCAGTCCAGCTCGCGGTATTCCTGCCACTCGGTCACCAGAACCAGCGCGTCGACGTCGTCGGCCGTTTCCTCAGCCGATTCGCAGCGCACCACGCCCAGGTCCGGATATTCGCGCTCAAAGCGATCGAGCGCCACCGGATCGTGGACCTTCACCTTACAACCACGCTCCAGCAGCTTGCGGGCGATATCGATGGCCGGCGCTTCGCGCAGATCGTCGGTATTAGGCTTGAACGCCAGGCCCAACAGCCCGATCGTGCGGCCTTTGAGAATCTTCAGTTCACCCAGCAACTTGTCGACCACCCGTTCGCGCTGGCGGCGATTGACTTCGCGCGCAGCTTCGACGATGGGCATCCCGATGTTGTATTCACGCGCCGTCGCCACCAAAGCGGATGTATCTTTTCCAAAACAAGAGCCGCCCCAGCCGATGCCGGCCTGGAGAAAGCGCGTTCCGATGCGAGCGTCCAAACCGATTCCCTTGGCCACTTGCGAAATGTCGGCGCCAACCTTCTCGGCGAGTTGGCCAATTTCATTGATGTAGGAAATCTTTGTGGCGAGAAACGCGTTGGCCGCGTACTTGATGAGTTCGGCGGAGGCCAAATCGGTAGAAATCAGAGGGACTGCGCCGAGCTCTTCCGGACGCGGCAGATAGGGCGGAGGTGCGAACGTCTGGTCGAGAATGGGGCGATACAACGAATACAGAACCTCGAGCGCCCGGTTGTTGTCGGAGCCGATGACCACGCGGTCCGCATACAGGCTGTCGTGCAATGCCGAGCCTTCCCGCAGAAACTCGGGATTGGACGCCACTGAAAAGTGCCCGTTGGCCTTGCGGCCATGTTCCTGCTCGTAAGATTCGCGCACCAGGGATCCTACCCAGTTGCCGCTGCCGATCGGTACGGTGGATTTATTCACCACCACCAGGAAATCGCCGTCATAATGCTTCCCGATTCCTCGCGCAGCTTCGCTGAGGTAGCGCAAGTCCGGGCTCCCGTCGGGCGAAGGCGGCGTTCCCACCGCGATAAAGATGACGTCGGCGTCCTTGACCGCGCCCGCATATTCGGTGCAGAACTGGAGGTTTGGCTGGGCGGCCGCCATCAACTCAGTAAGGAACGGCTCGAAGATGGGCGTCTTGCCGGCGCGCAGGAGATCGATTTTCTTTTCGTCGGTGTCGATACAAGTGACCTTGTGCCCCAGGAAACCCAGGCACACCCCGGTGGTCAAACCGACATAACCAGTTCCAATAATTGATACTTTCATTCTCGTTTATGATCTCCTTCCCTACCCTAGCAAACAGCCAAACACTGCCCAAGAACTCATAGTACTAATTTGATCCTAGCGGAGTACTAAGACTAGGTACCTAGAGCTATTTTGGCGCGCCAGCTTTGTTAAATGCCTGGTATTGAAACGTCCATGTGAGATGCATCTCTTGCGGGATATAGCAGACGCGGTCGTCGCACGCCTGATAGCGTAGCGAGCCGGGTACCGTGAATTTTCCCGAGCCGTCCAGCGCCGGCCGGAGCTCGGTCTCCGGGGGAATCGTGATGTCGCGCGTCAACCGGAAATGACCACGATAGGCAGGCACGGTTTCGCCAATGGCCTTGAGATACAGCTTTCGTGGAATGCGGGAAAATCGCCGGGTGCACCGTGGCCGTCGGGGAATCCTGCATCTTCCAAGTCGATCGAAATGTAGCCGCCCTCGACGCCGGGCGCATACACGTGCATATTGGGCTAAAGATCGACGTCCAGGATCAACGCGACGCGCTCGCCGGGCGCGACTGTAACGTCGCTGGCGCTGGCCTTCGCGCTAAGCTGCTTGCCTTCGATTTCCACGGCCGGTTCCGAGGGCGTCCATGCCGAACTGGTGAACCAAAATAGCGGCCGGCGTATAACGGGCGCTATCGTCAAAATACTTTGACACGATGACACCCCGAGCATCCAGCACGTACCATCCGGGGTGAATCTTGGAGGGGCTCGCGGCGATTCCCAACCCAAGCTTTCGCGCTGCTTCCCGATTCTGCTTGATCTCGGAAGATGCAGGACCAGCGGAGGGGTCAACCAAAATCAACGCGCCCTTCGGTCCCAGCGTGCTCTTTATGCCGCGCTCCGGAAACGGGCTGCCGATGGGCGGCCCAAGATCGCCGGCGCCCAGAGGGCTCAGAAACGCCCAGAGTAAACTGATGATTGTGACGCGCCGCGGCATCGTTTCCTCTTCCGTCCTATTATTGCTCGCCTGGTGTTCCGCTGCTTCCGCGCTGGATTACCAGATCGAAGCTAATATCCGCTACGACAAATATCCGGAGACCGTGCTCGACATTCTGCAGCCAAGCGCGCCCGCGCTGGGGAACCGTCCGGGCATGATTGTCATCCACGGTGGAGGCTGGATTGCAGGGCGACAAGGAGAACACGCGTAGACAGGATTTGCCTTCCGTTTATCCGGCACGGCTTCGTGGTGGCGAATGTCGAGTACCGGCTGGCGAAAGCGGCGCCGGCACCGGCCGCAGTGAGTGATGTGCTTCAAGCCGCGCAGTGGTTCCATGATCATGCCGCTAAATACAACGTTGATCCTAACCGGATTCTGGTCAGCGGCGACTCGGCTGGAGGGCATCTTGCGCTGATGGTCGGGATGACGCCAGCCGCGCGAACCTGGGCCCGTCCGTGAAGATCGCAGGGGTGATCGATTTCTTCGGCATCGCAGACGTGGCCGATCAACTCGCCGGTCCGAACGCGAGAGAATACGCCGCCCAGTGGATTCCAGAGCAGCCGAATCGCCTGGAATTGGCGCGCCAGATGTCGCCGATGACCTACGTGCGCAAAGGACTGCCACCTATTCTCGCGCTGCATGGCGACGCGGATCCGCTAGTGCCCTACCAGCAGAGCGTGAATTTAATCAGAGCGATCAAGAGCGCGGGCGGCGATGCAGAATTGATCACCGTTCCTGGGGCACAGCACGGCTTCACGCCCCAGCAGATGGATGAGCTGTGGCCGCAGATTTTCAAGTGGCTCAAGAAACACAAGATCACCACTACTAATTAGTACTCAACGAATCCGGCTCCCCGAGCGTATATCCCTATGAAGTGACAGCCGGAGAGTTAACACTGCCGATTTTCCCCAGAGAACGCACCGGCGGACGGGTTTTTGAGGAGTTGGTGGCCGCTCATGAGCCCCTGGTGCTGCGGACGGCGTACCGTCTTCTGGGCCGAGTGGAGGACGCGCAGGACGCGTCGCAAGAAGTCTTTCTGCGGCTGTTCCGGAATCTGGACCGGATGGATGGCGATCCCAAAGCCTGGCTATACCGGGTGACGGTGAACGTTTGCAACGATCATCACCGCAGGCGGATGCCGGTGATTGAATTGGACGATGATCGGGCGGACCCGGCGCCCGATCCAGAGCGTGCCATCACGCTCGATGAGCGAAAGCGGTTGTTGATGGATGGGCTGGCCATTTTGTCCGAACGGGAGCGAACATCGGTGGTGTTGAGAGATATCGAAGGCCTGTCGACGGCCGAGACCGCGGCAATTCTGGGTGTGGAAGAGGGGACCGTGCGCAGCCACATCTCGATCGCGCGCGTGAAGTTAGCGAAATACGTGAGGAGCCGGCAATGAAGTGCGAGGAATGTGAGTTGTTGTTGGCGGATGGCCGACCAGAGGCGGCCGTAGCGGATCACCTAACAGGTTGCGTGACGTGCCGGGCAATCCAAGAAGAATTGCACGCGAACGCGCTGGCTCTGAATTCATTCAGAGATGAGGAGCTACCCAGCGTAAGGATCGCCGAGCGGCGCCCGATTCTTCCTTGGCTAGCGGCCGCGGCGGCCGCGGTTCTTTTGGTACTAATCGCACACCAAGGATTCCAGCAGCCATCACCGCATCCCCAGCCCGTAACCGCACCCGTGACTGTAACGGCCAAGCTACCGCCCGCGCCGACGCTAAAGCCACCTTTACGCCGAAAGCCTAAGCCTGCTCGCCGAAGCGCGCAGCCGGAGCAGCCGCTGCTGGTGAAAATGCTGACGCCCGATCCGGACGTGGTTGTGTATTGGATAGTCGATTAAGGAGAGATCAAAATGAAGCCGACGCTTTTGGCACTTTTGCTGATGACGGCTGCCGCTTGGGCGCAGGAGGCACCCAAGAGTACGCAGGCCATCATTGACGTGAAGTACGCCGACCCCAATCGCCTGGCAGATCTGCTTCGGCAAACGTTCAACGCAAACATGAGAGCGGACTCCGCCTTACACGTGATCGGTGTCTCCGGCCCACCGGATCTTGTGGCTGCCGTCACCGCCGCCATTCAGAAGCTGGATGTGCCGCTTTCCGCCGAGCCGGATGTTGAGTTGGCGGTATATCTGATTTCCGGCGTTGCGCAAGGAACGGCAAGCGATGACGTGCCTCAGGAACTCGCTTCGACGATAAAGCAATTGCATGGGATGTTTGCGTACAAAAGCTATAAGTTGTCGGATACGCTGGTGCTTCGCGGACGCACCGGCAGGCCGTTCCAGGGCAGGGAGACGGAAAGTGAAGGAGTGCTTCCCGGCACAACCAACTTGACGTACCTCTTGGCTTACAACAGTCTGGAGGTCTCTCCGGGGGATCCGAGGACGGTACACATCAATGGACTGCGTTTCAATCTTCGCGGCCCAAAAAGTCACCACCACTACCAAGGACAACGTAACCACCGATCACACGCAAACTCCGGCTAAAATCTCTACGGACCTGGACGTGAAAGAAGGCCAAAAGACCGTGGTGGGCAAATCCAGCATCAACAGCGCAGGCGATGCGCTGATTCTGGTGATCGTGCCGAAGATCGTGGATTAACCGGATCGATCGAGGGGCAGCCCAGGCTGTCTATATCGCCGTCCGCTTTGCGACCACCAACGTGATGTCGTCCGGCAGCGGCATGCCGCAGGTGAACTCGCGTACTTGCTGATTGATGGTGTCGATGATCGTCTGCGCATCCTCATCCCGCAATTTCGCCAAAGTTCTGGGCCAGCCGATCTTCGCCAAATTCTTCGTCGGAGTCCGGCCGGACCGGTTCGCTCACGCCATCGCTGAAGAGAAGCAGGGCGTCGCCTGGCGCCAAGGTACAGGTTTGCTGCGTGTACTGGGCGACTGACAAAATACCCAGAATCAGGCCGGTGCCATCCAATTTTTCCACGGTTCCGTCGGCGTGAGCCACCAGCGGCGGATTATGACCGGCATTCACATAAGTCAGCTCGCCGGTCGTGGGGTCGAGGATGCCGATGAAGAACGTGATGAAACGGTTGGACGGACAGTTGGAAGTAATGATCCGGTTCAGCCGGGTAACCAATGCGGCCAAATTCGTGGGGTCGTCGAACAAAACCTGCACGCGGGCCTGAAGGCTGGACATCAACAACGCGGCCGGCATTCCCTTCCCTGCCACATCGCCGACCAGCACTCCTACACGGCCATCGGGGTAGACCAGGAAATCGTAGTAATCGCCGCCCACCGTGTGGCACGCGGCGTTGTATCCGGCCAAATCCACTCCAGGCACATTGGGAGCTTTCACCGGCAACAAGCCACGCTGGATCTCGGCGGCCTGCTCCAGTTGTTTGGCGTGGATCCGCTCGGCTTGCTCCACCTCGGCCAAACGCGTGTGTTCGATGCGGATGGCCGCTACGTTGGCCATCACGGTGAGCAAACTCAAGTCGTCCTTCGTGAACTCTTTGATAAAGTGCGGCGAGTCCAGATAGATGAGCCCGATGACGCGGTCGTCGGTTTGGAGCGGGACGGCGAGCATGCTGCGAATCTGCTGCTGGACGATGCTCATTCTGTCCGCGAACGCTTCATCCAGACGCGCGTCGCGCACCAGCAGCGACGTTTTCTCGTTGATCACGCGATCGCGCACCGCATTGCTGATCCGGAATCCATCGCCTAAGGCCGAGCGAACCACCAGTTCGTTGCCTTCGAGCGTCATCAGCACGCCGCGCGTCGCGCCCACGGCCTCCACCGACAGATTCATGATGAGCTTGAACAGCTCGGTGAGCGGCATATTGCCCGCCAGCTCGCGGCCGGCGCGGATGAGCGCGCGCATCTGCGGACCGCCTTCGATTTCCTTTTCCTGACCGAGGACCCCTTTCAGGCTGGTGGCGACCGTGGTGGAAACCGAAGTAGTGGGCGTCAAGCCTTCGATGAAGACGACGGTCTTGTCGTCGGCAGGCGGCGGCAGCGAATTCTCGCCAAAATCGAGGGCGATGTGGCCGGCAGTGACGCGATCGTTCTTGCCCAACTCGAAGGGGCCATTAATTCGAACCCCATTGACGAAGGTGCCGTTCTTGCTGCCTAAGTCGCGGACCGACCAGGTGTCGCCGTTCCTTTCCAAAGCCAGGTGCTGGCGGGAAAGTCCCGCATCTTCCGGATAACAAAGCTCATTCGCGCTGCTTCGGCCGAGCGTATAGCGATCACGCTCCAGCAGCAGCGGCCGAATGGCGCCATCTGGCGTGTGAACCAACAATTCTCGCGGGATGAACTTCACTGCGACGCCAGCCATAATAACCTAAGAATATCGTAAATGCGAGCGCGCGATGACATGAAGATGACATGAAGGTGATAATTTACTACGTTGGCAAGCCACGAGATCCGCACGCCAACGGCATGGCCGAGGAGTTCATCAAGCGTTCCACGCGCTACGGACGGTGTGAAATGCGCGAGATTCAGCCGGCCCGTTTCGATCCTTGGGTCAAGCATCCCACGGCGACGAAAGTGATGCTCGATCCGGCCGGCAAACGGATGGATTCGGCGCAATTCGCCCGCTTGGTTTCGGGAGCCGAGCAGGCCGCGCGCGACCTGATTTTCCTGATCGGCGGGGCAGAGGGGCTGCTTCCGGCGTGGCGTGAAAAAGCCGGGCGAAAGAATGGCGACCTGCTGCTATCGCTTTCGGAAATGACCATGCCGCATGAGCTGGCGCGGGTGGTGCTGGCCGAACAGATTTACCGGGCTTTCACGCTGCTGCGCGGACATCCCTACCCGAAGTGATGCGCCGACGTCAAGCCGCAACTCACCCCCTATACTGAAGCTGCATGGCTTGGTTCACTCGAGATAAGCCTTCGGTAAAGCGCGAAGACAGCGAGAAACGCGTACGCACCGAAGGCCTGTGGCTGAAATGCGAGCGCTGCGGCCAGATCGTGTGGCGCAAGGCGCTGGAGGACAATTTCCAGGTTTGCCCTAAGTGCGGCCACCATGGACGGTTAGACGCGCGGACGCGCCTGGCCATGCTGTTCGACGACGGCAAGTTCGAAGAGTTCGATCAGAGTCTGGTTTCCACCGATCCGCTGGCGTTTGTCGACTCCAAGAAATATACCGACCGCCTGGCGGCATCGCAAGAAGCCACGCATTTACGCGACGCGATCATCTCCGCGGGCGGCAACCTGAATGGCCGCCGCGTGCATGTGTGCGCCATGGAGCTGAAGTTTGTGGGCGGCAGCATGGGAACCGTGGTGGGCGAGGTGATCACGCGCGCCATTGAACGGTCCCTCCAGCACAAGGTTCCGCTGATTATCGTCTCGGCGTCGGGAGGCGCGCGCATGCAGGAGGGCGCCATCAGCCTGATGCAGATGGCCAAGATCTCCGCCGCGCTGATGCGGCTGGACGAGGCCCGTGTTCCATACATCAGCGTCCTGACGGACCCTACCACAGGCGGCGTGACGGCCAGTTTCGCGATGCTGGGCGATCTGAACCTCGCCGAACCAGGCGCGCAGATCGGCTTCGCGGGGCCGCGCGTGATCGAACAGACCATCCGGCAGAAGCTGCCGGCCGGCTTTCAAACCAGCGAGTTCCTGCTGCAACACGGCTTTCTGGATGCAGTGGTGAAGCGCGCCGACTTGAAGAACTATTTGAGCAAAGCTTTGGATTTTCTTTCGTCGCCCTCGGCGCAGAGCGCCGAAGTCAACGTGCCGCTAAACGCCGAACAAAGTCCAATTACTCGGGCTTCTTGAATAAACTGTCGAAAGCGGCGCGGGCGTCGGTCGGCGTTCGCGGCGCTTGTTGTGCAGCGGCGCCATTGTGATTGTTATTGTTGGCGGGCGCTGCGTCGCGGGCCACCGTAACGCGCGGTTTAAACAGATCGCACTCGTTGGCTTGATCCTTGTAGGCGATTCGTACGGGAACCGGCTTCAGGCACTGAAAGCGAGTGGAAGGTTCGAAGTGGGCGCATTGCTTGCAGCAATGCAAGGCGACGCCGCATTTGGGACACTTGCCTTTCCAGTCCGCATCGGGCGAAAGCGCGGTGGAGCAGTTAAAACAGCGCGCCGCAACCACGCTTTGGAGCAGCCGGGGGAGCCGGGGACCGGTGACGTCCAGAGGCGGCCGAGGCCCGGAAGGCTTTGGCCGGTCGGGGAGCCGGCGGTCGTTGGACCCGCCATTAGTGTCCATGTAGCCCCGTTGTCTATACTTACGGTCGTCGTCCATGTGTCAAATCGACTCCTGGAACTTGCGCCCTCGCAACTTTAGCGGCTTGATCGAATGTAGTCACTTTGAAGCGCACAAGCGCTTGGTACTACTCCGCTGGCCTCAATAATTTTGTGGGCTTCCCGCCCTGTGCCGGCATGCTTGAGGATCAATGCGGAGGATTTCTGCGGGAACCGGCTGAAGCTGGAAAAAACATTGTTCCGCTTACGCCTACATACTATGTACCACGAATCAATCTCAGAAGCTACTGAAATCTAAACGTGATCGAGAGACCTTATCCAGTACCAAACATTAGTACCAAACGAACGTTTACGCCTATCCGCTTATTCCCCGCTCCACTTCAACAACGAATTACAAGGCCGTGTCAGGGGATCCTCGTAGTGATTGGGGCTAATTCGCAGCGAATAGCCCAGTCTACCGGTTTGATGCGGCACGAAGTCCTTAAGGAACACGCAATCGTTACCGTTTTGTTCCACCGCCGGAAGACTCATCACCTGGGTCTCCTCCAGGTTTCCATTGACGCCGATGCGTCCCACCACGGCTTCCACGCGTACGTCGCCAGGCGAAAGGCCGGCCAAATTCACAACCGCGCGCACGGGAATGGGAAGGCCCGCCATGATCGAAACCTCGGGGCCCGGCCCAACCTCCAAAAACCCGACCTTATCCCACACCTGCTGCACCCGCAGATTCCAGCTCGCTCGCTGGCGGGCCGGCTGGAAGCAATCGTGCGAGATTTCCAGATACGCCTGATGGGCCGGTTCGTACAGTTGCGACATATACTCGCTGACCATCCGCCCAGAGTTGAATCTATAGCTGATATTCTGCAAGGACTGCTTCACGCGGCGAATCCAGTCCACCGGAACGCCACCCTCGCGATCCTGATAGTACATCGGCACAATTTCGTTTTCCAATATGGAATAAATGGCGCGAGCGTGGGTTTCGTCCTGGTCTGGGGCGTACGGTTCCCGATCGCCAATGGCCCAACCACCGGAGATTTCGTAAGCTTCGTCGAACCAGCCATCCAAGATGCTCAGGTTGAGCACCCCGTTCATTCCCGCTTTCATACCGCTGGTTCCACAAGCTTCCTCGCCGCGGCGGGGAGTGTTCAGCCAAAGGTCGACTCCTTGTACCATCTCGCGGGCAACCTCGATGCTGTAATCTTCGACGAACACGATGTGCTTGGAGAGCTCGGGCGATCGAGAGAGCTGGACGATTTCGCGGATGAGCGTCTTCCCCGGCAGATCGCGGGGGTGCGCTTTTCCGGCAATCACAATCTGGACTGGGCGATCGGGATTGGTCAAAAGCCGCTTGAGCCGCTCGACATCGCGGAACAACAGGGTGGCGCGTTTGTAGGTGGCAAAGCGGCGGGCGAATCCGATGGTGAGAGTGTCGGGGTCGAGCACTTCGGCCAGGCGCCGCTGCTCGGCTGAAGAAGCTTTGCGCGCCACGGCCGCAGCCACTACTCGCTCGCGCACGAAGGCCACCAGGAAGCGCTTGCGGCGGCGATGCGCCTCCCATAGCTCCTGCGAGGGCATATCTTCCACCAGGTCCCAAATTTTCTGGTCGGAGTTTCGCTCCCGCCAATCGGGCTGCAGATGTTGATCGTAGAGCAACGCCAGATCACCGTTCAACCAGGTCAGCAAATGTACCCCATTGGTGACCGAGGTGATTGGAACTTCCCATACCGGCAGCTTGGGCCACAAATCCTGCCACATCTCCTGCGAGACTTGGCGATGCAGGGTGCTAACCGCGTTTCGAAAAGCCGAAGTCTGAATCGCAGAGATCGCCATCGAGAACGGCTCGTTATGATTCTCGGGGCGGACCCGGCCCAGCGCGAGAAATCTCTCGAACGGAATGCCGGCTTCGGCGCAATACTCGCTGAAGTATTCATACAGAAGACCCGGCTCGAACAAGTCGATCCCGGCCGGAACCGAAGTATGAGTGGTGAAGACGCTATTGGAACGGCAAGCCTCCAGCGCTTCGTCAAAGGACAGCTTGTACTCCTTGATGAGGCGTCGCATGCGCTCGATCGCTAAGAAGGCCGAGTGACCTTCGTTCATGTGCCACACGGTGGGCTTTAGGCCGAGCCGGTCGAGCGCCCGCAGGCCGCCAATCCCCAAAACAATCTCCTGCCGCATCCGGGTCAGAATATCGCCGCCGTAGAGTTGATCGGTGATCCCGCGGTGTTCTGCCCGATCGTTTTCCGGGATGTTGGTATCGAGCAGGTAGAGTTTTACTCGCCCTACTGCGATGTGCCAGATCTTGATTACCACCACGCCGGTGGGCAGCTCCACCTGCACCTTCATGTCGCGCCCTTCTTCGTCGACCATCGGCCGGACCGGAAGGGTATAAAAGTCGTTGACGGGGTTGCGCTCTTGCTGCCAGCCATCCGGGTTCAGGGCTTGCTGCAGATAACCCTTCTGGTACAGCAGGCCCACGGCAACC
Source organism: Bryobacterales bacterium (assembly GCA_963818065.1). GTDB lineage: Bacteria > Acidobacteriota > Terriglobia > Bryobacterales > Bryobacteraceae > Palsa-89. The sequence goes on along the minus strand of CAWFQW010000006.1, from coordinate 225,487 downwards.
AGAGGAATATCGCCGTCACTGGACGCCTTCAAGTGATCGCCCGAAAGCACACCCAAGCCGCCGCTGTAGATCGGCATGCATTCCACCAAGCCGTACTCCATCGAAAAATAGGCGATCAACCGATCGTCGATGGGTTCGGAGCGCTCCAGGTAACTGGAATAACGTTCGCAGGCTTTCCGGTACGCGCTGAGAAAGCGAGGGTCGGCTGCCGCGCGCTCCAAAATCGGCTGCGGAACGCGGCCGAGCATCAAAACGGGGTTGTGCCGGCAATTCTTCCACAGCGCCGAATCCAGTCGGCGGAACAGCGATCGGACAGTGTGATCCCAGCTCCAGAGGAGGTTATAGGCGAGGTCACCCATCCTGGAGAGCGCTGGGGGTAGAGCGGGGCGGACTAGAAATTCTTTAACCGGTTGAATCTGAAAGGGCATGGACTAACGTATGAGTCTAAAATATAGCATCGGGCGCGAGCGGCCCCAAAGTTTGGACGTACCGTGGGTAATGGCTGGCTGCATAATCAGTCAGATACATCGCATTAATTTCTCTTCAAATGCGCCATCGCGACGTCTTCAGTTACTCCATCGGCAGGCGGCGGATTTCGCCTAGGGTAAACAGCGGAAAACTCCTAGGATACCGGCGAAGGCTACCACGAGCGATCACAGCAGCCTGAGAGGTTCGAATCTCATATAATGGCTGCGAGCCACAATTGGGAGGCGCGGGATGTTTGATCACTTCCTTAAGCACTGCGGGCCAGCGCTGGCGTTGACGCTGCTCCTGGCGCCTGGTTTGGCGCACGCCGCAGAACCAACCGATTCGCTACTGGTGGACGCTGCCAGAAACCAAGACCAAAACGCCGTTCGCGCGCTCGTGACTCAGAAGGTTGACGTGAATGCCCGATCCAGCGACGGTTCGACCGCGCTCCTTTGGCTGGCGCATTGGAATGATTTGGACACGGCGAATCTTCTGCTCGGCGCCGGTGCGGACGCGAACGCCATAAATGACTTCCGAATGACGCCGCTATCGGAAGCCTGCACCAACGGAAATTCCGCATTGGTGCGGTTGCTCCTGAAATCGGGCGCCAATCCAAACACGGCCGTAGCCACGAGCGTGACTCCGCTGATGACCTGCGCCAAGAGCGGCAGTGTCGACGCCGTTCGCATGCTGATCGAGTACGGCGCGGCAGTGAACGCAAAAGAGCCGGCGCAGAATCAGACGGCGTTGATGTGGGCCGCGGCGGAGCGTCACTCCGACGTCGTGAAAGCGCTCATCGACGCCCACGCGGATCTCACGGCCAATTCCAAACAGGGATTCACAGCGATTCACTTTGCGGCACGCCTCGGTGATCTGGAAAGCGTAAAGTTGTTGACCGCCGCGGGAGTCGACGTCAACATCCTGACGCACACCGCCGAGGGCAGCACCAACCGCGTTTCGTCTTTCCTCGGGATTGCCAAGAGCCAGGGCACTCTCGGGTACACTCCGTTGCTGGTGGCCGTGGTACGAGGCCAAGTGGACCTCGCGCTGTATTTGCTGGATCATGGCGCCGATCCCAACAACATCGCGGCCGGTTTTACACCGCTACATTGGGCATCCAGCCAGTGGGAAAGCTTCACCGCGAATCCTGTGTACGGTTTTGACGATCCCATGTCCGGCATTCCGGATCGCCAGGCCAAGCTGCGGCTGGTGAAAGCACTGCTGGCCCACGGAGCGAATGTGAATGCGCGCGCGACGAAACCGCAGCCGCAGTTCGCGGGCGGCTACCTGGACGCCACCGGTGCGACGCCTTTCGTACTCGCTGCTTCGGCCAATGACATCGAGATGATGCACATTCTTCTCGACGCCGGCGCCGATCCCAAAATACTTACGGCCACGAACGCGTCGGCCATCATGGCTGCTGCAGGATTGAACCATTCCATCGGAGAGGACACCGTCACGGAGGCCCAAGCGATGGAGACGGTAAAGCTGCTGTTGGATCTCGGCGTCGACCCGAAGGGCGAGACAACGTTTGGCGAGAATGCTTTGTTCGGCCCGGGCTATCGCGGGTGGAATAAACTCCTGGCGCAGTTGATCGATCTGGGCGTCAATGTGAATGCGGTCAGCAAGGCCGGCGTGACACCTTATCTCGCGGCGCATGGCGACGGCGACCGTCTGGGCGGTGTCCTTTATAACAAGGAAGGCGCGGAGCTGTTGGCCAAGCATGGCGCCGATCCGAAGTTGGGGCATCCCTGCGAGGCGCAGAATAAGTGCAGGGCGGAGCAGTGAGGCAAATTCATTACCTCGGCCTGGCTTGCTTCGCGATTTCCGCCATTGCGGCAAACGCTGCCACCGAGAATCCCGCGCGCGAACTGGTGAACAAGTATTGCGTCTCTTGTCACAACGCGAAGCTTAAGACTGGTGGCCTGGCCTTGGATCGAATCGACGCGGAGAATCCTTACAACTCGCAAGAGACTTGGGAAAAGGTGATTGTGAAGCTCCGCAGTCGCGCTATGCCGCCCCCGAAACTTTCGCGCCCGGATAACGCTACCTACGATACGGTTGCCGCTTACCTCGAATCCGAAATTGACCGCGCCGCCGCGGCTCATGTGAACCCGGGCCGCGCCGCCAGCTTGCATCGGCTCAATCGTGCCGAATACGCCAACGCCGTGCGCGATCTGATCGCGGTGGACGTGGACGCCCAGGCTATGCTGCCGCCCGATGAACAGGCGTTCGGGTTCGAGAACAATGCCGAGGCGCTTTCGATGCAACCGGCCTTATTGGATCGCTACGTATCCGCGGCGTCGGCCATCGCGCGCCGGGCCGTGGGTGATTCCACAATCCCGCCGGCGTTTGTGCGCTATGGCGCGTTGAAGGGCAGCGCGAACGATCAGACTTATCTTCGCCAGACAGACCGGCTGGGCGAAGACTTTCCGTTGGGGTCCAAGGGCGGCGTCGCAGCCCGACATTATTTTCCAGTGGATGGGGAATACGTTATCAAGCTGCGTCTGCAGCGGACCTGGGACACAGTAATCCGCGGCCTGAACGTTCCGACTCAATTCGAAATCCGGCTGGATGGAAAGCGCGTTTGGCAATTGACGCTGGGTGGCGAAAAAACGTCGAGGAACTCTGAGTCTGGGGGCGATGAGCCGCTGCAAGTGCGATTGCCGGTGAAGGCTGGTCCGCACGAGGTGATGGCGACCATGCTCAAAACGGACGATGTGGAACCCGAGGGCCCAGGGCCGGACCATCTTCCGCTTTTCAGTCGCGCATCCGACACGCCAACTTCCCCGATTGCCATTGCGTCGTTGCTCATCGGCGGTCCATATAAGGGCCAGGTGCCTGTCGATTCGCCGAGCCGCCAGCTGGTCTTTGTGTGCCATCCGGCCATTTCAGGCGAAAAGGCCTCCGCCGACGAGATTTCCTGCGCGACCAAGATTTTGTCACGGCTGGCGCAGCGTGCTTATCGCCGTCCCGCCGACGGCACTGACGTCGAAACCCTGCTTAGTTTTTACAAACGCGCACGATCGACTGGAACCTTCGACGATGGAATTCGCGCCGCGCTCGAGCGCGTGCTGGTGAGCCCCGATTTTCTGTTCCGCATTGAGGCCGATCCCGCAGCCGGGGCCCCCGGCGCTGTGCACCATGTTTCAGATATCGAGCTAGCTTCGCGATTGTCGTTCTTTTTGTGGAGTAGCATTCCGGACGACACGCTACTGGACTTGGCAATCCGAGGGAAATTGCATGAGCCGGCGATTCTCGAACAACAAGTCGCGCGTATGTTCGCCGACCCGCGCGCGCGTACATCGCTAGTCAACAATTTCTTCTCGGACTGGCTTGAGACTCGCAACGTTTGGCTGCTGAATCCCGACGGCACAAAGTTCCCCTGGTTCGACGACAACCTCCGTTCCGCGTTCGTCACCGAGACGGAGATGTTTCTCGATGCTCAAGTAAAAGAGAACGCGAGCGTGGCGGATCTATTGACGTCGAACGAGACATTTCTCAACGAGCAACTGGCTCGCCATTACGGAATTCCTGGTGTCTATGGGAGCCATTTCCGGCCAGTAAAACTGACGGATGAGAATCGCTTTGGACTGTTGGGCAAGGCCAGCGTGCTGGCCGTTACTTCGTACGCAACGCGTACCGCCCCGACCATCCGGGGCAAATGGCTTCTCGAAAATATGGTGGGTGCGCCGCCTCCGGCGCCTCCCGCCAACGTGCCTGCGCTCGAGTTGAGCAATAAAGATGGCAAGCCTGTATCCGTCCGGCAAATGCTGGAGATGCACCGTGCAAATCCGGCTTGCGCGGGCTGCCACGCCCGCATGGACCCGCTTGGATTGAGCCTGGAAAATTTCGATGCCATCGGGCAGTGGCGCACAACAGACGCAGGCCACGCCATCGACGCCTCCGGCGTATTGCTGGACGGCACGAAGGTCAATGGTCCGCGGGAATTGCGGCAGGCTTTAGCGGCGCAGAAAACGCAATTTGTAACAACGGTAACCGGCAAACTGCTGACGTACGCTCTGGGCCGTGGATTGGAATATTACGACGCTACTACGGTCCGCGCGATTGACCGCTCCGCGGCGGCGGATGACTACCGTTGGTCATCAGTTATCCTGGGAATTGTAAAGAGCCCGGCATTTCAGATGAAAATTGCGGGACCAGTGCCGGCCTCGGTGACTACGGCCAGGAAGTGAGGAAAATCGGACGATGTTCGTAACCAAGAAAGCCATCTCGCGCCGCACTGTCCTTCGAGCAGCGGGTACGATTGTCGCGCTGCCTCTGCTCGACTCGATGATTCCAGCGTTCGCGCCGGCCGCTTCCACGAAACCTGTACGCCGATTCGGCGTCGTCTACCATCCCAACGGTGTCATCTACGATCAATGGCTGCCGACGGGCGTCGGTTCCGATTTTGAGCTCTCGCCTACATTAAAAGGACTCGAACCCTTCAAGGATAAACTGACGGTTATCACGGGCCTGTTCTGCGATACGGCGGAGGCGAACGGTGACGGCGGCGGCGACCACTCCCGCGCGTGCGGCTCCTACCTCACGGGCGTGCATGTGAAGAAGTCGGACAGCAATGTCGAGAATTCTGTGTCCATGGATCAGATCGCCGCCAAGGCATTTGAGCGCGAGACTCAGCTTTCCTCGCTGCAAATGACCGCGGATGAAAATAGCCTGCTGGGTTCGTGCGATTTAGGCTATAGCTGCGCCTACAGCAGCACGCTCTCCTGGCTGACGCCAACCTTGCCGCTGATGGCGGAAAATAATCCGCGGGTGCTTTTTGAGCGGATGTTCGGTTCGAGCGACAGCACCGACCCTCGCGTTCGCGCGGCACGCCTCAACCAGGACAAAAGCCTTCTCGATTCCGTGAGCGATCGCGTGAATCAACTGCAGCGCCAGCTCGGGGCAGCCGACAAAAGCAAGATGAACGACTATCTCGCGTCCCTCAGAGACGTGGAGCGGCGCATTCAGAAGGCTGAAGAACAGAGCTCCAAAGAATTGCCCGACGTGCCTCAGCCCGCCGGTATCCCGGAAAAGTTCGAGGACCAGGTCCGGTTGTTGTATGACTTGCAACTGCTGGCGTATCAATCCGACCTGACCCGGGTGATCACATTTATGTACGGCCGCGAGCAGACGGCCAGGCCATATCCCCAGATCGGCGTGCCTGAGGGGCATCATCCAATCACACACCACCAGGGCAACCCGGAAAAGATGGCAAAATGCGCGAAGATTCAGCGCTATCACATCGCTCTTTTTACTGAATATCTCGAGAAGCTGCGCAACACCCCGGATGGCGACGGCTCGCTGCTGGATCACGTGATCCTTCTTTTTGGCTCGGGCATCAGTAACAGCGATCGGCACACGCACGGCCCGCTGCCGACGTTTCTGGTGGGTGGAGGCGGCGGGACGCTGAAGGGCGGCCGTCACCTGGTCTATCCGGAGCACACGCCGCTCGCCAACCTGGAACTGACTTTGCTGAATAAACTGGGCGTGCCTGTCGACAAGTTGGGCGATAGTAACGGACAGTTCAGGGAACTATCGGAATTGTCGTAAACGGTTATCTCACGTTTAGTCTAAAACCGATGCTGTACTCCAACAAGATGAGCAGCAGAAATTGTTAGCCTGAGCGATTGAAAGCGGGATCAATTTCGAGGTCATTTGGCTTTACCAAGACTTCATCGAGGCCGTGCTTAGTTGTTCGAATGGACATTTCTCCGGTTGGGCCGAAATCTACCTGAGCCACGACGGCTTGTCGGAGCTGGCCCATGCCTTGCGCGGATTCCCATCTAACGTGAGCGACACCCGTAAGGTCGACCTTGGTACGTTTGATCCGAGTCATGCCGACGGCGGGGTGAAGATGAGCTTCTACTGTTCGGATTCGTCAGGTCACGCGGTCGTCGAAATCAAGCTTCGAGGTGACGGGTGCAAAGCGCTTGGCGAGGTCGAATCTGTGGCTCTTCGTATGCCGATCGAACCAGCAGGGGTCGATTCGTTTGTACTGCAACTTCTAGCGATGGACGGTACAATTGGTACAATCGCCCGCTTGCCGATGGCAACATGAACAAATTTGGCCTTTAGGCCCCCGGCTGATCCGACAGCCAGCTCCTTTACTCCTGAGCCAAACGGAGCGTTACTTATGCAACTTGCGGCTGCGCATTGATAAACTGCAGCTCCCGAAACGTGTCAAAATCAAACAGGAGTACCGATGAGTTTGACGGATGAGGACAAGCACTGGATAACGGAGCAACTCCGGACAGTGGAAACTTCGTTGCTCACAGAGTTCCACAAATGGGCGTCGCCGTCCGAGGCACGCCAACGAACCCATACAGCGGCACTGAGAGCGATCGATTTGGAGATGGAAGCACTGTCGGACCGAGTCACTAAACTAGAGAAGAAATGAACCGCTAGCCAGCATTCCCCAGCTCACCCGGCCCTTGGCGACCCGCCTGTGCCCGAATGCTAGAATACAAGACTTATCGCGATGGAAGAACAATCGCCCGCAGTGCTCGACTACATGGTGACCACAGCCTTCACGCTGGACGGCTACGCCATTGAGCGGAATCTCGGAATCGTTCGGGGCATCATCGTCCGCTCCCGCTCGGTTTTTGGAACCTTGGGAGCCAGTTTGCAGACTCTGGTCGGTGGCGACATCACGCTGTTCACCAATCTCTGCGAAGAAACGCGTGCACACGCCTTTCAACGCATGGCGGAACATGCCGCGCAGATGGGCGCCAACGCCATCATAGGAGTTCGCTACGACGCAACCGATATCATGCAAGGAGTGACCGAGGTGCTATGTTACGGCACCGCGGTGACGGTGAAGCCCAACCGCTAGGGCGTTCCACAGGGCCTACGCAGTGAACCAAAACCGATATCTTTGCATCCACGGCCATTTCTATCAGCCGCCGCGCGAAAACCCCTGGCTGGAGGCGATCGAGCTCCAGGACTCCGCCGAGCCGTATCACGACTGGAACGAGCGCGTGACGGCGGAATGCTACGCCCCCAACAGCGCTGCCCGGATCTTGGATGCCGAGAGCCGCATCGCGAAAATCGTCAACAACTACGCCAGCATCAGTTTTAATTTCGGGCCGACCTTGTTGTCCTGGATGAAGGACAAGTCGCCGGACACGTACCAGTCGATTCTCGAGGCCGACCGCGTGAGCGCGCTGCGGTTCTCGGGCCATGGTTCGGCGCTCGCGCAATGCTACAACCACATGATCATGCCGCTAGCGAACGCGCGCGACAAGTTGACCCAAGTAATTTGGGGCGTCGAAGACTTTCGCTTTCGCTTCGGTCGGGACCCGGAAGGCATGTGGCTTCCGGAAACGGCAGTCGACCTGGAGACGCTCGACCTCCTGGCGCAACATGGGATCAAGTTCACGATCCTCGCGCCATCGCAGGCGAAATCGGTCGACGGAAACGACGTCACGGGCCAACGCATCGATCCAGCGCGCGGTTACCGTCAGAAGCTTTCATCGGGGCATGCCATCGACTTGTTCTTTTATGACGGGCCGGTTTCGCAGGCGGTCGCATTTGAACGCTTGCTGAGCAATGGCGAGCGCTTCGCCAGCCGTTTGTTGGACGCGCTATCGGATGCGCGGGAAGGCCCACAGCTGGCCCACATCGCGACCGATGGCGAGACCTACGGACACCATCACGAGTTTGGCGACATGGCGCTGGCGTATGCACTCGAGCACATCGAATCCAGCGGGTTAGCGAACGTCACCAATTACGGCGAGTTTCTCGAGCGGCATCCTCCCGCGCAGGATGTGGAGATCCTGGAGAACACCGCCTGGAGCTGTGTACACGGCGTGGGACGATGGGCCGTCAACTGCGGCTGCAATTCCGGCGGCCATTCGGACTGGAACCAGGAATGGCGCGCTCCCTTGCGTGCGGCGTTGGACTGGTTGCGCGACGAAATCGCGCCACGCTATGAGAAAATGGCCAGGCGCTACTTCAAAGACCCATGGGCGGCGCGGAACAACTATATTCACGTAGTACTCGACCGGTCGCCCGCCAGCAAGGATCGCTTCGCGGCCGCTAATTTCCGGCGCAAGAACCTCCAGCGGAGCGACCGCGTCAATGTCTGGAAGCTGCTCGAGATGCAGCGGCACGCCATGCTGATGTACACCAGCTGCGGCTGGTTTTTCGACGAGCTCTCGGGCCTCGAGACGGTGCAAGTCATCCAATATGCCGGCCGTGTGGCGGAGCTGGCCGGCGAACTATTCGGCGGTGGGATCGAGGAGGGGTTCGTCCAGCAGCTCGCGCTGGCCAAGAGCAACCTTCCGGGGCATGCCGACGGCGCGCGCATCTACGAAATGTTCGTCAAACCGGCCCGCGTGGACCTACTCAAGCTGGGCGCGCACTACGCCATGAGCTCCTTGTTTGAGAGCTACCCCGATAGCACTCGCATTTATTCCTATTCGGTGGACAACAAGGACTACCGGCTGAAGCGCTCAGGCAAGATGCGGCTGGCCTTTGGCAAGGCGCGTTTCACGTCGGAAATCACTCAGAACTCCGAAATGCTGATTTTCGGCGTGCTCCATTTCGGCGATCACAATTTGCATGGAGGCGTGGCGCTGTTCGGCAGCGAGGACGCTTACCGCGAGCTCGGCAAATCGACGCGCGAGGCTTTCAGCCGTTCGGATCTGGCGGCCACCATTCGTTGCCTGGACGAGGGCTTCGGCAGCCGTATGTATTCGGTCAAGAATCTGTTCCGCGACGAACAGCGCAAAGTGCTCACCGAAGTGCTGGAATCCACCGTGGAACATTCCTCGTCGGTGTACCAGCAGATGTACGAGGATCAGGCTCCGCTCCTGCGTTTCCTCAACGATTGCGGCGTGCCGATTCCAAGTGAGCTGAAAGCCACGGCGGAGGTGGCATTAAACGCCTTGCTGCGGCAAGCGCTCGCGGCGCCGGAGCTCGACCTGGCGGTGATTCAAGGGCTACTGGAAGAGATCCGGATCGCCCAAATCCACTTGGATCAATCCGGCATGGAGATGACGCTGCGCCGTAACATCGAAAAGGGCTCGGATAGTTTTCTGGAGGATCCCAAAGATTTGCCGCGGCTGGCCAAGTTCCGCAAGAGTGTCGCGGTGGCACGCTCGCTGCCATTTCCGCTGATCTTGTGGCAGGTGCAGAATCGCTGCTACGAAATACTGCAGAAAGTGTATCCAGGCGAATCACGGTGGAGCGCGGAGTTCAAGGAACTGGCCGGACTTCTGTCGCTGCGCGTGGAATAGCCCGGAGTGGGGCGGACGCCCTCGTCCGCGCCGGACCCCTCGTCCGGCATACAAGAATGAGGCCGACGGGGGCGTCGGCCGCGGTCCAGGGGGACCGCCCTACTAAGGCTCCAGCGGACCCAGCGAATCGTGCGCCGCCAGCAACGCCTCCACATCCTCGCGCCGCCGCGCCGGCCCATACACGTGGCCCTGCACCTTGTCGCAGCCCAGCACGCGCACCAGATCCAACTCCGCGCGTGTCTCCACTCCTTCGGCCACTACCGTGAGGTTCATGCTATGCGCCATTCGAACGATGCTCTGGATCACCGCCAGCGATCCTTCGGGCTCTTGCAGGTTGCGTAGGAACGATTGGTCGATTTTCAGGGAATCGACCGGCAGCTTGCTCAAATAGCTGAGCGACGAATATCCGGTGCCGAAATCGTCGATGGCGATGCTGATGCCTAGCTTGCGAATCTGAGCGAAACGCGCGGCGGCCTGCGGGAGATCCTTCATGATGTAGCTTTCGGTGAGCTCCAGCTCCAGGCGGCCGGGCGGCAGATTGCTCAACGCCAGCGCGTCGGCCACGGTTTCCAGGAAATCGCGCCGTTCAAACTGCAATGCCGATACGTTGACTGAAACGCGGGCAGCGCTGTGCCCGGCTTTGTGCCAACTGGCGGCTTCGAGGCAGGCCCTGCGGATCACCCACGATCCGATGTCGATGATCAGCCCGGTTTCCTCGGCGATCGGGATGAACTGCTTGGGCGAAATAGTGCCGTAGATGGGATGCCGCCAGGTGAGCAGCGCCTCCAGGCCTTCCACCTTCCCGTTCATGCCGACCACGGGCTGATACAGCAGCTCGAATTCCTGGTGTTCCAGCGCGCGCCGCAGAGCGTTTTCCAGGCGCAGGCGCTCCAGGCTGGCAGCATGATCCTCGGCCCGGAAAACCTCCACTTCGTTCTTGCCGCTGTTCTTGGCGTGATACATCGCGAGGTCCGCATTGCGCAGCAGTTCGGCGACGGTTTTGCCATGCCGCGGATAAATGGCGACGCCGATGCTAGCCGTGACGAACAGCTCATTGTCTTCAATCTGGTGGGGCGCGCGCAGTGCGACCAGGAACTCGCGCGATGCCAGCGCCGCGGCCTCTTCATCGGGCTGGCGCGTGAGAACGATGATGAACTCGTCGCCGCCCATGCGGCCCGCCAGATCGTCTTCTGTCAGCAGCCGCTTCAAGCGCTGGCCTACTTCTCTCAACAGCCGGTCACCCATGGCATGGCCGAGGATATCGTTGATCTGTTTGAAGCGATCGAGATCGATGAACAGCACGGCCAGGTAGCCCGAGCGCTCGCCCGCGTCTTCCAAAGCGGCATTGAGGAGCTCCATGAAGTAGGAGCGGTTGGGAAGGCCGGTGAGAGAGTCATGCCGCGCCTGGAACTCCAGGCGTTCGTTGAGGCCTCGCTGTTCGAGCGCGCGAGCCGCTAATCGGCCGGCCGCTTGCAGCAGTTCGGTGTCGCTGTAGTCGTGCGGCTGGCCCTCTTTATAGTGCAGCGCCAGGATTCCGAGCAAAACGCCCTCCGCCGAGAGAATGGGAGTGGAGCGGCACGATACAATGCCCATCTGCGCGGCGAAGTGCCCTCGTTCGGCCCAGAACGGACAAGTGCGAACGTCCTCCCAAAACACTGTGGAACGCGCCACCTCGGCGGTCGCCAGGGCAGCGGTGCCTCGCAGCACGCGGAACGGTTTGAAGATCCGGATGGCTTCCGGCGGGAAGCTGGGGGCCGAGGCCCATGCCAGCGCCTCATCCTTGAGAATCAGTAACGAGCACAGCGTTCCCGGGCGCTCCTCCTCCACTAAACGCGCGACCTCCGCCAGGATCGCCTCGATGCTTTCGTTCTCGGCCACCATCTCGAGCACGCAGTTGCGGTTTTTCTCCAGGCTCTGGAGCCGGTCGCGCTCGGATTGAATTCTGTGCTCCAGAATCACGCGTCCGATGCTGCGGGCCATCAGTTCGATCAGCTCTCGATCGGCCGACGAGAAGCTGCGCGCGGCGCCGTTGTATGGGGATGAGAAGCTCAGCGTTGAAAACAGCTCCGCACCCAGCCACACGGGTGTGCCGATGTACGTCTCGAACGCGGGCCGCTCCAGCGTGTCATTGGCCGACATCGTCACGGTCCTGAGCCGCCCTTCGATGGTGTGCGCGCAGGGTTTCCCGCAACAACGGAATTGTGCCGCCTGGTTTGAACTCCGAGGCACCGAGCTCCCCAGCGCTGTACGATGCCTGAATCAGCCCGTGGCTTCCATCCACTTGCAGAAGCAACCCGATGGGCAGCTCAAACAGCCGGCAACCGGTCCGCAGGTGGTCCTCAAAAGCCTCATCGAGCGTGGCATAGTGCGTGGTGCTGAGCCGGTGCAATTGCTTCAACTGCTCGGCGAAGCGGTTCACCTGCTCGGATCTGGGCGGCAACTCCGCTCCGGTCTCGCCCAGCGGGCTCGGGAAATCTTCCCCAGCGTCGTAGAGGAGATGTCCGGAATCCTGAATCGCCACCGGGCGGCCACGCTCAAACAACAGGCGTCGCACGACCTCCATCCGGATTGGCTGACCGTCTTTTGCGATGGCGGTGAGCTCCAGATTCTGAGTCCCGCTGCCTCCGAGCAACGCGAGGGCCTGCTCGCGCGACCGCTGCCAGGATTCCTGATCGAGCAGTTGGCTGAGGCTCACTGGAACTGCTCCGTCGCGATCGTAGCCGGTGATATCGGCGAAGGCGGCATTCATTTCGATCAGATTCCCGTGCAGGTCGAAGGAATAGACGCAATCGCGAGAATTCGTCGATGACTCTTCGTCATCAGGCGGAGAGAGCGCGAACCGAGGTGAGATTGCCATTACTGTCGTGCTGATCGAAAAATCCTACAAGCTCAGCGTTCGACTAACGCTGGGTGTCTATATTTATTATGGCCGCCGCGGCGGGTCGGCTTCAGCCGCCACGCCCTATCCGGTCGCGGCACTCGGTTCAGTGCGCGTCACTTCCCGCCCCACCGGCTTTCGTTTTACGCGAGTGATCGGCACGTTCAGGATGATCGAAAGCACAGTAAAGATCAAGGACGAACTTTGAACTACAACCTTCATGGGGAGGTGGCTTGGTACATTGTCCCATATGTCTCAGGCGAATGCCTTACCCCGGGCGCCCGCCGGGTCCCTACCCAGGGAACGCGAACCTCGCTGGCCGGCGGTACTTGCGTTCCTGGCCACCGGCGGCCTATATTTCGTCATACCGGCGCCGCTGCGATTCGGGCAGCAGTGGCTGCTATTGGCGATTGTTTCGGTGTTGCTTATACCGACTATCGTGACCCACCAAATCGGTAAAGATCGTCTCAACCGGATTTTCAGTCGTTTGGTACTGAGCATCATAACTGCCTCGATGGTTGGGTCGCTGAGTCTGTTGATCCACCGCCTGCCTTCGCACGCCGATTCGCCGGTAGAGCTTCTGCGCTGCGCCGCGAGTCTTTGGGTTGCCAATATTCTGGTGTTCGCTTCATGGTACTGGCGGTTGGACGCAGGCGGCCCCAACGAACGCGACCGAAGAGAATCGCACGACGACGGGGCGTTCCTTTTTCCTCAAATGATTACCCCCTGGGACAGCGATAAGAACTGGCGGCCGGGATTTGTGGACTACCTGTTCCTGGCGTTCAACACCAGCACGGCGTTTTCGCCCACCGACGTTCCGGTGTTGTCGCGCTGGGCCAAGGTGATGATGATGGTTCAGGCCAGTATCTCGCTGGTGACGGTGGCGTTGCTAGCAGCCCGGGCGGTCAATATTTTGTGATACGCCAGGCACGGCCGTAGCCACCATTGGTCTGGACGCTGGCTTCGCTACTCCTGGCGCGGGAGGAGGCGTCTCTTCGATCTCCTTCGGCGGGCCTGCCGGGACGTATGGAGCCGGTTCGGTCCCGAGGTTGAAAATCGTACCCTTGAATGGCACGGGGGCTTGCGCGGCGGCCGCGATGGAACCCAACAGAAACCCGACAAGTGCGAACGTTATCACTGCATCGAAAATGGCGCGGACTTAGAAGGCCGGCAATAGCCCTGCGGTACCGTGACGGCCCAGCTAGGGCCTCGCCTGCAGCAGAGCTTTCACTCCGTCCACGCACAGCACTGCGGCGTGCTTGGATTCCTGTATCAGGCCGCCGACCTCAGATTCAATAGCCGCCGTGTCGAGCCCGGCGAGCTCGGCCCGCGTTTTCCCGAGCATCCATTCGGTGAGCGCGGAGCCGCTGGCGATGGACGCCGTACAGCCGCGGATTTTGTAGCGAACCTCGGCAACGCGGCCGTCTTCGAACCGCGCCGAAAGTCGCAGGATATCGCCGCAAGCCGGATTTGAGATCTCCACCGTAAGGGCGGGCGGAGCGAGTTCACCCACATTGCGCGGATTCTTGAAATGATCGAGGAAGGCTTCGCTGTACAAGGGGGCTCGTTCTCATTATGACCACTGTAGTGGCGGCGGTGATCGAGCAGGACGGTCGCATCCTGATTGCCCAGCGCAAGCGGACCGGCCAGCATCCGCTGAAGTGGGAGTTCCCGGGCGGCAAGGTAGAGCCGGGCGAGGCGCCGGAAGAAGCCGTGGTGCGCGAACTGGAAGAGGAATTGGCGATCCGAGCGCAGGTGGACCACGAGATCATGCGCTACGAATACCAATACCCGGAACGGCCGCCGATCCTGCTGATTTTTTATCGCGTGACCGGGTTCAAGGGTGAGCCGAAGAATCTGGATTTCGAGCAGATTGCGTGGGCGGCGCGCGGTAGCTTGGGCAATTACGATTTCCTGGAAGGGGATGCCGAGTTCATTCGGGTATTTACAGACGCTCCCTGACGATCACGACTCGGAAGCTGTGCCTCGCGCCTGAGTGAGCGGTTCTCGTTACCTCGGCTGCGGCAGGCGGAAATCCAACCCGCGCTCGTCGTTCAAACGTTGTGACAGATCGCGATCCACCAAGTCGATACTCACTTGATTGAGCGTCTGCTCAGCGCTGACGTAATGCAACGTGCTGCCCTGCATCCAATAGCCCAGCGCCTGCACGATAGTATGGTCGCGGAAGGCAAGGAGATAGATTGTGGGTTGGCCGCTGTTCGAGGCGTGTTGCGCGTCCGCATACGGATGCGATGGCGGCGCCTGGTAGAGTTTCATGCCGGATTGATCCTGGGGCAGCGGCTGGTCGCCGTTGTATTCGCGAACCTGAGGATTGGACTGCTGTGGGACGAAACTCTGGTTGATCACCACCGACGGCATTCCGGGGCCGTTGGCTTGCGAACCATCGTCAACATATGCGGAACCGGAGCCGGGTGCGTAGCCGGCGGCGGAAGGATCGTAGTAGCCGTTGGCTCCGCCATAATAACCGCCGTAGAATACCGGATAAGGAACGATCACCGCGGCGCCGTGAAGAGGATGGGCCGCTCGGCCAGGATTAGCGAACGCTCGCGAATAACCCCGCCCGCTACCGCTGCCGCCCCCGCCTGCGTGTTGGCCAAAGACAAGACCAGTGGAGCTCAACAACAAGACCGCGGGAACGAGGCAACGCATATGCAGACTCCTCAGACGCTTCTCAATCACATTGTAACGCCAAAAGGCACGCGCGCGATCGCCAATTCCACTTAGAAAGCGCCCCTTTAGTACCAGCCATATGACAACCGACGTAGCGCGCTAGACGCAGGTTACAGCGACGCGGGTAGACGTAGAATCGCTGAACGTTATAATTGAAAGCATGCCGCAAGTCCGACATTCCGTCTGCGCGCTGGATTGTCCCGATTGCTGCTCTCTGCTTATCGATGTCGATAACGACAAAGGCAGCCGTTTACGCGGAAATCCGGAACATCCGGTGACGCGCGGATTTTTATGCGGCAAGGTGGCGCGCTACTTGGATCGGGAGTACTCACCCGACCGGCTGCTCTTTCCCCAGAAACGCGTCGGGGCAAAAGGTCAGGGCAAGTTCCAGCGGATTTCATGGGACCAGGCGCTGGATACCATCGCCGAACGGTTGCAGAAGGTTTCGGACCACCATGGACCGGAGGCGATTCTGCCTTACAGCTATGCCGGAACCATGGGATTGCTGAATGGCGGCGGCATGGACCGGCGGTTCTTCCACCGGCTGGGGGCTTCGCGGCTCGATCGGACCATTTGTTCATCGGCGGGAGGCGCGGGCTTGACGGAAACGCTGGGCTTTAAGTACGGCACCGAGCCCGAGCAGTTTCGCCACTCCAAGCTGATCATCGCCTGGGGAGCCAACGTGCTCGCCACCAATGTGCACCTGTGGCCATTCATCGTCGAGGCACGCAGGAACGGCGCGCGGTTTTACACCATCGATCCGATTCGCAATAAGACCGGCAAGCTGGCGGACAAGCATTTCGCGATTTATCCGGGCAGCGATCTGGCGCTCGCGCTGGGACTGATGCACGTGATCATCGGCGAGAAACTGCACGACGCGGATTACGTGGCGAATTACACCAACGGGTTTGATGCGCTGGCCCGGCGGGCGGGCGAATATCCGCCGGAGCGAGTGGAAGCGTTCACTGGTATTCCACGAGAGGACGTCGTAACGCTCGCCCGTGAATACGCGACGACAAGACCGGCCGCGATCCGGCTGAACTATGGCGTCCAGCGGAGCGATCGTGGCGGAGCGGCCACCCGGGCCATTGCGGCGCTGCCGGCTCTGGTTGGATCGTGGCGCGAAGTGGGCGGTGGCCTGCAGCTATCTACCAGTCAAGCCTTTCGGTTCAATAAGGCCGGATTGGAAATGCCCGAACTTCAACAGCGATCGCCGCTTGGCCGCGAAGCGCGCATCGTCAACATGAGCGAGTTGGGCAAGGCGCTGACGCAATTAGATGCGCCGCCGGTAAAAGCGCTGGTGGTTTACAACTCCAATCCGGCATCGATCGCACCAAATCAGAATCTGGTGCTGGCGGGAATGCGGCGCGAGGATTTGTTCACGGTGGTGCTGGAACAGTTTCAGAACGACACTGCGGATCACGCCGATATCTTGCTTCCCGCAACCACGTTCCTGGAACATACCGATCTCTATTTGGCCTACGGGCATTACCATTTGCAGCTGGCGCGGCCGGCGCTGCCCGCGCCAGGCGAAACAAAATCGAACGTGGAAGTATTCCGGCTGCTGGCGGAGCGCATGGGCTTCGACGATGCCTGCTTCCATGATTCCGAAGACGACATGCTCCGCACGTTGCTCGCTTCGGGGCATCCGTTCTTACAGGGGATCACGCTGGAACGGCTGGAGCGCGAGCATTCCGTACGGTTGAACGTTGCGCCGGGCTCCGAGCCGTATTTGCCGTTCGCACAGGGCGGGTTTGGCACGAATTCCGGCAAATGCGAGTTTGGCGCGGAGATGTTAGACTACCAGCCACCAGTGGAGTCGCGGCTGGGCGCCCGTGAGTTGCGCATGCGCTTTCCGCTGGAGCTGATTTCGTCCAAGAGCCACGACAGCATGAACTCGACCTTCGGCAACGAGAGCCCGGCACAGAGCCAGACGTCCACCGTCTTCCTGCACGACGACGACGCGCGCCCGCGCGGGATCGGCAACGGCGATCTAGTCCGCGTCTTTAACGATCGCGGCAGTTGCACGCTGGTGGCCGGTGTGAACGGCCCCTCCGCTGGATTGGTGCGACCAGGCGTTGTGCTGGCGCCGTCGGTCCGCTGGAACAAGCTCGCGCCCGACCATCGCAGCATCAACACCCTGACGTCCGACCGGCTCACCGACATCGGCGGCGGCCCAACGTTCTACAGTTGTCTGGTGGACGTCGAGAAGTGCGGAGACTGAGCGCGCGGGCGGCCATATAGTGCACACCAAAAACATGCGATCCATCTACTTAACTTTGATTCTGACAGTAGTGCTACCCGTTCTGTTTTTGTCCGGAGGCTGCCGGCGCCGCCACAAACCCGGGGAAATAGCGAGCACGATCTTTGCCAGCGATCCGACCGTCGCCAGCCATTTTACATCGGGCTTTTACGATATCGAGGATGGCGCCTGGCGCTGGACCTCCAAGCAATTCGCCGTGACCCTGAATCCTCCGCCGCACTCAGCCGAACGGGGCGGGCACTTGGTCATGCATCTGGCAGTGCCGGACCCGGTAATCCAACATTCGCAATTCGTGGAGCTTTCTTGTTCGGTCGGGGGCCTAAAGCTCGCTCCACAAACATTCGCCAAGGCCGGATCGTACACCTACGAGCGCGACATTCCCGCCGACAAGCTGGACGGCTCGGACGTGCGCATCGATTTCGCCGTGGACCACACCCTGCCACCAACGGGTCCGGATATCCGTCAACTGGGAATCATCGTCAGCCAAGTCGGCATAGTAGCGAAATAGGCGGACGGCAAAGTAATGAACTATTACGAGCAGCACCACGACAGTTATCTCGAAGGGCTGAAAACCTTCCTCCGCATTCCGAGCATCAGCACGCTTTCCGAGCACAAGCCGGACATCCAGCGCGCGGCCGATTTTGTTCGCCGTGAACTCGAGAAGGCAGGCCTACAGCAGGCACAGTTGATCGAAGGCGAAGGGAATCCACTGGTTTATGCTGAATGGCTAGGCGCCGCGGGCAAGCCAACTCTGCTGTTTTACGGGCACTATGACGTGCAGCCGCCGGATCCGCTGGACGAGTGGAAGTCGCCGCCCTTTGAGCCCGACATCCGCAACAACAATATCTATGCGCGCGGTTCGGCCGACGATAAGGGGCAAACTTATATCCTGATCAAAGCAGTGGAGGGTCTGCTGAAGCAGCACGGTCGCCTGCCAATCAACGTGAAGTTTTTGATTGAAGGCGAAGAAGAAGTCGGCGGCGAACATATCGAAGCCTATGTGGCGAGCAAGCCGGCGCGATTGAAAGCCGACGCGGCCGTGATTTGCGATACCGAAATGTTTGCGCCGGAGCTGCCCACCATCTGCGTGGGATTGCGCGGCATCATTTACGGCGAACTGGTGGTGGAAGGCGCGAATCACGATCTGCACTCGGGTGTGTATGGCGGGGCGGCGCCGAATCCAATAATGGCGCTGGCCGAGATTCTGACTGCGCTGAAGGATCGCGAAGGGCACATCAAAATTCCGGGATTTTATGATCGCGTGGTTCCTCCCAGCGCCAAGGAGCGGGCTGCCTGGGCGCGGCTTCCGTTCGATGAGGTCGACTATACAAAGAATGAAGTCGGCGTGAAGGAGTTGGTGGGCGAGCCTGAGATCCCGCTGTTCGAGCGATTGTGGGCGCGGCCGACGCTTGAGGTCCACGGCATTCGCGGCGGATTCATCGGCGAAGGCGCCAAGACGGTGATCCCGGCCCGCGCCGTGGCGAAGCTGAGCATGCGGCTGGTGGCCGATCAGAATCCCGACGAGGCTGCCAAGCAATTGCAGAAGGCCGTGGCAGCGGCGTGTCCCAAAGGCGTGACGGCCGAATACAAACTGATCCACAAAGCGCCGCCTTCGCTGGTGAATCCGGACAATCGGTTCATCCAGGCTGCCGCCGAGGCGATGAAGCAGGTGTTCGGCAAGGAGACCGTGTACATTCGCTCGGGCGGTTCGATTCCGATTGTCGCCGCCTTCGATAAGGACCTGGGAATTCCAAGCGTCATGATGGGCTTCGGCCTGCCGGACGACAATCTGCACGCGCCGAATGAAAAACTGTACCTGCCGAATTTCTTCCGTGGCATCGAGGCGGTGGCGCGGTATATCGAAATTCTAGGCGCTTAAGCCTCAAACAAAAGTAGGCCCCCTTGTTGTTTGCGATTCCGGCCGTATTGTCCGCGGCGTTCCTGGCACTGGCGGCTCATCTGAGTGCCTTCAGCATTCCGTTAGCGGGCCTGATTTTGGCCTATACGTTCCTGCCTGCGGCTGTAGCGTATCTGGCGCGCGACACTCCTCCGCCAACCTGGCTCGATTTCGTCATCATCGCGCTGCTGTGGTTTCCACTGGAGTTTTCCGTCGGTCATCAATGGATTCCCGTAGCAGGCGCGAAGCACGCTGCATCTGGCCGCCTACGCCGTTTCCATTCTGCTCGCCCTCTCGATATTTCTGCTGTTCCGGCGGCTCTCCGGGATGAAAATCAACCTTCCGCGATCGGGCCGCGATCTCGTCAACCTGCTGATCGGCTTTGCGGCCTGCGCGCCAGTGTTGATCGTGCTGGGACGCGCGATCGGCTTCCTGCCGCCATTTCATCTGCCCGCGCAGCCGTCAGCGGCGCACATTGGATCGCAGTATCTGATCATCCTGGCTGCCACCGCGCTTCCGGAAGAAATCCTATTCCGTGGACTGATCCAGAATTCCATCGCACAGACGGTTCGGAACCAGCACGCGCACGCTGCTGCTTGCCGCGTTTATTTTTGGATGCGCGCATCTCGACAATGGACCCCAGCCGCTTCCAAACTGGCGCTACATGATTCTTGCGACCATCGCCGGCATCGCCTACGGCAAGGTTTTCGAAAAGAGCTCCAGCATCCTCGCATCGGCGGGCCTGCACGCGCTGGTGGATTTGATCAAGCACATTTGTTTTTGACGCTCGCCAACAAGCTCTCGAGGTACGCCGCCACGCCTGCATCGCCTTCGCGCGGCGCCCAGGGAGCGAAGTCTTTGTCGTTCGCGGCGGAGTACGGCCCCGGCTTCACTTCATAACAGACGGCGTGCGCCGACAGCGGCGTTAGCGTGTGCCAGACGCCGACTGGAAGGTCGATCCCCAAAGGATCGCGGCCCACCACTTCCGTCCGGACTACATTTCCTGAGTCATCGAAGATGAAGAACGCCACCTCGCCCTCCAAAATCACAAACGATTCGGCTTTCGGTGGATCCAGATGACGATGCGGCGCGACATAAGTCCCCTTCAGCATCACGTTCAGAAAGCGATGCGGGTTTTCTTCCATCGACGCGTGGAAGTTGTGATTGATGCGCAGCCTGGGCGATCGCCGCGCGCGCTCGATCAAATCGTCGAGCAAGGCCCGATTCAAAATTTGCACTGCTCCGCTCATCCTAAACTCCAATGTCCTCGTTCCATAGCGCAGGGCTCGCTCGGATAAAATCGGTCATCATTTGGATGCACTCCTGATCCTGGATCACATCCACTTGAATGCCCTGGCTGCGCATATAATCCTCCGCGCCAAGAAACGTCCGGTTCTCGCCGACCACCACGCGCGGAATCTTGTACAGCACGATGGCGCCGCTGCACATCGGACACGGCGAAAGCGTCGAGTAGATGGTGCTGTTTTGGTAAACCTGCGCGGACAGACGGCCGGCGTTCCTGCAGGCAGTTCATCTCGCCGTGATCGATCGCGCTGCCGGTTTGCACGCGGCAGTTGTGCCCCCGGCCGATGATCTTGCCATCATGCACCAGCACGGAACCGATGGGAATACCGCCTTCAGACAAGCTCTTGCGAGCTTGTTCGATCGCTGCGCGTAAGTAAGCATCCGCCGTCGTCATGCCAAGAAAGCCACCGGCAAAAAGGATAACATTAGGAATGGCCGCCTCCGCCGTCGAGCCCAAATTCCATACGTCCGGCCTGATCCGGCTCACGCGTCCGCAAATGTTTGCGACCATGACCGGGCTGCTGCTGGCGGTATTGTTAGCCGCGCTCGATCAGACCATCGTCGGCACGGCCGAACCGCGCATCATCGCCCAGCTTTCGGGATTCGACCGCTATCCCTGGGTGTCGACCATGTACCTGCTCACCTCCACGCTGGCCGTCCCGATCTTCGCGAAGCTCTCGGACATGTACGGCCGCAAATGGTTTTTCCTGGGAGGGACGGCGATGTTCGTGCTTACCTCGGCGCTGTGCGGCGCGGCCGGTACTTTCACGTTTCTACCCATCGACGGGATGAGCCAACTCATCGTTTTTCGAGGCCTCCAGGGCATCGGCGCGGGCATGATGATGGGCCTGGCATTCACCATCATCGGCGACGTTTTCTCGCCGGCCGAACGCGGCAAGTACCAGGGCTTCTTCGCCGCCGCCTGGGGATTCGCGTCCATTTTCGGGCCGACGCTCGGAGGCTGGCTCACCGATGATTTCTCCTGGCGCGCGGTCTTCTATGTAAACCTTCCGGTAGGCCTGATAGCGATCGCGGCCATCTACCTCCAATTTCCGGAACTACATCCGGAGGGCGTCGAGCGACGCCTGGATTGGGCTGGCGTGATCTCTCTCATCCTGTGCATCGTGCCGCTGCTGCTCGCGCTCACTTGGGTTACCGATTACGGCTGGAGTTCGGTGCGCGTGGAGACTCTGCTGGCATGGTCCGCAGTGTGGCTCGCGGTATTCCTGCGCGCCGAGACCGAGGCCATCGAGCCGCTCATACCGCTCTCGCTCTTTCGTAATCCGATCATCAGCCTGTGTTCGGTGGCCGTATTCCTGCTCGGCATGGGCATGTTCGGCGTCATCATCTACCTGCCCTTGTTCATGCAAGGCGTGCTAGGCGTAACGGCCACGCAGTCCGGCAATTTGCTTACGCCGCTCATGATGGGCGCCGTCGCGGGCAGCATCCTCACCGGACAATTGAACCTGCGATTGGGCAGCTACAAGCTGGCCGCCGTCTCGGGATCGGTGCTCGTCGCCACCGGCATGATCCTGTTCGCGCGCATGGGCGAAGCCACGCAGCGCATGGACGTGGTGGTCGCCATGGTGGTGGCTGGCTTTGGTATGGGACTGCTGCAACCCGTTTACACCGTAGCCGTCCAAAACGTTGCGCCGAGGAAATACATGGGTGCGGCTACCGCTTCTACGGCGTTCTTTCGCTCGATCGGAAGCACAATGGGCGTGGCGATCTTCGGAAGTGTGCTGCTCACCGGGTACCATCGCGACTTGATGGCAGGCATTCCAGCCGACACGCCCCCAGCCGCGCTAAAGCTGTTTTCCAATCCGCTTCTGTTGGGCCAGATGCGACCGAAGCTCATTGCCGCGTTCGGAACTTCCCCAGGCGGTCTACGGGTCTTACAGATGCTGCTCGCGAATGTACGCCTTGCTCTGCTCCATGGATTGCAGCACATATTTTTCGCCAGCGCCGTTATTATGTCGCTGGCCATTTTGCTCCACCTGGCTCTGCGCGACGTGCCCTTGCGGCGCGCCATCACGCGCCCGAGCCGGAAGTCCCAGTGGGCTAGCCTTACTACCTCCCGGCGGCTTGTTCCAAGCGGCCGTGCGCTTCGCTCCATACGAACTCTCGCACCCCAGGTTCCGCGCCGAGGTCCTGCATTTGAATCCGCGCGGCCGGCACTCCGGAGTTCATCTCTACGCATTCCGGAAATCCGTTGTGCAGGAAGACCGCTCCACTTCGGATCGCGGGCAGACCGCGCACCACCACACGCCCGGGAGCACTCGCAACAACTGGACCGAACGCGACGCACACCGAACGGGCCAACTCCGCCGTATCGCGCCAGACTCTTAAATTGTGCTCGAGCATCCATCCATCCAGCGCCAAAAGTACACATGCCACAGCCACCGCAACCACGCGCCGCGTCCGGCCGATCGCGTCCAGCACCAACCCCAACAGCAAAACCCATCCCACGCTTCCCAGGTAAAGGATGCGCGTGCCGCCCAAGGCGGGACTGAACAACAACAGATGCTGCACCGGCAATCCAGCGGCAATGATGAACGCACAACAACCGATCAATTGACGGCGCTGCAGTCGAGCCATCCACACGCACGCAGCGAGGAGAAAAGGAATCGCGGCCAGCCCGGCCCGCAGCATCGGGCTAACCGGCTCGGACCAGTTGAAGGGAAAACACAGGACGGCCCATTGCCGCAGGAGTAATGCGTCCACGGTACGAACCAAGTTGAAGTGAACGATGTTGAGCCCTCCTGCCGTACCTGAATATCCACCGATTCCCCCGAGCGCCCACCAGCGATATGCAAACAGCAGGACAGCCAGGGCCCCGGCGAAACTCGCTGCGCGTCCGATTCGTCTCCAGTCCGCGCGCTCTCGTAACAACGCCAGACTTGCGATAAGGAAGGGCAAACAAAATCCCGATTCTTTGGAAAGCATGGCACAGGTTCCGGCCGCCAGAGCGCCCACCAGCCAGGCAATCCGGGCCGTCGCCGCGTACCTGCACACCAAGATGAGGCTCCCGAGCAACAGCGCGGTTGTCATCAAGTCGAAGCGTGCGTCGATCCACCCCACAGCTTCGGCCGATACGCCGTCGAGTACGAAAAGAACCGCGCTTCCCAGGCTTGCCGGCCAAGATAAACGAACTTCACGGCACAGTGCGTACATCAGACAACTGCAAATTGCGTGCAGCGCGATACTGCTGGCGTGCCACCAGACTGGATTCGCTCGCGCCCAGAGATAGTTCAACCAGTAAAAGAAGAAGCCCACCGGACGGAAAAACAGGCCGCGCCCGGCGACTGGCCCAAACTGCTGTGCAACGGAGCGCCACGTGAATCGGGACGCATCCGTGATGTGCGTGTAGTCGTCGTAAAGCAACGGCGCCCGCAGAATCGGCGCGAAAGCCAAGCCGACCACGACTATGATCGCGGCCATTGCCCAGGCCACATGCAAGGCATCGAAACCTTCCGTACTTGTCGTACCCCCGGATCCTGAACTACGAACAAATAGAACGGCGATGAAGCTCAGCGCTACGATGCCCTCCACGTTCATGAGGGCGTGTTGCAAAGGTGACGGACGAAAGGCGTCGACAGCCAGGAAGCCGCCGGCAATAATCAGTACCGCCGTAAAGACCACACCCGCAATGAAGTCGCGTTGCTTTCGCACGAAAACCCAGTGTACGAAACACTGTTCGGTATAATCGTCAACGATGCAGCAAGTAGCCTTGGGATCGCTCGGACTGAACGTTTCGCGCATGGGATTGGGATGCATGGGCATGTCGGATTTTTACGGGAAGACCGACGATGCCGAGTCCATCGCGACCATTCACCTTGCTCTCGATCGCGGGATGGGTTTTCTCGACACCGCGGATATGTACGGCCCGTTCAAGAATGAGGTGCTGGTCGGCAAGGCGATTCAAAACCGTCGCGACGAAGTGGTGCTCGCCACTAAGTTCGGGAATCAGCGGTCGCCCGACGGGAAATTCCTCGGGGTGAATGGCCGTCCGGAATATGTTCGCGCGTGCTGTGAGGCTTCGCTACAACGGCTGAACGTCGAGGTAATCGACCTTTATTACCAGCATCGCGTGGACCCGAAGACGCCCATCGAGGACACCGTTGGCGCGATGGCCGATCTGGTGAAGCAGGGGAAAGTTCGTTATCTGGGCCTCTCCGAAGCCGCGCCAGCCACCATTCGGCGCGCGCATCGTGTGCATCCTATTTCAGCCTTGCAGACCGAGTATTCGCTCTGGACTCGCGATCCAGAGGGTGAGCTCCTGTCCACTGTTCGCGAATTAGCCATCGGCTTCGTGGCCTACAGTCCGCTCGGCCGTGGATTCCTCACCGGCCAATTCAAACGTCCTGAAGATATTCCCGAGGATGATTTTCGGCGCCACAATCCGCGTTTCCAAGGCGACAACTTCTACAAGAATCTCGATCTGGTGCGGCATATCGAAGCGCTTGCGCAGGCAAAGGGCGCAACTCCCGCGCAGATCGCGCTGGCTTGGGTGATGGCGCAGGGCGAAGACGTCGTTCCCATCTTTGGCGTCAGGAAGCGATCGCGATTAGAGGAGAATCTCAAGGCGCTCGACATCGCGCTGACTGCGGCCGAGCTCGAGGAAATCGATCGCCTGCTTCCCAAGGGAAGCACGGCCGGAACACGCTATGCCGAGCAGCACATGAGCGCTGTGAATCTGTAGAGTCCCCACATGCGAAATATTCATCGTGTTGCCGTTCTCGGCGCAGGCACCATGGGCTCGCGCATCGCGGCGCATTTCGCCAACGCCGGCATCCCAGCCCTGCTTCTGGATGTAGCGGGACAACCCAAGCGCAGCACGCCCGCGCTGCAAGGCATTCAGAACGCCCTGAAACAGCGGCCCGGTGGATTCTTTACCGATGACAAAACCGCGCTGGTCGAACCGGGCAACTTCGAGGACGATCTCGCGAAGCTCGCGGACTGCGATTGGATTATCGAAGCCATCGTCGAAAATCTCGAGGTCAAGCGTGCGCTGTGGAGCAAAGTCGAAGCCACTCGCAAACCCGATGCGATCCTCTCCACCAACACCAGCGGCATCCCGCTCGCCAAAATATCGGAAGGCTTCTCGCCCGGTTTCCGGCGCCACTTCCTGGGCACGCACTTCTTCAATCCACCGCGCTATCTGCATTTGATGGAGTTGATCCCGGGCCCGGAAACCGATCCCGCGCATTCTCGCCGATGTCGAACAGTTCGCCGATCGGCGCCTGGGCAAAGGCGTCGTACGAACCAAGGACACGCCCAACTTCATCGCGAACCGGATCGGCAGTTTCATGGGCGGGACCATCGGCAAGGTCATGCTGGAGGAAGATTTCAGCATCGAAGAAGTGGACGCGCTCACGGGGCCTCTGATCGGCGTCCCCAACAGCGCCAGCTTTCGGCTGCTCGATCTTAGTTGGCCTCGACGTCTGGGGCTTCGTCGGAACCAATCTTTACGAGCTTGTTCCGAACGATCCCTGGCGCGAGCGATTTCTGCCGCTGGATTTCCAAAAGAAAATGATCGAGCAGAAATGGCTCGGCGACAAGACGGGCCAGGGTTTTTACAAGAAAGCGGGCAAGGCTGACGCCCGCGAGATCCTGGTGCTCGATTGGAAAACCCTCCAATACCAGCCGCTTCAGAAGCCGCGCTTTCCTTCGGTGGAAGCGGCGCGCAACATCGAAGATCTCGGCGAGCGCGTTCGCACGCTGCTCCGTTCCGACGACCGCGCCGGGCGTTTTCTTTGGAAAGTCCTTAGCGACCTTTTCCGCTATTGCTCGGAGATGATTCCCGAGATTTCGGATCGCATCGTTGAAATTGATCGCGCCATGCGCTGGGGCTACGGCCACAAACTGGGCCCATTCGAACTCTGGGATGCTATCGGTTTTCTGGAAGTGGTCTCGCGTTTGGAGATGGATCATCGCGCGTTGCCGGCGCACATCAAGGACGCTCTCGCCCGCGGCATCATCGCGCTTTACCGTCCTCCCGAGCCACGCGGCCGCGCCGTGACGGAATATTTTGATTTCCGGTCCAACGCCTATCAGCCCATCGAGCCGCGGCCCGGCATCTTCACGCTGCGCGATCGCAAGCGCACGCATGGCGTGGTGTTCGAGAACGCCGGCGCTTCTCTGATCGACGTAGGCGATGGCGTACTGTGCGTCGAGTTCCATAGTAAGCTGAACACGCTCGGCGAAGACGCCATCGTTATGCGTGCAGGCTGGCCTGGAAGAAACCAACCGCAATTTCGAAGCGATGATCATCGCCAACGAAGGCGAGACCTTCAGCGCGGGCGCCAATCTCATGCTGGTGCTGTTGATGGCACAGGAGGGCGAATGGGACGACCTGGATCTCGCCGTCCGGCGCTTTCAGCAAATGAACATGGCGCTGAAGTATGCGGCGTAAGCCCGTAGTCGCGGCGCCATTTTCCCGGGCGCTCGGCGGCGGATGCGAGATCGTCCTGCATTGCACGCGCGCCCAAGCTTCGGCCGAAACCTACATCGGATTGGTGGAAGTTGCCGTGGGCGTGATCCCGGCCGGTGGCGGCTGCAAGGAGCTGCTCGCACGTCTGAAGGACCCTCTCCGCGTCTTCGACTTGATCGGCTATGCCAAGGTTTCCACCAGCGCGGAAGACGCCCGCAAACTTGGGCTGCTGCATCGCTCCGACTCCATCTCGATGAATCCCGAGCGCCTCCTGGGCGATGCCAAAGCCCTCGCGCTGTCGCTCGTTCCGAATTACTCGCCCGCCGCGCCAGCAGCCATTCCGGTACAAGGCGAAAGCGTCTACGCGCTGATGAAGCTCGGGGCATGGTCCGCTCGTCAAGGCAACTTCATCACGGACTACGAAGTGATCATCGCTGAAAAACTCGCGCACATTTTGAGCGGCGGCCGGCTTTCCGGCGCGCAGACCGTCTCCGAACAGTATTTGCTCGATCTCGAGCGCGAAGCATTCCTCAGCTTGTGCGGCAATCCGAAAACTCAGGAGCGCATGCAGTATATGCTGAAGACGGGCAAGGCCCTGCGAAACTGACAGCCCTATGGAAGCAGTAATTCTCGATTGTCTGCGAACCGCGGTCGGCAAAGCCCCCAAGGGCAGCTTGCGCAACACGCGCCCCGACGATCTCGCGGCTACCGTCATTCGCCGCCTGCTCGAAAAACATCCGGCCATTGCGCCTGAAGAGATCGACGACGTGATCCTCGGCTGCGCCATGCCCGAGGCCGAATCCGGCATGAATATGGCGCGTATCGCGGCTCTCCGCGCGGGGCTCCCCGATTCCGTTCCGGGCGTCACCATCAATCGCTTCTGCTCATCGGGGCTGCAAGCCATCGCCATGGCGGCCGATCGCATCCGTTCCGGAAGCGCGCAAATCATCATCGCCGGAGGCGCTGAATCGCTCAGTATGATCCCGATGGCGGGCAATAAATTCGCGCCCAATCCCTGGATGGTGGATCATCTTCCGCAGATTTACATGGGCATGGGACTGACCGCCGAGCAGGTGCAAAGGAAGTACCGCATCACTCGCGAGGACGCCGATCAGTTCGCGCTCCGGAGCCATCGAAACGCGTTGCACGCACAGGCAGAAGGCAAGTTCGACGATGAGATCGTCCCCGTCGCGATCGAATCCACGACGCTTGATAATGGCTCGCCTCAGCATCACACGGCAACTTTCACCAAGGACGAAGGCCCTCGCGCCGACACGTCGCTTGAAGCGCTGGCCAAGCTGAAACCGGTCTTTCAATCGGACGGCACCGTCACCGCGGGCAATTCCTCACAGACCAGCGACGGCGCTGCCGCGGCCATCGTTATGTCCAATAAGAGAGCTGAAGAGCTCGGTCTCAAACCGATGGCCCGCTTCGTGAGTTTCGCAGTCGCAGGCGTTCCACCCGAAATCATGGGAATCGGACCTGTTGTCGCCATTCCGAAAGCTCTTGCACTGGCCGGCCTGAAGACCGAGGACATCGGCGTCATCGAATTGAACGAAGCCTTCGCTTGCCAAGCGCTGGCCGTTATTCGCAAAGCCGACCTGGATCTCGATCGCGTGAACCCCAACGGCGGCGCAATCGCTCTCGGCCATCCGCTGGGCTGCACGGGCGCGAAGCTAACCGCGACCATTCTGCGCGAAATGCATCGCAAAGACACGCGCTATGGCATGGTCACCATGTGCATCGGCGGCGGCCAGGGCGCGGCCGGCATTTTCGAAAACCTGATAAGGAACAACTCCGATGGCATCCTCGACAATCTCTCCCACGAAGCATAGAGGCGGCTCGTTCCTCATCGAGCCCACGACCCCCGAGCAGTGCTACTCGCCCGAGGACTTCACCGAGGAACATCACGCCATCGCGCGCACCACCGAAGAATTTTGGACCAAGGAAATCGCGCCCAATGTCGATGCCATTCAGCATCAGGAGCCCGGCGTCGCGGTATCGGTTCTGCGCAAAGCCGGCGAGCTCGGCCTCATCGCCGTGGTGCTTCCTGAAAAATACGGCGGCATGGAGATGGACCTGACATCCGCCATGCTGGTGGACGAAGGCATCGCCAAGGACGGCTCCTACGCGGCCTGGCACGGCGGACAAAGCGGCATTGGCGTGCTGCCGCTGTTGCTGTTCGGAACCGAGGAACAGAAGCAGCGCTATCTTCCGAGGCTTGCAACCGCGGAGCTGGTCGCGTCCTATGCTCTCAGCGAACCGCAGGCAGGTTCGGACGCGTTGGCTGCGCGCACTCGCGCTGACTTGAGCCCCGACGGCAAGCACTACATCCTCAATGGCCAGAAGATGTGGATCACCAACGGCGGCGCGGCCGATCTGTTCACCATCTTCGCGAAAATCGGCGGCGAAAAATTCACGGCATTCCTTGTCGAGCGCAAATTTCCCGGCGTCTCATCCGGCGCCGAAGAAAAGAAGATGGGGATCAAAGGCAGCTCCACCACAGCCATCTTTCTCGACAACGTTCCCGTCGCGGTGGAGAACGTCCTCGGCGAAATCGGGCGCGGCCACATCATCGCTTTCAACATCCTGAATATCGGCCGGCTGAAGCTCGGCGCGTTCGCCTGCGGCGGTGCGAAGGAAGTCCTACGCGTTTCGATCAACTACGCCAAGGAGCGCAAGGCCTTTGGAAAATCCATCGCCGAATTCGGCCTCATCCAACATAAGCTGGCAGAAATGGCGATCCGCATTTTCGCCACCGAGTCGGCAACCTATCGCGTGGTCGGCCTCATCCAAAGCCAGCTCGAGGGCTTCTCCTGGGATCAGCCAAATGCCGCGCAAACCGAGCTGAAGGCCGTCGAGGAGTTCGCGGCGGAGTGTTCCTACATCAAGATCTACGCGTCGGAAATGCTCGATTACGTTACCGATGAAGCCGTCCAGATTCACGGCGGCTACGGCTATCATCAGGATTACGTTGTCGAGCGTGCCTACCGCGATTCGCGCATCAACCGCATCTTCGAGGGCACCAACGAAATCAACCGGCTGCTCGCCACAGGGATGCTGCTGAAACGTGCTCAGCGCGGGCAGTTGCCGCTGGTCGAGGCTGTCAAAAAACTGCAGGCCGAAATCCTGTCTGGCCCCGTGGCGACAGGCCTGGTCGACAACGCGAAGAAGACCGCGCTCTTCACGCTCGGCGTTGCGTACCAGAAACATGGAGCGGCGCTCGACGACCAGCAGGAAGTGCTGGCGTCGATTACCGACATTGCGATGAACGCCTTCGTGATGGAGTCTGTTGAACTTCGCGCCCGGAAGCTGGCGCAACTCCACCGGGACGAGATCGCGCCTGGCATCTCGAATGATATCTCTGCTGTCTTCCTTCGCGAAGCCATGGAGATCGTCGAAAGCTCGGCCCGCAACGTTCTCGCAGCCTGCTCGGAGGGTGACTCCTTGCGGACAAATCTCGCTGTGCTAAAGCGCTTCACCAAGTTCGAACCGGTGAACGCGATCGCAGCGCGCCGCCGGATCGCCCAGCGTCTTCTCA
The DNA here is from genome assembly GCA_963818065.1 of Bryobacterales bacterium. Taxonomy (GTDB): domain Bacteria; phylum Acidobacteriota; class Terriglobia; order Bryobacterales; family Bryobacteraceae; genus Palsa-89. The sequence continues at coordinate 194,766 of CAWFQW010000006.1, read as the reverse complement.
CCGCCGGCCGCTATCTGGTCTAAGTGAAATTGATTATTACGGTCGGGCTCCCCGGCTCCGGCAAGTCGACTTATCTGGCGCAGCTGGGCGTGAACGCGATCTCGTCGGACGAAATCCGCCGCCTCATCGCGGACGACCTGCACGATCAAACCATGAACGCCCGCATCTTCGCAGTCGTTCGCTATCTGGTTCGGCAGCGCACGGCAGCCGGCCGTCCGGTCACGTATGTTGACGCCACTCACTTGACGCTTTGGGAGCGAAAACCCTATGTGAGGCTCGCACAGCGCCACGGCTGGGAACTCGAAGCCCTCTTCTTCGACGTTCCCGTTGAGACCTGCATCGCCCGCAATCAAGCGCGCGACCGCATCGTTCCCGAAGAAGCCATTCGCGAAATGGCGCGCCGCCTGGTCCCGCCGTCGGAGGCTGAAGGTTTCACGCGCGTAACAACGATCAAGCCAGACGATCAACAAAGTGAGGCTCTATGATTCGTAAAATGGATTATGCCGAGTCGCGTGAATACGCCATCAAGAGCATACGTGATTTCTTGGAGGGCACAGGCGGAGATTGGGACTGGGATGACTTTATTTCTCTACCCCTCGGCTATCCTGATCTTGAAGAGTTGCAGCACTTTTGTGTTGCACTGCCAGCAACTCACCCTCCGACTTTGAGAGGATGGTATTCCAGCAAGGAAGGCCTCGGCAGCCTGCGCGGCCGGCTAGCAGATCTGGAAGGCAATGCGTCGCCAACCAAGCCATGAACGCTAGCTGTGCCGACGCTCGCCCCGCGGATTAAGATGGAACTGTGGCACGAGTGAAGAAGCGCGATAGAAAGAAACTTCCGTGGAATATCTTCAAGGGCAAGATCGAAATCGCGGGGGACTTTGACGTACCGCTCCCGGAGTTCGAAGAATACTTGGAAAACGACGAAGAAGTTCAGCCACAGGTGAACGCCGATTAACACTAATCTGTGTTGATCTGCGTTTATCTGTGGCCATTTCGTTATTCCACAAACTCAACACGGTATTCCTCGATCACCGGATTCGCCAGCACGTCCCTAGCGATCTGATCGATCTCGGCCCCCGCCTTCGTGCGATCTGTCCCCGGCTCCAGCGTGATCTCGAAATATTTGCCCTGCCGCACAGCCGCAATCGATGTGTGGCCCAACCCCGCCAGAGCCGACCGTATGGTCTGCCCCTGCGGATCCAGAACCGTCGGCTTCATCGACACGTATACGCGTGCTTTCATGAAGCCCATTATAATGAGTGTCGCGCTAGGAGATCTTCGATGAAACGCCTCTTGCTCGGTGCCTGCGCCCTATAGCTCACCTGCGCGGCCCAAATCGACAGCAAAATTTTCGCGTATATGAAACACATCCGGCCGCGCCGCGCGATCATTTTGGACCAGCAGAAGGGAGTGGCCACCATCTTCTGCCTGTTTGTTCATGACGGAACGCGCCGCGGCGCCAAGCCAGATGATCCCCCAGGCTTGCTGATGAACGCGATGATCGTGGAAGCTTGGGTATCCGCGACGGCAAGATTCACGAAGTGGAAGCGATGCCGTTCGTCACCATTCCCTACGGTTTGGGCGACGGCTGGACAGAAGGCTCCGGCCGATGAGCTCTAACTCACCATCGAAACCAGGCCGCGTTCCTTCAGCCCGCTGATGGCCAACCCGTAGCGCCCGCGTACGCCGGTCTTTTCGAAGATATGCTTCAGGTGGATCTTGACGGTACCGGGCCGGATTCCCAGTTCGAGCCCAATCTCTTTGTTTTTGAAACCCTGTTCCACCATTTCAAGCACTTGACGCTCGCGCGGCGTCAGTTCCGAGCGCGGATACCGCTCTTGCCGGGCTGAATCGCGGAATACGCAATCTTCCATCCAACTCCGCCCGGACGCCACGTTGCGGAGGCAACTCAGAATCGGCTCCAAGTCCGCTGTTTTGCGGACAATACCCCGCGCGCCCGCCTGGAGCAGCCGCAGCGCCTCGGCCTCCGTCATAGAAACGCCCCATACGGTGATGGCGGGCGTGGCGTCCGTCAGCTTCAAATCGTGGATCCAATCGAGTACGGCCCGCATGCCGAAGCCCTTGTCCACGATCACGATATCCGGAGAACGCATGGTCACCATCTGCGTCGCGGCCTCCAGGCTCTTCAGCGACGCCATGAACTCCAGGTCTCCGGCGGAGTCTAGTAGGCTTCTCAGCCCTTCGGCCGTAATCGGTTGAGTGTCGCACACGACGACGGATTTCTTCGAGTGATCTTCGCTCATGTTGGTTTTCTTAGCACCCGGTACGCTCTTCTCACTGCGGACCTCAGTTTGATTCAGCACCAAACTAAGCCTTATCGGTGAGTGCGTTCGAATGTTTAGTTGATCAGGAACACAAAGGCTCTCATGGTATCATCACCCTTAGTCGATTTGATTGAGTAGGACTCCCATGCGGGAGATGTTCGTAGCGCGCCCATGCCGCAGCCTGATACCCCGAAACTAAGTGGAGCATGGAAGGCTCTCTTCATCTGCCCTAACTCCAAAATTGTCAGAGAGTTAGCTCCAATTCTCAGCAAGCTGTTGCCAACCTTTTCGGGCCATGATCTAAAAACCTATCCCGCACGCCACCAGTTGGCGGACGTGTTGGCGTCGCAACTTCCCAACCTCTGCCTGATCGAGATCTCGGAACCTTACGAGGCCGGCTTGGCCGTCATTCCCGAATTGCTGCGAACCGATGCCAAGTTGCCGATCGTCGCCGTGCTTTCGGCCAACGACCCTGAATTGGTGCTCCGTTGCCTCCGGCAGGGCGCCAGCGACTTCCTTGATTCAGCCCTTCACCGCCGAACAGGTGGAGGCTGCGCTCCAGAAGATCGCCCGGCAGAACCCCACCCGCTTGAAGACTCCCGGAAGAGTGTACTGCATCGTGCCGGCCAAGGGTGGCTGCGGCGCCAGTACCATCGCCAGCAACTTGGCGATCCAAATGAAACGTGGCGAGCGGCGGATTCTGCTGGCCGACCTCGATCCCCTGGCCGGTACGCTTTCGTTTCTGCTGAAGATCAAATCCAGCTACAGCTTCCTGGACGTTCTGGCGCGCTCGCAAGATATCGACGCGGACCTGTGGAAAGCCGTCATCACAGCGCGGTCCGGCATCGATGTCCTGCTTTCGCCCGAAACGATAACCGAAGGCATGAGCGACCTCAAGGACGCCAGCAGCATTATCGAATACGCTCGCCAAGCATACGATCTGGTCGTGCTCGATACCGGCGGGGTGTATGGCGACTGGAACCTGAGCCAAGCCCGGCTAGCCGACGAGATTCTGCTCGTCACCACCAATGAGCTCACGTCGCTGCAAGCGGTGCAACGCGTGCTCGGTTATCTGGACGCCAACAACATCCCCCGTTACAAGCTGCGGCTGATTGTGAACCGTTACGATCGCCACACCGGCCTGAGCAAAGATGTAATCGGGACCGCTCTCCACACCGAGATCTTTCACATCCTGCCGGCCGATTATGAAGCCATCCAGAAATCGCTGATGGAAGGCAAGCCGCTGGCGCCGAGCACCAGCTTCGGCAAGAGCATGATCGGGCTGGTGGATCGCCTGTCTGGCAGCTCAGAGCCCCTCAACAAAAAGACCAGCTCTTTGTCGGGACTGCTTTCCATGTTTTCCCGCACGTCCTAAAACGCGGCTACACTGAGATCGGAGGCACTTCATGGCCGATCAACAGGACCTCCGCCCACCCACGCAGGTTCTCACTCGCGGTTTCGATCCCAGCCTTTCGGTTGGATCGGCGCGCCCCGCTGTGTTTCGCAGCTCGACCTACGTATTTCCAAGTCCCGAGGCCGCGGAGCGCGCTTTCGATTTGGTGGCCGGGCGGGCGCAACCCGATTCCGGCGAAGAGCCCGATCTGATCTATTCGCGCTTCAATCACCCCAACGCCGAAATCCTAGAGGAGCGGTTGGTTCCCTTGGAAACCGGCGCGCAGGCGGCGTTGGTGTTCAACTCCGGCATGGCCGCCATCATGACCGCGCTGTTCACTTTTGCGCGGCCCGGCCAAAGCATCCTCTATACCGTCCCCATCTACGGTGGCACCCAGCACTTGATCGAGGATTTCCTCAGCACCCTCGGCATCGGCGGCATCCCCGTGGAAGCCGGACATACGGGCGAGATGGACGCTGCCATTCATTCGGCCAGCGACCTCGCCATCGTCCTGATTGAAACTCCGGCCAACCCCACTATCGTGATGACCGACATCCGGCACGCCACCGAGGCGGTATCGCGGCACGGCAATCCCAAACCGTTGGTCATGGTGGACAACACGCTGCTCGGCCCCACCTTCCAACATCCGCTTCAGCTCGGCGCCGATCTATGCCTCTATTCGGCCACCAAATACCTATCGGGCCTGAGCGATTTCATCGCCGGCGCGGCCATTGCTCGCGATCCGAAGTTGATTCGCCAGATGCGCTCGAAGCGCAATCTGTTCGGCAACATCTTGCAACCCGACGAATGCTGGATGTTGGAAGGTCGCTTGCCCACTGTGATGCTGCGCATGAACCGCTCCAGCAAAAATGCCGAGCGCATCGCCGTTCGTCTGGCCAGTCACCCGAAAGTCGCTCGCGTTTTGTATCCCACTCTGTTCACCGACCCCGAGCAGCTCCAGATTGCGCGTAATCAGTGTGATTTTCCCGGCGGCATGTTGTCCATCGATCTGCGCGGCGGCAAGAAAGCTGCGTTCGAGTTTCTCCGCAACCTGCGCATCGCACGAAACGCGGTATCGCTGGGCGGCGTGGAGACGCTGGTATGCCATCCGAAAACCACTACGCACTCCGGTTTCACCGAGCAGGAGTTCGCGGAAGCGGGTGTCACCGACGGCCTGGTTCGCATCTCCATCGGTATTGAGGACTGGCGCGATTTGATGGCTGATTTCGAGCAGGCCCTCGATTTGGTCTAGCCGCTCTTTACTTGATCTGAAACTTCAGCACTGCCTTCCCTAAGTGGATCTCATCCCCCGGCAGCAGCCGCGTCCCGCGCGCGTCACGATGCACTTCCTGCCCCATGCCGTCGCGAATAATCCACAGCCCGCAATTGTTCTCAGCCTTGTTGCCCCGCTGATACCAGCGATCGTTGAACAAACGGTATTCGCCGGTCTTCTTGTCGTGCAGGATGTGCGCGTGCTCGCGCGATACCGTGCGATTGACGGGATTGTCCTCGGCGAACGCCAGATCGTTGCGGCGCGAAAGCCCCTCCGCCTTGTAGACCTCGGTCAGCCGGCCGATGTTGGTGCGGATTTTTTGGATCGGAATCTCGGACTTGTTGGCTCTTCCCGCGGCCACAATGAGCCGGGCACTCCGGCGCATGCGCGGACTTTCCTCCACCGACGGCACAGGGTCTTCCGCCACGGTTTCAACGCGAAGCCACTTGTCACCATCGGCTCCGTCCGCCGTTCGAATCTCAACGCGCAGGTCTTCCGGAAACCGGCAAGCCTCCTTGGCCAGATCCCTTGCGCACTTCTTCATCGAAGAATCGACGGAAGAAATCCAGCTCGAACACTGCCGCTTCGTCACCCGCCGCGCGAATCACAACGCGCACGACATTGTAGGGGAACAAGCGCCTGGCCGCCCGCCCGCTGGATCTTCTTCTTCACCTCATCCAGCACCGCGATGCGAATCTCGGCGACCTCGGGCGACTCGCCGATCACCTGCGCGTTCGCTCCAAACGGCGCTTCAAACACGCTCCGCCCCAGGCGCTCGATCAGCTCCGAGATCCTCATACCAGCCACCGATCACTTGCCACTAGTCACCAATCCCAGCTCTGCCGCGGCATCCACTATTTCGCGTGCGATCGGCGCGGCCGTCGTCCCGCCGTAACCGCCGTGCTCGACGACCACCGCAAAAGCGATGCTCTTGGTGCGGTCCCCATCATAAGGAGCGAAGCCCGCAAACCACGAGTGCGGCATCCCTTCATCGAGCTGCGCCGTGCCCGTTTTTCCCGCCACGCTCACCGCCTCGCCCTTCATCGCGCGCCGCCCCGTTCCCTCCACGACAACGGAGCGCATCGCGCTCCCGAGAAACTCCGCCAGCGACGGCGCCAGAATCTGCTTGGGAGCTTGTCTTCGCTCGTTGCTCGAATCGATCACCCAGCGTCCCTCCGGCATCGAACCAGCATTTGCGATCGTCGCCGCCACGCGCGCCATCTTGAACGGCGTCACCAGCACCGGCCCTTGGCCATACGATGCAAATGGCATCGCGGCCTCGAGATCGGCAATGCTGCCGGCCGGGATGTCCAGCAGCTTCGCCGTATCACTCAATTGCTGCGCGCCCACCGAAAACACGCCCAGTTGCGCGAAATATGAGTTGCATGAAACCGCAATTGCCTGGTGCATGGTCAGCGCTCCATGCGCGGAATCGCCCACGTCATCGCGAATCGGTTTGCGCCATCCGGGAATAATAGCGCCCACGCGTCCATCCGGCAGCCGCCGGCAACTGAAGCTTTGATTCTCGAGCGCCGGATCCAGCCTCAGCGCGGCCATCGCGGTCACCAACTTAAATGTCGACCCCGGAGGATACTGGGCATAACGCGCGCGGTCAAACAGATTCCTCCCGCGTCGCTTGCGATCCGGCCGGCACCGACGGCGCGCTCACCAATGCCAATACATCACCACTCTGCGGATCCATCACCACCACCGCGCCGCTCATCTTTGTTCGCTTTCGCCAATCGATCTTCGAGCGCCTTCGCCGCGCGCATTTGCAGACGAATATCGATCGACGACGTGACGCTGCGGTCGCGCGCCATCAGCTGCTCGATCCCCGAATTTCCTGGATGATGCCGATAGCGGATCAGCGGGGCCAGCTCGCGATAATCGGTGAAGCCTTGCAGCTTGACGTTGGAATCGTGCTCGATCAGCGATGCATTCGTCGCGTGAAAATTCTCGCCGGTGCGCAAATCACCCAAGACATGCGCGGTCAGCGGGCCAAACGGATAATGCCGGCTGTCGAGCCTGGAACATGCAGCTATCGATGGAAACTCCGAACTTCGAGTATTGATCGCGCCGCTGCTCCAGTTCGCTCCAGTCGCTGGTTGCCAGCAGCACGCCATTGCGGTCGAAAATGTCTCCGCGCCGGATCTCGTGCGCCAGCGAATTCAGCCGCGGATTGCGCTGCGGGCGCTTGACTCCGTCGTCCTCGAATACCTTGGCCTCGCGCGCCAGGTAATCCTGATCCCGCGCCACTTGATAGTAAGCCGCGAACCCCGCGAGTGTCGCGGCCGCAATCCCGAGCGCGTATTCCAGCCGGACGCACGGTCCGCCGGAATGGCTCAGTCCACGACCACGCTGTCACGGCCGTGATTCGAAATGGCCGCCAGTATCCCGAAGATCAGAAAATTCGCGAGCATCGCCGTGTTGCCGTAGCTCAAGAACGGCGACACCACGCCCGACAACGGAATCGCGCCCAACACTCCGCCCGAAATCAGTAGCATCTCAAACGCGATCAGCGCCGATAAACCGAACGCGAGAAACATTCCGTATTCATTCGGCGCGCGCAGTCCGATCCGCATTCCTCGCCACACCAGGAATCCGAGCAACAGCAGCACCGCGGCCACGCCGCAGAATCCCCACTCTTCGCCAATTGCCGGCAGCACGAGATCGGTGTGGCCCGCCGGAATCATCGCGGGATCCCCGTATCCAGGCCCCGAGCCGAACGTGCCGCCAGTGGAGAAGGCCCACAGCGAATGGGCCAATTGATTGCCGCCGTGTACATCGTTGTTCCACGGCGACAGCCACATGTTGATGCGGTCCACCACCGTAGTTGGCTTACCCAAGTGGTATCCGACAGCCACACCGCCCACCAGCAACACGATCCCGAGCACCGCCATCCCAGCGCGCCCGCGCGCTATCCAGAACATCGCGAGAAACAGAAATCCTATGACTAGTGCCGGCCCCAGGTCCTTCAGCAAAAAGAAAAACGCCAGCGCCAGCGCCACTGCGACCATCACCGGTAGCACATGCGAGAGCCTGGGCAGTCCGATCCAGCGCAGTGAGCGCGGAACCAGGCGCTTCTCTCGCAAATCGCGCAACCGTTCCCAATTCCGCGCGAAGTAGCCTGCCAGGAAAAACACCAGAAGGATTTTGATAACTTCCACCGGCTGAAATGGCCCGAGGTTCACTTTCGCGTCGTTCCCACCGGGCCCTGACCCGAATCGCATCAACAGCACGAACAACCCCAGCGCCGCGAACAGCGGTGTATAGCACCAAGCCGCGAAACGCTGGTAGTTCAGAATGCGCAGCAACGGCAACAACATCACCACGCACCCCAGTGCCACGCCCCACGCGAATTTACTGAACTCAAGCGTATCTCTCAGCGGATCGCGCAAACTCACAGCCAGAACCAGGCCGATGCCGGTGATGAGATGAATCGCAGGCAGCAGAGCGAAGTCTCCGCGAAACGCGCTCCAACGCCAGATAAGAAACACTACGTAGAACGCGGCCAAGTACACCGCGATCCAGATCAAGAACTGCTGTTGAAATTCGGCGGGCGTGCGGACCACAAACGCCGGCTTCAACTTCGCAAAAGGCAGCAAAGGCACGTGGGGCGCCGCGCGCAGTCGCGCCAAAGCCCCGACATTTGGCAGGGCTCCCCCGTTAGCGTGCACAGTCTCAAGATAGTCGAACACCTTGCCGGCGACCATCTGGCGCGTGCCATCATCCGGGAAAACCTGCAAGAACGGTAGTAACTGTTCCGGCTTGCTCACTTGATTCAAGTCCAGCAATTCGCCCCGCGCTAATGCCCCCGAAAGCGCCGGAAATTCCCGCGTCTTCGCGACATAAACCAGCAGCAATCCCACGCCGACGATCACCGACGTTACGGCAAGCCACGCGAACTCGCGCCAACCGATCCTTCCACCGAGGCGCCCGCGGCACCTCTGGCCCCCGTCGCCAGAACTTTCGATTCCCAGCTCTTGGTTACTGCCAATGCGCGGTCCTCCCGCCAGTCCGGCTAGTCCGCCGCGCCCGTTGCGTTGATTTCGATTTCGGCTTGGGTCTCTTGTTCAGCTCATCGGCCAGCCCTTGGCGCGCGCGATCGTCATCGTCCACCTGACGCAGTGCCAGGCTCACATTAGAGAAGCCTTCGATCGGCTCATAAAGTTGGCGCGCCCGATCGAAATCGCGTTCAGCCAATCGCAAATGGCGCTTTTCAGCCGCTGGGTTTTTCGGACCATCATGCCGCGCCTGCTCCAACTCCGCGGTCGCGCGGAAGCGGTAACCGTCGGCTTCTTCCTCCGCCTCGCGCGGACCCGGCTCAAATCCCAAACGCTGCGCTTCGTGCAACTCCGCCATGGCCTTGCCGATGTTCTTCAGCGAATAAACATAGATTCGCGCGAGCCCCAGGTGCGGATCGGGCGACTGCGGGATGAGCGACACGGCAGCTTGGAAGTCAGTCTGCGCCTGGTGTTCGGCGTGCTCCAGATTTTCGTAACCATGACACAGCGCCAGCTTCCCTTGCGCCGCTCGATCGTTGCGATCCAGCTCGATCAAATGTGAGAAGCAAACCGCGGCTTTGGGCCAGTCGAAATCCTCTATGCGTGGATCGGAGTTGTTGCGATAGCCTTCGATCACCTCGTTGCCAGCTTGTAGGAGACCGGCCCGCACGCTGGCCTCGAGATGATTCGCAGGCGACAGCCCACCGAGAAACGCATTCTGCCTTTGGACGCGCTGCAGCAAATCCCAATCCCGATTGATCTCGCCGACGCTAGCGCGCGAGTAGTCAAGGTTGCGGCGCAACGGATTGCTGTCGCGCCAGAATCGATAGTAGTAACCGAGCGGCACGCACACCATCAGACCCGCCAACAGACCCCAGCACAGCGCCACCAGAATGCTCATCACCGAAGCGATCTTTTGCGCGCGCGCGGGCTTCAGCTTGAGCACGCTGCGCCGAACTGTTTCAGCCATACTGGCCACGCGTTGGGGAATGTATGGCGAACGCTGCTTCTCTACGGTGGGATTGCTCTTCCACGAAACCCGCCGCTCCGTCTCCGCCACGGTCGGCCGGTTCTGCAAGTACAGGGTCAAGTCGCTTTCAAACGCCGTGGCTGATACGTAACGCTGGTGCAGATCGCCGGCCAGCGACTTGTGCAGAATCGCTGTCATTGCGGCCGGGCAGCCCTCCGGTAGCGCTCGCGGCGGACGTCGCGACTGGATCAGCGCCTCCAGCTTCCGCGTATCCTGCGCCTGATACGGCGGCACGCCCGCCACCATTTCGTACAGCGTCACCCCCACCGCCCACAAGTCCGCGTGCCGGTCCACTTGACCGCGGCTCAATCGCTCGGGCGAACAATAGCTCGGGCTCCCCAGGCCTAAGTGGGTGCGGCTATGCGTGAACGTCAGCGATTTCGCGATTCCAAAATCCAGCAGCCGCACTTCGTCGTTGGTTCCAATCTGAATGTTCGACGGTTTGATGTCCCCGTGAACCACCGATCGCCGCTGGCCATCGATCACCGCCTGAAATGAATGCAGCTTATCGAGCTGGCTCAGGATTTCGACCGCGAATCGCGCCGCGCGAGTAGGTTCGATCGGTCCTTCTTGCTTCAGAATCTCGGCCACCGTGCGGCCCTCGATGTACTGCATGGAGACGAAGAAGAATCCGTCCACATTGCCGTAGTCGTAGACCTCGATCACGCGCGAATCGGCGTCGTGCAGTTGTCTCTGCAAGTCAGCCCCGCGCCGCTCGGCTTCCAGGATCAATTGCGTCAGTGGATCGGGTGATTCCTCAACGATTTTTAATACTGCCTGCCGGTTGGCGCCGGTATCGAAGGCCAGGTACACGTCGGTCATCCCGCGCGCAAGCTTGCGGATCACCTCGTAAGCGCCAAATTGCCTGCTTCTAAGCACAAGATGTTCTAAGCACAGGTCCGGGGCACAAATCGATTGTATTACCAGATCGTCCGAGTGGTCGTTACACTGCTGGTCGTTAGAAATGACGCGCCGGGCGTCTTAGGGTTTCGGCCAACGCAGCGCCAGCGCCAGCACCGTGCCCAGCACGAAGCCATAGATCAGGAACGCCACTCGAGTGGTCAGCAACCTGGCCACGCTTCTCCTGGCTGGCGCGGCCACCTCATCTTCACGCGCTTTCGTGACCGCATTCCGGGCGCGAGCCTCGGCCGCCCCCGGCGATGCATTGCCCAGGAATTCCCTGCCTGCCACGAAGATAGCGGTGATGTTATCTGTTCCCGCCCGCCAGGTTCGCCTCCTCCACCAGCTCACGCGCCACCTGCTCCGGATCGCCGTCGTAATGCTCCATCACGTCCAGAATTTCAGCCGATGTCAGCAGATCGCTCAAGCCGTCGCTGCACAACAAAATCGCGGCGTCGGGCTTGAATAAAAACTCCTTCATTTCGATGAAGCCCTCTTCATCCGGCAGGCGCTGCCTAGACCCCACGTCCCGGAAGACTTCGTGCCGCCGCGGATGCGCCATGGCCTCGGCCTCGTTCAATTCTCCGGCGTCCTCGCGTTCGCCCACCGGCGAGTGATCCGAAGTCAACTTTCGAATTGCCCCATTCCACGTCAAGTAAAGCCGCGAGTCCCCAACGTGCCCCACGAAAACCTTCTCGTCCGAAATCAAAGCCAGCGTCAAAACACACGCCATGCCGCGCCAGGTTTCGTTCGTCGCTGCCTCTTCACAGATGCGATTGTTGGCCGCCGTGATCGCGCGCCGAATCCGTTCCTTAGGATCGCCGGCTGGTTTGGTCAGCTCTTCAACAACGGCTTCCACCGCCATCTCCGCTGCCTTCTCACCCGCCGCGTGCCCGCCCAATCCGTCGACCACCAGAAAGATTCCCTGCTCGTCGTCGGCATAGGCGCGATCCTGGTTCTCCGAGCGCATCCGTCCTGGATCGCTCGCCATTGCCGACCGCCACGCTACGCTCTTGGTCATCCTTGCGGCCGAGCCTCAAATTGCAATGTGATCACTTCCGCCACGCTGATCTGCGCCTTCGGCGGCAGAGTCTCCTCCACGCCGCGCGCCAGACGCTTGCCGTTGAGCCAAGTCCCATTCATGCTCTGGTCCACGATTACGAAACGCTTCCGCGCCGGATCGCGCCACACTCGCAGATGCTCTCGCGAAACCTCGTCGTTGGTGTACAACGCCAGGCTGACCTGTGCCCCTTCCCCGCCGCGGCCAACGCTGATCTGGTCCTGCGTCATCAGGTAAAGTTGCGGACCCGAATCGTCTTCATAGCGAATCTCGGCGTACACCCGATCGCCCGGCCGATCGCTCGCCCGATCTCCCGATTGCCTGGTCTCCGCCCGCACGCCCGCGCGTCCAGTAATGGTCCCCACGCTCGGCTCCCGATCCAGCAACGTCGTCTTGGTCCCGTGATAGCCCGGCTGCGGCGTCTCATTCAGCTCGGAATGAATCTCGACGTCGCCCAACGGCACCGCGCCTTCGGAATCGGGGAAGAATTCGAAGGTCCAATCCTTACCCGCGATCTTGTACGGCTTGCGGTCCTTCGCGCCTCTGAGCGAGCTCAGCCCCAGCGGCTTGGCGTTCAATTGCGCCAATCTGGCCGCCAGCGCCTGTTTCGCGTCCTGCCGAATCAGGTCGAACACTCCGGTGAGCCGCGTGTAATCGTCCGGATGTAGATACAGACTGAAGATGCAGGGCGTTAGGATGCTGTAGCCCATCTCGAACTGCCCCAGCTCCATGTTGCGAATGAGCTGCTCGATAATGATCCGGCCGCTGATCTTGCCCTGGGCTTCCCCAAGCGCCTTAGGCATGCTCTGGACCTCCATGGGATTCTGACGCGGCATGGGCCGCTTCCGGTTTCGCATTGAGTACCATTAACTCAATGAAGACCCTATGGTATCTGGTCGGCGGGGTGGGGCTGGTATACTTTGCGCTGCTCGCCGTCAGTAGGATTTCCTCGGGGACTCTCATACCCGCGGACGAACGGAAACAGAGTGCTTTCCTCCGCACGTACGATCCGGCTGCTTTTCTGAGCTCGTTTCGCGCGGGTTGTGCGCCGTTGGACAGCATGAAAGGCGCCTCCGCCGCGGCCGGCTACCGGTCGTTCAGCGTGACCACGAATGTTCGGTTTACCAGGACCATCCAGCCGGATTTGTGCGACGGCGCCCATTCCTCCTCAATCTTGACGGGGCTGAAGCAGAACCTGGTTTCGGCTCTTGGTTCCTCTGGCTGCCAGGTCTCATCGGATTGGCTCTCTCTCGACCAGGGCATTCGGATTTATTATCGATGCGGCACTCGAACAAGTGGTCTGGTTACGGCCAGTCCGCCAAAGCCCGGAGGGAATGACGGGCGGTCGATGCTCACATTACAAATCGATGAGCACTGGTCCGTCCGAGGTAGATCCTGACGCGATTTGCGTTGTTGCGACCTTTGTCCCGACTCAATCCCGCAGCGCCCGCACTGGATCGGTCCGGGTAGCCCGAAACGCCGGAACCCAGCTCGCCGCGCATGCCGCCACGGTCATCACCAGGAACGCCCATGCAAACGCCGCCGGATCGCGCGGACCCACCTTGTACAGCATGTCTCCCATCAACCGCGTCAACATCAGCGCCAGCGCCGCGCCCACCGCAACCCCCGTCAGCATCATTCCCATGCCCTTCGCCACCACGATGCGCAGCAGATCAGCCGCACTCGCGCCCAGCGCCATCCGCAATCCCAGCTCGCGCGTGCTTTGCGAGACCGCATACGACATCACGCCGTACAATCCGATCGCCGAAAGCAGCAGCGCCAAGCCTCCGAAGATTCCCAGCAGACTGACCGCCGCGCGCTGGCTCCAACCTTTGCGATCCACCTGTTCGCGCATCGTGATAATCTCGCCCGGCGCCAGGTTGTCGTCCATCCCTTTCACCTCGCGCGCCAGCAGATTCGCCATGGCCGTCTTATCCAGCCGCGTACGGATCTGGAAAATCGATCCACCCGGCGTGCCCTGCCGCAGCGGTTCATAGAAAAACGGCTTGGCCGGCTCCAGCAAGCTGTCGTACTTCGAGTTCTTCGCCACGCCCACCACAAGGAGCCAACGGTCCTGTACCTGAAGCCGCTTTCCCACTGGATTTTCCCCACGCCAGAAACGATCCACCATGGTCTGGTTCACCACCGCCACCGGCTGCGAAGTTTCGTTATCGGCGATCGTGAACTCACGTCCCGAAACCACCGGAATTCCCGTCGTCTTCAGGTACCCCGGGCCCACTTCGTTGTAATCCACCACCGGCCGCTCGCCGGGCTGAGCTAAGAATCCATCCACAGCAATGGGCGCCGACGCAAAACTGCGATACGAAAACGGCACGCTGCGCGACCAGACCACTGATTGCACGCCCGGCAGCGCGCTCACCCGCTCGGCGAATTGGTCTTGAAAATTCCGCATGCGCGGCCCGTCGTAACCTGCTCCAACCATGTCGACAGACCCCATCAGGACGTCTTTGGCCGCAAAGCCGACATCGGTTTCCCGCATGGCGTTCAGGCTCTTCACCAGCAGCGCCAGGCCCACCAGCAAAACGAAACTCAGCGACACCTGGACCAGCACCAGACCCGATCGGATCCAGGCCTTCCCGCGTCCGCCGACTACTCCACTCGATTCCGATTTCATCGCCGCCGCCAGATCGATCTTGCTCGCCTGCATCGCCGGCACCAGTCCGAACAGCAGCGTCGCGAGCAGGCAAACACCCGCGCTCAGCGCCAGCACGCGCCAATCCATCGCAGCCGGCAAATGAATTACAACACCCGCGGGCTTGGGAGGGAATAACAGCGTAATCAAATTCCGGCACCAATACGCCACCAAAAGCCCGCCTGCCACCGCCGCCGCGGAAAGCATCAATCCCTCCGTCAGCAGTTGCTTCAGCAGGCGCCACCGTCCCGCCCCCACCGACAGCCGCACCGTCATCTCATGCCGCCTCGCGAATGACCGTACCAGCAGCAAATTCCCCACATTGGCGCAGGCGATGAACAACACCAAACACGCCACCACCAGCGAAATCCGCAGCGTGGGAAGCAGTGTGCCCGCGTTGTTGAACGGCGTCTGCCACAGCGGGAACAGCTTGAAGCCGCGGCCGCGGTTCGTGTCCGGATAATTCGTCTCCAGTCGCTTGCCCACCGCCGAAATCTCCGCCTGCGCCTGTTCCAGCGTGACGCCCGGTTTCAAAATGGCGAACCCCTCGATCCACTGCTCGCCGCGATTTTCCAGCTTATATCCGCCGCCCTCGAAGTTTTCTTCCATCGATGCCGGCACCCAAAACTGGAACGCGTAGCCCACGAAAGTCCCGAAAAAACCGTCCGGCATCACGCCGATGATGGTATATTCCAAGCCGTTCAGTCGCTGCGTGCGGCCGATAATCCGTGGGTCGCGATTATAGCGGTCGTTCCATGCCTGGTAGCTGATCACCGCCACCGGATGTGCGTTTCGCCCGATATCGTCGGCGGGCTCGAAGGTGCGCCCCAGCATCGGCCGTACACCCAGCGCGTCGAAATAATTCGAAGAGACCACGCTGCCGTAGGCCCGGTCGGCGCGGTACCCGATGTTCAGAGTCGCTCCTCCGATGTGCTCGGCGATAATCGCGTCCACCAGCCGGCAATTCCGCTGCAGGTCCTGGAGATCGGGCCACGAGATGTCAGTTCGCGTGCCATCGCGATCGATGCCGGCCATCGCCACCATCCGGTTTTCAGTGGCCACCATCGGGAATGGACGCAGCAGAATCCCTTCAATCCAGCTCGTCACCGACGTCGTCGCGCCGATTCCCAGCGTCAGACACAAGATCACCAGCAGCGAAAAACCGCCGCTGCGCCGAAGTATGCGAAATCCAAACCGAATATCCTGCAGCATGGGTTATCTCTCCTGCAGCTTCGTCCACAATTTCCGATCCACGCGCGCCGCCAGTCCCGTCATCGCTTGATACGCGGCGCCTGTCACCATCCAGCTTGCGATACCGGGGGCCAGCGGGTACGCGCCCTGCAATCGGACCCAAAACAAAATTCCCACCGCTCCAAAACCAATCGGCGCCGCGGCCCATCCGAGCGCTCTGCCGTGCGGCACTCCCTGAAACGCCCTCAGAAACGCCGCGCCGGCGAATCCGAACGTCAGAAACGACGCATGCACCGCAAGCCCGGCCGCCGCTCCCGCCACGCATGCGATTATGATTTGCCTGGTTCCCCAAGCCGGAAAAGCCCGCTCCACCGAAATCATTCCCATATAGACCGCCACGGTAGCGAGAATGTCCCACACTTCGATCATGCTGTGGCGGCCCGAAAACGGGACTCCAAATCCCGCTGCCACGCCGGCTTGCACCGCCAGTGTCCCCGCCGCGATCAAAATCGCTACTGCCGCCGTCGACAATCCAAAAACCCACAGGCGCTGCAGCGCCCGTTCGTGCCGGTAGACCCATCCGAAATTTCGCGCAACTTCGAGCGGATCGCCGAAACTCTCGATCGCCATCCGTTCGATTTCATCCTCGCCGTAACCGGCGCCGCGGGCGTCCATCACAAAATCCTCAATGTGCCCGCGCAGTTCCCGCTCCACCTCACGCCGCCGCTTTCCCGACGGAATTTGCGACCGGTCGATGATCTTCTCCAGCAATGCAGCCGCTGCGCGCATCATTCCCCCTCCAGCATCAGTCGCTCTCCAGAAGGACACTCATGGCGCCCGTCAGGTGCCGCCATTGCCGTTCGTATTCCTGCGCGGCCTTTCGGCCTTTCGCGGTGAGGGAATAATACTTGCGCTCGCGGCCGTTGTCCCCGGTGCGCCACGCCGCCCGGATGAGACTTTTCTTTTCCAGGTGGTGCAACGCCGGATAGAGCGTGCCTTCTTTCAGCTCGAACGCGTTGGCGCTGCGCCGCGAAGCTTCCTGCAGGATTTCGTACCCGTACATTTCCCCGCGCGAGAGCAGGCTGAGCAGCAACAGGCGAATGCTTCCTTTTAGAAATTCTGGATCGATCTCCATCTCGCAGGCCTTGCAACGCAAGGTATCATAGGGGGCCGACCCTGTCAATCGCCTGGAATAGGCTTTCAACCAATGCGCGGCCGCGTCGCTTTCGAGCAGCGCAGACGCGTCCGATATCGTAGTATGGATCAAACCACTATGTCCGAGACATTTTCGGGTTCAATAGCTGCTTACGACGTGGTGATCGTTGGTGCAGGTTTCGCGGGCCTGTATATGCTGCACCGACTGCGCGAGCTAGGCTTCTCGGCGCGCGTATATGAGGCGGGTGGCGGCGTCGGCGGCACTTGGTATTGGAATCGCTATCCCGGCGCTCGTTGCGACGTCGAGAGCTTGGAGTATTCCTACTCCTTCTCCGAAGCGCTTCGCCGGGAATGGCAGTGGACCGAGCGCTATGCGGCGCAGCCCGAGATCCTGCGATATCTCAACCACGTCGCCGACCGCTTCGATCTCAGACGCGATATCCAGTTCGATACAAAAGTCGCCTCCGCCACATTCGATGAGTCGGAAGACCTGTGGACCATTGAAACCGATCGCGGATCGAGTGTGTCGGCGAAATTTTGTGTCATGGCGACGGGTTGCCTCTCCACGGCAAAAGCGCCGGACTATCAGGGACTCGATAATTTCCAAGGCAAGTGGTATCACACCGGACGCTGGCCGCACGAAGGCGTAGATTTCACCGGGCAGAGAGTAGCGGTAATCGGTACCGGCTCGTCCGGGATCCAGTCGATTCCCGCAATCGCGCGCCAGGCATCCCATCTCTACGTGTTTCAGCGAACTCCCAATTTCAGCCTGCCCGCACAGAACGGTCCGCTCCCGCCGGAAGTCATCGAAGACTGGAGCGAGAATGGGCCAAAGTACCGGGAACTCGCCAAGACCACTCCCTTCGGATTCCTCGTTCAGGCCGGTGGCCCGAAGCAGTCTGCTCTTGCGGTTCCGCCGGAATCGCGCGAACGGCTCTCCGAAGATGGTTGGCGGGCAGGTGGGTTCGGAATGCTTGTGGCGTTTAACGATATCGTCGTTAACCGGGAATCTAACGACACCGCTGCCGAGTTCGTGCGCAGTAAGATTCGCGGAATTGTGAGCGACCCGGCGGTGGCGGAGAAGCTCGCTCCGAAGGACCATCCGATTGGGACTAAGCGTCCCTGCGTCGATACGGGCTACTTCGAAACGTACAATCGCGACAACGTGACGCTGATCGACACACGGGCCACGCCTATACAAGAGATCACGGCCACCGGGCCGCGAACCGCCGATCGTCAGTTCGGAGTGGACAGCATTGTGTTCGCCACTGGCTTCGACGCCATGACAGGCGCCTTAAACAACATCCAAATCCGGGGAAGAACTGGAAAATATTTGAAGGACAAGTGGTCGGCGGGTCCGCGCACCTACCTTGGCCTGATGGTAGCCGGCTTTCCCAACCTCTTCACGATCACGGGACCCGGCAGCCCCTCCGTGCTTAGTAACATGGCGATTTCGATCGAGCAGCACGTTGAGTGGATTGCCGATTGCATCGCCTACCTTCAGAATCATTGCATCGCCACAATTGAAGCCAGCTCTGAAGCTGAAGACAATTGGGTCAATCACGTCAACGAAGTCGCTAGTCAGACTTTATATCCGCTGGCCAACTCCTGGTATATGGGCGCCAATATTCCAGGCAAGCCTCGAGTGTTCATGCCATACATCGGAGGCTTCCCAGCCTATTGCCAAAAGTGCAGCGAGGTTGCCGCGAAGGGATACGACGGTTTTACTCTCGCTGAGGCGCGGCGCGGAGCCTTGGCGTAAGGCACCAACGTGGTACCGGAAATATCGGAGCCGCGGGCATGTGAATTTCTTTTGCCTGCCCGCATGTAGATTGCCCTGTGGAACCACGCGGGGCTATACTTGACCGAGTTTATTCAACATGAAATTGACTGTCGAGAGCCAGGTAATGGACGGCGTGCTGGTGATCCGGTGCAAAGGCCGTCTTTCGTACGGCAAGGAGGTCGAAGCTCTTGAAGCCGAGGTACACAAACACACTAAGATTGCGGGCACTGACATCTTAATCGTCAAGCAGGTAGTGATTCAATTGGCCGAGACGGACTACGTTGACAGCTCCGGATTGGGAGCATTGATTCGATTGTTAGGCGTCTTGCGGGCCGCCGGCGGCGGGCTAAAATTATGCCAGTTGTCGCCCACCGTGGCCAAGGTGATCCGGCTCACGAATCTAGAGATCTTGTTTCACCCCTACACCACGGAGGCGCACGCGATCGCCGCCTTTGCAAGCGGGCATCGAACGCCAGCCGATTCGTTGGGATCGCCTAAGACCCGAATCGTATGCGTGGATCCGTCGAGTAATTTGTTGGCGAGCCTGTACGCGCTGCTGACACGTGCCGGTTATGAAGTCTTCACCACGCCTCGCCCCGGAGACGCCGAAACCCTGGTGAGAGCCGTCGCACCCGCGTTGCTGATTTGTGGACCGGGGATCATGGACGTTCCCAGGGGTCCGGCGATGATCCAGAAGTTCCGGCACAATGGGCGTCCCCAGATTCTTCAGCTTCCGGCCGATTTTCACACCGCTGAGGCGGGTCAGGCGGCACAAGATCTTGTGGCTCAGGTGAACTCGCTCGTCGCGGCTTAGCGCTCATGCTTGCCCGAAGATCCACAACGACAACTCAAAGCACCGTCCTTGCGCACAATCAGACCGTGTGACAAAATCCCCCTGAGGTGTGTCGATGCGATTTGTTCTCTCTCGCGAAATCGCGTGCGCGATATGGTTGGCTTCGGGATTGCCGGCGATCGCCCATCATTCGGGTGCCGCGGAATTCGACTCCAGCAAGAAGATCGACTTGACCGGGGTGGTGACAAAGGTGGAGTGGACCAATCCGCACGCCCACTTCTATATGGACGTCAAAGACCCCAGCGGCAACGTGACCAATTGGAATCTGGAGCTCGCTAGCCCGAACGTTTTGATTCGGAATGGTTGGCACAGGAACTCGGTCAAACCTGGCGACATGGTCAGCGTTACCGGGATTCGAGCCAAGGATCGTCCAGATTTTGGCAGCGCCGCGGTGATTACCTTTCCGGACGGACACAAATTGACTTTCTTGGCCGCTGAGGACCCCGCAAAATGAATCGAAACGTGCACGGGCGAGTCGCGTTTGGTGTCGTGAGCGGGGCGCTGCTGGCAGCTTTCTCCCTTGCGGCTCAGCAGGCGGCGCCGAAAACCGCATCAGTGGGACTGTATCGAAACCAGCTGCCTGCGCCAACCGGGCCGGCGCCCAAGTTCGCCGATGGAACGCCGGATCTGTCGGGAGCCTGGCTCGGCAGCGGCGCGAACAGTACCGATATCGCCAACCCCAACGGCTTAAAACCGGGAGAACAGGTCGTAATGCTGCCGTGGGCCGAGGAGCTCGTGAAGCACCGCCAATCGAAGGAAGATCCGGAAGCGAATTGCCTGCCGGCCGGCGTTCCGCGCGGATCGCCGTATCCGTGGAGGATCGCTCAGACCCCCACGCACTATTTCATTCTTTTTGAAGGCAACATCCACAGCTACCGGCAGATCTTCATGAACGCCAAGCATCCCGAGGATCCCGATCCCACCTGGTTCGGCCATTCGATCGGCCGCTGGGAGGGAAACACGTTGGTGGTGGATACGGTTGGCTTCAACGACAAGTTCTGGTTCGATTACAAGGGTCATCCACACACCGAAAAACTTCACACCCTCGAGCGCTACACACGCACGGACCTGGGACACATGTCGATCGAAATTACGATTGACGATTCTGGTGCCTACGCTAAGCCATTCACGACCGTTGGCAAGGCGACGCTCATGCCGGGGACAGAACTCCTGGAGTACATCTGTCAGGAGAACAACCAGGATCTACCCTTACTCCAAGGCCCCGCGCGGGGTCCTGGAGGGCAGTGAAGACTCCGCCGTCAGAGCAGGTATATACTGAATCCACCGGAGGTCGAATGAAAGCAAGATTTTTCGCCGTTTTCACGTCGGTTTTGATAGCGCTCGGCACGGGCGTTCAGGCCTGGGCACATCACTCGTTTGCCGCGGAATATGACATGAAACATCCCGTAACGGTTCACGGCGTGATCGTACAGGTGCGGATTGAAAACCCGCATTCGTGGTTCGTGCTGGATGTGAAGGACGCAGCCACGGGCAAGGTGGACCGATGGTCCTTCGAGGCCGGGACGCCGAGTGGAATGATTCGCAACGGCTATCGGCCGGGATCCATCAAGGCGGGCGACGAGGTCACCATCAAGGGCTTTCAATCCAAGGATTCCGATGTAAAGGGAATGTTGAGAGAGCTTACCACTGCAGAGGGAAAAGTGTATGGCCTGTTCGGGCCCCAGGAAAATCGGTGAGGCTAAGAACATGAAGCACTCGATGATGACGCTGGCAATCGCTGGCGCGCTGGTGTGGTTCACTGGGGCCGCATTCAATCTCGCGGCGCAGGCGCCCAGCGGCGAAACGGTTCCCGCAAAGCCGGCGCCAAGGATGGCCGACGGTCATCCCGACCTTTCGGGAGTCTGGTGGCGCGGCGCTGATATCGGGGGGCGTCCTGCTGGGCCTCCGGCACCGCGACCAGCGCCGGGCGGCGGAGGGGGTCCCGCGCAGCCGCCGCAGCCGCCACCCACTTTTTCGAGCCTTTACCAGCCTTGGGCTGCGGCCCACGCCAAGACACTGGCCGACAAGAACGACCCGACGGTGCATTGCATTCCAACCGCGTTCGGCACTTTGAGTGTCAGCCTCTTCGATGTTGGGGGTGTGGGACAGATCATCCAAACTCCGAAATTCGTGGTGCTGCTGACGGAGACCTTGCACGGATTTCAAATTATTCCCTTCGACGGACGGCCCCATCGCGATGACGTGCCTCCTTCCTACCGCGGAGACGCTGTCGGCCGCTGGGACGGCGATACTTTCGTGGTCGATAAGACCAACTTTACGGATGACACTTGGATCTCAGCGGAAGGCCGGGTATCGTTCCATTCTGATGCCCTGCATACTGTGGAACGCTACCGCCGGGTGGACGCCAAGACGCTCGAGATCGAGGCCACCCTCGAGGATCCCAAGGTGCTGACCAAGCCGTGGGTGGTTCCCAAACAGACTCTGACATTGGCGCCTTTTGATCAACTCATCCAGTTGGCTTGCTCGGATGACGATATCCAGGGGTTCAAGGACGCCCAGCCGAAACAGAATCCCGGAAAGAACTGACGGCTCGAGGCAACGCACGTCGGCCATGTCGACGGGTTGCGAGCTTTCGGTGCGAGCTTTCTAATGTCCACCAATCTCTAACAACTCAATTTCGAAAATCAGCGTGGCTCCACCTGGAATCACAGGCGGGTGCCCTTTCTCCCCGTAGGCGATGTCGGACGGGCACACCAATCGGGCCTTCCCACCTACCTTCATCTTCTGAACGCCTTCAGTCCAGCAGCGAATGACGCCACTCAGCGGGAACTGCGCCGGTTCATTCCGCTTGTAAGAGCTGTCAAACTCCGTCCCGTCGATCAGTGTCCCCCGATAGTTCACCTTCACCGTATCGGAGGCAGTCGGGGAGGGACCGGTTCCGGGCTGGATATCCTTGTAGATTAATCCGGACTCTGTCTTAATCGCGCCAGGCTCCGCGGCCGCCTTCGCGAGATACGCGGCAGAGACCACCTTCTGTTTCTCCGCCACGCGAGCCGAGCGGGTTTGCCCGAAAGCCTGGAACTTAGGTCCCCATTCGTTCAGATCCTCCGCCGGCTTACCAGCCGCGGCGTCGACGAAAGCGCGCTTGACTAGCTCCACTTCTGCCGGTGAAAGGTCGAACTGACTCAGGGACCGATACATCTGGAGGCCCAAAGCGTAGACCGTCTTCTGTTCGTCGGTTGAGAGCGCCGGCGCGGTGGGCTTCGCCGCAGCAGCGGACTTTGGAGCGGATTTGGGTGCCGCAGTTGTCGACTTGGCTGGCGGCGCCTGAGGAGCCGTGGTTTGGCCCATCATGACGGCCGGTAGCAGGAACATAAGTGCACGCATTTGTCCAGGCTATCATCCTTCCCGCGTTTGGGCCGAGCCCAGAAGCCGCGCCCCTGTGAAATAGTGACGGGCGTCCTCCTGACACCAGCCTGTTCGAAGCGTGCCGAAACATACAGTCAGACATGGCGACTTACCAGGACCGATCCTTCCGCAGCCCGTAGATTCTCCGAGTGGCCGACAATCCGCCCGCTGGTCCCGGTAGTGTTCGGGTGTCGGCGTGGTCAGGTGGCGAGCGGTCGAGCCCTGCGTGCGGCCACTCAGTGAGTGACGGGAAGCCCAACGACGATGAGAACCGCGTAGTCCTGCTTGCGGCAGCCGTTCACGACGGGCATAG
The DNA here is from genome assembly GCA_963818065.1 of Bryobacterales bacterium. Classification (GTDB taxonomy): domain Bacteria; phylum Acidobacteriota; class Terriglobia; order Bryobacterales; family Bryobacteraceae; genus Palsa-89. Next base: position 171,502 of record CAWFQW010000006.1, on the reverse strand, counting down.
CCGCACCTGGATTCACCGGAAAACCCGTAGTCCGAACGTTCTCGGGCGAGCACGAGTTGTCAGCCGTCTCTGGCGTGTAGCGTGCGGAGCGGCATCCGAGATGAGTGACATCGTAGAGGGTCGCGCCGTCGGCGAGTTCCCACCGCTGATTGCCGTCCTTGTCCTTGGGATGAATTGTCAGTACAGTCGTCACGTTGCGGTCGCCGGTGACGAGGTATTTCCCAGGAGGCAGCGGAAAGGTCGGCTTCTCCATGATCAAGCCGTGTTCCTCCAGCCACCAGTCCTTAGTGTCGAATTTCCACTGTGCCGGCGCCACGCCGCCGGACGCCTTCAATTGGTGGTAGTGGTCCAGCTTGCAAGCGCGCGGACCCGGGTCCTGGCTCCAGAAGCCCCATGACTGCGCGCCGTTGCCGGAGGTGGCCCCGGGGTCTCCCAGCGCCGCGATGAATTGCGGCTCGATGCTCCTGAACTTCGAGAGGTCCACGCCTGAAGCGTGAACCGGCTGCTGTAGGCCGGCCGCCAACATGAGGTATCCCACGGACAGGAGCCAGCGGCTCACGGACGGCACGAGGTGGCGGACATTCATGCGATTGCTCCTTTTCGACGACCTGATGACATCCTACACTAACGCGCGCCCCGGAGCTGGCCTCCTCGTGGTGGATCTCAACCTCGGCACGGCCTCAGGACTCCTAGCGTAACGGTGCCGCACCTCGCCGATGTAGCGCGCTTGGTATTCCAGCTCGATGGCTCTCGGCACGTGGTATCTCTACGGTAGGCGGTCCGACTCCGGGGCGCCGATGAACGAGAGATAGGTTCGAGCGGTCCGGTCAAGGCCGTGCTCAAACGCTGAAAGCACTACACCTGGAAGCTCTGCTGGTACGCAAGTTCCCGGAGCGTCTTCCCGCCGTCGATGGCGCGCTTCCTTAACCGCACCGCCAACGCCTCCTTTGTGCCCAGGCCTTGGGATTCAGGCGCTTGTCGCCAACGGCAGGTGGCGTTGAAGGTCTTACCATACGTCGCCATTGCCGGGTCTCAGAGTTGCATCATCTGCGAGTGCCTACCCGTGTATGCTTGTTGTCAGTTCCGGAAGATGGAGTACAACATGACGACCATTACTCGACGCGATTGCGCGAAAGGTCTTCTTAGTCTCGCAGCGTTGTCATCTAGCCCCGGGCAATTGGGCGCTGCGCAAGAAACTGCAATTCCACCGCAAGGCATCGGGCAACGCTTCCGTCATTTGTCCTACAGCGACATTGGCGGACGACCGGACAGTGTTCAGGTCATGCTCAACCGTCGGCATCTTTATGTCGGGCACATGTTCAGCAACGGAGTAACGATCCTGGATGCGGCAGATCCACGGAAGCTAAAGCCCGTCGGCTTTTTCACTGGCGGAGATTTTACCCGGACACATCACCTGCAGGTTTCTGACGACCTGCTTTTGCTCGCCAACGGGGCGAATATAGTGGCCATGCAGTCTTACGATAACATCCGGGGGTATTTCGAGAATGCGCTGGCCGACAGCATCACCAACCGCAAGAAATTTCGCTCAGGCCTGAGCATCCACGATATATCTCGTCCGGGCGAGATGAGAGAAATCGCCTTTCTCGAAATGCCAGGCCTGGGCATCAATCGCCTGTGGTGGGTTGGGGGACGTTATGCTGCGATCGCGGCGCATCTCGACGGTTTCACCGATCACTTTCTGTGCATGGTCGATTTGCAAAACATCACGAAGCCGGAAATTGTCGGGCGATGGTGGATGCCCGGGATGAATCGAGCGGCAGGTGAGCCATCGACATTGGCGCCGGGCCGCCGTGTTGCCCTGCACCACATGATTACAGCCGGCAATCGTGGCTACGGAGCTTGGCGCGACGGCGGCCTCACAGTCCACGATCTCAGCGACCCGACGAAGCCGAAGCTGATTTCACATATCAACTGGTGTCCGCCGTTTCCAGGTGGCACACACACTCCGCTTCCCTTGCCTGGCCGAAAACTGGCAGTCGTGGCCGACGAAGCGAATGCGGAAAAATGTGCGAAGGGCATGTTTTGCACTTTCATCGTGGATTTGCGGGCCGAGGAAAACCCCGTTCCGATTTCCACTCTGCCCACACCAAAGGAGAGGGACTTCTGTGGGTTCGGAACTTTCGGCCCGCATAACCTGCACGAAAACCGGCCGGCTACGTTTCGTAGCGAGGAGACGATTTTCTCAACCTATAATGTTGCTGGCGTCCGTGTATTCGATATCAAGGACGCATTCGCGCCAAAAGAGATCGCCTACTGGGTACCTCCGCCGCCCAAGAAGCTGATCGATCCCCGCCCCAATGTCGCACTGGCAGCGAAAGCCGCCGATATCCTGGTCACCACCGATGGGCTCGTGTACGTCACGGATTGGAACGCCGGCTTGAACGTGTTGCAATACGAAGGCTGACGAATATCTCATCAGGGCTCAAGGCGACCCGAGGAGCCCGTGCCAGATCAGTTCGACCTAGGTAGTAGGAACCGATCTGTGGATGGTCGAGCAATCGGCGTCGAGCCGCTTTCCTGCCACTTTTTGTTTCTAGCTCCCGTCCGTACCGAGCATAGAACCGACGAGCGCGATCTTGGACTTCTTCTGGCGATAGTTCACCTTGCGCTATCTCTTCTTTCACTTTTTTCCTTCCGTTTCCCCCAAAAACATTGCTGCGCCACCCGAGCAACTCCGCTAAGCGATACTCCACAAGCCCGGATCTGGGAAGTATCGGTTCGCGCTCTGGGCGGATCACGCGCCACTCGGACGGGAGCCATATAGTGTGAGCCGTGGCGCTGGAGGCCACGGGTCATGAAGCATAAGACTCGAAGCAGGGGGAAGCTTCGTACTCTCAAGACGATCCTCTGACTGCCGGACCTCGAGGTCGCAAAGTCCGCCGTCCTCAACAGTCTTTCTTGTCCCGGCGCTCAGCGGGGTTACCGGCATGCAATCGACGAATTCGTGGATTGGTATTGCTCGGAGCCTCGGTTGTCGTTCAGCAAGACCGTGGTTGTCCGGTACCGGATGCATTTGGAGTCTCGCAACCTCGCCCCAGGCATCATCAATCTTCGACCCGGAGCAGTCCGGCGTCTCGCATACGAAGCTGCGGATTGCGGGCTGCTCAGCGCAGACTTGGCAGCCGGAATACGGCGAGTTAAAGGCGTTAAGAAGCTCGGAGTGAGGCTGGGCAACTGGTTAACGGCTGACCAAAGCCAAGCTCTCTGGCAGGCACCAGTCCCCGTCCCCGATTGGGTGCGCGTTCTCCTGGGCGACTGGATGAAATCTGCTGGAATTACCAGGGGCAGCCTCTTCCGCCGCGTGAGTAGCGCCGGCAGGGTTTGGGGCGAAAGAGTGACGGAGAAGCTCGTCTGGCACGTCGTCAAGGAAGCAAACTCACGCCGCACGACCTCCGGCGGAGTTGCGCTCGCCTCTGTCGTGCCGCTGGCGGCGAGCTGGAACAGATTCAATTTCTCCTCGGCCACGTCTCGGTCCAAACCACCGAGCGCTACCTCGGCTGCACCCAACGAATTTCATCCGCCGTCAACGACCGCATCGGCATAGAGCCGAAACCAAGCGGTCAAATCTGGAAGGGTAGCCAACGATACGGACAACCCGCGGTCGTCCCAAGTCGGAGCGGTAACGCGCCGCGCACGGTGATAATATAATCGGCGAGCCTTTCACTGCCGTACGAGGTCACCTGCGGCTGCCGATTTCGCCTCGAGATATTCAGGAGATTCGGCCCGCAGATTCATGTCATCCTTCTCGCAAGGGACAGGAGGGCCCCATGCAGGCCAAAAGCACTTACACCGCCTTTTCATTATTGCTGACGTGCTGCCTGGCCCTCTCTTTGGCGAGCTGCCAGAATTCCTCCTGGCATCTGGCGACCAGCAAAAAGGGCGGCACGGTCGAGCTTTGCCTGTCGAACGGAGACGAATGCCCACAGGCCGGCGGCGTATCCCCAGCTCGATTTCCGTTTATCGCTGGGACAACATGCACGACAACCAGCTCGTATGGGACGCAGAGCCGAAAAATCCGATTACCGCTGGCAATATAGGCGGCGTGGTCACCTACGGGGTGGCGCCTAAAGACTGGATCAACAAGCTGACGCCGCCCGCCCTGATTTGCGGAAAGGCATACCTCGTTAATCCGGGAGCCCATTACTTCGCGCTGAAATGCGACGGGACCGTCGTCGTATCCGATGATCCGCATCTGGAAGAGTTTTTCAGGGAAAAAACACCCGCAAAACCGGAGAAAATAAAATCTAAGGGCCCGGAGACAAGACGCACCACCCACTAGCGAGACGTTGGCACAACCGTTGGCTTGAATCCGAAACATCTCTGGGCTTTAAACAGCCCGCCCCCCAGAGAAAGCTCGCCGTTCTCGGAGTGGCCGACCGTCCGGACGGAGCAGGGACAGCATCGAGATTTTGCCGCTCCCGTCCCTTGCCAGCCTCTCTGCAACCTGATATCGTTGACCAGCTAAATTGTCGGATAATGATTTACATTGATGGTCGAGGTTTAACGATGCGAAAACATAATCTCTTGTTCCTTTCGTTGCTGGTTCCAGCCTTTTTAGTCCTCGGCGGATATGCCGTCGTTAAGGCTCAGCAAAGAACTTCTTCGACGGCCAGCGGGAAGCGCTGGTCCGATGCAGCCACCTGGCCTGACAAGAAGGTGCCAGGCAAAGACGACGTTGTCACCATTGAGAAGGACATGGACGTTGTCCTCGATGTCAGTCCGCCGCCGCTGCACGGTTTAAGGATCAATGGCAAACTGAGCTTCGCGGATAATAAAGATCTTGAACTGACCACCGAGTGGATCATGGTGCACGGGGAGTTGGAGATTGGTACTGAAGCCAAGCCCCCATAAGCGCAATGCGACCATTACCCTGACCAATAACGTCCCGGGTGAAGACATTGAATCAATGGGCGACCGCGGGATCATGCTCATGGGCGGAACCCTGAGCCTGCACGGTAACTCGGAAAGACTCCTGGACCAAGCTCGCAAAACGGCCGCCGCGGGTAGCGGCACAATCGAAGTCTTGAATGCCGGTGACTGGAAAAAAGGCGACGCGATCGTACTCGCGTCAACGGATTTCGATCCCCACCAGGCAGAGCGGCGAACCATCGCCCGCGTCTCTGGAAAAGTGATTACGCTCGATCAGAAACTGCAGTATATGCACTACGGTCAAGTCACTTTCGACGTGGATGAGCGTGGTGAAGTCGGTATGCTGACGCGCAATATCCGTATCCAGGCTTCAGCCGACGCAGAGACCTCATTCAGTGGCGGGCATGTGATGGCGATGGCCGGCTCAAAAATGCAAGTCTCCGGTGTCGAGTTCTTTCGAATGGGTCAGCACGAGAACCTTGCGAGGTATCCGATTCACTGGCATCTGGTAGGCGATACGCAGGGGCAATACATCGAGAACTCCGCGATTCACGACACCTACAGCCGCTGTGTGACGGTACATGGTACGAACAATGTGCGGGTTGAGAACAATGTGGCGTACAACAACGTCGGTCACTGCTACTTCCTCGAAGATGGCGTGGAACACGGGAACCAGTACATTGGAAACCTGGGGATCCTGACCAGATGCAATCCCACCAGACCGTGTAATGCCACCAACGCCCTTAACGGCTCAGGGGCCGGTCAAAATGCCACCGACCAGTTGATTCCTTCCGATAACACGGCGTCCACCTTCTGGATCACGAACCCCGACAATACTTACCGCGGGAATGTGTCCGCAGGTTCTGAGGCAACAGGCTTCTGGATCGCTTTGCCGGAACACCCAACGGGTAAGTTTGAAGGCACAGAGGTCGGTAAGGCTACCTGGCCGCGTCGTATGCAGCTGAAGGAATTTTCCGGCAACGTCTCCCACTCCGACGTCGATGGGCTGATGTTTGATCGCGGAACCAATGCACAGGGTAAATTCAACCTTGGCGGGAACACGCATCTGCCCTATACGGATCCCAGCGACACCAACAGCGCGAGGCTGGAAACGGTGATCAAAGACTTTACCAGCTACAAGAACAGTGGCGCTGCCATCTGGGCCCGTGGCGAGAATCATGTGTTCAAGGGCCTGAAACTGGCCGATAGCGGTATCGGCTACACGCATGCGTACCCTGGTGTGGCCCCCTACCACGGCGACTTTACCTCGAAAGTCGAGGACTCCCTGTTCGTGGGCGAAACCGACAATAAAGGCACCCCCAAAACCGAAGCGGAAATTGCGTATGGTCGAAGCATGCCTCGCACGGACGCGGATTACCCGATCCGTGGCTTCGAATACTACGACTTCACGCACCATGTGATCAATACCAAGTTCGTCAATTTTGTGGACAATGCCACTCGCAAAACCGGAGCCATCTCTTACCTGCTGTACACCAGCTTTCCAATCAGCACCAACAACGATGTCGAAGGCCTGAAATTCGAAAATGCCAAGCCGGTGTATTTCCCACCGACGGAGGATCGCCGCTGGTCCTTCTCCGGTGAATTCGGAAGGTTTGGAGGCTGGAATGGCGCGGTGTTCCACGATATCGACGGGTCGGTCGGCGGCGTCCCCGATTCCTACATTGTGATTGACAACGGGATCGCGGACGATCCTCAACACTGTCAAATCAAGCCGGACTGGAACGCTGCCGTGTGTAAGGGCGATATGGGGCGCCTCGGGATTGGAGCCCCTAGAGGCGGAGCCTTCGGTCCTGGCGCTGCCTGGAGGTCCTGGCGGTCCTGGCGCAGCCTGGCGGTCCCTACGCTGCGGGAGGTCGTGGTGGACCTGGCGCTCCTGGCGGCCCTGGCGCAGCTGGTGGTCCTAGTGCACCTGGCGCCGCTGGAGCGCGAGGCGGATTTGCCGGAGGAGGAGGTTTCGGTGGAGGCGCTCCACCGGTCGTTCTCAGCCGCAATGGTAGGAAATTTACCGTCAACGGGGACACCACGGTACTCGCCGGTACCGAGATCCGGGCGGAGAGCGAATCGCCATCCCTGTCCATTAGCGTAAGGGAACTGGACAAGGGCTCATGGGTGATCGTCGAATTACCGGGATACACCAGCGCAGCCACGGGCACGGCACAAACTAGCCTGGATGCGTTGCACAGCGCCAGCGACACCTCGTACTTCAAGGGCGATGGTTCACTCTGGGTCAAGCTTGTATCTAACGGTGGCGGCGCTCGTCCCGGCCCTGGCGGCGGAACTGGAGGCAGTATCCAAGTCAGCAGGTAAGCTGACCCGTACTGTAAAGGAAGAGCCCTCGGCGCAGGCTGGGGGCTTTCTATCCCGATCGCTTTCGGGAAACTCGGGACGTCGTTCGGAGATAAGCCCCGCTTGAGAGAGGCCCGCGATCCAGGTCGACACGGCCCGAACTGCGAAGCTCATCCAAAGCCTTCAACGGGTCTTAAACAAGGCGAAAGCTCAATAACATCAGCGAAAACTGCGAACCATACATGGCGTTCTGCAAGTCCGAGCGCATGTCGGCCGAATCACGCGCCACTCGGAGCAAGCTTCCGGATTTCCCCTCCCCGGCGGTCCGATCGCAACCCGCCACTGTTATCCTCGGGCCGATGTCCCGCGACCCTCTCGGCGCCACCGCCGCTGGCTTCGTTTTTGCAAATTTCTCAAAAAACCGCCACCGCGCACAAGAAATACCGCCTCTTGCGCCATCCCTCGCGGAAAATTTCTCCCCGTGCCAGAACAATCAGCGACCGCTCACACCCTCCCCCGCAGCCGCTCGATCTTACGCCGATCCCGCTTCGATGGCTTCCCTTGCGGCGACGTCTCGAAACGCGGCATCGCCTTGCGCTCTTCGGCCAGCTTCAGACGCAACTCGCGGCTCGCCTCCGTCTCGCGGTACAGGGTCTGCGCAACCGCCGCCGGCCCGCGCATCTCGCTGAGGACCAGCACCTCCACCTGAAATTCCCCGCTCTCGTTCTTCACTCGCAGCATGTCGCCGGCCCGCACCTCGCGCGAAGGCTTCACGGGTTGTCCGTTGGAATCAACCCGGCCGAGCTCGCAGGCCTTCGAAGCCAGCGCGCGCGTCTTGAAGAATCGGGCGGCCCAGAGCCATTTGTCTATTCTCACGCGATCCACAATCCCATTCTCGCTCTGGCCACCCGCCGCAGTTTGAATCGTCTCGGTTAATATGACTCTTGGGGCGCCCCGTGTCGCGCATTGAGGGGAAACTGAAACATGCAAATCCGGGTCGGCTTCGAAATCGTCTACAACTGCTTCCAGGAAACGCCGATGATCCTGATGGTGCACGTCCATTATTCACGCGCCCAGGATGTGCTCGTGCCTGATCATCTGATCACCGATCCGTCGGTACCGGTTACCGCGCATCGCGATGTCTTCGGAAACTGGTGTACCCGCATCGTGGCGCCCCCCGGGCAGATTCGAGTGAGCACGAACGCGGTGGTAAGAGATACCGGTGCGCCGGACGTGGTGGCCACGGGCGCGCAGCAGCATGAGGTGCGGGATCTGCCCGAAGACACTCTGGTTTTCCTCTTGGGCAGCCGCTACTGCGAGACCGATCTGCTTTCCGACGCAGCTTGGTCGCTGTTCGGGCACACACCGCCCGGATGGGCGCGCGTTCAGGCCATCTGCGATTTCGTTCACAATCACATCAGCTTCAACTACCAAAATGCGCGTTCTACGCGGACTGCTTGGGGCGCGTTCAATGAGCGTACGGGTGTCTGCCGCGACTTCGCGCACCTGGCCATCACATTTTGCCGATGCATGAATATTCCTGCCCGCTATTGCACCGGCTACCTGGGGATATCGGGATTCCTCCGCCCTACAGCGTCATGGATTTTGCCGCCTGGATGGAAGTCTACATTGGCGGAACCTGGCATACCTTCGATCCTCGCAACAATGTGCCGCGCATTGGACGAGTGCTGATCGCGCGCGGCCGTGACGCTGTCGACGTCGCCATCGCTACAACTTTCGGCCCGAACTCGCTGCAGAGCTTCACGGTCTGGACCGACGAAATCCAGTAAATGTCCCTGCTCACCGTTCGCCATCTCACCGTGTATCGCTACTCGAAGCCCGTTGGCCTGGGCGAGCACCGCATGATGTTCCGGCCGCGGGAGAGTCACGATCTGAAGCTACTCAAGACGAAACTGGACATCAACCCCGCTCCGGCCAGTCTGCGCTGGTTGCACGATGTGTTCGACAACTCGGTAGCCGTCGCCACCTTCGATGGCTCTACTTCAGAGCTTCGTTTTGACAGTACCGTTACGCTCGAGCATCTTGAAACCACGCTGCCCGACTACCCACTCGAAGAGTACTCGAAAACCTATCCGTTCAGTTATTCAGAAGAAGAATTACCCAATCTTGGGCAGGCGCTGCTCCATCACTACCCGAGTGAAGAGGTGAGGCAGTGGGCCCTCCAGTTTCTGGATCCATCCGGGACCACAGGGACCATGGACCTGCTTCGCGCCATGACGCTCGGCATCAGACAAGATTTCATCTACACGCGCAGAAGCGAGAAGGGCGTGCACAGCCCAGCCGAAACGCTGGAGAAACGGCGCGGCAGTTGCCGGGATTTCGCGGTTCTGATGATGGAAGCAGTCCGCTCCCTGGGCCTGGCCGCCCGATTCGTCAGCGGGTACATCTTCGTGCCCCACCGTAACGGCGGCGGCACTCTTGGCGGAGGTTCAACACATGCCTGGATGCAGACCTATTTGCCCGGCGCCGGTTGGATCGATTTCGATCCCACCAATAGCATCATCGGCAACCGCAATCTCATTCGCGTAGCCGTCGCATGGGATCCTCAGCAGGTTCTGCCCCTCTGGGGCACGTTCGTCGGAGCGCCGTCGTCCTTCCTAGGCATGGACGTGACGGTGAGTGTGACCGAAAAATCCCCCAAGAACGAGATCGCGGCGGATCAACCGAAGTTCTGGTAGGTGCGCATGAACTCGTAGCCGCACATGAAAATGACAAGCATCGCGCTCCTGGCGTCGCTCAACCTCGCCGTGGCCGTGTTAAATCTGGCCGCGCAGATTCCAGTGGAACGCTTCTATGACGACGATCCGGCGCTGCGGCAAGCGGCGCTTCAACAATTCGCATTGCTTCCATCCGGCCAGAAGGCAGCGTACGTCGCTCCATTGGTAAATCTGATTCAAAACGGATCGGACGCCGACGGCCAGCGAGCCTACCGTCTCGAACCGGTATTCGCCAGAATCGGACCGGTCGCCATTCCGCAATTGATGCCTCTGCTCGACGCTTCTCGCACAGTCAAAGGATTTGCCGCGCAAGCTCTGGCCATGATTCGGCCCACCGATCCAGCGGCCGTCGAGAAGCTGCGTACGTTGCTGAACGACGACGATTTGTGGGTGCGGGCCCGCGCCGCGGAATCGATTCTGAGTCTCGGCATCTCCGATGACAAGGCACAAGCGATCATTCGAGAAGAGGCCCGCGGAAGGGGCGAGGTCATTAGTGCGGAGGGCGTGCCCTCTTTGCTGACAGCCCTCAAAAGCGAAAACTCAGATACGCGCGCCGGAGCCATGCAAGCGTTGCAAGGGATGCACCTGTATCGTTCCGACATCGATGCGGCTGCTTTCCAGTCCCTGAAGAACGACCCGTCCGCGCGTGTGCGTTATTACGCCCGTCAGATTCTCGTTTCTCTTATCACCGTTACGGCTCGCGATGCTTTACTCCAGGACGAGGTCGACGAAAAGGAGCGGACGAAGAAGGTTGAGGAGGACGCTCGTCTTACCCGGACGCGAAGCTACACGCGCGATGAGGTTCTCGCCAGTATTGCACCGGATCCGGATCATACTTCTCCCCTCGAGGTCTCGGAACGTCTAGAGACAAAATCACCTGATGGGACTGTAGTATTAACAGTTGTGTTTGCCGGACAAAATCGCGGCGATCTGCTTCGGGTGTGGAGCGTGCGCGGCGGCCGCTATCGCTTACTGCGAGAAAAGGACGCTGAAGAAGGCGTCTGGCACCTTTCCGCCGGCACTTTCCATTTCGGAAGCAAAGTCTATCTGCACCTCATGGCTGTCTACAGCGGAACCGGTTCCCAGCATTCCGACGAATTCTTTCGAGTGGAATCCGGCGGATTGACGCCCATAAAGACTCCCCAAGGTTTGCCCTTGAAACTGGCGGCTGATGAGGGCGTATGGAAGGGCTTCGACGAGACTTTTCGGGATCAGGACTTGAGCTTCGCATTCTTCATCTGGAAGCAAGGAGACGCGAATTGCTGCCCGACCGCCGGTTTAGTGAAAGGGAAATACACCATCGTCGGAAACCAGCTGCGCTACGCCCGTTGGACTCGATCCAAGGTCCCCGAGACGCCGGAATAACGCGCTAGCGTCAGCCGAAGTTCTGATACCTCTTCCAGAACTCGGCCCACGACAGTCGCGGGCCGTCGCACACAAAAATGTCCGGATGATCCTGGCTCTCCTCGTTCTTTACACCATTGTTGTTATGCCCGGCCACTCGGCACGACGTAAACGCCCGATCGGCGCCGTTGCGTGAAAACCCGAGCACGATCAGTGTCGATGGCGGCGGCTTGGGATAGCCCCGCAACCAAGCCGAGTTAGTCATGCTGATGGGCGCCGGCAGCCCGTAGGCCGGTCCCAGAATCTCGATGGCGCCTGCCTCGCCGTAATTGCCCACCAAGACGCCCGCATTCTCTCGCTGTTCCGGAGGCAATGAATCTCGAATGCCCGCCACTGTCTTCACGATGTCATCCCATCCGATCTCCTCGCGCAGATCGCCATTCCTCTCGAGTGCGAAATTCCTGAGCCAACCATCGGGAGCCAGCGGTAGAATCACTGCACCGGCGTACAGTCCAACCGCTGCGAGGCCAGTGAAGAACACGGCTTCCATGGTCCACCGCGGCGCTCGCTTCACTGTCGCGACCCAGCGTTCGCCCGCCACCGCGCCCATCGCCATCAGCATCGGATACGCAGCTGCCAGGTAATAAGCTCGCCCCTTTCCGAGCACAAACAGCACTAGCGGGATCATCGCGCGCCATCAGCCCAGTAATCACGATGGCCGCTGCCTGCGCGATCACCGAGAAGAGCCGCAGTCCTGCCAGCGAAACGCCAAAGACTGCGAGGCTAATCCGCTCGAGAAACGGCGTCAGCCGGGGGATACGCGACGAATCCCCAGTCCAGATGCCTGGCGTCGCTCAGAAACTGCAGTTCATCGCGATGAAAACCGTAGCGCTGGTTCGTTAGCAGATGGACCAGCGCGACCGTGGCCGCAATCCCTAGGATTATTGCCGCGTCCGCCCGAGCGTGTTTGTCAACCTGCTCCATGTCCGACTAGTTTCTCACTGCTGGGCACGACCCCGATGATAGAATACGATGAACAACGGCGCGCTGGATCGCTTAAGGCCGGGCGCCCGACAAGCAAGGAGAGATGACGATGAAATTGGTAAAAGCGGCGTTGCTTTTCACCCTGGCGTCCATGGCGGCCTGGGCGCAGAAGAATATTGGTGAACAGAAGCCCGAAGCTAGCATACCCTTCAACATGACGGCGGTGACCACCTTCGACCTGCCTTGGAGGATAGCGTTTCTACCCGATGGGCGCATGCTGATCACCGAAAAGGTTGGGCCAATCTGGCTGGTCTCCCAGGATGGAAAGAAGATCCAGGTGGGCGGTACGCCCGCAGTCTATTGGGAGGGCCAGAGCGGCATGATGGGCGTCTTCCTCTCGCCGACCTACGCCACCGACCAGAATATCTATCTCACCTATGCCGAGCCGGGTGACTATGGCGGCGGTCTGGTGCTGGCGCGCGCCAAGCTAACCATGAACCCGAAGGCGACCGGGCCCTTCGCCAGCCCGGCCAGGCTGGAACACCTGGAAGTGCTGTGGCGCCAGTTGCCCAAGGGCAAGGGTGGCCAAGAAGGCGCACAGATCGCTTTCGCGCCCGATGGCCAGTCCCTGTTCCTCACGGTTGGCGACCGCCAGCGCTTCACCCCTGCCCAGGATCCGAACCAGCCCGAAGGCAAGATCCTGCACCTGACACTCGACGGCAAGCCCGCGCCAGATAATCCCAACTTCGGCAAAACCGGTGCGGCCAGCATTCCTCTGATCGATCCGCCCAGCGACACCGAGACTGCCAAGACAGCGAAGGTGGTCAGCACTTATACGTTTACCGGCCCCAACCTGACGCCGGCTGAAACCTGGGCCAGCGGCGTCCGCACGCCATATGGACTCGCGTTTTCGCCCACCGGCGAACTGTGGGAGGTGGAGCATGGCCCGCGCGGCGGCGACGAGCTGAACCTGATCCAGAAGGGCAAGAACTATGGCTGGCCGCTGGTCTCCTTTGGCAACAACTACAACGGCGTGCCGATTGCGAAGCCTGACTCGCGGCCCGACCTGGCAATGCCGGTGCTCTACTGGGTGCCGGTTATCGCGCCGGGCAACCTGATGTTCTACCACGGCACCCAGACCTTCCCCCAATGGAACGGCAACGGCTTCGTCAGCGGCATGGGAACCACGTCGCTCAACCGCGTCGTCTTTGACGGCCACGGCGGCGCCACCAGCGCCGAGCGCTGGAATGTGGGTAAACGCATCCGCGATGTGGAAGAGGCCCCCGATGGCTCGCTGTGGATGCTAGAGGACGCCGCTGAGGGCGCCCTGATCCATGTGACACCCAAATAAGGCGTTAACAACCAACAACCAACAACTAAGAACTAAGAACTAACAACTTAGAACCAGCAACCAGGAGCCGTCCCTTGGATGAGGAACCCAATCTCTACGGCTTCAACATTCCGGCAGAAGGCGCGCTGGGCTTGCTGTCGCTCGGCGCGCTGGTGTACCGTTTGGACCCCGGCGTTATTCCGTTTCGCAAGGCGACCGAATGCAAGATCCACGTCAGCGGCGGCGAATTCAACGTTGCGGCGAATCTCGCGGATTGCTTTGGCATTCCCACCGGCATTGCGGCCGCCATGGTCGACTATCCCATCGGCGACCTGATCGCCGAACGTGTGCGGGCCATGGGCGTGCAGCCGTTTTATAAGTATTTTGATCACGACGGCGTCACCGGGCCGAACATGGCGACGGTGTACAGCGATCGCGGATACGGCGTGCGCCCGCCCGCGGTCTTCTACAATCGCGCGAACGAAGCCAGCGCGCTGCTCAAGCCGGGGGACTTCGATTGGAAGAATATTTTCGCTCGTGGCGTGCGCTGGTTCCACAGCGGCGGCATTTTCGCGGCGCTCTCGCCCACCGCCAGTGAAGTGATTATCGAAGCGATGCAGGCCGCCAAAGCCGCCGGCGCTGTGGTTTCATTCGATTTCAACTTCCGCGAAAAACTGTGGAAGGCTTCGGGCGGAGTTGATCGCGCTGAAGCCGTGCTTCGACGTATCGCACAACATGTCGATGTGTTGGTGGGGGTACCGAGCGTCGACGACGCGGTGAAGACCTATCCACACGTCAAAATCGTGGCCACTACTCTCCGCCGTGTGCATTCGGCCAACCGGCATAGCTGGAGTGCCGCCGCGTGGATCAACGGCCAAAACTATACCGCGCCCACCTGCGAACTCGATGTCTACGATCGCGTGGGCGGCGGAGATGGATTCTCGGCCGGATTCTTTTACGGTTTGCTGGCGGGTGAAACGCCCGAGGACGCGCTGCGGCTCGGCTGGGCGCACGGCGCGCTTATCACCACCTTCCCCGGCGATACCACGATGGCAAAGCTGGCCGACGTCCGGGCGTTTGCGCAGGGCGGCTCGGCCCGCATCCAAAGGTAGCCGCTTTCATGACAGGCGTGTATTCTGAAAGCGTGCTGCAAACTGCGATTTTCTTCGAAACGCCCGAAGAAATGCTGGCGCGAGTTTTCCGTGAGTTCAGGCCGCGCACCGCGATTCCGCAACTCCGCGTGAAATTCTGCAAATTCGCCAACGCGAATAGTTTTGTCCGCTGGGACGAAGCCGGACTCGAGTTCCGCATCACGGATGTGCTGGAAGGCGCGCCGGCGGCCATCCTGGAATCGCTTGCCAATATTCTGATGGCGAAGCTGTTGCGCCGTCCAGTGCCAAGAATGCACGCCGAACGCTACCGCCGTTATCTCAACCGCAAGGAAATGCGCCGCAGCCTACAATTGGTGATGCAGTCCCGCGGGCGCAAATTTGTATCGGGACCCAAAGGCGATGCCTACGATCTCGAAGAGATGTTTGAAGCACTCAACCTGGCGTATTTTCACGGCTGGATGGCGCGGCCGTTGCTGGGCTGGAGCCGGCGGCCTTCGCGCGTGACGCTGGGGCACTACGATCCGTCGCACAACGCCATCATCCTGAGCCGGCTGCTGGACGACGTTCGGGTTCCGAAGCTAGCTGTCGAATATGTGCTGTTCCATGAGATGCTGCATTTGCAGTTTCCCGTAGAGCATCGCGGCGCGCGTCGTTGCGTGCACACGCGCGAATTCAAGGATGCCGAGCAGCAGTTTCCACGGCTAAAGGACGCAAAGCAGTTGCTCAAGGCGATCTGCTATTGACCGGCGGCGGTCAGCCAGCGAATCTCACGCCCATTGAGCCACGGCCGGACCTGCGGAGGTCAGTTGCTGCACTTTTGTCCGCATGGCGCCCAGGGCAGCCAGTAGATCGCGAGCATCCACCGACGTCCAGCCCAAGGGGTACAGGGCCAGTTGCAGTTGCAGCGCACAAACTCGAGCGTAAAACTCCACCTGACGGCGCCACAGACTGCGAGCGAATTGGTGCTGGTCCTGATCGGAATAAACGACCATGAGTTTGCCAATCCCGATTAACTGATTAAAATCGCGAACCAGCAGACGCAGATAAGCGCGGAAGATCTTGCGCCGTTCCGCCATCAAACGCTGGCCGATTGCCGGGCGATATCCGGGCTGAGAGGCGAGAAACACCAAGTCGCTCTTATCGAGGAGGCGTTCCATCGGAGCATAGCTTTTCAGGGAGAAACCGTCCAGCCATTCGGCTGTACATTGCTGCGCGTCAAAACGAGACGCGAGCCTCCAGAACAAGCCCGCAAAACAAACAAGCACCAAACCGACAAGGATCGTGATGAGGAGCATTTGCGGAAACCACTGTGGTAGATGATATAAGATCATTCCTCAAAAAGCAACCAGACTTCCATATAATTGTTGATTGTAATTCCAAACACATAAGACGTTTGGCAATGCGACTATTTCCCCCTCGTACGCAACAGGCTGGCATTGATAGCGTCCAACTGCGCCAGCAATCGCCGTTCGTCACCTGGATTCCATTGATGGCCAACCACCACGCGCTTGTTCTCGCCTTCGCGGCTTAGAGCCATGATCCATAGGATGATACACGACATCTTAACTCCCATGGCGATACTGCTCACTTCGCGATTCCAGGATTGACCCAAAAGGTTAAGGAACGCCATTGTCGCGGCAGTGAGGAAATATACCGCATATCCCATTGAGTAGACGATTACATTCCGCCCCAGCGGTATGGGATAGTAAACCAGAAAGGCGCTCACGCCAAGCACGAAAACCACCAGGCCCAACATCACGGTTCGCTCATAAGAAAGGAAATATCCACCTATGGTGGCATTGGCGGTTTCCAAGCCCATGGGGAGCAATGCGATCATGATCGCGAGAACCAACGTGAATTTGATGTAGCTGCGGGCGGTGCCGGCGATGCCTGGCAAATCGCGCAAGACCTTAGAGTAGAGCTCCAAAACCACCAGGGCATAGAAAGCAACAATGAATGCTTGGCTGGCCAAGTATAAATTCCGGTACAAGCGGCTTTCCAGGGGCACAAAGAGAGGGATCAGCGTCTGCAGGAATTCCAATACTAAATAACCAAAGAAGAAAGCGTAAACTCTGTGGAGACCGGCCAGCCACATTCGAAGGCACAAAATCGCGAGCGCGGCGATTTCGACAACCAGCAGAATCTGCTGCTCGATCGGGAGCCAATGCATGGTTTTCCGGAGCTAATCGCCTAGTTTAGCATCAACTTCCGATCGAGCCGCGGGACCCTCCGACGTGTGGCGTTAACGGCCTGAGGCAATCACGTTGGAGCAATTCGGGAGACAGGGCGGAGTCGGAATATCGGCCGAACCGGCCACAGCCAACGCAAGCACAGCACCAACAAGCAAAAAGACCTTCTTCAACATGCTCAAATCTCCTCGTGTTTTGTAATTGAATTCGAGAAATTCTCGAATCTACGAAGAGATTAAGAGCTGAAGACCGATAGGGGTGAAAACACCCAGAGAGTTTCGGGAACCAGAACACTCTTGTGCCATAACAACTGGAAAACGCTGAGCAAGTTCGCCTTTCCTCGCGAGAGAATTCGGTGTATGATTTCAGAAGTGAAAGGCGAAAGAGGATTGAAGGGAGACAGGCCGGCCGTGGTTTTTGACAGGAGCGCGGCGTCCGACCTTTGGCGCAACACTCTGTCCCAGATTCCTACCGTCTTTGGCAGGCTAGTCTATCTGGCCTCACTCCGGAATTCGAACAATGGCAGCTACGAGCACCACGGACTAAGCCTGGTCTTCGGTGAAGACGAGGCGAACCGGGCGCTCAAAGATAGTCACGTAGCCGTGTTCGCAGAATGGCTGACTTTTAACCTCGAGCAGCAGAAGGCGGATTTAGATCTTTACCTGGCCGGCTTGTTTGAAGACAAGCGGCTGGTGGTTGAAACGTGGGTGCGTTTGACGCCTTACCAGAATCTGGTTCCGGCAGCCATTCGTGGCGTGGAGCGCCGTCTTTACATCAGTGATCTTGCGGCTCTCATGGAGCTGTTCAGAAACGTGCACGCCGTCGCCGCCCCTGATCCAGACGCATAGCAATCCCGGAAACCTGGCCAACGAGGTCGATTTCGTCGGGATAGGTGTAGATTTGCGGGCTGCACAATGATGCGGGATGCGGTTGCAGAATGAGCTGGTCTCCGTTCAAACTGCACCATCCGCAGGCGTAACCGTTGCGGTGCTCTAGAAAATAGATGGGGCGCTCGAATTCGTTGTTCCATCCCGAGGTCGCGATTTTGCGCTGGGTGTCGTCGATGGAAACAAAGGTTCCGGGCTGCAGGAGCGGGTACATAAACCAATCCTCGGTGCCGATGAGGGCATAGCGCTGTTCCTTTAAATCCAGTGTTTCCAGAAACATGAGCGGGAGCTTTCCCCAGCGCTGGATCATGCGGCTGATGTAGGTGGTACGGCGGAAATCGGCGCCCGGGTCAAGCGACAATGGCAAAAGGACTTCGGCGGAAGCATTCCCGCGAAAGGAGACAACGTGAGTCTGGGGAACGTCCAACAGCATGGCATCCACGGCCAACGCGCCAAGAGAAATGCCATACCACTCCAGCACTTCTTGGAAATCCAGCCGGTAGATGGCACACAGCGAGTAAAGCTTGAAAAGGGTGGGAACCAAGCCTCGGTTTTCGATCTCGGAGACCCGGTTTATCAGGACGACAAATTCGTCATTGTGGTATTTGTCGGCGATCTTCTGGCTGGCGAGTTCAACGTCGCGGACCCGCAAGTTGAGCCGCTCCCGGATTCGGCGCAGTTTTTGTCCGGCGTCGTCCATGCTATGATGCTTTCCCAGCGCCCCTGCAAGAAACGCCTGACGAATGAAACTCCCGCGTTATCAAGGGTAAAGCATTCTACCGGCTCGAATTATAGCGATCATAGCATTAAAGAGCAAGGCAGAAAACGGGGTTTTGTTCGGTTTTCCGAACAGGCATCAGATATAACAATGGTTTAGCGTGAGCGAATCGGATTCCCGACACGGTTCCTGATCGGTTTCACGAACGGACGAAGAATAACGGACAAATGAGGAAACGCGGATGATGCCATGAAACGACAGCGTACAGGGATTCAGGGGGAGTTGGGCGCCTTCAGCCAGGAGGCGGTGCGCCAGCTGCTGGGAGATCGCGCCGAAGTTGTGCCCTACCCGACGTTCGAGGGGGCGTTCCGCGCTTTGCGCGCCGGAAAAATAGACGCCGCGGTAATTCCCATGGAAAATACCCTGGCTGGATCGGTGCACGAGAACTACGACCATCTTTTGCATTTCGACGTTCGCATTGCCGCGGAAACCAACCTGCGCATTGTCCACAACTTGATTGCGCCGCCGGGTGTCCGTTTCGCCGACATTCGCAAAGTCTACTCACACCCGGTGGCTTTGAACCAGTGTCTGAAGTTTTTCGCCCGGCATCGGAAGCTAGAGATCGTTCCCTTCTACGACACGGCAGGCAGCGTGAAAATGGTGATGGAGCAGCTGGCGCCGGATGTTGCCGCGATTGCATCGTCGGTGGCCGCCGCGATTTACGGGGGGACCATCCTCAAGAGATCGATCGAGGACGACCGCCGTAATTTCACGCGGTTCTTTCTGTTGTATCCGTCCAAGAAATTGCCGGCGCCGCGGCCGGGCAAGGACTGGAAAACTTCCCTGGTCTTTACGACCCGCAACACTCCGGGGGCTTTGTTCCGCGGCTTGGCCGCGTTTGCGCTGCGGGATTTAAACCTGACCAAGATCGAATCGCGTCCGCTGCACGGCAAGCCCTGGGAGTATTTGTTTTATGTCGATTTTCTCGGACGCGAAAACGAGCCTCGGGTGAAAAACGCCCTGCGGCACTTGGCCGAGGTCGCGGATTTCTTGCGGGTGTTGGGAAGCTATCCGCCAGGAAGATAATCCGCGGGAAGATAATCCGCGGGGCATTACTGGAACACGATTTCCACGTCGGTCAGTACTTCGGCGGCTTGGCCGTTCAACAGGGTCGGCTTGTACACATAGAGCTTCGCGGCGTCCGTGGCGGCGGTTATCAACAGCGGATGGCCGCTGATCACCGTGACGTCTTTCACATGGCCATCCGTTCCGATGAGGATCTGCAATTTCACAGCGCCGGTCACGCCCGCGGCTTTGGCCAACGGAGGGTAAATCGGCGCTGGTGATTCCTGAAGGTTCGCGGCGGCTATCCTTCCGCCGATGCGAATGGTTTGAGGACCGGCAGGTGCTTGCTGGGCGACCACGGGAATAGCACCTGCCGGAATCGCTTTCACCCCTTCCATGAGATCGGACCAATCCCGGTTCGTCGGATCCAGCGTCTGTGCATGCGTCACGAGCTCGGCCCCGAGGGCGTAACGGTCCGAGGTACTGAGGTGGGTAACCCCGCCTTCGACCACATGCGTTGCCACTGATCCAACCAACGCAAGGTCGGTCGAACTCTGCAACTCCTTTCGGACCTGCGCCGCGAGACCGGGTTCGTTGCCCGACAGCAAGATCGCGGAATAGAGCCTGGCTAGCGGCTCCGTCCCGAGCGCGGGATCGAGTTTCCGGCCGCGCTGCAGCAGATCGATCTTCTCCTGCGTGCTGTTGTACCCGAGAATGTCGGCGGCGTTCAGTAAAACGCGTGCATCGTTGGGGTGCAGGTTTACCTGCGTCAGCCAATGGTTCCTGGCGTCCTCATAGCCGCTCCCACCGTCGAGTTGCGGGGAAATGAATGCCATTTTGTTCAGGTCCGATTCTGGATGATGGTCAATTAACCAAAGAGCAAGCGGAATTCGGCGGCTAGCCGCCACCTCGATGTCGCGATCACGGCATCCAGGCGGCGTAGGAAGACCACCGCGGATACCCTGGGCACACATTGCAGTGAAGCCGTAATACTCAAGCAGCCTCTCACGTACTGTTTCATTCTCAGGATTGGCTGCGAGTTCCTGTTCCAGAGCTGTGACTTGCTCAGCCGTCATCTGCCAGGCAAACTCTTTGACGCCCTCCGGGCCATTGGCCTGGCCAGCCGCGAGAGTGCGAACGTCGACTGTTGTCGAAATCCAGATGAGTATTGCTCCAGCGGACACCAGCAGCGCGCGGCTGATCTTGCCGAGGGGCCGCAATCGCTCAACGGTGCGCACGTCCAGCACGCGCCGGATGCGCAGTGCAACCACCGGTCCGCTCATCGCGGCAGAGTTCCAGATCAGCCTATTGCCGACGCTGTCCAATTGGGCAGCCGAATCCAGGAGCAGATGTGCATAAGCCTGCGCGTCAAATGAGACGGCCAATGCCGCATCGTCGGCCGCATGCTCGGCCAATACCGGTAATCGACGCTCCAACCACCACGCCACTGGATGAAACCAAAACAGGCACTTGTTCACGGCGACCCCAAGAGCGATAAGAGGATCATGACGCCGCGTGGACTGAACCCATAAATTGAGACACTCGCATTTGGCACACTTTGCAGGGAAAGGGACTGCGAGTGGCAAAGCGAACGATCGGGCGGTACCCCAAGGCAAGCCGGAAGATGGCGGTTGAACGGCTGAAAGGCTGTGACAACATCGTCGGGCTCTCGGCGGAACTGGGCGTGCATCGGCGGCTGTTGTACAAGTGGCGGGATCAGCTGGAGCCGATTGACGACGGCCAAAGTCCACCGGAGAACAGCAAAGAGCGTGAACTGCGATTGCAGGTCGCGCAACTGAAGCGGCTGGTGGCGGACAAAACGCTGGAAGCCGATTTTTTCAAAGGTGCCTTGCAAAAAGTCGAGGCTCGACGCCAGAGCAACGCGAAACCTGGCGAGACGGCATCTACGACCAAATCCGGGAGCTGATGTCGATGCAAGGCAACCTGAGTATCGAGCGGATGTGTCAGTTGGCGGCGGTGAGCCGGGCAGGTTTTTACCGGTCGCTGCATGAGCGGGAACCTGTCGAAGAGGATATGGAGGTTCGATCGGCCATCCAGAAGATTTTCGCCGAGCACAAGCGGCGCTACGGATACCGGCGGGTGAGTGCGGAACTGCGACGCCGCGGCATGCCGGTAAACCACAAGCGCGTGGCGCGGCTGATGCGCAAGGACAACTTGCTGGCGGTGCAGCCGAGGGCTTTCGTGGCCACGACGGACTCCGATCACGAGTTGGAGGTCTATCTCAATCTGGCCAGCCGGATGACGCTGACCGGCACCAACCAGCTTTGGGTGGCCGATATTACCTATATCCGATTGCACCGGGAGTTCGTGTTTCTGGCGGTGATCCTGGATGCGTTCTCGCGGAAAGTGGTTGGCTGGGAACTGGATCGAACGCTGGCGGCGCGCCTGCCGATTGCGGCGCTGGAGAAGGCGCTCGCAGAGCGAAAGCCGCCGCCCGGCGTAGTGCATCATTCCGACCGCGGTGTCCAGTACGCATCCGGCGTTTACGTTGCCGTGCTGCGGAAACACGGAATGATCCCGAGCATGAGCCGGCCGGCGAATCCGTACGACAACGCCAGTTGCGAGAGCTTCATGAAGACTCTCAAACGAGAGGAGATTTATGCGAACGAGTACTGCGACCTCGATCACCTGCGAGACAACATCGCGGCGTTCATCGACAGCTATTACAATCGCGTCCGGCTCCATTCGGCGCTCGGCTACAAACCGCCGGAGGAATTCGAACATGCCGCGCACCCCGCAACGATCTCACAGGGAGCGACCATGAGTTTTTTCAGGCATGAGGAGATCTACCGATCCGATGTAGCATTAAGGACTGAAGGGGAACCGGCGACCGGTTCCCCCGACCATCGTCTCGATGAGTCTCCGGTTAGCTATTCCTCGGCGGGTTGGTCTCCACCAGAGCCCGCCTCCGCTTCGCCAGCCGAGGACCAGTGTGATGGAGAAAAGGCTGTTTGAGAAGGAAAAACCATTAAACGGCAGGTGTGCCAATTGCAGTTTGTCTCAACAGAGGGGTTCACCCCACGCGCGTGTGCCAATTCGTGTGCCAGGACCGCCTTCACTTTTGCTTGGGGCCACTCGCGCCAGTCCGCTGGGAATATCACTCGCATAAGCGTAGCCCCCGTTGTCAGAGGGACCCGCACGTAATCCGATTCTTCGAGGTCCAGATCGACATTTGCGTTCGCGATGAGTTCGTAATGCTCCCAGAGTTCAGAAGGAATCGCACGACTGTTTCGCAGGGCGCGCCGCGTCAACAGCACACCGGCCAGCAGACGCGTTCCGAACAGCAACACACCAGTCAGATACGCTGCCATCAGAAACAGCGGCCAACGCGGGGCCACGGGTGGGTCGGTTCTTGCCGGCGGCATGGATGGAGGCGCAACGGATGGAGCGCTGGTATGAACAGCCAGGGCATAATTCGTTCGAGGCGTCAGTACCTGCGGCAGCCGCACGTACGTGGCCGGGATCACGGGCCGCAGGAAAGGCATAACAAGCATTCCCGCCAGAACCAATGTCCACGCGGTGTGCTGCGCGGTGGAGCTCCTTCGAATGAACGGAACCAGCAAGAGCGCCAGTATCGCGAGCACCATGGCACGTACGGAAGCATCCGCCATCCGTGCCGCCAGTTCACGAGTGATGTTGCTTAAACTCACCCAGTCCATTTGACCTACCTCCTTTTCGGCTTCTTCTCAATCTCGTCCGCCAAGCGCCGCAATTGCCCTGCATCCAGCACTTCGTGATCCACCATGCCCACTAGTAGCTGCTCCGCCGATCCGGCGCAGAATCGATCGATCAACTGCCGAACCGCCCGAATCGCAAAACCCTGCGGCCCTTCGACGCTCGAGTACACGTAAGTTCGTCCGTCGACCGAATGTTTCAGGTGCCCTTTTTTCTCCAGACGCCCCAGCAAGGTTCGGATGGTGGACTCTTTGAGCTTGTGCTTGGGGGCCAAATCCTCCCGCACCTGTTCCGCCGTAGCCGACCCACGCCGCCAGATGCTCGACATGATGGCTTGTTCCAGATCGGTGAATGGATTGCGCAATGCTGTTTTAGCTCGTTTCATATCAGTTTTCCGAAGGCCTCTCGACGTGATCGATAATCAAAAGTCGGATCTCGCCTCTCGACCGCTCCAGTTTCAGCCCCAGTTGCTCACGCACTGCATTTAGAAAAAGCGGGCCTTTCGGGTCTGGCGGAGGGTCATCCGGATTGGGTGGCTTCGGAAAAATGGAGATTATCCCGGCGGGGAGTTCCATCGTGAAATCGAACCGTCCTTTAAGCCCCGTTTGATCGACGACAGGCCTATCTAATTCCCCGAGCCGAGACCCATAGCCGTAAATATCCTGGGCGAGCGACCCCATAGTCGTATTCCGAGCCGCGACCCGAGTACCGTCTGAGGTTGCCAGGACTTGGGCTGGAGTTCCGCATTGGGGCGGAAACACATCACCCGCCTTCGGTAGCGGAGGGGGCGCAGTCGTTAAGGGGTTAAGCATTTCAAATGAATCCGGGCAAGGCGGTCCCTCGGAATGCGGACGCAGCTTCGGCCCGAGCGCGCCGGGTTTGACAAGAGTCAGAGCGAGCACGGGGACTTCCTTGGGTTCAAAATGAGCCCTTAGCTTGAAGCGGTCGGCGAGCAGAGACCGCACCATCAGACGCATCTGGTCCTTCGTGGGATTGCCATCCGCTTTCGCGTCAATCACGTATTCGTCATTCGCCCATTTTGGAAGTTGCGCACGCATTGGCTCCTCCTGAAACGGATCGAGCTTGTAGGCGAAACCAATGTAAGCCCCGAGTGGGAAACTTCCCGAGAAACGGCCGCCCGGCGGCTTCGCATCCCCGCGGTCCAGGAAAAAGGTTGGTAACTTGAATGTGCCGGGCTTGGCAAGCCTGATGGAAGCGACCTCGAATGCCATCTTCCCTCCGGCTGCGGTCTGCCAGTCAGGTACGTCGGGCGATTGAGCGCGAAGAACGGCGATCGCCAACCACGCAGCCGAAAAGGGCAGCCGATTTTTGATGAGCCTTGCTCTAACACTACTCATGGTAGCACTACAACTTGTAGCACAAGCGGGGATGGCCGTCAAGATCAAAATTTCGAGAAGGGGGCGGAGTTTCGGCGGGTCTTATTCTTTGAAGGGTACTTCTACTTCTACATAGCTGCCGGGTTCGGCGGCATTGACCGCTGCGACGATGTTTTCCGCAACGAGCTTCACCATCGGCCACTGTGAATGCTCGAGCACAACGAGCGCGATGTTGCGCATCTTAAGGTTCTGCTGATACCGGATGTTCTTGTCCGTCGTCACAATGACGTTGAAACCCGCTTGCTCGGCAACGTCGATCAATTCACCGTTTGCTAGCTCTTCCCACCCCCGTGCCCGCGCTTCCTCCACAGTATGTCCGGACAGGAAGCGGGCGACGCCTCGCGGCGTGCCGTTATCGAAAAGAACGAGCATTCCGACGATGGTCTACCTGTAGCTAGGTTCTTTTTCAAGAGAGCGCGCCACAAACGCCATCAGGCTCTCTAGTTGCTCACGGGTCACCGGAAACTGTTCAATCACTTCCTCGATGCTCAGGCCAGCTTCGAGGTTTTCAAAAAGAACCTTCACCGGCGTTCGGGTTCCCCGCAGCACCCACGCCCCGCTCACCTTGCCGGGAACACTCTCGACGGCGGGACATTGGGACCAATCCAGAGTTGCCATGTTCAAATCCTCCTATCATCGTAGCCTTTTGCTGCCGCTCGGCGTGCAACGTCACGAGTGCGTGCGCCACAAAGACTCATCAGAGTATCCTGGTGTAGAGTGCTCCGCAGCCTGCTTTTGGTGCTTTCGCGTCAGCAGTGGCTTCGTCACTGGATGGAAACTTCACCGCTCGCCGAGCGGGTGACGTCACGGTTCGTGGCCGGTTCCACGCTCGAACGCGAACTCGTGGTTTGCCAAAAGCTGAATGAAGATGGTTATCTCACGACGCTCGACCATCTGGGAGAGAGCGTCACGTCGATTGACGAAGCCAACCGATCACGCGATGCATATTTGAAGGCGCTGGACCAAATCGCGCGTCTGAATTTGCCAGCCACGGTTTCGGTAAAGCTGACGCAGCTCGGTTTGGATTTATCCGAGCCGGCCAGCCGCGCTGCAGTGGAATGCCTGGTGGCGCGCGCGAAATCCATCGGCCGGATGGTCGAAGTGGACATGGAATCCAGCCAGTATGTCGAGCGCACGCTGGCGCTGGTCTCTGAACTCCACGCCAAATACGGCAGCGTCCGCGCCGTAATCCAAGCGTATCTGCATCGCAGCGAGAGCGACATAGACAACCTGTGCCGGCAATCGATTCCGGTGCGGCTCTGCAAGGGCGCTTATCACGAATCGCCGGACGTGGCTTTCCCGCGCAAGCAAGACGTGGACGCTAATTACATCCGATTGATGCTCGAATTGTTGGAGCGCGGCGCTTATCCGGCCATCGCGAGCCATGATGAAAACATTGTGCGACGAGCGATCGCTTACATCCGGGAACGAAACATCGCCGCCGATCGTTTTGAATTTCAGATGCTGTATGGCGTCGGGCGCGAGTTGCAGCGGCGTTTGGTGGCTGACGGTTTTCGTTTGAGGCTCTATGTGCCGTATGGCAATGCGTGGTATCCCTATTTTATGAGGAGATTGGCGGAGCGTCCGGCTAACGTTTTATTCTTGGCCAGAAATCTGCTGAAGAATTGACGCCGGGCCGATTAGAGTCGTATAGAACCCGGGAACTTGAAGCGCACGAGAGGAATCTAATGACTATGAAATACTGGGGGTTTTTGCTACTGAAGCTGGTAGCCGGCGTCCTGGTGATGCGCGTGCTTCTGGCGGCAATCCTCATGGGCTTCCGCGGCCCAGTGTTTTATCCCGGCGGCGCACAGAAACCGTTTGGTCACGATCTCGGGTTCACCACGGCCATGCTGTTGTTCTTTTTGGCTTGTTTCGGCCTGCTCCATTTGATCATCTGGGATCAACGCTATCGCTGCCGCACGTGCCTGCGCCGCCTTCGCATGCCACTGGCCGCGGGGTCGTGGCCCAACATGTTTTTAACTGGCCAGCCTCGCACGGAATACATTTGTCTCTACGGCCACGGCACGCTGAAGGTGCCCGAGGTTCGCATCACCTCTAACACCTCGGACTGGGAAAGCCACGGCGACGACATCTGGAAGGAACTGGATTCGCTCGAGGAAACTAAGCGGTGACAGCGCGCGCGCCGCGAGTGATCGCAGGCGCGGCCGTGCTTCTGATCCTGATCGCGCTGGGTGTGATTCTCATTCCGCCGTACGCCACCAACTGGGAGCTGCAGAGTTACGTAAACGGTTTGGTGGAGGACGCTTCAACATCCAAGCAGCCGGTGGAAGCCGTGCGGGCACAAATAGTTAACAAGGCCGCGGCCTTGGGTCTTCCGTTAAGCGCCGACGATGTACACGTCGACACATCCGAGGGCACGTTGAAGATCGACATCCTCTATATGGTGCAAGTCAACCTAGCCGGGTATGCTGTCGACTTGCACTTCCGTCCGGCCGCCGGGGGCTAAACCGCGCTCCAATTCACTTCCACTGGCTCCAGTTCCGCGACGCCGGTGGAAAGTACGCGGACGCGCTGCCCTTCCCGCAACTCCTGCAGCAGAACCTGGCGGCAGTTTTGGAACCGGATGGCGTCGCGATAGGCGTTGGCCTCGGCAGTGATCTCGACGAAGACTACCTCCTCGGTTTCCCGCACTCCCGCTTCCCGCTGGAGGCTTTTGGGAATATCGCGCACAACCAGGCGCGCGCCAGGCGGCACGCATACCGCTGGAATTCGACTTTGCGCCTCCCATCGCGAGCTATATCCCTGCATCCACGATTTGATGCGGGACCATGACCAGGACTTGGCCGCGTTCGCGGCGTTGATCGGTGGACCAATGTCGCCCGGCGACGCCAATCCGAGCGATCCGGCGGCGAACCTATGAACGACTAAATCTTCTCCGTCGACAGCGAGCCGATTCGGGAACGTATGCAGCGAGTAGTCACACATTGGCATTGCACTCCGGAGGTAGGATGCCTTTCGGACGCTCAGGAGTGCAAAATAACCGTGACCAACCAAGCAGGGTGGGGTGGAAAGGGAGGGTAGCCAGAAACATTAAACCCGCCTTATCCACTAGGAACAAGGCGGGAATCGGATAGCCCTCGGAGGAGTGAGCTAGATCCTCCAGTATTCTCTCTCTTCCCTAAACAACTTGCAACCGAATTTTCAAGGGATCTGTCACGTCAAAAACCGTAAGGCAATTCACCTTTTGAGCTAGCGGCCGAGCAGGGCTTCGACGGCACCGATGACTATGCAAAGCACGGCAAATGCGACCGTTCCGTATTGAATCCAAGACCGAGTGGCGCGGGCAATCTCAATCCCGGACAGGTCCCACCATTCCGGCTGTGAACTCTCTTCATGGATGCCGATTTTGGCTTGTTCGTGCTGAACATCTGGCATCGCCGACGGAGCATGGTCCGGCGCGGCAGTGAGAGGGAATGTGATGGGATCCCAGTGTTGCTCCAAGCGTTTTCATCTTGAACGGCACCTTAGAACTGCCGAATAGGAAAGTAGACGCTTTGGTACTAAAACTGGCGCTTTGGAGTACGGGAACCCTACTCGAACACTTGGAAGTATTGGGATGGCGGAAGTGCAATGGATTTCGTGATATAGAAGCCGGCCGTCACGAATTCCTGTACAGCTTGAGCTTCCGGAAACTCAGCAGAGAGTTCGATGTTTACCACGCGGCCGCCCCCGCGGAGGGCGCGGCGTACCTTGGCATAAAACTCCGGCCGGTGATCGAGGCCGTGAAGCGTGTTATAAAGCACGACGACGTCGATGGAGTGCTCGGGAGCAGTGTCCAGATTCACCAGGCTGCGGGCGCGCTCCGCGATTCGAGGCGCGAGGAACGGCTCAGGCTCCAGCAGAGCGACCACATCGGAGCCCTTGAGCTGAAGTGCGCGAACGAGTTGATCGGGTTTGCGCGTGTCGTCTTGGGCCGAATCTTGGGAAGGCGCCAAAATGCAAATGCCGGCGCTAAGTAAGATCAGCAGCGCGTTTCTTGCCATAGCCAAAATAGACGAGCAGGCCGATCACCAGCCACACGAAAAACCGGAGCCAGGTTTCAAGCGGCAGGCTCAGCATCAGAACCAGACAGCAGAAGATGGAGATCCCCGGCAGGAGTGGGACCCACGGGACTCGAAAGCCGCGCCTGCGTTCCGGCTGCTTTTTACGCAGCACAATCACGCTGGCCGAGACCACGATGAAAGCGAACAATGTTCCGATGTTCGAAAGATCGGCAAACCAACTGATATCGAAGATGCCGGCCGGAATTCCGACCGCGAATCCGGCCACCCAAGTGCTAATGTAGGGCGTGCGGTAGCGTGGATGGACGCGCGAAAAGACGCTCGGCAACAGCCGGTCGCGCGACATGGCGAACCAGATGCGCGCCTGCCCGTACTGGCCCACCAGGAGTGACGAGAGCATGCCCAGCAGGGCTCCGGCAGTGACGATTAGGCGCAGGCGGTTCATGCCGATCATCTTGAGCGCGTTGGCGACGGGTGCGTCATTGTTCAGTGTGGTCCAATTCGCGATGCCGGTGAGCACCAGCGCCACCGATCCATAGAGCAACGCGCAGACCGCCAGCGTCGCGAAAATCCCGATCGGCATGTCGCGCTGCGGGCGGCCGCATTCTTCGGCGGCGGTGGAGACCGCATCGAATCCGATATACGTAAAGAAGACGATTGCGCCGCCCGAAAGGACGCCGGAGAAACCGTTGGGCATAAACGGGTGCCAGTTGGTGGTGTTCACGGCGTGCGCAGCGCCGAAGATGAACAGCAGAATGGCAATGATCTTGATGAAAACCATGGTGTTGTTGGTTTCGGCGCTTTGGCGGACGCCGCGCACCAGCACATAGCTGAGCACCAGAAGCACGATGAACGCGGGGAGATTGAACCACGCGCCGGTGCGCTGGCCCTCTTCGAACATGGGCTGCGAGAGCTGCAGCGGAAGATGGAAATGGAACAGGTTATCGAGCAGGTCGTTGAGATAGGCCGAGAATCCGACCGCCACGCTCATGTTTGCGAAAGCGTATTCGAGGATCAGATCCCAACCGATCATCCACGCAAAGATTTCGCCGAGCGTCGCGTACGAGTAGGTGTAGGCGCTGCCTGCGATGGGGATCATGGAGGCCAGCTCGGCATAGCAGATGGCGGCGAATCCACAGGCGATGGCCACCATCACGAAAGACACCGAGATGGCCGGGCCCGCGCCCAGCCGTCCGGTAAGTGTCGATGCTTTGCCGCCGTTCAGGAGCAAATCGAACACCGGCGCTTTGAATATCGACTTGGCTAGAAAATGCTCGCCCGCAGCGGCGGTGCCCGTCACGGTGAAAATGCCGGACCCAATGACAATTCCCACACCCAGCGCGATCAAGCTCCAGACGCCCAGCGACTTTTTCAGCCGCCGCTCGGGCTCTTCGGAAGCCGCGATCAGAGCATCGATGCTTTTGGTGCGAAGGAGCTGGTTCATGGGAGGGTTGTGGGAAGTGGGGCGTGGGTTGTGGGAAAAGCTCCCACGACCTACAACCCACAACCTCTAGCTCATCAACGCTTCCTCTGGCCCTTAGACATCTTCTTCACTCGTTTCTTAAGGGAGCCGCGAGCTACTCCGGATGCCCGCTTCGGTTTGGGAGCCGCTTTCTTGCGGGACGCGCGCTTTACTTTCTTGCGCTCTGCTTTGTCTGTGATGGACTTTGTGTTCATTCTTGTTAGTTCTTCAATCCTCTTGGATTCCTGCGTACTTTTCCACCAGCTTCTTCAAACCGTAGCCGGGAAAGCTTACCGTGAGCTTAGCATCCTCGCCATCGCCTTCGCGACGCAGCACGGTTCCGCGGCCGTATTTGGGATGGCGGATGGTGGCGCCGGCGCGGAAGCCGCGAGTGCGGCCGACTGGCCGCTGGGCAACCACGGGCTGTGGGGCGTGGGTTGTGGGTTGTGGGGGACGAGGCGGAGTTGTTGGTTGTTGGTTGTTAGTTGTTGGTGGCTGGTGGCTGGTGGCTGGCGCCGCAGCTTTGCCGCGTTCCGCGAAGAACTGTTGAATGTTGTCCACGGAGTTGTAGGTTTTTCCTGTGTAGAGATTGCGCTTGGCGGCTTCACGGACTTCATGCTGTTCCGCAAATAGATCTACCTGCGGAGCGGTACGTTGCCGCGATTGGCCGAGGTCTTCCACTAGCGCTCGCGGTACTTCGCGCAAGAATCGCGAAGGGATGGTGGCTTCCTGCTGCCCGCCTCCGAAGCGCCGGCGATAGCGCGCCGAAGTGAGGAACAGGCGCTTCTCGGAGCGGGTCATGCCGACGTAGCAGAGACGCCGCTCTTCTTCCATGGCGGCTTTGGAATCGAGAGAGCGCATGTGCGGGAAGAGTCCCTCCTCCATGCCGGCGAGAAACACGATCGGGAACTCGAGGCCCTTGGCGTTGTGCAGCGTGAGCAGCGAGACGGGCGCGCGTTCGTCCAGGTTGTCGGTATCGGAGACCAGGGCGGCGTGATCCAAAAACTCCGCAATGGTTTCGCCGCGCTCGGCGGCTTCGGATGCCGCATTCACCAGCTCGCTCAAATTGCCGAGGCGCGATTCGGCTTCCGGATCGTTGTCGATTTCCAGCATTCTGGCGTAACCGGTGCGATCGAGAATCTGGCGCAGCACGCTGTCCACTTTTCCTTCGGCAGCCACGCTCGCCAGTTCTTCCAGCATGGTTTTGAAAATCCGCAGGGCGGATTCGGCGCGGCCAGCGAAGAGTTGTTCATCCAGCATGCGGCCGATCGCCGACCAAACGCTCAACTCGTGCTCCAAAGCGTATTGTTCGATCTGCTCGATGGTGCTCTTGCCGATGCCGCGCGCCGGAGTGTTGATGATGCGGAGCAGGGCGACTGAATCCTGCGGGCTGATCACGGCCTTCAGGTAAGACAGTGCATCCTTCACTTCGGCGCGTTGATAGAAACTGAATCCGCCCAGGACGACGTAATCGCGGCCGTAGCGGCGTAGCGCCTCTTCGATCTGCCGCGACTGGAAGTTGGTCCGGTAAAGTACCGCCGCGCGATACGTGGGGTTGGCTGATAGCAGCTTTTCGATAGTGTCGGCAATGAACAAAGCTTCCTGTTCACCGTCGAAGGCTTCAAAGCGCCCGATCTTTTCACCCGCGCCGGCTTCGGTCCATAGCCATTTGCCCTTGCGCTCGGTATTATTGGCGACCACGGCGCTTGCGGCTTCGAGAATGTTCTTGGTGGACCGGTAATTTTGTTCGAGGCGTATGACCGTTGCGTTCGGAAAGTCGCGCTCGAAATCGAGAATATTGCGGATATCGGCGCCACGCCAGCCGTAAATGGACTGATCCTCGTCACCCACCACGCAGATATTTTTGTGGGCGTCGGTGAGCAATCGCATCAATTCATACTGGCTACGATTGGTGTCCTGGTATTCGTCGATCATGACGAATTCGAAGCGCCGATTCATTTGCAAGCGGAGATTGGCGTCGTGAGCGAGCAGTCGGACGGTTTCAAGCAACAGGTCGTCGAAGTCGAGCGCGTTGGCCTGGAGCAAGCGGCCTTCGTACTTTTCATAGATGGAGGCGAGCTGCGACGTTTTCTGATCCGTGGATTTGGCGTAGACTTCAGCGGGCGATTCCTTACGGCTCTTGTTATGACTGATCCAGGAACACACCGCGCGATACTGCATGAACTTTTCGTCCAGGCCGGCGGCGCGAAAAATGGACTTGATGATGGAGACCTGATCGTCGGCGTCGTAGATAGTGAACTGGCGCGTGAATCCATTGCGGATTTCGGCTAAGCTTCCGCCGTCGCGCCGCAGCAGTCGCACGCAGAAGGAGTGGAAAGTGGACACCAGCGGGCCGTCTTTGCCGCGCCCGCCCAACAGATTGTTGACCCGGTTGCGCATCTCTTCAGCGGCTTTGTTGGTAAAAGTGACGGCCAGAATGCAAGGACCGGGGACGCGATGCTCTTCCATAAGGTGCGCCATGCGATGGGTGATGACGCGCGTCTTGCCGCTGCCGGCGCCGGCCAGCAACAGCAGGGGACCCTCGACGTGGGAAGCGGCGGCTTGTTGTTGCGGATTGAGGCCCTCGAGAAAATTCATGGTGCTATGAACGTCGGACAGCGCGGCGGGGGAGACCACTGCGATTTTAGCATGGCGTCGCTGGAGACCCTAACTTGGCGCGGCGACGTAGTAAAGTGGTCGGATGCTGAGCGATAACGCCAAACGGAACATCAGTTTCGGAGTATTTGGACTTGGCATCTTCGGCGGCTTCTTGGCGTGCGGAGTATCGGTGCAGGCGGTCTTTACTATCGGGCGGAACGACACTTTGCCAGGGGTCATTGCACTCCTCCTTGCCTTTGACACGCCCCTGCTCATTTGCGTGATTGCTCTGCGGTACCGACGATTTGCCGGATGGTGGCTGCTCATCGCCGGACTTTACTTCCCGTGCGGCTTGTTGCATGAGCGTGAATTTCGAGGGTCGGTCCAGGGAACATGTCCTTGCTTGCTTACCTTGCCATCTCCCTTATCGTCAGCGGGCCACTCCTCGCGCTTGGCTTTTTCGGCATCCTGACAGAGCGGGCTGGATGGCCGAAGCTCCTAGGTGGAGGTCCGCCCCCAATCGATTGATCCTGCTGAGATTGGCTGTTTTATATCGTCGATTGACGGTCAGCCGGGCAGTCCCGATGAAAGGCTTTGCTTTCCGGGCCAAGCCCTTGTAACCTAACAATTTGCTGGTACGCCTCTATTGTCGGAGACAGGCGGCTAGCACCTTAGAGCCGCATGCTGGTTGAATTTGAGCTCATTCAGAACGCCCAAAAAGGCGATGACGCGGCATTCAACCAGGTAGTAGTTGCATACAGGAAGAGGATTTTAGGCACGATCGCACGGCTGATTGGCCGGCCGGAAGATGTGGAGGACGTAGCGCAGGAAGTTTTTTTGCGGCTCTACTATTCGCTCGATCAACTTCGGACGCCGGAAGTATTTGAGCCCTGGCTGTACCGGCTGACGGTGAACGCTTCGTATGATTATCTGCGAAAGCAACGCCGGCGGAATGAAGCTCGGATGTCGGACTTGACCGAGCAGCAGGTTATGATGGCGGACGCGGCGGCCGGTGGCAAGGCATCGGGCGAGCATGAGCGTCAGAAGCAAGTCAAAGAGTTGGTGGATTCGCTGTTGCAGTCGGTTTCCGAGCAGGATCGAATTCTACTGACGCTGAAAGAAGTTGAAGGGCTATCGTTGAAAGAGCTTGAAAAGATCTACTCAGTGAACGAAAATGCTCTAAAGGTTCGGCTTTTCCGGGCGCGGCAAAGGGTACTGAACGCCTATCAGGCAACGCGAGCGGGGCAAGGGCGGCAAAACCGGAGACCAATAGAGGTATAGAATAGTCGAGAGCTATTGAGGAGGCGCCGAGAAGCGCATGGATCACATGAATATGGACCACGGCCACGAAGAGCTGGACCATCTGTTCGAACGCTATCGGGCAGCCTTGCCGGATCCCGAGGCAAGCGTCAACTTCATGCCCGAGCTGTGGCGCAAGATCGAAGCCCGTCAGTTCTTCCTCGCGCGGCGTGAAGAAGCTGACTCAGGTATTCGTCGCTGCCGCCGCCGCAATCTGCCTGTTTTTGGGGATCGCTCTCCAAGTGCCGGTTTCAACCGACACACCGCTCGTCCGCGGCAATTATGTTGACGTGCTGGCGGATGCAAATCCCGCGGAGAATCTCGCAGCAGTAGGGATCCGAGTCGACTATACTGAACCGAACGGAAGATGACCCGCAAGAATGTACCATCGCTTTTACCTGCTGCTGGTGTTTGTGAGCGGATCCGTGGTGGGCGCGCTTGGCTACCGGACTTACAATCCACCTACGGCCCGCAGTGTTAGTGCGCCGCGTCAGTCGCCCAGCGAATGGCGGCAGCAGTATATAGAAGAGACCAAGTCGCGCTTGAGCCTTAGCGACGACCAGGTTCAGAAACTGACGGCTATTCTCGATCAGACGGAAGCGCGTTTTCGCGAAGTCCGCCAGCACGAAAACGAAACGATCCGGCAGATCGGGGAAGATCACTACCAACGGGTACGGACGATCTTGACCGCGGACCAGATTCCCAAGTACGAGAAGCTGCACGCGGAGCGCGAAGCCAAAGCCAAACAGGCAGGAAAAGCGCTAGCGCTTATCGGGCGCGCCTACCGCCGGGCTGCTTCGCGGCTGCTTTCTTGCCCTTGGCGTCCTTCATATCCTTCGACTTCTGCATCATCTTCTGGAAACGGTCCACGCGGCCTTCGGTGTCCACCAGCTTTTGGCGGCCAGTGAAGAAGGGGTGACAGCTCGAGCAAATTTCCACGCGGATATCGCCCTTATGCGTAGATCGGGTCTTGAAGGTGCTCCCGCAGGCACAGATGACATTGAGTTCTTCGTAGGCGGGGTGAATAGCGGCTTTCATTGGAGCAGAATCCTTTCGAAACTTCAGTGTAGCGCACCCGTCAAGCATGGGCAAAATACAAACCCCCGCACCGCCGTAACAGGCAATGCGGGGGCAGGTAGCCTAGGCTAATCCCAGGTATTACTTAAGTTCGCGCAGGGAAGCGGCCGATCCACAGGAGCAGCGGCTTCGTCCACTGAACGAAACCTGAACGTTGACAGGTCGGCTTTAACAGTCGGCCACCTCGCGCGTGGAATTAAAGCTACAGTCACTACAATCAGAACATTTACTACCCATGTTAGACTGGACCACCTCCTTTCTCAGTGATGCCCTCATCATAAAACCAGAGATCGCGGTCTGTCAAACACTTTCTCGGGCTATACAAGGAATTGGGATGACTAGTGACGAAGAGTACAATATGTGGGTTCGTTTGGCGAAAGGAGCCCCGCACGGACGGCGGGGCTCATGACGAAGACATGGAGGCAACTCCCAAAAGCCTCCTAAGAAACCAACCCTACTGCCCGGGACAGGTGCAATTCACCCGCCAGCCGTAAGTCCGTCAAATCGCAGCATTGCCGGTTCTCGAAATTCCGTTTGTGGAAGCGGAAGCCTCCAGAACCCTACGGGATTCGGGAAGTGGGGGTACAATAGCCACTGATGTCGAGCGTCGCTCAGTTGCAGCTTGACCCAGACGGGAAAAGCCGCGCAGTTCCCTACGCGTGGCGCTCTTTGGCGGCTTTCCTGGTCTCCGGCATGCTGATGTCATTCCTGGGGGCCATCCTTCCGGCCTGGGGCTATCATCTGCGATCGGGGTTCGCGGAAGTCGGCGGCTACTTCTTGAGCTTGGCGTTGGGCCTGCTGTTGTCAGTGGGAGTAGCGCATTTCCTGCTGCCAAGCCGGGGTTTGAAGTTCCTCCTGATCGCAGCCAGTGCGCTGGGGTGCGGAGCTTTCCTATTTTTGGCGGTTTCATCGCCACCAGCGCCCGCCACGTGGCGCCTATCCGGCGTTCTAGCGATCGGCTTGAGCGCAGGCTTGCTGAATGCGGCGGTGTTTCATGCCATCTCACCGATCTACCAGCGCGATCGGGCGGCAACGGTGAACCTGGCAGGACTGCTGTTCGGCACGGGCAGCCTGCTGACGGCGCTGCTGCTTGCCGGAACGTATTACGTGTACACAGTTCCGAGTATTTTGATTTTGTTCGCGGTGCTTCCCGGCTTGTATGCAGTGGCCTGCTCGAACGCGAACTTCGCTGGGCAGTCGGCGATTCAAACCCTTCCAGTGACCCAGGTGCTACGCGATTTCAAGAATCCAGGCGCGGTGCTGTTCAGTCTGCTGCTCT
Organism: Bryobacterales bacterium; assembly: GCA_963818065.1. Classification (GTDB taxonomy): domain Bacteria; phylum Acidobacteriota; class Terriglobia; order Bryobacterales; family Bryobacteraceae; genus Palsa-89. Next base: position 135,105 of record CAWFQW010000006.1, on the reverse strand, counting down.
TCTTTCAGTTTGGGAACGAGTGGTCCATCGCCGGCTGGCTGCCGCTATTTCTGATCCGCAGATTGGGGATCAGTCCGGCGGACTCGCTGCTGCTGCTGGCGCTTTACTGGGCCGCGCTTCTCGTAGGCCGTTTAGTGGCCCAACTCATTCTGAAACGCGCCAACCGCGCGTTGCTGCTGCTGGGATCGATTGTGTCGGCCTTGATGGGAACCATGGTGCTGTCATCCACCAACAATCTATTCGGCGCCATTATGGGCGTACTGTTCGTGGGCGCCGGGTATGCCTCCATCTATCCGCTGGTGGTGGAAAAGATCGCTCACCGTTTCCCCTACTACCATCCGGGCTTCTACAACGGGCTGTTTTCACTGGCGATGACGGGCGGCTTTCTGGCGCCCTGGCTGCTCGGCTACTTCGTCGAAGCATGGGGCATTCAAGCGGTGATGATCCTTCCGATGCTCGGCAGCTGTATGGTTTTCGTGTTGGTGCTGCTGATCATGCTGGAGTCGAAGTTGAGCAGCTTGAGCGAGGTCACGAGAGCCGGATCGTGAAATCCATGCGCGCGCTGCTAATCCTGGGATGCGCGGCCATGGTCCTTCTCGCCGCTGATACCGAACCCCAGTGGCGGGTGCTGAATCATGCGGCGCGTCAAGCCGTCGAAGCCAAGGATTACGCGAAGCTGCGTGAGACATTGTTGGCGTTAAAGCCGTTGATGCCGGGGAATCCGAGCGTCATTTACAATCTGGCGGCGGCGGACGCGGCGCTCGGAGATGCGCCGGCGGCACTGGCCCAACTGCGAAATCTTGCCGGTATGGGGCTGGTTTATGATCTCAACGCCAACCCGGATTTTTCGCCGCTGCGTGGATCCACTGAATTCGCCGCCATCGTTAAGGAAATTGGCGACAACAAGAAGCCGGTGAGCCACTCTAGTCCGGCCTTCGCGCTAGCGGAGCGCGATCTGATTCCAGAAGACATCGCCTACGACCCCAAGACGCGCCGCTTCTTTGTGAGCAGCGTTCGAAAATCAAAGATCATTAAGATCGACGCTGAGGCGAACGCGAGGGACTTCGCAAACGCCGATTGGCCGGTACTTGCTCTGCGGGTGGACTCGGGGCGCCGAATCCTTTGGGCCGCCACTGGCTGGGTCGCGCAATGCGAACGCTGCAAGGATGCCGACAAGGACATGACCTCGCTGCTCGCGTTCGATTTGGATTCAGGTGCGCTCAAGCGAAGGATCGATTCACCAGTCCCAGGTCTGCTGGGCGACATGACCATCAGTCGCGCGGGCGAGATCTACGTCTCGGAAGGGATCCACGGAGCTGTACTTCGTTTGAGGCTGGGAGCTCAAAAACTGGAACGGCTGGATGTTCCGGGCGAGTTCCCTTCCCCACAAACACCGGCTCTTTCGAAGGACGAAAAGACGCTGTACGTGCCGGATTACATCCGAGGTATTGCGGCCATCACGCTCTCCACCGGAGCGGTTGCATGGCTGAAGCCGACGGATGATATCGCGCTGAATGGAATCGACGGGCTGTACGTCTATCGCGACTCGTTCCTCGCCGTGCAGAATGGAACGACGCCGGCTCGTGTGGTGCGATTTTCGCTCGACCTCCGCAAACAGGAAGTGCTGGAAGCCAACACTCCCACGCTGGGCGAGCCAACGCACGGAACGATCGTCGGCAACACGTTTTACTTCATCGCCAACAGCGGCTGGGATGATTACGACGATAACGGAAAGAAGAAGGCGGGAAACGGGCCGGTGCAGTCAAGCGTTCGGAAGATCGTGCTCGGCGAGCGGTAATCCCGGTCTTAGAGGGCAAGGATTCGTCGCGGTTGATAAGTGTTAAGCTACAGGTTACAGATCAGCGGTGACAATACGCAACTTTGCCCACAAAGGCCTCAAGCGGCTGTATTGGGAAGACAGTGCGAAGGGCGTGCCACCCGACGTGGTGGATAAGCTCCGAAAGATGCTGGCATACCTCGACAACATAACGGACCCGGAGGAGTTGCGTGCGCTTACTACTTGGAAAGCCCACTCGCTGATTGGTGATCGTAAGGGCACCTGGAGCCTCAGCGTCACCCGCAACCGCAGGCTCACGTTCTACATCGATATGGAAAAGGGTGAAATTTGCGACTTGAATTTGGAAGATTACCACTAGAGGATCCGGAGAAAAACAGCATGCCTATGAAAAACCCACCCCATCCCGGGGGCTTCATCCGGACCGAGATTATCCGGCCCGCGGGGCTATCCGTAACAGCCGCCGCCGCTGCTCTCGGTGTTTCTCGGCCGGCGCTATCCAATTTGTTGAACGCCAGCGCTGATCTGTCCGGGGAGATGGCCCTGCGCATCGAAAAAGCCTTCGGCGTGAAGATGGACACGCTCATGCGGATGCAAGCCTCCTACAACATTGCACAGACTCGCAAGCGGGAGAAGACCATCCGGGTTCGGCGGATTCATGCTCGAGCCGACCTTCATCCATAACCCACGTTGTTTAGAATGGCAGTGGATGCGCGGGCTGCTCACTGTCTTGTTGATCGTTCCACTTGCAACAGCAGCCGATCTGGCGCCTAGGCTCGACCAAATCCTTAACAACGCCGGCGCGCTATCTCACGCGTTCGTGGGGGCGCAGGTGGTGCGGCTCAGCGACGGACAGGTGCTGTACGCGCGAAACTCCGAGCGGCTGTTTGTGCCCGCGTCGAACATGAAACTGTTCACCAGCGCGCTGGCGCTCACGCGCCTGGGCTTGGATTACCGGCTCACAACGCAAATCGCCGCGCAGGTTCCCATCGATGCCACCACAGGCACACTGGCAGGCGATCTGGAACTTATCGGCGGCGGAGATCCCAGTCTTTCCGGACGCGAGTATCCGTACCGCAACCACACTACGCCAGGTGCGATCTACTCATTCGGCGCCATCGAAGAGCTGGCGGATCAACTGACGGCGCGCGGCCTGAAGCGAATCGATGGCAATGTAGTTGGAGACGACAGCCGTTATGTTTGGGAACCGCAGCCCGGCGGGTGGTCTTCCGACAGCGCCACCCGGGAATACGGGGCGCCGGTGAGCGCGCTGGTTCTGCACGACAACACCTTCACTCTAACGCTGCGGCCGGCTGAGCGCCCGGGCGATTTGGCTCGCATCACGCTTGCGCCGCCGTTTGAGAACTTCGCAATCGACAATCGTGTCCTGACGATCGACCGTGGCGAGCGAAAGATCGATTTCTATCGCAGCGCATCGGGGCGCGAGTTGCACCTCTGGGGCAAGCTTTCAATGGGCGACCCAGGATTGACGCAAGCACTGGCAATCGGAGATCCAGCGCTCTACGCCGCCCAGGTCCTACGAGATGCTCTGCTGCGGAGGGGCGTCGCAATACGAGGCGAGGCCGTGGCCACCCATCGCTTCCCGGATGAGAGTACTGTTACTGCACCCGAACCGCATATCGTTCTGGCCGAGCACCGCTCCCCGCCCTGGATCGATCTGCTCCAGGTGGTCGATAAAGTCAGCCAAAACCTGCACGCCGAGATACTTTTGCGCGAAGTTGCGGTGGCGTCGGGTCACGTGGGCAGTGTTGAAGCCGGACTCGATGCAATGGATGATTTCCTGGCCGGCATTGGGATCTCCAAGGCGGACCATGAGTTCACGGACGGATCAGGGCTTTCGCGCGCCACGCTGGTGACGCCGGCCGCGATCACCAAGCTGCTCGCTTCCATGAATCAATCCAAATATCGCGAGCAGTGGCTGAATCTACTGCCGATTGGGGGCGAGGACGGCACCCTGGGTTCACGGTTTGCAGGACATCCGGAAGCTCGCAACATTCACGCCAAGACGGGCACGCTGGATCATGTGCGGGCGCTATCAGGCTACGCGGACACGCCCTTGTACGGCCGTGTGGCGTTCTCGTTTCTGGTGAACAATTTCGAAGGGCCGGGCGCCGGGGTCACTGCGGTTCTGGATCAGCTTGCTTTGGCGCTACTGCATTGACATCGGGCGTTAATATTGGCCCTGGTCTAACTGCGCTAGAATTAGGGAAACGCGCCCTGCGGGAGCCGACGAAAATGCCTATTTACGAATACACCTGTGACGATTGTGGAACCAAATTCGAGAAGCTGGTACGCAATGGAGATGCCGCGGCTTGCCCGGACTGCGGCGAGTCGCACTTGAGCCCAAGGCTCTCAACTTTCGCGGCACATTCGTCGGGTGGAAAGGCCAAGGCTGCCGAGTTCCCCTCGTGCGCAGGAGGAATGTGTCAGACGCCGGATATCTGCGGACGGAATTGACCGCCTGATTGACGAGCATGTGCGCTGCCCATGAGCGCCATGAAAAAACGTTCGGTTGACTTCCGCTGGTAGCTCGGCTATAGTGCTGAAGTGCTGATGTATCAACGGTTTGTCGCCTGATATCAGGTCTGTTGGGGAAACGTCTCGAGTCGCATTACCCTGTCGTTTTGAATTTCTCGTGAACTTACCCGTGTATGCCGTTGTAGTAGCATGAGTCGGGAGTTTGGCCATGGCCAGCAGAGCAGATGAGCAAAATCTAAACCCGCCCGTACCGGAGGAACCGGATTACGAGCAGCTCATCGACGATTACACTCACTTCGCTCCGCCACACGACGGTGAGTTGCTGCAAGGCCGCGTGGTAAAACTCCACGAGAAGGACGCCATCGTCGATTTCGGCTACAAATCCGAAGGCTTAGTTCCGATCGAGCAGTTCGCGCAGGCGGACGGAAGTATCACGATCCAGGCTGGCGATTTGATTGATGTGATGGTGGATCGCCAAGGGGTGCAACCGGAGGGTTACATTCTCTTGTCACACCAGAAGGCCAGCCGCCTGCGGTCCTGGGAGAACCTCGAGAAAGCGCATCACGACGGGCTGGTAGTTTCCGGCCGCGTGACGGGCCGCATCAAGGGCGGGCTATCGGTGGATGTTGGCGTTCCCGCGTTCATGCCCGGCTCGCAAATCGACGTGCGGCCGACGCACAATCTGGATTCGCTGCTCGGCCAGGATATACCCGTCAAGATCGTCAAACTGAACCGCCGCCGCGGCAACGTTGTGGTGTCGCGCAAGTTGGCGGTGGAAGAAGAGCAGCACACGCGCAAGAGCGCGGCGCTTCAAGGGCTGGAAGAAGGCAGCGTGGTTACCGGCGTGGTCAAGAACTTGACCGACTACGGCGCCTTCGTGGATCTAGGCGGAATCGACGGGCTGCTGCACGTGAGCGACATGTCGTATGGCCGCGTGACGCATCCATCGGAAGTGGTGACGGCCGGCGACGAGATCACCGTGAAGGTGCTGAAGTTCGATCGCGACAAGGAACGCATTTCGCTGGGACTGCGGCAAATGGCGCCGGATCCGTGGGAGACCATTCAGGAGCGCTATCCGTCCGGATCACGCGTGATCGGCCGCGTGGTCAGCGTGACGGATTACGGCGCATTCGTGGAACTCGAGGCTGGCGTGGAGGGTTTGATTCACATTTCCGAGATGACCTGGAGCCGCCGGATGAAGCATCCGAGCAAAGTGGTGAAGGTGGGCGACCAGGTGGAATCGGTGGTGCTGGATGTGAAGCCCAAGGACCGCCGTGTTTCGCTCGGCATCAAGCAGCTGGAAGCGGATCCTTGGACCACCGTGGCCGACCGCTATTCGCCCGGTTCAGTAGTCGAAGGCCGCGTGCGCAAGCTGACCGATTTCGGCGCGTTCATCGAGATCGAAGAAGGCATCGATGGATTGGTGCACATATCGGATCTTTCCTGGACCAAGCGCGTCAAGCATCCCTCCGAAGTGGTGAAGAAGGGGCAGCTGGTGCAGGCGGTGATTCTGCAAATCGACGCGCCCAACCGCCGCCTCTCGCTGGGCGTGAAGCAGCTTCAGCCGGACGCCTGGGAGAGCTTCTTCCGCGCGCATCAGGTGAACGATGTGGTGCGCGGGCGGGTCTGCCGGGCTGCGAATTTCGGTGTCTTCGTGGAATTGGCTCCGGGGGTGGAGGGCCTGTGCCACCGCTCGGAAATTCCTGGGGTGTCCGAACACCGGCACGACGAGCCGCCGTTGGCCATCGGCGAGGAGATGGATTTCAAGGTTGTACGGCTCAACGAGGCCGAGAAAAAGATCGGGCTGAGCATTCGCGCTTTAGCCGACGATGAGGAGAGAACCAGGCTCGAGGATTATCAGCGCCAGGCCGCCGCTGCCACGATGACCATCGAAGAAGTAATGAACATCAGAGTCAAGAGTGAAGGCCGGTAGAGCCGGACCTCAAGAGGAGAGAAAGCACACATGACGAAGGCTGAGTTGATCGAGGAAGTCTCCCGGGTCGTGGAAATGACCCGCAAGGATTCCGAGGTAATCGTGGAAGCCATCTTCGACAGCATCGTTCGGTCCCTGCGCGGGGGGGACAAGATCGAAATCCGGGGATTCGGCAGTTTTCGCACGCGGCAGCGGCAACCCCGCGTTGGGCGAAACCCGAAGACGGGCACCCGCGTAGAGGTGCCTTCCAAGCGCATTCCCTACTTTAAGCCCAGCAAGGAACTGAAGGACCTTGTGAACACATCCGGCAGTGATGGCCAGCCTTCAGCGGCTCCCGCTTCCACCGAACCCACTCCAAACGGAGAGCCCTCGCACAGCTAACTGAGTTCGAAGTTTTATGGACCATCTGTGGAGTCCGTGGCGCTACCAGTACGTTCAAAAAGAGAAGACTGGAAGCGGGTGCGTTTTCTGTCTGGCCGCGGAGGCCGGCCGGGACGAAGAAAATCTGGTGGTCTACCGGGCTCGCAAGAACTACATCATTCTCAACTTGTATCCGTACAGCACCGGCCACCTGATGGTGGTGCCGTATGAGCACGTGGATACACTCGAAGACGCGTCCCAAGAGACGCTCGAAGAGATGATGCTGCTGGTGCAAAGATCGCAGCGGCATTTGCGGGAGATCTATAGGCCGCCGGGATTCAATCTGGGCATGAACCTGGGGCAAAGCGCGGGCGCGGGAATCGCCGAGCACATTCACATGCACGTGCTGCCGCGCTGGCCGGGCGACACGAACTTCATGACCACGGTCGCCGAAACGCGCGTATTGCCGGAAGACTTGGCGGCTACGTGGCGGAAGCTGAGCGCGGCGTTCGCGAAAACGGATTAGAACGCGGCGTCCAAGACAGGGCGTTGGCCGTTGATGTTTGGCCGAGCCTTGGCGCAACGCAAAGAACGACTACCTCAACCGACGGCCCGGAGCGATCCCGGCCCTTTCTGCATTACAATGATCGCCATGTGGAAGGGCCTTGCAATTTGGCAGCGTGTCCTGCTCCCCATCGCTTTGATCTCTGTTCTCATCGTCATTTGGTGGGTGGGGACCATTGCGTATTTGATCCACGCAAAGCCCGGGCCGCTCAATTCTGCAGGAGATCAACCTCCCACGGCGTGCACAGTGCAGACGGCTGAACAGGACTGTAAGAAACTGGCTTGCATCAGCCGCGTTTGGTACTGCGATGAGCGAGGAGTTCCCACTTGCATGCAAAATAAATGTATGTGCTGGTATGGATGCCTTTGACCCGTCTGACGGGTCCACCAAGGTTTAGCTAGCGGCGAAAGGTGACGTGAGAGGGCCATTGGTTTATGGCAGGTTAACGCCTCCTTGTCAACGTCTGGCCAGGAGCGCCGCCCCTTCGGTCTGAAGACAATGAGTTCTTCCATAAATCCAGATTTCAATGACGCTACCGGCGACCTTAACAACGTTCGGCGGAGGCAAGCCCTCTTGACATTGGTATTCAAGAACCGCCTTTTCGGTCTTGCGTCCAAACATTCGCAGTACGGCCCTTTCGAACGCATTCCCTCTCTTAACAGTCGTCGGCGTGCGCACGCTGACAGTAGTGTCCGCAAGGACAAAGTGATACGTCACGTCAAGGTCCGTCTCACTCCGAATTGATCCGATTGCTTTCGCACTTTCGACAGCGGTTAGAGCTAGCAGCGGATGCCCAAAGACAAGCGTGGCGACGCCTGCGTTGAGGTGAAGACGAACATCCCCCTGAATTCGCGCTTGCTCAGCCAGCGGGGCATAATTAACGATCGCGATTCTTGATGTCAACAAGTCTTCAGGAGTTTGCGCAAAAGCGCCCCCGACAAGGAGCAATGCGAACGCGGAAGCCCATCGAAAGTGGATGATAACCGTCCTCACTATTCTTCAGTCTAGTCCCATCGTGTACGTCTCATAAAGGGTAAGTTTTGCATCATTGCGAAAGGCCTGTAAACATTGGCTCTCGATGTTGCAAAAGTCAACTTATCGAGACAAATCCTAAAGTTCGACTGGCTTGCCGTGCGGCGTGTGGCGATAGGCATCGGCCCACGCTTCCTTACGTTCCCGCAGGGCCGCCGGATTCGACAAGCCTTTCGCGATAACCAAACGTTCGAGCGCCGCTAGCCAATGTTCGTAGTAGCGCGACCCGTCGTCCGGCTCGCCGCGATCGGCCGCGGCCTTGAGTTCATCGGCCAGCGCCGCCGCCCACTCCTTCCAGGTGAAGTGGCCCTGCTCAGAGAGCCTGACCGCGAGCGCGAACGCCTGCGCCTGCCAGGGCTCGGCAAATACCGGTCCGTCCTCGTCGCGGGGCAGACGCAGCAGGTTGAGGTCAGGCGTGCTCAAGATAGTCGTCCCACATATCCAGATGAACGGAGTCCCGAGTTGAGGCGTTGACACCCCAAAGTTCGCGCGCGGTGAAATGAACTGAATAGACGTGCTGGCGCTTCTCTCCCTGGAAGTGCGCGTTTGTATCAGGAAACACGTAGACACCATGATCGAGCGTAATGATGCCAACCTTCCCTCGCGCATAACGGGGGAGCCGCGTGTGGCCCGTTGGATTTATATTTCGGGCGCGCACGCGCTGGCCAACCTTGAATTGAGGCGGAACCTTGGGATCGTAACTCGAAGGAATACCGCGACCAAGTCGCTGGGCCGCTATCGCAGGCGTGAAAGCCGGCGTCGCTTTCACCGAGCCGGGATCCGGCGCGCCGGTTTCGAGTTCATTCGACGTTACTAAGCCGTGTTTCACCGCCAGTTGCTCGTTGACTTGCAGCCAGCGCTCGTAGTACGTCATGCGAAAGTAGTCGGCCGGCGGAATCAATTCGATTTGATGCCGCCACTCGTCCAGGTTCCACTTGCCCATGAAACCCAGCGCTCGGTCGATCCCGTAGACCCGCCCTTCCCAGGGCGCGTGGAACACGGGCTCGTCCTTTTCGCGCTGAACGGGGCCCATGTCCTGCAGGCCACCCATATCGTGAACGCCGTTCATGCTGTTCTTCCCGGAGCGGGCACCTTGGAAACACCCACCATTGCGTCCCTAGTGACCAATTCCGCGAGTTCCGCTTCGCTGAGATTGTCCGTGCCCGCGGGACGTTCGGGCAGCACAATGTAGCGCAACTCCGCGGTGCTGTCCCAGACATGAACCTCGACGTCTTCGTCAAGTTGGGTGCCAAATTCGCGCAGAACTCCGCGCGGGTCGATCACAGCACGCGAGCGATAGGCGGTCGACTTGTACCAGACCGGGGGCAATCCGAGTACGGCCCACGGATAACACGAACACAGAGTGCACACGATCAGGTTGTGTGTCTTCGGAGTATTCTCGACCACCAGCGTGTGTTCACCCTGCCCGCTGGTGTAGCCTAGCTCCGCGATGGCCGATGGAGCATCCGCCAGCAGACGCTGCTTGTACGCGGGATCAACCCAGGCGCGTGCCACGACGCGCGCTCCATTGCGCGGACCCACCTTATTTTCAAATCGATCAACTAACACATCGAGCGCGGCCGGATCCACCAGGCCCTTTTCCACCAACAGCGATTCGAGCGCCTTCACGCGCAACGCCGGGTCGGATGGAACGGCTTGATGTTCATGTTCGTGATCGTGTCCGTGCTGCACCATGCTCTGCGCCGCCGGCTTCCGCCGCGGTTACCGGCCAGCATAACATTCTGGGCTCCGGTGCGATAGCCTTGAGGGATCGTTGCTATGCATACTTTACGAAACCTGCTCCTAATTGCCGGCAGTATCGGGCTGGCCGTGGCCGGAGATGCCGGAAAGCAAGAAACGATCCCGTTGTCTCGCGAGGCCTGCACGAGCCTGAAGGGATTCTCGATTCCTGTCTCGGCGATTGGCCTGCCGAACGGAGGCGCCGTGGTAGAGACGGCGGTGTTTGTCGCGGCATCGGAGAATGGCAACATCAACGGCGATTTTTGTAAGGTGACCGGCGTCGTCAAGCCGCACAACCCCAGCTCGCCAAATCTTGAATTCGAGGTGAACCTCCCGCAGGCCTGGCATCGGCGCGCGTTGCAAATGGGCGGCGGCGGATACGACGGCTCGCTGGTGACCGGCCTGACGCAGTATTCAAATGAAGCCCCGGCGAGCGATACTCCTCTCAAGCAAGGCTACGTTACGATTGGCAGCGACGGCGGGCATAAGGGCAAGGCGGGGTTCGATGGCAGCTTCGGCATGGACGATGAAGCACTGCTGAATTTCGGGAAGCAGTCAGTGAAGAAAACCCATGATGCCGCGGTGTCTGTTATCCGAAAGGCATACGGACAGCGACCGGGGCGGTTCTACTTTATCGGTGGCTCGCAGGGCGGACATGAAGCGCTGGATGCCGCCGCACGCTATCCGCAGGACTATGACGGCGTGGTGGCTCACTATCCCGCGTACAACGTCACGTTGCTGCACCTTGGATCGCTGAACGTGGGCAAGGCCCTGTACTCGGATGGAGGCGCCGGATGGATCAATCCACAGAAGACGAAGCTGATCGGTGACGCAGTCTACGCCAAATGCGACGCGCTCGACGGCGCCAAAGATGGAATCATCAGCAACGTCGCCGGATGTAATGCCGCATTCGACGTGTCGGCACTTCGCTGCCCGAACGGAGCGGACACCGGCGACACATGTCTTTCGGACGCCCAGATTGGGACGGCTCGAGCAATCAATTCCAGCTACAAACCAGGCCTCGCGATTGCGAAGATGGACACCTTCCCGAAATGGGCGCTGCTCGAAGGCGCGCTCTTTCAGGGGCCGTCGAACTTCGGGCAAGTGCCTCAGCCGTCGAACCCGCTCTCGGGCAAGGAAGCCCTGCTCTACTCTGCGGGCGACCAGACGGTGAAGTTCATTATCACGCGCGATCCAAAGTACGACACGATGAAATTCGATCCGAAGCAGTGGCAAGAGCGTATCGCGACGGTGGCGTCGATCATGGATGTGACGGATGTGAGCCTGGACAAATTCCGGGCCAAGGGCGGGAAAATTATCATGACGCACGGCACGGCGGACGATTTCATCACGCCACATAACTCCATCGAATACTACCAGCGGCAACTTGCCCAGTTTGGTCAAGAGCGCTTGGATAGCTTCCTGCGGTTTTATGAGATTCCCGGTTTCGGCCACGGCTTTGGCCGGTTCAACGCGAAGTTCGACAGCCTGGTTGCACTGGAGAATTGGGTCGAAAAAGGGCAAGCGCCCAGCGGCCTCACGGTCATAGACGGGAATAAGGATGCCAATCGCACGCGGCCTCTGTGTGAATGGCCGAAGTGGCCAAAGTTCACAGGCGCAGCAGGAACGGAGAACTCCGCGGCGAGCTTTACCTGCGTTCGCGAATGATTAAGCTTTCAGAAGGCGGTAGCGCGGGGTAGAAGCGATCGTGCGGGACCCGGCCGAGCCTCATGGCTGAAGGTCACCTCAGGTACTTCCTTCAATCCGTCGAGGAGCCCGACGCCGGTGTTATTCACGTGCGTACCGGCACGATTCAATAGCCGCAATTCACCGAGCTGCTTGCGAATTATGCCACTGAGTCATCTGATAGACTCTTCCCGTGCAGCCAAGGCTGCATAAATCAGGAGGAAAATATGCTGACTCGTTTTGCTTTCGCGGTTGTCGTGTTGGGGTCCCTGGTGACGCCCAGCTTCGGGCAGTTTCCGACCTATCCCAATTGCGCCGGGCTTCCCTCGGCTTCCCAACTCGCCGGCTTGCTCAAGTCTGTTCCCAGCGCGTCCGCGGGCGGACTCTTTGCCGGCAGCAGAATGTGGGCCGCAGTGGTCAATCGCGATGGAATACTCTGCGCCTATGCCACCAACCAGAGCGAGCCGAATCAGGTTTGGCCAGGCAGCCAGTCCATCGCGAAAGCAAAGGCTTACACCGCTAACGCTTTCAGCCTCGACACATTGGCGCTGTCCACGGCCCGGCTCTACACCTTCACGCAACCAGGCCACTCGCTGTGGAGCCTGGCAGGGGCGAACCCTTTTAACCCCCAGTTCCTGGCGCCCACGTCGGGGCTTGGCGGAGGACAGGACCAGATCGCAGGCGGAATGATCTTCTTCGGCGGGGGAGAGCCGCTCTACAATTCGGCCGGGCACATCATCGGAGGACTCGGCGTCAGCGGCGACACCTCCTGCACCGATCATGAGATCGCTAAGCGCGTGCGCAACGCGGCTGCGTTGAATCCGCCGGGTGGGGAGCTCGTGGACGATATCACGTACAGTTCGGTGGATGGCGCCAGCGTGTTCACGCATCCGCTGTGCCTAAATACGTACCGCAACGGAATCTTCATCGGCACCGAAGCCGTAGCCACGGGCTACTAGCGAATCATCGCCGGGCCGTGAAGCCGGGCGCGAAAAAAGCTATAGTGAATGTGCTTTGCGCCTACTTTGCATATTCGCCCTGCTATGCGCGACGGCGTTCGCACAGAGCTCGGGACACGTAGTCGTGGTATCTATTGACGGCGAGATCAGCCCCATCACCGCGGAGATCGTCGCCGACGCCATCGAACAGGCGAAATCGGAAAACGCCGCGCTGCTGTTGATCCGCATCAACACGCCGGGCGGGTTAATGGACGCAACGCGCCAGACCATCCAGAAGCTGGATGCATCGCCCGTTCCGGTGGTGACGTACGTGACGCCGAGCGGAGCGCGCGCGGCATCGGCGGGATTTTTCATACTCGAAGCTGGCGACGTAGCGGCGATGGCGCCGGGAACGAACACTGGTGCGTCGTCGCCGGTCCTCATGGTCGGCCAAATGGATCAGGTGATGCGCGACAAGGTGGAGAACGACGCCGCGGCGATGCTGCGCAGCATGATGACCAGGCGCCGGCGAAACAGTGAGGTCGGGGAGCAGACCGTCCGCCAAGCCAAATCGTTCACCGAGAAAGAGGCGCTGGATCAAAAGCTGATCGATCTGATTGCCAGCAGCGAACAGCAGCTCTTTCAAACGCTTGATGGCCGCGAAATCACGCGCTGGGACGGACACAAACAAGTGCTGCACCTGGCGGGAGCGACAGTAGTGGAGGCGCGCGAAACACTGCGCGAGCGGGTGGTCTCAGCTATTGCCGATCCGAACATCGGGTTCATCCTGCTGGTGCTCGGAGTGCTGGGAGTCTATGTCGAATTCACATCGCCGGGGCTGATATTTCCCGGAATCGCCGGAGCGATTCTGGCGCTGCTCGGGCTGTCGTCGCTTTCCATTCTCCCGATCAACTGGACCGGAGTCGCGCTGCTGGTGCTCGCGCTGACGCTCTTCGTATTGGAGGCGAAGTTCACCTCGCACGGCATGCTCGGTATCGGCGGAACGATCTCGATGGTGCTGGGCGCGCTGCTGTTGGTGAACGGGCCGCCAGAGTTGCGCATTCATCTTTCCACCGCGCTCGCCGTGGCGATCCCGTTCGCGGCCATCACGATGTTTCTGGTTTCGATTGTGGTGAAAGCCCGGCGCAACAAGGTCCTCACGGGACCGCAGGGAATGATCGGGGAATTGGGGATCGCGCGCACCGCGTTGGAGCCGGAAGGGCAAGTACTGGTCCGAGGCGAATATTGGGATGCCGTCGCGGCGGCTCCTGTTCCGGCGGGCGCGCAAGTTCTTGTCAAGGGTGTTGCTGGCTTGAAGTTGCAGGTCGAAAAGACCGCGGCAGCACGGTAAGTGGAACTGTGACTCGATACATCGAGCCATCCGCGCCGGTCAAATCAAACGTGCCTCCGATACTGGGCGGACCGTCCTGCCCGCCAAGAAATGTTACCGAGCGCGCCGACACCGTACCGTTCAGCAAGCGGCCGGGACGCGACCATCGCCAATCGCCCGATTGCAGCGTGGTGGGCGAACCAATCGCGAAATGCAGGTTAAGCGTCAGGATCGACGAGCTGTCGCTGATTAAAACCTGAGCAGCCAAATGATCGCCATCGCGGACGCCGTGTACCGACTGCAGTGTGAAGCGGGATAGATCCTCGTGACCGGATAGATCCTCCAGCGGTCGACGCGTGGAGTGCGCGCAGGCGGCCAGCACAAGGCACAAGATCAGAACGGCGCGCCGATGCATTTCTCTGAGCCAGCTTACTTGCTGCCGGTGGTCTTCAGAGTCGTCTCGCTGTTCTTCGGAGGCGGATCCACAGTCACGCTGACCGCCGTTAGCTTAAGGTCCACGTCTTCGCTGGCATCAACGGTGACCATAGTCTCCAAATCGATGTCGGACGATTTTATGGACTCCTTACCCTTCAGAAACTTGGTCTTGCGCGAGCGATGGATTGAGACGGTTTGATCATCTTCGGTCTCAATCAGGATCTCTTTGCTGCTCAGTTCCTTGAGCTTTCCGTGAAAAGAGCCTGCCACGTTGTATGCGGGCGGATGGGGTGTGCCAGGAGTAACGCTGCGGCGCGCCTGCGGGTAGGGATAATTGTAGGGATACTGAGCCAGCATCATTGCCGGGAGAAGGCCCCCCAACACGAGCGCCGCTCTGAGCATTTTTCGCATACCCGCTTCTAACCGAATTATATCCTAGCCGGATCTGGAAAGGGCCGCTAATGGCCTTCTATGTGGGACTGGTCCTTTTCGTTTTCGGCGCAGAAGTAGTCCACCACGTCACTGTCTGGGAGAAGAAGCTCAGTAAACTTGACGGAGAATGACTTCGTGTAGACCTTCGGATCGTCGATCGTGACCTCGACGTCCAGGTGGCCAAAATCGCGCCGGTGGAAGCGTTCTGTCACATGTAGGGCTTCGCTTTGCGGGTGGCCGCTACCATCCAGCCAGCCCTTGTCATTGAAACCAACTGTGTCGACTTGGAGCGTGTCGCCGTCCCATTTTCCGACCGAATATCCCAGCCATAAGGGTTCGGGATCGGCCGGAGGCTTGCGGCCGTCCGTGTATATCTGGCGAAACGTGTTCTCGTACTCATTTCGAATTAAGGTCAGTTCTGGCGTTTGAATGATCTTGAAGGGGCCCGGGAGCAAATCGTCTGCCGGTACTCCAATAGGAAGGCAGTGCAGCAACGGAGTTTGCTTGCCACGCCGCTGGCGAAGCAGATCCGCAAACTCGGGCCGGAGAGGCGAATCCTCGGGTTTGAAATCGAGGAGGATATTTACGAGGTACTTGGAGAAGGCGGCCGTGGTGTCTCCCAGGGCGCTGTCTGCGCTTAAGTCTCCGAAAAGGCGCTTCATTTCACTAGGTGGGGTGGGCTCCACTTGCCAGACGCCCGACAGGTCCGGCGTACCGTTGGCGGCCCGGCGAGCTGGCGCGGTGAGATTCGGTTTGCCATCCTTCGTTCGCGGAGTCCCTGGCGTAGGGTAATTGATCCACTGGGCATGCGCGTTGACGGACGCCGCTGTTAGCGCGATCAGAACGCAGACGGATCGACACGGCATTTTGTTCGTCTCCTCAATGGGCTTCGGGACATTGTCCCATACAGCGGGCCGGGCTCCGCGCCGCCGTGGCGCTTTCCGGCAATTAATTCTCCGACGGTTTCTCGACATGATCGATGACCAGAAACTCTACAGGTCCCTTGGTCGCATCTAACTTCAGCCCGAGTTGCTCCTGAAGGGCGATAAAGGGTCGGCTGGCGCTGGGGGTAGCACCTCGCCGGCCGGGGACAGTGGGTTCTCCCCGACGTCGGGAGTCCATTGCAGCCGGATATCGAAACGGCCCGAGAGATTCGTTTTATCGATGACTGTACGATCCAATCGCTGCGCAAGAAGTTGGATGAATAGAGAGAGCGGCACCGCGTTGCCGGTCAGGCTGCCGCTAGCCCCATCCTTATAGCTCCATGATTGGGACCCGCACCTGGCGGAGACGGTCCGTTGACATCCGGAGAGATCTGATCCGCGGACAACTTGATCTTGGGTCCACCTTTTGCCACGACGAGAGCATAAACGTTCGCTTGCCTGGTCTCGCGATGAAGCGCTAGCTTGAATCGGTCCGCGAATAGAGACTGCAGCATGAGCCGCAGTTGATCCGAATCGGCGTTCCGGTCCGCCGCCCTCGCCTCGATGTCGAAACGGTCGGAGCTAACCCATCCTGGTTCACCAAGTATCTGGTACCCCTGAAGACGATAAGCGAAAGCTATCAGAGCCTTCAGGGTCACGTTCGCCTCGCTGGCCCCACCATTGCCAACTCCGAATGTGGTGCGGGTACCCGGCTTGCTGAGCTTAATCGAGGCGACCTCAAATTCGGGCCGGGATGGTGGGGCTGTCTGGGCCGGAGTCGATGAAACGGCAAGCGCTAGTGCGGCGGCCAGCTTCAGATTCATGCCGCTGCCATTTTAATGGAGATTCGAAGGTAAGGGAAGGCGCAGCCACGACGGTCTTTGCGCCAAATCATTTACACTCGGAAGTGTGGGCCAAGGCCAATCTTTTAGCTATTACGCTGGCCGCTCTTGCGCTCGGCGGACTCGCTGAGCCTGCGCTCGCCTTGAACCCCAGCCGCGCGCTGTCGCAATACACGCGAACGGTATGGACGCAGGAGCACGGCCTTCCGCAAGACACGGTTCGAGCCATCGCGCAGACCAAGGACGGCTATCTGTGGCTGGGCACCGATGAGGGCCTCGCGCAGTTCGACGGCTACGACTTCGTGGTGTTCAACAAAGAGAACGGGGCACTGCCAAGCAACAGTGTCGCGGCGCTGTGGGCGGCCCAGGACGGGAGCCTTTGGATCGGCACGCTGGGCGGCCTCACGCGCTATCAAAACGGAAAATTCACAACCTTCACCAAGAAAGACGGCCTGAGCGAAACGTCGATCAACTCCATCACGCAGGACCATTCGGGCGCCATCTGGGTGGTGGCGGGCGTTTACGTCAACCGCTTCCAGGACGGGCGGTTCACCAATTACAGCCCGCGCCAGGGCCTTCCCATTGAAGCACTGCGTGTGATCTACTGCGGCCGTGACGGTGAAATTTACGTCGCTGGATTCGGAGGAGTGTCGCGGCGCGAGGGCGACCGGTTCGTGCCGGTATTCGAACCAGCGGAGATCGGCGACATTGTCAGCACGCTATTACAGGACCGGGAAGGCAACCTCTGGGTAGCTGGCAGCTTCGGCATTCTGGCCCGCAGCCCTGGCGGCAAACTGCGGCGCTATGGAAGCGCGGACGGGCTGCCCGACAACTTCGTGCGTTCGCTGTGGGAGGATCGCGACGGAAATCTTTGGGCGGGAACCGATGGCGGACTGGCACGGCTGGAGCACGGGCGCTTTGTAAGCAGTCCATTGGCGAGCTCGCACGAGCGCGAATGGGTGCGCTGCATCTACGAAGACACCGAGGGCAACCTGTGGCTGGGAATGAGCACCGGGCTCAATCGCCTGCGCAATGACCTGTTCAGTATGTACGGTGAATCGGAGGGCCTGCCGAGCGACGAGCCGACCACGGTTTATCAGGACCACCACGGCCGGATCTGGATCGGCTTTCACGACCGCGGCCTGGTTCAACTCGCCGCCGACGGAAAGCCGGCGCGTGTGTACACGCAGAAGGACGGCCTGCCGAGTAACGAGATTTTCTCTATTCGCGAGGACCGCCAGGGAGATTTATTGATCGCCGCCCGCGGGGGGGCCACCCGCATGCACGACGGCCATTTCGTGAATCATGTTTTGAACGATCCGCTCAACCGCCACGTGGCATTCGATTTCCTGGAGGACCGCGGCGGCAAGCTGTGGGTGGCTTCACCGGCCGGCGTGAGCGAACTCGAAGGCAGCCACTCGCGCATTGTGATCCCGGGCGGTTCACAGCTCAACAACGACGCCGTGGTGTTATGCGAAACGCGCGATGGCAGTCTGTGGGCCGGCAGTTACGGCGAGGGTCTGTGGCGGCTCAGGGACGGGCAGCTTCGGCTCTACACCGTCGCCGACGGTCTTTCGAGCAATCAAATTCGATCTTTGGTGGAAGGCACGGACGGCACGCTGTGGATCGGCACTTTCGGCGGTGGCCTGGACGCGTTGCGGGACGGCCGATTCGTTCCACATCACGGTTCGCGATGGGCTGTTGAGCGACAATGTTTCGCACATCGAAGATGACGGCCAGGGGTGGCTGTGGCTGAGCACCACGCGCGGGATTTGCCGCATCCGCAAACAAGACATTTGGGATTTTGTGAATGGCAAGATCCGGAAAGTCCAGCCCGTGAACTACGGCGTGGCGGACGGGCTTCGCAGCGCGCAGTGCGCGCCCGGGTATCCGATCGAGCGGCGGGGGAACCAGAAGCAGCGATGGACGCCTGTGGTTTCCCACTAGCCGAGGCTTGGCCGTGCTCGATCCCAACGATCGTCCTGCTAGCATCGCGGCCCCGGTGGTTCATTTGCTGGAAGTCACCGTGGACGGCCGTCCGATCTCCTGTTGCCGAGGGCGCCCGACTCGCGCCGGGCAACGACCGCATGCAATTCAGATACACGGGCATCTATCTCAGCGCTCCCGAACGCGTGCGCTACTCGTATCGGCTGGAGGGACTGGATGGCGAGTGGGTGAGGTCGGTTGCGCGGCGCGTGACAAATTACAACAGCCTTCCGCACGGCCAGTACCGGTTCACTGTGCGCGCCAGCGTTCCCAACGGGCCATTGGGTGAAACCTCGTTCGCTTTCGAATTACTTCCGCACTTCTACGAGACAGCCTGGTTCCGCTATCTCTGTGCCGCCTTGGCCGCCGCGGGCATTTGGGGTTTATACAACTTGCGGCTGCGCCAGATTCGCCAGCGATTCTCGCTGGTGCTGGAGGAGCGCGGCAGGCTCGCCCGCGAAATTCACGACACCCTGGCACAAGGCTTCGTCGGCATTTCTTCGCAGCTGGATGCCGTTGCGCTCACCCTCAACAGCCACGTGGACGTGGCTCGCAAGCATCTGGATCTGGCTCGCAAGATGGTGCGTCACAGCTTGACCGAGGCTCGCCGCTCGGTGATGGACCTGCGCGCTTCGGCGCTGGAGGGTCAGGATCTGTCTGCCGCGCTCTCGGAAGCCGCACCCCAGTGGACCGCGGGTTCTTCCGTGCACATCCGCGTGGATGTCGAGGGCGAGAACCGCCCGCTGCCGGAAGAAACCGAACAACACCTGCTGCGGATCGCACAGGAAGCCGTCACCAACGCCGTGAAACACGCCCGCGCCAGCCAGGTGCGAATCCATTTGGAAATGGCCAACCGGAAGCTGAGTTTGCGAGTGGCCGACAATGGCCAAGGTTTCGAGCAGGACGAAGCGTTCTCCGAAGTCGGCGGCCACTTCGGCCTGCTGGGCATGCGCGAACGCGCCGAGCGTCTAGGCGGCGAGCTGCAACTGCATAGCGAGCCCGGCCAGGGGACCGAAGTACACGTGACGGTGCCGCTCTCGTGAGCCCGGGGGCAGATTTTGCCGGCATGGAAACGCCCATTAGAATCGTCATCGCCGAAGATCATTTGATCGCGCGCGTGGGCGTGAAGACCATCATCAACACGCAGCCGGACATGTCGGTGGTGGGAGAGGCCGCCAACGGAATGCAGGCGCTGGAGCTGTATCGCAAACATCGGCCCGACGTCACGTTGATGGATGTGCGCATGCCGATCCTGAGCGGAGTAGAGGCGATCATTGCGATTCGCGCGGAGTTCGCGGATGCCCGTATCATCGCGCTGAGCACCTATGGCGGCGACGAAGACATCCGCCGCGCGTTGCAGGCTGGTGCTCGGGCCTATTTGACCAAGGATGTATTACATGATGAAATGCTCCGGGCCATCCACGCGGTGCATGCTGGCGGGAAGTACTTGCCCGCGAGTGTTTCCGCCGCACTCGAATCGAGCACGCTGCCAGCCGGATTGAGCGCGCGGGAGATGGACGTACTGTCGCTGATCGTGAAGGGCCGCGGAAATAAGCAGATCGCTTACCAGCTCGGCATCGCCGAGCATACCGTGAAGAATCACGTGAAAAACATCTTGAGCAAGCTGAGCGTGGACGATCGGACGCAGGCGGCGACGGCTGCGATCCAACGCGGGATCATTCATCTATAAACAGTGTCCTTAAGAGTGCGGACACGGCACGCAGGAGTGCGTGCGTCACGTCAAAAGTGATGCTGCTGATGCTAAACTGAAGGCACCATGAGCATCAGAACTACCGTAACCCTCGATGAAGATGTGGTAGCCCGAGTTAAACGTGAAAGCCGGTCCAGAGGAGCGTCGTTCCGGGACACACTCAATGATCTGTTGCGAGCGGCTCTAGTGGGCATCGACAACAAGCCGCGTCGCCGTGCGCTCGGGATCAAAGCCACTCCCATGGGTCACAAACCCGGGCTGAACTATGACAATATCGAGTCGCTCATCGAGTACGGCGAGGGGGAACGGCATCGATGACCATCCTCGACGCCAACCTGCTTCTGTACGCGTATAATTCAGATGCGCCGCAGCAAGAAATGGCCGCAGCGTGGCTTCGGAAGCTGCTCGAGAGCCGCGAAACGATCGCCCTGCCGTGGGTGACAATCTGGGCGTTCATTCGTATCAGCACTAATTCAAGAATCTGGCCTAATCCGCGACCGGCCAAGGATGCATTTGCGATTGTTGGCGAATGGCTGGGGCAGCCGGGCGTCGTTCCGTTGCACCCGGGACCACGCCACGCAGAAATTCTGGAAAAACTTGTCAGCGACCACGGTGCAATCGGTGCGCTGGTAACGGACGCCGTTCTTGCCGCGCTGGCGATTGAGTACGGGGCCTCGCTGGCATCCACGGATCATAATTTCCGCCGCTTTCCAGATCTGCGGTGGCTGAATCCGCTCAGCGCGTAGCGCTCGAAAAGGAGTGCGTGCGCCACATACCTTGCGCTTCTGCATATTGTGTGTTAAAACATGTAGAAGATCGAGGTGTAGACGATGGCGGCCAAATCGGATCTCCCGCAGGGCACCCTGGATTTGTTGATTCTGAAAGTCGTCGGGCTTGGCCCGGTGCATGGCTACGCCATCGCGCAACGCCTGCAGCAGGTCTCGCGCGATGTGGTTCAGGTTCCGCAAGGTTCGCTCTACCCGGCCTTGCATCGGCTGGAAAACCGCGGCTTTCTGGCGGCGGACTGGCAGGAGACCGAGACCGGACGTGAGGCCAAGTTTTATCGCCTGACGCGCAAAGGCCGGGCGCAGCTCGAAACGGAAGCCGCGAGCTGGCAGCGATTGACGCAAGCGGTCGGCCTGATCCTCGAAATGGCCGAGGGAGGCGCCGAATGAGCTGGTGGCACGCCTGTGGCGCCGAACGCAGATGGAAGCGCAACTCGAAAAGGAACTGCGCTTTCACGTTGATCAACACGCCGCCGATCTGATCGCGCGCGGCCAGCCTCCCGAGAGAGCGATGAGAGAGGCCAGGATCGCGCTGGGCGGTCCCGAGCAGGTGAAGGAGCAATGCCGCGATGCCCGTGGCACTCGCTGGCTGGAGGATCTCCTGCAAGACTTCCGCTACGCGCTTCGCACCCTTCGTCACAAGCCGGGATTTGCGGCCGTTGCGCTGTCGACGTTGGCCCTCGGCATCGGCGCCACGACCGTCATGTTTACCGTCGTCAATGGCGTGCTGCTGAAGCCGCTGCCTTATCCGCGACCCGAGCAGGCTGGTGGCGGTGCACGGACAGACTGAAACATGGAACGTTGCTCTGTACGGCGAGCAGAATCTGGCCTATCTCGATTTTCTGGACTGCCAGCGTGATAGCCGCTCGCTAGCTCTGGCGGGTTTCGTTCATGAAGCGGGGACGATCAGCGAGCCAGGTGAGGCCGAGCACCTTGATGAACTGGGAGCTTCGTCGAACCTGTTCTCCGTACTCGGCGAGCCGTTATTTTTGGGGCGGGCGTTTCTGCCTGAAGAGGACCGGCCAAGCGGAGCGCCCGTGGCAATTCTTAGCTACAGTCTGTGGCAGCGGCGATTCGGCGGAAACCCGGCTGCTCTTGGCTCTTCGCTGGTTTTGGATGGAAAACGCTATACGGTTGTCGGCGTCACACGGCCCACCCTGCGGCTGGACGACGAAGAGGCCGTGGTGTACACGCCGATGGGCCAAAATACTGCTCCGTATATGCAGCGCCGCGGACCGCATCCAGTAACCACCATCGCGCGCCTGAGTCCCAGCGCGACGCTTGCCCAAGCACAAGAAGAGCTGGCAATGATCGGCCGTCACCTTGCCGAACAATTTCCGGATACCAATAAGGATCGCGGATTCGCGGCAAAGCAACTGCAGCCGGACGTCGCGGATGTGCGATCCACGCTGTGGTTGCTGCTAGGCGCTGTCAGTCTGGTACTGCTAATCGCGTGCGCCAACGTCGCCAGTCTGTTGCTGGCGCGCGCGATTTCCCGGGAGCGTGAACTTGCCATGCGCGCGGCTCTCGGTGCGAGCCGCAGCCGATTGATTCGCCAGTGTCTGACCGAGAGCGCGGTGCTCGGGCTTGCTGGAGGTGCGCTCGGCGTTTTACTGGCAGCCATTGGTATCCGCCCTTTTCTGACATTCTGGCCTGGCAGCCTGCCGCGTGCTGAACAGGTCCAGCTCGATTGGCGTGTGCTGCTATTCGCGATTGCCGCGTCTCTTGCGAGCGGTTTTCTTTTCGGACTGGCGCCGGCCTTGCGTTCCGGTGCTCGCGAACTTGAGCAGACCCTGCGCGCCGGAGCGCGGACTCTGGCCGGAAGCTCGCGGCATCTGCATGGCGCTTTCGTCACATCCGAGATCGCGCTGGCGGTGGTGCTATTGATCGCCGCCGCAATGTTAGGGCGCACGTTGCTGCACCTGTCGGCACTAGACCCGGGCCTCAACATCCGGAACGTCTTGGTCACCCGGATGGCGCTTTCACCCGCCACGCTCGCAAACCCAGGGCAGATACGCGCGGCCTGGAAGGACGTCCTGGACCGTGCCCGCGGCGTTCCGGGAGTGCAATCGGCAACCATGGTCGATACGGTTCCGATGCGCGAAGGCGTAAACGAACTCGGCTACTGGACCACAGCGGATGTTCCGCTAGCGAATAAGCAGCCCGTCACATTGGCTACCACCGTAACGCCGGATTATCTCAAGGTCATGGGAATCCCGCTGCTGAAAGGCCGGTTCCTCAATGACTACGATCGCATGGGGAATGAGCTGGTGGTCGTAATTGACGACGTTTTGGCGCGCCACGCTTTCGGCGGAGAAGAAGCCGTCGGCAGGCGCCTGTGGGTTCCCGACATGGGCCCGCGGCCGGTTCGCGTGGTGGGAGTTGTTGGCCACGTCCGGCACTGGGGCCTCGCTGGCGATGATCAAGCCCAAGTGCGCGATCAACTGTATTACCCTTTCGCGCAGGTTCCCGACTCGCTATTGCGCCCCTGGTCCGAACTCATGTCGATTGCCATTCGCACCGGCAACGATCCGTTAAGCGTGGTCGAGCCACTGCGGCGGGCGGTGCGCGGAGCTACCAACGATCAAGTTATCTACGAGGTTCGTACCATGGAACAGCTCGCGAACGATTCGATCGCCCGGCAGCGCTTTCTCCTGCTCTTGTTCGCAATATTCGCCGGATTCGCTTTGCTGCTGGCGTGCATCGGGATTTATGGTGTGCTGGCATATTTGACCAGCCAGCGCGTCCCGGAAATCGGTGTACGCATGGCCCTGGGCGCCACGGCACATGATGTCATGCGGATGGTGCTCCGCCAGAGCCTTGGAATGATTTTCCTGGGCGTTGGCATTGGCACTGCCGCGGCCTTGGCGGCGGCGCGTGTATTGCGGGGCCTGGTGGAGGGGATGCAGCCCACTGAGGTATCGGCCTTCGCCGTCATGATTCCGTTGCTGGTGGCGGCTGCTCTCGCGGCGAGTTTTGTGCCGGCCCGGCGCGCCAGCCGCGTGGACCCCATGAGCGCCTTGCGCCAAGACTGAGGCCTCGAATGACCTGGTGGAAACGCCTGTGGCGCCGGAAGCAAATGGAAGATCAACTCAACAAAGAATTGAGCTTCCATCTCGACCAACACACCGCAGATCTGATCGCGCGCGGTCTGTCTCCCGAGGCGGCCACGAGAGAAGCCAGGATCGCTCTCGGCGGCCCCCAGCAGGTGAAGGAGCAATGCCGCGACGCCCGCGGCACACGCTGGCTGGACGATCTCCGTCAAGACGTCCGTTATGCGCTTCGCACTCTGCGGCAGCGGCCCGGTTTTGCGGCCGTCACGCTATGCACCCTCGCTCTCGGCATCGGCGCGACCACGGTCATGTTCACCGTCATTAACGGTGTGCTGCTCAAGCCTTTGTCTTTTCCGCAACCCGAACGGTTGGTCACCCTGCACGGACAGTCGGAGAAATATGGCGATAATTGGGCAGTTTCTTACCCAGACTTTCTCGACTATAAGCGCACCAGCCGCTCGCTAGCGCCCATAGCGGCGTGGAGTTACGGCGGAGGGACGGTAAGCGAACCCGGCGAACCGGAGTACGTCGGTGGCCGATACATCTCGTCCGAACTGTTCTCGGTTTTCGGCGTCTCGCTTTCGCGCGGCCGCGCCTTCCTGCCCGACCGAAGACCGGATCGGTGCCCCGCCCGTCGCGATCATCAGTTACGGTTTGTGGCAGCGCCGATATGCCGGGAGCCCGTCGGCCATCGGCAGACCGCTGGTCTTTGATGGAAAGCCGTACACCGTGGTCGGCGTCGCGCCGGCCGGTTTCCAATTGGACGGCGAGGCGGACGTGTTTACCCCGATCGGCCAAATCAGGGAATTGCGCATGCTGAATCGCGCAGCGAATTTCATTCACGTTGTGGCCCGCCTTCAATCTGGTGTTACGCTGGCCCAAGCTCAGGCCGAGCTTGCGATCATCAGCCGTCACCTCGCTGGACAATACCCGCAAACCAACGCCGGCCGCGTCTTCCAAGCCCAGCCGCTTCGCCAGGACTTGGTCGAAGATGTCCGGTCTACGCTTTGGTTGCTCCTCGCCGCCGTCACCCTGGTCCTACTGATCGCCTGCGTCAACGTCGCCAGCCTGCTGCTGGCCCGCGCAGTTTCGCGCGAGCGTGAACTCGCCATGCGGATCGCCCTCGGGGCCGGCCGCGGCCGATTGATTCGCCAGTGTCTGACCGAGAGCGCGGTGTTGGGCCTTCTCGGAGGTGCGCTCGGCGTCCTGCTCGCAGCAATTGGGATTCGCCCCTTCGTCGTCTTCTGGCCCGGTAGTTTGCCGCGCGCTGAAGAGGTCCACCTCGATTGGCATGTGCTGCTGTTCGCAATCGCTGCGTCTCTCGCGAGCGGCCTGCTCTTCGGACTAACCCCCGCTCTGCGCTCTCCCGCGCGTGAGCTCGAACAGACCCTTCGTGCCCGAGCGCGAACCGTCACGGGAGGCTCCCGCCATCTTCACGGCGGCTTTGTGATGTGCGAAATCGCTTTCGCGGTGGTGCTGTTGGTCGCCGCTGGGATACTCGGCCGCACGATCCTGCGGCTGTCATCCTTGGACCCAGGCATCGACATTCACAACGTTGTAACTGCACACGTGGCGCTGTCGCCTGGCGTGCTCCAAAGCCCAACGCGGATTCGTGCCACCTGGCAGGACACTTTGGAGCGTGCGCGGCGCGTGCCGGGCGTTCAGTCCGCCGCGTTGACCGATACTGTGCCGATGCGCGCAGGTGAAGAGGGCCTCGGCTACTGGACCACGCCGACGCCGCCGCCGCCCAACCAAATGCCCATCGCGTTGGCATCCTGCGTGACGCCGGATTATCTCAAAGTCATGGGCATCCCTCTGCGCCGAGGCCGATTCTTCGACGACCACGATCGGGTGGGCACTGAGTTCGTGGTAGTCATCGATGAGGTATTGGCTCAACACCTGTTCCCGCATCAGGATGCTGTGGGAAAGCGTTTCTGGGTCCAAGCCATGGGACCAGGCCCAATGCGCGTAGTCGGCGTCGTCGGCCATGTCCGTCATTGGGGACTTGCCAGCGACGATCAATCCCAAATCCGCGACCAGATCTATTATCCGTTTGCCCAGGTGCCAGGACCAGGTGATGCCGCTCTTCGCCACGTTCATGTCGATGGCCGTCCGGACCAGCGTCCCGCCGTTGAACGCAGTGGAGCCGCTCCGGCGCGAATTGCGCAAAGGTACTGGCGAGCAGATTCTGTACCAAGTTCGTACGATGGATGAACTTGCCCGCACCTCGCTCGCCCGCGAGCGTTTCTTGACGATGCTGTTCGGCGTCTTCGCCGGTCTGGCTCTGCTGCTGGCGTGCATCGGGATCTATGGCGTCCTGGCTTACGTGACCAGCCAGCGGGTTCCGGAAATCGGACTGCGCATGGCGCTGGGGGCCAGCGCTCGCGATGTCATGCGGATGGTGCTCGGCCAGAGTCTTCGAATGATCTTCATTGGCGTCGGCGTAGGCCTGGCGACCGCCTTGGCCGCAGCCAATATTCTGGAAAAGCTGGTTGCCGGAGTCCGCGCCAACGAGCCATTGACCTTCGCCATCATGGTTTCGGTTCTGGTGGCCGCAGCTTTGCTCGCGAGTTTTCTTCCGGCCCGGCGGGCGAGCCAGGTGGACCCAATCAGCGCCTTGCGCCAGGACTAAACGTCAGCGATTCAATCAAATACCAACTCTGGCTCGTGCTCCTAGCCCCAAAGGGCCACTAACCACGGGGCGGGTTTACTCATCTTTACTAGCATAATAGCTTGAGCTGTCTATGTGGATAGTACGACTAGCCCTTCGCCGCCCCTATACCTTCGTTGTGATGTCGGTAGCCATTCTGCTGCTTGGAGTTGCCGCTATCATCACGATGCCGATCGATATTTTCCCCTACATCGACATTCCCGTTGTCAGTGTGGTGTGGAACTATTCTGGAATGTCACCGTCGGAGATGGAGAGCCGCATTCTCACGGTCTTCGAACGGGGCATGACCACCACCGTCAACGACATCGAGCACATCGAGTCGCAATCCTACTACGGCATCTCGGTGGTCCACGTCTATTTTCAGCCGAACGTAAGGATCGAGATGGCGATGTCCCAAATTTCGGCCATCGCCAACGTAGTGACGCGCGCCATGCCGCCCGGGATTTTCCCGCCCAACGTCATCAAGTATGACGCCTCCAGCGTGCCCATTCTTCAATTGGGGCTGGAAAGCAAAACATTGAGCGAGCAGGAAATCCAGGACTATGCGAATAACTTCATCAGAACTCCGCTGGCCACCGTTCAGGGCGCTGCCGTACCGGGTCCGTATGGCGGGAAACAGCGCCAGGTAGTGGTGGATCTGGATCCGAATGCGCTTTACGCTAAGCAGCTATCGCCGATCGACATCTCGAACGCATTTAGCCAGCAAAACCTCATCGTACCGGCCGGCACCATCAAAGTTGGCGACACCGAATATGCGGTGCGCGTAAATAGCAGTCCGGAAATCCTCAGCGACCTGAATAATCTGCCCGTCAAGACGGTGAACGGAGCCACGGTTTACTTGAAAGATGTAGCTACCGTGCGCGACGGATTCGCGGTCCAGACCAACATTGTGCGGACCAATGGAACACGTGGAGCACTCCTCGTCATACTGCGCAATGGCCAGGCTTCCACGCTCGACATCGTCAACAAGGTCAAGGCGGTGCTACCTAGGATTGAAGCCGCCATGCCGTCGGCTCTGACAGTGCGGCAGCTCTTCGATCAGTCGGTGTTCGTCCGCGCATCCATTAACGGCGTGGTGCGGGAAGCCGCGATTGCCGCCCTGCTCACCGGTCTGATGATCCTGCTGTTTCTGGGGAGCTGGCGCAGTACAGTGATCGTCTGCATCTCGATTCCGCTGTCCATTTTGACTTCGCTGATCATCCTGAAGATGATGGGCCACACGATCAATGTGATGACGCTGGGCGGCCTGGCGCTGGCGGTCGGCATTTTGGTGGACGACGCCACCGTCGAAATTGAGAATACCCACCGCAATCTGGCGATGAAGAAGCCGCTGGTGCGGGCGGTGTTGGATGGCGCGCAGCAGATCGCGATCCCCGCATTCGTTTCCACGCTCTCGATCTGCATTGTGTTCGCGCCCGTGCTGCTGTTGACGGGCGCAGCCAAGTTTCTGTTCACCCCGCTGGCGCTCGCGGTGGTGTTCGCGATGCTCGCGTCGTACATGTTGTCGCGCACGCTGATTCCCACCATGGTGCACTACATGTTGAAGCCGGAAGTGGATATGTATCGATCCGGCGAGCATGGCGAAGGCGGAACCGCCGAAGGCCATTCCATCATTTGGCGCGTCCATTTCGCTTTTAATCGCAGCTTTGAGCGTTTTCGGGCGTCCTATACCGGATTGCTCGATTGGGCGCTGGATCATCGCGCCGCCGTTCTTTCCGTGTTCCTGATTTTTTCTCTGGGCTCCCTGGGTTTGGTTTACCTGGTGGGAAGGGATTTCTTCCCCACCGTGGATTCCGGGCAAATTCGTTTGCACGCGCAAGCGCCGGCAGGAACACGGATCGAGAAAACGGAGCTGATCTTCGCCGAGATTGAAAAGGAAATCCGGGCTGTAATCCCGGCCGGCGAACTGAACACGATTCTCGATAATATCGGCGTGCCCCCTGGAGGGTTCAACCTGGCGTTTGGAGACAGCGCGGCGATCGGCAACAACGACGGCGATATTCTTATTTCGCTGAACGAGGATCACACCCCTACCGAGATCACCACCCAGCGGCTGCGCAAGCGCCTGCACGAGAAGTTTCCCGACATTGTGGTCTTCTTCGAGGCAGCCAACATCACCAATCAGATTCTGAACTCCGGGCTGCCGGCTCCCATCGACGTGCAGGTCACCGGACGTGACGCGGACGTGAATTACGACATCGCCAGGCGTTTGTCCGAGAAAATCGCGCGTATTCCCGGCGCCGCCGACGTTCACGTGCATCAAGTGGTGGACGCACCCGAATTGCGCATCAACGTGGATCGCGTCAAAGCCGGGCAGCTCGGGCTGACACAGAATAACGTGTCCAGCAGTTTGCTCATTTCCTTGAGCGGCAGCAGCCAGGTGGCCCCCAGCTTTTGGCTGAACTGGAAGAACGGTGTAAGCTACAACGTCCTTATCCAGACGCCGCAATACAAGCTGGATACTCTCGACAAGCTGATGCGAACGCCGGTCTCGGTCGGAGGCGGGCCCGTGGCATTCAATACTGCCGGCTCCATGGCGGGCTCCTCGAACCAGGGCGACGGCTCCACCGGCGCAGCGCCCAATCAAAGCTCGGCCGCATATGCCAATCCCGGCACGCTGCCATATCAAACGCAATTGCTGTCCAACGTCGCCACCATTGAACACAGTACCGGCCCCGAGATCGCCAATCATTACAATGTGCAGCCGGTCTTTGATGTGTATGCGAACATCGACCGCAGGGATCTTGGCGGAGTCGCTTCGCAAGTGCAAAAGCTGATTGCCAACACCAAGATTCCCCCCACCACGCAAATCTATCTGCGCGGGCAAGCCGCCACCATGCAAAGTTCCTTCTATCGGCTCGGCCTGGGCCTCCTGGCGGCCATCGTTCTGGTATACCTGTTGATGGCGGTCAATTTTCAGTCCTGGGTGGATCCGTTTATCATTCTGAGTGCCCTGCCCGGCGCTCTGGCCGGCATCCTGTGGATGCTTTACGTAACGCAAACCACTCTAAATGTTCCGTCCATGATGGGCGCGATCATGTGCATCGGCGTAGCCACCGCCAACAGTATTCTAATGGTCGTTTTCGCAAATGACGAAAGAATGGAAGGTAAGGGCGCGCGAGCGGCGGCGCTTTCGGCTGGATATACGCGCTTGCGGCCGGTGCTGATGACCGCGGCGGCCATGATTCTTGGAATGCTCCCGATGGCGCTGGGAATCGGCGAGGGCGCCGAGCAAAACTCGCCGCTGGGCCGCGCCGTTATCGGAGGTTTGCTGTTGGCCACCGTCACCACGCTGCTGATTGTGCCCATCATTTATAGCTACCTGCGCGTCGAGGCGCCGATTGATCACGACCGGCAGATCGAAGAAGAAGAGCGTGAAGGGCTGCCCGAATCGGAGTTCCAGATTTTTTAATTGCTTAGATTCTTAAATTAGAGATGACATCATCCACCATTGACGAACCCGACAATCCGCCAGAGCGGTCCACCACGGCTACCGAAGAGGAGTTGCGAGCCGAAATCGAGCGGCTGAAGCGGCAACTGGAGCAGAACAAGCCTCATGGAGCGCACTCGGCCCTGGAAAATCCCAAACGGCCTTCCGGAGGCAGGATAGCGTTATTGGTGGTGCTGTTGGCAGCCATTTTTTTGGCCGCATTCTTTGGCGGCTACATCCCCCATCATCGCCGCGACATGCAGGTTCTCGCCGAAGCCAACGCGCAAAATGACGCGCTGCCCGATGTGACCGTGGTTGCGGCCAAGAACGCATCCAAAATAGGCGACTTGGTTTTGCCCGGCAATATCCAGGCCGTCACGGAAGCGCCTATCCTGGCGCGCGCCGAAGGCTATGTCAAGCTCCGCTATGTGGACATCGGCGATCGCGTTACGGCCGGGCAACTGCTGGCCGAAGTGGAGGCGCCGGATCTGGATCAGCAGGTGCGGCAGGCGCAAGCTTCGGTAGAGCAGGCTCAGGCGGACCTGGCGCGCGCCGACGCGGCTCTCGAACAGGGCAAGGCCAACGAATCCATCGCTAAAGTAACCGCTACACGCTGGGACAATCTGGTGAAGCGCGGCGCGGTTTCCAAGCAAGAGAACGATCAGTATCAAGCGCAATTCCAGGCCCAGGCCGCCAACGTGAGGGCGCTCGAACGGGCCGTGGACGCAGCCAAAGGAAACATCACCGCCCTGCAGGCCGGAGTGGGCCGCCTGAGCGAAATGCAGGGCTATCTGAAGGTGCGCGCGCCTTTTGCCGGCGTGGTGACGCTGCGTAACGTGGATGTCGGAACCCTGGTGAACACCGGCAGCACCATGCTATTTCGCATTGCCCAAACGAATCTGCTTCGCACTTACTTGAACGTCCCGCAATCCAGCGCCTCGGATGTGCATGTTGGACAGATGGCCACGCTCGCCACGCCCGAGCTTCCGGAACGCAAGTTCTCCGGTGCGGTAACGCGCACGGCGAACGCATTGGATCCGGCCAGCCGCACCCTGCTGGTGGAAGTTCAAGTGCCGAATCCCGAGGGCAAGCTGCTGCCGGGCATGTACGTCGAAGTGGACCTGCATCTCCCGAGGAAAGATCCACCGCTGCTGCTTCCCAGCGACACCCTCTCGGTGCGGCCGGAGGGGACCATGGTGGCCGCGCTCGACGCCAACAATGCCGTTCACTTCCAGCGCGTCACCGTCGGCCGGGATTATGGCAGCCAAATCGAGATTCTTTCGGGGCTGAGCGCCGGACAGCGGGTGATCGCGAATCCGAACGACGCAGTTCAGGAAGGCGCGAAGGTTCATCCGGTCTCCACGGCATCGGGCGATGCGGCCGGACCCAAGAGCTCGCGCTAGCTCGTGCCCTGCCCTCGCCTCTGCCGTACTCTGAAAGAACACGCCTCACTGCCGGAACGATCCATCATGAAAAAGATCAGTGTCGTATTTCTCTGCTGGCTCCTGCTCGCGCCCGCGGGCTTCCCTGCGGAGCTCCCCGGATGGTTGAAGAATGCTTATGTGGAGCATCCCATCGCGCCCTTGGATCTGTCGAATTCGCCGCGGATTCGTCAGGTGCTGCGATCGGGCAACATTTATCTATCGCTTTCGGACGCCGTAGCGCTGGCCATCCAGAACAATCTCGACATCGAACTCGAGCGCTATGCTTTGCCGTCAGCCGATACGGAGGTGCTGCGCGCCAAAGGCGGTGGCGTAGTGCGCGGACTGACCTACATCGTGTTTGAAGCGCCCGTGGGAGTGGGCGGGCCGGATAGCCCTCTGGTGACGGCCGCGGCAACAGCTAACATCGCCGCAGGATCGGTTCCCACGAATCCCTCAGAGCTCGGGGCGCTGGCTGAAGCGCAAGATAACCTGTCCCTGCTCCAGGCCATTCCGCTCTCCATAGGTCCGCCGCTTCCGCAGTTTGATCCCGCGATCACAGGACAAGTCAATTGGACACGCTCGACCGTGCCCGATATCGATCCGGCAGCCTATGGCGTCAACGCGCTTACCGGCAACAACGCCAACTACAACGTCGGCTACACCCAGGGCTTTGGCCCGGGAACGGCGCTCACTGTGGGATTCAACAATTCCTACAACACAACCAACTCATTGCAGAGCGCCTTTAGTCCCTACACTACATCCAATCTCGGATTCACGATCACCCAACCGTTAATGCGCGGGTTCGGTCTAGCGGTGAATCGCCGCTTCATACGGATCTCGAAGAATGAGCAAAAGATCGCGAATCTGCTGGTGCAGCAGCAGCTCATTGCCACCGTCTACGGTGTGGTGCGCCTTTATACCGATCTGGTGGCGCTGTATGAAGACGTAAAGGTGAAGGAAGAAACTCTCGCCTCGGCCGAGAAGCTCTACACCGATACCAAAGCCGAGGTGGATGAAGGCACGCAGGCGCCCGTCGAGCTGACGCGAGCCAATGCGCAGGTGTCTTCCATCCGCCAGGATCTCATCAACTCGCGCGGGCTGCTGGAGGAGCAGGAAGCCGTCGTTAAGAACCTAATCACGCGCCGCACCGACAACGATCCAGAAATACTGAACGCGCGCATTATCCCCACCGACACAATCGAAGTTCCCGGAACGGAAGAAACTCGCCCGCTGCAAGAGCTGGTCTCGTTGGCCTTCGCCAATCGGCCGGATTTAGCTCAAGCAGGTGTGCAGGTGGACAACACGCAAATCAGTTTGGAGGGTTCGCGCAACGAATTACGCCCGCAAATCGACGTGGTGGGCACAGCTCAAAATAATGCTCTAGCCGGGCAACTCAATCCGCTTGTTCCGTCTATTGATTCCTCCTTGATTGGCGGCTACGGCAATGCACTCGATCAACTGGCGACGCGGAAATATCCCTCGTATGGGGTCGGCCTCAACATCAATTTGCCCTTGCGCAACCGCATCGCTCAGGCCGACGTGACACGCGACGAGATCCTGCTGCGGCAGAGCCAGGTACTACAACAGCAGCTACGCAAGCAGGCGCAGCTCGAAGTGGAGGATGCAGTGATCGCCATGCGGCGCGCCCGATCGTCCTACGACGCCGCCGTGCAGACCCAGACCCTGCAGCAGGAGTCCCTGGATGCCGAGCAGGCCAAGTTTGACGTCGGCGCTTCCACCAGCTTTTTCATCATTCAATACCAGAGTTTTCTGGCTCAGGCCAAATCCACGGTGGTGGTGGCGAAGAGCGCGTATTTGAAGGCGCGCGCGGCGCTGGAGCGTGCGACGGGCACGATTCTCGCGGACAATAATGTGTCGCTCCCAGACGCGGTGCGGGGGCGGAAATAGAGCCACACGGTTAGCGCCGCGCGATAAGTTCGAAATTGCTGCTCAACTCGCGGAGCAGCGGCGCGCGCGTCAGTGCTTCGTCCAACACTCGCGCCAGCCGATACCCGGCGGCCCACGACGGGAACAATCCAGCCAGCGGCGTGGACGTGAAATCGAACCAGCGCGTGGCGGTACTGAAGCCCGCGGCTCGGAACGGCGCAGCGGTCGGATTTGGCGAAAGCTGGCGCTCGTCTTCCGTCTGATACTTCGCCATCAATTTGGGAACCAGTAGTTGGCCAAGGAAACCTGAGAGGCGTCGGGCGCTCGGGTCCAGGGCGTAAAACACGCCGCCAGGGCGCAGGAGTCGCTGGAGCTGACCAGGAAATGCCGCTAGATCTTTATCAGGCAAGTGATGCAGGAAGAAGATCGCGACCACGGCGTCGAACGGCTCTTCTCGGAACGCCACGGTTTGCCAGGCCCCGGCAATGAATTGAACGTTAATCACGGTTCGGGCCGACGCTGCCCGGCGCGCTTCCGCAATTGCCGTGGGCGAAAGATCAACGCCCGTGACCTGCGCGACATGTGGCCCGAGCAACAGCTCCGTGTCACCGATGCCGCAGCCAATGCTTAACACGCGCGATTTGGCGCAGGCACCGGTGGCGCGCAATATTCTACGCACCAGATACTCGCGAAATAAAACGATTCCGCGCTGCGCGAAAAGGCTCGGACCATAAGTGCTGTAAAGCTCTTCGTAATAGGCCAGCTCGCGCTGAAGCACCGAATCCGGCTCGGGTTTCATCGCGACTTGTGCCACGCCAGCCACAGCATGATTGCCCCAAAGATCAGCATCGAGATGCCGCAATAGAGATCGACGTTGGCAAAATCGAGTGGGGCGCGATAATCCGCGATCAGGCCCGTAGCGCCCACTATCGCGCCCACCAGCACGAAAAAGCCGCCAATCGTGACGCGCAGATCGCTCATATCACCAGAACCAAATATTCAACAGCACCAGGGCCGCCACTACGATCAGCGCCACTGGAGCCGGCCGCTTGTACCACGGCACATCCTCATGCGGAATTTCAGTGAGCCCATAGACAAGATTGTGAAGCGCTGATTCCGCTTTCGGCGCCGACATCAGGCTCACTACCGCGGTCACCAGGAAACACGTCGACCAGGCGAAGATCGCGATCCAGAAGTTCTGCGCCATGGTGGAGGGAAACGTGTGCAGGGTCGCGCCCAGCCATCCACCCTTATTTTCCGCGAGCGTCAACCCGTGTGTCGCGGCAGCCGCGGCCGTACCCGCCAGCAATCCCGCGAACGCGCCATGGCCGGTGGCGCGCTTCCAAAACATTCCCAGCAGAAATGTCGCAAACAAAGGCGCGTTGACAAAGCCGAAAACCAATTGCAGAAAATCCATGATGTTATTGAAGTGGCTCGCCAGATACGCTGTACCCACCGACAGCGCGACGCCCACGACGGTGGTTACTCGCCCAACCCACAAGTAATGCGAATCGGGCGCGTGTTTTCGGATGTGCCCTTGATAGAGATCGTAAGTCCACACCGTGTTGAACGCAGTAACATTCCCGGCCATACCGGACATGAAGGACGCCATTAGCGCCGTGAGGCCCAGGCCCAGCATCCCGGAAGGATAAAATTGCGCCATCAATGTCGTCAGCGTCTGGTCGTAATCCGGGACGCCATCCGCTTTCATCGGGATCGAGTAGCCTAGCGCCATGTGCGACAGCGCCAGGGCGGCGACACCGGGCACAATCACGATAAACGGCATCACCATTTTAGGGAACGCCGCGATCAGGGGCGTGCGCCGCGCGGCCGACATTGATTCCGCCGCCATGGCTCGCTGCACCACCAGAAAATCCGTACACCAATAGCCAAACGAAAGCACAAAGCCCAGGCCCGCTATCAAGCCGAACACTTCCACGCCCATCGGATTCTCGGACGCCTTTGCGGTGTACTTCCAAGTGTGCGTCATCACCGCCGGCAATTGGGCAGCGATGCCGCTCCAGCCTCCGGTCTTTATCACCGCGAAAATCGCGAGCGGGGCAAAGCCGAGAACGATGAGGAAGAATTGCAATACCTCGTTGTAGATGGCGCTCGTGAGCCCGCCCAGAGAGGTGTAAATCAAAACGATCGCGGCCGACAGCAGCACCGAAGCGGTAAAGCTCCAGTGCAGCACCAATTCGAACAGCAATCCCAGCGCGTACATGGAAATGCCGGACGAGAACACGGTCATCACCGCGAACGTAAGGGCGTTCAATGCGCGTGTCTTCTCATCGAAGCGCAGCTTCAGATATTCGGGCACGCTGCGGGCGCGGCTGCCGTAGTAGAACGGCATCATGAAAACGCCCACGAACAACATCGCCGGGACTGCGCCGATCCAATAAAAATGCGCGGTCATGATTCCGTACTTAGCCCCGGACGCGCACATGCCGATCACTTCCTGGGCACCGAGATTGGCGGCGATGAAGGCGAGACTGGTGATCCACACCGGGACGGAGCGGCCCGACGTCAGAAAATCGGCGCTGGTTGCGACCTTGCGCTTTACGATCCAGCCGATGCAAAGCACAAAAGCGAAATACAGCGCCAGGATCAGGTAGTCGACGGGGGCGAGCCTCAAACCGCCTAAAGTCTAGCATACGAATCGCAGGGAATCGCGCGCCCTTGCGGCCTGTGCGATCATTCTCATTACGCCGCAATGCTCGCCTACGCCTGCACGATTTTCCTGAGCGCGTTTCTGCTGTTCGCCGTGCAGCCCATGATCGGCAAGATCATCCTGCCTTGGTTCGGCGGATCGGCCGCGGTCTGGAGCACGTGCCTGCTGTTCTTCCAGGCGGCGCTCTTAACGGGCTACTTGTACGCGCACTGGTCCACCACCTGGCTTAAACCAAAAAAGCAGGCCATGCTCCAAATCGCTCTGATGGCCGTGAGCCTGGCGCTGCTTCCGATACTGCCTTCGCCAAGTTGGAAACCATCGCAAGCCGGCGACCCGTCGTTGCGCATTCTGCTCCTGTTGACGGTCACCATCGGCCTGCCCTACATTTTGCTTTCCACCACCAGCCCTTTGCTGCAAGCCTGGTACGTAGCGGCCAAACCCGGCTCGATTCCTTACCGCCTGTTCGCTCTTTCGAATTTCGGATCGCTGCTCGCGCTATTGAGCTATCCAGTGCTGGTCGAGCCGCTGTTCACAACGCATGCGCAAGCCTACGCATGGTCGATCGTCTACGTCCTGTTCGCCATGGCGTGTTCCACCATCGCATGGCGCGCGCTCCGGTTGGCCAACAACAAACAACCAACATCGGCTGCGGCAACGCCAACCCAGTCGCAAGCTTCGTCGCCCACCTGGGTCATTCGCGTTCTCTGGACCGCGCTCTCCGCATGCGCCTCTACGCTGCTGCTTGCCATCACGAACCACTTGAGCCAAAACGTCGCGCCCATTCCGTTTCTCTGGGTGCTGCCGTTGAGCGTCTACCTGCTCAGTTTCATCTTGTGCTTCGAACGCGAGAAGGTCTATCATCGCGGAATCTTTCTGCCGCTATTGGTGATCGCGCTGGACGGCGCGGCGTTCGCGATTTACTCGAACGAAGGCAATCCCAACATCGAGTGGGCCATTCCAACTTTCGTGGCGGCGCTTTTCGTAGGCTGCATGGTCTGCAACGGGGAACTGGTGCGGCTGAAGCCCGATCCGCGATATCTCACCAGCTTCTACCTGATGATTGCGCTCGGGGGCGTGCTGGGTGGCGTGTTTGTCGCCATTGTCGCGCCGCACGTTTTTCACACGTATCTGGAACTTCCGCTGTCCATGGTGGCTTGTAGCGCGCTCGCCGCCATCGTTCTATGGATTTCGCCTCATAAATGGTCGGGGAAGATTCCGGCCTTGGCCGTTGGGATCGCGATGCTCGTGTTCACCGTGGGTCTGGCTGTCCATCTCGGTTATGAAAAGCATCTCACCGATCAGCGCTTCCGGCTTTCGGTGCGCAATTTCTACGGCGTTCTGCGGGTGCGCGACATTCCGGCGAGCGAGGAGGGAGACACCGCGGTGCGCCGCCTGATCCACGGGACCATCAATCACGGCGAGCAACTCTGGAATGCAAAGCTCCGCGATGAGCCCACCAGCTACTACGGCCCGTACTCCGGCATCGGCCGCACCTTGGGCTATTTCCAGAAACGCGGACCGGTTCGCGTGGCTGTGGTCGGGCTGGGCGCCGGGGTCACAGCCAGCTACTGCCGCGCCGGGGACGTCTTCCGTTTTTACGAAATCAATCCGCTCGCGCTCTCCATCGCAAGCACCTGGTTTACGTTTCTTGGCGACTGCAAGGCCGATCACCAGGTCCTGCTCGGCGACGCGCGTCTCACTCTGGAAGCCCAGCCCAGCCAGCAATACGATGTGATGGCGATTGACGCCTTCTCGAGCGACGCCATTCCCGTGCACCTGCTCACACGCGAAGCCTTTGCGCTTTACTTCCGGCATCTGAAGCCCACTGGCGTGCTGGCTGTGCATGTTTCCAATCGATATCTCGATCTGGTCCCAGTGGTCTCGCGCAACGCACGCGATTTAGGCAGAACGGCCGTCGATGTCGATGACGAGGATGAAGACCAAGATTATTTTTCGAACAGCGATTGGGTGCTGGTTTCAAGCGCTGCCACGATTTTCAGCGACCCCGCGTTCAAGTCTTCGAGCGTGCAGCCCGCCCACTACCGCCCCGATCTGCGACCCTGGACCGACGATTACAGCAATCTGTTCCAGATTCTGAAGCTCGGAAGCCGGTAATCGTTCTTGCAGAACCGCGATCGTAAGGCAGCACTATCGAAGAATTCCCGTGTGACCAAGCGAATAGCGGCCCGGTTGCGGGTAGACGCACAAGCCGTGCGGTCCCTTGCCCACGGCGATGCGCGCGATCAAGTGCCCATCGTTGGTGTCGATCGCATAGACTTCGCGAGTGTAGCGCCCCGACAGCCAGAGGATCTTTCCATCGGCTGAAACGCCCCCCATGTCGGGGCTTCCGTGGGGGATGCGTCCATTTTTGAACGACTTTACGCTCGGCAAAGCTGATCACCGATATGCGTGCCTTCGTCGCGATTGGAGCAGTAGAGCAGCTTGGAGTCACGGCTGGGGTACAGGCCGTGGGCCCCGCGTCCGGTAGGAATGAAGCCAATAGAAACGAATTTGTCGCCATCGATCAAGTGCAAGCCATTCGCAAGCATATCCGCGACATAAAAGGTTTTGCCGTCCGGGGAGATTTTCACATCTTGGGGCATGCTCCCACTCGGCGCGTGCTTCAGGTCATAGGCACGCCTCATTGAGAGACCCTCGTGCCCTAGGGCGGCAGGAAGCACGGTTGCCCCGTCAGCCTCAGGTTCCGCAAGCGCCAACGTCCCGACGACGCTTCGCTTCGCGACGTCCAGCTTAATAAGCGATCCCGAAAACTCGCAGCTTGCGATCATATATCGCCCGTCCGCGGAGAAATCGGCGTGGTCGATCCCACGGCAAGGGACCGGGACGGAATCAACTAACGCCATTGTGGTGGGATCTCGAAAGTCCAGACGATGGACCCGCTCGGCGACGACAACGGCGTACTTGCCATCCGGCGTGTAGTACATGTTGTAGGGGTCCTTGACGCGAACCGTCTCGCCCTTCTTTCCGCTCACTGGATCGATTTTGGTCAGGCTGTCGCCGAGATCGCTCAAAACCCAGAGCGTCTTCAAATCATAAGAAGGCGTAACATGTTGCGGCTGTCGTGGAACCCGGAAGTGATTGACGATTCGAAAAGTCCCCGGGTCGATGACGTCGACGGTGTTGCTACCGCTGTTGGGAACATAAATCAGATCACGGAACTTCCTGACCGTCGGACTAAGCTTCCCTACGTGAGTCTCTGAGTAGATGTCATTGGGATCAACAACGGGCGGGACGCCAGGCAAGTCG
Source organism: Bryobacterales bacterium (assembly GCA_963818065.1). Classification (GTDB taxonomy): domain Bacteria; phylum Acidobacteriota; class Terriglobia; order Bryobacterales; family Bryobacteraceae; genus Palsa-89. The sequence goes on along the minus strand of CAWFQW010000006.1, from coordinate 95,710 downwards.
TTGATTGCCGCGCCTTGCAGTAACCCCGCCACGATCGGCCAGACAGCGACGGCGAGTAGAATGGAGCAACGGCTTCTCATCTCGACTTCCTAAATCCGCGCTTGCTCCTCCAACAACTTCGACTCAGCCGCAGTGAGAACCGATGCATCTTCTTCCTCTATTCGGCCCGAGAACGCTCGAGCATTAGTAAACAAGAGGACTCTGGACTAGGTCCCCGCGCTACACTATATTATTCATGTCCCAGCTGCTAGAGGGCAAAACCGCCCTCATCCTGGGCGTCGCGAACCGATGGAGCCTAGCTTACGCGATCGCCCGCGCCTTTACCCGTGAAAACGCCCAGTTGATCCTTACTTACCAGGGCGAGCGCCAAAAACAGACCGTCGAGGAGCTGGCCGGTGAGCTCAACGCCCGGCAAGTGCTGCCCTGCGATGTAACCCAGGACGCCCAAGTAGACGCCTTAGCGAATGGGTTAAAGGATCAGGGCACCGTGCTCAACGCAGTGGTACACGCCATTGCGTTCGCCAATCGCGAGGATCTGAGCCGGCCCTTCGTCGAAACATCGCGCGCAGGTTTCTCCCTGGCTCAGGATGTAAGCGCGTACTCGCTGGTGGCAGTGACACGCGCTACGGCGCCGCTTATGAATCCGGCCGGAGGTTCCGTAATGACGCTTACTTATCTGGGCTCTACGCGCGTCGTGGAAAACTATAACGTGATGGGCGTGGCCAAAGCCGCGCTCGAAGCCTCCGTGCGGTACCTGGCTGCCGATCTTGGGCCGTCTAACATCCGAGTAAACGCAATATCCGCGGGAGCCGTCAAAACTACATCCGCCCGCGGTATTCGGGATCTTTCCAAAATGATCGAGGGCAGCGCTAAACTGGCGCCTCTCCGTCGCAATACCGATCCGGCGGAGGTGGCCGATACGGCCGTTTTCCTGGCCAGCGATCTCGGCCGCGGCGTCACCGGAAATGTTATCTATGTCGATGCAGGTATGCAAATTATGGGGTTTGCGCTGCCGGCCTTAGCGCCGTGATAAACCGTGACTCCCCTGACAAAATGACAGGATCTACGTCTAACAAATCGAGAGAACCTAGAGCCTTCAGCCAAATTGACATTCACCTGCAGCGGTTTTTATCATGTGATTGCAGCAGCCTGATCGGAGCTGTCCTCGCGGGAGGCGCTTCCGGCCAGTCATCCCAGTTCCTCCGAGTCTAACTATGATTACAGTTCAAGGCCTCACGAAGAGATACGCCCACACGCTTGCGGTGGATCACATTTCGTTTGAAGTACAGAAGGGCCAGATCGTGGGCTTCCTGGGACCGAATGGCGCCGGGAAAACCACGACCATGCGCATTCTGACGTGTTTCCTTCCGCCTTCCGAAGGCACCGCCACCGTGGCCGGCTTTGACGTGCTAGAACATCCGATGGAAGTCAAGAAACGAATCGGCTATCTGCCGGAAACTCCGCCGTTGTATCCGGAAATGGAGGTCGGCGAGTACCTCTCATTTGTCGGGAAGCTGAAGGGCATGTCGGGAGCGAGCCTGGCTAGCCGCGTGGATGAGGTAGCCGAACGTTGCGCCGTCGCCGACGTGCGGAATAAACTCATCGGAAAGCTGTCGAAAGGCTACCGGCAGCGCGTGGGCCTGGCTCAGGCCATCATCCACAACCCCGACGTTCTCATCCTCGACGAACCTACGGCCGGGTTGGATCCCAAGCAGATCAACGAAACGCGCGATCTGATCCGCAGCCTGTCAGGGAACCACACCATTCTTCTCAGCACCCACATCCTGCCCGAAGTGGAACAAACCTGCGAGCAGGTCCTCATCATCAACAAGGGGAAGCTGGTAGCCACCGACTCCGTGCATAATCTGCAGAATCGCGCGCGCGGGGCCGAATCGGTGATGCTGGAAGTGGAAGGGCGCAATGGCGCGGTGGACGCGCAGACCATACAGCATCGTTTGGAAACCGTCAACGGCGTCAGCCGCGTCCTTTTCAAGGAAACGCGGAGCAACCGATCGATATTCGAAGTAGAAAGTTTAAAGGATCGCTTCATCCGAGGCGACCTGGCGCGCGCCATCGTGGAGTCCGGATGGAATCTGAATGAGCTACGGCCCGCGGCCATGAGCTTGGAAGAAATCTTCCTGCAATTAACTGGCGGTGAAAAGGCCGCCGAAGAGCCCGCTGCCCCCGTCGAAGCGGTTGTGCAAGGAGAGAACCAATGAGGAATATCTGGGTTATTTGCCAGAAAGAGCTCCACAGTTATTTCGTTTCACCAGTGGCATATCTGCTGTTGACGATGTTTGCCGTCATTTTCGGGTTCTTCTTTTGGAACTCGGTCGCGATCTTCAACCAGGCCAGCCTGCAGGCGCAGATGAGCGGCCAAGCGATGCCTATGAGCGTCAACGAATGGATCATCCGTCCATTGCTCTCGAACGTCAGCGTGGTGGGTTTGTTCTTCATTCCCATGATGACCATGCGCCTGTTCGCGGAAGAGAAGCGGACGGGCACTATCGAATTGCTTGCCACCTCGCCCGTACGCGACACCGAAATCGTGATCGGCAAATGGCTGGCGGCGGTACTTCTCTATGCTGTGCTTCTGCTATTCACGGCCATCAACTTCTCCTTCCTGTTCCGCTACGGCAATCCGGACTGGAAGCCTCTCGCCATCGGTTACCTCGGGCTATTGTTGCAAGCGAGCGGGCTCCTGGCCCTTGGAACTTTCATCTCCACGCTCACCAAAAATCAGATCATCGCCGGCGCCGCTACTTTCGGCGTTTGCCTGTTGTTGTGGGTTCTGGAGTGGCCGAGCGGGTCCGAAACCGCGACCTGGGCCAAGGTGATGGCTTATTGTTCGGTGATTACACATTTCGATTCCTTCTCCAAAGGCGTCCTCGATACTAAGGATGCCGTTTATTATCTTTCTGTGATTTTCCTGGGGCTATTTCTCACATCACGCTCCTTGGAATCGCTCCGGTGGAGGTCTTAAGTGAACTCAGGCTGGGTAAGAACAAGGCAAACCAAGTACGCGGCGTACGCGACGGTCTACGTCCTCGTGATTGTGGCCGTCATCGTGGTCGCCAACTTCCTCGCGAATCGCTACAACAAGTCCTACGATGCAACCGCAAACAAGCGGTACAGCTTGTCCGACCAAACCAAGAAGGTGGTGGGCGATCTGAAGCAGGATGTCACGATTGAGTATTTTGATCGTTCCACGGGAATGCAGAACGCGAAGGATCTGTTGGATCGCTACGCCATTCTCTCACCGAAGGTCAAAATTCAGTACGTCGATCTGCTGAAGAATCCGACCCTGGCGCGCGCCGCTAATGTCTCGCGGGAAGGCGAGGCGATAGTCGAGGTAGGAACCCGGCGCGAAGACGCCAAAACTTTCGATGAAGAGGGTGTCACCGGCGCGCTTATCCGTGCGCTGAAGGGTGGCGAGCGCAAGGTCTGCGTGGCGACAGGCAACGGCGAACATCGCCTGGACGACTCATCGCAAGGCGAGGGCTTCTCCGGTTTCCAAACTGTTGTTGAAAAAAATAATTATAAGGTTCAACCGTTGAACCTGCTGCAGATGAAGATGCCCGAGGTTCCGGCCGATTGCACCATTCTGGTGGTGGCTGGTCCATCTGGGGATTACATCCAGCCTGAAGTGGGCGCCATCAAGAAGTTCGTCGAAGGCGGAGGACGCGCCCTCTTCTTGTTGGATCCTCCATTGAAGCTGGGCCGCCGGCAGGTGGGCGATAACCAGGCTCTCTCCGATTTGCTGGAAAGCTGGGGCGTCACAGCCGACAAGAACTTGCTGCTGGACGAAAGCGCGGCGTCGCAATTACTGGGCGGAGGCCCGGAAGCGCCGGTGATCATGCAATACGACTCGCATCCCATCGTCAACGATCTCACCAATATCTCGACAGCTTTCCCGCTCTCCCGTTCGCTCGAGACCAAGAATACCGACAAGACCACCATCACCAAGTTGTTCTCGACATCGACCGATAGCTTCGCCACCACTAATTTGAGTTCGGCCGAGATTCGAATCGATCCTGCCAAGGACAAGCACGGCCCGTTCACGCTGGCCGTGGCCGGCACCTACAACACCGGCAAACCCGCTGGCCAAGGGCGATTCGTCGTGGTTGGTAACTCGGCTTGGGCGTCGAACCAGGCTTTGGGCTTCAGCGGGAACCGCAATCTCTTGCTGAACACCATCAACTGGCTTTCATCCGACGAGGACTTGATCGCCATTCGTCCCGTAGCGCCAGAAGATCGCCGCATCACATTGAACCGCGCCCAATTCCGAATGGTGCAGACCTTCAGCCAGTTCTTTCTGCCCTTGATCGTGGTCCTCGGTGGCGTGATGGTGTGGCTGCGCAGAAGATAGACGCGGAGGAGATGAAGCAAGCATGCCGTTCCGTGGTCTCTTAGTCGCCGTCCTGCTATTGGCCGCATTGGCGGGCGGTTTGTATTATTCGAACAAGCAGAAAGCAGCGGAAGCTTCCAAGCCCCCTGCCGACGCGCCGCCGAAAATCCTCTCGCTGACCGAAGGCGATATCACAAAAGTAGCTCTAAAGAAGGGCGCTTACGAGACCGATCTGCAGAAAGCCGGCGGCAAATGGCAGATCACCGCGCCGATGCCATACGCAGCCGATCTGGATGCCGTCAGCCAGTTGGTTGCTTCGGCGGCCAATGTGAGCTCCGATCGCGTGGTCGAAGACAAAGCTTCCAACATATCGGCCTACGGCCTGAACGCTCCCATCCTCGAAGTTGACATCACCGGCAAGGGCGGCAAAGTCAGCAAGCTCAAAATCGGGGACGACACGCCGACCAATAGCGGCTCGTACGCCATGCTGGAAGGCGATCCGCGCGTTTTCACGGTCGCGAGCTACGTCAAGACCGGTCTCGATAAATCCGTGAACGATCTGCGGGACAAGCGGCTGCTCACCTTCGATCAAGACAAGCTCAGCCGTGTGGAGCTGATGGCCAAAAAGGAAGACATCGAGTTCGGCCGCGACAAAGATCAATGGCAGATCGTGAAACCCAAGCCTCTGCGCGCCGACGGTCTGCAGGTCGACGAAATGCTTCGCAAGTTGAAGGACGCCAAGATGGACCTCACGCTTTCGCCTGACGATGCCCAGAAAGCCGCGGCATCATTCGCCTCGGGCATGCCGGTTGCCACCGTGAAGCTGACGGATCCCTCGGGCACGCAGCAGATCGACATTCGCAAAGTGAAAGACGACTATTACGCTAAGTCGAGCGTCGTGCCGGGCGTTTTCAAAGCGACTCCTGAGCTGGCCATGGGAGTCGACAAAGCACTCGACGATTTCCGCAACAAAAAGCTCTTCAACTTCGGATTCAACGATCCGAACAAAGTCGACTTGCACCTCAACGGCAAAACATACTCGTTCCAAAAAGGTGGCGACGATTGGTTCTCCAACGGCAAAAAGCTGGACAGCGTGAGTATGCAATCCCTTCTCGACAAACTCCGCGATCTCTCCGCTACCAAGTTCATCGACACCGGTTCTCTTGGCGCGCCAACCATGGATATTAGTGTGGCTTCGAACAGCGGCAAATCGACTGAAAAGGTCTTCATTGCCAAGCAGGGCGCGGATTTCGTCGCGCAGCGGGAAAACGAGCCGGCTCTCTACGCCCTGGACGCAAAAACCGTCAACGACCTTTCGCAGGCAGCGTCCGACGTGAAGCCTGCTGCTCCGGTGAAGAAATAGACGCCGCGATCGGTATCGACTTCGGAACAACAAATAGTTCGGTTGCGCGTGCCGATCCGGTCTCCGGCGTCACACTAGCAAGCTTTCCCTTTGCCGGTGAAATGACGGCCGCCTACCGCTCCCTTCTATACCTGGAGCAGATCAGGCAGCAGAACAAGCTCCTGATGAAGTCCTGGACGGGACCGGAAGGAATTGAGCGCTACCTCGAAACCGAGCACAAAGGCCGGCTGATCCAGTCGATGAAGTCTTTTCTCAGCAGCCGCAGTCTCCAGACTACAGAAGTGTTCGGGAAGCGCCGGACCTTAGAGGAACTGATCGCGCGCATCCTCGGCGACCTGCGTGAAAAGTCCGAGCGTCAGTTTGCAACGAGCGTAAAACACGCTGTCGTGGGCAGGCCGGTCCACTTCGTCGGCTCGGAGACCGACCAAGACGATCTTTACGCTCAAGAGCGCCTGGAAAAAGCGCTGCGCCTAGCCGGATTCGAGTCGGTGACTTTCGAAATGGAACCGGTGGCGGCGGCACACTACTATGAGTCGACGCTCGATCACGACGAACTGATCCTGATCGGCGATTTCGGAGGTGGAACCAGCGATTTTTCGCTCGTCCGGGTCGGTCCCGGCATACGGGCGCGCGGCCGGTCCCCGAAAGATCTGCTGGGTAACGCGGGATTAGGCTTGGCGGGCGACTCGTTCGATGCGAAGTTGATTCGCCACATCGTAGCGCCTGCGCTCGGCGCCGGATCGCAAATGCGATCGATGAACAAGATCCTCCCAGTTCCCAACTGGGTTTATTTCAAGCTCGAACGCTGGCATCACTTGTCCTTCATTCGCACCAAGGACGTGATGAACATGCTGAACAGCGTCAAAACCCAGGCATTCCATCCCGAAAAGATCGGCGCGCTGATTGATCTTATCCAAGAGGACCTTGGCTATCAGCTGCACAGGGCCGTCCAGAAGACAAAAATCGATCTATCGAACCACGCGACTGCTCAATTCGCGTTCACCGACGGCGGCGTCGATCTGAATGCCGTGATCCAGCGGGAAGATTTTGAGTCGTGGATCTCCGAAGAGCTGATGCAAATCGAAGCCTGTGTTGACTCCCTGCTTAAGCTGTGCGGTATTGAAGCGCGCGATGTAGATATGGTTTTCCTGACCGGTGGTTCTTCGTTCGTGCCCGCCGTCCGGCGGATCTTCGATGCACGGTTCGGCCGGGAACGAATCAGGTCCGGCAATGAATTCACTTCCGTCGCCATGGGGCTGGCACTCAAAGCACTGGACACCCAGACGCACGCGCGACTGAACAGCGCCCGTCAGTAAGCGGCTAGAATACAATCGATGACCGGACTCCTCACCGACCTCTACCAGCTCACCATGGCGGCTGGTTATTACGAGGCCGGCAAAGGCAACGAACTCGCCACTTTCGAGCTGTTTTTTCGCCACCTGCCGCGATATCGCAACTACGTTGTGGCGGCCGGGCTCGCGCAAGCCGTCGATTATCTTTCAAACCTGAAATTCACCGCCGAGGAGATCGATTACCTCCGCGGCCTCAGCCAGTTCCGTCGCGTACCCTCCGGATTCTTCGACGTATTGCGCGACCTTCGCTTCACCGGCGATCTATTCGCTTTGCCGGAAGGCACTCCTATTTTCGCCAACGAGCCTTTCTTGACCATTCGCGCGCCGCTGATGGAAGCGCAGATCGCCGAAACATATTTGCTCGCCACCATCGGCTTTCAGTCCCTGATCGCCACTAAGGCATCGCGGATTGTCGAAGTCGCTCAAGGCCGCGCCGTGGTAGACTTCGGCACGCGCCGCGCGCACTCGCCCGAAGCCGGCGTACTAGCCGGACGCGCATCTTACATCGGTGGATGCATCGGAACCAGCAACACCGAAACGGGTTTCCGCTATGGTATTCCGGTCTTCGGAACCGCAGCTCACTCATGGGTGCAATCATTCGCGTCCGAGAAGGAAGCTTTCGCGCGGCTGCAAAATCTGCTGGGCGACGCCACGGCATATCTGATCGACACGTATGACACCCTGGACGGCGCGCACACCGCTGCTTCGCTCGGGCCTCCGTTGTGGGGCGTCCGGCTCGATAGCGGCAATCTGGTGGAACTGTCACGCGAGGTGCGCAAGATCCTTGATGACGCAGGTTTGACCAACGCGAAAATCATGGCCACCAGCGATCTGAATGAATACAAGATCCTCGAATTTGCAGCCGCCGGAGCGCCCATCGATGCCTTCGGGGTCGGAACCGACCTGGCCACTTCCACCGACTCGCCCAATCTCGGCGTGGTCTACAAACTGGTGGAGCTAGACGGCCGTTTTACTGCAAAGTTCAGCGAGGATAAACACACGTTGCCGGGCGCCAAGCAGGTGTTTCGGTTCGCCGGCCACGACGTCATCGCTTGTTCCTGGGAATGCCTGGGATGCGGCCCGGATGAGCCTGCCGCACGAGCGCTCCTTCGTCCCGTGATGCTGCGCGGCAACCTGATTGAGCCGTTGCCCACAGCCAGCGACGCGCGCCAGTACGCCGCCGATTCGGTGAAGCGCTTGCCCACTGCTGTCCGCAGCCTCTTCGATACTGGCCAGGAATACCGGGTGGAGCACAGCCATGAACTCTCGGCGCTCTATGAAAAGGTGCAGCATGAAAACGGTCTTCTTCGACATCGACACGCAGATTGATTTCGTTTATCCCGCGGGCGCGCTTTACGTTCCTGGGGCCGAAACCATTCTGCCAGTGATCGGCGAGCTCAACCGCCGCGCGCCTTTGGTGATCTCCACCATGGACGCCCATAGCGAAGACGATCCTGAATTTCAAATCTATCCGCATCATTGCGTCGTTGGTACCACGGGCCAGCACAAGCCCGCGATCACGCTGCTTGATCAGCGCGACACGGTTCCGTCCGCGGCCGATGTTCGCCAGTTCATACTCGAAAAGCAAAAACTCGACTGTTTCAGCAGCCCGCATCTCGAGCCGCTGCTCGCACGCCTGGATGCGGATCGCTACGTGGTCTACGGCGTAGTCACCGAGATTTGTGTCTTCTATGCGGCGTTCGGCTTGCTCAAGAGGGGCCGACCGGTCGGAATAGTGACCGATGCAGTGAGAGCCCTCGACGAACAAGCGGCTAGTAAAATGTTCCGAGAATTCGCCGCCGCTGGCGGTCTCCTCACCGACTCCGCAACCGTCCTGGCAAGTCTATAACGGTGAGAACCGCCGTTGGAACGTAACGTGCAACTTATTGGCTTACGATGAAAAAAGCGAGCCTTATCTTATGGTTCCTATTTTCCGGGCTGTGCGGCTCCGCGCAAATCCTACCTAACGCCCCCAAAACCACCGCCGCCCCGAACAAAGACCCGCTGGATCGCGATTCGCCGCAGAGCTCCATGGTCGCTTTTCTCGAAGCTGCCCACGCGAAAAACTACAGTCGCGCGATGAAATACCTGGATCTGCGCAACGTGTCGCAGGGGGACCGGCTCGCCGACGGCACCCAACTCACCCGTCAGCTACAGACCATTCTAGATCGCGACACCCAGTTCGATGTTGGTAATCTCAGCCACAATCCTGAAGGCGATCTATCCGATTCGCTTCCGGCCAACCGCGAACGCCTCGACACATTTCAGGTCAACGGTCAAACCATCGAACTCGACCTCGAACGAGTCACTTTACGTTCCGGAATTTCCGTCTGGGTGGTTTCCTCGGATAGCCTGGCGAAAATCCCCCTCATCGCGCAGCAAACCGACAATTCGTTGATTGAACGGCACCTGCCTCTTCCGCTTGTGAATTGGCAGTTGATCGACACTCCGTTATGGCGTTGGATTGGCCTGGTTCTCTTGGCGTTCGCGCTGGCGGCGATTTCCAAATTGCTCTCGCGAGCCGCCCTCTGGCTGACACATGAAGGACTCCGGCGAGCGGCGCCCAATTGGGACCTCGGCATCCTCTGGACATTCGTCGGTCCGCTGCGTCTGCTGCTTTCGGTATCGTTGTTTCGCGCGGGTATGGAATGGCTCGCGCCCTCGGCCCTCTTGCGCCTCTATCTGGGACGCCTTCTCGCCCTGCTGTTCTTTTGGGGCATATTCTGGCTGTGCGCCGTCATCATCGATGCCGTGCTCCGTCACCTTCGCACGCGTTTGGAAGCCAAGCACCGGGCATTCTCTTATTCCGTGCTGCCGCTGGCCGGACGGATATTCAAAATCGTGGTTCTTCTGTTTGCCTTCGCGGCCGTTCTCAGCGAATGGGGCTACAACACCACGACGCTTTTAGCGGGACTCGGCATCGGCGGCGTGGCCATCGCTCTTGCGTCTCAAAAGACCATCGAAAATCTATTCGGCAGCGTCTCCGTTATCAGCGACCGCCCGGTATCGGTGGGCGAGTTCTGCAAGTTCGGCACTAGCATGGGAACCGTCGAAGACATCGGTCTACGTTCCACGAGGATTCGTACATTGGACCGAACGCTGTTGACGGTTCCCAATGGTTCGTTTTCCACAATGACGCTCGAGAACTTCGACCGGCGCGATAAGATGCTGTTCCACGTGACGCTGAACCTCGTGCGTGACACCACGGCGGATCAGATGCGGGCCGTGCTTCAAGCCATCACAAAACTTCTGCGGGATACTCCCAAGATCGAAGCCGGCGGACTTCCGGTGCGCTTCATTGGAATCGGCTCATACTCGCTGGACATTGAAATCTTCGTTTATGTCACCACGCTGGATGGCGACGAGTTCATGAAGATCCAGCAGGATCTCTTGCTAGCGATCATGGATGCCGTCGAATCCGCGGGGACCGCGCTCGCGATTCCGACGCAAGCTAGCGTCGATTACGGGTCTGAACCCGTGCCTCCTGCCCACCACAATGGCTCCAGTTCGCCACAGCCTGTAGCGCCTTTGAGCCGTAAGTGAGGGGACTAAGAAGCGCGTAGGAAAGGCAACAATTCCGCAAGGGTCTCTTCGGGTTTCTCCTCTTGCAGCGAATGGCCGCCGGGCAGGCCTTTGCCGCTGACATGGACGGCGCGCTCGCGCCAGGCTGCCAGAACATCGTACATGCGACCCATTGCACCTCGCTCGCCCCACAGCGTTAGAAATGGACACTCGATCTTGCGATTCAGATCGGCTTCGTCGTGCTCCAGATCGATAGACGCCGACGCACGATAGTCCTCGCACATTGCGTGAACGGTGGCCGGATTCTTGAAGCAGCGCACATATTCGGCGTGCGCGTCCCCAGATCCCCGCATGTAAAAGTCGATGCTGTTGTTCAGCAGGGTCTCGGGAAAGGGCTCCGGCTGGATAAAGAAAAACCAGTGATAGTAGCTGGTGGCGAACTCGCGCGTGACGTTGTGGTACAGCTTATAAGTCGGCACGATATCGATCACCGCAACCTTGATGAGCTTATCGGCATGATCGAGCGCCATGCGATGCGCCACACGGCCGCCGCGGTCGTGTCCCACGAGCGCGAACTTGTCGAATCCGAAGTGGCGCATCACTTCCACGCCATCCAGCGCCATGGCGCGTTTGGAATAGTTGATATGATTCTCACCGTTCGGCGGCTTGCTGCTGTCGCCGTAGCCGCGCAAATCCGCCGCGACGACGGTGTAATCTTTCGCCAGCCGAGGCGCGATCTTGTACCAGGTGGCAAGCGATTGCGGTGCGCCGTGCAACAGCAATAGCGGCGGGCCCTGGCCACCGGAAACAACGTTGATGGTCGCACCGGACGTTTCGATTTTCGCGGCTTTGAAGCCGGGGAACAGGCGCACCTGATCGCCTTCGTCGGCTTTCGCAACTCCCGCGACTGCGGCTCCGACGGCAATCGCGCCGGCTGCCTGAATCAATTCGCGCCGTGAATTGTTCATAGTGGGATCTCCTTTAAACGGTCATGATCTCAATAGCCTGCTTCAAACTCTGGATCGGATCGCGCCCCGGCGATGGCCGAAATTCGTGCGCGATGTAGCCGGTGTACCCGAGATCGGCAATGGTCTTCGCAATGAAGCGGTAATTCAGCTCCTGCGTATCGTCGAGCTCGTTACGTCCGGGCACCCCGCCCGTGTGGAAATGGGCGATCCATTGAAGATTCTGCGTGATGTTGCGGCAGATATCGCCGTCCATGATTTGCACGTGATAGATGTCGAACAGAATCTTGACACGCGGCGAATTGACGCGCTGGCACACTTCCACGCCCCACGCGAGGTGATCGCAGATCTGGTCTTTTCGACCCAGGTCCGGGTCGTGGTACCTACTGTTCATCACTTCCATGCAAATGGTGACGCCCTTGTCTTCGGCATGGGCTTTAATTCGATTCAGAAACGCCACTGCGTTGTCGGCACCCTCCGCGTTCGACATCCCACGGCGCTGTCCGCCGACGGTAATGATGTTGGGAGCTCCCGCGGCCGCACACCCATCAATGGCAGCGCCAAGCGATGCCAGAGATTTCTCATGAGCCTCTTTGTGAATGATGCCGTCTTCCATGGTGACGCCGCCCGTTGGCGCCATCGTTGGGATGAGGCCGTATTTCTTCAGAGTCGGCCAGTCCTTCGGACCAATCAGATCGTAGCCCACGCAGCCCAGTTGCGCGGCTTCACGGCAGCGGTCCTCTAACGGCAACTTGGGATCGAATAGAAATCCCGTGACACATTGTTTGAGACGTCCCTTGCGGGGTGGGGCCTCGGTTTGCGCGGTGGCTGCAGTTGCGGCGCCGACCAGGGCGGCCGCAGTAACAAAGTCTCTGCGACGCATGCAGGGTATTGTACTAACTGCCGGTGCGTAATGCCGTTGCGAGATCCACAGCGGCGGCGCGACGCGCCGGTATCCATGCCGAAAGCAACGTCAGCACGATAAGAAAGGCTCCGGCGCTCACCAGCGACAAAGGATCCAGAGGCGAGAGGCGATACACGAAGGTCTTCATCACGCTTGAGAATGCAATCAGCAGGATCAGGCCGGCCGCCAGCCCAGGAGCCATGAGCGTGGCGGCTTCCCGCAGGATCATCACGACCAGGTCCAAACGCGATGCGCCCACCGCGCCACGCACTCCGAACTCGCGGACGCGCGCGTTCACCGAGTAAGCCAGCAAGCCATACACGCCGGCCGCTGTTAGCAATGCAGCCATCGCGCCAAATATTCCAAGCAGCGTTAGTGCGAAGCGACGCCGCGCGAGCGAGTCAGCGACATTTTGAGCGAGAGGCTGGATCTTCGAAATCGGAATCTCGGGATCGACGGCTCGAATGGCTTGTCGAACCGCAGCCGCAAACCGAGCAGGATCGGATCGAGTCTTCACGAGAAGAGTCATCACCGGCCCCGTGGAAACGACGTAGAACATTGGCTCCACCTCCCGATCGAGCCCCAAATCGCGCACGTCGCCCACCACGCCGACGATTTCGTTCGAGGATTGCTTCGCATCCATGACGTTGAGAATCAACTGCTGCCCGACAGGATCTTGGCTTGGGAAGAAACGGCGGGCCAGCGTCTCATTGATCAGGACGCGATTCTGGTCGGCTTCCGACGCAGTGAGCCATCGCCCACTACGCAACGGAATTCCCAGCACGCGAAAGTAACCGGGCGTGCCCCAGCGTATCTGCGCCACCGGGAAGCTGCCTTTGTCGAAGACTCTGCCCTGGATGCCGAATCGAGTCGCGAAGCGGCCGTGCTCGGTTGGCCCCAAGCTCATCGGGGCCGAGTTCACAGCAGCCACATCTTGAACGCCGGGAATCTGGCGCAATGCGGGAGTTAGTTTATCCGTGCCACCACTCAGCGGAAGGTTCGGGATCTCGAGGATTCGCTCGGCTTGAAAACCGGGGGCTTCTGAGAGCAGAGCGGCGAAGTTTCGAGCCAGTAGCGCGGCACCGGCCAGAACCAGGAACGCCATTGCGATCTCGCCGGCCAAGAGTACGAATCCAAGTCTGGATCGGCCGCGCGCGATGGACCGTGTGGACGCCGAGAGCCGGCGACGCTCGCGCAAAACCTGCCAGCACGCAGGCAGTCCGAAGAGTACGCCGGCTACAGCGGAGATTACGATGGCAAATAGCCAAACAGGTGTTTGCCGGGCCGCCGGTTCGAAGGGCAAGAGGTGGCTTGTGCCGGCGGCCAGCGCAAGACCAACCGCTCCGCCCGCGCCTGCAAGCAGCAGACTCTCTGTCAACACCTGACGAATCAAGTGGCGCGATTGCGCGCCCAGCGCTTCGCGAATCGCCATCTCTTCGCGCCGCTCCACCATCCGCGCGAGAAAGAGATGCGCGAGATTGGCGCAGGCCATTAATAGCACTAGACCGACCGCAGCCCACGCGAGCAACAACGAAGGGCGAACGTCGCTGGTCACCTCGCGCTGCAAGGGAATTAGGTATGCGCCTACGGTCGCGTTGGTATCCGGATGCGCCTGGGCTAGATTGTGAGCGATGGATTGAATTTCGCTCTGCGCCTGCTCCACCGTCACACCAGGTTTCAAGCGCGCCATCACTTCCAGCGGATGATATTTCCTGCGGTCCTGAAGATCGGGCTCCATCAGAGAGAGCGGCATCCAAAAATCCGCCCACTGGGGAAAGGATTGCTGTCGCGACACGACTCCGACGATAGTAAACGATTGCTTGGCGTCGCTCGATCCGAGTCGAATCTGTTTGCCAGCGATCGCGGGATCGGCCGCGAACTTGCGCCGCCAAAGGCTTTCGCTGATTACCGCCACCTGCTGCTTGGCGCGTTCTTCGACGTCGCTGAAATTGCGTCCCACGATCGGCTGAATGCCCATGGTTGGAAAAAGATTGCTGGTCGCCATCGCGCCATGCACCATTTCCGGCTCGCCTTGCCCGAGCAGCGTTGCGGTGTTCATGGCCGACAGCGTGTGCGCGGCCATCGCATCGAAGCTACGGGATTGATCGCGCCAGTCTCGAAAATCGGGCGCGGTCACCTGCAACTGCGGCAGAGCGGGATGAGTCTCCCAGATCTGCACCAGCTTGCCGGGGTCGCGAAACGGGAGGGGCTGAATAAGAACCGAATCGATGACGCCGAAGAGCGCGGTGTTGGCGCCGACGCCCAGCGCAACGGTGAGAATCGCGGCGAGCGCGAAGGCGGGCCTGCGGCGGAGGGAACGCATGGCAGATCGCATTTCTCTAGTTTAGGTGGTGCGACGGTGCGCATGGTTGTGCGTGTAACTGGCGGTGCATAGGTTAAGATTGTTCAAACCATCATGCCCTTATCCGCCGGCACGCGTTTGGGACCCTACGAGGTTCTTGCGCCGATTGGCGCGGGTGGCATGGGCGAGGTGTACCGTGCGCGCGATTCGCGGCTGGGGCGTGAGGTTGCCCTGAAGATACTCCCGGCGGCGTTCGCCAGCGATGCCGACCGGGTGCGCCGGTTTGAACAGGAAGGGCGCGCGGCGGCGGCGCTGAATCATCCCAATATCGTCGTCATTTATGATGCCGGTTCCGAGGGCGGCGTATTTTACGTCGCCACCGAGTTGCTGGAGGGTGAGACCCTGCGAGAGCGGCTGGCGGGTCACGCGCTGCCCGTTCGCAAGGCCGTCGATTATGCCGTCCAGACGGCGCGCGGGTTGGCGGCGGCGCACGCGAAAGGCATTACTCACCGGGATCTAAAACCGGAAAATCTTTTCCTCACCAAGGACGGCCTGGTCAAGATCCTCGACTTCGGATTAGCGAAACAATCTGGGATCAGGTCGACGGGCGCACACGCCACTGAGCTTGCCACACAACCGATCGAGACCGATCCCGGCCAGGTGCTCGGCACGGTTGGCTACATGTCGCCCGAGCAAGTGCGTGGGCAGGCGGCTGACGCGCGTTCGGATTTGTTCAGCCTGGGCGTGGTGCTGTACGAGATGGTGTCGGGAAGGCGAGCGTTCAGCGGGGATTCCGGCGTTGAGGTGATGAGTGCGATCCTTAAGCAGGAGCCGCCAGAGTTGGATGCCGCGCTGCCTCCGGTGCTGGATCGGATGATCCGCCGGTGTCTGGAGAAGAAACCGGAGGAACGTTTTCAATCGGCGCTGGATTTAGCTTTTGCGCTGGAATCGGTTTCAGGAACATCCTCTGGTATTCAGCGGATTCCGGCAAGACCAGCGCGGCGATATGGATGGATGATCGCAGTAATTGCCGGAGCATGCCTGCTGCTTGCGGTAGCCTTTGTCGTGGGACTGCGTCGGTCGCGGGCGCCATCGCCCTCCTTCCAGAGAGTCACCTTCCGGCGCGGCGCCATCGACAACGGCCGGTTCGCCAATGGTGGCAAGACAATCGTGTACTCGGCAGCCTGGGATGGAGATCCGTACCGGGTATATTCGACGCAGGCAGAGAACCCGGAATCTCGGGATCTTGGGATCCTCAATGGGCGTTTACTCGGCGTCTCGCCTTCGGACGAGATGGCGCTGGCTCTTACGTCGAAACTGGGCCCTGTTTTCGGAACGCTGGCTCGCGCCCCGATCTCGGGCGGAACGCCGAGACAAGTGGCGGACGACATTTCTTCCGCCGATTGGGCGTCCGATGGCAACGGCCTTGCGGTCGTGCGGACCACGCCAGGCTTTCAACAGCTCGAGTTCCCCGTTGGCAAGGTCTTGTATCAGACCGCGGGTGGCATTGGCAATCCGCGCATTTCGCCCAAAGGGGATCTAATCGCCTTCTTCGATTATCCACTCGGGAGTTACGCCATCGGCTCCGTTGCCACAGTTGACATGAAGGGAAACAAGAAGACGCTCACGCAGTTTTGGTTGGGCAGCCTTAACGGGCCAGCATGGTCGGCCGCCGGCGACGAGATTCTGTTTACCGCCGCGGTATATGGCTTCACAAATTCGTTGTACGCCGTCAATCGTTCGGGACGCCAGCGTCTGGTCGCGCACCTCCCGGGAACCTTTAACATGCTCGACGTAGCACCAGACGGCCGGCTCCTGATGAACAATGTAGTTCTTTCGGTTGCCCTCTTCTATCTGCCGACCGTGGATTCGAAACAGACCGATTTGTACTGGCACGATTTCTCTCTGCTCAGCGATATCTCCCGCGATGGTAAGTCTCTGTTGTTTTCCGAGGGTGGGGATGCAGCACGGAGCGGGGAGGATTTTGTAACTTATCTGCGTGGCACTAACGGTTCGGCAGCAGTCCGGCTAGGCGCAGGGTACGCGCTCGAGATTTCTCCAGACAGCAAGTGGGCGATGGTATTGGGGTCTACGCGCCCGCCCGCTCAGTTGGTTTTGCTGCCCACTGGAACGGGAGAAGCGCGAGTACTCACTCACGATGGAATCCATCACCAGAGCGCTGGCTGGACGCCGGATGGCAAGCGGGTCGTATTTGTGGGAAACGAACCGGGCCATCGCATCCGCTATTACGTACAGAGCTTGGATGGTGGTCCGCCTCGGGCGATCACGCCCGAGAATGTGAGCTTCAATACTTCGGATCCTGTTTCAATTTCTCCCGATGGGAGATCCGTGGCTGTTGCCGGTTTAGACGGGAAGATTGTGCTTTACCCCTTGGACAACGGTACGCCGCGTACCGTGCCCAAGCTGGCGGACGGCTCCGCTCCCTTGCGCTGGTGCCCGGACAACCGCTCGCTGATGGCGTATCAAGCAGCAGGGGATGTGCCAGTGAAGGTCCTTAAAGTGGACCTCGAGACCGGAGAGCAGACTCTTTGGAAGGAGTTGGCGCCAGCTAATCGGACAGGACTCGCCGGAAATCTGGCTATAAGGATAGGTGCCGATTGTCAGAGCTCAGCTTATTCGGCGTTTTACGCTCCTGCTGAGTTGTGGATCGTCGACGGGCTGCACTGACTATGCCTCTACCCGCCGGCACGCGTTTGGGACCCTACGATGTTCTTGCGCCGATAGGTGCGGGCGGCATGGGCGAAGTGTATCGGGCACGCGATTCCCGACTGGGGCGCGAGGTGGCGCTGAAGATACTCCCGGCGGCTTTTGCGAGCGATCCCGATCGCGTCCGCCGCTTTGAGCAGGAAGGGCGCGCGGCGGCGGCGCTGAATCATCCGAATATTATGGTGGTCCACGATGTCGGATCGCAAGACGGCGTGTTCTACGTCGCCACCGAATTGCTGGAGGGCGAGACGTTGCGGGAGCGGCTGGCGGGTTCGGCGCTGCCGGTTCGGAAGTCCATCGATTATGCCATCCAGATTGCGCGCGGGTTGGCAGCGGCGCACGCGAAAGGCATCATTCACCGCGATCTGAAGCCGGAAAATCTTTTTCTCACCAAGGACGGCTTGGTCAAAATCCTCGACTTCGGATTAGCGAAACAATCTGGGATCAGGTCGACGGGCGCACATGCCACTGAGCTTGCCACGCAGCCGATCGAAACTGATCCTGGCAAGGTGCTCGGCACGGTTGGCTACATGTCGCCGGAGCAGGTGCGCGGAAATGTCGCCGACGCGCGCTCGGACCTGTTCAGCCTGGGCGTGGTGCTGTACGAGATGGTGTCGGGAAAGCGAGCGTTCAGAGGGGATTCCGGCGTTGAGGTGATGAACGCGATTCTGAAGCAGGAGCCACCGGATTTGGACGCGGCGCTGCCTCCGGTGCTGGATCGGATGATTCGCCGCTGTCTGGAAAAGAAACCGGAGGAGCGCTTCGAATCGGCGCGCGACCTGGCGTTTGCGTTGGAATCGATTTCAGGGACGACTTCCTCTGGAACCCAGCGGATTGCAAAACCGCAGCGGCGATATCTGCGAACCATCACGCTGGTTGCGGGAGTCGCTGTGTTGGCGGGCGCCGCCATGTTCTTCGTGGGCCGCCGGACGTCGCGGACTCCGTCGCCCTCCTTCCAACGGGTCACCTTCCGGCGCGGCAACATCAGCGGCGGGCGATTTGCCAATGGCGGCAAGACAATCGCCTACTCGGCGGCGTGGGACGGCAATCCCTCCCGAATCTATTCGACCCAGGTTGAGAGCCCGGAATCCCGGGACCTCGGGATAATGAATGCGCGTATACTTGGCGTCTCACCGTCGGACGAAATGGCGCTCACTCTGGGCTCCGGAACTCTGGCTCGCGTTCCGATCTCGGGAGGAGCACCGAGGGAAGTGACGAACGACATTGTTTGGGCAGATTGGGCATCCGATGGCCAGCGCCTCGCGGTTGTGCGTGCCAAGCCGGGATTTCAGCAGCTCGAATTTCCCATTGGCAACGTTCTGTACCGGAACACGGGTGGCATCCAAAATCCACGCATCTCACCTAAAGGCGATCTGATCGCCTTTGTGGACGATACGCTTGGACCGGGAGTAGGATCGGTCGCCACGGTCGACATGAACGGTAACAAGAAGACGCTTACAAAGCTGTGGTTGGGCTACCTTCAGGGGCTCGCGTGGTCGTCCTCCGGCGATGAGATCCTATTTACTGCCGCGGAACATGGCTACACACTTTCGCTGTACGCCGTAAATAGGTCGGGGCGCCAGCGTTTGATTGCACACCTTCCCGGAGCCTTCCTATTACTCGATGCTGCGCCTGACGGCCGGCTCCTGATGGGGCACGGGGTCGGTTCGAATTCGCTTTTCTATTTGCCGACGGTAAATTCGAAAGAGACCGACCTGTACTGGCATGACAGCTCTTACGCGAGCGATATTTCCCGTGACGGAAAGTCCATATTGTTCGCGGAAGGCGGGGATGCGACCCGCAGCGGTGAGGATGTTGTAACTTATCTGCGTGGCACAGATGGGTCGGCGGCCGTCCGGCTAGGCCCTGGACTTCCGCTTGAGATTTCTCCCGACGGCAAGCGGGCGATGGTGCTTGGATCTATTCGCACACCGTCCCAGTTGGTGCTGCTGCCGACGGGAACCGGAGAAGCACGGCCACTCACTCATGATGGAATCCATCACCAGGGCGCTGCCTGGACGCCTGCCGGCAAGCGCATTGTATTCGTGGGAAATGAGCCAGGCCATCGGATCCGGTACTTCGTGCAGAATGTTGAAGGAGGAGCCCCTCGGGCCGTCACTCCTGAGAACGTGAGCTTCAACTTTGCCGACCCGGTCACCATTTCACCTGACGGGCAGTCTGTCGCCGTTGCCGGCTTGGACGGGAAGATTCAGCTTTACCCTTTGGATGACGGAACGCCGCGTACCGTTCCCAAGCTGGCGGATGGTCTCGTTCCCTTGCGCTGGTGCCAGGACAACTCGCTAATGGTTTACCAAGGAGGAGATATGCCCGTGCCCGTGCTCGTGAAGATTCTTCGGGTGAACGTCGAGACAGGAGAGCAGACCGTTTGGAGAGAATTGGCGCCTGCCAATCCCACCGAACTAAACGGAAACTTCTCGATAAGGGTGGGCGCCGATTGTAAGAGTCTGGCTTATTCAGCGGCATATGGTCTTTCGGAATTGTGGCTCGTCGACGGCTTGCGCTAGGTTAAGATTGTTCAAACCACATGCCCCTCATCCCCGGCACCCGTTTGGGACCTTACGAGGTTCTTGTGCCGATTGGCGCGGGCGGCATGGGCGAAGTATATCGGGCCAGGGACACCAAGCTCGATCGCGACGTAGCGATCAAGGTTTTGCCGGCGGCCCTCGCACAGGATCCGGAGCGTCTGGCTCGGTTTGAACGCGAAGCCAAAGTGCTCGCGGCGTTGAACCATTCCAATATCGCGCAGATTTACGGAGTCGAGGAATCAGGCGGTGTGCGCGCCTTGGTCATGGAGTTGGTGCCGGGGGAATCTCTCAAGGGACCGCTCCCGCTCGAGACGGCGCTCGGCTATGCGAAACAAATCGCCGAAGCGTTGGAAGCCGCGCATGAAAAAGGCATCGTTCATCGCGACCTCAAGCCGGCCAACATCATGATCACGCCGGCGAGTGTGGTGAAGGTGCTGGATTTCGGACTCGCCGCCTTTCCGAGCCGCGACCATGAGGGAGCGGACCCTAATGTTTCCCCGACGCTCACCATTTCGCCCACCCGAGCCGGCATGATCCTTGGCACGGCGGCCTACATGAGTCCGGAGCAGGCGCGCGGCAAGCCCGTGGATAAGCGCGCCGACATCTGGGCCTTCGGCGTGGTGCTCTATGAAATGTTGACCGGCCGGCAGGCGTTTCCGGGCGATACGATCACCGATGTTCTGGCGGCGGTAGTGACCAAGGAGCCAGAGTGGGATCGCGTGCCGGGGAAGGTGCGGCGCCTGCTGCAGTCCTGCCTGCAGAAGGACCCGAAGCAGCGGCTGCAAGCGATCGGAGATTGGCGGCTGCTATTGGATGACGCGCCGCAGGTCACGCCGCGGCGGTATGGGTGGATGATCGCGCTAGCCGCGGGAATCTGTGTGGTGTTAGGCGCGGCAATGTTTATCCTCGGCCGTAGGACATCGCGGACCCCGTCGCCGTCGTTCCAACGTGTCACGTTCCGGCGCGGCATCATCGACAACGGCCGCTTTGCCAATGGTGGCAGGACAATCGTGTACTCGGCGTCATGGGACGGAAATCCGCTCCGGGTGTTTTCGACGCAGGCTGAAAACCCGGAATCTCGTGATCTTGGGATCGTGAACGCACGTTTACTCGGCGTCTCGACTTCTGACGAAATGGCGATCGCCCTTAGGCCAGGACCTATCCTGGCTCGCGTCCCGATCTCGGGCGGAACGCCGCGAAAGGTGGCGAACGACATTGTTGCCGCAGATTGGACATCGGACGGCAACAGCCTCGCCGTGGTGCGGTCCAAGCCAGGATTTCAGCAGCTCGAGTTCCCCATCGGGAACGTTTTATACCAGACCACAGGCGGCATCTTCAATCCGCGCATATCTCCCAAAGGGGATCTGATCGCCTTTTTGGAGCAGCCACTCGGGGCGCTCGGCGGCGTCGGTTCGGTTGTCGCAGTTGATACGAAGGGCACCAAGAAGACGCTCACGGAGTTGTGGTTGGGCGAAATTACGGGGCTCGCATGGTCGCCCTCCAGCGACGAAATCCTGTTTACCGCCGCAGCGTATGGCATAACAACGTCGCTGTACGCCGTAAATCGCTCGGGGCGCCAGCGCCTCATCGCACACCTTTCCGGAAATTTCGACGTCCTTGATGCTGCCGCTGATGGCCGGCTCCTGATGGGGCACGGGGTCGTATCGAGCGCGCTCTTCTATCTGCCGACCCTAGATTCCAAAGAGACAGATCTGTATTGGCACGACTCTTCTGTGCTCAGCGATATTTCCAGAGACGGCAATGCTCTGTTGTTTTCTGAAGCTGGGGATGCGACGAGGATGGGTGAGGATTATGTTACTTATCTGCGTGGTACGAACGGCTCGGCAGCCGTCCGGCTAGGCCCTGGATTACCGCTCGAGATTTCCCCCGACGGCAAATGGGCGATGGTGTTGGGATCTACGCGTGCGCCTTCCCAGTTGGTGTTGCTGCCTACTGGAACTGGGGAAGCGCGGCCACTTACGCGCGATGGAATCCATCATCAAGGCGCTGCCTGGACGCCGGACGGCAAGCGGATTGTGTTCGTGGGAAATGAACCGGGCCATCGCATCCGCTACTACGTGCAGAGTCTGGACAGCGGTTCCCCTCGGGCGATCACGCCGGAGAATGTGAGCTTTAACTGGAACGATCCAATCACCATTTCTCCAGACGGGAGGTCCGTTGCGGCTGCCGGCTTGGATGGAAAAATTGTGCTTTACCCTTTGGATGACGGCACGTCGCGCGCCATTCCGAAGTTGGCTGATGGTTTCGCTCCCTTGCGCTGGTGTTCAGACAACCGCTCAATGATGGTCTATCAGGCAGGAGACGCACCCATCAAGATTCTTCGAGTAGACGTCGAGACTGGAGAACAAGCTACGTGGAGGGAGTTGGCGCCCGCCTACCGGACTGGACTCACCGTCATCGGCAACATAAGGGTGGGGGCGGATTGCAAGAGTTCGGCCTATTCGGCCCAATATTTCCCTTCTGAATTGTGGCTCGCCGACGGCCTGCGCTGATGCGGCTGGTCCTTGACATATTCCTATATCGGAATATAATGTCTTTGTGCCCCGCGCCGCCACCACATCGGACGCTTTCAACGCCGTTGCTGAACCTCGGCGGCGAGAGATCTTGAGCTATCTGGCGCTGAAGGAGCGGCCCGTGGGGGACATTGTCGCGAGCTTGGGGCTGGAACAACCGTCGGTCTCAAAACACCTGCGCGTGCTCAAAGACGTTGGCTTGGTGCACATGCGGTGCGACGGTCGCCGGAAGCTGTATCGAACGAACGCCGAGGCGATCCGCCCGCTGCACGAGTGGACCAGTACGTTTGAACGCTTGTGGGCAAATCAATTGAGTCGGATTAAGGAACGAGCTGAGAAGAAAGGCAAGGAGGAATCATGAACGCAACGGCACAAGCGATTGATAATTTGACGCTGAACATCACGCAAGAGATCCACGTCCACGCATCGCTGGACGCCACATTCACCGCGCTACTGGAAGAGATCGGACCGCACAACGAGGCTAACGGCATGCCCATGCCGATGAAGATTGAGCCGTGGCCGGGAGGACGTTGGTATCGCGACCTAGGTGACAATAACGGCCATTTTTGGGCGCACGTGCAAGCCATCAAGCGGCCAACGTTGCTCGAATTCACGGGGCCCCTGTTCATGTCGTATCCAGTGGCTTCAAATTTGCAATATCGTCTGAGCGAGGCGGAGGGAGGAACGCTGATCAAATTCCGGCACTCGGCGCTGGGGCTGATTCCTGAAGAACACAGGAAGAACGCGGCTATGGGCTGGCGCCGCATGAACGAACGCGTGAAAACGCAGGCGGAGGGGAAATGACGGAGCACAGGGTCGTGTCGCAAGACGAATGGCTGGCCGCGCGCAAGGATCTGCTGGCGAAGGAGAAGGATTTCACGCGCCAGCGGGACGCGTTGAGCGCGGAGCGTCGCAAGCTGCCGTGGGTCAGAGTGGAGAAGGACTACGGCTTCGACGCGCCCGGCGGCAAGAAAACCCTGGCGGACTTGTTTGCCGGCAAAAGCCAGTTGATGGTGTATCACTTCATGTTCGGTCCGGGATGGGAGGAGGGCTGCCCGAGCTGTTCATATCTGGGGGATCATTTTGACGGCATGCTGATACACCTGGCCCATCGCGACGTCACGCTGCTGGCGATTTCTCGAGCGCCGTTGCCCCAGATTGAAGCGTTCAAAAAGCGCATGGGCTGGCGTTTCCCGTGGGTATCGTCGTATGGAAGCGACTTTAATCGCGACTATCACGTGTCGTTTACTAAAGAAGAAATGACGGCGGGCAAGGTGTATTACAACTATGCCGAGACCGAGTTCCCGAGCGAAGAAGCGCCGGGCTTGAGCGTCTTCTATAAGGACACAGTGGGCGGCATCTTCCACACGTATTCAAGCTACGCGCGCGGTCTGGATATTTTGGTGGGAACGTACAATTTCCTGGACCTCGCGCCTAAGGGACGTGACGAAGACGGCTTTAACTTCACGATGGCGTGGGTTCGCCACCACGATAGGTACGTCGACGGCGAGCTGGTCGATCTGGCGAAGACATACTCGCCGCCAAAGACCATATCTGCAGCAGACGGAGTGGCAAAATGAGCAAGCTACTGGAACCAATGATCGCTGAAATTCAGCAGGAAGCGGCCACCACGAAACGGGTGCTGGAACGCGTGCCCGACGACAAACTCGCGTGGAAGCCTCATCCGAAATCGATGTCGCTCGGCCAATTAGCGATGCACATCGCGACGACTCCAGGAGGTGTAACGCAAGTTGCCCGGTTGGACGAGTTCGATGTAGGAGCGGCGAATTTTAATCCGCCTCCCGCCAACAGCGTGGAAGAGATTCTGGCCGCTCTCGATTCTAGCGTGAAGACAGCCCAAGAATATTTGGCCAGCCTTAGCGACTCGGCAGCCCTCGGAACCTGGCGTGCGACGGCAAATGGGCAAGAAGCGATGAGTATGCCTCGCGCCGTTATGCTGCGATCGATTATGCTAAACCACTGGTATCATCACCGGGGGCAATTGTCGGTCTACCTGAGATTGTTGGATATCCCCGTGCCGGTGATCTATGGCCGGAGCGCGGATGAGGATCCGTTTGCTTGAGTGCTTGAGGCCTGGCTGATTCGCGGTCAATGACAATCGGGGGCACTTGAATCCCAGCACGGGATGAAATGATCTGGCCGATCATGAACTCATTCAGCTTCGCGACCGCGGAAAGGAATCGCTCGTGAGCGAGCTCATAGGCCTGGGCCGCGTGGTCTTTGCGTGCCCTCTGTTCTTCGGGAGAAAGCCCAGGGGGAACCGTCATGAGAACCGCGTCGAATTCTCGGGACGAGTCCATCATTCTCTTGTAAGTAGCGTCGAAATCGGCACGAAGGGAGCCGTAGCTATTCTCACCAGCCGATCTGGAATCCGGCGCTATGGCAGCCATAATCTTGAGGTATACTGGGCGCTGGCAATGGGGGCGGACAACTGCTAGCTCAGACCACCGCGCCGCCGGAAGGTCTTAACTTGTCGCGCTCCCAAGCCCATTTCTGCATGTGAGCTCTCCTGGTAGCTTGTAGCTAAGACCTTAGCCTCAATTCATACGCCATACTAGCTGGACATAGGACCAGGAGATTTAGGCCGAAGGGCGTCGGCTGCGGGCGAGGGCGCCCATCCCAGTTCAGATTAGACCTTCGTCCAGCGCATATCGGGTCAGTTGAGCAGTGCTCCGCAATCCCAACTTGCGTTTCAGGTTGTCCTTGTGGAAGGCTACCGTCTTCTCGGAGATGGCGAGGGCGTATGCGACTTCTTTCCTGCTCTTGCCCTCCGCGGTCAACTGGAGAATCTGCCGCTCGCGCGCGGTCAGGCGGAGCGAAGCGGCAGCCCGTGCAGGATCGTTTCCACTTCCCTCCACCCCAGGGCCACCAATCCCTGGCGTGATGTACCGGCTTCCTTCGAGGACCTTTTCGACGGCCGCGAGAATTTCGCTCCGGCCGGAAGACTTTACCGCGTACCCATTGGCTCCTGCCTCCAACGCGGCCTGCAAGTAGGTAGGACTGGTATGCATGGTCACGAACAATATCTTCACCTGCGGGAGACGTTTTCTGATCTCGCGGGCTGCATCGATGCCGTTCAATATCGGCATGGTGATATCCAGGATGATGAGGTCCGGGCTCAGTCGAAGGGCGGCCTCGACCAGCGCCTTCCCATCCTCCACCGTCCCCACCACCGCGTATTTCGGTTTGAGAAGATTCGAAAAGCCGTCGAGCATCAGGGCGTGGTCGTCGGCCAGAAGAATTCGAGGACGTTGCATGGGCATCTCTACTCGAACGGAACCCACACGGAAAGGCGAGTGCCATCGTTGGGCTTGGAGTCAATCGACAGTGTGCCGCCCACGATTCGCGCCCGCTCGCCAATGCTGACCAAGCCGAGCCCCCCTTGCCTTTGACGGCTTGCGGAATGAATCCAACGCCATCGTCCTTTAGTGACAACACCAGGCCGTGATCCTGCACCGCGAGTGCGACGGAAAGCTGCTTCGCCTTGGCGTGTTTCGCAACGTTTCGCAGGCCCTCCTGTGCGATGCGGTACAAGCCGGAGGCTATCTTTTGCGGGATTAAATCCGGCAGTTTGCCGGATTTGAAATCGACGCGTATCTTCTCGGTTTTCGAGAACTCGTTGCACAGGGCCTTCAAAGAGACCACCAGGCCCAAGTCATCGAGGACCGAGGGATGCAACTCGTAAGCGATCACGCGAGCCTCTTCCGACACCTTGATGGCGCGTGCGCACAGGTCCTGGAGACGCGCTCGAGTGGTGGCTGGAGGAGGAAGCGCTACTGCGAGATTTTCGACATCGAGAGCCAGGACAGCCAGCTTCTGGCAGAGACTATCGTGCAGTTCTCTGGAAACCCGACGCCGCTCCTCCTCCTGAGCGGTCATCAGCTGGGCCGCCAGTGCGCGAATTTCCGCGCGGTACGTTTCCGACAACGTCTCCAGCCGCTGGCGCTCGGTGAAGTCCGTGAGGAACGCCACGGTGAGCTTGACGCCGGCTTGATCGATGGTGCTCAGTCTGACTTCGAGGGGAAACCTCGAACCGTCGTAGCGGCGGCCTTCGAATTCCGCCGGCAGTAGAAGATTCGAGCGGCCTCCCTAGCAAATCGGCGCGGCGGTAGCCGAACATTTTTTCCGTGGCGCCATTGATCAGCACGATCCTTCCGTCCGCGTTGGCCGCGACAATGGCTTGTTCGGCGGACTCGAGCAGCATACGGGCGTAATCGCGAGACTCTTCCAGCTCGCGCTTAATTATGTCGGTGTCGAGGAGGATCACGATCACGCCGTCGATCTTGTTATCGCTGGTCCGGTAGGGGCGGATGCGGAGCGAAAGCCAGCGGCCGGTCTTGTCCTTAACTTCGCGCTCGATCGGATGAACCTGGCTGGTCACTTCGGCGAACAGCGCGTCCCAATCGGACACCTCCAGCGCCGAGGCGACATCGCTGAACGGACGGCCCGCGTCGGTTGCGATCAGATTCAGAAGCCTTCCCGCCATGGGAGTAAATCGGCGGATGTGCATGGCTCCCATCGAGAACCACGACGGGAATGTCGACGCCCACCAGCACATTGTTCAGGTCGTTGGTTAGCACGCTCAGATCGAGATTACGGTGCAGCAGCTCCTCGTTGAGAGTCAGGAGTTCTTCGTTGGAGGACTGAAGCTCTTCCTTGGCCGTTTCGAGCTCCTCATTGGTGCTCTGCAGTTCCTCGCTGCTGGAAAGAATCTCCTCGTGGGCCGCTTTCATTTCTTCCTGGGCCGTTTCGTGATCGGCGATCAGAGAAGCTTAAGTATTCTCGCGTAGCGGTCAATTCCCGCTCGATACTGGAATCTTTCTTCGCATGGGCCTTGGCTTGGGTCTTGGGGACTAGGGAGTCTCGGCCGATGGAGTGGCATTGAAGGCGACCAGCAGGTCTTGCTTCCGCCCGCCGCCTTTCGTCAGAGGCGATACTTCCAGGCGCACTGCCCCAGGCTGGCCGCCATGCTTGAAGTGGATCAGTTGGGTGACCGCCGGCGTCCCTTCCTTCTGGGCCTTGGAGACCGCTCGTCGCAGGTCGAGCAGGAATTCCGGGCGCAACATCTTGAGCAAGTGAACTGTCGGCGGTCCGGTGGGAAGAACGAGATAGGGGCCGATGTCACCTTGAAGATGCAGGATGTGAAGATCGGAATCGATCACCAGCGCCGGTGGAGCGTAGCGCTCGAGTAGAACTTGCTCAGCTTGCTTCTGGAAATCGGCGATCAGGGCGGGTAACGCAGTCCTGGCGGGAGCCAAGCCCGGCTCTTTGGGCTCGTCGAGCCGCCAATCGAGATGCGGAGCCTGGGTCGCGCTGGACTTGCGGGTGAAGATTTTGTGATTGCGGTCTTCGGGGGCGAAAATCGCGGAGTAGGCGCTGATGGCTTCCGATTTCCCGAGGAACAGAAATCCGCCGCGGCTTGAGAGCATACTGGAAAGCCGAGAGGATCCGGTTCTGAAGGTTCGGCCCGGCGTAGATCAGCACATTCCGGCAACTGATTAGATCGAGCCTCGAAAAGGGCGGGTCGTTGGCCAGGTCATGGCGCGCAAAAACGCACAGGCCGCGCACCTCCTTGTTGATTTGATGGCCATGTTCAACCTTGAGAAAGAAGCGCCGCAGACGCGCGGGCGACACACCGCGCAGAGCAACGTCGGAATAGATGCCGGCGCGAGCACGCTCGACGGCCGGTTCGCTGATGTCGGTTCCAAACATCTGAATTTTGGTCTGGTTGGCGTTGGCGCCGAGGGATTCGAGCAGCAGCATCGCGATGGAATAGACTTCTTCGCCGGTGGAACAACCCGGGACCCACACGCGAATCGGGCCAGGATGCCGATTCAAATGCAACTTCGGGAATACGTGCTTTCGCAAAGCTTGAAAGCACTCTGGATCGCGAAAGAAACCAGTGACGTGGATGAAGATGTCGTCAGCCAGCGCCTTGATCTCGGCGGCATTCTGCTTTAGGAACCGCACATAGTCGTCCAGAGACGACATCTTCTGCAAAGCCATCCGGCGTGCCACCCGGCGGCTAACGGTGGGCTGCTTATATAGGCGGAAATCCACTCCGGTGCCGGACCGGAGCAGCAAGTAGATCTTTTCCAATCCACCACCGTCGGGCTCTGCCCCGTGGTCCAACAGATAGGGATGGCGGCCGATGCGCGCCAGTTCAGCGGCGATGCCGCCGGGAGGCAGGACAAAGTCGACCGCACCGGCCGAGATCGCGCTAGTGGACATGGCCGGCCAGGCTGCCGTTTTCGGATCCTGCGCGAAGGTGACGCCGCCTTCCGCTTTGATGGCCTTTAGTCCGAGTGTTCCGTCGGATCCGCTGCCAGAAAGAATTACCCCGATGGCGGCGGCCTTCTGCTCGCGCGCCAAGGCAGCAAAGAACTCGTCGATGGGATGGTGAGGAACAGTAGCGCGCTCACGCGGGATCAGCATTAGAGCGCCGCCCTGGATGGTCATGATCTTGTCTGGAGGGATCACGTAGACGTGGTTCCGCTCGACCGGCATGCCGTCGAATACCTCAAGGACGGGCATGCTGGTGGCTTTGGAGAGCAGCTGGGTCAGGGCGCTTTCGTGCTGTGGGGCGAGATGCTGGATCACCACAACGGCCATTCCGGTCCGCGCGGGGAGCGCCTTCAGAAACGCCGACAAGGCTTCCAGGCCGCCCGCCGAAGCGCCCACGCCAACGATGGGGAAGGCAGCCGCTGAAGCACCCGGAACGGGGGTCGCGCGTTGTGATTTGCGGCTTGGGCTTACGCTTTTCGGGTGAGCCTTCTCGAGTTTTGACGCCGGCTTCTTCTTGGCCATGAGGAGGGTCACCTGCTCGCGGGCGGCTCCCTGCAAGATAGCACCGATGGGAGCAGGCGGAGGAAGCGTCGATCGGTTGGATTGGCAGCTACGGCGCGGGCTCGATGCGCAGGAGCCCTCCTTCTTTTGCGTCGGTCAGCAAGTATAAAAGTCCATCAGGACCCTGCCGAACTTCGCGAATGCGCTGGCGAAACTCGCGGAGCAGCGCTTCACGGCGTAGCTCCTCCATGTTCTCGTTGAACAGAATGCGCTCCAGGTGACCGGTGCCCGGAATCTCGCCTTCGCGGAGCGAGCCCACGAAGATATCGCCCTTCCATTTGGGAAATTTGTCACCGGTGTAAAACGTCATGCCGGAAACCGCGATCGCAGGAACCCAAATCACGACAGGTGGCTCGAAGCCAACATGGCCGGGAGGCGAAACTTGCCACGGACCCTGGTACGTGCGCCCGTAGCTCACCAGGGGCCAGCCGTAGTTGCGGCCGGGTTTCAAGATGTTGATCTCGTCGCCGCCGTTCGGGCCGTTCTCGTTCTCCCACATCTCGCCGGTTCCAGGATTCACTGCCAAAGCCAGGGCGCTGCGATGCCCCAGCGTGTAAACCTCGGGCCGGTGGCCGGCTTGTCCGGCGAATGGATTGTCGGGCGGAACGGTGCCGTCGTCGCGCAGCCGCAGCACCTTGCCGCCTAGCGTGTTGGGATCCTGCGGATCACTGCCGGTAGTCGTCATATAGAGCATGCCGTCCTTGCCGAAGGCGATGCGCGAAGTGCTGGCTTCCGGCAAAACGAAAATGTCCTTCACGTCCGTCAGCGCGTTGCCATCCCAGCGCCCGCGCGCGATCGCAGTGGTTCTTTTCTTGCCGTCCAGCGGCTTGGTGTAGGTGAGATAGACCAAGTGATTCTCGGCAAATCGCGGGTGGAGAGCGATGTCCATATAGCCGTGAACCGCGCCCGGCGCGCCCGATTCGTTGGCCCAATAGGAGGCTGGCCCGCCAGGGACCGGCTTGGGATCCAGCACTCCGCTGTGCCCTGGATCTCGGATGATCCGAAGCCGGCCGGTGCGCTCGGTCACCAGCATGCTCCCATCGGGAAGAAACGCGAGGGCCCAGGGATATTCCAGCGCCTTAGTTACCACGACCACGCGGATCTTCTGCCCTTCGGCGGTGTCGAACTCCACCGGATGATCGGGCAGCGGGCGGGAGGCGAGACCGGTGGGCGCCACGGGAATATGCATCGTGGGATCCATCGCGACCTTTTGCTGAGCGGACAAATAATGTGCGCTGAAGGCGGCGAGAAGCGAAAGAAGTAGGACGTTATGCGAACGCGGCTTCGACATGTAGAGACCTTTCTTGATCGTTTCGATCCTATCACGACAACCCCATTTCGGGCGCGTGGGCGAGCGATCAAACCTTGTTGATGTCGACGGTTTCGAGCACCGGTTTCGGCCAGCCTTGCCTGGCGACCTTGAGCATGGCGCGGCCGATTTGCTCGGTGGTTGTTACGTATTTTGGGAAAAGCTTGTACAACAGAGGCAGCAGCGGACTGAGCGGCACGTACAAGACGCGATATAACGTAGTCCTCGACTTAATGCCGTGCAGCGCCACAATCGCTCCAGGACGGAACATGTAGGCAGCCCGAAACGGCAGGCGCAGCAGTTCGTTTTCGGTCTTGCCCTTGACGCGCGCCCACATGCTGCGTCCGTGCTCCGAGCTGTCCGTACCCATGCCTGAGACATAGATGAAGATCATGTTTGGGTTCAGGCGGGCCAGCACGCGCGCCGCCGCCACAGTGAAACCGTAAGTGACGCGCGTGTATTGCTCCTCCGTCATTCCAGCCGAAGAAACGCCCAGACAAAAGAAGCACGCGTCGAAGCCGGAGAGCCAGTCTTCGATGGCCGAGAAATCGAGAAAATTGTTGTGGAGCAGCTCGCGGAGCTTCGGGTGTTGCTGCCCGGTGAGGCTGCGTCCGATGGACACTACACTTTCGACGCCGGGATCGAGCAGGCATTCGCGCAGGACGCCCTGACCCACCATCCCGGACGCGCCGAACAGCAGAACCGTCACCTGGTCATTATGCTTTGAAGGCTTACTCGTCTCGCAACGCGCGCATGGGATCCACCAACGAAGCACGGCGCGCGGGAGCGAAAGTTGCTAGCAGGGTGATCGCGAGCAGCGGTATCGCAATGGCTGGAAACAGCGCGTAATTCAGGTGGTCAAAGGAAGCGATCCAAGCCACCGTCATAACCGCCCGGCAGACGAAGAAACTCACGATCAAGCCCGCGCCGATGCCAATCGATCCGAGCACCAGCCCTTGCCGCAAGATCATTCGAATTACTTTTTGGCGGTCCGCTCCAATCGCCATACGAATGCCGATCTCGCGCCGGCGCTGGCTCACCGAATAAGTGATCAGCCCATATAAACCCACCATGGCCAGCAGCAGGCCCATGGCCCCCAATCCAGCGACGCTTTCGGCGATGATCCCGGGAGTCTTCACTGCCGCGTTGCGTGAAGAAATCCTGCATGGTGCGAGTGTTGAAGACCGGCATGTCGGGGTCGATCCCGCGCACCACTTCGCGCACAACAGGCGCGAGCGTCGCCGCATCCGGGGCGCTGGTCTCGGCCACAATCGTCAGGCTGGGAAGCTTCTCCTGCGTGTAGGGCAAATAGATGTAATCAAGCGGAGGCTCCGCGATCCAGAAATATTTCGCCATTTTGGCGATGCCGACGATCTGCACCAGCGGCCCGGTGGACGATCGCAGATGAAAGCGCTTGCCGAGCGCGTCTTGCTTGGGCCAATAGCCGTTGGCGAACTTCTCGTTCACTACTGCCACCAGCGGCGTGTCCGAACGGTCGGAATCCAGGAACCCGCGACCACGCAGGATAGGCACACCCATCGCCGCGAAAAAGCCCTCACTCACGTAGCCGTTCGCAATCGAAAGAGATTCTTGACCGCGCGGTAACGTGTAGCCTTCGGGTACCACGCCGATAGCTCCGCCGCCCAGCAGCGGAACGTTGGACATCAAGGCCGCCGAGCGGACTCCCGGCGCCTGGCGAATCCTGTTCAAGAGATCCTTGTAGAATCGGCGGGTCTGATCCTCGGTGTAGTGCAGCGGACCGGTGTCGAAACTGGTGAGCCAGAGATGATCCACGCGGAAGCCGGGCCCTTGCAGCAACTCGTCGCGGAAACCTTGCAACAGCACCGCGGAAACAATTAACAAGACCAGAGAGAGAGCCACCTGCGCCGAGACGATTGTATTGCGCCCCCACAAGCGCCGCCGCCCGCCACTGTCCGCATCGGCTGCCTTGAGCGCCGAGACAAGATCCAGACGCGTAGTTTGCAGCGCGGGGGTTAGGCCGAACAGAAACGTGCTGACCAGCGACGCGGCAATGGTGAAGAGCAGCATCCGCTGGTCCACCGACACGTGGAAGGATAGCGGCACATCGATCGGGATCGGAATGCTGTTAAAGAAGCTGGTTCCGCCGTAGGCGACGGCAATGCCAGCCAGGCCGCCCGCGATCGCGAGCAGAAGATTTTCCAGCAGCAGTTGGCGGATGAGGGCTCCACGCGCGGCGCCGATGGCCAGCCGCACGGCCATTTCGCGGGAGCGTGCGCGGGCTCGGCTCAGCAACAGACCGGTGACGTTGGCGCATGCCACCAACAATACGCACAGCGCGAGCATTAACAGCATGGCGACCAACGCGGCGTTCGGTGGCGATTGCTTGACTCGCAATTGGAACTCGGTCTCAACATCCACGTGCTTGTTGCGATTGGTCTGCGGATACATTTGCTCCAGGCGATTCCCGATAGCAGTCAGATCTGCGCTAGCCTGCGCGATACCGATGCCCGGCTTTAGCCGGCCCTTCACCGTAAGCCAACGCTGATCGCGTTTCTCCAGGTTGTTTTCCCCGCTGAGCCGCATGGACATGGCCAGTGGAACGAAGAGCGACGGCTTGACATACTGATCGAGGCCGGTGAACTGTTCGGGTGCGACGCCGATAATGGTGCATGGGACGCTGTTGATCCAGATGGTCGAGCCAATCACGGATGGGTTGGCATCGAACTGGGTTTTCCAGTAATCGTGGCCGAGCACAACCACGGCGTCGCGACCCGCGCCTTGATCTTCAGAATCCAGAAATCCCCGTCCCAAGACCGGCTGCACGCCCAGCACGCGGAAGAAGTTACCGGAGACGTACATGCCGTAGGTGACTTTTGAGAGGGCCGTTGCATTGGGTTTGAAACCGAAAGAGGTGAGGCTCGCCGCGATCAGCCCGTCGAAAGTGCGGTTGCCGTCGCGATAGTCGCGATAGTCCGGGTAAGAGAGTGCCGTGTTGGAAAACGCCTCGGTGCTGGAAGTGGCCACAGCGGCGATTCGGGTCGGCTCCAGAACCGGCAGAGGCCGTAAAATAAGCGCGTCCGCAAAGCTGAACATCGCCGAGGTAGCGCCGATCCCGATGGCGAGCGAACAGATGCCCACCAGCGTGAATCCGGGGCTTTTGAGCAATAGCCGAAAGGCGTGGCGTAAGGACTTCAGCATTCCTGCAACCTCCGTTGGCTCGACTAACAGTGTAAAACGCAGCCGGGATGCTGAAAGTTCAATCGAGTTACCGCAAGAAAGATCAAGCATCCGCCGCCGCGTCCGGGTTAGATTCGTATGGAGCATGACAACGCCGTTAAAACAGGTGCAGCCCGTCTTGGCATTCGCAGCCAGGCACTTGGATGAAGACGTCTCGCTCGCGGCTTGGCCGGCCAAGCCGGTCTGTCGGCGTTTCATCTGCATCGCGTATTTTCCGCTCTGGCCGGGGAAACGCCCAAGCAGTTTACATTGCGGCTCAGGCTCGACCGCGCGGCAGCGATGCTCCTCACCACGAACGACTCCGTGCTAAATGTGGCATTATCCTGCGGCTTCCAGAGCCACGAGGCTTTTTGCCGGGCCTTTCGAAGGCGGTTCTTGACTACGCCCAGCGCGTATCGTGAGCGCGGCTTCGCAGGCGCAACAGATCCAGCGCAGGCTGATGACCACGCAACACTGGTCGACAGCGTCGGGCCATGCTTGAGATTCTTGCGCATTGCAAGAGAACGGGAGATCGGAGAAAAACCACATGGCGTATTCAATCACGAAGAAGGAAATCGCGCCTCAGCCGGTATTGATGGTCCGGCGCCGAGTAAAGCCGTCCGAGGTCGCAGCTACACTGGCGGAAGTGCTCGGCAACGTCTTCCTGTATGCGCAACGTAACGGCAGCGCGCTGGCCGGACCGCCCCTGACGCGCTATCTCGAATGGGGACCCGGATTGTGGACCATCGAGGCAGGATTTCCAGTCACCGCGCACACCGGCGCGGCGTCCGTAGGCGACGTCAAGGCTGCTACCCTGCCCGGTGGATTCGTCGCAGCCACCACGCACACCGGTTCCTACGATAAGCTGACCGACGCCCACGCCGCGGTTCAACAATGGATCGAAGCCGAAGGTCTCACGGCCGTAGGAGCGCCGTGGGAGAGCTACGTCACCGATCCAGCGGATTTTCCCGATCCCAAAGATTGGAAGACGGAGATTTTCTGGCCACTCGCTTAGTTTGACCTTCGTGGGTTTGACCTCCCTGGCCTCGCGGGATAAACTAGCCTGCTAAGCCCTGTTTTCAGCGCGAAAGGTGGCATGACCATGTGGAGCAGGCGGTTGAGTCTGCGGTTTTCGTTACTGGCAGTCCTTGCCGGCGCAGCGTTCGCGCAACAAGGCTACAGTCCCGCCGACATCCAATCCGGCAAGCAGCTCTACAGCGTCAATTGCTCGAACTGCCACGGAGCGAAGGGCGATTTCGTCTCCGGCGTGGACCTCGGCCACGGGAGTTTCCGTCGCGCTTCCACCGACAATGAACTGGCGGCCATCATGCTTCAAGGTATCAACGGAACGCCCATGCCGCCGGCCAACTTATCGGACCAGCAAGCGCACCAGATTGTGGCGTATCTGCGATCGCTGGCAGCTTCCGAAACTCCGGGCGCGAGCAAGGCGGATCTGGCGCACGGCAAGTCGCTCTTCGAGAGCAAGGGCTGCCTCAATTGTCATCGCATCAAGGAACACGGGTCGCGCGTGGGCCCGGACCTCAGCAATATCGGCGCGCGGCGGAAGGCGGCCGACATCGAGCGCTCCATCGTCGATCCGAATGCCGAAATTCTCCCGGAAAATCGCTACGTGCGAGTGGTGACGAAGGATGGCACAACCATCACTGGCCGAATCCTCAATGAAGATACTTACTCGCTGCAGCTCATCGACGGCAAAGAAAAACTGGTCTCCCTTCAAAAATCGGATTTGCGCCAGTTCGAGTTCCTGAAGAGTTCGCCGATGCCCTCCTATCGCGACAAACTGAGCGGCAATGAACTATCGGACCTGGTCGGCTACCTGGTTTCCCTGAAAGGACTCTGAATCCCAATGCTTCGCCCCATATTTGCGCTGATGCTCGCGGCAGCCTGGCTGCCTGTAACAGCGGCGGCGCAAGTTCCATTCGACCGGCTGCTGCACTCGGGTGAGACTCCGCAGGACTGGCTGACATATTCAGGAAGCTTCCTCAGCCAGCGCTATAGCGCGCTCGACCAAATTACACCCGGCAACGTCAAGAACCTGGAGCAGAAGTGGATTTTTCAGGCGCGTTCGCTCGAAAAATTCGAAGCCACGCCGCTGGTGGCGGATGGCGTGATGTACACGGTGCAGGCGCCCAACGACATCGTGGCGCTCGACGCCGTGACCGGCCGGATTTTTTGGATTTATTCTTACAGTCCGGCGCCGCAAGCCCGCCTGTGCTGCGGACGCATCAACCGGGGCCTCGCGATTCTAGGCGACACGCTGTTCATGGGAACTATCGACGCGCATATCGTCGCGGTCGACGCAAAGAACGGGCAACTGCTGTGGAATTCGAAGGTGGCCGACCCCGAGGCAGGTTACGCGATCACGCATGCGCCGCTGGTGGTGAAGGACAAAGTGATCGTCGGCACTGCCGGAGGCGAGTACGGCATCCGCGGGTTCCTGGCAGCCTACGATGTTCACAACGGCAAAGAAGTTTGGCGCTTCAACAACATTCCCGGGCCGGGTGAGAAGGGCCATGAAACCTGGGCGGGCGATTCATGGAAACACGGCGGGGCTTCCGTGTGGATGACCGGCTCCTACGATCCGGATTTGAATCTCACGTACTGGGGCATCGGGAATCCCGGGCCGGACTGGAACGCCGACTTGCGCCTGGGCGATAACCTTTACACTGATTGCGCGGTCGCACTCGACGCCGACACCGGCAAACTCAAATGGTATTTTCAATTCACGCCGCACGACGATTTCGATTACGACTCCGTGCAGGTCCCCGTGCTGGCCGATCTTCAATGGAAAGGCGCGCGGCGCAGAGTGCTGTTGTGGGCCAACCGGAACGGCTTTTTCTACGTGCTGGACCGCGCCACTGGCGAATTCCTGCTAGGCAAGCCCTTCGCGAAAGTTACCTGGGCGAAAGGTCTAGATGAAAAAGGGCGGCCGATGCGCGCGGTGGGCATGGTTCCCACGGCGGAAGGCAAGCTCATCTATCCGGGCAATCAAGGCGGGACAAATTGGTACTCGCCGTCGTACAGCCCGCACACCGGCCTGTTCTACATTCCTACCTGGGACAACTATTATTCGGTGTACAAGAAGGAGGACGTGGAGTTCGCCGAGGGGCGGTTGTTCACCGGGCCGCTGCCCGCGTCGCCGGTGCCTTTGATCCGTCCGCCCCAGATTGTGAGCCGCAGTGAAGAAGACGGCTACGGAGCGATTCGCGCCATCGATCCCGAAACCGGAGATCGCAAGTGGGAATACAAAATGACCGACGTCACCGACAGCGGCATCCTGACCACTGCCAGCGATGTGTTATTCTCGGGCGGCCGCGAAGGCTATTTCATGGCGATAGATGCTCGCACCGGCGCGCTGTTGTGGAAAGTCGTGGTGGGCGGCCAGGTTTCTTCGGGACCGATGACTTACTCGGTGGCCGGCAAGCAATACGTCGCGGTGTCGGCGGGAAATTCGCTGTTCGTGTACGGACTGAGGCCATGAGTATGATCGCAGCTGTGGTTTTCCTGTCGCTTGCTCCGTACGTTATAGCTGCACCAGATCTTTCGGGCGTTTGGCAGCCGGACGATGTGCTTTCCATTCGTCCCAGATCACGATCGACGATCCAAAAGCCTACACCAAGCCCTGGACTGTTACCGAAAATCCTCACCTGCTGGCGGACACTGAGCTGCTGGAATCGGTGTGCGAGGAAAATAACAAGGACGCGCGGCACATCGTAGGGAAGTAAACCCCGTCCTATTCCTTATTCGACAGATTGATGTTCCGCTCCGCCAGAATCGTCCCCGTGGCAAGTTGGAACGCAGCGATGGCTTCGCTCATGTCAGCTTCCGATCGCCGCTCCTGGCTGCGCGCCGTGATCATCGTCGCCTGACGCTGTTGCACGAGAAACAGTGTTGACGTGCCGGCTTGGAATTGGCGCTGCTCGCTCTGGTACTGCTCCTCGGCGGATTCCCGCGCCACCTGCGCGGATTGCAAACGGAGCTGTGCCATTTGAATGTTCTCCATCCCGGTTCGCACGTCGGATTGGATATTCTGCTCGGTCTGCTCCCGCTGATTGCGGATGCGGTGCGTCTCCGCAAGGGATTTACCGAGATTGGATTCCGCCGTCCGGTTCCGGATCGGCAAAGAGATGCTCAGTTGCACTTCCGTGGTGGGAAAATTCCCGCCCCAGAGGGCGGAAAGCGATTGTCCGTAATTGCCAATCAGCACCGGAGAAATCGCGCTGCTACCGAATGAGACGCCGGAAAGCGGAGCCAGTCCGGCCAGAGCCGACAGTTCATTGATCTGAGTGGTTAGCGGACCAAACGCGCTGGTGAACGGATTGGGGCCAGGAGGAAGCACCACGCCAGCCAATCCCGCGCGCGTGTATTGCGCGGTGAGATTGACTTGGGGTTTGGTCTGGTTGCGATAATAACGAACGTCCTTTTCATTGATTTCGCCGTTGATCTTCACTTCGGCGATTTCAGGACGATTGGCCAGCGCCTCCGCAATGGCGTCCTGCAAAGGAATGACTGGCGGTTTCACGTCCGCCGGTGTCACCGGAATCAGCGCCGTGGACCACAGCGGATCCGAGCGGTCGGGCAATATCAACTCCTTCAACGCATTCTCCGCGCTCGTCAGTCCGGATTGCGCCGTGTACGCGCCGACTTCAAAATTCGCGAGCTGCGTCTGAGCCGCTACCACGTCGATCGGCGCGAGCAGCCCCTGGTCTTCCTGACGGCGGTTGCTTTCATCCTGTTGGATGCCGATTCGAACCGCCTCCAATTGCACCTGTAAATTGTTATATGCGTACGCCAGCTCCCAGTAGCCCTGCTCGGCCTGCTGCACTACCGTCATCACGCGTTGCCGGAATTGTTCGTCGGTCAAGGAGCGGTTCTTCTTGGCGACGTCGATCTGGTGACGGTTGGCGTCGTACAAGAAGTTGCGCCAAAGCGGCTGCGTGTACGAGAAATTGAGCGACGTCTCGTATTGCGGATTCAGCGAGAGAAAGGTGTTGTTGGAATACGCGTCCTCGGATGACAAATCCGTTTTGAGCGTTCCACCAAACCAGGGCAAAGGCTGCGTGATCCCGGGGTCCGCCAGCCAGACTTTGTTCAACAGACTTCCAGTGGACGATCCGCCCAGTGCGGAAGCAACCGGAGTAACTTGCTGCTCCCAGTAACTGTTGACGTTGAGTTGCGGATCGTAGGCGCCCTGCGCCCCGGTCAATGTGTAGTCCGCTTCCTGGCGATCAATCCGCGATGCTTCGATGTCCTTGTTGTTCGCCAGCGCCATCCCAAGGACTTGGTCGAGCGTGACTTCCATCTGAGTCTCGACTCCGATCCGTGGCGGCAAACGAAAAGGCCGCACCGGAGGAACCAGCGTGGTAGGGCGAGGCGACGATAAAGCTTGCGCTGAAGTCGGCGCTTGTTGAGCACTAGCCTGTTCAATCAGAGCCAGCGAAACGGTGCACGCAAGAAACACGTAAGCTCGCATCAGGCGCGTTCTCCTCCCTCGAAATGCATGGGCTGAGGCGCCACATCCAAACCAGAAACCACCTCGCGGTTTTTATCGCGCTTACGGGCGGATCTGCGGAACATTGGTAACTGCTTCATGTCGTCGAAGAGCGAATAAAACACCGGCACGGCAAGCAGGGTCAGCAGCAGACACAAAGTCTGGCCGCCCACCACCAGCACCCCGATGGACCGGTTGCTGGCAGAGCCTTCGCCGTTAGAAAGCACCAGCGGGAGCATGCCCGCCACCAGCGCGGTGGTAGTCATCAGGATGGGCCGCAGCCGGTCGCGATTGGCTTGGATGATGGCTTCGTAGCGCTCAACGCCCGCGGCACGCAGCCCGTTGGTGTGATCGATTTGCAAAATCGCGTTCTTCTTCACGATTCCGAACAGCAGCAGCAAGCCGAGACCCGACATGATGTTTACCGACTGGCCGAACATCAACAGCGACAGGATACCGAACGGCACCGCCAGCGGCAGCGTCAACAAAATGGTGAATGGGTGTATGAAAGATTCAAACTGAGCGGCCAGCACGATGTACATGAAGATGAACGTCAGCGCGATGGCCAGCATGAAATAATAACCAGCGCGCCCCAGCTCCTTGGATGTGCCGATGAGTTCCGAGCGATAGCCAGGGTCCATATGGAGATCGGCCGCGGCCTGATTCAACGTTGAAATGACTTGCTGCTGTGAACCGCCCGGCAGCACGTTGGCGCTCAGGGTCACTTGGCGCTGCCGATCCAAACGCCCGATACTGGAGGGCGCGTCTCCGCTCTTGATACGGACCACTTGATCCAGCGGTACCCAGCCCCGGGTGTTGGTCGAAAACACGGTGAGCTGGCGCAGCCCCTCGGCGCTGGTCCGGAATTGCATGTCGGCGCGCAGGCGCACGTCGTATTCTTCACCACCGGAAGGAAACGACGAAACCACTTGCCCCGCCACCATGGTGTTCAAAGCCTGTGCGATGTCGTTCACTCGCACTCCCAGGTCCGCCGCGCGCTGCCGGTCGATCTCCACCCGCAGCTCCGGCTTGCCATAGACCAGTGACGTGTCCGCATCGGCCACTTTCGGGATTTGCTTCAGCTTTGCGAGCAACGCTTGCGAATAGGTGTTGAGTTTATCGAGGTCCGGCCCTGTGAGCGTGAACTGGATATCGGACTGGCCGCCGCCGGCTCCATTTGCGGCCTGGCCTACGCTGGAGCGCAGATCCTTCGGATAATGGCTGAGAATCTTGCGCGCTTCGGCCATCATTTGATTCTGCGATTTCTTGCGATCGTCGCGCGGAACCAGCTTCACGTAGATGCTCGCGCTGTTCGCCTCCCCAGCGGTCGATCCGGTGAAGGAAGCGGACGCGACACCCACCGACATCAGTGTGGCGCTGACTTCCGGTAAGGCGCGCAGGTCGCGCGCGATTCGCTCGGCGACCGTTACCGTCGCGGCCAGTGAAGTACCCTCCGGCGCGCGAATACTGGCTTGAAACTCCGACCGGTCATCGACAGGAATAAAATTCTTACTCACCAGCATGAAGAGAGGAACGGTGCTCAGTACCACGGCCACACTAATGGCCACCATGGTTTTGCGATGCGCCATGGACCACTCCAGCAGTGTGGTGTAATGCGTGTCCAGGAAACGGAAGAAGCGCGAATCTTTCGAACTTTTCGAACCCTTCGTCTCGTCAGCGTGTTTTGGGAGCACTTTGACGAACCGCGATGTGAGCATGGGCGTCAAGGTGAACGACACCAGCAGCGAAACGGCTATGGCGAACGAAGCCGTGAATCCGAACGAAGACATGAACCGGCCGACGATGCCCCCCATGAATCCGATGGGCAGGAAGACGGCCAGCAGCGAGAAAGTGGTAGCCATCACGGCCAAACCGATATCTTTCGTTCCTTCAATCGCGGCGCGATAGGGCGACATGCCCTTCTCTTCCATGAACCGGTAGATATTTTCGAGGACAATAATGGCGTCGTCGATCACAATACCCACCATCAGCGTCAGCGCCAGCATGGTGATCTGATTCAAGTCGAAGCCAATCGCCGCCATCAATGCAAAAGTCGAAATGATCGACGTCGGAATAGCCACCGCGGAAATCAGCGTGGTGCGGATGTTGGCCAGAAACGCGAAGACGATCGCCGCGGCCAGGAAGCTCCCTTCGATCAAATGCTGTTCGAGCGAATGCACCGCCGCCTTAATGAAAATGGACTGGTCGTTGGTGATCTGAATGTGGA
Source organism: Bryobacterales bacterium (assembly GCA_963818065.1). Taxonomy (GTDB): domain Bacteria; phylum Acidobacteriota; class Terriglobia; order Bryobacterales; family Bryobacteraceae; genus Palsa-89. Next base: position 54,034 of record CAWFQW010000006.1, on the reverse strand, counting down.
TGTCTTTGGGCAGTACTGCCTCAATCTGCTTGATCCGATCCTTGAGCGCGTCGGCGGCCGCCACCGTGTTTTGGCCGGATTGTTTGGAAACCACCATGCTTACCGCGGGTTCACCGTTGAGCCGCGCCGCGGTCGTGGGCTCTTCCTGCGAGTCCTCCGCATAGCCGATGTCGCGCAGCTTGACCACGTACGATCCGCGCGTCGCGATCGCAATCTCGTTGAACTGCGCCGGATCTACCAAACGCCCCAGCGTCCGAACGGCCAGCTCGCGCGCGCCGGCGTTGACGTTACCGCCCGGCATTTCCATATTCTGTTGCTTCAGCGCGTTGGCGACGTCGGAAATGGCCAGGTTGTAGGCCCGCATCTTATCCGGATCTACCCAGACGCGGATTTCGCGCTTGAGACCGCCGACTAACTGGATTTGTCCGATGCCATTGATGTTTTCAAGCTGTGGCTTGATCTTTTTGTCGGCGATCTCGGTGACCTCGCGCAGCGGGCGCGGCGAAGAAAGCGCGATCTGCATGATCGGCGTGGCATCGGGATCGAATTTCTGCACCACCGGAGCCTTGGCAGTATCCGGAAGATCGTTCACGATCAAGTTCACCTTGTCGCGTATCTCCTGCGTGGCGACATCGCCGTTCTTATCGAGCGAGAACTGGATGGTGACCGTGGACGTTCCCTCCACCGATGTGGAGTTGATCTGCTCAATGCCGCTAATGGTGTTCACGGAGTCTTCGACGCGCTTGGTGATGTCGGTTTCCACTTCCTCGGCCGAGGCTCCTGGATTGCTGACAGAGACCGACACCGTCGGCAAGTCGATCTTGGGCAGCAGATCGACGCCCAAGGTGAAGAACGAAAATCCGCCCACCACCATCAGCGCCACGATCAGCATGGTGGCGAAGACGGGCCGTTTGACGCACAGTTCGGCAAGTTTATGCACGGCTACGCTCCTCCTCCGCTAGAGATGGCGCTAGTTTCGGCCTCCACCGGTTCACCGTCGAACAAATCCTGAAGGTGATTGGTGGCGACCACGAAATTCTCCGAAATGCCCGACAGAATTTGGATCATGTCGCCATCCACCGCGCCCAATTGCACCACAGCCACGCGCGCCTTGCCATCGCGAACGAAGAACACTTGCGACGAGTTCGTGCTCGGGTCCGTCAAGACCGAGGACTTGGGAAGAAAGATGCCCATGCTGCTGCCATTCAACAGAATGCGCGCCGTGGCGAACATTCCGGGTTTCAGCGCCAGATCCTGGTTCGCGAATTTCGCTTCCACCAAAACCGTGCGGGAGTTCGAGTCGACCGTCGGATTGATGGCCGTCACGCGGCCTTGGAATGTGCGGCCCGGATAGCCAGGAACACTTGCTTCCACGTCGGCGTTCAACTGCAACTGCGGAGCGTTCGATTCCTGGACTTGTAGATCCAGCTTCAGCGGCGTCACTCGGACCACTGTCGCGATCTTCGCCGTCAGAGCCACGTACTGCCCGGCAGCGATCGGGCGCGAGCTCACGTAGCCGGCAAAGGGCGCCTTGATGATGGTGTCCTCCACCGCTTTGCGAGCGATCGCGGTTTGCGCGCGCGCGTAGCTGAGCGATGCCTGGGCATTGATCACGCCCTGGAAATTTTGGCGAGCCGAATTGAGCGCCGCTTCGAAAAGCTGCCGCGCGGAATTGGCCTGTTGCTTGGCTGTGTCGGCCTGCGTGCGCGCCTTGTCGAACGCGCTTTGGGAAACATCGCCGCTCTTGATCAACGCGTCGTAGCGCTGTGCATCGGCTTCCGACATCTTGGCTTCGGAGATCGCTGAATCATAGGATGCCTTCGCCGAAAGAACTTCCGGAACATTGTTCGCGTCGAATTTGCCGCCCTGTGTCAAGCCGATCCGCGACTCCGCTTGCCGAAGACTTGCTTCCGCTTGCTGCTCGGAAGCCTCGGCCGCTTGTAAACGAAGCTGCGCATCGCGGTCCTCGAGTTTCGCCAGGAGCTGGCCTTCATTCACAAACGCGCCCGCGTCCACCGGCGTCTCAATCACGCGCCCCGCAGCGGGTGGCGCCACGTCCGACGATTCCTCGGCCAGAAAGCTGCCAGTCACTTGCACTGAAGAGGAAACTTGCCGCGTTACCGCACGCACCGTCGCAACTTTGAGTATTTTGGCGGGACCAGTTGCGGCTTCGGTTAGTGAAATGTTTTTGCTTCCGCTGTTACATCCAACGGCAGCAACCAGCGCGATTCCCGCCAGACCCACCAACACTGCCTGTAATGTTATACGGCTTGCCATGAAGTTACTTCCGCTTCCCTTTCGGCATACGGCCAGCGGCTCCCTGTTGTTCCAGGCCACCCATCATCAGCTCTACAAACTGATCGACTAACGCATCTTCCGATAAGTCGCCATACTTACAGCCCATCACATGCAGGCTCATGGAGTGGTGCACCGTGGATCCGATGACGAACATCACAGCGGCTCCCGGGTCGCATTCCCGAAACGCGCCTTCCTTCTGCCTAAGCGCGATGTAGCGGGTCAAGAAATCGCCCATGGGAAGCCCGAACCGCTCATGAAACAGATCGGCCAAAAGATGTCCCTCAAGAGAGGCGTACAACAACAGCCGGTGAAACGCGGCATCCTCGCGAAAGGAGCGGATGATCTGACAGGCCACGTGCCGGAAGAGTCCGCGATCGTCGCGGCGGTCCGCCAATTCGTTCATCTCCACAAACCATCGCTCGCCACCCAGGGTGGCTTCCTTTTCGTCCAGGATCGCGTGGTACAGGTCTTCCTTGCTGACGAAATGGCGGAAAAGAATGGCCTCGCTCACGCCGGCGGCCGCGGCAATGTCCTTGGTCTTGGTACCGCTAAATCCGTTGCGGGCGAAGCTATCGATAGCCACGCGGAGCAGCTGCCGGCGGCGGTCTTCGCCGGGCATTCGCGAGGGCCGGTTGGGTGCTTCGGAAGGCTTGGCCAGCGGAGCTTGGGCCAAAATTGGCGGCGCTGGGGGGCCTGGGGGTAAAGCTTCTGTTAAAGACGGCTTGGCTAAATCCGTGGCGCGCGCTCGGGCAGCTTCCATAAGTAAGTACTCACTCCTGTTTGGCGAAACGATAAGACGCCACCCGTGGGGCCTAGGTTACCGCCCGCATGTGGTATGCTTTTTCCTCCATGTGGTCAGCCACTTACCACTTGGCTTTGAGTTTCGGTCCGGTGCGCTGTCATCCCGCCCGGGCCCTTCAAAGAGAAGGCGAAGGAGGCCAGCTATGGTGCCGGAAGCGACGACAACGGGTATCAGCGTCATGGGCGACATGCCATGGGGCACCCACTTCTGTTATTTCTACGAAGCCAAGCAGGATCTGCTGGACGCCTCAGTTCCGTTCTTTCAAGCTGGCCTCGAAAATCACGAATTCTGCCTTTGGATCGTTTACACGCCGGTTACGGAAGCCGACGCGGTGGCCGCTTTGCGTCAATCGATTCCCGGTCTGGACCGTTATCTGGCGCAGGGTGGAATGGAAATCCGCGTTCATAGCGAGCCGCTGTTTGTTGGGATGACCGATGGCGACGTGCTGGAGGCGCATAGCAGCGTAGATTATCTGGACGAAAAACTGGAGGATGCGTTGGCGCGAGGCTATGCGGGAATGAGAGTGGCCGGAAGCCCTGCCTGTTTGCAGAAAGCCAACACCGCATATTTCCGGGAATTCGAGAAGGAACTCGGGAGATCGGTGGCTAATCGCCGGATGATCGCGTTATGCCATTTCCCGCTGGCGGAAAGCAGCGCGGCCGAAATCCTGGATGCGGCGCGAACGCATCAGTTCGTGGTCGCCAAGCGGCAAGGGAGTTGGGAGACCATAGAAACACCCGAGGAACGGACCAAAGCGCTGGAGGCGGCCAATGAAGAATTGCGAAAGCAGATCGCCCGGCGCGAGCGTGTGGAGGAGGACCTGCGGCGGCAGAAGGAAATTCTGCAAACCATCTTCGACCACGTCCCCATCATGGTCGGCTTCGTGGATCAGAAGAGCCAGGTCCAGTTGGTGAATCGGGAATGGGAACGCACGCTCGGGTGGTCAGTCGACGAAATAAAAAGCCAACACATCGACATCGTCGAGGAGAACTACCCGGATCCCGAGTATCGCAAGCAGGTCCGCGACTTCCTAACTAATTCCAACGCGGAATGGGCCGACTTCAAGACCAGGGTTCGGGATGGCCGGGTGATCGACACTTCCTGGGCCATGCTCCATCTTTCCGACGGCTCGGCGATCGGGATCGGCTACGATATCTCCGAGCGCAAACAGGCGGAAGAAGCGCTGCGGGAGAGCGAAGAGCGATTTCGCCAATTGGCGGAAAACATACGCGATGTGTTTTGGATCAAAACGGCGGATTTCAAGCGCGTGCTTTATTTGAGCCCTGCGTATGAGAGGTTCACCGGGCACTCCGCTCAACAGCGCTATGGAGATCGGGATTATCAGTCGTTCCTCGACAGGATCGTTCCCGAAGATCGCGAAAGAATGGCCGAGATCATGCGGCGGGGAGCGGAAACTGAATTCGAAATCGAGTTCCGAATCGTGCGGCCCGACGGGTCGGTGTGCTGGTTCCGCGACCGCGGATTCCCCATCCGGGATCAATCCGGTCAGATTTATCGCGTCGCCGGCATTTCCACCGATATTACCGAACGCAAATTAGCCGAAGAAGCTTTGCGCGAGAGCGAAGAGCGCTTCCGCCAGCTCACCGAGAACATCCAAGAAGTATTTTGGATAAGGTCGCCCGACTTGAAGCAACTGCTCTACATTAGCCCCATGTATGAGAAGGTTTGCGGAAGGACCTGCGAGAGTCTTTACGCGGCCGGCCCGGAACCCATAGTCCATCCCGAAGACCGTTCGCGCGTGATTCAAACGCTGGATGCTCTGGCTGGGCGCGAATTCGAAATTGAATACCGGATTATCACCAAAGACGGAGGCGTGCGCTGGCTCCGCGATCGCGGGTTCCCCATCCGTGATCAATCAGGAGCTGTTTGCCGGATGGGAGGAGTGGCCGAGGACATCACCGACCGCAAGGAGGCCGCGGACCGTCTCCAGGCCGGTAGCGAGCAATTGCGCGCCTTGTCCGCCAGGCTGCAATCGGCGCGCGAGAAGGAGGCCACAAGGATCGCTCGCGAAATCCACGATGAACTGGGCGGTCTTCTCACCGGCCTGCGATGGGAATTGGAGGCTCTCGAAAAGATGATCCACCAGCCGTCCGGCGCGGAACATCTGCAAGCGATGCGGGATAAACTGGCCACCATGGTCGGCCTCACCGACAGCACCATCAACGCGGTGCGCTGGATCGCCTCGGAGTTGCGCCCCAGCATCCTGGACGATCTGGGTTTACTGGAAGCGATCGAATGGCAGAGCCAGCAGTTCCAGGCACGAACCGGAATCCAGTGCTTATGCGATTGCGGCCTGCAAAGCGTCCCCTGGGGCGATGAGCAATCCACCGCCGTGTTCCGCATCGTACAAGAAGCTCTGACGAACATCCTCCGCCATGCGCAAGCAACCCGGGTTAGCGTTGCGATGAAAGAACAGGATGGCGCGTTTATTCTGACGGTCAGCGATAACGGCCGCGGAATCACGTCCGCCGAAAAGCTTAGCAGGGACTCTTTGGGACTCCTCGGAATGCGGGAGCGCGCTCACTTAATTGGCGGCAGCGTGGATATCGTCGGCCTGAAGAAAATCGGCACGACACTGCATCTTCGCGTTCCTCTGGCGGGAATAGAGTCGGGAGTAATAAGCTGATGCGGCGAGTTCTCATCGTTGACGATCATGAGGTGGTTCGAGACGGCATCAAAAGAATCCTGGAAGAGCAGCCCGGCGCTATCTCTTGCGGTGAAGCCGGCACGCCCGATGTCGCCCTGCGCATGGCGCTCGCAGACGACTGGGACGCCGTGGTCCTGGATCTTTCCTTCGGCGACAGGAGCGGACTGGAAATTCTCAAGGAGCTGAAACAGGCTCGCCCGCGTCTCCCGGTGCTGGTGCTGACCATGCACTCGGAAGAGCAATACGCGCGGCGTGTCTTCAAAGCGGGCGCTGCTGGATTTATTACCAAGGACAGCCCGCGCGCCGAACTCTGCAAAGCTATTCATAAGGTCATGGAGGGCGGGAAGTACTTGAGCCCCGCGCTGGCCGAAAAGCTGATCATCGACCTGGGGCGCGGCCTCGATCAATCGCCGGATGCAACCCTTTCCGATCGCGAATTTCAGGTGATGCGGCTGATCGCATCCGGCAAAACCCTTAGCGAGATTGCCGATCTATTGTCGCTGAGCGACAAAACCATCAGCACCTATCGAGCCCGCCTCATGGAGAAAATGGGAATGCGGACCAACGCCGAACTCACCCACTACGCCATACAGAACAAACTAGTGGATTAAGTTACCGGATTGTTAGCGAGAGTAGGGAATATCCCTACAGCGCCGTAGTACTGGGCCCGATCCCAAAATCAAAGACATCCTGATAGTCTCCTGTCGCCACTTGCACCTAAACTGGAATGTCAGCTCGGCCGTCCACAGGGGAGGACGATTCATGAACACAAATGGGCAATTCGCCTCGCAGTCGCCGGTGAATGAGTTGAGTAGGTCCTTGACACTCGCAAGTGAGCGTTTGAAGAAGCTGCGCCGTGAGCGTCTTCTGGTTGAGAAAGCTATCATGGCGATGACAGAACTCTCTCGGGCGCGGCAGTCGCGCAATAGACCCGGAACTCGAAGCTAGCGACTGCTGCCTGGCCTCGTGGACCCCCGGCGGAAACCGGTCGTCCCCCTCTTCCCTGCGAGCACGCCATCCCCTGGCAAGCCTGGGCAGTACCACTAGTGCTATTTTGAAAGTGGCCCCATTTATCACCCATGCTTGCAACTAAACTCGTAACCAGCGAGGATCCAAATGCCCAGGAAACCAGTGAGTGGCTGGAAGCGCTCGATGGCGTTGTTGAGGAGGGAGGAGCGGATCGCGCGGCGTATCTGCTCAGCCGACTCATCGACCGCGCGGCGCTTTACGGCGCGCACCCTCCCAGTGGGCTGAAGACCCCTTACGTAAACACTATTCCGGTCGACGAAGAAGTGCCCTACCCAGGGGAGCGCGCTCTGGAACGGCGTATCAAGAGCTTCATCCGATGGAACGCCATGGCTATGGTGGTGCGCGCCAATAAGCACGATCCCGGCATCGGAGGCCACATCTCCACCTATTCCTCCCTTGCCACGCTGACCGAGGTCGGCCACAACCATTTCTTTCATGCCCGCCACGCCGAACAGCCCGGCGATTTCGTCTATTTCCAAGGCCATGCTTCGCCTGGCGAGTACGCCCGGGCCTACCTCGAGGGCCGTTTGAAAGACGAGCACCTGGAGAATTTCCGCCACGAGTTGCGCGAGCATCCCGGTCTTTCCTCCTACCCGCACCCCTGGCTGATGCCGGACTTCTGGCAATTTCCCACGGTATCCATGGGAATCGGACCGATCAACGCTATCTATCAGGCGCGCTTCATGCGCTATCTCGAGAATCGCGAGATCATTCCGGTCACCCCGCGCAAGATCTGGGCATTCCTGGGAGATGGCGAGACCGACGAGCCGGAATCGCTGGGCGCGATCGCCCTGGGGGCCCGCGAACAGCTGGACAATCTTATCTTCGTGGTGAACTGCAATCTGCAGCGCCTGGATGGCCCGGTTCGAGGCAATGGGCAGATCATTACCGAACTCGAAACCCATTTCCGCGGCGCCGGCTGGAATGTTATTAAGGTAGTCTGGGGCGGCGGTTGGGACGATCTGCTGGCCCGCGACACCACCGGCCTGCTGATCAAACGCATGGGCGAATGCGTGGACGGCGAATATCAGAATTTCAAAGCGAAGGGCGGCGCTTACACTCGCAAGGAATTCTTCGGCAAGTATCCTGAGCTGTTAAAGCTTGTGGAGCACCTCTCGGACGAAGAGATCGGCGCTTTGAAGCGCGGCGGTCACGATCCGCAGAAGGTGTACAACGCCTATAAGCGCGCGATGGAGCACACCGGATCACCCACCGTGGTCCTGGCAAAGACCATCAAGGGCTACGGGCTGGGTGAGGCCGGCGAAGGCCGCAACGTCACGCATCAGCAGAAGAAGCTGAACGAGGACGAAATGCTGTACTTCCGCCGCCGCTTCGATATTCCGATTTCCGAGGAGACCGTCCATACGGCGTCGTTCTACCGGCCGCCTGAAGACGCCCCGGAAATGCGCTACTTGCGCGAACGGCGGGAACTGCTGGGGGGCAGCCTACCGGCGCGCTCGGTTCCAAAAATTACGATTGAAGCGCCGCCACTGGATTTGTTCTCTGAATCGGTGGCTGGTTCGCAGGGTCGCGAAGTCTCCACCACCATGGCCTTCGTGCGTATTCTCACCCTGCTGCTCAAGGACAAGCAGCTGGGCCGGTATATTGTTCCGATCATTCCAGACGAAGCTCGGACATTCGGAATGGAATCGCTGTTCCGGCAGTACGGAATCTACGCCAGCCGCGGCCAGCTCTACAAGCCGGTGGATAGTGAAAACTTTCTGTTTTATCGGGAAGCCAAGAACGGCCAGATTCTCGAAGAAGGCATCAACGAAGCTGGCTCCATGGCGTCGTTCACCGCGGCCGGCACTGCGTATGCGACGTATGGCGTCCCGATGATCCCCTTCTTCACCTACTATTCCATGTTCGGGTTCCAACGGATTGGCGACCTGATCTGGGCGTTCGCCGACTCACGCGGGAAGGGTTTCCTGATGGGCGGAACGGGTGGCCGGACCACGCTTTCGGGCGAAGGTTTACAACACCAGGATGGCCACAGCCTGGTGCTCGCGAGCACGGTTCCCACCTGCCATAGTTACGACCCCGCGTACGCTTACGAAATTGCGGTAATCATTCAGGATGGAATCCGGCGCATGTACCAACAGATGGAAGACCGGTTCTACTATCTGATGCTGTATAACGAGAACTACGCGCAACCGCAAATGCCGGCCGGCGCCGAGGAGGGCATCCTGCGCGGCATGTACCGCTATAACAATGCGGAGGGTGGAAATGCGCAGATACAGCTCTTTGGAAGCGGCCCGATTTTGAACGAAGCGTTGCGCGCGCAAAAAATCCTGGCGGAGAACTACCAGGTGCAGGCCGATGTCTGGAGCATCACCAGCTACAACGAACTTCGGCGCGATGCTCTCGAAGTGGAGCGTTGGAACCGCCTCCATCCCACCGAACCGGAACGCAAGCCCTACCTGTTGCAGGCGCTCGAAGATGTGTCAGGGCCAATCGTCGCCTCAACCGACTATATGAAGGTAGTGGCCGATCAGATTGCGCCGTGGCTGCCTGGCCGCCTCGTCACGCTCGGCACGGATGGCTTCGGACGCAGCGACAACCGCGAACACCTCAGGAAGCATTTTGAGAACGGCGCGGAAGCAATCGCGGCGGCGTCATTAGCGCGCCTGGCTCGCGACGGCAAATTCGACAAGCAGCGGGCGCAATCGGCCATCGTGGAGCTGGGACTAAATCCCGAGAGCGCGGACCCCGCGACGAAATAGGTGCTCTACCTCACCGAAGAAGACGTAAAGCAGCTACTCCCGATACAAGAAGCCATCGGCGTCATGCGCAGTGCGTTCGAAGCATTGGCCGAGGGCCAGGCCATCAATCAGCCTCGCCGCCGGCTCATACTCGATACCGGATCGGCGCTGCACAGCATGGCCGGTTCCTATCGCAACTACTTCGGAACTAAATTCTATTCCGTCAACCCGCGTTACGGAGTCCACGCGTACTTTATGCTCTACGACGCCCAGACAGCCGAGCCGCTTGCTTGGATGGAGGCGAATCATCTGGGGCAGATTCGCACCGGGGCCGCCAGCGGGTACGCGACCGACCTCCTGGCGAATCCACAAGCAGATACGCTAGCCGTGATTGGATCCGGATTCCAAGCCCGCACGCAGGTGGCGGCGATTCGCACCGTCCGGCCGATCAAAACGGTGCGCGTCTGGAGCCGGAATGAGGAGAAGCGGCGAAAGTTCGCGCAGGAGTGCTCGGCGCAAGAGGTTTCCACGGCCGAGGAAGCTGTTCGCGGCGCTCAGATCGTCGTTACCGCCACGAACTCGCAAGATCCGGTTTTGGAAGATAGCTGGATCGAGCCTGGGACCATGATCAACGCCATGGGCTCAAACGTGGCGAATCGGAGAGAACTTCCAAGCGAGTTGGTGCGTCGCGCCGCATTGGTGGCGGTGGATTCACTGGAGCAAGCCAAAATTGAGGCCGGGGATCTGATCGTTCCGAATAGCTGGGCGAACGTCAGAGAACTTCAAAGCCTCAAGCGGCACTTCAACCCAAGCGAGATCACGATCTTCAAGTCGCTTGGTATTTGTGTGGAAGACGTTGCAGCCGGAGCTTTTGTCTACGAACGGGCGCTCGTTACTCCTGAACGCTTTGCTGATCGGAATCGCGCCACGCGCTGATTTTCAAGCGCCGACAGACCCAACACAAACCTTCCGCTGAGTTGGGCGCGCAGTTGGCGCCGCAGACGGTACAGTTTTCCACCCGCTTGATCTGGTCAGCCATCACCGACCGCTTCGCCTCATCGAGAAGCTTCGGGTCAATCACAGGCTCTGCGGGCGCCGGCTCCGGGCGGACCGTGGGTTTTCGTTTCATTAACTGAGACTACAATAACATGTCTCTGCAATACACACCGATGGGGTTACGCGGCCCGATCCATCCGCATGATGTATGCCGGGTCGAGAGCAGCGGCGCACCGCGAGCATTTTTGACCGGGTTTCACCTTGGCGGTCTTTCCCGATGCGACGACAATCCCCTCCACGGTGTGCGTGCAGATGGGACAGTAAACAAATGCCTTGGTCTCGTATTGGGCTACTGGCGGCTGCGCTTGGTGGCGAGTCTGAGTGTTCATGCCTCCTCCTTCTCACTGCATATGACGCAGGTGAGGTGCCAAAGGATGGAAATTACTTACGCAGCAGAAGAAGCTACACTAAAGCTGTTTGTTTCTATATGAAGACAGCGTTTGTTTTCCCTGGACAAGGTTCGCAACACGTCGGAATGGGCAAGAGCCTTGTCGAAAAATTTGCAATTGCTCGTGCGATTTTCGACACGGCCGATAGCGCGTTGGGATTGTCGCTGAGCCAACTCTGCTTTGAAGGCCCAGCCGAGATACTACAACTCACCGAGAATATGCAGCCAGCGCTGCTGACGGTTTCGGTCGCGGCGTGGCGAGTATTGGACGAGCAGGGCATCCAACCCGACTATGTCGCCGGCCATAGTTTCGGCGAGTACGCGGCGTTGGTGGCGGCCCAATCGCTCGACTTCGCCGACGCCGTTCGCTTGGTGCGCAAGCGCGGCAAATATATGCAGGAGGCAGTTCCGATCGGCGAAGGCGCGATGGCGGCCTTACTGAAGCTCCCGGAGGGCGCCCTCGATGCCGTCCTCGCCGAGGCCGCGCAAGGCGAAGTGGTGACAGCCTCAAATTTGAATTCGCCGGATCAGGTAGTAATCGCAGGTCATGCCGGAGCCGTTGCGCGAGCAGTTGATTTGGCCAAGGCAGCCGGCGCCCGGCGTGCCCTGTTGCTGCCTGTCAGCGCTCCGTTTCACTGTCAGCTGATGCAGCCAGCGCAGGAACGGCTAAAGGCGGATCTGGACGCCACCGAGTTTCGCGACTTGACCGTCCCACTGGTAAATGGCTGGCAAGCGCAGGTGATTCGCACCGGTGCAGAGGCGCGCGAAGGTCTGTATCAACAGGTGCCCAACCCCGTCCGTTGGACCGAAGTGATCCAAGAGTTGGCGTCGCTCGGGGTCGGGCGGTTCCTGGAAGTGGGCGCCGGTGGAGTGCTCACTGGTTTGCTGCGCAATATCAACAGCCACTTGGAAGGTTCCAAATTTGGCGCAGCGGAAGATCTGGAGAAGGTACATGCGGCAATCGCCTAGAATTGCTTGTGTTCTCGCGGCTGCATCCGTTATTTGGTCCGTGCTCTGGATGACAGGTTGCAAGCAAGCCTCGGCGCCGGCCAAGCCGGATTTTTCGAAGATCACCGACGACTTCGTGTACGGATCGCTGGCGCTCTCGCCCGTGGGGGCAACGTCGAGCGGTTATCACGAACACAACGGTACGCGGCTGGACGAACAGATCGATGACTTTAGCCCGGCTGGCATCGATCAGCAACGTAAGTTCTATTCCGATTTTCACAATCGCCTGGCCGGGATCACTCAAGATTCGCTTTCGGCGGAAGACCGCGCAGATTACCAGATCATCGACAATCAGATCAACCTGGCGCTGCTGGAGTTCGATAAGATCCAAAACTATCGCCACAATCCTACCGGCTACGTGGAGCTGACCGGCAACGCACTGTTCACCCCCTTTGTGCTCGAATACGCTCCCATCGACACCCGCTACCGGCACATCATCCAGCGGCTGCAGAAGATTCCGGCTCTCATGCAGCAAGCGCAAGCGAACCTGGTCGACGCGCCGGAAATTTGGAATCGCGTGGCGCGGGAAGAGAATGAAGGCAATCTGGATTTGATCGACAAGACCCTGCGCGCTAAGACACCCGATGCTTTGAAGGCGGATTACGATAAGGCGGCAGCGCCGGCTCTGGATGCTCTGCGCGGGTTCACGAAATTTCTGACGGATGATCTGTCGAAGAAAACCAGTGACTGGCGCCTCGGCAAAGAGAAATACGATCGAAAGTTCGCCTACACTCTGGTGTCCGGCAAGACGCCCGAGCAGGTGCTGGCGGAAGCCGAAGCAGCATTGAAGGACGTTCGCGACCAGATGTCCAAGCTGGCGGCGCCGCAGACCGTCAAGCAGGCTTTGGACAAAATCGCGCAGCAGCACACGACTCCGGGCGCATACATGGATGAAGCCAAGAAGGATCTCGAAGAAGCCACGAACTTCGTGCGGGAGAAGCATCTGTTGACGCTCGGCTCGACCGCCAATTTGCAAGTAATTCCCACGCCCGAGTTCATGCGCGGCATCTATTCTGTAGCAGGCTTCAACCAAGCGCCCGCGCTTGAGCCGCAGCTGGGCGCGTTCTATTGGGTAACGCCGTTTTCCGCCGACATGCCCAAAGCGCGCGTCGAATCCAAGCTGCGCGAATACAATCGCTACGGCATGATGGAGATCACCATTCACGAGGCCATGCCGGGCCATTATGTGCAGTTTGAATTCGCGAACGCCTTGGAACCAAAATCGCGCCGCGTGCTTCGCAGTGTTTTTAGCAATGGACCCTACGTCGAGGGCTGGGCCTTCTACACGCAGCAGATGATGTCGGAAGAGGGCTTCATGGATAACAGCAAGGAACTGCGGATGACGTTGATGAAGCAGATGTTGCGGGCAATCGCCAACGCGATTCTCGATATCCGGCTGCAGACCATGGGCATGACCGAGCAGCAGGCGCTGGATTTGATGATCAACGATACCTTCCAAGAGAAGGAAGAAGCGACCGGGAAATTCCAGCGCGCCCAGTTATCGTCCTGCCAGCTACCCATGTACTTCATCGGGTGGCGCGGATGGCTGGACACTCGCGAGCAATACAAAATGCGCAAGGGCTCGGCCTTCCAACTGCAACAATTTCACGACGCGGCGCTGAAGGAAAGCGCGGTGCCGCTGCCGGCGCTCGGAGCGTTGCTCCAATAACGCACTACAAATTCCGCTTCAAATACGAACAGATGTGATAGCCGTCGATGAACTTGAACGGCGTCTCACCCAGCGTGTAGTGGCCGCACGGGAGCACGACGACCTTGTGATCCACTGAGTAATCGCGCATCATTCCCACGATGTCTCGCGACAGCTCAGGCGGAAACGTTGTGTCGTACGCAGCGTAAATGAACAGCGACTTTTGTTTCTTGGCTGCGAACTTCTCGATGTAACTCACTGGCGAGACCGCGATCCAGGCCCGCCGCAGCCGGTCCAAATCGATGTGCTCTTCCAGGCCCTGGCGAATGTGCTGCGTGGAAAGCCCAGCCCAGACCACATCGGCCACGTATGTGGAGCAGTGATTGAATACGTTGACGGAAACGCGATCGTCGTGCGCGCTCGCCATGCAGGCGTAAGCCGATCCGAGGCTGGTGCCGACCAATCCCAAGCGCTCGAAGCCCTGCGATTGCAGCCAATCCAGACAGCAGCGCACGTCGATCACGGCTTGCCGTGCGGCATCCATGGTCCGGCAGATGTTTGACGAAACCGCGTAATCGGCGCGCTTGAGTTCGGCCGGCATGCGGTAGTCATGATAGGGCAAGCTGACCCGCAGCGCCGAGATTCCTAAGCGGGCCAATGCACGGCAGAGCGCGAGGTAGCTATCGGCAGGACCGTTCCAGTGCGGCAAGACCACAACGGCTTTCTTAGGCCGCCTTTGGAACTGGGCGCGGCAGGAAACCATTGCGCATGGACCAAGTTGTTCTCGGGATAAGGCGTGTGGACCGGCGAATGGAATCGCAGCATGCCATCCCGCAGCTCGAAATCGCGCGGCGTCTTCATAGCCGAAGAACTCGTCGCTATCCAGCATCGCGAGCTGATTGAGCTTCGCGACGTAATCCTCAGCACCCTCGCCGTTTTTCGGATGACGCTCGGCGCACGGCCACTTGCTGCGTCCATTCCAGCCCCCATTCGAAATCGCGAACCACGCGATTGGTGGCCCGAAAGCAGAGGGCTTCTTCGCGCGCGCGAATCCAGCGCTCATACCGGCCTGTAATTGCTTTCACCATGCAGCTATTCATGCAACCTTCAGGATAACGGGGCCGTGTGCAGAGCCGCAATTTGCTCCTGCCTGCGTCACTTGCCGACCATGTGCTCGCGGTCGCGTTCGTTTTCGGCGCAGATGGCCTCGCCGACCTGGTCGTTGGGAGCGAGCTCGGTAACTCTCTTGATGACCCATGGCTTGAGGAACGTGTCGGGGTCGTCAACGGTGATCTCAATCTCCAAGTGGCCTAAATCGGGACGGTGAAAACGTTCGGTGACGTGCATCTTGTCCGTGTGAGGGAGCTGATTCGGGAGCCAGGACTTATCGTTGAACCCAACTGTATCCACCACCAGCGTGTCTCCCTCCCAATGTCCGATGGAGTGTCCGGTCCATGTGGGATCAAGATCTTTCGGATGCGCGCGCCCATCCAGATAGATTTGGCGGAATCCCGGGACATCCAATTCAAAGAGCATTGCCATGAATGTAGGGGTTTGAACCGTCCTGAAAGGCGAGCCCGTACCGCTGAGAAGTATGCCGAGCGGCAGACAGTGCGAAAACGGAGTATCTTTCGAATTGTTTTCGACGCGTTCCTTGGCCACCGCCTCCGCCCAAGCTTTCACCTCAGGCTTTCCAGGATCGATGGTTCTTTGGTTGTGCCATATACCGGAAAGGTCCGGCTTGCCATCCGGCATACGGGGAGTTGGCCCGGCCGGCGCCGGGTGCTGCGAGTTCCGGTCGATCAGGAGGTCGCGGCCGTCTCCGAGCGTGTTCAATTGGAAATCGTTCAATCGCAGATTCATCTGCAAGGTTCGGCCCGCCGTCACCGCTGCGCCGTGCTGGACGAACGGAGTGAATCCGGGCGAACTGTTGGAAAGGTCATAGGTCCCGGCCGGCAGCTGAGCGAAGGTATAAACTCCAGCGGACGAAGTCGTGGCCTTGAAGACCGCTTTGGTCGCGACATTGATGGCTTGAATCTCGGCCTGAGGCACCGGATCGCCCGCCACGTCGACAGCCTTGCCGGTAATTGTACCTGCGCTTTGCGCGAGGGTTTCGAGAACAAAGAGAACTAAGCAAATAAGAGTCCGGATCACCATTCTGCCTCCACAGGCGCGTTTGAACGATTCTAGCGTAATAATGGAAGTAACCCATGCCTACTGCGATTCGACGCCGCACTCCCGAAGAGTTGCTGCAACAGGTGCAGGCCGAGGAAGAATACGAACGCCGCGGCCGGCTGAAAGTGTTTCTGGGATATGCCTCCGGAGTCGGAAAATCCTTCCGCATGCTGGACGAAGGCCGGAGGCGGCACGAGCGCGGACAGGACGTGGTGGTGGGCGCCATCCAGCCCAAAACCTCGCACGAGATCGAGTGCGTACTCAGCAAACTTGAGGTAATTCCTCTGCGAGAAGTGGACGGGATCCCGGTGATGGACACGCCGGCCATACTCAAGCGCCACCCCGCCGTTTGCCTGGTGGACGGCCTGGCATACGATAATCCGCCGGGCTCGCCGCACGCCAGCCGATGGGAGGATGTAAACGAGCTTTTGGACGCGGGCATCTCCGTCATCAGCTCCATCAATATCCAGTACATCGACGATCTCCAGGAGCGCGTAGCGCGGATTACCGGCAAGAGCGTGAAACAAACCGTGCCACGCAGCTTCTTAAATTCGGCTGACGAAATTGTGGTGGTGGACGCACCGCCCGAGTTTTGTATCGAGCACTCACGGGACGGGCAGGTGAGCGCTGCCACGGTGGCGCAAAAGCTCTCGGAACTGCGCGAGATCGCGTTGCTGCTGGCGGCCGATGTGGTGGACCGGCAGCTGGAGGCCTACCTACGGCGCAACGGCATAGCGCAAACGTTTGGCGCGCAGGAGCGCATCCTGGTTTGTATCACGCCGCGAGCCAACGCCGGGCCCATGATCGACAGCGGCAAGCGCAACGCGGAACGGTTTCATGGCGATCTCACCGTGGCCTACGTACGGCAGCCGGAAATTTCCGCGGCAGACCAGGAAGCTCTGGAGCGCAACCTCGCCATCGCGCGAGCCGCCAACGCGCCCATCGAGATTTTGGACGGCCAAAATCCCATCGAAACGCTGCTGCAGTTTGCGCACGAACATGGCGTGACGCAGATTTTTGTCGGACACAGCACACGCGAACGATGGTGGGAACGCTTCACCGGCACGCCGCTGGACCGGCTGATCCGCGGGGCCAACGACATCGACGTGCGAGTGTTTCCCCACTAAAGTTATCCAAAATAAACTATGCTCGATCGCCCTCCTTTGGGAAAACTCAAGATCTTCCTGGGCTACGCCGCCGGCGTCGGTAAGACGTATCAGATGCTGGAAGAGGCGCAGGAAGCCAAACGCCAGGGCGTCGACGTGGTGATCGGCTATTTCGAGCCGCACGGGCGCAAGGATACCATCGCAAAGACGGAAGGTTTGGAGATTGTTCCACGCCGCGAAGTCGACTATCGCGGCACGCTGTTCGACGAAATGGATACCGCTGCCATCCTCCGTCGCCGTCCCGAACTGTGTGTGGTCGACGAGTTCCCCCACACCAACGTGCCCGGGTCAGAGCACCTGAAACGTTGGCAAGACGTGCAGGCATTGTTGGACGCTGGCATCAACGTCCTCACCACCATGAACATCCAGCATCTGGAGAGTCTGAACGATCAGATCTGGAACATTACCGGGATTCGCGTTCGCGAAACGATTCCGGATTGGGTGATGCAGCAAGCCGACCAGGTGGTGATGGTGGATTTGACGCCTCGAGCGCTGCTCAACCGGCTGGCGCGCGGCGTGGTGTATTCGCAGGAGAAGGCCCAGAAGGCGCTCGAGAATTTCTTCCAGGAATCGACGCTGGTGGTTTTGCGCGAGCTGGCGCTGCGGCAGACGGCGCACGAAGTCGAGATCCGGCAAGTGGATTACGATGCTCCGGGATTCGAGGAGGAACCAGGCTTTCACGATGAGGCTGAACAGTCGGGCGCCAACTCCGACCGGATCTTAATTCTGGTGACGCCGGAGCCGGCCACGGCTATGTTGATTCGCCGGGGCAAGCGCGTGGCGGACTACCTGCATGCCGACTGTTTTGCCGTGGCGGTATCGCGCGAAAGCGACTTGCACGACATGCCCGCTCGCGATCGCGAGATGGTGGAGCATCATTTGAACTTCGCTCGAAACCTGCACATCGAGACCAGGGTCCTCCAGGGCCAGGACGTCGCCAAGACGCTGGTCGAGTTTGCGCATTTGAACGGCGTCACGCATTTGTTCCTGGTCCGGCCGCGGCCGAGCCAATGGCCCGCTTTATCCCGAAGAAGCCTGGTGCAGCAGGTAGTGCACCTGGCGCGCGACATGCAAGTGACCATCGCGGCGGATCGCGCCGCCAGACAACCGCATCCAGTGTAAAGGACCAACTATGCCGGACAATCGAATAGTTTTTCTCTTTGACGTGGACAACACGCTCCTCGACAACGATCATGTGACCGCGGACTTGAGGCGCCACCTGGAGGCGCGCGTCGGCCCGGAGCGTTCGAGCTGCTATTGGCAACGTTTCGAGGACATCCGCACCGAGCTCGGATACGCCGACTATCTGGGAGCGCTGCAACGCTATCGTTTTGACTATCCGCACGATCCGAATCTGCTGGCAGTGTCGTATTTTCTGATGGGCTACCCTTTCGCGAATCGCCTGTTCCCAAATTCGCTGGATGCAGTGCAATACGTCGGCCAATGGGGGCAGCCCGTGATCTTGTCGGATGGCGACGTAGTGTTTCAGCCGCATAAGGTCTACCGCTCCGGGCTGTTCGAACAGTTCGATGGCAACGTGCTGATTTACGTTCATAAGGAACAGGAGCTCGAGAACGTAGCGCAGCGCTATCCTGCCGATCACTATGTTCTGGTGGATGACAAGCTGCGCATCCTGGACGCGATCAAGCAGCAATGGAAATCGCGTGTCACCACCGTATTCGTGCGGCAGGGGCACTATGCGCACGACCCCGAGATCTTCAAGAAGTATCCGCCGGCGGACATCAGTCTGGAGCGCATCGGCGATTTGCTCAATCACGACTTGACGAGCTTCCGGGGAAAATGACCAGCTCCGTGAAATACGCTCAAATAGCGCTCGTGTTCTGGATTGCTTCCGCCTCAGTTAATGCAGCCCCGACGCTATGCTTGAAGGACGAAGACACTATATTTAGCTGCAGCTCCGGCAAGAAGGTTATATCGGTGTGCGCGTCTAAAGATTTGACCGTGGAACATGGCTACCTGCAATATCGATTCGGGTTGCCCGACAAGGTTGAGCTCACTATACCCGCTGATCGAACGACTTCTCCCGTAAACAGCGCAGTCGCGCATACCCTCATGTTTTCGGGCGGTGGCGGAGCTTATCTGCGTTTCAAGACAGCCGACTATGATTACGTGGTTTACACCGCCATCGGCAAGGGCTGGGGAACGAAAGATGGTGTTGCAATAGAAAAGAATGGCAAGCTACGCACGCATATTTCGTGCAAAGATGTGCCTGTATCGGAAATGGGAGCCGATTTCTTCACCAAAGCCCGCTTAAAGGAAGACACACAGGATTTCGATTTGCCGTGAAAGCTCGGAGCCTTCCTAATGGACC
The DNA here is from genome assembly GCA_963818065.1 of Bryobacterales bacterium. Taxonomy (GTDB): domain Bacteria; phylum Acidobacteriota; class Terriglobia; order Bryobacterales; family Bryobacteraceae; genus Palsa-89. The sequence continues at coordinate 34,762 of CAWFQW010000006.1, read as the reverse complement.
ACGGCGCCCAAGACACTGGCGACCATGGCCTGCGCTTCCTCTTGAATCTTCTTCAACTGATCGGGGCCGCGGAAGCTCTCAGCGTAGATCTTATAAACATCTTCCGTACCTGAGGGACGAGCGGCGAACCAGCCGTTTTCGGCGATCACCTTGACGCCCCCGATCGGACTGCCGTCGCCCGGCGCGGACGTAAGAATGCTCTGGATCTTCTCGCCTGCGAGTTGAGTGGCTGTAATATCGTGAGCCGACAACTTGGCCAGCGCGGCGCGTTGATCCGCATTGGCGGGGGCATCGATGCGTTCATAATCCGAAACGCCGTGTTCACGCTCCAAAGCGGCGTAAATCTCACCGGGATCTTTTCCCGTGCGCGCCGTGATTTCGGCCGAGAGCAGCGCGGCGATAATACCGTCTTTATCCGTGCTCCACGGCGAACCATCCCGCGTTAAAAACGACGAGCCCGCACTCTCTTCTCCGGCGAAACCCAGCGAGCCGTAGAGCAAACCCTCGACATACCACTTGAAGCCCACCGGGACTTCAAAAACTTTACGGCCTTGCTCGGCGGCCACGCGGTCGATCATGCTGCTCGAGACCACGGTCTTTCCCACCGCTGAATCCTTGCGCCAAGCCGTGCGATTGGCGAACAGGTAGTGGACGCACACCGCCAGATAACGATTCGGTGGAAGCAAACCGGTGCTGCGCGTGACGATACCATGGCGGTCATGATCGGTGTCGCAGGCAAAGGTGACGTCGAACCTGTCCTTTTGTTCGATCAGCCGCCGCATGGCGTAGGGCGACGACGGATCCATGCGGATGCGGCCATCCCAATCGAGCGTCATGAAGCGAAACGTGGGGTCGACAGTTTCATTGACCACCGTCAGGTTCAGTCCGTATCGCTCGCGGATTCGGGGCCAGTAGTGTACTCCCGCGCCGCCAAGCGGGTCCACGCCAAGCTTGAGGTTTGCGCCGCGAATCACGTCAAAATCAATCACTTGGCCAAGATCCCCCACATACTCGGCGATGAAATCGTGCGTTTGGGTCGTTGCAGCGCCTAGCGCCTGCGCAAATGTGACGCGTTCGACACCCGCCAGTCCGGCTTCCAGAAACTGGTTGGCGCGCTTTTGAACGGCCCCGGTGATGTCGCTGCCGGCCGGGCCACCATGCGGAGGGTTGTACTTGAAGCCGCCATCTTCGGGCGGATTGTGCGACGGAGTGACCACGATCCCGTCGGCCAGTCCCGTCTTCTTTCCGCGATTGAAATTGAGAATCGCGTGCGAAACCGCCGGAGTCGGAGTGTACTCTCCGTCAGGCGCGATCATGACGTCCACTCGATTCGCCGCCAGCACTTCCAGCGCGCTTGCGAAAGCCGGCGCGGACAGCGCATGCGTGTCGATACCGAGAAACAGCGGCCCGTCGATTCCCTTCTCTTTCCGATGTTCGCAAATCGCTTGTGTGATCGCGAGAATGTGCCACTCGTTGAACGCACGGTTCAGTGCCGAACCGCGATGCCCCGATGTTCCAAACGAGACCCGTTGGGCGGGAACTTTGGGATCGGGACGATCAGCGAAGTACGCGGTCACCAAACGCGGTACATTCACCAAGTTGGATTCTTTCGCGGGTTGACCCGCGTCCGGGCTGATTGCCATGAGTGGCCTCCTCTTGCTAATCAGGGTGACACACCCTACCGTGGGCAGGTGACAGGAAAAATTTACATCCTCATCGGCAAAGAGGTATTTTCTTCTGTGGGTTAAGCTTTTTCAATCAACAGCACGGTGTGGCCGTCCGCTTGCAATCAAAGACAGAAAGGAGTCGGTCATGTTGTCGACGAAGAACAAAGCGGTGTTTGGTATCTATGTGAGCCAACTCGATGCGGAGAATGCAGTCCATGGGCTGAAACTCGCCGGCTTCCGCAGCACGGACATTTCAATCCTCTTCCCTGACAATGCCGGAACCAAGGATCTGGCGATGGAGCGAAACACCAAGGCGCCTGAAGGGACGGCCGCCGGTGCTGGATCGGGCGCCGTGGTGGGAGGCATCCTGGGATGGCTGGCCGGAATCGGCGCCCTGGCGATTCCGGGCCTCGGACTGTTCGTTGCAGCCGGCCCGATCATGGCGATGCTGAGCGGAATTGGCGTCGGTGGCGTTCTGGGCGGAGTCGCGGGCGCGCTGGTCGGTTTGGGAACTCCCGAATACGAAGCCAAGCGCTACGAGGGCCGCATTCGGAAGGGCGGCATTCTGCTTTCAGTACATTGCGATGATTCGGACTGGGTCAAGTCCGCCCGGGCGATTCTTGAGCAAACCGGAGCCGAAGATGTCTCCGCAACCACTGAAGCCAAAGCTGACTTCGCGTCCAGCGATCGGCCCCGTTCACGAACCATCCCTTCGAAGGCCTAGCGGGAGCCTCGGACATATAGCGAAGCGAGCGGACTACTGAGAGCCAGTTCCCAATCGGATGGGTCAAAGTCGAAATCTGCCGGCTCTCTTGAGAAATTGCACAGTACGACGGCCCGGGAACCTGCCGGATCGGCGCGGTCCATGCGCAACCAGAGCGCCTGCTCATCGAATTGGACGCTGGTAAGATCCTTGCGGCCATTGTTCAAGCATGGCCAGCGCTTGCGTAGTGCGATCAATTCGCAATACCAACTCAGCATTGAGGCGTGCTCCGGTTCGTCGATCAGGCTCCACGTGATTCTTGAGCGCTCGAACGTTTCCAGCGCTTGTGGGTCCGCGTAATCGCCCGCGAGTGCAAATTCTTCGAACTCCCGCCTGCGCCCTTCGCTGGTTGACTGTGCCACTCCAGGGTCTCCGTGGCTGGTGAAGTACTGGAAGGGTGCGGTCTCGGCAAACTCTTCGCCCATGAACAGCAACGGCAGATAAGGCGAACAGAGCAACAAAGCCACGGCGAGCTTGTACTGCTCCAGCGAAATCAGACGCGACAAGCGGGAACCCTGGCTGGTGTTGGCCACCTGGTCGTGATTTTGAAGGAACGCAATAAAACGATAGCCCGGTTGATCGCGGGACGAACTGCCAAAGCGTCTTCCCCGGAACGCCGAATAGCCCCCATCGTGAACGAATCCTTCGGTGATTGCTTTTTGAATCGTCCGCAGGGTGTCGAATCCTGCTAGGTAAGCGCGATTCGAGCCGGTCAGGTAGCCATACAGCGCGTGATGAAACTCGTCGTGCCACTGGGCATCCAAGCCGAGGCCGCCGATCGCGCGCGGATTCAAGATGCGCACATCGTTGAGATCGCTCTCCGCGATGATCCACGCCTGGCGACCCAGATGCGCGGCCTGCTCATGGAAGCGATCCCTCAATTCGGCCAAAATGTGTACTGCGCTGAAGTCGAAAATACCGTGGATCGCGTCGAGCCTTAGCGCGTCAATGTGATACTCGGTCAGCCAGTAGAGAGCGTTGCCGATAACGAACCGCCGGACTCCATCGCTGCCCGCCGCATCGTAGTTCATGGCGCGGCCCCAGGGAGTCCGGTATTGATCGGTGAAGTAGGGGCCGAATTCAGAAAGGTAATTGCCTTCGGGCCCCAGGTGGTTGTACACGACGTCTAGGACCACCGCCAGTCCGGCTTGATGGCATGCGTTCACCAGCCTCTTGAGCCCCTCCGGACCGCCGTAGGCCGAGTGCGGCGCATACAGATCCACGCCATCGTAGCCCCAGTTCCTGTTGCCGGGAAACTCCGCGATGGGCATCAATTCAATCGCGGTGATTCCGAGCTCGCGCAGATAGTCGAGCTTTGAAACAACTCCGTCGAAGGTTCCATCCGGCGTGAAGGTTCCGGTGTGCAGCTCATAGAAGATGTAATCTTCAAGCGCGACGCCTCTCCAATTTTCATCGGACCAGCTGAACGCGCCGGGATCTACGACTTGCGACGGGCCGTGCACGCCGTGCGGCTGCGATCGGGAAGCGGGATCGGGGCGCGTCCGGCCATCGTCGAAAGCGAAGCAATAGGTATCGCCCGGGCGGGCATCTGGAATGACCGCTTGAAAATCCTCGCCATTGCGCTCCATTTCGAAGTGATGGCGCCCGGGGTTTAGTTGAACCGCGAGGGCAGTCGCATTGGGAGCCCACACGCGGAATTGCACGCCGCCGCCCGCCAGAACTATAGCCCCATGGGACATCTCCCAGGCAGCTGTCAATTGCGGCTCTCCGCGAACAGGAGCGCGACCGGACACTGCGAGAAGACTTCGTTGAGCGGGAGAAGCAGGCGGCCATCCGAGCGCTGCGCCGTGATCGTTTGGCCGGTGAATACGTTCTGAAAGTTTTCGTGACCTAGCCTTCTTGGGAAGCGCAACCGTAGTGTTTCCCCATACGTCGCCGATCGGCTTGCCGTGCGAGTTGCACAATTTCAGGAAGAATCGCCCGGTCAAAGCCAGCACCATTTGATTTTCGGTGGCGCGTGAGAAGGCCACAACGTGACGCGCCCGGCTGCCTTCCGATACCAGCCCCGTATAGGAACCCTGGGAAAACACTTCCGGATGATCGCGCCGGAACCGCAATGCCTCGCTGGTGATGAACATCTTGATCGCGCCGTCGCAGAGGTTTTCTCGCAACCGGTCTACCAGCTCAACACGGTTGCGCGCGGCTTCGGCACGCAGGCTCGCGAGCATTTTGCGGCGCACTTCATAATTCACGGCGCGGCGATTGTCGGGATCCACCAGATCGAACGCCCAAATCTCATTTCCTTGATAGAAATCCGGAACGCCCGGCGATGCGATCTTCACCAGCAACTGAGCAATGGAGTTCCACATCCCGGCTCGCGCGATGGGCCCTTGAAATTGTCGAAGCTCCTGCAAGAAGGAGTTCTCGGGCGTCGGCTCCAGAACGCGCTCCACAAACTTCGTCACCGCTTCCTCATACTTGGCGTTCGGATTGATCCAACTGGTGTGAACCTTGGCTTCGTGCAAGGCTTTCTGCATGTAGCCTTCGATTCTGCCGAATGTATTCCTTGTGCTCGTCGGCGTTCATGGGAAGCACAGGCCAGGTTCCAATCAGTGTCTGATACAACAGATATTCTTCATTGGCGTCAGGCGCCGGCCGATCGCCCACCACGGTCTTGGCCGCGCGATTCATTCCGCGCCAGCGGCGGATGGCGCGATACCAGTCGCCCGGTATTTCGGAAAGCACGTTGATGCGCGCGCGAACATCTTCACCGCGCTTGGTATCGTGAGTGGAGCTTGCGATCATGCTGTTCGGCCACAGTTCGTGCCGGATCAGATTGCGGCGATGGAACGCATTGATGGAGATGCCGAAGCGCGACGGATCGCCTCCCACTTCATTCAAAGAAGCCAGCGGATAGTAGCGGTAAAAAGCGGTGTCCTCCATGCCCTTGGCCATCACTGGCGACGATAGCTGCTGGAATCGCATGACGAACAACTGGCGCTCGGCTTGCTGAGCATCGTCCACTCCGCTGCCCCGCTCCAGCAGAAGCACGCTTTCGATGAAATCGAAGACCGACTCGCTGATCGCCGGGTTTCGCCGCTTGGCCTCCGCGATCGCAGTCACCACCTGGCGGCGGTCTTGCGGATCCACTTCGGTTTGATCCTTGCGAACGTAGGTCCGATAAACCGGAAACGCCGCCAGCACTTCGCGCAGCGCATCGCGCAAGCTTTCGAGCGTGAAATCGCGAGACCAGCGATGCTGCTCGGAGATGCGATCCAGCTTTCGCGCCAGCACATTCAACTCGCTCGACATGGCAACCTGAAGTATCAGCCGCTTGCTGTCGCACGCCAGATCGTCGAACGCCTGAGACCAACCGGTGAAGCGGCGATACAGTTGGTGGAAGGACTTTTCCTTGGTATGGTCCACGAAAAGTCCGTTCACCAAGTTGAGAAATCCGTAGCCGGTGGTGCCTTGGACCGCCCATTCGGTCCGCAAAGGCTCATTGCCGGTCAGGATTTTCTCGGCCACAACGTAAAACATTCGATTGCCGTTCTCCGGCTTTGACTGTCCGTTGGAAGCCGAACTCCGCGGCTTTGCAGGCGTCCTGAAGGAAGCGGAAGTACTTCTCCGGCTCGAAGAGCCCGTCCGGATGATCCACCCGCAGTCCGCGAATCAAGCCGCGGCGTACCAGATCGAAAATTAGTACGTGGACCGCCGAGAAAACCTCGGGATCTTCCACGCGAATGGCCGCCAGATCGTTGATGTCGAAGAAGCGCCGGTAATTGATTTCATCAATCGCAACGCGCCAGAAGCTGAGCCGGTAGGCTTCGCTTTCGAGCAGCCTTTCCAGGCGGTCGAAGCTACCCGGATCCCCTCGCCGGCCGTTGATGTCAGTGAGCGCCTGTTGGATGGCTTCCCCGGCCTCTCCGGACTCGCCTCCAGCAATTCTGAAAGCCTCCGCTTGACGATCTCCTTTTCCCTCTGGCGCTCGCGTATCTTGGCCTCATCGATTTCCGTCGGCCCCGGGAAATGGCTCAGGGCGGTAATGATGCTTTCCATCTCTGCGACATGTTCATCCGATGCTCCCAGCTTCTCGCGCAGTTTCGCCGCGGCCGGTTCCATGATCATGGTCCACGTGCCGGGTGCCAGCGGCAAGGGCGCGCCGTACACAGTCACCTGGAATTCGCCCTCGTTGAAGACGATCTGAATCTCCTGGTTCTCCAGGACCCGGCCGAACTGGTCTCCCGAGAACCGGCAGCAGAACTTTGTTCACCAGCTCTTCCTTGGGCGGCCGCCAGTCGATGTCGAAATAATGCGCGAAAGGGCTGCTGGGCCCGTTCTCCAGCACGTCCCACCACCAGCCGTTGGAGGAGTGCGAGATGCACATGTGATTCGGAACCACGTCGGCGATCACGCCCATTCGCCGCTGATCGAGCGCTTGGGCCAGGCGTACGAACGAGTCCTCATCGCCGATCTCCGGATTGAATTTCGCGTGATCGGTGACGTCATAGCCGTGCATGCTTCCCGGCCGCGCCATCAGAAAAGGCGACGCATAGATGTCGCTGATTCCGAGTTCGTCCAGGTATTCCACCAGACCGGTAGCCTTCTCAAACGTGAACGATTTATTGAACTGGAGGCGATAGGTGGCTGAGGGAGTGTAGACCGATTGAATTTCGCGGCGTTTCATGGCGATGTGTGCGGCGGAAGCCTCCTTACTTGGACTCCCCGGAGCCCATAAGATTTCACGCCGCTTCCAAGATACTCTGCAGCAATCCCAGCGGCGCTCGAACCCAATCCGGCCGCTCGCGAAGCTCCGCGCTGGCGTGTTCCAGCGCTTGTTCCAGAAGGCAGATGTCCAGCAGTACCCGAAGGTCCGCTTCGTTGGATGGAATGAGCGGGCTTGTGCCGAGCGCGTCGAGATAGGCTTTCAGGAATACCGCCGACACCCATTCGGACCAGTAGCGCGACCAAAATTCGATCACGGCGGTGGCCTCCGGACGCCGCGTTACGCCGGAGAGCTGATCCAGGAACACGGCCTGGGCTGCGTAGCGGAACGACAACAGCATGCTCGCGACATCTCGTAGAGGCGAACGTTTAATTCTGCGCGCGCCCAAAGTGCGGTCGGCCCGGCCGTCGAATCCGATGAATACAAAATCCTTACCGGTGTGCAGTACGCGGTTCAACCCGAGATCGTCGTGCAGCCGGATGCGTAGGCTACCGATCCGGCGTTCCGAAATCAGACGGGAACGCGTTCGTATTTCCTCGCGGCGTTCCAGAATTTTCCTCGCCTCGCTCTGGGTTGCCTCGGGTAGCTCGGCCAACTGCTGGCGCAACAGCTGAAAAGTCTCGGCGGTCAGGCTCATCAGTCCGTGGAACATGGCCTGGCGGTAGTGATCCGTGAACGCTTCCGGGGCAAACTGCGGATCCGATGGATCGGAGCTCAGCACCTGGTGCAGGTCCGCTACGCGCTTGCCGAGCAAAGCAGCCGAATCGAGGTAGCTTCCGATCGATTCGTGAACGTGCGAAGGGATCTCCACCTTTCGAAGGTCGAACGGATGGTGGCTGCCCTCGGGACCTGCGAAATCGCTCTCCTTGCGGGTCAGGGCCGCCTCAAAGAACTGACTCAACGAATCCAGAGTGTAGCGCCAGGCATCCCCTTGCTGATCCTGGATGAACGCATGCAGCGCGGCCACCTGCATCACGTCGCCATGGTTCGCGCGATATTCGATGGATCCGGTCAGAGGCGCGCTGTAGGGAAAATTCCGCTCCGTCAGAAACGTGCCAATCTCAATCTCGGGGTGAATCCCGGGTTCCACCCGGCGGTACATCTTCAGGATGAACCGGTTCCCATATGCGATGGATGTGTTGGATTGCTCAGTCTTCAAAACAACCGACTCCAAATCCGGGTGGCTTTTTCCCCAGGCCGCGCGAAACGCCCGATTGTGGGCGCCAACCAGTTCACCGACTCGGCCTTTAAACCGCCGCCGCCGGACGATCGCGCTGAACAGCGTGTTGCAAAACGCCGGATCATAGATGGCGCTATAGAGCACGCCACGCGTGCCGTCCTCGGCGTGCAATTGCGCAACGGATACGTCGGCAAACTCGGCTTTCACGCGTTCGGACGCCTCACCCACGGCCACTGAGCCGGGCAGCAGGTAAATCTCGGGATCGCCGTCGTTGTATTCCACCTCCCCGAATAGAATCTGCGCAGAGGTATCCGGAATGGGGATGGTGTCCAGAATCTCGATGGCGCGGATGGGCCGGTCCTTGCCCTGGAACCAACGCCGGTTCTTCAAGTAGGCCGGCAGCCGCCGCAGTAAGATCGCCAGGCTCCGGCCCTGGAACACCTGCGCCCACGATTCCACCACGATGAGCGGCAGTCCGATGGGCGCCTCAATGGTTTCCTGGTGAGCCTGCCTGGGCTGGAATGCGAACCAGTAGAACCCCAGCGATCCGAGCGTAACCGGATACGGCGCGTCGCCCACTGACGGGAACTCCGTTCGGCCGAAAATTTCCAGCGGCGTCATGCCCTTCATCTCCGCCAGATCCAGTTCCACGTGCTGAGGAAAGCGCGACAGGTTGGCGATCACCAGAATGATCTCGTCCTGGTAGCGGCGAAAAAATGCGAGCACTTTGCGGTTGGACGGACGCAGGAACTCCAGCGTCCCGCGTCCCATCGCCTTGAACTGCTTGCGCTGTTCGATCAGGCGCTTGGTCCACCACAGCAGCGAATGCGGATTGTTCAGCTGCCCCTCAACGTTGATCGCCTCGTAATGGTAGGCCGGATCGATGGTGATGGGCATGTAAAGCTTCTGCGGATTGGCGCGCGAGAAACCGGCATTGCGATCCGCGCTCCATTGCATGGGAGTCCGCACGCCGTTGCGGTCGCCGAGATAGATGTTGTCGCCCATCCCGATCTCGTCGCCGTAGTAGATCACGGGCGTACCCGGCAGCGAAAACAACAGCGCGTTCATCAGCTCGATCTTGCGCCGGTCGTTCTCCAGCAGCGGCGCCAGGCGGCGGCGAATGCCGAGATTGATGCGCATCCGCCGGTCGTGAGCATAGACCCGGTACATGTAGTCGCGCTCTTCATCGGTGACCATTTCGAGCGTTAATTCGTCGTGATTCCGCAGGAACAACGCCCATTGGCAATTGGATGGAATGGCCGGAGTTTCCTGCATGATCTCCATCAGCGGAAAGCGGTCTTCCATGCGGATGGCCATGAAGAGGCGCGGCATGAGTGGAAAGTGGAAGGCCATGTGACACTCGGCGCCATCCTCGAAATAGGCCACCGCGTCTTCGGGCCACTGGTTGGCCTCGGCCAGCAGAATTCGATCCTTGTATTTCGAATCGATATGCGCGCGGAGCTGCTTCAGAAAAGCGTGCGTCTCGGGCAAATTTTCGCAATTGGTGCCTTCGCGTTCGTACAGATAAGGCACCGCATCCAGCCGGAATCCGTCGACGCCCAGATCGAACCAGAAGTCGATGACTTCCAAAATGGCCTCGCGCACCTGGGGATTGTCGAAATTCAGATCCGGCTGATGAGAGTAAAACCGGTGCCAATAATAAGCTTTCGCCACCGGATCCCAGGTCCAGTTGGATGTCTCGAAATCCTTGAAGATGATGCGGGCGTCCAGGTACTTGTCCGCCGTGTCGCTCCAAACATAGAAGTCGCGCCAGCGCGTTCCAGGGGCGGCGCGGCGCGAGCGTTGGAACCAGGGATGCTGGTCTGAAGTGTGGTTTAACACCACCTCGGTGACCACCCGAATTCCACGGCGGTGCGCCTGCTTCAGAAATCGTTGAAAATCGCGGAGCGTACCGTACGCCGGATGGACGTCGGTGTAATCGGAGATGTCGTACCCGTCGTCGCGCCACGGCGACGGGAAAAACGGCAGTAGCCAGATGGCCGTGATCCCCAGGTCCTGCAGGTAGTCCAGCTTTTCGGTGAGGCCCCGAAAGTCACCCATGCCATCCTCGTCGCTGTCAAAGAAAGCGCGGGCATGTACTTCATAGATGATGGCGTCTTTATACCAAAGCGGATCGGAATCCGGGAGAGTCGTAGAATTGTCGGTCGCCACTATATTCAGTGTGACCGATTAGCGTGGGAAGTTGTTTCTTCCTACGTCTCAGGGTGTGACACTGACGTTCGCCGCGTTGCTATTCTGACCACCTACGCTGATAACCAACGGGTAATTGCCTTGCGCCAGTCCGGCGGGCACGATCGCGTTCACCTGCCACAATCCGACAAAGTCAGGGGCGAGTCCGGCGAACTTAACCTCAGCGGGTTTTGAATCAATGGTGGCGGTCACGGTCGACTTCACATTGGCAGGCGGATTGGAAGGAGCCGGTGCGCCATCTGCCACGGACGGGCTCACTGCACCCGCGCCCGTCAGATAGGCAATGATCAGGGCTCCATCATGAGCCGGATTGCTGGAACTGTTCAAACTGTAATCGAAATTCTGCACTATGGCATGCGAGCCTTGGAAAAACAGCCCAGGGGCGGCCGCCACCACCGTAACCTTCACGGCCGCGCTTTGGAGGCCGCTGGAACTGACGGTGATTGTGGCTGAACCCGGCGTAGTCTCCCACGGAATCTGGAAATTGATTTGGTCCGAGTTGATAAAGAGCACCGGCGCTGCCCTGCCGTTCACGCTCACCGAGACGCCGGCGAAACTGGGCGGCAAAGGCACCGAGGCGGTTCCGCTCTCCCCGCTTCCAGTGAAGTTGGACCCATAGAGCGTGGCCAGAGCGCCTGGAGAAACCTCTGAAGTGAAGCTAGCCGCATTCAAAATGCTGCCCGTGGCGACCTTGGGAGTGACGGCTTTCAGAAGACGGATCACATTGTTGTCACTATCGGCAACGTACACGTTCCCGGAACTATCCACGGCAACTCCGTGAGGAAACGACAACGTAGCAGATACGGCCGCGCCGCCGTCCCCGGTATAAGCCGGAACGCCGAGTCCCGCAATGGTGACGATGGTGCCGTCCGTATAAACTTTACGAATCCGGCTGTTGTTGGTGTCTGCGATGTAAACGTAGCCTTTCGAATCGACCGCGATACTGGTGGGATCGTCCAGCTCGGCGTCGGGGCCGGGCCCGAAGTCGCCGGAGAAGCCGATATTGCCGTCGCCCGCCAGCACGATTACCGCTCCATTCGACGGAGAGAACTCCAGCGCGCGCAGTCCATTGCTATCGCAGATATACACGTTGTAATTTTTGTCCACAACCACGCTCGTCGGATTGTTTAGCAACTGAGGCGTGGCCCCGGCGCCGACAACCGTGTTGATGATTCCGTTGGTGATCTTGCGGATCACATTGTTGCCCGAATCGGCGATATAAACGTTGCCGGCGGCATCCACCGCTACGCCCGCTGGAGACAGAAGTTCCGCGGCCACGGCTGATCCGCCATCACCCGCGTATCCACCCGTGTTGTTGCCCGCAATGGTGGTGATGATTCCGTTCGAAACTTCCCGGATCACGTGATTGCCGGTGTCAGCGATGTAAATGTTTCCCGAAGAGTCCAACGCAACTCCTGCAGGGTCCCTCAGCTCGGCGCTGGTGGCGGTGCCGGTAACCCCCGAGGCCATATCGCCGGAGTAGCCCGCGGTGCCGTTTCCGGCCACCGTGGTGATGGTTCCGCCCGAAATCTTGCGAATGCGCTGGTTAGCGGAATCGGCGATGTACAGATTGCCGGAGGAATCAAAAGCAATGCCGTCGGGCGAGCTAAGCTGGGCGCTGCCGGGCGCGCCACTGTCGCCTGAATAACCGGCCGTTCCGTTGCCGGCGAAGGTGCTGATGTTGTACTGCTGGCCCCAGACGCACGTTGAAAACACGCCCACCGCGAGGGGTAAGAAAAAATACCGCATTGTCATAAGTAGAATACACAGAACCCGCACGAGACCAGGAAGTTCCGTGGGATACCGTTAGGATGCCATACTGGAGGGGCCGATGGCACGCTTGACAAAATGAATAAGCGGCCACTCGACTGGGAGCGAGGCGTTGCGTCTTTGACGCGCGCATCCAAATCGCGAGAAGATTTCTTGGGAGGACAACGAGAATTATGATGTCAAGGATCGTGATCATTGCAGCAGCCGGCGTCCTGGCTGCCTCACTTTACGCTGCCAGCAAGCCCGTGACCGTGGAACTCAAGGATGCCAAGGGGCAAAGCGTCGGATCGGCGAAAATCAGCGACGACGGCGCTGGCGTGAAAATCAAACTGGATTTGAAGGACCTGCCTCCCGGCGAGCATGCCATCCACATCCATGCGGTCGGCAAGTGCGAACCACCGTTTACTTCAGCCGGCGGCCACTTTAATCCAGACATGAAGAAGCATGGGCTTGAGAATCCGGACGGGCCGCACGCCGGTGACATGAAGAATTTTATGGTCAAAGCGAACGGCACCGCCAAAACCACCGTCGTGGATGAGCGCGTCAACCTGGATGACAATGCCCATTCTGTGTTCGCCAACGGAGGAACCGCGTTGGTCATTCATGAAAAGGCCGACGACCTGAAAACCGATCCAGCCGGCAACGCCGGCGCCCGGATCGCCTGTGGCGTGATCTCAAAGTAATCGGTGCACCCGCCGAGAGTCTTCAGCAACAAATGTTCAGCAATAGCAAACCGCACGTCCTCGCGTTGTCGAGCGCAAACACGGGCCCGGCGACTAGTCTCGTGAAACCTGGCGGGACTGCGCCCTGCTTCGCCACCAACGCCAACCCGCCAACACCGCAAAACCGGCCATTACTAAGAGCAATGAGGACGGCGCTGGCGCCGGGGACCCGAAGCCTTGCGGATGTGGCTTGGCGTCGGATTGAGCCGCATCAGCCCCGATCGATAACATCGCCAGTCCCAGCGTCGTTGCTACTTGGCGCAGATTCCGTTGTTGAGACATTTAGCCCCAAGAATGTCACACAGCCCAGTCGCCGCGCAACTTTTACACACAGCTTTCGGCGTAACGTCGTATCACGTTACTTAGGTTCTTGCGCCGTCGCCAGATACGAGCGGCGGCAACGGATTTGCTTCGCTTAACGTCCATGGAGGTTAATGCCAATGCGTAGGCTACTCTCGGCAGGCGTGGGCGCCCTTTTCATCAGCGGTGCAGCATACGCTCAGCCACCGGTGCCTTCCGATCCGCAGCCAATCTATCGCGTGACCGTGGTATCGCGCAGCCTGGAGGCGGTGAATTACGAGCACCGGGGCGGCCCGACACTCATCGATTTCCGCGGTACCGTGCTACTTCCGGATGTGAAGGGCTCTGCAACGGTCGAAAGCCGTCGCGGCAGCGTTTCCGTGGACGCAAAACTCGAACACCTGGCGCCGCCCACGCGATTTGGGCGCGAGTATCTCACGTATGTGCTGTGGGCCATCTCCCCGGAGGGACGCCCCAGGAATCTCGGCGAAATACTGGTGGATTCGTCGAACAAAGCGCACGTCAAAGTCACCGCCGACATGCAGGCGTTCGGATTGATGGTGACAGCCGAACCGTATTACTCCGTGACCTTGCCGAGCGATGTTGTGGTGGCTGAGAACATAGTGCGGCCCGACACCATCGGAAAGCGCGAACAAGTGAGCGCGAGATACGAATTACTTCCGCGCGGCCAGTACACGATGACCATCCAACCCGGCCAGCTCCATTCCCCGGGGCCCGAGACTGGAAAGCTGTCGTATGATCGCTACGAAGCGGTGCTCGAGTTGTACCAGGCGGAAAACGCCGTGCAAATCGCCAAGTCGCTGGGCGCGGCGCAATTCGCGCCCGAATCTTACAACAAGGCGGCCACGCTTCTTTCACAGGCGCAGGACATGAATGCGCGCAAGATGGACACGCACGCCATTGTGTCCGCGGCGCGGGAAGCCACGCAAATGGCCGAAGACGCCCGTACCATTGCAATCAGGCGCCGCGACGAACACCCTCCCGTGACACAGCAACCGCCCCCGCCGCCTCAGGCCGAAGTCCGACGGAATGACGAAGCCACGCAGGCCGAAATCGCTCAGGCGGAAGCCGCGCAGGAGCAGGCCGAGGCCGATCGTGCTGCCGCTGAGCGCGCCGATGCCGAACAGCAGGCCCTTGCGCAAGCTCAAGCCGCCCAAGCTCAAGCTGCGGCCGCGCTGGCCCAGCAACCGCGCCTGGCACCGCCGCCGAATCCGACCCTGGGTGGCCCAAACCCGGATCGCCCAAATTTGGATCGGCCAAATTCGGATCGCTCAAACTCGCAACAACAATATCGAGCACAATTGTTCGCCCAGTTAAACGGCACGCTAGCCACGCGGGATACGCCCCGGGGCCTGGTGGTTACGATTAACGATTCCATGTTCGATGCGGGCAACAGCAGATTGCGGACGATCGCTTCTCAGCCTCTCGCCAACCTGGCGGCGATTCTGTCTTCGCATCCCGGCTTGCGCGTGCGGGTGGAAGGCTACGCCGATTCCGAGCCTCTCTCCAATGAACGCGCCGAGTCGGTGCGGACTGCGCTCATTGTGAGCGGCGCGGCGGCCCCAAATCTGATCAGCGCGGTAGGATACGGAAACGCGCGGCCAGTCGCGCCCGCCGGCTCCGAACAAAACCGGCGCGTCGAGGTTGTAATTTACGGCGACAGCATCGGCGACAAAGCGCTTTGGGACCATCCCTATTCGCTGCGTTCACGAAGCTAGCTACGCCGCGCGCCGCCTACTCATAGCGCAAAGCCCGCATGGCATCAATGCGGCTGGCGCGCAGAGCCGGAATATAGCCCGCACCACAAGCCACCACCGCCAATAACAGCCCGGCCAGCACGATGGTGATTGGATCTTGACCCGTGATTCCATACAACTGCGTTTGAACGAATTTCGACAAAGCGATGGCCGCCACAAGACCAACGCCGATCCCGATGCATACCAGCACCAGAACTTCTCGCATCACCATCCAGATCACGTCGCCTTGAAAGGCGCCCAATGCCATGCGGATTCCGATTTCACGCGTGCGCCGCGCCACGGTATAAGCCATCACGCCATACAGACCGATAACGGCCAGCAATGTGGCCAGAAAACCGAATACGGCCGAAAGGCTCGCGATCAGGCGTTCAATCAACAGCGAGTTTGAGATTTGATCGTCCATGCTGCGCATGCCGTAGAGCGGCACATTTGAGTCCAGCCGCCGAACTGTCGAGCGCACCGCCGAGAAAAATTGATCGGGGTTCATGGCCGTGCGCGCATACACGGCCATGCCGCTGACGTAGCTGATGGCGAGATACGGCTCGAACAACTGAACGGGCACTTCATCGCGCAGGCTCGTGTACTTAATGTTCTTGATGACGCCGATGATCTCCATGTCCGTTTTCGTGCCGGGATCGATTCCAAATCCAGCGTGGCGTCCAACGGCATTCGCAGCGGAACCAAAGAACTGCTTGGCGAACTTTTCGTTGACGATCACCACGCGCGGCTCGGTGTCGTCCGGCTTATCGCCGTGTTGCACCGTCTGCGTGTCTTGCTCGGTGAAGTCCCGCCCCGCAAGTATCGGCACACCCAGTGTTGCGAAGTAACCTGGACTGATCCAATTCATATAGGCGTCGGGTGTTTCAGTCGCCTTCGGATGATAGCCCTCAATCGTCAGCCAGCTATCGGATTCGTTGTTTTCCAGAATTCTCACCATGGCGATTCCAACCGAGCGAACTCCCGGGATCGCGTTCAACTCGGCTGTGAGCCGGCGGTAAAACAACTTGCATCGGTCCGAGTTGTAGCCATCCAGGGCCGGATCGACTTCGAAAGCCACCAGATTGCCGGTCGTGAATCCAGGGCCCAAATCGCGCAGGTTTCGCAAGCTTCGGATGAACAGGCCCGCTCCCACCAGCAGCAGTAACGACAGCATCACCTGCACCGCCACCAGAGCCTTGCGAACACGCACGTGCGCTCCGCCGCCAACGATTCCTCCCACCGTATCTTTCAGCACGGGCGCCACGTCCGGCTTGGTGGATTGCAGTGCCGGTACGAGACCGAACAGGACCCCGGTGAGCAGCGACACGCCCGTGGCGAACAGCAGGATCCGCAAATCCGGCGTCGTGGAAAGCTTGAGCGCCATCGTTTCCGGAGGTAGGAAAGCCAGCAAGACATGGTCGGTCCAAATCGCCAGCAACAAGCCCAGCACTCCACCTGTCACGGAAAGCAGCAGGCTCTCCACCAACAGCTGGCGGATGATGCGGAAACGTCCCGCACCGATGGCTATGCGGATCGCGATCTCCTTCTGCCGCGATGCCGCGCGCGCAATCAGAAGGCTCGCCACATTTGCGCACGCGATCAGCAGGACGCCACCCGTCAAGGCCATCAACACCCATAGAGGCGTGGCCAGAAGCTCCCGAATCCGCGGCTTGCCCTGCGCGCCTGGCAGCGCTTGGATCACGTTCTGGAGGAATCGCGCGCGAATTTCCGGGGCCGCCTTATTGAAGGCCTTTTCCTTCACTTCCATCTCCAGCATGCCGTGGAAGTATGGTTGCAGCGACGCCTGCGCTTGCTGCCGCGATATTCCGGGCTTCAAGCGTCCGAATGCATTCACCCAGCGAGTGCGCCGGTTGTTGAAGTCGAGCGTCTCGTTGAACAATGGCTTCAATTGCGGCCGCATCATGATCGGAACAAACACCTGGCTTGCGCTGCTTAAGTCCACTCCGCGAAAGCCCTTCTGTGCCACGCCGACGACGGTGAAGTTATGCCCGTTCACAGTCAGCGTCTTTCCGACAATCGAGGGGTCGCCGGCGAATCGCGACTGCCAGTAGGCGTAGCTCAGCATCGCCAACGGATGGCCACCCGGAATGCGATCGTCATCCGGCGTGAACGTGCGTCCAATGGCAGCGCCCACGCCCAGCACTGGGAAGTAGGTTCCCGACACCAGTTCGCCGTTGGCCAGTTCGGTGGTTCCGTTGAACCCTAGGCTGAACTGGTCTGCAAAGCGGCAGAACATCCCCGTAAAGACGGAGTTGTTGGCCTTGAAATCGCGATACATGGGGTAGGAAAGCGACTGGTCGCCCCAATTGCTGCCGTAGTGAAACCCTTTCATCTGGAGCAGCACCAGCTCCTGGGGATTCTTCACGGGCATCAGCCGCAGCAGCACCTGATCGAGCAGCGTGAAGATGGCGGTGTTCGCGCCGATCCCAAGCGCCAGGGACAGCAGAGCGACCGCGGTAAACACGGGAGATTTGCGAAACGCCCGCAACGCGAACTGGATGTCCTTCCCAATGGATCGCATTGCCTCTTAGACTACGCCACCCGGATTTGGTTAGTTCCGGAAAAGTGCGGGGGGGTATGTGCCCAGATGGGCCCCGCAGAAATATTCCCGACACTAGTGGCGATACTGGTGATCGTCTTCCTGCTGTTTAAGAACGCTCCCACACCCTCCAAATTGACCTCAAAACCCGTTTGAACCCTGCTATGCTCAGAGATCATGCTCAGGCGATCTGCGCTATTTTTCCTTCTCGCGGTCGGTTTATTCGCCGCGCCGGCTCGCGTACCGCAGTCCGATTCACGACTCACCAAAGCCTTTCGACGGCCCGATTTAAACGGTTGGATCTTCGTACACCTGGAAGGTACGCCGGCTGAAATCGGATTCCAGCACGGCTACCTGCTCGCGCCGGAAATTGAGGACGCGCAAAAGGTGATCGCGCTCGGCCTCACGCACGACAGTCACAAGTCCTACGGGTTTTTTCGCGCGGCCTCCGAGAAGATCCTGTGGCCTCGCGTCGAGCCGCAATATCGCGAGGAGCTGAAGGGAATCGCCGAGGGCCTGAAGGCTCGCGGAGTCGCGCTGGATCTTTGGGACGTGGTGACGATGAACGCCTGGCTCGAGCTGGCGCCTTATTACACCGGCTGGTACGACAAACAGCATCAGCCCTTGGCTGCATCCCACGCCGTGCCCGAGCACTGCAGCGCTTTCGTGGCCATCGGCAGCTATACACGCGATGGCAAAGCCGTAATCGCCCACAATAACTGGACCGAATACAAAGAAGGCTCGCGCTGGAATATCATCTTCGATATCGCGCCGTCGGAAGGCTATCGCATCTTGATGGACGGCATGCCCGGCCTCATTCATAGCGGCGACGACTTTGGCGTCAACAGCGCCGGCCTGGCGGTTACCGAGACCACCATCAGCCATTTCGCGGGCTTCGATCCACATGGCATCCCCGAATTCCAGCGAGCGCGCAAGGCCCTGCAATACGGCTCGTCCATCGACGATTACGCCCGCATTATGGAAGACGGCAACAATGGCGGCTATGCCAACAACTGGCTGATCGCCGACACCCAGCACAACGAAATCGCCAGTCTTGAATTAGGGCTGAAACATGTGACGCTCAAGCGCACCAATGACGGCTATTTCGCGGGGTCGAACTTTCCGGTGAATGCAGAGCTCATCCGTGACGAGGCCAGCGATTTCCCGGTCAAGGATCTCAGCAACAGCGCCAACGCGCGCCACGTCCGTTGGGACCAGCTCATGGAAGAGAACAAAGGCAAGATCGACGTCGCGGCTGCCGAGAAGTTCCTCGGCGATCACTACGATACTTTTTCGCACGAGACCACCCCCAGCGAACGCACTCTGTGTGGCCACATCGATCTTTCCCCGCGCGGGTCCAGCCCTTGGCAGCCTGCGTACGGCCCGGCGGGCACCGTGCAGAACAAAGCCGCCGACGCCGGAATGTTGGCGAAGATGTCCTTTGATGCAGCCATGGGACATGCTGACGGAATCGATTTCAAAGCCGCCGATCACTTAAAGGAGCATCCGCAATTTGCCTGGGAAAAGGGAGTTCTTCGCGATCTGGATTCGCATGCCTGGACCACCTTCCGCAGTGCTCAGTAGAATCATTGCTATCCTCGCGCTCGCCGCTACCGTCACACCGCTGCATGCTCAGGTCGCCGCGGCCATCTCGGGAAGGGTCCAAGATATTTCTGGCGCCGGGATTCCCGGTGCGACGGTTACCGTGAAGAGTCTGGAAACCGGAGCATCCCGCACGGTAACCAGCAGCGACTCTGGCTACTTCACGGTCGTTTCCTTGCCGCTCGGTCCGCAGGAAGTGAAGGCCGAGAAGCTCGGTTTCGTCCCGGCGCGGACCGGCGTCACACTGGTCGTCGGGCAGGAAGCCGTGGTCAACCTGGTTCTCACGATCGGCGAGCTGTCGGAGCGAGTGGTGGTCATCGACGAGACACCACTAGTGAACACCACCACGTCCGATGTTTCCGGAGTCGTCGGTGAGAAGCAGATCAAGGATCTCCCTCTGAACGGGCGCAGTTTCGACGAACTGATCACACTGAATCCCGGCGCGGAAAATTACAGCGCGATGAAGAGCGCCAATACCAGCACCAGCGATGGAAACACCTTTTCCGTTGACGGCCGCAGAACCTACGAGAATTTATTCCTGCTCAACGGAATTGAATACACCGGCTCCAGCCAGCTTGCGATTTCGCCGGGCGGCGTCAGCGGAGAATTGCTCGGCATCGACGCCATTCGTGAATTCAATATGCTCAGCGATACGTACGGCGCCGAGTATGGCAAACGCGCCGGGGCGCAAGTTAGCGTGGTCACGCAATCGGGAACCAATCGATTGCACGGCTCGCTGTATGAGTTTCTCCGCAACAGCGATCTCGACGCCCGCAATTTTTTCGACCGGGCTTCGGTTCCACCGTTTCGTCGCAACCAGTTCGGCGGCTCTCTGGGAGCGCCCATCAAGAAAGACAAGTGGTTCCTGTTCGGCAATTACGAAGGATACCGGCAAGTGTTGGCCGAGAGCAGCGTGAGCGTTGTTCCGGATGCCGATGCCCGGCAAGGTCTGCTTCCGGTGAACGGCGTCGAAACTCCGTACGCCAAGCTGAATCCCGCGATGTTGAATTACATGCAGCTGTGGCCTCAACCCAACGGGCCAGAGCTATTGTCGAACGGACTTACCAGCGGCGAAGCCCTTTCCTATAACAATCCCAGGCAAACCGTGCGCGAGGATTTTGGCACCGTGCGCACGGATTACATCTTCAGCCAACGAGACACTTTCTCGGCCGCCTACACCATCGACAACGGCGACAGCCTGATTCCTCAAAGCGACCCGCTGTTTGGAGCCTACGAAACGTTGCAGAGCCAGGTAGCCAGCCTGGAAGAGACGCACGTTTTCTCGCCCGATATCCTAAACACGTTCCGTTTTGGGTTTTCGCGCACCGCGTTCAGCTTTGACGCAGTCGACTTGACCGCATTTCCCGCAAGCACTGCGTTTGTAACTGGCGACGGCCCCGGCGGGATCGTCATCGGCGGCGGCGTTACCACTACCGCGGGAGGAACCATCACCTCGGCTGGCCCGAACAACGCCGCTAACGTCTGGAATCGCAGGAACCTATTCACCTACACGGATAGCTTGCAGATTATCAAAGGACGTCATCACATCAGCGCCGGCGTGTGGTTCCAGCCCATTCAAGATAACGACGACACTGCGTCGCGCCAGCTCGGGCAAGCCAGCTTCGCAAGTCTGCAAACTTTCCTGCAAGGCACGGTGACGTCGTTCCAAGTTGTGCCGGACCCCAACGAGCTCGGCTGGCGAAGCTTCTTCGGCGCGGCGTATTTCGAGGACGCCATCAAGCTGCGGTCGAATCTTACGTTCCAGGTGGGCCTGCGCTGCGAATTTACCACCGGCTGGAATGAAGAATCGGGACGCGCGTCCAATTATCTGACCGGTTCCGACGGTGTCTTGATCACCACTCCGCGGGTGGGCAATTCTGCTTTCACTCAAAACAATGCGACGCACTTGCTTGGTCCGCGAGCGGGCCTGGCCTGGGATGTCTTTGGCAACGGGAAAACCGCGGTCAGGGCCGGCTACGGCATGTATTATTCGCTGATCGACGATTTGAGCTTCCTGCTCAACTCCATCCCTCCGTACAACGGCTCGGTCTCGCTAAAAGGATCGCTTCCAGCGCTGCTTCCGATTACCGCGGGCATCCCTCCCGCGCCCGGCACCGTCTTCGCTCCACAGGGCGTCCAGACCAATGCCAAAACGCCGACTGTCCAGGAATGGAATTTTACGATCGAACAGCAACTGACTCACAATACGGTGCTGCGCGCATCGTACGTTGGTGAGTTTGGATATCACGGCCTGTTGAGCGTTGACCCCAACGCCATTCCCGCCCAAATTTGTTCCAATCCGGCCGGATGTTCTTCGGGGGGCACGGGCGCAGTGGCAGGCCTCGTGCCGCAGGGAGCACAGTATATTCCCGGCCCTCACGCCAAATTGCCGAACCCCGATCTGGGCGCGGCATTCTTTTGGTACACCGAAGGCAACAGCAGCTACAACGCGCTACAAGTGGACCTGAGCCACCGCTTCAGCCACGGCCTTCAGTTCCGGGCCAACTACACCTGGTCGAAGGATCTGGATATGAACTCAGGGCTCACTGGCGCGCAGGCTGGCAATCAGTCGCAGATGGTGATGGACCCCTACGATCCGCACCGCGATTGGGGACCATCTGCGTACAACATCCCAAATTCAGCCAGCGTTTCGGGCACCTACCAACTGCCGTTCGGCCAAGGCCGGCGTTGGGGCGGCTGGCAGTTCAACACCATTGTCAGCCTCCAGAGTGGTTTCCCATTTACTCCAGTGATTGGCTCGAATCAATCCGGAGACGGCGATACCAGAAACCCCGACCGGCCTTCGCTCAATCCTGCTTTTTCCGGACCGGTGGTGTTAGGCAATCCGAATGAATGGTACAACCCGGCTGCGTTCATTCTGCCAACCCCCGGCACCTACGGGAACCTGGGACGCGGCGTCTACAGCGGTCCTGGCCTCACCAACGTGGATGCCTCTCTGTTCAAGGACACGGCCATTTCCGAGCGCGCCAACCTGCAATTCCGGGCCGAGGTTTTCAACCTGCTTAATACGGCCAACTTCGGGACGCCCAATGCCACTGTCTTCTCGAACGGCGCCATCAGCTCGTCGGCGGGATTGATCACCACGACGGCAACGACATCCCGGCAGATTCAATTTGGACTAAAGCTGATTTTCTGACGCAAAACATAATTGAAGACGCTATTACTAGACTGCGTTCTGTTGTTAATAGTGCTGCCATACATACTGAATCAAGTCAGAAAACCCACAAAATGGACCGGCAGGTTTTTTCTGTGGATGATGAATATTTCCCACTCCAGCCTAACCGACTGGGGGCTGAAACACGTTGCGATCGAGAAGCACTTCACGATTCTGGATGTAGGTTGCGGCGGAGGTAGGACTATTGAGAAGCTGGCGGCGCTTGCTTCCGAAGGCACCATTTACGGCGTTGATTACGCTAAAGGCAGTGTAGCCGCGTCGCGCGGGAGAAACGCGCGGCTGATCCAGGCCGGTCGTGTTGAAATAGAGCAGGCTTCGGTGTCTCGTCTTCCGTTTCCCGACGACAGGTTTGATATCGTTACCGCAGTGGAAACGCAGTATTACTGGCCTAATCCAGTCACAGATATTCAGGAGATTCTGCGCGTGCTCAAACCGGCCGGGACTCTGGTCGTCATTGCGGAAAGCTACCGCACGAGCAAGTCTGATACGCTGCAGCGCCCGGTAATGAAGTTATTGAAATTCACACGGCTCAGTGTAAGTGAACAGCGGGAATTATTTTCGGCGGCCGGCTACAAAGATATTCAGATATTTGAAGAGCGCAGGCACGGCTGGATTTGCGGGGTCGGCGCAAAGGCAGACAGCTCCGGTTCGCTCAGACTGCAGACCTAGCGTAACAGCAGGCCTCCGCCTTAGGAACGTGGCTCCACGGCAAGATCGTTCGTCAACTCCGGCGTCAGCAACCGTGTGTTCGCTCCACCGAATTCCCATCCGGCCTCTGCAAGCCGCTCGGGCGACGCGCTGAAGACGATATGGAAGACATTGCGATCCTGCGCCGCGGCCAGCGGTCTACCCGCCCGAATGGAAACGATCGCAAGATACTTCAGGATGACGTACACATCGGCCTCCTCAGGAAGCTGCCAGTCCACATCCTGGGTACAAAAGCGGACGCGGGATCCGCGCTGGGCCATGTTCCACGCTAGAAATGCACAGCGGTCCACCGCGGATTCAAACCAGGCGGCCTGCGATGCCGGAACATCCAGGTCCAGGAAGAACGCCACCGCCTGCTCCTGCTCGCGGGCGAACTCGCGCACCTGAAGATCGCCGGTGTGGGCGGTCGCCTTCCAATCCACGTGGTGCGCGTCTTCCAGCGCCTCGTAGGGGCGGATACGATAAAAGTCGTTGCCCTGGCCGCGATAAAACGATGTCATATCGTCTTGCAGGGCCACCAGCAAGTCCTCAAAGCCGGGTTGCGGGTCTATGGATGGATAAACCAGGATGTCGCGCAGCAGCCGGACCTGAATGCGCCGCTCGGCGAATCCAAAAGGAAAGCGCGTGGAGAAGCGAAAGCTGTTTTGCCGGTAGATGCCGCGCCGCGCGAAGAACAGCTCTACCGGGGCTTCCATCCGCGCCCCGCCCGGAATCACGGTGAAGTACAGCGGCAGCGCCAGCCCGCAGTCGCTCGACCCCGCCAAATGAATGGAAAATGACGGCATCCAATGTTTGGTATTTCGAATCACGATGCGGCCCATCAGCTTTCGCCCTGCGCACAGGTGCTCTGGGAGCAGGAACTCCAGCTCCAGGCCGGCCAGCGAGAGGCGGCTGATAAATCCCGCGACCATCATGGTCGCGAGCAGCAGCGCCAATATCAGGAAAAGCAGATTGTTGGCCGAAACGAACGCGGCCAGGGCGACCAGCACGCAGGTCATGGTGAACAAAAGACCCATCCTTGTCACCTGCTGGCGGGTGCCGTGATCCAGCGCGGTTCGAAGCCAAGGCCACGGTTTCAGCACTCCTTCCACCATGCCACACACCCGCCTGTCTAGGGAATCATGCCTAAAGCCCTGCTTACAACTGGCCGATTTATCAATAAGAAAGGTTCGATTGGAGACCTCATTAAGATCCTTGGCGGAGACGCTGGAAGATCGTCGGACGAATCTGGAGCGCCTTCAATCCCTGGTGAACGCCAGCCCAGTCGCCATGTATGCGTGCAGGGCGGAAGGGGAGTTCACCACCACCTTCGTTACCGAGGGGGTTAGAACGCTGTGGGGCTACGAGCCCGAGGATTTCCTCCACAACCCACGATTCTGGACCGAACATCTCCATCCAGAGGACGCCCCGCGCGTGCTTCGGCAGCTCTCACGCGTAGTGGAGCAGGGCCGCCACAGTTACGACTACCGTTTCCGCGTCAAGAGCGGCGAATATCGCTGGACGCACGACGATATGCGGCTGGTGAGGGACCGAGCCGGCAATCCGCTGGAAATCGCCGGCTACTGTTTCGATATTACGGAACAAAAACAGGCGGAAGCGGCTCTGCGGGAGAGCGAAGCTCTGCAGAAGGTCATCTTCAACTCCACTTCGGATTTGCAAGCGCTCTATCGGGTTGAGCCTGGCGGCCGCTTCGTAACTGAGGCTATGAATCGCGCCATGGTTGAGAACTTTCGGTCCAGGATGGGCAGGGACGCGGCTGAGTTCATCGGCAGGGATCTTGAATATCTGCTGGCCGAGACCGGATTGTCCCCGGAACAAATCGAGGTCAGACGCTCGCTCTATCGCCAGGTGATTGAGGAACGGACGACCGTTCGCTTCGATGCCGCGCCGACGGAAGTACGCGACGCATTCGAGGTATCCGCCTCGCCGGTATTGGACCAGCAGGGAAATTGCACCCACCTGCTGTGGAACGGGCGCAACATTTCCAAGCGCATCCAGGCCGAAGCCCAGCGGCGAGAAAGCGAGGAGCGCTATGCTCTGGTGACGGAAGCCATCCACGAGGGAATTTTCGATTGGAACCTCCTAACTGGGGCTTCCTATCTCTCGCCGCGCTACAAGGAGATTCTTGGATATCGCGATGACGAGCTGCCCAGCGAGATGCAGTCTTTCTTCGCCCGTATTCATCCTGAGGATCGCGCGCGAGTGGCCGCGGCGGTGGAGAGCTATCATGAGGACCGCGGCAAGGACAGATTCTTCGATGAATTGAGACTCCAGCACCGGGACGGCAGCTACCGCTGGGTGGTTTCGCGCGGCCGGATCGTCCGCAACGAGCAAGGCGAGCCCATTCGCTTCGTCGGCGCGATCGGCGACATGACGGACCGGATGGAGTCGGCGGCCAAGCTGGCGGCCAACGAAAAACGGCTCCGCGACATCCTGAACTCCCTGCTGGGATTCGTGGGCCTCTTCACGCCGGATGGCAAACTGGTCGATTGCAACGATGCGTCGCTCGAGGAAGCCGGGCTCAAGCCGGAGGAGGTCCTGGGCAAGCTGTTCTGGGAAACTCCGGGTTGGAAGTACGATCCGGAGGAGAAAATTCGGGTGCGAGACATGATGATGCGCGCGGCGGAAGGCGAAGTAGTGCGTTTCGAGACCAAGGTTCTCGACCTTGACCAACGCCGTGTGATCATCGATTTTACGTTTCGGCCGCTGCGCGATCAGTCCGGAACAGTGCACCACATCATCGGTCATGCCGTCGACATCACGGCACGCAAGCACGCTGAAGCGGAACTGCTTCACGCCAAGGAGGCA
Source organism: Bryobacterales bacterium (assembly GCA_963818065.1). Lineage (GTDB taxonomy): Bacteria > Acidobacteriota > Terriglobia > Bryobacterales > Bryobacteraceae > Palsa-89. The sequence continues at coordinate 8,831 of CAWFQW010000006.1, read as the reverse complement.
GCTGAATCCTCCAGCCGCGCTAAGAGCGAGTTTCTGGCCAACATGAGCCACGAAATCCGCACTCCGATGAACGGAGTCATCGGTCTCACCGAGGTTCTGCTGGATACTAATCTGGACGCTGAACAGCGCGAGTACCTGACATTGGTGAAGAGCTCCGCCGAATCTTTGATGGTCATTATCAACGACATCCTGGACGTCTCAAAAATTGAAGCCGGGAAGCTGCGGCTGGAGACGACGGAGCTTGACTTGCGCGATCTGGTTGTCGATATTCTGAGCGTCTTAAAAGTCTCGGGGGACGTCAAGGGACTGAGCCTGGTCAGCGACATCAATGCGAGCGTGCCGGCGTTGGTGCGAGGCGATCCAGAACGGCTCAAGCAGATCCTGATTAATCTGATTGGGAATTCAATCAAGTTCACAGACCAAGGCCAGGTCTCTGTCGCGATTGAGCGCTCACCGGACAGCACCGATGCTCTGCACTTTTCGGTGCGGGACACGGGCATCGGTATCCCTGCCGATAAGCGAGCCATGATCTTCGAGGCGTTTACCCAGGTGGACGGCTCCTACACCCGCAGATTTGGCGGCACGGGTCTAGGATTGACTATCGCCAGCCGGTTGGTCCGGATGATGAACGGACGAATTTGGGTAGAAAGTGAGGAGGGTGAAGGCAGCACGTTCCACTTCACGGCTCGTCTAATTTGACCGCGCAAAACGGGCACCAAACGCCCTTTGCGCTCCAATTTGACCGCGCAAAACGGGCACCAAACGCCCTTTGCGCTCCAATTTGACCGCGCAAAACGGGCACCAAACGCCCTTTGCGCTCCAATTTGACCCGGCCGGCGAGGCCGCGAGCAATTCCGGACTTTCGATTGGACCTGCTGGACTATAAGCCGGTTTTTGTACCCCGAAGGGCGGCGGTCATTCCTCTGGGCGAGACATTACTGCCAAGCTCTAGCAACCTACCCGGAAGTCGAACGGAGCGGGCCGCTCCTCCTCCCCTATTTGGTCTTGCTCCGCATGGGGTTTGCCCTGCCAGACAGATCGCTCCGCCCGCGGTGCGCTCTTACCGCACCTTTTCACCCTTACCGAAACTCGAACTCGCGCCCAAGCTCCGGCGGTATATTTTCTGTGGCACTTTCCGTGAAATCCGCTTTGAGCGAACCCCCCCGGCCGTTAGCCGGCATGCTGCCCTATGGAGACCGGACTTTCCTCCCGCCAGCGAGTAAAGCTCACTAGCGAGCGACCACCCGTACAACAGGCCCGGCTCCATTCTCGCAGAAAGCTCCGGGCCTAGGCGAAATCAGCGAACGGCTGTGGCGGCCCGTTCCTGCTCGGCCTCGTTGGGAAGCTCGTCCTTGGCTTCGTGGTACTCCATCTCGGTGTTGACCGCCCAAATATTCGACTTGTCGCGCCGTCCCTCGATGATGTTGTCCACGGCGGTCATCGCGGTGAGCATGGAATGGTCCTGATTGTTGTACTTGTGCATGCCATTGCGTCCGACTAAAAAGAGGTTCTCATAGCGGTCCACAAAATCGCGAATCACCGGAAAGCGATCATAGGTGCCGAAGTAGGCCGGATACGTCTTCTCCATGCGAAGCACAGTGGCGTCCAGAACATCGGCGGGCGCCACGATCCCCAGCTTTTCGGCTTCCTGGACAGCCAAAGCAATCATTTCCCGATCGGGCTTCCGCCACAGCTCATCGGTGTCGTAGCAGAAATATTCCAGACCGATCCACACCTTGTCCGGATCGTTGACCAGGTACGGGCTCCAGTTGTTGAAGATCTGCATACGGCCGACGAAAACATCAGGCTCCTGGATATAGATCCAGTTATCTTTCAGCAACTGGCCGCTTTGATCATCGCTGATGTTCAGGCGATTGAGCAAAAGCCCGACCGTGATGAAGTCGCGGTACAGCAGGCCATCGCTCACCTGCTGGACTTCGCGCGGCGGCGGCACGTCAAAGGCCTGGATGAGTTCCTTCACGGGCATGGTGGAGAACACGTATTGCGCCGGGAAAAAGCGTTGTTCACCGCTATCGCTGCGCGCCAGGACTCCGGTGACGCGATCGCCCGAGGTATGTATGCCGCAAACCGTCCAGCCGGTGAGAATCTCGCCGCCCTCCCCGGTGATGCGGCCGGCCACTTCTTCCCATAGTTGGCCCGGGCCGAGTTTGGGATAGAGAAATTTGTCGATCAGAGAGGTTTCGGTATCCTTTTGGCTGATGTCACTCTGGTCTAAATGCTCCGGCTGGCCAACGTTCCCCCTTCCGGCGCCCACCAACTTCTTGAAATGGTGCAGGATGGCTTTGCGAAGCGATAGGCCCTTGATACGCTGCGCTCCCCACTCGGCGCTAATTTCATGGCAGGGCACGCCCCAGACCTTTTCGGTGTAGCTCTTGAAGAAGGTCCCGTACAAATGCCGGCCAAAACGATTGATCAGAAAATCCTCAAGCGTCTTCTCGGGATGTATGGGCCGCATCGCGCTGGCAACGTAGCTGAATCCGGCCTTGAGCGTACGCCACGCGCCAAGCTTTCGCAGGGTTGCAAGATTCAACTGGAGTGGATAATCGAAACAGCTTCCGCAGAAAAAAGATGCGCGACTTGCGCGGACGGACCAGCATCACCAGACCGCTCTCGGAGGCGTCCGGAGCGTGGCCGTTCGTAGACAACGTCCGCTCCTGGCCCTGATAAGCCAGCCGGTGCGCGGTCTCCTTGGTTCGCTCCACGGGCGCCACGGACATCCACCAATCCATCACGCGGTCCGATTTTGAAAAAAAGCGATGGCCGCCGATGTCAATCCGGTTCCCTTTGTATGCCACCGTCCGCGATATGCCACCCATGTAGGCGCTCTTCTCCAGCACTAATGGGTGGATGGAGCTGCGGCGCAACAGCTCCAGAGCAGCCGTTAGACCAGCTGGGCCAGCGCCGATAATCACAGCAGTTCCTCTGGAAGGTTCCGTCATAGATGGAGATACAGCGGACGAATAGGGTTCGCTGGGAAACAGGAATACTTCACTTATCTCACCATAGAAGCCAGGGGAGCGCAAAGTTTCGAGTTTTTTGTTAACACTTCCGTCCCTGAGCGTCTAAAATTGAACCAAACGGATGTCGCCAGAGACGGCTATAAGAAGTGACGCCCCGGCACTGGAGTCCTCAGTCCAAGCCCGCGCGAAGGCCCGTCCGCATGCCTCGCTCTATATCGCCGGAGTGGCTTACGCACTGCTGGTGGCGCTGACGATTCATTTTCATGAGCCTTGGGCCGACGAGGCGCAGAGCTGGCTGCTTGGGCCGCGACGCAAGCCTGGCCGATTTGTGGGGCAGGTTGCTGCACTATGAAGGAACGCCCGGCCTTTGGCAAACCTTGCTGCATGCGCTGATTCGGCTGGGCCTTCCGTATTCAGCCTACAACTTCGTTTCAGGCATCCTGGGGCTGACGGCGGTGTATCTGTTGCTCCGATACGCGCCGCTACCGCTTTTCATTCGGATCCTGCTGCCATTTACTTACTATCTTTGTTACCAATATGCAGTTTTAGCGCGCAGCTATGCTTTAGTGGCGCCGCTCTTATTCGCCATCGCGGCCACCTACACGCAGGCGCAGCGCAAGCCGGCCCTGACGACGGTGCTTGCTGTGCCTGTTGGCGGGCGTGAGCGTGCACGGCTTCCTGATATCGGCCTGCATCTGGGTGACTCTTTATGCGCCCCTGGTGCTTCAGTGGGGGCGGATCCAAGCTGCGGAGCGATTGAAGCTCGCAGTCTGCGGGTTTGTTTACTGGTGCATGCTCGCCTTCTTCATGGTTTGCGCGTGGCCAGCGAAAGACGTCGCTTTCGCCGAGCATCGGGGCCTCGCGAACCTGGTTTTCTTTCCGAATGTAGCCAGGACACCTTTTCAGTAGCCTTCACAGGTTACTGGCTCGTGTCCCTGGTCTTGATCGCGCTCTCGTGGCCCTTCCTGTGGCGGGGCGGCGGATGGTTGTTCTTTGTGCTGGCGAGCGGAGCCCTGTGCCTGTTTGGAACGATCGTATACGCGCAGGTCTGGCACCTGGGAGTACTATTTCTGGCGTGGGTGTTTGCAATCTGGATCTCAGCCTACAAGACGCGCATCACTGCACCCACCGTTGCGGCGCTCACCATCGCCATCGCGTTTCAATGCTACTGGACCGCCAGGGCGGTAGTTTACGACTGGAGCCATGCATATTCCGGCAGCCTGGCGGCGGCACAGTATTTGCGCCAACAGGGTTTGCCATCCGGCGGACTGTACGCGGTTGGATATCCAGCCACTGCGCTGCAGCCCTATTTTTCAGCGAACATTTACTCCGATTTTCACGATGGAGCGCGGCCAGGCTATTGGGATTGGTCCAAGCAGAACACCGCCAATGAACCCGCCGCGCTTTCACTTCGTCCCGACGCGACCAAGTGCTGGTGGGCTACACGGAAGGTGGCGCGGAAGCAGCGCTGGTGTGACCTTCTCGAGCTGCTGGGATACCAGGTCGCGCGGCATTTCGAAGGCTCGACTTTCTGGCAGACCGGCGTTTTCGAACGGGAATCGTTTGACCTGTACCGCAAGATCTCCAATCCTCGCGTTCTCAGTAGCGTGAACATGGGTGATCTGGGCTATGCCCCCCAACTGCTAAACGGCTTTTACTCGGTTGAATCGGGCACTTGGCGCTGGACGGCGAAGAATTTTTCGGTCTTGCTCAAAGTTCCTCCAGGCTCCGCGCAAAACGGCGCCGAGTTGGTCTTCAAGCTTTATCTTTCCGATTCACAACTTCACCGCTTGGGAGCGATGACTCTGAGGGCGGACGTTGCCGGCCGTGCCCTCCCATCGCGTGTCTTCGCTCGATCGAGCATCTATACCTATTCCGCTCCAGTACCTGCCGAGGCGCTTCAGCAGGACTTCGTCGTAGTGAACTTTCGATTAGACAAAGCGGCAGTAAACATCAATGGCGACGCGCGCGAGCTGGGCGTCGTGGCGACCTCGGTTAGTCTCGATCCCGTCCCATGAGCTCCGGGGAGAGCAGCACCATTGAGCACCTATATCAAAAGCTTCGCGACCTCTTTAACGCCGGAATCGAGAGGATACTATCGGGGCCATTCTGGAAGGTGAAAGCCCTCTGCGGCGTCCTGGCCATATCCCTTTTCCGGGCATTTCCGAGCTACGACGCACTTGGGACGAATTTTCACCAGTCAACCTGGCGCGATATTCAGATCAAATTCGATCATCCTTTCATTGACACCGCCAAACTCTTCCCCGCCGGCTCCCACGAGAGCAATCTGACGTTTCGCTTGACCGTGCCGATTTTGGCCCACGTCTTCCATCTACATGAACTTGAGCTGCTGATCTTTTTTGCTCTGGTTGGAATCGTTCTTCTGTATCTGGTCCTGAAAGTATCCTTCACTCTCAGCGACAGCAAGCGAGTAGCGCTCTTCGTTTGTCTTACGACAGCCTGCGCGTGGCCTGGTGAAGCAGCCTTTCATGAGTTGCGGGGAGGCTACTACGACGCGCTGGCTCTTTGCCTATTGGTTGCGGCATTCGCGACGTCATCATCGCTACTCGCGGCTGCTTTTCTGTTCCTGGCCGCTTGGACCGATGAACGAGCTCTGATCGCTTCGTCGTTTGTGTTCCTGTTATACGCATACCAGAACAGCGGCATCCGGCGTTTCTTGACGGGTAAACCCGCTGCCGTGATTGTGGCCGCCGCGGCGTATCTCGGGACCAGGGCATATTTAACCGCAACGCATTCGTATATTCTGTCCACCAGCGGAGTGGGACTCTCCGTGCTTGCGCAACAAATCAACGTGATTCCACTCGCCATTTGGACTGGTCTGGGCGGAGGCTGGATTCTCGTCGCACTCGGCTTGGCCACATTATTCAGGCAGAAGAGCTATCTGGCGTTTGCAGCATTTTGCGCCGTGCTGGCGGGGATGATGGTGGCATCATTGGCGGTCGCCGATGTTACGCGGAGCATGGCATACTGCTTGCCGGCGGTCTTCGTCGCCCTGGCCGCGCTTAGCAGCAGCGAGGAGCCAAAACGGATTGAGGGCATAGCAGCGATCAGTGCAGCGATTTCCTTCCTGGTTCCAACGTATTACCTCGAAGGGAACGCGGGATTGTGGTGGTTGTATCCGCTGCCAATGCAAATTGTGCGATGGCTGATGCCGTTTTGATATCGTAGCTCTCGGTACTGGAGGAATTTATGACACGCTGGTTGATCCTATCGCTTGCTTGCTTGGCTGCCGCCGCGTTCGGCGATGACCTAGGACCACAGGTCCCGGAAATTCCCTACGATTCGGTTCCCAATTTCCTGAAGCTTCCGCCGGACCTGTATCTGGGCGAGGTCTCGGGCGTCGCGGTGAACTCGAAGAAGCATGTGTTCGTCTTTTCGCGAGGCAACACCACTGGACCGGCCTATGGAGCCACTGCCGCGCAGATTTTGGAGTTCGGTCCGGACGGCAAGTACATACGGGAGATCGGCCACAATCTCTACGCCTGGTCCTTCGCGCACGCGATTCGCTTCGATAAGGACGACAATCTCTGGGCCATCGATAAAGGTTCGGACATGGTGATCAAATTCAATCCCGAGGGCCGTGTTGTGATGGTGTTCGGGCGAAAAAAAGAAGCCTCGGATGAGGGCGCGGAGCCTTGGAAGCGCTTGGGCCCGGGGGAGAAGCCACGTCCAGCGATCAACGGCCAGTTCCGGCAGCCGACCGATGTCACCTGGGATCCGGCGGGCGACATCTTCATCAGCGATGGCTACGTCAACTCGCGGGTCGCCAAGTTCGACAAGAACGGCGATTGGGTGAAGCAATGGGGCACCCCTGGCACCGGGCCGGGCGAGTTCAATACGCCGCACAGCATCGCTTCGGACGCGCAGGGCAACATCTACGTGGCCGATCGCGGGAATCGGCGCATCCAAGTTTTCGATTCTGACGGAAAATTCCTGCGCGAGATGACCATCGACGTGCCGGTTCCACCCGTGGTCCACATGTGGATGGGCAATGCGCCGGTGCCGCAACCACCGGCGACAGTAGGAGCACCGCCAGCGAATTTAGCTATGCAAAACGGAGCGCCGTGGGCCATCTGCATCACGCCCGGGCCGACCCAATATCTCTACAGCGCGGACGGATATCCGGGGCGGATATATAAGCTGACGCTGGACGGCAAGGTCGTCGGCGTTTTCGGCGGCATGGGCCACCAATTGAAGCAGTTCGGATGGGTTCACGAGCTGGCGTGTCCGGCCGAGAATGAAATCTACGCTGCCGAGCTTTTGAATTGGCGCATGCAGAAGTTAATTCTTCATCCGGTCAAGTGAATCACAACTAGGCTCCCGAGAGCGCGATCCTTTCGGCCACGCGAAGCCTGACGAGCGCCGCATCCTCGGCGGCGTAATCGAACTGGCTTGGATCAATCTCGCCCGGCGGATTGGCACGCTCCCACTGGATGGTTCGGGCAAGCGCGGTGTCGAGCGGCACGGGTTCGGCGTAGCCCAGTTCCTGGCGAATTCTTGCGCTGCTCATGATCCAGTGCTGCGCCGAGTTGTACGGAAGTTTCAAATGCGCGGGCGTGAGATCCACGGGCACCGGGAGCACGGAACCCGTCCATTCCGCAACGCGCGCGATTTGCTGAGCCCACTCCAATTCGGAAAACGATTGCGGCTCGGCCAAATTGTAGATACGCCCGGCGGCCTGGGGTGCGGTGGCCGCCAGCGCAATTCCGGCAGCTACATTTTCCACGAAGCCGCGCGGGGCACGCCATTCCGCAGCGTCCTCCTGAATCAAAATCGACAGCCGTCCGTCGTCCATTCTCTGCAGGTATGGATGCAGCCGATGAAACGGATCGCCCGGGCCATACACCATCGGCAAGCGGAGGATTGTGCCTGCCAGTTCCGGATCGCTCATTACCGCGCGTTCCACTGGAATCTTGTCGTAGTCGTCATCCACCCAGGGCAAACTCTTGCGGATCGATTCCATTACCTCTGGCCGATAGGTCTGGCCTTTCGTGCGCAGATCGGATTCTTCAGTGAGCGGCATGGGCTGGAGCGGGCCGGGCTCGGTGCCATGCAGGATTCCGGCGGCGCGGTAGACGTCGCCGCTGCTCAGCGCCACAACGCGGTTTGCGATTCGGCGGAACACGTCCATCATGGTCTTGGCTTGACGTTCACCAGCGAGGATGAAGTTCACGACAACGTCGGGGGAGAAATCGCGGAACTGGGGCGTAGATTTGGCGAGATCGTGCTGGTCGCCTAGGATCTCGCGTGTTCCCGCGGGTAGCGATGGACGCGAGACTCCGCGATGATAGACAGCCAAGTGGTGCCCGTCAGCAGCCAGCGTTTTCAGCACGAACGGACCGATGAAGCCGGTGCCGCCGATGATCAGGAGCCTCATTTTTCAAAGATATCAGGCTGAGGTGATCTCAGTATTTCCCGGCTTTTTTAAGCGCGGCCTCGATTGTTGCGAGCGGCAGCAGCAGAGATGAAGGGGCGTCCAGCAACGGAACAGCGCCATAGCTGGCATACCATCCGGCTACTCTTTCACTCTTGGCGTCGATGAGAAGCACCACTCCGCCAACTTCCGCCGCCGCCAAGAGGCAGCGTCTGCCCGCAGCTAGCAGAAGTTGTCCGCCAATTCCCCGCCCCTGCAACTGGCGATCTACAGCCAGGCGCGCCAAGCGGAAGCCGGGTACGTCATGACGTGCCAGCCCGCGCCGTATGATCTCCGGCGTTCGGGCATAGCCAATCGAGGCTGGACTCAGGCTGTAGAAGCCAAGAATAGTTTTGTTGTCGGCGTCGTCAATCGCGAGAAACGTTTTCGAGCCGCCTAACTCGTGGCTCTTGCGG
>CAWFQW010000005.1:0-13377 GCA_963818065.1 Bryobacterales bacterium | reverse complement strand
GTTGGGTGTTGTGCAGCAACAGGAGAACCACAAACTGTCCGGGTAGAGCTGCAGGCGGAGAGATGCCGGCTCTGCCATTCTGATACCCACGCGATAGCATGTGACGCGCGGCTGAGTGACCTCGAAGAGCGCGCTTCCAATGCGGTATCGATCGCCGATGCAAACCTCATCATCGGGTAAGCCATCTACTGTGAAGTTCTCACCAAACTGTCCGAATGAAAAATCGTTGCGGCCGAGCTGAGCCTCCCAGTAGCGATAAGCGTCCATTTGATACACCATCACCGCGCGGTGCTCGCCTCCATGCCCAGCGAGATCCCCTTGTCCATCGCCTTCCACATTCAAACGACGGACTGCAATCCTGCCCTGCACTGGCTGCTTCCAAATCGCGGTGTGGACTTTCTCGCCCCTCCATGCCACGTCACGAGGAAGCCCGACATTGATTGATAAAAGCCGTCGCCATCAAATGCCTCCTTGATCCGTTGCAGATCTGATTCCACGCGTTCCGCGTGTATCTCCGCTAGTATCTCAAAGATACGCGGGACATAGGCAGGAGGTGACGGCAGTCAGTGTCGGAGCATTGACGGAAGACACCAGCCAGTCCCCGCTTCTGTCTTTCGTTTCTATACCTTCGTCGTGGTTCCGAGTTGCGTTTACGAGAGTGCTCGCAGTCGGCGTAATAGCGAACAAAGGAGAACGAACATGAAAATACTGATGGTGCTAACGTCGCATGATCAATTGGGCAACACTGGCCGCAAGACCGGCTTTTGGCTGGAGGAATTCGCGGCCCCGTACTTTGTCTTCCGGGACGCTGGTGTCGAACTGACGCTGGCTTCGCCAAAAGGAGGACAGCCCCCGATCGATCCAAAGAGCGATTTGCCGGAGAATCAAACTCCCGCGATGACGCGGTTTAAGCAGGATACGGAGGCACAGAAGGAGCTATCTCAGACAGTGAAGCTCTCCGACATGAAATCGGAGGATTTCGACACCATATTTTACGTGGGAGGCCACGGTCCAATGTGGGATCTCGTCGATAACCCCGATTCCATCGCGTTGATCGAGTCTTTCTACAACTCCGGCAAGCCCGTGGCCGCTGTCTGTCATTCGGCGGCTGTCTTCCATCGCGTGATGTATCAGGGCGAGCCTCTCGTCAAAGGCAAGCGTGTAACCGGCTTTACCAATGGCGAAGAAGCCGCAGTCAATTTGACCCACGTCGTGCCTTTCCTGGTTGAAGACGAGCTGAAGAGAATCGGCGGCATCTACGAGAAGGCGGCCGACTGGGCGCCCTTCGCGGTAGTTGACGGTCGAGTCGTGACCGGCCAGAATCCGGCTTCGTCGACTGTCGCGGCCAAGGCACTGATGGAATTGCTCGCAGCTCGGAAGGCTGCTTAGCCGCTAAGAGCTCGGCGCTTGGCCGGGAACAATAAGGAGTCATCATGATCAGTCTCGCTCACGTCAAGGACAGGGGATGGACGTACTGGCTCATCGGTGCTTGTGTAGCCCTGTTCGCCGGTTCAGCACTCTTTGGACAACAAGCTCAGTTTCAAGGCAGCGTTCCGACGGGGGTAGCTTCTCCCACTCCCGTCTCGCTGACACTCCGTGATGCGATCGATCGCGGCCTGCGAACCAACCTCGGTCTGCTACTCAGCGGACAGGTGAGCGAAACCGCGCGAGGTGAGCGGCTGCGGTCCCTGAGCGCGCTCCTGCCGCAAGTGACCGGGGAGGTAAGCGAGAACGTCCAGCAAATAGACCTGCAAACCCGCGGGATCAACTTCCATCTTCCCGGCGCTTTTCGACTCCGACGATCGTCGGCCCGTTCCACTATACCGATGCGCGCGCTTACGCCTCCTTTAGCGTCTTTGATTACAGCCTCCGCAAGAGCTATCGCGCCGCCAAAGAGGGCGAGCGCGCCGCTCAACTCTCGTTCAAAGACGCTCGCGATTTAGTGGTGCAGTCCGTGGCCAACGCCTACCTGCTGGTGATTGCCGGTTCTTCCCGGGTGCAAGCCTTACGGGCGCAGGTGGAAACCGACCAGGCCATCTACGACCGCACCGCCGACCAGAAACGCGCCGGGACGACGGCGGCGATTGATGTGCTTCGGGCTCACGTCGAGCTGCAGCAGGAACAACAGCAACTGATCGCGCAGGAACAATCAGGTCGCCAAAGACAAGTTGGCTTTGGGACGGGTGATCGGCCTGCCGCCGGGCCAACAGCTTACGATCGCCGATACAGAACCCTACTCGCCGCTGGCTGCGATGACTCCGGATCAGGCTCTGCGCACGGCTTACGAACAGCGCGCGGATTTCCAGAGCGCCCAAGCCTCCGTGCGCGCCGCCGAGAATTCCGTCAGTGCTGCTCGCGCCGAGCGCTACCCGAACCTGGGCGTTGCCGCGGATTACGGCGATGTCGGAACGACGCTCAACAATTCCCACGGAACGTTCACGTTTCAAGCTGCTGCCAAATTCAATATTTTCGACGGTGGCCGAATCAGCGGCGACATCATTCAAGCCCGGGCGGCGTTGAAGCAGCGGCAGGATGAGCTAGCCGATCTTGGCGGCCAGATCGATTATCAAGTCCGGGCGGCTTTGCTTGACATCCAGTCGGCCGCCGACCAGGTAGCAGTCGCCAGGAGCAATCTCGACCTCGCGAACCAGACCCTAACGCAAGCCCAAGACCGCTTCGCGTCCGGAGTCACCGACACCATTGAGGTTGTGCAAGCCCAGGGATCGGTTGCCGTCGCCAACGACAACTTGATCTCCGCCTTGTACGCCCACAACCTGTCGAAGGTCGAACTCGCGCGCGCCCTGGGGTCCACCGAGCAACGGATTCAGAAATTCATGGAGGTAAAGTAGCCATGCCTGATGTCACAACAACCGAAAGCCCAGCCGCAAGCACGCGGCCAGCCGATTCCCTCCGCCCCGAGGCGCCAGCCCACGTAGAGGACGTAAAACGCTCGTTCGCGCGATTGTGTTGCTGATCGCCTTGGCCGCGGTGGCCGCCGGCTCTTATTACGCCTGGAAGTATTTCAGCGCGTACGAAGACACCGATGACGCTCAAGTCGATGGGCACATCAACGCGATCAGCGCGCGGATCAACGGCTACGTCTTGGATGTGCCCGTCGACAATGAGCGTTACGTGAAAGCCGGCGACGTGTTGGCCCGTATCGATCCCAAGGACTACACTGTCGCGCTCGCTCAAGCCGAGGCGGATCTGGCCGCCGCCGAGGCAAGCTACCAAGGCTATCGCACCGATGTACCCGTTACCTCGACCACCACCAGCAGCCAGTTGACCTCGACGCGTTCCGGCAAAGTGGACGCGGTACGCGGCGTTGCTGGGCGCCCAGCGCCAGTTGAGCGCGGCCCGGGCGCGTCTGATTACCGCCCAGGCCAATGTGCGCGAAGCCGAGGCAACCTACAAGAAGATTGCGGACGATGTGGTTCGGTACAAAATGCTGGTGGACAAGGATGAAATTTCCGCAGCAGATCTACGATACGGCGGTTAACATACGCCAATTCCGCGAACGCGACCGTAGACGCACGCCGGGCAGCGGTCGCCGAAGCCGAGGACAATATCCGCGTCGCGCAGAGCGCCGTCGACCAGGCCAATGCCCGCATCGAGCAGGCGGATGCTTCCATCCAATCCGCGCTGACCGCGCCGCAACAGGTCGCCATCAGCCAGGCGCGCGCCAAAACGTCCGAAGCCCAGGTGCTTCAAAAACGCGCTGCTGGTCGACCAGGCCCGGCTGAATCTCAGCTACTGCACGATTGTCGCTCCGGTAAGCGGCATCATCGAAAAGAAGAGCGTCGAGGTAGGCAGCAACGTCTCACCGGGCCAGGAGTTGATGGCAGTTGTACCTTTGGATGACATCTGGGTCACGGCGGATTTCAAGGAAGCCCAGTTACGCCATATGAAAGCGGGCCAGCGAGTCACGTTTAGTGTGGATGCTTACGGCCGTGAATACAAAGGTAGAGTCACCGGTATCGGTGGCGCCAGCGGTTCGCTGCTCAGCTTGCTACCGCCGGAAAATGCCACGGGAAATTTCGTGAAGGTAGTGCAGCGCCTCCCTGTCCGGATCGATATCGATCCCAACCAAAACGATGACCACCGGCTGAGACCCGGCATGTCCGTGGAGCCGAAAGTCTATGTCCAATAGCGCCGACGTGCTTTCGGCGCCAGAGCGTTCCCGTGGCGGCCGAAATTCAATCCCTGGCTCATCGGCGTGGTGGTCGCGATGGCCGCGTTCATGGAGGTGCTCGACACCAGCATCGCCAATGTGGCTTTGCCATACATGGCGGGGGGCCTCGGTTCGAGCAACGACGAGAGCACTTGGGTGCTCACGTCGTATCTGGTGTCCAATGCCATCGTCCTTCCGATCAGCGGCTGGCTGGCCAGCCTGTTCGGCCGAAAACGCTTCTTCATCGTCTGCATTTTCATATTTACAGTGGCTTCGGTCCTCTGCGGCAGCGCCACCAGCCTGAACATGCTGCTCCTCTTTCGCGTTATCCAGGGTGCCGGTGGCGGCGGACTCCAGCCCATGGCGCAGGCCATCCTCGCCGATACGTTCCCGCCGCAGAAGCGGGGCCTCGCGTTTGCGCTCTACGGAATCACGGCGATCATGGCGCCCACCATCGGACCGACACTGGGCGGATGGATCACCGATAACTATTCATGGCGCTGGATCTTCTTCATCAACCTGCCGGTAGGAATTCTGGCCGATATTCCTGGTCATGCGCCTGGTAGAAGATCCGCCGTTCCTGCGGCGAACGAAGAGGGCAGGCGTGAGCGTCGACTTTATTGGTATCTCGCTGCTTGCTTTGGGCGTGGGAGCGCTTCAAGTGGTGCTCGATAAGGGACAGGAAGATGATTGGTTCGGCTCCCCGTTTATCACCCGCCTGGTGATCGTCTCGGTGGTCTGTCTGGTTGGTCTCGTTATTTGGGAGTGGCGTCATAAGACACCCATCATCGACGTGCATCTGTTCAAGAACTTCAACTTCGCCACTGCCAACGTCATGATGTTTATTTTCGGCGTTCTGCTATTCGGCGCACTGGTGACGATGCCGCAATTTCTCCAGACCGTCTTGGGATACACGGCGGAAAATGCCGGGCTGGTTCTGTCGGGCGGCGGCGCGGTGGTACTAGCGCTGATGCCCATCGTGGGCATGCTGGCCGGAAAATATCCAGCCAAATACATCATCGCCGCGGGCTGGCTGGCGCTGGCGATCGGGATGTATGTCTCCACAGTGCAGCTGGATACGTTGATCAGTTTCCAGTCGGCTACCGTGCTGCGTTTGATTCAATCCGTGGGCCTCGGCCTTCTGTTTGTTCCCGTAACAATGGCGGGCTACATCGGGATGCCCGCCGAAAAAGCCAATAGCGTGGCCGGCATCATCAACTTCATGCGCAATATCGGCAGCAGCGTGGGAACCTCCATGGTCACGACGCTGTTGGCGCGGCGCGCGCAAGTTCACCAGGTGGTGCTGTCGCAGCATACCACTCGGTTCGATCTGTCTCTTCAGAACCAGGTCAAAGCTTTGAGCCTGCGACTGGTGCACTCCGGCGTCGAGCGTTGCCGACGCGCCCAAGCGGGCCTACGGTCTGCTTTACCGAGCTATGGGAGGACAAGTAGAGACACTCGCTTACATCGATATTTTCTGGGTGCTGACCATCGCGGCGAGCATCATGTTTCTGCTCGCCTTCATCGTTCGCAAGAACGATCCCAAGGCTGGCGGAGTGGCTGTGGGTTAGCGAAGCTATTTGGGGAGGCTGTTGAATGACGCACGTGATCCAGAGCGCATTGACGATGCTCCGCGCCGGGGAATGGATGCCAATGACTGCGGCCCGCGTCCTGATCGGCATCTTTTTCTGTATTTCCGGCGGAACCAAGCTGTTCGTACAAGCCCAGTTCCGCGTGCTTGAGAAGACCATGGTCCAAATACACATCCCGTTCCCGCACGCAACTGCGCTCTTCGTCGCCACGGTCGAATTCGCGTGCGGGGCGGGCCTGGCGCTAGGGCTCCTCACGCCGTGTGCGCCGCTATGCTCACGGGAGACATGATCGTCGCGATCGCCACCACTTCGATCCACACTATCCAGGCGAGCGGTTTCCTCGCCTGGCTTGACGACTTCTTATACCTCCCCGAGGTGTTATACATTTGATCCTCGTTTGGCTGATCTTCTCTGGGCCGGGTCGATACAGCGTCGATGGCCTCATCGCGTCGGGAGCTCGGCCTCTTCGGTGTCGAGCGCTAGTGTCATAGTGCAAGCAGTTCTGCCGGAACGATAAGGAGTCGCCGAACACAATGCAGACAAAACGCAAAACGATGATCGTGACCGGTGCGGCCAAAGGAATTGGCGCTGGCGTTACGAACGCCTTTATCGAGCGTGGTTATAACGTAGTCGCCAACTCGCTGAACATCACAGCATCCACCTTCGCTGCGACGGATCGGCTGGCTGTGGTACGAGGCGACATCGGCGACCCTTCGACCGCCCGCGAGATCGCTTCGACGGCAATAGAGACTTTTGGCTCGATAGATGGTGTCGTCAATAACGCGGGCATCTTCTTCACGAAACCGTTTACGGAATACACGGCACAGGATTTCGAAAAGCTGTCCGGAACGAACCTGCAGGGCTATATCAATATCACGCAGCTTGCCGTCAAGCAAATGCTGATGCAAAACAGTGGCGGGAGCGTCACTTGTGTGACCAGCGCCATGGTTGAGCATCCTATCGCGGGCATTAACGCTTCGCTCGCCATGGTCACGAAAGGCGGACTCGAGGCGATCACGCGGAGCCTCGCCATGGAGTACGCGAAGGAAGGCATACGGTTCAACGCCGTCGCTCCGGGAGTCGTTAATACGCCTATGCACGCGAATGATTCCAGCGAGTTTCTGAAGAGCCTTTCGCCGATGGGCGAGATACCCGATATTGCCGACATTGTCGACGCGATCGTCTATCTAACGGAAGCTCGTCATGTCACAGGAGAGGTGCTGCACGTCGACGCAGGCGCTCACAACGGGAAGTGGTGACACGGGCATGGACACATTCCACTGTCATGCGATCCGACTCACTGGACCACGCTGCTCGCAGGATGCGTTCACGATGTTCGCGGACAGTCGACCCGGCCTATTGTGTCTTACGTCTCTAACGAGTAGCGGTTTACACTCAATAATCGCGAAGGTTCAGCTCATTCGTGAAGTATGCCCCTGAGGTCGTGTTCCCAGCTGCCCAGTCCTACAACCAGCGTCACCGGTGATGCATGCCCGTGGAGGTACTACAGCGGACGTTGGCTGCTTGAAAGATCCAATCTTGCATGCCAATCGCTTGCTGATAGTGTCCGGCATTTTCGCCCCGCTGGCCTCCTGCCTGTCATGTTCGATAAGCCTGTCGCGACGGCCGAAAATCAGGACCTCTGGAGTGTTACACCATGGTGCATCTGGAATCAGACGTGCCAGTGAAATGGCTGACTTGCATCTATGGCTCGGCTACTGTCAGTGAACGTCGGTCTCCCACGCGACATCGAGTGGAAGGGCCGCACCGTGCACACCGGAATCTGGAAAAATCCGGTGCATGGCCGGTGTCGGGTCGGCCGGCTCAATCTGGACGGAGACGGTCAGGGAGATTTAGAGGGACACGGAGGTGAACAGCGCGCCGTCTTTGTGTACCAGATCGAGTCGTATCATTACTGGCAGGAGCAACTCAAGAGGCCCGACCTGGGCGATCCGAAGTCCTTCGGACAATTCGGCGAAAATTTCACAATCGAAGGCTTGCCCGATGATGCGGTGTGCATCGGCGACCGGTATCGGATCGGGAGCGCACTCTTCGAAGTCACGCAACCCCGAGTTACCTGCTATCGCGTTGGCATTCGGATGAACGAGCCCCGAATGGCGGCGCTGCTGACCTCCAGTGGCCGTCCTGGATTCTACTTCCGCGTTCTTGAGGAAGGCGAAGTGGGCGCGGGCGACGAAATCGTGAAGGTGGGGGAGGCCAAGGAGCGAATGACGGTCGCTGAGATCAATGCGCTTCTCTACTTCCCGAATCATCCGCACGGCTGTTGGAACGTGCATTGCGAATCGAGGCGCTTTCGCCGGGATGGCACGGTTCGTTCGAGGCATTGCTGCGGAACCCAACCGGTGGAAATGCAGGTCTCATGCCGGAAGCAGCCGCGCATCCAGCCGCACCGGATTTCGCCGGCTCGCGGTGACGTCGATTGATCGGGAGTCTGCGGACGTCCTCTCGGTGACGATGCAAAGTCTGGACGGTCAGCCGCTGCCGACGGCTCAGCCGGGCCAGTACATCGTCCTTCGGCTTCAGCCGACCGCCGGAGGGGCTCCGATTTTTCGCAGTTACTCGCTCTCAGGTCCTGTCTCGGCCGAGCGCTATCGAATCAGCGTGAAGATCGAGCCGAGCGGTGTGGCTGGAACGTGGCTGCGGGATCGTGTACGAGTTGGCGATGCTCTCGACGTCAGTTCCCCTCGCGGCAGCTTCATTCTGCAAGCCGGAGAGCGACCGGTCGTCCTCCTCAGCGCCGGGATCGGGGCGACACCGGTGCTGGCGATGCTCCACGCGTTGGCGGCGGCCCGGTCGGCCCGGCAAGTCTTATGGCTCCACGCAGCTCGAGATCGCGAACATCATCCCTTTGCCGCCGAAGTCCGCCGCCTGATGCTCGCCTTCCCGCACGGCCGAAGCTATGTCTGCTACAGCAAACCGGCCTCGTTCGACAAGTTGGGCGAGGATTTCGATGCCGCCGGTCATTTGTCGCGATCGGTGTTCGAAGAGGTCGGCATCCCGCGAGAAGCGGACGTTTACCTTTGTGGACCGGCTGCCTTTATGGCGGATATGAAGGCGGCACTTGCGGGCTATGGCGTCCCGCCGGAACGGATTCACATCGAGATCTTCAACGGCAGTGAATCGAAGAGTCCTGGTGTGGTCGGCGCGGTAAAACGAAATCCGCATCCGCCCGTGGGCGATACCAACACCGGGTCGTTGGTGTCGTTCGCGCGAAGCGGCATCGCCGCACACTGGAACGCATCGGTCTACCAGAGCATTCTCGAACTGGCCGAAGCGTGCGACGTTCCGGTCCGCTGGGCGTGCCGGAGTGGTGTGTGTCACAGTTGTGAGAGCGGTTTGGTTTCGGGAGCGGTGGCCTACGGACCAGAGCCGCTCGACAGACCCGCTGAAGGCAATATTCTGGTTTGCTGCTCACAACCGATTCGTGATGTTGTCATCGATCTGTGAAGCAAGTCCCCGCCAGAATCCAAACTGGCGATCATCGCATGCGCTCTGCAGGCAGATGAAAGCAGATTGACAGCCGACCAAATGCCGCGTCGGATATTCGCCAACTGCCGATCCCGGGCCGTCCTGAAACCGGCGAGCGTCTTCCAGATGCTGTAGCGGCGGCAAGTTTGCGAGCCAAGAACGTGCTGCCCGGAAGGCCCCGCACTTGCAATCAGTGATTCACGTGGTCGGGGGTTGCACCCGCACAGGGTCTTCTGGCCAACCTCACTACCCAATATGGAGATTTACGATGAGTCTTATCGACAAAGCGCTAAAAGCAAACCACACGTATGCTAAGAAGTACGATCGAAAACTTGGCGGGCATCCAACCCCCAAGATCGCAGTTGTAACCTGCATGGATCCCAGACTTTCAGATCTCCCTGGAATCCTGGGGCTGCCGCATGCCGATATCGACGTTATCCGAACCGGCGGACCTGCGGTGACTGAAGATGTGCTCGGAGAGCTTGTCGTTTCCACCCGTGTCCTCGGATCGAAGGAGATCATGCTCCTCAATCACACCGGCTGCGGATTCACGACGTTCACCGACGATGAGCTGAACGCGAAACTCACTGCTTTAACCGGCGACGCATCGCCAGCTCCTATGCGTTTCTTCTCTTACAAGGACCCTGAACAGAACACACGGGAACAGATCAAGAAGGTCAGATCGCATCCGTGGATCGCCAAAGATGTTCCTGTGCGGGGTTTTGTTTTCGACGTGGAGACCGGTCTTATCAGGGAAGTCCAACGGGTTGCGCAGGACGCTGCTGCCTGAAGGACGCTGGCTCCGGTGCGCTCCAGCCGTCTTCGTCGAACCGTAGCTTCCGGTGGACCGCGCAGTTCGCCCGCTATCCGATTGGCAAAGTCGCGGTTATGATGTTGCGCCGGAAGGCTCAGCGGGCGGATCGTCGTCAACGGAGGCTTATCCAATTGGCATCCGGCGGTCAGCGTTCCGCGGGAGCCGCGAACTAGCCTGTAATTTCTCAGGCGACGGGCACGCAGACGTCTATTCTCGCGTACGGGTCATCGTTCATGCTGAATGTCACGAGTGAGGTGCGCGGCGGCGGCAGGAGTCGCAGTGCGCTCGAACCGCTGAGGGCGAGCTGATAGCTCATGCGCGGCACAGCCGCCTGAGCGATATTGATCTTGGGGTCCCGGGCGGCTCACCCCGCTGATGCGTCTTGAGTCAAGCGCAGATTCCAGATTTGTAGCCGCAGCCGATCCCGCTGGCTCGAGGTGACAGCCCCGATGTTGATTTGTGCGCCTTCGGTCACAGAGCCTTGCTGGGGCATATGTGCCGTGCATCTGCAAGCGTCGATCCACCTGACCGATTACGATCGAGCGTCGGTTGCGTCTTATGACGTGGAGTCCGCCGGCCAAAGAGGTTACGCGAGGAGGGATCGCTGGCGGAATGCCGATCACCGACATCATCGCCGTAGCTCGGGCTCCCTCAATCGAGCTGATTGCTCGACTCGCCGGTATTTGTGGGGAATGCAGGAATATTGCGAGTGGAGCAGATTTGCTGTTCTCAAACCGGAGTGTTGCTTGAGAGCTCTCAAAAAAAGGCTCGCATTGTCTTCGCACTCCTTGACATCGAAGGTCCGGCTCGAAAAACGATTCTCCTTGTGATTCTGATGGCCGCCATTCCCGTCTTCGCTCAAAGTCCGCCGGCGTCGCCTGATCGTCCGTGGCACAGCTCCGACGAACGGCGAATCACAAACGATGAGAAGCGTTTTCGTCAACCGGCTTTTCCTATCGAGCCCGACAAGGCGTACTCCCTGGCGGAACTGATCGATCTGGCTGAAGCCCACAATCCCGAGACTCGTGTCGCTTGGGAAAACGCCATCGCCCAGGGGGCAGCTCTTGGAATCGCGCGCAGCGAACTATATCCGACCATATCGGCTGTGGCGCTCTCGGGTGTGGATCGCGAGGAGGTTCCGCTTGGCACCCGGTTCTACCGCCACACGGATACGGCGGATCAGGTGTCACTGGATCTCAACTACACAATTTTTGACTTCGGGGCCCGTCGCGGCCGAATCGCCGCGGAGAGCGCGCGAGTATTGGCAACGAACTTCGGTTTTAACGACGTTCACCGGAGACTCATCTTTCAGGTTCAGCAGGCCTATTATCGCCTGCTGAATGCGTCAGCCCAGGACACCGCCGCAAGAGCAAGTTTGGCCAATGCGGAGGCGGTGCAACAAGCCGCGGAGGAGCGGCTACAGAATGGTCTGGCGACTCTGCCCGACGTTTTGGAGGCGCGGAGTGCGACCGCGCAATCGCAATACGATCTGCAGGCGGTGTTAGGCGCGGAGGAAAACGCTCGGGGTGATTTAGCTACGGCTTTGGGAGCTCCTGCCGCCACCATGATTCGCGTCGAGCCGCTGAGCGAAGTACCCACTCCCGAGTCGATTGGCGAGACCGTCGAGCGGGCGATGAATCGCGCTCTGGACCAGCGGCCAGACCTCCAGGCTGAGGTGGCCGGCGTCCGCGTGGCGGAGGCGCAGCGGAAGGAGGCGCGGGCTGCGTACTATCCCAGCTTGAATTTCAGAGCCAACCCGAGCGCTCAATCGCTTTACCTGCAACAGCAAACGTTGCGGTGGGACATACAGCCGACTTAACCGGCGGACTGGCCCTGAGCTTAAACTGGACCGTTTTTGACGGAGGCGCGCGTCGAAGCCGCCTGATGCAGGCAGAAGCAGAGATCCGCGGGGCCGAGTCGCAGGTTGGCGCTGCGCGCGACAGCATCGAAGACGAAGTTTGGACCGCCTATTCGAACTTGAACACCGCCTTTCGCCAGCGCGAGGCGGCCACCGCGCTGCTGGTTCCGCCACCCAGTCCTATGCCGCCGCTCTTGAATCCTACGATTACGGTGTTCGCAACCTGTTGGACGTCACCGCGGCCCAGAAGCTTCTCGCCCAAGCCCGCTCGGCAGACATCCTGTCGCGGACGCAGGTACTAACCAGCCTGGCGGACTTGGCGTTCCGTTCCGGCGACTCGATCCAATCCAACACAAGGAAACCGCGGCCATGAGCACTAATAGATGTCGGCGCATTTTGGGGTGTGAGTTAATGCTCGCAGCTTTTTTCTTGACGGGCTGCGGGCGGGCCCCTTCATTTGATGTTCTTGGGTCGTTCTTTCCGGCCTGGCTTGCGTGCCTGGCGTTGGGCCTGGCGCTCACGGCGGCCGCTCGATGGCTCCTGTTGCGCCTTCACCTTGTGATCGCGCTTCCAGTTTTGACGTATCCGAGTCTGACGGCGCTCTTCGCTTTCGCGTTTTGGCTCGCGTTATTTCGTTAGGGAGGAAAATCCTGATGACGTCCAACACTGATACAACTTGGCACCGATACGAAAACTGGAAAGTGCTCGGAGGTGTGCTGAGCGCTGCCATCGTGATTGGCGCACCGGCGCTGGGGCTTATGGTGCTGATCACGTGAACTCCTATCCACGAACCGACGATTCCGAGATACTCGCCAACTTCATCGGAATTGCGCCTCAGGTGGAGGGACCGATCCTGCGTCTGAACGTACGCGACAACCAGTTCGTGAAGCAAGGGGACCTGCTCTACGAAATCGATGACCGGCCTTTTCGCTACGCTCTGGAGAACGCGGTTTCAGAGCAGGCGGCTCTCGAGGGACAGATCTCGGACGAACGGCGAAGAATCGCGGCGCTGGTGAGCGCGGTTTCCGTTTCTCAGGCAAATATTCATGGCTCGGAAGCTGACGTTACTCGATACGCGGCGGCGGTGGATCAGGCACGGGCCGATGTGGCAAACGCCGAACAGGGCGTCAGCCGCGCCAATGCGGAGTGGACCTATGCGAATAATAACCTGCATCGAATTGAGCCTTTGCTGGTCAAGCAGTTTGTCACCGTGGATCAAGTGGATCGGGCCAGGACTTCGGAGATTTCCGAGTCACAAGCTCTGAAACAGGCGCAATCTCAACTCCGGCTGGCGCAGGCGGGATTGCAGTCCTCATTGGCTCAACAGCAACGCTCCGGGGCCATGCTGGTACAGAGCCAGGCCCAGCACGAACAGGCACAGAATGCGGTAACGACGCTCGAACCATTGGTCAACCAGCGCGGCGCGAGAGCCTCGGCTGTAGAGACAGCCCGC
>CAWFQW010000004.1:0-2789280 GCA_963818065.1 Bryobacterales bacterium | reverse complement strand
TGCCTGATAAAGGACGTTGTCATTCACTACAGGCCTCTTCAGAATCGCCACTGGAATCTGCGTCTGCATGGTCCCTGGTACGGAAAATGAGAATCTTTGCCGCGCCCGGATTCTCAATGGGAGTGACCTGCCTCGATTATTTCAGCCAGTCATAACTGAGGATTTCAAGATCGCCGCGAACTCATTCGGCGTCCGGTAACCCAGACTGCTGTGGGGCCGTTCGCCATTGTACTCGTCTCGCCAGGCGCCGATCTTCGCCCGAGCGTCCATTAGATTGCGAAACCAGTTTGCGTTTAAGCACTCGTCCCGCAATCGGCCGTTGAAACTCTCCACGTGGCCGTTCTGCATCGGCCGTCCTGGCTGAATGTGGATCAGTTGAATCTTCCGTTCCTCGCACCAGCTCAGGAAGTGCCGGCTGGTCAGCTCCGGACCGTTGTCGCAGCGAATTGCTTCCGGTTTTCCCCGACGCTCGATCACACCTTCCAGCGACCGCGTCACTCGACGGCTCGATAAACTCGTATCGACTTCTAAGGAAAGGTTTTCTCTTGTGAAGGCATCCACCACCGCTAAAACACGAATGCCTCGACCGGTCGCCAGGGTGTCGCAAGCAAAATCCAACGCCCATTCCTGGTTGCTCCGCACCAGATGCGAGGCCACTGCCACGCGCGAAAGCCGCTTCCGCTTGAGCCGCCGCACGGCCAGTCCTTCTGCTCGATACAGCCTGTAAATGCGCATCACGCTGGCCGGATGCTCACGTCGCGTCAGCAGCGCATGCAGTCGCCGATATCCGTACCGCGGCTTCTGCCGGGCGAGTGCGACCAGGGCTTCTCGCAGTGGCGCATTCCGGTCCGGCCTCGGCTCGTAACGATAGCTGCCGCGATCCATTCCCATCAGCTTGCAGGCCCGGCGCTCGCTCACCTGAAACTGCTCGCAGGCGAACGCCACGTCCTTCCTCATGCCGGCAAGCTCCACCCGTTTTTTTGGATCACCGCTTTGAGAACTTCTTTGTCCAGGCTGAGATCGGCCACCAGGTGCTTCAGGCGCCGGTTTTCATCCTCCAACCCTTTCAGCTTCTGCGCATCGCTGACGTCCATGCCACCGTACTTCGACTTCCAGGTGTAAATCGTCGCCGCGCTCACGCCGATCTCCCGCGCCAAGTCTGGTACTTTTCGGCCTGCCTCGTGCTGCTTTAGCACGCCGATGATCTGCTCTTCTGTGAATCGACCCTTCTTCATCTCGAATCTCCTTTCGTCGCTTCTTCTACCGCGCCGATCCGAAGATCCTCAATTTTAACTGGTCTAAATTATCGAGAGCAGGTCACTCACATCCTCGTCTGGGAGGTCTCCACCATCGCTATTCTTGGGCAAAAGGCTGCTTGAGCGATGTGAATGGAGTTTTGGCGACGTACAGCCGGCGGCTGTGGAGTTCTCGGCCAAGTACTTGGGTTGTTGTGTCGACGATCTGCGACATTTTGATCGTATCGACATTGGTCACGCGAGGAATCGGCATGAGTCCTCTGTCCATATTCGTCGTTGGAGGAACACTCGTGGCGACGGCCGTATTTGTATTCCTGTTAGATTTTGTGAAGGTTCCTGTGTTCCATCGCCTGGAACTCGTCTAGCTCACCGGCCCGAGCATCTAACCGTGGGAGGTATGGTCTACCTGCGCTACGACATCGTCAGCCAGAGAGATCTCGCGATCGCGAGGGAAAAGCTGGAAGCATTTCACCTCGAACAGAGGAAAATTAGTACAGGTAAGTACAATCAGCCAAAATTGGCAGCTGCTAACTGATTGAAAACTTGGTGAGCCGGGCGGGGCTCGAACCCGCGACCACCGCATTAAAAGTGCGATGCTCTACCAACTGAGCTACCGGCCCATTATTTTCAGAATCAGATGTTTACAAATCGTGCGTGTATCCGATTCTGTTTTGGGTAGACGAAAGGGAGACAACCGGAAAGTAGATAGAATCCTTGCGGCGAAGTTCCCACTTGTGGAAATGGGGCTGCGGCTTTGATACCTCAAAATGTCGCTCTACAATTCGTCGAAGGTACTCTTCTGAGAGCCAATTCAATATCCACACGTTGCGCACTTCCGTGTAGCCACTACGCTGCCGCAGTATGGCGTCATCAATCTGGGCGCAGATATATTCATCTTCAAAGAGGCGTTCCGGCTCTATGTGACGTAGCATCTTGTTGACCCCTCTCGTATAGTTTAGCATTCAACGTGATCGATTCACCCGCTTCAAACTACTTCAAATATTCCATTCCTGCACGGATGGATTGCGAAAGTCTCCAACGATTCATTCAGACCGGCCAGGAAGCGGATCGTTGGTGCCCTCAGCTTTGGAAATTTCTCGCCGGTTGTGCTGGAGTTCTGATTGGCTTAGCTACCGGCCAACAACGCAGGCAAAGTCGCTCAGTCCGCTTCCGGCAAGATACAGATTTGCAACTGCGATAGCTCTTGCGGATAGAAGTGCGTGCTGACTTGGTGTCCCCTTTCTTCGGCCTTCCTTGATAGGAGACGGGCGTGGGATGCGCCACAAATCAGCAAGACAGTAGCACCATCGCCCGCATCCTCCATCTTCGTCAACCACCATCGTTCTCTGACAGCATCGCCATTTGGGGCGTATATGGCAATGTCCTGACTGATGAAATTGTCGGCTCTATATCGAAACTTTTGATAAAGCAGACCGCCGATCCCAGCCCGATTGCGGTCATCTTGCGTCATATCGATCTGAACCCATCGGATTCCTTTTGCGCCAGCGACTTGGTTGGCCACACTGTTGGGTGTGTACTCTTCGCCAACGAATGTGACACGTTCTATCTCAACCAGTGTGGCGACGAATTCCTTGAGGCCCCCATCATATTGCTGAAGGAAGTGATCGGTTCCAAGGACAACCAGTTTCATGCTCCCCCTTTACTAAAGAATTCCAAAACCGGCCATTCAGGGTAAAATACCACCGGCATCGGCAATGCAATACTGCCCGCTGCTAGTTGCGGTCTTTACCAGCGCTCCGTCCATCAATACCTCAACAGTGACATCCCCGAATTCTCCGTCGTTCTGAGCGGTCACATATGCATGGTCTCCCGGATGCATCGTCACCTGCACAAGGTAGGGTAGGCTAGTGAAGTGGTGATCCATGCCGCTCGTCGCATTGGTGTAAGAAACGTTCACAAACTTCGCTGATCCGGTGACCCGATATGTGACGGTATAGGAAGTCGGGCGATACGCTGCCGGATGGCTAACCGACAAACCTGACCACGATGACATGGCTAGGACCAGGACGACAACAAAGAACACTATGCATAGCACCACCGCAATAGTAGAGTGCTTCTTCTCGACACGGATAAGTATGGCGGAAATGTTTTAAGAAAGATTGGATTGCGGGAGGACCGGGGTATGTTTCACCCTTTGTCCGCGTAGCGGTCGGCTCCCAGAAAATGTAGCGAGACGTAGGGCACATCACCCACCACCCAACTATCGTGACCGGGAGGTCCGTGCGGAATGTAGAAGAGCATGCCGGCCCGGAGCTCGTGGATTTTACCGTCCTCCATCGCCGCAGTTGCACAGCCAGAGAGCACGAGACCAACATGCTCGACGTTGCAGCGCGATGCGCCGAGGCCGGGCCCGACATGAACGGACCACTTCCATCCGGGCTCGTAGGTGGCGCGGCCGATGGTCATGCCTCCGATGCGAACGAGTTCGAATTTTCCTTTTTCGAACGTGCGTACCTCGTCGGGCTCTTCAAAACGCTTCAGAGCGGTCTCAAGCATCGGTGTAAACTCCTTCGCGGGATTGGTCTGCGGAACCCTGGCATCATGCACATTCTAAGGTCTGCGGACTTTAGCTGCGCAGCGAGGTAGAGGTGCCCATTTCCCATTCTTGAAGCATCCCTTGTCCGATCTCCTCAAATTCCGGATGTTGCTTGATGTAGGAGCGGACTTCTTTTGCAGTGTCCTGAATCGCATCGTGGAGGCGCTCCAAAATCGATCGGACCTTTGCGGGCGCGGCGCCCGTGCGCGTTTCGCCGAATTTCCGCAGGTCTTTTGCACTTGGCCATTTGGTCGTGCCGTTGAGGGTGAGGGCCAAGCTGTCCTTGGGCAGGTAAACGGACGTGGTCACGAGATCGTAGACGGGCGCAAGCCGTGCTTCGCCCTGTACATCGTCATAGACAATTCCGAAATTCTTCAGATGCGCGTCACCATTGCGAATCGCGCAGTTAAGCGCAATCAAGGTGAAGAGCTTCTCCATGTCCTCGGTGACATGGGTCGAGTTCGCGAACTGCCCGAAGCGCTTCATGACGGAGGTCTCGTAGCTGCCGCGGTATTTTTCGTCGGTCCTGCGGGCGTTAAGCACGCAGAAATCCTCAAATCCGCGATAAGTGCCATCCATGCGCAGATCGAAGCGGTCGATGACCAGCGCCATGCCGTCTTCGGCCAGGCGGTAAGGAGGCACGTCGAGTCCACATTTGCGCGCGACCGTAAGGCAGAAATATTCATTCGCGGCGAGTTGCGGATACTCGTTCGGCTCCCAGAATTTCACGATGTGGGTCGCGCCCTTGTAGCTCTGCGAGAGCCGATGTCCCGTTTGCTCCATTTCAGCGAAGGCTTTTTCGTCGCGGACGAGGATCTTCGGCTGCACGCCGCTGATGCCGGAGAATGACGCGAATTTCTCAAGCAGGTAGCGGAACAGGTCGCCGCCGCGCCTGCGTTCGAGAATCTCATCGACCGACTGGAAGGGCACATCCTCGTGTAGCTGCTCGTGATCGCCGGTATAGCGGATGCGACCGACCTGTGAACGGCCGACGACGGAGAGCAGGTCGAATTCATCGAACGTGCCGGTGGCTTTCGCGAAGGCAAGGCGGAGGCGCTCGCGCAAAGCACCTTCAGGCAGATTCATCTCGAAAATTGGAGGCAGGCCAAAGGGGACACTCCACGATTCAAGCCGCACGGGCATTGTCACGGAGACCGCGCGCGCGGCGGGCGTGCCGGGCAGGTAGGCGAACGTGCTGCCGCGCTCGGCGTGACGGTCGAGAAGTCCCGCCTCAGCGGCGTCGGTCCAGACTTTGATCATCGCGATCCTCTTGCTGGAGTTCGTCCAGAGTGGGCCGGTGCGAGCTCGCGGCCTGCAGCTTCAGCTCAAGGCCGAGCGCGGCAAGGAGCTTGGTGAGTTTTGCGAAACCCAGCTCTCCGGCACGTCCGTTTTCGAGGGCATGTCGAGCGTAGCCCGACTGATGCCGGCCTTGCGCGCGAGCACGGTCTGGCTGAGCTTGAGCTTTTTGCGATGCTCGGCTATCTGGGCCCCTATGGAGATTAGGTCAAGCATGTGCCTAGTATATTAGGCATATTATTGTTTTGCAAGTGTTTTGCCTAATATATTAGGCATCAAGGAGCACTAAAGAGCTTTGCCCTCGCTGCCACGTCGCTGATCTTGATCTTTGGCGGATCGGGCCGCACATGCTCCCAGCATGTCATCGCGGCGTCAAATAGCTCGAGGCGGGCGGCACGGGCGGATTCGTCTGATGGTCCGTCTAAATCAGGATCTAGGCCCTTGGTAATGTGCTGGTAGACGAGTTCAGTTTCCTTTTGGATGTAGAGAAGAGTTTTCCCGCGCCAGAGATCGGGCGCGAATATTGTGGTAGCCAGGAATTTCAGGACAGCGGACCGGTTGTGGAAGGCGGCACCAGCAAACAACTCGTCATCGGCGAAGCGGGGATCGACTCCGTGGCGAATGAGGAGCGCTAAGGATATCTACCTGGCCGCAGCGGGCAGCATTGATCGCTGGGATTTCAATCGCATCGTCGCCGTGAACATTGGCACCCAGAGCGATGAGGCGCTCAACCAGTTTGATATCGCCGGACTCGATAGCGGCCAAAAAACGTTTGATGGATGGCGTTCTCGTCGTCGCCATACCCTTAGTATCAGGCGGGAATGAGGCAGGAGGGGCTAGGAAAAAGTGTTGCCCATTTTGTTGCCCAAAACGCTGCCGACTACGCCCGAATGATGCCGTTTGATCCTACGGATGCCGCCGTAAACCGCTGAAAACGCTTGGAGCCTATTCCTGACGAACACATTAAAAGTGCGATGCTCTACCAACTGAGCTACCGGCCCGGAAGCGCTGCAAGGAAGGCAACTACTCTCGCGACTTTTTCAAGATAACATAGCTTTACAGATTCGACTCCGAATCCGAGCGCCCGGCATGTCACAATAACTAGCATGCGGGTTGGCATCATCGGCACCGGAGCCATCGCTCACAAACACGCACG
This sequence comes from Bryobacterales bacterium, assembly GCA_963818065.1. GTDB lineage: Bacteria > Acidobacteriota > Terriglobia > Bryobacterales > Bryobacteraceae > Palsa-89. Next base: position 2,783,015 of record CAWFQW010000004.1, on the reverse strand, counting down.
AGCGTACGCCAACATCGGCTACCAAGTGGTGGCTTGCACCGACTTCCACGCCGACAGCGCGCGAGACTTCGCCGAACGCTACGGCTGCGAATTCGTTCCCGACTACCAGGACCTGTGCCGGCACCCGCTGGTCGATTACGTGGATGTTTGTACGTTCCCGGAATTTCGCCTCGAGGCTGTGCAACGTTGCGCGGAGGCGAAAAAGCATGTCCAGGTGCAGAAGCCCATGGCGACCAATCTTGAAACTGCGCGCCGCATGATCGAAACCGCATGCAACGCCGGCATTCATCTGGGCGTTGTGAGCCAGCATCGTTTTGATGACTCTACTCAATTCTTGCGGCGCGCGTTGGACGACGGCCGCTTGGGCAAGATCCTACAAGCGGACGCTTACGTGAAGTGGTATCGCTCGCCCGCTTACTATTCGCGCCCGATTAAGGGAAGCTGGAAGACCGAGGGTGGCGGAGCGCTGATCATTCAAGCCATCCATCAAGTGGACGTTCTGCTGTGGCTGATCGGCGGCATTCAAGAGCTGTTCGGCTATTGGCAGCTCGCGGCGCGGCACAACATCGAATCCGAAGACGTGCTTGCGGCTGTCATGAAATACCAATGCGGCGCCACCGGCGTTGTCCAAGCGTCCACGGCGTTCTGGCCGGGCCACACGGAACGCATTGAGATCCACGGCACCAAAGGCACGGCCATTATTTCGGGCGACAAGCTGACCGCCTGGCAGGTGGAGAGCGATTCGGGCGAGCCTGCGCCAGTTTCCTATGACTACGCAACCGCTGCGACCGATCCAATGGCCACCGCGCTCGCGCCCTTTGAGCGCCAGTTCATCGATTTTGGCGAAGCGATTCGCAACGGACACAAGCCCTTGTCGTCGGGCCAGGATGGCTATCGCGCCTTGGAGGTGGTTACGGCCATCTACGAATCTTGCCGGAAGGGATGCGTGGTGAGGCTGTAGCGGCGTCTCAACCAAAACGGCTTCCGAATGCAGGTCCGCGTTCCAGCTTCCAGCGCCAATCTCGGTCCAGGATTTGACAGCCTCGGTCTGGCGCTCGGGATTTATCTGAGCTGCCGATTCGAGCGCGCCGATCGCTTGTCGATTTGCGTGCGCGGCCGCGACGCGGCGCACATCCCTACCGGCGAAGACAATCTTATCTGGCGCACCGCGCTCGCGGTAGCCGCCGACGTCGGTGATGTGTTGCCGCCGATCGCGCTCGAAATCGACAATGATATTCCGCTCGGCAAGGGACTGGGTTCCAGCGCCGCCGCACTCACCGCCGGTGTGGTCATCGCCGATCATCTGCTTGGGCTGCGCTGGAAGCCGAATCGGATTTTGGATGAAGCCGCCAAGATCGAAGGGCATCCCGATAATGTAGCCGCTTGTGTTTTGGGCTCCATCGTCGCCAGCGCCACCGACGTGGGCGGGGCGGTTCGGGCGGTGCGCGTTGAGTTGCCTCCGAGCTACGGCGTGGCCGTGGTTGTTCCCGACTTCGATCTGCCGACCTCGAAATCGCGAACCGTGCTGCCGGCCGGCTATACCAAGGCGGATGCCGTTTTCAACGTGCAACGCGTGCGCGTTGTTGATCGCAGCGCTCGCCACCGGCGCCACTAGCGCCTTTCCGGCCGCGCTCGAGGACCGCATGCATCAGACCTATCGCTATCCGCTGGTTCCGGGCCTGGAGGAAATGGTCAAGCTGCGGGCGCCGGGATTGTTGGGATGCGCGCTCAGCGGCGCTGGCCCGTCGATTCTGGTGTTCTACGAGCGCGGGTCGGAGCAAGTCTGTGACTTGGTCCGGCAGATTTTCGCGCTGCACGGGCACAATTCGGAAACGCTGTGTGTACCGGTCGCGCGCGACGGCTACGAACTAACTGAACCGCGCGCGTGAGCAAGCGGCCTCGGGCTATACGCCCCGCCGATTGCCCCACAAATCAATATGCAGCCGCGGCGTCATCCGAAAGCCTTCCCGTTTAGCGATGTCCACGAGCCATCGGCCGCGCTCGGCCAAGATGGCCGCGTCCACGCCCTCCGGCATCAACAGCACGCGGCTCTTCGATGCTCCGATATCATGAACAATCGCATTCACCTGCTGAAGATCGGCCGGATCGGTGATCACAAACTTGAGCTGGTATGGATAAAGCTGGATCAAGCGACGCAGGATCTCGGGCTGATAGCGCAGGCGCTCGTGCTGGTCGGCCCAGCGGCCATCTTCGCGCGAGTGCGGCGTCGAGTTGGCGAGCTTGGGGCTGATGCTCATCAGATCGCAGCGGACGTTGGCGTCCACGGTGCCGGCGGTCTCGATGGTGATGTGCTGCGTAAGCCGATCGAGTCAGCTCCGCCATTTCCGGCGCGATCATCGGTTCGCCGCCGGTGATGACGACGTGCGACGCGCCATAGCTGTTCACCTGGTCCACAATGAAATCGATCGACCGCTCCTCGCCCTCCGGCTGCCACGACGTGTAGGGCGTATCGCACCACACGCAGCGCAAATTGCAGCCGCTGGTGCGCACGAAAACCGACGGCACGCCCACCAGCATGCCTTCGCCTTGAACCGAATAAAAGATTTCAGAGATTTTCAATCGTGTATTCGAGAGGGTCCTTCAAGACCCGCATCCGCAAAGCCTTTGAGGCGCAGCCGGCACGAATCGCACAGTCCACACGACCGGCCTTGCGCGTCCGGATCGTAGCAACTGTGCGTCAGCTTGAAATCGACGCCGAGGTCCGCACCTAGTTCGATGATCTCGCATTTCGAAAGCCGAATCAGCGGCGCGTGAATTTTCAGCTGCGTGCGGCCTTCGACCCCGGCCTTGGTTGCCAGGTTGGCCATGTGCTCGAAGGCGGTGATGAACTCGGGACGGCAATCAGGGTAGCCGGAATAATCGATCGCGTTCACGCCGATGAAGACGTCGGAGCTGGAGAGCACCTCCGCCCAGGCTAGCGCGAACGAGAGGAACACGGTGTTGCGCGCCGGAACATAGGTGACAGGGATGCCATCGCCGACGCCCGGTTTTCGGTACCGCGATGTCGGCCGTGAGCGCCGATCCGCCGAACGGGCGCAGGTCGATGGAAACGACGCGATGCTCGGCCGCGCCCAGGCTGGCCGCCACCCGCTCCGCCGCCTGCAACTCGGCGCGATGCCGCTGGCCGTAGTCGAAACTCAGCGCGTAGCATCTGTAGCCATCACGCCGCGCGACCGCGAGACAAGTGGCCGAATCCAAGCCGCCGCTGATCAGGCAGACCGCAGGTTTCGGTGATGTGGCCGGGGATTCCATCTGAGAATTTATTATCACTGCCGTCGGACGTGGTGCCTTCGTCGTCGAACGGCCACCTCGTCGAGGAGTCATCGGAGATCTGGAGCTCCAGCCCCTTCTTCGTACGGTAGAAGTAGGTCTTGAAATATTCCTCGATCACATCCATCGGCGGCATACCCTGAAGTTCCCCAGAGAACGGATCTCTGCTGTCGGCGGACAAAATATAAGCTTTGGCCAATCCGTCCTTCAATCAGCGAAGCCAACGCCTCCACGACTTCCTGCCGTTCTATCGTTAATCCGCATTTGCGCAGCGCCTTCCGCGACATCCCGCAGGATCACCTGATCAACGTTCTCAAAGTCGTCGCAGATTGAGTTCAAGACCAGCCGTCGTACAAACTCGCTGCGCGAAAGCGTCACGCCGTGGTCTGTTCCTTCTCCACCAGGTAATCGGCGTACGGACCCTTGAAGTCCTCGATTTCCCCGCTCTCGAAATGCCAGATGCGCGTGGCCACTTCATCCACCAGATCGTGATCGTGCGTCACCAGCAGCACAGTTCCGTCGTACTTTTGGAGCGCGATGTTCAGTGCGTTGATCGCTTCCAGATCCAAGTGGTTGGTAGGCTCGTCCAGCACCAGAAAATTCGGTTTCTGGAGCATCAAGCGGCAAAAAATGATACGCGCGGCTTCTCCGCCCGAAAGAACCTCGGTGCGCTTGGTCGCGTCCTCTCCGCTGAATAACATCTGGCCGAGGAGGCCGCGCAGTTCCTGCTGGGACGCGCCGGGGTCGAACTCGTGCAGCCATTCGATCAGCGTAACGCCCGGCCGGATGGACTCTTTGTGATCCTGCGAAAAATATCCGACAGCAACCTCGTGCCCCCACGTGACCACGCCGCTGTCGATCGGAAATTCGCGCTCCGGCGCATCTACGATAACCGGTTGCATTGCGGAGCAGCGAGCGTAACATGGTGGTCTTCCCCGCCCCATTGCGGCCCAGCAGCGCGATCTTTTCGCCGCGCGCGATCGACGCGGTGAAATTCTCAATCACCTGCAGTTCGCCGTACGCCTTCGAGAGTCCCTTGATTTCCAACGGATGCCGTCCCGATGGCCGTTCGTTTTGAAACCGGATATAGGGCCGCTGGATGTTCGATTTCGCGAGGTCGGAGGATTGCAGCCGCTCCACTTCTTTCTTGCGCGACGTGGTTTGAGCGGATCTGGTGCCCGCCGAAAACCGCGCGATGAACTCATTCAACTGCGCGATCTTTTTCTCACGCTGAGCATTACCGGATTCCACGCGCGCGCGGATCTGAGTCTTCGCCAGCACCATGTCGTCGTAAGCGCCCGTGTAGGTAATAATGCTCTGATAATCGATGTCCGCGGTATGGGTGCAGACTTCGTTCAGGAAATGGCGGTCATGAGAAATAACGATCAGGCAGCCCGCGTATGCCAGCAAATATTTTTGAAGCCAGTGAACGGAATCGAGATCCAGGTTGTTGGTGGGCTCGTCCAGCAGCAGAACGTCGGCATTGCTGAACAGCGCCTGCGCCAATAGCACGCGCACCTTCTGGCCGCCTTGCAGTTCCGACATCTTCCGCTCGTGCAGCGCTTCATCGATATCCAGACCCTGCAGCAGCGTGGCGGCATCCGCTTCCGCGGTGTAGCCGCCTTGATCTCCGACGATCCCCTCCAGCTCGCCCAGACGCATGCCGTCTTCGTCGGTCCACTCGTTCGGATTGGCGTAGAACTTCTCGCGCTCCTGCAACGCATCCCAAAGCGGCGCATTCCCCATGATCACCGTGTCCAGCACTCGGAACGCATCGAACGCGAACTGATCCTGGCGCAGAATGCCGATTTTCTTCGGGCCGGATTACCGTGCCCTTGTCGGGTTCGATTTCGCCGGTCAGGATTTTCATGAACGTCGATTTGCCCGATCCATTGGGACCGGTGATCGCATAGCGGCGTCCCTGTTGGAACGTGGTGGTCACTTCTTCAAACAGGATGCGGGCGCCGAAGCGCATGGATAGTTCGTTAACTGAGATCAAGGTAGAAACTGCTTACTAGGGATTTGCGGATCGAGCCAAACTTGGGGAATCGTGATCCGCTGCAATTCGATTATACCGCGTCAGCGGCGTTTTCCGCGATGCGCGTGCCATTCATCGGCGGTGGTTTCCCAAATCTCGGTCAGGAACCGCCCGCTGACGTAATCCTTTTCTTCGACCGCAACAACCCGCATCCCATTCTTCTCAGAGATTCTGCGCGACGCAATGTTCGGCACCGCTTTGGGTACGCGCATCACGGAGAAGCCCAACTGGTCGAACCAATAATCCGTGATCGCTTCAACGGCTTCCGTCATCAAACCTTGGCGCTGCCACGGCAACCCGAGCCAGAACCCCCGATTATTGTTGTCCCCTTTCAGGAGGGAAACAGCGCCGATGTGTTCCCCAGGGTCGCTCTTCAATCGCAGCGACCAATGCCACTGCTCGCCGCGCGCCATCGCTGGAAGCGCTCTGTCGCGATAGTAGGTCAGAGCGCCATCGTCGGGATACGGCCACGGAACAACGTTGCCCAAAAACTTCACGATCTCCCACTTCGGAAACAGACGCTGGGTCTGCTCTGCGTCCGCGAGTTCGAGCGGGCGCAGCTCGAGGCGGGGCGTCTCCAGCCGAACCATCATTGGGACATACTAGCAAGATGGAGTCGTCATGAATAAGCTCGCCGTGGCGCTGGCCGTTTCCGGGTTGTGCGCGTCTCTCCACGCGCAGTGGCTCAACTACCCGACACCCGGCATTCCGCGCACGCCGGACGGCAAACCGAATCTGGCCGCGCCCGCGCCTCGCACTGCGGATGGAAAGCCCGACCTCTCCGGGATATGGAGGGGATCGGGGATGGGCAGCTACGATCGCAACATCGCTCGCGACTTGAGCCCCAAAGATATTCAACCCTGGGCCGAAGCGCTTTACCAACAGCGCGTCCGCAATATGGGCAAGGACGCTCCGCGCGCCACTTGCCTGCCCGATCCATTTCCCTACTACCATATTGTCGATCTCGGCTCGGATCGTCCAGACTCCTGGACTGATTGTGATTCTGTATCAGGGCAGCACCAACAGCATTTATCGAACCATCTTTACCGACGGCCGCGAGCTTCCAAAAGATCCCAATCCCACGTGGCTAGGCTACTCGGTTGGACATTGGGACGGCGACACGCTGGTGGTGGATAGCGCGGGTTTCAACAGCAAAAGCTGGCTGGACGTGGAAGGCCATCCTCAAACGGAAGCGCTGCGCATTACCGAGCGCTTCCATCGCCGCGATTTCGGACACATGGATTTGGACATGACCATCGACGATCCGGGGGCGTTCACTCGGCCATTTTCGGTGAAGATCCCCAAGACCTTCGCGGCCGACACCGACCTTCTGGAGACCGTCTGTGAGAATGACCGCTCCGTGCCGCATATGGTCGGCGGCGTGACGGTGACCAAGCTGGCGCCGGACATTCTCTCGAAGTACGCGGGGACTTTCGAGTACGAACCGGGACGCGAGGCCGTGATCTCAATCGAAAATGATCTGCTGTTTTTGCAGCAAGGCGCGAACCCGCTGAAACTGCCGCTGGTGGCTAACTCAGAGACGCTCTTTGTGTCGCGCACGGAAGGCGACACCATCGAATTCACGAAGGATGCTCAAGGCGCGATCACGGGGTTCATCTACCATCGCGGAGGCAGCCCCGATCGCAAGGCAACCCGGAAGAAGTAACTACTTCGCCACGAGGTGCCGCAAGTCGCGTTCATTCTCGTTGCAGACGAACTCCATCAGTTCCGTGTCCGGGATCAGCTCGGGATGCAGTTCGGCCTTCCATGGTTTTGTGTAGGCTTTGGGATCGTCGATGGTGAGCTGAATATCCATGTGCCCCAAGTCGCGCCGATGCATTCGCTCGGTGAGGTGCATGCCATCTGAAGTCGGATTGCCGCGTCCCGAAAGCCAGGCCTTCCCATTGAAGCCATTGGATTCCACCACCAGCGTGTCGCCCTCCCAATGCCCCGTCGAATATCCGGCCCAAGTGGGATTCGGATCCTTCGGTAGCGCGCGCCCATCGAGGAAGATCTGTCGATACGTCGTCTGATATTCGTAGAGAATCACGATGAGCTCTGGAGTTTGGATGATCTTGTGCAGATCGAACGCATCTGCTTTGGGCGTGCCGCGCGGCAGGCACTTTGACTCCGGATTGTTTATCTGATTGTCCGCGGTGTTCTGGTCGAACAGCGCCTTCGCCCAAGGCTGCCACGGAATGTCGATTCCATCCAGATAATACGCGGTTGTGCGCGAGTTCAGGTGCTCCCAGACTCCCGACAGATCGGGTTTCCCATCCGCAGTTTTCGGGGCCGGCGCGTAGAGATTGGGCTTGCCGTCGGCCGTTCGTGGGATGCCGCGAGTGGGATAGTTGATCCACTGCGCAGGCGCTTCTCCGCACAGTAACAACGCGCCGATTGCCACAACCGCCGCAACTGGCCATCCCCATTCTCAAAGTGTAGCGCCCTAAGCGCTTCCTGATCGATTAAACTTTAGCTGATCCTCCTATGCCCCTCTCTGTAAGTGACCGCCTCGGCCCCTACGAAATCCTCGCTCCGATTGGAGCGGGAGGCATGGGGGAGGTTTATCGCGCGCGGGACTCTCGTCTGGGGCGTGAAGTCGCCATCAAGGTTCTACCCGAGCAATTGGCCAACAATTCAGAGGCGTTGGCGCGCTTCGAGAAAGAGGCAAAAGCGGTAGCGGCGCTGTCGCACCCCAATATCCTCGTGCTTTTCGATGTCGGCGAGCACGAAGGCATTCATTACGCCGTTACCGAGTTGCTCGCCGGAGAGACGCTGCGGGAGCGCATCAACCGGTCGCCGCTCCCCTGGCGTAAGACCATCGAGCTTGGAGTCGCACTGGCCGAGGGTCTAGCCGCAGCTCACGGCAAGGAAATCATCCATCGCGACATCAAGCCGGCGAACATTTTCCTCACTGCCGACGGCCACGTTAAGATCCTCGATTTTGGCCTGGCTAGACGGCAGGAGGCGAAGCCTTCCCAAGAGGAAACCTTCACCATGGATGAAACCCAGGCGGGAGCCGTGCTGGGCACCGCCGGCTACATGTCGCCCGAACAAGTGCGCGGCGAGAAGGCCGGCGTGCCGAGCGACATCTTCTCGCTGGGTTGCGTGCTGTATGAAGCGGTGACCGGCCGGCGGGCCTTTCCTGGCAAGTCGGCCGGCGATACTATGGCCGCCATTCTCAAGGACGATCCTCCTGCCATCGCCGACTCGGGTAAACAGGCGCCCCCGGACCTGCAGCGAGTGATCGACCGGTGCCTGGCCAAGAATCCCGCCCAGCGATTTCATTCCGCCCACGATCTGGCATTTGCACTGCGAAGCATGTTGAGCACCACGGGAGAGCAAAACCCTGCCGTGCCTCCGCGGGGCGTCCGGCGTTGGGTTGTGCGTCTCGGTCGCCGCGATCCTGGTGATTCTTGTGGCCGCGGCCGGACTGTTTTACTGGCGGAGCCACACTGCCCAGAGCATCGACTCCCTCGCTGTACTGCCTTTCGCCAACATGGGCGGCAGCCCAGATTCGGATTATCTCAGCGATGGAATTACGGATAGCCTGATCGACAGCCTTTCGCAGTTGCCGAACTTGAAAGTAATGTCGCGTAGCGCGGTGTTCCGCTACAAAAGCAAGGAAGCCGATCCGCGGACTGTGGGGCGGGAGTTGGGCGTGCGCGCAGTTCTGACAGGCAGGATTACGCAGCGCGGTGACAATCTCTCAGTCAGCACTGAGTTGATGAATGTCGACGACAACAGCCAGCTGTGGGGCGAGCAATACAATCGGAAGCTGGTGGACGCTTTGGCCGTGCAGAACGAAATCGCGGCGCAGATCGCCGACAAGCTGCGCCTGCGCCTCAGTAACGCCCAGGTGTCGCAAATGGCCAAGCGCCAGACTGCGAACCCCGAGGCGTATCAACTCTATCTGAAAGGGCGTTACTTTGCGGGTCAATTTTCGCAGGAAGGCCTCGACAAGGGCATGGATTATTTCCGGCAGGCCATCGCCCTCGATCCCACCTACGCGTTGGCGTACGACGGGATGTCGTATTACTACCAGTTGGTCGAGGATCTACTCATGCCTGCGTCCGAAGCCATGCCCAAGGCGGAAGAAGCGGCCCGAAAGGCACTGGAGCTGGACGATTCGCTGGTGGACACGCACGTGCAAATGGCCTCCAATTATACGATGTACGACTTCGACTGGCCCGCGGCGGAGCGCGAGTTCCAGCGCGCGATCGGCCTCAACCCCAACTATGCCCCGGCGCATGAATTTTACGGTTGGTATCTGATTTCGGTGGGGCGGACCGACCAGGCCATTCAAGAGCTGCAGCGAGGTGTGGAACTCGATCCGCTTTCCGCGGAAATCCATTCGATCCTGGGTTGGGTTTTCTACTTCGCCCACCGCTACGATCAGGCAGCGGTGGAACTTCACAAGTGCCTGGAACTTGACCCCGACTATTGGATTGGATATTTCATGCTGGGCGAGGTGTACGCACAGCAGGGCCGTTTCGAGGACGCGATTGCAGCGCAACGAAAATCTGCGGCAATCTTGCCAAGCGCCTCCTGGCCGCTGGCAGAAATAGCTCGCGACCATGCACTCGCGGGCAAGAGTGAGGATGCGCGCAAAACGCTGGGGGATCTTCTGGCACGCGCCCAGCGCATCGATGTTCCAGCCTACAGAATCGCCACGGTTTATGCCGCGCTCGGCGATAAGGAGCAGGCCTTCGCCCAACTGGAGCAAGCCTACGCGCAGCGTTCCTTTTTCCTGGATTTTCTGAAAGTCGACCCTGAGCTCGACAGCCTTGCACTCCGACCCGCGATTTCAGGATCTGCTCGGCCGCATGAAACTGCGCTAGCGCTCGGGGAGTGTCAAACCACCGCTTATTTCACGTCGTAGGTGTGAATATCCTGGCCCATTAAATATTTATCAAACCAAGCCACGATATTTTCCAGGCGTTCCACGCGATGCACCGGTTTCCCCGACCGCGATAGCTCGTGGCTCTCTCCAGGAAACCGCACCATCACCGCCGTCCGCTTCAGATATTTCAAAGCGCGAAACATCTGCTCGCCGCCATCCGCCGGTGGCGTCCGGAAATCCGCTTCGCCTTCGATCAGCATCAAAGGCGTGTGCACATTCTGGATGTAAGTGATGGGCGACCGCGCCTTGAAGTCCGCCTCCTGCTCCCAAGGCGCGCCGCGGAACCACATCGGCGTGAATTCCGAGAAATCCGCCGTGTACCAGAAGCCGGCCCAATCGGCGATGGATCGCTGCGAAACCGCGGCCTTGAAACGATCCGTGTGACCGATCACCCAGTTGGTCAGAACGCCGCCGCCGCTGCCTCCGGTGACGCCAAGCTTCTCGGGATCCACCCAGCCGCGGGCGATTAATTCGTCCACGCCCGCCATCAGATCCTTGAAATCGTCTCCAGGATAAGCGTACTGAATGATGTTCCCGAAATCCTGCCCGTAGCTGGTGCTGCCGCGCGGATTGGGATACAGCACCACGTAGCCCTTCGCCGCCATCCACTGGAATTCGTGATCGAAGATGTAGCCGTAGGCCGAATGCGGACCGCCGTGAATATCGAGAATCAGCGGATATTTCTTGCCAGCCTCAAAGTCTGGCGGCCGCTGCACCCAGGCCTGGATGCGCCGCCCGTCGAAGCTTTTGTACCAGATCATCTCCGGCTCGGTGAGATTGAGCTTCGCGAACAGTTCGGCGTTCACGTGCGTGATCGGCTGCATTTCGCCCGATCCGTTCACCACGAACACATCGCCGATGTTGGTAGGCGTCCCCACCAGCATGGCCATTTTCGAGCCGTCCGCCGTGGCGGAATACGAAATGATGGCGTGATCGCCCTGCGTGACCGGCTGAACTTTTCCGCTTTCGCTATCGATCCGCTTGAGATTGACGCGCCCCTCCTCCGCCGCCGTTACGAATATGTTGCGGCCATCCGCGCTCCAAAAAGGCTTGGACTCTCCGCCGCCGCGCGGAGGAGTCTGATCGCCACCCACTCCGCCATCGATATCGAAATCGTAATTGGCGGTTAGATTCTTCGGCGTCGAGCCGAGTTTCGCTTCCGTCACGAAGAGATCCGGCTGGCTGTACGAGCGCTGGATTACGCTCTCGCCGGGTTTGAGTTCACCGCGATTGAGCTCACCGACAAATGCCAGACGGCGGCCATCCGGGCTCAGCGAAAGTCCACCGCTCCGGCCATCGATCGCTGCCACTTTGCGAATTTCGCCTCCTGCCGCGCTCACCTCGTAAACAGCATTCGTGGGTGGTTGGTAGTACGATTCCTTTACGCGATCGGAGGTGAAGTAGAGCTTCGAGCCGTCGCGCGACCAAGTGATCTCGCCCTCGCTAAATTCGCCGGTGGTCACTTGCCGCGCCTTCTGGGGCGAATCCAGAACCCGTGGCACATCGACGATCCAGATGTGAGCGTGCCGGTCAGGATCAAGATAGCCTTGGCCATTGCCCCGATATTCCGCGCGAGTGATCACTCGCACGTCGCTCTCAGGCGCATCGTCTTTCTTCTTCTCGAAATCCTTGGCCAGTGTAGTGGAGCTGAACGCAAGCGAGCGTCCATCCGGCGACCACACTGGATCGCCCGCGCCCTTCGGAATTTCGGTGAGCGGCCGCGCTTCCCCGCCCTCCATCGACAGTAAATAAATCTGCGGCGGTTCCGGCTTTCCGTCCTTCTCGGTGGCGCGCAAGAACGCAAGCAATTTACCATCCGGTGACCACCGTGCACCGGAATCGTGCGGCCCGGACGTCAACTGGCGCGCCGGTCCGCCAGTGGCCGGCGTCAACCACAGCGCCGTCTCGTAGTTATCGTGCTTGGCCGTGACCTTTACCAGCGCATAGACAATCTTCGAGCCGTCCGGCGAGATTTGAGGATTGCCCGCCCATTGGAACGCATACAAGTCGGTCTCCGTGATCGGACGTTTCTGGTTCGGCGGCAAACAGCGCCGCCGCAATCAACACTACCGCCAATCGAAATTTCATTCTGCGCCTCCGCGCATGCCGGTGTTACTTAGCGTCGCCGGGTGCTTCAAGCGCCGCAATGGTTTTCCTCACTTGGTCGGCGTCCGGAGCTTTCGGAAATGTGTCCAGGTACTTTCGCAGATGTTGCAAGGCACCGTCCCGGTCGCGTTTGGCGATCAGCACCGTCCCCAGCAACAGTTCCGCGCGCGGCACCTCGTGATCCTTATCGAGATCAACGGCGCGGCGCACATTTTGCTCCGCCACATCGTAGTGCTTCAAATTGAAATTCGCCGCCGCATAGTAGTAATAAAGTTCGGGGAATTCCTGAGGATTCATGGCTATCGCGCGGCCTCCAATCGTGACCGCGTCCTCCGGCCGTTTCTCCTCCAGATCGAGCATGGTGAGCTGGATGTACGGCTTGAGGTACTTGGGGTCAGCCTGAACCGCTTTTTCCCAGGCGGCCCGAGCCTCTTCCGCTTTGGATTGCTCCTTGAGAACCTGGCCCAGATCGCTCCAAGCCGCCGCGTAATCCGGATCGATCTCGACGGCTTTCTCGAGGTTCTTTTGCGCGGCAGGCCATTTCTCGTCCGTCATTGCTTCCACGCCCTTCCCGTAGGCCTTCTTGGCCGGCTCGGGCGCCTTCAAGGCGGTCTCGGAAACCGTGGAACCTTCGTGCAGACCACCGATCCGTTTCAGCACCACCGTCCCGTGATTGCGCAACGTAGCCTGAACGCTTCGATAGCCCTTCAGCCGGATGCTAACCGAGCAGATATCCATGGTGTTGGGGTCATAGGTCCGGTCGCGCATGTTGACCACGTATTGGACGGTGCCACTGCCGAACACGTTTAAAATGCGGCATTCCGGCTCCAGCCTGGTCGTCATGGAGGGAATGATTTGCGGCTCTCTGGGGATGGGTGTGCCGTCTTCGGTGACAATATTAGCCAGGAAGGTTTCGGCCCTTGCGGTAGCTGTAGCCGCCAGCGCGGCCGTCAGGGACAGGATGGCAACCCGAAGGGCGGAATTTGTGTGCATGGTATTCCTACGTGCCATTATATGCCCCGGTTTCAATCGGCGAATCGGGCATCCGTGTTCATCGGTGTTGATCAGTGGCTGGATCCCTGCCCGCATATCACTGTTAAACTGATAAGTGAAGTGCGGCGTTTCTACTTTGATCACAATGCGACCACCCCGGTATCTCAGCCAGTACTAGAAGTCCTCGTTTCAGCGCTACTTGAAGTACCCGGCAACGCCTCAAGCATCCACCTGGACGGCCAAATCGCCAAGCAGCGCCTGGAGGCGGCTCGCCGGGAAACGGCCGCTTTGCTCGGCTGCGAGCCCAAGGAACTGGTGTTTACGAGCGGCGGAACCGAGGCCGATAACCTGGCGATTCTGGGCTCCGTTCAGGCCAACAGCGCACCCCAAAAGCACGTAATCACCACAGCTATCGAGCATCCGGCTGTGCTGAATCCTTGCCGGGAGCTGGAGCGCATGGGCGTCGCGGTCACCTATATTCGGCCGGGACCGGACGGCCTGATTGACCCCGACGACATTCGGCGGGCATTGAAACCCGAGACGGTGCTGGTCTCGGTGATGCACGCGAATAACGAAACGGGCACGCTGCAGCCGATCGCCGAGATTGCGGGGATCGCGCACGAAGCCGGAGCGCTGATGCATTCCGATGGCGTGCAGGCGGCGGGCAAAATTCCGGTCGATGTCGAAGCGCTCGGCGTGGATCTTTACTCCATTAGCGGCCACAAGTTTTATTCACCCAAGGGCATCGGAGCGCTGTACGTCAAGAACGGCGTGAAGCTCCGGCCCATCCAGTTTGGCGGCAAGCACGAGCGCGAGCGCCGGCCAGGCACCGAGAACGTCCCGGGCGCAGTGGCGATGGGAAAAGCGGCGGCAATCGCTCGCGAAGCGATGGCGACCGAATCCGCACGATTGGAACTCCTGCGCGATCGCTTGGAAATAGGAATCCTGCGCGCGCGTTCCGGACTCAGGAGTTAACGGCCGTGGGACCCCTGCGCACGTCCAACACCACCAATATTTATTTCGACGGCCTGGAAGGCGAGGCGCTGGTGATTTCGCTCGACCTGAAGGGCTTCGCGGTATCGAGCGGTTCGGCCTGTTCCAGCGGCGCGGTCGAGCCATCGCACGTGCTGCTCGCCATGGGCCTCGCCCCAGAGCGCGCGCGCGCCAGTCTGCGATTTTCGCTGGGGGCTTCAAACGATGCAGAACAAGTGGACGCGCTGATCGATGCCGTCGCTGAATCCACCGCGCAGTTGCGCAAGCTGTCGCCCACCTATTCAAGCCATGTCTGATTCACATTATGTCTGAGTCCCCCGTCGCAGTGGCAATGTCCGGCGGAGTGGACAGCTCCGTCGTCGCTGGATTATTGCAGCGCAGCGGACAGCCCATCGTTGGCTTGACGATGCAATTGTGGAATCAGCGCCGCATGCCGGAGCTTGCACCCGAGGGTGGGGCCACCGGCCGCTGTTGCTCGCTCGACGACGTCTACGATGCGCGCCATGTCGCGCAACACTTGGGCATCCCTTATTACGTAGTGAACTTCGAGTCGGGCTTCGAAGAGCAGGTGGTGAAGCCGTTCATCGATGATTATTTGGCTGGCCGCACGCCGATTCCATGCACGTTGTGCAACAACTTCATCAAGTTCGATCAGTTCCTGGATCTGGCCTCGGGCGTGGGTGCTTCGCGCATCGCCACTGGCCACTATGCGCGCATCGATTTTGACGACGCCGGCGGCCGCTATCGGATGAGCCGGGGCGCGGACCACTCCAAAGATCAAACCTATTTTCTGTTCGGCCTGAAGCAGGAGCAATTGGCGCGCACCGATTTTCCGCTCGGCGAATACACCAAGCCGCAAGTGCGCGAACTGGCTCGCGAGTTGGGATTGCCGGTTGCCGCGAAGCCCGATAGCCAGGAGATCTGCTTCGTTCCCAACGGCGATTACGCGGCCTTTATCGATGCCTACTTTCGCGAGCGCGGGATCGCACCGGAGAAAACGCACGGTGAGATTCGCGACACCGAGGGCAAGGTGCTCGGCGAACACGCGGGCGTGCATCACTTCACCGTCGGACAGCGGCGCGGACTGCGTGTCGCAGCGGGCGAGCCGCTCTACGTCATCGCTACCGAACCGGCTTCGCAACGCGTGATCGTCGGACGCAATGAAGATCTCTTGCGCGCCAAACTCACCGCGAACGATATGAATTGGATCTCCATCGCGCCGCCGATTTCGCCCATCCGCGCGCAGGTCAAGATCCGCAACAAGCATGCCGCGGCGGACGCCACAATTTCACCAATTGGAAATGACGCCGCGCGTATCGAAGTTCATTTCGACGAGCCGCAGCGCGCCGTCACTCCCGGCCAAGCCGCAGTGCTCTACGACGGCGATCTTGTTTTGGGTGGTGGTTGGATAGAGTAGCCAAGTTTCTATTGTGGTCGCTGGCCCACGCACCGTTCGCGCTGGCTCGCTTCTATGTGGGGCTGCTCGATCTTGCGATCCCGCGCCTGCGCCGGACCGCGATGCGCAACCTCGAGCTCGCGTACCCGGAGAAATCCGCAGCCGAGCGCCGCGCCATCACCGACGAAGTCTTCCGCTCCATCGCTCGCCTTATCTGGGTCTTCGCCCGCTTCCCCGAAATCAATGCCCAAAACATTCATAAGCTGATCCGTTACGAAGGCCTGGAGCATTATCTCGACGCCAAGAAGGCCGGCCGCGGCATCCTCTTCGCCACCGCGCACTTCGGCAACTGGGAACTGAGCGCCTTCGCTCACGCGCTCATGACCGAGCCGATGCACATCATGATCCGCCCGCTCGACAATCCCGGCATCGATCGCCTGGTTGAAGATCGCCGCCAGCTCTCCGGCAATCGTCTCATCGTCAAATGGGATGGCGCGCGAGCCGTCTTGCGAGCGCTGCATCAAAACGAAGCGGTCGGGGTTCTAATCGATCAGAACACGTCGTTGCAGGAGGGCGTCTTCGTCGACTTCTTTGGCACAGACGCATGCGCCAACACCGGCTTCGTGAAGATCGCAGCCCGGACGGGAGCAGCGGTCATTCTCGGCTACGCCGTATGGTCAGAAGCTGAAGGAATGTACGTCCTCAAATTTCATCCTCCACTTGAGATATCTGGAGACGCTACGGAAGACACCCGCCGGCTACACGCCCTACTGGAAAGTGTCATACGCGATCATCCCGGCCAGTGGCTGTGGATTCACCGGCGATGGAAAACTCGGCCGGAAGGCCAGCGCAGCCTTTACCGCAACGCTTGATGTATTGCGATCTAAACGTATATATTCATTGATCTTGTATTCAATCCTGCGCTAGCCACGTTCTCCCAATTAATTCTGCGCGGATAAAAGTCCGCCTGGCGTTATACTGGTTTGGCCCTCACGCTTGGAGGGCTTAGGCAGGGTACGTCGATAATGTCTGCCGCACGATGGGAAAGACGCTGGGATAGCTCCGCTCCAGACCTAGCTCTCCTATTGTTCCTGTCAGCTCTCGCGATCCTTGCCATTCACGGTCTCGGTTTTGTTGCCGACGATTTCTTCCTGCTGGTGGGAAATCTGAACTTGCCCTTTACCCAAAGTTTGGATGGACTTCACCGCCCTTTGCGCAATGTCTTTCTTCATTTCGCGGGGAGCTTATTGGGAGTGGAACGCGTCTGGCCGCAGCATTTACTGGCCGCCTTGAGCTTCCTCGCGGTGTTGGCAGTCCTTTATCAGCTTATGCGCCGTCTGGGAGCTGGGCGAAACGGAGCCCGGGCAGCGGTTCTGGCGTTGGCCTTCTGTCCGCTAAATCACGAGGTGCTGTTCTGGTTCGCGGCATGGCAGGATCTGGTGGCGGGGGCTTGCGTGCTGTTGGCTGCGCTCTTTTTTGTCGATTTCCGCGAATCGCATCGGATCCAAAGTTTGTTATTCGCGGCTACCGCGAATGTCGTCGCGCTCGGCTTTAAGGAAACCACGGTAATGATCCCGTTCCTGCTGCCGCTGATGGATTTCTACCGCGAGCGGTCTCTTGCGCCCTTCAAGAAGGCCGCCTTTTGGAGGGCCTACATTCCCTTCGCTTGCATTCTATTGCTCTACACCGTGTATTTTCTTTCCGATTCCGGAGTGGCCAGTTTGGCGGGCGGAACATCCGGCGGCTTCTACGGGTTCCACGGGCTGTTGGGAACTGCCAAGAGTTTTATCCGGCAACTCATCCGTCTTGCTTTGCCCTTCATCACCCCGGCGCCGTTAGAGCTGGCGGACGTACGCTGGCGGCACGTCGCGATATGCCTTACCGAGGCCGTTCTGCTGCTCCTGCTGGTGTGGAAGGCTAGAGTCTGGCCAGCGTTGATTCTGGTTGTGGGCTGGGTTGTTCTTACAGTTCTGCCGACCGCCGTCTTTGTCCCGTTCTTCAATGTGGACCGCTATCTCTTCCTTCCGCTCGCCGGAATAGCGATTTTCATAGGATTGCTTGTGGACAGCCTGATCAAATCGCGACCGCGCGCCTTGGCCTTGGTCTGGATCACCCTAGCCAGCTACTGCTGCGCCGGCGGCTTGGTTTTGGAACAGTATCGGAATGTTTGGCAACAAGCGGGGAAAGAGACTGCGATAGTTGCGAGCCTCACCGCGCAGTCCTCCCTCCATCTCCCGCTTGGCGGCGAAATCGATCTTGTAAACCTAGCGCTGAATTTGCGCCCGTATTACATCCCGGTATTCGCCACCGGTTTGCCGGACGCACTGACCGGGTACGGATTGCCCCCATCCACCCGCGTTCTACAGAACTTTGCGCGGACCCCGCCGGCACAGCCGCGCCTGATGGAGCAGCTCGCGGCCTGTACAGAGTCCACAACGGACGATTTTTCGAACAGAATTATCCTTGTGATGATTGATCATCGGCCCGTCCAAGTTCGCACCAGCTGCGCGGCACCCGTCATCGATGGCGACCGGACAAAACACCCGGAGGCGTGGAGCTTCCTGGAATTCCATGGCGGGAACCACGGATCGCTACGGCCTCCCTCCCGTCCACCCGTCCATACGTAACCTACGAATGAGCCGCGGAATCATTATAGTGTTGTATGTGGCTGAAATGCACCAGCATGGTTTTCCTCGGCCAAGGCCGTTCTCCGGAAATATCTACTTTGCAAGCAGTTAGGCGTGGCAACCAGGATGCAAGGAGAGTTCGCTTGAGAGGCACGATTATCACTATGCAAACAAAATCGCGATTAACCGGCATTGCCGCCTGCGTCGTTACCCTGTCTATGGTCGGCACTTTGCCAGGTCTGGCTCAGGATGCCAATCAATCCGCGCCCCCGGCGCCTCCGTCCGTGACGGCTCCTGCCGCGCCCGCTCCCTCCGGCGGATGGCGCAAGTTCACGCCGGCGGATCAGGCCCCTCCAGATCAAGGTGCGCAGGGTACTCAAGGTGTCCAGGATGCCCAGGTCGCGCCCGATCCAGCGCCACTTCCTGAACCACCGGATCCATCCTTGGCGGGACCCCAGGCCGCACCGCAGCCGCATCCAGCGCCATCGCCGTATGCCCAGCAAGGTCCGAATGCCCAGCCTCAGTATGTTCCGACCACCATCACGCTGCCGGCGAACACCTGGGTGACGGTTCGCCTCAACGAGCCGCTATCCAGTGACAGGAACCAAACAGGCGATAGGTTCACAGGCACGTTGCTGGAACCGATCATCGCGAATGGATTGCTGATCGCGCGCCGCGGCCAGACCGTCACCGGGATCGTTGCCGAAGCGAAGAAGGCCGGACGGGTGTCGGGTGTTTCGCAGCTGAAATTGGAACTCACCGGAATCCAGCTTGCCGACGGCCGCCAGATTCAAGTGAAAACGCAGTTGATCAACAGGAAAGGCAACACCTCTCATGGACGTGATGCCTTCGCCATCGGCGCCACGACGGCAACTGGTGCGGCCATCGGCGCTGCAGTGAACGGTGGTGTGGGAGCAGGCATCGGCGCTGCAGCGGGCCTGGTGGCGTCCACCATAGGCGTTCTGGTCACGCGCGGCTACCCAACCGTGGTCTATCCCGAAACTCCGCTGACGTTTAGCATGCAGACGGCGATTGTTGTCGATAATTCGCAGCAGGCCTTCCACTACGCCCAGCAGTACGATTACAACGCGCGCGCAGCGGGTCCGGTGGGGCCGCGTCCTGGCTATGGATCGGCTTATGGTCCACCGCCGCCTTACTACGGCGGCTATTACGCACCCGCTTACGGCTATCCGTATCCGTACCCCTATTTTTACGGTCCCTCAGTGTACTTCGGGTTTGGAGGACGGTGGGGCTACGGGCGCCGCTGGTAAGAACACCAAGTCAGGCTGTCGATGAGGCCTCGCGGAAACCATCCGCGGGGCCTTTGTTTTTGGCCGGCGCGCTACTTGGCTTCCGACAATCCTTCCGGGCACGCGAACTCCCGCAACTCGTCGGTACCGGATTCTCGCGTCGCCCTACGATAGGTTTTCGTGATCTCCCACGGCTTAGTCAGCGCCTTCGGATCCGTAACGGTGATTTTATCTTCCAGCAATCCCGGCTCTTTAAATCGGATGCGTTCATGTACCGTCATCGCATCGCTATGCGGCGTGAATCCTTCGATGAAAGTGCTGTCGCGTAAGGCGACCGTATCCACCAACAGCGTGTCGCCTTCCCAATGGCCCGTCGAGTAACCAGCGTAGGTTGGGTCGTCCAGAACCTTCTGCGAAGGTTTGCGTCCATCCAGATAAACCCGGCGCAGAGCGTCGTTCAGCTCGCTAAAGAAGGTGACCTTGTCTTTGTTCTGCATCACCTCCATGCCGTAAGCCATGCTCATCATCGCCGGCATTCCGGGAGGAAGGCACTTGGCGGTGAAATCGTATTCCGACGAGCCGGCGATGCGCGTTTTGCTTATCAATTGCCACTTCGCCATGTACTCGGGCGTGAGCGATGGCGCATCGGGCGATCGTCCTCGCGAGCCATCCGAGAGGGGCGCCGATGCGGTTGGCTTGGGCGGTGGTCCCTGTTGCTGGCGAGCTCCTGCAGCCGGGCCGCCAGCAGCCGGGCCGCCACGGAACTGGCCGAATGGATTTATTGGATAATACACGCCGGAAAAATCCGGCGGCATGTTCTGTCCTTGGAGCATCGCCACTCCGGCGATCAGACCGAGAAATGCATTTTGGATCTTCATATCGTTACTCCGTCGGCGGCGGCGCGTTCGAGAGTATAGTGCCGTCTGCCTTCGTCACGCGGGCGATCAGACCCGAGGCGGTGGCGTCCTTTGCCGGACTCAAGTCCACCGTGATCGTCTCGCCGGGCTGTAGGATTTTTGGAGTCCAGCCGGCGCGGCCCAAGATGCCGGGCGGCCGACCCTCCACCTTCCAATCGACTTTGTTCCCCTTCCCATCATCCACCGTCAAAATTATCCAAACGTGCGGGTTGGACCATCGGAACTCTTTCACCACGCCCTTGATGGTGATGACCTTGTCAACGTAGAACGCCGAGTTGCTATGGTGAGCCTCGGCCAGCGGAGCCAGAAAAAGCGTCGCCCCCAACAGCGCAGCGCACGCGATCCAACTAAACCTGATCATGGGCACCTCCAAAAACATACCTCCGAGGCAGCATATCATGTCAATGTGCCCTGTATAGTGAGTCTTCGCGTGCGACTCCTCCGCGCCATCCTCATCGCGGCACTTTGTTCCGGCCAATCCAGAGGCCAAGCGCCCGCCCCGGAGGTGACTTCTCAAGAAGCGCCCATCACGTTCAGCAGCCGCGTCAATCTAGTGTCCGTACCAGTGGTGGTCCGGGATCGCGAAGGACGAGCGGTGGGCAATCTCCGGAAAGAAGACTTCCAGCTTTTTGACAAAGGTAAACTGCAGGTCATCACCAAGTTCTCGATCGAAAAAAGCGGCACCGGCTCCGCGGTGATCGAGGCAAACCCGTCGGCGATCTCCGGCATACAGACGCAGGCCGCGCCCATCATAACCAAATCCGTCTTGCCGGAGCGCTACGTCGCTTATCTCTTCGATGACATTCACCTCACCGGCAGCGATCTATTGCAAGCCCGGTTGGCAGTAAATCGCCACTTAGACGAATCGCTCGAACCAACTACGCGCGCGGCCATCTTCACTACCAGCGGCCGGATGCTGAGCGAGTTCACCGACGACCGCGAGAAGTTGCATAAGGCCATCAATAGCATCCTGCCCTGGACCAGCGGCCCGGACCCTGAACAGGACTGTCCACACATGACCTATTACATGGCTGATTTGCTGGTGAATAAGCTCATGTATCTGAGCGGCTTCTTGTACACCGACGATCAGCTTGCCGCCATGGTCGGCAAAGGTCAGGTGGACCGGGCGCTAACCGCGGAGTTGGAGGAAGCGGCGGCTTGCGGGACCAACCTCGATGGCTCCGTCGTCACCCTGATACGCCAGGTAAGAATAGCGGCTCGCCAGGTTCTGAATTACGGCGACCGGGAGACCAACTTCGCGCTGGGCGCGGTGGAGGACGTCGTGCGCAGGATTTCCGCCATGCCGGGAAGCCGGACCATCGTTCTGGTTTCGCCGGGATTCCTGCTGACCATCGACCATCGACCCCATGAATATGATGCCCTGGATCGTGCCATCCGCGCCAACGTTGCCGTCAACACCATCGATATACGCGGGCTCTATACCAGCGTGCCGGGAGGCGACGCGAGCCATCGGGGATACGGATCCGAAGCCGCAGGCTACCTGTCGCAAGCCGATATCAGCGCCGCCGGCGAGGTGCAGAACGTGCTCGCCGAATTGGCCGACGGCACGGGCGGTAAATTCTTTCACAATGACAATGGCTTGAAGGAAGGCTTGAATCTCCTGGCGGGCCGCCCCGAATATTTGTACGTGCTGGGATTCTCGCCGCAGAATCTAAAGTTCGACGGTAGCTATCATAATTTGAAAGTCACAGCCGGAAATTCCAAGGGTTTCACCCTGCAAGTGCGCCGCGGCTACTGGGCTCCCAAACATCCTGTCGATCCGGCGGAGCAGGCCCGGGATGAAATCCGCGAGACGGTTTTCTCGCGCGATGAAATCCTGGACATTCCCCTGGATCTACAGACGGAATTTTTCAGAACGGGCGAGTCCAAGGCTGAGGTAACCGTCGCGACTCACCTGGATGCCAAAAACTTGCGGTTTCGAAAGTCCGAAGACCGGAATAACGACACGCTCACGGTGGTCACGGGCTTATTCGACCCTAACGGCAACTACGTCGCCGGAATCGAGAGGCTGGTCGAGTTGCGTCTTAGGGATCAGACCCTCGAGGTTATGCGTAACGCGGGGATCAGCGTGAAGGAAAGTTTTGACGTGGCGCCCGGGCGCTATCTGGTACGCGTGGTGGTGCAGGATCGAGAGGGCAACACCATGGCCGCGCGGAATGGGAGCGTCGAGATCCCGTGAGGCTCGCAACAATATTGCTCTGTTTTACCGCTGTGCTGGGTGCTCAACCCACCAGTCAACCCGGCCCGGTCATTCAGACCGAGACGCGCGAAGTCCTAGTGGACGCCATCGTCACCGCCAAGAACGGCGGTTATGTTTCGGATCTCACCGCTAAGGATTTTCATCTTTCGCAGGATGGCAAGGAGCAAACCATCCAGGGATTCGAGTTGGAATCGGCATCCTCCGCCGCGCAGACTCGATCATTGGTCCTGTTCTTCGACGAGACCAGCATGGAGGCGCGGGATCAGGTTCCGGTCCGTCAGGCCGCCGCCAGCTTTATCGATGCCGAAGCTGGGCCGAAACATATGATGGCCATCGTGACGTTCGACGGTTCCATGCGCATTGCTCAAAACTTCACCGACAACGCCGGCCGTCTCAAGGACGCTTTGAACAAATCCAGCTTCCACGGTTTGGCGCCTAGCGCAGCCGATTCCGATCACTCGCACGAGGCGCCGACTTTGGAAGACCGGCTCGGCGCACGCTCAAACGGTAATGCGGCCGCCACCTCCTTGGGACTCCGCAACATGATCCGGTCCCTTGGCGACCTGGGAAAGAGTCTAGGCGTTCTTCCCGGCCGGAAGATCGTGATTCTGTTCGCGGGCACGCTTTCAGACCGCGGCGATCCGAGATCGGAAGTTCGGGAAGCCGTCGACGCTGCAAATAAATCCGGCGTCGCGTTCTATCCCGTCGATGTTCGGCCGGTTATCGTTCAGACCAGTCCCGGCGATGCGCTTCCGCCGCCCGGCGGCTTTAGACGAGGAGGGCTGAGCCGGGGGCCTGAGGGCGATTCAGACGATCTCGGCGCGCCTCTGTCGAATTCGGGCTCCGCCAGCCAGGATGTTTTGTTTGGCCTGGCCAATGGAACCGGAGGGTTCGTGGTGCGCAACACTGCCGACCTGCTGGGAGGACTGCAGAACATCGCGCAAGAGCAAAACCAATATTACGTCCTCACGTATGTGGCTCCGGAATCGAAAGAAGGCGCCTGCCACACGATACGGGTGAAGGTCGATCGCAAACAGACCACGGTGCGCGCGCGCAGCAATTATTGCACGGAGAAACCTTTGGATTTGCTGGCCGGCACCTCGGCGGGAAAGGAGTTGGAGAACCGCGCAGCTGGTGCGGAGGCGGGCGGCATCTCGGCCTCCATCCAGCTCCCCTACTTTTATCTATCGCCCAACGTGGCCAGGGTCAATCTGGCGATGGAGATCGCGCCTGACGCGCTGAAATTTCAAAACCAAAAGGGCAAGCTGCACGCGGAAATCGATCTATTGGGCATCGCGTCCACGCCGGATGGCAGCGTAGGAGCACGCTTCAGCGACGCGGTGAAGTTCGATTTCGAGAATCAGGCCGAACTCGACAAGCTGAAGGGAAAATCTCTCCATTACGAAAAGGAATTCAAAATCGCACCAGGCCAGTACCGCTTTGCCATGGCATTCAGCTCCGGGGGCCAGAGTTTCGGAAAGGTGGAAGTGCCGCTGGACGTGGAGCCAAGGCAAACCGGAGATTTGGCGCTAAGCAGTTTGGTGCTGAGCAAGGAGGCCCACCCAGCGGCCGATCTGGGCTTGAGTCTCGGCGTTTCCGTCGGCGATCAGAAGACCCCGCTCGTCGCGCAGGGTATGCAGGTGATCCCGGCTGGCTCCAATCAATTCACGAAATCGCAGCCCGCGTTCTTTTACTTTGAAATTTACGCTTCCAATCCCGCGTCCGTGAACGCTCAGGTGCGAATCCTGGATCGCCCGGCCGGAGCGCTGAAGTGGGACTCGGGAATGCTGAAGCTCAGTGCGCCGCAACAGGGCGGAGGCATTCCGATTAGTTCGCTGGCTCCGGGAGTGTATCAACTCGAAGTCACGGCGACCGATCCATCCGGCAAGCGAGTCAAGCGGACGGCGGATTTCGAGGTTACCGACCCGCGACCGTAAGGGAGTCGGACTCGGATATAATCGATTTATTCGGCGTTGATCATGCTCGAATACGCAAAATACGTTGCCATTTGCGGGTTTTTAGCTCAGGCCGCATTGTGCCAGTCTGGCCCGAAGATCGCGAGCGTGCCCGAAAACCGGTTGGAGTTAGCCAGCAGCGGCGTCCATGTTGTCGATGTACCTGAAGAGCGTGACTCGCTAATCCGCCTGATGGACAAGGCACGCTCTTATTACTCTCTCAAGGAAGCCGGACAAGCCTATCACGTGAAGACCACCTTCATCGTGACTTCCGGCGGCCGGACTGAGTATGACGGCGATTGGCAGTTGGATGAAATATATTCTCCCAGTCTGGGCGTTCACCTCACGGCGCGGACGGCCGGTATTGTGTTCGAGCAACTCAAGACGCCGACGGCGAACTATCAAGACACTCCCGGTGGGAACTTCCCTCTGCGCTTGCACGAGGCTCGCGGTCACCTGTTGGGGCCGCTGGAATCGATCAGAAATATGCGCCACGATCTGATCAGGACGGTGTCCGCCAGCTTGAATGGCGCACCCGTCACTTGTCTCTTGTTTTCCGATGGAAGGCGATCTTCGGAGGCTGGCGCACCGGGACGGTTGTGGCAGGAGCGGGAAGAATGCCTCGATCCTCAAACCGGACACTTGCTGCTTCACTCCCCTGCCCCTGGGCTCTATGTGCTGTATGATTTTTCGCAGCCGTTGAAGCTCGGAAGTAACGAGTTGCCGGGAAAGATGACGGTGATCGAAAACGAAACGACAGTCATCGAGGAGCGCGTGGAAAGCCTGGAAGCCCTGCCAAAGGCGGATCCGAACGACTTTACTCCGACTGCGCAAATGCGATCCCAGAGGCCCGCCTCGACGATGGCAGGCCTTCAGAAGATTTCGCTAGGAGCCACGAGGCCGTCGGCTGGCACCATCCAGACTGTGGTCGTTTTTGGCCTCTTGACGCCGGATGGCAAAATCGCCGAAGCGCACCCGCTGCAATCCTCCAACCCAGCGCTGGTGGAAGCCGCGTTACGCAGAGTCAACCAGATCAGATTTCAGCCCACCGTTGCGCCGGCGGCCGATCGGGAGCAGCACGAGCTGTTCGCACTGGTGCATTTAACGTCCGACGCACCCTGACCCTTGTTTCCCCGCTCGGCGCAGGAGCGCTGCTCAGTTAGGGCTTTTCGCTTGCATCAACGTTCTTCTTTTTCTTGAACACGTTTATCTTGCCCCAAAAGCTCTTCTTCGGTTGGGCCGGAGCCGGCGCTGGGTTGTCGGGGCCTTGCGCTGCCGAATCGACGGTTTCGGCGACCGGTGGCGCCACCGCCGCCACACTTTCGGGCGCAGCTACAGCCGGCGACACGACGGGCGGTTCGATGTTGGCGAGGACGGACTTAGCCAGATGAACCACGCGCTTGGCTAGCCTCGGCTGCGGCTCCTGCGGTGGGATTGGCTGAGGGGGCGCAATCGAAGTCGCAAAGGCGGGCGGTGCGATATGCAACCGCTGCGATGGAACGCTCATAGTCGCGACAGGCGCCAACGATTTGATTGCCGGCGAAGCGGCTAATGCCACAACTAAACCAGCCAAGATGGCCGCGCCCAAGGCCAGCTTGTTCAGGTATGGTAGCCGAATTTCGGGCACAATCGCTTCGTCAAGCTCAATTATGGCTTCCAGGAACTCCTGAGCAGACTGATAGCGGTGCTCTGGATTTCTGTCAAGGGCGCGGCGGAGGATCTGGTCCCACGCGGCCGGCAGGCGCCGCTCAAGCTGACTGGGCGGCAGAGGCTCCGCCTCCGAATCGGTAAGCACCGGGGCGAGCCGCCGGTTTGACCCGAAAGGTTTCTTTCCCGTGAGGTGCTCATACAGGATGGCGCCCGCGGAATAAAGGTCGGAGCGCCGGTCAGGCTGGGTGACACCCTTCAATTGCTCCGGCGCCAGATATGGGAGCGCGCCCATTATCTCGCCGCAATTGGTCAAAAGAGAATCGCCGAATGACTTCGAGAGTCCAAACTCCCTCAGCTTAGCCTCGCTCTCCTTTGTGATGATCACATTGGCGGGAGTGACGTCGCGATGTACTACGCCCTGCTGATGCGCGTATTGCAGAGCGAGTAGCAGCTGTTTTATGAATCCAATTCCCGTATCGATGGGGAGGCGCCCGACGGCCAGCATGCTTTCCAGAGTCTCCCCTTCGACGTACTCCATCAAAAGGATCATCTGCTTTTCTGAATGGATCGCACTGTGAAGGCCGGCAATATTGGGATGGCTTAAACGAGCCAGGACTCGCATCTCGCGCTCGAACCTCTTGATTTGAGTGTCGGTCGCGAATTCCGCGCTCAAGATCTTCATCACTTCGGCACGCTTGGTGAGGCAATGTTCTACCTTATAGACGTGGCCCGTGCGGCCGGCGCCCAGGATGCCGGTGATCACGTAATCGCCGAAAATATCGCCGACTTGAAAGTGCATGCGATGGTATCCAGACCCAACCGAGGCTGGCCAGCTTCAGTGTAGGTAAGGCGGTCCACGAATGAAATAATCCATTCAGCCAATTTGACTTAGGTTTTCGACCTTAGCTCGCTAGGGGAAACAGCTTATAACTGTGGCGCAGTGCCGGACCTGGGCCGCAGCGAACACGGGGTCCGGCGCGGACGAGGGCGTCCGCTCCACGTTGTTACTGGACGTCGCTGACTTTGCCGTCCTTGAATGTGACCTTCATGTCTTTGTACACGTAGATTTTCTTGGTGCCGAGATTGACGATGCTCTTAGGCTGGCCAAGCGCGCCTGTCACTTGATCAATAGTCTGGCCCAGATCGATGCTGGGCGGGGGCCCGGCGGGCGCGGCTGGGGCTGCTGCCGCAGCGGCCTGGCCTCCTCCATCCGGCGCGACTTCGCCAGCCACTTCCTGCTCAGCCTTGTCCGATTCTCCCCAGGACTGGTTGATTTGAGCAGCGGCGGTAGCATCGGGCGGCGGAGCGTCCATCGCGAAGGCAGCTTTCTTCGGCGGAGCGGCGGCCGATGGCGGAACTGCGGGCAGACCGCCTTTGCCTCCCTTGGCCTGCAGCTCGCCCAAGCCGGCATCGATGGTCTCGCGCATGTGATTCTGCATGTCCTGCAGATCGGCAAATGCTACCGAAACGGTGTCTCCTTTCGGGCATTCCTTCTTTCCCTTGCTGGCGAGCACGGCAAGTGTCGCGGCGTCCGCATTGGCGCCCGCCGGTCCCGTGAGTTGTAGCGCGTCGCCTTCGCTGACGGCGCATTCGTTACCGGCCGCGTCAGTCAAATCGAGATCCTTGCCAACCACGAACACGTGCTGTACACCGTCGGTCAGCATGCGCTGGATTCCGCTGGAAGCGGGATCCTGCTCGGCGCCGGCGTTAGCGGTCTGGGCTTGCGCCTCGGAATTTTCAAGC
Organism: Bryobacterales bacterium; assembly: GCA_963818065.1. Taxonomy (GTDB): domain Bacteria; phylum Acidobacteriota; class Terriglobia; order Bryobacterales; family Bryobacteraceae; genus Palsa-89. The sequence goes on along the minus strand of CAWFQW010000004.1, from coordinate 2,754,932 downwards.
GCGATCTGGCGCTGGACTTCGGCTGCGATCTGGTCCTTCACAGCCGCCGATAGCGGAGCTGCATCGGGCCCGGGCGCGTCGTCCTGGGCTTGGCCTTGGGCTTCCGCTTTGGCATCCGCTGCCGCCTGATAGGATGCGGCCAAGCTTTGTGAAACCAGGTAGTCCGTCAGCCATAACGACGGAGTGGCGTAAACCGGGTAGGGCGTGAAAAAAGCGCCGTAAACTCCAAACCACGGCGCACCCCCCCAGCCCCACGCAGCTACCGGATACGCGATGGGCACGGCCCAAGGATTGTAGGCCCATCCGTAGAACCCCGGCGAATAATACACAGCGGGCGAGTACATCTCAACATAAGCGCCGTGATAAGAATAGCCCCGGTAGAAGCGATCGTAGGCTCGGCCATGTTCGTAATAAGTGCGATGGCCGTATTCATGACCGTGATAACCGTAGGGGTGCTGAACATAGCCTCGGCGGCCACGTTCGGCGACCACTCGGGAATGGTCCGCGCGCTCCACCGAAACGCGCCTGCTTCCGTTCAGCCCATGGTGCACATCCATGCCTCGCTTGGCGTCGTGAACGTCGGCCTTGGTTCCGTTGGGACGCGTGCGAACCGAACTGCCATTCGCGGCATGTGCTGTTTTGCTTCCGTTCGGTGTTCGACCGGCAGGTTTGGCTCCGCCCGCGGTTGCGGCAGGGCGACCAGCAGCCCCTGGCGTGGCGCTACGCGCGGCAGGCGTGCCGGCAGCACCGGGCTTGGCCGCGCCCGCGGCACCCGGCTTGGCTGCGCCCGCGGCACCAGGTCTTGCTGCACCCGCAGCACCGGGTCTAGCTGCTGCTCCGCCGGGCTTAGCTGCGGCCGCGGCCGGTTTTGCGGCGGGTTTAGCAGCGGGCTTAGCGGGGGCGGCTGCCTTCTTCGGCGGGTCCGCGCTGGCGATGCAAGTTCCTAAGAAGAGTACGCCTAAAATTCCCGTTCCATACCGGAGCGAAGCCTTGATGGTTTGATGCGCGTTCATGAGATCTCCCTGCTGATTGCGGGCCTTGTCGATAAGAGACGCGAGCTATTGGACGTCCGAGACCTTCCCGCCGGTGAACGTCACTTTAAGATCCTTGTAGAAATAGATTTCCTTGGCGCCAACCTTGGCGGTTCTCTCCGGCTGTCCGAAATTGGCGACCACTTGATCCTTGGTCTGGCCCAACTCAATTGACTTGGGAGGCGCTACCGGTTCGTCGGGCGGAGGAGGCGGCGGCGCGATTGGAGGAGGAGGTGCGTCGGCGACAGCAGCCGCCGGAGCTGCAGCGGCCGGAGCGCCAGCAGCCGGAGCCGCGTTGGCTGGTTGCTTCGCGTCTGCGTTGGTGTCATCAGGCGGCGCGATCTTGAATACCTGACTTATGGTCTGATCCAATGCCGCCAGATCCGCGGAACCGACGGTGTTCTTCGGGAACTGAAACCTCAGCGTTCCTTTATAGCGGCCGGCATCCCCATATGAATCGGAAATCAAATCGAAAACAACGCCGTCCTTACCCCGGTCGACGGTGATTTGGGTGACGTAGAGCTTCTCGCCATTCACGAAATCTCTTCCGGCTCCAGCAGCGCCAGAAGCCTGCCCCGCGACACCCCCTATACCGGGAATGCTACTAATGCCCGGCAGACCACCAAAGCGCCGAACCGCGGTGGCGGCTCCGGATTTGATTTGCCCATCCTTATAGGTGTTTTGCGTGATGACCTTGCTGGAAACCGACCCAGCCGAGAATCCTTTTTTCTGCAGGATCAAGACCGACCCCGTGGTCACCAGGTCGGTGTTGTCGGCGGTGGGCGTGGTTATCTTGTACTCGGACTCCAGTTGCTGTTCGAGAGTCCCTTTTTGCGCCTGAGCCAGGGTTGATGCCGCGATCACTAAAGCGATGCAAGTGCCGGACACAGTTACCATTCGCATTGGAAAATCCATCCTCGCGAGTCTACACTTCTTCCAAGGAACAACTACCTGCAACCTTGCCAAATGCCATTCGGCGTGGCGGAATCGGAAGGATTCAGTATATGCGGAACGTCTTCCGCCGTCAAGCACAGTACTACCGCGCGTACCATCGTCCTCCGGCGGAAAAAACTCCAGGTCAGGCACGTCTAGTAAGTGAAGTTATCGGCGACAAACTTTCAAATATCTGTCAACCAGCCACCGAGGCAAAATTCTGAAAGCAAATCCCGCTTGCGCTCATTCTCTTCTTCGGGGATACCGCCGTTAGTTGAAAGAGGAAAGAAATGACTTGCAAGAGGATTATGCTGCTGGTAGCCGTCACGGCAGCCACGGCGAGCGCGCAGTGTTACGAGTTCGCCGGTACGGGCGCGACGCTCGAAATCAGCATCAGCGACTTCACGTTGAAGAGTGGGCCAACCCTGGCAGCCAGCGGCGCATATTCAAGCAACGAGCGTTTTGAAGGCAGCAACACTCTCACCGTGGGAGGCAGCACCAAAACATCCCAGAGTACCGCCAATACGCCGCAATGCGAACAATGCGAGATCGGCACCACGACCTTGAGTTATTCGGCGGGCGCCTTAACCGCTTTCACCATGACCGTTCCGACCAATACCGAACCGTCGCAGGATTACTGGGGCGTCACCCTGGGCGGCTCAGGCAATCTAATTCCCACGGGCCTGCTGCCCCAGCCGGGGGCTTTTCCATCAATCTCGTCGTGGAACGCTAATGCCGAGATAACAGTAGCCACCGGTTCGAGTTTCACGGAGTACCCGATCACCTCCATTGGAGCCTGCTCAGGTAGTTCCGGCGGTTCGCCTTCAGAAACCACGACCGTCACTGTCAACGGGAATCAGGGACCTTGGGAGCAGAGTCTCAATCCGACCTTCGACTACGGGGATGGCAGCAACATGGGACCAACCGTGGTGAGCGCTTCGAGCGGTATTTCCTTTGCGCCGGGCGGAACCATAACGGTAACGTACGCAAGTGGCCAGGTGAACGTCTATCCCGAGGGCGGGTTCACCGCTACGGATGCCAGTGGATACTCAGGAGACGCAACAAACAAGCAGGTACTTGCTAACGGGAGCTATCCGAGCTATTTTATGAACGCCAGTTCGTATCCCGTCTACGCGTCGGAGCTGGTCGGCGCATTTGCGAACAACGGCGTGATCGTGGGAACTCCGTTTCCGGTCGGCGACGGCCCCGCGACGTTCGTCATACCACCGGGAGCCAACCAGTTGCTGTTGGGTGTCGACGACAACGACTATTCGGACAACACGGGTTCCTGGACGCTTAGTGTCTCCTATGCGCCGCTGGTCGTCTCCCATGTGCTAAACGGCGCAAGCTATCAGCCGGGGATTGTTCCAGGTTCCATGGCGACCATTTACGGAGCCAACCTCTCGCCTGTGACGGACACTTGGGAGAAATACATTGTCGATGGGAAATATCCAACGACGTTCGACGGAGTGTCGGTAACCATCGGGGGCAAGCCCGCGTATCTGTCGTACATCAGTCCCGTACAGATCAACTTACTGGTGCCTGACGTCGCGTCAGGGACGCAGCAGGTGGTGGTGACGAATTCGATGGGAGCCAGCACGGCATTTCCGACCACCGTTAGCGCCACCAGTCCGGCATTTCTTCTGTGGCCCAATAACCAAGCAGTGGCAACGCTGTTCCCCGATTATTCTCTCATCGCGGCAAACGGCACGTTCCCAGGCGCAACTACGACTCCAGCCAAACCAGGCGATGTGGTGATTCTGTGGGGCACCGGGCTTGGTCCTACAAATCCGGCGGTTCCAGAGGGCGAGGAAACGCCGAGTACGGGCAGTTATTCAACCAGTACACTGCCCACGGTGACGCTCAACAAGGTTCCGGTCAAGGTGTATAGTGCAGCGCTCGCCGGCGGCGATGGGGGACTTTATCAGATAGCGATCCAGGTGCCGAGCTCGATGGGGAACGGCGAATTCCCGGTACAGGCCACCATCGGTGGCGTGACATCGCCGAGCAATGTGGTGCTTGCCGTACACGAGTAGCGGGGTTACTGCAGGAACAGCCGCTTGGGAAGAGGCGCTGGATCGCCCGAGAGAATCACGGGCGCCCAATATAAGAAGCTGTTCGTTTCCGGAGTGTGCCGCGTTCGCATGACTTGCAGCATCGCTTGGCGCAAAGCTTCAGCGCGATCCCGGCCCGAGCGAAGCTCCCTATAAAAGCGGCCCATCAGCGCGCCTTCGGCGGAGTCCGACACATTCCACAGCGGCGCGACGAAAGTCCTGACACCGGCGATGGCGGCCGCGCGACGCATGCCGTACACGCCGTCGCTCGATGAAGGCACGCCGTCCGCCATGCGGCATTGCGAAAGCACCAGCATCTCGGAGCCCTCCAGATCGAGGGATTCGAGCTCGAGCGCGGTGAGCAGCCCGTCCTGGGACGACCCGGCGCCGCGGCCGTACGCCTCTTCGAGAACGATGGCCGAAAGATTCATCGCGCGGGCGCCCGCGTCCAAGCCCAACAGCGCGCAACCCGGGCTGTAAGCGTGGCCGGCGAAGCTGCATTCCTCGTTTCCGCGAACCAGTCCGTGTCCGACTATGTGCAGCAAGACAGGCCGGTGCAATTCCTTCACCCGCTGTTCGGTGGCTTCGCCTTCGGCTAGAAGCTGGGAGCGTGGAAGGAGCGCTTGCAAGGATCGCGCCTCCGACTCGGCGCCATCCAAGCGTTCCAGATCATCGGCGCGGAATGCGCTGGCAGCACTGGTCGCGTTCGGCGCGGCGGAAGCGGGTCTAGATCGGCCTCCCGGGCTCAACGCGATCACCGGCGGGTTGAGTGTTTCAGCGTCGTTGTTGGAAACCGCTGCCAAATCGCGGCCCGCGGAGAGATAGCTGATTGCGAAACGCTCGATCAAGAAATGTCCCTGTGGGTCGGACAGCGCGGCGAAGGGCGCCAGGGTCAGCAAGCCGTCGGGAGCAATGCGCAGCCGGTGCACAGTCTTGTCCTGCTCCAATTGGGTTCGAAGCGGAGCGAGCGCATGGGAAAGTTTGCCGAGCGCATCTTGGGCCGTCCCGCGGGAGGTCGCGGCCAATTGAGTTTCCCGGCGCGCCAGAGACACGCTCCAATCGTTAGCACCCGCAATCAGATCGCGGACCGCGGAGTCGATTGGCTGCGCGGATCCGAGGTCGACCCAGCGCAGGCGGCCGGAATGATCCAACAGAAATGCCCCGTAATGTTTCTGGTAAGCGACTATTTCCACCAGCAGTTCGTCCGGCTCCAGGCGCGAGCGCATGGCATCCAATGTCACGGGTTTCGCGTTGGAAAAGCCTGGAACATCGCGGCTCAGGACTGTTTCAACAGCGTCGGTGCGCGTTTTCAGCTCGCGCAAGGCAGCCAAGGCTTGCTTGCCGAGCTCGGGTGTCCATTTGGTACGAAGATCCGAGAGCAGACGATCGTAGCGGCCTGCGAACTCACTATCTTCCAGGCTGCAAGTTCCCGCCGCAGCCGGCTTGAAATCGCGATAACCCAGCGCGGTGGTGAGCGACGCTTCGCATTCCAGCATGGCCTGCCACTGATCCAAACGCCGGCGGATGGCAGAGTCGGAATTCGCCCGCAGATTCTGGCGCCAATCGCGCACATGATCCAGAACGCGCCCTTTGCGCCGCGCCACCGCTTCGAACGCAAGAATTCTCGCCTCTGGAAACTGGTCGCCGGCCTTTTGCTGAAATGCCAGCAGCGTGGGCAGCGGGTCGTCCAAATTCGCAAGCACGCCGGCTTTGGTGCTTTCCGAACCGACGTTTAGAATATCGCTCAACACGCGGTCGTCGATTTCGAAACTCCGGCGATAAAGCGGCGCTGCCTCGGCGTACTTGCCCTGCGTCTCGTAAAGACTCGCGAGATTCTTGAGATATACCGCGAGATCGGGATGATCGTCACCCTGGATGTCGCTGACGATCGCGATGGCCTGGCGCATGTTCTGCTCGGCATCGGCGTATTCATGAGCGGCTTCCTCGACCAGCCCGAGGTTCCGCAGCGCGCTGGCATAGACCGGATGATTCTTTCCGAGTCCCTGGGCCGCCACGTCCAGCGCATTCTGAATCGTCTCACGCGCGGCTGGGAGGTCGCCGCGTTTTCGCTCGGCTTCACTGAGAGCAAGCAGCGTATTGGCGTACTCGAACGGAGGACGATTCGAAGAATTCGCGTAGATGTCCACTGCTTCGCGCAGCAGCTTCTCGCCCTCGGCGGGATTGCGCGCGTAGACGAAGCGGCCGTAGTTGCGAAGTGTCGCCGCCACCAGCACGTGATTCGGTCCAAAGATTTTCTTGCGCAAATCGAGAGCAGTTTGATAATCGGATTCGGCGCCGGCCCGATTGCCCATGGCCTGGTATAGGGAGGCCCGGCTGTCCAACAACTGGATGTACATGGGGTGTGTTTCACCCAAGGCGCTCTTCAACAGAGGCGCCGCTTCGTTGTACAGTTTTTCGGCGATCGAATAGTTGCCAAGCGTCGTCTCGAGATTGGCGAAGCCCATCTGGCTGGTGGTGTAGATGGGATGCTTCGGGCCAATGGTTTTTCCCAGCACATCGAGCGCGGTCTGGTAACCTGCCTCGGCCCTGCGGTATTGCCCCAATCGCGAATAATTTCCAGAAAGATTCACCAGCAGCGTTCCGTACTCCGGCGGCGCGGGATTCTGGGCATCGATGCGGGACTCATAAATGGCTCTGGCCTTCTCGAACGTGGCAGCCGACTTTTCGTATTCGCCTTCGCCGGTGTAGATGGACCCGAGCGTCTCCAGCGTTTCAGCCAGCGACGGATCGTTAGGGTCCAGGATTCGCGATCGCACGGCAACGGCTTCTTCGGCCAACGCCTGTGCTTCGGGAAAGCGCCGGGTATCGCGCAAGAAAAGCGCCAGATCATTCGCGCTTTGGGCATAGTCGTCCGAGTCACGGCCGAGCTTCTCGCGGCGCAGATCGAGACCTTGCCGGAGAAACGTTTCGCCATCCTTGAGATTGCCGGAGTTGTAGTAAAGAAAGCCGAGGCGATCCAGGCTGCGGCCCGTTTGCTTGGGGTTCGAAGCCGCATCCAGCGCGAGTTTGGCAACCCGCACGGCTTCCGCCAGGTCTCCCTTCAAGTAGATCTGTTCCACTTGCTGATCGAGCGCGTCCCAATCGGCCTTCTGACCTTGCATCAGCATCGGCCCGGCCATCAGCAATAGCGCGAGCGATGCCGCTTTCATGGGTGCTTCAGGTTCGCGAGACGCGTCAGGTTTGCTTGTGCGTGGGCGCGACTGTAATTATCACGCGCCTTGGCCAAATCGCCGTTCATCTCCGACATTACTCCAAGATTGTTCAGAATCTGGGCGTGAAGATCGGGATCGATGCCGGTCAGAGACGCCGCCTGGTTGAGCGGTTTTGCCGCGCTTGCCGAATCGCCGCGCAGCAAATACAGTGCGCCAAGACTGTTGAGCGTAGTGGCCTGCTCGGATGCGCTGGCGCGTGGCGGCGCGTAGAAATCGTTCGCCGCCGCTTCGTAATGTTCGCGCGCGACATCGGTTGCGCCCGCTTGGTAGTCCAGCGCCGCGAGCCGTTCCAGAAGCGCCCGATTCTCGCCGGACGATCCCGCAGCGAGAGCACTTCCCGCCAGTGCGCGTGCCTGAGCTAAATCGCCTCCGGACGCGAGCGCGTTCACCTGGCGCAAGACGGCAGCCAAGTGGATGGACTGCGGAACAGAGACGAGATCGTTGACGTGGATAGCGGCGCCGTTGGCAACTTTCCCGCGCGCATGATCGCGAAACACAGTGGTGATCACGATGGGGCCGAGCTCGGTTCCTTTCGTGAGTCCGTCGAGCGAGCCTAGGTTCACGGTCGCTTCGCCATTTTCCAACGCAGTGATCGTTCCGCTGGATTGCGGCGGACGGCTGGGCGCGTCGCCGCCGCGGAAGACTGGTGCATCAGCGGACCGCGCGGGATGGAGGTCACCGGCCAATACGACGGGCCGGTTGCCCGCGGCGTAGAGCGAGGGAAGAACGTCGGGCTTTGAAACCACCGCCCGGGCCTGTGCAGCAGGTGGGTGACTCTGCTGTGAGACGACAACGCGCCATACAAGGGCGACGAGAAGGCACGCGGCCGCCATCGCGCCAAGTGCCATGCCCCACTGCCTATGTCGACCTTGGATAGCGAGAGCGGCGCGAACGGCGGGAGTTTTCAGACTCGCCTCCACCGCGCCGCGCGCCACGAGGGCATCGAACAATTCCGGCTCTTCCAACGCTTGCTGCGCCAGCTTCCGCCCCTCGGGAGGCGATAACTCACGGGCGGCAAATTGATCGACGTTCACGTGTCACCTCGCTGCGGTTCCGGCAGGGTCGCCAAGGGGCTGCGCGGCTGCATCCGCCGTCGAACGGATTGCGCCAAGGTTCGGATGCCTCGGCTGACCCATGTGGCCACGGTGTTTTCGCTGACGCCCAGCCGCTCGGCTATGTCGCCATATTTCAGCCCGCTGGCGCGCATCTTCAGCACCCGCCGGTAATCGGCATCCAAGGCGGGCAGGCACTCGACCACGATCTGCTGGAGCTCCCTCTGGATTAGCGCGTCGAGTTGATTGAGCGCCGGGTCGGCCGGATCCAGGCGATTCCGATCGTCCTCCCCGCGCGTCCGAACCAATTCGCGGCGGTAGCTGGCACGATTGTGCTCCTCGATCACGACAAAATGCAGTACGCCGTGCAACCACGCCATGAGCTGATCGATCGGCCAGGCCGGAGGAGCCGCACCGGGCGGCAGTTCTTCGCTGAAGTAATACTCAACCGCTGGTTGGGAAATCGCGTTTTCGAGAGAACGCTTCAGCGCTTCCTGCGCGGCGCTTTCCGGATCTCGCGAACCCATGCGGCGGGCGCGCGCTTCCAGCGCGTTGAGCAAGCGGCGATAGTCAGTGATAGCGTCGCGCGTCTCGCTCAAGATAGCCCGGCCTCTCGCGGAAAAATCGCGATTGTTCATGCGAGAACTTCATTTTCCCTTAAATGCAGAGACCGGTGCAAACTCGTTGTCCATTGGGCCCGCGCTAGACTGAACGGATGCTTTCCTGGTTGTTTTCCGAGCCGCTGCCGGTGGGTCAAGACGCGCCGGAGTTCACGCTCCGGGATCAGGATGGCGTTTCGGTTTCCCTGGCTGGGCTGCGCGGGAAGAACGTAGTGCTGGTGTTCTATCCCGCGGATGAAACCACAGTATGCACGAAACAACTTTGCGAATTTCGCGACAACCGGGCGCTGGTCGAGTCCAAGGACGCGATCGTCCTGGGAATCAATCCGGCGAATCAATCCAAGCACGCGCGATTCCGTGCGAAACACGGCTTCCCGTTCGCACTGCTGGCCGATCCCGGCCAACAGGTGGGTGCGTTCTATCATGCCAAAGGGTTGATCGTAAAACGCACCGTGTACCTGGTGGGCAAGTCCGGCAAGATCCGTTATGCGCGGCGCGGGAAGCCGGTTCCAGAGGAAGTTCTGGCGGCGGCCGAGTGATCAGCTGGCTTGCGACGCCGAGGATTTTCCTCCTCCGGCGTTGAGCGCTTCAAGAGCGGCAGCCTCGGTCGGATACAGCTGGATGACCTGCGCCAACCGCGTGAGCTCCAGCACTTCGCGGACGCGCCGGTTGGCGTTCGCCAGGGCGAATTGGCCGCTGGGACTCTTGGTGACGCTGGTATAAATCCCGATTAGGAACCCGATGCCGGTGGAGTCGACATAATCGACGCCGCCGAAATCCACCAGAATCCGCACGTAGCCTGAGTTCTTCAACTCCTCGGCTTTGGTGTGGAGATACAGAGAATCCTGGCCAGTCGCGAAACGCCCGTGCAGCCGCAGGACGCAGATGTCGCCGCGAAATTCAAATTCGACGAGCATGCTTGTCATCGTACTACAGAATGCTCACGATGAGCCAGATTTGCGGGTTGGATGTATCGTCAGACGCCGGCTTGCTTATCAGCGAAGGGGCCAACCAAAGGCAAAACAATCTTTTCGCCGTTGTAGGTTTTGAAGATCAGGTAGAACCATAAGATAAGGCCGGTGAAAAAGAGCGCCAGGTGCAGGACGATAGAGACGAACGTGCCGAGAAACGGAATTACGTGAAACGCGAGCGAGACGATCGACACGATGATATACACCGCGAACCAGGCGATGTTGAGAAAGATGGACTGGAAGGCATGGAAGCGGATGGTCCGGTTTTGGTTATAGGGAGTGAGCACCAGGAACAGAATCCCGGTGATGAAGCCCACCAAATAGCAAAGTGCTCCGGCCAAATTGTCGTTCATGGCGACGCTCGTCGCCACCTGCGGCAAAGGAGTCACTCCAACGGGGGCAGCGTCAGGCGGGTTCACACCGGCGCCCGGAGCCGCACCTCCTCCCACCGCGCCAACTGGCGTGCCGCACTTCTGGCAGAATCTTCCCTCAACAGCCGCACCGCAATTTGCGCAAAAGGCCATTCTTAGTCGCTCCGTTGACTCACTTTATCCGAAGTCGTCCGGATTGGCAAGACCTTACGCGCCGTTACTACACTTTACACGCTAAGAGCTTAACCTTAGCTGGAACCTTTCGTCCAATGAGTTAGGAGTAACAACACATGAAACCCTTCAGAAACAAATTTGCCGCCTGGACGGCCATTGCAGTTCTAGGAGCCAGCACCAGCTTGTTCGCGGCCGAGACCTCGTCAGCCGACGGCCACAGACACGGCCGGCATGGCGCGTTCTTATCGAGTCTTAATCTCACGCCTGCCCAGCAGGCTCAGGAGAAATCGATTTTCCAGGAATCCCGGCAGTCCTCTCAGCCGCTGCGGCAGCAGTTGCGGCAGACACGCCAGTCGTTGTGGGCCGCGGTCAAAGCCAATAACACGGCGCAGATCCAACAATTGGCGGCTACGCAGGGTAGCGAGCTAGGTCAGTTGATGGCGATCCGTAGCACGGCGATGGCGAAAGTCTATCAGACACTGACGCCGGACCAGCAGCAAAAACTGCAGGCGCTGCGAGAGGCGCGACATGCGAAGCATCAGGCGCCAGCCGCTAGCGCTCAGAATTAACTGAGTAGCTAGTGATGCGGTAGAATCGTTGGTCCGTCTGACGATTCTACTGCTTGTTCTTGCGATCGGCGCTGTTCTCCTTCTTGCTGGGGCTGTTTACCAGACCTTGGGAACGGCGGCCGATCTGCGCCGCTATCCTCCGCCAGGACGGATGATCGATATCGGTTGCTGTCGTCTGCACGTTATCGAGAGTGGCGCCGATGGACCGTCGGTGATTTTCGAATCCGGCATCTCAGCCACCTGCCTCAATTGGACCCAGGTTCGCTCCGAAGTCGCGAGCTTTGCGCGTGCCTACGCATATGACCGGGCTTGGCTGGGATGGAGCGATCCCAGAAGCTCGATGCGAACGACCTCGACCCTCGTTGAAGAGCTGCATGCGCTACTCGACGCCGCCAAGGTTCCGGCGCCGTACATTCTGGCGGGGCATTCCTTCGGCGGGATGTTGGTGCGCGCTTACGCGGCCAAATATCCGGACCAAGTCGCGGGCTTGGTTTTAGTGGATCCGCTATCCCCAGGCGAGTGGCTGAACATCCCACCAGCGAAGTCGCGAACGCTCGGGCTAGGTGTGAAGTTGGCGAGGCGAGGGGCCTTGCTGGCGCGAATCGGCGTGGTTAGGGCGTCACTCGCGTTGTTGATGGGCGGTGGGCGGCGGGTCCCAAAGGTAATTGCCAAGCTGAGCAGCGGGCGCGGCGAATCGGTGGTCTCGCGGCTGGTGGGCGAAGTCAGCAAGATGCCACCTGAAACCTGGCCAATGGTGCGGGCGCACTGGTGTCAGGTGAAAAGTTTCCGGGGGCTAGCCGCGTATTTGGAATCGCTTCCGGCCAGCGCCGTACAAGCCAACGCGCTGGTGGAACCACTCAACCTTCCCGTGATCGTGCTGTCCGCGGCCAGCTCGACGGCCGAGCAATTGAAGGAACGCGATGCGTTAGCGCGCCGCTCTCCGCACGGTCAGCACATCATTGCAGCGAAGAGCGGCCACTGGATACAACTCGACGAACCGGAGCTAGTGGTTCAAGCGGTCCGCGAAATGGTGCGTTTGACCAGCCGGGGTTGATCAGGCTTTCTTAATCATTTCGACGTCGACGTGGATGTGCACTTCGTCGCTGAGCATGAAGCCGCCGGTCTCAAGCGGGGCGTTGAACGATAGCCCGAAATCGCTGCGCTTGATGGTCGTCTCCGCGGAGGCGCCGCTGCGCAGATTGCCCCACGGGTCTTTGGCTTCAGCCGGCGCGCTTTCCACGTCCAGCGTGATTTCCTTGGTAATGCCTCGAAGTGTTAAATCGCCGGTGACCTTCCACTGGTACTTGCCATCAGGGACCACGCTCTTGGAAACGAAGTTGATCGTTGGGTATTTCTCGACGTCGAAGAAATCCGCGGCTTTCACGTGCGCATCGCGCTTAGCGTCGTGCGTATGAAGCGTGGTGGCGTCGATGCTGGCGTCGATCTTTGTATTGGCCGGGTTGGCGGGATCGAAGATCACAGTCCCGGTGACGCCGCTAAATCCTCCTCGAAAATAGGCGACCATCAGGTGCCGGATCTTGAAGCCGGCGCCGGAGTGGGCCGGGTCAATCGTATAAGTGACGGCAGTTGCCGCGGTGGGGGCGGTGCTCATTATGAAGTTCTCCTTTTTCGCGGACGACACGCCCGCAGCTTTTCTTTGATGCATCTGTCCGGCGGACTGATGCAGCCCATTCTGGGCCGGGAACTGCCGCGTATCGGCGTCCTCATGTAGTTTACAACGGAGCGAGCGACATCAGCTTTAGAGAGTTTTATGGCAAGGCGAAAGCAACCAGGGAGTCGGTGGCCACAATGGCGACATATTGCTTGCCATCCTTGCCCTGATAGGTGATCGGGTTGGCGTTGGCTCGCCGATCGAGCTTGGTTACCCAGAGCTGCTTGCCGGTCTTTGCCTCAATCGCGCGAAATCGGTTGTCGTCGGTAGAGCCGACGAATAAGACCCCACCGGCGGTGACGATCGCTCCTGCCAGCGCGGGACGTCCCGTGTTCTGTTTTGCTTCCGGAAGGCCATCGGTGATGCCGAGCGGGATCTGCCAAGCGAAATCTCCCGTCAACGTATTCACCGCGATCAGGCGTCCCCACGGTGGTTTCTGGCAAGGCCAAGCAACTCCGCCGATTCGCACTTCGAAGTTTCCCCGGCCTGGGCCGTTGCCATCCAGCGTGGTCCGATCGTAAGGAACAGGCGAACCGTCGGGCGTCTTCTCCATCCATCCCAGCGCACCTTCGTCCTGAGACACCACGAACGCGTAGGCCGTGTTCGGGTCCCAAGCGATTCCACCCCAATTTGCGCCTCCCAACCCGCCCGGAAACACAAGCGAGCTTTTGACAGGCGCACCATCCGCGCGATAGCCCCAGGTCGTGTATGGGCCAGCGTTATTTACTCCCCCATTTTTCGCGATTAAGTCCTTGCAAGCCTGGACGTGCTCCGCACTTGTATCGTCGGCGGTGACAAGGTCCTCGGGCAAGATAACTGTCGCGCGCAATCGGTGGAGGCTTCAACGGGAATGGCTGTGTTGGAAAGGCCAGCTCTCCTGGAACATCGCTCTTGGGTACAGCGCGCTCCTCGACTCCAAAAATTGGCTGGCCCGTTTCGCGATTGAGAATATACATGTAGCCTGACTTGGTGGTCAACGCCAGCGCGGGAATCGTCTTTCCTCCACGAGTAATATCGAACAGCGTGGGCGGCGCCGGCGGATCGTGATCCCAGAGATCGTGATGAATTGTTTGAAAGTGCCACTTGTACTTGCCCGTCTGGGCATCGACGGCGACCACTGAATTCCCGTACAGGTTCGCGCCCTTGCGGTCGCCGCCGTAAAAGTCGCTCGCGGGCGAAGCCAACGGCAAATAGACCAAACCGCGCTGCTCGTCCACGGTGAAGTAAAACGGCCAGGCATTGACACCGGAGCGGTCTTTCCAACTGTCGCCTTCCCAGCTATCGTGTCCCGGCTGGCCGGGTTGCGCTACAGAACTGAACTCCCACAGCTTCGCACCGGTTCGCGCATCGAAAGCACGTGCATTTCCGGGCGCGCCAATGGGACCGGCCGGAGTATTTGCGCCCACCACCACAACATTTTTGTAGATCAGTGGAACCGAGTTATACGGCACCGCCATGTCCAATTCGCCTTCCTTGCCGAAGCCGGGATCGACCTTGCCCGTGTTCGCGTTCAGCGCGATCAGCCGCGTCCCACAGTGAAGAGAATGCGCGGCGGATTGCTCTTATCGCCTGCCCAATACGCCACGCCGCGTCGCGACGGCGCGCCTCCCATCGACCGGATACTCCCAGATTTTCTTGCCTGATTCCGGCTCAAGAGCCACCACGCGATCGGCCGCAGGCAAATACATAACGCCATTCACCACGATCGGGGTCGCTTCCGAATTGGGTCCGCCTCGACCGCGACCCGCGCCACTTTGAGGCGCCGGTGGTGTATCGGACTGCAGACGATAGGTCCAGGCCTGAGTAAGTCCACCGACGTTCTGAACGGTGATCTTGGACAGAGGCGAATAGCCTGTGCCGGATGTGTCGTGCCGGTAGAGTGGCCAATCGCCCTTCACCGCTTCGGCCGGTTGGGCTCCAAGCGACGGCACGAAAATCGTCGTGGAAACGACGACGGCGGCCAACAGGCCTACAGATGTGCGGCGCATATCAGCCACCCGCTTTCGGCAACACAAAAATTTGGCGAACGCAGCTTTTTTCTTTGACGTGCAAGCGGCGCGGACCAGCCAGCAACTGATTGGTCTTCGGGTAGCCCTTCGCAAAAACCGATAGCTCATAGTTGGCCTCGGGCAGACCGTCGAACAGAAACCGGCCGCCAGTGTCCGATTCTGCGTAGCGAGTCAATTTATCCGATTTTAGTTGCAAAATTACTCCGGCAACCGCTGAGCCGATCGCGGCCGGCTCGTGCAGGGGGTCAATCGCAAGCTGGCTCTTCCGATCGCTGGTGGCGAATCCTTCAAGCCGGGACGAAGCGTCGGGTTGATTCTTGTAGAAATAAAGATAAGCCAGATCTTCTCCAGCTTCCGATAGCCGCTTGGTTCGCATGCAGGTACTGGTGAAGAAATAATCGGCGCCTTCTTCGTCGTTCGCGTAGACCAAATAGGTTTCGCCAATCTGGAAATCGTAACCACAATCGCCCGCCGTGGTGAAGACATCTAAGAAATCGGCGTCTTTCTTCGTCTTGTGGCCCGCATCATCGTCGTCATCTCCCTGCTTAAGGAGGCTCTTCACCTTCAGGTGGACTCGCATGCCACGATCGAGCGACGAATAAAACATGGATGTCATTTGTTGAATCGTGTCCGCGGATTGTATCTGCTTCTTTTCTCTGTCATCCATCCCCGGAAACATCGCGAGATATGTATCTTTGACCTGGCGTAACGATTCGGCCGAAGGGTGCTCCTGGGCTTTGATAAATGCGTCGTTCAATGACTGTAAGGCGGACTGATTCGCCCGATACCAGCGATTGAGAGAGATCGGCTCAATGGATTCAACGCTACCAATGAAAACCAGATCGCTTACCTTCACTTCTTTGCAGGCGGCGAACGACGCCTCGCATTCGCACGCACTCAGCACCATGGAAGAGACCCATAAGAGCGAGAGCACACGAAGCGTCACATTAGAACCTCAGTCTTAATTCTACCCAAGCCCTGCGCGGCGCTCCCGGAGCGAAGAACGTCGCGCTTTCAGAGGGAGCGTTTCCCGCATAGGGTCCATTGGCGTAGGCCGCGAACGGCAAGGTTTGAAAAGCGCCCTGCGCGGTCAATGTCGTACCCGAGAGCCACGCCGCCGTGTAGTATTCATGGTTGAAGAGATTATCGATCTGAACGGCCAGTTGCAGGTGCCGCGTGAGATCGTAATGGGCGCGGAAGTTGGTAATCGCATAGCCCGGTGAAACACCGGGCCCCAGGTAATAGATGCCATCGGCCTTGTAAGCGTTGTTCTCGTTACCTCGGGCATAGGAGCTTGACGCGATCACTTCGTTCATCTCAAACATCAATTTGCGGGTCGGTTGCCAGACTGCAAAGGCTTTGCCGGTCTGTTTCGGAATGAGCGGAATGCGATTTCCTGGATGTACAGTGATATTTCCATCGAGCCCAGGATATCCCTGCAATGCAACACTGTTGGAGTTGTTTGCCGAGCCATCCAGGGTTTCGGTGCTCTGGTAGGTGGCGGAGAGGAAAGTCCAATCGAAGCCCCAGGTGACCGGGCCGATTCGCCCATCGAGATCGGCGTCGAATCCCTCCCGAAGCGTTTTGGCAAAGTTCTGGAAATAGCCGGTACCGATTTCAGGCGCGGCGATGAAGAGAATGTCGTTGTGATTCTCATCCCGGAACGCACCCACGTTCCAACTCAGATTATGAAATCCCGTAAACTCGGGCTTCCCGCGTAGGCCGGCTTCCCAGGTGTCGGTGACCACTTGCTGAAGGGGCGGATCGGAAGACAGTGCGTTGGGAAGACTGCAGGGCGCGCTCGCGTCGGCGCAGCCAAGTTCGATGGACGTCGGCGCACGGCTGCCTTGGGCGAATCTCGCGTAGGCGTTCACGCTCGAGATTGGACTCCAGGTAAGTCCGACGGCGGGGTTGAAGCGCTGAAATGTATAATCACCCGTCAGCGAACCAGGTCCGGGAATCGGGTTGAGAAGATCATAGTTGTTGACCGTATCGTGGTTGTAGCGCCCGGAAACCGTCACGTTCACTTTCTTCCAAAGTGTAAGAGTGTCGGCGAAAAAGAGGCTCCAGTTCGGAGCGTGACCCTTGAACCCTACTTCAGTGTTGATGGGATTGCCATTGGAGTCCACGGTGGATCCATCCTGCCAGGCTGGAACGCTGATCAGAGAGTAGTTCGGGAGAACGTAGGCAAAATCGGCGGTTTGGCCATACGTAATGTTGTTGCGGTCGAGTGACCCTCCGGCGGCGAATTGATTGCGTCCTGGCCCCTTACCTCCGATCTGGGGATTGGTGATCCAGGTGAATTGTCCGGAGAACCCGTACTCGTTCTGCACCTGCTTCGAGTAGATGTTGACGCCGTCGCAGGTGCTGTCTGGGCTGCCTCCGGGCGTGAGCGCTTCGGCAATGCAGGCCCATTTCGGAAAGGGCGTGTTCGAGATATTCGCGCCGCTGGTGGGGAAGCCGGTATAACCCGCCGCGGCGAGAACGGACTGTTCGGCTGGAGTCGGCTGATAGATGTCATTCCCAGAAACGTCGTCGTTAAAGTTGGGATTGATGGACTCCGTGCGAATGTTCCGGTAAAAGGCATTGCCGGTGAAGGTTAGACTGTCGCTGAAGCGATGCCGGGCGATGAAATTGAACGCGGGGGAGCGGTTGGCGATGCTATCGGGAACCGAATAAGAACTGGTGTAATTGGCCTCGAGTAACCGGTAATCCTGAACGCCGTTGCCGAGCAGCGTGTTGTAGGCGTAGTTCATGGTGAGCGCAAAATCGGTTTTGTCATTGTGCCAGCCCAGCCGCGCGAAACCCTGGCGGACATCGGAGGGCGAGGCGAAACGCCAGCCTGATTCGTGAAATCCCAGCCCCATCAAAAACCAATTGAACCCGTTGGGCTTGTTCCCACCCCACTCGCCTTCCACCTCTTTGCGTCCGCTGCTGCCGTACAACGCGTGTCCACCCCAACCAGGGTTGGTGAGGCCGCTCTTGGTCTGGATTGAGAGCGCTCCTCCCAGCGTGTTGAGCCCGAACAGCGGGTCCGATCCAGGGATAAGCTCGACTTCAGAGATGGCATCTTTGGGAATTAGATCCCAGCTCACCACATCGCCGAACGGCTGATTTTGGCGCACACCGTCCACATAGACCGAAAGGCCTGCCGGAGTGCCGAGCAAGGGGGATGCGGTGTAGCCGCGATAATTCACGTCAGGCTGGAACGGGTTG
This sequence comes from Bryobacterales bacterium, assembly GCA_963818065.1. Lineage (GTDB taxonomy): Bacteria > Acidobacteriota > Terriglobia > Bryobacterales > Bryobacteraceae > Palsa-89. The sequence goes on along the minus strand of CAWFQW010000004.1, from coordinate 2,737,027 downwards.
CCCGCCAGTTCGTTGATGAAAACGCCGTTGAGCTGGCGGTTCATGAAATCGGGAAGATCGAGCGCACCGCTGTTTTCGATATCGACTGCTGTCGCGGTCTGAACGGGCGCAGCGATCTGGTTAATCTGGAGATCCGTTCCAGCGAGTGGCGTCTCGGAAACTACATCCACTTCGGCAGCCTGGCCGCTTAGAACCATCGTGATCGTGCGCGCGATGGGCGTGCCGGATTTGACGTCGATTTGAACGGACTGGGTGACGAAGCCGTCCTTAGAAATCTCCAGCCGGTATCGGCCGTAGGGTAAGTTTCCGAGCGTGAACGTCCCGAGCGCGTCAGTTTGGAAGCTGCGTAGGCTTCCCGCGCCCTCCAATCTTCCCGAAGCCTGCATCGCAGCGCCGGACGGATCTTTCACTTGCACACGGATCTCGCCCTGGGGATTCTGGCCGTGCAGCGCTAGCGCCGCAAACAGGAGGACCGCAAGAGTTCGACTCACTGGCGCAACCTGCTCAGCGGACGATCCGTATGAAAGTACTTCTTATAAGCGTCGATCCAGTTCGTTGCAATTTCGCGTTGGGCGCTCGCTAAATCGAGCTCTCCATCGCAGACCAGGTCGCGCAGGTGATCTTCCAGCGCGTCTTTTACTTGAGCATTCCAAACCGTTGCAGTGTAAGATTGCGGCCACAAATTATGTATGTCGTCCGCGCCTCCCAAAGCGGGGGTAATCAGGTAGTCAACCTCGTAGGCGCCGGGCGCGGCGGGTCGGATTCCATACTCGTCAAATACCCTTCGCTGGAGCGCGACTGACACAGCCTTGTTTTTCATGTTTGATCCTCTGCAGACCTCAATTCGACTCAAAAGTACGGTGGCGCCGGGAGTCAGGCTGGGATTAGGAACCGTGACTGCTACCGGGCGCGCGGGTGGTCGAGCCGGCCAAACGTGAGAAAGGAAATAGGTGATCGCCACGAATCCGAACGCCGCAGCCGCCGCCACGCGAAACCAAGGCCACCAAGATGCCGTCCGCTGAGTCTCCACTAGTCGAGTTAGTTGTGCCTTCAGCAAAGCGCGTGGACCGTCTGCGGGAGGAATCCGTAAATCGAAGTTCTGCCGTTGAAAACGGACAAACTCGCCGATCGCGGTTTCTACTTCCTGTGTGCGCACCCGGCACTCCCAACAGGCCGCCAGGTGCGATTCAACTCGCTCTGCCTCACCCGGTGATAGCTCGCCATCGACAGCCAGGAGGAGCTCTTGATGGGAGAGATGAGATTCTTCTGACAGCATAAGTTTCACCGTTGTTTCCCGGTTCTTGGGTTTCTACCTGGATATTCCTTTCGACGCCGTTTTGTTCAGCCTTTTTTGTTCGCGGGCTTGGGCTAAAGTTGAATGAACGGCCCATGCGAATCCTTTGGATCTCCATTTTGAGTTGTGGCCCCGCTGCTGTGGGGGCAATCGGCGGCAGACTGGCCGATGTACAGTCGCGATCTTGCGGGCACTCGCTATTCGCCGCTGACTCAGATTAATACGCAGAATGTCTCGAAACTGACCCAGGCCTGGTCGCGCAAGCTGCGCGGCACGTCCGGCAATGCGGTGGCGGAAGTGACGCCGATCGTCATTGATGGCGTCATGTATTTGCCGGCCAGCGACCGCATCCTCGCACTGGAAGCCGACTACTGGGAAGGAAATCTGGAGTTACGAGTTGCCGCCGGGACAGACGCCCGAACGCGGAGTTGCGTGGTGGCCCGGCGACCGGAACAATCCGCCGCGGCTGATCTTCACTACTGGCACCAGCATTATGTCCAGCCCGGTCGCGGCCAAGGGAGCCATCGAACCGGTTCACAAATTGATGGCGCTGAACGCGAAGACCGGCAAGATCGATCCTGGTTTCGGGAACGAGGGCGAAGTGGATCTTGCTGTTGGCTATACGGGCGTTCCTACCGTCTTTAAGAACGTTGTAGTGCTGGGCGCCGCGGTTCCGGAGCTGCCTCGTGGGCCGCCTGGCGACACCCGCGCCTTCGATGCCGTCACCGGCAAAAAGCTATGGGAATTCCATTCGGTTCCCCGGCCTGGCGAAACTGGTCATGACTCGTGGCTGAACGATGGATGGAAGGGCCGGTCCGGCGTCAACGTCTGGGGTTTCTATCTGACGGTGGATGAGCAGCGCGGCATCCTTTACATGCCCTTCGGCGGACCCGCGGCCAACTACTACGGCGGCGATCGGCCGGGTGCAGATCTGTTTGGTAATTCGCTGGTCGCAGTGGACGCGCTCACGGGAAAATACAAGTGGCACTTCCAGACCGTCCATCACGATATCTGGGATTCGGATTTGCCGCCCGCGCCTGGCCTGGTCGACATCGTAAAGGATGGAAAGAAAATTCCTGCGCTGGCGCAGGTCGGGAAAACCGGCTGGATGTTCATCCTGGATCGCGTTACGGGTAAACCCGTCTTCGGAGTGGAAGAACGGCCGGTGCCCAAAGGCGACGTGCCCGGCGAATGGTACTCTCCGACGCAGCCGTTCCCATTGAAACCTCCCCCGCTGGCACGAGTTGCCTTCAGCAAAGAAGACATTGTCACCGCGCAGGACACGACGCCCGAGCATGCCAAAGCTTGCCAGGAACTTTACGAGAAAGAAGGCGGGCTTTACAATGATGGACCCTTCACACCGTGGCCGTATCACGAAGCGGGAGGTCCATCGAAGAGCGCGATCCAATTTCCCGGCATGACGGGTGGCGTCAATTGGGGAGGCACGGCCACGGATCCGAAGTCAGGATACGTTTTCATGCAGACTCACGACAACTCGCTGGTAGGCTGGATGGAGAAGATCCAGCCCGGAGCCTATTACGGCCGAGGTACGGAGGGGTCGAATCTACCGTTCGACCGAGGCAGTATCGTGGGGCCCGGTCCGTATCACAGCTTCAGCGTCACGATGACCGGCATCGACGGCCAGGTGGGCGTGTGGCCTTGCCAAAAGCCGCCATGGGCGCGTCTCATCGCGGTCAATGCGAACACGGGAGAGATCGCGTGGCAAGTTCCGCTCGGCCTGGTGGAAGGGCTTCCGGAGGGCAAGCAAAACGCAGGGGCGGCAGGCAGCGCGGGACCAATTGTGACTGCGGGTGGACTAGTGTTTATCGGCGCTACGACCGATCGCCGCTTCCGCGCCTTCGACTCGAAAACGGGTAAGGAACTGTGGGTCGCCAAACTCGACAAGAACGTCAATGCGAATCCGATGACCTATCAAGGTACGAACGGCAAGCAGTATGTTGCGGTGGTAGCGACCGATTCCTTGATGGTGTTCGCGTTGCCCTGACGGAGAAACATTTATGCGAAAAATGATGTCCGTGTTGCTCGTGATGGTCTGGGCGGTCTCTGCGCAACAGCCCAAGCGTGTCGACACAGACGCTCTGAAGAACGCAGCGAAAAATGGCGACGAGTGGGTGACGTATGGCCGCGATTACGCCGAGACGCACTACAGTCCTCTCGCGCAGATTGACACTACGAATGTGAGCCGGCTTGGTCTGGCTTGGTCGTGGGAGACCGAGTCGCCCACCGGCGGAAGAGTGGAGGGGACGCCTCTGATGTCCAACGGAGTGCTCTATGGGAGCCTGGCGTGGGACGTGTTGTTCGCAGTTGACGCTCGCACGGGGAAAATGAAGTGGCGCTGGGATCCGGAGATCGAACGCAAGCACATCTCGGAGATTTGTTGCGGACCCGTGAATCGCGGTGTGGCGCTCTACAATGGCAAGGTGTACGCCGGCCTTCTGGATGGCCGCCTGGCCGCTCTGGATCAGGAGACCGGAAAGCTTCTGTGGTCCGTGCAAACCACCGATAACCCCGGCACCATTCTCACCTCGGCGGTGCGGGTGGTAAAAGGGAAAGTTATTGTCGGAACCAGCGGCGCCGAGCAAGCAGTGCGCGGTTACTTCTCCGCCTATGACGCCGAGACCGGCAAGATGGCATGGCGTTTCTACACCGTTCCCGGCGATCCGTCCAAGCCTTTCGAACATCCTGAACTTGCCATGGCGGCCAAAACGTGGACGGGCGAGTGGTGGAAGATGGGCGGCGGCGGCACGGTGTGGGACTCGATGGCCTATGATTCCGAGGCGGACATTCTGTACATCGGAGCCGGCAATGGCGGGCCCTGGGATCGCAACATTCGCAGTCCGCAAGGTGGAGACAATTTGTTCCTCGGATCGATTATTGCCGTAAAGCCGGAAACCGGGAAGATGGTCTGGTATTTCCAGGAAACTCCTGGAGACCAGTGGGACTATACATCCACTCAGCCCATGGTTCTCGCGGATCTCACCATTAACGGGCAGCAGCGCAAGGTTCTTCTGCACGCCCCCAAGAACGGCTTCTTCTATGTGCTCGACCGCATCACAGGCGAATTCATTTCGGGCGACAAGTATGTCAAGCGCCTGACTTGGGCGACGGGACTCGACAAGAACGGCCGTCCCATTGAGGCTGAGGGGGCACGTTTCAAAAACGAGCCGGTCCTGTTGTCGCCCGGTCCTGGCGGGGCCCACAATTGGCAGCCGATGTCATTCAATCCGACTAATGGATTGGTCTACATTCCCGGCCAGGAAAGCAGCGGAACGTACGTCCCGGATCCGAACTTCGTGTTCCACTATGGCTACCGAAACCTCGGAATGGCGATGGCATTGCCCGGTCAGCGCCGACCCGATGGCCAACTCACTCCCACATCTGCTCCAGCAACTCCGCCGAAACCGGCGAAGGAACCCGCCGGCGCCGAGAATCAGCCGAAGGCTAGTGGGGGGTTCCTGCTCGCCTGGGATCCGGTCAATCGGAAAGAACGCTGGCGCATCACGAATGCCGGAGGCTTCGGCGGAGGGGGCACCCTGGCCACGGCAGGCAACCTGGTGTTTCACGGATCGATCGCATATAACGCCGATACCGGGGAAAAGCTGTGGGATGGCAATATCGGTGGCCTTCCGGTGTCGCCCATCACTTATATGCTGGATGGCAAGCAGTACGTGACACTCTTGGGCCGCGCATACCCGGGCAATCGCCTATTCACTTTCGTTCTGGACGGCAAAGCGCCGATGCCGCCCTTGCCGGCGACAATATTCTGATCACTTAAGGAGCGGAAATGGCCTTTTCAATCCCCTCTCGCGTGCTGCTCACATTTTTAGCACCTGCGAGAAACGTTAGAGCCGCGACGCTTGAGCTGGCGGATGCGCCCGCATCCTTGAGTGCTTTTTCGATCGCGGCAGCCCGCAGGAATCCGCGAAGCACTTGTTCCGAGACTTGCCCGGTTGCGAAGCGGGTGACCCCTCCATCCAGGATGGTCGGCGCGAAAAATGGATGCGCAACGCCCAGACGGCTCGCCTCGGTGTAAAGGATCTCGCCCGCCAGTTGCATCCGGTCCACGGAAAAGGTCTGCGAATCTCCCAGGCCGATGATGAGCAACTTCTTAGCACCCATCGCGCCTTTCGGAGGGCTGATTAAGAGCGTCTCCCCTAGTTCACCGCGGAACAAGTTGGGTTTTCGGACCCGGTCCAGCAGGCCCTTCAGCTTTTCATTGGTTTCGACCAGGGAGCCATGCAGCGTATTTTCGGGCGACGACCGAAATAAGCAAATCACCTGAAGATCCGTGTTGGTGTCGGCCGGACCCTGCGCCAGAATCTGCACTGGAATGGGGGCCTTCGGGACATCAATCGGGACCGGTTGGGTCTGCGCATGAGCGATGTGACCTTGGCAAACCAGCAGCAAGATCCAGAGTGTTAGTCTCATCGTCGTATTTTGCGACCTTGGCCCTGCAATTGCAATCTAAACCGGCAGAAGGTGGGTCTCAAAGATGTTAGCCAGTGCAATCGCAGCCGTTTTGTTGATCTTCGCGTTGTTTTTGTCGATGTTGTCGTCGTCGCCAAAAGAAGACACCGAGTGGAATCCTGACACAGAGGCGTGAACTTTCGTCACGTCTTTTGTCACTTGAGACATTTTGTCTCAACGAATTGGCGCGAGAGTGAAGGTCAGCAGAAAAATCACGAGCGCCGCAAGCCCTAGCGCGGCACGATTTTATCAAGTTTGGTTGCGTCGAAAATCACCGGATGCCGCAGCGCGAAGAAGAACAGCAGAGCGGCCCACACCCACCAACTTGGCGAATAGAAGTAGCCCAACGGCAGAAGGGCCACCACGAAAACGCGCGATAGCAGCTTGTGCCAGCGTCCCGCGAAGGCGTAAAGAATGTGCCCGCCGTCCAATTGCCCGATCGGCAACAGGTTGAGCGCAGTGGCGAGAATTCCCACCCAAGCCGCGCGCGCGACGGGGTGCAGCAGGATGTTTTCGGGACGGACGTGCGGAAAGACCAGCCACTCTACCATTCGTTGAATCGCCGGAACCCCGAAAATCATATCCCCACCCTCGGCAACGCCCGGAGCGACCTTGGACAAACGGATACCCAGCATCAGGAACGGCACCAATACCGCAAATCCTGCCAGCGGCCCGGCGATTCCCACATCGAACAGGGCTTGGCGCGTGTAAATCGGCGACCGAATCCGGATGAAGGCGCCGAGCGTTCCGATGGGCGAAGGGCACGGCAGGAAATACGGAAGGCTGGCGTCGATCCCGTAGTAGCGGCAAGCAAAGTAATGGCCCAGTTCGTGTGCCAGCAGGATCGTCAGTAAGGTAATGGAAAAGGCCAGTCCATCGACAAGAAGTCGTGGCTTGTCATGCAGTGTGACAAAGACGTTGAAGTATTGCTCGAAGCGCAACGGCTGACTGGTTTGGAAGCTATCCGTTAGTACGACGCCGACCAGTGTCGTGGTGCAAAGCGTCAGTCCCAGGAGCAGCCAATGCAGGGCCCAGCGCGCGGTTGAGATTGTGTCTCGCGGAAAAGTGAACGCGGCTCTCAACGCGTAGTTCGATGAGAGGGGAACCACGACGCTACTGCAGGGACTGCAGCTCCTTGCCGGGCTTGAATCGCACCGCTTTGCCGGGCGGAATGGCAACTTCGGCGCCGGTGCGCGGGTTGCGGCCGATGCCGGTCTTGCGAGGGCGGACGTTGAAGATCCCGAAGCCGCGCAATTCAATGCGCTCGCCGTGTGACAGAGCCCGCTTCATGCTCTCGAAAACAGTTTCGACGGCCATCTCGGCCTTGGTCTTGGTGATTCCGGTTTTGTTGACGACTTCGTTGATGATGTCGAGCTTGATCACGGTCTCCCCCTCGCGATTGAAAACCTGAACGGAGCGCGTGCGGCTCAAGCCCCGCGAATCCTCCGCAGCTCCCTAAGGAGGGAGCAAACCTCATGATAGGATTAGGGTTAGGGAGTTGTCAAGCACGAGGTCTGCGCCGCGATAGCTTTGCGAAAAAGGATTGAGCGGAAAATTCTAAAGCGGCTTCGGTCGATACGGCATCAAGACCCGGAGCTCGTTTCCACATTACAAAAACGCGAACGATCTGGAACTCCGATCGGCTCGGCCTTGCGCTCTGTGATGCTCGATCCTGGAGCTGGCTGGTATCGGAGGGGAACTGCGGCGAAGGTGCTTGCGACAGCAGACGGCCTAGGAGCCGTCGCCAGTTTGCTCGATCTATTCTTCACGCAGACGAACAAGATCGAGTTGTGGGAAACAGCGCTCACGATCGAACACGGCGCGGATCGTACCGCTGTTCCCCGGCTGGTTGAAGCACTCGACGATGAGAATCCCGATCGCCGTCACGCCGCGGCAAGAGCTCTTGGTTGGATTTGGCCCGTGAGCAGGCGGGCCGCGAAAGCGCTGGTGCAGGCACTGCTGGACAAGTCCCAGCCTCAGCCATGCGGGAGGAGGCTGCCGAATCGCTCGCATATTCACACTATGCGCCGGCGATCCCGCCGCTGATTTCCGTTCTCGATGAGCCGGATGTCACGATTCGATTCTGGGCGGTCTTTGCTCTTGGCGGCATTGGGCAATGGCAAACGTTCGCACCGCGCAAGAGCGCAGACTCTCGCGCTATTGAGGCCCTGGAAAAAATGCTTCCCGATGAGGAAGTTCCGCCGGGTAACTGGTGGTCAGTTGGTAGGGAGGCACTCGCGATGTTGGGAAAATTGGAACCGCGATACCAAGGCAAGCTCGATTCCGAAACCCAGCGAGTGCTCAGCGATCCGAATTCATCGCCGGAAGACTTGCGTTGGGCGAAGGGATATAGCCTCCCTCAGGAGGAGCGATCCTGAGCGCCATGATAAATCCGCAAGACTTCGACGCTCTGCTCTTTCACCCGAAACAGGACAACGTATGGCAGAGGGTGAAGAACAAGCTCCCGGGTCCCTTCCTCGCGTCCGAGACGGCCACGAGAGGGCCGCTTTTTCAGCGACTCGATAGCAGTATGCAGCTTGCGCACAGTCGGCTGCCGGGCGCGTGGGTGGCGCTGATTAAGATCATCGCTAATGTGCTGGAGGTCGGCGGCGGCGGCCGGCGTCCAGCGAATGCGCATCTACGAGCGAAGCATCTGCTCCAGGCGGGCGTTCATTTCTTCCTCTTCGATGAATTCGCCCCGGTCCGCCTGAGCAATACCAACGCGCGCGGCGGCGCGAAAGCGGGCATCATCCTCGAGAAGACGCAACGCAGCATCCTTCACCAGCCGTTCGGGATCGGTGCCTTCCTGGGTGGCGATCAGCGCGAGCTGCGCTTCCTGCTCCGGGGTGAAGTGAACTTCCATCATCTTCAGGATACAAGAAACTGAACCGTTTCACTTCCCCACCAAATGCCCCGCGTCGTGTTCGTTTTCCAAACAAGTTTCGTCCAGCAGGTCCGTGTCGGGCACCAGAAACAACTTCAGCTTGACGGTCCACGGCTTCGTGTACGCCTTGGGATCGTCGACAGTGACGTCCACCTCCATGCGCCCGAAATTCACGCGCCGCAACCGTTCGGTCACTTTGGCGCGGTCGGTCAAAGGGCTGCCGGAGCGGTCGAGCCACTGTCCGTCCCGAATGCCGTTCGTCTCGACGACTAAAGCGTCGCCATCCCACTTCCCAATCGAGTATCCATTCCACGAAGGGTTTGGGTCCACCGGAAGCGGCCGGCCGTCCAGGAAGATCTGGCGGTAGGCAGTGTCGCGTTCATGCAGGATCAAAAGCAGGCCGGGAAGCTGCACGATTTTTCGATAGAACGCATCCGTATGAGATAGCCGCAGGAAGCCGATGGGGAGGCACTGCGTGCCGGGATCGTCTTTCCCGTTCTGTTCCGAGCGCGCCTTCACCAACTCCGCCGCCCAGGGTTGATAAGGGAGACCGCTCTTGAGTCCCCAGCCGAAGTTCATGAACTCCTGGCTGATCTCCTGGTCCGGGCAGCCGCCGGGCGGACAGGGCCGGTTCTTTTCCGTGTCCCAGAGTCCTGACAAATCCGGCTTTCCGTCGGCGGTCTTGGGCGCGGGCGCGGCCAGATTGGGAGAACCGTCTGGATTCCTCGGGATTCCCGCAGTCGGGTAATGCAGCCACTGGGCCGATGCAGAGACACACGTTAGCGCCACGAGCGCGGCCAGCGATGCCTTATTATTAACCATCGTCTAATTTACGCCAAATCTTTCCAAAAGACCGTCGTGTCGCAAAATCTTCCATCAGGGAATAGTGCATAGTTCGGGATGATGCCGGATTTCGTCCAACCCATGCGCATATACAACCTCTCGGCATCTCCGCCTGTGACCGTATCCAATACGAGTAGAGTCTTGCCGGCAGACCGGCTGGCTTCCTCCACCTCTTCCATCAAACGTTTTGCAATTCCCTGCCCCCGCGCTGAACGGTGGACAAGCAGCTTAGCGACATCGGCGCGATGCGGTTGATTGGGAGGCGTCGCGGTTATGATCTGGACCGTTCCCAGCAATTCGCCTTCGATAAACGCCGCCAATAAAATTCGCTCGGCGCGTTCCACTCCTTCGACGACCTTCTCGAAAAACACCTCAGCCTCGGGCTTCGAAAGCGACGCCATAAAACTGACCGAGGCGCCTCCTGCCACACAATCGAGCAGGACTTCCGCAAGCGCGCCAAGGTGTTGACGACCCTCCGCCGCGCTCAACCGCCGGATCTCAATCATCTTCAATGCCCGCTGATTCCACCCCAGGCCGAATTCAAATGATAGAAAGCCGACGGGCCGATCATTTCCACGCGCCGGATCTTGCCGTTCTCAATGAGGAACGCCTCGGTCACCAGGATGCTCGATGGCGAATTGAAGAAGCCAAACGTATAGGGGCGGCCGTCCGAAAGAATGCCCGACTTCACCGTTCCCTGATCGAAAACCACGTTCGCCAAAACCACCCCGCGCTCGGCATCCACCAGCGGATAACGGCGATTATGAATGGCCTGAACCACAAAATAGTAGCCGAGTTTGAACTGCGACATGCAGTCTAAAGCAAAGCCGTTGATCGCATCCTTGGGTTCGTTGGGCGGCCGGGGAACATTGGTGGTGTGGGAGCCGTTTTCAATGCGGTCACAATCGTCAGTGAACGGATACGTACCGGTGCCATTGACTCCCTTGCCGTCGTTTTTCTCGAGACCGCTGAAGTAAGCGTCCGCGATCGAAATCATCTCAGGGCGTGAGAGCCGCTGGGCGGGGGGAAGTGTCTTAAACCACATGTCCTCGGGCTTGTAGCCGGGCTTATCCAGCTCGGCGATGTTGGCCGGACCTCCGCCGCCTTGACGAAAGTACATGCTTTCAACTTCAGTGATGCGGCCGAGTTGAACGCGCAGGCGCAGGCTCATCAGCAGCGGCTTGTCCGCTTCGTGCATGGTGCCCATAAAGACCACTTGGCCAAACTCCGGGTCGACGAAAACGTGCTTGTAGTTACCGGGACCTTGCACGGTCTTCCAGAAGCCGTCGCCGAGTTGCAGGACCTGCTCGTTTTCGGTGTACTTGACGTCGGCGGAGAGCGGCAGCCGCTTGGGATCGTGCGCGGTCAAAGCGGCGAGATATTGATTGACCACATCCTCCAGACAACCGCGATTGCAGTTGAGCGGGATGGGCCCGGTGGAGGCGTTGCTGCTAAAGGCTAAGATCAGAGCGACTGTGATACCGCCGAGGGCGGCGAGGGTAGAGCGCATGGCCGGGGTTCTCCTGGGATGGGATTTTATCAGGTCCACGAAAGTGGGATAGTGGGAGCATGGCGCGAGGCTGGGAAAGCAAGTCGGTGGAATCTCAGATCGAATCCGCCGAGGACCGCGCAGCCCTGGCGAAACTCCCCAAGCTCGCGCCCGAGGAAGCCGAGCGCAAGCAGCAGCGCGAGAGTCTGTTGCTAACACGCGTGCGGGTGCTGCACGACTTGGAAACGTCCAAGAATCCGGGCTATCGCAAGACGCTGGAGGCGGCACTGAAGCATCTCGACGACAAGATCGCTACGCTCAAGTGATGCTGCAACGCTTGAGTTGGTGCACATTGCTGGCTGCGGGTTGCATGATGGCTCAGCAATTTCACATCGATCACGTCACTGTGGCGGGCAAGAGTCTTGAAGCCATGGAGAAGGCGCTGAGCCAGGCCGGAATCCCGAGCCAGTACGGTGGTCCCCATTCGAATAAGGCGACCGAGATGGCGCTCGCGAGTTTCCCCGATGGGTCATATCTTGAGCTGATCGCAATCCAACCGAAAGCCGATCCGGCCGCGCTGGCTGCGCACGAGTGGCACAAATTCATGGAAGCCGACGCCGGCCCGTGCGCCTGGGCGCTTCGTCCGGCGGATTTCGCGGCTGAGGGAGCGAGATTACTGGTGGCCAAAGTTGCGGTAAGTGAAGCGCGAAAGAATGGACGAAAACGTCCCGACGGCGTCCAGCTCGATTGGGAGACTGCTCAGGTTGGGCCGACCAACGGCGGATTCTTTCCGTTCCTGATTCACGATTTCACGCCGCGCGACAATCGCGCGTTCCCCACCGGCAAGCCGTCCACTACCGAATGGACCGGCATCGCCAAAGTCGTGATCGCTGTTAAGGATTTGGACGCCGCGGTCGCCCAATATCGGCAGGCCTACTGGCTAGACCCGCCAGAGCGGCAAGAGGACGCCGAATTTGGCGCGAAGCTCGCTTGGTTCCCCGGAACGCCGGTGGTGCTGGCGGCGCCGCTTTCGCCCAAATCATGGCTGAGCGCGCGCCTCGAAAGTTTTGGCGAAGCGCCCTGTGCATTCATTCTCGGCCGGCGCAAAGGCTCCGGCGTCGTGGCGGGGACTAGCTCTAAATGGTTCGGCCACTCGGTGTTTTGGGCGGACGCGGGACAACTCGGCTGGCATCTCGGCTTCCAACCAAAATGAAGCTGCTCTCCTTTTTGTTGCTGCTCGCGTCTTTCGCGCGCGCGCAACAATTGCAGGTGGATCCCGCCATCGCTGCCGAAATCTCCAAAATCAAAGCCATCGACAATCATGCACACCCAGTGCTGCCCGGCGCCGGCGACACAGGGTACGATGCCCTTCCCGTGGAACACATGGACCCCTACACGGAACCCATCCGAATTCGCGCAGGATCGCCCCTGGCTGCTGAAGCCTCGCGTCAGCTCTTCGGCAAAGCCCGGAAGCGGGACATGATCGAGCAAAAGCGCGAAGGCTATCCCAACTGGGTGCTGGACCAACTGAGCATCGAAACCATGCTTGCCAATCGCGTTTCGCTCGGAACCGGTCTCGCGCCACCGCGATTCTTGTGGGTGCCGTTCGAAGACGCCTTGCTGTTCCCGCTCGACAATCGCGTGCTCGCTGTTAACTCAGATCGCAAGGCATTCTTCGACGACGAGGATCAACTGCGCGCGCGTTATCTGAAGGAATGCGGTTACGCAAAGCCTCCCGCTACGCTCGGTGAATATTTGCAAAAGATCGTGGACCCGACACTCCAGCGGCACAAGCGTGGCGGAGCGGTGGCGATCAAGTTTGAGGCGGCCTATCTGCGTTCGCTCGATTTCGACGACGTACCTCGCGCCGAAGCAGACGCAGCGTACGCGGGTAAGGGGGACTATAAGACGCTTCAGGATTACCTGTTCCGCCACATCGCGGCCGAAGCCGGACGTCTGGGGATGGCGGTGCATCTGCACGTGGCCTGGGGCCCGGGGGGATATTTCCACATCGCGGGAACGAACCCACTGCTGCTTGAGTCCGTGTTCAACGATCCGCGCCTGCATGGAACCAACTTCGTTCTGCTGCACGGAGGCTGGCCGTTCACGCGCGAGATTACGGCGCTGTTGACCAAGCCGAATGTGTACGCCGATTTTTCGGCGCAAACATTGACCACCTATCCTCGGGCCGTGGCCCAGGTGCTTCGGGAGTGGCTGGAATTCGCGCCCGACAAAGTTTTATTTGCGACGGATGCCTATCCTTATTCAGACGAGCTGGGTTGGGAAGAGTCCGGCTGGGTTGCGAGCGAGACAGGCCGTCAGGCGCTGGGCGTGGCGCTGACCGGTATGCTGAACGACGGCGAAATCACGCGGGAGCGCGCCCTTGAGCTGGCCCACATGATCCTGCACGACAACGCCGCGAAACTGTACGGTTTAAAATAGCCTGCTATCCTAAAGAAGCAAGCCTCCCGCCAGGAACATCAACTTGAAAATTGGTTTTGTAAGTCTCGGCTGCCCCAAGAACCTCGTAGATACGGAGGTGATGATGGGCGAATTGTCTGAGCGTGGGCACGAGCTGACATCGCAGCCCTCCGACGCTGACGTCCTGGTTGTGAATACGTGCAGCTTCATCGATCCGGCCAAGCAGGAATCCATCGATACGATCATCGAAATGGCCGAATACAAGAAGACCGGCCGCGCGCAAAAGCTAATTGTCGCGGGATGTTTGGTGGAGCGCTATCGCGATCAGATCCTCGGCCAGCTCCCCGAAGTGGACGCGCTCATTGGCACGAACGAGCTCTCCAAGATCGTGGCGTTATGTGAGGGCTTCGAGCCGGCATCGAATGCGCCGGAACCTTATCTCTATCACGACCTCACGCCGCGCGTGCTCGCCACCGCGAACCATTTCGCATACATCAAGATTGCCGAAGGCTGCGATCATCCCTGCGCCTTTTGCGTGATTCCGCAGTATCGCGGCAAATTTCGCAGCCGGCGATTTGAATCGGTGATTGCCGAAGCCACGCGGCTGTTTGCGAAGGGCGTGCGCGAGATCAATCTGATCGGCCAGGATACGACATCCTATGGCGTCGATCTCGGGATCAAGGACGGCCTCGCGCAATTGATGGCGCGGCTGGCGCAGATTGAGACCGAACATCAGAAGTGGATCCGGTTTCTGTATTGTTATCCGAACCGAATTACGCAGAAGCTGCTGGACACCATCGCCGAGCACGCCGCCTTGGTCAAATACATCGACATGCCTTTGCAGCACGCCAGCGCGAACGTATTGAAGCGCATGAAACGCGGATCGCACGGCGATTTCTTCCTGAAGCTGCTGGAACAGATACGAGCGGCCATTCCCGGCGTGGCCATCCGGACCAGCATGATCGTGGGTTTTCCAGGCGAGACCGAAGCGGACTTCGAAATCCTGTGCGATTTCGTGAAGGCCGCTCAGTTCGACCGGCTGGGCGTATTTTCGTATTCCGATGAAGACACCAGCGCAAGTTTCCACCTGGACGCCAAAGTGGATGGCCGGACGATCCATAACCGTAAGCAGAAGCTGATGGCCGTGCAGCGGCGGATTTCGAAATCCAGGAATCGCAACATGATCGGGCGTGAAGTGGATGTCCTCATCGAAGGGCCCTCCCAGGAAACCGATCTGCTGTGGCAAGCCCGCATGTCCACGCAGGCTCCGGAGATCGACGGCTTCTGTTATGTCAACGATTTTGCGGGAGCCGAACCGCGACGAGGCGAGATCCGCCGGATGCGGATCACTGAAGCGCACGATTACGATTTGATAGGGACGCTGGACGAACCCACCGAGGCGATCACATTCGCTCCAGCCGTCAGCGCCTTTCCCATACTCACTGCTGCTCGATGAAATGCCCCATCTGCAAAAAAGAAGTTTCCCCCGATAGCGCGTTCTATCCCTTCTGCAGCGAGCGCTGCAAGCTAATCGACCTGGGCAATTGGGCCAGCGAGAAATATGTGATTTCGACACCAGTGCAGCCCGAGGATCTCGAGAACGACCGCATGAACCCCCGCGAAAATCGGGACGACGATGACATTTAGTTCCTCGCCCCGCCGGAACCCCATCGCGTTTCTGATCGGCACTTGGTTTGGCTGCGGCTACGCGCCCGTTGCGCCGGGAACGGCTGGCTCTCTCGCGGCGGTGGTGATTGCTATCGCACTTCATTACTACGGCGGATATGGCCGCGCCACGCTGTTGCTGCTCACCGTGATTCTGCTCGCTCCGGGCATTTGGGCGGCTGGAGTCGTGGAGAAGCAAACCAATCAAACGGATCCGCAAATCGTCGTGGTCGACGAAGTGCTTGGGCAATGGATCACGCTGGCCGGCGCCGCAACCTTCAACTGGAGAACGTGGCTCGCGGCGTTCGCATTGTTCCGTTTGCTGGATGTATGGAAGCCCGTTCCAGTGCGACAACTTGAACGACTTCCCGGCGGCTGGGGCATTGTAGCCGACGATGTGATGGCGGGGCTTTACGGCGCGCTTGCTATATTCGTATTAGATCGTTTTCATTTATTCTCTTATGGCTTCTAAGAAGGACTCGAACGGCCGTCCGCACATCTCCACCGTGACTCCGGAGGCCGCCATCCCGGGCGGTGAATTTCAAATCCGCGGCGCGGGCTTGGCGAAGTCCGAACGTCCGCGCGTCACCATCGGCGATATGGAAGCGCCTATTGTGATCGGGTCCGATTCCTGCGTGATCGTGCGCGTGCCGGAAGGAGCTTCGGCGGGCGAGTTGGTTGTCGCTGCCGGCGCTCATAGCAGCCAGGCGTGGACTTGCGATGTCGGCATCCAGATCGCGGAAAATCTTTATCCCGTCGGCAATCCGGCGGTGGATTCCTTCGGCAATATCTACGCCACCTTCAGTGGCTCGCGCGGCCAGAAGACGCCGGTCTCGGTATACAAGATCGATCTCAACTACAACTCCAAGCCGTTTCGCGAGCGAGATCATGAACGCCACCGGCCTGGCGTTCGACAAAGCGGGCGTGCTGTATATTTCCAGCCGCTACGACGGCATGATCTATCAAGCCACGTCCGCCGGAAATGTTTCGGTCTATGTGGAAGGCATGGGCGTGGCGACCGGAATCGCATTCGATCCCGACGAGAACTTGTATGTCGGCGATCGCAGCGGCACCGTCTTCAAGATCAGCCGGTCGCGTCAGATTTATGTTTTCGCTACGCTGGAGCCCTCCATCGCGGCCTATCATTTCGCGTTCGGCGATGACGGCTATCTCTACGTGACCGCACCCACCACGTCGAGCTTCGATTCCGTGCATCGCATTTCGCCGGCCGGTGAAGTGGAGACTTATTATCGCGGCTTGGGACGGCCGCAAGGCTTGGCGTTAGACGCCGAAGGCCGCCTGTATGTCGCAGGGTCGCTGGGCGGACAGCGCGGCGTGGTCAGGTTCGATCATGACCGGAATCCGGAATTGTTCCTGTCCGGTCCTGGAATCGTCGGACTGGCGTTTACACCGTCGCGAGCGCATGGTGGTTTCCACCAACAACGCGCTGTTTCGCGTCGACGCCGGCATCGCCGGCCGTCCTCTTCCCTAAATGCCGGACGCCGAGATCATCGCGATTGGTTCGGAACTGCTGACGCCGCAGCGGCTCGACACCAATTCGCTTTATCTTGACCGATCAGCTCAACACGTTGGGCGTGGAAGTGGTGCGCAAGACCGTGGTGGGCGACGAGCGCGAGCGACTCACCGACAGCATTCTGGGCGCGGCCGCGCGCTCCAAAATCGTGGTGCTCACCGGCGGCCTGGGCCCTACCGAAGACGATCTCACGCGCGAAGCGGTAGCCGGCGCATTGGGACGTTCGCTTGTGTTTCATCAAGACATCTGCGATGGCATTGAAGCGCGGCTGCGGCAGTTTGGACGGATGACGATGGCGGAAATCAATCGTCGCCAGGCCTATGTCATCGAAGGCGCCGAGGTACTGCCGCAACGCTCGCGGCACCGCGCCGGGACAGTGGATTTTGAACGACGGCGTCGCCTTCATGCTGCTTCCTGGACCGCCCATGGAAATGAAGCCGATGTTTGAAGAGCAGTGCCTGCCTCGCCTGGAAAAGCTTTTGCCGCCACAAGTGATTCGCACGCGCTGGCTGCGCGTGGTGGGGATGGGGGAATCCGATCTGGATCAGTTGATTTCTCCGGTGTACAAGCGTTACGCGAATCTGGTCACCACCATCCTGGCGGTTTCGGGCGAAATTCACGTGCATCTGCGCGCGCGCTGCGCCACGGCGAACGAAGCCGAAACATTGGTGGCGCAAGCCAGCGCTGAGATCGAGCCGCTGCTGGGCGATCGCGTTTATTCGTGCAACGGCGATTCGCTGGAAAAGGTGATTGGCGATTTGCTGCGCGCGCGGCATGCGTCGCTTTAGCGTGGCGGAGAGCGCGACCGGCGGGCTGTTGGGCGGAAGGATCACTGCGGTTCCATCGGCGTCCGATTATTTTCGCGGCGGATTTGTGACGTACTCCGATCAGATGAAGATCCAGTTGCTGGGCGTTCCAGCGGATCTGATCGCCGAGCACAGCGCAGTGAGCGAGCCGGTGGCGCAGGCGATGGCGGAGGGCGCGCGGGCGGGAACGGGGTCGGACTATGCGCTATCGATCACCGGCTACGCGGGGCCGGAAGGCGAGAAGGTTGGCCTGGTGTTCATCGGCCTGGCGGCGCCCGATGGCACCGAGGTGCGGCGCGTGCAGTGGCCGGCCGATCGCGATCGCGTGCGCGCGTTTTCCACCAACATCGCGCTGGATATGTTGCGCCGGCGGCTTTTGAGCGCCCAGTCGTGAGGCCGCTATGCCATTCCAGGTTTTAGAAGCGGAAGCCAAAAGCATCCTCAGTGCAACCACGGGCTTCATCGCGGAGGCGGGATTCACGCACTCGTTGACGCCCGCGCGCAATTGCACCTTCGGCTGCACGTATTGCTACGTGCCCACCATGGGCATCTACGGCGGGCTGAAGCCGGAAGATTGGCGGCACTGGGGCCAATTCACTACGTTCAAAACGAACGCGCCGGAATTGCTGCGTCGCCAGTTGCGCGCCGATCAAGTGATCTATTGCTCGCCATTGGTGGATCCGTATCAGCCCGCCGAAGAGAGCGAGCAGCTGATGCCGCGTGTGTTCGACGAACTCACGGCGCACCCGCCCAGGATCTTCGTGATTCAGACGCGCGGGCCGCTGATCGTGCGGGATCTTGGAACGGTTGCTGGAATTATCGCGGCGCACCACGCTGCGCGTCAGTTTTTCGCTCACCACCAATCGCGAGGTCGTCCGCAAGCTGTACGAGCCGCATTGCGCGACGCTCGATTGCCGCCTGAAGGCGATTCGCGTTTTGCGCGCAGGCAGGAATCACGACCTTCGCGACGCTCGCGCCGCTGCTGCCGTGTGATCCCGAGGAACTGGCTGGGCTTGCGCTGGAAGCAACAGACCAGGACATCATCGGCGATGCGCTGCATGTCCGATCCGTCAAGCCGCGCGGCGCCACCACGCGCGACGCTGCGTTCGCGATCAGCCGGAAGCACGGGTTTGTCGGACTGGCTGGATGCGGAATTTCAAGCTGAAATGGCCGAACGCATCGGCCGCGTTGTGCGCCAGTGCGGGGCGGCGATTCGCCACGGGGCCGGAGGGATTTCGATGGCTCACACAATAACCGCGCATTCTGTTCTAGATCGGCTCGGCATTCGTCTCGGCACGATTCCGCGGAGCGCCGTCGCTTCGCTGAATCCCAGCCAACGGCAGCGAACTTGCGCGAGTTCGCCTGGCCTCGGCGGACGACTACGATCGCACCGTCGCACGGAGCATCGAGGTATTCGAGCGCTGGCGCATGTTCCCTGCCCCCAAGCGCGGCGAAATCGTGCGCGAAATCGGCGACGAGCTGCGGCGCGCCAAAGACGACCTCGGCACGCTGGTCACGCTCGAAACTGGGCAAGATCCTCGCCGAAGGCAAAGGCGAAGTGCAGGAGATGATCGACATCGCCGATTTCGCCGTCGGCCTTTCGCGCCAGCTCTACGGGCTCACCATGCGAGCGAACGTCCCGAGCATCGCATGTACGAGCAGTGGCATCCGCTGGGAGTGGTCGGCGTTATCTCGGCCTTCAATTTTCCAGTCGCCGTGTGGTCCTGGAATGCGCTGCTGGCCGCGGTTTGCGGCGATTGCGTCATCTGGAAGCCGTCGCTCAAAACGCCGCTGACCGCGATTGCCGTGCAGAAGATTTGCGATCGCGTGCTTGCAGCGGCACGGCTGGCAGGGCGTCTTCAAACTGATCATCGGCGACGACGCAATCGTCGGAAAGCGATTGATCGAAGACCGCCGGATTCCGCTGATCAGCGCGACCGGTTCCACCCGCATGGGCCGCATCGTTGCCGAAACCGTCGCTCGCCGGCTGGGCCGCACGCTGCTCGAACTGGGCGGCAACAACGGCGTCATCGTGATGAACGACGCCAATCTCGATCTGGCTTTGCGCGCGGTGCTGTTCGGAGCCGTTGGCACCGCCGGGCAACGCTGCACCAGCATCCGCCGGCTGTTTCTGCAGCGCGGAATCGCCGCAAGAGCTGACGCGCCGTCTCGAATCCGCTTACGGCCGCATCCGCATCGGCGATCCGTTGGATGAGTCGACGCTGATGGGCCCGCTGATCGATCGCCAGGCAGTAGACGATGCATGCGCGCGGCGCTCGAAAGAATCCGAGCCGAAGGCGGCGAGATTATCTACGGCGGTGCAAGCAAGGATCTCGGCGGCTGCTATGTCCGGCCCGCTCTGGTGAAAGCGCGTGCCGACATGCCGATCGTGCAGGAAGAAATTTTCGCGCCGATTCTTTACCTGATCGAATTCGACACGCTGGATGAAGTCATCCAGTGGCACAACTCCGTGCCGCAAGGCCTCTCTTCGGCGATGTTCACCACCAATATGATCTCAGCCGAAACATTCCTGAGCGCGCGCGGCAGCGATTGCGGCATCGCGAATATCAACATCGGCACCAGCGGCGCGGAGATCGGCGGAGCATTCGGCGGCGAGAAAGACACCGGCGGCGGACGCGAATCCGGCAGCGACGCCTGGAAGGCTTACATGCGGCGGCAGACCGTGACCATCAACTGGTCCGACGAGTTGCCGCTCGCACAAGGAATCGAATTCGAGGTCTGATATGGCTCGCAACACGGCTCTGCTTCTCGCCCTTGCAAGCCTCCTTAACGCGCAGAGCTCCGCTCGAAAATAAGGGCCAGCCCATGCGCGTGGTGTATGAATGCACGGCAGCCGACACGCAGGCCGCGGGCTTGGCCTGCTCGGAAGAAGATCCGTGCCCCGTTTATCGTCGAACTCGAGAACGTGGAGGCGGTGGGTGGCAAACTATTCGTCACCGGAAATCTTCATACACCGATGGCGACGCTGTACTCCATCCTGCTCGCGTCCGACGATGGCGGGAGCACGTGGACCGAACCGCATCCCCGCATTCACTCTTCGGGTCTCGATCAGATCCAATTCGTCGATTTCCAAAACGGCTGGATCTCGGGGCAAATCTGCAAGGCGCGCCGCGCGATCCGTTTCTGTTGATCACCAACGACGGCGGCAAGACCTGGCGCGAGCGGCCCATCTTTGAAGAGACTCGCGTGGCGGCCATTGAGCGCTTTTGGTTCGATAGCCCCACGAACGGAACGCTCGTGATCGACGCCCGACTCGATAACGGCAAGCGTGAAGAGTATAGATCTCACGACGGCGGCGAGACCTGGGACACGCAGCAGTCCTCCACCGAACGCGCCGCAAAGGAAAAGCCGCCGGCCTGGCGCCTGCGTACCGACGCCGCCACGCATAGCTACGTCATCGAGAAGTCCGACAATAATCGGTGGCAGAAAACGGCCAGTTTCCTGGTAAACATCGCCATCTGCAAAGAATGACCAAAGGAATGAAAGCCGATCCCATCGAACTGGAGCTGTTTCGCCATTTGCTGGTTTCCATCGCCGAAGAAATGGGCGCGGTGCTGCGCAAGACTTCGTACTCGGCAAACATCAAGGAGCGCCGCGATTATTCCTGCGCCGTGTACGATGCCGCTGGCGAAACCGTCGCGATGGGCGATCACATGCCCGTGCATCTGGGCGCCATGCCGCTCTCGGTCCAGCACGCGACGCAGGCCTTCGATCTCCAGCCGGGCGACGTCGCGATTCTGAACGATCCTTTCCGCGGCGGCACCCACTTGCCCGATATCACCGCAGTCTCCGCCGTATTCGTGAAGGGCGCCCGCAAGCCGGCGTTCTTCGTGGCGAACCGCGCGCACCACGCTGACGTCGGCGGCATGAGTCCGGGATCCATGCCGCTGGCGCGCGAGATTTATCAGGAGGGAATCCGCATTCCGCCGGTGCTGCTGGTGCGCGGCGGCCGCATCGACCGCGCATTGCTCGATCTGATTCTCGCGAATGTGCGCACGCCCGTGGAGCGCGAAGGCGACCTGCTGGCCCAATGCATGGCGATCAAACGCGGCGAGCAGCGTCTGCTCGAGCTCGCAGCGAAATACGGACTGCCTACGCTGCGGCGCAACATGACCGCGCTCAAGGATTACAGCGAGCGCATGATGCGCTCGGCCATCCGACGGCTTCCTTCGGGAACGTATCGCGCCGAAGATTATCTCGACAACGACGGCATCACCGACCGGCCCGTGAAGATCGCAGCGACAGTCAACATCCGCGGCGATCGCGCCAGCGTCGACTTTCACCGGCTCCGATGCGCAAGTGGAAGGCTCGGTGAATGCCAACTACGCGGTCGCGGTTTCGGCCGCGACCTATGTCTTTCGCTGCCTGGTGCGCGAAGATATTCCGTACACGGCCGGCGTCATGCGGCCACTCGAAGTGATCGCTCCAAGCGGACTGGTGGTCAGCGCTCAGCCTCCCGCCGCGATGGCCGCGGGCAACGTCGAAACGTCGCAACGAATCACCGACGTGATTCTCCGAGCGCTCGCACAAGCAGCGCCCGAGCTGATTCCCGCCGCCAGTTCCGGAACCATGAACAATCTCACCTTCGGTGGCTGGGACCCTGTGCGCGGGCGCGCCTTCGCCTACTACGAGACCATCGCGGGCGGCATGGGAGCATCGGCGCTGTCGGACGGCGCGAGCGCCACCCACACGCACATGACCAATAGCTGGAACACGCCGGTGGAAGCATTTGAGCATTTGTATCCGCTGCGCATCCGCGCGTATCGGATTCGATCGGGCTCCGGCGGAAAGGGAAAGCATCGTGGCGGCGACGGGATCGTTCGCGAGTTTGAATTTCTGACGCGAGCCGACGTGACCATCCTCTCGGACCGGCGAGAGCGCGGGCCGTACGGGTTATCGGGCGGCAGCGCCGGGGCGCGCGGCAAGAATTCGCTTTTGCGAGGCAAACGCGCGATCGCGATACCCGGCAAAGCCCGCTTCGAGGTGCAACCTGACGACGTGCTGCGCATCGAATCGCCCGGTGGAGGCGGCTACGGCCAGCCCGAGTGAAGCTCTACGCCGTGTTGCCATGCGGCAAACTTGGCGGGGGCTCACGTTTCTGCATTGGCCCTATGCCCCCGATCTGATCCGGCGGTTCATTCCGGCGGGACTCGAGTTGGACACCTTTGATAACGCAGCGTGGCTCGGCCTGGTCCCATTCGAGATTCACGATCTCCGCGGAATTCCTCACTTCCCCGAAACAAATCTGCGCACCTATGTCATCGGTGCCGATGGCAGCCGCGCGGTCTGGTTCTTTTCTTTGGAGGCGGCGCGCCTGGTCGCCGTCCTGGGAGCGCGCATCGGATATCATCTACCCTATTTCTGGGCAAAGATGAGCGTTATCGCAGAAAATGGCGCCCTTCATTACCGCAGCCAGCGCCGTTGGCCGCACGATCCCGGCGCGACGACGGATATCGTGGTGCTACCCGGCGAACTATACAAATCGGAAGAGCTTACTGAGCACGATCGATTCCTCACGGCGCGTTATCAGCTCTACTCGGTGGCGCGAGGGCAGCTGAAGCACGCTCGGATCGAACATCCCCCGTGGCCGCTGGCTCGCGCGAGCGTCATGAGCGTGCGAGAAACGTTGTTTGAAGCTTCCGGTCTCCCGCCGCCGCGCGGAGCGCCTCTTGCACACTACAGTGATGAATTATCCGTCGCCATCGGATTCCCGGAATGAAATGCGGGCGTCCACCAACTACACTGGGATTTCATGGCCAAGTTTAAGTCCGCCGGCAGCAGCAAGAAATCGGAAAAAGTAAAATCGGCGCGCGCCGCCATCCCCTGCCTGGTCCTCGTGGCGCTGGGAGTCGCGCTGATCTGTCTGCTATTCTATCTTTCCCTGCAATCCAACACACAATGAGAATCGATCACCGCAAACCGGATCAGATGCGCCCCGTGCGTATCACGACGAATTACTTGATGACCGCCGAGGGATCGGTGCTGATCGAGGTTGGGCACACGCGCGTGCTGTGCGCCGCAACCGTCGAAGAAACGGTGCCTCCGTTTTTGCGCGGCAGCGGACGCGGATGGGTAACCGCGGAATACTCGATGTTGCCGCGAGCCACTGCCACGCGGACCCCGCGCGAAGTCACCAAGGGCCGCCCCTCGGGACGCACGCTCGAGATCCAGCGGCTGATCGGCCGCTCATTGCGTTCGGTGGTCAACATGGCGGCGCTCGGCGACCGCACGGTGATTGTGGATTGCGATGTGTTGCAGGCCGATGGCGGTACCCGCACGGCGTCCATCACCGGCGCCTATGTCGCAATGGTGCAGGCGCTCCAGAAGTTGGTGAAGTTCGGCGCGTTGAAATCGCTACCCGTCACACAGGCCGTGGCGGCAACCAGCGTTGGAATCTCGGCGGGCGTGCCTCTCCTGGATCTTTGTTACGAAGAAGATTCCGCCGCGGAAGTGGATATGAACCTGGTGATGACCGGTTCCGGACGCTTCGTTGAACTGCAAGCAACGGCCGAAAAGACACCGTTCGACGACGAACAGCTTGCGCAGATGATCGCTCTGGCGCGCCAAGGCATCACGGAGTTATTCGAAATCCAGAAAGCGGCGCTGGACCACTTGAAACTGTATTGCGCCACCACAAATCGCGGCAAGCTGCGCGAGTTTCAAATGGCGCTGGAGAATTCCTTCGCAGGTGGAATCGCTTCCGGGTTTGGCGTCCATCCCGCCTTGCGAAGAAACGGGTGTCACATTCGAAGAGAACGCCATTCAAAAGGCGCTGTACTACTCGAAGCATTGCGACGAATATCTGTTCGTGGATGACTCGGGCCTGGAGGTGGATGCGCTCGGTGGGGCGCCCGGCGTCTACTCCGCGCGATTCGCCGGCCCCCACGCTACCGATGCGGCCAACAACCAGCTGTTGCTCGATCGAATGCGCGGCGTGACCGATCGCACGGCGCGATTCGTGTGCGTCGTGGCGCTGGCGAAATCCGGGCGCTTGGTGCGCACCTTTCGCGGCGAAGTAGAAGGCCGGCTCACTGACCGCGCCACAAGGAACCAACGGGTTCGGCTACGATCCGCTATTCTTCTACGAGCCGTTCGGATGCACCTTCGGAGAAGCGCCGCTCGAGCGAAAAATGGAAGTGAGCCACCGCGCACAGGCGCTTCAGGCGATGCGCGAATATTTGAACGCGCACACACGCGCTAATCTATTGCAAGAGGAGACCAATCATGAATCAAACGGATCCGCTTCTTGGACCGGTGGAAGCAGACGAACATCGCGAGATGTGCGGCGTTCAGATGGATGTGGCGCGAGCGGGCGCCGCCCGGGTGAAGCGCTTAATCTATCCGCCTGGATACCATTGGGCCAAGGAGATGAGCGCGCTGATAGGCAGCAAGTATTGCATGCACGCGCACGTCGGATTCATGGCGCGCGGCCAGATCAATGTGCGCTTCGCGGACGGTTGCGTGGAGGAGTACAAGGCGCCGAAATTCGTTCGCGTAGAGCCCGGGCATGAAGGTTGGGTGGTGGGCGACGAACCCGCAGTGCTGATTGAATTCGATTTCGAGGGCGACACCGTCAACCGCCTGGGCGTGCCGCAAGTCCACAAGCATGGCGGATGATTCGGTTGAACCTGGTCTTGTTGAACCGTGGCTCCGGGGACCGCTCGAAGGAGTCCATCCGCTGGTTGCGCCGACGCTGCACGCCTACATGCAGGTGCGGGAGGATCTCGCACAGTGGACCGCCGGCCTGAGCGACGCGCAGATTTGGTCGCGGCCGCACGGTCTCGCACCAGTCGGATTCCAACTGCGGCATATCGCCGGAAGCGTGGAGCGCTTGACCACGTACCTGCGCGGCCGAACAGCTCACCACCAGCAACTCGAAGCGGCCCGCGGCGAGATGACACCGGGACCTGGACGCGCAGCGTTGCTCGAAATGATCACCCAATCGCTTCAGGATTCCGAACGAGTGATTCGCTCGCTCGATCCAGCCACTTTGACCGAGTGCCCGCACCGTCGGCCGCAAGCAGTTACCGACCACAGTGGCGGGCCTCGTGGTCCATCTGGCCGAACACACGCAACGACATGTCGGTGAATTGATCGTTACAACCAAGCTCGCGCGCATGGCCTAACGGCGAAAGTACTAGCAAGGCCCCTATTGAAGTAGCCAGGCAAACCGTTTAGACTTCAGTCTTGTACATTCCTGAAGCGGACTTTGAATATCTGATCCGCACGCTCTCTGAGGCACGCTCCCGCGCCACGGAACTGGCCGTCTCCATCGGCTCGCGTCTCGGCGCCGAGCACCAGTTGACGCAGCTCGCCAATACGGCCGCTTCCAACATCGAGAATACTTTGCGCGAAGTCCGCAACGCCGCCGCCGGGGACAACAACGACAAGCAGGATAGCGCGCCTGGACTTGCGGAGTTGCATGGCGCCATGCAACCAGCAACAGAGGTGCCAGCACCCGCTGCCGCACCCGAGGTGACTGCTTCCGCGGCCCCGTCCGGCCTGGACGCCGAACATTGGCTGCATGCCTTCGTGGATGAGCTTCTGGCTCAAGCCCGCGCCTCGGGCAGAATCACGTTTGAAAGCGCGGAAAGATTGCTGCAGCATCGCAAAGACGAATTTCTGCGGGATTTTCTCACAGCTCGCAGGATGTACCGGACCTATCCTCACCTGTTCCCGGAGATTGCGGACGAAACCCGCCAGGCGTATCACGCCGTAAGACAATAACTATATGAACTTTGATCCAAGAGAGTTCAACGATCTGACGCGCAAAGCCACCGAGATGATGTCGGATACGGCCGATGTTCCCACCGTGTTGCGAAGCCGGCTCGGCGAGCAGCATCAGCTGACCCGCGCCGCCGGTGTAATGGTGGCCAGCATCGAAACGTTCGTGCGTGAATTGCGTTCCTTCGACGCTTCCGCCGAGCCGGTGGTAACCGATACATACCAGGACTTGTGACTTAACGGATTTCGTAGTGATCGCTAACGTCTGTTACGTTGCTACCTTAACCATTGGAGGAATTATATGGGCAATCAAATATTGGATGAAGAAAAGACACTCGCTCGATTGCAGGCGCTCATGAGATCGGAGCATTGGCTGGCTACCTATGTGAGCGATCTGCTGAGCGCGCATGACCTATCCGCGGGCATTGATTTCCGGACCGCCGAGCAACTGCTCTCGGCCGAGAAGGAACAATTCGAGAAGGATCTCGCCATCGCGCGGCGCATGCTGCGGGTTTACGGCAAGCAAGTGATGGCCGACAACCTGACGCAAAGCGCCTACGTTCCCAACAACAGCTAACTCTAGCGCCCGTCGTTTCCGAGCCGCGCGCGTAAGCAAGCGGTTGTCAAATGTCAATGCAACACCGTAATCGGAACCCACGCGTCCGTGTTTTCCCACAGCAACGATAGTGTGCCGCTATTGCGCGCCAGTCGAGGCGAGTTCGATCTTGAACGTCTCCACCGGCGAACTCAGCGCCTTCAGGTTCATCTTCACCCGCCCGAAATCCTCGCTTTCGTCGTAGTTCAAATGGAACTGCCCGGTTTGCTTGTTGATGATCAGCATCCATTGCTTCTCGTTCGGCAATGTCCAGATGCTGTAACTCCCCTTCGGAACCTTCAGACCGTTGATGTCGAGGCCCGTTTCGGTGGTGATCTTGGTAGCCCAATTGGCGCCCGTACACCAGACTTCGCCGTACGGCACCAGACCTCCCATGACCTTGCGGCCGTGCATCGACGGCGCGTAATACTCGATGCTGATGTGATCTCCGCCGATGACGGCGGCTACGCTAGCCGGTGGACTCGTATAACGCTGCGCGGAGGCCGTGCTAGCCAACGCAAGCGCGGCGAATCCGGCGACGAGGAACGGGGCAAATCGAGGTCATGCGCAATCTCCACGCCCATGGTACCGAATTCAGCGCCGGGTTCTTTCGTACACTGCTTCGAAGAACGCGAGCTGCGCTGGATTCGGCGCCGGCCCAACTTCCGCTTGATCGCCCAAAATCATTCGTCCCGGCGCTCTTCCGATCGTCGTAAGCCGGCCACTTCGCCAAGCCCTTTCCGTTAGGATCGCCATTGGCCGCGAAGTTCACCCAGTAAGACGACAACATGTCCGACACTTGATGATCCAGGTCCGTCCAGCTGCGCGGCCCAAGTAAATTTTGAAACACGTACTGAGCTTCCGCCCCGTGCGTCGCCCCGGAACCACGAGCGCCGTGAGCCGAAGCCCCCATGGGCGGCGGCGGCTGGTGCGTGAAGTAATAGAGGTATGCCTTGGAATGTCCGGTCTTGGTTTGCGCACGCGCCCAAGTTCGCATCACGAACGCCAGTTCGTCGCGAAACGCCGCCAGTTGCGAAACATTCGCTTCCTCGTCCGAACCCGCCGGATAGAGCTTCAGGAACGCGTCCGCCTGATCGCCGAACCTGCCGTGCGCCCGCTCGATGAATTTTTCAGCGGTGGTTGGCTGCAGGAAGAACGTGCCTTCGTCTTGGTTGGATCCGTCCAATAGCGGCACGTCATTCTGCTTGCCTTCAGCGAACGCCGCGCCCACGTCCTCGGGAATAAACCAACCGTCAATCACCGGCCCACCCGCCCGGCCCGCCTTCAACAATTCCGCCGCTGGCACCGCGCGCAATTCCTCCAGCGTCTGCGCGTGCAGCGCGCCCGCAATCTTCAAACCGTCTTGCTCGGCTTCGGCCAGCGTGCGTGTCTTCCCAATCGACAGACCCATCCATGCGCCGCTTTCACCAATCGCGCGTTGGAACAGGCCCTTGGCTTGCGGTGATCCCATCAGGTTCGCGATGCTCGACGACCCGGCCGAATCACCGAACACCGTCACTCGATGCGGATCGCCGCCGAATCCCGCGATGTTGGCCTGCACCCACTGCAACGCCGCCGCTTGATCCATCAGCGCGTAATTGCCGGAGCCGCGCCGGTCAGATTCTTTGGTCAACTCCGGATGCGAAAAGAATCCGAACGCTCCCAGCCGATAGTTGATGGTCACCAGCACCACGCCCTTCTTCGCCAGCGCCTCTCCATCAAATCCCGGCGTCGATCCGGAACCCGTTGTATAACCGCCGGGATGAATCCAGACCATTACGGGCCGCTTGTCACCCCCCTTCGCCGCCGTCCACACATTCAAGAAGAGGCAGTCCTCGCCGATATTTGGTGGATTGGCGCCAGCAGGGGCTCCGCGAAATGCCGGCTGCATGCACATCGCGCCGAACTGATCGGCCGCGCGAACGCCATCCCAATGCGCCACCGGTTGCGGAGCGCGCCAACGCAATTTGCCCGTCGGCGGCGCGGCATATGGAATGCCCCGGTACACGCGCATTCCCGGACTCGATCCCGCGACCCCAGAGATCATACCTGCGTCCAGTTGCACCGGCACCCAAATCGGCGCCGGCAGAATCTGGACCATCGCAAACATCGAAGCAAGAACCCAAACTGCGCGCATAGGAGCTCCTCGCGTGTAATCATATCCAATCCCGCGCGGCCGCCCCATGCTAGGCTGACGATTTATGTCCCCAGCCGTCCCGCGGTCCATTTCGCGCGCCGTCAAATGGACCATCTGCGCCGTCGCGTCCATGGGCTTTCTCTTCGACATTTATGTCGTGCTGGTCGGCCCTCTTATCCTGCAACCCGCGCTCACCGAGCTCGGCCATTTGAAACCAGGCACGCCGGAATATCGCGATTGGGCCGGATATCTCTTCTGGATTCCGCCCCTGGTGGGGGGATTTTGCGGCCTGTGGGGCGGCTATCTCGCCGACCGCTTCGGCCGGCGCCACATTCTCACCTGGAGCATTCTCCTCTACGCTTTTGCGGCCACCGCGTCCGGACTCGCCGGAAATCTCGACACTCTGCTGCTGTTCCGCACCCTCGCATTCGCCGGCACGTGCGTCGAGTTCGTCGCCGCAGTGGCGTGGCTCGCCGAAATATTTCCCGACCCACGAACGCGCGAAGGCGTGCTTGGCTATACGCAGGCATTTGCTTCGCTCGGTGGCGTTCTCACTGCCGGTACGTTCTATGTCGCCAATCGCTGGGGCACGACGCTGCCCGTCATCTACGGCGAGCATTCCGCGTGGCGTTATGCGCTGATCGCCGGAGTGGCGCCCGCGATTCCGCTCGCCATCATCCGTCCGTTCCTCCCTGAGTCGCCGCAATGGGAGCATCAGCGCGTGATGGGCACGTTAAAACGCCCCAGCGTCCGCGAGCTTTTCAACCCCCAGCTCCGCCGCGTCACCATCGTCAGCGCGCTGTTGTTCGCCTGTGCCTATGGAGCCGCCTTCGGAACCATCCAGCAGTCGCCGCAAATCACG
Source organism: Bryobacterales bacterium (assembly GCA_963818065.1). GTDB lineage: Bacteria > Acidobacteriota > Terriglobia > Bryobacterales > Bryobacteraceae > Palsa-89. Next base: position 2,707,264 of record CAWFQW010000004.1, on the reverse strand, counting down.
CCCGGTTTGCCCGAGGTCGCGCAAATGTCGCCGTCGGCGCGCGGGCAGGCCATTTCAAGCGTGCAGGGAACACAAGAACTCGGTGGCTTGGCGGGCCGAATCGTGCTGGCCGCGCTAGCGCTGGTAATCGTCGGCCGGCGCCGTCTGCTGCGCATGTTTCTGATCCCCGGCCTCGCGCTTATCCCGATCGTCTTCCTCTACACCGCCACTCACAGTCTGGAAATGTTTCGCATCGGCATCTTCTTCGCCGGATTCACAACGGTCGCGCAGCTCACGTTTTGGGGCAACTATCTGCCGCGCGTATATCCGGTCCATTTGCGCGGAACCGGCGAAGGCTTCGCGGCTAATGTCGGCGGTCGCATGCTTGGAACCTCCGCGGCCCTGGTCACTACTCACCTTGCCGCGCTCATGCCCGGCAACTCGCCCTCGTCTCGGTTAACCCACGCCGCCACCGCGGTTGGCATCGGAGTCTATGCTCTCGCGCTCGGGCTCACGTTCCTGCTTCCAGAGCCTCGGGCCGAGCTCCCCGAATGACTCACTTGCGAACCGGGGGAAACGCCCCAGCCGTCCGATCCACATCTCCCGTTCGTGCCTTCATGGCGCGCGCCGACCACAGCAAACTGCCCATCACAAACGATACGCCGTTATAGAAGTGATACAGCAGGTGAAATGGAAAGGCCGCCAATGCGAACAACCGGCCGCGCTTTTCAGACAGGAACAAATAGAAGCCATTGTTCAAGGTCGCCAGCACCAGGACTCCCGCCACCACGGCTGTGATGAAATATCTGTCCTTGAGATACAGCATCGAAACCACGATCACAACCACGATGTATAGGCCGTGAAACCACGCGTTCAAAGAGGCCCAGCGCCCCCGATTGTCATAGCGATGCCTCAAGAACAGCAGCGGCACGATGGCCACAATCAAAGGGATCAAACCGCGCTGGTGAACCCGCCAGGCGCACAACACGATAGCCGCCGCGCCGGCGATCATCGCCGCGCACACACCCAGTGAGCGGTGCTCCGCTCCGTCCGACCAAAAACTGCTGAGAAGTATGAATAAAATCGTGACTAACGGCAGCAGCGCGTATGCGCCATACCGCAGCGCGTGCTCGGCTGCGTACACCAGCATCAGATACACCAGGCCGATGCTCACTCGCTGGCTGATTTGCAGATTGAGATCGTTGGGCATCCTCTGATCGCGCAGAATCAGCTCGGTCCATGGGATCCCACGATCCAGCACATCGGTCTTCAGCAACCCCCAGAACGTCCACTTCTTCAGGTGCTTCACGTGCAAACCGCGATCCAGCAGGATGCGGCGGCCCGCCTTGCGCAGCCGGTATCCCAACTCGATGTCTTCGATCGCCGGCCGTTTGTAGCTGGCGTCGAAGCCGCTCATGGTCAGAAACACATCGCGCCGGATGGCGCCGCACCCGCTCCAAAACGTGGACGCCTCGCTGCGAGCATTCTGATGCACGAAACAATGCATCAGGTTTTTGTATTGCGACAGAAAATCCCGCGAGGACGGGTCGTCGTCATAGGAGCCGATCACCGCATCGATCGCTGGATCGGCGAAAGCAGCGGCCACTCGCTCGATCGCGTCTTCGTGTACACACACATCGGCATCCAGGAAGAAGACAATGTCGCCGGTAGCCGCCTGTGCTCCGAGGTTCCGCGCCGTGGCCGGTCCCTGGCGGCCGGATGTCGCGAGAGTGCGAATACCCCGCGCAGCGACTTTCTGAATGGAGCCGTCGGTCGACCCATCGTCGACGACAATGATTTCGCTGGGGGCTGTCGCGAGTCGCGCCAGGGCGTTCAAACACTCGTCTAATTGCGTCCCGCCGTTATAGGCCGGGATCACAACCGAGATCTTAGAGACCAATCTGACTCCGGTTGAGTGGGGATTCCAACTATCAAGTGTACACGCTTCGTGGGTATCAGAATTTGCGCCTCAGAAATTCAATGGCGACATAGCCGATGAGCGCCGCCGTAATGGCAATCGCCAAGTTGGCAGGCGTAAGAATGTCCGCGATCGACCATGCTAAGCCCATCTCCTGTCCTTTTCCAGAGCGCGTAAATTCACCCATGAGGAGGTTGGAATAGAACAGAAAGACAATGAAGCCCATCTCGGTCACTGCTCTCCAGATCGCGTTCTTCACAATCGGGAGTCTAGCAAATCTGCGAAAAGCCCCGGGGCTGCAGAAAGACGCAACCAACCGCCTCCAGCCCACCTGCCACTTCCCACCACCCACCGCCCCAAATCTGGCATATTAGAATATCGCTCTTTTGACTGGAAACCCGAAAAGATTGGACCTTGGCTGTGAGTGCACAAACTCTACTTTCACCTGTTGAACCGTTGACCCTGGCCTACGACCGCGAGCGCCTGGAAGACGTCGGCTTCATGACCTGCATGACTCTGGTCTTGCTGGGCAACTACGCCCAGACTGGCCACTTCGGCGGTCCCCTGGCCTACACGCCCTATAACGTTGCCGTGCATCTCGCCGGCCCTGACTTGGGCGGCCTGCGCTACGACTATCGCCGGCCCAAACATCCCTACTGCGACAAATTCATGCTGGCGGGCGGCCACACCATTCCCACCTGCTACGCGCTGTGGATGATCATGGGCGAGGCTCTGGCGCGCAGGTACAAAGCCACTGGCGACAAGCGCTATTATGTTGACCCGCACGTAGCCATGCTCGGCATCGATGCTCTCGGCTTCCGTCGCGGCGCGGGCGCTCTCGCGACGATCCTGCAAGAAAACGGGCTGGCCGATCACCCGCTCTTCGCCGAAGCCAAAGGACGCGGCATCCGCGCGCTCGCCGGTCACGCCGAAAGCACCGACGTTACTAACGACGTCAACGGCGGACCCTCCGGCATCGGCATCGCCACCGCGGCCGGCAAAGCCGCCTTCTGGGATATGGCTGGCGCCTCTATGGCTGGGCCGAAAATTATCGCGTTCGAAGGCGAATTCGCCATGACCGAAGGCCACGCCCAGGAGCTCAAAACGCAAGCTCTGGCATTGCAGGTTGGCAAGCGCCTGCGCGTCATGTTCTCCGACAACAACGCCGGCATCGACGACTCGCTGCTCGGCGGCGTCATCGCTTCCAAATACGACCATTACGATTTAGTCGAGCAATGGACCTCCTACGGCTGGAACGTCTTCACGCTCGACGACGGCAATGACTACGAGCAGGTTGTCGCTGCGCTGAAAACCATGGAGAGCTGGGACCCGCACGACCGCCGTCCCATGGTCGTCATCGGCAAAACCATCAAGGGCTATTGGCCTTGCGTGTCGCACGGAAAAATATCCGGCCAGTGCGATCAAGTGATTGGCTACCCCAGCCATCCTTACGCGATGAAAATGAACTCGGAGTACTTCGTCGCGCTCGCAAAGACATTCGAAGAGCAATATGGCGTGGAGTTCGTCGGCATCCGCCAAGGCGCGGTCACCGATCCGCGCGAGCGTCTGATCCAATTCAAAGCCAACATCGACATCGCGATGTCTGTGCTCGAGCGCAACGGCCTCGGCGATTGGCTGGCCGACCGTCTGGTCGCCATCGGCGACACCGTAAAGGACGATTTCAAACTCCACCTGGACGTGAAGCACGATCCATTTCTGGATGACCGTCTGCGCGTGGCCAATCTCCCTGTCGAACCGCAAAAGGTCACCGTCAAGAACCGGATCTCAGGCGCCGAGAAAGAAGTCGGCATCACGCTGTTCCGCAAACCTGGTGAAATCGCCGGCACGCGCCGAGGAATCTCGGAAATCATCAAGTGGATGAACTACGTCACCGATAGCCGCTTCATCACGCTGGCCGCCGACCTATCCGAATCCATCAATGTGGAGCACGGGAGTTTGTGGGGCCACTATGATCCTGAGACCAACCCGCTCGGCACGCGCATCAAGGCTGCCATCCAGGAAGCCGGTAATGTCTCCACCGCGATTGGTTTGGTAAGCCAAAGCGCTAGCGTCGATCCCGAAAAGTTCGCGGGTGTCTGGGCCTTGAGCGGCACCTACGGTGCGTTCACTCCGCTGATGTATACGCCGGCGCGGGTCTGGAGCCAGCAGAATCAGGACAGTAAGTTTCGCGTGGGAGTCCTCCACATTCTAGCGGGCCATTCGGGCCCCGAGACCGCTGCTGACGGCCGTACGCACTTCGGCATCTTCGCCACGCAAGTGTGGAAGCTCTTTCCGCGCGGCCAGACCATTCACCTGAATTTCTGGGACTACAACGACGTCTCCGCGGGCTACTTCGCCGCGGCCGAAATTGCCGCTCGCGATCCCAAGGTCGGCATTATCAGCATTGAAGTGGCGCGCCCCGATTTCCCGGTGGCCGATCGCACCAAGTTCGCCGACACCGACCTCAAGGCCGCCGCGAAAGGCTTCTACGTGATTCGCGATTTTGCGCCGAATAAGCCAAAGCACGGTTACATCGTGACTCAAGGCTCCAGCTCCACCGTGAATCTGGTGAGCATCCTGCCGCGCCTGGAACAAGCCGGAATCAACGTCAAAGTGGTGGCGGCCATCAGCGAAGAATTGTTCGAGCATCAGCCCGAGGCGTATCGCAACGCGGTGCTGCCTCCCGAAGCTCGCTACGATCTGATGGTGGTCTCCACCGGCACGCGTCGGGTCTGGCCTCTGCGCGATCCCGGTCCTCTTACCGATGCCTATTCGCTGACTTCCGACTGGGATAATCAATGGCTCACCGGCGGTCTCGAGCCGGAAGTAATCGCCGAAGCGCATCTCGACAAGGAATCGATCTTCAAGGGAATTGAGCGCTTCGCGCACGATCGGGGCGAGCGTTTGAGCCGTCAGAAATCCCTGCTCAGCGCTCTTTAATTCGTCGCAGCTTCGCGCTTCACCGGCTTGCCGTATACTTCGAACCAAGCCACATCGGACCATCCGCCGGGGCCATGCCCGCTGCTCGGCATTAGATCGGTGAAACCGATCTCGTCCACCTTGCTCAGATCCGGATGTTCCACCCAGTTGCCCCTGGTCACAACTTTGTCAATGTCCAGTTTGAGCCAGCGTACTTCCGCGATCGAAAAATCGCTGTCGTGCCAATCCAGCGGGGAACCATCGGCTTCATCGCCCACCAGCCAAGTGCCATCCGCCAGCTTTACGATCGGCCGGACCTTATGGAATCCGGAAACCTTCGTTTGCCAGCGAATTCTAGCAAGGCCGGTAAGATCCACATAGTTGCCTTTGTCGCGCAGCGCCACCGCCACAGGCGAAGTTGTCATGCCGGTCCATACATGCGGTGGATTGCTTGGATCAGTGGCGCTGCCAAGCTCTTGAACATCTTTCGCCGACGGGCCATATAGCTTGAGCTCGAGGTTCGGATTCGCTACCTGTTCTTGAGTGACGCCGTGCTCGCCGCCGCCAGGGGCGGTCTTCCATTCCTCACGGAAGAAGAGCGGAGCACGCGCGCCGCGTGCGCTCCCCAGCTCTGGGCGCGGCAGGCGCGTTTGCCGCAGGCGGAGTTTCTTGCGCCAACGCAGCGCACACAATCGCAAAAGGAATCAACCGATAGAACATTTCCTGGCCTCCAGTTTCTCTGACTGGCTGCCAGTATATCGCAGGCTTAACGGAGTTGGGCTACGTGTGCTTTGGCGGCCAGCATTTTGCGCACGGCGTCCTCAACCCGTTGGATGGCGGCGCGCCGATAGTCCCAACGCTGGTCCCGGCCGGGCGCTACGGCAGTCACAGTGGCGCTGGCTTCGAACAGCAAAACCTCGCCATTGGAGCTCAGTCCAAAGTCGATGCCGGCGTAATCGAGATCCAGCGCTTCCTGGATGTCGGCCAGCGCGGCCATCGCACACGGTCCCAGCACTCCCCGCATGTCCCGCAAGAATTTCTGCTTCTTCGGCGCGATGCTGATCTTCGGCCATGTCCGCCGTGAATAGCAACGGATATAGCCAGCCATCAATCATCATCACACGGTACTTTCGATGCTTCCCTTCGGCGCCGCGCGCATCACCCAACGTCACTACTCCCGGAATCTCGGCCAGCCTGCGCGAGTTCGCGGCCCGCCTGGTGCCCAGCACCGCGGCCGGCGAGTTGATCACCGGCGCGAATGTGCGGTCCATCAGTGTCACCGCGCGATCTAGCGCCAGTGCGCACGAGTCCGCATCGCCGATCGCATTGAACACGACGTCGTGCGGGGGCAACGGCGCATCGGGATCATATACGTTCGGCAGCACCACAAACGTCCGGAATATCTTGTCGTTCAGCAAATGGCGGATCGGCACGTCGCCTTTACGTCCCGGAGACCAGCAGCAGCACCTCGACCGGCTCAGCTTCGCCGCGATAGGCCAGTTCCGTGACTCGCAGATCCCCTAGGCCCAGGCGCTGATGTAGCGCCGCCGCTTCTTCGTGCCCTAACTCAGCCAGCAGATTTCCCAAGCCTTGGTGCGCCTCCGCAAGTGCCGAGTCCAATGCTAGCGCGGCTTCGTAATGCTCTCGCGCCCGCGCCAAATCGCCGGCTTCCAGAAAGATATTGCCCAGATTCACGTGCGCCATCGGATGCTCCGGATGCCGCGTGAGGGCTTCGGTGTACGCGCTTCGCGCCGCCGATCGATAACCCGTCATATGTAACAGCGTTCCCAAATTGTTCAGCGCTTGCACATGCGCCGGCGCTCGGGATAACACGTCGAGATAGGCGCGCTTGGCGCCCTCGGTGTCGCCCGTTTCGGCGAGCAAGCTTGCGCGATTGAACTGCAAATCCACGTCCCGAGGATCCAGCACGCCATCGAGATTTGATGGATCGTTGGGCATGGGGATTGCCTGATGCCCAACAATCGGCAGAAGCGGATGATTCCGTTAGGTCACTCGTATCGCAGCGCAATCACGGGATTCACGCGCGCTGCGCGCCACAACGGGATCGACGTCGCAAGTAGCGCCGCCAATGCGAGCACGACAACACTGATTAGCAGCGTCAGTGGATCGGTGGCGCCCACGCCGAAGAGCAAGCTTCGTAGACGCGTACGCCGACACCAAAGCCACCGGCGCGCCAATGATCAATCCGACCACCACCAAGGTCAAGCTTTCGCGCGCAAAAAGGCCGGCAACGTCGCGCTTTTGCGCGCCGATGGCGAAACGGATTCCGATTTCACGGGTGCGGCGCACGATCGAATAGGCCAGCACTCCATACAATCCGATGCCGGCCAGCAGCGTGGCCAACGCCGCGAACAGCGTGGAAAGATAACCGAGAATCCGCTCGGTGGTCAGGCCCGCCTGCACGTCCATATCCAGCGTGTGCACGGAGAAAACGGGCATGCGCCGAGTCGATGGTTTCAACAATCCCAAGCAAGGAAGGAATGATCCGCTGGGGATCGCTTCCGGTTCTGACCAAGAGCGTCAACCCGGATGTCTGGCCTTGCTTCTCCGGGAGGTACACGGTGTCCTCGGCCCCCTTGCGAATGGTCTGATCCCGCGCGTCCGCGACCACACCGACGATCTCCAAGCTGGACCCGCCGTGGACTAGCTTCCCGCCAACCGGTTCGCGACCGCTAAAGTAATGACGTGCGAATTTCTCGTTCACAACGGCGACACGCGGGCGGTTCTTAATATCGCCATCGTCGAAATCTCTTCCGCGGAGCAAGGATTGCCCCAGCGTCTCGAAATAACGGGGGCTAATAAAATTGAAGTAGGCTATCACCTCACCGCCCTCCGCCTTTGAAACAAAACCAGGCACCGTAACGCTCATCGAGATGGCGAAGGAACCGTTGGGTGTGCTGGCCGCGAGGCTGGCGGCCTTCACGCCAGGCAGGTCCCGCGCGCGCCGTAAGAGCTCGTCAAGAATGGTCGTGACCTCAGCGCTGGAGTGCCCGTTGGCCGCAGGATCGACTTGCAGCGCGATCACGCGGTCCGGCTGAAACCCGAGATCGACCGTTGTCAGCGATCGCAGAGTCCGAGTCAGCAGCCCGGCTCCAAAAACGATTACCAGCGACAAAGCGATCTGGATCACAACTAAACTTCGGCGCAAGAGCACGCGGCTCCCGGAGCCCTTCGCAGCCGGATTCTTGTTTCAATCCGGGCAAGAGGTTCGGTTGTGTAGCTTGCCAGGCCGGAAGTAAACCGAAGAGGATCGCGGTCGCAAACGACAAGAGAATGGAGAACGCGAGAACGCGAGCGTCGGGCGCCACGTGTATTGCCATCGACGCGGATCGGCCGGTGTTCATGAAGGCCACCAGGGTACTATTGATCCACAACGCCAACATTACACCGGCCGCACCGCCGCCAACGGCTAGCAGCAGGCTCTCCACCAGCAGCTGTCGGATGAGCCTCGCTCGGGACGCGCCGATCGAAAGCCGCACCGCGAATTCTTGCGCGCGCACGTTCGCTCTCGCCAGTAGCAGGTTGGCGAGATTGGCGCACGCCACCAGCAGCACCAAAGCGACCACCGCCATCAGAGCCAGTACCGGGCTGCCATATGACGATCGCATGGAGTTGAGCCCTTGACTGCCGTCTTCCAACCTCACTCGCCGTTTGCGCCAATCCGGAGATCGGCGTTCCGTTTCCTTTTCCGCCTCAATTCGGCTGACGCCAGGCTTCAGCCGAGCCATCGGAGTCATCCAGGACAGGCCGTTCAGCCAATCCACACCCGCAAAGGCAGGCATAACATCGCCGACGCGAGTGGCCGGCATAGCGACATCGAAGCGCCGTTGTAGTACTGCGCCGTAAAATCCGCGCGCGGTGACTCCGAGAATCCGATAGTCGTGCCCATTTAGCAACACGGATCGCCCCACCACGCCAGGATCGCCCGAGAATTCGCGCTGCCAAAGCTCGTAGCTTAGAACGCATACCGGATTTCCCCTTGCGTCCCGAACGTCATTCTCGTTCAACAATCTCCCGATGGCCGGTTTCACTTGGAGCGTTCGAAAATACTGGCCGGTAACCAGCTCGCCCATCACCCACCGGGAGGTGTCGCCTTGGGAAAAATTAACGGGTTTCCCAAGCCATCCAAAGACGCCATCGAACGAGGAGACTCGCTTGGCGAGTTCGTCCACCGTCGGCATCGTCCAAACCGCGTCCGAGCGTTCGCCGCCGCGGGTCTCGGCGAAGGTCACCAGGCGCTGCGGTTCGGGAACGGGTAGCCGCTTGAGCAAAATGGCGTTCACGAACGAAAAAATGGCGGTGTTGGCTCCGATGCCGAGCGCCAGCGAAGCAATCGCGATGGCCGTGAATGCCGGGCTGCGCCGCAGGCCTCGAAGGGCATGGCGCGCGTCTTGCAAGACCCACTCCAATTGCTGGAACGACCACATATCCCGGCTCTCCTCTCGAGCGAGTGTGATGTTGCCCATTCGCCGGCGGGCGGTTTGTCGCCCAAGATCTTGCTCAAGCAAAGCTCGATGGGTTTCCATCTCTTCGCCCAGCTCCCGATCCAGCCGTCGACGGCGCCAGAGAGCTGTCAATTTGCGCAAGAACAGATTCATGCTGCGCCTACGCCATCTCGAGGACCTTGTGGATCGCGTGGATCATACGGGAAAATTGTTCGCGCTCAACCGTCAGTTGTTTACGTCCGGCGGCAGTGAGTGTGTAATAACGCGCGCGTCGGTTGCTTTCGGACGCGCCCCATTCCGCCTTCACCCAGCCGTTGAGCAGCAGCCTCTGGAGTGCCGGATAGAGCGAGCTCTCACCCACCTGAAGCACGTCGCCGGAAACGTCCTTCAGACGCTGCGCGATGCCATAGCCGTGCATTCGTCCAGGCGCCAGCGTCCGCAAAATCAGCAGATCGAGCGTACCGGGGAGCAGTTCTGCAGGGCTGGAGCGTTCTCCCATCGTCTATCGATGGAAGTATGCCAGATCTGGGAGGTTACGTCAAGGTTATCGATTTCAAGGCGATACCACCGGAAAGATCATGCACGTCTCAGAACCGTGAGCCAGCAGCTTCCCGGCAGCATCGGTCAATCTCCCTTCCGAGGTTGCAAGACGACCGCCGGAATGGAGGATCTTTCCCTCGCATCGGACAATTCCAGTTTGCTCCGAGATGGGCCTTACGAAGTTTACTTTCAACTCGACGGTGGTGTAGGACTGCCCGGCCTTGAGCATCGAATGCACCGCGCAGCCCATTGCCGAATCGAGCACCGTCGCGATCCATCCGCCATGTACGGAGCCCATTGGATTATAAAACCGGGACGACGGCTTGGCCTCGAAAACGATTCGGCCTTCCTCGACCTCGGCCAGCCAAACATCACAAGCTTCCGAAATCGGCGGGGCGGGATAGGTGGCATCGAGCAATTTCAGCAGAAAGGCGTGACCGCTCTCGCTGGCGGCGGTATTTTTGTCGACCACGCCAAACTGTTTATAGGGGTTGTTGTGCGCCATAGTGCAATTGTGCAGGATTGGTCCTGCCTCACGCAGTGGCCGCGCCGTCACTTCCCGGGCTCGTGGGATTTCAGAATTCGCAGCACTGAGAGGATTGTGTTCCAACTGCGCGTTGTCGCCGGCGCTCCAAAGAGCCTGTCGATCTGGCCGAGATAGCCAATCGTTTTCATGTGGCGGCGGTACACCCCATACACGAGACGCTTCTTCGAGCCAATGATTCGCACCAGCCACTCCCCGCTTTCGGGAAGAACAATCGGAAGAGAAACTCCGCGGCGTCCAGCCTCCGACAGGATACTTACAAATTGAACAACATCTGCGGACGGTGGCTCAGTTCCAAACGGATTGTCTAGCTCTAGTCGCATCAGATCACCGCCGTCGCAGAAAGCGATTGTTGCTTCAAACGGCAGCTTTCGGCGCAATTCGGCAAGGAACTTTGTGCGCAACCCAGGTTTGCGAACGACGAGCGTGCCTGCGGCTCCTACGTTCACGGCATCGTAGATGCCCAGCTCTTTCGCGAGCAGGCTCGGACGAAAGGCCCTGTGTCCTCCAACGTTGATACCGCGAAAGAAAACGATCAAAGCCATCGCTGCCCATTGTTGCAGCACCGAAGTATCGAGGAGGAGCGGAAGCGGCCGGGCTCAATGGCTCAGCGCCCACACATAGGCGGCAACGGCGGCTAGTTGGTCGGGAGTGAGTTCCGCTCCACCCATGGCTGGCATCGGGCTGCGATACTGCTTGGGGGTGGGCACTCCATCTCTGATAATCTTTGAAATCCCCGCATAGCTACCGTCGCTCCACAACCACTTTCTGGAGGTGAGACTGGGACCCAAAGGGGAGCCCGTGGCGTCCGGGCCATGACAACCCGCACAGGGAGCGCCGCCCACTTGGCCATGGTAGATGCGATCGCCCAAGGCGACCATCGCCGATGTAGCGCCTTTGGGAACGGGAAGCTTGCCGGTTGCGCTTGCACCTGCGTCTGGGTGCGTTCCCTCGGGTGGCTTCGCGACGGCTTCCACTGCTTCATGCACAGGGGCCGACGCACTCGGGCATGGAGTTATCTTCGCGGCGCCGCCAGCAACACCACCCTGGTACACAATCCGGTAGATCCGGCCGCGGATGTCGTCGGAGACAAAGAGCGCCCCATCCGGGCCCACGGCAAGGCCGGAGGGACGATGCGCGGCACCAGCCGGATCCTCGTGGGGACCGGCAAAACCATCGGCAAAAATCTCGCAAGTGCCCGACGCGCGTTCGCCTTGGAGCGGCTGGAAAACTACGTTATAGCCTTGTTGCGTGTATGGCGCGCGATCCCATGAGCCATGAAACGCGATGAAGACCCCGTTACGGTAGCGGGCCGGAAATTGTTGCTTGTCGTAGCGCACCATAGCGTTGGGCGCCCAATGGGCCGGAAGCGAAGCAACCGGAGCAATCTTGTTCGCACAAACACCCACCTGTTTGCCGCCGTCGCCGCCATATTCAGGGGCAAGAACGAGCTTTCGCTGAATACCGTCGTAATAGCACTCGGGCCATCCATAATCGCCGCCAGACTTCAGAAGCAGCAGCTCTTCGGCAGGTAAAGTTGCTTCTTCTTCGGGAGCCTTATAGAGGTTGGGCCAATTCGCATGCAATTGGTCTCGTCCTTGTTGGGTAACAAAAAGTGCGCCGCTGGAATCGAAGGCAAGCCCCTCCGCATTGCGGATTCCCGTAGCGTAACGAGCCGACGGCGAAAACTTCTGGTTCGTTTTATTCGCGTCAAAACGCCAGATGCCGCCACGCGTTTCGAGTTCAGTACACGGCTTTACGCCGGGCGATGCGAGTTGCCGATTTTTCACCTGGCAGGCGTTGGTGGCGGTGGCAACATCGACAAACATCGACCCATTGGCGTCGATGATGAACGGATGCATCGGATGATCACCCCCCAGAGGCAGACCCGAAACGATTGTTTCAGGAGGATCTCGCGGGACAAGTGAGCCGCCAGAGTGTGAATATCTCACGATTCGATCATTAATCTCCGCGTAAATCCAGCCCTGATATAAGGCAATTCCCGTGCCGCCAGCGCCGCCGCTTTGGACGGTTTCACCGAAACGCTGGATGACATCCGCCTTTCCCAAGCCGTTCTTGTCTTGCAGGGCTACCAAGAATCCGCCGGCGTGTGGAACATCATTGCCGTAATACCTGCCCGACCAGGTGTTAACGTAAACCAGCCCGCTTGGCGTTACCACAAGGTGCCGGGCGTGACCGATACCGTCGGCAAACACAGTCGAACAAAAACCAGAGGGTAGAGTTAGCCCGCTGTCGTCGTTCGGGCACGATGAGCCTTTCGTTCGCTTCTCAGAAGTCGATTCACTCTGAGCTGAGGCCATCGAGCTGAGCAGACCGAACCCGGCAATGCCAAACAACAGAGCGCGCACTATGTGAAGCAGACGCATTCAACCCTCCCGCGATCGAATATCAACGCCCGCTTAGGTGCACGTTGCGTTCCTCCGCGGCGATCAACGCGTGCATGTCGCATATCTCTTGATCGGGCCGCAGGTTAGCCCCGTCGGGCTCTACTGGAATTGAGTCTATGACGGAGCGGCCTGTGTCGAAGCTCGGACAGCCGCAGACGAGCGGTCGCCTGTGTCGCAGCCGCGCGGCGCAACGTGCAAAACCAGCTGGCCTGCTCAATCCGGCAGCCGTTCGTGCTATAAAACAATGAGAGTCGAATTTGTTGTGGCTGTGGAAAACCTGTGCAACCCCCCGGAAATCCACTTCAATGCAGTGCTAGTGAAGCACTTACCTGCGACAAGTGCACGTGCCCTTTTCCACCGAATGATCCACAGCCTATCTCGCTCAGAGCATGGCGCAAATAAATGGCTTCTTTCAGACACGGCTCGCCTCTAACGTAGAACGGTTGGCTTATGGCAGCATCTTCTCCCGACATCGCGCTTGAACGTGGACTCCCCGTCAACCACGACGCAGAACGCTTCGTCCTGGGCGCGATCCTCATGGACGACGCACTCTACATCCAGGTTGCCGGCGCGCTGGAAGCTGAAGACTTCAGCCTGGAGAAGCATCGCCGCATCTTCCTGCGCATGGGTGAGCTGTACCAACGCGGCGACCGCATCGATCGCGTGACCGTCGCCAACGAGCTGATGAAGCAAAACCAGCTCGAATCGGTGGACGGCATCACCTATCTGGTCTCGCTCGACGAAGGCCTGCCCACGCTCGCCAATCTCGATAGCTACGTCGGAATCGTCAAAGACAAAGCCATCCTGCGCCGCATCATCTTTACAGCGGAAAATCTGGTCCGCCGCTGCCTCGTCGGCGAGGAGGAGCCCGATCAGATTCTGGCCAGCGCCGAGGAGAGCCTGCTCAAGCTAGGCGACACGCGCGCCGACGACGCGCTGGTGAATCCCAAGCGCATTCTGGAAGAATTCGAGGGCGGGATCAACGCCTTTCTCGATCCGAGCAAGCGAATCAAAGGCCTGAGCACCGGCTATCTGAAGCTGGATGAGATGACAGGAGGGCTGCACGAAGGCGAATTGATTATTCTGGCCGCCCGGCCATCGATGGGCAAGACTGCGCTGGCGCTGAACATCGCGCAGCACGTGGCCGCGTTCCCCGAAAAGAAGCAGACGGTGGCGGTCTTCTCGCTCGAAATGTCGCGCGAATCGCTGCTGACGCGCATGATTTGCGCGGGCGCTCGCGTCGATCAGCAGAAATTCCGTGCCGGTTATTTGAATCAGGACGAGCGGCGGCGGCTGGCGCGCACCGCGTCCGAGTTAGTGCAAGCGCCGTTGTTCATCGACGACACCTCCGGCACGCACCTGATGGACATTCACGCCAAACTGCGGCGGCTGAAGAGCGAGCATGGTTTATCGCTGGTAGTGATCGACTATCTCCAACTGATGAGCGGGCGTGGGCGTTTCGAAAATCGGAACCAGGAAATCAGCACTATCTCGCGCGGCCTGAAGCTTCTGGCCAAGGAGCTGAAAGTTCCGATGCTGGTGCTTTCGCAATTGAGCCGCGCGCCTGAAACGCGCCCCGGCGATCATCGCCCGCAGTTGAGCGACCTGCGCGAGTCCGGCTCCATCGAGCAGGATGCCGATCTGGTGTCGTTCATCTTCCGCGAGGAAGTTTACAAGCCGGATCGCGAAGACCTGCGCGGCATGGCCGAATTGCTGCTCGCCAAACAGCGCAATGGTCCCACCGGCCGCGTGAATCTGGTGTTCCTCAAGGAATTCACCAAGTTCGAAAACCGCACCAACGATCTCGGCGGCGACGATTCATTGCCGGAGTAGTCTCGGGAACTCCCGCGATCGAGTGGGCTACTTGGCCGGCGCCGGGTTTTCCAAATGTGGAATATCGTTCGAAGCCACGCGCTTCTTGAATTTCCAATGCCCTTCCTCGCGCACCACAACATCGTCGTAGTGCCCGCCATACAGGATGGACGGTGTGTTCTCCTTGGTGGTCACAACGAATGCCCAGCGCGACCACACCGTCCCCGTGTCGCCGTGTACATCTATCGCGAAATTCGTCAATAGATGATAGGTGGAGTTCGCACGCGGCGCAGGTGTCGATCCGATTTCTTTGTCCATCATCGCTTTGATCGCGGCCGGGCCTTTCGCCGTTCCGAAACCTCCCGTCCATTCCCCGTCCTTCGCAAACAGGCTCGCGTATTTCACGAAATCGCGCGCATCTAGCGACCGTCCGTAATCCACCAACAGCATCCGGATCTCTTCTTGATCCTCCAGCCGCTGGACGCGCGCCGCCAGCGATTTATCGCCGTGATCCTCGGCGCCGGCAAGCATCAAGCTTAAGAACAACCCACACCCCAGAACCCGTGCAATGTTCATTTTTCGCCTCCTAAATTAAATCCAGTAGGGCACGCGCGTCCGGCAATTCGTCGAGTGTCTGGATCGCATTGGCCAGCCGGTCGCGCTCGGCCGCCTCTAGAACTGTACTCGAATTGTCGTCGAATTTAGCGCGCATTTCGGAATAGCTCATCGGATTTTCCGCCGAGCCTCGATTATATTCTTCGACCTCTTCGAATGTGCGGCCGTCTTTGAGCGTGATCTTGACCGCGCCTTTAAACCGACCGGGGCCGGGGTAATCCGGGTCGACGTGATATTGTACGCGTCGCGCGAGATCGAGGATATTCGGGTTCTTGAGACTTTCGTCGCGATATGCACTCTTGCCTAGAACCCCGAGAAACAGGGCTTCGGCGAGGCTGTATTGCATACTGACGCGGCCATGCGAATCCGACGCCGGCGCGAACTTCTCTTCGGTGGGTTCGCAAACGATGCCCACGATGAACGCCGTCACGGGGCATTCAATCCGCTCCACATCGCCAGGCTCGATCCCGTGCTTGGCGCGCAGCCGCAGTATGGCACTGATGTAAGGATGAATTACGTGCGCAGCGGGAAATGGCTTGAAGGACGAATTGCGGCTCTCCCAATGCTCGCCCAGCCGGTCATTTATCAGCGCGAAGTCGCGATGGGCGTTCGGATCTTGCACGTGCGACGCGAACAGTCCGAAGCGCCCTTCAAAAACCTTCGCCGGACCCGTGACGCCAGCGCGTGCGAGCAGCGCCGCTGTGATTCCGCTTTGTGCCGACCAGCCCGGGTGCAGGAACTTGGTTTGCGTTCCATCCACCCAGCACTCCAGCAATCCTGACGCAAAGCTGCCGGCGATGCCAGCCGCGCGGGCTTGCGCTTCGGCGTCGAGTCCAAGAATCTTGCCTGCCAGATACGCGGCGCCGAAGGTTGCGAAGAGTCCGGTCGGATGAAAACCGCGACGATGCAATTCGCCGGAGGAAACGCTGCCGACACGGCAGGAGATTTCGTTTCCGATGGCGATCGCGGTGATGAGATCGCGCCCGGATACCCGCGTGTACTCCGCCAGGGCCAGAGCGGCCGCGACCGCGGGACTACTCATGTGAACGATCGACTCGTTGTGCGTGTCGTCGAATTCGAGCGCTTGCGAGAATGCTCCATTCGCGAAAGCTGCCGTCGTGACGCCTACGCGATCGCCGAATCCGAGGATGCGGCACGGGCCGGGCGTCGACAGCGCCAATGCAGCCGCGCGAACAGAACGGCCAAAATCTGTTTCGGCGCCGGCGAGCGCCAATCCGATCACATCCAGCACGCGCAGTTTGGTCGCGGCGACGACGTCGTCGGGCAGGTCTTCAAACGTCACGCTCGCAGCCCAGCGCGCGAGTTCGGTAGATAGCGCGGGCGTATTCAAGCGATGGACCATCCGCCGTCGATCGGCAGCGCAGCGCCGGTAATATCGCGGCTCTCGGGACCGCACAGGAAGAGCAGTAATGCCCGCTACTTCTTCGGCGCTGATGAAGCGGCCACCGGGCTGCTTGCTCGCGAGGAATCGCCGTTCCGCTTCGGCACGCGAAATGGATTCAGCGGCCATCATTTGTTCGATGGTTTGTAGATGCACGGGCGTCTCAACGGTTCCGGGACATACCGCGTTGCAAGTGATATCGTTCCCCCTCGTCTCGAGCGCGATGGCCCGCGTCATGCCGATGAGCGCAGTTTTGCTGGTTACGTAGCTCAGGCGGTTCACGCCTCCAATCAGTCCATAGATCGACGAGACATTGATAATCCGCCCCCAATTGCGTCGGCGCATCGCGGGCAACGCAAGCCGAATCGTGTGAAAGGCGGCCGACAGGTTCACAGCGATGCCCAAATCCCACTCCCCGACTGGGAACTGCTCCACCGGAGCCGCGTAGCGAACCACCGCGTTGTTCACCAAAATATCGATCGCGCCGAAGGTTTCCAAACTAATCGCGATCATCCTCTCGATCTCGCTGGCATTCGCGAGATTCGCATTGCAGTACGTGGTTCGGATGCCATATTCCTTTTCGATCTGCGCGCGCATGGCGTCGATGTCACGTTCGTCGCCAAGACCATTGATCACGATGTTGCAGCCGGCGGCGGCAAATCGTTTGGCGGCGGCCAAGCCGAGTCCTTGTGTGGATCCAGTGATGAGAGCGCATTTGCCTTGGAGCACGTTGATTGCTGTCATTATAATGATTCTCTTCATGGAACCATTCGAAGTCTTCGCCATTCGCTACGGCCATCTTGGCAATCGACACCCGGGACAAAGCTACATCCTGGCCGATCCGCACGAGTCCGGTCCGGACCTCGACTATTTTGTGTGGGTGGCGCGGCGCGGCGATTGTTTGTTTGTGATCGACACCGGATTTTCCGAAGAATCGGCCATCCGGCGCAAGCGCGAGCATCTGCGCAGTCCCGTGGACGCGCTGCGGCTTCTCGACATCGATCCGGACAAGGTCACGGACGTGATCCTGACGCATTTGCATTACGACCATGCCGGAAATCTCGATCGATTTCCGTCGGCGCGATATCACGTACAGGATCGCGAGGTCTCATACGCCACCGGCCGTTGCATGTGCCACCACTTCCTGCGCGAGGCGTACGATCTGGAGAACGCGCTGGAGATGGTCCGGAAAATCTATAGCGGACGCGCGGTCTTTCATGACGGCGAATCGGAGATCGTACCGGGATTAACTCTACATCGCGTTGGAGGCCACACTGCCGGATTGCAAATCGTACGCGTTTGGACGAAGCGCGGCTGGGTGGTGTTGGCCGCCGATGCTGCGCATCTCTACACAAATTTCGAACAAGACCGGGCGTTTCCGGTAGTGTATAGCGTGGCCGAAATGCTGGAGGGTTACAAGTTGCTCTACAAGCTGGCGGATTCGCCGAACCATATCGTGCCTGGCCACGATCCGATGGTGATGAAATACTATCCGGCGGCGAGACCCGATGTCGAAGGGATCGTGGTGCGGCTCGATGTTCCACCTTCACGTGCCGTTCCACCGGCGCGCTGAACAGCGCATGGTATCCTAGCGGCTTTGGTGCAGGGAGACACTGTCAATGGCTGAGAAGAACGTCGGCTTCGTCGGCGTGGGAAGAATGGGCGGCCCGATGTGCCGCCGGTTAATCGAGGCGGGCAATAGCCTCACGATTTTTGACAAGAGCGACGCCGCGATGCGTCCACTGGAAGCGTTGGGCGCCAAGCGTGTGGATTCGCCGGCCGCGGTGGCATCGGCAGCCGAGATTGTCTTGGCCAGCTTGCCAACGCCTCCGATTGTTCAAGCGGCCGCGCTTGGGCCCAGTGGAGTGATCGAAGGCAGCAAGGTCAAAATCTTCATCGATGTTTCCACCACCGGCTCGACGTATGCCAAGCGCGTGGCCGAGGGACTCAAAACGAAAGGGATTGTGGCCGTGGATGCGCCCGTCAGCGGTGGCGTGGCCGGCGCGGAGAAAGGCACGCTTGCGGTAATGGTCTCGTGTCCCGATGACACGTTCGCGATTGTGACGCCGGTGCTGGACGTTATCGGGAAGGTGTTTCACGTCGGCAAGCAGCCCGGACAAGGCCAGACCATGAAGCTGCTGAACAATCTGCTGTCAGCGACCGCGATGGCGATTTCGTCCGAAGCCGTGGTAATGGGCGTGAAGGCAGGGCTCGATCCCAAGCAGGTGATCGATGTGATCAACGCGGGCAGCGGGCGCAATACCGCCACGATGGACAAGATTCCGCGCTGCGTTCTGAATCGAAACTTTGATTTTGGTTTTGCCATCGGTCTGCTTAACAAAGACATTCGGCTGTGTATGGAAGAGGCCGAGTCGATGGGTGTGCCGATGGTGGTGGGAAGCGCAGTGCGGCAGATCCTCGCGATCGGAACCGCCAGTCAGGGCGCAGACGCCGACATGACCGAGCTGATCAAAGTGATGGAAGATTGGGCCGGCGTGGTGGTGGAATCCAAATAGATTCAAAGGAGAACAAGTGGAAAAAGAGATGTTTGAAAAGGGCCTGAAGATTCGTCGCGAGGTCCTCGGCGCCGAGTACGTAGACAAAGCGATTAGTACCGCGGACGATTTCAACCGGCCACTGCAGGAGCTGGTTACGACGTATTGCTGGGGCGAGTGCTGGGGCCGTCCGGGGCTGGATCGCAAGACGCGCAGCATGCTGAACCTGGCGATGATCTCGGCGCTGAACCGGCCGCATGAAATCAAAGCGCACGTCAAAGGCGCGATCAACAACGGGCTGACGAAGAACGACATCCAGGAAGTTTTTCTGCAAGTCGCCATCTACTGCGGAGTTCCCGCGGCTGTTGATAGTTTCCGTCTGGCGCGGGAAGTTTTTCAGGAGATGGGAATCTAGTCGGTTCGGAGGGCCGCTTCGCGCCACAGTTTCTCGGGGCGGCTCAACCAAAACCAGATAGCTGTACCTAGAATCGGGAACAGACTCGCCGAAACGAAGACCGCTCCATACCATTTCAGATCGAACCAGCGGCCCCAGACAGGCAGAATAAGAGCCAGCACCGCGGACCAAGATCCCGATCCGATTCCTCCCACCATGGCAGTCTGATCGCGGGGGTACAAATGCGAGCCGACGCGCAAAGAGAGCACCACGAAGCCGTCTGCGATGAACGTCGCCCAGAAGAACAGCGCGAGAACGACGGGCCACGAATCGATCCTGGTTACTAGCGCCGTCGGCAGCGCGAGCAACGTGAGCATACAGAACAATCCCGTGGGCCGGTGGCCGCGGGTCACGAATTTGTCCGCGATCCAGCCCCAGAAAAAATAGCCGGCTTCCCAACCGACCAGCGGGATCCAAAGTATTTTTCCGAGCTCAGCTTGGGACAGGTGAAATGCCCGGCTTAAATAAAGCGGGCTTAAGTAGGACACCAGGCCCAGCGCGACGGCGCCGAGTCCGAAGCTGGAGACCACCAGCCATAGACGTCGCTCGAGGAAATTGGGCCAGGCAACCTTAAGCGAGGCGCGGCGATGTTCGGCCAAATAGGGCGGGCGTCCGACAATCGCCCACATCGCGAGCCAGCATGCGCCCAGCGCTCCAGTTACCAAGAATGCCGAGCGCCATCCGAAGCGCAACGCGATGGGCGTCACAATCAGTGGAGTAACGATGGCACCGAGTGACGCGCCGCTGTATCCGATCGCCGTTCCGCGCGATTGCCGATTCGGAGGCAGCGATTCGGCGGCAGCTTTCAAAGCCGCTGGAAAAGCCGAGCCCTCTCCGAATCCGAGTACGCTTCGCGCCACGGCGAATCCCCAGAAACCCGACATCCAGGCGTGCGCGGTGCTGGCGATGGCGCGCAGCGAAACTGCCGCGAACATACCTTTGCGCAGACCGATGAAATCGAGGAACGAGCCGAACACGGGGTTCCCGATCATGTAAAAAATGGAGAACGCCGCGAGGGCGTTCGCGTATGCTCCCGCGCTGAGACCGGTGTCCCGCAGGATCATCGGCGAAAGTACGGCAAGCACCTGGCGATCCACGTAGGACAGCAGGCTCGACAGCATCATCGCCACCGAAGGAACCCACATAACCCAGGTTCGGACGGGAGGCGTCGCGGCCGGGGTTGCTTGAACCGGGCTGATGCCGATTTCACTCACCACTGGAGTTTATCGTAATCGGCTATTGTAGACAGGAGGGCGCTTTTGAGAAACCGAATCACTGTTGTAACCACCGTCGCGGCCGCATTTCTATTGGCTAGCGGGACCGCGCGCGCGGCGAGCAGTTGCGATCGCGCTTGTTTGCAAGGCTTCGTCGATTCGTATTTGGATGCCATGGCGAAACATGATCCGTCGAAACTGCCAGTGGCGAACTCCGTAAGGTTTACCGAAAACGGAAAGCCACTGAAGTTGGGAGATGGTTTCTGGAAGACAGCCGGGGCGAGCACGTATCGGCTTTACGCTCTCGATACCAGAAGCGGCAACGCGGCAGCACAAACAGTGGTCGCCGAGAATGGCGCGCTCGACACATTCTTCGTTCGACTAAAACTCAGAGGCAAGAAAATCACCGAAGCTGAAACTCTAGTCTGCCGCAAGGGCGAGGCCGGATTTTTCGCCCCGGAAAAGATGACGACGGCGCCCGCGCTGTACAGCGAACTGGTGCCCGACTCCCAGCGGTCTGTGCGGTCGCAGCTCATTGACGATGCCAGCGCCTATTTCACTGCCGTTCAAGCGGAAGGAACCAAGGATTATAAGGCAGCGCCGCTCGCATCCGACATGAACCGCTTCGAAAACGGTGTCCAGACTACGAATGTTCCGGTGATGGGCAATCCGGCGATGAGTGGCTCGGAGCAACTCGACAAAGGAATTTTTAAAGGGCTGGCTATCGATCACCGGCGTTTCCCTGTCGTCGACGAAGAGCGTGGTGTCGTGGTCGGGCTGATACTGATGCACGCGAACATGAATGGTCAGAAGGGCGGGATTCTGATCTCGGAGATGTTCAAAATAACCGGCCTCAAGATCAATCAAGTGCAAGCAGTGATGGTGAACGTTCCCAACAACTCGGACACCGGCTGGAAATGAGTCTTTCGCGCAGGATGGTTCGTGCCGCGCACGAGTTGACGATCGAGCAACTCCCCCCGGAGGTGATCGCGAAGGTCAAGATCGGGTTGCTCGATTTCCTATCGTGCGCGTTTGAGGCGCGCGATCTGCCGTGGGGTTGTCAGGCAATTCGCATGGCGGGTGCGGCAAGCGGAAAAGCGACAGTGATCGGAACTCCGGTGCATGCATCGCCGGCCGAAGCCGCATTCGCGAACGCTACGCTCGGGCATGGACTGGTGCGCGAGGACATGCACGCGGGTGCGGTGAGTCACTTGGGCGTAGTGATCTTTCCGACGCTGCTTGCGCTCACGCAGCAACAGAAGGCTAATGGCCGCGACTTCATTTTAGGCGCAGTGTGCGGCTATGAAATCGGCGCGGCGGTGGGGCGGGCGATCATGGATCAGGAGATGGTCCGCCGGTTTCGTCCCACGGGAATCACGGGTCCGTTGGCGGGTGCAATTGCGGGAAGCCGACTGCTCGGTCTGGACGAAGATGCGACGGTCAGCGCGCTCGGTTTCGCGGCCAACGCCACCGGCGGATTGAACGAATGGCCATATTGCGGCGGCGACGAGATGTTCTTTCATCCGGGATTTGCGGCGCGCAATGCAGTAACGGCAGTCGAACTGGCGATGCTCGGTGCACGTGCATCGGAGAGCGCGCTGGACGGCCGCGCCGGGCTTTTTGCCGGCCTCAACAAAAGCGATTGCATCTCGCGAGTGGCTCCGTTTTCCGGTGGGCCGCTTGAAATCTTGTCGGTATATTACAAGCCCGCGCCCGCATGTAACTATGCGCAGACCGCGTGTCAGGCTGCGCTCACCTTGGCGACGGAAGATGGCTTCGCGAGCAGCGACATCGAGGAGATTGTGGTGAAAGCCTCGGCCGCGGCGGTGGGCTATCCAGGTTGCGATCGCGCCGGACCGTTCGACCGCGTTCTGGAAGCCAAGATGAGCATCCAGTATTGTGTGGCGGCGACGCTGGCAAGGGGTACGATCGAAGAATCGAATTATCATTCGCTCGACGATCCCGAGATCGCGAGGCTCGCCCGTCTCACGCGACTCGAAATCGATCCTGCGTTCACCGCTGCATATCCGGGCGCGCAGGGTACGGAAGTGATTCTGATATCCCGACGGGGAACTGCCCAAAGCCGTCTCGACGATGTGATTCCGGCGACACCGGAGCAGATTCGCGACCGATTCCGGTCGGCTTGCGCGAATGCGCGCGCTATTGAAGAGATTGTGAACGAACTCGAGGAACAGGAAGATATGAGCGTTTTAAGCGGAGGTTTGGCAGCGTGAAGAAGCATCAGATGTTGATTGGCGGGAAGTGGGTGGATCCCGCCTCGGGTGAATGGTTCGAATCGATGAATCCGTTCACCGCAAAGCCTTGGGCGTTGGTTCCGCGCGGATCGAAAACCGATGTAGATCAAGCGATCGCAGCCGCAAAGTGCGCGTTCCAGGGCGAGTGGCGCAAGCTGACCGCGAGCGCGCGCGGCGCGTTGCTGCACAAATTCGGCGAGCTGGTGGCGGCGGAAGCGCAGCGGCTGGCTGAGATTGAATCGACCGACAACGGCAAATTGATCGCGGAAATGCGCGGGCAGCTCAACTACATTCCGCAATGGTTCTACTATTACGGCGGATTAGCGGACAAAATCGAAGGCCGAGTGATTCCGATCGACAAGCCAGGCGTGTTCAACTTCACGCGCGAGGAACCATTGGGCGTCGTCGCCGCAATCACGCCATGGAACTCGCCGCTGTTGCTGGCAACCTGGAAGCTCGCGCCGGCGCTGGCCGCGGGCAACACGGTGGTTTGGAAACCATCGGAATTCTCGTCGGTGTCGGCGTTCGCTTTTGGCGAGCTGTTCGAGAAGGCGGGCTTCCCGCCGGGCGTAGTGAACATCGTGACTGGCTTCGGTGGTGAAGTGGGCGAGCCTTTGATCACCCATCAAGACGTCGCCAAGGTGGCGTTCACCGGCGGCGACAAAACCGGCGAGCATGTTTATGGGCTGGCTGCGCGCGGGATCAAGCACGTGACGCTCGAGCTGGGAGGTAAGTCGGCCAACATCGTATTCGACGACGCCGATCTCGACCAGGCGGTGAAGGGAGTGGTCTCGGGAATCTTCGCCGCAACCGGGCAGACCTGCATCGCGGGCTCGCGCGCGCTGATCCATCGCTCCATCCATGCGGAATTTGTGGAGCGGCTGCTCGATCTCGCGAAAACGGCGCGCATGGGCAATCCGCTGGACGCATCGACGCAGGTTGGGCCCGTGACTACGCGGCCTCAGTACGAAAAGATCCTCGACTACATCCGCATCGCAAAAGAAGAAGGCGCGGTCTGTCGTCTGGGTGGCGCTCCGGCGCAGCGCGAGGAATGTGGATCGGGCTGGTTCGTGGAGCCGACGATTTTCACCGGCGTGAACCCTGAGATGCGCATCGCCAATGAAGAAGTTTTCGGTCCGGTGCTGTCGGTGATTCCGTTCGACGATGAAGAGGAGGCGATTCGCATCGCTAACAACACGGTGTACGGGCTTGCGGCCGGCGTCTGGACTCAGAGCATTCGACGAGCGCTGATGATGTCGGAGCGATTGGAGGCCGGCACGGTGTGGGTGAATACGTATCGCGCGGTGAGCTACATGTCGCCCTTCGGCGGATACAAGCGCTCCGGAATTGGGCGCGAGAGCGGCGTCGACGCCATTCGCGACTATCTACAAACGAAGAGCGTGTGGATCGATATCGCGGGTAACGCGCCAAATCCGTTCGTAATGCGATAGTCTCTCAGAAGGCCATGATAGACGACGCAACCGCCGCGTACATTGTCGAGAATCAAAGATGTTTTGAAGACTTGAAGCAAGTCGCCTCGCAATTAGCGGGCCTGTTAGTGCTGGCCGCCGCGGGATCGAAGGAGGCTGCGCCGGACCATCCGGCTTTGCTGCGAGCGCGGGAGGTTTTTCGCAAGGCAACCGATGAGCTTCGACGATCCCATCCAACCGAACGCGCCCAACGGCATTACGACCATCTAGCTCAGGCGGCGAATTCGATCGGCGCCGCGTTGAAAGAAGCAGACAGCCAGCTGAATGTCGATCGTATCTTGATCCCGCTGCGCGCCGGCTACACGGAACTTGAGCGCGCCGCGGAAACGTTGCCGGGCTTTGAGATGGTGTCTTATGAACGGGCCTGTTGTGGGCTGCGAGCGAAATGAGCGCCTACTCGCTGTGGGTGATGGAATTCGCGGCGGTCCCGAACTATCCACAGAGCGGCTTGATCTATGGCATGCACAACCAGGGTACGCGCAAGCTGCCCTATTGCTACATCGTGATCAAAGGCCAGGGCCAGCTCGTGATGGTGGACGTCGGCTACAACCATAAGGCTCACGGCGAAGTGCTGGCCAATACGTTCGGCGTGAAGGGCTGGCGGCCGCCGCGCGAAGTATTAGGCGAAATCGGCATCACGCCTGAAGACATCAATCACATATTCATCACTCATGCTCATTTCGATCACATGGGCAACATCGAAGATTTTCCAAACGCGAAGTTTTACTTGCAAGAGCGAGAGCTTTCCAAATGGGTGTGGACCATGTCGCTGGAGCGTCGGTTCCGCTGGCTGATGCTGGGCATCGATACGGCCGACATCATGCGCGCGGTGGATCTGGCGCGGCAAGGGCGCCTGGTGGCAGTGAGCGGCGATCGAGAAAACGTGCTGCCCGGCGTGGATCTGCACGCCGCCTTCGACACGCACACCTGGGGATCGATGTACGTTACGGTGCGCAACGATCTGGCCGCGAATTCGCAAGAGAGTTGGGTGTTTTGCGGCGACCTGGCTTACGGATACGAAAACCTGCGCGGCCACGATCCGAAGGATCCCGAGTATATTCCGGTGGGCCTCGCTACCGGCAGCCAATTCAATCTGGTGATGACGACCGAAGAGATGGTGAAAAGCGTGGGCGGCGATGTCCATCGAGTGATCCCGCCGCATGAGGAGCGCTTGAAGGATTTGTATCCATCGCGGATCACGAAGGCTGGGCTGCGTATTACGGAGTTGGCGTTGGCGGAGGGGGAGAAAAGCCAGGTCGCGTAGCTCATGGCATACTACCGATGAGAAGGTCTAATCGTGGATACGCAAATCGCGGATTTGCTTCGGCGTGTGAGGGAAGGCGACGCGGAAGCATCTCAGGAGCTACTGCCGCTAGTCTACGCGGAACTTCGCAACATTGCCGGAAAATATCTTCGAAAGGAGCGGAAGGACCACACTCTGCAGCCTACGGCGCTGGTCAACGAGGTATACATTCGAATGTTTGGCAGTGCCGCGCCGAGTGTCGCCGACAAGGCTCATTTTCTTGCAATCGCATCCCAGATGATGAGGCGGATATTGGTGGATTACGCCCGCACCAGGGCATCCGGGAAACGCGGCGGCGACCTTCGTCGCATCGAGACGGCTGGATTGGAGTTGGGACCCGGTCACGGAGATTTCCTGCCGCTCTTGGAACTGCATCGCGCCCTCGAACAGCTGGCCGCTGAGAATCCCATCCTTGCCCAGGCGATTGAACTGCGCTATTTCGGAGGTCTGACTGCGGACGAAGCAGCCGAGGTAACGGGACGCTCAGTGCATTCCGTCCGCCATGATCTGCGATTCGCGCAAGCGTGGTTACGTCGTACGCTTGCTGGCGACCGGGGCGCGCAGTCTCCAGGCAACTAATCCGGCCAGCCCGACTGCCAGCATCGCTAACGACGATGGCTCAGGAACTGCAGTATTCGCAGCCGCCAGACTCCAGATCGCATCCGTTCCAAAATCCGTTTCGTCTCCGAGTCCAAAATAGCCATCACTCTCCGAGAAGAACCCCTCATTTATCAGGACGTCCGCCGGGCCAGGAAGGTCGACTGGAAGCACTCCGGAAAAGCCCTCACCTTCAAGACTGTCCGTTGTAAAGGCGGGAACCCAAAGGGACGAATAGGAGAAGCTGACAAAATTCGACGGTTCGAGCTCGTCCCCCGGCGTGTAGTTCTGCAGCACGAGGGTTCCCGTGGCGCTATCCGGCCCGCCGCTGTCGTCGCAACAATCGGCAGTAAAGTCATAGGTTGTTATTGTCGAAGCGTAGGATAGGCCCGCAAGAAGGGTCGCCGCCACGCACAATGTTCCCAATCGAACCAAATCCTTCATGATCCCTCCGAGGACATGTATGCCTCACCCTACTTAGCGGAATCCGGAGGCAGATTTAGCAAAGGCCGCTCCATCTGCCGGCGTAACGGCGGCGCTGTCTCCAGGCGATTAATCCGGCGAGTCCGGCAGCCAGCATCGCCGACGACGATGGCTCCGGAACTGCACTCTTCGCAGCAGCCGCACTCCAGATCCCGCTGGTTCCGTAATCCTGTACGCCAATAGTCCATGCGTCACTGTCAAAAGTCTCCGAATAGAAACCGAGTTCGGCGCAATCCTCACAACCCGGTGACAAAACTATATTCTCGATATAGACGGTCGCCGGACCAGGAAGGTCGACCGGGAGCATCCCTTCTAGGATCCCATCAGAACTGTCAAGGCTGTCCGGCCCGAAGCTTAGTAGGTTCGACGAATACGCGAAGCTGACAAAATTCGAGGTTTCGAGCGGGTCACCCAAGGTGTAGTTCTTTAACACCAGGGTTCCGGTGGCCTGTCCAGTGCAGTCACCACAATCGCCGGTAAAGGTAAAGGTGCTATAGGTTGTTACTGCCGAAGCGTGGGATAGGCCCGCAAAAACAGCCGCCGCCACGCATAATGTTCCCAATCGAACCAAATCCTTCATGAACCCTCCGAGGACATGCCTCACCCTGTTTAGCGGAATTGGAAGGAGGAATTAGCAAGAAAAAACGGGGGATGTTGAAGCGCCTTTACGGGAGGCGCGCTGCCTCGAGTTGGCGGCGCACGAAAGGGTTATTCGGAAGCTTACGATCCCAGTGCCGCCAAAGCTCCAGGCGGCCGGCCTCCAGTGGTAAAGCCTTGTCTCCCCTGTCCATACGCCGGAGCAGCATCGCGAGCGAAGTATCGAGTCGCGAAACATAGACGGAATTAAGCAGGTCGTTTTGCGGGTCAGGATTCGAAGCCATGATTTTGCCGCGCAGCTGCTGGTATATCTCCAAGGCCTGCTCGGGCTGGCTCGTCTCAGCGCAATGATCGGCGAGAGCTCGCATGGCGATGTCGGCCTCACTGCCCGCTGTAACGATCCCGGCCGGGTAATCTTTGGTTTCGTTCAAGAGCCGAATAGCAGCGTCGATCCTGTCTTTCGCGTCTTTCTCATGATGAATCCAGCGTGCGGCATACGAGGAACCGGCGAGCAGAAGCGATTCCACACGGCGTGCGGCGACATCGTTCGGGACCTCTCGGATCCTCACTAGCGAGTGGTCATAGACTTCCAGCGCCCGCCTCGGATTGTTGTGCCGCAAAATATCACCCAAGTAATGCCCGGCCAGGGCCACCACGGCGCGGGCCTCATTATTGTTGGCATCCTTCTCCGCGAATTGCTCCATAGCCTCGAAGGCTTCTTGAAGCGGAGCCTCGGCTTCGAGCGGGCGGTTCAGATTCACACCGCCGTCCTCTCCCAGAATGAGTCCTTCGCGGCAGCGAGTTTGGGAGAGGATCAGCCCGATATAGTAGGGATACGGGTTCTCGCGACGTAGTTGCTCCAGTTGCTTTTTCGATTCGTGGATTGTATCAAGCGCCCCCTGAAAGTCTCCCGAATACATGAGCGAGCCCGCCAACATATTGAACGCTTGAGCGCGCGGTCCCGGCACCGTGCGATTTTCTTTGGAGATCTCGATGCCCAGCCGGGCATAACGAGCTGCGTCCGAAAATCGGTGCAGACCCAAGTGAACCTCAGCCAGGTCTCCATACATATAGGTTGCGCCGTTGATCTCGCGTCTAGTCAGATTCCCGAGCCGCGTCAGGCGGTCGAAAGCATCTACAACTTTAGGAGAGTCGGCGAGCACTCGCCGGTAGCTGCGTTCAGCATACGCGGTGACTGAGCGATCGTGTGCAATATTACCCTCTAGCCACAGCGCTTCGCGGTTGCCGGGATCTGCTGCGAGAACTGAATCGGCGAATGTATTCGCCTTGCTCAGGCTCTTATCCGCCTCGGCATAGTGACCCTGTTGGTTCCATTCTGGAACTCCCTGGATGCGGGCGATGCGAAGATACGCATTGCTGATGTCCAGAGCCAGTGCTTTATCGTGGAGAGCCTCGCTGCCCAGACCTTCCAGGTACTGGATGGAGAGGGAGACGATTTTATTCCGGAGCGTGAGGTCGGGGCTGGCGAGCTCGGTTTCAAGATCGAGGACTCCCCTCGACAGCGCATGCAATTGGCTAAAGCGGCGCTCCGCAATAACGCGCTGGCGATTTGCAACGTACAAGCCGACCGAGAGACTGACCACCACCAGCGCGGCCGCGGCCAGCGGCATCCAGTATCGCCGCAGGAACTTGCGCGTGCGATACCATGCCTCGCCGGAGCGAACTGTGACTGGCCGCAATTCAAGAATGGCGCGCAGATCGCCGGCAAACGCATCTACAGTCGCATATCTTTCCGCAGGCTCTTTGCGCAACGCCTTCCGCACCACAGAATCAAGGTCGCGTGGAAGGGCGGGATCCAGTCTTCGGACGGGAACAGGATCCACCAAACAAATCGCTTCCTCGATAGATTCCTGTCCGGTCGCCGTCGCATGAGGCGATCGTCCCGCTAGCATGTCGTACAAGACCGCGCCCAGCGAGTAGACATCGGTCGCCGTCGTTTTAGCCGTTCCCTTCACCTGTTCGGGACTAGCAAAGTCCGGGGTGAGCATCCGCTCTTTGGTCACATTCCCATCGCCGCCATCGAGAAATTTGGCGATGCCGAAGTCGAGAATCTTCGGAGCGCCACTGGCTTCCACGAAAATATTTGAAGGCTTGAGATCGCGATGAATCACCAGGTGCCGGTGCAGGTAGGCGATCGCGTCGCAAACCAGCAAAAAGAGCCGCAGCTTCGCTTCGAGCGGAAGACTGCGGCTATAGACGTCGATCGGTGTTCCGTCGACGTACTCCATGACCAGATAGGGCTGGCCCGACTTGGTATGACCCGCGTCCAACAGCCTGGCGATCCCGGGGTGATTGAGTGACGCAAGGATTTGCCGCTCTCTCAGAAAGCGGTCGCGGAAGAGAAGGTGCGAACCGGTGCCGCGAATTAACTTTACGGCGACTTGCAGATCCACTTCACCGTCTTTACGTTGCGCCAGATGGACGGACCCCATTCCGCCTTCCCCTAGCAGTCTCACCAGTTCGTAGGGTCCGCAGAACCTGTCGACCTCAGAATCGAGGAACTGTACCACCGTCGCGCCGACGACGCCCTCCAGATGATGCGAGCTTCCGTGATCGAAACGCAAAAGCGACTCCACCTCACTGCGAAGGTCACCGTCGATCTGGTGGTCCTCGAAGTATTGGGATCGTGCCTCCGCGTTGAGATCAGCTACTTCACGAAACAGCCTTTGGACATCGTCCAGCATCGCGTCGGTCCGATTGGAGAGAATCTACCATACCTCGACCCCCGGGAGGCCAAGTGATATAAACTATCCTGGTACGCGTGCAATAACAAGCCTCACAAGGAGCGAACATGTGCGATCAGGATCATTTTGAAGAGGACCTCAAGCACTTCGAGGCTCTCGGACTCGTGACACGAAAGCAATTCGGCATCATGCTGGGAGCAGGCGTGGCCATGCTTCTGCCGCAAGTCGCGAACGCGGTTACAGTAACCGAA
This sequence comes from Bryobacterales bacterium, assembly GCA_963818065.1. Lineage (GTDB taxonomy): Bacteria > Acidobacteriota > Terriglobia > Bryobacterales > Bryobacteraceae > Palsa-89. Next base: position 2,676,817 of record CAWFQW010000004.1, on the reverse strand, counting down.
TCGGATGTGAATGTGACGACGCCGGACGGCACCGCCGATTGCTACTTCGTACATCCGGCGACTGGCACAGCCCCAGGCGTTCTGGTGTGGCCGGACATCTTCGGACTGCGGCCAGCTTTTCGCCAGATGGGCAAAAGGCTCGCCGAATCGGGCTATTCGGTGCTCGTGGTGAATCCGTTCTACCGCGTCAAGAAAGCCCCAACCGCGGACGCCGGCGCCGCGACCCCGATCCCGACGCTGTTGCCGCTGGCACAACCTCTGAACGAGACCACGCACATGACGGACGCGAAAGCATTCGTCGGATGGCTGGACCAGCAATCGTCAGTTGCCAAGAATCGGAAGGTGGGCACACAGGGTTATTGCATGGGCGGACCAATGGCGTTCCGCACCGCGGCGGCGGTGCCCGATCGCGTAGGAGCAGTCGCCACCTTCCATGGCGGCGGACTCGTGACAGATATGCCGAACAGTCCGCATCTGGAGGCCGCGAAGACCAAGGCGCAGTTCCTCATCGCGATCGCGGCCAACGACGATATGCGGGCGCCCAATGACAAGGTCGTTTTGAAAGAGACCTTCGCAAAAGCTAACCTGCCCGCGGAAATCGAGGTGTACACTGGCGCCGCGCATGGCTGGTGCCCGCCCGATACGTCAGTGTACAACGAGGCACAGGCCGAGAAGGCATGGAGCCGCTTGCTCGCGCTGTACGGAAAAGCTTTGGCCTGAAACAGCGAGACCGGAAACCCCTTACGTGCGCGACCGCGCAGCCGCCTCGTCCCCGATTCCCGAACCGCGGGCATTGCGGGGTGAGTCCTGCCAGCCTGCAATGATGGCCTGCATGCAAGACCATCCTGGCGCAATAACCATTGTGATATAGTCACTTACAGTTGGAGGGCGGGAACACGATGGTGCGATATTTTGCAGCGGTTTTACTGATGGGGACGGCGGCGTTGGCCGCGACAACCCCCAGCGTCACCTACGACAAAGACGTTCTTCCCATCATGCAGAAGAACTGCCAGAGCTGCCATCGTCCAGGCGAGATCGGGCCGTCCTCGTTCCTCACGTATCAAAGCACGCGTCCGTGGGCCAAGGCCATCAAGGAAGCGGTGCTGACGAAGAAAATGCCTCCCTGGTTCGCCGATCCGCGTTTCGGACATTTCGCGAACGATCGCAGACTGAGCGAAGCCGACGTCAAGACCCTGGTTGCATGGGTGGACGCGGGAGCGCCGGAAGGCGATGCGAAAGACATGCCGCCTCCTATGCAATGGCGCGATGGTTGGAACATCAAACCGGACGTGGTGGTTGAAATGCCAAAGCCGTACAGCGTGCCCGCGCGCGGCACCATCGAGTACACCTACTTCGTGGTTCCGAGCGGCTTCACGAAAGACACCTGGGTGATCGACGCCGAAGTCCGACCGGGCAATCGCGCGATCGTGCATCACGGCAGCGTTCATATTCGCCCGCCTGGATCGCAGTGGTTGAAGGACGCGAAAGTCGGCGAAGGTTATGTTCTGCCCAAGCGCGCCGATGGCGGTGAAGCGCTGCCCGCGCCCGTGGATCCCAGCGTCAACGTCGCCAACGAGTGGCTGCTCGGTTATGTGCCAGGCATCCAGCCGCAAAATTATTTCGATCTCGATCACAAAGCCGCTAAGCTGATTCCGGCTGGCTCCGACATCGTGTTTGAAATGCACTACACCACCAACGGCACCCCGGCGACGGATCAAACCAAAGTCGGGTTTGTGCTGGCGAAGGAACCACCGAAGTACAGACTGCTGACAGTGCCGGTGGCCGGCGCGGATTTCACCATTCCTCCGGGCGATGCCAACTACGCGGGCCACACCGTGGCTCAGTTCGATCAACCGGTAACGCTAATCTATTCACAGCCCCACATGCACCTGCGGGGCAAAGACATGGACATTCGCCTGGACTATCCGAATGGCGAGCACGAGACGCTAGTAAGCGTGCCGCACTACGACTTCAGTTGGCAGACCATCTACTTCGAGCAAAAGCCCATCGAAGTGCCCAAGGGGACCAAGATCGAGCTGTTCGCGCACTGGGATAATTCCGCGAACAATAAGTACAATCCCGACCCGAAGGCGACCATCCGCTGGGGCGATCAAAGCTGGGACGAGATGCTGTTTGCGTGGGTCGGCGTGGTGGTGCCGCGCGATACGGATCCGGAAACGGTGATGGCTAAGCCAGCGTCGATTGCCGCTGCGACTCTGCCTGCGGCTGGTGCCCGTTAGCAGACGGATAGCCCAGCGACTGCTTGAGCTTTCGCGCCAGGATCTTCAGGTTGGTTCCAGTGTTGATGCTGCCGTGATCTCCGGGGACTTCCTCGACCACGAGATCGGATAGAACGCGTGACCAACCTAATTGGAGGCCGCCAGAGAAGAACTCCTGCTCCTGTGATTCGGCCCGAAATAAGTAGACACGGCCGCCATAGGACTTGATCCGGTAGCTCTCGGCTGCCCGCTCCTGCAAGGAATAAACATCGCTTGGCGCATTGGCAAGAGGGACCCCAACCGTTAATGTGGCTTTGCGTGCCATTCGCGCATAGCGATCCTTCACGCGGTTTACGATGTGAGACACACCTTTCACCCTTGCGATTTGATTCCAGTTGTAACGATAGCGGCTAACCCGGTGCTTCCAGGATTCGTTGGCCCGGCAGCCAAGCGGGTAGGAGGTGTCGATCAGCGCGACAATTGGGGGGGCCATGCCGTCAGCGTGCATCTGACGAGCCATTTCCACCGCAACCAATCCTCCGAACGAATAGCCCAGCAGGCAAAAGGGCTGAGATTCGCCGATCTTTCGAAGCTCGTTAATGTAAGCGGCGGCCAACTGCCGCACCGTGGGACGCGGGCCGAGCAGCCGGAATGGCTGCAGTCCAACGAGGGGCTGATCCAGGCCCAGCTCCAGCGCGAGCCTACGGTAAACGATGACCTCGCCGTCAGCCGCGCCAATGCAATAGATGGGCGGCTTTGAGCCCTTGGGTTGAATCTTCACAATGGGCGCGTTCATTTGCTCGGCTCCAGAGCCGCGAATGAGAGCCGCCAAGCGCCGAACAGTGGGAGCATGGAACAGAGTAGCGAGCGGCAAATCGAGGTTGAAACTGATGTTGATTTCGCGGAACAGTTGCGCGGCCGTTAAGGAATGGCCGCCCATATCGAAAAAGTCGTCGTTGACGCCGATCGGCGCTCACACCCAGCACGGAACGGAGCATGTCTCTGAGCCGGGCTTCGATTTGGTCCACGGGCTCGGTCTCCGCGCTTCTATTCGATGGCATTTTCGGTTTTGGAAGAGCCCGGCGGTCCAGCTTGCCATTGGTGTTCAAGGGGAAAGAGTCCAGGAATACGAAAGTGGCAGGAACCATGTATTCGGGAAGCCTCTGCCGAAGGAAGCTGCGCAGTGCGGTGACGTCCGGCAGATCGCTGCCCTGAGAGATCAGATAAGCGACGATCCGGCTGTCTCCGGTCGCGCTGGTTTGGAGAATGGCGATAGCGTCGCGAATGGAAGGATGCCGCATACACACCGCGCGAATCTCTTCCGGCTCAATGCGGTAACCCCGCAGTTTGATTTGGTCGTCATTGCGCCCCAGACATTCGATATTTCCGTCGCTCCGATATCGCGCCAAATCGCCCGGTCTTATAAAGACGCTCTCCCGGTCGTTTGCCAAATGGGTCGGCCACAAATCGCGCGGCCGTCAAAGCGGGATTGTATAGGTAGCCAGTGGCCAATCCATCCCCGCCGATGTACAGTTCGCCGGGAACGCCAATTGGAGTTGGCGCCATATGCTCATCCAGAATATAGATTTGCGTGTTGGCGATAGGACGGCCAATAAGGATGGGATCGTCCGGGCCGGAAAACATGAAGCCCGTGGACCAAATAGTGGTCTCCGTTGGGCCATACATATTCCACAGACGGCCCACTCTTGGATAGAGCTTGCGCGCCAGATCTTCCGGCATGGCCTCGCCGGTGCAAACAGCTAGCAGGTCAGCCTTGCCTTGCCATCCGGAATCGATCAGCAGCTTCCAACTGGCGTGGGGTGCACTGCAGAAACGTAACGCCCTCGCGATGGATGATGTCCTGGAGCAGTTGCTCGTCCAATGCCGTTGCGCGCTCCACCATGAGCAGTGCGCGCTCCCACTAGGAGTGGTAACCACAGGTCCACGCCGGCGATGTCGAAGGCGATGGTAGTGAGCGCCAGAAGCACGTCTTGCGAGCCCAATTGGAACCAATCGCGCACCGACACACAGCACATTGTTCAGTGCTCGGCGTGGAATCATCACGCCTTTGGGCTGGCCGGTGGAACCGGATGTGTAGATCACATACGCCAAGTCGGTGTCGGAGACCGTGACCGGCTGGTTCGTGTCCGGGTAATGCTTGCAGGGCCTCCCAATCGAGCGAAACAAGCTGCCCGCTTGAACTCCGGAAGCCGGGCGGCCAATTCGGGCCGGCCAATCAAAATTCCGACGCGCGCATTCTCGACAATGGGTCCGATGTGATCGTCGGGATGATCGGGATCCAATGGCAGGTAAGCGCCGCCCGCCTTGAGGATCGCCAGCGGCGCGACCAGCAAATCGATGGATCGCTCCAGGCATACGCCAACCAGCGTGTTTCTGGTCACGCCCAGCGATCGAAGGTGGGCCGCCAACTGGTTCGCTCGAGCATTTAATTCCGCGTAAGTGAGGAGCTGCTCACTGGAGGATGACGTCGCGAACGCCACAGCCACGGCATCGGGGGTCCGATCCACTTGAGCCTCGATGAGTTGCTGCAAAGGAAGGTGGCTTGGATTTTCCTGGGCCGTCGAATTCCATCCATATAAGAGCTGCTCGCGTTCGGACTCAGGAAGGATGGGAAGCCTCGAGGCAGAACTCTCCGGGTCCGAAATTGCGCCCGCGAGGAGGGTTTCATAATGACCGAGGAAGCGTTGAATCGGTGCCGGGATCGAAGAGCGCGGGATCATAATCCGCAGTCATCAAGAGTCCGGCGGCATGCTCCTCCAAGTGAAGCGCCAGTTCCAGACCGGTGGGGCGCGCCTCCAGCTCATACTCCGACACGCCGAGCCCGGAAATGCGCACGGCCTCCCGCGCCGGTTGCTCCAAGATCATCGCGACTTGAAAGAGCCGAAGCTCTGGAAGCTCCCGCCTGGGACGCTCTTCCGCCAGCCAGGAGAACGGAACATGGTTATGTGCCACCGGATCGCCATGCTCTGCCTTGTTATGAACACCGGCATCGAGAAAGCCTCGCCGGACCCGCTGCAGAAGTTCGCGAAAGGAAGGATCGCCGGAAAGGTCCGCTGGCAAGGGCAGCAGCGCCGGAAATTCAGACGGCGCCTGCCCCGGTGGGTATTCGAGATTGGATGTCGAGGCTCCCACCAGAAACTGGTGCTGCCCGCTATGCCGGGAAAGCAGCGCTGCAAAAGCCGCGAACAGCGTGGTGAACTGCGCCACGCTCTCCGCCCTGCTGAATTCCCGTACGCGAAGCCATCAAAGCTTCCGGCAACATGTGGGATTCGCGCCCAAAGACGCCGCCCGTAGCGGCCCGCGGCGGACCATTCGGAAGCCGTTCCAAAGCTTCGGCCGTGTTCTCACCTGGTTTCCCGTTGTCTTGTTTCCCGTTGTTTGAAGCGCCGTGAATCGCATCCGGATGCGACACAGTCAGCTGGCGCGCTGGGGATTGGGGCAACGGGGATAAAGCCGTACCCACCTCGGCATTGTACCGCTCACTTAGTTCCGCTGTGAGCGTGCTCATCAGAACGCCTGCGCCGCACAGCGAGCGATGCATGCTGATAAGCAAAATGTTCTCGCTCGCCGAAAGCCGCGCAAGGGCGGCGTGAAGCAGCGGTCCATCCTTTAGATCAAGCGGACAATCCGCCTGCTGATGAATGTATCGTCGGGCTTCACTTTCTCGGGTGTCAATTGGCAACCCGCCGAAATCCTGAATTGGCAAAACATCGCGCGAGGCGGCGCGGGATTGCCCGGGGATATTCCAGAGCGTCTGATACCTGCCGATGAGAAACTCGACGCTCTTCCTGAGCGCCTCCAGGTCGAGGCAGCCGTCGAGACGCAAAGCTTGGGCCACGTTGCCGGATGATGGACGAGATGTCGACGCATCCATAAACCAACCCTCCGGCACTGACGGGATGAAGGCGCGAGCTACATCTGCCATATCACGCAAGCTCCTAGTTATATTAGCGCAAGAAATGGGATTCGGTCTACCTGAGATGTACTGTGCGTACCCCCATTAGTTGCCTCGGGATCAAGTGGCTAATCGACTGATAATCGAATGGCTAAGCATTGATTATTAGGGATTTAGGACCGGTGCGGCTCAAACATTTGACTCAGTCTATCGACAACTGGCCCAACAGCGGTGTTACCCTGGAAAACGAACATGCGGACAATCTCCAAGCGCACCCAGTATGGCCTGAAAGCCGTGATTGCACTGGGGCAACACTACGGTGAAGGGCCGGTTCTGATTGCCACCCTCGCCAAGGATGAGCAGATTCCCCTCAAGTTCCTGGAGGGCATTCTGCTGGACTTAAAGAGCCGCGGGTTGCTCAACAGCAAGAAGGGCAAGGGCGGCGGATACCAACTGAGCCGGCCACCATCGACGGTGACCATCGGTTCGATTATTCGGATGATGGAGGGGCCTCTCGCTCCCCTGCCCTGCGCCAGCGAAACGGCCTTCCGCGCCTGCGAGGAGTGTCAAGATGTGGAGCACTGCAGCACGCGAATCATCATGCGCGAGGTGCGGGACGCGATCGCGGAAGTGCTAGATAAGACTACGCTGGCGGACTTGATTCGCAAGGCGGAAGCGGCCCGGCAAGACCGAAAGAGCCGCGAGCCGCTGATGTACTACATCTAAGTGAAATGCCCTAGAGCAGCCGGCAGGCTTCTTCGAAATCTAACCGCGGATTCCGAGGGAAAAGCTTGGCGGCATCGCCATAGCCGAGATTGCACAGGAAATTCGATTTCACATGGTGAAACGCTGGGGGATTTCCGGCTGAATCGTTAAAGAACTCCGCATCCACCTTGGCATTATCGAAGCCTGACATGGGGCCGCAATCGAGGCCGAGAGCGCGCGCCGCCAGAATGAAGTAACCGCCTTGGAGGCTGGCATTACGAAACGCAGTGATCTCGGCAAGCTGGGGGGAGCCGGAGAACATATCGGCCATTGCCGGGTTGTTCGGGAATAGCTTGTGCGTCTCTTTGAAGAACTTGAAGTCGTAGGCGAGGATGGCCGTTACTGGCGCCTGCATGGTTTTGCCGGCGTTCGTTGAACTCAGCGCGGGCAGAAGGCGTTGCTTGGCTTCGGGCGTTCGCAGGAAGAGAATGCGCGCCGGGTTGGAGTTGGCGCTGGTTGGACCGAATTTCATCAGCTCGTAGAGTTCGCGCAGTGTCTCGTCGCTCACCCGCTGATCGAGCCAGGCGTTGTGGGTTCTGGCCTGACGAAAGAGAACATCCAGCGCCTCGTTACTCACTTTCACTTGCGCACGCCTACCGTCTGATCGCCGTCAATGTACCCGACGTACATGGTGCCCTGCATGGCCGCGTATCCTTTCGCTTTCGAGCCTTTGGCTGTGTCGAAAGGCCGAACGGTGACGCCTTCTTCATTTCGACCTGCAATAGCCCGCACGGCCAGCTTCTTTCCATCGACGGCCTCAGCCTGGACCAAGCGGAACATCAGCTTGTGGCCGCCTCCGATACCGAGAAATTTCTTCTTGCCGGACTCGCCTGTTACAGTTCCAGTGACCGGTGCGCCTTTGGCGATCACGGTTTTATCGCCGATCTTGAGTCCCTCGCTCACGGTGAAATTCAGCGCCGTACCTTCGGGCGCGTCGGCGGGGACGTCCTGTCCCAGGACAATCACGAACGGCAGGGCATCGCTGACGGCGACGGGGATGATTTGTACGGCTGGCGAGGTGGGCTTTGGGGGCGCTGTTACTGGAGGCGGCGGAGTAGCAGAAGCTGCCGGAGCGGGCGCGGCCGGTTCCGGAAGCGGCGGCGGATTCTTCGCGTCCTTATCCGAAGCCTTCACCTTCGGCTTGCGGACCGGCTTGGGCACGGCGGGCTCCGAGCCGGAGGATGGCGTTGAGGCGGGAGCAGTCGCAGTAGGTGCGGTTTCCGATGGCGGTGCCGTTGCGGCGGACGAGTCGGCGGAAGGTGGGCCGGCCGCGGACGGTTTTGGAAGCACTGGTTGTGCCGGCGCGACTTCCACCGTAGTCGCGACGGTTGGAGCCGGCCGGCGGCTCTGCCACCACCACCAGCCACCGATTCCGGCCGAGGCCACCAATGCGGCACCAACCAAAACAAGCAAAAGCGCCACGAACCTGGATGAATTGCCTTTCGCCGGGGCTTCCACCGGCGGTACTTTCGGTGGAACTTTCGCTGCCACGGGTGCCACCCGAACGGCGCTGGGCGCCAAGGAGCCGTCTTCGATCGTTGTGGACGGAGACGGCGCGACGAATGGCGAACCGAGGGAAGACGGTTCGCCCATGGAAGCGTCTACGGAATTGAATTGGGGGGAGTTGACCTGGGGCGTTGTAACCACCGAAACTGGACCGGCGTGAACTGGCGGCACATATTGCCCGCCGGGATCGAGCTGCCGCTGCAAATTGATTAGCGCTCCCTCAATCTCCTTCATGCTCTGCCAGCGCGCCGAGGGATCCTTGGGCAAGCACCGTAGGATGATGGCCTCCAGCAACGGCGGAACATCGGGCGCCGCTTCATGAATCGGCCTCACATCATCCCGCAAAATGGAGGAGAGAGTGGAGATGCCCGATCGCCCTTCGAAGGCACGCTTGCCCGTCACCATTTCGTAGAGCACATCGCCGAACGAGAAAATGTCCGACCGCGCGTCTACGTGCTTGCCTTCAGCCTGTTCCGGCGACATGTAGCTCACCGTGCCGATGATGGAACCTTCGCGCGTCAGAGCCGCTTCTACGGTGGTCTGCTCGGCGGTCTGGCCGGACAAGCCCGTGTCTATCCATTTGGCGAGACCGAAATCCAGCACTTTGATCAGGCCCGAGGAGGTGACCATGATGTTGGAGGGTTTCAGATCCCGGTGGATAATGCCAGCCGAATGCGCGGCCGTCAGAGCGCTGGCGATTTGTGTACCGTACTGGAGGGCTTGCGACGGCTGCAACCCGCCGGCAGGAATCAAATCGCGCAATGTCTTGCCCGAAATGTATTCCATCACGATGCATTGCAGGTCGCCTTCCGAGATGATGTCGTACAGCGTAATGATGTTGGGATGATTCAGGGCCGAAGCTGCCTGGGCTTCCTGAAAAAACCGCCGGCGGCGCTCCGGGTCGGTGGACAGGCCGGGGGACAAAATCTTCACGGCCACCAGCCGGTTCAGGCGGCTATCCTGGGCCTTATAGATTTCACCCATACCGCCAGCGCCAATCTTTTCCACAAGTTGGTAATGGAGGATCTTTTGGCTGACCATTGGGCTGACCATAGTGACGCGCGGAGCCTTAGGCGCATTATCTCCCGAACGTGAGAGTCAAAGCAATCCCGCCGACACTCCACTGAGATAGCGGTCTAAAACGACCGGCATGCTAAATTTGGTTGCATGCCGGGCCAATCTCCAATTCAGCAACCGCCGCCTGAAACCACCGAAGTTGAATATGAGCCTTACCGGGAAAACACGCAGCTTGCCCGGTACATCAAGGATTACCCACGCAGCTTTACCCGCAACCCCTTGCAGCCGCTGATCCACCGCCCGGTGACGCTATCCGAGCGAACAGGGCCTGTTGAGTTGGATCGCCGCTTGGCGATCAACAGCGAGGACATTTCGTCGAAGGAGCGAGGCGGACCGCGTGCCATCGGACAGTACATCGCGGTGACGGGACGAGTGATGGATGAAGACGGCGCTCCGCTGGCGGGCGCGATGATCGAAATCTGGCAGGCCAACTCGGCCGGGAAGTACATTCACGAGCTGGATCGCCATGAAGCTCCCATCGATCCGAACTTTGCGGGCGTAGGCCGGTTTGTGACTGGCGACGAGGGTCAGTACAAGTTTCTGTCCATCAAGCCGGGCGCATATCCAGTGATGGAATCGGACTGGTGGTGGCGGCCGCCGCACATTCACTTTTCCATCTTTGGCCCGAGCTGGATGAACCGGTATGTGACCCAGATTTTCTTCCCCGGCGAGCCGCTGAATGAGACCGATCTCTTACTCAACGCCGTTCAGGATCCAGAGGCCCGCGACCGGCTGATCTTCGAGACCACTCCCACCACGGTTGGAGCGGTGAACATGCTGACCTTCCATCGCGACTTCGTTCTTCGCGGGAAGCGCGCGACGCCTGCGCTGGACTGAGCACGCCGTATTGAACCCATGAGTCTGAACGCATGAATCTACCTACTTCGCCTTATTGCACGATCGGCCCGTTCTTCCCTGGTGAATTCGCCGACGGCTGCGGAGACTTGACCAACGTAGAGGGAAAGCAAGCGCGCGGCCGGCACATTCTGCTCACCGGCGCTGTATTCGAGGAGGGAAACCGGCCTATCCGGAACGCCATTGTGGAAATTTGGCAGCCCGACGCTAATGGTGTCTTTCGCCACCCCCTCGACCCTCGTTCAGAACGCGCCGATCCAGGCTTCTTCGGATGGGGCCGCGCAAGGACCGACGCCGAGGGGCGTTTTTCGTTCCGCACTGTAATGCCAGGCGCCTACGCTACTGATGAGGGCGCGCTACGTCGTCCGCACGTAAACCTTATGGTGCTTGCAATTGGTTTGACGCGCCGTTTGGTCACTACCGTGTTTTTTACTGAGGGCGTGGAACAGCTGGATGGGCCCGAGCCGGTGAGCGACCCGGTGTTGGACTGTATTACGGATCCGGCGCTACGAGCTCGCGTGTTCGCGATCCGCGACAAAATTTCGAACGGCGCGGACGCGCTTCCCGTCTATCGCTTTGACGTTGTTACTCGTGGAGAGGGAGAAACCCCATTTTTCTTGGACTAACCTCACGATCATGTAACAACCAAATGGAAATCCGCATCCAACGTTTTGAAAAAGTTGGAACCGAGAAAACAAAAGCCAGGAGGAAACACTTGATCGAGCAAGAGTTAAGTTTCGCCAAGATTCTTGTAATCGAAGACAACTCGGCCGATGTCTTCATGCTGCGCCATGCTCTGGACCAGCACGACGACCATTATGCCCTCGAAGTCCTGCACGACGGCGAGGAAGCAATTGAATTTGTAAGTCTCCAGAAGCTGCCGGGAGCTGAGCCGGAACCGTGCGTTATCGTGCTCGACTTGCATCTTCCGAAACATGACGGAGCGGCCGTGCTCAAAGCGATACGGCAAGAGCCCATGCTTGCTCACGTAGGGGTGGTGGCGCTCACCACTATTGCAAGCCCGCGCGATGAGCATGAAGTTCGCGAGCTGGGTGTGCGTTTGTACAGGGCCAAGCCGAGCCACATTGACGACTGGATTGAGCTGGCGCGTGAAATCCTGCAAATCTGCCGGGAGCACAGCCGGGTGGCAGCGTGAGCACGTGACGGCCTGAGGAATCTCGAGCCCTAGGGTAACCACCACCGAACGGAATCCGCGGCGGCGGTGAAAAACTCATCGTGCGGCTTTGCCGGATCCGATGTCGTCCAATTCCCAGCGGGTTTGTAGTTCGGATCGTGGAACACCCACAGTTGCCCGCGCTCAGATTGCGTCAGGATGCCTGCATCCGAGACGCAGTCAAACATGTCATTGTCCACGGTGAACTTGAGATGTTTTCCATCCACGATACCGATGCCCAGGAACGGCGGCTGAGCCACGGGTTCCGTTGAGAAGAAGTAGCCCCCGTGGCCCGGGAGATAAAACATAGCTACGCGTCCCGCCACCACGGAGCCGGCTCCGGAGGGTGAGGCAGGCTGATTGTTGATTGAGACCTTCAGCGCGGAAAAACGAATCTGATCGGATGGTTGGGCGCCGGTAACGGCCGTGGTCGCGCCGCGCTGGCCTACGCGAACCTGCACAGTGTCGGTGAGAGTCTCGCGCAGCTCAGGGACGGTCGGAATAGGAATGACGAACTTTTCTCCGGAGCTCAGCGTCGGCGATTCAAGCGGGGAAGAGAGCGTCGGCGTGGGCTTGCCTCCATCGGCATTGGGGAAGCGCGCCGCGAAGTCTTCGGTGACGGGCTTGGCGGTTACGTGAAACTGCTGGCCATCGGGAGTCCGCTCGATCACGAGTTCATAGGCATACACCGCCAGGTTGTTTTCATCGCGAAAAATGCGATAGAAACTGTCGCCGGAGGCCGGCTGCAGGCTCACTTTCAAAGCGACCGGCGTGCCTTCCTCGGCGCGCGCGGTGATGGTTAATTGGACACCGTTGCTCAGCGCAACATTGCTGGAGACTTGGGGGGCGGAGTCTTGGGCAACCGTGAAAACAGCGGCTGCGAGCATGCAAACGACAACACGGGTTATTCGGCCGCCGCGGCCAGCGCCTGACGCACGGCCTGAAGCGGCATGTCCTTCCAGTGCCGCGTCAAGTTGTCGATGCTCATGAATGAGCGCGAATCCATGCGATCGATGTACAAGCTGCCGTGAAGATGATCGATTTCGTGCTGGAGAATGCGCGCGTACCATCCCTCGGCCTCAATGCGGCGCGGCTGGCCGCGTTCATCCAAGTATTCGATGCAGATCAGGCGGGAACGTTTCACCAGCGCGCTAAAACCAGCCAGGCTCAAGCAGCCTTCGAAAAACTCCACCTGCTGTTCCGACTGCTCGATTATGCGGGGATTGATAAGAACCTGGAACGGCACGGGCTTACGCTCCCGTTCCGCAAGCCGGTCAGCGGAAATGTCCTTGGAGTATTCGGGACGGTCTTCGATAACAGCGAGCTGAATGGGCAAACCCACTTGCGGTGCCGCTAAGCCTACGCCCGGCGCGTCGCGCATGGTTTGATGCATCCACTCGATCAGTTGTTGGGTCTCTGCCAGGACAATTTCTTCATGTAACAAGGGACGAGCCCGTTGCCGCAGGACCGGCTCTCCCACCTGAACAATCTTCAGCCGCACGGTTTGATTTTAGCCGCTTGGCGGGCGATTAGCCTGGGGCCGACGGCGTGCCATTGGGTGCGAGCGCGACCACCACTTTCGAGAACACGGTGGAGATGCTGGTGGAAACGTCGGGCACCACGGCGCCGGCGGAGACAACCAGGAATCCGACGAGCAGGGCGTATTCCATCAAATCCTGCCCGTGGGTGTCTTTCCAGATCTTCAATTTCAAGGTTGCGTTCAGAAGTGCGGTCATTAGAATTGCCTCCTAGGCTCGATCTGATTCTCGCAGCCTGGCCTGATCGGTCAAAGGCCCGAATGTACCGATTTCGTTGTGCCGCGCGGACTAGGCGGGAGGCTGGTACTACGCCCGTTGCAGCCTAGTATTCGGGTACTTAGGCTGGGTACTTTTGGTTGGCTAGTTCCGTTTCGGTGCAGGCGCCCACGGTGTGTATAATCTTAGTCAAGGATACACATCAGTTGCGAACGAATATTGTGATCGACGATCGGCTCATGAAGGAGACTCTCCGGGCGACCGGCCTCAAAACCAAGCGCGAGGCGGTTGAACTGGGGCTACGGACTTTGCTGCGGCTGAGCAAGCAGACGGAAATTCAGCGCCTTCGGGGTAAGTTGCACTGGGAGGGCGATCTTGATGCGATGAGGAGAGATCGTTGATTCTGGTCGATTCGAGCGTCTGGATCGATTACTTCAACGGAAAGACAACGACGGCGGTCGAGCGTCTTGATGATCTGCTCGGCCGGGAACTCTTGGCGGTCGGCGATTTGATTCTAACCGAAGTGCTCCAAGGGTTTACCAGCGAGCGGGACTTTCGCGCGGCCGAGCAAATGCTGACTTCGCTCCAGGTGGTGGAGTTAGGTGGCCGGGAGATCGCGATTCAAGCCGCGAAGAACTTTCGCGTGTTGCGCAAATCGGGCGTAACCGTGCGTAAAACCATCGGTACAGTAATCGCGACGCGATGTATCGAGAGCGGATATGAATTGCTGCACGATGACAGAGACTTCGATCCATTTGTGAAACATCTCAGTCTGCGAGTCGTCGTTTGAGCATCGTCGCCAGCCGTTGTGTTAAACTCTTCGATGGATTTGTAGTTTCCGGTCCCTCCGCCGATTTCAGTTTCGTCCACTTTTCATCGCGGGTATCTGTATGACTGGTTTGGCGGGAGGGATGTGGTTTTGGACAGGTGGCCGAGTGGTTAATGGCAGCAGACTGTAAATCTGCCGCTCCTTGCGAGCTACGGAGGTTCGAATCCTCCCCTGTCCACCAGAGATAGGTTGCAAGGCCGTTGTAGCTCAGTTGGTAGAGCGCGTCCTTGGTAAGGACGAGGTCACCAGTTCAATCCTGGTCAACGGCTCCAGTTTCTAAAGGTCGTAGGGCGTGGGAAGTGGGGTTGTGGGACAGGCTTCTTACTACCCCAGGGGGTGTAAATATGGCGAAGGAAAAATTTGACCGCAGCAAACCGCACGTGAATATCGGGACCATCGGGCACATCGATCACGGCAAGACGACGCTCACGGCGGCCATCACCAAGGTGCTGGCCAAGCACAACCCGAAGAATAAGTTCCGCTCGTTCGATTCGATCGACAACGCGCCGGAAGAAAAAGCACGCGGAATCACGATCGCGGTGGCGCACGTCGAGTATGAGACCGCCAACCGGCATTACGCCCACGTGGATTGCCCGGGCCACGCCGACTACATCAAGAACATGATCACAGGAGCCGCGCAGATGGATGGCGCGATCCTGGTGGTGGCCGCCACCGACGGCCCGATGCCGCAAACGCGCGAGCATATTCTACTGGCCCGCCAGGTGGGTGTCCCCTCCGTGGTTGTCGCGCTGAACAAAGTGGACATGGTCGACGATGCGGAGCTGCTGGAACTGGTCGAGCTGGAAGTGCGCGAGCTGCTAAGCAAGTACGAGTTTCCGGGCGACGATCTGCCGGTAGTGCGGGTGAGCGCACTGGGTGCGTTGAACGGCGAAGAGAAGTGGGAAAAGACGGTCGACGAGTTGATGGATAAAGTGGACGCCTATATTCCGACTGCCGGCAGCGCGACATCGACAAACCGTTCCTGATGCCGATTGAAGACATTTTCTCGATTCAAGGCCGTGGAACCGTAGTTACCGGGAGAATCGAAAAAGGGATCTGCAAAGTCGGCGAGGAAATGGAGATCGTGGGCTTCAGGGACACGCGCAAGACGGTGGTGACGGGCGTGGAAATGTTCAAGAAGCTGCTGGATGAAGGGCGTGCGGGCGACAACGTTGGATTGCTGCTGCGCGGTATTGAAAAAGACGACGTGGAGCGCGGGCAGGTGATTGCGAAGCCGGGATCGATCAAGCCGCACAAGCGGTTCAAGGGCGAGATCGTGGTGCTGACCAAGGAAGAGGGAGGGCGGCACACGCCGTTCTTCAAAGGATACCGGCCGCAGTTTTATTTCCGGACCACGGACGTGACGGGCGTAGCTGAGTTGCCGGAAGGCACCGAGATGGTGATGCCGGGCGACAACGTGGGACTGGTGATCGAGCTGATCACGCCGGTGGCCATGGACAAGGGATTGCGGTTTGCGATCCGCGAGGGCGGCCGGACGGTGGGAGCGGGAACGGTGACGGAGATTTTGGAATAGGTCGTAGGAAGTGGGAGGTAGGAGGTAGGAAAGGCGGCCTCGGTTTGCCCACTACCCACCTCCCACCACCCACAACCGTGATCGACTGAAGGGAGCGAGTATGCGCGAGATCATCACATTGCAGTGCACCGAGTGCAAGAACAAGAATTACAGCAAGACCAAGAACAAGAAGACCAAGACCGAGCGGCTGGAGATGAAGAAGTTCTGCGCGTTTTGCCGCGTGCATCGGGTACATAGGGAAATCAAGTAGACTGAGTATGGGAACGGCCCGAGAAGGGGCATAGGCTAACGGTAAACCAGCGGTCTCCAAAACCGCCTTTGGGGGTTCAAATCCCTCTGCCCCTGCCATCCACTCGGAGCGAGGAAATCAGGTTATATGGCTACCGCGCAATTGCAAGAAGGCGACAGCGGGAATTTCATCGAGCGGGCTGCAAGTTGGCCCGTTGGGGTGAAGAATTATTTTGAAGAGCTGCAAGCTGAGATGCGCCGCGTCACGTGGCCGTCCTGGAAGCAAGTTCGCGCGACCACGTTAGTTGTGATCATAGCCGTGTTCGCTTTCGCCGCTTACTTCGCGGTGGTCGATGAGATTTTCGCGAACCTGATCAACAAACTGATGAACGCCTTCACCAAATAGAGATTCATGGCCGACGAAGAGAACATTCCTACTAACCCCACTGACGTGCCTGCTGAGGAAGCCGTGCCCGTCGACACGGCATCCGATGTGCCGGCGTCCGATAACGGTGCCGCCCCCGAAGAGGCTGCGACGCCCGCAGTGGCGGCGGACGAGACCAAGCATTGGTACATCATCCACACTTACTCCGGATTTGAGCAAAAGGTGGCGGACTCCTTGAAGGGCCGGGCCCAGGCCTTCGGCTTCTCCGATCAAATCGGGCAGATTCTGATCCCGACCGAAGAAGTTGTCGAGCTTCGCGGCGGAAAGAAAGTCACCAGCAAACGCATGCTCTATCCGGGCTACGTGCTGGTGCAGATGGACATGAGCGATCAACTGTGGCACGAGGTGAAGAACACACCGCGTGTCACCGGATTTGTGGGCGGCGGCAACAGCCCGGTTCCGTTGACGGCCGACGAGGTCAATTCCATCCTGTTCCGGCAGCAGACATCGGCTGAGCGCCCTCGTCCCAAGGTGAATTTCGAACGAGGCGAGATGGTCCGCATCGTGGACGGACCGTTCGCCAATTTCTCGGGCAAAGTGGACGAGATCAATCCGGAGCGCAATACACTGCGTGTGCTGGTGACGATTTTTGGCCGATCGACGCCCGTAGAATTGGATTTTCTACAGGTAAGCAAGGATTAAGACATGGCAAAGAAGATAACCGATTACGTGAAGCTGCAGATCCCGGCCGGCAAGGCCACGCCGGCGCCCCCGGTGGGAACCGCGCTGGGCCCCAAGGGCGTCAACATCATGGAGTTCTGCAAAGGCTTCAACGCCAAGACCTCTGCCAAGGACCAGGAAGGGCTGATCATCCCAGTGGTCATCACTATCTATAGTGACCGCTCGTTCACCTTCATCACCAAGACGCCGCCGGTGCCGGTGCTGATCAAGCGCGCGGTGAGTATTGCGAAGGGGTCGGCGGAACCGAACAAGAATAAAGTCGGCAAAATCACCGAGGCGCAGGTGGAAGAGATCGCGAAGCTGAAGATGCCGGATCTGAATTGCTTCGATGTGGCCGCAGCCGTTCGGAGCGTCAAGGGCACCGCGCGCAGCATGGGCGTGGACGTCGTCTAAGTTGGGCCACAGATAAACACGGATAAACGCAGATCAAGCCAAAAGATAGTTATCGGTGTTCATCTGCGTTGATCCGTGGCCTTAGTTTCTGCATTTCCTCGAAGGCCTGAGGACTCCTTGGGGCCAAGCTTAAGCGCTGCGTTGAATTCATCTTCCAACGCCGCGAGCGCCTCTTGAACGTTGAGATTCGGTAACCTTTTCCGCCGAGCCTCCAACTCGAAATCGGCTTTCTCCGGAGCGTCGCCTAAGCGCTTCGCCTCGCGTTCTTCCATAGCTCAATTGTCGGCTGTGTTGAGCAGATCGCAAAGCCGCTCTTCGCCTAACGATAGAATGAGTGTGGGCTTAATGAATGCGCAATTTGGTGTTGCTTCTGGTTTTCGTCAGTAGTGCGGTGGGTGCTGACGACTCAGTACAGCAAGCAATTTACCTAAACGACTCGGTGACCAATCCATGTCACTACGATTGTCCGCTCCCGGACCATTTCTGGTTCTGCTTCGCGACTGCCGGTAAAGTGCTAGTGGGACAAACAGTCGCGTGGCGCTGGGAATATGATCCGACCGAGATGTTCAGGCTGCGGAAGCAATTCGTGTCGTTAAGCTATACGACAAAGAACATTTGGGTGATCCGAACGGACCGGAAGGAACTGAAGCTGAAACGGGACGAGTCCTACCACGAATTCGCGGAAGGCTGCCAGAAGATTGCAAGCGAAATCTCGAAGTCACCTCCGCCCTAAGCCCCCCAAGCAAGCTGAGCAGTAGACAAACCGGATTTCAGTTTGGTAACCTAACGATAGCGTTTAAACCGCAATAATTTTAAAACTCAGTGGGAGGCAGGGGTCTTTACGAGTCTGCCGTCTGCACCAATGAGGGAGCAATGCCGAAACAAGGTAAGAAATTTAAAGCCGCGTCCGAACAAGTAGAGCAACGCCCCTACAGCCTCAACGAAGCCGTCCCGCTGGTTCAGAAGGTCAAATTCGCCAAATTCGACGAGACGGTGGAGCTGCACATGCGCCTGGGCGTCGACCCCAAACACGCCGATCAGATGGTGCGCGGAACCGTGGTCCTGCCGAATGGCCTGGGCAAATCCAAGAAGGTTCTGGTCATCGCCTCCGGCGACAAGCAGCGCGAAGCCGAGGCCGCCGGCGCCGACTACGTGGGCGGCGAAGACATGGTGGCGAAGATCCAGGGCGAAGGCTGGACCGATTTTGACGCTGTGATCGCCACGCCGGATATGATGCGGTCGGTTGGCCGCCTTGGTAAAGTGCTTGGGCCGCGCGGCCTGATGCCGAATCCCAAGACCGGCACCGTCACCACCGACGTCGCGAACGCGGTCAAGGAAGTGAAGGCCGGCAAAGTCGAATTTCGCGTGGACAAGACCGGTGTCATCCACGTGCCCTGCGGCAAGGTGAGTTTTGAGACCGGCAAGCTGCTGGCGAATGTCGACAGCCTGATCCAGGCCGTCATCAAAGCCAAGCCCGCCGCGGCCAAAGGCAAGTACGTCAAGAGCGTGACCATCTGCTCCACCATGGGCCCGGGCATCCATCTGGACGTCACCGCATTCAACGCCAAGCAGCTCTGACGGGCAGCGTAAGAAGGAAAAAGGCCGAATCATGAAGAAGAAATCGGATAAAGAAAAAGATCTCGAACAGCTCAAGAAAGATTTCGAGAAGGCGCAGAACATCTTCGTCACCAGTTTCGAAAAACTCACGGTGCAGCAGGATTTCGAACTGCGCAAGGCAGTGCGTGATGCCGGCGGCAACTACCGGGTGGTGAAGAACAATCTGGCTGAGATAGCGTCCGAGGGCACTCCGGCCGAAGACCTCATGAGCAAGCTGGTGGGCATGACGTCGATGGCGTATACCAGCAAGGATCCGGTGGCGCTGGCCAAGGCGCTGACGGGCTACGCCAAGGCGAATCCGTCGTTCACTTTCAAGGCTGGTTTGGTGGAGGGCCGCGCGGTCGACGTGAAGTCGATTCTAGAGCTGGCGGCGCTTCCAGGGCGCGAACAGATTTTGGCGAAAGTTCTTTTCCTGATTCAAGCATCGGCGCAGCGGTTGGTTACTACGCTCGGCGGCGTGGGGCGCAACCTTGCGGTGGTTATCGATCAGGGTGTCAAAGAAAACAAGTTCTCAGAATAAAGGGAGTAGAAAGAGAAGACCATGGCGGACATCAACGCGATTGCGGAACAAATTCAAGGGCTGACGCTGCTCGAAGCATCGCAGCTCGTAAAGTTGCTGGAAGAAAAACTGGGCGTTTCGGCGGCGGCGGCTACGGTGGCAGCGGCGCCGGCGGGCGGCGGTGGAGCGGCGGCGGCTCCGGCGGCCGAGGAAAAGACTGAGTTCAACGTCATCCTCACTGCGGCTGGCGCGAACAAAATCAACGTCATTAAAGCCGTGCGCGAAGTCACCAACCTGGGCCTCAAAGAGGCCAAGGATCTGGTGGACGGCGCTCCGAAGCCCATCAAGGAAGGCGTTAACAAGGACGAAGCCGAGACCATCCGTAAGAAGTTCACCGACGCCGGCGCGACTGTGGAAGTAAAATAGCTCAGCTGCGAAGGCTCGCTGTAACTTATTGGGATTCCTGGGGTTACTTGACCAGACGGCCACCACCGTCCAACCCCGCTATTCCACCACCCGGACCGGATTTGACGAGAGTCAGACCGGTCTGTTAAAGTTATATTGTTACTGGCCGGAGACCGACCGGATTCTTGCTCTTGTGAACCAAACATCCTGTGGACTTGGTGTGCCGTTTCTTGGAACGTTGCGCAGGGCTTCGCCGTGCTCGTTTTTTGCACCCGCCGTTTTTGGCTGCGACTCTCCGGCGCCAGTTGTGTGCTGCTTAATGTCCCGCTGCTTCCGATCTTCCCCTGAGCGTCTTGGCCCGTAATCCGGGCCCGTTTGGCGCTATGTGCGCCATTGTGCAAAGAGGGAAGGCGACAGCGGTTTTTTGTTCTTCAGCCGTTAGGAGTAAATAATGGAAAACTTGACGAACGGCGCGACGCGCGAGCGAATGGATTTCTCCCGGATCAAGACTTCCATCCCGATCCCGAATCTCATCGAGGTCCAGAAGAAATCGTATGAGCGGTTTCTGCAGATGGCCCTGCTTCCCGGCGAACGGGAAGACACGGGGCTGCAGAGCGTGTTCAATTCCGTATTTCCGATATCCGATTTCCGCGGGTTGAGCCAGCTTGAGTTCGTGGATTACGCCATCGGAAACTGGGAGTGCAAGTGCGGCAACCTCAAAGGCCTGCACCATCTGCGCTCCACATGCCGCAACCCGAGCTGCGGCGCCACCATCCAAACCGATCCGTTCCATGTCGGCGACGTGCTATGCCATCGCTGCGGAACGTTCAACAAGAACATCGTCACATTCTGCAATCGCTGCGGCGATCCGGTGGGATTGCAGCTGAAATACGACGTGGCCGAGTGCGAAGAGCGCGGCATGACCTACGCCGCCCCGCTGAAGGTCACCATCCGTCTCACGGTGTACGACAAGGACGCCGAAACCGGCGCCAAAACCGTGCGCGACATCAAGGAGCAAGAGGTCTTCTTCGGTGAAATCCCGCTGATGACCGACAACGGCACCTTCATCATCAACGGCACCGAGCGCGTTATCGTTTCGCAGCTCCATCGTTCGCCCGGCGTGTTCTTCGAGCGCGTGCCGGCGCAGGGCTATTTCCTCGGCAAGATCATTCCGTATCGCGGAAGCTGGGTTGAGTTCGAATACGACAACAAGAACCTGCTGTACGTCCGTATCGACCGCAAACGCAAATTCTACGGCACCGTTTTCCTTCGCGCCCTGGGCTTGAAGTCCGATTCCGAGATCCTGAAGGCGTTCTACAACGTCAGCGAAATCCTCGTCAACAAGGACAAGAAGCTGTTCTGGAAGGTCTCCGACAGCCTGATCGGGCTGAAGCTTTCCAAAGCCATCGCGACCAAGAGCGACACCATCGTTCCGCAAGGCCGCAAAATCACGAAGTCGCTCTACGAAGCGATCCTCAAGGCCAAAATTGAGCAAGTGGAGATCGATCGCACCGATCTGCAAGGCGCCTACATGGCCGCCGACGTCATCGACATGTCCACGGGCGAAGTGCTGGTGGAGGCCAACCAGGAGCTCACCAACATCGAAAAGGTGACGGACAACGGCATCGCTTCGTTTGAGGTGTTCTTCCCCGAGCGCGACGAAACCGGCAACGTAGTTTCGGTGACGCTCAGGAAAGATCCGGTGAAGAGCCAGAACGACGCGCTGCTCGAGATCTACCGTAAGCTGCGTCCCGGCGATCCGCCCACGCTCGACACCGCTACGCAATTGTTCCAGGGAATGTTCTTCGACCCGCGCAAGTATGACTTTTCGCGCGTGGGCCGTATGAAGTTCAACATCAAGTTGTACGACAAGATCGACCAGTCGCCGCTCGACAAGCGCACGCTCAACCAGAAGGACTTCATCGACACCATTAAGTACCTGCTGAAGCTGCGCCGCGGCATCGGCGCTGTCGACGACATCGATCACCTGGGCAACCGCCGCGTCCGCGCGGTCGGCGAACTGCTCGAGAATCAGTTCCGCATTGGCCTGGTGCGCATGGAGCGCGCCATTAAAGAGAAAATGTCGGTCTACCAGGAAATGTCGACCGCTATGCCGCACGACCTGGTGAACGCCAAGCCAGTGATGGCCGCCATCCGTGAGTTTTTCGGCTCCAGCCAGCTCTCGCAGTTCATGGATCAGACCAATCCGCTGTCGGAGATCACGCACAAACGCCGTCTTTCGGCTCTTGGACCAGGCGGTCTGTCCCGTGAGCGCGCCGGATTCGAAGTCCGCGACGTGCATCCCACGCATTACGGCCGCATCTGTCCCATCGAAACGCCAGAAGGGCCGAACATCGGTCTTATTTCATCGCTTTCGTGCTTCGCCCGCATCAACGAATATGGATTCATCGAGAGCCCGTATCGCCGGGTGCTAAAGGGCACGGTGGTGGATGAAATCAAGATCCTGAACCCGGGCGATTCTTCTCATAAGGTCGGCGATGTCATGACCCGCGGTGAGGTCGACAAAGCCAATCGCGATCTCAGCGGCAAGAAACAGCCGATCGAATTCGAAGCCCATTGCGACTATCTGTCGGCATGGGAAGAAGACAAATATCTCATCGCGCAGGCCAATGTGCACCTCGACGAAAAAGGACACATTGTTCCCGAACTCGTCAATGCCCGGCAGGCCGGCAACTTCGTTTTGAAGCATAAGGACGAAGTGGAGTACATGGACGTCAGTCCCAAACAGCTGGTGTCGGTAGCCGCGAGCCTGATCCCGTTCCTCGAGAACGACGACGCCAACCGCGCGCTGATGGGATCCAACATGCAGCGGCAGGCCGTGCCGTTGCTGCGCGCCGAAACACCGTACGTCGGCACGGGCATGGAGCGCGTAACCGCGCGCGATTCTGGAGCCGTCGTCATCTGCAAGCGGTCCGGCATCGTGGATTCGGTGGATTCGGAACGCATTATCGTTCGCGTGGAAGGCGGCGGAGCTCACGAAGGCCAGCTTTCGCGCGAAGTGGGCGCCGATATTTACCAGCTCACCAAATTCAAGCGATCCAATCAAAATACCTGCATCAGCCAAAAGCCCATCGTGGCCCAGGGCCAGCGGGTGAAAAAGGGCGACGTTCTGGCCGACGGTCCTTGTACCGACCAGGGCGAATTGGCGCTCGGACGAAACGTGCTGGTGGCGTTCATGCCCTGGCGCGGCTATAACTTCGAAGACGCTATCGTAGTCTCCGAAAAGCTGGTCAAGGAAGACTACTACACTTCGATCCACATCGAAGAGTTCGAAATCGAAGCGCGCGACACCAAACTGGGACCCGAGGAAATCACTCGGGACATTCCCAACATCGCCGAGGCGTTCCTCCGAAACCTCGACGAGAGCGGAATCATCCGCATCGGCGCAACCGTGAAACCGGGTGACATCCTGGTGGGCAAAGTGACGCCTAAGGGCGAAACCCAGCTCACTCCCGAGGAAAAATTGTTGCGGGCGATTTTCGGCGAAAAGGCCGGCGATGTGAAGGACGCGTCCCTGTACTGCCCGCCGGGCATCGAAGGCACGGTGGTGGATTGCAAGGTTTTCTCCCGCAAGGGCGCGGACCTGGACGAGCGCTCCAAAGCCATTCTTGAGTGGCAGATCGAGCGCCTGCACCGCAACCTCGAAGACGAAAAGCGCATTTTGAATGACGAGCGCGCCAAGCGCCTCACCACCTTGCTCGAAGGCAAGCAGGTGCTGGTAGACCTCCATGATGAAAAGACCAACAAGAAGCTGGTCTCCAAGGGTGTGGATCTCACGCGCGACGTGATCGAAAAGCTGCGGGCGCGCGATTTGAAGCGCGTCAAGTTCGCCAACAAAGACGTCCGGCTGAACGAGCAGATCGACGAGATCGAGGAGATGACCTCGCGCCAGATCGCGGTGCTCGAGAAAATTACTGAAGAGAAAATCGCGAAGCTGCGAAAGGGCGACGAACTGCCGCCCGGAGTCATCAAGCTGGTGAAATGCTACATCGCCATGAAGCGCAAGCTTTCAGTAGGCGATAAGATGGCCGGCCGCCACGGCAACAAGGGCGTGATCGCGCGCATCGTTCCCGAAGAGGACATGCCGTATCTGCCCGATGGAACGCCGGTCGAAATCGTTCTGAATCCCCTGGGCGTTCCTTCCCGTATGAACGTCGGACAGATTCTGGAAACGCACCTGGGTTGGGCGGCTCACGCTTTGGGCCTGCATTTTGCAACACCCGTCTTCGACGGCGCGACTGAAAAAGACATCAAGGCCCAGCTCAAATCCGCGGAGTTGCCAAGCTCCGGCAAGGTTCAGCTCTGGGACGGGCTTTCGGGAATCGCTTTTGAACAGCCGGTTACGGTCGGCTACATCTACATGCTCAAACTCTCGCACTTGGTGGACGACAAGATTCACGCCCGGTCCATCGGTCCGTACTCGCTCATCACGCAACAGCCGCTGGGCGGCAAGGCTCAATTTGGCGGACAGCGCTTCGGTGAAATGGAAGTGTGGGCGCTGGAAGCGTATGGCGCCGCTTATGTACTGCAAGAATTGCTAACCGCCAAGTCCGATGACGTTTACGGACGCGCCAAGATATACGAGGCCATCGTCAAGGGAGAAGCGGCCGCCGAGCCCGGCGTGCCGGAGTCGTTCAACGTCTTAATCCGCGAGTTGCAGTCGCTGTGCCTGGACGTGGAGCTGATGAAAAAGCCGCGGGAGATTTTGGATACCGCGCTCGCGGCAGACTGATTGAAGAATTCAGAATTCGAGAAGTCAGAATTCAGAATGACCGACCACCCCATTCTGGATTCTGACTTCTGAATTCGCTTTTATAGGAGAAATTATGTACAGATCCTCTCCGTATGACAGAGCAAATTTGATCGCCGACTTCGATTCCATCCGAATCAGTCTGGCCTCTCCGGAAAAGATCCGGAGCTGGTCGCATGGCGAAGTCACCAAGCCTGAGACCATCAACTACCGGACCTTCAAGCCGGAGCGCGACGGGTTGTTCTGCGCCCGCATCTTCGGCCCCATCGCCGACTGGGAATGTTTGTGCGGCAAATACAAGCGCATGAAACACCGCGGCGTCATATGCGACAAGTGCGGCGTCGAAGTGACGCTGTCGCGCGTCCGCCGCGAGCGATTGGGCCACATCGAACTCGCCAGCCCCTGCTCGCACGTCTGGTTCTTCAAGGGCCTGCCCAGCCGCATCGGTTATCTGCTCGACATCACGCTGCGCGAGCTCGAGCGCGTGCTCTATTTCGAAGCTTTCGTGATAGTGGATCCGGGCGAAGTGGCCGACCTTTCGCGCGGTGAAGTGATCACCGACGAGCGCAAACGCCAGCTCGATCAGGAATTTCCCGGCAAATTCGTCGCCATGATGGGCGCCGAGGGAATCAAGGAACTGCTCAAGAAAGTCGACGTCGAATCGCTGAGTCTCGAAATTCGCGACAAGATGAAGACCGAAGTATCGCAGCAGAAGAAGCTGAAGTACGCCAAGCGCCTGCGCGTGGTCGAAAGCTTTCGCAAGTCCGGCAACAAGCCCGAGTGGATGATCCTGGACGTCATCCCCGTGATTCCGCCTGAGCTGCGCCCCCTGGTGCCCTTGGACGGTGGCCGTTTTGCCACGTCCGATCTCAACGACCTATATCGCCGCGTCATCAACCGCAACAACCGGTTGAAGAAGCTCATCGAGCTTCACGCGCCCGACGTCATTGTTCGAAATGAAAAGCGCATGCTGCAGGAAGCCGTCGACGCTTTGTTCGACAACGGCCGCCGCGGCCGTGTCCTGCGTGGCGCCAACAACCGCCCGCTCAAATCGCTGTCCGACACTCTCAAAGGCAAGCAGGGCCGCTTCCGTCAGAACCTGCTCGGCAAGCGCGTGGATTATTCCGGACGTTCGGTCATCGTGGTTGGCCCCGAGCTGAAGCTGCACCAGTGCGGACTGCCCAAGAAAATGGCGCTGGAACTGTTCAAGCCCTTCATCTATCACCGGCTCGAACAGCGCGGCCATTGCACCACCATCAAGCAAGCCAAAGAACTCGTCGAGCAGCAGGACCCGGTGGTCTGGGACATTCTTGAAGAAGTGATCAAGGATCATCCTATTCTTCTCAACCGCGCTCCCACGCTGCACCGCCTCGGCATCCAGGCTTTCGAGCCAGTGCTGGTGGAAGGCAAGGCGATCAAGCTGCACCCGCTCACTTGCACCGCCTTCAACGCCGATTTCGACGGCGATCAGATGGCCGTCCATATTCCGCTGTCTCCGGAGGCGCAGATCGAAGCTTCCACGCTGATGCTGGCGTCCAACAATATTCTGTCGCCCGCGCACGGCGCGCCCATCGCAGTGCCCACCCAGGACATGGTTCTGGGCCTGTATTACCTCACCAAAGCACGGCCCGGCACCAAGGGCGAAGGCCGCACCTTTGCTTCTGCCGATGACGTTCTGATCGCGCTTGAAATGGGTGAACTGGAAACGCTAACGCCCATCAAGCTACGCTACACCGGCCGCGTGATCGATCTGATGAAGGCGTTCGATAACCAGAACGTCATGCATACCGAGCCCATCGAGTTCATCAAGCAGTACATGGACACCACGGTCGGCCGCGTCATTTTCAATGACGTCTTGCCGGACGAGATGCCCTTCATTAACGGCCTGCTCAAGAAGAAGGGGCTCACGCAACTGGTGCAGTACTGCTACCTCAAGTACGGGCTCCAAGTCACCGTCCAGATGCTGGATGAAGTCAAGAAACTTGGCTTCCTCTATGCCACTCGCGCCGGTATCTCGATCGGCATCGATGACATGGTGGTGCCCGAAGAGAAACCGAAGCTGGTGAAAGACGCCGAAAAGGCCGTCATCGAAGTCCAGCAGCAATATCAGGAAGGCGCCATCACGCAAGGTGAGCGCTACAACAAGATCATCGAGATTTGGTCCAAGGTCACCGAGCGCGTGGCCGAGGAAATGTTCAAATCCATGGAAGAGGACGACCGAACCGGCCGTTACCTCAATCCCATTTACATCATGGCGGACTCCGGCGCCCGCGGATCGAAACAGCAGATTCGCCAGCTCTCCGGCATGCGCGGCTTGATGGCCAAGCCCTCCGGCGAAATCATCGAGCAACCAATCACTGCGAACTTCCGCGAAGGTCTGGACGTGCTGCAGTACTTCATTTCCACGCACGGCGCCCGCAAAGGTTTGGCCGATACGGCTCTCAAAACGGCCGACTCCGGCTATCTCACGCGCCGCCTCTGCGACGTGGCCCAGGACGTTATCATCACTGAAACCGACTGCGGCACCAGCGACGGCATTTACGTCGAACCCATCATTGAATCGGGCGAGATCATCGAGCCGTTGCGCGACCGCATCGTCGGCCGCGTGGCTCTCGAAGACCAATTCGATTACGAAGGCAGCCTGATCGTCGGGCTCAATAAAGAAATCACCGAAGACCTGGCCGGCGCCATTCAGGGCGCGGGTATCGAGCGCGTGAAAATCCGCTCGGTGCTCACCTGCGAATCCAAGCGCGGCGTCTGCCAGCTCTGCTACGGCCGCAATCTGGCCACCGGCCGCATGGTGGAGCGCGGCGAAGCCGTCGGCATCATCTCGGCGCAGTCTATCGGTGAGCCTGGCACGCAGCTCACCATGCGCACCTTCCACGTCGGCGGAACGGCCACCGGATCGAGCGAGCAATCCAAGCAGGATGCCAACTCGGACGGTTTCGTCAAATTCATCGGCGTCACCACGGTGCGCAACGCCAAGGGCGAATTGATCGCCATGAACCGCAACGGCATTCTCGCCATCATCGACGATAAGGGCCGCGAGAAGGAACGCTATCCGGTAGTGTACGGCGCCAAGGTGCTGTTTGAAGACGGCGCCGCGGTGAAGAACAACCAGATCCTGCTCGAATGGGATCCGTACACCTTCTCGATCCTCACTGAAGTCAGCGGCAAGGTGCATTTCAAGGATCTGTCGGAAGGCACCACGCTGCAAGAGCAGGTGGACGAGATCACCGGCATGTCGCAGTGGGTGGTCACCGATTCAATCGATGAAAAGCGCATCCCCACAGTCATCATGCGGCCCGAAGGCGGCTCCCGCTCCGATGAAAAGCGCTACCTCATGCCTACCCACGCTCACCTGATGGTGACCGATGGCGAAGACGCTCACGCGGGCGACGTAATTGCGAAGATCCCCCGCGCCACTACCAAGACCAAGGACATCACCGGCGGTCTGCCGCGTGTGGTGGAGCTGTTCGAGGCCCGCAAGCCTCGCGAGACGGCCATCATCGCGGAGATCAACGGCATCGTGCGCTACGGCGAAGTCGCCAAGGGCATGCGCAAGATCAGCATCACGGCCGACGACGGCGAGCAGAAAGATTACAACATTCCGCGCGGCGTCCACATCAACGTGCAGGAAGGCGAGCGTGTGAAGGCGGGCGATCCTTTGATGGACGGCCCGCGCAATCCGCACGACATCCTGGCCGTGCTGGGCGAAAAGGAACTGCAGAAGTACCTGGTGAACGAAATCCAGGAAGTCTACCGCCTGCAGGGCGTCAACATCAACGACAAGCACCTGGAAGTTATCTCGCGGCAGATGATGCGCTGGGTGAAGGTGGACGACATCGGCGACACCGAGTTTCTGCCTGAAGAAGTGGTGGACAAGTTCAAGTTCCGCGAGGAGAACGCTCGGGTTGTGGATGCGGGCGGGCGGCCGGCCACCGGAAAACCGGTGCTGCTCGGTATCACGAAGGCGTCGCTCTCGACCGATTCGTTCATCTCGGCCGCTTCCTTCCAGGAAACCACGCGCGTACTCACCGAAGCCGCGATCAACGGCAAGGTGGATTACCTCCGCGGCCTGAAGGAAAACGTGATCATGGGCCGGCTGATTCCGGCCGGCACCGGCATGGAATACTATCGCCATGTGAAGATCGCAGGCGAAGACGTGGTGGAGGAAGAGCCCATCGCGGAAGAAGTATCGCTGGCCGGCGACCTGGGCGGTTACGAAGACGAAGCCCGCAGCGTGTATGCGGGCGGCCTGACCGAAGGCGAGCCTGGCGAAGAGACGCTGGCCGAGTAATCGCGCTCTACCGTAAAGTTAAAGGCGGGCCTGAAAGGGTCCGCCTTTTTTATTGGCTTAGCGAAGTACCAGGACAACAAGCACGAACAGTCCTCCGAGAACGATCAGGCTTACGACCTCAAGCCACGTCGGCTTCGTTATCGTGCCCTTGATGATCCGTGCTATGTCAAAGGAGATCATGCCTTCAGGCCTTAGATATCGAGTTCCTCGACTGGAACTCCACGCTTTCGCACAGCTTCGCGAATCGCGTAATTAACGTCTACGTCCAAAACTGCTTCTTCAAACGAGGGGAAAACCAAGAACCTTTCAGAAAACCTGTAGTCAGATTCTGCCTCCCCTTTCCACATGTACACAACAACGTTACCTTTAACTGTTAGCGCGACTGCGTAAGCCACGGAATCCGTAAAGGGGGATGTAGACTGTTGCCTAAGAGGCTCCTCTGGAGGAAAAATCCACTTTCCAATGAAAGCCTTCTTCTTCGGAAGATGCTTGTTATCGCTATCCTCAAACGAGACCTCAATCCGCCGGAAACCCGCAGCTTCGGCGACTTCCGCCTCTTTGGTCATAATGTAATCCTTAAGCGTTCCTATAATCACAGGAGATAGCCGATCATTGGCTAATCGCCTTGCCTTTTCCCAAGTCTCAGCTTCATCATCCGGAAGGTAGATTGTCTTATTCATTTTATGTTTGTCCCAAGTGGTCCAAGCATACCAATCATAACGGTCGGTGTCAAGGGGCTCGTCGCCACTTGATCCGTGTTACACTGATCCTGTGTTAAAGAACGTCACCATCACCCTTGATCCTGAGGTCGCCCACTGGGCCCGCAGAAAGGCTGCGGACGAAAATACCTCGGTTTCGAAGCTCGTGAGCCGCTTGCTCGAAAAGGAAATGCGTGCCTCCGACGCCTACTGGCGCGCCTACGAAGAGTGGAAAAAGCTGCCGGACGATCTCGGAGGCTCGATTGACGCCTCCAAGCGCTTTACCAGAGACGAAGCGCATGAACGGCGTTAGATACTTCGTCGACACCAACGTACTTCTATATGCTCACGACAAGTCCGATCTTGTGAAGCGCGCGCAAGCCAAAACTTGGCTGGCGTGGCTATGGGAGAATGCGTATGGCGTTTTGAGCTGGCAGGTTCTCCAGGAGTTTTACTTCAACGCTATACGGAAATTCGCAGTCCCGCCCGAGACAGCTCGCGATCTTGTGAAGTTCATGTCGCAATGGAATCCGCCCGACGTAACGATTGGCTTAATCGAACACGCCTGGCATTGGACCGATCAGGCACAGGTCACCTTCTGGGACGGGCTAATTGTCGCCGCTGCCGAGCGCACCAGATGCAGATACCTCCTAAGTGAGGATTTCCAGACTGGCCGCCAATTCGGCGCGATCACAATTGTGAATCCTTTCGAAACGTCTCCGCCGAACCAATAGCATGCCGGCTGATTACGACGTCACCATCGCCGGCGGCGGCGTCATCGGCGCGTCCATCGCCTGGCGGCTGGCCCGCGATCACCTCCGCGTCCTGCTCATCGATGCCGCACGCGTGGGCTCGGAAGCTAGCTCCGCCGCTGCTGGAATGCTCGCGCCCGGCGGCGAATTTGACCAGCCTTCACCGATGCTCGATTTCGCCATCGGCAGTCTCGGGCAATACCAGGAATTCGTTGCCGAGGTTGAAGCCGATAGCGGCCTTCCCGTCGAGTTCCACCGCACTGGCGCAGTCGAGATCGCTCTCACCAATACCGAGCTCGAATCGCTCATCGCGCGCGCCGCTCTTCAATGCACCGCCGGCATTCCTTCCACGGTCCTCACGAAGGATGCCCTCCACGCGCTGGCGCCCCTGGTCCGCTCGGACGCGCTGGGCGCGGTCCACTACACCAACGAGGCCATTGTCGATCCCGCCGGCCTTATGACCGCTCTCCGTGCCGCCTGCCTCGCGCGAGGCGTCACCGTCCAAGAGCAATCGTTGATCAAATCCGTCTTGGCAACTGAAAGCGATGTTCAGGTGTCGCAGTACAAAGCTCGCTTTGCCGTGATTGCCGCCGGTGCCTGGAGCAGCGCCATCAATGTCACAATCGACGATCAGCCCTATCAGCTGCCGCGCAGTTTTCCAATCAAGGGCCACCTGCTCGGCTATCGTCTCCCCGCCGGATCGCTCGCAACCATCGTCCGCCACGATCACACTTACGTTCTCCAGCGCACTGACGGATTCACAATCGCGGGCTCCTCCACTGAAGACGCCGGCTTCGATCGCACAATCGATCCCACAATTGTTTCGGACATTGCCGCGCGCGTCGGCGCCCTCGTCCCCGCCCTTCGCAAGCTCCAGCCCGAATCTGTCTGGATCGGCTTTCGCCCCGCTATCGACGACGCCGCGCCCCACATCGGCCGCGTGCTCTCTAGTCGCCTCTTGCTAGCCTACGGCCACTACCGCAACGGCATTCTGCTCGCCCCTGCCACCTCCCATCAGCTCTGCCGGGAAATTAGCGCGCTAGAATAACAGCCGGGGATGAGCAACAGTTTGGGTCGCTTCGCGCTGCGCCTGTCATCGTCGGTGGCCGGCGTGGCCGTCGTCACGGCCGCTGCGTTTTACGCCATTCCCCACAATCTCACAGCGGTGGGATTCGCCTACTTGCTGCTGGTCCTGCTGATCGCCAGCACCTGGGGCCTGGCCGAATCAACCCTCGCTTCCATTGCCGCGGCTCTGGCCTATAACTTCTTCTTCCTGCCGCCCATCCTCAAGTTCACCATCGCGGACCCGCAGAACTGGATCGCGCTATTCAGCTTTCTCGCCACCGCCCTCATCGCCAGCCGCCTCTCGGCACGGGCCAACCGGCAAGCCCTCGATGCCATCGAGCGCCAGCGCGACATCGAACGCCTCTATACCTTCAGCCGCGCTATTCTGCTTACCGATCCCGTTGATCCCATCGCCAAACAGCTCGCGCGCAAGCTGGCGGAAGTTTTCGCACTGGATGCCGTGGTGCTTTTCGATCGCCGCACTGGAGAGATCCACCGCGCCGGTCCTACGGATTTCGATGCCGTGGAATCGAATGCCATGGACGCCCAGTTGCGCGACGCCGCCTCCCAGGGCACGTCCTTCTCCGATCCCGAGCACAAGCGCGTCATCACCGCGGTTCGCCTCGGTTCGGAACCCATCGCCAGTTTTGCCATCCAGGGCGCGTTCATGCAAGACTCGGTTTTGCAGGGCATCAGCAACCTCATCGCCATCGGATTGGAGCGCGCCCGCGCGCAGGATCTAGCCCATCAAGTGGAGGCGGCGCGCCGCAGCGAGCAGCTTCGAACCACTCTGATCGACGCCATGGCGCACGAATTCAAGACGCCCCTGACTTCCATCCGCGCCGCTACTACGTCGCTTTTGTCTTCGCCCGATCAGCCCCTTGAGAGCCGCACCGAACTACTGGAAGTAGCCGACGAGGAGGCGCGGCACTTGCAGGCGCTCATCGATGACGCGATCGACATGGCGCGCCTCGAGTCCGACAACAACAACCAGATAAAGTTGCGCCGCGAGCTGACCGATCCGAAAGAACTGGTGGAAGACGTGGTGGCGTCGCTGCATACACAGATCGACAAGCGCCCGGTCGAGATTCTCTCCGATGGATCGCTGCCTCAACTGGCGCTCGACCGCCGTCTCCTGAAACTCGCGCTGAAGCAAGTGCTCGACAACGCCCTCAAGTATTCCCCGCCCCGCTCTCCGGTAACGGTGCGCGTGTCCGACGGCGTCGTGTCCGATGGAAGTCACGCCATCAACTTCGAGATTACCGATCACGGCCCGGGAATATCGGCGCAAGAACAGGGCCGCGTGTTCGAGCGCTTTTATCGCAGCCCGTCGGTCAAGAATCAAATCCCGGGCTTTGGCCTGGGCCTCGCAATTGCGAACAACATCGTGCAAGCGCACCACGGCGAACTCACTGTAAACAGCCGGCCTGGAGAAACCACTTTTCGAATGACCTTGCCCCTGCAGCCAGCCTCGGGGACGCAAACATTGGAGACCAAGACACCGGACGGCCAGGGAGCGCGCCGGTGAGCGCCGGTCGCATTCTCGTGGTCGACGACGAGCCTCAGATCCGCCGCATCATGCGCACGGCTTTGACGGGAGCCGGATATGAAGTGGATGATGCCAAAACCGGCGAAGAGGCCCTCGAGAAGCTGCGCGAGTACCATCCCGATCTGGTTGTGCTCGACATGAACATGCCGGGCATGGGCGGACTAGCTGCTTGCCGCGAGATCCGCGCGGGCACGGGCATTGGCATCATCATGCTCACCGTGCGCAACACTGAGAAGGACAAGGTAGAGGCGCTCGACGCCGGCGCCGACGACTTCGTCAACAAGCCCTTCAGCACGCCCGAACTGCTGGCCCGCATCCGCGCAGCTCTGCGCCGCGTCCCCGCCTCCTCGCAATCCTCCACCGCTCGCATTCGCGTCGGCGAGCTGGTGATCGATTTTGCCGGCCGTACGGTCTCCAACGGCGCGCGCACTAGCCATCTCACGCCGAAAGAACAGGATCTGCTTCGCTATCTCACCAGCCACGCTAATGAGGCCGTGGCCCATCGCGAGTTGCTGCAAGCGGTTTGGGGACCCGACTATGGCGACCAGGTGGACTACCTGCGTGTGTTCATCCGCAACCTCCGCAAGAAAGTTGAACGCGATCCCGATCGCCCCGAATATATCGCCACCGAACCCTGGGTCGGTTACCGCTTCAACGGCAATCCGGAACCTTTTTGAAGATATTAATAACTTCTTAACCCCTTTTCTATTACTTCTTTACCCCTGGCCGTTTAACATCGGGGTGAGTTCCGATGACGCCGCTCTATGCCGGGGATCAGCTCGATGACTACCAACTAGAAAGCCTGGTTGCGTCCAGCGGAATGGCGACCATCTTCCGCGCTCGAGACACGCGCACCGACCAAACCGCAGCCATCAAACTGCCACTTCCGCAAGCCGAATGCGACCCCATCTTTCACGAACGCTTCCGGCGTGAAATCGAAATCGGCGCCCGGCTCCAGCATCCCTCCATCCGCCAAATCTTCCCTGGAGACGGTCAGAGCCGCCTCTATATGGCCATGGAATGGCTCGACGGCCGATTGCTCCGTCAGGTCCTTGCCGAAGAAGGCCCGCTTTCGATCGACCGCGCCATCTCCATCGCAATCGAGATCCTCGGTGCTCTCGACTACATGCACAGCCACGGCGTCGTGCATCGCGATCTGAAGCCCGAGAACATTATGCTCGAATCTTCACGACAAGATGACGCCGGCGACCGCATTAAGATCATTGATTTCGGAATCGCTGCCGTCGCTGGTTCGCGCCGCCTCACCTTTGGAAAGCTGTCACAGGTGATGGGCAGCCCCGATTACATTTCGCCCGAGCAAGTGAAGAACAAACGCGGCGACGCGCGTAGCGACCTGTACGCCGTCGGCGCCATCCTCTACGAAATGCTCACCGGCGAGACGCCTTTCCACGGCGACAATCCATTTGCCATCATGAACGCCCGTCTGGTGACGTCGCCGGGGCCGCCCAGCGAAATCAGTCCTGCGATATCCCCCCAGTTGGAAGCGATCGTCCTCCGCGCGCTCGAGCGCGATCCCACCGAGCGTTACGCCAACGCGCGGGACTTCGCGTGGGATCTTACGCACCCCAGCGAAGCTGCCATTCCCGAATGTCCCGCGTTGCCCGATGTGAGACAGCGCGATTTGAGACAGCCGGCTTCCGGCCGCCGCCGTTCACTGGTCTCCTACGTAATGCTCGCGCTGATCCCGGCCGTAGTCTTCGCGCTTCTGTTGTATGTCGCCCGCGCTGGCTAGGGCCACCGTCCCTTCCATTGAAGCTTCTCGCGCCGTCGTGCATCATACAGATGACGGCCCACATGCGGAGAACCTTGCCCGGATTCGTTCACGTGCGCGGCGCGCGTCAACACAATCTCAAGAACATCGATCTCGATATTCCCAGAGATGCCCTCGTCGTCTTCACGGGCGTGTCCGGCTCCGGCAAATCCTCGCTCGCCTTCGGCACGCTCTACGCGGAAGCGCAACGCCGCTATCTGGAATCCGTGGCGCCCTACGCCCGGCGGCTCTTCGATCAGATGGGCGTCCCAGAAGTCGACGCAATCGACGGCTTGCCCCCGGCCGTCGCGCTCCAACAACAGCGCGGCTCGCCCACCACGCGCTCTTCGGTTGGCAGCGTCTCGACGTTATCCAATCTGCTTCGCATGCTGTATTCACGCGCCGGAACTTACCCGCACAGCCAGCCGCATCTCGAGGCCGAGTCGTTCTCGACCAACACACCCGAAGGAGCCTGCCCGCAATGTCATGGGCTCGGTCGAATCTACGATGTGACGGAGCGCTCCATGGTCCCCGACG
Organism: Bryobacterales bacterium; assembly: GCA_963818065.1. Taxonomy (GTDB): domain Bacteria; phylum Acidobacteriota; class Terriglobia; order Bryobacterales; family Bryobacteraceae; genus Palsa-89. The sequence goes on along the minus strand of CAWFQW010000004.1, from coordinate 2,641,477 downwards.
ATTCGCTGACCATTCGTCAACGCGCCATCGCATCTTGGCCGACCGCTTGGGGTGGTCAAAATCAGCGCGATATTCTCGTCTCGCTCGGCTACGATGTCGATCGTCCGTGGCGCGACCTTCCCAAGAAAGATCGCGATTGGATTCTCTACACCGACGAGCAGCCCACAGTCCCGGTGTACGCCGGCTTCACTCCGGCCGAAACACGACGAGCTCTGAAGCGCAAGGAGGAGCCCAGTTATCAAGGCACTTTCACCGGCGCCAAGCGTTACGTCCTCCATACTTTTGCCACCACTCAAAGCGCGTTGACCAGGAAACGAGTTTCACAATTCCTGGTAAGCACCGAATGCCCGCTCTGCCATGGCAAGCGCCTTCGCCGAGAGTCGCTCTCGGTCAAATTCGCAGGTTTCGATATTGCCGAAATGTCCGCGATGCCTTTGATCCGGCTTACCGGCATTCTGCGGCCAACTGCGGAGGGAACATCCGGCACGATTACGAAGTGGGCCGTCGAGCATCCCGAAAAGGCGCTGGTCGCGCAGCGCATCGCTCAGGATCTGGTCGGACGAATTAGTGTCATGCTCGATCTCGGGCTGGGCTATCTTTCGATGGAGCGCAGCACCCCCACGCTGTCCCCAGGCGAGCTTCAGCGTTTGAGGCTGGCCACACAGGTCCGCTCGAATTTGTTCGGCGTCGTATATGTCCTCGACGAGCCGTCCGCAGGTCTTCATCCCGCCGACACGGAGGCCCTGCTTGCCGCGCTCGATCAATTGAAGGCCTCCGGCAATTCGTTATTTGTCGTCGAACATGATCTCGACGTTATCCGTCGCGCTGACTGGATCGTCGATATTGGACCGGCCGCCGGCGAGCAAGGTGGATTCGTGCTTTACAGCGGGCCGCCCCCGGGCCTTGAACACGTACAGCAATCCCAAACTCGATTGCATCTTTTCGGACATCAGCCCATCCCAGCGCGCACGCCGCGCTCTCCCAAAGGCTGGCTGCGCCTCAGCGGTGTCACTCGCAATAACCTGAACAATCTGGACGTGGCTTTTCCTTTGGGAGTGTTTACGACTGTGACCGGCGTTTCCGGATCCGGCAAATCGAGTCTGGTGAGTCAGGCGCTGGTGGAACTGGTGGGGGAACGTCTTGGCCAGAAGGTCGCTTCCGATGAGGTGGAAGTCGAAGAACTGGAGCGGCGCGAACCGATCACGATTGGCGGTCATATCGCCTCAGGAATGGAAGCCATCAAGCGCCTGGTGCGCGTGGATCAAAAGCCCATTGGACGCACACCGCGGTCTAACCTCGCCACCTACACGGGCCTCTTCGATCATGTCCGCAAATTATTCGCCGCCACCAAAGCGGCGCGCTCCCGTCATTATGGTGCTGGCCGATTTTCCTTCAACGTTCGTCAGGGCCGCTGCGAAACCTGCGAGGGCGAAGGCTTCGTATTCGTCGAACTGCTCTTTCTCCCCAGCGTCTATGCGCCCTGCCCAACTTGCCATGGCGCTCGCTATAACGCCAAAACTTTGGAAATCAAGTACCGGGATAAAACCATCGCCGATGTGCTGGGATTGACGGTGAACGCGGCCTGCGAATTCTTTGCTGACGAGCCCCAGGTGCTCCGCGCCCTGAACGTTCTGCGCGAAGTCGGCTTGGGCTATTTGCGGCTCGGCCAGCCAGCCACCGAACTCTCGGGTGGTGAGGCCCAGCGAATCAAACTCGCCACCGAACTGCAGCGAATTCAGCGAGGAAATACTCTGTATATTCTCGACGAACCAACCACGGGCTTGCATCCCTCCGATGTCGAGAAGCTGGTCGCGCAGCTCGACGGGCTGGTCGAATCGGGCAATACCGTAATTGTTGTGGAGCACGACATGCGCGTCGTCGCGGCCAGCGATTACATCATTGATATCGGGCCGGGCGCAGGCGAGGAGGGTGGCCGCGTGGTTGCGTCCGGAACGCCCGCACAGGTGTCCGCAATGCGTGAGAGCCGCACAGCTCCGTACCTAGCTCGCTTTCTGAACGCCAACCGTTCGGTAGCTGTGTGATCCTGTAAAATAGCCGAATGCGCCTTGCGATCTTATTCCTCGCGGCCAGCGCCCTGTTCGGCCAACAGCCATTATTTACTTCCGCGAGGCCGTAAACGCGGCATCGTATGCGCCCTTCGGTCTGCCCAACGCTCCTATCGCGCGCGGCAGTATCTTCACTGTCTTCGGTGAGAATCTCGGTCCTGCCAAAAGCCCTGGGCCAACGTTTCCCCTCGCTTCAACGCTTGGTGGAGTTTCAATGAGCGTCACACAGAACGGCGTTGTCACCCAGACCTTCCCGATCTTCGTAGCGCCTACCCAAGTGAACGCGGTGATGCCTTCCACGGTGACGGCCGGCCTGGCTACGTTGCGGCTGACGTATCAATCGCAGAAAAGCAACGCGATCACGATCCAGATCGCCGACTCGGCGCCCGGGGTGTTTGCCATCTCAGGAGGCGGCTATGGACCGGGCATCGTTCAAAACTTTATCACCGCAAGCAATGATCAACTGAATTCTCTCGCGGCTCCCGCAGTCCCTGGGGGAACGGTTGTCATTTGGGGCACAGGACTGGGACCGGTTACGTTTCCCGATAACGAACCGCCCACCACTGGAAACGTGTCGACTCCGATGACGATCACTATCGGCGGGCAAGTGGCGAAGAACCTGTATTCGGGACGCGCCCCGTGCTGCTCCGGGGCTCGATCAAATTGTCGCAACGCTTCCCAGCCAATGTGCCGCTCGGTTGCTGGGTCCCGGTGTCGATTAATGCCGGGGGCGTGGTCTCCAACACCACGACCATGGCCATCGCGGCGCCGGGCGCCACTACCTGCAACGACCCAGGCAATCCTCTTTCGAAACTGGTCCGCACTCCGGGAACGCAAGCCTTTATCCATCTGGAGCAGGTGAATACCATCGACAACATCGAGACAGCGCCCCCTACTACCATGGTCGTAGACAACGTCTACTCGCGGTTCTACACGCGCCCCAATTCGCCCTTCAACTTCGATCCCTATATGTCCTATCCGCCGGCTGGCGCCTGCCTCGTTCATCAAACCTCAGGCAGCTCCTTCCTTACAAAGAGCCTCCCTGGAGCACTTCCCGCAAGCGCCAGCCTCAGTCCACAGCCCAATCAGACCTATAAGAACGGCGCGCAGTCTCTGACTATAAGCAGCTCCGCTAATTCGTTCTACTCAAACGCCGTGGGAGGGACGATCGATTCAACTTCCGTCGGTCTGAACCCCTTGAGCACCGGCGCGAGTTTCACCATCGATCCCGGCGGTGCCAACCAAAAGGTTCTGGCCATCAATCCCGAGCCGCCGCCTTCCTGGAGCCGGCCCAACGCGATCATCGTTGTTCCGAGGAGTTCTCCCCTAGCCCTCACGTTCACGCCTGGGGACACTGCGGCACCGACGGCAATTCTTCTTTACGCCTATGCAGCCGCCACCAACTCCACGGTGGAGGTCCAGTGCCTCGCCCCGCCGGGCGCCAGCACCTTCACCATTTCCGCGGACAGCCTAGCGAACCTGCCGTCAAGCTACAGGATCCTCGATGGATCTTATGCTGAGTTGATTATCGGAACCCTCGGCGTGAATAAGGCAAGCTCATTCACGAATGGTCTCGCCGCGAATGGAATTCTACTCAACTCCAGTTGGGTCAGCCAATCGGTGGTGCTCCAGTGAGACGTCTCTGTCTATTCCTTCTCCTGGCAGGCGCTTTGTCTGCGCAAAACGGACCGATTTCACCGAATGTGATATATACCATCCCAGCCCGCGTTATTACAGGCACAGACGGCTGGAGCATTATCACAGAACTCCAGTACGAAGTCGTCGTCGGAGACGGGGTTAAGACGCTATTATGGTCTGTCAGACGTTGTCACTACCCACCTCTTTTCTATCTTGTGATACCCAACGAGCCTGGCCTCAACGAGCCCATTATGGGTTTCTGCGGCTTCCCACTTGCCATGTCTTCAGCTACTCAATTCTCCCCGGTAAACGAGGTGCTGGACGCATTCTACGGTCAATATCCCAATGGGCAAGACCGCTACGAGCAGCCATATCAACCAAGATTAGCAACCGCGGTTCACGAAGACTTGACCACCGTACAGCCGGTCGCTCCCCCGGATCCGAGAATGATTTTCCTGGACGGCCTAGGCGATAGCCTCGTGGCCGTCGACATGACGAACTTCGCGACTGTGAGCCAAGTCGTGGTTCCTAGCACGGCGGGCCCCTTCGGCGTGCGGCCAACCATAATGGGATCTGCCAGTGAAGCATGGGTGGCGAATGGTGGCCTGGAAGTCTCCATCGCCGACCTCAGCGCTCAAACCGTGGCCGCAACTATCCTCACGCCCTCGGTTCCCCCGACCGCTACACCCGTGGGGATCGTCTTCACTCCCGACGGCATGACGGCGTTCGAGGGCTTCAGCTATTTTTCATCGGACTCTTCCGGGAACAACGGCGCCCTGGTGATTTTTGACGCTGCTGCCCGAACCGTCAAGTCTACGTTCGCGCTGAAATATGCCCCCACCGCGCTGCTCATGGCTCCCGATGGATCCACCGCGTATCTTCTTAGCAACGGGGGAATGATTACTTATTACGACGTCCTCAGCGGGACGGCCGACCTCTCTGCGTCGACTTATCCACCAGGATCGAACGCTGGTTACCCGGGCTCCACCAGCGCAGTGGCTATCCACCCAGATGGGACCCGGCTCTTCTGGAACGTGGGAGCGTCCCTGACGGTTTTCGATCTTACAACACGCACAGTCGCCAACCAGTTCACTTCAGGCTTGCCTACGACGGTTGGTCGAACCTTTAGCTTGTCTCAAGATGGCGGGAGGGCCTACTTCAGCGACACACAGGGCGACGTCGTCGTCCTCGATACCTTGTTTGGGAACATCTTAGCGACGTACACCGAAACAGGAGCCAGCGTATCTGTCTTTGAAGGTCCTCCTCAGGCCCCCTGAGCCCCCGCTCCCTCACGTCTAGGAAGCCAGTGCCCGCGCCAGTTCCGTTAGCCAATCGTTGTTCCAGTTCTCGCGTGGCTGTGCCGCGGCGCGGGCGAACATCCACAGGCGAATGCGCTCGTCATCGACGCCGAGTAGGTCCGCAAAACGCCGGATGGTCACGCGCGGGTCCAAATGCACTCGAGTTTTGCAATTCAGCAAGTGCTGCGTCGCGTCATAGGCGGGATCGCCAATGAAGGGCTTCGGGTCAATGACGAGCCATGGCTCTCGATGCGCGCGGAGTACGTTTCCGGCGTGCAGATCGGTTGCCAGCAGCACGTCGTCAGCCGAACTTTGCGTCAATTCCGTAAAGAGACGTAAACCCTCACGGACCACGCCCGCATCAGGCCAGCGCTCGGCATCCACCAAAGTCTCGCGGCTCCAATACGCAGTCATTAGCGACAGCGGGCGGAAAGCATACGGAGCTGCAGGCCTCCGCCACAAGCGCGCGAGTAGCCGAGCGAGCACGAGATCTTGCTCGGGCTCAGCCAGCGTGTGTAGTGCCGTACCTGGCTCGCAGCGCTCCAGGAGCATGGCCCCAAGTTCATCATCGGCTTGGAGAAGGCGCACCGTTGGATCGCCGTTCCAGAACCGCAGGCCCTCGATCTCGTGCTCAGCTTCCATATGCGGCATGCCGAGCTTTAGTACCGCGTGCGTTCCGTCAGCGAGCATCACCGGCGCCACCCACGCGCAGCTCGCCTCGGCGTTCTCGAATGGACTATCGAGCGTGAGCGACCAACGCCATTCTAGCTCCGCGAGCGTTTCCGGGAGTCGCGCAAGCCAAGCCGCGCGCTGGGGCGTTTTGAGGCAGGCTGCAGCGAGGCGCGCCAGGACCGTCAACATCACTCTATTTTGACGCCGCTCGGCCATCCACCAACAACTAACAACCAACAACCAATAACTAGCAACCTCCCACCCGTCTGATATGATGCCCCTTCGGATCGTCCACGCCGATGATGCCTCCCGTCCCGCAGACCCTCCCCACGCCGCCGCCTAAGCCACGCACCCTCCGCCCCACCCGCGTCCGCCACGTCGTGCTCGCCATGACGGTGGCGATCTACATGATCACCTACATGGACCGCACCATCATCGCGTCGGCCATGCCCCTCATCCGCAAAGATCTCGGCTTCTCGCTCATCACCGCCGGTTGGATCCTCGCCAGTTTCCGCCTGGGCTTCACGCTCTTCCAAATCCCCAGCGCCTGGTTCGGCGACAAAATCGGCCCGCGCCGCACACTCGCGATCATCGTCACGTGGTGGAGTGTATTCACCTGCCTCACCACGCTCGCCTGGAGCGCCACCTCCATGGTCGTGATCCGCTTCATCTTCGGTGTCGGCGAATCAGGCGCTTTCCCTATCGCCACGCGATCGCTTTCGCGCTGGATGCTGCCCGCCGAGCGGGGCTTCGCGCAAGGTATCACGCACGCCGGCTCGCGGCTCGGGGCAGCCGTCACGCCGCCGCTGGTGGTTTGGATGATCGTGCTCTACGGTTGGCGCTCGCCCTTCCTCGCGTTCGCGGGGCTCGGGCTGGTTTGGTCCGCCGTCTGGTTCTTCTACTACCGCGACACTCCCGAGCAGCATCGCGGCGTTAATCCTGCCGAGCTCGAGCTGATTCAATCCACCACCGGCGGTCCTCGCCAGCAAGTGGGAGTGCGTGTGCCCTGGCGCCGCATCTTGTCGAGCGGCACCGTCTGGCAACTGGCTCTGATGTATTTCTGCTACCAGTACGCGCTCGCCGTCTACCTGGATTGGTTCCCAACCTATTTGAACAGCCATCGCGGCTTCGACCTCAAACAGATGGGTTTTTACGCCAGTCTTCCGCTGCTGGCAGGCACTCTCGGCGACCTCGCCGGCGGCTGGTTCTCCGATCTCTTTCTGCGACGCACCGGCAACGTCACCTACGCCCGCCGTATCGTTGGCATCGCGGGCTTCATCATCGCGGCCGTTGGAATTCTTCCAGCGACACTGACCCACGATCCCAAGCTGTGCGTCGCGTTCAGTTGCCTGGCATTTGGCGGATTGGAATTGACCGTCGGCGTCTCCTGGGCCATCCCGCTGGATATCGGTGGCGACTTTGCCGGCTGCACCGCATCCGTCATGAATATGTTCGGCAACATCGGCGGCGCCATCTCACCCGCGCTGCTCGGATACCTGGTGAAGGACTTCGGCTGGGACGTTCCGTTTTTCGTCACCTCCGCGCTCTGCGTCGCCGGCGCGCTCATCTACTCCAAAATCGATGCGAGCCGGCGCATCTTCACAGCGGCGTGATCCCGCCCCTCACAAGCTTGACCACGTTTGCGGTCCTCGCTGTTCTGTTCCTCGCCACCTTCGTTCGTTCTACCATCGGATTTGGAGAAGCCCTGGTCGCAGTTCCTCTTCTTGCGCTGGTGTTGCCGGTGGAAGTGGCCGCGCCTTTGTCCGTGCTAGTGTCAATCACCGTGGCCGTCATCGTGGTGATTCAGGATTGGCGAAATATCCACTTCCGCAGCGCTGGCTGGCTAGTGGTCTCCACGTTGTTTGGAATTCCCCTGGGATTATTGATGCTGAAGACCGTGCCGGAATCCATCGTCAAAGCCATTCTCGGTCTTTTCATCATCCTTTTTGCGATTTATTCACTTGTCAGCCGAACTCACCGCGTGCTCCCCAACGATCGTCTCGCCCCTCTGTTCGGCTTCAGCGCCGGTATTCTAGGAGGGGCATACGGCATGAACGGACCGCCGCTAGTCATCTATGGCGTCCTACGCCGCTGGACTCCCGCGCAATTTCGGGCCACGTTGCAAGGATATTTTCTAATCGCTAGCATCGGGGGAATGGTTGGCTATGCATTTACCGGTCTGTGGACTCGCGTGGTCAGTGGATACTTTCTGGTTTCGCTTCCACTGGCTCTGATCGCAACCTTCCTCGGCCGACTGGCGCACCGCCGCCTAAGTGGACCGCGCTTTCTGCTGTGCATCTACGTTGGACTCGCATTGATCGGCGCGCTCTTGCTCGAGCAGGCTGTGCATGCTTAGCATTTGCCAGTGGATCTTTCAGACGCCGGCGAGTATTGCCATCCGCGAGTCTGTCTGGGTGTTTCCAATTCTCGATGATCTGCACTGCGTCGGGATCATTCTTCTCGCGGGCACCATCGTAGTGGTCGACCTGCGGCTGCTCGGCTTCGGTATGCGCCGCCAGCCGGTCTCGAGCGTCATCGCACAGGTCCTTCCCTGGACTTTCTTCGGATTCGCCTTCATGCTCATCACTGGCTTACTATTGGCTTGGGCCGAGCCAATCAAGCTCTATCGCAGCACATTTTTCCGCTGGAAACTTCTGTTTCTCGCGCTTGCCGGTCTGAACGCTTTGCTCTTTCATTACGGCATCTACCGCAGCGCCATTCAGTGGGATTCCGCTAGGTTTACGCCCGCCCGCGCACGTATCGCCGGCGCCGTATCCATCGTGTGTTGGATCTCTGTGATTGCGGCAGGCCGCGCCATCGGCTACGAACTGAGCCGCTGAGTATGGATTTTTGCGAAGCTTTCGTTTGGATCGAACAGACGCCGGTCGCCGAAGCGCTGCGCAGCTCCCGTGTCCTTTTCCCGCTGGTCGAAATTACTCATTTGGTCGGCCTGGCGTTATTCGCGGGACCGCTCGTTCCTGATTAACATGGCATTGCTTGGCCGTGCGATGCGGCGTCAGCCCGTCGCGGAATTCGCCCGTGCCCTCTTGCCCTGGACCCGGACCGGTATCGCTCTGCTGCTAGTCACAGGACCTCTAATGTTTACGGCGCAAGCCACAAAATGGTACGACAACCCTGTTTTCTGGTTCAAAATGGCGTTATTAATGGTGGCCCTCGCTTTTCAATGGCGCATTCATCGCAGGGTCCTGTCCGAAAATGCATTGCGACCGCTTCCCGCAAAGCTCATCGGCGGTGCGTCCTTGTTACTCTGGATCAGTACTGCTCTTTCGGCCAAGATCATGGAGTCGTTTTGAGACCGATCGCAATTGCGCTGCTTCTCCTGAGTTCCCAGCAGATCGAAACACGATTGCATCAACTTCGGCAGCTTGCCGACATCGAGCGCGTCAAAGTCACCCGACAGTTGGCTCTGGAGATCCGGCAATTGCCAGCCACGGCGAAAAAGGAGCCGCTCGCCGAGGAGCTTGCTGACCTGGTGACCGAGGGCGATCCCGGTCACGACACTTTGCAGGAAGTTGCAACGACATTGGCGGAAGCATTGCACCAACAGCCGGTCGCATCAGGATACATGACTCTGGCGGAGTTAGTGCGCTATGAGCACGTGACGGTGTCCGTGAACGATCCGCAATTTTCCGCCGCTATGGACAAGCTGGAAGCCGACGATCGCAGCCGCCAGAACGCCGATTTCACGCTGACGGATCTGGGCGGAAAGCAATGGCACTTGCGCGCCCTCACTGGCAAGGTGGTGCTAGTGAATTTCTGGGCCACCTGGTGTCCCCCTTGCCGCAAGGAACTGCCCGATCTGGAATCTCTCTCCCAGCGGTTCCGCTCGCGTGGCCTGGTGGTTCTTGCCATCTCCGACGAAGACGCTGCCAAGGTGAAGCCGTTTGTCGCCGCACAAAAGCTTACCTATCCGGTGCTCTTGGATCCGGGGCGTAAAGTGAACGATCTTTTCCACGTGGAGGGTATTCCGAAAAGCTTCGTATACGACCGCGATGGAAAGCTGGTAGCCGAGGCGATCGATATGCGGACCCAGAGACAGTTTCTGGAGATGCTCAAAACGGCTGGGTTGGAATAAGGCGGATCAACGATCCAGTCCAAACTTCGGCTGGTGCGAGCTGCCTTCAATTTTGATTTTCACGAACGTCCCCGCGCCGTTCTTAGCAAAGAACGGATCGGCCGGTTTTAAAAGCCAACGCTTCCAGCCTGTCATGGTCTGCGACAGCTTCGCGTCCAGCTTCACCGCCCCGTGAAAGTCCAACATGTCGTTTGACATATCGTAGTTTCCCGTAACCGAGACGTCGGCGCCCGGCACCTCAAAAGCCAGCGATCGAAAGGTCATCACTTGATTTTCCAAATGGAACTCACCTTGCATTGTGGAAATCACCTGATCGATCTCTTCGTTCTTCGGCTGGCCCTGCCCGCGCCGGCTCAGCTGATCGATCTGGTTCTGAATCGTGGACTTGAGAAACTTGGCATTTTTCACGTCGAACGAGCCGTCGAGCACAAGCTTCTCCTTCACCGTACTGTTCAACGGTGGAATGTCGATGCTCGACTGCATGTTGATCATGCCTTCCATGAAAGGCGGGCCCTTCATCGCCAGTAGCAGCAGGTCGTGCATATCGCCGTTCGGCATCTTAACTTGGAGGGTGATGCTGCGCTTCGAGTATTGATCGTTTTTAATCACTGCGCCTGCAGTGGTGAAATTGGTGTGGCCGAGCGTCGCCCGCACCGGTTGCAGCGTCGTATTGCCGTTGCTCCCGTCCACCAAGGCTTCGAAGGTGGTGGAGAGTGGCAGCGGATTGCCCGACATCTTCAAGCGGAAGTTGGGAACGTACGTCGTGCCCCGCACGTTGACGGAATCCAGCGCGCCGTCAAACGTACCCTTCGAAGAGAGCGTTCCTGCGATCCCCTTGAAGATGCCAAGGTCGGCGTTGTCGAAAGTATAATCGCCCTTGAGCGGCGTGTCGCCCGGCGAAGTTGCGTTCCAAGGCCCGAAATCGCCGCTGCTTAGTATGGTGCCCGGCGGCTTAGGAATCGTGAGGTCGGCATCGTAGCGCGAAGCGGAATTAGCGCCCACTGATTTCAGATGCAGACGTGCGATATGGAATCGGAGTGGCGGCTTGCTGGCATCGCTCGGCAGCAGCGTCAGCACGGCATCTCTGACCTGGACATTCTGGAACTCGACTCCAGAGTTGGACCTTTCATCGCCGCTGCCTTGTTTTAGTAGGGCTGGCCGTTCCTCTTTGGGCGGAATGTTTATTTCCATGCCGTCGATGGAGACGAAGTTGACCGATTTCGTAGGCGCAACGAGCACTTCCAAATCGACCGTGAAGAACAGCTTCTTGATCGCGAACATGGGCGGCCGGCTGCGGTCGCCGCCGAATCGCATCGTAATTCCCTGCCCCTCCACGGCCACGATTGCCCCGCGCCCGCGCCGCAGCAGGATCTGGATGGTGGACATCTTGGGGCGGTTGATGTGCAGAGATCCGATTTCAACTTCGCTGTGGAAGCGATCCTGCAGGTACTTGATGGCCTGCGCACGCAGCTGGGGTTCGAATCGCTTGGCAATCACCGAGGCTGCGAGATAGGCTCCCACCACCACTACTACGACGAAACCCGCGATTCCGGCCAGGATGTACTTTGTGCGCTTGCTCACCAGTTAGTTGATGGTTACAGGGCGAGATTGTTTCGTTTACGGCAAAATCTCGGTTCGCAGAATGAAGTCCAATTTCGGAAACCGTTGGACCAGATACTCATTCGCTTCCCCTTCCACCCGGGCGGGATCGATGTACTTGCCTTCAGGCCGCATCTCGCCGTAGCCGGCGTAGAATTTGTCCACCACATTCATGCCCTCGACGACTTTGGCGAAGGGAGCGAAGCCCTGCTGGTCGAGCGCCGGATTGTCGGCCAGATTGATGAAGATTTCGGTGGCCCGAGTGCCGGGTCCGGACATCGCGTAGGCCAGCGTTCCACGCAAGTTCTTCTGTTGCGGAGGATCGTCCGCGATGAAATATTCACGCCATTTCCCGTGGACGTCGAAATCGCGATGCACGCCGAATTGCGCTATGAAACCAGGCACGACGCGGAAGAAGCGGCCCTGATCGAAGTAATGCATCAGGAGCAGTTCATGGAAGCGGTCCACGCCGTGCGGCGCCCAGGCCCGGTACGCCTCAACCACAAAATCGCCTTGCGATGTTTGGAACCTCGCGCGAAAGACTTGCGGAACTATGACCGGCTTGGGCGCCTCCTTGTGGCACGCCGTCAACAGCCAAGCAGTTACGAAAATGGTTCCGATGCGCATCCCCACTTAGGGTACACTGGCGGGAAGCCATGCAAGGAAAAGTAGTGGTTATCACCGGCGGCACGTCCGGCATTGGCCAAGTGGCCGCGGAAAGACTGGCCGGAATGGGTGCGCGCATCGTTTTGGTGGCCCGCAGCCAAAGCCGCGGAGAGTCGGCTGTCGCCCGTCTCCGGAAAATTGCTCCCGGCGCGAAACACAGCGTTCATTACGGCGATCTCTCGCGGTTGGCCGAGTTAACGAGGGTTGCGAAGGAGATCGCCGCGGCCGAGCCGCGCATCGACGTGCTGATCAACAATGCTGGCGCGATGTTTGGAAAACGTCAGGTGACCGATGACGGCCTGGAGCTCACCCTCGCCACCAATCATCTCTCATACTTCGTGCTGACAGATGGCTTGAAAGAGCGGCTGATCGCCTCGGCCCCGTCGCGGATCGCCAACACCTCTTCGCATGCTCACTATCGCGTCACGCTCGATTTCGACAATCTGCAATACGAGCACGACTACAAATCGTTTCCTGCTTATTCTCGCTCGAAGCTCTGCAATATCCTGTTCACTCGAGTACTGGCACGGCGGCTGGCTGGAACCGGTGTCACCACGAACAGTTTGCATCCGGGATTCGTCAAGACCCGCTTTGGCGATGAGAGCGGCGGCGCGATGGCGCGCATGATCGGACTGATGAAAGTTTTTGCCATCACCCCCGAGAAGGGAGCGGAGACGATCGTGTACTTGGCTTCCTCGGACGATGTGGCCAAAACCACGGGCCTCTATTTCTACAAGTGCAAGCCTGTGGAACCGTCGAAAGTCGCGCAGGACGATGCCGTAGCCGAGCGGCTTTGGGAATACACGGAACGGCTATTGGCCCACTAAGCTCTGGATGGCTTCCAGTTCCTTGCCGGCCTCGGAAAGCTTCCCTTGCGAAACCAATTGGCGATAGCGTTCGAGATGCTGCCGAATTTGTACTATTCGCGAATCGGGTTGGGCCGAAGAAGGCGCGGGCGCGGCCGCAGTTAACGATGTCGTGGGCTGCCCCGCAGGCGGGGCTTCAGGCGTTGCCGGTAATTGTTCGCCCGCCAGTTGCGCCAGCGCTTGCTGATAGGTGTCGGCGTACACCAGGTTGTTTCCCATGGCCAGCGCGACCTTTTTCAATTGCGGCATTTTGGCTTGCGAAGCCTGGATGTAGATCGGCTCGACGTATAGAAATGTCTGGCCCATCGGCAGCACCAGCATCTGGCCGCGCAGAACTTGCGAGCCTTGCTGATTCCACAGGGTCAGATCCTTCGAGATATTTTGGTCCTGATTGATCCGCGCTTCTATTTGCATGGGACCCAGGATGATTTCCTGCTTGGAAAGAAGCAAAACCACTTTCTCGCCTAAATGTTCTCCATCGCAGCGCGCCATCATGAGTCCGATCAGGTTATCGCGATTGCGCGGCGTGAACGGAGTCATCAGGAGAAACTCTGGCTTGGTTTCACCGGGCAGCGTCGCCACTACGTAGGTGGGCGCCAGCGGTCCCGGCGTGCCGCCTTGTTCGTTGGTGAACTTCGCGGTATCCCAGGCGTCGGATTTGTTGTAGAACGTGTCGGCGTCGCGCATGTGAAACAGACGATAGATGTCGGCTTGCACGCGAAAAATCAGTTCCGGATAACGGACGTGGCGGCGCAGATCGGCGGGCATTGCCGAAGATGGCTCGAACAAGTCGGGGAACAGGTTCCGGTAGGCCTGCAAAAGCGGATCGCCAGGATCGAAAACGTAGAAGTGCACCGTGCCGTCGTAGGCGTCCACCGTGGCCTTTACGGAGTTGCGAATATAATTGACCTCGCCGAGGTTCTCCAGACCGACGTGCGCCGAATAGGGATGCAGGTTCGACGTCATGTAGCCATCGATGATCCAGACCAGGCGCCCCGCGTCCGTGAGAACGAGATAGGGATCGGGATCCCAAGTCAGGAAATTGGCCAGTGCATTCAGGCGCGCCGTTATGTTCCGGCGAATCATCATGCGGCTGTCGGACGTAAGATAGCCGGTGAGCAGGATGTTGAAGTCTTCGTGCTCCACGGCGGCGGCGGTGCGGAGTAGCAGCGAAGAAATCGGAAATCCGCCTTTGCCGTCGTAATGAGTTTCCACGTTGCGGTCGCCGGAAGGATAATCGAATTCGGCTTGCGCGGTGTGAACGAACACCGGGTCTTGCACGTTCTCGCCATAGTAGAGCTCGGGGCGCGCGAGCTTCAGCCCGGGGAGGCTGATGACCGGAGGCGCATCCTTAATAATCAGCTCCGGCAGGCCGTTCGGCGAAACGGTGTTGGCCTCTGCCATCACGATTCCGTAGCCGTGGGTGTAAATGAAGTGCGAATTGATCCAGCGCCCGCCGGCTTCGCCCAACTGCGTGAGATCCAGCTCGCGCGGCGACAGCATCATCTGGCGGAGCTGGCCATTTACGGTATATCGATCGACGTCGGTGTCGGTGTAGATGTATGGCCGGTAGGGCTGCAGTTGCGTGATAGCGTCGTGGAAGGCGTGCCAATCCCATAGGCGCACGTTATCGAGCAACGGCTGGTGCTGCTTGAAATCGATGCGCTCTTCGGGTTGCGCGGCGAAATTCACCTCGCTGGTCCGGTCATCGATGCCAAATGCCGAGCGTGTTGCGGCGATATGCCGCTGGATAAACGGCCGCTCGATCGAAATCTCATTGGGACGCACATAGAAAGCGCCGACCGCGGACGGAATGACATTGCGCACCAAAATTGCGCCCACTAGCACTACTAGCGCCGTTCGCCATCGCGATGCCGCCAACGCAATCGCCGCGACTACGCAACCGGCGATTTGCAACCACTGCAACGGGAGCACGATATTCTGATCGATGTAGTCGACACCGACCATGAAGCTGCCGTGCTCATTGAGCAACAGACCGTAGCGGGCCAGGAAGAAGCGCGCGGCCATGGCGAGCAGAAAAACTGCGCCGAGACCCTTCAGGAAATTGCTCTGCAACGCGCCCGAGAGGCCCATCTCGCTGAGGCTGATCTCCTGGACGTTCCTCCAATCGCCGACGCGGCCGCGGACTTGCCAGCCGCGCTCCGCGACCCAGTAGATCAGGGCTCCCACGACGACGATGCCGAGCACGAGCCCGAGCAGGTCGGAGTAAAACGGAATCTTGAAGAGATAAAACGACAACGGATTATCGAAGACCGGATCGCGCCAGGCAGTGGCTGCGCCGCCCAAATCGCGGCCGCCGAAATATCGAACGACCGTCCAAGTGTCCAGTGTGGCGAGCGAGATTGCCAGGGCGATGAAAAAGATTGCGAGGGCTGTGATTCGCGCGTAGAGGGGGTGATCGGAGAGCCGTGTGTGGGAACGCTTGAGCGCGAGCGTGTGGGCGATCCAGAAAACGATGAAGGCGAGGATGGTGGCGCCGGTCGTGGGGATCAGGCTATAGGCCAAGATACTGAACCAGGTGTGCAACTGGCCCATTTCCTTCCACCATTGATAGTCGATCGCCCAGGAACACAGCCAGCGGGCCGCGACGAACAACACCACCGCGACGATCGCATACCAGAGGCAGCCCGCACGAGTCCTGGGGCCGGTGATTTCCCGGGGTCGATAGGAAGGATTCAAGTCACTTGTAACTGTACTCTATTGCGAGGCTCTAGAGAGATCCCGGCTGGCAGCGTCCAGGCTGGCGAGGGCCAGACCATCCATTATCCACACGACTTTGCCGCCCACGATGGTCGCGACGGGGCCACCGCGAAAGCTGTGACCGTGAAAAGGCGAGTTGCGGCTTTTGGAAGCCGAGCGGTTGACGTCATACGTCCAAACACGCTGGGTGTCGAAGATGGTGATGTCGGCGGGCGAGCCGATCGCGAGCCGTCCGCGATTCAGATTGAGCACCCGATCAGGACCGGTGGTGAACAGCTCCAGCATGCGCATCAGCGTAATTTTGCCGGTGTGGACCAAGCGATCGAGCGTGAGGCCGAGCGCGGTTTCAAGACCGAGGATGCCGAACGGGCACTTCTCGAACTCTTGCATTTTCTCGCTTCCGGCGTGCGGCGCGTGGTCGGTGGCGATAGCGTCCACGGCGCCCGAAACAATGCCTTCCGTGACAGCATCGAGGTCGCAGGTGGAGCGCAGCGGCGGTTTCATTTTGTAGTTGCTGTCGTAGGGCGGCATCGCGTTGTCGGCGAGAGCAAAGTGATGTGGAGTGGCTTCGCAGGTGACGGGCAAGCCGCGGGCTTTTGCGAAGGCCACCATTTCCACGGAATGCCTGGATGAGATGTGCGCTACGTGAAAGCGGGCGCCGGTTAGCTCGGCCAGCAGGATATCGCGGGCCACCATGACGTCTTCGGAAGCGGCCGGAATGCCACGCAGGCCTAGTCGCACGCTTTCGACGCCTTCGTTCATGTCGCCGCCGGCGCTAAGGTGCAGGTCCTCGCAATGATCGATGACAGGCAGGCCGAAGGATCGCGCGGTTTCCATGGCACGACGCATGACGCGGGCGTTCATCACCGGGCGGCCGTCGTCGGAAATGGCGACGATGCCGGCAGCTTTCATCAATCCAATGGCGGCGAGCTCTTCTCCGGCGCTGTTCTTGGTAATGGCGCCGATGGGAAAGACGTTGACGATGGCGTGGCGCTCGGCGCGCTCCTTGATGTAACTGGTAACCGTGGCGCTGTCGTTCACCGGCGACGTGTTGGGCATGCAGCAGATGGAAGTGAAGCCTCCGGCCGCAGCGGCGCGCGATCCGCTCTCGATGGTCTCGGCGTACTCAAAGCCAGGCTCGCGCAGATGGACGTGCATGTCGATGAAGCCCGGCGCCACGATGAGTCCCGAGGCGTCCAGCTCGCTGGCGCCTGAAAGCGCTAGATCACCGCCAATTGCCGCGATGCGGCCGTCTTCGATAGCGACGTCGCGGACTGCGTCGAGACCGCTGGCGGGGTCCATCACGCGGCCGTTGCGAATGACAAGTTTCGACATTTTAGATCAATACCGGAGACTAATTCCCTAGGATACGTTCGAGCACGGCCATGCGCACCGCAATCCCATTTTCCACCTGATTGAGAATGACGGAGCGCTGCGAATCGGCCACTTCGGACGAGATCTCCCGGCCGCGATTGATGGGGCCGGGATGCATGACGATGGCGTCGGGCTTCGCTAGGCTCATGTGTTCGAGCCGCAATCCATAAAACTGAAAATATTCGTTCGCGGAAAACCCGGGTTCGTGCTGGCGCTCCAATTGGACGCGGAGCATCATGATGACGTCGACGCCGCGAATAGCGTCTTCGATTTTATGTGTCAGAGTGACTCCGGGCGCGAGCTGCGCAAGTTCGGGCGGCAACAAAGTGGCTGGTCCGCAGAGCACGATTTGCGCGCCGAATTTAGAGAGAAGATACATGTTGGAGCGGGCGACGCGGCTGTGCGCGATATCGCCGATGATGGCGACACGCAGGCCTTCCAGCGTAGGACGGCGATCGAGAATAGTGCGGGCGTCGAGCAGCGCTTGGGTGGGATGTTCGTGAGTGCCGTCGCCGGCATTGATGATGGGCGTCTCCACCAAATGGCGCGCCAGAAAGTGCGGAGCGCCCGAAGCCGCGTGGCGCATAACGATCGCGTCGGGGTGCATGGCCCCCAGGGTGTTCAGCGTGTCCACGAGAGATTCGCCCTTGGACACACTGGAGCCGGTGGCAGTGATAGAGATGGCATCGGCGCCCAGGCGCTTAGCGGCAATCTCGAAACTGGTGCGCGTGCGCGTGGAGGCCTCGAAGAAAAGATTAACGATCATGCGACCGCGGAGCTGGTCCGATTTGCGCCGGGCGGTTTGCTGGGGCTGAAAACTCTTGGCGCGGTCGAGAATGGCTTCGATCTCGACTCGATCCAGCGGCTCGATTCCCAACAGTCCACTGGGCATGGCGCGTCCTTAGGTCTTCTCCACTAACAGTACTTTGTCGATCTGGTCGATTTCCTGGAGCTTCACTTCAATGATCTCAATGGCGCTGGTCTGGACCATGCGGCCGACGTAGCGCGCCTCAATGGGGAGCTCGCGCCAGCCGCGATCGATCAAGACCAGCAATTGCACGCGCGCTGGGCGACCTTTGTCGAACAAAGCATCGAGCGCGGCGCGAATGGTGCGGCCGGTGTAGAGCACGTCATCGACCAAGATGATGTCTTTTCCGGTAACCGGAAAGGTGATCTCGGTAGCGCTGTGAACCGGTTTTTCCGAGACCGTGGAAAGGTCGTCGCGGTAGAGGTTGATATCGAGAAATCCGACCGGGACCACAAGGTTTTCGAGGTTCTTGATTTTATCCGCTAGACGAAGCGCGAGGGGGACACCGCGCCGGCGTATTCCGATGAAGGCGAGCTGATGCAGGTCTTCCGTTTTTTCAAGAATTTCATGGGCCAGCCGGACGAGTGTGCGGTCGATCTCGGAGGCGCTCATCAACTGCGCTTTTTCGCGTGTGGGGAGCATGGGATGAGATGCTAAACGCTCCAGCGTACCACATCAATAGCGCTTAAGCCGGTCGTGGATGCGCTTGGCGAGCCGGTCGATCTCGTCGATCTTTTTCAAGGTGGCGAGTGAGAGGACGTTATAATCGTTTTTCTCCATATCGACTTTGAGCTCGTCGGCCAATTTGGATAAAGCGCGGGCATCCTCAAGCGACTTTTGATAATCGTACTTGAGGATTTCCTGGCGCTGCAATTTGCCGTTGGGGAGGCGGACGTCTTCGGGAGCAGCTTCGGAGGGAGGTGAATGTTCTAACGGTGACGGCGTCTGCTGCGCTTGCAGGGCCAGCGTGGCCGCGAGGAGGAGCAAGATTCGCGGGAGCATATGGCTGCAATTATATAAGCCGAGTGGGTTGGTGTGAAGTCTTTATTAATATGAAGCCTTCAAACGATTGCGCTACCATGCTTCTGATGGTCCGCGTCGTCCTGCTCTGCGTGCTGCTCTCGGCATCTCTTCCCGCGCAAACCATTATCCGACTTGGCACTCTGGTCCCGAAGGGGTCCCGCTGGGACGAAATCCTGCTCAATATGGGCGAGGAGTGGAAGAAAGCCTCGGGCGGAAAAATCGAGCTGAAGATTTATCCTGGCGGTGAACAGGGCGACGAGCCCGAAATGGTCCAGAAGCTCCGCATCAAGAAACTGCAAGCGGTGGCGCTCTCGGGCGCGGGTCTTAGCGGGATCGACGCGTCTGTTGCGGCGCTCCAGGTTCCCATGATGCTCAATTCGTACGAAGAGCTGGACTACGTGCGCGATCACATATCGGACCGCCTGGAAAAAGGACTCGCGCAGCGCGGGTTTATCGTTTTGAATTGGGGCGATGCCGGCTGGGTCCACTTCTTTACCAAACAGCCCGCCTCGCGGCCCGCGGACATTCGCCGCATGAAGCTGTGCGTTTTGCAAGGCGATAACTCCACGTTCGAGCTCTACAAGGCCAACGGCTTTCTGCCGGTTTCGCTGGCCGCCACCGACATTCTTACTGGGCTGCAGACCGGGCTGATCGAAGCGTTTCAAGCGCCCCCACTGGTGGCGTTGAGCAATCAGTGGTTCGGCGGCGCAAAGAATATGCTGGACGTTCAGTTTGCGCAGCTGGTAGGCGCCACTGTTATTTCCAAAGACGTTTGGGACAAGATTCCGGCCCCGGTGCAAAAGGAAATGATGCAGTCGGCCCGTACGGCTGGAGTCGCGCTGCGCGAGGAGATCCGCAAGTCGGAAGCGGGTTCCATTCCATTGATGCAACAGTTCGGACTCAACGTGGTCCACGCTGATGCCAAGGCCATCGCCGAGTGGCGGCAGCTTGCTGAGGGGATCTGGCCGAAGCTACGAGGCCCAGTTGTGCCAGCGGACCTCTTTGATGAAGTGAAGCGGCTACGCGACGAGTATCGCAAGACCCACCACACTGCGGCTGTCGCGGCGGCACAGTGAGCGCTAGCGCCATCGACCACGCCGGACTTCCGCCTGAGCGTTCTGAACGCGCCACGCCAATTCAAATCTTCGAAGATTCGTTTTCAATTTTGGCGCTCTCGTTGATGACGGCACTGCCCGTCATCGAGATGGTCGCGCGGCAGTTCCGCTGGCCTGGGATTCCGGGATCGGCCGTAGTGGTGCAACAGCTCACGCTGTGGATCGGGATGCTGGGCGGCATGCTGGCTTCGCGATCGGGCCGGCTGCTGGGACTCTCTTCCAGCAGCTTCCTTCCAGAATCATGGATCGCGCCGGCGAAAGTTTTCTGGAGCGCCGTGCTCGCCGCTGTCTCCACCTGCTTGGCCTATGCGAGTTGGGTCTTCGTTCAAAGTGAACGCGAATCCGGCAGCTATCTTCTGCCAGGCCTTCCCAAGTGGACCGCCCTCGCCATCATGCTGGTAGGTTTCGGCGTCATCGCGGTTCGCGCCGTTTGGAACGCGAGCTCAGGTTGGAAAGGCCGCGCCATCGCTGCGCTGGGGCTCTTCATACCTGCCCTCTTCGGCTACGTGATACCCGTTGGCACCATCGGCGTACTTCCACTTTCTTTCGCACTTCTCACGCTCGCCATCGTGCTCGGCCTTCCGATATTCGCCGTTTTCGGCGGACTCGCGCTTTTGCTTTTCTGGAGCAGCGGCACGCCTGTTGCATCGGTGCCCGTCGAGATGTACCGGCTGGTGGCGTCTCCGTTGCTGCCGTCCATTCCGCTGTTCACTCTTGCCGGATTTTTCATGGTGTACGGCGGCGCCACGAAACGGCTGTTGCGCGTGTTCACGGCGCTCTTCAGCTGGATTCCGGGCGGACTCGCGATCGCGACCGTCGCTATCTGCACGGTCTTCACTTTTGCCGGCTCTGGCCTCACGATCCTATCGCTTGGTGGGTTGCTTGTCCCCATGCTCATCAAGACGCGCTATCCCGAAAACTTCTCCATCGGATTGCTCACCGCCTCCGGCTCGCTCGGCCTGCTATTTCCCACCAGCGTTCCCGCGATCCTTTACTGCGTGTATTCGCAGACGCCCATCGACCGGCTCTTCATCGGCGCGACCCTGCCCGAATTACTGATGATTTCCTCGATCGCCTTCGTGGGGATTCGCATGGGCATCAAGAGCAACGCCGTGCGCGATCCGTTCTCGTGGCGCGAAGCTGGCGCCGCCGTATGGAGCGCCAAATGGGAACTGGCGCTGCCGGTGATCATGATCGTGGGTTTGTTCGGAGGATTTGGCACGTTGACGGAGGCCGCGGCCCTTACCGCGTTTTGCGCATTCTTTGTCGAGGTTTTCGTGTACCGCGATCTGAAGGTGACGCGTGACCTTCGAGAAGTCTTCGTCGAATGCGCCACCATCGTAGGCGGCATTCTGCTGATCCTGGGCGTAGCGCTCGGCTTTACCAATTATTTGGTCGACGCGGAGGTGCCGTCGCGCCTGATCGATTGGGTCCAGGGGCATGTGGCGTCGAAGTACCTGTTTTTACTGCTGCTCAATGCTGCGCTACTGGTGGTGGGCGCGTTGATGGACATTTTTGCCGCGATCCTGGTCGTGGTGCCGCTGCTGAAGCCGCTCGCAGCGGCGTATCATATCGATCCGGTGCAGATGGGCGTGATCTTTATCGCGAACCTGGAGCTCGGTTACCTGCACCCTCCCGTGGGCATCAATTTATTTCTGTCGGCGTACCGTTTCAAGAAGCCGATGGGGACGATCATTTGGGCCACGCTGCCGTTTCTGCTGATTCTGGCTGGGGCCGTGCTGCTGATCACGTACGTGCCGTGGTTGACGACGGGGCCGCTGCACTGGCTGGGAAAGTAGTCCAGGCGTCAGTCGCTTCTCTTCGATCTGTCCTCAACAACATCTCGCGAAGCGTAATTCGGTCCCTTGCTCGGAGTGATCGGGAGGAAGACGCCAAGCTTGTGTTTCGGTGCGACCCATTCCCGAATTGCAGATTCGTCCAAGTCGAAGTCTTCGCGGTAGATTAATTCAGCACCGTGTTCCAACTCGTCGTGTATGACATTCAAGTCGCGTAGCCCTCTGAAGCGAAATGTGACACGCTTCCCATATGGATTCTCATAGGACTGGTCTCCGGCGATCCCCAACTCTAAGGCTTTCTGGTAAGCGTCTTCCGGCGAGTCAGCGCGGACGAGAACAAGATTTGTATGGACGACATTGCGCGGATCCCCTTCGACGGTGATCTCTTGAACGATGTCAGCCAAGTACCATTTTGCGGATTCAGGGATGTAGCCCATGGGCCCCCCTCCGCGACCACGAGCGAGTCGTCTTATTCTTCACTTCGCGGCCTCTCGGAAGAATTCGTTCAGCTCCGAATACGGCACGGCGCCGTCTAGCCCCGCGAAGCTGCCCTCTTCGGCGATCAACTTCGCGGCTAGAATGAAGCCGGTCCACGCGGCGCGCGCCAGCGACGAGCCTACGCTCACCCGCCGCACACCGAGCTCGGCGAGATCGCTCACCTTCAGGCCCCCAGGTGCCAATACGTTCACCGGCTTCGGACGGACCGCCGCGACAATCGCCTTGATATCGGCACGCTCCTGCACGCCAGGCGCATACAGCACGTCCGCGCCAGCCTCGGCATAAGCTTGCAAGCGGCGAATCGATTCTCGCAGCGGGTCCGGATGCCCGACCAGAAAGCACTCGGCGCGGGCAGTGAGCAAAGCTTCCCCGATGGCAGACCGAGCGGCTTGGACGCGCTCCACGGCGAGCGGCAGATCATACAGCGGCTTTTCGCGATCGCCGGTGGCGTCTTCAATCGACAACCCGGCCACACCGGTCTCAACGCACAGCCGGACGTTCGCCGCGACGCCCTGGGGCTCCTGCGAGTAGCCCGGATTCGAAGTCGGCATTCACGGGTAAGTCCGTGGCCGACACGATCTCCGCAATGTGTTTCAGCATCACATCGCGCGGCACGGCCCAGTCGGCGTCGGGCATCCCTATCGAAAACGAGAAGCCCGCGCTGGTGGTAGCCAGGGCTTCGAAACCAAGCTGACGGAGATAGCACGCGGTTCCGATGTCCCAAGGATTGGGAATGACGAAGCACCCGGTCTCGTGGAGTCGGCGGAATGCCGCGCGGCGAGGGGCGAAATCAGTGGGGGCC
This sequence comes from Bryobacterales bacterium, assembly GCA_963818065.1. Classification (GTDB taxonomy): domain Bacteria; phylum Acidobacteriota; class Terriglobia; order Bryobacterales; family Bryobacteraceae; genus Palsa-89. The sequence continues at coordinate 2,618,439 of CAWFQW010000004.1, read as the reverse complement.
ATGCAGGTAGAGGTTAACAAATTAACCGTTTCTTAATGTGATAGCATGCGTCTTGATATTTCAATCTGGAGTGTAACCGAGTGAAAGTATACGAAGGTTCTGAGATTAGAAACATCGCCCTCATTGGTCACGGACATAGCGGCAAGACCACCCTGACGTCCGGATTTTTGTATACGGCCGGGGCTACCAATCGCCTGACGCGGGTGGATGAAGGCACGGCCATCACCGATTTCGACGATGAGGAAATTCAGCGCAAGCTGACCATCTCCACCGGACTGGCTTTCGCCGAATGGGCCAAAAAGAAAATCAATCTCATCGACACTCCTGGCTTCAATATCTTTCTCAACGACACGAAAGCGGCTCTGGTCGCGGCCGACGCCGCACTGGTGATCGTGGATGGCGTGGCGGGCGTCGAGGTCCAAACCGAAAAGGTGTGGAGCTTCGCCGACGAGTTCAATCTGCCGCGCGCCGTCTTCATTAACAAACTGGATCGCGAGCGCTCTTCATTCGATCGCGCACTGGCGAGCGTGCAGCAGGTGTTCGGCCGCTCCGCTATTCCCGTGCAGCTTCCCATCGGCGCGGAAAAAGAATTCAAGGGGATCATCGACCTGATCCGCATGAAGGCCTACACGTTCACCATGGATGGCGATGGCAAGGGTAAGGAAGGCGAGATTCCGGAGAACCTGGCTGACGCCGCGAAGCAGGGTCACGAAGCGCTGGTTGAAATGGTAGCCGAAGGCAATGACGCGCTACTGGAGGAGTTCTTCGACAAGGGGACGCTGCCGGTGGAACATATCGTGGATGGCCTCCGCCAAGCGATCCGCGAGCGCCGCATCTATCCCGTGCTGTGCGGCTCGGCGCTGCACAATGTCGGCTCCGACCTGCTGATGAACTTCATAGTTGAAAATTTCCCGGCGCCCACCGAACACGAGCCGATCCCCGGGAAGGTGAATGGCGGCGCCGAAGTGCAGCGCTCCATCAAGGACACCGAGCCTGTCGTCGGCATTTGTTTTCAAGACCATCGCCGATCCCTTCGCTGGCCGCGTGACCTATTTCAAAGTGATCTCGGGCGTTATCAAGAACGATGCCAACCTGGTGAACTCCCGCAGCGGCGCCACCGAGCGCCTGGCGCACGTAGGCTGCCTGGAGGGCAAGACGCTCCAGCCCGTTACCGATCTCAGGGCCGGCGACATCGGAGCGGTGGCCAAACTGAAGGAGACCGTGACGGGCGACACGCTGTGCGACAAGCCGTCGCTCATCAGCTACTATCCAGTGCACTTGCCGGAGCCCTCCATCGCCTTCGCGATTTCGGCCAAGAGCCGGCAGGACGAAGATCGCCTGGGCAACGCCGTCCAGCGCATCCTGGAAGAAGACCAGTCGCTGCGTTTTTATCGCGATCCCCAGACCAAGGAGTTTCTGCTGGCCGGCAGCGGGCAACAGCACGTCGAAGTAATCGTGAGCCGTCTGAAAAAACGCTACGGCGTCGATGTGGAGCTACACGCGCCGAAAATCCCCTATCGCGAAACCATTCGCGGAAGGGCGGAGGTGCAGGGCCGTCACAAGAAGCAAACCGGCGGTCACGGCCAGTTCGGCGATTGCTGGATCCGGATGGAACCTCTGCCGCGCGGCTCGAAATTCGAGTTTGGCAATGAGGTTTTCGGCGGGTCGATTCCTCGCAATTTCATTCCCGCTGTGGAAAAAGGGATTGTAGAAGCGGCCGCGAACGGGTTCCTGGCCGGCTATCCCGTGGTGGATTTCAAAGCCACGGTGTATGACGGCTCATATCACGATGTCGATTCTTCGGAAATGGCTTTTAAACTCGCTGCGCGTAAGGCCTTCAAAGCGGCCATGCAGCAGGCTAAGCCGGCTTTACTGGAGCCAGTAATGAATGTGGAGATCCAAGCTCCAGTAGAATACGCGGGCGACCTGATGGGCGATCTCAATAGCCGCCGGGGCCGCATTCAAGGCATGGACATCAAGGGCTCCACCCAGATTATCCGCGCGCAGGCCCCAATGTCGGAAATGCTGACGTATCAGAACGACCTCATTTCCATGACGCAGGGCCGCGCCTCCTATCAAATGGAGTTCGATCACTACGATTACGTGCCGCAGTTACAGGCCGATAAAGTGATTGCGGCCGCTAAAGCCGCTAAGACCGGCGAGGAAGAAGAAGAGGAATAAACCCAATTCACTGGGAAATGCGCTAGCATTTTTCATAAGTGCACGACCTTCAATACGCGCTTCGTTCACTCGCGAGGCAGCCCGGGTTTTGCGTATCCGCCGTTTTGACGCTGGCGCTCGGCATCGGCGTCAATACCACGATGTTCAGCGTGTTCGACGCAGTGGTACTTCATCCGCTGCCGTATCGTGACTCGAACCGGCTGGTCCTGATCTGGCAGAAGCCTCCCAGCGGCAAGGAGGCCGCGGTTGCCGCAGTCAACTACTTGGAATGGGGCAAGCAAACCAAGTCGTTCGAGCGGCTGCTGGGAATGCGCAATCTGTTTTTCAGCTATCGCGGCCGCGGGGAATCGCATCAGCTCCTCGGCGCGGAAGTGTCGCGCGGTTTTTTTGCGGCGCTTGGCCTGCCGCCGGTCCTGGGGCGCGAATTTCTTTCGGGCGAAGAGGCCTCCGATCACAATCACGTTGCCGTTTTGAGCTACGGCTTGTGGCGACGCGAATTCGCCGGGGACGCTGGCGCGCTTGGAGCCGCTATCCAGATGAACGGCGCGTCGTACACGGTGATCGGCGTGGCCGCACCAAATTTTGATGAATCGCTCGCTCTGAAAGGGATCGATGTGTGGACGCCGTTATATTTCGATCGCGATTCCGCTATGCGTTCAAACATCCTGGCCGTCTTCGGACGCCTGAGGCCCGCAGCGACAATTCAAGAGGCGGATCAGGAGATGCAGATGGTGGCCAGGCGCCTGGAATCTGAATTCCCCGACATCGACCGGGGGTGGTCCGCCATGGTTACGCCGCTTCAGGACTACGGTGTCGGCCGGCTGCGATCGACAGTCGCAGCGCTGCTGGCCGCGGTGGGAATGGTGCTGCTGATCGCCTGCGTCAATGTCGCGAATCTGCTGCTGGCGCGAGCTGAGGTTCGTTACAAGGAGATCGCTATTCGCGCGGCGCTCGGCGCCAGCCGCGGACGGCTGATTCGCCAGTTGCTGACGGAGACAATGTTGCTCGCACTGGCGGGCGGCATGGGCGGTATTGCGATCGCTTATTTCGGAGTCCACCTGCTGATCGCTCTGAAGGGAGTAAGTCTGCCGGGGCTCCAGCATGCCAGCCTCAACGGCAACGTTCTGGCCTTCACGTGTGCGGTGACGGTGCTCACGGGTATTCTGTTTGGCCTGCTTCCCGCACGCCAGTTGCTGGGCGGAGACTTGAATCAAGCAGTTCGGGAGTCGGGCCGAAGTTCCATCAACACCCGCCGTGGAAATGGCTCGCGTCACGCGCTGGTGATTTCCGAGACGGCGCTGTCTCTCGTGCTCCTGACCGGCGCACTGTTGATGGCGCGCAGCCTGCTGTGGCTTCAAAAGGAGAACCGGGGATTTGCTCCGGACCACGTGCTCAGTTTCCGTGTGTCTGTTCCGCGCTCCGATTTCCCCGATGCTTCCTCGATGGCCAGGTACTATCGGGCGGTGATGGAGCGTCTGGCCGCGCTGCCCGGCGTCACGGGAGCGGGTATGAGTACGAACCTCCCGCTCGACGGCTTTCTGCTCACTGGCCAGCATTTCAGTTTGCCTGGCTCGGTGGCTGCACCGTCGGCGCGGCCGGCGGCTGCTTGCGATTTGATCGATAGCTCCTATTTCAAGACGCTCGGAATCCCGCTTCTACAGGGCCGTGCGTTTGACGACCACGATCGCGACGGTGCGCCTCTAGTCGCTATCGTGAGCAATTCGCTGGCGCGGCGTTTCTTTCCAGGGCAGAATCCAATCGGCCACAAAATTATGGTCGCCAGTTTGGGGAAGACAGCGATCGAAGCGCGCGAAATCAAGGGCGTGGCCGGCGACATCCGTTACTTGACGCGCGGCGCGGAGGATTCGCTCGAGATTTATTTGCCCTACGCACAGACCACGTGGCCAAACATTTATGTAATGCTGCGGACCACGCGCGATCCGAACAGCCTGGCGCCTTCGGTGCGCGCGGCCCTGCGCGATCCCGGCTTGAACCGGCAATCCATGGCCGACCTTCAGAGCATGGAGGATCGTATTGCGGCCCTGAATGACAAGCCGCGGTTGAATTCGTTTCTCGCAGGGATCTTCGCTGCAATCGCGGTCTTGCTCGCGGCCGTGGGAGTGTACGGCGTGGTCTCTTATTCGGCGTCGCAAAGAGCACAGGAGATCGGCATTCGCATAGCCCTGGGCGCCACGCCGCGCGATATCGTTCGGTGGATTCTCGGACAAGCCCTCAAGTTGACCTCGGCGGGATTGCGCTCGGCTTGATTATTTATTTCGCGCTCTCTCCCATTCTTGCAAGCTTCATCTATGGCGCCAACCCGCGCGACGCGTTGTCGCTGCTGCTGGGCTTGACGGTGCTGGGATCGCTCGCGCTCGTAGCGAGCTACATTCCCGCCCGGCGCGCGGCGCGTGGCGATCCGATGGCGGCCCTGAGGTCGGAATAGGCCCATCGGAATAATTTGCGGCCTACTAATTTGGAACCTGGCACCCGGACCGCGCGTTACTCTTCTCAAGGAGTACTGCGCAATGGCATTTATGTCTTCCAATTCGGCCAATGGACCGGCGGGCGTAAGCCGGCCGATGGTTCAAGCGCTCTTTGTGGCAAGCTGCTTGCTCTCTGTGGTTTCCTGGTACACCACGTTCGAGGGCATGCGCCTGTATCTTTCTGTCTGGTTCTCGGTGCTTGCGTCGCTGGGAATACAAACCGCGCTGGTGCTGGTAGCCTGGCTGATCGGATTTAGCACGTCACTTGGATTTAGCTCCTCGATTAAGCACGCGGGCCGCCGCCCCCTGCTGATTGGCGTCTACATTGTCACCGCCATCGTCTCGATCGCCTTTTCCTACACCAGTCTCTATACGTGGTTCAGCGCACGCGAGCGCCCGGCCAGCATCGAGCGCAAGCTCTACGATGCCCTGGAGGATTCCGCGGGCCAAACCCGCAAGCTGCTGACCACGGCCATCGGCGAACAACAGAAGCACGTCCTTGCGCTTCAAGAGATGACCGAGGCTGAAAAGACGCATGGACTCATCTCGCGGGCCGAGGATGCGGATCCGTATCTGGCGAATATTCGGGCCGCGGTCGCTCGTGAAGCGCAGACCTACGCGGAGAACTATAAGGAAGGCGCGGGCGCCGGCGTGCGGTACTCCGCCTTTGACCGCTATACGAAACTGGCCCAGCAATCGCTCGCGGAGATGCAGCGATCTCAAACGGAACTGGCTAGTTTTGTTTCGAACACCAAGCCCCTCGATCCCACTCAGCAACAATTGGAGGCCTACCGCCAGGTGTATGCGAACGTGCCCTGGAGTGAAATCGAGCAGACGCTGCACACGGGGCAAGTGACTAAACCCCCGATGCCCGTTTACAGCGATTTTGTGGATCGCACGGTCTCAGGGCAAGAGGATCTACTGGTCGCCTTCGAAGAGCTCTTTACCGCGCCAACCTCGCGGCACGTATTCGCGCTAATGCTGGCGGCATTCATTGACGTGGTGGTCTTTCTGCTCGCGTTTGCGACCGGTCCATACTTCTTCGGAGCAGCCGAGCAGCGCTGGATCTCAGCCGGAGCTGCGCTGGAAGGACTCGACCGGCAAATCTTCACCCGCGATTTCCTTCGCAAACTGACGCCGGGGCCGCGTGGAATGGCTCGCGTGGAAGCAGCGGCATTAACGCCGGGAGAACAGCAGCTCTGTTTGGTGCTGGCCGCCAAGGGGCTGGCGGTGGTGGTGGAAGAAGACGGACGGCAATACTACATGCTGGATCAGAGCATTCACGAACAGTTACTGGAATCGCTGGCCTCGCAGCAATTTCCATTGCGCGCGGCGTCGGTGGCCGGATCATAGGGCTGAATCGGCCCGGCGGCGCTTTTTGCGCGCTTTCTCCAGCTCGACCAGCGAAAACTGCAATTTGCGCTCCACCGGGTCCACGCGGTCGAGAAGTACAGTGACCGTGTCGCCGATACTGAATTCGCGCCGGGTGCGCTGCCCGACGATCTTGCGCACCTTCTCTTGGAACATGTAGCGATCGCCGGGAAGCGTGTCGATGGGAACCAGGCCTTCGACGAAGAGATTTTCGAGCTCGACGAAGAATCCGAAGCGCGTGGTGCTGGTGATCAGACCGCTGAACTGCTCGCCGACGTGGTCCTCCATAAAGCGCGCCTTCTTCCACTCCACCAGTTCGCGCTCGGCGTCGGCGGCGCGGCGCTCGGTTTCGGAACAATCGTGGGCGATCACTTCCAAGCGCTCGGGCGAAATCAGGTCGCGCTCTCCGTCCAGGAAAGCTCCAAGAATGCGATGTACGATCAGGTCGGGATAACGGCGGATGGGCGACGTGAAATGGGTGTAGCTCGAAGCCGCCAGAGCGAAGTGGCCGCGATTTTCGGCGCTGTACCGCGCTTGTTTCAACGAGCGTAACATAAGGTAGCTTAGAATGCGCTCTTCGGGCTTGCCCTCGATTTGAGCGATTAGCTTTTGATAGTTCCGCGAGGAGATGTTAACGCTGTCGCTGGCAAGAACGATATCCCGGTGCACCATCTTTCCGTCGCGCCGGCGCATGGGCGTACGAAAACGTTTCACGGGAATCGCGCCAATGCCGAGCGAATAACCGAAGTGCGCGGCGATCTCCTCGAACTCCATCACACGTTTCGGATCCGGTTTTTCATGGACGCGAAAGATGGAGGCGATGCCGGCGTGCTCCAAGTGCGAGGCGACGGCCTCGTTGGCCGAAAGCATGAACTCCTCAATAATCCGGTGCGCGATATTGCGCGCGCTCCGTGTGACCGAGGCCATTTCGCCAAACTCGTCGAATTGGATCAGCGGTTCGGGCATGTCGAAATCGATGGCGCCGCGCTGGATACGTTTCTTGTTCAGTATGAGCGCCAGCTCACGCATTAATTGAAACCGCTCCACTAAGCGTCCGTAGCGCTCACGGAGAGCTGTGTCGCCCTCGAGCAGCGCGTGAACATCGGTGTAAGTCATCCGCTCCACGCTGCGAATGACGCCCCGGCCGAAGGTTTGCGCGAGGATGTCGCCGCGCCGGTCGATTTCCATTTCCACAGAAAGGACCAAGCGGTCAACACCCGGTTTCAACGAACAGATTTCGGTGGAGAGCTCGAGCGGAAGCATGGGCACGGCGCGATCGGGAAAATAGACGCTGGTTCCGCGCAGAGAATGCCTCTTCGTCGATGGGGCTGCCCGGCTTCACGTAGTGGCTGACATCGGCGATGTGAACATGTAGCGCATAATTGCCATTCGGCAATCGCTCCACCCAGACGGCGTCGTCGAAATCGCGCGCGGTTTCGCCGTCGATGGTGACGATGTCGAACGAGCGGTAGTCTTTACGTCCGGTAAGTTCATCGAACCGAATCGTCTCGGCAAAGCCTTGCGCCTGCTGCAGGACTTCGGGTGGAAATTGATGCGGGATGTGATGCTTCCGGATCATGATTTCGACATCGACGCCGAAATCATCCGGGCGGCCCAGAATCTCGATTACGCGCCCAACCGCTTGGCCGCCATCTTCGGGGAACTCAAGAATCTCGGCATTGACAACCATGCCATCGAGATCCTCGGGTGAGTGAACTTCGATAGGAGCGACGCCGACCCGATCGCGATTCGTTGAAGACGGCGGCACTTCCATGCCTTCGGGGATTTGGATCCACTGGCGAATCTTCTCGTCATGAGGTTCGACGAAATTTCCGCGCTTGCGAATCCGAAACTCGCCCACCACGGTTTGGTGGGCGCGGCGCAGGACCTTGACGATTTCGCCGTCCGCCCGGCCGTCCTTTTCGATTCGTGCGATGCGCACCACCACTCGATCCCCGTGCATGCCCACTTGTGCCGACTCGCGCGGGATGTAGACGTCGCCACGCAATCCTTCGATGGGATGATCGGGAATCAGAAATCCGTAGCCATCACGATGCATGTTCAAGCGGCCGACCGTGTATTCGCGGCTGAGGCGGGTGACGATGAAATGGCCGGATCGAACTTCGATCAGCTGGCCGCGCTCGATCAATCGATCCAGCGCCTGCTCCAGCTCATCGCGCGATTCAATGCGGGACCCGAGTTCGCGGACCAGTTGCTTGAAGGTCGCCCGGGCATGCGGGAGCCGTGCGACGTGTTCCAGGATGGAGGCGTCGGTCACAGGGGCTGGACGAATCCCCCGGGGTCGACCGGGAGCCGGTAGCGCTTTTCGTTGACGACGAGCTCCACCTTCCGATTTTACGCCTCGGAACGGTGATCAGGGGGTGAGCAGAAATAAAAATCCACGCGCGGCTAATTTTTTTCCACACGTGCCGATAAGGACCCAAAGGAGTAACTCAAGTGATTCACTCGAAATACCCAGGCCGGGCCGTTTTCCTGCTGGCCTTTCTTCCCCTGATGCTGACCGCGCAGAAAGCGCAACAAGTTGTGGTTCCACTGAAAAACTGGGCTACTCCCTTGTACTGGCAGCCGAACCTAGCTGAGAGTAAAGCGGGTGGACTTCAGCCTCGCGGCGATGCTCCGGCATCGACGGTGCCAACTTTTCTCACTTTCGTGGCGATGACGCCCTGCCGTCTAGTGGATACTCGGGGAGAATCTCAAGGATTTATCGGTGCTTCGCCGTTTAACGGGGGTTCCATACCGGCCGGGCTACCGGTGACGACGTTTCTGCTGCAATCCACTGCCGAAGCCGCCACCACGGGACCCGCTCCCTGCAACCCGCTTCCCACCATCGCAGCGGCCTACTCGCTGAACCTAACAGTCGTACCGCACGCGGGTGGACCGGTCAACTTTGTTCAAATCTGGCCGGCTGGCGATCCGCAGCCTACTTACGTCTCGACGGCCAACGATCTTCAGGGGGAAGTGGTGGCCAACGCGGCCATCGTTGCGGTGGGCCCGTATAACGGGTTCAGCGTCTTTAACTACGGCCCAGCAACGACAGATGTGATCATTGATATAAACGGTTACTTCGCCTCGCCCACCGACGCTGTAAACGGCAACACCGCCATTGGAACGCTAACGATGACAAGCAACACCACCGGATACGGTAATGTTGCTATCGGAGGTTCCGCACTGGAGCTTAACACCACCGGGGGTTACAATACGGCCACCGGCATCTACTCGCTGCAGTCCAATACCATCGGAACCAGCAACACGGCCAGCGGCCAAGCCGCGCTCCAAAACAACACACAGGGTAACAACAACACGGCCGACGGCAGCGGCGCACTGCAGCTAAACACCATTGGGCTCGCTAACACAGCTAGCGGCTACCAGGCGCTTATGAACAATACGGCCAGCTACAACACAGCCAGCGGCAGCGGCGCGCTTCTGGCTAACACCGTCGGCGGATACAACACGGCCGCCGGATATAACGCGCTGGGCAGCAGCACAAGCGGAAGTGCCAATACCGCCTTCGGCGAAGGCGCGCTCAGCGCGAATCAGAACGGGGCAAACAACATTGGGCTCGGGACAGCGGCGGGTAGCGGAGCGCCCGTGGGCAACAGCTACAGTATCTACATCGGCAGCAACGGAACCGGCGGCGACCTTGCCGGCGTCATTCAGATCGGAAACGAGATGTTCCAAACGGGCGGCACATCCATCGCGGGCATCTTCAATGGAACCCCGGACCTCGCCAGCATTACTCCGGTCTGTGTTGATCAGAACGGACTCCTTGGAACTACCGGTTGCACCGGCGGCGCCCTTTTCCGCTCAGCGACCCCTTCCTCGCTGCGCTTTAAAGAACAAGTCGCCGATATGGGTGACAGCAGCGACAAGTTGCTTCAATTGCGTCCGGTGACTTTCTTCTACAAGCCGCGCTACGACGACGGCTCACACGCGCTGCAGTACGGCCTGATCGCCGAGGAGGTGGCCAAACTCTATCCCGAGATGGTGGGGTACGACAAAGCTGGCCAGCCCTCGTCGGTGAACTATCAGTCGCTCTCTCCCATGCTGCTGAACGAGCTGCAGAAGCAGGCGGCGCAAGTTCGCTCGCTCGAAGAGCGTCTGGCCGCGATGGAAGCATTGCTCGACAGCGCGCCAGAGCCGGTTCGCTGAAGCACAACCTCTCAACATAATCTCGCGGGGTCTCCTCCGGCCCCGCGAGCCCCTAGCAGCCTTGCCAGTTCCAGCCTGAATCCATTCCAATCCGAAACGCATCGACATTATCTCGATGTATACTGATTGATCTAAAACACAAACCCGGATTACGCGATCGATTTTGGCTGCGGGGGCGCTGGATACATGATCGGAACTGAACTTGGAAACTATCGAATTCTGGAAAAGATTGGCGAAGGCGGAATGGGCGTGGTCTACAAAGCCATCGATGTCAATTTGGACCGCACCGTCGCCATCAAGGCGTTGAACACGGATCTGAGCGGCAATCCAGAGTTGGAGCAGCGTTTCCGGGCTGAAATTAAGGTGCTCGGCAATCTCAATCAAACGAATCTAGCCGCGCTGTACGCGCTGTTTATCGAGAAGGGCCGTCCGTTGATGGTCATGGAGTTCGTCGAAGGCGAGACTTTCGACCAGATGGTGCGGCGCCGGGGCCCGATCCCGAGCGAAGAGGCAATTTCGCTATTCCGGCAGGCGCTATCGGGCATCGGATTTGCTCACCGGTTGGGCATCGTCCATCGCGATATCAAGCCCGGCAACTTAATGCTCAACAGCCAGGGCACCGTCAAGGTAATGGATTGCGGAGTTGCGAAAGCCCTGAGTGCTCGCGGCGTAGCAAGAAGCGGAGTGCAGTTAGGCAGCCCCCTCTACATGTCCCCCGAGCAATTTCTGAATCGCGGCTTGGATTTCCGGTCCGACATTTATTCGCTCGGCGTAACGCTATACGAAATGCTGACCGGCAAGGTCCCCTTTCGCGCCGATAGCGATTACCAAATCATGGCGGATCATGTGAATACTCCGCCGGCGCCGCTCACCAGCATTTTTCCCTATGTTCCGAAAAGCGTGGAGAGCGCGGTTCTCAAGGCGCTGGAAAAGAATCCCGACGCTCGATATCAGAGCGTTGAGGAGTTCGGTGCGGCGCTGGATCCCTCCTCAGGCGTGATCCTCGGGACGCCGGTCGTCAGCGCACGTCCGACGGTCACGATGATGGAAGTCCCGGCCCCAGCGGCTGCGGCGGCCGTGGCCGCGACCGTGGCAGCGAGCCCAGCGCGAGCAGTGAAGGCATCCGGCTCCGGCTTTTTCACCCCGGAGCGGAAAGTCCTGGCGGCCGGCCTAGTGGCTCTTCTGGCGCTTGCCGGTTTCGTGTTCGCAGCGTTTCCAGGAGCCCGGGAATTCGTCGCGCGCAGGTTGGCTCACACCACCAGCGCGCCGGCGCAGAACGCCACCAATAGCCAGATCCCGGGCGCAGCTCCAACTGCCACGCCCACCGCGCCAGGTCAGCCTGATGCCGGTGCGATTCCTCCTCCCGACGCCGGCGCCCCAACGGCTGGAACTGCGGTGGTCCCAGGCGTGGCCGTGGCGCCGGTACAACCCGGCATCGCGGTGGCGCCAGCCCAACCCGACAACGCCGCTCCAGCCGATAACGGCGCGAACCAGGGGCCGCTCGTCATTCCGGCCGGCACCGTCATCGCCGTCCGCCTAAGTGACCCGGTGGATTCTTCCATGAATATGGTCGGCGATAAATTCGGCGCCAGCGTGGATCGGGCAGTTAATGTCGACGGTTCGGAAGCGATCCCAGCCGGCGCAGACGCAAGTGTGTCGCTGATCAACCTGGCGATCGCACCGGTCGCCCCCCGCACTGATGTGCAGCTCCAGTTGGTGACCCTAACCATTAACGGAACCGACTATACACCGCGCACCAGCGTCTTCGAGCAACAGAGCATTGAGCGCAGCAAGAAGAAAGTAATCAGCGGAGCGGCGGTGGGAGCGGCACTTGGCGGAATTTTCGGCCATAACGCCGCCCAGGGTGCAGCATCTGGCGCCGCCAAAGCTTACCAGGTCGTCATTCCGGCGCAGACCAGGATCAAGTTCACGCTTCGCCGCTCTATCACGCTCTCGCAGTAACATGTAGTGACAGCCTGTTCCTGCGTATTCCGTGCTGGCCTGTCAGGCGGAAATTAGCATTGGGGGAGTCGCTGGGATTCGTCTGGGACAATGCGGCTAACGATTCCAGGGGCGCATCAACTGGTCGCGCGCGTCATGACGGCGCTAGGCCACGATGCCTCCGATGCAAAATTAATCGCGGATCACCTGATTGATTGCGAGCTGCGGGGACTCGCTTATGGCGGACTTGCGCGAGCCATCAGCATCGCCGAGCGGATTCAACGCCACGGCGATTGTCGCCGTCCAAGCGGCATAATTCATGAGACGGCTGTTTCTGCGCGCCTGGATGGCGGCGACCACATCGGCTACATTGTCGCGCACCGCGCCACGAAGCTTGCAATCGAGAAGGCCGAGGCGGCCGGGATCGCGGTGGTTGGAGCCAACAACACCTGGTACACGGGCATGCTGTCTTACTATGCGGAGATGGCGGCTGATCGAGGCCTAGTGAGCATAATCGCATCGAATGCGTCACCGTGGGTGGCGCCGCACGGCGCGACTGAAGGACGGCTCGGCACCAACCCGATCTGCTTCGGATTTCCGAGCGCGGACGAGCCGATCATTTTTGATGCGGGCACATCGGCCATCATTCACGCGGAGGTGACACTCGCGCGCCGTCTTGGCAACGAACTACCTGCGAACACCGCTTTCGACCCCGAGGGCTTGCCTACTTGCGATCCCACAGCAGCGCTGGCCGGCGCGTTCGCGACTTGGGGTGGCCACAAGGGGTCTGGCCTTGGGATTGCTGTACAGCTTCTCGGCATACTCGCGGGCTCACCACCGATTCCGCCTGAGCTCGCCGGCTTCGGCTACATGATCGTTGCCATACGGCCGGATCTAATGGGCCCCGCCGAGACATTTCGCGAGAACGTTTCAGCTTTCGCCGATTCGGTGCGATCGGCGTGCCCGGCGGCGGGCGGTTCGCCGGTCCGCATGCCATTCGACCGTTCCCGCCAGGAACGCAAGAGGCGCCTCGCCGAAAATGCGATCGAGATTCCTGACGTCCTGGTCACCCAATTGGCGCAGATATCTGAGCGCGGCGTGGGCTAGGCGGAAACGGTCGGTTATTACTGGCCTAACCTAAGCCGTGTATTGGAACCACCGAGATCGATTGCATTAATTTGATCCATGCCAGCCTGATTCGTGGATTCCACCAAGGTATAGTCGAACTTTTTGTCGCTGTTCTCAACCTTCACGGGCACACTGACAGACTTCGAGTCTTGAGCTTCCGTGAAAACGGCTTGCGACCCTTCGACTTTGATCTTGTAGTCGCCCGGTTTCAGTTCCGTGGGTCCCGCCATGGCGGGCGCGGTCAGGGTAATGTCATACGACTTCGCGCTGGCGATGCCCAGGCTTGAAAGAGTCAATGCACCAACGATAAGCAACGATTTTCCAGTCATTTAATTCGATTCTCCTTACATTAGTAAAGACGAGTAGAAGTGTCAGGGGTTACGCCACTGCGTGTAAGACTCTGTCTTATTACGGGATCAACGGGATACGATTCGGTAAGGGCAAGCCCGCCACCGACAATGCTAGTATGAAGCCTTCTCTCGGACAATTCTCCGGCAGCGTTGCCGCGAATGTGACGAAACTGAGGAGGACCAATCATGGCTACCTTCGCCGAAACTATCCTTAGCCCCCAGCAAGAGGCCTCGCTAGCGGAAAACAAACTGACCCGCTCCATCTGGGACAGCTGCCCGCTGCCAGCCTTGAATACCACGCTGGTCCTCCTGGTGACAGTGATGCTCACCACCACGAGCTGCTCCAATCCGACCAGTGGAGCAACGACTCCCGCGCCGGTGGCGGTGGAAGTCGCCAATGTGGAGCAGCGCGACGTCCCAATCTATAGCGAATGGATTGGCACCTTGGATGGTTTCGTTAACGCGGACATCAAGGCGCAAGTGACAGGCTACCTGTTGGAACAGGCTTACCAAGAGGGTACGTTCGTAAAGAAGGGCCAGCTGCTCTTTCAAATTGACCCGCGCCCGTTTCAAGCAGCTCTGGAGCTGGCGCAAGGACAACTCGCCCAAGCTGAAGGCCAATTAGCTCAAGCGAAAGCTCAGTTGGCACAGGCCGAGGCCCAAGTGTCGGTGGCCCAAGCGAATCAGCGCCGCACGCAATTGGATGTGGATCGCTATACGCCGCTGGCGCAACAGCAGGCCATCACGCAACAGGATCTCGACAACGCGACTCAGAATAATCTCGCCGCGAAAGCGCAGGTGCAGTCCGCTCAGGCTCAAGTGGACACCGCCCGGGCTCAGATCATCGCTGCCAGCGCTGCCGTTCAATCGGCCAAAGCTACTGCCGATACGGCCCAGATCAACCTGGGATTTACGCGGCTTACGTCGCCCATCGACGGTATCCCGGGAATCGCGCAGCAGCAAGTGGGTTCACTGGTGAGTCCGGCCAGCCCGACTATCACTACCGTGTCGACCCTCGATCCAATCCGGGTCTATTTCACGGTCGCCGAACAGGAATATCTGGACTTTCACAGGCGCTACGCGACACCGGCCACTGTGGACGCTGAGAGAAAAGGACTGCGGCTGGAGCTCATTTTGGCGGATGGGACGGTCTATCCGCAGAACGGGAATTTCTACTTTGCGGATCGCCAAGTGGACGTCAGGACCGGCGCCATCCGAGTGGCTGGACTGTTCGCCAATCCTGGAAACACCTTGCGGCCCGGCCAATACGGTCGGGTCCGGACGGCGCTTCGAACGCAACCCGGCGCTCTTCTGGTTCCCCAGCGCGCGGTCAATGAGCTTCAGGGAAGTTATCAAATTGCGGTTGTGGATGCCGACAACAAGGTGAATATCCGGTCGGTCAAAGTGGGCGATCGCATCGGCAGCGATTGGCTGATCAGCGAAGGCCTCAAGCCGGGCGAGCGCGTGGTGGCCGAAGGTATTCAAAAGGTTCGCCAGGGAATGCAAGTGAATCCGAAGCCCTACCAAACGAAGTAAGCCGCCATGTCCAAATTCTTCATTAACCGGCCAATCGTGGCGATCGTTATCGCCATATTGACTGTAATCGTGGGCGCGGTCGTAATCGCCAGTCTGCCCATCGCCCAGTTCCCTGCCATCGCACCGCCGGAGATTCAGGTATCGGCGATATACGTTGGCGCGGACGCTCAGACCATCGAGCAATCGGTGGCGACGCCCATTGAAGAGCAGATGAGCGGCGTCGACAACATGAACTACATGTACTCGCTCAACGCCACCGCCAACGGCCAGATGAGAATGATTGTCGATTTTGACGTGGCCACGGACCCAAACACGGATCTGATCCTGGCGCAGAGCCGTGAAACCCAGGCGGCGCCGCAGCTACCGGTAGACGTTACGAACTACGGTGTCACAGTGCAAAAATCGACGCTCGCGCCGTTGATGCTGGTGGCACTATATTCGCCCAAGGGCACCTACGACGCACGGTTCCTCGCCAACTACGCGTACATCAATTTGAACGACCCGCTGACCCGCGTGAAAGGTGTGGGCACCATTCAAATATTTGGCGCGGGTCAATATGCGATGCGTTTGTGGGTAAAGCCCGACCAATTGGCTAAATTGCAGATCACGGTCCCGGAGATCGTTTCGGCCCTGCAGACGCAAAACACCGTGAACCCGGCCGGACAAGTGGGCAGCGAGCCGGCGCCAAAAGGGCAGGAGTTCACTTACTCAGTGCGCGCCCAGGGCCGGCTGACTTCGCCGGAGGAATTCGAGAACATCGTGGTCCGGGAAACGCCTGACACCGGGATCGTGCGAGTCAAGGACGTCGCGCGCGTGGAATTGGGCTCGCAAGATTACAGCGTGGAAGGGCACCTGAATGGGAAGCCCAGTGCAGTGATCGCGGTCTACCAATTGCCTGGATCGAACGCGGTCGAGTGCGCGGCCGCCGTCAGGAAGATGATGACGGAAGCGAAGAGCCGGTTCCCGGATGACGTAGACTACGTAGTCCCCGTGGACACAACGCTGGCGGTGACCGCGGGAATGAAGGAAATCGTCGAGACGCTGGTGATCGCGCTTATTCTAGTGATCGCGGTGGTCTACCTGTTTCTGCAGGGCTGGCGAGCGACGCTGATTCCGCTGCTGGCGGTCCCTGTGTCGCTGGTGGGAACCTTCCTGGTCTTCCCGCTGTTCGGTTTCAGCATCAACACGCTATCCCTGTTCGGCTTGGTTCTGGCAATCGGCCTGGTGGTGGACGACGCGATCGTGGTTGTGGAATCGGTGGAGCGTCACATCGAAGATGGCATGGCTCCGAAAGATGCCGCGCTGAAAGCGATGGAAGAGATTTCTGGACCCGTGATCGGTATCGCGCTGGTCTTGTCAGCTGTTTTCGTACCCACGGCCTTCATTCCCGGGATCACCGGCAGACTGTATCAGCAGTTCGCGGTCACCATCGCGATCTCCGTGATTTTGTCCGCGTTCAATGCGCTATCGTTGAGCCCCGCGCTAGCCGCGCTCATCTTGAAACCGAAGGTGGAGAGTAAGGGTCTGCTGGCGAGATTTTTTGCCTGGTTCAACCGGATGTTCGGACACGCCACCGAGCGCTACGTCCAACTGTCTGGCGTACTCGTCCGAAAGAGCGCAGTGGCCGTGATTATCCTGATTGGCTGCGGTGTAGCGAGCTATTTCGTCAGCAGCAAACTGCCGACCAGCTTCGTTCCCGACGAGGACCAAGGGTATTTTTACCTGAACATCCAACTCCCCAATGCCGCCTCGTTACAGCGAACTGAACTGGTCACGGCGAAGGTGGAAGATATTCTGTCGAAGACGCCGGGCGTGAAGTACTCCACCGGCATCCTGGGCTTCAGCCTGCTCAGCCTGGTGCGAACCAGCTATAACGCATTTATCTTCGTCACCATGAAGGACTGGGATGATCGGACGACCCGAGCCGAACAATTCCAGGAAATCAAGGCTCGCCTCAACCGGGAGCTGGGTGCGCTTTCCGAAGGGGTGGCGTTCAGCTTCTCGCCGCCGGCCATTCCCGGAGTCGGGACCTCGGGCGGGTTCACATTCGTCCTGGAAGACCGGGCCGGCAAGGACGTCGAGTTCTTATCCGATAACCTGAACAAATTTATGACCGCGGCGCGCAAGCGCCCGGAAATCGGAACCCTCACCACCACTTTCCTGCCCAGCGTACCGCAGCAGTTCGTCATAGTAGATCGCGACAAAGTGATCAAGCAGGAAGTCCAGATCAACGACGTTTACCGGACCATCCAGGCCTTCATGGGCGGCCTGTTCGTGAACTACTTTAACCGTTTCGGGCGCCAGTGGCAGGTCTACGTGGAAGCCGAGAACGAGTACCGCACGAAATCCGAGAACGTCGGACAATTCTATGTACGCAATGCCGCCGGTCAAATGGTGCCGTTATCCGCATTGACCAGTTTCAAGTCGGGCACCGGACCCGAGTTCACCATGCGTTTCAACGAATATCGATCCGCGCAATTGAACGGGGCAGCCGCGGCCGGTTACAGCACCAACCAGGGGATGAAGGCGCTGGAAGAAGTTTTCGCTCAAACTATGCCGCCGGAGATGGGCTACGACTACTCGGGAATGTCGTTCCAGGAGAAGAAGGCGCAGGAAGGAGTGTCTTCGTCGGTGATCTTCGGATTCTCGCTGCTGTTTGTCTTCCTGATTCTGGCCGCGCTATATGAAAGCTGGAGCCTACCGTTCAGCGTCTTGCTGAGCACGCCCGTCGCTGTGTTTGGAGCCTTGGGCGTTTTATGGCTGCGCCGGACTTTGCTGGGGTATTTTTTTCCGCCCTACATGGTCCAGATCGAAGCTGACGTGTACTCACAAATCGGCTTGGTGATGCTTATCGGGCTGGCGGCGAAAAACGCGATCTTGATCGTGGAATTTGCCAAGGACGAATTCGAGAAAGGCAAACCATTGATGGATGCGGCGCTGGAAGGAGCGCGTCTTCGCCTGCGCCCGATTCTCATGACGTCGTTCGCCTTCATCCTGGGATGCGTGCCGCTGTGGATCGCGACCGGGGCCGGGGCGGTATCGCGCCAGATCATGGGAACCACCGTCATCGGCGGAATGCTGGCCGCGAGCTTTATCGGCATCTTCATTATTCCCGCTGCGTTTTACATCGTTGAAAAGTTGTCTGGTGCTACCGCTCCTCGGAACCTCGCGCCAGGAAATCTAACAATTGAACCGCCGCCAGCACCAGCGCAAGGTGATTGATTCCATGCATCCGAAAATCACAATCGGCGCGCTTTCACTCTTGGTCCTCAGCGGCTGTACGGTCGGCCCGAATTACCAGCGTCCCAAACTCGCGACGCCCACGCAGTTTCGCGCCCCAGAGCCGATCCCGGCGCAAGACGCCTTTTCGATCGCCGATTTGAAGTGGTTCGAGCTCTTTCGCGACGAGCAGTTGCAAGCGTTGATCCGCAGGGCGTTACAGCAGAACTACGACCTTCGCGATGCGGTGACGCGCGTGGAAGCTGCTCGTGCGAATTTGGGGATCACGCGATCGGACCAGTTTCCACAATTCGCTGCCGGCGGAGGCGTCGAACTGAATCGTTTCTCTCGCGATGGCGCCACTCCATTACCGGCGATCCTTTTGCCCTCGCAAAATCGCAACTTCGGGAGCGTTTCACTAAACTTGCTCTCGTTCGAAGTGGATCTGTGGGGCAAGCTGAGGCGGGCGACGGAAGCGGCGCGCGCAAATCTCCTGAGTGCCGAGGAAAATCGACAGGCCGTGATCACTACCCTGGTCAGCGATGTCGCTACTTCGTACCTGTCAATGCGGGAGCTCGATTATGAGCTCGAGATCTCAAACGAAACCCTCCAGACGCGCCGCCAGTCACTGGACCTGACTAGGTCGCGCCAAAAGGGCGGCGTAGGCACGCTGCTGGATTTGCGCCAGGCCGAGCAGCTGGTGGACACGGCGGCCGAAACCATTCCAGTGATCCAGCAGGAGATCGAGCAGACTGAAAATCAAATACACCTGTTGCTGGGCGAACCTCCCAGTACAGTCCCGCGCGGGGCGAGCCTCACGGCGCAGGAAGTCCCGCCCGAAGTTCCAGCCGGTCTGACATCGGCACTGCTGGAACGCCGCCCGGACATTCGAGCGGCGGAGCAAGACTTGATCGCCGCCAACGCCGAGATTGGCGTCGCACGCGCGCAGTATTTCCCGCAATTGACCCTGAGCGGATTCCTGGGCGGGCAAAGCACGCAGCTCGCAAGTCTGATCACCGGCCCGACGAGCGCCTGGAATCTGGCGCCGCAGCTTGCGCAGCCTATCTTCACCGCTGGACGTTTGAAATCGAATGTCAGGCTGGCCGAAGCGCAACGCGAGCACGCTCTGGTGCAATACGAGAGGACGATTCAAACCGCTTTCTCCGAAGTGTCCAACAGCCTGATCGCTCACCAACGCGTACGCGAGAGCCGGGCACGTCAGGAAGAACTGGTTTACGCGTTGGAAGACCGGCTTCGGCTAGCCTATTTGCGCTACCGTGGCGGCGTAGATACGCAACTCGACGCTTTGGACGCCGATCGCGACTTGTTCTCGGCTCAGCTCTCCCTATCGCAAATCCGACTGAATGAATTGCTGACCGTGGTGCAACTCTACAAGGCCCTCGGTGGCGGATGGCAATAGAGCACCCTGGAGTTATTTCCCGAGCGGCGCTTTGATGGAGCGGTTCCGCGTCCAGCATCGAACAGGAATATAATCGTACGCGAATCGAAGGGCGTACATGCTTTCACGAATCCGTACTTGTATTGCGGCAGCAATGTTATTTTCGTTGCCGCTGGCTGCGCAATGGAAGAATCTCCCTTCGAAAAGCGTCCCAAAAGCGGCGGACGGCAAGGTCAACCTTTCCGCCCCGGCGCCTCGAGGCCCGGATGGCCATCCCGACCTGTCGGGAATCTGGGAGCCCAACGCTAACATCTATCTCCGCGATATCGCAGTCGACCTGAAACCTGGTGATGTCCCTTTTCAGCCCTGGGCCAAGGCCGTGTACGACCAACGCACCGACGGATCGCATTCCAAGGAGGACCCCGACGCGAACTGTCTGCCGCAGGGCGTGCCCAAGATCGACGCGGCTCCCGCGCCATGGAAGATCGTCCAAACGCCAGGAACCATCGTGATCGTTTACGAGGCTTTCAACCTCTGGCGTCAGGTATTTCTGGACGGCCGCGAACTCGATCAAGACGCTAATCCCACGTGGATGGGTTATTCGACCGGCAAATGGGATGGCGACACCCTGGTGGTGGATTCGCGCGGGTTCAATGGCAAGGCCTGGCTGGATCAGTTAGGCAAGCCAACCACGGAAGCCTTGCATGTTACCGAGCGCTTCCGCCGCAAGGATTTCGGGCACATGAATATTCAGATCACCATCGACGATCCCAAAGCGTACACGAAACCATGGACCGTCAATGAGGAAGTTCACCTTTTGACGGACACTGAACTGCTGGAGTTCATCTGCAACGAAAACAACCGGGATGTGGGTCACCTCCAGGGAAAGTGAATCCAGTCCGGTTTTGTTGGCTGGCGCCAGTCCTAGCCGGATAGGCCCACGAAACGGCCTGCCCTGTATTGAATCTAAGGGTAAGGGAGATCAATCGTTCGGCCCAAGGGTCGGCGACGCCCCTACGAGGACAATGATAAATATGAACAAACTTGAAGGTCTTGCGATAGCAGCAGCTGCTGGAATCCTGATCACGGTGACGGCTTTCACCGTGACCGCGCCCAAACTAGAGGCACAGGTCGCCGTCGAAGTTGGAGCCGCGCCGGTGTGCCCCTACGGCTACTATGACGTTCCGCCGTATGCGTGTGCTCCCTATGGCTACTACGGCCCAGAATGGTTTTCCGGTGGGGTCTTCATTGGCGCCGGCCCTTGGTTTCATGGCGCCGCCAACTTCCGAGGCCACGTAGATAACCGCTTCCATCCAGACCATGGCTATAAGGGCCCGATGCCAAAGGTTGGCGAGAAACCTGAGCCAGCGAAACGTCTCGATAAGATTGAGCACTTCAAAGGAAGTGAAATGCGGGACGGGCGGGGCCACGTGGCAAAACGATAGCACGCGAATCTCAGAACTGACCTCGAGTTCCTACGGGGACTTGAGGTCCCTTCTTACTGTCCAGAATGAAAATCTCTGCCGAACGGAAACGCAAGTAGTGCTGCGGGAGTCTACCACAGCTGATGCTGCGCATCCTGCTAGTCGAAGATAGTCCCGCTGACGCCCATATGCTGGAGATGGCTCTCGCGCAAACAGGTGCCGCAGTGGCCATCACCATCATCGAAGATGGCGCAAAAGCGATCGAATACCTCACCGACAATCCCAACCACTGTTGTGACGTTGTGCTTCTGGATTTGAATCTCCCGCGGGTCGGCGGGTTTGAGGTTTTACAGAAGGTCCGAAGAACCGAGGGTCTAAAGGGCTTGCCGATAGTCGTTCTCTCGGGCTCGACGAATATTGAGGAGATCGACCGTTGTTACCGTGCAGGCGCGAACTCCTATATTTGTAAGCCGATCCGCCTGGATGAAATCTTCGCCACTGCGGCTCGCTTTGTTGCGTACTGGTCCAAGTGCGTCCAACTTCCTTCCCGGCGCGCAAGCAGCGGTCCGAGTTCACTATCGCGGGCGGCGGCGCATCCACAGTAACTGCCAGGGCGCCGCCTTCTTGCTCCCGCTAGTTGCCTACTACTTAGTTGAACCCGCCCAACAAATACGCGATTAGGAGAATCAATAGGATTGTCCCAAAGCCTATCCCAGCGCCACCCCCGTAACCCCAGCGACCATAGCCATAGTAACCACCGCCGCCTCCGAGTAGGAGTATTAAGATGATAATCAGCAAAAGCATTTTGTTTTTCTCTTCCCCACCGCCTTAGCTACTTCTCAAAGACCTTCTCAATTTGGCCGACCTTCTTCTGGATCTTGCCGGCCACCTTTTCGTCCGTGCCCTCATCCTGAAGGTTGGGATTATTGGTGAGCTGACCGGCCTTCTCTTTGATCTTTCCTTTGGCCTCGTGCAGGTTTCCCTGCGCTTGATCTTTCGTGCTGTCTTTCATGTGTCGTTTCTCCTTTTTCTTTCGGACTTCACTTTGGAAGGAGCACGTTGAGCACCGAACATCGATGTGACTGAAAGATCAATCCCACCATGACCAAAGGAAAGGCCGATGTACGCAAAAGTTACCTGTTAGTTCGAGCTGGATATCTCACAACAGCGTAGAAGCGCAAAGCTTCTCGAAGCATACAAGAAGGCCACTTACATGCTTCGTTAATATCGCTGATCTCAGCGAGAAGGAGTTACAAATGCGATATCTAATTGCGTGGGTCCTGGGTGTTCCCGGGGTTGTAATTGTGATCTGGTTCCTGATGAGTCACCACTAAGTGCGATTCGGCAGGCCGCGATGAATGAATGTCGCGGTGAGCTCCCTACAGGGCACGACGCGCTGGAAGAAGCTGCCTAGTTAGACTTTGGCTCGCTCTTGCCGAATAGCCGCCGGAGTTCCGTCTTGGCATTCGTTAGAATTTGCTTTTGACGCTCCGGCAGATTGTGCCCCGTGCGATTGATATAGAAGTTGCGCATGGACATTGCGGATAACCTGATGAGCCCACCGGTGCGGTGTGGTTTTGTCGGCCACCTTCATTCAACGATTAGATGGTCCCCACTAGCTTTTGGTGACAGTAAGCGGAAACAGTTTCCGGCAGACGGCAGTCTAGCCAGTGAGGAATCCCATGGCTAAGAAAACTGCTTCCAAAAAGAGTTCGTCGTCTCGCACCAAAGGGCGCGCGAAGACTGAGAAGGTGATGCACGAATTTAAAGAGGGGACGCTGAAGTCGGGCGGCAAGAAGAAAGTTAAAAGCCGCAAGCAAGCGGTCGCCATCGCCTTGAGCGAAGCTCGCAAATCGGGAGCGAAGATCCCCAAGAAGAAAGCGAAATCGTAGAGCGCTCTAGGCGGGGAGCTTTTCGGTATCCGGGTACTTAACGGGATCGCCATTTCGAACAGAACTCTCGCCCGCTGATCAGTGGCAAGCTCAAATGTGAGATCGTGACAGAATCGATTACCGGAAATTAATGGCCCGCGTCGTGACCGTGCGCGCTCCGGACACGTCCAGGAGAACGATTGGAGCCAGCGATTATGAATCGAACCGTCTTACGGTATGTCGCCACCTTGGCCGTTGTGAGTTTGCCGGCCTGGGCGCAAGCTCCGCCGGAATACCCAAACTCTCAACCCCAGCCTTCTTACCAACAGCAACCGTCGCCAGGCTACCAACAGCAACCGCCGCCGGGCTACCAACAGCAGCAGCCTCCCGACACTCCACGATTATCTCCGCAAGATCTGAGCAACCTCGTGGCTCCCATCGCTCTCTATCCCGATTTGCTGCTGAGCGAAGTTCTCGCCGCAAGTACGTATCCCTTGGAGCTCACGCAGGCTCAACAGTGGATGCAGCAGAATCCAGGCTTGCGCGGTCCACAGCTGGTGGACGCCGCCAAGCAGCAGAACTGGGATCCCAGCGTGCAAGCCCTGGTTGCCTTCCCGGATGTCATGAACATGCTAACCCGCGACATCCAGTGGACCACCGACCTCGGCAATGCCTTCCTTTCCGCAGCAAGCCGATGTGATGGACGCCATCCAGCGGCTGCGCGCTTCCGCCCGCGACAACGGACGTTTGACGAACACGCCGCAGCAGCGCGTCACGTATGAACAGGAGAACGGCCAGAGCGCGATCGTGATTCAACCCACCGATCCGCAGGTGGTCTACGCGCCGGTCTACAATCCCGCGTACGTTTGGGGTCCGCCGGTGTACGGCGCCTATCCGCCGCTCGGCTATCCGTCGCCCGGCTATGGCATTTATTTACGGCGTTGGCGCGTTTCTGGGCGGTCTTTTCACCGGATTGTTGAGTTTCGGCGGTTGGGGCTGGGGCCTCAGTTGGTTGACCCACGGCCTTTTCCTGAACGGTCTGTTTTTCAGCCACTTCGGATTTCACGGTTACAGCGGCTACGGTTTTCACTCGGGCGGGAGCTACGTAACTCGCGCGCCTTGGGTGCACGATCCCGGCCATCGGCTCGGCGTTCCCTACGGGAATCATTTTGCAGGCGCTCGATATGCCGGCCGATCCTTCAACACAGGGCGCTCGCCCTACGCTGGTGGCAGCCGTCAGATGGAAGCCTATCGCGGCCTTACCGCCAACGCGGCCCGGGGTGGCAACTCAGCTTTTCAATCGCGTTACGCCGCGCCGGCTGGGAATAGTTACCGCGGTGGAAGCAACTACCGAGCTGAAAGCAGTTATCGTTCTGGAAACAGTTACCGCAGTGGCTTCGAAGGCGGTGGCGGCCGCGCCGGTTCCGCGCGATCTTCCGGTGGAAGCTTCTCATCGCCGCATTACTCCGCGCCAAAATCGTCCGGCCACGCTGGCGGAGGGGGCGGTCATAGCCACGGTGGGGGCGGTGGCCATGGCCATTCCAGTGGTGGAGGGCACTCGCACGGGGGCGGGCACAAGAAATAGCGACTTTACACGAGCTGACGAAACGGCGGCATCCGCGAAACCGTCGCAATCATGAGTGCCGATGAAGTGTAATAATTCTTGCGTCTTCATATGCCCTCTCGACGATATGCCTTGCGGCCAATGCTCGGCACAAGCCAGCCGCATCACTCAAATCGTCGATAATCGCCAGCGCACAGTCGTCGCCGGCAATCTTCATCCGAAGGCCCTGGCCGCCGCAATGACCAGGGGCGCGTGACGCCGTCGCTTGCGATGCCCTACATTACGTTGACGCTTGCGCCCTCAGCGAGCCAGCAGGCCGACCTCCAAAAGCTCCTGGCGGCACAGCAGACGCTGGGATCACCTGAGTATCATCGCTGGCTGACTCCGGAACAATATGCTGAGCGCTTCGGCGCGAGCGACGCCGATATCGGCTAAAGTCACCCAATGGCTTCAGCAGCAGGGTTTGAACGTCGTTTCCGTTGCACGCGGGAAGAACTGGATCGCGGCCAGCGGAACGGCGGCGCAGGTGGAGACGGCGTTTCAGACTGAGATCCACAGCTACGTCGCCGACGGCGAGACACACTTCGCGAATGCATCGGAGCCATCTGTACCCGCGGCATTCGGCTCGCTGGTGAAAAATATTCGAGGCCTGAATGATTTCCGCATGAAGCCGCGTCTTCATGCTTCGCACGCCTCAGCCCTCAAGCCCGCTTACACTTCTTCTCAAGGCAACGGGTTGCGCCAGGCGATTTTGCGACCATCTACGATGTCACGCCGTTGTACAACGCCGGAATCAACGGAACCGGGCAGAAGATCGCTATTGCCGGGCAGATCGAGGTCAATCTTTCCGACATCGAGCAGTTCCGTAGTATGTTCAGCCTGCCTGCCAACAATCCGCAGATGCTGCTGGTGCCAGGGTCGAGTAATCCGGGGAACAACCCGGCCTCGGGCGACTTGACGGAGTCGGACATCGATCTGGAATGGTCCGGCGCAGTGGCGCCGCAACGCGACCATCATTTTTGTTTACTCCACCGACGTGATGACTTCGGTGCAGTACGCCATCGACCAAAATCTCGCGCCGGTGGTCAGTTCAGTTATGGCAGTTGCGAACCGGAGACGCCTCGGTCGGAAGCCGACGCGTTCCAGGAATGGGCGCAGCAAGCCAACGCGCAGGGAATCACCTGGTTCGCCGCTTCGGGCGACGACGGCGCGGCGGATTGCGCCGATTCGCAAAATCCCGGCCTGTCTGTCGACCTTCCAGGCAGTGTGCCGGAAGTGACCAGCTCAGGCGGTACGGAGTTCGTCGAGGGAACAGGAACCTACTGGAGCGCCACCAATAACCCCACCGGAGGATCGGCTCTTTCGTACATTCCCGAGACCACCTGGAACGATAGCGTGGAGGATGGCGAGCCGTCGGCGAGTGGTGGCGGCGCGAGTGTTTTGTTTTCGAAACCCTCGTGGCAAACCGGTCCTGGCGTTCCAGCCGACAATGCGCGCGACGTGCCCGACGTATCACTGAACGCGTCCGACGATCATGACGCCCTATATGGTCTACACCGCGGGCAGCCTTCAGGCTTGGGGAGGGACGTCGTTTTCCGCTCCTTCGTTTGCCGGGTTGACGGCGCTTCTGAATCAAAAGCTCGGATCGGGCGGAGTGGGCAACATCAATCCAAAACTATACGCGCTGGCCCAATCGAACCCGAGTATCTTTCACGACATTACGACCGGCAACAATATCGTGACCGTGGCTTGTTCGCGAAGAGCTTTCAACTGCACGCCCAATCCAGTGGGATACCACGCGGGCCCGGGCTACGATCAGGCGACTGGTCTCGGGACGGTGGACGCGTACCAACTGATCATGGGGTGGAATGGCGCGAGCACGACACCTCCGCCGGCCTCAAGCTCAAACCTGACGCTGCTTGCCAATCTCAGCACGGTGGCAGCGAATGACGTGGTGTATTTAATGGCGTCGGTAACTTCGACCACTGGAACGACACCGACCGGGTCGATCTCATTTTCGATAGGCGAGAATTCGTTGGGATCCGCCGAATTGACCGGATCGGCGAGCACCGCGACGGCAACCCTGGCGGTGAACGGTTTGCAGTTGCCGGTGGGCAGCGGAACGATCACGGCAACCTACAACGGCACCAGCAGCGCGTCTGTGACGGTCAGTGTGACGGCGTCCGGATCGGGCTCAACCGCAGTGCCCGCGATCGCCGGCCTCACCAATGGAGCCAGCTTCAAACAAACCTTCGCACCGGGAGAAACCCTGAGCGTGTTCGGATCGAACCTCTCGCCTGTGACGCAGAGCGCCTCAAGCGTTCCTCTGCCGCTTTCCACCTCGGGGGTCGCTGTGCTGGTGAACGGAATCGCCGCGCCGCTGTATTACGTCTCTTCGGGCCAGTTGAACGTGCAGATCCCCTACGAGATCGCGCCCGGTAGCACGGCGGTGGTGAGCATCAACAACAACGGGAACGTGGCCACGCAGTCTATCCAGGTGGCCGCGGCGGCGCCCGGGATCTTCACCACCTCCACAGGCGTGCTGGTGCCCACGGCGAGTGCGCCGCTCGGACAGGAGATCGCGTTTTACATCACCGGCGCCGGAGCAGTCTCTCCAGCGATATCGGACGGCGCCGCGCCATCGACGTCGACGCCGATTGCGGACCTTCCAGCGCCCACACAGACGACGACCGTGACGATTGGCGGAGTGCAAGCAACTATCGATTTCATCGGCATTCCCGTGGCGGTGGTCGGCGTAACGCAGATCAACGTGCAAGTTCCTAACGGGATCGCGACGGGCGTGCAGTCAGTAGTGGTCACGATTGGCGGCGTCCCTAGTTCACCGGCGACGATCACGATTACAAACTGACACCAATAGCCCCCAACGCCTTCGTCCGGGATACATTGGAGGGATGCTGGGTTCCACGGAACGAATCGAGATCAGGGCGCCACGGGGAATCGAACGAACTTGCAAGGGCTGGCACCAGGAAGCTGCCCTCCGCATGCTGATGAACAACCTCGATCCTGAGGTTGCCGAGAATCCGGATGCTCTTATCGTCTACGGTGGCACGGGCCGGGCCGCAAGAAACTGGGATTGCTTCCACGCGATCGTGCGTTCGCTTCGCCAGTTGGAGAACGACGAGACGCTTCTGGTGCAATCCGGCAAACCAGTCGGCGTCTTCCGGACGCATCCTGAAGCGCCGCGCGTGCTCATCGCAAACTCCAATCTGGTTGGTCACTGGTCGAACTGGGCCGAATTTCATCGCTTGGAGCAATTGGGCTTGACCATGTATGGCCAGATGACCGCGGGATCGTGGATCTACATCGCGAGCCAAGGGATCATTCAGGGCACCTATGAAACTTTCGCGGCTGCCGGCAGAAAACATTTTGGCGGCACACTCGCCGGAAGGCTGATCGTCTCCGGCGGCATGGGCGGCATGGGTGGAGCGCAGCCGCTGGCGGCCACTATGGCTGGCGCCTGTTTCCTGGGGATCGATGTCGATGGCGCTCGTATCGAAAAGCGTCTGAAGACACAGCTATTGCGATTACCTGGCAAAGACGCTCGATGAAGCGCTTTCGTTGTTGGATGCCGCGCGGAAAAACGGCAGGAAGCCATCTCCGTCGGGCTAGTTGGAAATTGCGCCGATGTCTTGCCGGATCTGATCCATCGCGGCGTGACGCCGGATATCGTAACCGATCAAACCAGCGCTCACGATCCGCTGAACGGCTACGTCCCAAATCAGATGACTCTGCAGGAAGCTCTGCTTTTGCGGGAACGCGATCCCGACGAGTACGTTCGACGATCCATGGATACGATGGCGCGCCACATGGAAGCGATTCTCGCGCTCCAAAATGCCGGATCGGTCGCATTTGACTACGGCAACAATCTACGGACACAGGCGCAAATTGCTGGAGTCGAGCGCGCCTTCGACGTGCCTGGCTTCGTTCCCGAATACATTCGTCCCATGTTCTGTGAAGGCCGGGGCCCGTTTCGCTGGGTGGCGCTGTCAGGCGACCCGTCGGATATCCACCGGACCGATCGTCTGGTGCTCGAGATGTTCCCGGAGAACGCGGACTTGGCGAGATGGATCAAGCTGGCGCAAGATCGCATTGCTTTTCAAGGACTGCCCGCCCGGATCTGCTGGCTTGGCTACGGCGAGCGCGCGGCGTTTGGATTGGCGATGAATGCGCTGGTGCGCAGCGGCGAAATCAAAGCTCCCATCGTGATCGGCAGGGATCACCTTGATACTGGATCTGTCGCGTCACCCTACCGTGAGACCGAGGGAATGCTCGATGGATCGGATGCGATCGCGGATTGGCCGTTGCTCAACGCACTGGTGAACACGGCAGCGGGTGCATCGTGGGTGTCCATCCATAACGGCGGTGGGGTTGGCATCGGCTATTCGCAGCACGCCGGCATGGTCGTGGTGGCGGATGGTTCCGAAGAAGCCGACCGGCGACTCGCTCGCGTCCTTACATCGGACCCAGGCACTGGAATCATCCGGCATGCCGACGCCGGTTACGAAGCAGCGATCGAGGTCGCTGAGCGCGCCAACGTCCGTATTCCGATGAGAGAACGAGAGCCTAAGTGACCGCGTTGGCGGTGGTGAATTGCGGGCAACTTGTGACTCTGGCTGGGCCGGCTCGCCCGCGCGTGCGCCAGGAATTGAGAGACCTTTCGATCATCGAACAAGGCGCGATGCTTATACGCGATGGCGCAATCGAGCGAGTGGGGCCTCAAGCGTCGCTGACTTCGCATTTTCCTTCAGACTGCGAGGTCTTGGATGTTGGCAACCGCGTCGTCGCTCCCTGGATTTGTCGACGCGCACACGCACCCTGTCTTCGCCGGCACGCGCGTGGATGAGTTCGAGCAGCGCGCAACTGGAGCGACGTACGAGAAAATCGCCGCTGATGGCGGAGGCATCCGGTCAACTGTCAGAAAAACCCGAGCTGCTTCTGAAGATGAACTATTTCGAGTTTCCAAGCGGCGGGCGGCGTGGTTTCTCCAAAATGGAACGACGACGCTTGAAGCGAAATCCGGCTACGGACTTTCGCTCGAAGATGAGCTCAAGATGTTGCGAGTGATCCAGCGTCTGAACTCAGCTGGTCCCCTACGCTATGTGTCCACATTCTTGGGCGCCCATGATGTCCCCGATGAATACCGGCGGCGTTTCCCGGACTACGTCGATCTGGTGGTTGATCAAATGCTTCCGATAGTCGCACAAGGGCATCTCGCCGAATACTGCGATGTGTTTTGCGAACCTACGGCTTTCGACGTGTCCAGTTCACGCCGGATACTCGCGGCGGCGAGAAAATTGGGCCTTGGCATTCGCATGCATGCGGATCAACTGAGTCGCTCCGGCGCTTCTCGGCTTGCCGCTGAACTCGGCGCAAAAACGGCGGATCATCTGGAGCAGGCTGACGAGCTGGATATTCGAGCACTCGCGGCAGCGGGCGTGCAACCGGTGTTGCTGCCGGCATCGGTGTTCTGTCTGGGCCGCCACAAGTTTCCCGCGGCGCGCCAAATGATCGAGGCCGGTCTCGCGATCGTGTTGGCCACCGACTTCAATCCTGGCTCGTCGCCCACGCCATCGATTCCATTCGTTCTCTCGTTGGCGTCCACTCAAATGCGGATGACACCGGCCGAAGCGATCACTGCCACCACCATCAACGCCGCGTACAGCTTAGGCCGAGGCGACCAAATTGGTTCACTCGAAACGGGCAAACGCGCGGATTTTGTAATCCACGATTGCAGCGACTATCGGGAAATCGGGTATTTCGTCGGAGTTGAGTCCGCGCTTTCGGTTTACATCGACGGCCAACGCGTTTATCGAAGGCACTGCGATGCCTGAGGCTCCGGAAAAGGGCTGGCTACCGGACTTTCTCTACCGTGACGGAAGATTTGAGAGCGGGATCGCGCTGTTCGCCGATGCGAGCGGACGGATCACTCGGTTCTCCGACTCTGAAGCTGACCTGACGAACGCGCAGCGCCTGCACAACCGAGCTCTCTTGCCCGGTCTCGTGAACGGCCACTCCCACACTTTCCAACGCGTGATTCGTGCGCGGACCGAATACCGCACCGTGGCTGCTAGAGATACGTTCTGGACGTGGCGAGAGGCCATGTATCACGCGGCTCTGCTTCTCTTGCCGGAAGACATCTATATCGCGGCCAGAATGGCATTCCTCGAGATGGCTCTCTCTGGAATCACATCGGTCGGCGAGTTTCACTACCTGCATCATGCCGCGGACGGCACGCCATATGAGGATCGCAACCTGTTGGCTAAGGAAGTCCTTCGCGCGGCGGCGGAAGTGGGTATAAAGGTGGCCCTGCTCCGAACAGCGTACGTGCGGGCGGGTTGGCGAACGGAACTGGAACCCGGCCAGGCGAGGTTCATCACACCGAGTGCGCAGGACTTCATAGACGACACGGATGCGCTGGACGCATTCGTGCGGCGGCAGTCTTCGGACGGACGTGCATGGGTCGGAGTAGCACCTCATAGCATCCGCGCAGTGCCGCTGGATTATCTGCTTGAAGTGGTCGACTACGCCACGGCGCGGCGCTTTCCGGTTCATATGCACGTCGCCGAGCAGCCGGCCGAGGTTGAGGCGTGTCTCGGTGAATATGGCGCGAGACCGGTCGCTCTACTGGATCAGAATGGCGTTCTGGGTTCCAAGTTCACGGCAGTGCACGCAATCCATATCAGCGAAGACGAGATCACGCGGTTCGCGCACAACCGGGCGACCGTCTGCGCCTGTCCAACCACCGAACGCAATCTCGGAGATGGAATTGTGCCCGCCGACGCCCTCGAAGCCGCCGGCATTCCAATCTCTCTGGGTTCCGACAGCAACATTCAGATCGATCCTTTGGAAGACGCCCGGCAGCTCGAATACAACTTGAGACTTGCGAAGCGCGAACGTGCGATTCTCTCTCCCGCACATGAGCGAGAGAGTCTGGCTCGCTTTCTGTTTAATTCCGCGACAGAAACTGGAGCTGCAAGCATCGGCGCAGCCGGGGGAAAGCTCGAAGTTGGCCGGCCCGCCGACTTCTTCACCGTCGATCTCAACGACGTCTCGATTGCCGGAGCCGATCGTGAATCGTTGCTCAGTAATATTGTCTTTGCGCTGGAGCGGCCAGCGATTCGTGAAGTGTTCGTCAGTGGGACGCCAGTGATCAACGACGGCCGGCACCCCCACCAAGAGCGGATTATTCAAGACTTCTCGAAGTTACAGCGGCGCTTATGGGATAAACTACCGTCATGAAAACGGCGTCCCTGGCTTCCAGAACGGTGGGACTGTGTGTCGCATGCATTCTGTTTTTTGCGAGTGCGGCACGCGCCGAAGAGATCCGGGTCATGACCTCTGGCGCTTTTACCGCGGCGTATCTTCAAATCATCCCCGAGATCGAACGTACCACCCGGAACACGATCGTGACTGCATTCGGAGCCTCCATGGGAAACGCGCCGGACTCTATTCCGAGCCGTCTGCAGCGAGGCGAGCCGGTGGACGTCGTGATCCTAGCCAGCAGCGCGCTCGACGAGCTGATCAAACAGGGGAAGGTTGTCCCCGGCAGCCGCGTTGATCTGGTGCGATCTAGCATCGGAATGGCGGTGCGAGCGGGGGCACCCAAGCCGGACATCAGCACTGTCGACGGGCTGAAGCGCACGCTCCTCGAAGCTAAGTCGATCGCGTATTCTGACTCCGCCAGTGGTGTCTATCTGTCACACGAGATGTTTCAACATCTCGGAATCGCGGACCAGATCAGGGAGAAGTGCAAAAGAATCGCGAGCGAGCCGGTGGGCGCCGTGGTTGCGCGTGGCGATGCCGAGATCGGTTTCCAGCAGATCAGCGAACTGCTTCCCGTGCCGGGCATAGACTACGTGGGACCGCTCCCGCCGGAAGTCCAAAAGGTCACTGTGTTTTCCGCCGGCATTTCCGCAGGGTCAAAACAGCCCGAAGCGGCCCGAACGCTCATCAAATTCCTAGCGTCTCCGGGCGTCATTCCCGTCATCAAGAAAACTGGCTTGGAACCGGTGCCCCACAGAAATTAGTTCGACTTCTTCTGCGCCGCGCGGGCGCCAGCCAGAATATCCATCAGTCCATAATTTCCTTCGTGGCAGGCGTACTCGAAGATCGGACCTTTCGTCTTACGCATGAGAAGTTCGCCCGACCACGGCCGGGTCCAGGTGCCGGGGTCATCGACCGTGAAGCGATAGACGATGGTGTTCTCGTCGATGCGCGTGAAGCGCTCGATGACGTGCAGCGCCGGACTGGAGAAGATGTCTTGACGAGCGGTCGCGGGCGGCCCACGAAAGTTGGTCTTATCGGTGAAGTTTGTGGAGTCGACTACCAGCGTGTCGCCTTCCCAATGGCCGCGCGAGTCCCCGGCCAACTGATGGATGGCAGCGGACACGTGCGGACGGCCGTCCAGCGGAATGGTGCGGATGCTGTGGATCATTTCAGTGAGAATCACAACCGACGCGCCGTTCTGCAGGATCTGAAAATTGGCGTTATAAGTGGAACCCAGCATGGGAGGCCCGTCGGCGCCCCACGTGATGCAGCGCTCGCCCAAGCTGCGGCTCTCGGCGCTCACTGCAGCCTCGCGATCGCGCGCCAACGCTGCAAGTTCCTTCGCGCGCTTCTGTCCTTCGGGCGACAACGGCGGAAGTCTACCATCCGGCGGATCGAAAACGATGGACGTTCGCAAGTTCGGCGAGCCCTTGGCGTACCGGTCGCCCTGCCAGATCACATTGTCATAGTGGATGTCGTCGGCGGCCTGGCTATGGTCCTCTTGGATCCGCTTTTTCTCGAAAGCCGCGGCTTCGGCTTCGGTATAGAATTCCTTGCCGGCTAGTTCCTTGGAGCGTTCCAAGGGAATGTAGGTGCCATTGGTCCAATAACCTTGAAAGTCTGGCTGCCCATCGGACGTGCGCGGCACAGTCCAGTTCTTGGGCGCTTTGGTGGAATCCGTGGCGGCCGGTTCGGCCCCGTTGCCCGGCAGTAGGAACAGAGCGGCGCCGAAAACCGGCAACGCTGCTCGGTGGAATCGAAGGCTCATGCGAGTTTATCCTTCCGCTGAGATCATCTCACTTTGGGGGCGCGCCCGCCACGGGGTAGTGCGCCTGTGGGAAGGCCTGGGCTGGGTTTAGTATCGTAACCATATTGACCAATTTTGCCAATCCCGATTTCGCGGAACGTGTCACGGCTAGTTTCGACAAGCAAAACGCCATGCATCTGATTCGGGCCACACTTCAGGTTGTGGAACGCGGGAGCACTGAAATCCATGTGCCGCACTGGGACGGTATCGAGCAGCAGCATGGCTTCGTGCATGGAGGTGTGGTGGGAATGATTGCTGACTCCGCCGCTGGCTATGCGGCAATGACCATTGCGGCTGCCACTGCTTCGGTATTG
Source organism: Bryobacterales bacterium (assembly GCA_963818065.1). Lineage (GTDB taxonomy): Bacteria > Acidobacteriota > Terriglobia > Bryobacterales > Bryobacteraceae > Palsa-89. Next base: position 2,584,391 of record CAWFQW010000004.1, on the reverse strand, counting down.
ACTGTCGAGTACAAGATAAACCTTGTTGCGCCTGCGGACGGCGAGAAGTTAATTGCCCGAGGACAGGTTGTCCGCGCGGGAAGGACATTAATTGTGACCAAGGCGGACGTATTCGCCGTCAAAGAGGGCAAGGAAACTCTCTGTGCCCTTATGCAGCAGACCATGATGGTTATGGACGGAAAAACAGAGAAGTGATGACTTCGCCGCCGCCCGCGGTCACACCAGTTTCGCTTTCAGCATCGAATAGGAATGCGGCGGGAAGCTGTAAGTGAACTTGCGCCCCTCCGCTTTCGCGCTTCGCGCCACCGACTTTACCGTCGTCGAGCCGAAATCGTTCTGCGATTTGATGTCCGGCCCGTTCACTTCAGAAATCTCAACGGGTCCCGCAAACTGCTTATCTTCCAATTCCAGATCCGCCGCTATGGATTCCGTCTGGTGGCGATTCACCACGTTCAAAACCAGCGTGCCGTTATCCCAGGCCGCGGACGTATCCAGATAAGAAACCTGGCCGAAGCGGCGGTTAGGATACATGGGCGTGTCCACAAAGAGTTCCAGCGACTTGCCTTTCGAATTGCTCGCGAACAGCTGCAGGGGATAGTAAATGGTTTGCAGGAAAATTCCTTGTTGGCTGGCGAAAATGGGCGCGATCACGTTCACCAACTGCGCCATGTTGGCCATCTTGATGATGTGCGCGTGATTGACGAAGGAGTTCAGCATCGTCGCGACCACCAGCGCGTCTTCCAGGTTGTAGCGCTCTTCCAGAATCGTGCGCCCGCGCTCAGCTCCCCGGGTGCGATACCAGACGTTCCATTCGTCCCACGCGATGTAGATCTTGCGCCGCGGCGTGAGGTCGGCCAGCGCCGCGTTGATTATGCCTTCGGCGGTCTTGATGCGCGCGTCCAGGATCATTGAGCTGGCTAGAAAATCGCCGAAGTCGTTCGCGAAGTTGTCCACGTATAAATGCAGCGACAAGTAATCGATTTGCGGCTTCAGATACTCGAGCACGGTTCGATTCCAGCCGATCCAATCGACGCCATTGCCGAAATTCGAAGAACCCGCGGCGATCAGCTTGATGCTGGGGTCGGTGAGCTTCATCAGCTTCGCGGCTTCCAGGGCGAACTTGCCGTAATCGTCGGCGGTGCGATGGCCCATCTGCCAGGGGCCGTCCATCTCGTTGCCCAACCCCCAATACGTGATCTTCCACGGCTCCTGACGGCCATTCTGCTTGCGCAGGCGTGTCATGGCCGTATCCTGCGCGGAGTTGCAGTATTCAACCCATTGCTGCGCTTCGGTCCACGTTCCGGTGCCGAGGTTGGCGCAAAAATACGGCTCGGCGCCGACCAGTTCTACGTACTTCATGAACTCGTGCGTTCCGAAGCGGTTGCTCTCCACCGTGCCCCATGCCATTTCGAGCCGGGGCGGCCGGTTGTCGCGCGGTCCAATGCCGTCCATCCAGTGATAATTCGAGGAGAAGTTTCCGCCCGGCCAGCGCAGAACCGATACGTTGAGGTCCTTGGCGGCCGCCAGTACATCCTTGCGGAATCCATTGGAATCGGAGAGCGGCGACTTTTCGTCAAACACCCCTCCCTCGATGCAGCGGCCCAGGTGCTCGATAAAATTTCCGTAGATCTTCGGGTCAATATCGCCGATGACGCGTTCGGTATCGATCTTGACGCGTGCGTGTAGGGGAGCCTGCTGCGCCCGAGCAACTCCATGGACAATCCACGGGGCGCCGGCCAGCGCGGCGGCGAAGGAACGTCGGGAGAATTTGGTTCGGTTATCCACAGCCTTCAGCTGCAAACCTTATCAACTTTACCAACCAAAAGCAAAAACCTACCATGCGGAGTGCTCACGACACCCCTCGGCCGATATTGTGATCGGGCGATCAGGTAAGATGGGAATGGAAACAAGTGGTTTAGTACTAGCGTCTCATTTGCCGAAGCAGGCCAGACGCGACAAATCCAGCACCGCCCCGGTTCGCGGCCATCTAGTTGCTAGCGCTAAAGGATGTCTTTCGCAGTGTCCGCCAGCCAAACATCTTGGAATCAACGTTTCGCGGCCCTGCGCAACGTGCCACCGGTGTTGCGGCTGGTGTGGGATGCTGCTCCCACTGTGGTGGCGAGCGGCATAGCGCTGCGACTCGTTAGCGCGCTAATTCCAGTGGCAATGCTGGCCATTTCCAAGTTCATCATCGACCTGATTAATACGAAGCATTCCGGGACCATCCCGACTCAAATGTGGTGGCTGCTCGGCGCTGAGTTTGTGCTAGCCGCGGCGAATCAGCTATTGGGCCGGACTATCGATTATACCGACGCCCGCCTGGCCGATGAGTTTACGCGTGAAGTGAGCCTGCGGTTGATCCAACACGCCACGCGGCTGGACCTGGCTTCGTTTGAGGATCCTAGCTTCCACGACGTCCTGGAGCGGGCGCGGCAACAAGCCACCGACCGTATCGGTATGCTCAACGCGATGGGGCGGCTGCTGCTGCAATCCATCACCCTCATTTCGCTCTCGGTCGGAGTAGTGGTCTACTCGCCGTGGCTGTTCTCGCTGCTGGTGGTTTGCGTGGTGCCCGCGTTCATGGGTGAAAGCCATTTCGCGTTCCTGGGGTATGCGCTGGCGCACGAGATCACGCCGATACGCCGCGAGGTGGATTACCTGCGCCTCATCGGCACCAGCAAGGAAAACGCCAAGGAAGTGAAGCTGTTCGGCCTAGGTGGGCATTTGCACGATCGCTACGCGCTACTCACTGGCCAGATCATCCGCAAGAACATTAAACTGACGCGCCGGCGTTTGGCGTGGGGGTCCCTATTCGCCGTGATCGGTTCCCTGGGCTACTACGCCAGCTACGTATTTCTGGTTTGGCAGGCCTTGCGAGGGCGCATCAGCATCGGCACGTTGATTTTCCTGACCGGTGCGATCGCAGGCTCCAGCACCCAACTGCAAGGCGTCTTTTCGCTGTTCTCGCATATTTCCGATCAGGCCCTACACTTGACGGACCTCATCGAGTTCTTGAGAGTGCAGCCCAACATCCGTTCGCTTCCCAACGCCATCCCGGCGCCTCGTCCCATCCGCGATGGGTTCGATTTTCGAAATGTGTCGTTCCACTACCCCGGCTCGGAACGATTGATTCTTAAGAACCTCGACTTTCGCCTGCACCCTGGCGAGCACGTCGCGCTGGTTGGTGAAAACGGACAGGGAAAGACCACGCTCGTAAAGTTGCTCTCGCGGCTCTACGACCCAACCGCCGGCATCATATATCTCGATGGAGCGGATCTGCGCGACTACAAGGTCGAGGATCTGCACAAGGAAATCGGCGTTATTTTTCAGGACTTTGTGCGTTACGACATGCTGGCGAGGATGAACATTGGAGTGGGCAAAATCGAGGGCGCTGATGATGACGAAGCCCTATGGATCGCGGCGAAAAAAGCGGAGCCGATAGCTTGCTCAGCCGTTTCCCCTCCGGCCTGGATCAGATGCTGGGCCGTCGTTTCGAGGGCGGCGTCGATCTTTCCGGCGGCGAGTGGCAAAAATTCGCGCTGGCGCGGGCCTACCTGCGCGATGCCCAAGTGTTGATCCTGGACGAGCCGACCGCCGCGCTGGATGCCGTCGCGGAATCCGAGGTGTTCGCCCGCTTCGCCGATTTGTCCCGCGGCAAGATGGCCTTGTTGATCTCGCACCGCTTTTCTACCGTGCGCACCTCCGACCGTATTGTCGTGCTCGAAGACGGACAGATTTACGAAGAAGGAACTCACGATCAGCTGGTGGCCCATGGAGGCCGCTACGCGAGCCTTTTTGAATTGCAGGCAGCGAGCTACCGATGAGCACCCAGTCGCAAACACAACTGATAGCGAACGCCCCAGCCGGGACAATGCCACCGGAGGTTAATGGCTTTCACGTTTCCGATCGCCTGCGGGACTGTGCGGCGAAGTTGCGCGAGCACGTCCGGGGGCCGTTGGTCTCCCGCTGGCTCAAGGACAACTATTCGCTGCTGCAATCCCAAATCACCGACCTCCGGCATACGCTGCGCCCGTCGTTATTGCGCAAACTTCCGAAAAACGCTGCAGGCGAACCGCGTATCCATCAAATCGCGGCCGGATGGCTGGCCGAGATCGCGGCCGAGTGGCTGGCGACGGCGCCCGGAGTTGTCGATTCCGATGTCCTGATGCCGTTCGCCCATGCTTTGCGAGAGCAGCATTCTCTCGAGATGGTTGAACTGTGGGCCTTCGCTCCCATGCTGAAGCTTGCGACCATCGAACGGCTTTGCGCCAATCTGGAGATCGAGCGCGTGGTGGCCGGCTGCATTCGCACCGTCTGGGCGATGGAAGCCATTTCCTGGAAGGCTTTCGTCGAAACGGCCTCCCGCGCGGAAGCCGTGTTGCGCAAAGATCCGGCCGGCGTGTACCCGCGGATGGATTTCCAGACTCGCGATCGATACCGGCTGGAGCTGAAGCGGCTCGCACATCGCGCCAAGCTGACAGAAGAAGAAGTGGCTACCGCTGCCCTGCGATCCGCCGAGCAAGCGCGGGCGAATGCCAATATCGACACGCGCACCCATCACGTCGGCTATTATCTGATCGGGCCGGGCGCGAGAGATTTCAGCCTCTCCATTGGTGCGAAGGCTTTCGTCTTAACCGGCCTGATCGAGACTCATCCCAACCTGTCGTACGCTGCGGGCGTCACCATCCTGACCGGGCTGCTATGCGCCGGTTTTGCGTGGATGGCCGGTCCTCTGCCTTGGTGGACGCTGGCGTTCCTGGTTGTCCCAGCCAGCCAGGCCGCGCTCGAGATCATTAATGCGGCGATCAGCCGTCTGCTGGACCCGCGCCTGATCCCTTGCATGGACTTCGCGGATGCGATTCCCGCCGACTGCAAGACCATGGTGGTGGTTCCCACGCTTCTGCTCTCCGAGGCCGGTTCCAAGAAGCTGATCAAGGATCTCGAGATTCGTTATCTAGCCAATCGCGATCCCAACCTGATATTCGCTCTCCTGACTGATTTTTCCGATGCCGATGGACCTCAAACCGACGGCGACGCGGTCCTAACCTCGTGCTCGGAGGGCATTCGGGAGTTGAACAAGCGCTACGGCTCCGAGGAACGCGGGCCATTTTACTTGCTGCACCGGGCGCGCGGCTGGAATCCCCAAGAGCGCAAGTGGATGGGCTATGAACGCAAGCGCGGCAAGCTCAACGACCTGAATAAGCTGCTGCTGGGCCGCGGAAACTGGTTCGACACCATCATCGGCGATATGCCGGGCCTGGACGGAATCCGTTTCGTGATCACGCTGGACACCGACACCCAGCTGCCTCGCGACACCGCCGCGAAGATGGTCGCCGCCATGGCGCATCCGTTGAACCGGCCGATTCTGGATCCCGTGACAAATGCGGTCACGGAGGGTTACGCGCTGTTGCGGCCGCAGGTGGCCATCAGCGTTGAGTCCGCCCATCGCTCCTGGATTGCCCGCATATTTAGCGGCCAGCCGGGCTTTGATCCCTACTCGACGTCGGTCTCCGATGTCTATCACGATCTTCACGGGCAAGCCAGCTTCACCGGGAAAGGCATCTACGACGTGCGCGCCTTTGACGCCGCCGTGGGCGAACGCTTCCCGCGAGAACGCCATCCTCAGCCACGATCTGATCGAAGGCGAGCACGCTCGCACCGGCCTCATCAATGTCGAAGTGGTGGAAGATTACCCGGCCACTTACGGCGCGTTTTCGAAACGCAAACACCGCTGGGTCCGGGGCGATTGGCAGCTGCTTCCGTGGTTGTTCGCTCATCCGCCCGCTCAGAACGGCCGCGCCGCAAAGAATCCCCTTTCGGCCCTGTCGCGCTGGAAGATCCTGGACAACCTGCGCCGCAGCTTGCTCGAAATCTCGGTGCTCTTGCTATTAGTTTCGGGTTGGCTGGCCGCCGCGCACCCGGTCCGTTGGACTGTCGCGGTACTTCTGCTGTGGCAGCTTCCCGCCTACGCGGACATGTTGCTGAGCATCATTCGCGCGCCCGAGCGGCGTTTTTGGAAAGCGTTCAGCAAAATGCTGGGCGGCCGTTTCCTCGAAAGCCACCGCGACACACTGATCAACCTGGTCTTTATTCCGCATCAAGCCTGCCTGATGGCCGACGCTATCGTCCGCACCCTATGGCGCGAATACGTCAGCGGCGCGAACTTGCTCGAATGGGAGACCATGGCCCAATCCGAGCTAGGAGCCGGAGCCCGTTTCGGGATTTTCGAACAGTACCTCTACATCTCAGCACTGATGTGGCTGCCTTTCCTCTTTCTCGTCAGTCCGCTCCCGATCATCGTTGCGCTGATTGGCGCTCTCTGGGTTACCGCCCCGTTGGCGGCTGGTTGGCTCAACGAAGCGTTGCCGACGGACGCGGCCATGCCGCCCAAAGATCGCGACTTTCTGCGCGAGACCGCCCTTCGCACCTGGCGATACTTCGCGGATAATTGCTCGGCGGAAAATCACTGGCTGGTGCCCGACAACGTGCAGGAAGACCCTCCGCTTGTGGCGAACAATATTTCGCCGACCAATCTGGGATTTTCGTTGACGGCGCAGCTGGCGGCGCATGATTTCGGGTACTTGACCCTGGAAGAGTTGTCGAGCTCGATTCAGAGGATCCTGGATTCCATGGAAGACATGCCGCGCCACCACGGGCATTTTTTCAACTGGTATGAGACCAAGACTCGCAGCCCGCTCACGCCACGATACGTTTCGAGCGTCGACAGCGGGAACCTGGCCGCCTCGCTGGCGGCGCTCCGCCAAGGCTGTCTGCTGTTGTTGACGCAACCAATTCTCGAACAGGGCACTCTCGAGGGACTGCAGGACCACGTGCGGCGGCTGCGTGACGAAGTGCCCTATGACTCGCGATCGTTCGCTACCATGAAGCTCTTCGGAAGCCTGTTGCGGCAGCTCGATGCCAGCCTCGGGATCTGTTTTTTTGGGAAGCCGTGCTCACCGAATCGCGCGATCTTGTGCAGCGCATCAAGAGTGCGTTGGCGCCGGTGCACGCGCGGGTAAACTCAGACGAACTTCGCTACTGGGAAGGTTTGCTTTCCGAGCGCATGGATGCCGCTCTGAAGCAGCTCTATCAATTGGCGCCGTGGCTTGCGCCGGCCTTCGAGCCTGAACTTCGCGTGAGCATGCGCGATGCCACGTTCACACCCCTGATAGCGGAATTGAGCAAGGTTCCAACGTTGCTCGAATTGCCGGAAGCTTATGAGCGCATCCGCGAACGGCTGCGTGAGCGCCTCTCAAGCTCACGGCCGCTGTATCCAGCCATGCGCGATGCCCTGGAACAGTTGTTCAAACAGCTCGGTGCCGCTCACATCGCTGCATCACAACTGGCCAGCCGGTTCGAATGCGCCGCGGGGCTCGCGCAAGCCTATTTCGATGACATGGACTTCGCCTTCCTGTTCGACCAAAATCGCGGGCTTCTTCGCATCGGCTACAACGTGGACGAGGATCGGCCGGACCAATCCTGCTACGACTTGCTGGCGTCCGAAGCGCGGACCGCGGTTTTCCTGGCGATCGCCAAAGGCGACATCCCGCGCGAGACCTGGCTCCGGCTGGGCCGCAAGCTCACCGCGTATCGCGATCACGTGACGCTGCTGGCCTGGAGCGGCACGATGTTCGAATACCTCATGCCGCAGATTCACCTGCGCTCTTATGCGGGCACGCTGCTGGATCGGTCGCTGAGAGCCGCGGTTCGCATTCAGCAAGCCTACGGCGAGGAGCGCCACGTGCCGTGGGGAATCTCAGAGGCCGCCCATGCCGAGCGCGATGAGCGTGGTCAATATCAATACCGCGCGTTTGGAGTGCCGCCCTTAAGCGCCAGCGGCGACGATGCCCAAGGTCACCTTGTGATTGCGCCCTACGCAAGCATGCTGGCGCTGATGCTGGATCCGGCCCGCCACTGCTAATCTGCGCACGATGGCGGCGAAGGGGTGGTTCGGCCGGCACGGCTTCTTTGAATCGATTGATTACTCGCGCGCGAGCCAATGGCGGCCCCGAAGTCGTGCACTGTTTCATGGCGCACCATCAGGGCATGGCATTGCTTGCAATCGATAACGCGCTGCTGGGCAATCGGATGCAGGAACGGTTCCACCACGATCCGCTGGTGCAGTCGACTGAATTCCTGCTCGAGGAGCGTATGCCGGTGCTGGTGGACGTAACACCGATGCCCGAGGCGGCGTAAGCACGCTCAACTCAGACGGGGGGATTGGCAGTGCGGTGCGTCCGCCTCTTTTTGGCAGCGGGCTTCTTGACCTCTTTGACAAGCGCCGGATGGGGAGGCTCGCTGAAGCCAATCAGGTCCATGGCGTGCGACGCCGGTTCGTTGGCCATGAACCAGCGCCAGACATTTCCGGTCAGCAGGTTCTCCGCGCTCAGCAAGGTGATGCCGACATCAATGCCGACCACGTCGGTGTCGAACCATTGGAGCGTCGGATTGTAGCCGTCCACGAATCCATATCGGCCAAACACGCGGTCTCCGAAATGTTCGCGAATCGCCCCCAGGGCCGGAATCGAAATATCGGGTGTGAACATCATCGATCCCGCGGAGGCAGCCGGAGCAACGGTTCCGTCCACCGGTTCAAACGCTTTTATCTCTCCATAAATTCGATAGCCCTTGGGTCCGTCGGAAGCGGTGATGCCCCAGATGACCGGCCCGAACGTGTTGGGCAGGCCCAAACTGAGGCAGTATTGCCGATTCGCGCGCGTGGCGTTCACCGAGTTCAGAAAGAAATCCAGGAAGCCGCGATCGCGCCGGTTCCGGAAATCGATCCAGGCGTGCGAATACTGATGCGTGAACAACGGACCGCCGCTGATGAACTGATAGTTTCCGTACTGGTAAAACGGCCTTTGCCACGCATACCAGGAGTCCGCTGGAATCGGATGCGTGGGCGAACCGATGGCGAGAACATACAGCAGACCCATCTCGGAGTCGGTGTCCCATCTGAACTTAAGAAAACCTTTGCCACGAACCCATCCGTGGGAGAGCAGCAAGGGATCGCCATTCAGCATCCACTGGAAGTCCACGCGGTCGTAGATCTCAGCGGCCAGCCTGGGAATCTCGGAATCGCCCGAAAAGAATTGAGCGGCCGTGAGAGCGCCCGCGAGCAGAAACGCGGTATCGATGGAGGATGTCTCGCTATCCCATTTGCGTTCACCGGTGGAGACATCCATCCAGTGATAAAACCAGCCATGCTCCTGGTTCGCGGTATTGGCGAAAAACCGCAAGGTTACGCGAACGCGATCGGCCGCCTCTTGCTTGGGAACCCAGCCGTGCTCCGCGCCGATGCAGATTGCGGTGAGTCCGAAACCAGTGGCGGCGATGCTCGCGATATCGCGGCTAGGACCTTTGGCGCGTCCGCCGTCCACTCGCGCGCGATCCAGCACCAAACCGGTGCCATGATCGGCTTGCTCCCAGAAATAGTCAAAGCTGCGGCGTTCCAAATCCTCTATGAAGGCGCGATCGGCTGCTGCCACCGGCGCGACTTGATCCACAGGCGGGGCCGGGGGGATGGGGCCGACGAATGTGTCAGGAACAGCTCCAGAGATCATCAGTACCGCAGCGATCAGGATTGCCGTGGCGCGAAATATCATGAGTATTAGTGGGGCCGCACTTCTACTAAAGCTAGTCCGGGAGCGGGGAGCACAAAGCTAGACGTGCCTTCCAGCTTCTGGGTTACGACAGCTTGGTGCCGAAGTTTCTCATATTGCTCACGAGTGGGACTAGCCGGGCTAGCCATTGCCCTCCAAGCTGCGAGCGCCGATCCGTGATCCGCGTCTAGGATTTCCACATGGTAGCGCGGCGTGCCAGTCCATCCATCGACGGTGACGTGAATTTTGCGCGCGGCACCGCTAGTACCTGGAGCCGCGTAGTTCCACACCGCGATCGCCAGCGTACCGTCCGGGCGCTTCGTGACGATAGTGTTGGCCAAGTCTTCCGCTTGACCGGGGAGTAAGCGCCGGTCGCCCAGCCGATGCAGCATGGCAAACGCATTGAAAGCGGCCTTGGGGACGCCGCCTTCCGCGATGAGGCCATAGCCCCCATAGAATGGAGTCTTGATCACGCCCTGCTCTTCGAAAACGTCCGAAAACGTCCAGTAGGACATGGCCGTCGTCATTCCATCGCACAGCCGAATATTGTTCGCCAGCCAGGGGCCCATGAAGGCCGCGTCGGTGACGTCGATTTCGTTCTTGTAGCTCGCGTTGTATTCGCTCCAGATTATGGGGAGATCGGGGCGGGCGGACGATTTCACCTGGTTGTAGACTTTCTGCACGGCGCGGCCCAACATTTCGGAACGATCTATATTTTCATCGGTCCCAAATATGTCCTTCGATAGGTCGTTGGCATATGCGTGAGTCGACACGAAGTCGAGCGGCGCATGGGCCTGGGTGGAGTACGCGATCATGTCGGGAATCCAAGCCGCCTGCGCGGTCGCCGGACCGCCCGCTCGCAAGCGAGAGTCAGCACGTTTGATCGCCCGGGCGGCATGATCGTACAGCTCAAAATAGGTCGCCTGTTTGGGTTCGCCGGTCCAAAAGTCGATATTCGGTTCGTTCCAGACTTCGAAATACCATTGCGAGACTTCGTTCACGCCATAGCGGTCGATCAGATGTTTTGCGAAGTTGTACACCATTTCCTCCCACTTGCCGTAGTCTTTGGGAGGCGATGGCAAGGGATGGTACCAGAACGCTTGCGGTTTGAGCGACCGAGCTAACGCTGCCGGCATGAAGCTCATTTCAACGAATGGCCGAACGCCATCGTCCAGCAGGCCGTCATAGATCTGATCGACGTAGGACCAATTATAGATCGGCCGGCCCTGCGCGTCTTCGGAATATACGCCCACCTCGTCATCAAAGATGGCGTGAAAACGAACGTAGTGGATGTCGGTCGCTGATTTCATTGCCCGCAAGTCGCGCCGATAGCTATCACGCAGAGACAGTATTGCACGTCCGGAACCAAACACTTGTTCCCAATAGTGAGGAAACGGGCGCGACGGCGCCTGAGCGTGGACCGCAACCTCTTCGATTACCTGAGCCTGTTGGCTGGAAAGCACTGACGCTGCGGCAACCACCAGGCAACTTCCGACAAACAGGGACCAAACCGAGCGATGGGCCATAGGCATCCATTTTATGGGACTCGCTCGTGCTCGGCTTGTTACGTGTTACTTTCTATAACCGTTAGGAACGCCGGGCCGTGTGTATCCCGCGAATTCTACTGGATCTGCGGGCTGCCAAGCGCAGTTCGAATACTTTCTACCAAAGCGCTGAGGTGAAACGGCTTCGTTAGATAACCATCCGCACCGGCCTCAAAGGCTTTAGCTTTATCCTCCGCGCCATCGCGGACTGTGAGCATGAAGACTACAGGCCGTGGAGATAGCCGTTGGATTTCCCTACAGGTTTCGATTCCGCCCTTGCCGGGCATGTTGATGTCGAGGAGCACTACGTCGTAATGTCCGGCGCCGAGCAGCGCCAACGCCTGCTCGCCAGTACCGGCTTCTTCAGCTTCAAAGCCAAGTGTCGCGAGTGACACACTGAGCACATGGCGCAGAGCCGATTCATCGTCAACAATGAGCACCTTACTTGGCGGCGTATTCTTCATACCAATCTTCTTGGGCGGGACGGAGGCGGCTGGCCAACGCCTGGAAAGTGCTGACAGAAACAGAATATCCCAGAATACACTCCGGTAAAAGCCAGTCAAACGGCTAGGCTTGAGATCTTTCGGATAACCGCTGCGCCGGGCGCAGTAAGTTAGCGCCACTTTTCACCTCTTGTAACTGAGCTGCGGGAACCAATCGGTGCCAGAGGGTCCAGGCTGTTTCGAACCTTAATGGCCTTGCGGGCTCGACGCAGCGTGTCGGGAAACCAGCGCCTCGTGCAGGCTGGCAAAAATCCGATTCGCACCGATGACCTCCGTCAGGTGGTGCCGGTCCAAATCGGGCATAAGGTCGGCTTGCACATGTGCGAACACCAACTCTACACCGCGCTCGGTCAGATCGTGCTGCAGTTCCTTAACAACGCGCGCGGCGGTGTAATCCACATGAGTGATCGCTCCGGCGTCCACCACCAGCCAGCGCAGCGGCGAAGGCGCCGGCCCCACAAGCAGCAGAACCTCCTCCGCAAACCGGGGGGCATTTGCGTAAAACAGGGGCGCCCCAAAGCGGTAGACCACTAATCCCGGCTCGGTAACAGCGCCGGGAACAACCGGATTCAATCGCCACAGGCCACCTTCGCCTCTGGTAAGCACCGCGGTGTGGGGATGATAGCTGTGCTTCACAATGCGCAGCAACGACAGCACCATGGCGAGCACGATTCCCTGTTCAACGCCCACCACCACCACAACGCCCGCAGTAGTCACGGCCAGCGCACATTCGCCGGGACTCTCGCCGCGCATGGCCCACAGTCCGCGCAGGTCCACCAGCCGGATGGCCACTATGAATACGATGGCGCCCAATACGCATCGCGGCAGATACTGCAATGGGTGGGTTAAGAAAAGAAGCACCAGCGCAACCACCGCCGCGGCGGCCACGTGTGCCACCTGGCTGCTTCCGCCAGAGCTTTCGACCATGGCTGTTTGACTTGGACTTCCGTTCACCACAAACGTCCCGCTGAACGCGGCTGCGGTGTTCGCCGCGCAAAGGCCGGCCAAGTCCGCATTCTCGTCCAGGGGCTGCTGGTGGCGCGCGGCGTAAATGCGGGCGGTTGCGGCGCTCTGCGCGAGGATCATCACAAAGCACGATCCTGCCACGGGAACCAGCAGTTCGATCTCGTGCCAACTCATGTAAGGCAACCCCAGATGCGGCAGCCCGCCGGCGACCGGCCCAATGACGGCGATGCCTCGCGCCGCGAAGTTCCAAGCAGCGCTGGCGGCAATGGCACCCGCGACGGCGATGAATGGACCGGGGAATCTTGGCGCGAATCTTCCAAGAATGAGGACGCCCACTACCACTGCGGCTGACAGCGCCAGAGATGGCAGATGCACGTGGGGCAGACCACGGACAAGTTGTGCCAGTTGGACCACCGTCCGGCGAGAGTGAACCTCCAAGCCGAGCATTTCGCCAAGCACCCCGATTCCGACCTGAAACCCAACTCCAGTGAGAAAGCCCACCAGCACTGTTTGCGAAAGAAAATCCGCGATGAAACCGAGCTTCAGCAACCGGGCCACCAGCAGGAATCCCGCTGTGAGCAACGCCACCATTGCGGCCAGTGCGACATATTTCGCGCTGGCTGGGGACGCCATGCCGGAGATCCCCCCAGCGAGAATCGCGGCGGTGGCGGAATCGGCGGCGACCACCAGGTAGCGCGACGATCCGAATGTTGCGAATGCCAGAAGCGGCAGCAACAGCGTGTAGAATCCAGTGACAGCAGGCATGCCGGCGATACTGGTGTAGCCCAGTGCTTGCGGGATGCTCATCGCCGCCAGCTCTATTCCGGCCACGGCATCGCGAAGGGACCGAGCGCCATTGAACGGCCGCATTCCTCGGAAAAGGACGGGCCAATTGCGCCGGCCGGCGATCGGGCGATGCTGCGGTAATGGCTGCATGACGGACTGGTTACAATTATGCCGGAGGCCGCGCATGAACTCACGCTTTCCCGCCGGAATCGCTTTCCTCGCCCTGGCCTGCGGCGCAGTTCCGCAGAGCGTACCGAAATTTGAACCCGATCCCTACTGGCCCAAGCAACTGCCGAACAACTGGATGCTCGGCCAGGTTGGCGGGATCTATGTCGATTCGCACGATCACATTTGGGTGACCAGCCGCCCCAGAACTCTCGATAACAACGACAAGTACGCGGCTCTCAATCCGCCCCAGGCCGATTGCTGCATCCCGTCGCCCCCGGTGCTCGAATTCGATATAGCGGGAAACCTGATTCAAGGTTGGGGCGGGCCATCGGCCGAATACGAATGGCCCGACAACGAGCACGGTATGTTCGTCGACGACAAAGACAACGTCTGGATCGGCGGCAACGGCGAAAAAGACACCAACATCCTGAAGTTTTCGAAGTCCGGGAAGTTTATACTTCAGATCGGCCATCACGGAAAAACCGGCGGGAGTAACGACACGGAAAATCTCAACCGGCCGGCGGGAATTTACGTGTACCCGAAGACCAACGAGGTCTTCGTGGCGGATGGCTACGGCAACCGGCGCGTCATCGTCTTCGACGCCGACACTGGAGCCTACAAGCGCCACTGGGGAGCCTACGGGAACAAGCCGGATGACACCGTTCCACGGACGCGGATCTTCGATGGGCCGGGTCCGCAACAGTTCAATACGGTTCACGGCATTCGAATATCGAATGATGGACTGGTTTACGTGGGGGATCGCGTAAATAACCGAATTCAGGTGTTCACCCCCGACGGCAGGTTTGTGAAGGAGGGTTTCATCGAACGGAAAACATCCACGCCGGAAGGCACGGCGTTCGATGTCGCCTTTTCATCCGATAAGGGCCAACAGTTTCTCTACGTGTCAGATGGCAGCAATAAGAAGGTGCAGATTCTCAATCGGGAGACGCTTGAGGTAGTCGGCTTCTTCGGTGGGCACGGCGGACACGGCACCGGACAGTTCTACCATTTGCACAGCATCGCCACCGACTCGAAAGGCAACGTCTATGTAGGCGAGTCGTTCGGAGAGCGCGTGCTGCGGTGGAACCTGAAGAGTCGCTGACCCCGGCAAAACCGGCTCCCTTACGGTCGCGGCTCGGCCACGCGCTGGACGCCGCGCTATTATTTAGAGAATCCATGAAAACGCTCTTTGCACTTTCTTTAATTTCGGTCGCGCTCTGCGCCCAGGAAAAGCCCGATCTCGCCGTCGTCCAACGCATCAAGACGGAGGCTTTTCAGAACTCCAAGGTGATGGACCACCTATTTTGGATCACGGATGTGTACGGGCCGCGGTTGACGGGCTCGCCGGGATTCACGGCGGCGGCGAACTGGACGGTCAAGCGTCTGAAGGAATATGGAATTGCGGATGCGGCTACGCAACCGTGGGGCAAATTCGGGCGTAGCTGGCGGCTCACCAAGTTCAGCATTTCGATCCAGGAGCCGGAGTACGCACCGCTGATCGGATTCCCACTGGCTTGGTCGGCGGATACCAAAGGGCCCGTGGTGACCGAGCCGGTGCTGGCGCCGCTCAAGCTCACCGATCGCCTGGACCGCAAGAAGACCGAAGAAGAGCTGCAAGCGTACTTTCAGGAACACAAGGGCAAGCTGCGCGGGAAGATCGTTTTGCTGGAGAAGCCGCGGGACGTGACGCCGGTTACGACAGCGCCATCCTCGCGCTATTCGGACGCGGACTTGTCGAAGCAGGCCGAGGCTCCCACGCCTCAAGCGCTGCCGGCGTTCGATCTCGAGAAGATGATTTTGCCGGAAAAACCCAGCGAGCGGCGCGCTTTGTTCAACCTGCTTCCGCTGGATGCCGAGTCCACAATCTGGGACTACGAGGACCGCCTTACCGACCGAATCAATCAGTTTCTGACGCAGGAAGGCGCGGTGGCAGCCATCGTTCCCAGCTACAACGGCGATGCCGGAACGGTTTTCGGCGAGGCGGCTGGAACTTACTCGAGCGACCAGCCACCGGCCGAACCGCGCATTGCTCTGACCATCGAACACTACAATCGCATCGCGCGGTTGTTGGACAACAAAGTTCCCGTGAAACTGGAGCTCGAGATTCGAAGCACCGCAGACGGCGCGACGGGCGAGGGCTTGAACATCATCGCCAACATCCCCGGCGCGACCAAGCCGGATGAAGTGGTCATGATCGGCGCGCATTTCGATTCGTGGATTGGCGGCACGGGCGCCACCGACAACGGAGCGGGCAGCGTGGTGATGATCGAGGTGATGCGCATACTGAAGGCTCTGAACCTCAAGCTCGACCGGACAGTCCGGCTGGGTTTGTGGAGCGGCGAAGAACAGGGGATTTATGGCTCTCGCGCGTACGTGAAAGAAACTTTCGGCGATCCTGCCACGATGCAGCTCAAGCCGGCGCACGCCAAGTTTTCAGGCTATTTCAATTATGACAACGGTACCGGGAAAATTCGTGGCGTGTATTTGCAAGGGAACGACGCCATGCGGCCGGTGTTCGAAGCGTGGCTCGCGCCCTTCCGCGACTTGGGCGCCACCACCATCACGATTAAGAATACCGGCGGCACCGACCATCAGTCCTTCGACCAGGTCGGCTTGCCGGGATTCCAGTTCATCCAGGACGAGGTGGAGTATGAGCGCGTCACGCACCACTCGAACATGGACGTTTACGATCACGTGGTGCCGGCCGACCTGATGCAGGCTTCCGCGGTGATTGCGTCGATTGTGTATCAGGCGGCCAACCGGCCGGAATTGCTGCCGCGCAAAGCGCTGCCGCCGCCGGTGAAGTTGAAAAACTGATCAGGCTGTGAGACTGCCGGCGTGCCGTCGCAGGGCGTAAATGACGACGCCCGCCAGATTGCTCCCGAGCACCACGCCAATAATCTTGCCGGCATATTCAAGGTTGCTCACAACATCCACGATAGGATAGACCGCGATCAGAACGGCGACTGCGCTGGAAATCAGCCCGGCCAGGGCGGGAACGCCCAGCCATCTCGGAAGGCTCTGGCGCAGGCGCGCCGAACCAAACAGCGGAATCGCAAAGAGCGCCACATAGGCGATGCCGTAATGAACATTGGAGGCGCTGTTGAGCAACTGCAAGGCTTCCTGCTCCCGCACACCGAGCATGCTGAAAAAGATAAGCACGATGGCGAGAACCGTCACAAACAGAATCGAGTTCACGGGCGTTCTGCGGCGCGGGTCAAGACGGGTGAACCAATCTGGCAGAAGGTGGTCCCAACCGGCTGTGACCGGCAGCCGCGTAAGGCCTGTGAAGATGAGGCTGGACGCCGAGATGGCGCGCACTAGCAGCAGCAGAATGGCAATGGAAGCGAAGCGCGATGCGAAGCCCGTATTGCCGAGCGCGGCGCGAAAAGTTTGCGGGATGGGACCGATCAAGTTGATCGGCCGTGTACCAACAAACGTGATTGTTGAGCTGGTGCCTAGGATAAACATCAGCGCGATGACAGGCGCGGCGATGGCAACCGATTTCCCGATGTTGCGCGCGGCGTCGCGCGTTTCGCCGGCCAGTATGGCGACATATTCAAAACCGCTCAACGCTCCAACGGTCATTTGGCCGAAGATGGCCAGGCTGACCCAGGAAACTTCGGGCCACGCAAACGGAATCGGCGTGTAGGAGACGGGCCGTCCGCCCAAAATCGCCCACAAGGGCAGAGCGATAAGAATGGCGTACGCCAACAAAACCGCGAACCCGCCGGCGTTGTGCAGCCACTTGCCGATCGACAAACCTTGCACCGCTACCCATGCGATAAAGATGAGGACTGTGCCGGTCAATAGGCTGGTGGCCGCATGGCTAGCCGGAAGCCAGGCCGCGCTCGGCCCAATGGAGTACGCAAGGTCGGTGGGAACAACAAAGAGAATGCTGCCCAACACGACCACTGCATAAACCCACAAGTTCCACGCGACCAGGAAACCCCAGAACGCACCAAAGGCTTCCTTCGCCCACTGATATAATCCCCCCTCCAAGGGAAGCGTTCTGTTCAGGTAGATCACCACCAAGGCGAGCGGAACGTAGAAGAGCAGCATGGCCGAAACCCAGAACACTGCGTGTGCTTTGCCGAGTTTGGAGGCAACACCAACCCAAAAGGAGCCAACTACGCAGAGCACCTGGGCGAGCACCAGATCGCGCAGGCCCAGCTCCCGTCGAAGTTCTCCAGCGGCCATGGGTTAAGCCTTAATCGATAAGGCTTCATTGTACGGTGGTTCCAGTTTACGTAGTGCGAATCGGCGCTGGCGGCACGACGACCTCAACAAGTCCGGTCGCCACGTCATATACGAGGCCGGAGAGAAGCCACTTACTCGGCAATGCTGGAACCGCCCGGAGCGAAGCAACGTCGACAGTAACCGCCGCGCGAGGATCGGTCACCGCTTTTGTCTTAAGTTCGTCTCCCTTTATTTGAAAATAGTGCGGCAGCATAGCGGGGTCGCCCGCAAGCCGACTGATGCCGCAATCGGTGTGCTGAAGTACGATGATGTGAAACTCCCCGCCGCCTCCCGGAATCTGTCCGCCAAGCTCACCGATTCGCCAGAATAGACCTAACTGCTCCAACAGCCCCGGCGTGATCCGACCGCCGATGTTGCGGATCACAACAGCCTCGCCCGGTCTAATTCCAAGTACATGAGCAGGATCCGCACGCATATCAGCGCATCCGATGATGATTGCCTTTACATTCGGCATCGCCCGCTGAAGCGAGGGCATCAGTGCGCCCGCAGAAGCCTGCTGAGCAGCAAAGTGTCTGTTACGTTCTAACATGTTGTCGAGATTGTTCACGGTGATGCTCCTTGAAAAGTTGCGTACGGATCACCCTCTGTATTTCAGTGACCGCTCGAATTGTAACGCGACGGAAGGGGCACAAGACCGTACAGTACCGCCCTTCCTGTGATAACGTCGGATGCGTACAAATATCTCGAAAGCGAAGGCAGAACTATGACCCGCACTGTGTACGTCTCTTGTTGTCTCGTAGTTGCGCTTGTCGGATTGGCCGGGTGTTCCAGCCAGCCGTCCAACAAGCCAGCCGCCGCGGCGCCAGACAAGGTCCAGGGGAAAGCCCAGGTGGTTCTCAGCGAAACGACCGCGCTAGACACCTCTTTGAACGGAGGTGGACCTTCGGTTTATATTATTGACGGCCTGAAACGTTACCGCCTCTTCTTCGATAAGGCCTCCCAGGTTGAACCAGGGAAGGAGTACATGGTCGAGGGCGTCTATGCACAAAAGGCCATCGATACGATGGGCGATCCCGATAAGGGCAAAAACGGCTATCCGCTTGAATCAAGCTGCAACAGCGTCGTGAGGACGGCATGGCCGGCGCTGTCCTTCGATGTCGTGAATTCATACTCCACCAGTTTGCACGCCAAAGTGCAGCGCTATCCCGCGAGGCCCGTATTTCTGGTAACCCAGATTCAGCCAGTTACTGGCGACGCTGCGAAACAGACGAAGGATACCGAGGCCGCGGAGAAGGATGCCCCGCAAGTCTCCGTTCCGGCGGACAAACAACGCGCTCTCCTGGTGGCGGGTCCCACCGTTCTTACCGCACCCCTTTGGGAACCCGCAGGCGGACGGGTGCGCTGCAAAGTGGTGATCGACGAGGAAGGCAAGATTGCGGAGCTGAACAGCGGCTCGCAACTCTGCGAGACCGTGCCGTGGGCTCAGTTCAGTTACAAGCCCACCGTCAAGAGCGGCCACCCGGTGAGAGTTGATACCGAGGTGGAGGTGAGCTTCGATCCGCGAAAGTAGCCACCTCCTCGCAACTGCAGGTGTTCAACAGCAATGTCGGCGAAGCCAAGCTGCTTCAACCGTGAACAGGTGAAGCTGGCCAAGCACTTCGATTACTCAGCACTCGCACAGCTCTCGACCGCATATGCCCCGTCGCAGCTACGGCGTGGGAGCATGGTGTCTTCGGAGTCGCCTTCAATGGCGCACGCGATCAGAGCAGACAGCTGCGTCGTTGAGTGTACAGAATGCGCAGCCCGGGATTCGGCTGGACACTTCTCCGCCGACAGGAGTAAAATAGACACAGAAAGTGAGCACATACGAGTATGGCCAGAATTCAACCGGTCTTAACGCCAACCGAGCTTGCGCTGGTCGACCAGATGGCAGAGTTAACAGGCTCAAAACGAACTGACGTGATCAAGAGCGCGCTGACCGTCTATCACTGGTTCGTGAGGCAGGCGCTCACCGGCAGCCGCGTCGTGGCACGCAAGCCGACTGGGGAGGAGGTCACCATCGAGACCGCGGAACTCGCAGTTTTGGAGGGTAAGGGTAACCGGCTTAGCCCCGAAGAGTTGGGCTTGCTGGCGAAAAGTCTCGCGTCTGCTTCCACTGCGGCCGAAGCGGCGCGGATCAAAGAGCGTGTCACTCGCGGATTCTATGGCATCTAGAGACGGAAAGCGGTAAACCTCTTGTGCCGCGAGTCAGACGCCAGAATGTTCCCCCCGCTCTTTTTCAACATCTGCTCGATCGTGTCCAGAGCCGAAAGATTCCCGCTTCTCAGTTAGAGTTGCTGGCCAAGTGGCTTGATGCCGAGCCCGAGGTACCTGACGGGCTGTGGTACAGGCGATTCTCTGGCCTGACGGTTTGTGGCGAAGGTGAATTGATCAAGACGTTTCTGCTCCCTGGCCAGGCGCCGAAAGGCCAGCGTCTTTCGTGAGACGCTTCATTCTTCCCGCAGCGCAACCATCGGATCGATGCGTGAAGCGCGCCACGCCGGCCCAGCGGCGGCGAGGACGGCGATGCCCGCGATGGAGAGCAGAACCATTACATAAGTGGAGGGGTCGGTTGCCTTGAGTCCAAACAACATGGAGCCGACGAGTCGCGAAACGGCCAGAGACAGCACGGCCCCGATGGCGAGACCGGCGGCCGCCAGGATAGCAGCCCGTGAAAGCACCAGTGTGATCACGTCACGCCCCACGGCGCCCAACGCCAGGCGCAGACCCAATTCGGAGGTTCGTTGAGTCACGATGTAACTCATCACGCCGTAGATCCCGGCCATGGCCAGCTGCAGCGCCAGCATCGCGAACGTCCCCGCGAGAAATGTCCGGAAACGCGGCGCGGCAATCGAATCGGAGATCATTTCATCCAGCGTCGTGAATCTCACCGCCATCTCCGGATTGAAATCGCGGGCGGTTGTTCGAATCGCAGGCATTATGGCCGCGGGCGCTGCCGTTGTCCGTACAATGATCTGCAATTCGTTCGCATAATACGGATGCTGCTCGAACGGCATGTAGAGAGTAGGATCAGGCACGGAGCTCGGGGAATCCTGCCGCACATCGCCAACCACTCCCACAATGGTCATCGGCTTCATGGACACGGCATCCAGCCCGCAGACGATCTGCCGGCCAATGGGATCTTCGCCCGGAAAGATCTGGCGCACGACGCTGTTGCTAACGATGATGACGATCGGCGCACCGTAGCGGTCAAGCGGCGTGAAATCCCGGCCGCGTAACAATGGGATGCGCATCGCCGCAAAATAATTCGGACTACTCAGCGCCCAAGTCGATTCGGGGAGCTTTTGGCCTTCAGCGAAAACATGCTTGCCGATGACCGCATAGCTGCCATTCGATCCATACCGGCCGGTTGGCAATCCCATCACGGCAGCCGTGGACTGCACACCCGGCAGCCGCGTGAGCGAGGGTAGAAGCTGGTCGACAACGGAACGCCCCACGGCAACATATTGGTTGAGCTCCTTGGCCGGCGAATGGGCGTACATTACCACGATATTGTCGGATTGGAAGCCCATGTCGACTGCGTTGAGCGCGAGGAAGCTACGAAAAAATAGCCCAGCCCCCGTGGCCAAGACAAATGCCAGCGCGATCTCGGCCACCACCAGAGCGTTTCGCAATGTGTGGGATCCTCCCCGCAGAACGCCACGCGATGAGAATTCGACGCGGGAGGCCCGGAGCGCCGGTAGGACGCCAAATACGATTGCCGATAACATTGAAAGCCCCAACGCGAAAGCGAGCACCGCGTAGTCGACATGGATGTCGCCGACCCGAGGCAGATTGGACGGGGCGAAGCGCACCAACGTCCGAGTGCCCCACGCTGCCAGCGCGATACCTAGAATTCCACCGAGCACCGCTAACAAAATGCTCTCGATGAAAAGCATCCTTATGATCTTGGCCCGCGATGCACCGAGTGCTACTCGAACCGCGATCTCACGCGCCCGAACCGTCGCGCGCGCCAAAAGAAGATTCGAAACGTTCGCGCAGGCGATCAGCAAAACCAGCAGGACCGCACCCAGAAGCAGATAGAGCGTGGATTGCACCGACCCTGTGAGTTGCTCCCGCAGTGGCACCGCGAGTAATTTCCTTCCACCATTCGATTTCGGGTAAGCCGCGGCGAGCGTGGATGCGATGGTATCGAGATTAGCTTGCGCCTGCTCGAGCGAGACGCCGGGCCTGAGCCTAGCGACGGCGCGATAGTTAAATGCGGTGTGGTTCAAATTTTCTGGAACGTAGGGCGCGGGCAACCAGATCTCGGTTTCAGCCGGAAAACGCGGTCCTTTGAGAACACCTGCGATTTGATAGACGCGGTCGTCGACCTGCATGGTTTGACCGGTAGCATGCACCGCATCGCCAAAATGCCTCGCCGCGAATCCTTCGCTCACAATTGCTCCTGAGTCGCCGAGTGCGGGCGCATTCTGGCCGAACACCTGAAAGAATTCCGGATTCACCCACTGAATACCTGTGAACTCAGCGCGGCCGCGAAGCTGGACGCCCATCTGTCCGCCAATATATACGCTGATGGCATCGAATACTTCGTTCGACGTCCGCACAGCCACAAAATCGCCGCCGGTTATACGAGAGGTGGCGGCCGCGCGGTCGGCGTTTTTTGTGTTTAGACTAACGATTCTGTCCGGTTGAGGGAAGGCCAATGGCTGCAGCAGGACTCCATTCACCACGCTGAACACGGCCGTGCTGATTCCAATACCCAACCCGAGTGTGACGATGGAGAGCAGTGCGAATGCCGGGGCCCGGCGGATTCCGCGCAGGGACTGGAGCACTTCGGAGAACATGTTTCTATTCTACAAACGCAGACAAAAGCGAGCCCCGCCGGCGCCGTTAGAATCCGCCCACATGTCCCCGCCATGATCGAGCACAGTCTGGCGCGACAAGGCGAGACCAAGGCCCAGCCCGTTGCGCTTGCCTGAATGGAACGGCTGGAAAAGCGAAGCGCGCACTTCGCTCGAGATCCCCGGCCCGGTATCGCCGACTTGCACCAGCACCACCGATTCGTCGCGCCTGGCAACAATATCAATGCGCCCGCCATCCGGCATGGCGTCCAGCGAGTTGCTGAACAGATTGACAAACACCCGCTCCATGCGTGAGCGGTCCAGCGAAAGCTCGATATCCTCCGGCACATCCAGAGACACGGTTACCGCTTGAGTCTCGGCAGAGCGAGCCAGCGCCTCCCAGGCCGCGCCGATCACATCCCGCAGCCGGCACACTTCGGCGGCCTTGTCCTTGCCCCGCGAAACGTTCACCAAATCCTGCAACAGTTCCTGGATGCGACGCGAGGCACGATAGATGTTCTGGGCCAGCCGCTTCACTTGCGATGGCGGAAGATCGGAATCCACCATCATCTCGGCGCCACCGTAGATCGCCGCCAGCGGATTTCGAAGATCGTGCACAATCGACGTCGACAACCTCCCAATGGTCGCGATCTGCTCCTTCTGAATCAGCTCCCTTCGCGCGCTTTGGATGGAGCCGCACATATTGTTGAAGGTTTCCGTCAGCCGCCCCAGTTCGTCGCGGCTCTCCACCGGAAGCCGGATGTCGTAGTCACCCCGCGCAATCGCTTCGGCCGCGCGGTCCAGCCGCTTTACGGGCGCCAGGATGCGGCGCGCCAACAGATAAGTCAGCGCAAGGCCGGCCAGTACCGCCGCCAGCCAGATGAACACAATGCTCCACCGCAGCGACTCAAGACGCTGGTCGGCGGTGGCGAATGAACGCAAAATGGACAGCTCTCCGATCGGATGGCCGCGCACGTCCATCAGGGGCGTGGTCAACGCCATATATTCGGTTCGGCCATCGGTGATTCGCCCTGGGCGGTCCGGATAACGATTGGCCGCGGTCAAATTGGCGTTCGACACTCCGCCGGGCAGCGTAGACGCCACCACCTTGGAGCCGGCCACAAACCTGAAATCGCTGCCGCCGGTCGCATCCTTAAGCTGCCCGGCTGTCTGATTGTTCACTTCGTAGCCCGCCACAAGCACGTCGATCAAGCCGGGGCCGCCCGAGGATTGCACATACACCGGCGTCACGATCACCTGATACAAACGCCCGTCCAGCATGAGGAACCCCTGCGATTGCCTGGGGAAGCTCGCGGATGCCTCTTGCACCAGCGGCATGCTGCGCGGCATGGGGATGCTCGGGTTGCCACCCAGCGATGTAATCACGCCGCCGTTCGGATCGGTCACCAGGAATATCGCGTTGTCTTCCGATACTCGATTCCACAACTCGGCCGCGGTATCGCGAATGGTGGCTTCGTCTCCGGTGGTGAAAGCAGCCCGCACGTCCGACATCGTGCTGAGAATCAGACTGATGGACGCGAGTTTGTCGGCATGCGCGCGCCACAGCGATTCGTAGGCTCGGAAGCTCGCGCGCACTTCGTCTTCCAGGCTCTCGGAAGTACTCCGCACCACATGCTGCTGGACAATCCAGACCGTTACGGCGAACAGCAGCGTGATGGCGATGGAAGTGGAAAGCAGGGTCTTCCAAAGCAGCGATAATCGTGAAAACCCGAACATCACTTAGCCGTGCCGGGGTAAGTCACGCCGTCCTCCGGGGTGCTGGTATAGTCCTTGCCGTATTTGTTCTTGTGCGACGCGGGTAAGTAACCGGTCTCGGATATCTCCAGCGGCGGCAGCGTCAGGTTCGCCGTCCCCACCGTGACTCTGCGCTCCAGCCCTTGCAGTACGCTTTCGCTGGCGCGTTCATGAAAGACCTTGAGTTTATATTCTCCCGGCATGACGTTCGAGATCTCAAACTGCGCCATCGCGGCTGCTGACGGTGAAGTAAGGCGTATCCACCACCAGGATGACGGCGCTCATGGCCGGATGAATATTGCAGAAGATCCTTACCACGCCGGAGCGTTGAAAGCGGAAGCTCTTGGTGGTGCCTGGGGCATACAGGCCGATGTCGAACAATTGGCCGCTGAAATTCGAGAAGGCGTTGTGAAAGATCGGATCGAAGTTTGGAAAATCGACCGTTGTTCCGGTCTCGATCGCCAGCACGTGCGGCGTGAAAGTCTTGTCTCTTTTGGATCAGTCGCGCATGTTTACCGCTGTTTTTGACATTGTCGCGCGGCGCCGGAGCGGCGTCGACAGGCAAGAGCCATACGACCACTCCTGAGTAGTCCAGCCCCTTCCGAACAGAGGCGATGTGGGAATCCTTCAACTCCACGCGGCCCGTAACCGATCCGGCAACGAGGGGCGACGCGAGAAGGACCGCCAGAAACGCGACCGCCGTAGTCGAGCTGTGTTTAGAAGAGATATGCCACGCCCAGATCATAGTGATTGTTTAGCCGCGTCCCGCTACCTACATACGACGTACGCAGTTGCATGCCCTCCAAACTGAAAAGCACGTTCGGAGCCAGACGGTAGACAAGATTCGCGGCATAGCCCTGATTCTTGTAAATCAGTCCGTCGGAAACCTCCGACGCCCGATTGTTTTGCTGGCCGGCGATCAGATGAAACGTCAGTTTCGGAGTCGCCAACCAGGCTAGCTGCGTCCATCCGCCGATCGATTGCACTGGTCTCACCAGCGGGCCGACGATAAAATACCCAGGGCCGATCGCACCCAGCCCGGCGATGTTCTCGCCGTTAAAAAATGCGCCCGTAAATTCGATTTTCTCCCAGGGATTCGCAAACCAGTCGAAACTGAACAGGCGCGATGGCACCGTGGCTCCATTTTCCGTAGTCTGCGCCGTATGAAAACCTGGCGCGAGCTCAATACGGGTATGTTCTCCGAACTTGTGCCAGAATTCAAAACGGCCCTCCAACGCAGGGCCCCTCACTCGATTCGACGCTGCCATATCCATAGGATGAATTGTTCACAGCGGCGCCGAGTTCGTACACACCGAGTTGCGCGCGCAATCCGCTGTTGTCGCCAAATTTGAAGCGCTCCTCAACCTTGACCTGCGGACTCCACAACCACAGATTCCCGGCGTCGGTAAAGGCCGAAACTCCCACTTGCGCCAGCGAGAACGGATCGCGCGGAGCGATTAACGGCTTATCCTGGCCCACCATGACGCTGGTATTCGTCCAGTCGAGTTGAATAGCCGCGGTGCGCAACCGCGCGATGTGATCTAGCGATGTGCCGTCCCCAGCCGTAGAAATCGAAGAATACCGAGCCATTGACTGCAGCGCCCCACAGCGCTTTGGGACTCTCGTAGCGAAGCCCGAGTATCGTCTGCGCGATCGTCGCTCCGTGAGTTGTCGGCCCGGAAGTAGGGGAGACGATGGTCGGATCCTCCTCCCCAGCCGCGTTCTTGCCGTTTAGGAACGCGTTGAACAACACCATGCCGGCAAGCGAAATGGGGAACCGCTGTGAAGCTTCCACCTTCTCCTGGCTGAGGTCGGCGACGCGTTGTTCGGCCACTTGCACCCGTTCCTCTAATGGCGCCTCCGGCGGCGTTGACGCCTCGGCAGCCTGAGCGCCCGCCGGCTGTGCACGGGTGGCTGCCAATTCCGTCCGCAGCGCGTGAACTTCGTCGGCCAACTTGTGGTTTTCTTGCTCCAGACGATCCAACCGCTCGATGATTTGTTGCAACTCCGTTTTCTCTTGCGCCCGAATTTCGGGGGACGCGAGCAGGAGTGTGAAAAGAGGGCAAGCCATTTTAATGGAACGGGTGAAACGGCGATTAGTGTACATCCAGCAATTGCTCCAGAACCTGCCGCACGGCGCCAGGCGAATAAGGCTTACTGAAATACGCCGCCCCCAAGGCCTTTACCCGGCGCGGCGTTTCCGGTTCGCTGTCGCCGCTGATCACGATGATCGGAATTCGAGCCAGGCAGGGTTGGGCGCGCACGCGCTCGATCAGCTCGAAACCGTCGATGCGCGAAAGACGCAAATGCAGATCGGTGACCAATGCCGCGACCGGCGTCTCGGAGACGGCCAGGAAATGAAGCGCTTCCTGAGCCGTTGCCACCACTCGCACCTCCAGGTCCGGCCGCGGCAGCAATGCTACCTCGAGTGGCTCCACGCACAACTCGTTATCTTCGACAATCAGAACAATGCGCTGCATGCGGCTTAGGGGATGAAACCGATATCCAACTCCGTGTACCGTCAGGAAATGCTTTGGACAGCCGGGATCCGGCTCCAGTTTTTGCCGCAGCCGCACGATATGGGCGTCCACCGTGCGCGTGTTCGGAAAAGACTCGTAACCCCACACGGAGTTCAAAATCACATCGCGAGTCAGCGCGCGATCCGGGTTCTGGAGGAAAAAGGTGAGCAGGTTGTACTCGGCGGGCGTGAATTTCAGCTCTTCGCCGCGCCGCGTCACCACCCGGCGACTCAGATCCACCTGCGTGTCGGCGAACGCGATCACCTGATGCGCGTCGGATGATGTGCGTCGCAGCACAGCGCGGATCCGCGCCAGCAGTTCGCGCGTGCCGAACGGTTTCACGATATAGTCGTCGGCGCCGATTTCGAGCAACAGCACCTTGTCCATCTCCTCGCCGATCGCGCTCAGCACGATGATGGGCGTCTTCACATGCGAAGCGCGCAACTGCTTGCAAAGATCGATGCCGCTCATCTCCGGCAGGCGCAGATCCGCCAGGATGAGTTGAGGCTTAAGGCTAAGCGCTTTTTCGAAGCCGGTCCGCCCGTCAGCAGCGTGAACGGCGTGGAATCCTTCCTGCTCTAACAGGACGCTGATCGTGTCGCCCAGGCTCTCATCATCGTCAATAATCAGAATTGTAACCACGGCATGTTCTGATTCGAAGTATACGCAACGGCAAGAGGCTGTGGTGTAACGCGAGCAGCCTTTTACAACTCTTTTACAACTAACCAACCAGTGCCAGGCCCCGACCTAGGTATCTTGTGGATGGTGCCACTTACCATCGCGGCGGTATTGGCGCTTACGCCGCTGCTGATTCTGCCGGCCTATTTCTTCTATTTCGATGTCACGCCGAAGGTTGCTCGTTGTGCTTATCGGAGCCGCATCGGACTGCTGCTGTTCCTTCGCGAGTCAGCCCTCGCCCAAGCGCGCCGGTTGTGGGCGGATCCGGTGGGCCGGTGGTTTTGTGTTCTGGCCGCGGCGCAGCTCGTTTCGCTCCTGCTTTCCACCGTTCTTCTCCAGCAATCCCCGGCTTTCGTGGAACGGAGGAAACTGGCGACGGCTTGGGCTTTGTTTCGCAATCCGCCGTCATTGTGCTCGGATTTCTTATAGCCGCGTCGTGCTCAGAGTCCAGGTTGCGCGTTTTGCTGTCGTGCCGCCACCGCAGCCGGGACGGCCGCCGCGCTCTACGGGATTTTGCAGTACTTCGGCGCCGATCCGTTGTTGCCCTCGGCCAGCTATCACATTGGCGAAGGAGTGATGACCATCGTTCGACCGCCGTCAACCCTGGGGCACGCGGACTACTTCGCCGGATATTTGCTCTATGTGGTTTTTTTTGGCGCGGCTCTCTTCGGCAACCGAGTCAAAGCCCGCTATGGAAAGCTCTGGGAGCCGCCGCCGCTGTTGCCGGATCGGCCGCTATCGTGCTCAGCGGAACGCGCGGCGCTCTGCTCGGGCTGGCCGCCGGCGCAGTATCGCTCTGGATCTGGAACCGTCCCCGGTTTACGATGGCGGCACGCCATCGTCGCGGCCGGACTGTGCGCTGTGGGTCTGGTGTTCTACTTTCTCGCCAGCCGGATTGAAGCTTCGCGCTCGCTCGCATTGGGCGCTCGAAGACCTGCGCGGCGGCGCGAGACTCTGGCTCTGGCGCGACTCGCTACGCATGGCCAGCCAGCGCCCGCTCATTGGTTTTGGCCCCGAGACGTTCGGACTGGAATTCCCTCGATACCAATCCGTGGAGCTCTCGCGGGCGTATCCGGATTTCTACCACGAGTCGCCGCACAACATTTTTCTGGACGCCTTGGTGTCGGAGGGCATCCCAGGACTGGGGATTCTAAGTGGATTCGTGGCGCTGGCGTGGTTCGCCGCTCGACGCGCCCTCACACAAGGACAACGGGCCGCGCCGTATCTCGCTTCAGCGCTGGTAGCGGGGCTCACCGCCGGTCTGTTCGTATGCTTCACTCTACCCGGCGCTCTTTACTTCTATGCGACCGTCGCGATGCTGGCGGGCCTGGCAATTCCGCACCTAAAACCGTGCTGACCACCGACGCGCGCGCGGCACTTGGCTTGCGCGTCCCCGCGCTCGCAGTAACTGTGATGGCAGTCACGATGTTTCTGTATTTCATCGTGCGATTAACCGCGAGCGATCTCGCACTCTGGAGCAAGCGAAGCGCGATCTGGACGCCGGACACATCGAAGAATCGGTGGCGGCTTACATACGGTCGCAACGATGGCATCCAGCTGGCTCCGAGCGACGATCTATACTTCTCGCGCGTCTTGTTGGCCGCATCGCGAAACGCCTCGAACCCGGCCCGTGCCCGGATGGAGTTCCAACAAGCGTTCATTATCGCGCGACGTGCGGCCAAAACCTCCGAAGAGCAGCAAAACGCCTGGTATAACCTGGCTTGGTTCTACGCCGCACAGAACGACGCCGCCGGCATGGAAGCGTGTTTACGACGTTCCGTGGATGCCTCTCCAAACTGGTTCAAATCCCACTGGGCACTAGCGCAAATGCTCCTGTTTGTCAGGCCGGCGGACGGAAGCGCTAACCGAGGCGGTTCGCGCGGCCGAGCTGGATGGCGGCAAGGATCCGGAAATTGCAAAGTTTTTTACAAAGTCTTCACCATTACGCGGCGTCGCCCAAGGCAGAATAGGGGCGTAGGGAACGAGTCACTATGAAAACTTCAATGCTCTTCTTGGCTGTCTTGGTTGGTGCGGTCGCCGGTTGCGCGCAGACCCCTGTGGTGCTGGATGGTGGCGTCGTCAATGGCGCCAGTTTCGGGAAAGGACAGCCGGTGTCGCCCGGCTCCCTGGTTTCGATATTCGGCACCGGCCTTGTGAGTAAACTCGCCTCTGCCGACACCATCCCGTTGTCCACCAGCCTGAGCGGAGTCACGGTGACGTTTGCCGATCTGCCGCCGGCGCCGCTGTTGAACGTAATCCCCGGCGCTCCCGGCTCCGAGGATCAGATCAACGCGCAACTTCCCTGGGATATCGGGTCCGGAACCGGAGTTGTGAACGTGATGGTGACCACTCCGAACGGCACATCAATGCCAGTCGCAGTCAAATTCGCGCCGTCGATGCCGGGCATCTTCATAGCGGACCTGGGCGGCCAAATGAACGCGGTCGCGGTGAACTTCACCGATAATACGCTCGCCTGGAAACAGGGCCTGACGCCCACCTCGCATCCGGCTAAAGCAGGCGATATTTTGGTGATCTACGCCACCGGAATGGGCGCGGTGGACCACCAGCCTGTCGAAGGCGGCATACCCAGCTGTTCTTGCGCATACGATCGCTACACCCACCGTTCTCATTGGCGGCGTGCCGGGCAAAGTCGCGTTTTCCGGACTCTCGCCGCAGTTTGTGGGCGTGGATCAATTGAACGTGGAAGTGCCCACGGGCGTGACGCCAGGTAACACCGTGCCGCTGCAGATCCAGATAAACGGCTTCACCAGCACCAACACAGCGGTGATCGCGATCCAATGACAACGACGCCGACGCGGGGCCGCGGGTTGAATGCAAGACTCCTTTGATGTTTTTGACTATCTTGATTTTCTGCGGGCGCGGTGGAAATTTTTGGGGCTCGCGTGCGGCATCGCGATTGTGGCCGCGCTCGCAACCGGCCTTCTGCTTCCCAAGCGGTATGCGGCAACCGCGACTATCCTGATCGATCCGCCGGTCGGAAACGACCCGCGCACCGCGACCGCCGTGAGTACGGTGTATCTCGAGTCGTTGAAGACCTATGAACTCCTCGCTACGAACGACCAACTCTTCGTGCGTGCGGCCGGGCAGTT
The DNA here is from genome assembly GCA_963818065.1 of Bryobacterales bacterium. GTDB lineage: Bacteria > Acidobacteriota > Terriglobia > Bryobacterales > Bryobacteraceae > Palsa-89. Next base: position 2,553,716 of record CAWFQW010000004.1, on the reverse strand, counting down.
CCATCTTCGCGACCGGGACGGATCGCCCATCGAATCGCTGAAGCGGCGGGTGCTGAAGGTCGACAAACTGCGCGACACGCGGGCGCTCCAGATCAGTGTCACGCTACCAGATCCCAAGACGGCACAGGCTGTGGCGCAGTTTATCGCAGAGGGCACGGTGGAACTCAGCCGGTCTGGGGCGAAGGAAGTGGATGAATCGATGATCGAGGACGCGGCCAAAGCAGCCGAGACGGCGAAAGCTCGCCTCAACCAAGCCGAAACCGCGTGGCAAAAGGCCGCCGGCCCGCACTCGGCGGAAGCACTGCGGTCGGAAGTTTCTGACGACGGCTACCTGAAGTCACGGGTCGAAGAGCAACTACTGGATGAGCAGGCCAATGTCGCCGATAGCACTACCCAAGGCCAGCGCGATCCCGGCGCATCGCGCGCTCGGGCCGAGCTCTTGCAACGGCGGATCGGCGAACTCACGCGCACGATAGACGTAAAAAGCACGACGCTAGCCCAGCAAAGTGCCCGCGAACAAGATCTGCAGGCGACGTTGACCGCCGCTCGCACGGCGTATGAGGCGGCCACGCAACGGCTGGCGGATTTGCAGATCGGCTTGGGATCGCGAACGGAGCGGCTGCGGGTGGTGGATCCCGGCATTATTCCGCAGCGGCCCAGTTCGCCGAATGTGCCACTGATCGTGATGGGAGCCGCGTCACTAGCGCTTTTCGGATCTTTGTTGTACCTCACACTGTCGTTCAGCCTAACGCGAGAACGGCGGAGCTATAATCGACCGCTCAGCTTTGCCCGCCATGGCAACGATTGACGGCGGCGTCCGCGAGCTACCGCGCAGTTATTGGATCGCGGGATTGTTGGGCGCATATGCCTGCGTCATTGCGGCATCACCGAATCCAACGGCTGCCGCAGCGCTGAGTGTACCGCTGCTGGCGACTCCATTCGTTCTGTGGACCCTCCAAACCACCGGCCGTTGGCTGTGGTGCTTCTTTTTCGCGGCGCTTCTGCTTCCGCCTCTTCCGTTTGCATTAGGCAATTCCGGGCCGCATGTCGCGGTGGCTTTGGCCGGGCTCGGTCTTCTCTGCGGCGCGCTGCGGCTCCCCGAATGGCGCCTGAAGCGCGATCTGCTGCCATTTTCGATGGCTGTGTTTTTTCTGGTGTTGCTCTGCGAGCTCGGCGCTGGCGGTGTTTTATTCCGGGCTAAATGTCGCGGCCGGAAGTCTGGCGCGAGTTCTGCTGTTCGGAATCCCCTTGTACGTGTTCTTCTATTCCGCGTACGGGCCCAGCGTGACGAGGTTCGAAGAAGACGCACTGCGCTCGACGCGGTTCCTGTATTGGTTCGGCGTGCTCTCGGCGTTGTTTGCCTGCGTCGATTTCTACTACCAATTCCCTGCGCCCGGCGGGCTACGGACCTCAGTTCATCTGGCTCGACTCAGGAATCTATCGCCGCGCTCAAGGCTTCTTTTATGAAGCCAGCACGCTGGGAAATGTATGCGCGTTCTTTCTGATCATGATCGCTGTGACGCTGCTACGCGGCCGGCGCGGCGAAGTTCCGCTATCGAGATTGGCACTGTGGTTCGGCGCGCCAGTTCTGTTCGCGGCTCTGGTGTTGTCTTATTCGCGCGCCTCGTTGCTGAATCTATTCGTTGCGCTGGCCGCGCTGCTTTACATGGAGCGCGCGCGACTTCGAATTGGCAGGCTGTTGGCCATCGCAGCCAGTTGCGTGGCCGCGGGTTCGCTGGCCGCGTGGCAATTGTTTCCAGAGGTCGTGTCGGGCTATTGGCTGCGCCTTGTGTACTCGCAATTTTTCTTCACGCAACCGGGGAGCGTACTTTCCGGCCGCGTTGCAAGCTGGCAGGCCATCGCGGCCTTCCTGGCGGCCCATCCGTGGCACGCGATTCTCGGCATCGGTTATAAGACGCTGCCCTATTCCGACTTTCATCGGACAAACCATCGTCGCCGACAACATGTATCTCAGTTTGCTGGTCGAGACCGGCATCGTCGGACTTGCGGCGTTCCTCCTGCTCAATTTCGCAATTCTTCGGACGGCTTGGCGGGCCGCCAGGCGCGACGATTCGCGAGCTTCCTTCTTCGGAAGCTGGATCTTCTGTTTCTGGATTGGGCAGCTCTTCCAGATGCTTTCGGGCGACCTGTTCACGTATTGGCGAGTGCTTCCGGTGTACTTCTGGGTTCTTGCGATGGCTGCCCGGCGGCTGCGCCGGTTTCCCAATGAATAGGCGTCTGCTGATCCTCGACCAATTCAATCAACTCGGCGGCGCGCAGCGTTGCCTGCTCGATCTGCTGCCGGCTTTTCTTGACGCCGGTTACGTAACGCACCTGGCCGTTCCGGGCGAGGGACCATTGGCAGAGGGCGCGCGCGGCCTCGGCGCCAGGGTGCACGGCATGCCTTGCGGCGCGTATAAATCCGGACAGAAGAGCTGGATGGATGCCGCTCGATTCGGCGTCGATCTTCCGCGTCAGGCTCGGCGCGTTGCATCCCTGGTGGCGAAGCACGGGATCGATCTGATCTATGTGAACGGTCCGCGATTGCTGCCTGCGGCCGCCATCGGAGCGCGCGGGCGGCCAGTGGTCTTCCACGCCCATAGCGTTGTGACGCAGGGAGCCGCTGCACGGTTGACGCGTTGGGCCCTTCGATCGGCGAATGCCCACGTGATCGCGGTCTGCCGTTTCGTGCTCGAGCCCTTGGCGGCGGCGGTGGACCCCGAGCGTTCGCGCGTGATCTACAACGGAGTTGCGCCAGTGGAATGCGCGCGACGCAGGCGTGGCGATGATGATCCTTGGCGAGTTGGCGTCATCGGACGCATCGCGCCGGAAAAAGGGCAATTGGAATTCGTCCAGGCGGCACGGCTGATCATGTCGCAACAGATCCTGCCGCAATTGCGCTATGAATTTGTGGTGTGCGGAGACGCGCTGTTCTCCAGTCCCCTATACAAGCGGCGCGTGCGCGCCGAAGCCGAAGGATTGCCGATCGAGTTCACCGGATGGCGCGACGACATCCGCGAGGTCTTGTCGTCGCTGGATCTGGTTGTAGTTCCATCGGCGGCGGTGGAAGCCACAACGCGTGTGATCCTTGAAGCTTTCTCCGCCGGAGTACCGGTGGTCGCATTTCGATCCGGCGGGATACCGGAGATCATTGAGGACGGCGTTACTGGAGTGCTATCGACGCCGACAGCCCCGGATCTGGCTACAAAGCTGATGGAGCTTTTCTCCAATGGCGGCGCGTTGCTCGATTGCATTTCCGCGCGGGCCCAGGCTGCGTTTGCGGATCGCTTTTCGCTCGAGCGCTATAGATCGGAAGTCTTAGACGCAGTGGGACGTGCATTGTGAGAACGTCCCGGCATATTCCCTTCTACGCGCAAGCGGTCTTCGATGCTCTGCATTTCTCGACGCCGAGTTTTGCCGCGCTCGGCGGCCTGCAGGAAGGCGAGTGGCGCCAGTTGATCGACTTTTGCCACCGTACGCAATTGGCGATTCCGTTCGCGGTGCGTTGTCACGATCGTTTGCCAGCTTGGGTGGCGGACGTTTTCAATCAGAACCTCATCAACAACGCAGAGCGCTGGCGGCGAACGAAGCTGGCGCATCGCCAGGCTGGAGGGGCGTTTCAAGCCGCGGGACTCGAGTTCGTTACGCTCAAGGGATTCACTCACGCTCCCGCCTTCGTGAACGCTCCGCGCCTGCGAGCGCAGTACGATCTGGATTTGCTGTTCCCGCGCGAACAGGTTCCGATGGCGCTCGACGTCGCTCTCGGGCTTGGTTACGAGCCTTTGGACGGCAGGGATCGGCATCCGGTGGATCACATGCCGACGCTGATTCGCAAGACCGGATGGGAATGGCGGGGTGACCATTTCGATCCCGAACTGCCTTTGTCGCTGGAGCTCCACTTTCGCTTGTGGGACGGCGGCACAGAAGGATTCGCGGTCCCGGGCGTAGACGAATTTCTGGGAACGCCGGCAACGCCGAACCATCGAAGACCTGGAGTTCACATCGCTCGCCGCCATCGATCTGCCAGGGTATGCTTCTGCGCACGCGCTGCGCCATCTGCTGCGCGGTGATTCGCGGCCGTCGCACATTTACGAAATCGCAACTTTTCTGGAACACAATTCGGATGCCGAGTTCTGGCGGATCTGGCGCGAGTCGCACGACCAGCCGCTGCGGCGAGTAGAGGCCATCTGCTTCGCCATCGCCCGCCAGTGGTTTGGCTGCCGCCTGCCCGCCGTCGCACAGGAGGAGACAGAGCAATTGCCGGAACCGGTGCGGACGTGGCTCGCAAGCATACGCGCATACGCCGGTTGTAAATCTGTTTCATCCCGCCAAGGACGAGTTGTGGCTTCATCTGAGCCTGCTGGATCCGGGCTACTCGCGGTTCGCGATTCTGCGGCGCCGGTTGATGCCGCTGCAACTTCCAGGCCCCGTGGACGCGGTGCTCTTGCCCGATGACGTCATCGGTTGGCGAGTTCGTTTGCGCCGTGCGTGGCGCTACTTGGCGTTTCTAACCTCACGCACGTGGCGTCACGCGCGAGCGCTGGTTCCCACCCTGTGGAGCGGAGCGGCGTGGGGATGGAGCCGTTTGAACCTGAGCAGCGAGTTCTGGTCTTTCTTCGTGGCGTCGGCCTACTACGACTTCGGGTTCTTCATTTTCTTCCTGCTCTTCAATCTTTATCTGCTGAAGCTGGGCTATAACGAGGCGTTCCTCGGCCTGGTCAGTGGCTGCATGTTGGCGGGCAGCGTGGTGGGATCCGTGCCGGCCGGAATCGCGATCCAACGATTGGGACTACGCGCTTCCATGATCGCCTGCTTCACCATCATTCCGTTCCTGGCAGTGATTCTGACCGCCGGATTGCCCGCGCCGCTGCTCCTCGGCTGTGCCTTCCTATATGGCGCCGCTTCCGTGATTGGGCCGTGGTGATGTCTCCGGCGGTGGCTGAGTTGACCAACGCCCAGAATCGGGGCGTGGGCTTCGGCATCATCTGTTCCTCCGGCATCGCGATCGGAATCCTCGGCGGCGCCGTTGGCGGACGCTTGCCGGGTTGGATGGCGCGGCTCGCGCCCGGCACGTCCGTGGTTGCTCAGTATCGCGCGGCTCTGTGGATCGGTTGCGCCATCGTTCTGCTGGGACTTGTGTCCTCATTCGAAGCTTCGATCGCGCACCCCGCTTTTGCCAGTGCGAGAAAGCCGGCTACTCCGCCGCCCGCCGCCGGAGGTCATCTATTTCCTTGCCGCTGCCGCCGTCTGGAATCTAGGCACCGGTGTTTTCAACCCGTTCTTCAGTGCCTTTTTCGAACGCTTGCACATGCCGGTGGAGCGGATCGGCTTGGTGTTCTCGTTGTCGCAACTCGGACAGGCTCTTGCGATCCTGGCCGCCCCGCTGGTGTTTCGCGCCACGGGATTGATCCGGGGAATTTCGAGGATGCAACTGCTGTCAGCGGCCGCGCTCGCCTGCCTGGCCGCGTCTGGAGGCCAAGGAACGGCGGCGCTAGCTTATGGCGCTTACATGGTGGTTCAGAACATGAGCGAGCCCGGCATGTTCAATTACCTGATGGACTCGGTGCCCGAGACGCGAACGCAGCGGCGTATCAGCCCTCTACTTTCTGGTGGCCTCAAGCACGCAGGCGATTGCGGCAGGTATATCTGGACTGTTGTTGCGGCGCTTCGGTTATCCGCCGGTATTGCTATTAGCGGCGCTGCTGTGCACGATTGCCGGCGTGCTCATCCGGTTGCTGCTGGCGAAGCGGACGCCAGTTGCGCTTGCCGCCGATGCCGCCTAATGAATCTGGCGCATCAGATCGAATCCGAAAAATAGGCCGCCGGGTGTGTCCGCCGATGGTTCCCCGAGGAATTCCGCGCGCGTCCCGGCACGTTGAGAAACCGTGACGCCAGGGCTGGTTGTGAGCCCGAGCGTAAACGCGTGACGGAATAGCTTCTTCTGGATGCCGATTGAGTATGCCGGTCGATGGATGCCGAGCTCGCCTGAGTTCAGCAAGGTCGGGATCACTTCGGCGACCAATGCCACCGTCGGGCGGATGTCGTAAGCAGCGCCGAAACCGATCGAGAAAGTGTTCACGCCTGGTAAATCCGGAATATCCGCAGAAGTAAACCCGGTGGCCTGCGCAAGAGCCCGAGCATCGAATGACAACGTCGGGACCACGTAGAACTGACCCCGCGAGGTTATGCTGCGCGAGAAGATCCCCTCGATATTCTGGGTGTAGCTCTTGCGGAAGTTGTTCTGACCTTCGATGGAGACGCGCACCGTCACGTTCAGAGGATCTTCATGGTGTTCATCCAGTATGTTGTACGCCGCCATAAACTGGATAGGCCGTCCGATCTCCGTCGGCGACCGGAAGATGCTGACAGCCAACTTGTCGGTAACGCCATAGCGAAGGCCGAGAGAAGCAAGCGCGAAGTTGTCCAAGCCGAACAGTTCCCCGCCCCGGGCTGGGCCGGTAAACGCGGCATCGTAAGGGAAGCGATGCGCGAAGTTGACGTAGAGCCCATGCTCGTCGACGGGGCGGCCAGTGGGCAGACTGAATAGCACATCATCGCCGGCTTCATAAATCGTGCTGCGGCTTTCCTGCGACTGCCCGGAAGAAGAACTGGCGCCAGCACCGCCGCCACCCGCGAAGGAACGGATGTAGGTGGAGAGACTGGCGATCTGCGTGTCCGTTAACCTGCCTGACCAAGCGGGCATCCGGCCACCGCCCTTTCCGTTCCGAATGGCATTGACGATGTTGTGGTCGCTGAGACTGCGCTGGAAAGCGGGGTTCGTAAAATCCGGCGTGTGCACGGCGGCTAGGCCTTTCCCGCCAGCTCCGTGGCACGCAGCGCAGTTCTGCTGGAACAGCGCCGCAGCAGGCGCAGCAGCAGGCGCGACCGCAGGCTCCGCTCCTGGACCGATCTCTTGAACCGTCTTTCTTGCCACGTCGACCTGATAACGTTTTCCATCCCGCTCTAGTACCAGTGTTGAACCCGCCCCGTTTGAAAATGAAATGCCGAGGGATTTCGCGGCGTCCGCCGAATCGTCCGCGCCAGCGGCGAACAGTTGCGGGGCGCTCAGCGCAAACAACGCGAGGACTGCGGAGATCGGGTTTCGATAATTCATAATTACCAGGCATCCTTAGCAGACAGCAGGTCGGGAATGGTGAGCGCCACGATCCGGAAATATAAGCCGACGGAAAAACGGCGCACTAGAAATAGATCGAAACGCTTTCGCTGGCCGTACGTAAGCCGGCTTCGTCCGCGAATTTGCCATAGGCCGGTGAGCCCTGGCTTCACCGACAAGACTTCCGTTGCGTTCGATTCGTAGTACTGTTGCAGTTCAAATCGCGTGATCGGTCTGGGTCCGACGATCGACATCTGCCCGCTCGCCACCAGCGCTAGCTGTGGAAGCTCGTCAATGGAGTGCCGCCGGCAGAAGGACGCAAAACGGCTGGTCACTCGCGGGTCTGGTCCCAGCTTGGGCTTGGGCTCGTCGTCCGCCACTCTCTCCACGAGCGAACCCGCGGCGAGCGCGTACCCGCCGCTGGGCCACATAGTGCGAAACTTGTAAACCCAGAGCGTTTTTCCGTAGCGCCCAACTCGCCGATGAGCCACCAGAGGCGATGCTCCCGATAACATCCGGATGACAAGCGCCACAATCACCAGAACGGGCGATAGGCAAATCAGGGACAGCGCCGCCGCCACCGGTTCCAACGCATACAGCAAGTTGATCGCAATGGGAAGCACGGGGACGCGACTTCGCTTCCAGTCTTCCCGCACGCCGACTACGTTAGTTGCCATCATGTTTCCATTTTCTTTTGAGCGCCGGTCACAAGTGCCTGAATCTGGTAAAAGCGTTGTAAAAAACAGGCTGGTGGCGGCTCAGAACAGCAGCTTCAGAGCAAATTGAATGCTGCGCGGGCCGCCACTGTTGAATAGAGGCGAGAGTAATCCACCGCTCGACATGTTGGCCATTTCCTGTGACAGGCCGAACGAACTTCCCGCCGTTAGCAGGTTGTTCCCGGATGCCGCCGGAGTCGCAAAGTTGGGATGGTTCAACACGTTGAAGAATTCCACGCGGAACTGCGCGGAAAGTCGCTCGGTTATCTTGGTTGTCTTGAGCAGGCTCACGTCGAGTTGGTCGAGGCCGGCGGCTCGTAGGATATTACGGCCTGCATCGCCATAGGTGCCTGCCGCCGGTAGAGCGAATGCGGCTGGATTTGCGACATTATACGGAGGCGCCGAAGAGGTGATGTAGAGCGGCTGGCCGGGGACCAGGTTTGGACGCTGATTGTTGGCGGCAAACTGGTCGCCGTTACCAGCGATATCCTCTCCGATCAGCGGCGTGTAAGGCACGCCCGTTTGCGCAGTCCATAAGCCGGAAAGCGTCCATCCTTCCAGAAGCCTTCGTAAGTGCTCCGCTTTGATTGGCAGTTCATAAGTGACGGCGACCACGCCGTTGTGACGGATATCGAAGTCGCTGGAGGCGTACTCCGCGTGAAAATCATAGGGATTGGAGCCCGTGAAAGACGAGTTGAGGGAAGTGCCGGTGGGGTTGGAAGCATCATCGAGCGAATGAGCCCAAGTGTAGGAAGCAGTCAGTTCCAGACCGTGAGCCAGCCGTCGCGTCACATTTGCCTGCAAGGCATTGTAGTTGGAGACTGCGTCGGTCTGAATCAGCTCCAGCGCGCCTGGCGAGAAGTTCGTATTGGGCGCCGTGCCCGTGGCCGGGTCGATCAGGTTCAAAGGTTGGAGGCGAATCAAATGCCGGCCCAGTGAGCCAATGTAGCTGGCCTGAATAACCGTGTCTTTGCCGAGCTGCCTCTGCAAGTTCAGGTTGTATTCATAAGCGAACGGCGTTCGAAAGTTAGTGGGATTGTAAACAGTGGCGCTGCCGAAGGGCGGCATGCCAGTGATTGTGCTGACCAACAACGCAGGGTCGACCGGCACAGTTACAGAGCCTCCCGACGCGGTCCCGAGAAGAAAATTGGTGATCTTAAACGGCGGCCCGAATGCCAATTGGGTGGCATTGACGGTGGGCAGATCGTAATAGATGCCGGCCCCGCCGCGCAGCACGGTCTTGGCGTCTTTCGTCAATTGGTAGGCGAAACCTAGACGGGGAGCAAAGTTATCATGGTCGCCATTGTGAATGGGCGTACCTGGCGCCCCCAAAGTTGCGGTGGCGATGTCATCCAGCCCTACGATCGGGCTAAACCGGGCGTGGGCCTCGGTCGGCACCGTGTCAAGTTCGTATCGCAGCCCGAGATTGAGCTTCAAGCGAGGCGTAATTCGGATGTCATCCTGAAGGTAAAAAGCCAGATTCGTGAATCGTATGCCGAAATCGGTTTGGGCGGCTTGATTGAGGAACGAGGCGGGATTGTTGTTGAGTAAGTCGGCCACTGTATTGAAAAAGTACACGCCGCTCGAAAGTGGCTGGAGATTGGGATTGTCCTGCACGCGCCGCACCCAAAAGCCGAACTTGAAATCGTTCCGCCCGTGGATGTACGTGACGTCGTCTTTGAAGCTGAACAAATTGTTGTTCTGAAACTCCGGGGGATTGGGCGATTCAGCAAAGGGCAGGTTGAAGATATAAATTCCCGGCAAAGTGGCGTCGCCCGCCGCATTCAGCGGGATCGGCTCAGCGCCGCCGAAGTTGTCGGCCGCGCCAATCGTACCATTGGAGCTGCGGACGAATCCGAATCGCGCCTCGCCGAAGAGCTGCGGAGTGAAGCGATGCACTTCGGAGAGACTTACGCTTTGCAGCCTGGTGCGGTTGCGGGAAAGTTCATTGAGATAGAACTCGCGAAGCACACCCAGCGAATCGCTGAACGAGTAGCGTGCGAAGAAATCGTCGCTGTCGGAAAAGCGGTGGTCCAGACGGGCGCTGAAATCCGTTTCATTGATCAGATTGGTCGCGGTAGCGAAATAGCTGGCGGTGTCATCTCCATTAACGGGGCCGCTTGGTAAAGGGTACTCGTCAATCAGAGGCTGGATCGCTGGGCTGGCCTCGGCGCGAGCGGCCAGCGACGGCACGCGCGCATTGGCGCTTACTCCAACGGCCTGCCGCAATCCTTCGAATGAGACGAAGAAAAATGTTTTGTCCTTGTGGATAGGCCCACCGACTGTGCCACCGAAAAAGTTATTGCGGGCGGGCGTCTTGGAAACACCGTTGGCATTGTTGAAGAAGTCGTTGGCATCCAGGTCGCTGTTGCGCAGATACTCATAGGCGCTGCCGTGAAACTGGTTGCTGCCGCTTTTGGTGTCCACATTGATTACGGCTCCGGAGAAACTGCCGAATTCCGCAGTTTGCGTCTGAGTCTGCACTTTGAACTCGGAAACCGCGTCCACCGACACCAGCCCCATGCTGCTGCCGGATTGACCCACAGCCAGGTCGTTGCCGGGCGCCAGGCTGATGCGTCCATTGGCGCTGCCGCCTGCGTTTACATTGATCCCGTCGATCATGATGTTATTGGAAAGGTCGCGTTGGCCACTGACATTAAACGGCCCGGCCGGGGAGGCGGGATTATCCGTCGCGCCGGAAACCCCCGGCGCCAGCCTAGCTAACCGCAGGAAATCTCTTCCATTGAGCGGCAAGTCGGCGATCATCTGTCCGCCGACCACCAGGCCTTGCTCGGACGTTTCCGTCTCGACCAGCGGCGCCTGCGCCTCCACACGGAGGTTCTCCTTGATGGCCGGTAGGGTTAAGCGAAAATCGATGCGGGATGTTGCATTCACCAGCAACTGGATGTCGGCCGCTCGCGCCGGAGCGAGCCCCGTGGCCGAGGCTTCCACAACATACACGCCAGGCGGAAGCAGGTCGAATGAATAGTCGCCTTGCTCGCGCGTCTTCACCCGCCACACGAGACCCGTACCGGCATTTGTTGCCTGGATCGTAGCGCCGATAATCGCAGCGCCCGAAGGGTCAGAAACAATCCCTACGATGCCGGCAAGCTGGGAGAAGGCGGGGACGGGGAAGACAAGGAATACGAGGAAGACGAGGAATGCGAAGGATTGTCGGGTCATGGTGAATTAGGCTCCGTGGTCGACGAGGCGTTCCAGCCGAGCGACTGCATCATCGAGATCGGAGTACTGCATCCTCCAGAGGCCAGCGCGCAACAACCGTTCATGGCAACGTCTCTGCGCGGTCCGTACGTCCTCTGTTCCGAGGCTGGCGCAGCGCGCCCAGTCCTCTCGCAAGCGATCTGCCGCGCAGTGGTGAACGTAGGCTGGCACCGAACGATCGGGTGGCCGGCGATCCAGCAGGACTACGTGATCCACAACGCAGCCCGCCGCGGTTGAGATACCTAAGTCGCGCGTGCGAACCTCAACGGCGATTTTGCCGTTCGGGCGCACCGTGGGAAGGTGATCGGCCAACTCCCCGAACAAATCCGAGGCATCCGTCCGGAAGCGAATACTGTAAGGTTCTCCAATCGCGTAGCGGTCGTCGCGGTTGCGCACCAGAAACGCGCTGTCATCACTCACGTAGGTCCATCCGGCCCGGGCACAAGCATAGGCTAAGGTACTCTTGCCGGCAAACGAATCGCCGCACAGCATAACACCAGTCCCTTTTCGCATCACCAACGCCCCATGCAGCGGCGCGAGGGCCCTTTGCTCCGCTAGAGTAGCTGCGCCGGCAGTCAGAAACTGGTAGCGCAGCAAAGGGTGATCCGCCGCCGTGCTGCGCGTCACCCAGCCAAAGGCAAAGCCACGGCCGAAATCGCACAGCATGAAGTTCTGGGGGCCGGCGACGATGGACATCAAATGTTCTCGCGCGCGGGTCACCGACGGCGGCAGCGGCGATTCTGAATCGCCCTCGGCAACTCCCAGACAAACGCGCACGGGATCCCCGATAAGTGTCCGCTCAAACGCGCCCCAACCCTCCTCAGCGGCTTGGATCACGTCTTGCGAATTGGTTTCGAGCGCGAGCGGATATCCATACGGATAAAACGTTCGGCGTAGCGGCAGTTCGCACTCGGATAAAACGGGATCGGGGATGGTCTGGATGGGACTCAAATCTTCGGTCATAGGCACTGGCTTCGTTGTCAGAGTAAGCGATGAAGAACATGAAAGCCAAGAGATCAAACTGCGAATTCCGTTGATTTTACAAGAAAAGTACAACCCACAAACAAGCACACGTAAAGTACGCGACATACTGCTATTAAGGGCGCCGTTGGCGGCCTGATCTGATGCGCTCTGCGATTGTCCATTACTGGCTCCTGAATATGCGCGGCGGGGAGAAAGTCGTCGAGGCGCTGTGCCGATTGTTGCCGGACGCCGATGTGTTCACGCTGTTTTACGATCCGGATCGCGTATCGGAAACGATTCGCTCGCATCGCGTGCAAGCCTCGTTCCTGCAGCCGTTTCGCAAAGGCTATCGATCGCTGTTGCCATTGATGCCGATGGCGCTTGAGAGTTTCGACCTGCGCGCATATGACTTAGTAATCAGCAGCGAATCGGGCCCGGCCAAAGGCGTGATTACCTCGTCGAACACCAGGCATATCTGTTACTGCCACACGCCCATGCGTTATCTATGGGACATGTATCCTGCGTATCGCCAGGATTGGACGCGCAGCCCTTGGAAGCGCCCACTAATGGCGCCGCTCACGAATTATCTGCGCTTGTGGGATTACGCTTCGGCGGCACGCGTGGACGAGTTTGTCGCCAACAGTGCGAACGTCCAGCGGCGGATTTGGAAGACGTACCGGCGTAAGGCACACGTGGTGCGTCCCCCCGTGAACGTCGACACGTTTTATTGGAGACCGCCCGAGGATTACTATCTGATCGTTTCCGAGTTGGTTCCCTACAAGCGCGTGGACGCCGCGGTGCGAGCTTTCAAACAAAATGGACGCAGGCTCCGGGTGGTGGGGGACGGGCCGGAATACAAAGCGCTGAGGCGGGCTGCCACCCCGAATGTCGAGTTCTGTGGCCGCGTCCCGGACGAGGATCTTCGTAAGCTCTACGCCCGGTGCCGCGCGTTTCTGATGCCTGGGGAAGAAGATTTCGGAATTGCGGCGGTGGAAGCACTCTCCAGCGGGAAACCAGTGATTGCGCTGGCGAAAGGCGGCGCGCTCGAGATCGTGCCCGATTTTGGAGGCCTCCTCTACGACGAAAGCGAGGGTCTGCTTCAGGCGATCGAGCGTTGGGATCAATTCGAACCCGAGTTTGACCCTCGCGCGTTACAGGCGTACGCGGCTCAGTTCTCAGAGAGGGAGTTCGCAAGACAAATGAAGGCAATCCTGTTTGAAACGAGGTTATCTTCGGTCAAGTTAGTCAGTTAAAGGCGCCGCAATCCTTGCGTTCACGCGTGGCCTACGGATAGAATGGCTCTGCTCGCGAACTCGAGGCGCCATGCCCGGAAAATCGTTCCTCTGGCTTAGTCTATTCGCCCTGTCTGGAATTGCGGCTGCTATGTGGGCGCAGGAAGGGCATCCACTCACCGGTTCCTGGCATGGCGAATGGCACCCCGCCGTGGGCCAGAAAATACCCGTACTGCTGTACATGAAATGGAATTCCAAGTCCATCGAGGGTACGATCAACCCTGGGCCGAAGGCGGTTCCATTGAAGGTCGCGGATCTGGATGCTGCCAATTGGACAGTTCACTTCGAGGCGGACACTAAAGATCAGAAGCATATCGTCATCGATGGCAAGCTGGACAATATCGGCTCGTATAATCGCACAATCACCGGCACGTGGACAGAAGGGACCGTGAAAGGCGATTTCAAACTGACCAGGGACTAGATACATGCTCCTTCTCCCTGTCGTGGCGATTTCGGCGGTGATGACGGTCGCGGCTCAGTCTAAGGATCGCGGGCGCGAGTTGGTCGAGGACGTCTGCTCCTACTGCCACAATCTCGATCGGCTGCACGGCAAAGAACTCAACCGCGAGGAGTGGCGAGGCTTGACGAAAGGGATGATATCCGAAGGTGCACCGGTCACAGACGAAGAATTCACTATGATCCTCGATTATCTGGTGAAGAACTACGGGAGAAAGCATTGAGCATTTTGCGCTTTGCCCTGGCATTCTTTACGTTGACTGCGGTGGTGCCTGTTTGGGCGCATCATGAGCTTCGGGCGGAATTCGATGAGCAGAAGCCCGTGTCCTTGCGCGGTATCGTTACGCGATTCGAGTGGAACAATCCTCACGCTTTTCTTTATGTCGATGTGAAGGACCCCAGCGGCGACATCGCCAATTGGGCAGTGGAGTGGGCCAGCCCGATCGATCTGCGCAGGGCGGGCTGGAACAGGGACGCGCTCAAAGTGGGAGATTCGGTGTCCATCGAAGGATGGCTGGCGCGTGATGGCAGCAAGCTCGCGAGCGGCAGAACCATCGTCCTGGCGAGCGGCAAGAAGTTGACCGAAGCTCCGGAAACGGACGCAGCCGTCATGCGCGGCCAATCGAATCCTACGCCGCGCTGGCCCGATGGCCATCCACGCTTGGGCGTCGTCCCCGGGGAGAAGGGATACTGGGCGAATCCGAGCGGGGCCAGCTTGGTCGAGACCACGGCCAGCAACATAAGAATGGACAAAAACGGGCTACTCGCGAACCTGAACGAAGCCGGCAAGGTCGCCCCGTTTCAGCCTTGGGCTAAGGGTTTGTACGAGTATCGCCAGCGCACCCTTTTGAAAGACGACCCCATGCTCAGTTGTCTGCCACCGGGCGGCCCGCGCATGTTTCAAGTGGCGCATGGCGTGCAATTTCTCGATCAGCCGGACCGGCGGCGGATCTTCGTCATGTCGGGTGGCGGCAATCGCAATTGGCGACTGATTTACCTGGACGGGCGCGCGCTGCCAAACAGTGAAGACGTGACCCCCACGTATTTCGGCTACTCGTCGGGGCATTGGGATGGCGATACGTTAGTGGTGGAATCGGACGCGTTCGTCGAGCGATTCTGGTTTTCGAACGGCGGGCTGCCGCACACCGAAAGCCTGCGCCTTATCGAAAAGTTTTCGCGCCCGGACTTCAACACGCTGAGGTACGAAGTGCTGGTGGACGATCCGGGGACATACACGCGGCCTTGGTCCAGCGCCTGGACGCTGCGGTGGGTCGCGGACCAGGACATACAGGAATATTTTTGCCAGGACAATTCGAAGGACGAGCCTCACATGGTCGGGCCTGTCGCGGGGCGGTGACGGCATATAATGAGTGCCAAAGGAGGGTTGGGATGAAGTCGAACGCGCTCGGTTTCTTGGCTGTGGTTTTCGGTGCTTTCCTGGCGGTGACGCCGCTTCCGGCGCACCACTCCTTCTCGGCCGAGTATGACAGCAAAAAGCAAGTGACACTGAAAGGGATTGTCACCAAGGTGGAGTGGATGAATCCGCATGTCTATTTCTACCTGGATGTAAAAGACGACAGCGGGGACAACATCACCAACTGGGCTCTGGAAATGGGACCGCCGAACGGGTTGGAGCGCAGTGGCTGGACGCGCAACACCATCAAGGTAGGCGACGAAGTGATCGTGGAGGCGACGCTTGCAAAGGATAACAGCAAGCAGGCCAACGCGCGATCGGTCACCAATGCATCCACTGGTAAGAAGCTGGGTGCGGCATCCAGCGAACGCGCCCCTAATCAGCAATAGCCTATCCCTAATTCCTGCAAATGCGGCGCCGACATCGAAATTTCTGGATAGCTCGCACGACCGCCGCCATTGTATTTTGCGCTCTGGCGCTCACGCTTGCGGGGCAGGACGAGCCGCCAGCAGGCCTCAACGGCGGACGCCTCGAGAGCACTCGCAAAGCGCAACCGGCGCGACCGACGCCGCACTGGCCCGATGGCCGCGTCAACCTGGGCCCTCTTCCCGGAGAAAAAGGCGTGTGGGAGGGCAATGCCGGATCGACGCTAGCGACCAACATCGGGCGCGGTATCGACAACCCTCGCATGAACCTGCCGACCAACATGAAGATCAGCGAGGTTCCGTTCCAGCCATGGGCCCGGGCTCTCTATGACTACCGCCAGGGCACCACCACCAAGGACGACCCCCACACCAAGTGCCTGCCATCCGGCGGACCGCGGCTGTTTCATACACCGTACGGGTTCGAGTTCATTGATGTACCGGAAGAGAAACGGATCTACATGATCGAGGTGGGCGGGCCCCACACCTGGCGCATCATCTATATGGACGGCCAGCCACATCCCAAAAATCTGGAGCCGAGTTTCTTTGGCCATTCGACGGGCACTGGGATGGAGACGCGCTGGTGGTGGACACGATCGGCTTCAACGAGCGATTTTGGTTGACGCGCGAAGGCATTCCCAGCACGGAATTTCTTCATCTCACCGAGCGTTTCACGCGCACCGATTACAACACTATGAAATACGAGGCCACCATCGACGACCCCGGTGCGTACACCAAACCGTGGACCGGCGGATGGATCATCCGCTGGCAGCAGGATCAAGAGATGTATGAATACGTCTGCCAGGACAACAACAAAGATCCCAAGCACATGTTCGGCGGCGAGCGCTAGGTTCCGGAAGGGGCGTCCTTCCCTTGCAGAAACTTTGACAGACTTCCCGCCATGTGAACAAACTCGGCGGGCATCATAATTACAGTGGTGCTGTTGTTCTCCGCGCCTACCTCGGCCACCATCTGCATGCGGCGCAACTCGAGCGCTGCGGGGTTGCCGACCATCAACTGCGCTGCCTCGGCCAATTTTTTGGACGCCTCCAGTTCGGCTTCCGCTTTGATGATGCGGGCGCGCTTCTCGCGCATCGCCTCAGCTTCCATGGCCATTACGCGCTGCATCTCTTGAGGGATCTCCACGTCCTTCATCTCCAGCAATTCGACGGCGACTCCCCAGGGAGTGATATTCTCGACCACGTTCTTGCTCAACATGCTATTGATCTGATCACGCACCTTCAGAACTTCGTCGAGATCATGCTGGCCGATGACATTTCGCAAGCTCGTGAGCGCGACCTGTTGGACGGCGGCGCGGAAGTTCTCCACATTTAGAACAGCCTTCTGCGGGTCGCTGACGCGATACCAGAGTACGGCGTTCACCTTCACCGTCACGCTGTCGCGCGTGATGGTTTCCTGCTGCTCAATAGGGGCAGTGACAACCCGGAGATCGATGCGAGTTTCGTTTTCGATACCGAGCGGAATCAACCAGAACAGGCCGGGGCCGCGCAGCCCGGTAAAGCGTCCCAACCGAAACACGACCGCGCGCTGGTATTCTCTGGCGATCCGCAGACCCGATAGCAGGACCAATACGACGAGCGCGGCGACGCCGGTCAGAATCATAGGAGCTAGCGTACCATGCGTGTCTGACCGCCAAGTTTGCACATGTTCGGCGGCGAGCGCTAGCTCAGCCTAATTCTGCGCAGGCCCCGGCGCAGGCGCTCCGCAATTCCGCGTGCACTTGGGAGGAATCACGAACTTATCCTTGATCTTGTCGCGGAAGGCCGGATACATTGTTTCCGCTCCGCCGAGCGAAGCTTCCCGGGGGATGTGGTAGATCTTGTCCATCTCGTCGATGAACGGATTCTTCCCTGGCAAATAATGCGGAACTCTGCCTGACTCCACCCCTTCAAATCCGATGATGCAAGGCGGACCCGCCACTGCCACGGGCGTGGGAGTGGACATATAGGACCGAGTCAGAATATATGGCTCGGTCAAATAAGTGGGATCCTCCATCACTAATACCAGCGTCAGCATGTCTCCGTGACGGATAAACGTGGTCGTAATCGTAGCTTGGTCACTGCTCGCGGCGCCATTTCGGCGAATATACCCGGTCTTGATGTGCGTCGTGTAGGCCGTGAGCACGTCGCCATTCCAACTGCCGGTGGTGAATCCGGTCTGATCGTGCGGAGCATTTTTCGAGGGATGCGGCCGCCCGTCCATCCAGATGGTCATGGGCGCGCGAGTTTCCCATCCGCCCAAGACCCACGCGTTGATATTCCCCGTTAGGGGGTCGCTTTCGCTCCAGATCTTGAGGCTGAACGGCCCGGCCGCGATATGCCACTGTGTCTGGAACCAGCAGGTGCGTTCCGGCATGGAAATGGTGGATTGCGAAAAACTCAGGGCCTTGGCGCGACCAGCTTCGTTGAAGGGAAGTCCGGCCCAGTCATCGGGGTTCGGACCAGCGCCGCGCTCCATGCCATCCTCGTGATTCTTGGAAGTCCAGGATCCCGACAGATCGATCTCCGCCAGCGCGGGGAAGGCCGACAGCAAGATCGCGCCAGTGAGAAAGATTTTATTTCGGGTCATCATTCACTCCTCTCCTTACCATCTCGCGGAGCACGCCGTGGGATTCCACCCGGCATCGCCGTCCTGCTTCTTGAACTGGGAACTGATGATAAAAGGCTCGCGCAGATACATCGGGTCGGTGACCACGATGGTGACGACCAAAAGCTGATCGCCGTTGCGCTCTTTGACCAAATCGTAGTACTCCACCAGACCAGCGTTCTCACTATACGGAACGCCGTTTTTGCGCAGATAGCCGGCCTTCAGATGGGATGTGGTCACCTTCAGCGACCCGCCGACGGGCCGGAAGCCGGCGCGCTGGATTTCCCACTGGGCGAGGGAATCTCCTTGAAGCGTGGGAACACCCTCCGGATTCTTCCAATTGCCGAAATGAAAAAGACGGGTCTGCTTGCCGGCGTCGGTCTCCATGCTCAGTGTTTGGTCGTCCTGCCAGGTGATATGCAGATGTTCCGGCACGCGTAGGATCGCTGGCGCTCCATAGGATTTGCACTGATCGCCCGCTGCTTCATCCTTGGCGGGATCCCATGTGTCCGCGATTTTGACCGCGGCCTGGGTCATCGGAACACTCTGATAATCGCCAGGCGCGGGCGTGACCATGCGGTAGCGCCAGTCCTCGGTGACTATCGAAACCCAATAGCCAGTCAGGTCAATGGGTGCTGCCGCTTTTGGATTCGGTGGCGGCCCACCACGCCCGCCGCCGGGTGGCTGAGCCGCAAGCGGAAGCACTATGGCAATGGCCAGTGCGATAAATGTGTTTAAATGTCGCATGCTTTATTTCTTGACTGTTAGGCTTTTGTAAATCGCCTCGACAAATGCGTTGGTGGATCCTTCTTCCCTGCCATACTGCGTCTCATAGGGCTTGGCCGGAGAAGCTGCTTTGATTTGATCCAGGGTCATCCCCTGCTTAATCATGTCCGCGATCACGTCGCGGACGATCACCACCATGTCGCGATAATCCACAACCTCCATCTGCTCGCAGAGCCGGCCGTGGCCTGGAATCACGTATGTCCCAACCCCTTTGTAGATAAAAGGCGTCGGCGCGATCGCTAGTTCGATCAGCTTGTTCAGTGCGTCAATCTCTCCCTGGATGCTGCCGCCGTGTGCAACATCAATTACCGGAAATCGCGTTTTGTCCAGAACATCTCCGGCAACCACCACATCAGAGCCGCGGAAAAACACAAAGCTGTCGGCATTGCTGTGGGCCGCCGGCTGATATAACACTTCGATCCCTTCGTCGTTCATGCGCAGCGTGTATCGTTTCGCATAGAAAGCTTCCGTGGGTAAGGCGTCGTCGGGGAATGGAGACGCTTTGCCCGTGGGAGCGCTCATCCTGTCCAGGATGCTGTTGTGCGCGAGAATCGCCGCGGCGCCGCCGTTCGTCATCGCGTCGGCCAGCGCTGCATTGCCAAGTACGTTCGTGAAAATGGTTTTTCCGGCTTTGGCAAGCTTGCCGTTGCCGCCAACGAAATCCGCCTCCGCATTGGTGTCGATGACGTATCGAATCGGCAGGTTGGTCAGCTTTCGGATCGCGGCCAATACGCGATCCGACGCGGTTGCGACGCCCGCATTTACCAACACCACGCCATCCGAGCCGATCTGCACCCCGATGTTTCCGCCGGCGCCGGCGATCATGTAGAAGTTCGGGCGAACGCGCACGACATCGAGTTCGGCACTGTCAGGTTCGGCCGCATGGCCGGGGAGCACGAACGCAAAAACGGCCACGGCTAGACAAGTTATTCGGTTGGCAATAATCGGCTTCATTGTTTTACTGGATGCATATTATCACTCCGGCTGGATGGCGAACGCGAGCAGCACGTTTCCCGGCATGGCGTTCTGAACTCCCACATACCCCGAGGGCACAAACAGCGTTCCGCCGGCCACCACTGGTCCTGCCGCCCCCATCGATCCACCTTTCGCCGCGACGCCGTTGACGGTTTGAAACTCGCGCAGCGTGTCGAATTGCCAAACAACTTTTC
Source organism: Bryobacterales bacterium (assembly GCA_963818065.1). Taxonomy (GTDB): domain Bacteria; phylum Acidobacteriota; class Terriglobia; order Bryobacterales; family Bryobacteraceae; genus Palsa-89. The sequence continues at coordinate 2,533,555 of CAWFQW010000004.1, read as the reverse complement.
CGTCGGATGCCGACAAGGCCCGCAGCACGCCATCAAAGCCGCCCGAAAAGACGATACCGGGTATCGCCGTCAGCGGCCCTGTCTCGCCAGGATGCTGCGCGCGGCCATCCGCCGGAGCAAGCGGTGTGAACCACTTTCGCTCTCCGTTGCGAATATCGATGGCTGCGATGCCGCCCGCGCCCAAGCCGAAGTAGGCGGACTGATCGTCCGCCGCTCCTCCCCAAACGATCTTGCCGCCGAATTCCTTGGTGTTGTTCACCAGTGCTGTGCGCCACACGACGGCTCCTTGATGGTCGGGATCATACGCCCACACGTTCCCGCTCTTCTGACCTGCGATCAGCAAAGTGCGGCCGCCGGGGAGGTCACGCAAAATCGGCGGCGAGCCGAAGTCCTGATCCGGTCCGAAATCCTTGGGACAGTTTTCGAGCGGCGTGGGGCGCATGCAGCCCACTACCCACGCGTCATTTTCAGTGCCTTGCACCGACCACAGAATCCGGCCCGAATCCAGATCCAGCGCCATGACGGCGTCCGTGTTTTTCGGCGCGGGAGTGGTGTATGCGTCACCGGTGCCAACGTAGAGGGCGTGACGTTTTGGATCGATGGTAGGGGCGCTCCAGATGCCCCCGCCGGCCGGCGCCCAGCGGCTGATGCCGTTGGAATTTTTGGATACGATCTTCGGGACGTCGGCAATGGTCCAGGTTTTCCAAATTTGCTTGCCCGTCGCCGCTTCCAGCGCCACCACGCTGCCTCGAAAACTACAGCATTGGTAGTCTGGGCTCGAGCTGGTTCCCTCTTCGCCGGAAGCGACCGGTACATAGACCCGATCTTCAAAAATCTGCGGAGCTCCGGTGATGCGCGCCGCGGGATGTTCGTCCACGCGAACCTTCCAGAGCAGCGTTCCCTTCGCGGCGTCCAGTGCGTAGACGTTGGCCTTCAGATCACCGAAGTATGCGATCGGGGAAGGCTTGGCCGGTTTGATGGAGAGGGCGGTGCGGACGCCGGCGTCGGCCTGAAAGGTCCAATAGAGGCAGCCGGTGTTCGCGTCAACTGAATAAACCAAGCCAGTATCTGCGCTGAAGAATACTCGTCCCGCGACCAGCACCGGCTCTCCAAATACTTGTTTGGCGCCTGGCAGTCCGAAGGACCATTTCAGCTTGAGGCGAGGAACCTGGCTCGCCGTCATTTGCGCTGCTTTTCCCGTTTGGAAACGCGAATTGGAGATGTCCGCGCCCCAGCCGTTCCACGCGGAACCGGATGCTGGGTCAGCGAAGGCAGGATTTACATCGCACTTGCCAATCTGGGCAGCGAGCGGCAGCAGGCTCGAGGCGAATGCGATCGCCCCAAAAACCAGAGGTGAAGAATGCATTTCTGGTTTAGTCTATCGCGAAGATCGTTAACCATGTAGCCTAGCCGCCGTAATTGCATCTAAACTGGTGGAATGTTCTTTCTAGGAGGTCGAACTTGTCTGCTGTCATCGAAGTGAGTCCACTGGAGCAATTTTCTCGGGAGCCGACGCCGGCAGCCGATTCCTGTTTACTGATCATCTTCGGGGCGTCCGGAGATCTCACGCGCCGCAAATTGATTCCTGGCCTTTACAACCTCGCTTGCGTGGGCTGCATGAACCCCGAGTTTGAAGTGCTGGGCATCGGGCGAACCCCGATGACTTCCGAAGAATTCCGCACCAGGCTGCGCGAATCCACTTCCAAGGCTGGCGATACGCGCGAGTTCAACGACAAACAGTGGCATGAATTCGAGAAACGCTTGAACTACTTCGCGGGCGACGTCAACGATCCTAAGTTTTACCCTCGCCTGCGAGATCGTCTCGATGAAATGCAGCGGGGCGCAGCCAGCCCCAACCGTCTGTTCTATGTTTCCACTCCCGCATCCGTGGCTGGCCCCATTATCGAGGGCTTGGCGCAGGCTGGATTGAATCTGTCTGACAAAGGCTGGACTCGGATCATACTCGAGAAGCCCTTCGGCCGCGATCTGGACTCCGCGCTGCAATTGAATGAAGTGGTCCACCACGTCTTCGACGAGAAAAATGTCTACCGCATCGACCATTACCTCGGCAAGGAGACGGTACAGAATATCTTAGTTTTCCGTTTCGGCAACTCCCTGTTTGAGCCCGTCTGGAATCGGAACTACATCGATTATGTTGAAATCACGGCGGCCGAAACAGTCGGCGTGGAAGGCCGCGGCAGCTTCTATGAGGAAACTGGCGCGCTGCGCGATATGGTTGCTAATCACCTGCTTCAGTTGCTGGCGCTGACGGCCATGGAACCGCCCATCGCCTTCGACGCCGATTCGGTGCGCGAGCAAAAGGTTCAGGTCTTTCGCTCCATTCGGCCGATGACCGTCGACGATGTCGCGAAGCGAACTGTGCGCGGCCAATACGGCCCCGGCCAGGCGGACAAGAAACCAGCCCCGGGATACCGCGAGGAGCCGAATGTTTCCGCCAAATCGCTTACCGAGACCTATGTTGCGCTCGAGTTCCACGTTCACAACTGGCGCTGGGCCGGCGTGCCGTTCTACATCCGAACGGGCAAGCGACTGACGCGCCAGGACTCGGAAATCCGTGTCCATTTCAAACGCACGCCGCAGGCCCTCTTCGCTGGCACGCCGGACGAACAATTGGGGCCCAATGTCATCACTCTGCGTATCCAACCTGACGACGGCATAAGCATCGCTTTCGACGTGAAGCGCCCAGGCAACCAGATGCGCGCGCTCACTGTGGACGCGAATTTCTCCTATGAATCCGCGTTCGGCTCCAAGGGACCACCCGCATATGAAACCCTCCTGCTCGATTCCATGCGCGGAGATCCAACCCTGTTCACGCGTCGCGACGAAGTGGAAGCGGAGTGGAGGATCATCACTCCCATCGAAGAAGCCTGGGCGAAGTTGCCTGCTCCCGCTTTCCCGAATTACGCAGCGGGCAGTGATGGCCCGGCGGAGGCGGACGCCCTGCTTCGAGGCAGTCAGGGGAGCGATCGCGCTTGGCGCAAGCTCAGCGAAGTTCCGGCTTCGAAGCGTACGGGGTAAACTGGCGGGCTCCCGGATTAATTACGCCAGGTGCTATGCGATCAAATCGTGCAGCACGTTCCCGGCAACGTCGGTTAGGCGGAAATCTCTGCCGCTGTACCGATAGGTCAGCTTTTTGTGGTCGATTCCCATGAGGTACAGGATGGTGGCGTGGATGTCGTGGACGTGCGTCGGTTTTTCGATGGCTTTGAATCCGAAATCATCCGTCGCACCGTAGATCGTCCCGCCTTTCACCGCACCGCCGGCCAGCCACATCGTAAACCCAAAGGGATTGTGGTCCCGCCCGCGCTTCACGCCGCCGCCATTCATACCGCCGACTTCACGTACCGGCGTACGCCCGAATTCCGAACCGCAAACCACCAATGTATCTTTCCAGAGGCCGCGGGCTTTGAGATCCTTGATCACGGCCGCGAAAGCCTGGTCTGAATTCTTGGCGTTGACCTTGTGGCCCAATATATCCGCGTGCGCATCCCACGGATCGCCCTTCGAGTAATACAGTTGCACCATCCGCACGCCTTTTTCGACTAAACGAACAGCCGTGAGAGCGCCGCGCGCGACGTCGCCTGGTCCGTAAAGATCGAGCGTTGCCTGGGACTCTTTGCGGATGTCGAACACTTCCGGGGCTTCCGTCTGCATCCGGTAGCCGACTTCCATCGACTGGATGACAGCTTCCACTTGCGGGTCAGAACCGGCATCCTCCGCGCGAATTTTCTCAAGCTGCTGCAGTAAGTCGAGCTCGCGGCGCTGCTCCACCAGAGAGAACTTCGGATTGTTGACGTAATTGAGAATCTTCTTGGGATCGAAGTTCTTCTCAACGACGACCTTCTTGAGCTGTTCCTTCCCGTCCTTGTCTTTCTCTGTTTTCTCGGCCCTCATCTCTTCGGGCATGTCCGTGGGCATGCCGTCGGGACCGAGCTTCGTGACCTTGTTCGAAATGTAAGTGCCTTGATTAATCGCCGGCAGGAAGCCGTTACTCCACAGCGGCGGTCCGACAGTGGTCGGTATATCCGGGCATAGCACAACGTAACCGGGGAGGTTCTGGTTCTCCGTGCCCAATCCGTAAGTGACCCAGGCGCCCATCGACGGACGGCCGGCTTGGTTGGCGCCCGTGTTCAGCATCAAGCAAGACGGTTCATGATTTGGAATTTCCGTGTATACCGAACGCACCCAGCAAATATCATCGACAACCTCGGAAAGGTGCGGCCACAGATCGCTCACATCCATTCCACACTGCCCGTGCTTCTTGAACGTGTACGGCGATTTCATCAACTCGCCTGTCCTGCGTTCGGTGGAGATGGAACCGCCGGGCATCGGCTGCCCATCGTACTTGTCAAGCATCGGCTTGGGGTCAAAGGCGTCGATCGTGGACAGGCCGCCGTTCATAAACAGAAAAATGACTCGTTTTACCTTTTGCGGATAATCGAGCTTTGCCACACCCCCCGTGGCTCCGGTGAGCCCGGCTCTCGCCATGGAATTCCCCAACATTCCCGCGAACGCCATCATGCCGAAACCATTGCCGACGCGCCGCAATGCATCTCGTCTTGTCACCGGTTGCCGCTGTTTGTGATCGAACATTGTTCGCACCTAGTTAATAAAAATGAATTCCGTGGAACTTAGTAACACCTTCGCGTAGCGGCCCCAGACGGACGCCTCATACTTTATATCCGGCTTCGCAGGCGTTTTTCCTTTATGACCGCCCATGCCAGCCATCATGCCCATGCCCATCTCCGCATCGGGAGCGGGAGCTTCACCTTCCGTCGGAGTTTCCGCTTCCTCGGGCTTTGCAGCATCCGCGGTAGCGGCATCAGAAGCCGCCTTATCCGATTTGTCCTTATCTAACTTGTCCTTATCCGATTTGTCCTTATCCGATTTGTTCTTGGCTTCGTCTTTCGGTTTGTTCTTGTCTTCTTCGTACTCTTTCGCCGGTTCGGAATGTAGATACCCGAGGCCGATCTGAATCTCTTGTTCAGTGGGTACACGGCCGTAAGTCAAGCTGTAGATCTTCCGAATGCGCGCCCGATTGTCCGGTTCCGCCGCCACTCGCTTGGCCAACGCTTCGGCTTCCAGCTGGACGAAGTCGCTATTCATGAGGAAAAGGCGCTGTAAGGGAACTGTCGTCGTGAAGCGCTTCTCGGCGCTCATATTAGGCGGCGGAAAGTCGAACAGCTGTAGATAGGCATCCAGCTTGTAGCGGCTGACTTTGCCGTACACGGTGCGGCCCTTAAAATCGGGCGTTAGTTCTTGTGAAGGCCCGTCAATCATGAGGTCCAGATTGCCTGCGACATCCAGAATGGAGTCCCGAACTTGTTCCGCGTCCATTCTCTTACGGTTTGCTCGCCAGTAAAGCCGGTTACCCGAATCCTTTTCGAAATCCAGTTGATTGTTCTCAGTACTAAGTTGATAAGTCGCGCTGAGCATGATGTCACGCTGCAGTTTCTTGATCGACATACCATTTTTGACAAACGTCCGGGCCAGATATTCGAGTAACTCCGGGTCGGTGGGCCGCTCACCGCCGAAACCGAAGTTACTGGGCGTATCGACAATGCCGGTGCCGAACTGACCTTTCCAGATCCGATTCACGATAACCCGCATGGCGATCGGCTGGTTCACAATCAGGTTCGCCAGTTGCATGCGGCCACTCCCTTCCGTGAGAGGCACTGGTTCGGCACCCGACAGCACGCTCAGAAAATGGCGCGGCACTTCAGGCCCCAGTGTTTCCGGATTTCCGCGAAGCGCTACTTGGATATTGACCGGCTTCTCGGCGTCTTTGACGCCATGAATGAACGGATAGGAAGGGTCGAGCTTTTTCTGTAGCGCCGTAATGTCGTCTTGGATGGACTTCAGGCGAGCCTGCGTCTCAGGCCCCAGTCTGGATTCCAGCCCCCAGCCGCGGAACAAAAGCACGCCGGGCTTCGGTTTCTTTTCTCCGTTGGCTTGTGGATCCTCGGAATCCCGCAGCTCCCGCTCGAAAATTTCAACCCAGAAGTTGGTCACGTCGTCAGGCAGAACTTTGAAGCGAATCAACGCTCCAGGATTGAAGTCCTTGTTCGAAACGAAATTACTGGGCTTATCAGTGCGTTTCTTGGGCTTCGTGCCCTCCAGATCCTTGGCCTCCAGCACCTTGTTTTGAGCATCCAGATCGTTCTTCTCGAGCATCACCTGCTCAATTTCTTCCTGAAATTGCTCGGCGAGTTTCTTGGCCTCGGCCTTGGTGCCACCGTCCTTCTTAATCATGGCCTGCCAGGCGTCTTTATTCTTGTATTTGTCGGTGGGCTTGGCCATGTACTTGATCCATCTCTCCATCAGTTCATAATCAAGTTTGCGGGCCTCCACTACCTCCGACATTTCCTTCTTCTCTTTGCCCGTCACTTCCCAGACACCCTCGAGATAATTCGCCGTCTGCAAGGCCAGCGACCGAGAGAGTTCGTTGGAGGCATCCTGGGTCATCTCGTGCTCGATCTCTTTTTTCTGATCGAGCTCCTCCTGCAGCTTGAGGTAGTCGGCGACAACTTTTTGAGGCGCCCTCGGATACTCTTCGTAAACCGCATTGAAGAAGACTCCCGCGAGAGCATAGTAATCGGTCTGAGGAATGGGATCGTACTTGTGATCGTGGCAACGCGCGCAAGCCACCGTTAGGCCAAGAAATCCGCGGCTCACCACATCCACCCGATCGTGACGCTCGTCGGCGCGCGTCACTTCGTTCGAGCCATTGTCGTAATACCAAGGTCCGAGCCCCAGAAAACCAGTCGCAGGCAGCGCTTTGTAGCGCGTCTTGGCGTCCATCAGATCGCCCGCCAGCTGTTCTTTGACAAACTGATCGTAGGGCATGTCATCGTTGAACGCCTGAATCACCCAATCCCGATACGCCCAAGCGTTGGGATACGGCCGGTAACCCCTAGGGAAGGGGTTCAGACTGCGATAGTCGTCCTCGCCATAACGCGCCACATCGAGCCACATTCTTCCCCAGCGCTCTCCGTAGCGAGGCGATGCGAGCAGCCTGTCAACCACCTTCGCGAAAGCGTCGGGCGTTGTATCCTTTTCAAACGCCGCGATTTCTTCGGGCGTTGGCGGCAGGCCAATCAGGTCCAGCGTTGCCCTCCGAAGTAGATCGGATTTGGCAGCGGGCCCGACGGGCCTCAAACCTTCCTTCTCCAAACGTGCCAAAACGAACCGATCTATGTCGTTTTTCGCCCATTTTGTGTCCTTAACAGCCGGTATTTGCTCGTCCTGGAGCGGTTTGAAGGACCAAAAAGCGCGGCGCTCGGGCGAGATGGTGTACTTTCCCGGAACGCTGGCAACGGACGTTGCCGAAGTCTTCGGCCATATCGCGCCCGCCTTGACCCAGGCTTCGAGCACGGCGATTTCGGGGTCGCTCAGCTTGCCGCCCAACGGCATCTTCAGGCCCGGATCGTTCTGTTTAATCGCGGATATCAGAAGACTCTTTCCCGGATCGCCGGGAATGACATCCACTCCGCGCATGCCGCCCTTCTTCATGGCTTCCTCGCTGTCCAGGCGAAGTCCTCCCAAACCGGATTCAGCATGGCACGCGAAGCAATTGTTGGCCAGGATCGGACGTACTTTGGCCTCGAAAAAATCGGGATCAGCCGCGTTGGGCGTCTGGGCTTCGAGCGAGCTCATCGCCGACAGCAACACGAGTACGGTTCCAGTGGCAATCTGTCTCATCAAAGGCAAATCCTCCAGCGGGCTAGCTGTACGGCACGCGGCCACGGAGCGCGGTGTTCAGGAGAAAGTCGGACGAGGCTCGCTCCATTGCATTATATCCGAACCCTTCCTTCGGCTACAATGGAGACTCTCCGCCTGCGATGCGTATCTTGATTGGCATTTTCACTGTTGTTCTTGCGGTTTCGGCCGCCTCGCCGCCGACGAAACAGGGCATCCGAACGCCCGGCGTTCAAATTCCTTTCTCCAGTCTGAAGATTGAGGCGACATTTCAAACGCCAGACCGACCGGACTGGATTTTCTTTGCGACTGACGTATTCGTTCCGGCTAAAGACCACCTCGACAAGATCGATGTCAAAACAAATAAGATTGCCGACCCGGTGGCCAGCCTGAAAAAGCCATGCGGCGGAATGGTTTCAGCGTTCGGGAGTCTCTGGGTACCGGCATGTGGCGATGGAACGCTCGCGCGCATCGATCCGAAGACATTCAAAGCCACCGCCACGATTGCTCCGGGGACCGCTGACGTCAGAGGATCGCTGGCGGCGAGTCCCGATAGCATCTGGCTGTTGACCGATGCGAAGACCACCTTGTCCCGGATCGATCCGGATCAAAATGCCGTAGTTGGCGAATTGCGGGTACCGTCGGATTGCGGCAGCCTGACGTTCGGCGAAACGGCGCTGTGGCTCGCCTGTCCGAACGAGAACAAGATTTTGCGGATCAATCCCGCGACCAATCTCGTGGAGAAGACGATTGACGTCTCGGGGCACCCACAGGCGCTGGCGGTTGGCGGGAATTCAATTTGGGTGCTTTGCGAAAAGGACGGAGTCGTCGACCGCGTCGATCCGAAAACGAACAAGGTGTCGAAGTCCATTGCACTGGAAGTTCCTGGCGCGAAGGGCGCTATCACTTTCGGCGAAGGCGCCCTCTGGGTAACGCTAACGGGCTTTCCGCTTACTCGGATCGATCCCCAGTCTGAAACCGTGGCCCAGCAGTTCTTCGGCCCTGGTGGCGGTGGCGCGATTCTGACCACTCCGGGAGCCATCTGGCTGTCGAATCCCGACACCGGCACGCTGCTGCGAATCGATCCGAAGCGAGTTCTGGCAACGCTCGCCGAATAGTTCGCCGTCGCCATGTCTACCTCATGAACCTGAAGCTCCTGTCGTTGGTGGCTCTGGTGGCGTTAGCTGCCTGTGTTGTCTTCCTCTATCTGAATCATGCCCTGTTCGGCACCGGACGGGTCACCATCGCAATTCAGGTGTGCGCCGGGGCGCTGATGATTTGGGCTCGAGTTACTTTTGGCATGAGAAGCTTTCACGGCGCAGCCAATCCTACCGCCGGCGGACTGGTTACGACCGGACCTTACAAATATATTCGCCATCCCATCTACGCCGCCATACTGTATTTTCTTTGGGCTGGAATCGCGGCCCATCCCTCCGTAGTTACTGTGGCGGCGGGACTCCTGGCGACGCTGATGTCAGCGGTCCGTATGGGCACGGAAGAGAAACTGCTAGTTCGGACTTACTCGGAATATCGAGAGTATGCGCGGACTACAGCGCGAGCGTTGCCGTTTTTACTCTAGCTAGTTGCCCGTCTTGAAGATGCTCTTCGGGATCATTCCGTGAACGCCCTTGGTCCCATCTACGAGCTGCGTGATATCGAAATCCACAGCCACGCTGGCCAGCATGTAGGCATCCTCGCGCGTCAGCTTCTTCTCATTCACTAGGAAATCGAGCGTCTCATGCACGGCAATCTTAGTTGCTTCGGTCAAATCCGGATCGAGGCCCATGGTGATCCAATGCGTGGGCGTCTCCGCACGCGGCCATTTCAGATGCAGGTCCTTACGCAAAATGAACTGGAACACTCCCGTGAGCGAAGTCTCCATGGCGGTGATGTCCACTTCGCCGTTTCCCATGCCAGCGTGGCCGTCGCCCACCTCAAAGAGAGCGCCGCGCGCATGCACTGGAATGAACAGAGTGGTTCCGGCCACCAGTTCCTTGTTATCCAGGTTGCCCGCGTGACTACCCGGCGGAGCGCTATTCACCTTGCCGGCGCTTTCCGGCGGAGCTACGCCCATGCTGCCGAAAAACGGCTTCAGCGGAAGCTCGATGCCCGGCGCGAACATTCCCACTTTGCGCGCGAGGTCCAAGGGAATGATCTTGGTCTTGGTTCCCTCGAACTCATCCGGCAAGAAGCCCGAGCCTTTGCGAAAGCTGTTGTAGGCGTAGGGAACATCCATGCGGATTTCGCGAATCCGCACTTCCAACACGTCACCGGTTTCGGCGCCCTCAATGGCCACCGGTCCAGTCAGCAGGTGGCCGCCGGGACCGCGCTGATCCTGCGGAATCTCTTTGTATAAAGCCCGCAGGGCGGTTGGGATCTGGTCGGGCGGCAGGCCAGCCTGTTCCAGTCGCTCGGGATTTCCGGAGACCGTTTGGATCTCGACAACATCGCCAGAATGAATGGTCAGTACGGGTTTCGCAGCCGACCAATAATAGCCCCAGGCTATGGTCTGCGGCGTAACTTTCAAGGCGAGATCCGCGGCCGGAAGCAGCGAGCGAGTCCCGAAAAAGCAGACGCAGGGCAAGAGGATGATTCGCGCAAGCAGGCGTGATTCCATGGAAATCAATGTACACTACGACTGCGATAATGCGATAGACTTATGTGACGAGTTCGCCGCGTCGCTGGCTCGTATTCTCCCCGTCCGAAGCTTCCGCAATCCAAATGAAAATCCAACGGCTTCTCTACTCGTTCGCGTTGACCGCGATTGGCGCGGCTAACGCCGAGGGTCCCGACCTCAAGGCTGTGCAGCATCCTATGTCGGAGCTGCATGCGATCGCCAAGTTTTCCATCCCTGGATCTCCGGACTGGGTCGCCATCGGCGACAGCGTCTGGATCTCGAATAACCCGAAGAATAATATTTCGGAGCTTGACCCCAAGACCAACCAGGTGGGCAGAGTGATTACGGTGGCGAAGAAGCCCTGTTCCGGATTGGCGATCGCCTTCGGCAGTGTCTGGGCGCCGATTTGCAGCGATGGATCGGTTCAGCGCGTGGATCTAAAGTCGCAACAGATTGTCGCCTCCATTCCTTCGGGCGTCGCGAACACCGAGGGTGGAATTACCGCCGGGGAAGGCAGTATCTGGATGCCTTCGGATGCAGCAGGCGTGCTTTCGCGAATTGACCCGTCAACGAACAAGGTCGCCTCCAAGATTTCCATCCCTGACGGTTCTTACACTGCGGCATTTTTCGGGGGCGCCGTCTGGATCACCAGCACGAAGAACAACCTTCTCACGCGCGTGGATGCGAAAACCGAAAAAGTAATCGCCAAGATTCCGGTGGGACCCACCCCGCGATTCCTAGCCACAGGGTTGGGCAGCGTTTGGACCCTCAACCAGGGCGACGGCAGCGTCTCCCGCGTCGATCCCGCAACCAACAAAGTCTCCGCGACCATTGAGGTCGGCGTGCCTGGAGGCGGTGGTGATATCGCGGTGGGAGAAGGAGCCGTTTGGGTTACTGCCAACGGAAAGCCGCTGTCGAAGATCGATCCGGCCACGAACCGAGTTGTCACGCAATACGTTGGAAAAGGCGGCGATGCGATGCGTGTCGGCCTGGGCTCGCTGTGGCTCTCCAATCACGAATTTCATGAAGTATGGAGAATAGACCCGAAGGGTCTTTAAAAGGTCTCTGAGATGAAACACGCTATCGCATTCGTTCTGGCGGCGGTTTCAGCCTACGCACAGGCCCCGGCCGACTTCTTCGAGAACAAGGTCCGGCCGATTTTGGCGGAGAACTGTTACGACTGCCACACAGCTGCTGAAATGGGCGGTCTGCGCGTCGACTCTCGTGAGCGCTTGTTGCAGGGCGGCAAGTCGGGCCCGGCGCTGATGCCCGGAGATCCCGACAAAAGTTTGTTGGTACAGGCTGTAAGGCAAACCGGCGATCTCAAAATGCCGAAGGGCGGGAAACTCAAGCCCACCGAGATTCAAGCCCTCGCGGATTGGGTAAAGATGGGCGCACCGTGGTCGGAAACCAAGGCAGCGGTGCAAACTTCGCCTGTCAAGGTGATCACGCCTGAACAGCGGGCGTTTTGGTCGTTTCAGCCGCTGAAGGATCCGGCCATTCCTGCGGTGAAAGAGAAATCCTGGGCGAAGACAAATATTGATCATTTTGTTCTGGCCAAGCTGGAAGCCAAAGGCATGAAACCCGTTGGTCCCGCGGACCGAAGGGCTCTGATCCGCCGCGTCACTTTGGATCTGACCGGCTTGCCGCCTACGCCGGAAGAAGTCGAGGCGTTCGTCAGCGACAAGTCGTCCAATGCGTACGAGAAAGTGATCGATCGGCTGCTTGCATCACCGCGTTACGGTGAGCGCTGGGGCCGCCATTGGTTGGATGTCGTGCGCTATGCCGAAGACGATGTGCGAGGCCTGGATCCCAAGGATCGAGGCTATATGCCGTTTCAAGGCGCATACGTCTATCGCGATTGGGTAATCCAGGCGTTCAACAACGATCTGCCTTACGACCATCTCATCAAGGCGCAGCTCGCTGGGGACCTGTTGGATGGCCAACTCCGCGACAAATCGGTTGCAGGCACGGCGATGCTGGGTGGAGGCCCGTGGTGGTGGGATCAGGCGGAGCCGGTGCAAGGCCGCGCCGACGAGCGCAACGAGCGCATCGACATGGTAACGCGCGGTATGCTCGGCCTCACCGTGGCCTGCGCGCGCTGCCACGATCACAAGTACGATCCCATTTCGCAAAAGGATTACTATTCGCTCGCGGCGGTATTCTTGAACACCACTTATCACGAATACCCTGCCACGTCTCCAGCCGAAATGGCGGTTTGGGAGAAGCAGCAGAAGGTCATCGACGACAAGGAAGAAGCGCTCGATGATTTCATGGAGAAGCAGAGCGACTTGTATTCGCTGATGCTGGCGCAAAAGACGTCCAAATATCTGGTGGCCGCCTGGCAAGTGACGGGCGAGCCGAAAAAGACCGTCTCAGAAGCCGCGGTGGACCAAAAAGTCGACCCCGAAACGCTGGAGCGATGGATCAAGTTCCTGGCCCGACCTCCCAAGCACTATTCTTACCTGCGTGATTGGCAGGACATGGTGAAGTGCGGCGGCACTTTGGAGCAAGCGCAGTTCCTGGCGGAGAATTTCCAAAATCTGCTCTTAGCGCTGTCGGTGGAAGCGGCCGCACTCAAGGAAGAGAACGACATCATCAAGGCCAAAGCAGGAGTTCGCAAGAAACCGCGCCGGGACTCTTACCCCAACGAGTTCGAAACGAACGATCAATTTTGCCCAGGCTGCGACCTGGAACTGAAGACCATGCCGATCGAACGAACGAATCTGTACCTGGACATTTATAAGGCGGATCAGGAATCGGAAAACGATCAGAAGCCGGATCCGGGTTTGCTGTCCCTGCACGATTGGGCGTTGGAACGACATTTTTCGGCCGAAGTAGCCGAGCATGTGGCCGCTTTGCGAGCTGAGATCGAAGCGCTGAAGAAAGCCCAAGTGCCGTACCCGTTCCTGCACGGCGTCGGCGATACGAAGACTTTGCAACCCATGCACGTCAATGTTCGCGGCAACCCGCACACGCTGGGCGACCCAGTGCCGGAGCGTTTTCTGTCGGTTTTGTCGCCGCCCGATCCTCAGCCGTTTTCGAAAGGAAGCGGCCGTTTGGAACTGGCCGATGCGATCGTGGCGAGTCCCATCGCGGCGCGCGTGATCGTCAACCGCGTGTGGAAGTGGCACTTCGGATCGGGCATCGTGGATACGCCGGATAATTTTGGCAAAATGGGCGACCCGCCATCCGATCCGGAATTGCTCGATTATCTGGCCACCAGTTTCGTCAAGAACGGCATGTCGATCAAGAAACTGCATCGGGAGATTCTGCTTTCGTCGACGTATCAACTCAGCACGGAACCTTCACCCGAGAACGCGGAGAAGGATGGAGCGAACCGCCTATATTGGCACGCCAATCGACAGCGCCTGGACGCCGAGGCCATTCGCGATTCGCTGCTATTCGTGGCGGGATCCCTGGACCTGAAGAAGACGGGCGGGCCATCCACCGATTTTGCCGACGACGACCATCGCCGTACCGTCTATTGCAAAATTAGCCGGTATCGGCTGGACAATTTCCTGCAGGTGTTCGATTACCCGAATCCATCGTTCACCGCCGAGCAACGCTTCACCACCAATGTTCCGCTGCAACGCCTGTATTTCATGAACAGCAGTTTTGTCTACAAGCAGGCCGAGATGTTCGCCCAGCGCGTTTACGATGAAGCCAACGACAGCGCCCGGATTCAAAAAGCTTATCGCATCCTGTTTGGGCGCGCGCCAAGCGAAGCGGAAACGAAGGCGGGGATCGAATTCCTGCAAGCCCATCCGGAGGCTCCCGGCGAACAGGTGGCTGGCCAGCCGTCCACGGCGTGGAAGGAATACGCGCGTGTGCTTTTGAGCTCGAACGAATTTGAGTTTGTGAATTAGGGGAGAGATCTTATGTTGCATTTACCGGCCCGCAGGCCGCTCTCGCGGCGCGAAGCGTTATGCAGGATGGGCAGCGGCTTCGGCATGCTGAGTTTCGCCAGTCTGGTAGGCGAGTCGCTCGCCCGGGCCGACACAGCTCCCGTGCAGGGAGTTCCAAGCGCGCGCATTCCCAATTTCAAGCCCAAGGCCAAGCACGTCATTTTCCTTTTCATGAACGGTGGAGCGTCGCAGATCGACACGTTCGATTACAAGCCCATGTTGGAGAAGTACGACGGGAAGCCCCTGCCGGGCGCCATACCCGATCACGAGCGCAAGACAGGAAACCTCATGCGCTCGCCATTCACGTTCAAGAAGTACGGCAAGAGCGGAATCGAAGTGAGCGAGGTCTTTCCAGAGTTGGGCGAGTGCGTCGACGACATGTGCCTGATTCGGTCGATGTACACCGATATTCCTAATCACGAGCCATCGCTGCTGATGATGAACGTCGGCCACATTCAACCCGGGCGGCCGTCCATGGGTGCGTGGCTCACCTACGGCCTGGGCACCGAGAACAAGAATTTGCCTGGTTTTGTAGTGCTCTGCCCCGAAGTACCCACCACCGTTGGGCCGCCCCTATGGAACTCCGCGTTTCTTCCGCCGGCATTCCAAGGAACATTCATTTCCGACAATGTCCGCGACAAGAAATTCGATCCTGAGAAATTGATCCCCAACATCCGTAACGACAAGTTCGATCTTAAGCAGCAAAAGAGCGAGCTCGACTTGCTGAGCCAGCTCGACCGGTTGCAGATGGATCGAGAGCACGCCGATGATCCGCAGCTCGATGCCACGCTCCAGTCCATGGAGACCGCTTATCGGATGCAAACTGAGGCGCCCGATGTCTTCGACGTGCGCAAAGAGAGTGAAGCCACCATCAAACTGTATGGCGAGGGAAGCACTGCCCGCGGCTGCCTCACTGCCGCTCGCCTTATCGAACGCGGAGTCCGTATGGTGCAGGTGTATTACGCCAAAGGCGATCCCTGGGACCATCATTTCGATATCGAGTTGCATCGCAAGACCGGCAAGGATTCCGACCAGCCATTCGCAGCGCTGATCAAGGATTTAAAATCGCGCGGGCTGTTGGACGAGACGCTGATCGTGTGCGGCTCTGAGTTCGGCCGTACGCCGGTGGTGGAAGTAGGCAGCGGATTCATGGGCGGCCAGGTACACAATGGGCGCGATCATAATCCTCACGGATTCACTGTCTGGCTGGCTGGCGGCGGCGTGAAAGGTGGGATGACGTATGGCGCGACCGACGATTTCGGCTGGAAGACAGTGGACAAGCCGGTCCACGTCCACGATCTGCATGCGACCATTTTGTATCTCATGGGCATCGATCACACCAAGCTTACATACCGTTACAGTGGCCGCGATTTTCGGCTGACAGACGTCGCGGGAAATGTGATTCACGACATCATCGCCTGACGCCTCCGGGCTTGGTGCGTTCTTAGCCAATTTGGCATTGACAGAGCGTGCTGCCGGAGTATAATTGGTAAACTGCCTCGTTGGGGACTCCGAAAGTGTAAGTGTAAATAGTGCGGATTAGTCGGTTCCGCACCGCCCCGCAGTCTCACTGAACTCTTTGCCGAGTTGTTTTCCTCCGCCGCAACGATCGCGGCCCTCCCGCCCCAGTTGGCGCCCGAGCCTGTTGCTCCATGGTGACTTCAAATTTTTTTCGATTTGGGAGAAGAGGTACATGTTCACGAGGCATTTCCGCCATTCCTGGCGAACTTTTTTAACGGGACTAAGCCTGCTGGCCGCGGTCTCCATCCTCACGGTCTCGACGCTCGACGCGCAGAACACCAGTTCGTTGCATGGTGTCATCTCCGACGCGCAGGGCGGTGTTGTCCCGGGGGCCGCGGTGGGGCTGTCCAGCGCCTCTACCGGAGTTTCGCGGCAGGTGGTTACGGACAATACCGGAGCATATGAGGTTCTCCAGGTCATGCCGGGCGAATACACATTGACCGTCACTAAGCCGGGCTTCGCGAAAGTGACACAAGAACATGTTGTGCTTCAGGTGAACACCCCCGTAACGCTCAACATGCAATTGGAGATCGGCACCACGGGCCAAACCGTTAATGTCACCGCGGAAGCTTCCACCATCAACACAGCCGACGCCTCTATCGGAAACGCTTTTACGGAGCATTCCATACGGCAGTTGCCGCTCGACACGCGCAACGTGGTTGAACTGCTGAGCCTGCAACCGGGCGTCACCTCCGATGGTGAAGTCATGGGATCGCGGCGCGATCAAAATAACATCACGCTCGATGGCGTGGATGTGAACGACAACGAGAACGCGGGCATATCGGGCCCGTACCAAACCCAGGGTTCCAACGCCAATAACAATTCGGCTCCCATCGCCGGGTTCAATTCCGTTCTGCCAATCCCGCTGGATTCCGTCCAGGAATTTCGCGTGACGGTGGCCGGCCAGGGCGCAGATGAGGGTCGCTCGTCAGGCGGCCAGGTGACGCTGATCACCAAGAGTGGAAGCAACCAGTTGCATGGCTCGGCTTACGAGTACAACCGCAACACAATTACGGCGGCCAACAGTTGGTTCAACAATCGCGACGGAGTAGGAATCACGCCTCTGAACCGCAACCAATTCGGGGCGTCCCTGGGAGGAAAGATTAAGAAGGATCGCGCCTTCTATTTCTTCAATTACGAACGCCGTATCGACGCCAGCGATGCAGCCGTGGAGCGCCAGGTACCTACCGAAAACTTGAAACAAGGCATTCTGACGTTTGCCGACACCAACGGAAGTGTTTATACGCTCGGCCCGGCGGCGATCAAAGCGATCGACCCGCTGCACATTGGCGTCAATCCGGGATATCTCAACCTCATGAACCAATACCCCGTAGGCAACGATCCAGCTTATGGATCGGATGGGGGTTTGAATTTCACCGGCTACCGTTTCAATGCACCCGACGCCCTGGACAACCGCGCCTATGTGGGGAAGATGGATTTCATTTTGGACAGCGCCGCCAAGCAGACGCTGTCGATTCGGGGTACGCTGTCGAATTCGAATCAGGATCAGACCAACGCATTAGCTCAGTTTCCCGGGCAGTCACCGGCCAGCATTATTTTAAATAACAGCAAAGGCCTGGCCGCCACCTATACCGCGATCCTGACTCCCAGCCTGATCAATAGCTTTGTGTTCGGATATACTCGCCAGGGCTTGGCGAATTCAGGAACAGTCGGCGATGCGTTCGGGTTATATCCGCTCGACACGCTTGTGAACTATAACGCGCGCGCCAGCAGCCGCATCCTGCCCGTCAACAACTTCGTGGACACTCTCACCTGGACCAAGGGCAAGCACACCATCACCACCGGACTGAATTTCCGGGTCATGACGAACAATAAGTCCACTTATTCGCAGTCCTATCCCAGCTACGGATTCAACGTCAATGTGGCCGTAGGGTTGGGAGAAGACATCGACACGAGCCTCGCCAACTACATGGCGAAACAAACCGGAAATGCAAACTTCGCATTGAATGACACCTACAACGATGCGTCGGCCCTCGGATTACTGCTTGGCTTGGTGAACAACACGCAGATTACTTATCAGGTCGGAAAGGGGGGCACGTTATTGCCCCAAGGAGCCCCGGATGTGCGAGCTTTCGCCATGCGCGAGTACGAAGGTTTCGTTAGCGACCAGTGGCGGGTGTCCCGCGAATTGACGCTTACCTTCGGGTTGCGCTACACCAACGATCCACCGCCATATGAGAAAAACGGGCTGCAAGTGGCGCCCAATATCGGCCTAAATCAATATTTCGCGCAGCGAGATTACCTGGGATCTCTGGGCGTTCCTTCCAACGGCATGCCCAATTCGATCCTCAGCTACAATCTCAACGGCCCTGTCAACGGCAAGCCGAGCTGGTACAATCCCGATGACAACAATTTCGGCCCACGTTTTGCATTAGCCTTTAGTCCGAAGGATCGCGGTGGTCTTCTGCAAGCAATTTTTGGCAACGGCGGCGTCTTCCGTGCAGGCGGCGCAATGCTTTACGATCGCTTTGGCAGCGAGCTAATCACCCAATTCGACCAGTTTGGTTCGTTCGGCCTGGCGACAACTCTGAACAACCCCGTCTCCTACACTTTCACCACGTCGCCGCGCTACGGAGGCACGTCTCCGGCACTTCCGGCCGCTCCCACCACCGGCTTCCCTTACACTCCGCCAGACGTCAATGGGATCGTCGGTGAGTTCCAAGGAATCTATCCGAACTTGAAGTCGCCATATTCCATCTTGCTGAATGCTTCGTTCGCGCGCCAATTGCCGGGTAAATTGACGCTGGAGATTGCTTACGCCGGCCGACTTTCCCGGAAGCTGCTGTTGCAAGGCGACGTGTATACGCCCCTCGAAAACCTGTACGATCCCGGTTCGGGACAGACCTGGCTGACCGCCATGACGTCGATCCGCCAGGACTTCAACAGCATCTGCGCCTCCACCGGCGTCACGACCCAGAATTGCAATCCAAGCACTATTGCGAACATGGTGCAGGCCAATCCCTCGCTAGTCCCGAGCATTAAGTACATAACGGATATGTTCCCCGGCGTGGCCAATGCTTTCTTCAAGGGAAGCACCGCCGCTAACTATTTCTACGGTATTTATGGCGTGTACCAGGGCAGTTACCTGGACATGCTGCACTCAACGGATCGAATTCCCGGTCAGTACACGTCGGGCAACACATGCGCCACCAAATTCGGTTGCTACACATTTTTCGCTCCGCAGGGCAGTTCGATGCCCACCTGGATGAATGCGGGCGACGCCGATTATCATGCAGGCACGGTCAGTCTGCGGCGGGCCTTTAGCTCCGGTCTCTCGTTCGATTTTAACTACACCCTGTCCCATTCCATTGACAATGCATCGGCAGCCGAAGGCTCCGCCGGACAGGACGGCGCCGTGATACAAAACATATTCAACCCCGGCCAGTTCCGCGGCTCTTCCGACTTCGACATTCGCAACCAGGTGAACATTGACGTCGTGTACGAATTACCCATCGGCAAAGGCAAAGCATTCTGGAGCAGCGCGCCGGGGTGGGCGAATGAGATATTTGGAGGCTGGCAGATCTCAAGTATTATGCGATTCTCGAGCGGCCTGCCGAGCGTCATTCAAGGCAACCAAACTTGGGACGTCAATTATTGGCAGAATACGCTCGCCATTGCCACGGGGCCATTCAAGGTGCAGAACGGCTATGACAGCAACGGCAATCCCAGCCTCTTCTCTTCGATCAATGCCTCAAACAGTTTTGCCGACGATTGGCCCGGTTCAGCGGCGGGGGCGAGGGCCATCGTTCGGCTGGCCGGGATGGTCAACTTCGACATCGGAGTCGCAAAGTCTTTCCCGCTGCCTTGGGAAGGGCATCGAATCCAATTCCGCGCCGAAGCGTATAACGCGTTTAACAATGTGAACTTCATCCAGCCCAGCTTGGCATTGTCCAATCCCGGAATCTTCGGCGAGTATCAGAACACGATGCCGCCGCGCGAAATGCAGTTTGCTCTGCGCTATGAATTCTAGGCGTTTCGGCGCCTTCCTTGCCATCTTGGCCGTTAGCGGCGTGCTCCTGCGCGCCGCAACAGTTCTGGATTACATCCCGCTCTCCATCGACGGCAAACCGGTGCCGCTCGCTTCGTATCGCGGCAAGGTGCTCCTCATCGTGAACGTTGCCAGCCACAGCATCTTCACACCGCAATACGAGGCGCTGCAAACTTTGTATGCGAAATACCAGGCGCAGGGTCTCATGATTCTCGCATTCCCGAGTAATGACTTCGGCAAAGAAGAACCCGACGCCAACGAGGCAATCAAGAAGTTCGCCGTTGACCAATACAAGATCACGTTCCCGATCTTCGCGAAGATATCGCTGACGGGCGAGCACATGTCGCCGCTCTATCAATTCCTGACCGACAAGCAAGCCAATCCAACCACTGGCGGCCCCATCCGTTGGAATTTCACCAAGTTCCTGGTGGACCGCGATGGTAAGATCGCGCAGCGCTTTGAGCCCGACATCACGCCTGACTCGCCCGAACTCGCGGCCGCAATTGAGAAGGCGCTACGCGGCGAGAAGGACAAGCACGAGAACGACAAAGCGTCGACTTCCCTCGGTGCCGTTGCGATATACTAGGAAATCCAACCGGCCATGTAGCCACCGGGTGCCCCGCTGCACGGACGGTTGAGATGCGAAAACTCCTCCCAATTTTATCCACCCTGTTCCTGTTGTCCGGCGTCTTGCGCGCCGCTGGTAACCCGCCTTCGTTCACTGTCGGCTGGTCCGTTTACGTGGGCTGGGATCCCTACCAGTACATGGCCAAGTCTGGGATCCTCAAGAAATGGGCGGACAAGTACGGCGTCGCAATCAAGGTCCAGCGTTTTGACTACGCGCCGTCGCTCGACGCCTTCGTCGCGAAGAACATTGACGCGTGCGCGATGACCAATATGGAGGCGCTCGACATGCCCGCGGCCGCCGGCGTCGACACTACATCCATCATTACCGGCGATTACTCCAACGGCAATGATGCCGTGCTCGTGCGGCACAATCTTACCCTCGGCCAGATTCCCGGTAAACGAGTGTTGCTGGTCGAAAAAACCGTCTCGCAATATCTCTTTGAGCGCGGCATGACGCTCAACAACCTGGGCGGCGAGATCAAGCGAGTCAAATATGTGAACACGTCCGACTCCGACATCGCGGGCGCGTTCCTGAGCGACACCAGCCAGGACGTGGTGGTGACGTGGAAGCCGCTGGTGTCGCAGATCCTGAAAGGAAAAGGGATCTCTAAGATTTTCGATTCGTCGAAAATCCCGGGCGAAATTCTTGACTTACTGGTGGTCCGGACCGATATCCTCAACCGGCCCGATGGTTCCGGCCAACGCTTCGCCAAAGCCGTCGTGGGTGCCTGGTACGAGCTGACCGCACAAATGTCGAAACCTGGGCCCGAGGGCGACAAGGTCCTTTCCGCGATCGCCACCGTCTCCGAAGACACCCTGGATTCATATAAAGAACAGCTTTCCACCACGCACCTGTTCTACACCGCTCCATCGGCGGTCGAGATGACCAACTCGGCTCAGTTGAAGAAGACCATGGAGCTGGTTCGCCAGTTCTGCTTCTCCCACGGCTTGCTGGGCGACAAGACCAGCTCGCCCGACGACGTCGCCATCCGCTTTCCCGACGGCGCCATCCAAGGCAAGAAAGAACGGGTACGCTTGCGATTCGACGCGTCCTATATGACGCTCGCCGCCCAAGGCAAATTGTGAGGATGAACAAATTGTGAGCGTTCTTCAAATTCACGCCCACCCCTCTCGGACCACGGTCTGGATTCTGTCCTGGTTCTTGTTTGCCACCGGCGTTGTCAGTTACTTCTCGGTCTCTCGCGATCGGCATCGAGAGAATCCGGACGACCGGGTGATGCCCACGCTGCGTCAAATGGGTCAGGGTTTCGTCGACGCTGCTCTGAAGCCGGCTCAAGACGACGCAGCGGCGTCAGATGCCTCTCAACAATCACTAGTCGCGCGAGTTCGCAACGGCATGCTTTGGAAGGACACCGTGGCTACCGGCCGGCGCTTCCTGATCAGCATGGCGCTGCTGTTTCCCGCCGTGCTCCTCGGCCTGCACATGGGCATGTTTCCGTACGTGGGATCGTTTTTTCAGCGGTTCGTTCTGTTCTTCGACAAAATTGTCGCGCTCTCGCTGCTCCCGATTCTGTTCATCGCTTTCGGCATCGACGAGCTGGCCAAGGTGATGCTGATCGTAGTCGGAGTGGCGCCGACCATCATCCTGGATGCCTTCAATCTCACGCGCAGCGTGCCCAAAGAGCAGATCGTCAAAGGATTCACCTTGGGCGCCGCCGATTTCTCCATCACCTATCGAATCGTTCTCAAACAAATCTGGCCGCGAGTGTTGAACAGCATCCGGCTCAACCTGAAGTCGGTAATGCTTTTCCTGTTCGCCGGCGAAATGATCGCATCCACCGACGGTCTCGCATACCGGATCGCCCTACTGCGCCGCCATATGGGAATGGACACCATCATCCCGTACGTGCTGTGGGTGGCGTTACTGCTGTTCTTGGTCGATTTCGGAATGCGGACACTGAACCGGAAACTGCATCCCTGGTTTCAGGAGGCATGAGTTTCACCAGTATGACGCCCGTGGCATCGGCACGAACGCTATTGGACGAGAACATTGAACCGGTGAGCATTGCGCCAGCGTTGATTCGTATCCAGAATGTCCTGGTCGAGTATGGCCAGCCAGGCAAGCCCCCCAAGCGCATCTTGAATGGCGTTAGCTTGGACATCCAGCCGGGCGAGTTCATTTCCATTGTTGGACAAACGGGCTGCGGAAAGTCGACCTTGTTGCGGCTGGTGCTCGCGGAGGAAATGCCAACGCGTGGACAGGTCCTGGTGGAAGGCAGCCCGCGCCGGCAACCGGATCGCCGCTGCGGATATGTGCCCCAGAAATATTCCCTGTTCCCGGACCGCACGGTGCTCGAGAACATCACGTTCGGCCTCGAAGTGACCGAGATCGGTTTCTTTGGCGGCTTTTCGCCGGCCCGGCGGAAGCGCCGGAAGGAATTTCAGTCCGAGGCGATTGGATATCTCCGCCGCATGGGCCTGCGAGAATCGGACGCGTCCAAGTATCCGCACCAGCTTTCCGGTGGCATGCAGCAGCGTGTCGCGATCGCGCAAGCGCTCATCATGCGGCCCAAGATTCTGCTGATGGATGAAGCCTTCAGCGCGCTCGATCCGGGCACGCGCGCGGGCATGCAGCGGCTGATCAAGGATCTGTGGCGCGAAACCGGCACCACCGTTTTATTCGTAACGCACAACCCGCGCGAGGCTGTCATCCTCGCAACGCGCGTCATCGCTCTGGGACGCACCGGAGCCGAGGACGACGGAGCTAACATAGTTCTGAATCTTTCCGTGCCTGATACCAACGACGAGTCAAAGATCGCCGATCTCATCCAGCGAGTGGAACAGACCACCTTCCCGGGCGGCGGCGCGGAGAGTGACGAAGTACCCGGCGCCCCCGAAGCCTAATCGAGCAAGTACAATCAAAAATCCATGTCCTTCTACAAGAATCATGCCCCGAAGCATCGGGAGCACACCAGAGAAGTGAAACTGCCAGAACTCGAAGGGATGAAAGCACTTCGAGAGGAGGCGCAAATCCCATCGCGGCAGTGGCAAGAAGAAGTGCGCCGCGGCAAGGAATTCGGCTTGGAATGCGTCGATTCCATCGAAGACAAATCGGAGATCAGTTGTTTTCAGCGAGGCGAGCTGCCGCATTGGTCCGGCATCAACACCTTCCTCAAGACCCCGTACCTCGAGGACGTTCGCAAAGTCGGCGAATACGATGTCGCGTTTGTCGGCGTGCCCTTCGACATCGGCACCACGTATCGCGCCGGCACGCGCTTCGGCCCGCAAGGAATTCGCCGCATTTCGTCTTTGTACACCACTTACAACTTCGAACTGGGCGTCGATCTTCGCGAGTCACTGAAGATGTGCGACGTCGGCGATATTTTCTGTCCTGCGAACATCACCAAGAGTCACGACCAGATTACTAAGGGCGTCGCGCACATTCTGTCGCAAGGAACGCTGCCGATGATCATGGGCGGCGACCATTCCATCGGCTTCCCCTGCGCGCGCGGCGTGGCGCAAGCCATTGAGGGCAAGCTCGGCATCATTCACCTGGACCGTCATATCGACACGCAGGAAAAGGATATGGACGAGATCATGCACACATGTCCGTGGTTCCATGCCACCAACATTCCGAACTGCCCACCGACGAATCTCGTGCAGGTCGGCATCGGCGGCTGGCAGGTCCCGCGCCCCGGTGTCAAGAAAGGCCGCGAGCGCGGATCCACCGTCCTGACGATTTCCGACATCGAGCGCATCGGCATCGACAAGACTATCGAGATCGCGCTGGAAGTGGCCTGGAAAGGCGCGAGCGCGGTGTATCTTTCCTTCGACGTCGATTCCGTCGACGCCGGATTCGTCCCCGGCACCGGATGGCCCGAGCCCGGCGGTTTTCTTCCACGCGAAGCTCTCGCGATCCTCAAGGGCGTGGCCAAGGAGGGCATCGCTGCCATGGAAGCCGTCGAGGTTTCCCCACCCTACGACATCTCCGATATCACAGCGCTCGTCGCCGTGCGGGCAATGGTGGACGTGCTGGCATCCATGACCAAACATGGCCGGATCGGCGGAAGGCTGCACTGACACCCGCGTTCATCCTCGTTACCGACTTCGAGCGTAGGGACGCGAGCCTGATCGCCGAGGCTTGTACCCCAATCCTCGGCTTCGCTCCGGAGATTGAAATGACCCCCACCGAAGGCTTAGCCGCTGCAATTGGCCGCCGCGACTCGGGGGAAGTTTTCGTACTCCCGACCGCTCTGGACTTCAATCTGCTGCAACGTGAAGCGTTCGGACAAGCCATCGGTGAAGCTCGGCGCGCGCATCAACACACCGTTCTCCATCACGACGACGTTGATCCCACGCATCCCTTGGTGGTGCAGGCTCTCGCCGACCAAGTCGCGCGCGCCATGTCACCCGATGCGCGATCCCTCCAGCATATCGGCCTGATACTCGCCGCCAGCGGGCATGGCGATGCAGGCAGCCGCGCGAATAGTTACCGGCTGATGCGTCTGGTGTGGGAACAGCTCGGCCTGGCTGCGGGTGAAGTTGGATTTGTACGGCATGCCCAGCCGTTTCTCGCGCAAACTTTCGAGAAATGCGCGCAGCGCCCGTTGGACTGGCTCGTACTTCCGGAGGCCCAATGGAAAACCGAACACGTCGAGTTCGCGAGTGTGATCCTTGAGAATTTCCAACGCCAGCATCCCGAAGCCGCCGCATGGCGCATGGCCGAACCGCCGGGCGATCATCCGGCACTCACCTGCTGGCTCACGCAGCGCATCACGCGTTTATGGAACGAAAAGCGGGCGCGAGAATCCGTGCGGATTGCATCGCCGAAGCGAACCATTGCGCCTGCCGAGTGCGTGTCCATCGGTGATGGAGAAATCGCGAAGGTTTCCGATCACCAACAGATGTCGTGTCTGCTGGAACGAGTTCTCCCGCGAGCGAAGCCCGATCGCGTACTCGTCAAAGTTACCTGGCATGGCTACGCGACCGGCACCTATACCGATCCTGCCGCGCTAGATCTTTTGCTCGGCGCTCTTCCGGCGCGCGCGATCATTCTTGAAGGCCATACCTCTCGTAGAAATCTGGAGGAAGCGGGCTTCAACTGGGAGACTGAAGCGCGCGATCATCGCGCCTGGATCCGACAGCAGGATGCCGAGTATCTGCGCCGCACCGGCCTCGCTGACGTCCTGGCGAAACATTCGGCGCAATATGTGAACGTTACGGAAGCGTATTGGGACGAGGACTGCGAAGAACCCGCGCACTGTAGAGTGCCCACGTACATTCCCCAAGTCTTGCTCCCCTACGCCGGCTGCCCCATGATCAGCTTCGCGAAATTCAAGGGGCCGACACGGCTTGCAATCTCAAACCTCTTCGGCCTGATCCCAGATCCATTGCGATCCGCCTGGCACGGGCCGAACATCACATACTTTGCGCGCGTTTGTTGCGATCTGGCGAAGTTGTATGGCGCCCTGTTCCCGCTAATTGGCATCAACGAGGCGCTCTACTCCGCGGTGCGATGGAACCGCAAAGGCCTGTACCGCAGCGGTTGGGGCAACTATGATTTGATCTCGAACGCGGGATACGTTACCGCCAGCACCAATCTGCTCACCGCCGACATTCTAGCCAGCCGTCTGCAAGGACAAGATGTGAATCGGCAGCGCATTCTTCGATGTAGCGCGTGCGGAGTTGGGCTGGGATGCATCCGCCGCCGACGATGCCCTGCCCCAAGCCGTCCAGTGCCTGTTTGCCTGATGCTGCCCCTCCTCCAACTCCAGCAACTTGCTGACAGCGCCTTCCCAATCGGAGGCGCCGCGCACTCATTCGGAATCGAAGCGCTGGTGGACGCGGGACTGCTGACTGTCGAAAATCTGGAGCAATTCTTGGCGGATTACCTCGAGGAAACCGGAGCGCTCGAAGCTGCCTACTGCGGGGCGAGCTGTCGGGCCGGCATCGACGAATGGCTGACCTTAAACGCCGAACTCGGTGCTCGCAAACTGGCTCGCGAATCCCGGGATGCTTCGGCCGCCATGGGCCGCAGATTCTTGCGCCTGGCCGCCAGCATGTCCGGCAACGAATTACTGATCGCCGCATCCGGCATGCAAGCCGAAACTCATCTGGCGCCTTGTTTCGGCTTAGTGGCCGGTGCCTTGGGAATTGAGGCGCCAACGGCCACCGCGGCATACCTCCAGCAATCCACCACCGCGCTCGTTTCCGCATGCCAACGCTTACTTCCCCTCGGACAAACACAAGCGCACCAGATTCTTTGGAGCTTGAAACCAGCAATTCTCCACGCCGCGGAACAAGGCATTGCCGCGCAACCATCGCCGCGCGAGCTCCTTCACACCCCTGCTCGACATCGCCTCCGCCCGCCACGCCACAATGTACACGCGGCTGTTCATGAGTTGAGCGATGCCGCCATCTTCCAACCTCCATTTGTCTTTCGAAACGAATGACACGGGCACGACGGCGCTTCGCGTAAAACAGCAGCAGCCGCCCTGGCGTGTGGTGCGCGGCTTTCGTACTGCTACGGGTGAGACGCTGGCTCATGTTCACAATCTCTCCGGCGGAATCCTCGATCGCGATGCGCTCGACTTCCAAATGGATCTCGGCGCTGGCGCGCAGGCGCAAGTGACGTCTACAGGCGCCACCCGCATCTATCGCAGCCGGTCTGCCGACGGCCTCGCATCGCAGAGGACGCACGTCCGGATCGCGGCTGGCGCATACTTGGAATATCTGCCCGATCAGTTGATCCCGTTCGCGGGCTCACGCTTCGAGCAGACGGCCCTCGTGGAACTCGATCCGGGCGCTTCGCTCATCTGGTGGGATCGCGTCGCACCGGGACGAGAAGCCTCCGGCGAGATATTTCGATATCACTCCCTCGCATCGCATTTCGAGATCATCGCCTGTGGACAGCCGGTCGCGATCGAGCGCTGGACGCTCACGCCGCTCGGCCCGACTCATGTGACGCGCCTCGATTCCATCGCAAGGCTTGGACCGTTTCGCCATTTCGCCTCATGCTACGTGTGCCGTGCCGGCGAATCTCCCGCGTATTGGAAAACCCTCGAAGCACAGCTCCAAATCATCGCGGATCAGCTTTCCAACTCTGAGATATTATGGGGGGTGACTTCGTTAAGGGCGCATGGCTTGGTGATCCGTGGCGTAGCGATCAACGGTCGCGCTCTGGCAAGCGGACTGGTCGAATTCTGGAAAGCCGCCAAGTGGTCTCTTTGTGGCCGGGTCGCCACGCTACCCCGAAAAGTTCATTGATTTACTGAGTACCCAAAGGAGGATCGTAGTGCACCTGACTCCGCGCGAGCAGGAAAAACTTATGATCTTTACCGCTTCCGAATTGGCCAAGAAGCGGCGCGCGCGCGGCCTGAAGCTCAACTATCCCGAGGCCATGGCGATTCTCTCCGCCGAAGTTCTCGAAGCGGCGCGCGACGGGAAGAGCGTCGCCGACATCATGAGCATGGGCGGCTCCATCCTCACGCGCGCGGATGTCATGGATGGCATCGCGGAGATGATCCACGAAGTACAAGTGGAAGCGACTTTTCCCGACGGCACCAAGCTGGTGACGATTCACGACCCGATTCAATAGGAGCGCAAATGCATCCGGGTGAATACTTTCTCGAGGACGGCGAATTGGAACTGAATGCCGGGCGGCCGACGGCGCAAGTGGTGGTGCGCAACCGGGGCGACCGGCCCGTGCAGGTAGGCAGCCACTATCATTTCTTTGAAGTCAATTCCGCGCTCGATTTCGATCGTGCCGAAGCATACGGCATGCGCCTGGATATTGCCGCGGGCACGGCCATCCGGTTTGAGCCAGGCGAAGAGAAAGAAGTTCCGCTGGTGGCGTTCGCCGGCCGTCGAGTCGTCTATGGCCACAACGGCAAAGTGAATGGGGCCCTCGGCGAATGAGGATGACTCGATGAGCGTCAAGATCCCGCGCCGCACTTACGCCGATCTGTATGGACCCACGAAAGGCGATCGCGTCCGCCTGGCCGACACCGAATTGATCGCCGAAGTGGAACACGACTTCGCGGTTTATGGCGACGAGATCACCTTCGGCGGAGGCAAAGTAATCCGCGACGGCATGGGACAAAGCTCCACCGCCACGCGTGAATCGGAGCATGGCGCGCTGGATCTGGTGATCACCAACGCGCTGATCATCGATCATTGGGGCATCGTGAAGGCCGATGTCGGAGTTCGAAACGGCCGCATCGTCAAAATCGGCAAAGCGGGCAATCCAGATACGCAAGCCGGCGTGGACCCGGATCTTGTAGTCGGCGCTGCCACCGAAGTGATCGCGGGCGAAGGCAAGATCCTCACTGCGGGCGCGATCGATAGCCACATCCATTTCATCTCGCCGCAGCAAATCTACGAAGCGCTGTCGAATGGCACCACCACCATGCTCGGCGGCGGAACTGGTCCCGCCACCGGCACCAACGCAACCACGTGCATGCCCGGCCGATGGAATCTGGAGCAGATGTTTCGAGCAGCCGAAGCTTGGCCCATGAACTTCGGATTTCTCGGCAAAGGAAACGCGGCAACGCGCGAGCCGCTTGCGGAACAGGTGCTCGCGGGAGTCTGCGGCCTGAAACTGCACGAGGATTGGGGCACCACGCCCGCGGCCATTGATGCCTGCCTGCGCGTGGCCGATGAGTTCGACATCCAGGTCGCCATCCACACCGACACGCTGAATGAAGCCGGTTTCGTCGACGACACCATCGCCGCCATCGCCGGCCGAACCATTCACACCTATCACACCGAAGGCGCGGGCGGAGGGCACGCACCCGACATCATCAAGATTGCAGGACTGCCCAACATCCTGCCGTCTTCCACCAATCCAACGCGTCCACTTACGGTGAATACCATCGCCGAGCATCTGGATATGCTGATGGTCTGCCATCATCTGAATCCGCAGGTACCCGAAGATGTCGCCTTCGCCGAAAGCCGCATCCGCCAGGAGACCATCGCGGCCGAAGACATCCTGCACGACCTCGGCGTCATCAGCATGATGTCGAGCGACTCGCAGGCCATGGGCCGCATCGGGGAAGTGGTGACACGCACCTGGCAAACCGCGCACAAGATGAAGGTGCAGCGCGGGCCGCTCGCGGGCGATTCTTCCGCGGTTCCCAGTAACGACAACCAACGCATCAAACGCTACGTCGCAAAGTACACCATCAATCCCGCCATCGCGCATGGCATCGCAAACGAAGTAGGGTCTATCGAATCTGGCAAGCTCGCGGACCTGGTGCTGTGGAGCCCGGCGTTTTTCGGCGTCAAACCTGAAATGATCATCAAAGGCGGATTCATCGCGTGGAGCGTGATGGGCGACGCCAACGCGTCCATTCCCACTCCTCAACCGGTGCTCTATCGCCCGATGTTTGGATCGTTCGGCGACGCGCCACAAGCCATCGCCGCCACCTTCGTTTCACGCGCCTCGCTACCGCACGTGGAGAAACTCGGCCTCGGCAAGCGCCTGGTGCCCGTTGAAAACTGCAGGAAAATTGGAAAGGTCGATATGATCCACAATTCAGCCACGCCACATATCGAAGTGGACCCGGAGACCTATGAGGTCCATGCCGACGGCGAACTTTTGACCTGCGAGCCGGCCAGCACGTTGCCGCTGGCGCAGCGCTATTTTCTTTTCTAATATGAGCCACAATCACACCCATCGCGCATTTCGAATTGGCGTCGCCGGCCCCGTCGGCAGCGGCAAGACCGCCCTCGTCCATGTCCTGAGCCAGAGCCTGTGGCCGGCGGTGAACCTGGCCGTCGTGACCAATGATATTTACACGCGTGAAGACGCCGAATTCCTGATCCGCCAGGGAACCTTGCCGGCTGACCGGGTGACGGGCGTTGAAACCGGAGGCTGCCCGCATTCCGCCATCCGTGAGGACGCTTCCATGAACTTGGAGGCCATCGAGAATCTGGAGCACGCGCACTCGGGCCTCGAGCTGGTGTTCATCGAAAGCGGCGGCGACAATCTCGCCGCGGCCTTCAGCCCTGAGTTGGTGGATGTGTCAATCTACGTGATCGACGTCGCCGGCGGCGACAAGATTCCGCGCAAGGGAGGCCCAGGCATCATCCGCTCCGATTTGCTAGTCATCAACAAAATCGATCTAGCGCCGTATGTAGGAGCTTCACTCGACGTGATGGATCGCGACGCGCGAAAAATGCGCGGCGATCGTCCGTTCCTATTCACCAACCTGCGCGCGGGCTCGGGCGTTCCCGAATTGACGGCTTGGGTGCAGCAAAAAATGAGCCTGCCTCCGGAAGCGCGTCACAGAGTGGTCACTGTGCAGGATCTCGCAGGTCGGCCTGCTCGTCATACTCACTCGCACGCGCACTAACATCCCCGTGGCGCAAATAGTTCTGGATTGTTGCAACATCGGACGGCCGGAGTTCCAGTTGGCCCGAAGTCAGTTCTCGCGCCGATAACGTGGCTTGCGCGACGCCCTGCCTGCCGTGCTCTGTGGTGTTTGCGATGATGTGATATAGCTCGTGCGCCAAGACCCGGCCCATCGCACGGCCGAGCAGAACGTTTCCCCGATATTGATTTCCCGCGATCACGGCACCGTAGACGGCGCCGCGAATGTTATCGCAAGCAAGGTCGCTGAACGGTAGGATTACGCCGTTCGCCTCGTGCGACCAACCGAGCGGGCCCGACAATTGCAACGCTCTCGCTCCGTCCATGTCACAACGGCCCAGCAGCTTCACTACTACCAGGCGCCCGTTCACAGCGTGAGCAGGTACCCCGACTTGCCACTGTAAGGAAATACCAGACGTTTTCAGGATGTGGGCCGCCTCGAGACCCATTTCGTGCAGGGCTAACCGGGAGTATCGACCATCCGGCAGCACGACGGCAGTAACCTGGGTTGCCAGCTCAATTGACGACTGGCCGGCGGCCAAAGTGGGGGCGGCACAAAAGATCAAAGCAAACGCAGAACGAACGAAGTTTAGCGTCACAATTCCCTCGACAAAGAGAGGATGGGAGCTTACACGGCTCCGGGTTTATTATATATCGCACCTTCGACGAGCGCTCTACCCGGCCCAATCCCAAGCGCCTTCTGCATGAAATATCGGTTAATTCGGAGGAAACCTATATGGGCCAGATGGTGCCAAGCGCGGTGTCATCGGAGACGGTTCTACTGCAAATAGAAAAAATTTATGAAACTGACAATTGACATCGATTGGCTCGTGACATACAATCGACCCACTAGCCTGCGCTGGCTAGTAGGCCGTCCTGGTGTTTCAGTCGCAGCGAGTGCGACGCACCGCCACGTGTAGCGAGCCCGTTTCTCGCAGACCCAACTTTAATTGCAGGAGTTGTGGCAATGATACGTGGCTTGCATCGGCTTTTCGCTTTTCTATTTTTGAGCGCGGCTGTTTCCTTTAGCGGCTTTGCGCAAACCACCACCCTTCTTCGCGGCACAGTGACAGATCCCCAGGGAGCTGTAATCACCAGCGCCGTCGTAACCTTGAACAGTGCCGCCACTGGTTTTAGCCGCTCCGCGACGACGGACCAACGCGGTGAGTATCAGTTCGTCCAGGTTGCGCCCGGCACTTACACCATCAGCGTCGAGATGGTCGGCTTCACGAAGCTAACTCGCACGGACGTACAGCTACTCGTGAATACGCCGACGACACTCGATCTCCGCATGGAACTCGGCAAGGCCTCCGAAACAGTTAACGTGGCGGCACAAACTTCCACAATCAACACAGTGGACGCTTCGGTTGGGAACGCATTTTCGGAAATGCAAGTCCGCGAACTTCCACTCGAGACCAGGAACGTAGTCCAACTGCTCAGCTTGCAGCCGGGTGTCACCACGAATGGAGAGGTCCTGGGGGCGCGCCGCGATCAGAATAACATCACCTTGGATGGCGTGGACGTGAACGACAACCAGAACGCTGGCTTGGTCACGCAGAACACCACCACTGGCAACACCTACCAAGGCGTCAACGGGAATGGCGCGAACGCCAACTCCGGGTTCAACTCCGTGCTGCCGGTTCCGCTCGATTCGGTCCAGGAATTCCGCGTCACAGTGGGCGGCCAAGGCGCCGATCAGGGACGATCCTCGGGCGGCCAAGTGGTGTTGATCACCAAGAGCGGCACAAACCAGCTTCACGGATCGTTGTACGAATACAATCGCAACACCGCGACATCGGCGAACACCTGGTTCAACAACCAATCCGGAGTGCCGGTGCAACAGTTGGTCCGCAATCAGTTTGGAGCTTCCATCGGCGGGCCCATCAAGAAAGACCGGCTCTTCTATTTCGTCAACTGGGAACAGCGCATTGACCGCAGCAGCGTGGCTCAGGTGCGGGCTGTGCCCTCCCAGACCCTCAAGGAAGGTATCCTCCAGGCTCAATTGACGGATGGAACCGTGCAATCTATCAAACCATCCGAACTTTCCTTGATCGATCCTTTAGGGATCGGTCTGAACACGGCGTACCAGAAGATCTTGAATCAGTACCCCACCGGCAACGACGCCGCCTACGGCCAGGATGGAGGCTTGAACTTCAGCGGCTATCGTTTCAACGCTCCCGACAGCCTGAACGAAATGTCCTGGGTGGCAAAACTGGATTACCGGTTGGACGAAGCCGGTAAACACACTCTCAGCCTGCGCGGATCGCTCGGCGACAATACCATCGACCAAATCCTGGCGGAATTTCCGGGACAGGCGCCGGCATCCATCGAACGTGACAACAATAAGGGGCTGTCGATCCGCTACACCGCGGTGCTCAACCCGTCCATGGTAAATATCTTGACCTACGGCCTCACCAGATTGGACGAGAATCTTTCCGGCGTATCCGGAACCGGATTCCAGTTCGAGCCAACGGCGCTCGCTCCCCTCCAAGACTGGAGCGCCCGCGCCAGGGGCCGCACGAACCCGCTCAATAACGTGCTCGACGACTTCACCTGGACCAAGGGAAAACATACCGTCACCATGGGATTCAATTTCCGCTACAACCGGAACAATACCTCGACTTTTACTAATGCTTTCCCGCTGTATGCCTACGGCGCCACCGAGTTAATCGGGCTGGGTGAGGACATCGATACGTCGGTGCAAAACTACCTGGTCGGCAAGCTCGGTAACCCCAACTTGCAACTGGCTAATCCGACCGCGGTGACCAACGCCTCAGCCATGCTGTTGGGCATATTAAACGACGTTTTTGTCACTTATCAATACGGTAAGAACGGGCAAGTGCTGCCGCAGGGAACGCCGCAGCAACGATCGTTCATCGAACATACCTACGCGGGTTACGTTGGCGACACCTATCGGGTGAGCCGCGAACTTACTCTCACTATTGGCCTACGGTATGAAAATTTCAGGCCGCCGTATGAAGCGAATGGGTTGCAGGTTGATACCACAGTGCCTCTCAATCAATATTTCGCTCAGCGGAATGGATTGCAGTCGCAGGGCATCCCGGCCAATCAGATGTCAGATTTCACGCTGAGCTACGCGCTGAATGGCCCGGTCAATGGGAAACCCTCCTGGTGGAGTCCGGATAACGCCAATTTCGCGCCGCGCTTCGGACTCGCCTATGCACCCACAGATCACTCTGGTTGGCTCGCGAAGCTCTTCGGAAAGACCGGCGCTTTCCGCGCGGGCGGGGCTATCGCCTACGATCAGTTCGGAAACGATTTGATCGTGAATTACGATCAGTACGGCTCCCTCGGTCTCTCCAACCCGACTAATTTCCCCGATTCGTATAGCTTCACTACTTCTCCGCGTTTCAACGGGACATATCCCGCGCTGCCGCCTTCTCCGGCCGGTGGGTTCCCATACACGCCTCCCGCCATCGCCGCGATCACCGGTACGTTCCTGGGTATTTCGCCCGATTTGAAAACGCCCTATTCGATCATCCTAAACGCGGACTATTCGCGCGAGTTGCCCGGTCAAGTCACCATGCAAGTCGGTTACATCGGCAGGCTTTCACGTCGACTGCTCATGGAGGGCGACGTGTATACTCCGCTCGAAAATTACAAAGATCCCGGCTCGGGGATTACCTGGCAGCAAAACGCGATGACCGTGTACAGCCTCGCGAACAAATTGGCCGCGGGCCTGGGTCTTCCTTACAACAATGCTGCAGCCGCGGTGGCCGCGGAGGTGATGAATAATCCCAGCCTGGTCCCAAATTTGCCATTCGTCAATGACGTCTGGCCCGGATACAAGAATGCTTATTTCCCTGGTAGCGCGTCGGCGAATTATTTCTACAGCGTCTACGGCGTCTTCGGTAGCAGTTTCCTGGACAGCTTGCACGCGGCAGATCGCATCTCGGGCGAGTACATCCCCGGCAAGTGCCTGAGCAAACCAGGATGCTATACGTTCTTTGCCCAGCAAGGCAGCACGATGCCGATGTGGATGAACGCGGGCGAAGCGGATTTCCACGGCCTCACGGTCGCGTTCCGCAAACATTACTCCAACGGCCTCCAGTTCGATTTCAATTACACCTGGTCGCACTCCATCGATAATGGTTCAGCGGCCGAGTCCGGCGCCGGAGAACAGGGTGCTTCCATCCAGGACATTTACAACCTGAGCGCGTTTCGCGGCTCTTCGGATTTCGACATCCGCCACAACTTCAACGCAAATTTCATGTACGCCCTGCCCATCGGCAAGGACAAACCGCTCTTGCATAATGCACCCGGCTGGCTGGACCAGATCGTCGGGGGTTGGCAGGTCTCGAGTGTCTGGCGCTACAGCACAGCGCTGCCGAGCGCCGTTCAGGGCGATCTCGCTTACAACACGAATTACTGGCTCAGCTCGCTTGCCGTCATGAACACGCCCACCCCATCCGGCGGAGTCCACATCGACCAAAACGGAATCCCCAGCCTTTTCTCGAACACGATTACGTCCAACAACTTTCAGGATCAACCTCCGGAAGGCGCGGGGACACGCGCGGCGGTTCGTTTAGATCCGATTTTCAACGTCGATGCCGCGCTGACCAAGGCGTTCCGTTTGCCATGGGAGGGGAAAAGGCTGCAGTTCCGCGCGGAGGCCTTCAACATCTTCAACCATCCCAACTTCACGAATCCGAGTCTCAGCTTGGAGTCGCCGCAGACTTTCGGGGAATATCAGGGCACCATGGACCCGCGCTCCATGCAGTTCGCGCTGCGCCTTGAGTTTTAGATCCTCCTAATTTGGCCAGATCGTGAAATCGCGAAATGCCATTCGCACCGGCGTCTTCATGTGCGCCAAAGCGTCGTTCAGCTCCAGAAGTTGGCCACGGCCCATGTCGAGCGAGTGCTCGTCCGGTTGATACTTGGTGCCGACTTTGTAATCCAGGTAGGGCGTGCGGGACTGCTCGATGTGGCAGCCCACGATGTGCGTGACAATCTTACCTTCAGTGAAGCGGACCATACGTTCGGTGCTGGCGACGAATGCAGGAAAGTCGTGCACGTACAAACGGCCCGGGTAAAGGCTGTCACCCGCGTCCAGAATTCCCGTCTGACGATCGTAGTAAGCCAGGCTGAGCACGTCGTGGCCGGGGATGGGGAAGACGTCGATGACGCGGCCTCCCAGATCGATCTTGCCCATGCCATCGGGCCAGTGGGGGATGTCGAAAGTCTTCATGGTCGCATCGATGGTGAGTGGCACAACGGTGGTGTTTGCGCGGGCACGCAACTGGGCGTCGCCGGCAATGTGGTCGTCGTGCGAATGTGAGTGCCCGACAATGAGCGGCGGTGGCGTTTTATGATTGCTCGCGGCCCACTCGTCGATGACTCCGGAGACTGCGGAGGCAACATGCGTTTCACCCGCGCCGGTGTCGATCAGTAAAGCTTTATCGGCACCGAAGAAAAGGTACAAGAACGGCTTCTCGTAGTTAACACATCCGTCTTCCCGCAAAATGTAGAGGTCGGGATTGTAGGCGTGAATCTCCCATTCGGGCGCATCTCCACACGTTGGGCCGCCCGTGCGCCAGGACAAAGGAAGGGTGCCTGTACGAACGCCGCCGCCATCGGGCTGAGGAGCTTGCGCCCAATAACAGCCGCACGCCAGCAGCAATCCCACGCTAAATCGGAGCGATCTTCTTTGCATCATCTAATGATGGCGCAAATCGTCCGAGGAGTGAGTGTTACGCTATGAGTCTATGTCGCGGGTCTTGCTGGGAGTGTTGCTCGGGCTGTTATTATTGACCGCTATTGCTTTCGGCCAAGCGAAAACAGACTCGCCGAACCAGTTGGCGTCCGACTTCTGGACGTGGCGCGCCGAGTATAGACCCTTCACCTTTGATGACGTTCCCCGTATGGAGCACGCGGCCGGACCGCGGGACTGGTCCCCTGCGGCGGTCGCCAAACAGCGGGTGGATCTTGCCGAATTCGAGCGTCGCTGGAGAGCTGCCGCACCAACGGGCGGGCTGTGGCCGACTGCGTGGGAGGTGGACTACAGGTTGATAGGGTCCGCCATTGCGCGCGTCCGTTGGGAATTGGACGTAAATCCGCGCTGGCAGCGAGATCCTGCATTTTACGTCGAACAAACTGTCGACGCGCTGCAGGAGGAACTCATGCCTCCGCCGCCGTTCGGCGACGCGCGTTCGCAAGAGATCGTGGCGCGAGCGGAAAATATTCCTTCGATTCTGGAACACGCCAAGCTTAATCTGAAGGCGATTGCCCCGTTCGCGCGATTGACTATCGAGCTGCTTGCTGATATCGATGCGCGGCTGGCTCGTGTCGAGCGTGGTGCCTCACCGTTGTTGACCAACGACGATCAGCGCGCGCGCTTCCGTGCTGCGATGGGCGTGGCGATTGAAGCGCTCATCGACTATCGGGAATGGCTGAAGCAGAACCTGCCCAACATGCGGCAGGATTTCGTTCTCGGCGATAAGGCTTACGGATTCTTCCTGCATCAGGTGGCCCTCTTGCCCTACACACCGGAGCAGTTGCTGACCATGGCGCGTCAGGATTTCGAGCGGGTACTCGCGATGGAGAGCTATGAACGCCAGCGCGACGTCCGTGCGCCGGAGTTGAAGCTGCCTGCCACGGCGAAAGAAGAATCCGCTCGCATGACGCGCGAGGACGCGAACATTCGCCGCTATTTGACGGAGCACCAGATTCTCACGGTTCCTCCTGATTTACCGCATTGGACGGCACGCCTGGCGCCGGACTACATCGCAGCACTCGACGGATTCGGCGAATTGGATGACTTCACTGGCCCGTCGCGCTTGCATCAGGATGGAGTGCGCTGGTTCCAGCCGCCCTCGAACGATCTCCCGTATTTCTGGAAAGCATTTGCGCAAGATCCGCGTACCACGGGCGTGCACGAGGGCGTGCCGGGACATTTTTTCCAATTGTCGTTGGCGTGGCGAAATCCCGACCCGATCCGCCGTCAGTATTATGATTCAGGCGCGAACGAAGGCATCGGATTCTACGCCGAGGAGATGATGCTCGCAGCGGGACTATATGACGACAGCCCGCGATCGCGTGAGATCATTTATAACTTTGCGCGCTTGCGGGCATTGCGCGTCGAGGTGGATGTGAAGCTCGCACTCGGCAAGTTCACCATCCCCCAAGCAGCCGATTACCTGGCGCGAACCGTGCCTATGGACAGGGGAACGGCCGAAGGCGAAGCGGCGTCGTTTGCCACCGCTCCCGGCTTGGGCATCGCATACGAAATCGGCAAGCTGCAGATCGAGCGGATGCTGGCGGAACGGCGTCTTCAACAGGGCGATAAGTTTACCCTTCGCGCCTTTCACGATTACGTATGGAGCAATGGGAACGTGCCGCTATCGCTGCAACGCTGGGAATTGCTGGGTCTGGACGATGATGTAAAGAAGGTGGACGAATTGGCGAAGTGAATCTACTTGCCGCTCGTGTGTACCACATCTTTTTCATCTTCCAGACACACGAACTCGATTAGATCCGTGTCGAGCATAATGCGGTGATGCACTTTGACCGTCCAGGGCTTGGTATAGGCTTTCGGATCGTCGATGGTGATTTCGATTTCCATGTTCCCGTAATTCACCCGCCGGAACCGCTCGGTCATTTTCGCGGACTCCGTAAGCGGACTGCCCTCCACATCCAGCCAGCCGTCGTCGCGGAAACCGCTGGATTCAACCACCAGCGTGTCTCCGTCCCATTTTCCGATGGAGTAGGCATACCACCAGGGTTCTGCATCTTTCCCCGGCAATGGCCGCCCATCTGTGAAGATCTGCCGGACGCCTGCGTTGGCTTCGTATAAAATCACGATCAATCCGGGACTCTGGATAATCTTTCTCGGCTCTGGATGCGTGTCCAGTTGCATCAGGCCGATCGGCAGACAGTGGGCGTCGGGATTATCCTTGTTGAATTGCGCGACGCGCTGGCTCCGAAGCTCCGCTGCCCACGGCCGGAACGGCAGACCGTCCTTGAGTGTCGAACCGATATCGAAAAACTGAAGCAGTCCGGGAATGCGCACGCCGATGCCGGCGGATCGCGTGCCTGCCGGGGGCGGGGTCCCGGGACGCGCATCGGGGCTGTCGACGAACTTCCAGATTCCTGAGAAATCCGGCTTACCATCCGTCGTTCGCGGAGCGGGCCCCGTCAGGTCTGGCTTTCCGTCAGCGGTCTTCGGAACTCCCGCGGTCGGAAAAGCCGGCCACTGCGCAAAGAGCGCTGAAGACGCTAACGCCAGAAGCATGGCCGTCGCGCCCACAACCTTGCTGATAATCACTGCCCCGCTCATCGAAGGTAACCTAAAATTACTCCGAGGCGAGATCTCTGTCAATGGAGAGGAGCGCTAGCGCGGGTCACCGCAGAACCAGCTTTGCAGGTGAAACTCGCAGCGTCGTCCGTCCTCCCCTTTCCGTCATATACAGCCGTCTGAGGAAACGGGCAGAGGGGATGGGTTCGCACTACCTTACCAGCTTCCACCCGCGACGCGACAATTTTGTCAGGCGGCTTTCCGCTCTTCACCCATCGTTCGAGCGTTTCCACCTTGTCGAATGTGTCGGCGCCTTCACCGCCGCCGCAGTGGCCCATTCCGGGGACCATAAATAGACGGTACGATTGCTCGACCAGCTTGGCGTCGCCCAACGTATTTAGAACACTGTTGTAATACTTCGGGCTGGAGGCAGCCGACATTTGCTGATCGGACCAGCCGTGATACTGGAGAAGTTTTCCACCTCGCTGGAAGAACGCTTTGAGATCGGGATTCGTGGAGTTGATCGTGCCGCTATCTGCCTTTTCAGCAACTGCGATGTCGCCGGCGAAGTTGAGCGTCCTGTAATCCCAGTCAGGATTCTTGAAGACGATGTACTTGAAGTAATCCGTAGCCACGCTGAACGGCTGCGGCCCTGCCTGCGTTCCCCAGGCAAGTTCGCTGCCCGGGGCAAGCCCCGGAAACACCACTTCTTTTGTGTTCGAATCGACGACTCCGGAATATATTTTCCGCGCGGTTTCGACTTCTGGCGCAGTAAGGCAGCCCTTGCTCTCTCCGGTCTTACACGCGATGGTTGCCGGATTGAAGTTGCACAGCATGGGATTCTCGATCACGCCATCCTTCAAGCCGTCCATCGCATCGCAAGCATCCAGGACGGCTTTGTGAAGAACGGAATATTTCTCCGGCGTCAGCAAGCTGGCCTCGTCATGATGGACCGCCTGCGCCATCCATACACCGCCCAGAGCCCGTCCCGAAAAATCGGCGATGGGATCGCCTGCCACGATGCCATCGTAATCTTCGGGAAACATTTGCGCTTCCTTCAGCCCTTGTCTGCCGCCAGCCGAACAGCCGTTCCACAAAGACAGCTTGGGCGCTCGCCCATAGAACGCTTCGATGATGGTCTTGGACTTCAGGGTCATTTCATGAGCGGCGCGATAACCGAAGTCGATTACCTTTTCCGGATGACCCAGTGCGAAACTGGCGCTGCCGCCTTCATGTCCGGCGTCTGTCATACCGGCCGCAAAACCCCGAAGCAGCGCGGCGCCGAGATATCTGTAATTGATGGATCCGGTCCAGCCTCCGTTTCCATCCGCCTCGAACTCATTGTTCCAGGTGGGAGCTGGTCCTGATGTTGGCAACCAAAGTTCCATCTTTATTTCGGAATCGGGTACAGGTCGAATGGTGGCAGCGACTCGGCAGAAAGCTGGCGCTTGCTTCCAATCGACTGGTGCGCCAAGATCGCGAGCTGAGGAGGCGGGCGGCGTGAAATCGCCGGCTGCTACGGATTGAGCCAGGGTGATCGTGGTGTTCGTTAACGCGAGCGATGCCAAACTCTCGCATGTGGCAGCCGACAAGGGCACCACCGAGCTCAACGCCACCAGCAGAATCGCGAGGATGCCAATAGATCCTGACAAGCGAATTTCCTTATTTGGACGCAGTCTGGGTCATGTCGACAATGGAGCCCTCAGGATCGGTCCCGATGACGTTGCGGCTGTTGGTCAACTGTACGACGCCTCCCAGGGAGACAATCGCGCCGCCAGCGGCCTTCACGGCTTTGGCTGCTGCGTCTACGTCGCGCACATACATCGAAAACCCGGCCATGCCGGGATCTTCCAACTTCAGACGAAACGGTTTGCTGTCGGCGTCCTTGAATTCGATGAGCTCCCACTGCACCTCGGAACCGGGAACTTTCGCCGTGCTAATGCGGAACTGCGACTTGGCGGGCACTCCAACCAGATCGGCTAGCATCTTATTCCCTGTGAAGCCAGCCCCAGGTTGCGTCTCGAAACCGAGCACATCGTGATAGAAGCGCAGGATTTTTTCGGTATCTTGAACGGTGCGCGCGAAACGGCCGGCAACGACATTGCTGATGGCGGGCGCTTGGGTATTGAGGAACCCTGCAACGTTTGTCTCGGGCAAGGGATCGGGTTGGGTGAGCTCGATGAAGTATCCATCGGGATTTCTGACAAAAACCGAGCGGCTCTTTCCGGGGCCGATGGCAAGCGGCGCGCCGCCCGCGGTGACTACCGACCCGCCGGCCTTCTTCGCCGCATTCAGTGCCGCGTCAATGTTTCGGACCGTGAGCACCAGGAATGTGGCGTTGCGATCCTGGATTCTGGGTTGGGCCTCTTTCCGGCCGGTTCCGGCGAACTCGACCAGCTCCAGATCGAAGCCGGCGGACGGAATTCTGGCCGCCATGCCTCGGAACTTTGAGTCGTGTACACCTGTTAGCTTGACGAGCAATTCGGAGGAGGGTTCCGGTCGCTGAACTAAGCGTTTACCCGGGAAGATGCTACCGTCCGCGCCAAGGTCCCCGATATCGAGACCAAGCGCGCGATAGAAAGCGACAGTCTTATCCAGGTCCACCGCGGTCTGAAGCACATTTCGCGCTGCGACCACCTCGGCTGACGCCGCCGCAGCCGGCAGTGTGAACCACAAAACAACCGCCGCGATCAGACCAACCGCAATGAATTTGGTCATTTCCCTTCCTGTGCCTTCTTTTTCTCTTCCGCGCGCGCGCCGCTGAGGTTGTTTGCCAATCCATAGTTGCCTTCGTGGCACGCATATTCGAAGATGGGTCCGTCGCTCTTGGCCATTGAAATCTCGGCGCTCCAGGGACGGGTCCAAGTAGAGGGGTCGTCCACGGTGAATTGATAGATGAGGGTGTCCGCATCCACTCGCCGGAAGCGCTCCACTACGTGCAGATTCTCGTTGGAACCGTGGAATTCGTTCTGGTCGCTGAAATTCGTGGTATCCACAACCAGCGTGTCTCCCTCCCAGTGGCCACGCGAGTCGCCCATCAACTGGCGTATGTTCGCTGCAAGGTGCGGACTGCTATCGGTGGGAATCATGCGCACATCGTGAATCATTTCCTGCAAAATAGCGACATAGCCATCGCCTTGCACGATCTGCAGATTACCGTTGTAGCCCACCGGCATCATCGGCGGTCCTTCGATGCCCCACGTAATACAGCGCTCGCGCAAGGGGCGGTTCTCGGCCGAGTCGAACTCGTGGCCCTCAGTCTTGGCGTCGCGAGCGGCATTTCTCGCGCGAGCCTCCGGCGTCATGGGAGGAATTTGTCCGTCGGGAGGATCTGTGATCAACGAGGTGCGAATGCTGGTTGCGACTTTGTTCTGGCTTTTGTCCAAGCCAAATTGCGCCATGTTGTAATGCACGTCGGCGTATGTTCCCGGGCCGGTCGGTTGCGGCGTCGCTAATTGCCGCTTGGCGTAGGCGGCTGCTTCTTCGGGCGTGAAAAACGCCTTGTCGCCGAGATCCTTCGGACGTTGCAAAGGAGTGACGGTGTTGTTGATCCAATAGCCCTGAAGATTCGGCTGGCCATCGGCGGTCCGTGACAAAGGTTCGGAAGTCGCCGTGGTGGCAGGCACGGGTTTTGCGGCAGGTTTAGCGGCAAGAGCTACTCCCTGCGCGGCGGCTGCACCTTGCGCGGAGGCTCCGACCGCTCCACCGCACAGAAAGACAATCGCGCTTAGGGTGAGTTGAAAATGACGGGCCATTGTCCTGCCTCCTGTTTACCGCTGCTCTGAATTCAAGCGCGACGTCCGACGACGGCTAACACATTTATATGGGTCGAATGTGACAAGGTCAAGGTTTAGCTTTTCAAACGCCAATAAGCGTGCTTCCTTGTCTGTAAATATATGAAGATTCGTTGTTTAGTGGAGGAAACGCATTTGCTGAACGGTCTTCAAAGCTTGTAGATCTTCTGAAAGGTTGACGACGGTCTTGATTGCAGCTAGGGCGCGGAGGAGCTGGCCGCTTTTTGTCCGCGAACCCAGGCCGCCATGATCTTCCAGTCCGGGTCGTCCTGGGATCTAAATTGCCTCCCTCCCTGGTGGCCTTCCATACCTCCCGCCTCAGGAGCCAGCGGCCTCAGCAGCAACAGGCTTGTTAGCGGATTACCTGGAGTCACCAGCTTTGACACAACTTTGAAGTTGGCTTGAGACTGCTCCTCGGTCCAAGTGTCTTTCCCGGGCAATAGCAGGGGCAGTTCTAGAGGGCCGCCGAGGTGTTTGCTAACATCGTGGCAAACGTAGCAGCGGGCGTGGTCTGGCGACCGCTGTTTTAGGAAGATCGGCTCCACTTTGGTTTTGTAAAACTCGTAATCAAGAGACGGTCGCGACGCCGCAGGTTCCTGAGCGGCGAATGGTAGAGGCGCGTAGAGTGCGACCGCCGACACTACTAGAAAACTGGCAAGAATTCTCTTCGGACGAACATCAAAAACCATAATCTACTCCAGTGACTTCTAGGGCAATGCCAAGGTGCTGATCCGGTCGGGCACCTCACCCACCGGAATGCGAGCCACCTCTTTGATGTTCTTCACATCAATGGCGGTCACCATGTCCGCGTCACAGCTGGAAACGTAAACGGTCTTGCTGTCAGGAGTGAAAGTGATCCAGGCAGGACTTCCTGACTTAGGTGGCTTTCCTGGCAGGATTTGTTCCGGCAAAGAGACATGTCCCAACAGTTTGAGATCGGGCAGCGAATAGGCGAAAACAGAATTGGCCGGCCTGTTGTTGACCCAGAGAGTGGTTTGGTCCGGGGTGATACCGATGCCGTGGCCGTTGCCTTCGCAGCCCCTGCCTCCGCCGAACCCTTTCGGCTCGTCGGGAGACTTAATTCTGGCCACTTCCGCGTGCTTATCAAAATCCACAACCGAGACTTCGTTGATAACGCCAAGATTTACGAAGATCCGGTGACCCGAGCCGTCGGGGTTATTCTCAATTACGATTGGATTTACCATGGTGTCGTACTGAACCTCCCAAGCGGTTTCCATCTTTCGGAGATCAATGACGGCTAGAAACTTTCCGAGAGGCACACCGACGACTACATACTTACCATCCCCAGTCACGGCGAGGTCGTGCAGTCCTCTCCGTACCGGGATGCTCTTTACCATCGTCAAAGAGGCGGCATCGATGATATCCAAAGCCCCTACATCGTCGGCCGTTTTACCGGTGTTTAAAATACAGATCAGGATCAGCTTTCCATCCTTAGTAACTTGGGCTTCATTTGCCCAACCGCTGATCGGCACCTTTTGGATAATTTTCCCGCTTTTCCGATCCATCACGGTGAGGACGTTTTCGCCCCTACCGACGATATAGAGCCGGCTGCCGTCCGGAGAGAAGCGAACCGTCTCGGGTGATTCGATGCCGCCGATCGACTGCACCACCTTATTCGTCGCAGCGTCGATCACATCAATGGTGGTTCCGCCTCTGTTCGTTACGTAGATCAGAGTCTCACCTGCCGCCAAGGGAATTGCTGCCGACAGCACCCCAAGCAGGAGCCACATGAGCTTTAGCCCGCTGCACTGTCCTTTCAGAGCTCCCAGGTTCATATGCCTCCCTTTTCTTTAGCAGGACCTAGAAATTCAACCTTAACGCCAACTGGAGAATCCGCGACGGACTGTTCGGATTCACTTGGGTAACCAATCCGAAGGTGGATGAATTCGGGTTGGTGCCTGGAAT
Organism: Bryobacterales bacterium; assembly: GCA_963818065.1. Taxonomy (GTDB): domain Bacteria; phylum Acidobacteriota; class Terriglobia; order Bryobacterales; family Bryobacteraceae; genus Palsa-89. The sequence continues at coordinate 2,488,847 of CAWFQW010000004.1, read as the reverse complement.
CCAAAATTCCGCATGATTCAATACATTAAATGCTTCGACCCGGAACGCGGTATTCAATCTCTCGCCAAAAAGCGCAGTTCTCTTCTCGAGCGACAAGTCCAGGTTCGAGAAACCTGGCCCATACACCGAATCCCTTCCGTAGTTTCCATAGGTCCGCTCGCCCGGCGCAGGTATGCCGTTCGTGGCCCAGCTTGCGGGATTCGGCGCGAAACTGTTGGGATTGAAGAAGAAATTTCCACTGACTCCGTTGATGGTTTGCGTCGTAGCCGGGTTGAACGTTTGAACACCGTTTCCCGCCAGATTTTTATTTACTAAATTCCCATCTCCGGCGCCGGATGGACCGGGCGACGTGTAGCCTGAATTGCTCACTCCTGCAAGTACATCCAATGGAGCGCCAGTCTGTTTAGTGAAGATTGGGAACAAGCGCCAACCAGTGGTTAGCTTCTTCGGGCCGCCAGGCCACAGGTGCGCAAACGGGATCTCCCATCCGCCGCTGATCACAAGCCGTTGCCGCACGTCGTTAGCAGCACTCCCATAGAATTGATCGTGATTGTAATATGGGACCGCCGTAATGCCAGCGCCCTGGAAACCATCCGCGTTGTCCAGCATATGCGACCAGGTATACGAAACGGTGTAAAAGGTTTCACCCAACGAATGCCAGTCCCCTATTCGCTTAGTCAGACTGGATATCAGCCCGTTGTAATTAGAATGCGCAACGCTATCGACAGTAGGTATTTTCTGATAGCAATCCGTGGGACAATCTCCAGCTGTCTCCACATTGAGAACCCTTTGGTCGGTTCCGAGGATCATCGGATTTCCTTCAATAAACGCAGGCAAGCGGTGAGCGCTATTCCCCAGGTAGGTGACTTCGGCTACCAGTGATTGCCCGATTTGTTGCTGCAAACTCAAGTTCCACTGATACACGTACGCCGGCTTCAAGTTTGGAGCTGTAAATCCGGTATAGGTGAACGGTAACAGCCCCGCGGCGGCGAAATTCAGATTACTGGGAGCCGGGTTTGGATACGGAAATGGGTTGGCGGTGCCAGCCGCCACATACGGCTGAGTCATGTAGTTAAGCGGGCCCGTGACCGGCGCAGTCGGAGGGCCGAAAGGCAGAAACACCGACGCAAAGAAAGGCGGTGTGGAGGCGCTGTAGTAAAAATCAGTCTGTCCTTGTATATTGTCGTCAAAAACCCCAAAACCGCCGCGCAGGCTGGTGCGGCCATTGCCGAAGGGATCCCATGCGAAGCCAAACCGCGGAGCAAACTCCTTGTAATCCGGGTAATACAGTCCGGAGGGGGCTCCAGGATCTCCCTGAGCTAAAAGACCAGGAGGAGCGTTCTCGAACCTCTGGGATTGGACTCCCGGTATTATTTCAACGTTATATCCTCTCTTATCGGTAACCGGGCTATTGAATTCATAACGCAGTCCGAGCGTGAGCGTAAGCCGCGGCGTTAACTTCCACTCATCCTGAACGAACGACCAGTAGCCCTTTGTTCGCGGATACTGGCGGCCTTGTTCTCCCTGAGTAAAGCCGGTCGGAATGCCGAGTAAAAAGTCCGCAAAGCTGCTGTCTCCGGTTCCGACGCCCCCTACTCCGTAGTAATAGTAATCTCCGGCGTCTGCGCTATACGTGCGTGTGTTGTTCATGCTCTTGTTGAACGAGAAGCCTGCTTTCAGCGTGTGCCGGCCACGGATCCACGTTACGGTGTCGCTGAAAGTGTAAGTAGTGTCAGTCAGCAATTCTGGGTAAAGAGGGTTGCCTAAATTCAAGCCAGTGTCGAACGTAAAAGCCGGCGAGGAAAGGTCACCTGCCGCGGGCGCCGTGAGGCCGGTAATGCCCAACGCCGACGCTGATGGCAATGCTTTCGGTGGTACGTCTTCGTCCTGGATGTAACGCTGTGCCGTGGCGCGCGCTTCGTTTATTAACGTTGGCGAAAGTGTTTTGGTGTAAGCGATGTTTATGCCACGCTGATCCAGGATCATTAAACCCGGGAACCCGGCGTTGGGAGTAAGAAACGGATACGGGTTTAGGTCGTTCCTATTAGCCCAGCCCACGGTCACCGAGATCCGGTCGTTCTGAGTCGCATAGTAATCAAGCTTGCCGTTGTACTCGTCCCGATTGTCAGTTGCGGCGCCCTGCGGAATCTGCACACCGTTCGGTGCGGTCGGAACGAGGCCGGCGCTGATTGCGGCTTGTGACACGGGATTGATGCTTGAGGGAGCGATGATGGCCTGGCTCGCCAATTGTGGATTCGGCTGAAAGTACGGGTTCGCCTGAAGAAAGCTGACTAGCCCCGGATCCGGCCCGCCATTTACGGCATGCGAGAAGTTGCCTGTAAGCTCAGCAGGCGTGAACACTCCTACTCCCGGATTGACGATAATCGAGTGTTGACGCTGCCCCTGATAGCCAAAATAATAGAACAGCTTATCTTTCACGATGGGACCTCCGAAGGTCCCGCCGAACTGATTGCGCTTGAGAATCGGACGTGGAAGACCGGCCGCATTACTGAAGTAATCGTTGGCGTTCATATCTTCGTTGCGAAAATACTCGAAGAGGCTGCCGTGCAATCGATTGGTGCCGGATTTCATCACTACGCTGACGATGCCGCCCGAATTGCGCCCATACTCCGCCGTATAGTTGTTGGTCAAAATTTTGAACTCCGCAACCATGTCCGGGTTGGGATTTAAAACTACTGCATTGGTCATCACCGATGTGTTGTTGCCGCCGTCCAGGAGGTAATTGACTGAATCCTGGCGTCCACCGGCGATTGTGAACGTGCCTGCGTGATATTCCGAGGCCCCCGCCGACGTCACCAACGCCGGGATTACACCGGGCTGTGTAAGCGCCAGATCCAAGGTATCGCGGCCGTTCAGGGGCAGATCCTGGATGGCTGCACCAGTCACCGTCCCGCCGATGGTGGGAATTTCGGTTTCTACTTGCGTGGCCTGGGCCTCCACACCCACGGTTTGCGTGACCGCGCCCACTGCCAAATGCAGATCAACTCGAAGCGTCTGATTGATCTGGAGTTCGCTGGGCTGTGTTATTACAGTCGCAAAGCCATCCTTCTCAACCGACACGGTATAGTTTCCGATTGGCAAATCCAGAACCTGATAGGTCCCGTCTGCTCCGGCGATAGTCTCTGAACGAACGTTGGTTGCGGAGTTTGTGACAACGACCTTGGCTCCACTAATCACCGCCCCTGACTGATCCGTGATGACGCCGGCAATTCGTCCCGTGGAATTCTGCGCGACAGCGTCCAAGCTAAGCAAAAACAGTAAGCTTAGTAGAACCTTTGTGGTCATTTAATTCTCCTATTCACCTGCTGACTGGCGCCCCAATATAGATCCACGCTTGGACGCAGTTGTACTTCTGCTCGGCCCAGTCTAGTTGGCTGAAATTCACTCCGGCTCCTCGGCCGGTTCTTCGCTAATGTTCGGTGACGGTCAAATGTAGATCCTCTTACCTCGGCTGTCAACGCGATAGTGCAGGCTGAAAAGTCGAGACGGCGCAGATTTCTAACTTCTTTTTTGGCAGTTGCTTGGGCGTAGTTTTGCTAATTGGTCCTGGCTAGGAACCTTATACATTTCCAGCAAGGTTGCAGGGCAAATCTAAAATGGCAGTCGGTGAGAGCAGCGATCTTCTTCATAGGCCCATGTTCTGGGCCAGTTCGAGAAGGAGGCCGTCGGGATCGCGCACGAAGATGTTGCGGCCAGTGCCGACTTTTACGGGCTCGCCCCCGATAGTGGCGATCACGCCGCCGCCGGCCTTCACGGCTTTGAGCGCTGCGTCCACATCGCGCACTCTTAGCGACCACACGGGCGCGCCGGGATCGGCAGTATTCGGATGAAACCGCTTGCGATCGGTATCCTTGAACTCGACGAGTTCCCAGTGCACTGAAGAACCGGGAACGTTTGCCATGCTGATGCGGAATCGCGCCTTCGCGGGCACACCAACGACATCGGCGAGGCTCTTATTCCGTATGAAGGAAGCCCCCGGCTGCGGATCGAAACCCAGAACATCGCGATAGAAGCGCAACGTCTTGTCGGTATCTTGAATTGTGTGCTTGAAACTTCCAGCGATGACATTGCCGCTTGCAGACACTTTCGTCGCGGGCACTCTCGTCTCGGGCAAGGGATCGGGTTGGACGAACTCGACGAAGAATCCATCGAGATCTCTGACCAACACGGAGCGAGTCTTTCCCGGGTCGCCAATTCCGAGCGGCGCAACGCCCGCGGTGACTACCGACGCTCCTGCCTTCTTCGACGCACCCAGAGCCACGTCAACGTCGCGGACCGTGAGCACCAGCGTCGAGGCGCCAGGATCCTGGTTTCCGGGTCGGGACCCTTTCCGCTCCAGTCCGGTGAACTCGATCAGCTCCAGATCGAAGCCGGCGTTCGGAATTTTGAGCGAGAGATATCGGAACTTGGTGTCGTGCGTAGCGGTTAGTCCACATAACTTGTTGAGCAATTCGGACGAGGGCGCCGGAGCTGGAACTTGGTCTTTATGCTGCGGTCGCCCCAGCCCGTCGCGATCTGCGGTTTCCAGACCGAGTGCGCGGTAGAAAGCGACGGTCTTATCCAGGTCGGTCGTGGCAAGAATTAGGTTTTGCGAACCGATGACGGCTCCCTCGGGCGACGCCGCCGCAGCCGGCAGCGTAAACCACAAAGCGGCCGTAGCGCACATGGCGGTCCCTAACAGGAATCGTTGCATTTTCCCCTTCCTCTGCGTCAAAGGCCAGCTCCTATTTATATGGGCCGAATGAGAGAAGGTCAAGGTCTAGATTTTCGAGCACGAACTGGACTCGTCTGTGGTCAGCAAATATATGAAGCTACATTGCTTAATGGGACGAGCGTTTTTGCGGAACTGTACCCCAAGCTTACACATATATTGGAAAGCGCGGACCTGCCGAGGTCACTTATACACAGACACGAAATGGTATCCTGAGATTCCGGGAGGTTCTGATGACAAATCCAAGGACTGGGCTCAAACGAATCGCGTTGTGGACCGGCCTCATGGGCACGATCGTGACTTTTACGCTTGGCGCTGCCAGCTTGCCAAATCCGGCGGCGGATGAGAGCAAGGCGGATAAGAAAACAGAAACCGTGGTTCTCGCGGGAGGCTGTTTCTGGGGAATACAAGCCGTTTTCGACGCGGTGAAAGGTGTGTCAAGCGCAGTCTCAGGTTACGCCGGTGGGAGCAAGGCGAATGCGCACTACGAAATTGTGAGCAGCGGGACGACCGGCCATGCTGAATCCGTTCAAGTAACCTTTGATCCAGCCCAGGTTTCTTTCGGCCAGTTGCTGAAAATTTATTTCTCGGTGCACGATCCCACAACGTTGAACCGCCAGGATCCCGACGAAGGCACCCAATACCGTTCTGAGATCTTTTACACGACGGACGAACAAAAGCGCATCGCGGAGGCATATGTCCAGCAGTTGGGCACGGCGAAGGCCTTCCCGAAGCCGATCGTAACGAAAGTGGCTCCTCTGCAAGGTTTCTATCGCGCCGAAGATTACCACCAGGATTACCTGCTCCATTGTCAGCAGGGTTCGCCCTTGTGTACGAACAAGCGCTATATCGACGCGTTCGATGTACCCAAGCTGGCTTATTTTCGGCGCCAGTTTCCGCAGTTAGCGAAGTGAGGCCTGGGCTAGCGTCAGGCTAGACGTATTCGAACAGGGCCATGAAGCCGAAATCCATGTGCAACTGCTGATGACAGTGGAATAGCGTGAGGCCGGGATTGTCCGCGACAAAATCGATCTCGACCTCCTGGTAGCCGCCGACCATAACAACATCCTTGATAACGCCGGATGTAGGCTGCCCCGCGACACGCGTCAGTTCAAAACTATGGCGATGAAGGTGGACCGGATGAATATCGTCGCTCGCATTGCGCATGCGTAGCCGGTATCGGTTGCCCCGGTTCAAGCGCAAAATGGGGCGCATATCATCTTCCGCAAACGCGACGCCGTTTATCGTCCATCGATTGAAGCCATCCTCGGCTGCGTTTTGCTTCGCAAAGGTCATCTCGAAGATCTGATCCGGCTTGGGAACTGCCGTTCCCGAATTCCCGAACTGAGCGTAGTTCCACTGGAACGGTTTTGGAGCCACCCACTGGGGTTTGCCCTTCTGGCCGGCATATTCAACCACCGTACCCATGCCATGCTGCCGGTCGTCGTTCGCCATATCTCCCATAATCCAAATACCGGGGTGGTTCATCTCGACAATTGCCGAGACTCGCTCTGCAGTGCCTAGCCAAAGTCCTGGCACGTTCACTGGGCCGGGGAGTGGGTTGCCATCTAGCGCAACAACCGCGAAGGTGTGTCCGGGCAACGCAAGACTGCGAATTTCTGTCGCGCTCCCGTTCAGCACGTGGAAGAGCACGCGCTCGCCTTGCTTCACGCGTATCGGTTCCCCGCTGCCCAGCATGCGGCCGTTGATGGTGAAGGAATCATAGCCGACCTCAAATCCGTGAGGCATGCCCTTGGCGAGGGATGCATTCATTGCAGTCTCACCGGACTCTTTCAACTCCTTCACGGTCGCTGCTGGCGACAAAAAGTTCATGTCCATGTCACCACCGCGGCTGAGCGTCGGTTCGAACTCTTTCAGGGTGAGGAACACCTCGCGATCATAGTTGCCTGGGTTGTTGTTCGGTTCGATATACACCGGACCGACCAGCCCCGTATATTGTCCAACGTTCAGATTCGCCGTGGCATGTACGTGGGTGTGATAGAAGCGATAACCGGAAGGCCGGGGGACAAATTGAATGCGGCGGCTTCCGTGCGCGGGAATGAACGGCGTCTTTTCTTCCGCCGCGCCGTCGACGTCGGTAGAGACAAACTGGCCGTGCCAATGCAGTTGCTCGGGCGTGTCGGTTTGGTTGTGAACATCGATCGTGACCTGTCTACCTTCTTTGAAGCGAAGCAGTGGCCCAGGAAATTGGCCGTTGTAGGTAGTCGTGGAGATGATCCGCTTCGGGGCCAGTTCCACTGGCGTCACGGCAATTGTCAGGGTGTAATCCGCGGGACCGCCGGCTTTGAGGGTGGCCTCTTTGGCCCGCGGCATTGCAGGCTGTTTGCAGCCCATGCTGTGGCTAAGTAATGAACCTCCCGCCAATGTGCCCATGGCATTCACGAAAGTACGGCGCGAGAAGAGAGAACTTAGCATCATGGTTCCCGAATAGGATCGCACGGATTGATGAATCCGGGCACTGAGTTCCAACATTCCAACGGATTTGTAATCTTCGGGCACAGCGCAGCAAATATGTTCGTTCCCCAAAGCAATTTGCCCTCATCTATTTGCAGACGAGTAAAGAACCCGGTTCGCGGTCGATAATCTAAACCTTGACCTTGTACCATTCGACCCATATGCTGGAACCTTTGTCACACTGGGAGCGGGACGAAGCTAACATTGCCGAGAAAACTCCTAGTCCTTCTTCTAATTCTGATTCTGCTGCCTGGGGTTCTTACCTTGAGTCAGGCGGCGTCCGGTGGTAGCATCTCGGGAACCGTCAAGGACCACACGGGCGCTGTAGTTCCGAAAGCTACCGTCACGGCGACCAATGTAGACACGGGTGTCCGGCAGATGGTCACGACCAACAGTGCTGGAGCATATTCCTTCCCTGGCTTGCCTGTGGGGCACTACGATATTGATATCACCGCACAAGGCTTCAGACTCTATCGGCGTGCGAGTATCACAGTCGACGTCAACGGCGCTCTCCTCGTAGATGCGGTGCTCGAATTGGGCGAAAGCTCCGAGACAATCACCGTAAAGGAATCACCGGTGCAGGTTGAGGCCGCGAGCACTCAGCTGGGGGACGTGATTGCGGGGGCCAACATATCGGCTGTTCCGCTCAACGGACGCAGCTATACCGATTTGCTGGCGCTGCAGCCCGGCGTGGTTCCCATTACAACCATCACCTCACTCACGGTCCAGGGCCTCGGCCAGAGCGTATTTTCTCCATCCGGCGATTTGAACCCGGGAACGCTTTCCATACACGGCCAGAGGGAGTCCGCGAACGGCTTCACGATCAATGGAGCCAATGCCGAAGAAACCGGCAGCCTGGCTGCGGCTATCGTTCCCAATCTCGATTCCATCGCTGAATTCCGAATCTTGTCCTCCAACTTTGACGCAGAGTATGGAAGATATACCGGAGGCCAAGTCAACGTCATTACCAAATCCGGGGCCAACCAGTTGCACGGGGATGTCTTTGAATTCCTTCGGAACACCGATCTCGACGCGCGCAATTATTTCTCTCCCACCCGCGGTACATTCATTCAAAATCAATTCGGCGGCACCGTTGGCGGCCCCATAGTGCGAAACAAGATCTTCTTCTTTTCCGATTACCAGGGCACGCGCCAGATCCAGGGGACCGACACCGGGCTTATACCTGTCCCCTCACTCGAGGACCGCACGGGCAACTTGTCCGACCAGGCGAGTTCTCTGACCGGCACAGTGAGCGGCTCATACTGGGCTAGCCTGTTGTCGCAAAAGCTAGGCTATCCGGTTACGGCGGGCGAGCGCTATTACACACCGGGCTGTAATAAATCATCGCAGTGCGTCCTTCCTCACGCTACCATCCCACAGTCTGCATGGTCCCTCCCGGCTCTGAATTTGCTGAAATACATCCCGATGCCAAATTTCTCGGGGAATGTCTTTTCGACGTCGGCGTACAACCAGATTCTTGACGACAACAAGATCGGTGAGCGCGTCGATGCCAACACCAGTTGGGGCACCATCTTCGGCTACTATTCAATGGATAACTATACGGAAAACAATCCGTACCCGACGGCCCAAGGCGGAGCCAACGTGCCCGGGTTTAATGGCCTGTACACTGGCCGTGCGCAGTTGGCCGTTCTAGGCGACACCAAAACGCTTGGACCGAGCGCGGTCAATGAGTTTCGTCTCAGTTACACACGGGACGCAAACGATCTGGGCCAGCCCTCTGGTGGACTAGGTGTCACCCTGGCGGCGCAAGGCTTCGTGACTGGACCTGCGACCTTGGGCATTGTTCCGCTCGCGCCTCAGAACCAAGGTGTGGAAAACGTCTTCTTCAATAACTTCACCATCGGGACTGATCCCGACCGGTTCTATCAGATCAACAATGATTTCGAGCTGAGTGACAATTTCTCTAAAATAGTGAGAACTCACACCATCAAGATCGGATTTCTCTCGGACTACTCCCAGATCAACACCCATCCTTACGCCGATCTGAATGGCAGCTTCAACTTCTACGGCACCGAGACCGGCCTCGATTTTGCGGATTTTCTATTAGGCATTCCGAGCCAGTACACACAGAACGATCTTCGACCTTTTTACGGACGCAACAAGTACTTCGGTGTCTACGGGCAAGACAGCTGGCGCGTCATCGATAAGCTGACGCTGAATTACGGCCTGCGATGGGACCGGATCGAGCCCTGGTATGAGAAATACAATAACAACATCACCTTTGTGCCAGGTGAACAGTCCGTTGTGTTTCCAACCGCGCCCACCGGAATTGTCTATCCTGGCGATCCGGGAATTTCGCGCACGCTCGCGCCTCCGGGAAACCTGGACTTCGCGCCGCGGGTCGGCCTGGCATACTCGCCCGACATGAAAACAAGCATTCGGGCAGGTTTCGGCATGTTTTATGCGGCCATTCAGGGTGAGACTTTGGGGCTGATCAGCGATAACGCACCATATGGCTTCACCTACACAAGCCCAGCGCCGCCCCTCTTCGCTACGCCGTTTGTGGACGCTGCCACGGGGAACGTCGAAGGCCAGCGTTTTCCCGCGCAGTTGGCACCGCTAAATGTATCGAGAAGCAATCCAGACACCGCCCTCGACTTCTCTCGATTCGAGCCGATCGGCGCGATTCCGGGATATAAGCCGACCAACAGGATTCCCTACACAGAGTCGTACAACCTGACTTTGCAGCGCGAGATTGGGAACAACACCATGTTCAGCATTGGCTACGTTGGAAACCAGGCTCATCATCTTTTGGTGTTGGAGGCAGCTAATCCTGGCAACGCCGCGCTGTGCCTAAGCCTGAGCCAGCCGAGCGAAGTCGCTCCGGGTTCCGCCACTTGCGGTCCGTTTGGCGAGAGCACCGAATACACCAGCGCCTCCGGCAAAGTCATCAATGGAACCCGCGCACCTCTGGGGTCTGCTTTTGGCAGCGTCAGTTATCAATCCAGCATTGGAAATTCCAATTACAATGCCTTCGAAGCCAGCCTGCACCACACCAGCGGCCGCCTGCAGTTGTTCGTCAGTTACACATACAGCAAATCCATCGACCAAGCTTCGAATTTGGGCGACCAGATAGATCCTTTTGACCCCAACCTCACCCGAGGACTCTCTTCTTTCGATATGCGTCACAACTTCGTGCCGAGCTACTCCTACCGCGTTCCCTTCGAACAGATCTTCCAAGCCAGGAACCGTTGGACCACCGATTGGTCGATCTGTGGAATCACACGCTTCAGCACGGGCCTGCCGGTGACGTTCTACAATTATCAGGACACTTCCTTACTAGGAACGCAGGGCAACGGCATCAACAACCTGGCTGTCGATGAACTGGAATACACGGCCGGTCCGCTCAATCTGAATCACAACCCTCGCAATGGTAACGCGTACTTCAACACTTCGCTGTTCAGTTTACCGCCGCTTGGTTCGGTAGGGAACAGCGGTCGGCGGATGTTCTCTGGACCGGGAATCGAAAATTACGATATGACGTTGCGGAAGAACTTACAGGTCACCGAATCGAAATTAGTAGAATTGCGCCTGGAGGCTTTCAACGTTTTCAACCACGCGCAGTTTTACGGACCTAGTTCGGTGGACGGCAACATCGACAGCACAACCTTCGGCCGCGTTGTCAGTGCCGCCGCGCCACGGCTCGTTCAGATCGCACTTAAGATGGTCTTTTGACGGTATGGTTCTCTTACCTTGAGGAGTGTACGTGCGCGCTTCCGCATTCAAGAAAATTGCATTTAAGAAAATAATGAGGAGCGGTCTCGCCACCGCACTAGGAATCAGCGTCGGCTTGCTGATGGCGCAGAGCTCGAAAGACGCCGCTCCAGCGCCCGTTCCCCTCGTTTTGCAGAATTATTCGCCCGTCACTGTTGAGCGTTTGAAAAACCCTGCCGACGGCGATTGGCTGATGATTCGCCGCACCTATGACGGCTGGGGGTATAGTCCGCTCGATCAGATCAACACCACGAACGTATCGAAGCTGCGCCTCGTCTGGTCGACGATTACCGGCGAATCGCGCGTGCACGAAGCAGCTCCATTGATCAATAACGGTGCGATGTTCGTATCCACTCCGAACGGTCAGGTGATTGCATTCGACGCCAAGACAGGCGATATCCTGTGGCGTTATCGCAAGCCGCGACCGAAGGGCGCTGTTATTCTGCACGACGTGAGCCGTGGTGTCGCGCTCTATGGCGACAAGGTATATTACGCCGCCGCCGAGGCAGAGCTGGTAGCGCTCGATGCCAAAACGGGCGCCCCGGTATGGACCACCACGGTTGCCGATAGCAAGGCCGCCTACTACATCACACTCGCGCCGCTCATCGCGGGCGGCAAGGTGATGGTCGGCACGTCGGGCGGCGAAACCGGCATCCGTGGGTTTATCGCTGCCTACGATCCCGACACCGGCAAGGAGCAATGGCGCACCTACACGATTCCGGCGCCAGGCGAGCCGGGCACCGAGACGTGGCCAGGAGGCAACGTATGGAAACATGGAGGCGGTCCGGTGTGGGTCACGGGCAATTACGATCCCGACACGAACACCGCCTATTGGGGCACTGGCAACGGCGGCCCGTGGATGGGTGACAGGCGGCCCGGCGATAATTTGTACACCGCTTCGACGCTTGCAATCGACGTGGCGACGGGCGCGATCAAAGGATATTTTCAATACACGCCGAACGAATCGTGGGATTGGGATGAGCCTTCGCCGCCGATTCTGGTCGATTATCAACTCAGAGGGCGGACCGTGAAGGGCTTGATCGACGTCGCCCGCAATGGCTACTTGTGGTTCCTCGATCGCGGCAACGACGGCGCTGCCATCAAGTTTGTCGAAGGCAAACCGTACGTCTATCAGAATGTGTTTCGCGGTATTGATCCCGTCACTGGACGGCCGGACGTCGATCCCGCGCACAAACCAGGAACCAACAAGCGGGCCGAGTTTTGTCCCGGCTCACACGGCGGCAAGAACTGGCCTCCCATCGCGTACAGCCCGCAGACCCGCATGATCTACATTCCCGCGAACACCAACGTTTGCGGCTCCATTATGGGTGAGGCAGAGCTCACCTACGTTGCGGGCAAGGGCTACTCAGGTGTTAAGTTCGGCCGCGCTCCTCCGGTGCAGCCACCCGCCACCGATCATTTTGGCGAGGTGCAAGCCTGGAACGTCGATACCGGTGAAAAGGTATGGACACACAAGTTCGAGAAATCACCGAATTGGGGATCGATGCTCGCCACGGCGGGCGGGCTAGTGATCAGTGGCGGCACCAACGATCGTAAGGTCCGGGCGTTCGACGCGAAAGATGGCAAAGTGCTCTGGGAGTTTCCGACCAGCAGCGGCATCGAGGCCCCCGTCACGACTTATCTCGTCGATGGCAAGCAATATCTGGTCGTCCTCTCCGGTTGGGGCGGCGATGCGAACGGTATGAACGGCACGATCCAGCGACTAGTGAGCGGAGTTCCTTCAGTGCCCGAAGGTGGCTCGGTCTGGGTATTCGCGCTGGAGTAGCAATTGCGAATGCGGCTGATCGGAGTGCAATCGATGTTGAGCAAATTGTTTTGTGCTTGTTCCATAAGTGTGATCTGTTACGCGCAACAGGGCGTGGAAGCGCCGGCCCCGTCGAGCTCTCAGGTCGGATATTTCGCCGACGCCGGCCAAGGGCGGCCGCAGGGTCCCCGAGGTTTGTTGATCGCCGGTGAAGTGAAAAACTTCACGCCCGTCACCGACGCCATGCTGCGTAATCCCGATCCCAGCGATTGGCTGATGATCCGGCGCGACTACCACGCCACCAATTACAGCCCACTGAATCAGATCACAACGCAGAACGTCAAGGATCTCCAACTGCAGTGGGTATGGGCCATGAACGAGGGCACCAATCAACCGGCGCCCATCGTACACAACGGCGTCATGTACATCAACAATCCCGGAAACATCGTCCAGGCGCTGGACGCGAAGAAGGGCGAGCTCATCTGGGAGAACCGCATTGGTCTGACGGCCGTCGGCGGCTCGCAGCGCGGCCTCGCCATCTATAACGACAAGGTGTATGTCACTACTAGCGACGCGCACATATATGCGCTGGACGCGCGCACGGGCAAGAATGTCTGGGACACCGTGATTGGCGATCGCAAACAGGAGAATTACTCCACCAGCAGCGGTCCCATCATTATCAAGGGCAAAGTGGTGCAAGGCATGGGTGGATGTGTGAAGTACCAGGACGAGAAGTGTTTCATCAGCGCCTACGATGCCGAAACCGGTAAAGAAGTTTGGCGCTTTTATACCATCGCAAAGGAAGGCGAACTCGGCGGAGACACTTGGGGCAAGCTTTCGAACCTGTTTCGATCGGGGGGCGATACCTGGATTACAGGCAGCTACGATCCCGATCTCAATCTGACCTACTGGGGCGTCGCGCAGGCTAAGCCCTGGATGCGGGCCACCCGCCAATCGGGTAACGGTGCGACTCTGTTCGCCAACTCCACCGTGGCGCTCAACGCCGACACCGGCAAACTGGCGTGGTATTTTTCTCATGCCCCCGGCGAAACGTTTGACCTGGACGAAGTGTTCGAACGCGTCTTGGTCGACGACGGCGGCCAGAAGCTAGTCTTCAGCGCCGGCAAAGCAGGCGTCTTGTGGAAGAATGACCGTGCCACCGGCAAGTATCTTGGTCACAAGGAGACGGTTTTTCAGAACATCTACGAATCGTTTGATCCCCAAACCGGCGAGCCACACTACCGCAACGACATCGTGGAGAATCAGATCGGCACGTGGGTCCAGAGCTGCCCGAATTCGGAAGGCGGCCACAACTGGCACGCCATGAGCTATCATCCCGGAACCGGTCAGCTCATCATTCCGGTGGCGCAGAGCTGTCAGGAAATGCTCGCGCAGAAGATCGAGTTGGTGGCAGGCGGTGGCAGCGCGGGTGGCGCTAATCGGAAGTTTTACGACTCGCCAGGATCGAACGGCAACATCGGCAAGCTGGCAGCCTACGATGTCAAAACGCTAAAGGAAAACTGGAAGATCGAACAGCGTTCTCCATACATGACCGCCGTGCTTTCGACGGCTGGCGGCATCGCCTTTGTCGGCGATATGGACCGTACCTTCCGCGCCATCGACGTAAAAACTGGCAAGGTCCTGTGGGAAACACGCCTGGGAACTTCCGTGCAGGGTTTTCCGCTGACGTTCAGCATCGCGGGCCGGCAATACATAGCGGTGTCAAGCGGATTGGGCGGCGGCAGTCCCCGCATGGTACCGTCGGTGCTCGCTCCGGAGGTGCACTACCCGTCGTACGGGAATGCGCTGTATGTGTTTGCGCTGCCCGAGAAAAAATAACCTTACTGGAAATCTGCAAGGCTCTGAGCCGGCCGAACCCCCAAGAGTACGTCGAAGCAACTGCCAACAGTGAAGTTAGCAATCGGGCGCGGGCTGCTTTTTCGGCCCGCACTATCGCGTTGACAGCCAGTGGAGGGGGACTTACATTTGACTGTTACCGGAACGTGTCGCGTGGTATCGTGATCCCATCACAACATAGGTGCGAACAAAATCATCATTATGAAGAAGCTAACACTGCTGATAGTCGCGGTAAGCGGACTGCTGCAAGCGCAAGATACGGACAGTTTGCCGAACGGCGCAGCAGCAGTTACGCCGGTCCCCTTTAACCGAATCGTAGGCGCCAGCCAGACGGAACCGCAGAATTGGCTTACGTATTCGGGAAGTTACTCCAGTCAGCGCTTCAGCAACTTGACTCAGATTACCCCCGAGAACGCCAAGGACCTGACGCTCAAGTGGGTGTTTCAGGCGCGTTCATTGGAAAAGCACGAAGTGACACCGTTGGTTGTCGACGGCGTCATGTACACGGTTCAGGGCATCAACGACGTCGTGGCTCTAAATGCAGTAACCGGCAAGCCGATTTGGATTCACTCCTACAAGCCCAGCCCCGAGACGCATAACTGTTGTGGCCAGTTGACGCGAGGTCTGGCGATACTCGGAGATAAGATCTTTCTGGCTGGCCTCGACACGCGTCTGATCGCGCTCGACGCCAAGACCGGGAAAGAAGTGTGGAATGTCCAAGTCTCCGACCCAAAGGAGAAGTATGCCTTCACCCACGCACCCCTGGCGATCAAAGACAAAATCATTGAGGGTCCTTCTGGCGGGGAGTACGGCATCCGTGGCTATGTCGCTGCATTCGATGCCAACTCAGGAAAAGAATTGTGGCGCTTCAATACAGTACCTGGACCCAATGAACCTGGCAACGAGACTTGGGCGGGCGACTCATGGAAACACGGAGGTGGTCCAATCTGGGTGACTGGATCGTACGACCCAGAAACCAATCTTACGTTCTGGGGCGTCGGCAATCCCGGCCCGGACTGGAACGGCGATGGACGCCTTGGCGACAATCTTTACAGTTGCTCGGTCATCGCTCTCGATGCCGACACGGGAAAGCTGAAATGGCATTATCAATTTTCCCCGCACAATGAGTTCGACTGGGACTCGGTGCAGGTGCCGGTTCTAGCGGATTTCGAATGGAACGGACGTCCCCGCAAATTGATGCTGTGGGCTAATCGCAGCGGGGTGTTCTACGTCCTTGACCGGACCACGGGCGAATTCCTCCTGGGCAAGCCCTTCGCGAAAACGAACTGGGTCGCAGGTTTCGACGAGAAAGGAAGGCCCATACGCACTCCCGGCGTCGTTCCGACGAAGGAAGGCACCCTGGTTTATCCGGGAAACCAGGGCGCCACCAATTGGTACAACCCGTCGTACAGCCCAAAGACAGGTCTTTTTTATATCCCCACCTGGGAGAACAGCTCGACCACCTATTTCAAGGATCAAGAACCACCCGAGTTTCATTCAGGCCAGTCGTTTTATGGCGTTTTTCCGAAGGTAGGCGATCAGGGTGCGGGTTTCTACAGCGCGGTCCGGGCGATCGATCCCCAGACCGGAGAAAAAAAATGGGATTACCGTTTGAGCGCTCCGTCCACCGAGGCTGGCATCCTTACAACCGCTGGCAACGTTCTTTTCAGCGGAGGCCGTGATGGAGCCTTCTACGCCCTCGACGCCCGCGACGGCAAACTGCTATGGGAAACCAATCTTGGTCCCTCGGTGTCAGCCGGACCCATGACGTTCGCGGTCGATGGCAAGCAGTACGTCAGCATTCAGGCAGGATCCTCGCTGTTCACTTTTGCCCTGAGGTGAACGGTTCGCCCAGCCCGATCTAGAACAATCTCCGCGCTGCGACTCCTGGCGGTAGAATGAACAGGTGCCGTCAATCGATGGAAGGAAAGTCATGCACCTGATCTACGTTTCTACGATCGCCGTCTCATTGTGCGTGCTTGCAGCGCCGAGAATGAATGCGCAGGGTGACGCATCTCGCGTCGTTGCGGGCGGTGGTATTTCCGTTCCGCAGTGGACTGGCAAGATTGATGCCGGCGAAGAGCGCGCGGGCCGAAACTTGAACGACGCGAAACTCACGAAAGATGGCGATACATTTCACGTGACCACGGGGCCAGCCGTGGCCTATTGGAGTCCAGCCAACCGGGCGATGGGCGACTACACCGTGAAAGCGACCTTTACCGAGCCAAAGTACATGAACCTGAACAGCCATCCGCATCCGTACGGGATTTTCATCGGCGGCAACGATATGGGATCTGCCAGTCAGAGTTATCTTTACTGCGCTGCGTACGGCAACGGAAAATTCATCGTGCGCGGCTTCGGCCCCGGCGCGTTTCAGATGAACGGTTTCCAAGGGGACGCGAACGCAGCGGTGCACCAAGCTGCTGGTGTAGGACAACCCGTGACTCAGGAGATCGCTCTTTCGGTAAAGGGCGACCGCGTTGAGTGCTCGATCAACGGAACTGTTGTTGCGGGCTACAACAAGAGTGCGTTGGTAACCGAAGGGAAGCTCAAGTCCACGGATGGCATCTATGGACTTCGCTTTGCTCACAACACGGAAGTCAACGTTACGGGATTCAGCGTGACGAAGAACTAGGTCGGCACGCGCACGCTCGCCGCGCAATGCATTGAAACGCGATGGGGACACTTGCAATCTATGAGCAGGAGAACCCGAGCCATAATGCGAGACCCAGGCCCTAAGCTACCGCCCACTGATCCCGATCCGGAACCACCGGGCCCTCCCGGACCGAACCCGGACGAACCTGGCCCAGATGTTCTGCCCCAGGTCGATCCCGAAATTCCTCAACCGCAAAGACTCCGAAGCTCTGATTAGATACACCGGCCCTTCTTGAGTTCCCCGCCCCGCGGCATCGCAGCCCCAACTCAAGCTTCGCACCCGACTGGATGGCAGGAATTTCGATCAGCCGGCGTCTCTTCATGAAATCTGTGGCCTACACAAATGGTGTAATGTCCGATAGTTGACAGCTTCACTTTCTGAAGGTGACCATGGAGCTACCACAACTTCAGGGCAGAAAGAGGAGCAGCTTAGAATGGCGACGCGATCAGCACTCTTACTCCTGTGCTGTGCACTGCTCTCTTGGGCGCAACTATACACGGCATCTGTGACCGGCGTGGTCACGGACTCTTCCGGGGCGAGCGTAATCGGGGCCGAAGTCAGTCTCACCGACATCGACAGAAACACGCATAGCGCGACGAAGACCGACAGCAGCGGCCGCTATCTTTTCCGCTCGCTGCTTCCCGGCAATTATTCATTAATTGTCACGGCTCCGAATTTCCAGCCCTACGAAATATCGAAGATCGTACTCGACGTCAACGCGACGGTAACCGCCAGCGCCGGCTTGGCGCTCTTGGGCCAGCGGGTAGATATAAGCGTGCAATCTCAAGCATCGCTGCTTTCCGACGATGGCACGATCAGCCAAACCCTGACCCGCGAGTTAATCAACGATCTCCCCCTGGTGAACCGTAACCCTTTCGATCTCGCATTTCTGGCTCCAGGTGTATCCCAGGCGCCTGGCAGCACCTACGGCAATGGCGTGGGAACTCCCGGCTTCGTCACTAATTTCGTATCGGACGGAGGCCGTAACGCCCAGGCGGACTTGCTGCTGGATGGCGTGAGCATCATGAACAGCGATAATAACCCTGGCGTGCAGAAGGCGCTCTATGTTCCACCGGTAGAGGCGATTGAAGAGTTCAAGATCCAACAGGCTAATTTCAGCGCGGAGTTTGGCAATAGCGGCGGCGCCATCGTCAATGTGATCACGCGGTCGGGAACGAACCAGTACCATGGGGAGTTATTCGAATTTTTTCGCAACAACATACTCAACGCAAACTCATTTTTCTCCAACGCTGCGGGCTTGGCGCAGCCGCACCTCACGCGTAACGACTTCGGCGTAACCACCGGAGGCCCCATCTTCAAAAATAAGACGTTTTTCTTTTTCGACTTCAACGGGATCCGTGCGCTGACCGGAGCGACGTCCTCCGAGGCCGGTGTTCCAGATGCGGCCGAACGCGGCGGCAATTTTGGGGAGCTCTGCCCGCGCGTAGGAGGTACGTTCAATTCGAACGGTGTCTGTTCCAATCCCGCAGGCCAAATCTACGATCCTTACACCGGCAAGCCGGATGCGGAAAACACCGCGACCGGTCGGGCGCCCATCCCGTTCGACAACCTCGCCACCTATATCAGCCCCGGAAATCCCAACATCCCTTTCGGCTTGGGAAATCTTCCTGACAAGCCCGGGAACCTGATCGATCCCGTCGGCGCCAAGCTGATTCAGGCTTTTCCGCTTCCGAATTTGAATGTCGGAACGCCCGCTTACGACCCGTATCACAACTGGGTTGCGACCGCTTCGAGCCCTTACAACCAGCAATCGTTCGACATCAAACTGGATCAGCACTTCAGCGATAAGACCACTGCGAATGTGCGATTCTCCCACGAATGGGATGCCGGCGAAAATCCGAACTTCTTTGGCACCGTATACGACACCAACACGCAAGGCCTCACCAAACATTCCGCTTTGATTGGCGATTTCAACCTTGTGCACACATTCAGTCCTGCCACGCTGATGAGCGTTTCCTTGGGATATGGCCACAACTGGTATCCCACCGATGGCGTGGCCGCATCCTATGGCGGTTTTGATCCATCCAAGGTCCTGGGGATGCCATCCTACATAGATACCTCGGGTTTTCTGACACCACCCTCCATCTGGCTTTTTAGCGCGTACGGTTGCAATGGCTTCAACGGCTGCATTGGCGCACAGGCCTATTCTATTCTCAAATTCGCCAGTGAAACCGGGCATTTGGTGGGATCCGTCGATCATGTCGCCGGCAAGCACGAGATCAAAGCCGGCGGAGAATTGCGGCGCCACCGGATCAATTTCCTTCAAGCGGGAGCGCCCAACGGACTTTTCGCGTTTACCAGCGGTGGCACGGCGTCCGGCACGGCCGGCGTGGGTGGTGATGCGCTGGCCGGCCTGATGATTGGCTATGTCGATAACAGCTTTAGCGAATACGAGATCCCGCCGTTCACCTCCACGCAGAGTTACCAGATCGGTGGATTCATTCAAGACAACTGGCGGATAAGCACAAAATTGACGCTGAACCTCGGACTCCGCTATGACGTGGAAACCCCGCGAACCGAGCGCCACAACCAGATGAGTTACTTCGATCCGTCCGCCGCGTCGCCCCTCTCGGTCCCCGGTTTGAATCTGCATGGTGCGGTTGAGTACGTAGGCGTCGACGGGAATCCGAAAAACGAGTTCAACACGTACTGGGGCGAGGTTGGTCCAAGGTTCGGCTTCGCCTACCAACTTCTCAGCCACACGACGCTGCGTGGTGGGTACGGGATGTACTACGATCCTTCAGATCTCGGAGTGGTTGGCAACGCTGTTACCGGAGGCTTTCTCGGCTACGATGCCGTTACTACCGGAGTCAACAACGTCCCTTCAGAGCCGTGGCTTCCTCTGGAATTCCTGCGCAATCCGTTTCCGTTCGGTATCCAAACGGCCATGGGTAGTCGGGAAGGCTCATCCACGCTGATGGGCCAAGCGCTGAGCAACATCCCAATTCGAAGCCTCAATCAGGTACCCCAGGAGCAATCCTGGAGCTTCGGTATCCAGCATCAACTTCCCGGGTCCGTTTTGATTGACGCGGAATACATCGGCAGAAAAGGAACGCATCTCTACGCCATGGGATACGGGAACGAGTTTGACGCGCTGCCTCCGAACGTCGCCGCCGCATTTCGAACCAATCCCTCCTATTACCTGAAGCAAGTCTCCAACCCGTTTCAGGGGCTCCTGCCAGACAGTCCAGATTTATCCGGACCCACGATTCCCAGATGGAAACTGCTCGTGCCGTTTCCTCAATACAGCAATGGATCCGCATCGGGGATCAGCAGCAGCTTCGTTCCATGGGCCAGTTCGATTTACAACGCGGCGCAACTTCGGATTGAAAAGCGTTTCTCGGGAGGACTACAGTTCCTGTTTTCCTACACATTCCAGAAGAGCATCGACGATTCTTCCCTTGGGTCCAGCGGCTATTCGTTTCTAACAGGCGGTTCCACCACTAGCGAATCGGCTGCACGCGATCCTAACAACTTGCGCCTGGACCGTGCACTTTCGGTGTTCAGTATTCCGCAAATCGCCCAACTGAGTTTCGTTTACCAATTGCCGTTCGGACGCCATCGGAAGTATGGATCCAACGCGAGCGAATGGGCTGACGCGCTGTTGGGCGGTTGGCAGGTCAACGGCATTTATCGAATCGACAACGGGCTTCCCGCGCAGCTCTTTCTGTGTGGCGGCTGTAGCACTAGTCTGCCGACGTACGGTAATCAATATCCCGACCTGCTGGCCCCGCTCCAGGTGGCTGGAACCGGCAATTTGAATCAGTATTTCGCCAATCCGCAGGTGGCTGTGAAGCCCGCTCCCTACAGCGATGGTGATGCGCCGCGCGTCCTGTCGAATGCGCGGATACCGGGCACTGACAACCTGACCGCATCCATGTTCAAAGAGCTACCATTGAGGTTTCGCGAAGGGGCGCGCCTGGAGATGCGCCTGGAAGTTTTCAACGTACTAAACCGCGTCCAGTTCGCCTCTCCCGATACGAACGTCGGTGATGCTACTTTTGGTCAGATCACGGCCCAGGCCAATCAGCCGCGGCAGGTGCAAATTGGATTGAAACTCTATTTCTGAAGCGCCTCAGATGCCTCAACCATTTCGTCCGCAAACTGTTTTGACTTTCCTTCTTGCGACGATAGCTTGTCTGCTACTGAGCGCCTGCCGAAACTGGCGTCAACAGGAGCCCACCATCGTGTTCACCCAAGTCCCCCCGGTCGGCGAGGGTACCCAGGACGTGCTCGAAACCATACAGGGCATCGTCACGGGGGCGCGCCCGGGCCAGCGCATCGTGCTGTTCTCCCGAAGCGGCAAATGGTGGATACAACCCTTCGCCACCCATCCCTTTACCGAGATTCAACCAGATTCAACCTGGAAAAGTTCAATCCACCCCGGATTTTCTTATGCCGCGCTTCTGGTCGATTCGCGATACCGTCCATCCTCTACCATGACCTCTTTGCCCCAGAAGGGCGGCCCGGTCCTAGCGGCTGCCACGGTGCCAGGTGGTCCTCCGCGTCCCGCAAAAACGCTTCAGTTCAGCGGATACCAGTGGAAAATACGAGAAAACTCGATCGCTCCCCCGGGATCGGAGAACTTCTATGACCCGGCAAACGCATGGACAGATGAAAGTGGACAGCTTCATCTCCGCATCGTTAAGCACGCGGAACGCTGGATTGGCTCGGAAATTCAACTTTCCCGAAGCCTCGGATACGGATCGTACAGGTTTGTGGTGGCTGACGTTTCTCGTCTGGAACCTGCCGCTGTGTTCGCGCTCTTTACCTGGGACGAGGACGGTCCCACACGCGAAATGGACATCGAAATCAGCCGTTGGGGCGAGCCGGCGGACAAGAATGCGCAATATGTGATCCAGCCGTACATCGTCCCCGCGAACACGGTGCGGTTTACGGCGCCCGAAGGAACTCTCACCTATACGATTGACTGGCAACCCGGAAAAGCTACGTTCAAGACCATTCGCGGGTCGTCATCGGAGAGAAAATTGGATTTGGTAGCCGAACATGTTTTCACGTCCGGAGTTCCCTCTCCCGGCAATGAGAGAATTCACTTGAACCTATACAACTTTGAAGGCACGAATAACCCTATACGGCAAGGGGCCGAGGTAATCATTGAGAAGTTCGAATTCCTTCCTTGACTGGGTCGCCGGTCACCGCTGGCTCATCATCAACCTGCGGGCTTTTGTTTTCGGCATGGCTCTGTTGAATACCGCGTATTCCATCGATCCAAACCGCGCGATGTCGCAGTATATTCGCGACCGGTGGGGCGCTGATCAAGGCTTTCCTCGCGGGCCTGTCTATTCGATTGCTCAGACTTCCGACGGTTATCTGTGGATCGGAACCGAAGGAGGTCTGCTGCGTTTCGACGGTTGGAACTTCCGCCTGATCAAGGACGAATCGGGATCATTCACAATCGCCGGCGTTCTTGGGTTAGCGGCCGCCAAAGACGGCTCCTTGTGGATACGATTGCAAGATTTGACCATGCTGCGTTACCGCAACGGCGTGTTTGAAAACGCCTCCTCCGATGTTGAGGCCGCCATGGATATCTCGGCAATGATCACTGCCGATCGCGGCGAGGTATTGGCCTGGAGAATGGAGAATGGCGCCTTTGGCTTTACCGGTGGCGCGCCTGAAAAGTTCGCTTCCGCCCGGGATCTGCCGCGGTCGCCCGTGACGGCGCTCGCTCGAACGCCGGATGGCGTCATTTGGGCAGGCACTCGCGATGCCGGTCTCTTCCGTCTCGGTGCGGGCAAAACCTCGGCCATCAGGATTGGTCTGCCGGATCTAAAGGTTAATTGTTTGCTAGCCGGAGCCGGTCACGACCTGTGGGTGGGCACCGATAACGGAATCGTGAAATGGAATGGAAGCGACCTCACGAGTTCCGGCCTCCCGGCATCACTTAATCACTTTCAAGCTCTGTCGATGGTACGAGATCATGACGCAAATCTCTGGGTTGGCACCGATTCGCGCGGCCTGCTCAGGTTCAACGCCCAAGGCGTCGCATTCCTGCATGAGAACGACTCTGAGGCCGTAACGGCCCTCTTCGAAGATCGCGAAGGAAATCTTTGGATAGGAAGCGCCAGTGGACTTGAGCGCCTCCGCGATAGCGCTTTTGTGACCTACTCTCTTCCCGAAGGCTTGCCTACCGACGGTAGCAATCCGGTGTTCGTCGATGCACAGAATCGTATGTGGTTCCCGCCCGCGGGTGGCGGCCTAATGTGGATGAAGGACCGCAACCACGGACAAGTCCACTCTGCCGGATTGGACAAAGACGTGGTTTACACCATCGCCGGGAGCGATTCCGAGCTCTGGCTCGGCAGACGGCGGGGAGGGCTCACTCAACTTCGAGCGGCGGGCGATTCGTTCAGCGCCGAAACGTTTACCCAAGCTAATGGCCTCGCACAGGACAGCATCTATTCGGTTTATGAAACCCGCGGAGGAACCGTGTGGGCTGGTACCCTCAGCGGAGGCGTGAGCAAGCTCAGCAATGGCACGTTCACAAACTACACTACCGCTGACGGACTGGCATCGAATACCGTGGTCTCGATACTGGAAGCCTCCGGCGGGACGACGTGGTTCGCGACGCCGACGGGGTTAAGCGCTCTCGCCGGAAACCAGTGGCAAACCTACACCGCCAAGGATGGCCTGCCGTCGGATGATATTGATTGTATTCTCGAGGACTCGGCGGGCATGCTCTGGATCGGAACCGCAGCCGGCATCGCCTTTCGAGGTCCAAGTCATTTCGAAGCTCCCGCCGGTGTTCCCGCAGCGTTGCGGGAGAGGGTCCTGGGCATGGCCGAAGATAAGTTCGGATCGATTTGGATGGCAACTTCAAATCATGTGTTGCGCATAAACCGCGACAAACTTTTGCATGGCCCGCTAGCCGACGGCGATGTGCGCGAGTACGGACCCGCGGACGGCCTGCGTGGCGTAGAAGGCGTAAAGCGACATCGGTCCGTCGTCACGGATTCATCGGGACGAATATGGTTTTCCTTAGATAAGGGCATCTCGGTTGTTGATCCCGCTCGGCTGAGGACTAATTCGACACCTGCCATCGTTCACATCCAGGCGATCACGGCAGACGGGAAGCCCATCAGTCTGCTAGGCGACATCCACATTCCCGGCGGCCGGCAAAGGATCACGGTCGAGTATGCCGGTCTGAGTCTCACGGTTCCGGAGCGGGTCCGCCATCGTTATCGGCTCGAGGGATTCGATCGCGGTTGGAGCGAGCCGACGGCGACACGAGAAGCGGTTTACACAAATTTGCCTCCCAGCTCGTATCGCTTTCGGGTAATTGCAAGCAATCCGGATGGGGTCTGGAGCAACAACGAGGGTAGCATCCAATTTGAGGTCGAGCCGCTATTCTGGCAAACCTGGTGGTTCCGGTTCAGTGTCGTACTCGCTTGTGCACTTGGCATTTTGGCTATCTATCGTCTAAGGCTGCGTGAGCTCACCCGGCAGCTTAACCTCCGCTTTGAAGAACGGCTCGCCGAACGCACTCGAATCGCGCAAGAACTGCATGATACTTTGCTGCAAGGTTTCCTCAGCGCATCCATGCAACTGCATGTGGCTGTCGATCGCCTCCCACCGGAGTCGGCGGCCAAGACGTCGTTGGGCCGCGTTCTTCTCCTCATGGGTCAGGTGATCGAAGAGGGCCGGAACGCAGTACGAGGTCTGCGCTCGTCCGATAGCGGATCGCTCGATCTCGAACAGGCATTTGCCCGAGTCCAAGCGGACCTGGAGCCTCAGGACGACGTTGGCTTTCGCGTTATTGTAAGTGGCCAGCCGCGCCCGTTGCACCCGGTCCTGCGCGATGAGGTCTACCGCATTGGCCGCGAAGCTTTGGTTAACGCATTCCGTCACTCTCAAGCAAAGAGCATAGAAATAGAATTGGAATATGCGTCCAGCCAGTTGCGAATATTGGTACGCGACAATGGATGCGGTATCGATCCTCTGCTGCTGCATTCTGGACGGGATGGACACTGGGGCCTGCCCGGCATGCGCGAACGAGCCGACAGAATCGGCGCCAAGCTCCACGTTTGGAGCCGGTCAACGGGGGGCACGGAAGTGGAACTTTCCGTCCCCGGCCATATTGCTTTTAAATCTCAGACTTCTAGACGACCAGGATGGTTTTCAAGGTTGACTTCGCGTAAGCCGACGGAAGCGCCTCCAGTATTAAAGAACGGAACCAGCATGACAGGGAGTAAAGAATGAGTGTGACCGATGCAACCCAAATCCGCGTGCTAAGCGTCGATGACCACCCTTTGCTCCGCGAGGGTATTGCGGCCGTCATCGGCAACCAAGCCGACATGCTGTTAGTAGCTCAAGCTTCGAATGGCGCCGAAGCTTTGCAGATGTATCGCCAGCATCGTCCCGACATAACTTTAATGGATCTTCGCCTGCCCGACATCAGCGGCATTGACACCATGATCGCCATCCGCGCGGAGTTCGCCGAAGCTCGCATCATCATGCTGACAACATTCGAGGGCGACGTTGAAATCCAGCGGGCCTTGGAAGCGGGAGCGCGAGCCTACATCCTCAAAAGCACTCCTCCCCGCGAGCTCGTGGAAGTGATCCGCCAGGTGCACGCAGGCAAGAAGCGCGTGTCCGCTGAAGTGGCCAGCCATCTGGCCGAGCACCTGAGCGACGAAGCCTTGACCACCCGGGAGGTCGATGTTCTGAGCCATATCGCGGGCGGAAACCGAAATCGCGACATCGCGGAACGCCTTTTCATCTCTGAGGAAACCGTCAAGGTTCACGTCAAGCACATTATGGAGAAATTGGGCGCCAGCGATCGAACGGAGGCGGTTGCGATCGCAGTTCGCCGGGGCATCATACAGCTATGAAAGCCCCTCGCGCCTAATACTACTAACACCATAGTGGTAGGCAAAGATTCCGAGCTATCGGGATTCATGTTCTGCATGCATGCTTTACCGTAGGAGCAGGTTTGGATAAAGAAAGCAGAGGAAGTCCACCTGCAACGTTTCTTTTCGGCCTTTCCGGGGGGATGGCCTGGGGTAGCTCTATTGTTGCTGCGCGCGGCCGTTGGTCTCACAGCGCTGCTTCAGGGCGGATTTTATCTGGCGTACAGCGCCGATTCCACACCTGGGATATGGCTTGGGGCTATCGTAGGCCTCATGGCCGGTGCGGCATTGCTGATCGGCATCCTCACGCCCGTCGCCGGCGTACTCTTCGGTTTAGAAGCGCTCGGCGTCGGGTTCTCCATCTTGCCGGCCCCGTCCCCCAATTTGTTTGACGCAAAGCTATCGCTGGTCTTCGCGGCAATTATGACGGTAGCCATCGTGCTCCTGGGGCCGGGAGCATTTTCTCTGGATGCCCGGCTATTTGGGCGACGCGAAATCATCATTCCTCAAGGTCCTCGGCGGCCCTCGCCGCAGTAGTTTTGCGTAAGCTCGCGGTACCACTATTGAGTTATCTCGTTCAACCTCCGAGAGTGGTAGCGCAAAAGCGTCCGATAGCGTGATGTTTCTGCGGGCGTGTGGCGTCAAACTAAGACATCGAGATTGAAAGTGCACGAATCACAGAACGCACAGGAGAATCAACGATGATGGCTACTATAGCGAGCGCGATGCCAAGCTTCCGGCACGGGCCTTCGCGGTCCGAGAACGAACTGATCGGCTCCGGCATGGGCCTCCGGCGAGCCCTGAACGCAGTCCGCATGGTGGCTCCAACCGACTCCGCTGTCTTAATTCAGGGAGAGACCGGAACGGGCAAGGAACTCATTGCCAGAGCGGTTCACGACCAGAGCCATCGGAAGAACGGGCCATTCGTCACACTGAACTGTGCGGCGATTCCGAGTGGGCTTATCGAAAGCCAGTTGTTCGGCCATGAGCGCGGCGCCTACACGGGTGCGCTGAACGCGGGCATCGGGCGCTTTCAGCTAGCCGATGGGGGCACGTTGTTTCTGGACGAGATCGGCGACATGCCGCTCGAGCTGCAGCCCAAATTATTGCGGGTGCTGCAGGAACAGGAATTCGAGAGGCTCGGCGGCACACGCACCATTCGAGTTGACGTTCGCATCGTGGCGGCCACCAATCGGGATCTCTCCCAGATGGTGCAGGAGCGCCGGTTCCGCTCAGATCTGTTTTACCGGGTGCACGTTTTCCCCATTGCCCTGCCGCCCTTGCGGGAGCGCCTGGAGGACATTCCGGCTTTGGTACGGCACTTCATCGACAAGTTCGCCGACCGCATGAATAAGCCGATTCCCGCCGTCACGGATGAGGTCATGGAGATTCTTAAACGGCACACCTGGCCGGGCAACATTCGCGAGCTGCAAAACTTTATCGAACGGGCCGTAATTTTGACTTCCGGACCGCTCCTTTGCGCACCCTTGGGTGACCTCAAACTGTCTAGGGAGCCGCAAACGCGTGGAGCCAACCTCACGCTCGCGGATTCGGAGCGCGCTCACATTCTAGAAGCGCTCAGAGAAGTGAATTGGGTTGTGGGAGGGCATCGCGGCGCTGCCGCCCGCCTGGGATTGGCGCGCACCACGTTACTCCATCGCATGCAGAAACTGGGCATCGTTCCCGACGGGGCTCAACGGAACTCAGTTAGAGACCCGCAGGCGCAGCCAGAGCGATCGTACTAAGTCGCGGTTCCCGGCCTCCGCGACAGCGAGGGCCGGGGAAATGTTCAAGCCGCGACGGTCGCAGCAGTTGTGATGAAGTTCAGCAGGTCGGCGTTAATCGTGTCCGCTTCGGTGGTGGGCATGCCGTGCGGGAAGCCCTTGTAGCTTATGAACGTTGCGTGCTTCAGCAACTGAGCGGACCGCGGACCGGCGGCGACATAAGGCACAATCTGATCGTCCTCGCTATGCATGACCAACACCGGAACGTTGATCTTCTTGAGATCTTCCGTGAAATCGGTCTGGGAAAAGGCCACGATACCGTCGTAGTGCGCTTTGGCGCCGCCCATCATGCCCTGGCGCCACCAATTTTCAATGACAGCCTCGGAAGCTTTCGCGCCCGGCCGGTTGTAGCCATAGAAAGGCCCTGACGGCAGGTCGCGATAGAATTGCGACCGATTCGCGGCGAGTTGCGCCTGCAGACCATCGAACACTTCCTTGGGAAGGCCTAGCGGATTGGCCGGCGTCTTCACCATCAGTGGCGGCACCGCACTAATCAGTGCTGCCTTGCTCACCCGGCTTTCGCCATGCCGAGCCAAATAGTGAGTCACCTCGCCGCCACCGGTTGAATGGCCAACATGAATCGCTTTCTTGAGGTCAAGATGCGCCGTAAGAGCCGCCAGGTCATCGGCATAATGGTCCATATCGTGGCCGTCGGCGGTCTGAGTTGAGCGGCCGTGGCCACGGCGGTCGTGGGCGATAACGCGATAGCCATGCGACAGGAAGAACAACATCTGGTTGTCCCAGTCGTCCGCGCTGAGCGGCCATCCATGACTGAAAACGATAGGCTGTCCTTTACCCCAGTCCTTGTAGTAGATTTCTATACCGTCTTTGGTCGTGATTGTAGGCATGAAAGTTTCCTCCTGAGTAACGTGTGTCCGTCCCTCGCTAGTAGTCTGGGGCATCGCGGAAAGGAATTCGTCACGCAATGGAGTGTTCCTTTACTACCACGAAGGATTGCGCGAGAAATACCCCATCTTGGGTAGCCGACGGTTTTCAACGCCGACTGGTTCCCCCATTCCGCCGGTTCTTAACACTTGTGCAGGGAACGATGGTGCTCAAGGGCAATCCTGGCTTGCTCTGCTGCGAGTCGCAACTTCTCGCTCGTCCTATAGGCGCTTTCATACTCCGGACCTTTTAGACCCTTCGTGGCGAATACAGCGTCTCGAAAGCTGTCAACACTCTTGCGGTATTCGCGCGCCAGGCGATGCCGCTCTGGACAAGCCATACTCCATGATGCAATGAAGACTTTTCAAACAGATTACAGCAGCGTAACTGGCTAGTCCCGACTCGCCGCCGGCGCGGCCGCCAAAGCCTGGCGTTCGAGGAAATCTCGAATCAGAGTGATAGTAGCCATTGGGTTCTCTTCCATTAGCCAATGGCCGGCGCCGGGCACCACCGCCTCGGTTACATCCACGGCGACGTTGCGCATAACGACAGCCTGGGTTGCTCCGAAAGATTTCTCGCCGCCGATCGCAAGTAAGGGCATGGTCAGCTTCGTTTGCTGGAAGATTTCGTTATCCTTCACATCCTGCGAAAAGGCGGTGAACTGCGCAAAGCCCGCCCGCATTGCTCCAGGCTCCGCATACTGCGCCGCGTAATACGCACGTGTAGACTCGTCAGGTTTTGTGGGATCGCCGGTGAAATCATTCCAGATGCGATCGAGATAGATCCGCTCGCGTCCTTGTACGAGCCGCTCGGCATCGGGTCCGTGGAAGGAGAAGTGCCATAGCGATGGATTGCGCACAATTTCATTCCAAGGCGCAATACCAGGGATCGGGGCGTCCATGACGACGAGACGCTCCACCTTGTCTGGATAACGCGCTGCGTAGGCATACGCCACCATGATGCCGATGTCATGCGACACTACTGAGGCCCGATCGTGTCCAAGCGAAACGACGACTGATCTGATGTCGGCGGCCTGAGTCTTCTTGTCGTAACCTCCGGGAGGACGGGACGAGCGGCCAATTCCGCGTAGATCCGGTACGACGACAGTGTAGTTCTTGACCAAATCGGCCGCGAGCGGAGCCCAGGAATCGCTGGTCTCGCCGTAGCCATGGAGAAGTACAACCACAGGCCCTGATCCACCCGATCGCACGAAGATGTCGGCACCCTCCGGGCTAGACACCGTCTGGGGTACAAACGTCGACGGCAACGATGGCGGCATATGTGAATACTATCGTAGAACTACTCCTCTTCTTCAGGAAGGCCGGACATCTGTTTGTGCGATATTCCTGGCACCTGACTGACAGGCGGTTGGTTTCCGGAACAGCCTGTGGGCTTACGCCTGCCGGCCGGCTTCAAAATGCCGCATTCGGAGAGGTTTGAGTTCGCGCACGAAAAGGCACAACTGCTGAAAATCTTAGAGGCTGACTGGAATGCTAGAACTGCCGACGCCTGGGAGCCGCATCCTATGTTCGGCAAGATGACACCAAAAGAATGGGGCAAGCTCCTCCAGATTCAAGTGGATTTTCATCTGAGACAGTTCGGCTTAACGAGGTGTTCGGCATGAAGGTCCTGATTCTCGGAGCAACGGGATTGGTGGGGCGGAACGCATTGGCCCAGGGTCTCGCACAGCCAGCAATCACAGAGGTCATAGCGCCAACCCGGAAACCACTGCCGAAGCAGGACAAGCTGATGAACCCGGTGGCTCCAAAATTGGAGCTGTTGTTGCGGGAGGTGGCAGGGTGGGCACCCGACGCTGCAATCTGCGCGACCGGCACGACCATCAAGAAGGCAGGATCGAAAGAAGCCTTTCATTCGGTCGATCACGATCTCCCGTTGTCGTTTGCACGATTAGCTCACCAAGCCGGCACACAGAACTTTGCACTCGTCTCGTCCATCGGAGCATCGGTCGATTCGTCCTTCTTTTACGCAAGGGTGAAAGGTGAACTCGAACGAGATGTTCGCGAGATCGGCTTCAGGTCACTTACTATCTTGCGGCCCAACATCATCGAGGGAGACCGCGACGAGTTTCGTTTCGCCGAGAGGCCTGCGCTGAAATTTGCACATGTCCTTGCGCCCGTCCTTCCGAAGCGATTCCGTGTCAATCCCGCTCCGAAAATTGCCCAGGCGCTGGTCGATGCAGTCCTAACTGCGGAGTCGGGCTGTCACCTTAGATACTCAGACAGCCTGGTTTGAAAGGAGAACAAAGATGACTCAGCGAACTTCGGCCTCCCCGTTAACTGGATCGCGGCGGATATCGTCATCATCAAGGACGGTCTCCTGGTCGAACATTGGGATGTGATTCAACACGAGGCCACCCGTGAGTCATCCAAGAGCGGCCTTCCCATGTTCGGCGAAAAGTTTGCCGGGTGACCAGGGGCTGAGATTCGTATTACTCAGCCCCGGCTATCGCATGCCCTACTGGCCCCACACTTTCGTGGCGACGATCGTCGTCTTGTTCTCGGTCACGATGTACTTGCTGGGCCGGTCGGCGTGTTTGGGACTGTGGGTCTTCACGGGCGGGGACTGCGTGCGCAGCGCGATCCGCGCGTCATACGACAAATGTGCCGGCTGCTGTCCCGGCTCCACTGGCTGGTACGTATAAGTAACCTCCTGGGCCATCAAAAATCCACCTGCACACATAAATCCTAGGAGAAGCTGTTTCATGTTCATCACCTCGCCTTTGAAGCAGCATTTTACCGGCCAAGGTCACCTGGATACAATCTGTCACCAATACCTCACAGCAGCTCTCTCTGTGCCTCCATAACGCCATAGCTTTAGAGCGTGGTTCCGCCAGTTCAGTCTCACCACGGGGCGTTCGACCAGATGTCGGGTCGGGAATCGCGGAAATAATTCCCTGAACGTCGGAATACCTAAAGGTATCCGTTAGCGAGATCTGCCGACTATGCCCGATTAGTGTCTGGGCGCCGTCGCACAAGGAAAAAAGCGACCGTCAGCACGCCGAGCCACGGCAATCCGGCAATGATGGTTACGCGCATCCCTTCGATCCACCAGGTGGTTGCGATAATGGCGACGATCGCGGCCGCTCCGAGCAGCGAGGTGTATGGGTAACCGAACATTCGAACAGGCAAGCGCGGGCGGCCCGAGGCGTCCCACTTGGGGCGGAAATAAAGATGCGTGATGAAGATCATCAGCCACACAAACAATCCGCCGAACAGGGAGATCCCGAACATATACACATAAGCGGTCGCTGGATACAGTAGCGAAATCACCAGCGCGATCGCCAACCCCGCGGCTGAGACGAACAACGCGGCCACTGGCGTGCCGCGCGCCGAAACGCGTCCAAACAAAGCGGGAGCATACCCGCCACGCGACAGCGAAAACATCATGCGGCTGACCAGATACAGATTGCAGTTCATGCTGGAAGCCGCGGCGGTGATCACCACGAAATTCACGATGTGCGCCGCAGCCGGAACGCCGATCAACTGAAACACCTTCACGAAGGGACTGGCGGTGACATCCGAGCCAGGTTGAATCTGGTTCCACGGAACAATCCCGATCAGCACGACGATGGCCCCCAGATAGAACAGAATGAGACGGCCGACCATGGATCGCATGGCGCGCGGTACGGCTGTTTCGGGATCCTTGGCCTCGCCCGCGGTGACTGCGACCACTTCGGTTCCGATGTAGCTGAAGATCACGAACGCCATCGCCATCCACACGCCGCGCCAACCGGCCGGGAGAAATCCTCCATGCGCGGTGAAGTTCGAGAAGCCGATGGCGGGCGCGGGGCCGAGCCCGGCGAGCAGCGCCACACCGATAACGATGAACAGAACGATGGCGACCACCTTGATCATCGCGAACCAATATTCAAAGCTGCCGAAGCTGGCGACGCTACGGGCGTTGACGTACAGCAGAGCGGCAGAGAATGCGAGAATCCAAAGCCATTTCGGAGTATTCGGGAACCACCACTGGCAGTAAACGGCGATGGCTGTAGCCTCACCACCGATGGCAATGCATTGCGCGGCCCAATAGGTGTAGCGGACGACGAAGCCCGCCCAGGCGTTCACATAAATTTCGGCATAGACTCCGAAAGAACCCGCGGTGGGATGCGCGACCGCCATTTCCGAGAGAGCGCTCATGAAGAGCAGGGCGATCACCGCGCCGAGCAGATAGCTGAGGATGACGCCGGGCCCCGCTATGCGCACCGCGAGCGAGCTGCCGAGGAAGAGCCCGGTACCGATGGCTCCGCCGATGGCGATCATACTGAGCTGGCCTGAGGAGAGCTGACGCGATAGCTGCTCGCGCGTTTCGATGCCGGCGGGAGGCACAGACTCCCTCAGGTCGCGGCTCGGTAGGTTCATAGGCTTCGCCCGGACTACCTGACGGATAGAATGCGCCCAGCAGCTTGATGGTGGAAGTCCCCGGGTTCTCCACGCAATGTCGAACACCTATGGGGAAGTAAATGCTGCTGCCGGCCCCGAATTCACACGATTCGTCGTCGGTGTGCACGATCCCGTGGCCCTCCAGAATGAAAATGCCTTCTTCGTAAGTGTGGTAGTGGACCGGGGCTTTGCTCGGCGGAATCCATCCCGCGAACTGAGTGATCTGTTTGCAGCCGAGGTCGGTATAGACCAGGTAACGGAACAGACGGTCCTGGCCGGCGCGAATGTCTTCGCGAAGATCCTCATGCACCAGCAATCGCGGCGGCTGGCCGGACTGCGCCGTCGGCGGATCGTCGACGATGTGACGCCGCGGGTCTTCCGGACAACAGGAGCTCACCAGGCGGAGTGTCTCTGTGCCGGTGTTCTCGATGCTGTAGACCGCGCTCGGAGGAACGAAAATCGCAGTTCCAGAGCCGAGCGCGTATTCGAATCCGTTAACGCGGCATTTCCCAACGCCCGCCGCGACGTAGAGCACCTCTTCGGCCACTGGATTCACCACAGCCGGCGACATTCCGGGGGCGTAATCGCTTACGGTCTGAGTGATGCGCTGGGCGCCGCTGTTTTGGGAGATGACCATTCGGGCCGTCCAGTTGCCGCGAGTGGAAAACTGCCCGTCTTCGGCGGAATACACCCGGCAACCGGCGCTAAGAATTTTCATGACCGTACCATCATGATCGACCCATCATGATCGAACCAGCAGCTCCAGATTATCCTCGAGAGCCGTCAGCGCGATGTTGACGTCCTCCAGAGTATTGTATACGTGGAATGCAAAGCGTACTCCATCGTGGCGCGTGGAAACGGCGATTCCGCGCGCGGTGAGCTTGGCGAGTACGGTGGCGGCATCCTTGGCGCGGAGCACCACCAGCGGCCCAACACCCGATGACGGGGTTTTGGAATCGATGCGCAAATTGCGAACGCCATTCAGGAATGCGACGGTCAGCCGTTCGATCTGCGCGGCGACATTGTCCATTCCAATGCCTGTCAGCAAATCGATGGCCGGACGCGCGAGATAAATGTTCGGGATGGGAGGCGAGCCGCCCTCGAAGCGACGGGCATCCGGCGAAGGATCGAGGCACTTGGTATTGAAGGTGAAGGGTTCGCGCTGGGCCATCCAACTGGTCATGGTGGGCGTGAGCGTGTGGATGAGCTCGCGTCGTACATAGAGAAAACCCAGCCCCGGCGGGCCGAGCAGATACTTGAGCGTGCCGGTGACGAAAAAGTCGACGTCCAGCGCTTTCACATCGAGCGGGCGGGTGCCGCAATCCTGATAGCCATCCAGAAAAAGAAGAGCGCCTTGGGCGTGGGCGATCTTCGCGATGGCCGCGACGTCCGAGCGGAAGCCGTTGACGAACGAGACGCTGCGTGAGCGGCACGATTCGCGTCTTTTTATCCACGGCCCGCTCGTAGCATTCGGTGGGAACCGTGTTGTTGACGCCGTCCAGAAAGTGGATCTCGGCGCCACGCGGGCGCTGGGCGAGCCAGATTTGTCCCATGGTGGGAAATTCGTATTCGCTCATCACCACCTTGTTTCGTCCATCGAACTGAAGCGCATTGGCGATCGGATTGATTCCCGCCGAAGCGCTGGTGATGATGGCAACCTCGTCCGGTTGAGCGTTGATGAAGCGCGCAAAGGCGCCGCGCAACGCTTCATAGTTTTCCATCCATTCATCCCAGGGCGCCGACGAGGTCCGCCAGCTGGCTGCGTATTTTTGCATGCCAGCTTCCACGGCGTCGCATAGGGCGCCTTGAGAACAGTTATAGAGGTAGGTCTTTTTATGGAGAATCGGAAAGTGCGATCTCAATTCCGAGATCTGTTCATCAGTCAGCATTATTGCTTTCTTTCGATATGAGTCACGTCGTTCTCGTTTTCGGCGCGGAACGAGCCCACCAAGATTCTTGCCTCTTGTATATTATGCTTGCTGGAGCGAGCTTCGCGGAACCGGAGCGCCGGGTGGGGCCGCTGAGTCCTATGTGGAGTCGCGTAGCTTAGTAAGTGAAGCACGTGCCCGCTTGCGCATCATGGATTCAAATGAGACGCGCGGTACGTCAATCAGCTTGCGCATTTCGGCGGCGCGGAGCAGGCGTTGGGTAGCGTTAGGCATACGTGACGCAGCACGGTCGAAAGCACCCGACGATGCTGCATACATGCCGGCAATCGCGCGGTAGTAACCCTGCTGGCCTTTTAGCTTTTGGCAACCCAGCACCAGCGCGGCAAGCACTTCGTGGATCTCCTCCAGCTTGGCGACCACCCCACCCCAATCGTCCAGGAAAGGGCACAGTGGCAGCAGCGTGGCCGGCGTGCGACGCAGCGCCTTCACTGGGCGAAGCGGATAGTGCCGGTGACCCTCGGCCGAAAGTCCGGTGTCCTGATACATGCGGACGGCCAGCTCAAAGCGGCCTCGCGTAGCGAGATGTTCCATGAGCGGGAGCGTCGCCACCGTCTTCTTCCAGAAGCCCATGCCCTGCGTGAGGTCGCCCCGGTTGTGGGCCAGCGTCATCGCCAGCCGCAGCAAGTCCAGCTCGCCGTCGCGTTCGCCGGCCACCTGATCGAAAACAGCTTGTTCCCGGACGATTTCCGCTTCGATGGCGGCCAGTGCTTCCTCTGCCGAAGCGGTGTCGCCGAGTTCCAGCATGCGGCCCAACCCGCCTGCGATTGCACTCCAATGTTCGCCGTTGTGGCCACTAACGCCGCGAATCGATCGGGTTGAGATTCCCTCCTCCGTCCAGCCGCGTGCACCCAGGGCAAATCGCAGCATGGGTTTCAGCACTTCTGGATCGGACGTTTCGCGCCAGGCAATGCCTCGGATTTTCGTATCTACATCGGTGGGCACGAAGGTGGCGACGGTGGCGTGATGACAAGACAAGCAGAGAGCGAAATAATCCTGCAGCTGCTCCGCGTGGTGAAGATCGGGACGACGAATATTTTCCCAACTCGCGAGGATGCGGAGGAAGCCATCAGGCGTTCCGCCCATTTCGATCAGTCTGCCAGGTTCCGGCGCGGGCACAAGATCTTTGAGATATGGAGCGGTGTTGTAAACCTGGGATAGCAGCGTTTCCGGAGAGATCCATTTGGCCCACGCTTCCCGTTGCGACGGGGTGGGTGATGCAGATGGCAGCAGACCGCGCCGGCGCAGGTCGGGAAAGATGACATTGCGAAGACTGGGCGCGAGCAGCGCAGCATCATCCCGCGGCCCGAACCAAATCAGCTCCTGTATTTCAGAGTGCGGGGCAGGCGTGCCTTCGAGCTCGCCCGCGTACAGTTCGATCTTGACGGTTTTGCCATCTTGTCCGGCCGCCGGGCTTTCGTAATCGCCAATGTAACGAAGGTTTGAGACGTCAACTTCGCCCAACTCTTCGCGGCACTCGCGCAGCAAACATTCGTCCGCAGTCTCTCCTGGTTCCAGTGTGCCGCCCGGTAGAATCAGCAACGACGTCGTGTGCCTCTTGCGGCAGAGAAGAATGCGGCCTTCCCTCACGTGCAGCAATCCAGCCTTATGGAAATCCGCCATCCTACTGCAAAATGGGAAAACGCTCGAAGTCCTCGGCCACGAAGAGACTTCCTTCCGTAACTCCCGCCGGCGCAATCCGCTCTAGTTCATTTCCCAGCTGGTCCGCGTTGATTCTGCCCTCGAGAAACCGCTGAAACGCGGCAGTGACTTGTTGAACCTCATGTGCCGATTCATGGACGAATTCCAGACGAAAGTGGCGAATGCCGGCGGCGCGCCATGACTCGATGTGCGCACTTGCTTCCTGTGCCTCCGCGCCGAAGACCGTGTTCCGGCAGCCAACATCGGCCATGACAGGATGCGCACGGCCTTGTGGATCTCGCAGGGCGACTCGATGTTGTTCGCACGGCCGACCGCAATCGCGGTAGGTAGTGCCGGTGGAGAGAAATCGGCAGAAGACGCAGTGTTCCGTATGGAAGACAGGGAGATGTTGATAGGCGATGGCTTCCAGCCGCTCCGGGCCAATGGTTCCGGCCAATGCAGAAATCTGCGCGGCATTGAGATCATGCGTCGGAGTGAGTCGCTCCAGACCCAAATCAAGATAAGCTTCGGCAGTGAGCGTGTTAGCGGTATTGAGGCTGAAATCGCCGATGAGCGGCTCGCAGGCGGTCTCTTTCAAAGTTTGGAGAATGCCGGAACTACGAACCAGAATCGGGCATTGAAGGCTAACGAGGAAATCCACGATGCGGCTTTCACCAGGTTTTAGAATACGTGGGCTGGCGACTCGAACCTGCACGCCGGCTGCCTTCACGCGTTGCACGGAGGGGCGCAGGCCGTAAAGATCCAAATAATCCAAGGTGATGCTATCGGGCTGGGCGGCGATCGCAGCCTCGAGCTGTTCGGAGCTGCGGACCAGCAAGTGGAGTTGAGCTGCGGCGGCTATGGGCGCGCGCGTTTCACGTCGAAGGTTGGGAGGGGGATGAATTTCTCGGGCTAAAGGGCGCGACTGCAGTTCTTCAAGCTTTTCGACGGCCTCGCGCCGCATTCGATTCAACAGTGATACTGGCGCGAAAACGGATCCCGTGAATTCGGCGTTCAGGTGAGCGAGCTCATACGGCGTGTTGCCGAGTCTGCCGAGTTGTTCTTTCAAAGTCTCTTCGTTCAGCCCACGATTCTGTGCGGCGCTCAGCACGCAAGGCGATTCCACTGTGACAGAAACCCCGCTTGGCAACATCCAACGAGTACGCAAGGGCTGATTTTCTCGGGCCGTCGCGTGCACGGTGAGCGGCTGCTTTGCGACCGGCGCCACCGGGTCAAGGAATCGACGTGCTGCTCGATCCACTTCAGGGTCGTGCGTGCGCCACACCAGATCGCCAGCGCGAATCCGGCGGCAATTCACTGCGTTATTGGCGAAGCTTAGCTCGAGCGTGCCGTCAAGCTGGGACGCCACATGGTAGACCCGTCCCCCTTCCTCGTCTTCCTGCGGGCTGCGCCAATCGGCCGCATCGAACACGACACCATCGCCCGCTTTCAGCGGAGCAATTTCGTGGGCCGCCGCCGGCTGGACGGACACGCTGGTATCGAGAACAGCCGTGACGATGCCGATATGCACACCGCGATGACGCGGGCCGCGGCCGTTCACCACCTTCTGATGGTTCACACCCGTGATGAAATGCGGCCCCAGGCCGCGTGAGTAGACCTGCTCGAGTTCCAATTCCTGGTGCGGCGTGACAGACAATGGCCGGCCTGCCCAGGCGTCATCCACGGCTTGACGATATGCCCGCGTGGTCAACGCGACATAATCGGCGCCTTTATATCGTCCTTCAATTTTCAGGCACCTCACTCCAGTGGCGATGATCTGCGGCATGTGGTGCAACGCCGACAGATCGCCCGGAGAGAGGAGATAACGCGCGTCGGCTAACGGCTTCCGCACGCCATCGACCAGCATTTCATACGGCAGCCGGCAGGCCTGCGCGCATTGGCCTCGATTAGCGCTACGCCCGCCCCATGCTTCGGACGAAAAGCATTGGCCGGAGTAGGCCACGCATAAGGCCCCATGCACGAAGATTTCCAGGTCGGCCTGGGTCTTCGCGCGGATTGTGGCCACTTCCTCCAAAGACAATTCCCGAGCCAATGTGACGCGACTTGCTCCCTGGGCTAGCGCGAACTCAACACCTTCGGCACTGGTGATACTGGTCTGCGTGGAGGCGTGAAGTTCCAGATCGGGCGCAATCTGGTGCGCCAGCTTGAGCACGCCGATGTCCTGCACAATGAGTGCGTCAACTCCGGCTTCGGCGATCAAACCGAGAACGCGGGCGGCTTCAGCGAGTTCGTGTTCGAAGATGAGCGTGTTGAACGTCAGACAACCCCTCACACCTCGGCGGTGCAGCGTTCGCATCGCTTCAGGCAGCTCGTTCAACTCAAACCCGACCTTAGCGCGCGCGGTGAAGTGCTTCAGGCCGAAGTAGCAGGAATCCGCGCCAGCTTCGATCGCCGCGTGGAGCTGCGGCCAATGTCCGGCCGGACTCATCACTTCGGGTTTCTTGGATGGCATGAGCTTCTTAACTTAGGGTAGCGTGCCGTCACTTCGCTTGGTTTGCCTTTTTGCCCCGCTTTGGCTGGTTCTTTAGAGGCAACAACTTGCCTGTCGGGCAGTTGTTTGCGAAACCTGGACCTTGGGGAGCCACAACTTCAGCTTCGAATTCTCAGGGCACTTTAGCTGACAGCATCGGAATGGGAAACTAGGTTCGTATGCGCAAGACTGGCAAGGTGTGGCCGTCGCAATTGACAGGTCACGTTGTTCTTGTTCAGGAATGACGTTGACAAACATATGGGCCACGGCCACACTCTCCGAGAGCGCTCCTCTTTCCTCAATAGACCGGCGACCGCGACAGTGTGCGTCCTTCCAACCGCAGCGATGCTATCGGCCGCTGGGACGGCGATACGTTTTTGGTCGATAAGACTAACTTTAATGACACCCCATGGATCTGGGGCGGAGGGGCGGGTTTCTTAGCATTGCGACGCCCTGCACGTGGTCGAACGCTATCGCCGCGTGGACGCCAACACACTGGAGATTGAGGCGACAGTTGAGGATGCCAAGGTGCTGACGAAACCTTGGGTGGTTCCAAAACAGACTCTGCAACTGGCTCCGTTCGATCGAATCGTGGAAATAGCCTGCTCGGGGAGCGACAGGCGTCATTAATCGTACCGCGAGAAGAATCTCAGATTGACCTATTTCGGCGCTGCCCGATAGCGATTCGCGTCAACTTAGCATCAATCTAGCGTCACTCTAGCGTCAAATGAGCCTTGACAAGCTCCCGATCTCGATATAGACTTGCGCAAGTTTCTCTAATCTGGGGGGCGAATGAACTCGAATGTTTCGAGTAGTATAGCAGCCGTGTATGCTGCGCGGCTCTGCGTAATTCTCTTATTGGCTTTCGCGAACGTGTATGCGCAAGTCACGGCCACGATCTCCGGTACCGTCACCGACAGCTCGGGCGCGATTCTCAGCGGCGCGACAGTGGTGGTCAGGAACGCCGGAACCGATGTCGCGCAAACCACATCCACGGACGTCCAAGGCCGCTATAGCGTGCCCGAACTGCCGGTTGGTGATTACCAAGTGCGGGTTTCCGCGCCCGGTTTTCAGAACATGGTTCGCACCGGCATCACTCTCAGCGTGGGCGCGCAAAGCGTGGTCGATTTCGCAATGTCCGTCGGACAGTCGCAGGAGACCATCACAGTGGAAGCCCAGGTCTCCGGAGTGGACACCATTTCAACGTCGGTCGGTACGGTGATCGAGCCGACGCAGATGCGCGAGCTGCCGCTGAACGGCCGCAACTACGAATCGCTCCTCGATCTCGTACCCGGCGTAACACCCGTCCCCGCAACCACCGGCGTATTCGGCGCTTTCTACGGAACGCAGCAGAACTATTCCGTCAGCGGTTCCCGTCCCGAAGGTCAGCTCTTCTTGCTTGACGATACCAACACCGCCGACTTCTTCAATCATGGCACCGGTTCGGGCGCGCTCGGCACTTCCTTGGGAATCGAAGGTATCGCCGAATTCCAAACGCTCACTAACACCTATAGCGCCCAATTCGGCGGGAACGGCGCCGTCGTCAACGCGGTGACCAAATCCGGCACGAACGATTTTCACGGCTCCGCTTACGAGTTCCTTCGCAACAGCGCTTTGGACGCCCGCAATTTCTTCGATAACTCCAATCCCGGCGGCGGCCCGCCCGAGTTCCGCAGAAATCAGTACGGAGGCAGTCTGGGCGGCCCCATCAAGAAGGACAAACTATTCTTCTTTGTCAATTACGAAGGCTTGCGTCAAAGCCAGGGCGTGAGCCAGATAGCCACGGTTCCCGATGCGAACGCGCACATGGGTATTCTGCCCTCCGGTGTTGTCGGTGTCAGTCCGAACGTCGCCCCAACACTGGCGCTGTTCCCCTTGCCGACCACCGAAGTTCTGTCCGCCACCGGCCAGCCCACCGGAACAGGACAACTCACCGAAGTGGCCAACCAAGTGGGCCACGAAGACTACGTTCTCGCACGCGTCGATTACAACATCTCCGCCAAGGATTCTGTGTTCTTCCGTTACGTTTCCGACCGCGCCAATTACATGAATCCTTTCGGCGGCTCGCCCATCCCGCTGTGGGCTGAGACCGATATCACACGCAACAACTACGCCACCGTCGAATGGAAGCGCGTGATCACACCCAGTCTGGTAAACTTGGCGCGAATCAGTTTTGTGCGCCCAGTAGAAGCCCAGAGTCTCACCAGCAGTACGCCGGCGCTGAACTTCTTCCCCGGCCGGTCCGTTCCGGGCACGGTGGACGTCGGCGGGTTGACCGGGATCGGCGGCAACGGTTTTCTTCCGGATAATTTCTACACCAATAAATTCAGCGAAGGCGACGACGTCCTCTGGACCCACGGGTCGCACAGCATCAAGTTCGGGGTTTCGGTCGATCGGATTCAGGACAATACCAGCCAGTCCTTGTTTCTCGGCGGCACCTGGAGCTTCGCCAGCCTGGCGAGTTTCCTCGAAGGCCGCGCGAGCACTGTGCTCGGTCCACCCTTGGGAGATAGCGATGGCTACAAGGATTTCCGCAGCTTTTTCATCACGCCGTACTTCCAGGACGATTGGAAAATCACTTCGAAGCTAACCCTCAATCTCGGCTTACGGTACGACTGGGAAGGCAATCCCACCGAGGTGAACCACCCCATGACGACGCTCATCAACGCGCCGTTTGGAACCTACGTTCCCGTCACCCACGCCTTTGCGTCCAACCCTTCCACCAAGAATTTCGATCCCCGCATCGGCCTCGCTTACGATCCTTTTTCCGATCATAAGACCTCCATCCGTGCCGGCTTCGGAATCTTTCACGACGTGATCCTCGCCCGCCTCTACGCCGGCAACTATTGGCTCAATCCGCCGTATTCCATCAACATTCAGATCCAGCCCACCTATCCGACTCCCTTCGCGACCGGAGGATTCATTCCGCCTCCCACCGTTTCCGAAATGGAGGGCGTGGATTATCACTTCGGCACCACGCCGTATGTGATGCAGTACAACCTCAATATCCAGCGCGAGCTGTGGGGCGGAAACGTTCTAACGGTCGGTTATGTCGGCTCCGCAGGCGTTCACCTGGTGGAATCCTACGATTCCAACGCGCCAATTCCGCAAATAGCTGCTGACGGTCACCAGATTTTTGGTGTATTCGCGCCTCCCACGTTCTCTTCCGGTCCGGCCATCAATCCGCTGCCGCGGCAGAATCCGGACTACAGCTACATATCGCTGAAGGAGCCTTGGGGGCATTCCAATTACAATTCCTTGCAGGTAGGTCTGCATCGCCGTTTTAGCAAGGGGTTGACGGGACAAGTCTCTTACACCTGGTCGAAATCCATGGACGATGGATCAACCAGTTCCAGCCTCGAAGGCGCCGGCCAGGACATTTCCGATCCTTACAGCGCTGCATTTGACCGCGGTCCTTCCGGCTTCAACCGCTCGCAAACGTTCGTTACCAGCGTCGTTTATGCGCTTCCGTTTCAAAAAAACCGGTTCGTCCAAGGCTGGCAGATCAGCGGCATCTTTAGCGCGCTCAAAGGCGAGCCCTTTTCCGTCGTCACCGGATACGATCAGACGGGAATCGACGATCTCTCCATTCGCCGCCCCAATCTCGTGGCCGGCTGCAGTCCGAACCCGATCATCGGAAATGTCAACGACTGGTTCAATACCGCCTGTTTCAGTGCGCCGCCCAATGGAGAACTCGGCAATCTAGGACGCAACACTCTGATCGGCCCCGGCTTCTGGGATCTCGATCTCGCCATAATGAAGAACACCAGGGTGAACGAACGCTTGACGGTCCAGTTCCGCGTGGAAGCGTTCAACATCTTCAACCACCCCGATTTCGACTTACCCAATCCCAACCTGTTTACGCTGGCTGCGAATGGCGGCGCCCTTCCCAACCCCGTCGCGGGGCAGATCACGGATACTGTGAACGCGCCGCGGCAGATTCAGTTTGCCTTGAAATTTCTGTTCTAGGGTCAAGTGGTAACCGTCTCATGAAGCAACGTTCGATTCGCAATCTGGGGCTTGGGCTTGCGCTTGTTGCAAGTCTCGGCACGATGGCCGCTCAGGAGGGTAGCAACGTTGGACGCGGCCGTCCCCGTGTTCCCACCCCCATCAAGATCACGATCCCTGCATTTCCGGACGGCGGGATGATTCCACCGAAATATGCGAACACACCGGCAGGAAGTACATCGCCAGCCATCGAGTGGAGCGGGGTCCCTGACGCTGCGGTGACGCTCGCACTCATTTTGCATGACGCCGATGTTCCTTCCCGTCCGGCCGCGTCCAGTTCCGCCGGATCTGGTCCGGACGATACTCTGCATTGGGCCATGTTCAATATTCCGGCGAAGGCGGCTGGACTCCCCGAGGGGGTGCCGCACAACCAGGCGCTGGAGGACGGAAGCGTCCAGCTCAAGTACGTTGAGGGCGTGCCGCGGCTCGCAATCGGAAAAATCGGTTACTTCGGTCCCAGCCCTCCTCCGACCCCTTCGCCGGTGTTGCATCACTATATCTTCGAACTCTACAGTCTGGATGTAAAACTAGATCCTAGTCTGAATTTGCGCGAGGACCTGACAAGAGCAATGGCTGGCCATGTCCTTGCTAAGGGCGTCTATTTTGGCGTATACGCGAACTCCAGCGCACCGAAATAGTTTCAAGAATGATCAGCCCTATATCCACTTCGCGCCGGAGGAAATCAGAGCCATGTATAATTTTCCGAGAGCCTTTGGGAGGTCATCGGTGAAGCTCAAGAATGTTTTACATGTACTAGGCATCGCGGCGCTGCTGTCTTGGCCGGCTGCGGCGCAATGGCTCAATTATCCCACCAAGGGGATTCCTCGGACCGCTGACGGCAAGCCCATCCTGACAGGGCCCACTCCGCGACGCCCCGATGGCAAGCCTGACCTTACGGGCGTTTGGATCGGTGTCCCCAAGTATATGATCAACATCGCGGCGGACCTAAAGCCAGAGGATGTCCCATTCCAACCCTGGGCGGCGACAGAATACAAACGCCGCAGGGACACCGAAAGCAAAGACGACCCCAGTTCGTTATGCCTGCCGCTCAACATTGTCCAGAAGCAAACAATCACCTCGCCGTTCAAGCTGGTTGACGTTCCCGCCAGGGAAGAGGTGATTATGCTGTATGAGGGAGCTCGCCACCGCGAAATCTTCATGGACGGCCGGCCTCTTCCCACAGATCCCGACCCCGCCTGGTCCGGTTATTCCATCGGCCACTGGGAGGGCGATGATCTCGTGGTCGATTCAGCCGGTTTTAACGGGAAGGCCTGGCTGGACATCAATGGCCACCCGTCAACAGACGCTTTGCGCCTCACTGAGCGCTACCGCCGCATCGATTTTAGCCATATGTCGCTCGAAATCACGATCGACGACCCCAAGGCGTACACCCGGCCGTGGAAGGTCCACGAATCGCCGCACCTGGTGCCGGACACAGAGCTCCTGGAAGCCGTTTGTGAGAATAATCAGGACCCGGCGCACATGATCGGGAAATAACAGGAGTAAATCTGATGAAAACCAAGTTTGCTTTTTGCCTAACGG
The DNA here is from genome assembly GCA_963818065.1 of Bryobacterales bacterium. Taxonomy (GTDB): domain Bacteria; phylum Acidobacteriota; class Terriglobia; order Bryobacterales; family Bryobacteraceae; genus Palsa-89. The sequence goes on along the minus strand of CAWFQW010000004.1, from coordinate 2,444,039 downwards.
GTCTTGTGCTGATGGCCACGGCGCGGCTGTGGGCGCACCACTCCTTTGCCGCGGAGTTTGACACTAACAAGCGAGTCGCACTCAAAGGTGTAGTGACGAAGGTGGACTGGCGGAATCCTCACATTTACGTCTACCTGAACGTGAAAGACGACCAGGGTAAGGTGTCCGAATGGGCTTGTGAATTGGGTCCGCCCAACGTCTTGCTGCGTCAGGGCTGGAGCCGCAACTCGGTAAAGGAGGGTGACGAAGTCACCATCGATGGTGCGCTGGCGAAAGATTCCTCCAATCGGTGCAACGGTCGTTCCGTAGTACTGGCGGGCGGTCGCACGGTGCTTGGCGGCTCTTCCGAGGGGGCGGACGGCGGAAATGTGGCTCAGGCGGGAGGTGCAGCTGGCGGTGCAGTGCAGCAGGAGGTGTCCGGCCGGGCCAGACGGTGGAAAAAATCCGCCAATTGAAGCCTGATCTTTACCTGATTACAGGCGGCGGCGCCAATACCTTGGTCCGTGTCACAACCGAAGGGCTTATTTTAGTCGATACAAAGAATCCGGGCGACGAGAATTACAACCGCGTGATGGAAGAGATTAAGTCCGTCTCGAACTTGCCCGTTAAGTACGTGATCAACACGCATCACCACCCGGACCACGTGGGCAATAATCAGAAGTTCATCGACGCAGGCGCCCAAGTGATCGGGCTCGATGCTCTAAAAACGGCCATGGTGACCGATCCACGCACAAAGGATATCCCCGGGCTGCCCACGATCTCATTCGCCAAAGATTACAATCTGAAATTTGGCGGCGCCGTGGTTCAGGCGCATTTCTACGGACGCGGACACACGGGTGATGACACGATGGTGTACTTCCCCGATTTGAAGGTCCTGATGATAAGCGATGAAATTACCGATAATACGCCCATCATCGATTTCGCAAATGGGGGGAGTGCCGTTGAATGGACGCAAGTTCTGGATGGAGCATTGAGTCTGGATTTCGAGACGGCGATTCCAGGCCGCGGCGAACCGAAGAGCAGAGCCGATGTTCAGGCGTACCGCGCGAAATTTGCGACTCTGATTAGCCGCGCCTCAGACGCGATCAAGGCCGGTGCCACGAAGGAAACGCTCGCCTCCCAAGTGAAGACGGACGATCTTGGTTGGAAGTTCAACGCGCAATTTTACGATAGGCTATACGACGAACTCACCAAGAAGTAAGGCGCGCGCCTTGACGGTCCTCGCGCTGGAAGCGCTCTTCTGCGATGCCCAAGCGTCGATGAGTGTGGCATCGCCCTTGAAGCATGGCGCTCCGCGAGCCACTCGGCCCGGAGGTTGCGAACGCGGGCCGTGGCCACTGATCGGCCGGTCACCGATTGAACGCACCCACGCCGAACTGAATCCATCGTGCGATATACTCAATGACCGCTGGAGGTTTGCGTGAGAACTGAACGAATGGTCAGGTGGGTGATCGGGGCCGCCTTTGCGGCTGGCGCATTGCCGGCGCAGGTGCCGCCGGACATCGCGACGAAGCTGATTGCGATCGGACGGGGAGTGTGCGTTCCGGAAACCGCCGAGCTCTATGCGCCGTTGCAGCCGAAGCCTCCTTACGCGGGTGTGAAGTTTACCCGCGACGTCTCGTTCGGGCCCGACGCCAAGAACGTCCTCGACGTGGCCGAGCCGGAAACAGGTGGCGGATCGCGGCCCGTGCTGGTTTATCTTTCGGGTGGGGCCGGCAACAAGCAACAAGGTGGTCCGAACGGCGATGCTTTCTACGACAACATCATGGTCTGGGCGGTGAAGAACGGCATGGTCGGAGTGAACATGCAGCGCCGTAGCGGCGAGGCGTGGGACGATCCGGCGAAAGACGCGAGCCTCGTGGTGCAGTGGGTGAACAAAAACATCGCACAGCACAAAGGGAATCCGAATCGGGTTTTCGCGTGGTCGCAGTCCGCCGGGAACATTCCTCTCGGCACCTACGTTGCCCACTCCGAGTTTTGGGGAACCGAGGGCCTTGGTCTCAAGGGCGTGATCTTCATGTCGCCACCAGCCTTCGACATTCTGCCGGTAACACCGCCGCCGGTGCAGGGCGCCGCATTCGCCCCCTGCGGCTCTCCGAAGGGTGGACCTCCCGCTTCGCCGGCCGGACGCGGAGGCGGACCGGGCGGTCGCGGTTTTGGCGGTGCACGTGGGACGCCTCCGGACCCCGCCACGCAACTGGCCCGTTCGAATCTGCCCGGGCTGACGGGTTCTAAGATACCACTCATGATCTCGGTCGCAGAGCTCGATCCCCCCAACATCATCGGGTTCGCCGGGACGCTGCGGGATGAGCTGAAGAAAGCGAACCGCGACGTGACCTACGTTGAATACAAGGACCACAGCCACATCTCCGAGGTGATGTCACCCGACACGGCCGATGAAAGCGTCACCGGGCCGATCCTCAAGTGGATGAAAAGCGTCAAGTAGTTAATCGCTGGAAAACCCCGGCGTTTGGCCGATAAGTCCGCAGGAAATATTCTGCGCTACTGTCCGAAGTCCGGTCTTGGGAAGTTGATCCGGGATTACTAATGAGTAACGAAGTGTTGACCGAACGATCAAAACGCCTGTATCGTCCCCTATGCTGACATTGGCCGGAAACGCCGTCTTGGAAGCTACCGATAATGTCGGATCACCCTCATTTGTAGAGCGCACTCACGACGTTGCCAAAAGACCGCTCATGGTCAGCTTTCGGACTGCGGACGATGCCTGAGCTGGCGACGCTCAGTGGACGCGCTCTCTTCTTTTCGCGCCAAGACAACTGAGAGGGAGCAGGAGTATATATACTGCTAACGTCCGGGAGATCATCATGCAAATCCGCCAGAAGGGTCGCTGCCCATGGAATATGCTGGCGAGCTGGATTTTAGTTACTTTACTAGGATCGATTGCCGGCTATCCGCAGTCGAGCGACGTAATCTATGAAGGCGCGCGTTTGATCGTCGGCGACGCAAGCGCCCCGATCCAGAACGGAGCATTCGTCGTCGCGGAGGACGCATCACTGCGATTGGCGAAGAGGCTCCATCAAAGCGCCCGCAGGAGCCGCTCATGTCGATCTGACCGGCAAGACCGTCATGCCTACGATGAACAACATCCACGCCCATCTGGGCTATGAAGGATATGTGAGTTGGAGTGTTGAGAACCACACACCGGAGAATGTTCTCGACCATCTGGAGCGCGAAGCGTTCTATGGCGTCGGCACCACCATGGCCATGGGCGAGCAGCCGACCGACTTCGCGATCGAGTTCCAACAGGAACCAGTTGGCTGGGAAATTTCCGCCGGCCGCCCGGTTTCTTCTTCGCGGCAGGCATGGCGCCCCCGGGAGGCGGTCCGGATGCGCTATTGATCCAGGGGACCGGGCCGTTGCACGCCGTCTATGAGGTATCGAGCGCCGGAGGAAGCAGTCGCGGCCGTGCGGAAAATCGCGGCCATGAACATCAAGGAGCTCAAGTTCTGGGTGGACAATCGAGACAACACGCGGGGGAGCATGAAGAAAATGTCTGCCGAAGTTTACAGACCGCTGATCGAGGAGGCGCACAAGCACGGCATGATTGTCCATGCTCATGCCACGAATCTGCAGGATCAGAAAGGCGTGGTCGAGGCCGGTGTGGACGTGCTGGTTCACACGCTCATGGCCGAAAAAGTCGACGACGAGTTCCTCGCAATCCTCAAGTCGAAACGGCCGTATTGGACGCCGGTGATGGGTCTCGGCGATCGTTCCGAGCTTTGCGACGGCGATAATGGGTTCATTGAACAGGTGCTGCCGGACAGCGTGGTCGCCGATATCAAGGCGGGTAAGACCTGGCTGCCCTCCCCCGCTTGCTCGTCGCCGGCCAGCGCACAGTTCGCCCAGCGCGAAGAAAACCTCCAGTACAACTTTCCAAAGTACATCGCGGCGGGCGCCCGAATTGTGCTCGGAACGGACGCCGGCGTTTCCGCCAAATATTCATACGGCTTTGCGGAGCATCACGAGATCGGAATGTACGTGAGGCTTGGGACTGACACCGGCGGAGGCGATCGTCGCCTCCACATCAAGGCCAACCGAGGTGCTCCGGATCAAGGACACCGGCATTCTTGCCAAGGGCAAGCGAGCTGATTTTATTGTGCTGAACGCGAATCCGCTGGAGAACATCCGCAACACGCGGGAGATCGATGCTGTATATCTCGAAGGTGCACGCCTCGATCGAGAAGCACTGCGGGCGAAATTCAAACAAGCGAAGAGGGGCTCACGATGAACCGCCGCCGATTTATCACAAGGACCGCCGCGGGGTTAGCCGGCGTTGGCTGCGCGCTCGCCGCTTCGGCCAAGTATGATCTGGTGATCAAGGGCGGACGCGTTGTCGATCCTTCGCGCAAACTGAACGCGATCCGTGACGTCGCGATTGCGGATGGCCGAATCGCGGCGATCGAGGGCTTGATCTCGGCCAATGCTGCCGAAACCATCGACGCGCGCGGCAAGTTGGTTGTGCCCGGCTTGATCGACATCCATACTCACGCGACCCGCACCAAGGACGGGCCTGCGCTGTGCCTGGCCGACGGAGTGACGGGGTTGATCGATGCGGGATCGCAGGGCGCCGATCACATCGCAGAAGCCATAGCGGTCGCCAAGTCGGCACTACAACAGTGCCGGGTCCTGATCAACATCGGGCGTGCCGGGATTATCCCCGAAGGCGACACGATGGACATCAATCGCGCCGACGTACCCGCGGCTCTCGACGCAATCGAGCGCAACCGCGAAGTGATCGCCGGCGTGAAGGCGCGATTGTCACGCGACGTCGCCGGCCCGAACGATTTTGAGGTGCTCAGTCGGGCGCAAAAAGTCGCATCGACGTTCCATCTGCCCGTAATGATACACATGGGCCAGACGGTGTCCCCGCTGCCCAAACTTCTGGCGCTTCTCAAGCCCGGTGACATCGTCACGCATATGTTTGCGCCACCGCCGAACAGCATCATCGACGACAATGGGCACATTCTGCCAGAGGTGCTGGCCGCCCGCCGCCGTGGTGTCCTGTTCGACTTGGGCAATGGGCGCACTGGCCATTTGCGGTGGGATATTGCCGAACGCGTGCTCCAGGCAGGCTTCTTACCGGACACCTTCTCGACCGACTGGACTCCCGAAGGCCGCACGGCCCAAGTGATCGACTTTCCGAACGTGATGTCAAAGTTCCTGATGCTGGGCATGTCGCTCGATCAGGTGGTGGCCTGCGCGACCGTCCTTGCGTCCCGCGCATTTCCGGTTTTTCGCAATCGGGGCACGCTGAAAGTGGGGGCGCCGGCCGACGTGGCAGTGCTGGAACTCAGGGAGGGGATGTTCGAATTCGTCGATAATTACGGCAACAAACGCACCGGTCGCCAGAGACTCTTCCCGAGTGCTACCGTGCTCGCCGGCAAACGGGTTGCCACGCGGGCAACTACGACCGCGACGCCAGTACCTTAGATGAAAGCTGCCTTGACATGGCTGCGGTTACTTGACACGATCACGAAATGCACGGCATGTGTGTTCCACCCAAGTGGCAGCCCGTGGCCCTCATCTTACTCGCATCGGCCACTCCAATTCTCCTGACTGCTCGGACCGTCTGGGACGGTGTGTACACGGAGGCTCAAGCTGGCCGTGGCGTATCAGCCTTCGGCCAAAGCTGCGCGGGCTGTCATGCGCTGGCGGCAGAAGGCAAGGCGCCTCTGGTGGGCGACCCATTCTGGAAGAGTTTCGCGCTGAAAAGCGTCGGGGATCTGCTGGAGTTCGTCAGCGCCAACATGCCGAACGGCAGCCCCCGCTCCCTCAGCGAATCCAGCTACCGGGATATCGTCGCACTCATGTTGAAATCCAACGGCTTTCCTGCGGGAAACACCGAGCTTCGGACCGATAACATTGCCAACGTGCAGATCGTGCAGCAGGACGGACGAACGGAGCTCCCGGCCGGCGCGCTGGTCCGCGTCGTGGGCTGTCTAGGGGTTCCAGTGAAGGTCGGAGGGGACTGGGTGGTCACGCGAGCGACAACGCCCGAGCGGGCGGAACAAGCTCCCGGCGGGGACGCGACGAGGCCCCTAGGCAATCGAACGATCGCGCTCAAGTTCGTCGTGACGAACCTGTATCCGTTAGCCGGCTCGCGAGTCGCGGTAACCGGCCTCCTCATCGGCGCCGGCGGCGCGGACGGCATCAACGTCACCACCGTGAGCCGCGTCGCCGAAAAGTGCCCTTAAAGATCGACCCTGCCGTTGCTCGCTCCGAGCTTGTCGATCTCCACGCCACCCAAGTGGGCCATCGCTAGCAGCAGGTTCGCCGTTGGCGTATCCTGTGTGACGATATGCCGGTTGCCTTTGAGCCGGCCCTGCGCGCCGCCCACGATCACCGCGGGAGGATTGTTGCGATCGTGCGCGTTGCCATTGCTCATGCCGCTACCCCAATACAGAAGCGAGTGATCGAGCAGATTTCCGTCGGCCTCTTTGGTCGCCTTCAGCTTGTCAATGAAATCGGCGAACTTCTGGATTTGGTAGGTGGCAATCTTGGCGTACTTGGCGAGCTTCTCCGGATCGCCGCCATGATGCGAAATGGTGTGGTGTTGCTCGGGAATGCCGATGTGGGCGTATGCACGGTCGCTGGCCTCGTGACCCGTCATGAAGGTGAAGACGCGGCTGATGTCGCCCTGATACGCCAGATGCATCAGGTTATAGGTAATGGTCATGTGATCGTCGAAGGCTTCCGGCAAGCCCACCGGCGCTTCCGGATTGCCGGTGATGGTGCCGAGACGGCTTTCCATGCGTTCGAGCTGCATTTCCACGTTTCGAACATTGCCAAGATACTCGTCGAGGATGGCCCGATCGGGAGCGCCCAGAGAGCGTTTCAACTTCGCGGTTTCCTCGGTCACCGAGTCGAGCAGGCTCTGCTTTTCCTTCAGGCGCGCAAAGCGCCGTTCGGTGGAATCCGTCTCGCCGAACATGCGCTCGAAGGTAACGCGGGGATTGATCCCGACCGGCAGCGGGCTCTCATCGTCGCGCCACGCGAGCGTATTGAAGAACGTGCAGGCGAAACCGTCGCAGGCCCCTACGGCGGTCCCCATGTCCTCGGTGCCGGCTTCGATCGATCGCAGCGGCGTATCGCCCGCCACCTGATCTGCTATGAACTGGTCGACGGTCTTCTTCGATTCAATCTTTCCGAAAGAGTCTCCCCGACCGTCGCGGCGGACGGCAGGCCCAACGCCGTTCAGAAACGCGGAGCTGGCGCCGAGGTGCACCGACTCGCCCCACGGCGCTTTCATCTTGCTGACCGTGACCAGCTGATTCCGGAACGGCTCCAGCGGCTGCATGACCGGCTTGAAGACGAAGTCGCTCCCCTCCGCATCGGGATGCCAGGTTGTGGGAAACACGCCACAAGGGAAGTAGACCGCGCCGAACCGGAACGGCGACTTCGGCGCCGCTTTGAGCGCAGGAATCATGGCATCCAGGAACGGCAGTGCGATGGTAGCGCCCAAGGTACCGCGCATGAACGTGCGTCGCGAAAGATGCTTCTTCGTAATGAACATAGCTACTCCTTATTTGCTCGTGCAAGATTATTTAGTCGTGCTGCGTTCTTCGTACCTGCAACTTTGATGGCATCAGCCGGCGTACTGGCCGTTTCAGCCGGTTCCAACTTGGTGCGCATCTGAAACGGCGCACTCTCTACAATTCCTGTGATGATCGAAGAAAGCCGGTAATCGTTCTGCGCAGCCTTCTTCACGATCCGGCGAACCACCGGCATGTCGCTAGGCTCCAGCCCGCGGCCCAGCGCATACGTCAACATCTTTTCGGTGACGATGGTCACAAAGGCGTCGGGCCGCCTCAGAATAGCCTCCCGCAGCGCCACTGGACCGCTGACTTGGGATCCGTCCGCCAGCGTGCCCGCGACGTCGAGCGGCGCACCGTCGGGACCTTTATCGCGCCACTGCCCTACCGAATTGAAGTTCTCGAGGGCAAACCCGGGCGGATCGATCACGCGATGGCAGCCCGCACAGGGCTGATTCTTGCGATGCAATTCCAGTTGGGCGCGCACCGTCTTGGGAATTTTCGAGTCCTTGTTGCTTTCGTCGAGCGTAGGAACATTCGGCGGCGCAGGAGGCGGAGGCGTGTTCAGGAAGGTGCTCAGCACATACTTCCCGCGGTAAACCGGTGAGGTTCTCGTCGCGACGGAAGTCATCGCGAGGATGCTTCCCTGCCCCAGCAGACCGCGGCGATTGGGATCGGTAAGCTTCACGCGCCGGAATTGCGGGCCATAAACGCCCGTGATTCCGTAATGCTTGGCGAGCCGCTCATCCACGAAGGTATAGTCGGCACTCAAAAGCTCAAGAGCGCTGCGATCCTGGCGCAAAATGTACCCGAAGAACATCTCGGTCTCGGTGCGGAATCCTTTGCGGATGTTGTCGTCGAAATCGGGGAACGTCAGCAAATCCGGAACGACCTTCGCCTCCAGATTCCGGAGCTGCAACCACTGCCCGGTGAAATTATCGACCAGGGCATCGGAGCGGTCATCCCCAAGCAAGCGGTGCACCTGCGCGTTGAGCACTTCGGGCTCCCGCAGCCGGCCCGCTGCCGCCAGGTCGAGTAGCTTTTCATCGGGAATGCTGCTCCACAAAAAGAACGACAAGCGCGAGGCCAGCTCGACGTCCGAGACCGGATGCGCGACGCCCGCGCGGGCGCCAGCTGGGTCGCTCTCGACTCGATATAAGAAGTAGGGGCTGGAAAGAACGCGCGCGACGCCGGCGCGAATCCCATCGTCGAAACTGCCGCCGTTCTGCCGCGCCCGCTTGTAAAACGACAGCGGCGCCTCGACATCCCCCGGGGTGACCGGGCGGCGATACGCGTGGCGCGCGAGATTGGTGAGGATCTTGACCGCGCAGCTGGGTTCGTCCAGGTTTGTAGCCGGCGCGCTCTTCGCCAGGACATGGCCGCCAGAACTCGGCGCGGACCCGGGATGGCACACAAAGAGACGCTCGCGGCTGGGTCCCTCGCTCATGCCGAATACGTTGTACGGGCCGTCGATCGAAACGGTCCTCAGCTTCGGCAGGCCTGCGACCATATGGACTTCCTGGCTGTCGCGCGCCGACGGCTGCCAGACGTCTTGCAACTGGAAGGGCCGCTCTTTCCAAGTAAAGCCGACGTCGTGAGGACCGGCGGTGATCCGCACGCGTCCCGTCATCCTTTTGTCGATAATTGGCTGCGCCGCGGCCAAATCGGCGGCCTGAATCTCGTCGTCTTTGGGACCGCCAATCGGAGCCGAATACACTTCGGCGCCATCCACGGTGATCACGAAGGTGTACGGCGTCTCGTTTCCTTCTACGCCGGCGTAGCCTTCCTGCACGCCGCGCACCAGCCGCCCCGACAGTTTATACTCGGCGTCAGCCGGAAAGACGTGACGAACAACCGTGCCGCCGAATGTTCCGAGCGGCAGGCCAGCAATGTATCCGCTCTGGCTGAATTCGCGGCGAAATCGAATGCTCGACGGTTCCGGGCCTCACCTGCGGATCGCCGACGGCCATGGCACTGACGCGCTCGGCCGCGTTCACGTATCCCTCCAGCAGCAGCGGCGACGTTTTGAGCGCCGTCGCAATATTGTCGAACCCGAATTCCGCGCCGTCGGTGGGCAGCAGGTCGGTGACGTCAATGTCGACCGCCAGCAGGTCACGAACCGCGTTCGCATATTCGGCGCGATTCAGACGATGCACGACATAGCGGCCGGGCGTGCCGTGGCCTTCCCAGGCACGGTCGAGGGATGTGCGCGAGCCAGCTCGTAAAGCCCGCGTACTCGGCTTCGGATGGACGGGGTAGGCCTGGAGGCGGCATGGCCCGCACACTCAACTTGCGAAGAACTCTTTCCCAAGTCTCGGCGTGGCCCAAAAGATCGTCGAACTTGGCCGATTCAAGATTGACGGGGCCCGCCGCTGGATTCGCCGCGCGGCTGCTGTGACAGGCGATGCAATATTTGTTCACGAACGCGCGGGACTTGTCTGCCTCCGCCGTTGTCGCGGTCTTGGCCGGTGTGGTCTGCGCCGGCAGGGGTGCTATTCCGACGCAAGCCAACGCCAGGGTGATTGCGATCTTCCTCATTGTGCGCCGGTGACTGCCGCTGAAGCGGTAGTCTTCTTCTCCTTGTCGTCGGTCTTCTTGTCCGTTGCCGGCAGAGGCGGCGGCTGAGGCGCCGGGTCGTTGGGACCAAGATGCATCAGCTCCCGCAGGGCGGCGACGACCTCCTCTTTCGAATTGTGCTTCGGTTTATATACGTCCAAATCCCCCATGTCGGCGGGGTTCGGTTTCTTGGGCTTCTCGGCCAGCAGCAGGGGTGTCAGATTGTCCTTGTTGACGGCGTCCAGCTTCGCGCCGCCCGCGACGAGCGCACGAATCAGCGGCACTTGCTCCTCTTGCACGGCCTCATGGAGCGGTGTCGTGCCATCGGGCGCCTTTACATTCGGATCGGCCCCGGCCGCCAGCAGCATTTTGAGCGCCTCCAACGGATCGCGGTCGCCAGGCTCACGGAACTGGGGCGGACCAATGCGAGTGAAACCGGGCCCTCCGGCAATCGGTGCGCCCAGGCCACCTTTTATGGCGGCCATCACGGCTGTCTTGCCGACGGTCGGATTCGGTCGGCCGGGACCCTTTCCTTCCTTTTTGACCTCGCTGGGGCTCCACTCGAGCTTCGCGCCATGGGCCAGCATCAGCTTCAGGACCTCAATGTCGGCCGCCGTGGCAGCGCGGTAAAACGGCGAGCTGTTGATCGAAGCGCCGCAGCAGAGCGTGGTGGAGTGTAACGCGCCGATGAACGGCTTGTTCACATCCGCACCGAGATCGAGCAGCACCTTAACCATACTCAAGGCCGTGAGATTGTTCGGATGGCTGGGTTGCAGCCGTGAACCGTCGTGCGCGCGCATGTCGATGGTGGCGTCGTGCATGTCAACGGCGAAGAACAAGGATCCATCGTTGGGATCGGCGCCGAGGTCGAGCAGATCTTTGGCCAGATCGAAGCGGTCATTAACAATAGCGACGATAGTGGCTGTCGCGCCGTCGGCGTTGGTCAACTTCGGATCGGCTCCGCCCTTAATCAGCGCCTCGACAACATCCGTGTGTCCGTTCCGAGTGGCGAACATCAATGCCGTAAAGCCGCCGGAAGGATGGTCCGCGTCCTTGCGCTCCGTGAGGGTGGAAACGTGCGCCTTAAGGTTTGGATCTGCGCCCGCGGCGAGCAGAGTCTTCACCATCTCCACATGACCTTCGGCAGACGCCCACATCAGCGCGGTCTCTTCCTGAAACGGATCCGCCGCGTTGACGAGCGAGCCACGCGAAAGCAGTAACTGAACGGCGTCCACGCGGCCTGTACGCGCCGCCGCCATCAGCGGCGTTTCACCCTCAGGATGCCAACGCGTCGGGTTCGCTCCGGCCTCAAGTAACGCCCGCATAATTTCGACGTCGCCGTTGCGGCTGGCTTGGAGAAGCGGAGTTACGCCGTAATGGTTCGGCGAATCAACCCAGGCTCCCGCCGCAAGTAGCGCTTTCGTCATTTCGGTGTCCGAATGGAAGGCCGCCCACAAGAGCGCCGAAGAGCCGTCATTGGCGGGCGCATTTACGTCCACGTGCTCCTTGATCAGCTTACGGACCTCGGGCAGATCATCGGTCCTGGCGGCGTCAGCAACAGCGCTAATCGCGGAGGCAGCTTGCAGAATGCCATTGCATTGCACCGTCGCGAGCCCAAGCATTACCAGTGGACACCACCATCCAAGCCGCACGAGCCTGACTGTCGCTCTTTTTGCCGATTGCATCGCTACGCCTCCCTCCGATGCACTTGCATGCAACATAAAGATATATCGCTTGAACGCCAACTGCAAGCCCCTCCCTTAGGGCCCAGGTACTGGGTATGTCGAACAGCCGACCAGAGTTACTTCTTTGCGCGAACGAACAGAAGACATTCCCCTGCTGGTTGAGTACTTTATTGATCGTTTCGGAAGCAAGCCGGAAAGAGTTTTCAGGCAGTGAACAAAAAGAGCCTGGATCTGCTTAGTCGTACCCGTGGCCGGGTAGTATTCGCGAACTGCCAAACGTGATCGAGCGATCTGTCATTAGTATGCGAAACAGAAAATTTCTCAGTCGATGAAAGCTGGCTCTCGCGATAACCTCCCGCTACTGTGCCGGGCAGTGGGCTTGAACCTCTTAGGAAGCTTCCATCTCAGGATAGAGCGCTTCAAAACTAGCCATCCCTCACAAAACGATTAGGCCTGTTGCCTAATCACTGGCTCGCAGCCGGGCTTCCAACTCCAAGCTGGCCCGAGCGGTACGCGATCAACGTTTTTCAGCGTTGACAATTTCGTGCATCCAGCTTTGTCCGGGCTGCATCCTCGGCTAGGTCGAGGGAGCGGGACGATTCGTGGGAGAAATCACCGGCCTCCCCACAGTGTCCCCAAAAGTGTACAAAAGTGGTCAAGTGGCCAATTCGGCCAATTATCACGGCCTAAATATTATGTTTTGCACTAACTTACGCTTGCCGTTCGGCCTGCAACCTGATAGCGGAGAGAATGCTGAGGATTCATAGGTCGGAAAACGGCGACGTGGTCTAAACGACGGGGCGCCGAACAACCTTGGACCTAAAAGACGTAACGCTGGTGAACGAAAATGCAATCGGCTTCTTGGTGCGCTGCGAAGAAAACAGCATCACGCTGAAGAATTGTCCACCGTACATCCGCGAGTGGATCACCAGACAACGACGCGGAAGTTAGAGAGGAGTTACGACAATGGCGGCACAGGCAAGCTGGGCAGCTCAAGGGCCCGCAGGCGTTCATAACGGATCCTTTGGCGAGGATGTGGCGTTTGCGAACGCCGAGCTCCACAGCCACGAACCTTGCGCCAGCGGACTATCTCGCATCGTCGGTAACAGCAACGCTCTGCGGCGCGTACTCGGCTTGGTCCGGATCGTGGCGCCAACGGATGCCACTGTGTTGATCCAGGGGGAAACTGGAACTGGCAAGGAGCTAATTGCGGAAGCTATTCACGAGTACAGCGACCGATCGAACGGCCCGTTTGTGAAGGTGAATTGCGCCGCAATCCCCGCAGGTTTGTTGGAAAGCGAGCTGTTCGGTCACGAACGCGGCGCCTACACTGGAGCGGTCGCGCGCGCTATTGGCCGGTTCGAGCGAGCGCATCGAGGCACCGTGTTCTTGGACGAGATCGGCGACCTTCCGCTCGAGTTGCAGCCCAAGATTCTTCGAGTCGTGCAGGAAAGGCAGTTCGAGCGCCTAGGCGGCGCTGCCACGATTCGCACCGATGTGCGCGTGATCTGCTCCACACATAGGAATCTCGTTGAGATGATCGATGAGCGTCAATTCCGCGCCGACCTCTTTTACCGGCTCAGCGTTTTCCCCGTTGAACTGCCGCCCTTGCGTGAACGGCCGGAAGATATCCGTTTGTTGGTCCGCCATTTCGCAATGGATTACGCAGACCGCATGCAGAAGCCGATAAAGGGCATTTCCGAAGAATTCATGACCGTACTTGCACGGCATACCTGGCCCGGCAATATCCGGGAATTGCAGAACTTCATAGAGCGTTCGGTAATTCTCTCGACTGGCGCCGTCCTGACTGGCCCGCTACCCGAATTCCGCCGCGGCCCGAAGTCATCCGCACCTGTGACGCTGGAAGACGCGGAGCGTTTTCAAATCCTTCAGGCCCTCGACCAAACGGATGGTGTGGTTGGTGGTCCCAATGGCGCTGCTGCGCGCCTAGGCCTGCACCGGACGACATTGATTTCCAAGATGCGGCGGCTCGGTCTCAAGCGCGGACAAAGCTCGGCATTACCGGTGGCGGCAGTTGTGGGAAAAGCGTACGCGGCGGCCGAAGCGTAATCGGATTGATCTCTCCCACGTCGGTTGCTCGCTCGGCGTGTCGAGTTCACAGACGTGACCCCGCGGGACGTCTCGGCGGCGCCCATCAGAAACGCAATCATGGCGGCTTAGGATAGACAGATGGCTGTGATGGGTACCGCCAGCGAGTCGTATCCAAGACACTGCTGACACCCTGGTGACTCGACCGATGCACCCATCCGACGCGACACGTGACCGTCAGTACGAGCCTACGAAGAGTTGTGGTCCGCATCCGAGGCCGTAAATCGAGGCACGGCCCTTGGCCGCTCGATTGCAGATTACCTTCGAAGAGGTTCGACAAGCAAACGACCCTTAATCAGAGGAGGCATCATGATCGAAAGTCAAGAACAAAGTCCCACTCGTGGTTTCTCAAGGAGAAACATGATGGGAATCGGCTCGACGTTAGCGACGGCAGCCCTCGCGGGAGTTGTTGCCGCGAATGCACAAACTCGAGCCAATACACGCACAGCGGAGCACGATCCATCCGCCAGTGATCCGGGGCCGGAGAACGTGGCGCTCCTAAATGAGAACCCGAATTCGAACACGCCCCCTCCGACCGACAGCGGGGATGTGGGACCGATTTGGTTTTCGTTTGACTTGACGCACAAACGAATTCAAGAGGGTGGCTGGACTCATCAGGTTACACAGCGCGAGTTTCCGTCCTCCAAAGACATCGCTGGTGTGAACATGCGCGTGACGGCGGGTAGCTTTCGCGAACTGCATTGGCACACCGCGGACGAATGGGCCATTATGTTGGACGGGAATTGTCGAATTACACTGTTGAACCCGGACGGAAAAATCTTCATCGATGATGTAGCCAAAGGAGACCTGTGGTACTTCCCGGCCGGCCATCCCCATTCCATTCAGGGTCTGGGGCCGAATGGTGGCGAATTTCTGCTGGTCTTTAACCAGGGTATGTTTTCGGAAGACAATACATTCCTGCCCTCGGAATGGTTAGCGCATACACCCGCTGAAGTGGTGACGAAGAACTTTGGCTGGGATAAAGCTACGATCGCGAAGCTGCCGAAGAGTGAGCTGTACATTTTTCCCGCGGATCTTCCGAAATCATTGGCGGAGGATAGAGCGGCCGTAGGCGGCCCCAGTGAGCACACACCCATTCCTTACACCTTCAAGATGGCGTCGATGACGCCCCAGTTCCGAACCCAAGGAGGCGAGGCCCGTATCGTCGACTCGCGTAACTTCCCCGCCGCGCAAAACATCGCCGCCGCCCTGCTAACCATCAAGCCAGGCGGCATGCGGGAATTGCATTGGCATCCTAACGCCTCGGAATGGCAATACTACATCTCCGGCAAAGGAAGGTTTACGGTATTCTCACCGGTTGGACAAGCGCGCACGGTGGATGTCAACGCGAACGACGTTGGGTTTGTTCCGGCAAATGCTGGACATTACATCGAGAACACGGGCGACACGGATTTGGTGGCGTTAGAGATGTTCGCCGCGCACGAATTTCAGGACGTGTCGTTTAGAAACTGGCTGAGCCATCTGCCACCGGAGATGGTCAAATCGCACTTTGGCTTGGACGCAGCCACCATCCAGTCCATTCAGAAGAACAAGATCGAGTTCGCCTGGGGATAGTACAACAACGCCCCTTTTGGGTCACTGTTCCTTTCCTGGCCGTCCAGGGGAACGATGCGACGACCCTAGCCAACATCCTGGGAGGACCGACGGAACTCGCCTCGCGTTCCAGAGTCGCGGTGTTCTCAGCACGGGTCTCATTCCGACCGGCGGAGATCCGCTTACCGGCGCTCCGCCGCTTGATCCGATACCTACCCGCGGTACCGGTGCTTCAAGAGTCTTCGAAGCGGGAATTCAATTCAATCTTCCGGTGCAGAATCGGGTGGCCGAGGCGGACTTTGCCACAGACCGCGCACAACTTCGAGAGCAACGGTTGCGTCTGAACCAGATGCAAGCTCAGGCTGCGGCCGAAGTCAGGAACGCCGTGATCGGTTTGGCGGCCGGGAAGCAGGCGGCCCAGGCAGCAGCGTCCACCAGGCGGTTGCAGCAGCAGCTCCTAAACGCGGAAATTGAAAAGTTTCGTACAGGCTACTCGACAAACTTCGCTTTGATCCAGCAGGAGACCTATCTGGCGGAAGCCGAGACGACGGAGATCATGGCGCAGGCCGCCTGGAAGAAGAGTGCGATCGAGTTGGAGAGAGCGCTGGGAAACACCCTGAAGCGACAAGGGATCACGATCAAGGACGCGCTGCCGGAACCGAAGAATTAGTCACGAACCAGGATTGGTGGCCATGGCGTGACCGCTTGTGTCGGCATCACGACATAAGGAGGCTGCCATTGTGATTCCGCGTGAAGCTGAAGTTTGTCTAACTCACACATTCTGATGGCGGTGAGCTCCGCACGTTTGGCTTGACGCGGGGCTTCGCCAGCGGCATTAGGCATGCTACACCTGAAAGGACGAGTCGCTATGTTCCGCTTCCCACTAACCAAACGCCCACAAATTTCTCGGGAACCGTTCAGCTTACAGACGCTGGCGAAGGCTTCGCGGCTGCGCGGCGCCACTGTCACCGAGAGCGTCTGTCCTTACTGCGCGGTCGGCTGCGGGCAGCTCATCTACAGCAAGGGCGGCGAGCTCATCGACATTGAGGGCGATCCCGATAGTCCCATCAGCGGGGGCCACCTGTGCCCGAAAGGGGCCAACGCCTACCAACTCGCCGTCAATTCGCATCGCGTCAAGGATGTCCTCTACCGCGCTCCCAACTCCGATCACTGGGAGACGAAGACGATGGACTGGGCGCTGGACCAGATTGCCCAGCGCGTCAAGGCGACCCGCGACGCCGATTTCACGACGCGCGACGAGCAAGGCCGCTTGCTCAACTCGGTGCGCAGCATCGGCACGTTGGGCGGGGCAACGATTGACAACGAGGAGAACTACCTCATCAAGAAGCTGTTCGGCGGCGGGTTGGGAGTGGTATCGATCGAAAATCAGGCCCGTATTTGACACAGCGCCTCGGTGCCCGGTCTGGGCGCCTCATTCGGCCGCGGCGCGGCCACCAACTATCAGCAGGACATGGCCAACAGCGATTGCATCCTGTTCATGGGATCGAACATGGCGGAGGCTCAACCTGTCGGCTTCCGCTGGCCCATGAAGGCCAAGGAGAAAGGCGCGACCCTGATCCATGTCGATCCGCGCTTCACCCGCATGTCGGCCGTGTGCGATGTTTACGTCGGCATCCGCTCCGGGAGCGACATTGCCTTCCTCGGCGGCCTGGTGAATTACGTCTTAACCAACGACCGTTGGTTTCACGAATACGTCCTGGCCTACACCAATGCTTCGACGATCATCGAGGAAGGTTTCCGGGATACCGAAGATCTGGCAGGGCTGTTTAGCGGCTTCGACCAGCAGAACGGCCCCAGAATGGCTCCTACGATGCCAGGCAGGGCCATTGGGGCTACGAAGAGTCCAAGAACGGCGCGCCCAGGCGAATTCCGCAAAAGACCCGCATGGGCGTCACGGCCACTGCATGCGATGGCAGCGGCGAACCATACACCTCCCCGTACCAGGACATGACAAACGCACAGCGCGACCCGACCTTGCAGCATCCGCGCTGCATTATGCAGATCCTGCGCCGGCACTTCGCCCGCTACACGCCGGAGGTCGTCTCCCAGGTGTGCGGCTGCACGCCGGAAGAGTTTGTGCGCGTGGCGGAATTGCTCTGCACCAACTCCGGACGCGAGCGGACCACTTGCATCGCCTATGCGCTGGGCTGGACGCAGCACACCACCGGCGTGCAGATCATACGTACTGCCGGCATCTTGCAATTGTTGCTCGGCAACATGGGCCGGCCTGGCGGCGGCATTATGGCCCTGCGCGGCCACTCTACCATCCAGGGCGCGACCGACGTCTCCACTTTGTATGACACACTGCCCGGCTACCTGCCGCAACCGGCTGCACACGACCGCGCGCACGAGGATTTGACTTGTTATATCGACTACGGAGGGATGCCCACCGGCTACTGGGCGAACTTCAGCAAATTCATTGTCAGCCTGCTCAAGGCGTGGTACGGCGACGCAGCCACGCCGGAAAACGACTTCGGGTTCTCCTGGCTGCCGCGCGTGGACGGCGACTACTCGCAACTGGCCTACTTCGATCGCATGGCAAAGGGTGGGGTCAAGGGCTACTTCCTCTTCGGTCAAAACCCTGCCGGCGGCGGACCCAACGCCGGCCTGCACCGCGCTGGCCTGCGCAACCTCGAGTGGCTGGTGGTTCTCGACTGGTTCGAGACTGAAAGCGCCACCTTCTGGAAGAACGACCCGAATGCGCCGCCGCCGTCTGAGATCGGGACCGAGGTCTTCTTCATCCCCGCGGCGGCCGCTCCGGAGAAGGAGGGCAGCTTAACCAACACGCAGCGGCTGATCCAATGGCACAAGAAAGCCGTCGATCCGTCCGGCGATTGCCGTTCCGACGCCTGGTTTCTCTACAACCTGGGTAAGCGCCTCAAGCAGCTCTACGCCGGCTCGACCGATCCCAAGGACCAGGCGCTGCTGAACCTCACCTGGGACTACGACTTCGACGAGCAGCCGCGTCTGCCCGATGGCACGCTCAGCCGCATTGAAGGGGAACCGGACCTGGAGAAGGTCCTCATGGAGATCAACGGTCACCGGCTGGATGAAATCGACCCGCGCACCGGGCGGCCTCGTCTTGTGAGCGGCTACTCGGAGTTGAAGGACGACGGCACGACGGCGTGCGGCTGCTGGGTCTACAGCGGCGTCTTCCCCGAGCCGGGCCGCAACCGGGCGAAGGAACGCAAGATCACGGATAACCCAGTCCAACCGGATTGGGGCTTCGCTTGGCCGAACAATGTCCGCGTCCTGTACAACCGCGCCTCGGCCGATCCCGAGGGGCGGCCCTGGTCGGAACGCAAGAAATTGGTCTGGTGGGACTCCGAGAAGCGGCGCTGGGTGGGACCCGACAAACCGGACTTCGAGCTGGAGAAGCCGCCCGATTACCAACCGCCTCCGGGCGCGACGGGCATGGCGGCCATCGCCGGCACACCAGCCCTTCATCACGAAGGCCGACGGACTGGGCTGGCTGTACTCCCCCGGCATCAAGGACGGGCCTCTGCCGACGCATTACGAGCCGGTGGAGTCGCCGCTGGGCAACCTGCTCTATCCCAAACACAATAACAACCCAACGGTACGCTTTTTCGAGGGACCGCTCAACCACATCGCCCACGCGCCGACCGCCGAGTATCCGGTGGTGGCCACGACGTTCCGTCTCACCGAGCATTACCTGAGTGGGCCGATGAGCCGCTTCAATAGCTGGCTGAACGAACTGCAGCCGGAGATGTTCGCCGAGCTGAGCTACGAGCTGGCCGCCGAGCGCGGTATTGTTCACGGCGGCTGGATGACGATCCAAACGGCGCGCGGCCGAATCGAGGCGCGTGCGATGGTGACGCGGCGGCTGCGGCCCTTTCCCGTCGAGGGGCGCGTGGTCCACCAGATCGGCCTCCCCTTCCACTGGGCTTTCGCCGGGGAGGTGGTCGGCAGCAACGCCAACGACCTGACCGCGCTCTTGGCCGACCCGAACGTGAGCATGCACGAAAGCAAGGCGTTCGCCTGCCAAGTCCATGCCGGGCGGCTCGAAGGCCACGCTCTCGCACCCGACGGTGCCCACAGCGCCTTGGCCGACGCTCGATCCGATCCCGGACACGCCGGCCAGCGCCCAACCAGAAGGAAGGCTCGGACATGGCAAGTAGAGAAAAGGAACTGTCCGCGTTGGTCCAGATCAGCGATCCGCCGCGCAGCCCAGTGTCGGAGTTGGTGGAACGCCTGATCTATCCGTTCCAGCATGGTGAACCGCCGGAGCCCCGTCAGGCTACCGGCTTTTTCACGGACACCACCGTATGCATCGGCTGCAAGGCTTGCGAGGTGGCGTGCAAGCAGTGGAACCAACTGCCCTCGGATGGCTTTAACTGGTCCGGCAATAGCTACGACAATACGACGGAGTTGTCGGCGACAACCTGGCGCCATGTGAAATTCATCGAGCAATTCTCCGACGAATCGTCAACCGAGCCGCCTCAACCGCTGGCTCATGATGAGCGACCACTGCAAGCATTGCCTGGCGGCCCCTTGCCATCAGGCTTGCCCGACCGGCGCCATCATTCAGAATGAATTCGAGAACGTCTATATTCAGGCTGACATCTGCAACGGTTGCTCGTGCTGCATTGCGGCCTGCCCGTTCGGCGTGATCACTCGCAGCGAGATGGGCGGTCATTCGCACAAATGCACGCTCTGCTACGACCGCCAGCGCGACGGTCTGGAACCGGCCTGCGCCAAGGCATGTCCGACCCAGTCCATCCACTTCGGCCCGGTCGACGAGCTGCGCGAGCAGGCCCGCAAGCGTGTGGAGGAACTTCACCGGCGCGGCGTCCCGCAGGCGTACCTTTATGGCGACGCCCCGACTGAGACCTATTCCGAGATGCATTCGTTCTATCTGCTGGTCGATCGCCCTTCCGTTTATGGCCTGCCGGATAATCCATTCAATCCGTGGCTGCACATGATGGGAGATTACGTTCGTTCCGTCGCGGGCGGCTTGGCCGCTATCGCCGCACTGCTCGTGGTGGTGTTTCTTTTGAGGTCCTGAAATGAACGGCTAGCGGCTATGCGAACCTGCCAGTAACCAAGGTGCCGGCGTGGGACGGCATGATCGCCTGGGACGTTTTGCTCAACGGCATGGCGACCGGACTGTTCATGGCCGCCGCAGTCAGCGAATTGGCGGCGCCCGCGGTCTTCACCCCCGTGGCGAAAGTCGCTTATCCGGTCGCTCTCGTGCTTTTGCTCGTTGACCTCGGATTGCTCGTGCTCGATCTGGGCGATCCGTTGCGTTTCCATCACATGCTCCGGGTTTTCAAGCCCGGTTCGCCCATGTCGGTGGGGACGTGGTGTCTGACGATCTTCTCGCTCCCCCTGACCGCGGCGGCGGCGCTCAGCCTGCTGGCCGAATTTGGGTTCGACTTCGAGTGGGCTCGCATACTCGCGGTGGTGGTGGGACTGCTGCCTGCCTTCGGCTCCGCGGCCTACAAAGGCGTCTTGCTCAGCACGAACGCGCAACCAGGTTGGAAAGACGCGCGCTGGCTGGGAGGTTATCTCACCAATTCGGCCCTCCTGATAGGCTGCGGCGAGCTGCTTGTCCTGTCCGCCCTGATGAAGCAAACGCAGGCGACCGCCATCCTCCGCACCGCCTTCATCGTGCTGCTCGTGCTCAATGTGATTCCGCTTAGGACTGTTGTTTCGGAACCTCCAACCGACCCATGCGCGACTCTACACCCGCGAACAACAGTGGCGCGTTGGCGCAC
The DNA here is from genome assembly GCA_963818065.1 of Bryobacterales bacterium. Lineage (GTDB taxonomy): Bacteria > Acidobacteriota > Terriglobia > Bryobacterales > Bryobacteraceae > Palsa-89. The sequence continues at coordinate 2,422,823 of CAWFQW010000004.1, read as the reverse complement.
TCATCTTCGCTGCCGGGACGCTGATCCCTCTGGGTCTGACGCTCGCTCAACGGCGGTCTGCTGTTCATATTTGGCTCCGTGATTTTTCTTTTGTTGGCGAGTTGGGCCATCCGCTTTGTGTACGTCAAGATACCTCACACTCAGGTCCTCATTCGCTGATCAGAAAAATCAAAGGGCGCCCGGGATGCTAAGTACTTGTCTTCTCCAGTTCCAGGGGATGCGTCATGTCCGCCGGCCGAACCCATTCGTCGAATTGCTTCGCGGTCAAGAAGCCTAACTTCAGAGCGGCTTCCCGAAGAGAGAGATCCTCGCGATAGGCTTTGAGCGAAATCTGTGCTGCCTTCTCATAGCCGATGTGTGGATTGAGCGCCGTCACCAGCATGAGTGAGTTGTCCAGGTGCTCGCGGATGCGCTTTTCGTTTGGCTCGATGCCTTTGGCGCAGCGATCGTTAAAGGACTGGGCGGCCTCCGCCAAAAGTTGAATCGATTGCAGAACGTTGTGCAGAATTACTGGCTTGTAGACATTGAGCTGGAAGTTTCCTTGCGAGCCGGCGAAGGCCACGGCGTGATCGTTGCCGAACACCTCGACCGCCACCATGGTCAGCGCTTCGCATTGGGTCGGGTTAATCTTCCCAGGCATGATGGAGGAGCCCGGCTCATTCTCCGGGATCCTCAGTTCGGCAAATCCTGCCCGCGGCCCGCATGCGTACCAACGCACGTCGTTGGCGATCTTCATCAGGGCGCCAGCCAGAGTACGAAGCGCGGCACTCACGTTCACCATAGCGTCGTGCGCCGAAAGTGCAGCGAACTTGTTTGGCGCGGAGACGAATGGCTTGCCGGTTTCTTCCGCGATCTTGCGGGCTGCTACCTCTGCGAAGCGAGGATCGGCGTTCAGCCCGGTACCGACAGCCGTCCCCCCGATGGCGAGCGCATAAACACCGGGCAAACTCGCCCGGATTGCGTCCAACGCCTGATCGAGTTGTGCCACCCAACCAGAAATCACTTGGCCCAGGGTCATCGGTGTCGCGTCCTGGAGGTGAGTCCGGCCCACCATGACCACGCGAGAGAAGGCTTTCGACTTGGCATCCAAAGTATCGCGCAGGGTACGAATAGCAGGTATCAGGACATTTTCCAGTTCTTCCACGGTGGCGATGTGCATGGTAGTCGGGAAGGTGTCATTGGACGACTGGCTGTGATTCACGTCGTCATTCGGATGGATCGGCTTCTTCGACCCCACCACGCCGCCAGCGAGTTGGATCGCGCGGTTCGCGATCACTTCATTGGCGTTCATGTTGGTCTGGGTGCCCGATCCCGTTTGGAACACGACCAGAGGAAATTCGCCGTCCAGTTTTCCGTCGATTACGTCTTGTGCGGCCCGGACGATCAAATCGACCTTGTCGTGCGGCAACTGGCCCAACTCTTCGTTCGCCAGAGCAGCGCATTTCTTAAGAATGCCGAGAGCGCGGATCACGGGCCGGCCCCAGCGATAACGCTCGACACCGATGGGGAAGTTGCGGTGCGATCTTTCCGTTTGCGCGCCCCACAGGTGGTCCACTGGGACTTCGACATTTCCTAAGGCATCCTCTTCAATTCGAAACTTGCGACCATTATCAGAACTGTTCATAGGTTTTTTCCTTTCTGTTCTCCCCAACGGGACGGCGATCGCGGCGAGGATGACCGGTAACACCATGCGCCCGACGCCGAAATGTGATTCAAGGACGGCTCCGGCCACGCAGCCGCCAACAAATCCGGCGATGCACAGGAACGTTACTCGAGCCCTTAGCCGGATCTCGCCGAGCTTATCGGGCTCCGCGTTTCGAAGGAGCGCGGCCACATCGACGATTAATTGTGTCGTGTTGGTGGTCATGGCCGCGGTGGAGGGCGATTTCACCGGGGCCAATTTCACGAGCGCGTTTTGCGTCGCCATGGCAGCTACTGCGAGCATGCCCGCGAGCACGGCCACTCGGGCTGTCGGCGTTGCGAAAGGGGCCGAACCTCGATCCGAGTCCAAGGCAGCCCGCAAGGAGCGCTGCATGAAGGATCAGCAACGTCGCGCGCGACTTGCCCTTGCTTTCGATTCCCCCGAATAACAGCACTACCACTCCCAGCGCCGCGATGAAGACCGGCACCGCCAAGATAGGCCCGACTTGACCGAAGCCGCCCGTGACGTAGTGCGCTGCCACAATCGCAAGGTTGCCGGTGATATGGGCCGTGAACAGGCCTCCGAAAACAAGAAACCCGATGACGTCCATCGCGCCCGCTGTTGTGCTCAAGATGGCCGGCAGCCATAACCCAACGCTGAACCAGGATGTCATGGCTACTCACGCCTGTATGATAGGACAATGCCCGGCGTTACTTTACGGCGGTTGCCGTAGGCGATCGGTTCGGTGCGCCGACGGAATCGTCTTGGTGATCCGGTACGAAACGGGTATCCGCGCCTTTCTTGAAGACCACGTAAGCACGCTTCCACGGCTCATCGTTCGTTAAACGCCACTTATGGCCTGAGCCGGTGTGATCCACTGCCAGGAGAACATCACCCGGATGGATCGTGAATGTCTCGCCGCCTAAGGTTGTAAATTCAAGTACGCCGGCTAACGTAATGACGTATTGAGGGATTGGATCATTGTGCCAGTCAAACGATGAATGTGCCGGGGTTTCTTTGAATAGGATGGATTCCGCTTCCACCAATTGCACCGCCGCTCACGCTACCACGTACCACGTGGGAATTTCCGTCAGGGCCAGTATAAAGACGATACGCTCGGATCATACGGTGATGCTCTCCTTTTCTGTGACGTTGTTGACGTTTTCCGTGATGTTGTTGATGTTCAGTACGGCCGCCGTCTCGGCACGCATCCGCTGGCAAAGGGCCGCATTCTCGGCAAGAGACTGACCGTAAGAAGGAATCAGTTCCTTCAATTTGGCGCACCATCCGCCACGTTTCAATTTCTCTGCGAAGCAACGCTCAATGACTTGAATCATGACCCACACCGCGGTGGAAGCACCGGGCGAAGCACCCAGCATCGCAACGATGGAACCGTCGGCTGCGCTGACCAGCTCCGTACCAAATTGCAGGATGCCGCCGTGTGTTGGGTCCTTCTTGATGATCTGCACCCGCTGGCCCGCTACTTCGACCTTCCAGTCCTCCTCATTTGCGTTTGGAAAGAACTCGCGGAGGGCGGCGAACCGCTCCTCCTCGGACTCGAGCACCTGGCCTATCAGATATTCTGTGAGAGCCACGTTGTCCCGGCCGACGGCCAGCAGCGGCAGTAAATTTTCCGGATCGATGGAGCCGAACAGATCAAGATACGATCCATGCTTGAGAAACTTCGTCGAAAAACCCGCATAAGGCCCGAAAAGCAGAGAAATCTTTCCTTCGATGTGGCGTTTATCGAGATGGGGTACGGACATGGGAGGCGATCCCACCGAGGCTTTACCGTATACCTTGGCATCGTGGCGTGAAGCTACCTCAGGATTGTCGCAGCGAAGCCAGATTCCGCTCACCGGAAACCCGGCGTAGCCCCGACCCTCGGGAATCCCCGATTTCTGCAACAGCGGCAGCGATCCGCCGCCGGCGCCGATAAAAACGAATTTGGCTTGGACATCCCGGTGCCCGCCGCTGTTTTCGTCCCTGACGCGCACACTCCATAGATCCCCATCACGGCGCAGATCTTGCACTCGACTGAAAAAGTGAACTGAGAATCCCTCCTTGCCCTTTAAGGAGTTAAGAAGATCCGTCAGTGAGTGCACCATAATCCACGTCAGTACCGGTCAGCATTCGCGTCGCCGCAACTTCCTCGCTTGGATCGCGGCCTTCCATGACCAGTGGGATCCACTCCTGAATCTGCTTCTTGTCGTCGGAATACTCCATCCCGTGGTACAAAGGATGGGCCGTGAGCGCCTCGAAGCGTTTCTTAAGAAACGCGTGATTCTCCGATCCGCGCACAAAACTGAAGTGGGGAACGGGATGAATAAAGGACTGCGGATCTTTGATCGCTCCCTTTTTCACCAAATACGCCCACAGCTGGCGCGAGAGATCGAACTCGGTGTTGACCTGCAGAGCCTTTGAAATGTCGATACTTCCGTCACTGTTCTGTGGGGTGTAGTTCAATTCGCAGAGTGCCGCATGGCCCGTGCCGGCGTTGTTCCATGCATTCGAGCTTTCCTGCGCCTCGCTGCCCAGGACTTCATAGATCTCTATTTTCAGGCTGGGATCAAGTTCTTTTAAGATCACCGCCAGGGTGGCGCTCATGATTCCCGCACCGACAAGAACGACATCAGGTTGGTTTGTGGATGGGATTGGTGTTGTCATAGTATTCACTCCCGTGGGTTGGTCATTCTCACGGATCCAATTGCACGTCGCCCTCCACTCACAATCGACCGTAGTGAGAACCGATTAACAAAGGCGCAGAATTACGATGACCTCGATCCGTGTCACTCTGGTGTCATCGGCGACCCTATGTCGTCACGTGTTCTACTCCCGGAGTTCGATAACCCCTTCTGGGTTCGCGAAGTCAGCATTGGCGCGCCACATGCAAATGCCAGACTGGCGAGAAGTTCAAGACACAGGAGATCCTCCACCCGAGCGCACTGTAGGGAACCGATCAAAGGAGCGGTATGAACTCAGCAATTGACATACACCGCCTGCAATTTGCGTTTACGATTACGTTCCATTACATTTTTCCGCAGCTCACCATGGGCCTTGCCCTGCTCATCGTTGTTCTGAAATCACTTGCCCTCATCAAGCAGGACGAATTGTACAGCAACGCCGCTCGGTTCTGGGCGCGAATCTTTGCAATCAACTTTGCTGTGGGCGTGGTGACTGGGATTCCAATGGAATTTCAGTTCGGGACCAATTGGGCCGCATTCTCGAGGACGGCGGGTGGCGTGATCGGCCAGACGCTGGCGATGGAAGGAGTGTTCTCGTTCTTCCTCGAATCGTCCTTTCTGGGCCTGTTCCTTTACGGCGAGAAACGACTTGGTCCAAAGCTGCATTTGGTATCTGCGGTTCTCGTTTTCCTGGGATCGTGGCTGTCGGGATTCTTTATCATCGCTACCGACGCCTGGATGCAACACCCGGTCGGGTATGCTAGCCGGGCCCAACGGAGAATTTCTATTGGGCAGCTTCGCTCGACTGCTTCTGAATCCCTGGATTTTCTGGCAATACCTGCACAATATGATCGCCTCTGTGGTCACCGCCAGTTTCGTGATGGCCGGCCTGGGAGCGTTTTATCTTTTGGCGAAAAGAAACCTCGAATACGGCGCGGTCTTCGTTCGAGTCGGCGTCGTTGCTGGGTTGGCGGCGACCCTTCTCATGATTTTTCCCACCGGAGACGGGCAAGGCAAGATGGTCGCTGAAAACCAGCCCGTCACTCTGGCAGCCATGGAAGGTCTGTTTGAAACCGCGAACGGCGCGCCCATAGCGCTGGTGGGGCAACCGGATATGAGCCAGCTCAAGTTGGACAACCCGATCGAGGTTCCGGATGTTCTCAGCTTTCTGACGTATAAACGTTGGAAAGCGGAAGTAAAAGGGCTTAAAGAGTTTCCGCGAGATACCTGGCCCGATAACATCCCACTGCTCTATTACGCCTATCACATCATGGTCGGTCTTGGGACGATCATGGTCGCGATCATGGCGCTGTCGGGCTTTCTATTGTGGCGCGGGAGGCTCTATTCCACGCAGGCTCTGCTGTGGACGCTGATGCTATCGATTCCTTTCCCGTACATCGCGACCACGGCGGGCTGGATGACCGCGGAACTCGGCCGCCAGCCATGGCTGATCTACGGCCTCATGCGTACGATCGATGGCGTCTCACCGCGCGTCTCGGCTGGAAACGGCCTGTTTACGTTGCTCGGCTTCATGGGGATGTACATGCTCCTCGGAATTCTTTTCTTGTTCCTGGTAGGTCGGGAAATCGCGCAGGGTCCGGCGGCGCAGCGTCCATGGATGTGTTCGGCAGACGGAATCATTTAGAGCCGAAAACCAAGGGCTTTTAGAGGGAAGGACTCGATAATGGGAACACTCTGGTTCTGCCTGGCAGCCATCGTGATCACCGGTTACGTTCTGCTCGATGGCTTCGATCTGGGCGCGGGAATCGTTCAGCTTTTTGTGGCTCGGTCCGAGCACGAAACGGGCCAGGTGCTAAACTCCATCGGCCCCGTGTGGGACGGCAACGAGGTCTGGTTAATTGCTGCCGGCGGGACGCTATTGTTCGCATTTCCGGTCCTGTACGCATCCGCGTTCAGCGGCTTCTATCTCTCATTAATGATCGTGCTTTGGTTGTTGATCTTGCGTGGCATCTCCATCGAATTTCGGCCTCACGTTGATAGCCCGTTATGGCGGCCCTTGTGGGGCACGGTATTCGGCTTGGCGAGTGCGGCGCTGGCGCTGCTCTTCGGCATCGCGCTAGGCAACGTAGTCCGCGGTGTGCCTTTGGATCAAAGTGGCTACTTCTTTCTGCCCTTGTGGACAAATCTTTCTCCAAGGGGCGAAGTTGGCATCATCGATTGGTACACGCTGCTTGTTGGGGTGGCATCGCTGTTTGCTTTGGCAGTGCATGGCAGCCTGTGGATCGTGCTGAAGACCGAAGGGGGTTTGCAGGAGCGAACACGTTCGTTTGGCGCGAAATGCTGGCCGGGGCTAGTCGCGATCACGCTACTAATGTCGGTCGCGAGCTTTTCAATCCAGCCAAACCTGATAAAGCAGTTTCGGAGCCACCCTTGGGGGCTGATATTTCCAGCGATGGCCGTCGTGGGCATGATCGGGATGCGCGTGCTCAGTTCCCGTCGCCGGGATCTGCAGGCGTTTTTGGCGTCAGGTTTAAGTCTGGTTGGGATGTTGACCAGTGTAGCCTTCGGAATGTTTCCGAACGTGCTGCCGTCAAACACTTCGCAGGATTTTAGTCTCACCATTAGTAATGCGGCCACTGCTGAGCATGGACTGATCGTCGGCTTAACATGGTTCATCCCCGGCATGGCTCTCGCGATAGGCTATTCAGTTCTCGTGTACCGGCATTTCGCTGGCAAAGTGGATTAGTAGGAGAGTCGGATACTCCAGCCTCGGTGTCTCCGGGCCGGACATAGCCGAGACCTGCCAAATCCCGTCGGACAGATCTATTCGCCCAGCATTGCTGGCATTTCGCAGCTCACTACAAGGGTATCCAAGGAGCATCCCCACAAAAGCCCCACAGTGCTAAAACCCATGCGATGACGTTGATCTCGATGCATTTCGACGCGAACGGCTCATGGAACTGGTTTTGGTGTCGAAAGGAGTTGCGCCAGGCAAACCCACCCAACTGAGAATCGATAGTGTCGCCGCGGAGCAGTCGAATGCCAATTCGACGTTCTGCCGAAACTGTCATTCCCGCGCAAGGGGGAGGATTCGTCTGAACTGGAATCCGTCCAACCCCCTGACTTACAGCGGCGGTACCCAAAAGACGCCAAGTCTGAGGCCATGACGGAGGTTGAGTGCGCGCGAAGTCAGTGGGAATTTATGCCGGCGGATTCGCTTGTAGGATTCTTGTTGGGGTGGCGATACACCTTAAAGTGATCACGGCCACACGCTTACGGTATCCTCTTTGGATGGAAGACAGTTTTCGTCTCCTGCGGTACGATAAACACCGATCCTTAGGGAAGAACTTTCCGCGTGGAAAGAACGCTCGATACCGGAGTCCCTTCTGATGAGCAACGAAACCCAGATGGAGCCTTCGCCAGACGAACAGAATCGTCAACTGCGTGGGCGCATTTCCGAGTTAGAAGAAGAGGTCGCGCGCGTCCGCCGCTCCTTGGAGAATGCTGAAACGGCTCTCAAGGCTTACAAGGATCCAATCGCGATGCTTCGTCATTCGATGGACGAAGCCCCGATCGGTTTTGCTCTGTACACGGACGAGATGCGATACCGGGTCGTCAACAAGAGTCTTGCTCAGATGCATGGCATTCCTGCCGAAGATCACATCGGACGAACGGTCGAGGAAGTAGTACCGCACAGAGCACTCCGTCTTCGAGAGGCATTCAGACAAGTCACGGAGACCCGTAAACCGCTCCTGAACTGGGAAACGAGATACGAGACGACCGGCGAACCTGGGGAAGTGCGATATTACTCCGAGCGTTGGTATCCCCTCTTCACCGCAGAGGGACGCATCTATGCCGTTTACTGTTCAGTTACTGATATCACCGAACAAAAACGGACCGAAGAGGAGCTTCTAGTAAGCCGGGAACGGCTCGCACTCGCCCAATCGTCAGGGGGGATTGCCACGTACGATTGGAATCTTCGCGAAAATGTAGGCCACGGTTCAAGAGAATTCAACCCCCTGTATGGCCTCCCTCCTGGCGATACTGGTCCCTCCATCGAGGAGTGGCTCCAATTGATTCATCCTGAAGACCGCGAAAGAGTCCAAGCCGAACGAGAGCAAACGCTGCGAGGGGGTGATCCTTGCGATAGTGAGTTCCGCGTGGTCTGGCCGGACGGCACAGTCCACTGGCTGCTGGCCAAGGGAAAACTGCTGCGTGATTCGGAGGGCAAGCCTATCCGAATGGTGGGTGTGACCATGGACATCACTGAGCGAAAGCGCGCCGAAGCTGCGTTGGCAACCAGCCGCGACGAAATCCGCTCGCTCGCCGCTAATCTTCTTACAGCTCAAGAAGACGAGCATCGTAAGTTGTTCCGAGAAGTGCACAATCAAATCTGCCAGGATCTAGCTTCCATTGCCATTGAACTTGGAGGATGTTCGGCCAACCCCCCGCCTCCCGGGGATATGGCAAGCCGGCTTAAAGCGTTACAGGCCCGCGTCATGCAGGCGGCGAGCGATGCCCGTCATATCGCGCTTCAGTTACACTCGCCAGTCCTTGACGACTTGGGTCTTGTGATTGCCCTGCGGGAGCTATGCAATCAGGGTTCCGATCTAGCGCCGGGTATAGCTTTCGAATTCAAGAGTGGCGTTCTGCCGGAAGTAGTTCCTCCTGAGGTGGCCTCCTGCGTATATCACATCGCACAGGAGAGTATACAGAATATCGCCAAACATTCCAGGGCCAGACACGCGTGGGTTGCGCTCACTTGCCCGAACAGGACGATAGTGCTCACCATCAGCGACGATGGCATTGGATTTGACCCTCGGATGACCAGAAGGAATGGTGGGCTTGGATTGATCGGCATGGAAGAGCGCGCGCGAGCCTTGAACGGGGATCTCACGATAACGGCAGAGCCAGTAAACGGTATGCGGGTTGCGTTGGAAGTTCCCATGACCGAGTGAAGTTATTGCGAATTTCGAGTCCCGCTATCTGGCGCACAGTGCCTCCACGGGCCTCCGTGTCGAGCCGTGATGTTTCTCCCCCTTTTTTGAGGAGAGAGCCGGCACCATCGTCGAGGCGATGCTTGCCAATGGATTCTTCGGCGGCCGTCCCTCCGTTTGGCGCCTTCAAGAACCTCGATAGCACGGGTAAGTTCATCGCGTTCGGCGGCGAGTAAGGCCATGATCTGGTCGGTTGGCATCAACGAAATAGCATCATGTGTACAGATGCTATAATTAAATTGATGCAACACCATCACCACGCGGATATCACTGATTCCTTTCACTGTAAGCGGTCCCAGTCGGGTGAAGTAATCCATGTCTATAACTCCAACAGTTACTTGATGGCCGAATATACTGTTCGAACTGGAAGGATCAGTTGGCAGCGGGTAGCGGCACTTACTCAACGAGAATCGGTCGAGAAGTGGTTACGGAATAACTATCCTGTTGTTGAGACTCCTAAACCAGTAGTGGGAAGTAAAAGTAAACTGAAAGCAAAAGCGGTGGGACGTTAGCCCAGGGCTCAGGACTCCTTCTCACAAATCATTTCCGCCTTTGGGTGGCCGGATGTGTATCTACGTGAGTTACTTGACAGCCCGCCCAAAACCTAGCCTTGATTTAATCTTCACCGTGGAGCTAGTAGGATATGCGCGGCGCTTAACCTGCCGTTTACGATCCTGCCAGTAAAAGATGAAGAATTTACAAAGACGTGCGTGCGTCAGGCAGCCGGCAACCAATCCTTAACAATCCGCGAGACGCGTTCCGCGTATTCTTGCAAGTCGGTAGGTTTTTGAACGAATTCCTTCGCACCGAGTTCCACGGAACCCTGGATGTCCGCCGGATTCGACGAGGAGCTGAAGACCACCACCGGAACTTTGGATTTCGATCGTTCCAAGAACCAATATCCTGAGACCTTCGGAAGGTTGAGATCCAGGAGGATTAGATCAGGCTGAAATCGTCCCTCGGCCAGCATGAATAAAGCTTGAGCTCCATCCCGTGCGACGTGTATTCGAACGGGGATTTGTTCTAGTTGAAGAATTTGACGAATCAGCAGGACGTCCCCGGCATTGTCTTCAATCACGAAGATGTGGCGCACTCGTTCCATTGTGATCCGGTCGTTGGACGCGCGAGGCGAAGGATCATTTCAGTAAGTTCAACAATGTCAGGCGGGAACGGACCAAGTGATCCGCCCGGCATACTCGCCTGGCTCGTTCACGATTCCCATCGCATCGAGATGTATGGAAATTCGATGCGAAACGATCGTAGGAAGCCGAACGCACAGCATTTGGGTCGGATGAGCCTAGGTAAGGAATGCGTCGGGTTTCTACTCCACGCTTGTAAAGCTGAGGACGGCCCCTACTGACAGGTCGTTAAGGAAAACCATGGCTCCCGGCTATTTCGCAGCGGTCAGGGACTGCAGGCGATCCTTGTTGATCTTGAGAACCACGCCTGCGTTGCGGTCGGCAACTTCGCTCACCTTGTATTCGGCGCTGGTGCCGAGGACTTCCGCGACCTCCGAGGGCGTCAGCTTGTAGTCGTCGGCAAGCCACCCTGCCATGCTGGCGGTGGCCGTTCGGAAGGCGTCGTCGAGCGACCCGGCCAAGCCCATCGCGATGATATGGGTGGCGGACTCCACGCGCGGACCTTGGATGCGTTTGAGGGGAAGCACATCCACGGTGAACTCCACATCCATGGAGGTTTCCAGCGCGTTGCCGTTGAGTTCGCCGTCGCCTTGTGCTGCGTGACCATCGCCGACATAGAGGAGAGCGCCGAGAACGCTCACGGGCAGGTAGACGGTGGCGCCTTCCGCGATCTCATTGAAGTCCATGTTGCCGCCCCAGCGCCCGGAATCGCCGGTGCCTGGAGGAGCTTGCCCGGAGCCGGGAGCAACCGCAATGCATCCCAACATCGGCCGGACGGGAACCGAGTAGCTCGCCAGGTGCTCACCGGGCTTCGCGGGCGAGGCTGTACCGTGCAGCAAATCGAGATGCCAGCGCACCTGCTTGCCGCCGTCCTTCATCTTCACGGCAAGATCGCTGTCCAATCCCCGGTCCACGATGGCGTCATCGCTGATGGCCCAATCGCGATTCAGGCGCAGGCGCGTGAGGTGAACCACCAGGGTGTCCCCGGGCGCGGCGGTTTCGATGTAGAAAGGTCCGGTCTCAGGATTGCCGCCGAGGACGCGCGTCACGCCCTTTTCGTCAGTGCCGCCGGCATCCACAGTGGTGGTGTGGATGGTGTCGCCGGGAGAGACGGTCAGCACGGGCTTGTTCGCCGCGGAGAACTGGCGATGAAAGACGGTCGGCGTGAAGTCGTGGCGTTGTGGGGGCGCCGCGTTGCGCTTGGGAACCAGTGTGGCTGTGAACTGGTGCGAGGTGGGATGCTCCGGATCCCCGGCGTCGACAAAGACCATGGTCCCGGAGATTAGTCCGGACTGAACGGTGGCGGTCAACTCCTCGGTGCCGCCTTGCTCGTCTTTCGCCACAAAGTGGATCGAATTGCCGGTGAGCGCTCCTTCTAACTTGTCTCCGCCGAAGTTACCGGTGAACTTGTCTCCCTGCTGATTGAGCTCCAGCGGAAAGTTGAGGGGCGTGCCGAAGAAGTCCGCGGTGGCGGCCCATCGTCCAGTGACGGCTGGGGCTTGGGCCAGCACAAGCGCCGGAACCAGGAGCAGTAGGAATAGCGGCTTGGACATGGTCACTTATTCTAGTCGAGCTGTGTTTCCGATACAATCGGTACTTCTTCACGTTGCGTGGCAAGCATCCCCCGGTCATCTCTTCGCTAACGACTCAGTGAAGAGCGGCACCGACCGAATCGAACTCAGAGCGCGCAGTGCCAAAAACCCCAAAGGCAATCGCCCATCCTGCCTTTGAAAGCATGTCCCCCCCACAGGTGCGGGCCAAACTGTATCATCCGCGCATTGCACGCTCGTGCAGTGAGGTCAGCGCCTGCCAGGCGGCGGCAACAGCGCCCTCCTGCCAGTCGGGCTCAGAATACGGCGCGGTTGCCGCGGACCCAATCAGCAGCCGGTTCTCCACCTTCGACAACTGCGCGCGTCGCGCCGGCGGCGCGGTCGCGTAGCCGCCGCGGCTGTATTCGACTTTCTGCCACCAGACGCCATAGGCGCTCTCGAACTCCTGGCGGATCTGAGGGTGGACCTTGCTCGAATGCATCAGCACGTGCTCGACGCGCTCGGCGACGGGCTTGTCGATCAGGTCGGCCACCGGCACCGTTCGTGTACAGGCCCAGCAGCACGCCCTTGCGGGAAAAGTACCCGGTGGAGGGATACGAGAACTCGCCGATCGGCAGATTGGAGTAGAGGTGCCCGCCAAAGATCTGGTCGTCCTCCTCCCAAAACCGGCGCTTCATCGCCAGCCCCATCTTGGCGCTGTTGCTGTGATTCGTCGCGCGCACCGCCGCCATCAGTCTCCGGAGAGAGCTGGCAGTCGAGGCCGGCGACGATCGACATCGGCAGGCAGATCACGACGTAGTCGGCGGTGAGCGACTGCGTCTGTCCCGTCTTCGTGTCGCGGTAGGCGACCGTGGCAGCGCGGTCGTCCTGCCGCACCGAGCTGCACCTCGGCATTGAACGTGATGCGGTTCGGCCCGATCGCACGCGCGAAGGCTTTCGGGATCTGGTCCATGCCGCCGATCGGATGGAACATCGGCGCCGCCGCCGTGCCCTCGCGCGGCGGAAATGGACCTGATCCGGTTGCCGAATCCCGCCTGCAGCAGCGCGCTCAGCTGGTAGGGATCGCCCGGGCCGCGATTTTCAAAAGCCTTGTAGCGCCGGTCGCTCGGATCGAGGTAGCCCTGCGCCATGAGGAAGCGCACGAGCCGCTCCTGGTCCTCGGCGGTCATCGGGAGATCCAGGGAGCGCTGATCGATGGCCTTCACGAGCAGCTCGTTCACCTGGCCCACGATGTCGGCCTTGACCTCGCGCAGGCGCACGCGCTTGTTCGCGAGCGAGCCTGCAGCGGCGCCCTCGTAGTAGAAGTAGGAGCCGTCCGCTTCGTTGACGAAGATCTCCAGCGGGACACCCAATTCCTTGCAGTAGTTCAGCACGCCGGTGTGCGTATACGGAATGCGCCACGCGCCGGCGTTGACCCACTGCCCTTCGTCCCACTTGCACTGCTGGCGCTCGCCGCCAATCTCGGTGTGCGTCGTGCCTCCACGCACCGTCCACACCAGCCCGCCGACCCGGTCTCGCGCCTCGAGTATGTGGAAATCGTAGCCCAGCCGGGAGAGCTCGTATCCGAGCGTCAGGCCCGAGACGCCCGCGCCGAGCACGAGCACCTTCGCGTTGCGCGGACGGCCGGAAAGCGCCGGACGTGTGCCGGCCGTCCGCTGCCATCAAATCCCACGAGGAGAGCGCGGTCATCACCAGTGATGAGCCGCCCACGGCGCCCAGGTGGCCGAGGAATCGACGTCGAGTTAGCGCTGAGCGGGAACGGGACGAACGGGTCGTGGTCATGGTGAGGCTCCGCATCGCCGACAGAGGTGAGGCGCGTAGCACTTCATCGTAACGCATTGCATGCTGCCTCGCCGATGTTCCCACGTTAAGGGCATTGATCGGCAGCGTCTTGACGACGTCCACAATGAGACGCGGCGGGTCCATGAGTACTCAACGGGTATTAAGAGAGCAGTTCGCGGCACACGAGAAGCTCTTCGTCGAGGACGTTCGGAGGGAATCGGCTTCGTGCAGCCAGAAGATACGGATTTCGCGTGATCGTGGCGCGCTCTTACGGCGTTGGCCAGACCCGGATTTTCGGAGCGGGATAGTATGCGATACGGCTGTGGGTGAAACCGGATCGGCTCGCGAAGCAATTTGACTTAAAGGTCAGCGCCGGCGGTGTCCCATGCTGCGTCTACTTCATCGAGCTTAATGCCCACCAGGTAGCTGAGCTCTACGCGACGGCAGTACCGAACAACGCCCGCCAGCTCCCGGCGTTTCCCTGAGATCTTCACCTTAGTTCCAACGGGAATGGGCTTGCTGACGGAGATGCCCGCGCCGGACGGAGACCTGTCTTCAAGCATTCCGGGATGGTTTGTAGGACCGCCATCCTCTTCCCAAGCGACGGATATTCTCGACATGAACGCATCCCTGGGCTCAATCCGCTGTGGGCGCATATAACGGGATCGGCTGTAGCTGGCAAATTAATTAGGGTCGTAAACCACCCGCAAAAAGCACGCTGGTTTGATTGCCCCGCCGTCGTAGCCATTGGTCCGAGGGTGCGATACTTCGGAGATGGAAGTAGGGCTCTTTCCCCAACCCGTTCAGGCCCGGAATAGAGCACCATTTCAGGGCGCCCCACGCCTTCCCGACGGAACGCCATTATGAGCCATCAAACCGCTGGAGTCCTTGCGCTGTGGAAACAGCATCCCTACAAAAGTCCCCACACTCCGGCTTCGAGTGACGTTTTCAGGGGAAGGGTGCAAGTCTTTGAAAAGTTTGGCTCCCCGAACCCCCGGCGGTCTCCTTCTCAGAGAGCGGTGGCGGACTAACAAGGAGGAGTCGGGGAAAGCCGGACGTTAGACTAACGCGGAAAATAACGCCCGGCTCGAAGGCCAAGCCAACTTTCTGCCGTCCGGAGAACACCCGCTCGCATGCGTAAGTGCCCGTAAATTAACCAGTTAGACGCCGAGCGAGCATTCTTCAGCATTTGACCGACCCGTCGCGGCTTGTCGGCTACGGCATTAAGCCAGCGTTATTTTCCCGCGTTATCTCGCGCCGCGGCGGCGCCTGCGAAGCTCGCTTATTTCGATTCACGGCCCACCGCACAGCGAAGCTGAACCGCCCGTCAAACGGGTCGCGGCCTGCAACCTTCATGAAGCGATGACATACATGCGGAGGCGGCATGCCAAATTCGATATCCTGCGTGTCGAGTTCCTAGCGCCGATCGAAATGGTCTCTGGATCCCCGCTGAACTAATTGGCGTTTTTGACGGACCAGCGTGAACGCTGGGCCCCGGCCGCGATTCGGAATACGGTTCATAGCCACCCAGCCCACCCACGAAAAGCATCGAGCCGTGAACCTTGTTCCGAATCAGCACCGGGGAGCCAGTCTGATAATTCTTAGCGCCCTCTACTTCGCCGCATTCGACTGTCCGGCTCGTGATGAATCCGTCCGGACCGCTATCAAACGTAAGCCGACGTGTTCCCTTGCGAATTTCTGGCCGCACGTTGCTCGGTGATCCGCTCCAGGTAACCGCTCTGCCGAAAAGCTTCCATAGGGTTTGCCGGAAGGTTTCTTGCCTCGCGCCATTCCTGAATGGCCGGACGCACGTCGGTTGCAAACGCATCCTGCAAACAGGATTCGGCACGGACCAAATCGGGGGGCTGTTGGGCACGGCATAGTTCATGATGATCGACCAGCGCTGCCTTCGCGAAAAGCTGTTGGGCCATGATCACCGTTTGGATCATCGCCTCGATCTTCCCCTTTAAGTTATGGCTCTGATCAACCATGTATACGATATCGGCTTTAGCGCCAGTCTCCCACTCGAAATGAAGGATTTCATGGAAGATGCGAAACACTTGGTAAGGGTCGATCGAGCCCAGCGTCAAATCGTCATCGGCGTAGCGGCGGTCGTTAAAATGGAAGCCGCCTAGCATATTTTCGGCCAGGAGCCATACAACAATCTGTTCGATGTTTTGGGACGCATAGTGATGCCCAGTATCGACCAGCACCCTGGCTTGTGGTCCGGCAGCGCGCGCCAGATGGAGCGCCATCCCCCAATCGGCAATGTCAGTGTGGTAAAACGCTGGTTCGAAGGGCTTATATTCAATTAAAAGGCGCTGGTCGGGTTTGAGTTCCGCATGGGCTGCCGCCAGACACTCTTCAAACCAGCGCTTACGCTGGCGGATATTAGCCGTGCCCGGATAATTCGATCCATCGGCGAACCACAGTGAAATATCTCTGCTTCCAAGACGGCGCGCGATCGCGATGCTTTCCCGGCAGTGTTGCAGGGCCTTGTGCCGGATTGTTTCGCTCAGGGTTCCCAAAAGATCCGAACTTGTAATCCTGATCCTGAAACAGATTTGGGTTTATGGCGCCCACACGCACGCCATACCGGTCGGCGAGGGCGCCCACTCTTGCGGCATCTTCCAGTCCGCCCGCGAAGTCCCACTGCACGTGCACCGCAACGGAGGGACAGACACCCGTAAGAGCGTGAACCTGCGCCGCGTCGCTCAGCTTCTCTTCAATCGTTACGGCGGCGGCGGGCTGAAGATATTTCCCGAACCGCGTGCCAGTATTAGCAAAGCCCCACGAGGGCAATTCAATGCGCAAAGCGTCGAGCGCTGACCAGATGGTTTCCCTCGATTTTGAGCTCATAGTGAGCACGCCCGTATGAGGCGGCAAAGCCAGTCTAAAGCGCTTCGTGGGCGGATGCCAGACAATTTGTATTGTGCAACAAATCGAAGCGGCCGTCCCAGGGGATTTCACTGCCAATGTTTTGCATCGCGAAACAAAAGCACCGGCCGGAATATCCTCGAAATTTCGATAGCTCTGCTGTACACTGCGAACAGCCCAGCTGTAACCGGGAGGGGACATCAACATGATCATCAACCGAAGATCCTACTTGCTGGCCTCTCTAGCCGCCGTTCCAGGCATTCGACTGGTCCGCGCTGCGGCGACGTCCTTGTCCGCCGCAACTGTGACTGGTAAGGTTCGGGGATATTCCTTCGATGGAGTCGCTATTTTCAGGGACATTCCTTATGGAGGTCCGACGGAAGGCACGGCTCGATCAGTCTGAACGCAAAGTCGCTCAAGGCAAGGCCAACGTTTATATGTATCACTTCGAGTGGAACACGCCATGCGGAGAAGGAAGAGTGAGAGCATTTCACACCGCCGAACTTCCTCTCGTGATGCGCCTGACGATGTATCCCGAATCCGAACAACTCTCGAAACAACTGAGCGGCGCCTGGGCTTCGTTTGCCAGGACCGGCAATCCGAGCCAGAATGGATTGGTGTGGCCGGCCTATACCGCTTCCACACGCGCCACAATGAGTTTCGACGCTTCGCATAGCGGGACAGTAAACGATCCCGATCGGGACGAGCGAATCATGCTCAATGATTTGCCGCCTGGGAGCATGCGCTGAGGCAAGCAAGGGCTCGCATGCTCAGCCGTACCAGGCTCTTTGCAGGATGACGATGGCGCAGACACATCTGGCGATTGACTTGGGCGCGAGCAACGGCCGCGCGTTCCTGGGAGAAATTCGCTCCGGAGCGCTGTGCATTCGCGAGCTTCAGCGCTTTTCCAATGAGCCGGTGGAATATGGGAAATCATCCCACTGGGATGTGACGCGACTGTGGGGAGAAATCCGCAAAGTTCTGAAGGGCATCGAGAATACGCCACTGGCAGGAATCGGAGTCGACGCCTGGGGTGTCGATTATGCATTGTTAGGGGAACGGGGTGAACTGGTACAGGATCCGATTCATTACCGCGATGCTCGCAACGTCAGCGCCATGGAAGAGATCCTTCGCCTGATTCCCAAGGAGGAGATCTACCGACAGACCGGCGGTCAGTTCATGCCGATTAACACCCTGAACCAATTGTTCGCGGCCCAGCGTGATACTCCAGAAGTGCTGGCAGCTGCTCGGCGGTTAATCATGATTCCGGATCTGTTCCATTATTGGTTGACGGGAAATGCGGTGTGCGAATATACCGTTGCCAGCACCACGCAGTTTACGAATCCTGTGACGCGTGCATGGACCACGGATTTGCTGAAGCGCTTGGGACTGCCCGCACAGTTGCCGGCGGAGATCGTGGAAGCGGGGACGATTGTAGGCGGCGTGCTTCGGGAAACCTCGACTTCACTGATGGGCACGCCAGTGATCGCGACAGCCTCCCACGATACTGCGTCGGCGGTCGCCGCCATTACTGCCCGCGGGAACACAGCCTTCTTGAGTTCGGGCACCTGGTCGCTGATTGGAAAGGAGCTGGACGCCCCAATCGTGTCCGACCAAGCGCTGCGAATGAATTTTACCAATGAAGGCGGCGTATTAGGAACCACCCGATTGCTGAAGAATGTGATGGGACTCTGGATGCTGCAGGGTTGCCTCCGGACCTGGGCTGCTGAAGGACGAGACTACGGGTATGACGAACTGATCGAGGCGGCGCGGCGGGCGCCGGCGTTCCGCCACCTGGTGGATCCCGATGATACTTTGTTCTTGAATCCGAGTGACATGACTGATGCCTTGGATCGCTTCTGCCGGAAAACGGACCAGCCGATACCTGATGCTCCCGGTGCATATGTCCGAACAGTTCTCGAGAGTCTTGCTTTGAAGTACCATCTTGTCATTCGCGATTTGGAAAGCCTCACTGGCGAGCCCATCGAGCGCATTCGCGTGATCGGAGGTGGATCCAGGAACCAACTGCTCAATCAATTTACGGCGGATGCCACCGACAAGCAAGTGCTCGCTGGTCCTGGCGAGGCCGCGGTATTGGGCAACATCGGTGTTCAAATGCTCGCTGCTGGCGGCCTGAGCTCCTTGCAGGAACTCCGGGAAATAATCGACCGCTCCTTCCCTACCGAAGTCTTCGATGCTGGGGATGCGGTTCCATGGAATCGGGAGGTGCCACGCTTCCTGCAGTACTGCGAATTTAGTTATGCCTGACACTACCGAGATCACAAGCCTGGAAATTACGAACTTGAAGGACCTGTGGGACGAGAAGCACGCTGAGGCGCTTCAAGGAAATCCACTGGCGCTTTTGCGCTACCGTTCCAATCTGCTGGGAGCCGACCTGCGGATCACTAATTTCGGTGGCGGCAACACCAGCTCGAAGATCGAACTGCCCGATCCATTTACCGGCCAGCCGGCGCGGGTCCTGGCGGTGAAAGGTAGCGGCGGCGATCTCGGGTCCATTCAGGAATCGGGCTTCGCGTTGCTGTATCAGGATCGGCTTGAAGATCTGAAGAGACTGTACCGGGGTGAAGCCTACGAAGATGAGATGGTCCGCTATTATCCGCTTTCCGCGTTCGGCGAAAACCGGGTGGCGGCCTCTATTGATACGCCTCTCCACGCGTTCTTGCCATATCCGCACGTGGATCATCTGCATCCTGACTGGGCCATCGCTCTGGCGGCGAGCGCCAACGGCCAACAAAAGTTAGAGGAGTTCAACCGGAAATTCGGGCGGAAGATAGTGTGGCTACCGTGGCAGCGTCCAGGGTTCGAGCTCGCTCTGCAGTTGGAGCGCGCGGTCGAGAACCATCCGGGGTGCGACGGCTTGATTTTGGCTAGCCACGGTTTGTTCACTTGGGGCCTGACGCAGCGGGAGTGCTATTTGAATAGCATTCGCACCATCGATCAGATGGGCGCGTTCATTCTCGACCATCAGGGCCAGCGGAACGGGGTCCAGCGAGGCCCGGTGTTTGGCGGACTCTTCCAGGCGCCTCTGCCCGACCGCCAGAAAGTTGCTATTCAAATTCTGCCGGCGCTCCGCGGTGTGATGTCCTCCAATCGCCGCGTCATTGCCCACTACGCAGACGATCCGGATGCGCTTACCTTCGCGGGGTCGAAGTGGTCTAGGCAACTCGCAGCCTTAGGAACCAGTTGTCCAGATCACTTTTTGCGGACCAGAATCTGTCCGCTCTTCGTTGATTGGAGTCCAGCGCAGGAAGACTTGACCACGCTCAAGATGCGCATTCACGATCAAGCCGTTCGGTATCGCTCCGAGTACAAGCGCTATTTCGACTCCTGTGCCGAGCCGGACTCTCCAAACTCCGCGATTCCAATCCTTCGGTGGTGATCATCCCGGGTGTGGGGTTATTCGGTTTTGGCAAGAACAAGAAAGAAGCGCGCATTACCACCGAATTCTTCGTCAACGCAATCCATGTGATGGCGGGAGCCAATGCTCTAGAGGACGGGGAGGCGCAGCACCCGCTGCCGCAAGCGCGCCACCCGGAAAAGTCCAAGGACTTTGAACAATTTCACAATTACGTCGCTCTTCCTCGCCGGGAAGCGTTCCGAATTGAATATTGGGCGCTCGAAGAGGCGAAGCTTCAGCGCATGCCGGCGGAAGCGGAATTCAGCCGCAAGATTGCGCTCGTGGTGGGCGGAGGCAATGGCGTAGGCCGCGAAGTTGCGCTGCTTCTGGTGCGGAAGGGCGCGCATGTCGTAGTGGCGGATCTGGATGCGGCCGCCGCTCAGAGCACCGCCTCGGACGCCGCGAAGTTGGCTTCTGCGGACTTTATTACGAGCACGGTGCTTGACCTGGCTTCTTCCATTAGCCTGGCAGAGGCCGTCAACTTCACCATTGCGCAGTTCGGCGGTATAGACGTCGTGGTGAATACAGCGGCCATCTATCCGATTCCCGGCGCCGACGGCCAGTTGTCGGAGGAGCAGTGGGCCAAGACGTTCCAAATCAACTTGACTGGCAATTTCCTGCTGGCCAAGCAAACCGAGTGGGTCTTCGGTGATCAGAAGCTGCCGGCCACCATGGTGCTTACCAGTTCCGCGAATGCCCTGGTTTCTAAGAAAGGAACGGAGGCGTACGATACCAGCAAAACGGCGCTCAATCATCTGGTTCGAGAGTTGGCGATCGGCTTGGCGCCCACGGTGCGTGTCAATGCGATCGCCCCGGCTACCGTGGTGGCTGGATCCACTATGTTTCCCCGCGACCGAGTGATGCACTCACTCCAGAAATACAAGATCGCTTTTGCAGAATCGGAATCCACCGAAGAACTGCGGTCCAAGCTGGCCAACTTCTATGCCCAGCGCACCCTGACTCGGAGGCCGATCCTTCCCGAGGATTGTGCGAACGCCATCGCTTGGCTGGCCAGCGATCAGAGCGCAAAAACTACCGGCCACATCATTCCGGTCGACGGAGGAATGCAGGACGCCTTCTTGCGCTAAGGTTTTCCACGCGAACTTCATGACGGCTCCTGTTTTAGAGGCACGGTCGATTCGCAAAGCGTTTGCCGGCGTCCAGGCGCTTGAAAGATGTGTCGTTCGAGCTGCGGGCGGGAGAAGTCCACGCCTTGATCGGCGAGAACGGCGCGGGAAAATCCACGCTCATTAAAATTATGACCGGGGCCCTTGGAAGCCGATTCGGGCACCTTGACCGTATTTGGCGAAGAGGTTCGCCGTAATGACCCGAGCGTCGCACGTGCGCTTGGCATCGCGGCAATCTATCAGCAACCGTCTTTGTTCATGGACTTGAGCGTGGCTGAGAATATCGCGTGGGCGATCGAGACCGCGAGGCCCTGGCGGAAGATCGATTGGAAAGCCCGCAAGCAGCGTGCTGTGGAATTGCTGAAGCGCGCCGGTGGAACGATCGACCCGGACCGCGTGGCCGCGAGTCTTAGCATGCCGGAGCAGCAGATAGTGGAAATCGCCAAGGCAATCGGGTCCGACGCCAAGATTCTGATCACCGACGAACCGACCGCGTCGCTGACGGATCGAGAAGTCGAAAGTCTTTGCGCAGTTTTTGGAACATTGCGCGCTCAGGGCCTGGGCATCATCTTTATCTCCCACCGTTTGGAAGAGATATCTGCGATTGCGGACCGCGTTACCATTCTGCGGGACGGCGAGACCATCGGCACGCGGAACGCTCGCGAAGTACGCCGTGAGGAGCTGATCGAATTGATGGTCGGGCCGTCCCATAGCCTCGGTGTTTCCAAAGCGTGAAGTGGCGATTGGGGAAATTGCTCTGGAGCTGCGGAATGTTTCCAGTCGCACAGCCGGCCTGCACGACGTTTCGCTTTCTGTTCGGTGCGGTGAAATCCTGGGATTGGCGGGCCTGATTGGCTCGGGCCGCACTCAAGTGGCTGAGACCATATTCGGTCTAACGCCGGCCGACTCCGGCGAAATACTGGTGCGCGGGAAATCTATCCGCATACCGTCGCCTGCCAGAGCCATCCAATTGGGTATCGGTTATGTGCCAGAAGATCGGCGGGAGCATGGCATTATTCTCGAGATGCCTGTCGCCGCCAACGCCAGCCTCGCTGATTTAAGCCGCGTTTCGCGCTGGGGTTGGATCGACCATGAGCGGGAAAATGAATTGGCGCAACGCTACATTCATCGGCTCAGGATCAAGACACCATCCACCCAAATGGCAACCGGGGCGCTCTCCGGCGGTAATCAACAAAAAGTGGCACTAGCCAGGTGGCTTGCGATCGAACCCAAAATCCTGATTCTGGACGAACCCACCCAGGGCGTCGATGTAGGATCGAAATCGGAAATTCACAGCCTCATGGTGGATTTAGCCGAACAAGGGCTAGCGATCATTATGATTTCATCCGAGCTGCCGGAGATCCTGGGCATGAGCGACCGCATCGCAGTCATGCACGCTGGGAGGATCAGTGGGATCATTTCACGGCAAGAGGCCACACAACAGAAGATCCTGAGCCTCGCGTTGGGAATCAAATGAAGGGCCGTAGCCGGGAAATCGCAGTCGTGGCAACCATCCTGGCGCTGTTTGCCGTCCTGGCCTGGAGCGCGCCCGGATATTTTTCGCGGGCGAATCTGAGCGATCTTTTTCTGGCAAACGTGCCCGTGCTTATCGTGTCACTGGGCATGACGCTGGTCATCCTTACTGGTGAGATCGACATTTCCGTCGGGTCCATGTTTGCGATCGCCGGCATCGCCTCAGGAGTGTTTGCGAAATTGGGTCTGCCGGTGCTGGCCGCGAGTTTGGCCGCTTGTCTTGCCGGCGCTGCCATGGGGGCAGTTAACGGTGCACTCGTGGCCTACCTTCGGATACCGTCCATCGTCGTCACACTCGCCGCCATGGTTGCCTTGCGCGACGGACTCAGATGGGCCACCCAAGGAGCGTGGGTGGACGATCTCCCCGCGGGCTTTCAATGGTTGGGTTTGTCGCAATCCACTTATCCGTTCATGGTCTTTCTGATTGCAGTCGCTCTCGCTTCCTCGTTCGCCTATGGCCTGCGGAATGTAGCCGCTGGCCGTGCCGTCTATGCCACTGGATCGAATCCAGAGGCCGCGCGTTTGTTAGGTATTCATCCGTCTCTCGTCAAGTTTTCGGTTTTCACTATCCTAGGCACTCTCACCGCGCTAGCCGCCGTGCTCAACTCAGTCCGCTTCAATCAAATTCCCAGCAACGCGGGATTGGGCTTGGAGATGAAAGTCATCGCCGCAGTGGTCATCGGAGGCACGTCGATCACCGGCGGCAAAGGAACGATCCTTGGAACCGTGCTCGGAGTGATCTTGATGGGAGCCATCGGCCCGGCGCTCACTTTCTTAAGCGTCGGCGCCTACTGGGAGAAATCGATTCAAGGCGCGATTATCCTAGCTGCCATCGTGATCGATGCTGTGAGCTATTCACCTGGAAAATCGGCGCTTGGAGATAGATGGAAACGGCCTTATCGCAAACCGGGCTTAAGCGTCAGCGGCCGCGCCTGTTCCCCAATGGAGAGTGGGTGCTGCTATTAGCCTTGTTGGCTGAAATCGCCGTTTTTTCGGCGATCGCGCAAAACTTCTTCACCGTGGGAAAACCTCATCGAGGTGATCCGCTTCAGCGTCGAGTTGGGACTGCTGGCGTTGGCTCTGACGCCAGTGATCATCACCGGGGGGCATCGACCTCTCCGTCGGCTCGATGATGGGATTAGCCGCGGTCTCGTTCGGGGCGCTCTGGAACGACGCGCACTTTCCGCTAGTGGCAGCGCTGCTGGCCGCGTTGTTGATTGGGTGCGCTGGGCGGGGCCTTGAATGCGCGTATTGATCTCCACGTTTCAATTTACCTCCGCTGGTGGTGACACTGGGGTCGTATTCCTTGTTCCGTGGGATTGCCGAAGGCATCACACAAGGCACCGTGAACTACAGCAGACTTTCCGCAGCGCTTTCTGTTTCTTGGGCAGGGCTATTTGCTGGGCGTGATTCCCGTTCAACTGCTCTTCTTTCTGCCGGTGCTCCTCGGCTATTGGATTCTTCTGCATCGCTCCGTGATCGGCCGCGCTCTCTACGCCATTGGATTCACGGCTGCGGGAGCGCGCTACGCCGGCATTCCCGTGCGCGCACGCCTTGGATTGGTGTATTTTCTGTCCGGTCTGGTGGCCAGCTTGGCCGCCATCATCTATGTGGCGCATCTGGGACAAGCGAAATCGGATGCAGGAACCGGGTATGAGCTGGACGCGACTCACGGCGGTGGTCTTGGGAGGAACCTCGGTCTTTGGTGGGCGCGGGACACTGTGGGGCACGCTGCTCGGCCTGTTCTTTCTGACCATCTTGCAGAACGGTTTGCACCTGGCCGCACTGCCTTCCGAGCTAACAGGTGTTTTGACTGGCGTGCTGCTGGTGGCGATCATCGGCTTCGACCGCCTGCGCGGAGAGCACCGGGGCGGGGTTCCGACGCTGGGGCAAGAAGATGATAGGAATGAAGTGAAAAACAGTCAAGTGGCAATTCTGTGCGGAGCCGTGCTTATTGGGTGCACTGATCGTCGCTGGAACGAACGTCTGGCTGGTGCGTTCTATGTCCAGAACCGGCGGCGCGGTGGGTGCAACGGAAGGTACGGTTGCGGGCAAATCCCATCGTCCGGTAATCGCCGTGATGCCCAAGGCCAAAGGCGACCCCTATTTCGTGAGTGCCCGCGCGGGCGCTGAAGAGGCGGCCAAAGAACTTGGCGTAGATCTGATTTGGGACGGTCCAACCAGTCTGGATGCGGCCAAGCAAAATGAACTGGTCGAAAATTGGATCACCCGGCAAGTGGATGCCATCGCGGTGGCGGTGGAGAATAAAGCGGGTATCTCCACGGTGCTCCGCAAAGCGAGGGAGCGCGGTATTCGCGTGCTGACCTGGGATGCGGATGCGGAGCCGGACGCGCGCGATTTCTTCGTGAACCAGGCCACGCCGGAAGGAATCGCCAGCACGCTCACCGCCGAAGCGGCGCGGCTGTTGAACGGAAAGGGTTCGATTCGCGATCATTACCGGCGCGCTCAGCGCTGCCAATCAGAATGAATGGATTCGATTCATCAAACAGCGAATCGCGGAGAAGTATCCCGGTCTGACATCTCGCTACCATCCGGCCGAGCGACGACGACCGGGACAAAGCCTTCGCTGAGACACAAACCATCTTGAAGGTCTACCCGCAAGTGAAGCTCGTGATGGCCATCTCCGCGCCCGCGGTTCCCGGGGCAGCGGAAGCAGTCCGGCAGGCCGATCGTAAAGATGTGGACGTGATCGGGCTGTCGCTGCCCAGCATCTCGAAACCATACATTCAGTCGGGCATCGTGCAGGCGGTGGTGTTGTGGAGCACCCGAGATCTTGGCTATCTGGCGGTCTATGCGAGTACGCTCGCGGTACAGAACAAACTGCGCGGAGGCGCCACCTCCATACAAGCTGGACGCCTTGGCACGGTCCAGTTGCGCGGCAGCGAAATCATTCTGGGCGAACCTGTAATCATCAACAAAACCAACATCGATCAGATGGATTTCTAAAGTTGTTTCGCATTGCAAAACTTATATTGCTGCGCAGAACGATTGTGATATAGTGTTCCTCGCTCCTGGTTCCGAGCGTTCTATGAGTGATGAGCCGCGCAGCCGAGATCCTTACCTCGTAAAATCTATCGTTCATTCGTCGCAACTACTGAGAGCTTTTCGTGCCTCCGGCGAGGCTCTGCCTCTTCGGGAAGTCGCCAAGCGGAGCGGCCTTCCTAAGAGCATGGCGTTTCGTCTGCTCTATACGCTCGAAAAGTGCGGGATGGTCGAGAAGGTCGGAGAGAATCTATATCAGTCGTGCGTTCGGCCTTTCAAGCAAAAGCTCTTTCGATTTGGGGTACGCAGCGCAAGGCACTGATTATCAGTTTTCAAAAGAAGTATCGGCAGGTCTAAAGCGCTCGGCGGCAGCTGAGGGAATCGAGCTGATCTCGCTAGACAATCAATACAATCCCAAGATTGCGCAACGGAACGCGGATTTACTGGTTCGGGAGAAAGTGGACCTCGTCATTGAATTTCAAACCGACGAGAATGTGGCGCCGATTGTTGCCGAAAAATATCGAGCCGCCAACATCCCCTTGATCGCAATCGAGATTCCCCATCCTGGCGCGACGTATTACGGGGCCAATAACTATGAGGCGGGGCTAATCGGCGGACGATATTTGGGGCGCTGGGTCAAGCGCCGCTGGGAATCGGAAGCGGATGAGATTGTTCTTCTGGAACTGCCTCGTGCCGGCAACCTGCCGCGCATGCGAATGACCGGGCAGTTAGTCGGCATCAAAGAGGTACTTCCAAACCTGGCCAATTGCCATGTCTCGCACTTGGATGGCGATCGTGGGGGCAATCAATGACACCAGCGCCCTAGGCGCGCTGCGTGCATTTCAAGAAGCTGGCCGGGCCGAATGTTGTATCGTCATGGGGCAGAATGCTTCGCCCGAAGGAAGAGCGGAACTGAGAGAACCGAATACCCGATTCCTTGGCTCGGTTGCGTATTTTCCGGAGCGATATGGCGACGAACTGATCCGTGTGGGCTTGGAAATCCTGAATCGACGCCCGGTGCCCCCGGCGGTTTTTGTGAAGCATCAGTTGATCACGCGCGAGAACGTAGATCACGTTTACCCCAACGACAGCCTGCTGCAGAATTAGACCCCGACCTTTTCCCACTGCCGGCTTTTCGACGATTTCAAAACCGCATCGATGACATACTCGGTGGCCAGCGCCTGGCGGAACGTCGGCGAAGCTTCGTTGCCTTGGGCCAAACCCTCCAGGAAATCAGCCACCTGATGGATAAAAGTATGTTCGTAACCGATCTGCAGTCCTGGCACCCACCAGTGCTTCATATAAGGCTGATCATTGTCGGAGACGTGAATGCTTCTCCAGCCGCGCAATTGCGCCTCGTCGCGATGGTCGAAATACTGGAGGCGGTGCAGATCGTGAAGGTCCCAAGTTGCGGAGGCGCGCTCTCCATTGATCTCGAGCGTATGAAGCGCCTTGTGTCCTCGTGCATATCGAGTCGCTTCGAAGGTCGCTAAGGATCCGTTCTCGAATCGGCAAAGAAATGCGCACGCGTCGTCGATTCCAACCGGCTGCACCTTGCCCGTGAGGTTGTGCTTGCGTTGTTTCACGAAGGTTTCGGTCATCGCAGTCAGCTCGGTGATCGGGCCGTTCAACCATATGGCAGTATCGATGTTGTGGGCCAGCAAATCGCCGGTTACGCCGCTGCCCGCCACAGATAGGTCGAGGCGCCACAGACCTTCGCCGCCCTGCGGCAATTCGGGAGACATGGTCCAGTCCTGCAGGAACTTTGTACGGTAATGGAAAATCCGGCCCAGGCGGCCCTCGTCAACTAACTGCTTCAATAGCGAAACCGCCGGTACGCGCCGATAGTTGTACCAAACCATGTTGGGGACCTTGGCGGACTCAACCGCCTCCACCATGGCCCGTGCCTCTTGCACGTTGCGCGCCAGCGGCTTTTCGCACATCACCATCTTTCCCGCTTTTGCGGCAGCGATCGCGATTTCGGCGTGGGTGTCGTTCGGACTTGCGATATCGATCAGGTCGATATCGGTGCGTTCGATCAGCCTTCGCCAGTCCGATTCGGCGGCTTCATATCCCCAGTTTTCAGCGAATTTCACGGCGCGCTCCTGGTTGCGTCCGCAAACTGCTTTTAGCACCGGCCGATAAGACAAATCGAAGAATCGTCCGGCTTGGAGGAACGCGTTCGAATGAGTGCGCCCCATAAAACCGTAGCCAATCAATCCAACGTTGAGATCCTTCTTAGGCATGGGCAGCACGATCCCAGCCGTGAGTGTTGCGGACCTCGATCATGCTGGCTAAGATCTCCTGCCAGGTGCTCGGCATCATCATCGTTTCGTTCGGGAACATGCAGCCGTCCCAACAGATGTGCTCAAAAGCGCAGGTGAGTTGACCGTCCTCGTTGCGCATCCAATAGCCCGCGATGCGCGGGATGTCGAGCTTACCCATGGGATCGCGGGGAAGGCAGTGACGTCCGGTCTTATCGTGGGAGCCAGATCCGAATACTGTTGCATCATTCTGCGCCACGTGAAAATCGATGGTCCAGGGTCGAAGGAGATGTGTCATCTTTTGAATCGCAGCATACAGGACATCGGGCTGCGCCCAGTCGAAAGTCGAAGGTAGAATCCGGTCCTCGGGGGCGTTGAAGCCCAGCGTATAAAGCAGCGTGTGCGCCATGTCAGCCTGGAAGCCGAGCGTGCCGGGACGATCCACCATTTCGAGAAGCTCAGCCATACGCTTCCAGCTATGCATGCCACCCCAGCAAATTTCACCCTCGGCGGCGAGCCGTTCGCCGTGCCCCTCGGCAATGGAACATGCTTCCCGAAAGGTCTCTGCAATTCGTTTTGTGTTGCCTGCCGGATCTTTTATCCAGTCGCTTGGGCTTGCTGCCGAATCGATACGCACTATGCCGTATTTTCGAATTCCCAGATCACGCAGCTTGCTTGCGATGGAACAAGCCTTGCGGACTTGAATAAGGAAACGCTTCCGATCGTCATCGGTGCCCATGGCGGACCCGCCGCCCGTGGGAGGCCACACCGGAGCGACCACGGAACCGACCACGAGGCCACGCTTTCCGATGTTTTCCGCCAGACCTTGGAGATCCAGGTCCGTTGAATCGATATCAACGTGGGGCGCGCAAAGGAACAGGTCGACGCCATCGAACTTCACACCGTCGAT
This sequence comes from Bryobacterales bacterium, assembly GCA_963818065.1. Lineage (GTDB taxonomy): Bacteria > Acidobacteriota > Terriglobia > Bryobacterales > Bryobacteraceae > Palsa-89. The sequence continues at coordinate 2,393,936 of CAWFQW010000004.1, read as the reverse complement.
GTCCGCCGCCTCGGTCCAATCAAGCATGGTGTCGAGCCCGATTGGCGGCTCCGAATCTGGCCCTTTGCCCACCAGTCCCGGCCACATCGCGTTGTGCAGCTTAGGGAAATCGTGATGACTTACGGTGCTCATTGTGTCCGCGTTGGGCTCTCGCGGCGTAATGGCTCGGCGTCGGGATTGCCGGGGCCGAAGTGCTTCAGGATAACCAAAGGATCAGCGGCACTTCTATTTTCGATTCGCACACCCTGTTTGGCGGCATCGGCGGTGACAAACAATTCATCCTCAGTCATCTCGCCGAACCGAATCATAGTGGGAGCCGAGATCGTTAGGGAGCCAAACAAACCGTGCCCTTGCGTCACGATTAAGCCATACGCGGCAGCGTCGGCGAGCAGCGCGGTTCTTCCTGGCAAAACTGTAAGTTCCTTGGCGGAATACCAGCCAGTGCCGTACGTGACCCACTGTTCGGAATAGCCGCACTCATTGATCTCTTCGCGGGCACGGACGAGCTTCGGAAACACCTTGTTCGTTTTCGCGAATTCCAGGTTGACGTTGGCCTCCCAGTCCAGCATGCTGATGAGGTAGTCGAAGTCGTGATGATGTTCTGGCGGGACGTCCTTGGTCATGAGACTCCAGTCTACAAATCGTCCCTCCACCAGCGACTGAAACATCGCAAAGACGTCGCTATTTACCTGAGGCTCGTAGGTGACCAACGAACCTGGTGCGTGCAGAATTCCCGGGTTCACCTGCCATCCGGCGCCGACTTGAAGCCGGTAGGCTCGCGAATGATTCAGAATTCCGTTGTCACCCTGGTTCCAATTATTCAGACAGCGGCGAACATCGTCCTTGGTAGTTCCGGGCTCGAGACCCATGAATGTATAAGGGAAATTGTTGTCGAGCTGGTTGTATTGCGCCGGGAAATAGTATGCTTCCGGCTTTCCTTTTTGTCCTACTCTGCCGGCGAACTCATCACTTTGGTGCATGTGGTGGGGGATGGGACCCATATTGTCGAAGAACTTGCATAAGACATTCCATCCACCTTCGCGTTCCATTACCTGGGCGCCGAGAAGAGTGTCGCCGGCCACCTCGACAGCATGCTTCAAAAGGAAGCGCTGGCCGTTCTCACCGCGCACATAGCTCAATCCTTCGTCCTCACTAGTGAGGGGACCGTTGGCGGCTTTCGTGGTGGAAGAGAACCAGCGCTCGTTGATCCCTCCGCGGTGCGCACCGAACGCGTACAAATCCGCGGGATGGAGCCGCAATCGCCTGCCAGGAATCATGAACGAGCGAGGCACCCAGCAGGGTTCTAACCTGAGGATTCCCCCACAGGAGTTCACCGCTTCTCGAACTTGGGATCTTTCTAACATCGGTCCCGTATTATATTAAACACCGCACGGCCCTGCGAATCGAATGCCAGTATGTTGCGCATTGCGAAATTCAGGGGCGCTGGGCTGATTCCGTCATACCGCGCTGGCTGCACGAGCGGGCGGCTGCATGTAGAAGCGCACATGTTCGATATGGCGCGACTCGTTGAGAAGGATCAATCGGCGGGCGAATGCTTCGACTTGGTCATTTGAAAAAACGAACCCATCTTCTGAGAAAAGCACGGCTGGGTCGTATGGAATGCCTTTCTGTTTATGGAGTTCGAGAAGGGCAGCGGCACGCTTGAGGGCGCGCTCTTGCTCGGCGAGGCGCTCGGATTGGATTTCGCGGATCTTGTCCAAGGCCTTTTGGAACTGGCGGGAGAGTCGCGAGTAGTGCTGGCCGAGAGTGGCGAGCAGGGGAATTAGGGATTGGGGGTTGGGGTTTTGGGAAAACAGCTCGGCTTCGAGCGACGGGATGCGGTTGAGGCGCCAGGCTGTGTCGGCGAGCTCCTGCGTGAGTTGGGTTTCGGTAGCAGTTGCCGGTTGGTATTCGTCGAAGAACTGGCGGCAGTGCGCCTGGTAGGCGGCTGGATCCTCGGTAGCGAGGAGCGGGGAGTGGCTGGTAAGGCCGTGGGTGAGGGCATTTTGCGACGAACGCTGTTTGCCGGCGGCGGTGCGGGGGCCGGTGGAGCGATTGGGGGCTGGTGGCTGGTTGCTAGTGGCTGCTGGGGTCGGAATTGGATTTGTCATGGACGATCTCCGGTGCGGTTTTAGCATGAGCGGATGGCGATGTTGCACACCTGGTGGCGGATGTTGTTGGTTAGGAGGGAAAGATTGGTTAGGGAGTGGTGTGAACACGGGGATGCCTGCTTGCGGGAGCTAGGAGGAATCCCTTGCCGTTTCGGGGCGGTCCGTAGCGACCGTCCGCGAGCTTGCTCCGAATAGTGCGTGATCCGACCACAACAACACGGTTAGCGGTCACAAGCCGACTTCAAGGGACTAATCTCCGGGAACGCCGTTTCAGGATAACGAGGTCTCTATACTTGGGCGGTGTCGCGGCTAGTGAACCCGCAGCTCATGAGTGATCCACGAGAAACAGGACGGCGCTTGGGAACCGATTGCGCAGCATTGCGGTACGAAACAAAATGCCCCCGGCCTGCGCCGGGGGCTCATGCTCAAATCAGCAGGGTTCAGCTTACCGGCTGACCTGGACGCTGGTTCCACCCGCGCCAGGGCCGGCGCCGTGGGCGCCTTCACCGGTGGAGACAACCTTGACCCAGAGTGCATCCTTGTCCTTGAAATACGAGGTGTCGCTGGACATGCGTAGCGCATCCAGGCTGTTTTGCTGCGTACCCGAAGCTGCGGTGGTGAATCCCGGCAGCTGGAAGATTACCCAGGATCCTTTGTCCAGTTCCGACAGAGTGAGGGACACGGACGGCCTTACGGTGGTCACCTTGATCTCGGTACCAGCTCGTACGTTGGTGCCCGTTAGATTGTACTCCTTACCATTGCGGCTGAGAACGACTGGTGGCTGAGCAGGTGCGCCAGGACCGCCGCCTCGACCACCGGGTGCGCCAGGACCGCCAAACGCGCCGGGACCGGCCGCTCCGCCAGGACCACCGGGTCCGCCGATACCAGCGCCAGGGCCGCCAGCTGCCCTAGCCCCGCCTTGAACACCGCCAGGACCGGCACCTGCGCCACGAGCGCCGCCGCCGTATCCACCTGGTCCTCCTGGGCCGCCAACATTCAGGCGTCCAACATCGCCCTTGCACACAGCAGCGTTCCAAGTGGGCTTGATCTCACAAGCTCCTGCGTCGGCTGCGATGCTGTCGTTGACGCCGTCATTGATGAGAACGTAGGAATCGGGACCACCGCCGAACGAGCCGTCCTTGTCGCGGATCACCGCGGTCTTATAGGCCGTACTGCCGAAATTATCGCTGCCCCACTTACGCTCCATCGGCGGGAAGTACACCGGCTTTGCGTTGACGAATTTCACGTGGTCGACGGAGTTGTTGGAGCTGACCCCGAAGCTGGTATACAGCAGGTAAGACATCGCTCCCGACTTGCGAGTGGCGTTATCCTCGAAATTCCGGAAGGTGGTATTCTCCACGTCATGACGGTAATCGTAGAACTCGTAGCCGTGGATCGGGTAATCCGGCATTTCGGGCTTCGGGAAGCTGCGGCCGTAAGCCTTTTCCGCGTCAGTCCTGGGGTTGCCGACGTTCTCGGTTTCGCCCACGAACAGCGAGTCAACCACCTTTGAAGTAAAGGCGTAACGACCGAATTCGCCGGACGCGTGCGTAAAGCCCATAGCGTTGTCGGCCAGCTTCACGTTCCTGAATACGTGCAGCTCACCGCGGCCCCAGATGCCGCCATTCCGGTTCTTGTAGCTGGTGAGATCCTCGAAGACCGATTCCAACGCCTTGCTGTTCGCGTCAACGGGATTTTCATGGCCGGTCTGCGAGCTGCCGGTAACACCGAAATGGCCATCGGGCCCAACGTTTCGGTCGAACAGGAACGAGTCGTAGTTGGAGTGGGCGACGTTGCCCTTGAACTCGCGGAATGGCGTTCGACGCGGCCAGGTCTTCGCACTGATCTCCGTGCCTTCGAACTTACCAGTCGGGTGCTCCGGCAATGACATCCAGAAGCCGTTCGCGTCGGAACCCGCAGCCACGTTATCCCGGTAGATGTTGTCCGGGTTGGTGATCCAGAAAGTCGACGCCGTGTTGTCCGAGGGAAGCAGGATGTCCTTGGCATTCTGGCCATTCCCTCCCGCCGGTCGGCTCTCTCCGGCTGCAGCGAGGTTTGTCGGGACGCACGGCGCGTCCGGATGACACTTGGTCAGGATCCCCAGGTTGTGCACGAAGTGGTTGTCGTGCTCCACGCCGTCCTCCAGGAAGAAGCAGTGACCGATGTTGTTGTAGGTCACGTTGTTTTCAATGTCCAAGTAATTCGTGCCATGCACGGTCACGCAGCGGCTGTAGGTGTCGTGAATCGCCGAGTTCTTGATGTACTGCCCCTGCGCATCGCCGATCAGATGCCAGTGGATCGGATACCGCGCCAGATGCATGTTCTGACCCATGCGATTGAGCTCGACGCCATCGACAAACATCTTGCTCCCGTTCATCGCCATGATGTGGCCGCCAAAGAGCGTCTGGTCTGCGTCAGCCGAAGCCTGGATCACGATATTGCGCGACAGCATGCCGACTTCGCCGCGTTCATCCACGTCGAAGGTGATCTTGCCGAAGTGCATGGAGTCCAGTTTCTTGTCGAGCGTGATCGCATTGCCACGGATGGCAGCAATGGTTCGCCGCTCTGCCTGATGGGGATCGAAATCCGTGGACGCGAGGACAATCACGTCGCCGACCCGCCAGCCAGCGGCGTTCAGGACTTCAATCGAGTTGCTGCCTGCTTCGGCGGTCTTGGACAACTTCGTCCAGGAGTTCGTCCGGTTACCGTGCAGGTTCAGGGTTCCACCCATCATCATGATCCCGCGGTCACTGCGGTCATTCGTTCCACCGGTTCCACTCATATCTTCGTCTTTGACGTTGTCGGTGAGGGTAATTGTGGCCTTGCGCGTATGGGGCCTGGCTTCGGTGCCGATTTCCAGTTCCCCGTGCACCATGACCCATTCGGTGGTCAGTTCAAGATCCTTATTGTCCGCAAAGCTCAGTTTGCCGTTGATCGTCAAATTGCGCAGCGGTGGCGGAGAGACGTCGAGGACGACGTTCATCTCCTTATCAATGGTGACCACAGCATCTTTGGTCGGCACCTTTTTGTCGGGCCAGGTGGATGCATCCGACCAGCGCTTCGCGCTAGCCGTAGAAGAAGTCTTTTGCTGAGCCTGAGCCACGGCATATCCGCCGAGTCCCAAAAAGGCTGGAACCAGCAACGAAAGGAACAAGAGAGAACGTTTTCGCATCGTTAAATCTCCGTGATCGATCATGTTACGCTACTTTCTCCCGCGAGGATCGAAGGACGAGTAGCAAGGGACAATTCTACACCTATCGTCGACCGGACAATAGCCTCTGGTTTCAACGTATTCGCCAGCGGATGGGTTTTGCGGAGCGCAGGGCTGAAGGGATCTGGACACGGCGGTTCGGACGCCATAGCATCCAACGCGCCGGGTGCTTATCCCTTCCAGTCACGATCTGGCGTGTCTCCAATCGAACCGGTCTAACAGCTGGTTAACGAAGCACGGAGGCACCAACGACTGTGTCGAAGAGCTCTCTGCGGGTGAGTCGTCAGAGACTTACACAGGTCGGAAACGGCGCAGTGGGAAGCGTGCAACAGGCTGGCGTGCGCGGATTGGTCCTGTGATGTCGGCGTCACGTCACTTCGTCATAAAACGGCTGTTTCTGAGATGTGGCGTGTAGTGCTGGATGATCCAACCCGAGGCGTTATGTTTACGCCGCCAAAATGGTCATCGGAAGTGCGGGGCTCTGTCCTGCGCAGCTTTCGCTTAGAAGATCAGAACATCTTTCTTGGCCTCTATCTTGGCCGGATCGATGCCCGGAACCTTCTTCAAATCGTCGATCGACTTGAAGTTTCCGTGTTCGGCGCGATACTTGATGATCGCGGCAGCCTCTGAGCGCTTCAGAGTCAAGCGGCTCTCGAAGTCGATGGCGCGCGCGGTGTTCACGTTCAGACGCGGAATCGCAGCGGCCGGATAGTTCTGGGACAGATAATCGAGAGCCGCCGAAAATTCCTGCTCGGTGCCCTCTGCTCCCAGGCTTACCATCTTATTAATGGTGGCCTTCCATCCATCGCGATCCTGGCGCAACGAGATGGAGCGCTCCAGTTCGTGACAACCCGAGCAAACCCGCTGGGTCTCTTCGCGCCCCGGACCTGGCGGCATTTGCGCCCAGGCGCCGATTGGGCCGAGGAGAAGGAATAGCGAGACTTTAGTGTTCAACCGGAAAACCAAATGCATAGAGTGTTTGATCGTAGGTTTCCAAATAGAGTTGGCCGGCCCCGCCGGAGAGCCCGCCGCTGTGCACAAACGAGGTGATTGCCTTGCCGCTATCCCAAAGAACTTTACCTGTGGCTCCGTCGAGCGCATACAGGACGGCATTGTCGCCAGGACGGTTTTCCCCGCTCGAAACCGCGAACACGACGCCGTTGATGATCATGGGTGTCAAAGGCGAGATGAGGTCGCGAGAACGCCATCCGGGTTCGAGAGCGATGGCTCCGTCCCGCTCCACGATTTTCCAGGCCGTCACCGCACCGCCCGACGCGGCACCCTCCGACGCGGCAAGCAGCCAGCGAACACCATCTGAAGACTGCCAGCCCGCCAACGCGCCGGGCGCGAAGTTGGCGGAATCGGCGGGAGTTTTAAATAACGGCGTGCTTAGCGATGCGGTATCGAGCAGATGAATGCGCCCATCCTTTGTCGCGGCAGCGATAAGGTTGCGCGCCTTGTACTGGAACACCATGGGCGACGAGGTGAACTCTAGACCAGATTCATAGGTGTCCTTTACCGCGAGCGTCTTCGGATCAAGCGCCACCAGAGCCCCGGCCGTGGTCGCGGCATAGACAGTGCCATCGGGTCCAAATGCGGGACCCGCGGAACCCGCAATGTCACCGTTTGAGGGTTTCCAGCCGCTCACTTGTTTGGAAGCGATATCCAATCCCCAAACTCCAGCGGGAGCGCCATTACATCCATGACTCGCTGCATAGGCAACACCGTCGATGATGACCAAACCTTGCGCATTAGCATCCGGCGGGAGAAATGGGATCGGAGCCTCGGCTTCGACGCCATTGGAGATATACAAGGTGTGCAGCATCCCATCACCTGCCAGCACATAGATCAGCACCGGCAAGCGAAGGCGCGGTCGAGCAGGGCCTGCCGCTGCTGCCAAGGCCGCGGGGATTGTGACCGCTCCTTGATTCGGTTCTCCCACGCCACTTTGAGCCGGTCCCCCGCGCGCTCCCAACCCTCCGAAGGAAGGGGCGCTCGGATATTCGGCCGAAGTCGCGCGCGCCATCGGCGAAGTCAACCCGCCAGGGCAGTTCGGAGATCCAGCCGCACGAGCCGGCACTGGTAGTTTGGTCTTCCATTCGATCCGATTGAGATCGCTGTCTACCGCGTAAACTGTGTTGGAGCTCCCCGCCACAAAGGCGAAAGACCGGAACCCCCGGTATCCGATATAACGATCCATCAGAATGGCGGGGGTAAGCGAATTCACCGGGGCCGCGTCATTGCTGAGTATTGGGCTTAGTCTTGTCTTCCACAGAAGCTGGAAGCCAGGCGTCCGCAGGCTATCAACGGAAATCGCTGGATCGGCCGGGATCGAGAAGGAGCGCTGGGCGTCACTGCCATTGGTAACCCATTCCGCGCCTGCCAGCCCGAACTGCGCCCGCAACAGCCCGGCTCCGCCCAACAGGAAGAAACAGGAAAGCACAAGCCTTGGTCTCACAAGAGCACCTCTCACTGTTTTATTGCCTTGGTCTTTGCCGCCTTGGCGATCGCCTGCTCCGCCAGAGGAGCCATCACCCGATAACCGGCATCGTTCGGCAACACGCCGTCGTTGGTTAATTCCTTTTTCAGGTTGTCTTCTTTCGCCATCGCGGAATAATAGTCGAGATAAACGGCGCCAGTGCTGGCGCAGTATTTCTCGATCAGCTCGTTGAGTTCCGAGATTCGTTCCTGCCAGCGTTGGCGGGCGGCGTTCTTGGTGAAGCAATCGCAAACCGGCGTGACGGAAGCCAGAATCACGCGAATCCCGTTCGCCTGAGCAAGTTCCGCCATCGACATCAAATTATCCAGGATCGTTTCTTCGCTGGCGGGCCCATGCAGTCCGGCAATGTCGTTCAACCCGCCCAGGATCACTACTGCCGCGGGGCGCAGAGAGATCACGTCTTGCCGGAAGCGGATCAGCATCTGATCGGTGGTCTGTCCGGCGATCCCGCGATTCAGCCAACGTTTGCCGGGGAAGAATTGCGCATTTCCACGGCCCCAATAATCTGTGATCTGATCGCCAAGAAAGACCACGCGATTCTCTCCCTTTGCGGGCGGAGGCAGTTCAGAGTTATCGCTGCCGTAGCGAATCAGACCACCCCAATCCTTCGAGGCCCTCTGTTGCTGATGGAGTTCGCGCTCGAGCGCCTGGATGCGATCGGCTGGGGAATCCTGCCCCGATAATCCGAAGCCCAAAACCAGCGGGAGGCTACTTCTGAATGCCGAAACAATACAGGATGCCATCGAAAGTACCAATGTAGACGCGGCCGTTAGCAACCGAGATGCCGCTCCAGTGGTTCCACGAAGCGATCTGATCTCCGCTCGACCAAAGCTCCTTGCCCGTTTCGGCGTCGAGAGCATAGAGGGTGGCGTGGGTCGAGCCAGGAATTCGCCGATCGGCGGTATCGGCGAGGCCCACATCCGGATACGCCTGCTCTGTGTCCTCCCCGTTGCCGTAAGCGAAGACCACCCCATTGGCGACCACGGGCGGCTCAGCGCGATTCATGTCGCGCGAGATCCAGGCCGGGACCAATTGCAACTTCCCGCTTTTCTCTTCGACCTTGAACGCTACGATCGCGCCATGCTGCACTTCGCCGTATTCCACCGGGGCCTTGAAAGCGGAATGCTGTGGTCCCCAAAAGGGGGTGAGCACCCATCGCGCGCCTGTCGAGTTTTGCCAGGTGGCCAGCGAACCCCAGATACCGGCGGATGCGAAGTTCACATCTTCGTTGCAGATCAGCGGCGTGCGGTAAAGCGGCGTGCGATGATCGTCGCCGCCGATGGCCGCCGGGTCCAACAGGTAGACACGGCATTCCTTGCCGGCATCGACCATCAGTTCGCGGCCTTTGTAATTGAATATCGCGGGAGTGACCTGTATGTCTAGATCGCGCTTCCAAAGCCAAGCGGCGTTGGAAGGGCCGTAATAATCCACCAACTCGGCAGCTTTCGTCTGCGGATTCACCTTTATGCCTATGATGCCGTTTCCGAAGCCGCCGATTTCGGGTTTGAAGTTGCCATCGCCCGTCCCGGTGTACATGGTTCCATCAGAGCTTATCGCGGGACCTTGGCGGCCCCACATGCCACCGCCGGCCGGCCCCCAGCTTCCGACTTTGCCGCTGGCAAGGTCGAACGTGTATACCATGTTCGGGTTTCCGCCGCAGCCTTGTGCCGTGTGCGTATAGAGTACGCCGTTGAACAGATTCAGCGCATACGGCTTGCCATTGGGGGGCATAAATGGAGTGGGCGGCGCCACGTCTTCCCCATCGGCAACATTGAGCCGATGTAGAGACCCATCCCATGACGTGACATAGAGCGTATACTTCCCCGGCATGTCAGTAGGGCCGATCACAGGAGTCGCGGTAATCCCACCGGGACAAAGGATATCGTGGCGGGGGTTGGGGGGAGGAGCATAGCTGCTGCTGAAGTGCTTCGTCCAGATCACGTTGCCCGTTTCCGCTTCGATCGCATAGATATTGTCGGAGACGCCGGTTTCAATCAGGATCTGCTTGGGACCGGAACCGGTGTTTACCCGTTCCGCGATCAGCGGTACCAACAGCGAGTGCATCTCGCGCACTTGATTATCGAGCTTGACCTTCCACAATAGCTTGATGTCTTTCGCATTGGCCGTGGTGAAAGTCTTCTCGTCCTGCTGCCAGTTGGTTCGTTGGGAATTCTTGCCATCGGTCAGCCAATCCGCCCCAAAGGCGGCCACCCAAATCTGGGTGACGACGAGTATATTCAACAAACTTCGCATCACAATTTCTTCAGCCAAACGTTGCGAATGGCGATCTTGCCAGTACCCTCAATCTCGAACCCGATCAGACCGCTTTTGCGGAACTTGCTTGGGTCATCATCGATCAGGATGGCCATAACGTGACCGTTCACGATGTGAGTGGTGGTGTTGCCTCGGGCGATGAGGTGGAGCTGATTCCAGCCCTCAATTTGGACGTAGCCGGCCAGTTCGTCTTTATCTCCCAGCGTGGCGAGCAGCCTGGGATGTTTTCCTTCTTCGGTCCTGACCACTTGGCCTCGCCAGGCGATAATCCCACGCCCGGTGGCCTGCTCATAGAACTGGCCCGTGAACATGTTGCGTCCATCGAAGTCGAACTGTGGGCCGAGCATGTCCCACTTCGCCTGGGTGGCGAAGGCGGGTGGAGTCCCGCGAGGCGCCCCGCTTGGGCATAACCCGGTCTGCGGAGGCCGGCCGCCAGCTCGGGGCCGATTCGAATCCGTGATCGCCCCGCGGTATTGGACGCCGCTATTGACCGCCGCGCCTTCACCTTTCATTTCCAGCTTCATTTCAAAGTCGGCCGGCTCTCCGCCTTGCCAGATCAGGTAGATTGTGCCGGTTGGCTTCTCGCACGTCGATTCGGCGACGATGGCGCCATCTTCCACGCGCCAAAACGTTTTGTCCCCGTCCCAGCCGTTCAGGCTTTTCCCGTCATACATCGATTGCCAGCCGCGTTGGTCGTCAAAGTCAATCGGATCGGGCTGAGTAAAGCCGGAACCGGCGCCGCTTTGGGCAGGTGCATGTGGCGTAGCCGGCTGTTGCGAGATCGCCGGCGATACTAAGAATCCGAGTGCTACCGAAAGGATCGCTATCCGTGTCGGGTCCAGCATATGTATAAACATTCTAGTGCGTGAATCTGAAGGAAGATAGTGTTTTGCAATGCCAAATGGCCCTTCGTTGATGCGATTGTGTCAAGTAGGGTAGCTCGCAACGGGCTTGCCGGTTCTCATCACTTGAAGTGCATGCCAGACCGGCCCTCAACGTATCCGATATACCTTCCCGCGCATAGAATGCTCAGCCACAGAAAAAGGGATAAGCTGGCGGCGAGCTTGGCGCGCGGCGGAGGCTCGGGGGTGAGATCTAGATCAGCGTCACGATAGACGCCGTTCCGAAAAACCAGCGCATGAACCGCGACGAGCACGAAAAGCAAAATCTTGATTCGGAAGAAAGGATTGTAGAAATACTCCTCGGCCTTGGAAGAGAAAAGCAGAAAGCCGCAGGTTGCGGCAAGCAGGAAACCGATTCGTTTGGGCCAGCGCAAGCGGCGGATCACGTCTGCGCTGGAGCCGTCCCGCAAGGCCCATCCGAGCAATCGTAGATCCGTGGCAACGATCATCGCGCCAAACAGGGAAATTGCGGAGAGGTGGAGAGCCAACACTACCGGATAAACGTAGGCGGAACTGCGAAGATCGGAGAACGGCGGCAGATTCTGTAGCCAAATCAGGAAAGAAATGAACATGGAGATCAGGCGAGGCCAGGGCGGACCACCGCGATGAAAATTCCTCCAAAGATCACCGTGACCCACAGGGCGAGGGAAATACACGCTACCAGGCGGGACGCCAAGGGCGATAACCGCGAAGCGACCGCTCGACTATGAATCGTGTAGTTGAACGCGATGGCCAACAGCAGACACGCCATCTTGATCAGAAAAGACCAGTTCAAATAATACATATCTGGATCGATTGAAAACAGTAACAGTCCGGAAAACACCGCGACAATCAGACCGCCGAGCATCCACCAGTCGAAGGCCTGCGCAATCTCGGCTGGCGTCTGCTTTTGCAAGCCGAACCCGAGGAGACGAAAATCGACGAGAGCAGTCATTCCGATCGAAAGTGCAAAACCAGCGATGTGGATGCACTCAAGGATCGGAAATGCCGCCGGCGAAGTGCTAAGCGGGTTTTCAATCCACATGGGCCGGGTTAGTGAACAACACCGCCCGCAGGATCCCGGATTCTCTTATTGAAGAATTCGACATCGTCAGCCGGGGCGCAGATATCTTCCATCAGCCCGGCCCAGCCATCAACCGTCTTGATTCCCTCTTTCGATAACTTGCGGAATTTCTTGGTCTCGCTCTTCCAGGGAGCAGTGTAGACCTTGGGATCCGTGATGGTCATATTTAGTTCCAGAACGTCGTAAGAAATCCGGCGGTACCGCTCCTCTAGAAGCATGTCTGCGCTGTGCGGATAGCCATAATGATCCACCCAGGTTCGTTCGTCCACTCCGGTTGTGGTTACTACGAAAGTGTCCCCGTCCCATTTGCCGACTGAGTACCCCCACCATCTCGCGATGTCTGGATCTTTGGGAAGTTCGCGGCCGTCGGTCCATATGGTACGGACACCGTTTCCCCACTCGAACTGTTGCAGAATCTTGTCGGAGAGGACATTCATCTCGAGTGGATCGGGATAGATGAGGGCGCGTGAAGGCCCCATCGGATTGCAGGTCTGATAAGGGTCTGACCCGCTGGCAGGCGGGACTGCCCTGCGCCGTCCGATAGCTTCTTCCGTGTGCGCGGCGGCGTCAGCACTGCCGAGGTTGCGCCCGTAGGACGGCTTGTTCGCATCAAACATTTTCTGGCCGAGTGGGGTGAAGGCAGGAACAACGTTGGCGTAGCCGCGATCTCCGCAGTCCCGGCACGTACCGCCCCCGCCGTATCCGCCGGGTGTGCCGTTGCGGCTCCAGATTCCGGAGATATCGTGTTTGTCGTAAGGGCGGTCGGCATTTTTCGGATCGGCAGCCAAGATACCTCGGCCACCCTGAGCGAAAGCGCTGGATGAACACAACAGAAAAGCGCCCAATAAAACGCTGAAGTTTGCCAGGATAATCCTCATCATCGTGGAGCTCACTTCTGATCGGGCTGCTTCTGTTGACCGGCAGGAGGTTCCGGCGGAGGGGCTTGACCAGGAACGCCACCGGCCACCCCCATCACGACCTCGCCTTGGTCATTTAAGAGTTTGAGAATAGCGCCCACAGGCGTTCCGGCTCTGGAAGGCGACACCGTGATGGTGATATGCATTCCGACCGGTAAGGCAGCTTCGGAGCGCCTTTTGCCCCACCCGCCCTGGATCAACTGGGCTGGATTGGGGTAGAACTCGCCACCCCAATGCACCACGTTGCCTTTTTCATCGGTGACGTCGAAATAGAGTTGGGGATGCGGGTTCGCATAATGGAACTCCGTGACGACGCCCTTCATGGTGATGGGGTGGCTGGCATCATAAGAAACACCGGTGCCGTGATGCGCGGAAGCGGGACCGGCCGCCGCGATGACACCCACCACTAAGAGCGCAACACAAGACTCTTTTATGTTTTTCATGGATACTAGTTTCGAACAAACGGTCCAATCGATTCTATCCCGGCAAGACGGAACTCTATGACCGCAATCGTAAAGATATGTTAAGGCTCGAACACTGCGAGTTCGGTCTATAGGATCATCGAGAACAAATATGCGTGCTCGACTTGCAATCGTTTACTTGATGGGCGCCCCCATTTTGCTCAGTCAGCCCGAGAAACCGCTGATGGCCGAAGAGGTTTTCAAGAACGTGAAAGTGCTGAAGGGAATTCCGGTCGGTGAATTCATGGATACGATGGGATTCTTTGCCGCGTCCCTGGGATTGAATTGTGTTTATTGCCACATCGAAGAAAGCATGGAGAACTGGGACAAATTTGCCGAGGACGTCCCTCGCAAAGAGACCGCGCGCGCGATGATTCTGATGGTGAACGCCATCAATAAGAGCAGCTTCGGAGGGCGACGCGCGCTAACTTGTTACTCGTGCCACCGCGGTGCCGAACATCCCAAAGTTATCCCCAGCCTAGCCGACCAGTACACCGTTCCCTCCGAAGATCCGAACGAAATCGAGATCGTAAAAGACGCGCCACAAGGGCCTTCCGTCGATCAGATTCTGGATCGATATATCCAGGCGCTGGGGGGAGCCGAGCGGCTGGCCAGCCTCACCAGCTTTGCCGGTAAGGGGACTTATGAAGGCTATGACACCTATCACGAAAAAGTCCCATTGGAGATTTATGCCAAGGCTCCCGGACAGCGCAGCATGATCGCGCATACGCAGAACGGCGACAACACCACGACATTTGACGGCCGTGCGGGCTGGACGGCGGCAGTGGACAAACCGGTGCACTTACTACCGTTGCTGTCCGGGATCGGAGTTGGATGGCGCAAAACTGGACGCGGACCTGTGTTTTCCGGCAGGGATCAAACAGGCCCTGACGCAGTGGCGAAATGGTTTCCCGGTGACCGCGATAGACGATCGTGAAATGCAGGTCATTCAAGGAATGGCAGCCGGCGGATCTCGCGTGAAGCTGTACTTTGACAGCAAGACCGGACTGCTGGCGCGGCAATTGCGCTACACGCAAACCATGGTCGGCACCATTCCGATCCAAATTGACTACTCCGATTATCGTGAGGTCGTGGGCGTCAAGATGCCCTTTCATTGGGTTGTCACCTGGACCGGCGGGCAGTCGACTATGCAGTTGAATGAGGTGCAGCCCAACGTTCCGATCGACGCCGCAAGATTTGCAAAGCCCGCTCCGGCTGTGGTGACGAAAGCGGTGGCCCGCTGAGGTCTATTTCGCCGCTTGCTTCAGACTGGTATAAACGGCTTCGACGAACATATCCGTGGTCCACGGGCCGGTGTTCGCGCCGTATCGGGTATCGTAGTCGGCGGTCACTCTGGCCGCTTTGACTTGGTCCAAAGTTGCGCCGCTCTTGATCATGGCCCGAACACGGTCCCGCACGATAACAACCATGTCGCGATATTCCACTACTTCATGTTCATCGGACAAATAACCGTGGCCGGGAACGATGATGGTGCCACCCTGGCCTTCGTGCAGGAAAACGGTCCGATTCAGGATGTCGTTCAGCGCATTGATTTCGCCTTGAACGCTGCCACCGTCTTTGATATCGATGAAGGGAAATTGAGTGGTGTTGAAGATATCGCCCGCGACGATCACGTCGGCCTGACGAAAGTGAACGATGCTGTCGCCATCGGTGATGGCGTTCGGTTCGTGAAAAATCTCGATGGCATTTCCGTTGTGGTATTTGCGCCGGCGATCGTCGAGAAAGGTGTCCATGGGCCAGCCGGGACTCGGGTAGTTTCTGTTCCACCATGCGGGTCTCCACGTTTTGTTGGGCGATGATTGTTGCGCCCAGACCGGCGCCCCTGAACTGCATGGAGAAGAAGGAACCCACCAGGCTGGGATCTTGACCGGCGGCGCGCAGCTTCGCATTGCCGCCGGTGCGATCCGGAAGGAAGCTGGTGTTGACGATGAATTGAATCGGCTTGTCGCTGAGTTTGCGAATCGCCTCGATCACTTTATCGGCGAGCTGACCGGATCCGCTGTCGACCACAAATGGTCCCTCGTCGCCCGTCTCCACCACGATGTTCCCGCCATCGCCCAACAGCATGTAGACGTGTCCGGAAATCGGCCAAACGTGTATCTCGCCGTCGTGCGGTTCGGGATCAACTGCGCGGCTGACAGGCGAAGGACCGGGCGCGGGCCGAAGCAAAGCCTCCGCTTCGGCATCGGTAGCGGTTTTTAGCTTCGCTGGGAATTCCGGATAAATGGAAGGAGCCCCGGCGATACCGGACAACAGCGGGATTTTGTATTTCTTCGAATATTCTTTAGCAAAAGGCTGCGCGCCGAACGGATAATTCGGCACCGCATCGGGCGCCCGCCCGATAATCTCCTCGCCGTCGTCGCAGGCGTAGAGCCAGGCACCATGGTCGGAGGGTTGGCGGAAAAAGTCGTCGCTGCGGACTTCGGGTTCGGTGAGAAAGACAGGATCGGTGACGACCGTCGTATCCACCAGATGGTCGCCATGACGGACGATGAATTCCACCATATTGGCCTGATCGCTTTCGGGAAGCCCGTTGCGCCGCAGCCAACCCTGCTTGAGGTGCGTCGTGTTGACCATGAGCGCATCTCCCACGAACTGGCCCGTCGAGAACCCCTGATAGGTATGCGGGGCCCAGGCGGGCGGATGCGGACGGCCGTCCATCCAGATCGTCCGGAATCCCTCGGTAGTCTGCGCCCAGATATGAATGGCGACCAGTTGCATGGTATGCGGGTCCCGGTCTTCCCAAATGCGGAAGTTTCCCACGGCGCGCATCTGATACGGCGCGACGTAACCATCGCACTGGTGGTGCTTGAGAGTCAACCGAGAAGGATCGTAAGAAAGGGCCCACAGGCGTCCGGCTTCGTTAATGGCGAATCCGGCGTAGTCTCCAATCTCGGAACCGGCTCCCCGCTCCAGACCATCCTCGTTGACGGCCGGCGACCAATAGCCAGAAAGGTCGATGGCCGGGGATGGCCGGGCCGGTGGGGCGGAAGGAGGGGCGGTCTGTCCGACCAGGGGGATCTGTGTGAAGAGCGCCGCCGAAAAGAGAACGATATCCAAGTTGTGCTTCATCGAAATCACTTTCCTTTGTCGTTCTTTCTCATTGCGCCGAACAGACAGATGGATTCCAGCCCGTGGAGTCATTCTGTTTCTTGAAATGCGTGCTGGTCCAGAAAGGCGCGCTCAGGTATATCGGATCGTTTACCTCGGTGGTCACCAGCAGCAACGAATCGCCGTTGGGTATATCGAAGCGGTCATAGTATTCGGTAATGACGGCGTTCTCGCTATAAGGAATGCCGTTCCTTCGCAAGTATCCAGCCTTCATTTTCGTGGTCACCACTTTCAAAGCGCCGCCCCTTTCCGGACCACCGGGGTTCCCCAGGCCGAAGCTACCGCGAGTCATGATGGTGCCGGGCACGTCCCAACTTGCCACCGAAATCCCTTGCCAGTCTCCACCCTGTCCTTGTGGCGCGCCGAAGTAAAAGGTCCTGGTCTGGGTGCCTGCGTCGAACTCAGCTTTTAACGTGTTGTCGTCCTGCCAAGTGATGTGGATCCTGCCCGGCCGGCGCACGATCCCGCCCACGCCATATCCCTTGCACTGTTCGCCTGAGGACTGGTCCTTTTCCGGGTCCCACGCCATGGCGGCTTTGCGGCCCTCCGGATTTAGCGGAACCGATTCAGCGTCACCCTTTGGCGGCACGGTCATTCGGGCGCGCCAATCCTCGGTTACCAATGAAACCCAATATCCGGTAAGATCCACGGGAGCTGCTGCTCGAGGCAGAGGAGGCGGTCCGGGTGGTGGTCCGAACTGCGCGGATGCAACTGCGGAGCGCGGTGACGCTCCATAGGAGCAAAACCGCCGGGCGCACCCATCCCGATGCTCCCTCCCATCGAATAGGCATTTTGAACAACATTCCTCCCCGTGCTCCGGAAAAATGGCCGGATTGATTATAGCCAGCCATGTACTCCAGTATCAATTCAGAAAGTCACTCGCCGACAGCGCGTTAACATATCTTTACGATTGCGATTTGCGAAATCGCCAACCACGGAGATAAGATTCCTACGACGTGAAGTGGGCCCCCTATCTACTGAGCATCCTGCGAATCGTCACTGGGTTGCTCTTTATGCAGCACGGAGGCGAGAAACTGTGGGGTTTTGCCGGCGGCAGAATCGACCACAATTTCCCGCAACTTCACGCTCTGGCCGGGCCGATTGAACTGATCGGCGGTCTCCTCATCACACTGGGCCTGTTTACGCGAAGCACGGCTTTCATTCTGTGCGGAGAGATGGCGGTGGCGTATTTCCGAACCTGGGCGCCTCGTGGCTTCTTCCCTATCAGTAATGGCGGCGAGGAAGCGGTGATTTTTTGCTACGTGTATCTGTGGCTGGTTACCAGTGGCGGCGGCCCTTGGAGCATTGATACGTTGCTCGAAAAACGGCACAAACTGAAGGCGGACTCGGGGCTGACTCGCGCCGCGGTGAGGAGCTAAGCCAGTGAAACAGACGCTCGGTTCCTGGGAACCGTACACACGTTCGATCCTGCGCGTCGTTCTTGCGTTTGTTTTCTCACTGCACGGATACCGCTTGGTATACGGAATGTTTCCCCAGTTGGCCAGGCGCGGGGGTGTGGGCCGGATGCCGCTGGATGGGCTGCCGCAGTTCACGGGCTATATCGCGATCGTTGGAGGAGCGCTCTTGTTCCTTGGACTGCTGACGCAGGTGGCGGCCCTGGTGCTAGCGCTTCAATCGCTGGCGGCGTATTTCATGGTCGCCGCTTCGCGTTCGCCTGTTCCACTGCGGTCCGGCGCCAATGAAGTGCTGCTCTATTTCTTGGTGTTCCTTTACTTGGCAGCCGTGGGCGGCGGAATCTGGAGTCTCGATTTCGCGATCCAGAAGTGGCGCGGCCCTATGGGGTCTCCGCGTAGACGCTCTTAACGAATCCCGCGGCGTTGGTGTTGGGCCAATCGGGATGCAGCTTCTTCAGATCGGCGCTGACAGCTTTGCCCGCGTCATCGGCCGACATACCCTGGTGCTTGAGCGCGATCGCTCGCGTGCGTATTTCCGAGATTAGATCGCGTTCCTGAGCCACCAGCGAACCATCGCCCGGAGCGCTATGGTCGGGCAAAACGTGCGCGGCGTTGAGGCCGGCGATTTTGTCGACTACGGCCAGCCATGAAGATGGAGTGCCTCCATCGCCGAAGATCATTGGCATGGTTTTGTTCTGCACAACATCGCCCGAGATCAGCGTGCGATCCGGTTCGACAAAGGTCAACTCATCGCCTTTGGTATGGGCTTCGCCGAACCAGATCAGCCGCGCGGTGACGCCGCCCAGATCGATGCTTGCTTCTTCGGGGAACGTCACGTCCGGCGCACGCAACACTACGCCCGAGAGCAACTCCTTGTTCTGCGGCGACATGTTGCTGAACATGTCGATCATCTCCTGTCCGTGCTTCGCCATTTCCTCTTGCTGCCTGGTATTGCGGATAAGGAAGGTGCCGGGTGGAAAGCCGGGCTCACCTGCGGCGTGCTCGGGATGGAAATGCGTGGTGGTGAGGAAGAGCATATGGTTATTGGGCGCGAGTTTGGCGGCTACGCGTGCGGCGGTGGCTCCATTTTTCGTGCCGAGGCCGGTATCGACTACCAGCGTTGCGCGGCTACCGACCACGATCGCGATATTGGGAAAGCCCATGATGGCCCAGACATGGTCCGATATCTGCGTCGTATTCTCGCTGACCATGGGCTGGGGCATCTGCGCGAATACGCCGACGCTAGTCAGAGCGGCCAGCGCCACCAGCTTCGAGTGTGACTTCATGTTCTTCCTTGTACCACGCCGGAACAGTTGGAACCGGCGCCAAGGATCAGGAGCGTCAAAAGATCAGTTTGAGCGCGAACTGAATCTGCCTCGGCTTGCCAGCTTCGGTGGTGATTTGACCGGCTAGGAGGTTCGGAGCGCCACCCCCGAGGTACAGAGTATTGTTCGGGAGACCGTAGTTGTCGATATTGAAAATATTGAAAAACTCCGCGCGGAACTGAAGGTTCATGCTCTCGCGAAGCTTGGTGTCCTTCAGTAATGCGAAGTCGATATCGGTGAATCCCGGACCTCGTATCGAATTCCTGCCCAGGTTGCCGAGTGTTCCTGGCGCTTCCAAGGAGTAGCAGGCCGGGTTGAACCACTCATCGATTTTTCCGACCACCTGTTGGCATCCGGAAACATAGTTCGGACGTGGCATCAAGGCAACTGTGCAGCCGCCGGTCGCCTCGTCGTAGCCGTCTGAGATATTTACCGGCAAACCCGTGTTGGCCGTTACGATTCCGCTGAGCTGCCAGCCTTCCACGAACCGATTGCCGTGGAAGGGCAATGCAAGCAGCCCGTTCAGCTTGAACACATGCGTCTGATCGAAACTACAAACCGCCTTGTCGATATTGGTGTTGTAAGGATCGGTAAACTCGGCGGTGCTGGCGGCGTTGAAGCTTCCCAGATATCCGCCATTATCGATACAGCGCGACCAGTTATAAGACGCGGTCAGCTCGAAGTTTTGGGCAAACCGTGCGATTCACGCTCACAAGCAGGGAGTTATATCGGGACCAAGCCTCAGGATTGAGGTTGGGGAACGTGCCGAGTCCATTGTTGAGGTCTGGATTGGAAGTGACGTTGCCCGGGGTGCCGAATCCGAAGTATCCGCCCGCCGGGCCGTTAGCGGCGCTTGGATTGGCGCAGCCCGGCCCCTGCGCGAAACTGCACACCAGCGGCGGATTGGCCTCCTGCTGGGTTAGCAGGTGCAGCCCCGCGCGAACCTACATAGCCCACCGTTAGAATCGATGCCTCGGGTAAGTTCCCGCTGGATGTTCAAGTTGTACTGCATCACGTAAGGAGTGGAATTCGCGTAGTAATCCCATCCCGGAGTCGAGCTCGGTTTCGCTACGTTAATGGCGCCGGGCGCCGGAATATCGGGGTAGCGAGCGCCTACGAAGGGAATCGCACCGGGAAGAGCATTGATGGCCCAGGGATAAGCGGCCCAGAACCCCGGCGCGATATCCGGAATGGCAATGGGAGAGTGGAAAATCCCGAACCCGCCACGAATCGAGGTCTTATGATCGGCGAATGGATCGTATGCAAATCCAAAGCGCGGGTCGAAGTTCCTCCACGACGGATTGCTCGCCATGGCGCCGGATAGATGCGTATAGTATGCCGGATTGGTCGCCGGCGAGGCCGTCGCCACATTGGTAACGTAGTACAGATCGTTGCGCGCATCAGTGGGAATGGTAACGAATTCCCAACGCAGTCCCAAATTCAACGTGAGTTTTGAAGACACCTTCCAGTCGTCCTGGACGTAGGGCGTCACCTCGGTGTCCCTGAAGTCGCGGTTGGGGTAGGACCCCAGTGGAACGTACAGGAGCACAGCCGGAATGCCCCCCAGCAGCGGGAAAGGACCACCCGATAGACCGGTGAACGCCCACATCGCTCCATCGAAGAAGGGCATGTAGGTATTGCTCTGCAGCCTGGATACGGAAGCGCCCATGCGGATGGTGTGGGCTCCATGCGTCCAGTTCAGATCGTCGCCTTCGGTGAAGCGGTTCTGAGTGGTGTTGAACGGAAGCTGGAGGGCGCCGCCGATGCCGGCTAATCCGCCCACGTTCACGATGCCGTCCTGCCGTCCCGCCGAAGGCGCGAAATACTGGAGGGGATCCGTACCGTCGGCCGCAATCCCGCCCGGCGCCGTCTTGCCCGTGAACTCGTTGGTGCCCGGGCGTGAAAAGCTGACACGCGCCACGTTGACCATGGTCGGAGAGAGAATCCGCCTCCATTCGATCGTTCCGAACTGAGTATGAGAGTAATCCTCTTCCGGCCAAAAAGGCACCGGGCCACCACCGAAACCGCCGCCGCCGAAGGGCTCGACGATAGTTCGCTTTGTCGGAGATATACCGCGCAAGGATAGAATCGGTACTCGAAATGTTGTAGTCGAAGCGGCCCAGGAAATAGTTTTCGCTGCGCGTTCTCGTTTGCGACGCTCAACGCTTCAGGTTGACCATTCACGACTGTGGTGGCATTGGGCCAGGCTTGCAGAGTGTTGACGATCGCTTGGGCGGCCGCTGGGTTGGTGGTAGTCGGAATACAGTTGGCGGGATTCAAATTGCATCCGGGAACCTGCGCTATTCTGGTTTCCCCCTGCACTAAGCGTATACCCTCGTAATTGAAAAAAAAGAACATTTTGTCCTTTTTGATCGGGCCTCCCAACGTGCCTCCGAACTGGTTCTGCCGGAGCGCCGGTATAGTCGCTGGATCGATGAACTGCCGCGCATCGAGGTCGCTGTTCCTGAAGAACTCATAGAGAGAACCGTGAAAGCTGTTGCTGCCCGTCTTGCTGACCGCGTTGATGACTCCTCCATTGCCACCGAACTGCGCACTATAGGTGTTGGTCAGGGTTTGAAATTCTCCGATGGCCTCCACCCCAAGCGATGTGCCCATCACCGAGCCCATGCCCTTATTCCAGAAATTCTGAAGGTTTTCGTCATCCAGCAGGATGGCCTGTCCTTCGGGTCTGGATCCCGCAGATCGAATATTCGGGGGCTCTCCCCTGGAAGCCAGACGCAACGAAAGAGTTCCCCTGCAGCGTATTCACGCCGGCGGAGAGTTGAATGAGTTGTTCAAAGTTGCGGCCATTCAAAGGCAAACCACTCATCTGCTTTTCATCGGTGAGGGTGCCGACAGTCGAGTTGGAAGTGTCGACGAGAGAAGCTTGCGCTTGCACGGTTATGGTCTCGATTGCTGCCACTGGAGCGAAAATCCACACGCTTGGTCCCACGTAGAGTCACGCCCGTGCGGACCATATTAGAGAATCCGCTTTTCGAAACATGGATGTCGTATTCGCCCACAGGCAGGTCGGCCAGGGTGTAGCGCCCTTGTTCATCGCTGGCGGTTGTTTGGACGCCACCCGTCGCACTGTTCTTGACCTGAACGTCGGCCGCGGCCACTGCCGCATCGGACATATCCGTGACTCTGCCGGATATAGTAGCGGTGGCTCCTTGACCGTTCAGACGCGCTGGATCTATCCCTGAAATCCAGATCATCAGGGCCACGCTCAGTTGCGTGATCCAGTATCCGCGAACGTTGCGGCTCATCCCCATACCGAAATCCCCCTTCGGCCACACCCCACAATTGCGATCGTGCGACGGCCAAAATCGCCTTCTGGAGTCTTATCCAGAAAGGCCCCAATAAACAACGGCTTTATTGTTAAGTAATGTAAACGGTTTGGTTGAGAACCGCCGCCCTGAAGCGGCCACCCATTCCGTATCGTGTTTCGATACGCGTTCTTGGTGACACCAAAGAAAATGGTCAGGAATGATCGTACAGTTATGTTAATCGCGCATTCTCAGCCGTTAGTCTGAAGCGCGAAATGATTTCCCACAGGACTCGTTGGTTGGATCCTAGCAGCGCTGCGATTGCATCCATCGCAGCCGGTTTATGACTGGCTAGGCAGCCTGGGAAGTTCACTCCATTTTGCCGACGGAGAGTGCGGCCAAGACTATCTTGAACACTACCGGCCGGCATCGCGAACGGGTGAATCACGCCACACACGGGTTTTTAGAATTTCAGGACCTGGCCGGCAACCCGCCGCTACCGCGGACTCTTGGGCGCGGACGATTGCGTTCTTGAATCAGCATCTGAAATAGCGTCGCACTCGGGCTTGGTCTTGCAAGGCGTCCATGCCGCTGCCAGCACTTTCGATTGTTCCATTTCCTGGGGCGACATCCGCGCAGCCAGCCGCTCCTTCGCCAGGTCCGCATCCTGGTCGCCCGCGCTCGCTGCGATCAGGAACCACTTCTCAGCCTGCACCAGATCGCGAGCAGTTCCGCGGCCGTTCGCATGCAGTACCGCCAAATTAAACTGCGCGTCCCGATGGCCCCGTTCGGCAGCCAGCCGGTACCAGCGGACAGCCTCGGTGTCATCACGGGAAACCCCTTGGCCATTGGCGTACAGCACACCAAGATTGTATTGGGCTTCTGCCTGCCCCTGATCGGCGGCAAGCTTGAACCAGCGAGCGGACTCCCGATCATCCCGCGGCACGCCCTGACCGTTGAGATACTGCGCGCCCAAATTGAACTGGGCCTCTGGGTGGCCCTGCTGAGCAGCAAGCTTGTACCACTGCGCGGCTTCTTTGTAGTCTTGAGGAACGCCCTGCCCACGGTCATACAGAACGCCGAGATTGTACTGGGCTTCCGCCATTTTGCGATGGTCGGCGGCGCGACGGTACCAGCGCGCGGCCTCTACGTAGTCCTGCGCAACACCTTTCCCATTGGCGTACATCAGCCCGAGATTGTACTCGGCGTCCGCCATATTTTCATTCGCCAGAAGGCGATAGAGCCGCACGGCTTCCCCATAGTCCTGAGGCACGCCTTGACCGTTGTCATACATCACTGCCAGGGCGAACTGGGCCTCGGGTAAACCTTGTTCAGCCGCTAATTTGTACCAATGCACAGCTTCCTGATAGTTGGGGGCCGCGCCCTCTCCGAAGCGGCACATTTCAGCCAGGTCGAACTGGGCCCGCGCCACGCCTTGCGCGGCTGCCAATCTGTAGAGGCGGAGCGCTTCGGCATAGTTCTGTTCCACGCCAAGCCCAGTGCGGTATTTTTCAGCCAACGAAACCTGAGCGTTTGGATCGCTAATGGCTTGCGCAAGAATCGAGAGGGGTGCAAGAAGGAGCGGTCCAACCATTCGAATGGTACGCCCGAGCATGGCGCCGCGCAGTTTCAACGCTCCGCCGTTCGGCGTTCCAGCTCATCAGCCGTCGGCCGGCCGCTAAGAGCGTGAAGCGTGCTGAGTGTCCTTCGACTCTTGACCGAACGATAGTCCAGTGGAAGATCGACGCAAATCAGCAACCCGGGTTCTGCATTCTCGGCCCAAATGCGACCGTGGTGCATATGGATGGCGCGCTGCGTGATAGCCAAACCCAGACCAACGCCGCCGGTGTCCGCGTTGCGCGAGTTATCCACGCGAAAGAAGGGCTTGAAAATCTGCGTTAGTGCTTCCACCGGAACGCCCGGGCCATAATCGCGAACCGTAATGGAGGCGTTCAGCTCCCCGGTGTCCAAGGCGACTTCGACCGTGCTTCCTGACGGAGCGTGCCATATGGCGTTTCGAAGAACGTTCTCCATGGCGCGGCGCAGCAGTGCCGGATCGGCCAGCATCTCCACCTGGCTCAGCCCCTGACAAGCCAGCTGGCAACCGCGGGCGGCGGCCTCGATTTCGCAATCTTGTACGAGTTCGTTCAGCAGACTATCGAGTGCCACGAACTCCAACTTCAGGGCGCTCGGATCGCCTTCCTCCCGAGTTACCTGCAGGAGGCTCTGAGCCAAGTCGGTAAGGCGATCAATCTCCTTATTCACTCGCATGGCCGCGGCTTCGCGATCCAGCGACGTGCGCGCCAACTCGGCTGCAAAACTGAGTCGCGCCAAGGGCGAACGCAGCTCGTGCGAAATATCCTGTAAGAGGCGCCGCTCGGCCGTCAGGAGTCTCTCCATCCGGTCCGCCATCTGATCAAACGCCCGGGCCACATCACCGATACCGTCATGGCGCCTGGAGCGAACTCGCGCCGACAGATCGCCCACTCCGAAACGCCGCACGATTTCGGCCAGCTGATTCAATGGAGAGGCAAACTGCATGCCCAGGCCCCAACAAAGGATCGTGATGGCGCCCAACAGGAGCAGGTAATAATCCAGATAGAACATCACATTGTCGGGCGGAGCATCGACAATGAAGGCGTCCGGGCTAGCCGAGGACGGGACAGCGATCACAATCGGACTTGTCACCGCCAGGAAACGCCACCTGGATTGAGCCATCCTCAACAATTGCGAGCGATCTTCGCCGCTCACCAGATCACGGCCTTCCCGGACGAAGTAGAAGTGCAGTGAAGGATAGAAAGCATGCTGCCAGCCGAGGTAGGATGCGAGAGCCTTTGCACCACCGTTTTCAAACTCCAGACTGGCTTCCTCGAATTGCATGGCTGCATTCCGCGCGATCGGAGTCCCCGTGGCGAACAGCCGGTAGGTCATGGTTCGGGAGATCACGAGAAATCCCGCTAGAGCGAAGACCAGGATTCCAATGGACAACAGCAGGGCTTTGATGTAAGCGGATCTCATTTGCCGTTCTCCTCGGCCGCGGTAAATTGATATCCCACACCCCGAACAGTCCGGATCAGCGTGCCCCCACCAGTCTCCAGCTTTCTTCTCAAATGGCTGATGTGGACGTCGATCGACCGCTCATACGGCGTGGCCTCCCGATGATACAAAACCGCCGCAAGTTCGTCGCGCGACACCACTCGACCCGCCATCCGCATGAGAACGTCGAGAATATCAAATTCGAAGGATGTCATCTCGATCGGGGCGCCGTTCATCCAGACCTCGCGAGTATACGGCTTCAACTCGATGCCGCCTACGGCGATCACCGACTCGGTGGCCACGGGCCGCTGGGCAGTTCGCCGCAAGACAGCCCGCATTCTCGCGAGAAGTTCATGCGGCCGCAGAGGCTTGGCAATATAGTCGTCGGCCCCCGCGTCCAGGCCGGCTATCCGGTCGGACTCATCATTGCGCGCCGTCAGCATAATCACCGGTACGGCGGTTCGAAGACGAAGCCGTTGCAGAACGTGAAAGCCGTCCAGGACCGGAAGCATCACGTCCAGCAGCACCAAATCGTATGCGCCCCCGATGGCATTGGCTAGACCGCGAGGTCCAGTGTGAACGCTGTCCACGTGGAATTCCTGTGTCGACAGGAAGTCCGTGATCAAGGTACACAACGAGACGTCGTCATCGATCAGGAGGATCGATCGAGGATGCTCCTTCGCACATGCGCTCTCGTACTTCAGAAAGAACCTAGTCGAACTATTCTGACGCAGTTCCCAGCTGCGTGCATCCCCGCGGGCCATGGAACGGCGCCAAAACGTCTCCGGCGACCGGCGCTTAACGAAACTTTACAATTTTCAACGAATGCAGCGCCTTATCCGAAGAAGCCGATGGACCGGCCCGCCGCCCCCACACCGAACCATAAGACTAGCGCCCCGCAAGCTGCGAACTTTGCGCGCACGTGAGAGTATTCAGACTCCTTTGAGAGAAGCGTTTGCTTGAAATACGTGAAGTGAAACACTAGAGCGCCTGAGAGGAAGCACACCAGCTGGTGCGCATCAACGGTCCGAGCAGGCGCAACCTCAGGATCAACAGGGCTCCCAGCAGCAGCACCAGCCCGAATAGATGGATCGTCCCCAGAGCCGGCGGCGTGAGCTGTGGAGTTCATATGTTTTTCCTTTCGCGGCAAGCTGTCGCGGTCATGACATTGGTCACTCTATCTCCCCTGGATTGCAAGGAAAACTGACGCGCTCAAGAATCCCCGTGAAGAAACGGCGATACCCGCAAATCACTCGCGTGCCGCCAGCAACTGGTCGAAGCGCGCCCGCTGGAGGTCCCAACGCGGTTCGCGCGCAATGTCGCGCAGTTCGGGCTCGCCGATTAGTCCGGCGTGCTCGGCTGGCAGAAACAGGATGTGCTACTGAATGGCGTGCGCGAGCAGCCCGAGAACGACAATCTGGCCGATGCGGGCCGAAGAGATGTGCGCCAGACGCGCTAGCTCGGCGTAGTCCCTGACCTTCCCCGTCCGAACCACACCATCGAGTTTGTGAGCGAGGGCCAGCAGACGCGCCAGGCCTGGCGGCCGAATGAGTGTTTCGCTTGCGGGGCGGAGCCGGAAGGTGGGGAGCGCGCGTCCGCGCCTTCGTGGAATCTTGTATTCGAACGCCACAACGCGATGGTCAGTGGGCGAGTTCTCAGGAGTTCGCAACGTCACGGCCACCCGACCGCTCGGCCCGTCGTAGTCAATCCGCTCGATCAAGGCCTGAATGACTCCGGGGATGACATCCGCATCCGCCAGCACCAGAGCCTGCCATTGGGAGTCTGAAACCTGAAAAACTTGGCGCGCTTCGGCAGTGCTTAGCTCTGAGCGAAGCTGGATCACAATCGAGGCTTCGAGCAAGTCAGCCGAGCCCGACTTGGTCTGGCTAAACTTCCAGCCCTTCTCGCGCGCAGTCTGGCACACGTAGTAACGGTAGCGTCGCTGGCTCCTAGCCGAATAGGTCGCAATCATCGGCTGCCGGCATTGCTTGCAAATCAGCAAACCGGACAGCGCGGCATTTTGGGGAAAGTCGGGAGACTCAGGTGCTTTTGGACGGTTGGAGAAGTCCTGGTTGATTTCGTCCCACAGCGGCAGCTCGATGATGGCCTTGTGTTCACCCTGGTAAATCACACCGCGGTAGTTCACCTTGCCGCAGTATGTGGCGTTGGAAAGTAACATTCGTAAGGAAGCCTTGGTGAACGGGTGCCCCGCGTGCCGTGCATTACTTCGCGATTTCCAAGAATTGGTGGTCCAGCCACGTTCAGAAAGCTCGGCTACTACCGTGGCAAGCGAGCGATGGCTGCGGTAAAGTTCAAGATCTCGCGAACACGCTGAGCCTCCCTTGGGTTGACCACCAAACTACCGCCTGCCGGAGCGACGTCGTACCCCAACAACGGCGTGGCTCCCACCCATTTGCCCTTTCGTCGCGCGGCTCCCATCTTGTCGCGCGAACGCTCGCTGATAATTTCTCGTTCGAACTGCGCAAAGGACAAAAGAATGTTGAGCGTCAAGCGCCCCAACGAAGTAGTTGTGTTGAACTGCTGGGTCACCGAGACGAAACTGACCGAGCGCTGATCGAAGCGGTCCATGAGCCGGGCGAAATCGAGCAGCGAGCGGCTCAGCCGGTCGACCCTGTAAACCAGCACGCAATGCACTTGCCGGGCCTCGATGTTCCAGCAGCTGTTGCAACGCGGGACGCTCCATGTTGCCGCCGCTAAAGCCACCGTCATCGAGCGAGTCTCTACCAAAGTCCATCCCACATGCTTCTGGCTCTGGATGTAGGCTTCGGCTGCCTCCCGCTGCGCGTCGAGCGAGTTGAAGGCCTGTTCTAAACCTTCCTCCGTCGATTTGCGCGTATAGATAGCGCAGCGAACGCGCCGCAGCGACTCGAGCTGGTGTTCATCCACGACGTCGCTCCGTGAGCCCGAAGAACAGCAGCCCGTTCCAGCGGGTGCTCGTGACCACTAGAGCGATGGCGCTCAGCGAGCTGTAATGGCGCGACTGATACTCGAAGCCTTCGTCGAGCACCTGGACCACTATGTCGCGCCCCTTATGGCGGCGGGTGAGCATCGTGCCAGGCTTCGGCAGCCGTCCATCCCGGTGAGTGCCAGAGTGCGGACGGGTTTGTACCTTTGGTCCTTGTTCCGGCCAGCTCCAGAATCCCTTCGGACCCAGACTACGCAAGTCGGCGTCATCGGCAATCTGGGCGGCGCGATCAACGGCCCGTTCGCTCAAGCCGCCCTCCAGTTGCACCTGCAGCTGCCAGGCGATACGCCGGAATAGATATTGCTTGTGAGACGACCTGGTCTCGATACCGAAAACCTCGCGATACTGTTCCTTTAACGCTGGCACTCTAAGACGGCGCAACTCCTCAATCCTCCGAACCAGGGCCATGTCCATGTGTTCGCTATCTTTTCTGTGGCTCGAAACCACAGTTCCATGAACGCTCTCTGGGACCCAGGAAGCAAGTCGCCGAACAACCCTCTCGCATTGCGCATTTGCCAGCCCCCGAAAGTGAGCGGTCGGTTAAGAACGTGACCTGGTTTGAGCCAAAGACGGCACCCGCCCACATGCATGATTCCGCCTCCTCAGGTCACCGTCTGGGGCAACTGCCGGGCGGACCTAAATGGTGCATTTGCAGTACCTTCACTGCACCGTGCGGTACTTTGGGTGTCCTTTGATGTACTTTGGATGTACTTTGAAGTCGTTTATTCCGGCCCGTCAGACCATGTTCGGAGCCATCCGCGCGGGCTCGACCGTTGCTATAAACCACAGGGAACAAAGCGCTTGTACGGCGCAGGCTTGCGCTAGAGACGCCTGAAAACCGGCCAAAGCAGGCCGAGTTTTTACCCATCCTCTTCTTTATATATAGGGTGTGTAAAAACTCTCCCCAGACGGGCACATGCCCAGGTTCGCTGGGGAGCCACAATTTCAGCTGCGAACGCTTTCTGGCTTGGCTAATCGGCTCAACGACTTTTTAGATTAGGCGCAAGATCGCTCGCGAGCCTGGAAGGTTACGTCTTCCGTCCGCTTAATCGCGCTAGCGGCGGAGGGACTTACTTAGCCGGTCCCCCGCGAGCCGGCGGAGGAGGAAGTTTGCCGCCTTCAGCCAGGATCTTCATATTCTCGAGCGCCCGCGTGAACATCGTCGTCCGTTGCGCCTTGTCCTTTTCGCGCGCGGCGTCGTCGGGCAGCAACGAATTGTCAAACACCAGCGTGTACACCAGCTTCGAGGTGGTCGCCGTCACCGGCCTTGCCTCCAGCGTGCCGTGGTAAAGGTTGTACGGTCGGCCTTCCCTCACTGGCTGCGTGTACGTGTAGGAAAGTTCCGTCTTCCCGACGAGAATCTCGTTGCCTATGGACCGTACCGTGCCAACTTCGCCGTCCTTCCCCGCCGTGATCGTGCACGGGACCTGGAACCACTCCCCGATATCGCAATACTTACCGATGCGCTTCCACACTTCGGCGGCCGGTCGGTTGACCATGATTTCCATAGGAATCGAAACGTAGGTCGGATTGGGCACTGCCAGGGGTGCGGGGGCCGGAGGCTGCGAACTGGCCACCTTCGCCAGACTGACGAACGCAATTCCAACGGCCGCAACTATCTTAAGAGTGTGATTTCCCATGGGTCTTAGCATACATGAGTTGCACTCAAGCTGCGGGGCTCTGGATGGTTGCCCGTTGCGCCCATAGTGGAAACAAGACACCCAAGAGAACCAACTTGCATGTGTTTTCTCCGGTATCGCCGGTCGCATCAGCATTTGCCATCAAGCTGGTACGGGTAGGCAGCGCGGCTATCCTGTGCTATGACTAGGAAGGATGCGATCGGGAATGCTCCTGGTACTATTGTTCGTCGCGCCACTGGGACAAACGTTAAAGTCCGCTACCCCTTCTCCGCGCGAATACCGGCTTCGTTTTTATCACACCCATACCAACGAGCGACTTGATATCATTTACCGGCGCGGTGATAATTACCTGCCGGACGCGTTGGCCGAACTCGACCACTTTCTACGCGATCATCGCACCGGAGAGGTGCGTCAGTTCGATCCCCACCTGTTTGATCTGCTCTACGACCTGACCGCCTCCGTCAACGACCCCGGCGGCGAGATCGACGTTATCTGTGGATACCGTACGCCATGGAGCAACGAATTCCTACGGACCCGCAGTGCGCATACCGGCGTTGCTGTCCATAGTCTTCATATGCAGGCGGAAGCCATCGATATTCGACTACCCGGAATTCCCACCTCGGCGGTACGGGATGCTGCGCTACGCCTGCAACGCGGCGGGGTTGGTTACTATCGCGATTCCAACTTCGTTCACGTGGACGTGGGACACGTACGCCGTTGGTAGTTTAGGTTTCACTCAGGATAGGGGTAGCCCGTCGCCAGAATGTCGCTAAGTTCGTCATCGTAGCCGTAAATATCATCGTAGAAGTGCACCTCGCCGTTCGGATCGACAATCGCGGTGGCGTACAGAATCAGCACCGGAATTGGGTTGTTGAGGTTAACCTGTTCGTTATCCTTGCCGCTCTGCATGGCCGTCTGTGCTCGTTGAACATTCCAATCAGGCTTGTCGCGCAGCACCCACGCCGCCAGTTCCGCGGGATGCTCCACCCGTATGCAGCCATGACTGAAATCCCGGCGAGTCTGTGCGAACAATTGCGGCACGGGTGTACTGTGCAGGTAAACGTTGTACTCGTTAGGGAACATCAATTTCACCAGGCCCAGTGCATTGGTTGGTCCCGGTTTCTGCCGCACCTGAAGCTTTCCGGCGCGCAATTGTGCCAGCACTTCATCGGTGATGGCGCCTGAAGTAACCACCTGCCCAGTCCGCGTGACCACCTCGAATCCTTTCTTGGAAATGTAATCGCGGTCTTTCTGTATGGCCGGCACGATCTCCGACCGCTGGATGCTCGGCGGAACATTCCAGTACGGGCGGAACACCACGAACCTCATATCCTTTTCGAAAATGGGCGTCTTGTGGTTGAATGCCTTGCCCACAATCACGTCCATCGAAAGCGCGGGGGTTCCGGTGTTGTCATAGGCGCGCAGACGGAACTCCGGGATGTTGACCACGATGCGCGGCTCGTTGAAGCGGTCGGGCAGCCAGCGCCAGCGCTCCAGGGTAATGCGCAATTGATCCACGCGCTGGCGCAGAGGCGTATTCAGGTGTTTCAGCGTCTGCTCGTCCAATCGGCCGTCAGGCTTCAGGCCATGGCGGTTCTGAAAACTCTTGACCCCATCCACCAGTGCTCCCTCGTACAAATTGGAATCCTGGGGAATCGCCGTGTTCGCGGGCAGATCACCCAATAGACGTAAAAGGCGCGTTAATCGTGGAACGCCATCGTAGGAACTTCCGGGCGCAATGGGTTTTTTCGAATCCGGAAGCTTCTCACCGTCGTCCTGAGGCGCTAATTGCTGGTAGCGCTGCAAGGCTTGCAGGGTGCGGGTGTAGCCGGCGAAAGGCGGTCCAATCTGCGCCAGTTCCGCATTCACATCCCGGGCATTGACCATCCGTTCGCGCAAAAAAACAGGTAGATCGTACCTCTTTTCTTCGACATTGAGTCCAAACTTGAAGTGTTCAGGATTGATCTTTCCCATATGGCGACCTGAAATGTAGCGCATCAAGCAAACGGTAAGCGCCGCATCGAAAATCGCACTCTGGCGGGCCTCACGAGGGTTTTGCATGCGAGCCAGCCGGTCAGCCCAGCGCGAGCCATCATAATCTTCAGGGTCCAAACCTTGAGTGTCCGCCTGTTTCAGTGCGGTTATGATCGCCAGAGCCTGCGGAGTCGGCTCGCCATTCCGAACCCACGCCGGCGTAAAGTTTGAAGGCTGGTAGAAGTTCTGCACGTGCTGGCGATAATCGGAGAAGTTCGGCCATCGAAGTTCCTGTAATTGGCCGGCCGAAGCGATCTCGCGTAACTGAGAGGAGACATCGAAAGCCTCTGTCGGCTGCGCAACCGCCGAACTGGCGAGCGTGCCCACAATCAGCAGCCCTAACAGCCAGCGCGCGGAGATGATATACCCCTCGATTTCACGTTCGGTTTCAATTTCGCACATGGGTGTATTATCTCGCGGCGTTGGGCGCGATCGTTCCCGTTGAAGAAGGGGAGCATCGTGCCACCGTTCTTGTTTGGGCCAGCAGTCTAACGACCGGCTGACGGAGATCCGCCGATCTGACGTATGAGTCCGAAATGTCACTCAACGGGTCTCTCCCTGGAATGCGATTGGCACTTCTTCGCATAGCCGACTTTACGTCACGACGCGCGTCCGCGCAATAGTGTGGGGGAATCCGCCGTAGTTGGCTCCTCCCCCGGCCTTGCCATCAGCGCATAGAATATCGGCCCACCAAGCGTACCGTTTGACTGATTGAGTTTTCACCAACTGCCCGAGTCCGTACATCCTGCCCGCGCTCCCCAACCGTGCTTGGAAGAAAACAGTTGACATGGGCGCCGACAGATGCGAACATACCGATAAGTTGGTTTCAGCGTACCGATAGGTTGGTCTCTATGCCCAGTCAAAGTCACGAATCTAAAGTCCTCTTTCTCGATGCTGCCATAGATGTCTTTCGTTCTAAGGGATATAGCGCCACTCGAATTGAGGACGTTTGCGCAGCAGCAAGTCTCACAAAAGGCAGTTTCTTTCACCACTTCAGTAGCAAAGAAGATCTAGCGCTCGCAGCCGCCGCTCACTGGAACTCTACAACCGGAGAGTTTTTCGCCAACGCCGAATACCATCACCTTGCCGACCCACTCGACCGACTGATTGCCTACATCGAGCTCCGAAAGTCCCTGATAAAAGGAAATCTGGCGAAATTCACTTGCTTTGCCGGAACGTTGATCCAAGAAACCTACGGGACACATCCAGAGATCCGTGATGCCTGTGAACAAAGCATAAGCCAGCACGCTTCAAGGCTGGAACCTGACATTGGTGAGGCCATGCTCAAGTACCGGGTCAACGGAGACTGGACCCCGCGCAGCCTTGCTCTCCACATGCAAGGTGTCACTCAGGGGGCTTTCATCCTCGCTAAAGCCAAACAAGAACCCGAACTGGCGACTGAGTGCCTGAACCATCTACGACATTACATCGAGTTGCTCTTCAGTAGGAACAGGGTCGAAGTGCAGAACATCCCCATATCCCAATCCAGTGAGGCGCCACACATGACTGCCACCAAACCAGTCCCGCTACAGCTCGCCCTTTCAACCGACACCTTAGTCTGGCCTGAAACGCATTACGTTTTCATTGAGAGAATCGGATCTCCACCAGTTATTGCCGCACAAACCTGGGCCGATCTTCACCAGCTCGTTCCGGCTATGGGTCGACACAACACGATCAGAGGCTTTCTTAGCCTCTACAAAATGAAAGAGCAGGTCTACCGCGCCGGCATTTCCCTTTCCGCGGCGCCATCGGGTTTGCCTACCGGGCTCGCTTACGAGAACCTTCGTGGAGGTAAATACCATCGCTTCATCTATACCGGCCCGTATTCGAGGCTGGGAGAAGCAACTACGCGGGCGGGCCAAATGGTCCGTGAACGCAATCTCTCTCTCCGCGACGATTACAGCATCGAGCATTATGTGACCGATCCGAAAACCACGCTTGAAGATCAGCTCGTCACCGAGATTCTCTTCCCGGCGAAATAAACTTTTCGAGACTCCGCCCGCCAGATTGGCGAGGCGCTAACCAGGAGCAACAACTCAGATGAAAGCTATATCTGCGCTCGCATTCCTTTTCGCGCTGCTGACTTTCGGCGCGTTCCGTGCTTTTCCCCAAGCGGAAACCGGTCAGATCATTGGAACCGTCACCGACCCATCCGGTGCTTTCATTCCCGGGGCCAACGTGATTGTGAGAGCGGTCGCCACCGGCACCGAACGTATGGGAACAACCGACAGCTCGGGTAGCTTTACTTTCCCGAATCTGCAGCCAGATGTTTACGAAGTAATGGTCACCTCGCCGGGATTTAATACGCTCAAGCAACAGACTGCGGTCGCTGTCGGCATGAAAGTGGGTTTGGACCTGAAGCTTGAGGTTGGCAAGGCCGAGACTATAGTGGAAGTTACGGGCGTTAGCGCTGCCATCACCGTGAACACTGAGAGCCAGACCATCGCTCAGGTGCTCAGTACGCAGCAGATCAACGAACTCCCCACCATCACGCGAAATCCATATCTTCTGGTGGTCACGTCGGGAAATGTCAGCGAGGACGACCCCTCAGCCCGGGGCGCCGGAGTGTCGATCAATGGCTTGCGCTCCGCTGGAACCAACATTCTGCTGGACGGCGTTTCAAACAACAATGAGTTCATCGCGTCGGTGGGTCAGACCACGCCCCTGGACTCGGTCCAGGAGGTTGGCATCATTACTAACAACTTCACAGCCGAATTTGGCCGCGCCGATGCCGGTGTGATCAACGTCACCACTAAGTCCGGAACGAACCAGTTCCACGGTACCTTGTACGAATTCAACCGCGTTTCCGATCTGGCTTCCAACACCTTCAATAACAATGCATACGGTTTAGACAAGCCCGTCTTCGCTCGCAACCAGTTCGGTTACTCGCTGGGCGGCCCAGTCAAGAAAAACAAACTGTTCTTCTTCAGCAACACCGAGTGGACTCGCGTGAGAAGCGCCGCGAACGATATCGCCTTGACACCGGACCCCGCCTTCATTGCCGCCTCTTCGCCAGCCACCCAGTCGATATTTGCCGCTTACGGCAAACTTGGTCCCACGACTACTGTCCTCAATACCTTCAGCCGCAACCAATTGACGTCCACTACCGGCACGGACCCGTGCGCGGGCTCCTCTGCGACCGGTGGATGCGTGTCCTATAATCCCAACGCACCCATGTTCGATTTGGTCAACTACAGCATTCCCGCCAACTCGGGCGCCGGAAATCCGCAAAACGCCTGGTCCAACGTGAATCGAGTGGACTACAACATGTCCGACAAAACGATGATTTATATGCGCTACGCGGTGCAGAGCGAGGTCGATCAGGCAGGCAGCATCACCGCCAGCCCTTACGCCGGGTTCAACATCGGCCAGCAGACATTTGCGAACAGCTTGATCGTGTCCATGACGCACACGTTCACGCCTAGCTTTGTGTCGCAATCGAAACTGGATTTCAACCGCTTTACCGACGAACAACCATTGGCTCCCAACGGCGTAACTCCCGTTTATTATCTCGGGAGTCCTGAAACCCAGACGGCGATTGGTCCATACAGTGTGGCGCTGCCCGGGGATGAACCTTTCGCTCCTGGCGCCGGCGGCTATCCCTTTGGCGGTCCACAGAACTTCGGGGAGGCCTACCAGGACTTCAGTTGGACTAAAGGCAGACACGAGCTCCGTTTTGGAGGCACGCTTGAATATTTGCGGGATAACCGCACTTACGGCGCCTACAACGAAGCTAGCCAGGTCTTCGGCGGCACGCTTGGCACCGGCATGGATAATTTTCTGGCCGGCCACCTCTACGAATACGAAGCTTCCGTATATCCCCAGGGTAAATATCCGTGCGTAAACGGAGTCCAGACCGCCTCTTGCACTGTGACTTTACCAGTCGGCCCCCCGGACTTTGAGCGCAGCAATCGTTATCACGAAGGCGCGGCCTATGTTCAGGATTCCTGGAAGATTAGCCACCGTTTGACGCTGAATCTCGGTCTCCGCTGGGAATACTTCGGAGTCCAGCACAACGTCGATCCCTCCCTCGACTCCAACTTTTATACGGCCACCAATGCTCCGAATCAATTCGCGGCCATCGCCCAGGGCATGGTTCAGGAGACTCCAAACAGTTCAATCGGTGAGCTGTGGAAGCCGAGCTGGCATAATTTCGCCCCGCGCCTTGGCTTTGCGTGGGATGTCTTCGGCGACGGCAAAACCGCCTTCCGCGGCGGTTACGGCATCGGTTATGAACGCAATTTCGGCAACGTGACTTACAACGTGCTCTTCAATCCGCCCAACTTCGAAGTTGTGGACTGCATTCAAACCTGCGGCGTGGGTTCCATTGCCGCGACGCCCGCTAATGCGGGACCGCTGGCTGGAGCCAACGGATCGATCGCGCTTCCGCCGGCTGAGCTCCGCTACATCCAAAACAATATTCCTCAAGCCTATGCGCATTTGTTTAGCGCCTCGCTGGAGCACCAGTTCGGCAATAGCATGCATCTGGAGCTCGACTATTCCGGTTCGATCGGCGAAAACCTATATGACATCGCCGGTGTCAACTCTCCGGGGATGGGCAACTATTATCTCGGCATTCCGTGCAATCCAGCCGACACGCTAACCGGCGGACCGGATCCCTGTACCGCAAGGATCAACGACCAGTATGGCAACATCAATCGCCGGGGCGCTGGCGGCTACTCAACCTACAACGCCATGAACGTCCGCTACGATATCCAAAACATCAAGAACAGCGGGCTCACGCTGCGCCTCAACTACACCTGGTCACACTCCATGGATGATTTGAGCGATACCTTCAGTACTTCCGGAAACCAATTCAACCTGGGCTACACCGAATTCACGAATCCGATGTTCGATTACGGCAACTCCCAGTTCGACAACCGGCAGCGCATTGCCATCAGCGCAATCTACGCCATTCCGTACGCGCATGGTATGAAGGGTCCCTTCAAGGCAATTCTCGACGGCTGGGAGTTCGCACCGGTCTTCACCGCGCGCACCGGCCCTCCGTACACCATCTACGACCTTACGAACGCCTCCGGGTCTGTATACACTCGCGTAATAGCAAACGAGGCCATCCCGGCTAACGGTACCGAATTTCAATACGCTGGGCCGAATAGCTATAACATCTACAACTTCAGCCAGATTCCGCTCACCGAATACAAGAGCCCGATTACCGGAGACTCAGACTACGGCCCGTTTCCGTCTAACATGACCGGACGTGATTATTTCCACACGCCCGGCGTCTTCAATTTGGATTTGGGCATCTACAAAAGCATCCGTTTCACAGAGCGGATGTCCTTACAGCTTCGCCTGGAGGCCTACAATGCGTTCAACCATTCCAATCTGTACGTAAACACCGGTTCCGCTTACACCGCCGGCGGCCAGGGCACTATCACCGAGAGCTTCGGGACTCCTCTATTGGCGCTAGTCGATGGCGCAGTGCAGGAAAATCGGAACATTCAGTTGGGAGCCAAGTTCATATTCTGATTCGCGGCTAGCGCATTGCTCCGCTCGAGATCAGGAGGAAACAATGAACCGAAAGACTGTCAGGACCATCGCAGTCACAGGCTTCGCGCTGGTTATCGGGTTGGGCGCGGCGTGGCTGGCACGCGCGCAGAACGCAAAAGCACCGTACCCGAGCATGGCCCCGCTTGACCAGTACTTGATGCCGGATCGGAATGCC
Organism: Bryobacterales bacterium; assembly: GCA_963818065.1. Taxonomy (GTDB): domain Bacteria; phylum Acidobacteriota; class Terriglobia; order Bryobacterales; family Bryobacteraceae; genus Palsa-89. The sequence goes on along the minus strand of CAWFQW010000004.1, from coordinate 2,355,977 downwards.
GAGATAGCCCTTGCCAGGAGCGCGGCGCCCACATCAATATCGAGCGATGCAGCGGTTCTCGTCCTTGAGAACAGTGGCTACCAGACCGCCGTCGAAGGGAAGAATGGGTTCACGTGCCTGGTTGAACGCGCTTGGGTGTCTCCATTTGATAGTCCGGAGTTCTGGAATCCAAAGATGCGCGGGCCGATTTGTTATAACCCAGCTGCGGTGCGGACAATTCTCCCGTACCGAGTAAATAGAACGAGGCTGGCATTGACCGGATTATCCAAAGCACAGATGCGTGAAAACATCATAGCCGCGATCGCAAAGAACGAACTTCCGATACCCGAAGCTGGCGCGATGTCTTACATGTTGTCGAAAGCAGGAAGCCTGGGTGATTCCGTCGGACACTGGCGCCCGCACCTCATGTTTCATGTTCCCAAGACAGACGACGCGAGTTGGGGCGCAGACCTGACAGGCTCTCCGGTGTTGTTCAACGATGAATATCGCGACGTCCCCGAGCCGGAAACGATTTTCATGGTGCCCGTTTTCCGTTGGTCTGATGGCACCACCGCGCCGCATCAGGAGTTACATTGAGGTGAACGCCGTTTCAGGTCATCTAAATGGATGTCGACAGCTTGGACGGGATTCGGTAGCGGTTACAGGATGTCCCTTCCCGCTGAACAGGCGTTTGCTGTCAGCACTAATCGATCATTCGCGCTGGTAAGCGAAACGCTTGGTCAAGCATGGCCGAATGGTACGTGTTTCCGGGCAGCGTCGGAAGACCCGCTCCGGGCAAACGTCGGCCCTTAGACCCAACCCCGCCTGTTACCAGTTTGAAGAGTGCGTGGAAGAACGTGAAAAAGCGATCTGGTGTGACGATTCCATGATACGCGCCACACGCTCATTACAGAGTTGGCCGAATCTGGGGCGGGTGACCAGACGAATCTCGCGCCGGCGGGCTGCTTCAGCGCGCCGTGCGATCTAGAACGGAGGCAGAGCTTCAGAGCGACGGCTCGGTAAAGTTCGGCGACCAGAAACTGTCCGCCAACCAGTGGGGGCTCAAAGTCACCAAGTTTTCCGCTATTCAAATCTACAGCTATGCCGAGAACCAAAAGGGGGAACTGTTGAATGAGCTGCGCCAGAGACTCGTCGAGCATTCTGGGTCGGAAGAAGCCAACAATCTTGGCCTCCCTTCCACGTCGGTATTGGCATCGCCAATTGAATTGATGGCTACATTGCCAGTGGCCTGAGCTTCCTAGGACGGACTACTCGCAGGGCTACAACGAAATTTGACAGCGCAATCCCTTCTCGTACCGCTAACTCCACACTTTTTGGCTCTAAGAAAGCGGGCTCCGCTGTTCACCGGTGGGTTGTAGGTTCGAGTCCTGCCTGAGGATGGGTCCGGCTGCCACCCGCTACATAACCAGAGAGGTTCAGACCCGAGTGAGATCAGAGGCGAGAGACCGCTGCTGCCTATCCGGTCATCTTATTCCGTTCGGTGAAATCAACACGGAAATAGAAAGCGAGGTATTGGAACGGCATCATCTCAGATACATTTCACAGGGTGGCAGCGAAGGAGAGAAGCTACTGCGCGAAGCGTTCGAGATTCAAACGCTCTTCGCGTTCGCGCCTCGGGTGGCTTGAATGGAGCCCGCACCCTAAGCCGCTTCTCATCGTCACGATCCATGGGCTTCTGCATCGGCTGTAGGTTGTGGCGTCACGAATGACCGCATCGCGTAGCACTCGCCGTCACCTTCAGGCCCTCCTCCGGAACCGCTTTCCAAGCCTGCACGAATTCCTGAATCAGCTACCCGTCAAAGTACGATCACTTCCGAGTGCGTCTAAGCAGTGGGATCGTCCGCTGTGTCCCTACTAGGCGGTTTGGCTGTCACCTTCTTCTGGCGGCTCGTGTTCTGATAGTGCGGGCTGTATTCCACGCCGTATGGCGTCTTCACCTTCATCCTCGCCTTTTCGTCGTAGAATGCCCGAGCCGATTGGTGTCGCGCCGCGATCTCTTCGTCCCTGCCGTCGCGGAAGGTGATCTCCTCTCGTGGCACAAAGATCACCTGCCCGATCGGCATGGTATGTGACGCAGAAATGGTTTCACCCGGCTGGAGGACGTAGCGGAACTCGGAATCGTGAACGTACCAGTCGGTCTCGACGCGGGTCACCAGCATCGGGGCCAAGGGTCGCTCGATCAGGTTGAAGACTGGAGTGTAGACCGTGTCCCAGCCCTGCGGGGTCTGGAAGTTCCAGGCTCCCCGCAGGGTCACTGCACCCGCCGGTGTCCCGATGTCATCCTCGGAGATGAACATAGCCGGCATCAAGTGCGCGATCTCACGAGTTTGCGGCGTGTCCTGGATGTGCATCTTGATTTCTCGTCTCGTGGCGCCGATCCCGCCCATCGGCAGCAGATACGTCACGGTAAAGATCGGCTCCCACTTGCTTCCTTTGGCGTTCACCGAGTAAATCAACTGATAACGGCCCTCCCCCTCATACCCGATTTGAAAGGTCTCTTTTTCAGCGAGCGGAGGATGGACAAGGAAGCCCACGGTGCTACCTGCTTCGAGCACGGGACAGTGGCGGGCGTGCTGTGGCAGAAGTGGGCGCTGGCCTTCGCGGCGCGGTCGCAGACCAATTCCGGGCCTGAGCGGGTTGGGAAAGAGCCCTACTTCCATCTCCGCAGTATCGCACCGTCGAAAACACGCGAAGGTCGCGTCGTAAACCCGACGATCACGTGTCGAAGATTGTGCTTGCCGGATCCCCGTCTCAGCGGCTTGCTCTTCAAGCGCGAGCGGATTTTTTCAATATCTTCAACCACCCCAACTTTGGCCCGCCCGTGAACTATCTCAGTTCTCATTTATTCGGGCAATCGACGCAGATGCCGGGAGGGACCGGATACCCGATCCTCGCAATACAGAGACATGCGCGAATAGCTACTCTACATTAACAAGGCGAGCTGCTTAGGAGGGCGCCGATGAGGCCGAGGCCAGTACTGGCTTTTCCGCAGATATACTTGGGCGTCAAGGGCGTGTTCTAATGAACTCCCAACCGCTGATGGCGCGGCTTTTAGCGGGCGCCGCGCGTAAGCAAGCGGTTTCCAGCTTTCTTTGAGTGCCTGAGGAAAGGACGGTGACCATAATGAACTTCCCGGCGAAATGGACGGCTATTCTGACCTTATTGGTCGCCCAAGGGGCGCGCGCGCAGGCGCCCGGGTTCGCCTCTTTGCCTGGCGAGGCCGAACCTGCGGAGGTGACAGGCCTGTACCACTGGATTCACTCGACGGCGGATGTTGACCGGGGATGGCAATTTTACCATTCTGTTTTCGGGATGGAACTGGAGAGGTCGCCCTTCGGGGGGAATACCGGGGCCACGCCGAGGCCGCCCAGGCCGAGGTCGGAAGCATCGGCGGACCCGGTGATTTGGGACCTGACCAACACTCACGGTTCCCGCTTCCGCAATGTCTTCATGACGATGCCTGGAGTCTACTTCGGCCACGAGCTTTCGGAATTTTCGGGCATTGAGCAAAAGGCTATTCGAGCAAACCTGTGGGATCCGGGCGCGACGATGCTGATACTGAATGTCGATCATCTCGATGCCTCGCTTGACGTACTGAAGAAAGCGGGCGGCGAGATCGTCAGCGGGGAAGGTAAGCCGGTCAGCCTCGATGGCACACGGGCCGTGATTGCGCGCGACCCCGATGGATATCTGCTGGAGCTCATCGAATCGCCCAAACGCGGAGCGGCGATCGGCGTGACGGTGGCGAATGTCGAACAAACGCGCCGATTTTATGAAGATCTCCTCGGCTTTAAAATTCAGTCGCCCACGCGATTCGAAAACAAAGCATTGAAACTTCTGGGGTTGAGTGGCGGTGAATATCGCGTCAGCAGCGCGTTGATTCCAGGCACCATGATTCGAATCGAGTTCTCTGAGTTCCGGAACGTCGCCGGGCCGGCTGGAGAACGAATCACCGCACACTCGGATCGCTACCGCATTCAGGATCCCGGTGCGCCGCAGTTTCAATTCCGCGTGCGCGATCTGGATCATCTTCTCGAAGAAAGCAAGCGGCGCGGCGTTCCCTTCGTCAGCGTTGGTCAGAAACCAATCGAGCGAGCTTTCGGCAGCTTTGTGTTCGTAACCGACCCGGATGGCGTTTTAGTGGAATTTGTGCATCCGAAATGATGATCGGGCGTTTGAGGAGGATGTGGCAAAACACTTCTAAACCGGTCTGGGCGCCGGCTGGGGTTCGAACCACGGTCATAGCTCACCGGTGAAAGCTCGTAGCGTGAACCTTGGCGCGAATCGATGTTGGGGAGCCACCGTCTAGACAACGTAAAGAGTTTCTTCCTCGCCGAGAGTCGCCTTAGGCGTGGCATCGGAGAGGCCGATAATGTTTTAATCCAGCGCTGGTTAGGGCCGCGCTGCATAACGATCGAGAGTGGCAAGCCGATGATCTGAGAAAGTCGGCGAGCTGCTCCGGACGTAAGGCGAAATCCTCCGCCCCGAGCCGCTGCTCTTCAGCCCTGTGGAGGTTTTACCGATTTGGGAAGCGGTATCTTGAGAGTGAATGTCGCGCCGACGTCCGCGTTGTTCGCCACCGACAGTTCTCCCTCATGCACCTCAGCGATGGAGCGGGAGACCGCCAAGCCGATCCCCATGCCCTTTTCTTTCGGCCATTTCCCGCGTCAGTCTGTCTTTGCTGTATGCGTTTCCCTACTCGCCCAATCTGAGTTACCTCTTCATGAGCAGCTTTGCTCTTGCCGCAACATGGCTGTGGTTGCTGATCTACACGCTGAGGACGTTTGGGAAACGTTCGCTCTGGTTTTTGCTCGGTGCACCGCCGGTGTTGCGGGTTATATTTGTGTTCGTCTCAACGGAAACGTGCGGTTTCTGGAGGGGCGGATGCCCGTAGGGATTTTGCGAGGCCCTACGGATGCAGTCGCCTGTTAACTTTCCTTGGTTCCACATCGCGCAAACGGCGTCCCCTCCCTGATCAGCCATGTCTCCGACTAATCGACAATCGCCTGGTACACCGCGTTAGGAAACTCCGTCCGCAGAATTCCCACGCGCGTTGCCATCAAGAAAATGCCAATCAACTGTTCTTTAGGGTCAACCCAGAAATACGTGCCGTTGGCGCCCGCCCAGCCGTAATCCCCTGGACTGCCAAGCCAGCCGCTGGCGCCGGTGCTTTTACGAACACGTACACCCAGGCTGAAGCCGTAGCCGCTCAGGTTTTGCTCCAGCACCTGCCCTTGCTCCGAATAGTTGGCCAGGTCAAGATTGCCAATTGCGTTGTCTGTCATCAGCTCGATTGACTTGCGGCTTAGCAGCCTTACGCCGTTCGATTGCCCGCCGTTCACAAGGATTGGAGACAACGGGTTACGACCGAATGTTATTCCGGTGGGGCACAAAACTGGGCACAATGGCCTGGGGTGAACCCCTCTGTTGAGACAAACTGCAATTGGCACACCTGCCGTTTAATGGTTTTTCCTTCTCAAACAGCCTTTTCTCCATCACACTGGTCCTCGGCTGGCGAAGCGGAGGCGGGCTCTGGTGGAGACCAACCCGCCGAGGAATAGCTAACCGGAGACTCATCGAGACGATGGTCGGGGGAACCGGTCGCCGGTTCCCCTTCAGTCCTTAATGCTACATCGGATCGGTAGATCTCCTCATGCCTGAAAAAACTCATGGTCGCTCCCTGTGAGATCGTTGCGGGGTGCGCGGCATGTTCGAATTCCTCCGGCGGTTTGTAGCCGAGCGCCGAATGGAGCCGGACGCGATTGTAATAGCTGTCGATGAACGCCGCGATGTTGTCTCGCAGGTGATCGAGGTCGCAGTACTCGTTCGCATAAATCTCCTCTCGTTTGAGAGTCTTCATGAAGCTCTCGCAACTGGCGTTGTCGTACGGATTCGCCGGCCGGCTCATGCTCGGGATCATTCCGTGTTTCCGCAGCACGGCAACGTAAACGCCGGATGCGTACTGGACACCGCGGTCGGAATGATGCACTACGCCGGGCGGCGGCTTTCGCTCTGCGAGCGCCTTCTCCAGCGCCGCAATCGGCAGGCGCGCCGCCAGCGTTCGATCCAGTTCCCAGCCAACCACTTTCCGCGAGAACGCATCCAGGATCACCGCCAGAAACACGAACTCCCGGTGCAATCGGATATAGGTAATATCGGCCACCCAAAGCTGGTTGGTGCCGGTCAGCGTCATCCGGCTGGCCAGATTGAGATAGACCTCCAACTCGTGATCGGAGTCCGTCGTGGCCACGAAAGCCCTCGGCTGCACCGCCAGCAAGTTGTCCTTGCGCATCAGCCGCGCCACGCGCTTGTGGTTTACCGGCATGCCGCGGCGTCGCAGTTCCGCACTCACCCGCCGGTATCCGTAGCGCCGCTTGTGCTCGGCGAAAATCTTCTGGATGGCCGATCGAACCTCCATATCCTCTTCGACAGGTTCCCGCTCATGCAGCGACCGGTAAAAACCTGCCCGGCTCACCGCCGCCAACTGACACATCCGCTCGATACTCAGGTTGCCTTGCATCGACATCAGCTCCCGGATTTGGTCGTAGATGCCGTCTCGCCAGGTTTCGCGTTGCTCTGGCGTCGAGCCTCGACTTTTTGCAAGGCACCTTTGAAAAAATCGGCTTCCAGCGTTTTGTCCGCCACCAGCCGCTTCAGTTGCGCGACCTGCAATCGCAGTTCACGCTCTTTGCTGTTCTCCGGTGGACTTTGGCCGTCGTCAATCGGCTCCAGCTGATCCCGCCACTTGTACAACAGCCGCCGATGCACGCCCAGTTCCGCCGAGAGCCCGACGATGTTGTCACAGCCTTTCAGCCGTTCAACCGCCATCTTCCGGCTTGCCTTGGGGTACCGCCCGATCGTTCGCTTTGCCACTCGCAGTCCCTTTCCCTGCAAAGTGTGCCAAATGCGAGTGTCTCAATTTATGGGTTCAGTCCAGGCCGAATGTCGGAGAGGATCGTTTCGGATGATGTTGATTAGTTTGGCTCCTCGTGTCGGACTCGAACTTTTCCACATTGGTGAACAGCGTAGTCCGCTTTTTTGGGGCGAGGAGGTCGAACTGGCCATGAAAGTAGAGGTTCGGCTGTTAAATTTCGTTTGGTAGCCCTCGGGGAGTACCCACAGGACTTGCCAGCCTCCAAGGCATCGAAGTCCGATTTGGTTCAGCGGGGACCCGGACAGCATCTCGATCATAGCCACCAAGTCCACGCTCACGAATCTCTTTAACCATCCGAAGTTCGCGCCGCCTCTGTCCATGGATGTTTCTTCGCTTAGCCAATTCGGCGGTAACACTGCGAGCAATAGCTTCGGTGTGGTACAAAGCGTGCAGTCGTCCGAGAACGCAGGGAACCGTGTTGGTCAGTTATCCCTGGGACTCGACTTCTGATGATCCTAAAGCCTGTTCGAAGTGTGAGGGAATAACAATGCAAGTTACTCGTCGTGGTTTTGTCGGGGCCGTTGGAGCGGCCTCTCTGAGCGGTTTGCCTCTCTTGCAGGCGCAGAATAATACGGCGGATCTTGTGCTTTTTAATGGCAAGATCGTGACCGTCGATGATGCGTTTTCCATCCGTGAAGCCATCGTGATCAAAGATGGCCGGATTGTGGCCGTAGGCGGCAATGAGCTGCGAAATCGATATACCGCGGCTCGCACCATCGATCTGCGCGGCCGCACCGTGATGCCCGGTTTCCACGATACGCATATCCATCTTCGAGGCAATTCCCGGCGTTATGTCGACTTGGAAGATACCAGATCGCTCACGCAACTGAAGCAGCAGATAAACGAGAAGGCGAAGGAGCTTGGCCCCGGCGAATGGATCACCGGTGGTGGATGGGACGAATACCATTTCGCCGAGCAGAGAAAACCGCTGCGCGGCGATCTGGACACGGCCGCTCCAGATAATCCCGTGGTGCTGGTCCGAGCGGGGGGCCACAGCTCAGTGGGCAATAGCAAAGCCCTTGAGATGGCGGACGTCAATTCGGCTACTCCCGATCCTCCGCGGGGGCTCATCGAAAAGGACGCAAGTGGTGCTCCCAACGGCGTGATCCGCGAGCGCAACGATATATACATGCATTTGGTGCCGAAGGACCATCCGGCGGACGTTCGCGACAGCTTGCTGGCCGATGTGCGCAAGCAGCTCCAGCTTGGTATCACAAGCGTCATCGAAGCCGGGTCCTCCGTGGAACCAGATGTCGTGGGCTCGTATGCGGAATGGGAGCTGCTGTATCAAAAGCACGGTGCGGAATTGCCGCGCGCGTCGGTCCAAGTGGGATACCCTTCGCCTCAGGGCCAAGCGAAGCTGGGCGCAATGAAGTTGAAGGAATTCGGAAAGAAGACCGGCGATGGTAACGACCAGTTGAGAGTGGGCTCGATAGGCGAGATGGCGGCCGATGGCGGATTCACGGGCCCCACGGCCTGGGCGCTGGTCGACTACAAGGGACTGCCCGGATTCCGGGGACGGGCCTTCTTCACTCCCGAAGAGATCCACGCCAACATTGAGGAGGGCCACAAGCTCGGATGGCAATTCGGAATTCACGCCATAGGCGACGCGGCTATTAAGATGACCGTGGACGCCCTAGACGACGTTCTCGTCAAGCACCCGCGCAACGATCATCGCCATTACCTTTGCCACTTCACGGTGTTGCCGCCCACGTACACCATGCAGCTTATGGCCAAGCATAAGATCCACATCGCCCAGCAGCCCAACTTCACTTACAACCTGGAGGGGCGCTACGTGGAGACGTTGGAGGGCAATCGGCTCGCGACCAACAACGCTATCACTACGCCGGTCAAGAAATACGGATTGTTCATGGCTTTTGGGAGCGACAATCTGCCCATTGGCCCGATGGTAGGTTTGTACTCTGCTGTTACGCGCAAAGGCGAGAGCGGCAAAGTGTACGGTCCCGGCGAGGCTGTCAGCATTAAGGAAGCCATCACGATGTATACGCGCAACGGCGCTTTCCTGACGCGTGAGGAGAAGATTAAAGGGACGCTCGAGGCGGGAAAGCTCGCGGACATGATCGTTCTACCGGACGACCTGCTGAACGTCTCGCCCGACAAGATCTTGAATATGAAAGTGGACATAACCATCGTCGGCGGCAAAGTGCTTTACGAACGGGGTTAGGCAAGTATTGCAATCGGCCAGCCCACAATGGTGAGGCTTTGTCAGCGGACGGCATCAAGGCGTATCAATCGCGCCATCGCGAGTCCCGCCGGCCAGCCAACGTGCTTCTGCTCCAACGCCTCGGCAGCAGCTAAAGAGTTCCTTGCTGTGGGTTCGGGCGCGAAGCAGGTCGGTCATCGTCACTGCCTGCGAATGGTGCATGATCATGCCTTGCATGAAGCTGACGTCAGCGGCTGACGGCGCCCGGACTGGGGGCGCGGCTTCTGCCTCCGTGATTCGCTTGCTGGTTTGCCCAGGCGCACCGGTTGCACAATCGGAGCGCTCTCGGGCGCCTTGGATGACGATTGACCTGACGCCGTTGCGGCGCCCCACAGAAGGGCGGAGGCAATTAGTCGAACGTAAAGTCCCATAACGTGATCCCTACTATCTCTCCGTCCGAGAACGATATGCCTGGCCAACGATGATCTCGGGTACGTAGGAGAGTCGCAGGCTGCTGGTCGTAACCACACGGTTACGAGATATCGGTTACAGATTCACCGCCAGAGGAGCAGCAGCTTCTTAGCACCCTGATGCGAAAGTCTAGCAGGAGGGCACACGAAGATGCAAACTGAGTCAGGAGTACCGACAGCAGGTTTGCGGCCACCGATGAAGGGGCGCATTGTTCTTTCTTTGGTGGACTTTCATTCTCGACACGTTGATATCGGTCCTGTCTAACAGCTACCGATAATGCTGCAGATCAGGCGGTAAGTCACATGGTCGCGTGTGCTCGGCGACGAACTGCTTCATTGACGCGTGGGCGATTACCAGGAGTGATCTCCCAGAACGACGTATCGGGACCCCGGCAAAACCAGCCAAGTGGTTTTCGTGCGCCACGGCGGCAAGCTTGAAAAACGCAGCGATTCGGACGTTACCTAATGCACGCTAGCATTTGACTTCCCCGCCAGGTACGCTTGAACTCGTGAGTAGGCGAACGAGCGGTCCTGCTCGAGCAGCTGCCGGCTTTCGGATTCCAGCAGTTGAATGTTTGCGCGGAGGCTTTGCGGGACTTCGCGAGGAATCATGAGATTCCGGAAGCAAATCCGGGCCCCGGGCCGGACGGTTCTCGCCACCTGTCTAAAGGTTCGCTCGGTTTCCGCAAGGTTCATCAGCTCGCAGATGTTGGAGAGGCTAACTCGATCAAAGGAGTTTTCCTCGCGGCCAGCAAGCCAGACTTTCAGGTCCGCAGTGACGATCTCAATCCGATTCAGGCGCTCTTTGATAACGGGCAAGTGCGCTTTTCGCAGATAGGCGGGGGCGGCATCCGAGCTTATGTATCGACCCAGCAGGTACTGAGCGATGAAATAGTTCGTCGCGATAGGAATATTCCGGAGCGCTCGTTTGGAGCGCTGAAGGAAACTATCCGCAAAAGACGCGGAGCCATCGTCGAACTGGAAGTAATCTGCCGATAGCCCCCGCCGGGCAAGTACTTGCTTGTTAAACAATAGGTGGAAAAGTATTCGCCATTGAGCCGTGTTCCACACGCGGTCGAAGTAATCGCGCTGCTCCTCCAGCGTTTGACACACGAACAGGCCATCCATCCGCCGGCGTCCTTGGATCAGGTACACTAACCGGCGGAAGTAGCGAAGGAAGCGTTCGTACCTACCCTGGTAAACAGCGCCGCCCTCGATCGCTTGGGCACGGCTCCGCCAGTACGCCAACGCCTGAGCGCTCAGATCGCTCTTGATGGACTCGAAAACCTCTAGCCGATTTCTAGACGGCTTCAACCCCAGGAAAGCTAGCAGATCGTCATGATCCAGACGGCGTACAGCGGAGCACTTCAATTCCAACAAATGTGACTGACACGGATTGATGTCGACCGCGAAAATCCTTCCGGGATCTTCCAACAGCAAATCAAAAGTATTGCAACCGCCTGAGCCGATCGTGACGATTGCTTCTCCCGGTTGGATCTTGAGAGCGCGCCGGTCCGATTCCGGATCTTCCCAGCTCATGCCGAAGAGCAGTTCGGGAAATTCAATCTGGCCTTTTTCCTCGGGATTCATTGTGGGACTTCGCGTCCCAGGCAGCGCATGCGTTCTTCGACGGACCCAGCGCCGTTGAATAAGGGAGGAAGCCCGATTCCGTGCTTTTGGGCGATTTGCCAGATGTCTTCGACTCGCTGCGGGGTGATTAGGCCTCGGCCCTGAGAGAATGGCTCAAACCGTTTCTCCATGGCGAGAGCGACACCCTCCAAGAAGCAGCCGTGCGCAACGTTGCGGACCGAGTAAGGATAGATAACACCCAGAAGGTCCGGATCGAGTTGTATTCCGCCGGAAGCTTGGCCCAGACCACCGTAGAAAATTGCGCCTTCGCGCGGCACGAAATCAGGGGACACATTCTTTGGATAACCCGCGTCGCAAACAATCGAGCCCAAAGGGAGGGAGTCGAAAACCAGTTCCGGGGCAGGCATGCTCGCCGCACAGATAACAACGTTCGCCATCCCACTGAGCTTTTTCAAGTCCGGATCGGCCATGACTGAGCTCCCCAGCGGCAGGAATTCGGAAGCGAACCCTTTCAGCCGAACCGGATTTCTAGCAGACAGAAAGAGCCGTTTGACCCTTGGCGCGAGGCACCGTGCGCAGCCGGACCCGACGTCGCCGCTCGCGCCGACGATCAAGACGTTCGATTCACCGAGGTCGCGGCCGGCCAAAGCCAGGGCTCGTTCGATGCCTCTGACGATCAGTGCCACGGCCAGCGTATTCCCAGTGGTGAATGCTGTTTCCGGGTGGGATGGCAGAAGATCTGTTTTCCCCTCCAGCAAAATGGAACTGAACCCTCCGAGAGTTACGATCCGCGCACCCTCTTTGATGGCGCACGCTGCGGCAGCGCGGACTCGCGCGAGATTCTCCCTCAGAAAGCGGCTGTCTAGCCGGTCTGGCGGAATGAAGGAATCGATATAGGCGCCGCGTACCCGGAATCCTTGCGAGGATCCTACAGTGACCCTGCTCGCTATGCGCGAAGGTATCCAGGGTGTAATCTCGCGGATGTCTTTCTCGGCGACCGGCGGCCGGTCCGCTCCGCGAAGCACGGAGATCACAGCAGCCGCGCGGTTCCAGCTTTCGGGATGTCCGATTAGGGCGAAATCAACCTGTGGCATGTATTTCGCGGTTACTTCAAGCCGGCAACTGGGCAACCCAGACCAGGCTGGATTCGCCGGGCACGCCGATTTCATCCAGCGTCTGCAAGTAGCGCTGCAGGGTGGCTCCGCGAATCTCGCTAAGGCTGATGCCGGCCTCGGGCAGGGAGGGCTTGACGCAGCTACCTTGGCAAAGGCCGCAGTGGCCGCCCGGGTCGTCTCGAGCAATCATTTCGGCCAGAGCCGTCATGACTTCCTCATGCATCTGATGCACCCGTGCGTCGAAAGCGCCCGGATCACGCGTGCGCTCAGCTTGCAGCAACTCGATGGCGTGCGCGACATGCTCGCCCTCTTCGGCTGCGATACGGGCGAAGGCAGCGCCTAACTCACCAGGCGCGGCCTCGGCAACCACGGAATAGCTTGCCACCGCGAAGGACTCCAGCATCACTTCCTGCGCTAGGATACAGCCGATCAGATCGCCTGCTTCAGCGCGAGAGAGAAAAATTGAGCGAATCCGCTTCCAGTACCGCGCCTCCAGGTCGACAACTACTTCGATTCCGAGCGCGCGGCCAGCCGCGGTGAACGATGCTGCGTGGCCCCGCTCTCCCTGCGCATGTTCGAGTGCCTCGGCTTTTTCGGCGGCGTCTTCATAAAGTTCGGCCAGCGTCGTATAGTTCAACGCTCCAATCAACTCTCCAGTCACGGCTTGCGCCAAGACGTCTGCCCAAATGTGAGTCTGGTCCTTTGAACAGGCGTGCACTGTAACGGCTTGCATAGGATTCCTCCAGTTTGTTGATTCATTCAAACTAATGCATAGTCTTCATAGGGAATCCCGTCGGCAAGTTTCGCCAGACGAGCGGGAGATCCAAGGCTGGTGGCAAAGGCTAGAGATGAGAATGTAAATCTTGGAATCCCGGAAATCAGGCTGCGCAATGGATCGCGTTCGTGCAGTCCAAAGCTCAGGAAAGAGAAACGATGCCGGAAAGCATCGGCGCGCGCGAGTCTGATCAGCGATTGGAGCGCCGTCGCGTAACCGTCCTCGCAGGCCGCATACCGCACGTTTATCAACTTGAGCGAGTGGCCGATGCGGGGAACTGGGAGCCCGGGAAATGGCACCGCGACGATGCGCAGTAAAGTCAACGCGCCCCGAAGCAGGGCCGGCGCAGCCAGTAACACGTTGCGCTTCACCGCCGCAACATCGGTAAGGGTAAGGGTGGCCACCAGATTCGACCCGCTGCGAGCCACAAGGGTTCGGCAAAACGGTTCCTGAGATCCACTGGAGAGTACTCTCGCGATCTCGTCCTCGGCCAGCCTCGGCGCAAACTGCCGGGAGCTGTGAAAACGATCCAGGAGGTTCGCGATGGCCGGCAAAACATCGGGTTCCGCCACCTCAATAGAGTAAGGTTGCGAGCGGCCCTTGCCTGGCGAAGGCAATAGTCCATCCACCAGAAAGCGACCGAGCGAAATCCAGCGCGGTATGCCGACCCGCCCTTCAAACAGTGGCATGGCGCGAAGGTTCCCGTCAGCCACCACGCTGAAGCACACGTCGATACAGGCGGACCTCAGATACGCTTCGAGAGCCTGGATGAGGCGTAAGGCAATTCGGCTTCCGGAAGACCGCGGATGCACCTTCATATCGCCGACGTACGCGGCAGTCTCCGGTGCTCCCGAGATGTAGACTGTGCGAAGCGCGGCTGAAATACAACCGATGACTTCGCAGCCCCGCACAGCCACGTAAACGATACTTTCGCCGCGCATGCGGAGCAAAGCGAAAAAATCCGGATCGCGATCGATGCGAAGCGCGATGGTTCCCGCCATGGGCGTCGCGCGGGACAGGGCCAGCAGGCCTTCGTTATCGGCCTGGGTGGCTGGGCGGATTTCGATGGAGCCGCTCATCATTCGCCTTTCACAGCTACGGGCGACGGGAAACTACTCCGGATACGACGGCGTTCCTCCCTCAATCCCGCGACAATTGTAGTTAACGCTTGCTGCCCTTCGTCGGAGTCCGCGGATGGGAGTCCCCGAATTCCCAGCACAACGCGGTCGACGAAGGGCGAACGGAAACGAGCGGCCAACTCCAGAATTACACGCTCCGCCTCGCCGCCTTGAATCTGCGCCGCAGTTTCCATCTGGCGCTTGGCATGAAATGAAAATGGAAGCACCACCGCCGTCGCGAAGATGAGCCCGGCTATCGGGAAACTGCGCTCCTTCATTCTGTTCACGCAAAATCGTTGCCGGTAAGGACATCATCGTGGCGCGGCGGAAGTGGTCCGGAGGGTTGGAACCGGGAAGGAAATGCCGTCTCCACTGGCTGCGGAGCATGCCACAAGCCGAAGTAGGTGGCTAAGTAACCACGATTGGGTGGATCAGCTGCAATTTCCGGAAGGTAAATCCACGGAATCCAGACGGCCAGATGATGGGTGAGATGGTAGTTGAAATACAGATATAACAATTCCAGCGGGCGCCACAGCCGGAGGTCGTAAGCACCCAGGACTGCGTGGCGCGGCGTGCGCACATGATAGATGTACTGCTGGCTTGCCCAGGAGAAGCCGAACGCTGCATAACAGGCCGCCAGAGCAGCAACATTCAAGCGCAGGAGCGGCACTGCGGCCGCCCAGATAGCTCCAGTGACGAGGAGATCCCGGCGCACCCGTCCGGGACGCACATCGTTCAGAAATTGCGCGAAGCGCCGGAAGACTCCCGCGTTTTCATCAGGCTTCGGGATACGGATCGAACGCCGGGGGATCATAGCAATCGCCATGGAAGACAGCGGAATCAACAACCAGAAAAAGCCACAAATGAGGAAATAGTAGGCAACTCGCTTTTGCCACGAGACTTCATTCGGCAAGACATAGTCTTCGAGCTCGGCATCGGAACGGTTTCTCTTGTGATGGAGCAAGTGAGCGATCTCGAAGAAGTGAAAGCTGCCAGGAAACAGCGCAAACAGCGAGATCCCGAGTCCCTCGTTGACCTTTCTATTTCGATGCAGTTTGCCGTGTACAGCTTCGTGAGCGAGGCAGAATCCCATTTGCATGACGAAGGCAAATGTCAAAGCGACGAGAGCAAGCTTGGCGTGGTTGTTCGTGTGTGAGGCGGCAACGAGAAGAGATAAAGCCGCGGTCGCCTGAATGGCGGCCAGCCAAAGATTGAGTTTCGCGGGGATGGGATACGATGCTCCGTCGCGTTTCGGAATCATCTCTCCCTCTGCAACCGCTTGCCGCGAGACCAGCGGATCCCAGCGGATTCGGGCGCCTGGATCAACCTTCATTCGAAAATATAGCTCCGTTCCCGACGACTGGGTGCGGTGTGGTTTCCGATTGGACTGAGTATACACCGCGCTACATTGCTGCGCTAGGGTTACCCATTTGCTGGACCTTTGTAAGATTGCAGATTATGGATCATTAGAGGAACGAAAGCTTACGGTTCACCGGGCACTGGCCCGAAGTCAGGCGGCGGTCTTCGATGCCGGGTTGCTGCTTCGAAAGCGGAGGCAATGCGGAATAGCATCGACTCGTCAAACGGACGCGCAATGAAGTCCACGCCAACGGGTAAGTTCGCTTTGACGGGCCCGACCAATCGCGTCCCACCATTGCCATCGCTCGCGCGCTCCCAGATCTCCATGGTAAAGCCCGCGGGCACGGTGATCGCGGGGAAACCTTGCTGCCCGATAAACGACCAGCCGATCGGGAGGCGGCCATTTGCGCTCGGTTCGCGCGGCGCCGTGAGCTTTCGCGGCGGGACGGTGGACATCGGGGAGACTAGCGCGTCGAGCCGCTGTTCCTGCATACACTGGAGCAACAGAGTCTGAAAAGCGGAACGGGTCTGCAGCCGTGCGGATGTGTCCAGCGCCGTTGCGCGTTCGGCAGCTTCCCTTCCCTGTTTGCGATCAGGGAAGTTAGGGTCCTCGTAAAACCTGGCTTTCGAGATGAGGTCCGCGTTGGTTTTGATGTTGGCGTCTCCACGTTCTCGCAGGTATCTGTTCATCATGTATTTGTCTTCGCCCTCAACAGCAGGCGTACGAAGATCGCGGAGCGTTAGACTCTGTGGCACTTGCGCCGGATCGGCATGCAAATCGAGAAGTGTAGTCAACTGAGCTGACTGGAGGCGGCCGGCGGCATCGACCGGAAACAGGTTGAGATACTGACGCGTAAACGCGCTATTCAACAGTTCCGGCGCGTAACGTGCGATGCAGCCTTGGAACAATGCGCCTTCCGGCCCCGGATCCACGATCGTCGCACCCAGTTTACGAAGGTCGTCGATGGCGCGCTCGACGATGTCTATACTTTCCTCGTCGGCCTTGGCAAAAAGCTTCTTCGACATGTACTCACGAATCACACCGATCCGGACACCATCGAGACGGTGTGCGGCCGCGGACGTGAGGTAGGGTTGTGCGGGCTTCCGCCCGATACTGAACGCCGTCAACTCGTCCCTGGGGTCGTAGCCGGCGATTACCTCGAGTATCTTTGCCGCATCTTGCACGTTGCGGCAAATTGGTCCCGTCCTCATGCTCAGGCCCGCGCCTATCATCCCTTTCCGGCTTACCAGTTCCTCCGTCGGCGCCAACCCAACCAGGCTGTTGACGGATGCCGGCCAGCGGACGGACACGACAGTTTCTTCACCGATCGCGCAGGTCACCAGGTTTGCGGCTACTGATGCCGCCGAGCCTGCGCTCGACATGCCCGGTTCGCGCTCCGTATCGTAGGGATTACAGAATGTTCCTCCAAAGGAACTACGTGCACCGTCCGTTGCGTATTCGGCCAGATTGGCCTTTGCCAGAATGATTGCTCCGGCATCCCGCAGGCGCTTGACGAACGTGGCGTCCTCTGGGGGGCGGTCGTTCGCGTACCGTGCATCGGCGCCGGATGTCGTCCGCATGTCGAAGGTATCGTACTGGTCCTTGATCGCCATGACGACTCCATGCAGAGGTCCAACAAGTCTCCCAGTCTGCTTGAATTGCCGATCTTGAGCAGCCGCAACCTCCAGCGCGTCGGGCATGTTCGGATTGTTGTCATCCATATCCGTCATGCTCCGCGCCTTGCGTTCCTCGAAGCCCCATGTCTTGCGCGTAGAAGGCCGCAGGTTCAGGGTCTGGAGCGCGTTGATCTGCCTGGCGTGCGGAATCGTGGTAATTGGTCCAAGCATCCCCATCGGCTCGTTCACGCAAGTGTTGTTGTAGGTCTTGATCCGCTTTAAGTACAGTTCGACGAGGCTCGTACTCGTGATCTTTTGGGCCATGATTGCCCGTTGGATATGGGCAATACTGGCCTCCTGTAGATGAAACTGTGTTGATGGTGGCGGTTGCGCGCCCGCGGTGATCAGAGCGGCCAGGATGCTAACGACACCCCGAATGTTAGGGCCAAGATTGTGGAGCATTAAATTAATGGGGCTTACCGGGTCTTCGCGAACCGAGATTTCACGAGTTGCGGGCTCCGCAACCCGCGGTTTTATCCGGCGTCTTCTCGTCGGCATTTGCGCCAAGAAATAGCTTCCTGCCGTCGGGCCACGTGGGCACAGCGGCTAATACCATCAAACAAGATACAAGGAGTTTCATCTCATTTGGCCGACTGCTTCTGCTTTTGCTCTTCGGCTCTAGCACCGCTCAAGCTGTTCACGATTCCGTAATTTCCTTCATGGCACGCGTATTCGAAGATGGGACCTTCGATGCTGCTCATCGGAATTTCGGCGCTCCAGGGGCGCGCCCAGGTAGAGGGATCGTCCACCGTGAATTGATAACGAATCGTGTCCGCGTCCACGCGGCGAAAGCGTTCCACCACGTGCAGACTCGCGCTCGAACCATGGAAAGCCGTCCTGTCAGTGAAATTGGTAGTGTCCACCACCAGTGTGTCGCCCTCCCAATGGCCGCGCGAATCCCCCATCCACTGTCGGATGTTGGACGGCACGTGCGGGCTGTTGTCGGTGGGAATCATGCGCACGTCGTGAATCATTTCCTGAAGAATGGCCACGTATCCAGGACCCTGCACAATTTGCAGGTTGCTGTTGTACCCAATCGGCAACATCGGCGGACCTTCGTTGCCCCACATAATGCACTGTTCGGCTATGCCGCGATCCTCGGGACCATCGAACTCGTGGCCCTTCCTCCTGGACGCTCGCTCCGCGTTTCGCTTGAGTCCCTCGGCGGTCATTGGAGGAATGTGCCCGTCGGGCGGATCCGTAACCAGCGACGTTCGAAGATTGCCTGCAATTTTGCTCTGGCTCTTGTCCAGGCCGTATTGCGCCAGATTATAATGCGTGTCGGTATCGGGTCCCGGAGCCTCAGGTTTCGCCAATTCCGCTTTGGCGTATGCGGCGGCCTCTTCAGGCGTGAAGAACGCCTTATCGCCCAACTCCTTGGGCCGCTCTAACGGCATCACAGTAGCGTTGGTCCAATATCCTTGGAGATCCGGCTGGCCGTCCGGAGTGCGCTTGGATGCTCCGGCCGTCGCGCCCGGGGGCGCTCCAAAAGCCAAGCTCGCAAAGCTAACCAGAACCAGGAGTGTATTTCGAAGACGACCGGCCATGATCGATCCTTAAAATCAAAAGTGCACCAGCAGCAGCTTCCAGTAAGCTTTGGATTCCCGAAGCTACTTGCTGGCCGATTCCTGAGCGGAAGGCCCGAAATCGAAGGCGGCCCAGTACTTTTTGACTTTTCCGCTGCTCCATTTGGATTGGGCGCCACGCGGGACAAGTACGGCATCGCCCGCCTTAAACGTCTCCGACGTGCCATCCGGCGAGCTGAGCGTGACGGCTCCATCTATAATCAGCATGAACTCGGAATATTTCGCCACCGAGAATTTCTTCGACTCAACACCGTTCGTTTCCCAAACGCCCGCCGACGATCCACTCGGGCCGGAATAGTATTTGTACTCATGGCCACCCATACTCTCGGTTGGGAGCCCTTTGCCTGCGGGACCGTTCGGGTCCAGCTTCACGAAGGTGGATGGGATATTTTGATTCGCCGTCTGGTGGGCCACGGGATCAAAGTCGAACACCACGAAGTACTCTTTCTCATCTACGCTGCGCTTCCAGGAAAACTCGGCGCCACGCGGGATCAGCACGGCATCGCCGGCCTTAAACGTTTCCTCTCGCCCAGACTTGTCCTGCAGTGTGGCTTGCCCCGCGTTCACGTAAAAGAGCTCAGTGTTCGTCGCCTTATGCACGCCGCCATGAGCGCTCTTGGACGCCCATATGCCCGCGGCTTCCTTGCTGTTTGGCACTTCGTAATAGCGGTAGGTATAGGCTTTCTCACCGCTATAGGTGGACACCTTGGCCAATGGCTCCGATAGTCCCTTGCCGCCGGGCCCGTCGGGCTCGAATCGCACGATCTTTATGGGCGTTTGAGCGTAAGCGCTCGCAAGGCAAAATAACGCACCGAGGAAGAACAGAACGGGTAGTCTTGGTGTTCTGGGCATTGTTGCAAGATTATATGATCTATGTAAGCTCTGTCAACAGCAGTCGCGGGAGAACCAAAACCCGCAGGGTCCGCGGGCTTCCACGCTGGCCGCAATGGCGAATCGGTATAATCTGGAGCTTGAGCAGAGTTCCGAAAAAAATCGCCGCGACGCGAAGCAAGCCTGATCTGGGTGCAGTCCGAGCTCGATTTCTCACGATTGGGCAGACCGCGCGAATCCTCGGGGTCAGCACCTCGACCCTCCGGCTATGGGAAAGCGTAGGTCTGATCAGCCCGGCCCGGAACACCGGAAAATATCGACTGTATAACCCGGAGATGCTGGAGGTCTTGAAGCGCATAAAGTACTTGCGAGACGTCAAGAAGTTGAATGTGCCAGGGATAAAGCAGATGCTGGGCGCCAAGCATCCGCAGCCCAATTCGGGCCAGGGGAATGGTCAACCGGACATTGGCGCTCACTTGCGAAAGCTGCGGAAAGATCGCGGACTCGGGGTTGTGGAAGCAGCCGAACAAGCGCAGATTTCTCCCGGTTTTCTAAGCGCTATCGAACTGTCGCGAGCCAACGCCTCGGTGGCGACACTCCAACGTTTAGCAGCTACTTACAATACGACGGTTCTTGAATTCTTCGACATTCCCCACCACAAACGACGATTGATCCGGCCCGTGCAGCGCCGCTCACTCCGGACAGACTCCGGAGTTGTCATGGAGCTACTGTCGACTGGCACGAAAATGCTTGAGTGCATGTTGTTCCGTGTTCCCCCCAAGGCCGGCAGCGACGGAGCCTATTCGCACGCAGGCGAGGAATTCATCTACATGCTCAAAGGCAGTCTTGAATTCTGGCTCGACGAATTGGAATTGCATGTCCTGCAGGAGGGTGACAGCTTTTGGTTCGAGAGTAATATCGGCCACCGCTGGTTCAATCCGACCGACAAGGAAGCCGTTCTCATCTGGGTCAACACACCGCTGACGTTCTAACCCTGCAAACCCTGCAATAACTGTGAAAGCCGGTAGAAACTTGCTAGTATGGGCCGGTGTCCGCCGCAGCCGCACGACCAGACGCTTTAAACTCCGGCCTAAAACAGAGCCTGAGCCTCTTTGATTCCACCATGATCGTAGCCGGTTCGATGATTGGAACCGGAATTTTCATCGTTTCAGCCGACATGGCCCGGCAGGTGGGCAGCGTTGGATGGCTCTTGGGGTCTTGGGTCCTCACCGGCTTGTTGACCATCGCTGCTGCCCTGTCGTACGGCGAGTTGGCGGCGATGATGCCGCGCGCTGGAGGACAGTATGTCTATCTACGCGAAGCCTGGTCCCCACTGTGTGGTTTCTTGTATGGCTGGACCTTATTCATGGTAATCCAGACCGGAACCGTGGCAGCGGTTGGCGTGGGGTTCGCTCGATATCTGGGCATTCTATGGCCGCGCATTTCGGAAAATGCCTACCTCATTCCTCCGATCCATATCACGAACACCTATGCGATTTCGCTCTCCACCGCGCAACTAGTCGGGGTACTGGTCATTGCGCTGTTGACCTGGACTAACGTGCGCGGCATCGAGTACGGCAAGGTGATTCAAAACACATTCACTTCCGCCAAGCTAGTCTCGTTGCTTGCAGTGATTGTCGTGGGAATCGTGGGCTGGAGTATCGGAAACAGGTCCAATTTCGCTCACCTCTGGCAGCCTGAAGGGTACACGCCGGTCGCCCCCGGAGTTACGCCGGAAACCATATTTGGACTGGTTGCCGCCATTTGCGTGGCTCAAGTCGGTTCACTATTTTCGGCTGATGCGTGGAATAACATTACCTTCACCGCCGGCGAGGTCAAAAACCCTCGCCGCAACGTGCCATTTTCCTTAGCCTTAGGTGTATTTATTGTTATCGGTCTCTATATCGGGGCAAATCTGGCATACGCCGCTGTTCTTCCTCTCGAGGCAATTCAGCATGCGCCTTCGGATCGCGTCGCGGGAGCAATGCTCCAAGCGCTGTTTCCATCGGTGGGTCCCGTATTGATGGCGATTGCCATCATGATCTCTGCTTTCGGTTGTATCAACGGCATGCTCATGTCGGGAGCCCGCGCTTACTTTGCGATGGCGCGCGACGGTCTGTTTTTTCGGCGCGCCGCTACCGTCAACAGGGCTAGCGTGCCCGGCGCGTCGTTGCTAATGCAAGGCGCATGGGCAGCCTTCTTGGTTTTGGTCCGCACCTATAGTCCGTCTACGGGCACCTTCGGCAACCTCTTCAGCAATCTGCTCGATTATGTGGTTTCCGCCGTGCTGCTGTTCTACATCCTCACCATCGCAGGAATTTTCCGCCTGCGGTGGATTCAGCCGAAAGCCGACCGGCCCTACCGGGCTTGGGGCTACCCGGTGGTACCGGGGCTCTACATTTTGAGCGCCGCGATTATTCTTGCGATGCTTTTTGTGTATCGCCCAGCGACCACTTTCCCAGGCCTCGTGATTGTTCTCATCGGTGTCCCAGTCTATTTCGCCTTTCGGCGATCTTCGGCCAGACTGTGAATCGTGACCCCCGCAATATTTGACAACATCACATAGTTCATGTAAGGTTTATAAGGCAATGTCGCTTGCCCCCTTGCAGCAGCAACTGTCTTCCTCCGAGGTTGTTGATACCGTTCGGCAATTCAACTACGGAACCTGGCGGCGTCAAAAGAATTGGTCGCCCCTGCATATCGTAGATGCTGAGGGTTGCCACTTCATCGACAGCAACGGGAAGCGTTATCTCGACTTTTCCTCGCAGTTGATGTGCGTAAACCTGGGGCACAAGAACCCCGCCGTCATTGCGGCCATCGTTGAACAAGCGCGGACACTGCCGTACATCGCGCCGGGTTATGCCACCAGCGTGCGAGCCGACTTGAGCCGCTTGCTGCTGGAGGTGCTCCCCAAAGGACTGGTAAAGTTCTTCTTCACGACCTCAGGTACCGAGGCTAACGAGGCGGCATTTAAGATCGCGCGCATGTTTACCGGCAAGACCAAAATCATCGCGCGTTATCGTTCCTATCATGGGTCGACGATGGCGTCCATCGCGGCGACAGGCGACCCCCGGCGGTGGCCTTTGGAGCCAAGCGGCAAGGGCCAGGGCGTGATTTTCGCTCCCGAGGTCAATTGCTACAACTGCCCCATCAAACATCAGTATCCGGGTTGTAACATCGCATGTGCTGACTACCTCGAGCACATGATCGAGAACGAAAGCGATGTGGCCGCCGTGATTGTTGAACCCGTCGTCGGGACCAATGGCGTGTTGGTGCCTCCGCCGGAGTACTTTCCACGGCTGCGCCAAATCTGTGACCGGCACAATGTCCTGCTGATCGCCGACGAGGTGATGAGCGGCTGGGGTCGCACGGGCGAATGGTTCGCCATGAATCATTGGAACGTTCAGCCGGACATCTTGGTAACGGCGAAGGGCATTACGTCCGCCTATGTCCCGTTGGGGCTTTGTGCTACTACGGATCGCATCGCGGGCTTTTTCGACGATCATTTCTTCGCGCACGGCCACACTTACGAAGCGCATCCCATGACGCTGGCCCCGGCCATCGCGACTATTCACGAGATGCAGAGGCTGAATCTGGTGGAACGCTCCCGTGTGATGGGTGAATATCTCGGTGACAAGCTAATGGCGCTGGCCAAAACTCACCCCTGTGTCGGCGAGGTTCGGGGCTTGGGACTCTTTTGGGCGCTGGATCTAGTTAAGAACCGGGAGACCAAAGAGCCCTTGAACACCATGGCGGAAAAGCTGGACGGCAAGGCGCTGGTGGTGGATCAAGTTGCAGCTGAAATGATGAAGGGCGGCGTAGCGGTGCAACCCTGGATTAGTCACATCGTACTCGCTCCACCTTTGATCATCGAGAAGGACGACCTCGATTTGGGCGTTGCGATGCTTGATAACGCGCTCAGGATTGCCGATCGGCGCGTGGAAGCATAACGATGACAACCGTAGAAACTAAGATCCTGGCATCGAACTATGTAGGTGGAGAGTGGTTCGCCGGCGAGTCCCTCGATTCCATTGAAGTATTGAATCCCGCGACGTTGGAGCCTTTGGCCACCGTGGCGTTGGCCGGCAGTAGCGAGGTTGGCAGAGCGGTCGCCTCTGCATCCGCGGCCTTCCCTGCCTGGCGCCGGACACCGCCCCAGGAACGCATCCATTATCTATTCGCGTTCAGGCAACTCCTGGAATCTCACGTTGATGAGATCGCACGCATCACGACGCAAGAAAACGGGAAGACGTTCGCGGAATCGAAAGCTGAGCTGCGTCGTGGCATCGAAAACGTAGAAGTAGCCTGCGGCATCCCGACTTTGATGCAGGGCTACAACCTCGAGGACGTGTCGAGCGGCATCGACGAAATCATGATTCGCCAGCCGCTGGGAGTAGTAGCCGCGATCACTCCCTTCAACTTTCCGTCCATGATTCCGTTGTGGTTTCTGCCCTACGCGGTCGCTTGCGGAAACACATTTATTTTGAAGCCGTCGGAAAGAGTGCCGCTCACCGCTCGCAGGATTTTTGAGCTCCTCCACGAGACCGGGCTCCCGCCCGGCGTGGTCAATCTTTTGGTCGGCGCCAAGACGGCCGTCGATGCGCTACTTCATCATCCGGATGTGAGGGCCATCAGTTTCGTCGGATCCACTCCGGTCGCGAAATACGTCTACGTTGAAGGTGCCACCCATGGCAAACGCGTCCAGTGCCAGGGCGGCGCCAAGAACCATGTGGTGGTCATGCCGGACGCAGACGTCGAGATGGCGGCGAAAGTGGTGAGTGACAGCGCGTTTGGCTGTGCCGGACAACGCTGCCTGGCAGTGTCGACAGCCGTCATGGTCGGTGACGTAAGCGAGGGCTTTTCATCCGCCATTTTAGATTTAGCTGCCAGCCTTCGCGTCGGCAATGGTTTGGATGAGGGCGTCCAAATGGGGCCGGTCATTTCTTCGGTCAGCAAGACGCGCATTGAGCGATCCATAGCCACCGGGATCGAAACGGGCGGGCAGGCCTTGTTAGATGGTCGCGACGCTCAAACACGGGCGGGGGAAACTGGCAACTTCCTTGGGCCCACGGTACTGACGGGGCTCGGCTCCAACCACATTTTGGCAACCACCGAGATCTTCGGTCCGGTTCTGGCATTGGAGCCGGTCAAGGATCTCGACGACGCAATTGCGATGATTTCGAAGAACCCCTACGGGAACGCCGCCTCGATCTTCACCACCAGCGGAATGGCCGCGCGGAAGTTTCGCTACGAAATCCCGGCGGGCAACGTGGGTGTGAATATAGGAGTCGCGGCGCCGATGGCGTATTTCCCGTTCAGTGGCTGGAAAGATAGCTTCCTCGGCGTGCTTCACGGGCAGGGGCGTGACGCCGTGGAGTTCTACACCGAAAAGAAAGTAGTGATTGAACGCTGGCCCAAAGAGTGGTCGCGCAAGTTCTGAGATATCCGGCTATTGGGATGACCACCTACTCGTTCTACGACATTAGCTGCTGGACGGAGGCAGAATGCTCAGACAACAATGGGGCCCCAACTCGCGCGCCAGGGTCCGCCATTAAGACATCGAGTGATAGCGCCTTCTTTCCGGTACGCGGATATTCTGCTGGATACTCCTTTTGGACTCGGAAGAAAACCTCCAGTCGTTGCAGGGCACACTCCATGCTGCGTCGAACGTGGGCGCGCATTGCGTCCACAGCGGCCGCGGGGCGGTCGTTCACGAGAACTTTCATGAGATCCTGGTGCTCCGTGCACGAATTCGCCGGCAGGGGTCGCGTGGCGCACAACCACGTCGCCGCTGCGGCATACAAAATATTGATCGAATGCGATAAGGCTGGACAACGCGCGAATTCGGCAATAGCGTGATGTAACTTCAGATGCAGAGCAGCATGAACAAGGCGATCCCCATTCGGTTGCATGCCAAGGGCGTCCACACGCTTCGCGAGCTTCAAAAGCTCGGATCGTTCCTCGCGTGTAGCGCGCTCGGCAAACATCATGGCAGCCTGAACCTCCAGTGCTTCCCGAATGACATAGTGGCCCTCAACATCTTGCCGGTTGGGAACCTTTACTCGGGTTCCAGCACGAGGCCTACTTTCCAGAAGCCCTTCGTTTTCAAGCCGAATCAACGCCTCGGTTACAGGCAAGAAACTCATGCCCAATTCAGTTGCCAACCTGCGCCGGGATATAACCTGGCCGATCGGGAGCTCCCCGCGAATGATTCGCTCTCGAACGATGGTGTATGCTTCCGCCGCCAGCCCCTGCTTATTTGGGACTTTACTTGAGCGAGCAGATCTTGCACTCGTACCTAGAGTATTCATATCCCCCCAAAAGACAGCGAGAGAGCTTGTGTGAGCAAAGCCCTCTTTACTCCAAACTTCGCCTCGCGCGGTTGCAACATCTAGTCTCTGCGCCCAAAAGCAAATACCCGCTGGACCAGATATATAGCCCTACTGTATCATCGGGCCCATTATACAACAACCTTACAAGAACGTTGTAAGGATCGTAGAATATCGATTTAGACCGAATCAATTTGGCTGGAACATCTGGCGGCGCTCACAATCTTGATCGAAAAGCTGACGGCCCCGAGTTCACAAAGTCAAACCCCATCACGAACCGAAATCTACAGTCCAACCACATCGCGCTTGATATGATATTGTCGCTGAATAAAATGCGACTTTTGATTAAAATCAACTTTAATAGAACTACAGTGCTTCTACAACCCGCAGATCTACTTCTTCAGAGCAAATGCGAACAGTGAATTGCCGGCCGCCACCGAGACATACTGCCTGCCATCGACGGAGTAGGTCATGGGACCGGACGCAACGACCCCACCCAGAGTCGCCTTCCAAAGCAATTCGCCACTGCGGGCATCAAGCGCGAAAAAGTATCCTTCTCTACCCCCGCTAAACAGCAGATCCGAGGCCGTGGTGAGAACGCCAGCGTCGGTGACATCGCTCATCTTGAACTCCCAGGCTCTCGCTCCGGTGTTCGGGTCGATGGCTCGTACGGAGCCGTGGCCTTCATCGTCCTTGCGTTGACTTTCCGCCGCTCGCCCGTCGGGAACATGCGATTTCGGCCATCCTCCAGCGTAGACGCGTCCCTCTGTGTAATTGACGGGCACCCGGAAGAAGATGGAACCGTAGTCAGCCCAGGTCGATACATAAAAAAGTCCCGTGTGCGGGCTGTAGGAGGGCGAATACCAGTTGGTGGAGCCTTCACTGCCGGGATAGATCATCGTTCCTTCCACGGTGGGAACTTTGCCGGGAACGCGGATCGGCTTGCCATTCTTGTCGAACCCACTCAGCCAGTTGACATCGCCATAGGGTTTGCCTAACAGGAACTGGCCTGTCGCACGATCCAAGACATAGAAGACGCCGTTGCGATTGGCCCACAGCATCAATTTTCGTATCTGCTTTTGTCCGGAGCTGTCGGGCCAAGGCAGGTCGGCCAACACAGGGATCTGCACGGCATCGTGGTCAAATTCGTCGTGCGGTGAAAATTGGTAATACCACTTCAGTTTACCGGTATCGGCATCCAGAGCGACCACCGAGTCGCTGTAAAGATTATCACCAGGTCGCGGGTCTCCGTTCCAGTCTGGACCAGGGTTACCTGTTCCCCAGTACGTTAGGTTGAGCGCCGGATCGTAGGATCCGGTTACCCAAATAGGAGCGCCTCCTGTCTTCCAGGAATCACCTCCCCACGTCTCGCGACCCGGCTGCCCGGGTCCAGGCACCGTGTAAAAGCGCCACACTTCTTTCCCGGTATGGACGTCATAGGCTGCCAGGAAACCTCGGATGCCGAACTCGCCGCCGGCCGTACCAACGATCACCTTATCCTTCACCACTAGCGGAGCGTGCGTCAACGCATATCCGGATTCCGCTTTGGCTACCGTGGTGTCCCATAGCAGATGGCCGTTTTTCGCATCTACGGCGACCAGATGCGCGTCCACCGTTCCCATAAACAGCGTGTTGCCGAGGATCGCCAATCCGCGATTGACGTGTCCGCAGCAGGGACGCGCTTTTGGCGACGGGTTGTAGGAATAATTCCAAAAAGTTCGGCCCGTAGCCGCATCCAGCGCAATGATATCGTTGGGCGCCTGAACGGTGTACATAATGCCGTTCACCACCAGCGGCGTGGCCTCGAATTTCTCGAGCGAAGGGGCTTGGTAAATCCACTGGATCTGCAGATCCTTGACGTTGTCTTTCGTAACCTCGTTCAGCAGGCTATATCTCTGGCTGAAAGGCGTGCCTGAATACGTAAGCCAATTTTGCGGCTCCTGATCCGCTGCCAAAATGCGATCGAACGTGACTTGCCCGAACAGAGAGCGAGCAAACAAAAACAATATGAGCGCGCGGCCCCTCATCTTCTCTCGGTTCCTTTCAGACTAACCAGATACGCTAAAACGTCGGCCAGTTCCGCGGAGCTCAATTTTCCTTGATAGGACGGCATCGGAGATTTGTCGATGAACCCGGACTCCTTGAGGTTCGACTTTGAAAAAGCTCGCAGCTGCTGGTTGGAATCCATGATCAGCACCGTGAAGGTATCCAAATTGAGAAGCCGCCCCGTGATCGTCTTCCCATCCCGCGTAACAACACGATAGAACCTGTTCTGCGGAAGGATCTCAGCATCTGGATCAATCAACGATCGCTGCAATTGGGCGATGCGCCGGATAGCGCCGATGTCGCTCAGTTCGGGACCAACATACGATCCTTGGCCGTTCACCCGATGGCAATTCAGGCACTCGCCTCTGCCCTCCAAAATGGCTTTGCCGCGCGCGGCGTCGCCCAAAGCAATGGTGTCGTCGGATGGCGAATCCGCCATGGAGCGCAGATACGCGATGAGGGCCGTGATCTGGTGTTCGCGGAAATTTCCGGGAGGCATCGCCGTACCGGGGATACCATTCTTGATGATTTGTCCTAGATCTTCATCGGACGAGGCGTGACGGAATTTGCCACGCGCTAACTGCACGCCCGGAACGGCATCGCCCTCCGGACCGTGGCAAATCGCGCAGCTTTCGATGAACAGCTGTTGACCTTCCTCGGCATCCGCGGGCGTGTAACCGTGTTGTGCCAGCAGCAGCGGGCCAGCCGCCGCCAGGAGGGCGCTTAATCGAATGCTACGCATTTCTTAATTTGCCGGAAGTTTGTACGCTACCAATTCCGCCGGGAAGCCCACGCTGCCGACGGCGACCACGATGTATTGAGAGCCGTTCAGCAGGTATGTCATGGGCGTGCCGGTCTGTCCCGCCGGCATGGGAACCGCGCCGATTTCCTTGCCGGTCGCCTTATCGTAGGCCCGCAGCATTGCATCCGTCTGATGCGCCACGCTATGTTCGCCGGCCACAACGAGCGTCTTGGTCACCAAAATGCCAAAAATACCAGGGCGTCCGGTTCGAGGAATGTTCGAACCTTTGAGCGCGGGATTGTCGCGAATGCTGTCCGGCGTCTCGCCGTGCGCGATCTGCCATAGGATCTCGCCTTTATCAAGATCAATCGCGCTAATGCTTCCATAGGGCGGCTTTTCAACCGGCAGGCCGTCGATGCTGAAGCCAATGCCGAGTTCGGTTGTATCTTTGTTGTGCGCCACGCTACCGGCCATATAGGCCATGTCGGTTCGCTTCGGATCTCCAGGAACGAGTCCGACATTCCAGATCTCCCGCTGCGAAGGCAGATAGATGATGTGGGTCTCAGGATCGAACGATCCGCCTGGCCAATTCGTCCCCCCTCCTGCCGTACCCATGGCTAGCGTGCCATAGGGACCTCCCGCTGTGCTCACGACAGCCGGAGTAAAAAGAGGCCCCAGGTGATAGACCGAAACGATCTTCTCCGCTTGCGCTCGCAACTCGGGCGTGAAGTCGATCAGATCTTTAACCGTCAATCCTTGGGCGTCGTAGGCGGGCGGCTTGGTCGGGAACGGTTGGGTCGGACTGGTCTTTTCTCCAGGCACGGTGGACTGCTCCACGGGCCGTTCCTCGATCGGCCAAATCGGTTTGCCGGTGACGCGGTCGAACACATACAGAAACGCCTGCTTGGTTGGTTGCGCAAGGGCTTTGACGGGTTGACCGTTGATGGTGATGTTCACCAGCATCGGCGCACACGGAATGTCCATGTCCCAGATGCCGTGATGCACCAACTGGTAATGCCATTTCCGCTTGCCGGTCTTCAGATCCACAGCCAGGACCGTCTCGCCGAACAGATTGTTGCCCGGACGATGGCCGCCGTAGAAATCGCCGGTGGGCAGCTCCACGGGAATGTAAGCAGTTCCCAATTCTGGATCCACGCTGATCTGGCCCCAGACACCGGTATTCCCAGTAATCGACGCCGAATCCTTTTCCCACGTGTCGTAACCGAATTCGTCCGATCGCGGTATGGTGTGAAAAATCCAAAGCCGCTTGCCGCTTCGCACGTCAAAACCACGAACGAAGCCCCGAACGTTGTGCATGGTCTTGGGAGATCCGCCGGGTTTGTGCGCGGCGCCGACAATGACCACATCGTCCGCCACAACCGGCGCGGCATGCAGCCCAATTTCGCCGGTGACCAAATCCATTTGCTGGTCGTCGTCGAGTTTCAGGTCCACCAGTCCACTGCTGCCGAAACCCGGAACCAGACTACCGGTCTTAGCGTCCAGTGCGGCCAGGCGGTAACCGATGGTCACATAAAGGATGCGTTCTTCCTTGCCGTCCGTCCAATATGCCAGGCCGCGGCCCGAAAGCTGGCGGGGCGACGAATCAGCGCGGGCGCCCTCATGTTCGCCATGTACCCATAGCAATTCGCCCGTCGCCGCGTCCAGCGCAACTACGTCCCTGCGCGTGCCAACGGTGGCATACATCACGCCGTTCGCCATCAACGGCGTTCCTTCCAGGTTGTACTCGGGCCGCGGCCCGAGGTTCGCGGTCCTGAATCGCCAGGCGACCTGGAGCTTATTGAAATTGGCGGCGCTGATTTGATCGAGCGGCGAGTAGTGCGTATTCCCTAAATCGCCGCCATAGGTTCGCCATTCTCCGTTTTTCGCTCCCTCCTGGCCGTAGGCCGCCAAGAACGTCCAAGGCAGTAGAGCCAGCGTCAGCCCAACACCCTTCAATAGCGAACCTCTCATGCCTTACAAATCTCCCTAATGATCATGACAGGTTCGCCATCTCGTCAAACGGTTCAAACGACTTAGAACGTAATGCGTCCCGTAAGCTGGAGCGACCGCGGTCCGGCGCCTTCGACATTCAGCAAATTGCTGATCTGTCCGAAACCGGAGCCGACGCTTGCCAGATCCAGCAGGGACGGGTTGGCATAGTTGGGATGATTAAAGAGGTTCGCGGCCGCTCCTCCGATCTCCACCCGAATCCGCTCCGTAATCGCAATGTGCTTGAACAATGACAGCGAAACCACGGTCTCTTTCGGTCCGAGCACGGATCCGACTTGCGAATCTCCGAAACGGCCAATGTTATTCTCAGGAACCGCAAACGCCGCCGGATTGATCCACTGGTTCAAAGATTGGCCCGCGTAGGGCGAAACTCCGGCTACCGTATCGGCCCGGCCGTCCCCATTCAGAATATTAAACCCGGTACCGGAAGGATCACCGGGAGCCAGGATCGTCAGGTAAGAGCCGCTTTGCGCGATGATCACGCCGGAGACCTGCCACCCACCCAGGACACCATCCACAAACTTGTTGGAATTCGATCCAAAACGCCTGCCTTTACCATAGGGCAGCTCGTACAAGAAGGTCGCCAGGAAGCGGTGACGATGCGTGTAGGCCGTATTGCCGTAGTCGTACATCGGATTGTTAATCTGAGTAAGGAACCCACCCATTTCGGACCCGGCGCCAGTCGGATCGTAGCCCCCGGCGTCCGAGAGATTTCGAGCATAGATATAACTTGCCTGGAACTGGAAGCCGCCTGAAAACCGTTTTTGGACGGCAACGGTAAGCGCGTTGTAGTTGGTGGTTTCAGTATCGACGCGCGCCCACACATCCGGAAACTCGCCGTTGTACGGAGATTGACTGGCGACTGCTCCATACCCCACGGTGTTCGGCTGAACCCGATCGACAGACGTAAGAGCACCGACGTCCGAACTGTGATTGCCGTCGTAGGAAAGGCGTAACCCAATGCCTTTACCCAGATCCTGTTCCAGCGTTATATCCCACTCGTGAATGGTCGGATCTTGCCAGTGCGGGAAGAGCAGGAAACCGATTACTTGAGAATTGGGCACGGCGAGTGGCGTAGGGAACGGATAGGGGAAGGTAAATTGTGGTTTGCCGTTCACGATCGAGTTAAAAAAGAATCCGTCATCCACCGATGCTCCGACACCACCATCATCTGCCAGGGCGGCCAACTGGGCCTCAATGAACCGGCCGTACCCGCCCCGGATAACAGTGCGATTGCTGTTGAACGGCTTCCATGCGATCCCGATGCGGGGTGAAAAGTCGGTCTTCGAGGAATAACGCAGGGCTTGAGGATATCCAACTTGGGCAGCCGTAAGGACGGGTACCGGGTAAATAGAAGCTACAAAATCAGGATTGACGACGTTCTGAAGCGCTTCCTGATTCGGGACTATCACTGCGCCGTGCTCCGGCTGACCGTTGACGGTGGAAGTGTAATTAGGGTCGACAGCCTCGATGTTATTCAGGTGATCCCTAAACATCGGGTGGTATTCCCAACGCAGACCGTAGTTGATCGTTAAGTGCGAGTTGACCTTCCAATCGTCCTGAGCAAAGAAGGCGTCGGACCAGGAATAGAATTCGTTGTTGGGTTGCCTGATCGAAGCGAGGCTTGTGATGTCCGGATCGCCAAGTAAAAACCCTTCAAACGGCTCATATGCCGGCGTCGCGCCGTTCGTTAGAATCGCGCTAGTGACGGACCCGTTAAAGATGTATTCGCCCAACCGCGATTGCGCGTAGGCATTTTGGTAGAGCGCGGACAGATAACGATAGTCCGCGCCAAACTTGAACGTATGCCGGCCCTTGTTCCAGGTCAGGGTGTCCAGTAGCTGGCGGTTTTTGTTATTGCCGTCCGCTGAATAGGTGCCGAAGAACTGCTCCGTGGGCTGGTAGCCGAGAATACTGACCAACGGTACCGCATCGCCCGGCGGAATCGAGAAGCCGGGCCCAAGGCCGAGCTCGCTGGCCATCTGAGCGGCGGTGGTTCCGAATCCGTTGGAGTAGTGATTTCCGGTAAAACCGCCCTTGAGTTCGTTAATCACCGTCGGCGAAATCACATAGGTGTAGGCGCCGATGTATGCGTAGTCGATTTCCGGCAGCGAGAAGGAACCCAGAGATGCCGATCCGTTCGAAGGAGCTTCCACCCGGCGATTCTTATACGTGACGTGGAAGTTCAAGGATTGCTTGTCGGTGATTTGCTGGTCAATGCGCATATCGGCCTGGGATACGTTCACCGGCGTTTGGAAAACAGCCGCCAAGTTGTTCGAGGTTGCTCCGGGCGGCCCGTAGTTGGGCAGAGGAAACAGGTACTGCAACATTTTCTGAGAAAGCGGTGAAATCTGGCTGGCGGGAACGATCGGCCCCCCGAGCGAAGTCAGGTCGCCCGAGCGCATGGCCAGCGAAGGCACGCTCTGAATCTCTATGGTCTGATCCGGCCGGCGCAGGGCCTCGTAACTGCCGAAGAAAAACGTTTTGTTGTGGCCGTCATACAGTCCAGGGATCGAAAGCGGACCGCCCATGTAGATGCCAAAATTGTTCATCTTGATGGTGGGCGTGGTATGCGTGAATGTGTTGGCGGCGTTCAGATCGCTATTCTGAAAATTCTCGAACAGTCCGCCGTGGTAGGAATTGGTGCCGCTCTTGGTAACTGTCGTGATGTCCGCGACTCCTCCGTACTCTGCGGGGCCGATCTGCTCGCTGATACGAATTTCCTCGATGGCGTAGAAGGATGGAAACATTTCAAAGATGCCTGGGTCGATGCCTGGGGAAAGCTGCTCGGAAGCCTTCGCGCCCATCGTGCTGATGCCGTCGATGGAGAGCGAGAGTTGCGAGGGATTTCCTCCTGCCACGGATATATTTCCGTTCGCATCGGTCTGCACACCGGGCTGTGTCGTCAAGGTCGAAATGGGGCTGGTGGAGCCTTGGGCCCGCGTACCGATGGCCACTGGCAGGTCGACCAGCTCTCGTCCTGTCTTTGTTTCGGCAATCACGGTAGTGTCGGTCTGGATATCGGGCACCGCCGAGGCCTGAACATTGACCGATTCGGCCTGCGTTCCTACCCTTAGCGCGACATCGAGCCGCCTGGTTTCGCGCGCCAGCAAGTCGAATTGCGAGAACTGCTCGCTTTGGAAGCCGCCCGCCTCGATCGATAGCACGTAGGAGCCAACTTGTGCGTTCGTAAAGCGGTAGTCGCCGTTCGCATCCGTGGTTGCCGTCCGGTCGGTTCCGGTGCCTTGATTTTTCAAGTGAACGGTTGCCCCAGAGACCACTGCTCCCGAGGGATCCTTCACGGTTCCCAGAACGGTACCCTCTGTGTTTTGGGCCAGCAATGAAATCGAAGAACTCAGCGCGACGACTAGCGCCACGATGCCGATCTTCATAATATGAGCTGAACGACCCGGTTCACCCGCGCGATTCGCTGTGCGTGTCTTGAACAAACTGCCTCCTGAATGTAAGCGGCTTGAAATACAGTATCTGGGGATTATAGGAGCCAATCTAACGGATGTCAAGCGTTTGATATAGCTGATGTGTTCGTTTGATATATCTGATCGTGGCATGCTAGCATAACGAATCCGGTTTTCATGAAAGGATGCGGTCGAAAAGGTCATGAGATCTAGGCGCAGTACGATTGCGGTGTGTTTCGGCGTGGCTCTGCCCTCGCTCATGGTGAGCTTTGCCCAGGAGCCTATGCCGGCGGTGCTGCAGAATTATTCACCTGTTACCGCGGAGCGCCTGAAGAATCCCGAGGAGAGCAATTGGCTCATGAACCGGCGGACCTACGATGGTTGGGGCTACAGTCCGCTCAACCAAATTACGCCGGACAACGTGACGAGGCTTCGGCCGGTATGGGTATACTCGACCAACGACGGTAAACCTCACGAGTCCGCGCCCCTGGTCAACAACGGCGTGATGTTCGTCACCTCGCCAGCCAATCAGGTGCTTGCGATCGATGTAAGAACCGGCAATCTGCTGTGGCGGTACAAGCAATCGCGTCCACCGGGAGCCAGCACCGTTATCTTCAACGATACGAACCGCGGCGTCGCGCTCTACCAGGATAAAGTGTTTTACGCGCTGCCTGAGGCCGTTCTTGTGGCCCTCAATGCCAAGACGGGCAAGGAGATTTGGCGCTCTACGATCGCCGATTACAAGACGGGCTACTACGTGACGCTTGCGCCCATGGTCGCCGATGGCAAGGTAATGATAGGCG
This sequence comes from Bryobacterales bacterium, assembly GCA_963818065.1. Taxonomy (GTDB): domain Bacteria; phylum Acidobacteriota; class Terriglobia; order Bryobacterales; family Bryobacteraceae; genus Palsa-89. The sequence goes on along the minus strand of CAWFQW010000004.1, from coordinate 2,321,012 downwards.
CCTCCGGAGGAGAATCCGGGATTCGAGGCTTCCTCGCGGCTTTCTCGCCCGACACCGGCAAGGAGCTATGGAGGACCTACACCATTCCAGCGCCCGGCGAACCGGGAAGTGAGACCTGGCCGAAGGGCGGCGACCAATGGAAACATGGCGGGACCCCGATTTGGGTCACAGGCAATTACGACCCGGAGACCAATCTTGCCTACTGGGGCACCGGAAACCCCGGCCCCTACATCGGCGATCAGCGCACAGGCGACGATCTGTACAGTTGTTCGACAATCGTGATCGACGTCGCCACTGGCAAAATCAAAGGCCATTTCCAGTACAACCCCAACGACTCCTGGGATTGGGATGAGGTGTCGCCCCCGATCCTGGTCGACTACCAGCGGAACGGACAAACTATCAAAGGCCTGATCGACGTCGCGCGCGACGCCTACATTTGGTTCCTGGAACGCTCCAAAGACGGACCCATTCGTTTCGTGGAAGCGAAGCCCTTCGTCAAGCAAAACGTCTTCAAGAGCGTCGACCCGAAAACCGGCCGCGCCGACGTGGACCCGAATCACAAGCCTGCTACCGGGAAGATGGCCGATTTCTGCCCGGGATGGTGGGGAGGGAAAAACTGGATTCCCGCGGCGTTCAGTCCGCAAACCCGCATGATTTATTTCCCCGCCAACGAAAATGTGTGCGGTGCAGGCATTGGGTTGCCAGACGTGACGTACACCCCCGGCAAAGCTTTCGAGGGTGCGAAGTTCCAGTTCATGGTGACGCCTGGCGCCGATCACATCGGCGAAGTGCAGGCCTGGAATGTCGACACCGGCCAGCGCGTGTGGACACACACCTATGCGCGGTCGTCCAACTGGGGCGGCATGCTGGCCACAGCCGGCGGACTGATTTTCAACGGGGGCACCACGGATCGCAAGGTCCATGCCTTTGACACTCGCACCGGCAAGCTGCTTTGGGAGTTTCCGACCAACTCGGGAATCATCGCTCCGCCGACTACGTTCCTGGTGGACGGCAAGCAGTATATCGCCGTGTACTCAGGCTATGGCGGGGATGCGGCCGGAATGCAGGGCGGTCTCAATCGCGCTTTCCCCGGCGAGTTTCCGGAAGTGCCGCAAGGCGGCGCAGTGTGGGTGTTTGCGGTGGAGTAGCCGCTACACGTTCATGATGTCGAATACTTTGGCCAGAGTCTTCACTGGATCCGAACCGGGGCTCGGCCGGTATTCGTGGCAGACGTAGCCTGTATAGCCGAGGTCGGCGATGGTCTTCGCGACGAAGCGGTAATTAATTTCCTGCGTCTCGTCGATCTCGTGGCGCCCCGGAACTCCTCCAGTATCGAAGTGACCGATCCACTGAAAATTTTCGCGGATATTGGTGCATAGATCGCCGTCCATGATCTGGATGTGATACATGGAGAACAATAACTTCACGCGGGGCGAGTTCACGCGTTTCAACACGCCCATGGCCCACGCAAGATGGTCGCAGATCTGGTCCTCGCGGCCGAACGCCGGGTCCTTGTACTTGGTGTTCATCACTTCCAGGCAGAGGTTAACGCCCTTGTCCTCGGCATGAGCCTTCACTCGATTGAGCATAGCCACCGCATTTTCGGCACCTTCCTCATAGGACATTCCGCGCCGCTGGCCGCCCACAATCGTTATATTCGGGCAGCCGTGCTCGGCACAGATGTCGATGGCCGCGCCCATCGTTTTTTCAAGCTCGCCATGCAGTTCCTTGCGGATAATTCCGTCCCGGAATGAACCTCCTCCGCCTGGCCCCATGGCCGGAGTGAGGCCGTATTTCTTGAGCGTCGGCCAGTCCTCCACGGCGATCATATCCATGCCCTGGATGCCAATCTCGGCGCAACGACGGCACATGTCTTCGAAAGGCATTTGGGGGTCGAAGACCGTCTTGAAAACCGATTGCTTGAAGCGTCCTTCTTTCCGCGTGGCCGTTTGGGCGGATGCGATCTGCCCGGCGGCGCTGATTCCGCCCGCAACGGCGCCGCCAACAAAGCCTCTTCGGTTCATCATTGAAATATCAGATCCACTCTTTAGGCCCTTCGACAGAGCAACAGTATACACCGAAATGAACTGCATATGGCAAGCCTGCCTGAGTAAAATCGCCTTGGGACCGAATTTTGATATCGATCAAGGTCTGTTCTTAGATATAGCAAACATGCTACAGTAGCACGCTATGATGCCCGCGCTTTCTCGAAGCCGCCGCTCCTTCTTGCGTTTTCTTGCCAGCAGTCCCGCCATCGCATGGGCTCAGAAGCTTTCTCCGGCCCAGGAATCCGCCATATTGACAAGCGCGAAGGACGTGCTCGCGGTGAGGGATTTTGAGGAGATCGCGCATTCCAAACTTCCGCCGGCTCACTGGGGCTACGTAAAAGGCGCCACCGATGACGACGCGACCTACCACGCTAACATCGATGGATTCAGCCGGATCGAGCTGCGCCCGCACCGGTTGGTGGATATTTCCAAAGCGGATACGCGGGGCCAGTTATTCGGATTCACGTTTGACGCGCCCGTCTTTCTGTGCCCGCTTAGCGGCCAAAAGATGTTCCATCCGGAGGGCGAGGCCGCATCGGCGCGGGGAGCCCGAGCAAAGAATGCCATTCAGGCTCTGTCGACACAAACCTCAACGTCTATCGAAGAAGTTGCGAAAGCCCTTGGCCGCCCGCCCTGGTATCAGCTCTACATGCCGGCTGCCTGGGAAGGGACCGAGAAGATGATCCGGAGAGTGGAGGCTATCGGCTCCCCGGTGCTGGTAATGACTGTCGACATGACCGGAAATAATGGGCTGACCGCAAAGCGGTTTGCGCGCCTGGATACCCGAAACTGTCTCGACTGTCATGAGGACGCCGGCGGTGGACGGCTGGGAGTGCCTCCGGGCATGCGCCCAATGGAAGAAGGAATTGGTCGCGATCTTGCCCGGCCCACCTGGGAGCATGTGGATCGCGTCAAGAAAATGACCAAAATGAAACTCGTCCTCAAAGGCATTGAGACGCGCGAAGACGCCCGGCTCTGCCGCGAACATGGCGTGGACGGCATCGTGGTGTCGAATCACGGAGGCCGTGCGATCGAAGACCTGCGCCCCACCATCGAAAGCCTTCCTGAAGTGGCTGACGGCGCCGGCAGCGGGATGAAAATCTTGATCGATAGCGGTTTCCGGCGCGGAACGGATGTATACAAGGCGCTGGCGCTGGGCGCCAGCGCGGTGGGGATAGGGCGTCCGTACGTGTGGGGCCTCACTGCCTTCGGAGCGGAAGGCGTCGAGCGCGTGCTCGACATTCTCCACACCGAATTGCTGATGACCATGCGTCAGTGCGGCACACCAACGCTCGATCAGATCACACACACTTCCGTTAGACAAATGGAGGCGCGTTCATGAGCATCTCCAGCCGCCGCCGGTTCTTGTCTTTCTTGGCCGCCAGCCCGGCGATTGCCTGGGCCCAACAGATCTCTCCGGAGCAGAGCGCCGCCATCGCGAGCGCCCAGGATGCGCTCAACGTGAAAGACTTTGAAGAGATAGCGCAGCACAAGCTTCCGCCCGCCCATTGGGGCTACTTGTCCACCGGAGTGGATGACGACCGCACCACTAGGGCTAACATGGCCGCGTACGGGCGCATCGAACTGCGCCCACGACGGTTGGTGGATATATCGCACACCGAGATCCGCACCGAGCTTTTCGGAACGGTTTATGACGCGCCGATCTTCCTTTGTCCGACCAGCTACCAAAAGATGTTCCATGCGGACGCCGAGCTTGGCTCCGCCCGCGCGGCTCGCGCGAAAAACACCATGCAGATTCTGTCCGCTGGAACCTCGGTTGCGTATGAGGAAGTGGCCAAAGCGCGCGGAGCCTCCCCCTGGTATCAATTCGACATGCCGCTTCGCTGGCAAGACACGGAAAAGACGATGAAGCGAGTTGAAGACGCCGGCTGTCCGGTGCTGGTAATGACCGTGGATGGGTTCGGGGGAAGAAACGCGGAAACCCAGTTGCGCTTGGCCAGGACAGACACCAGAAATTGCCTCGGCTGTCACCCGACAAGTAACGCCGGCCGCGTTACGCTGCCTCCCGGAATCGAGCCGATGACTGAGGGAACCGAACCGTACGGCCGAAACACGCAGCGGCCGACGTGGGAGGACGTGGCTCGTCTCAAGAAACTGATCAAAATGAAACTGGTGCTCAAAGGCATCGAGACGCGCGAAGACGCGCGGCTGGCGAGAGAACACGGCGTTGACGCGATCGAAGTATCGAACCACGGCGGCCGGGCCACGGAGGATCTTCGCGCCACCATCGAGAGCCTTCCTGAAGTGATCGACGGCGCGGGCAGCCAGATGAAGATCTTCATCGATGGCGGAGTCCGCCATGGCGCGGATGTCTACAAAGCCCTGGCATCGGGCGCTAGCGCGGTCGGGATCGGACGCCCCTACCTGTATGGCCTGACGGCCTTCGGACAGGAAGGGGTGGAGCGCGTGTTGGATATTCTGCGAACCGAGTTGTTGATCACTATGCGCGGGTGCGGCACGCCCACGCTCGCGCAAATCACCCGTGCATCCATCGCCAAGGTTCCGTGAGCCGCAGGTTCCGTGAGCGCGGTGAAACGGCTATTTGCGGGCGATCACGGTGATTTCGATATGAGCGCCGGGAGCGGCCAGTTTAGAGACTTCCACAGTGGTGCGGGTCGGCCGCGGCTCTTTAAAAATGTCCATGTAAACTGCGTTCATGCGCTGGAACTGGCCCATGTCAGTCAGATAAATCGTCACCGAAACCACATCGGGAAAACCCATTCCGCCGGCTTGGAGAACGGAGCCGACGTTGCTTAAACACGCCCGCACTTCGTCTTCAAAATTGCTCGGGGGATTCTTGGAATCGAAGCCGCCTTGTCCGGAGACGTAAAGTGTATCGCCCACTAATAGACCGGCGCTGAAGGGCCTGCCGGCCGCGGAATCCTTGGGCGTCACGACTTTCTTCTTTACCGGCTCATCGGCCATGACACAAACCGCCAGTAGCAGCGCTAGACCAACTATTCTCGGAGTGGGATTCGACATGCAGGCATCATAGCTCAGTTGCTTCGATATCCGCATGTTTGCTATATCATACTCTCTGCCCAGGTAGGACCGCACCATATACCCTTGATAATCCAATAGACAGGGATCCTGTGCTATGAAACTGATATGCCGTCACATGTTATGATCTAACCCTATGCGAAAACTTGTACTGGCGTTTTCCTTCGCCGCGTTAGTATATGCCGCCGATAATCATCCGCGGGTTCGGGCCATTACCGCCTTTGTCGAAGTCGATCGGAACAACCCAACCGCTGCGGTCGCGGATGCAGGGAAATTTCTGGCGACCGCAAAAGAGGCGGTGAATAAAGCAGGCTTCGAGGGCGGCGCCGGACGCGTCACCACGCAGCCGTTTCCGCTTTATACCAAAGGACTCAGCCCGCAGGACGCACTGGGGTTGTTTCGCAAAATGCAGGATGCCGCCGACAAAGACAAATTGATTTTGTGCATCGGCCCCGCGATGCTCCACGACAATGACGATACCGCCAATGTCGATCTTTTGATCGACGTCATTTCGGAAGGAAGCATTAGCGGCAACATCGTCATCGCGGACGAACAAGGAATTCACTGGCGTACCATTCCGGAAGCAGCCAAGACCATCAAAGCGATCTCAATGCGCACTCCGCATGGCGACGCGAACAGGGATTTCAGCGCCCTCGCAATGATACCGCCCTACGGTCCGTATTACCCAAGCTCCTATCATGTCGGCAGAGGTCGCGTTTTCACACTGGCATTGGAAGGCGCGAACGTGGTGCAGGAAGTATTTGGCAAATATCACGATCCCCGTGAAGCCGAGCAACAATTAGTCGCGGAATTTACCCGGTATGGGAAGGAACTGGAGTCTGTGGCTCTCACCATCGAAAAAAGCACCGGCTGGAAGTATCAGGGAATCGATCTGACACCGGCGCCGCAGCGCGAGCGTTCGATCGGCGCAGCCATCGAATCGTTCACTGGCAGTCCGTTTGGTTCGAGCGAAACTGTGGCCGCCGCCGGACTGATCACTCGGGCGCTACTCGCCACTCCGATCAAGCGAGCCGGCACGTCTGGCCCCATGCTTCCCGTGATGGAAGATCCAACGATGTCGAAGCGCTGGGGAGAGGGAACTTACAATTTAGCGTCGCTGCTGGCATATTCAGCTGTGGGCGCCAACGGATTGGAGACAGTTCCACTGCCGGGCGACATCACCGAGGAGCAGATTGCACATATTTTGGCGGACGTGGCAACGGTGGCCTACAAAGACAAAACGCCCATGAGCGCCCGGTTGCTGCCATCACCCGGCCACAAACCCGGAGAAAAAACCGACTTCACCGGATATTTGATCAATACAACACTCCAACCTTTGCCAGGAGTAACCCGATGAGATTCCTCCCACGCCGGAGCAGACACATGAGACTAGCGATAGCGATTTTTTCGATGGCTTGCACCGCCGGCCTATTGGCCCAGAGCAAAGGCGCCCCTCCCAAGCCCGGATTGACCTTGACAACACCAGACTTCCAGGATGGCGGTGTTATACCCGACAAGTTCACCTACGCAGTAAAGAGTTTCGTATCTCCGAAACTGGAGTGGTCGAACGTTCCGGCAGGCACCGTTTCGTTCGCGCTCATCTTCCACGATCCCGACGAAGCGATGCATGGACACATCGAAGACGTTCTGCATTGGCTGGTATTCAATATTCCTGGTAGCGCCCGTGAGCTCCCTGGCAGCTTGGCTCCCGATCCCAAGCTCCCCGATGGAACAATTCAGGCCAATAGTGTTCGAAAAAAGCCCGGCTATATGGGACCCGGTGCGGATGCCCCCGGACCCTACCATCACTACACGTTCGAGCTTTTTGCGCTCGACACCAAACTCAATTTGGGGCCGGATGCGGCGCGCGCGGACGTGCTCCAGGCCATTGACGGTCATATTCTGGGGAAAGCAGTTCTGGTGGGACGCTTTCACCTGTGACGAGCTGAATCGCCGAAGCGTTCAGCATTGGTCTTGACGCCAGGCCGCACCGCGGCTCCGTAGTGCTTGTGAAATCTGGAGCCGGAGCTGTCAGCGCGGATGGCCGGGCCCTCCCGCAAGACCGGTTACAAGATCTTCGAGCGCTATGAGGAATGCGGATTGGAGGGGCAAGCTAGGCGATTTATGAATGGGATCACACACATGGTGACGTCGAAGTATATGACTCCCGCGGCAACCATCTCGGCAGCGCAAATCCAGATACGGGAGAGCCATGACTAAGCCAGCGGTACCTGGCCGACAGATTACTATATGAGCGCAATCAAGTTCTGTTGTTCGCAGATGGAAGCGGCTGTTAACGACCCTGACATTCCCGTAATCTTCACGCCGAAGTTCCGCTAGTTCGGAATACTCGTACTCGATGGTGGAACAAGCAGTTTGAGGATTACCTTCTGCCCATGGTGCGGCCAGGAGTTGCCCGATAGCCTGCGGGAGGATTGGTTCGATAGGTTGGAGCAGCTTGGAGTCGATCCCTACAGCGGAGAGATCCCGGCGGAATTTACACATGAACGCTGGTATAGCGTGCCGGATTCGCCCTAAGCACCTTCGCCGTGAGGAAACCAAGGTAACTTGCCTCGGCTTCAGCTTTTCCGCTGGCACGGAGTTGGCCGAGAGTGGTGGTGAAAAGTCGATTGCGCATGATGTTGATTAGATTGGCTCCTCAGGTAGGACTCGAACCTACAACCCTTCGGTTAACAGCCGAATGCTCTACCATTGAGCTACTGAGGAACAGGCAGGTAGGTAACTTCCCATTTATTACAACATCCCGCCACGAAGCTGTCAAATCTCGGCGGTAGGTGGTTGTCCACGCTGGAACTTCGCCAGCACGCTGATCACTTCCGCCTTGAAGCGCCGGGCCAACTTCTGCGTATCCCGGTTCGAGTCTGAATACGAAAAGCGGACGCGCCGCGCTCCGTACTCCCATCCGCGATCTAGCGCTTCAGCAAGAAGCAGCGTGTTCGCCCATCCGCCCTGGAACCGTGCCGTCACTACCTGCGAACGCACAATAGCGAGTGAAGCTTCCAATTTCCCGAGGAGAATTGCTTCCACGCGGCCATCCACTAGCAGAACCACGGAGGGGGCCAGGCTTGGGTTTCCAGCGATTACCGCGCGCCATGGATTCAGCTCCCCCGCCCTGGCGATGTACTCCGCGTGAAGCCGAGCAACCGGTTCCATCGGCGCCTCTAATAAAGAGATCAGCCGCGCGCCCTCGGGAAGGCGCATGCGATCGCGCAGCCTGCTCATGTAAGCGCGCATTTCTGCCATCTCGGCTTCCACCGTGGTGAGGCCGTCTACGCGCAAGAATCCCGTGCGCGCGCAGAAAGATTCGGCGTCCTTTTCTTTCGTAATTTCCGACAGCCCCTCAGCCGTGGGCAGACCAGCACAGATGTGATCGATCATGCGCGCACCGATTCCACGCCTCCGAAAGAGTGGGTCACATGCAGCCGCAGCGATGTCGCGCCTTGTGGGGTCCTCCTACAAGATGCCGCCGCCACAATGCGGGGCGCCTGTTGGCGCGTGCAGAGAAAATACTCGCGCCCATTCAGATCGGCGAAGGTTTCTGGAAGCAGCATCCGGCAGGCTTGCCATTCATCATCCCGCGCCGGGCGGATGTGAAATGAATCGTCTGAAACCTTGGTCACGCCGTAGGAGTACGCGGCCGAAGCGCCTGGCTGGTGGCGAGGGCCTGCTTGGAGGCCAATGTCCGCCCCAAACCATTCAACGCTATTCCTAAAACCTGGTGGGCGTCTGGAGAATCGTAGCGCAATCGGATTGCGTCCAGCGCCTTTTCCGCCGCTTCTTCCGGATGCCGTTGCCCAAGCGAAGCCCAGGCCAAGCCTTCGTGCGCCTGCGCCAGTGTGGCGTCCACGGCGATCGCGGAACGGAATGCACGCGCCGCTTCGTCCCACCGCTCGATCCGCAGGTAAGCGTGCCCGATGGCGGAGTCCAGGGCAGCGGCAACTCCGTACGTTCCTGGCGCTGCTGCCAGGTGCCGTGCCGCTCCGTCCAGGTCGCCTCGCGCGATGGCGAGATGGGCACGCATCAGTGGAGCTAGCGGCGAATCGGGCACTTGCGCCAGCATTTGCTCGCACAGCTCCCGGCAATCGTCCAGATTTCCGCTTTGAAAATAAGCGTGCGCCAAGTGAAGCCGGATGTCCAAGCGGCCTGGATTCTCAGACGCGCGTCGCCTGAGTGGCGCAATCGCCTCCGCTCCAGACTGCCGGGATAACAGAACCAGCGCGAGATTATAAAGTCAGAAAGGTTGCCGCGGCCTGCACGCTAGCCGCTTCCGCCAGAATCACGGCCAATTGCGCCAATCGTTTGTCAGTATCCTGATCGATGCGAGAGAACTCAGGCACGAATAATCGCAGCTCTTCGCCCGTCCATTCCTGTGGACTAAATCGCACCGACGTTAGCTTGTCTTCGAGCGCCTCCGGCGAAATACTACCCGGCACGGAGTGAACAAACCCGTCGGAAACGCAGGCGCCTCCACAGTTTGCCGCGGACGAATCGTTCGGTTAGCAGAATTATCCGATTGCTTCTCCAAAATCGCTCCAAAACTCCAACACATTGAAACTGCTGTACTTGCTGGCAGGATGAGGACGTCCACGTGGGAACTGCAGGACGAAGATGGCATTCGATAAAACGAAGCCAAAGGATGGAGATTATGAAATCCAAGAGCTCAATTTCCCCGAACACAATCACACGCCCGACCATGGCGCTCACGCTGTCCCTGCTGCTGGTTCCGGCGGCACAATTGAATCTGTTCGCGCAGGCGCCCGCGCCGGCTTACGTCGAGCTGGACGCGACCCAACTGGATCAGCTGGTGGCGCCGAGCGCTCTCGATCCGGACTCCCTGGTCGCCCAGATATTGACTGGGTCCACCTATCCGGACCAGATTGCAGCCGTGGATGCGTGGCTCAACCAGAACATAAATCTTCCCCCGGCTCAGCGAGCGGCGGGAGCGAACGCCCAGCCTTGGGATCCGGCCATCAAAGGCCTCATCGAGTTTCCCTCGGTGCTCGATAATCTCGCGAAGAACACCGCTTGGGCGGCGCAGCTAGGCAATGCCTATTACAACCAGCCCGGAGACGTCGAGAACGCGATTCAGGCCATGCGGTTGCAAGCGCAGCAGTCGAAGGTGTTAGTCTCAACGCCGCAAGAAACCGTGGCGGTTGCCGACGCGGGCGTGATCACGATTGCACCGGTCGATCCGGCTGTGGTTTACGTTCCTTATTACAATCCGTGGGCCATCTGGGGCGGGCTATTTGCCCCCTACCCCGGCTTCGTTGTGGTAGCGCCTCCGGTCGGCGTCGTCGTGGGAGTTGGACTTGCCTACCCCGCGGGCATACCGGTTGCAGCCTTTGCCGGCTTCGACTGGGGCTTCTCCGCTTGGGCGCCGGCTTGGACCGGCGGGACTGTGCTGTATGGTGGCAACACCTACATTTCGAGCAGCACGACGGTCATCAATCATGGCAATTTTGGCGGTCATGACCGAGGTGCGTTCGACCATGGTGGCCGCGGCGTTCCGGGAGGCTTCCATGCCGCCGCTCATGTGGGCGCCGCTCGGGCTCGGGCAGCTGCGGATCGTGGCAGGGCCGCTCAGCACGCCTCGGCCGCACGTCACTCGGCGCCAACGCAACACTCGTCGGCCGCTCGTAACTCGGCCACTCATACCTCTGCATCGGCCAAGCGCACGGCATCTGCAAATCACACGACGGCGGGTCACTCGGCGGCGCCCGCCAGCCACACGGCGTCTGCCAGTCATTCGGCTGCGAGTCACTCGGGGCCGTCCGCTAGTCACTCGGCTCCTCACTCAGCCTCTGTTGCCCACTCGTCCGGTGGTGGTCGAACTGGCCACAAGTAAATTCAGCACTCCCGTAATCGCCCACCGTGGAAAGCCGCGACGGGCCCCCGCCACAACACCTCCTCTGAACTGTCCAATTTTGACCGCTTGCTAAACTAGTAGTCTCCTCATGGAATTGGACAAAGCATACGAGCCGCAACGCTTCGAGCCGCATTGGGCGGAGTGGTGGGTGGCTTCTGGCATCTTTCACGCCGATCCCCACGCGCCCGGCCCAAGATTTTCGCTCGTGGTTCCTCCTCCCAACGTAACCGGATCCCTGCATATCGGCCACATGCTGGATCACACCGTGATCGACACAGCCACGCGCTGGCATCGCATGCGCGGTTTTAACACGCTGTTTCTTCCAGGAACCGATCACGCTGGAATCGCGACGCAAATGCTGGTGGAACGCAGCCTGGCCGCCGAGGGAACCACCCGGCAGCAACTGGGCCGTGAGGAATTTGTTCGCCGCGTGTGGGAGTGGAAAGAGAAATACGGCAACCGCATTACTTCGCAGATGAAGCGCATTGGCGATAGCTGCGACTGGAGCCGCGAACGGTTCACGCTGAGTCCCGAGCTTTCGCCCGCCGTGCTGGAAGCGTTTGTGCGCCTTTACGAACGCGATCTCATCTACCGCGGCACTTATATGGTGAACTGGTGCCCGCGCTGCGCCACTGCCATCTCGGATCTCGAAGTAAAGCACGAGGACACGCAGGGCAACCTCTGGCACATTCGTTATCCGGTGAATCACAGCTCGCGATATCTGATCGTGGCTACCACGCGCCCGGAAACCATGCTCGGCGACACGGCCGTGGCGGTGAATCCGGCCGACGCGCGCTACCAGGATCTCGCGGGACAAACCGTGACACTGCCGTTGATGAACCGGCCGATTCCAATCATCTTCGATGAGATCGCGGACCCGCAGTTCGGCACCGGCGTCGTCAAAATAACTCCCGCGCATGATCCAAACGATCTCGAAGCCGGCAAGCGCCACGACCTGGCGCAAATCAAAGTCATTGGCGAAGACGCGCGCATGACCGCCGAAGCTGGGCCGTACGCTGGCTTGGATCGCTTCGAAGCTCGCAAGCGCATCGTCGCCGACCTCGAACAGCTTGGTCTGCTCGAAAAAGTGGAGCCCTACACGGTCGCGCTCAGCAAGTGCGATCGCTGCGGAACGATTGTCGAGCCTTTGATCTCCACGCAATGGTTCGTGAAGACCAAGCCGCTGGCTGATAAAGCCATGGCAGCCGTAAACGAAGGCCGCATCCAGTTCGTGCCTGACAATTGGAACAAAACGTTCTTTAATTGGATGGAGAACATTCGCGACTGGTGTATCTCGCGCCAGCTTTGGTGGGGGCATCGCATTCCCGCCTGGCATTGCGCCAATTGCAAGAAGATCACGGTCGCGCGCGAAACCCCGAAAGCCTGTTCGCATTGCCAGTCGGCCGCGATCGAGCAAGATCCCGACGTGCTCGATACCTGGTTCAGCTCCAGCCTGTGGCCGTTCTCCACGCTCGGCTGGCCGGCGGAGACGGAAGATTATCGCGTCTATTATCCGACTAGCCTGATGATCACCGGCTTCGACATCCTGTTCTTCTGGGTGGCGCGCATGATGATGATGGGCATCGAGCTCACCGGCGACGTTCCGTTTCGCCAGGTGCACATGCACGGGCTGGTGCGCGATCCAGAACGCAAGAAGATGTCGAAGACCAAAGGCAACGTGGTCGACCCGCTGGACATCAACGATAAATACGGCACCGATGCCTGCCGCTTGTGGCTGCTGCGTGCCGCGGCGCCCGGCACCGACATCACCTATAACGAGGACCGGCTAAATGCCGCGCGGCAATTCTGCAACAAGCTGTGGAACGCTGCGCGGCTGCTGCTCATGAACATGGAAAGTGCGGGCATTGAGCCTTCCCTTCCCGAGCCGGGCCAGCTCGAAACGCTCGAAGACCGCTGGATATTCAGCCGCCTGAGCCGCACCGCCGAATCCGTGAACCGCGCGCTGGGACAGCATCGTTATCACGAAGTGGCCGAAGAGCTGTGGGCATTCTTCTGGCACGACTTTTGCGATTGGTATCTCGAGATCAAGAAACTTCGTCTGGTTCCCGGGTCCGGTCTCACTAATGACTGGCGCAACTTGCTCGCCGTCTTCAGCGCTTATTTGCGGCTGCAGCATCCCATCCTGCCGTTCATCACCGAGGAATTGTGGCATCGATTCGGCCAAACCTCGTCGATCGCGTTGGCCCCATACCCGCAGGCTGCTGCGACTGACGAGTCGGCTGAGCGCGAGATGGCGTTGCTGCAGGACATGGTCACGGCGGCGCGAAAGCTGAAGGCCGATAACGGACTCGACGACAAACTGGAGCTGGCCGGCGTGCTCTACTGCCGCAACGGTTCATCGAAAGTCGAACTGCCGGTGCTCGAACACCTCGGCAGAGTGAAGCTGGAAGTGCGCACAGGCGCGGCGCCCGTGCTTTCGGGTGCGGTTCGGTCGACCCAACACTTTGACCTGTCGCTACAGCTTCCCGAAGTGGATCGCGAGGCGTTACGCGACCGGCTGCTCAAGGACACGGATAAGTTGGAGAAGTTGATTCTGAAAATCGATGGCCAGCTCGGTAGCGAGAAGTTCTTGAACGGAGCTCCTCCTCACATCGTCGAAGAATTGCGCTCCAAACGCGCAGACTACATCGCCCAGATTCAGAAGAATCACGACACTCTCGAAGGTTTGTAATCAGGTGATGGACTGTGATCTCCTGCGGGCTGAAATGCCAGACCGCCGCATCGAGTGGCACGCAGCTGTCGATTCCACGATGACCGAAGCCAGCCGTTTGGCCGCATCCGGTGCGCCATCCGGCACCGTGGTCGGCGCCGAAGAACAGACCGCAGGCCGAGGCCGCCACGGACGAACTTGGCATTCCGAACCCGGCTCCGGCCTGTACATCTCCGTCATCTTGCGGCATCAATTCCCACCGACGACGTTGCCCGTCGTCACGCTCGCGCTTGGCCTGTCAGTGAGCAACGCGATCCTCCATGCCACGGATCTTGCGTGCGACCTGCGCTGGCCCAACGACGTGCTGATCCCCTCAAAGAAGTCCGAGGGGAAATGCGCCGGCATCCTAACGACACTCGAAGGCTCAGCTATCATTGCAGGCATCGGTATTAATGTGAATCATTCCCAGTTCCCGGTTGAACTCGGCGGCATTGCCACCTCTCTGCGCATCGCCAGCGGACGCGAGCATTCGCGTGAGGCGTTGTTATTGGAATTGCTCCCGGGTATCGACCGGTTCTGCGCGCTGCTGGAAGCAGACGGCCCTGAACCGATCCTCGAAATGTTTTCGCGCGCCTCCAGCTACGTTAGCGGCCGCCGCGTCAGTGTCGATCAAGTGGGCTCTACGCTCTTCGGGACCACGATCGGCCTGAACGATTCCGGTTTCCTGATACTTCGCGGCGACGACGGGCGCGATAACCTGATCGTCGCGGGAGGAGTGCGCCCTTGCTCTTAGCTCTGGATGCAGGCAACAGCAATATCACCATTGGCGCTTTCGAAGGGACCAAGCTGATTGAACGTTGGCGCCTGCGCACCATCCACGAGCAGACCGCCGACGAATGGGGCGTGCTCATGCGCAACCTGTTTGCGCTGGCGTCGCTCGATCTCGCGCGCGTTGATGGGATCATCATCGCCAGTGTGGTGCCCACGCTGGAGGCTCCGCTGCTCGCGATGGCACAGCGTTATTTTCATGCCACACCGCTCTTCGTAACGCCCGACACTGACATCGGCTTGAAGGTGCTGTACGATAACCCGCGCGAAGTGGGCGCGGATCGCGTGGTGAACGGCGTCGCCGCATTTCATCGCTACGGAGGCCCTTCCGTGGTTGTGGATCTGGGGACAACTATCAACTTTGATGTCGTTTCGGCCAACGCCGAGTATTTGGGCGGCATGATTTGCCCCGGTATCGGCATGTCGATCAGCGGTCTGTTTGCGAAAACCGCGCGGCTGCCGATGGTGGATCTTCGCGAACCCGAGCGGCTGATCGGCAAGAACACCGTCAACAGCATTCAGTCGGGTCTCTACTATGGATTCGCTGGATTGATCGACGGAATCGTGGGCCGGCTGGTGGCTGAGCTCGGCGGCAACGCCAAGGTTATCGCCACCGGCGGACAAGCGCAATTGATCGCGCGCGCTGCGCGCTCCGTTCAAGAGATCAACGAAGACCTGACGCTGGAAGGCCTGGAAATCATATGGCGGCGCAATCGGAAGAAGTAGCCCCCCGAGATCCGGACAACGACGCAAACTGGCCATCCAATTACTTCAACTATTTCACCGAAGTTGAAGAGCGTTTTCAAAAAGCGCGCGGCACCGGACTGTTCCTCATGTCCCCGCTCGATTGGGCGCTGGTGGAAGCGTGGAAAAATGCCGGCGTGCCGCTGGAAGCCGTACTGCGCGGCGTGGATGCCGCGTTTGATAAATGGCGCGCGAAAAAGAAGCGGGGCCAAAATGTGAATTCCGTGGCCTACTGCTCACAAGCGGTGATGCTGGAAGCACAGGCCATGGCCGGGGTTGCGCCGTCACCGGCTAGTCGCAAGGAATCCTCGGCCCCCTTCACACTGGAGGCGCTCCAAGGCTACTTGGCAGCCAATGCGCAGCAGATCCGTAGCCGGGAGGGGCTGGAGGAAGTCGCCGCAGCGGTCGAGCATCTCGCATCCGACGCCTCGGCTCTGTATCACGATCTCGAAAATCTCGAACGCCGCTTGACCGCACTCGAGGACAAGATGATCGCCCTGGTGCGCTCGCGCCAGACCGAAGAGCAACTTTTCCAGGTTCGGCGCGAACTCGATCTTCAACTGCGGCCCTATCGCGGCAAAATGACCACGCCGCAGCTCGCAATGCTCGAAAAACAATATCTGGAGCGCCAGTTGCTCGACTCCGCCGGCTTGCCGCGCCTCAGTTTGTTCTATCTGCGATAGCGCTCACGGGTATCATGGTTCTTGACGACCATGTCCCCTTCTCCGGGCAAATCCAAGCGCGCGTCGCACGTCTTCACGGTTGTGACGCTGGTAGTGTCAGTGGCCTGCCTGGCATGGGCCGTACACGGCGTCAGCTGGACGGAGCTATGGGAAGAGGTTCGCGAGCTCGACTGGCGCTGGGTCGCTGTCGGCGCCATCGCCGACCTGCTGGTCTATGTAATTCAAGGCTGGCGCTGGAGCTTGCTGCTGCTTCCGGTCACGCCAGTGTCCTCCTGGGCTTCCGTGGGCGCAATCTACGTGGGCCTGTTCGCCAATGAAGTTCTGCCGCTGCGCGCCGGCGAAGTAATCCGCTGCTTTTTGATGGCGCGATGGAGCAAGATCCCCATCTCGGTCACTCTCGCCTCGGCCTTGATCGAGCGCATTTTCGACGGCGGGTTGCTGATCGCCGGCCTGTTTATCGCACTGCGCTATGTCCGGCACTTTCCGCTCAGCCACGGCCAGGCTAGAGCCATCGGAATCATTACCACCGGAAGCATTTTCCTGGCGATCATCCTCTTGATTTTCGCCGCGCTGCTGGCCGTCGCCATGTATTGGCGAGAGCAGGCTCTCGACGCGTTGCTGGGCACCCCATTGTCCTCTTGGGCGCACGTATTCATCGAGGATCTGCATCGCATCGGGCACTCACGCTTCCTCTATTTCTCCCTGGCCGTCAGCGTTCCTTACCTGCTGATTCAGATTGTTCCCGTCTACGCCGTCATGCAGGCATATGGTTTCGATGGCGTCTCCTGGGCGCAGGCCGGCGCCCTCATGGTGTTGCTGCGTCTCGGCTCGGTGGTACCGCAGGCGCCCGGCAATGTCGGGCTGTTTCAAGTTTTGTCAACGCTGGGTCTCACGCTGTTCGGCGTGCCAGGAGCGATGGCGCGGCGCTTCACTCTGATTCTCTGGGCCGTGGTTACGGTGCCGCTGCTGGTGGCCGGTTTTGTCGCTCTGGTGGCTTCCGGCTCGAAGATGGGCGACCTCCAGCGCGAAGCGCAAGCAGAGATGCGCGCCAGGCAGGACGAACTCGCGAAGAGCTGAGCGCCGGTCAATGCGTCATGGCGTAAATTAAATAGTTCACGCCAACGCGGATCGCCAAGCCCCGAGAACTTTTCCGGATACGCCGGGTCGTCTGCGTATTCCCACGCGTCACCAACGTCCGAGTTATACGTGATGGCCACCATGACTCGGCCCTTGTCGTCGTAAATTCCGCGCCAATGCGCGCCCTGCCCGCCTTCGCCGCAGTTCTTGCAACCTTGATAGAGATGCGCCGCGCCCGGAATCTGAAAACGATCCGTCAAATCGAACACAGTGTGAAAGATCGGATCATTTTCGGGAATGTCGACGATCGGCCGGTCCGGAAACACATAGCGGATGCGTTTCAGGAACATCTCCCATTCATAATCCCCGTGAAAATCGTCCGCCATGAAGAAGCCGCCGCGCAGCAGATATTCGCGCATCACTTTGGCTTCCTGTTCCGTCAAACCCCACTCGCCCACTTGCACCGCGTACAGCCAGGGCCAATTGTAGGCCTCGTCGCCGTCTTCGAGCATCACGGATTGCTCCACCGACCGCACGTGAAGGCGCGTCAATCGCCGGACCGCTTGCGAAAAATGACGGTCGGCGCGCGGATAATCCTGCGTCCAGAGTGACAGCCCTTGCCGGAAATCGCCATCGAAGCGGCCGGCGTAGCCGTCGTTGGGGCCGGGCGGAAACATCAGGCGCGCGAATGCCCACTCGCCCTTCTCCTGCCAATCGGGTGTCAGCTCAAAACTGAAATATTCGACGCCGGGGTATTGTTTGAATGGCCGCTGAAACGCGTAGAGCGCGCCGATGAAAACGAAGCCGCATCCCAACCAACACGATGCTTTTCGCACATTCATCCGTTGCCCTACCCAGAGAATACCATTCAAGCCGGTAGGGCAAACCGCCGGGACTCCGCTTCGCGGCTGGTATACTGCGTCCTTGAACAAGCCCGCCACCGTACCCCAGCCCTCCGATCACGGCGCTGCACTCACGGCCGGATTTCTTGGCTGGACCCTGGACGCTTTCGATTTCTTCCTGGTCACATTTTGCCTCACCGCGATCGGCAAAGAGTTCCACAAATCGGACTCCGCCATGGCGCTCTCCATCACCGCGACACTGGTGTTTCGTCCGGTGGGCGCGTTCCTGTTCGGCTTGCTCGCGGACCGCTACGGCCGCCGGCTTCCGCTGATGATCGATCTGGTGTTCTATTCTGTGGCTGAAGTGCTCACCGGGCTCGCGCCCAACTACACAACCTTCCTGGTGCTGCGCGCGCTGTTCGGGATCGGCATGGGTGGCGAATGGGGCGTGGGCGCATCGCTCGCGATGGAGAAAGTTCCGCCGCGGCTGCGCGGACTGCTGTCCGGTCTTCTGCAGGAGGGTTATGCCGCCGGCAACCTGCTTGCCGCCATCTGTTATTTCTTCCTGTTTGAGCGCTGGGGCTGGCGTCCGCTGTTTTTCCTGGGTGGACTTCCCGCGTTGCTGGCTTTGTTCGTGCGATTTCGCGTGAAGGAGTCCGAAGTCTGGCGCAAGAGCCGCGAAGAAAGCTGGAGCGGACTGGGCAAGGCCATCGTGTCGCATTGGAAGCTGTTCATTTACCTGGCGGCGCTGATGACCATGATGAACTTCGCCTCGCACGGAACGCAGGATATGTATCCCACCTTCCTCGAGCGCCAGTGGCATTTCGCTCCCGCGCAACGCTCCGTGATCACCGGCATTTCGATGATCGGCGCGATCCTGGGCGGCACCGTGTTCGGATTGTGGTCGGACCGCATCGGCCGCCGGCGCGCCATGATCGCCGCACTCGCGGGCGGAATCCTGCTGGTTCCGCTATGGGCCTACGCGCCATCCACTGCACTGTTGGTGCTGGGCGCGTTCCTGATGCAGTTCATGGTGCAGGGCGCGTGGGGCATTATCCCGGCGCATCTGTCCGAATTGTCGCCGGACTCCGTCCGCGGATTTATGCCCGGGTTCGCGTATCAATGCGGCGTGCTGGTGGCCAGCTCTGTGGTTTACATCGAAGCGGTATTTGCGAAACGGATGAGTTATGCCACGGCCATGGCGCTCACTGCCGTTACCGTGTTCGCGCTCGCGGCCATCATGACCGGCGTCGGCAAGGAACGCAAAGGCACAGTGTTCGGCGCCAGCGTCTGAGTTTGTTAGGGGGCTGGCGAGGGCTCCGAGGGATAATCCTTACTGACCCAGTCGGTGTGCAAATTCGTTGGCAAGCTCAGCACGCGAACGTGCGTGAAGCCTAGCTCCTTGAGCACACGATACGCGGGCCGGATGTTGGGGCATTTCACCATGGGACAACAGCCGCAGTAGATCACCACGTCGGCATCCTTTGCCAGGCCAGCGACCTCCTTCTTCAGCGCCTCAATCCCCTCCGGCTTCGACGTCGGTCCAGCGTTGATGGCGTGCGCGATGTGCCGGCCGCGATACAGCACCGGAAACGCGACGGACAAGAGGATCGGAGCCTTCGCCGATTGCACCATTAGCGCGAGCGCGGCTGGCTGCAATAGCTCGCCCGGAGTCCAGGGGTCGGAAGTTTCCTGGCCCCAGCAGGCCATCGCCAGAATCCCGAGCGTCGCGGCGCAGCGAAAACCCGTCGTGCTCTTAGGGCTCATAGGGAAATTTCCTGATCCCTTGCACACACTCCGCTAGCGCCTGCAACAGCGAAGGTCCCCAGCCGGTGGGCGTGTAAGGCGCGGTCTTTTGATTGGTCTGCTTATCGGCTTGGGCCAGGAAACGCATGGCGGGATCCGGCGGATTCACATATTCGCGGACCGTGATCAGAAACTCCACATCGCCTGAGGCTTGCTGTTTCGTTACGGCGTAGTGTTCGATCTTGCATAGCCGCTCAGCGGGCTTTTCCTGCGCGTACGTCCACTCAGCCAAACGCGATCCTCCTACTCTGACGGTAGTTCCTCAGTGTATCGCAGCGGGGCAGAGCGGATGCTTGTCGGCCGGGATGATTAGTTTTCGGTTTCGGCGGTGTGACTGGGGGTGAGGAAGATGTCGAGGAAAATGCTAACCACGTAGCCGATAAATGCACCGGCAGCACCGCCGCTAATCAGCGCTTGCGTGTGACCGAGTCCAAACAGATCCCCTAGGGGGATTGCAGCCGCGAGTCCCACGCCCGCGAAAACCGTAGCCACGAGTAATCGTTTCCTCATTGCTCACCGCCTTTAGTGACAACTAGTGATACCAAAGCCAGTATGCGGCCGACACGGTACGGATGCTAGGTGGATTCACTCTATGCGTTGCGCGGCTCTCGCCTGAGACTGCGTAATGTTTTGCCTCAGTACGCCTAAGGGCAATAGTTCTAGACCGCGCGGCCGGGAATCGCAGGATCAGTCGAAGTCGAATGGTCTCTTGGGGTTCGGCGCATCAGGGTTTTCCTTAGCCTGCTTCAGAAGCTCGTCGAACTTTCGCTCTAGAACTTTGTGGTGCCCCTTGTGCTGATCAAATGATTTCTGGAAAGTCTCGCCCCGGCGCGCCTCTTCGCCCTTCATCTTCTGAACGGCGGCAGTGATGTCTTCGATCGCCCGCGGCTTCTGGTGCTCTTCGTAGCTGATCACAGCCTTCAGTTCGGGGTCGACTTGTAGCGTTGCCTCGCAGCACGGGCAGCGGACTTCCACAAGTTGACGTTTGTCTTTGCCCATATCACCGATTGTAGTGTACCTGCTAGTTCTGGTGATCCGGCAAGGGGATCTCGCGTGGGCCATCGTCCAGCCCATCAATGCGGATCACTCCGGGCTTCACCGGCGCCGTGGGTACTGGCGCGAGAGGGACTGCTACCTTCTCCGAGTTCCCCGCCGCCGGGTGCGCAGCCGCGAAAACGAGCGTGCTCTTTTCCAGTTCCGGCAAAGTCAGGCGCAAACTTATCTTGGCTGCCGAGCCGTCGGAGGTGAGCTTCAGCTTTTTCGCGATGTCTCGCACTTGCGGGTCAGCCTTGTCTTTAGCCACCACCGAAGCCAGCCGCGTCATTTCCGTTACCACCCGCTTGGCCACCACCTCAGAGGCAAAGCGCACGGTGATGTCGGCTGTCAGGCCCGAGCGCAGATTGATGCCCATTTCCAATCCTTGGGCGTCCGGCGCCCACTCGCCCACTCGGAGCTGGTCCATCAACCGGCCGTTCGACATCATGTCCGTCCCGTTCATGACCCACGACAAATCGTACGCCGCATCCATCTCGGCCACCCGCGCAAGGATCGAGCCGGGCTCCGGCGCGGGCGGCGCGAATTGGTTCCGGTCGAGCGCGGCGAAAAGCGAGGGTGCATCTCCAAACATAATCGTGTTGGCGTCGAATAGGACGTAGGCCAGGTTTTTGGCGTCCTTGCCTTGCGGCCGATAGACTCGAAACGAATTGTAGGCCTGAGGTTTGCCACCGAGATGCACAAACAGTTGACGCACTCTGCTTTCATCAAAATGTCCACGCACCACGGCCAGCAGGGGCGTGTCGGCGGGCTCCACGGCCGTGTCGGCGCCGGCGTCTGGAACCACTTCGTTGCCTGGCGATGAGATCACCACTCGGTCAATCTTGTCCATGAACTCAAGGCCTGGAATCGCGGCGGGAATGCCACCGTTCAGCTTTTCCCGAATCATCGCGCCATCAGGCGATTGCCGGATGCGCTGCCAATTGATGCTGATCACAGCTTTGGCATTGGGATGGACGAATCGCCACAAACCGGGATCGGCCTCGCCGCTGCCGGGCTGGCCTTCGACCAACCGGGGCACAAGCAGGATCGCGAAGGCAAGAGTCGCACCAAGACGTGGCATAGCTACCAATATGTATCGGCAAAATCGGGCGCCCGGTGCAGAGCGGGATGGGAGGAATCGCGGGACCGGGAGGAATACAAGGAAGACGAGGAATACCTGGAATGTTATATTGGGAGTGCCTTCCTCGCTGTACTCCGGGCCCGTAGCTCAGTTGGTTAGAGCGCTACCTTGACACGGTAGAGGTCACAGATTCGAGTTCTGTCGGGCCCACCACGTACTTTGGTCCGTTTGCGGGTAAAAGTCGCGCCAGGAATCTAGACTGGGAGAGACGGCGGCCAGAATTCCGGTGCGAAACTAAACCCCCAGCCCTTGCAATGAGCGATGAAAATGCATGAGTTCTTTCTCGGTCATACCGGCGACGCAGTCAGCTACGACACGGACTTGTTCGTCCTTGTTCTTCGCTCTACGGATAGTTTCGCTAGAGGCCGTCGGAAAGAGGTAGTACTTCTTTTTTCGCGCCGCGTTCATGAGGAGCTCAAATACACATCGGATCGCCACACGTTGTCCATTCTGGGGCACCGCCAGCTCGGGATTCTCGATGATGTATTCCCAGATGAACTGCTTCAGAACTTCAGCCGTGCTCTTGGCGGAAGGTTCGATGGACAGGAAGGAGGGACTTGCTTCGTCCGAGGTTAGATGGCAGGAGTTCACGAAAAATCGGATCAATCCCGTGGAGAAAGCAAAGAGCCTAGCCCGGTCATCTGACGAATCGTTGTAACGTTGTTCTGGTTCGAACGGGAACAACTCCAATATTGCCTTAAGCGCATCTAGGTATTTGGTCTTGTTATCGATCCAAGCCGGTTTTCGTTTGAATATGCCCTCAATCAACCGCTCGCGCTCCGCGCTTCCTTGTTTCTTACAACGATCGATCGGAATTTTCCCCGCGCAGTAGAAATCCAAAAGATCATGGATTGCGAAGGTAATATCGTCCGCCCAGTCCATGATCTCGGCGGCGGGACTACGTTTCCGTGGCTTCTTTCCTTTTCGGACCCACTCAAAGACTTCGGTTTCTCCCTGATAGAACCCCCACTTGCTCGGATAATCCGGATCTTCCGAAGGCCAAGGGTACTTCAGGATTGCGTCAAGAGTTGTTCTCGTAAGGTTGAGACCAGCTATGGAACGCTGTTTGAGATCGCGGGCGTCGCTGCTCGCCAGGCGAGTCACGATTCGGAAGGACTGCGCGTTACCTTCGTAGCCGTCGCGTACCCCACTATGTGAGACGAGCTCATGCAATTCTTCTTCAGCGATATGGCCAAAGGGCGGGTGCCCAAGATCATGCGCAAGTCCCGCCGCCTCGGCGGTATCAGGATCAAGGCCGCCTAGTTGGTCCACCACGGCCGCTTGGTCACGATTAAAATATTCCGCGAGACGTCTGGCGATCTGACCAACCTTCAAAGAGTGCGTCAGTCGGTTGTGGAAAACGTACCCCCTCTCGGGTGAGACAACCTGGGTTATCTCGGCAAGCCTGGCGAAGGCCCCTGAGTAGAGGATTCGATCACGATCACGCTGAGCTGGGGAACGACTATCAGCTGCAAGCTCCGGATAAAACCGATCTTCGGAATCTGCTGACCGGTAACTTCTACGCCGGCGCCGCTTTCTATTTTTCTTTGGCAAGCCTGATTTTAAGGCCGGGAGCGTAGCTGAGCGTCCCTGTCGCGATCATAGGTTGAACAACATCTCGAACATCAGCATCTCGAACGTCGCTGAGCTTAGCGTGGCTTTGGCGCAGATCCGCTGCCATGCTGCTTAGCTTCACAGGCTCGCGACCGTCAAGGTATTTCAACACCTGGACTCGGATTCTGTCAGCAACAACGTTGGACATGTTAGGCCTCTGAGTGATTCAAGTATAACGCCTTCCCTGGCGTGCTTCAATCGGTACTTCAGTTCTCTCATTCTAACGAAAAAAATCGGCCGCACTCATCCTCGTGATGTTGCGGCCGTAAAATTTGGGCTTGTTTTGGATCAATCCGGGCAGGTTGGCTTATTTTTGGCTTAAACCGAAACACGCGGAATCAAGGATTTAGGAGTCCTCGCGTTGCTCCGAAAGGGCCTCTTCTTCCTTGACACCACTGAAACCCCAGAATTCCGAACGGGTCGATTCTTCACAATAGCGCCTGCGACAGCCGTTCCAGGCCGGCTCGCAAATCCTCCGTTGGTCCGCCGAAGCCAATTCTAAAATGACCGGGCATCTCAAAAAAGTGGCCCGGGATCACGCCCACGTCATACTCAGCGCGCAGCCGGGCGCAGAAGTCGTCCGCTGACCCGGAGCGCATCCGTGGGAAACAGACCGGGCCCACATCCGGCGGCGCCCAATCGAGAGCGGCCTGATTAGCGGCCATGAACTCATCCACTAGCGGACGGTTCGCCGCAAGGATGGCTTGGGTTCGTTTTTGAAAACGTTCCAGATGTTGGAAGGCCACCACTGAGGTGGTCTCGCCTGGGATCACACCGTTGACCCCGAAGAAATCCTGCAACCGCCACATGGCTTTGATCACATGCGGCGGACCCAGCACCCATCCGCAGCGCAGGCCATCGAGCCCGTAGACCTTAGTCAGACTGCAGGTCATCAGAAAATTCGAACCCAAATGCACGGCGGTGCGGGGACGGGCTTGGAACAGGAAATCCATATAGACCTCGTCAACCAATACGTACGCTCCAACCTGCGCGGCTAAACGTCCGACTTCGCGCAGAACTTCCGGCGGTTCCAAGACGCCAGAGGGATTATGCGGATTGGTCAAAATGATTAGCTTGGTATGCGGCGTCAATTGATCGGCAAGACTTTCCATGTTGATGTGAAAGCGCCGCTGAAATCGGCGAACCTTCGCGCCGAGCAGCTCCGGGATATCGAGCAGCGGTTCATACGCTGGATGTTCCACCAGCACTTCGTCGCCAGCGCCGACAATGGCCGCGATGGCAAGATAATTCGCCATCGATGTGCCGGGCGCAGTGATCACCTGGTCCGGCGTCACCTCATAACGATCGGCCAAAGCGCGAATCAGTGGCCGATAGCCATACAGATTGAAGTCATTGATCTCGAGCGCGTCGCGAGCCTCGGGCAGTTCACCGATGCGCACCGGTATGATCCCGCTGCCTCCGATTTCATATCGCGCGCGCGGGCGTGTCTTCACCCACTCCATGTAGACGATTTTTCGCATTGAATTTCCGGAAAAGATAGAAAGCTGGGATGCCAGTCAAGATGATGCCCAGGCCATAACTGGTCTGCGGCTGATTGGCGAAAAAATTAATGAGAACGAACCCAAACGCGGCGATCACGAAGAGCGCGGGCAACACCGGGTAGCCCCACACTCGATAAGGCCGGTCGAGATCGGGATAGCGCCGACGCAGCATGAACAAGGCGCCAATGGCGAGCCCGAAGAAGATCCAATCGCCGAATGTAGTGTAGCTGAGCAGTGCGTCGTACGATCCGGCCAGGAACACTACTGTGGTCCAAGCCGCGAAGAACAGGAGCATGGTAGCCGGGACCTTGTATTTGGGATGCACGTATGCCGCCGCGGGAAACAAATAGCCATCGCGGCCCATCGCATAGAAGACGCGCGGTGCGGTGAGCAGGGTCATGTCGATAAAGCCGAAGGTCGAAACGACAATGGCCACGGATATGAAACGCCCTCCGAAATTGCCCAGGACTCGCACGGCCGCATCGGTGGCGAGCGTCTCGGTGTGTCGAATGGCATCCACCGGCAGGACGTGCAGATACACTGCGGCAGCAGATACATAGACCGTGATTACCACCAGGATCCCGAATATCAGGCCGCGCGGGAGGGTGCGTTGCGGGTTACGGATTTCGCCGGCGGCCCAGGTGGAGCTTTGCCATCCTCCGTAGGAGAACAACACGGGAGCCAGCGCTGCTCCGAAGGCTGTGATCACGCTGCCTTCGTATGGCGATGAGGGCGTTTGCGTATGACTGCCTTTCCATAGAAAGCCGAACCCGATGAGCAGAGCCAGCGCCACCAGCTTGCCCGAGGTGAAGATGTTCTGGACCAGGGCTCCTGGTTTGACGCCGAAGTAGTTGACGATGGTCAAGCCCCAGATGGCAGCGAGGCCGGTCAGCTTCACGGCCCACGGCGATGCCAAGCCCGGCACAAGCGTGCCCAGTGTTTGCGCGAACTTCATGGTGACCGCGGCGGTCCCCCCGGGCGAGATCACCAGTAGCAAGGTCCAGCCATAGAGGAATCCAATGAGCGGATGCCAGCCTTCGCGCAGGAAGGCATACTGTCCGCCGACCAGCGGCATCATCGCTCCGAGTTCCGCGAAGCTGAGCGCTCCGATGGTCGCGATCAGGCCGCCCACCAGCCAGACGGACAGGATCAGGCCCGGAGTGTGGACCCGCTGCGCGACATTGGTGGTGTTGAAGAATACGCCGGTACCGATGATGCCGCCGATAACCAGGAGCGTGGTATCGAACAGGTTGAGACTGCGCTCCAAAGGCGAGTCATCGGTGAAGGATTTTGGCATCGCTGGGCTTTATTCATGATAGGGCAGACCTTCAGGGGCGGAGACGGAATCCTTAGCGATCGTGCCATCATTCTTGCTTTCCTCGGCTAGATCGTGATTTACTTGATCGATCAATCACGAGGAGAAGAGCGGGGGGAACAAACATGGATTTTTCTCAAGCAGCAGCTCATCTCAATTGGCTCGCGATCCTGGTCGCCCCGCTGGCGGGCTTTGTAATTGGCGGCATCTGGTACGGACCGCTCTTCGGTAAGGCTTGGATGCGTGCGACGGGCGTCACCAAGGCTCAGGCCGGCTCGCGAGACATTGCCAAAACCTTTGGGGGCGTGTTCGTGCTCAACCTCATAGCAGCCGCCAGTCTGGCGATGTTCATTGGGCCTACCGGCACTTGGCAATTTGGACTCATCGCGGGCTTGCTCACTGGCCTGACGTTCATCAGCGTGGCGATCGGCGTGACGTATCTCTTCGAATCCCGTCCGTTCAGTCTTTTTGCGATCAACGCGGGCTATCAGACTGTGCTGTTCGCGGCTATGGGCGCGATTCTCGGAGCGTGGCGCTAGCCAGCCCTCGCGGGGCCTCTCCAAGCGCCATTTGGCGCTACAATAGATGACAGAATGGTCAACGAACTCCAGGCAGTGATCGATGAGCTGGGCGGCGCGCCCGCCCTCGGCCGCTCCTTTCACACTGCCACCGATCTCCAGACTGCCATTCGCGAGGGCTTCCCTCAGTCGGTCGTGGAAGAGGTGATGCGTGCAGCCGGCCTCACGCTCAAGGAGCTGGCCACCACGCTTGATCTCTCGGCGCGCAGTCTGCAGCGGCGGCGGCGCGAGGGAAGGCTGGCGCGCTATGAATCGGATCGCCTGTACCGGCTCGCCCGCGTGATCGCCATCGCGAAGCACTATTTGGGCGACGGCCCGAAGGCGGCGCGTTGGCTCAGGAGGCCGAATCGCGCCCTCGGCGGAAGCAGTCCGCTCGAGTTGGTAGACACAGAGCTCGGCGCGCGAACGGTGGAAAATGTCCTCGGCCGCATTGCCTATGGCGGAGTCAGTTGACGCGGGTATACCGCATCCTTCGCAAACCCTATTCAAGAAAGCCGCTGGACGGAGAGGGCGCGTATCTTTTCGGCGGACGCTGGTCCAGCCCAGGTACACGTCTTGCGTACTCAGCTGCTCATCTCTCGCTGGCCATGATCGAATACTTTATCCATATCGATCCGGATGAGCCGCCGAACGATCTGATGGTGATCACGGCAGAGATCCCGGACGGCGTTTCGCGCATTTCCATTTCGCCGAAGCTGTTGCCGTCCAGCTGGCGCCAGGGCCCCGCACCGCCCGAACTCGCTGAGATCGGTGATCGGTTTGCCGCCAATGCCCGAGCGGCTATTCTCATCGTTCCGGCGGCCCTCGCTCCAACGGAGTCGAACTGGCTCATCAATCCTCGCCATCGGGAATTTTCAAAGATCCGGCTGCGTTCAGTCGAGCCCTTCGATTACGACCAACGATTTTTCAAATAGCGTGCACCTGGCGCTCGGCCCCAACTCAGCCGATGTCAGACGCGGACTTACAATGTGAAGATGCGCGCATGGTTCATGGATGGCTACGATGGCGTGGATCGCCTTCGATTGGGCGAGACCGAAGATCCCGCGCCGGGGCCAAATCAAATTCTGCTTGGCCTCCGGTTCGCGGCGCTGAATCCGGCAGACGCTTTCTTAGCGGACGCCATGTATCCGGCCAAACCAAAGATGCCTCACATTCTGGGACGTGACGGCGCTGGCGAAGTGCTGGCTGTCGGTCCGGGCGTGACGAACGTCCGCCCCGGCGATACGGTTGGCATCCTACGCTGCGAGGTAGGCGTGGATGCGTGGGGCACGCTCGCCGAAAAAGTCATTGTCTGGGCGGACTCCGTCGTTCGTCCGCCACAAGGCTGGTCCTTGGAACAGCTAACTGCCGCGCCGCTAGTTTATCTGACTGCCTGGCAGGCTCTCACCCAATGGAGCGATCCGCCGGCGCCGCTAGCCCCAGGCTCGGTACTGCTTATCACCGGCGCTTCGGGCGGCGTGGGCACTGCTTGCGTTCAACTCGGCAAGTCCATGGGATTGAAAGTTGTCGCGCTCTCGCGCAGCGCCGAAAAAGGCACCCGATTGAAGGAACTCGGAGCGGATTTTGTTTTTAATCCGGCCGATCCGAACCTGCGCAAGCTGGTGACGACCGCGATCGCCCCGCAGAAAGTGGACATCGCCGTCGACAACGTCGGAACGGCATTGTTCAATCAGGTGATCGCCATGCTGGGCCGCGGCGGCCGGATCAGCGTGGTAGGCAGAAGCGGCGGCGAGGTGCCCGAGTTCAACACCGCCACGCTATTCTTCCGGAGAAACCGCATCGGCGGCGTAGCCGTGTCCGACTACTCGGCGGAAGAGGCGCAGGCGGCTTGGACCCAGATTACCGAGCGGCTGAACGCGGCCGGGCAGCAGCCCGTGATCGACAAAATCTTCCCCTTTGAAGATGTGAAGCCCGCCTTCGCGCGGCTTGCTGCGGGACCGATGGGCAAAGTGCTGGTGCGTGTAACCGGTTAGTAATTGAAGTGGATAAATGGCAGCTTTTCCGCCGTGCTACCATGAAAACCAGTTCAATTTGCTCGCGACTTCGCCTCGCGCCACGGCGTACGCCAGCTCGCCTGTAACCGTGAATCACGCTGCCCAGATGCCCGCAGCAAGGAGCGTTCCACATGACCAATATCTATGTAGGAAATCTTTCCTATGAAACATCCCAGGAAGATCTGGAGGCGGCATTCAACGAATTTGGAGCCGTGGAGCGAGTAAACATCGTGCGCGATCGCGACACCGGCCAGCCCCGCGGCTTCGCCTTTGTCGAGATGACCAATCGTAATGAAGCATCCAGCGCCATCGCGGCGCTCAACGGCCGCAATCTCCACGGCCGGGACCTCAGCGTTAACGAAGCACGCCCGCGTGAGGAACGGTCCGGCGGCGGCCGGCCTAGTGGTGGCGGGGGCGGTCGAGGCGGTTTCAAGAGTGGCGGTGGTGGTGGCGGACGTGGGAAGGGCCCACGCTGGTAACTATTCACCGGTTTTCGGCATCCTATTTCCTACTGCAGTCGAAGGCCTTTAACTTTGACTCATAAACTCACAACACGCTTGGGGCCGTATTGGCTCCTTCTGGAAGCTTCAGGCGAGTCCACCTGGCGCCTGCAATTGCTGGGCGATTCGCATCATGAGGCCGAAATCACGGCCAATGGTGAAGAGGAAGCCAAGGACGCCGCCGTGGAAGCCACGGTCGCGCTGTTGAAGGAAGAAAATCCGGAGTTTAAGGAGCCCGCCAAAGTAACCTGGAACCCGGCGTTCGTTTCCGACAACCGCCTGAATCTCTGACCTGATCCTCAGACAGCGATCCGGTATAATCACAGGAAAACGGGAGGCACCATGCAAGTCTGCCGGACAATGGCCGCACTTGCGGCGGTTTCCGTGTTATTCCTTCTGCCCGCAACCGTGCACGGGCAGTGGCTGAACTACAAGGCTCCTGGAATTCCGCGGACTCCCGACGGAAAGCCCGACCTCGCTGCGCCCGTTCCCAAGATGCCGGATGGCAAACCGGACCTGTCTGGAATCTGGCGGGCCGATGCCGGCGGATACGGTGTGAATATTGCCTCGGACCTGAAAGCGGGAGAAGTCCGGCCTTGGGCCGAGGCGCTCTACCAGCAGCGCAAGGAGACCTTGAGCAAGGACAACCCGGGCCTTCGATGCTTGCCAGATATCGGCCCGGAAGTCACTTTCGGGTTGTACAAAATCCTTCAGACCCCCGGCGCCATCGGGATGCTCAGCGAAACCGGCGAATTCCGCCAGATCCTTACCGATGGCCGATCGTTGCCTTTGGATCCGCAACCCACCTGGCAGGGTTATTCGGTCGGACATTGGGAAGGAGAGACGCTGGTGGTGGAGAGCGCCGGTTTCAACGATCTGACCTGGCTGGACTTCGAAGGCCATCCCCACTCAACGGAATTGCGCGTCACCGAACGTTTTCACCGCCAGGACTTCGGACACATGGAACTGAAGATGACCTTCGACGATCCGAAAGCCTATGCGCATCCGTGGACAATTTCGTTCAATGCGGAGCTGACGCCGGACACCGAAATGCTCGAATACGTCTGCAACGAGAACGAGCGGGACGTCCAGCACATCGTGGTTACCGAAGAGGATCTGAGGAAAAGCCGTACCAAGGTGACGCTGTCACCGGAAATCCTGGCGAAATACGCCGGTCTTTACGAAATGGTGGATCATGACGGAAAACCCGTCGACCGCCAGGGCAAGGTGGTGGCGCCGGGTGGCAAGTCGATGACGTTCACAGTCAGCGTGGCCGAGGAGCACCTGGTGCTCGAGCTTTTCGAGGCCGGAAAGATTCCTTTGAAGACCGAGACGGAGACCACTTTCTCCGCCGCAGGCCAGCCTATCGAGTTTGTGAAGAACGACCAGGGGGTTGTCACCCATCTGGTGTTGCATCAGGTTGAGGGCGATTTTCGAGCGGCACGGAAGGGCGACCGATAGGCGTAGCTTACTCGCAGCCGTTGAGGCCTTTGGTCAAACAAATGGACGACGAGGGTGGCGGCGGGATCGGAATACCCCGATCTGTCATCAGCTTGGCGAGCAGCGCTGCGGCATCCGGATGAGCAATGGCCGACTGGACGCCTACGCGGACCAAGCCGCGCGCCCAATCGATCGGTACCCAGGTCTTTCCAAGCAGCGCGCCGTTCACGCTATCGCGGCTTCCGCCGTCGTGGGCATTCAGGTCGGCGCCGTGATCCGCCAGTAGTTGAATCACTTCCAACCGGCCCTTGTGCGCCGCGCCATGTAGCGCCGTCCGGCCTTCGTCATCGGCGACATTCGGATCGATGCCCAAATCCAGGCACATCTTCACGGCTTCCAAATTCTCCGCCGGTGACCATTCGTAGGTCACGCCTTCCACCCAGCCAATGCCCGCCGCCACCGCCAGCGGCGTCACGTTGTGCGCAGTGAAGATTTTCGGATCCGCACCGTGATCCAGCAACAGCTTCATCAGCGTGACGTCACCCGATTGCGCCGCGCGCAGGAACGGCGTCGCGCCATCCTCGAAAAGCCACTGCATCGTGAAGTTCGTCCGCGTCTCGGTGCTGTCGCCGGTACACTTGTCCGGCTTCGATTCCACGCCGCAAACGCGCGCGTTTACATTCGCGCCTTTCGCGATCAGCAGCTGGATGAAATCCAGATGGTCCATGTCCGGCGCCCGCACCGGATAGTCGCCGCCTTCGATATTGCGATTGTCGGTAGCCAGATACAGCGGCGTCCAGCCACCATTGTTGGGCGTGTTGGGATTCGCTCCGTGCTCCAGCAAGTACTTGGCCAGCTGATAATGGCGATTCTGCGTGGCCACCAGCAACGGCGTCCAACCGTAGAACGTTCGCTGATTCACGTCCGCGCCCGCTTCCACCAGGAACTCGGCGCATTCCATGCAGTTTTCGCGCGCCGCGTAAGACAAAGGCGTCAACCCGCCACCATCTTTCTTAGCCGGACGCCGGAAGAAGGACACGACTTCGTCCTCGCCGTTCGGTTGAGTTGCTGGGGTCGCCTTGGCTGGCACCACTGCTCCACCAGCGGAAGCAACGATCGGCTCGTGCGTGGGTGCAGAAGTTTTCGGCGCTGCCTCACCTTTCGGCGCGGCGGCGGGGCCGGCCGACGGGATGCCATTGGATCCAGATCTTTGGCCCAACACGCCAAAGCTCGATTTTAGACGCTGCGTCACGGTATTGGCCAGATTATTGCGCGAGTTGCGCGTGTCGATCTCGGTCGCAGCGCTCACGCTGGCTCCATGCTCGATCAGCAGCTTCACCGCGTCGGGATGCAACTGGTCGGTGGCCCACATCAGCGCAGTGGTGCCGCGCAGCTTATCTTTCGCGTTGACGTCGGCGTGATGATCCAGCAGCAATCGAAGCGCGTCCAAATTGCCCGTGCGCGCCACCAACATCAGTGGAGTTTCGCCCCCCGGGCCGCGATCGTTGACGTCCGCGCCGTTTTTCAAGAGCTTCTCAATCATCGGGGCGCTCCCACGCAGGGAAGCGAGATACAACGGCGTTGCGCCCTCGCGATTCGCCAGCTTTATGTTCGCGCCGGCGGCGATGAGCTCATCCGCCATTCCCAGATCGTCACGGTACACAGCCCATTGGATGGCCGTGGCGCCGCCGGCTTGCACCGCATTGACGTCTGCTTTTTGCCCGATCAGGGCCCGCACCGAAGCCGCGTCACCATTCATAGCCGCGTCGGCGATCGGGCTGTTACTCGCGGCGAAAGCGCTCAGACAAAGAGCCAGCGCACCTGCACAGGCCGACAGGATCCGCGCAGCGGTCATTAGGCTAGACCAAGCCTGGCAGCCGGCCGGTGCTGTCACCGATAGTCTCTTCGTGAACTCCGTACATGTCGAGAATGCTTGCCAGCAGATTCCCGGTGGGAACGGTCTTCGACGGATACGCCAGGTGGCGATTCCCCTTGAGCTGTCCCGAGGCCCCGCCAATCAGCAGATGCGGGACGTCATAATGCAGGTGCTGGTTCGAATCGCCCATGTTGGTGCCGTAAAGGATCAAGGAATGATCCAGCAGCGTGCCGTCGCCGTCCGGCGTGTTCTTCATCTTGTCGACAAAATACGCCAGGCACTTAATGTGATACTGATTCAGCTTGGCATACCGTGCGATCGTGTCGGGATTCTCGGCGTGATGCGAGATCCCGTGAAAGCCGTCGTTTACTCCGCTATCCGGATACGAGCGCGATGTCAGATCGCGCGCGTAGAGAACCGTTGAAACCCGAGTAATGTCGGCTTGGAATGCCAGCCGTTGCAGATCGAAGTGCAGTTTCACGTGCTCATCGAACGATTCGGGAACGCCCGCCGGGATCACCACGCCTTCGGTGGAAATTTCGCCCGTGGCTTTCTTCGCGATCGCGAGCCGCCGCTCCAACTCGCGGATGTCGGTCTCATATTCATCCAGCTTCGATCGATCGCTCGGGTCCAGATCCCGTTTGAAGCTCGCGAGCTTGGCCGTCACTGAATCCAGAATGCTGCGATCCTGCTCCCGCCGCGCCGCGCGGTCCGCCGTGTTGCCGCCTGCGCCGAACAAGCGCTCGAACGCTACTTGCGGATCCAGTTCCATGGGCAGCGGCTGCGTCGGAGTGGACCAGGAAATCGTATTGGAATAGCTGCAGCTATAACCTTCCCCGCAATTGCTCGAATTCGCGCCCGGATCTTCGAGCGCCAGTTGCAGCGACGGCAAGAGCGATCCCTGCCCCACGTGCTGCGCGATGATCTGATCGATTGTGGTGCCGTCGTAAATATCCGCGCCGGTAGTCTTCTTGGGTTTGTCCGCGCATAAGAAGGCCGCCGCCACCCAATGATCCGCTCCGGTTTGTCCCGGAGGAGGCTCGGCCGATTTCGACCACAGGCCGCTCGTGACCACGACGTGTTCGCGGAACGGTTCCAGCGGCTGGAAGATCATCGGGTATTTGAAATCTTTATCGCCCACTGCCCGCCTAGGCTCGCCCGGGCCACCGGCCTCAGGCACCCACCATCCGGGCGCCGCACCGTGTGGCACGAAGATGCCCGTAAAACGCGTCTTCGGGTTCGCCGCAGTCTTACTGATTAACGTCTGAGCCGGAATCATCGAATCCAGCAACGGCAACGCAAGCGCAATTCCCGCGCCGCGAAGAATGGTGCGCCGGGACATATGCTTTTTGGTAATGAACATGATTACGCCTACTCTTCTGTATTATCCCTCTAACGCGATGCCCTTACTTGATTTTGCCCATTGGAGGCGTTCTCCTGCTTCTGGTTTACCTGGAAAGGCTCGCTCTTCACAATTCCTAATATCAAAGATGAAAACCGATTATCCTTCGCTCCAGCTTCTCGCACGATCGAGCGAATCAGCGGCATGTCGTAATATTCGGTCCCGCGGCCCAGGGCGTAGATGAACAACTTCTCCGTGACCACTCGCATGAACTGTGGTGAATAGCGCAACAGCGCGTCGCGCACGCCCTTCACGCCATCCAACTTTGATCCATCCACGAGCATGCCCGAAGGATCGATGGGACTGCCGTTGTCGGTAGTCCGCCAAGTCCCCACCGCGTCGAAATTCTCCATCGCTAATCCGATTGGGTCCATGATCTTATGGCAAGTGGAGCAAGGCGGGTTTTTGCGATGCATTTCCAACTGTTGCCGTTTGGTCGGCGTGGTGCCACCGTGGACCGCCGCGCCTTCATCCTTCAACGCGGGAATATTGGGGGGCGGATCGGGAGGGCTAACGCCCAGGAAAATCAGCATGAGCGCCTTGCCTCGGACAGTCGGCGTGGTGCGCTGCGGATACGACGTAAGCGTTTCTATGGCGGCCTTACCCAGAAGCCCCCGGCGAACGTCGAACTCGGGTGTCAGCTCCACGCGCCTGAAATCGCTGCCATACACGCCCGAAATTCCGTAATGCTTAGCCAGCCGCTCGTTCAGGAAGGTGTACCTGGCGTCCAGCAGATCGATCACGCTTCGGTCCTCATGCACCACGCTCGACACAAATAGCTCGGTCTCCTTGCGCATCGCCAGGCGCAGGTTGTCGTCGAAATCGGGAAACAAAGCAACCGTCGGCGCCCAAGTCTGCAAGGCCCGCAAGTTGAGCCATTGCCCGGCGAAATTGATGACCAACCGGTCGGCGCGCGAATCCGCCAGCATACGCCGCACCTGCTGCTCAAGCACCGCCGGCTCGTGAAGTTTGTTCTTGCTCGCAACGTCGATCAACTCGTCGTCGGGAATGCTGCTCCAAAGGAAGAACGATAGACGCGAGGCCAGTTCCAGATCGCTGATATGGTAGCTTTGGCCAGCTGCGATATGCTCGGGTTCGGCTTCCTTGCGAAACACAAACTCCGGGTCGGCCAAGATGCGCTGCAGCGCCCGCTCGATGCCGGTATCGAAATTGCCCTGGTTGCGCCCCTGCTGATAAAAGCTCATCAGCGTCTCGTCATCCTGCACGGTAACCGGACGCCGGAACGCATGCCTCGCCAGCGTGTCGACAATCTGTTTCGCACACGCCGTCTCTTGCGAAGCATCCGCTGGATGGCACAGGAAGATCTTCTGATGGCTGGGCGATTCATTCGCGCCCGCCGGCTTGAACGGACCCAGAATCTCCATCTTGCCCACGTGCGGATAAAACTTGAAACCCGGCAGGCCGCCCGTCTCGATGGTGCTCCTCAGGAAATGCTCGTCCAGATCCTGGCTGGGAGCCAATTGCGTCGCCAGGAATGTTACGCCCACCGTGTGGAGCCCGGCCTTGGCCTGGAAATGAACGTCGGCGGTGCCGCCATGCACCGGCTTGCCGCGCGCCACGTCCTTGTCCCAATCGTACAAATGGACCCGCTGGCCATCAACCAGCAGTTCCAGCTTCTCTCCCGTCATCTCGCCGAACGCGGTGTTGCCGTCCATCAGGCCTTTGTTGATGGGGAAAATTTTGAACACGTAGTCGCCGTCCGCTGGGAACTCGTGCTGCACCACCAGTCCACCGCGCGTGCCGAACGGCAGGCCTTCGATGTGATAATCCTGCGTGGTATCGGACGCCACACGATAGGTGGAAAGCGCCGGTTCACTGACATCTCCCATGGCGATCCGGCTGATCTTAGCAGCGGCAGAGGTGTAGCCTTCCAGTAACGCGGGCGACAGCGCCAATGCACCGGCGATGTTGTCGAATCCACGAGTAGAGTCATCCGAAGGCAGGTACTTCGCCGGATCGATCTCCAGCGCCAGCAAATCGTGAATCACGTTCGCGTACTCGGTGCGGTTCATCCGATGCAGACCCGGCGGCGGAAAGTGCGATGGCGCAGTGTGGTCGAGTTCCTTCTCGAGCCAGCCGACCATCGATTCGTAGGTCTCCCAGGCCGGCCGCGGCATCCCGGAGGGTGGCATCATTCCGGACCGCAGCTTGCGCACCACCAGCTCCCACTTTTCCGCGTGGTCGGCGACATGGGCGGTATCGAGCTTGTCGAGCTCGAGGCCCCCGGTTTTCAGCTTCTCGTTATGACAAGTGACGCAATATTGGTTGAGGAGCGCCCGTTCCGCCGACGCGTCTGTTACTTGCGTGGGCACCCGACCGGGCGAAGCCTGTGAACTGGCCGTCTGGCCAGCCAGCACGACAGTCACGGTCGCGATGCAAACGACAGCAGATCTTATCTTCATGGATCTTCGGCCATCCAGGCCGGCTCGGACCCTTATCGGGGATACCGCCTATCCTACTGATATTGCACTCGTTAAGGACTAACCCCAATTCAACAGATTCCCGGGGCCAACAGCAAAGACGAACTCACCCATTCTATTGTTACTCCCTGATTCTACGGAGTCTTGGTCCAGTATGCAGGCAGCTTAGGTTTAGTGGCGCGGACGATCTCGAGGACGGCCTGGCGGTCGGCTAGCGAGATACCGGCGAAGGTCTGGCTCTTGTCCTTGCCCGTCAGAACGTCGTACAGCCGCTGGTAAACCCGCTCCCGAACCACCTCCGGCATTCCATCGAACGCCGCGCTATAGATCATGTAAGACAGCGGGTAGCGGAACAGCCGCTTTTGCAAATCAAAGTCCCTCAGCGACCGGCCCTTGGCGTCCCGAGGTCCGCGCTCGGCGAACGATTTGGTGAACGTCGAGACGCCCGCTACCGGTTGTTTGAGCGGCTCTTCATCCGTGAAAAGCATATAGCCGACCATCTCTTCGATCTCCGTGTTGAGACGATCGCGCGCGGCGCCTTCAGGCTTGCCCTTACCCTCCCGCAATGCGATCCGCGCGTCCCATCCGATCCGCGTCATCAGGTTCGTCATCCGCGTTTGATGCTCCAGCGTCATCAGCGCCACGATGTCGCTGGTCGGCGCCAGGTACCTCGCGGTATCGAAGAAACTCGCCAGGCTGGTCACGTTCTGCGTGCCTTCTTTCACCACACGCCCCGGATTCAGCGGATCGGCCAGCTGCGGATTATTTCCCAGATGCACCGCGGACCCGTGCGTTCCGGTGACGTACCAGCCGCCCCAGCGTTCGTCGAAACTGGTGCGATCGTCGGTAATGAACGCGCTTCCATGCGACTCGCGCGCTTCCGCGTCGGTAACCGGATGCACCGAGCTCACAAGGATTCCCGGGATGCCCATGGTCGGCGCGCCCTGGTGGCATCGCAGGCAATCGTCGCGGCGCGCGAACTCAGGCCGCTCGGTCATCTCGGTGTCCAGGCTGTAGAACACCGCGCCCTGCTTGGGATCTATGCTCGACAGCTCCAGAACTTCGCCGTTCTGCACGAAACCCACGGCCGTATCGTCGTTGAAATAAATCGCGCGCGGGGTGCGCGGCGAAATTCGCTCGTTCTGAATGCTGGTCCGCGAAAACACTAGCACCTGTGAATCAAGATTGATATCGAGGCGCTTCAGGATGGCCGGAAGATAGCCCCAGCCACTGGGCGCGTAATCGAGTTTGGCTTGGCCGCTCTCAAGCTGCGTTTCCAACTGTTCTACGCGGTCCGAGACTGGCCCCGCGTATTGAATGGCCGGATCATCGAGGGGAACATAGAAGGTATCTTCCAAGCGCTCGGCCAGAAGCACGACGCTCACTATCAGCGCAGCCAGACCACAAACCAGCGCAACACGCATCCGCTGATATTTTACCTTTAGCGTTGCTTAGGACTTCGGGAGCATCGGTTTGCCTTCGTGCGACACCAGCAGGTCGTGCATGTCGTTGGCGTGCTCCTCTTCGTTGGTAAGGATGCCTTCCATCATCACTCGCGTGGTGGGGTCCTTGTCGGCGAAGTATCGAATCAGCTCGCGATAATGCTGGCATGCGATCCGCTCGGCCACCAGATTTTCCTTAATCATCTCCACCAGGTTCGAACCCACCGTGTACTCGGAAGCCGATCGCGACAAAAGACCCTCGGGATTGAAGTTCGGCGTTCCTCCAAGTTGGTTGATTCGTTCCGCCACTTCGCGCATGTGCCCTTGCTCTTCCTTGGCATGCTGTTCGAATTCTTCCTTCACGCTATCGCTCGAAATGCCCGCCGCGGCGATGGCGTTCATCGTATAGCGCAGTACGCACACGATCTCAGTAGCGAGGACCGATTGTAGGATGTCGATGGTCTGCTTGACGTCCCCTTGGTAATCGGGCGTCACTGCACCCTTGTCGAGATTGGCGCGCGCGCGCTTGCGCAACTCTTGAACGTCAGTAAGGAAGGGCTGATTGTTTGTGGTCTTCATTTAGATTCTCCGATCGAATACTAGAATAGCTTCTTGAAAGCCCTGCCGATACCCTTGCCGATCTTGCCCGTGCCTTTCATCGTGCCGACTGTCAGGTCTTTGCCGCCCACCGCCGCGCCTTTGCCGACCGACGTCGCGGCATTGATGGGATGCAGCGTCACCAAATCCACCGCGCCCTTTCCAGCGCCTTTCGCGAGATTGCCCGCGCCCTTGGCCGCGCCGGTGCCGATGCTAGCCGCGCCGCTGCCGATCTCCTTGCCCGGGCCGGGCTCGCGCTTGGTATCGTTGGGCGGCGATTGCGCCAGCGCGGTCATCGCGAGGATGAGAGCCAAAGAGATATACTTCGTCAGATTGATATACTTCATCGGACCGATAGACTTCGTCAGACCGATATACTTCATCGAGAGGTGAGACGCACGAGCCTACCGGTTTGGTGCAGAGATTCACTCACCTCACGAAAGGAACTTCCATGCGCACTCTAGCCATTGCTCTGGCTATCCTGGGAACTGTGAATGCACAAGCTCCCACCACTCGCGATCTGCACCTGCGCGGCGGCCGATTTAAACCGCTGTCATACGACACCATGACGCCCGAGCAGAAGACGCTGGTCAACAGTATCCTGTCTGGTCCGCGCACCTCATTGGACGGGCCCGTTCAACGTCCTGCTGCGGAGCCCCGAGATGGGCGATCTGGCGCAAAAGTTCGGCGCCCAGATGCGCTACCACTCCTCGCTACCGCCGAGGCTGAATGAATTCGCCATCCTGATTACGGCGCGCATTGGACGGCGCAGTTTGAATGGCAGGCGCATCACAAAATCGCGCTGGCTGCCGGCCTGAGCCCGGCTATTATCGATGCGCTCGCAGCCGGAAAACGGCCCGCGTCCATGCAGCCCGACGAAGAAGCAGTCTACAATTTCTGCACCGAAGTACTCAATCACCAAACAGGCCAGCGATGCCGCGTTCCAGGCCGCCAAGGATAAATTTGGCGAGCGGGGCGTCGTCGACATGCTGGGCGTGATGGGTTACTACCAGTTCGTTTCGATGATGTTGAATGTCGATCACTACCCGCTGCCTGATGGCGCCCAGCCCGAGTTGAAGCCGCTGCGGTGACAGCTTTATGTCATGGGTGCCATAATGAAGTCATGGCGATCCGAACGACGGTAGACATCCCCGAACCCTTGCACGAAACTCTGCGCCACCGCGCTGCCCAATCGGGCATGTCCATGCGGGCCTTGATCATCGGAGCGCTCGAGGAAAAATACAGCAAGAAGCGCAAAGGAAAGTACGTCACCGGCCCCATGATCAAAGGAAAACCAGGCGCAAAACTTGGACCATTGTTCCCTAAAGACGAGAATCCACATGATCTCGTTTTTTCCTGATTTGAATGTCTGGCTGGCACTGTCTTATGCCAAACACTCTCACCGCTTCGAGGGGTGGAGCTGGCTGGATGGGTTACCGCTAGACTGCTCACTTCTGTTTCCCGCTACACTCAGCTAGGACTATTGCGTCTCTTGACCAATAGCGCGGTGATGGGAGTCGACGCCTTAACGCTTGATCGAAGCGTGGACCACATTCGATCGCTGGCTCGATGACCCTCGTGTCCATTTTCATCCCGAGCCCAGACAGCTTGACGTGGCGTTTCGCCAAGCCACGCAGCCGTTCGCTTCCCAACGTGCCTCGAAATGGATTGGAGACTGTTACCTCCTCGCCTTCGCGAAGGAAAGCGGAGCAACGCTGGTGACCTTCGATAAAGCGCTTCTGGGCCTGGCGCGAAAGCAGGACTGCGCCGCGATCATTCCAGGGTGACGACGGAGCCGGCCGCTAGCGCTGCGGGCCCGGCCGGACTCCAGCCACTTTCAGCCGAATCCGAAACAAATGGGTGCACGCCGTAATATAGAGCGTCTTGCTATCGGCATCACCGAACGCAAGATTCGTAGCGACGATCCGCGGCCTCGGCTCGGTTGCGATCTGCGGCATTTGCAGTGTGCCGAGATGCTTGCCCTCTGGCGAAGTGATCCAGATTTCGCTCCCTTGCACCGTCGAGTACACGTTGCCCTTCTGATCTACCTTGATGCCATCGATGCCGGCGTCCAAGAATTTCACCGGATTCGCAACCGTATCGTCAGGCAGAACATCATATCGGATCGTTTTCGAGAGGCCCGCGGTTACATAAAGGTGCTTCTCATCCGGCGACAGCGCGATACCATTCGGCCCGTCACCAGGGCTGTCTTTCTCCCCGCCGAGCAGTGTGACCTTGCCATCTTTTATCAGAAAGAACCCGCTGTACGGCAACTCCCTGTCGGGGCTTTTCTCCGCGCCGCGCATTCCCCACACAGTATCGGTGAAGTAAATAGCGCCGTCAGACTTTCCGACAATATCGTTCGGACCGTTGAACCGCTTCCCTTGATAGCGATCCGCCAATATCGTTCGCGTGCCGTCTTTCTCCAGGCGCACCACCGCGCGATCGGTCATGGCGGTGATGATCAACCGGCCCTGAGCATCGAGCGTTAGCCCGTTCGAGCCGATCAGCAGAATCGCTACCCCGCCGCCACTTACCGTCTGCGCACCTGCGTTCATCACGTCGTTCCCCGTGTACCCGCTCTTTTGCAAGAAAACCGAAAGCGGCAGCGCGCGGCGACCATTTGTAAATCTCGTTGCCAGCATTATCACTGAACAACAGGTATCCGTCGTCGCCGTGCTGCACCCAGACCGGGCCTTCGGTCAAACCAAAATGGTCGCCGAGTGTTTCGAGCTTGGCATCGGGCGAAATGATCTCATCCAGCGCCGGATCCAGCTTGATGATCTTGAATGGCCGCTCGGCCGGCGGTTGCGCGCCGAGCAAGCAGGCGAAGCCGAACGAAAGAAAAAGGCTCCTGCAGATTCATTTCCGATCCGCGCTCTGCAACAAAGGATTGCTCCATTCCTTGGTCCGCACGTGCGTGCGCGATTTGATCCGCCAGCCCTTGGGAGTCCTCACGTAAATATCTTCGTAGCCGCCATCGCGATCCACGCTGCCCGGCCCTTTCTCGCCCAGCATGATCAAATAGCATCGGCCCTTCGCGCCTTCGGCCGTGGGCGTGATGACCAGGTCGCCCATCAAATGGGTCCAGCCATTCCACGGCATGTCCTTGCAGCCTTTCGATCCGCCCCAAGACGCCGCCGCCAGTTCGTCGCGCCCTTTAGCCCGCTGGACGCCTCCCTTCTTGAACCCGTCGTCCGAATATTTGTCGATGAAAACGCCGTCGGCAGTGTACAAATCCGCGTAGTCGTATCCATTGTTGGTGCAGGTATCGATGTCCTGACCGTAGCGATTCACCAGCTGCTGAATCTCGATGTAATCGAGCGCCGTCAAAGTCGCGGCCTTCTTCTCTTGCGCATACCCGGGCGCTAGCGCCGCCATCAACAGTATCCATTTCCCCATAACGATCTCCTAAGGCGTTCAGTATATAATCAATCCCCGAGATGCGAACTTTGACTAAGCTTTGGATCATGATGGCGCCTTGCGTCAGGCTGTTTCGGGGCGTCCAAACATTGCGATCGCGCGTGCATGATCGCGCTCACCGACCAATATCTCGCCGCGCTGGTGAAACACGATCCGGCCGGCCTGCCACTATCGCGCGGGGTGCGATTCACCGAGAACACCGCGGAAATCCGCATCGGCGACGGCCTGTGGGTTGGCGCTTCGGAAGCTCCCACAACCTTCAAGATCTACGCCGTCGATCCCGCGTCCAACCAGGTCGGCTTTTACGGCGTCATGAAGGAAAATGACCGCCCGCTGATCATCGCATTGCGGCTCAAAGTGATCGATGGCGAGATCACCGAAATCGAGCACATCCTCGCTCGGAACATGCGCGCCGACCGGATGCAGAACCTGATCACGCCACGCGCGGCGTTCCTGGCGGACGTGCCCGCCGGGGAGCGCACTCCGCGAGAAGACATGATCAACGCCGCCAATTCGTATTTCGAAGCTATCGAACACGGCGACGGCGAGATCGCTCCGTTCGCCGAAGACTGCGAGCGGCACGAAAACGGCGCCAGACCACGCACAACGCTGCATCGGTTCCTTGGCCAGTGCCGATGGGATCGCCCGAAGCCGACCACGCCATGGCGATCATCGGGACCCTGAGTTGCTCCGCGCAACTGAACAGTCAGGTCATGAGCTTCATCACCCGGCTATGGCCGAGGCGGCTGGGGCTGGTGGACGAGGAAAAGGGGCTGGTCTACTCGTTTCCGATGTTCCAGCATCGAGGCGCGGTCCATGACATCAAGATCAAAGGCGTGCCGGGCGTGGATGTGCTGCACATGAACGGCGGAACTTCGAATATGCAGATGGGGGAGATTTTTAAGATCCGGGGCGGCAAGATTCACGAGATCGAAACGGTGGGAACCAGCCTGCCCTACGGGACCAAAAGTGGTTGGGAGTGAATCCTACGCGCGATTTGCAGAATCTTGCTGGCGAACCATTCAGGGGCGTCCAAGTTCGCGCCATGACCTTGACCTTCGAGAACGATCATCCGGCAGCCTGGAATGGCATCGCGCACGAAAAACGCAGCGTCACGAAGCAGACCGACGGTCTCACTACCGAGCAGCATCGTGGTTGGGATCTTGCAATTCGCGAGTCGCTCGGTGGAAGGGCGATATGTGATTACAGCGCGAGACTCGCGCGGCAGCGTGGGAGAAATCTGAAGCACGATCGGCCAAATAGGCGAAGAGTCCATCTTCGCAATGCGTTCCGG
Source organism: Bryobacterales bacterium (assembly GCA_963818065.1). Taxonomy (GTDB): domain Bacteria; phylum Acidobacteriota; class Terriglobia; order Bryobacterales; family Bryobacteraceae; genus Palsa-89. The sequence goes on along the minus strand of CAWFQW010000004.1, from coordinate 2,277,811 downwards.
AGGCACTCGAACCTGGTCGCGCAGAAACGTAGTTACGAGTTGCTCGCGATCGCCGACATCTAATGCGCGTTCCAGGTTAGCGACTACATCAGTCTCGACGGACTGCAGCGTGACCGGTGGTTCATATAGGATCAAATGCGAAACTGTTTTCAGCCGATCCAAAGCGTCCAGCGAAACGAGCGCCCCATAGGAATGCGCCAGCACGACAACCGGACCACCGATAGTCTCAAGAACGGCAGCAATATCGTCGACTTCGTTTGAGATCGAATATTGCTTCGCATCGCCCGATGGTGCGCGCCCCCGCCGGTCCATCGCGTAAACCGTGAATTGCTCCGCAAGTTTCGGCAGTACAGGTCCCCACGAGATCGAGCCGTTGAGCAGAGAACCGTGAATCAGCAGCAGTGCCGGACCCGAGCCGGCCTTCTGCACGGATATCGCGACGCTGTCGCGGGATCGTACTTCGAACCGTTCAGTTGCCATTAAAACTCCAAGCGATCTTTCTTCGATTCGATCTTCACCGAGTCCAGCCCCGGCACCTTTTTCAGATCGTCCAACGTTTTGAAGTTGCCTTGGGCTTGGCGGTACTGGACGATCGCTTCCGATTCCTTGGCGGTCAACTCGAGGCCGGTCTCCAGATCTTTCGCCGACGCTTTGTTCACGTTGATCTTGACGATCGGGAAATTCTTCGCGAGGTAAGCAACGATGGTGTCCACGTCCGAGGCCGGAATATCGGTGGACTCCTGCAGCATCTCGGTCACCTTCGATTGCCACCATTGCTTGCTGCCTTGTTTGCCGATCACGGCATCGGGCGAGTGGCACATGCTGCACACCATCACAAATGTTTCTTTGCCAGGGGCGTCGGGCAGTGCTTGACCGAACGCACTGCAGGCCAATAAGCACAGCAGGTAGCGCGAGTACTTTACGTCCACAGCTTTTCGATCAACGCTCCCGCGGTACCGGTGGGACGCTCGGCGCGGCCGTTGTGCATGTAGGTGGTGCGCAGGTGGTCCAGGCCCAGCAGATAAAGAATGGACGCGTGAATATCGTGAACGTGATGCGGCTCGTCAACCGCGCGCAGACCGATCTCGTCGGTGGTTCCGATGGCTTGGCCGCCCTTCACGCCGCCGCCCGCCATCCAGATGGTGAAGCCCCACGGATTGTGATCGCGTCCGGCTTTCTCATCATTCGGGCTGCCTTGCACGAACGGCGTGCGCCCGAATTCCCCGCCCCACACCACCAGCGTGTCCTTCAACATGCCGCGCGCTTTCAGATCGGCCAGCAAACCAGCGACCGGCTTGTCGCATGATTTGCAATTTTCGGTGTGATTCGCTTCCAGGCTAGCGTGCGCGTCCCAGCGCGACCCCGATCCGCTGTAGCATTCCACAAAGCGAACGCCGCGCTCCACCAATCGGCGCGCCAGCAGGAGGTTGGTGCCATACACCGCGGTGGCCGGATCATCCAAACCGTACAGCTTCTTGGTGGCCTCCGATTCCGAACTGAGATCCACCGCTTCGGGCGCCGGAGGATTGCATCCGATAGGCCAGCTCATACGACCGCGTGCGGGCATCCAGTTCGGTGTCGTCTTGTTTGTCGCGGCCAAACCGGTCGTTGATCGCCTGCAGGAATTCCAGCTTGTTGCGCTCTTGCGCGTCCGTCATGCCGGTCGGCGGCTTCAAATTCAGGATCGGGCGTGTCGCCCTTGCGGAACAACGTGCCTTGATAGGTGGCGGGCAGAAATCCGGAGCTGTAGTTCTGGACGCCGCCGAGAATCTCCTTGTCATCCTGCATTACGACGAAGGTCGGCAGGTTCTGATTCGCGCTTCCCAAACCGTAGGTGACCCAAGCGCCCATGGATGGACGGCCAGCCAGAATTTCGCCGGTATTCATTTGGCAGACCGCGCCCACGTGATTGACGCCATCGGCGGTGCAGGAGCGAAGCACGGCGATATCATCCATGTGCTCGGCGATGTTCGGCAGCCAATCGGAAACCCAAAGGCCGCTCTCGCCGTACTGCTTGAACTTGTGGCGCGAAGGATAGAGCCCGTTATGCGTGGTGCCGAAGGCGCTCTGCAATGTTTCGGGATGGTACGACGGCGGCACTGGCTGCCCGGCATATTTCTCCAGCGCAGGCTTGGGATCGAACAGATCCACGTGGCTGGGCGCGCCTTCCATGAAGCACCAGATGACGGACTTGGCGCGTGGCGCGATGTGCGGCTTTTTGGGCGCCAACGGATCCAGCGGAGCAGCGTATCCATCCTGATCGAGCATGGCGGCGAGCGCGATGGCTGCCAAGCCGCTGCCGGCTTGCGCGAAAAACTCCCGGCGATTGCTGACGTTCCAATGATGCTTGAGCTTGTCTAACATGGCAGTGCTTAATTGATATACAAAAACTCGTTGGAGTCCATCAGCATGTGGCACAGGTCGACAAACGCGGCGGCACGCGCGGGATCCACGCCCTGCGGGAGATTGGTAGGCATCGGCGGCTTGGTCTTGTCGTCAGCTAACCGCGCGGCCATCATCGGCGTCTGCTTGGCGAGAAAATCCTCCGCGATCTTTTGCTCGTCGACGCTAGCCCCGCGTCCATAAGCCAAGCGAAACGCCCGATCCACCTGCGCGGACGCGTGAGCCCGCTGTCATTGAAAACACGGCCAGCCAACGAACGCGCCCAATCCAGCACCAGCTCGTTGTTCAACAAGTCGAGCGACTGCGGGCGGTAACGGTGTTCTTGCGATAATCGCAGCTTTCGAAAGTGCTAGCGGTGTCGAATTCCTGCAACAGCGGATAGGGCAGGTTGCGGCGGACGAAGATGTAGACGCTGCGGCGATCGCTTTGGGCTGGATCCTTTTCGGTGCGCCAACCTCCAGCAACCGCTGTCGCTGAAAGCTCGGTGAGCAGATCCGGGAGGAACCGGAGGATAGACACCAGGCCCGCCAGCCTGTGGATTCAGCAGACCGGCCGTGGCCAGCATGGAATCGCGAATGGCTTCGGCTTCCATACGGCGGCGCGGATAGCGCCACAGCAGCTTGTTGTCGGGATCGGCCTCGGCGATCTTCGCGTCATTGTCCGAGGCTTCCTGATAAGCGTTCGAAAGCAAAATCAGGCGGTGCACCTTTTTGATGCTCCAGCCGCTGTCGACAAAATAGCTCGCGAGATAATCCAGCAGTTCGGGATGCGTGGGCCGCGCGCCCATGCGTCCGAAATCGCCCGGCGTCGCTACGATGCCGCGGCCGAAATGATAATGCCAGATGCGGTTCACCATTACGCGAGCAGGCAGCGGATTCGAAGCATCGGTAAGCCAGGCCGCAAGCGCGCTGCGGCGGCCGGTGGAGTTGACGCCAGCAGGCGGAATGATCTTCGCGTCGCTCGGGTCGAGAATCGAAAGAAATCCGGGTTGCACTTCGTCGCCCGGAGCGAAGCGGCTTCCTCCGCGCAAAATGTAGGTCGGCGGCGCGGTGGCGTTCAGATCCTTCATGAACTGGCCTTCGGGGAGCGGCGGAGGCTTAAGCGAATCGAATGAAGCTAATTGACCCTTGAGCTCGGCATAGCGCTTCGCATTGTCGCCTTTGAGCGCTTTCACCGGATCGCCCAGGCCGCCGAATCGAGTCTCGGCGATGTGATAAACCTGCTGCTCGAGCGGCGTGCGCTGGGCCGCATCCTTCGCGACTACGGCCTGTACCTCGTCCGTCATCACTGACGCAGAGTGCTTCCTACGTTCTTCCAAGACCGGCGCCATGATCTTTTCCATCTCGGCGCGAATGTCCTTCGTCTTGGCGTCCCAGGCCGCGTATTGCTCTTCATACTTGCGCCTCGCTTCCGGATCGGCGAGCGGCAGCGGGCCGTCGCCAAAGGCGGTGTTGGCGAAGAAAGCCTGGAGGCGATAGTAGTCCTTGGTCAGAATCGGATCGAACTTGTGATCGTGGCACTTCGCGCAGCCAAACGTCATGCCGAGGAAGGCAACGCCGGTCACCGTGGTCATGTCGTCGAGAGTCTGGTGGCGGCGCTCGAACAGATCAGGCGCATTGGTTTCGTCGATCCAGTGCCGATTGAATCCCATGGCAGTGAGCGCCTCGGTATTGCCGGGGTATAGCTCATCACCTGCAATCTGTTCCTTGACGAATCGGTCATACGGCTTGTCATCATTAAAGGCTTTAATCACATAATCGCGGTAACGCCAGACATTGGGACGGGTTTCATCCGCTTTAAACCCATTGCTATCGGCGTAGCGCGCGACATCCAGCCAGTGACGTCCCCAGCGCTCGCCGTAAGCGGGCGACGCGAGCAGCCGGTCCACCACTTTTTCCCACGCGTTTGGCGACTTGTCGCTCAGGAACGCCTGGATCTCTTCCTGGGTGGGGGGAAGGCCCGTCATGTCGATAGTGACGCGTCGCAGCAGCGTCAACTTGTCGGCACGGGGATTCGGCTGGAGGTTCTTTTCTTCGAGCTTGGCGAGGATGAACGCGTCGATCGGGGTCTTGACCCAGGCTTTGTCTTTAACGGCGGGTACGGGCGACTTCTTCACCGGCTGGAAGAACCAATAACTCTTCTGCGCGGGCGTAAAGACGTGAGGCGCCTCGGCGGGGAACAGCAAGGGAGCGAAGGCAAAGACCAGCAGCACCGGCACGTACCGCATCTGCACCTCCGTTAGCTATATATATCATGTTATTGGTTATTGGTACTTGGTTGTTAGGTGGTTAGGAGTCATTCCTCTCGCAGGGCCAGCATTGGATCGACCCCGATAGCCTGGCGGGCCGGGATCACGGTTGCGATGAATGCTACAATTCCCAAAATCAAAGCCACGGCGCTGAACGTCAACGGGTCGGTGGCTGTCACTCCGAAAAGCAGGCTGGACATGGCGCGGGTGAGTGCCAACGCGCCGATCAGCCCCACCGCCAGGCCGATAGCCGCCAGTTCCATTCCCTGACGAACTACGAGGCCGAGGATGTTGGCCGGCTGCGCACCCAAAGCGATGCGTACGCCGATATCGTGCGTGCTCTGTGAGACCAGCCACGACATAACGCCGTAAACTCCCACCGCCGCCAGCAGCAGGGCAAAGCCCGCGAAGGCTCCCAGCTTGAGTGTCGAGAAACGCTGCCGCGCCAGCGAATCCTGGAGCCGTCCATCCATGGTGCGAATGTCATATATCGCCGCGCTTGGATTAACGGCGTGAATTTCACGAACAATGGCGCTCGTCAGCGCCTCTGGATCGGAAGCGGTGCGCGCCACAAAATATAAATGGCTGGAGTCCTCCTGCTGATCTGGAATGTAGAGCGCGATCTTGCTCTCGCTATCCAGACCGTATTGTTTTACCGCGCCTACCACGCCAGCGATCGTGAGCGGCTTCTTGGGATCGTCAAACCACAGATGCTTCCCGATTGGATTGTCGTGCGGCCAAAAGCGCTGGGCGAATTTTTCGTCGATGATCACCACCTGCTGGCTGTCGCTGGAATCATGTTCCGAGAAGAACCGCCCCTGCACCAAAGGAATGTCCATGGCTCGGAAGTAGTCAGTGCTCGCAACGCGGAAGTCTGCCTGGAGTTCCTCACCGGGAGGCGGTCTATAACCTTCCACATTGACCTGGCCCCATCCAACTGTTCCGGTCAACGGCAGCGCGGAAACAAGGCCTTCGGCCTTCACTCCGGCCAAGTGGCTAATGCGATCTCCGATTTCCTGATGGAATCTCGCAAGCCTCTTCCGAAAAACCGGCACTTCCTGCTTGGATTGCGGCCCATTGACGGCCACTTGCATCGAAAGAATATGACTCGTGGCGAACCCCGGTGGGACTTTCTGCAAGCGAACGAAACTTCGGGTTAAGAGGCCGGCGCCGGTGAGTAGCATCAAGGACAGCGCCAGTTCAGAAACCACCAGGAGCCCGCGCAGCCGGTTCCGTCCCAAGCGAACACCGCCGTCCGTTCGTCCGCTGCGGCCGCCCGCTTTGAGCGAGGTGTTGAGATCGACCCGCAGGGCACGCCACGCCGGTGCAAGACCAAACAAGATGCCGGTCAGGATCGAGATCGCGAAAGTGAAGGCCAGAACCGCGCCGTTGATTTGAATGTCCTCGAGCCGCGGAATGTTTGCCGGATTCATGCGGCGCACCACGTACAGGGCCCACTCAGCGACCACTAACCCGCTCGCGCCACCGATCAGCGCCAGCACCAGGCTTTCGGTCAACAACTGCCGTACCATCCGCCGCGCACTCACTCCCAGAGCCCTGCGAATCGCGATTTCCTTTTGGCGCCCGGTGGCGCGCGTCAGCAGGAGGTTCGCCACGTTGGCGCAGGCGATCAGAAGAACGGCCGCTACCGCACCGAGCATTACCAGCAAGGCGCGGCGCACATCTCCGACTACTTGTTCCTGAAGACCGATCACGCTCATCCCGAGGGTGCGGTCGCGCTTGTCCTTCTCTCGGATGCGGCCGGCGATCACGTCGACATCGGCTTGCGCCTGTTGCACGGAGACGCCGCGTTTCAGCCGCACCATGATGTTGAAGTTCTCGTCGCCACGCCGTTGCGAGGGATCGTTAACGAGCGGCAGCGGCAGAGAAACGTCCAGCTTATCGGTAGGCACCTCGGCGGGCATCACTTCGGCGTTTAGCTTGAACTCAGGACGCAGAACTCCCACCACGGTGTATTGCTTCCCGTTGAGCGTGACGCTCTTACCCGCGATTTGCGGATCGGAACCGAACAGCCGCTGCCAGAATCGATAGCTGAGAATCGCCACAGGCGGCTTACCTGGTTGGTCCTCTTCGGGAAGCAGCAGACGTCCGAACAGAGGTTTGGCGCCGAGCATGAAGTAAGGAGCCGCGAAGGTTCTAGTACCTCGGTTTCGAGGAAAGCTCCTCGTTCCCTGTATCCTAGTAGATATGTGTGGAATTGTCGGCTATATCGGGAACAGACGAGCAGTCCCCATCATTCTCGATGGCCTGCGCCGGCTCGAATACCGCGGATACGATTCGGCGGGGATCGCGGTCCTCAACGGCGATAATCATCTCGCGGTGCGCCGCGCTCCGGGCAAACTGCGAAATCTCGAAGACGCACTTCGCGTAAGTCCCGTCGACGGACCGTACGGCATCGGCCACACGCGTTGGGCGACCCACGGGCGGCCCAGCGAAGAAAATGCTCATCCGCATCGCGATTGCACCGGCGACATTGTTGTCGTGCACAACGGCATCATCGAAAACTACCTACAGCTCAAACATCAGCTCCAGCTCGAGGGCCACAAGTTTGTCACCGAGACGGACACCGAAGTCATCGCGCACCTGGTGGAGAAATACAACGAAGGCAATCTGGAAGAAGCAGTGCGCCGCACGGTGCGGGATCTTACTGGCGTGTTCGCACTGAGCGTGATCGCGAGTTCGGATCCGAACAAAATCGTGGCTGCCCGCCTGGGGCCTCCGGTGGTGATCGGCTTGGGCGACGGCGAGTATTTCGTAGCGTCGGACGTGCCCGCAATCTTGAGCCACACGCGTGACATGTTCTTCTTGGGTGACGGCGATATCGCGGTGCTGACTCCCGACGGCGTTCACCTGACTGACTTCAACGGCCGTCCCATCAAACGCCAGGTCACTCACATCCTGTGGGACCCCATCATGGCGGAAAAGGGCGGCTATAAGCACTTCATGCTCAAGGAAATTTTTGAGCAGCCGCGCGCGGTGCGCGACACGGTGCTCGGCCGCGTGGGTCAAGAGACCGGCCGCGTGTTCATCGATGAGATGGACATCAACCCGAAAGCGTTCCGCGATTTTCAATCGATCAAGATTATCGCTTGCGGTACCAGTTGGCACGCCGCGTTGGCCGGCAAGTTCATGATCGAGAAGCTGGCGCGGATTCCGGTGGAAGTCGACTATGGCAGCGAATTCCGGTATCGCGATCCGATCATCTCAAAAGACATGCTGACGGTGGTGATTTCGCAATCCGGCGAAACGGCCGACACTCTGGCCGCGCAGCGCGAAGCCAAGCAACACGGCTCCAAAACATTGGCGATTTGCAATGTTGTAGGCTCCATGATTACCCGCGAGGCTTCCGGCTCGCTGATGACACACGCGGGACCCGAGATCGGCGTGGCTTCAACGAAGGCTTTTACGTCGCAGCTTACGGCGCTTTTCATCCTGGCCATGTATCTGGGCCAGGTGCGCGAAACTCTGGGCGCGGAGGAATCGAGCAAGCTGGTCCAGGAGCTGGTGCGCTTGCCCGGCAAGCTGGAAACGATACTGGGCCATGAGTCCATCTACGATGAGCTGACGAAGAAGCTGTTCCGGTCGACCGATTTTCTGTTCCTGGGCCGAGGCATCCATTTTCCGATGGCGCTCGAAGGCGCGCTCAAGCTGAAGGAAATTTCCTACATTCACGCCGAAGGCTATCCGGCGGGCGAGATGAAGCACGGGCCGAACGCGTTGATCGACGAGAATCTGCCGGTGGTGGTGATCGCCACGCGCGATCCGGATAGCGACGACAGCCGCATTCGCTTTGAGAAGACGCTGTCGAATATTCAAGAAGTGAAGGCGCGCGAGGGTATCGTGGTCGCCGTGGTGTGCCATCAGGATGTGGAGGAAGTAAGCAAAATCGCCGACCACACCATCGCAATTCCAGCCACCACTGAACTGTTGCTGCCGATCCTCGAGATTGTTCCGCTGCAGTTGCTGGCGTATCACATCGCGGTGCGCCGCGGTTGCGATGTGGATCAGCCGCGCAATCTCGCAAAGAGCGTGACGGTTGAATAAGATCAGGGAGTGAAGCAATTCACTCATCAGATTCAAATCGCGACGCGCGGCAAAGGATTATACGATTTCACACGAGAGATTGAGAACTGGCTTCGCGCGCATGAAACGGAAACTGGCCTCCTGACCGTCTTCTGCCAGCACACCTCGGCTTCGCTGGTGATTCAAGAAAACGCCGATCCCGATGTCGTTGCCGACCTGGCTGATTTCTTCACCCGCCTGGTGCCGGAAGACACGCACCTGTACCGGCACACGGCCGAGGGGCCGGATGATATGACGTCGCACATTCGTGCTGCGCTTACTCAAACGCAGCTCTCGATTCCGATTCACAAAGGCAAGCTGACGCTGGGAACCTGGCAGGGCGTTTATTTGTTCGAACATCGCGTGCGACCGCACCGTCGCAGCATCATGCTGCACCTACTCACCGACTGATTTCTCAACGATGGACCTCGATCCGAGCCTCCAGGCGTAGAGGCAGTTCCGAGCGCCGCCGGACGCGCAGCATTGGCGCAGGATATTTTTGACCAAACATGGTTGATCGCCAGCTCTGGATAAGTTCGGCGTCTTCCGGCAAGATCAACTTCTCTCGAGCTTCGCCCGAGCTTTCAGATGCCCCCAGGTGCCAAAACTGTTCGACATCGTGCAGGCCGGGAGGCCCGCTCACGTCATCGGTGATCAGGAACACATCCGGCTTTCGAAACTCGACCCGCCGGCGATGCGTGAACCCGGCATAGCGGCATTCGGCTTCTACAATGTCACGCTGGTCGTCCGTACGCCACTCGAGTAGCTTCACGCTAGGTTTGCTGTCCCATCCAAACGGCCCACGTGGCACGGCCTGATCGCGCCCGTCGATTCGAATCGTGTTGTGTGCTTCCGTGCTCCGGAACCAATCGCGCCATTTTGCGTCGCCAGTGTAGGTGTAGGTTCCTGGATCGATCAGAATCTCGGCGCCGCCCGAGCGCAGCACGATGCTCAACGTATCGGAATGGCTGTGCCCAGCATGCAGCGCTCCAAACGGCCCGGCGTCTATGATCGCGTGTGTATCGCCGCACGTCATGACGGCCAGGCCCGCGTCGGGGAAGAGTTGGGACCGCCAATTCCCCGCCCCACCAGTTGGTTTGAAATAAGCAGGCGATAAACACCCGCCGTCATCGTCGCCCAGCAGCGGTAACCGGCCTGACGGCCCGGCAATCGCGTCCAGGAACTCCGCCATCTGTTTCAGCTTGGCGCGATATCCGGCGTCAGGGCTCGCGAGCGCCGCGTGCAATGAAAACATGTCGAGCAAATACCGCTGATAGTAAGTCGATTGCTCGAAGCTACTGCCGTCGGTCCGGATTTGGCGATCCATTTGCTCGCGCATCACGCGAGCGCCCAATCGTTCCCAATGTCTGGCGCGCGGCAACCCCGAAAAATATAGCCCGAGCGCGTGCAAAGCTACGGCCTCGCCTACTAAATGGTTGTTTGGCGAGTAATAGAACGAGAGATTGTTCGCCAGATGGCAACCATGAAGATAAAGCGCATGAAGCCATCGAGCACGGAACGCGGCCGGAATTTTTCGGCCCACGTAATGATCGATCCAGATCCACGAAAGCGCACGGAATGCCACTTCCAGCGCGCTGGCCCAATTGGTTCCCCGATGAAATGGATTCGCCACGATCCAGCTTTCCAGTTGCGCGCAAATTTCCTCCAGATTCCTGGCCGCTCCAGTCAGCAGGTACGCTTGCGCCAGAACCACCAAGTGCTGATGGCGGTTCAACTCCCAAATGATCTTATGATCGCCCGCGCGCGCCGTGTCGAGAAAAGGAATGCGCCGGAAATAGGCCAGACCGGTCTCGATACCGCGCGTGTAGTCGCGGCGCCACTGAATTTCGGGGCCGGTGTCGATGGTCGTCCCGAAAATGGAAAATCGATGGCTCCGGATTTCCTCAGCGAGCCTTACCACTTCTCTCGGAGATTCGCCGGGAGCCGGCAACTGCAAACCCGGAATGAAATCGCCACCGATACGGGGCGTGGGAGGTAGCGCGGTGAGCCACACATTGATCAGTTCCTGCCGGACTCGAAATGTGATTTGCCGCGGAGTTCGCAAAGAGTCGCTCACAATCCTATGTGCGGAATAGCTGGATATTTTCTATGGTCTAGAAACGCTGACGTCCCGGATATCCGTTCGATGTGCGATGCCATCCGGCACCGCGGACCTGATGACCAGGGTTATCGCATCGAGGGCGCCCCCGGCCTAAACATCGCGCTGGGCGCGCGACGGCTCAGCATCATCGACCTTGCCACCGGCCGCCAGCCCATCTCCAATGAAAACGAAACCGTTTGGGTGGTATTCAACGGCGAGATCTACAACCATCGCGAGTTGCGCGCGTCTTTAATTCGCCGAGGCCATTACTTCCGGACCGATAGCGACACGGAAGTCCTGGTGCACCTCTATGAAGACGAAGGCGTCGACGGAATTCAGCGGCTGCGCGGGATGTTCGCGTATGCGATTTGGGACTCGCGCGATCGCACGCTGCTGCTGGTGCGCGACCGCTTCGGCAAAAAGCCGCTGTATTACGCAGCTCTTCCCGGGGGCTTGTATTTTGGAAGCGAGCTGAAGTGTTTGCGCACGGCCGGAGTTCCGCTGGAGCAGGACCGTCAAGCGCTCCAGCTCTACTTCCTGCTCAGTTACATTCCCGATCCCTGGACGCCCTATCTCGCGATCCGCAAGCTTGCGCCCGGCGGATGGTTGCGCTATCAGGCGAATGGTGAAATCCAGGAAGGCCGCTATTGGAAGCTGGCGATCCCGGTCGAGCAGCCAACTTCCGAATTGAGCGAGGCGGAGGCTCACGAATCCGTGCGCCGGACCTTCGACCAGGCCGTCAAGATGCGCATGCTTTCGGATGTTCCGATCGGCGCGTTCTTGAGCGGCGGCATCGATTCCACTTCGGTAGTGGCGTCCATGGCGCTGCAAAGCCCGCATCCCATCAAAACATTTTCGATCGGCTTTGAAGAAGCCGGCTTCAGCGAGCTTCCTTTGGCGGCTGCTCTGGCGCGCAAATATCATACCGAGCATCGGGAGCTGATGGTTCGGCCGGATTCTGTCGAATTGACCGCGAACTTGGTGCGCCATTTTGATGAACCTTTTGGTGATTCTTCGGCGATACCGACGTATCTCGTCTCCCAATTCGCGGCGCAGCACGTTAAGGTTGTACTTACCGGCGATGGTGGCGACGAGCTATTCGCCGGTTACGAGAGCTTTCTCCAAGTTCAGCGGCTTCGCCGCGCGGACTACGTGCCTTCCGCTGTGCGGTCGCTTCTGTCGCGCCTGGCCGATCTGCTCCCATACTCGGCGTATGGGAAAAACTATTTTCGAATGGTCAGCCGGCCATCTGCTCTCGAACGTTACTTTGAAAACGCCTCACCACGGTACTTGATCGAGCGGCTGCTGACGCCAGAGTGGGCGCTGCCACCGCTAGACGCTGCGTTTCTCAGGCGAACATTGGCCCACTATCTGCTCCCCGAAGGCTCCGATATTCTCACTCAAGCCATGTACTTCGAAGCCACCGCGAAGCTCACTGGCGACATGCTAGTAAAGGTGGATCGCATGTCGATGGCGAACTCGCTCGAGATCCGTTGTCCGCTGCTCGATCATGAATTGGCGGAATTGGCGTTCCGAATCCCGCACGCCTGGAAGCTGAGAAACAACCGCGGCAAAGACATTTTCATTCGCGCGCTAGGGCATCGCTTACCGCCGGCGCTGCTCAACCAGCCCAAACGTGGTTTTGGAGTGCCGCTCGCCACCTGGTTCAGGGGTCCGCTGCGAAGCTTCGTTTTTGACCACTTAACCAGCCGGGCGTTTCTTGAGCGCGGCATGGTTTCGCCGCAATTTGTCGCGGAGCTCCTGCATGAACACGACCGCGGACGCCGCAACAATCATCACCATTTGTGGAAGCTTTTGATGCTGGAACTGTGGTTCCGGGAATTCGCCGCTACAGCGGAGCAGAGCTGCGCGGCCTAGGCCTAATCAATGGTCGCCGAAGCCATCTTTTGGATCGCAATCGCGGTTCCGATATACGCATATGTCGGCTATCCGCTGGCCTTGCTAGGACTGCGTATAATCATTCGACGCCCCGTCAAGAAAGCGTCGATACAGCCGTCGGTATCGCTGCTCATACCCGCCCACAATGAAGCCCATGTGATCGAACCCAAAATCCGAAACTCGCTCGCGCTGGATTACCCGACGGATCGGCTGGAGATCGTGATCGCTTCCGACGGATCAACGGATGAAACCGAGGCGATCGCACGGCGTTTCGAGAACGGCCGGGTGCGCGTTCTGGCGTTCGCGAAAAATCGCGGCAAAATGTCCGTGCTCAACGCAGCAGTCCCGGAACTTCGCGGTGACATCGTGGTCTTCTCGGACGCCTCGGCCAAGCTCGCGCCCGATTCAGTACTGCGTCTAGTTGAGAACTTCGCCGATCCAACTGTCGGTGCCGCCAGCGGGCGTTATCAAGTGGTCCGGCCGGCAGAAGTTAACATCGGGGCGTCAGAAAACTTGTACTGGAAGTACGAGACGTTTCTGAAAACCCAGGAGTCGCAATTAGCATCCACGCTCGGCGGTCACGGCCAACTGCACGCCATCCGCAAGACGTTATATCCTTACCCTCCGTCCGAAACAATTAACGACGATTACGTGATTCCGGTGTCCGTACTGTCGCGAGGCTTCCGTGCAGTCTACGAACCCGCCGCGATGGTTTGGGAAGAAGCACGAGAGATGAGCGGGTTCGCGCGGCGCATCCGGATCATGACCGGAAACTTGCAACAGCTTCGGAACGTGCCCCTGCAACCGATGCCGCTGTTCTTCTTCCTATCGCATAAAGTTCTTCGCTTGTTGGCGCCATTCGCCATGCTCGCGGCCCTGGTGGCCAATTTGTTCCTGCTCGCTTCGCCGGTTTACCGCGCACTTCTCTATGCCCAGTTAGCCTTCTACACCCTCGCTGCTTGCGGACTCGCTGGGAAGCTCCGTCCCCGGGCGCTCGGCTTGCCATTCTACTTCTGTATGGTCAATTTTGCGGCTTTTTTTGGCCTTTATCACGCTTTAACGCACCGAAAGAGCATGGTTTGGAAGTGAAAGCGACGTGTGTGTTTTGACACGTCGTATAGCGTCCGACACGCCATCAACCAACCTATCCCATTTCGCCTCTATAACTTAGGTGCAGGCACCCGGCCTGCACTCTGAAAAAGCGTGCAGACCATCAAATTCTTCGCAATCCTGATAGCAGCTTCAACCGAAATGCTGGCGGAAAGCGCGCCCTCGCGCCGGCTGATCGTCAATCTCGCCGCCCGCAGAATCGTTCTGGTGGAAGACGGGAAAGTGGTGAAGGTGTATCCGGTGGCCGTCGGCAAGCACAGCACGCCGAGCCCCTCCGGCAGCTTTCACATCGCCAGCCACGTTGCGAATCCCAGGTATTCTCACGATGGCAAGGTGGTAAAGCCCGGACCGTCCAATCCGGTGGGCACGCGCTGGATGGGCCTCGGTTACAAGGGCTACGGCATCCACGGAACAAATCAACCGGAGTCCATCGGCCACGCCGCATCGCACGGATGCATCCGGATGCGAAATCGCGATGTGGAGGAATTGTTTGAACTGGTGCGCGTGGGCGACGAAGTGGACCTGATAACTGATGAACCAGCAGAAGCCGTAGCCGTAGCTAGCGCGGCTATCGCCGGAGGCTTCTGATGACCGCCGCTCTGGGTTTGGCCTTCAGTCTCGCTCTCGCACTGCTGTTCGCATTCGTCTGCCTCAAGTTTCTGGTGGGGTTCGTGACGCGCGAACAGTATAATGTGACCGATGCTCCGCGTCGTGTTCGCGCTATTGTTTGGTCTGGCAGTGGGAACCGCGTTGCAGGGACAGACGCTGACGGAAGCGGCGGCGCAACTGGCGTCCCGTACCGCCTCCCTGCTGCCGCGCCGCCCAACCGTTTCTCTCGATTTGCAAAATCTGTCGGCGCTGCCGGCGGAGGAATGGTCGAGCTTTCGCAGCCTGCTCGAACCCGAGCTGCGGAAGGCCGGCATCGAGATAGCGGCCGCGGCGTCCGCTGAGCCGCGCGTGCGAATTACGCTTTCAGACAGCGCGCGGGGATTGCTGTTTGTGGCGGAAGTAGCTTCCGGAGACAGCCGGCAAATCGCGATGCTTCCCTGGAGCCCGCCCCCGTCCGCCGAAGACAAACCGCGAATCACTCTGACGAAGAAATTTCTTTGGACGCAGCCAGAACCGATCCTAGACATGATTCTGCTCGATTCCGATACGCAGATGCTGGTGCTGAGTGCGAGTAAAGTCGCGAGCTTCCGCCTCTCCGGCGGTAATTGGACCCCTAGCGCCAGCGCGTCGCTGGTGCTCCCCCGACCAACTCCTCGCGATCCGCGCGGCCGCATCGAGAGCACTCCCGATGGATTCCGAGCTTACCTGCCGGGCGCAACCTGTACTGGCTCGCTACAACCGGATCTGAAGGTAAGCTGCGCGCCTGGAAACGAAACTTGGCCCGATGCTCAGGTCCGTTGGATTACGGATAGGAATCTGCTCGAATCCGACGCGGCGAAAGCTCCCTTTTACACCACCGCCCATGGGCTCGTCGGGGGAGCTGAGGGATGGGGCAGTGACATCGCGCCGATCGACGACAACGCCTGCCGCGGCATAATCGCCTCAAGCACCTCCGATCATGACAGCGTCCGGGCGTACACGACGCAAGCCGTGGCGGAAAGCGACGCGCTGCCTTTGCCCGGTCCCGTCACCGCGCTCTGGCCCGCGGAAACACGCGGCCAAGTGACACTTGTGGTTCACAACGCGCAAACAGGAGAGTATGAGGCGTCCCTTCTGGGCCTGGCTTGCTCTCCTCAGTAGCGTCGCGACTGCCAACGCACTTGCCGCCACGCGTCCCCACTATGGCGGCAGCTTGACGGTTGAACTCTCTGCTGCATGGACCACTCTTGACCCAGCGCAATGGAATACCGCTCTCGCGATTCCCATCACCGAACCGCTGGTGCGCCTGGGCACGCATGGCAGCATCGAGCCAGTTTTATGCGTCGCGTGGCAGCACGATGCCGATTTCAAGCGCTGGCGATTTTCGCTGCGTCCCAAGGTTACGTTTCACGATGGGGAACCGTTGAATGGCGCGAGCGCCGCCCCGTCGCTACTCGCGGCCCTAAGGAAAAAGTACGCCGACGTATCCATCCAGACAGGCGGCCAAGCGATCGTCATTCAATCGAGCGTCGCGATGCCGGATCTGCTCCAGGATCTCGCCGCGCCGGACGCCACGGTCTTCCGGCAGAGCAAAGCTAATTCGCTGATTGGGACCGGACCGTTCCGCGTGACGGCTTGGGAACCGGGGCATCGCCTGGTATTGTCAGCATTCGAGGATTACTGGAACGGGCGGCCATACCTGGATTCGGTCACGATGGATTTTGGCACGACACGCGGGCGCGCTGACATATTCGATATCCCCGTTGGCCCTGCCCACCGCATACTTCCCGAAGACATCTCGACCTGGTCGTCCGCGCCGCGTACGCTAGTGGCCATTACCGGCGGAAGCGCGCAGTTGCTGCAGGCGATTGCGCTTGCGGTGGATCGTGCGCCCATCGTCAATGTGCTCGCGCAACGCAAGGGCGAAGCGGCTTTCAGCCTGCTTCCGCAATGGGTCAGCGGCTACGCGTTTTTGTTCCAATCGGCGTCCGATCTACAACGCGCGAAGCAACTCGTCTCTGCACTGCGACTTGGGACGGTGAGTCTCAGCTACCCGGCGAACGATATCTTCTTGCGCTCGGTCGCCGAGCGCGTTGCCTTGAATGCCCGCGACGCGGGGATCACGATCCAGCCAACACTAAACACCCTGAACAACCCAGGCGCCAATCTACGCGTGATCGAATTGCCGCTCGAATCCAGGGATGCCGCAACGGAACTCGGGCGGATCGCGGCCGCGCTGGGCGCTGGGCACGTCGATGCCAGCAAACCCGAAGCTTTATACGAAGCCGAGCGCTCGCTTTTGGATCGCGTGATTCCGCTTGTGTTTCTGAGGGAGACTTACGGTATCGGTCCTCGAGTCCACTTCGAGTCTTCGAAATCCGATACGTTTGCTCTGCATTTGGACGACGTTTGGTTGCAACCGTGAGCTTCCGAACCAAGGTCTTCATCAGCATCGCCGCCACTGCGGTTCTGTCGGTGTGGATTGTTGCGGCGGTGGTTTCCACGCTGGTGACGCAATCGTTCGAGCGCCGGGACTCGCAGCGCACGGCCGCGCTCGTCAACCAATTTCAGCGCGAATTCGATCGCAGGGGCGTTGAGGTAGCGCGGCGCGTCGAAGCAGTCGCCGATTCCGACGATGTCCAGCGCCTGGCTTTCAATCTTGGCGCACACGCCGATACATCGCCGTATTTCGCTGAGGCGCAAACCCTCGCGCGGGAACAGTCGCTCGATTTCCTCGAACTGGTGGGCCCCGACGCCGTCATCATCAGCTCGGCCGAGTGGCCGGCCCGCTTCGGCTACAAAGAGGACTGGCTGACGGCAGCTCCCGACTGGAAATCACAAGGTGTGTTCTTGAAGAAGGAGGAATTGTCGGATGGTCAGGCGCTCGCATTGATCACGGTGCGTACTGTGAAAGCCGGAGATGGCATGCTGTACATCGTTGGCGGACGCCGTCTCGACCAGGAGTTCATCGATTCCCTGCCCCGCTCGGAAGGCATGCGAGTGCGGCTCATTAGCCAACCCGGCGAGGTCACGCGTGCCAACTCGGACGCCACCATTACGGCGATCCCTCTGCACGGGCGCGACAATCAACTGCTCGCGACTCTGCTGGTCGAGAGCTCTCGCGCGGAATTAGCTGGTCTCAAGAAATATATTCAGGGAACCGCCGCCATTGTGGGCGCCGCTGGCGTACTACTTGGGCTCTTGCTCAGCTTCTGGACCGCATCGCGCGTCACGCGTCCTTTACGCGGATTGACATCGAGCGTTCGCGAGGTCGCCGTTGGGAACTGGGACACGCGGGCCGTTGTATCTTCCCCGGATGAGATCGGACAATTGGCGCGCGACTTCAACCGGATGACCGAGCAACTGGTGGAACAGCGCGATCGCATGATCCAGGCCGAGCGCGTCGCCGCTTGGCGTGAACTGGCGCGGCGTCTGGCGCACGAGCTGAAGAACCCGCTTTTTCCCTTGCAAATTACCATCGAGAATCTGCAACGCGCGCGCGACGCTTCGCCCGAACAGTTCGATGAAGTCTTTCGCGAAAGCACGTCTACGCTGCTGGCTGAGCTCGGCCATCTGAAGACCATCATCGGGCGCTTCAGCGATTTCGCCAAAATGCCTGCACCGCAGTTGGAATCGGTCGACATCAATCAAATCGCGCGCGAGGTAATCCAGCTATTCGAGCCACAACTGCATGCTCCGGGAAGGCCGGCGGTGGAGACGAACCTGGTGCTTGCGGAAGATTTGGGCGACCTTGCCGCCGATCCCGACCAATTGCGGCGTGCGCTGCGCAACTTGGTGTTGAACGCGCTCGACGCCATGCCGGGCGGAGGTCAACTCACGGTCCGCACGGCGCGCTCGGATGGCAAGATAGCGGTGGAAGTTTCGGATACCGGCGAAGGATTAACGCCCGAAGAATGCAATCGGTTGTTCACGCCCTACTACACCACTAAGCTGCACGGCACGGGGCTGGGGTTGGCCATTGTGCAATCGGTTGTGAGCGATCATAAAGGCACTATCACGGTGCGGAGCGAACCCGGAAAAGGTGCGACATTTCGCATTGAGCTGAAAGTCGCATCGAGCTGATGCCATGAGCAAACTTCTCTTAGTGGATGACGACGCGAATACGCTGGCATCGCTCGCGCGGGCTTTCCGTCTGGCCGGGCATGAAGCGGTGGTGTGCGATCAAGCCGATCGCGCCCTGGAGCTTGCGAAATCGCAGCGATTCGATGTCATTCTCTCCGATGTCGTGATGCCGGGCAAGGACGGCCTCACGCTGCTGGCTGATCTGAAGTCCGCCGGCGTGCCCACGCCAGTGGTGATGATCTCGGGACAAGCCAGTATCGAGATGGCGGTGCGGGCCACGCGGCTGGGCGCGGTCGATTTCCTGGAGAAACCGCTCTCCACCGAGAAACTCCTGGTCACGGTGGAGAACACGGTGAAGCTTTCCCGCCTGGAAGACGAAAACCGGCGGCTCCGGCAGCGCGCGGGCAAGCAGGAACTGATTTGGAAATCATCCGCCATGCAAAGCGTGATGGCGAAGGTGGAGCGCGTGGCGGCGAGTGAGACGCGTGTCGTCATTCTTGGCGAAACCGGCGCAGGCAAGGAGCTGATCGCGCGCACCCTGCACGAAAAGAGCGCGAGGCGCACGGGTCCGTTCATCACCCTCAACTGCGCGGCCGTGCCCGCCGAGCTGATCGAATCTGAGCTCTTCGGCCACGAGAAAGGCGCTTTCACTGGAGCAGCCACGCGGCATGCGGGCAAGTTCGAACAGGCGCACGGCGGCACGCTATTTTTGGATGAGATCGGCGACATGCCCGCGTTGATGCAGGCCAAGCTGCTGCGCGTTCTGGAGCAGAAAGAAGTTGAGCGGATCGGCAGCGACCGGACCATCCCTGTGGATGTCCGAGTGATCGTGGCTACGCACAGGAATCTGGAGGAGCTGGTTCGCAAAGGCGAATTCCGCCAGGACCTGTACCATCGCATCTTCGTCTTCCCCATTCTGCTGCCGCCACTGCGCGAGCGCCGCGAGGATATCCGGCTGCTTGTAGACTTTTTTGCGCTAGCGGTGGCCGAGCAAAACGATTGGAAACCGCGGGAAATTGCCGCCGAAGCTTACGCCGAGCTGGAGCGCTACACTTGGCCCGGCAACGTGCGCGAGCTCCGCAATGTAGTGGAGCGGCTATTGCTGCTGGCCGACGACCGCATCGACGCCGCCACCGCCCGCCTCGCCCTTCCCATCGACACGAGCGCGCCAACCACCGCTGCCGGCAGTGGAGCGCTATCCGAAGGACCACTTTCCGAAAGAATGGACGCGCATGAGCGCGACCTCATCCTGGCCGAACTCAAGAAGCACAATTACAAAATGACGGACACCGCGAAGGCGCTGGGCCTCGAGCGCAGCCATCTGTACAAGAAATGCCAGCAATTGGGCATCGAGCATCGGAGTACGGCGGGCTAGCGATGTTCTGGCAGACCAAGGGAACCTGCCAGATTTGGTAAAATTGGCACGATGGAACAATTCACCGTCAAGGTAGATGGCTCGGGGAGGATTCTGCTCCCGGCAAAGGTGCGCAAACAGATGAACCTGCGCAAAGACTCGCAACTAGTTGCCAAATTGGAGAAACAGCAACTGGTACTCAAGACGCGCGCTGACGTAATCCGGGAAGTGCAGGAATTCTTCTCCAAGCGCAGGCCTGCAGGAGTGCTCTGGTCCGACGAGATCATAAAGGATCGTCGCAGGGAAGCTCGCCGCGAGCGCGATGATTGAATACATTTTGGACTCCACGGCCCTCATTGCTTTGGTGAGCCTGGAATCCGGTTTTGAAGGCGTGTTGGAACTGCTGGCGCACTCTGCAGTTAGCGCGGTCAATCTCGCCGAAACAGCCAATAAACTCCTGGAAAAGGGATTCTCCCCGGCAGAGGTACGAGCGTCGCTGGGAAAGTTGGAACTGAAGGTCGAAGATTGGTCTGAAGACATGGCATATCGGAGCGCTGAGTTTACTCAGTTCAATAAATCGCATGGCCTTTCGCTAGGCGATCGCGCGTGCCTCACCTTAGCGAAACAACTCCGGGCAACCGCCGTTACCTCCGACCGCACATGGCGGCGCCTTCCGTCCCTGGGCGTCCGTATAATGATCTTTCGATGAAAATCGGTGTCTTCACTCCCCTCCTCAGCCAGCTCCCGTTAGTCCAGGTTCTCGAGAAACTACAGAGCCTTGGCATTCACACCGTGGAGCTCGGCACCGGCAACTACCCAGGCGACCCGCATTGTCCGCTGTCGATGCTCAACGATCGCCAGGGGCTGCGCGAATTCCAGCAGAAGCTCAAGGATCGGGGCTTTTCCATCAGTGCGCTGAGCTGCCACGGAAATCCACTGCATCCGAATCCGGCCTTGGCGAAGGCCTTTCAAGAAACCAGCCGTAAGACCATTCGCCTGGCCGAACGGCTCGGCGTCTCCGTAGTGGTCGATTTCTCCGGATGTCCCGGCGACAGCAATCGGGCCAAGTATCCCAACTGGATCACCTGTCCGTGGCCACCCGAGTATCTGGAGGTCCTGGAATGGCAATGGGAAAAGAAGGTCGCGCCCTATTGGACCAAACACGCGCAGTTCGCGAAGGATCACGGCGTCAAAATCGCAATCGAGATGCACCCCGGCTTTGTCGTCTACAGCCCGGAGACTCTTCTGAAGCTGCGCGCCATCGCCGGCCACGCGATCGGCTGCAATTACGATCCCAGCCATATGTTCTGGCAGGGCATCGATCCGATCGAGGCGATTCGCATTCTCGGCGATTCCATCTTCCACGTCCACGCCAAGGACACCCAGCTCTATCCCGCGAATCTTCCGCGCACAGGCGTGCTGGATACCAAGAAGTACACCGACGAGCGAAACCGTTCCTGGATTTTCCGCACAGTGGGATACGGCCATGACGATGGCTGGTGGAAGGAGTTCATCTCCACGTTGCGCATGTACGGATACGATTACGTTCTATCCATCGAGCACGAGGATTCATTGCTGTCGCCCGAGGAAGGTCTGACAAAAGCCGCGGCATTCCTCAACAACATCGTGATCAGTGACCCACCGGCCAAAGCCTGGTGGGTCTAATGTCCGACGAGCTTAAGCTCAGCCGGCCGCGGGCGCTCCGACAAGTCCCGAAACTTCGCGGGCGTCATCCCCGAATACTTTTTGAAGAGGGCGCAGAAGTGGCTCTGATCGGAAAATCCGCACGTGCTGGCGATCGCGGCCATCGGCATTTCGGAATTCGTCAACAGCCCGCTGGCATGCTCGATCCGCCGCTTGCGTATGTACTCTCCAATGGTGATTCGGTAGCGCTTGCGGAATTCGCGCGACAAATGCACCGGATGCACGCCGCCCACGGCCGCCAAATCGGTTAGGCCGGGCGCGAGAAGATACGATTCGTCTAGCGCTTCCCGCACGCGCCGCAGCCACGCTGGCGCAGACGATTCAGAGCTTGCATCGGAGCTTCGCGCGCTCTCGGCAAGCATCTCCAGCAGCACGCCTTCCATGGCCAGCGGAGCCACGTCGTCTTGTTCCCTGAACTCGCGCAGCATCCGGCTCGCGAGCCATGCCGATAACGGACCCGCGACTTCGTGCGGGCTCGACAATACCCGCCGGCTGTCGTCGCTCATTCGCTCAAATGCCTGCGCATCGATCTTCACACGTAGACAGTGCACCGCGGTGGCGAAATTGTTTTCGTGACGCTCGCCCGCCGGCAAAAGATGCAGCGCGCCCTCGCCCCAGATGAACTCGCGATGCTCGTACTTTTCGCTATAGCTTCCAGACAGAACGAGCGTGAGGTAAGCGTTCGCATGACAATGCCGGGCGAGTGAAACGCCCGCGGCATAGACGGCCTCCGTAAGCGAAAACCCCGCGATATCGCGGCGGCGAATCGTGCTTCCCCCTGCATCCGTCACCGGACACGCGCCACTCGTCTTGGAGATCTGCTCACCGGGTTTCATAAACCCTTGTACGTGCGCGGTAGTGGTTTCGTTTGCACAAAAATGCACGTAGACGCACTATTCCCAGAAGAGGACACCCGTATCCCACAACTGAACATTTCGCTAAGTTATGTGCGGGCTAATTTGTGCCGATTTTGTGACAATTTGAGCCAACGGCATTGTCGCCGGCGCGGGAGCAGACCTACTTGATTTCAGCGCTGCTGGCGTTCGCCGGTTCCGCTGACCAATTTTGATGGTAGGTCATGGTCTGATCGGTGTAGAAGGTGCGCCGGCCAGACGTGTTGTAAACCTTCGGATTCGCATTAAGCGTATAGCCGGTGGGCGTCGCCGTCATGGTGAAAATGTAACCGTCTTTCTCACCGGTCGCGAGCGAAGCTGGTATCAGGTCGGCGGCTTGCGGTCCAGGTCCACCGCTGGTGGGAGGCCCGAGTTCGGCCAGCGTAGTTGCAAATCTTCCGAATTGAGACATGTACTGGGTCTGCATTGTGTTGATGGTCTGTAATTCCTTGTATACAGCCATCTCGCTGGCATTCATGCGCGCGCTCCCCAACTTGGGAACGGCGATCGCCAGAATAATCAGGATGATCGCAATGACGATCAGAAGCTCGATCAGCGAGAAGCCCGCCGGCGCGGCGTTTACGAAGCTGCTCCATGACCATCAATTATGACGCGAAACTGCCTGCTAGCGTGGAAGGCCGTCGGCCAATGCGATGGCGCCCAGGACGCCCGCGCGCGGCCCAAGTTCCGGTGCAGCCAGATCGGGCGGCTCCATATAGCCGTTCAGCAATTCCGCCAAGCGACCCCTGATTTTCGGGAACAGTTCCTCGCGTCCCATTACCCCGCCGCCTAAAATTATGCGCTCCGGCGCGAGCGTGCACGTCCAGCTCAGGATGCCGAGCGCCAGGTATTCCGCCTCCAGATCCCAAGCCGCGTGACCGTCCGGAAGCAGGCGCGCCGGCTGGCCCCAACGTGCCTCGATTGCCGGTCCTGCCGCCAGCCCCTCCAGGCAATCGCCGTGGTACGGACAGTTGCCGGCAAAACGATCGCGGAGCCGATATCGTGAGGGATTCGAACGTGTCCCATCTCGGGGTGCGAGCGTCCGTGAAGCAACCGCCCATCCACCATTGCGCCCCCGCCGATTCCGGTGCCGACCGTCACGTAGATGAAACTGCCGAGTCCGCGTCCCGCGCCCCAACGGAATTCGGCCAGCGCGGCGGCATTCACGTCGGTATCAAACGCGACCGGCACGCCGAGCGCCCGGCCCACCGCGCCGGCAAAGTCGCAGTTCCTCCAATCTCCTTTCGGCGTGGAGGTGATGTACCCAAAAGTGGGCGATTTTGGGTTCGGATCGATGGGCCCGAAGGACGCGATCCCAACCGCCGCCAGGGGTGCGTGGGCGCGAAGGAAATCTACCGCCCGCGCGATGGTTTCACTGGGCTGGGTGGTTGGGAATTCCAACGTCTGGATGTCCGCCGGCCCGCTTCCGACGGCGCACACAAACTTCGATCCTCCGGCTTCGATTCCTCCGAAAAGCGGCACGGGTCCATTTTAGCCGGGAATACCTGCGCCTGCGAATCGTAACGGGCTACAATAAAAGCATCCATGAAATTCCCTGTATTCACTCGTGTAATCGTGTTTTCCGGCCTCGCAGCCGCCGCTGCCGCTGTAGTTCCAGCTAATGCCCAGCAGCCTTCTTCTCCCGCCACTGGCGCTGCACCGAAACCCGCAGCACGTCTCAGTCCATCAACTCCCGCGGCCTCCCCAACCCCGGCAGTCGCGCCCGCGAGCACCGTGGCCCCGGACGCTGTAGTTCTCACTATCGGCGAACGGAAGATCACCCGGGCTCAATTTGAGCTATTGCTCGCCTCCCTGGCGCAAAACGGACGCGCCGCTACCACGCCCGCCGACAAGCGCAAGGTCGCCGAACAATATGGCGATCTCGAAAGTCGATGGCGCAAGAAGCGCGCAAGCGCATGCTGGACCAAAGCCCCGAAACCAAAGAAATGATCGCCATCCAGACCGACAGCGTCCTAGCTAACCTGCTGGCCAAGAAAGTTAACGAACAAGCTCAATTCACCGATCTGGATCTTCGCGCTTACTACGATGCGCATAAGAGCGAATTCGAGGAGGCCAAAGGAAGCCATATTCTGATCCGCTTCAAAGGATCCTCTGTTCCCCTGAAACCCAATGAGAAAGATCTGACCGAGCCAGAAGCGCTTGCCAAGGCGCAGGACATCGCAGCCAAGATTGTGGCGGGTGCCGACTTCGCCACCCTCGCCAAGGCCGAGTCCGACGATACCGGTCCGGCCGCCAAGGGCGGCGACTTAGGCAGCTTCAGCACGGACAGAATGGTCAAGCCGTTCGACGAAGCGGCGTTCACGGCGCCAGTCGGCCAAGTGAGCGAGCCGGTAAAAACGCAGTTCGGGTATCACCTCATCAAGATCTCATCGCGCACCTCCAAGACTTTCGAAGAAGCCAAGCCCGACATCGAAAAGCAGCTCAAGCCGAAAATCGCGAAGGACGAGATGGAGAAGATCAAGGCCCAGACGCCTGTCACGCTGAACGACGAATACTTCGGCAAGTAGGGCGGACGCCCTCGCCGGAGCTCACCGCATCCGGTCCACCCAATCCAGGTAGCGCTTTAAATCCGCGCGATGGTCCCATGCAAAGCGCCAGAAATCGCCAAACGCGATTTTCTCGGCGGGAACGCCCCAGTAAGTTTCCATGCGCCAGCGCAAATAGGGGCTGCGCCAGGGGCACAACCGGTAGCCCCGCGTAGCGCGCCACAGAAAGCGCAGCATCAGGGGAGCTGGCTCACGGCCTTCTTGGATCCCGAGTCCTGCGCCTTCTTGGGCCCCGATATCCGGAGTTGCGTAGTAGCCGGTCCTGGTGCGAACCACCGCGTGCCCAGGGCCGTTCACCGTAACTTTGATTTGGCGGAAGCTGCCGTCCATCTGCGGAACGGTCGGCGAGTAGGCGATGGTGTATTGATTTCGGATTTCGTGCGCCACTTGCAGCGCGATCGCGTCCACGTCGGAAGCGCCCTTGGGATAGAACGCGAGGCCTCCCGAATCGTGACTGATGGTATCCAGGGCGCGCTTAGCCAGCCGTGCCTCGCGCCGCTCTTCTTCGTTTAGCAGCCCGATGGCATACACCAGAACCTCGTTCTGCTGAGCGCGGTTCACCAGTTTCTCCAGGCTGATATTGCTGGCGTTGTCGTTGCCATCGGTGATTACCAGCAACACTTTCTTCTGCCGCTTGCCGTCCTTGCGCATGTAATCCATCGACATGGTGATGGCATCCCGCATGGCCGTTCCTCCGCGTGAATCGATGCGCGCGATGCCTTCTTCCATCTTCTTGATGTCGTTGGTGAACGGCACGTCCAGATACGCGTCGTCGTTGAAATTGACGATGAACACCTCGTCTTGAGGATTGGAAGCCTTCACCAGATCCAGCGAAGCGGCCTCCACCTTCTGCCGCTTCTCCCGCATGCTGCCGCTGTTATCGACGATGATCCCGAGCGAAATCGGCACATCCTCGCGCCGGAATATCTTGATCGGCTGCTCGATCCCGTTCTCGAAAACCTTGAATGATTTTTGCTGCAAATCCGTGATCAGCTTGCCGCTCTTGTCCAGCACGCTGACTGGCAGCACCACCAGGCGCGTGCCAACGCTGAAAGTCGGCTCTTCAGGCTGGGCGCCGGCCGGTGGTGGTGTGCTCTGTGCCGAAACCAGTCCGCGCAAAATCAGGCCGCACAAAACCAGGAAGCTACTGAGTCGGCGCATAGTACCCGAGGCGGAAAAACGCTTTGAGTGGAGGCAGCCCGCGCGGCTGCGCCAGCTTGACGTTGACGTGCCGGTACTTGCCGTCACGCGTCTGGGTTGCTGGAGCTGTAGTACAGCACGTATTGATTGCGAAGTTCGATCCCAATCTTAGCTGCAATATCGGCAAGTTCGTTCAGATTCTCCACATTATAACTGCGGCCGCCTGTCAGCTCAGCCACTTCACTCAACAGCCCTGGGCCCATCTGCTCTTCCGGAGTGCGCCCGCGCGATCCAATGGGCTCGAAGATGCCGATCCCATAGATCTGCACATCCGCTTCCCGAACCGCGTTCTTGATCTCACTCTCAGTATAGCGGCTGTTGTTGTCTCCGCCGTCGGAGATGATCAAGATCGCTTTGCGAGGATTCCGCGCCTTCTTCATCTGGTTCATGGCCATATAGACGCCATCCAGCAGGGCGGTTTTTCCCTTCGATTGCGCGAATTCCAAGCGGTTCTGTATCTCCCCGGTGTCGGCCGTAAACGGAACTACCAGATCCGGGCGGTCGTTGAACTCGATCAGGAAAAATTCGTCTTCCGGATTCGCGGTTTTGAAAAATTGCACCGCCGCCTGCCGCGACTTCTGGAGCTTGGGACCCATGCTGCCGCTGGTATCGAACACCAGGCCGATGGAAAGCGGAGCGTCCTCGGCTGAAAAGTCCAGGATCTTCTGCTCAATCTTGTCCTCGAACAGCTTGAAATGCTCTTTCTCCAAGCCGGTGACGAACCGGTTCAACGGATCCGTCACGGTCACATTGATCTGCACCAAGGTCGTGTCGACGCGAAGCCGGTCCGACCGCAGATCCACCGGTTTCGGATCTTTGTCCGTGGTTTTGACCCGAGGCGTGATAGCGACAGGAGTCGTCCGCCGACCTAGCTTGCGGAGCCGCAAACAGCAACCCAACGAGAGCAAGACAGGCTAGAGTAATGCAGGAAGGAAGAAGGCCGAAACTGCGGACCCGTACTAAGTACTGCGCCACGTATTTCACCCGCTCGGTTACAACTCTTTACAAGTATACCATCGCATTCCAGGACCTGATCCTGAAAAATTTTCCAACTCCCCAGAACCTGATCGCATAGATAACAAAGTCATTCGCTGTTGGCATCCAGGTTGCTCACTTCCAAGCAGTGTTACAGGGCCGAGGAGAATTGCAACATGAGTAAACTGACTTCAATCGTACCGACTTGCCTTATTTTTATTTCAGGAGTTATCTGGGCGCAAGGTCCACCACCGCCGCCCGCTCCCAACGGCACCCCGATCTTCCGCGTAACGGTGGTTGAACGGACCACCAATGCCGTCAGCTACCGTCATCGCAGCGGTTGGACGAAAGTTGATTTGCGCGGCACCCCTTTGGCGCCAGACGCTGTCGGACACGCCGACGTCAACAGTAGGCCGGGGTATATCGAAGTGAAGACCGAGATGCACAAGCTGCTGCCGGCATCCCAATATGGCCCCGAGTTTTTGACGTATGTCCTGTGGGCCATCACTCCGGAAGGGCGCTCGAAGAATTTGGGCGAAGTGGTTCTCGACGGCGGCAACTCGCATTTGGACGTCACCACGGACTTGCAGGCTTTCGCGCTCATCGTGACCGCCGAACCATACTTCGGCGTTTCTCAACCGAGCGACGTGGTCGTGATGGAGAACATCATTCGCGAGGACACGGTCGGCAAGATCGAGCAGACCAGCGTGAAATATGATCTGCTGCAGCGCGGCACGTACACCATGACCGGAACACCCGGAAGATTTCACGCCGTGAAGACTGACAAGGCCGTGCCTCTCGAGTTGCTGGAGGCTGAGAACGCCGTGCAGATCGCACAAGTGGCCAACGCGGATAAATATGCGCAGGACACTTATGCGAGCGCCGACAATTTGCTCCGCCAGGCTGAAGCTTACCAGGCTCGCAAGGCTGGCTCCAAGCCGGTGATCATGACGTCGCGCGAAGCGGTGCAAAACGCCGAGACAGCCCGGTTATTGGCGTTGAAGCGGCAGGAAGACGAACGCATCACGCTTGAGAAGCAGGCAGCCGCGAACCGCGAAGCTGCCGCTCGAGCAGCAGCCGATGAAGCCGCCCGTCAAAAGGCCGTCGCCGACGCACAGGCTGCTGAGTCAGCCCGCCAGGCGGCCGAAGAGGCGCGAAAAGCCGCAGAAGACCGTGCCGCCGCCGAATCGGCGCGCGCCCAGGAGCAAGCGGCTCGTCTGCAAGCAGAACAGGCCAGGCTCTCGGCGCAGGAACAGCAGCAGCTCGCCGATCAAGCCCGTTTACAGGCACAACAGGCCGAGCAAAAAGCGCAGGAAGCCGACCGCTTGCGCGCTCAATCCGAGCAGGCGCAGCAGCAACTTCGCCAACAGTTGCTCCAGCAATTTAACGTGATCCTGGAAACTCGCGACTCGGCCCGCGGCTTGATCGTCAACATGTCGGACGTTTTGTTCGACTTCAACAAGTACACTCTGCGTCCGGCCGCGCGGGAAAAGCTCGCTAAGATCTCGGGCATCATCCTCTCGCATCCCGGCCTGACGCTTGAAGTGGATGGCTACACCGACAGCATCGGAAGCGAAGAGTACAACCTGAAGCTTTCCGACGAGCGCGCGGGCGGCGTCCGCAGCTATCTGATCGGCGAAGGCATCGCGCCCGACAATATCTCCGCGAAGGGCTACGGCAAGGACAATCCGGTGGCCTCAAACGATACGGCTGCGGGTCGTCAGAAGAACCGGCGCGTGGAGATGGTGGTCTCGGGCGACATTATCGGTACACCCATCGGACCATCGCCGAAACAGACGCAGTAAGCGTCCGGCGCTTGCAATATCCACCTCCGTCGCTCAAAATACAACTCCGCGATGTTCCGGCCATTGTAGACTGGGACATCGCGGAGGTTCTATTGATTTCACAGCGCTCTCTGGTCGCTTATCTCGCAATACTTACGACTGCTCAATATACGTTTGCACAATCCCCGCAAACTCTAGCCGGCTATTCGGGGCAATCTTCAAAGACAGAGCGCGACTGGGAGGCGAAACTCCAGGCCGCCATCGTTCCCGACAACCTGCGTCAGAATATGCAGCTTCTGACTGCCCATCCGCACTTTGTGGGCTCTGACTACAACAAGAAGAATGCGGACTGGATGCTCTCCAAGTTCAAAGAATGGGGATTTGACGCCCACATCGAAAGCTTCCAGGTGCTTTTCCCGACTCCCAAAGAGCGTGTGGTCGAAATGATCGAGCCGACTAAGTTCCGGGCCAAACTGGAGGAACCTGCAGTCCCTGGCGATCCGACCTCCAGTCAGACCGCCGAACAGTTGCCGACCTATAACGCGTACTCGATTGACGGAGACGTGACCGCGCCGCTGGTCTACGTCAACTTCGGAAATCGCGAGGATTACGAACAGCTGGACCGTCTCGGAATCTCCGTCAAAGGAGCCATCGTGATCGCGCGCTATGGCGGCGGCTGGCGTGGTATCAAGCCCAAGGTTGCGGCCGAGCACGAGGCTATCGGGTGCATCATCTACTCCGATCCTAAGGAGGATGGCTTCTTCAACGGCGACGACTATCCCAAGGGCGGTTGGCGGCCGAGCGGAGGCGTGCAAAGGGGCGGCGTCAATGACACGGACTATCCCGGCGACCCGCTGACCCCAGGAGTCGGCGCTACTGCGGATGCTAAGCGGCTGGCTATCAAAGACTCAAAAATTATCACTAAGATTCCCGTGCTCCCCATCTCCTATGCCGATGCGTTGCCGCTGCTTTCCGCCTTGCAGGGACCGGTTGCTCCGGAGGCGTGGCGAGGAGCCTTGCCCATTACCTATCACGTTGGCCCTGGACCCGCGAAAGTTCATCTAAAAGTAACTTCGAACTGGGACTTGAAGCCGGTGAACGACGTGATTGCAACCCTGCGCGGAGTCGGATGCGCCCGACGAGTGGGTGATCCGTGGAAATCACTACGATGCCTGGGTCAATGGCGCGGAGGATCCCATCTCCGGCATGGTCGCGGTCTTGGAAGAAGGCCGCGTGCTCGGCGAGCTCCATAAACAGGGCTGGAATCCAAGGCGGACCATCATCCTGTGCGCGTGGGATGGCGAGGAGCCGGGGTTGCTGGGCTCAACCGAGTGGGTGGAAACCCATCGCGATGAACTGCAGAAGCACGCGGTTGCTTACATCAATTCCGACACCAATGACAGAGGCTATTTCTACGCCGGGGGCTCGCACGATTTACAACGCCTCATCAACGATGTAAGCAGCGAGATTCAAGATCCGGAGAAACACATCACAGTCCAGCAACGACGGCGCCTGTCGCAAATTTCCGGAGCGCACAACGCCGAGGAGCGGGCTGAGATCAGAAAAAGCAACGATGTACGGATCAGTGCGTTGGGCGATGGCTCGGATTACACGTCATTTCTGGATTACGCGGGCATCTCCGCTCTTAACATCGGGTACGGAGGAGAGGACGACGGCGACGCCTACCATTCCATCTATGACGATTTCGCCTGGTACACCAAGTTTATGGATACCGATTTCTCGTACGGCCGCGCGTTGGCCGAAACCGGAGGGACCGCGGTGATGCGATTGGCGGATGCCGAGTTGATTCCCTACGAGTACAACGCGGAGGCTGAGACCATCGGACGGTATGTGCAAGACCTGGAGAAGCTGCTGAAAGACAAACAGGAAGAAATCGCAGAGCGCAATCTGGAGCTGAAGGAAGGCGTGTTCACGGCTACAGCCGACCCGCGTCATACCTACGTTCCTCCGCCGTCGAAGACGGTACCACCGTTCATGAACTTCGCCCCGCTGCTGAATGGAGTGGAGGCGATCAAGAACAGCGCGGAACGTTACCAGTCGGCCTTTGCTAAATGGCAGACCGCGGGAACCAGTTTGCCGCCCCAGACCGCCGCCGCTCTGAACGCGGAGCTAATGCAGATTCAGGGGACGTTTTTGGTTGAGAAAGGCCTGCCGGAGCGCCCATGGTTCAAGCATCAGATCTACGCTCCCGGCGCCTACACCGGTTACGGGGCCAAGCCGATTGCGGCCGTTCGAGAATACATGGATCAGGAGAAATGGAAGGAAGCTAACGCCCAGGTTCCCACGGTTGGTCAGGTACTGGAGAATGTCGCGGCCGCAATCGGCAAAGCCGCGGATGATTTGGAGAAGGTGGTGGCTAGCCACTGATGAACACGGATTAACGCAGATCAAAACCTACGTTCGCATCCGGGTGAAAAAATACATCCCCGCCGTCGCGAACAAAACGTCGGGCGACCACGCCGCGATCACCGCCGGCAACAAGTTCACGTCTCCCATCTGCTCAAACAGCCGGCCAATTGCCCAATAGGCGATCGCGATCCCAAAGCTAACGCCCACCCCCGCCATCGCGCTACGACTTCCCGTCAGGAACGCAAACGGCACCGCGATCAGCGCCATCACCAGCGCGAACAACGGCACGGCGAACTTGCGGTAAAAACTCACCTGCAGGGTAATGGTGTCGATGCCGCTCCGCTTCAAGTCGCGAATGTAGGCGGCCAGTTGCTGGTAATTCATCTGCTGGTCTTGGAGAACCTCCTGCAGGAAGTAATCCGGCCGTTCGTAGATCTCTTTAAACGTGGTAGCCTGGCCCGAGAAATTCTTGAACTGTTCGCGCCGCCCTCCGGGATCTTCGCGGCTCCATCCGTTCTCGAAAATCCAGGTGTGCAACGCCGGCTCCCAACGCGCCTTCTCCGCCGAGATGTGTTTATGAACGCGAAAATCGTTTGGATCCAGCTCGAACACTTGGGGCCCCCACATCACCTTTTGCTCGCCGTCAATGTTGTACCTGAAATAGAAGACGCGCGGATCGTTGTTCAAGCCAGGATCGAACACCCAATGCCGGTCCGGATGCAGATACGTCTGGACGGCCTTTCCCTTGATCTCCTTGCGGATCGCGTCCTGCCTGCGATTTGCGTCCGGCACGTAATAGTGAGCGAAAGCAAACAAGCCGCCGCTCATCAACAGCGCCGCCCCCAGCACCGGCACGGCCAGGCGATACAGACTCACGCCGCTCGCTTTCAGGGCCGTGATCTCGTTGTGTTTGGTGAGAACGCCGAAAGTAATCAGCACCGCCACCAGCACGCTGATCGGCGCCGAATCGAAGATCAGTTGCGGCGTCAGGAAGAACAGGTAGGTGAGCACCCGGAACATCCGGATGTGATTCTTCACAATGTCGCTCAGCAAATCGAAGAACGTGTAGACGTGCGTCATCAACACGAAGCCGATCAGCAGCAGCGCGAACCAGAACAGGAAACTTTTCAGCACGTAGCTATCCACCACCTGCGGAAACAGAAACATGCGCCAAGCTCGTCTGCGGGCACGCAACTGCGCGGCAGCTAGCGGCATCGTTCCGCGCACGCGGGCCCAGGCAGCACCGATCCAGGCGGTGATCACGCCGATCAAGTCCCGGTCGCCCGGACGCTCCAACTGCGTCAACAGGATCAACCCGACCACCGCGAAAATTGCATTCGGAATCCACATGGCGATTCCCACCGGAAGCGCGCGTTGCTTCGCCAGACCCTGGGCGGCGATGAGCCCCATCCAATACACAAACGCCAGCGCCACTGTCATAACGAAAGCGCCCGATTTGCCACCCTTGCGCGAAGATATACCGAGCGGAATCCCTATCAGAGCCAACAGGAAACAGGCCGGCGGCAGCGCCAGCCGGTAGTGCAGCTCGATGCGGGCTTGAAGGACGCAATCGGGATCGAGCTTCTTATCACGATAGGCTTCCCGGTACAGCGGGATCGTATCCATTTCGGTATAGCCCTTCCCGTGAATGTCGCTGGGTTTCGTGGCCTCTAGAACCTGCGCCCCGGTGGGCGCCGACGTAGCGTAGTAGTCCGCCGGATCCTTGCCAACATCGTAAGTGGCGCCGTCCTGCAGCGAGAGCTGGATCTGATTCTTAGCCACATCCGGCACCGCGATGGCGTGGGCTGCCACCGTGACGGTGGGACCTTCGCCGCGATCGTGATCGGTCTTCTTCTGTTCCTCCGCTGGGGTTGTGTCGGCGATAAAGACATTGCGCCAGCGATTCACGGCCCCTGGAACCACGTCGCTGATGTAGATAATCCGATTGGGAAATCCTTCGTCAAAAACTTGCGGCTGCACTTCTGAGGTCAGCTCGGCCGACGCCAGTTGATTCAACATCTTGTATGTTCGCCAGGTGGCGAAGGGAGTAAACCAAAGCGACGCGGTCGCCGTCACCAGCATCGCCAGTGTGGCGAACATCAGCACCGGTCCGATTACTTTGCTAGAGGGAACTCCACACGCGCGCATGGCGATGATTTCGCCATCGCTCGACATCCTGCTCAACGCCAGCAGCACGCCCACCAGCACTCCCAGCGGGACGGTGAACGTTAGCGTGAATGGAATCGCCAGCGCGAACAGCTGGGCCACCGTGGCAGGGGGCGCCGAACTCCGCACCAGAATCGCGAACAGCTTGCCGGCTCGCTGCAGGAACAACACGAAGGTGAACAGCACCGCACCGAACAGCGCGTTCTTGGACACTTCGCGGAAAATCGAACGCCAAAGCAAACCCATGGCTACTTGCTCAATGCGGCAGACGTTACCGGTTGCCCGCCTAGAGCCGGCGCCGGAACTATGGGCGGCTTGGGCGTCTCTTCCTCTACGGGCGCCAGCTCAAGCTCGTCAAACACCACCGCGGGCGCGATCACGGAAGCCGTGGTGATGAATGTGCCTCGCGGATTGGTATCGATCAAATCAAGCACGTAGTTCTCGTCTGAAGCCGAGACGATATCTTTGAACGAGCGCGTGGTGACTCCGTGAAATTGGAGGCTTCGCACTAGCTCCTCCCGCCCATCCGGATACACCCGGTAAGCCAGGAGCGGCGCTGCGACGGAGTGCCCGGCTGCTGCAGACCCAGCAGAGTCCAGCTTGCGGATCAAAATCCCGTACGGCTTGTTTCGCTCCTTGCACATGTCAATCAGCTTCTGCTTCATGCCGCTCGCGGGCGTAGTCTGGGATGCGCGAATAAAGAGATTGCCGAAGCCCGGTGCTTGATCGCCGAAAGATCCAGTAAAACGCGCGTGCCCGTTGGAGCCGGGAAAATCCTTGAACACCGGTGTGCGAGTCAGCAGGAAAGTCTTCAGCACGCCCTTCTCCACCAGCGTGACGGGTTTAGGCGCAACGCCTTCGACGTCGTACAGATAATGCCCAAGCAGCGTGTGGCCGCCAAACTTAGTCTGGGTGGAATCGTCCACTACGTCCATCCAGTCCGGCAAAATGTGCGACCCTACGCGATTTTCGAGTTCGCTCGCCACCAGCGCCGGAACCCGCCCCGGATCCGCGATGGGCTTGCGAGTCAGCTTGAGGTTGTCTCCCAGCAATTCCCCGAACAGTTGCGCCGCCGCAGGAGCCTCAAACAGAACCGGACCATCATAGGACTCGCCCGCGGGCGCTCGGCTCAGCGCGGTTACATGCTCGGCGATCTCTTTCGAAGCGCGCGTCAATTCCTCTTCCTTCGGCAGCTCGTCCGCCTCGAAAGCCTGAAAAACCTCGGCGTCGTGCACGTCAGTGCCGTCCGCCGCCAGACCGCGCGCCGCCACGCGAATGTACGCCAGATCCTCCGGCAGGCGCAGGACTGTTCCTTCCGAGTTCAGCACGTAGTTGGTGGATTGTGAGGTCTGCATCTCAACGCCCGACGTCAGCACTTGCGGATATGCGCCGAACACCGTTGAGAGCTTGATCACTTCCTTCTTCCAAGCATCCATCGCGATTGGCTTCCGCTCGATGGGCAGAATCAATTGCGCCGGCGGAGCCTTGGAAAAATCGGGAAGCGCGTCCGGCAGGCTCATGTTCTTCAGTGACGAGCGTTTGCGCGCGATAGCGTCCTCGGCGGTTTTGAACGCGCGATCCGTGGCCAGCCAATACACCTCGCGGAACGCCAGGTAGTTGTCGTCGAGCGAAAGACGGTCCGGATCGTAACGCCTGCCGCCATAAGCTTCCGAATAAATGTGGTTGGTATTGTCGAAATCGTAATTCCCAACACGCACCCGCACCATGGGAACGCGATAGGCGTTGTCGACAGATTCAATGAGCGCGCCCAAGCTCGCGCCCACACCGTGGCTGACCGTGTCTTCGGTACGGTACTCGATGTAATACGGAGCGACCAGGCCCCCCATGCGAGCCAGCTCATTCGATCGCTTCAGCTCGTCCTGCATGGCCCGCAGGAGTTGATCTTGATTCCGGCCGGCCGGCGCTTGGGCGCTCAAAACAATTCCGGCCAGAAGAACACAAAAGGCGGCCGTCGTTGCCGCGAAGATCCTCACCGCACAGCTCCCTCGTCCAATGACTTGATTACCAGCTCCACGGGGCGGCCCAGGAACGGCGGACGATCCTGCGAGCGTTGCCTCTTCTGAATCTCGATCTCGGAAACCAAAACCGACGGCGAAACGGCCGACACCGGGACTGATCCGGACTCGGCGCCGCAAAAGCCGTTGAAAACTTGCGGCGTGTCCGAGGTCGCAAGGATCTTCGCGAAACTCGCCAGTGGCGTGCCCACGATGTCCACGCCGCGCACCAGCTCATCCGGACGGCCATCCGCATACACGCGGTATACGATCAGCGGATTCACCGTGAAGGCTTGCAGGCCCCGGCGCTGCGTGGTGGTGTAGCCGCCGGTTACTTCGTCGAACAGCAACCCGTATGGCTTGTTCTGCCGCTTGATCTCGGCCACCAGCATCTCGCGCAAAGCTTTTTCTGAAACCTGCTTGGCGGATTCCACAATCAGGTTGGATTGCCGCGACACAATTTCGAATCCAGGCTGCCGCCGGCCATGCCCGTTGGAATGGTCCACGCCATCGATCGGAGACCGCGACATCAGGAACGTCTTCAGTACTCCGTTTTCCACCACCGTCACGGGTCTGGCCTTCACGCCTTCATCGTCGTAGGTGTAGTAGCCGTTGAGATCCACGCCGCCCAGCGTCTTGCGCGTGGGATCGAACACCACCGACAGGAAGCTCGGCAGAACCGGCGTTCCAACGGCCTTGGTGAAAGTTTGTCCCTCGCCTTCGTCCTTCTGCCGATGACCTTCGATGCGGTGTCCAAAAATCTCGTGGAAGAATACAGCGGCCGCTCGTCCGGATAGGATCGCCGGACCAACGAAAGGTTCCACGGCGGTCGCCTGCACCAGCTTGGATAAATTCTCGCCCACCCGGCTGGCCGCGGCGTCGATCACCGCTTCCGGCGGCAGATGTGCCAGATCAGCCGCTTGAAAATCCTCCAGATCCACCAAGTCCATGCCGTCCGTGGCCTTGCCTCGCGCGACGATGGACAGGGCCACGAAATCGCGCCCATGCATCAGCCGCGTGCCTTCCGTGCTGACCATGTATTTGGAGACTCTCTCCACCGACAAGTTCACGTTCGAGTACAACACGTCGGGAGAGTGCGCCAGGTCGGCTGACCATTTGCGCACCCGCTTCACCCACTCGTTATCCACGGCGCCGAGAGCCGGCGGAGGTTCCTGATACACCGACGGCGGCTCGATCGAAAAGTCGGCTGAGCTGTCGGCGTCCTTGACCTTGGTCTCCTGATTGGACTTGATCTCGATCAAGCGGCGCGAGGCCAGCTTGTACGTCCGATCCGTGTCCAGCCACACCTTGCGCCGGATCGCGTCTGGCACGTCGTCCAGAGGGAGCACGTCGCCGCGCGTAAAACGTCCTCGCTGCCCATTCACCTGGTGATAGTTGTCGAGTTGCGGCGCACCCACCCGAAGCGTGACATCCAGATACCGCAAACGGTTCTTGTGCTGCGATTCGAGCGTGCCCATGCTCGCCGACACCGCTTGGCTCTCCTCGTCGGTGACCGTGTAATCCAGATAGTAGGGGGGCGGGTCTGCCTTTTGCTTCAACACGGTGAAGTTGCGCTGCAGTTCATCGCTGAGAATATCCAGCAGCGATGGGGAAGACGCAGCGGCCAGCGGAAGGGCGAAAACGAGGGTAAACAGAATGCGGCGCACTAACGATCAGGATAGCAAGGCGGGCGGAGGCGCGCGCCTGGTAGTGCGCTTCCATGAGAAGGCCGGTCCCTGTCAAGCAAATTCATTCACAGCCTGCCATTCTCTCGTAAACGGAAACTCCCCCGCATCGCGGTCGGGCCCAGTCCAGGCCGAGCGCAGCGAGCCAGAGGGTAGCCTGGACGGGTGGCCGCGATGCCAAATCGTCAGAGACGAGGGAATGGCAGGCTACCTTGTCCTGGCTCTCACGTCCAAAGGTCCTCGCCTCATCGCCCCGCTTCCATTCGCACTTTTTTGAAGCCTTGATTGGCTACGTGCCAGTTGGGGTCCGCAAATCTGACGGGCGCTGCAATCTAAATGCCGACCTGGCCACCACCCCGTCACTTGCGGCGCGGCGCCGGTCCGCACACTACACGCAGTCGCCCGAACTCGGCGAGCCTTCGCAAAACTCCATCTCTCTTTATGCCGCTACCGCTTTGCTGCCCTTGCGGACATGCAAAGGTTCGTATACTTCTCCTGTCACCCACAGCTTATGCAGGAGCACGGCCAGTTTCCGCGCTACCGCCACCAGTGCACGCTTTTTCGCGTTCTTCCCGCCGTGTGCGGCCAGCTCC
Organism: Bryobacterales bacterium; assembly: GCA_963818065.1. GTDB lineage: Bacteria > Acidobacteriota > Terriglobia > Bryobacterales > Bryobacteraceae > Palsa-89. The sequence continues at coordinate 2,239,990 of CAWFQW010000004.1, read as the reverse complement.
AATCCCCAGCGCCTTAGATCACTGTCCGGTCCAAAGGGACCCAGAATGTGATGCGCGCACTGCACCAGGAGTTTTCGCATGTACGCATCGCCTTCTTTAGTAATCCGTAACTGCGGCCGGCTATCGCCGGACTCTCTCCGCCGGGGCCGCAATCCAAAGTAGGCACCGGCATCTCGGCTGCGGCGGAATCGATGCGGGTCGTCCACCGTGAGCACATAGGTCAGCGCGGTGAGTGTACCCACTCCATGCACTTGCTGCAACAACGCGGTCTCCCGATATCGACTCTGCGCTATGTTTTCGATCTGCTCGTCGTATGCCCGGATGCGCCCGCTGACTGATTCCACCTCGGCCAGCAGCGGTTTCAACGCGTTTTGCAATGGCTCGCTCAGGGACGTTGCGAGCTCCTCGCGAATCTGGCCCGTGCCGCAACTTCCCAAACGCTCCCCGTAGGACTTCGTCAACCCCCGCGCGGCATTGACCAACATCGTCCGCGCTTCCACCAGCACTGCCCGCGCCCGGATTACCATCAGATCCGCTTGCGACTGCGCGCTCCGATGCCGGATCGGACTCAGCAACTCCGGGTCGATCCGCGCCAGCCGGGCCAATGTCTTCGCATCGAGCCGGTCATCCTTGCGGGTGCTGTCAGTGATCAGCCGTACCCGGCGCGGATTCGCCACGATGACTTCATGGCCCAGATCCGATAGATATCGACTGACCCAGGGAGAATGCGTGCCCACTTCCAACGCCAATCGACTCCGCGGTTTCGATCCAAACACCTGGGCAAATCCTCTCTTGGTCGTCGCCAGGCTGCCTTCTGCCAGGACTTCGCCCTGCTCGTCCAATATGCAGTAGCGGCTGCTCCGATCGCCCAGATCGATTCCTACTGTCAGCTTTCGGTTGGCTCTTTTCCTAGTTACCGCAGACTCTTTTGCGGTGATATGCTCCTTCATGGCCGGTCTCCTTTCGATTGCACGTTGAGTGCGTTTCTCATTGGGAGCGTATCGCATCCCGCCGAGGGACCGGCCTTCTCATCCCATCTAAATCTGCTTGGCTCGGGATTGTAATATCAAGGGACCTACTTGTCGTCTTCTCTCGGCAGCGGCCATTTTTTCTAGCTTGCCACCGGGTTGCCCTTGGCCCATGCCCAAGCGCTAATGCGCCAACCGTCTTCATACCCGCGAAGCGCGACCGTAAAGGTCGCACCTAATTGGGTAACCTGCTTGCCATGTAGTTTGAACGTCATGCTGGCTGGAATCACCAAATACGCACTATCGCCGGTAACGGTGGCGTGCAATGGAGTTCCCAGCGTGACTGAGTAATCGGTAGCCCCTTCGTGTTCGGCGGCAACTTGCACATCCCTGTACCAGTTTTCACAGGCTGCATGGCCCCTCCATACGTGCGGCGCTAATCCGTCTAGGATTGATCCGGGAACAGCGAAACACGCCGCCATTCCCTTGACATCCGCTTTGTTGAAAGCGTCGATGTACTCGCGCACTGTGGTTAAGGCATCTGTTCTTGATATAGTCTGTGGCACAGGGAGTTTGTCCGTCCACAAGGATTCTTTCAGATGCGCTTCGGGATGCATTATTTTTCACCCGAGCGGGCGACCTCAAACGCCCACCGGAAAGAGCGCGGCTGCCAAACCGATAAAATACCGGCCAAGCAGATTTAGATGGGATGAGAAGGCCGGTCCCTCGGCGGGATGCGATACGCTCCCAATGAGAAACGCACTCAACGTGCAATCGAAAGGAGACCGGCCATGAAGGAGCATATCACCGCAAAAGAGTCTGCGGTAACTAGGAAAAGAGCCAACCGAAAGCTGACAGTAGGAATCGATCTGGGCGATCGGAGCAGCCGCTACTGCATATTGGACGAGCAGGGCGAAGTCCTGGCAGAAGGCAGCCTGGCGACGACCAAGAGAGGATTTGCCCAGGTGTTTGGATCGAAACCGCGGAGTCGATTGGCGTTGGAAGTGGGCACGCATTCTCCCTGGGTCAGTCGATATCTATCGGATCTGGGCCATGAAGTCATCGTGGCGAATCCGCGCCGGGTACGGCTGATCACTGACAGCACCCGCAAGGATGACCGGCTCGATGCGAAGACATTGGCCCGGCTGGCGCGGATCGACCCGGAGTTGCTGAGTCCGATCCGGCATCGGAGCGCGCAGTCGCAAGCGGATCTGATGGTAATCCGGGCGCGGGCAGTGCTGGTGGAAGCGCGGACGATGTTGGTCAATGCCGCGCGGGGGTTGACGAAGTCCTACGGGGAGCGTTTGGGAAGTTGCGGCACGGGCCAGATTCGCGAGGAGCTCGCAACGTCCCTGAGCGAGCCATTGCAAAACGCGTTGAAACCGCTGCTGGCCGAGGTGGAATCAGTCAGCGGGCGCATCCGGGCATACGACGAGCAGATCGAAAACATAGCGCAGAGTCGATATCGGGAGACCGCGTTGTTGCAGCAAGTGCATGGAGTGGGTACACTCACCGCGCTGACCTATGTGCTCACGGTGGACGACCCGCATCGATTCCGCCGCAGCCGAGATGCCGGTGCCTACTTTGGATTGCGGCCCCGGCGGAGAGAGTCCGGCGATAGCCGGCCGCAGTTACGGATTACTAAAGAAGGCGATGCGTACATGCGAAAACTCCTGGTGCAGTGCGCGCATCACATTCTGGGTCCCTTTGGACCGGACAGTGATCTAAGGCGCTGGGGATTGGAGCTGGCCGCACACGGCGGGAAGAACGCGAAAAAGCGTGCACTGGTGGCGGTAGCGCGGAAACTGGCCGTGCTCCTGCATAAGCTGTGGGTGACAGGAGAAGTATACGAACCTTTGCATGTCCGCAAGGGCAGCAAAGCGGTAGCGGCATAAAGAGAGATGGAGTTTTGCGAAGGCTCGCCGAGTTCGGGCGACTGCGTGTAGTGTGCGGACCGGCGCCGCGCCGCAAGTGACGGGGTGGTGGCCAGGTCGGCATTTAGATTGCAGCGCCCGTCAGATTTGCGGACCCCAACTGGCACGTAGCCAATCAAGGCTTCAAAAAAGTGCGAATGGAAGCGGGGCGATGAGGCGAGGACCTTTGGACGTGAGAGCCAGGACAAGGTAGCCTGCCATTCCCTCGTCTCTGACGATTTGGCATCGCGGCCACCCGTCCAGGCTACCCTCTGGCTCGCTGCGCTCGGCCTGGACTGGGCCCGACCGCGATGCGGGGGAGTTTCCGTTTACGAGAGAATGGCAGGCTGTGAATGAATTTGCTTGACAGGGACCGGCCTTCTCATGGAAGCGCACTACCCGCGCGCCAGGTAGCGTCAGAAATCTGCGTTGATCGAAAACCGCGAGCGATTGCTTTCCGATCCAGACCGCCGTACCGTGAAGTATGGCATCTGACCTTAGAATTTGTGCCAATTCCACGGAGAGGGAAAACAATGCGCCGGTACCATCACATCGGAATTCCCACTACTGAAGCGAAGCCTGGCGAGACCCACTTGAAACACCTGAAACTCTTTCTCGTCAGCCACGAGAAAAGCGAGTTTGGCGTGGAGTGGATGCGTTTCGAAGCGGACGCGGCGGTCCCGGATCTCGTCCGGCAAGTTCCGCACGTCGCGTTTGAAGTGGCTGATCTCGCATCCGAGCTTGCCGGCCGCGAAATCCTGATTCCCCCCAACAGCCCATCCGACGGCGTCCGGGTCGCGTTCATAGTCGAAAACGGCGCGCCCATCGAACTGCTCGAATTCACCGACCCCAATCATCCTGGCCGCCGCTAGAGCGGCATGCTGATATAAACACCCTCGCGCTCCTGCTCGGTATTTCACCGCTTCGCTCGGTATTTCCCCAGTACTGCTTAGTATTTCCCCAGTACTGCTCGGAAAGGTTGGATTATTGTAATGACGCCGCTGCGATGATAGACTGTCTCCCTAGCTCAGGCGAATTAGGGAGAATACGGGGGGATTTCGGCGCCCTTCACGCGCCGTTTCTAACAGATGTGTAACTTGTTTCGCCCCGCCACAAATTTGCATTCTTTTCGGAGGTCCTTATGTTAGCCGCTCGATTCATTCCGCGCTTTACGCTCTTTTCTATCTTCGCGGCGCTCTCGTTCGTCGGCGCCCACGCTCAGACCGTAAAATTGCACTCCGCCACGGCGCCGCAAAAGGAGGTTCCAGCGGCCCCTGCTTCGAAGCCGCCGGCAGCGGGGCAGCGCATCCACCCTGCGCGCCCCGGGTCTCATTCTGGCAGCGTCCCGAAGGTCGCCAACAAGCCTTCTAATGACAAGGCTGCCGAGAACAAGACTGCCAATTAGGACGTGCACCATATGGCTTTCAATCGAAGAATCTTCGAACTCTGCGGACTCCTCGCGTTGCTGCCGATCACGCTGCTGGCGCAGGCGGATCGCATCTCGGGCCCGGTGGATCCCAGCGCCGTCCTACGCGTGACGGGGAACTTAAATCCACAGGCCACGCCGTCCTCCGACCAAGGTCCGGTGGATCCTTCGATGAAGCTGAACTACGTCCGACTGATGCTCAAGCCTTCGGCGGCGCAGCAAGCCGCACTCGACCAGTTGCTGCGCGAGCAGCAGACGCCGGGTTCACCCAACTTCCACAAATGGCTCACGCCCGAGCAGTACGCCGTTCGGTTCGGCGTCAGCCAGGCCGACATCGACAAGATCACCAGCTGGATGCGGTCGCAGGGGTTCGACATCATCACAGTTGGCCGGGGCCGGAAGTATATCGCCTTCAACGCCACCGCGCAGCAGATTCAAACCGCGCTGAAAACGGAGATTCACCACTACCGGGTAAACGGCGAGCTGCACTTCGCGAACGCTACAGAACCCTCGGTTCCGGCGGCCATCCAGCCGCTGGTGCTGGGCTTCCTGGGTCTGAACGATTTCCGGCCAAAGCCGGCGGTGCATGCAAGAAAAGTTACGAAACCAAGCTACACGGATAACAGCCAAGAGCACGCGCTTGCGCCTGGGGATCTCGCCATCATCTACGATCTGCTCCCGGTGTACAACACCCTGAATGTGACGGGGTCCGGGATGAGCATCGCGGTAATCGGGCGAATCGATATTCAGAATACCGATATCCAACTGTTTCGCTCCACGTTTGGTCTATCCTCGACTCTGCCTCAACGCATCCTCGTTCCCGGCTCCGCCGACCCGGGAATGACGAACACCGACGACGAAACTGAATCGGACCTGGATCTCGAGTGGGCCGGTTCAATCGCACCGGACGTTCAGGTGTTGTTCGTTACTTCCACTGACGTCATCACGTCCGCGATGTATGCCATTGACCAGGATCTGGCGCCCGTAATCACCTTCAGCTACGGAGAGTGCGAACTCGAAGCGTCCGGCGCGGACGCCAGCAGCGTCCAATCCTTAGCGCAGCAGGCCAACGCGGAAGGTATCACCTGGATGGGATCCTCGGGCGATACCGGCGCCGCGGAGTGCGATTCCGAAGCGGCCCAGAACGGCTTGGCGGTCCAAGTTGAGTCAGCTACTCCGGAGATCACGGGCGTGGGCGGCTTGATGTTTGTTGAGGGTGCCGGCAACTACTGGCTCACCCAAAACAACGGCAACGAATCCTCAGCCCTCTCTTATATTCCAGAGTCGGTTTGGAACGAGTCTACAGACACTCAGTTGTCGGCGGGCGGCGGCGGCTTCAGCACGTTCTTTGCTCAACCGAGCTGGCAGGTTGGCCGAGGCATTACGCCTGGAGCGATGCGTGGAGTACCCGATGTGTCTCTCGCAGCCGCCGACGGCCACGATGCATACATCATTGTCACAGGCGGTAATTTTGAGGAGGTAGGCGGAACTTCCGCGGCTACTCCGTCGTTTGCCGCGATGATCGTCATGCTGAATCAATATCTGGGAACCAATGGCTTGGGAAATATCAATCCAACCCTGTACGGGATGGCGCAAACCACCAGCTCCGTGTTTCACGACATCACTAGCGGGAGCAATGCAGTTCCCTGTGTGAACGGCACTCCGGATTGCGGGGCCAGCGGATTCATCGGGTACTCGGCTGGGCCCGGTTGGGATCCAGCTAGCGGACTGGGCTCGGTAGACGCTTACCAGATGTTTAACCATTGGAGCAACGGCGCTGTCAGCACCACCACCAGGGTCACGGCTAGCCCCAGCAGTTTTACCATCAGCGGCAGCACCCTGCTTACCGCGACAGTCACCTCGTCGAGCAACGCGACGCCCACTGGCACCGTAACATTCACGGTGGGCAGCGTGACCTTGGGTAGCGCCACGCTATCGGGTGCTGGATCGAGTGCTACTGCATCCATAACTGCGTACGGAAGCCAGTTTCCCGCGGGCACTTCGAACGACACCATCGAAGCCACCTACAGCGGGAGCAATAGCATAGCCGGCTCCACCGGATCGGTGCAAGTGTCGGTCAGTGTTCCCGAATCCGCATCCGCAGTGGTGCCGTCGGTGAACCCGAATCCTGTCTATGAACAGACGCCCAACGCGGCCGGCGACAGCTGGTTTTTCACCGTGACCCTGACCGACGAAACAAGCACCAGCGCCACACTCACCGGTTTCACCTTCAACGGCACGGATTATTCGTCGGATATCGCCGGTTTCTTCGGCTCGTCCACGATTCCCGGCAACGGTTCATTATCGGCAAGCTTGGGCGCCACCGGCTTAAAGGTTCCTGACCAGGTGGTAATGGGCTTCAGCGGCATGGATGCCAGCGGAAACCAGTGGAGCCAGCAAATCACGGTGCCGTTCTACGGTATGCAGATCTCAGCCGCCATGCAACTGGTGGGACTGCCGGGCAGCATTTTGCGCGACCCCACCCAGCCGGCGGACTGCCAGTGGTTCCAGCTTTTGGGTTTGCAGGAGCTGAACGGTCACCCCGTATACCTGCAGCACTTCTACGCGAACGGCGAAGATTTGTCCGGCCAGATTACCGACTTTTTCGGTTCCACTACCCTGCCGCCGCTGGGGGATTTGTTGGGCTCAGTTTGCTGGAATGTCAGCAACGAGACTCTCCCCGAGACCATAAGTTATGAAATAGACGGAGTGGATGACTCAGGCAATAAGATAAGCACCACCGCGAGCGCGACGTTTGAGCCACCGGCCGCCAATCCAGAAACGCTGGCTCTCACCTCCTCCGATGTGAAGGACGGCTTCATCCCGCTAACCGTACCCAGTGCATCACAATCCACAACGGCGAGCATCAACGTCAACGTCGCGAGCGGACAGGCCTGGACCGTCTCGCTTTTCCCAAGCAACCGTACCACTGAGTGGCTAACAGTGTACCCACTCTCCGGCACCGGACCTGGAACCGTGAACCTTTCGGCCTCGGGAGCCGGATTGGCCAACGGCTTTTATCCGGCGTTCCTGGTCTTTCAGTCGGTGCAGGCGTTGCCGGAAACCATCGCCGCGGAGATCAACTTCGTGGTAGGGGCGCCCCAAATAAGTAATGTGCTCAATGGAGCCAGCTTCACTAACACGGGCCTTGCACCCGGCCAGTTCTTCACGGTATTCGGCTCAGGTTTGGGGTCAGCTACAGGCCTGGGACTCGAGCTGGATCAAAACGGAAACGTAGCCAGCAATGTCTACGGGATCAGCGTCCTGGTGAACGGTACACCCGCCCCTCTGCTCTATCTGGATTCTACTCAGATCAACGCAGTCGCGCCATATGCGCTCGCCAATAACATTGGGCAGACCGTTCAAGTGCAGATCAACGACAACGGCGTAACCAGCAGCTCATTCAACGTAAAGGTTGTCGCCGCCGCCCCAGCTATCTTCCCGCTGGGCAATGGCCAAGGCGCGATCTTGAATCAGGACTACAGTGTGAACGGCCCCAAAAATCCGGCCGCTCCGGGGTCTTATATTTACATCTTCGGCACGGGTCAAGGCCAGACCAAACCGGCGGGCGTCGACGGCGTAATCAATGGAAGCAACGCGGCCAAACTGCCCGTTCCGGTGGGGGCGTTCTCGATGACCATCGGAGGGGTGCCGGTGCCGGCAAGTGACATCGCTTTCGCTGCAGATGCGCCTTATTCGGTGGATGGTTTCTTCCAGGTGGATGCGAAGATCCCGAGTAACGTGAAGGCTGGCAATCAACCGGTGGTTCTAAAAATCGGGGGCATACCAGGTCCTCCGGCCAACGTGGCGGTCAAGTAACGCGCAGGTGCTACCGGTCCAACACCATCGCGTCCAAGCCGGCCACGCGCTCAAACACGCGATCGTTCGTGATTAAACCAGTCGCTTGCGCATGCACGGCCGTCGCGGCTTGCAAGGCATCTGGAGTCCGCAGCCGGTGCGCGGCCCGAATTCTCGCGGCGATATCCGCGATCTCAAGACTTGGCGCTATCCAAGTCAAATTCGGATATGTGCTGAGAAGAGCATAAAACTGGTTCACCTGCTGCTCCGCGCCCGCGCGATACGCAGGCACCAGGAGTTCCGTCATAGTGATCGTGGACGTAACCGCCGCATGGTCCGGCCGTTCCAGCCACGTTAAGATAGCATCGGTCAGTTCCACATAGCGAGAGTTGGCCTCGAGTTGATAGATGAAGATACTGGTGTCTAGCGCGATCCGGCGATGCCTCCGCAAAAACGCGCTCAACTCCGTCAATCCCAACTTTTACGTTCCTTGGCAAGGTAACCGGTGGAGTAAACACCAGCGCCCAATCCGCGAATCGCTGTGTGATGTGCCTTCGGCTTCTCGAGGACAATCACCTTCTCGCCGCGCACTACAACCAAGAGCTGATCGCCGGCCTTCACGCGCAAGGCCTCGCGCGCTTCTCGTGGGATCACAATCTGGTTCTTGGAAGAAAGCGTCACTTGAGCCATCGCTTTACATTCTAGCAGAGAGTAAAGGGGCCGGGACATGGTAATACTCAGTCGTATGCCGGTTACTTCGGTGGACGAGTACATCGCCGCGCGGCCCGAAGCCGTACGAGGCGCACTCAAGCGCGTCAGGAGCGCCATCCGCAAGGCCGTGCCCGAAGCCGAGGAAGTAATCTCGTACAAGATGCCGACGTACAAACTCCCCGGCGGCCCGGTGCTGTATTTCGCCGGGTGGAAGCAGCACTACTCGCTCTATCCGGCGACCGGCCGCCTCGTCGCGGCCCTCCAGGAGGACCTTGCACCGTATCGGGTCGACAAGGGGACCATCCGCTTCCCGCTATGCGCGCCGGTCCCCGTGAAATTGATCGAGCGCATCGCGAAGTTTCGTGCGAAGGAAGTCGCCGGACACCGTAAGGCGAAGCCGGTGTGATTATGCGAACCATCGCGCAAGATGTGAAGTACGCTTTTCGTACCTTAACGGCCAATCCGGGATTCGTGGTTGCCGCAGTACTTTCACTGGCGCTCGGGATCGGTGCGAATACGGCGATCTTCACACTAACGGACGCGGTGTTTCTGAATCCGCTGCCGGTGCAAGAGGCTTCGCGCGTCGTTGAGGTTTACACCGTCGATCATCTGACCAAGGCCGCCGCCAATCTGGGACGCACCGGGAGCTCGTGGGCCAACTTCATGGACGTTCGCGATCAGAACCAGGCATTCAGCGGAACCGCCGCGTACACCTTTGGGAACGTTTCGATTACCGGGCGCGGCGAGCCGAAGCCTGAGGCCGTTCAGCTGGTCACCGCCAATTATTTCGATGTGCTCGGCGTCAAGCCGTTCCTGGGTCGCGCGTTTTTCCCCGAAGAAGACCAAAGGCCCACGCCAGTCGCGATCCTGAGTTACAGCCTTTGGCAAAACCAGTTCGGCGGCGATCCCAAAATCATCAATCAGACAGCCGAGCTGAACTCCACCGCCTACACGATTGTCGGCGTTGCTCCGATCGGATTCAAAGGCACGCTTTCGGTGGGGAATCCAGACCTTATTTGGATTCCGATCAGCATGCACACGCAAGCGCTGAGTGGGCTAACCGAATCGTTTTTTTCGAACCGCCGATTCCGGGTGATGGAGATCTTCGGACGCCTGAAACCTGGGGTGGATGAGCGTCAGGCGCTCGCGAATCTCCAGACCATCGCTTCGCAACTGGAGCGTGAATATCCAAAAGACAACCTCGGCCGGACATTTGAAGTCGCACTGCTTTCGGAAGCCGCGCTAGGCGGCATTCGCGATCAGGCCATTCGCGTTACCGTCGCGCTGTCGGTGGTGGTGGGCCTGGTTCTGTTGATCGCATGCGTGAACCTTGCGAATCTGCTGCTAGCGCGATCGGCGAAACGCGCGCGGGAAATCGGCATCCGCGGCGCACTGGGCGCGGGTCGTGGGCGTTTGATTCGACAGCTTCTGACGGAGAGCTTGGTGCTGGCCCTGGCGGGCGGCGCCGGTGGATTGCTGATCGGATGGCTAGGATCGCGATTGCTCTGGTCCTTCCGCCCGGTCGGCTTGGATGCGAATTCGATTTCGCTGCACATGGACGTGCGCGTTTTCGCGTTCACTGCCGCCGCGGCTCTGCTCACCGGCCTGCTCTTCGGGCTGGTTCCGGCGATCCAGGCCTCCACTCCCGATCTGAACTCGATTCTCAAATCCGGGGGTCGCGGCGGGACCGAAAGTTGGGGAGGCTATCGCCTGCGCGGGCTGCTGGTGGTTTCAGAGATCGCCCTGGCAATGGTGGCGCTGATGGGAGCGGGCTTGTTCATTCGCAGCATGCGACAGGCCGAGCGGGTGGAACCAGGCTTCGAGGCCAGGAATCTGTTTGTGTTCCGCTTCGATCTCGCCTCGCGGCATTATACCCAGGAGCGTGGACAGGAATTCTTACGCCGCGTGGTCGACGAAGTACGGAACACGCCAGGTATCGCCGCCGCGTCCGTTGCATCGTCGTCTCCGGTGTTCCAGGGTTTCCTCGGCACCACCTTTCCTGAAGGCCAGGACGATCCGTCGAAAGTGGGGGGAATACTGATCGGGTACAACCCGATTTCTCCCGAGTATTTCGATACCGTGCGTATTCCGCTACATCAAGGCCGCGCAATCAATTCCTTCGATCGCGAAGGAACGCGGCCTGTCGCGGTGGTAAGCGAATCGATGGCGCGCATGTTCTGGCCGGGACAGAACGCCATCGGGCGCCGGTTCCGCAGCAGCACTGACAGCACGTATCGGGAGGTGGTGGGAGTGGTGGGCGATGTCGCCAACATCGGGTCGGGAAACCCGTCATTGCCGACCACATATCTGCCCATCGCTCAAAGCTATCAATCGACGATTACGCTCGTAGCGCGGACCGTATCAGACCCTTCCTTGCTGATAAAACCAGTGATGGCGAAAGTGCAGCGGCTCGATCCCAACCTCGCACTGGTCGGCGCGCTCACCATGCCGGAAATCATTTCGCGAGGACTCTGGGCGCCCCGAACTGGCGCGGCGTTGTTCGGTGTTTTCGGGTTGGTCGGATTGGGGCTCGCGGCTTTGGGCATTTACGGCGTGATGGCCTACCTGGTGGCGCAGCGAAGCAACGAAATTGGCATCCGCATGGCGCTCGGCGCACGCCCGGGCCATGTAGTGCGCCTGGTTATGGGACAGGGCGCCCGGCTCGCTCTTGCGGGAATCGCGTTTGGCATTGCGGCCGGCTTGGCCCTTTCGCGGCTCATCGCCGGCCTGTTGTTCGGCATTGGCGCACAGGATCCGATGACCTTTTGTACCGTGGCCGCCACACTAGGTACGGTAGCATTACTCGCCTCCTGGCTGCCCGCGATGGTGGCGGCTCGGATCGACCCGGTGCACGCGGCTGAGGCGGGAATAATGGCGACTCGCCGGCGGCCCCTGTTGGCTGCAGCCTGCATTGTGATTGTATTCGCGATGCGGACTCTCCACGCGCAGTCCACTACGTTCAATATCACCCTTACTGGACAATCGATGATCCGCTCGGACATCCGCGCTCACGCGCCGGCTGCGGTGCCGGCCATAACGTCGTTCTTGAAGGGCGATGTCATCTTTACGAATTTCGAAGCAACCATCGTCGACGAAAGAAAAGGCCAGTCACACCTGGATGGCAGGTTTCTCTCACCGCCGGAAGCGCTAGATGCGCTGAAGGCGTTCGGCTTCAACCTGGTGTCGCTATCCAACAACCATGCGTGGGATCTCAAGGTTCCGGGTATACAGAACACGCTCCAGGAGGCGAGCCGCCTTAATCTGGCTCATGCCGGAACCGGGAACACGATGGAGGAAGCTGCGGCGCCAGGCTACCTGCACACGCCGAAGGGTACGGTTGCCCTGGTGGCGATGGCCTCCGGCCTGATCGAGCCGGGAGGGTCGGCCACCGCGACTCGGCCGGGCGTGAACGAGCTTCGCGTGGAAGGCAACCAGCCGAACCCAGAGGACACCCAGCGCATTCTTCAGAGCATCCGAAACGCCAGAAAGCAGGCGGACCTCGTCATCGTGTATGAACACAATCACGTATTCGACAAGCCTTTCGGGACCATCATGCTGGAAGAGCTGCCCGAGCGGTTGGCGCCGCCTGATTGGCTCAAGAAATGGACGCACGCGGAAGTGGACGCAGGTGCGGATATCATCGTGATGCATGGCGCGCCGCTCCTGCATGGTGTCGAGATCTATCACGGCCGGCCGATCTTTTACGATCTGGGTAATTTCATTTTTCAGGCGCCGCCGACATTGATCCTGCTGGATGAACCGATCAACTGGGAAAGCGTGGTCGCTTATGTCGAGTTCCAGGGAAAGAACCTGCGGTCGATTACCTTCCGGCCCATGGCGCAAAACAAGATTGGCCAGGGTCAGGCCGATACTCAGGACGAGCACACCAATAACCTCTTCCTTCAGACACGCGGCTTGCCAACGCCAGCCACAGGCGAGCAAGCGCACTATATTCTCGAGCGGCTGGCCGACTTGTCACGGCCACTCGGGACAACCGTTGAAGTGAAGGGCGATACAGCGGCGATTAAGCTGCAGGGCGGAAATTAATCAAGGCCCTTTTTGGGGGCCTGATCCTATCGGAAGCCCTCTCGCCGCCTTTGCCGGTCTCCAATAAACACTGCGTTGGTTGGCGGCGGGGGAAAGAATGGGGTCCCCGGTGGCGGGTTCTGCCAAATCGAAATTCCGACAGGTTGCACCGCGCTGCCTGCGAGATTTGCCGGAGTTTGTATAGCGATCTGTGCCACCGCGGTGCTCAGCCCCGGCGCCGACCCCAGATACAAAATCCGACTACAGCCGCCCGAGCAGCTCATGCGAGCCCGGTTCCGTGATCCTCGGCAGTAGCGGCGGTGTATCCTAAGCTAGAGGGTCATTTTGAGCAGGATTGTACTTGCGTTCCGTAGTTTTTTCGCCATTCTCTTTTCCGGAAAGCTCCCGGCCGATATCGCGCAGGAGCTAGGGTTTTCACAAAAGAAAGCTCAACCGCCGCCAAGCCCGCTCCCGCCGCCCGGACCCCCCAGCCCTCTGATGGGGCGCTCCAGATTCTCGGATTCTTGCAGCGCGACTCGCGTCTCATCGACTTCCTGATGGAAGACATCGGTGCTTACTCGGACGATCAGGTGGGCGCGGCCGTGCGAAATTTGCACGAGCAGTGCCGTGATTCGCTGAATCGCTACCTGAGCCTGGCGCCCGTGATCGATGGCGTGGAAGGAAGCTTTACCAAGCTCGATACGAACGACCCGGCGACGGTAAAGCTCTTGGGCAACGTCCCCGTCAATGGCAAAGCGCCGGGCGGCGTGCTTCGCCACAAAGGCTGGAAAGCCGTGAAGATCGATCTGCCGCCGCTCGCGCCGGGCTCGAATGCGCGGTGATCGCGCCCGCTGAAATCGAAATCGAGTAGATCTCTCACTAAACAGCAATGAACATCGGCATCGACTTGGGCACCACCAACTCGGCCCTCGCCTACATCGAAGAGATTCATGGGGAACTTCCGGACTATCCGGAGATCAAGGTCCTCGGATCCCGCAATATGTCGCGCCCGGGCAGATGGAATCTCGCCGCACTCTGCCATCGTTTCTGTTTTTGGGCGATCAGACCTACGTAGGCGCTTATGCGCGCGAACAAGGCGCGCTGGTCCCCACTAAGTCGGTGCACTCGGCCAAATCCTGGCTTTCGAATCCTGAAGTGGACCGCACCGCTAAGATTCTGCCATGGGACGCGCAGGAAGGCGGCCGCGTACTTTCGCCGGTGGATGTTTCGGCGGCGATTTTGACAACCATCCGCGACGCCTGGAATCAGGCGCATCCGAACGCGCCGTTGGCATCGCAAGATATCGTCCTCACCGTGCCGGCCTCGTTCGACGAAGAGGCGCGCGAGTTGACGGTGCAGGCGGCGCGCGAAGCGGGAATCGAGAAACTGACGCTGGTGGAAGAGCCGGCCGCCGCATTTTATTCCTGGATCGCGAATCACCTGGCGCAGTCGCAGAAAAGCCTGTTCGACGGACAACTGGTGCTGGTTTGCGACGTCGGCGGCGGCACCAGCGATTTCACGTTGATCCGCGTGAATCGCGATGGCGACCGCATCGAGTTTACGCGCACCGCTGTCGGCAAGCACCTGCTGCTGGGCGGCGACAACCTCGACCTGACGCTCGCCTGGCTGGTGGAATCGAAACTTGGCACGCAGCTTTCCATCCGACAACGCACCGGTTTGCGACGGCAATGCGCGGCGGCGAAAGAGCGCATGCTGGCGGATCCGAATCTTGAAGAGCGTCGAGATCACGGTGCTCGGCGCGGGATCGTCGCTGGTGGGCGGAACGCTGAAGACCGAGATCACTGCGCGAAGAAGCGCTGGAGCTGACGCTCGAAGGTTTTCTTCCGTTCTGCGGCATCAACGACAAGCCGGCGGAGGAGAAGCGCAGTCTGTTTCGTGAGCTCGGTCTGCCCTATGTTTCCGATCCCGCCGTAACGAAGCATCTGGCCGCGTTCCTGAGCGCCAACGAAGACGCAAAGCCGGACGCGGTTCTGTTCAACGGCGGATTTTTTATCCCCGACATTTGCCAGCAGCGCGTCGCCGACGTGATGGAGCGCTGGTACGGGCGTCGCCCGTTGATCCTGGAAAATCGCGATCTGGATCTCGCGGTGGCGGTTGGCGCGGCCTACTATTCGTACGTCAAGGCCACCGGCGCAGGCCTGCTGGTGCGCGGCGGACTTCCGCGGTCTTATTACGTCGGCGTGGGCGATAACGAAGCGGTCTGCCTGGTGCCGCGCGGCGCCGAAGAAGGCCAGACGCTCGAGCTCGACGGTCAGGATCTGCATCTGGTGGCCAACCGCCCGGTGTCGTTCCGCTTGTACAGCTCGCTAACGCGCGTAGATGACACGGTCGGTCAATTGCTCCCCAGCGTCGAACTGCAGACTTGCATCTGCACGCCCCGCTGAACGCCGTGATCCGGTTCGGAAAAACTGGCGAGCGGTTGGTGCCGGTGAAGCTGCGCGCGCATTTGACCGAGGTTGGCACGCTCGAAGTCTGGGCCGATTCGAAGATCAGCGAGCATCACTGGCGGCTGCAATTCGAGCTGCGCAAGTCGGCGAAGCGCGCACCGGCGGCAAGCCCGCAGCGGTAGTCAGCGATGAAGCCGTGGCGCAGGCCGAGGCGTTGATTCGACGCCGCATTTCGAACCGGAACCCTCCCGCCGGAGGAGCTTCCGGGCAAGCTGGAACAAGCCTTGGCTCTGGGACGCAACTCCTGGCCCCTCAGCGCGATCCGCAGGCTAAGCGATCGCTTACTTGAAGCTGCCGAGGCGCGCCGTAAATCCGCCGCCCTCGAGATGCGCTGGCTCAATCTGTGCGGCTTCGCTTGCGTCCCGGCTTCGGATTTCCGGGCGACGATTTTCGAATCGAACAGGCCCGCCGGATTTATGCCGGAGGACTTCAGTTCCCGAATCAGGTTCAGAACGAAATCGATTGGTGGATCTTCTGGGGCCGCGTCGCGGGCGGATTGAACAAGAATCAGCAGGTGGATATTTTCCAGCGTCTTTCAACGATGCTGCTCCCGCGAGGCAGCAAACGGCCGCGCATCAACAACAGCTTGCTGCGCGAAATGTGGCGTACCGGAGCGAGCCTGGAGTTGCTTCCGCTTGCAGACCAAGACGCAACTCGGCGACGCTTTGATCGCGCAAGTGAAGAAGGGCGAGATGGTGGACACCGGCTTGTGGTGCCTCTCGCGGATCGGCGCGCGCAAGCTGTTTTACGGGCCCATCAATCAAGTGCTGCCGGCAACGACGGCCACGCGCTGGGTGGAAGCGCTTCTCAAAGTTCCGAAAGCAGAGGACGCAGTGGTGGCTATTGCGCGGCGCACCGGCGATTCCACGCGCGATCTAAGCCCGGCCACAATCGAAATGATCCGGAAGCGAATCCCCGAAGCTCTTTTGCCTGCGCTCGAAGGCGAAGTGGAAGAGGATCTCGGCAAAGTGTTTGGCGAAGAGCTGCCTTCCGGTTTGGTGGCTTCCGGGGCCGGAATCCAAGACGCCCCGTGACAGAGGACAGCATTACCCGCAAGCTTCGCCGGCGCGCCCCGCTGATCGGCGACGATTGCGCTGTCATCCGTCGACCGGCCGGTCAGGATTTACTTTTCACCACCGATCTCAGCATCGAAGGCGTTCATTTCACGCGCGAATCGACGGCCGAAGAGATCGGCGCGCGCGCGGTTGCTCGCAGTTTGAGCGACATCGCGGCGATGGGCGGAACGCCGCTCTACTGCCTGGTGTCGATGGCGCTGGCGCCTTGGACAGATCAACGCTGGATCGACGGATTCTATCGTGGCATCTTCAAGTTGCTGCGCAAAGCGAAAGCATCGCTTGCAGGCGGTGACATTTCTCACGCGGGCCAGTTTGTGTGTGAAGTGATGATTTGCGGCTCCGTCGCCAAGGGCAAAGCTCTGTTGCGTTCCGGGGCTCGGGCCGGCGATCTGCTGTACGTATCCGGACCGCTTGGTGGCTGGCGGCACAAGCGCACGATCGAGCCTCGGCTCGAATTCGGCCGCAAATTGGTGGGCGTCGCGACAGCGTGCATGGACATCAGCGATGGCCTGGCGCTGGATCTCCATCGTCTGTGCCGGGAATCCGGCGTCGCCGCCGAACTCGACAACGTTCCTCTGCTCAAAGGCGCGACTCTCGATCAGGCGCTGCACGACGGCGAGGATTACGAGCTGCTGTACACGGCGCCGCCGCGCGCCAAGGCGCCGGGCATTCGGATCGGCAGGATCATCAAAGGGCAAACCGGGCGCGGTGCGCCTTCAAGGCCGCGCAGTCAGACCAATTGGCTATGACCACACCCGACACCTATGACCACAGCCACGAACATCCTTGAACTGATCGACGCTTTTCGAAGATCCAAAACGATGTTTGCAGCGGTGCAGCTCGGCATCTTCGACGGCGCGCGTCCGGCGGATTTGAAGGAGCTGCCGCGCCTGCTCGACGCCTGCGTCGCGCTCGGGCTGCTCGAAAAACGCGATGGCGGTTATATCAACACGCCTGAAGCCGATCGATATCTGCGATCCGACAGCCCAGATACGCTGACCGGCTACATCCACTATTCGAATGACGCACTCTACCCGATGTGGGCGCATCTCGAGGACGCGGTTCGCGAAGGCACGTCGCGCTGGAAGCAGACGTTTGGGCTCGATGGCGGAATCTTTTCGGGCTTCTTCAAGACCGAGCACGACAAAATCGAATTCTTGAACGGCATGCACGGATTCGGCCGCATCAGTTCGCCGGCCGTCGCCGCAGCGTTCGATCTAAGCCGGTTTCATCGGCTGATCGATCTTGGAGGCGCCAGCGGTCATCTCGCGGAGGCGGTGCGCGATCGATATCCGCAGATCGAAGCACAGGTGTTCGATCTTCCTGAAGTAGCCAGGCTTTATCCGGGCGCCCTCGCGGGCGACTTCTTCAACGACCCGCTGCCGGAGGCGGATCTCTACAGCCTGGGCCGGATATTGCACGACTGGTCCGACGAAAAGATTCGGCGTTTGTTGGAAAAGATCCATGCCGCGCTGCCTGCGGGCGGAGGATTGCTGATCGCCGAGAAGCTGCTTCGGCCGGATTACGTCGCGGCGCACATGCAGTCGCTGAATATGCTGGTGGTCACCGAAGGCCGCGAGCGATCGGCTATGGAGTATGAGGCACTGCTGCGCGCGGCGGGGTTTTCGAAAGTCGAGAGCCGCGTTACGGGCGCGCCGTTGGACGCAGTGCTCGGGATCAAATAACAGTTGGAACAATACATGCCGCGTTGATTTACTTCGATGGGTTGGCTCCGCCCGGAATGACGATTCCCGATCCCTTCGGCGTTTGCGTGCCAGCAATGCGGTCAAGGCCTTCCAGTAGGGTTCGGATCTCATTCTCGGCGAAGGACTGACAATCCGTGTAGAGTTTGGTCAACAGCTCTGGCAAAGCCTCACGGATAGCAGGCAGAATTTGGTCTAGTTCTGGAAAGGCCGCACGAAAAGAATGTATTCTCTCCGAGTTCTCGCGCAGCCGCATCCTGCGTTCCGTCTCGTCTTTCCATATGCTGCTCCAATAGCCACAGGTTAAACACGAGGGAGCGCACCGCGTTCCGTCGTGAGACAGAAATGAAGCCCAGCCGGACGCAGCCAGCGACAGAGTCTTCGCCGAATCGTCGCGACGTTTTTCGCCGTTGCATCTCTTGCATGCGACCAAGACATTTCCGGCGACATGAAGCCCCGCGCGGTAGCGATTCATGCCATCGAGGTGTTCGATTACTGGCTGGCCATCAGCGAGAGGCCGGGAGCAGTAGGGACAGTTGTTGTTGAACCGCTCCCGGACCAGTTTCTCGTATTCCTCACCGTCGATTCTGAATGTCCAGTGCTCGGCGAGTTTTCGGCTAAGTTCGTGAAGGAACATGCTAACGATCTTGTTTGCAACGTCGGACTTGGCCCGTCTCGTTGCCGACCGTAGCTGAGAGGTAGGGTCTTTCATCTCTCGTCTCCGAACAGCCAGCTGACCTGGACGCCCAGGGCAACCGCTAGCGCCTTCAGCTCATAATCTAGAACGCGTCGGTGGTTGTTCTCGATCTTGGCGATTGCGGCTCGATCAAGCTGAATTCCGAGTCGCGCTACCTTGCCCGACAGGGCATCCTGCGTGATCGGTGGCCGAAGCAGGTTGCGCGCTTCAGCAACGCGACGTCCGATGATGTTCTTGCCTTTCGGACCTTTGATCACATGACGAGCGTAGCGGTTACCCTCGTCGGCGAGTGTTCTAGAATAGAACACTATGGAGCACGCAGATCGTAGATTGGAAACCGAAAATGCGCCTACAATCGACGTGGGCTGGTCCGGGCAGGGCCTGTCGTCCACGGCGAATCTCCCGAGACGAAGCTCAAAGCGGGCCCGGCAGGGTCCGCGGGAGGTGCAGTGTCTGCGGCCGATTGCCTGACGAGCATGAAGTTGTCCTGATCGCCGTTCACTACTTGCGCGAACAGGACAGCGATAGCATCCTAGCGAATCCGCGAGCGATTTGTACGCAGTGCAGCGCTCGGAGCGAAATCCGCGACCCCGGTGAACCGGCATGGATGGGTGCTGCGAGGGCTCACAAGAGTGTGCATGTGCGGCTTGGCGAAACACTGAAAGCATTCCAACCGGATGCCGTTCCCGCAGCGACCCTAAAACTAGTTGCCGACCAGGATGGCTGGAAGAGCCGGCTTCGAGAACTCCGGTATCTTGGCTGGGATATCGAGTCTTTCAATCGAAAGCTGAAAGGTGGTCGCGTGTCGTCCTTCTACCGTCTGAAAAAATCAAAACCGTGGCCGCCGCACCCAACCGGGACTATCAGACAGTACGAGAGAGATCGCGCGCAACGAAATAAAACCCGGAAATGATTACGTCCTAAATCACATCCGCGAAGCTTTTTCGCAGGCGGTAAAACCATACGTGGCCGAGGAAAAACAGCACTAGCGCGATTGCCCACAGCTTTAGCACCGGAAATAATTCCGGGGCGTGGCCTTCCAGGAAAACGGCTCTATATCCTCGCACCAGTATGTACAAAGGATTCTGGCGCATCACCGCCAAGATGGCTGGCGATAGCTGGTTCGACTCGAGGTAGCAAATCGGTGTTACGAAAAACCAGATCGTCAGAACCAGCGCCATGACTTGGCCCAGATCGCGCATGTAAACTCCGAGCGCCGCGAGAAACCAGCAAATCCCCAGCGTGAACAGCAACTGCGGAATCAGAAGGACGGGCAGCCACAGTACCGCGGCTGGCACGGCGTGGCGAATGACAAGCAGCGCCGCAACGAAAATGCCCGCGCCGAAGAGTTCGGTGACTAACCCCGACACCACTTGATTCACCGGCAGCGTGTCGAGCGGGAATACGAGTTTCTTGACGAAATTGCGATGCTCCAGGATGACGTACGCGGCGCGTCCAACGGGCTCGGAAAAGGCCAGCCACGGCAACATGCCCGCGAGAAAATAAAGCGCGAAGCCCGTGCGGGTCTGATCGGGCCCGAAGCGCGTCTGCAAAACGATGCCGAACACGAAGAAGTAAGTCGACATGAGCAGCAGCGGATTCAGGACAGTCCAGAAGACGTCGCCGAACGAACCGCGATACCGCGCCAGGATGTCGCGGCGTGCCATGGAACGGATCAGGCGACGATTTTGGACGACGGTGCGAATGGGGCTCGCGACCAGTTTCGGAAGCGCCGCCCAAATCCGCCGCCAGCGCAACGAGCGCACGGTCGTCATCTCGTGGTCCACAATTCGAACCTGACCATCAATCGCCTCGACGCGGATGTGAAGAAATCTCTCGCCGCGCGCGTAGCCCCAACCAAGGAGGGGTTGAACGTGCGAAAGATAAACTTCGTACCCTCCGGAATCGGTTGGAAACGGGATCGCGATGTCGAACTTGGCGCTCGCACCCGGTGGAACATCGGCGGCGACGGGCGTCCAGGCGCCCTCTTCGATGAAGATGCCGGACTGCGGATCGTACAATTGCCAGCCAAGCGAAAAATTCTCGGGAGTCCAGGTTTGACGCGATTTATTTTCGACGACGGCCGCGATTTGGAGCACGGTCCCTTCCGCGGTGATTTGAGCGTTCATTGATACAACCACGCAGGGTATCGTTCGCGCACCGGCCCGCGCTTGCGGCCGACGGCATAGATCCCATCGCCGCGAAGATCAGCCGTCAATTCATAACGAGCGATCAGGTGCTTCACCCACTCGTGCTCGGGCTTGGGCTCATCGCGAAAGGATCCGGTTTCAAGCAGCGTCATGTCGAACCCGGCGTAATGGAACAGCAGCACAATCTCACGAGCCGAATACTCGCGATTATGGCGGGCCTCCGGCTCCTCGCCCACCACACGCGGCCGAATGTACGCGGGAAAAAATCCCGGATGATAGCCCGACAAAATTGCCGCGATCGCGCGCAGCGAACCGATGTTCGGCGTGGTGAGGACAAGATGGCCATCCGGACGCAAGATCCGATTGATCTCCGACATCATGTGCATCGGGTCTTCCCGCAGATGTTCCACCAGCTCGCAGCACAGGACCGTGGAAAAATAACCGTCGTCGTAAGGGAAACGGTCCTTTTCAGCGTCGAAAAGTTCCAGCGAGCAGTCAAACGGCTCACCCGCGCTAGAGGTTACAGTGTGATGGTCAATCTGGCCAGCTGGTCCGTAATAGCACCCGCGCACTTCGCCATAGCCGAGACGCGTCTTCAGCGCGGCCGTGATCTGAAGGTACGAGCCCATTTCTAAAATGCGGTCTTCCGGTCCGCCCGGCGGCGTGATTGCGAGGGTCTTCTCGAAACGGCTCAGGTGCGTTTCCATGTAGCCCCGCGCGGCTTCATCGGGCGCCCAGGAGAGTATGTATTCCGGCTCAACACGGACCGAGGCCGGGGGACTGGCGTGCCCTGAGCTCCGGATCGGAAGCGGAAAATCGGCCGCGCCGTTTCGAGCGACATGTTCCAGGAACTCAGCATATCGCTGGGCGACTTGGGGCCAGGTGCACTCGGTCTCCACCCACTTGCGCGCCCGCGCTCCTAACTCCTTGCGAATATCCGGACGGCTGACCAGCAGATTGAGATATTCAAACAGATGATCTTCCTCGGTGACATCCACGGGCGCCTTCAGGCAGATGGTTTCAGGCAATTCGGCGAAAGATCCGACCTCGGAAACGACCACGGCCTTGCCTAATCCAAGCGCGCGCATCAGCGTTCCGGAGTTCTCTCCAACCGTCGGATATCGGAGATTGAGTACGATATCGCATGCCGCCACGTAGCCGACAAACTCCTCGATCGGACGAAATCCGAGGACTCGCACGTGCGCGCCGAGATCCAGCGATTGGATTAGCGACTGCAACTGCAATTCGGGATGCGGCTCGCCCACCAGTATCATCTTGGCGGCCGGATGGACACGCACCAGTCGCCGGAATGCGCGCAACGATTCGGCGATGCGCTTGTACGGTTTCAGAAACCCGAAGATGCCGATGAGCGGCGTGACTTCGTCGATTCCCAGGCGATCGCGAAACTCGGAGCGAGAGGCATCGGGAATCCAGGCGCCATGCGGGATGCGGGCCACGGGACCGGAAAATCCCGCGCCGCGCAATTCGGTCTCGACACAGCCGCTGTGAACGACCGCAGCTTTTGAGTGAGCCAGCAATCGCCGCAGCATCGGCAGACCCTCGTAGTCTGGACCAACTTCGAGCCCACGCACGCGCAGGGCATAAGCCAGCGCCTCGGGACCGCCTTCGTGCTCCGCGGCTTGCAGGTAAGCGTCCCAATCGTCGCGCTTAATGGTTATGTCAGCGATCAAGTGATGCAAGTTCGCCTCGTGCACCACCACGACGCCCGGGTATTGCAGGGCCATCTCGTAGCAGAAATCGTGATGGACGTTATTGCCCACCTGGTAGAGCGCGACATCGAACTCCGCCGGATTGAAGGATGGCGGCTTGGACGCGAACACCTTCACATCCACCAACTTTTGCAATTCATCGAGCAATGCGGCGGAATAATCGGCGATGCCACTGCGCGCCGGCGGAAGCGGAGAAAAAAAAGCGACCTTTAGTGGCACGGGGTACGTGGGAACTATTTCACCAGTTCCATCGAGAATGTACCCAGTGCCAGCGGCACTCGCACCACTGCGAGCGTGCGCGCGCGGTCCTTGAGAAATACCATTTCAACGCCGATGCTGGAGGATGGCCCGCTGATCGACGCGGTGATGCGTTCCGCGTCCATGGCAGTGCCCCCGACTTTGACGATTTCGGTTCCCGCGGAACTCAGCCGCACTTCGTAAGGCGCGCCGAAATACACGGTCTCGTCCTGAGGAAGGCGCCCCTGGCTCAACTCCTGCCGCACGAAGTACAGGAATGTTAGGGCGTCCTTGCTGCAGGGGGAAGCGCTCAGTTGGGTCTGGCCTGCGCCGACGCCGCGAGTGACCGTACCGGTCTTAGAATCGAACGTTTCCTTTTCGTCGGTTTTCTTCGATCCGTGCGAAGTCGTTTTCTGGAACTCAGAGGAGCAAAATGTGCCGGACGCATCGGAGCGGAAACGATCGCTCACTGTAAATGCAGGCGCGCCAGCGTCCACATTGAATGTCAATTGCATGTGGCCGCCGGAACTCGATGCGCTCAACTGGGCTTCCCCCAAACTCACGCCCGTGGGCCAGTTGATGGTGTACCGCAAGGCTTCATTTGGAAGCGGGGAATCGGCCGCGGTGGCGGTTAGCGCCAGCAGCAGGAAAGAAGAAATGATATTTAGCTTCGTCACCTTGAGTACATCACCGGGGAACAGCGGAAGCGGATCTCTGCAGCACTCCCGGCGCGCTCTTCAGGCGCCCACCAACAGCATAATACACATCCAGCGTCTTCGCGGCGGTCCTTTCCCAACTAAACAAGGTTGCGCGCTGCGCGCCCAGGCGCTCCATGCGTAAGCGCAATTCCGGATTAAGCAACAAATCGCGCATGGAAGTGACGAGGTCCCGTTGGGAGCAGGGATCGAAGAGAATCGCCGCGGAATCGGCCACCTCCGGCATCGCCGAGGTGTTGGAGCACGCAACCGCGCGTCCACACGCCATCGCTTCCACGATCGGCAATCCGAAACCTTCGTAAAACGATGGATAAACCATCACGTCGCAAGCGCCATACAAGCGGCGCAACTGATCGTCGTCGACGAAGCCGGTAAAGTGAATGCGGTCATGCACCAACGACTTCTTGGCAGCCGCCTGGACGGTGGGAGCGTACCAGGTTTCTTTGCCGACGATGACTAAGTGGTGCGGCAATTGCGGGTAATTCCGCACCAATTCCTCAAATGCGCGAATGAGCCCTAAGTGGTTCTTGCGCGGTTGCAGATCGCCCACCGTCAGCACAAACGGAAATGGGACGTTGAACGACGCTGGCAAGCTTCGTCGCGCTGCCTCCCGCGCCACCGGATGAAAGGCCGAGCTGACACCGTTCGGTAACGCGATCACTTTTTGCTCGTCGAGCTGGTACGCCTCGAGAATTCGCCGCTTGGAGAATTCGCTCGGAGTGAGTACGCAGGCGGCCGATCGGACCGTGCGCCGCACAGTCAAACGCAATTGCAAAGCACGGAACGGAGTGAAGTAACGGGGATGTTCCAGGAAACTGACATCATGCACGCTCACTACAATGGGCGCCGCACACCGAATGGGCGCTGTGTACTGCACGTGCAGAAGGTTCGGCTGGTCTTCACTTACCCGGCGTGGCAGATCATAGCCCAGCCGCACATAGGGATTGATTGCGACGCGTTTCTTCTGGAACCGATCGGGCACCTGGTCAAACGCATCCTGCCGTGAAATATAGGCTACAAAGTCCGCTTGGCGGTCCAGCGCGGCGAAACAATTCAATAGATTCCTAATGTATGTTTCGTTACCCGTTAAATGTTGGCCGATCGCATGGGCGTCCACCGAAAAACGCATCACCATCTCCAGTATAGAGGGTTTCCCGTCGCACACGGGCCTTTCACAAAACGTTTACAGACTGTGAACGCGTTGCTCCATGAGTTAGACGGTTGTCAGGCTCAGCCGTTACCGAAGAAAACAGGATCTAGCGCTTCCCAAGCGGCTTGCCAAGTATAACGCTCTTCATAGAGGCGGCGTCCAGCGGCGCCGATGCGAGCGTGATCGTCCGGCAGCGCGAGAAGTTCGGACACCGCGGTGATAAAAGTTTCAGGGTTATCCGCGAGAACCAGGTGCTCGCGATCGCGGCACTCCAGCCCTTCGGCCCCGAGTGTGGTGGAGACCACGGGCGTTCGCGCGGCCCAAGCCTCCAGAATTTTGATTCGCGTGCCGCTTCCAGCTAGCAACGGAACGATGGCCACTTGCGATTGCGCGATGACGGCCACGGCGTCTTCAACAAAGCCGGTGAGCTCGATGCGCGGATCATGCGCGGGCAAATCACGGAAGGGCCCCGGATTCTTGCCCAAAATCTTCCACCTCAGCTCAGGCCAGCGCGATTGTAGGGCGGGCCACACGTTGCGATGAAAGAATCGGACCGCCGCGATGTTCGGCGCATATTCGAGATTGCCGCTGAAAATGATCTCGAGCCGTTCGGAGCGGGGCGGAGGAACGATGAGTGGCAGCGCGTTGGGATAGACCGCGACCTGGGTATCCGGAGCGATGGCTTGCGCCAACTTCGCGTCGCTGCACGAAGTGGTCAAAATGCAATCGAACTGGGGGAACCAGGAGCGCTCGAGTTCCAGCGCCGCTTGCGCGAATCGTTCGTAGCTCCAAGCGAGCAAGCTGCTGGTGGAATGAGCCATGCTGCTGTGCCAGGCCGACTCGACATTGTGAAGGTCCAGGATCACGCGATTGGCGCTGGGACGCACCTGCTCAAGATAAGGAGCGCACCAGAAATGCTCGATGAAGGCCGCTTCGTACCGCCGGCCGGATATAAAACGGGCGATGGGAGCCTCGAATCCCGAGAAGCGATCGAGCAAAGGCGGGCGACGGTGGGCCATTCGCGAAGCATTGCGCAGTACGCGCGCGAGAGGGCGCTTGGAGTGGAACGGAAGGTCGACAACGTCCACTCGATTCACCCGGCCGGACGGAATGGCGGCCGCCGGATCGGGCGCTCCGGGCTCACGGAAGAAGATGGCGTGCACGGAAAATCGTTGTGCCAGGTATTCGAGCGCGGATGCGGCACGAATGGCGCCTCCACCGATCATGGGATAGGGGACCTCGGGCGCCAGGAAGAGCGCCGCCGGCTTGTCTTCGGAAGACCTACTTGCGAAATCGGCGGATGGCCTGCTCATACACGGCTTTCGTCAGCTTGGCGGTTTTTGTCCAGGAGAATTGTCCGGATCGAGTGACAGCGCGCTCGCGGAAGGCGCGCATTTCCGCGGGCTGCGTGATGGCCGTCCGTAGGGCCGTAAGCCAGGCGCTGCGATCTCGAACATCTAGTAGCATGGTCGCGTCGCCCGCAACCTCGCCAATCGCCGGATCGTTTGAGGCGATTACAACAGCTCCACACTGCATTGCTTCGAGCACGGGAAGACCGAACCCTTCATAGTAAGACGGATAAAGACACGCGACGGCGCCCGAGTACAAGGCTGGCAAATCCTCCTCGGGTGTCAGACCCAACAGGCGCAAGCCCGGCTCCGGTGGGATCTCGGGAAAATCCGCGCGGCGGCGGCCGGCCAAGATCAACTCGATAGGATGTTCGCGGCGCAACTCGCGCCATAGGTCGAGTACCAAGCCGATGTTCTTCCTCGGTTCGAGCGTGCCGACATATAAGAGGTACGGTGAGTTGGGCGCGCGCGGCGGTGTGGGACGAAAAGAAGCGGCAGCGGCGTGCGGCACTGCAACCACGCGATCGTGCTGCAGGTGAAAACGCTCGATGGCGGCGCGGCGCACAGCGTCCGAGGGCGTGATCACCATGGTGGCCAGACCTAAACGCAGTAACATCGGGGTGCGTGTGCGAACGCGATCGGATTCCGCGTGCCAGCTAGACTCCATCCAGGGCGAAAGATCATGCAGGGTCATGACGCTGGGACGAAGCGGCAGGTACGGCACGGCGAAGTCGGTCCCATGAAAGACGTCGATGCCCAGGCGTGAGATCTCGCCTTGCAGTCCCCACGACCACCAGCGGCGCTCGAGCATGTTGCGCGGGCCTTGGCCGATTCTAATGTTGGACCGTGATACGGGCGCGCTAAAACTTTGATCGGATAATAGCCAGAACTGGTCTTCGGGGAACGCTTGCGCCAGGGCCCGGGTCAGTTCCTCGGTGTAGCGGCGAACTCCGCCGCTTGGGACCGTCAACGGAGTCGCGTCGAGCGCGATCTTCATCATTCGATCATACGGGAAGAACTCAGAAGTCAGAATGCAGAAGTTAGAATTCAGAAGTCAGAATTCAGAAGTCAGAATCATTATTGACAAGCGCCTCTGTGTCCCGTGACAAAAGCACCGCCGGTCTTAGTGATTCGCAGGATCGCGATGGGAGGGCCAACGTCGCGTCTGTGATCTCGCCTGGCTTGGTCAATCTCAAGCTGTATCAGACCTTGAGTGAAAGCCACCGGATGCTTCCTGAATTTCGGAGTGCCATGAGGCCGCGGTGCGAGCACTAGCAGCCGCCTTCATTCGCTCGTTGTACCCGAAAAAACCGGTGTCCACCACTACGTCCGAGCCCCCCAGCGTATTCCGTATCGGCTTGAGGATCGCGCCCCGGCTGTCCAGCGGAAAAGACACAGCGACCACGCGTGGAATTTTCTTTCCGGTCGGACCTTTCTCAAACGCAGCGACTGCAATCAAAACCACCGGAGATCCGCCGAGCCATCGCTGCATAGTTGCTCGGGTCGTCCACTTTGCTGCGTTCCACAACAGCGGGAAGCCGGGCCAGCACGCTGTGCTCTATCCGATCGGAAATCCCCGATATCGTCTTTGATTTTCGGACGGCGTCGGCCGCGAGGCGCCATACATTGAAGTTGAGCTCGGGAATGGAAAGATCCCCAGCGGCGGTGAAGAATACCGATCCCTCGTTCCTGATCTTGCAGTACGGCACGAAGGTATCGACTCCATTGATCGTTCTGGTGTCGATCCCATCGGCGGCAATAAGAATGGTTTGGCTGGTTACCATGATCGCCACAGACGTTCCTCTAGCATTGGGGACCAGAAGCAGGCAGAATGCCGCTATCCAGAGCTTAAGGGAAAGCACGAAAGGCCATTTTACTAGTCCGCCGGTCCATTTTTTCGTTCCCACCGCGCTGCGGGCGCGGCTCAGGGCCGCCGTTCGGTATTAGAATCAAACATGACCAAAGAAGAGATCCTGCTTGCTCAGAGCGAGCACCTTTTCCCTTGCGTGTTCCATTACTACCAGCAACCGCTGGTGATCTCCCACGCCAAGAATCAATACGTTTGGGACGCGGACGGCAATCAATACCTGGACTTTTTCGGCGGCATCGTGACGGTCAGCGTGGGCCACTGCAATGACGAAGTGAACCGCAAGCTGCATGCGCAGATCGATCGGTTGCAGCACGTGTCCACGGTTTTCGCCAATGAACCGCAAGCGGCGCTTGCGAAGAAACTGGCGCAAATCACTCCGGGCGGCAAGCTTACCAAATCGTTTTTCACCAGCAGCGGCACGGAGGCCAACGAAACGGCGATTCTGGCGGCGCGCTGCTACACGGGGTCGACCGAAATCGTCGCGCTGCGCTATGCCTATCATGGCCGGTCGTCACTCGCGATGGGCTTGACCGCGCAATCCGCCTGGCGGCTGGGGCCGGTGACGCAAGCTGGAATCGTTCACGCGGTGAATGCCTATTGCTATCGCTGCCCCTATGGGCTCACGTATCCGTCCTGCGAGGTGCGCTGCGCGCAGGACGTGGGAGAAGTGATCCGCACCACCACGTCCGGACGCATTGCCGGATTCATCGCCGAGCCCATCCAAGGCGTGGGCGGATTCATCACGCCTCCCAAAGAATACTTCCCGATCGTGGCGGAGATCGTCAAGAAACACGGCGGCGTATTCATCAGCGACGAAGTGCAGACCGGCTGGGGCCGCACGGGCGGCAAATGGTTTGGCATCGAGCAGTGGGGCGTGCAGCCGGACATCATCACCAGCGCCAAGGGATTAGCGAACGGCACTCCGATTGGTTTGACGATCGCGCGCCCGGAAATCGCCGACTCGGTGAAGGGCGCTACCATTTCGACCTTTGGCGGCAATCCGATCGCGACCACCGCCGCCAAAGCCGTGATCGATTTCATCGAGGACCAGAAACTTGTCGATCAACGCGGCCGAGGTGGGCGCCTATTTCCGCGAGAAACTGCTGGAGCTGCAGGCCAAGCATCCCGTCATCGGCGACGTGCGCGGCATGGGGTTGTTGCAGGCGGTCGAACTGGTGGAGGATCCGGTAAGCAAGAAGCCGGCCGTAGCGCAAACGGTGGCCATCATGGAAGCGGCGCGCGAAAACAGAATTTTACTCGGCAAGGGCGGGCTCCACGGCAACGTGCTGCGGTTCTCGCCGCCGCTGAACATCGGCAAATCCGATGTGGACGAATTTGCGCGGCTTCTGGATGCCAGCTTGGTGCGAGCATCCGCGTTCGCCGCGGCCTAATAAGGAAAGAATCCATGATGGACGAAAAAGCATTCTACAAAGAATCCCGAACCACAAAGCCGATCACGCTGAATTGCCCCTTTTGCCGCACCGCGGAGGCTTACGATCTGCCCTGGCTGGTGCGAACCAAGGTGGACCGGCTGCCGGGTAATGCCGACGAGCGCGATCGCGCGAAGTTCAAGAAGGCCGCCAGCTACATGGTCCTGCTGGAAGACAAGGTGATGTGCAAGAACATGCGCTGCCGGAAGCGTTTTGATGTTTCGGGGATTAAGACCACAGCCTTTATTTAAGATGACGAAGGCCTTTAGCGCCGCACTGGCCCTGCTGCTTCTTACGCTGGTTTTGACAACGACGCCAGCCTGGGCGCATCACGCATTCGCCGCCGAGTACGACGAAAACAAGCTTGTCACGGTCTCTGGCACAGTGACCGATTTCAAATGGACGAATCCGCACGCGTGGCTGTATGTCGATGAAACGGATGACAGCGGCAACGTGACCAGCTGGCGCTTCGAAATGGGCAGCCCCGGCGGCCTTCTTCACAGGGGCTGGAAAAAAACGGAATTGAAGACCGGCGATCAAGTCACCGTGGACGGTTTTGCCGCCAAGGACGGCACCAAAATGGCCAACGCCCGCATCGTCACGTTGCCGGACGGCCGAAAACTATTCGGGGGCTTCCAATCCACCCCGGGTGCTCCTCCCAAATAATCGTTGCTTCGGGAGATGAGCATACAATCGTCGTATGAGAATTCGACGGGTCGTCGCTTGCTCATGCATTTTCGCTTCTGCTTGTGCCGCGGCACAGCTCACCGGGTCGTTTTATCTGGAGAAGGCAACGTTCGCACGAGGGGAGCCGATCTTCCTCTACCTGAGCCTCGTGAACAAGGGACCGGACACGGCCGAGTTTGCCATAAGCGATCCCGACCAGCCCCTCTGTTCTGGTATCTCCATCACCGTTTCCAACGACCCATCCGGTGCCTTCTGTCCTCCGTCGAGGGACAGCATTTGCAGCTTAAACCGCCAGTTCCGGAAACTGCAGCTGCTATCGGGGCAGGCCTATAGCCTGCGCTTCCTCTTGAATTTCCAACATGAAATCGACGCGACGGGAGACTACTGGGTGGATGCGAAGTACAACGGCTCCCCAATTACCTTCGGGGAAACACACACCACCGTCGGCGAAACACATGCAAGATTAGCATTTCGCGTCGGTGCAGAGCATATCACTTCCAGTGAATGGAAGCCATGGGTTGAGCAACTCCAGTCGCCCGAATCGGAGAAGCGTCAGGAAGCAGCAAAAACCCTGGCCAGTCTCGCGCCACCCTCTCTTGAGGAACTCCTGCTTGGCTTTGCGAACAATGCCGAGTTTCGAAAGTATTCTCCAATGGCGTTCCACCGGTTGAACACTCGTCGAAGCATAGAGGCTCTGGCTGAGTTTATGCATGGGCCCGCAACCGGCGAACAGGTCGAGGCCGCCCGCTATCTGGCCGAGACCAACGATCAAAGGTGGTACCCACTACTACGCGATGCCGCGGAGAAGAATGCCCGAAACAGTGCCTACGCCGCCTATGCGGCAGAACTCGGCGGTGAAAAGATGCTTCCTCTGCTCGTCGCCCTTGGGAAGAACCCGGACGCATTCACGCGTATGAATGCAGTCGCGGCAATGGGCGCCACGCGATCGCGTGCCGCGATACCCAATCTACTCGATCAGTTGAAAAACCCGGATCCAGATATCAATGATCGCGCCAGCTACGGCTTAATGCAGCTGACTCACCGCACCGCGCTCCAGGATTCGCCGAGCCGCAATCGCGCGGCCGAATACATCAAGTGGTCACGTTGGTGGGAACGGGAGGGCGCAGCAGCTCCCATCTACGGAGGCTCGGAGTGCGCCGATCTGCTTCCGTTGCCTTAGGGACGTGATCTGATCCTGGAAAATGTGCCCCGGGTTATGCAGCCTGTGCACGCTGACCGAAGCAAGTCTGAACGAAATGTCGACCGGGCGACTCATCGGATCGACAGTAGTGTCCAATCACAGTGTTCTGGTGCCACCAGCGGGACAGGTGTATGAGGAAACGGTTACAACAGGCGCCGAATCTTAAAACATGACATTAGGGACCGCGTCATTGCCGTTCTGGTCTGGTGCTCCGCTCTCACTGCCTGATATTTGGCACTTGGTTTGCATTCCACCGAGCGCCTCTTCGCGAGGAACATTATGAGCACAACAACTGCACCCCTCGAAGCTACTCAAATTCTTCAAGACAAAGCCACGCAATTGCGAATCGATTCCATTCGCGCCACCACGGCTGCCGGCAGCGGGCATCCTACCAGCTGCGCTTCGGCCGCTGAGATTGTTTCAGCGCTTTTCTTTTCTGTCATGCGTTATGACCCAAAGCAGCCGCACAGCCGGGCCAATGATGTGTTCGTGCTCTCGAAGGGGCACGCGGCTCCGATCCTCTATTCTGCGTGGTCGGAAGCCGGGCTGTTTCCACGCGAGCACCTACTGACCTTGCGCCAGCTCGATTCCGATCTCGAAGGTCATCCCACCCCACGGCTGCCTTATGTGGAGGTCGCCACCGGCTCGCTCGGACAAGGACTGCCAGTTGGCATCGGCATCGCTCTCCACACCCGCCTGGAAAAGAGCAACCAACGGGTTTACGTTTTGATGGGCGACGGAGAGTCGGCCGAGGGTTCGGTCTGGGAAGCCGCCGAACTTGCATCCTACTATGGCGTCGACAATATCTGTGCAATTATTGACGTCAACCGGCTGGGCCAGAGCGGTCCCACGATGCTGCAGCACCGTATGGATGTGCACAAAGGGCGTTGGGAGGCTTTCGGGTGGCATGCAATGGTTGTCGATGGTCACGATATATCAGCGCTGCTTCAAGCCTTCGCGGAAGCTCGGAACACTAAGGGCAAACCGGCTATCATCCTCGCCGAAACGCTCAAGGGCAAAGGCATGGACGGCTACGAAGATAAGAACGGCTGGCACGGCAAGACGCTGTCGAAAGATGAAGCGGAACGCGTTGTCGGAATTCTCGAAAAATCGCTGACCGGAGAGAGCGATCATTGGACTCCCAATCTTCCGGAAAAAGGTCGCGTGAGTGAAACGCCGGCGTCCGTCGGCCCAGCGCCGAAGCCGCCCTACCAGATCGGCGGAAAAGAAGTGGCCACGCGCAAGGCGTTCGGCGATGCCCTTCAGGCGCTCGCGAAGTCCAATCCTCGCGTGATGGCGCTCGACGGAGATGTGAAAAACTCTACGCACTCCGACGAATTTCTCGAGGCTGCGCCGGAAAGATTCGTTGAAGGTTATATCGCCGAGCAGAACATGGTTGGCATGAGCATGGGATTAGCGGCGCGTGGCGCCATTCCATTCGCCAGCACATTCGCTTGCTTCCTGACGCGTGCCTGCGATTTCGTTCGCATGGCTGCCATCAGCAACTTGAATGTGAAGTTTGGCGGAACACACGTGGGTGTTTCCATCGGCGAGGACGGTCCGTCCCAGATGGCCCTCGAAGATATCGCGATGTTCGCTGCCGAACCCAATTTCACGGTGCTTTATCCTAGCGACGCGACCAGCGCTTGGGCAGCCACGATGCTGGCGGCGGAACTCGTAGGCCCCGCCTACGTTCGTCTGGGACGCCCGAACAGTCCAATTATTTACGGACCGGAGGAGAAGTTCGAGATCGGGAAAGCGAAGGTTGTCCGCCAGGGTAAGCAGGATCGCGTGCTGGTGGTTGCTGCGGGAGTCACGCTCTTCGAAGCTCTGAAAGCCTACGATGAATTGAAGAAGAGCGGCATTGAGATTCGCGTGATCGATTTGTTCAGCGTTCAGCCGATCGATCGTGAAACGCTGGTCGCTTCGGCTCGAGCCGCTGGCAACCAGGTCATCACCGTGGAAGATCACTACGCCCATGGGGGCCTTGGCGACGCGGTGCAGTCGGCCCTGAGCAGCGAGGGAATTCCGGTTTACAAAATCGCCATTACTCAGATTCCGCATAGCGGCAAGCCGGAGGAGCTAATTGAGAAGTTTGGAATTTCATCAAAGGCGATCTCGACCAAAGTCCGGGCACTGGTGAAGTAGGTTCAGAACCACCTAGGGCGGCAGAAAACGACTGCCTCGCGGCCATAGGGACCGCCCCACTTTTTCAAGGCTGTTTCTTGGGTTGGGGCGGTGGTTCCTCCGCGTCCCCAAAGTGAACGCTCGAATCCGCCGTGAACTTGCTGTAATTGTCGTACTCCACGTCGTTCTTGACCAGCACTTTGCCGTCGCGGGAGCGCAGCTCGAACATCAGCGGCAAAAGGTAATCGGCGGCGCCGATGCGCGTGTAGTCGTAGTCGAGCATGAGACTCACATCTTGAACCGGGAAGGCGCGCGGGATGCCATCGGCGTGCATCGTGATCCGATGCACGTCATGCTTGCGGTCGTCGATGAAGATCAAACCGTGATAGGCCGGCACTAGATCCATGGCTTGCCCCGGCACCACAATGTGGTAGTCGGAATTGGCCGCCGCAACCTGGTAGGCGTACACGTCCATCTTTTGGCCACGTAACGTGAACCAGGTTTGCCAGTGGAATTCAGCCTTGGAAACCGGCGAAAAAATCCCCTTCATTACGGACCCGAATTCGCCGGACGAAGAAGCTCCTCCCAACTGGTCGTGCTTGACGCCGGAAGGCAGGCCGTTGATCTGCAGCACCTTATAGTCTTCGTGATGTTCGAAATAGGTGAGCCGCTCGACGATGATGTCCAGGGGATGCCATTCCTCGCGGCCGGAGAAGTCCTCGAAACGGCGCGTGGTTTGGGTACAGATGAAGTTCGGGAGAACTTGTTCGTGATTGTTGGCGTAATCGGTGGCGTCGGCCAGTATTTTCTTCTGCTCGGTGGCATCGGGCGCGGGGGCCTGCGCCAGGGCGGCCCAATATGCCGTAGCTAGCAGGACAATAATGGTGAAGCGGCTCAAAACATGACTATAGAGATTCGGACCCTCGGGGCGCAAGATGCCGAGGCGTTCTGGAACTTGCGTCTGGAGGCTCTGGAACGGGAGCCCCGCGCCTTTGGCTCATCCGCCGAGGAACATCGCGAGACACCCGTGGGCGTTTTCCGGGAACGCCTGCCAGCCAGCCAAGAAAACTTCGTCCTAGGCGCCTTTGCCGGCGAGGAACTGGTGGGCACCGTTGGTTTCAGCCGCGGCACCCGTCTCAAGGAGCGTCACAAGGGCAGGATCTGGGGAGTTTTTGTACAGGAAGAACATCGCGGCCAAGGAATCGCGTACCGCCTGATGGAAGAGGTGCTGCGGCGGGCCGGAACGCTTGTCGGGCTGGAACGAATCATTCTCACGGTCGGCGATCATCAAGCCTCCGCCAAAAGACTCTATGCGTCGCTCGGATTCACAGTCTTCGGGCACGAACCGGCGGCTCTCAAGATCGGTGACGTGAGGGTAGACGAAGATCATATGGTGTATTGCGTCCCGAGGAACCAATAAGAGCCCGAGGGATACAAGGAATACCAGGGATACGAGGAAGAAGCGGCAAATTTTGCGCCGCCCGGAACTTCTTCCCATCGTGAAGCCTTCGCGGACCAATCCGGTCCATAGCCGATAAACTTAAGATTCTAGGCGTTTTAGCTCCCCGAGGTCCAGCATTTCCAATATGGTACTCCACCTGCAATTCTTATGAAACGAAAGCCGAGAAGGCAACATTTCTCCAAGGGAGCTTAGCTTAAAATGACTTGTGAAGAATACGGCAACGCATACAAAAAAGGCTACAATCTGACGGTCCGCTTTCTTGTTTCGCGAGGCCTCTCTTACGATGGGGCGCAAGAGACTGCGCAAGCCGCATGGGTGAAAGGGTGGGAGAGATTGGGTCAACTGCGCGACGCAAACATGGTGCTGACCTGGATGAATAGTATCGCGCTCAACATTCACCGGAGCTGTGTGCGCCGCGAGCCCTTCCTGCAAACGCTCCCGGAACTCTCGACGCCGCCCAAAGTGAACCTGGCCGGGATCGACGTTCGCCGCATTCTCCAGACGTGCAAGAAGAACGACCGGTTGGTGCTGCAGCGGCATTATCTCGAAGGCTACAAGGTGCAAGAGATCGCGCGGGCGCATGGTTGGACCGAGACTGCAGTCCGGATCCGCCTCCTCCGTGCACGCCGAGCCGCCGGAAAACGTTTCGCGGCCTAGCACGGTCTCCGTCAGTCGAAATATGTATTTCAAATTACACTCAAACTCGCCTGATAATATTTTTTGCAATCCAGGCGCAATTTGATGTAGCATGGTGGGTCAACAGGAACCGAAAACTGGATGGCCCAGCTCTTCCACCGCAGTGCAAATAGCATTTCTAAGATCAGTCTTGCCGCCGCTGTCATTGGAGCCGGAGGATTGCTCGCTTTCGCCTACACGATGGACCGTGGTCACTACATCACGGACGTCAAGGTAGTCAAAGACCAGCCGGTCCCGTTCAGCCACAAGCATCACGTCGCCGACGACGGCATCGATTGCCGGTACTGTCACACGTCAGTGGAGACGTCTTCGTTCGCCGGTATTCCCGCCACTGAGATCTGCATGAGTTGTCACTCGCAGATCTGGTCGAACGCGGAGATTCTCGAGCCGGTGCGCGCCAGTTACCGCACCGGTGAATCGTTGCAATGGACGCGCATCCACGACCTTCCGGATTTCGTTTACTTCAACCACAGCATCCATATCGCTAAGGGCGTCGGATGCGCCACCTGCCACGGCCGCGTGGACCAGATGCCCCTGATGTACAAAGAAAACACGCTATACATGAACTGGTGCGTGAACTGCCACCGCAACCCCGAGAAATATGTGCGCCCGCGCGATCAGGTGTTCAACATGGCTTACGAGGCGCCCGCTAATCAGGAAGAGCTCGGCCGCAAGCTCGTCCAGGAAAACCACATTCAAAGTTTGACGGATTGCTACACTTGCCACCGATGATGATTTGCATCCAATGACGGACAAACCCGCTCTTGATTTAGACAAGATTCGGGCTCGGCTGGAATCAGCCCAGGGACCCCAGTACTGGAAGAGCCTCGAAGAGCTGGCGGAAACGAAAGAGTTTCAGGCTTTCGTCGACGATGAATTCGCCGACCGGACGCCGAATTGGCTGGATCCAGCCAATCGCCGCAATTTCTTGAAGCTGGCTGCCGCGTCGCTGGCAATGGCCGGTGTTACCGCTTGCACTAAGCAGCCCAAGGAGTTGATCGTCCCTTACGTTCGCCAGCCGGAGGAGTTCGTCCCCGGAATTCCATTGTATTTCGCTACGGCGATGCAGATGGGCGGCGTGGGCACGGGGCTCCTGGCAACCAGCCACCTGGGTCGTCCCACCAAAATTGACGGGAACCCGGATCATCCCGGCAGCCTGGGCGCTTCGGACTACTTCCAGCAAGCGTCGCTGATGACGATGTACGATCCGGACCGGGCGCAGGGCGTAATTAAGAAGGACTTGCTCAGCGATTGGCTGGCGTTCCAGGTCGCACTGGCCGGGCAGCGCGAGCAGGCCTTGGTGAACAACGGCCAGGGGCTTCGGATTCTGACCGAAACGGTGACATCGCCGACGCTGACGGCGGGCATCAACGCGATTCTGAAGGAGATGCCGGGCGCCAAATGGCATCAATATGAAGCTTGCGGCCGCCACAATGCGCTCAAGGGCGCAGTGCTGGCCTTCGGCAAGCCCGTCAATACTATCTACCATTTCGATCAGGCTGATGTCGTCGTATCGCTGGACGCCGATTTTCTGGCGTGCGGCCCCGGCAATCTCAGGCACGCGCGGAATTTTGCGGACAAACGCCGGGTCGCTAGCGACGTCACGCACTCACCGCAGCCCAAGGAAGATTGGCAGGAGGGTTATCAGGAAGGTTCCATTCCTGCGCGCAGCAGCCAATCCGCTCAATATGCGACGGATAATCGCGGTCCGCTGCATTTGCCGCCGCAGGTGCAGGCCCAAGGAAAGCCGGTCGGCGAGACAGTGCTCAATCGCCTGTATGTGATCGAGCCGTCCCCATCGCCAACCGCCAGTATGGCGGATCACCATTTTGTGGCCACGGCGAGCGAAGTGCAAAGCTGGGCTCGGGATCTCGCGGCAGCGTTGGGCCTCGGCGGGCAATCCAGCGGCAAGTATAAAGAAGTGGCGGCGATCGCCCGCGACCTGCAAGCTCACAAGGGCGCTTCGATCGTCATCGCTGGCGAGTATCAATCTGCCGAAGTACATGCGATCGCTCACGCGATCAACCAGGCGCTGGGTAATGCTGGGAAGACGGTCACCTACACGGACCCGATCGAGGGAAATTCGGACGATCAGCCGGAATCTCTGCGACAGCTGGTAGCCGACATGAACGCAGGCAAAGTGGGCACGCTGATGATTCTGGGCGGCAATCCCGTTTACAACGCGCCGGCCGATCTGGATTTCTCAGGAGCACTGAAAAAAGTCGCTTGGAAAGCCTACCTGGGTCTGTATTCGGATGAAACCGCCAGGCAGTGCGTTTGGAGCGTGCCGGAAGCACACTACCTGGAGTCCTGGGGCGACGTTCGCGCTTTCGACGGCACTGTGAGTTTCGTCCAGCCTCTGATTGCTCCGCTCTATGGCGGCAAGTCCGCATTGGAAGTGATCGCGACTTTGGGCGGACAGCCCGACAAAACGGATCACGAGCTGGTACAGGAATATTGGCGGGGCCAAGCGAAAGTTCCCAATTTCGACATCTTCTGGCAGCAGGCGCTGCACGATGGCGTTGTTCCGAACACCGCATTGCCAGCCATCAACGTAACAGCGAAAATGCCTCCCGCTTCGGCAGCCCAGTCGGCGCAAGGCCTGGAGATCATGTTCCGGCCCGATCCCACCATTTGGGACGGATCGTTCTCGAACAACGGCTGGCTGCAAGAGCTTCCCAAGCCTCAGAGCAAAATGACCTGGGACAACGCGGTGTGGATCAGCCCGACTACCGCGCAGAAGAGCAATCTCAATACCGGCGATGTGGTCGAGTTGAAATATCAGGGCCGCACCATCACGGGGCCGGTGTGGATCATGCCCGGCCACGCCAATGACAGCGTGACGGTGCATCTTGGTTTTGGACGGACGTACGCCGGTCATGTCGGCAACGAAGTCGGTTTCAATGCGTACCTGCTGCGCACGTCGGCCGAACCGAACGGCGGCTATGGCCTGGCGATGAACAAGGTAAGTGGAAGCCACGAGTTCGCAACCACGCAGCACACACAAACCATGGAAGAAGGCGAGCCGATTCGCATCGCCACCCTGGACGAGTACAAGAAGACGCCGCAGTTCGCCGATCAAAAGGAAGACCAGAAGCCGCTTCCTCCCAAGCTCACCTTGTATCCCGACTATCGTTACGAAGGCTACAAATGGGGCATGACCATCGATCTGAATGCTTGCGTCGGGTGCGGGTCGTGCATGACGGCCTGCCAGGCGGAGAACAACATCGCGGTGGTCGGCAAGATCGAGGTTACTCGCGGGCGCCATATGAATTGGCTGCGCGTTGACCGGTATTTCAAAGGCAATTGGGACAATCCCGAACTGTATTTCCAACCGGTGCCGTGCATGCAGTGCGAGAACGCGCCGTGCGAACTGGTTTGCCCAGTGGCCGCCACGGTGCATAGCGGCGACGGCATCAATCAGATGGTTTACAACCGCTGCGTGGGTACGCGCTACTGTTCCAATAACTGCCCGTACAAGGTGCGGCGCTTCAATTTCTTCCTCTATTCCGATTGGGGCACCCCAAGTTTGTATGGCATGCGCAATCCGAATGTGACGGTCCGCAGCCGAGGCGTGATGGAGAAGTGTACTTATTGCATCCAGCGCATCAACGCAGCCAAGATCGAAACCGAGAAGCAGAACCGGCGCATCGCGGACGGCGAAATTACGCCGGCTTGCGTTCAAGCGTGTCCGACGCAGGCCATCGCTTTCGGAGACATCAACGATCCGAAGAGCCGCGTGGCGCAGAACAAAGCGCAGGCGAGGAATTACAGCTTGCTCGAAGATTTGAACGTGCGGCCGCGCACCACCTACCTGGGCCGCTTGCGCAACCCGAATCCGGAGATCGGCAATGCCTAGCCTGAACACCGACGAACTAGAGCCGAAAGTAATCGACCCGGGCCCGGATAAGATCATCGCGCCGGGATTCAATTACACAACCGTCACCGACAAGATCGCCAACGTCGTCCTGAATCCCATCGAGACGACTCCGAGACCGTGGTGGATCAGCCTGTTCTTAGCATTTGTCGCGATGCAAGGCCTGGCAGCGGGCGCCGTATGGCTGTTCTACAAGGGAGTCGGCGTTTGGGGAATCGTGATCCCGGTGGCGTGGGGCTTCGCGATCGTCAACTTTGTGTGGTGGATCGGTATCGGCCACGCGGGCACACTAATCTCGGCGATTCTGCTGCTACTGAAACAAGACTGGCGCACTTCGATCAATAGATTCTCGGAAGCCATGACGTTGTTTGCCGTCGCGCAAGCCGGCATGTTCCCGATTTTGCACCTGGGCCGCCCATGGTTGGGGTATTGGCTGATTCCCTACCCCAGTTCCATGTGGATATGGCCCAATCCGCGCAGTCCGCTGGTATGGGACGTATTCGCAGTTACCACTTACTTAACCGTCTCCCTGATTTTCTGGTTTATCGGCCTGGTACCTGACCTGGCGACCATGCGGGATCGAGCCAAGCATGCCTGGCAGAAATTCATCTTCGGCGCGCTCAGCATGGGCTGGCGCGGATCGGCGAAACATTGGGCGCGTTACCAAATGGCCTACCTGTTGTTGGGTGGCTTGGCGACGCCGCTGGTTGTTTCGGTTCACACGGTGGTCAGTTTTGATTTTGCGATCAGCTTGCTGCCCGGCTGGCACACCACGATTTTCCCGCCCTACTTCGTGGCTGGCGCGATTTATTCCGGATTCGCGATGGTGGTGACGCTAGCGATCCCGGCGAGAAAGTGGTTCCACCTGGAAGATCTGATCACCATGCGCCACCTGGATTGCATGGGCAAGCTGATGCTCGGCACCGGTCTGATTGTCGGCTACGGCTACATGATGGAAGCGTTCATGTCGTGGTACAGCGGCAATCCGCACGAAATGTTCATGTACATGAACCGCGCCACGGGACCCTATCGCTACTTCTTCTGGAGTTTGATTCTCTGCAATATTCTCATTCCTCAATCGCTCTGGTCGGCCAAGGTGCGGCAAAATATCCCGCGGCTGTTCTTCGTGTCCATCGTCGTGAACATTGGCATGTGGCTGGAGCGCTTCATCATCGTCATCACCAGCCTGGCTCGCGACTTTCTGCCATCTTCCTGGGGCATGTATTATCCGACACAATGGGATTGGGCGGTATATGTGGGCACTCTCGGATTCTTCCTGGTGCTGATGATTCTGTTCGTTCGCGTGCTTCCGTCCATCTCGATCTTCGAGGTGCGAGAAGTGCTGCACCACTTGGCGCCAAATGTCGCTGACGATGGACCAGCGCCGGCGCCGGTCCACGGAGACTAGTTAATGACCGAGACTTTCGCGGATAGACACGGAACATATGGGGTCATGGCGCAGTTTGAGACCCCCGAGCATCTGCTCGAAGCCGCGAATCGCGCTTACGCAGCGGGCTATCGCAACATGGACGCTTATTCGCCGATGCCCATAGACGGCCTGGCTGAAGCGGTCGGTTTCCGGCGCAACTGGGTGGCGCCCATCGTTCTGTTCATGGGTATGTGCGGCGCCGCGGGAGGTTTTGGGCTCTTGTGGTGGATCTCGGTGATTGCCTATCCTCACAATATCGCCGGAAGGCCTTTCGATAGCTGGCCGGCTTATGTTCCAATCACATTTGAGTGCACAGTACTTTTGGCCGCGCTAAGCGCGGTGATTGGGATGCTGGCGCTCAATAAGCTGCCGACGCCCTATCATCCGGTGTTCAACGTGGAGAGCTTCGCCAAGCGCGCATCCGTCGACCGATTTTTCTTGTGCATCGAGGCTTCGGATCCTAAGTTCGAGATGGCGAGGACCAAGGCGTTCCTGGAACAACTCAACCCAGCAGAGGTGGCCGAAGTTGAGAAATAAAATTCACCTGGGTGCAGCGGCATTGTCTCTGCTGACGCTGACAGCCTGCCGCCAGGACATGCAAAATGAGCCTCGCTACAAACCGCTTGCGGAGAGCGAGTTCTTTGCGGATCATCGCTCGGCGCGGCCGATGGTGGAAGGCACGGTGGCACGAGGGCACCTGCGCATTGATGAAGCTCGCTACACGGGCAAGATCGATGGCGAGGACATCGATCAATTTCCGATTCCAATCGCCAAGGAAGATATCGAACGCGGGCAGACACGCTTCAACATCTATTGCACTCCCTGCCACAGCCGATTGGGCGATGGCAACGGCATGGTGGTACTGCGAGGTTTTCGCCAGCCTCCGTCGTTTTACTCGGACCGACTGGTGAATGCTCCGGTGGGTCATTACTTCGACGCAGTTACTAACGGGTTTGGCTCCATGCCGAGCTACGCATCGCGGATCCAAACAGATGACCGCTGGCGTGTGATTGCCTACATTCGCGCGCTCCAATTGAGCGAATCGGCGAGCGTAAACGAAGTGCCTGCGGATCAGCGTCAGAATCTGACCGTCGAGCCGCCGCCGCGCGCCGCTGGACAGAGCTTGGGACCATCGCAAGGAGCAAATCAGTGACACCCAGCGATACTCTCCGCCCTCAAATGGATCGAGTACAGCGAAACGCCCTGTTCGTGGGCTTGGTGGCGCTGCTGATCAGCTTGGTTGGGCTCTTCATGGATCCCGCGCATTTCTGGCAATCCTATCTGTTCGCTTTTATTTTCTGGGCCGGCTTGGCGCTCGGCTGCCTGGGCATCTTTTTCCTGCACAACGTGGTTGGAGGGAATTGGGGCGTGGCGGTCCGCCGTTTGGTGGAGTCCGGTCTCCAAACCCTGCCGCTAGTCATGCTGTTCGTCATCCCGTTGTTTTTCGCGCTGGGAACCATATACAAATGGACGGACGCCGGCTATCGAGCCGAACATTTCGCGGTTGGGCATAAGGCCGCTTATCTCAACCCCACCTTCTTCATCATCCGAACCGTGCTGTATTTTGTGATCTGGTTTTTCACCGGCTTCCGCATCCTGAAAATGGCCAACGAGCACGATCGTACTGGCGATCCGGCGCTGTTTAGACGAATCAAGGCGCGCAGCGCTCCCGCGTTGCTGGTCTTCGTGCTCACTACCACCTACGCGTTCATCGACTGGATCATGTCGCTGGAACCCGACTGGTATTCGACCATCTACGCCTGGATGTTCACGGTGGGCGAAGTGCTTGTAACGTTTTCATTCCTGGTGGCCGTGCTGGTGTTGTTATCGAAGCGCGAACCGTTCGCCAGTTTCCTGACGCGGCAGCATTACCACGATCTCGGCAATCTCATGCTGGCCTTCACCATGCTGTGGGCCTACATGTCGTTCGCCCAGTTCCTGATCATCTGGGCCGAGAATCTGCCCGACGAAATCCCCTGGTACGTGCGCCGCTTCAGCGGTGGATGGGGCTACATCGCGTGGACGATTTCGATCTTCATGTTCTGCGTGCCTTTCTTCCTGCTGCTGTTGCGTTTCGTGAAGAAGAATCCCACCCGGCTGCGCACCCTGGCGATCTGGATCATCATCATGCGCGTGCTAGATATATTCTGGATAGTTACGCCGGCATTTCGTCAACGCGGACTGGAAGTTTATTGGACCGACGTGGTCGCGCTGATCGGTCTGGGCGGCATCTGGCTGGCCTACTTCATCAGGAACCTGAAGGCCCGTCCGCTGCTCGCGTCGAATGATCCCCGGGATACTTATTCCCTGCTCAAAGCGCACGGACACGGACACTGATCGTTATTAATACGAACATGGAACAGACGATACATCACAGCCCGAACGGAGCCGGCCACGAGCAGCAGGAGGTCAGCGTACGGCTCATCGTGGTGTCGCTGGCAGGTCTGGCAGTTTTAACGTTCTTCGTTTTTATATTGGTGGTCGGCATCTTCCGCTACTTCTACGACACCGATAAAACCGCCGAGTCTCGCCGGCAGGGAGTGATCCCGCCCGAACCGCGCATCGAAGTGGCTCCCTACGAGCAAATCCAGCAGTTGCGGGCGCACGAGGATCACGTTTTGAATAGCTACGCGTGGGTGGATCAACAGGCCGGCATCGTGCGCGTGCCGATCGACCGCGCCATCGATCTGCTAGCCGCGAAAGGCCTCCCATCGCACAATTATCTGGACGATATTTTGGCGGGCAAGAAGCCACCGGCGCTGGCCAAGCCGGAAGCTGCAGCGAAGCAAGGAACGCCAGCGAAGCAAGGAACAACTGATGCGAAGTAAAACATTTTCGATGGCCAGCCTGATGGTGGCGGCGCTACCAGCCATCTTGGCGGCGCAACAGATGGGCATCCCGGCGACTAGCGTACCCATCATCATGCAAGGCGTCGGCATCGATCAAAATCTCAACGCGCAGATTCCGCTGGAGCTGACCTTCAAGGACGAATCCGGGCAAGCTGTTCGCCTGGGTCAATATTTCCGCGAAAAGCCGGTAGTGCTGGCGCTGGTCTACTACGAATGCCCGGGCCTGTGCGACTTGGTGCTCAACGGCCTCTCGCACGCCATGGAGCAGATCTCATTAAATGTGGGCTCCGATTACGAAGTGGTGACGGTGAGCTTCAATCCCCACGATACCTGGCAGCTGGCCGGCGCGAAAAAAGCCAATTACATTGAAAAGTATCGGCGCACCGGCGCCCAGAAAGGCTGGCATTTTCTGACCGGCCAACAGGACGCCATCACCAAGCTAGTCAATACCGTTGGGTTCCACTACAACTGGGATCCGATAAGCAAGCAATACGCGCACGCTAGCGGCATCATGGTGCTTACGCCTGAGGGCA
Source organism: Bryobacterales bacterium (assembly GCA_963818065.1). GTDB lineage: Bacteria > Acidobacteriota > Terriglobia > Bryobacterales > Bryobacteraceae > Palsa-89. The sequence goes on along the minus strand of CAWFQW010000004.1, from coordinate 2,195,711 downwards.
AGATCGCGCGCTACTTCTACGGGATCCAATATAAGCCTCGCGATTTTCGCCTCGGCCTGGTGGAGGCTTCCGCCAATAAAATCGGTACGCCGGCCGACCAGGTTCTGCTGTTCTGCTATCACTACGATCCCACCACCGGAAAATACGGAATGGCGATCACGCAGGTCACCCGAGTGCTTGGCACAGCGACAGTCCTGGCCTTGGGGGGCTTCGTGTTCATTATGCTCCGCCGCGACCGGCACTCGCACATGGATGTTGGGAGGTCGGCTTAGCCTATGCAGCTTCCACTTTGGCCTGAGGCCGCTTCCGCGGTGGCCACTGAGATCGATTACCTGTACATCTATTTGACCGTGGTGAGTGTCGTGATGTCGGTGCTGATCTTCGGGACGATTTTTGTCTTTTGCATAAAATACCGGCGACGCGGCGATGAAATTCCGGAGCCCATCCACGGCTCTTTGCGCCTGGAAATCACGTGGTCGGTGATCCCCTTTCTGGTGATGCTCACCTTCTTCTGGTGGGGCGCTAAGATCTACTTTCTGAACGCTACTCCCCCGCCCAACTCGATGGACGTTTACGCGGTGGGAAAGCAGTGGATGTGGAAGGTCCAATATCCGGAGGGCCAGCGCGAGATCAACGAACTGCACGTGCCCATTGGCCGGCCCGTTAAGATCACGCTCGCGTCGGAAGATGTGATCCACAGCTTTTTCATCCCCGCGCTACGCATTAAACACGATGTGGTGCCGGGGCACTATGACACGATGTGGTTCACCGCCAACAAGCCCGGCCGTTATCATCTGTACTGCGCCGAGTATTGCGGAACCGAGCATTCCGGCATGGTGGGCTGGGTGACCGTGATGGAACCGGCGGATTATGCCAACTGGCTCGCCGGCGGAGGGTCTTCAGGCACCATGGCGCAACAGGGCGAGCGTCTGTTCGAACAATTGGGTTGCTCCAGTTGCCATCTTCTGGACCGCCAGGGCCGCTGCCCGAGTTTGCGCGGCGTGTATGGGTCGCGCGTGCAACTGTCCGACGGCAAAACGGTACAGGCCGACGACGCCTACATTCGCGAGTCGATCCTGAATCCGAACGCCAAGGTCGTGTCCGGATATAAACCGAACGTGATGCCGAGTTTTCAGGGCCAGATCACCGAAGAAGGAATTCTGCAGTTAGTCATTTACATCAAATCGCTCGGCATCACCAATGCGCCCGGAGCACCGACAGCGGCCGCGCTGGCGACTCCGCAAAATGGCGGTAAACAATGAGTACAGCTTTACAAGATCCTCAAACTATCGAAACCCCGAATTATCTGAACGCGGAGTACGGCTGGAAGTCGTGGCTGTTCACCACCGATCACAAACGCATCGCCGTTCTTTATCTGATCTCCATCAGCGTGATGTTCGCCCTAGGCGGCGTTTTCGCGATGCTAATCCGCCTGGAGCTGCTGACACCGCAGGGCGATCTGGTGAACTCCGACACATACAACAAGTTCTTCACCATGCACGGCGTGACGATGGTGTTCTTTTTCCTTATACCGTCCATCCCCGCCACGCTAGGAAATTTCCTGGTTCCGATGATGATCGGGGCCAAAGACCTGGCGTTCCCGCGCATCAATCTCTTGAGCTGGTACATCTACATCGCGGGCGCACTGTTCGCGCTGGCCGCCATTGTGATGGGCGGCGTGGATACCGGCTGGACCTTCTACACGCCCTTCAGCACCACGTATTCCAACACGTTCGTCATTACCGCTGCTGTCGGCGTCTTCATCGCGGGTTTCTCGTCGATTCTGACGGGTCTGAACTTTATCGTGACGGTCCACAAAATGCGCGCGCCCGGTATGACCTGGGGCCGCCTGCCGCTTTTCGTTTGGGCCAACTACGCCACCGCTTTGATTCAGGTGCTGGGCACGCCGGTGGTCGCCATCACGCTCGCGCTGGTCGGCCTGGAGCGGGCTTTCCACATCGGCATTTTTGATCCGGCTATCGGCGGCGATCCCATTCTGTTCCAGCACATGTTTTGGTTCTATTCGCACCCGGCGGTCTACATCATGATTCTCCCCGGGATGGGCGTGATCAGCGAAATCGTTACCTGCTTCTCGCGCAAGGGCGTCTTCGGATATTCGTTCATTGCCGGATCGAGCCTCGGCATCGCGATCATCGGCTTCCTGGTGTGGGGCCATCACATGTTCGTTACCGGCATGTCGATGTACGCCGGATTGTATTTCTCGCTATTGACGATGCTGGTTGCGGTTCCATCCGCCATCAAGGTTTTCAACTGGACGGCGACCATGTTCCGCGGCTCCATCAGCTACGAAACGCCCATGCTGTACGCCTTCGGCTTCATCGGGCTGTTTACCATCGGCGGACTGACGGGGCTGTACCTGGGCACCCTGGGCATGGACGTTCACCTCACCGACACTTACTTCGTGATCGCGCACTTCCACTACGTCATGGTAGGCGGCATGGTGGTGGCGTATCTTGGAGGGCTGCATTTCTGGTGGCCCAAAATCACCGGCAAAATGTATCCGGAGGGTTGGGGCAAGTTCTCCGCCCTGCTGGTTTTCGCTGGATTTAACCTGACGTTCTTCCCGCAGTTCATTCTCGGCTATCTCGGACAGCCGCGCCGCTATCATGCGTATGCGCCGGAATTTCAAGTGCTAAACGTGATGTCGACCGCAGGCGCTTCCGTGCTAGGTATCGGCTTCGTGATTCCGCTGGTGTACTTCTTGTGGTCGCTGAAGTATGGCAAACCGGCGGGCAACAATCCCTATGGCGCCAAGGGGCTGGAGTGGACCACGCAATCGCCGCCCACGACATTTAATTTCGATGTGACGCCGATCGTAACCGAAGAAGCCTACGCATACGCAAAACACGAGGAGACGCACGTTGGCTGACACGCACGCAATAGCAACCGGACATTCCGCCGGGCACTCCTCCGAACACCCGCCGCAATTGCGTCATCACTTCGATGACATGGGTCAGCAGTTCGACTCGGCCACCTTTGGCATGTGGGTGTTCCTGCTGACGGAAATCATGTTCTTCGGCGGAATGTTTGGGGCCTATACGGTGTACCGCAGCATGTATCCCGAAGCCTTCGCCGCAACCAGCAATTTCATGAATCCGGCGTTCGGCGCGGCGAACACGGCCGTGCTGATCGTCAGCAGTTTAACCATGGCGCTGGCGGTTCGAGCGGCGCATCTGGGCCAGCAGAAGTTCCTGCAACTGATGCTGGTCCTCACGATGATTTTCGGCACCGCCTTCCTGGTGATCAAGGGATTCGAATACCACGAGCACTGGGTGGACATGAAAGTTCCGCTATTCCCCGGCCATTGGGCCTGGGATGGGCCGCTCGCTCCGCCCCAGTACGCGCATCAAGCCCAAATCCTTTTCTGTTTTTATTTCTTCATGACTGGCTTCCACGCCGTGCACATGGTGGTTGGCCTCGGCATTATGACCACGATTCTCCTGATGGCGCGCAAGGGTTCCTTCGGCCCGGCGTATTACACGCCCGTCGAAGTATCCGGACTCTACTGGCACTTCGTCGATATCGTCTGGATTTTCCTGTTCCCCTTGCTCTATTTGATCGGACACACCAAGAACCTTATCTGATATGCATCCAGTCACTCCCGTTCGAACCTACGTACTGATCTGGCTGACGCTGACGATCCTGACCTTCGTCACGTTTTACGTGTCAACGATCAATCTCGGTGCTTTCAACATCGTGGTGGCGCTCGCGATCGCCGCGATCAAGATGACGCTGGTGATCTGGTTCTTCATGCATGTCAGGACCGACAATCCGCTGACCAAGCTGTTTGTCTTCGCTGGATTCTTCTGGATGGCGATCCTGCTGGTGTTCACCCTGGGCGACTACTTTTCGCGAGCCTGGATGCCCGGCGGCAAGTTCTGGTAGGCCCCGAAGAATCCTAACACGCGTTCTTGAAACTCTCGCGGAGCGGTTCCGAACGCGCCCGTGTGCCCTGCTCCCGGAACAAGCCACAGCGTCGTGCTACGGGGGTTCTTGCTCGCCAAAATCCGTGACTGTTCCGGCGGCGTCTGCGTATCGTTCAAGCCGTGGATCAGCAGCACAGGCGTAGCAGATCGGGCAATCGCGGCCTCGGGGACGCTGCGCGAAAGTCTAATCCGTATCTTAGGCGCGCATAGAGAAACCCGGCCCAGACAGGCGGCGCCGCTAGCAGCCTGCCGACTGACTGAGGGAACGGAAGCCGTTCGGCGACACGGTCGCGCGCGATTCGTTCAAAGCTGGAGTACGCCGACTCGGCGACAATCGCGCTGAATCGAGGCTCCATCGTGAGCGACTCGATCAACGCTGCACCGCCCAGCGACTCGCCGATACCGAAAACATGGCGTGGGTGCTGATCTTCGATCAGCCAAGAAACCCAGCGGTGTACATCGGCGGCTTCGAGCAAGCCATAGGTCGTAAGGTCTCCGCCGCTCTCCCCATGCCCCCGGTTATCGGGCACGAGCACCGTGTATCCGTGGCCCAGAAACATCTTGGCCAAGCCCAATTGGCTCGCGCGTGAATCCGCAATACCATGCAAAATCAAAATAGAATTGCCGGTGTTGGTTTTCGCCGGCGTAAACAACCACGCACGCAGAATGCTGCCGTCACCCGCCGTGACATTCACCGTGCGTGAGCAACGATTCGAAGGAACCGCCCGGCGAGGAGGATGCAATGCAGACTCGCACAGCACCAGACCCGCGAAACCGCATATGATCAGCGCGACGGAAGTGAAAGCACCCACGCTCCATCCGATCCATCGCCGTGCCATCACCTGTGACTACGCACCGCGCTGACCAGAGGTTCAAATACTATGGAACAGCAGCGAAGAAGCTCAATACGCGGGTCTCAAACTCCTGCGGCGCGGTTCCAAACGCGCCCGTGTGCCCTGCTCCCGGAACAAGCCACAGCGTCGTACTGCGGGGGTTCTTGCCAGCCAGAATCCGCGAGTGCTCCGGCGGCGTCTGCGTATCGTTCAAGCCGTGAATCAGTAGCACAGGCGTAGTGGATCGGGTGATCGCGGCCTCGGGTGACGCATCGCGAAAGTCCAATCCGTATCGCAGGCGCGCATAGAGAAATCCAGCCCAGACGGGCGGCGCAGCTAGCAGCCTGCCGGCTGGCTGCGGGATAGGAAGCCTTTCGGCGACCCGGTCCCGTGCGATTCGTTCAAAGCTGGAGTACGCCGACTCGGCGACAATCGCGCTGAATCGAGGTTCCACCGCAAGGGACTCGATCAACACTGCCCCGCCCAGCGACTCGCCGATACCGAAAACGTGGCGCGGGTGCTGATCGTCGATTAGCCATGAAACCCAGCGATGCACATCGTCCGCTTCGAGTAAGCCATAGGTCGTAATCGCGCCGCCGCTCTCGCCGTGTCCCCGGTTATCGGGCGCCAGCACCGTGTATCCGTGGCCCAGAAACATCTTGGCCAGGGCCAATTGGCTCGCCCGATTGGTAGCGCTGCCGTGCAAAATCAGAACCGCATTGCCAATCGGATCTGGAGGCGTCAGGAGCCACCCGCGCAGCACATTGCTGTCGGCGGCCGTGATCTCGACGTTGCGCGCTCCCGGAACCACGGGAACCGAGAGCCGGGGTCGATGCAATAAGAATTCAATGAGCACCACGCCCGCGAGCCCATACAGGGCGCTCCCAATGGCGGCAACGCAGAGAACCCATCGCCACGGATGCGCCATCACTCCAGCATACGCCGGAGCCCTATTAACGAACGTCTCGGAGCGTGCGCAGATCGCTTAGGTCCGTCGCCAGCGCGTCGCGATCGTGCGATTCCAGCGTGTTGTTCTTCACCACGTCCTTCAAGTTATCAATCGCGTCGTTCAGCTTGCCTTTATCGAAGTGGTCATGGCTTAGATCACGATCGAACTCCGAAAGATGATGCTGTACGTTCTCATAGCGAGACCGTTCTTTTTCATTGTTGCGGGTGAAATCCGCAGCCCTCTGGAGATCGTTTTGAACGCGCGACACCAAATCCCGCGCGCGATCGTAATTGGCCGCCTGGAGCACCCAACCGCCGGCTGAAAGCAAGGCCAGTAAAGCTATTTTGGCCACGGCCGACTTTCCGGAAATATTCGCAAACATACTATAGCCCTCCGGTAATCTGACTCCCAGAGGCCGGTGAATGTTGCACGTCGCCCACAAATTCCCGCCTCGGGTACTCTAAGAAGGTGCTGAAACATATGCTCCTTCTTTGTCTTACAACGGCCGCGGCATTCGCCGAGGTGCACCCGCTTACCTTACGGCAGGCCGTCGATCTCGCCCTGAAAGAGAACCCCGACCTGATGCTGGCGCGCCTGGACGAGCAAAAGGCGCAGGCCGCCATTCGCGTCGCCAAGGATCCCTTCATTCCAAAGGTCTACGCGGGCAGTGGTGCGGCTAAGGTGTGGGGCTACCCAACCAGCATCGAAGGCGCGGCGCCCTCCATCATCCAAACCCGCACCGATATGGCGCTGTTCAATCGTTCCAAAACGTACGAGCTGGCACGGGTACGCGAAACGGCGCGCGGCGCGGAGGTGGACACGCAATCGAAGAGCGATCAAATAGCCTATCAGACCGCCACGCTCTTTCTACAGGCCGAGCAGATGGCCCGCAGCGCGCAATCTCTGCAGCTCGAAGTGGAAAGCCTAAAGCGCGTCGGCAGCGCGGTGGGGCTCCAAGTGGACGAGGGCCGCCGCCTGCCCATCGAGAACAAGCGCGTCGCCGTGGATCTTGCGCGCGCCAGCCAGCGCTTTGAAGCTCTGGGCGGCGATCTGGACTATGCCGAAGCTTCGCTCGCGGTTGTGCTCGGCTATTCGGCTGCCGACCGCGTCCAGCCGATGCAGGAAGAGCGCGCGGCGTTTGAAGTACCAGCCACCGAACAGGCCGCAATCGAGCTGGCCTTGCAGAATAGCCGGGACATTCGCAAACTGGAATCGCAACTCCAGGCCAAGGGTTTCGAAGTCAAAGAGGACCAGGCGGCTCGTTTGCCGGTGGTCGACCTGGTGGCCCAATACGAGCTGCTCGCCAAGACCGATTATGAGGGCTTCTTCAACCGCTTCCAGCGCAACAACGGCGAACTGGGCGTATCCATCCAGATCCCGCTCCTGACGGGATCCGCGAGCAAGGCCCTGGCCGCCCAGGCGCAAATCGATATCCTGCAGCTGCGGACGCAAATGGGCCAAGTCCGCAATCGAATCCAGCTCGACACCGAGAAGAGCTATCGGGAGCTCAAAAAGGCGACTTCGGCGCAAGAAGTGGCCCGCCTGGATCTGGATTACACGCGCGATCAGGTATCGATGCTGCTGGCCCAATTAGGCGAAGGCCGCGCCACCGAGCAGCAGGTAGACGACGCGCGGCTGGCCGAGCAGGAAAAGTGGATCGCCTTATACGATGCGCAGCATCTGGTTGAGAATGCGCGGTTGGATGTGTTGCGGCAGACGGGGACGTTGCAAGCGGCGCTGCGGTAAGGCCGAGCGAGAGTTTGCGACGGACTGCGGCACTAGGGTATTTGAAGACCGCGAGCCTCGTACTCCCGCTGCTGGTATTGCTGGCCGCTTGCAGCGCCGATCCAAAGGCGGTCAGCCGGAAGTACGTTGACCGGGGAAACAAGTACTTCGCTCAACGGAAGTATAAAGAAGCGTCCATCCTCTATCGCCGCGCACTGAACAAAGACCTGCGCTCTCCGGATGCCTGGTATCGGCTGGGTCTGGTTAACACCAAGCTGGGCGTTCTGCCTGAGGCTCGCAAGGATTTTAGCCGGGCGATGGGATTGGATCCCGCCAACCAGGACGCCGTGGTCCAGCTGGGCGATCTCGATCTCGCGTTCTATCTGCTGGATCCCGGCAACTGGACGTCGCTATCTCGCGGATCTCAAGGAGATCACGGGGCGATTGTTGAAGCAGGACCCGCGATCGTTCAATGGGCTGCGCTTCTCCGGGAACATCGCCCTGGCGAGAAACGATACGGCGGCCGCCATACAGGCGTTTGAAGCAGCCAACCGGGTGAAGCCCGATCAGCCGGACCTGGTGCTCACTTTGGTGCAGACCATGTTCGCGGCCCAGCGAAATGAAGCAGGCGAGAAGCTGGCCGGCGAGCTGATCGAAAACCAAAAGGCGTTCGCGCAAATCTACGACGCGCTCTATATCCACTATCTGCGCGGCAATCGGCCGGAATTGGCGGAGCAAGTGCTCGAAAGGAAGATTTTCAATAATCCGGCGCGAGGCGGCGTATTTGATCCAGCTCGCGTCGCATTATATTTTGGTTCACCGTCCAGCGAACGTTCTGGCCACACTTGCGCGTCTGACGTCCGATCCAAAAAGATTCCCCGATGGGCGTCTCGAAGCTGGCGATTTCTTTGTGCGGCTCGCGATTACCCGGCCGCTCTGCGCGAGTTCCAGGCGGGCCTACAACAACATCCGCGTCAAAGTCCGAAAGCTACGCGCGTCTATCGCAAGAGGATCGCGGAGGTGCTGGCAACCGAAGGCGCGCGCGATCAGGCTCAGGCCATGGTCGCCGATCTGCTCAGGGAAGATTCGAAAGATCCCGAAGCACGAGCTTTACGCGCGACGCTATCGCTGGCGTCAGGCGAAGCGCGCCAGATTAAGAGCCGCGCTTTCCGAACTGCAAGAACTCGCCAAGGCGATGCCTTCCAATGCGACCCTGCATTTTAATCTGGGAAGCGCCTACATGGCGGCCACCGATCAACAGAATTTGGGATCGGCGCGGGAGCAGTTGGAAATCGCGCTTACGAATCGACCCTCATCACGCGCCGGCCAAACTGGCCTGGGCGCAGCTGGCATTGACGCGGGGCGAACCGGCTCGGGCAGTTCAGGCCGCGGACGAGGTTTCGCGCGAAGATCCGGCCAATCCGGAGGCGCGCCTGATTCGCGCCAGCGGCCTCCTCAAAATGGCGCAGCCGGAGAAGGCGCGCGCCGAGCTGACCGCTCTGCTTGAAATGAACCCTGCGTCGCCCGGCCTCACGTGTTCAACGACGCTCGCGATCAGCTCGCCGAGCTGGATCTGCATCGAGCGTCGATATACGCAGGCCGAGGAAGGGTTCCGGCGCTGGTCCAGTCCAACGACGACCGCGGTACGCTGGGCCTGATTCAATGCAAGATCGCGCAAGGACAATGGCAGCAAGCTATCCAAATCGCGAGCGAACAATCGCAACATTCGCCGGACCGCCAAGACTATCGGCTGGCGTTGGCGCAAGCATACGTCGCCTCGGGCAACTTCCCCGCAGCCGCTGCGGAATTTCAGACATTGATCGGGAAGAATCCGAAATCAGCCCCTCTGTACTTGCAATTGGGCGAATCAAAGGTCCGGGGCGGCGACAGCGCCGGCGCTCTGGCTGCTTTTAAAACGGCCCGACAACTCGCTCCCGCCGCTGTTGCGCCGGCTCTCGATTTAGCTCAGTTGTATGATCGGACGGGACGTTCGGTACGAAGCCCGTCGGGAATACCAAATTGTAATCCAACTCGAGCCCGACAATATCGCCGCCCTAAACAATCTGGCCTATCTCGACGCGGAGGAAGGCGTGGATTTGGATCAGGCTTTAGCGCAAGCGCAGCACGCGCAACAACGGATGCCGGACGATCCCAACGTTCAGGACACGCTGGCCCTGGTTTACATCCGGAAGAATCTGACCGACGATGGCCTCCGGATGCTGCGCAATCTGGTGAGCCGCGACCCGGCCAACGCAGCGTTCCATTTACATCTGGCGCTGGCGCTGTATCAGAAAGGCGACCGGCCGTGGGCCAAGCGCGAGCTGCAGGCTGCCTCGCGCAACAACCCGGACCATCGAGCAGCAGGATAAGATAAAGGAGTTACTAGCGAAAATTGGTTAGGATGTTCCCTCAGGACCCACGTTGAAGGCCGGACGGAAAGCAGATTGGGCGGCGCTTCCGTATGTGTTGCCGTTCGCCGTCTTTCTGGCCTTTCTGGCAATTCAGAAGTACCTTCCAATTCCGCCGGCACTGGTTTACTCGGTCCGCGATTTGCTCCTGGCCGTGATACTGTTCACGATCTCGCGCCACGTGATTGAGCTTCATAGTCTTCATCGGCTGGAGACCGTAATCCTGGGCGTCGCGGTGTTTCTGGTATGGGTGGGGCCCGATCTGATTTTTCCCGCCTACCGCCAGCACTGGCTATTTCAAAATGCGATCCTCGGGCAGCTCACCCAGCCGCTTCCGGAAAGCGTGCTCCGCAATCCATTGGTCCTGTGGCCGCGAATTATCCAAGCCGTGATCATCGTGCCCATTCTTGAAGAGCTATTTTGGCGCGCGTGGCTGATGCGCTGGCTGATCTCGCCACAATTCGAGAAAATCGCGCTCGGCACGTATCAAGCCGGTTCATTTTGGATCACCGCTGTGCTGTTCGCGTCCGAGCATGGGCCCTACTGGGATGTCGGATTGGTCGCCGGCGTCGCCTACAACTGGTGGATGGTGCGGACCCGCAGCCTGGGCGACTGCATTCTCGCTCATGCGGTGACAAACGCCTGCCTGTGCGGATACGTAGTGGCCACGCGTCACTGGGAATATTGGCAGTAACGCCAGCTATGTAATACTGGTACGGAAATCCGTGAAGTGGAGGTTTCCATGAAGATTCCTAACCGGAACAGGTTGTTGATCGCATGTTCAGGCCTGATCCTGAGCGCGCTACCAGTGCTTGCGCATCACTCCTTTGCCGCCGAATACGAAAGCAAATCTTTGGTTACAGTGACCGGCGTAATCACCAAGGTGGAGTGGACCAATCCGCACATTTACTTTTATGTGGACGCCAAGGACGCCAGCGGCACCGTCGTGAATTGGGCCGTGGAAGGCTATCCGCCCAATACTCTCAAGCGGACCGGTTTCACGCGGGACGACTTGAAGATTGGCGACACGGTGACCGTGACCGCTTACAAGGCCAAGGACAGTTCGTCGCGGCTCGCGGGCCGGGAAGTGACCTTCCCGGATGGAAGCAAGAAGTTTGCCGGACCCGCCGGCGGCGCGGCGCCTCCGACCGACGCGAAATCTGAGGCGAAATAGGCTGCCGACATGACTAGCCGCCCAGTGCGTTATTTCGCAATCGCGATATTGTCGGCTTCTTTCGGATTGGCTGCCACCATCCCCAGGACCGCTGACGGTAAGCCCAATCTATCCGGCGTATGGCAGGGCGGCGGAGTAAGTCTCTACGGGGACGCGGCGGACGGCACGCAACGCACATATGCAGCGCCCGTGAATCCTCCACCCAAGCGCGAGCCGATCCCCTATCAAACCTGGGCCGAAGCCAAGAGCAAAACATTTACGTCCGCGGATGATCCAACGCTGCGCTGCCTGCTAGCCGGGGTTCCGCGCATCACCTCGATGCCCATGCCGTTCGAGATTATCCAAACGCCGAAAGAGGTGGTGATCGCGTATGAATCCTTCCACGCGTTTCGGATCATCCCGATCAACGATAAGCTTCAGCACCCCAATGATCTGGTGCCGACCTGGATGGGCGATTCAGTGGCGCGCTGGGATGGCGACACGCTGGTGGTAGACGCCACCGGATTCAACGACAAAACCTGGCTGAGCGGCACCGGGAGCTTCCATAGCGAAGCCTTGCACGTGGTGGAGCGCTTTCAGCTCAATAGCGACGACACCATCACTTATTCGGCGACCGTAACCGATCCCAAAGTGCTCACCAAAGCCTGGACCACTGGCGCACTGCTGCGGCGTCCGCCCAATACGCGGGTCGAAGAGTACGAGTGCATCGAGAACAATCAGGACGTCCCACACATGGCGAAGTAAGCCGGACCAGGGGGTCCGGCGCGGACGCGGGCGTCCGCCCCACTTAACGCAGGTAGCGCTGGTGTTCTTTGAGAATACATCGGTCGATCACAACCGCGAGTCCGGCGGCCTTGGCTTTCCGGCCGGCCGCTTGGTCCACCACGCCTTCCTGCATCCAGACCGCGGCGGCGCCAATACGAATAGCCGATTCCACCACCGGCGCCACCATCTCCGAGCGCCGAAAGATGTCCACGATATCGACGTGCTCGGGAATGTCTTCCAATCGCGCGTATGATTTTTCGCCCAGCACTTCGGACTCGTTCGGATTCACTGGAATGATTCGATAGCCCTGCTTCTGCATGTATTCAGAGACGCTATACGACGGACGGGCGCGCTTGTTCGACAGACCCACCACCGCGATCACGTGGCTGTTACGCAATATCTCGGGGATGGGAGCCATTAGTTATCTTTCTCCATTGCCAGAACCTTGCGGAAGCGGGCCACCTCGGCAGGCGTAAGGTGCCGAAATTTTCCCGGCCCGAGCGGCCCCAGTTCGAGGAACCCGATCCGCACGCGCCGCAGCTTTTCCACTAACCGCCCGAAATTTTTGAACATGAGCCGAATCTGATTCTGCCGCCCTTCGATTAATCGTACTTCATACCATGGATTCTCCGCGCGCCGGATCAGCTTCAAACCAGCCGGCGCCGTTTTCTTCCCCCTCAGCGGCACTCCGCCGCGGAACTTCTCTTCTTGCTCGGGCGCAAGCTGGCCATTGGTTTTCACCAGGTAGGTCTTGGTGACGTGACTCGCTGCCGAGGTGATGCGCTTGGCGAACTCGCCGTCATTGGTGAGCAGCAGCAATCCTTCGCTCGAGTAGTCCAAACGGCCCACCGGATACACGCGCGCTTTCACTCCGCGCAGGAGATCCATCACCGTCGGCCGGCCCTCAGGATCGCTGACCGTTGTCACACAGTTCTTGGGTTTGTTCATGGCTATATACACCAGGTGCTCCGCGGCACCCACTCGCTTGCCATCAACTTTGATGTGGTCGTGCTCGGGATCGGCCTTGGTCCCGAGTTCCGTAATCACCGCGCCGTTCACTGTCACGCGGCCTTCCCGAATCAGTTGCTCGGACTGGCGGCGGCTGGCGATGCCCGCGTGGGCCAGTAGTTTTTGAAGCCGTTCTTCCGGCATCTATTCCGTCACAGACGATTCGGCCCGCTCGGCGACTACTTCGTCATTGGACCCCGTTACCACAGGGGGCTCCGCGGAGGGCTCCTCGGTAACCGCGGGAGGTTCCTCATCAACAATGGATAGGCGCCCGAGCTCTTCGAATTCCTTGAGCGTCGGCAGCTCGCTTAGATCCTTCAAGCCAAACTGCACCAGGAATTCCTTGGTGGTCTTGTACAGGATGGGCTTGCCGAGCACAGCTTTTCTTCCAGCAGTGGCGATCAGCTTCCGATCGATCAGCGTCTTCAAAACGCCGGCGCCCTGCACGCCGCGCACTTCCATGACTTCAGGCGCGGTGATCGGCTGTTTATACGCGATCAGCGCCAGAGTCTCCAAGGCAGGCAGCGACAGTTTCAATGCTGGCTTGAGATTCTTGACGAACGCGCGGATGGCCTCGTGGTGCTCCGGCTTGGTGGACATTTTGTATCCGCCCGCCACTTCGCGGATGGTCAGCCCGTGCCCGGACTTGTTGTACTCGGCGGCGAGCTCTTCGAGCACACGCCCAATCTTGGCCGCAGGCTGCTGCAAAGCCGTCGCGATCTGATCGGCAGTGAGCGGCTCATCGGTGATATAAATCACAGCCTCAACCACCGCTCTCAGCTGTTCGTCCGGCAGTTCGATGTTTACGGTTGCGGCGCCTTCGAACAAATCGTTCTCGGCGTCAATTTGCACTTCGGTGTGTTCCATTTCGACTTAACTATATTCCTCGACCCTATATTCCTCGACCTAACTATATTCCTCTTCGATAGCGACCAGCGATTGCCCGATCATGTCGTCAAAGGCGCGCTGCTTCTTCAGTCCAATGTCGCCGAAGGCGTCCTTCTGCGTCAACACGAGCGCCTGGCGCCGCACCAGTTCGAGCAAGGCGAGAAACAAGCAGATCATAGCGCGGCGGCTGCCCTGCCTCTCGAACAGCTCGGCGGCCGGAAGTGACTCGCCGATGCGAAGCTCGCCAAACACGCGCTCCAAATAGCGAATCATGTCCGGGATGCTGACATCCTCTTTGCCGACCTCATAGACCGGCCGGTTCTTGGCTCGCTCCAACACGGTCTGCAGCGTCTTTACCAAGTCGAACAGTGAAACGGCCAGCTCCGGTTCGCCAGTCTCGGCCAGGAACTGCGCCATCTGTGGATTCGACCATGCAACTTCCTCAACCATGCGCTTTTGCTGGAGCATTTCGGCGGCGTTCTTGAACCGTTCGTGTTCGAGCAACCGGTCGACCAGCTCCTGGCGCGGATCGTCCTCGGGCGAAATCTTGTCGAGCTCCGGATCCTTGGGCAGCAGCATGCGCGACTTGATGTGGATCAGAGTCGCGGCCATGTAGACGAACTCCGAGCTCAGCTCGATGTCCAGCTCGAGCGCGCGCTGCATGTATTCGAGATATTGCTGCGTGATGGAAGCGATGGGGATGTCGTAGATATTGATCTGCTGCTTTCGAATGAGGTCGAGCAGGAGATCCAGCGGTCCCTCGTACTGTTCCAGGTGAAAATTCAACGGCGACGCCACTTCCCTATAGAATACCAGCCAGAAATCCACGGAGCCGGGACGATCAGCTACTCCGAGCTGGCTCGAGTTGCGAGGGAACGCAGCGAGGTTCCGCGCGCCATGAACCACGGCGATGATCTGAATCGGCTTCTCCTGCCAAACCAGCAGACCACATAAGGATTGAAGTTCCAGAAGCGGCACCTTCGATCAAGGAGTTCTTCATGAAAATGGCCAATTCCGGGAGACCGTCCCAATCGTTGCAATACCTCATAAAGCCCTGATCTTAGGCGTTCCGCGGCGTCGGGGCTGTCGGCAGCCACGTCCAAGAGAATCTCCCGAAGGTCGGCTCTTGCTTCGGGTGTGAGGCGAAAGCCCCGCTTCACGCGCCAGTAGCCTTCTTCTTTGCTCGCTTGCGTTCCGCGATTAATTGGCGCAGTTCCTGAAAGACCTCATCCGCGTCGAGTAGTTCACCGCGGCCAGCTTGAGCGGCACCGCGCTGTAGCTTGGCCCTCAATTGCTTTAGACCTTCCTCGCGCTCCTTCTCCTGATTTTGCAAAAGTCGCAGGGCCTCTCGCACAACTTCGCTGGTGGTCTGGTATCGCCCGGACTTTACACGGCTTTGAAGAAATGCGTCGAGCTCAGGCGTCAGAGAGATGTTAACCGTCGCGCGGGTTGCCATACTTCAGGAATATCGCATGTGGCACATTGTGTCAACTTGTGCCAAGCGGCCGGACACTCCAGCTCATGCTTCGAACGCGCAAAACGCTGTTAACGACGGGAGGAGCCAATTTCGTCGGAGCGGACTTGCTTGGGAGCGAGGATGTTCTCCCTAATCTCAAGAATGTCGCGGGCTCGAGGGACGGGTGGCGTGTTGCGTTCGGCCGCGGCTGCAACGTCCGCTGTTAGGTGACACTTCTTGTATTTCTTGCCGCTGCCACACCAACATGGTGCGTTCCTGCCTGGCGTTGCCTCAGTCATATAATCTTGTCTTACTTGTTGAAATACAAAGTGACATCCACCGTGTGACTGGCCGCGTTGATCTTGGTCTCGGCGCGCGTGGTTTTGAGACCGTCGAACACGCCGCCTTCCTTCACCCGGTTCAGAAAATGGTCCGGATACTCGACATTGAACGGCTTGCCCGCAGCGATACCCCACATCTTGCGGATTTCCGGTTCGGTCTCGATATCGAGCCCAACCATCTCCAACTTGCCCAGGGTATAAAGCGGTCCCGGATCGATTTGAAACTCGATGTTCACGATATGCTCGGCGTCATTGACATCGCGTTTCACCTGCGACGCGGCGTCCAGATGGCCCACCCGCCGCTGATCGGTTCGAATCCGATCCTGCGCCGCACTTGACCTCGTCGAAATTCACAGCCTGATCGGTCTTGAGCTTCGTCAGGCTATTCCATTCCGAGCGCGAATAATCGGCTCCCACGAAGGCCACACGGTCCAGCTTGTACACCGGCCCTGGCGCCACTTGCACGGTCACCGAGACACCATCCACATCCTTGGCTGGCGTAACGTCGATCTTCCCAAACGTCACGCGCAGCATTCCGTGCGCTTCATAGATGGGGCGAGCGGCAGTATCCAGCAGCAAACGTAATCGCGGCTCTTCATAGGGCACGCCAATGGCGACGGCATACATCGCGGTCTGAAGCGATCCCGAGGGGACATCTCCAATTCCGGTAAATGTAATATGCGCAATCGACGGGTGCCCCTTGGCGGGCCGAAACAGCAGCGTCAGATCCTCGTTGCCCTCCGGGCTGGTCAAATTTCCCGTTATGGCCCCGTGATAATCGTGCGTCGCCAAAAACTCGGAAATCCAGCCTGTATAGCGATCCACGACAGGTTTGGTGGCTGGGATCTTGTCCCCAAATAGCGGGTCTTTTTGCTTGAGCCAAGCGCGAAGCTCGACATCGCTGGCAGGCAGCTCCTCAAAACGGATGGGATAAAGTTGGGCGACCTCGGCAACCTCAAAAACCACGTCGTAACCTTCGCCGTCGTTGGACGGTGCAAACCGGTAGTTGACGCTGTCGAAAGCGCCGGTTGCCTCCAGCTTCCGGCGAGCCGCTTCTAATTCGGATTCGCCCGCTGATTGGCCTATGCGGAGATCCGCTGCAGCCAGGATCTGCTCGGCGGAGTGAGAGTGGTTGCCTTCCACCGTCAAAGTTACGATCAGATAGGCGGTCGGGGCCGGGGGCAGAGTGGGCTTGGGCCGCTTCGGCGCCTGCGCGAAACTAATGCCGAGGCATAGTACGAGCAACGCTACTGCCCGGATGGATCTCATTCAATCTCAATGGTCACAAACATTAGCCGTCCGGAGCGTTCTATCTGCATTGCCACTTCATCGCCGGGCTTATACTCGTTCACCTTTTTCCTCAGACCCTCTACCGTTGCCACCGGATCCTGGTTCACCGAATAGATGACGTCTCCGGGCTGGAGTCCGGTTCCACTGGTGAGGTCGGTGGCGCTGGAACCGGCGGCCACCAGCACGCCGTAGGAGTTTCGCAGGCCCGGCAGCAGGGCGGCCAGATCCTTGTCGATCCCAATGCCTAGAATGCCCAGTCGGGAAACGAGATTGTCCTCAGGATTTACCATGTCGGCAAAACGCTGCGGATCGTCCACGCTTTCGATCACCGGCACATCCATGGTCAGCTGATCCTTGCCGCGCAGCACCTGGAGCGTAATCTTCTCCTTCATCGGAGAACGATAGATGAACGACTCGAGCTGCCGCGCATTGCGCATGGTCCTGCCGTTCACGCTCTCGACGATATCCCCCACCTTAACGCCCGCCTGATCGGCAGGTCCCTCCGGCGTCACATCACCCACTAGGACTCCCCAATCGCGACCAAGGCCGAGCCCATCGGCCAGGGCCGGCGTGATGGTCTCCACGTAAATCCCGATCCGGCCCCGATGCACGTGTCCTTCTTTGCGAATCTGCTTGTAGATGGTGCTTACCATATTGCTGGGAATCGCAAATCCGAGCCCCTCGCTGCCTCCGGATTGCGTAAGGATGAACGTGTTGATCCCGACGACGTGTCCTTGCGCATCGATCAGCGGACCACCGCTGTTGCCCGGATTGATGGGAGCGTCGGTCTGGATGTACGCCAGAAAATCGTCGGGATGCAGTTCGCGCGAGGTGGAACTCACGATGCCCATGCTGACCGATCCTTCCAGTCCCCTGGGAGTTCCAAACGCCATCACCAGCTCGCCTTGCCGGACAGCATCCGAATTGCCCAATTGCAGGCGCGGAAGACCGCTCCGCTCGATCTTGATGACCGCCACGTCCATCTCGCGATCCATGCCGATCAGTTTCGCGTCCAGTAACTTTACTTCCGGCTCGAATGTCGCGGCACGGCCTCGAGTGGTTGCCACCGAAAGCCGCACTTGGATGCGCCTGGCTCCCCGGACGACGTGCGCGTTGGTGACGATGAAGCCGTCGTCGGACAGAATGATCCCGGAGCCCGTACTGCGCTGTTGCGACAGCAGCGCCGCGGTGTTGTTTGAGTCGGACTCGCTGGGGGTCACATAACCGGTGGAAAAGATTTGCACCACGGCCGGGCGGACCCGGTTGACCAGTCCTTCCAGCGACTGGCTGAGTTCACCGAGCGACACCGGCGGCTGCTTGATTTCGCCCGTTTGGGCGCCAGTCGGAGTCTCCTGAGGGTCGGATTTCTTATCTTGGGCTGGAGAGAGGGCGGCCAGTCCGGTGAGTAGGGCGAGGAGCGAGAGCGCGAGTTTTCTCACACTTCCATTCTCTTGCATCTGATGGGCCAAATGAAGTGGGCCGCAATCTATGGCAAACGCGCGCGAAGATTCTTGACGGCACGCAGGCCGGCCTGCGACA
The DNA here is from genome assembly GCA_963818065.1 of Bryobacterales bacterium. GTDB lineage: Bacteria > Acidobacteriota > Terriglobia > Bryobacterales > Bryobacteraceae > Palsa-89. The sequence goes on along the minus strand of CAWFQW010000004.1, from coordinate 2,177,388 downwards.
CCTCGGGATCCGTATCCTGCGAGAGCGCTTCGAGCGGCGCCACAGAATCTGGCCCGCCACTGGAGGCCAGCACTTCGGCGAGGCCAGTCTTCTCATCCCTGGTTACCACACCTTCCTTTAGCACTGGATATAGGGCTTGGCGGACTTCCGGGTCGCGCGCCAGCTCAATCAGGTAGGCCCGGGCGACAGCGCGATAGGCGGCAGCATTGAGATTGTTGACGAGGTATCGCAGCGGATCGAATTCTGCGATTCCACGCTTGCCCAGGCTGACTAGTGCGAACGCGATCGAAAGCCGGGGCTCGGTCTTGGCCTCGCTGTTGAATAGGCGCTCCAAGGCGGCGCTGTCGGAAGCATCCTTGAGACGCGCCAAGCCCTCGGCCGCGGCTACCCGAAGTCCCTCGTCCTTGTTGTCCAGGTAGGTGGTGTAAATGGCGTGCATTTGCGGATCGGGAATCTGCGCCATCGCGGTCAGCGCGGCGCGCTTCACCTTGATCTTGTGAGAGCGATCCAAGACATCGCGCAATTCATTCAAGGCGTCGTGATTCATCAACAAGCCAGTCGCCTCGATGGCAGTGATCTGGACTTTTTCGTTGAGATCGTGCAGCAGAAATGTAAGACTCGGGCCGGCGCTTGGATCGCGAATCTTCTCAAGTGCGACTAACGACTCGTAGATCAGGCCGCTATCCTTGGATTGCAACGCCTTCTCGAGATCCGGAATCGCGGCGTGTCCCCGCAAAATTCCGGCCGCTCGCGCTGCGTTGGCGCGCGTATCCAAACTGGAGCCCCCACTGACGATCCGGCCTGTGGCCGCGATAACCTCCGGGCGCACCTGTACGTAGGGATCGATCACCAGATCGTTGGTGTCGGTAAATTTGCTCTTGATGGACGACCCGGCGCGCCGGAGCGGCGCCGTCAATCCGGTCTTGAGATATCCCGGGACGTAAAAGTTGACCAGTCCGTCGACCGCGCGAGTCTGGACTTCCGGATCGTTATCGCCGCTGGCTTTTATGAGCGGATCCAAGCTGCGCTGCGTTCCGATGCCGGCAATCGCCTTCACGGCTTCCAGGCGCACGTCTACGTCGGGGTCGGAAAGGAACGGCTCGATTTTGGGAATATTTTCCGAGCCGCCTTTGCCGAGCTCGCGAACGCCTTTGGCGCGGGCCTTGACGTCGTCCTGGGCCAGTAGAGAAAACGCCGCCAGCGCCAAGCACGCCCATAATGCAAGAAAGCGTCGATACGACGACATGGGTAAACCCCTATCGAACAAATTCGACCTTATCGTACAAATTCTACGGTGACTTTCTTAGAAATCAGACCAGCTTCGTAGCCCATGTCGAGCAACTTCTGGGCCGCTTGCGGCACCAAATCGCCGCAGTCCACCGTGAAATGGTTGACGTACATGCCGACGAACTTCTCAGCCAGCCGCGGCTCCAAATCGCGCGCGAATTGCATGGCATAGTTCAGCGATTCTTCTCCGTGGTCGAGCGCGTACTGAATGCTTTCCCGCATCATCCGGCAGCACTCGCTTTTCACCTCGTCGGGAAGCGATCGCAGCAGCACGTTCCCTCCCAGCGGCAGCGGCAGATCGTATTCCGACTTCCACCAGCGGCCCAGATCGACAACGTTGTGAAATCCGCTCTTGCCGTAGGTGAGCTGCCCCTCGTGAATGATAAGTCCGGCGTCCACGGTGTGTTCGGCCACCGCGTCCAGGATCTTGTCGAAGGGAATCACCACTTCCTCGAAGTCGGGCTCAAACAGCTTCAGCGTCAGATAAGCGCTGGTCATGCGCCCCGGAATCGCGATTTTCTTGCCTTTGATTTCCTCCGGCGTCATCGGCTTTACGCTAACCAGAATGGGACCGTACCCGTCCCCGATGCTGGAGCCGCTAGCCATCAGCACGTACTTGTCGGCGACGTACGGATACGCGTGATAGGAAATCGCGGTGAGCTCGTAGGCCCCTTCCAGCGCCTTGCGATTTAAGGTCTCAATGTCTTCCAGAACGTGCCGGAAGTTGACCAGCCGGGAACGGACCTTCTTGGTGGCCAAGCCATAGAACATGTATGCGTCGTCGGAATCGGGGCTGTGTGCACAGACGATTTCCGTTACGGAGGTAGGTGCCATAGGAGAGCAGAACCACCACTATAGCAGACGCCATGTAACTTTCAGCGAGACTGAAGGGGTTCAGATTGCCTGGCAACAGTTACTGGGACTGAAGCGCCTCGAGCTCGGGCCGCAGCGCCACCAAGGCCTGCTCGAGCTGGATCAGCCCCTCTTGGGCGCCTCTGAGATCTCCCTCGCGTCCCTGCTTTTCGAGCGCGAACGCCGCTTCGAATGCGCGGCCGGCGCCGAACGTGGCCACCGATCCTTTCAGGCTGTGGGCGTGGTGCTCCAGGGCGCTGGCGTCGCTCGCGGCCACTGCGTTCTTGATCTTCTCGAACGTGGATGGATAGTCGTCGAGAAACAACTCGACCACTTCCTTCAGCAACTCGACGTCGCCTCCCACGCGGCTGAGCGCGAGTGATTCATCCAACTGCCGTAGCTGCGCGCCCACGCCGGCGCCTTCCCCTGCCAATTGTGTGTTCATCGAATTTCCTCCTGCTCCAACAGACTCAATCATCTTCAGCAGCGCCGGCACATGCACCGGCTTCGTCACATAGGCGTCCATGCCAGATTCGAAGCAGCGCAGCCGGTCCGACTCAGAGGCCTGCGCGGTCATGGCAGCTATGGGAACGTGGCCGCCTGTGGTGAGCTCCTTCTTCCGAATGCGGGCCGTGGCCTGCAAACCGTCGAGACCAGGCATCTGAACATCCATCAAGATCAGATCGAATGGACGCTGTTCGAACAGATCAACGGCTTCCTGGCCCGACCCGGCGATGGTGACCGAATGGCCTTCGCGCTCGAGCAGCCGCGCCGCCAGGCGTTGGTTGACGCTGTTGTCCTCGGCCACCAGAATCCGCAGGTTTCGTTTGGGCGCTTTCTGGTAGGGGTGGGCTTCGGCCGGCCGGCCCAGCTCGCCCGAGGCATGATCGGCGGGCAATTCGAGGGCGATCGTGAAATGGAATGTGCTGCCCTTGCCCGGCTCGCTCTCCACCCAGATTTTTCCACCCATTAGCTCCACTAGTCCGGACGATATCGACAGCCCCAACCCGGTCCCGCCATATCGGCGCGTGGTGGAACTGTCGGCCTGCGTGAACGGTTCGAAAATGGTCCGGTGCTTTTCGCGCGGTATGCCGATTCCGGTGTCCGCGATGCTGAAACCCAGCGTAACCCGAGAACCTTGAACGGATTCGGTATGCACCCGGACCACCACGTGGCCGTTATCGGTGAACTTGATGGCATTCCCAACGAGATTGCGCAGCACTTGACCGATCCGCATGGGATCGCCGATCAACTGGTCCGGTACGGCTTCGTCCACTCCAAACTCGAAAATTAAGCCGCCGACCGAAGCCCGCAGGGCGAGCGGACGCAGCACTTCCCGTAGCAAGGCGCTGACGGAGAATTCAACGCAATCCAGCGCGAGTTTCCCGGCTTCATATTTGGAGAAGTCCAGAACGTCGGTCACCAGGCTGAGCAAAGCTTCGCCTGACGATTTCACCAGCTCGATATATTCCCGCTGATCGGGTTGCAGATCGGTCTCGAGCGCCAGACCGGTCATGCCAAGAATGCCATTAAGCGGGGTGCGGACTTCGTGGGTTATGTTGGCCAGGAAATCGCTTTTGGCCGCGCTCAGCGCTTCGGCGCGCTCCGCCATTTCGCGGGCCAGCCGTCCGGTCTCTTCCAGGCTTTGGTTGGCCAAGACCAGTTCGCAGTTGGCGGCCTCGGCCGCCTCCTTAGCACGCGCCAGTTCCTCGGCGCTTCTTTTTTCTTCTGTGACGTCCCGCAGGATGAACAGCATCTGTGGGGGCTGGCCCGGAATTTCCAGACGCGTCGCCGAAATCTCGAAAACGCCGGATTGTCCGTGGGCGAAATGCACCTCGCGCTTCAGGAAATGCTTCCCCTCCGGGGATGCAAAACGCGCCACATGGCGTTCCCAGACCGCTGCCCGGTCCGTCGGATCGAACAGCGCGGTGACATGCATGCCTTCTAGCGAGCCGATGTCCGCCGCCAGCAGGCTGGCGAAAGCCGCGTTCGCCCTGACGATGGCGCCGCTCGGGTCCGTGAGAAACATGGGCTCGCAGGAGGCCTCCCAAATCGTGCGGAACTGCGTTTCGGATTTCGCCAGTTCCTGTTCCGCCCGATATCGGTCCGTAATGTCGATCCCAGTGGTGATGTAGTACTGGACTGCACCTTGCTCGTTCAGCGTAGGTACGTTGGAAAAGGAAATGTGCCGGCGCTCGCCCGACTTCGTAATCCACTCGTTCTCGAATTCACTCGGCTCCCGAGACAAGAAAGCGTGTTCCAGCCGTTGCCGGCTCCGTTCCCGTTCGTCCGGGCCCACCAAAACCTCGTAGAACACCCGCCCAATGAGCTCTTCGCTGGCGTAGCCCAGGGCCCGCTCCAATGCCCGATTCAAGTACACAATCCGGCCCTCGGCATCGAAAACGATGACGAGCGCACGGCAGGCTTCGAGAACCGCCGTTATAAAATCGCGCTCTTTAGTTAAATCGCCGTGCACACAGGTTCACTATTCTTATCGGCGCCTACGCCGGGATACTTATTGGTACTAACGTCGGAGAAGTCCTCTCTCCGCACGTCGCTTCCTAAGGCGTTCACCGCATTGCCCGATGAGGATAAAACCGCTAGGCTGGAATCGTGAAGCGCTGTATTTTCGCTACTTTCGCCTGCTCGCTCGCGCTAATGGCGCAGCAATCCAGTGTCAGCGACAGCACCAGCGTTGATGTCAACGGCAACCGCGTCGCGGATGGCCCCGTGATCAGCCAGGCAAAATCCGGCGCCACCTCGCTCACCACCGTAAGCCACCAATCCATCAACGGCGGAACAGTTCCCCTGGAAAAGGTAGAGGTGCACGTGCTGCGCGATGACGCCTCCGGCAAACTGACCGAGCGGATCACGCGAAGGTTCGACCCGCAAGGCAACCCGATGCCACCGGTGAGGGAAACCATCGAGGAGCAGAAGCGTCCGGACGGCAGTTCCACTATCCAGTCCACCACCTATAGGGGCGACATCAACGGGAACATGCAGGTTGCCGAAAAGACCACCACCGATACCCACACCAACGGTTCGGGTGAAAACTCGGAAACGATTGTGCAGCGTGCTACCTCGGATGGGCTCCAAACGGTGGAAAAGCGCGATGAGCTGGTGGTGAAGCAACCCAGCGGTTATCAGTCGGAAACCACTACCTATCGAAGCGATGGGAACGGCGGGTTCTACACCGCAGTCCGCCAGACCGCCGAGCACATCGAACAGAATTCCCAGTCCACCGACAGCAGCGCGGAGTACGAGCGCGGACCAAACGGTGAATTGCAGCTCCACGGCCAAACGGTCACCAAGACGGTGACGCGGCCGGATGGCTCCAAGGATGCCGTAGTTGAGATCTATGGACGAAGCGTGCCGGGCACGGTGGGCGGCAATGATTCTGGATTAAAGCTGCAGGAACAACAGGTGATCGAGAGTACGCCCGGGCCCAATAATACGGTGGTTCAAACGCTCAGTGTCCGGAGACCGAGCGTGTCCGACCCGCAAACGCTGGGGCCGCCGCGCCAGCTTTCGCAAACCGTCTGCCAGGGCGATTGCAAGCCGCCAAAGACCGGGCCGTGAAGGCTCAGCCGTGGCCGAGTTTCATCAGCCAGCCCAAGCCAATCAGCGCCACCACAAAATAGGCGAAACAGCGAATCCCGTAGCGCAGGCGTTCGGCGTCCGTTCGCTTGGTGATGACGCCCAAAACCACTGAGGCAAAAAGTGCGAATAGCATCGCTGCTTCAAAATGCGAAAGGTTCATCTTTGGCATAAGTTCACCCTTGGGGCTGCCGGCGCATCATTCCTTCTTCTTGGTCGCGATTTCGTAGGCGTCCACCATGGCCAGGACATTCAACAGTCCCGCCGCCACCAGAAATTTGGTCCCGTAATCATGCGAAAAACCGGCCATGTCGGGCTGCGTGTATCCCAGCCACACAGTCAGCAAATACAACAATCCCGACGCCAGATCGCCTAAAAAGCCGCCGCAATAGATGATGGTGGTGAGGACGTCCCCGGTTTGCGGCTGAAACATCGTACCGCGCATCATCAGACCCAGCAGAAACATTAACAGGACCGAAGCCATCAACAGCGCCCCGCGCCAGGGCCGCTTCAGCAGAAAATGGCCTGCTCCGGGTACCAGCCACGCGAGAAAAACGGTGCCATACCATCCGCGCTCCGTCGGTGCCGCTGGCTGTACTTTTGCGTTGGTCGCCATTGTTTCCAGTGTACCCGATCTCCACGCCCGGCCTGATGGTCCTGCGTATGACATGGGCCTGCGTGTGCCCCGAAGGGCGTGCGTATTATGGATAAAAGCCATGCCAACCCGCAGCCAGCTGCTGAACCCGGATTATTACGCCCCCGCGCTTTCCAACGCCATCCGCATCGTTCTGATCCTGGTTTTCGGCTACATCGCGACGCGCGCCGTGGCCCGCCTGCTAGTCGGCCTGCGCAATTATTCCGTGAAGATGATGCTCAAGAGCGGCGGCAGCGAATATGAGCTCGAAAAACGCGCCGAAACCATCCAGAACCTCGCGGGCAGAGCCAGCTTTGTTCTGATTTGGATCATCGCAGCACTCATGATTTTGAAAGAAATGAACTTCGACGTCCGGCCGCTGCTGGCGGGCGCGGGAGTGGCCGGCGTGGCCATCGGCTTCGGAGCGCAAAACATCATCAAAGACGTGCTCGGAGGCCTGTTTATCATGATGGAGAACCAAATTCGCGTCAATGATGTCGCCGTGATCAACGGTAAAACTGGTTTAGTGGAGGAGATCAATCTCCGCACTACCGTTCTGCGCGGCGAAGACGGAGCGGTCCACATCTTTCCCAACGGAATCATTCCAGGGACTTTCGAACCTGACTCGCGAATATTCATTTTATGTTTTCAATCTCACGGTGGCCTACACGGAGGACACCGATCGCGTGGTCTCGGTTCTAACAGGGATTGCAGACGAGCTCAGCCAGGAAGAGCCCTACCGCTCAGCGGTGCTCGCTCCGCTCGAGGTTCTGGGAGTCGACAAGTTAGGCGACTCTGGGGCGGTCATTAAAGCCCGTTTCAAGACCATTCCCAATCAGCAATGGCTGGTCGGCCGCGAGATGAATCGCCGGATCATCAAGCGGTTTGAGGAGGCGAAGATCGAAATGCCATCCGCCGCACCTACGGTGAACGTCGTGCTGCCGGCTACCGAGCCGCGAGCGTAAGCGAGCCGGTTTACACCTTCGCCAGCGCGCCCAGCTCCTTCACGATGCTCGACAAGAACGCCTTGGCGTCGCCAAACAGCATTAGCGTATTGTCGCGATAGTACAATTCGTTGTCGATTCCGGCGAAGCCCGGATTCATGCTGCGCTTGATCACCATCACAGTTCGCGCTTTGTAGGCTTGGATAATGGGCATGCCCGCGATCGGGCTCTTCGGATCGGTCTCCGCTCCCGGATTCACCACGTCGTTCGCGCCGATGATCAGGGCCACGTCCACATTCGACATCTCGGGGTTGATGTCGTCCATCTCCCACAGCTTGTCGTAGGGAACGTCGGCTTCTGCCAGCAGCACGTTCATGTGCCCCGGCATGCGCCCGGCAACCGGGTGAATCGCAAACCGCACGTCCACGCCGCGGCGCATCAGCATGTCGAACATTTCCTTCAGCTTGTGTTGCGCCTGCGCCACCGCCATCCCATAGCCTGGAATCACGACGACATTTCTGGCCGCGTCCAGAATCTGCGCCGCTTCCTCGGGGCTCGCGGAATGCACGGGCTTGGCTTCGCCGGCGGCGGCCGCGGTGGTCTGCAATTGCCCGAAAGCTCCGAACAGGACGTTGGAGAACGACCGGTTCATCGCCCGGCACATGATGATGGCAAGAATGAACCCGGAAGAGCCGTCCAGCGCGCCCGCCACAATCAGCAATTTGTTGTTGAGCACGAATCCCATGGCGCTTGCCGACAATCCCGCGTAGGAATTCAGCAGCGCGATAACGGTGGGCATGTCGGCTCCGCCGATGGGTATGATCAGCAGCACGCCAAACAGCAACGCCAGTGCGGCGAAGAGTGGAAATAAGAAGGTCTGTTCGGGCGCAACTATCAAAGCCACCCCGACGCCGGCCGCCGCCGCAAAAACGCCCAGGTTGACGAAGTTCTGTCCTTTATAGGTGATCGGCCGCTGCGCCAGCACCTCCTGCAGTTTTCCGAACGCCATCATGCTGGCCGTGAAGGTAAGAAATCCGAGCAGCGTTTCGACGATCAGCGCGATCATCACTACTGTGGAAAGCCCTGTCCCTTGGTTCACGCCCTTGTAATATTCCGCGGTACCGATCAAAGCCGAAGCCAGCGCACCGCACGCGTGGGAAAACGCGGTTCGCTGCGGCACCGCGGTCATCGGCATGATGTAAGCGATCGGGATTCCTACCGCCGTTCCTAAAAAGAACGCGACCAAAATCCATTGGTAGTTGACCACTTCGAACCGCAGCAGGGTGCCAACCACCGCCAATAGCATGCCAATCTCGCCGACAATCACACCGCGGCGCGCCGTCGCCGGAGAACCCAACCATTTGATGGCCAGGATGAATCCCATGGCCGCCAGCATGTAGAGAATCGGAAGGAGCGTGTCGTCGAGTTTCATTTCTTTGCCGGCTCCCTCTTTTTAAACATCTTGAGCATGCGATCGGTGATGAGATAGCCGCTCACTACGTTGAGCACGGCCAGAAAGACCGCCGAAAAGCCCAGAATTCGTGACAGCGTGCTGGCTTCCCGCTCGCCTGTGAGCAGGATGGCGCCCACCACGGTGATGGCCGAGATGGCGTTGGTCAGCGACATCAGGGGCGTATGCAGCAGCGGAGACACGCCGCGGATAAGCTGGAATCCCAAGAAGGCCGCCAGCATGAAGACCCACAAGTCAAATTCGTATGCAGCCATAGCTACCTCCTCTCTCCGGCCGGCATCGCCGCCGTTCCCAACAACTCGCTCACGCGCGCGTTCACCACTTCGCCGCCATGCGTGACCAGCGTGTCACGAATGATTTCGTCCTCGCGATTGATGGTCAGTTCCCCGTTCTTCACCATCAGCTTCAAGAACGCGGCCACATTCGATCCGTACATCTGGCTGGCATGATAGGGCGCTGTGGAGGGCAAGTTCAGCGGCCCCAGAATTGAGATGCCTTGATGCATCACCGTCTCGCCGGGACGCGTCAGCTCGCAGTTTCCGCCGCGCTCGGCCGCGATATCGACGATCACCGAACCCGATGCCATGGCGCTGGCCATCTCGGCCGTCACCAGGATCGGAGCTTTCTTGCCCGGCACCGCCGCGGTAGTGATCACGACATCTTGTTCCCGCAGCACCTCGGTGAGCAGCGCGCGCTGGCGGCGATAAAACTCCTCGTCCATGGCCTTGGCGTATCCGCCCTGCCCTTCCGACGATCCGGTGTCGAGATCCAGAACCACAAACTTGCCGCCCAAGCTCTCCACCTGCTCCTTCACCGCGCTGCGGACGTCATATGCGGAAACTACCGCGCCCAATCGCCGCGCCGTCGCGATGGCTTGCAACCCGGCCACTCCAGCGCCCAGAATCAGCACTCGCGCCGCTGTGATGGTTCCCGCCGCAGTCATCAGCATGGGGAAAATCTTGGGCAGCGCCTCGGCTCCAAGCAGCACGCCGCGATATCCGGCGATGGTGGCCATGGACGAAAGCGCGTCCATGCTTTGCGCTCGTGTGATGCGGGGCATCAGCTCCATCGCAAAAAATGAAACGCCGGCCCGCGCCAGGTCCGATACTTCCCGCACCGCCGTAAGCGGCTCGCCGAAGCCAATCACGATTTGGCCCGGCCGCAGCAACGGCAGATCCGCGCGCCCTTGCTCGGGATTCACTCCCAGCGCACGCACCTGCACGATGATGTCGGATTGTTGAAAAACTTCGGCGCGCGCGGACACACGTGCGCCTCGAGCTATATATTGATCGTCTGGAAATCCCGCGTTGGCGCCGGCCGATTGTTCGATCACGACGCTGGCGCCCAGTTTCCCCAGTGCTTCTGCCGCACGCGGCGTTAACGCGACACGCCGCTCGCCCGGGAAGCTTTCGCCGGGCACTCCTATGGTTACTGCCACGAGTTACCTCCTCACGGACGGTAGCTGGGAGAGACTGCCAAGCCTCGATCGGGACCCTCGGCTCTCACGCGCCAGGGCGTCTCGCGGCCGGATACTCCCAAAACTCCTCTGAGAATCATACTCCCATTCGCGCAAATCTGCCGAGCCCGCCGTTTCCACTCTCCCCGCTTACCATGGAAACATGGACGTGAATAACCAGATGCGTGCCGATTGGAACCGCCGCGCTCAGGAGGACGCGCACTTCTATGTGGCGTTCGGGCGACGCAGCCAAGAGGAGCAGGAGTTTCTGGCAAGCGCGGCCGAGGTGGTTAGAAACGAGCTGGAAACGCAATTTTCGCGGCTCCCGCCGTCTTCTACCGATGCCCGCAGCGCGCTCGAGATCGGATGCGGCCCGGGCCGGTTGATGCGGCCCATGAGCGTGCACTTCGGCGAAATCCATGGCGTGGATATTTCAGACGAGATGATTCGTCTGGCCCGCGGCCAACTCGAGGACATCCCACATGCTCACCTACACGTGACACCGGATTCCAGCCTCAGCATGTTTTCCGATGGCTCGTTCGACTTCGTCTACTCCTTCATCGTGTTTCAGCACATACCGGATCGCGACGTGGTCTTGCGTTATCTCCGTGAGGCCGGCCGCGTGCTGAAACCGGGCGGCATCCTGCGCTGCCAGCTCCGGGGAACGCCGCCTCTCGATTCCGAAATGAAGCGCGAGTCCTCCACCTGGACGGGATGCCATTTTAGCGCCGATGAAGTAGCTGCCTTTGCGCGCAAGCACCATTTGCAGCTGGTGGCGATTTCGGGCCTTCAAACCCAATATATGTGGGTGACGTTGCGAAAGCCTTTGGTCCAGCAAGCAGACCCGGATTTCTCGCACGTGATTTTGCCCGATTTGTCGCATGTCATTTTGAAGGATGTGACTGCCGTCGGCGGTGGAAAGCATTCGGTGCCGCAGCGCGGCCGCGAAGCCGCAGTGAGCTTGTGGATGGAGGGCCTGCCCGAAACTTCCGATCTGGCGGTGCTGGCAGCCGGCTTTGAAGGCGTCCTAAAGCAAGGCTGCTACATGTCGCCCATCGGCGAAAACGGCGGATGCCAGATTGACGTGGTGCTCCCCAGGGGCGTCCGTACGGGTTCAGTGCCGGTCACGTTGCACAATCATCAGGGAACCTTGCTCGCCGGACCCGTGCCGATCGACGTGACTCCGGGCCCGCCGTGGGAGCCGAAAGTTGTTTCGGTCACCGACGGTATAAATGTTCAGTCCAAGCGCCGCGTTGAAACAGGTGGAGTGAAAGTGACCATCCAGGACCTTGAGCGACCCCAGGAGGTCTCCTTCCTTATCGATGGCCGACCGGTGGAATACCTGCAGTTCGAATGCGAGAATCCGATCACGTTCACTTACGAGTTCGCATTCTATCCCTCACGCAAAGTGAAGAACGGCGAACGGCGCCTGGACATTTCGATTGCGGGCCGGGCGCTGGCGCAAGTGTCGTTACAGCTGGCCCGTCAGACTTGATCGATTCCTCGAAACTTCGTAAATGGATGTTGCGGCCAACAGGAGCAGGGTGAGCAGGCTGATCGCGTGCGCGGCTCGCGTCTCGATGCCGCCGTCATAGACCATCTCGATCTTGCAAGGTCCCGCGATAGCCGGATCGATGTACATAAGCCCGATGGCATCGCGAAGAACCGGCGTCGGTCTCCCGTTCGCGGTCGCGTGCCAACCCTTGGCCCATGCCTCCTGCACAGATAGAACTTGTCCCGGTTCGAGATTGGCACTGATGTCGGCGCTGTGGGCTGTGGTCCAGCGAAATTCGGCACGCGGCATGCGAATATCGTCCAGAGCGGCGACGTAGGGGCGGAGCGAATCCAGGTCGAGTCCATCCGTTGGCGTGCGTGAGACCAGAGCGCTTCGCGGAATAACGCGAGCCAAGGACGCCGGCCCTCCCCGGGCGCGTCCGCTGTCTACACTGCTGTCCACGCTATAGATGACGTCATCCTGGTCATTGCGCCAAAGCGGTTCGAGCACGCCCTCGAACTTCTTTGGATTTCGGTACGGCTTATAAAACTCCGCGCTCGTTGGCCCACTGATACCGACTGCGTGCACACCAAGCGCTTTCAACCACAGGATGGAAGCCTCGGGGTCGCGTGTCCCGGCGGGGTCGCCATTGTATATCAGAAACTTACCGTGGCGACTCGGATAGTCGGTGGCGGCTTGGTCGAAACCCCACAGCTGGGGCGTATCGCTGAAGGCGTTCAGCCAAAATGCGGATGAGCCCGGTAGCAGCACGCGTTCGCCGGCCCAATGCTGGTTGAGCCAGTTTGCTGTCTTCCATTGGATGGTGCTCTCGATATCTTGGGACAGAAGCAGAAAATTGCGGGCATGGCGCCGGACGATCCGGATCGGCACGACAAGCGCGATGACGAGTACCGCGACGCTTGCCGCGGCAATCCACCGCGGCCGGACTCGAAGCATTGCGTGACCGAAAACTGCGATCAGCATCGCAAGCGCCATTTCCATTTCAAGCTGGTAACGGAACGCGAGGGGTATCAGTGCGATGTTCCGCCAGGCATCGGCCAACGTGATCAGCGTTATTAGGAACGCAAACAAAATCGCGAATTGCAGGTGCGGACGCAATCGCCAGACGGCTGCTTTAACCGCGGCCAGTGCAATCAGAATGGCCAGGGCCCCGAGCCAGGCGGAGTTATAAGCGCTTGAATAATCGCCGCCCGTGTTCTTCGCATTCATCTGGAGAACGGCGATTGTGGATGGTGGCATCAGGGGTATGGCCAGGCCATACGCCGCGACGCCAATCAGCGCCAGCCGCCCGAAGTCGCGCCATTTCCAACCGCTTGGGCTCAGGTGCGCCAGCGCGTAAGGCACCACAATGAGTGCGATCGCGAATGCGCTCAGCCAATTGGTAGTCGCCGTCGCAGCGAAGGCCAGTGCGGCAAGGAAAAAGTAGGGTGCCCGCCGCTTGGCCATCGCCAGATCCAAGCACAGCAGACTCAGGATCAATAACGTCATCGACGAAACGTGAGGACCTTCGCCGTAGTACACCAGCGCCTGCAGCCGTCTGGGAAAGAACGGCCCTCCCAAATCCGCGGCGACCTCTGGAATCAGCCACGCCGACATGGAGACCGACGAGTAAATCAGGCCCGCAACGAAACCGGCCCAGCGTGACCCGCTTAGTCGAAGCGTGAGGGCGAAAAGAGCCACGGGACCCAGGCAGTAGGCCAGCGCAGTGACCCAATGATAGGCGTGAGCAGTCGAAGTGCCCACCAGCGAAGCAACAAAGGCCACCACGAGGTGCAGCGACGGTGGATAAGTGGTGGGATATGGAGTGCCCTCATTCCAAAGAGGGAACCACGTGAGATCGTTCCAGTGAGCCATCGCATATCGGCTGATTCCGATGAAGGCGCCTTCAATCGATCCCATGAAGCGCAGGTATTCGATACGGAATAGTTCGTGGCAGATATATAGATTGAGCAAAAACAGCGCTAGCGCCAAGAGGGCCGTCTGGAGCCAGCCCAAACGGATCAGCTGTTCAATCTTTTTCTGCGTCTCCTTCGTCGGCGCCGCGTTGCTGTCCATGACACCTCAGGCTAACAGGGCTCAACGGACAGTCACAGAGGTGGTTGGCCATATTTATGGGAAAATGGGACTGCATGAAGACCACCGTCGAAATACCTGACACGCTCTTCCGCAAGGCCAAGGCCACGGCTGCCGAGCAGGGCGTTCCTCTCAAAGCTCTCTTCACCGACGCCGTCCGCGAATACCTGCAGCGAAGTATCGCCGGGGCTTCAACAAGCAAAGCCTCCGCGCCAGCCCCGCCTCCGGTCTGGATGAGCGCGTTCGGAGGGCTCCGCAGTCTGCATAAAGAAACACAAAAGATCAATCGCGTCCTCGAAGAGGAATTCGAGCGGATTGAGGAGAACGAGTGGCGCTAATTCTCGACACCAACGCTCTTTCAGCGTTTGTCGATGGTGACGAGGGGCTGCTTCGCGCGATTGAGAGGGAGGCTGATTTAGCGATTCCAACCATCGTGCTGGGGGAATATTTATACGGAATTGACCAGTCCCGGCAGCGCGCTTCCTACCTTGCCTGGGTCAAGGCGAATCTTCCTTTTTTTGGCGTCCTGCCGGTGGTTCGCGAAACTGCCGAGCGCTACTCCGAGATCCGCCACGAGTTGAAAGCCGCCGGCACACCGATTCCGACCAACGATCTGTGGATCGCCGCCCTGGCCCGGCATCATCGGAGCCCACTGGTCACTCGCGATGGCCACTTCCGGGCCATCCAAGGCCTGCACATCATAGTTTGGTAAGGGCTGCCTCCAATGCGCTCCACCCGCCGGATGTACAATAAAACCATATTAATTGGCTTAGCTCCGACGAACTCATGCAGTGACTGTGTTTGAGATCGAAAGGATCCGCGTGAACGCCACGGACGTCAACAACCCGAACTACTTCCACAAAGTTGTGGATTGCCAATGGGCCTGCCCGGCCCACACCAACGTACCCGAATACATTCGCCTCATCGCGCAAGGCCGCTATACCGACGCCTACATGCTCAACCGGGAGTCGAATGTTTTCCCCGCGATTCTCGGCCGCACCTGCGATCGGCCTTGCGAGCCGGCCTGCCGCCGTGGCCGCGTGGATGGCAAGCCCGTTGCTATCTGCCGGCTGAAGCGCGTCGCAGCCGACCTGCGCGATGACATCACCGACCGCCTTCCCAAGATCCCCAGCCAGAAAAACGGGAAACGCATCGCATGTATCGGCGCCGGCCCAGCATCGCTGACGGTCGCAAACGACCTCATGCCGCTCGGCTACGAAGTCGTCATGTTCGAAAAGTACGACCGGCCTGGCGGCCTGATGCGCACCAACATCCCCGCCTTCCGGCTGCCCGAAGCAGTGCTGATGGACGAGATTAACCAGATTCTCGACATGGGCGTCGAGATCCGCTACAACTCGGACATCACGAGCATGAAGGCGCTGCTTGCCGAAGGTTTCGACGCGATCTTTGTCGGCACCGGCGCGCCGCGCGGCAAGGAGCTCGACATCCCCGGCCGTCACGATACCGACCGCATTCACATCGGCATCGATTGGCTGGAGTCCATCGCGTTCGGCCACACCTCCACCATCGGCCAAAACGTACTGATCATCGGCGTAGGCAACACCGCGATGGATTGCTGCCGGTCAAGTTGCAGGCTGGGTGGAAAAGATATCAAAGTGATGGCCCGCCGCCCGCGCGGCTTCTTCAAAGCCTCGCCCTGGGAGCTCGAAGACGCCGAAGAAGAAGGCGTCGAGATCCTGATCAACCACGCCCCCGTGCGTTTCGTAATAGAAAACGGCAAGCTGATCGGCATGGATTTCGAGCGTCTGGAATGGGACGCCCAGGCTAAGAAATCGAAAACTCTCGAGACTGTTTTTCTTCCAGCCGACGATGTCATTCTCGCCATCGGCCAGGAAAACGCGTTCCCCTGGATCGAGCGCGATATCGGCATTGAATTCGACAAGTGGGATATGCCCGTGGTTGACGAGAAGACCATGCAGTGCACCCGCGATGGCATCTTTTTCGGTGGCGACGCTGCCTGGGGACCTAAGAACATCATCTGGGCCGCCGAACACGGCCACCAGGCCGCTATCTCCATTCATAATTACTGCCACAGCGTGCCGGTCACGGAGCGCTTGCCCCAGGGCATGAATCTCATCAGCCAGAAGATGGGGATCAGTGAGTGGAGCTACCACAACGACTACAATCCATCCAAGCGCCAGAAGATGCAGCACGTCGACCTGACGCGGCGCTTCCAGCAGATGAACATCGAGGTCGAGCTCGGTTTCAGCGCCGAGCAGACCGCGACCGAAGTCCTGCGCTGCATGAACTGCGATATAGAGACCGCCTTTGTCGCCCCGCGATGCATCGAATGCGACGCCTGTATCGACATCTGTCCGGTGCAGTGTCTCACTATCACTCGAAACGGCGAAGAAGACGACCTGCGCCACCGCCTCTCTGCGCCCGCGATCAATCTCACGCAAGATCTGTACGTCTCCGATCCTTTGCCGCAGACGGCGCGCATCATGGCCAAGGACGAAGACCTGTGCGTGCATTGCGGCCTCTGCGCCGAGCGTTGTCCCACGGCAGCTTGGGACATGCAGAAGTTTGAGCTGCTCATTCCTTATGCCGGGAGGCCGGTGAGCACCGCATGCGCGACCGCATAAACGATTTCGCTCTGAAGCTGGCAAATGTAAATGGAACCGGATCGGCCAGCGCCAACGGTTTGCTCATGCAGGCCATTTTTCGGATGGGCATTCCCGTGTCCGGCAAGAATCTGTTCCCATCCAACATCCAGGGGCTGCCCACCTGGTACGAGATTCGGGTCAACAAGAACGGCTACACCGCGCGATCACTCGACTACGACCTCATGGTCGCCATGAACTCGCAGACCTACGCTCGCGACATTCAAGAGGTCCGCGAAGGCGGGTATCTGCTGTACGATTCCAGCTGGCCGCTCGATCCCGCCCTGCTTCGCGATGACGTGCATTTCCTGGGCGTCCCATTCGCGCAACTATGCAATGACAATTTCCGCGATCCGCGCGAGCGCATCCTCATGAAGAACATCGCGTACGCCGGAACGCTAGTGGCCGCGCTCCAAGTTGACATGGGAATCGTGGCTGCGCTGCTGGAAGAAAAATACGCAGGCAAGAAGAAGCTCAGCGAATCGAACACTCGCGCCTTGCGCCTGGGCTATGATTACGCCCGCGACCATTTCGATTGCCCGCTGCCATTTCATCTCGAGAAGATGGACGCCAACAGCGACAAGATCCTGATCGACGGCAACACCGCTATCGCGCTCGGCTGCGTGTACGCGGGGGCGACCGTGGCCGCCTGGTATCCCATCACGCCTTCCACCTCCGCGATGGATGCGTTCAAGGTCTTCTGCGAACGGTTCCGCAAAGATCCCGAAACCGGCCAGAACAACTACATCATTATCCAGGCCGAGGACGAACTCTCCGCCATCGGCATGGTCATCGGCGCCGCTTGGAATGGCGCGCGCGCATTCACTTCCACCGCCGGGCCCGGCATTTCGCTGATGAACGAACTGCTCGGCTTCGCCTACTACGCCGAGATTCCCGCTGTAATCATTGATGTCGAACGCGTCGGCCCATCCACTGGCATGCCCACCCGCACCCAGCAAGGCGATCTGCTCGAATGCGCCTACGCGTCGCACGGCGACACCAAACATATTCTGCTGTTCCCTTCGAACCCGGCCGAGTGCTTCGAATTCGCGCCGATGGCTTTCGATCTTGCGGAACGCTTCCAAACTCCGGTTTTCCTCATGTCCGATCTGGACATTGGCATGAACGACTGGGTAGTCCCTCGCCTCCAGTGGGACGACGGCTATCAACCCGACCGCGGGCGCGTGCTGAGCCTGGAAGACATCCAGCAAGTGCCCAAATTCCACCGCTACACCAACGAAGATGAAAATTATATCGCGGCGCGGACGCTTCCCGGCATGCACCCCGGCGCGTCTTATTTCACCCGCGGTTCCGGCCATAACAAGCACGGCGGCTATACCGAAACTCCCAGCGAGTACCAGGAAGTGATGGATCGCCTGCTGAAAAAGCACCACGCCGCCGCGAAGTTCGTACCGGCCCCCATCATTCACCGCCGACCCGGCTCGAGCTTCGGCATCGTCACGCTCGGCGGCTGCGACCCGGCCGTTCGCGAAGCACTCGATCTGCTCGCTGAGCGCGGCATCGTGGGCGACTTTATGCGCGTCCGCGGCTTCCCCTTCGCCGGAGCCGTGGAATCGTTCCTCAATGAACACGAGATCAACTTCGTCATCGAGCAAAACCGCGATGGCCAGCTTCGGTCGCTATTAACGCTTGAGACCGGCGTCTCAAAGGACAAGCTGCGGTCCGTCCTGATCTACGGCGGATTCCCGCTCAGCGCGCGCCACGTCATCGATGGCGTTCTCCATGTCGTCGCTCCCGAATCCCAATTTGCTACCGCCGGGCAGAAGGTGACCAAATAACATGCCGTCCATCGTAAAACCCGTCGCCACGCACCCCAGCCTGCAACGCAACGATCTGGGCCTCACCATTCGCGACTATGAAGGGACCATGTCCACCCTGTGCGCCGGATGCGGGCACGATTCCATTACCGCCGCATTTACTCGCGCTCTATGGGAGGTGGCCACTCCGCCGCACATGATCGCCAAGCTCAGCGGCATCGGCTGTTCTTCGAAAACGCCCGCCTATTTTGTCACCGGCGCGCATGGCTTGAATTCCGCCCACGGCCGCATGCCTCCCATCGCCACTGGCGCGAACGCCGCCAATCGCGAACTCGTCTACATCGGAATCTCGGGCGACGGCGATTCGCTTTCCATCGGCCTGGGTCACTTGTGCCACGCCGTCCGCCGCAATGTCCGCATGGTCTACGTGATCGAGAACAATGGCGTCTACGGGCTTACCAAGGGCCAGTTCTCAGCCTCAGCCGACGTCGGCTCCAAGAGCAAGCGCGGCGAACCCAACCGCATGGCTCCCATCGATTCGGTGACCCTTGGCTTGAGCATCGGCGCCACCTTCATCGCCCGCAGCTTTTCCGGCGATAAAGACCAGCTGGTTCCCATCTTGAAGGCCGCCGTCTCGCATCGCGGCTTCGCCCTGATCGACGTCATCTCGCCGTGCGTCACGTTCAATGATCACGAGGGTTCCACGAAAAGCTATCTCTACACGCGCCAGCACGACCTCAAGGCGACGGAGACCGATTTTGTTCCCCCTGCAAGCGAGATCCTCGCCCAGATTGGCCAGAACGGGGCCGTCAACGTTACCATGCATGATGGAAGCATGGTGCGGTTCAAAGGTGTGCCCCCTAATTACGATCCAACGAATCGCGGTAAGGTGATGGAGTACCTGGAAGAACATCAAGGTAAGGGCGAAGTCGTCACGGGTCTGCTCTATCTGGACGAATCCGTGCCGAATATGCACGAAATGAACAAGACCCCCGACATCGCTTTGACCAAACTCCCGTACCAAAAGCTCTGTCCGGGCCGAGCCGCGCTCGATCGGTTGCAGGACGATTTCCGGTGATCGCGGGCCCTGTCTGACACAGCAAGCTTGATGATCACCGAGACTCACATCGTCCAATTTGATTCGATAGCGCTGGACTGTGGCGCAACCCTCGCGCCCGTCGATGTGGCCTACGAAACTTACGGCGAATTGAACGCCCGAAAGAACAACGCGATCCTGGTTTTGCACGCCTTCTCGGGGGACGCACACGCCGCCGGTACCGACAAAATCACCGGCGCTGTCGGCTGGTGGGACAGCATGATCGGGCCCGGCAAGGGCTTCGACACCGACAAATACTTCGTCATCTCCTCCAACATCCTGGGCGGCTGCCGAGGAACATCCGGCCCCGGCTCCATCAATCCGGAAACCGGCTGCCCCTATGCGATGTCGTTCCCGCCCGTCACGATCCCCGATATGGTGCGCCTCCAAAAGATGCTGGTCGAGCATCTCGGGATCGAGCGCCTGCTGGCCGTCGCCGGCGGATCCATGGGTGCCATGCAAGCGCTGCAATGGGCGCTCGCTTATCCCGACTCTGTGGCCGCCTCCATCCCGATTGCCGGTACCGCGCGCCACAGCCCGCAGCAAATCGCGTTCAACGAAGTGGGCCGCCAGGCCATCATGGCCGATCTCGATTGGAACGAAGGCGACTACTATGGCAAGCGCCCGCCCGCGCGCGGTCTCGCCGTCGCACGCATGGTTGGACACATCACCTACATGAGCGACGCGTCCATGCGCGAAAAATTCGGGCGCCGCCTGCGCGATCAGGATCAGTTCGAAGTGGAAAGCTACCTGCGTTACCGGGGCAGCCAGTTCGTCGACCGCTTCGACGCGAATTCCTACCTCTACATCACCAAAGCGATGGATTACTTCGATCTCACCGCCGGGCGTCCGTCGCTGAGCGCCGCGTTCGATGGGGTGAAATCGCGCTTCCTGGTCATCAGTTTTACATCCGACTGGTTGTATCCGAGCTACCAATCGCTCGACATTGTGCGCGCTCTGCGCGGCCGCAACTGCGACGTCGCCTACTGCGACCTGCCGTCGACCTATGGCCACGATGCCTTCCTGGTAAACGTCTCCGAACAGACCGATCTGGTCCGCGGCTTTTTGGCAAGCACGTTCCGGGAGCGGGCCGAGTAGTGTCCGAATCGTTCGTCCCAAAGTTGCTCGGACGCAGCGACTACGCCATCATCAGCGAAATCATCGAGCCTAAAGCTCGTGTGCTGGATCTGGGCTGCGGCGAGGGTGAACTGCTGGCCTGGCTGGCCGAAAATAAACGCGTGGATGCGCGCGGCGTGGAGATTGAAGGCTCGAAAGTCCGGCAAGCGATCTCGCGCGGTGTTTCCGTCTTTCACAGCGACATTGAGGACGCTCTGGCCGATCTGCCGGATCAAGCGTTCGACTACGTAATCCTCAGCCAGACCCTGCAGGAATCGCGCGCACCGCTCAAAGTGCTGCGCGAAATGCTGCGCGTGGGACGCCGGGTCATCGTCGCTTTTCCCAACTTCGGCCATTGGACCGTACGGTTGGCGCACCTGTTCACTGGCCGCGCGCCCAAAACCAAGCTGTTCCCGCACGACTGGTTCGATTCGCCCAACATCCATTTCTTTACCGTTGACGATTTCGAAAGTCTGGTGCAGCAGCAGCGCTGGACCATCGAGAAGCGCATCTTCCTGCAAGGCGCCCGCCAGATCACGCTGCTACCCAATTTGTTTGCTGAAGTCGCGGTTTTCCTGGTCAGGTCTTCTTGAGAAATTTCTCGATCCCGCGCTTGAAATCGCCGGTCGTGCGCGCGAGAGCGTTCACTTCGGCGCCGGCTTCGATGGCGGCTTCGAACTGCATCGCGTCCGTGCGATAAAACAATTCCTTTGCGAGCGTCAGTGCCGTGGTGGACTTGGACGCCAGATTGGTTACGAATTCTTCCACATCCATATCGAACGTGTCAGCTGCGACAATGCGATTGATCATGCCGAACTCAAGCGCCGCGCCGGCTGAGATGACCGCTCCCGTCGCGACCAGCTCGAATGCCCGCTTCTCGGAAACCAAGCGACGCAAAATCGCCATCACGATCGCGGGCACAAACCCGATGTTGATCTCCGGATAGCCGAATTGCGCAGAGTCGGCCGCCAGAACGATATCGGCCGCAGTCGCGATTCCGCATCCTCCGCCCAGCGCTCGTCCCTGTACCGCCGCAACAATAGGCCGCGGGTGACGTCGCATGTCGATCAGCAGACCGGCCATGTTGCGCGCCTCGGCTTGAAACTTGGTAACGTCCCCAGAGGCATCGTCCGCAAAAGTTTGCAGATCCATGCCGGAGCAGAAATCTTTACCCAAGCCCGTAAGCAGCACCACGCGGATGCTCTCATCCAGCGACGCAGCCCGCAGCGCTTCCCGAAGTTCGGTCAACAGCTCCTGATCGAGTGCGTTGCGCCGCTCCGGTCGGCTCAGCGCGACACGCGCAATCCCGCTCTCAACCTGATAAGCAACCTTACGATATGCGCTCACACGAACGCTCTAGCTGTGAGGCGGAGGCCCTCGTCAACGCCGGCCCCATGGTCCGGCTCTCCGTCCGCAAGACATCCAGAATCTTCACTTTGGTTCGAAATTCCCGTACTTCTCCTTCATCTCTTCGATCCATGCAGCAGTCATCCTTTGGATCTCCGGAGCTACCCCGCTCACCAAACTCGAACCGGCTTCCATCGCTTTCTGTGTGACCTGGGGAAGCTTCGTTAGATACGCCTGCCCGGCGGGAGACCGGTAGAAAGCATTGATGCCCATGAGCTCATCGGTCGTGAAACTCTCATCATAGACTTTGACCAGCGCCGGCTTCACGCGGTCATAACTTAACCGGTCGCGAATCACTCCGAAGAGCCGCTTCTGAAACTTCTCGACCTCAATTTCGACGGCCGCCTGATCAGCACCCTTCGGCAGCGCACTCAAGGATTTCCTGATCGGTTCGTTGAATATGTTTTCATACTGGCCCAACATCTGCTGCATCAGCTGGTCGGCCTTCATTAGAGTCAGGAATTCCTGAATTTGGGCCATTTTAGCTGGCTCGACCGGCGGAGCCCCCTCCGCCTTGTCCTGGGCAGGAGCACCGAGGGCGAACGCAAGCAGAAGGAACGCAACTCGGTATCGCATGTCCTGCTCTCCTCTCAGCCCGCCGCCGTCTGCGTCACCGGCAGCAATGCCGTTCGGTGCGCCGACAAAAACTCGCGAACGCTCTGCGGTTCCCGACCGGTCAGCTCCTTCACCGCCGTCGTCGCCGTTCCCATCTTCCCTTGCGCGATTGCCATCTGCCCGGACACCAGCATCTTCGCGATCGGCTCCGGGGTGCCCAACCCAATCAACTGGGCCGTGCGCTCGGCCGCATCCACCGGAACATAAGTCACGGGACGACCCGTCAACTCGCTCGCTAGCTTCGCGAGCTCCGCATACGTCACCACCGCCGGCCCCGTAATGTTCCAGGTCCTGTTACTGGGATCGGTAGACGCCAGTGCCGCCGCCGCGGCCTGAGCGCAGTCTTCGCGCGTCACGTACGGAGCGCCTCCATTGCCCGTCGCGGCGGTCAGCTTGCCCGAAGCAACCGCTGGCGCAAGCGTCGGAATCAGGAAATCGGTGTACCAGCACATCCGCGTAATCGTCCAGCTCATTCCGCTGGCGGCCAGCGCCTGCTCGGTGCCCAGATGATCCGGCGCGAACACCACCGGCGACGTTTCCGGATTTGGCATGGACGTATAGACCGCGTGCTTTACTCCCGCAGCTGCTGCCGCGGCTACCGCTGCCTTATGCTGCGCCAGTCTCCGGCCCGGCCGATCAATCGCGTCGGTGCTGATGATCAACACCCGATCCGCTCCCGCCAGCGCCGTCTCCAGCTCCTTCGGATCATCGAAGTCCGCATGTCGAACAACCACGCCTCGCGCCGCCAAATCCGCGAGCTTCTCGGGCTTGCGCGTGCCAGCCACGATCTTGCCCGCTCCCTTCTCCAGCAAAAGCTCCACCACCCGGCGGCCGAGGTGCCCGGCGGCGCCTGTCACAAACAAAGTACGCTCTGAAGTCATGCTCCTATTCTAGTTCGCCACCATTTCACTGCCGCCGCCCCCCACGCTATTTGCTGTGGTATTCTTACCTGCAAGAGGCCGCACTGTTCGGAGATGTTGAGTGCGACTGGGTCCATGGCCGATCCGCCTCGTTACTACGCTCCCAGTCCGACTTCAGCAGCCACCGTAGCCTGCATATATTTGAGACTGACATTAGAGAAGGAGCACTCTATGTTTTCGCGACGAGCTTTTGCAGGAATGATCGCGGCCGGCCTCACCGAGGCCGCATTCGCACAGCGCGCCAAGCTTTCCGGCGTCGCACCCGCCGACACCGTTTGGATTAACGGAAACGAGTTTCCCGATGGACCGCCGCAAGCTGCAATCGACGCGATGGCGCAAGTTATCGGCAGCTCGAACCGCTATCACTATCAGGAGTTCCCCGACTTTTACGCCAAGCTCGCCGCCAGCGAAGGACTTACTGCGGATCAGATTCTAGTTGGCGCGGGATCGAGCGAACCGCTGCACGCCGCCGTGGAAGCATTCACTTCGCCGACCATCCCTCTCATATATCCAGTCCCGACCTACGAGGCTGCTCCCGAGCTCACCAAATACAAGGGCCACCCGGTTATAGAGACGCCGCTCAATTCGAAGATGCAGCCCGATGTGCATCGCCTTGCGGCGGAAGCTGCGAAAGCCGGCGGCGGTCTCATTTACATCGTCAATCCCAACAACCCGACATCCAGCATCACCACCAGCGACGACATGGCTTGGCTGGTCGCGAATCTTCCGAAGAACACGAATATTTTGGTGGACGAAGCCTACCTGCACTACGCTACTTCGCCCGAAGCCTCCAGTTCGTTTCGCTTCGTGAAGGAGGGCAAGAACGTCATCGTCACCCGCACATTTTCAAAGATCTATGGCATGGCCGGACTGCGCATCGGATACATCGCCGGCCCCCCGGAAATGATCAAGCGCATGGAACCGTACCGCAATAACGTGGTTAGCGTCGTAGCGGTGCGCGCGGTTTCGGCGGCGCTCGATCTCGGGCCCAAAATGCTCGAGGAGCGCAAAGCCAAGATCGTTCATACTCGCAACGAGCTGTGCGCCTGGATGACTGAGAACAAGTTGAAATTCATTCCACCGCAAGCTAACTTCGTGATGATCGAGACCGGGCGCGACGCCAAGAACATGCAGGCCGCGCTGCTCGCAAAAGGCGTGGCGATCGGCCGCCCCTTCCCGCCGCTCAACACAATGATCCGCGTCACCATCGGCACTGACGCCGAGATGGCCAAGTTCCGCAGGGTATTCTCGGAAGTGATGGCGTCGTAGTCGACGGAATCCGTTCCGGGGATGTGATATCCTTTGCGCTGAAAAGGAGTCGCGTCCCATGGAACTCAAGAACGGCGAACGCAAGAAGGCCTCCGACTACCCGCAGGAGCTACTCGACCTCTTTGATCGCTACGTGCATGGCGACATTCCTCGCCGGGAATTCCTCGACGGCGCCAAGAAATTCGCGACCGGCGGCCTGACCGCCATAGCGATTTGGGAGAGCCTCCGCCCCAACTATGCTTGGGCCGAGCAGGTTCCCAAAGACGACAGCCGCATTAAAACCGAATACGTCACCGTGCCGTCGCCCCAAGGCAATGGCAGCATCAAAGGCTACCTGGTTCGTCCCGCCGGCGGTGGCAAGCAACCGGGCGTGCTGGTGGTTCACGAGAATCGCGGCCTGAATCCCTACATCGAAGATGTGGCGCGACGCCTGGGAACGGCGAACTTCATCGCCTTCGCTCCGGATGGACTCACCAGCGCGGGCGGCTATCCGGGCGACGACGAAAAGGGCGCGCAGCTTTTCGGACAAGTGGACAGGGCAAAAATGTCCGAGGACTTTGTCGCTTCCGCCAGATGGCTGAAAGCGCGTCCGGATTGCACCGGCAAAATCGGCGTGGTGGGATTTTGTTTCGGCGGAGGCATCGCCAATCAGCTCGCGGTACGCCTGGGTCCCGATCTCGCCGCAGCGGTTCCCTTCTATGGTGCACAGCCGCCAGCGGCCGATGTCGCTAAGATCAAAGCGCCGCTATTGCTTCAATATGCCGGCCTGGATAAGCGCATTGACGATGGCTGGCCGGCTTACGAAGAAGCTCTCAAGGCCAATCACGTCACTTACACGGCGTACATCTACGACGGAGTCAATCACGGCTTCCACAACGACACCACGCCGCGTTACGATGAAACCGCCGCCAAGCTGGCTTGGGGCCGCACCATCGATTTCTTCAACAAGTATCTCAAAGGATAACCAGAGGCTGATCGAATGAAAAAACTCAAGCTCGCGATTTTGTTGTCCGCCTGCGTGATTGCGTACTCGCAGGACAAGCCCAATCCCAACTTCACCGGTGGAGAGGTGAAGGCCATCAAGGAAAACTCGCAAGGCAATTCGGTGCGCTTCTGGTTTGGGCCGGGCGCGCGCACCAAATGGCACAGCCACGAAGGCGGGCAAATCATTTTAGTCGAGGATGGCGTCGGGCTCTATCAGGAGAAAGGTGGCCCGGTGGTCGAATTGCGCGCCGGCGAAACGCACTATTGTCCGCCGGGAGTTGTGCACTGGCATGGCGCCTCACCCAAGGAAGGCGGCACGCAATTCAACACCAGCCGCGGCGGAATCACCTGGGGCGATGAAGTAACGGATCAGGAATTCACCGCAAAGCCGGTCCACAAGCAACAGAACTAAGTCTACTTCGACGCCGTCGCGCCCAGCTTTTTGAGCAGCGCGGCGGTGTCTTCGTGAACGTCGATGCGCTGACCACCGCGGCTGTTGCCTCCAGCGCGGCCCATCGCCGAATCAATCGGGGTCTTACCCTGGCGATCGGTCGCGTTCAAGTTCGCTCCGTGATCCACCAGGAATTGAACGACATCGTTCCAGCCCCAGAATGCCGCGCCGTGCAGCGGCGTTTGGCCACGGGCATCGGTCACGTTGATCTCGCCGCCAGCGGCTAGCAGAAGTTCAAGCGATGCCAAAGACCGTTGTTGCACGTCGGGAGTTGTGTAGACGCCACGAGTGTCGGCATCCACCGAACCGAGTCCCGCTGCCGCCATGGTCGGCGTGATGCCGCGATTATTCGGAAGATTGACCAATGGGCCGTGCGCCAACAGCAATTTGATCGCGGGAGCGTCCAATGCCTTGGCGGCGCGCAGCAACGGCGTCACTCCGATGCTCAGCATAATGTCGACCCCGCGGTCGGCGCCGACGCTCCGATAGGGCGGCAACAGTTTCAATTGCAAATTGGGATTCGCTCCAGCATTCAAGAGCTGCTCGATGATTTCGAGGGGTGTGGTTTCGTCGAGCGACGGTCCGTCGGCCCTTCCGCCGTGCGGAATCGTATTCATGTCGACGGCGCAATAGAGCGGGCTGCGGCCCCACCAATCCCACTTGTCCACATTCGCGCCTTTGCCGATCAGGTACTTCGCTGTATCGAAATGCGCGTTAGCGATGGCCTCAATCAGCGGTGTAACGCCTTCCGGATCGGTCATGTTCAACTTTGCGCCGCCATCCACCAAGGCTTGGACGCACGAGAAGCAGCCTTCTCGAGTGGCGTAGAGCATGGCCGTTAATCCGCCGTAAGAGAGATGCTGCGCGCGCGGTTCCGAGCTGACCTGCGCCAGATCTTCGTTGACATGCTCCCTGGCGTTGACGTCGGCGCCATGGGCGATGAGCTCGCGCACCATCGCGGGCTGGCTTTCAGCGGCGGCCCACATCAGCGCGGTCTGTTCCCTTTGCTTTTCGGCGGCATTGACATGCGCGCCATGTTCGATCAACAGCCGGGCGGCCTCTACGTTGCTTGTACGAGCAATGATCATCAAGGCCGTTTGACCATCCGCGCCCGGAGACTCGGGATCGGCGCCCGCTTTCAGCAGAGCTCCGATGATGGCGGCGTTGCCCACGAAGGCGGCTTCAGACATCGGCGTCGCGCCAAATTGGTTTCGCGCCTTGGCGTCGGCGCCGGCTTTCAGCAGTTGGTCGGCTAATTCGGAATCGCCGTTATGGGCGGCCCAGATTAGCGCCGTAGCGCCATCGGACGTGGCCGCATTGACGTTCACATGCTGAGCGATCAAGGCCAGCGCCGCTTGCCGATTGTCAGCTTTCGCTGCGTCGATCAGGGAGACGTCCGCAGCCGACGCGGCCAGCGGGGTAATGGCAAGCAAGAGCTTCGCGAGCATCTTAAACCTCCGCGAACTTGCCGGAACTGTCGCCAAAACGATCCAGCGGAACGCCCGCGCGATCGAGCACGGTCAGCAGCATGTTGGCGAGCGGCGTCTGATCGGGATACTTCAGGTGTTGCCCGCCGTTGACGGTCTTCCATCCGCCCACTAGCGCCGTTGGCAGCGGGTAATGATTGTGCATATTGCTGTTGCTCATGTTGCTGCCGTACAGAATCAAGGAGTGGTCCAGCATAGTGCCGTCGCCGTCCGGCATGCTCTGGAGTTTTGTCAAGAACTTCGCGAGGATACCGGTATGATAGGTCTGAATTTTTACCAGCCGATCCATCTTGGCCTGTTCGTTGTTGTGATGCGAGAGCGGATGGAACGCATCCGGAACGCCGATCTGGTTGTAGGTCAGGTTGCTGACCTCGGCCGCCATCATCATGCTGAAGACGCGCGTCATGTTGGCCTGATAAGCCAGTGCGGTCAGGTCAAACATCAGATTGATGTGCTGTTCGAACTGCGACGGCGTTCCGGCTGGCGCATTGGGTACCGTGACATGTGACAGGTCATGCGCCTCCATCTTCTGGATGCGCCGCTCCACTTCGCGAATGGTGTCCAGATAGTCGCTCAGCATCGCCCGATCCTGGGGACCAAGGGTGCGCTGCAAATCGGTGGCTTCAGTAGAGACCAAATCGAGAATGCTCGCGTATTGCTTCCCGAGAATCTTTCGTTGTGCCGCAGTGTCACCCTGGCCAAATAGACTCTGGAACACCTTGCGCGGTTCGGTCTCCATGGGAAGCGGCGTAGTAGGAGTGCGGAACGAAATAGTACCCGAATAGCTGCATCCAAAGTCGCGATCGCACGAACCTCCGCCTCCGCGGCCCTTCAATAGCAAGTTCTATCGACGGCAACGGAGTGTCCTGTCCAATGTGCGCCGCCGCGATCTGATCGATGGTGGGACCGCAGAAGGGGTCTTGGCTAGCGCGCGGATGAACGCAGTTCAACCAGGTTCCGGGCGTTATGGCGTGTACCGCGGGGCTGATCGCGGGCTTGTTCTCCAAACCGCTGACCACGGTCAGCTGCTTCTGGAAAGGCGCCAGGGGTTTCAGGATGTCCGGGAGATCGAAATTCGTTCCTTCCGTTTTGGGCGTCCAGTGGTCCATGATGGCGCCGTGGGGGAAGTAGATGAATCCCATGTGGGGCGTGGGTTTTGCGGCCGTTTGCGCCAGGGCGGTTCGCGCGGGAATCATGGCATCCAGCAGAGGCAGCGCCACGGCGGCGCCAATGCCGCGCAAAAAAGTCCGACGCTCGAGATGTTTCTTGGTGATGAACATGTCGATCTCCTTCTAACTCCTCAAGGCTTGGCCGACGCAACCTGATTCTGGCTGGGCGCCGCCTCCGGCGTTCTCTCCATTTGAAACGGCACGCTTTTGGCGATTCCCATCACGATCGACGAGAAACGGTAGTTGTCGCGCGCGGCATCGCGCACGATCTTGCGAACCGTCGGCATATCGTAGGCCGTCAGGCTGCGGCCTAGCGCATAGCTCAAGAACTTTTCAGTCATCGTTTGGACGAACTCGTCGGGCCGCGACAGCAGCGCTTTGCGCAGGTCGTCCGGACCCTGAACGACGGTGCCGTCCACCAACTTGCCGGAAGCATCGATGGCGGTTCGCGTATAACGGTCCTTGTCGCGCCACGCGCCTACAGTGTCAAAATTTTCAAGCGCGAAGCCCAGCGGATCGATGATTCCGTGGCAGCCGTTGCAGGTTGGATTGGCGCGATGCATCTCCATGGTCTCGCGCACCGTATGCGGCTTTTCGCCGTCCTTGTTTTCCTTGAATGCCGGGACGTTGGGCGGCGGCGGCGAAGGCGGTGTGCCGATGATGTTCTCCAGAATGTAATTACCGCGCAGCACCACCGAGGTGCGGTTCGCATAGGAGGTCACCATTAAAACCGCCCCTTTCCCGAACAAGCCGTAGCGATTGGAATCGGGCAGAATCACACGCCGGAATTCCGGGCCGCGCACGTTGGGAATACCGTAGTGGAGCGCTAGCCGCTCGTTCGCGAACGTGTAATTGGCCGTCAGAAGATCCAAGACACTGCGGTCCTCGCGCTGGATGCTGTCGACGAACAATTCGAGTTCCCGCCGGAAAGCCGCGCGAAGGCTGGGATCGAAGTTGGGATAGATGAACGGATCCGGATCGATTGTGTCGATGTCGCGGAGCTTCAACCATTCGGAGCCAAAATTGGTCACCAGCGA
Organism: Bryobacterales bacterium; assembly: GCA_963818065.1. GTDB lineage: Bacteria > Acidobacteriota > Terriglobia > Bryobacterales > Bryobacteraceae > Palsa-89. Next base: position 2,147,605 of record CAWFQW010000004.1, on the reverse strand, counting down.
GCGCGATCTTTCGCTAGCGAGCATGCGCCGGACCTGCTCGTCGAAGACCTTGGGGTCTTTCAGCTTGCCCTGTTCGGCGATCGCCAACAGTTCGTCATCGGGCACCGTGCTCCACAAGAAGAAGGAGAGGCGCGACGCGAGTTCCAGATCGCTGAGGCGATAATTGGTGCCCGGCGCGAGCCCCGCCGGCGGCGGCTCGGCCCGATAAAGGAACTTCGGGCTAGCCAGGATCGCAATAATGCCGTTCTGAATTCCCCCCTCGAAATTGCCTGAGTCCGCTCGTCCTTGCTTGAAAAAGGCCATGGGTGCAACCAGATCCTTGGCTGTGACGGGACGTCGAAATGCCCGACGCGCGACCTCAGACAGAATCCTATTCACGCAGGAGGCTTCTTCGCTCTCACTCGGCGGCTTGCACACAAAAATCCGCGCGCGGCTTTGGGTTTCCACCGGCTTGCCGGTCGTATGATACGGCCCGATGATCTCGATGCTTGGTCCGGAGGGCGCCCTGCGGCCACCGGGGCCCGCGCCGCCCGGCGCGAAACCGTAGCCGGGAAACGCGCGCCCGGGAATAAACGACTGCAGCATGCCATCGGCCTCGGCGAAACTGTGCGCCGGCGATGTCAAAGCCACCTCATGCATCCCCGCTTTCACATGCACAAAGCCGCTGCTGGTGGAAACGGGAAGTCCATCGATGGTGAGAATGGGATACGGGCCGGCAGTGGTGAAACTATAGTCGCCTTCGAAGGGGAACAAGTGCTTCGCCACGATCCCGCCCTGGGTACCAAGCGGCAATCCTTCGGCATCGGCCGGGTCTCCGTGCACCACCGCTTTAACGGGTTCCGTCGGCGGCGGATGCGAGATCGCGAGGCGGCTCACTTCGCGCGCGGCGGCGATGTATTGATCCAGGAACGAAGGCGAAACCTTAAGGACATTCGCGATATTGTCCAGCCCATTGCTGATGTCATCCCTGGGAAGCAGCGCCGCGGCGTCCACTTCCACACCGAGAACATCCTGCATCGCATTCTGGTATTCCGCGCGATTCAAACGGTGCAGCGACACGGTTCCAGGATTGGGAGCAGCCAGCGCGGCCTGATCGAGCGAGGTTTCGAGAAATGTCACGAATGAGTTCACCGCGGCCGGGTCGGGCTTCGGCATGCCCAAAGGAGGCATCATCCCTCCGCGCAATTTGCGGATGGCTCGCTCCCAAACAACGGCGTCCTTGCCCACCTGCGAGAGGTCCATGGTGTCGAAAGTGACGCTCGCGGTTTTGGCTTTTTGGTTGTGGCAGGTGACGCAGTACCGATCGAGCATCGCTCGATGCGCGGAAACGGAGGCAGCCGGCGACGCTCCAAACGCGAGAGCGGCAAAAGCAAATGGTAGAGCCTTGAACGCGTGACGCAATAGATGCCGCATTAGACGATCCCGCCCAACTCGTGAACGTGCCCCCACAAACCCATATACGCGTTTCGGATGAACTGCTCCGGATTGCCGTACTTCGCGTCGAACTCCTGTGTTGGCTTGGCGGCGACCATTTCGTTAGGCCCATAGCCCATGCGGATCAGCTTCACCAGACGGTCTCTGACGGTGGCCAACATCTCAATTTCGGCTTTTAGATCCGCTTGCGTCATCACAGGCCCATTTCCAGGGACGATGCGCGTGTCGGCGTTGGTTACCTTCAGCAACGCCCTTTGCGACCCGACCAGGCCGTTTGGAACAGGTGAATCCGCGTAGCGCGGGTCGCCGCCCCGGTCCAGCGGGCCAAGCCATCCCCCGGTGTCGAAGTCGACAACAGGATAGCTCGCGCCCGAGACCACGCCGCCCGCCATCAAAATGTTTGGGCCGGGAAAGTAAACATAGATATCGCCGTCGGTGTGCGCCTGCATGACGTAGCCGTATTCGACAGGCTCCGCGCCGAAGGTCATTTTCTTGGTCCCGCTATAGAACGTCTGATTGGGGAGCGCGGCCTTGGGATGGGGCTCGAAGGTGCGTTTTTGCCGGCGGGAATCGAACTCAGCGCCCAACCAGAGCTTGGTATTTTCGTGCGCGATGATTTTGGCGCCGGCTTTGCCGAGGGTCTCGTTGGAGCCGGTGTGGTCGATGTCCCAGCAGGTGTTGAAGAGCACTTGCACCGGTTTGCCGCCGGACCTATCCGCGACCCGCTTCAGCAGCTCGTCGGACCGCTCGGGAGATCCGCCATCGACCATGAGCACGCCGTCGGGGCCGAGGACGGCGAGGACGTTGGCACCCGCGCCAGTGATCAACAGGAAACTGTCGGTGAGTTTGACGACCGCAAGCGAAGTAGGCGTGGTCTCGGCCTGCGCCGACTTCAGCAGAACGCGGGAAGCCACTGTAATGCCAGTTGCGGCGGTGCCCAAAATGCGAAGAAAGCTGCGACGATTCGACGGGGAGCTCACCGGTAACTAGTTTACTACAGCGCAGTTACGGCAGCTTAAACGAAAACTCCCGGCGTCAGTTGTCCGTGGGCACCTTCTCGGCCTTGTCGATTATCAACACGTCCAGGTTCGCCTTGGCCCCCACCAGCCTCAGGCCAAGCTGTTGTTGCACGGCGGCAGCGAGATCCGGCCCCGGTTCATTGGCGCTATCGACGGGAGTCGTAGCGGGTGCCGGCCCTCCAGGTCCCGGCGGAATGCCCAGTCCGCGTAGATCGATATTGAATTCGATGCTGAAATCGTATTTCCCGGTTAGCCCGGTTTTATCCAAAACGGGGCGGCGAAGCACGCCTCCCAACATCGTCGTCAATTTCGAGAGCGGCTGCGCCTTGGCCACCGTGTGCGCTTGTCCGCTGGCCTTGATCGTCGTAACGAATCCGGGCCCGGTCAGCCCACGGTTCTCGTCAAACTTAGGAGGCCCTGGGTCCAGCTCCGCCGCCGGGTCCACTGTAGTTTCCTTCAGCTTATGGCCACCTTTTGCGACCACGAGCTCCTCCACCTGGAAATCCTTGGACTCATGATGCAGTATCACGCCGAACCGGTCAGCGAGGAGGTTCTGCCACATCACGTTGACCTGCTCTTTGGTCGCGCCTTCCCCGACCTTGACGAGGATGTCGTATCTTTCGGTATTCAGCCAGGCAGGGCCGTTGACCTGATATTCCTTCACGTCATACGCGGTCATGAGCAAGCCTCTCAAGGTAGCGTAGGTCCACGTAATCTGCCCAGGGTCGGGTGTCCCGGGACCACCGCGCGGCGGTCCGAAATATACTCCCCCGTTCGGCGGAACGGGCGCGGACGGCTTCACCGACGCTACTTCAAACGTTAGGTTTTGCGCGGCCTGTCCAAAGGCGAATGCGCTGACAAACACGCACAAAGCGGATCGCGTCATGGTTCGTATGATCGTCCGTGCAGTCAGAAGATCCTCCGCCGCTACAGGCCATCATAACGTACGATTCAGCGCGGTTCCGGGGCTGTCGGGATTCGTGCGGCGGTCGGCGGTTTTCGTGTTAGCGATACGCCGCGAGTGCATTCTGCACTGCTTGCGGGTCCTTCGCGATTACCGCCAACAGCACCTTGGCCGGACCTTCGGGAGAGCGATGTCCCTGCTCCCAGTTCTTGACCGAGTCGAGCGAGAGGCCGAATGCGGCGGCGAACTCCGCTTGGCTCAGTTTGAGGCGTCGGCGAACCTCGGCCACATCAACACGGGGAACCTTATGCATGCGGGCGGCTGCCTTGTCCCCCCTCATTGCGGCCAACACTTCCTTGGCGCCCTGGATGATTTCCTGACCCACCGTTGTCCGTTTCGGTTTCGTCCTAGTCATTGGTTCCTCTTTCGATATTCGTCACGGATGGATTTGATGACCACCTTCAGCTCCGCCTTCTCCTTCTGACTGAGGTCGTCTTTGCGGCTCTTCTTGTAGACGGAAAACAGCACGAGAGGCTCATTGTCACCTCCGAAATAGTAGACGACGCGGACTCCACCACGCTTGCCCTGGTGGCCTACCGCCCAACGTAGTTTTCGTGCTCCGCCTGTGTCAGGGATCAAGTCGCCAGATTCCGGCTGAAGCCCAAGATAGAACTTCAAGGCGCTGTTTTCCTCGGCAGACATCAGTTCTTCCGACTGACGAATGAAGGTTTTTGATTCCCACATCGTCATCGGAGGCTTCATATTGATAGTACGTCAATGACGCATGTACGTCAATGACATCGGCCGCAGGGCGGGGGGTATGCGCCGTTTAACCGTTCTTCCAGCGCCGCAGCCATCGCGCACGGCTCTGGTAGATCGCGACGCAGGCCAAGCCGATCAGAACCAGTATCCAAGAAGAAGGCACGGGTGTCGCTGGTGGTCCGCCGAATCCGCCCGGTGTGGTCGCGGGAGGGTAGGTCAGGATATCGTCATCCAGCGTGACCGCGCCACCGCTCGCCAACAGCCTGCCGGCCAACGTGTCGCCGGTATCGACCGTGATAGAGGTCAGGGCCAGAATGTTTCCGACGAAGCTGATACCCGTCCCTAGAGTCGCCGATGCTCCGACCTGCCAAAAGATATTTGCAGCATCAGCACCGTTCCGGGCCAGCACCGCAGAACCGTTTTCCACAGTGAGGGTGCTGCCAATCTGAAAGATGTAATAGCCCGAGCCCGAAAGAGTGAGCGTTCCGGTTAACATCGCAGAGCTGTCAAACTTATAGACACCCGGACCCAACGTCAAGCCACCCAGATTGTGCCCAGTGAGATTCTGAGTTACCGGTTGGGTCATCGCGTTGTTATACGCCGCGGTTAGGGCGGTCTGCGCTTGCTGCGCGGGGCCATCGTTGAGGTGTGTCGAGCCGGAGATTAGGCCTGGTGGAAATCCAGTGACTGAAGTACCGGTAGAAACGCCAATGTTGCCCGTGATCATGCTAGGACCCGTATTTGTCACGGTGGAAAACGCCAGAATCGCGAAATTACCGGCCGCGCCGAGAGGCACGTTCGCCTGGGCGAAAGCGCACGCGGTCGACAGAAGGAATATGCCGAATGTCTTCAAAAGCCCTCCTTTATGGAGGAATTCCCGATTTTCGGTGTGAATTAGAGGCTGTTAACGCCGCGAATGGGCGGACTTACCAAGCCGGTTCACAGCTTACGAACTTGCGGTGGCGGCAAATTCGATTCAGCGCAACGGCTTTAAGAACTTCAATAACTTATAACCGACCATAAACTATGTTGTCAAGTGGCACACCACCCCAGCCTTGCTACCCTGTACACATGCGTCCACTATTGCTTTTTCTGGCGGTCGTTTTGGTTGGATGTTCATCGTCAAGCACCACGGAATCGGGAGCGGGCGCGGGCGATCCCAAGGCTTATCTGGACAAGGCGGCTGCGCAGCCGGGCGCGATCAAGACCGATAGCGGCCTAGTCTATAGCGAGCTCCGGGCGGGCTCGGGCGCGCCTCCAAAAGCCAGCGACACGGTGACGGTCCACTATCGCGGCACGCTGGTGGATGGAACCGAATTCGACAGTTCCTACAAGCGCAATGAGCCGGCGCAATTCCCGCTGAACCAAGTGATTCCGTGCTGGACGGAAGGCGTGCAAAAGATGAAAGTGGGAGGGAAATCGGAGCTGGTGTGTCCTGCGAGCATCGCCTACGGGGACCGCGGAAGTCCGCCGGTGATTCCGGGCGGCGCGACATTGATTTTCGAGGTGGAATTGCTGCGGATCGGCGGCGCGTAAATTGGGCCGCTGCATCGGTCTGATCGACGGGCTGGGCGTCGGGGCTAAGGTTCTCTACTATCAAGAGCTGGCAAAAATGCATGCTGAGCGCGGCCGGGTTCTGAATCTGGTGATGGCCCATGCTGACGTGAATCGCGTGCTGAGTGCGGCGCAGGCGGGGGATACGGCAGGCCTCGCGGACTATCTGGCGGGATTGATCGGCCGACTGGCGGACGCAGGCGCGGACTTCGCAGTGATACCAGCAGTGACGCCGCACATTTGCATCGCGGAATTGGTAAAGCCTTCGCGGCTTCCGATTGTGAATCTGGCGGAAGAGGTGCAACGGGAAATTGAGGCGCGGGGTTGGCGACGCGTGGCGTTGTTCGGGACGCGTTTCACCATGGAGTCGGGAATGTTTGGGTTGTTGCGGGGCGTGGACGTGGTGGCTCCAGCCGCGGCCGAGATCGCGGCCGTTCATGAAATCTACATGCAACTGGTCAACGCTGGCGCCGGATCGAAGGAGCAGCGCGAGAGCCTAAGCCGCCTGGCGCATTTGTTGATGGAGCGCGAGGGCGTCGAGGCGGTGATCCTGGCTGGTACGGATCTCGCGCTGCTGTTCAACGAGGGCAATACAGATTTTCCGCATCTCGATTGCGCCCGGCTGCACTTGGATGCGATCGTGCGGCGGGCTTTGGATTAGGGAACCTTGGGGCAACGCTTAGGCCAGCATTTTCTGGTGCGGCAAGCGATTCTGGAGCGGATCGCGGAGGCCGCATGTCCGGACGAATCTGCTGAAAAGACGGGCACCGTGGTGGAAATCGGGCCGGGGCGCGGGGCGTTGACGTCGCATCTGTTGGCGAGGGCGGAACGCGTGGTGGCGATCGAAATCGATCCGGTGCTGGTGCAGTATCTGCGGGCCAAGTTTCGCGATGAGCCCCGGCTGACACTCGTGGAGGCCGACGTTTTGAAGGCTGATCTGGCGCAATGGGGCGCTGTCGCGGTGGTTGGAAATTTGCCCTATTACATTACCTCGCCAATTCTCGAGAAGACCTTGCGATTGGGCGGCCGGCCGAGTGGGCAGTTAACTCGCGCGGTCTTCCTGGTGCAAAAAGAGGTCGCCGAGCGGCTCACAGCGCATCCAGGCACGCGCGATTATGGCTACCTGAGCGTGCAGACGCAGTTGCTGAGCGCTCCGGAGTTGATGTTCAGCGTGCCCGCCGCCGCGTTTCGTCCGCCTCCCAAGGTGGATTCGGCAGTAGTGCGGCTGATCCCAAAGGGCGACTCCGAGTTCCCTGCCCTCGATCGCGAGGCGTTTCTCGCCTTCGTGGGACGATGCTTTCGCCAGAAGCGGAAAACAATCCGCAATAATTTGTTGGGAAGCTACGAGCGGGCAATCCTTGATGCGATCCCCGAAACCAGCCGACGCGCGGAGGAACTATCCATCCCGGAGTTCGCGGATTTGTTTCGCAGAGTGGTGGGTGCCGGCGCCGCTCCTGTATCCTGAAATTTCATGCTGCGTGTCCGTTTCGCCCCGTCGCCCACCGGTTATCTCCACATTGGAAGCGCCCGGACGTTCATCTTCAACTGGCTGTATGCGCGCCGCAATCGCGGGACGATGATCCTGCGCATTGACGACACCGACGTCGATCGCAATACGCAGGCGTCGCTCGATTCGATCTTCGATGGGCTGAAGTGGCTGGATTTGGATTGGGATGAACAATACGCTCAGTCGGAGCGCGGCGACTTGCATCGCCAGATGGCGTGGGCGATTTTCGAGAGAGGGCTGGCGTATCGCGATTTCACGCCGGCCCAGACGGCTGAAGAGAAGGAGCACACAGGTGCCGGGTGGCTTTTCAATCCGGGGATGCGGGAGCTCTCGGCCGAAGAGAGCCAGCGCCGCGCGGATGCTGGCGAGCCGTTCGTGCTGCGGTTTCGCGTGCCTCGGGAAGGGTCGCGCGCAGTAGAGTTCCACGATGCGGTCTACGGTGAACAATCCAAGCTGGCGGCTGACATCGAGGATTTCGCCCTGCTGCGGAGCAATGGCGTCCCCATGTATCACATGGCATCTTGCGCCGACGACGTGGACCTCCGGATCAGCACCATTATTCGCGGCCAGGATCATCTGACGAATACCTTCAAGCACGTGCTGATTTTTGAGGCGCTAGGGGTCCAGCCGCCCCAGTTCGCGCATTTACCGCTACTGATCGCACCGGACGGATCGAAGCTGTCCAAGCGCAAGCACGGTCCGGTGGTGAGCGTGACCACCTATCGCGACGTGGGCTTTCTACCGCACGCCTACATCAACTTTTTGTGTTTGCTGGGATGGTCGCCCAAAGACAATCGCGAGCAGCTGACGCGCGAGGAGCTGATGCTTGCGTTTTCGTTCGAGGGGATTCACCGGCACAACGCGGTAGTGAATTTCACGGAAGAAGACCCCATCGACCCGAAGGCGATGTGGCTGAATGCCGAACTGATTCGCACGCTGCCCGTGGAGGAACTCGCTCGACAGATGCTGCCGTTCGCTTGCGCGGCCGGATTGCGTGCGGATCCAGCCAAAATGTTACGCGTCGCTCCGCTGCTGCAAGAGCGCGTCAAGACTCTGCGCGATGTCGCGACGATGGCGGATTTCTTTTTTGTCGACGAGTTGCCGCCGTACGATCCGGACGAGCTTATCCCGCAAAAAGGCGACCGAGCGCTGGCACTGAAGGCTCTAGTGGCGGCGCGCGAAATCCTGGCGGACGCCACCTTCAACCATGCAGGCCTGGAAGCGGTGCTACGCGGCGGTGCGGAACAATTGAAAATCAAGGCGGGGCAGATGTTCCAGCCGATACGCGTGGCGGTGTGCGGGCGGAAGAATGCTCCGCCGCTCTTTGAAACGCTGGAAGTCCTGGGCCGCGAGACGTGTTTGAAGCGCATCGACCAAGCCATTCAAATGCTGCAGTAGCGCGACGAGCTATTTCAATAATGAAAGAGACCATGAATCCACGACCGAGCGAGGCTGAATCCGGCGACATCACGCCGGAGACGGCCCCTTCCAATTTCATCCGCGAGATCATCGTGGATGATTTGAAGACAAATAAATACGGCGGGCGCGTGCATACGCGCTTTCCACCTGAGCCGAACGGATATTTGCACATCGGCCATGCGAAATCGATCCAGCTGAACTTCGGATTGGCGAAGGAGTTCGGCGGGCAGTGTAACTTGCGGTTCGACGACACGAATCCTTCCAAGGAAGAGACCGAGTACGTCGACTCGATCATCGAAGATGTGAAATGGCTGGGCGGCGATTGGGAAAACCGGCTGTTTTATGCATCCGATTATTTCGGACAGCTCTATGAGTGGGCCGTACAGTTGATCAAATCCGGCAAGGCGTACGTTTGCGATTTGACCCCCGAGCAGGTGCGCCAGCAGCGCGGGACGTTGACCGAGCCGGGCCAGGAGAGCCCCTATCGCAGCCGATCCGTGGAAGAGAACCTGGACCTGTTCGCGCGCATGAAGGCGGGCGAGTTTCCCGACGGCGCACGGACGCTGCGGGCCAAGATCGACATGGCGTCGCCGAATCTGAATTTACGCGACCCGATCATGTACCGTATTTTGCACGCCGAGCACCATCGCACCGGCAATCAGTGGTGCATTTACCCGATGTACGATTTCGCCCATGGCGAGTCGGATTCCATCGAGACCATCACGCATTCGATTTGCACGCTCGAGTTTGAGGATCACCGCCCGCTCTACGACTGGTACGTCGAGCAGCTTGGCATCTATCATCCGCAGCAGATTGAATTCGACCGCCTGAACCTCACCTACACGCTATTGAGCAAGCGAAAACTGCTGGCGCTTGTGCAAAACAAACTGGTGCAGGGATGGGACGATCCGCGCATGCCCACCATTTCCGGGCTGCGGCGGCGCGGATATACGCCGGAGGCCATCCGCAATTTTTGCCGTCGCGTGGGTGTCTCCAAAACGAACGGCACCACCGAGCTAGGGCTGCTGGAATATTTTCTTCGCGAGGATTTGAACAAGCGCGCCGCGCGAGTGATGGCGGTACTGCGGCCGCTACGCCTGGTGATTGACAACTACCCGGAAGGCCAGACTGAACAGATGGACGCGGTCAACAATCCGGAAGACGAAACCATGGGGAGCCGCAAGGTGCCGTTTTCCCGCGTGCTGTATATCGAGCAGGATGATTTTCGCGAGGATCCACCCAAGCAATATTTCCGGCTCGCTCCGGGCCGTGAAGTGCGGCTGCGGTACGCCTATTTCGTCACATGTACCAGCGTTGTGAAGGATGCGAATGGACAAGTGACGGAGATTCACTGCACCTACGATCCCGCGACACGCGGAGGCAATGCACCGGACGGCCGCAAGGTGAAATCGACCATTCACTGGGTTTCGTCTGACCATGCGATCGACGCGGAGGTTCGCTTGTACGACACGCTGTTCACGCGCGAAGATCCGAACCAGGTGGAGGAGGGCCAAGACTTCACCGCGAATCTGAATCCGCAATCACTCGAGGTGGTGAGCGGCGCGAAGCTTGAGCCGAGTTTGCGCGGGGCCGCGGCGGGATCGAGCTTCCAATTCGAACGGCTCGGCTATTTTTCCGTCGATCCGGACACGACGCCCGAGAAGCTGGTCTTCAATCGTACCGTGGCGCTCCGCGATACGTGGGCCAAGATCGAGAAAAAGTCCGAGAAGAAATCGAAATGATCATTGTTGGTTTGGGCGGCATTCTCACCGACGCCGCTTGCGCCGTATTGAAGGACGGCGAATTGCTAGCCGCGGTGGAAGAGCGCAAGGTGGCGCGGCAAGTATCGTCCGGTGTTCTGCCGGAAGCAGCAATCGCAACGGCGCTGGAGGTCGCCCGGCTCACACCCGCTGACGTGAATTGCATCGCCCTGGTACGCCCCTTTGCACAAGAGATCCATCTCACTCTGCGATCGCGATTTCCCAGCGCACAAGTAGTGATGGTGGAGCATCACGCGGCGCATGCGGCATCGGCGTACTATCCGTCGCCGTTCGAGGATGCCACGGTGTTGACGCTCGACCGGGACGGAGATTTTCGATCCGCCGCGCGCTGGCGGGCTTCGGGAAATCAATTGCATTTGGAAAAGGATCTCTACTATCCGGATTCGTTGGGCGATCTGTACAGCCGCGTGACGGAGCTGCTCGGGTTCAATGCTGGCTCCGACGAACACAAAGTGCAGTGGCTCTCCACAGGTGATTCCGGCGAGCAGTTTCTCCCGCTCTTCGAGGAGATTCTGGGCGGGAGCGAGTGGCCGTGCATCAATCGCAGTTTCTTCGATGCAGATCGGTTGAGCCAAGGCGGATTCAGCGAAAAGTTCTACAAGCGGCTCGGGCTGGAAGGCGGCGAGGAGATTCCCCCAACGCTACGCGCGCCGATCGCAGCCGGATTGCAATGCGCCATCGAGGCCATTGTGTTGCGCATGGCCGGACCTCAGGAGAGGCTGTGCGTCGCGGGTGGTCTGGGGATGAACGCGTTGCTCATCAGCGCGCTTGAAAAGTCCAAGCAGGTGTTTGTTCAGCCGGCCGCGGGCAATGCTGGAACGGCGCTCGGCGCGGTGTTTTACGCCTGGAACAGCGTGTTTGGGCAGAAGAAGCGCGCGTCTTTGAAGGACCTGTGCCTCGGCCCGAGCTATGCGCCGGAAGAAGTGAAGCAGGTGCTGGAAAATTGCAAGCTGCATTTCCACTATGCCATGACCACCGACGAACTCGTTGAGCGCGCAGTGCGCGATTTGAATGGCGAGAAGATCATAGCGTGGATGCAGGGCCGCATGGAATTTGGTCCGAGAGCCCTGGGCAATCGCAGCATTTTGGCGTCGCCGCTGAATCCGTACTCGACGGAGAATTTGAATATCTACATCAAGCATCGCGAGCCGTTCCGGAAATTCGCCGCCTCGGTGCCTGAGGAGATGGCGGGCGAATATTTCGAAGCCGGACCGAATGCGCGCTATCTTGCGACCGTGGGACGCGTGCGGGCGCCCTATCGCAAAACGTTTGAGGCCGCTGTGCTCGGCGAGAATGCCGTGCGCGTTCATACCGTGCGGCCGGAGGATAACCCGCTGTATCACCGCTTGCTGCACGCCGCCGGCAAAGCCACCGGGCTTCCAGTGTTGTACAACACCAGCTTCAATCTGTTCGGCGATCCGTTGGTGTGTACGCCGCGCGATGCAGTGCGAAGTTTTTATTCGTCCGGCGTCGACGCGTTGTTCGTAGGAAACTTCGTGGTGGAGAAGTAAATAGTCAAGTGACCAATCACCTGGCCGCCGAGAAGAGTCCGTATCTGCGGCAGCACGCCCATAATCCAGTGGATTGGTATCCGTGGGGCGAAGCGGCGTTCGAGAAGTCGCGGAGCGAGGACAAGCCGATCTTTTTGTCGGTCGGCTACTCCACCTGCCACTGGTGCCACGTGATGGAGCGCGAATCGTTCGAGAACGAGCAGTTGGCGGCGATTCTGAATCGATGGTTCGTGCCCGTGAAGGTGGATCGCGAGGAGCGGCCGGACGTGGATCGCATTTACATGACGTTCGTGCAGGCCTCGACAGGCAGCGGCGGCTGGCCGATGTCGGTGTTCCTGACGCCAGAGCTGAAACCATTCTTTGGCGGAACTTATTTTCCGCCGGACAATCGCTACGGGCGGCCGGGTTTCGGTGCGATTCTCGAGCGGATCGCCCAGGCGTGGCGCGATGATCGCGGACGCATCGTGCAATCCAGCGGAGATGTGATCGCGCAACTCGCCCAATATTCAGGCGCCACCGGGCCTTCCACAGGTGCGCCCGATAAGGCGGTCCTCGATTCCGCGTTCCAACATTTCCGCCGCATGTTCGATTCGGCGCACGGCGGATTCGGGAGCGCGCCGAAATTTCCGCGTCCGGTGGTTTTCAATTTCCTGCTGCGGTATTACGCGCGAACAAACCGGCATGAGGCGCTGGACATGACGCTGGAGACTCTGCGCGCCATGGCCAACGGCGGCATGCACGATCAACTGGGAGGCGGGTTCCATCGCTATTCGGTCGATGAGCGCTGGTTCGTTCCGCATTTCGAGAAGATGCTCTACGATCAGGCGCAGCTTGCGATTTCTTATCTGGAGGCTTTCCAGATCACGCACGATCCGTTCTATGCGAAGATCGCGCGCAGCACGCTGGACTATGTGTTGCGCGACATGACGCATCCGGAAGGCGGCTTCTATTCGGCCGAGGACGCCGATAGCGTGATTGATCCGGCGAATCCGAAGGAGAAGGGCGAGGGCGCGTTCTACATCTGGAGCGCGCAAGAGTTGAAGAATGAGTTGAAGGATTACCCTCGCTTCGCCTCGATCTATGGCGTGGGGGACAACGGGAATGTTCAGGATGATCCGCACGGCGAGTTCACCGGGAAGAACATCCTCTACCTGCGCGAACCACTTGACGATGCGGCCGAGGCGGAATTGCAGGCCGCGAAAACTGCGTTGCTCGCAATCCGGTCCAAGCGTGTCCGGCCGCATCTCGACGACAAGATCCTGACGGCCTGGAACGGCCTGATGATTTGGGCGTTTGCGAAGGGCGCTCAGATCCTGAACGAGCCCCGCTATCTTGAAGCCGCGCAACGCGCTGCCTCGTTCATATTGACGCTTATGTACGACGCGAATTCCGGCGTGCTGCAGCGGCGCTATCGCGATGGCGAGGCGGCGATCGCTGGGTTCTTAGACGATTACGCGTTTTTCATAGGCGCACTACTGGATCTTTATGAAGCTGACTTCGATCCGCGTCATGTTGAGACAGCGATGGCGCTGACGGACAAGATGCGCGCCCTGTTCGAAGATCCAGTTGGGGGCGGGTTCTTCAGCACAGCGGAGGGTGATCCGCAACCTGGTGCTGCGCATGAAGGATGACTACGACGGTGCGGAACCTTCAGGCAACTCGGTTGCACTGCTGGATCTTCTGCGCCTGGCGCACTTCACCGATCGCGCAGACTATCGCGAAGCCGCGGAGCGAACGCTCGAAGCCCTGGGGCCGAAGATATCGAATCAGACCGTGGCCGTTCCGCAGATGCTGGTGGGGCTCGATTACGCGTTGGGGCCTCGCCGGGAAGTAGTGATCGCGGGCGATGCGGAAGAGTTTTTGCGTCATGTGCGCGAGCGATTTATGCCCCGTACCATTACGTTGCGTACGGGCGCGCATTTCTTTCCCGCAGCCGCAAACATGCGCGAGATGGATGCCAAGCCGACGGCCTACGTCTGCCAGGACTACGTTTGCCAGTTACCGACGAACGAGCTTGCTAAGTTGGACGAGTTGCTACAATAGGTCGAAATTCAATCAACATATTTGAGGAGAATGCATGGAAAGACCTGGAGCTACAACGATGCGAGGAAATCCGCTGACCCTGCTGGGGCCCGAGTTGAAGGCCGGCGACAAGGCGCCCGATTTTAATGCAGTGAACGATGGGCTGCAGCCCGTGGATCTGGCGGGAACAGGTCACAACGTCCGGATTTTCAGCGTCGTCCCGTCGCTCGACACGCCGGTGTGCGACGCGCAGACCAAGCGGTTCAACGAAGAAGCGACCAAGCTGCCCGGCGTTGAGATTTTCACCGTTAGCATGGACCTGCCGTTTGCGCAGAAACGCTGGTGCGGAAATTTTGGCATCGACAAGATCAAGATGCTTTCCGATCATCGCTCGGGATCGTTTGGCGAGCACTATGGCACGCTGATCAAAGACATGCGGATCGAGAGCCGCGCGATTTTCGTGCTCGACAAGGACAACACGATCAAGTATGTCGAGTATGTCAAGGAAGTCGCGGATTTTCCAAATTACGAAGCGGCGCTGGCGGCGGCCCGTTCTCTAGCGAAGTAGCGGTGCCTTGAGCCACGATGCCGAAAATGCCGGCCTCTGTGCCACCTGCGCACATATGCGTCGCATGGTTTCCGATCGTGGCTCCGTATTTTTCCTCTGCCAGCTTGCGAGTGTTGATCCGCGATTCCCGAAGTATCCGCGGTTGCCGGTGCTAAGCTGCACTGGATACGAACGCCTAACGACACCACCAAAATCTGTTAATCTAGTCACTTAAAGTGCCTTCGCCAGAATGCCCGCTCGAATGAGCGAAAGCTTCATCCTGCAAACATATCCGTTTCGAGAAGCCGATCTGGTGGTCAGCTTCTTCACGCGCGATCAGGGGAAGCTACGAGGGGTGGCGCGGCGAGCACGCCGGCCGAAGAGCAGCTTTGGATCGGGCTTGGAACGACTGTCGCATGCGACGGTCTCGTACTATCAGAAGGAGAATCGCGAGCTGGTTAGCCTCAATTCCTGTGACCTGCTGCAATCCCAATTCGCTCTGGCGTCAAACTACGAGGCGAGTGTCGCGCTCGATTATCTGGCGGAAGTCACCGAGCAGCTGCTGCCACCCAATGAAACCAATGAACGGCATTTTCGCCTGTTGATCGCCGTGCTGGAGTCGTTGCGCTCAGGCGGAAATGTCTGGACCGCCGTCACGTATTTCGCACTGTGGTCGGTGCGTTTGGCGGGCCTTTTGCCGGAACTTCGCGTCAGTGCCAATTCACGCGCCATTAGTGAAGAGATGCTTGTCACGCCGATTCAGCAACTGACTGCGCGCCCATGGACCAAAGAGACCGGCGCCGATTTGCGGCGCGCACTCAATCGCTTGATCGAAGAGCAGGTGGAGCGCAAATTGCGGACGACGGCAATACTGGAGGCTCTGTGAGCTCGCCCCTGACGTTTCAGGAAACGGTGTTGCGTCTCAAACAGTATTGGTCCGACCGCGGCTGCATCATTCAAGAACCATACGATGTCGAAGTGGGCGCGGGCACCATGGCGCCTGAAACATTTCTGCGCGTTCTTGGACCGCAGCCGTATAGCGTGGCTTACGTCCAACCGAGCCGCCGGCCGGCTGATGGCCGCTATGGAGACAATCCGAATCGCCTCTACAAGCACCAACAGTTGCAGGTGATTCTTAAGCCCGCGCCTGCCGACGTGATCGATCAATATCTCGGCAGCCTGCAAGCAATTGGCATCGACCTGAAAAAGCACGACATCAAGTTTGAGGAAGACAATTGGGAAGCGCCGACTCTGGGCGCCTGGGGCATCGGCTGGCAGGTGATGCTGGACGGTCTGGAGATTTCGCAGTTCACTTATTTTCAGCAATGCGGGGGTTTCGAGCTCGATCTGGTACCGGCTGAGTTGACCTACGGCCTCGAACGCATCGTCGCGTTTCTGCAGAATGTCGACAGCGTGTATGACATCGAGTGGGCCCGGGGAGTCCAATACCGCAGCGTTCGCCACCGTGAAGAATACGAGTTCTCGAAATACAATTTCGAGCTCGCCGACGTCGGCATGCTCTGGCAGCTCTTCGACCTGCACGAAAAGGAATGCCAGCGACTGCTGAAGATTCCGGACGCCGTGCTACCCGCTTATGACCAAGTCCTGAAGTGCTCGCACGTATTCAATTTGCTCGACTCGCGCGGGGCCATTAGCGTGACCGAGCGCGTGGGCGTGATCGGGCGTGTGCGCAAGCTTGCGCTCGGTGTGGCCACAGTCTGGATGGAACTACAAGGGGCAGTCGCGTGAGCCTTCCGTTTCTGCTCGAGATCGGAACCGAGGAGATTCCGGACTGGATGATCGTTCCAGCGTTGAACAACTTACAGGACATGTTTCAAGCATTGCTCGATCAGCATGTTTTGGGAGGGAAGGTCACGGCCGTAGACGCCACGCCGCGCCGGTTAGTTTTGCGGGCCGAAGGATTGCTGGAGCGGCAGGCCGATTTGGAAGAGTTGGTCTTGGGTCCGCCGAAATCGGTGGGCGCGGGCGCGGCGGCGGGCTTCGCCAAGAAGATGGGCACAACACCAGACCAGTTGGGGACTCAGAGCACCGCCAAGGGCGAGTATTTCAGTTTTGCAAAACGAACCCAAGGCCAGCCGACGGGGGCGATTCTCGCCCACGAATTACCCAATCTCATTCTTAAGATTCAGTGGCCTAAAACGATGGTATTGGAACGAGAAAGCGATACGCTTCATTCGTCCGATCCGTTGGCTGGTGGCGCTGCTGGGCGATGAGGTCGTACCTTTCGAGATCGGTGGCGTGCACTCGGGCAACACGACCGTCGGGCACCGGGTGCTCGGGAAGCCGTCGATCCGGGTCAACATTAGCGATTTTGAGCGAGCTTTTGCGCGCCAATGGCGTCATTTTGTCGGCTACCGAGCGGCGCGAGAAGATCGAGGCGGGTATCATAACGGTTCGCGTCAAGCCCGATCCCGACCTGCTTCACACCCTCATTTACATCACCGAATTCCCTACCCCGATTCTCGGAAGCTTCGATCGCAGTTACCTGGACCTTCCGCACGAGGTGCTCGTTACGGTAATGAAGCACCACCAGAAATATCTGTCGGTGGAGGATGCGGACGGCAAGCTTGCGCCGCACTTTATCGCGGTGATGAATACCGACGCCGATCCCGATGGTTTGGTGCGGCATGGGAATGAACGCGTGCTGCGGGCACGGTTCAATGACGCTCGGTTTTTCTGGGACCAGGATCAGAAAAAAGAGCTCGCGCTCCGGCTTCCAGACCTGATGAACGTCACCTTCCAAGCCAAGCTTGGCTCCTATTTCGACAAGACGCAACGCATTATCGAACTGATCAAGCAGTTTGGCGGTGACGAATTCGCGCAGGCCGCTGCCACGCTTTGCAAGTGCGATCTGACCACCGACATGGTGAAGGAGTTCACTGACCTGCAAGGGATCATCGGCGGTCTCTATGCGAAGGCACAGGGCTACGAAGAGGAAGAATGCTGGCGGGCCATCTACGAACACTACAAACCCCTTAGCATGGAGGACGAAATCCCCTCCACGCATAACGGCCGCCTCCTGAGCCTTGCCGACAAATGGGACACACTCACGGAATGCCTGAAGGCCGGCATGACGCCAACCGGCTCACGCGATCCGTTCGGGCTTCGGCGAGCCGCTCAAGGCATTGTGCGCATCATCGTCGAAGGCCGCATTACAACCGCGCCGCCGCTCGAGGGCGAGTTCCTGCGCGATCGCGTCGAATATTACTTCCGCGATGTCCGCGGCTTCGCGTATGACGAAGTCCGCGCCTGCATGGCTGCGGGCTGGAGCGATCTGCTCGATCTGGAAGCACGACTAATGCGCGTCAAAGCCATCCGCACGACGCCTGACTTCGAGCCAATCGCGGCCAGTTTCAAACGCATCAAAAACATTTTGAAACAAGCCCAATCCAGCGATTCTACGTTTGAATCTCAACTTCTCGAACCCGGCCCGGAGCTCGATCTCTACAACGCGATTCGCAGCACGAAGGACCAGCCGCTCGAATCGCGCATCGGCTCGCTGCGGCCCAAGGTCGACCTCTTTTTCGATAAGGTGCTTGTGAACGCACCCGACCCAAACATCCGGCGCAACAGGCTTGCGCTGTTACAGAATCTCCTGACGGAGTTCTCGGACGTAGCTGACTTCTCGGAAATCGTCACAGAAAGGCAATCATGAAAAAATACGTTTACGCGTTCGGCGGCGGCACAGCCGATGGCGACGGCAAAATGAAAGACGTCCTCGGCGGCAAAGGCGCTGGCCTGGCAGAGATGAGCCGCGCGGGCGTTCCCGTGCCTCCCGGCTTCACCATCTCCACCGAAGTCTGCAACATCTATTTCCAGAACAAGAACAGCGTCCCCAAAGAAATCAGCCAGGAGATCGCGCAGGCGCTCGCAGATCTAGAAGCCAAGATGGGCAAGAAACTCGGGCGATCCCTCCGATCCCCTGCTAGTCAGTGTGCGTTCAGGAGCCAAGTTCTCCATGCCCGGCATGATGAACACGATCCTGAACCTGGGATTGAACGACAAAAGTGTGGAAGGGCTGGCCAAGACAAGCGGAAATCCACGTTTCGCCTATGACTCTTACCGCCGGTTTATCCAGATGTTCGGCGAAGTGGCACTCGACATCGATATGCACAAGTTCGATCACATCTTCGACGAGCGCAAGAAGAAGGTGAAGGCCAAGCTCGACACCGATCTCTCAGCTGACGACTTGAAGGTCATTATTGGCGAATATCAGAAGCTGGTAAAGAAGGAAACCGGCAAGAGCGTTTCCGCAGGACCCACGCGAGCAGCTCGCTATGTCGCGCGATGCCGTGTTCCGCTCTTGGTGGGGCAAGAACGCAGTGACCTACCGGCGCATGGAGAAGATCCCCGATGAGATCGGCACCGCGGCGAACGTGCAGGCCATGGTGTTTGGCAATCTGGGCGATACGTCGGCCACGGGCGTCGGTTTCACGCGCAATCCCTCCACCGGCGAACGGGTGTTCTGGGGCGAGTTCCTGGTGAACGCGCAGGGCGAGGACGTGGTGGCGGGCATCCGTACGGGGCAGACCGATCTCGGATCTGGAAGCGATCATGCCCGACGCTTATCGGCAGCTTCGCGAGATCACCAGCAGCCTCGAAAAGCATTATCGCGACATGCAGGATTTCGAGTTCACCATCGAAAACGGCAAGCTGTTCATGCTGCAAACGCGCAATGGCAAGCGCACGGGCGCGGCGGCGTTGCGAGTCGCGGTGGAGATGACCAAGGAAGGCTTGATCGACAAGAAGGAAGCCGTACTGCGCGTGGCCCCGCAGCAGCTCGATCAGTTGCTGCATCCGCTGTTTGACCAGGCGTCTCTCAAAGCGTTGACGAAGATCGCCAACGGTATCGATGCCTCGCCGGGCGCTGCGGTCGGACGCGCGGTGTTCACTGCCGACGAAGCGGTCGAAAGCGCGAAGAAGAGCCCCGTGATCTTGATCCGCAAGGAAACCACGCCCGACGACATCCACGGCATGGAAGTCGCGAAAGGCGTGCTCACTGCGGTGGGTGGAAAGTCGAGCCACGCGGCCGTGGTCGCGCGCGGCATGGGGCTTGCCCTGCGTAGTAGGGGCGGGCGCGCTGCACATCGAAGAGCACAAGAAACAGTTCACGGTGAAGGTGGGCGGCAAGGACATCGTCGTCAAAGAGGGCGATTGGATTTCGTTCGATGGAACCACGGCCGACGTCTATCTCGGCCAAGCCAAAACCAAGGAGCCCGATCCCCAATCGCCGTTGTTCGTCGAGTTTATGAAATGGGCCGACGTGTTTCGCGGCGACTTCGGAGTGCGGGCGAATGCCGACATCCCGCGCGATGCCAAAGCTGCTCGCGCGTTTGGCGCCGAGGGCATCGGCCTGTGCCGCACCGAGCACATGTTCTTCGCGGCCGATCGCATCCCGTACATGCAGGCCATGATTCTGGCCGAAGACCCCAAGACGCGCGACAAGGCGCTGCAGAAGCTGCTTCCGATGCAGCGCGCGGATTTCGCCGGGCTGTTTGAAGCCATGGACGGATATCCGGTGATCATCCGCACGCTCGATCCGCCCCTGCACGAGTTTCTGCCCAAGCGCGAGAACTCTGATGGTGGACCTCGCCGTGCTCCCTCACGCCAACGGAAAAAGAAAGAAGCAGATGTCGGAGAACTACGGCATCCCGGTGGGCGATCTGAAGAAGAAGCTGCCGGCGCTGCTCAAGCGCGTCGAGGATCTGCACGAGTTCAACCCGATGCTCGGATTCCGCGGCTGCCGCTTGGGCATCGTTCATCCGGAAATCACCGAAATGCAGGCGCGCGCCATTTTCGAGGCCGCCGTGCAAGTGGCCAAGAAGGGCATGAAGGTGATCCCGGAAGTCATGATTCCCGCTGGTCGGTTTCGAGCGCGAGCTCGCGATGCAGAAAGAAATCGTGGAGCGCGTTGCCAAGGAAGTGCTCGAAAAGGCCGGCATGAAGAACATGAAGTACCTGATCGGCACCATGATCGAGATTCCGCGCGGCGCGATGACGGCCGATCAGATCGCCGAAGTGGCGCAGTTCTTCAGCTTCGGCACCAACGATCTGACGCAGACCACGCTCGGCATGTCGCGCGACGACTATACCAAGTTCTCGAAGAAGTACGAGGAGCTGAAGATCTTCAAGGCCGATCCGTTCCAGACCATCGATCAGGAAGGCGTGGGCAAGCTCATCGAGCAGGCCGTCAAGCTTGGCCGCAAGACCAATCACAATCTGGAGATCGGAATCTGCGGCGAGCATGGCGGCGATCCCAGCTCGGTGGAGTTCTGCTATCGCGTCGGCATGGACTATGTTTCGTGCTCGCCCTATCGGGTACCGATCGCGCGGCTCGCGGCGGCGCAAGCTGCCATTGCTGGCGGCGACAAATCCGAAGCGATGCGGACGGCTTAAACCGCTCTTACCGGGCCGCGCTTTACTGAGCCGCGCGCGTGAGCCAGCGGTCTTTATTGTTGATCCGGAGGCTTCTCCCCAGGCTTGTATAGCGTGGGAGGCTTCGGTCTTGGGCTTGCCATCGGCGGTGCTTTCGGCGGCCTTCTTTTCTTTCGCTTTCTCTTTCTTTTCCTTGTCGCCGAGCAGCGCTTCCTTCTCCTGCTTCTCTTTTTTCTCCTGCGCCGCCAGATCGCCGGTGCGCGTGTGCAGATCCTCCTCGGAAAGCTCCTTGCTGTCCGACGTAGTTTCAATCGCGTTCTTCAAAACGAATTGGAAGCGCGATAAATCCTTGGGCGCGGAATCCTCCACCTTTTGAGCGTCGCCAGCATTTCGGCCTCAGCGGTGGCGACTTCCTTCATGCCCAGCTCAAGACTCACCTTCCGGATCAGCGCGTCATCGGCCACCGTGTCGATAGCCTCGATGATGTGCGTGTATTCCTCCAGCGTGTCGTGAATGAGCGCCGAACGGCCGGGCTTTTCCTTGCTCAGAAACTGCTGCAAAAGCGCGAGCCTCTGCCGGGCGAACACGACGTACAGCTTCAGTCTGGCGTTCGGCTCCTGAATCTCGCGTATCTGATCGACCTCGTCGGCCGTAAGGAAATCGCGCTCCTGCGCAAAGCCGCTGGCGGCGAACACGAGAACTATTG
The DNA here is from genome assembly GCA_963818065.1 of Bryobacterales bacterium. Lineage (GTDB taxonomy): Bacteria > Acidobacteriota > Terriglobia > Bryobacterales > Bryobacteraceae > Palsa-89. Next base: position 2,126,043 of record CAWFQW010000004.1, on the reverse strand, counting down.
CAAACCACCGCATAGCCATTACCTCTATTGTTTCTTCCGGCTCATGATGTCGGAAATCAACTGATCGTGAATATCCGAGAGTTTTTTCAGTACGGCCTCAACCCGCGGCCGAAATTCATAGCCGACTTCATCGCGAAAACCGCTCAGCCGCCGCATCAGAGCGCTGACCCTCAGCTCGGCGTGCTTGTAATACCTGCTTTTGCGAGGTTCGCCGTGCGCCTCCTCGAGCGACGCGTAGCTAAGCGTCACAGATTCCGCAACTTCCTGGATGGCGGCGTCTTGGGCGCTTTCATTGCCGGCCAGATACGCCTGACGCGCTTCGTCGATCTTTACGTCCGCGTTCAAGAGCGCTTGCTCCGACCGCCGGTTCGGATCGGGCTCCATCTTCACGCTCGCGATATCGGCAAAAGCCAGAAAGACCAACAATACGACGCCCACTATCTGTTGATCTCCTTTTCCAGGGTCTTGGACCGCTGCCTGGCCTGGAACTCCTGATTCGGAAACTCCCCATGACTCAGTTCGAGAAACCGCTGGTAGGCTGCGAGCGCCGGCTTCAAATCCCGCATCTTATCCAAGACAATAGCACGCAAGAAAACATGACCCGCCTTTTCGGCGTGCAAAGCCGCCACGCGATCAAGCGCCGCCAAGGCCGGCGGATAATTTTCCGCCAATCACCAGCACACTCGCCAGATCACTCCATGCCTGCGAGTCATCGGGCTTGAGCTTTGTCGCGCGCGTAAACTCCTCGGCAGCCTCTGGAAATTTGCGTTGATCCCGAATGATGCGCCCATGCAGCATGCGGAGCTCGAAGTTGTCCGGATCGGCGGCGAGAATCTGTTCCACCAACGGCAGCGCTTTATCGGGTTCTTTGTTCTTGAGATACGCCTCGGCCAGCGCGGCGCGATTGGCTTGGGTCGGCGATTTAGCGATAGCCGCCTGGAAACACGGGATCGCGTCGGCTGGGCGGTCCGCCTTGAGCAGCAGTTCGCCCAGGCGTTCCTGCGCTCCGGGATTGTCGGGGAACTGCTGATAGATCGCCATCGCCAGCTCGGGCTGCTTGGCCGTTTCATACAGGGAGCCCAGCTCCAATAAATCGTCGCGATAACTCGGGTTCAGTTCGGCGGCCTGCTTGTAATGAGCCGCGGCGGCGTCCAGCTTCTCCTGCTTCACCAGGGCATGCGCCAGACCCAATTCCGCGGCAGCGGCCTTCGGATCGATGGCTAACGCGGCCGTGAAGGCCTGCTCCGCCTTGGCAGGTTCACCGGCCCCGAGCAACGCTTCCCCGAGATAATAGTTCGGCCGATATTGCTGGGCTTTCTGCGCCGCGGCGTCCGTGAGATAGGGAACAGCTTCCGCCGCCTGCTTTTCTCGCAAGAGCGAGATACCGACGTTCAGCTCAGCCTCAAACAAGCCTGGCTTGAGCTCCAGCGTCTTTTTGTATTCGGGAATCGCCTCGGCGTTCTTGCCCATCAAACTATAGGCCAGCGCGAGGTTGAAGTGCAGGCTGAAGTCCTTTGGATCGGCCGCCACCGCATGCGTAAAACTGTCGATAGCCGCCTGATAGCGTTTCTCATCCAGCGCCTTCAACCCTTGCTCGGCCGATTGACCTGAAGGCCGGTCTGGAACGCAAGCAGCAAAACCAGCGCAATGGAGGACAACATGATACCTTTCTCCATTTTCGCCTACTCGGGGCCGCGGCGCTCTTGCATGATATTCTAGTCTGTTAGGCTCCCCGGCGAAGCGATCAAGCTCGCGCGAGCTCAGAGGTTTTCAACCATGTCAGGACATTCCAAATGGGCGACCATCAAGCACAAAAAGGCCGCCACCGACGCCAAACGCGGGAAAGCATTCACGCGCATTATCAAAGAAATTATGATTGCCGCCCGCTCCGGCGGCGGCGATCCGGATATGAATCCCCGTCTTCGCAAGGCCGTTACCGATGCTAAGGCCGCCAGCATGCCCGCCGACAACATCAAGCGCGCCATCATGCGCGGCACCGGGCGAGTTAGAAGGCGGCCAGATCGATGAAATAATGTTTGAAGGCTACGGGCCGGGCGGCGCCGCGGTCCTGGTGCTGGTGGCCACCGACAATCGCAATCGGACCGTGAGCGAGATCCGCCACATGTTCTCAAAGAACGGCGGCAACTTGGGAGAACAGGGCAGCGTCTCCTGGATGTTCGAGCGCAAGGGCCAGATCATCATCGAAAAAGACAAAGCCGGCGAAGATCAGTTGATGAATCTCGTGCTGGAAGCGGGCGCCGAAGACATGCGCGACGACGGCGAAGGATTGGGAAGTGATCTCGGCCCCCGAAGCGCATGAAGCGGTGCTGGCGACCATCCAGAAGGCGGGGATAGCAACGGCGTCGGAAGAAATCGGTATGCTCCCGAAAAACCTGACCAAGCTGGAAGGCAAGAACGCGGCAGCGATGCTGCGCTTGAGCGAAGCGCTGGAAGAACACGACGACGTTCAGAATGTTTACTCCAACTTCGACGTCGACGAGAATGAGCTGGAGGCCATGGCATAGGAGCCAGGTGCTCTGGCATTGCATGCGCATTCTAGGCATTGACTGTGGCACCGAACACACCGGCTACGGCCTGATCGAAAGTGATGGCCGCTCGCATCGCATGATCGTGGCTGGCTCCATCCAAACCAGCCCGAAGCAGCCGCTCGAAAGCAGACTCCTGGTCATTGCGCAAGGCCTGCGCCAGGTGATTCAGGCGCACCTTCCCGAGTCGGCCGCGGTGGAAGCGGTGTTCTACGCGCAGAACGTCAAAACCGCGCTGAAGCTATCGCACGCTCGTGGCGTGGTGCTGCTGACGGTGGCGGAAGCCGGGCTTTCGGTGGGCGAATACTCGCCGCTCGAGATCAAGACCAGCGTGGTCGGCTATGGCCGCGCCGAAAAACAACAGGTGAAATTGATGGTGCATTCGTTGCTCGCGCTCGAGACGCGCATCGAGTCCGAAGATGCTTGCGATGCCATCGCCGTGGCCATCTGCCATGCGACGCGCACATCCACGGCGCTTCGCATGGGAGCCGCGCGATGAAAGCCGGCGCGTTGAGATCGGTGGTGATCGCGCTGCTGCTTTCGACCACTCTGTGCGCCGCCCCGCGGCTGTTCTACTCCAAATATTTCAAGGGCAGCGTTCCCGAGTTCGTCTCCATCACAGTGGAGCGCGATGGCCATCTGACTTATCAGGAAGCCAAGGACGACGACAACCCGATACATATCCAGTTAGACAATGCCACGGCACAAGAGCTGTTCGCTCTTGCTGAAAAGCTCGACCGCTTCCAGCGCCCTCTGGAATCCGGGCTCAAGATCGCCAATCTCGGCACAAAGACATTCCGATTCGAGGATGGCGCCGAGCATCACGAGATTCAATTCAATTATTCCGAAGACCTGACCGCGCAAGCACTGCTGGACCGCTTCGAGCGCATTACGGAAACCGAGCAGCACTTTGCGAATCTCGACCGCACCGCGCATTTTGAGAAGTTGGGAGTCAACGACGTGCTGCTGCAAATGCAAGCGAGCTGGGAACACAACCGTCTGGTGGCGCCCGAGCAGTTCCTGCCGCTGCTGGACCGTATCGCGAACAACGAAAGCTATCTGCACATTTCTCGCGAGCGCGCCGCATCCATCGCCGAGGCTATTCGCAAGCCGCCCGCCCAGGAGCGCGGACAGTGAGGAAGTCGCTCGGGCTAATTTTGATCGCGGCCACCGTGCAACTTTTCGCGCAGCGCCCGTCTCCTGAGCTGAGCGCAGCTTGCAGAAAGCGCTGGGCGAAGCCGGCAACAGCCCGCTCGAAATGATGCTCGCCATTGAGAATCATTTGAAGGAATATCCCAACTCGCCCGAACGAGCCGAGCTGGAGCGCGCGCTGGTGAAGACCGCGATCGACTTGAACGACGATCAGCGGCTGGTGAAATACGGCGAAAGCGTGCTCTCGCGTGACCCGAACAATCGTCCAGGTGCTGGAGCACGTCACAACCGCGCTGCTGCATCAGGGCGACAAGGCCCATGCCGAACTCGCGCTGGAGCACGCGCGTCACCTCGCGGACCTGATTCAAGCGACTTACCAGAACGACAAATTCGAACCCGGAGGCGGCGCGGCCGCAGCTGAAGCGGAAAGACGATTATGACCGGGGCGCGCACGGGCGTTGCTGCTTCAGGCGCGCGCCCAGGGTTTGCTCGGCCACAATCAGGAGGCGATTCAGCTCGCGCAATCCAGCTATTCGATTTTCCCCAGCGTTGAATCCGCGCGGGAGCGGCGCGCTGGCTCTCCGCCGCGGGCAAGGACGCCGAGGCTCTCCAAGCTCTCGCGGAAGCTTTCACCATCGCTGGACTGCGCTCGGCCGACGCCGAAGGCGGCAGCGACCGTGCTCGCATGAGCGAGCTATATCGCAAGCTGCATGGATCGGAAGCCGGCCTGGGCGATCTGATTCTCAAGACTTACGACAGCACGTCCGCGCAGCTCGCGGCGCGCCGCGCCGAGTTGCACCAGATTCGATCCCAACGCGCAGCTCAAGCTGCCCATCCAATTCACGCTGTCCGGTTTGGACGGCGACAAACTGCCAGCTTTCCTCGCTGCTCGGCAAGGTGATTGTGCTCGACTTCTGGGCCACCTGGTGCGTCCCCTGCCGGGAACAGCACCCGCTCTACGAAAAGGTGAAGGCGAAATTCAAGGATTCCGGCGACGTCGTGTTCCTGGCCGTGGACACCGACGAGGACCACGCCTGGTAAAGCCGTTCCTTACCCAAATCAAATGGGCCCAGAAAGTCTACTTTGAAGACGGCTTGCAGCGCCTACTGCAGGTCTCTTCCATTCCCACCACGGTCATCCTCGACAAGAAGGGCGCAAATATTCACCCGCATGATCGGTTATCTGCCGGACCGCTTCGTCGACATGCTCACCGATCGCGTGAACGAAGCGCTGGGCAAGCCGCGCTCTGTCGCGAACCATCCGCACCAGGCCACCGCTCAGCCAAGCGATCCAGCAATGACCCCGTGTTCCGCCGTGTCATCTGGATCGTGCTCGACAGCGTCGGCGTCGGCGAGATGCCCGACGCCGCGGCCTACGGCGATGCCGGCAGCGACACGCTGGGCCATATCGCTTGCACCCGTCCGCTGCACTTGCCGAATCTCGCGCAGCTTGGATTGGGCAATTTGAAACCGCTGGCGCATGTCGGACCCGTCGATCGGCCCACCGCGGCTTTCGGAAAATGTGCGCTCGCCTCGCCGGGCAAGGACACCACCACCGGACATTGGGAGATGGTCGGCATCCATCTGGCGAAGCCATTTCCGCTATACCCGCACGGCTTTCCGCCCGAGATCATGCAGGAGTTCGAACGCCGCATCGGCCGCGGCACGCTCGGCAATTGCGCTGCTTCCGGAACCGAGATTATCCAGAAGCTCGGCGAAGAGCACATGCGCACGGGCAAGCCGATCGTCTACACGTCGGCCGACAGCGTTTTTCAAGTGGCGGCTCACGAAGAGGTGATTCCGCTGTGGGAGCTGTACAAGATCTGCGAAACTGCGCGCGACCTCTTGCGCGGTCCGCTAGAAGTAGGCCGCGTGATCGCGCGTCCTTTTATTGGCGAGCCCGGCACGTTCACGCGCACGCCCAATCGCAAGGATTACGCCGTTCCGCCTCCCAAGGCATGCTGCTCGATCAACTCCATGACCGCAAGATCGAGGTCTTCAGCGTCGGCAAGATCTTCGACGTTTTCCTCGGGCGCGGCATTGGCGAATACGAAAAAACCAAGAGCAACGCCGACGGCATGGCGAAGACCCTGGCCGCGCTGGATGAATTGAAGAGCGGCCTGCTGTTCGTGAATCTGGTGGATTTCGATCAGCAGTACGGCCATCGCAACGATGTGGAAGGCTACGCCAAGGCGCTTGAGGAGTTCGATGCCTGGCTTCCGTCGCTGTATGCGAAACTCGCCGCCGGCGACCTGCTGATCATCACCGCCGACCATGGCTGCGATCCCACCACGCCATCCACCGATCACAGCCGCGAGTATGTCCCGTTGCTGGTCTACCGGCCGCGCAAACCCGAACCCGTCGACCTTGGCATGCGATCCACGCTCTCCGACATCGGCCAAACCGTGGCCGAAAACTTCGGCGCTAAACTCGGCGAAGGCACGAGCTTTCTCGAAATGGTCACTTAGTCTTTCCTACTTCCCACCACCCACCACCCTTTATGCGACGCCCGATCATGGCCGGCAACTGGAAGATGTACAAGACGCCGCCGGAGACCACCGCGTTCTTCGAGAAGTTCCGCCCGCTTGTAGCTGGACCACGCATGTGGAGATCGTGATCTGCCCTCCTTTCGTCGATCTCCCGGCTGCCGCCGACGCCACGCGCGGAACCAATATCGAAATTGGCGCTCAAAACCTGTATTGGGCCAAAGAAGGCGCTTACACTGGTGAAGTTTCCGCTGCAATGCTGCGCGCCGCCGGCTGCCAGTGGGTGATTGTCGCGCATAGCGAGCGCCGCGAATACTTCGGCGAGACCGAAGAAACCGCGTTCAAGAAGCTCTGCGCCGCGCTCGATGCCGGACTGAAGCCCATCTTTTGCGTGGGCGAGAAGCCGCACGAACACGAAAGCCAACCAGACCCACGAAGTACTTGGCCGCCAATTGCGCGGCTGCGTCGGACACCTGACTCCTGAACAATTTCGCGGCATCGTCATCGCTTACGAGCCGGTTTGGGCCATCGGAACCGGCAAGGTGGCTACGCCCGAGATTGCTGCTGCGGCGCATTCCTTTATCCGGAGCTACATCCACGAGTCAATTTGGCGCCGAGGCGGCGGAAGCGTGCCGCATCCTGTACGGCGGCAGCGTGAAGCCCGACAACGTCGCGGGCTTGATGGCCGAAGAACAGATCGATGGCGCGCTGGTGGGTGGCGCCAGCCTGGACCCCGTTTCCTTTGCGTCCATCGTAAACTTTTGATGTATGCGGATTGCGCGGGCTCTGCTGTGTTCCATCCTGATCTTGACCGCGCTGATTTGGACTGCGCAGCCCGCGGAAATCGCCAAGCTTCCCGAGCCCTACCAGTCGCTCGCGGAACTGGCGCGCGGCGCGCCGCCGGAATTCACGGCCTACGGCACTGCTCCGCATTGTTGAACAGGGCCAGGCTGGCTGATAAAGACGCGCGGCGCGATCTGATCGAAGAAGCTTTCCGAGCGCCGCCGCCGCCAAGTTCCCGGTGCGCATGTTCGGGCTCCCCGGCACGACGAGCGATACCGCATCGGGATCTTTGAGCCGGGCGTATGCCTTGAAGCTGGATGCTCTTTCTCTCGAGAGCCGCGCGGTTCGCGACATGCTGCCGCTCGACCCCGCCCACGCTCGCAAGTTGTTCGAGCGAAATCGCGCGCCCCATGCTCACCTCGCTCACCTGCGATGACGCTCTGGTCTACGATCTCTCGGACTATCTATCAAGCGCTGAGCGCGGTGGTCAACGAGCACGTTCACGAAAAACGAGCTCGCCAAGGACGAGCACGTGAACTTTTTGACCGACTATCTGGAGCAGGCGACATCGCCACGGGAAATCGCGCCGCTGGCGCAAGTCATCCAAAGCGCCGGCGTCACCGCACAGCAACGGCAAGGCCTGTGGGCAGCGATTGGGCGGTCTCCTGGAAAACTTGCAGACCGACGATCGCTCGTTTTCCGCTTCCCTGCCCGCGCTCAATTCATTAAGCTTCCCGAAATGCAGGGCTCGCTGGAAAAATACCGGCAGAAGAACCACGGCTGCCAGGGCGATCCGGCCTCGACTCCGCCGCCGCGAAGAAGCCCACCACTCCGAAGCTCGATTCGTATTGGCAATCCGCTATCAGCCAACAAGTGCTCGAAGCTGGCAAGAAGCTGCGCTACTCCTCCGGCCGGCACGCTGCTGAGCGATGCCGATCGCTCCACGCCACAGTGGCAGCAACAAGTGGCCGATTACTTGAATCAGCTCGCCGGCTGGACGCCCGATCAAGAGAACTCCGAGGCCGACTACTATCACGAGAAGTGCGCCGCTTTGACGGCTCTGATCGAACTGGTCCCGCCCGGCCCCTTGAACGATAAGGTGCTGGCCGATTACGTCGATTTCATCGGCAATTCCAACTTGTATCAACAAAGCCCTGCCGAATGGTTCGAGGAGCCGGAGAGATTGCTCGACCGGCTGCTACCCAACATACCCACACACGCAAAGATTTTGGATGCCTACCAAAGATCTGGAAATCCCGTCCTGACCCTGGAAGTCGCCCTCGAAAGACAGCTGGATCGGTAATTCGCCCTAGCGGGGAAGCGGCTCCATCCGCCGATAGGACCGCTAGACCCATTCCCATGAGCACCAACCGACCAAGGCCGCGCACCAGTTCGGCGTTTGAGTTTTTCCTATATACGGCGATCATCGTAGAAACGGCGCTGGCTGCGTTCGTCTACAAGATCATCTTTGGCGACCCGGACCTGGCCCGTTTAAGTCTCTATTTCGGGATCCTCTACTTCGCTTTTCTCGCGTGGTGCATCGCTCAGCTCAACAGCCTGCACCGGCGCCGCAAGCTCGCCCTCGCCGAGCCGATCGGCAGCCGGAGCCTGGCACCGAGGCTGGCACTGAGTCACCCCAGGGCCAGTCTCCGATCCGGCTCCAACCGAGAAACCGACACGTTCGGCGTTTGGGCTCACCACCGGCCAATTGGTGATTGTGGTTGTGGTTTTTGTGAGTGCTGTAGCGACGTTTAGCTGGGCGCTGAAGCAGCTGCTTTAGAGAGTGGTCGCAGGCGCTAGACGGTGGCCACTGGCGCGGGCGCGGGATTGTTCTTCAAAAGCCGGCTGACGGTGTCCGATGGCTGCGCGCCATTCTTCATCCAATACGCAATGCGCTCATGGTTCAGATTGACGACCTGCGGCTGGCTGACGGGATTGTATGTGCCCACCACTTCCACCGAGCGGCTGTCGCGAGCGCGCTCCTTGTCGATCACCACAACGCGATAAGTCGGCTTCTTTTTGGCGCCAAAACGCGCCATTCGAATCATTAACATGCTATCCTCCTACTGTAGCATCGGCAGCTTCAGTTTGCCCAGGCGCTTGCCCAGAAACCCGCCGCCCAGTGATGCTTTTCATCATTTTGCGCGCTTGCGCATACTGCTTCAACAGCGCATTCACTTCCTGCACGCTGGTGCCGCTGCCTTTGGCGATCCGCCGCCTGCGGGCACCGTTGATGAGCATGTGATTGGCGCGTTCCCGGGCCGTCATCGAGTCGATAATCGCCACCACGCGCGTTATCTCCTTCTCATCCACCTTCATGTCCTTCAGCCCCTTCATGGGGCCGAGCTGCGGCATCATGCCGAGCAGCGACTCGAGCGGGCCCAGCTTGCGAATCTGCCGCAACTGATCGCGGAAATCCTCGAGCGTAAACTCGTTTTCGATGAGCTTGCGCTGCATCTCTTCGGCTTGCTTCTGATCGATGCTCTCTTCCACTTTCTCGATCAGTGATAGCATGTCACCCATGCCCAGGATGCGCTGCGCGACGCGGTCGGGGTGGAACGGCTCCAGTGCGTCCATTTTCTCGCCCACGCCCACGAACTTGAGCGGCTGATTGGTGATGGAACGAATGGATAGCGCCGCGCCGCCACGTGCATCGCCGTCCATCTTGGTCAGCATGACGCCGGTGATCCCCAGGGTCTTGTGAAATTGGTCGGCTGACTTCACGGCGTCCTGGCCCGTCATGGCGTCCGCCACGAACAAGACTTCGGTAGGATTCAGCTCGTCCTTCAACTGCTGCAGCTCCAGCATCAGTTGATCGTCGATGTGCAAACGGCCCGCCGTATCCACCAGCAAAACATCGCGCCCGGTGTTCCGGGCCTCGCGCAGCGCCGAACGCGCCAGTTCCACGGGCTTGGTCTCCTCGGGCGTGCCATCGTAAATCGGCAGCTTGATGTCCCGCGCGATCACGCTCAATTGTTGCCGTGCGGCTGGGCGGTACACGTCGACCGACACCATGAGCGGGTTGTGGCCATTCTTCGAGAGCCAGCGCGCCAGCTTGCCAGTCGTGGTGGTCTTACCCGATCCTTGCAGTCCGACGATCAGGATCGCCGTCGGCGGCTCGTTCGCCATCCGCAGCTTGGACTGGTGGCTGCCGAGCGTCTTGATCAACTCGTCGCGGACGATTTTGATCACTTGCTGGGTGGGCGATAGCGCCGCCAGCACCTCTTCGCCCTGCGCCTTTTCCTTGATGGCTTCGATGAACTGCTTGACGACGCGAAAATGCACGTCCGCTTCAAGCAGCGCCACGCGAATCTCGCGCAACGCGGCTTCCATGTTCTCGGCCGTTAATTTCCCTTCGCCGCGCAGGTTCTTGAAAACGCGCTGCAGCTTGTCGGATAAGTTATCAAACATGATTTACTTCGGAGGCGGAGCACCCACAGGGGAACTTTATTTATTATACGTTAGCGCAAGCCCGGGAGATACCGCCACCGTGTCCGGCTGCGATACATCGCATAGGCATCGGGAAACCTCTTGGCGAGCTCGACTTCCTCGGAAGCGATCCGCAACTCCGACCCTGCCAGGTACAGAAGCACCGGCAGGATCAATTTGACGCCGCTCGAAATGAGCATGCCGGTCGCTACCAGCATCGCGAGAAAAGCCAGATAGATCGGGTGACGGACCCACGAGTAGGCGCCTCCAGTGACCAATGTGTCGCCGCCCGTGTCCCGAGGTACGGATCGAAGCGCCCATAGAAACAGGCCCGCTCCAAGTGGCGCAAGCACCAGCGCACCGGCCAATTCGAAAATGTCAGGCCGCAGCGGTCCGCTGCCCATGGACATGGTAACTGCCAATGCCGCGAGAATTTGCAACAGAGTGCCGATGAGCGCCGGCGCCGTTATCGCCGTGGTCGTGGAGGCCTGGCTGCGTCGCCGCGGCAATGCGCCCGCCAGCGCGGCAATGGCGAACACCGCCCAAGCCCCGAGATAGACGCAATACGCAGTAATCTTCAGCAAATGTGCTTCAACGACAGGTGGATGGCAGCCCTTCAACCCATTCTATTGCTGCTGCCTTCGCCGGCGATATTCCCGGAGCTTTGATTTATCTCCGCCCCGCAGGTTCGCATTATACGGCACGCCATCGGGCTACCGCCGGGAGCCACTTTGGGAGAAAATTGGCTTTGATCGCTTTCACCCTCGTTCGTGTGCGACCGATCGCGGTGGCCGTCCTGAGTCTTTGGTTTGCTTTTCGTGCCCCTGCGCAGGTGCGCGGACTGGTGCAGGACGCAGCCGGAGCGCCGGTCGCGGGGGCTCAGGTCGTCGCCCACAATTCCCGCGACAACATCGATCAGACATTCGTAAGCGCCGCCAACGGATCGTTCGCAATGGCTGGCCTTAAGCCGGGCCACTACGAGTTCAAAGCAACCAAGCGCGGGTTCGCCGATTCGCCGGTGGCGGAACGGGACTTGGCCGACGGCCAGGAACTGGCCCTGAATCTCACGCTCGGCGAGCACCGAAGGGTTTCTGAAAAGACTCTCTCAAGCCTATGCCAACGACTGGCACGGGACCGCCGGCAGCGGCCCCGAACCTCCGCGCCGCGCTTTGCCATCGCCCTTGAACTCGCCGCCTTTCCCCAACTCCGACTGGTCGTACGGCGGATCACCCGAAATCGGCGCGCCGGATACCAACGTTCCACCACTCATGGAAGCTCTCTACGGCGGCTCGAATGGCGACGCGTGGGAGCGAAGCAGAGTCAAGATGTACGGCTGGCTCGAAGGCAGCTTCAACCTCAGCACGTCGCACAACTCGAATTATCCGGCCGCCTATGACATCTTCTCCAATCGGGCCGAACTCGACCAGGTGGTGCTCTACGTCGAACGAATTCCCGATAGCGTTCAAACCGATCACTTCGACTGGGGATTCCACCTCAGTGGATTGTTCGGAACCAGCTATCGTTTCACCTCCAACCTGGGGTATTTCAGCGGCCAACTGCTCGACGACCACCGCCAATACGGCTTCGATCCCGTGCTCGAATACGTGGATTTGTATGTTCCCCAGGTCGCCGAGGGACTCAACATCCGCGTCGGCCGCTTCATCTCGATCCCCGGTATCGAAGCGCAATTGGCTCCCAACAACTACGTCTACACCCACTCGTTGTTGTATGCGATTGATCCGTTCACCGACACGGGCCTCCTGGCTACCATCAAGCTCAATAACAGCTGGCTGGTTCAGGTGGGGCTCACTGCGAGCCATGACGTGGCTCCCTGGACACCGGACGCGCAGCCGTCCGGTACGGCCTGCATCAGCTATACGTTCAATCATGGCAATGACAACGTGTATCCTTGCGCGAACGGTCTCAACAACGGCAGGTATGCCTACAACAACCTCCAGATGTTTGACAACACCTGGTACCACAAGTTCAACGCCTCATGGCATATGGCCACCGAGGCCTGGTATATGTATCAGCACGACGTACCGAGCGTATCGGGTCCCTTGTTGCCGGAGAAGGGCACGAACGGTGCCTTCTGTGCCGTGGGCCAGGTACGATGCACGGCGCCCGAGTGGGCCGCGGTCAATTACGTCGAAAGGCAGCTCTCCCCCAAAAATTACATTTCGATTCGCACCGACTTCCTGGACGACATGAAAGGTCAGCGAACCGGCTTTAAGACCCGCTACGCCGAAGAGACTCTGATGTGGGGACACTGGGTAGGTAGCACCGTTTTGTTTCGTCCCGAAATCAGGTTTGATCGGGCTTTCGATCGTCGCGCGTACGATTACGGAACCCGGCAGAACCAGTTTCAATTGGCGATGGATGTGATCTTCAAGTTCTGACTATTGCTGCCTGCGCCGGCGGTATTCCTGCAGTTGTTCCAATTGGCCGCGTACCATCGCGTTGGTCGGATCAAGTTCGAGCGACTTTTGCAGATTCGTTATGGCCGAAGCGTCATCCACCTTGCGAGTGTAGGCGAAACCGATCAGGGCATAGGTCTTGGCCGACTGCGGATTGAATTCCAGGTTCATGCGCAGCAGCGCGATGGCGTCGTCGGGCCGGCCCTGAACCACGCGCTGGACCATTTCGAGCAGCGCCTCTTCGCCGAAATCGTAGGTGGCCCGGCTGTAAAACTGCTTCCGGAGATCGCGATACTGCTCGACTGCGGCCACTCCACCCTTTTCGGCCACGGTTCTGAGGATAATCGCCGACAGAGGCTGGGGGATGGCGACGCCGCGGTGGCATGTCACGCATTCCACCCGCGAAGTTTGGTTGGGCGGTTTTCCGGTGGCTTCCTGTACCTTGGCATTGAGCTCGCGCGTCATGGCCATCATCGCCAGCGCGATGTCCTTCTTCGGTTCCGGCTGGCCGCTGCCACGCGGCGCGGAATGACAGTACTCGCAACGAACGCCAAGCGCCTGGGCGACCTCCTGCATGTTCATGGTCTGAGCTTGTGCGGCGTTGCCGGCCACGGCAACAATAAGCACCAATACCCAGGTCCATTTCATAAGCCCTGATTATGCTAAAAAGGCGGCGTGCGGTCAATTGTACTCTAGCGCTGCTGGCGCGATGTGCAATTTGCCCATATAATGGTGGCAGATTGCCAACGAACCCAAGCTCACGCTCCCACCGGACGCTTTACGCCGGATTGGGCAGGAAACTCGGCGTTCCGCATCTTCGGTCTGATCGGGATCTCGCCTCGCTCGTCCAGAAGCGGTTGTCGCCAGCCGCCATTAGTTCGTTGCTCCGCAGCGGTCTCTCCGATGCCGAAGTTTACCATTTGATTGTTCCTCGCAGGACGCTTGCTCACCGCATCGCCAAACATCAATCCCTTTCAAGGGAAGAGTCCGACAAAGCGGTGCGCGTAGCTCGGACCACCGCGCTGGCGGAGCAGGTGTTTGGGGAGCCGGAACGTGCCTGGAGATGGCTGCGCAAGCCGAAACGCCAGTTCGATTCCAAAAGCCCCATCGAGATGCTGGCTACCGAAGCTGGGGCTCGGCTGGTGGAGGAACTTATTATCCAAATCGAGGAGGGCCTCGCCGCGTGATGCTAGTCGTGTGACTTTGCCGGCATGATATTGTGGCGCGCCAGCAATCACTCCTCACTCGATGGCGCCGGCGGTCTTAGAGCGTCGGGGCGATGGCACAACCGCGGCAACCGTGTCGTGTACTGCGCTCCGAATCCGGCTACGGCATTGTTGGAAATACTGGTCCACGCCGAGATCGACATCCAAGATATTCCAGTCGCGATTCGTTACCTGGAAATTGAAGTCCCGGATTCAATCGCCATCGAATCGCTCGAGGTCGGTGCGCAGGAGCCGGCTGGCAGCCAGAGAAATCGCGCGGGGCTGGGGACGAATGGTTGAATTCAAAGCGTACGCGCCATGCTTCGTGTCCCATCCGTCATCGTGCCCGCGACTTGGAACGTACTCATAAATCCCCATCACTCGGAAAGTTCCGGTATCCGGATCGTTCGAACGCATCGGCACGCCTTCGATCGCAGGCTGCTGAGATAGACCTGCCTTTACGGCGCCGGTATCGCCTTCTGATAAAAATCCGCCATGGACCCGTGCAGACTATCCAGGCAGCTCTTCTTCGTGTACAGCATGTGGCCCGCGTCGCAATACGTCAGGCCCACATGATTGCTCAACGACGGCTCCAGGCCCAAGTGGCTCACGGTGTATTCAGCCGCGAAGAACGGCGTTGCCAGATCGTAATAGCCGGTGGCGATCATCACCCGCAGATTCGGATTTTGCGTCATCGCATCGCGCAGCATCCCGGCCACATTCACATACCGATTCTGAAATTTCTCGTAGCTCCAGGGATCCACTTTATCGGTCAATATCTCGTAAGGCTGGTCGCTCTTATACCCGAGTTCGGTGCGCACATATTCGTTAAACATGGCCGTGTAAGCGCCTTGCACGGATGCGTAGCTGGGATCGTAGCCTGGCCTATCGCCGGCCGCATCGATGTCGTAGCCCTCCAGCCGGCTGTCATAACGCCCCAACGTTTTGCGCTGGTCGCGCAGCAATTCTTTGGTAAACCGAGCTTCCGAAACACGCAGATTGCACAATTCGACGAACGACTCCGATAGCCCTGTAAGGCGCGCCAGTTCGTGCACCACGCTGGTCCGCTCCGTCGCAGTCAGCTTGTCGCCCTTCATCAAGGCCGAAGCGTACTCGTTTCCCGCAAAGCGGCGCGCTTCACCAACCGCCTTTTCCAACTCGCCTTGCAGATCCTTCGGCAGTTTCTTGTGATACCAGGCAGTCGCAGTGTAAGTCGGCAAGAACAGCGCATACGGGAGATCGTTGCCCGGCGCAAACGAGATCGTCTCGAAATTCAGTACCGAAGAAATCAGCGTAATGCCGTTCAAATAAATGCCGTGCTTGTCGAGCAAATATTGCGATAAGGCCGACGCGCGCGTGGTCCCATAGCTTTCGCCAGCCAGAAACTTCGGCGATCCCCAACGTTCCGCGCGGACCGAATACAGGCGAATGAACTCCGCCACCGACTCCAAATCGCCCTCAAAACCGTGGAACTGCGTGTCCTTTTCGCCCGGCACCGCGCGGCTGAAACCGGTGCTCACTGGATCGATAAACACCAGATCCGTGAACTGCAACGCGGTATCTTCGTTGTCCACCAAATGATACGGCGGCTTGGGCTGTTCACCATCCGGCCCCATAGCGATGCGCTTCGGCCCCAGCGCGCCTAAGTGCAGCCACACGGAAGAAGATCCCGGACCGCCGTTGAACGCGAACGTGATGGGGCGCTTCGATAGATCCTGCACGCCATCCAGCGCATAGGCGACGTAAAACATGCTGGCCCACGGCTTCGCGTCTTTCTGAATAACCAGCGTGCCCGCGGTGGCCGTATACGCGAGCGATTTGCCATTCATCTGAATGGAATGTTTAGTGATGGAAGACGTGTCCACCGGTGGAGGCACCACGGGTTTCGAGGCCTCGGCGGAAGCCTGGTGTGGTGGTGCTTCTGGCGCCGGATGTTCCTGCGCACGCAAAATTGCGATCATTGACAGCCCCGCCATAACCGCTGTAATCCTCATCGTCGGTAACCCCTCGAATTCATGGTAACGTGAGGCAAAGCCTTCCATGCTCCTGGCTTTCCTCCACAAAATCGGCGCGCGGGAAAACCTCTCTTCCGCCGAAGCGCACGACGCAATGCTCGTCATCTTGAACGGCCAGGCCACCACGCCCCAAATCTCGGCGTTCCTCATGGGCCTGCGTGCCAAGGGCGAAACCGCCGAAGAATTGCTGGGGTTCGCGCGAGCCATGCGCCAAAAGGCCGCAGTCATGGACGTTGGCCTGGATTCCGAACCCCTGCTCGACACCTGCGGCACGGGCGGCGACGGCGGCACAACGTTCAACATTTCCACCATCGCGGCCTTTGTCGTGGCGGGAGCGGGCGTGCGGGTGGCCAAGCACGGCAACCGCTCGTTCTCCAGTCAATGCGGCAGCGCCGACATCCTGGAACAATTAGGTGTCCAAGTGTCGTTGCCTCCCGAGCGCGCCGCCCAGGCGATTCGCGAAATCGGCGTAGGATTTCTTTTCGCGCCCCTTCTGCATCCCGCCATGAAGCATGCCCAAGCGGCTCGCGTGGAGCTGAAGATGCGCACAGTATTCAATTTGCTCGGGCCGCTTACCAATCCCGCCGGGGCGACGCGACAGTTGATCGGCGCTCCTTCCGCGCAGGCAGCTGAGTTGATGGCCAATGCGCTCGCCGGGCTTGGTCCCGAGCGCGCCTTCATCGTCCATGGGTCCGACGGACTCGATGAAGTAACCACGACGGGAGCAACGCTAGTCTTCGAAGTGACTGGCTCACGTGTCCGTTCCTTCACCTGGACGCCCGCCGACTTCGGTATCCCGCAAGCGGCCTCGGAAGCGCTACGCGGCGGCGATCGCGCATGTAACGCTGCCATCGCTACAGCGGTTCTTCAAGGACAGTTCGGCCCTCGGCGCGACATCGTGCTGGTCAACAGCGCCGCTGCTCTCGTGGCCGCAGGCGCTACCGCCGATCTTCGTGAAGCCATGCAGCGCGCCGCGAAATCCATCGATTCCGGCGGGGCCTGGACGAAACTACAGCAGCTCGCGAAATTTAGTCAGGCCTAAGCACGTGTTCAACCAGCTCCCGCATATCGTCCACGACGAAGTCGGGTGGATATTCAGCGAATGTTTCCGGCTGAAATCCGTACGAAACGCCGCACGCTTGCACCTTCGCATTACGTGCTGTCTGAATGTCGACGCCGCTGTCTCCCACCATGATGGTGCCCTCGCGCGCCAAACCGCTTTCGCGTAGCAGGGTCTCGATCCCGATCGGGTCCGGCTTCTTCTGCTCGAAGCTGTTGCCGCCGTAGACCTGAAAGAAATGCTTGGTCAGACCAAGCCCTTCCACAATCGATCGGCTAAAACGCACCGGCTTGTTGGTCAGCACGGCCATTTTCGCGCCGGTGTCCCGCAAGCGATCCAGCGCTTCTCTCACGCCGGGATATAGCCGTGTATTGTCCAGCATGTGCGCGCGATAGTAGGCCAGGAAGAACTCCAGTCCGCGCGCAACGTCGGCTTCGCTGGCTTCCGGCCCAAGCGCCCTGCGCATCAACACGGGCGCGCCATTGCCGACATACGACGACACCAGCGCGTCCGAAATCGGAGGAAGATTCATCAGCCCGCGCGCTGCGTTCACCGAATGAACCAAGTCGAGCTTGGAATCGATTAGTGTGCCATCCAAATCAAAGATCACAAGAGTACTAGTCAATGGACTCATTCAATGGACTCATTCGTGCCGAGGCCCCGCGGGCTTTCGCGCGGTGTGCTGCGACCACTCCTCGTTCACTTTGTCCCTGGTAGCGTAAAAATCATCCTTGATTTCGCGAGGCGTCAGCGCCGCAAAAATCCCGGATGCAGTAATCACGTAAGGCATGAACTTGGAGTCCACCACCGAGGCCGGGGGCGGCGAAGGCGCGAAGGCCAGCAGCACGGTGACCATTCCCGCGGCGATGACGAAGCCCCGGACCAATCCAAACGCGCCGCCCAGCAAGCGGTCTAGCCACGATAGCCCAACCCACTTGAAAAACTTTGCAAGGATGCGCCCCACGACCGCCCCAACCACCAGCACACCGGAAAATATCACGAAGAAGCCGATCAGATTCGCGATCGCGCGCGAGCTCACGTAGTCCAGTACGTACGCCGCCACGATGCCATAAAACCAGAACCCGCAGAACAGCCCCACGATCATCGCGATGAAACCTACGCCTACCCGCGCGAATCCCGCCGCCAGACCGGTCAGCACCGAAGCGCCGATCACGATCAGAAGCAGCAAGTCGATCCAGTTCAAAGCGGCCTTCCCTGTCAGAACCCGGTAGGCCTCCCGGTATTTTTCGCTGGTCCGCTCCATTACGTCCTCAGGCAGGACAGGCGCTGGAGGCTGCTTGTTCCAATGGATGGATTCCAAGTAATCACGCACGTATTGCTTGTCGAAGGATGGCTGCGCGCCGCCGGGCTGATAGCTCTCGCGCGGCCAAAAGCGGGATGAATCCGGCGTCAGCACTTCGTCGGCCAGCACCAACTGATCCCCCACAAATCCAAACTCGAACTTCGTGTCGGCGATGATGATCCCGCGCGTCGCCGCATACTGCGCTGCCCGCTCGTAGATCGCAAGCGTCAAGTCCTTCAACTTCCCAGCCAACGATTCCCCGATCCCTTGGGCCACTGTCTCGAACGTGATGTTCTCATCGTGTCCCGACTGCGCCTTCGACGCCGGTGTGAAAATCGGCTCCGGAAGCTGATCGCTTTCGCGCAGTCCGGCCGGTAGTGGAATGCCGCAGATGCGACCGTCTCGGCGGTAATCCTTCCAACCCGACCCAGAAACATATCCGCGCGCCACGCACTCCACGTCGATCATTTTGGCCCGATGCACCAGCATCGAGCGGCCTTGCAGTTGATTCCGGTAGGGGCGGAACTCGGGCGGATAATCATTCACATTCGCCGATACGAAGTGGTTCGGAACAATGTCCCGCAATTGCTCCAGCCAGAAAATCGTGAGCGCCGTAAGCACTTTGCCCTTATCGCGGATCGGAGTCGGCAGCACGTAGTCGAAGGCCGAAAGGCGATCTGTCGCTACAATCACCAGGAAATCGCCAGCCGCGTAGACGTCGCGAACCTTACCCCGCGCAACCAGCTCAACCTGGGAAAATTTGGTTTCAAAAATGGATGCCAATCTCTACTGGTATCACGATGCGAAGAATTAGTCATGCCGTAAGTTTTCCCACGTTACCCGATTGTGTCCTGCTGATCCGTCAGTACTTCGCTGAATGGCTGATTTCGTGCTGCCATTCGGAAGGAAGGAGAAAATACAACCCTATGAATTGGGACAGAGTAGAAGGCAACTGGAAACAGATGAAGGGTAAGGCCCGCGAGCAGTGGGGCAAGCTTACTGACAGCGACTGGGACCAGATTGCTGGAAAGAAAGACCAGTTAGTGGGTCGCATTCAGGAGCGCTACGGCATCTCAAAGGACGAAGCAATGAAGCAGGCCGATGCGTGGGCAAAGACCCAGTCCGACGACGTGGCGCATGAACATCACGCACATCAGGGACAAGGCCAACGCGAGTCACAAACCCAGGGCACTCGCCGCTAGAACATTTCGATCTAGCGCAGGTGTACGGAAAGGCTGCTCTTCGGGGCGGCCTTTTTCATTTCGCCTATCGGTTCTGCGCGTGTGAGCATGTTAAGATGGAACACAGATGACCGTTGAGATCGAGCAGGTCACCCGCTTGCAATCGCTCGATAAGAGGATTGCAGACTTGGAGCGGGAAGTCGCTACCTTACCAAAACACATCGCGCTAATAGAAAAGGCCCTGGATTCGCACCTTCGCCGCTTGGAGGCCGATCGCGCCGCGCTCACCGCCAACCAGAAGGAGCGCAAGCAACTGGAAGACGACGTGAAAGTGGAGAACCAGAAGATCTCCAAACTTCGGGACCAGATGCTAGGCGCGAAGACCAACGAGCAATACCGTGCGTTCCAACACGAGATTGCGTTCTGCGAAACGTCGATCCGAGAAGCCGAGGACCGGACCTTGGACCTCATGACCGAATCCGAGCCGTTGGACACCAACGTCAAGAAGGCCGAGGCGGCGCTGAAAGAAGAAAAGCAGCAAGTGGAGGCCGAGCAGGCCCGCGTCCGCGAACGCACCGCCACCGATCAGAAACAACTTGACGAGCTCAAAGCCGAACGCCAGCAGTTGGTGGGCGGTCTCGCTAAGCCCGCTTATTCCGCTTACGAGCGCATCCGAAAAAAGTGGCGCGGTGGTTCGGCGGTCGCCGAGGCTGTCGCCGGGCGCTGTTCCGCCTGCCAAATCCTGCTGCGCCCGCAATTCTTTCAAGAGCTCCGCCACGCCGAACAGATGATGTTCTGCGAAAGCTGCGGCCGCATCCTTTTCTACAATCCGCCGGTCAGCTTCGAAGAGCACCTGGCAGCTCCGCACCAGTAATCTCCGCTATGCGAAACATCGCCCGCCTGTCTCTGGCCAGCCTGCTTGTAATATGCCCCATCGCCTTTGCGCAGGTTGCCGGCCAAGCCAACGACAATTACAAAACGCCGGCGGGCCGCGAGAGCATTGCGCGTTCGCTCGGCGATCCTAAGCGTGAGGACCGCCAGAGGCCCCGCGACATCGTAGACGCAATGGATCTGAAGCCCGGCGGATCGGTGGCCGACGTGGGCACCGGGGTCGGCTTCATGGTGCCCTATCTCAGCCACGCTGTTGGCGACACTGGCCACGTGTATGCCGAAGACATCCAGAACGATTTTCTTGATAAAGCCAAGCTGAAGGTGCAGCTCAGCCGCCTGAACAACGTGCAGTTTGTGCTGGGGACCGATCGCGATCCGAAACTGCCGGCCGAAACGCTGGAGGGCGCGCTGGTGCTGGATGTGTATCACCACTTCGATTATCCGGAGGCCATGCTGGAACAAATTCGCGATAGCCTGCTGTCGGACGGCAAGCTCGTCATCGTCGAATATTTCAAGCGTCCGGGCGCGATGCAGAACAGCGATCCGAATTTCGCTGTGCAGCATATCCGGCTCGATGAAGACGACCTCATCAAAGAGGTGGAAGCCAACGGATTCCGGCTCGTGTCCAAACACGATTTGGTGCCGAAGAGTCAGTACATCGCCATCTTCGCGAAGAAATAACGGCCTGTGCTACCATCCGTTTGAGACCCGCCAACAACACCGGAGAGGTGGCTGAGTGGTCGAAAGCAGCGGTTTGCTAAACCGTCGTAGGCCTTTAAAGTCTACCGGGGGTTCGAATCCCCCCCTCTCCGCCATCCTATAATCAAGCAGATAGCCGCCAATCGACTTCTCAGCGTGCAATAGCGTGCAAGGGTGTACAATAAGGCCAGCAGTAAATGCCACTCACACTCTACAGGCGGCACCGCACTGAATGCGAAGGCGGGCACCCTGAAGACTCCCGTTCGGGAGAGTTTGAAGAAGGACGGCGCGGCTGGAAAAAGTGCGCTTGTCTCATCCACGTTTCTGGCACCCTTGGCGGAAAGTCCAGCCGCAAGCAGACTGGAAAATCCAAGTGGGATGAAGCCAAAGCTGTAGTCGCAGTCTGGGAGAAGGCGCAATCATGGGTCGGCGAAGTCACCCTGCCGGAACCACTACCTGACCCGGCGCAACGCCAGCGCGTCACCATTGAACACGCCGTCAAAGCCTTTCTTGCAGAGCTTCAGGAAAGCATCTCGTTCGGCACCCACAAGAAATACCGGCTCCTGCTCGACAAAGTTCAAGGAGTTCTCCGACCGCGCGCGGCTACGTCATGATCGATCAGTGGGAGCCAACGGACGTGCGCGACTTCCGTACATCATGGGCGATCAACCCGCGAACTGGCGCGCGGCGCATGGCCATGTTGAAACCCTTCTTTGAATACTGTGTCTCCAACGAATGGATCACCCGCAACCCGGCGCGCGCGGTTAAAAACCCCAAAGGCCGCGACATGGAGAAAGCAGCGCAGCGCCTTCCCTTCACCGATGAAGAATTGAAGCGGATGTATGACGCCTGTCCGCTCTATGGCAATACTGCCCAGCACAAATGGAACGGCGAGGATGTTGCGGACTTCATCTCACTTTCGATCTATACTGGCCTGCGGATATCAGACGTTGCGCTTGTTCAACATCGACCGGATGAAGGCTACGCGGCGAAATCCGGGTGCGTACAACCAAGACCGGCGCGAACGTCGATACTTGGGTTCCGCAGATGGCTTGCAGGACCGCATTCGCGCGCGTGCGAAGATCCACGGCGATTACATCTTTGGCACCCACACCACCAAAGACCTGGACGTTATCACCGAGGGATGGCGGAGGAAACTTCATAAGGTCTGGAAGCTCTGCGGGCCGTGGAAGGTAAAGCCGGAGCCACATAGGTTCCGTCATACTTTCGCGCGCATCCTGCTACAAAAGCCGGGCGTCACTGTCCGAAACGTGGCTGACCTCATGGGGGACACCGAAGAGATGATACTGAAACATTACGGCGCATGGGTGCCCGAACGTCAAGAAAGTCTGACCCGCATCCTGCGAGAAGCGTTCGGCGATACACCGAAGCCACGGCCAAAGCTGGTAGCGCTGCCCGGCAGGAACTAACAGTCACCTCAGTTGGTCCCACACTCCTTCACGCCAAGCCGCTGATTACCAAACACAATTGCCCTGGTAGCGTCTTTTGCAAGTTTGGTTCGGGTGGTACAGTTCGCACAGGCCGCTCGGCACTGCCCGGCGTCTTTCACGCGTTGGTCAATCTGGAGTCGCCCAATGGACGACACTACCACCTTTGAAGAGCATTTTTCCGTGAATCAATTAGCAGAGCAGTGGAAGATGAGCCGGGAGACCGTCCGCAAGCTGGTCAAAGACGAACGCGATGTGGTCCGCATTCGGTTAGGCCGGAAGAAGAGCAACGCCACATACTCTATCCCTAGAAGCGTTGCTGTTCGCATTCACACCCGCCTGACGAACAGCACCAAGGTGGCCGCGTGAGCGGCTCCCTGCTCCAGACGCTGGAAGCCTTGCACGCCGACGTAGCGGCCATGCGCGGGGACGTGGGCAGCATGCGGGCCGAGGCCAGCGCACAGCATGTGGCGATGGACGGACGAATGACATCGGGGCAAGGCGAAGCGGACTTAGCCGCTGATAACCTTCCAGCCGTCCTTGAACTTCTGAGCCAACACCGGATGCACATCTGTCCCTTCGTATTTCTTCCGGTATTCATCGAACGTTGCAAGGAGAGCTTCGCCGTCGTTGGTCCTGGTCTGGTAGAGCGCTGAAAATATTCCCTGCTTCAATGTCCGATCATCCACTATCGCGTAGAGTGGCACATTGCACCTCTTCGCCCGGCACTGTAGCACAAAACAATTTCTGGCTGCAATGTTTGCTTCTAATATCGGTCACGCCATCGGCAACGCAGACATCAACGCTACGGCATCGAGACGGGCTGCTCCAACACCCTGATCGCATCAACATTCATCGCTGCCAACCACACGACGTATTTTGCGATCCGGCACACCGCGTACTCAAAGAAGTTTTCAAGGACCGTGTAGATCGGAGCGACTTCCTTCCACGCATCAAGCTTCCTTCTCTTGTCTTCATTGGCGTGGGCTTGATCTCCGTAGGGAAGCGTCTCGACTACTGCCCGGTGGGTTATAGGTTCCTGGTTGATCGCCATCATCGTTGGTTCATCAAGAAACCCATCGAGAATTGCCAAATTCTCGGACACCCAACGCTGATCTTCCTGCGGGACAGGAAGGTCTTGGTAGAGTTCAGCGATCTGATGCAGTTCAATCTGATCTCTTCCCTGCACAAAGAACCGAAGCACTAAGCACAGCGCCGCCCTTGCCTCCGGGTCGGCTCCCACGCGTTTAGCTTCCATCGTCTTCTTTTCAAAATCAAAACCTAGTTCGACGCCAGACTCCTGGTGAAGGGCCTTGGCAATGAAAGAATAGCTTTGCAGTTCTTTGGCTTTCTCATTGAACAACCGGAGCCGTCGCAAAGCTTCTGCTGTCGTTACAGTTTTAGTGGTCAACATGCCTCCATAAGCTATGCCTTCTTCCGCCTCGTTACCCTCTGACTGACTTCCCGTTCTGGCGGCTTGCGCTGCAACCGTTGGCAAGGGCTTTGTACTGCCCGTCTTCCCGTCGCGTGGCCGTCAGATAGGCGTCGTAGTGCTGCAACGCTCTTACTACCAAGAGGGCTTCGTCATCAGAGATCGTGGGCACGATTTCATTCTACTCGCGGATCAGCACGGCTCCCCCGGTCACGGCAAACAAAAGGCGAACATGGTAGCATGTTGGTCTGTGGCCGTTCGCAAATGCAGCGTGAGTTTCAAGAATGGCCGGGGCGTGGTCCATTCAACCGACGTGTTGGCCGAAACGGTGATGGAAGCAGCCGCGCTGGGCCTTCGCTCATTCCGTGAGCAGAGCATGTTGGACGATGACGGCGTTTTCGACTTGCGAGTTGAGGTCACCACGATGACAGTTCACTCTGTGCCAATGACGAAGCTACGGGCGTGGCTCGATTCAAGCTCCAGTGATCCGAAAACCCAAGCTGTCAAGGCACGAGTACGCTAACTTGCTTTGCATGGTAAAACAATTATAGACAGGATGTTTTATGGGGAAACTCTCGGAACGGAGCCATTATCTGCCGCAGTTCTACCAGAAGGGTTTTGCTGGCGAAGACGGCACAGTCTGTGTGTTTGATCGCGAGACCAATGAATTCCGCCCCCAGCAACCAGTTAACACGGCTGTTGAGCGTGGGTTCTACACGCTCGTTGACAAGAACAGCGTCAAGTCCGATGGCATCGAACGGATGTTCGCAGGGCTGGAGAACGAAGTCAGTGATGTCATCCGAAGGTTGGACAACGGAACGAGTGCTGAATGGCGAAGCGAACAAGAGCGTGTTTCATTCGCTATTTTCATTGCCTACTTCTACACTCGCACTCCAGCCTTCCACCGGGAACAGGTGATCTTTGCCGAGCAGATGTATCGCGCGCGCATGAAAGCGGACCACCTCACGAAGGATGACACCGCACGATCTCTTCAAAGGTTCGCGCAAGCGACCGGCCAAGAGGTGGACGCGCAGACAATCCAGCAAGT
This sequence comes from Bryobacterales bacterium, assembly GCA_963818065.1. GTDB lineage: Bacteria > Acidobacteriota > Terriglobia > Bryobacterales > Bryobacteraceae > Palsa-89. Next base: position 2,100,949 of record CAWFQW010000004.1, on the reverse strand, counting down.
CTACGAGATGTTTCGCGATGGCTCCTACAAAGTTGAGGTGCCGCGTCAACTCACTATACGTCTAATGATTGACGGAGCACTTCATTTGGCAGAGACACTGCTGACACTGGATTGGATCTTTCTGACCGCTCCGGCTGCTCTACCCTTCATTACGTCGGACGCCCCATTCGCCATTGCGCCACCACCGGGTGAAGATGATTCCCGCGCCTACGGAGTCCTCACACCGGGTGCAGCATCAACCATACCGCTGAGCGCGAAAACGTGTCTGGTAATTCAGGGTGAGGGTGGAAGAGAGTATTACAGCCAAATCCGCAAAGACGACGCCCGGCGCATCAATGAGAACGTAGCAACGAACAGCGCGCGGTTCGTAATCGGTCGCGACCAGCCTTATTTGGAGCGGCTGGTAAAACGCACGCGCCTAGACCAGTCCCGATGGACTTCACGGTTCATCTGCGACACAAGCCAAGTCGATGGGGAGATTGTCTTCCACGCGAAGCGCTCCCAGCGGTCAGAGAACTAGCGCAAGTGACCGTCCAGCGTGCAATAGCGTGCAATGGTCGGTCGTATGAATTGCAAATGTTGCGACTACCGCAAACTCGAATCAATAGCTTCCGTGTTTTCAATCCCCAACAGTGTTCGAATCCCCCCCTCTCCGCCAGATCTTTTCTTTCCCTTCGCCCGCGATTTGATTTGAGCAACTGATCCCCGCTTGCGGTCAACAATTCTGCACGGTATATTTTTAAACACTGCCGCGACTTTCGTGAAATAACACTGTCGTGACCTTCGTGAAATTATCCGAACCATAACAAGGAGGAATTCCCATGAAGCTATTTGGCTCCGCGTTTATTCTGGTTCTTGTCGGCTTGCCACTGGCCGCCGATCCCATCTCTTATGTATTGATTTCGTCCTCCCCGGGCGCGCTGATACGTGCGTCCACGGATTGGCGGTCGATCGCTACAATTGCGTCTGTACCCAACGCCACCGGCCTGGGAAAGGACCTGTACGGGAACTACCTGGTAACGACCTCGTCCACGCTGCTCCGCGTGACGCCGACCGGTACCGTCTCCACGATTGCCACCGCGCCCAGCACTCCTGCTACGGGATGGATAGGGGTTGCGGCGGATTCGCTCGGGAATTACATCATCGTCGACAACGCGCAACATGCCGTCTGGCGTGTTTCGAGCGCCGGGGTGGTTTTGAAGGTAGCGAATTACGTGGTGGCCGACACCAGCGAACTAGAGGATGCAAGCATCCTTGTCGACGCCTCGGGCAACTATCGCGTAATCGAAGACAACAGCATGACGGTTCAGATGTTTTCTATCACGCCTGCTGGCGCCGTGTCGACCATCACCCTCAGTGGGGCCGCGGCAATTTCCGCTAATGGCTTAATTCCGGATGGCGCCGGAAACTACCTATTCGCTTCATACAGAGACGACTCGGTGTTTCGCGTAACGCCGACTGGCCTTGTAACCGTGTTTGCTCACGTTGGCACGGAGATTTGTTGCAACGTGCAGGGTCTGGCGCGTAACCCCAATACCGGTGTTGTCACCGTGCCGACTTTGGCGGGAGCGGTTCTCCAGGTCAGTGCAAATGGGACCTTCGTTAATACGGTAGCGCCTTCCGGCCCCACGCTGAACACTTTGTCGAGCATAATTGCCGAAACATATGGTTCTCTTCCGCACCTTACGGTAGGAAATGTCTGGATCACCGGGTTCTTCGTCGTGAACACTGGAGATCTGCCCGCGCCGTTTTCCGTAAGTTTCTACGACGACTCCGGAAGCCCTGTCGCAATCCCTTTTCCGTCGCCGATTGGGACGGTCACCGCCTACACGGGCACGATACCTGCCAACGGCATGAGCTACGTCGAGGCTTCCAACCCGAGTGCTCCCGGGCCCCTGTCGGCCTGGGGACTGATAAGTTCGGATCCCAACGTCACTATTCAGGCGCTCTTCCGGCGGCAGACTGACGGCACTTATTATGAGGCTGCGGTTGGCGCAAGCGCTGGCAGCTTTGCATTCACGCTTCCCTTCGACGCCACTACGTTTGCTCCAACCGGAGATCCACTCTATACGGGTTTTGCCATTGCGAATTTAGATCCGCTGAATTCATCCACGATCTCCTGCGCGGCAGCGGACCAGAATGGCGCCCCCATTTCGAACGCGGTGCCGCTGCCCGTTATCAATCCGCTGGGGCACTATGCCAACTACCTGTTTCCCGCTCTCACCGGCTTGCGCGGGAGTTTGAGCTGCACGTCAAACACGAAGGTGGCCGCGATTGGCCTGCGCGCTATCGGAACCGCTGCCATCTCTACCTTGCCGGTGATTCTCCAATAGGATTGGTGAGAAGCGGCCCGCTTTGACCGGAGACATTATCTCTGTGGCTGCGCAAACCCCGCCGGGCAGTTTCGGCCGGCGCGCGATGCCCATCCGCATCATCCCAGTGTCTTCAGAAAATAAGCCGGCCGCACTATTCCGATCCCTTCGAAATTCTTGAGCCGGGTGAGATGATGATCGCCGGACACAATGAGGTCAGCACCACCAGCGACAGCACATTCGATAATTCGGTCGTCGTCAGGATCGGCCTTGACGACTTGGAGCGCGATCCTGGGCTCCACGATCTTAGCTACGCGCACCATTAGTTTCAACTGCGCGATGATCTCGGCTTCCGGCCATCTGAGACCCGAACGAAGTACCTCAGCTAGTTCGCCAACGATCGCAGGTGAAACCAGGAGTGCGTATTCTCGCCTCAATGCTCGCCGCCAGATTTCGAATGGCGCACCACGCGTGCCTTTGAACGCGGAGAAATAGACGTTTGTGTCGAGAACGACCTTAAACTGACCGCCGGTCCTTTCGGTGCTCATGGATGAGGCGGGTCGCGCTCCTTAGATCCGTTTTGAGGCCAAGCTTCTTTGTGTGCTTCGCGGCCGCGCGGCTGAGTCGTTCACTTTCGGCGAGCATCTCTTCCACAGTCATCGGACTCCTAGCTTGCTCGGCCCGCGCCTCGCGAATGAGGTTGTCCACCCAACGTGCTTCATCGCGGTCCCGTTGGAGTCGGAATCGCTGATAAACGCGAACCATCTCGCGAAAGAGCTCGCTCTTCGTGCGCCGCTCCTTCCTGGCGAGCGACTCCACTTCCCTCACCACCTGCGGGGGGACCGAGAAGCCAAGCGTTTTGGTGGTTCTGGCCATGCCTTCAGTGTAGCTTAGTTTAACTTGTTTCAGCCGACAGTGGAAGGCAGTTGTAATGACGAATGATCAAGCCAGTTCCTTGACCCGATGGCCCAGTGTGGTGCAGTGTCGTCCTCCCCGTATTCCTCGTCTTCCTTGTATTCCCTGTATTCCTTCGAATTCTGCATTCTGAATTCTGTCTTCTGCATTCCCCCCTTCCCTTGCATGCAAGTCGGCACCCGATTGCATACAATGGTTTGCAGGCCTTCCACCGCTCTCAAAGCGTCCCAGGCCCAGGAGACTCTATGCTGCGTTTTCTTACCGCTGGCTTGCTGATCGCGGGAACGGCCGGCATTGCCTTAGCCGGCACCACCACAGGCGCATCGAACGTTACGTTTAATAAGGACGTCCTCCCCATCTTGCAGAAGAACTGCCAGACCTGCCATCGACCCGGCGAAATCGGACCCATGGCTTTTCTGAATTACGAAGGCACGCGTCCCTGGGCCAAGTCCATCAAGCAGGCCGTCCTCACTAAGCAGATGCCGCCCTGGTTCGCCGACCCGCGCTACGGCCATTTCGCGAATGAGCGCAAGCTGAGCGACGCCGACATCAAAACCATCGCCTCTTGGGTGGACTCCGGCGCGCCTGAGGGCAGCGCGAAGGACATGCCTCCGCCCATCGTCTGGACCGAGGGCTGGAACATCAAACCCGATCTCACGTTCCAATTGCCAAAACCCTACACCGTCCCCAAAGACGGCACCATCCAGTACACCTATTTCATCGTGCCCAGCGGTCTCACCAAGGACACCTGGGTGACCGATGCCGAAGTTCGCGCCGGCAACCGCAGCGTTGTGCATCATGCCAGCGTGTACGTACGCCCGCCTGGTTCCACTTGGCTCAAGGACGCGCCCATCGGCGTTGCCTACGTTCCGCCCGCGCGCGGTCCACTGGGTACGCATCCGCCATCCGAAATCGCCAGCCGTCAGGCGAAAATGGAAAACGAATGGTTCGTCGGCTATGTGCCCGGCATCCAGCCCCAGCGCTATTTCGCGCCTGAAACCGGAGCTGCGAAGCTCATCCCGGCCGGCTCGGATATCGTGTTCGAAATGCACTACACGGCCAACGGCAAAGAATCTGGCGAGGATCAGACCAAGGTCGGTTTCGTGCTCGCGAAGGAGCCGCCCAAATATCGGCTGCTCACTATTGGCGTCGCCAATGCCGATTTCGCCATTCCGCCAGGCGATCCCAACTATGAAGGCCGGGCCAGCGCTACGTTCAACGAACCCGTCACCGTCATTTACCTTCAGCCCCACATGCACACGCGCGGAAAGGACATGGAGATTCGTTTCGAATATCCCACCGGCGAATCGCAAACCATGCTGAACGTGCCGCACTACAGCTACCTATGGCAGACCATTTATTACGAGCAGAAGCCGCTCGAGATACCAAAGGGAACCAAGGTGGATGTGATCGCGCACTGGGACAATTCGGCCAATAATCCGCTGAATCCCGATCCGACCAAGACCGTCCGCTGGGGCGATCAAAGTTGGGATGAGATGCTGGTGCCGTTCGTCGGCGTTCTGGTTCCCCCCAATGCCGATCCCGCAACGGTGACTTCGCGGCCGCGTCCTGGTCCCGTCGCCGCGCCGTAGAATAGAAGCTTGTCAGAAACAAAAGCACTCGCGTCTTGGGTGATCAAAAGCCACCTAGACGCTATCCCGGATGACGTGCGCCGCGAAGCGTTGCGCGCCATCGTCAACTATGTAGGCTGCGCGCTTGGTGGCAGTCCCGACCCTGCGGTCAACATCGCGATGCGCGCCTTCGCGCCTTTTTTCGGCCCCGGCACTGCCAGTATTCTCGGCCGCCGGGAGCGCGTCGATCCACTGCACGTCGCTCTAATGAACGGCATCAGCTCGCACGTCTACGATTACGACGACACCACTCCGAAGAATTATATCCATCCCAGCTCGCCGGTGGCGTCCGCGCTATTTGCTTACGCCAGCGCGAACAAAGTCACCGGCCGCGATTTCGTCCACGCGTTTATCTTGGGCTTCGAGGCCGAGTCGCGCATCGGAAATTCGGTCTATCCCGCGCATTATGACGTCGGCTGGCACATTACGGGCACTGCGGGCACCTTCGGCGCGGCGGTTGCCATCGGCAAACTGATCGGACTATCCGAGCAGCAGATGATTTGGGCCATCGGACTCGCCGCCACGCAAGCGGCGGGCCTGCGCGAGATGTTCGGATCCATGGCGAAGTCGCTGCACCCGGGCCGTGCCGCGCAGAATGGCTACGCTTCGGCGTTGCTCGCTCAGGCCGGTTTCACGTCGGGGGAGCACGGTCTCGAAGGCCCCCGAGGCTTCGCGGCAGTGCAAGCGGCCAAGTACGATTTGTCCAAGATCACCGCCGGCCTTGGCGTCGACTTCGATCTGCGAGCCAACACCTATAAACCATTTCCGTGCGGAATTGTGAATCACCCCACCATCGACGGCGCCATCCAGATTCATCGCGAACACAAGCTCGCGCCGGAGTCCATCCGGGCTGTTCGTCTGCGCGTCGCACCGCTGGTGCTCGATCTCTGCAACCAGCAGAACATCACTCGTGGACTCCAGGGCAAGTTTTCCGTGTATCACGGCGCGGCCATCGGTCTCGTCCGCGGCAAGGCGGGCATTCGCGAGTACACCGACGAAGCTGTGAACGATCCAGCGATCAAACGCGTGCGCGAAAGCGCCACAGCCGTGGGCGATCCATCCCTCACTGAGGATCAGGCCAACGTCGAGGTCGAGTTTATCACGGGTGAAAAGCTGACCCGCTTTGTGGAGCAGTCGCTCGGCAATATCCATCGGCCGCTGACTAACCAGCAGCTTGACGACAAATTCCGCGATCAAGCCGTACTTGCGCTCCCCGCGGCGCAAGTGGAAAAGGTGATCGAGCTGTGCTGGCGCATCGATCAGCTGGCGGATGTGAACGAATTAGTGCAAACGGCATGCGGAAACTGATCCTCATTCCGTGCCTCGCTATCGCACTTTCCGCGATTGCTCAGGCCGAAGTCAACGAAGTGCGCTTCCCCATCGGCGCCGGCGGCGTCGGGTTCCTTCCTCTTCTGGTCATGCAAAAGTACGGCCTCATCGAAAAGTACGCCAAGGATGCCGGAATCTCCAACCTGAAAGTGCGATGGATCAACATCGGTGGACCGTCGGTGATGAATGACGCTCTACTCTCTGGCTCCGCCGATTTCATCGCGGCCGGCCCGCCCGCCTTCCTGACGCTGTGGGACCGAACCATCACCTCGGCCAAAGTGAAAGGGCTGGCGGCCATGACGTCCCTGCCCATGTATCTCAATACTCGCTCGGAGCATTTGAAAACGCTCGACGAGCTCACAGACCGCGACCGCATCGCCCTCACAGCCATCAAAGTGTCGATCCCGTCTTTAGTGATGCAAATGTACGCGAAACAGAAGTACGGCGCGGCGCAGATATATCGGTTCGACAAATTCACCGTGACCATGACGCACCCTGACGCCGTCATCGCGCTGCTCTCAGGTTCCGGCGCCATCGACGCTCATTTCACATCGCCCCCGTTTGCTCAGCGAGAGCGCAAAGATCCCCGAATTCATACAATACTCACTACGGACGACGTAATGGGCGGGTCCACGACCTTCACCATGGTGTCGACCACCACGAAGTTTCGCGAACAGAACCCGAAAGTCTTCAGAGCCGTACTCAGCGCCCTGGAAGATGCGAATCGCCGAATCATCTCCGACAAGAAGACTGCCGCGCAGATTCTGCTTGAATCCACGGGTGACGAAAAGGGCTTCTCGGTGAGCGAGATCGTCGAAGTGCTCAACGATCCTCACGTGAAGTTCACGACGACCCCGGAAAACGTCACGAAATACGCCAACTTCATGCATGAAGCCGGATCAATCAAGAACCAGCCGGCCTCGTGGAAAGATCTCTTCTTTCCCGAAATCCAGGGAGCTCCCGGAAGCTGATGCTCGCCGTCCGGGGAGTAACTCTTCAATACCGAGAGCAACGAAAGTTAGTAACTGCCACCTATCGGGTCAGCTTCAATGTTGGCGAGTCTGACCGCTTTGTAGTGCTCGGCCCCTCGGGCTGCGGTAAGTCGACGCTTCTCAAAGCCGTCGGCGGCTATATTCGCCCCGTCGAAGGCGACATCTCCCTGGACGGGACCCCCATCAAGGCTCCCGCGCCTGATCGCGTTTTCGTGTTTCAGGAATTTGATCAGCTCCTGCCCTGGAAGACGGTGAAGGAAAATATCGTCTTCGCGCTAACCGCCAGCCGGAAGTACCCGCGCCGCCAAGCCGAGGAGCACGCCATGCTGAACATCGCAAAGGTGAAGCTCACCGAGTTCGCCAACAGCTATCCGCACACGCTCTCCGGCGGCATGAAACAGCGGGCCGCCATCGCGCGAGCCCTGGCAATGGAACCGAGAATTTTGTTGATGGACGAGCCGTTCGCTGCACTCGATGCCCTCACCCGCGCCCAAATGCAGGAAGAGCTCCTGCAACTCTGGCAGGAGACCAAATTCACGGTCCTCTTCGTCACTCACTCGATTTCTGAAGCTGTTCGCATCGGCACGCGCATTCTGATCCTCAGCGCCCATCCCGGCCAGGTGAAGGCCGAACTAACTCGCGACGACTGCAACGAGTCCGAACTCCAGGAGTTGCTTTTCAGTGCCTAGCTTGCTCCGTAAGTCCATCGTTACTGCTTGCCCTCGCGGCCATCTGGGAAGGTTATGCGCGCTGGCTCAACAATCCGCTACTTTTTCCCACCTTCGTAGACACAGTCAGAGCGTTTTTCTCAGCCATAGCTTCGGGCGAGCTACCCAAAGCGGCCAGTTACACCCTCCAGTTACTACTGAAAGGATATGTCGCGGGCCTGGCAGTGGCGGCGCTACTTACTGCTTTCGCCAGCGCAACGCGTATCGGCGCCGACTTACTCGAACTCTTGACCGCCATGTTCAATCCCCTGCCCTCCATCGCCCTGCTGCCCCTTGCACTCATCTGGTTTGGCTTGGGCGATGGCAGCATTATCTTCGTGCTGATTCTGTCCGTGCTGTGGACCGTGTCTCTGAACACTTACTCCGGCTTTCAGGCGGTCAGCCCGACCCTCCGCATGGTTGGACAAAATTACGGCCTCTCCAAGATTGGATATGTCACGCGTATTCTGATTCCTGGCGCTTTCCCCAGCATCCTTACCGGCCTCAAAGTCGGATGGGCGTTCGCGTGGCGCACCTTGATCGCGGCCGAATTGGTGTTCGGCGTCAGCTCCGGCTCCGGCGGCTTGGGTTGGTACATCTTCGAACAGAAGAATCAGCTGCTGATCCCGAACGTGTTCGCCGGATTGCTCACCGTGGTCCTATTAGGACTGCTTGTCGAGACCTTAATTTTCAGAACCATTGAAAATCGCACCGTCCGCCGCTGGGGCATGCAGGTTTGACCCTGATAAACTGTTAGCCGATGAAAACCACCCTTCTTGCACTCTCATTCGCGGTGCTCGCCGCCACCGTCTATGCGCAAGCTCCGCACCGATTTCAGCAAAGTGGAGATCAAGACCACCAAGATCAGCAACACTTTCTACACGCTCGAAGGCCAAGGCGGCACCATCGGCGTCCTTGTCGGTCCGGATGGAATCTTCATGGTGGATTCGCAGTTCGCGCCGCTGTCACAAAAGATTGCCGCGGCCATCCACCAGATTTCGGACAAACCGATCCGCTTCATGGTGAATACTCACGTGCATGGCGACCACACCGGCGGCAACGAGAATTTCGCAAAAATGGGCGCCACCATCTTCTCGCGCGATGAGCTTCGCTTTCGATTGGCTCATCCATCCCCCGGAGCCAACGGTGCACCCGGCGTGCCTGCTCCCGCTGCCGCGCTGCCCGTCGTAACGTACGAAGGTCCAGTGACCATCCACATGGATGGCGAAGACGTGCACCTGATTCCGATTCTTCGCCGCCCACACCGATGGCGACACCTTGGTGTATTTCCCGACCAACGACGTGCTCATGACCGGCGACTATTTTCGCTCGATCCAATACCCGAACATCGACCGCGTCAATGGCGGATCGTTACACGGGATGCTCGAAGGTCTCGGCATCACCATTGGCATGGCTGGTCCCCATACCAAAATCATTCCCGGTCATGGGGCAACAGTGGATCGCGCGGCACTCGTCGCACATCGGGACATGATTCTCGCCATCCGTGATAAGATCGCGCCGCTGGTGCAGCAGGGCAAAACCGTGGAAGAGGTTCTGGCGGCCAAACCCACGTCCGATTACGACGCGGCCGTCGCGAACTCCGACACCACTTCCGAGCGGTTTGTCCGCCAGGTATACGCCGAGCTCAAAACTAACTAAACTGCCTCGGAACCAATTAAACTAAGAGCATGCCCCGAGTTGTTCTGGCCGGTGCGCTCCTGTGCGCTGTGGCGTTAGCGCATTCCCGGCCTCAGTTCGCCTTGCGCGACACCCGAACGTGGTTCATTCCTCGGAAGAATGGAACGGAAAGAAGGCCATCGTCGTATTCTTTACGACGACGGATTGCCCTTTGAGCAACAACGAGGTTCCAGAAATGAATCGGACTCGCCGGGACTACGAAGCTAGGGGCGTGGCCTTCTACGCGGTGCAGGCGGACACTACCATCGCCGATGCCGACGTGCTGCAACATACCAATGAATATCAGTTTTCCTTTCCGGTTCTTTTCGATCCTCACCAAATCCTTGTGAAAATGACCGCGGCGACCACCATCCCGTCAGCGGCCGTGCTCACCCCGCGATGGCACGCTCCTTTATCTGGGACGCATCGACAATCGCGTAGAGGATTTCAACATCCGGCGGTCTGAAGCCAACCAAGTTCGACCTGCGCGAAGCCCTGGACGCGGTGCTGGCGCGCAAGCCCGTGCCCCATCCGAGAACCAACGCATTCGGATGCGCGATCAATCCGGTGAAATAGAGGTAACGCATGATGAGACAATTTGCTGTCATTTTGTTTAGCTCGGCCGCGCTGGCAGGTACCCTTGCAGCAGCCGCGCCCACCTTTAATAAGGACATCGCGCCCATCCTCTACGCCAACTGCTCCACCTGTCATCGCCCCGGCGAAGTAGCGCCGTTTCCGTTGCTGACTTACCAGGATGCTTCGAAGCGAGCTGCTCTGATCGCCGGCGCTGTCGGCGGCCGCTTCATGCCGCCCTGGAAAGCCGAGCCGGGATTCGGCGATTTCGCGGGCGAGCGCCGTCTAACCGACGCGCAGATCGCGCTGATTAAGGATTGGGCCAAAGCCGGCGCACCCGAAGGCGATCCGAGCGCCAAGCCCGAGCCTCCCAAGTTCACGGATGGATGGCAAGGCGGCGCAGCCGGATCAAGTGCTGACCATCCCGGTGAAATATGCGCTGCCCGCCGATGGTCCCGATCAGTATCGCTGCTTCGTTCTGCCCACCGGCCTGGATCACGACGTGTATATCGACGGCATCGAGTTCCGCCCGGAGAACCGGCGCATCGTGCATCATGCGCTGGTGTTCCTGGATGCCACCGGCCAAGCGAAAAAGATGGCCGAGGCGAGCCCCGACGGGAGCTATCCATGTTTCGGCGGCCCTGGATTTCCATCGGCTGGATTGATCGGAGGATGGGCGCCCGGCCTGACTCCGCCCCCTCGCAATCCATCGCTTTCGCAGCCCATTCGCAAGGGTATGGACGTGGTGATTCAGATCCACTATCATCCTTCGGGAAAACCCGAGCAGGACCAATCGTCGCTCGGACTGGCCTTCTCCGGACCGCCCACCAAAGGCCGAACATCCATTCTATTGTTCGATCATCACTTGGATATCGCGCCCGGAGATGCGAACTACGTCGCCAAAGCGTCCATCACGTTGCCGCGCGATGTTCAACTCGCCGCCGTGACTCCGCATGCGCATTACTTGTGCAAAGACATGAAAGTGACCGCGACGCTGCCGGATGGATCCACCCAGCCGCTGATCTGGATCAAGGATTGGGACTTCAACTGGCAGAACGCCTATCGGTATCGCACTCCGCTCGACCTGCCCAAGGGCACGCGAATCGATCTTGTATATACATTCGATAATTCGGAGAACAACCCGCACAATCCAGTGCATCCGCCGGTGCATATTCATTGGGGCGAAGAGACCAAGGACGAAATGGCGCTGGTGTTCCTGACGGTGCTGCTGCCGACGACCGACGAGGCTCGCGATCTGCAGCGCGACGTCGGCCGGCAATACGTGGAACAATTCCTGAGCCAGGTCCGGACGCTGGACGATCTGCCTTACGAGATGCTGTCCCCGGACGCCGTCGGCAGATTGACGCAAGTGTTCAAGATGTTCGATAAGAACGGCGACGGAAAGCTCGATGACGACGAGCGAGCGGGCATGCTGACCTTCGTGAAGAATTTCCAGGAACGCCAGCAGCAGCCAAAACACGAACAGTAGAAATTGTTCTTGCCGTCCTGTTACAATAAAGTTCTCCCCCGGCGAACGAGAATTTCCTCAAGGATCATCACGCATGGACGAAAAAGAACGGGCACGTACCCTCGGCCTTACCCTGGGCCAGATCGAGAAACAGTTCGGCAAAGGCTCCATCGTGCGGCTGGGATCGAAAGAAGCGATCGTACAAGTTGCGGCGATTTCGTCGGGCTCCATCTCGCTCGATAACGCGCTGGGAGTGGGCGGCTTCCCGCGCGGCCGCATCGTCGAAATCTTCGGCCCGGAATCGTCCGGTAAGACCACGGTTGCGCTGCAAGTGGTGGCCGAAGCGCAAAAGGCCGGCGGTATGGCAGCCTTTATCGACGTGGAGCATGCGCTCGATCCCATCTACGCGCGTAAGCTCGGCGTGGATGTGGACAATCTGCTGGTTTCGCAACCCGACTATGCCGAGCAGGCGCTCGAAATCACCAGCGCTCTGATCATCTCAGGGTCTATCGATGTGCTGGTAGTCGATTCGGTGGCGGCTCTGGTTCCCAAAGCCGAGCTCGACGGCGAAATGGGCGACAGCCACATGGGCGTGCAGGCGCGGCTGATGTCGCAGGCCATGCGCAAGCTCACCGGCAGCGTCTCGAAATCCAATACCTGCCTGATCTTCATCAACCAGATTCGCGAGAAGATCGGAGTAATGTTCGGCAATCCCGAAACCACCAGCGGCGGCCGTGCCCTGAAGTTTTATTCGTCAGTTCGCGCCGACATTCGCCGCATCGCGGCCATCAAGGAAGGCGACGTCGTGGTGGGCAATCGCACCAAAGTGAAGATCGTCAAGAACAAAGTGGCGGCGCCGTTCCGCGAAGCCGAGTTCGACATCATCTACGGCGAAGGCATCTCGCGGGAAGGCGACTTGATCGATCTCGGCGTGGCACAGAACCTGGTGGAAAAAAGCGGGTCCTGGTACAGCTACAAAGGCGAGCGGATCGGGCAGGGCCGCGAAAACGCGCGCCAATTTCTCAAGGACAACCCCGACATCCGCCAGCAGATCGACACCGAATTACGCAAAGCGTTGGGATTCGGCCGCAAGGAATCGGAACCAGCTACCGCTCCGCCGCCGGTTGAAGCTGCCAAGCCTGCGGCCGCTAGCGCCGCGCGATCACGTAACTAAAGCCGCTTTGCAGTAGTCCAAACACTTTTTCACTTCGGCCACCGTGTCCATCCCCGGCTTGCCGTACTCGTATTCGATCATGGCCGGGATCGGATACTTCTTAGTCTTCAAGACTTCGAGCACGCCTTTGACATTGGTGTCGCCCTGGCCCAACGGCATGTTCGGGCCGTGATTCTTCTTGCGATCCTTGATGTGCAGCGTGATGATTTTCGCGTGATGCTCTTCGAGAAAACTCACTGGGTCGAAATTCGCGGCCGTGAAGTGACCGATATCGAGATTGATTCCGGTGTATTTCGACCGGCCCGCCAGCGCCTGTTTCCAGTCGTCCGGCGTCGAGAATTCGTTCGGCTTCATGCTGTCGTGATTGTGATAGCCGACATAAATCTTGTACTGCTCGGCATACTTGTCGACGCGCGGCGAGATGTCCACGTTGGCCGAAGCCGTGATGCGCGTGACGCCCATCGCCTTGGCCATCAGGAACCCTTGCTCGATCTGCTGGTCGGTGAATTCGTCGCGAAAGCTGTAGTTGAAGGCGTACAAGTCGATGCCCGCGTCGTCGAACTTTTTGCGAATCCCGCGAATTTCGTCCATGGGCGGATTCGAGCGCCAGGCTTGAATCTGCGAGCGATCTTTCGGCAGAATCTGGTTGTCCCACAGTTCGGCATAGCCGAGACCGATCTCTTTCATCGCGGCGATGCAAGCGTCGAGCGAAGGAAGGTCGCGGAAGCTGTAGGTTTGAGCGCCAATCATGACCCCGCTGAATTTCGAATCGATCATTGCAAAAGGCCGTGCGGAGAGGACCGGGACGGCAGCAGCGGCAGCGAACTTGGCGAAGTCACGACGGGTAATCATGAGGTCGATGATATCAATTGCGAGGGAGCTAGCGAATCGGCGATGGCCTCGGCGATCTGTTTTCCGTGGAAGCGGCCATTTTCGATGAAGATTTCGTTGGTGTGCATTCCGGCGACGATGACGCCCGCGAGGAAAATGCCCGGCCGGTCGCTTTCGAGCGTTTCGGGATTGGTGCGCGGCTTCTGCGAGTGCCGGATCCAGACGGATGCCGAGCGATTCCAGAAATTCCAGATCCGGCCGGTAGCCGATCATCGCGAAAACAAAATCGTTCTTGAGTGTTTTGGGGCCTTCCGGCGTTTCAATCTCGACCGAGTGCGCATGGATCTCGATCAGCGCGCGAGTTGAAGAAGGCGGCGATTTCGCCGCTCTTGATGCGGTTCTCGATGTTCGGCTTGATCCAATACTTGACGCGATCCGATATCTTCGCGCCGCGATGCAGCATGGTGACGCGCGCGCCGGTCCAGTGCAGCTCGAGCGCGGCGATCGCGGCGGAATTCTTCGCGCCCACCACCAGAACGTCGTGATCGTAATAAGGATGCGGCTCCTTGTAATAATGAATGACCTTGTCGAGATCTTCGCCGGGGACATTCAGCATGTTCGGGATGTCGTAGTAGCCGGTGGCGAGAACGATTTTGCGGGCGCGATACTCGGCCTTGCTCGGTCGGTGACGTGAAAATCGCCGTTGTCGCCCTCAATCGAAAGCACGCGCTCGTATTGATGGATGCTGAGGCCGTAATATTCGGCTACGCGGCGATAATACTTCAGCGCTTCGGTGCGGCCGGGTTTTTCATTCAGCGACGTCATCGGCAAGCCGCCGATTTCGAGCAGCTCCGGCGTCGTGAAGAACACCATGTGCGTCGGATAGTTGTAAAGCGAATTCACGACGCAGCCTTTTTCGATGAGGACCGTGTTCAGGCCGCGCTGCTTCAGCTCGATGCCGCAAGCCAAGCCGGTTGGTCCGGCGCCAACCACGATCGACGTCGAACTGGTCGCACCTTATAACATCCCCTCGACAGTCTTAGTATGCCGAGTCGAGCGCACCGGCCAGCGCCGCGGGATCTTTGCCGCCCGCTTCAGCCATATCCGGCCGGCCTCCGCCTTTTCCGCCGACTGCTTGCGCGACCGAGCCCGCGAGCTTGCCCGCGTGGACTTTCGACGTAAGATCCTTGGTGACGCCGACGACGATGGCGACGTTAGAATCCTGAGCGGAGCCCAGGATGACGACGGCGCTCTTCCACTTGCCACGCAACGAATCGACCATCGTTCGCAGCTGTTCGCGATCCATGCCGGCAACCTGCGCCGGCCAAAACTTTCGCGCCTTTGATTTCCCGAACGCCGCTCTCCAGGCCCGCGACTTCAGCCCGTGCGAGCTTGTCCTTCATCTGTTCGATCTGCCTTTCCAGTGCGCGCTTCTCTTCGGTCAGCTTTTCCTGGGCTTGCCGCGACTGCGGCCTGTTCCTGTTGCAACCTTTCGAGAATCGCTTCGCCGGTGATGGCTTCGATGCGGCGAACGCCGGCCGAGATGCTGGCTTCGTAGGTTACGACGCACAGCCCGATGTCGCCCGTGCGATGGACATGCGTGCCTCCGCACAGCTCCTTGCTGAAGCCATCCGGGAGCGAGACCACGCGCACGCGATCGCCGTACTTCTCGCCGAACAGCGCCATGGCGCCGGTGTTGAGCGCCTGATCGAGATCCATGACATCGGTGTGGACCTCGACGTTTTTCAGGATTTCCTCGTTGACCAGCTTTTGGATTTCAGTCAGCTCTTCGGGATCAGTGTGGGCGTAATGCGTGAAATCGAAGCGCAGGCGATTGGGATCGACAATGCTGCCGGCTTGCTTGACGTGCGGGCCCGAGCACTTTTCGCAGCGCGGCGTGAAGCAAGTGCGTAGCCGTATGGTTGCGCATGGTGGAATGGCGCAAATGGCCGTCAACACGGCCGATCAGCTTCATCACCCTCATGAATCGGAGCGAGAATTTCTACGCGGTGGACCGTGGCGCCGGGCGCGGGCTTATACGTATTGCGGACCAAGGCGAGCGTGTCGCCAGTGGCGGGTGAGACCAGAACGCCGGTATCGCCAACCTGGCCGCCAGCTTCGGCGTAGAACGGCGTGCGATCGAAGACCAGCTCGGTATTGCCGTCGTGCTCGATCACGCGAAGAACTTTGACGGGCGATTCCAGCGTTTCGCGGCCGATGAATTCGGTGGACGGAAGATCCTTGTAGACCGGCGCGATCTGCGCTTTATCGGCGCCCTTCCAACTGGCGCGGGCGCGCGTCCGCTGCTTCTCCATCTCGGCATGGAAGCCTGCCTGATCGATGGTGAGGCCACGCTCGCGAGCCATTTCCTCCTGTTCATCGAGCGCGAGACCGAATGTGTCGTAAAGTTTGAACGAAGCGGGGCCGGGAAGAACGCCGCCGACGGCCGATTTGGCTTCGTCGAGGAAAACTTTCTCCGCAACCTGGAACGTCGTCGCGTAGCGATGCTCTTCATCCTTGACGACGCGCGCGACGCGCTGGATGCTTTCGAGCATCTCGGGATAACCGGGCTTCATCAGATCGGCGACGAAACCGGTGAGCTCGTATAAATAGGGTTCCTCGCGGCCGATCATGCGGGCATTGCGAATGGCCCGGCGCATGATTTTGCGCAGCACGTAGCCGCGGCCTTCGTTGGATGGCGTAACGCCATCGTGAATCAGGAACGCGGCGGCGCGGCAGTGGTCGGCGTTGATGCGCAGCGCGACATCGGTGCGCGGATCGTCGCCGTACGCAACTCCGAACATTTCCGCGGCGCGATGGATGATGGGGCTTAAAAGGTCCGTGTCGTAATTCGAGAGCTTGCCTTGGAGGACACAAGAGATGCGCTCCAGTCCCATGCCGGTGTCGATGGATGGATTCGGAAGCGGCGTCAGGACGCCGTCGGCCGAGCGATCGAACTGCATGAACACCAGATTCCACACCTCGACGAAGCGCTCGCCGGGATCGTGCGGCATCTCGCCGGGTCCGGCTTCGGATCCGAAATCGTAGAAGATTTCCGAGCACGGGCCGCAGGGGCCGGTCTCGCCCATTTGCCAAAAGTTGTCGGCTTCATCCAGGCGAAAGATGCGCGATTTGGGAACGCCGGCCACCTGCTGCCAGAGCCGTTCGGCGTCGTCGTCCTCGCGAAAAACGGTGATGTAGAGCTTGTCTTTGGGAATCGCAAAATCGCGGTGAGCAACTGCCAGGCGAGGGCGATGGCGTCCTTCTTGAAATAGTCGCCGAAGGAGAAATTGCCCAGCATCTCGAAGAAGGTCTGGTGGCGGCGGGTGTAGCCGACGTTATCGAGATCGTTGTGCTTGCCGCCGGCGCGGACCACCTTCTGCGAGGATGGTGGCGCGCGTGTAATCGCGCGTTTCGAGGCCGGTGAAAACGTCCTTGAACTGGTTCATCCCGGCGTTGGTGAAGAGCAACGTGGGGTCGTTGGCCGGCACCAGTGACGAGCTGCGAACGATGCGATGATTATTGGCCGCGAAGAAGTTGAGGAAGGTCTCGCGGATCTCATTTCCTGTCATGTATCTCTATTGTGACACTCCCCGAGATTGTGACAGGTGCGGCCGCCGACAGACGAATCCGCGTCCATCGGCGGCTAAACTTCGTTTTACTTTCCTAGTGACGGTTTGCCGAACCTCGACTCGTCGATCGGGACGTTCGTCTTCACGTCGGTTATGGTGAAGGAATCCCGTCCGTCCAGCCACGAGAATTTGTATTTAAACGGGAACTTGATTCCGTTGACGTCGCGATAATCGTAGTAATCCACTTGCGTCGGTACGCGGCCGATAGGCGTCCGGCTATAGCGTATGATCCGCACCAGCAGGCCCGACGACTTATCGAAGAACAACGTCGCCAGCAGGTTGCGCGGGCCGTTGCCTTGGACAACTTGCACCTCTTTGCCGTCGATGGATTCGTTGTAGCCGATCCGCAAATTGGTGAGGACCTGTTTGATCTGCCCTGGGAAGGACAGTTCAGCATCCAGCTTGAGGCCGTCCAACTCGCTGCCGGTGACCTGATACTCGCCCAGCAACGCGCGCGGTGTGGTTACCCAACCGATGCCGGTTTTGCCGTCGAAAGACCGGGTCTGGTCGCCGCGATCAGGCGCGTCCGGAAACCTGATTTGCACGGTACGCGAATCCGGAGCTTTCGCGAAGATTTGGAACTGGCCGCCGCCCTTCACATCCACGTACCCTTCTTGGGTTCCAGTGGCGATAAAGCTGGTGAGGCCGGCCAATTTCTGTGCGCCGCCCAGCACTTGAATATATTTGTCGAGAACCTGTTCCGCACTGACTTGCGGTTGAGGGTCTTTCGGAACGATGTCATCCCGCTCGTCATTGGGCTCAGCATAAAGATGATCCAGCGCGATGCTGGTGGCGGGGATGTCGCGGCCATGATGGCAGGTCCAGCACGACACCAGCGGCACTCCGCCGAAATTGTTTTTGTTGATCACGGCGACCATCTCGGTCATCTTGCGGGCCATAACTTTTCGCGGCGTGTCGGCTTCCCAAATGACTTTGTCGGTGCCGGCGCCCTCATGACAGTCCGCGCAATCCCAGCCCAGGGCCGCCGCCATCACTCCCATACTTCCCATGAACTCATCCACCGTAAGGCCCTTGAGCGGGCTGGTGGTAACGTTTTTGAAGACCTCGCCAGCTGTCTTGGGTTTTTCTTGTGCCGCCGCGTGGCTAGCCAACGCCAGCCCGGCGACCGTCATCCCAGCGACCGCCAGGGTCAGCCGGCTCGACCAAAACTTCATGTTCTCTTCCTCCCGGAAAGTGTACGAAGGATCTATCGTACTAACGTCAGGACTCCACCGCAACCAGCGAGGTTACTAAGGGAGAGAATCCAGAAGTCAGAATCCCCTCCCCGGGCTTTTAATTCTGAATTCTGACTTCTGAATTCTGTATTCTGATTAGACATGCAACCAACGGCCGCAGCCGCTCGCGCGGACACCAGCTTTTTCGGACATCCGCGCGGATTGGCGACGCTCTTCTTCGTCGAAATGTGGGAGCGCTTCAGCTATTACGGGATGCGCGCGCTCCTGATCCTGTTCATGACGGCCAGTGTGGCGCGGGGCGGTCTGGGTTTTCCGGTGGTGCAGGCGGGCGCGATTTACGGCTTCTACACGGCCATGGTCTACTTGCTGAGCTTGCCGGGCGGATGGGTAGCGGATCGAATCCTAGGGCAGCGTCGAGCCGTGCTGTATGGCGGGATTCTGATCGTGGCCGGGCAAGCCTTCCTAATGAGCCCGGGAGTGGAGGGGTTTTACGCGGGCCTGGGTCTGTTGATGATTGGAACCGGGCTGCTGAAACCCAACGCGAGCACCATGGTTGGGCTGCTCTATGCGCCAGGCGATCGGCGGCGCGATTCAGCGTTCTCCATTTACTACATGGGCATCAACCTGGGCGCGCTGCTTGCGCCACTCGCTGTCGGATGGGTAGGCGAGCGGGTCGGTTGGCGGCTGGGCTTTGGCGTGGCGGGCCTGGGGATGGTGGCCGGGCTGATTCAATATATGTTGAGCGGCAAGTACCTCGGATCCGCGGGACTCCATCCGGTGGCGCCCAAGAGTCCGGAGGCGGGCCGGCTTCTGAAGCGGAATACCACGCTGGTCGCAGTAGCCAGCGCACTCATTCTGGGAACCGTTGGATTGCTCGCGGCGACGGGACGATTGGAGATCACCGCGCAGGCCGTCTCAGCGGGGCTAGGCCTGGTTTTGATTATCGTTTCGGCGGGAATCTTCGCCTGGCTGCTGTTGGGCCGCGGTTGGTCGTCGGCCGAACGCAAACGTTCGGGCGCGGTTCTGGTGCTGTTCGTGGCGTCGGCGGTGTTTTGGGCGGCGTATGAGCAGGCCGGCTCGTCGTTGAGCCTCTTCGCCGAGCGCAGCACAAATCGCGTCGTATTTGGATTCAATTTCCCAGCCAGCTGGTTCCAATTCGTTCCAGCGCTTTTCGTGATGATTCTGGCGCCGATGTTCGCGTGGCTATGGATCGCGCTAGGCAAACGGGAGCCTTCCAGCCCGGCCAAGTTCGTTTGGGCCTTGGTGTTCGGAGGAATCGCATTTGCGATTCTGATTCCGCCGGCGAGAGCGACGCTAACAGGAGCACTGGTTTCACCGTGGTGGTTGACCGGCACCTACTTTCTGCAAACGGTGGGCGAGATGTGCCTGAGTCCGGTGGGATTGAGCGCGATGTCGAAGCTGGCGCCCGCGCGCGTGGCGGGAATGATGATGGGTTTGTTTTTCGTCTCCCTCAGTATCGGCGATTATCTGGCTGGGACCGCGGCGTCGCTATATGAATCCATGCCGCTACCCACGCTTTTCGGAGTAGTCGCGTGCATTTCATTCGGAGCGGCGCTGGTGCTGGTGGTCTTGGTGAAGCCGACCGTGAGACTGATGGGTGGCGTGAAGTGATGTCAGGCGTAAAATGATTGCCGTTCGCTTAGGTGCGCTTGGCGCGCTCGCTGTTGCGCTGTACGGACAGACAAAGCCCAATGATGTCAGCGGCTGGGACAAGATCCGGTGGGGCATGACCATCGCCGAGGCCCGCTCTGCCTACGACATTCATACCGAACCTGAGAACAAAGACAATTGGACGCTGCTGTACCTCAATCCGGTGAAGATTGGCGGCGTCGAGATGGGTGTGCAGGTGGGCGCCAGGGAAGCGGCGGGAAGAATCACGCTGGTGAGGCTGTGGTCGTTTTTTGGGGTTCCAAGCGCCGCGCCCTCGGCCGGGTCTCAAGATTTCGACACGCTCAAGCGCGCGCTGATCCAACAATACGGCGATCCGGCCCATGAGGAAGTGACAAGAGGCGAGAACTTCCGCCTGATCAAAACTGTTCGTTGGAAATTTCCCTCCACTTCGATCGTTATGACTCTGGAGCAATCGGCATCCTTGCCGAACCTCGGCAATATCTATCTGGACTACACGGCCCTGGACCACACCGCAACCGATAAATAGGCGGCCCACTTACAATACAGGCATGGCTCCGCTACGCGGGTCGTTCTGGGTGTTCGTGTTGTACGACGTGGCCGAGGAGATCCGCATCGACAAGCTGCGCGACCTGGTGAGCGCCGAGACCGCGCGGCCGCAGCCCAGCTTCAAGCATCCGGCGCCCGAGTACGTGCGCTTCGAGCGTCCCCCCGCCATCGAGTACCCAGCGCCGCTGGCGCTCGATACCGGCGAGCATTTCGAGGCCCGCATCAAGTACTTCGACTATGGCGTTGCCAGTGTCGAGTTGAAGATGGAATTCGAGGCGGATTGGGAGCAATTGATCCGCTTGTCGAACCGTTGGATTCTCGCGCCGGAGATCGAGCGGCGAACGGCGGAGCTGATCCAGGCGCGCATGGAGCGGGCGGCGCCGGCTCTGGTGCAGGCTTATCCAGCGCGCCTGAGCGAAGACTATTACATCATTCATTTACGCGAGGCCTTGGATGAGGACGGGCGCCGCTGACGGCTCCCGTAATGCTCGCGAAACGCGGCGAACAAATCGCGCAAATTGTGCGCGGTGAATCGCAGCCGCTGGCCGAGAGCGAGCGCAACGAAGTGCTCCAATCGAGCTGTCGTATTATCCGACCGATTTGTTGGTCACTGGCTGGGTGGCGGCGCTGGTCTACGACACCCTGGAAGGCGCCGCGCCGACCATCCAGTTGCTCGAATACGCGAATACGCAGTTGCTCGAGTTCCGGCACTATGACGATGTCCTGACGCGCGTTCTCGAGAACGTGTATAAAACGTTAGAGCACCGCGGCGGATTTTTCCGGCGCTGGAGGATGGCGCGCGAGGCCGAGCGGCTGAATACGCTGAGGTTAGACGTGCGTGAGCTGACCGAGCGCACCGATAACGCCATCAAGTTCCTGAGCGACATGTTTTACGCGCGGGCCTATCGGATCGCGGCGGCTCGCGTGGGCGTCACCGATTACCGCAACCTGGTGGAGGAGAAGCTGCGAACCGCGGGCGAGCTCTACGAGTTCATGATGACCGAGTTTCATCAAGCCCGGGCCTTCGTCCTGGAAGCGATGGTGGTGGCGATTCTGGTGATCGAGCTGTTTTCGCTGTTTCGTGGCGGGCATTAAGGGCCGATGCAGGGGCACTCACCATGGAGGGATACTCATATGATCCGCCCCGTCGAGGGTCCTGGCGACCTTGCCGCGATCCGCGAGCTTTGGCGGGAGTACTGGGAATCCATAGGCTTAGGGGATGATTTTCAGGGCTTTGGTGAAGAATTAAAGGGACTGCCCGGAGCTTACAGTGAGGATGGCGGAGTGTTGCTGTTGGCTTGGAGCGCAACGACTGCGGCAGGAACCATCGCGCTGCGGCGATTGAATGGTCGCGCGGGTGAAATCAAGCGCCTGTATCTGCGCCCGGCCTTTCGCCGGCAAGGGCTTGGCCGGCAGCTCCTAGAGGGGGTAATCGAACGGGCGCGAGAGCTGAAGTACCAGTCCCTTTATGCTGATACCTTACCCAGCATGAACGAAGCGTTGAGCCTTTATGTACGCCTCGGTTTTGAGCGTGTCGAGGCATATGCGAGCGACCCGACGCCCGGCGCTATTTTCTTGGAACTGCAACTCCGCTAAAGCTTTAACCCGCATCCGCCGATATTCTTTCCGTGGGCGGAGTGTATCTGGAATCGCGGCTGGAGTTCCTGCGCAAGACTCAGAACCCGGATGGCGGCTGGGGATATTTTCCTGGCAAGGGATCGTGGTTTGAGCCAACCACCTACGCGATGCTGGCGTTGCATGGCCGCAGGGAATCGGAAGCCGATCTGGACCGGGCGTGGCGTTTGCTGCGGTCCTGGCAATTGGCGGATGGGAGTTTTCGGCCGAGCGGGCAAGTTCGCGAAGGAACTTGGGTGACGGCGCACGCGATTACTTTAGCCAGCGTTCGCGGTGTCGACGACCCGAGTGTCCACAGCTCGGTCAATTGGTTACTGCGAGAGGTGGGCGCCGAGCACGACGTCTCGATGCGCGTGGCTTCGTTTTTCCATTTGATCAAGACTAAACTCGACGTGTCGCATGAGGGCTGGCCTTGGCGCCAGGGCAACGCGTCGTGGATTGAGCCGACTGCGCACACGCTGGTTGCACTAAAAAAGGTCGCGGGCCGATACCGGACGGCTGAAATTGAACACCGCGTTCGGGAAGGCGAGCAACTGGTTTTGAGCCGGCGCTGCAGCGATGGCGGCTGGAACTGCGGGAATCCGAACGTGCTGAATTTCGACCTGCCTTCTTATCCTGAGACCACCGGCTTGGCGTTGCTCGGTCTGGAAGGGCGCAGCGAGCAGGAACTAGCCGGAGCCCTGGAAGTAGCGCGCAGATTTCGAGGAGAGACCAAATCGTCGCTGGCGAAAGCCTGGCTCGAAATAGCGCTGCGCTGTCACGGCCATCAGGTAGAAACACCGGCGGAGAACCAGTGGGCATCGAGCGACGTGATGCTGGCAGGCGTCCAGGCTCTGGGACATCCCGAAGGCAACTACCGGCTATTCACCATGGGACGCGAAGCGGGAGGTCACGCATGACACGCCGGAAGTTTGTGGGGTTCTCGGCAGCTGCCGTAGCCGGAACTTACGCCGGGATCAAGCTGCAAAAACCGCCCAAATTGCCGGATGGGCCCTCGGGCAATTCGGCCGTGGCGATCGTGCGGGCGCGCTCGTATTCCGACGATCTCGTCAGCCGCATGCTGGAGGGGATCCGGGAGTGCCGCTTGGATGTGCGCGGCAAGCGGGTGTTGCTGAAGCCCAACCTGGTGGAGTTTGACGCTGCCACGGTGATCAATACCGATGCCGCCGTGATTGCTGCGGCGCTCGAGGTATTTCAGCGGCTGGGCGCGCTCGAGGTGAAGATCGGCGAAGGACCGGGGCATCGGCGCGACACGCTGGATCTGGCAGACGACGCACGCTATCGCGCGAGTGTACCGAAGTTCGATCACATTTTTACGGATCTGAATCGGGACGATGTGTCGCCGGTGCGAGGCTTCGGGGGCGAAGCGGAGTTTTACTTTCCCAACACAGTGCTAGGCGCCGATTTGATCGTGTCGCTCGCCAAAATGAAGACGCATCATTGGGCCGGAGCCACACTGTCGATGAAGAATTTCTTTGGCATCGTTCCGGGATCGGTGTATGGATGGCCGAAGAACAAGCTGCACTACCTCGGGATTGATGACTCGATCGTGGCCTTGAATCGCCAGTTCGGCCACAAGGCGTTTGCCATTGTGGACGGGGTGATAGGCATGGAAGGAAATGGGCCCATCCAGGGCACGCCCAAACCCGCCGGGGTGCTGGTGATGGGACGCGACCTAGTGGCGGTAGATGCCACCTGCGCACGCGTCATGGGGATCGACCCGGAGAAGATGGGCTATCTGCGGCTGGCAGCCGATCTGGGCCACGTGCACGCCGGGCGCATCGAGCAGCGCGGCGAGACCATCGCTTCGGTGCGGACGAATTTCGCGCTAATCGACGAATACAAAGCTCTTCGCCTGGCATGACTCGCTGGCGGCAGTGGTTTGGTCCCCTGCCCGGCCGGCGCGAAGCGCATGCCCTGTCCTGGATGGCTCTGACCGCTGGCGTGATCCTGTGTGCCGCCTCAGTTGTCCTGGGATTCCACGGCCGCACCTTCATGGGCCGCCCTCTGGGCGGCGACTTCGTCGGGTTCTACACCATCGGGAAAATTCTCAACAGCTATCCTCCGGGCCGGATTTATGATCTGGAGCTGGCCGTGAAGTTGCAGCATGAGATCCTGCCCAGCATGGCTGGAACTCAGATGCTGGTGTTTGGGCAGGCGCCCTATATCGCGTGGCTGTTCCGGCCGTTCGCATTGCTGCCGTACGCTTGGGCGTATGTGGCTTGGCTGGGATTTTCGGCCGTGCTGTATGCCGCAGGCTTGGGAACGCTGTTCGCCGCGCTGGGTTTAAAGCAGGAAGACCGCAAGACCGGCTTTCTGCTGGCGCTTTCCTCGACTCCGTTTCTGTTTGAAACCTGGATCGGCGGGCAGATGGCAGCGGTAGTCTTCTTCATCTGGGCGCTGTTCCTGTGGTGTATTCAAAATGAACGGCGATTTCTCGCAGGGATGCTGCTCTCGCTGTGTCTCTTCAAGCCGACCTTAGTGGCCCTACCGGCCGCGATGCTATTCGTAGCCCGGCGCTGGCGCGTGGTGGGCGGCTTGGCGGTGGGAAGCGCGGTCTTGGCCCTCATTTCCATTGGGACGGTAGGCACAGACGGCTTCCGGGCCTGGGCCAGGATCCTGGCCTTGAACGCTCAGGTCGTCTCGGGAGCGGGCGACGCCTGGCATCGCGCCAAGTATGTCGACATGGCTGCGTTCTTCCACCTGTTGCTAGGCAACCATGTGACGGCCACCGCTTTGATGGTGCTCACTGGAATCGCCGCCGTGGGAGTGCTAGGACGGGCTTGGTGGAAAGCCGAGGCCCATGGCCTCGAGTGAGCTTTGGGCGGCGACGCTGTGCTTCACCCTGGTAGTGAACGCGTACGCGCCGATTTACGATAGCGTGTTGGCGGTAGCGGCCGTCGCGCTGGTGGCGGCGAAGCGGGAGGAGCGGTCTGCTAAAGACCAGGAGGCATTTGCGGCCTGGCTATTGCTACTCTACATGGTTCCCTGGCTAACACAATCCTTTGCCGAATTCTTGCACTTGCAGTTGATTACCGTGGTTTTGGCTGGGTTTGGCATTTGGACGCTGCGACTCGCGTACAGATCCATGGGAAAATCTGGAGTACCTAATCTAACTCGTTGTAAATCCGAGGGGGAAGAAAGTACTATGCCCCGTCACCTAGAGCCACAGGGGGCAGGGCGATTTTAGGATCGTTCTAGGGGCTAACCCTGATTTCACGTACCGGATTGGGGTGATAACTTACCAATAGCGAAGGACGAATCCATCGCAAGGGAGAGGAGAAACAATGACAAAGATCACAAATATGGTTTTGAAGTTGAAAGTATGGAAAGATACCAAAGGTCAGGACCTGATCGAATACGCGCTTATGGCGGGTTTCGTGGCGGTTGCCGCGGGCGCTATCATGCCTGGCGTGGCCTCCAGTATCAGCACCATCTTCAGCAAAATTTCCAGCGTGATGACGGCTGCCTCGACGCAGAGCTAACGCTATCATTTGGGGGGTAGGCGAGGGGACGACCCTCTTCCTCGCCTATCCACCTCAATTTATTCACCTCAACTGAACCCCGCCTGTCTTTTCCAACCTGTAGTGCCAATACTGTACTGCCGATTCTGCTCCTAGATGCTTGAGTTCGTTATCTTTGTTCTTTCCGGATTTGGATACGCGCTCTATTACGACCTGAATCTACTCGAAGCGGCTTTGGTAGGGGTGGTGGTTTTGTGCGTCTATCGTGGCTGGTTGCTCAAAGTGACGCCGAGGATACCGGTGCTGCCAGCCTGGCGCGCCTGGGTGAAGCTGGCGTACCGGCGGAAGACGGCCGTGGCGGTGGTCTTCTTTTCAGCTCTGGCGATACGCGCGGCGCTGTTGCCTGTGCTGCCGGTTCCCCATCCTGAGGTAACCGACGAATTCAGCCAGCTATTGCTCGCCGATACCCTGGCGCACGGGCGGTTGAGCAATCCGACTCATCCGATGTGGGTGCATTTCGAGAGCCTCCACATCATTCAAAAGCCCACCTACAACTCCGACTATTTTCCCGGCCCGGCGGCTGATCCTGGCGTTGGGAATGCTGGCCGGTCGCCCATGGATCGCGGTATGGGTGCTGTGCGCCGCAATGTGCGCCGCGCTGTGCTGGATGTTGCAAGCCTGGGTGCCGCCGCCCTGGGCGTTATTCGGCGCGATGCTGGCCGTGTTGCGCTTTGACATCGCGAGTTATTGGATCAACAGCTATTACGGCGGCTGCCTGGCCGCGCTGGGCGGAGCGCTGGTTCTTGGGCGCCTACCCGCGATTCCTGAAGAAGCCGTCCTTTTCGCTATCCCTGGTCCTGGCGCTGGGACTAATCGCGATTGGCTTCACGCGGCCCTTCGAGGGCCTGGGCGTTGCTGTGCCAGTCGTGGTGGCGTTGGCATCGCCTTTCGAAACAGGCTCCGGGTGTACTGGATGTGCGTTCCCGCGGCGGCTTTGGTGCTGGCGGGAGTGGCGGCGTTGCTCGTGTACTCGAAAGCCGTCACCGGCGATCCGTTGCGAACACCCTACGCGGCGAATCAAGCGGCCTACGGATGGCCCTTGGGGCTGCCCTGGTTTCACGCGCGAGACGTCAAGCTTCAGCACATCGAACTGCAGCGCTACTACGACTACGAACGCGAGGCGCACGACCGAAACTCGTCGGTAGCCGGAGAACTGAAGCACAGCACGCTCAGAAGACTCAAACTTTGTGGCGGTTCTATCTGGGGCCGGCGCTGTCGATTCCGTTGGTGATGCTGCCCGCGGTGTGGCGAAGCCGGCGATTGCGTTTGTTGTTTCTGGCAGGCAGGATGCACACTTATGCTAGCGCTGATGCAGTTCGTCAGCCTGCCCCATTACGCCGCGCCGGCCGCTGCCTGCTTTCTCGCCCTGCTGGTGGAATGTATGCGCCGGCTGCGTCGTGTTCGGCGGAACGGCCGCGCCATGGGACTGCAACTTGTCCTGGCGGCGCCGGCGATCCTGCTGGCGATCCTCGCGGTGCGCATTGGCCTTGAAAAGTTCCACCTGCCGTTTACCCAGGCGAACAATTTCGAATCCTGGTGTTGCGTGCAGCCGGGCAATCAGAACAAGGCGCGGATCTTGGGAGCGCTCGAAAGGATGGGCGGCAAGCACCTGGTGATCGTGAAACCGAAAAACGATCCAAACGACTTCCTGCAGTGGATTTACAATTCGGCTGATATTGACGCGTCGCCGGTGGTGTGGGCGCGGGACCTGGGGCAGGAGAGAGATCGCGCGTTGATCGAATACTTTCGCGGCCGGAACGTTTGGCTGGTGGATCCAAACCAACAACCGACAAGCATTACGCCTTACCCTGCCGCGATGACCGCGCGGGCGCCCTAGTTCGGAATTGATGTTCGTGCTTTTCCATCCAGACGCGGGATCCACGGAACGAGACGCCCTCAGATTCTAACCGCAGCCGTTGTTCCAGAGCATTTTCGCCGGTTAGCGAAATTTTCCCGCCCGCTCCCACCACGCGATGCCAGGGTAGTCCGCGTGCGCTTCGAAGCGCCCAAACCACCTGGCGTGCGCGACCTGGAAACCCCGCCGCATCTGCGACGCGGCCGTATGTGGATACTTTGCCTTTGGGAATCTTGCGAATAGTGTCGCGGATCAGGTCGAGCACGATTTAAACCATTCCAACGTCCGGCGGAGGCCTTGCTCCAGCGTGAATTCGGGCGCGTGGCCGAGATCGCGGCGGGCAGCGGTGGTGTCGGCTTGGGAATCGCGCACGTCGCCCGCCCGCGGCGGGCCGTAGCGCGCGGGTAAACTGACGCCCTCGATCTTTTGCAGCAGCTCCCATACAGAATTGAGCGAATACCTGTTGCCGTTTCCGGCGTTATACATTTTGCCCGCGATACCGGGCGCGGCGGCAGCCTTCAAACATAACGCCGCCACGTCTTCGACGTAAGTGAAATCGCGCGTTTGCTCGCCGTCCCCGAAGATGGTGGGCGAACAGCGCTCGATCAGGGCTTTGAAAAATAGCGAAAGAACACCGGAGTAAGGGCTGGACGGATCTTGGCGCTCGCCAAACACGTTGAAGAACCTTAGCGCGACCGTTTCGAGACCGAAGCAGGAGTGGTACACGCTCGAGTAATATTCACCCGCGAGCTTCTGAACGGCATAGGGAGATTTGGGGCTCGGCGGCATGCTCTCCACTTTCGGCAGGACGTCTGTGTCGCCGTACGCCGAAGAAGAAGCGGCATAGACCAGGCGTCCGACCTTGGCTTCCGCCGAGGCGCGCAGAACGTTGAACGTTCCGTCGATATTTACCTGGTGCGATGGCTCAGGATCCTCGATGGAACGCGGAACGGAGGGTATCGCCGCCAGATGAAACACGACGTCCGCGCCGGCAATGGCGGCTGCCACGGCCGGGTAGTCCCGAATGTCGGATTGGTCGAGTTCGATCCGGGAGCGAATCTCGCTCAGGTTGCTTTCGCGGCCAGTGAGGAAGTTATCCACCACGCGCACCACGCCGTCGTCCTGGGCCAGAAGAGTGCGCACCAGCGCCGAGCCGATGAATCCGGCGCCGCCTGTCACGACGTAGCGCTTCATGGGTAAAGCCACATGCCGGATTACTCCGCGCTCCTCAGGGGACCCGCCAGGGCGCGGGCCGCAAGCTCCAATTCACTGACACGCAGGATGCGGCAGGCGGCGTAAAAAATCAGCAGACCCAGAGGAATGGAAATGGCCAGATCGATCAAACGCGCCAGGCGATCGGCGCCCAGCCATCCTTCGATGCCGTGGCTCGCAAGGAAAACGGCCACGCCCATGACGGCCGACGCCGCCGTGATTTTCCAAACGCTGTCGAATAGATTGCGGCCATAGATGCCCCCGATGCGTTTCCTCAAGATGAGAAATAACGCCACGGCGCCGAAGACGGCGACCACGGCAGCGGAGAGCGCCAACCCGGCGTGACCGAGGTGGGTGTCGCGAAACAAGAAGCTGGCCGTGACGTAATTGACACCGATGGAAATGAGGCTCACGAACATGGGCGTGCGCGCGTCGTGCAGCGCGTAGAAAGCAGGGTTGAGCACCTTGAGTGCGGAATAACCGGCCAGGCCAACCGCGTAACAGGAAAGCGCCAATGCGGTTTGCTCGGTATCATAGGCGCTGAATTTGCCACCCTGATAGATGGCGCCGATCATGGTGCGGCCGAGCGCGATGAGTCCCACCGAAGATGGCAGCGTCAGAAGAAACACCATCCCGAGCGATTTGGACAGCGTGCGGCGGAACTCGTCGAAATCGCCCACGCCCGCGCTGCGCGAAATGGAAGGCAGCGTTGCGGATGCTATGGCGACGCCAAACAGCCCGAGCGGAAGCTGCAAGAAGCGGAATGAATAGGCCAGCCAGCTTACCGGGCCGTTGCCTGGGATTCGCGCAGCGAAGTTGGTGATCACGAGCACATTGATTTGGACCGCGGAGCCGCCCACGATGGCCGGGCCCATCAGACGGAAAATCTTGCGCAGGAGCGGGTGGCTCCAATCGATGGCGGGGCGAAAGCGGAACCCCTCGGCCCTAAGCGCCGGCAACTGCCATGCGAGTTGCAGGGCGCCGCCGAACACCACGCCCACGGCCATGGCGGTGATGGGCTCGATACCCAAGCGCGGTCCCAGCAGGTACCCGAGGATCAGACCGAATCCGACGGATCCAATGTTGAAAAAAGTGGAGGCCAGCGCGGGAACGGCGAAACGGTTGCAGGCGTTGAGCACTCCCATTGCCTGCGCGGCGAGAGCCACCAGCAGCAGGAAGGCGAACATGATGCGCGTCATCTTCACCGCGAGCTCGAATTTCCCAGGCACCTGATGGAATCCTGAGGCCAGCAGGTTGACCCAAGCCGGGCTGAAGATGATGCCGAGGAGGCAGAAGAGGCCAACTACGATGATTAGCGCGGTGGCGACCAGATTCGCCAGCACTGCTGCTTCGTTGCGGCCCTTCTGCGCGAGGGTTTGCGTGAAGATGGGGACAAAGGCCGAGGACAGCGCGCCTTCGGCAAACAGGTCGCGCGTGAGATTGGGAATGCGAAAGCCCAGCAGAAACGCGTCGTAGACGAAACCGGCGCCGAAGAGACGCGCCATTATGATTTCGCGCACCAGTCCAGTGAGACGCGACATGGCCATCGCCACCGAGACCATCCCGGCGGACCGAACTACGCTCTCAGCAGGCGCCGGATTGTCAATTTTGGTCGCCAAATGCAGCCTTGCTTCCTCTAGTTCTCCGCTTCCTTACGGTCGCGGCTCGGTAAGCCGCGGCTCGGCAGCAGCCTGCGTACCGTATTGTTCGAAGAAATGCGCGATGGTTTTAATGCCAGTGTAGTAATTGGCGAGCTGATATTTCTCGTTGGGCGAATGCAGCCCGTCGTCGGGAAGGCCGAAACCCATCAGGATGGTAGGAACGCCCAGATACGTGGCGAAATCGCCGACCACCGGAATGGAACCGCCATTGCGCGTGAACACGGTGGGCTTGCCGAGCACATCGCTGAACGCTTGGGCCGCGATGCGAATGGCCGGATGATCGGGATCCACCAGGACTGCCGGCGCGGCGCTCAAAACGCGCAATTGGACGCGGATGCCCGGAGGCGCATTGTATTGCATGAAGTCGCCGAATGAAGCCAGAATTTTCTCGGGATTCTGGTTCGGCACCAGGCGAAAGCTGATCTTGGCGACGGCCTTTGACGGGATGACCGTTTTCGATCCGGCGCCGGTGAATCCGCCAGCGATGCCGTGGACCTCGAGCGTGGGCCGCGCCCACACACGCTCCAGCACGGAGTAGCCCGCTTCACCCGTAAGTTCGCTCGCGCCAACTTCCTTCCTCAGAAACTCCGCTTCGTCAAAGGGAAGCCGCTTCCAGCTTTCGCGTTCCGCAGGAGCCGGAGGCGCGACATCATCGTACATACCTGGAATTCGGATGGAACCAGTGACATCTTTACATTTGCACAGCAGCTCGATGAGGCCGGTGATGGGGTTGGGCGCGGCGCCACCGTAGAGACCGGAGTGCAGATCGCGATCGGGACCGATCGCTTCCACCTCCATATAGACCAGGCCACGGAGCCCGATGCACAAGGTCGGAAGGCCTTCGGCGTAAAGTTGCGTATCGGAGACCAACGCGACGTCCGCCTTGAGCTTGTCGGGATTTTCCTTGACGAACTTGCTGATGGAGGCACCGCCGATCTCTTCTTCGCCTTCGATTAGAAACTTGAGGTTCAGCGGCAGTTGGCCGGCATGCACCGCCCGCAGCGCTTCAGCGGCTTTAATGTGCATGTACATCTGCCCCTTGTCGTCGGAGGAGCCGCGGGCGTAAATGTTTCCGTCGTGGATTGCCGGCTCGAAGGGAGGCGAGTGCCAAAGCTCCAGCGGATCGGGCGGCTGGACGTCATAGTGTCCGTAGCAAAGCACGGTGGGCTTGCCGGGGGCGTGGAGCCACTCGCCATAAATGAGCGGATTGCCTGCGGTGGGGATGATCTCGACATTTTCAATGCCGGTGCGGCGCAGACTATCGGCCACAAAATGCGCGGCGGCGGCGATGTCCGGCTGATGTTCGGGAAGCGTGCTGATGCTGGGGATGCGGAGGAAGTCCTTCAGCTCCTCGAGGAGGCGGTCCTGGTGTTGCTCGACAAACGTATCGGTGGGGCGGTGCATGGGCGCGGGTAGCACCATTATCGCAGAGGGCACCGGTGGGCCGAATTGAGACGCCGGGCCGAACTGGGCGGCAGCCGAATTGCAGCACTCGTAAATCGACCGGAGTTTTGGGCGGCATCGCCGATATGTCAGGCAGACATGCCAGCCACACTTACCGCTAAGTTTCAAGATCACTATGCACTGCTGGGGCTCGATTCACAATCGGTTTCCGAGACGATGCACGTAGCGTATTCAGCGCTCGCGCGGAAATATCATCCCAAAAACGCGCTGACAGGCGATTCCGAGATGTTCGATGCAGTCAATCTGGCCTACGAAGTCCTCTCCGATCCGGTGCGGCGGCGTGAATTCGACGAGCTGCACGGCCTCGGCCAGGAGGCGGCGGGGCCCAAGTTCAGCGGGGTCGAGTTCTTTAACGCGCTCGGGCGCGACGCGTCTTTGCGCTCAGCCATCCTCTGTGTGCTCTACGATCGCCGGCGCACCAGGCCGTCCGCTCCAGGTATCGCGATGCGGACCATCGAAACGATGGTGGAAGCCACGGCGGTGGAGTTGAGCTCCGCGCTGTGGTATCTGAAACAGCGGGGTTTGGCTGCGAGCGACGACAAAAGCAGCCTGCAGATCACGGCAGACGGCATGGACTTTCTGGTAAACAACAAACCGTTGCTCGAGGATCTGATGGCGTACATCAAACCATCTGCGATTGCGGTCTCTCAAGCTCAGCAACCTCAGCAGATTGAGGCTCCACGGATTCAGCCACAAGCACCGCCAATCCCAAAGCGGGATAACGAATCGGCGCTGAGCACGCTGCATCGCGCGCTGGCGAGGACGACTGACTAGCGTAGGCGCTGGCTGCTAATACGATTTTGCGATCACCACGCGGCGGTCCACCGGTTCTCCGGTCAGAATGCATTTGCCAGGGCCGTCGAATTCGTCCACTAGCGGGATGCAGCGGACCGTGGCTTTGAACTCTTTCAGCCGGGCGTCGCAGGCGGGATCGTCCTTCAAGTGCGCCATGACGAACTTCCCGCCACCCTTTTCGGCAGTGACGTCGGCCAGAATGGATTCCACTTCGCCGATCGAATTCGCGAGCACAGTGTTGGATTTGAGGCGCTGCTTCGCGGCGGCGTAAAGATCGCTCTGCATTTGCGCAAGGGTCGCGGGAATCCGCGCTGCCACCTCTGTCTGCGGCAGCACTTCTTTGGCGCCCGTGTCACGGCGCTTCAGCACGATGTTTCCGGCAGCCACATCGCGCGGGCCAAGTTCCAGAACGAGCGGCACTCCGCGCCGCTCCCAGTGGAAGAACTTGGCGCCGGGCGACGGGCCTTCGCGATCGTCAACTTTCACTTTTATGCCTTGCGCGCCGATGTCGGTCGCGATGCGGTGCGCGGTCTCGAGCACGAGCGCCTTTTCTTCATCCTTGCGGTAAATCGGCACCAGCACCGCCTTCACGGGCGCGACCTTGGGTGGCAGCACCAGCCCCTTGTCGTCGGAGTGGCTCATGATGAGGCCGCCAATCAACCGCGTGCTGACGCCCCAACTGGTCTGCCAAACGTAATCGAGCTGGCCCTCCTTGGTTTGGAATTTTACGTCGAAGGCACGGCCGAAATTCTGGCCGAGATCGTGGCTGGTGCCGCACTGCAGAGCAAGGCCGTTCTGCATCATGGCTTCGATGGCGTACGTCCGGACCGCACCTGCGAATTTTTCTGCGCTGGTTTTCTGGCCCTGGATCACGGGCATGGCCATGATGTTCTCGGCGACATCGGCGTAAACGGCCAGCATGCGCAGCACTTCTTCAAGCGCCTCTTCGTGCGAGGAGTGCGCGGTGTGGCCCTCCTGCCAGAGGAATTCGGTGGTCCGCAGGAACATGCGCGTGCGCAGCTCCCAGCGAATGATGTTAGCCCATTGGTTGAGGAGCATGGGCAGATCGCGATAGCTCTGGATCCACTTGGCGAAGAAGTGGCCGATGATGGTTTCCGATGTCGGGCGAATGACGTAGGGCTCTTCCAGTTTCTTGCCGCCCGCGATGGTGACGATCGCGAGTTCGGGCGAAAAGCCTTCGACATGTTCGGCTTCCTTCTGCAAAAAGCTCTGCGGGATCAGCAGAGGAAAATAGACATTCTGATGGCCCGTGGCCTTGAAGCGGTCGTCCAATTCGCGTTGCAGCACTTCCCAGACGGCATAGCCATTGGGCTTGATGACCATGCAGCCTTTGACGATTTCGGCCGGCTCGGCCATATCGCCGTGAAGCACGACGTCTTGGTACCAGGCAGCGAAGTCTTGGCTGCGTTGAGTGATGGGAGATTCGGCCATGAGATGGGGAAAATCTTATTGTAGGGCAGCGCGGTGGAAGTCTTCCACAGAAGCGGTCGACTGAACGAGTTTAGCGTGGCTTTATGTTGAGCACGCGATTTACATGCTCAGGATCACGAGCGATCACGGTCAAATACGCCCGTGTCGGTTGATCCGGTTCCGCGCGGCCCTGCTCCCAATCGCGCAGCGTCCCGAGCGGGATGTGGTAGCGCTCGGCGAACTCCTCTTGGGTCAAGCGTAGTGCGCGGCGGATGATCTTCACGCGCGGGACCACTTGCATGCGATTGAAATCGGCTTCGGTAAGGGGTTGTGCGTCAGGATCCGCCCGGGCCGCCTTTTCAATTGCATCAGTGGACATCGGTCGAAGAGTTCTCCTTGAAGTACTGATCCTGTTCATTTTTCGTTACCTTGCGCGCCGAAATAATTCGGATTCGATCATCACGCTCCGTGTAAGCTACGAATAGCAAGATCTGACCCTCCGCCATGCCGATGATGACGAAGCGATGTCAATTCTATATTACTACGGGAATCCAGTAGCGGGTATTAAAACCCGCAATTCTATCCTCGTCCACGTTTCAGCGCCGGCTTCAAATTCATGGTCCGGATCAATTTGTGCAAATAGTTGGGATGCAGTCCCAGGATCTTCGCGGCCGCTTCATGATCGTGATTCACCTGGTCGAACGCCTGCAGAACCACCTGGCGCTTGGCGGCTTCCACGGCTTCTTCGTACATGCTGGCAGAGACGGCGGCCGGGCGCGATTCGCGGATCTGCTCGGGTAGATCCTCGGCCAGAAGCATGTCCGACGATCCCAGCACAACTGCCCGTTCGATTGCGTTTTCGAGCTCGCGCACGTTGCCGGGCCACGAATAGCTCTGGAGATAGGCGCGCGCCTCCGGCGCCAGGCCGGCGATCTTGCGGCCGCACTCGGCGGCATACTTCTTGGCGAAATGCTCGGCCAGGGGCAAAGTATCCTCGGGACGTTCGCGCAGGGCGGGCGCCTTGAGCGACACAACATTCAAGCGGTAAAACAGATCACGACGGAAATCGCCTTTGCCGGCGGCCTGCTCCAGATCGCGATTGGTGGCGGCAAGCAGGCGAATATCCAACCGGATTGTCTTGGTGCCCCCCACCCGCTCCATCTCGCGCTGCTGCAGGACCCGCAGAAGCTTGGCTTGCAGAACGGGCGAAAGCTCTCCGATTTCGTCCAGAAATACAGTGCCGCCTTCGGCGATTTCGAGCTTGCCCTTCTTTTGAGTGATCGCGCCGGTGAACGCGCCCCGCTCGTGACCGAATAGCTCACTTTCGAGCAGCGTTTCGGCGAGGGCCGCGCAATTGATGGCCACGAACGGGCCAGCCGCTCGCAGGCTGTTGCGATGGATAGCGCGTGCGACCAATTCTTTGCCGGTTCCGCTTTCGCCCAGGATCAGCACGGTGGAGTTGGTTGGCGCCACTTTGGCAATCTGACGCTGCAGGGCGCGCAGCTTTTCGCTGACACCAACCATCCCGTGTTCGAGCTTCAGCTCCGACTGGAGACGCTCGTTCTCTTCTTGCAGCCACCCTAAGATGGTGGCGTTCTCCCAGGCTACGGCCGCCATGCCCGCTACTGCCGTGAGAACCTGCAGATGACCTTCGTCGAAGCGGTGCTCCGGACCGATTGATTCCAGGTACACCACCGCCGCCAGTTCGCCGCGGACGATCAAAGGAGCCGCCAGCGCGGAGAGGCCCGACTGGTCCTCAGCCTCCAGCCACACCACAACGCGCTCATCGCATGCGCGGGCTAAAACTTGCGGATTCGGCATCCAATCGCCGGAGTGTGAGCCGGGGATAAAGATAGCGGCGCGCGAGGCGGGAATCAAGTCCAGCAACAGCGATGTAAGATGGCCTCGCAACACTTCCGCTGCCGTCACGGAGGTAGTATCGTGAAGTCCCCGAAACGAATGCAGCATGGTGCTGACCCGGAGCAGCGTGCGCAGATCGTGGAGAGCGCGCGCCGAGGGAGGCAGGACGGTGTATTCGTCGGAGGAGAGATAGAGCGATTCCTCAAATCTGAGCTCCCGCGTATTCGCGCCTGCTTCCAGCTGCTCCTGGCCGGCGAAGGCGTTGGCTTCCACCAGGTAACAGAAAAGCGAACCGCCGATCCGGATTTCGTCGCCAGGCTTGAGATGCTGTTCAGTTACAGGCGTGCCTGTGACGAACGTTCCATTGCGGCTCTCCAGATCCTTTAAGGTGCAGTTGTCACCGGAGCGGAGGATCAGACAATGCCTGCGGGAGACGGCATGATCGTCCAGTTGAAGATTGTTGGTGACTTGCCGTCCCACCCAAAATTCGCCTTCGGGCAGAGGGAAGATACCGCCCTTCAATGGGCCGCGCACTGCCATCAGCCTCGGCTCGTTTCCCGTCTTCGTTGTCACCACAGTTCAGCTAACCCAAGCAAGCACTAACCATCTGATTTATTTATCGTACCCTTTCTCGGACAAGCGGACTGGAAGCTCGGGAGCCCGGAGGAGGAGCAAATCTGAAGCCAATTGGTTACTGAAATTCGCCTTTTGATTCTCCTGCCTTCGGGGCAGTCGCTCTAAGTGACTGTGAAATAAGGGCATGGAGTGTGGGGGTCCAATTGCCTCTAAGGAGGTCAACATGCAACCGACAGCCGAAAAACATTCCGGTCTGAATACGGGATTCCGGACGGTAATCGCCTACGGTTTCCTGATCTTGGCCTTGTGCCTAATGATCGCGGATTTCTGCCGGCTGGCGCGGGCCCTTGACGCAACGCCATTTGCGGCGTCAACCCACAGCAATCGCGCAAATCGGTTCTAGGGAGGGAACGCTTCTCGGAGGAGGGCGATGGGCCCCACGTCTACTGGAGTGGCGTGGGGCCTTCCCGCTAAACCCTGCGTGCAGCGTGAGTGATCAGCGACACCAGGAACAGCACGATAAATACGAAGAACAGGATCTTCGCGATCCCCGCGGAGGCGATCGCGATTCCACCGAATCCGAAAATCGCGGCCACGATCGCGACCAACAGAAATACCAGCGCATAGTAAAGCATCTTATCTCCTCTCCCGTCCGGCCTTTTCGCTCATGGCCCTCAGGCAGTTGCCTTAACTTGTGCAGGTAGGTTGCCACTTTGGAGGTCTTGACATTGCAGCAACATCCGCCGTGCCTGCCCGCTCTACCTGGAAGAAATTGCAAATGTTGCCGCGCCGTAACGTCCAGTCCATCAAAAAAGTACCGGTACAAAGCCCGGTGGGTACACCGCTCCTAAGCCCTATTGCACCGGTGTCGGATTTCGAGTCATAATGCGATCACCGCGCTGGAGTACCGGAAACTTGCCCACTGAATCCTTTATCGGACAAACTGTTTCGCACTATGCGTTCATCGAGAAGCTGGGCGCGGGCGGAATGGGTGAAATCTATAAGGCTCGCGATTCACGGCTGAAGCGCATGGTGGCAGTGAAGGTGCTGGCGCCGGGCAAAACTCGCGATCCGGTGGGACGCCGGCGGTTCATTCAAGAAGCGCAAGCCGCTTCCGCACTGAATCACCCCAATATCATTACCATCCACGACATCCTGCCGGATGGCGATACGCAGTACATGGTGATGGAATACGTGCCTGGCAAGACCTTGCAAGGACTGATCTCGGCAGGCAGGCTTCCGATTTCACAAGTGCTTCAACTCGGTACTCAAATGGCCAATGCGCTGGGCGTAGCGCACGCGGCCGGCATAATTCACCGCGATTTCAAACCCGCCAACGTGATGGTGACCAGCTCTGGCCTGGTGAAGGTCCTGGACTTCGGGCTGGCCAAGCTGACCGATCTTTCCTCGCGCATGGAGCTTACATCCGACGGAGAAGCGAATACCTTGACCAGCGCACCGCTAACGCGCGAAGGCTCCATCATGGGCACGGTCAACTACATGTCGCCCGAACAAGCGGAAGGGCTGAAGGTGGACGCCCGATCCGACATATTTTCGTTTGGCGCCGTGCTGTATGAGATGGTCACTGGCCATCGCGCGTTTGACGGCGATTCCGGGATTTCCACGCTGTCGGCGGTGTTGCGCGACGAAGCGAAGCCAATCCAGGAGATGGCTCCAGACGTGCCGGCTGAATTCGCGGATATCGTGAACCGCTGTCTGCGCAAGAATCCCGCGGCGCGCTGGCAGTCGATGACCGAGGTGGAAACGGCGCTGAGCGCTTGCAGTGGCGGTCCAATTTCGCATCCCCGGTCCTCCGGTTACCGCGGCCATCAGTGCTCCAGTTACGGTCGCGGCCGCGGCCCCTCCCGCGCCAAGACGCACTTCAAAAGGATGCTCCTCGAAAGAACGCAGTTCTGAAGGCCGTCTTGCTGGGCGCCCTTTGTCTGGCGGTGCTGGCGGCAGCGATCGTGGTAGCTCGGTCCGCGCGCCAAAAACCGGCAACAGCGACGATGGCCGCGCCCACGACCGGCCAAGCGCCTGCGACACCCACCGCGCCGCCTGCCACACCTGTCCAGATACCGCCTGCACAAGAACAGACACCGGTTGTACAGGACCAGGCGCCGGCAGCTGTATCTGCGCCCCAGGCAGCCGTATCTCCCTACGCACCATCCGCTGCGAACGCGACGAAAGTCGCGCCAGCACTTTCGAACGTACCGAAAACGGTGGCGCCGCCCCTGGTCTCAACACCCGTCGTGCCTCCTCCCGTGGCTCCGGCTCCGCCGCCACGCGGTGGTTGCGACCGCACCGGCCATTCGATCAACCGCCCCAGTCCAAGTGGTGCCGGTAAAGCTCGACGACGGACTGCCCTTCCGGATCGCACTTGCGGATGACGTGCCGAGCGATGCCGAGGTGGGGCGAGCGCTACGCTTCCGGGTGCTCGAGGATGTCCAATCCGGCAACACAACGGTGATTGCCAAAGGTTCCATCGTTACGGGCTCTCTGGCAGACGTAGGCGGCAAGAAAAACTTCTTCGGCCAAAGCAGCAAAGGGCGATTTCGTCTCATCGCGGCCGATTCGGTGGATGACTCAAAGATCAACGTGCGCGCGACGCCGGCTCAGAAAACGGACGGCGAGGCGAGCCGCCCTTTCACCAATCCCAAGGGAGCGAAGGATAAGGACTTGCTCGCCGCGAGCGGCACCGAATACATCGCCTACATTTCGGGCGAACAGACCGTCAACATCCACAAGTAAGGTTCACTAGCTCAACGAAAACAGCCGCGCGGCGTTTTCTTTCAAGATGAGCGGCCGTACTTCATCACGGATGGCGATGGCGGCGAAATCGGCCATCCATCGATCTGGCGTGATGAGCGGGTAATCGGAGCCAAACAGCATCTTCTTCTTCAGCAGCGTATTGGCGTATTGAATCAAGATGGGCGAGAAATACTTGGGCGACCACCCCGACAGATCGATGTAGACTTGCGGCTTGTGCAGGCACACCGAAATCGCCTCGTCCTGCCACGGGAACGACGGATGCGCCATGATGATCGGCATGTCCGGGAAATCCACCGCCACGTCGTCGATATCCATCGGATTGCCGTACTTCAGGCGAACTCCACCGCCGCCCGGCATGCCGGTTCCGATGCCACTGTGGCCGGTATGAAAGATCACGGGGAGCTTCGCTTCGGCGACCACTTCGTAAAACGGATAAGCGGCTTTGTCGTTGGGGAAAAACTGCTGGAGCGGAGGATGCAGCTTGAATCCGCGAATGCCGCCAGTGGCAATCAGACGGCGCGCTTCCTTCACTGCTTCAGCGCCGCGCATCGGATCGACGCTTGCGAAGGCCATCATGATATCGCTGTTGTCGGCCGCGAACGCAATGACATCGTCGTTGGAAACTTGCGGGCGTCCCGTGAGCCGCTCGTCGACCGAAAAGACCACGCAGCCGATCTTCCGCGAGCGATAATACTCGGCTAATTCCTTGCGGCCGTATCCGACGCCGGCGTTGCCGAAATACTTGCGCGCCGCTTCTTCAGCGGCGTTGCCGCTAGGATCAGGTTCCACGTGTACGTGAGTGTCGATGGCGACGAGATTGTCGAGTTTCATGTTCTTAGATTACGATCACTTGGGCGGTAGGCTCGGGCGCGTACAGTTCTTCGACCAACGCCGCGCGATTGCGCAGCACCGCGCGCTGATTGAACGAGCCTTTGTCGGTGACTTCCTGCGTGTCGATGCGAGGGCGGTTCTTCCATCACCATGGCGCGCGCCACGCGGCTGGCGCTGCCGGTGCTGGTTTGCGCCAGTTCCTGCAGCAGTTTCGTGAATTTCGCGCGGACGCGCTTGTTGCGTACTAACTCTGCATCCGACTCACCGGTTACGAGTGCCCGGCAGGCCTCCACGTTGGGGAAGATCAACGCGGCAACGTAAGGGCCGTCGTGACCCGCGAACACGATGTCTCGCAGATAAGGCGCGCAATGACCAAGGAACTTAGCCCGCAGCGGCCCGACGCTGACCCAAGTGCCGGTAGCGAGCTTGAAGTCTTCAGCGATGCGTCCGTCGAAAATGAATCCCTTGCCGGGATCGCCCGCGTCGACAAATTGCAGCGCGTCGCCCAAGCGATAGAAGCCGTCATCATCGAATGCGGCGCGCGTCAGATCGGGCTGCCGCCAATAACCGGGAGTGATGCTGGGGCCACGCAGCCGCGCTTCAGTCTTTTCGCCTGCCTTCACCAGCTTCAGCTCAACTCCGGGCGCGGGCAGGCCGACATGTCCTGCGCGATCTTCCTCCCAATAGGGGAACAAAGCCGCCGGACCGGTTTCCGTAGAGCCAAGGCCGGTGAACATCAAGATGCGCTCGCCGCAGGATTCAACCGCCAGCTCTTGCAGTTC
The DNA here is from genome assembly GCA_963818065.1 of Bryobacterales bacterium. Classification (GTDB taxonomy): domain Bacteria; phylum Acidobacteriota; class Terriglobia; order Bryobacterales; family Bryobacteraceae; genus Palsa-89. The sequence continues at coordinate 2,059,915 of CAWFQW010000004.1, read as the reverse complement.
GTCCCAAACTGGTTGAGAAAGTCCCGCGCCGGCGTAATACATGAGGCGGAGCTTCTGAAAGAAGCGATCGCGAAATTCGCGGCGTCGCGCAGAAACGGGAGAACCATCTCAAACCCGCGGGGCACGTTCAGATAGATACTGGGCTGGACATCGTCGAGATTTCGAATCGTGGCGTGGATGCCGCTTGCCACCGGCCGGCCGTCGTCGATGTAGTACGACCCGCCGTTGTACAGTACCAATCCGAAATCGTGATTGCCCGCGAAAGTATGGTTCCAAGGCAGCCAATCGCAGAGGACTGGCGGATCGTCGACGACGAAAGGCAGCATCGTTCGCACGATTTCCTGATTGCTGCACAGCATGCGCTGCGTGTTGATGACGCCCTTGGGCGTGCCGGTTGATCCCGATGTGAAAAGAAACTTCGCGATCGTGTCGGGTCCGACGGCCGCATGGGCTCGATCGACGGCCGAAGTGGCGGGGGTGGTTTCGAGCACGGAGAACGGCGTCGAATGCAATCCGGCTGGATCACCAACGATGACGAGCTCGGCATCCGGCGGCAAAACCGCCTCAATCGCCTTCCGGAATGGCGCACTGGACGAGACAAAAACCAGGCCGGGTGTGAGAATGTCGAAGATCAAGCGCAGCTTCCCGAAATCCGACGACACCAGTGAATAAGCGGGGGAAATGGGCGCAAACGGCATACCCGCATACATGGCGCCCAGCCCAAGCGCGGCGTGCTCGATATCGTTGCCGGAGAGAATCGCGATGGGCCGCTCGGCGGATAGAGGCCGCTCAAGCAAAGCTTGCGCCACATTGCGGGCCGAGGCACGCATTTGCGCGTAGGTGGCAGTGCGCCATTCGCCGTTGCGATCGCGCTCGGCGAGGAAGACTCGGTCCCCGGCGTGCGCGGCCCAATGATCCAGGCGCTCCGTCAACTTCTCCGGATACGGGCCGAGCGGATGTTTCGGACGAACCACCAGCCCGCCGTCAGACGTATGCCATGTCCCCACGTCCGCGGGCGGAAAGCGCACCTGTCGAACGGGAGCCGAAAGATATGTCATGCAACTGCGAACGACTGATCGCGGGCCGCATCGTATGACGCGAAAGTCTCGCCTTGATCCGCCAGCTTGTTTAACAGCGGCGCGGGCTCCCAGAACTCGCCATGCTTATCATGAAACTCCCGAATGCGGTCGCGAACCTTCTTCAGACCCACCGTGTCGGCATACCACATTGGGCCGCCGCGATAGGCCGGGAACCCGTAGCCGGTGAGGTAGATCACGTCGATGTCGGCGGCGCGCAACGCGTAGCCTTCTTCCAGGATCTTCGCGCCTTCATTGATCATGATGTAGATGCAGCGCTCGATGATCTCTTCGTCTGTGATGTGTCTGCGTTCGATGCCAGCCTCGCGCGCGGTTTTCTCGATCAGCGCGTGTACTTCGGGGTCGGGTGTACTCTTGCGATTCTCGTCGTAGCGATACCAACCCGCGCCGGTCTTTTGCCCCAGGCGTCCGGAATGAAACAGCTTTTCCAGTACCAGGGGCGTTCGCAGGCCAGCCTTCTCCACGTGCTTGCGTTCCTGACGCACGCGCCACTGCACGTCGATGCCGCCCATGTCGTCGACGGCGAAGATACCCATCGCCATCCCGAAATTAGTGAGCGCGCGATCCACCTGCTCGGGCGTCGCGCCCTCCTCCACCAGGAACTGCGCCTCGCGCATGTTAGGCAACATCATGCGATTGCCCACGAAACCCCAGCAGTTTCCGACCACTACACCGACCTTGCCGAGCTTCTTGGCGAGGGCCAGCGCTGTCGCCACCACTTCCTTGCTGGTGGCTTTGCCGCGCACAATCTCGACTAACCGCATGACGTTTGCTGGGCTGAAGAAATGCAGCCCGATTACCATTTGAGGACGCGCGGTGACGGATGCGATCTCATCGATATCGAGCGTGGACGTGTTCGAAGCCAGCACGCAATCGGGCTTCGCGATCTTGTCGATCTCTGCCGAAAATGCTCTTCTTCAGCTCCATGCTCTCGAACGCCGCTTCGATGATCAGATCAGCCTGCTCGAAACCGTCGTAGGTGAGCTGCGGATGAATGAGCGCCATCCGCTGGTCCATCACTTGCTTGCGTGAAGCGGCCTTTCTTGACCGAATTTTCGTAATTCTTACGAATGGTCGCGAGCCCGCGGTCGAGCGCGCCTGGCTCCACTTCCTTCAGCAACACGGAAATGCCGGCGTTCGCGCAAGCCATCGCGATGCCGCCGCCCATGGTGCCCGCGCCGATGATGGCGGCCTGGCGGATGTTATATACGGCTGCGTCCTTGGGAATATCGGGAATTTTCGCGACGGCGCGCTCGGCGAAAAACGCGTGGATCAAGGCGCGCGCTTGATCGGAGGCGATGCACTCTTCGAAGAGCTCGCGCTCTTTCTGGCAGCCTTCGTCGAACGGCAGCGTGGCGGCGGCTTCGATCGCATCGACGGCTTTGAGCGGCGCAATCATGTTGCGGCGAGTTTTGCGCGCCTGATCGCGTCCAGCCGCGAAAATCGATGCGTCCACGAACTCGGAACCGAGCTTGTCGCTGAGTTCGCGGGTCTTGCGAAGTGCTCCGCCTTTATCGGCGATCTCGCGAGCGAATGCGACGGCGCCCGCGAGCAGATCGCCATCGATGACGCGATCGATCAAACCTAACTTCAACGCCTCGGGAGCTCGGATCGGTTTCCCGGAAACGCACAGGTCCACTGCCGCGGCCACGCCGACCAATCGCGGCAACCGCTGCGTGCCTTCGGCGCCTGGAATAATTCCAAGGTTCACTTCAGGCTGGCCAATCTGGGCATCGGGGACGGCCACGCGATAGTGCCCAGCCATGGCGACCTCATTGCCGCCGCCGAGCGCGGTCCCGTGAATCGCCATCACTACCGGTTTGGTTGAATCTTCGATTCGCGCCAGGATGTCATGAAATTTGGGTGGGCCGCTTCCCCGCCCCGCGGCCGCCAGCTCCAGCTCCTTGATGTCCGCGCCCGCAATGAACGTTCTTCCACCGCCGATGATGACGATGGCGCGAGCCGACGGATCTTTCTCCGCGGCGTCCAAGGCCTCCACCAGACCTTCAGGCACACCCGGGCTCAGCGCGTTCACGGGCGGATTGTTGATGGTGATGACCGCGACGCCATCCTGCGTGGAGAGGTTTACGAGTTTGTTCATAGTTATTGAGCCCGGACCAGGGGGTCCGGCGCGGACGAGGGCGTCCGCCCCACGTATTATACTGCTTATACTGCGGTGGGGATCCGGATCAGAGACGCGCCAGGCACACTACTCAGGATACTCGCATCGGAGAGCGCCAGTTCAACGTTGCGCCGGCTCATGCGGGCATGTTCGCGCGCAACGGCTTCGGCCCGGGTGCCTTGTCTTTGCTCGATAGCTTCGACAATCGCTCGATGATGCTCGTGAGAAATCGCAAACATCTGGGGTGCACGGGGCAAGCGCGATCGCGCGTACAACAGGGCGCTCGGCGACGCAAATGGGACGGATGTCACGTCATCCAAAGCGCGGCGCAGCATGGAACTCTTGGCCAAGGTCACGATTTCTGAGTGAAACGCTTCGTTGAGATCCAGGTAGCGCGCGAAAGAATCGATGTCCGGCTCCGTGAACTTCTCCGGATCACCGTCGAGCCGGATCATCGCGTCCATTTCGTCCCGACACTCGCGCAACGCTTTCAGCTCGCGATCGTCCTCCAGCCGTTCAGCGGCAAAACGGGCAGCGGCGCCTTCCAGCACGCCGCGCGTTTCGATTGCATCCCAAATATCTTCAATGCTGAACGCACGCACCACAAATCCGCCCGTGGGCGATGGTTCCAGCAAGCCCTCATGGGCCAGCCGGTCGAGAGCCAAGCGGATTGGGGTTCGCGATACTCCCAAACGGGCGACCAATGGGAGCTCGGAGAGCCGCTCGCCGGGCTGAAAATCGCCGCGCAATAGCATTCCCCGGAGGTTGAGCAGCGTCCGGCCGGTTTGGGAATCGTCTGAAGTGCTGGTTTTGGACTTACTTTCGGTGATTTGCACTGCCAAAATTCTCCTGGCGAGTCTGATATGGCACCATGTTACCACCGGGCCGATATTGCATGCAAAGAATCCGGAGGTATGAGTCCGCAATTATGGATTCGGCCCCGCTATGACCTTGAGTTCCACATTGGTGGTCTCTTTGGCTTTCACTTCAACGCTGACAGCCTGGTTGATCAGCCCGGGCAAGCTGGACAAAAAGTCGGCGACATTCTGGTCCGATTGGTCCAAGGCAAACGCATAGTATTGTCCGGGACGTAAGCTGCGGATTACGAAATGACCGTCCGCGGTGCAGCGTGCGAGCCAACCCAAGCCCAACGGTTGCAGAACCGGGTCCTCCGGTGCGATCGCAATCGTCGCGTTGCCGCAGTCTTCCACAGTGCCGCGGATAGACCCGCCATCCGCTCTGTAGACGATTTTCAATGGAACGGACCCGGATGTGAATTCCACCCGCTGACCCAATACGTCCTGGTCGCCTAATGTGATTGAAGCAAGATAATATCCAGCCGTTGGCAGCGGGTTGACTAGATAGCGCCCCGGGTAAATACCTTCAACCGAGTAATTGCCGGCCGGGTCCCTCTCGCTGACCGGAGTTTGACCACCCCACTCAGGCTCGAACCTGACATTCCCCTGAGTCTTAGACGTGGAATCTTGTGTCGCCAACAGAAATTCGACCGGCTCGCTGAACGGCGCAGTGACCCGAAGTTCGACGCCCACCGTATCCCGGCCAGTAATCGTGGCAGCCGTTCGGGCTTGCAACGTCACGCCGTCGGGATTCGTTTTTTGGGCCGATATTTGCCACGTTCCGTCGGCCAAATCGGGAATCTCAAAGCCGCCGTCCTTTCCCGAGACGGCGTGCTGGTCGATTGGCCGTATTTCGCCGGGCCGGTTCAAAGTTATGGGGAGATTCGGCGCAGGATCGCCGTTAATCTCGCGAATCATTCCCCGAATGCTGTGAACCGGAACGGCACGCAGTTTGATGTCCTGGCCAACGACTTCCGCGCCCGAACGGATCAAGATTTTCTGCCCAGCACTGACATCCGCCACGCCTGGAAACCAGGTCTGGGCCCAGCCGTAATGTTCCTCGCCGACCGGCGCGGGCGGCTTTAGGTCATTGGGAGGTCGAGCGCTGAGGACATAACTGCCCGGGCGGATGGCATCAAAAGAAAAGCCACCATCCGGATTGCTCCGAACAGTCTGGCCGATGCCGACCCCCTCCAGCAGATTCACTTCGGCTCCCGCGACCGGCTGGTCGTTCGCATCAAATACCCGGCCTGAGAGCTTGCCCAAGGGAATCAACGAAAGCTGCAGATGGACGGGTTCGAGCCCGGCGCCCACTCGAAAACGCCGCAGCGCAGTGGCGTCTGCCGGAGTCTGAAATCCTGTCTTGAGCACGATTGCGATGTAGGTACCATCCGCTACGCCTTCAATGTGGAATGCGCCTTGCGCGTCGGAAAGGGCCTGGTAGGGGACTTTGCCAGCGTTCGCAATCTGAATGGAAGCTCCGCCGATAGGCGCGCCAGTGATGGAGTCGACTACGGTACCCGTCGATGACCTGGCCGAAGAGTGCGGAGCCAGCGAAGAGCAACGCGCCGACAGCTATAAGGGAGTTATACAAGGGCTCTTGACTCTCCGCTAGCAACACGATAGCATCAGTGGCGCCGCAAGGCAGGAAGCGAGATCCAAGAGTTGAGCCCGGCCTCAGCAACCAGCACGCGCGCGAACCAGCCCAAAGCAAGCTTGGGCTACGCCTGGTATGTCGTCATTGTTCTGACGGCGCTCTACATGCTGTCGTTCGTCGACCGCACCATACTCAGCCTGCTGGTCGGATCCATCAAGCGCGATCTCGGCATCAGCGATACACGGATCGGATTGCTGCAAGGCTTATCGTTCGCGCTGTTTTACACCGTGATGGGCCTGCCGCTGGGCCGCTTGGCCGACACGCGCAACCGGCGGAATCTGATCGCGGCGGGAGTGCTGGTCTGGAGCTTCTTCACCGGCCTGTGCAGCTTCGCGAAAAGCTTCTGGTCTTTGTTCGTGACTCGCATCGGCGTGGGCGTCGGAGAAGCGGGACTGTCGCCGGCGGCATACTCGCTCATCTCGGATTATTTCCCGCCCGAGCGCCTGGGCGTCCCGATCAGTGTGTATTACATGGGCGTGTTCCTGGGCTCCAGCTTGGCGTTACTGGTCGGCGGAATGGTGGTGGACACCATGGCGCGAATCCACACCGTGACGCTGCCGTTGCTTGGAACTATCGCGTCATGGAGAGTGACATTTCTGATTGTCGGTGCACCCGGGCTATTGGGTGCACTGCTGGTGTATACGATCAAAGAACCGGTGCGGAAGAATCTGCTCAAAAGCGCCCAAGGCGGTGTGGCGCACGTGAGCTTCGCTCAAGCGCTCGGCCAAATGCGCCTGCGGTGGCAGTCGCTGGGGGGAATTTCGCTCGCGATGGTGTTTCAATCCATGGCGAATTACGCGCTAATTTCCTGGGGACCCACGTACTTTCTCCGCGTGCACGGCTGGACCGCCGGCCAATCGGGAAGAGCTTTGGCGTCAATTTTGCTGACTGCCGGCTGCGGCGGCATGTACACGGGCGGCCGCTTGAGCGACCGCTGGCAGCGGCGCGGTCTGGACGAAGCTCCCATGCGCGTGATGGTGCTGGGTGCAGTGGGAACGCTGGTTCTCCTGCCGATTGGAACGCTGCTCGGCGATGTCCGCTGGACCCTCGCGTTTCTCTGGGCTGGCGTCTTTTGCCTGGCACTGCCCATGGGCATCTCGGCGGCCGCGCTGCAACGCATCTTCCCCAACCAGGTGCGCGGCGTTGTTTCGGCGTTGTACCTGTTCATCCTGAATATTGGCGGCCAGAGCCTGGGCCCGCTACTGCCCGGTGTCTTCAACGACTATCTATTCCACAACGGCAAGATGATCGGCTACTCGCTGTCCATCACCATGGGCGGCGCGGCCGTTCTGATGCTGATCACGCTGCTGGCGGCGTACGGCCACTATCGCGAGCACTACCGGATGATGGCGGATATCACGGTCGTCGCGGCCTGAAGCACAGGCTTACTAGGCCCTTGGAACGCCGCTAGCCCTCTCCCCGGAAGCTGTTGACCGCCCTAAAGTTCCTGCATGCAATTGCCGACGATCTAAACATCCGAGGAGGATTGCGTTTTGAGCGTGCAAGGAAGCCATGTAGCCGACGGCACTCCAACGCTGGAAGCGTCCGATTCGCTGGCGTTGCTAGATCGCCAAATCCTGGAGCAGCGGCTCTACGACAGCGAGCGGCACTTTCGAAGCTGGTTTGAAGACGCGCCGATCGCCTGTCACGAAGTAGACCGCAACGGAATCGTGTTGTGCGTCAATCAGGCCGAATGCGATTTGTTCGGTTTTCGTCCGGAAGAGATGATTGGTCATCCCATTTGGGATTTCATGGCGGCGGAGGACCGGGAAAAAACCAAGGCCGGGTTGCTGGAGAGGATTGCCAGCGATCAGCCGTTAGCGCCGCTGGAGCGCGAATATAAACGGCGAGATGGCAGTTCGGTGGTAATGGAGATCCACCAGAAGCGTATTCGAGACGCGCATGGGAATGCTACGGGCCTGCGCACGTTCCTGCTGGACATCACGCAGCGCAAGCGCGCCGAACAAACGCTCCATGAACAGGCCGAAAAACTGGCGCGTTCCAATGGGGAGCTGGAGCAGTTCGCCTACGTCGCCTCGCACGACTTGCAGGAGCCATTGCGCAAAATCCAGGCCTTTGGCGATCGCCTAAAAGGCAAGTACAGCACGACCTTGGGACCGGAAGGCGTGGACTATTTGGCGCGCATGCAGAACGCGGCTGCGCGCATGCAGCTCTTGATCCAAGATCTGCTCAGCTTGTCGCGTGTTGCGAGCAACACCAAGCCATTTGCTCAGGTGGATTTGGGCGAAGTGGCGCGGGTTGTTATTTCCGACCTCGAAGTGCGAATCCAGGAACGCGGCGGGCGCGTCGAGGCCGCCGACTTACCGGTTGTTTTCGGTGATCGCGGCCAGTTGGCGCAGCTGTTCCAGAACCTGATCGGCAACGGACTGAAGTTTCAAAAGCCGGGCGAGAGCCCGGTGGTCAAGGTAAGCAGCGAGACCGTTCCCTTGCCTGACGGCGCGGGCGCTGCGTGGCGAATCACCGTCGAAGACAACGGCATTGGGTTCGAGGAAAAATACCGCGAGCGCATTTTCCAGATCTTCCAGCGCTTGCACGGACGCAGCGAGTACGAAGGAACCGGCATTGGCCTCGCGATCTGCCGCAAGATCGTGGAACGGCACGGAGGCGTCATTGCGGCACACAGTTCGCCAGGGGCGGGTGCGAAGTTCGTCATCACGCTGCCACAGCGAGAGTCAGGAGCCAATCAAAATGAATAGATCCGGAAAGCCCATTACCATTCTCTACGCCGACGATGACGCCGAGGATCGCATGCTGGTGAAAGACGCCTGGGCCGAGAACCGGCTCGCCAACGAGCTGCATTTCGTGGAGGACGGCGAGGAGCTTATGGACTACCTGCGGCGGCGCGGCCAATACACCCATTTGGTCGGCGAACCGCTGCCGGGCATGATCCTGCTCGATCTGAACATGCCGCGCAAGGACGGGCGCGAGGCTTTGCAGGAGATCAAGAGTGATCCGCGGCTGCGCTCGATCCCGGTGGTAGTCCTCACCACGTCCAAAGCCGACGAAGATATCCTGCGAGCCTACGATCTGGGAGTGAATTCTTTCATTCTGAAGCCTGTGACGTTTGACTCTCTGGTGGAAATCACAAGGACCCTGAGCAAGTATTGGTTCGAGGTGGTGGAACTGCCCTCGGAGGCTCCCGAGGCTGCCTAGAACGCCTGAAGGTTTCCGATGGACACACGCGAGTTACGGGTCCTCATCGCCGACGACGATGAGGATGATTACATACTCACGCGTGATCTCTTGCAACGAATCGGTCGCCAGCGCTTTCGACTGGACTGGGTGCCATCCTACGAAGCCGCCCTCCAGGCGATCGAGCTAAATCAGCACGACGTTTACCTGTTCGACTACCATCTCGGCCAATCCGATGGACTGGAGCTGATGCGCGAAGCATTGGCGCGCGGGTGCAAGGCCCCGATCATCCTGCTTACCGGCAATGACGACTGGGAGACTGACGTCGAGGCCATGAAAGCCGGCGCAGCCGATTACCTGGTGAAGGGCCACATCGACGCGCGGCTGCTGGAACGCTCCATCCGTTATGCGCTAGAACGGAAGCGCGCGCAAGCGGAGCTGCTCGAGTACGCACATGAGATCGAGTGCAAGAATCGCGATTTGGCGCAGGCCGTCAAGGTGTCGCAGGAAGCAACCAAACTTAAGAGCGAGTTCCTAGCGAACGTGAGCCATGAGATCCGAACGCCGATGAACGGGGTGCTGGGGATGACGGAACTGCTGCTCGATACCGAACTGACGGCGGAACAACGCGACTTCGCCGAAACAGCGTTTCGCTCGGGCGAGGCTTTGCTTGAAGTCATCGACAGCATTTTGGACTTGTCGAAGATCGAGGCGGGAAAACTGCAGCTGGAAGCTGTGGACTTCAGTCCGGCTGAGGTTTTGCTGGATGTGATGAAGCTGATATCGGGCCGGGCCCGCAGCAAGGGCCTGCGTGTCACCTCGGACCTCGGCGAAGAAGCGCACCAGCATTTGCGCGGCGATCCGTTGCGCCTGCGGCAAGTGCTGTTGAATTTGGTGGCCAACGCGATCAAGTTCACCGAGTCCGGCGAAGTGTCGGTCAAAATCGGGGTCGCCAGCAGTTCCGAACACGACACCGAACTTCTATTCGAGGTGAGAGACACCGGCATCGGCTTGACTCCGGATGCTCAGGCACGCCTCTTTCAACCATTCGTGCAAGCCGACGGATCGATCACGCGCAAATATGGGGGCACGGGCTTGGGGCTGGCGATTTGCAAACAACTGATCGAGATGATGGGTGGCCGAGTGGGCGTCGACAGCCAGTTGGACCAAGGATCGCGATTCTGGTTCACGGCGCGATTCCGGCGCTCGCTAGTGGCGCAGCCCTCGGACACGTCGCTTAATGCACCGGCGGTGCAGTCCTGTTAGCCTTGATCGGTTTCATCAAGAACATCAACGGAATTAGCGCCACGCAAATCCAGGCCAGAACCCGGAACACATCGACGAAAGCCAGCATCGCGGATTGCCGCAACATTTCACCGTAAAGCAGGGCCTGCGCCTGCTGGGCCGCTTGCGAGGAGCTGGATCCGGCCGCTTGTAGCCCGGCTTGCAAATTGTGGAGCCTGCTGGCGTATATCGGATTGAGCGCCGTCATGTTGCCGGCCAAGTTGCTCTGTGAAATTTGCGCCATGCGCGTCTGTGCCGCGGTGACCAGCGAGATTCCCACGCTGCCGCCCATGTTGCGGGTGAGGTTGATCAATCCTGTTGCACTGTTGGTTTTCTCGCGTGGAATATAGGCGAAAGCCATCACGTTGATCGGCACGAACAAAAACGGCATGCCGGCGCGCGAGAACGTCCAGGTGGTCACGAAGGTCCAGAAGCCGGTCTGGAGGCTCAGCACAGAAAGCTCGTACATTCCGACGGCCAGGATGAGGAGGCCGCAAACCACCAGCCAGCGCGGTTGAAAGACGCCCAGCAGCCGGCCGACCAAGGGCATCACGAATAGAGTGACGATGCCTCCGGGCGAGAGCACCAAGCCCGCCCACTCGGCGGTGTAGCCCATCAGAGTCTGCAGCAGAATCGGAAGCAGGACGGTGGTGCCATACAACACAACACCCATGGCGAACATCATGAAGGTGGCCACGCTATAGTTCCGTTGTGCGAATAGACGCAGATCCACCAGCGGTTCCGGTTGGCGCAACTCCCAGAGCACCACGCCAATCAGGCCGAGGACTCCGATGACGGCGCACGAAACGATGAAGCGGGACTCAAACCAATCGTCGGTTTGGCCTTTGTCCAGCATGACCTGAATGAAGCCGAGGCCGACGCTGAGCAATCCCAGCCCGATGAAATCGATCTTGAGCCCCTGCTTTAGGGTCTTGCGGACCATGTAGGGCGGATCAACGACGAACGCGACAGTCATCAGGATGGCCGCCACGCCGACTGGAACATTGATGAAGAAGATCCAGCGCCACGAAAAGCTATCGGTGATCCAGCCACCGAGCGTGGGACCGATGATGGGCGCCACCACCACGCCCATGCCGTATACGGCCATCGCCATTCCCTGCCTGGTGCGCGGGAAGCTTTCCACCAAGACAGCTTGAGAGATCGGCTGGAGTCCTCCGCCGCCTGCGCCTTGCAGAATGCGAAAAAAGATCAACAGGGGAAGATTCGGGGCGAGTCCGCAGAGAAAAGAGCTAATCGTAAAGATGACGACGCAGCCGATGAACAGGCGTTTGCGTCCGAACAGCATGGAGAGCCAGCCGGTGAGCGGAAGTACGATGGCGTTCGAGATGAGATAGGAGGTCAGGACCCAAGTGCTTTCGTCGACGGTGGCCGAGAGACTACCGGCGATATGCGGAAGCGAGACGTTGGCAATGCTGGTGTCCAGCACTTCCATGAAGGTGGCCAGCATCACCGTGGCCGCGATCAGCCAGGGACTGACGGCGGGGGTCCACGGTACTTGTGCATTGGCGACCGGCGTTTCGACTGCTGCCACGCGCGCCGCTCAGCTCCCTTCCACGTCGAAGTCTCGCCGCATGATGGTCCGGATCAGGGTCTGGGTCCTTCGGGTTTATTCTACGCCAGGGGTTGACCGGTGGGTTGTGGGAGGTGGGAGTGTGCGGCTTAAACTGAAATAATGCGCCGCATCGTGCGAGTTGTTTTGTGTCTCTATCTGGCCGTAACCCTTTCGGCTGACGATCTTGTGATAACCGCAAAGAGCTTCGGCTGCGTCGTCGACCTGCCGAAAGTGAGAAACACGCGGATTCAGAATCCCGATCCCGAAAAGCTTAAGGAAGCCATCCAAATATTCAAGGACAGCGTACCCAATAAGGAATACCCCACGGGCACCGTTCTGCAGTTGATCCCGACAGAAGCAATGGTAAAGCATGATCGCGCCGCGTTTCCAAACACGAACGGCTGGGAGTTTTTTGCTTTGAAGGTCTCCGCGGACGGCACCACGATTGAGGACCGAGGAGACAAAGTGGTCAATACGTCGTTGAAAAAGCCCTGTCTGGATTGCCACTCACCCGCGGCGAAATTCGATTTTGTATGCGAAAAGAAGCATGGTTGTGCGCCCATTCCTGTCACCGATCAGCAGATCGCTGCGATGCAGTCTGCCGATCCACGTTGTAAGAAGTAAAAGGCTGGCCCAGCCACGCCCGTCTCCCGCAACGACGTTTCTGGATCGCGAAGAGCGTGATCGTCAGTTCTCGGCCGGGCGCTCGATGCGCTCCACGGTGTACACCGGCAAGGTGTCCTCCTGTCGCTTCAGATCGAGACCGAGTTTGCCCAGGACCGTGAAGATTGTGGGGAGGCCGACGAAAGGGTTCCCGGTTGCGGTGGCGGAGGGGGCAGCCGCATTGGAGCCCAGCCTTCCGTGTTTACGCCGAACATCCCGCTGAGCGCTGTGTGGTTCACGACTTGCAAATCCGTCCAGTTCCCACTGTAATGGACAAGGTCGTCCATATCTATGGCTTTTGCATTCAAGGGATGGCCCAAGCCGCCAACAAAGTTATGGCAACCTTTCGGGTCTGTATCAAAGATGCAATTCTTCTCCGTGATGGCCGACTTCTGGAGCTTTGGACCTCCACTGGCTACGGTGAGAGCATAGACTGACATCGTTTTATTCTCTACCCGCATGACGAGTCTGAAACGATCAGCCAGCAATCCGCGGATCATCTGCTGACTTCGGCTTCTTAGTTCGCTGTCCTGAAGACTGGGAGGGATGGCATTGGCGGGCGCTTTCGCTTCGATATCGTACTTCTCTCGAATGGTCCAGTCGGGAAGAGCGGGAAGGAGACGCGGAGAAGGGTTGACCGGCACGTCGTAAGCGTAATTCAAAAGCCTAATCACAGGGACCGCACTCGCAATCAAGTCACCATTGGGCAGCACTTGCATGCGCGCGTTGCGCGGGTCGGCTGAGTGAGCGGGCTTTATGGTGATCGATGCAAATCCTTCCAGCTGAGCGACGGCAGGCAAAGCCACAAGCAAGAATACGACCGCTTGGCGGAATACGAACATAATCCACCCTCCTTAGCAGGATTCGACGGCTGTAACGCGGAGTTTGTTCCCGGGCCTGCCAATACAGCACGATCGGGGGCCCGATCATGCATGACGTTCAGTCCTAGCGACCGTTACCGTGCGGTAGCATGGCCGATGGTTTGAACAGGTAAGTGCCGAATGGATCAAGCCCCGGTGCGAGAAACCGTAGCGGCCATGCTCGCGCAAAATGGCACCGAAGTGGTGCTGGATCGCCCAGCCTAGGAGCGAGCCAACAACTTGTTAGATCCACCGGCCGCGCAAATCGCTCCTGGAGGACACTTCGGCCTATATTTGGCCGGTCTTGGACATGCCTTAGCGTTGTCAGAGAACAAGGCCGAAGCGCAAAAAGTGATCGACCATTTGAAGAACTTTCGGCGCATTGCTATATCGCGCCCTTCAACGTAGCCGTCATTTACGCGGGCTTGGGGAAAACGGATCGGGCTTTCACCTGGCTCATTTCAATAACCTGCACTCAGACCCGCGCTTTGACGAACTCCGGAGGCGTGTCGGCCAGCCTACCGGAGCCGGATGCCCGGCGATAATGGAGCAATGCCAAACCCCGTCGCACAATATGAGGTGCAGGATTCCCAGGCTTTGTCCACGCCGTCGTTGTTGATTTATACAGAGATGATTGAGGCGAATATTACTGCTGCGCTAGGAATGATGAATGGCGATGCGAACAGATGGCGGCCGCACCTGAAGACTGCGAAGCTGGGCTATACCATGAGCCGCCTGGTGGCGCGCGGAATCAAGATGGCGAAGTGCGCAACTACTTTGGAACTGGTGACGGCAATCGAGTCCGGGATGGAGGATGTGGTGGTCGCATTTCCTTTGATGGGTCCGAATGCGGCGCGGGTGCGGGAGATTGCCGCCGCCCATCCGGATCGGCGGATCTCGACGCTGGTGGAAAGCGTCGATCAAATCGATGAGTGGCGAGGGAGTGCGGTAGGCGTGTTCGTTGACCTCAATCCAGGGATGGATCGGACCGGGATAGCGGAGGACCACTTCGAGGAGGTTCGCGAGTTGATCGATCGAATCCAGAAGGCCGGACTACGTTTTTGGGGGTTGCATCATTATGATGGACAGATCCAGCATACGGACGCGTCGGCGGAAGCGGCGGCCCACGAGGGTTACACGCGGCTGATGGAACTAATTGCGTATCTCAAGCGAAGCGGGATCGAGGTAAAGGAAGTGAGTACGTCGGGCACGCCGGCGATGCCCCATGCTCTGAACTTCGCGCCGTTTCGCGAGGGGGAGTTCGTGCATCGCGTGTCGCCGGGGACGATTGTCTATAACGACCGAAACAGCCTAAAGGAGCTGCCGGACTACGGGTTTGTGCCTGCGGCCCTGGTCTTATCGACGGTGGTGAGCCGTCCGCGGGAAAATCGGGTGACTTGCGATGCCGGTCATAAGGCCGTGTCGGCGGATGCGGGCGTGCCGACGTGCGACGTGCTGGGGCGGCCGGGGTTGGTGGGGATGAAGCCCAGCGAGGAACATTTGCCCATCGAGGTGCGGAGCGGCGAAACGCCATCACGCGGGGAATTGCTTTATCTGTTGCCGGCGCATATATGTCCGACAGTCAATCTATTTGATAAAGCGGTTCTCGTGAGCGGTGGGAAGGTGGAGGGCGTGGTGCCGGTTACATCTAGAGGGCGCGAGACGTTTATGGCATGACGAGCGGACCTAAGGCTGGGCGTAGTAGCCGGCTCGCGTGCGCGCCTTTAATCCAGGCTTGTCGAGCTTCACCTCGAGCGTATGGTACTCGTCAGGACCGTCGCCGGGAAGAGCTTCAAAGGTGAGAACATAAAAGGCGTCCGCGTCCGCCACGCTGGTTGCGATCTCGGAGGTTATATCGTTGTCGTAGTTGAAAACCCGGCCGCCACTTTGCTCCGCTAGAACCTGCAACGCCAGGTTTCCGATATTCACCTGGCTGGCTTTCTTGACTCCTTTAACGTAGCCCTCATACCGTAGCTCGCGAAGCCCACCCACGTCCCCCAGTCCCTGCGGATCGATGCTGTAAATAGCAATGCGAGCCTGTCGCAAGGCGTCCGAAAGAGCGACAATCAGGCTGAAAAGTCTCTGTTGATCCTTGGAGCTCAGCTCGATGCGCGGACCGGTAAGAAGCGGCCACCCGGGGCTGAGCCAGATCACTAATTTTCGTCCAGGTCTGGCGGATTCATAGTTGGCAAACTGCTCGAGTGCTCCGAGAGACAACTGAACCCGATCACCGGCGCCGTAAACTCCTTGTGTCCTGCCAATAATACGCAGTCCGTTTTTGTTCTGATTCATCTCCCCGACGAGAACGTTTCCATCTTGAGAAGTAGATGTGCTGGCGACTCCTGTATCGGAAAGGAACGCCAGGGACGTGGGGCGTTCCAGCTGCCCGCCGTTTCGCCCAAGAAACTTCCCGATTTCTTGTCGCGCGTAGGATACCCCTCTAAATGCAGTGTTGACTTCATCGACGAGCAAAATGACTTCCACCGGCGGATCGGCCGTCGCTGCTCCGCCCTGTACGGCGTTAAAAGAGAGGATCTTCGTCGGCTGTTTGTTGTCGAGAAGCGTGAAGTCCTGCTGTTGGAGCCCAGGGATCGGCTTTCCGGATTTATCGGTCACGGCCACATCCAGAGTGATGAGGCGATTCGCACCGGTCGGCGCGGCCAGTGGCGTTTGGGCAAATCCCCTAAAAGGGACCAAGCATAATAAATAGATCCAAGCGCGACTGCGAATATTCATCACCGTTCACCAGATAAGCTACTAACGTTATATCAATAATTAGTGAGCCTGACCGGGCTGCTCAGTGGCCGTCGCCGCGGTAGCCGACGGAATTGCCCCTCGCAGCACATCGTTCGCGAAGAAAAATTTCCCGTCGCTCGGCACCATCATGATTTGCACCTTGTCTGACAACTTCTCGGCGATGATCTTCTGGATCAGCATCGGATAATCCTTCAGCGCCACGCCCTCCAGGTGCATTTTGTCGGCATCCGCTTTCGAAAGCAACTGAACGCGATCGAGATCGGCCTCGTTCATCAGCTTGCGCCGTTCCAGTTCCGCTTTGCCGTCGATTACCTTGGCCTCGGCCTGTGCCTGAGCTTGCTGCACGGTAGCTTCCTTGCGGGCCGCCGCCTCCAGCCGCGTCTGCTGGATCTGCTTCTCCTTAAGCGGCAGGGTGTACTGCATGGCGTCCGACTGCGCTTTGGCTTGCAGCACCGTGACCTGCGCTTGGCCCTCGGCCGCTTTGACATCGCGAGCTTTCTGCGCTTCGGCTTCGAGCTCGGCCACGCGAACCTCCTTCTGCTTGACGTCCAGCTCCACACCCATCCGGTCGTTCTCCTGCTCCTTGAGAAGCACGCCCTCCAGACCCTTGGCATACTCGGCCGGCAATTGAATATCGCGCAAAATAACTTCCTTGACGATTACGGCGTCGGGCGCAAGCTTCTGTGTGATGGCGGTTGCCGCGGCACGCCGGATGTCGTCGCGCTTGGTCGCAAACACCTCGCGCACCAGGTAGCGTGGCGTCAGGTCGCGAAAAGCGCTGGCAATCACTGGCGGCACCAATTCCTTCTCCACGGGTTGCGGCAAATTGGCGTGAATATACGCCAGGCGATGTGGATCCAGGCGGAATCGCACCGTCACCGCGAGCCCCACTTCCAAGCCCTCCTTGGTTTGTACCCGCAGCGAGTCGCCATTCTTTGAGCCGGCCAGCATGGTGGTCTCAAACATCTGGTCGCGCAGGTCGTAGGTCTCCACAGTCTGAACCAGCGGCACCACCAAGTGCAAACCGGGATACAGCGTGTCCGGAAGCGTCCCTGAAATCTGGCTGACGCGGACTCCGGCCATTCCAGCGGGAACAACGGCGATGCTCAGACCAGCCAGCAACGGAATCACGCTCAGCAAAGCCAGACGACTCGGCACGCGCCACCGGCCGCGCACCATCAGCGCATCCTCCAAACTGGTGACGCCCTCACCCGGCAGGCGATAGACTTTGACTAATTCGACGGCCACCAGTGCGGCGGCTGCAGCGAGCAGTGCAAACCCGAAAATTTCCAGTAGATACTTTAGTACGATCATCGTCGTCTCCTCATGCGGAAGCATAAGCAGGTTGCGTGCCGCGGAATAAACGCGGAAAAGCGGAGCTTCGACGATGATCTCGTGTCAGTTTTGAGGCGACGCGTGTGCCGCTGAACACGTGGGGTCGGCGCCGGCCAAGCCCAATTCGGCGGCGCGTTGCTGCATGGCTTCAATACAGAGGGCGATGTGCTGATCGAGATCAACGTTCAGCTCCGCGGCGCCGTTGGTGATGTCGTCGCGGTTCACCGAACGCGCGAAGGCCTTGTCCTTGAGCTTCTTTCGCACCGACTTTACGTCGACTTCGCGGATGCTCCGGCTTGGCTTGACGTAGGAGCAAGCGGTGAGAAAACCCGCCAGCTCGTCGCAGGCAAACAATGTTTTCTCGAGCGGCGATTCGCGCGGCACGCCGCTGAAGTCGGCATGCGACAGAATCGCCCGTCGAATCTCAAGATCGACGCCGCGCTCGGCCAGGATGGGCTCGCCCTTCATCGGATGATCGGGCAGGGTGGGATGGATCTCCCAGTCGAAATCATGGAGCAGCGCTGTGAGGGACCACTTGGCTTCATCTTCGCCAAACTTCCGCGCGTAGGCTGTTACGCACGCCTCCACCGCCAGCGCGTGCCGCCGCAGACCATCCGACTTGGTGAACTCGCACAGCAGATCCCAGGCTTCTTCGCGTGTCATTTTGCGATTCAAACTCCGGTATGACCATGTTAGCGAACCTGCATGATATATTGAAATCGTCTGCGTACAGCGCAGCATGGGTTGGGCCTGTGGCGCAGTTGGGAGCGCGCTTCCATGGCATGGAAGAGGTCGTCGGTTCGAACCCGACCAGGTCCACCAAAAACCCGGGCTACGATAGCGTCGCTTGGCGCGGCGGCTACTGCCTGGTGAATTTCACGCCATCCTTAATCAGCTTCTCGTAGCGCTCCGGATCCAGGTTGTTCTCGGCACAGACATACTCCTGCACTCGAGTACCCTCGCGCAACATGAAACTCGTATGAATGTTCCAAGGATTGGTTAGCACCTTGGGGTCTTCCAGAGTCACGTCGTAGTTGATCCGGTCCTTGTCCACCCGCGTATATCGCTCGATAACGTGCAGGCCGTCGGAATGGAACGTTCCGGTACCGGTCAGCCAGGTCTTATCATTGAAGCTGATCACATCCACCACCAGCGTGTCTCCCTCCCAGTGCCCCACCGAGTCTCCCGTGTAGGTTGGAACCAGATCGTCAGCATGTTTTGCATTGAGTGGAATTACTCTGAAGACGTTCATGTATTCGTACAGAATAATTACCTGCTCGGGAGTCTGGACGATCTGTACGGGAAAGAGCCCCGTAATCGAGAGGCGTGGCACCCCCGGCGGGAGGCACAACGCGGAGGGATCATCAATGCCGCGCTTGTTATAAGATTCCAGAACCTTCTTGGCAGCCCACGGCTGGTAAGGCGCCGGAGTGTTTATAACTTGCTGTGAAGCCGGACTGGCAGGGGCCGTGGCATCGCGCCCGGTACCGCCAACGCCGAGTCCGGAATTGGCGTCCGCCCAAGATCCCTTCCGCGTGCTTCCGCCTTGCCAGACTCCTGTCAGATTCGGTTTACCATCCGGCATCCGCGGGATAGCGCTTTGCGCGGAGAGACACGAACAGCCGCCGGCGAGGATCCAAGCCACCAGAAAGGGAAACCTCATTGCGGGTCCTTCACTGCGGGAGCGTTTCCGCCGTCCCCTGTGCCGGCCGGAGGCCCGAAGAACAGCTTCTTTCCGTCGGCGAACGTGATTTCGCGCGAATGCGCCCAATTGGTTCCATCTCGCGCGCGCCAGCCGAAGACTGTCACTGTGTCGCCAACCTTCATGGTGACGTCCTTCCTCCAGCCAGTCCGATAAAGAACAACCGGTGGATAACCTTCAAACTTCCAGTTCGCGATGTTGCCCTTATCGTCCTTCACATCCATAAACAAGTGGCTGTGCGGATTAGTCCAGTCAATTTTCGTAATGACGCCCGTTACCGTGACTGGCTTGTCAGCGTCGTATTCCGCGCCAAAGGAGTGATGCGCGAACACAGGAACTGCTGAGAGCCAGAGACAAACCCAAATGCGCCGCGTCATTTTCCCACCAGATGCTCCGGCGTCATTTTCCCACCAGATGCTCCGCATCTATATTGAACTCGTTGCAGACATACTCGTGAATCTCCCAGTCGGTTAGAAGCGTGTAGGCGCGGTTGAATGTGTAGGGCTTGGTAAACGCCTTCGGATCGTCCATAGTGATATCGACGCTCAGGTGCCCCAAGTCGGGCCGCTGGTATCGTTCGGTAACGTGCAGTTGATCGCTGTGAGGTAATCCCTGTCCATTCAGCCAAGTCTTATCGTTGAGAGCGACGGTATCTACCACCAGCGCGCGACCATCCCACTTAGCCACGGAGTCACCCATCCATAACGGATTCAGATCCTTCGGGTGACCGCGCCCATCTAGGAAAAACTGGCGGAAGCTGTGCGTGTTGCCCTCATCGAGCATCAGGACCAGGGCCGGAGTTTGAGCCAGTTTCATCGGAAAGGGGGAAATTCTCGGCACGCCCGCAGGCAAGCAGCGTCCTTCCGGATCATCCTTGCTCAAATTCGCGCGGCGTTCTTTGTACAAAGCATCGGCCCATGGAGTTAGAGAAGGTTGCCCGCCCATGCTCATGAAGTTGGTGGGCGTCCAAACACCGGAGAGGTCCGGTTTGCCGTCCGGCGTCTGCGGGGTTGGCCCCTCGGGAGCACTGCCCTTGCGGGTTGCTGCAGGTCCCGGACGGGCAGGGTCGGACTTCCCGGTCTGATCCTGAGCGGCGCTGGTAGAGCATCCCAGCGCGGCCACCACCATTGCGGCAACAACCCAGTTCATGGTTCGCGTTTTCACAATGAGTATCCGCCCGGATTACTTGGAAGGCGGCGCCGTGTCCGCTGACGACCCTGCAAATACCTTGCGGCCATCGGCCAAGGTGATCAATTTCGAGTTGGCATGGATTGAACCGTCAGCGAGCGGCTTGCCGTCCTTCGCCAGGTATCCATCCACCGTCACCTGATCCCCGGCTTTCAGTGAATTCCTAGTCCAGCCGCCACGCATAAGCGCGTTCGGACTGAGCGATTCGAAGGCATATGTGACCATCTTTCCGCTCTCGTCCTTCACGTCCACCCAAACATAGGCATGCGGATTCACCCAGGCGACTTTTTGCACGACGCCATGAACCGTTATGGTCTTGTTGGAGTCATACTCGGCCGCAAAGGAATGGTGCGCCATCAGGGGAGAGGACGAGCAAAGCACGCAAACCCCAACCGCCAACGCAACCATGGATGCTGCGCCAAATCTCATCGAGGAGACCTCCAAACAATGATCGCTTGCGTGTTTCGATGCGAAAGGGTATGCTATCGTGCCCGGGGCCGGCAGTCAAACGGGGGCCCGGCCGCTTCCGCCGACCCCTCAACTCCGGGCCGCATTCGCTGTATAATTCCAATCACCTGGCTTCGTGAAAGAGAGCTGACTATGCCACGTTCGATGTATCTTGGACTGCTCTTCGTTCTGCCCCTGGCTGCGAGCACGGTTCGTATCATCCAGACTAATAGCGCTGGAGACGACGTCTCCATCATCGATCCGGCGACCAACAGAGTGGTCGGAACGATCTCGGGCATCGAGGTGAACCATGGCGCGGCCGCCGCACCGGACGGAAGCAATTACTACATCAGTAATGAAGGGCGAAGCACGCTCGATGTTGTGGATCGAAAAACTCTGGAGATCAAGCGCAGCATCCCACTCAGCGGCCACCCAAATAACATCGCGATCAGCAAGGATGGGCGGCGCGTGTACGTCTCCATTGCGGTGGCGCCGGGCTCCGTGGATGTCATCGACACCACTACTCTCGAAAAGGTCAAGAGCATTCCGGTGAAAGGCGCCTTGCACAACACGTATGTCACGCCCGACGGCAAGTATATAATCACCGGCTCTATTCAATCGAAAACCATCACTGTGATCGATCAAAAGACAGAGACGCCAGCCTGGTCCCTCGAGATGGACCAGGGAATCCGTCCGATGGCGTTTCTGACGAATCCCGACGGGTCGACCAAGTGGATCTTCGTACAGCTTACCGGCTTCAATGGATTCGCGGTGGTGGATTTCGGCACTCGCAAAGAGATCAACCGGATGAAACTCCCCGATCTTCCCGCAGGCAAGCGTCGCATCCTCTTCGGCGGGAACGAGTCCCATGGGATGGCCGTGACCTCCAATGAAAGGACGCTGATCGTCAACAGCCGGTTGAATAGCTCGATCTACTTTTATTCGCTTCCGGACTTACAGGTTCTCGGCAGCACAGAGGTGGGGCTGTCCCCGGACTGGGTGACGCTGACGCCCGACGGCAAGACTGCATACGTGGCCAACGCAGCATCGAATTCGGTATCGGTGGTGGACGTGAAATCGATGAAAGAGATCACGCGGATTCCGGTGGGCGAAGTGCCGAAGCGGAACATTACCGCGGTGCTGCCTTAGGATGGAGCAACTATGACGTTCGCGCGGCTCGCGCTACTCGCAATGGCGACGATGATGACTCATTCGGCGATGGGACAGTCCCTCGACTACGAGACCTATAAAAAATCGGTTGAGCCGATCTTTGCAAAGAAGCGCGCGGGCCACGCGCGATGTGTGGCGTGCCACAGCGCGTCCAACAATTCCTTCCGCCTGCAGCCGCTCGCGGAGGGAAGTACATGGACCGAAGAGCAATCGCGCCTCAACTTCGAGTCCGTTTCGAAGCTGGTAAATCGGGCGAATCCCCAAGCAAGCAAGCTTCTGATTCATCCACTGGCTCACGAAGCCGGCGGCGACGAGTTTCACAGCGGAGGGCGGCAATTCCTATCCAAGGACGATCCCGATTGGAAGGCGATAGCGGTCTGGGTGGGCGTGAGCGAATGATGTGGCGCTCCGTCTAGAACCTTGATGGCGACGATGCGACCCAGGCGAGTGTTCTACTCCGCCGCATGTCGTATCTGATATGATTGGCCCCGCAATATGCCCAGAGTGCGGCTGCTACTTGCGCTGTCGACCGTGATTCCCCTCGCCGCCCAACACAGCTACGGCCCGGCGGACGTCGTAGATGGCGGAAAGCTATTCCGCGACAAACTGCGTCGCCTGTCATGGCCCGGAAGGCACGCTCGTGGATGGGGTGGATCTGGGTCACGGCAAGTTCCGCCGTGCGTCCACCGAAGAAGGAGTGATCCGCATTATTCAAGACGGCATCCCGGGGACGGCGATGCCACCCAATAAGCTCACCGATTTTCAAGCGGGAACCATTCTGGCGTATCTGCACGAGGCTGCCACCAGCGGCCGGACCCCGTTGCCCAATGGAGACGCGGCGCGGGGCAAAGCAATCTTCGAAGGCAAGGGCGGATGCGCGGGCTGCCATCGCGTCTATGGAGTTGGATCGCGAGTTGGACCGGATCTAAGCGACATCGGAGCGCTGCGGCGGGTGGCCGAGATCGAACTCTCGATCTTGGATCCGAACGCGGAGGTGCTGGCGCAAAATCGCTATTTCCGCGTGATGACCAAGAGCGGCGAAACCATCACTGGACGGCTGCTGAACGAAGATACGTTCTCGATACAGATCCTCGATACCAAGGAGCGGCTGCTGTCGCTCCAGCGTACGAATGTGCGCGAAGCTCGGTTCCTCAGTGAATCGCCGATGCCTTCGTTACCGGGACAAGCTGACTCAAGCGGAACGAGATGATTTGGTCACCTACCTGGCTTCGCTGAAAGGGTTTTGAATTATGACGCGACGCGCGCTGTCGATCCTTTGCCTGGCTAGTACGACCGCGAGCCCTCCGGGGCCAAGTATCGTTCGACCGGATTCTGGCGGCCGGCAGCGAGCCGCAAAACTGGCTGACTTACTCCGGCACAACCATGAGCCAGCGCTACACCACGCTAAATCAGATCACGCCGCAAAACGTAAAGAATCTCGAATTGCAGTGGATGTTCCAGGCGCGGTCGCTTGAAAAATTCGAAGCTACGCCGCTGGTGGTGGACGGCATCCTGTACACCGTGCAGGCGCCGAATAACGTAGTTGCGCTGGATGCGGTGACGGGGCGCGTTTTTTGGACTTATGCTTACGTGCCGGCGCGCGCGGCGCGACCGTGCTGCGGCCAAGTAAATCGCGGACTGGCGATTCTGGGCGACACGCTGTTCATGGGCACCATCGACGCGCATCTGATTGCCTTGGACGCCAAAAGCGGCAAGCCGATCTGGAACGTGACGGTCGCGAAAGCGGACGCGGGCTATGCGCTGACGCACGCTCCGCTGGTGATCAAGGACAAAGTGATTGTTGGAACGGCGGGAGGCGAGTACGGCATTCGCGGCTTCATCGCCGCGTACGACGCGAAGACCGGCAAAGAAGCCTGGCGCTTTTACACCATCCCCGGCAAGGGCGAGCCTGGCAACGACACCTGGAAGGGCGATTCCTGGCAGCACGGCGGCGCCTCGGTGTGGGTGACCGGGTCGTACGATCCGGCGCTGAATCTGACGTATTGGGGGATTGGCAATCCAGGGCCGGATTGGAATGGAGACGAACGCGATGGCGACAACCTGTACAGCGATTGCGTGGTGGCGCTCGACCCCGATACCGGAAAACTGAAATGGTATTTCCAGTTCACTCCGCACGACACGCTCGATTACGATTCGGTGCAGGTTCCTGTGCTGGCCGATATGGAGTGGCAGGGCCAGCCGCGCAAAGTGATGCTGTGGGCCAATCGCAACGGGTTCTATTACCTCTTGGATCGCACGACAGGAAAATTCTTGACCGGCAAACCATTCAGCACCGTGAATTGGGCCAAGGGTTTGGACGAATCCGGCCGTCCGATGAAGGTGAAAGGAATGGAGCCGACCGTGGAAGGCCCGCAAGTCTATCCCGGCGTTCAGGGCGCAACCAACTGGTATTCGCCATCCTACAGCCCGCGCACCGGCTTGTTCTACATTCCTACTTGGGACAAATATTCGTCGGTATTCGTGAAGGTTCCCACCGATTACACGGAGGGCAGGCGCTACGTGGGTACGTCGCCCAGGTCGGTGGTTGGTCTGCAAGGCGCGGCGGTCAATCAACGTAAAGAGGAAGAAGGCTACGGCGCAGTCCGCGCTATCGATCCTAAGACCGGCGAGCAGAAGTGGGAGTTCAAGATGCTGGATGTTACCGACGCCGGCGTCCTGACCACGGCTTCGGATGTGTTGTTTTCCGGTGGCCGCGAGGGATACTTTTACGCATTAGATGCGCACAACGGCGAGTTGCTATGGAAGGCCAATGTTGGCGGCGGCGTGTCCTCCGGACCGATCTCCTATTCGGTCAACGGGAGGCAGTATATCTCGGTGACAGCCGGGAGTTCGTTGCTGGTGTACGCGCTGAGACAGTAACCGCCGCTTCGTTCGCGAAACGCTCCTGCCTACGGTAAACTCACCTGTAGGCGCGTGGCGCGCTCCATGCGACCCACCATCATGCGTAGACTTGTTGAAATTCTCGCGCTCGCGGGCATCTTCTGCAGCGCGTTCTTCTTCAGTGCGGCAACGGGCTTGGCCAAACCGGAGTATGCCCGCAGAACCAAGAAGGAATGCTCGTTTTGCCACCCCGCGGATTCCTGGAACTTGAACGATGCCGGCAAATACTACCGCGACCACAAATATTCGCTGCAGGGCTACGTGCCGCCGGCGCCAGCCAAACCCGGCAAGAGCTAAGCACCAGCCCGCGAATCAGGGATGAATCTTTTCTTCCCTCTCCAGCATTTCAATAAACTCCCGAATCTTTCGCGCACGAGTCTCAGCTTTTTTCACCGTTTGAATTCGCCATAGGACCGCATACCGGTTGGCCCGGTCAAGTGTTTTGAAGAACGCGGCAGCGCGGGGATTCCCGTCCAGCGCAGCCTGAAAGTCGCTCGGCACGGTCGCTCCACTGGGCGAATCATAGGCAGCGGCCCATCGCCCATTTTTCTTGGCACTCTCGACGGCCTCCAGGCCCGCGGCCTGCATGTCTCCGTTCGCAATCAGCGCCAGCGCTTTCTCCCGGTTGATCTTCGACCAGATGCTCTGGCTCGAACGCGCAACAAATTTCTGCAGCCAAGCCTCTTCGCTCTCAGGCCTCTTCTGCCCGTCAATCCATCCGTAGCACAGCGCGACTTCGAGTGCCTCCTTGTGTGACACCGACCGCAAGCCCGAATCCTTTTTCGCCAGCCTGAGCCAAAGCCCGGTACTCTTGCGATGGTTCTTCTCCAACCAGGCGGCCCAATCCCGTCTGGACTTGAAAAGCCGCACCGGGGAGGCATCGGGTTTCTTCGTCTTCACCTGAGCAGGTTATCGTAGGTGAAGGTCCTGTGAAAACTTTGGTGATCAACGGCGGCTCCAGCACTTTCAAATGCTGGTTCCAAAATGTGCCGGATACGGTCTCGGCTTCGCTTCCCGCCGCGCGAATGGAACCGTCCTGGAGCGCTCGCGCGGACTGGAGCCGCCATGCTGGAACTGCCGAAGTGAAGATCACCAGGTCGGACGGCAAGAGCGCGACGCCAACCATCCAAGGCGACGCACCGGCCGCCATCCTGGAGCCAGTGCTCCGTGCGCTTTGGCAAGGCGAAACCAAAGTGATCGATTCGCCCGCGGAGATCGCCGTCGATCGGGCATCGCATCGTCCATGGCGGACCCAAATATCGCGAGAGCGTTTTGATCACGCCCGAAGTGCGCTCTGGCATCGCCGAACAAGAGCAATTCGCTCCGGCTCACAACCGCGCTCAACTGGAAGCGATCAGGACCGTGGACCGCGTAGTGGGAACGACCGTGCCGCAAGTGGCGGTCTTCGACACCGCGTTCCACTCCACATTAGAGCCGCGCGCGTACGTGTATGCAGGGCCCCATTCCTGGCTCGAACAGGGAATCCGGCGCTATGGATTCCACGGCATCAGCGTTCAATATGCAACACGGCGTAGCGCAGAATTACTGAACAAATCCGCGAGCACGCTACGGCTTATTGTCTGCCACCTCGGCAACGGCGCGTCGGTTACCGCGGTCTCGGGTGGTAAAAGCGTGGACACCAGCATGGGTCTCACGCCGTTGGAAGGCCTCATGATGGGCACGCGATCCGGCTCCATCGACCCCAGCATCCTGGTGTATTTGATCCGGCGCCATGGTTACACCGCCGATCAAATCGATAACATCCTGAACAAGCAATCGGGACTACTCGGCGTCTCCGGCTCGTCCGGCGACATGCGCGAGATTCTGGAAGCCATCCAGAGAGGCAACCAACAGGCGCGCTTGGCGTACGACATCTATACGCATCGGCTGGTGCGCGTGGCCGGTGCGATGCTCGCGGTCTTGGGCGGCGTTGACGCCATCATCTTCACGGGCGGCATTGGCGAGAATTGCGCCCCGCTGCGCAAGGACGTATGCGAGCAGTTTGGTTTCCTCGGGCTTAAGCTTGATCAAGTGAAGAACGCCGCGCCCAAGCTCGACCAAAACATCGCGACCAATGACTCGCCAGTTCAGGTACTCGTGATCCGCGCCGACGAAGATTGGGAGATCGCTTGCGAGTGCCACCGGCTGGCCAACGCAGGCCAGCTTCGGAATCAGCCCTGAACTTCGCCGGCGGCGATTTCATCCACGTAACACCAGATCCAGCGCTCACCCGGCTCAATCGACCGGATCAGCGGATGGTGTGAAGCATGAAAGTGCTTGGTCGCATGTTTGTTTTTCGAAGAATCGCAGCAGCCCACGTTGCCGCACTCCAGGCACATCCGGAGATGCACCCATGAATCGCCCATCTTGACGCATTCCTCGCAAACATGTTTCGAGGGCTTGGTGACTCTGATTTGATTTAGATGTGTGCACTGTTTGGCCATATTATCCTCTTTCAAGCGCGGCTCGATCCCATTTCGCTAAATTTGCTCCAGCTTCATAGGTCGTCTGCAGGAAATCCATGAGTTGGGATTCTGGTGATCTTGCAGCACGGATGTCATCGTACATCAGAAGGAACTCGCCTATGCCCGTGTGGTAAAACGCCGGCTTCGGAAGAACCGGATAGGTTTTGAATCCCTCCGGCTGGGGCACGGTATAGGAATAGAACGCGGGACCCTTGATGTCCCCTCCACCCGGCCAGAATCCCGCGCTGCTCACTTCGTGCGAATAGGCCTCCTGCATTACTTTTTGCAGTTGGGGATCCAACCGCTTCGGCGCAAGCCGCCCCGAAAATCGCGTCACCGCGAGATCGAAGCTGCCCCAGAAGAAATGCACCGGGCTGCACTTACCAATGAACCGCGCTCGAAAGTTCTGCATCACCTTGTCAACAGAGATCAGAAGGCGCCGGAAGCGGTCGACGTACTCCCCATCATAGGACTTGTGCGTTCGATCGTCGGCAAAAGGAATCGGATTCGCTACCTCGTCGGGATGCGCGTGAATCCGCACGTCGATTTTGAGCGCCGCCAGCGTGCTCATTACCTCTGCATAAAAATCGGAGACGGTGCGGGGCGCAAGCTCCAGAGTCCGAATGTCCCCCTCGCTGGTTTGGATCACCAATTTGTGCCCGATAAAATCAAATTCGATTTCGAATAATCCGCGCGGATACGGAATCGCGGACGTGGTCAGCCCGCGCGCGCTTACATACAACGTCGCGTTCCAATAGTGATTGATCAGGGGCGTAAGCGTCATGCGGATCTTCCCGACAATCTGAGTCCACATGTGCAGCGTGTCGTAAGTGTCCTGCCAGGCGGCCAGCGGAAGCTCCGGCCAAGCGTCGAGACTGGAACCCATTACTTTAATTCTACGCGCCCGCCGCTCGACTGGTAAGTTAGGAAAACATACATGCGAACCCAAGTAGGTATTGTCGGCGCGGGACCTGCCGGCCTGATGCTTTCTCACCTGTTACATCTGATGGACATCGATTGCATCATCCTGGAATGCCGCGGGCGCCGATACATCGAGGAACGCGTGCGCGCGGGCGTGCTGGAACAAGGCACCGTCGACCTGATGATGGAAACCGGTGTGGGCGAGCGTCTGCAGCGGGAAGGATTGCGGCACGATGGCGTCTGGTTTAGTTTCGGCGGGCGCAGGCACCGCATCGACTTGGCCGAGCTGACTGGCGGGAGCGCGATCACGGTTTACGCGCAGCAGGAGGTAGTGAAGGATCTGGTCGAGGCGCGGCTCAAGGCGAGTGGACAGATTGTCTTTGAGGTTGATGATCTCTCTGTGCACGATCTCGATTCGGCGCTTCCCAAGATTCGCTATCGCAAGGACGGTGTGACGCACGAACTCGGCTGCGACTTCGTCGCCGGCTGCGACGGCTTTCATGGCATCTGCCGGCCGTCGGTTCCCGCAGGAGTGATCAGCAGCTACGAGCGCGTTTATCCCTTCGCATGGCTTGGAATTCTGGCCGAAGCGGCACCCACTTCCGAAGAGTTGATCTACACATATCACCAGCGCGGGTTCGCGCTCTTCAGCATGCGATCGCCCGAGATCACGCGCTTGTATCTGCAATGCACGCCCGACGAGGATCTGGCGAAATGGCCCGACGATCGCGTGTGGGAAGAGCTGTGCGCGCGCATGCGAACCGAGGATGGCTGGGAGCCCGCCACCGGTCCCGTGATTCAGAAAGGCGTCACGGGGATGCGCAGCTTTGTGATCGAGCCGATGCAGTTCGGCCGCCTCTTCCTCGCGGGCGACGCCGCGCACATCGTGCCGCCCACCGGCGCCAAAGGCCTGAACCTCGCGATCGCGGACGTGCGCGTGCTCTCTCGTGCGCTGGAGGCCTTCTACAAATCCGGACGCCACGATCTTCTCGATCAGTATTCCGCCAAGTGCCTTCGCCGCGTCTGGAAAGTGCAGCGCTTCTCCTGGTGGATGACATCCATGCTGCATCTTTTTCCAGGCGACGACGGCTTCGATCATCGGCGCCAGCTGGCCGAGCTCGACTACGTCACCAGCTCGCGCGCAGCTATGACCGCGCTTGCCGAGAATTACGTTGGGCTGCCATTCGCTTAGTCCGCAGCATGATAAAATCCATCCCGAGATGACATTTCCGCTCCGCTTGGTTGCGAGTTCCCTGCTCCTGTTCTGGCCCGCTCACTTTCTCTCCGCAGACGACGGAGCTACGCTATACAAGCGCAGCTGCGCTCCCTGCCACGATGCCGGAGCGGAACGCGCCCCAACGCACGAAGCTCTCCACGCTATGTCGCCTGAGCGCGTGCTCGCGGCCATGGAATCCGGTCCCATGATCTCGATGGCCAACCGCCGCTCGGCGGCCGATCGCCGCGCCATCGCCGAATTCATCACCGGGAAATCCTTCGAGCGTCCCCTGGACACCGCGCCCGCGCAGGCCGCCATGTGTACCGGACCGGCGCCCGAATTCACTAATCCCACGTCTGGCCCGTTATGGAACGGCTGGGGCCTGGATCTGCTGAACACGCGCTTTCAAAGCGCGGCGCAAGCTGGAATCAGCGCGACGAATGTTAGCCAGTTGAAGGTCAAGTGGGCCTTTGGATTCCCGGCCACGCTGGACGCCAATGCGCACCCGGCCCTGGCCAGCGGACACATCTTCATCGGCAGCACCAGCGGCACGGTTTATTCGCTGGACGCCAAGTCGGGCTGCATTCGCTGGTTCTTCAACGCGGCCGGCGGCGTGCGCACGGCCATCAGCATCGGCCGCGTCCAAACAGAATTCGGCCCACGCAACGCCGCGTTCTTCGGCGATGGCAGCGCGTTCGCGTACGCCGTGGATGCCATGACTGGCAAGCAGCTTTGGAAGACCAAGGTGGAAACCTTCCCCGTCGGGCGGATCACCGGCTCGCCGATTTTCTATAACAACCGCCTGTACGTGCCCGTCGCATCGGGCGAGGAAGGCGCGGGCGCATCACCCGACTACGAATGTTGCCGTTTCCGCGGAAGCATCGTCGCGCTGGACGCCTCCTCAGGCAAGCAGCTCTGGAAGACCTACACCATCCCCGAGCAAGCCCACAAAACCAAGAAGAACAAGAGTGGCACGCAACTATGGGGACCCTCGGGCGCGCCCATCTGGAGCAGCCCCGCGATCGACGTGATACACAACGTGCTATACGCGACCACCGGCGACAACTACAGCGATCCACCCAGCCGCATGAGCGATGCGTTCGTCGCCTTCGATCTCGATACCGGCAAGATTCTTTGGTCGCGCCAGATGACGGCGTCGGACGCCTACACATCCGCGTGCCGTTTGCCCGACAAAACCAATTGTCCCGATTCCAATGGCCCCGACTTCGACTTCAGCTCCGGGCCCATTCTAGTTACTCTTGCGAACGGGCATCGCGCGCTGGTCGCGGGGCAAAAGTCGGGCATGGTACACGCCGTCGACCCAGATAATCAAGGTGAAGTGATATGGAGCGTGCGTGTCGGCAAGGGCGGCACCAACGGTGGAGTGCAGTGGGGCTCAGCCACGGACGGTTCCAACATCTATGTGGCGCTGGCCGATCTCGGCCGCATCGTGGTCCCCTTCAGCCTCAGCACCGACGTCGATCCGAACAAGGGCGGTGGCATGTTCGCGCTTCGCCTGGATACCGGCAAGCAGGTTTGGTACACGCCACCGGCGGCGTGCGGCGATCGCAAGCGATGCAGTCCCGCGCAATCGGCCGCCGTCACCGCGATTCCCGGCGTCGCGTTCTCCGGCTCCGTGGACGGACATCTGCGCGCTTACTCCACCACCGATGGGTCCATCCTATGGGACGCTGACACCATCGGACCGTACCAGACCGTGAACGGCGTGGAGGGGCACGGCGGCTCCATGGACGGCCCCGGCCCAGTGATCGGCGGCGGGATGCTCTTCGTCAATTCCGGGTACTCGGCCGGCGGCGGAATGCCTGGGAATGTTCTGCTGGCGTTTTCGGTAGATGGAAATTGAGGGGGAGAAAGCTACTCGCGATTCTGAATTCTGACTTCTGAATTCTTCTTAGCATGCGCCTTTCCAATCGCTGCTTCGCTGTCACGGGCCTCTGCTATCTGCCGCCTTTCAGCGTCAACGCCGGCTTCGTTACCGGCGATGAAACCACGCTCATCATCGATACCGGCGCCAACGCCGCCGCGGCCGCCACCATTCACGGCTACGCCACTACGGCGCGCCCATCGAATGGCCTATTGGTACTCGACACCGAACGCCACTTCGATCACATCGGCGGCAATGGCTACTTCCACGCGCGCGGCGTCGATGTTTACGGACACGCGAGTGTCCAGCGAACGGACGAGGAATTTCGCCAGGAAATGGCCGAATTCAAGAAAGGAGTATCCAGCCCCGCGCGCCGTTCGAATGAGGACGCACACGTTTTCTACCACGGAACGCGCTTGGCCAATCCGAATCGCCCGATCACCGGGGAATTCTGCATGGATCTGGGAGGCTGCCCAATCGAAGTTCTACTCACGCCTGGCCACACGCACAGCAACATTTCCGTTTATGTTCCGTCCGACGGTGCGCTCTATTGCGGCGACTGTTTGATCAATGGCTATCTACCGAATCTCGACGCTGGATCCGTCGACGATTGGCGTGTGTGGCTCAAGTCGCTGGACCGCATTGCGGCGCTGGCGCCGCGCATCGTTGTGGCAGGCCACGGACCGGTGGCCATCGGCGATGAAGTGCCGCGTATGATCGAGAGGGTCCGCGAAATCTTGCAGCAATCGATTGAGACGGGGCGATCGCCGACCAGCTTAGCCGACAGCTAACTTTTGGCGAGCACGGTCCCGTAGCCCTTCGATTGCCCGCTTAGCCCGAGCAGCCTGACGCTCGCCCACAACGCGTGCGGAGTGCTCGATACCACCGGCGTTTTGCAGCGCTTCTCCAGCGGCACGATGAGATCCAGCGTCTTCAACCCGCCGCACGAAATCACCAGCGCATCCGCTTTCGGCGCACCCTCATACACGCTCGCGCTGAAGTTGAGCAGCTCATCGGGTGTCACCGGCCCTCTGTCTTTGAAGCTAATGATGCCGAGGCCCTTCACTGATACCACTTCAAACCCCGACTCTTCGAGAAACACCTTCAGCCGATGGCTCACGTCTTCGTCATAGGCGGTGGCAACCGCAAGCTTGCGCGCATTCACGGCCTTCAGGCCCTCGACGATTCCGGTGCTCATGGTGGTCGATGGCAGTCCGGTCGCCTTGGTCACTTGCACTTTTAGCTGGTGCTCATACTCGGCGCCTTTATAAAAGGTGAGCGACGTCCCCATTACCGAGATCGCGTTCGCGCCCTGCTTGGCCAGCTTTTGCGCTGCCGGCAGGATCCGGCCAAACACCCGATCGTATTCTTCGGCCGTCATCTTCTCCAGACCAACACCTTCGGCCAGGAACCGCACGCCCGATGGATACAGCAGCGTCGCTTCCGGTGGCACCGGGTA
The DNA here is from genome assembly GCA_963818065.1 of Bryobacterales bacterium. Taxonomy (GTDB): domain Bacteria; phylum Acidobacteriota; class Terriglobia; order Bryobacterales; family Bryobacteraceae; genus Palsa-89. Next base: position 2,027,203 of record CAWFQW010000004.1, on the reverse strand, counting down.
GTTCGCCGGAGGGAAAATCATACCGAGCGTGGGATCGGCGGCGGAGCCCAATGCGGCGCCGAACGTCGCACAGGCTGCGCCAGCGGATGCAATTTGCAGGAACTGCCGGCGGGAGTTGGTCATAGTTACCAAGTATAGTCCCGCAGGCTCTGGTGTGAAAGGGTGTGGCCGCGTGCTATCCGCGCACGTCGATGCGGCTGTTGTTGCTGAAAGAGATGCGAATCCTGCCGGCTACTGGACGGCCAAAGGTGGTGGCCGGCCAAAACTCCGTGAATAATAAGCTGTTCTCGATGCTGCGCCGCAACGCCTCGCACTGCTGGCCGGGCGCGCAGACAATCGAATAGTTGATGAAGCGGCCCTGATCATCCAACTGCAAATAGACCGCCGCTTCGCCGTTTGCGAACGCGACCGGACCCGTGTCCTTGAGCATGGGCGGGGTGACGAGCATGGTCGGCACGTCGCCCGACAACCCTTCCATCGCAAACGCCGATTTGAACATCGGCACGAGCGTACTGAACAGGAATATGGCCGAGCACAGCCCGCCCACGGCCGGCAACGCCAGCGGCCGCATCAAGTGATGCAGCGACAATTCCAAACGGTCGCGCCATCGGTTCCACCGGCTAGGCCTGCCAGCGGACTCCATTCGTATCTTGGAAGCGACCACTCGCAAACGTGTCGTCAAATCCGGCGGCGGTAGCAGCGGCGGCAATGAGCGCAGCTTCTCGCGCAGACCAGCGTACCGTTCCGTTTCGAGAGTGCACTCCCGGCAAGTGTTCAAGTGGCGTTCCAGCAAGTGCCCTTCTTCCGCCGAAACAGCGTCATCCAGGTAAGCTGACACCCGTTCTCTAACGCTCCAGCATTCCATACTATTCAGTCACCGGTTCAGAGGACCAACGCACGTTTGCCTCCGGCTCCAGCTGCCCCAGCCGGCTTTCTAAAATCGTCCGCAATGCTTCGCGGCCGCGCATAATGCGCGACTTCACGGTGCCGAGCGAGACATTCAGCACCGTCGCGATATCCTCGTAACTCAAATCTTCGATGTCGCGCAGCACCACCGCCGCGCGAAATTTCGGGTTCAATTTTTCCAGCGCCAGTTCCACCAGAGCGCGCGTCTCGTGATCCGCTGCCTGCTCAAATGGCGACCGGCCTGGATCGGCCATAGAGCCCGCGTGATTCGGCGCGCCTTCTTCGGAACTGAGCGCCACTTCCTGCCGCTGATGCCGGCAAAACCATCGGCGATGATTGTAGGCTTCGTTGACCGCGATCCTGTAAATCCAGGTCTTCAGACTGCTGTTACCGCGGAATGCGCCGATACTGCGGAACACTTTCAGAAACACCTCTTGCACGATATCCGGAGCGTCGCTGGGATCGTTCATCAAGCGGCACACCAGGCTGTACACCGGCTGCTGATAGCGCTGAATCAGGATTTCATAGGCGTCTTCCGCCCCCTGGCCGAGCGCCGACACAAGTGCGTCTTCCTCCGCGTGGGAGAAAAGGCACGCGTCTACGTGTAGACCAACAGTAGTATCCGCCACAGTCGTCTACTCAGATTCTAGCCCCAATTTATTACCCCTGCTAGCGAGATAGACCCCGGCGGGGCAGGAAAAGTTCCCGATAACCCACTTCGCACATCAAACTCCATGGGCAAAAGCTACGGCGGGTTGAACTTATCCTCAAGCAGACCAGTAATATAGTCGCTCAGGGCCTTGCCCGCTGCCCTCGCCTGCTCACGGCATTGATTCAGAATATAATCGTCGAGCTTAATTGTTACCGATCTGGGGCCGACGCGAGGCTACGGCCTTCGGTGGGTCTTCAGCTTAGGACCATGACGTTGTATTTCATGGTCGACTAATTCGTCCAGCCACCTGGGGGCGTACGGCGAAACCCAAACGGCAGAGATCAGCCTCTTCAGGTCAGTCTTTACGCACAGACCGTCGTCCGGTGCGCCCGCGTGCCAGGGCACATAGACCCTGAATTCCTTTTCCCATCGAAACCAGGTGCGCTTTACGGTCCAGGCATCAAGTAGCGCCCCTGCTTTCCATCGGAATAGCTGATTGGCGCGAATTCCGGCCGCGGGTCTGGAGCTGCTGAGAGTGCCAATTGCAGTCTCCTGGTCGTCGATTCAATGGCCACGCCGAACGGATTGGCATAAGCTAGCCAAAAGATCTCCGATTCTTCACTTGCGCGGGTCCAACAATGGACAAAACCTCGGGAATCGTTAAAGAACGCGCGAAAAATGCCCGTTTCCATCAGTATTCCTTCGAATGGATCGCGAAGGTTCGCCAAGCGAAGCCATAGGCCGCCGTTCTGGAAAATCGACATCAGCGCCGGGAATGTCGTGTAGTGCCAGATCTTCGCTGATCGCATTAGCTTACTCGATTCTAGCGAGCGATTTCGCCGAATGGCGGGCCGCAATATAGCGGCCAGTCTCCCATTGACGCCACCAGCCTTCAGCGTTGGGTTTTATCGAGAAAAGCCTTCTGCGCCGTTGCAAGCGGCAGAAACAATGTTCGAGGCTGGCTAACGAGAGGGCGAAAGCCGTGGCGCTGGTAAAAAGCCACAGCTGCTTCGTTTTTCGCATCTACCAGAAGCGCATAGGCCGTCGGCGGCGATTGCAACGTCCTGCGCGTGGCATCCATCAGAAGCGCAGCACCGAGGCCGCGTCCCTGAAACCGCTTGTCGACCGCCAAACGGCCGATTCGCACCGCCGGCAAAGTCGGATATCGAGGCAAGCGCTTCGCTTGCTCAGGCGGTAACTCAACGAAGAGAATGCTCGCAGCGGCGATCGTGTAATAAGCGGCCACCTGAGCGCTCGCAACTTCGACGGCCACGAAGCAATTGGCAATGCGGCGGCGGATGTCCTGCGTCGCTTGTGTCTGAAAATAACGGTCTAGCGATTCCTCTCCGCAGCGAAACGAACTGCGGTCATGTTCGGCGCCGAGCGGCGCGAGGCGGAAAGGGGCTTCCGTCATCCCTCGCCAAATAGTTCACGATATCGCTTTAAGGCTTTTTTCAGAGCCTTGTTCGGCGCCGGAGGATTGAGGATCGCCGCGGCGATTTGCCGCTGGTCTTCTAGAGAAAGGCGAATGATTTCCGTTTGCTCGATGGCCCGGCAGGCCGCTTCGTCCGCCGCGGCCACCACGAAATCCGTTAACGTACGACCCTGAATTTCCGCCGCGCGTTTCAGACGCTCCATAACCTCACTTGGCAGGCGGGCCTCCAGGCGAGCAGTGGCTGTAGCGGCAGAGGACTTCATGCCTTCAATATACGGCATTCTGCCGTACGTGTCAACCAGCGATCCTCCGCGCCACCCTTATTTCAGCTCCATCATCATCGCGCTTCCCGTCCCCCGCGCCAGCAACTCGGTATGCGTCCGATCGCGCTTATTGAAGCGGATTTGGAAAGCCTTGTACTCGTTCAGCGTTTTTGCACCGTCGGGCGTCGTCGATGTCAGGGCCGTGTCTTCGAGGTAGACCAGGACCACATCCTTGTCGTGGTAATGCATAGGCGTCGGCTCGCCCGGATTCCAGCGGTAGGACCAAACGACCACGCGATCGTTCTCCAGCACCTTCTTCACGTGCGGACGCGGGAAAGCCAGCGGATACCCGGTTTTGTTCTCGAGCGGGGGCACGGGGTGATCCTTGAGCTCGACGACCAGCGATCTCGGAGCGTTGCCCGAGCCCTCCGCAATGCCTTTCTCCTCGCGCTTGTCGCTCTTCGGACTGAAGAACGCCTTTCCGGCTTTGTCACCCGTGTACCACATGACCACAGCGTCAAGATTGTGTCCCCGCGCCGGATTCGTCTGGCCTTTCGTCCACGTCACGTCCCACACCGTGACGCGCTCATTGTCGATGACAGGCTTTGCGTCCTGACCGTACATAGCCGCGCCGATCACCGCGACAGCGATTAATTTAACGACCATTGGCCACCACCTCTTCATAATATTTCTCGTATTGCGGGATAATCAACGAACTCGCGAATCGCTCCACTGCCGTCCGCCGCGCCGCGTCCGCCATTTTCTGATGTAGCGGCTCGCTCGTGAGTAACTCGATCACCCGCCGCGCTTGCGCCGCGATATCGCCAACCGGTTCCAGAAACCCGTCCACTCCGTGGGTCACCAATTCCGGCAAGCCGCCCACGCGCGTGGTCACCGGTGGAACGCCGCAGGCCATCCCTTCCAGCGCGCCCAAGCCGAACGATTCCATCTCGCTCGGCATCAGGAGCACGTGCATACGCGGAAACAGCCGCTCCACGTGATCCTGTTTGCCAAGAAACGTCACCTGACGTTCCACGCCCAATTCGCGCGCCAGCCGATGCGCTTCAGGACGGTCAGGTCCGTCCCCGGCCATATATAAGTGAGTAGGCGTGGCCTTGAGGACCTCGGCCAAAATTCGCACGCAATCCGTCACGCGCTTCACCGGGCGGAAATTCGAAATGTGCATCAGCCGTTTTTCGTCGTTCGGCCGGTTCTGCATCGGACGGTATATCTCAGTGTTCACGAAATTGTAGATGACGCGAATCTCGTTCGGCACGCCGAAGACCTCGTAAGTCTCCCGGCGCACATCTTGGCTGACGCCTGTAATCCCGGCCGATTTCTCGATCGAGAACTTGGTGATGGGGAAATAGGATCGGTCCATGCCGACAATCGTGACGTCAGTGCCGTGCAGCGTGGTGATGAAGGGAAGACGCCGCCGGGCAGCCACCATTTGTTGGGCCAGCATAGCCGCAGTCGAATGCGGGATCGCGTAATGCACATGCAGGAGGTCCAGCTCATACGCTTCAGCAACCTCCGCCATCCGCGACGCCAGCGCCAGGCAATACGGCGGATATTGAAACAGCGGATAGTTGGACACTTCCACTTCGTGATAGTGGATGCGCGGCGTCCCTGGATCCAACCGGATCGGATTGGCATAGGTGATGAAATGTACGTCGTGCCCGCGCGTGGCCAGCTCCAAGCCTAGCTCGGTGGCCACGATGCCACTGCCGCCGTAGGTGGGGTAACAGGTGATTCCGATCCGCATGTCAACGGGCGGCGGCCCTCAGCTCACCCAAACCAATTTGACCATGAAGGTTCTGATCGGGGCTCGCCACATCGCCGCCGCCAAACCACACAATGACGCGATCGCCGTTGGTCAGCACCGTCGGGTCGCAGATCACCTTCGAATCCCAGGCCTGCTCGCCCGCAATCACCATCGGCAGTTTTTCCCAGCGGACTCCGTCACGCGATCGCGCCAGACCTAGCCGCCGCATCTCACCGCTATCACGTCCGGTGTACAGCATCCAGTAATATCCACGCGAAGCCCACACCGCCGGCTCGCCAAGTCCCTTAGCATCGAAGGCCCCGTAGTCGCCCAGCTCCAATATGGGGTTGTTGCGCAGCTTGTACCAGCTCACGCCGTCGTCGGACGCCGCCACCCCGAGCCTCTGCCTGCGTGCGCGATCCATTCCCAAAAAAAACATGTAGTAGCGGCTCCCGGCACGAATCACGTACGGATCAGCCACGCCGCGCTCGTCCCAACTTCCGTATGGCCCGATGGTGAGTACCGGCGCTCCGTTACGCTGCCATTGATGCCCATTGCGCGACCGCGCCAGGCCAATCTGCGGCGGTTCCCCGGCTTGGTAGTAATAGAGGGTGCCACTGTCGTCGATAATGGCCGAACCATTGGCTGCAATCGCGCCGCCCTCCCAAGTACCCGGATCCGGCGATAGAATCTTGCCCTCCTTCTGCCAGCTGACGCCGTCGCCCGAAACTGCGAGCCCGGTGTGCCAGGTTTTGCCTTCGTAACCGGAAAAGAAATTGTAGTAGGCGTCGCCCTGCCGGATCACGGAAGGATTCAGAACGTCCACCGAGTCCCACTCGCCCTTGACGCCGCGCGTCAACACGGGTTCGCTACGCGCTTGCCATTTCCACTGAACTGACGGCCCCCCGGCCTGCACGGGCAAGGTGAAATCCCGATACTTCCCACACCCACCTAGCAGGCTAAACCCCAACAAGCCAATACACGCGTAGCGACTCAAGTCGCGAGCCTTATTTTCAACCCCGCGCCCTGCCCTGGTTTGGAGTCCAGCACCATGTCACCTCCCAGCGTTCGCACGCGGCGTTTGATGCTCATGGGCCCCAGCCGCAGCAGTTCCAACTCGTCAAGCGTGTACCGGCCGCTGAAGGGGAAGCCGTTGCCGTTGTCTTCCACCAGGATCTCGAGAACGGTGTCCGACTTTGCGATGCTCACCGCCACGCGAGTGGCCGCGGAATGCTTCTGCACGTTGTACAGCGCCTCGCGCACAATCTGGAGCAGCTCGAGCGATATCTCCGGCTCGGAGGGTTCCATAAACTCGGCGCTGACAAAGGTCGCCGGAATGCCGCTGTCTTTTTGGAATTGCTCCACCACCCGGCGCAGCGTCGCGTTCAGACTGCCTTCCACATCCACCGGCCGCATGCTGCGGACGAACGCTCGCAGTTCATTGACCTGGCTCTTGCACAAATCCTGAAGCTGTAACAGCTCCTCGGTCGCCGCCGTCAAATCGCGCGTCAGCAATTTGCGGATAATCTCCAGGCGCATCTGGAAACTGATGAAGCTCTGCAGCGGGCCATCGTGAAAATCGGCCGCGATGCGCTGCCGCTCGCTCTCGCGCGCCTTTTCGGCGTCATAGCGGTACAGCACCGTCTGGCGCGAGCTATTCGAAAGCCGCTCCTCCAGATACTCGCGCTGTATTGCGAGCACGCTGCCCAGGATACCCGCCGCGATGAACGCGGGCCGCAGCATCTCGGCTGAATGCAAGGTCGGCACCACGTACAACAGTGCGATGGCCGTCACCGCCACCAGTACCGTCTTCCACCAGGGGTGCAGCATCACCGCCGCTAGCAGCACGTAGGCGTAGAACACCGAGCTGATCCAATACCCGTAGGCCCCGGCGCTGAAGGCCGCGATAAAGAAGAAGACAAAATCGACGATCAGTGCCAGCGTCGGAAACCCGGAGTCCTCCAGTCCCCGCCAGAACAACGCGACGCATCCATAAATGATGTACAGCGCGAACAGAATCGCCGTTTCGGTCCACACCAGACTCGAGGATATGAGCTGCGTGGCGAGGCAGCTCATCCCGAGCAGAATACGAATGAGACTGAGTAGCCGCCGCCAGGAAGTGGGAAGCATTAATTTACTGAGCCGCGACCGTGCGCCCCATTGAAGGGAGCGCGCTGGTGCCTCGTGCTATTGTTCCACATACAATCGCACACGATTGCTCTGCTGCCCGTCGGCTTCGATGTATAACTCACCCGGGCCCGTGTCCGCGATCCGCGGCAGTTGGATCTCGATCAAATAGAACCCCACGTATCCCGGAGCCAGCGTCGCCTGCGTCACCTCTACCGGCGATCCGTCCAGATATGCGTGGACAGTCGCGGAAACAACAGGCGGATCTTTCAACGGCGCTGCCAGCCCGGTGGGCCAATCCGGCTTCACCTGCCCCAAGCCGGTTGCCAGCACCTGTATCCGCGAGCTCGCGTGCGCGGGACTACTCGCGTCCAACAGCACGCCGCTCGATGCGTCCATGATGAGCGGGGTCCCTTCCGGATCCACGAAGATGGCCGGTGAAGCGCTCTTCAGCGGAACGCCAAACGTCAGCGGACCCGAAGCGGCCTGCAGCGAGAGCGATACCGTGCTGCCCTGGGCCTCGAATGGCACCTGGATTTGCGAAGCCGTTTCGCTGGCATCCAGGACCGGCGCCGTGACGTCCTGGCTGCGTGCCGATTCCACCCGCGCTCCCAACACGCTCAGCAATGCACCAGGCGCCGTGGCTCGCGCGCTGTAGTCCGCCGCATTCACAATCCGGGCATCTCCCAAACGGTGGGGTGCGATCGTCGTGTACACTCCATAGCCGTCCAAGACCGCAAATAGCTGATTCCCACCCGCGTCCAGCTTTACATCGGTGGCCGCTGCGGAGGGCAAACGCCCGCTCAGTAAATTCCAAACGGTCGGACGGCCCGCCGACCCGAGATCCGTAGTCGTGTAAAACAAACCCGCATCAGTTGCGACATAAATCGTGCCGCTCCCTCGATCGGCCGCGACTCCATGCGCCGCGGCGGTCTCCGGAAGATTGGCCGTGATGTCGTCCCAGAAGCTGCCGCCGTTCATGCTGCGCAGCACGTACGCCGGTTTGGCGGAACCCGCTGCCACGCTGCTTCGTGCGCCCAGCACCGCTATCGCCACTCGCGGATCGTCGGGGTACACCCAGATCGCCTCCACCTTACCTTGTTCGCCCGCTTTGCCCTCATCGCCCAACTTAAACGCTGGACCCCAGCTCACTCCGGCATCCGCGGAAACCTGCAGCCGTCCCTCGCTGTCGCCGGCATAAATGTAATCCTCCGCCGTAGCGATCGCGGTAACCGAACGCTTCAACACCTGTGATAGCGCGCTTTTCAGATCCTGCTCACGCTCCACGTCGGCCGCATCCACCGGCTTCCAGGCCGACTTCTCGCCCGGAGCCCACTCCACCTCTCGTGCGACCCCCTGGGAGCCGCCCGCCAACTCCAGCCGCACTCCCCGCGTGCCGCTCGGCAATCCCAACAGATGAACGCCGGGCAGATCCGGCAAGAACTGGTTCAGGCCGATCCAGGAAACCCCGCCATCCAGCGATCGCCAAACGCCCGTATCGGAAGCCACCACCACGTCGTCCGGATCCGCTGGCGAAACCGTAATAGCCCGCAGCCCCGGCCCGAGCAAGCAAGCACCCTTGTAGCTGGTCAAATTCACCCAGCTCACCCCGGCGTTGTCGGACCGGTAGACGTCGCCTCCGATGCCATACAATCTGCCATCCAGCCCCGCTTGGTTCGATAGCTTGAACCCGGCTTCAGGAGTGGTTTGAGCCAGCGCTTCTTCAGCTGTTGGTGGCGTTGCCTTGGCGTCTGTAACTAACTGCCACTGCTCGAAATCCGCCGTTCGGAAAACGCGCCCTGAAACGGTCTTTGCGAATAAGCTTAATCCGTCCGGGGAGTACCAGACCCGATCCACCGGACCCGTGGCCGCCGACGGCAGCTGCCCGGATTCAATCGCCGAATTCCCAATGTGCCGCCAGACGGGACCAGCCTGTTGGCCCCAGGCCGTTCCCAAGACACACCACGGCAGCACCGCCAGACCGATGCAACCTGCCGCACGAATTGTGGTCCTCCGACACATCAAACGAGTCTATTGTATCCCGTCAGCGAATTCGATTTCCCTTCAAACAAACTGAATCCATACAGGTTGGTGCCAAACAACCCGATAGGATATCGTCTTGCTACGCACTTTTGGTGGTAGACTGTTTTGTTAAGACTTGGGGCAGTAATAAACCACATAGTACTTTAGTGTGGGATCGGCCAGGCTTCTCGTTAACTTTATGAAGCGAAGTGGCATCATAGTCGGCGTCCATAAGCTCCTCGGCGCGCTTCTGGTACTAGCGGCTGCCTCGACGTGCTCGGCCCAGCTTTTCCCCAAATCGTCCAACGACGCAGCGAAAGTGGTCACCTTGACCGGCGATGTCTCCGTGTTGCGCGATTCGCAGCCTTGGGCGCTGAACATGGGCGACCTGGTCCAGACCCAGCAAGTGATCCTGACCGGCCCCGACGGCTACGCCAAATTCCAGACAGGCGATGGCAGCACTTTCGAGGTCTACCCGAGTTCCAACGTTATTTTCCGGAAGAACCCCGGTAGTGTTCAGGATCTCCTGGATCTCTTCGTAGGCCGCGTGAAAATTCATATCCAGCGCTTTGGCGGCCAGCCCAACCCAAACCGCATTATGACCCCCACCGCGGTGATCTCGGTTCGCGGCACCATCTTCGACGTCAGCATCAACGACGACGACGAGACCACCATCGTTTCAGTGGAAGAGGGCTCCGTGGAAGTGCGCCACGCGCTGAAGCCTGGCTCGGCCAAAACCGTGAACGCCGGGGAATCCCTGCACGTTTATCGGGATCAGCCGCTCGCGCAGAGCGTTATCGACAAGAATGAGCTGGTGCATCGCATCCTGCGCGGCTTGGAAGATGCGGCCTATCGCATAGCCATCAGTCCGCATGGAGTTAGCGGCATTTCGGTACCGACCGGTCCGACAACCGGCGACCATGCGCCCCCAGCTCCACCCTCTACGCCTCCTCCGCCAACGGCCCCTCCACCCTAGGACCGCTGTCTGGCCCTTTGACTGGCCTCGCCAGCAGATCTTGCGCCTGGCCATTCGCGCGAACTGTGCCAAACTAGCCTTTAGGGATGGTCGCCATGAAGTTCGCCTTAGGTTTCTGTCTGTTCCTTACTACTATCTTCTCGGCCCTCGGGCAAAGCTCTGAGCCAGCCCCTGCGCCGCGGAGCCCAGCGCCCCAAAACTCAGCGAATGACAGAGGGGTCCTCTCCGAATGGGACACCCGCAAACTCCTGGATTCCCTCTCCCAGCAGACCGAACGACTGAAGCCGGTCATCGACCAGGTGCAGCCTGCCGGCTGGCAATCCAAGGGCGCTTCGGAAACCTATATTGCCCAGGCAAACTCGGTGCAAGCCCAGCTCAAATACCTGCTGGCATCCACCGACGCATTCTCCCGTCAGCCGGAACGCCTGCCCCTTGGCCTGGACGCTTATTTCCGCATGCAGGCACTGGACTCCAACCTTGGTTCGCTGGTCGAGGGCGTGCGAAAATATCAGAATCCGGCGCTGGCGAATCTGATGGAATCCCTATTGGCGGAAAACAGTACCAATCGCGACCGCCTGCGGCAATACTTGCAAGATCTCGCAACACAAAAAGAACAGGAGTTTGAAGTGGCCGACCGTGAAGCCCAACGCTGCCGCGCCGCCCTGCTGCAGCAGCCCGCGCCCAAGACCAAGAAGGTCGTGCATCCATGATTGCCAACACGGGGATCGCCCCGGCCGCCGTTTTCACTTGCAGCATCTGTGGCGAACCGTCCACGAACATTTGCGCCTATTGCACTAAAGACGCCTGCGGCAATCATCGCTGCGAGCGCTGCAAACGCTGTAGCGACTGTTGCGAGTGCGAAGTGCCGCTGTCGGCGGAGGAAGCTGTATCCGCGATCGTCGCCGAAGCGCCGGCCGAGGTCATTCTGGAGCCCGCCGTCGAACCCCCGCCCGAGGCCGAGCCGAGCGTGTTGGCTGAACCCAGCGTGTTCGCCGAGTCGAGCGTCTTTGCTGAACCGGATATCTCCGAACCGGGCGTCTTTGCCGAACCGAGTGTGTTTGCTGAACCGCCGGACGTAGCCGATCCGGCCGATCACGACGGCCCGCAGTGAGCCTGCGGCCAGCCGGAATCGTACTGGCGGCTGCTGCTACTACAGTCGGTCTGGCCCAGCCGCAACCCGGAGGCCCAGCCACGCCGGTGTTCGAAGTGGCGTCCATCAAACCTTCTGGCCCGCACAGTATTCGAGGATCCGAAGGCGGTCCGGGGAGCTCCGACCCAGGCCTATATCGCTTCGGTCTCGCGACGTTAGTGGATCTGATCGCTATTGCGTACGACGTCAGGTTCTTCCAAATTTCGAGTCCGGCGCCGCTGGATCGCCAGAACTTCGACCTGGTTGCAAAGATACCCGACGGCGCGACCAAACAGCAGTTCCACGCGATGTTGCAGAACTTCTTGGCAGAGAGGTTTCACCTGAAGCTGCACATTCAGTCGAAAGAATTCCAGGCTTATGAATTGGTGGTCGCAAAGACGCGGCCCAAGGTTAAGGAGGCGGTCGCCGAAGCCCACCCTTCTCCACGCGGAGGACGGCTGGCCGGACTTACCGCCAAACCGGCCTGGCATGGCGGCGAACCTCTCTTCCGTGAACGGCAGTCTGAACTGGTTCGTCTGAAGGCACAACAGGAACCGCTTTCGGCGTTGGCCAGAATGTTGCAAGTCCCCAACGATCTGCCCGTCGTGGACAAAACCGGGTTGACCGGAAAATTCGATTTCACTCTCGAGTACGTCACGGGACTGCCCGATGCGACACTGGAAGGCGCTGCCGAACCACCCCCTGCGCCGTTCCTGTTCGAGGCCTTGGAAAAGCAACTGGGACTGCAGCTCGTCCGCAAGAAGGTGCCGTTCGACGTTCTGATTATCGACGCGTTCGACCAACTTCCGACCGAGAACTGAAATGCAACGTACCCGTTGATCACCTTGCGCGCCAGCAGCTGCTCGAATCACGGTAGCTCCCCGCTAACTGCCCTCCTTGGCCGAAGCGCAGGACCCGATCGATCTTGAGTAGCGCTTCGGCTCCGTAGAATTCCTGCCCCGCACCGATCCACGGTTTCACACTCACAGCAAGCCTGAAGCTTCTTCAGAAGCTCCCGCATGCTTTGGATCTGTTTGATCCTGGCATCCAACTCCAGCATTTTCCGCTCCGCTATCTCTCTCCATCGCTCGGAAATGGGAGTGGATGGCACGAATCCAAAAAACAATCGCCGAATCTCGTCGAGCGTAAATCCCACTTCCTGCGCCCGCTGTACGACCGCCAGCCGGTAGAGCACCGATTCGTCGTACCTCCGCTGCCCACTCACGCGACGCGCCGGCAGCAGGATGCCAATCTGCTCGTAATACCGAATCGCCGAGGTACGCAACCCAACCTCTCGCGCGATTTCCGAAATTCAGCATTGCGCAATGGTGATTATCGGGCGACCCCGGAAAATATTCGAAGAAAGTTCTTGACTTAAACTCAGCTTGAGGCCGTAGCATCATCCTGGAGGTCAATGATGAAGCTTCTACTTTCATTGGTCATTGCTGTCTTAGCAGTGCCGTCTTTCGCCGAGTCCCCGTTCGCATGCGACCGCGCCGCTCTCACACCCCAGGCACGAAAGCGCCACTTCGATGAACTGAGTCCCGCCCTGCGAGCCCGCAAGAAAACCATCCGCGACCGACCCGATCGCATATGAGTGTTTACATTGTCCTCCACACGGCATGTATATCATTGTGTAGACGGAATGGGCGATGCCGGACGCCTGTGCTGTCCCTTCTTCGGCATCGACGTGCATGTCGAACGCGAGCATGGCAGCTTGTGGTTGCGGCTGACCGGCCGCGAAGGAGTGAAGCAATTTATCCGCTCCGATTTTGATCGTTGGTTTCCGGGGTAGACTGTCCCATCTGGATCCCCCAAAAGGGGGATGCCCGTTCCGCCCTCTGCGGGATGTAAATGTGCCGAGGTCGATTTAGACTTGGGTCATGAATAGCAAGCAGGAAGAACAGCACCAGCGCGAGCCGTAGGTGCCTATCTTGCTCCGCGCCAGCAGTGATCTGGGCTACTTGGACTCCTGATCGTCCTGCGGGGCCCAATGGTTTAGGCAGAACCTCGATGGCCCCCCATTTCGCGGTGCGACGCTGGCGGGCGTGATCGGCTCCCTGTTTATAGGCACCGCGTGCTGCGCCGCCTGGCTTGCGATCGCCGGCAACGCCTCCTTACGTCGCCGCGGCCTCTTCTGGTTCGCCATGGGCCACGTCGTGCTCTGGCTAGAACTGCTGGCCGAATTGAAATGGGTTTGGGGGCCAGGGCTTGGCGATCAAGTTGTCGCCGTAGTCGGTGCCACCGCTTCACGTTGTATTGCCTGTGCTCATCGCCGAGGGCGAGTTCCCGCAGGAGCCCTATGCGCTGAGCGTCATGGCAGTCCCCATTGGCCTGCGCGCCACCGATGGCAGCACCGCGCCACGCGACCCGCTGCGCTCTGAATACGAGCAGAAGATTCGTCACGCTGCTGCTCAGGAGGAACGCAACCGCCTGGCTCGCGACCTGCACGATTCCATCAAGCAGCAGATTTTCGCCATCCAGACCGCCGCCGCAACGGAGCAATCGCGCTTCACGGGCGATGCTTCGGGCGATCGCGAGGCTTTGGAACAAATCCGCAGTTCGCCCGAGTGGCCATGACCGAGATGGAGGTCATGTTGGATCAACTGAGGGCTGAACCATTGGAAAACGCCGGTCTGGTGGCCGCTCTCAAGAAACTCTGCGAATCCATCGGGTTTCGCACGGAGCGCAAGTGGAATTCAATCTCGGCGCTGTTCCTGCCGCGATCTAGCGGCGCCGGGCGCGGCGGAAGCCACCATGCGAGTCGCGCAGGAGGCGCTAGCGAATGTCGCGCGGCACGCCCGCGCATCTCACGTCCTGGTTTCGCTGGATTCTCCCGACGGCCGGATGGAACTTACCATTCACGACGACGGCGCCGGTTCGACACCAATCAGGATTCTCGCGGCATGGGCACTGCGAATATGCGCGCACGCGCCGAACAACTTGGCGGGCGCCTCGAGCTCGTCAGCAGTCGCGAAGCCGGAACCACCGTGATGTTCTCGATCCCTTGTGGTGACATTGCCACGTCCCCAAGCCCTTCGCGGTATCGCAATCGAACCATCGCCCTCGTGTTGCTGCTGTTGACCCTCTTCTTGAACAAAGCTGTGAACCATTGGAGCCTCTTACCCGCTCTGACTTTCGTCGCGGCGATTGCCGTCACCCACTACTGGAAGGCCTATCGCGGCGTGCGAAGATTGAACCAACCTACCTTTTGACCATCTCGGTCGCGCTGGTGGACGATCATCGCGTCGTGACGCGCAGCCTGAAGGCCTACTTGGAATCCTTCCCCGACATGAAAGTAGTCGGCATCGCAGCCAGCGGCGAAGAATTACTGGAGCGCCTGGACGAATGGAAGCCGCAGGTTATCCTGCAGGACTTGCTGATGCCCGGCGGCATGGATGGCATCGAGACTACCGGCCGCATCCTGAAACGCGCGCCTGCGGTAAAGGTCATTGCGCTTACCGCTTCCACCGATGAAGCGCGCATGATGGGCGTCTTGCGGGCCGGCGCCGTGGGCTACATTCGCAAGGACGCCGAACCCGAGACGCTGCTGGCCGCGGTCCGCGCGGTGGCGCAAGGTAGAACCTACATCGATCCGTCCATCGGCAGACAGATTCTACAGGCGCCCGCTTTGCCTGACGATCTTACTCCGCGCGAAGTCGAGGTGCTCCGGCAACTGGCGCTGGGCCTCACCAACAAAGAAATCGCACATGCGCTTTCCATCAGTGAAGAGACCGTCAAGTCGCATGTAGGAAATGTTTTCGGCAAGCTGCAGGTTGAAAATCGTTCGCAAGCGATCGTGCAGGCGCTCAAGCGACGCCTGGTGAAGCTGGAAGATTTGAATTGATCATTTTGGCGCATGGCCTCGGAGTGCTTCCAGCGCGCCCTTGATCTCTGCGATCATCTCGTCATTCGCCGGGCCCGACGGACCCAGCGCTGCGAGCGCGCGATTGTACAGCGCCTTGGCCCGCCCCCGCTGATTTTCCGAAATCGCATCTTGCGCCTGGAGCGACAAACCCACCGCGAGGAAATTCGCCCGAATGGCAACCGACCACGCCAGCGCCGCTCGCGCCTTCTCCAGTTCACCCTCTTTGACGTAGAACACCACCAGCTTGTCCAGCGTCACCGCCACCATCGGGTGATCTTTGCCGGCGGCGCTTTCCCACAGCGCCAGCAAACGCAGATAGAGAGGTTCAGCGGCAATCAGATTCTGTTCGGCGGAATAAAGATTGGCCAGACCCTCCACCGTGGAAATAAGTTCGGTGCTGTTCTCGCCGTACAGTGTCTCGCGAATGGTCAGAGCCTGCCGATAGAATGCCTCATTGGTGTGGCCCGCGAATGCTCCGCTAGGACCTGCCCACGCCAGGTTCGCCTCATTGATACGGTCCAGAACTGGAAGTAGCCCTGGATCGAGCGAACCCTTGAGCCTCGTCCGGATGCCGTGCGCGTCAAGCAACGGTTTCATCGCGTGGTCCGATCTCCCTTCCGCTAGATAGATCTCACCAATCCGAAGCAGATCGTCCGCAACCGGCAGGCTCTCGGACGTGTAAGTCGCGACGTGCATCGCTTGGACTCGCTCGGCAGTGGCCAGCGCGTGATCGTACTCCTTGGTTCGCATGTCGAAATTCACGGAAAGCACCAAGTCGTCCGCGAGCGTGGGATCGCTAGGGTCGTTGACGGCCTGTTGCAGATAGCGTTGGGCTTCGGCGAATTTTCCAAGCGCGGCGTTGGTTTCAGTAAGGCGCTTCAGGACGTCGTATCGGACGGAAGTTTCCTGTGCCCATACGGGCCCACAGGAAATCGCGATCAGGAACACTGCGGCCAAACTATTGGCTGACATAATGGTACGGAAGCTGCAAGCCTTTCGCCAATGCGCCTTCCAACGGCTATCGTACTGCTTACTTGCCCCTGCTGGGCACAGTTCAAAAGCACGGTGCCGCTGGTTGTCGCACCCACTACTATCACCGATTCAAAAGGCCACAACATCGACGGCCTGACGCCCGACGACCTGATCCTCTACGACAACAATGTGCCGCAGAAGATACAGATGGATTGGATGGCGTATCCCATCGACTTGGTGGTCGCGGTCCAAACCAGCGCGAATTCGGGCGCCGTGATCGACAAGCTGGGTGGCAGCGGCATCCTGTTCACACAGGTACTCGCAGCGTACGCCGGCGAAACGGCAGTGATCTCGTTCAGCGACGAGGTGAAGGTCCACCAGGAGTTCACCGACAACCCGGATTTCGCGATTCATTCACTGCGCATGCTGCGCATGGAAGGCGATGACGCGCACATCCTGGACGCCCTGCGCCAGGCGCTCTCGATGTTGGAACATCGGCCTCCCGGGCGCCGGCGGATCATCCTCATGATTGCCGAACGGCGCGATCGTTCAAGCAAAACCAAGCTGCCCGAAGTGGTGGAGCAAGTGCAGCGGCTCAACGCCGCGGTTTATTGGCTCACCTATTCACCATTCCTGGAACCGTTCACGATGAAGCCCAAAACTGCTGAGGATCTGAAACCCGAAGCCGAGCGGATCAAGGTCCAGAAGTGTGGTCTCTGCCCAGCCCCCGACGACACGCCGGTTCCTCCCGATTTGGGGCCCGGCGGTTACTTATATGGGATCAAAGAACTGGTGCGGCTGCACAAGCCGGATCTTTCCAGCCTGTTCACGAAGACCACCGGCGGCCGGGAGCTAAGTTTCCTCAAGAAGAGCGCTCTGGAGCAGGCCATTCAACTAGTGGGCGAAGAAGTGCATCGCGAATACATTCTCAGCTTTGAGCCCCGGAACGAATCAAAGTCGTCCGGCGAGCCCGGCGAGTATCATACTATCCGAGTCGTGGTGAAAAATAGGCCGGAGCTCCGTGTCAAAACACGCGAGGGATACTGGGTCGTGCAGTGAAACCGTTGGCCGTGGCGCACGCACTCCAGCGAACTTTAGATGGCTGTCTGCGCAGCACCCGCAAGCCCGGCTTCTAGTACGCTGGTATGTGACGGCTGATGGACGAAAAAAAGATACTGGAAAACTTGCGCGAAATCTGTTTAGCTTTGCCGAAAACCAGTGAAACCACTACTTTCGGCCACCCCACCTTTCAGGTGGGCACCAAGACTTTTACGGTGCTGGAAACCTACAAGGGCGTGCTCTCGATCTGCGTGAAAGTGGGCAAGAAGATGCAGCCCGTCTTTCTTGAGGACGACCGCTTCTATCGAACTCCCTATGTCGGCCAGCACGGCTGGGTCTCGCTGCGCGCCAACACGAAACTGAATTGGGTCGAGATCCGCGGCCTGGTGGAAGGCAGCTACCAACTGGTCCATGTCCAGAAGAGGCGCAGGTGACACCTGAACTCGCTGGCCGTCGCATCGCGATTACCAGCATGCTGGTCAGCGCCGGGCTCGCCACCGCGAAGATCACCATCGGTCTGCGCGCCCAGTCCACCGCTACCGTTTCCGATGGCGTTGAATCCGCCGGCGATGTTCTGGCCTCTGGGCTGGTCCTGCTCGGCCTGATCATCGCCGCCAAGCCGCCCGACTCAGAACATCCCTACGGGCATGGACGGCTGGAAACACTTAGCGCCCTCGCGGTGGGAATGCTGCTGGTCGGAACCGGCGTCCTCATCGCCTTCGAGTCGCTTCACCTCGCCCATGGCGACGGCCGCGCGCCATCCGCGTACGCCGTTTGGCCGCTCCTCGCATCCATCGCGATCAAATCCATCATGAGCGCTGCGAAATGGCGCTATGGACGCCGAATACAGAGCTCCGGATTGATCGCCGACGCCTGGAACGATACCGTAGACATTCTCTCCGGAACCACGGCGCTGGTCGGCCTCGGCCTGACCTTGCTCAATCCCGAAAGGTTCGCAGCGGCCGACCGTATCGGCGGTTCCGCGGTTGGCATCATCGTGATCTTCCTGGGTGTCCGAGTCGTGCACGACACTATGCTCCAGCTCATGGACACCATGCCCGACCCTGAAGCCATGGATCGCATCCGAATGACCGGCCTCAGCGTCCCGGGCGTCCTCGGCATTGAAAAATGTTTCGCCCGCAAGACCGGTCTCAAGTGGCACGTCGATCTGCACCTGGAAGTCGACCCCGCCATGACCGTCTACGAATCCCATGAAATCGCCACGCAGGTCAGAGAGAAGATTCGCTCCAAAGTCGACTGGGTCGCCGATGTGCTGGTTCACGTCGAGCCGCACATGCTGGGTACAATCTCAGCCGTCCCACGCGGCGTAAGCTCAAAATAACCCGCATGGAAAATCGTGAATTCGCGCGAGTGCTCGCCGAGACCGCGGACCTGATGGAGATTGCCGGCGAGGACGGCTTCCGTATCCGCTCCTACCGCAACGCCGCGTCAGCCATCGAAGGATATCCGGAACGCGTCGACGACATCCTCGCCAACCCGGAGCGCAACGTCACCGAAATTCCGGGCGTCGGCAAAGGCCTTGCCAGTGTCCTTCAAGAACTCGGGAAGCGCGGCTCGTTCGAAAAACGCGACACGCTGCTGGCGCAATTTCCGCCCACGCTCCTCGATCTGTTCAAGATCCAAGGCCTCGGCCCGAAAGGCATCGCACTGGTCTACCAGCATCACAAAGTCGCCACCATCGACGAACTCGAGCGCATTTGCATGGAGCAAAAACTGCGCGAGCTTCCACGCATGGGCGCCAAGCTCGAGGAAAAGGTTCTCAAGTCAATAGCGCAATACCGCCAGCGCACCGGACGGTTTCTTCTCAGCTTTGGCCAGAAGGTCGCGGCCGAGCTGATTCCCTATCTTTCGGAAACCGGAGGCATCGAACAAATTGCAGCCGCCGGTAGCCTCCGCCGTGGCAAGGACACCATCGGCGATCTCGATTTGCTTGTCACGGGACCCGGCGCCGCCGACGCGCTCGAACGATTCGTCCAGCATCCCAAGGCGCACAGCGTGCTCGGCAAGGGCGCCAACAAGGCCAGCATTCAATACGGACTCGATGGGCTACAGGTGGATCTCCGCGCGCTTCCGCATGAAAGCTACGGGGCGGCCATGCAGTATTTCACCGGCAGCAAGGAACACAACATCCTGCTGCGTAGCCGCGCATTGAAACTCGGACTCACGCTGAACGAATACGGCCTGGTCCGCATCGACGATGAGACCCGAGTCGCAGGCGAAACGGAGGAGGACATTTATCGGGCGATCGGGCTCGCTTGGATTCCTCCCGAGCTGCGCGAAAACTGCGGCGAGATCGAGGCCGCGCTCGAAACTCGCCTGCCCACCCTCATCCAGCTTTCTGACATTCGTGGCGACCTCCACATGCACACCACCGAAACCGATGGCCGCGCCACGCTTCAGGAAATGGCCGAGGCCGCTCACGCGCTCGGCTACGAATACATCGCCATCACCGATCATTCCAAGGCGCTCGCCATGGCCAACGGCCTGGATGAAAAGCGCGCCGTGGCTTTCGCCCACCAGGTCCGCGATCTCAACCGCAGCGGCCTCCCGCTTCGCGTCTTCTCCGGACTCGAATGCGACATTCGCCGCGACGGGACAATGGATTTGGCCGAAGACGCGCTGGCCGAGCTCGACATCGTCATCGGCAGCGTTCACAGCCATATGAATCTCGAAGCCGCGGAAATGACGGATCGCCTGATGCGCGCCCTCGAATCGCCTTCGATGCGCGTGATGGGCCATCCTACCGGCCGCATTCTGCTCAATCGCGATCCGTTTCCATTTGACTTTGAACGTGTCGCCTCCGAAGCTGCGCGCCGCGATGTCTATCTCGAAATCAACGGCAGCCCGGAGCGGCTGGACCTCGGCGGCGCCATGGTCCGCACCGCCAAGGCCCTCGGCGCGAAGTTCGCCATTTCAACTGACGCGCACCAGACCAAGCATCTCGGCATCAATATGCCGTTCGGCGTATCGATGGCCCGGCGCGGGTGGCTGGAAGCCCGCGACGTCCTCAACACGCTGCCGCTCGCCGATTTCGAAAAGGCTATTCACAAATCATGAAAATCGTTTCTTCAGTTGAAAAGTTCAAGAACCGTTTGTTCACTGTTTCCGAAGAGCACGCAGTGGAGCCCGGCGGGTTTCAGATCAAGCGCGCCATCGTGCACCATCGCGGCTCGGCTGTCATGATGCCTGTTGACGATCGCAAGCGCGTTCTGCTTGTCCGCCAATATCGCCTGCCCGCCCAGCACTTCTTGTGGGAGCTGCCCGCCGGCTCGGTTGACCCAGGCGAGAAGCCGCTCCAGACCGCCAAGCGCGAGCTCAAGGAAGAAACCGGCTATCGCGCGAAGAGTTGGAAAAAGCTCATCTCGTTTTTCCCTAGCCCCGGTTTCTTAACCGAGAAGATGACCATTTTCCTCGCAACCGGCCTCACGGCCGGTGAAGCCACGCCCATGGGCGACGAGCGCATCACGACCCGTTGGTTCACCGCCAAAGAAATCGAAGCCGCCATCGACGCTGGCGAAATCGTCGACGCCAAAACCATGCTCGGCTACTTCTTCTGGAAACGTCCCCTACGAAAGGCCTGAACAACATGCCCATTTTCTCCGCCTTCACCCTCGCGATTCTCGCTGCAACCTCCAGCGCCGCTCTCGCGCAGTCAGTTCCCGCGGCCATCTTCACCGATCCCCCATCCGACGCCGTGCATCCCACCAAAATGACCGTGCTTCACATTCCGAGCCACAGTCTGCTCATCAACGGCCTGATCTACCAGCCGCCAGGAGCCGGACTGCATCCGACCATCGTCATCTGTCACGGCCTGCCGGGCAACGAAAAGAATCTCGATCTCGCGCAAGCGCTGCGGCGCGCGGGTTGGAACGCGGTCACCTTCAACTACCGTGGATCATGGGGCAGCCCGGGTAACTTCCGGTTTGCCCAGAACCTTGAAGATGCCCCCGCGGTGCTCGCCTATCTGCGCGATCCCGCCAACGCCACGAAGCTGGGCATTGATACACAACGAATCGTCATCGCTGGTCATAGCATGGGTGGATGGGTGACCGCGCACACCGCGGCTCACGATCACGCGCTCATGGGAGCTATCTTGATTTCCGCCGCCGACATGGGCGCCCTAGCCGATAGGCCCCGCGATCGCGTGATCGCTACCATGGCCGACGACATGGAATCGCTATCCGGCGTCACAGCCGAAAGTATGGCCGACGAAGCTCGAGCCATTGCCAGCACTTCTCGCTTTGAGAATGACGTCGCGGGGCTTGTTCAGATCCCGCTTCTCGTTCTCAGCGCCGACGACGGCTTGGCGCCCGGCACCGATGCGTTGGTCCAAGCCATCCAAGCGCAGGGCGGACATAAGGTCACCGCCGTGCACGTCGCAACAGATCACAGTTGGTCCGATCATCGCATCGCGCTGGAAAGCGAGATCATCCGATGGCTGAATGGACTGCATTAGCGTTAGTCTGAGTACAAAAACCGCGGGTACCGCGTCACAGCCAAATCCGAGCGCTTCACCGCCACGCAGTAAGTCTGCTCGCCCCGCATCGAAGTGTTGTAGCCGTTCTCCTCGAGAAAATTCCACATGGACCGATGCATTTCGAACTCTGCAATCGGTTCGGTGAAGAGACTCTCGATCTCAAAGCCCGCGGCCTCCAGGGCAGTTCGAAGCTCGAACGGCGTATATTCGCGCACGTGCGGCGCCTCATCGGGAGCGCCCTCGTAACCGCGCGTGTAGGCCGAGCTGATCTGCGGGTTGTCGTATCCGTGTAAAACCCGCGCCACGCTAGTGAGGCTGGCGACGTTGGGTGTCGTAACGATGAGACGTCCTCGGTGTTCGAGAATCCTCCGGCATTCGAGAAGTAGGTGCATCGGGTCTCGGACCAGATGCTCGATCAGCTCGCACGCCAGCACCGTTTCAAAGCTGCCGTCGTCGTAAGGATAGCGATCGCGCTCGGCATCGAACAAGTCCACCGAAAACTCGAACTGCTGACCGCGCACTCTCGCAATTCTTTGATAGCTGCGGCCCAGCGGCCCATAGTATGCGCCGCGAACGTTTGAATATCGGCGCCACTGTTGAAGGAATGGCGTGATTTGCATGTAACAGCCGAGTTCGAGTATTCGCCCGCTGGCTCGCGGCCGTGGCACCAGCGTGAGCGTGCGCGCCAGCCGAGGCAGATGCTTCTGGAAGTATTCGCGCGCCGCTTCATCAGGCAGATCGAGTCCCCGAAGTTGCTCGATGGCGGCGTCCAACTCGGCGGACTTCGCCGGGACCGCCACGGGACTTTCGCCCGCCGCCCGAGATTCATAACGCCGGCTCAGGTAACTGTTCAAGCGCCGCAGCGCCGCCCGGATGGTCCGCAGATGGAACGGCAGCGATTCTCCGCGTCTATTCAAGTCCCGATATGGCGAGCTGCGCCGTGTTGCTCGCCCTCCCTCCGACGGTGACGATCAGCGAATAAACTCCGCTTGCAAGCGCCGGCACTTTTAGATTGATCTGCGCAACGCCAGGGTAGAGCGGAGCAAGGCCCGCAAATTCGATTTGCGCCGGAGCGCCACCGATCGTGGCCGACGTTTTCGAAGTAGCGGAGATCGTCGGCCCGGCGGACGGCGCAGCGCCGTCATCCACCGCGGTTGTCACCGGGCCCTGTCCAGTGAAGAAAACTGAAATAAAGCTGCCGGCGGCTGCGGGATTTCCCATAGAATTCACCGAGCCATCGGCATTCAGTGCTGCTGCGTAGCCTCCCTGATCAGTGAAGAGACCGGGTGCGGCGGACTGAACGGTGATGCTCGCTGGAACAGATGAAGCGCCGCGCGTTCGCACTACAACGGCCGCTAGACCCACGGGAACCTCCCAGGGCACCTGCACGTTAATCTGCACGGGCGACTCGAATAGGACAGGCGCGGGCACGCCCCCGATGATCACAGATGTATCTGCGACGGACATAGGAAGGGGAATCGAAGATGCACTCGCCGTCATGGCAGACAGTCCCGATCCAAAAATGGAAATTAGCGATCCCGGTGAGATGGCCGTCGGCGAGTAACTGCCCGCGTTCGTGACTCCCGCAATAGCCGGTGACTCAGCGGCCGATTCTCCGTAGATGGCGACGCCGGTGTCGGTGGCGGCAAAAACCTTCCCATCCGCAATGGTTGGCACGGAAAACTCTGCGTAGCCCGGAAGTTGATCAGATGCCCGCGTATTGCTGTCATAAAGCCTGCTCAAATCGCCCGCATCGTAGGCCAGCAACCGGCCGCCATCATCGCCCGTGATCGCCCACACGATCCCATCGTTGGAACCGTTCGCGGAAATGCTGGGTGTCGCGCCGGGATAGCCATTTTCATTCGAGCTGGAGGCCGATGGCGTGGACCCCAAAGAGGCGTCCGACACTGGAAATGCGAGCATCGCCGAATTCATCGGACCAATGTAGATGGAACCATTGAAATATGCAGCCGAGCCAAAGGTGCGAGGCGATCCCGCCACCGGCAGCGACGCCAGCGCGCCCGAGTCCGAGCCAACCTGCACGCCGCCCAGCGCCTGCCTGTCCAACAAATACATTCTCCCCTCCTTGCCCGAAGTGAAGAGCACTTGAGGATGCGACGGGCTGCCTGCTTCGTCTGGCAAAACCAGCGCGCCACTGGATCCAAGATCCAAATCCTGCTGATCGAGAAGCAGCTTATTAAACGGCGTGAACTGATCCGTGAGCATCAACGCCGGCGCCTGCGCGAACTTGAGAACGGATTCGTCGTATTCAGCCAATGCCGCATCCCCGTCGAAATCTCCGTTGGCCGACACCACGTAAACGTTGCCCTGCTGGTCCGCTGCCGGGCCCGCGCCGCCATTCCAGAAGGACGCGCCGCTGTCTCCTGGTGTGTCGTTGAACACGTCCGTCGCCTGTAGAGTCACGGCATCATGCGCCATCAACCAGCCATGATATATGCCGTCATCACAGTTCCCGGACCACGACGAATAAATAGCCCCGTTCGCGAGCAGCAGGGCCGTCCGCTGTTTATGAGCCAGTGGCACGAACCCGGACGGTTGAATCCCCACCGGGCTGCCGGGTCGTTCGGCCCCGTTGGTCACGTCCAAGGCATGCAACCGGTACACGTACTGGTTTCCGGGCTCCTTGGTATAGGCGATCAAGTAAATCGTCCCCGCCGAGGGATCGATTACCGGAGTCCCGCTAATTCCGAGCTCCGGAATCACGGGACAATTGACATCGCTCGCAGAAACGGTGGTCACGCCAGTGGCCGCATCCAGAAAACTCACCTGCCACAGCGGCGAGGAACCAGACTCGCCGTCTGCGTCAAACGCGTAAAGACTATCATGCGAAGTAGCCACGAACAGAATGTTGTGAAAACCCTTCCCCGCGATCTTTACTCTGGATAGATACAGAGGCTGCGCGTAAACCGCTCCGTCCAGCGGGAGGAAGTAGCGCTCGTGGAACAACCCGGCTTTGAGACTCGCGGGAGTTAGAAGAATCTCGTTCAAGTACTGGCCAGTGCGCGCATTATCGTTGTGGTAAGTGACAACATTGGTCTGGGCCCAGAGCGTTACGGCGCCGAGAAGCAGCGCGAGACCAACCGGCCGGTGCATCAGTTTCTTCGCTCGAATTTCACCAGCCCATCGCGATAGTCAATCGTGAGCCTGAACAAATCCAAAACCGGTAGCCCCAGGAAACCCGAAATCTCGGTTCCCAGCCGATGGCTCAGCTCCCAAGTATCGATGGCCGTCACTCCGATGCTCTTCTGCGCGAACCCGGCGAACTCCAGCTCCAAATTCCCGGTCTTGTACACGTCCCCCACCTTGCCACTTAGCCCGCGAATCGTCGTCCGGTCGTCGCGATTGAGGTTGCTCACACCCGCCGCCAGATCGTACGACATCATCGTGCGCGCCGCGCCAGTATCCACTACGAAGAGTCCTTCGTGGGAATTCACCCGGACCGGCACTAATAAAAGATGGCCGAAACGATACACGCGCGCGCCGTCTCGCATCTCGGGAATCTCCACGCGATCCGGAAGTTCCTCACCGGGGCGATAGCCGGGCAGTGGGTTCAGCCGCAACTTCCCGGCCGCAAAATCCAGCGTGATCAGAAACTCGGAAAAGACATTCGATCCGATCAAGCCGTCTTCGATCCCCGCCATATTTTGCTCGGCGATGCTAATCAACGCATCGCGATACTCCACATCACCGATCCGAAAATGCTCCGCGACGGCGCGATAGCCGCTGGTTCCTTTGCCGTTATCGCCGATGCCCCTAACCGCCCCATCCGCAATCCGCCCCAATCCCGCCCTCTCGGCCGCCGCTCGCGACATCACAATGCCAGCCGCTCCGGTATCCAGCACCAGCTTCACGGGGCTGCCGTTCACCAGCACCTCCAGCCCGTACCTGCGCGTGCCCGTGGCTGGGTCGTCGAACGCTCGGAGCGGAATCTCGGCTGCATGATAGGGAGTAGCGAGCACCGTGACCTGCCGGCCGTCCAGCGCCTTTGCAAGCTCCATCCGCTGGCGCAAATCTTCCGTTTCCGGCGTGGTGCCCATCGCCGCCAGGTAAGTTTGGAGGGCCTTGGCGCGCTCCTGCCCGCGCAGCTGGGGAATCCAAGCCGACAGAATCCGAGGATCCTTGGGATTTAACTCATACGCGCGACGAAAATCCTCCACCGCCGTCTTGTTCATCGACGCGCACCCGGCCACTCGCCCCAGTCCCCACCATGCCAGAGCAAGACGCGGCTCCAACTCCACGGCATTCTTGAACTCGGCATCCGCCTGCGTGAACTGCCCGCGCCGGAACAAAACCTCGCCCGCAAACTCGTGAGCCGCCCCGGAATCCGGAACGTCCGCCAGTGCCTTCTGGGCGATCTTCCATGCCGTCGCGACCCCGTCGTGCTCCAACGCCTTGCGGCCCGTGGCCAGGGTGTCGTCGAGCGGTCCCCCGCACAACACTACCGGGCACAGAACGAATAGAGCTCGCAGTCTCACTTAAAATAAGTCTATCGCGCTGCCTGTTTTTTGTGTCATACTGTCTACCTAGTTGTCTAGGTGAGCCATCTAGGGAGAGACATTCATGGCCCGATCCTCCGACACGCTCCTCGGAGCGCTCGATCTGCTGATTCTTAAAACGCTTGCCCGCGGCCCCAATCACGGTTTCGGCGTCGCGCTTCATATCCAAACTGTCTCGGAAAACCTGCTCCGCGTCGAGGAAGGCTCGCTCTATCCCGCTCTCCATCGCCTGGAACGCGACAAATTCGTCAAGGCGTGCTGGACCCAAACCGAAAACGGCCGCCGCGCCCGCATCTACAAACTCACCGCCGCCGGACGCCAACGCCTGGACCAGGCCGAATCGAACTGGGACAACGTCTCTAAAGGTGTGGCCCGCATCCTGAAGTACGTTTGAGGTGATCTATGAGCCGTCTATGGCGCACTTTATTCCGGCGTTCCCGGGTTGACGCCGACATCTCCGAAGAGATTCAATCCCACCTCGCGATGCGTGCCGATCTCGAACGCCAGGTCGGCGTCAGCGCCGCCGAAGCCCAAACCTCAGCGCGCAGGAAGTTCGGCAATGCTACGCTCATTCTCGAAGACACCCGGCAGTTCCAGCTCTACCCATTCCTCGAAAGCATCCTCCAGGATCTGGGCCACGCTCTGCGCCAACTTCGCCGCAATCCGACTTTTTCGCTTACGGTCTTGTTCATTCTCGCGCTCGGCATCGGTGCATCCACGGCCGTCTTCACCGTCGTCGACGGCGTGCTCTTCCGCCCTGCCCCTTACTCCAACCCCGATCGCATCGTCGCCTACGGTATCACCGCGCCCATCGAGACTCGCGAATTCCTGTTTGGCTCCGGCTATCTCTACTGGCAGGGCAAAATTCCCGCTTTCGAAGCCGTCACCTCAATGTTCCCCGGCGACCAAGACTGCGATCTCACGGAAACGAATCCCGCCCGCCTTGCGTGCACCCGCGTCGAATCCACGCTCCTTCCGATGTTCGGGGTTCGTCCCGTCATCGGCCGCAATTTCACTCGCGATGAAGATCGGCCCCACACGCCTCATGTGGCGCTGCTCTCCTACAACTTCTGGCGAACGCGCTATGGCGGCCAGCCCGACCGTACTCGGCCTTCCCATCTCGCTCGATAACACTCCCGCCAAAATCATCGGCGTCCTTCCGCAGGATTTCGTCCTGCCGACCCTCAGCCGGTTCGATGTCCTTCTCCCTGAGCAACAGGATGAGGCCGGCCCGATGTTCACCATCAACGACGCGACGCTCCGCACCTTCGCCCGCCTGCGCCCGGGTTGGACTCCCGCGCAAGCCGCCACCTCGTTAAAGCCCTTGCTAGAACAAACAATCTCTGAAGCCCCGCCCGCCTATCGGAAGGAAATCCGCATCGGCGTCCGCACCATCCGCGATTGGCAATATGGCGACCGCCGTCAAACCTCCTGGGTCCTGCTGCTCGCCGTTCTCGCGGTGCTGATGCTGGCTTGCATGAACGTCGCCAGCCTTTTGCTTGCGCGCGCCACGAGCCGCCAGCGCGAACTTGCGATGCGTCAAGCCCTGGGCGCCAGCCGTTCGCGACTCGCTCGCCACGCCCTCACCGAAAGCCTTCTCCTCGGCATCTGCGGCGGAGCGCTGGGCTGCGCGCTATCGCTCTTCCTTCTCAAGATATTGCTCACCTCCAGCTCCGAACAGCATCCCAGGGCTCACCGAAGTCCACTTCTCCGTGCGCATCTTCGTGTTCGCCTTTCTGCTCTCGCTCCTAAGCGGCCTTATCTTCGGAATGCTCCCGGCTTTGAGGCAACCTTCTATGGAAATCTTCAACGGATGGCGCGCCACCTCGCTCACGAAAACCTCAATCCGCGATGCGCTGGTCACCTTCCAAATCGCCGGATCGCTCGTCATGCTGACCGCAGCCGGCCTGATGCTCCGGACGCTATGGAACCTCGAAAATGTTCCGCTCGGCATAGACACCGAGCATGTTGTCACCGCGCAATTCACGCTCGGACGGAGTTACGATTTCACGCGTCTGATGGTCTTCTCTGAAACACTCGAGCAGCGCTTGCGCCATCAGCCGGGTGTGAACAGCGTCGCATTCGCCGACACCATCCCTCCCGGCGGTCTCACCCGCTCCATGCCATTCTTCGCGCGTCCGTGTTCCCGGCCGGGCGCCCTCCGAGCAAGGCGTCGGAGGCATGGTGCCGTGGCGCGCAGTTTCTTCCGACTATTTCCGAACGTTCCATATGCGCCTGCTCCAAGGCCGCGCCTTCGATGCGTCCGACATGAGCCGCTGGCAGCGCTCCTGGCCATGGTGCTCAGCCAATCGCTGGCCCGCAAGCTCTTCCCGGGCGAGAATCCGATTGGCCAACGCGTCACCTCGTGAGCGGACCGTGCAATCGCGACCGAAGCTTACAGCGTCGTCGGGGTCGCCGCTGATGTTCGCAATTCCGGACTCGCCGGCGCGCCCGATCCTGAGTTCTATCTCGATCGCGATCAATTCCCCACACTCTGGCTCCACGGCCCCACCAACCATCACTTCGCCGTCGCCATCCGCAGCAACCTACGCTCACAATTTCTTGAAGTCCTGGTTGCGTGATGAAATCCACGCTCTCGATCCCTCAGTGCCAGTGGACGTGATGACCATGCAGGATCGCGTCCGCGACTTCGCCGTCCCACAACGTTTTCACGCCATATTGTTCAGCCTCTTCGCGGCCATCACTCTGCTCCTCGCCGTTAGCGGCCTGTATGGATTGGTCCGTTTCCTGGTCGCCCGGCGCACGCAGGAGATTGGCGTTCGAATCGCTCTTGGCGCATCGCCCGCCGGCATCGCAACCATGATCGTCCGCTCGGCCCTGCGCTTCACATTGGCCGGAGCCGCGCTTGGGATCGCCGGTGCGCTCCTCATGAGCCGCTGGCTGGAATCGATGCTGTATCAAACCAGCGCGCGAGATCCACTTACCATCGCAATCGTCGCCGCGCTTCTCATTATTTGTGCCGTTGTCGCGGCTCTCGCGCCTTCCCTCTCCGCCGCCCGCACCGACCCCATGACTGCGCTCCGCACCGACTGAACCGCGCACGTCAGTAAGTGATGCGCTACATATAATTGTCTTTGGTCCCTCGCACGCTGGTTCACTCCCGCTCCAACGCCACGCTGCTCGATCGCGCCGCTGCGTTCCTCGCTGCGAAAGAAGCTCACAGCGAAGTCCTGGTCATCGCTCCAACGCGAGCCGCCGCCAACGAGCTCGCCATCCGAGCTTTCCCTAACGGCAGCCAGGGCGTTCACGCGCTGACGCTCACACAACTTGCCGCGAACCTCGCCGCTCAGCCCATGGGACGCCTCGCGCTTGCGCCCATCTCCCGGCTCGGCATCGAAGCGCTTACCGCTCGCATCGTCCATACCGCCGCAACCGCGAACGCCCTTCCCTATTTCGCCCCCGTGGCGCAAACACCCGGTTTCGCTCGCGCTCTGGCGAAGACCATCACGGAGCTTCGCCTGCAAAATGCAAAGCCGCCTGATGTAAATCCAGCTAGTCGCGACCTGGCCCATCTTCTATTGCTATACGAAGAAGAACTGGCGGCGCGCTCGGTAGCGGATTTGCCGCTGATTCTCCGCCTTGCAACCGAAGAAGCCGCGCACGCCGATCATCGTTTTACGCGACTGCCTCTAGTCTTGCTCGGTCTCGCCATCGAATCGGCGGCGCATGAGCGGTTACTTGCAGACCTTGGTGCAACGATCGCCCAGCGTCCTGGCCACGGCCACGTCGAGCGATGACGATATTCGATCCCTCGAGCGCATTCTCGAAGTACCCGCCGTAAATCTAGACAACACGCCACCTACGGCAACGCTCGATCGCGTTCGGACCTGGCTCTTTTCCTCCGATCCGCCCCCATCCGCGCCACCCGATCCGTCGCTCCTGTTTTCCGCGCCGGGCGAAAGTTTCGAGTGCGTCGAGATCGCGCGCCGTATCCGCGCGCTTGCCGAGCGAGGCACGCCATTCGATCGCATCGCGATCCTTCTTCGCAATGTCGACCAATATCAGCCGCTGATCGAAGAAGCTTTGCGCCGAGCCGGCGTCGATCATTACTTCAGCCGAGGCGCAGCGCGTCCCGATCCCGCAGGCCGCGCTTTTCTCGCACTACTGGCCTGCGCGAGCGAAGGCTGCTCCGCATCGCGCTTCGCTGAATATCTTTCGCTGGGACAGGTCCCGCCGCTCGATGCCGATGGCGCGCCGCAAGCACGTCCGGCGGAATGGGTTCCCGCCGACGACGACATCCTCGGCAACTTCCTGACAGCTTCACCCGAATCCGAAGAGCCCCCGCTCGATCTTCCCATCGGTTGGGAGAAACTCCTCGTCGACGCCGCGGTCATCGGCGGACGCGATCGCTGGGCACGCCGTCTGCGTGGGCTCCGCGCCGAGTTCCAGGCGCAGCTGCGCGATCTTGAAAAAGAAGACGAAACGCACCGTTCGCACATCGAGCGCCGCATCCAGCAGCTCATCCGCTTCGAACATTTCGCACTGCCTCTGATTGAAACGCTCGCTCGCTTCCCGCGGCCGAACGCTGGGGAGTCTGGCTCGATCGCTTTGCCGGCCTCGCGCAAATGGCCCTTCGCCGGCCGGAGACGGTGCTGAGCCGTGCTGAGCGAGCTCGATCCCATGCGCGAAGTCGGCCCCGCTTCGCTCGATGAAGTCTACGACGTGCTTTCCGAACGCCTCGGCTTCCTTCGCTCGGAGCCGCCCAAGCGCCGCTACGGCCGTGTCTTCGTCGGCTCCATTGACGAGGCACGCGGACGCAGCTTCGACGTCGTTTTCCTGCCGGGCCTGGCTGAAGGACTGTTCCCGCGGCGCGCGCTGGAAGATCCGCTATTGCTGGACGAACAACGCGCCGGGCTCGGCTTGGATCAACAGGACCAGCGTGTCGCCCGCGAACGCATGCTGATGCGATCCGCCGCGGCCGCCGCGAACAGCACTTTCGTCGTCTCTTATCCACGCATGGATGTCGCGCAAGCCCGCGCCCGCGTGCCCTCGTTCTACGCGCTGGAGGTGTTGCGCGCCGCCGAAGGCCGCCTGCCGTCCTTGCGTGAATTTGAGAAACGCGCCGCCGGCGAGCGCCCCCGCGCGGCTGGATTGGCCGGCGCCAGCCAATCCGCGCGAAGCCATCGACGATGCCGAGTATGACCTCGCCGCGCTGCAAGTCCTCGCTGAAACTGCGCGGCGCTGCGAGCGGTGGGCAGCGCGCGCTACCTGATGCAAACGAACCCAGCGCTTTCGCGATCGCTGCGTACGCGCTGGCGCCGCTGGCACAAATCGTGGTCAAGCGCCGATGGCCTGCTGGATCCCGACGCCGCTACGCTCCAAGCGCTCGAGACGCACCGGCCGCCAAACGCAGCTATTCGCCATCGTCGCTGCAGCAGTTTGCCGCCTGTCCGTATCGCTTTTTATTGCACGCCGTATTTCAACTGCGCCCCCGCGAACATCCCGCTCGCCTGGAACAAATGGACCCGCTGACTCGCGGCGCGCTGTTCCACTCGGCGCAATTTGAACTCTTCCGCGAACTGACCCGCGCGGATCTGCTCCCGGTGACGCAGACGCGTTTGCCAGCGACGCTCGACCTTGCGGACCAAGTGCTGGATCGCGTCGCGGCGCGCTATGAAGACGAACTTGCGCCGGCCATTCTGCGCGTCTGGAAAAGCGAAATCGAAAACCTCCGCACCGATCTGCGCGGCTGGCTGCAGCATGTCGCCGCCACGGAATCCGAGTGGCTCCCAGCGCATTTCGAATTCGGTTTCGGTCTTGCGCCGAATCCCGATCGCGACCCGGCCAGCACCGCTGAAGAAGCCTTGATCTTGGATGCCATGTCGTCTGCGCGGTTCCATCGATCTGATCGAGCGCCACGCGACGCGCAACGCTCTTCGCATTACCGATCACAAGACCGGCAAGGCGCCGCAAAACCGGCCGCAGTACGTCGGCGGCGGTGCGATTCTTCAGCCGTTGCTCTACGCGCTCGCGGCCGAAACATTACTGGGCCAATCCGTGGAATCAGGCCGGCTGTTTTACTGCACTCAGCGCGGCGACTTCTCGGCTGTCGACAGTTCCGCTCAACGAGGAAGGACGCGGACGTCTGCGCCGCATACTTCGAAACCATCGACAATTCCATTGCGGAAGGATTTCTCCCCGCCGCTCCGCAGACCGGCGCCTGCGCGATGTGCGATTACACTGCGGTGTGCGGGCCATATGAAGAGAGCCGGGTGAAGCGGAAACAATCCGACCGCCTGGATTCGCTGATCGAGATTCGCCATTCGCCATGACTCCGGTAATCGTCACCACAAGTCGACGATCGCGCCGCTCGCGAACGCATTCGGACTTCGCTAGGCGAGAGCCTGGTTGTGGAAGCCTCGGCCGGGACCGGCAAGACCACCGAACTGATCGCTCGCATTGTCGCCGTGCTCGGCAATGGCCTGACCACCATCAGTCACATTGTTGCCGTCACGTTTACCAACAAAGCCGCCGGCGAATTGAAGCTTCGGTTGCGCCAGGAGCTGGATCGCGCGCGCAGCTCCGCGATCACGCCTTCCGAAAGATCGAACATCGAGGACGCTCTGGAACACTTGGAAGAAGCCTCCATCGGAACCATCCACTCTTTTTGCGCGCAGATTCTGCGCGAGCGTCCTGTCGAAGCCGTTGTCGATCCGGCTTTCGAAGAACTCTCCGAGCAGCAGGCATCTCGAATTTACGAGCGGGCGTTTCGCGCCTGGATTCAACGCAAACTCGGCGAGGGCGCACCGGGCTTGCGCCGCGCTCTGGTCCGCCTGGCATCGCGCGATTCTTTCGATAGCGCTTCACCGATCGAGCAACTGCAATACGCGGCCTGGAAGCTGATCGAGTGGCGCGATCATCCGGCGCCTTGGCGCACCGTGGAATTCAAGCGCGAAGCAGAAATCGATCGGCTCGTGGAACAAGTCCGGCTCATCGCCGAAGCCGCCTCGCGCTGCCAGAAACGCAACGACAATCTAGTGAAATCGCTACGCCCCGCGCAAGCCCTCGTGACCTGGATCGAACGCGCCGAGGCGGCCCGCGCCCGCGATTACGATTCGCTCGAAAGCCTGCTGATCAAACTGATCCGCGATATCAAGAAGAATCCGCAAAAGGGATCCGGCTTCTTCGCCGAGGGCGTTCCTCGCGAGCAGGTGGTGCACGCTCGGCAGCATTTGCTGGATCAACTGGAAGCCTTCCAACATGCCGCCGATGCCGATCTCGCGGCGATGCTTCGCGGCGAGATGTGGGACCTGGTGGACCGACTACGACAAGCTCAAGCGGCGCGCGGGCAAACTGGACTTTGTGGATTTGCTGTTGCTCGCGCGCGATCTGGTGCGCGACCAGCCGGAAGTGCGCCGTTATCTGCAAGACCGCTTCACTCACATCTTCATCGACGAATTCCAAGACACCGATCCGCTGCAAGCGGAGATTCTGCTGCTCCTCGCCGCGGACGATTCGGCGCAATCGGACTGGCGAAAGATCACCCCGAAGCCCGGAAAGCTGTTCGTGGTTGGTGATCCCAAACAGTCGGTCTATAAATTTCGGCGCGCTGATGTAGTGCTCTACCGCGAGATTCGCGATCGCCTGGAGCAGGGCGGCGCGGGAATCGTTCAGCTGACCACCAGCTTTCGCGCATTGCGGCCCATCCAACATTTGGTTAATGCCGCGTTTGAAACAGAGATGCAGGACGATGCCGCAGCGGGACAAGCGGCCTACGCTCCGCTGCACGGAGAGACGCCCGCGATCGAGGGACAACCGAGCGCCATTGCGCTGCCCGCGCCACGGCCTTATGGAAGTATGCGGATTTCTAAGCAGTCGTATCGATGCCTGTCTGCCGGAGACCATCGTGGCTTTTTGCGACTGGCTGGTGCGCGCCAGCGGCTGGAAGGTTCGCGATCCCGAGGATCCGTCGACGCTAGTGCCGCTTGCTTCGCGGCACATTTGCCTGCTGTTTCGCCGATTCACCAACTATGGCAAGGACATTACTCGCGATTATGTTCGAGAATTGGAAGCTCGCGACATCCCGCACCTGTTGGCCGGATCGAAATCGTTTCACAGCCGCGAAGAAGTAGAAACGCTTCGTGCCGCGCCTTACCGCGATTGAATGGCCCGATGACGAGCTTTCGGTTTTCGCGACACTGAAAGGCTCGCTGTTCGCGATCCCGGACAATCTACTGCTGCGCTTTCATCACGAGGTTGGACGGCTGCATCCGTTCCGGTCTCCCCCGGAGAATTCCGGCGATGACTTCCATCCAATCGCGGAGGCGCTTGGCCTGTTGGCGGATCTGCACCGCGGCCGCAATCGACGGCCGATCGCGGACACGGTGAATGCATTGCTCGAAGCCACGCGCGCGCACGCCGGGTTTGCGCTGCGGCCCGCCGGACATCAAGTGCTCGCCAATGTGCATCGCATCGCCGACCTGGCCAGAAGCTTTGAACTTTCGGGCGGAGTTTCGTTTCGCGGATTCGTGGAGGAATTGGAAACACAATCGGAAAAAGCCGAGTCGGCTGAAGCACCGGTGATCGAAGAAGGCGCGGAAGGAGTGCGGTTGATGACCGTCCACGGCGCCAAGGGACTCGAATTTCCGGTCGTAATTCTTGGCCGACATGACCGCCAATCTTGCGGCCGGCGATCCGGACCGGTATGTGGACGCGGCGAAGCGACTGTGCGCCACCCGATTGCTGCGTTGCGCCCCCTGGGAATTGCGCGAGCATGAAGCCCAAGAGCGATTGCGCGAACGCGCTGAAGGAGTGCGAGTGGCTTATGTCGCGGCCACGCGGGCGCGTGATTTGCTGGTGATTCCCAGCGTGGGCGATGAAGAGCTGGAAGGATGGCTGGGCCCGCTGAACAAGGCCATCTATCCCGCGCACGACCGTTATCGCCACGCGACGCGCGCCGTGGGATGCCCGGACTTTGGCGATGCTTCGGTAGTGGACCGGCCATTCTTCGCGCATGATGAACCTTCCGTCCAGCCTGGCTTACACGCGCCGCAACAAGGAACTCACGAAGTGGTTTGGTGGGACCCGCGGACATTGACATTTGCGCCGCCCGCAAATCTGGGATTGCGCCAGGAAGAGATTTTGAAGGGCGACCCGAAGGACGAAGAATCGCCCAGCCTGATTGCCTATCGCGAATGGAAAGAAAAGCGCGACGAAACCATCGCAGCCGGCGCCGAGAAGCAGTTCGACATTTTCCCCGTGACCGCGGCCCCGGATTCGGCGATGGCCACGGCGGTGCGATTTGAAACTGTGCAAAAGGCCGCTAGCCGTTCGACAGGAGCGCGATTTGGGACGCTGGTGCATACTATCCTCCGCGACGTTCCGCTCGACGGCACGCACATCGACGAACTGGCGAAAGTTCATGGCCGCATATTCGGGGCGACTGATCAGGAAGTCAAGGATGCCGCGACCGCCGTTGCCGCCGCGCTGCAGCACTCCGCTATTGGAGCGAGCGCGAAAGT
The DNA here is from genome assembly GCA_963818065.1 of Bryobacterales bacterium. Lineage (GTDB taxonomy): Bacteria > Acidobacteriota > Terriglobia > Bryobacterales > Bryobacteraceae > Palsa-89. Next base: position 1,991,532 of record CAWFQW010000004.1, on the reverse strand, counting down.
CGAAACTGTGCCGGCGAGAATTGCCGATCCTGTTAAAGCTCGAACGCAACCGGATTCTGGAGGGCGTGATCGATCTGGCGTTTGAAGAAAACGGGACCTGGCACGTGGTCGATTTCAAAACGGACGCCGAAATCGGGACTAGCCGAAAGCGATATGAAAACCAGCTTCGATGGTACAGCCTCGCGCTCGCGCGATTGAACAATGGCGCCCACGGAAGCTCATTTATTGAGCGTTTAGCTACTTCTTCGGACGCGATTCGGGCGGGACCATGCCGTTGTTGCGGTAATAAACCACCAGCTGGCCGTAATGTTCTCCGGCATGTTCGATCACGTCCAGCCAGGGCTCGACCGTTTTGGCCCAACGATCCTCGGGCGTGGCTTTCAAAGTCGCTGTGGCATCCACGATTGTCTTTTCCAGAAGGGCGACGGCGGCCGCCTTGGTGGCGTACCCCTTGGGATCGATCTCATCCCACTTCACTTTTTCGCCCCGGCCCGCCTTGGCGGCGTAAGCGTTTCCGGAAGCGACGTGAACGACGATCTCGCCAAAAGAGCGGACGTCCTTGGTGGCGCGATAGCCGTACTTGTCTTCGGGGAAATCCTTGGCCATCGCGAGCAGGCGTCGATTGACGTCCTCAAACTGAGCTGCGAAAGATTTCGCCGGCGTTGACGGTGTTTGCGCGAGCAGCAAGGAAAGATGCTGCGAGGAGGACAACGGCGAGTCGAGTCATTCAAATAGTTTACCGCTTGAGTCGCCCAAAGAATCGACAGGAACTCCCATGCGGTCTAGCAGGGACAAGTGCAGATTGTTCATGGGAGTCTCGTCGGGATAGGTGATGTGCTGGCCGCCGGATTTGCCTGCAACCAGAACCGGGAGGTTGTTATGTTGGTGCCAATTGCCATCGCTCAAGCCGCTGCCGTAGACGATGAGCGAGTGATCGAGCAGCGTGCCATCGCCATCCGGCGTGGACTTCAACCTGGCGAGGAAATACGCGAGCTGCTCCACGTGGTAGATGTTGATGCGCGCCACCTTTTCGATCAGATCCGGATCGCCACGGTGATGCGTGATGGGGTGGTGGGCATCGGAGATTCCGATTTCGCGATAAGCGCGCGTGCTGCCTTCACGGCCGAGCATGAAAGTGGAGACGCGGGTGGCGCCGGTTTGAAAGGCCGCGGCCATCAGATCGAACATCAACTGGGCGTAGCCAGCAAATTCGGCCGGGACACCGCTGGGCTTCTCGATAGCAGGCGGGGCGTCGGGCGCCGTGGCGCTCTCATGTTCGGCAAGTTGGATACGGCGCTCGATTTCGCGGACGGATGTGAGATATTCGTCGATCTTCCCGCGGTCGGACGAGCCTAGCTGGGCGGTCAGGCGACGAGCATCGTCCAAAACATAATCGAGAATGCTGGTTTCATTGCGCTGGCGCTTGAGACGGTCGGCCGGATTCTCGTCGATGGCGCCAAACAGCCGCTCGAAGACGGCGCGTGGATTTACTTCGGACGGCAAGGGCGAAGTAGGCGTGCGCCAGGAAAGCGTGTTGCTGTAAGCGCAGCTATAGCCGGAATCGCAGTTGCCCACCAGGCGTCCGCCTTCGCAGGCCAGCTCGACGGAAGGAAATTTCGTGGCAGCGCGATTATCGGCGGCGATGTGGCCGGCGGCGACTTGGTCCACCGAAATTCCGGCGCAGATGCCGGCACCGTCGGTCTTCTTGGGATGCACGCCAGTGAGGTAGGTGGCGGATGCGCGCGCGTGATCGCCCGTGGAATCCCCGAGAGCGCGGCCTGTGTTTTGCGTGAGACCCGATACCACCATTACCTTCTCACGATGAGGCGCCAGGGGCGCGAGTATGCGCGGAAGTTCGAAATCGGGACCCTCGGCGAGCGGCGTCCACTGGTCCATCAGGATGCCGTTTGGCACATAGATGAAGGCCAAGCGAAGCGGAGCAGCGGCAGGCGACGGCGAGGCGAAAGCTGGGACCATGGCGTCGAGCAACGGAAGAGAGACGGCCGCGCCGAGGCCTCGGAGGATGGTGCGGCGGCTGAGAGGTTTATTCAAGGGCGCCGCCAATCATGATCTCTTCGACGAGCTGAGAGAAGGTCTCGTTACCTGTAGCCGAGGGCAAAGAGGCTTTCCGGCCGAGCGCATAGGTCGCGAGTTTCGAGCCAAGGCAGCGGGCGAATCTGTTTTTATCGCTGAGGAGATGCTGCTTTAAGGCTTCGGGGCCATCGCCTGAATCGACTGGAAGGCTGCCGTCCTGAGTGCGCCATTGGCCGATGGCGTCGTAATTTTCAAGATCGAAGCCAAGCGGGTCCATGCGGGCGTGGCAACCGCGGCAGTCGGGATTAGCGCGATGTTGCTCCAGCTGCTGGCGCATGCTCATGCTGGCGCCGATGGCCTTCTCGTCGAGGTTGGGAACGTTGGGCGGCGGCGGAGGCGGCGCGGAGTCGAGCAGATTTTGCAAGATCCATTTGCCACGGAGGACCGGGGAAGTGCGCGCAGGGTATGACGAGACCGTGAGTACGCTGGCTTGCGTGAGAATGCCGCCGCGGTGCGAATCAGGCGGCAGGTCGACGCGCCGGAACTGGCGGCCTTGGACGCCGGGGATTCCGTAAAACGAAGCCAACCGATCGTTCAGGAATGTGTAGTTGGCGCCGATGAAATCGGAGATGGCGCAGTCTTCCCTGATGATGGATTGGAAGAAAAGCTGAGTCTCCTGCTGCATATCGTGGCGCAGAGATGCGTCGAATTGAGGGAACTTATCGGGATCTGGCTGAAGGCTCGCAAGGTTGCGCGTTTCAAGCCATTGGCCGCCGAAGTTCTCGACCAGTGCGCGTGATTTGGGGTCGAGCAACATGCGGTGGATCTGGGAGCGGAGGACATCCGGATCGCGGAGGCGATGGTCGCGCGCGAGTTGGAACAGTTCGGCGTCGGGAAGGCTACTCCAAAGGAAATAGGAAAGGCGCGCGGCGAATTGGAAGTCATCGAGTGCCCCGGCCGGCTCGATGCGGAAAAGGAATCGCGGTGAAACGAGGATGGCTTCGAGAGCGACCTGCATGCCTTGGTCGATGCTATCGCCTTGCTGCTGTGCCATTTCCACGAAGTGGACGAGGCCATCCACTTCTTGATCCGTGACAGGCCGACGGTATGCCCGTTGCGCCAGGTCCGCGAGATTGGTGCGAGCGCAGGAAAGTGTGTGATGCCCGGGCGCATGACCGCAACGAAAAACTTTGGCGTAGCTTTCCGGAAGCGGCGGCGGGACGGGGTTGTAAGGGCCGCGGATTTCGACGTAGCGCAAGCCTGCCGTAGAGGGCGTCAATTCAACGGTTAGCTCTGGATTACCTCGGCCGAGATGCAAGCGGAACTGGCCGGATCGCAAACCTTCGGCGGCGTCGTCGATGGGGAGGGTCGCGGCGGGCACGCCGTCGATCAGGAATTCGGCTTGGACTGAATCAGTGCTGCCGTGAACGGCGATCAAGATGTCGTAGTCGGCTTCAAAATCGACCTTGAGGCGAAAGTCGCGAGCTGCGTAGCGTTGGACCGAGGGCATGGGAGCAGTCGGCGGAACGATAGCGGCTTTGGCGATTTTCTCGGCGGCCGCCAGGTATTTCTCCATGAGGGCAGGCGATAGAGAGAGCACGGCGGCCATGTTGTCGAAGCCGTAACCGGAATCGTCGACGGGGAAATCGGCGGCGGGCTGAAAGGAAGTGGCCAGGAGATTGCGCACGGTAGCGTTGTATTCGTAGCGATTGAGGCGTCGGGCGCTGGTGTCAGGACCGGCGGAGGATTGGGCGAAGAGGGTGAGGGCGAGCGCGAATAGAAGGCAGATGCGCACGAGATAACTCTAGTTTACAGGTGCATGCGCCACGGTTTGTTCGGGGCGTAACCCAAGGCTGCTTCAAGCGCCGCCACCACGGCTGGAAGATTGGCCAGCGCCGTGAGTGCGTGGCCCAGCGCCGCGGTGGGGTCGAAGCCCGTCGGTCCGTAGCCGAATAGTCCGTTCATTAGCGCGATAATTGCGCTCACGTTCGCCGGCGCGAGCAATCCCGCAATGACCGAAACTTCCGGCGTTTGATTCTGTCCTCCGCCAAGATAACTAAATAAAAGATGCACGAGATCGTCTGGGCCAACGCCCGCGGCTACCGCTTGGGCGACCGTGAGGTTCGGTATGCCGTAAACGTCGCCTACCGGATTGATGATGAAGCCTGTCACTGTGATTCCCAGCGTGGCCAACTGTTTCTGAAGCGCGAGGCCTTGGTTGATGGATGCGTTGAGCAGCGTGTTTGGCGCCGCGAAGTATTGAGGGACCATGATTATTTCTCCTTTTCAGCGAACGAACTTTATCGGACAAACTTCAAAACACCCGACTGCGTAGCGTCGAGAATCGAAAGGGTGCGCTGGCCGTCAGCACCTTTGCCCTTGGAAACGCTGATGCCGGGGATGCGTGCGAGCGCTTGGCCAAGTCCCTTGGGCGTGCTGGGAAGAGTGGCCAGCGGGGCAAGAGCTCGGAGTTCAGCTAACAGCGTGGTCGCGTCACCGGACCAGGCGGGGTTGGAGCGAAGGAGCGCATAAAGCGTATCGCGCAGGGGATCGGAGCCAATCCACACGGAATCGGGATCGGCGAGTGCATCGACGATGGCGTCGGCATCCAGTCCAAGGACTGGAGCGGCGGCCGCGGCCCAAGCGGCGCAATCGGGAAAGCGGGCGACGTTGCCAAGATCGATGTCGCGAATGCGCAGGAGCGCGGAGGAGACAGCGTCGGCCAGGGTAGCCAAAACCGGGGCACGCAGCGCTTCGAAGCTGGACCAAACGGCGGCCTCGGGCCGTGGAGCAGCGATGGGAGGAAGATCGACGGTCAAGCTGCGGTTGGCGAGCGAGCGCGGCGGGTTCCAAGGGGACTGGGCTTCGTCGAGCGGAGCGATCAGGATCATGGGCCGGGCGATTTCAACCAGGGCTGGGTCGCGTGCGTCGGGTTGCGCAACTTCGAGGGCATCCCCGGAAGAGATAGCGCAGAGAGCTTCGGAGATTTTGATCGGGACGCGGTGAATTTGATCGAAGACCAGAATCCAATTTTGCAGCGCAAGATGGAGCACGTCGCGATCGCGGACGGGGAGGCGGCGGAGCGGGGCGCTGGAAGGATCGATTAGAACGCGGAGAGCGCGGGCGAGGACCGATTTTCCGCTCGACGCCGGGCCGCGGAGAACCAGGATGGGGTACGGGCCGACGGGGCGGAGCGCGGCGACGAGCCAGGTAAAGATGCGGGTGCGGGCGGTCGGCGAGAGATGGAAAAGCTCTGAGAACTTTTCCAGGGGATTGGCGATTGGCGATTGGGGATTAGCCGCGACGGGAACAGGCAGAGGAAGCGTGGAGGACGACTGGCGGAAGGAGTGGCTCAGGTTATCGGTGATGTTCCAGCCGTGCGAAGCAATTTGGAGGATTTCGCCGGCGGGATTGGCCAGGTCGAGGAAGATTTTGGATGGCGCGAAAGGGTCGCCTTCGAAACTGAGGCGGCGATCGATCTTTTGAACCGGCGTGTCGCCGTACTGCGCGCGGGCTTCCAACGTACGGAGAGCGGCGCGAAGCGCTTCAGGAGACGGCGCGCTTTCAAACTCGGAGTAATAATTGGCGGTGAGCCAATCGCGGAAATCGGCCGAGCGGAGGGGGAGAATGCGGCACGAATCGAGATTGGTGGGAATGCTGGCGCAGGGCTGGCCGTCGCGCGAGAAAAACGGCGTCGCAGCGCGGGCGTGATAGAGGAGGGCAACCGCCTGATCTTTTTGTTGGAGGCGCTTGGGCATGAAGTCGATTCGAGAATAGCCCGAGCAATTGGGGCTTGGGTGGGGGATGGGTGGGTGAAGTGGTTGAAGGAGCGGGTGAAAAGTTGGATTAAGTCGCGTGAATGACGCGTTGGCCAACATAATTCTGTGGGATACTTTTCTCTAATGTTGCGGATTTTTCTTGTTTGGGTTGTGGTTCTGGGTCAAATGCAGGCGCAGACTGCTTCATTTCCGCTGGAATCGCTTTCGGTTGAAGGCACGGGGATTTCCAAGGACATCGTGCTGGACCTGGCAGGCCTCCATGTTGGCGCGCCGGTAGACCAGTCTGCGCTCGACGACGCATCCCGGAAACTGGCCGAGACTGGGATGTTCGAATCCGTCAACTATAACTATGCACAGGGGCCCAAAAAGGGGTATGCATTGACACTCCGACTGGCCGACCCAAAGTCACTCTCCGATGCAAGCATCGATATTCCTGGCGTGAACGAGGATGAAGTCTGGCAGTGGCTGGCGTCCCGCTACCCTGTGCTGAATCGCAAAGTGCCGGGAAACGAAGCTGCACAACGCTTCGTTGAGCGAAAGCTGGAAGAGCATCTGGCGGCGGAGCTGGAGGGCCACAAGGTTGGCGTCCAAGTGGAGAGCGATCTGAGTCGCGGCGGAAGATCGATAATCTTATTCCAGCCGGATCCGCTGCCGCGAATAGCAACGATCGCCTTCACCGGCCAAAACGAGCTGACGGCGGCACAACTCGAGAGCCTCATACCCAAGGACATGCGGGAGCACGGGTATACGGATCGACTTTTTCGCCGGGCCGTGGAGTTGAACCTGCGGCGCGCCTATGAAGAGCGCGGAATGTATCGAATGCGCTTCCCAAGCATCACTGCCCATCGGGAAACCGGGTGGTCGGTTTCCGTCACAACGTCCGTCGAAGAAGGCGCCAAGTTCACGCTCGGCGACGTGCAGGTCCTGGGAGACAAACTTCCGATTGACGCCATGCTCAAGGCGGCGAACTTCCGCAAGGGCGAGATTGCCAACTGGACCGAAATTCAGAATTCGATTTGGGACCTCGAAAAGCCCGTGAAGCGCATCGGCTATTTACACGCGAGCGCGAAGCCGGAGCGCATTTTGAACGACGAGCGGCACGTTCTCGATATAAAGCTGCCGGTGAATCTGGGGCCTCTGTGCAAGTTTGGACAGGTCCGGATCACGGGTCTGGCGCCCGATCTGGAGGCGAAAGCGCGGAAGATTTGGAGTCTCAATCCTGGGGACCCATTCGACTACGAGTACCCTCGCGAATTCTTTCAAGCTTTCTTCCGCACGGTGGACTCGCACCAGTTCAAGAAATTCAATTACGACATGAAGCAAGGCGTGGGTGAGAACGTGATGGATTTTGCTCTCGTCTTCGAGCCGCGGTGAGCTGACTGAAGGCATCGAGATAATCGCAGCGCATGGACGGCGGAGGCCGGCCTATTGGCGTGATCGGGTTTGACGGCGGCTTACCCCGCCAGCAGATCCACTAGCTCGCCAACCAACCTTGAATCCTGGTGGCCGAGAGCGCTCTCGCCAAGGTCGAGCCAACAATTGCGGCGGGTGTTCTGGACGAAAACCACTTTGTCGACGCGGAAGGTTTTCGGGAGCTTGCATTCCGCCCAGCGGGTGCGGGCGACTCGGGCGAGCTCGTCGACTTCGTCACCCTTCAGATCCTGCGCGAGCGTGACGTGCGGATGATAAGGATACGGTTCGTAGCAGAGGAAGCCTTCAGCGTTGAGAGCGTCGTGCATATTCTGGAGCTCCTCGCGGCCGCGGCCGATTTCGATGTAAATGACATCGGAGACCGGGAACACTTCCACTTGAGTTAATTCCACTTCAAAGGGCGGGAACGGCGGAGCCAGGGTGCGGACGGTTTTCCAGGCGGCCTCGGGTGAGGAGCAGATGGGACGGGGCGGAAGGATGGTCGCGTGGGCCCGCAAAAAACAGTTCGGAACCAACTCCTGGCGCAATTTGTCCAAGAAGCCCGCCAAGGGTTCCGGGATGTAACTGACCAGCGCGAAGGAGTTGATCCGATCCCACGCGGCGGGATCGTTATACATACTCGTGTACCCTATCTTACCTCCACTGGCTCCCCTGTGGCATGCAGGGCTGGTTCCGGAACGTACCATTGCGCCTCTTCAAACCCTATGTATTTGAAAATGCGAAGTTGGCCGCGCTGCTCGATCGCATCGCCGACGATTTCGACAACATCGCCTACGGCGATAGCCTGGCCGCCGCCACGCAAGTCCAGCCATAGCGCGTAGGGGCTGGCGGCTTGGACGACGGGTCCGGGTTCATAATCCTTTAGCTTGACGACCGCGACGCCCGGAGTGTGGGGCGTCCAGCGAAACTGCTGCCGCGGAATTTCCTTCAACCGGTAAATCTGGTAAGCAGGCATGTCAGGATCTATTTTCGCTCAAAACAATTCGCAATGGAATGTTTAATTGCGGACGCCTGCTCCTGGCCGGCGCGAATCCAGGCTTCGGCGTTCGGCCGCGTCCAGTAGATGGCTTCGAGCGGCTTACCGAGCAGCGCGGGCGGAGCCAAGCGAATTACCTCGATTCCGGGCGGGACCTGCGCGCGAAATGGCGAGAGCATCCGCATACTGGCGACGAAGGCTCGGGCGATGCTACCGGGCGGCGCGGGCAGTACATCGATAACTAGGACTCGCGTGGCGCCCACCTCCGCAGCAGCCCAGAGCGGTACAGCCGAGAGCAGGCCGCCGTCGGAATAGATTCGTCCGTCCAGGCGCACCTGGTCGAAGAGTCCAATGATGGCGGTGCTAGCGATGAGATGCTGCCAGCTTACTTCGTTCCCGCGCAGAACCACGGGCCGTAGTTTCAAGAGGTCGGTGAGGACCATGGCGAAATGTCTTTGGGGCTGGAAGGATTCGTAAACATCGCGAATTGTGGCTTGGAGCGCCGTGGTATCGAACACGCCGTGCAATGGGGTGCGTGGAAACTTCCAGCGATAATGAGCGGCGGCGTCCAAGTTCAGCCAACGCTCAATCAGTTGATCGGGATGGCAGCCGCCGGCGATGGCCCAGCCGTTGATGGCGCCGATGGAAGCGCCCACGACGAGGTCGGGTTGAAATATATCGGCGATGGCCTTCCAAGCTCCGGCTTGGTACGCGCCATACATGCCGCCGGCGGATAGGACCAGCGCCGTCATGAGTGATGAGGGATGGTACCAGGAGAGACGCGGGGGACGGTGCTGACGATATCAACCGGAATGGCGCTGTACGACGTCAGTTTGGCGCCGGTAAAATGCAGGTCGGCGATCAAGCCGCGTTGAGTTTCCTGGCTCTGGAACTGGTCAAAGACCAGATTCCCGAGCGAATAAAAGATCACGCCATCGCGGTAGCTCTCCACCGGCTGCGTGACGTGGGGATGCGCTCCGACCACCACACTGGAGCCCGCGTCAATAGCCGCATGGGCGAAACGGACCTGCTCGGCGTTGGGCTGTTTCTGATACTCGACGCCGGCGTGCATGGAGACAATAACGGCATCCGCGCGAGAGCGCAAGCTTGCGATGTCGGCGGCCATGCGTTGCGGGTTCAGCATTGCTATGCGGTAGTCTTCACCGGAGTGGTTGCCGTTGGATTGGTCATAGGTGTAAGCGAGAAAGCCGTAGCGGTGCCCATTGCGCTCGATGACCACGCCCTGGTGCGCCTCTTCGGCGGTGTAGCCAGTGCCTGCGGCGGCGATGCCGTTTTTGGCGAGCCAGTCGATTGTGAAGGTGACGCCGTAACGGCCGCAGTCGCGCGCATGATTGTTGGCTGTGGAGACTACGTCGATTCCCGCAATTTGCAAGGCTTTGACCATCTCAGGCTCGGCTCTGAATATCATGCCCTTGTCAACGCGATGCCCGCGATCGGAGAAGGGCGCTTCCAGATTGACGAAGGCGATGTCGGCGGACGACAGCAGCGGCGCGAGATCGCGGAGCGGAGACGCCGGGTCGGACAAGCGGCGGGCGCGGGCGCCGACATAGCGGGAGAGCATGACGTCGCCACCGCAGAGAATGCGCGTGACGGGCGCGTGTACCGGATTCGCGGTGTTATCCGACCGGCCCAGTTTGGAAAGCAAACCCAGCGCTTGAAGTTGAAGGAATGACCGGCGCGTCGGGATCAACCGATCAGCTCCTTACCGTCGGCACTTTCGTAGACAAACGCCTGTACGGTCAGCGGGAAACCTCGTCGGCGCGACGGAGCGCGCACTTCGTCATGCTAAAATAGTTTTTACCTTCCACACAACTTGCGGCTTCCAGGTTGCGGTTTCCAGGTTGGCGTTAAAGCACATTCAGAAGGAGTAGGCGGCAACAGCAGGCGTGTAGAAATCCATGCATAAAGGCAAAAAGAAGATCTTGGCGGTGGTGGAAGATCTGATGTTCACGGTAAAGATCGCCGATGCCGCCAAGCGCGCCGGTCTGGATGTGGAATTTGTGAAGTCCGAGCGAGACGTGATCGAGAAGGCGGCCAATGAGAAACCGCTGCTGATCATTCTGGATCTGAACTTCAACGCGGTTGAACCACTGAAGCTGATTTCGAAGGTGAAGAGCGACGGAGAGATGAAGCAGATCAGCGTGATCGGGTATTTATCTCATGTGCAAGGTGAACTAAAGCAACAAGCTCAGGAAGCCGGGGCCAACATCGTGATGGCGCGTTCAGCGTTCTCCCAGAATCTCCAGCAGATACTCAAGCGCCACTCGGGCGTGATCTAGTTTCTTAAGGCAATAGAGAAGCCGGTGAATTGGTACACTCGCCGGCCGGACTCAGCCTTATAGTCCATTTTGCCGCTGCGAGCCTTGGGTAGCGCCAGCGCCACCTTCGCTAACAACGCGGGATCGGCCTCAGGAGCGGAGTGCGCCGGCCGCAAAACCTGGAGTGAAGGGGCCAAGGCTGCGATGCGCTGAATGGACTTTTGATACGCGTCCAGATCCGTCTCCGGCCACCACAGCCAGATCTCGTCGGGATAAAACGTGTCGCCCGTGAATAGCTCCTTCTGCTTGCGATCCAGGAGGCAAAGCGCGTCGGGCGTGTGCCCAGGAGTAAGAAGCACCTCTAGCTTGCGTCCTCCGAGATCGATAATCTCGCCATCGTGGACGGTGTGCGCGATGTGGAACGGTTTGATCGAATACCTGGCGAAATCGAACCCAGCGGGCAGCGGCGGGCAAGCTCCACTGGGACCGGCGTTCTTCAACATGTACGCATTCGGATGTCCCTCGGCATTGTCACGGGTAAAAGCGGAATCAACGCCATAGATTTCGGTGAACTCTGAATTTCCCCCGACGTGATCGAAGTGCGTATGGGAATTGAGCACCACCACGGGCAAAGCAGTGAGCCGCCGGACGATTTCGCCCAGCTTGCCAATTCCCAAGCCGGAATCGAAAAGAAGAGCGCGCTTTTCGCCCAAGATCAGATAAGACAGCACTTCCTGCTCCTGGCGCGGTTCATAGAACGCGTAGACGTGCCCGGGCAGTTGGTAGACGTCGAACCATCCATCGGAGACGTCCATTTTCTTGTAATGCGAAAATGCGGTGCTTTGGGGCTGCGTGCACACGGCCTGGGCGCCGCAGACTTGGGCGAGCAGCGTGAATAGAATAGCGACGGAATAAATTCGTGACATGACCGGGTTCGGTAACAAGAGTATCAAGAGTCAGTGGGGGAGAACTACGCGGAATTAAGCGAACATTGAGTGAGAAGCTTGCGGCTGGGGGTAGTCCAGTACGTTCAATCAGGCCTTTGCCATCAGCACAAATCTCAACTCCTAGCTTGCTATCGGCAAGCATACAATCAGCTTCTGTTTCTGCGGCTTAGACTGAAAATCAAATCTGCCGCTCGAGATGCCCGTAGGCATTATCCCAACTGCTTAGCCCATGCATAAGGGTTTGGTCCTACGTGTGCTCATGGCGAAGCACTACCTCCAGGGTTCAGCGCCAATCGGGATCATCGGCGCACTCTTCAGGCGAACGCGGCGGAAGACGCGCGATATCGCTTCAATCCTGAGATAGCCCCTAGCTCACGTCTCGAAAGGACACGCACGCCATGGCTACCTCTCTCGGAACAGTGGAACGAAGTGCGTCTGCACCACAAGTAACCGAAGTAGGCAACTCGCCACACGACGTGGACGCAGCGGCCTTTGCGGATGCGGGGGAAGACGACGAATTGGAGGCGGTCGCGCGACCGGAGCCCTCTGGCAGCGGCGTGGATTGGCCGGACCTGGTGGCGCGGATTCAGCGAGGCACTGACAGCGGAATGGAGGAATTGTACCGCCTGTTTGCCCGCGGAATTCGGTTCTACTTGTGCCGGCAGCTGGGGATGCAAGAACTGGACGACAAAGTACACGATACGTTTTTGATTGTGGTGCAGGCTATCCGGCGCGGAGATCTCCGAGAGCCCGACCGGCTGATGGGATTCGTAAGGACGGTAGTCAGGCGGCAGGTGGCGGCACATATCGATCAGGTGGTCCATAGCCGGCGCGACGAGATGCATCTGGATGTTGGAGTGCGGGTAGCCGACCGGCGGCGAAATCCAGAGCAGAACATGGCTCATCAACAAAAAGGCGACTTTATGCGCGAGATCCTGCGGCAGCTTTCAGATCGCGATCGCGAGATCCTAACCCGCTTCTATCTCCATGAAGAGACACAGGAAGAGATTTGTTCGGAGATGGGTCTGACGGAAACGCAATTCCGCTTGCTGAAGTCGCGCGCCAAGGCCCGTTTTGGAGAGCTGGGGAAGCGCCGGCTCCAGCAAAAAGCATTGACTCCATATTTTTCGAGAACTTCCGCGAGGTAACCACACTAGAGCCGAAGGAAGAAAGAGGAGGCTCTGGCGTGGGGCACATTCCCGAGGACATCTTGGACGAGTTTGTGATGGAGATGCTATCCGAAAAGGACTGCGCATTCTGGGAAGAACATATGCTGATGTGCTCTGATTGTCAGGACCGCGTGGCGGAAGCCGATGAATACGTTGGCGTGATGAAGCGCGCCGCCGGGGAGGTTTCCGATCCGAGGGCGGGGGAAAATCACCGTGGCCTGGCAAAGCCGATGCTGGTTGCCTCCACGCACGCGGCGCTGCTGTTGGCGATGATATTTTCGCCTCGCTAGCCTTCGATTAGTTCACTCTCTGCCGGACAGAACCAAAACACTCAAACCGCCAACGACCCGGTCGTTGATCGTTTGCGTGACGTGGATCAGTGCAGCGCCGGAATCCAAGTCTCCTACCAAGCTGAACTTGCTACAGGTGGCTGGCCCCACCTTGACGTGCTCCAGGACGGGCTTTGCCGTCGTGAAGTCGTGTGGCTCGGGCTCGGCCGAGGCCACTAAACCGAGGTTCCGAAGCTTACCTGGTTTCTGGGCAGCCTCACGGTCGGCCTCGCGATCCACCCGCAGGCCTCGCAGGAACCACTCCACTTCATGCAGCGGCGCCTCCCGCGCCGCGACGACAAAGCCGCGTTCTTCCAGAGCCGAGTTGGAGACCTGGAACACGTAATGTAAGCCGTGTTTAGACGACCCGCCCAACTGCACGACGCCCAGGTTGTGCTGAGCTATGCTCCAGTTAATGTTTGGGCCTGCGTCGCCATCGAGAGTCGAAAACGTAGACGGAAACCCAGTTGCGTTGTTGTAGGTGAACGCAACGAGGCACTCGTGGCCGCCGTTCTCGAAAACCGGCGTCCACTGGTCCTGCGCTTGAATAATCTTGGACTCTCCGGCCGCAATGACATCGATTGTGCTTTCGTTGAGCGGGGTGGTCGCGCTGAGCGGAATGGGACCGACCGTCGGAATGGCCCAAAGAACATTCAGGGTCCAGTCTTGGATTGCAGTTAGGTTGGGATTCGATACTTGGACCCAAACGTTGTATGGGTCGCCGGCGATAGGATTGGCTACGCCAGGAGCAGAGGTGTTGGTGGCGCCGACCGGCGTGACCCAGATATCCTTACTGAGCCACCACTTCGGACTTCCGTGGTTGATGACAAGACCAAACATACCCATAAAATACGACCTTTCAGTGCGATCGACCCAATTGAATCGCTACCGCGCGCGTGAGGGAAAATCGGTTTTCTGACCTACACGCCACGAGGATCATGTCAGAGCGATACGTCCTCGTCAATCGGGTAAATTCCCGAGGTCTGCTTAGAAAACTCTGCGGTGCAGCCGCGCGATTGTGAACTTGGCGGTGTCGGCGATCGCCATCACGGCCATCACACCCGCTTGCACCGGATCTGATACCACCAGGTCGGCGGCGTCGGGAACGCTTCCGGCCATGTTCAGGCTGATTACCAGCAAGCCTTGGGCGCGTACCTCGCGAACGGCCTTCTCGATATCTCCACCCATGATTGAACCAGCCAGCACCAACGCGCGGGCCCGCGATAGTCGTCCAACGGCGCGGACGGCGTCGGCTAGTACCTGCTCGCCCACCAGCGGAATGGTGTCCACCGAAATGTGCTCGCCGCGGATGTTGTGACGGTCGGCTTCCGAGATGGCGCCGATCGCGACCTGGCCCACTTGCGCGCCGCCACCGACGATGATGATGCGCTTACCGTAGACCGTTTGCATCGTCTTGACGATACTGACCTCGCGAACGGTGGGCAGCGTTTGGAGTTCGGCCTGCAAAATCTCGGGCCCTTCCGGAAGATTGATCTCGAAATAGACGCGCGATTCGGGCTGCTCCTGGATGATCGACACCGAGGCGATATCCCCGTTGTGATGCGCGATCACGCCGGTCAGTTCGTGAAGCACTCCAGGGCCCGACCGGCCCACCACCACCATGCCAATATTTACGCTCATTTTAGGATTTCGTATTTGCGCAGCAGATCGTCCCAGTGACCTTGCGCCTTGAGCAGCAACTCGCACACTTCGCGGACCGCTCCTTGGCCGCCGGCGCTTTCGGTTACGTACTGGACGCAGCGCTTCACCTCAGCGCGGGCATTCGCCGGGGCGATGCTGAGGCCCACGCGATTCATCACCACGACGTCGGTGAGATCGTCACCGATGTAGGCGACTTGTGAAGCGGTGAAGCCCGATTTCGCCAGGATTTCCTCGACGATGGGGATTTTTTCGATGTGGCCCTGATAAACGTACGTCATGTTGCATTGCTTGGCGCGGGCTTCGGTGGCGGGAGAAACCCGGCCGCTGATGACGCCAGTGACCAGCCCCTTCCACGAAAGCCACTGCAGCGCAATGCCATCTTGAGTATCGAAACCCTTGGTCTCGACGATGGCGCCCGAGGGGTCAGGCACGCCGAAGACTTTTCCGTCGGTGAGGACGCCATCAACATCCATGAGGAGCATACGAATGTTGGCTGCGATTTCCGTGACCCCGGGCCCGAACAGCGAAGACATGTTCATCATGGTAACCCACGTCTATCGGAGCGGACGGGCGCGGGCGCGGACTCCTCGTAAGGATTGACGTTCAATTGGCGCACCCGGCGTTCGGCAGCGGCAAGACCACCAGTGAAAGCGGCGCCAACGATGGCGTAAGGTTCCCAGGTGGGGCCGCCGAGGATGGTGCGTGCGATGGGGTTGTCGCGCCAATCCCAAAGCCGGGCAGGCGCTCGGTCAACGCTCTTGGGCGTTGCGTCCCAGTGTCCTTTGGGATAGAAGAAAACGCCGACGGCTTGGATGAGAACAGAGTACAGTGCCAGCACCGCGAATGCATGGCGTGGCCATGCGCCGAACCTCGAATGTTCGATCGCGGAGACGCCCAGCGCCATCATCACGATGAGCGGCGGGACAACCTCGGTGAGCAAGCGCGGTCCCCAGGAGTAGCCGCCCCACCAGATCAGCCATCTGGAGACGACGATGGTATCGAGGGTGATGAAGACGACTGCGGTAACCAAAAGCGGGTTGCGCGAGCGCGTGCCGATAGGAGTCAGGAAAGCGAACACTGCGAAGAGCACGATGGGGGTGTAGATCAGAAGGCCACGGCCCGGACTCAGAATGAGTCCAGCGAGACCGGCGAGGAATGATCCACTGAAGCTAGCGACGGGATACCCTCCGGTAAGACCGTGAAACACGTAGAAGTTGTAGCTTGCGATGATCAATCCCCCGAACAGAGGTGGAATCCAGAAGCGAATATGTTGCGTGAGCGTGGCCTTGGCCAACCAAAGAGCCGCGAGTAGAGCCGGCAACAAAACGATGTTGGTGGGTCGAAAGATGAATGCGGCGGCCGCGTATGCGCCACAAAGCCATAGCCATTCATTGCGCTCGCGATTCTCCAACCAGCGCTGCAAGAAATAAAGGCAGCCGATAATCGCTAATTCGCCCGGGCCGTGCTGCCACAGCGCCTGGCTGGAGATCGACCACGTCTCGGTTCCGAGAGCATAGACCAAGGTCAGGAGCCAGGCCCAGCGCGCGCTGGTGATTCGCTTCAACAGAAGCAGAAGGACGACGGCTGAGAGAGCCGCGATAGCGGTGGCGGCGAATTTTCCGCCTATTCTCGCGAGCATCACCAGCGACCCGGGGTCCCAGTCGCGTAGCCGTCCAGTGAAGGCCAACGGCAAGTAGAGCGGAGTAACGAACAACGGACCGCCAATCGGATAGAGACTGAAATAATGGCCGTGAGATGCGTGGACCACCTCGCCCGCGTGCCGAACGTGCTGGTGGATCCAGGGTGCGAAGCGATCCAGCGTGACAGTATGATCCAAGAAGATGGCGAACGGAACGAGAGACCCAGGTAGCGAATCCGCGGAATCCACCGGCCGCAGGTTCGCGTGGTAGACGACCATCAGCGCCACGAACAAAAGACAGTACGGACGAAGCCGCACGAGCATGCGGGAGGGGTGCGGGCTCAGTGCGTTCCTGCGCCAGGGGATCGCGGCACGTGCAGCGACATCAGGACGATGGAGCCGTTGATCGCGCTGAACCAGTGCGGCGTGTTTTCGGGAACGATGACGACATCACCCTTGGCAACGGCTTGATTGCTTCCGCCTTCGATGCCGGATCCGGTGAGATTTTCAGCGTTGGTTCGTTTTTCCTCTCTCAATTTGCCCCCGGTGGTGAGTGTGGCGGAACCATCCAATACGTAAAACAGCTCGGCTTCATGCTCATGAACGGCGGCCGGGCCGACTGCGGTTCGATATTCGAGATTCGCGTTATACGGGGCGAGGTGCAAAATCCCTTCCACCACCGTAGGCTGGCCGTCCTTGTGGTCCGCCTTCGCTTTGGCGAGGAGCGCGGCGACGTCGGCGGCTGAGGAGTAAGTCTTCGTGGCTGGGGCCGGTTGCTGGGCATAGGCCGCAGCGGCGGCGATTGTCAAAACCAAACTGATCACTACTGCACGCATGGAAACCTCCAGTTTTGGGTTCGAACTGAGATCCTATCACAACATTTCGAACCCGAGCCGGAGGCCGACCGGCAGTTTCGGTATCGGAGGATCTGCAGTGCGAGACCATAAGCATTCTTAGGCGAATACAAACATTAATTTGCGAGAATCCGCGTTAAGCGATATTTTTGCGGAACGAATTTCGTTTCACTTGCGTCAACCCTGAAAATCCAATGACGACACTCTGGCAAGACGTGGTCTACGGCTTCCGAATGTTAATGAAGAAACCGGGGTTCACGGCGATCGCCGCGTTCTCGCTGGCCTTAGGCATCGGCGCCAACACCGCGATCTTCAGCCTGGTGCATACGGTGCTGCTTAGTTCGCTGGCCTATCGCGATCCCAACCGGCTGGTGATGATCGAGACCACGCCGCCGGGGCATCCGGAAACTAGCGAGCCTGCAATGGTTCCCGATTACATCGCGTGGAAAGAACAGGCCCGCAGCTTTGAGATGGTGGGCGCGGCCGACGACGAGGCCCGCGACTTCGGGGTGGAAGAAAACGGCTCGGCGCCGGAAAGGATCGAAGGCGAGGGGTTTACGCCCGCAGTGTTTCAGGCCTTGGGCGTCCAGCCGATTGTGGGCCGCATATTCACCGCGGAGGAAGATCCGATCGGCGCGCCCGCGCGGGTTCTGTTGATCAGCCACCGGCTGTGGCAGCGGCGTTTCGCCAGCGATCCCAAAATCGTAGACAAAAGCATCCGGCTGAGCGACGGGAACGTCACGATCATCGGCGTGATGCCACCCGATTTTCATCTCGCGAACGAGAATGCGGATTTCTGGGTGCCGCTGCAGATCAACCGCTTCCAGCTGCAAGGCTCAGCGCCATTCCTCAATGTGGTTGCCAGGCTGAAGCCGGGGATCGCAATCGGCCAGGCGCAGGAGGAGATGAAAAGTATCGCGAATCAGCTGGCGCGAGATTTCCCCACTCGCAACAAGGACCGTGGAGTCAGAGTCGAGCCGCTTCACGACGCGCTGTTCGGACAGATGAAGCAGCCGCTCTGGATGCTGCAAGGTGTGGTCGCCTTCGTGCTGCTGATTGCTTGCGCAAATGTGGCTGGCTTGCAGCTGGCGCGCGGGGCTACTCGCCAGACTGAGGTCGCGGTTCGGGCGGCGCTGGGAGCGGGCCGTTGGCGGATCGTCCGGCAGTTTTTAGTCGAAAGCGTCTTGCTGTCTCTTCTGGGTGGAGTGCTGGGCGCGATGCTGGCATGGGCCGGCCTGCGTCTGCTCATCGCGATCAGCCCTCCTTGGTTTCCGTTGCTGCAACACATCGGAATCAGCGCCGGGGTTTTGGTATTTACGGCCGCGCTGTCGATTCTCGCGGGCGTGGCATTCGGCGTCACTCCAGCGTTGCAGGCTTCGCGGCCGAATCTAATAGAGTCGCTCAAGGAAGCTGGCCGCGGATCGATGACTGGCCTCGCGCGCCACCGCTTCCGAGGGGCTCTGGTGGCCGGCCAGATTGCGCTGGCTCTGATCCTGCTCGCGGGCGCCGGGCTCCTGATCAACAGCTTCTTCCGGCTGACCGGCGCCGATCTGGGATGCAATCCCTCCGGGCTTCTCACTTTCGACTTCGATTTTCCGCTCCAGCGATACGCCAAGATGGTGGGAACGTATCACAACTATCCTCTGCTGGATATCAGCCCCATCCCGGCCCAGAACTTCGATCGATTATACGAACGAATCCGTGACCTGCCCGGCGTCCAGTCGGCGGCAGGTAGCGTTTACCCTCCGCTGCAGGGCGGCGAGGATCAGATGATCTTTACGATTCAGGGCCGCCCGATGCCGCAAAACGAAGCGGAACGAAACGCCATGAGTGCAGTCTATTATCCGGTTACCGCCGGGTTGTTCGCGACGCTGCATGCTCCCTTACTGCGCGGCCGCGATTTTACAGCGCGGGATTCGGCCTCGGCGCCCTGGGTCGCAATCATCAATCAAACCATGGCCCGCACGTTTTGGCCGAATGAGGATCCCATCGGCAAGCATGTGACCCTCGACCTTGTGCCGGAGGAGCGGCCACGCGAGGTTATCGCGATCGTCGGAGATGTCAAAGTGAGCCGCACACAGACGAAGCCGGAGCCGGCGATGTATGTACCACACTCGCAGAGGCCGCTACGCTATCGCGGACCTTATCAATGGACCCGAGTTTATATGTCTTATCTGATCCGCCCGTCAGGTGATGCGAAAAGTCTGATACCCCAGCTACGCAAGGCGATGGCGGAGATCGATCCCACCCGACCGATCGGGAAGTTCCGCACGATGGACGAAGTGCTGGGCGACCAGGTTCAGGAACCGCGTTACTACACGCTGCTGCTCGGCATCTTCGCGGGTATCGCCACGTTGCTCGCCACGGTCGAGATTTATGGCGTCATGGCACATTCAGTGGCACAGCGGACACGCGAAATCGGCATTCGCATGGCGCTGGGGGCCCACTGGATGGATGTCATTCAGCTGGTGTTGGGGAACGCGCTGATGTTAATAGGAGCCGGGTTGGCGGCCGGAGTGGGCGGCTCGCTCGCGTTGACGCGTTTCATTTCCGCGCGGCTGTGGGGCGTGAGCGCGACCGATCCGGCAACCTTCGTGAGCGTGGCGATCCTACTGGCCGTGGTGGCTTTGCTGGCGACCCTGATTCCCGCGCGACGGGCGGTGCGCGTCGATCCAACGGTGGCTTTGCGTTACGAGTAAAAACCTAACGCGGCGAGACCGCGCATTGTCATTCGTCCGGAAGTTTATCCTCGAGTTCGCTGGCCAGCTTATGTACGTCCGTCGTTTTGCTGAACGACTGAACCTCTTGCTTGGAGGCATCCACATTCACGCCCACGTGCTGGCAGAGTTTCTGCAACATCTGAAGGATGGTCGTCAGTTCCTGTTCGGAAAGCATGCCCACTTGAAGATCCAGATGCGAGCGCCGCTCGGACTGGCGGGCCATTCGGCCTTGACTGATCAGCACAAAGATTGTCAAAAACACGCTTTCCGAAGAGACCACCAGGGCCAGGACGCCGAACGGAAATGGATCGAACGCCTTGAGTCCCGGGATCAGGTGGAGATTCAGCAGGCTCCAGACGAAGATGAGGATCAATTGCGCCAGCAGGAATCCCAGATTGCCGACAAATTTCGTAATGAGGTCGCCGACCCGCTCCGTGGCAGTGCGACGGCTCAGGGCGTCATGCTCCAGCTTAGCGATCGCATCGATATTGTACTGGGTAGGATTCGCGGCGGCGCGGCGTGGCAAGGGACTGTCCATGGGTTGGTGGGCTCCTTCACCAAATATCGCACCGCTTGCTCACGCGCGCGGTTCCGAATGACTACAGAACCCGCAGATCCATCACCGTGATGTCGTCGGCCTGTTTTCCGCCGGAAGCGGCGGTGGACGCAAGCGCGTTTGCCAAGCCGTTCTCATTCGATTTGCTGAGCGCGATGATCGTTTCAACCGCCCAATCGTCGCCGGCTTCCATATTGGCCTCCGAGAAACCATCCGAAAACAGCACTAGGCGGTCGCCGGTTTGCATAGCAACCAAGCGCCCTTCAAACCCGCGGTCCTTGAAAGCTCCCAGCACCGTCGCGCTGGCGTCCAGCAATTCGAAATCTCCGTTTGACCGGACCAGCACCGGCGAGGGATGTCCGCAGTTGACATAGCGGATGGTGTGCGAGGTCGCTTCGTAGACGCCATAAAACAGCGTGGCGAAATGTTCGGGCCTGGTGGATTCGAAAAACAGATCGTTCACGCGCTGCATCAATCGCGACGGGTCCCGCGCCAGGGTCTGCTGCCCTCGAATGGTAGCCTGCAGACTTGCCATCAGCAGAGCGGCCCCAATTCCCTTGCCGCTGACGTCTCCGAGCAGAAAAGCCATGGCTCCTTCGTCAATTTCGAAGAAGTCGTACAAATCTCCACCGATCTCTCCGGCCGCCAGTGAGGCGCATTCGCAGCTCAGCCCGTACGCTTTGAAATGAGGCTGCGGTAGTAATTTTCTTTGCACCTTACGCGCGATCGCGAGCTCCGCGGCAAACGGATCGGGCGCGGCGTTCAAGTGCTTCCGAACCACGGAAAGAAAGTGGCTGTTGTCCCAGGGCTTCGGAATGAAATCGCACGCTCCGCGATGCATCGCCTCCACGGCGAGCTCGATGGTACTCCAACCGGTCATGGCAATGATGGGCACTTCGCGGCGCTGCGCGTGCAAATGATCCACCAGCAGTAAGCCTTCTTCACCCGACGTGGTGTCGCGCGTGAAGTTCATGTCCAGGATGATCAGGTCGTGATCCCGATCCGCGGCCGCCGCCACCGCTTCGCCGGGCGAATCAACTGTTTCGATCGCGTAGCCAGCGCCTTTTAGCAACAATCGCAGCGCTTCTCGAACGTCCGGCTGATCGTCTACCACCAGTACCTTTTGTGAGCAGGGCAGCTTCTCGAATGCTTCGAGTGTCATATTCACAGACTCTTTCCACAGTAATGCAATCCCCCTGCCAGCGTTAGCGCAGTCTCTCGGCGCGCGGTTTCAACTACTTGACAGTTCTCGAATGGGAGTGCGATGTTCGTTTGTGAACACCGGTATCGCGTTTTTGGAAGATGAGAAATACACTTCTCCCCGTCTTCGGTGCGGCGCTAGCTTTGGCTTGCGTGGCGCAGGCGCAGCCGGGCAACCAGGCGACGCTTAAAATTCCGCCGGTGAAGGCCACCATCGATCTAGATCACCAGTCCGTCGAAATCACTGTGTGGGGAACCATTTCGCCTGCCCCTTCGGGGAACTCCGCGCTGGCCCTCACCGTGGATCTCGGCGGCCTTCAAACCAATCTCACGCCAGTGCTGGCGGCTCAGATCAATCGGTCCGATCGCTGCGGCGAGCGGCTTACGTTGGAAAAAGCTGTCCTCGCGCCGGAAGCGCCGGCAGGCGTCCTGACCGCGAACGTGAACTTCGAGCGTTACGCCTGCGTCGAGGCCTTCGGCAAAGAGATCGTCAAGAAGCTGGTAGGCGGCCATGGTGCAATCGAAGTCAGCCTGACTCCGTCAGTTGAGGACGACAGCATCATGCTTACCGCCAAGGTTCGCAAGATCGATGCAGACGGCTCACTCGGCGAAGTGCTGCGTTCGGGCTCTTTCGGCGATTCGATCCGGGAGGAGATCGAGGACCGCGTGGAATCGGCCATTCAGAAATCGGCGGATCTGAAACTAGCGTTGCCCGCCCAGATTGGAGACGCGGCGACCATACAAACGGTTCAGTTCGCCGACGGCGGCGCCGGCAGGCTGTGGCTCACGATAAGCGGAGAGGTTCACCTTTCGGCGGAACAACTCCGGGGTATGGCGCTGCCAAGACGCTAGTGGCGCGCACGTTCGCCTCACTCCACTAGCAATCACTTCGGTCAAGCGCGGCCGGGCGATCTCTGCCCAACCCACTTAGGCCACGCCGTCGGGCCGAGGAACCTGTAGCACTTGCCCAGGTTTAACCGATGACAGAGCCGATAGCGCCATGGGAATCAACGGGGCCAAGTCACGGAGGCGATCGCTGGGAGCTCGAAGAACGAGCACTGCAATCTTACGGTCGCCAAAATTCTGCTGACTTGGCATATTCTGGTCAACCGTGACTAGCACGTCAAAACCGGCGCGCTCAGCCTCGGACAATAGTTCCCCATTGGAGAGTCCAGCGAGCTTTGCGAAACGAGCCGTTTGGCAATCGTGACCTACTAGCAGATTCCGCAGACGTTCATCGACACATTCGTCGATCAGGAGCCGCATCAGGAACGCGCAAGCAGGAGTTGTTTCGCTTCTTCTAGCGCCTCAAGAGCCAGGGCACGCGAGACGGTCGGAAACCCCTCCAGGAAATCCTCGATCCTTTCTCCGCCTTCGAGATAATCAAACAGCGTTTGAACGGGGACTCGCGTACCCCTGAACACCGGCGTACCGTGCATGATCTCAGGATCGCGAACAATCGCGTGCGCCATGCCTTGATTCTCGCTCACTTTTGAGCATGGTAAGCAACTCCGGGGCCTCGTGGGAAAATAGTGGGCATGCCCCTACCCACCGACGAAAAGACTATCGCGCTGGCTGAGGATCTGGTTCAGCAGCTCGATGCCATCTTCGGATCGCATCCCGGATTTCGACCAGTCCACGCCAAGGGCGCCATGCTGACGGGAACGTTCACGCCTTCCTCCGGCGCAGGGTCGCTCACGCGGGCGCCTCACATCAATCGGGAATCGACCCCGGTAACCGTTCGCTTCTCAGACAACACCGGCATTCCGATGATACCCGACGCCGATCCGAATACCAGTCCGCGCGGTTGTGCGATTCGTTTCCATCTGGCTGATCGAATTCACACCGACATCATCGCGCATTCGACGAATGCATTTCCTACCAGGACCGGCCAGGAATTCCTGGAGTTCTTGCGCGCACTCGCGTCCAGCGATCCGAAAAAGCTTTCGGGATCTCCTCTTGAGGCTTTCCTCGGCAGCCATCCCGCTGCGTTGGCGTTTGTGCAGGCGCCCAAACCCGTGCCGTCGAGTTTCGCCAGGGAAGCGTACTTCGGAATCACGGCCATGCGCTTCACGAACAAGGATGGCGCCAGCCGCTATGGGCGCTATCGGATCGTGCCGGAAGCTGGCGTCGAATATCTGCACCGATGCGGCCGTCGCCACCAAGAGCGCAAATTTCCTGTTCGATGAACTCGCTGAGAGAGTCGCCAAAGGCTCGATCAAGCTGCGCGTTGTGGCGCAACTGGCCAACGACGGCGATGTCGTGAACGACTCAACCAAGAATTGGCCCGGAGATCGGACTTTGTTCAATCTCGGCACAATCGCCTTGACCGCTCCGATTGCAAACGACGCTCATGAACAGCAATGGACCATTTTCGATCCCATCCCGCGCGTGGATGGAATCGAGGCCTCCGATGACCCTCTGTTCGAATTGCGCGCCGCCGTCTATTTAATAAGTGGCCGCAGGCGGCGTGCTGCCGCCGAAACTAGCACCGCGAAAAGCGTCGCTTAGGGCCTTGACAACTCCGGCGGTCTCGCCTATCCTATGCATAGGAGACCGAGGCATACGATGAACTTCAAAGGCACCCTTCCGACATTGATTCTGGAAACGCTGGACCGGGAGCCGAGCCACGGCTACCTTATCGCTCAGCGGATTAAGCAGCGCTCGAAGGGCGTATTGGACTTCAAGGAAGGCACCTTGTATCCGGCTCTTCATAAGCTGGAGAACGAGGGACTTGTGGAATCGTACGAGGGCGTCGAGAAAGGCCGGCCACGGCGCTACTACCGGATTACCAAATCTGGGCGGACGATATTAGCGAAGGATCGCGCGGAGTGGCGCGAGCTTTCGCAGGCAGTGACGTTACTTCTGGGGGAGGCTTAAATGACAACCGAATTGGAAACTTGGCTGAAACAGGCCACTCGGCATTTATCGAGGGATTCGGCCGCCCGGGTTCGGACTGAGATCCAGGAACATTACGAATCGGCGCGCGAGGCCGCGATGAGCAGCGGCTCAACCGCCGAGGAGGCAAATCGTTTGGTCGTGACCGCTTTGGGCGATTCGCGGGCCGCGAACCGCCAATATCGCAAGGTCATGTTGACGTCTGCCGAAGCTAGGATACTGTGCGAGGGCAACTGGGAAGCTCGTGCCGTTTGCTCCCGCCCGTGGTTGAAGTGGTCGCTGCTGGCGATGCCCGTGGCCACGCTGGTTGCAGCCGCAGCCTTTTTTCTTGTTGGCGCGTTGGACACAGCACGGATACTGCTCGCCGGGGGGATAACAATGGGTCTATTGTTGCTGCCGCCCTTCCTGCCGCTTTACACGAAATGGCGCGCGCGCGTTTTTCGCTTCGTGAAATGGGCCGCGCTGATCGCCATATTCGGACTGGCGTTCCAGTGGTCCTGGCTGTTGATCGCATGCCTGTGGCCTCTGGCCTGGGTGGAACTGCGGCGGATTGCGATTCGGCGGAAACTACCGGTCGCGGACTGGCCCAAGCAGTTGTATCTCTGACCAGCTGCGGTTTCTGGGCTAACTGCCACGATAGTGTTACGGGTGCGCCGCTGAAGAGAGGTAACAATAAAGCACTCAATCTCGTGATGGTCTCCTTGCCTTCCGACCGGGTAGTATCGGTAACCAGAAGGAGTCCATTTTGAATCAACTTGTGCGCGTTGTTGGCCTCGCTGGAATTGTCATGTCGTTTGGCGCCCTCTCGCTGTCTGCCGACGATCAGGTTCCCTTCCCTAAGGGGTTCCGGGATTGGTTCGTGGTGAACTCGATGATCGTGACGAAGGACAGCCCGATTTTCGGCCAAATTGGTGGCATGCACCTTATTTACGTCAACGCGAAAGGGTTGCCGACGCTGAAAAAGGGCGGTCCGTTTCCGTATCCTGACGGAACCGTTTTCGCGGACGACGTTCACGAATTCTCGGTGAAGGATGGCTCCTATGTCGAAGGCGCCAAGAAAGCAGTGACGGTGATGGTGAAAGATGCGAAGAAGTATGCGTCGACTGGCGGATGGGGATTCCAAGTGTGGGCGGGAGGCGATGTCTCGAAGCCGCTGGTCCCTGACGCTGCTCACGCGATTACAGCTTGTTTTGCCTGCCACACGCCGCAAAAGGCGCAGGACTACACGTTTTCTACTTACATTCCGTGAGATTTACTTGGCGCGGGCGATGTAGCGATCGCCCTCCACCCAGTGCTGGATCATTGCGATGGCTACTCCTTTTGCGTCGCAGACGAAATCCACTCCGGTTCCTTCCATCGTGAAGCTGGTTTCCGAGTGCGCGACGAGGGGGATCTTGCCCGCTCCGCCGGTATTGATCGTGAAGCCGCTGCCGTCCCATGACACCACGACATCGGCGCCGTATTTGCCGGCGTATTGACCTAGGACCTCGGCCGGAACACGGTACTCCTCGCCGCTCTTTCCGACCAGGTGCGGCGCATCGCGCTCATTTTCACAGATGTACTCAATCAGTTCCCCATCTGGCATCAAATCGAGTTCGACAGGAAGCGTCCACGACCTTGTGTACGCCTTGGGATCGTCGAGCGTCACCTGGAGATCGATATGGCCGGCGTCGCGGCGATGGAAGCGCTCCGTTACACGCAATGCTTCTGTGTGGGGATGCCCGCCCAGATCGATCGTGGTGCGGTCGTTATATCCAGCGGTGGTGACCACCAAAGTATCTCCATCCCAGTGTCCGATCGAGTAGCCCATCCAGGTCGGATTGGGATCTTCCGGAAGCGCGCGGCCATCGGTAAAAATCTGACGAAACAAGGTCTCATATTCGTAGAGAACCACGACCAGATTCGGCGTTTGAACAATCTTCATGGGCAGACCGCCTCCCGAAATGCCGGCCTTTGGGCCTGGCGGGAGACAGGCGATTCCGTCTGAGTCCTTGCGATAATCGTCGGCGCGCTGTTTATAAATCGCCGCGGCCCATGGCCGTATCTCCTCCGGCTTGAGATCCGAGGTGACGTAGGTCAGATAACTCGACTGCTTTACTCGCCAGACTCCGGACAGGTCCGGCTTGCCGTCCACGGATCGCGGAGCGGGCCCGTAGAGGTCGGGCTTGCCGTCGGGTTTTTGCGGCAATCCTGGAGTACGGTGATTCGGCCATTGCGCCGTGAGAGAAACGCTCATCACGCAGAACATCAACGCTAGCTTATGCATCTGATCTGCCTCTTGTTTCGGCCGTTACATTCGGCCGCCTCACATTTTATCAACACCCGAAAGATGAGAGTAGCCCCGTCAGATGCCGGCGTACCAGGCGTAGCCGGCTTCCGGCGACACGGAGCCCAGACCCTGGCCGAACCGTTTCAGATCGTCGGTTACCGTCAGGTGCGTGATAAATTTCACGTTCTTGTAGCCGAGCTGTCGCGGGACACGCAGACGAAGTGGCCCGCCGTTGTCCACCGGAAGCTCGCCGCCATTCAACCCGTAGGCCACGAGAGTTTGCGGATGCAAGGCATCGGCCATGTCGACGCTGTCCCACCAGTCCGGCTGTATCGAGAAGTAGACAACGTATTTGGCTTGCGGCAAAACTCCAACCGCGTCCAGGACGTTGGAGAGCGGCACGCCGGTCCATTCAGCGATATAAGACCAGCCTTCCTCACAGGCCATGTGAGTAATCTGGCTGCGGGAAGGATAGCTCTTGAGTTCGGCGATCGAGAACGATGCCGGGCGGGCGACCATGCCGTCCACAGTGAGCCGCCAGTTGGCGAATCCGCCTTCTTGCAGGCGCTGGAACGCTCCGCCCAATGGACCGACTTCGTTTGCGAATGGTGGGTTCGAAATCTGGCTGGGAGAGAATTCGCGAGCCATCGAGCGGTTGGTCAGGATCCGCTGCGCTGCATACGTCAGCGTTTCGCCCGGGCCATAGAAACCGCCGCCGTCGGGTGGGATCAGTCCATAACGCTTCGCAAGAACGTCGGCTGCGACTAAGCCGGATGCACCCGCCGCTGCAGCAATCCCGGCTTTGATGAGCTTGCGCCTCGAGAGATCGCTCATGAGCGGCCCTTATCCGTAGCGTATCTGCCCGTGATCATGGCGCGCATGCGGTTGCCGAATCCTGCGAGACAAATCATCACGATGTGAACCAGCAGGAAGAGCACCAGGAACACGGTTACGAAGAAATGAATGGTGCGCGCCGATTGCTGGCCGCCCAACACACTGACGGCAGTCGGAAAGACGGATGTAAATGCGGGCGACATCGCGAGGCCCGTCCAGATGATCAAGGGAAACAGGGCGAAGATGACGCACAGGTAGGTGAGCCGTTGAAGCAAGTTATACGACCAGGCTTCTTCCTCACCGGGCCGCTTGAAACGCAAGTGGTTCGCGATTGCAGTGGAGAGCGCGCGCCACGAACGATCGGCTCGAGCTGGGAGCAAGCTTCTCTGCAAATGTCCGCTCACAAAGATGGAAATTATGTACAGCGAGCCGGTGAGTACAAGCAACCAGGCAGATTGAAAGTGGAGATAGCGGCTCCAGCCGTTCTGGTCGGGCAGCACGTAGCCATAACCGGTGGGAACGGATGACCTGGAGGCCGGGATCGGGATTTTGAACAATGGCGCAGTGTTTACGTTGCCGGTTTCGCCCCAATAGAAGCGCGGGTGAGAGATCAGAATTTCAACTCCGCTGACAAGCAGGGCAAGAAAGCTGATGGTGGTGATCCAATGAGTGACGCGGACGAGGGCCGAGTGCCGCTTGGTAACCGACCTGGCTGGGACGGATGCTACGGATGTTGCGGCCCAAGCGGAATCGCTCACATCGGGAATGCTAACAGTCGGCGCGGACGTTACGCAAGCCGGGTCCGTAAGGCCGTTTCACCATGTGAACGACTGGCAGAACCTCTCCGTTCGGAAGCGGGACATCGACATTCTCGCGACGCTGATAGCCCTTGAGCGAATAAAGAGGCACGCCGGTCAGCGTCGAACCCATTTCGAAGCTGCGGAATCCGGCTTGTTGAGCAGCATCTTCGCAATGCTTCAAGATTAGAGTCCCCAAACCTTGGCGCGCCCAATCCGGATGGACAAAAATGGCCCGAATCTTCGCCGGTTCCATGGCGGGATCCAGCAAGCCAATCTCGCGATGCGGCCCATGATCGCTGCCGAACAGAGTTTTGCGAAAGCTCCATCCTCCGCACCCGACAATCAGGTCCGGCTTTGCGACGGGCGTGGCGGCAAAATACGTTCCATCTTCGATGAGCTGCGTATCCAGGCCAAGAACATGCCCTAACGCTCCCTCAATCTGGGCGGGCGTGTAATCGTTTTGCTGAAGCCGGCGCACGGAAAGCTCGATCAAATTGCGCAATGCATCGGCGTCGGAAACATTCGCTACACGAATCTGAAATGCTCCCTCGGAAACGATCACTTGTATTTGTTCCAGTGGATCGTGATTTCCTGGACCACGGTGTTTCCGACGCGCCAGGCGGATTCGAGCGCGGGCAGGTAGCCGACGTATTTTCGTCCGGTGTTGCGGGCCAGATTTTGCGCGGCAGTCATGCCGGGCGGCGGTTGATCGAAGTCGCTGGCGGTACGCAGGACCATGATGCGATTCCAATCCACGCGGCCGGCTTTAGCCAGCATCTGCAGCGAGGAGAGAGTGCCGGTGTCCTCCATCCCGGTGGTGACGTAGTTGCCTTTGCCTCCGGTGTGATACTTGACCCACTGGTTGGCCCATTCGCTCATCTTGACGCCGGTGAAAAAGGTGCTGGACGAGATCGTATCGCCTTTCAATACGAAGGGAGGACGGCGCGCGTTGGCGGAAGCGTACGCGGGCGCGGTCCTTTTGCATTTCGGGGGTATCGCCGAGGTCCACGTGCTCGGTCAGATGGAAGGCCCAATCGGCGAGCGTGGCATTCAGATGATACATCTCGCCCCGGCTCCTGATTGCAGGGTGCGCGGGAGTTCATAAGGCTTGGATTTGCCGAGCGGCACGAAGCCGGTGGGCCAATCGGCGGGAATCTCGCGGCCGTCGATTTCGTAGCCCAGGTCGCCATCAACCACCCATTCGGCCCACGCGGCCGAACCGAGCGATGCATCCGCGGGATCGACGCCGGCGATGCCCGCGACGATCCAGTAGGCCTTGCGCAGATCGAAGCGGGGGTCGAGTCCAAGGGCCATGATGCTTCCGGCGGCTTTGGCAGTCCCCATGCCAGTGAGCACGGCGAGGACTCCGTCGCGATTCATGCGCAGGTCGTGGTAGGCCTGGGGAAACGGAAGGATCTTGTCGAGATGATTGCGTTCCACCCAATACTGCAACTCGCCAGGGCGGTCACCTGTGTCGGCGCCAGCTTCGAACATGGTCACGATGACGACCTTGATCGGGATCGGCGGGGCACTGGATGGACTGGCGGCCGGTGCGCAAAGAGCGCCGAGGATGCCGAAGAACAGGGCAACTACCGCTACGTTACTTCGCATAAGCCGGTCAGTGCGTAGCAGCCGGGGTGCCATCGGACCATTTGCCAACCAAAACCATGAAAATAGTGACGCGTTCTTCAGGGTCATTCGTCGCTATAACCGGTGAGCCGGGCAGATTGGCTCCCCAGCTTTTTTCCGCGTCGCCTGCGACAAAAAACATCAGATGTGGATGCCAATTCATGCCATCGTCGTTCAGGTACTGCTGCTTCGAGAACATGTAGCACATTGCTCCCGGCTCCAGCCGCGGGCAGTTCCTTCTTATCCAGTGCCGATGCCGTCGCGGCCAGGATCTCCTTCTTGGACTTTCCTCCAACCACGAGCTTTGTCTTCATTAGGAAGATAGGCGCAAAGGTCCTCGCGGCTGCCGGATTGAAGCAAATGGGCGAGCGCACTTTGGGATTCCAGAAGTCCTTATCATCGGTGGAGGCGCCCCATGATCGTTCCACCAGGCAGAGAAAGCCATTGGTGCCCTTCACTGCGGTCGTGTATCCCTTCGGTCCCAGCACCATCACTTCCGCCCCGTCCGAAACGGATGCCGGGGCGCCACTGCGAGCCAGCGCGATTTCGGAATTTTTGTCGGGGATCAGATACTGCTCCAAAGCAGCCATCGCTGGATAGGAAGTCTTTTCGGTCTGTGCCAGCGCCCGACCGGTTACGCCGGATAAGACAACCTGCGCGAGGAATGCTACAGCAAGGAAACTGAGCGTCTCTTTCCGCATTGAACTCTCCTTATGGCCGCGAGTGGAGGGACAGGATCCATTCGTACAAATGTACAATAATCCCACGATGTCAAAGTTCTTTCCGCGACGCGTGACTCGCCGCCAAGCCCTGGAAGTGTTGGGGGCCGGCGCCGCGGCCGCTGCGGTCCCGAGCGGTTTATTCGCTCAAAAGCCCGTATTTCCGAATGGCGCCATCATACGGACGATCCTCAAGGACTACGCGCCGGACGAGTTGGCGGGCGGCGCCACTCTCTTTCACGAGCACATGCAGCTTGCCCCGGACTTCGGCGCCCGGTTCGGCGCAGCCTCCGCTGCTGCACGAGCAGCGAATGGATTGCCTCCGATTCCTGCCAGACCCGGGAGCGCACCAGCGCCTGCTGGTCCAGACATCATGCACGACGTGGACCTGATGTCCGCTGAAGTCACCAAGGCCGCGCGTGAGGGCAACATTGCCTGCATCGTGGAGGCCGGGCACAAGGAGATGGGCCGCGACATCAATTTCATTCGCCAGGTGGCGATGAAATCGGGCGTGCCGATTGTCGCGGGCGGCGGGTTCTACTCGCAGCCTTTTTACCCGAAAGAGATCTCGACGATGAGCGAGGATGGGATTTTCCGCGCGCTCATCAAGCAGGCTGATGACGATGTCGTCGGCGCGTTTGGCGAGATTGGATCGTGGGACGAGATTACCGCCGATGAAAGAAAGGTGTTCCGAGCTGTCGGCAGAGCTCACGTCGCGACGAACATCCCGATCTTCACTCACACCGGAATTCCGGGGAAATCGGCGCTGGAGCAGCTCGATATTCTCGAAGATGCCGGAGTGAAGCCCGATCGCGTTGTCATCGGCCACATGGGAAATCTTGTCGACCCAAATGTGTACGTGCAGAAACAAATTTGCAGGCGTGGCGCTTTTGTGGGTTTTGATCGGCAAGGAGGCAACAACGACGCGCAGCAAGTGCCGCTAGTCATGGCGCTCCTTGAGGCTGGCTTCGCGGATCACCTCATGTTTTCAGCCGATGCATCGAGTGGCTATGCGAAGACGATCACGGTTTTTCTGCCGAAGCTGAAGGCGGCGGGCGCGAGCGATGAGGTGCTGCACCACATCACGGTCGACAACCCGCGCCGATTTCTTGCGTTCGTTCCCAAAAGGCCCCGACGAGATCGGGGACGATAGTGGCCAGCGAACTAAGAAGGGAATCCGCCGACCCCGGCCTCTCAATCCGCGCCGCCGCACCTCTGAACAGGCCGGCCCAAGTGTTGTTCGCCAGTCTGATTGGCACCACGATCGAGTTCTTCGACTTCTACATCTACGCGACAGCCGCGGTACTCATCTTTCCTAAGTTGTTCTTTCCCGCTTCAGACCCGGCCTCGGCCAGGCTGGCTTCGTTCGCCACGTTTGCGATTGCGTTTCTCGCAAGACCATTCGGTTCCGCGCTCTTCGGCCACTTTGGTGATCGAGTGGGGCGGAAAACGACATTGGTTGCGGCGCTGCTCACGATGGGGCTATCGACGGTCGCAATTGGCGGCCTGCCCACCTACGGGCGCATCGGCGTGGCGGCGCCTCTGCTCCTGGCGCTCTGCCGCTTTGGCCAAGGCCTGGGTCTCGGCGGCGAGTGGGGAGGAGCGGTGCTGCTCGCGATCGAAAATGCGCCGCCTGGAAAGCGCGCCTGGTACGGCATGTTTCCACAACTGGGCGCGCCCATCGGATTCCTGTTCTCGGGAAGCGTGTTTCTGCTGCTCTCGAAAGTGCTCACCAACGAACAGTTCTTCGCGTTCGGCTGGCGCCTTCCGTTTCTGGCTAGCGCGGTTCTGGTGTTGGTAGGCCTGTATGTGCGGCTGACGATCACCGAGACGCCTGTGTTCCGCGATGCCATCCGCCGGCGAGAGCAGGTGAAGGTCCCGATTTTTGTGGTGTTTCGGGACCACGCGTGGACGCTGCTGCTAGGAACTCTGGTCTCGCTCGCGACATTCGTGCTGTTTTACCTGATGACGGTCTTCGCATTGTCTTGGGGCACGACGGCGCTAGGCTATAGCCGCGAAAAATTCCTGGCGATTCAGTTGGTGGGAATTCTGTTCTTCGCGCTCGGCATTCCGATCGGCGGTGCTCTGGCGCAACGCGGCCGCCGCCGCACGCTGCTTTGGGTCACCGCCGCGATCGGCGGGTTTGGGTTGTTCATGGCGCCGGTATTTCAGGCTGGGACGGCCGGGGTAGTGGCCATGATGATTTTAGGCTTGTTCTTGATGGGCCTGACTTACGGCCCGCTGGGAACCGTACTTTCCGAGCTTTTTCCGACGGCGGTGCGATATACCGGCAGTTCGCTGACATTTAACTTCGCGGGCATATTCGGCGCATCCTTAGCGCCGTACATCGCCACGTGGCTTGCCACTACTTATGGTCTGCAGTACGTCGGCTACTATCTCGCAGGAGCGGCAGCCTTGACACTCATCGGTTTGCTGGCGATGCGTGAAACGAAAGACGACGAACTCTGACCTAGGGTCCGGCGCGGTATCATGCGGACGGAATGCTCGACCGCGTAGCCGAATTCATTGCGCGACATCGCATGCTCGAGCCCGGGCAGCGGGTGGGCGTGGCTGTGTCGGGCGGCGCCGATTCCGTGTTCCTGTTGCATGCCCTACGCGAGCTTGCACCGGGCTGGGATCTGCGGCTGAGCGTGATCCACATCGAGCACGGGATTCGAGGCCCGGCGTCGGTCGCGGATGCCGAATTCGTCGGGCGCCTGGCCGGCGATCTCGGGCTCCCGTTCCATGTTCGCCAAGCCGATGTTCCCGCCATGGACGGCAACCTGGAACAGGCCGCCCGCAATGTCCGGCAGGCGTTTTATGCGGATTTGATCGCATCGCGAGCGGTGGACCGCGTGGCCACCGGTCACACGCGAACCGACCAGGCCGAAACCGTGCTGTACCGTATCCTGCGCGGATCGGGGCTCGCGGGTCTCTCGGGGATTCTACCGGTCACGCGCGAAGGCCTGATCCGGCCGCTGCTCGAAATCGACCGTAACGAAATCGAAGCCTGGCTGCGCCAGCGCGGGATCGCCTGGCGGGAAGACGAGACCAATCGCGATCGGACCTATGCCCGCAACCGGCTCCGCCACGAAATTCTGCCGCTGCTGCCGAGACGCTTCAACCCGCAACTCGACCAGGCTCTAGCGAATATGGCGACTCTCGCCCGTGACGAAGAAATGCTA
The DNA here is from genome assembly GCA_963818065.1 of Bryobacterales bacterium. Lineage (GTDB taxonomy): Bacteria > Acidobacteriota > Terriglobia > Bryobacterales > Bryobacteraceae > Palsa-89. The sequence continues at coordinate 1,957,623 of CAWFQW010000004.1, read as the reverse complement.
CTGGGACGCCGAGCTCGCCGCCACCACCCACCAACCACCAGCCACCAACCACTGGTTCTCCCCGTCGCCCAACTGACCGACAGCACCGCCGGCACTGGCCCGCCGACTGATCCGCCGGGCTGTGGAAATCGTCAAAGGGGATCTTCACGGGATCGATTTCGCGCACGTGGAACGGGTGCTGGAGATGGCGCGATCGCCGGAAGGCCACGACCGGATGCAGGCGCCCGGGTTGGACATTTGCCGGTCGTTCGATTGGATCCGAATCGATGCGCGCCAACGCCGAGGCCCGGGCGCGCCGCGGACTTTTCCATTCCGCTTCAAATTCCAGGATCGGTGGAACTCCCTGGCTCAGGCACTCGTATTGTATTGCAGGTGCTGGAGAAAGATGCCTGCAGTCAGTCTGAAGTGCCCTGTGCTAAAGTAGTAGATGAGTTGGACTGGCAGCGTTTCCGCAGGGGCGATGGCGCGCCGGGCTTAGAGTTGCGTAACTGGAGACCTGGTGACCAGTACCGAAGAGTGGGGCAATCCAAACCGGAAAAGGTCAAGTTTTTCTTTCAAGAAGCCCGGATACCCTTGTGGGAGCGCGGGAACTGGCCGATTATCACCTATGCTGGGAAAATTGTGTGGGCCAGGCGTTTCGGAGCAGCCGCCGAATTCGCCACCGGCCCGGAAACCCGCTCCGTTCTTCAGGTGGCGGAAACAGGCCGGTAACTTTCGAATCGATTTGAGCGGCCGCAACGTCCAATATAGTGAGTCTGGTATGGCCCCATGTGTAGGGAGAAGGCATGAATAATTCCAATATTAAGACCGCAGTGTTTTGGGTGGTCATCATCATGGTGGTGGTGTTGTTTTGGACCGTGGTTCACAACACTAAATCGCGCCCGGATGCCCAGCTCTCATACACGCAGTTGATGAACGATGTGAACGCGGGCAAGATCAAGTCCGTGACCATTAGCGGCAACGATCTGCACGGCGTTTACAAAGATGATAATCAGGAGCTGCACTGCGGTTATCCCCAACGTCCACCAGAATCTGGACGACGCCATGTACGCCAAGGGCGTGGACTTCCGCTACACCAAGGAAGCGGGCAGCGGTTGGGTTTCCATTTTAATCAACGCGATTCCGTTCGTTTTGTTGCTGGCCTTCTGGATCTTCATGATGCGGCAGATGCAGAGCGGCGGGAACAAGGCGCTGAGTTTCGGCAAGAGCCGCGCGCGGCTGCATTCGTCCCAGCAGAAGAAGGTAACGTTCAAGGACGTAGCCGGCGTGGAAGAAGCCAAGGAAGAGCTGCAGGAGATTATCGAGTTCCTGCGTGAGCCGCAGAAATTTCAGAAGCTGGGCGGGCGCATTCCCAAGGGCGTGCTGCTGATCGGCCCTCCGGGAACCGGCAAGACGCTGCTGGCGCGCGCCATCGCGGGCGAGGCGAATGTTCCGTTCTTCTCCATCTCCGGCTCGGATTTCGTGGAGATGTTCGTGGGCGTGGGCGCGAGCCGCGTGCGCGATCTGTTCGAGCAAGGCAAGAAGAATGCGCCCTGCATCGTCTTTATCGACGAAATCGACGCCGTCGGACGGCATCGCGGCGCGGGTCTGGGCGGCGGGCACGATGAACGCGAGCAGACCCTCAATCAATTGCTGGTGGAGATGGACGGGTTTGAATCGAACGAAGGCGTGATTCTGGTGGCGGCAACCAATCGCCCGGATGTTTTAGATCCCGCGCTGCTGCGGCCGGGCCGTTTCGACCGGCGCGTGGTAGTGGGCCGTCCGGATGTCCGGGGCCGCGAGATGATCCTGCGCGTTCATACCAAGAAGTCGCCGCTGGCCGACGATGTGGATCTGTCGGTGGTCGCGCGCGGCACGCCTGGATTCGCTGGCGCGGATCTGGCCAATCTGGTGAACGAAGCCGCGCTGGTGGCGGCTCGGCAGAATCGCAAGGTGGTCACGCAGTTCGATTTTGAGCTGGCCAAGGACAAGGTCATGATGGGCGTGGAACGCAAGTCGCTCATCATCAGCGACGAAGAAAAGCGCAACACGGCGTATCACGAAGCCGGCCACGCGCTGGTGGCGGCCATGATTCCGGAGGCCGATCCGCTGCACAAGGTAACCATCATCCCGCGCGGCATGGCGCTGGGTCTCACGATGCAGTTGCCGATCGACGACAAGCACTCCTACAACAAGGGCTATCTTGAAGCGCAGCTTGCGATCCTGATGGCCGGCCGCATCGCCGAAGAGATCTTCATGCATCACATCACCACCGGCGCCGGCAACGATATTGAACGCGCCACCGACATGGCCCGCAAGATGGTTTGTGAGTGGGGCATGAGCGAGCTGGGGCCGATGAGCTTCGGCAAGAAGGAAGAGCAGATCTTCCTGGGCCGCGAGATCGCGCAGCATCGCGACTACAGCGAAGCCACCGCGATCCTGATCGACGAGCAGGTTCGCAAGATGGTGGATCAGGGCTATGACCGGGCTCGCAAGATTATCGAGGGCAAGTCCGAGCGCTGGCGCGCATCGCTGAAGCATTGCTCGAGCGCGAAGTGCTGGACGGCGCCGAAGTAAAGTTGCTGATCGACGGCGAAATTCTTCCGGCGTCCTCACGCACGAAGACGATGCCACCCAGCGACGGCGAAAAACAACAGGTGATTCGTCCCGAGGGCGGTGGCAAGCCGCTTGCCTGGGCTCTTAGGCGGCGAACGGCCGCAGCCTGCATAAGCCGGCCTGATACCGAGTGATTCCCGAATTTCCCGTCTACCTCTTCGACGTGGACGGGACACTTGTAGACTCCGCAGCCGATATCTGCGGCGCCATCCAGGGCGTTCTAGCAGACACTCCAGCAGCGCAATGTTACCGATGAGGCGCTGCGGCTGTATATCGGGCGTCATCTCTACGACCTGTTCGAAGATCTGTTTCCGGGGCGATCGCGCGCCGAGATGGATGAGATGATCGCGGATTATCGCACGCTGTATCTCGCGCGAAGCCACTCGTCGACGCAAGGCCTTTCCCGGCATCGCGGAAGCACTGTCCGCGCTGCCCGGCCGAAAATCCACCGCCACTACCAAAGGAACACCCACCACGCGCGCGGTGCTCGAAATGTTTGGGCTGCTGCCCTACTTCGACCACGTCCAGGGCACCGACGGATTCCCCGCCAAGCCGGAGCCGGACGTGATCCTGGCGTCGCTCAAGATTTTTGGCGCGAAGCCCGAGGATTGCCTCTTCATCGGCGATTCGCCAACCGACATGGAAGCCGGCCGCCGCGCGGGCGTCAAAACCTGTGCTGTGTTGTGGGGCTACGGGCGCCGCGAGGATATGGCTCGCTGGGAGCCGGATTATTGGGCGGAGCATCCGAGCGAGCTACGGGTTTAAGAGCGCCAATTCTTCCAGATTGAGGCGGCCCGTATAGATCGCCATCCCGAGCGCCGCGTGGATGCCGAGCTTGTGCAGCTCCTGGATTTCTTCGATAGTGGTGATGCCGCCGGCAGCCGTGATTTCGTGACGGGTGGCCGCGCGGAGACGCCGGAACCATTCGAGATCGGTGCCCTGCAGCATGCCTTCCTTGTCCACATAGGTGCAGAGAAAACCGGAGCAGTAGGGTTCCAGCTGTTGAATCACTTCTTCGGCGGTGAAGTTCGTCGCCTCCGTCCAGCCGTGGGTGACCACTTTGCCGGCCTTGGAATCGAGCGCGATCACCAGCCGATCGGGTCCGGCCGCGTCGGCGATTTCGGTAAGCTTCTCCCGATTGAAAGCGGCGGTTCCGACGATCACGCGATATGCCCCTTGTTGGATCAGCGCGCGTGCTCGATCCGCCGATCGAACTCCGCCGCCCACGCGCGCGACGGCGCGAGTAGCTACCAGTTCGACCAAGGCGTCATTGGATCCCTTGGACATAGCGGCATCGAGATCGATTACCTGGATCTGCGGGAAAGCGGAAAATCGCGCGAGCATCTCGAGCGGCGACCCGCCTTCCAGCGCCTTCTCGCGGCCTTGGATCAGCTGCACCACCTTGCCATCCATCAGATCGATGCAAGGGATGATCACGGGGCTGTCCTTACGCGGGACTATGGCGCTCGGATATTGTGCAAGTGCAGATAATCTTTCAGGTCCTTCACGGTGTACGTTCCGTAGTGGAAGATAGAGGCCGCAAGCGCAGCATCGGCGCAGCCTTCGGTAAGAACGCGCTCAAAATCCTCGGGCTTCCCCGCCCCGCCGGACGCGATCACGGGAATGTGCGTGGCTTGCGAAACCGCGCGCGTGAGATCGCAATCGAAGCCGGTCTGCACGCCGTCCGTATCCATGGATGTGAGCAGGATCTCGCCCGCGCCCAGCAGCTCGCCTTCGCTGCGCCCATTCGACCGCATCGATGCCTTCGTCGTCGCGGCCGCCGCGCGTAAAAACATTCCAGCTATTTTTGTTGTTGCGCGCGAGCGTCAATTGCAAGCACCACAGCTTGCGCGCCGAACTCCTCGCTCAGCTCGGTGATCAGCTTCGGACGACGGACCGCCGCGGTGTTCACGCTGACTTTATCGGCGCCCGACTTCAGGATCGCGCGCGCATCGGCCACGGAACGGATGCCACCGCCGACCGTCAGCGGGATAAACACTTTGCGCGCCGTACGTGCGACCACGTCGGCCATGATCTCGCGGGCGTCGCTCGAGGCAGTGATGTCAAGAAACACAAGTTCGTCGGCGCCTTGGCCGTTGTAGCGCTCGGCGAGTTCCACCGGGATCGCCGGCGTCGCGCAGCCCGACAAAGTTCACGCCCTTGACCACGCGGCCGCCGGTGACATCCAGACAGGGAATAATCCGCTTGGCCAGCATCGTTAAAGTCGACACGAAATTCCGCACAATCTGCAACCCGATCGGGCCCGGATTTCTCCGGGATGAAATTGCACGCCGAAGATGTTTTTGGTTTCGAGCACCGCCGTGTACGGGACCGTGTAGTTGCAGGTCGCAGCCGTGGCATCGGTCACAGGCGCGTAATAGCTGTGAGCGAAATAAAGATAGGGTCGTGGCGCGAGGTTCTTCAAGAGCTTCGCACCGTTGCTCGGCGGTTCCATCTCGTTCCATCCCATGTGCGGCACGCGCGCCGTTGGCCGGAAAGCGCCGGATCTCGCCTTGAAACAAGCCAAGCCCGCGCTCTTCGGGCGCTTCTTCGCTCGACTCGAACAACGCCTGCAGGCCCAGGCAGATCCCGAGGAACGGAACGCCCGCGCGAATGCGTTCGATCAGCGCCTCGCGGACTTGCAGCTGATCCAGCGCACGCATCATTTGGCCAAAATGGCCGACGCCGGGAGAATGATTTTGGTCGCGTGGCAGAGCCCGGCGGCATCGCGAACCAGTTCATGCTCAGCGCCGATTTCACCCAGCGTGTTCTGAACCGAGCGAAGATTGCCCGCGCCGTAATCGAGAATCGCTGATCATAAGCAGCCCCTTCGTGGACGGCAATTGCTCCTTCAACCGCGCGTCCTTGGAACAGGCATAGCGCAACGCGCGCGCGAAACATTTGAAGATCGCTTCGATCTTGTGATGATTCGAGCGGCCGTAGAGAACCTTCGCGTGCAGATTCGCGCCCGCGTGATTGACGAAGCCGCCGAAGAAGTCCTCCACCAGCTCGGTCTGCAGATCGCCCACCAGGCGAACCTTCACCTTGTCGTCGTAAACCAGCGCCGGACGGCCGCCGAGATCGAGCGCGACCACGGCCAGCGTCTCGTCCATCGTCATCACGAAGTAGCCCGCGCGATTGATTCCCTTGCGATCGCCGAGCGCCTTCGAAACCAGTTGGCCGAGCACGATGCCGACGTCTTCCACGGTGTGATGCTGATCGACATCCAGATCGCCGGTCGCGTTCAACTTCAGATCGAAGCCGCCGTGCTTAGTGAAGAGCTCCAGCATGTGATCGAAGAATCGAATGCCGGTGGAGATTTCGTAGCGGCCGTGGCCTTCGATCTTGAGCGAGCCGCGGATCTGTGTCTCCTTCGTGACCCGCTCGACACTAGCCGATCTCATTGATATCCTCGATCACCTGGATGGCGCCTTCCAGCCGCAACAGCTCGACCAGTTCGTCGCGGCGCGGGCTGTGGCTCGCGGCGATGCCGATGAATGGGACATACGCGGCTTTGGCGCAGCGCGCGTCGTCCACCGTGTCGCCGATGTACAGCAGCTTCTTCGATGGATGCAGCGCGGCGATCTTCAGCAGGCCGTCGGGCGCCGGTTTCTCGCACTCCACATCATTGGCCGAAACCAGCAGGAAGCGGTCGCGCAGACCCTCGCGGTTCAGCGTGATCTCGGCTTCCTCGGTGGTGCGGCCCGTGAAGATGGCGAACTCGAATCTCTCGGCCAAGCGATCCAGCAGCCCATCGCGCGGAATCCAGCGCTCGCGATGGATCATGCCTTGATCGAGAAACAAATAATTGAAGTACTCGACGATGGTCGCGTAGGGAACTTCGACGCCGAGGTCGCGGCAGATCTTTTGCGACAACAACCAGTCATTATTCCAGCCGCCCTGATTCTTGTACTCCTGGATCGAATCGCGCGAGATCGTTTTGCCGGTGAAATGTTCCACCGTTAGCACGATGGTTTCGCGATACGATTCGGTGACGTCCACCAGTACGCCGTCCATGTCGAAAACCAGCATTTGCGACGGTCATTCATAGACTTGCCTCGATCACCAGATTTGCTCCAATTCTGCAAGGAACCGCCGGATCTGATCGCGCGTGCCGACGGTTACGCGAACACAACCAGAAATTTCGTAGCTGCGGTCGCGAACCAGCACGCCGCGGCGGCGCAGTTCGTCGCGCACCGGGATGGCGCGCTTGCCAGCTTCGAACAGCACGAAGTTCGCTTTGCTCTCGTAGTAGGGGATACTGAGCTTTTCCAGACCGACATAGAGCAGCTCGCGCGCGGCCAGAACCTCGGTCACGTACTTTTCGATATACGCCTTGTCCTGGATGGCCGCGTGAGCCGCCAACGTCGCGAGCGTATTCACGCTGTACGGCGATTGCGCCTTATGGAGAAACTCGACATTGCCGGACTGCGAGAACAGGCAGCCCAGGCGCATGGCGGCCATTCCGTAGACCTTCGAAAAAGTGCGGCTCACGAACAGATTCGGGTAATCGTTGAGCAAAGGCAGCGCGGTGACGCCCGAGAATTCGTAATAGGCTTCGTCGATCAAAACGGCCGCGTTAGTGGCTTTTTCTAGAATCCGCTCGATGCCCGCGCGCGATGTTCCGGTGCCGGTGGGATTGTTGGGATTCGCAATCAGAATGGCGCGCGTGGACGGCCGAATCGCGTCCAACAGTTCCTCAAGCGGGAATGCCAGCTTTTGCGCACGGTACGGAATTTCGCGGATACTCGCGCCAGCGACTTCGGAATAAAAGCGGTACATGGCGTAAGACGGCCGCAGCAGAAGCACCTCGCCGCCGTCATCGATATACGTGTTGACGAGCACCTGGATGGCCTCGTCCGTTCCGTTGGTGAGGATGAAATCGTCCGGCCTCAACGCCGAAGAAATCAGCCAGTTCCTGCTTGATCTCGGCGTACTCGGGATACACTGCGAGTCCAGCCTCGCTCAAGCGCTCGCGAAGATATTCGATCACCTTCGAGGACGCACCCACGGTATTCTCGTTGAAATCCAGGCGAAGTTTGCCGGCGCGGCCCCCGGTGGGCGGCGAATAGGGCGCCATTCTGAGAACGGCCTCGCGTGGTTGCAATACGCCGGGAGGCAGATCGATTTTCCTATTCGCCAAGACGCACCTCGACTGACCTGGCGTGCGCTTCAAGGCCTTCGGCGCGTGCGAGAGTCGTAATCGCGGGCGCCAGCTGGCGCAGAGCATTTGAGCGTCAGTTCTTGCACTGAAATCACTTTCACGAAATCGGCAGCGGAAAGCCCCCCGCGAATCCGCGCCGCGCCGGAAGTAGGAAGCACATGATTCGGACCAGTGGCGTAATCGCCCGCGGCCTCCGGACTGTTCGGACCAATGAACACGCTGCCCGCGTGCTGAATCTTTGGCAGCAGACTGGCGTCGTAGATCGCCAGGTGCTCGGGCGCGAGCCGGTTGGATGCTTCCACGGCGGCGTCCAGGGACGGGCACAAGATGACGGCGCTGTTGTTGCGAATCGCATCGCAAGCCACCGCGGCAGTTGGCAGTAATTCGAGTTGTCGCGATACTTCCACCGCCACGCGCTCGGCCAAGGTGCGCGAGGTGGTCAGGAGAATCGCGGAGGCTTCCACGTCGTGCTCGGCCTGCGCGAGCATGTCGGCGGCGATGTAGCGTGGGTCAGCGTCATCGGCAATGATGACGATCTCGGTGGGTCCGGCGACAAAATCGATCCCAACTTCGCCGGCGAGTAATTTCTTGGCAGCAGCGACGTAGATGTTGCCCGGACCAACGATGCGATCCACTTTGGGAACGGTCGCGGTGCCGAACGCAAGCGCGGCGATCGCCTGCGCACCGCCGATTCGGAACACATTTTCGATCCCGAGAAACCGGGCCACTGCGAGAATCTCGGCGCTGGGACGCGGCGACGTAACACAAATGGTCCGGACGCCCGCCACCTGCGCGGGAATCGCGGTCATCAACAACGTGGACGGCAGCGGATAACGCCCCGCCGGAATATAGGCGCCCATCGATTCGAGCGGGCGCACGATGTATCCGAGACGGCGGCCATCCGGACACTCGACCCACGTTTCCCGCGGAAGCTGCAGTTCAGCATACTCGCGGATGTTCTTGGCAGCGGTCTCGACCGCGGATTGAAACTCGGGCGACACGCGAGATTCGACCTCCCGCCATTCCGAGGCGGACACCGTCAAGCTGTCGCCCTCCAAGCCGTCGAACTTGCGTGCATATTCGAGCACTGCTTCGTCGCCGCGCTTGCGAACCGCTTCCAAAATAGGCGCGACCACTTGCTCGGCTTCGGTAAGCCGGATCGTCTTGCGCGTGATGAAGCTTTGAGCCTCGTCGAGTGGAAGGATGCGGAGCATTTTATCCGTCACATCACGATCTTGTTCAATGGATACTCGACGATTCCCTGCCCGCCAGCTTCCTTCAGGCGCGGAATGATATTGCGCACCGTGATCTCTTCGAGAATGGTGTGAACCGCCACCCACTCCTCGTCGCTGAGGTTGGAGATGGTGGGTTTCTTCAGCGCCGGCAGAATGCCCAGGACCGCGGGCAGGCACTCTTTGCGCACGTTGAGCATCAAGCCCACCCGGCCGAGCGCATTAATCGCGCCATCCAGCAGCAGGCGAATGTCTTCCATTTTCCGGCGTTTCGAGGCGTCTTTCCATGAGTCGAGATTGGCGATGAGCTGCGTGTTGGATTCCAGCACCGTCTCAACAATACGCAGTTTGTTGGCTCGCAGCGAAGACCCGGTCTCGGTCACCTCCACGATGGCATCGGCCAGCACCGGCGGCTTCACTTCGGTGGCGCCCCAGCTAAATTCCACCTTGGCCGTCACGCCGTTCTTCGCGAGATAGCGCCGCGTGGTGGCCACCAGCTCCGTCGCGATAATCTTGCCCTCCAGATCTTTCACGCTTTGGAATGGCGACGCTTCGGGGACGGCCAGCACCCAGCGCACTTTGCCGAAACTCTGTTTCGCGTAGATCAAGTCGGCCACGGCGTGAACATGGGCTTCGCTCTCTTCGATCCAATCGCGGCCAGTGAGTCCGGCGTCCAAGACGCCATCTTCCACGTAGCGGGCCATCTCTTGAGCCCGGATCATCATGCATTCGATCTCCGGATCGTCGATGGCGGGGAAATAGGATCGCGAGCTGGTGGTGATGTTGAACCCCGCGCGGCGGAACAAATCGATGGTCGCGTTTTCCAGGCTCCCCTTGGGAATCCCGAGCTTCAGTTTCACGGTTTACTCCCGTATACGGCATCCGGATCGTAGGCCCGCGATTCGGATTCGATCCACGCACCCTGATCGAGCTTGCGAAAAAAACAGCTCTGATAACCTTCGTGGCAGACGCCCGGGCCCAGCGCTTCCACTTGGATCAGCAGCGCGTCGAGATCGCAATCGGTCGAAATATTTTTCACTACCAGCTTATGGCCGGACGATTCCCCCTTGAGCCAAAGCTTGTTGCGCGAACGGCTGAAAAAAGTGGCGAACCCCGTTTCGACAGTCCTGCGGAAAGCCTCCTCGTTCATGAAGCCGACCATCAGGACGCGGCCCGTGGCGTGATCTTGAATGACGGCCGTAACCAGGCCGTTGAGTTTACTAAAATCGAGTTTGCCGGAATCCAGTTTCATGTGTCCATACCAATAAAAAAGCCCGCCAGAAGGTTGGCGGGCGGTTGTTCACTTCAGAAATTCGTTAGATTACCGCCGATCGCCAGGGGTGCCGATGATGGTGGTGATGGGCGAGTCGCATGAAGAAGTAGTATAGCACGTGCCATTCGTCTGACGGTTAGCATCATTCATCGAGTGATACTGACATCGAGTTATACTGCTCGTGAAGTGAGGAAGAATCAAAAGCCTCGGAGAACCCGCGAGGCCCCGCCGCCCATAGCCAAACAGCACAGCGTACGCAAGACGGTTAGCCAGGTCTGGAGTCGACACGGGCGCCGCCTGCTATTGCTTTGGGCATTGACTCTGGCGGCATATTCCAATTCCTTTCATACCGCCATTGTTTTCGACAACGCTCCGGCGCTGCTGGATGACCCTCGAATCCGGGCGGTGACAGCGCATAATATCGGCGCTATTTTGACCGAGGGATACTGGCACATCACTCCGTCATCTGGCTTGTATCGGCCAGTTACCACCTTCTCGTACATGCTGAACTACGCCGTGTTCGGCAACGGTGCGAACCCGGTTGGTTATCACTGGCTCAATTTCGTACTGCAATGTGTGAACGTGTCTCTGGTATACGCACTGGGCATTTTGATTTTCGCCGAAGCTCTCCCAGCCTTGGCACTGGCTGCGATCTGGGGATTGCATCCGCTGCTCGTCGACTCGGTCACCAACATCGTGGGCCGCGCTGACCAGCTGGCGGCGTTCGGCGTACTGGCCGGCTTATTGTGCTATGTCCAGTGGACTTCCGCTACAGGGCGACGGAAGCACTGGTGGCTAGCGGCAATTCTCACCGCGCAAGCTATCGGACTGCTCTCGAAAGAGAACGCCGCGATTTTGCCGGCCCTCCTTTTGCTCTATGATCTGACATCGCCCGACCCAAAATGGACGGACCGCGCGGCTTGGCGTGCCCGCGTCCCCGCCTACGCAGCTTTGGCCGTGCCATTTGCAGTCTTCATCTATTTGCGGAGCCGAATCCACGCGCCGATATTGGCGGTCGCCGGCACGAGCGTCTCAAATCGTTACTTGTTTTGGAGGGGACGGATCTATGGCCTCAAGGTCATTGCTAAATCCATACGGGTTTTTCTCTGGCCGGATCACTTGTCGCCCGATTATTCCTACAACGCGATTACCAGATTCGATTGGAAGTTTTCCACCTGGGAAGATGGCAGGGTGCTGATCGTGCTGGCCCTATGCCTGTGCGCCATTGCGTTGGCTGTGTATTGGCGCCGCACCTGGAAGCCGATGTTCTTCTTCGTCATTTTCTTTTTCGTGGCAATCGCACCTACCGCGCTGGTGGTGCCTGTAATGGCCGAGCGCTTCCTGTATCTGCCGTCCATCGGCCTGGCTGGATGCCTGGTAGCCGCCATTTACGCGCTGGCGCGCCGACTTTCGTCCAGTTGGCCGGCAAGCCTCCGGGTAGCCTGGATCGCGATGGGCGTCGCGTGCCTGGCGCTGGCTACGCGAACTTACGCCCGCAACTTCGATTGGAACGACGAGCTGAGCCTGTGGTCGAGCGCGGTCAAAGTGGTTCCCGAGGACGCCCTCGCACACATGAGCCTGGGAAACGCCCTGGGGAAGATACCGGGACGATCGGCCGATTCGATGGCCGAGTTTAGAACGGCGTTACGGATCTTTCCGAATGATGGGCAAGTTCATTACAACCTGGGACGCGCGCTCGCCCAAATGCCCGGACGCATGCCCGATGCGGTGGCCGAGTTCCAAACGGCGTTGCGCATTCAACCCGACGCGGCTGCTGTGCACTACAATCTCGGTTACCTGCTGGAACAAATGCCCGGACGGTTGCCCGACGCAATCGCGGAGTTTCAGGCGGCGCTCAAGACCGAGCCCGATTTCGCGGACGCGCATAACAACTTAGGCAACGCATTCCAGCGAATTCCTGGGCGCCAGACCGATGCGATCGCCGAGTGGCAGGCCGCGGTGAGCAGCGACCCCAATTTGGCCGAGGCGCACTACAACCTCGGAAACGCCTTCTCACAAATGCCCGACCGCCTTCCCGACGCGATAGCCGAGTATCAAGCGGCGCTGCACAGCCAGCCGCGATTCGCCGAGGCGCACAACAACCTGGCGAACGCTCTCGCCCGGACGCCGGGTCGCCTGAGCGAGGCGGTTCAGGAGTGGCGAGCGGCGCTTAAGTTGCAACCAAATCTGGTGCAAGCGCATACCAATCTAGGGATCGCGCTGGCGCGGATACCAGGTCAAATGCCCAACGCGATCGCCGAATTAGAAGCGGCGCAGCGGCTGCATCCCGATCCACAGGTGCAGCAGGTGCTGGACCGGCTGCACAAAGGGCAGGAATAGGCGATTACCCGAAGCTGGCTCATCGCGGAGCGCGAATCGTTATACTGCTCGTGAAGTGAAGAAGATTCGAAAGCCTCGTAGCGCGCGCGAGGCACCGCCAGCAGCAGCCAAACAGCACAGCGTGCGCACGAGCGGCAGCCAGGTTTGGCGTCAACACGGGCCCCGCCTGCTGCTGCTTTGGGCATTGGCGCTAGCCGCCTATTCCAATTCATTTCAAGGCGGCATTTTTTTCGACAACATCGCCGCGCTCCGTGAAGATCCCCGCATTCAAGCGGTAACAGCGCATAACATCGGGGCTATTCTGACCGAAAGCTATTGGCACATCGCACCTAACTCGGGACTATATCGGCCAGTCACCACCTTGTCGTACCTATTGAACTATGCGGTGTTCGACAACGGCGCGAACCCGGAAGGTTATCACTGTTTTAATTTCGTGCTGCACGGCTTGAACGTGTCTCTGGTGTACGCATTGGGCATTTTGATTTTTACGGCGCCGTCGATGGAATTGGCGTTCGCCGCGATCTGGGGCTTGCATCCGCTGCTGACTGAATCGGTCAGCAACATCGTTGGCCGCGCCGAGCTGCTGGCGGCGTTCGGGGTACTGGCGGGCTTGTTGTGCTACGTACGGTGGGCTTCCGCCACCGGGCGGCGCAAGCACTGGTGGCTGGCAGCGCTAGTCGCCGCACAAGCCATTGGACTGTTTTCCAAAGAGAGCGCCGCGATCTTGCCGGCCATCCTACTGGTCTACGATCTGACGTGGTTTGAGCGCGCAAGTTGGCGCGCCCGCGCGCCTGCCTACATTGCCCTGGCGTTGCCTTTTGTCGCCTTCGCCTATCTGCGCCTCCAACTGCACACGTCGATACTGTCGGTGGTCAACAAGAATTTGGGTCCGGACTCCGAGTTCTGGACTGCGCGCATCACAATCCTCAAGATGATCGGCAAATCTATCTGGCTTTTTGTCTGGCCGGACCACTTGTCGGCCGACTATTCCTACAACGCGATTCCAAACTTCGCCTGGAAGCTTTCGACCTGGGAAGATGGCCAAGTGCTGGTCGTGCTGGTGGCGTGCCTATGCGCCATCGCGCTGGCCCTGCGTTGGCGCCGGACATGGAAAGCGATGTTCTTCTTCGTCGTTTTCTTTTTCGTAGCTTTCGCGCCTACCGGAGTCGCCGTGGGGGTGATGGGGGAACGCTTCCTCTACCTCCCTGCGGTGGGCCTTGCTGGCTGCCTGGTTGCCGCGATCTGCGCGCTCGGGCGCAGGTTTTCGTCCAGTTGGCCCGCCAGCCCCCGAGTGGCCTGGATCACGATGGGTGCTGCGTGTCTGGCACTCGCCGTCCGAACCTACGCGCGTAACTTCGACTGGCACGATGAGCTGAGCCTGTGGTCGAGCGCGGTCAATGTGGTTCCCGGTGATGCCCGCGCGCACTTGAATCTGGGAAATGCTTTGGCAAAGATACCGGGACGGCTGCCCGATGCGATTGCCGAGCTTCAAATAGCCTCGCGGATCAAGCCGGATGGCGCCAAAGAGCATTCCATCCTGGGAGGCGTGCTGGCGAAAGTACCCGGCCGCGCCCCGGATGCGATCGCCGAATTCCAGGCTGCTCTGCGCATTCATCCAAACGACGCTAGTGTGCATTACGACTTCGGCAACGTGCTGGCGCGGATGCCGGGACGGCTGCCCGATGCGATTGCAGAGTTTCAGGCGGCCGTGCAAATCAAACCCGATTTCGCCCAAGCGCATAACAACTTGGGCAACGCGTTCGAGCGGATGCCAGAGCACCTGGCCGACGCAATGGCCGAGTGGCAGGCAGCGGTGCGCAGCGACCCCGATCTCGGCGAAGCGCACTACAGGCTGGGTAACGCGTTCTCGAAAATACCCGGCCGCCTGCCGGAAGCAATCATCGAATATCAAGCGGCACTGCACAGTCAACCGCAATTCGCGCAGCTCCACAATAACCTGGGGAACGCTTTCGCCCGAACGGGACGGATGAACGATGCCATTCAAGAGTGGAGGACCGCGGTTCGGTTGCAACCGTCGCAGGTGCAAGCGCGCACCAATCTACAGAAGGCGCTGGCGCAGATTAGAGGCCAACAACAGCCGGCGGAGCTCCCCGGGGGCGGCTCATTACGGCCGCGCGAATAGGTTTCCGCGGTTCAGAAGCCACTGCGGGTCCAGGTGCTTCTTAACTGCCTTCATCGCGTCGATCTGCGCGGGCGTGTATTGCAATTCGAGGAGGTGCGCCTTACGCTTGCCCAGGCCGTGCTCGGCCGACACAGTACCGCCGAGTTCCACCGTGTGCCGCGCGAAGTCGAGCATGAGCCGCTGACCAGCTTCGAATTCAGCCTGCGACTTGGGCAGGATGTTGACGTGTACGTGCGCGTCGCCGATATGCCCGAAGATCACAAAATCGAGGGCGCGCTCCGTCAACTCCATATGGTAGAACGCCAGCATTTCGCGGTTGCGCGCGAGCGGGACAGCATAATCGGAGCCAAGCTTCAGAAACCCCCGCCGCCGCATCGTATCGTTGACCAGCTCAGGTAGCGCATGACGGAAGCGGCGGAAACGTTCGCGGTCCTGGTCGCTCGCGGCGAACCAACTATCCGCTGGTGCTTGGTCGGCCCAGAAGTCGATGTCGCCGTTTTCCTGTTCGATCAGCAAGGCGGCGACGGCATGGTGGGGCGTTTCCTCGAAGCGCTGGCGCAAGAACGCCAGCGATCTTTCGTCGAAGTATTCGATCATGCGTAGGCCTGGGCTATCGCGCCATGCGTCGACGGCATCGAGAGCCGCGCCATCGGTTCCGAAGAAGACCACGCCCGCGAGCACGGAGGCCGGGGCAGGCAAAAGCTGCAGCTCGGCTTCGATTACAATTCCGAGCGTGCCCTCGCTGCCGGTGAACAAATCGATCCAGTCCATCCCAGGCGCGAGTTGATAACCAGCCGTATTCTTGGTGGTGTCAGGCAGCGGAAGGGCGGGCACGGCGAAATTGATTTTGTCGGCGTGGCGCACGTCGAGAACTCGGCCATCTATGAGCGCAACTCGTAGCGCGAGAACATGCCGGCGCGTGCTGCCATAACGAAAACTGCGCGAGCCGCTGGCGTTGGTGGCAATCGTCCCGCCGATGCTGGCCGTGCGCTCAGTGGGATCAGGTGCGTAGAACTGGCCGGTTTTTGAAGCAGCGGCTTGCACCGCTTCAAGCGATACGCCGGCGCCTGCAATCGCCCCTCCTGAGAAGACTTCGAGGCGTTGGAATTTTTCCATCGAGAGCGCCCAGCCGCCCTCCGGAACTCCTCCCCCGGTCAATCCAGTGCCCGCTCCGAGAATCGTAATGGGAATGCACTGCTGGGAGGCGGCCGCGATCAGACTGAGCAGTTCTGCCTCCGAGGCGGGAGCGATAACTCGATCGGCCTGCCCGCAGAATCCCGACGCGTCCTCAATTCTGAATTCTGAATTCTGAATTCTAAACCTCGAGAATCACCGGCATGATCAACGGCCTGCGCTGGGTCTCTTTGTTCAGGAAGCGCTTCAAATCCGCCCTGATTTTTTCCTGCATCACGCCCCAATCGGTCCGCTCTTCTTCGCTCGAAGATTCCAGCGTCCGCGCGACTACCTGCCTGGCCTGTTGCAGAAGATCCGAACCGTCCTCAAACGACATGAACCCCCGGCTTACGATTTCGGGTAGCGTTTCATTCCTGCCGGAATGCTTACTGATGGCGATAATCGGCAGCACGAAACCGTCTTCGGAAAGATGACGGCGGTCGCGAATCACGATGTCCTCCACCACTTCGTCGATGGTTCCGGAATCAATGCACACCCGGCCCACCTGAACCTTTTCGCCCCGGCGCGCGCCTGCACGATCGATCTCAAGCGTCTCACCGGTTTCGAGCGTGAAGGTTTCCTCCAGGCCGGCGCCGCGCAGGTGGGACGCGAGAGCGGCGTGTTTAGCCATCTGGCGGTACTCGCCGTGGATGGGGAGAAAATAGCGCGGCCGAAGCAGATTCAACACCAGCCGCAGCTCCTCCACGCTGCCATGCCCCGATACATGTACGGGTGGATTCATGCTGCCGTAGATGACGTCGGCGCCGCGTTTGGCAAAGTGGTTGATCATCCGGTAGATGCCCTTTTCGTTGCCGGGAATGATGCGAGCGCTCAGCACCACCGTGTCTCCGCGCTCAACGGACAGGTTTTTGTGATTATCAACCGCGATCCGCGACAGCGCCGACATGGGCTCGCCTTGCGTGCCGGAAGCAACCACCACCACTTTATCCGGCGCAGCCTGCATGATGTCCTGCGGGCGCAATAGAATTCCATCCGGCAAGTGCAACAAGCCCAGCGAATGCGCGATTTCCGTGACATTATTCATGCTACGGCCAAGAAACGCCACCTTGCGTCCATACTCGGCGGCCACATCCAGGATTTGTTGCAGCCGGTGAATGGAGGAGCTGAAGCACGAGATCACCAGACGCCGCTCGGCGCGATAAAAGATTTCGTCCAGGCGCGGACGTACGGCGCGCTCGCTTTCGGTGTAGCCAGGCCGGTCGACGTTGGTGGAGTCCGACATCAGCAGCAGCACTCCGCGCTTGCCGTATTCGGCGAAGGTGTGCAGATCGAAGGGCTCGTTATCGGTGGGCGTGGGATCCACCTTGAAGTCGCCGGTGTGAACGATGACGCCCAGCGGCGTGGTGATGGCTAGCGCCATGGAGCTCACGATGGAGTGCGTGACGTGAATAAACTCGATGGTGAAAGCGCCGAGTTGGACTCTCGAGCCGGGTTTTACTTTGTGAAGTTTCGCGCCATCCAGCAGCCCGTGTTCCTCCAGGCGCCGCTCCACCATCGCCAGCGTGAAGGCCGCGCTGTACACCGGCACGTTGATCTCGCTGAGCAGGAACGGAACGGCACCGATGTGATCTTCATGGCCGTGGGTCAGGATCAAGCCGAGAACTTTGTCGCGATTCTGTTCGAGATACGTGAAGTCGGGCGTAACGATGTCGACGCCTAGCAGCTCGGCATCCGGAAACATCATACCGGCATCCACGACGATGATTTCGTCCCCGTAGCGGATGGCCATCGAGTTCATACCGAACTCTCCCAAACCGCCCAGTGGGATCAACTGAAGCTTGTGATCAGACATGTAAGATTCAGGTTATCAGGTGGTTTAGCCCGCAGTTCAATGCGCGCCAATCTGCTTGACGATATTGTCCACCAAAGCATTCGGGATCGGCACCGAAAGATTGTATTGCGCGATCTTCCATTTGCCGCCCAGCGACACCAGCACGCCCGATCCGCGGCAGAGACCGAGGTTGGGCGTATCCAGCATCTCGTCGAACCAAGCGGTTTTGCGATCGGCTGAGAAGTCGACGTGCCGATCGCGCGGTTTGAAACTCCAAGCCGACTTCCGCTTGAATTGCGGTTTCGCCCAGGCCCGAAATTCGGTGACCGTCCAACGTTCGGTGGCGTCCGTGCCCATAAAAACGCCGTTGGGCGCGAAATGGTCGAAATAGCGACCTTCGTCGGCGACGGACGCGGCCTGATGCCAGTCGTCGAGCACGCCTGCGACCTGTTGGGCCGGAGTTTGGGCCGAAGCCACAGAGGCAGCGAGCGCGAATAGGCAAAGCACGAGAATCTTAAACACATCGATCCTCAACTTCATTACATGACCCTCGCGGCGGCACGCCCGCCAGCA
Source organism: Bryobacterales bacterium (assembly GCA_963818065.1). GTDB lineage: Bacteria > Acidobacteriota > Terriglobia > Bryobacterales > Bryobacteraceae > Palsa-89. The sequence continues at coordinate 1,939,338 of CAWFQW010000004.1, read as the reverse complement.
AGCAAATATTCGATTTTTCCATCCGCTCCCGGGACCCCAACCATCCGCTCCGCCGTCTTCCCATCCGGGCCCTTCACAATCAACCGTCCTGCCGCGCCCTTCCGCAACTCCATCGACCGGAAGAACAGCTTTCCATCGCGCTCCACAATTTGGAGAGTGGTCTCACCGTTTCGATATGAGCCCACATATTTAGCGAACTCGCTGGCCGGGATAACGCTCTCGGCAACATCGTCGTTCTCGGGAGGCGGCCCGCCGAGCATCTCCACGGCCTTCGCCGTTGTCTTCGGCAAATCCTCGCCGGTTCGATTGCAAAGCACGATCACGCCCGCCCGGCTTCCCGGAAGCATCGCGATGAACGAGCCATATCCAGCCCGCGATCCTCCATGGCTCCACATCGTAACCCCGCCGCGCTCCTCCAAATCCAGGCCATAACCATACTTCGCGCGCTCGCCCGGAATACCGGCGCGCGGTGTCGTCAATGCCTGCACAACCTTTGGTGACAGCACTTGCGTCCCATCTACTTTGCCGTCGTTCATCATCGCGATCACGAAACGGGATAGGTCCACAAGATTCGAAAAAACCGAACCAGCCGGCCAGTTCGCTTCATTGTCTGGAGCCGGCCGCAGCACCACCACCTTGTCGGCTACCTTGTCGTGCCCCTGAGATAGCGCTCGAGTCATCGCCATGGTCGGGCGCAGGGTCGACGAAACCATGCCTACCGGTTCGAAGACGCGCTGTTCCATCACGTCGGCGTACGGCTTCCCGGCGACCGATTCCGCCACATAGCCGGCCAGCCAGTAGCCGGGATTCGCATAAGAAAAGATCGCGCCCGGCTTGGTGAACAGCCAGTCCGATTTCCACGCTCTGATTTCCTGCCCCAGCGCCGAATCGTCGTGCCGCCCGTTCATCACCGCGGCGTCTTTGAGACCCGAGGTGTGGCTGAGAATTTGATTCACGGTGAGCGCGGCTATCGCCGGATCGAGCCCCTGAATGTGCTGGCCCACCGGGTCCGCGAATGAGAGCTTCCCCTCGGCAACCAGCGTTGCGACCGCCGCCGCAGTCAGCATTTTCGTAGTCGACCCCAGCCGGAACAGCGTCTCCGAGGTAATCGGCGCGCCCGTTTCGATGTTGGACGTGCCGAACCCGTTCGCGTAAACCAGTCGCCCGTTCTGAACGATTCCGATCGCCGCACCCGGCGTCTTGGTTGCGTCGAGTTCCGCCTTGGCCGAGCCCTCCAGCGCCGGGATATCAAGGCCTACACTCTGCCCCGCCGCCCCAGCGGACGCCCATACCAAATAGGATGCGGTACAGATAACCAAGCGATAGGAGAGCATGCTGAGAATTATGCCACCTTCACCAGGCTAAGGAAATCGGTCTCGCGTGCCGATGAAGATATCGTGGGAGTTTGCCCATCTAGAATCCGCAGGGCCAGGACCCGTCGATCCCAAAGAGGCTTCGTCCTCATCGCCACCTCCATCGCCTTGACCATTCTGCTCGCGCTGGCAGCCTTGGGCATCGACATCGGACGCATGTACGTGATTCGCGCCGAATTGCAGTCGTTCACTGACGCCGCGGCTCTCACAGCCGCTATCCAGCTGGACGGGACCGACTCAGGGCTCACGAACGCGCGCGCCGGAGCCGGACAATTGGCGACCGGTCCGCACGCTATGCAGTGGGATTTGGGCACGCGGCCGATCACAGACATCGCTACCAGCTTCTCCGCTGACGACAAAACCTGGCAAGAGCATCCCAAGGGGGGCGATTATCGTTTCGTGCGCGTCGTGGCGACGGTTCCGGCGCCAGTGATATTCCTGCGCGTATTTCAACCGCTCGGCTTAGGCTCTTCCACCGTAGCCGCCGCGAGCACAGCAGCAAAGGCGGAGAATAGCGCGAGGCTGATCCGATGAATCGGCGTGGCAGCGCTCTGATCGAATTCGCGTTATCGCTGATCATATTGGCAGGCGTGTTCGTAAGCGTCTTTCAAATCGGATATGCTTTCCTCTCTTATGGAACGCTGGTGAGCGCAGTGCGGGCCGGCGCGCGCTATTCGTCCTTGCAGCAGCATGGAGCCGCGGCCGATCCGGAAGTCGCGAAAGCAGTTCGGAACATGGTGGTCTACGGGGACCCCGCGCCCGATCAGCGCGCCAAGCCGGTGGTGCAAGGTCTCACCACCGAAGATGTCGAGATCGTCAACGGCCCCGCTACGAGTACCGTTTCACTGCGCGGATTTCAGGTGGACGCACTGTTCACAAAAATGAAACTGGACGGGCGGCCGACGGCAACCTTCCCGCTCGCATCCGGAGGATCTCAATGAGACGACGCGCGCAAGCGGGCCAGTCCTTGGTGGAGACTGCGCTCATCCTGGCCGCCTTCATGGGATTGCTGCTCGGCATGGTGGGTGTTGGCGAGCTCATCTTCGTCCGCCAAACGCTGGCCGATCGCGCCAGGCAGGCCGCGCGTTGGGGGGCTGTCAATAACTACGACCCCAGCGCGATCCGCGACATCATCCGCTTCGGAACAGCCACGCCTGAGCGAAGCCAGATGCCGTTTTTCGGGCTCGCCGCCGCGGCCATCGAAGTGTCGAATCCCGGATGCCCGGGCGCCCGTTGCCGCATCAGTGTCGCCATCCCAGAGCATGGTATTCGCAGCGTTGAACCCGCCGAAGAAGGGCTGACCACACCAACTGCCGCCCGCGCTATAACTGCCCCCGCTGTTTCCCGGCCTTGACGTAGGGCGCAGTCTTCGGATTCGCTTCGTTCCAGCGCACCGGCTGTTCGCTGTTCGCCATCAGATACAGCGCCAGCGCCACCGCGCGGTCCACTTTGGCCATGTTGTCGTAGTCGATCTTCTGCCATTCGTCGCCGACGGCGTGGTAATCCGGAAAATCGAAGGCCACCGCGAGAGTCTCGGCCGGCACCCCCGCCTCGGCCAGCGACAAATTATCGCTCGATCCGAAATAGGCATCGCTATTCCGCGCGTGTTTGTAGATTCGGATGCCCGTGCTGGCGCCGGCGCGTTGGACGTAGCTCGTTAAGTCGGAATAATCGAAACCAGTTAGGGTTGCGTTTGAGATTTGCCGGCCTTCGGTGGAATCCGTGCGCCCCACTTGCTCCAGATTCAGTTGAGCGACGGTTTTATCCAAGGGCCAAACCGGATGATGCGCGTAATACTCCGATCCAATCAGGCCTTCCTCTTCTCCGAAGAACGTCATGAACAGGATGCTGCGCCGCGGGCGTTGTTTCAAGCCCGCCAGGGCACGCGCGGCTTCGATCACGGAAACCGTGCCGCTGCCATCGTCGTTGGCGCCGTTAAATATGCGATCGCTCCCGGCTTGCTGTGCATCCAGCGGCCGAACGCCTAAGTGATCGTAATGCGCCGTCAGCATCACGCAGGTATCGCGCAGCGCCGGATCGGAACCGCGCAATATCCCGATAACGTTGCGCAGCGTGACTTGTTTACGAAGAGGCGCATCGATATGCGCGGTGATGGCCGCATCGCTGACTCCTGGCTTCATGGCCGCATAGAATTGCGCAGCGGCCTCGCCAGTCAACGTGATTCGCGGACTGGCTGCTGGGCTGGATTCGTCCGGATCCTCCAGCCGGCGTCCCGGCTCTTGGTGCGCCCTCACGCCCTTGCGGTCCACCAGAATCATGAGTACCGGTTTCGCGCGCCGCAGAATCCGATTGGCCGCGCGCAGCCGGGGGAGCAGCTCTGGAGTGACCTCGGTGATCACCACCTTGCCCTCCAGTTGACTGGCCTCGAGCTTGTCCGCCAGTTCCGCGTTCGCCAGATCCAACTTGAACAACGGAGCGTTCTTGAGATCCACCGCGGCGCTGAGCCGTAACACGGCGTCGTTTGCAGGAACTGAAAATTCGCGCTCGCCTCGAAGCAGTTTCACGTCAAAATTGGCGAAGCTCGGTTCCACCACCGTCATCTGGGCCTTCTGAAAATACTCTCCTCGTACGCCCGGCTCCAGACCCGCGCTTTGAAACTGCGCCGCGATATATTCGGCGGCGATATCCAGGCCTCGGGAAGGCGTATCGCGTCCTTCCAGCAAATCCGACGCAAGGAACGACAAATCGCCTCGCATGGATGTCGCTCGTATATGGCCCAGCGCGTTCAGAATATCGGGCTCGAGCGGCGGCTGGGGAGACGCGCCTTGGCCCAGGGCGGTAAGGAAGACTACAATAAGAACGTTGCGTCTGTGCATGGGTGCGGACCAGCGGCTGTTTTGGACCGGTCCAACTTGATGGTATCATCTTGAACTAGAAATCATTTTAATAGACAATTGTTCTAGCTGTTTAGCGCGCGCATAGAGTGGCAGTCATGGCATCCCGCTCCGACAAAATCAAGCATCTGCAGTGGAAAGTCACCGATGGCGGCAAGCGCAGAAGCGCGTCGCTGGTGGGCGAAGAGCTGACCGAATCGGGGCTGCTCGATCATGCCGTGCTCAACCGTCAGATCGCGGAGATCCTGGAAGGCCTGTCCGCGAACCCCATGCTGGTGCCCCGCATCGAACAGTCGTTGGATGACTTCCTCCGGTCTGTCTACAATAACGATGTCGCCGCCGCCGCGCAGCACGTTTGCGCTCTTCTGGCCCTCGAGCTCGACGATCTACGGCGAGCCGCGCTGCTGTCCCTGATGGTGCGCTTGGCCGGTAAACGCAAATTTGATCCGGTAGCCGCCTACATCCTTCAAAATCAGAAGGTTTTCGTCACCTGAAGGGGTTGACAAAACATGACAAGCAGGAGCAGCATTAGCTAAGGAGCTTTTGCAATGCGCTTCCTCGTGGTTGGTTGTTCCTTGGGTGTGCTGGTGGCGGGATCGGCCTGCGCCCAGTATGTCATTTCGGCTCACGCCGGCATCGTCCAATACGTGGAAGGACGCGCCTATCTCAATGACCAGGTGGTCGAGCCTAAGTTCGGCCAATTCCCGGACATCAAGGAGAACCAGGAGTTCCGCACCGAAGAAGGCCGCGCCGAAATTCTGCTGACGCCCGGTGTCTTCCTGCGTCTCGGAGAAAATAGCTCCATTCGGATGATTTCCACCCGCTTGACCGACACCAAGGTAGAGGTGCTCTCCGGGTCGGCCGTGATCGAGTGCAGCGACGTCCCTAAGGACAACTCCATCCAGGCCATATATAAAGCAAACGCGATCCGTTTCGAAAAACAGGGCCTGTACCGCATCGACACCGAGCCGGCGCGGTTCAGAGTTTACGAAGGTGAGGCCGTGGTGACGGACCCCTCGGGCCAGCTCACGCTGAAAAACGGTAAGCAAACTAACTTGTCCGGGGTTTTGTTAGCGGAAAATTTTGACCGCAAGGACCAAGATAGCCTGTATAGCTGGAGCGATCGGCGGGCAGCTTATGTATCCCAGGCCAACATCGCCTCGGCCAACGCCGCGAGCAACACAGGCTACGGCTATGGCAGTGGCGGTTACGGCTATGGCAGCGGCGGCTACGGTCTGTTCGGAGGCGGCGGGTACGGATACAACGGACTCGGCTACGGTCCCTCGTTTCTTGGCGGCTGGACCTTGAACCCAATGTTTGGAATGTACACCTACATGCCATACTCTGGCTTCGGCTACAGTCCTTTTGGATATACCTACTACAGCCCGTACACGGTCGCCTACGCGCCCCCGTACAGTGGCGCTTACACGAACACAGCTCCCAGCCGCGTGAGCGGAATCACTGGAACCAACCGTATGGCAAGTATCGCTACCGCGAGCCATGGATCAGCGCTTGGAGCGGCGAGCCGTGGTGCCAGCAGCGCGGGCCATGCGAGCTTCGGCGGTGGTCATGCGGGCGGCGGCCACGGAAAATAGCTCAGCCGGCGTCACTTCAAATTCTTATCAAAGAAGTCCGTAGTTTCTTCCAAGAGCTGTTTGTGCAGCGGCCCGCTCACGCCGTGGCTCTTCTGCGGATAGATCACCATGTGGAAGATCTTGCCGGCTTCTTCCAGTGCGTCGGCCATCTGTAGCGTGTTCTGAAAAAGCACGTTGTCGTCTTCGAGGTTGTGAACGATCAGAAGCTTCGCTTTGAGCTTGGCCGCATATTCCACGGCCGAACTGGCGCGATATCCTTCGGCATTCTCCGAAGGCAGCCCCAAGTAGCGTTCCGTATAGATAGTGTCGTAATTGTGCCAATTCGTCACCGGCGCTCCGGCGATTCCCGCTCGAAAAACGTCCGGGGCGTTCAGCAAGCTGTATAGCGTTAGATATCCGCCGTAGCTCCAGCCGTAAATCCCCACCCGCGCTGGATCCACAAAACCTTGCGCGAGTAAGTAGCGCACGCCTTCCAACTGATCGGCCAACTCCGTCTTTCCAAACCGGCGGTATAGCGGCGTCTCAAATGCGTGCCCGCGGCCGGACGATCCGCGATTGTCCATCTCCCAGACGACGAATCCGCGCGCAGCCAGCACCTGTGCCCAATCGGCACCCTCCCAGGCATTGCGAACAACCTGCACGCCCGGGCCGCCATACACCATCACCACCGCCGGATATTTCTCGCCCACTCGGAAATTGGCAGGTTTAATGATGCGGCCATAAAGTTCGGTTCCATCGTGCGCCTTGAAAGTGACGATTTCCCGCGGCAGAATTGCAAAGTTGTCAACCAAGCGGCGGTCGGCGTCATGAAACACCGCCCATTCGTCTCCGCCGATGGAATGCACGGCGGTCCGGGGCGGCTGGGTGAGACTGGAAAAGTCGTCCAGATAATATTCGGCGGTCGGGCTCATCGAGATTTCGTGCGTACCCGCGCCTTGGCTGACGCGCGCGCGATCCTTGCCGTTGAGTTTGACCGAATAGAGCTGGCGTTCCAGTGGACTGGCTTCGGAGGAAACGTAGTAAATCTTTTGCCGGACTTCGTCGACGCCTGCGATCTCCGTCACTTCCCAATCGCCTTCGGTGATTCGCTTGCGCAGCTTGCCGTCCAGCGAATAGAGATACAAATGACGAAAGCCGTCTCGCTCGCTACCCCAAAGAAATTGGCCATCCTCGAGAAAACGGAACAAATCGTTTTGGTTGATCCAATAAGGGTCCGCTTCGCTTAAGATCGGCCGCGCTGTGCCAGTTAAAGCATCCACCAGCAGCAAATCGAGTTGGTTCTGCACGCGATTCAACCGCTCGATGGCCAGCCTGGTAGAATCGGGCGTCCAATACACGCGCGAGATCAGATAGCCGCGCGTGTCTCCCAGCTCCATCCAGTGTGTGGCGCCGCCGCCGGCTGCAACCACGCCCACGCGCACCTCGGCGTTGGGGGTTCCGGCTTGCGGATAACGCTCCGGCTCAACCGCCGCGCGCAACCCTTCCAGCGCCACCTGCGGGTAGGTAAACTCGCGCGCTATATCGAACTGCATGTACGCGATGCGCTTGGAATCAGGCGCCCACCAATACGCCGTGCTCAGATCGAGCTCTTCCGGATACACCCAGTCGAGTTCCCCGTTCAGCAGCGTCGCGCTGCCATCGTCGGTGAGCCGCGCTTCCTGCTTGGTCGCGATCTCGAGCGCATAAAGATCGTGGCCGCGGCGGAACGCCACGCGTGCGCCATCCGCGGAAAGCTTCGGATCGCGCTCGGCTTCGGCGGTGGCAGTGAGCTGCTCCCAGGAGCGCGTATCCAGGGAGAACAGAAACAGGTCGCCTTTCACGCTCAGCAGCAACTGCTTGCCGGATCGCGACCACTCCAAGCTGTCTTCGCTGACGCGGCGATTTTGCCAGTCGAATCGCTGCGGCTCGGGAATTGCAACCGCGGCTTTTTCGAGCGGCGCGAGCGCCAGCAGCGTTTTTTCTGATTTTGCGGCCACGTCGTAAAGCCGCACTTCCCCGCCCCGGAAATAAGCCAGATGCTTTCCGTCCGGCGCCCAGACCGGAGTGGAACCTTCATCCTGGCGGCCCTGCTCGGTTACCGTCTCGATGGTTACCGGTTTCTTTTGCGCGAACAGGAAAGCTACCAGAACGCCGCAAAGAAAAATCAGGCGGGAGGTCACTTGCTGTGATTGTACGCTAAAGACCCGGACGCCGGAGTAAGCCTGTAAATCGCGGTGCTGGAGGATGCATAAACCTGCTGGAAGCTGCTGGAACGCATAGCTTCCGTGAGTCCGCGCGTGCCCCTGTCATTCAGATCGCGATGGTAGTCGTCGGGAGTGAGCAGGAGATAGTTCAAATCGTGCCCGCGCGCGAAATCCGCCATTGAGCCCATCATCTTCACTATGGCGGCGTCATCGTTGTGATAGAGGAACTTCGGTGGAATGGGCAGACGGCAAGCTTTGTGGCCGGTATAAAGGAACACCAAGGGATCCTGATAGGCGTAAACGTTCACATCGGCCGGCGTGTTGCGCGCGATCCATTCATAAGCGGGGCGGCGCGCGTCGAAATCAGCGCGATAGGAAGCGAACAGGTCGGGAATGAAATGCGCCAATCCGAAGACCGTGCAGAACACGGCAAAAACCCCAACGCCCGCGAGCAATGCGCCCACACTGGCCGCGGCGAAGCGATCCGCGAAGGCCGGTTTCGCCCAGGTGAGCCGCAACTTTTCCCAGATGTTGCCGATCTCGGTGGCCAATCCCATCAGCAACAGCGGATACAGCGGAAAGACGAAGCGTTGATCCGGCGGAAAATGCCAAACTAACAGGATCGCCGACATGCCCAGTGCGGCCATCGGATATTGCAGCTGGCGCGTGCGCGAGGCCAAGCGAACACAACCCGCGATCGCGGCCACCGCCACCACGCGCTCCAGAGCTCTTGCTCCGTAAGGTATATCGAAGATCAACAGTTTGCCCGCGCCGGCCACGAAGCCGTCCAGGTTATACCAGATCACCAGCGGAAGATCGCGCAGCGGCACATTGTACGTCTGGAAGCCCACATAGTTGGTGTAATACAGCGTCACCAGGTCCCAGGAATGGGTCAGATGCCGCGCTACCCACCACTGCCAGCCAGCGACCGCCGGCAACATGACAGCAAAGAAAAGTCCCGCTTTCTTGTAGTGCTTCCGCAGCGCGAAGCACAGCGGCACTGTAATCAGCAGCGGCGCGGCAATCGATTTAGTAAGATACGCGAGGCCCGCTAAAGCTCCTGCCAGTACCGCCAACCACACGGATACCTCGGGCTTCATGGCGCGTTCGGCAAGGATCAAGCTCGCGATCAGCAGCGCGGTGAACAGCAGTTCCGGCATCAGCGAGAAACTGAACACCACGGTCACCGGGCTCAGGCCGGCAATCAAGACCATGAGCCAACGCGCGCGCGCGCTGAATCCATATTCGCCGAGCAGCAGCCATAGCGCCCATAAAAACAGCGGCAGCAACAACCAGGCGAACAGCGTGGCCAGCGGAAGGTTGGACGGAAATTGAGGATTGAGCTTCCAAATCCCAGCCAGGAGGGCACAGTAGAGCGGCGGATATTTCGTTTGATACGGTTGGCCTGGAAGGCTCTCGATCCGGTATCCGTCGCCCATCGCCAGGCTGCGTCCCGACACCCAGTAGATGCTGTCGTCATGATAGAAGCCCAAATGGGGCATGGTCCGCAGCGTCCAGGCCAGATAAGCGGACGGAGCCAACGTGGCCAGGAATACACCCGAAAGTGGCTAACTTCCTCAGCATCCACCTGAATTTAACAGTAAGTACGCGCCCAACCAATCGGGGATTCACCTGAGAGCGCCAAGCCCAATTGGGGAGCGCAGCACCTAACCTCATGTATCCTTGAGTGGATGAAACTCACTTTCTGGGGCGCGGCCAAAGTCGTCACCGGCTCCATGCATCAACTGATAGTTGGCGACAAATGCTATCTGCTGGATTGCGGCGAGTATCAAGGCCGCAGGCAGGAAGCCGCCGAGCGCAATAAGAACTTCCCGTTTCCTTGTAAAGATCTTTCCGCGGTGCTGTTATCGCACGCGCACATCGACCACAGCGGCAACCTCCCGCTGTTGGTCAAGAACGGTTTTAGCGGTCCAATTTATACCAGCGCCGCCACCGCGGATTTGTGCCGGCCGATGCTGGCTGACGCGGCGTCGTTGCAGGAAAGAGACGCCGAGTTTCTCAACAAGCGGAACATGCGGCGCAAATCGCTGAATGTGCCCGGCATTCCGATCGATGTACCCGTGGAGCCGCTCTACACAACCGAGGACGCCGAAGCCACCTTCCCGCTCTTTCACCCGGTGGACCTTCACACGCCCACTAGCGTTGGACCCGGCGTGGTCTACCAGTCCTTTGAAGCTGGCCACATACTCGGATCGACCTGCATGTTGCTAGAGCTCGAGGACCAGGCCGGGAAGACTGGCCAGAAGACCCGGCTTGGTTTTACGGGCGACCTGGGGCGGCGCGGCTTGCCCATCATCCGCGATCCCGAGCCGCTGCCGCCGGCCGACTACCTGATCATGGAAAGCACCTATGGCGACCGCGTGCATGAACCCATCCAGTCTGTATCGGCGAAGCTCGCAGAGATTGTAAACCGCACCTATCATCGAGGCGGCAAGCTCATCGTTCCCGCGTTTGCCGTCGGCCGCACCCAACAGCTGGTGCTGCTGCTGCATGAGCTGATCGATGCCAAGACCATCCCGAGCTTCCCGATCTTCGTCGACAGCCCGCTGGCCGTCAACGTCACCGACGTGTTTCGAAGGCATCCGGAGCTCTACGATGAAGAAGCCGCCGCCTTCCTGGCAAACCATGGCGATCCGTTCGGGTTCCACTTGCTCACCTACGTGCGCGACGTGGATCAATCCAAAGCGCTCAACGATCTGCGCGGCCCCTTCATGATCGTCTCCGCATCGGGAATGTGCGAGGGCGGCCGCGTGCTGCATCACCTGAAAAACAACATCGGCGATCCGCGCAATACCATTCTGCTCACCGGCTATCAGGCCGAGCACACGCTAGGAAAAAGATCCAGGAGCAACGGGATGAGGTGCCCATCTTTGGAGAACTTATGCCCTTGCGCGCCGAAGTCCAGCAACTCGACGCCTTGAGCGGCCATGCCGACCGCGAGGAGCTGCTGACATGGATGCAGCCGATCGCGGCTGGACTGAAAAAGGTGTTCCTGGTCCATGGCGAGCCCGACCAGCAAATCGCCGTTTGCGGCCGCGATTCGGGAGCGCTATCACATCGAAGTGATCGTGCCGGAGCGCGGCCAGAGTTTTGATCTCTAGTAATTTACGAAGATGGCGTTAGAACCAAGTTGGCGCGGTACTAGGGTAAACGCCTGGGAGTACTAAATTGAAAGTACCCTTTCCCGATAAGGCCTTTTCCCTGTATATTTCGGGGCGGATGACTGACACCGAGCTCGCGGTCCAGAGCGGTTCCACGCTCGATCAAAGACCCACGCTAAATCAGAGCGGCACCTCGCTGAATCAACTTCTTTGGCAGTTTTCCTATTTGCAGGTCCTGGATTTTCTCACCACCGTCGCGTTCCTTCTGCATGGCGTCCGGGAAGGCAACCCGCTACTAAGATTGGCGCTAAGCGCAGGCGCCAACCCGCTGGTGATCTTGATGGTGGTCAAACTGGTGGCGATCGTGCTGGGGCTCTACTGTTGGCGCCGCGGACGCCAGCAACTGCTGTTTCGCATCAACATCCTGTTCGCGCTCTTGGTGGCCTGGAATCTGGTAGCGCTGATTCTCGAAGCGTTAACCCGTAACTCACTATCTTTACTTCACCGGCAACATCACCGTGTTGCTTTCCTCGCCGTTGATGGTAACCAGCACCGGCACGGAGCCGCTCGCCAGGCCCGTGGGAACTTCAAATTTGGTAAGATCCATCCCGGTCAAACCAGGCGCGGCCGTGGATTTGGAGGTTGGTTTCACTCCGCCCACGGATAGCGTCACCGAGTCTTCGACTGCCGGCGGCGGATTGGGCGGGAAGAATCCATCCACCATGGGCTTCTGATAGGGCCCAAAACCGGTTCCCAGCAGCGAGATCGTTTCGCCTGCCTCCGCCGGACTGGCCGTTGTCACCAGCGAGCCGTAGGCATGCAGCGCCGTCGCATAATTCACGCCGTCGATGGTCTGAAAGAAGAGCCCTGGCGCATTGCGGGCGACCTTGAAGTTTCCGGAAATCGGGGGCTGCCCGGTGGCTTGAACTTCCAGTGTATAGTTGCCGGCTGTGAGGCTCGAAGGAAGCTGAGCATTGATCTGTTCCGGCGAAACAAAGAGCAGTGGCAGGATCAAATCGTTCACCGTCACGGTCACTCCGTCGATATCTTGCGACAACGGATTCACCGGACCCATCTTGACTGAGGGCGCCAGGCTTTCGCCGAAGATCGAGATTATAGATCCGGGCGCCACGGCGGAGCTGGGCGTCTGTCCTACACTATTCGCAACGCCGGCGGGCGCGATATATGGAACCGTGATCATCTGCGACACCACCGCTTGCGGATTCGACATCGTTACCGTACCTGAGGGGTAAGTTCCCGACAAGGCGCCTGTCCAATGTCCAAACTGGAAGCCGGGATTCGGCATGGCAGTCACCGTCACGTTCGTGTTCTGCGCGTAAAACCCGTCGCTAGAGGAAGGCGAAACCTTGAACGCCGAACCGTTGCCCGGATTCGAGCTCGCGCTGAACTGATAGAAAGTGTTGTAAACGGCCATTAGCGTTGCGAAGCTCTTGCTCACCGTCACGGTGTGGCTGGAAGCTCCGCCGTCAGACCATACCCGAAATCAAGACGCGAGCCAGTTCCCGTCGGAAACTGGGTGGGCGCACTCACTTTGAACGTCGCCCCGCTCTCGCGATCCACATTGCACGGCGTCACACAATTGGCTCCATCCACCTGGAGGGTGAGTCCAGTAGGCGAGCTCTGGATCACGATGCGGTTCATTTCGCTGTAGTTCGCCGTCATCCGGAATCCGCCGGCGACTGCTGCTTGAGTTACCGTATACGACTGCGTCGCGCTGCCCCCGTTGGACCAGTTCTGGAACGTGTATATCCGTCCATTGGAGCCCGTTTGAGTAGCCGGCGCCGACATCTGGTGGCTGCTCCCGAGCCCCCAAACGAAGTTATAGGAAGGCAGGGTCGACTGCCCATCCACGGTTAATTGCAAGCCGTTCGGCGAGGTAAGGAGGGCCACCTCCGCCCCCGCCACATAATCGGCCGTCAAGACCACGGGCGCAGTGTTGTTCGGTACTTGATAGAGGGCGTTCTGACCCAGACCATTACTCCACCCGGTGAAGACCCACCAATTTGCCGTGGTGTCCCGCTGGGGAGTCACGGCGCTGATATCGTGGGTCGACCCGGGCGCAAAATAAAAATCCCCAAAGCAAACCGCCGGAAAGCCCGTTGGCACCGGCTCCGGCTGAGTCTCGGCGTTGGGACACGCGGGAACATCATTGACTGTCCTGGTCGGGATCGGCGTGTGATTGATCAACAGCTGCAATCCCGGCGGCGACGTTATAAAAGACACTTTCGTGCCGGGCACAAAGAGGGGAGTAATGTTGGCCGGCTCATTCAGAGTAAACTCTGTGACGAAGGGGTTGGGCGCTGCGCAATTTATCGACCATCCCGTAAATACGTAGCCGGGGTAAGGATAGGCGTTCAGGATGACCTCACTGCCGGCCGTTTGAAACATTACCACCGTCGACCAAAAGCATTGGGAGCCGACATACACCACTCCGGGCGCTGATACCCCGGCCGGGAAGGAGCCCGGCGCGGCGCAGGCCGAGGGGCTGGAAGTGGAGTTGCGACCCGAACGACAGGCTGATCCGATAGGAGATGGTGACTTGCGCGGTCAGCGTCGTGATGGCGGGATTCGCCGTTATCACCTGAACCGCACTTGAGGCGGGCTGAATCAGTCCCAGGTTGTCGACCCAGCCAGCTGAAAGCATACTGCGTTCCGCCATTGACGGACGTCTGAATGCTGCCGCCTACTTGTCCCGGCAGCGGCGGATCCAGTGATGAAAGACAACCACTGCTCGCTACCTTCCGGCCAGTTCAAGACCGCGGCCGAGTAGTACATCGTACCGTCCACGGTGAAGCGGGCGCCCGCTGGATTCGTGGAAATCGTAATCGTGCTAGTGACTTGCGCCTGAAGGGACATGCTGCCAAGGGTCAGAAGTAGTAGTAAGGAGAGCCGATTCATAGACGACACCATTAACTACATCGGCCTTAGTACAGGCAGGCTTTAGGTTGCACTCCAGGAGCCCTAGAAACGAGCTTTGCAACGGTAAGCTAGGCTCCCGAACGGGTTCCCGAGACGCTCTGAGCCGGTTCCTGGGCTCAAAATCGTCGAGGTGCAACGAAAAGAAAGGTTCGGTGCAGAACCATGGATTCAGGGCAAGGCTTTCGCGGAAGCTGTGGTATGCTCGTCCCGATAATTCTTGATAGAGCGCCCCCTGGCATGGCTCACAAAAATATCGACAATCAGCACGACAAGCTGCGCCAAGACCTTGAAGCGAAGCAGCGAAATATCCTTTGGCCCGATACGCTTGCAAATACGCGAGGCGTTGACGAATTCCTGTGGAAAGGATCGCCAAATCCGACAGGCGTTCAACGTGTCGGCATGGCCATTTTTGGCTTATTCTATCTTGGAGTTGGAGTTGGACTATTCTCGCAAATGAATTCAACCTATACTCGTATACTGCTGGGAGTTCCTGTAGGTGTTCTGTTTGCCGCATTTGGCGCAAAGACTGTACACAATGCATTTCGCAGAAGGAGGACGAAGCCTAAGCCGGGCGTTCAAACGTCGCGGTAGTGCTGGGTTGCTGCCGCGGGCCGTTAGGCCCATACCGCCTGCCTACCTGCACGCTCGCGGGTGGTTATTTGTACGTCGCGTATATTCGCGCCAAATCGCCCCCGAAGAATCATGCTTGAGCGACCACCAACCTGCCGTATAATTGAAACAGTACCACCGTGCTGTCCGCAACGAAAATCCTCACCCTCGCGCTCCTCGCCGCCACCCTCCTGCCCGCCGCCGACAAAAAACTCCCCATCGAGGAAACCACCAACGACCTGCTAAAGATCTCCGCCACTGCCGCCCTCGACCGGGACCAGATCAAACAGGAGCTCGGCTACGACCTGGGCCCAGATATCGCCATCGTCCGCGTGACGCTCCACACCGTCAGCGACAAGCCCATCCAGATCAGCCACGACGATTTTCTGCTGGTCTCCGCCAAGGACGGCCAACGCTCACAGCCTTATGAGCCCGGCCAGATCGCGGGCGCCGACAGCCTCACGGTCACCGAGAACGGCACCAAGCAGGCGGCGGCTCGGCGGCCCGGACTCACGATTGGCGGCTTTGGCGGAGGAATCGGCACGGGCAGCACGCCCCAGGCCCCCGATTTAAAAACGCAAGCCTCGCACGATGACAAACCGAATCCGTTACTTGCGGTCTTGAACGAAAAGATCTTACCTGAAAAGGAGATCACCGACACGATCTCCGGCCTGTTATATTTTCAGATGGTCGGCAAGCTGAAGCCCAAGGACTTAGAGCTTCACTATAAAGGACCTGCCGGAAGGCTGGCCCTTCGCTTCAAGCCGTAGCCATTCTGTATTCTGAATTCTGAATTCTTTCTTCTGCCTACTTTGCTGCTTTCACCGACGCGATGTCGATGGTGTCGCCGTCCACTTTCCCATTCACAACCACTTTATCGCCGAGCATGGACATCACCTTGCCCTGGGAATCGGCTGTGATCTTATAGACCTTGCCATCGGAAATTATGATGGGCGATGCCCCGCCCTTCACGCATTTCTTTATACAGGCGACATCGCTTGGCCCATCGGCTGCGTGTTTCGCGCCGCACATGGAGTCGCCTACGACGCCCGACAATGTTTCCGCCAACCCGGCCGCCGCGAAGATCGCGCCCAACGAAATCACCAACGATAGTTTCTTCATCAGAGCTCCCCTCCTTATAAGGGCCGTCGGTTGTGGACGCTGTCCGCGCCAAAGGGTTTCTTCTGGTGTATTCTCGTCTAGGGAGACGCATTGTACAAAGCAAAGATAACCGCGCTGGGTTGTTACACTCCACCCGACGTGTTGACAAATCAGGACCTTGAGAAAATGGTGGACACCACCGACGAGTGGATAATGCAGCGCGTCGGAATCTCGCAGCGCCACATCGCCCCGGCCGGCATCGCGACTTCGGACATGGCCGTCGAGGCCGCCAAAATCGCGCTCGAACAGCGTGGCGTCAAAGGCTCCGAGTTAGATGCGATTCTGGTTTGCACCGTCACCCCCGACATGCTGTTTCCCGCCACCGCCTGCCTGGTCCAGGATCGCCTCGGAGCCAAGAACGCCTGGGGCTTCGATCTGCTGGCCGCGTGCTCCGGTTTTATCTACGGGCTCACCACCGCCGCGCACCTGGTATCGTCCGGCTCGCACAAGAAAGTTTTGGTGATCGGCTCCGACACCATGTCGCGCATCATCGATTACACCGATCGTTCCACCTGCATCCTTTTCGGCGACGGCGCGGGCGCCATGCTGGTTGAACCGGCCGAAGAGGGCGAGACCGGCTTCATCGATTTCGTGAACCGCATCGACGGCTCCGGCGGCGATTATTTGAAACAGCCCGCCGGTGGCAGCCGCATTCCCGCCAGCGCCGAATCCGTCGCGGAACGTCTCCATTACGTGAAGCAGGACGGCCAGCAGGTTTTCAAATACGCAGTCCGCAAAATGGAGGAATGCTGCCGTGATCTTCTAGATCGCAATCATCTCACCGTGGCCGACATTGGGGTGATGATTCCGCATCAGGCCAATCGAAGGATCATCGCCGGCGCGGCCGAGCGGCTGGGGATCAACTGCGATCGCGTGGTGATCAACATCGATCAGTATGGCAATACCACTGGCGCCACCATTCCCCTGGCTACGCGCGATGCGCTGCGCTTAGGCAAGCTAAAGAAAGGCGACTTGGTGCTGTTCGCCGCTGTCGGCGCGGGCTATACGGTGGGTGCGAACCTCTGGCGATGGCAGATGTAACGTTCATATTCGGATGCCGCGGCCAGCTCGGCGTCGAGCTTGTAACTGTCTTCCAAAAGCGCGGTTATGACGTCGTAGGCTTCGACCGCTCGCAGATC
This sequence comes from Bryobacterales bacterium, assembly GCA_963818065.1. Lineage (GTDB taxonomy): Bacteria > Acidobacteriota > Terriglobia > Bryobacterales > Bryobacteraceae > Palsa-89. The sequence continues at coordinate 1,922,361 of CAWFQW010000004.1, read as the reverse complement.
GACATCACCAACGCCGCGCAAGTGGAGCGCGCATTCGCGGCCCAGGCTCCAGGCATCGTCATTAACGCCGCCGCATACAACCAGGTGGACGTCGCCGAAAAGGAACCGCTGCCCGCTATGCAGGCCAATGGACTCGCGGTCCGCAATCTCGCGATGGCCTGTCGGCAGCACGACGCGCGACTGGTCCACTTTTCAACCGACTATGTTTTCGACGGCACTGCCGGACGCGCCTACACCGAAGACGACGCCACGCGACCTCTTGGTGCGTATGCCGTCTCCAAGCTGGCGGGCGAATTGTATGCCCAGGCGTACCTGGATCATCCGCTGATTATTCGCACCTCGGGCGTGTTCGGGCCGGGCGGATTGAATACCGCGCGCGGCAATTTCATCGAGTCGATGCTACGCTCGGCCGCGAGCAACCAGCCAATCCGCGTGCTGAACGATCACGTCGCTTCGCCCACGTACGCGCCGTTCCTCGCGGCTCGAGCGGCCGATTTGGTGGATCGCAATCTGACCGGCATTTTTCATGTCGGCGGAGGTCAGGCGATTTCCTGGTTCGATTACGCGGCTATGATTTTCCGCGTAGCCGGATTGCACCCCGAGCTCAAGCCCGCCAACGAGCGCGAGTTTCGCACCGCCGCGCGCCGTCCGAAATATTCGGCGCTGTCTAACGCCAAAATGGAGCGCTCGGGAATCGAGCCGCTGCCGCCGCTCGAAACCGCCGTCCGGCTGTATATGGAGGAACGCGCGCGCCGCGTGCGACCATAATTCGAGGAGGTTCGATGCCCGCAAAGAAGCTGCTGATGCTGGTCGGCGATTACGTCGAGGATTACGAAGTGATGGTGCCGTTCCAGGCGCTGCTGATGGTGGGGCATGTGGTCCACGCAGTCTGCCCGAACAAGCGCGCGGGCGATTCCGTGCGCACCGCCATTCATGATTTTGAGGGCGATCAAACCTACAGCGAGAAGCGCGGCCACAATTTCGCGTTGAACGCGACCTTCGACGATGTTAAGCCGGAGACCTACGACGCGCTCGTAATTCCGGGCGGGCGCGCTCCCGAGTACATCCGGTTGAACCCGCGCGTACTCGAAATCGTTCGCCACTTTGCCACTACCGATAAGCCCATCGCCGCCATCTGCCACGCCGCGCAACTGTTAGCCGCCGCGGACGTTCTGCAGGGCAAATCGTGCAGTTGTTATCCAGCCGTGGCGCCGGATGTCACGCGAGCGGGCGGAACATTCGTCGATCTTGCGATGACAGAAGCTCACACGGATGGGAAACTGGTCACCGCGCCTGCATGGCCGGCGCATCCGGCATGGCTCTCGCAGTTCCTGAAAGTGCTGGGGACCCGGATCGAACTTTAATTGGACGTCTAGTTCCAGCCCGATGGTGTGCCCATCGGCATATTCTTCATGAACGCTTCCACGGCGTGGATCTGGCCGCCGTAGACTTTGAAAGCTTCCCAAACCATTAACGTGTCGCCAGGGACGCGGCTCGATCCTTTTCCGAAATCCATGCGAAGCAAAACAATGCCGAGATCTTCATCAACGGCTGCGACGCGATATTTGATTTCCGACAAGGTCGGAATCTTCTGCCCTTTGATGTCCACGCAGCCCGGCATGAACGTGCAGCCCGGACCGGCCATCAGACGCCCGTTTTCGAAGCGATATGCGTCAGCAGCGAACGGCGCTTCCACGGTGACGAAGCTTCCAATTTTGAGGCCAGCCGGATAATGTTCAGCAATCTTGATCGCGTCTTCGCGCGAGTTGCGTTGCGATGCTTCCGGAGTCAGCAACATGGCTTTGCTGGGAGTCTGCAGCGCATCGACGTCGAAAATCGATCCTTCCGCCTTGCTTCGGGTCACCTGAGTTTCCACTTCGGTGATCTTCCGGTCCACAACTTTCAGCCGGAGCATCAGCATCACCGGCGAGCCGGACTCCTCCACGATCGCTTGCGTGGCCGCGACTCCTTGCCGTACGTCCAAAATATCGAAACGGTACGGACGAAGCTTCGTGGCGTTCTTCCACAGCGGGCTCTCGCCGAGCTTCATCTCGACTGTATCTTCGGTGAATCGCACATTAGCCGCCAGCGGAAGCGCGGCAGGTTTATGGGCAACGAGAGCATCCAGATATTCGTTGGTGATGCCCCGCAGGCAATCCCGATCGCACGTGGCGCCGCTGGCGAGCGCCGCGGAGGCGAATAGGATGAAGAGCAGTGGTTTCATTTAGCAGCCGGCGCCGGGGCGGGAGGCCGGTCAGTGAGCGTCTCTCCGCTCGCGGTTGTGACCGAAACGAACAGAGCCCCAGGCTCACCAGTCTTTTGCGGATGGCCAACCACGGTAACTTTGTCGCCCGGCTTCAGGGAAGTTGACTTCCAGCCGGCGCGAACCAGAACGAACGGAGCCGTCATCTCGATGTTCCAGGTTTCGATGGCGCCCTTATCGTTGGTGACTTCCAGCTCGATCCAGGAATGAGGATTGGCCCACTTGAATTGCTTTACGATGCCCACCAATGTCACGTTCTTGGCACGGTCAAAACCTTCCATGGAGTGATGGGCGAAAGCCGAGCCGGCCATCATAAGTCCCATCGCAATAGTACAGGCGATCAGTAATCGTCGCATAAATTTCTCCTAGTGAATGTTCACGGATTTCGAGGTCACGCTGGGCATATGCGCGTTCAAATCCGGCAGGCACGAGGCCTCGGTGATGTCGGTGTCGTCCACACGTTTCCAGCGCTTGGTCACCTTCCACTCGCCCACCCAATTCTTGGGGTCGATGAAGGTGTACTCGATCTGCAGCGTTGCTCCGTCGCCGAGGAGTCGCATGCGCTCGATGATGTGAAGCTGATCGCTGGCCGGAATTCCGTTGTCGATCCAATGATGTTCATCCACGAAGCCGACGGTATCCACCACCAGCGAGTCGCCCTCCCAATGCCCGATGGATTCACCATTGAAGCTGGGGATGATGACATCGGGATCGGTGTGTTTGCGGCCATCCAGATAAATAATGCGGGTGCTGTTCATAAAACCGCTGACCATGAAAATCACGGTCGGCTTTTGGATCATCGCGATGGGCCACACGCGCGTCATGATCACCGGCAAGCCGGCCGGCCAGCACTGGCCGATGTCGTCGTGATAGGCCTTGCCTTCCGATCTGGCTTTCTTGGCCGCGTCTAATTGCACTTGAGCCGCGGGTGTCAGCTTGACCTCCGGCGGAGGAGTGAAGGTGAAAGGATTGTCCCGTGCGAAAGCGTGCAACCATGTTCCCGTAAGGTCGAACGCGGGCTTGGGACGCGGCTTGGCGATATTCGCCGGAGCGAGCGCGCCGAGTTGAGGGGGCTCGGCGGGGGCGGGCTGCGCGGCCGGTGCTTGCGCCCAAACCAGGGGCGCCATCGCAAACAGGGCCGGCGCTGTAAATCCAAATCGCTTGCGCATTGTATTGTTTCCTTGTTCCCTACTTATCGTGGAGCTTCAGCCGGACGACACCATTTTCGTCAATATATTCACGATTGTTGTCGCACACAAATTCGACCATCTCGTAGTCCGGGGCCATGCGTTTGTACCCCAACGTGTAGGTAACTGGCTTTTCCAGCACCACCGGGTCGTCGATCGTGATCTGATCCTGCAAAATCTCGGGTGAGAGCTTCCTGATCCGGTCCGTAACACGCATTTTTGGGCTGTGGGGCATTCCGCGATAGCCGGAAGCCGAGGGCTTGATGCCCACCGTGTCCACCACCAGCGTATCGCCATCCCAGTGGCCGACAGAGCGGCCGTAATAGCCGGGTGGGACGTCTTCGAGTTTCCATTGCGGCCGGTCGAGATAAACACGGCGCACTTCGCTGAACGCTTCAGAAATGATCGTGACCTGCTTCGGGGTTTGAATGATCTCCACAGGGTAAATGGCAATAGCCATCATGGTCGGTACGCCATAGGGGATGCAGCGCGCGCCGGTGTTGTCCAGTTGCTCGCCGCGTTGTGCCGCCGCGGATTCCTTGGCGCGCCGCTCCTGGTAGGGCTTGTCGTACTCGGGCTTCAAGACCAGTGGGGTGGGCGCGGGCGGCCGGAACTTCGGATCGGAATCCGGCCCTCCTCTATATATGCCCCAAACGCCGGTGAGATCCGGCGGAGCACCGGCCGATTGTGCATTGAGGATCGCCGGGACGAAGGCGAGTAGCGCGGCGGTAGAAATCTTCAGGTTCATTTTTGTGTGGGAGCAGGCGGAGGCTCTTGGCGCGGTCCATTGAAGAGCACCTTTCCATCCGGCAAAGTAGCTTGCGAAAGGAAGCCGCCATTCTGTCCGCTCTTCATCGGGTTGATAATGATGGTGACTTTGTCGCCGGCATGCAGGCTGCTGAACTTCCAGCCGCTTTGCATGAGGATGCTGGGGCTGCCCATTTCGATGCTCCAGTGTTTGACGGCGCCCTTTTCGTCGGGCACGTCAATCTCGATGTAGGAGTGCGGATTGGTCCATTCGAACGAGGTGATGGAGCCAGTGAGCGTGATGCGCTTCGTCATGTCGAACATGGTGAAGGAGTGGTGCGCCCAGACCGGGGTCGCGATGGCAAGTACGACCGTAGCCATCATCGCCGCGCCGCACAGCTTGGCCCGAATTGCATGCAAAATTTTCATCGGAGGCCCTCTCTTTTGCTTGGCCTATTCTATTCTCATGGTCCTGGGCAGCGCAACATCAGGAATAGGCAACCGGGACCCGTGGCATGAGGGAGCGTGGCTATAATGCCCCCATGTATACGCCTCAGGCTGGAATCTTCGCTCTCGGGACCTCATCTCATGCGTACCTGGAGTTTGACATTCTGGACGCGAAGAAATTCAAGCAGTTCGCCTCTACAATCTCGGCTATCCGTGAACCACGGACCACCACGGGAGGAGTGAACTTCGTCATCGGCTTTCGGCCTGAGCTGTGGCGCGATATTGCTCCAGAGGACGCCCCGCCGGGAGTGGAGGGCTTTAACAAAGAGATCCAGGGCACGGAAGGATTCGTTATGCCGAACACACAACATGATGCGCTGGTATGGCTGTCCGGAAGTGCGTATGACGTTATCTTCGACATGGCGCGCTCGGTGATCCACGACCTCGCGGGCCAAGCCTCGCTAGGGGAAGAAACCTCGAGTTGGCCTTACAGGCACGATCGCGATCTTACCGGCTTCGTCGATGGCTCGGAAAATCCGACGCTGCTCGACGCTCCCATCGCGGCACTCTTGCCCGAAGGAGTTCCAGGCGCCGCCGGCTCAGTCCTGTTGCTTCAAAAGTGGAAGCACAAGACAGCGGAATGGGAAGCTCTGCCGATCCAGCAGCAGGAGCGCATCATGGGACGCACCAAGCCCGACAGCATCGAACTCGAGAACAAGCCAGCGGACTCGCATGTCGCTCGCACGGATCAGGACGAGTTTGGGAACATCTTTCGTCGCAACATGCCCTACGGAAAGGTCGACGACCACGGCACCGTGTTCGTTGGATTCAGCGCAGACCAGAAGCGGCTCTCGAGAATGCTCGATAGCATGGCGGGCCTACTCAACGGCACGCGCGATGCGCTCACACGCTTTACTCAGCCGTTAACCGGCTCCTATTATTTCGTACCGTCGGTCGAGAGTCTGCGGCGCTTGCGGTAACTTGGCGTCGGCGCGCTGGGCTCCTGGTAGCTTACATTGAAAAGATCGTGAGTCCCAGCACCATTTCGAAAACACTGCCGGCGCGCTACTATACAGACCCTGCGCATTTCCGCCACGAGATCGAGAATTTCTTTTTTGAGGGCTGGATCTGCGCAGGTCGCGCCGATTGCATTCCCAATACGGGCGATTACTTTCTGCGCGAGATCGCCGGCGAAAGTATTATCGTCGTTCGCGGCGATTCCGGCTTGGTGGAAGCATTTTATAACGTCTGCCGTCACCGGGGCACGCGTTTGTGCTCAGCCGCCGAGGGTAATTTCGCGGGACGGATTCAATGCCCATACCACGGATGGACCTATGGGCTGGACGGCCGCCTGCTGGGCGCGCCCCACATGGACACTGAAGTCTTCCACCGTTTGGACTATCCGCTTCACAAACTTCAGACCGATCTTTGGGACGGTCACGTTTTCATCAATGCCCTTCCGCATCCCGAGCAGCTTGCAGTTCAGCTTGCCGATTTGCCCGCGCGTTTCGCTCCCTGGGGCATGGCGGACCTGCGGCTGCACAAGCGAATCATCTATGACGTTCACGCCAACTGGAAGCTCCTCGTCGCAAACTACAACGAGTGCCTGCACTGTCCGTTGTTGCACCCGGCCCTGAATCGGTTGACCGATTATGCGGGCTCGGATAACGAAGCGCCTCAGGCCACCTACATCGGCGGCTCAATGAGCTTCCGCGGCGGCGCTGAAACGATGTGCATGGACGGAAAAAGGCGGCGGGATTATTTGCCCGGCCTCAGCGAGAACCAGCGCAACAGAGTTTTCTACTACGTGGTTTATCCCAATCTCCTGCTGAGCCTGCATCCGGATTACATGATGACGCACACCCTCTGGCCGCGCGCAGTGGACCGCACGGAAATCGTCTGCGAATGGTATTTCCATCCGTCGGAACTGGCAAAGCCGGAGTTCGCCGCCGACGATGCCGTCGAGTTCTGGGACATAACGAATCGCGAAGACTGGCACATCGTCGAACTCTCGCAGGCCGGCATTCAATCGCGAGCCTACACTCCCGGCCCGTATTCCAATCGCGAGGCACTGCTCGCCGCTTTCGATCAGGTGGTTGTGCAGCGCGATTCGGCAACTGAGGTAAAGCGTAACGACTGACGTTGCCAGTTCAAAGATCATGAGCGAGCTCGAAACCGGTCCGAAACTCATCATCGTTTGCGGTTTGGGAGCACGAAGCTCGCGAGCGAATCGAGAAGCTTCAATGGAGGCTCGCTCAAGATCTGCTCGCGCTTGGGCACAATGTGGTGAAGTGGGCCAAGCTTTTTGAGCGCCCTACATCGGAAGAGCTGGCGCTGTTCGACCCGCAGGCCCGGTGAGTCGCAGACAAACTTTTACAGTGAGCTTCAGTGTCGCATTGCTTGGTTTCGTGTTGTAATCTGGTGAAGGGTCGATCCCACTAAATTTAGGCTGGTTGGCAGTTTAGGCAGGTTACCGCCCCGCGGGTCGCCTCTCCCAGGCGGCGAAACTAGCCTCGTATGCAATTCATGAAAACAAAAATTACTCTTCTTATGCTCCTGGTCGGTGCGTGTGCCTGGCCGGTTGCCGCTCAACCCGCTTTATCTCCAGACGGCAACGGGTTGTTGAACGGCACCTACTATATGCGGCAGGTCTTCTATTTTCTATCCAACCAGGGCGTCCTGGACCTGACTGTCAACGTTCAGGGCAACTTCACCTTCGACGGCGCCGGACTTTACAGTTTCACCGGATCGGTCCTTGACACCAGTGTTGGGACCAAGCCGCAAATCTTCAGCACTACCGGCTCCTATGTGATATCGGCCAGCGGCGAGGGCTACATCACTTCCGTGTATAAGACCATTCTCAACGATGCGGTCGTCGGAACGGTATCCCCCACTGGTATTTTCATCGGCAGCATTCCTGGGACCAACGGCGCTAACTCGCTCATGATCGCCGCTCCGCTTGGCGCCACCAATGCCACCAACGCGACGCTCACAGGCTCCTACACCGTGGCGTATTTCGATCCCACCTTTCTTCCCAGCGCCAGCGCGCTCCCGGGAGGCGATGCGCTCTTCAGCATGACGGCCGACGGGCAGGGCAACATCGGTAACGTCGATGCCACCATCTATAGTGGAACCAACACCACGGCCAGCACTCAGTCGCTGACCGGGGTTACCTACGCGTTCACCAATGGCGCCGCGGAGCTGAAGTTCGGAAACAAGCCCAACGCTACGACCTTGATCGCGGGTACGCACTTGCTGTATATTTCGCCGGACGGCAATTTCATCTTTGGCGGCGGCTACAACGGATTCGACATGTTCGTCGGGGTGCGCGCCGCATCCAGCCCGCCCGCCAATTACGACGGTCTGTACTACCAGGCTGGATTGGTTCTGGATGAATCGACGGCGGGCAGCAGCAGCGGTTACCCGCTGCTGAATAGCTACTACGGGTCGTTCGCGGCATTTTCGGGGAACATTATCGGGCACCAGGCATTGGGCAGCGTATCGCTGATGAACTACCAGAGCTTGAGCCAGCTATTGATCTTTGGCGGCACGAATGATTTCACTTATAACGACACTTACACGCTGAACAGCGACGGCAGCTCCGATGACAGCGCCTTCGGCCAGCATTATGCGAGCACCTCGGAAGGGAGCATTCGCATCGGATATGGTATCGGTCCCTACCTCTCACTCAACGTGGCGTTTAAGGCGCCCACGTTCAGCGGTTCGGGCGTATATCTAAGTCCCGTGGGCGTGGTGAACGCGGCCAGCTCCGCGCCTTTTACCGCGCAAGTGGCTCCCGGAGAATTTCTCACGCTGTACGGCTCGGGTCTCGCGCCCAGCGTCGCGTCAGCGCCGACGCTTCCGCTGCCGAAACTGTTGAACAGTGTGCAGGTGCTGATTAACGACGTTCCGGCGCCTATCAACTATGTGAGCCCTACCCAGATCAATGTGGTCGTTCCCTACATCGGCGCGCAACCGATCGCACATATACAGGTTTACAGCAACAGCAAGGGTTCGAACGTGGTAACCGTGCTCGAGGGATTAACTTCGCCTGGCGTCTTCACCAGCAATCCGGTGGGCGGCATCGGGTACGCGGCCGCGCTGCATTCCGACTATTCGGTGATAACGGAGTCAAGCCCGGCTCGCACCGGCGAACCGGTGTCCGTATATCTTGCCGGGCTGGGAGCGGTGACCCCGCAGGTAACGGATGGAGCGCCAGCCCCGACCAATCCGCCGGCCGCTACGACAGCGCAGCCGCTGGTCTACATTCTGGATACGGCCGGCAATTACCTACAAGCCACGGTCACCTTCTCCGGCCTCGCTCCGGGATTCGCCGGCTTATATCAAATCAATTTAACGATCCCCGAGGGCCTGGCTTCCGGTAAGACGTCGATGGAAATTATCGGATCGGATTCTGACACATTCGAGGCGTTCCTTCCGGTGACCGCCCAGTAGCGCTGTTACTCCACCGTCGCGACTGCCCCGGTGGCGATGAACGCGGTAAAGAACCCTTCATTGATCCCCGGCGAGCCCGCAACGGTGAAATGATTCTCAGCAACTCCGGCAATCTGCAGGCTGACACCACGCTGCTCGAGCGATCCATAACCGTCGGTGGGGAGCAGTTCCAAAATCGCGGATGGAATCGTGAACGATCCGGCGGAGGCGTCGGCTGTGCAAATGAACTCAACCCAGGAGAAATTCCCAGAAGCGCTGGGAACAGCGGAGTAGCCGAAGATGGTCACGAAGGGGAATGCCGACCCGCCGGTCCATGTCAGCGTAAGATCCTTCGCGCGATCGATGCTGGCTGGGATGGTCGCGACCACGGAAGGCGGCAGCGTCAAGTCCCAGGTGAATGCATCCACATTGGAGCCTCCGGCTCCGTTTGTGACCGTGTAGTTTCCAGGCTCAAGATAGAATGGCGCGCTGCTCGCAAGGATGTCTCCGTAAGTGCCGGTGGCCAATGAGGGGGCGTTCTTGGTGCCGGCGGGTCCGGTGAGCGTCAACTCATTGCCGGTATGCAGGAGGGTGGGTTGAATCGGATCCGTGACGTTCAACGTCGAGGCGTAGGTCTCATAAGCGATGCAGTTGCCAATGGACGGGCTGGTGGTGCCCCCGAAGGATCGGATGAGGCTGTCGGTCGGGAAGGTTACGAATGCGGCTGCCAGAGTGTCGTCATGGCCGGCGACGTGGGCAAGTTCGACGCCCGCGAGATTCAGAGAGCCGCTCGATACTGCCGCTTGCAGATTGGCGGTCGTCAACGCGTTGAAGGTGTCGCCGCAGGTGGCTTGCCCCTCGGGCGCGATTGGGATGGTGGTGACATTGCCGGTGACGCCCTTCACTACGACAGCAAGCGTGGTCTTGCAGCCGGGGGCGATCCCTTCCGGCACCGTAAAATTAATCTGATCTTCAGCTGGAGATCCGCTCCGTCCCGCATAGAGTGGCGTAACCAATTGGTTTCCAATCAGGACCTTAACCTGTCCGCTGTCCAATTGTTGGCCTACCGGGGGCGGCTCTGCATCGCTACCCGTTATCGCGCCCAGTCCACTGCCCCAGATAACCAAATTGTCGCCGGGATGCGCCGCATTCGTCATTGTGATCACGTTGTAGGACAAATCGGTGAAGACTCCAGGCCCCGAGCCGTCCTCATTCAAAGCGAATATGCCGAAGCTGGCGGTCACAACCTGGATGTCGAAAGTGCTGGAGGCTCCCTGGTAGGTAAGCGTCAGAGTCCCACTGCCGATGGGCGTAGCCGAGGGAAGAACCGCAGCGACCTGTCCGGCGTAGGTGTAGAGCATTGGGCAGGTCTCGGTGACGCCGCCAACCTTTACCTGTATGCTGGTGCCCGCAAGTCCCGCTGCGGTGGGCAACGGATAGCCCTGGGCCGCCTGCAAAGTAGAAGGACCGAGCCCGGAGCCGGTAACCGTGAACATACCGCCTTGCGCAATTCCGGAATTGGGCAACGAGGGAGGCAGCCAACTGGCGGCGTTAACGACTCCGTTGATGGCCGGGGCCGCGGCAAGGCTGGCTGCGCATCCGAGAACGAGGGCAGTAAAGTTGAGAAAGCGCATAGTATTTGTTCGAATCAACTGATTCTTTCATACTTATACGCCCCAATCCACTGCCCACGAGCGTCATCCTCCCGCTAATTACTGCTGGAGGTTCGAGGAGACCAGCTTGCCATCTTTTTCGGCGAGCAGCTTCTCAATGGTCGACGTGAACTCCTGCTTCAGCTGAGCGTTGTACTCGCCACTGGCGGGCGCGGCGAATCCGGCATGAATGTGCTTCACGCGGCCATCGCGTCCGACGAATAACGTCGCCGGCCAGGTATTGAGATTCACCGCCTGCGGAACTTTCTCCCACATCTCGGCGGGCGCGCCGGCGAGGAGATAGGTATACGGAACGTTGTACTGCTTGATGAACGCATGCACACGACCCAGGTCTTCCTGTTGCTCGGGCTCTTCGAAATCGAGCGCTACGATTTCCAATCCCTGGTTGTGATACTTGGCGTAGAGCTGGACAAGATATTGCGCTTCATCGTGGCAGTTCGGGCACCAAGTCCCTGTCACGATCGCGAGCACCACCTTACCCTTGAACTTGGGATCTTCGTTCGAGAGGACGTTGCCATTCACATCGGGGAAACTGTAGGCGAAGACCTCGTTGGGATCCTTCATGGTGGTGTGCGTGGTATAGTCGGCCGGCTCCGGTAATCCCTTGGCTTTGGCTACCTCGGGACGATACGCGATCAGCTGGTCCTTTGGTATATACGGGCCGCTCTCATGGAGCTCCAGCGTGCCGTCTTTGTTGGGCGTGATTTCGAGCAGCATGGCGCGTGCCCCATCGAAAGTGCTCAGCACGAATTCGCCATTTTGCCAGGTGCCTGTCAGAGCGCCGGTGTCGCCGTCGACGCGAAGAATGGCCGCCGTGACTTCAGCGCCGGCCTGCTTCACAATCAGACGCCAGGCTTTTTCGCCCTTGCCGCTGTTGTACGGAACAATCCATTGACCTGCGATTGATGGTACATTCGACGCCGAGACAGCCGCGGGCGCGTAGCGCTTGGCCTGGAACGGATAGGTTGTGAGATAGCGCTCCTGCTCGAAGCGTCCTTGCACCGTGCCTTCGAGCTGGCCATCCTTGGCCGTGGCCTTGATACTGGTGAGGTAGGTCTCGTAGTTCAGCACAATCGTGCCGTTGTCAACCTTCGAGCTGGTAGTGGTTTCTTTTACGTCGCCGTTATAAAGCGTGCCCGTCAGGTTCGCGCCTTCGCCCGAAATATCGAGACGAAACGGAATGGCGGTTCCGTTGATGGTGACAGTGGCATCCCAGCGCCCGTCAACGGAATTGAGGGACCCGGCCCAGGCGCCGGAAGCACCCAAGCCGAAAATGAACACACCAAAAGCTAGGTTCTTGGATAAATTCTTCATTTTGACCTCCGCTCTCTTACGGCCGCGGTTCAGTAACTGATGAGACCAGCTTGCCGTCTTTTTCGGCGAGCAGCTTCTCAATGGTCGAAGTAAATTCCTGCTTCAGCTGCGCGTTGTACTCGCCACTGGCGGGCGCGGCGAAACCGGCATGTATGTGCTTCACACGGCCATCGCGTCCGACGAATAACGTCGCCGGCCAGGTATTGAGATTCACCGCCTGCGGGACTTTCTCCCACATTTCGGCGGGCGCGCCGGCGAGGAGATAAGTGTACGGAACGTTGTACTGTTTGATGAACGCATGCACGCGACCCAGGTCTTCCTGTTGCTCCGGCTCTTCGAAGTCGAGTGCGACGATTTCCAACCCTTGATCGTGATACTTGGCGTAGAGCTGCACCAGATATTGCGCTTCATCGTGGCAGTTGGGGCACCACGTGCCGGTCACGATCGCGAGCACCACCTTGCCCTTGAACTTAGGATCTTCGTTCGAAAGAACCTTCCCGTTCACATCGGGGAAGCTATAGGCGAAGACTTCGTTGGGATCCTTCATGGTGGTGTGCGTGGTGTAGTCGGCCGGCGCCGGCAATCCCTTGGCTTGCGCGACATCTTCGCGATACGCCGTTAGATTCCCTTGGCGAGGGCCTCCGCCCTTCTGCACCAGCGCGAGCGATCCGTCCTTGGCCGGAGTGACTTCCAGAAGATAGGGACGCGAGCCGTCGAAGTGGCTTAACTGCCATTTGCCATCGTGGAAGGTTCCGGTCAGCGCGCCCGTGTCGCCATCGACGCGCAGAATCGCCGCCGTGACTTCAGCGCCGGACTGCTTCACGATAAACCGCCAGGCCTTTTCACCCTTGACGCTTTCGTATGGAACGATCCAGTTGCCGGCGATGGAGGGCGCGTCCGTTGTCTCCGATGCGGGAACATAGCGCTTGGCTGAGAATACGCTGCCTTCCGGTTTCTGATCGTTGCGCATCTGGATCTTGCCCTGCAGCTGACCGTCCTTGAGCGTGGCCGTGATCTTAGTCAGGTAGTGTTCCTGATTCAGAACGAGAGTCCCGTTTTCGTACGACGCCTGCGTAGTGAACTCTTTGTCGTCGCCGTTGTACAGCGTGCCCTTGAGAGTCGCTCCGTCGCCCGAAATATCGAGGCGGAATGGAATGACGGCGCCGTTGACGGTGAGAGTGGCGTCCCAACGCCCGTTGAGTTGAGCGGCCGAGTCCGCCCAAACAGCGGTTGCGCCGAATGCAGCGATTGCGGCGGTGAAGCCGAGGATGTTTTTCGAAAGACTTGTCATACGATGAATCCTTTCTTTCTGTCTGGCGATTAGTTAGCCGCCCGGAGCGAGTTGGATTTGTATTGCTTCCACTCGTCGGGCAGTCCTGGCTTCGTGGCCAGCAGGATTTCCAGGATCGCTCGTCGATCCTCCCCGGTTAGCTTCGCGAAGTCGGGGCTGTGTTCGCGACCGGTCAAAACTTCCAGCAAACGATGATAGACGTAGCCCTTGGCCGGCTCGGGCAACGCGTCGAACGCCTCGGAATAGATGAGATAACTGCACGGGTATTTAAAGATGCGCTTCTGGAGATCGAAATCACGCAGCGAACGTCCCTGGGGATCACGCGGGCCGCGCACCGCGAATTCCTGGGCAAAGGTTGAATCGCCTTTGACGGAACTTTCCAGCGGCGCTTCATTGGCGAAGAGGAGATAGCGGACTAGCTCTTCGGCGGGTTTTTCATATTGCTTGCGCTGGTCGTCTGAGAGCGGCTTGGCCTGCGCTGCGTACAAAGCAAGCCGGGTTTGGTAATTCGTTAGCGTGATCAGATTGTGCATCTGGGTTTGATGACCCAGCACGAGGTGCGCAACGATGTCGCTCGAGCCGGTAAGATAATCCGCCGTTTTGATGTGCTTCGAAAGATCGGTAATGTTGGCGCCCGCCGCGCGATCCAGTTGCTCGGGATGTTCTTTATCCTGAACCACCACATTTCCCATGTGCGTCTGGTTGCCGCGCGTGCCCGTGACATACCATCCGCCCCAGCGCTGGCTCAACGGGCTCTGCTGGCCGGTGATGAACGACTCGGTCTGCACGGCCTGAGTGCCCGTGGCGGTGGTGAATATCGATCGGAGCAAAACGCCTGGAATGCCGCGCGTGCCCGCCGCGATGTGGCACTGGGTGCAATCGAGCTCGGCGCGCTGGAAGACGGGATGATCGCTTTGATGTTCGTCCAGGATATAGAAGATGGCGCCCTGCATCGGATCGAACGACACGAACTCCAGGACCTTCCCATCATGGACCTGGCCGACATAAACGTCGTCGTTGAAGTACAGCGCGCGCGGAGCTTCCGGAGAGATCTTTTTGTATTGGAAGCTAGTCTTGGAAAATACCAGCGTCTGCGTGTCGACCGGGATCTGCAATCGATCGAGCACCGACTTCAAATAGCCGTGCGAGGGTTCATAGTCGAGCTTGACGTCGCCGTGATCGAGAAGCTTTTGGAGCTTGGCGACGGGGTCGGTCACCTCGTGTGTACGATAGTTGATCGGCTCATCACTAAACGGGACATAGCCTTGATTGCGAACGGCAATTTGGGCTGTCGCGGGGTGGGTTAGGCAGGCGAGCGAGAAGGTCGCTCCAACAATGCTTAAACGAAGCCAAGATGGGATGGGCCGGTTCACAGTCGACTAACTCCATTGAGTTATAGCAGAAGGGTGGGTGGGCCGTCAATCGCGACGCAGGATAAGGTGACGCTGGATGATTGCGTGGGTGCGTTCCCGCGTCAAGCGGATGCGGCATCCCAAGGGGTCCGGACCGACACGGCAAGTGCTGTCCCGCACCTGGATCCAGGCGATCTGATCCTGATCGTTAATCATCCACGCCGTCGCATTGGTCGCATGGTTGGTTTGCTCCAAATAGGAAGCTGCGGTCACGTCAATGTCGGCGGCGTCAGCATTCATCTGTTGACAAACATTTTGAGGCGGCGCGGTGGGCCAGGCTGCGGGCGCGCAATAGTCTTCGTCGTGCTCCAGTAGGATCTTCTTGTTGGAGCCGGTAATAAAGTAGCGTGTCGTAACAGGTGGAACTCTGGATTCGGCGGACCACCCGATCAAGTCCTCCGCAAACGCCGACGGAAGCTGGCTCAGCTTGAGGGAATCTTCGTCCTTCACCTGCTTGGAAAAAATGTTAACGGCCGGCGTGGGTTCGCCATTCGTGGGATGGAAATAGAACCCGCCCAGGACGATGCCATCCTGCAAATCGATCCATATGAATCCCCGGCCAGCGAGGTACGGCCCGCTGCGCCCGGAGACGAGCAGGTATCGCCCATCCCGGATGCGGACCGGCTGAGGAGAACCTTTGAGGACCATATCGAGCGCGTCGGTAAGCGGCATGTCGCGGCCGTAATGGAACATGCAGTTCGGGAGCGCGCTATGCAGCAGTTTGCGAAATTGTTTATCTCGAAAGAGATCGTTGGACGGCGCCCCGGGGAATTGGTTCAAAAAGGCGAGCTGATTGGCGGGAATCGGATTCTGAAAGAGCGTCTGTCCGTTCACCGACAGCGCCGTGAATCCTAGAATGACTGTACCGAGCGACGAGCGAAAAGGCGGCATAAAGGAATCTCCTTCCTCAGCACCGATTCACTCGATTGTACCGCTCTCGCGATGGAGGAGCGACCAGACGGACCAACACCGAAGACAGGCCGGACAGGTTGCCTTCGGCGCTAGCTACGTTTGAGAAAGCAACCGCACGCGGGTATCTGACGATGCCGCCTCGCGCCCGTTCGTTGGAACAATAAGACAGGCGCCAACCCCAGGGCGCAAATGATCTACATAGTTTTCGGCCATTTCAGCCGATCTTTGTGACATACCATGTCAGCGCCACTTGCCGGTAAGTTTCAGGATCACTACGTAGTTCTCGGGATCGACCCAAAATCCGACTCGGAAACCATCCAGCGGTCGTACTCAGAACTCGCGCAGAAATATCATCCGAATAATAATTTCGGAACTGGTAATCCCGAAAAGTTCGAGGCCGTGAATCTGGCGTATGAGGTTCTCTGCGATCCCGAGCAGCGCGGCATATTCGACAAAGTGCGAGGCGTCGGTCAGCAAGTGAGAACTCCACAGTTTACCGGCGTCGACTTTTTTGACACGCTGGGACGTGAAGCGGTGCTGCGGTCGGCCATTCTTTGCGTGCTATATGATCGGCGGCTCTCTGAGCCCACCAGTCCGAGTCTCTCGATACGGCACCTCGAACTCATTGTGGAGGCCACGCCGGTGCGGCTGAATTCCGCGCTCTGGTATTTGAAGCAGCGAGGCTTGGCGGCAAGCGACGATAAGAGCAGCCTGCAGATCACGGTGGACGGTATGGACTTTCTCGAGAGCAAGCGGCCCTTGCCCGAAGATGTAATGCCGTTCATTAAGCCGGCGGCGATCGCCAACCCGCGGCCATCGGAAGCTCAACCTTCAGCAGCGTCACTAACACCGGTATCAACGCCACCGGCATCTTCTAAACGCGAAAGTGGATCTGTGCTGAACACGTTGACCCGCGCACTGGGCGAAATGAAGAAATAGCACATCGCCGTTAGTCATTTTCCAGGGCTTATAATGGCAACGGCGATATGTCACACAATCAATTGTTGGTGGACGCCGGGAGCGCCATTCCTTCGCCTCTCACACAATTAAGCGAAGAGGAGACGCTGTTCCAGGCTTCCGTGCGCCGCTTTGCCCGCGAGCGTCTGGCTCCGCACGTGCGCGCAATGGACGATGCGGGCGTCTTTCGCCAGGATCTGTTGCGGGAGTTTTTCGAGCTGGGCTTGATGGCCGTGGAAGTTCCCGAGGAATTCGGAGGCCAGGACGGTACCTTCTTCCAGTCCATTCTGGCGATCGAGGAATTGGCCCGAGTGGATCCGTCGGCGGCGGTGATCGTGGACGTTCAAAACACGCTGTTCCTGAACGCGATTCTGCACTGGGGCACGGCCGAACAGAAGCGCCGCTGGCTGCCGCGCGCCGCCAAGGATACGGTGGCTAGTTATGCGCTTTCGGAAGCCGGCTCCGGCTCCGACGCGTTCGCGTTGGCCACACGAGCAGTTGAAGATGGCGACGGCTATCGGCTTACGGGGCGGAAGTTGTGGATCACCAATGCCGGTGAATCGGGATTCTTTCTCCTGTTCGCCACCGTAAATCCCGAGCAGGGTTACAAAGGGATCACGGCCTTTCTGATCGAGCGCGATTTTCCAGGATTCCAGGTCGGCAAGAAAGAGGACAAGCTGGGAATCCGCGCATCCTCGACATGTGAGCTGATTCTGGATGGCTGCTTTGTGCCCAAGGCCAACATTGTCGGCGAGGTTGGCAAGGGTTACAAAATCGCGATCGAGACGCTGAACGAAGGGCGCATCGGCATCGGCGCGCAGATGCTTGGGCTGGCACAAGGGGCGCTGGATCACGCGCTGGCTTACGCCCAGCAGCGCAAGCAGTTCGGAAAATCCATCGCGGAGTTTCAAGGCGTTCAGTTTGAGCTGGCCGAGATGGCCGTCGAGGTGGAAGCTACGCGGCTGATGGTCTACAACGCGGCGCGGCTGCATGACGCAGGCCGCCCGTTTCTGACCGAAGCCGCTATGTGCAAATATTTCGCTTCGCAGGTGGCGGAGCGGGTGGCTTCGCGGGCCGTAGAGGTACTGGGCGGGGTCGGGTTCACCAAGGATTATCCGGTGGAGAAGCTGTATCGCGACGCCAAGATCGGGCGAATCTACGAGGGCACCAGCAATATGCAAAAGATGACGATCGCGAAACAGCTTCTGAGCCGCGACCGTTAGGGAGTCGGTTGTGCGTAAGGCCGCCGCGGGCGCGTTCCCGCGCGGAAAATGGAAGAAAAACGTTCGACGTCGCGTCTCAATCGCCGGTGGTTGATCTGATTGATCGCCAGATCAGCGCAGAAGTCGTCGCAGCTTGCCGTTCGGGTGACCGGGATGCCTTCCGGTCTCTCTACGACTTGTATAAAGATCGTGTGTATTCCATTGCTCTTTACTTCCTGCATGCCGACCAAGCAGCCGCCAGCGATGTAACGCAGCAGGTCTTTCTCAAATTAATGACGAATATAGGCGACTTTCGCGGAGACGCTGAGTTCTCTACCTGGCTCTACCGATTGGTTGTCAACGCCTGCATGGACGCGGGCAGGCGCCGCAAGTCGGACGCCGTGGCTTCGGATCGGTCGCATCATCTGGAAACGTTCGCCGGGCCAGCTTCGCAGGAAGCGGATTACGCCCGCGCTCAGATGGAGAATTCGGTTCGCGCAGCCGTGTCGGCGCTCCCGCCGAAGTTTCGAATCGCGGTTCTGCTGCGCTATTTCGACGATCTTTCGTATGAGCAGATGGCGCAGGCGCTGCATTGTTCCATGGGAACGGTGGCGTCCAGGCTGAGCCGGGGACACAGGATGCTGGCAGAGCGGCTCAAGGGGCTGAAGTATGGGGTTTAAGTATGGATGAACGCGAGGAAGTGAAATCCATGCTCGATCATCTTCCGACAGTGAAGGCTCCGGACACGGTATGGACGTCAATCGAAGCAGCGCTCGACGAGCATCGGTCCCAAAGGCGCCCTTCGATTCGATCGAGGTGGCTGTGGGCCTTCGCTGCAACCGGGGCGCTGGCTCTCCTCGCTGTCGGCTATTGGAGCGTTGGGCATCGAGGCGGCGAATGGATTGAAACCGATTCCAAGTCGCGAACAACGCTGAGAATCGGCGAAATCGGGTTCGTCGAGATCGAGCCGGGCACGCGAGTACGCGTGGTGAAAGCGCGGGCGGGCGAACATCGGCTGGCACTGGTGCGCGGTGAGATCCGAGCGAAGATTTCCGCGCCTCCAAAACTGTTCTTCGTGGACACTGCATCCGGCACCGCGATTGATCTTGGCTGCGAGTACACGCTGAGCGATGACGAACTCGGTCTCGGGCTGCTGCAGGTGACCAAGGGTTGGGTGTCGTTCCAATGGAAGGGCCCTGCGCCGGGAGTCGTGGTGGAATCGCTGGTGCCCGCGGGAGCTAGCTGCCGGACACATCCGAACATTGGACCTGGGATTCCTTACTTTGACGACGCCTCCCAAGGTTTGAAAGATGCGCTCGAAAACCCGGGCGTCGCAAAATCCGCGGACGATCCGTTGGAGGTCATTCTCGCCGAGGCTCGCGTACGCGACACGCTCACGTTATGGCATCTTTTGCAGCGGGTTCCGATGGGAGATCGCGCCCGTGTTTACGATCGCATCGCTTCTTTGACCCCCGTTCCAGCCGGAGTTTCGCGCGAGCAGGCGTTGAAGCTCGATCCGGAAACGCTCAAGCTTTGGAAAGACGAATTGGCCTGGAAATGGTGAGCCGGGAAGAAATCCCGCATCCGCGCGTCTAACGATCCCGAAAGGAGTCGTCATGTTGAAACTCAGAATTGGTATCGCAGCTTTCGCTCTGGCCGCTGCCTTGGCGCACCCAGTCGGATTTAGCTTCACCATCGGCAATCCGGTGGCGTCTCAGGATTTTCATTTCAAAACGGCCGCCTTTGTGTTTCGTACCGAATCGTGCGCGGACCCGGCGAAGGCACAGCTCAGCGCTAGCGCCGAAGGGATCGTGAAGGGAGCGCGGCAGTCGGTTGCTCTGAAGATAATGGCGGCGTCCAAACCCGGCGTCTATGCGGTGAATCAGAGCTGGCCCGCGGAAGGCGATTGGGTGGTGAGTCTGCGCGGCACGTGCGGTAGCGAGGCCGCCGGTGCGATCGTCCCCATGGGACCGAAAGGCTTCATCAGAGAATCCTCGAAATTCTTCGCGCGGCCGGCCAAGGACGCCGAGATCGATGCGTCGTTGAAAGCGCTCGCGGAGGAAAAGAACAAATGACCCGGGTATTTCTCGCACTTGCTTCGACCGTGGCAGTTCTAACCGCAGCCGAGATTCAACCCGTTCAGCCCAGCGATCTCACAATTCATGAGTGGGGAACGTTCACGTCCGTCGCGGGCGAGGATGGTTCGGCCGTCGTCTGGGACGCTTTGGGCGGCAAGGACGATCTTCCGACATTCGTTGCGAGTTTTGGATATCGCTGTTTCAAGCGGAGTATCACGGATACCGTGCGAATGGAAACGCCGGTAATGTACTTCTACAGTCCGCGGGATCTAGATGCACATGTCAAGGTCGCGTTTCCTCATGGAATAATCACCGAGTGGTATCCCCAGGGCAAGCATCTGGCTGGCTCCATCGAATGGCAGAGCATCAAGGTTGAACCGAACACTTCGCCGGCCTTGCCCACCGAGACCGAGCCCAGCCGCTACTACGCGGCCCGCGGCACGGACAGCGCGCCAATTGCCGTAGGCGATCAACACGAGAAATTTCTGTTTTACAGAGGCGTGGGAAACATCGAGGTTCCTCTTTCAGCACGCGTCGCCGCCAATGGAACAATAGCGATCGAGAATAGCGGCGCCGAGCCCGTTCCCACCGTGATCCTTTTCGAGAATCGCGCCGGACGCCTGGGGTATCGCAATGCGGCCGAGGTGAAGGATGCGGTTACGCTCGAGTCGCCATCGCTCGACAGTTCCCTTCCCGTCCTGCGCACGGAGCTGGAGACTGCATTGATCGCGCAAGGGCTTTATCCGAAGGAAGCACAAGCGATGGTCGAGACTTGGCGCGATTCGTGGTTTGAAGAAGGAACGCGAGTGATCTACATCGTCCCGTCGCGTGCGATTGACACATTTCTCCCGCTCCAAGTCGACCCCGCTCCATCCCAGACCGCGCGCGTCTTCGTTGGACGCATCGAGCTGATTACTCCGGAAATCACGCGCTCGGTGCGGGACTCAATTGCCCGCGCCCATTGGCCAGCGATTGAGCGCTACGGCCGTTTCGTGGGTCCGATTCTGGATCGCATTGGCTCTGAGAGCCCAGCAATGGCGAACCAAATCCAGCAAGTTCGCCAGAAGATTTGGAGCTCAATCAACTCAGGAGCGTGCCGCCAGCCGTAGGGGACGGTCTATCTCGTGCGTCCGGTTTCAAACAGGAACCAGATGCGCCGTTCGGTTTGGTCGATCCAAACTTCCAGAAGGCTGGTGGTGGCGACGTCGTTCTCTTCGCTGGTAAGGTCATGAGCTTCGCGCATGCTGGCCAGGATCGCCTGATTGTCTTCGCGCAATTCGGCCAGCATGTCGAGCGGATCGACATACTCGGCGTCGTTATCGCTGATGCGCTGCAGGCGTGCAACGTTTCCGATGGATCGAATCGTGATACCGCCGATCTTGCGCACACGCTCGGCAATATCGTCGGTCATCGCAAAGATCTGATCCGCGTGCTCATCCAGCAAAAGGTGGTAATCGCGAAAGTGCGGCCCACTCATGTGCCAGTGGAAGTTCTTGGTCTTCATATAGAGGGCGAATACATCGGCCAGCAGCGCATTGAGAGCGCCGGTGATGTTCTTGACGGCATCCGCGCCGAGGTCACTGGGTGTCGCCAGTGGCGCCTTACGGCGGGTTTCAAGTTTTTCTTGAGTTGTCGGCATTTTTTCGAACTCCTTAATCTAGGATAAGTCTTCTCGTTAGATTCCCCCATCACGGGCGGAGTTGCACACGATCTTGTTACAAAGCTCACACGTTCAGGTCCGAAAACGGCTATTTCAGACAGTCGTCCGGGTGTATAGTCGGATCTGAAGTGCTTCTCGATCGCCAGACATGCCGCGAGGCCCGCTTAGCCCGTGATGCCCGCTTCGATGGACGGTTCTTCATCGGCGTGCGGACGACTAAGATATTCTGCCGGCCGATTTGTCCGGCCGTCTCGCCGCGGGAAGAGAATGTCGAGTACTATCCTTCCGCGGCGGCAGCGGCAACCGCGGGTTTGCGCCCCTGCCTGCGATGCCGTCCCGAATGTGCGCCGGGCACGCCGGCCTGGAACGGCTCGTCGTCCAGCGTGTCGCGTGCGTTGCGGGAAATTGCCGAGGGTGCGCTGGATACCGGCGGCGTTGATGCGCTGGCAGGGCGTCTGGGAGTTGGCGAGCGCCATCTACGGCGCTTATTTTTGGAGCATCTCGGCGCTCCCCCCATCGCGGTGGCGCAAACACACCGTCTGCTTTCAGCGAAACGGCTCCTTGACGAAACCGACCTGCCCTTGAGCACAGTGGCGCTGGCCGCCGGATACGGCAGCGTGCGGCGCTTCAACCATACGTTTCGTGAGACCTGGAACCGCACTCCACGCGAACTCAGGCAAGCGCGCGTTCATCGCGTGAGTAGCGCGGGTCTGTGCTTTCGGCTGCGCTATCGTCGTCCGTTGGACTGGAACGCGCTGGTTGGATTCCTCGCGTCACGCGCCATACCGGGCGTCGAATGGGTGGAAAGCGGAAGTTATCGGCGCAGCATTCTAGTGGCTGGTACTCCCGGGATCATCGAACTGTCGCACAACGCAACCGACGTCATTCTGAAGATAGATCATGCGCGGCCCGAGTGCCTGCTCGGGATCGTCTCCCGGGTGCGACGCCTGTGCGATCTGGATGCGGACCCGGTGGCGATCGCCTCGGCTCTTTCATCGGATGTTCTGCTGCGGACGTTCGTCGCGGCCCGGCCCGGTCTGCGCGTACCTGGCGCTTGGGATGGCTTCGAGCTCGGAATTCGCGCGATTTTGGGCCAGCAAATCAGCGTGAGGGGCGCGTCGACGCTGGCCGGACGTTTAGTCGCCCGGTTCGGTCGGCAGCTGGAATCTACGCGACCTGGCGTCACCCACTTATTTCCTCGCGCCGAGGATTTGGCTGGCGCAGATCTGGCATCGATCGGTCTGCCGCAAAAGCGCGCCGAGACATTGTCCGCGTTTTCAGCTGCCGTGGCCGGGGGGCAGTTGGTGTTGGATGGTTCGGCGGACCCGGAGGAAACTCGCGAGCGGCTGCGATCGATCGCGGGCATTGGCGAATGGACGGCTGGATATATCGCGATGCGCGCTTTGAGCGACCCCGACGCGTTTCCCTCGGCGGATCTTATTTTGTTGCGAGCCGCCGGAGCCAGCACGGCGGGTGGACTACAGGCATTAGCCGAGCGGTGGCGGCCATGGCGCGCATATGCCGCGCTGCATCTTTGGCAAGGAGTGAACGATGGAAATTTCCGACCAAACCGATCACAACCAAATTTGTTACACCCAGGTTTGTTACAGCTGGATACCAAGCCCGGTAGGAGAGCTGCTGCTGGCGGCCGATGACGATGGGCTGCTCGAGATCGCGTTTGCCGAAGGACGAACTGCTCCGGTGGTCGATTCCTCGTGGACCTGCGGTGGCGCGTTGTTGCGCGAGCCCATACGACAGCTCCAAGCTTTCTTCGGCGGCGAATTGCGCGATTTCGATTTGCGGCTAAAGCCGCGGGGAACCGCGTTCCAACGGCGCGTCTGGGAATTGCTGCGTGGGATTCCTTTTGGCGAGACGATTTCGTATGGCGAACTCGCGCGCCGCGCCGGCAATCCCGCGGCATCGCGAGCCGTTGGCCTGGCCAATGGTTCGAATCCCATCGCCATCGTCATTCCGTGCCATCGCGTGATCGGAAGCAACGGCAAGCTCACCGGCTACGGCGGTGGTCTCGACGAATAAGCGCTGGCTAATCGATTTCGAGCGCAGTCAGCTATTCGGCCAGCACTTGATGGACGAACTGAACGGCCATTGATCCTTCGCCCACAGCCGACGCGACGCGCTTCACGCTGCCAGCCCGGACATCGCCCACCGCGAACACTCCGGGAAGGCTGGTTTCGAGCATATGAGGGGCGCGCCCGAGAGGCCAGTTGTCCAGGTCCGCGCCGGTCTTGATGAACTGTTTGGCGTCCAGCTCCAGGCATCCTTGGAGCCATGCGGTGTTGGGGCAGGCGCCGGTCATCAGAAACAAGTGCTGGATGTCATGGCTATCGGTGGGTCCTGTCTTGGTTTGACGCCAGCGAACGCGCTCCAGGTGCGCGTCGCCCTCCAGCGCTTCGACTTCCGTCCAAGTCCTGAGGGTGATCTCCTTGCAAGCTTCAATCCGCGAAATCAAATATCGCGACATGGTTTCCGATAGGCCCGGTCCGCGGACCAGCAGATGAACGTGTTTAGAGTGCGCCGATAGAAACATGGCCGCCTGGCCAGCCGAGTTCCCTCCTCCCACGACGGCCACCTCTTCACCGGCGCAGAGCTGGGCTTCGACGTGCGGTGGCGCCGTAATAGATGCCGACGCCTTCGAACTGAGCGAGGTTGGGCAGATCCAGTTTTCGATATTGCGCGCCCGCGGCAACGATGATGCTGCGAGCGTTAACAGATGCGCCATCGTCGAGTTCGAGGTGGTACGGCGAATGGGCGCACTTCAGCGCGCGGGCGGCTCGCGCCACGGCGATATGCGCTCCGAATTTCTCGGCTTGAACGAAGGCGCGGCCCGCGAGTTCCTGCCCGGAAATCCCGTTGGGAAAGCCGAGGTAGTTTTCGATTCTGGAACTCGACCCGGCTTGGCCGCCTGGCGCATTGCTCTCGACCACCAGGACGTTCAGTCCTTCCGAGGCCCCGTAAACCGCGGCTGCCAGTCCGCTGGGGCCCGCGCCGACCACGATCAGGTCGTAGACCTCGCCCTCGTCGATTCCCGCATTCAGCCCGAAGCATTCGGCCGCCTCAGCGTTGCTGGGATTTCGAAGCACCAGTTCGCCGCGGCAAATCAATACCGGAATGTCGCTCACCTTAATTTCGAATTGATCGAGAACGGCTTGCACATCCGGATCGCGCTCCACATCGATATAGGTATGAGGATGGCCGTTCCGGGACAGGAACTCTCGAAGACGCAGGGTGTCGCTGGAATGGTTGGATCCGATCAGCAACGCGTCGCCAACACGGTGGCCGATGAGATAGGTGCGGCGCAGCAGGAAAGCGCGGAGGAAAATCTCGCCGAGCATGACATCGGTCTGCGAGGATGCGCCGCAGATTGGCCCGTCCGATTTCCAGGAGCGAACTCGCTTCGTCGCGCCCGGCACCGGACCAGGCTGCGCCGTCCGGAGAGCAGGTTCACTTCGCCGGTGAACGGTCCCGCGCCGAGCACTCCTGATCACGCGCCTGATCATTGGCCGAAACGCTGACGAGTTCGATGCTGCCATCAAGCACAACAAAGACGCCGTGATTCTCGTCGCCTTGATCGAAAACAATTTCGCCGGGCTGCACCTGTCGTTCCTCGCCGAAAGCTCGCAGCCGCGCAATCTGCGCGTCGTCCAAAACGGGGAACATCGAATCGGTTTGTTCGGGAGTTTCAGACATGATTTTTCCCAGAATACCCTCAAACTTGCGCGAGCCCGCCGTCGACGAAAATTTCGGCGCCGGTAATGAAACTGCTGTCATCGGACGCCAGGAACACGGCGGCGTGGGCGATTTCATCGGCCCGGCCCAGACGTCCCATGGGAACGGCAGCGGCAAAAGCCTCCTTGCGCTGCCTGCTCTGTTCTTCGGTTTGATTGGATGGGCTGAGCAGAGGAGTGTCGATGGGACCCGGGCTGATCGCGTTCACGCGAATTTTGCGCGCTTTCAAGTCCATTGTCCAGGTACGGGCGAACGAGCGAACGGCGGCTTTGCTGGCACTGTAAACACTCGTTGTTGGCAGGCCTTTGGATCCGACGATGGAAGCATTTAGCAAGATGGATCCGCCGCTAGTGAACAGCGGGAGCGCTTTCTGGACCGTAAACAGGAGTGCTTTGACATTAATGTCGAATATTTTGTCGAAGTCTTGTTCGCGGATCTCGCCCAGCGGAGCACGCGGAGTCGAGATGCCAGCGTTGGCGAAAAGGACATCAATGCGCCCTTTCTCGCGCTTCACGGTTTCGTATAGCCGGTCGAGATCTGCCAGATCCGAGACGTCGCCTTGAACGCCCGTGACATTCCTTCCGATTTCGGTGACCGCCGCATCCAGTTCGCTCTGGCGGCGGCCGATGATGAAGACGTATGCTCCTTCAGCCACGAACTGCTGCGCGGTAGCTAGGCCGATGCCGCTACTGCCGCCGGTGATGACTGCGATTTTTCCTTCGAGCTTTCCCATGCTGTTTCTCCTTGTTCGAATTAGCGGGCGCGCTTGAACACCAGAAGCTTGGGCGTGAAAACGTACACGGGCTCTCCATTCTGGTTTGTTGCCGTGCTTTTCACGCTTACAAATGCCTGGTTGGGTTTCGAGCGCGACGGCACGATTTCGAGGATCTCACTCTCCACTCGCAGTGTATCGCCGGGCCGGGTCGGTTTTGGCCACGCGATCTCAGCGCCCACACCAATGAGGCCGTTGGCGAAGGGCAAACCGCCGGTGACCAGAAGGCGCATGGCGACGGCCGCGGTGTGCCAGCCGCTGGCGGAGAGTCCACGGAAGACACTGGCCTGGGCGGCCGCTTCGTCAAGATGAAACGGCTGTGGATCGAACTCGGCTGCAAACGCTTTCATGGCGCCAGCTTCCATGACGTAGGTCCCGGAGGAGAAGCGCTGGCCGACGTGCAAATCCTCCAGATAAAAAAGCCCCACGGTTTGATCCGCCTGATTCATCGCGCGTGTCTCATTGTGGTGGATGCATGTCACTACGAGTTAGATGCATCCCCTGTCGCCGCATTCCTCTTGCTCGGTACACTCGTGGTTCAAGCCCAGCCGCCCGATGCCAAGGGCAGTGGCAAGGCGTTCAAGGGTGGCGGTGGGTATGCCCCCAAAAACCTCCAGGTGCTCGACAATAACACCTTCCCGAATTCCATGCAGTCCTACGTGCCAGCGTTGGGCGTGGCGGATCAGTCATATTACGATTCCTCAACAGTCCCAACGGGGTACGGGCAGTACAGCGGACTTGGGTCTTGTCTCCCGAGGGCCGAGTTATTGCCGGCGAAGCCGCAAGCTGTCATGGGTGCGTCACCGGCCCTACTCCGAAGTCATTAACTCGGCCCGTCGCGATGCTGCATTCCTTTGATTTCAATCAAATGAGGTGGCATACGAAATGCCCGCATGCTTGTAGCACAAGGGCATGCGATGACTCTGACAGACACAAAAGGAATCACGCTGGGCGATCCGGTTCCGTGGTTCAAAGCGACCAACATCTCCGGCGCCGGGGAGGATCTGCATGTCTCCGCTGGACGCTGGATACTGCTTGCGTTTCTAGGATCTCTGGCCGAGGCTCAAGCGCAAACCAGGCTCGCGGCGCTGGTGAAACAGGCGGCTTCGTTCTCCGACGATCACATCATTATTTACGCCGTGCTGGCCGCTCCGCCGCACAACATGGAGCCGCTTCTGGCCATGAGCGGCCCGGTTCTGCGGTTTATCTCCGATTACGATGGCGCAATTGGAACGCATTACGGCGCCAGACGAACTGCCCCGCACGATCGTGCTTGATCCCATGCTGCGCGCCATCGCGGACATCCCTTGCGATCATCCGGACGGACACGACGCGATGTTAGAACGGCTGCTGCTGGATCTTCCTCCGGTGGACAACTCGGCGGGCGTGCCGCTGACGGCCCCCGCTCTGATCGTGCCGCGCGTCTTCGATTTTCCGCTGTGCGAGCTGCTGATCGGGCTGTACGAGAAAATCGGCGGTCGGGATTCCGGGTTCCTGGTAGACCATGGCGGCAAGACGGCGACGGTTAAGATTCATAGCCAAAAACGGCGTCAGGATATGATCATCGCGCTGCCCGAGTTGCGTCAGCGGATGCGCGAGCGCATCGTGACGCGGCTGCTGCCGGCCATCGAACTCTATTTTTCGTTCAAAGCCACGCGGATGGATCGCTATACCGTCTCCTGCTACGACAGCCAAATCGGCGGCTTTTTTCGCCGCCACCGGGACAACCTGAACGCCGGCGCCGAGCATCGCCGCTTTGCCGTCTCCCTCAATCTAAATAGCAACTACGAGGGCTGTGACCTGATCTTCCCGGAGTTTGGGAGGCGGACCTACCGCGCTCCGGCGGGCGGCGCCATCGTCTTTTCCTGCGGCACCTTGCATGAAGTCACGCCCATCACGAAAGGCACGCGCTATGCCTGCCTGCCGTTTCTCTACAGCGAAGACGGAAGTGAAGATGCGCCTGGCGAACAATGCCCGGCTGCATGAAGGAGAAACGCCGTACCGGGCCGATCAAGATCTGCTGTATCCCGACGCGTAAGGCGATGGTGCTGCGCCGCTCCAGCTTTATTCACAAGTTGCCCGTTGGCCCCGACCGTTTTCTGCTGGTCCATGCCATCCGCAACATGCGCTTGCCGGTGGACCGCGAAACCAGCATCCTGATCGATTATTTCGGCGAACCGCGCCGCATCCCGGACGATTGTGGAGCGATCGGCCATCTGATTCCCTATTCGCGCGACGTCATCGCCGGATCGATCGCCGGGCTGGCCGAGCGCGAGATCCTCACCGAGAAAACGCCTGAAGAAGAACTGGCGGCCGCCGGCGCCGGACTTTCCGCAACGCACGGGCGCGATCCCGCCGAAATGCTGGAACGCTACCGGCGGGAGGTGAAGGAAGGCGTCGCATCCGGTTGGGCGGCGGGAGCTAGCTATGGAGTCGAGGATCTGCGCGGCGCCGGGAAACGCGTCGATGTCCTGCTGTTCGGCGATTGCGATATCCAGATGGAGGCGGATTTCCTGCGCCGGGAAGCTGCACGGCGCGGTATCGACCTGCGTGTCTCGGCGACCTTTCCCGACGACGTGCGCTTCGCCGCCGAACACCAACACGACGCTATTTTTATAGGCGCGCTCAGAGCGCGGCACTTCATCACGGAGCCGCCCGCGTCCGGCCAACACGCGCACGCCGCTTATCTCGCGCAGGCACGGCAGTTGCTCGAGCAATTGCGCCAAAGGACATCCGCGCCGATCCTGATCGACAATCTGCCGGAACCCACCGTGCAGCCGCTGGGACTCGCGGAACGTGGAATCACGGGACATCGCGCGCGTTTCCGCCTGGCCAATCTCGCGCTGGCCGAGATGGCGGCGACGATGCCCGGCGTGCATGTAGTCGATATCGCGGCGGCGCTGGGCGCGGCGGGCTCCGAACGGATGCTCGACGACGGGCAGGTTGCCTTCACTCATTTCGGATCGCCCGGCTGGATGCTGCAACGTCCGGAGAGCGGAGAAAGCCGCCGTGCACGGAATTTTCCCCGACACTGCTCCGCTGGCCCAATGGGTGGGCGGCGATCCCTATCTCCGGGAACGCGCGCTGGCGCGCACGCATATCGATGCTCTCGTCACCGTGCTGGGCATCGGGCGCAAGAAATGCGTCATCGTCGATCTCGATGGCACGCTTTGGCCGGGCGTTCTGGCTGAAACGGGCAGCCCTTTTGCATGGACGCCGGAGATCAGCGGAGTCTTTTCCTATGTGGGCCTTTACTTCGGGTTGCATGAGGCGCTGCTCTGTCTCAAGAAGCGCGGCATCGTGCTCGCCTGCGTCAGCAAGAACGACGAAGCGACGGTCCGCGAACTGTGGAAATATCCCGACAATTATCCGCGCAATCGCCTGCTCACGCCCGACGATTTCGTGACTTGGCGCGTCAACTGGAACGACAAGGTCGATAACATTCGCGCGATCGCCGAAGAGCTGGGCTTTGCGCTGGATACGTTCCTGTTTATCGACGATCATCCGGTGGAGCGCGACCGCGTGCGCCAGCGCCTGCCCGAAGTGGAGGTTTGGGGCGAGGACCCCTTCAGCCTGCGCCGCATGCTGCTCAACGATCCGCGTTTGCAAGTTCCGGTGATCACCGAAGAATCGGCCGTGCCGCACGAATCTGGTGAAAGCGCAACTGGAGCGCCGGCAATTCCGCGAGACCATGAACGAGGAGCAATATCTAGCGTCGCTTCAAATTCAGTGCCGTATCGAGCGACTGACGAACGACTCCACGATTGTCACGCGTTCGCGGAACTGTTTGAGCGCACCACGCAGTTCAATACCACCGGACGGAAATTTCCGCTGAGTGAACTTGCGGCGCTGCTCTCCGATCCGTCGGCGCATTTGTTTTCGCTGGATGTGTCCGACCGCTTCGGAGATCATGGGCTAACCGGAGGCGCCGTTATTGTAGACGGCGATATTTCAGCGCTCGCCATCAGCTGCCGCGTTTTGGGCATGGGACATCGAGCATCAATTCCTGCGGCACATCATTGCGGAGGTTCCGGGAACCCTCACTGCGCGGATTATCGAGACCCCTCGCAATATCCCGGTGCGCAACATCTATCGGGATCACGGATTCGCAGAGGTTGAACCCGGTCTCTGGCGTCTCGTGCGCTAGAACTTATGGTTTTGGAGCAACCGGTGGTTTTGGAGCAACGGGAAGAACGGGTGGGTTAGCCGAAAGCTTGTTCAGGATCTCGCGGACATAGTTCTGCGTCTCGGGGATGGGAGGGACGCCGCCGTATTTGTCCACCAGAGCTGGCCCCGCGTTGTAGGCGCCGAGCGCCAGCCTGAGATCGCCGCCATAACGTTCGAGCAGCTGCCCCAGATAGCGGACGCCTCCGCGCAGGTTGTCATCCGGGTCCATTGGATTCGAAACGCCCATCGCGCTAGCGGTTCCGGGCATCAACTGCATCAGTCCCATCGCGCCTTTATCGGAAATCGCGCAGGGGACGAAGGCGGATTCGGCGGAGATGACGGCGCGCAGCAGTTCCGGAGCGACATGCTTCTTGAGCGGCCGTCGGCTTGATTTGCGGATCGAAGGATCCGGGCGATATCGGATCGCAGGCGCCCAGGGTACTTAACAGCGGCCGCAGGGGTCGCGGGCCGAGCGCCGACGCGGGCGGCAGCGCACGGCATGCGGTACATCGTATCGATTGCACCTGCCGGGCCACCGATTCGTTTTGCTTCCGCAGAGACTCCTCCATGCGCGCCTCGAATCTGCGCGCGGCGTTTTGTGCGGCGGAGCCGTTTGCGCAGCCGCCATGGAAACGAACAATAGCGCGAGTCCGAACCTATACAACGTACTGTTCCCCGACCGCGCCGCGCAACGAAATGACGCCCTGCTGTTCGAGCTGGCGGATGACATTGATCACCTGCTGCTGGGCGGCCTCGACCTCTTTGATCTTCACCGGGCCCATGGCACTCCAGATCCTCGATCAGCATGTCTTTGGCACGCGTCGACATGCGGCGCGTGAAATGATCCTTGAGCTGTTCGCTGGTTCCCTTGAGCGCGGTAACCAGCACCTTGCGATCCACCTTTCCGATCACTTCGTTCATGGCGGATTCGTCGAGCATCAGAATGTCTTCGAAGACGAACATGAGGTTGCGGATGGTGGTTGCGACGGCTGGATCGCCCAGGTCGATTTCCTCCAGGATCTGCTGGCTCATTTCGCTATCCAGGCGATTGCAGATTTCGGAGACTGCGCGAACGCCTCCGTAGGCTTCGCGGCTGAAGCCTCCGATGTTTTTCATTTTCTGGCTGATGACGGCCGCGATTTTCGAAATGATTTCGGGGGATATCTGGTCCAGGCTCGCCATGCGCAGAGCGACGTCGGACCGCAGCTCGGCGGGCAGCGATGCGAGCAACGACGCCGCCTGCGCCGGCAGCAGATGCGAAAGAATCAGCGCGATGGTCTGCGGATGTTCGTTATGAATGAATCGCGCCAGCTGCTGCGGATCGGAGCGCTGAAGCGAATCGAAGCTCGCCAGGCTGGAGCCCATGGATCGCACCAGGTTGTCGATCATGCGCCGCGCTTCTTCGGGACCGAACGCGCGCGCCAGCAATTTCTTGGTGAAGTCCACGCCGCCCTGGTTGGCGTATTGACGGGCCGACGGCCATTTGGTAGAACTCGGCCAGCACCTTTCTCGGTTTGCTCGCCGGTAAGCGCGCCCAGGCGCGCCACTTCATGCGAGAGCCTGCGAACCTCATCCTCGGACAAATGGCGCAGCAGATTCGGCGCTGGCTTCCTCGCCGAGAGTCACCAGAAAAATTGCCGCTTTCCGAATCGGAGAAAGCGTTTCCGCGGTAGGGATGTTCGTGATCACGTGTTTTGCTCTTCGCTCCGTGGGTCGCGGCTTGCGGGTGGACGCCCGCGACATGGCCGGCGAGAAACAGTTCCGAAGCGAGAGAATCCTCTTCCACACCCACGCCATGCACCCACTCCGCTTTGCGCGTTGCTCCAGTTCCTCCAGCACGCGCACGCGGCGGTGTTGCACGCCCACCTTGCGGCGCTGCTCCGTGAGGCTGGCCTCCTGGCGCATCCTTCAGCCGCCAAGCGCGCCATATCGCCGCGGATCAAAGCCGAATAGCTGGCCAGACCGCGCAGGTCCTTACCTAACATATAACCGGACGATGAAGCTGTTCGTGCTCCGAGCGCTGGCGGCGTTCGAGAGATTCTTTCAGGCGATCCAAGTGCGGATCTCATTGATAATCCGCTGCAAAGAAGCTTGCTCCACGGCCAAGCTCTGGCGATACCAATCGAGAGCCTTCTGGAGTGGGAAACGTGAACTTCTTACTCATGTGCGCGATTCCTAAGGCAAGTCTGATGCCAAGGTCACTGGCAGGGTACGTGCATTGCTGAAAGAACATTTTCTTGAACGGAGAAGACCTGTTTGCCAGCCTGAAGAACCCGACAATTTCGAAGCCGCAGCCATCTGGAGGAGACGATTTCGCCGCCCGAAGTCGACTGATGGGGAAGTCCATGAGCGGGATCGGCACTCCGCTGTTCGATTTCCGCCGCCCGGACCGGATTTCGAAGGCGCAATTGAGGGCGATTCACAGTCTTCATGAGACATTTGCGCGCAACCTGGGCGCCAGCTTGTCCACCTATCTGCGCGCCTATCTGACGGCGACTCATTGTGAGCGTAACACAGCTCTCCTATCACGAATTCAGCGATGGCTTGGCATCGCCAACCTGCTTACTTTCCTTAGGCTTACAGCCTTACGAAGGCAACGCGGTGATGGAGCTGAATCCCGCGCTGATCTTCCCCATGATCGAGCTTCTTGTTAGGCGGCAGCGGACGGCAACCCGTGACGCTGACGCGCGAAATCACGGAGATCGAATTGAAGCTGCTCCAAAGCCTGTTCCGGATCATGCTCCAGGATCTGAAAGGGCGCCTGGAGAACCATCGCCGACCTGGAATTCGCCGTCGAATCGGTGGAGACGGAGACGCAATGCGTTCCGGGTGCTGGCTCCGCAGGAAGCGGTGGTCGCGATCGGGATCGAAATGACCATCGGCGAGGTGACCGGAATGATGAACCTAGCCATTCCGAGTGTCATTCTCAAGATGATGCGTCAAAAATTTGACCAGCAGTGGACCGCGCGCAAGGTCGAGACGGATCCGGCGCGGCGGGCGGCCATCTTGAAGAAGATCCGGTCCGGAGCGGTGCGGCTCGAGGCGACCATGGTGGCTCCTCCGATTTCTATTCGCGATCTGGTGTGGCTGGAAGAGGGGGATATGCTTATGGTGGATCATCCGGCGAAATCG
The DNA here is from genome assembly GCA_963818065.1 of Bryobacterales bacterium. GTDB lineage: Bacteria > Acidobacteriota > Terriglobia > Bryobacterales > Bryobacteraceae > Palsa-89. The sequence goes on along the minus strand of CAWFQW010000004.1, from coordinate 1,888,966 downwards.
CTGATGACCCTGAAGGTCAACGGGATGCGCAAGTATCAAGGACGGGCGGCCAACGCGGATGGCAAAAGAGCCTTCGCGATCGAGAGCGCTGGTGCGGGAGGATTAATGCGAGGCGAACCCGAAACATTGCCGCCGGAGTTTGAGCCGCTCCCGGTCGCGCTGCTCGATTCCCTGCCCGAAGGCGTCTGGTTCGCCGACCGGCAGGGCATCATCAGGTTCTGGAGCAAACGCGGCAGAGGCGATTACGGGATTCGCCGCGGCCGAAGTTTTGGGCGCGCCCTTCCGCGATATCCTCTCCTACTGCGACGAAACGGGAATGCCGGCCGCGGCGACGCCGTTCGTGAAAACCATCGAGGACGAGCAGGAGCGGCACGCCCACATGTTTCTGCTGCACAAGCAGGGACACAGGATCGCGGTGGAAGTGCAGACCATGCTAGCTGCGGTCGGCGACCGGAGAAGTGATTGGAGCACGCGAAATTCTTCGCGAGAGCAAGGATAAAGCGGCGCTGGTCCGGCGCGGACGGGTTCTCAATCAGTACGGGCTATGGGACACCAAAATCGAAAGTGCGTCGCGGGAGTATATGCTGACGGCAGCTCGAATTGAGGCTGGAACATTTCCGCGAGGATGACATCGCCACCGGCGCGCTGTTGATCGACATCGACCGTTTGGGCGATCAGGATCGCAGCCTGGGCCGCGAAGCGCAGCGATCATCTGCTGGCGCATGGTGAGCCGCACGACGCTGCTGTGCATCCGCTTCACCGATATTTCCGGACGCTGGGAAGACGATTCGATTCTGGCGATCATGGAAGCTTCGAAAATCGGCAACCTGGAAGCGCCGCGGAACGCATGCGCGCGCTGATCGCGGCATCCAGCATCCGCTGGTGGGGCAAAGTGGTGCAGGTCAAAGTGACCATCGGCTGCACGATGTTTCAGAGCAGGAGATACGGCCGCATCGGTGATGGATCGGCTGGCGGGTATCGTGGGCGAAGGTGGGAAGGCGGGCGGCAATCGCGTATTAGTAGCGTGACGGTCGCGGCTCTGAACCGCGACTGCTCTTTTTGCAGTTCAGAGCCGCGACCATCGGGAGTCGGTCGGTGTACTCTTTGCTCACGTGCTCCGGCTCGCCGGCGGGCTTTTCTTTAACCTCCGCCTGCGCGGGCAGCGGCGGCGGTTCCGCGCGTTTCACCAGAATCGAAATGCGGCGATTGGACGGATCCTCCGGAGCGTCGGCTTGCTTCAGTTGCTGATCCGCATAACCACGCACCTGCGCCACCTGATCGGCACGCAGGCCGTGGGTCATCATGATGCGGCGCGCCGCGTTGGCTCGATCGGCGGAAAGCTCCCAGTTGGAATACTCGCGATTCTCATTGAATGGTTTGGCGTCGGTATGGCCTTCGATGACCACCACGTTCGGCAGCGCGCCCACTTCCTCGGCGAGCTTCGCGAAAATGTCCGCGCCTGCCTGCGAGGGCACGGCACTGCCGCTATCGAAAAAGATGCCCTTGGCGGATTCCACCAGTTCGATGCGCAGGCCTTCCTCGGTAATCGTGATGTTGACGAAGTCCTTCAGCCGGTCGAAATCCTTCATCTCCTTGCGACATGGCGTTTTCGATTTTCTTTTTCAGGTTCTGCATGTCGTCGACCTTGACCTGCATCGCCTCGCCCGCGCCGGAAACGGTGGTGCCCACCATTTTTCCTTTTCCACGCGGATCGCGGAAATAACCGCCCACCGTCTTCTGCACGCGCTCACTGCTCGAGAGCAGCCACAGCACGATGAACAGGGCCATCATCGCGGTGACGAAGTCGGCATAGGCGACCTTCCATGCCCCGCCATGACTTCCGCCGTGGCCCTTCTTCATTTTCTTATAATGATGACCTGATCGGACACGCTTACTCCTTCTTCGAATTACGGCAAGTCTCTTCCAGATCCTTGAACGTCGGCCGCAGGTCGGAGGGCAGCGATCGCCGCGCGAACTCCACCGCCAGTATCGGCGAGCTGCCGTGCAGAAACGACAGCAGGCCCTGGCGCAGGCACTGGTAATACTGCGCGCGTCCCTCATTCAGCTTGGTCATGTTCGACGAGATCGGCCCGACCAGGCCGTAGCACAGCAGGATGCCCAAAAACGTTCCGACCAGCGCCGCGGCGACCTTGTGGCCGATCTCCTCCGGAGGCCCGCCGAGCGAGCCCATGGTGACCACCACGCCCAGCACCGCCGCGACAATTCCCAATCCCGGCAGGCTGTCGCTGATGCTGGCCAGCGCCGAAACCGGCGTCTGATCCTCATGCTCCACCGATTCGAAATCGATCTCCATCAAATGGTCGAGCTGATGCTCGCTCATGGAGCCGGAAGAATAGGTGCGAATCGTATCGCACAAGAACGCGAGCGCGCCGTTGTCCGCCAGAAACTTGGGATATTTCGAAAGAATCGGACTCTTGTCCGGCGCATCGACCTCGGTCTCGATGGTTTGCATGCCGACCTTCGAGACATGGCTGAAGAATTCGTACAGCATCTTCAAGGTGTCAAGAAATGTAGCTTTGCTATACGGAGATCCTTTGACGGAAGACAGCATTCCCGCGATAATTCGCTTCATCACCGCAGGAGGGTTCGCGATCAGCGCGCTGCCGATAGCCGCTCCGCCGATGGTGATCAATTCGGCGGGCTGCACCAATACCAGCAGATTCCCTTTCTCGATCAAGTAGCCGCCGATGATCGATCCGAAGACTACTACGATGCCGACTATACCAACATGACTCTGCTGTTCCCCTTCCGTTAGACCTGAAGCTCATAATCTCGAATGACCGGATCGCGTCCCGCGATCCGCTCCGGCAGCACGTCGATTTGTTTGCTGAAGTTCGTCTGCGCCGCGGGTGGAAGCAAAGCCGCCACTTCCTCTAAAGTCATGGCCTGCTTGGGCGGAACCACTTCGTAGCCTAATGAGTCGGCCATCAATACGGCGACCTTGACCAGTTCCAGCAAATTAAATTGCGGCGCCGGTGGGCGGTTCGATGATGCCGCAGCGCGACCTCCGCTATCGACGGCGAGAATTTCCACGCGTGCGCGATCCTCTGCCCGGCGGAGCAGTGGTCGATATCGAAAAGCTCTGCTCGACGGTCCGAAGATCCTGCGAATTGAATCGCATCGCCCAGCGCGCTCGGCGTATTACTTGGGATGCATCACCATCAGGCCCAGGCTGCCGATGTCGTGCAGCAGCCCGGCGACGTAAGGCGTGTCGTCGCGCGAGATTCTCGCGGATTTCTGGGCTGCATTCGGCCAGCAGATCGCAAATCACGGCCGTGGCCAGCGAGTGCCGCCAGACTTTCGCGAGCAGATCGCTGGCGCCGACGCGACCTATGTACATGCGCAGGGAAACGGCGACGGCAAAGGACCGCATCGTCTCCCGCCCCAGAATCGCGGCCGCGTGCCGGATGCTGGTGACTTCCTTCCCCAGGCCGTACTTCGCCGAATTGGCGATAAGCAACAGCTCGGACGCGAACATCGGGTCCGCCCGCGCCAAGATCCACCAATTGTTGCATCGAGTAGTCATCGGTGGAAAGCAAACCGAGCAGACGTGTCACGACGGCCGGGAAAGGCGGTAAACCTTTAAGAGACCAATAGGACTCCTGGTCCTTGGAGCCGGGTTCTCGAAGACTTGTATTTAACATACGAAGTTCCTGGGAGCGTGTCCGAACTTCGAAGTATCGTCACGCTAAGGCCCTAATCTTGGGGAAAAATATGTAACTCCCGCACTGGGGTTCAGAGCCGCGACCATCGGGAGCCGGTCGGCACGAAGTCGGTCGGTCGCCTCAGTAAGTAGGAATAAATTCCCGTAAGACGCAATCCGGGGGACGATACTTTCTCCCGGGGAGGCACTCCAGGCTCTATGGCCCCGAACATTACAAACATGAAAGGTGACAGGAGGAACGCGAATCGGTGGAATCCGACGCTTCCTTGCATCGGCTGTCCGATAGCGAGCTGGCGACTGATGCAGAACATCACTCTGAATCAAATGAAGGAAGCGAACGCGCGCCACGCGAAGCTTCTCTGCTGGGCCGGGTGTGGTATCGCCTGGAACAGGAAAGGCGGCGGCGCCGCGACGACGTCCGCGAGCTGGAACGGCTGTATTTCGTCCGCGCGAGCCGTCCGCCAAGCAAAAAGCCGCGGCGTCGGGAGACGTCTTATGGGACTGGTTCTTACACTCAAACCACAAGAGCGGATCATCCTGGGCGGAGCCGTGGTCCGCAATAACGGCACTATTCCGCGCAGTTGCTGATCGAAACTCAACCTCCGATCCTGCGCTGGCCGAACATCCTGCCGGAATCCGAGTCAACACCCCCTGCGGCCGGATCTATATGGCGATCGAGCTCATGTACATCCAGCCGGAGAAGCAGGAAGAATCATGCAGCTGTTCCTCACCCTGACCGCGCGAGTTGGTTGCCGCCGCTCCGAGCATGGCGCCCGCGCTCGAGGAGGTCAGCCGCGCTGGTCATCGCTGGCGAGTATTATAAAGCGCTGCAAAAGATGAAGCGCCTACTCCAGTACGAGAAACACCTGCTAAATGCTTCCACGACTGCCACTAGTCGTCATGGAAACGAGCCCGAAGTCAGGAAACCGGTCTGATTGGCCGCTCCATCTCTTGCGATTGCATTAAGAGACGGTAATGGCAAACGAATTGCCGTAGTATGCGGGAACCAGATGCATCCGCCGCACGCAACGCTGTTGGAGGCCCGAAAGCTGATCGATTCAGGCAGAATCCGGCTGCTGTCGCTCGACATTTTCGATACCACCGTCTGGCGCACCTTCCCTGCCCCCACCGACCTCTTCTTCGCATTGGGAGCAAGGCTGATCGAACGCGGTTTGCTGTTCCCTTCCACCTCGGCGGCGAGTTTTGCGATGGAGCGCAGGGAGGCTGAACAAGCCGCCCGTCTCAGGCGGATCTCCGATCGGGAAGTGACGCTTAGTGAAATTTATCAGGCTTTCCCGTCGGGCTTATTGCGCGCTGGAAACAGCACGGCCGATCTTATTCGGGCCGAACTCGAACTGGAGCGCCAATCCACCTTTCACGATCCGGCGATTGTCGAGTTGATCGATTATGCCGCTTCCAAGGGCATTCCAACAGCCTTCGTGTCCGACACCTATTTTGAAGAAGATCACCTGCGCGCGATTCTGCCGCGGCCCGGATCGCCACATCTGGTCGTCAACTCCTGCCGCTATCGGAAACCCAAGGCGCTCGGGCTGCACGCGGAGGTCCTGCGGCAGACCGGATGGAAGGCCAGCCAGATCCTGCACATCGGCGACAATCGGCAGGCGGATTTTGAGGCGCCCCGCGAACTGGGTATGGCCGCGATCTGGCGTCCACGGATGCCCGAGCATTTTCGAAAGGCCTGGAGCTGGAGCTTTCCCGGCACCTATCCGAACGCGCCGACATATTTCCCCGGCACCGGCGACGCGGGCTTAAGCGCGGTACGCGCGCGAGCGGTAGACACTCCTGAAAACTGGAACGATCCCTGCGCTCCTGGGGAGCCTTGTTTCTGGGTCCGGTCATTGGCGGGTTTCGGAAAATGGGTGATCGAACGCTGCCGCGACGGAAGGCATCCCGACGGTGCTATGCCTGATGCGCGAGGGCCGCATTCTGAAGCGCGGTGCTGGATGAATTCGGCGCCGGGATTCAAACGCTTCGAATTTTTCGCGTCCCGTTACGCCGCTGCTTCGCGCCTGCATTTTCCGACGGCGACGTCGGCGGAAATACAAAGCTTTCTGGCGCGCCCGCAGCCTACCCGCGCGCTGCGATCTATTGGAGCCTCTGGGGATCGATTGCTCGGCCCTCGGGCTGGATGGCGACGCGCTGATTTCCGCGAATGCGGCCGGCGGACTGGCGCAGAAGATCGCCAAGATCCGCGACTGAAGGGACGTGCAATCGCGGCCTCGGGCGAGGCGCGGCGCCGGTTGATGGCTTACTTCCGGAAGACCGTGCCGGCGCGCGAAGCGACGCATCGCGGTGGTCGATTTGGGTTATTCGGGCACGATTCAGCACTGCCTGCAGAAAATTCTCGATCACGAAAACGTCCCGGTCAACACCCATGGATTGTACCTGGTCACCGGAAGCGGCGTGCGAAAGATCCAGCGCGCGGGCAGCGTTGCCGAAGGATTCCTGGCGGAAAATGGGCAGCCTTTGCGAATCGCGCATTCCTTCATGCGATCGCCGGAGCTAGTGGAACAATGCCTGATGTGCCACCTTGGCAGCACCACCGGATACGACGCCCAGGGCGATCCCGTGCTGGGCGAGCAGCATTTGCCGGTCCATCAACTGGCGGAGATCGAACGCGCGCAGCAGGGGTTGCTCGATTTTGTCCGGAGCTTCGCGGCTGCGCCTTCCATCGCGGCCGTCGGCTCCCTGGCTCTGCGCCCTTTCTTGGAAGCGATTCTGGTCCGCGCGCTCACCGAGCCGGTGGCGGCTGAGCTCGCCGCGTTCGGACTCCTGGGTGCACGACGAAAACATGGGTTCCGCTCGAACCCGCGCGCTCATCGCCGCCGATATCGAGCCGGAATATCTCGAATATGCTTCTGCGCATCAACTGGCCAGCCTCGAAAGCTCCAACGTGTATTGGATCTTCGGATTGGCGCACCGGATCAATCCCGTCATTGGCGACGCAGTGCGCAGCATCTTCCTCAGAAAAGCGCGGCCCGAATCGTTCCAGTGCCCCGAGGACCCGAGGCGCATGCTCTTTTTCTGGAACGACGGCGCGGCGCATCGCGCGGAGCAGAGCTACCTGCTTTCGAACCGCCGCACGGGATGGACGCGGTTCGCTATCCAGTTCCGCGACGCGAATCTTCTCGAGGTCGGCTTCTCGTTTGGCGAACCGGGCGATTTTATCTCCATCGGAGCGATCTTCATTCGCCTGATTCAGCCTGGCCAGCCGGTGCGAGTCATCCGCAAATCCGCGGCGGAGCTCGCGTCCTTCGGTGTAAATGCGATCCCCGAACTCCCCGGTGGCTTCCTGGTGACGGAGATACCCGGGGTGGTAGCCAAGATTGACGAGATCCGAAATTTTACCGGCATCGTACAGATCGACCTTCTGTTCACGCAAGTGGCCGAGGCGGGATCGCCGAAAAGCGACCTTCGACGCGAGCTTCCAGATGCCCGGTTGACCCTCCAGGAAGAAACCGTATGCCAGTAATCGATTCCGAGCAGACCGTCGACCGGCATTTCGCGTCGGCCAAAGAGCTCCAGGCTAAGGGCCGCCTGGCTGAAGCGGCTCAGGAGTGGATTGCTGTCCTTCAGATCGATCCGCACAGCAAATCGGCGTATCTTGCATTGGCTGACGCGCTCCTCGAGTTAAAGCTGTTTCAGCCGGCATCCATCGCCTGCCGCCAAGGGCTGATGGTGGCCTGCCGGGCGATCGGGAGGCGATCAGTCAAAAGCTGGCCGCCGCGTTGCGCGCGGAGGGACAATTGGAACCCGCGCAGGGACGTACTGCAAGCTTTGTGCGATGCGAATTCCCGCGATTGGGGCAGCCGCTTCTTGCTGGCGGGTGTGGTGGCCGACATGGGCGAGGAACAAGACGCCGCCCGTCACCTTCGCAAAGCGATCTCGCAACAGCCTCGCTTTCCGGAAGCTCTCAACAATCTGGCCGTCCTGGAGCGCGCCGCCGGGGAAATGCGACCAGCGGAAGTCCACCTCCGCGAAGCGCTAGCTATCCGGCCGGATTACGCAGCCGCTTGGAACAACCTGGGCAATCTATACGTCGAGCTGTCGCGAATCGGCGAAGCGGCGGATTGCTACTCCAAGGCCATCGCCATCGATCCCGAATATGCCGAAGCCCACACCAATCGCGCTTTGATTTCGCTATTCCAGGGAGCGTTCGAAGAGGGCTGGCAGGAATACGAGTGGCGCTGGAAACAGCCCGGAGCCGAGGGAAAGACGCTCCTGCGGCCAGCGTGGGATGGATCGGCGATCGCAGGCAAAACGATCTTGCTGCACTCCGAGCAAGGAGCCGGAGATACCATCCAGTTCATTCGCTATGCGCGCCTGCTCCGGCAACACGGCGCGAAGGTTTTGTTGCACTGCCAGGAATCTTTGCGGACTCTTCTCGATGGCATGCCGGAGCTCGCGCAAGTCTTCTCAGGCCCCGTGCCGGCGCCGGAGTTTGACGTACACGCCCCGTTGATGAGTCTGCCGCGATTGTTCGGAACACGCGTCGATTCCATTCCTAAAGCAGAAACGCCGTACCTTCGGCCGCTGCCGGATTCGATGGCACCCCAGGACCGGGCGTCGTGCCCGAATTTTCGCGTGGGTTTGGTGTGGCGGGGCAATCCGAGTCACCGCAACGATCGCAATCGCTCGTTGCCGTTGGAGCTGCTTGAAAATTTGGTCGCGATCGATGGCGCGCAGTTCTTCAGTCTTCAGGTCGGACCGACCAGCGCGGAGCAGCAATGGCTGAGCTCGAAAGCGATCCTCGATCTGAGCCCGGGGCTTTCCGACTATGCCGCCACGGCACGGTGTCTTGTGGATCTCGATTTGCTGATCAGCGTCGATACGTCGGTGGCTCATCTGGCGGGCGCGCTGGGAAGGCCGGTCTGGACACTGCTCCCGACTTGTAACGACTGGCGGTGGCTTCAGGATCGCGAGGATTCGCCGTGGTATCCGTCCATGCGATTGTTCCGACAGAAGCGAATTGCGGAACTGGAGACCCGTGGCTGACCGGGTCGCGTCGGATCTTCGGCGGGAAATTATGAAGTCGCCAAGCTTACGAAAGACTAACAATGCTACCAACTAAAATTTACGAAGAGATGCAGCGGGAAACACTGGAAGGGCGCGAACTGGAGGCCTCCGTCCTTTTCCGCGGGGCACAAAAACTACGCCAGTGTGCGCGCACCTGGCAGAACAACCAGACGGCTGAGTTTGACGACAACCTCACGGATTCGCTTCAGTTTAACCAACGGCTTTGGTCGTTTCTACAGACCGAGCTAAGCAATCCCGCGAATGCTCTGCCGGAAACATTGCGCCTGAATTTGCTGCGCCTAGGAAAGTTTATTGACAAGCGTATTTTTACTCTGTTCGCAGGCGGAGGAACCGTGGAGGACCTGCTGTCCATCGCCCGTGTTAACGAGCGCATCGCGGAGGCCTTACAGGCAGCTAAGGCGACTACCCAGATAGATCAGGAAGAAGCTCCGATTTCATCGACCAGATTTTTCGATATCTCGGGCTAGCCCACAACGGGCTTTTTACCCGATCAAACGTAGCTGGGACCATTCATTACCCCACCGTAGGGTGATTCGGTACCCCCATCTTTGCGGTGGAATAGGCTAAACCTTTAGCGGGCTTACTCCGATGGAACAAATACACTTATGCGAGTTTCCGTTTGTATCGATGGTACTGTTCCCGGAGCGGCCGATTTCTGGGGTTCAACTCCAGGTGTGAGGGCTGTGGACATCATTAACCGAATTTCCGACTTATCGGCGGTAATGGGAACGGTTGACCCACCCGATGTGATCATCGCCAGGCTGCCCCGTCCCGAGATAGAAGCTTCGGAGCTGCTGGCGGGCATCCAGCGAATATCTCTCGGCGGTACCCCACTCATTGCCTGGGTACCGGAAACGTCGCCGTCAGAAGCCTTTCGGCTCTGCTATTTGGGCGCGGACGAATTCATAACCGATCAATCCTCGATTGAGGAGCGCGCGACCGCGCTCGCGAAGGTTCGCCGCCGGGGACAAAAGCAAGGAAGCAATGCGGAGACGGGCGATCCAGCAGAGCCGTGGAGCCGCAGTTTGGTTGGTCGAAGCTGCTCCATGAGCGTGGTTAAGGAACTGGTTCGGTTGGTGAGTGCTCGGCGCGCAACGGTGCTGATCACGGGCGAAACGGGAACCGGCAAGGAAGTGGTCGCACGCGCCATCCACGACGCCAGTCCTCGCGCCAGCCAAGCCATGGTGTCCATAAACTGCAATGCCATCCCAAGTGAATTGCTCGAGGCCGAACTGTTCGGGCATGTGCGCGGTGCCTATACCGGTGCGTTTCAGAGCCGCCTGGGCCGCTTTGAACAGGCCAATCGCGGCACGCTGTTCCTCGACGAGATTGGCGATATGCCTTTTTCGCTCCAGGCTAAGCTGCTTCGTGTGCTCCAGGAGCGCGAATTTCATCGCCTTGGATCGTCGGAAACGATGCGCGTGGACGTCCGTGTGATCGCCGCCACCAACGCCAATCTGTCGAATCTTGTAGAGCAAGGCAAGTTCCGTCAGGACTTGTATTACCGCTTGAACGTCGCGCCGATTCATCTGCCCCCATTGCGCGAGCGCATGGAAGATCATTCCGGATCTGGTGCACCACTTTATCGAAAAAATCTGCCGCAATGAGCAGATCCCTCTGAAGGCGATCCCGGCCGAGATCTACCAACTGGCTGACCAAATTCCCATGGCCCGGAAATATCCGCCAGCTCGAAAACACCATCGAAAGCGCTATCGCGCTCAGCGGTACCCGCTCCACTCTAAGGATGGCCGACTTCACGGCGTTGAGCGGATCTCCGAATCATCCGCGCATGTTCGCCATGCCCACCGAGGGCATCGATTATAACCGCATTGTGAGCCAGTTCGAAAAGACTCTGTTGTCGGAAGCATTGCGTCTGGCGGGCGGAAGCAAGAAAAAGGCCGCGACTTTGCTCCAACTGAAACGCACCACCTTCTATGCCAAGCTTGACGCGCTGCAAGTCGAGGTGGGCGACGAGCTGATCGCTGGCGAGGAATAATGAGGAAGCGGCATCCCCTGTTGCTTGATCAGGGCTATGATCCGGGTCACACGTATCAACAATCATTCGATCCTGCTGAACTCGGACTTAATCGAGCAGATTGAGACTGTGCCGGATACCACTATCGCGTTAACCACCGGTCAAAGGTTGTTTGTCCGCGAGAGCGCGGATGAAATTCTCGCGCGCATTGTCGAGTTCCGGCGGCGCATCTGCCCCGGGATTTCCAAAGGACAACACGAACGAAAATGAGTGATTCGAAACGGCCTGCTTCGAACAAGGGCGATAGCCCGGGCCTGTCTGATCGACAAGGGAACCGTCTTAGGGTTGCTCATCGCGCTGGGCGGCATTCTCGGCGGACTAGTGCTTGAAAAAGGCTCGCTGGCCGACATCGCGCAGGGAACCGCCGCTATGATCGTCCTGGGCGGCACGGTGGGCGCGGTATTGGTGGGCACGCCTTTTGCTGACGTAATCGCCGGCGATACGCGAGTTGAAGTACGTATTCTTCGAACCGGGTGTTTCCTCGCAGGCCATGCTCGAGCAGCTCATCGCGTTTGCAACCAAGGCGCGGCGCAACGGCATCGTGTCCCTGGAAGAAGACGCGGAGAAGATCGAGGACCCGTTTCTGCGCAAGGCGATCAATCTCGCCATCGACGTCGCGGAACTGACCGAATTGAAGCACACCATGCAACTCGATCAGGAAATGGAAGAGCGGAAGCTTCTGAGCCGGGCCAAGGTTTTTGAAAGCGCCGGCGGCTACTCGCCGACCATCGGAATCATCGGAGCCGTCCTGGGTCTGATCCAGGTCATGAAGAACCTGGCAAATATCGACGAAGTTGGCCGCGGAATCGCCGTGGCATTTGTGGCGACGATCTACGGCGTTGGGGCGGCGAATCTGCTGTTCCTGCCCGCCGCAAACAAGATCCGCGGGCGCGCCAAACGGCGCCTCGAGCTGACCGAGCTGATCCTGGAGGGCGTGGCGGGCATTGTGGAAGGCATGAATCCGAAGATGATCCGCAGGAAGTTGGAGAGTCTGGCCGGCGAACCGGAAGCGAAGCCGGCGGCGGTCCCTGTCCCCGTTCGCGCCCGCATCGAGGTATGAGGCGTTCCCGCGGCGAGCACGAATCGGAAGGGCACGAGCGCTGGCTGGTATCCTACGCCGATTTCATTACGCTACTGTTCGCCTTCTTCGTCGTTCTTTACGCGAGTTCCCAGGCGGATCGTCACAAGGCCATGAAAGCGGCCGAATCAGTGCGCCGCGCCTTTGATGGGCCTCCGAAAGTGGCGAAAGTGCTGGGTGGAACGCTCGAAGATGTCGGTCAGGGTAACAACATGATGCGCGGTCCTGGGGGAGGCAAGTCCCCGACGGTTCCGCTAACGCCCGTGGATCTTACCCCTACCGACAAGTTACTGAGAGAGAGTCTGGCGGAAGATATGCGCGCGGGCCGCATAACCATCCATTCGGAAACGCGAGGCTTGGTGGTCAGCCTGCAAGAAGCAGCCTATTTTGTCTCCGGCGACGACCAGGTATCCCCAGCCGGAATTCCGGTTTTGCGCAAGATCGCGGCAACGCTTGAAAACATTCCCAATCCGATCCGCCTGGAAGGGCACACCGACTCCGTTCCCATCCATAATTCGCGATTCCAAAGCAATTGGGAACTTTCGGCGGCGCGCAGCATCGCCATGCTGGAGGCGCTGAGTACACAATTTTCCGATCGACAGCAGCCGTATGTCCGTGGTGGGTTATGCCGACTCTTTTCCTTTGGAAAGCAACGACACATCGGAAGGGCGTGCGAAGAATCGGCGCGTGGATATCGTCATCCTAAACGAAGCCGGTCTGGTTTCATTACCCGATTCGCGCAAGAACTAGCATGGCGACCGATCTCGACCCATCCGACTGGCCCTCCTTCCGAACTCAGGCTCACCGGATGCTTGACGATGCTCTCGATTATGTCGAACACATACGCGAGCGTCCCGTATGGCAGCCTATCCCCAGTTCGACGCGGGAACGCTTTCGCGATCCTATCCCACGCGCTGGCTCCGATCTCGCCGAGGTGCATGGCAAATTCCTAAGAGACATCCTGCCCTACGCCACCGGCAACACACACCCCGGTTTCATGGGATGGGTGCACGGCGGTGGAACTCCAGTGGGCATCCTGGCCGAGATGTTGGCCGCCAGTCTCAATGCGAATCTCGGCGGCCGCGATCACATTCCGATTGAAGTGGAACGCCAGATTGTGCTCTGGATGCGGTCAATTTTCCACTTCCCCGAGAGCGCCACCGGTTTGTTTGTGACGGGAGCTTCGATGGCTAATCTCATCGGCGTACTGATCGCCCGCGATGTTGCGTTGGGGTCCGAGGTGCGAAGCGCGGGTGTCGCCGCGAGTTCTCGCAGACTCACCGCCTATGCCTCGGCGGCCGTTCACGACTGCATCGCGCGAGCCATGGATTACTCCGGCATCGGCAGCGATGCGCTCCGTCTGATTCCCGCCCCGCCTGGCCAGGGGATGGATCTGGCCGAATTGGAAAAGAGCATCCGTGCGGATCGCCGCGCGGGCTTCACGCCGTTCCTGGTGGTAGGCACAGCCGGCAGCGTGGATACCGGGGCCATCGACGATCTCGACGCGCTGGCCGATCTTTCACGCCGCGAGCGCTTGTGGTTCCATGTCGATGGAGCCTGTGGAGCCCTGGCGGTTCTTGCGCCGGATCTCGCTCCCCTCGTGAACGGAATCGAGCGCGCGGATTCACTCGCATTTGACTTTCATAAATGGGGCCAAGTCCCCTATGACGCCGGTTTCATCCTGGTGCGCGATGGACTGCTGCACCGCCAGGCCTTCGCCACCTCCGCCGCTTACCTGCGCCGCGGAGAACGGGGACTAGCGGGCGGATCAGCGTGGCCCTGTGACTTTGGACCGGATCTCTCGCGCGGATTCCGCGCGCTGAAAGCCTGGTTCACGCTGCAGGTCTACGGCGCCGATGCATTGGGCACAGCGATCTCGCGAACTTGTGAGCTAGCGCGTTATTTGGAGACGCGCGTCAAGGAAACGCCTGAACTGGAATTGTTGGCCCCAGTGCCACTGAACATCGTTTGTTTCCGTTATCGCGCTGGCGATGAGATGCATCGTGTCAATGCCCGGATAGTCGCCGACCTTCATGAAGCCGGAGACGTTGCTCCGTCGACCACTGTGATCGACGGCCGGCTGGCGATTCGCGCCGCCATTGTGAATCACCGGACGAGCCAAGCCGAGATCGATACGCTGATCGAAAAGACCGTTGCAGCGGGTCGCGCGATCGAACAAGGAGCGTCGCGCAGCCGTCAGCCGCGACGAGGAGAAGTGGGGGATTGGATGCCGCGCAGGCTGAGAGAATCCCGGCTACGGGAATTGGAAACGCAAATCGCGTCGGATTCCAGCGCACTCACATCGCGATTGGAGCGGGCCTATCTATTGGCTGAAACTGGCCGCGCCACCGAAGCCCGAGATGCGTATCTCGAGGTACTTTCTAAGGAACCTTCGCATCAGGTGGCTTTGAACAAACTCGGTGCACTGCTACATGAAACCGGATACCGCACGGCGGCGCGCACCGCCTTTGCCGAGGCCGTAGCGAAACACCCCGCGGACCCGATCAGCCACGTCAATCTGGCAAATGCACTGCGTGAGGCAGGCAGCCTGGCGGAGGCGCGCGAACATTACCAGACGGCTCTGCGCTTACAGCCGGATTTGGCCGGAGCGCACCAGGGCCTGGCCTGTGTAATGGAGGAATGCGGCGATTCATCCGGCGCTGCCGAGCATCGGCAAATGGAGTTTGAGAAACGGCCGGTGGTAACTTTGCCGTACCGCGGTGAGCGGCCGCCTGTGTCCCTGCTGCTGCTCGCGGGGTCATCGGATGGCAACGTTCCGATGCGCCATTTTCTCGACGATCAAGTTTTCCAAACCAATCTCGTGTTCGTGGAGTTTTATAAGCCCGACACGCCGCTGCCGCCGCACCGACTGGTCTTCAATGCGATCGGAGATGCCGATCGAGCCGGTCCGGCTCTGGCCGCGGCGCAGTCCGTCCTGGCCCTTACTAATACGCCCGTGATCAACGCGCCGGCTGCTGTCGCCGCAACTGGACGCAGCGACAACGCACAACGCCTGCGAGGCATCCCCGGGGTTATCACGCCGCGCACCGTCACGCTGCCGCGCGTACTCCTGGAATCGCCGGACGCCGCCACGTCTGGCCCGCCACGGTTTCGAGTTTCCGCTTCTGATCCGAACTCCGGGCTACCATACCGGGCTGCACTTTCTGCGGATCGAGGCGATGGAGCAATTGCCCGCCGCACTGGCCCAATTGCCGGGCGAAGATCTGACAGTTCTCACTTACCTGGACGCGCGAGGATCCGACGGCAAAGCGCGCAAATACCGGGTCATGATGATTGATGGCAAGCTGTACCCTCTACATCTGGCTATCTCCAGCCATTGGAAGATCCACTATTTCACCTCCGAAATGGCAGACAGTCCCGAGCACCGCGCTGAAGACGCGGAGTTCCTCGAGAACATGCCTGAGGTGTTGGGATCGCGCGCTATGGCGGCTCTCGCTGAGATTCAAACGCGGCTTGGACTGGACTATGCGGGCATTGACTTTGGACTCAGCGCCGACCGCGAGATTTTGCTGTTCGAGGCAAACGCAACGATGGTGGTGAATCCGCCGGAGCCGGATCCGAAGTGGGCTTACCGCCGACCCGCAGTCGAGCGAATTTATGCCGCCATGCGGCGAATGTTCGTGGAGCGGGCAGCAGGATAGAGTCCTTAAGTTCAGCAGCCTCGGCCGCCGTTACTTGGAATTCTTTTTTGCTTTCTTGGCTCGCTTCCGAGCTTCCTTGTCAGCCTTCTCTTTAGCCTTCTTCTCAGCTCTTTCTTTAGCCTTACCAGCCTTCGTTTTCGGCCCGGCGTTCTGCACGTTTACGGTCGTCCCACGTTGCGCCAGAGGTTTTTTTCTTGGTTGGGGTGCTGTCCTGGGCGGCGTATAGGGCACTTGGGCAACACCACTGGCCGAAATCGCAACACCAACGAGGACGAATCGAACAATCCAGTGCGAGAAGAAGTTCATCTATCTAGCGGCCTTCCGATTCCGGGCTTTTTCCTCATACATTGCCGCATCAGCGCGCGCAATTAAATCATCGGCGGTCTCGCCTGGATGCCAGGAAGCCAAACCAACCGAAGCGTTAACTTTCACTTTGCGAGGCTCGCCGCCGATGTGAATGGTGTAGTCACCGCAAACCCACTTTCGAACTGCATCGATCCGATCGCGAATCTGGTCCGCGGTGCAGTCCACGATTACGAGAAACTCGTCGCCTCCCCATCGGCTCACAATATCCGACACCCGAAAGAACGATCGCAGTTCGGTGGCGAACTGTCTCAGAAGCTCGTCACCGGCGGGATGGCCATACCGATCGTTGACCTCTTTGAAATTGTCCAAATCGAAAATCACGATGGAATAATTGTGCGAGCCTTCGATCAACGTTTGGATTCGCTTTTCAGCCTTGTACCGGTTGGCGACGCCAGTGACAGTGTCTTGGGTGGCCGCCCGCTGCGCTTCATCGAGCTGGCTCTGATAGTGGGACAATTCGCCGCGAATTTGTGAAAGGGATTGCTCGCCTTCTTGCACCATTTGTTCCACGCAGGATTTCAGTTGATGGGCGGTCTTACCTAGCGATTGCCGGATTTTTGTAAGATCCCCCAGATTGCCAATGGCAGCCAACTGGCCTGCGAACTCGTGGAACTCGCGTGCAAACCTTTGATCCCGTTCCCCAAGAGCTTGCGAAGTTTCAGCCACCGTCAGCATGATCTCTTTGATGTCATGTGCCGTTTGCTGAAAGTATTTGGAGGCGCTTTCCCCCCATTTCGTAAGTTCTTGCTCTACCTGCTTTCCGGTTTCCACAACTGTTTCCCGCGTAACGTCGGGGGATAACTTGTCGCGAAGATTTAGCAGATCGTGCTGGACGTCTTCACCGATATGCGGACATATCTGGGTCGCGCTGGTCCCGATCGCGGTCAGCGACGCGCGATAGGATTCGCACATTGCCTTCAGCAATTCTTCCGGTTTGGATTCGATATATTTTTTCAGCGAAATCACGGCTTCACGCGACCACCTTTGTTGGGGTAGCCCTTACGGAGCCCGGGGATTGCGTCCGGCGAGAGAGCTCGTTGCGGAGCCTTTGATTTTCTTGTTCCAGCTCTAGCGCCCAGGACGCCAAACCGAACCGCTTGATGTCCACGTGTTTCCAGAACAGGCCCGGGTCGCGTTGCCACAAGTGCAAGTTTGCGACGGCATTGGCGCACTGCGATCCCATATCGATCACTTCCGCGAGTTCGGTAAGGCCGAAAGGAATAGGTTGTTCGGGATTGCCGACGACGTCGTTCAGGTCGCCCTTCACGGCCGCTAGCGCCTCAGCCAAGCCTTGCGCGAAACAGGATTTCGCCTGTTCGATGTCGCCGTCAGCCAGCCGTATTCGCCCTTCGAAGAAACAGGCCGCCACAGCTTTAGTGGCAAGCAGCGGTGAAAATTCGCGCCACTTACAGCCCGCCACCGTGTGATACCAGTTCGCGGCGTTGTTCCGCTCGCCGATCAGCTCGCAAATTCTTCCCGCCAGAAAGGTCAATGAAAGCCGCCAGCGCAACACATGAGCGTTGTCATGTTGCTCCTCAGTAACGCGTATATAATCCGCGATAAGAGCCAATATTTGCCCAGCCATTTTTATCTCGCGCTTCGCCAGTACCTGATAGCCGAAGACGCAAATGGCCGCGCCCCGGTCAGCGGAATCGGCGCGCGCATTTTGCATCACCCAGTGAGCCAGTGTCGCCAGCTTCAGATCGTGCCGGATACGTTCGCCCATCTGAACCATGGACCGGTACAAATAGGGATTGTCGTAAGTGCGGGCAAAATCGACGATCGCAGCGCCGCTTTTTTCAAAAGAGGCTTGAAACCCGGGATGCTTGAAATCATTGCGCCCCTGGCCTTCCAGCGGACTCTTACAGGCCACAGCGATCAGCCATTCCGTGTCGATGTTAGCGTCCAGCGGCACAGGTCGCAGCGAACGGCCGGCGCCCGTCAGTTTGAATCCGCCGGGCGCTGTCTGGGCATAACGCATTTCCACAAAGAAATGCCGGTTCAGGCCCTTTTCAAGCTTGGCCCAGTCGAACGCGTGCAGATGATAGGGGTTGGGGTCGTCCCCGGTCCCGTCGATCCAGCGGTCTGGTACGCTCGAAATCAGCCGACCATCGGGTTTCAGCACCCGGTGAAATTCCTGCAGTGCCGCATGCCAGTCGGGGACACGCTCGATCGTCTCCAGGGATACGACCATGTCGATGGAGGAATCCGGCATGTCCTGAAGACTTGAAGCATCTCCGGTGCGAAAGACGACTCCTTCACGGCCGTAATTCGCACGAGCATATTCGACGGCGGCTCCATCCGGCTGTACTCCGATAAACTTGGAGCCGGTGGAAAGCGACCCCAGAATCGCCGTGCCATAGCCAAGACCGGACGCACAATCCAGCACCGTGTCGCCCGGCCGGACGAACTGCGCGGCAAGCGAATACCGCACAATATGGGCATCGGCGCGACAGCCGCTTTCACGGAGCATGTCCCTTTGAAGACTATCCGCCGATAACCCCGAAACGGGCCAGCGAGCCAGCGCTGCTTCGGGAATGCGTTCGTAAAAACTCACTTCGCGCATTACGTCCTCGCTGAGCGCCTCATATTCATGAGAAGGCAAGTCCGCCGGGTGACGGCGCCACAAGGTTGCGAAAAGGTGGTTTTCTATCGTTTTGCGATCCAGTCCCGGAGCGCGAATCGCAAGCACCTTGGGGATCCCAAAACGCCCCAAGAGGTGGTCGATCTGTCCCGGGATGCGGTCCGTGGAAGGAATATCGATCAGCACGGCATCGAAAGCCGTTCCCGCCGGCAGTGCGCCTTGAGCGCCAAGCCATCGGGGATGCGATAGCATGGCGGATCCGGACGCGTAGGCATCGCAACCAGCCAGCAGTAAGTCCTCCAATAAGGCCGGCCCGTGCGCGCCGGCGTGCAGTACGCGGCAAGGACCACAAACCTGCAATAGACGTGCGACGATATGCTTGCTCATGCCCGGGTAATCACTTCGGAGATGCGAACGCCGTAGTTGGCGTCGACTACCACCACGTCGCCTCGAGCCACCAGGCAGTTGTTCACGATGATATCGACGGGTTCGGTCAATAAGTGATTGAACTCGACGATCGATCCAGTGGTGAGCTTGAGGACGTCGGCGAGCGCCATCTCAGCAGTTCCGAAGCTAACGCTGACCGGGAGCTCGATGTTCATCAAGGTATCCAAATTGGGCGGCATGGAACGCCCTCCCAAAGCGCTATCCGCGCGATGAATCACGCGGCGCAGAAAGCTCAATGCCAATTCCGAAACGGCCAAAATCACGCCGCCGAGCGAAACCGATTCGCGCCGCAGTTCGTAGTCGATTGTTTCCGGAGCTTCCACTGCCGTTTCCTCAGTCAACGCACCGCACGTGACCACGGAGCCGGCCACGGTGCCGAGAGCGCGGGCCATGCTTTGAAAGACGCCATCGATCAGCTCCCGCAGTTCGCCTGGCAGCGTCTCAGCAACCGTACTGGAGATTCCCGCGGAAAGCTCAAAGTTCGCGGGCCCCGTAAAGACCTGCCGGAACCAGCGCGCCTCGGGGTCCAACTGAGGTTCCGCTACCGGGGTCCTGGCGAGCGCGCCGGCCCCTGGAATTTTTCCGTTAAATGCCGTCAGGAACAGCTCGGCGGCTGTTTCGAGAGCCTGGTCCGGTTTCTTGATGGTCATGTTCTTCTCCGCACTATTTCTCGTTCCGCAATTATCTCGGCTGGGGTCGCATGGTGCGTCTCTGCATTGAGGCGCGCAAGCGCACAATCGACTGCGCCTTCAACTGATAGACCCGTTTCACCGGCAGATTCATGATTTGCGCAATTTCCTGCGGGCCCATGCCTTCTTGGTAATACAAGCTCAGTACAGCCTGCTCGTCCGAATCCAGCCGTTGAATCGCGGTTGCCAGAAACTCCAGAAACTGCTCGCGTTCCAGAACCACGGAGGCCGGTTCGGATTCAGGATCGGAAATCATTTCCGCCCGATTCTGCCCGTCACGCTCCGTCTCTTCGATACTGACCACTCGGGTTACCGGCAGCGACGCCAGCATTTCCCGATACTCCTCGACGCTGACGCCCAGCTCTAGCGCTATCTCCTGCTCGGTAACGTGCAAGCGATAAGACTTTTTTCTGCAGCAGTCTCCATGGCGGTTTGCAGGCGCTTGATGTGAGCGCGCTGGCGGCGCGGAATCCAATCCGAAGAACGGATGCTATCGAGCATCGCGCCGCGAATGCGGTGAGCCGCGTAGGTGCCCAGCTTGGCGTCATAAGCGGAATCGAAATTGTCGATGGCGTGGATCAAGCCGACGGTTCCGGCCGACACCAGATCCTCGAAGGAGGCTTCCGCCGGAAGTCCGCCGACAATCCGCTTGGCGATGCTATAGACCAGCGGCATGAACTCCAGAATCAGATCCTCGCGCTGCTGCGTGGTGAGAGCTCCGCGGCTGCTCGGCAGAGGATCCTACGACCGCGGATGCATGTTAATCGCGCTCGTCCGCCGGTTTCGCGAGCGGCGTCGAACAGGCGGGCGACAATCCAGCCCAGATCGGCGGCCCGCAAAGCAGTGCTGCCCACTGTTCCGCTGCTGATGAACGACAGAGGCTTCTGCGTGCGCCAGGCTTCCTGAATCAACGGACCATAAACAGCTGCCTGATCCAGCATGGTGAACAACAGACGCGCCGGCTGGAAGATTTCAAAACGATCCACAGTCTGGCGGATGCTGACCCCTTGCCAGGTCGCGGGCAACACCAGATGGACATCGGCATTTTCGCCGGGAGCCAATACCGAAGCCAGCTCCATTTCGTCATCCGCAGCTGCCGGTTCCATAGCCATTCGCATCCACCAGCACCAGCGTTCCCCGCACGCGAGGACGAGTCAGGGCGGATGCCAGAGCCGCGGCGTCCGCCAGCGCCTCGCAGGGGACGCCCAGAATTCCGGTCATGGTTTCCAGCGTGCGATCCACGCTGGTCTTGCCCTTCGTCAAAGAGAAGATTTCGATGGGCTTGCCGAGCTTTAATCCGTATTCGACCGCGAACTTAATCAAGGCGGTAGTCTTACCGCAGGCCGGAGGACCCATGAGGATCACGGCTTTGCCGTCCTGGGCGATGGTGGAATCGGTCCGAATCTGAGCGGCAAGCTGACTCCGCAGGGCCTCGGCGGCCGATTTCGCTCCGGGATTGAACCCGCGCACCAGGTTGGAGGCGAACTCCGCATCGATGTCGTTGCGCAGAAGCGCCTGGTAGGCTTCGGACGCAATAGGATTGTCCTTTGGCGGACGGCGGATTTCCGAAGGCAGATTGCCGCAGCATGGTCTGCAGCTCGGCTAGTTCCCTGCGCAGCGATCCCAATTGGCGGGCGACTTCTGAATCGGCGGCCGACGGCTCGGTCGTTGTCTCCGCACTGGCGGCTTTTTCCGCGATCTCGGAAGGTTTTCGAAAAGGCGGTCCAGAGTTTGGCACGATGCCGAACGTCACTTCGAACTGTTTCGAGACGTCGCTGGTTTCCCGGCGTCTGGTCTGAATCAGGATTGCATCTTCGCCCATCTCGCTTCGGGCGAGCGTCATGGCACGCGGAACACTTTCGGCGACATATGTCTTGATCCGCGGAGCGCCGCTGGGTTCCGGCCGCGTTTCGGCGGCAACAGTCGGGACGGGCTTAGGGGGCGCGGCAGGGCGCAAGGGCGCTGGCTCAAGCTCCGCCACCGGTGTGAGCGTCGCCTCGCTGCTGCCCTTCCCGTTTTTTCTCTTTTGCACCGAATTTGGTTTGCAAATACATGATCTCTCCTCGTATTGAGCGCCTAGCGGATCAACCCCACGCTGACCACCTGCGTCGTTGGCGGAACATCGCTGTGCGACAGGAAGAAGACGTTCTTGAGAGCCGTCTCCGCCAGTTGCTGCAGGAAATAGCGCGCGCCGGCTGACACCAAAATCGCGACCGGGGCGGCGGGAGTTCCCGACCTTCTCTTCAATCTTCTTGATGAACTCTCGAACCAGGCTCGGGGCCAGCGATAAATGACTCGTGATCTCGCCGTGCTGCACGGAATTGACCACCGCTTCATCCAGCGCGGCATCCAGCACGTAGGC
Organism: Bryobacterales bacterium; assembly: GCA_963818065.1. Lineage (GTDB taxonomy): Bacteria > Acidobacteriota > Terriglobia > Bryobacterales > Bryobacteraceae > Palsa-89. Next base: position 1,867,000 of record CAWFQW010000004.1, on the reverse strand, counting down.
CCGCAGTTTCTCCTCGCGATCGAGAAACGGCTGTACGATGGAGCGGCGGATGGCCTGACGCGCATACTCGGTGATCAAGACGACGTTCTTGGTAGTGAGCGAGGCTTCGCCGGCGGCCTCGAGAATGGTAACCGCATCGCGGATGGAAATGCGCTCCCGCAAGAGATTCTGAAACACGCGATGCACCACAGCCAGCGATAACAGCTTGGGAACCACCTCTTCCACCACCTTGGGATTTTCGGCGGCCACCAGATCGAGCAGCTTCTTCATTTCCTGCAGGCCGAACAACTCATGCGCATGGGAGCGGACCACTTCCATCAAGTGCGTACCCATCACGCTGACTTGGTCCACCACGGTATAGCCGGAGTTGCGCGCTTGCATCGAATTGGCCGAAGGGGTCCATACGGCCGGCATTCCGAAACTGGGCTCGCGCGTCACGGTTCCCGCGATTTTCGGTACATTTTCTTCATTCGGCACCGCCAGATCGCAGCCGGCAACCATTTCGTAGCGGGCCACCTCATTGCCGCGGATTAAGATCGCATACTCCCGGTGGCGAAGATTCGTGCCGTCGATGAAGCGTACGGGCGGAAGGAAGAATCCCAGGCCCAGCACAAGCTGCTTGCGGATCCCGTTCAGGCGCTTCAGAATCGGCGCGTCCGGTCCGGCCTGAATCATCTTTACGAGCCCGATGCCGAGCGCGACGGCCAGGGGGTCAACCTTGAGGAGACCTTCCAGATTCTCTTTGACTTCCAATCGCGGTGGCGGCCTTGGGGGCTTCGGCGGTCCGTTTCTTGCGGTCCTCGATCCGCCATCCAATGGTCCCGGCCACGCCGCCGACCAGCAAGAAGGGGATTTTCGGCAGCCCGGGAATCATGGCGAGAGTCAGGATCATCCCGGACGCGAGCATTAGCGGCATTCCGTTGCTGAAGAATTGACGAATGAAGTGCGCGCTAAGACGCTCCTCGGAGCTGGCGCGCGTGACGATCAGTCCGCCGGAGATCGAAACCATCAGAGCGGGAATCACGGTAACCAGGCCGTCACCGATGGTGAGCACTGTATAGGTTTCCAGCGCTTTCAACAGAGGCATTCCGTGCTGGAAGACGCCGATCAGAAATCCGCCGGCGATGTTGATGCCGGTGATCAGAATACTGGCGATAGCATCGCGCTGGGTGAACCGCGTCGCGCCATCCATGGCGCCATAAAAATCGGACTCGGACGAGAGCATCTTGCGCCGCTCCCGCGCCTCTTTTTCATTGATGATGCCGGAACTGAGGTCCGAATCGATGGACATCTGTTTGCCAGGCAGCGAATCGAGAGTGAAGCGGGCAGTGACTTCCGAAATGCGCACCGCGCCATGGTTGATGACGACGTACTGAATTGCAATCAGGGTGAGGAAAATGATGACGCCGATCACGAAGCTGCCGCCCACTACGAAGTTTCCGAACGCTTCGATGATGGACCCGGCCGCGCTGGTTCCCGTATTGCCATTGGAAAGAATCAAACGCGTGGCGGAGATATTGAGGGACAAGCGAAGCAAAGTCAGCAGCAGGAGCGCGGTAGGAAATACGCTGAAATCCACCGGCCGGGTGATGTAGACCGAGACCATCATTACCACCAGCGACGTCATGATGTCGATCACGATCAGCAGATCCAGCAGCCAGCCTGGCACCGGAACGATGAGCGCGATCAGGATCATGAGCACCGCGACCGGCACGCCCAGTTCGGCGAGGTTCAGGAACTGGAAGGTATTTCGCAATCTGCCCAAAGAATCGATTCCTCTCGATGACTAAACAGAACTTTGGCGGTTCGGGATACCTTAAGGCAATCGGAGTGCCAACATCGGACACTGCTTTTACAGCCCGATATCGGTGCGGCGCTGTCGATAACTATCCATCAGCTTATAGATATGTGCCAAAACTTCGGCTACCGCGCGATAAAGCTGGACTGGAATCTCCTGGCCCACCTTTACCGAATCGTACAAACCGCGCGCCAGGGGCGGATTTTCGACAATCGGGATGTTGCAGTCGCTAGCCATGCGCGCGAATGCGCAACGCCAGAGCATTTTTTCCCTTAGCCACCACCAGGGGAGCGCGGCGCGAGTCGGCTTCGTACAGGATGGCCACGGCATAATGCGTGGGATTCACGATAACCGCGGTGGCGGTCCTGACGTCCTGCAGCATGCGCTGGCGGCCGCGTGCGCGCATTAATCGCTTGATGCGGCCCTTCATTTCGAGGTTGCCCTCGGTTTCCTTGGTTTCTTCCTTGATTTCCTGCTTGCTCATGCGCAGATTGCGGGTGAACCGCTGGCGCTCCCAGGCGAGGTCGACCAGACCCGAGAACCACGAACGAGGCGGCCGCCTTCCACAACAGCGATTCGATCAGCCCGCCGGCTGCCACCGCGCCCGACGGTAATGCTGATGTGCGGAAACGAAAGGTACAGATCGAGATTTTGCCAGGAGATCCGGAAAGTCAAATACAGGAAGAAAGGGATCAGAATCACCGCCTGGCCGAAAGTCGTCAGGTTCGCGCTGGCCATGTTCTTGATCTTTGAGACTGGATTCAGCTTGTTGAAGTCCGGAGTCAATTTACTGACACTCAAGCCGAAACTGGTGATGAGCAATTGGGCTCAGGATAACCACCGCTACAATCGCAAGGCCCGCTACCGCCAGTCCACCGACGCCGCGAATCAGGCACTCGCGCGCCAGATAAATCAATTCAGACGCATTCAGCTCTCCGGCCGCAGCGCGGCGGAACATGGCGAGCATCAGGCTGAGCGATGCCCGTTGGCCCATTGGGCGAAAAACGTCGAGATCAGGGTGACCGCCAACAGGAATTGCAGCCCGCCCAACAGATGCCTCGATACCGGAAAATCGCCCTTGTCACGGGCCTTTTTGATCCGGCGCTGTGTGGGTTTTTCGGTTTGATTGGATTCCGGCACGCGGCTTAAGCTCCTATGGCCAGCCGCATCACGTCCAACACATGCATGGCGAGTTCGCTGAATACAGAGGGAATGGTGATCATGATCCAGGCCACCAGAATCAGCGAGGCCGCCAGCTTTACTGGAAACGCCAGATGCAGGAGCTGGAGGTGTGAGTTGACGCGTCCGATCAGAGCCAGAGCCACATCGATCAGCACCATCGACGCAATCACTGGCATCGCGAGCCGCAGTCCAGTCGACAGCATCACTTGAAATAAGCGGATTACGGGTTCAATGATGCCCGGTCCCAGCGCCCAGCTTCCGGCGGGATGCGTCTGCAGGCTGGCGGCAAAGGCGCGGATCACGGCATGATGCAGTCCCAGCGCGAAAAATAGAAGTCCGGCGACGGTGCGGCCCATGACTTCGAGCACCGGAGAATCGGCTTGCGTGCTCGGGTCGATGGTGGAGGCAAAAGTGAAACCGGCCTGCAACCCGACCATGTGGAAACAGAAGCCCAGACATTCGGTGGAGAGCATGACGATCAGGCCGAGGCCCATGCCGATGGTGGCTTCTTTAATCATTCCGCTCACCATCACCGCCGCGATGGCGTGCTGCGTCGGGATCGGGCCTGGGCCACAGCGTGAACAAAGAGAAAGTGATGGCCAGAATCAACAGGGTTTTGGCCTGCCAGGATACTTGATCGATGCCCGGAATCGGGACGAAGTAGAAGGCTCCGGTTACGCGCGCGGCGACGAGCGCGAATCCGAAGACGTAAGCCAGAAGTTGGGATGTTTCAACGGGCATACCGGCCGACGTTAGTGATCAGGTCGGCGGTGTAAGAGGTGCTGCGGCTCACCATCCACGGCAGCAGCAGCAGGATGGCGCCGAGGAAGATCAGCAGGCGCGGGACCGAATTGACGGCCGTGTCCTGGATCGAGGTAAGCACTTGGGTAAGGCTGATAATGATACCGGCGACGAACCCGATCGCGAGCAGAGGCAGCGCCAGCCAAAAGGCCGTCATCAGGGCTCCTCGTACTACTTCGACGACTTGCGCGGATGTCATGTTTGGGTTAATCCTTTCATCAGTGATCCGACCAGCAGCGTCCAGCCGTCCACCACGACAAACAGAAGAATTTTGAATGGCGCCGAGATCATTACCGGAGGAAGTTGCACCATTCCCACCGAGAGACTGACCGACGCGACCACGATATCAATCACCAGGAACGGCAGAAACAGCACCGCGCCGATCTGGAAGGCGACTTTGATCTCCGAGAGAATATAAGCCGGTCCGAGGATCGAGAGCGACAGGTCGTTGGGTGTCTTGGGAGCGGGCGACTTGCTGATTTCGAGGAACAACTGGATGTCTTTTTCCCGGGCGAAGTGCAACAGGAACTGCCGTAGCGGAGCGGAGCCGGCGTCCAACGCCTCCTGATATCCGATGGTTCCTTCTTCGAGCGGCTTCCACGCCGAAGTGTAAATGTTCGACAGCACTGGCTGCATGACGATCAGGCTCAGAAACAAAGAAAGGCCCACCAGCACCTGATTGGAGGGAACCGTTTGCGTGCCGAGCGCCTGGCGCAGGAAGTGCAGCACGATCGAGAGCCGCAGAAATGGCGTGAGACAGACCACCAGCGCCGGCAATAGCGTAAGCACCGTCATCAGCAGAAGGATCTGCATCGACGTGCTCAAGTTCGCCTGGCTGGGAAAGTTCGCTGCGTTCGTGTGGGCGGTTTGCTTTGCGGCGAACAGCAGGGGGCTTGCCGCTATGATTGAAAACACCCCGCGGAAGAGACGTCTCATTGGTCGGCTGTGGGGAACGAGTCCCGCTCGGAAATCTCTGTGATCAGCTGGCAGGAGCGCGGCGAGGAAGCGATCAGGACGCGCCGCTGGCCAATTTGTACCAAGTGCACCGCGTGTTGCGCCGTCAAGGGAACCCGTTCCAAAACCTTCATGACGCGGCCCGGACCAGCGAGTCCACGCGAGACCTGTGAAACGTGCCAGTCCGCGCTGCTTCAACAGGTAGAGGGCGGCGACCAGAATTCCCAGAACCAGCAGGACACCGAAGAACTGGCGGTACATATCTTCCATGCATTACTCCCCCGTCAGCAGATCCGTGATGCGCACGACCGAGGGCGTCTTCAATCACGACAATCTCTCCCGGAGGCGAGGTTTACTCCGGCGACGAAAAGATCCACGTTGTCCCCGGCCGAGCGGTTCAGCGTGAGCACCGAGCCTTCTTGGAGGCTCGCCACCGCGCGCATGTTCATAGTGAGCTGGCCAAGCATCGCCTCCAGCTGCAGAGGGATGTCCGCAAGATGCGCGTATTCCGGCGGCGCATCGTGCGCCGAACCGATCGCATGACCGGATGCCGATTCAGGCGCCGATCCGGACGGATTCGCCGCAACCTGCTCGATCTCAGCGGGTGAAGATGCCGGGGACACGACTGATTTAGCCTTTGGTGCTTCCAATTGAGCCAGCATTATTTAACTGCCCGCCGGCGAACTAGTTCCGCTGGTCGAGCTCGATGTGCCGCTGACGTCGGAAACCAGGTTGTCGGTATCGCTTCTGAATGCCATAAACACTCTCTAACTGGCTAAACTGAGCCAATTGCGTGACAAACTGCATGCCATCCATGGGCTGCAATGGATCCTGATTCTGCAACTGTGCGACCAGGAGCTGGAGAAAGGTTGCCTCGCTAATCTGCTGGTTCGGGTCGGAACTTGTTGAGGAATTACTGGTCGAACCGGTTGAAGCCGGATTGTTCGCGGATGTCACGGCTGAGACGGGGCTGGCCATAGTTTTACCTTCCTTTCAGATTCTGAACGCTTAGGAATGCTAGTCCTCTTGCAGTTGGGATGCCAATTCGCGCCAGGCCCGTTGGGGATTGCGCTGTCGCTGCTGCCGCAACTCTTCCTGCGGTGCGGCATCGTTGCTCGATTTGGCATTGCCGTTCTGGTCCGTGCCCGATCGAAACTCCGAGTGCGCGCTGGCAACCACAGGCGCGGCCAGGGACGACAACGAAGACGCCGGCATGCTCACGCGCGATTCGTATCCTTGTTGATCCAAGCGGTGCATCAGATCAGGAACAGAGGCGCGCAGTTCGCTCGCGAGATCGGTGTTGCCAGTATGCACGCCAACTTGAACCAGCTCTCCCGATTGACTGATTTCCACGCGCACTACCTGGTTGTCTGCGCCCCGGAGGGTCAGTCCGACATGATCGATCGACGGGGCCATGGGCAGCTCGGGAGCGGAAGCATTTTCAGCCATGGCGTGAAGATGCGGGCGCTGCGATGCTTTCGGTTTTCGGCGCTGAAGTCTGCAAGGCATATGACAAGGGAGTCTGAAATCCGAATTGCGATGCGATGGTGCCATCGATCCCGGCGGGCGAAATCTGTGGCAAGAAGGGCGACTGCTGTTCCTGCTGATCCTGACTTTTCGTGTCCGATCCGGATGCGCTGGGCTGCGCTGGTGGATTTGACGGAATATCCTCCCCGCTAAGGAATGCCGTCGTTTCGTTCTCCTCTGCCGTCTGCGCGATCCGCGCCTTCTGCGCGGGTTCGGACGGGTCGAGAGACAACTGAAATATTAAATTGCCAGCGTCCACTGGCTCCCGAGAATCGTCCTCGCTAGACTCCGCTGGCGGAGTGGCGGGACCCTGAGCGGCAACAGAGACTGAGGGCGCCGCCACCGGTTGCGGCAGCGCGACAATCTGGACAGGTACTGCTGCCGGTTCTGGATTGGAATGCGGCTCACTAGCCGGTGACGGTGGGCTAGCCGGTGTCGGTTGGCTGGCCGGCGCTTCGGCGGTCTTCAACATTAAGGCTTCATCTACCACAGGCGTGGGATCGATAGCGGCGATGACTGGCGCAGGATTCGATTTCTCCGTCGAGCCATCGGGCCCTTGGGCGCTCTTGCCGAGCCCCGGCTTGGGAGCGGGATTTCCCGAAGGCTCCGAGTCGGACGAGTCTTCTTTGGCCGTCTTCGATTTCGGCCCGGGATTTGGCGCCGACTTTTGTCCCGGACTCGCCGATGTCCCGCGAGTCGCGGATTTCATCGCACTGTCCCATGCTGGTTGAAAGGACTCGCCGGTGTCGCTGCTCTGCTGTCCTAAGCGAGCCGCGCGAAGGCTGGCCGCCGATGGCGCCGGCGCTGCACTGGCTGGGATCGATATTCGCATGGTCCCGGGAATGCACGCCGCGCGCCAAAACAAAATCTTTAGTTATCGGCACACTCCAGCGCGATTACGGGACGTAATTTTGCTTCCGGGCGAATTCCATGTCCGATTCTCGTCCCGGAACTCACGCCTGGCAAGCTCGCTTGTCGCGTAAATACAGGCTATTGCCGCACATCACCGATTGGCACACTGCGTGCCTTTCGCCTCACTTCAAAGATGGATAATTCTCTGCCATTGCCGCCAGCGGGATGCGCGCCCGCATGCAGGAGCTGGACATTCTGGCGAATAATCTCGCCAATACGTCGAGCCAGCGGTTACAAATCCGATCGGGAAATGTACAGTCTCTACGCGTCGGTAAGGAAGCCTCCGGTCCGGCGCGAACGCGGCACAGACCCAGCCGTGGATCAAGTCCACTTGGGTCGATTTTTCGCAGGGCACGGCCGCAGCCCACCGGCAATCCTTCGGATATCGCGCTGGTCGGCAAAGGATTTCTCGCGGTCCGCGGTTCCTCCGGCACGCTCTATACGCGCAACGGAAGTTTGAAGGTGACGTCAACAGGCGACCTGGTCGCGGCGGAGGATCGAGCGGTGCTCGATGCCGGCGGCAATCCGGTAAAACTCGACCCCACGCAACCTTATCAAATCGATCAGCGGGGCGCGTGACGCAGGGCGGAAATCCAGTGGCGCAACTCTCCGTCGTCGAGTTTTCCGATCCCGCTCAATTGGTGAAGGCCGGACAAAGTTATTTCCAGAGCGGCAGTCGGCATCATCGCCAAACCGGCCGTTGCCACCGAAGTTCATCAGGGCCAGTTGGAGGAATCGAACGCGGGACCCGCCGAAGGCGCCGTGCGACTGGTCTCCGTCATGCGCCAGTTCGAAATGTTACAGAAGGCCATCATGCTTGGCGCGGACATGGATAAACAAGCTATCTCGGAAGTCGCGAAAGTTGAACCCGTAAATAAAGGAACCCAAATGATTCGTGCTCTCTATAGTGCCGCGAGCGGAATGAACGCTCAGCAGACCAATCTCGACAACATCGCCAACAACCTGGCCAACGCCAACACCACGGGATACAAATCGCGGCGCGCCCAGTTTCAGGACCTGATGTATCAGAACCTGCTGCAGCCGGGCGCCGCTGCCGGACAGCAGACGACGGTTCCCATCGGGCCTGCAGGTGGGCCTGGGAACGCGTACCGCCGCCAACTCCATTCTGTTCACGCAGGGCAGCTTCACCGAGACCGACAATCCTCTGGACATGGTGATTCAAGGCAATGGATTTTTCCAGATTCAGTTGCCCAACGGCGAACTGGCGTACACGCGCGCCGGCAGCTTCCAGGTGAATAACACCGGCAACGTCGTGGATAGCAACGGCAATCTGCTGCAGCCCAGCATCACCATCCCATCGAATGCGCAATCGATCACCGATCGCGACCGACGGCACGGTCAGCTATACCGCGCCCGGCCAGACCTCCGCGCAGAAGGCGGGGCAGATCCAGCTTGCGAACTTTCGCGAATCCAGCCGGACTGAACAGCCTCGGCGCCAGCGATTATCAGCCCACCGACGCGTCGGGCGAGCCGATCGTCGGCAATCCCGGGGGCAATGAAGGCAACGGCACCATCATGCAGGGCTACATCGAACAATCCAACGTCAGCGTGGTGGACGAGTTCGTCAACCTGATCGTCGCGCAGCGCGCCTATGAAGCCAGCTCCAAAGTGGTGAAGGCCGCCGACGACATGTATCAGGACGTCAACAACATCGAGCGATAATGTTTTACCTCCCTCTCTTATTTCTGAGCTCGCCGCGGACGCTTCCCGCCACGCACGCGCTCGATCGCGGACGCCGTGATGCGCGCGATGCGGAAAGCACTGGACGCGAGCGCCGGGACCGCAGGACGCCAACCTCGAAATCGTCGACGTGAGCCATTTTCCCGTTCCCGACGGCGAGATGGAATTCGACTGGAAGGGCCTTACCCCGCCGGCCAACGGACAAACCATCGCGCGCTGGCGCGGTGTGCGTGCGGCATGATGAGAACCATGCTTTTCGATCTGGGCCATGGTGAGGATCACGGTTCCGTGCAACAGGATGACCGCGGCACGAGACCATACGGCCGGAAGAGCCGATCACGAGCCCGCAGTTCAGCGAGGAAGTCCTACGTCGGATTTCCGTCGGAAAGCTGCAAGGGCAGCGCGAGCAGTGTCATCGGGAAGGTCGCGACGCGTACACTTTCCGCGAACACGCCGCATCGTCGCGCGCCATGCTCGCCGAGCCCGCAGCCGTTCTGAAAGGTGAGCAGGCCATCGCGGAATACCGCGGCGACGCCGTGTCGCTGAGCCTTCCGGTGTAGCCGAACGCAATGGGCGAATCGGAGAAGTCATTCCCGTGCTCAATCCGGAGAGCCACAAAATTCTCTTCGCGCAAGTTATCGGCGAGGGTAAGGTCTTGATCGAAAGCGGCTCGCGCGCTGCATCTCAAACCACCGGGAACAAGCCATGAAATTACTGATCATCGCATCGCTCTGTTTTGTCCAGCCTCGCTTTGCGCCGGCGACGACAAAGGAAGAAGAAACAGCCATCCAAGCCGCAGCTCTCCGCGCTCGACAAGTACATCCAGGAAGCGATGCACAGCACCGATACGATGAAACCCGAATCGCCCGGCTCCTTGTGGGTCGCCATCGTCATCGCTGGGCGATCTGGCCAGCGACGTCCGCTCCCGCAACGTCAACGATCTGGTCTCCATTCAAGTAATTGAAAATATTTCAGCGGTGTCGGGCGGCAATCTGGCCTCCAGCCGCAGCATCCAGCCTGTCGGCCAATATCACTCAACTCGCGGGCATAAAATCGCCCGACCGGCGCACTGGCGAATTTACTCGGCGCCAGTTCCGCCAGCACCTCACGGGAGCCGGATCCACCACCCGCACCGCCACCATCACGACCGTGCTCGCCGCGCGCGTGACCCACGTTCTTCCCAACGGATATCTGGTACTCGAAGCCACCAAAGAGATTCAAGTCAATTCCGAAAAACAGGTGGTTACCGTGCGCGGCGTTGCGCGTCCGGCCGACCTGGCCAACAATACGGTTCTCTCCAGCAACCTGGCGCAACTCGAAGTTCAGGTGAACGGCAAAGGCGTGGTGGGCGACGCGATCCGGCGTCCCTTCATTCTGTACCGCTGGCTGATGAGCATTCTGCCCATCTAGAATTCCTATGAATAAACTTCTGTCCATCCCGACCGCCTTCGCCTGCTGCTCTGCGGTAGCGCCAGACGGCCTCGCGCCGCGCGCCTGAAGGATCTCGCCAGTATCGAGGGCGTCCGCGATAACCACCTGGTTGGCTATGGACTGGTGGTCGGTCTGGCCGGCAAGGGCGACACGCCAGCAGACAGTCTTTTCGGCGCAAAGCTTGACCAATCTGCTCGAGCGCATGGGCGTCACCGTTTCGCCCACCGCCATTCAGGTGAGGAACACGGCGGCCGTGATGGTTACCGCGATGCTGCCCGCCGTTTGCGCGCCCAGGCATGAAAGTGGACGTGCTGGTTTCCGCCATGGGCGATGCCCGCGACACTTCAGGGAGGCACGCTGATCGTCAGTCCTCTGCGCAGCCTCGACGGACAAGTTTACGCGACCGCGCAAGGCTCGGTTGTGACCGGAGGATTCTCCGCGGGTGGCGCGGCGAACCTCGAAAGTGGTGAATCACCCGACCGCGGGACGCATTCCGGAAGGCGGCATCGTCGAGCGCCCGGCGCCGTCGGTGGTGCCCGTCGAATCCGTGCGCTGGATGCTGCATCATGCCGATTTCACAACCGCTGAGCGCATCGTCGAGCAGATTAATCAACAATCCGCCGTTCGTGGACAAGGTGCCATCGCGCTGGCCGAAAACAGCGGTACGGTGCAGGTGAAGGTCCCCACCGAATACCGGGGACGCAGCAGTGAATTCATCGCCGAGATCGAGGGAATCAAGGTCGAGACGGATGTAGCCGCTCGCGTCGTGGTGAATGAGCGCACTGGAACTATCGTCATTGGAGGCGATGTGACCATCGCGCCGGTAGCGATCCTGCACGGCTCGCTCAGTGTCGAAATCCAGACGCACTACGTGGTATCGCAGCCCGGTGCGCTTTCGCAGGGCGGGCAGACCACTGTGGTGCCAGAGGTTACCGTCAACGCTACCGAACAAAAGGCCAAGCACATCCAACTGCAGAAGGGCGCCACTGTAGAGGACCTTGCGAAAGCGCTGCTCGCGATCGGTGCGACCCCGCGAGACATTATCGCGATCCTCCAGAATATTCGGGCGTCCGGTGCATTGGACGCGGAACTTGAGGTGATTTAGATGGCCGGAACAATTCCTCCTCTCAGCATGTCGCCTTCAGTAGGAAGTCTGGATGGAGGCTATTCGAACATTTCGGCCGCTGGCCACAGGGATCTGGCTACGGCGGCGCAGCAGTTTGAAGCGCTGATGATGCAGCAGATGCTGCAGTCGTCGCACGATCCGGACGAGAGCTGGTTCGGCACCGGAGACGACGACGAAGATCAGGCTAACACCCAGGCCATGGATCTCGCCCAACAGCAATTCGCCAGCGCGCTTGCCGCGCAAGGCGGCCTGGGACTGGCCAAAATGGTGGTTTCGCATTTTGCGCAAACTCCGGCTCAAGAAGAAGAGCCGGTGGCAGGAAAAGACAAGTAATACGTCACAACAGGAAGGAATCATGGGACCCATTGACACATCAGTTTCGGCTCCGCCGGCTTATTCCAATGCGATTGGCGCGCCGGCCCCTCCCGCAGGCCTGGGCATCACCGGCTCTGAGACCTCAGATGCCAATTTCCAGGATGTGATGAGCGCCATGACGGGCAATAACACGCAGCCGAGCGATCCTACACAAATAGGAAGCCAAAGTTCCGGTTACGTCACTACGACGGCAGTGACACCTTCGGCGGCGGGCACTTCAGGAAACGGTGCTTTCGGCGGCCCGGGTGCGACGGCTGCACAAATGGCGATTTTGCAAGCCGGCCCAGGTGGATCAAGTTACAGCACCTATATTGAGACCCAGAATCAAGTAGCCGCGGAACAGGAGCCTGGATACAATCAGGCTGAATTCAACACCTATTGGTCTGCATTAACGAGCGGCCAGCTGGAAAGTGAGGGTGGTTCGGTAGAGACTCCGGCATTCATCGCTTATGAGGGATCGAACCCCGAAGTGGTCAATGCGGAACTCGAAGCAGCCGGGCTTCCGGCGGCGTTCACGAATCTGCCTGACACTGCAACTTCAACTTCAACCTCTAGCGGATCGTCAACCAACACCGCGGAAACTGCTGCCGTACAAAGCACTGCCCAGTCAAGCACTCCTACACAACAAAGCGCTTCTGTGCAGCCAAGCACTCCTACTCAACAAAACGATCCTACACAAGTAGGAAGTCAAAGTTCCGGTTACGGCACCACGGCGTCGGTAACGCCTTCGGCGGCAGGCACGCAAGGAAACGGCGCTTTCGGCGGCCCTGGTGCGACGGCTACACAAATGGCGATTTTGCAAGCCGGCCCGGGCGGATCAAGTTACAGCACCTATATTGAAACCCAGAATCAAGTAGCCGCGGAACAGGAGCCCGGATACAATCAGACCGAATTCAACAGCTATTGGGCCGCGTTAACGAGTGGCCAGCTGGTCAGTGAGGGCGGTTCGGTGAAAACTCCGGCATTCATCGCTTATGAGGGATCGAACCCCGAAGTGGTCAATGCGGAACTCGAAGCGGCGGGACTTCAACCGGCGTTCACGAATCTGACTGACACTACAACCTCCAGCGGAACGGTAATCAGCACGTAACTTATAACGACCGACGGCAAATGGACCGTCAAGAAGAATGAAAATCAGCATGTATATCAAATAAGGAAGGGAACAATGGGATCTTTTGATGCAGCACTTTCGGCTTTGCAAGCTTATTCCAACGCGATGGACGTGGTGGGCAATAACCTTGCAAACATGAGCACCACCGGGTTTAAGACCTCGGAGATTAGTTTCCAGGACGTGATGGGCGCCGTCACCACCGACACCACCCAGATCGGCAACGGTGTGCAAGGGCCTACCACAGAGTCCAACTTCAGCCAAGGCGGAATCACGACGACTGGGAATCCTTTGGACGCGGCGATTCAAGGGAACGGATTCTTTCTGCTGGCCCCCGCCGGAAGCAACGGCACGCTTTCGCCTGGCAGTTATGAATACACTCGCGACGGATCCTTCCAGATTGGCGCCGATGGGACGCTCCAAACCTCGGACGGGGCCAACGTACAGGGTTGGAGTCTGGATCCGACAACCGGCCAGGTGAATACCGGTGGCGTGGTGGGCAACATCACGATCCCGGCGGGAACCACTGTCCCGGCAGTCGCCACCAGTACGCTGAGCATCTCGGCGAACTTGAACGCTGCGGCAGCGGCCGGTGACGCGCTCTCCGTTCCGGTTACCGTATACGATTCCGAGGGTGGCAGCCACCAACTGAATCTGACGATGACCAAAGACGCGACCACCCCGAATCAATGGGACCTGTCGCTTAGCTCCACCGACCCGAGCATTCAGAACGGCTCCAATCTCAACTCCTTACTCTCCACCACGACGCTGACCTTCACTAACGGCCAGCTATCTCCCTCGACGCCGGCGGCCATTACGATCACGGGCCTCACGTACACCACGGCCAGCGGAATTCCGAATCAACCGACGATTACCTGGAGCCCCTGGACCACCGCTCCCTCTGGTACTCCCGCCACTGGCGGCGTCTCCGGTCTGACGCAGTACAGTGAAACGTCGGCCGTCACCAACGTTACCCAGAATGGTCTCGCGGCAGGCACGCTATCGGGCATCCAGATCGCCAACGGCGGTGTGATCATGGCGACGTTTTCCAACGGCGTACAGTCCGAGATTGGGCAGATCGCGGTAGCCGGCGTGCAGAACCCCGATTCTCTGATAAGCGTTGGCAGCAACGATTTCACTGCCGGCGCCAACACCGTAACGCTGCCGCCGTCAGTGGCGCAAGCGGGCGGCGCGGGTCAGATTCTCGGCGAGTCGCTCGAATCGTCGAATGTCGACATGGCCACCGAGTTCACCAATCTGATCAACTTCCAGGCCGGTTATTCCGCTGCCTCCCGCGTCATCACCACCCAGGATCAGATGATCCAGACGCTCCTGCAAACCATCCAGCCGTAGCCGTAACTTCTTAAGTCGCAAAGCAGAAATAGGGGACGAGTCCCGATCCGTCCCCTATTTTTATTCTGCTGTTAGACTGTTGACCCGAACTCGTCCGAAGGGGACGGTTTTGTCCACCCCTCGGCTGTCTGGGTTGCTGCTATCCGAACCCGAGTTCCGCTCCCTCCAGTTCGTTACTGAAAAAGGCGCAGAATCGACTGGTTGGACTGGTTGGCGATGCTCAGAGCGCTGATGCTGAGTCCCTGCTGGGTCTGTAAGGCCAACAGGTCCGCGCTCTCCTGGTTCAGGTCCGCGTTGGTTAGGTTATTCGCGCCCGTGGTGAAGATGTTCGACAGCTGCGTAGTGAAGTTCTGACGGGTCGTGATCAGAGCGCTGTACGAACCCAGCGTCTGCGACAGGCCGTTGTAAGCTGTGACGGCGCTGGACGCCGCGGTTTCCGACGCCTGAATGGCGGTGTTGCCGCCGGTGGCCCAAGTGGTGGCCGCGGCACGGCTGATAGGTCGCCGTGGTCGTATCCGTTGCCGAGATGGTGATGGTGCTGGTTCCGTCCGCGTTAAAGTTGATGACCAGGTTGTTGCCGGCCACGCCGCTCAACAGGTTGGTGCCCTGATAGTTGGCATCGTTCTGCGTGAGTTCGATTCAACTGGCCTTGCAATTGGTTGAACTGCGTCTGCAGGTTGGTGATCTGCGTGGTGTCGGTGGTGGACTCCGCCTGTTGCGCCAAGGACTGCATCTGCTGCAGGAGGCTGGTGGCGCTGGTGATGGTCGCGAGGGCCGTCTGCACAACCTGCAGTCCCTGCCCCATGGCGTCTTTCAGGTTGCCTAACTGACTGGCCTCGTTGGTGGCTGATTGCGCTTCGAAAAATGCCGTGGCGTTGTCCGCGGCCGAGTTGACCGCCTTGCCGGTGGACAAATCTTCTGCGCGGTCTGGATCTGCGAATTAATCGTGTCCAGAGGAAAACAGGTTGGCCTGCATCGCGGACGTCAAAGATACTGCGACTACTCATTTGGATTCTCCTTTTATGAATCGAATGCTTTCGAACGCCGCTGCCCGTTCTGGGCCCACTTGCGTTCAGTGAGTGTATCGCCGCACTTCGCTGAATTTAGAAAGTTTTTTTGTATGGTACTTGGATTGCCTATGATCTACCCGCCGGTTGTCAAAAAACTTGATTGAAAACGCAAAATGTGGCCGAATCACTAGATTGGAAGTGTATCTTTAACAGTGCAGTAAGGGACTTGCATGAAAATCGGACCAGGGACACAAGACAACATCGGACAGACGCAGAATGCCAGCCAGACTGCGCGCGTAGGCCAGAAATCCGGCGCGTCTGCAGGAGTCTGAGTTCGCAACAATTCGGTTTGGACCGCGTGGACGTCTCCGATGTCGCGCAAACCGCAGCCTCGGTGATGGGAATCGCCGGCGACCAGCGGGCACAGCAGGTCGCACAGCTCAAACAGCTCTACCAATCGGGTCAATATGTCGTCGATCCGGCCAAATTGAGTCAAGCCATCGTCGATCAGGACACGGATCCGACCCATGGTTCCTGACCGGAATGTTAACGCGTCCGCGGTCAGCGGCGGATCACCCCAAAGAGGATCGCTCCGAAGCTTACACTACCGCCTGGCTGGATCGCGTGGAAGCGTCCGTCGAGCAGGCACACGCGCTGCTGCTCACGCCCATGCGGAGCGGCCTGCCGCAGTTCACCGCTGAGATGGAATGGGCCTGGCGCGAGCGCTCGTGCCTGGCGGCTAACCCCGTGATGACGCCGCGCCTGGCATCTTTGCGGGCGCGCCTGGATCTGGTTCGATCTATGCTGCGGCAAGCTGCCGCGTTAGAGCAAGCCCGCGAACAATCGAAAACGGACTGTGTCCTCGGCTATACGCCAACCGGCTTAGAACGGGCGTTGTAAATTGCCATGATTTCCTTAAACGCAGCTCTCCAGATGGCCGCTAGCGCGCTCAATGCGGACTCGCAGGCCATCGGCATCACCGGTCAGAACCTCGCCAATCAGACCACGCCAGGATACGCGGCCCAGGTTGTGGAGCCCAAAAGTGATGGCTTCGATCTCGCCAATGGGTCGGCCGGCGGTGTCAGCATCGATAGCGGCGACACGCGCAGCCAGTTCGCGGAGCAGGCGGTCTGGGATCAGCAGGGCCAAACCGGACAATATCAATCGTTCACCGATAACGCTTCCGCTGTGCGCAGGTCATGGATCTGAACGACGTCTCCGGATCATCGGGCACTCTAGGTTCTCTCACCCAGTTGTTGGCAGAGCTTTTCCACCCTGGCCCCGTCGCCCAACGCGACCGCTTCGCAAAACGCGGTGATCGAGAACGCCCAGCTTTCGCCGGCAAGTATCAGTAGCGCGGCCCAAACCGTGCAGCAGACGGTGACCAACGCGCAATCGCAGGCGCCGAGAATGCGGTATCGCAAATCAATCAACTGGTGGGCGAGGTCCAGCAGTATAACCAGCAGATCGCAGATGGTGTAGCGCCGGGCGCCACCGACGCAGGCGCAGGTGTATGCGGCGCTGGAGTCGCTCTCCAACCTGGCTCCGATCAGCACGCAGGTAAACAGCAACGGCAGCATATCGATTCTGATGAGCGGATCGTACGCCGCTGCTCGACGGGAATTCAGCAATTCAATCTGCAAGCGAATCTTGTGGGGCCGGCGGCCGGTGCGCCGCATATCCGCAAGGCAACCCGACGCTCCAGATTCTGGACGCGACAGGGCCAGGATGTTACCAGTTCCATCACCGGCGGCCAGCTCGGCGGGTGATCAACTTTGTGAATAACTTCGCGCCCATCGCTGATCGGCAACGGCAGCCAGCAGGGCGCGCTGAATCAACTGGCGCAGGGCCTGGCGGATTCAGTCAACTGACGCTGGGCGGCGCTACACCGTCTGTTTCAGTATGGCTCCGGGGATCCGACCAACATCGCACAGTCGCTGCAGGTGAATACATCGCTACACGTCCACCGACTCTGTCGAATGCGACTGACGGCAAATCCGAACGCCGCGGCGAATCTCGCTACCATCGGCGCGGGCACCACGCGCCGCGACCCAGATCAACGGCGCAAAACTTCACAGCTTTCTGAGCACCGCCGAGAGCAACGCTGCCAGCACTATCGACACGCAGCAATCGGGCCTCACGCAATCCACGACTGCTCCTCCAGCAGGCGCAGGCGAATCGCACCCAAATCGCAAGGCGTCTCGCTCGACACCGAATCCGTCAACCTGATCCAGTATCAGCAGGCCTTTCAGGCGTCCGCGGAAGTCATCAGCGTGATCAACCAGATGATGACAGATGCCGAAAACATGCTCACCGTAACCGCCTGATCCAAAATCTTGGCTTCCGATCCTTGCATTGCGCTCTTGATTTATATGCAGTTCCGATTGGCACGCGAATTGCTTTCCTTACTGCTTCATGGCTGGACGGTCTATCGAAGCTGGAGCAATATCTCGACGCTGCTTAGCGCACGCCAAAAGCTGGTGGCGCGGAACATCGCCAACGCCGACACGCCCGGCTATAAAACTCAGGACATCGATTTTCAGAGTGAGCTAAACCGGGCGTCCGGCTCGACGCCCTCCGTCATCGAGCCGAGAGCCTCCCCACCAAGAACGACGGCAACAACGTCAATCTGGACCATCAGGCACGCCTGCTGGCCGAAAACGACATCCGCTTCAACATCGTGACCCAATTACTGCGCGGAAATATTCACGAACTTCGCGAAGCCATCACTGAAGGACGCACCTCATGAGCCTGTTTGGAACTCTGTCCGTTTCCGCCTCCGGCATGGACGCGCAGCGCGCGCGAGCCGAAGTTCTCGCCGAGAACCTCGCCAACTCGGAAACGACGCGCACTGCCGGAGGCGGACCGTATCGCCGCAAGGACGTGGTATTTGCGAGCACCGCCGTCGCTTCACCCTTCGGCAGCGAATTTCAGTCCGCGCTCGACGGGCAGGGCGTCAAAGTCGCGAGCATTTCAGTCGACCAGCGCGATCCCGAAAAACGCTACATGCCCGGACATCCGGACGCGGATAAAGATGGATATGTCGCTTTCCCGCGCATCAATCCGGCCGAAGACATGGTCGATCTGATGAACGCCTCGCGCGGCTATCAGGCCAATGTCGCGGCCATTTCCGCGGTGAAGGATATGATCCAGCGCTCGCTCGACTTCTCAAGTAAAAGGAACTCGCAGATGCCTACCATCTCCCCATTTCAAGTCGATCCAAAACATTCCGCTTCCGGGGCCGATCGCGCCGGCCACGGGCGGCGCCGCGGGATCGCGACGCGTTCAGCTCGATTCTTCAGCAGTCCGTCCAGAATGTCTCGCATTTACAGGGCGACGCGGACACTTCCATCAACCAGTTCCTCTCCGGAGAGAAGGACGATCCGCACACCATGATGCTCGCGGTGCAGCGGTCCAGCCTGTCCTTCGACATGTTCGTGCAGGTCCGCAATAAGGTTGTGCAGGCGTATCAAGAAGTCATGAAGATGCCTGATTAGTTTCGGATAGAACGGGAGAACTGGTTTGGATCAACTGAAAAAAGTCTGGGGCTCGATGTCGGCCTTTCAAAAGGCTCCCATCTTCGTGGCCGTGCTGCCGCGGCGTCGGCGCATTTCTGGCGATCTCGAACTGGCGCCACCGACTCGAATTTCAAAGCTCTCTATCGCGGCATGGCCGGCGAAGACGCCGCGCAGGCCGTTCAAAAACTCAAGGAAGGCAACATCGAGTACCGGCTCGAGGACGACGGCAATACGATCATGGTCCCGGCCGACAAATCCTCGGAAGCGCGGCTGCTGCTGGCTCGCGAAGGGCTTCCGAAATCCGGACGCATCGGGTTTGAGCTGTTCGATCAAACCAATTTCGCCACCACCGATTTCGCGGAACAAGTGAACTACCGGCGCGCGCTCGAAGGCGAACTGGAACGGACCATCTCGTCCCTGGGCGAAATCGAAAAAGCGCGTGTGCATCTTACCTTCCCGAAAGATTCCGTATTTGTCGAATCGCGTCAGCCCGCCAAGGCCAGCGTGCTGCTGAATCTGCGGCGCTCGGCGTCGCTCTGCCCCGGCCAATGTCGCCGCGATCGCGCATCTGGTGGCCAGCGCCGTCGAGGGTTTGTCGCCGCAGCAGGTAACCATTGTCGACTCCCACGGCGATCTGCTCAACAAGCCTCGCAACGCGGACGCGTTGGGCTCCGCTTCCGACAGCCAGTTCGAGTATCAAGTCAATATCGAGCATGAGCTGGCAAAGAAGCTCGATGAGACTCTGGATCCAGTGCTGGGCGCCGGGAATTACCGGACCGGCGTTTCGGTGGAGTGCGATTTTTCAGGCGTGGAAGAAAGCGAAGAGGTGCTGGATCCCACCAAATCCGTGATTGTCTCGTCGCAGCGCACCGATGAATCCGTCGACGGAGGCCACGCGAATGCGGGCATTCCCGGGTCGCGCGCAAATCTTCCCGAGCCGCACCGCCAGCGCCGCCGCCGCGCACCGGCACGACGCGCCGCACGGAGAACACCAATTATCAGACCAGCCGTTTGGTGCGCCATGTGGAGCATCCGCGCGGAGAGGTGAAGCGCGTCACCGATCGCCGTGCTGTTCGATCAGGAGATGAAGTGGGTGAAGAAGGGCGCCGACTTATAGCCGCACGTTTATCGCACCGCCTCCAGAAAAAATTACGGTGATCAAGGACCTGGTAACCAACGTCGCGGGGATCAATGCGAGCGCGAGGCGATCAGCTGACTGTCGAAACGCTGCCCTTCGATGGATCCATCCGAGAGGATTCGGCCGGACGCGCCCAGTACGGAAGAACGGCTCACCCGCCGGCCACGATAAAGCGCTGTGGTATCAGAAGCTGGATCCCAAAATTATCGCGGGAGGCGCGGCTGGCACAGTGCTCATCATCGGCGCCGGTATTTGGTTCGCGGCGCGCGGACGACGGCAACGTTTCGACGTACACTGAAACCGTGCCTGCGCTGCCTCCAGCCGCTCCGCGCCATCTCGCCACCGAAAGTCGTCCGCAGCGGCGGACGGACGAGTTATCCGAGGAACAGAGGCTCATCGATTCGCTCAAGGCTCCGATGCTTTCGGCTACGAAGAGCGAAGCTCTGACCAAGTATCTGCGGCAGGAAGTTCGGAAAGATCCGGCGACTGCGACCCAGCTCCTGCGAACCTGGCTTATGGATGAAGAAGGTTAGGATCATGGCTGCGCGCCGAATCATCAAACGAGCCGAATTCTTTCCGGACTTTTGACTGGAACGCGGGCGCTACGCGAGAAATGCCGGCCGCCGCGGCTCACCCGGCTCGCCCCGGTGCATACCCGGCAACATGACGACGAGCAACTCCGCCAAGCTGTGCAGAGAGCGTACCTGGAGGGAGAAGCCGCTGCACGCGCCGCGCTCGAAGAACCAGCCAGAATCGCTGAGCGCGGAACTTACGCGCGCCGTCGCCGGACTGGCGCGAAATGCGAGCGGCCATGTACAAGGAAGCGCAAGCCGATCTGCTGCGGCTGTCCGTGGCAATCGCGCGTCGAATCGTGCATCGCGAACTGCTGGTCTCCCCGGACATTCTCGAAAGCATCGTCTCGGTGGTGCTCGAGAAGCTCGACCGCCAGGAAGTACATCGGGTGCGGGTGCATCCGGCTATGGCCGTGCGCCTGGATCAGGACTTGAAGAATCTCCCGCACCAGCGGGCGATTCAGGTTTCGAACCGATGCCACCCTTACGCCGGGCGACTGCATCATCGAAACCGGACGCGGCAACGTCGACGCCGGAATCGATTCCCAGCTCGCCGAAATTGAGCGCGGCCTCGCGGACCGACTGGGAGCATGAACCCCTCCTCGGATAAATCTCCGCTGGCCGGTTTGGAGCGCGCCCTCGGCGGTATCGATCCTCTGCGCCGCACCGGAGTGGTCACCGAAGTCACCGGCCTGATCGTGCAATCCACGGGACCTCTGGCGGCCGTCGGTGAAGTGTGCGAAATCGAATCGTCAAGTGATCGCCGGATTCTGGTGCAGGTGGTCGGATTCCGCGACGGCGAGCTGCTCTCAATGCCGCTGGAGGAAACCGATGGACTGGTGGCGGGCAGTTCAATTGTTGCGCGCGCCGGAGAATCGAGCCTGCGGGTCGGGCCGGGTTTACTCGGACGCGTTTTGGACGGCTACGGGCGGCCGATCGACGGCCAGCCACCCATCGAATCCGCCGTTCATTATCCACTGCAGGCGCCCCCGCCCAATCCCATGGATCGCCGTCACATCACCGAGCGTCTGGTGACGGGCGTGCGTGCCATTGATGGCATGCTGCCGATTGGTAAAGGCCAGCGCGTGGGAATTTTTGGCGGTAGCGGCGTTGGCAAAAGCGTTCTGCTGGGCAGTCTGGCGAAACATAATTCCGCGGATGTGACGGTGGTTGGACTCATTGGCGAGCGAAATCGCGAAGTGCTCGAGTTTATCGATCACGAGCTTGGCCCCGAAGGCCTGAAACGATCGGTGGTTGTTGTAGCGACATCGGACCGCCCGGCGCCCTTTACGCGTACGTGCCGCGCTGACGTGCACGGCGATCGCAGAATATTTTCGCGATCAAGGGCTGGACGTTCTGCTCATCATGGATTCGGTCACGCGTCTCGCCATGGCGCAGCGCGAAATTGGACTCGCCGCCGGGGAGCCTCCCAGTCAGAAGGGCTACACGCCGTCCGTGTTCGGCCTTCTTCCCAAAGTCTTCGAGCGCGCCGGCAACTTTCAGCCCGGCTCCATCACCGCCCTCTATACCGTGTTGGTCGAAGGCGACGATTTTAATGAACCAATTTCGGATGCGGTACGTTCGATTCTCGACGGGCACATCATTTTGTCGCGCAAGCTCGCCGAAAAGGGGCATTATCCCGCCATCGATCTGCTTCAATCCGTTAGTAGGCTGACGTCGAAGATCTCGACACCGGAAGAACAGGCTCAGGCGAACAAGGTGCGTGAAGCCATGGCCCTCTATCGCAATTCTGAAGATCTTATCCAGCTGGGCGCTTATGTGGCAGGTTCGAATCCGAAGCTCGATAACAGCCTACGCTGCATTTCGTCCATTGATCAGTTCCTGCGTCAGGAGCCGCATTACAAGGCATCCCACGCCGAAACCACGGCGCAGATTTCGAGCGTCGCGCAGACGTTGACAACCGGGGCAATCGCGGATCGGAAGTAATCAACTGCGCGTATCGATGTGCATCATTCGCCGCTCGCCATCACTGGTGCGCGGCGTGGGGCGGCGAGCCCGCCAGGCCACCAGTTCCAATCGCCCGCAATACGAAGAAGCGCAGGCCCGATCACGATGCGAACCAGTGTCGCGTCAATAAACACGGCTACCGCCAGCGTAAATCCGATCATCTTAACCACCAGGAAGCTTCCGAAGGTGAATGCCGCGAATACCACAATCATGATCGCGGCGGCGCTCGTAATCAGGCCCGCGGTTCTGGCCATCCCCTCGGGGATCGCCTCCATTTCACTCAGCCCGCTCCTCCTCGCTTCGAGGACTCGAGCGACCAGAAACACCTCGTAATCCATGCTCAGTCCGAAGACGATGGCAAAGGCGACGATAGGCACAATGGGGAACACGCTGCCCGTTCCCGCGGGAACTCCCAGGAACCTGCTTCCGTGTCCTTCCTGAAAGACTAAAACCAATGCTCCGAAGGAGGCCGCAACCGAGAGCAAGTTCAGAGCGATCGCCTTCACGGCGGCGAAAAGCGATCGGAACCCGGCAAGAAGCGCCAGGAGCGTCCCAACCACCACCAGCGCCATTACCGAAGCAAACCGGTCCTCGACAATCGTCTGATAATCGGCATTCAGCGCCGGGATGCCTCCAACGCAGTAGCGTAGCGCCGGGTATTCCCGTGAGAGCCGCCGCGCCGGTCTTCCGCAGTTCCCGCACCCAGTTGACCTGATCGCGCAGGGAAACGGAAGCCGCGGGTAACACCTCAAGCAGCGCCGCCCGTCCGTCGCGGCTGAGAAACGTTCGACGCGTCTCACGCGAGAGGTTGCCGAGGGAAGACCGGTTGCTCGTCCGCCATCGTCGTGATAGAGAGCACGCGGTCGGCACGAGGGTCGCTCGCAAGCCGCTTGGTGAAACGATCGAGTGTATTCCACCCCGAGTCCGTTTGCGCGATGGAATCCTTTGGAAGTTCGAGAATCACGCGCAAAGATTCGACGATGCCAGCCGCGGTCCATTTGTTCCAGGGTGTGAAGCGCGTGAACCGATTCCGCCGCCGGAGGAAGCCAATCCCCTCTGGGGAGACTGGTGTCGAGCCGCGCGGCCTGCGAGGCGAGCAGAAGCAATGGCGCGCCTGCCAGAATGATGGCAAGCCAGGGATGGGCGACAATCACCTTCCCCCACTTCCTCCAGCGGTTTCCCGTGCGTGCGGCCCGATCCGAATCCAACCTCGCGGTAAAGGGCAACCGGCCAGCATTAATCCGCGGACCGAGAACGGCCAGCACTGCCGGAACCAGAGTGGTTGCAAGCAACACACTCATTCCCGCCACCAGGAATCCCGCCACACCGATGGAACGGACTTCGCTGATGGGAACCGTCAAGCAGGGCTAGAAATCCGATGGCTACCGTGGAGGCTGAAATCAGGAGCGTACGACCTGCCTGACGTGCCGCGATCGCCGAGGCTCTGAGTCCGTTGTGCCCGGCGGAAATCGCTTCCCGGAAGCGGCTGACCATGAGAAGCGCGTAGTCGATCCCCAAGCCTAGCCCCAGCATCGTGGCCATATTCTGAACCAGAATGGACAAGTGCCAATGCAGCGCCAGGAATCCTGCAATCGCCAGAGTGGTCGCGATGGCAAGCTGGCCAACGGCCAATGGAATCACGGCCGCCACCACGCTTCCGAAAGCCAC
The DNA here is from genome assembly GCA_963818065.1 of Bryobacterales bacterium. GTDB lineage: Bacteria > Acidobacteriota > Terriglobia > Bryobacterales > Bryobacteraceae > Palsa-89. The sequence continues at coordinate 1,842,858 of CAWFQW010000004.1, read as the reverse complement.
CAGCAGAAGCGCGAGTGTCGCGGGAATCACGAGACTTTCGGCGTGTTGCACGTCGTCGGCGCTCGCTTTCCGAATGTCGAAATTAAGCGGCGTCTCGCCTGTCAGTTCGATGCTTCACCGCCGGATAACGGCCCCGCAATTGATTTTGAAGAGCGTTCGCGCGCTCGTGAAGCTTGGGGACCAGCGACTCGACGGGACCGTCGGTCGACGCGAGTCCCACTAGAACAAAGGTTCCCCCTCCCTTGCCTAGGAAAATCGGATCGCGCAAATCGAGACGGGAAACAACTGCGGACACGCCGGGTTCCGCTCTCAGTCCCTCCGCGATTGTTGCTAACGCCTGCTCGCCCTCCGCCGAATCCACAGGCGGGAGTCCCTGAATCACCAGAACCACGCGGTCGACGAATGGCGAACGAAAACGACTGGCCAACTCCTGCGCGACAGTTTCCGCTTCGCTCCCTTCCACTCGGGTTGCGGTCTCCAGATGGCGCTCGGCGTGAAAAGAAAATGGAAGAAGCGCGAGGACGACAACAAGGACTACTCCGGCCAGCCAGAAATGGCGCACATGCGCATGATTCATGATGTTATGCGAAATCGTTGGAACCCGAACAGCGAGGTGACGGTGCGGGACGATTCACTGTCGTAAGCATACACCTTACAGCGCTCACCTGTCCGTCCGGTGGAATCTGCGAAGATTGGTTGAATATTCCATCGGTTTAGGAGGACCAATGCACAAACTCGCGATGCTCGGGCTGCTTGCCGCCATTCAACTGGGCGCCGCGGACCCCCGCATTGGCTCCTGGACGCTCATCTCTGCGCAGTCTACCCTGGATCCCGCCAACAAACTCTCCATCACGCCTCTCAAGGATGGAGTGCACGTAGTGATTTCAGGCGACACCCACGTCGATTTCACGGCGAACTGGCACGGACATGAAGCGCCGGTACAGGGCAATCCGGGGTTTAATCAAATCGAGCTGCGCAGGATCGATAAGCATCAAGCCGAGGTCAAAGAGAAGAAGGACGGAGTTGTGGTGGCGACGGTTCGCGACAAACTTTCGAGCTGATAGTAACGAGTTAACGATGACCACTACAGCAGCCAGGCCACGCCACCCAGGTCACGGTGTGGACGCGGAGCGGGGGCGCGAAGGTCGCCGATAACCTGTTCGCCGGCGAGTGGACCGAGGATCTCAGTAAGACTCGTTTGCGGCAAGGGTTGTCGCTCAAGATCGAGCCGGACGGAACGGACGGGGTCCGTTTCTCGGGTGAGTTTAGCTATACCGCCCGTTTTGACGGCAAGGAATACGATCTGAAAAACTCCCGCAACGATACCGTGACGCTCCAACTTGTCGATGCTCACACGGTGGATGCGGTTTACCGGCGGGACGACAAGGTTACTCAGAAGGATCGGTGGGTGGTTTCCGCCGATGGGCAACAGATGACGCTGACCACGACGGGCATGTTGGAAACCGGCCAGCAAATAAAGGAGAAGATGGTGTTTCGGAAACAGTAACCCCTACCGGCCGGTGGCGGCGGCCTTGAATTCGCGGGTGGCAACCGAGATGATTCCCTTGCGCTGCATGAATCTCAAGATCCCGTTGACCGTATCTTCGAGTGACGGATCTGGCCGGCCCGATGCGGACGCGTCCCGGGCAGCTTGGTAACCGGAGCTGTCATAGCGTTTGAACTCCATCGCCGAGATGTTGTCCACGGAGCCCACCAGAAAGTCCAGCAGCGGAAAGAGCAGATCTTCCTTCCCGCATCTTCTGATCAGCTCGGGAACGAAGTCGGGAAGGCTAAAGATCTCAAATTGTCGCCCGGTCGCCTTCGTGATCAGCCCGGTAATATCCAGCATATTCGCATAATCGTCCCGGGTAACATGATAAGTCTGATTCGCGGTGCCGGGCGTAGTGGAAATGGCGACGATGTTGTTAGCCGTGATATCAGCGGGAACGAAACTCACCTGGTTCAGCGCATCCACTCCAATGCCGTGGTTCACCATGAACGCAACTAAGCGAATGGCGATATCGAAATTGTTGCCTCCGCCCATGACGGATGGACTAACCAGCGCGGGCCGGAAAATCCGCGTCTCAAGTCCTCGGCGGCGCGCGTCAAAAACCAACTGTTCCGCTACCCATTTGGACTGGCTGTATCCAAAATCGAGCAGCTCCATATCCTCGTTCATGTCTGTCTCATACAGCACCTTCTTAACAGCCCACCCGAACACGAAGGTGGTAGAGACATAATTGAAACTCTTGGCCCGTCTTTCGAACGCCAATCGCAAGACCTCGTTCGTTCCTTGCACGTTAGCGTCACGCATCCGGTCGTAGTTGAAGAGGTAGTTTACGGTTGCGCCGTTATGAAACACCGTGTCCACTTCACTCGCGAGGAAATCCCAGATTTTCGGTGTTAGCCCTAGATTGGGCTGCCCGAGATCTCCACAAACCGGAATCACGCGAGCCTCGAACATCTGCATCAGCTCAGCCGCGCAAGGGCCCATCGATTCCATCGCCGCCCGCAGTCTTTCCCTGCCCTGACGCTCATCAGAAGACCTGACGAGAACATAGATCTTCGCGCTCGTCTGTTCCAGCAGACTCTTCACCAGGAACGGCCCGATGAAGCCGGTGCCACCCGTCAGCAGCACACGATTGAAGGTCGGTATCTCTGGCAATAACGCCGGCTTCCGAGGCTCGAAGATGAGCTTCCGGTCGTTGCTCATCATCAGCTTTTCCGCCGCGCGTTGCTCTTCGCGGAAAGCCGTCAGGGAATGCCGCAGCAGAACCAGCGCTTCCTCGGGAGCATGCTCCAACTGTTCGGCCAATCGAAACAGCTCGGCTACACTGACACGCTGAATGAGACCGGTATCTACCTGCCTGGCCAGCATATCGGCGCCTTTATCCTTTAAAAGTTCCTTGATCTCGTGCATGAACGCAACCAGATCCAGGGAGTCGAGGCCTGCGTCGACGAGGTTGTAGGATTCCGTGCCGGTCAGGTTGTACCGGGCCTTCAATACACTGAAAGGCGACTGGCTTTCAGAATCGAGCGTTAAGGCCCCTGCGTCTTTTTCCCGCGAAAACTCCGAGAGAACCGTAAATTGACCGTCCAGCCACATCTGCTTGGTTTTGTGGCGCATGATCTTGCCCGAACTGGTTCTCGGAATCGCACGGGGCGCTATGAAGGAAATCAGCGCTACTTCCACGTTCAGATAATTCCGCACTGCGGTGGCGGTCTTCAGCGCTTCCGGAAGCGCTTTAGAATTCTTGACTTCGGCAACCACGGCCAGTGCCGGCTCGCTATCTTCGTGAATTTGGAAGGCAGCTACGCAATTGGTGCGGATCAGGCCGGACGCTTTCTCCACCACTTCCTCGATATCCTGCGGGTAATAGTTTTGCCCGCGGACGATAATCATGTCCTTGATACGGCCGCAGACGAAGAGTTCGCCTTCGTGCATGAAACCCATGTCGCCCGTCCGGAGGTATCCGTCGTCATAGGGGCTGTCGTCCACCAGCCGGGCATGAAACATCTTCAGCCCCAGTTGGGGGTTATTCCAGTAACCCAGGCACTTACTGCCTCCTGCAACCCAAATCTCGCCGATATGACCTGGCGTCAGAGCGAAGTGCTTCTCGGGATCGACGATCTTTACGGTGAGGCCCGGTAGTGGAGTTCCACAACTGACAATCTGAGTGGCTGAGTCGATTTCGGAAACCTCGGTGGTCATGCGGGCCTTGCCCAGCGCGATCGCGTTCTTGTTGACTGAAATGATATTGCGCCCGCCGTGTGAAACGGCCAGAGTGTTCTCGGCTAGCCCATAGGCGACAAAAAAGCTCTCCGACTTAAGTCCATAGGGCTGAAACTTCTGCAGAAACCGCGTGTAAGTTCCAGGCTTGATGGGTTCAGCAGCGGCCATCAACAACCTCAGCGAACTGAGATCGCAATTCTCCAGGCTCTCCTGCGAAAGCCGCCCGGCGCGCAGGCAATACTCGTAAGCGAAGTTGGGCGCAGCCGAGCAGCTGGCCCCGTAAGTTTTTATCGTGTCGAACCAAAGTGCCGGCCGTTGAATGAAGTCCGTGGGAGCGAAGCCGTATGTCGTTCCGCCCTTCAGAGCCGGATACAGGTAGCACCCGATCAGACCCATATCGTGATACTGCGGAAGCCAGGATACAACGATAGGCGCGTGATGGTCGATCACGAGCGGACAATTGTGCAGGATATTTTCGTGCGTCACCATCACGCCTTTGGGATCTCTCGTCGAGCCCGACGTGTACTGGAGAAACAAAAGCTCCGAGGCGCCGTTGTGCGAAGCGCCATTGTATGAAGCGCCATTATGCGAGGCGCCATTGAAGGTTTCGTCGGAAATCTTATCGACGAACTCTTCCGTCGCAATCCACCGAAGACCGGCAATATAGTCGACGTTAACTCCGGATGCCGATACCCCGCTTCTGGCCAGATTCGTCTTCAGCGATCCGTGGTAGTCCTTGCTCGTCAGGATGCCGGCCGCCTGGCAATCCTTCGCAATGTGGACCATTTTGTACAGGGCGCCCTGGAAGCCGTGAGAACTGGGGGGATAGACGGGAACGGGGATCAATCCCGCGCGCACGCAACCAAAAAACGCGCAAATCATTTCAAGGCCAGGCGGGTAGGCGAGCAGAACACGGTCCTGTGAAGCGAAGCGATGCTCTTTCCGCAAATGTCCGGCGATCACCTTCGTCCGGTGGAGAAACGACTGGTACGTGTAGCTCTCGATCTGAGTGCCGTTTAGGTCCAGGTACGAATAGAGAAGCTTGTGCGGGTGCTCATCCCCGAGACTATCGAGTTTGTCTAGAATCGAAGCTCTCATAGATCAGCTTTTATCTGATAGCCGTCGTGTCGCCACTTGCTACCCTCCTCTGTACACGTAAACAATACAAAATCTTACGACTCCCCGTGCAAGACGGGGCGTGAAAACGCCTTCAGTTTCGAACTGGGGGGAACAGGGACATGACCATTCTGCGCCCAGGCGTTGTTCGGGACTGTCAGAACTTCGACGGCGCACTGGCGCCGCTGGTGCCGCAACTCTGCTGGTAAACTCGCCGAAGTTGCTCAGTGCGCGTCTTTTCCCGGCGATCGCCCTGAGGCGACGTCCCGATAGCAGCAGGGCGTGCGGTGCCCCAACCGGCGTCCGATCGCCCGATTCAAACCTCTTCGCTCCAAACCAGCCACCGGTCTATGTTAACAGACGTCTCGAAGCGCTGGGAAGCATCGCCCCGCTCCCCGCGTAGGATCCGAATCTCCTTGATTTTCCTTAAGAATTCGAGCTAGACTCGTGTGCTGAAGGTGCCAGTGAAGTCCGAAACAGAGGCGGCGATCAGTCTGAGGCCGGACATTGATGATCTCGTACCATCGGAGGCGTCGCCGCAGTCCTCTGTTGGCGACCCGGCGAATGCTTCCTCATTTCCGAAAGTCTTGCGCCGCCGCCTCGACAATTTCTTTGCCGCTGGAAACATTTCTCCCAAAGCCGACCGCATGATGTGGGTCAAGATCGCCTTGGGTGCCGCAGTGCTGGCGGGCAGTTGGATTGCTCTCTACACGCTCAATCCGGGTTCATGGAAGTTCGTCGCCCTCTACCTTTTGAACGGCCTTGCCCAGACATTCCTCTTACTGAACATCGCGCACGACAGCAACCACAACGCCATCTCGCCGCTGCGGTATGTAAACAAGACCCTGAATTATGCTTTTGATGTTTGTGGCATTAACTCATACATGTGGCGCATCCTCCATCATAGAGGGCACCACTCCTGCATCAATCTCCATGGTGAAGACGACGCGCTTACCGGACGCCGCCTCCTTCGGTTTACGCCACACGAACCCCGCGCGGGCCTGCAGCGATTCCAGCACATCTACGCACTGTTTCTTTACGCGCTGACTTCCCTCGATTTCGTCTTATTCCGGGACTTTGAGTGCTTTTTCTTCCCATCCCACGGATATCTGAAGCGCACGAAACATCCGGCGCGGGAATACGTCATCCTCTTCGCGGGCAAAGGACTCTACCTCACATACATGATTATTTTGCCGATCGTGTTATTGGGGAAATCGCCTTTGCTGGTCGTTTTGGCTTTCCTGCTGACCCATATGATTATCGGGTTGACGGTGGCTCTGGTGTTCCAGACCACGCACACCGTCGACAGCACTTACTTCCCCTCAAACCGCGCCGAGTTTGATAACGGCGTGTATCACATCTTCGCTACAACCGCCGATTACGCGACGAGTAGCCCGCTCGTAGCTTGGCTTGCAGGCGGGCTAAATCATCATATAGCCCACCATCTGTGCCCTTTCGTATGCCACACTCACTACGCTTCGCTGACCCGGATCGTTAAGCAGACGGCCGAAGAGTTTGGCGTTCCTTATCGGCAGCATCCCACGATGCGGGCGGCGATCTGGCATCACTTGATTCTCCTGAAGCGCCTGGGCAGCGAGGCGTGACCTTGCCACAAACCGTACCGGTGGTTTCCCGATTGCGCTCCTTCGCGGATTCGCGCCGCATGGCCCTCAATCCCGTACAGGTTTTATCGAAGTACACGGAACTCCTCGGCGACACATTCCGGTTTTACTTTGGCGGCGTCAAAGAGGCCATCGTCACAACCAATCCTGTCGTCATTCAGCACGTGCTGAAGACCAATTCGGAAAATTACCAGAAATCCGAAATTCAGGTGAAGCGGATGGGCCACTTCCTGGGCAAAGGTCTTCTCACCAGTCACGGAGAAGTCTGGCGTACACAACGGCGCCTCATCCAGAAGGGTTTCGATCGGAAGCAACTGGACATTCTGTCCTCGCTCATGCAGGACTCCCTCGCGGAGTCACTGAGGGATTTCGACAGACAAGCTCGCAGGGGCCCCGTCGACATCTACCCCCAGCTGATGAAGATTACCTTCGAAATGGTAGGCAGGTCGCTGTTTGGCGCCCACCTGAAGGACGAAGACATTCACCTCATCAGCCGGACCATCGCGACCGTCCAGGAATTTTTGGTCCGTCAAACCATCCAGCCCTATCTGAATCCTTGGTTTGGCGTCTCCGGCGAACTGCGCCGGCACGAGGAAATGCGGACCCGCGCCGACGGCATTTTGCTTTCCTACATCAAGCAGCGACGCCAGGAGGCGCCCGGCCACGATTTGCTGCAGATCTTGCTGGATGCTCGTTACAGCGACGGGGCAGGCATGAGCGATGAGCTGGTCCTGAGCGAGAGCATGCAGCTCCTGGTAGCCGGCCATGAGACGTCGTCGAACGCTTTATCCTGGCTTCTGTATCTGCTCAGTTCGCGTCCCGATTGTCTCGAAAGGTTACGCCACGAGTTCGATTCTGTGCTGGGCGGTGCGCCGCTCGAGTTACTCCCATGTTCCGAAGTTCGAGTTTGCTGCTCAGGTCATACAAGAGGCGCTGCGTCTCTATCCACCGTTTTGGATGGTCGATCGAATGGCTATCTCGGACGACCGTGTAGGGGATCTCGCCATACCCCGCGGGTCGACGGTCGTTGTGTTCGTTTATGGAGTGCATCACTCGCACCAATACTGGCCGAACCCGGAGAGTTTCGATCCGGAGCGCTTCAGCAAAGCCAATGAGAAGCTGCATCCGGCATTCGCTTATCTGCCGTTCGGAGCGGGACCGCGGGGCTGTATCGGCGGTAACTACGCCACCCTTCAGATCCTGATGATTCTTAGTGTTCTGCTCAGAAAATACGACTTTCAGCTGGCTTCGGGTCAGACGATCGAAGCGCGTCCGATGGTGATCCTGCGACCGAAACACGGAATTCGGATGACCTTCACCGAGGCAACCACACCAGGAAACCTACACAATGAAAGAAGAACCGGCTGCAACTAATTGAAAATAAATGGCGGAGAGAGTGGGATTCGAACCCACGTTAGAGTTTCCCCTAAACACGCTTTCCAAGCGTGCGCCTTCAACCACTCGGCCATCTCTCCGGGGTCTCACAAAGGCGCCAGGCGAATCCGCCCGCGCACCTCAGTTTAACATGCGATGGCGGCAGCTTCAAACCGCCTGGCGCTTGGTGCGCGAAAGCAGCTTCTTGGCGCGCGCCAATGCCCGAGATTCGGCGTCCTCGCGCGTGTCGGCGACAATTCGCGCCAGCGCCGCTCCCGGCGAAACATTGTCGGCTTTGGTGTGCCACTTGTCGCCCAGCTGATACGTGGTCAGATTCACCTGCCACCCGTCGACATCCACTTTGCGCTCGCTGAAGTTCCGGCTTCACGCTTGCCCTCACCGATTTTGCCGCGCCTTTTTCCACCGGCGCGCCGACCAGATTGCCCCATTCGGTCCAAGACCCGTCGTAGTTCCGGACGTTGTGACGCCCAGCAGATACTTCAGCACGAACCAGGTGTGGCTGGAGCGCTCGCCGATCCGGCAATAGGCGATCACGGGCTTCGACGGACGACACCCTCGGCGCCGTAAAGCTTTTGCAATTCTTCGAACGACTTGAATGTGCCGTCGTCGTTGCAGGCTTTGCCCCAGGGAACGCTGCGCGCGCCGGGAATGTGGCCGCCGCGCTGGCAGGTTTCGGGCAGCCCGGGAGGCGCGAGAATCTCGCCGCGTGAATTCCTGCGGGCTGCGCACGTCGATCATCACCGCGCTCGCCGCATTTCTGCGCCTGCTGAACTTGCGGCAGGAAGGCGCGGAGCGAGTAGTCCGGGTTCGATGGCCGATACGGCGTCGCGCTGGGCGCGGGCTTGGTCGGCGCGGTATCCAGATCGCGGCCTTCGGCGATCCACTTCTTGCGCCCGCCATCCATCATGCGGACATCCTTGTGGCCGTAGATCTTCATCTGCCAGAACGCCCACGCGGCGAACCAGTTGTTGTTGTCGCCATACAAAATCACGGTCGTATCGTTGCCGATGCCGGACTGCGTCAGGAAGCCCTCAAATGCCGCTTTTGGCAGGAATGTCGCGAACCACGGTGTCGCAAAGCTGCGTGTTCCAAGCCCAGGCAATCGCGCCGGGCACGTGGCCTTCGTCGTAAGCTTTGGTATCGACGTCTACTTCCACGACGCGGACGTTGGCGTCCTTAGCATGCGAAGCCACCCAATCAGTAGTCACCAAGACTTCCGGATGCGCGTACGAGGCGCTCATTAGAGCTTCTCCTTCAGCGCCAGGTCGAATTTTTCGTGATGCAGCAGCGGATCGCCCTTCACCAGCACGGGCCGGCGCAGGATTTCCTCGAGCTCCTCGAGATGCTTGTTCTGGTTCGACTTGAACAACTTCGCCACGTCGGGATGGACGCGCAGCATGACGTCCTTGCCTTCGACGGCGCGCGGCGATTTTGCCGGCCTCCTGCAGAATCTCGCTGACGATGGTCTGCACGCTCTTGACGTAGCCGGCGCCGTCGCAATGCGGGCAGGGCATGCACAGCGTCCGCTCCAGGCTCTGCTTCACGCGCTTGCGGGTGATGGCCACCAGGCCGAAATCGTTGAACTGCAGAATCTTGTACGGCGCGCGGTCGGCCCGCATGGCCTCTTCGAGCGCCTGCATCACCTTCTGGCGATTCTTGCGCTCGTCCATGTCGATGAAGTCCACCACGATGATTCCGCCCAGGTCGCGCAGGCGGATCTGCCGCACGATCTCTTTCACCGCTTCGGTGTTGGTCTTGACGATGGTGTCTTCCAGACGATTGGATTTGCCGACGTACTTGCCGGTGTTGACGTCGATGGCCACCAGCGCCTCGGTCTGATTGATCACGATGTAGCCGCCCGACTTCAGCCAGACTTTCGGACGCAGCGCCTTTTCGAGCTCCGCAGTGATGTTGAACGCGTCGAAAATCGGCGCGGGGCGCGTGTACATCTTGACGCGGGTCACCAGCGCCGGCTGGAAGCGCTGCACGAATCGCAGGACGCTCTCGTACATCTCTTCGTTGTCCACCCAGATGGCCTTGAAGTCTTCGGTGAACTGATCGCGCAAGCTGCGCTGGACGATGTCCAGATCGTGATGCAGCAGCAGCGGAGCGGGCCTCTTCTCGGCTTTCTGGCGAATGTCCAGCCAGAGGTTGTAGAGGAAGTTCATGTCGGCGGCGATCTCTTCTTCGCTCTTGCCTTCGCCGGCCGTGCGCACGATGAACCCGCCCGGGAACTCCGGCGCGATGGATCTGCAGGATGCGCTTCAGGCGCAGGCGTTCTTCGTCGCTGGCGATCTTGCGCGAAACGCCCATATGTTCCAGCGTCGGCATGTAGACCACGTAGCGGCCCGGCAGCGCGATATGGGAAGTGATGCGCGCGCCCTTTTGGCCCAGCGGCTCCTTGGCGATCTGGACGATGATCTCCTGGCCTTCCTTGAGCAGCTCGGTGATGGAAGGCAGCGGGCGCTCGCTCGGGACGGCTGAATGTTCGGGGCTCGGGACGCTGCGCCAGTCGGGTCGCGGGTCGGTTCGGCGGCTGCTCCTTCGACGCGGGTTCGGCACTTCGGTCGCGCTCACCGGCCGGTCCGCTTCGCGCGCCTCGCCGTCCTGCCCGCCGCCACGCATCTTGCGGCGCATGCGGCGGGGCAGGCGATGCGGATAGCGTCCGCCTTGTTCGCGGACCTGAGCGGAGAGCGGCGGCGGTGACCGGCTTGGGCTCAGTTCGGCTGCCGGCTAGCGGCGGGCCTCGGTTCGGCCGGCTCAGCTTCGATCGGCTCTCGACTCGTTTTCAATTTCGGAAACTCGCGGCTCTTCAGCTTCTTCGGCGGCCCCGTCTCGATTTCCACTTCCTGACGACCACTTCCGACGATTCCGGCTCGGGCTCGGCGCGCTGCAGACGAGAGTGTCTTCGGCAATCGGCGCGTCGTCCGGCTCCTCTTCGACCTCTTCAGCGACTTCGGCAGAATCTCGACCGGCGCCTCCAACTCGGATCGGCAGTCGTTCTCCTGCAAATCGCGAATCTCTTCTTCCTCGGCTTCGTCCAGCGGCTGGATGCTGGAGCGCGTGTACTTGGCGAGAGACTCGCCGGGCAGCACGGAGAAGTCGGTCGGACCCGCCTCGGCGCGTTCCGACGGGTGACGGGGAGGGCTGCGACAGGAACGTGGCCTCGGCGCCGGTCGATGATTCGGCCATGCGCGGCGGGCGCGAGCTTCGGAGGAGGCGTACTTGGAATCGGGAAATCCACGGCCGCGATTCCGTCGGCGGCGGGAGCGCCTGCCCCGGCCGCCACGGTCCCCGTCTCGCCCCGATCCCGCGCGATCACTACGTCGGCGGTCGCGCTGCGGGTCGACGGTCGCTCCGGCTCGCAGCGTCGGCGCCGCGGCTCGCCGATTCCGGCTGGCCGGCAGCTACGCTGCAGCTCGGCAGCGCTCGCGCGGCGGCGCTGCTTCGAGGCATCCTTCGCGGCACGGTTGGTCTCGAGCGGACGACTGCGCACGGTTGCCGCGCTCGCCGCGCGATGGATCCACGGCTCACCGAAACCCGGTCGAAATCCTCGGTCTCGTCCGCGAAAAGTCCGAGACATACAGGAACGTGTCGCGCTCCAGGCCCAAGTCGACAAAAGCCGACTGCATGCCTGGCAGAACGCGCGTGACCCGTCCTTTGTGAATGCTGCCAGCGAGCGAATACTCGTTGGAGCGCTGGAAATAAACTTCGACCAGTTGGTCGTCTTCGAGAATCGCTAGTTTGATCTCGTGGCGATTCGCCGCAATCACCAATTCCTTGCTCATGGATGCTCCTCTAGTTCATGGCGAGAACGGGAGCTTCAAGAAAGCCAGAGGGCGCTACCATCAGTCCGCTGCCCGGGTGATCCAAAGGACCGTTTGTCCCGGCGCGCACGAACTAAAATCTTTCAGCCTTGCAAGGCGGAGAATCCGACTCTCGAACACCTTACCGCCGACGGCCGCTCGACCTGCGACGCTCAATCCAACTGGCCGGTCAGGACGCGGACCTCGACAGATGAATCAAACTCGCTGTACCCTCAATCTTCTTGAAAGCCGGCCGTTTCCCGGCCACTTCAATTCACAAATCGCCGGAGCCGGACATTGTTCACAAGCCCCAGCATCAAAAACATCGCTACGATATTCGATCCGCCGGAACTCATCAGCGGCAGCGGAATGCCCGTGACCGGCATCCGTCCCACCACCATTCCGACATTCACCAACACGTGAAACAACAACAATGCCGCAACGCCCATGCAGATATACATCCCGGCCTTGTCCGGCGCGGTCTGCGCGTTCTGAACAATCTGCATCAGCAACAAAAAATACAACCCCAGCGCCACGATGACGCCCACGAATCCGTGCTCTTCGGCGAAGGCCGAAAAGATGAAATCCTTCTGCGGCACCGGCAGGAAACGTCCCGCGTCTGGGTGCCCTTGGTAACGCCGCGCCCCCAGAGCGCACCCGAACCGACCGCTATCTTCGACTGGATCACCTGGTATCCGGATCCCTTGGGATCCTGACTTGGATCCAGAAACTCACCACCCTGGCCCGCTGATAATCCTTCAACACGACCCAATAGCCGACCGGCGCCACCACGGCTACAAGCACCAGAATCGCCACGCATACTGCCAACGAAAACCCGCCAGAAAACCCCGACCCCCAGGATCGGGACGAACGTCAAGGCCGTACCCAGATCCGGTTGTATCATCACCATGATCATCGGCAAGCCAACCAGGCCCGCCAGCTTGAGCAGATCCGCGAGTTCCAGCTGCTCGGTCTTCAGCTCGGTCAGATACCGAGCCACTAAGCAGAACTACCACTAGTTTAACGAATTCCGAGACCTGGAGATGTAACGCAGCGGTACCGATCCAGCGCCGGGACCCGAAAGCGCGTCATCCCGATGACGAAAGTCGCGACCAAAGTCACCATCGAGAGCGCATAAAAAACGGTACCTTGCCCGAGCAGAGTGTGATAGTCGATCAACGTCGCGATCCACATGCGCGACGAAGCCGCCGAGGATCCAGACCGCTTGTTTCCACCAGGCTTCGGCGAAGTGGGTTTCGTCGGTGGCGCTGAAAATTTGAAGCACGCCCGAGAGCGCAAATGGCGCACACCAGGATTAACATCAGCCAGTCGAAATCGCGAATCGAACGGTGCGCCGGCATATTACTGATTCGCACGGCGCCGGAGTAGACGCGGGCAGCGGCGACGGGCGGCGCTTGCAGCAGATCGGTGGGAACGCGCGCCAGTTGCGGCTGGGGCTGCGCCAGCCGGGCCTTCTTGTCGAAGTAGGCCTTCATGACGTCGCGCACGATGGGCGCGGCCAGTTGTCCGTGCTCGCCGTTCTCGAACAGCGCGGCCACCACGATCTCCGGGTTGTCGCGGGGAGCAAAGCCCACGAACCAGGCGTTGTCTTTCATGTCTTCGGTCGACCTTGAATCCGGCCTTGAGCGCGTCGTTCGAAACCAATTGCGCGCTTCCGGTTTTGCCGCACACGTCCATGCCGGGGAGATGCGCGCGGACGCCCGTGCCGCCCTCATTCACCACGCCGTACATTCCGGAGATCACTTTCCGATGTTCTCGAGGTTCACTTCGCCGCGGCGCGCTGGCATCAGGTGCACGGCGTCCTTAACCAGGTGCGGCTGAAACCACATGCCGCCGATCGCGATGCCGCCGATCGCCGCGGCCATTTGCAGCGGCGTCACCGTGGTCGCGCCCTGACCGATGGCGACCGAAATGTTTTCGCCGGCATACCATTTCTCGCGGAAAGTTGCGGATCTTCCACCGGCGCGACGGCACCACGCCTTCGGCTTCATGCGGCAGGTCGATTCCGGTCTTGTGCCCGTAGCCGACCATCTCGGCGTATTGCGCGATCTCGTCGATGCCCATCCGGTTCCCGACGTTGTAGAAGAACGTGTCGCAGGAATGCACGAGGCCCTCGTGCAGCCCCACCGTTCCATGCCTGCCCCAGCACTTGTAGAAGCGGCCGTAGAATGTTGCGCCGCCGGGACAATTGATGTGGAAATTGTCGTCGATGGCGCCGGTTTCCAGGCCCGCCAGCAGCATGATCGGCTTGAACGTGGACCCGGGCGCCTGCTGCGCCTGGATGGCGCGATTCATCAGCGGATGGGCGGGGTTATCCACCAGATCTTTCCAATCCTTCGACCGGATGCGGCCGGCGAACAGATTGGGATCGAAGGCCGGACGGCTCACCATCGCCAGCACTTCGCCGTTGCGCGGATCCAGCGCCACCACCGCGCCGCGCCGATTCTCCAGGGTCAGCTCGGCCACCGCTTGCAGATCCAGATCGATGGTCAGTTGCAGGTTCTTGCCGGGAACTGGCTTCCTTGTCATCGCAGCACTTGGCGCTCATTGCCGAAGCTGTCCACCTCCACGCGGCGCTGGCCGTCGACGCCCATCAGCTGTCGTTGTACTGGCGCTCGATGCCGTCCTTGCCGATGATGTCGCCCTGGTGGAATTTGGCGAATTCAGGCGTAGTTCAATTCCGCTTCGCTGACTTCACCGACGTACCCGATGACGTGCGCGGCCAAGCCATCGCGCGGATACAGCCGATGCTGCACGTGGATCACTTCCAGCTCGGGGAAGGTGTTCGCGTCCTTTGCGATTCGACAAAGGCCAGTTCGGCCGGCGTCAGCTCTTCCTTGATCGGGATGGGCTCGTACTGCGGCGCGCCGCGCGACTTGAAATCGCCGCACGCGCGCCACCAGGCTGTCGTAATCCAGATTCAACCCCTCGGCGATGGGCCGCAGATGCTCCATCTTCAGGTTTTCGCGCGAGAGATACAGGCTGAAGGAAGAATGGTTGTCGACGATCACGCGGCCGTCGCGATCGAGAATCTTGCCGCGCGGCGCCAGCACCGGAATCGACTTGATGCTGTTCTCCAGCGCGCGTTCCTGGTAGACGTCCGGGTTGCGGATCTGCAAGTCCCAGAAGCCGGAGATCAGAAACAGAAATACGGCGACCATCAGGTACTGGAAAAAGGCGATCTTTTGCGGACGCGAACTTGGCGTCGTCGCGCAGAAGCTGGTTCGCGGAGGCTCTGCTCGTCTTCGCGCTCCATGATGAAGTTTCACAATAGTTCATTCTGAGTTCAGGCTGCCACCTTAGTTTATCTAAAATGCGGAACAAAGGTAGCGCCACCGCCGCGTTCAAGAGCCCAAAAATCAAGTTTTGCTGCGCATCGAAGGTCACCGATTCGCCCAGCAAAGCGCGCGCCAGCACCCAGTAGAAGAACTGATGGAAAAAGTAAAAGAAAAAGCCCAGGATGAAACGTGACCACCGGGTTTTCAACATCGAACCGCATGCTGACGGAGGCGGCGAAGTATCCCACCAGCGTCTTGACGATCCCGTACATGCCGATCGGCTGATTCGACAAGGAGTCCTGCACCAAACCGATGGCCATCCCGTAGAACAGGGCCGGAATCGGGCCCCGGCTGGTCAAGCGCGAAATGCACGGTGATGAGCAGCGGCAACTCCAGATAGGACAGAAACGGGATGAACCGCGGGACGTACACCTGGGACAGGATCGCCATCAGCGGGATCGCCACCAGCCAGACTAAGCGAAAGCGGCTGGCCGTCTCCTTGCGCGGGGCCTCGCGAACAGGTGCTCGGTGTACTCGGTCATTGGTTGCTACTGGCACGTTGGAGGAGGCGGGGTTGGCGGCTCGAGCGGACGCGGAGGCGCGGCTTCGGGAGCGCATCGGCGTCGGCACGGTTCGGTCGACCTGGCGTGCGCATCGGCCTGCGGCTGCGGGCGGCCCTGTCGGAGGTTTGGGCTTGGGCAGCGCGGGCCTTGTGCGGCTGGTGCTGCGGGGCAGCCGGTGGCGGGGTAAGCGGTGCGGACCGGCGGCCGGACGCGGGCCATGCAACGGAAGGGATTTTCGTGAAATCGGGCGGCTTCGATCCGGGGCGCCCTCGCCGAACACGTGTTTCTGCTCCTCGCCGGCCTGTTTATAGATCGCGCGAAGGCGGTCGGCGTCGGTGGCCGAAGCGCCCGGCTGCGGAGCGCCCTGCGGCAGTTTCGGCGGCAGCGTCGGGCGGCGTGGCAGAATGCGTATAGCCCGGCGCGGCCAGCTTCCCCAGCCGGCATTTCCTGGTGGACTCCTTGCAAGCACGATCAGCACTTCTTCCGCGCCGCCCTGCATCCCGCTGGGCGTGACGTAAATTTCTTTGAACGTCTTGCCGTTGTGCACCGCCGCGACTTGGCCCACCGGGAAACCCTTGGGGAAAATACGATCGTCGCCGGAGGTGTAAAACCACTCGCCCACATCCACGCGCTCTTCGTTCTGGACGTAGTCCACCAAACATTCCGCCGTGCCCCTGTCCTTTGAGCGTTCCGTGCACGTCGATTCTTCTGCGAAATCACGCCGGCGGCGAATGTCGGGTCGGTAATCAGCATTACCAGCGAAGCGGTGGGATAAGCATCCACCACTTTGCCGACGATGCCATCCGGAGTCACCACCGCCATGCCGCTCTCGACTCCGCTGCCGGACCCGCGGTCGACGAACACCACTTTCGAGTTGGCGCCCGTGCCGTTTCCGATGACGCGCGCGGCGACAGTCTTCGACGGCGAGCGCGCCTGAAACACGCTCAACGCCCGGGCGCGATCGGCCGTGGACAACTCGGTCTTCAAGTAGTTGTTTTCCATTTTGAGCTGGCCGTTTTCACGCTGCAGCTTTCGTTCTCGCCTTGTACGCCCAACAGGACGAAGTAGTCTTCGACGAAACCCCAGGTGTAGCGGCGCACCAGCTCGAGGCCCTGCTCGACTGGGGTTACAGCCGTGACCGCCCAGACGCGGATGAGCGGAACATCCCTGTTGCTTTTGACCTGATAAGCAATCAGCAGCAACTGCGCCATGATCACGATCAACAGGACCGTGAGATTGCGGTAGCGGCTGAGGAAGAAATCCATAAGTTACATGCGGCGCTACGCATCAGCTGCGTGCCGCGTCGGCAGTCGCGCGACGCTCTTACTCGATTGCTACTCTACGGAGCAATTTGAAATCCGTTAGCATTTTGCCGGTTCCCAGCACCACGCTCGCCAGCGGATCTTCGGCGATCGATACCGGCAACCCGGTTTCCTCGCGAATGCGCTTATCTAAATTCTTCAACATCGCCCCGCCTCCGGTCAAAACGATGCCGCGGTCGCTGATGTCGGCGCTCAACTCGGGCGGCGTCCGCTCCAGCGCCACGCGGATGGCATTCATGATGGTGGCCACGCATTCCGACAGCGCTTCGCGGATTTCGCTATCGTCGATGGTCAGCGTTTTCGGCACGCCTTCGATCAGGTTTCGGCCCTTTATTTCCATCGTCAGCGGCCGGTCCAAAGGATAGGCCGAGCCGATCTGAATCTTGATGGCCTCGCCGGTGCGCTCGCCGATCAGCAAGTTGTACTTGCGCTTCAGGTACTGCATGATGGCGTTGTCCATCTCGTTGCCCGCGACGCGCACGGAGCGCGAATAAACGATGCCGGAAGCGAGATCACGGCGACATCGGTAGTGCCGCCGCCGATATCCACCACCATGTTGCCGGATGGCTCGGTCACCGGAAGCCCCGCGCCGATGGCCGCCACCATGGCCTGCTCCACCAGGTGCACTTCGCTCGCCTTGGCGCGATAGGCGGAATCGATGACCGCGCGCTTTTCCACCTGCGTGATCTCGCTTGGAACGCCGATCACGATGCGCGGATGCACCAGCACTTTGCGGCCGTGCGCCTTCTGAATGAAGTAGTTCAGCATGCGCTCGGTGACTTTGAAGTCGGCGATCACGCCGTCTTTCATGGGGCGGATGGCCACGATATTGCCCGGCGTGCGGCCGAGCATCTCCTTGGCCTCTTTGCCGACCGCTTCCACTTCGCCGTTGGTCTTGTTGATGGCGACGATGGAAGGCTCGTTTACGACAATCCCTTTGCCTTTGGCGTACACCAGCGTGTTCGCGGTCCAAGATCGATCGCGAGATCGGACGAGAATAAGCTAAAGAGCGAGCGAATGTTCATGTAGAGACTCTTCCAGCTCCATCCCACTCACGCGAGAGGTTTTGCCGCACGCATATTTCCAGTGTTGCAGAGGTACAGCGGGAGGCGCTCCGACGATCCATCAAAAGCGTATCATATTCAACGTTCTGCATCAATTTTTTCAGCGAACACTGTAATAGCTTGCCTGGGTGTTCCCGCGCTTATGGTCTCGGCATACGTCGCGGGCGGGCGATATCTGTCGTTGGGCTAGATCCCAGGCGCGTTCGCCTGGCCGCCGCGGAAAAACTCTTTCTGAAGGTACCAGCGAGTTACTACTGCAGAGCAGAACGCGCCGGCCGAGTAGAATACGGATCGCAAGAAAATCACTCCATACAGCAACCAGTCGGTGCAGCTTCGTGTATCAAAACTACAACCAACTCCCGACATTTCCCAGAGGATCGAATGATGCTCCTCAAGCACGCTGAGGGCCCGCTGCTCAGACCAAAAACGAACTGCACCGTAACTGATCCAGAGCATGCCCCCTATCCAAATCCATTTCGCCGATCGCCAGTGCCATGTGTGATAAACGAAGTATCCCAGGCCCAGTGCCGCGAGACTGTTAAGGAAAGCTTCCTGCCGAATCACTAGAGCCACGCTGGAAAATCGCGAGAAATGTTCGGCGCCCGATACTAGCATGGGAGTTACGACCGACGCGATCAGTAAATTTAGAAGGAACAGGCCGACCTGGTAGGCCCCATGGGCGGTTCTTTTCGAACTGATCGACATTCCCTTGTTCGATCTTATCCGGTCCTAATCCCCATTAGCGAACTACGACTTGATGGTAGGGCGAGATCTGGATCGCATGCTTAGCTGGTCCAGCCCGCTCCTATGGCAGAATCAAGGTACGTGATCACGCGGCGGACATTCGCACTCGGTGGATTCGCCGGCGGCCTGGGTGCGCTGACGGCTTGCGGCACAAAGAAGGCCAGAGGTTTTTCGGGCTATGCCTTCGTCGCCAACCAAGACGGCCGGGCAATCGCCGCGGTGGACCTGCAGGTCTTCGCCGTGGCCCGCCACATCCGCATCGACGGGTCCCCAACCGCCGTGCTGGCCAATCCCAAGCTCGGTCGGGTGTATGCCCTCACCCCGGATAACGGCTCAGTCCACGAAATTCTCACCGGTAATCTGACCTTCTCACGCAAGCTGCAAGTGGCCAGCCAGGCTTTGGAGATGCGCATCGCTCCCCAAGGAGACGCGCTGTACGTTCTCTGCCGCAAACCCAGGCAATTGGTCCGCGTGGCGCTGAATCCGCTACAGACCGACTGGATTCTTCCGCTGGCCGACGACCCGGCCGATTTCGACCTTTCCCCGGACGGAGCTACCGTGGCCGTCAGCTCCGGCGCCGGATGCTCAATTGTATTCGTGGACGTATTAAATCGCAGCGCCTTTGCGCCCATGCGCACCAGCGGGGAAATCGGCCTGGTGCGATTTCAGCCACCGCACGGCGATGCCGCCCGCGCGCAATCCGATTCGCGCCAACTGATCGGAGCCAACGTAAGCCAGCGCATGCTGTCGATTTTTGACGTGCCGCGCCGCCGCCTGATGGTGAACCTGCCGCTCGCCGTACGGCCGGATAACCTGTGCTTTAAAGCTGACGGCGGTCAAGTATTTGTCACCGGAGAGGGGATGGATGGTGTGGTGGTGGTTTATCCATACTACACGCCACAAATCGGCCAGACTGTGCTCGCCGGTCACAACCCGGGCGCAATGGCCGTGTCCACGGCGCCAGGCTATTTGTTTGTCGCGAACCCCAGATCGGCCGTTGTGAGCATCCTCGACATTGAAACCGGCAAAGTGCTGGCAGTGACGCCGGTGGGCACGGAGCCTTCCTCGATCACCATCACGCCCGACGACAAATATGCTCTGATCTTGAATCAGGCCTCCGGCGATATGGCGGTGATTCGAATCGCAAACGTAACCGCCGCCCGCTGGAAGAAGGGCCCGCTGTTCATGCTGATTCCAGTGGGCTCGAAACCGGTGAGCGCGGCCGTGGTTGGCATCTGAACCGCGCGAGTCAGCAAGCGGCACCTCCACTAAAAACTGAATTCTTCAATCAGCGGCGGCCTCTGATCGTAATCGCTGTAGCGAATCCATTTGGGGCGCACCACAAAGTATGCGATCCCGGGCCAGCTTAGCCGATCGGGACCGTCGGGGTACTCTTCGAAATAAATTTGTTGAAATCGCGCAAGCTCCGCGTCCGTGGGCTGAAATGCTTTGCCTTCCAATTGGACCGTGACTTCACCCGACCACCCGACTACGAAAGACGCGGCGGGATTCGCCCGTAGGTTCGCGTACTTGCGCGAGCTCGCCACCGTATCGAAAATGATTTCCAGCCCCGGCGTGACGGCGATGCCAACCAGAGCCGACTGCGGAGCGGAATTTGGGAGAAATGCTCCCCAGCACGCCGAGCTTGTGCCCGGCCATGAATTGAAAAGGTCCGCTTTGGTCATACTGATGGGGCGTTCCAAGCCGCACTGATGATCGCGAGCCCTGCGATGGCCGCGGTTTCCGCGCGAAGAATCTCGTGGCCAAGCGAAACGGGAGACCAGCCGGCGCCAGTGATAATCGCTTCGCGCTCGCGATCGGTCCAGCCGCCCTCCGGGCCAAGCAACAAGGCGACGGAATCACCCGAGCCCCGGGACGTAGGCAACACCGAAAGAATAGGAGGAGCACCCTGGGTTTCTTCAAGGACGTAAGGATAATCGGCCTCGGTCCCTAGCGCGTCCGCCAAACCTACCGCCGCGTGGATCTCCGGCAATCGAGCGCGCCGCGACTGTTCGCTCGCTTCCCTCGCGATACGGTGCCATCGCGCTAGACGTTTTTCAGCGGCTTTTCTCAACCCCTTCTCCGTGCGTTCGGTTTCCAGCGGGATAATATGCCCAACCCCGAGCTCGGTGGCCTTCTCGATGATCCATTCGAAGCGCTCAAAGCGAATTAACGCCGCGAGCAATGTGGTGTGGACTTGAGGCTCAGGCGCAGCCAAACGCTCCCCGACGGCAAACGATACAAGGTCCTTGCGCGCCGTCTCAACTTCGGCTAAATAGACGCTATGGTTGTCCGAAATCTCGAACTTCTGGCCCGGCTCCACGCGCAAGACGCGCGTCAGGTGGTGGGCATCGGGTCCAATGATCCGGGCGCGTCCCGATTGTACGGAATCGACGAAAAACCGGCGGCGAGCCATCAATTCAATGTACGCCCTTCCCGCAGCTGTGCAGTACGAGTAACCTCTTGTCACCTAGTTTGAACACTAGGTTCTCGGCTCCGATTTTGATACCCTGCTCTTAGGAGCCTAAATTAGATTTCGAGCTTCGTGTGAAGCTCGCCTCGGAGCGGAAGTTGCGGCGCATTCGAAGACCGGACCGGTGGTATCTCGCCGGGGCGTTGCTGATTCTCTTGGTTGTCAGCGCTGTCTCCTATCAGGAGTGGGTTGCTTTTCAACAGAGCGCGCCCCAAGTCCAGCACGGTCGTTTAGTTCTGCAACAGATCGAGCAGGTATTGTCCTCCACCAAGGACGCCGAGGCCGGCCAGCGTGGGTTCGTGCTGACCGGCGATCCACAATATCGGCAAGTATACGATCAGGCCATCACAGCGCTTCCTTCAGAGTTGAGCAACCTGCGAGCCTCGGTAGCAGATGACGCCGCGCTGCGCGCCCGGGTGACAACACTTGATAATTTGATTTCCGAAAAGCTCGCGGAGTTGAAACGGACCGTCGCGCTTCGCGAGAACGAAGGATTCCAAGCCGCGCTCCACGAAGTGGAGACTAATCGCGGTAAACAGGCCATGGATGAGATTCGCGAAGTCGGAGCGGATCTGCAGAACGAAGTCTACCGGGCCCTGCAGCAAGGCATTCGCGAACGGCAAGAGCAGGGATCGCAGGCGCGCCTCGCTTCCTTATTCGGTGGAGTGGTGCTGTTCGTGTTTCTGCTACTGGCGACCTTCGACATCGGCCGCGCCACTGCCGAACGCGATCGCCTGATTGTCGATCTGCATGCCGCCAACGAACGCACCACCGCGAGCCGCGACCTGTTGCACACCACCCTCACCAGTATTGGCGATGCCGTCATAGCCACCGATGCAGCCGGCCGCGTGACTTTCATGAACGGCGTGGCCGAGCAGCTTACCGGATGGAAGCAAGCCGACGCGGAAGGACAAACGCTCGAGAGCGTGTTATCGATCGTGAATGAAGAAACGCGGCAGCCGGTTCACAATCCCGCGCTGAAGGCTCTGAGCGAGGGGACCATTATGGGTCTTGCGAATCACACGGTGCTAATCTCTCGCGATGGCGCCGAGTTGTCGATTGACGACAGCGCCGCCCCCATCCGCAACGCCGAGGGCAAAGTCATTGGAGCAGTGCTGGTGTTTCGCGATATCTCAGAACGCCGCCAGATTGAGGAACAAACGCGCCGCTTGAACGAGGATCTGGTACGAACCAATCAGGATTTGCAGCAGTTCGCTTATGCCGCTTCACACGATCTGAAGGAGCCCTTGCGCACCGTCGCCACCTGCCTGCAGCTGGCGCTCAGAGACTATTCCGGCAAAGTCCTGGACCGGCAAGCGGGACAACTCATCGAAGTGGCGGTTGCGGGCGCGCGGCGGATGCACGACTTGGTAGACGCTCTACTGGAATACTCGCGCGCGGGCGAAGTGGCCGAGCCGGCAATCGAGCCGGTGCGCGTCGATAAAGTGGTTCGCGATGCCATCACGAATCTGCAAAGTGCGATCGCGGAAACCCACGCCCTGGTCTCGTTCGGCCAGTTGCCGGTAGTGACGGCAAATCCTCTGCATTTGGCGCAATTGTTTCAGAACCTGATCGGCAATGCATTGAAATACCGGTCGGAACGGCCCCCGCGCGTCACAGTCACTGCGTTGGAACAGGATAAACGATGGATGTTCACGGTGGAGGACAACGGCATCGGAATTGAACCCGAATATCAGGCGCAGATTTTTGGCATCTTCAAGCGCCTGCACGGCGCCGAATATCCCGGAACCGGAATTGGACTGGCCATTTGCAAGAAGATCGTGGACCGGCACGGAGGCTCCATTTGGGTGGAGTCGGAGCCGGATAAAGGCTCGCGATTCTCGTTCACGTTGCCGCGCACTGCTTCGGATCCTTTGAAGACCCAATCCTCCGCCGCGCCCGGGGATCGCGCATAATGACCCTCAGATGATCGCCTTCCTCCGCGGCAAGCTGCTCGAAAAGCATCCCAATCAAATCATCATCGACACGGCCGGCGTCGGCTATGACGTTGTGATTCCCATCTCAACGTTCTCCGCGCTTCCGGATACGGGAGCCGAAGTCGCCTTGCGGATCCATACTCACGTGCGTGAAGACGCGCTGGCGCTGTTCGGATTCTTGACGCCGGAAGAGAAGTCGCTATTTGAGAAGCTGATCTCGGTGAGTGGCATCGGGCCTACGCTGGCGATTAAGGTGCTATCCGGCCTAGCCACCGCTACTCTCATTGACGCGATTCGTGCCGGCCAGGTGGAGCAACTGGTTCGCATCCCGGGCGTGGGAAAGAAGACCGCCGAGCGCATGGTGCTGGAGTTGAGGGATAAGTTGGAAGGTCTGGGGGGCGGCGCACCACCCGCTGTTTCATCGAGAGCCGAGCCCGCCATGAGCGATATCGAACAGGACGTGCTCTCCGCTCTGATCAATCTCGGCTGCCAACGACCGGCCGCCGAAGCTGCGGTGAAAAAGGCCGGATCTGGGGATCCCACTACCGACTTTGAGCCGCTGTTCCGCAGAGCGCTGAATCTGGTGCGGTAGCCTAGAACCAAATGCGCGAGACAGGTATCGCTTCGCCCGCGGCGTTGGAAGGCGAACGTCAGTTCGAGACCGCTCTTCGTCCAACTCGATTGGCCGATTTTGCTGGCCAGCGAAATCTCAAGGAGAACCTTTCCATCGCCATCGAGGCGGCCAAACGGCGCGGCGAGGCCATGGATCACGTTTTACTCTACGGCCCGCCCGGCCTCGGCAAAACAACACTCGCCACCATCATTGCCGGTGAACTCGGCGTGGGATTCGAGCAGACCTCCGGGCCGATCCTGCAAAGGAAGGCCGATCTAACCGGCGTGCTCACCAATATCCGCGAGCGTCAGGTCTTTTTCATCGACGAAATTCATCGTTTGCTTCCCGATGTGGAAGAGATCCTTTACGCCGCGCTGGAGGACTTCCGCGCGGACATTTTGATTGGAACCGGACCGGGCGCGCGCACGCACTCCATCGCGATCCCGCACTTCACCGCAATTGGCGCCACCACGCGTCAAGGTCTGGTTAGCGCTCCGCTGCGCGGCCGCTTCGGGCTTGTGCTGCGGCTGAATCTTTACGATGCCGCCGAACTGACGGCAATCGTCCAGCGCTCCGCGAAACTGCTTGGTGTGACCGTGGATCCCGACGGCGCAGAAGAAATCGCACGACGCAGCCGGGGCACGCCGCGTATCGCCAACCGTCTGCTGCGCCGTGTCAGGGATTACGCGCAGGTTCGCGCTGATGGGCACATCGATCTGCGGGCAGCCACCAGCGCTTTGGATTTGCTGGAAGTGGATCGTTTCGGCCTGGACGAAATCGATCAGAAGATCATGCTCACGCTGCTCGAGAAATACGGCGGCGGGCCCGTGGGAGTGAATACGATAGCAGCTTCGATCGATGAGGAGTCGGACACCATCGAAGAAGTCTATGAGCCTTATTTGATGCAACTAGGCTTCATCGACCGTACTCCGCGCGGCCGGGTCGCAACCGACCGGGCCTTCGAATACTTCAAGATCCCGCGCCGGCCGCGCAGCGCCATGCAGAGCGACCTGTTTTGAAAACGGTGTATCTGGGCCTCGGCTCGAACGTGGGCGACCGCGAGAGCAATCTGCGGGAGGCGCTGGAACGGCTGAAAGCAGAGCGGATCCGCGTGCTGCGGCGATCGTCTCTCTACGAGACCGAACCGCAGGATCTTCGCGATCAGCCTTGGTTCTTGAATGCCGTGGTAGAAGCCGAGACCGATCTGTTTCCTCGCCAACTGCTTGGGTGCACTCAGAACATCGAGCGCGAGATGGGCCGCCAGCGCGGAACACCGAAAGGCCCGCGCAATATCGACATCGATATTTTGTTCTACGGGCGAACGGTGATCCATACGCCGGAACTCGAGACTCCGCACCCGCGCATCGCGCAGCGCCGCTTTGTCCTGGAGCCTCTCGCAGAAATTGCTCCAGAGCTTCGGCATCCGGTGAGCGGAAAGACTGCGCGAGAGATGCTGGCTGCTCTGGAGGCGCAAGGGATCCGCCGATTGAACATCACTTTTTGAGCAACCACTGGCGATGCTGCGGGGTCATCTTCTCGGCGGCCAGCCGCAGCACGAGCCTGGGCGCGCTCGCCCGCCAGCCATCCAGGAATCGGATTACGTCGCGCGGCCTCTTCGGATATGTCTCCTTCAACAACCAGCCAACGCCCTTCCGCACCATGTCGTCGGGATCCTTGAGCAACAAATCGCAAATGTGCAAGATTGTTTCGGTGTTGCGTCCTTGTTTGGCTTCCTGGATAAACGACACCGCCGCCGCGCGGCGCTTCCAGCGATTCTTGGATTTCGTCCAGTGTGCCAGCCTGTCCGCCAAACCCGGCCGATTTGCGATCGATGCCGCGATCAGCCAAGTGGAGACGCCGTCGCAATGCGACCAGTTGCGAACATATCGATCGATCCACTGCTCGAACATCCGAAACTCGCGCTCATCGCACGATTTAGCAAACCGCCGGTAGAGATGGCATACGATGGCGCCTTCCTCCAACATGCCGCTCTTCCAAAGCTCGGTGACGAATCGATCGCGCTCCTCAACAGGCCAGTGCTTCGCTTGCGAGTAGGCGAGCCGCGCCATCTCGCGAAGCTGCGGCGTCCGGACTCCATACGGTTTCACCGGTTCCTTGAAAAACCAGCGCAGCCCGGCCTCGAATTCCGGATCGGCGGCAGCTTTCAATTGCGTCCGCGTAGCCTTCAATAAATCTTGTACGCGATTCGCCATTATTCTCGACAGATGCCGCGATCGCTGCTCTCGATGAACGTCACCAGGTGCCGCGTATGCTCCGTAGTCAACTCCGACGAAATCCGCACCAGGGCATCCTTCAGCTTTAGCCCGGAACGATACAGGATTCTGTACGCCGATTTGAGAGCGCTAATCTCTTCACTGGTGAATCCGGCGCGCTTCAGCCCCACCACGTTCAAGCCATTCGGCCGCGCGTTGAAATCGGTGTACAAGAAGAACGGCGGCAGGTCCAGGTTCACTCGCGAATTCCCGCCGACCATCGCTAGGCGCCCGATCTTGGAGTATTGATGAATCACTACGCCGCCCGAAATGAACGCCTGATCTTCCACATGCACGTGCCCGGCCACTAACGCGCAGCTTGCGATCACGCAATTGTTTCCGATCACGCAATTGTGCGCGATATGCCCAGAGGTCATGATGTAGTTGCCATCGCCGATGGTGGTGACGCTCTCCGGCTGCGTGCCGCGCGAAATCGTATAGTGCTCGCGGATGATGTTGCCGCCGCCGATTCGCAGATAGCTGCGCTGGCCGCTGAAGTTTTTGTCGAGCGGATCGGTCCCCAGCACCGTGCCAGCCGAGATTTCGTTGCGCTCACCGAGGGTGGTCCAGCGCTTGACGAAAACGTACGGTTCCAGACGGCAGAACGGTCCAATGACCACATCCTCTTCGACGATCACGAATTCCCCGATGCTGGCCTGCGGCCCAATGCGCGCTTGCGGATGAATGCGCGCGGTGGGGGCCACCTGGGCGGACGGATCAACTGGCATAAGTTTGTATCATACAGGGGTGCGAGTGGACGAAATCGCGAAGCATTTGAATGCCGGGTTTGAAGGCGCCGGCGATCTCGAAATTACGGGCGCCGCACCGCTGGAATCCGCCGGACCGGGCGAGATCGCTTTCATCGGCAGCCGTAAAGCGGCCGCGCAGGCCGGCCAATCGCGCGCAGGCTGCCTTTTGGTAACCGACGAATTTCCCGCGGGCCGGACGGTGATTCGCGTTGGCGATCCGCGCGGCGGCTTAGCCACTATCATCGGGCTGCTCTATCCGCCGCCGCCGATGATTCCCGGCAGGCATCCCACGGCGGTGATTGCGCCGGACGCCGAGATCGCGCCATCGGCAGCCATCGGACCGCATGCGGTGATCGGCGCTGGAGTTCGAATCGGTGAGCGCAGCAGTATCGGCGCAAGCTGCGCGATCGGAGCGGGTGTGACCGTTGGCGCCGATTGCGTATTGCATGCCCACGTCACGATCTACGAGCACGTCAGCATCGGCGATCGTGCGGTGCTGCACTCCGGTTGCGTGCTTGGAGCCGACGGTTTCGGATTCGTGCGCGGCCCGGACGGCTATCGGAAATTCCCCCAGATCGGGCGCGTGGAAATTGGCGATGACGTTGAGATCGGCGCCAATTCCTGCATCGATCGCGCGGCGCTCGGCGTCACGCGCATCGGAGATGGCGTCAAGCTCGACAACCTGGTGCACATCGGGCACAACTGTACTATTGGGCGTCATGTGGTGATCGCCGCACAAACCGGATTATCCGGCGGAGTCGTTGTAGAAGATTACGCGGTGATTGGCGGACAAGTTGGAATTGGAGACAAGGCCCGCATAGAAACGGGTGCTGTCCTCGGTTCCGGCTGCGGAATTCTCACGTCCAAAATTGTTCGCAAGGGCCAAGTGGTGTGGGGAACTCCGGCACGTCCGCTAAAAGAACACCTGGAGCAATTAGCGAGCCTGTCACGCTTGCCGAAGCTTCGCAAGGAGATTGCGGAACTGGAAAAAAGGCTGCGCGATCGCGAGACCGGTTCTGGCTGACGCTACCGAGTACCCACGCTATGGGCCCGCACGCACGGTTTGCGTACCATACCAGCGCGGCGTTCCAGTATTGTGTTCGCTTCCTCCACCAATCGCTGGAGTTGCGTCATGTGTTGCCTCGCTTGAACCTGCGCGGCCGGCAGGGTCATCTCCAAATAGTAGGCAATCGCCTCAATGGAACTCAACGGCTGGCGCAACTCGTGAACCAATTCACGTAATCGCTCGTCGGGCGACGCAGCCGGCAAGGGAGCCTCTAAGCATTGTGAACTTTCGTCAAGAACCGCGGCAGCAGCAGACATCGTGTTTTGACATTCCCTTTCGTATGCTCGCAGATCAATCGTTGAACCAGCGAACATGACCGTCACGCTAAATAGGGGGAAATCGTTTTATACCGCTAAAGTCGTATGCGCGTCAAGAGAATCTTTTTAGAAAATTCTACCTGTCATTTGGCCGACACCAAGCGTGCGATGCCGAATGCGGCGGCTGCCGCCAACCCGCCGATGAGAGCCGTTCGGGCGGCGCTTGATCCAGGATGCGTTCCGGTATAATGCCCTTTCACCGCGCCGAACGCGGCCAGTGCGATAATTGTCGCGATTACCGAAGCGATCAGCGCGGTATAAGCCGAGCTCATCAACATGTAAGGAGCCAGCGGAATCAAACCACCCGCGATGTACGCTCCCGCGATGGTGCTCGCGCTACGCAAGGCGCGTTTGGGGTCCGGCTCCTCCAGGCCCAACTCGAAGCGCATCATGAAATCGATCCACTGTTTGGGCCGCTGGCGCAGCGAATCGACAATGGGAACGGCTTCGGCGTGCGTCAGCCCGTACATCTCGAACACCTCGAGCACTTCGCGCGCCTCCTCGTCGGGAATTTCTTCCACCTCGCGCTGCTCGCGCCGCAACTCGCTGGCGTAATGATCGGCGTCGTTCCTGGCTGCCAGGTATCCGCCCAGTCCCATGGCGATGGAGCCCGCGGCGATTTCCGCAAGACCAGCCACGACGATAATGCGCGTGGTGGTGTCGGCGCCCGACAATCCGGCCGCCAACGCGAAGGGAACGGTGAGTCCATCGGCCATCCCTATGACGACGTCGCGTACGAATTCCGATGCAGTGAAGTGCGATTCAACGTGCGGCGTTTGCGGCATATTTCTTCAGGTATCGTCCAGTGTACGAATTCTTGGCTGCCGCAATTTGATCGGGAGTTCCTTCGGCTACGATCTGCCCGCCGCGCTCGCCGCCTTCGGGTCCCAGATCGATTACCCAATCGGCGCTGCGAATCACATCCAGGTTGTGCTCGATGATCAGGACGCTGCCGCCGCTCTCGATCAATCGTTGGAACGCCGCCAACAACTTCGCGATGTCGTCAAAGTGCAGACCAGTGGTCGGCTCATCGAAGATGAACAGAGTGCCGCTGCAAGATGCCAGCGCCAGGTGCGCCGCGAGTTTCACACGCTGTGCCTCGCCGCCGCTCAGCGTGGTGGCGGATTGTCCCAGGCGCAAATATCCCAAACCGACGTCGGCCAGCACCTTCAATCGGCCGTACAGGCGCTTCGAGTCGTAGAAAAAAGACAGCGCTTCGGTCACCGTCAATTTCAGGACTTCGTGAATGTTCAGACCCTTATAGCGAATGTCTAGAATGGCGCTCTTGAAGCGCGTGCCTTTGCACTCTTCACACAGCAGCTCCACGTCGGCTAAGAATTGCATTTCAACGGTTACCGTGCCGTCGCCCTGGCAATTTTCGCAACGGCCGCCGGGGATGTTGAAGGAAAAGTGGCCGGCGTTGTAACCGCGCTTTCTGGCTTCAGGCGTTGAGGCAAAGAGTTCGCGGATCAGGTCGAAGGCTTTGATATACGTCACGGGATTCGAGCGCGGAGTGCGGCCGATGGGCGATTGATCTACCAGCACCACCTCACGCACCAGCTCCGCTTTCTCCACCCTGCGGCAGGTGACCTTCTCGGCTTTCTGTTCCTGATTCTCGTCGAATCCTTCCGGGGCCGCTTTGCGCAGCCGCTGCGTCAGCGACTGATAGATCACGTCATGCACCAGCGTCGATTTACCCGAACCGGAAACGCCCGTCACCGCAACCATCAGGTCCAACGGAATCGCGACGTCGATGCCCTTCAGATTGTGGGCGCGAGCGCCGAAAAACTTCACTACTCGCTTGGGATCGACCGACCTGGGCGCACCTGAGCTTGCCGCGCGAAGGTCGCCGCGCAAGTATTGGGAGGTGAGCGAAGCTGCGCCATCGGCGACGATCTTGCGATATGATCCCTCGAACACGATCTCCCCTCCGAGTTCGCCCGCTCCTGGCCCCATATCGATGATGTGGTCGGCCGCGCGCATCACGTCGGCATCGTGCTCAACAACGACAATGGTGTTGCCCAGATCGCGCAGCTCTTCCAAGATCCGGATCAGCCGCCCGGTATCGCGCGAGTGCAGCCCGATGGACGGCTCGTCCAACACATAGCAGGCGCCCACCAATCGCGAACCCAAGCACGTCGCAAGCTGAATGCGCTGGGCTTCTCCACCCGACAGAGTGGACGACAAGCGGTCCAGCGTGAGATAGTCCAGGCCGACGTCATTCAAGAACTTGAGCCGCTGCCGGATCTCCACCAGAATCTTGTCGGCGATGGCGGATTCTTCGGGCGACAGCGCCAGCGACTGAAAGAACTCGTAGGCGTGCTCGATGTTCAACTTCACCAGATCCGCGATGGTCCGCCCTGCGATTTTCACGTTCAGTGCATCGGCGCGAAGGCGCGAACCGCCGCAGTTCGGACATTCGGCATAACCCCGGTAGCGGCTCAGAAAAACGCGCACATGCACTTTGTACTTCTTGGTTTCCACTTCGGCGAAGAAATCGTGAATCGCCTTCACCACCAGAGCTTGCTCTTCGGAGTCGAGATCGGCGTACGGCACGTTCCACCGCACCTTGCCACGCGAAGATTTTCCGAAAGGCGCGCTGTAGCGCTCGTATTGCGGCTTGGTCCAGGGATCCACTGCGCCTTCATCCAGTGACAGGCCGGGATTGGGAATCACCAGATCCATGTCGTAATCGATGGTGTTCCCGAATCCCTGGCAGCGCGGGCAGGCACCCATGGGATTGTTGAAGCTGAACAGGCTGGGCTCCGGCGTCACCAGTTCAATTCCGCAACGCTTGCAAGCGAATTTCTCGCTAAATCGCAGCGTGATGGGAGGTGGATTTTGCGGCGTCGCTTCCTCGAAAATCACTTCGCCGGATTCGCGATAACAAATTTCGGTGGTATCCACGATGCGCTGGTGCAGCTCCGGCGAAATCACGAACCGATCCACCAAGATGAAGACTGGCTGGCTGAAATCGATATCAAGCAAGGATTCCGGAGTGGAGAATTCAAATACCTGGCCGTTCTGATAGAGCCGCGTGAAGCCTTTCTTACGAAGCTCGAAGAGGTGATCGCGCAGCGCCTCCGTAGTCGCGCCGCCGCGCACTGGAAAAAGAGCGTACCAGCGCGAACCTTCGGACTGTTGGAGCATTCGCTGCGCCACCTGATCCACTGTGTCGCGCAGCACTTGATCGCCGCACTTGGGACAATAGCTGCGGCCGGCCCTCGCGTAAAGCAGGCGCAGGTAATCGTAAATCTCGGTGGAGGTCGCGACGGTGGAGCGCGGATTGCGTGTCGTGTTCTTTTGCCGGATCGCGATGGGCGGCGCGATGCCCGCGATCTCGTCCACGTCCGGCTTTTCCATGCGCTCCAGAAACTGCCGCGCATAGGACGAGAGCGATTCCACGTAGCGCCGCTGGCCCTCCGCGTACACCGTGTCGAACACCAGCGACGATTTGCCCGACCCGGAAACACCGGTGACGACGGTCAGCAAATTGTGCGGGATCGCGAGCGAGACGTTCTTTAAATTGTGGACGCGCGCTCCACGGATGAGTATGGATTCTTCCAAGGGATGTTTCGGGAGAGGAGGGCGAACCCGCCTGCCTACTTGATTATCCCAGATGCGTCAACGGTTGTTGGTTGTTGGTTGTTGGTTGTTGGTTGTTGGTTGATTCGGTCATGTTGCGGTTCCTGGTTGTTCTCTTCGCAGATGCTCTCGATCAGTTCCGCATCCGGTTCCAGGCGCCAGGCCAGCTTGACGGTCCACGGCTTCGTGTAAGCCTCCGGGTCGTCGATGGTGACCTCGATGTCCATGTGCCCGATCCTCGGTCGCGAGAAACGTTCGGTGACACGCAGCGATTCGGTCCCTGGCTGCCCTCGCATGTCTAGCCACGTCCTGCCGTTCTGTCCGATCGTCTCGACGACCAGCGTGTCCTTATCCCAATGGCCGATCGAATAGCCCATCCACGTCGGCTGCGGATCCTTAGGAAGCGGCCTTCCATCGGTGAAGATCTGCCGGTAGATGGTGCTGGATTCGTGCAGGAGCAGCATCAGGTCTTCGGTCTGCACCAGCTTGAGGCCATCCGGGATGTTGTCCTTTTCCGGAATCCCGATGGCAGGCAGACACGCCCGGGTGTCCTTGCCGTTGTTGGCGATGCGCTTGTTGTAGAGATCCGCCCCCAGGGCGTCAGCGCACCTCCTCCGGTTTCATTCGGCGGCCAGGTTCAGCAGGTTTTTGACGGGATCTTCCGGCATCCAGAAGCCGGACAGATCGGGCTTGCCGTAAGACGTTCGCTGCGCCGGGGCCTTCAGATCCACTTTGCCGTCAGCGGTGCGCGGCACTCTCTTCCATGGCTAGGGCTCCCATTGTGCGCTAGCCACCGCGGTGGTTAACAGCATCGCCGCAGCAGCCAGTGGAAAGCAAGGCACTTGTTGTGCAGTTGTTGGTTGTTGGTTGTTGGTTGTTGGTTGTTGGTTTCCGTTTTCGGTTCGTTGGTTCCGCGGGCTGTGTGGTGGCTGGTTGTTGGTGGCTGGTGGAAGAGCACGTGTTCGATGTGGCGCGATTCATTGAGGCGCATGCTGCGTTGCGCAAAGCGCTCGACATCGCATTTCAATAAAACGAAGCCATGATCGGAGGGTTCCCACGGAACTCCTTTGTGCTTATGGAATTCCAGGAGGGCGGCGGCGTCTTTGAGGTCGCGGCGCTCGCGCTCCGCGCGCTCGGATTGGATTTCGCGGAGGTGGTCCACGGCCTTTTGGAACTGGCGGGAGAGCCGCGTGTGGTGCAGGCCGAGGGTGGCTGAAGCTGGGGATATTAGGCTTGATTGGGGGTTGGGGTTGTGGGAAAACAGCTCGGCTTCAAGGAATGGAATGCGGTTGATGCGCCAGGCGGTGTCGGCGATTTCTTGGACGAGTTGGGTCTCGGTTGGTGTGGCGGGTTGGTATTCATCGAAGAAGCTGCGGCGATGTGTGTCGTAGGCTGCCTGGTCTTCGGAGGGAAGGACGGCGGAGGCTGCCGTTAAGCCATGGCGCAGGGCGTTGATCGACGAGCGCTGTTTACCGGCTGGCGTGCGGGGACCGGTGGAGTGTCGGGAGTTGGCGCGGTTGATGGCGGTGCGGGACGCCATTGGTGTAGCTGACATTTGATACCTCGGAACCGGGATACCACCGTGGTGCTGCCGGCGCCCCTTAGTCGCTATTGGCGCGACGATGGCGGACTGTACATGTGACTCGGTTCCCCAGATTGTTAACGGAAATATCGACGCCTGGCGTGTAGATTGCCCCGTGAACCGCCGGGCTATACTTGGCCAAGTTTATTCAACATGAAATTGACTGTCCAGAGCCAGGTAATGGACGGCGTGCTGGTGATCCGGTGCAAAGGCCGTCTCTC
Source organism: Bryobacterales bacterium (assembly GCA_963818065.1). Taxonomy (GTDB): domain Bacteria; phylum Acidobacteriota; class Terriglobia; order Bryobacterales; family Bryobacteraceae; genus Palsa-89. Next base: position 1,809,378 of record CAWFQW010000004.1, on the reverse strand, counting down.
TTACGGCGAGGAGATCGAAGCTCTGAGCCGAGGTACACAAACACACTAAGATTGCCGGCACTGACATCTTATCGTCAAGCAGGTAGTGATTCATTGGCCGAGACGGACTACGTTGACAGCTCCGGATTGGAGCATTGATTCGATTGTTAGGCGTCTTGCGCGCCGCCGGCGGCGGGCTGAAATTATGCCAATTGTCGCCCCCCGTGGCCAAGGTGATCCAGCTCACCAATCTAGAGATCTTTTCACCCCTACACCACGGAGACGCACGCGATCGCCGCGTTTCAAGCGGCATCGAACCCCCGGCGATTCGCTGCGATCGTCTAAGACCCGAACGTATGCGTGGATCCTCGAGTAATTTGTTGCTGCCTGTACCGCTGCGACGCGTCCGGTTATGAGTCTTCACCACGCCTCGCCTCGGAGACGCCGCAACCCTGGTGAGAGCCGTCGCACCCGCGTTGGTGCTTTGTGACCGGGATCATGGACGTCCCACGGGTCCGGCGATGATCCAGAATCCGCAATGGGCGTCTCCAGATCTCAGCTCCCCCCATCCACCCCCACAACTAGCGGGCGAGATCGGCGCAGATTGCTGATAGTGTGGCGAAGATGGCGGGAGGGAAGCGGGTGACTCGGCATTCGCACCTGCGGCTTGCGAGATCAACACCGGTCAATGGATCTTTTGATACTCGGTAATTATCAACTGCATTGCGTCGCCAAGCTTCGAAAGCTTGTGCTGATGGCTACTCATCTCTTGCTGCGAGCCGCTCGCCGTGAAAACGCCTGCATCTGTCAAGAGGTAGAACATCACCTCGCCGTGATGTGGGAGCGGATAAGTATTGGTCGATCTCATCTCGGGCTGAAATTCTGCGGCCGTGGTGACTGCGGCTTGTGCGGCTTTGCGAATTGAGTCGTGCGACTGGCTTCCGCCAAGGTAACCTCCTCCACTACTGAGGTAGATGCTGGCGTGGCCGTCGGATAGCGCAACCACCGTAGCGCTGCCGTTACTTATACCCCAGTCCATGATGACGCCCCAGGGAACCGTGGGCTCGGGCGTCGGGGACAGGTCAAAGCTCGACCGCGTACCAAGTAGTATCTGGGCGCGGAGACCCTCAAACACATCAGGCCGCGGTGCATGAACACTTCGCTTTGCGCGCCTCGCGTGCAGAAGAAAAGATAGGGCCGCAGCGAGTAAGATTACTAGCCCAATTGCGATTAGAGTTTTCATGCTGCCGTTCGGCCTTGAGTCGACGCGCGGCTACCGAATAAATTCGCGGATGTACTCATTCACCAGCGCGGGCTTTTCGTGAATCACCCAGTGCGACCCGTCCGGAATGCGCTTGATGGTCAGGTCCGGAACGAATTTGTCCATGCCCTCTAAGTTCCCCGTCAGCAGCGCGGTATCTTTTTCGCCCCAGATCACCAGCGTCGGAACTTTCACCACCATGTTGGCAGAGTCGACTGGGGGCGCTGCCGGCAAGTCGGGTGAGGGCGGTCCCAGGTTGGCCGCACGATAATAATTCAGGCCGCCGGTGAGCGCGCCGGGCTGCGACCACGCTGCAATGTACGCCTGCTTGTCCGCTTCGGTAAACACGCCGCTTTTCAAACCTTCGCCGAGCACGCCGTCTACCAGGCCCGCATAATTATTCGCCGACAACTGCTGCTCGGCCTGTGCGCTGCGGAAGAACAGCATGTATTGGCTGGCCTTTTGTTGCGCGGGATTCCCGGCGAGCTCGCGCGCCAGGATAGCGGGATGCGGGCAGTTGATGATGATGAGCTTTTCCAGGTACTCGGGATGCGCGATGGCGAAGCTCCACGCCACGCCGCCACCCCAATCGTGAGCTACGAGAATAAACTTCTTGTAGCCGAGATGCTCGGCCAGAGCGCGGACGTCTTCCACCAGGTCCTTCATCTGATAATGATCGACGCCTACGGGCTTTTCGGAAAGATTGTAGCCGCGCATGTCCGGAGCTACGGCACGATGGTCCTTGGCGAACTCCGGCAACTGGTCTTTCCACTCGTACCAGAATTCCGGGAAGCCGTGCAGAAATATAATTAACGGTCCCTTGCCGGCCGTGACGTAGTGGAGACGAACTCCATTTACTTCGGCATATTCATGTTTCCATCCGGGCTTTTCCTTGGCTGCCTTTTCCTTGGATAGGACGCAGCCGGCGGCCAGGATGAAGACGAGCGCGATTCTATGGGGCATGATCAAACGCTAACAAAAAAACTCCGGGAACCGCTGTACGGGCGGCTCCCGGAGTAACCCTGAGAAGGAAGCGGGTTAGACAGCCTTGCGATGCGCACCAGCGGTGCCGGAGGGAGAGCCGGCCCGCTTGGTCTGACGCATACGCTCCACGGCAGAGGCCACCGCCTCGGCCAATGGTTGATCCTTAACTTCGACGCCGCCCCAACTGAACAAAATGGAGCAGGTGCCGATGCCGCGCAGTTGATAATCCCACAGGCGCTCGGAGATGTGATTCAGACGGCGCTGCGATTGCGCGCCATGTTCGCCGCAGCACACCATGATGAACTCGTCATAGGCCGTGCGGCACGAGAAGTCTTTCTCGCGGAGCAATCCGGCAATGTAGCTGCCGACCGATTGCATCAGGCCCAGGCTGTGCCACATGCTGCTGTCGCTTTCGTTGACGCCGATGGAAACCACCAGCCCGCTGAAAGGCTCTCCGCCATCGAGCAGCTTTTGAAACGCCGGCTGCTGCATCATGCCCTTGGGCCAGGCAGTTTGTGACTCGCTCCGAATCTCGTGATAGGTGGCATCCAGGGCGCCGGGTGCGACTTCCATGAGAGGCTTTCTCAGCGCAGGTTCCGGATTGGGTTCCTGGTCGCCCGACTCGAGCAAGCTATGTTTGGGCGTGTTGGCCACCAAGCGTTCCCAAAGCGCCGCATCAATGGTGAAGGCTGGTAACGAAAGCGCCGATTGTGAGCCGTTCATTTGACCCGCGGGCCCAGTCATTTGAATGGTCACGGTCTCGCGCTCCACTTCATGCGGAACTGTGGGCGGTTTTGCGACGGTAGCGGTGGCTACCTGCGGCTCGAGCGGACGCTCAGCTGCCAGTTTCTTCGCAGAGGCGTATTCGAGGGGCGCTGAGTCGAATAAAAGGATTGGGCGCCGTGGACGCGCGGCATCCGTGGTTTTGGCGAGTGCGGGCTGCTGGCGGCGCTGCTTCTTCCGAACGTCGAGGAAGACCACAAAGGCTGCGGCAGTCAGAATCACCATCACCGTAAGAATGGTTGGGAGATCGGTAAATTCCATGACGACTCGATTGTAGGGGCGCGCGAATCGCCTAGAAATAGGCTGGCGGTATCAAATACCGGAGGTACGAGGCCGGGGTTACTGGCTAGATCGGGGGTACTAAGAGGTTCAGTGCAAGGGCGATCCGAGCGCAAAGGGCGCGGAGCGCTCCGTTTTGCGCGTTAGATCAAAGAATCGGAAAAGGGCGCGAGTTCTGGAGTTTCCGGCTGGGTTGCGGCCCGGGTCCATCGCTCGAATTGGCGCGTGGCATGGAGTTCCGGAAATCAATGTCCGCCAGGGTGAACTCAAGCGGACGGTCCAACACCATCTCCATGGTGGTCCCCTTCGCAAGAACGGCGTCCGGACCGCGCGTAAGCAGGACGTACATCAATCCGGCTGTCGCTCCCGCGGCGGCGCCCAGGCCAGCGCCCATCCCGGCGTGCCCAGCGGCGGCACCGGCCAGACCGCCGATGGTCGCGGCCGCGCCCGCAGCCTCGCCAACGGTCTTGACGTCGCCGGCTTTATCGCCCTCGCCTTTGATCTTGCCTTCCGCCTTATCCAAGGTCTCCGGCGCGCGCCCATCCAAGCTGGCCATGCGGGCGCGAAAATCTCGCGTCACGCCGTTGGGCAGCGTGAGCGCATCGAACCGGACATAGAGCTCACCGCGACCTTTTACGCGGCCCGGACGCTTCACTTCGGTCACTGTTCCGGAAACATAGCTACCCGGCGGAATCACGACATGCGCGTTCACCAGGATGGGGAACACGGTCTCCAGATACACGCGCTCGCCTTCGGCGGCCGTCTTGGTGCTGATGCTGTTGATCATGCTCAGCGGGATCCGCGTGCCAATGGGCACCACGAAGTCGTCGGGCTTAGCGGCGGCGTCTACTCTGGACACGGGGGTGGTCGCAGCCGGAGCGGGCGTCGCGGCCGGAGCAGAGCCACCTGGGGCAGAGCCTGGCGCCGGTGTCGAGATCGATTCCGAAGCCGGAGGCGCGGGAGCGGGGGGTTGCCGCTGGGCGCTCAGCGTGACCACGATCGATAGCGTGATGAAGGCGGAACGAACATACATCGGGCACTTCCTCTTATTCAGTTTAAACGCAAGCCGGAGTCAGCGGGTTTCCGCCGCATGTTTCCCCGGAGCGCGCGAGGGCTTCAGCGCTTTCCTGGAAGTCTTCTTTCCAGGCGGCGGTTTTTCGGCCGCGGCAAGTTGCAGCGGACCAGACGCGAGAAAGAACAGGAACACTCCTGCCGGCCACAATTGGAGCACGTCGCGCTCGAACGACGTGCCGATTTCGACGGGCAGGTTGTCGACAAAAAGTATGTCCATCAGCAGTTGGATGGCAAGGGTCAGCCCGAGCGCGAGTAGGCCAGTAGCAAGCGCCGTGCGATCGCGCTCGTCCTGCAACTGAAACCGCACCAAATACCAGTACAGTGCGAGAACCGGAACAATCGAGATCAGGAACCGGCCTAAAGTGAAAAGCACCACCACCAGCCCCTGGGCCGTCATGATCCACCGGCCCGGGTCGGCGAGATGCTGCAGAACCACGGGCAGCTTCTGGGACCACAAATCGCTCGCTCCGCCGACGCGCAACTTGAAAAATATCACCACCGCGAGCGGCAGCAGCAAGCCTGCGATCAACCGTAACATTTGCGGCGCTAGCGCAGCGGGCCCCGAACGATCGCGGAATCGCAGCGCTGCCGCCAGGCGAGCCACAATCACCGCTGCCAGGAAGATGAGGCCCTCATTCCTGGTCCAAGCAGCGAAGCCGGCCATCAATCCGGCCAGCGCACTGAACCTGAGATCCTCCGGATGGCGATCCTGCAAACACAGCAGCGCCAGTGTCGCCAGCATATAGAAGCTCAGCGGCACATCGCTGTATTCCGCCGCGCTTAAGGCGATGAAGCTGGCGGTGCCGAGCAATAGCGTGCCGCCAACCAGGGCTTGCGTCTTGCCGCGCAGCACGCCCAGCACTCCGGTGAGTACACCCGCCGTTCCTAACGCGAACAGAAACGCTATCGCGATCGGCGCGCTGGTAGACTCGCCCGCCAATTTCCAGCACAGGGCAACTAAACCCGGCAGGAGCAGCGGATAGTCGGGATGGGACCAGTCCAAATCGTTCGAAAACGCGTCGCGCCAGAAAGGGCCCGCACGAAACAGAAACCGCGCGCGCAGATTCCAGATGGACCAGGCGCCTTGGTCGCCGTGCGGATTATTTGAAACCGCCACCAGGAAGGTGACGATCGCCAAAGCAATTGCGAGCAGGAACAGGCCGCGCAGGTACCAGGGGGGCTCCGGACCCTCGGCCCAGGCCAGCAGCGTTCCTTCCCGCCGGTTCAGCAATCCGAAAGCCAGCGCAAGAATCGCCGCGCCTCCGGTCACCGAGGCCATTACCGCGAGGTTCGGCCCCGCCGCCACCAGCGAAAGAAAGTACAAGCAGGACGCAATCCCCGCGCCGGCCCCGATTCCCAGGGAAAGCAAAAGCACGTTGTGCAGCGACCATTCCAGCGGCCGCGGAAACATCCATCGCACCAGGCCGAACCCGGTCAGCCAAATGGCCGCCAGACAAACCAGGAGTATCACTGGACTCTCCGGCAGAGGATCACGCCGTTGCCGAAGTCTTGGACCGGCGCGAGTTTATTGGTCCGCAGCAGCCCGAAATCCGGTTTGGTGCTATGAAAATTGACGATGACCAATTTTTCGTCGGCGGTAGACTTCACTAGCGCGGGCGCCAAACTGTATTGCGTCAGGTAAAACTCGGGCCGCGCGCTGGGATCGTTGGGGGCATTGTCCGACAGGTAGCCGTACACAGAATGCGGCCGAACAGTCTTGCGGAATTCGTCGAACCGATTCTCGAACGAAGCGACCCCGAAGATCTGGTTGTGCGAAACATTGATCAGAAGGTCGAGTAGAGCCCAGAAAGTGGAGCACAACGCGATAGCCGCGAGTGCGATGACTGCGAATTTATGGCGCGCCAAGCCGATCAGTTTAACACTACGGGCAAGTACACCTTAGGTATGCTGATTGCGCCTTCCAATTGCAACCGAATTTCCGGATTCGCGGCGGTGGACTTGGGTAGAATCAGATTGATTTGATAGAGCCCCGCGAAGCCTGGAGCGACGCCCGCGTATTCGATTGCGCTAGAAGGCACCGCCACGCCATTCAGCAACACTTGCAGGTTCGCGCCGGCAACCAGCGGCGCCGCGGAGATGGGCAATTGGAACCCATCAGCCAGCGGCGTTGTCGCGCCTAGCCCGCCTGCCCAGAGCACGACGACATCGCCAGGTCTGGCTGCGGACGATGGCGGCGATGGCATCAGCAGCGACCCATCCAGCAGCGTCGCAATGGCGTACGTAACGCCTTTCACCACCATGGAGAAGAGGCCGGGCGCGGCGGGGGCCAACGTTAAATAAATAATCGGTCCAAGGCAACCGGCGACGTCTACGTAAACCGGGACCGGCCCCGGCGTCAGGCCCGGTGGAACCAGGAAGTTGATCTGTCCCGGCGAGACATAGTACAAGCCCACGGGTTCATAGCTAACATACACGGTGGTCACCCCATCGCCAAGCATGACAGGGAGGGAGCCTCCTCCAAAGTCGCTTGCGGTGATTCCCGTGGTGCTATATGCGAGATTCGCCCCGTAAATGGACGCGATCGTATTTGGCGCCAGCAAGTTGGATTTATTATCAGCAGCATTTACGATGCCCGCGGCGGAATAAACCAGCCCGTCTTGGGACGCACACAGATCCGTCCCAAGAGCGCATCGCGCCACCATCAAGCCCAAGAGGAGAAGAGCCAGGGGCATTTAGCAGGATAGTTCGGAACGAGCTGGGAAAGTCTCAGGAATATCGCGGGACACTGGAATCGATCTCCAGGCTCCAGCGGTCAATTCCGCCAGCCATGCTTTGGCAGGCTTCAACACCTTGCTCGCGCAGCCAGTTGACCACATTCAAACTGCGCACCCCGTGATGGCAAAAAACGATCAGAGCAGAGTCGTCCGCCTGGGCCTCCAATCGCGACAGCTCGGCCGGCACGGCGCGCATGGGGACCAATTCGGCGCCGGCAATCCTTGCCAGTTGAAACTCATGCGGCTCGCGGACATCGATCAGCGTGAGCTTTTCGCCGGTCTGCAAGCGGCGCTCGACCTCTTGGGGCGAAATCTCGAATGGCAGCGCACTTTCGGTCATTGAAGTTTTCGAAGACGCCTACCTCGACGCAGTCGACCGGATGAACGAAGCCACGTCATCGTGGAACTGCTTCAGCACATGGTCGTTCACGTAAACCATGTGCCCGGACTCGTAGTAGTGGTAGCTGATGTTAGCCTGCAGGCTGTCGGGAATCGGGAGATGATGCATTTCGAAAATGCCCTCGAAGAAAGGCGTCGCCCAGTCGTAGTAGCCGCCGGCTAACATGACCTTCATTTTTGGGTTGGACTTCATGGCTATGGCCAGGTCAGGGATCACATTGGTGCCGCTCGCCGTGGAGGGCGCCGGCGGCCCCCCTGGAGCCTGATGCCGCTGGTCCCATTGGGCGAACAAGGGATCTCCGTCCTGGTAGACCGACGGCTTGTAGGTCTGATTTTCACCGTACTTCAACTCGCTGCGCAGGTATTGATTGATGGCCGTTGTGTAGGCCGCCGACACGGCGTTGCTTTGGGGATCATATTCCGCCTCCTCGCTCAGACGATTGAAATCCGGCCCTTGATAGCGGGTGTCCAACCGTCCCATGGTGATGCCTTCGTCGTCCCGTAGCGTTTTCGAAAATGCTCCGCCGCTCACGCGCAGATTAGCCTTCAACAGGTACGCCACCGGCAGACCGGTGTACTGGTGAAGCTTCTCGGCCACGGCCTGCTTGCGCGCTTCGGTGAGTTCGGAGCCCTCTAACAGCGCCGACATGTACTCGCCCAATGCGAATTTCTCCACCGTCTTTAGAAAAGGCTCCAGTGCCGGAGGCTGCTGTGGAAGCTTGTGATGATAGAAAGCCGTCGCCGCAAAGGTGGGGAGCATCAGGGCGTAAGGCTGTTCGATGCCCGGATTCCAGCGCGGTGCGTCCCCCCAGTTGTCGAAGCTCAGTGTTACTGACAGCAACACGATCCCATTCAGGTCGACATTGTGAAGCATGCCGCTCAGCACCGCGCTGCGCGGAGTTCCGTAGCTTTCGCCCAACAGATACTTGGGCGAATTCCAGCGATCGAATTTGGTAAGAAAACGCCGGATGAATCGCTCGAAGGCATGCGCATCCTGGTCGGTGCCCCAAAACGCCTTCTCTTTATCCTTGCCCATGATCCGGCTGAATCCGGTTCCGGGAGCATCAATGAACACCAGGTCGCTCACATCCAGCAAGGTGAATTCGTTGCTGGTTATTTTGTAGGGCGCGCCGGGATCGTGCTGCGTATCGGTAGTCGACACGCGCCTTGGCCCGAATGCCCCCATATGGAGCCACATGGTGCTGGATCCTGGTCCGCCGTTATACAGAAACGTTATCGGCCGCGTCTGCCCGGGAGCGCCCTTCATGAAGTAGGCCGTGTAGAACATCCGTGCCGTAGGTGGAGCCTCTTCTGGCTTCGTTAGGTCGGGCGGTTTTTCGCCGGAATCCGGCAGAAGCTTTCCGTCCAGTCCCAACGCTGCGTCCTGGGAATCCGTCGCGCCCACCGTGAGCGTTCCGGCCACGGCGCGATAGGGAATCGCTTGGCCGGCCACGGTGACCGTTCCTTCGGTGACGGAGTCTGGTTGGGCCGGAGGTGCGGGAGGCACCGGCGGCGTCGCGGTAACGACCACTTTCGTTTCCGTCGTTTGCTTGTCCTGGCCCTGGGCGCAGAGCACCAGGCAGGAGCAACACGTTGCCGCACCAATCACGGACCGTTGCCAGAGCGTATTCATCGGCCTCATCCTTCGCATGTGAAATTATTCAATCAATCGTACTTCAAAACGTGGATCACGAGCGAGTCTCGTGCCAGGCAGCTTCGAGGGGGTCCGTCATCGAAACAATCGCTGGTCCCATACAACCTGCTTCGGCGCAGTTGCCCGAAGTTTTCGAAACTCTGGATGGTCCTGGTTAATGACAACGTTGCGTTCTACACGCGCCACCGTCGAAGGCACGATAAGTACCGTGGAGCGTTTTTCCTCGTACCATTTGTCTCCAAAGATCCGGCTCGCTCGCTGATCCGGCGCGTCCCAGCGGCGCACTTTGCGTGCATCCACTTCTTCGACGCTCACGTCTTCGCCGATCAGAATCTCGATCCATGCGTGATACTTCGGCAGCCGGCCAATGTTCGAGTTCGCCAAAACTTCGAGCATCGCGCCCGCGTATGTTTCTGCGGCATAGATCACGCGCCGGCCCGGGGAATTCCAGGGACCGCCGAATGTCGCAGCGCCTTCTCCGTCAAAGATCTTGTGGCGTCGATCGGCGATTCGATAGGCTCGCCACGCATGGCTACGCCGGGAGGCCATGGAAGATCTTGCCGAGAATTTCCTCCACTTGTCGAGCGCCCAGCTCGGTCATGGCACTATCCAGAGGACTCCTGCCGCGAAGCCCAGGATGGGGACTCGTCAGGAAGCGGCGCGCGTCATCGCGGTCGCCCCACACATGCTCGGCGTTGGCAACCACTCTTGCGATTCGTTCGGTCCGTTCGCTCTCGGCCGCGCTCAGCCGCTCGCGGCGGCGCCTGAACGTGGCTCCCGGAACGATGCGGTTCATGAGCTGCTTCCGGTCATGGCTGTTATCACTGTGGCTCCTCGGCAGTAACAACTGATACACACCTGTTTAACAACCTCGGTTCGGGCCGGTTCAAGAAATATGTAAGAAACCTAGCAGATCCCGAGACTGTGTCAAGTAGAAGGTAAAGATAGCTGCCAGTGGACAAAAACGACGAGTTGTACAAGGAGGCCAGCGCTCTCTGCGGAGCAGCCCTCCAGCGGCTCGTCAGGGGCTACGAGGCCAATCCGGAGGCGAGGCGCGATCTATTGCAGGAAATTCACATCGAACTGTGGTGCAGCCTGCGTCTGTATGACGGCCGCTGCAGCTTGCAGACCTGGGTCTACCGGGTGGCCCACAACGTGGCGGCGTCGCATATTGTGCGCAGCCGGCGTGCGACTGACCGGTTGGTGGATCTCGATGCTTTGGAAACGGAGCCGGGATTCGTCGATGGCGAGATCCAGGCCAATCAGCGGCTTTCGGTCTCGAGGCTGCTCGATCGGATCCATCGTCTCAAGCCGCTCGATCGGCAAATCATTCTGCTCTATCTTGAGGGCGAGCAGTCGGCCTCAATCGCGGAAATCACGGGACTGTCGGCGGCCAACGTCGCGACCAAGATTCACCGCATCAAGAAGCTGCTCAACCGGCGATCGGCCGAAGGAACGAACCATGCACGAAGATAATCGGGAGCAATCCCACGAAGAATTGTGGAAGTCGCAGGAGGAAGAATCAATGCAGATATCGACTGAAGAAGTGTGCGCGATAGCGCGCAGGTGGGAAAGAAAAAACGTACCGGTGTACTGGGTGCTGTTGGGCTTGACCGCGCTTTTTGTCGCGGCGGACCTTCGTGGCCTAATTAGGTTCTTTATCAATTCTCCCTCGCCCTGGCTCATCGCGGGGAACGTGTGGATGCTGGCGTTATGCTGCTTCGTGGGCTGGACGCTGCGGCGCGGCCCGCTCAAGATGGCTCCAGCGGGGCCATGCTTAGAGTTTCTCCGACGCGGATATGAGGTGCAGCGCTGGGCACTGCTTGGGGTACGCCGGGGGGTGGTGTTGTTCGCTCCCGCCATCCTGGCCGTGTGGTGGGGAGGTGGGCCAGTGCTGGCGGCGAAGAACTTGGGAGTTCAGTCTACTCGCGCGCTGCGGCTTCTGGCAGGTCCTACGCCGTTGATTGTGTTGGCAGTGATACTCGCCTTTATTTGGTTCGCGTTTTGGAAGGAAGGTCGGAAGGTCGAGCGCGAGATCGAAAAACTAAGTATCGAAGCTAGGTAAAGATTATGAAGAGATTCTTTGAAAAATTCGCTGAAGCCGCAGCGGAATAAGGCCGATGAGGTATGCGACAACAAAAAGGCGCGGTCCGGTGTTGCCCTCGCCGCGCCAAACATCAGAGGAGGAGAAGGTAGATTGACTCACGCTTCTCTGTGTAAGAAGACGTACAAAATGGCCCCAAGGTTCCATCCAACCAGGTTGCAGAGAATGGACTCGCATAGAATGGAAAGAATGCGTTCTCATGCAATCGCAGTCTTTTTATTCCTGGCATCCGCCGCGATGTTTCCCGCGCAAGGCGCGCTAGATATCACTACTACATCCTTGCCACAGGCAACCCAGGGCGTGCCCTACTCCGCTCAACTCACGGCGAGTGGAAATATGGGGACTGTGACGTGGAGTATCGCTATGAATCCAGGCGAGGCCACTGGCGCCCTTCCGCCTAACCTGAGTCTGAGCCCAACCGGACTAATCAGCGGAACACCTACCACGGTGGCCGGGTACTCGTTCACGGTAGACGCGATAGATGAGGAGTCGAATTTTGCATCGCGAGCCCTATCGATCGACGTCGCTCCGTGCGGTCCCACGGTCACCCCTGCTTCCCTTCCTCCCGCCGATGTGAACATCGGCTACACGCCAGTGATGTTCGCGGTGGCCGGCTGTCCCGGTACTGGGCCCTTCACTTTTTCGGTTCAGCCCAATCCACCGGCACCCGGCTTGACGCTCGGTGACGGCACCTTGCGAGGGACACCCACCCAAGCTGGAACCTTCAATTTCTATATCACGGCGAGCTCGTCGACTCAGACTTTGAACGCGATCCTGTACTCGCTCGATGTAAATTCCCCGCCCACCATCACCACCGCTTCGCCTCTTCCCGGCGGCCCGGTCGGCGTACCTTATTCCGTCCAAATTGCGGCCACCGGGGGCGTGCCGCCATACAACTTTGCCATGAACAACAATCCACCGGGGATCAACATCACCAGCGCCGGACTTCTCAGCGGAACGCCCACCAAAGCAGGAACATTTGGCGCACCTCCCAACCAAATCACCATTGAGGTTATCGATAGCTTGGGAGCCGACTCCGAGACGCCCTTCCAGGTCACCTTCGTCAACGGAACTCCCCAGCTCCAGGTATCCCCGCTGAGCCTCACGTTCAACGCGAATGGAACTACTCCACCGGCCGCCCAGACGATCACCGTAGTGCCCGCCGTCGGCTCGGTTCCGCCAGGATCCTTTAGCCTTCTCATTGACGGTGGACAGAGCAATACTCCGGCGCCCTCCTGGATTTCCGTGAGTCCAACCAGCGGCACCGCGCCGGCGGCGTTGGTCGTCAATGTTAACCAGGGCACCCTCGCGGCAGGGACCTACCCCGCGCGCATTCAAATTCTTGACAGCAACAACGTTCCCACCGACGTAGCAGTCACCTTGAAGGTGGGCGGCGCGGCCACCCAGTTGAACGTGTCGCCCACCATCCTGCGCTTTAGCGCGCGCGCGGCCGCTCCCGGAAGTCAGGTGGGAGACCTGCTGGTATCGTACTCCGGCGCTGGTTCGGTGGCCTACAACGCTACAGTGACGAACGGGAGCTCCTGGATCTCCGCGATTACGCCCAGTTCCGGGCAGGTTACTTCGAGCGCCCCAGTCTTCCTGCAGGTTCAAGTGAATACAAGCGGACTTGCAATTGGCAGTTATCACGACATCATCCACATTTCATCGCCATCGGGCGATGTCGACACTCCCATAACGGTGTTCGTCGCAGCAGGTGGTCCGCTGCTGTCCGTGAACCAAACCGGCGTCCTGTTCCAAGCTCTCCAGAACGGCGGCTCTACCGTTACCGACAAGGTCGAAATTCTAAACATCGGCTCTTCGACCTCCACCGTGAATTGGTCCGCGGATTTGGTGACCGGCTCAAACTGGCTGAGCCTTTCGTCAACCAGCGGATCGGTGCGCCCGATTACGGGAGTAGCTACCCCCGCCGCTCCCGGCATTCTCACACTGGCACTTACTCAAAATGCCACGCAATTGACACCCGGCCCATACTACGCCCTGATCAAGATTACGGATCCGGATTCGCTCAATTCGCCACAATTCGTGATCGTGGTTCTGAATCTTGAGCCGGACTCCGCGGAGCCGACGCCCTATATTTTCCCGGCCGGCATATTCTTCTCGAATACGCTCACACTTACCGGCGAGGCGCCGTCGGTCCAAGTGCTGGTCAACACCAGCAGCACCACGCCGGTCCCCTTCCAGGCCTCCACCACGACTACCGATCAGTTCGCCTGGCTCAGCGCCACACCTTCGTCGGGCAGCGCGACTGGAGAAATCCCCGGCCGCGTGACGGTCTCCGTGAATCCAGCCGGGCTCAACGTCGGCATCTACACCGGCAACGTCAGCATCTCCATGTCGGGAGTGTTGCAATCGGTGAATGTGACCTTTGTCGTGCTGCCCAACCCGCCGGGGAATCCGAGTTCGCGCCCGAGCCCGAAGGCGGCGACCAGCTGCAATCCCACTAAAGTGGCTATCACGGAGACCGGCTTGCCGAACAACTTCGCGATTCCCGCTGGATGGCCGGCCACCCTGATCGTCCAACTCAACGACGACTGCGGCTCGCCGGTGCTGGATGGTAATGTCATCGCCAACTTCTCCAACGGCGATGCCCCGCTCGCCCTGGTCGGCGATTCGCTTGGCAATTATTCTGCCACCTGGCAGCCGGGCGCGGTGACCTCCCAAATGGTCGTTAATCTCAACGCAGCTGCCGGAACATTGCAACCCGCCACCGCCACGTTGTACGGCGGCATCGCACAGAACCAAACGCCTCCGCCAACCCTGGCCCCCGGCGGAACGCTCAACGACTTTAATCCCGTCACCGGCGGAGCGCTCTCGCCCGGCATGATCGCCCAGGTCTACGGTTCCGGCTTGGCCACCACGCCTGTTTCTACCGGAGTCCTTCCGCTGCCCAGCACGTTCGACAATACTTTCGCGCAAGTCGGCGATTACCAGGCGCCCTTCTACTTCTTGAGCGGCGACCAGCTCAACGTCCAGATTCCCGCCGAACTCGTCGCCTCGCAGCAACTCCCCATGCTGCTTAGCGTCAACAACGCGCTCACGCTACCCATCACGCTCGATATCGTGCCCAACGCGCCTGGCGTGCTGTCTGCCTTCGACGGTCCCACGCCTCCCAGCACCCAAGATGGCGCGCACATCGTCGCGCAGCACTTGAACGGCGTCTCCGTCACTGGCGCCAATCCGGCCAAGCCCGGCGAGTATCTGGTGATGTACATGGCCGGCCTCGGGGCAACCGATCCCCCGGTACCGTCCGGCAACCCCGCTCCAGGGGCGCCGTCGACTCTGGCTGCCGTAACCGTGGAGCCGATCGTTACCGTGGACAAGCTACCTTCCAACGTCGTCTTCGCCGGGCTTGCCCCCACGTTCGTCGGGCTCTACCAGATCGATTTCCAGGTCCCACCCGGCGCCAGTTCCGGCGAGGACGTTGTTACCGTCACCCAAAATGGTATCGCCGCCAACCAGACGCTGCTGCCGGTCAGTCCTTAACGCGGATTGGCCACAAATCGCGCGGGCCGGTAGGGCTCCAACAGGCTGACCCGCGCGTCATCTAGAATTTCGAGCGCGGCCAGTTGTCCGATCAACGGCGCCAGCGTCACCCCGCTGTGCATCGCCGCGATGTACAGATTCGGACAGCTCGCCGCGAATCCGATGATCGGATATTCGTCCACCGGCATCACGCGACGTCCCAGCGTGACGCGCTCCACCGCTACGCCGCGCAGCCCAGGAAGCACCTGTGCCGCTTCCCGTAAGATGCGTTTGGCGTACTCGTCGGGTTCAGGCGTCGTACCCACGGCTGTGCCAGGACCCGCGACAATCGGCCCCCCAACAACCACGCGCCCGTCCAGCTTCTGCTTGCAGTGGATGTCCGGCGCCACCACCACTCGATCGATGAGCTTCGGCTGGGGCCGCGTATGCACCAACACACCCTCCGACTCCGTCAATGGGACACTTACTCCCGCCATTTCCGCCAAGTGCGGTATGGCCACGCCGCACGCCAGCACCACCACGCCTGCTTCGAGCGAATTCTCCCCTGCCTGAATCGCGGTCACGCGGCCGCCCTGAAGGTTCAACCCCGTAACCTCGTGCGGATATCGCACCTCCGCGCCCGCTTCGCGCAGCTGGCGCAGCATGGCTTTGACCGCGTCCATCGCATCCAGGGCGCCCTCGTACTCGCAATAACTCGCGGCTCCAAAATCGCCCGGCGCGATATTCGGCAAGAGCCGGCGCATCTCGTCCTCGTCATCAATGAGATGCGTCGCATAACCCCATTCCTGATGCCTTCGGACGTTTTCCCGCAATGTATCGGCGCCGCTGCCCGCGGCAACCCATGCCACGCTTCCGCCCCATTGCACTTTCAATTCGCCGCCCAGCTCGGTCTCCAGGCGTCTCCATCCGGCGATTCCCAATTGGTTCAGGTCGAAGTAGGCCCGAGGACGCTTTGAGAATGTCGCGTTGATCCACCCGAAGGATTTCTCGGTCGCCCCCGCTCCGGGGCGAACAGCGTCCACGATAGCCACTTTCGCGCCGCGCTTGGCCAGATGATATGCGATCGATGCACCGGTAATTCCAGCGCCTACTATCACGATGCGATCGGTGGTCATGATCGATTGGTAACACACCAGAGCTCGCACATAGTTTTTACAGTCTTATCACTTTGTGCGGGCATTCCAGCGCATCGAAGATAGCAGGAGGCCGCTGACATGCTAAACACTTTTCTCTGCATTATGGCCGCTACGGTTGCCGTCAACACGATTTTCGTCTTCACCCTGCTCGCCACCTTGAACGGGGAACAGCGCGCCATGTTCGTGTTCGCGACGGTGGTGCTTGCGGGCGGCTTGTTATACAGCATTCGAACGATACGGCGTCTAAACCAACGTCACTGAGGCCTGATGCCTTACCGCTTGCACTCCGCGCACCCGCAGATCTTGCGCAAATGATCGAAGGAGTAAATGCCGGTATTGTGCCCGTCGTTCCAATCGATGCGAATCGCGTAATGCCCCACCGCTTCCACGTTCAGCATCTTGAGCGTCGGCGTATACATCTGAAACGGAGTCGCTGGAGGAGCCGCATAATTGGTCTTCCGCGGCTCGGTCCCATGTGCTCCGGTGCAGCTTGCGCAGGGGCATTCGTCGCGCAAATAAGCCAGCGAATACTGGCTGCGATGCCCATCCTTCCAGTCGATCTGAATGCCTTTCGATTTCGAAATGGCGATGTGCTCGGGTTCCGCCTGAGTTTCAATCATGTTTGTTCGATTATTCGGTTCGTTCCACGTCGCGGACACCGGAAATGCGCCGGATGGCTGCCGCCACGCGCTCCAACTGCTTTTTGTCGCGGACTTCCACCGTCATATCGATGATGGCGCCGTCGCCACGCTTTTCGTCGGAACTCGCTTCCAGACTGCGGATGTTGCTCTGCTCGGCGAATAACACGGAAGTTAGCTGGTTCAACATGCCCGGCCGGTCGTCGGTATGAACAACCACGCGTACCGGAAATGTTTCGGTCACCGCGCGCGCCCACTCCACGTCGATCTTCCGCTCCACCTCGTACATCAGGTTCTGCACGTTGGTGCAATTCTTGGAATGCACCGCGATGCCTTTGCCGCGCGTCACGTACCCCACGATGCCCTCGCCGCGAATCGGATTGCAGCACTTGGCGCGATACACCAGCAGATCGTCGACGCCTTTGACCTTGATTACGAGGTCGGAGTCGCCCGGAGCTCCGCCCTGCGCTCCGTGACCGGACGGCGCGGGCGTTGGCTTGGGCGATTCCAGGGCGGGAGTTTCCACGCTGTCCGGCGCCAGATTCTGCAAAACCTGGCGGGCGGAAAACTTGCCGTAGCCCAGAGCCGCGTGCAGGTCCTCCGTCTTGCCGCAACCGTACTCGCCGGCCACGCGATCCAAATCCGCCTTCGTGATCCGCGACATATGCACGCCCAGCCGCCGCGCCTCGCGCTCCAGATACTTCTGCCCGATCTCGATGGCCTTGGCATGCTCGGTGGCGTTAATGAGGTGCTTGATCTTGTTGCGCGCCCGCGGCGTCTTCACCAGCGCGAGCCAGTCCTTGCTCGGCTGATGCCCGGTCTGCGTCAGTATCTCCACCACGTCGCCGTTCTTCAGGTTGTACTTCAGCGGCACGATGCGACCGTTCACCTTGGCGCCGACGCAGGTGTTACCCACGTCGCTGTGAATCGCGTACGCGAAGTCGATCGGAGTCGCCTCGCGCGGCAGCGGAATCACTTTGCCCATGGGCGTGAACGTGTACACTTCCTCCGGATACAAGTCCACTTTCAGCGTGGAAATGAACTCGCCCGGATCGCGCATCTCCTGCTGCCACTCGACCAACTGCCGCAGCCAGCTGATGCGCTGGTCGTCCGCGCCGGGGCCTTTGCGACCCTCTTTATATTTCCAATGCGCGGCGATGCCTTCTTCAGCGAGGCGATGCATCTCCTCGGTGCGGATCTGAATTTCGAAGGACCTGCCGCCCGCGCCAATCACCGACGTGTGCAGCGATTGATACAGGTTAGGCCGAGGGATGGCGATGAAATCCTTAATGCGGCCGGGGATCGGATGCCACTCGTTATGAATCACGCCCAGCGCCGCATAACAATTCTTGACCGAGTCCGTAACAATGCGCAGCGCCAGCAAATCGTACACCTGATCGAGCGCGATCTTCTGCCGCTTCATCTTTTGGAACACCGAGTACGGCCGCTTGATGCGCGCCTCCACGCGCACCGGAATATTCTCGCGACGCAGATTCATCTCGACATCGTGGCGCATTTTGTTGAGAAATTCCTCATTTTGCAGCCGCTGCGACTCGATCTCGCGCATCAGATCGGTCCAGGCCTCCGGCTCCAGATAGCGGAACGAAAGGTCTTCCAACTCGCCGCGGACTTTGCCCATCCCGAGGCGATGCGCGATCGGCGCGTAAATTTCGGCCGTCTCCTGCGCGATCCGTAATTGCCGTTCGCGGGGCAGCGCATCCAGCGTGCGCATGTTGTGCAAACGGTCCGCCAGCTTCACGATGATCACGCGGATGTCGTTCACCATCGCCAGCAGCATCTTGCGTACGTTCTCGGCTTGCCGCTCCTCGCGCGAATACAGTTTGAGTTTGCTCAGCTTGGTGACGCCGTCGACGCACGCCGCCACTTCGGGACCAAACTCTTTTTTGATTCGCTCCAGGCTGAGGCTGGTGTCTTCCACCGTATCGTGCAGGAGGCCGGTGATCAGGGCGACCATGTCCATCTGCATGTCCGCCAGAATTAGCGTGACGTGCAGCGGGTGCATCATGTAGGGCTCGCCCGACTGTCGCGCTTGATCCTTGTGCGCCTCGGCGGCCATCCGATAGGCTTTTTCGAGCTGCGAAAGGTCCTCTTTGGGCCGCAGCGCGCGGATCTTCTGCTCCAGCTCGGCGTAGAGCCGCTCAACTAACCCTGGCGCGGGGACAACGTCTGTGGACACTATATCTTTAGGTTACTTGGTTTGGACGCCGCGGCGCACGCACTCTGTGGCGCACGCGTTATAGAAGAAAATCGGACGGCCCTCGGGTCGACCTTTTGGTTGCAATACTAGTGGCATCGTGTCCGGGGCTGTTCTCATTCCACCCGCGAACCTCTCAGGGGATCTTGTGATTCCCGAAAAGGCGACGGCGGTCATCGCATTTGCGCACGGCAGCGGCAGTAGCCGGCGCAGTCCCCGTAATCAATATGTTGCGCGAGTGCTGCAGCAGGGCGGCCTCGGGACGCTGTTGTTTGATCTTTTCACCGCAGATGAGGAGCGCATCGACGTCCGCACCGCGCATCTCCGATTCGACATTGCCCTACTCGCACAGCGCCTATCGGAAGCAACGGCGTGGCTCAAGCAAGATACCGATACGCGGAACCTGCGGGTTGGCTATTTCGGAGCCAGCACCGGTGCAGCCGCGGCACTGGTCGCTGCCGCTCAGCGGCCCAAGGAAATCTTCGCCGTCGTATCGAGGGGCGGGCGCCCGGACCTGGCAGGTGCATCGCTGCCCATGGTGAAAGCCTCCACGCTGCTGATCGTCGGAGGTGAAGACGCACCCGTGATCCGCATGAACCACGACGCTTTCGAGCAACTCAGCATAGAAGAAAAGAAGCTGGTGATTGTTCCTGGCGCTACGCATCTTTTCGAAGAACCTGGTGCTCTCGAACAGGTCGCGTCTTTAGCACGAGACTGGTTTCAAAGCGTATTGAGATCTTAGGCGCGCAGTGCGGCCATGCCGGACGGAATGTCCGCAGCCAAGGGGATGATGGTGTTCAACCGCGTCAGGTAGAGCACTTCAAGCACGCGCCGGTTGGCTCCCACCAGCATGAAGCGCCCGCCGCCGGATCGCTTGGTGACGGAAATGTATACGCCGACCACAAAGCCCATTCCCATCGAGCCGATGGACTTCAATTCGCGGAGATCGGCGAGCATCTTGGTGCAGTCGTGACTTCTGATCTCATCCGTTTTATCGCGCACGTAACCCAGGTCTTCGCCGGAACGGAAGTGACCGGTGAGGCGAAGAACGCAAACCTCGTCTCCGTGCTCGATCTCGATGAGCATCGGCTCCCTTGTGGCTATCTCTGGTATCGTACTACAGACTTCGTGGTGAAACTACGGCTTGGAATTGCTACTTCTGAACATCTTCTGTTTTGGCGCTCATTAACTGCCGCAGAAGATTCGCGGTGCCCTCGCGTACCGTCGGCGGACCTCCGGCATGACCGTGCAGCCCGATGCCCAGCGCCATCTCCACCGGCGTGCGGCCCTGCTTGTCTTTGACGTCCAACTTCGCGCCCTTTTCGGCCAAAAACCTGACGATATCGTCCGAAGCCTGGGCGCCGAAATGCAACGGGGTTTGTCCAGCCTGGCTTACTGCATTCACATCCGCACCGGCGGCCACCAGAACTTTCACGGACTCCAGAAGTTGGGCCGGTGTCGCATAGTCATTAGCAAAGGTACCCGTGCCATATCCAACGCCTGCGGCGAACATCAGCGCCGTGGTTCCGTTTTTGGCCGTAGCGTTAGCATCGGCGCCATGTTCAAGGAGCAGCCGTATCGCGTCCGAGTCGCCGTTTTTCGCTGCGCGCATCAAAGGCGTCGAGCCTTCATTTAACGTCGGCTCGCCCGGCGTGTGCGCACGCTGTGTGGTCGGAGTCTTTAACCGCGCGTTCGGGTTCGCTCCATGGGCCAGCAAGACCTTCATCAGATCGAGGGCCGTCATTTTGCTGGAAGTGGGGTGGGCGGGATGTCCGTAGACTTCCCCGAGGGTGTTCATGTCCACCGCCGCGTACAATGCCGCCATCCCTGAGGCGTCTGCGATGTTGGGGTCGGCTCCTTTTTCCACCAACAGCGCGGCAGTATCGTAATGACCGTTGATAATCGCGAGCACCAGCGCCGTGGAACCGTCGGGATCCGTCAGATTCACACTCGCTCCAGCACCTACCAGCGTGCGGGCCGTCTCGAGCGATCCTTGGCGCGCGGCATACATAAGCGGAGTCCAATTGCCGTGCGGAAGAATCGTCAACACGCCTTCCAAACCGAAGCGGTCCTTGGAACGTTCCAGCGGATTCGTCCGGAGGTTCACGTCGGCGCCGTGCGCGATCAAGACTTCGGCCGCTTCCGCATGATTTTCCTGAGCCGCCCAAACCAGCGCGGTTTCTCCGTACGCCTCGCCCTTCGATTTGACATCCGCGCCATGTTCGATGAGGAGCCGCACGATTTCCGCGTTTCCCGTGCGGGCTGCGGCCATAAGAATGGTGCCGCGTCCAGAAAGCTTCGCGTTCGCATCCGCGCCCGCGTCCAAGAGAGCCTTGGCCATCGCCGCATTCCGATTTGTGGCGGCTAACGAGAGCGGCGTCACTCCGTAGCGGTTCGCGGCATTCGGATTTGCTCCCGCGTGAAGCAAGCGCTGCGCGGCGGGAAGGTCGTCGTTATAGACGGCCCATGCAAGCGGTGTGGTTCCATCGGCATCGGCAACATCAGCGGCAAGAATGCCCGCCGAGAATAATGCGACTATTGCAGCTCTATACCAGAACATCGGTCTTTCCCGTGCTGTCGCCGAAGCTGTCCATCGGTTTACCAAATTTATCCGCCACGTTCAGCCAGAAATTCCCAATCGGCGTCCGCGTGGGCAACTGTATGTGGCGATGTCCCGTGCCAACGCCTCCGCCGATGGCCACCAGCGGCAGCGGGTCCGTGGCGTGCATGTTTGAATCGGCCATGCCAGCGCCATAGATAATCAGCGAATGATCGAGCAAAGAGCCATCACCATCCGGAGTAGATTGCAATTTCTCCAGGAACTTCGCGTACATGCGCGCGTAATAGGTGTTGATCTTCACCACCTGCGCCATCTTTTCAGGATTGTTCTGATGATGCGATACGGAATGGTGTTGCTCGGTAACACCGATCTGCGGGTACGTCCGCTGGCTGAGCTCGCGCGACATCATGAAGCTGAACACGCGCGTGATGTCCGCCTGATAGGCTACAGCCAGCAAATCGAACAGCAACGCGACATGCTCGTCGAAAGAGTCGGGCACGCCTATAGGCGCGTCGGGCGCGTTCACCTCCGTGGCGCCTCGGGCTTCCTGCCGCTGAATGCGTCGCTCGATTTCGCGCAGGTTGTCCAGATAATCGCCCAGGCGGACGCGATCGCGAGGGCCCAAGCCGCCTTGCAGGCTGCCGGCTTCATCGACAACCGAATCGAGAATGCTGCGTTCCTTTTCGATGCGTGCATGCCGGTCGGCCGCAGTACCCGCCGCTCCGAAGAGGCGCTCAAACACAGCGCGCGGATTGATCTCCATGGGCAAAGGAGTGGACGGCGTGCTCCAGGAGATGGTGTTCAAATAGGCGCAGCTGAATCCGGGAGAGCATCCACCCACGTAACCGGTAAAGTCCTCAGTCGCGACTTCGAGCGAGGGAAGCGGCGTATCCTGCCCGATCTCGTGCGCAACCACTTGGTCGATAGTTGTATTCGCCAGCACATCCTCGGCTTCGGTGCGCTTAGGCCAAACTCCAGTCAAGAATCCGGCCGCGCTCACCGCGTGATCTCCGAACTGGCTGCCAGGATGCGATCGCGTGAGATTGGTCACAACGATCAAAGAATCGCGAAATGGCTCCAGAGGCTTTAGAATCGGCGTGAACTCAAATCCTGCGCCCACGGTCTTCGGAGTAAGCTGCTGCATGATGGCGCCATTCGGAGTGTAGACAGCGCCAAAACGCATGCGCGGCTTGGCGGCGGCCTTAGCTAAGGGCACGAACGCAGGCAGCATCGCATCGAACAAGGGCAGCGCTATCGCGGCGCCGAGGCCGCGTAGGATGGTCCGCCGGGGCAGGGCTTTCTTGCTCAGGAACGTCATCTACTTTCCTTCTCGATTCTGCGCCGACTGCACCATCACGGGTTCGGCATCGCGAGGCGTCGTTCTCATTTGAAATGGCGTGCTACGAACCACGCCCAGGATCAGCGCGGAGAATCGATAGTTGTCGCGCGAGGCGTCGCGCAGGATGGCGCGCACCGCGGGCATGTCGCGATAGTCCAGACCGCGGCCCAGCCCATAGATCAGCAGCTTCTCGGTGAGCGTGCCCGCGAACAGCTCGGGACGGCTCAGCAGCGCGTTTCGCAAGGTCACTACTCCGTCCACCTTGGTCCCATCGGAAAGTTGACCCGTGGCGTCGATGGGCTGGCCGGCATCGCGCGTGCGCCAGGCGCCCACGGCATCGAAATTCTCCATTGCGAAGCCGATGGAATCCATGGCCTTGTGACAGCCTGCGCAAACCGGATTGGCGCGATGCTCGGCCATCTGCTCGCGCATGGTGAGGGGCTTCTGTCCCTGTTGATTTCCCTTGAGCGGCGGCACGTCAGGAGGAGGCGGCGGCACCGGCGTGCCCAGAATATTCTCGAGGATCCACTTGCCGCGCACAACCGGCGAAGTCCGCTCAGCATGCGACGTGAGCGCGAGAATGCTTCCCTGCCCCAGCAAGCCGCGGCGCGCATCATCGGTGACGGCAACGCGCCGGAAGCGGCTCCCGTAAATGTCCGGAATACCGTAATGGCGGGCCAGCCGCTCGTTCACGAACGTATAGTTCGCGGTCATCAGATCCAGCACGCTGCGATCTTCCTGCACGATGCTTTCAAACAGCAGTTCCGTCTCACGCCGGAAGGACTGCCGCAGATTTTCGTCGAAATCCGGAAAGAGGTCCGAGTTGGGCTGCACGTTGCGCAGATTGCGAAGTTGCAGCCACTGGCCGGCAAAGTTGTCGACCAAGGCTTCCGACTTTGGATCGGCGAGCATGCGACGCACCTGGCGGTCGAACACTACCGGGTTCTGCAGCTTGCCCTCACCGGCCAAACGCAGCAGCTCGTCATCGGGGATGCTGCTCCACAAAAAGAAGGACAGCCTGGAGGCCAATTCGAAGTCGCCGATGCGATGGCTATCGCCGGGTATTGCGCCTGCCGGATCGCGTTCGACGCGAAACAAGAATTTCGGGCTGGCCAGAATTCGATCGAGCGCCAGTTCGATGCCGCCTTCAAACCCGCCGTCCTGCTTTCCGGATTGGTAGAACTTCAGCAGCGTCTCCAAATCGGACGCGGCCAGCGGCTGGCGATAAGCGCGGGGCGCAAGCGCAGAGAGGATCTGACGCGCACAAGCGTCTTCGTTAATTCGGCCGCCCGGACGGCATACAAAAATGCGGCGCCGGCTCGGTGTATCGCTTGCACCAGCCGGATGGAACGGACCGGCAATGGTCAGCGATTGCAAGTGCGGCGAGCCCGACCAATCGAAATTATCCACGGAGCTGCGGATGTACGGCTGCAGCCGGGCTGGCTCGACGGCATCGGGATCTTCGAGGAAGGCCACCGTGACAACATGCGGGCCGGCCTTTACTGGAATACGAACGCGTAACCGCGCGTCCACGGCGTCGCCCGTGTCGGTGGGCTTCTGAAACAATGACGCCAGATCTTCGGCGCCGCCGATCGAAGCCAGGTGAATGGGTTTGCCGTCCACCGAAAATTCGACCTGATGTGGCGACTCCAGGCCGCGCATGATATTCAAATTGGTTCGGTACAGGTTGGCTTGGAACGAATACTCGCCATCCAGCGGAAAGTTGTAACGAACTACAGTTCCACCGACGGTGCCGAGCGGCAAACCATTCACGTGCGTGTCCTGCGAGAGATCCTGCCGGATTCGCCAGGTCTCGCTGCCCGGCGCGATTTTCGGATCGCCTACCGCGAGCGCCCCGATTTTCAGTGCCGCGTCGAGGTAGTGTTCCTGAAGCGACGGCGATACCCCCAACGCGTCGGAGATGTTGTCGAAGCCAAACGCGGAATCATCCGCAGGCAGTAAGGAATCGGCGTCGATGTCCAATGCCAACAAATCGCGAATCGCGTTGGCATACTCGGAGCGATTCAGACGGTGCAGAATCGGCCTTCCGGCGTAGGGCTCCTGCGTCTGATCGATCTGGGTCTCAAGCCAGCTAGCCAGGCTGTTGTATGCAGCCGCCTCGGGGCGCGGCATACCCGCAGGAGGCATGGTGCCCGATCGCAATTTGCGAATCACTTTTTCCCAGACTTCGGCCTGGGCCGGAACCTTGCCAATGTCCAGCGCGTCCAACACGAGTCCGCCGGTCTTGAGGCGTTGGTTGTGACAGGTGACGCAATATTTGTCCAGGAGTTCCCTGTATGCAGGATCGGTGGAAGCGGAACAGGCGGCCGCAAGCCACAAGCCCACAACAAATATCCGTCTCAGCATCTCTATGAAAAGTCTACCCTAAGTTGAGATCGAGTGGTCCGCATCTGTGATAGCGTAAGAATCCTATCAATGCCATTTATAGAGCATCAGGGAGCCAGGATCTATTGGGACGAACGGAGCGTGGGCGAACCGGTCCTGTTGATCATGGGGCTCGGGTATCCGTCGGATATGTGGTGGCGTACGCGTCCGGCGCTGGACGCCCGTTACCGGACCATCGTGCTGGATAACCGAGGGGCCGGCCGAAGCGACATGCCGCCCGGCCCATATCCGATCGGGCTGATGGCTGCGGACGCCCTGGCCGTGCTGGATGCGGCGGGCGTGGAGAGCGCGCATGTATTCGGCATCTCGATGGGTGGCATGATCGCCCAGGAGCTGGCGTTGCAAAACCAGAAGCGAGTTCGATCGCTCATTCTGGGATGCACTGCCGCCGGCGGACCGACCGCCGTGCAAGCCGAGCCCGAAGTTACTCAACTGCTGATGGACCGCGGCTCGATGCCCCCCGAGCAAGGGGCACTGGCCGCGATCCCGTTCATCTACGATCCCGGCACTCCGCGCGATCGCATCGCTGAGGATTTTGCCATTCGCCGGCCCTGGTTTGCGCGGCCCGAGGCGTATGTCGCCCAGTTGCAGGGCATCCTGGCATGGGAATCCTATAGCCGTCTGCCTCAACTCAATGTGCCGACGCTAGTGATCCACGGCGAAACCGACCGGCTGGTGCGATTGGCAAACGGCGAGCTGATCGCAGCGCGGATCCCCGGCGCGAAGCTGGTAACGCTGCCGAATGCCAGCCACATCTTTCCGACCGATCAGACCGCGGCTTCGAATCACGCGATCATGGAATTTCTCGCGGCCTGCTGAGCTATTCCGACGCCTTCAGGTACTTGTCAAACCAGGCGATCTCCTCGTAGAGCACAT
This sequence comes from Bryobacterales bacterium, assembly GCA_963818065.1. GTDB lineage: Bacteria > Acidobacteriota > Terriglobia > Bryobacterales > Bryobacteraceae > Palsa-89. The sequence goes on along the minus strand of CAWFQW010000004.1, from coordinate 1,783,452 downwards.
GCTCGATGGTCTCTTTGGCCCGATAGCCGTGCGCTTCGGCGGGCAGCATCACCAGCCGCACGGTTCCACCATTTCCGCGAATCGCGGCATAGAGCCGCTCAGATTGAATCGGGAAGGTCCCCGTATTATCGTCCGCTTCGCCATGTGTCAGAAGAATCGGAGCTTTGATCTTATCGGCGAACCAGAATGGAGACATCTTCGTGTACACGTCCGGCGCTTCCCAAAAAGTGCGCCGCTCAGTCTGAAAACCGAACGGCGTCAGCGTCCGGTTGTATGCCCCGCTTTCGGCTACCGCTGCGTGAAATAGATTGGAGTGCGCCAGCAGATTGGCGGTCATGAAGGCTCCATAGCTATGGCCGAAAACTCCCACCCGGTCGCGATCAGCCACGCCCATCTCGACGGCCTTGTCGACGGCGGCTTGCGCGTCCATCACCAGTTGGTCGAGATACGTGTTGTTGACGGTCTCGGCATCGCCGATGATTGGCATGGCCGCATCGTCGATCAGCGCGTAGCCATGCAGAACGATCATCTGGTGGTAATTGAGCTGCGTAAACGACTGCGCCGCGTGACCAGTCACCTGACCGGCGGTAGAGGCGTCGCTGAATTCGTACGGGTAAGCCCAAACAACCGCCGGCAGTCGGGTGCCGGGCTTGTAGTCCGGTGGCAAATAGAGCGTGAAGGAAAGCGGTACGCCGTCGGCGCGCTTGTAAGTCACCAGTTGCTTTTTGATACCTAGCGTCTGCGGCGTCGGGTTCGGGAAGTGCGTCAAGGCTTTGAGGTCCTGGCCGGTGCGGATGTAGTAATTCGGCGAGTCGGCGGGACTTTCGCGCCTGATCAGCAGGCGCTCGCCGCTGTCGTCCAGCATGGCAACGATTTCTTCATACTGGTTGCCGGATTGGAAGAGCCTCTCCGCTTTGCCGGTCTCGAGATTGAAACGATCCAGAAAGGGTTTATCGCCGGACGGCGTTGCGCCCTCGCCGGAAAGATAAATTTCATCGCCGGTTTGAATCACCTGGCGGCGGCCATCGGGCGATGTCTTCGAGACTGGCGTACCGGGGTCATGATAGGCATCGCGTTCATTGCGAGTGAAGATGACGCGTCCCGTAGCACTGGGTTTGTCGAGATCGATCTCGAGAGTCCGCAACACCCGCTGAACGCGCTCGTACTCTTCCACCAGCGCCTTGCCGTTGGCCAGCGGCTGCATCCCGCGGTATCGCTCCTTGGTCTGGAAGACCTCCGTCGGCTGGCCGCTGAATGGGGCGCTCTGCAGAACGATCCGATCGCGGTGCGGCGGTTTCTCTCGCGGATCGCCGCCGTCGAGCGCCTCCACCCAGGTCAGCGTCGCGGATTTGTCGGGCAGCCATTGATACGATCGCGGACCGGTACGCACGCCCGCTAATGGAACGTGTTCCGCCAGCGGAAGGCTGGCGACCTTGTATTCGCTTTTGCCTTCGCGATCCCAGACCTGCACTTCCTGAGGAAAATCGGTGGCGGGGAGTTGATACGAATAGGGCTTGTGCAACCAGCCGACCAGCAGATGTTTTTGGTCGGGAGACGGCCGAACGGTGGTGTAGATTCCGGGTTTTCCAAGAGGCGTCAGCTTACTGCTGGCCACATCCAGATAGGCAAGCTGCGAGGTGGCGTAGTAATTGAACAGATCCTCATCATGCGGATTGCTCAGCAAATCCTCAAAGGTAGGAGCGGGTCCGGCGTGCCCGAGGCTTTCCTGCACATGCGGCCCCTTGGGGATCGCGAGATCGGGTGGAGCAGCGCCTCGTCCGGACGGAACCAGAGTGACGATGAGCGTGCGATTGTCGCCGAGCCATTCCACGGTATCTCCCAGTCCGCCGCCACGGTCAACGCGTACGCCGTTCATGCTGACGCCGTCGATCCTGTGTGTGTCGCCTGTGGCCGACGATCCGATCCAAAGCTCGATGCCGTGCTGGGTGGTATTGGTGAAAGCGAACTGCTTGCCGTCCGGGCTCCAAACCGGCGCTCCAAGCTTGGCGTCCCTGGGGGTGGCGACGTGAAGGTCGGCGCCATCCGAGAGGCGCTTCAACGCGAATGACAGGTAATAGGGCGCCAAATGCAATCCGTTAGTGTTGGTATCGATCCGAATTCCACCCAGCCGCAGCATAGGCTGCGCGACTTCCGTGATGGGAGGGTAGCGCAGTGGTTGCAGAAAGATGATTGAGTCGTGCTGCGGGCTCACGGACGGCACCGGAGTGGGCGCGGCGTTGAGCACCTCCTCCACTTCCTTGGGGGGATGGTGATACGGAAAATCGTCGGCTAGGATTACGAAACCGGCAGCTAGGAAAACAAGCAGAAGGCGTGGGCGGCGCATGTAGGATTTTACCACCGGCCGTCCCAGGGCGAAGCGCCTTACCGATTACGTATAGGCGTCCTGGCCGTCGCTCGAAGCTGGTGGCGGCGAAGTCGTTTCCGGCTTTTTTGAGGCCGTGTCCAGTTTTGATGCCGCGCTCGGACTGCTTTCGCCCGGAGCCTCGATAGCCTTCGGTGCCGGCGACGGATCTTCCTGCGCCTCCTCGAAAGTTTTCTTCACATCCTTCCAAAAGCTCTTGGTGAAGACTTCCTTCATAGCGCTCCTCGCGTGCCCATTATGGCACGCTCGCTGGCCGCCCCCAGAAGCTGGTACTCTAGAGACTAGGTTCGAATTTAAGATTGAGGTGAGTTCGTTGGCTGAAGTTCAACTTCATGAAGGCGAGAGCCTGGAAAGCGCGCTCAAGCGCTTTAAGCGAAAGGTCCTCCAAGAGGACATTATCAAGGACATCAAGCGGCATGCGTTCTATTTGAAGCCCGGCGAGAAGAAGCGCACCAAAGCGGCGCTGGCTCGCAAACGCGCCCGCAAAAAGCGTCCGAGAGACGGCGAGCCAGATCGAAGCCCGTCCTAAGGAAAGAGGTTGTTTTATGTTGAAGCACGCCGGCAGCCTGGCGCTTAGCCTGGTCCTTTCCGTGGGCGTGGGGACGCTTGCACATGCCGCGGACAACGGCGCGGTATCGTCGCAAATCCACGCGTTGGAACAACAGGAAAAGACCGATCTGCAGAATCTGAGCCAGCAGATTGCGGATCTGAAGGCGATGCACCAAGGGGAGACGGCTCCTCTGCAACAGCAGCTGGATTCTCTCAATAGCGCGTTCCAGAGCGCGATGAAACAGCTGCACGATCAATACAATGAGACCCGCACTCGCGATGACGATCAGCGGGCGGCGCTCATGGATCGAATCAAGCCCGGGTACCTCGCTCTCTACAATCAAAAGAAGGGTTCGCTGGCGAACGTCACTAGCAAGGAGGAGCAAGCCCTCCAGGGCCTCCGCCAACAAGAGGACGCCGAACTCCAAAGCATTCGCGAGAAATACGAAGCCGAGCGCAAAAGCCAGCAACAAGAGTCGGCTGCTCAGCGCCAGGCGATCAACAGCCAATTCGACGCCTCGGTCAAAGAACTTAAGTAGCCATCTAGCGTTCGAGCAACTCCAGTAGCGCGGACGATACCGCTTCCGGCTTCTCGCGGGGTAAAAAATGCCCGGCCCCAGGAATGACGCGGCGCGCGATCAGTGCTGGGAACACCGCACGCTCAGCCGGCGTCACTTCGGGCGTGGGGCGCGCTAGTGGATCAGTGGCGCCATACAGCAGGATCGACGGGGCCGTGATCTTGGGACGCTGCGCCAGCTGCCGCTCCATCTCTTGAAAGCGCTGCTCGCCCGGCGCGTTGGCGTTCCGATGTCGATAGGAGTGAATCACCACGTCCACGAAGTCGGGATTGTCGAACGATGGCGCTGTGCGATTGTAGCTTTCGTCGCTGAAATGCCAGCCGGGCGACCAGGTCTGCCACAACAGCTTGCATAGGCTTCGCCGGTTAGCGGCAAGTCCCGCTCGCCCGCGCTCCGTATTGAAATACCACTGATACCAGAGCTCGCGCTCGACCTCCGGCGGCGCGGGTTGTTGCGGAGCGAAAACGTTCTGGATGGTGTAGCCGCCGATGATTACTGTGGCCCGTACTCGATCCGGATGCAAGGCCGCGGCGATGGCTGCGGCTCGTCCGCCCCAATCGTACCCGGCGAGCGCCATTTGCTTGAGCCCGAGAGCATCGGCGAAATCGATCAGATCCTGGCCGATCGCGGCTTGCTCGGCCATGCGAGGAGCAGCCTGATCGCGAAATCGCGTTGGCCCGTAGCCGCGCAGATAAGGTACCAGCACGCGGTGGCCGGCCTTCGCGAGCGGCGGCGCTACATCGTCGAAAGCCCTCACGTCGTCGGGAAAACCGTGCAACAGGACGATCGGAAATCCTCGCGGGTTGCCGCTCTCTTCGTATGCGATGTTGAGAACCGGTGTTTCAACCGATCGGGACGATTGTGCCCTGGCCATAGCCGCGATGCTAACACCGGCGGCCCCGAGGAAGGCACGGCGATGCAAAGTCATCGATTACTTTCCCTGGACTTTCTGCCGCCATTCAGCAGCCTTCTCCGGTCGACCCCAACTCTGGTAGAGCTCGACGATCCGCTGCCCGGCTTGCACCACCAGGCTCAGGCTGTCGGCGGGAACAGTCGCTTCTCGCTGGACCATCCCTTCGCGGCCGGAAACCAAGAGCGGCTCTGCCTCTGCAAACCGCTTCTGGCCCGCCAGGCTCGCGCCCAAGAGACCTTGGAAGTAATATCGGTTCCAGGCATTGGGACTGGTCTTTTCGGTTGTGCCGACGGCCTCCCGTAACAGCGGCTCCGCATCGGCGTACTTCTGTTCTTGAAGTTCAACCTCCGCGAGGGCCCCCATGGTGCTCAAGGTATCCGGACTTGACGGACCCAGAACGCGCCGCCAGAGCTCCAAAGTTTTCATCAGAAGCGGCTCAGCCAATTCGTCTTTGCCTTCGTGATGGTACATGGCCCCCAGATCGCTCATGCTGCGCAGCGTGTCCGGATGCTCCGGCGCAAGTACGCGGCGCTGGATTTCAAGGACCTGCGTCAGAAGCTGCTCGGCCTGGGCATACTTCTCTTCGTCCTGATACAGGAGCCCGAGTTCGAGCATGCTGCGCAGGGTATCGGGATGCGCTTCGCCCAGAATCCGGCGACGCAGATCCAATGCCTTGGTGAGGGCCGCGTCAGCTTGCGCGTACTTGCCTTCCTGCCGGTACAATCCCCCCAGGTTGGCCAGGAAGTGCACGGTGGCGGGACGCTGCTCGCCAAATAGTCGGCGCTGGATTTCGAGAGCTCCGCTATATAGCGGCTCGGCTTGGGCGAACTTGCCCTCGGCACTGTATAAGACCGCGAGGTTGTTCATGCTGATCAAGGTGTTGGCATGCTCCGCGCCGAGCACGCGGCGGCGGATCTCTAACACCCGGACATACATCGCCTCGGCTTGCTCGTACTTGCCTTCGGTGCGGTACACCAGCCCCAGATTGTTCATGCTGGTTAACGTGTCGGAATGCTCCGCTCCCAGAACCCGGCGTTGCAACTCGACAGCTGCGCTTAATAGCGACTCGGCCTGCGCGTACTTTCCCTCTTGCCGATACACCAAACCCAGTTCGTTCATGCTGCGGGCCGTCTGGGGATGCTCCTCGCCCAGGACGCGACGCCGGCCCTCGAGAGCCTGAATCTCCAGGGGCTCGGCCTGCCCAAATTTGCCCTCTTCGAAATATACCGTCGCGAGATCGTGCAGGCTGGTGAGAGTGTCGGGGTGGTCCAGGCCCAACAGCCGGCGCTGACCCTCTAAGGCTTTCACCAGAAGCGGCTCCGCTTGTGCGTATCGGCCTTGGTCCAGGTACAGGTTCGCCAGTTCGTTCATGCTGCTCAGCGTGGCGGGATTTTCTCCTCCAAGTACGCGCCGCCGAGTCTCCAAGACCTTGCTGAAAAGAGGCTCGGCTTGTTTATACGCGCTTTGCACCCGGTACGCGTCCGCCAGGTCACTCATGCTCGTGAGGGTGTCGGGGTGATCAGGGCCCAATACCTTACGCCTCAGGTCCACTACCCGTTCCCACTGGCGCTGCGCCTCCGGATACACGCCCAGGTCGAAGTACGCTTTCCCGATGGTCTGCCGGATGGAAGCCTCCACAGTGGGCTGCCGGTCGAATTTGCCTGGGATGGCCGCTGCAGAGCGGTCCAGCGCGGTACGTACTTTCAGCTCCGGATCGGGCTTGGTATCGGGGCGTGACTGGACGCGGGCACTGGCTTGCGACAATAAATCATTTTGAAGGAAATTGTTTACGGCCTGCGCGGTGGCCGCTTCGTCGTCCGCGCGCTTTTTCTCGAGGAGTACCCGATCCCGCTGTTGAACCACTTGCGCCTCGGCTGCCAGAGCCCGATTGCGCTCGCTGGTGGCGGCTGCTTCCGCTTTCAAGGCGCGGTCGCGCTCCTCGGTGGCCGCGCGTTGGGCTGCCGATGCGTGGTCCCGCTCCATCAACGCCGCTCGCCCCGCCCGGTTCGCCCGGATAGCCTGCGACGTACTGGCTACTACTCCGCCGGCCAGAACGACGAATACCGCTGCCACGCCTGCCACCAATGCTTTGTGCCGCCGCGCGAATTTTTGGAGCTGATAGCCCGCGCTGGGCGACCGGGCGGCGATCGGTTCGTCCTCCAGGTAGCGCCGGATATCGGCGCCCAGATCCGCGGCCGATGCGTACCGCCGCGTCTTGTCTTTCTCCAGCGCCTTTCCGACGATGGTTTCGACGTCGCCGCGGTACTGGCGGTTGATGGATCGGAGCGAGGTGGGATCGTCTTCCCGGATGGTCTGCAGCGCGACGTGCAGTGGCTGGTGGTTCACGTTGTAAGGCAGCTGTCCGGACAGGAGTTCATATAGAATCACGCCCAGCGAGTAGACGTCGCTGCGAGTATCCAATTTGAGCGGATCGGCCAGCACTTGTTCAGGACTCATGTAGGCGAGAGTTCCTACCAGTTGCCCCAAGTCGGTTTGCCGTGTGGCTTGCTCGTCGCTGCCCGTCACGCGGGCCACCCCAAAATCGAGGACCTTAGGTTGGCCGGTCTCATCCACCAGGATGTTCCCCGGTTTGAGGTCGCGGTGAATTAACCCGCGCAGGTGTGCGTGATCCACTGCGTCGCAGATCTTCACCATGAGCGACAGCCGTTGCCGGGCGTTCAGCGAATTCGCGGTCGCGTACTCGCGCAGGGAGAGGCCACGAATCAGCTCCATCGCGAAGTAGGGCTGCGGTCCAAAGCCGGTATCGGCAGTGCTGGCCTCATAGATTTGGGCAATTCCGGGGTGCTGCAAACGCCCCAGCGCCTGCGCCTCATGTTTGAATCGCATCAGTCGCTGGCCGACGGCCAGACCGGGTTTGATGATCTTCAGGGCCACCCGCCGGCGTGGCTGATCCTGTTCGGCTTCATACACGATCCCCATTCCGCCCTCGCCGAGGAGGCCAATGACGCGGTAGCGCCCGAGCGCGGCGGGCAGCGGCCGTCCAGCCGTAGCTACATCTTTTGCCGCCACTTCCAGAGCCGGCTCTTCCAGAAAACTGCCTGTTTCTTCGGCGTGCTGGAGGAGCGAAAGAACTTCCTGTTCGACCGACTTATCTCCAGCGCAGACCTTTTCGAGGAACGGCGCCCTCGCGCTCTCTCCCTGTTCGAGCGCCAGATGATAGAGGCGGTTGATTTCGCGCCAACGCTCAGCTTCCATGGGGCGACCTCGAAGCGAGTTCCCGGCGCAGCCAGCTCTTGGCAACATTCCAGTCGCGACGAACCGTTTCCTCGGAAACCGTCAGCACCTCGGCGGTCTCCTTCCAGCTCAAACCACCGAAAAAGCGCAACTCAACGATCTGGCTCTGGCGCGGATCGAACGCGGCTAAATTCTTCAAGGCGTCGTCGATGGCGATCAGATCGTCGCTGGACGTACCAGGCACGATGGCCAGATTGTCTTGAAGCTCTAACGCAGGAACGTCGCTGCCGCGTTTCTGCGCACGCCGGGAGCGTGCCCAATCCACCAAAATGCGCCGCATCACGCGCGCGGACACCGCAAAGAAGTGAGCCCGGTCTCGCCACCCGCCGCGTTCGGAATTCGCGAGCCGCAGGTACGCTTCATTCACCAGAGCCGTGGCTTGCAGCGTGTGCCCGGTCCGTTCATCGGCCATGTAGCGCCGCGCCAGCCGGTGCAACTCTTCATAAACCAGAGGCATAAGCTGCTCCAACGCGCCTTGATCGCCATCGCTCCAAGCCTGAAGCAGTTGCGTGATCTCAGGTCCCGGCGAGGCCATTCCTACATTCTCTTATTATGTGAACTCGTCAGAAAAAGGTTATCACTTTACTCATGTTTTCCACATGTTGGGGCCCGCCCGCCTGGTGCGGCAAAAATATTCTCCCGCTTGTGGGTTTTCGCCGGGTTCTTGCGCTTTAAAAGAATGAGGACCGGTCGGACAGAGCGCGCAACGCCCCAAACCACGCTCCATCTGACCGGCGCCCTCGGAGGACTAGCGGGCCTCGGCGTAGATCCGCTGAACCAGGCCCGCGACGTTCAGACTCGGCCAATCCGCATATTTGGTCTTCAATTCCACGCTGAGCTGTTTCGCGGCATCCTCGGCCGAAATGCCTTGCCGCTTGAGCGCCAGAGCGCGCGCCTGAACATCGCTGATAAAGTTCCGTTCGGAAGCAATCAGCGAACCGTCGCCCGGCGGGCTGTGATCCGGCAGAACGTGCTGCACTTTCAGCTCGGCGAGTTTGTCGAGCACGGCGATCCAACTGGAAGAAGTTCCTCCGTCGGCCGCAATGCCGGGGACCACTTTGTTCTGCACGAGGTCACCCGATACTAGCGTTCGATCGGGCTCCACGAACGTCAGTTCATCGCCTTTCGTGTGGCCACCGCCGAACCACAGTAATCTCACCGTGACGCCGCCCAGATCGACCTTCGCTTCGTCCTGGAAAAGAATGTCGGGAGTGCGAAGCGAAGTCACGTCTTTCAGCAGCTCCGCGTTCTGCTCGGACATTTTGCGGAAGCGCTCGACGGTTTCAAGCCCGTGCTGTTCCATCTCCTGCTGCTGAACCGTATTGCGGATCAGAATGGTTCCCGCGGGGAAGCCCGCATCACCGCCGGCGTGCTCGGGATGAAAATGCGTGGTGGTGAGGAAAAGTTTTGGACCCTTGGACAGCTTGGCGGCGGCGCGCGCGATCGTCGCTCCGTTGCGAGGCCCCAGGCCGGTGTCGACCACCAGCGTGGCGCGATCGCCCACAATAATGGCGACGTTCGGAAATCCCATAATGGCCCAGACGTGATCGGATATTTTGATTGTGTCTTCCGTCAGGAGAGGCTGCCGCATCTGAGCTGCGAGAGGTTGTTGCACCAATGCAGCGGCAGCGAGGGCGGCGCCTGCGACGGAAGTTTGATAGCTCACCGTTTCCATCCAGCTTCGGTTTCGCCTCACCCACAACCGAGTAATGTGCAGCGGCTTTCCGCGCTCGGGCTGGTGCTCCGACGTCATTAAAACCGCGTCGCCAAAATCGAACATTCGCGCTGACATGAGTGGCGCCGGAACAAGCCCTCCCATTTTCGAATGGTCGAAGTCTTCCATCCGTCCGCGTTTGTCATAGAGTCTGTTGCTATTGGAGCTGGCCGCAACGAACTCATCCGCCACCAACGTACCGAAAACCGCCGAATTGCGGGCCATCGCCGCCGTTTCGAGCTTCAAGTAGGCCTTGACCACTTGCTGCTCGGTCGCATTCTTCGGTATGTACGCGACGGTCTTGCAGGGGTTTTCACAATCCTTCCCCGCCCCCGGCACAACCGAAGGCGGCGCATCCTGTAACATTACTTCCTGGTAGACGATCACCTTCCAGCCTCCGGAGCGTTTCACCCAGACGCGCAGCACGTGCGTTTTCCCGAGGTTCGCCTGCACATCCCCGAGTTCACCGTATGTGTATTGCTTGAGCTGAGCATCGTTCTCGTTCGCGATTGCCGGCTTCGGCGGATCTCGCAAAACCTCAGCCTTGGTCTGGGTCTTTCCGGCCGAGTCTGTCCACGCGAAATCCGCGTCGAGACGTTTTTCGAGCGCGGGCTTGTCCGATTTTGCGACAGCCTCGACAAAAGCGCGATCGGCCTGCAGCATTCCTTGATCAGGCTGGCCTCGATCCTGGCCGGCGCACACTAGCGTTGCACATAACGCAAGCAAGAAAACTCGCATGAGAACCAATATACGCGTAACACAACCTCTTCCGGCTACTCCTTCCTCAGAACTTTACAAAAGTTTCACTTGCGGAACTACCCACCAATCGTCACTTAAGTGGGTTTGAATTGTTGAGTTGAATTACGGAAAGGAAGACGATTATGTTTAGCTATTTGAAAGCATCCGCGCTGCTAGGCGCCAGTTTGGTGGGTACATTAGTCCCGTCACTGAAGGCCGACGATTGGGACAAGAAAACCATCATTACGGTCAACCAAACTCTTGCGGTGGAAGACGTCGTATTGCCGCCAGGTCAGTATGTGCTGAGGCTTCTTGACTCGCCATCGGATCGGCAAATCGTCGAGATTTTCAATCGTGATGAAAGCCGCCTGATTGGCTCCATCTTGGCTATACCCGCTTCTCGATTACAGCCAAGCGGTGACACGCGCCTGACATTTTATGAAGCTCCCGTTGGGCAAGTCCCCGCACTGCGCACCTGGTTCTATCCTGGTGACAGCATCGGTATCGAATTCCTGCCTCCCCAGGAGACGCCCGCGGTGAAAGTGAATTCGGACTAAAGTAACGCGCAACTCTACCACCTCGCGTCCGGCGCCGGATCATTCTAGACGGAACCTTCGCTAAGCTGGTTCTTAAACTAGAATGAAGCCTTCTCAAACTCCCAAGAATCCCTGCTTTTCCTCCGGACCTTGCGCCAAACGGCCGGGTTGGAATTTCGATGCGCTGAAGGATGCGGCGCTGGCGCGATCGCACCGCGCCAAACTCGGCAAGAATAAACTCGCCGACGTTATTGAGCGCAGCAAGAAAGTGCTCGGCATTCCCGGCGCGTACAAACTCGGCATCGTTCCCGCTTCCGATACCGGCGCCGTTGAAATGGCGCTCTGGTCAATGCTCGGCGAACGAGGAGTGGACATCCTGGCTTGGGAGGCCTTTAGCGGCGGCTGGGCCACCGACTGCAAAACCCAACTCCGGCTGAAAGATCTTCGCATCTTCAACTCCGATTACGGCCAGCTTCCCGACTTGCATCAAGTGGACTGGGCGCGCGATGTCGTCTTCGCCTGGAACGGAACCACGTCTGGCGTGCGCGTTCCGAATGGTGACTGGATCGCCGCGGATCGAAGTGGACTCGCCATCTGCGACGCCACCTCGGCGGTTTTCGCGATGGATATTCCCTGGGACAAGCTGGACGTAGTCACCTGGTCCTGGCAAAAAGTGCTGGGTGGCGAAGGCGCGCACGGAATGATCGCGCTCAGTCCCAGAGCCGTCCAGCGCCTGGAAACCTTTACGCCCGATCGCGCCTTGCCGAAGATCTTTCAGATGACCAAGGGTCACAAATTAATCGGAGGGATCTTCGAAGGTGAAACCATCAACACACCGTCGATGCTGTGCGTCGAGGATGCTCTCGACGGCTTGAAGTGGGCGGAATCAATCGGCGGTTTGCCGGCGCTCATCGCTCGGTCCAGCGCTAACCTGAAGTGCATCGAAGACTGGGTCGAGCAATCGCCTTGGGCGGCATTCCTGGCCGAAGAAAAGTCCACGCGGTCGAGCACTTCCATTTGCTTGAAGATCAAAGACCCGGCCTTCGCCTCACTCTCGGTCGACGATCAAAATGCGCACGCCAAATCCATCGTCTCCACCTTGGAGAAGGAACGGGCCGCTTACGACGTCGGCGCTTATCGCGATGCGCCCGTCGGGCTGCGGGTTTGGGGCGGCGCGACGGTTGAGACTTCCGACATCCAGACGCTGCTTCCCTGGCTCGATTGGGCCTACGCCTTGGCACAGGAATCCTTTGCGCGTGCTCTATGATGGTCTTTCATGAAAACCATCCTTCTGCTTTTGGCATTATCTTGTATCATCGCGGCGCAAACTCCGGATCTTATCCTGATCCACGGCAAGATCCTGACCGTCGACGCGAAGGACTCCATCGTTGAAGCGGTCGCCATCGCGAAAGGCAAAATTGTCGCGGTGGGAGCCACGGCGGAAATCCAGAAGCGCGCCACTCCCGCCACGCGCGTCGTCGACCTTCACGGCCTCACCGCTACTCCTGGCTTGATCGACACCCACGGGCATTTCGCCCAAGGCGGCGTGGACGAGTTGTATAGCGTGGTCCTGAACGACGTCCAGCGAGTAAGCGATGCAACGGCCAAAATCCGTGAGAAGGCTGCTACGCTCAAGCCCGGCGAATGGCTGGTGGGCGCCGGTTGGGACGAAGGCAAGCTGGCTGAGCGGCGCTACCTGCTGGCTTCCGACCTGGACAAGGTCGCCCCCAACAATCCTGTGTGGCTTGAGCACACCACCGGCCACTACGGCGTCGCCAACAGTTATGCTCTGAAGCTCGCGCATATCACCGCCTCAACGCCCGACCCGCCCATGGGCACCATCGATCGCGATGCGCAAGGACAACCCACGGGAGTGCTCAAAGAACGGGCTATGGATCTGGTTGTGAATCTGATTCCGCCCACTACTCCCGAGCAATGGCAGCGCGGAATTTTGCATTCGATCGAGGGGTTGCATCGCGAGGGCATGACGGCCGTCAAGGATGCCGCCATAACGCAACCCACCTGGGACGCCTATCGCGAACTGCTGGGTCAGAAAAAGCTGGACGAGCGTGTCTTCGTCCTTTGGGATTCGGGCCACACGCTGGAGTCGGCTCGGCAGACTCTGGCCGTGATCTCCAAGCTTCCAAAACCTCCTGGTTCGCTGGGCGATAGCCTGCTACTTTCCGGTGGCGCCAAAATCTTCATGGACGGCAGCGGCGGCGGACGCACTGCCTGGATGAACCAGCCTTGGAATAAGAACCGCACGGAAACCGACGGCAAGAACGTGGGCTACCCGGCCACCGATCCCGAGATCTATCGCCAGATGGTCCGCTTATTTCACCAGGCCGGCATTCACGTCGGTACGCACGCCATCGGAGATCGCGCGATTGACTGGGTGGTCGACACCTACGCTGAAGTTCTGAAAGAGAAGCCCACGCGCGGACTGCGTCACAGCATCATCCACTGCAACATTCCCACCGACCACGCCATCGACGTAATGGCGTCGCTGCAAAAACAATACGACGCCGGTTACCCCGAGGCGCAAGCGCCCTTCATGTGGTGGATCGGCGACACGTACGCAGGCAATTTCGGCCCTGAACGTTCTCAACGCCTGGAGCCTTTTAAAACCTGGCTAGCGAAAGGAGTCCAGTGGGCCGGGGGATCCGATTATTTCGTCACTCCCTATCCGGCGCGCTATGGAATCTGGGCCTCGCTGGAACGCGAAACGCTCAAGGGCGTGTACGGCGCGCATCCTTTTGGGACGGCCGAAGCAATCGACGTCCACACCGCCCTGCGCTCTTATACAGCATGGGCCGCGCGGCAATTGTTTCTCGAAGACAAAATCGGAACCATCGAGCCAGGCAAGGAAGCCGACATCGCGGTCTGGGATCACGACCTCTACAGCATGCCGGCGGCGGACATCAAGAACCTGAAGTGCGAGCTGACTCTTTTCGGCGGGCGCGTCGTTTATCAGGATGCCGCTTCGCCGATCGCCATTCAAAAGTAGTGGCCGTTAGTGCATCCGAACGCCGGATACGGCTCCGTCCGTTACGCGGACTGTGCCGAGTCCCGTGCCATTCGCGGAATACTGGAAGATTTCGATCAAATGGCCGTCCTCATCCATGGTGATCCGTCCCGTAGGCGCGCCGAGTTTCAGCAATTGATCGCGGCTCATGCCCGTCGTGACTTTCCGCAGATCCTCGACGGTCACTTCCCCTGGCGGAGCCGGCGCTGGGGACTTCGCAACGACGCTTGCTACGGTTTCCGATGGTGGCGGCGGGTTCGGGGTCAGTTGTTGTCTGACCGGGCTCGGCGCCAGTTGTTTGGCTGGGCTCGGGGTCAGTTCCCTTGCCTTGGCGATTTCCGCTTTCGCCTGAGCCTGCTGCCCGAGAGCGCGTACAGCAGCGCCCCGATCGCTGACGGCTTGGGCTAAGTTCGGGTAGAGCCGGATGGCTTGATCGTAGTCCTGAATCGCGCGCTCGTATTGGCCCTTGCCGGCGTACGCCAGGCCCCGCTCGTGGAAGGTTGCGGCGAAAAATACTGGAGCGAGATCCGGTTTCAGCCGGATAGCCTGGTCGAAATCCTGGATCGCGCGGTCGTATTGGCCCTGGGCATTATAAACACCACCACGGGCGTAGAAAGACGTGGCGGATTTCGGATCGAGCCGGATGGCTTCATTGAAGTCTCGAATCGCCCGGTCGTTTTGGCCCTTAATCGAATACGCGGTGCCCCGGCTCTGGAAGGCTGGGGCGTATTTCGGATCGCGCCGGATGGCCTGGTCCAAGTCCTGAATGGCGCGATCGTATTCGTGTGTGCGAATGTAGGCGGCGCCCCGGCTGCTGAAGAGTCTGCTTATTTGTTCCTGCGTCTGATGGCCCGATACCAGCATGGCTGTACAGCCGGCGATTGCGAGTTCGGAATCGTGGGAGAAGCACCGCTGCGAATCTGGAGTCTTGCCGGCTGAAGTCTGGGCGGTCGGAGTCTGCGCCGCCGCGATCCCGAGTAGCACGAATACCAGTGTCCAACTGCTACGCATCATGACCCTCTACTCGGGCATCGGCAAGGATCGGGCCGAACTTTAGGAGACGCTGCGCCTCTCGATCAGTCCTATTGTCCGGCCCCGCGTAACTTGACGGGCAGTTCCAGCGCCTGATCGACTTCTTCGACCGTCAACAGCGGCGTACTTCTGATATTGACCAGCCCCGTCGCTCCCGCGCTCAAAGACACCGCGGCAACGGACATGTTGTCCGGCGCTTCCACAATCAGCACTACATCGTCGGAGCCCAGAGCGTAGTACATGCTCTCCAGTTTGCCTTTCACGCTCTTCAGACCAGCTTGAACGGCAGCCTTACGGCCGGAGGCCTTGTCTTTGGCGAGCCCTTTGAGGCCTTCAGATGTGTAGCGTCCCTGGATCAAATATTTCGGCATAGGTTTGTCCTTTCGGTACAAAGTGTACGAGAGGGCCAAGGAGAAAGCAATCAGCCTCCAACAACCAATAACCAACAACCAACAACCAACAACCAATCCCCAATCCCCAATCCCCAATTTCGTGATCTCATATAAAGGTATGCATCAGCGCGCCCTCGCGTTCCTGGCTCTGGCATTCATCGCAATGGCGGCGGTCGCCCAGACGCCATCGTATCGCCCGCCACGGACCGCGGGCGGCCATCCCGACCTCAACGGAATCTGGCAAGCTCTCAACGAAGCCAATTACGATATCGAAGCTCACGTTGCCCGAGCGGCCCTGGCGCTCCGTCCTGGTCCCTATGGTCCGGTTCCGTCAGTGCCGGTGCTCGCGTTGGGCGCGGTTGGCGCCGTGCCTCCCGGGCTCGGCGTCGTGGATGGCGAGCTCCCGTATAAACCCGAAGCCCTCGCAAAGAAGAAGCAGAATCAGGAAAACTGGCTGACCTCAGACCCCGAAATCAAGTGCTATCTGCCAGGCGTTCCACGCGCCACTTACATGCCCTACCCGTTTCAAATTATAGAGAGCGCGAGCGCGCTTTGTGATGGTCTACGAATATGCCGGAGCGGTACGCAACATCTTCTTCAAGGACCCCGGCCCGCCGCCGGTCGACTCCTGGATGGGGCAATCGGTCGGCCACTGGGACGGCGACACCCTGGTGGTCGACGTGAAGGGCATGAATGATTCCACCTGGTTCGATCGCGCCGGCAATTATCACAGCGAAGCGCTGCACGTGGTGGAGCGCTACACGCGCACCAGCCCGGATGTTATCTCGTACGAGGCGACCATCGAAGATCCGCAGGTCTTCACGCGTCCCTGGAAGATGAGCATGCCTCTCTACCGCCGCCAGGAAAAGAACGCGCAGCTCCTGGATTTCAAGTGCCCGGAATTTGTGGAAGAGTTGTTGTATGGCCAGTGGCGCAAAAAGCCGCTTGCCGCTACTGAGCCGCGACCGTGAGGAAGGGGTCCCAAGGTGCCCTATGGTGCGTAAACGTTTTGTCCTGTTCATCTACGATCGCCTGCTTTCCCGATCGCCGCGCAGCGCTTACCCGACGGCCATCCCGATTTGCAAGGTACCTATGACCTCGCCACGCTGACCCCGCTCGAAAGAGCGGCTGGAACCAAGCTCGTGCTCACTCCCGAAGAGGCCGCCAAACTGGAGAAGGACGCCGCCGCACAGCGCGACAAAGCCAATGAGGCGATCAAAGGCGATCGGCCCGCGCCTCCGAAAGGCGGCGATGGATCAACGGGCCCAGCCGGAAATGTCGGCGGCTACAACAATTTCTGGCTGGATCCCGGTTCGCGATACACCGTGGTGGATGGGCAGATCCGCGCGTCCATCGTGGTCGATCCGCCTGATGGCCGAGCGCCGCCACTCAATGCCGCCGCTCGCAAACGAATACTCACCGCCTTGGCGAGGCCAACCTCGGACGCGCCGGAAAGCAGGGACCCGGGGCTCGAGCCGCCCGGCTCGTACGACAATCCGGAACAGCGCCCCTTGGGCGAACGCTGCCTGCTCGGATTCGCTTCCACATCGGGGCCGCCGGCGCTTCCGGATTATTTTTACAACAACCTCCACCAGATTGTGCAGACGCCTGACTCGGTGATGATCCTCACCGAAATGGTTCACGACGCGCGCATAGTTCGGATGAACGCCCAGCATCTCCCCAAGGCCATTCGCAAATGGATGGGCGATTCGGTCGGCCACTGGGAAGGCGACACGCTGGTGGTGGACACTACCAACTTCAACGATCAGACCCGATTCCGCGGATCGACGGACAATCTCCACGTCGTCGAGCGCTTCTCCCGCATCGACGCCAGAACGCTGCTCTATCGTTTTACGGTCGAGGACCCGGCTACCTGGGACCGGCCCTGGACCGGTGAATACGCCTGGCCAGCAACCAACGAACCGATCTATGAGTACGCCTGTCACGAAGCCAATTACGCGCTCGAAGACATCTTGCGCGGCGCGAGGGTAAGAGAAGCGGAAGCGGCCGAGAAGGCCAAGAAGTGAGGATCGCCATGAAATTTGTCCCGACCGTCGCCGCGTTGTGTTTGGCAGCAGCGCTGCCGCTCGCGGCTCATCATGCATTCGGGGGCGAATTCGATCCGGAGCGGCCGATCCTCTTAAAAGGTAAGGTCGTGAAGGTCGAGTGGGTCAACCCCCACACGTGGATTCACGTGGAGATCGCCAAGCCGGACGGAACGAAGGAAGTCTGGATGATCGAGGGCGGCAGTCCGAACTCGCTGCTGCGCCACGGTGTCACGCGCGATAGCTTGCCGCTAGGAACCGAGATCGTCGTGGACGGCTATCAATCCCGGGATCACACAGTCAAGCGCGCCAACGGCCGCAACATAACGTACCCGGACGGACGCAAGCTGCTGCTGGGCTCGTCGGCGCCGGTAGCGCAGAACGATCAAGATCCGCCCAAGACCGACCCGACCAAGAGTGAACCGCCCAAGCAAAAGTGAGGCTCGTGAAGTCTACGCGGGAGTAGGCTCTGGTCCGGCGTCAGGCTCTGGTCCGGCACCAGGAACGCCGGTATCGCGCTCCTTGCCCTGCATGCGAAGCCGCAGCCTGTCGAAGGCCAAATAAACCACCGGGGTCGTATAGAGCGTGAGCAACTGGCTCAAGATCAGCCCACCCACAATGGTGATGCCAAGAGGCCGGCGAAGTTCATAGCCGGTGCCGGTTTCCAGCGCCAACGGCAGCGCG
Source organism: Bryobacterales bacterium (assembly GCA_963818065.1). Classification (GTDB taxonomy): domain Bacteria; phylum Acidobacteriota; class Terriglobia; order Bryobacterales; family Bryobacteraceae; genus Palsa-89. The sequence continues at coordinate 1,765,608 of CAWFQW010000004.1, read as the reverse complement.
CCCAGCATCGCGGCCATGGTGGTCATCAGGATCGGACGGAAGCGCAACATGCACGCTTCAAAAATCGCATCGGCAGTGTTCTTCCCCTCCTGGCGCTCGGCCTGAAGAGCGAAATCGATCATCATGATGGCGTTCTTTTTTACGATGCCGATCAGCAACACGATGCCGATGATGGAGATGATGTTCAGATCTTGTCCAAACATCATCAGTGCCAGCATGGCACCCACGCTCGCCGAAGGCAGAGTGGAAATGATGGTCAGGGGATGGACCAGGCTCTCATACAAAATACCCAAAACGATATAGACCGCCAGCAGCGCCGTCAGGATCAGTATGGGCTCGGTGCCAAGAGATTGCTGGTAGGCCAGCAGCGTTCCGGCAAAAAAGCCCTGCAGCGTGGACGGCGCGCCAAGCTCCTTTTGCATTGCCTGGATGCGGGTTGTGGCATCGCTCAAAGACACGTTCGGCGCGAGGTTAAAGGACACGGTAACGGATGGAAATAAGCCGGTGTGGTTGATCGCCAGCGGAATTGTGTTGGCTTGGCTCTTGGCCATCGTCAGCAGCGGAATATTGTTGCCTCGCGAGCTTTGAAAGTAGATGTCTTTCAATCCCTCCGGAGTTTGCCAATACTGGGGCGCAACTTCCAGCACCACGTAATACTGATTCAGCTGCGTGTAAATGATGGACACTTCCGATTGCCCGAATGCGCTATACAGCCCGGAGTCCAGCGATTGCACGGTGAGGCCAAGCTTGGCCGCGGTGAGGCGGTCGTAGTTCATCAGTTGATCCAGGCCGCCATTCTGCTGGTCCGAACTTACGTCCTGCAGGCCGGGCAGCTTCTTCATCTCAGCCAGCAGCTTCGGTCCCCATGTGGAAAGCTCCTGCACACTGTCGGCCTGGATGGTGTATTGGTAAAGCGCATTGCTGGAGCGGCCTCCGATGCGCAGATCTTGCACGGCTTGGAGGAACGCGGAAGCCACCGGCAGACGGTTCAATTGCGGGCGCACACGATTGATGACTTGGGAGGCAGAGGTCTTGCGTTCCGCCAGCGGCTTGAGGGCGATAAACATGTTGGCGGTATTGGTGGCCCCCCCGCCGCCGGTAAATGCAATCATGTTCTGGACAGCCGGATCTTTCTTGATCACGGCGCCGATCTGTTGAATGGCCTCGTTCATCGCCGGGAAGGATGAGTCCTGCGGTCCTTGCACGGCGCCCGCCAGCGCTCCGGTATCTTCCACGGGGAAAAAGCCCTTCGGTATTTTGATAATCACGATCACATTGAGCACGATGGTGAGGAACAGCACGATCAGAGTCGGGCTTGGGTGTTCCAGCACCCAATGCAGACTCTTGCGATACAACCACAGCACTCCGTCAAAAGCTTTTTCGCTAGCGTTGAAAAGGCGGCCACGCTTTTTCGAACGCTCGTCCTTCAGCAGGTACGCGCACATCATCGGCGTAGTGGTCAGCGAGATGAGCATGGACACGATGATGGACGTGGAAAGCGTGATTGCAAATTCGCGGAATAGCCGGCCGACGATTCCGCCCATCATCAGCAAAGGGATAAAGACGGCAATCAGTGAGAGGCTGATAGTGAAGACGGTGAAGCCGATTTCCTGTGCGCCCCTCAGCGCCGCAGTAAAAGGGCGCATGCCGTTTTCCATATGCCGCGTGATGTTCTCCATCACCACGATGGCATCGTCGACCACGAATCCCGTTGAAATGGTCAAGGCCATCAGCGAAAGGTTGTCGAGGCTATACCCCAACATGTACATCACCGCGAACGTGCCAATCAGCGAGACTGGAACGGCAATGCCGGGAATGATCGTAGCGCGGCCGCTGCGCAGAAAGACAAACACCACCAGGATGACTAGGGCGATGGAAATGAGCAGCGTCCTTTCAACGTCATCGACGGCGGCGCGGATGGTTGTGGTGCGGTCCAGAACGATGGTGGTGTCGATGCCGAGCGGAATGGATGCCTTGATGGACGGAAGTTGCGCGCGTATGCGGTCGACAGTGCCGATGATGTTGGCGCCGGGCTGTCGAAAGATAATGACCATGACCGCGCGCTTGCCGTTTAAATAGCCGGCGGCACGCACGTTCTGGACCGAGTCGGTGACGTCGGCGACGTCGGATAAGTGGACGGCCGCGCCGTTGGTAAAACCAACCACTAGCGGCTTATAGTCATTGGCCGCCGAGATCTGGTCGTTATCAAGGATGTCCGCGGTCACAATGCCATCGGAGATTTGGCCTTTGGCAAGGTCGGAATTCTGCAGGCTCAGCACGGACTGCAGATTCGCGAGCGTGAGTCCATAGCTGGCCAATTGCGTGGGATTTGCGTCCACGCGCACCGACGGCAGCGCGCCGCCTCCCACGGTGACCTGCCCCACTCCCTGTATCTGCGACAACTTCTGCTCGACCACGGTTGAGGCTTCGTCATATAGCTTGGCTGGACCAAATTTGTCCGACGTCAGGCCGAGAATCATAACCGGCGCATCGGCCGGATTGACCTTGCGATAGGTCGGATTTCCCGGCAGGTTGGCGGGCAGATATGTTCGCGCGGCGTTTATGCCGGCCTCCACGTCGCGCGCCGCGCCATTAATGTCTCGGCTGAGGTCGAACTGGATGGTGATAGATGTGGTTCCTAGCGTACTTGACGAGGTCATCTCCGTCACGCCGGCAATATGACCGAACTGCCGCTCCAGGGGAGTGGCGACCGACGACGCCATGATTTCAGCGCTCGCTCCAGGCAAACCCGCACCAACTGCGATGGTCGGAAAATCGACCTCCGGCAGCGGCGCTACGGGCAGCACCGTATACGCGACCGCTCCGGCCAGGGCGACTCCCACCGTCAGCAGCGTGGTAGCTACTGGACGTTGGATGAAGGGCGCCGAGATGTTCACGCCGGCTCCGGCTCCATCGGCGGCTCCATCGGCGGCTCCTCGCCTCCGTTTTCCGGCGGGTTCGACTTGCGCGGAACCGGTTTCGGCTTGTTCGAAAAACGGCCCGCCAGACTGTCGAAAAAGATGTAGATGACAGGCGTGGTGTAGAGCGTCAGAATCTGGCTCAGCAGTAGTCCGCCAACCATGGCGATGCCGAGCGGCTTGCGCAACTCAGAACCGAAACCCTTTCCTAGCGCCAGCGGCAGTCCAGCCAGCAGCGCCGCCATGGTGGTCATCATAATGGGGCGGAAGCGCAGCAGGCAGGCCTCGTAAATCGCGTCCGTCGCGTTCATCCCGCGCTGCCGTTCGGCTTCCAGCGCGAAATCGACCATCATGATGCCGTTCTTCTTCACGATTCCGATCAGCAGGACGATGCCGATGATCGCCACCACGCTTAAATCCTGATGAAAGACAATCAACGCCAGAAAAGCGCCCACGCCGGCCGACGGTAGGGTAGACAGAATCGTGATCGGATGGACGAAGCTCTCGTACAAAACACCCAGCACGATGTACACCGTGACCAGCGCCGCAAGAATGAGCAACGGCTCATTCGATAGCGAGGCCGTGAAGGACTCCGCGGTGCCTTGAAAACCCGCTTGCAGGCTGGGCGGCATGTGCATGTCTTTCTGCACCTTATTCACGGCCGCAATAGCGCTGCCCAGAGCAGCATTCGGTGCAAGATTGAACGACACGGTGATGGCCGGGAACTGACCCTGATGAGTGATAACGAGCGGCTCTGTGGTTTTCTCAAAGTGAGTGAACGTGCTCAGCGGCACAGCATTGCTGATGACCGAACTGGTGGAAGCGCCGCCCGTGGTGGAGGTCGTACCGTTGCTGCCGGGAGAAAGGGCGTTGGTGGGAGGGGTCAGCGTATTGGCCGACGGAGTGTAGAGTGGGGACGCTGTCAGCGAATTGGATCCAGCCGAGGGTGATCCGGAAGCCGCAAATGAGGTAGCTGCGCCGGCACCCGTTGCGCCGGAAGACGCGTTGGACTGGATGTAAATCTTGTTTAGCTTATCGGGGTCGTTCTGAAACTGAGGCTCGGCCTCGAGAATGACATGGTACTGATTGGTTTGCGTATACATCGTGTTGAACTGGCGCTGGCCGAAGGCGTCATAGAGAGTGTTATCGATGGTGGTAGGCGCGATGCCAAGTCGCGAAGCGGTGACTCGATCAATCGACAGATATACGGCCAACCCCCCCGGTTGTTGGTCGGTGGCCACGTCTTCCAACTCCGGCAACTGCTTAAGCCGCGCGACGAAACGGTTGGTCCAGTCATTCAGCTCATTCGCATCGGGATCCTCCAGGGCGTACTGGTATTGCGTGCGGCTCACCCGGTCGTCCACGGTGATGTCCTGCACAGCTTCCATGAACAACTGGATGCCCTGAACCCGGCTGACTTTGGCGTTCAGCCTGCGGATCAAATCAGGCGCACTGATATTGCGTTGGTCGAGCGGCTTCAAGTTGATCGACATTCTGCCGCTATTCAAGGTTGTATTGGTTCCATCCGCTCCGATAAACGATGAGACACTTTCAACCGCCGGGTCGCTCAGAACTGCCTTTGTCAGCTCCTGCTGCTTCTCCGCCATGGCGGGCGCACCGATGGCCGGGGGCGCTTGCGAGATGCCTTGAATGACGCCCGTGTCCTGGATTGGGAAAAACCCCTTGGGGACGATGATGTAAAGGAAAATCGTTAAGACCAGAGTAGCCGCGGCCACCAAAAGCGCGATGGTCTGGAATCGAAGGACAACTTTCAGTGTCCGGCCATAAAACGCGATCATCGCTTCGAAGGCGCGCTCGGTGGTTTTGTAGACACGTCCCTGCTGTTCTTTTGGCTGGTGCCGCAAGATGCGCGCGCTCATCATGGGCGTGAGCGTAAGGGAGACCACCGCCGAAAGGACGATAGTGACGGCCAGCGTTACGGCAAACTCGCGGAACAGGCGGCCCACCACGTCGCCCATGAATAACAGCGGAATCAGTACCGCGATGAGTGAGACAGTCAGCGAGAGAATGGTAAAGCCAATTTGCTCGGCGCCTTTTAGAGCCGCGCTCATGGGCTGTTCACCCATTTCGATGTATCGCGATATGTTCTCGATCATCACAATGGCGTCATCCACAACGAAACCGGTGGAGATGGTCAACGCCATCAGCGATAAGTTGTCCAGGCTGTAACCGAGCAAGTACATCGCGGCGAAGGTACCCACCAGTGAAAGAGGCACAGCGACGCTTGGAATGATGGTGGCGTAGAGGCTTCGCAAGAATAGGAAGATCACCAGCACCACCAGCCCAATGGTCAACATCAATTCGAACTCGACGTCGGAAACCGACGCCTTGATGGCAGTCGTAAGATCGGTAAGTGTGGTGACCTGAATGCCCGTGGGCAGGTTGCTCTGAAGCTGCGGCAGCAGGCTCTTGATGCTGTTCACCACCTTGATGGTGTTGGCGCCGGGCTGGCGCTGCACATTCAGAATGACCGCTGGAGTTGAATTCATCCATGCGGCTAGCTTATTGTTCTCCACGCCATTCAGGATGCGCGCCACATCGGGCAGCATCACTGGCGAACCGTTGCGGTACGCCACTACAACATTCTTGTAGTCGTCGCTTGAAACCAGCTGATCGTTGGCGTCGATCTCATAATCCTGTCGCGGCCCGTCGAAGTTTCCCTTGGCGGCATTCACGCTGGCGTCTGTGAGCGCCGAGCGAAGGTCCTCCATGTTGATGCCATAGGACGACAGAGCCGCCGGGTTGGCTTGGATGCGCACCGCGGGTTTTTGGCCGCCGCTGATGGTCACAAGACCGACCCCGCTCAGCTGCGAGACCTTGGGGGCAAGGCGGGTATCCACAAGATCCTCGACTTGAGGAAGCGGCATGGCACTCGATGTAATGGCCAACGTGAGCACCGGGGCATCGGCTGGATTGGTCTTACTGTAGATGGGGGGCGCCGGGAGGATGGACGGCAGAAGGCTCTGCGCCGCATTGATGGCGGACTGCACCTCTTCCTCGGCCACATCGAGAGAAAGCGTGAGAGCGAATTGCAGCACGATGACGGAACAACCTCCGGAGCTGCTGGAGGTCATCTGGCTCAAGCCTTGCATCTCTCCGAATTGACGCTCCAGCGGAGCCGTCACGGTAGTCGCCACCACATTCGGGCTTGCGCCGGGATAAAACGTAAGCACTTGAATGGTCGGATAATCCACTTCCGGCAGTGCCGAGACAGGCAGTTGCGTATAGCCAACCAGTCCGACCAAAAGGATGGCCGCCATGACCAGGGAAGTGGCCACCGGGCGCAAAATAAATGGCCGGGACGGACTCACTGCGTTTTGCCTCCCGTGCTCTTGGACGAGGCGCCCTTTTTGGAAGAGTTACCGGAAGGAGTGTTGGAAGAGTTGCCGGACGAGTTAGCAGACGGGGCAGCATTATTAGACACCGAGACTGCGATGTTGTCCTGCAACTTATCGAAACTGCTATTGGCTAGCACGTCTCCAGGATTGATCCCGTCCACCTGCGTCGTGTTGCCGTCCGTGACCCCCCGCTTGATGCTGCGCATGTGAGCGACATTGTTTTGAATCACATACACGAAGGATGCCTGGCCATTTTGTTGAATGACCGACGACGGAACGAGCGTGACTCCCTGCAATGTCCTCACCAGCAGGCGCGTGTTTACGAACTCATTCGGGAAGAGAGCATCGTTCTTGTTGTCAAACAGTGCCCGGCCTTTTACCGTTCCGGTAGTGGTGTCAATCTGGTTATCGATGGTCAATAACTTCCCGGTCCCAATCTTCTTCTGGTCGCTGCGATCCAGGGCATCCACCGTCAGCGTCGCGTTCTGACGCAGGCGAGTTTGTACCTGCCCGAGGCTGTCCTCCGGGATTGTGAAAATTACAGTGATGGGCTCCAACTGCGTAATAACTGCTAGGGTTATGCTACTCGCCGATTGCACTACGTTGCCCGGATCCACCAGCCGCAAACCCACGCGTCCGGAGATAGGGGCGGTAATATGGCAGAAATCCACCTGAACCTGATCGAACTGAACCAGCCCCTGATCGTTCTTTACGGTGCCTTCGTTCTGCGCCACGAGTTTTTCCTGGTCATCCAGGATTTGCTTTGCAATAGCATTGCGTTCCCAGGCAGCGCGGTAGCGAGCCAGGTCCATACTTGACTGCGCCAGGACATTTTCATCTCTCTGGAGCGATCCTTCTGCTTGTAAGAGGGTTGCCCGGTAGGGACGCGAATCGATGTCGAGGAGCGGATCGCCTTTATTTACCCGCTGCCCCTCCTCATAGTGCACCTGAACGATGAGTCCATCCACTTGGCTGGTAATATTATCCGTAAAGACTGGCGTGACTGTGCCAATGCTGTCCAGATAGACGCCAATATTGCCCTTCTTCGCCGTCGCAGTCGTAATGGGGATCCCAACCACCTTCGCGCGTGCCGCAGCTGCGGCTTTCTCGGCGGCCTCGTCGTGACGGCGGATGAGTACGACAGCAACCACCGCACCCAGAAGCAACAGCCCCAAGACGATCCACAAGAGAATGTGCCGCCCGCGATGTGACACGGGAGGAGCCGGGAGCTGGTGGTCGGCGCCGATATAGGTGGGCTGTTCCGGAGTTTCCATTTTGGTTGTTTAGAAAGCGAGGCAGCCGCCGGACGCAGTGATAGCAACTGCCTGCCGGGGACACCGCCGCTCGCTACCCATTGTCAATTATGGAGAATCAGGGTACAAACGGGGTGACCAGATGGGGCTAAGGCGGATCGCATGAGATTCACGGGTTCGTCGTCCATGGGGCGAGCACGCTAACGGCCAAAACGGGCGCGATTCGGCTTCTTGGGGTCGGAAGCCACTCGGGCATCGACCACTGATGGTCACCCGGCCAAATATGGTCATCGGTTTGTTTGAGATCTTACCACCGAACTTGTGGCATCCTGAGGTCAGCTCTTGGTACCTTTGGCATTTAGCTTGCCTGAAGAGAGAGCTTTATGGCCACGAAGCATCCCACTGCGCAAACGTGCGCCTCGGAACCCCTGATTCTGGCCGTCTTGATTTCGATAGCCCTTTTGAGCGGGTGCAATGTTGGGCCAAAATACGCTACGCCCGCGGCTCCCGCGGCGCCGGCTTTCAAGGAATCGGCTCCCACCGAGTATAAATCAGCACCACCGGGCACTTGGAAGCCCGCCCAGCCGCAGGATGCGGTGCTCAAGGGGAAATGGTGGGAGATGTTCAACGAGCCTGAACTCAATGCGCTCGAAGAGCAACTGGATATTAACAATCAGAATATCGCGCAGTACTTTCAGAACTTCATGGCGGCCCGGGCGCAGGTGAGCGAGGCGCGATCCCAATATTTCCCCACCGTGACGTTTAATCCTACCTTCACAAAGGGCGGTGAGGGTGCCTCTTCCCGTACGGCAGTGGTTTCGACCGGTACAAGTACCGCCACGGGAACCGGAACGGGCACGACCACCACCGGAACCACCGTAGGAGGAAATACTGGTATAACGACCGGCACCACGACCATCGCCCTGCCGATTGATGTTTCCTGGGAGCCGGACCTCTGGGGCCGCGTCCGCAATACAGTCAGCGAATTTCGATACGCCGCTCAGGTGAGCGCAGCGGACCTGGAAAACGAGCGCCTGACAGAGCAGGCCGATCTCGCCGCGTATTACTTCCAGCTCCGCGGACAAGATGCGCTGCAGGATGTGTATAACCGCGTGGTCGATGTGAATCGACAGTCGCTTAACCTTACACTCGCGCTGTATGAAACCGGCATTGACAATCAGGTGGCGGTCGATGAAGCACAAGTGGCGCTCGAAAACGCCCAAGAGGAAGCCGCCGGCATTGCCACCAACCGCGCCATATACGAGCATGCTATCGCGATGCTGATCGGCAAACCCGCGTCGAGCTTTTCCATGCCGGTCAAGAATCTGACCACCCCGCTTCCGCCAATTCCGGTTGGCCTTCCTTCCGAACTGCTGCAACGGCGCCCCGATATTGCGGCGGCGGAACGGACCATGGCGCAGGCCAATGCCCTGATAGGCGTCGAGAAGGCGGCTTACTACCCGACTGTCACTTTGACTGGGAGCGGCGGGCCTGAAGCCACTGCCTTCGGCAAGTTGTTTTCGCTTCCGGCGATCTTCTGGTCGCTGGGCGCCCAGGCATCGGAGACAATCTTCGACGCTGGTCTGCGCAAAGCCACGATCGCCCAGTACACCGCCCAATACAACGCCGACGTGGCCGCCTATCGGCAGACCGTGCTGACGGCGTTTCAGCAGGTGGAGGACTACATCGCGACGCTGCGGGTGACATCCGAGCAGATCGAACGCCAGCAACAGGCGATCAACTCGTCGGTGAGATACGTGACCCACGAAACTTCGCGCTATGAGACCGGGCTCGATCCCTACCTGCTGGTGACCGCGGCCCAGCTTACGCTGCTGAGCAATCAACAGACACAAGTGACTCTGCGGGTGAACGAGATGACAGCGGCCGTGGAACTGGTGCAGGCGCTGGGCGGCGGTTGGAATGTCAGCGAGCTTCCCACGGCATCGCAGGTTACGTCTAAAGAGACGCCAAAACAGGTCTCCGATACCCCGTAGCGGAACATGCGGCGTTGGATCCTAGTAAGCGCGGCGGTGCTGGCGGTCGCCGCAGCCTCGGCAGCCATCCTGCTCGCGATGAACTGGCCCTTCACGCAAGCAGCCGTCACCAAGGCTTTACAGGATCGCTTCGCCAGGGACGTGAAGATCGCCAAGTTCCGGGTCACGTACTTCCCGCCGGGTTGCGTAGCCGAGGGACTCGAATTCCTGCATCGCGAGCGGAAGGATCTCCCGCCGCTCATCACTGCGCAGAGTCTGACCATCAGCGCCGGATATACCGGCTTGCTCCACAAACAATTGAATGACGTTCGCGTGACCGGGTTGCATGTACTGGTGCCGCCGAAGAATCCGAACGCCACGCGCCAAACGTATCCGCTCACCAACAGCATGTCAGGCAAAACTCTGGCGATTGGCGAAATCACGGCCGACGACGCTGTTTTGGAATTCATCTCGGGGCAACCGGGCGCGGCCGAACAGGACGAGTTCACGCTCAAAATCGACCATTTGATTCTGGATCACGTGGGCGAGAATGACCCTGTCTCGTTTCACGTCCGGTTCAGCAACACGGAGCCGCCTGGAGAGATCCGATCGGACGGCCGTTTTGGTCCGTGGAACGATAATGATCCCGGCAGCTCGGCGATCTCGGGTTCGTACACGTATGCGCACGCCAAGCTAGGGGTGTTCGAAGGTATCGCTGGGACTTTGTCGTCGCAAGGGAAATTCGGCGGCACGCTAGGCCATATCGACGCCGAGGGGACCTTGGACGTTCCCGATTTCAAGGTCGCCGGCAGCACTCACGAGATTCACCTGGCATCGAATTTTCAGGCCGTCGTCGATGGCACCAACGGAGACACGTATCTCACTCGCGTCGAATCGCATTTCGGAAGCACAACGGTGATTTCCCAGGGTGATGTAAAGGGCCATCCGGGCCAGCACGGTAAGACGGCCATGCTCAGCATGAGCGTCAGCCAGGGACGGATCGAGGATCTGCTGCGCATGTTCACGGGCTCGGCGACGCCGGCCGAGACTGGCGATGTTCAACTACAGACCAAGGTTGAATTGCCGCCGGGGCCCCAGGCATTCCTACGACGGCTGCGCCTGGATGGAGAACTCGGAATCGGCAGCGGCCGCTTCAGCAGCTCGAAAGTCCAGGTGCCGGTGAACCGCTTGGCCGAGAGCTCGCGTGGTGAGACTAAGAAGGCGGAGGAAGCGGACGAGTCTACTGTGCTTTCGAATCTGAAAGGCCACTTCTCCACCTACGGCGGGATCGCCAAGCTTTCTCAGGTCTCATTCACCGAGCCCGGGACGTTGGCGCAAATCGACGGCACGTTCAATCTGGTCGACAAAAGTTTGAATCTGCGAGGCGTGCTCACCACCGATGGAAAGCTGGCCGACACCACGTCGGGCTTCAAGTCCGTGGTTGTCAAAGCGCTTGGTCCGTTCATTACGAAAAAATCGGTCACGGTGGTGCCATTTTCGATCACGGGCACGTCGAGCAAACCTGCGTTCGCTTTGGATCTTGCCGCGAAGCGCAAGCAAAGCGGCGGAGTGCCTGGAGCGGCAAAGTAAAGCTCGGGTCGCAAGCGGAGGCGCTTGGGGATATAATCCTTTCGTGCCAAAGCCGAGACGGAAATTCCCTATAAGGAGTATTGTCCAATGCGTGGAGCGACTATAGGTGCTTGCCTCATAATGATCGCAGGCCAAGCATTTTCAGCATCGCCGATACCGATTTTCGGCACCGGACACGTCATGGGAAGCGCCAACAATTTAATTGGGCCAGGGGCTGTCGATGGCAACTTTACACTTGTTTCATGCCCCGCCGCGGAGGCGTGTGTCAGCAACGGTAACAGCGGTAGCAGCAGCGGTTATGACGCATTCGTCACCCTTACGGGCCAGTATCCATTTCCTTTGTGGTATCCAAATACCACCTCTGCTTACTGGATTGGTCCGGCAAATGGCGGCAATGAGGCGACCATAGATGCCCAGGGTGTCTACGACTACAGGGAGACTTTTGATTTAACAGGTTTTGACCTCAGTACTGTGGAAATAGGGGGTTACTTCGCCACCGACAGCTCCGGCACCATCAAATTGAACGGCGCGACCGTCGGACCGTCAAATTCGTCGCCTTCGTCGTTGACCGCCTTCAGCCTTACCACCGGCTTTGTTCAGGGGATAAACACGATCGACTTCATCGTCACGAACGGTCCAACTGCGGCCGCTGAGAACCCAACCGGCCTGTTTGTGGAGTTGAGCGGTACCGGGTCCCTTACATCCTCGCAACCGTCCACGCAAACCACGTATACAGGTTGCAACGGACGCGCAGCAACGGGAGATCTTCAGTTGTCGATCACTAGCGCCAGCGCAATAACTGGCGTGGTCCAAATCGACGCAATTGATACCAGGGAGCCGACTGCGGCGTTTACCTGGAACTGGGGAGACGGTGTGGCTACACAAGGGTTCTCTCCCCTATCGCACACGTACACGTACCTGAACCAGAACTATTTATTGCAGGTGACGTCGCATGAGAATGACGGATCGACGGATTGCTCGCAGATTCCGGTGGATTTTCAAAACCCCGTCGTGAAGCAATGGGGGCTCCCCGGTGATGTTCCAGTTGTAGCCGACTTCGACGGCGATGGCAGAGCTGATTACATCGTATGGCGTCCCTCCAACGGCACCTGGTACATCACGCTCAGCAGCACGGAGACAACGATCGTCAAGCAATGGGGCCTCTCGGGCGATATCCCAGTGCCGGCAGATTTCGATGGCGATGGAAAGGCGGATTACGCCGTTTGGCGACCCAGCGAAGGGAACTGGTATATCATTCCCAGCAGCACAGGAGTGCCGTACACCGTGCAATGGGGACTTTCAGGCGACACTCCGACGCCTAAGGATTATGATGGGGACGGCAAGGCCGACCTGGCTGTGTGGCGGCCGTCGAACGGAACTTGGTACGTCATGCTCTCTGGCAGCTTGCCTTAGTCGAGAGACGTGATCCACTGCGCCGACAGCCGAGGAGGCTCGGCAATCGACGCTTGCGAAAATAGACCAGTGAGCCTACACGATTATGCGCCCCGACCGGCCCACCTCAAATGGCTCCTCGATTCCGACCCGGCCATCCGTTGGCAGGTTATGCGGGACCTTACCGGTGGAGCGCCCGACGCGATCGCAGCCGAGCGGTCTCGCGTCGCGACCGAAGGCTGGGGAGCCCGGGTGCTCGCCCTCCAATCTCCTTCCGGCAAATGGGACGGGCCGCAGCAGTGGGACCTTGTCACGCTCTACAGTCTGGTCGTATTGAAGGACCTCGGCCTCGACCCCGCCAGCAAGCAGGCGCGCAAAATGATCGACCGCGTCGACAAGCATCTGGTATTTAAGCCGCTCAACAACCGGCCTTACCTCGACGGCGAGACGGAGCCCTGCATCAACGGCAGAATCCTCGGGATCGGCGCGTATTTCAAAGAACCGAACGACGCACTGGCCAATCAGCTCCTGGGCGAGCAGCTCGAAGATGGCGGCTGGAATTGCGAAGCACCCCAAAGCCGGCGCTCTTCGTTCCATACCACCATCTGCGTACTCGAAGGACTGCTCGACTACGAACGCGCCGGGCGCAAATCGGCGGCCGTCGCCAAGGCCCGCAAGAGGGCCGAGAACTATCTGCTCGAGCGCCGTATGTTCCGCTCGCTCCGCACCGGCGAAGTCGTCGACAAACGCTGGCTCCGTTTCTCGTTCCCGCCGTTTTGGCACTACGACGTCTTGCGCGGCCTCGATTATCTACGGAATGCAGGAATCAAACCCGATAAGCGAGTCAGCGACGCCATCGAAATCGTGATTAAACGCCGCCACCAGAACGGGCGCTGGCCGATGAACCTCCTGCATCCCGAATATATTCCAGTGGAGATGGAAACCGCGGTCGGCAGCGCAAGCCGCTGGAATACTCTGCGCGCGCTCCGAGTCCTACGTTGGTACGTCAACTCAATGCGAGACGGGAGGTCAAGTTGAACCGCGTACTGTTTGTTCTTGCGCTTGCCGGCGGCATGCTGGTTCTACCAATGAATGCCCAACGGCAGGCGGAGTCAAACAACGTGGTCCTGGTCGGCCATAACGACCTCAACGGCAATGGCGACGGCGGCGAAGGCCTGGCGATCCAGCAGTGGCCCGATGGCCGCCGCGTGCTGTATCTGGCGCATGAGGGTCAAAAGACCTGCGTCAGCATCGTCGATGTCACGCATCCCGAAAATCCCGTCTTGATCAACCAGCTTCCGTCGCCGGCGCCGGGCATCACGCGCTGCAATTCCCTGGGACTTGCCGGCAACGTGCTGGTGGTCGCGAATCAAGCACTGCAGAAAGGCCAGGAAACGGCGGGCCTTTGGGTGTTGGATGTATCGGACTTCCAGCGCATCCAGAAGGCGAAGCGCTTGCAAGATCTCGAGCTCTCCTTCTTCGACACGTCGGGGCCGAATTCGCGCGGCGTCCACTGCGTATGGTTCGTCGATGGCGAGTTCGCGCACCTGACAACCGGCGCGGGCGATTTCGATCCCACCAATCCGAACGACGATCAGTTGTACATGATTTTGGATTTGCGCGAGCCGCGCAGCCCGCGCGAAGTGGGCCGCTGGTGGTATCCGGGAACGCGCAAGGGTGACACTTGCCTTCCCGATTGTTTGCCGAAACGCCATCCGAGGTTCGACGACGGCTATCGGCCGCATCAGACTGAGGTGTGGCCGGATCATCCGGATCGCGCCTATGTCGCTTACATCGATGGCGGCGCGTTCATCCTGGATATTTCCGGACTCGCTGAAGTAAAGGCCGGCCGCGCGAAAACCTTTACTCCGAAGGTGATCGGCCACACCACGTTCTCTCCGCCCTACCCGGCCTGGACGCACACCTTTCAACCGATTTTCAGCCGCGGCATGGCGCTGGTATCGGACGAGGACACGCAGGACAACTGCAAGGACGCGCCGAAGCTGGTGTGGCTGCTCGACATTCGCGCCGAAACGAATCCGATGGTCATCGGCACCGCGCCGCTCCATGCTAACGATGGGGAGCTTTGTACGCGCGGCGGGCGATTTGGCGCACACAATCTGCACCCGAATTTTCCCAGCTCCACTTCCGCGAATCTGAAGAACACAACGGTGGCCAGTTGGTTTAACGGCGGCGTCCGAATCTTTCACATCGTCGATGGGCCGAAGGGCGTTCCCGATGCGCCTCCGCACCTGGAGGAGATCGGCTATTACATTCCGGCGGCGCCCGCGAAGAATCCAACGCCGACCAGCCAGATTAACCACGCGATCGTGGACGAGCATGGGTTGATCTACGCGAACGATCGTTTCACCGGAGGTCTCTACATTCTTCGGTACACAGGCGCAGTGCCGTTGGATTAAAAAGTCACATATGATAGGCAGGATGCGATTCTGGCTCATCCTGTTCACGATCTCCTTCCTCACCACCACTGCGGCGCCGGCGCAGGACTCCGGGGCCACGCATGCCGATTGGTCGCACTATGGCGGCACACAATTTTCGTGGCGCTATAGCGCGCTGGATCAGATCAACACCACCAACGTCAAAGCGCTCACGCCTGCCTGGCTGTTCCAGACCGGCGACTACGCGGAGAACCTGCAGACTACGCCCATCGTAGAGAACGGCGTGATGTATCTGATCACCGCGCGGGCGCGCGTATTCGCGTTGGATGCGGCAACGGGCCGCGAAATCTGGAATTACAAGTATCCTGAGCCGCCGCGCAGCGTTCCCGGTTTCGTCGGGAATCGCGGGCTGGCAATCGGCGATGGAAAGGTTTTCTTCGGCACCAAGGACAACTACATGGCCGCCTTGGATCAGAAGACTGGACGGTTGGTGTGGAGAGTCAACATCGACGACGCGCGGCAGTGCGGATGCAACATCACCGCCGCTCCGTTGGTCGTGAAGGATAAGGTAATCGTGGGGGGCACGGGCGGCGATGGAGCCCATCGCGGCTACATCACTGCGCTCTCCACCAAAAACGGGCGACTGGCGTGGCGCTGGTATGTGATTCCGGGTCCCGGAGAAAAAGGGCATGAGACTTGGAAAGGCGACAGTTGGAGATTCGGCGGCGGAGCTCCCTGGCTGACAGGCTCCTACGATCCCGCGCTGAATCTGGTTTACTGGGGCACCGGCAACGCCGCAGCCGATTTTTACGATGCCGAACGCGTGCCCGCCGGCGCCGACAAGAGCAAAGACATCAATCTCTACACCGCGAGCGTGGTGGCGCTGGATGCTGACACAGGGAAGCTGCGCTGGCATTATCAGGAGATCCACGATGACTTGTGGGATTGGGACTCCGCCTACGAAGTCCTGCTGATGGATCGCGAGATCCACGGCCGTATGCGGCGGGCGCTAGTCCACATGAACAAGAGCGGGATCACGTCGGTTCTGGATCGCGCCACGGGCGAGCTATTAGGGGTGTTTTCAGTCCCCGAAGTGCAGACATGGATCTCGGGAATCACCGAAGACGGCAAGCTGGTGGGGCGCAATGAGCCGCAACTCGGCAAGACGACAACCGTCTGCCCCACCGCGGCCGGCGCGAAGAGCTGGAACTCCATGGCGTATTCCCCGCGCACAGGTTTTCTTTATGTGCCAGTCAATGAACTGTGCGAGGACATCACGCCGAACAGCGCGCCTGCGGACGAAGGGCAGAATTATATGAATGGCGCATTTCCCATAAAGCTCGCCCCGGGACGCACCACCTACAGCCACGTGGACGCCTGGGATCCGGTGACGGGCAAACTCGCCTGGAAAGTTCCGTATAAGTACGTGCTGCTGGCTTCCATGCTCGCCACCGCCGGCGACCTGGTGTTCACCGGAAATCCGGAGGGCGAGTTCTATGCGCTGGACGCCAAGAGCTGGAAACAAGCTGTGGAGTTATCAAACCGGCGCCGGCAATCGCGGAGGGTCGGTTTCGTACTCGGTGAACGGGCGCCAGTACATCGCTACGTCCACCGGATGGCATTCCTCAGTGGTGGGAGGCGCGCTGCTAGCTTTGTTTCCGGATCAGGACTGGCGGCTGGGCTCTACGCTGGTGGTTTTTGCGCTGCCGGAGGGATCGCGATGAGGGTCCTGGCGATTCTGTGCACTGTCGCGCTGTCCTGCGCAGCGCAAAACGTGGCCAAGCATGGCGAACAGGTGTTTGCGAAATCTTGCGCCACGGGTTACTGCCATGGCGTGAAGGGCGGTGCGAGTGGCGCTCCGCGCCTGGCTGGGCGCGGCTTCAATCAGGCGTATATCAACGACGTGGTCACGCGGGGCATCCCGGGCACGGGCATGGCGTCCTTCTCCACGACGTTGTCGCCGGCGGATTTGAAAGCGGTGGTCGCGTATGTAGCGACGCTCAATGGCAGTCGCCAATCCCGAACTGGAGGCGGAGGCTCCTTCGGGGCCCGTTCTTACCGGCGATGCGGCTCGCGGCGCGCAGTTGTTCAAAGAAGCCGTGCGTGGGTTTGGACGATGCTCCACTTGCCATGAAGTCGACGGCTTCGGGATTTCAGTGGCGCAGCCGATCGCGCAAGTGCCGGCTTCTGTCGCTGCCCTCAAAGCACTGGCGACACCCGACGTGAAGACCGGCGCGGTCGATGGTGAATCCATGCCGGTACTGGTGTTGAGCGAAGGCAAGCAGGGCACGCTGTTCTACGACCTGACGTCGGCGCCGCCGGTGGAGCGAAATGGCGAGCCGGGATCGGTGAAGTTCGCCGATGGCAGCACATGGCGGCACTCTTCCGTGATTGGAGCATACGACGACGCCGAACTGGCCGCGATCCTGGCTTACTTGCGCGCCGTGATCAAGCCGTAGGGACGTTAGGGCTGGTGGGGCTCGGCCGTCATCCAGTTGGATTCCAGCCCGCGCTTGACGACAAAATTCATCTTCGCATCCGGGAATTCGAAGACGCCGATTTGGGGATCGTCCAGCGTGTCGAGCGATCCGAGTGGTATGCGCTGCTTTAGGCCTGATAAGCCCACATCTGCCCGCGGGAGGGGCGCCAAGTTCATGGTCGCCGTAAGAGGAAGCGGCGATCCGCCCACGTTCACGGTTTCCAGCTTGACGAGCATTCTGACGGACGAGGGCGAGACCGGAAAATGTTCCAGTCTCATAATGCGAGCAGTGACATCGGAGCCCTCCGGAACCAACACTGCCTGGGACGAAGCGTCACGGATGGCGCTTGCGAGCTTGGCCGTGATCCGATCGCCGGCCGCCGCTGTCGCTGTATCGATGGGCTGCGAGAAGAGCAGCTTGAACGGGAGGGCAGACGGAAGCTTCAATTGGGATGGCGCGGAAGCTTGGGCCGCCGCGACCGTCGCTGACTCCGGCGCCGGTTCGTCGAAGTTCAACTTTGATTCTCCGAGAAACTCGTGACAGCTCGAATAAACGGTGCGATTGTGCATCGCGCTGCCGTTGGTGTTGAGGATGTCGAGTTGAGCCTCGCGCGGCAGCAGGAACTCCGCTTCGTGGAGGCGCACGCGGCCGTAGTCGAGAGTAGTGGCTGCCTCGCACGCGCCTGTGTCAGCGGGAAGCTCTTTGGTGCGGATCACCAGGCGCACCAGGTCACCCGTCGCCGGATCAACGAAGAAGCTGCCGTAGTATCCGGTGATGACGTGCTGGCGCCGGTTCCCGAACAGATAGTTGCTCTTCGCACGCGGAACGGCAAACTCGAATTCAGCCAGCGTCCGGCCATCCAGCACGGTATTGCCATTGTAGGAAAAGAGGGCCGCGTCGCCGCTGAAAATGGAGGTCAGGAATATCGAGAAGCCTCCGGTTTGTAGAGCACCCTGACGGACGATATCGAGGAACAGATCGCGGTCGTCAAAGCGGTCTTCACCGACCCAGGAATAGATTTCGTCAGAAGCCGCGATAGCGACGTCCAGCCGCAGGCGATCCGTTTCCGCGAGGCGTGGCTTATACTGGCCCTTGCGCTGCTGGCCGAGAAGCCCGTCGCAGGACAACGGGTGGATCGGATCGGGTGCATACTGAGCCCGGTCGACGGTCAGGCTGCACATGTATTTGGGCAGCTTTTCCACGGTGTCGGTGACGTTATTGCGGACGCGCAGAAGCAGAGCCCTGGCGTCGTCTGTCTGGGCCCATACCGCGGTCTGGATCACGGCGGCGAAGCTGCAGAGCGATAGCAGCCTGGTCCACATGCCCATCACTATACTCCACTGCGGGACGGCTCGCGCCAGTCGCTACAGGCGATCGAGCAATTCGTCCACCGTCACGAGCGAATGCGCCGTGAGTGGACGCTCGCGGTCTTGATAAGCGATCGCCCCAGCGTAATCGGGCGCGGGAGTGAATGTGTGCAGGGTCCAGCGTTCGGCGGCTGCGGCGCTTCCATCGAGCGAGACCATGCGCGCGGGAACGCCGGGCTGTAGCGTGACTCAAAACTATCCAGCGGGACGGAAAGCCCGTCTCCCACGGCTTTGATATATGCTTCCTTGCGCGTCCAACAATTGAAAAAGCCCTCTGGACCGCTCGGCTTCTGACAGAGCCATGAGTTCGGCCACTTCATCCGAGGCAAAGAAGCGCCGGGCGATGCCTTCAATTTCGAGCAGCCGGCGGCGATGCTCCACGTCCACGCCGATTTCGCAATCCAAGGTGAACGCGTATGCCGCCAAATCGCCTGAGTTGGACACGTTGAAACTTAGCGGCGCATGGGGCGCCGGCGAGCGCGGGTTTGCCCTTCAGTCCGTAAGTGAAGCTGGCTTCCTCGGGCTCGATTCGCAAATAGCTCCCCACCAACGCGCGCAACGCGGCCCGCCCGAGTACGAACGCCCGCCGGTGTCGATCGAATCGGAATCGGTCGGCGCGCTCTACCTCGTCGGGCGACAGCCAGGAGAACCCTCGGGCAAAAGTGTTTTCGGAAGCTTCCAGGCGTACGACCCAGAGTTGCACATCGCGGCCAATCGGCAGGCCAGGCTCTCGCATACACCAAAGGTACAATAGTGTTCGTGGCCACACTCACCTTCGAACAGGCCCGCCAGTGTGTCCTAGCCAAGCTGCGCGAATCGAATCCACAGCCGCCCATCGAGCAAGTGAGCCTTTCTGAAGCCGCCGGCCGAGTGCTAGCGCAGCAGGTGCGGGCCGATCGCGATTACCCGCCTGTTTCGCGCTCGGTGCGCGATGGATTCGCTGTGCGCGCTGCGGATTTGCCAGGCGACTTGTCGACTCATTGGCGAGGTACGCGCGGGCGAGAGTTTCGCCGGCGAAGTTCGGCCGGGCGAAGCAGTGGAGATCATGACCGGAGCTCCCATGCCGCGGGGCGCCGATGCGGTGGTGATGGTGGAGCACTGCACGGTGGAAGGCGATCGCGTCACCGTGCCTCGCACGCTCGACCCCGATGAAAATGTAAGCTTGCACGCTTCACAGGCGCGGGCGAATGCCGTGCTGCTCGAAGCCCGGACACCGTCTCGGATTCGCGGACGCGGGGCTCCTGGCGATGGTTGGATTGTCGCGCGTCGATGTGTTTGCGCGGCCGCAAGTGGCGATACTGGCCACCGGCGACGAGATCGTGGAAGTCGCCGAGACTCCGCTCGATTATCAAGTCCGGAATTCCAACGTCCAGTCCCTGGCCGTGCAGGTGGCGCGCGCCGGCGGCTGTCCGAACATTCTTCCCATCGCGCGCGATTTGTACGCCGACACTCGCGAATCGATCGAACGCGGCCTCGGGTTCGATATGCTGCTGCTCTCGGGAGGCGTTTCCGCGGGCAAGTATGACATCGTAGAGCGCGTGCTGGCCGACTTGGGCGCCGAGTTCTATTTCGACCGCGTCCTTATCATGCCGGGCCAGCCGCTGGTATTCGGCAAAGCGCGCGGCAAATTTTTCTTTGGGCTGCCTGGTAATCCCGCATCCACGATGGTGACGTTCGAGATCTTCGCGCGATCGGCCGTAGAGCTGCTGAGCGGGCAAACGGAAAGCATACTGCCGCTGACCTGGAGCAGGCTGGCCCGCGATTTTCACCAAAAACCGGGGCTCACTCGCTTCCTGCCCGCGCTACTAAGCACCGGTGCCTGCGAGGTCACTCCGACAGTTACTCCCCTGCCCTGGCAAGGCTCCGGCGATGTTCCCTCGCTGTCCCGCGCCAATGCGTTCCTGGTAACAGAGGCTGACCGCGAAGCTTGGGCGGCGGGCGACTGGATTCGCGTGTTGCTGAAATAAGTCATGAAGAAAAAACTCGGCGATCTCAATAAGAGGCTCAGCCACTACGACGATTCCGGCGCAGCGCGCATGGTGGACGTTTCCGCCAAGGCCCCCACCAAGCGGACGGCGCGCGCACACGCGTTCGTGAAAATGCAGCCGTCGGTTATCGCGCAGCTTCCCAGCAATCCTAAGGGCAATCCACTCGAAATCGCGCGAGTGGCGGGCATCTCGGCAGCCAAGAAGACCTCGGACCTGATTCCACTCTGCCATCCGCTGATCCTCTCGCATGTGGACGTGGAGGTGACGCTGGAAAGCAACGGCGTGCGAATTGTATCCAGCGTCGCGACCACGGCCCCCACCGGCGTCGAGATGGAAGCGTTGACGGCGGCCTCGATCGCGGCGCTCACCGTGTACGACATGACCAAGGCGCTGGACAAGGGCATCGAGGTTCAAGACCTTTACCTGCTCGACAAAACCGGAGGCAAGAGCGGGGACTATAAACGTCCATGATTAGAGTCGCAGTGGTCACCGTAAGCGACTCAGTTGTGGCCGGAACGCGCGAGGATCGCTCCGGGCCGGCGCTCCGCGACCGCGTGCTCGCGCTGGGATGGACGGTGACCGCGGTGGAACTGGCGCCCGATGAATCCGAGAAGATCGCGGCCGTCTTACGCCGCCTGGCCGACTCCGGCGAAATTGCGGTGACCCTCACCACGGGCGGAACCGGCGTGGCTCTGCGCGACGTCACTCCGGAAGCGACACGCGGCGTGATCGAGCGGGAGATCCCCGGCCTCGGTGAATTGATGCGCGCCGAAGGGCTGAAATTCACGCCGACGGCAGTGCTGTCGCGCGGCATCGCTGGACTCCGCGGCCGGACCTTGATTGTGAATCTGCCGGGATCGCCCAAGGGCGCGGTGGAGTCTTTCGATGCCATCGCGAAACTGGTTCCGCATATCGTGGATCTAGTAGAAGGAAGGACCAACCACGGCGATGTGCAACACTAGAGGTATGCGCCATGCGCTGATATTACTTTTGTGCGCTGACCTGTTGTGCACTGTTGGTCTCGCTCAAGCTCCGGGCACCCTCGACCCCGCCAGAGAGAACGCGAAGGAGCCCGAAGATGCCAGGTTTGGTATCGTGACCAACGTCGTCATCGTGCCCACCACGGTGCGTGACCGCAACGGCGAAGTCGTCGACGGACTGCAACTCCAGGATTTCGAGCTCTACGACAACAACAAACTGCAGAAGATCACGGCTGATGTGCGGGAAGAGCCGATCTCGCTGGTGGTAGCGGTGCAGCGCAGCTCGAACATCACGGAAATACTGCCCAAGATCCAGAAAATAGGAACGATGCTGAATCAGCTGGTGGCGGGGCAGGATGGGGAAGTGGCCGTCATCGGTTTCGATCACCGGATTCAAGTGATGCAGGACTTCACGAACGAGAGCACCAAGGTTTCCGAAGCGATGAAGAAGATGACGCCCGGCAGCTCGAGCCACGCAGTGAACGACGCGGTGGATGCCGGCATTCGCATGTTGAAAAAGCGTCCAGTCGATCGGCGGCGCGTGCTGCTTTTAATTGCCGAAAAACGAGACAAAGGCAGTGAACTGCGACTGCGGGAAGCGCTGACGCAGGCCCAGTTCGCGAACGTCGCCATCTATTCGCTGGACATTTCCACCATAGTGGCTGCCCTGACCGACAAGGGGATACCGCCGCGCCCCCCGCCCATTCCGCCTGACGCGATATACATGCCGGGCGGCGGGACTGCGACTCCCACCACTGTCGACCAGAATTACTACAACGGGAATTACATCCCGATCTTTGTCGATATCTTCAAAGCCACGAAGAGTATGTTTGTGGACGATACTTTGGATGTATTTACGCGCTTCACCGGCGGCCGTGAATATTCGTTTGTTGGCGAGAAGAGCTTGGATAAGGCGGTGGAAGGCATCAGCCAGGAACTACACAGCCAGTACCTGCTCAGCTATTCCCCGAATAATCAGAACGAGGGCGGATTCCACGACATCAAGGTTGTGGTGAATCGTCCGAAGTTGGAAGTGCGTACGCGACCAGGGTATTGGGTTGCAGCGCGTCCTTAATAGCGGGTTGCGTTTGGCTCAGAGGCGACTGGGGGAAATCAGCCGCCCCGAGTCAATCACCCCCGAATCAACCACCCCACGTAAGAGCGAACAACTCGATCGGCACCATCCAAGAATATTCGCTGAAAGTGTTCTCCGCAAGAGAAAAGCGGTACGGGGGGGTTGTAGTACGAACTAACGCCGGAAGCCGATGGCAGCGAAACTGACGACGCTTTGTTCGTCAATGTTCCACTGCTGATAGCGCCGCAGCGTTCCACGAGCCTCGGGCACGGCTTTCAGGAACGTGTAAATCGGCGCCGAGCCGCACCATTTCAGATCATCCTGGTTTTGCTGGATCAAATCCCAGAAGCCGGGAGCATCCGCCTGATTCATGCGCTCGATCCGTAACTTGTCGCGTTCCGCGACGGCCGCCATTTCACCTTCGTCAACGCGCGCGATCATCTGGTCACCGTAGCGGCGCCCCATGTGCGCCATGTCGACGCCCAGCACCCACAGCAACTTCTTCCCTTCTCTGGCGGAGATATTGCCGAGGCTGTCGAAGAATCGCTGCACGTGATCATTCGCCTCCGGCCGGCCGCCTTGATAGATACTGCGCGCGAACGATCCGCACAGGATCGGCAAAATGCGAATGTTGGGTCCGTACAAGTATTGGAGGAACAACACCTGAAATTCGATGGAGTGTTCGATGGCGTGGCAATAGTCCTCCATGCGCACGGCCTCCGGAGCGGCTTCGGCGAGCTCGTTCACGAGCCGGCTGTCTGTAATGGATTCGCCGAACGGCGTTTCGAATGATTTGTGCGTGAGACCGAAACGATCCGGTTCGCCATAGTGGGAAGTTCCGAGAATCACGAAGGTGCGATCGTCGTGCGACGGCGGCAGCAGTGAGTAGGCGTCGCGGTACGACTCCCAGCCCCCAAATGGACTGACGTGCGGCGTGGCAATGCCGATGAGCGAGTCTTCGGTGGGTGGAGGCGCGCCTTGCATGAATTCGGCGAGCGTTTTGCGGGCTTCCTCGGCATTATCGGGATAGGCCGAGCCCGAGTGCGCCGCTTCGCGCTTGGGCGCCGCTTTAAATTCGTCGACACGGCCGACGCGCAATGCCTCAAATTGCTCATCTTCCAGGAATCCGGCCTGGCTGAGGGTATCGACAAGATGTTTTTCGAGATCACCGATCTGAATTTCGCCCGTGATCCGGACCAGGTTCGACCGCAGATCCAGGCTGGTCTGCTCGCCGTCAAAGCAAGCCATGCACTCCACCAGTTGCGGGGGGATGAGAAGCATGGCGTCGGAAAATTTCAGAGGGTCGCGAATGAGCAATCCGGGATGCTCGGGATCGGAGGAGGGCATGAAATCGAGTCCCAGCCGGAGACGGGGGAGTGGACCTGGCACAAAACTACTATCGCATGGGCGAACGGCTGGATTAATCACGGAGCGCCTTGGAGAATCGGCAGAGGCACCGAGATCCAAAACTGGTTCGGATAACCGAATGAGACTCGCTACTTGTCTGGATCGGAGTTCGCCAACACGAAGTTGAATACCAGCCGCACCGATTTGCCGCTGCAAGTTTTGAGGAAAGCCGATGCGCGAATCGCTTTCTCCACGGCTGGGGCGAGAAGTCTGTGTCCCGCCGCGTTCGTTTGAAGAGAGCCGTCTGAAGCCACAACCACCGTAGCTGTCACGCTGCCGCTGATACGTGCTTGTTCCGCCAGCTTGGGATACACCGGCATGTTCATCGCTCAACGCAGGACATGTTGGAATCCTCTGCCTGATTCGACTGCGCGAGCGCCGTCCAAGAGCACAGCGCAAAAGCCAATAAGAATCGCACATTCACCTCCGCTTCGTACCAGCTTGCCATGGCAAAGTCCCGCGAGCCCCGAACTGCTTATTCAGCCGCGCGACCACGGATTCAAGCTGCGTCTTGCCCTCTTCCGCCGTCAGCGCCACCGGACCAAGTTGCACCGAATCGGCCCAGGTCTTCCAGCTTCGTACCTCTTTTCGATGAAAGCCACGCTCGGTGTGAACACTTTGAGCATGCACCAGCAGCCGCGCTTCAAGCTCTCGCACGGCGTCGCCCGACGACATGACGCTCGCCTCCCCATCCGATTTTCGGAGCAGCGCGGAAGCATCCCTCGAGAGCCCGCGCATCTGCCAAAGCTCGCGCGCCGTGCCAACTGCAAAGACCGCCGTCCACAGCAGCCGATAGATGAACGTGATCTTGCCAGAGACCAATTTAATCGACAAGACATCCGGATGACCGCGAAGCTGGGAAGCCACACGGTACATCTTATGCGCCTTTGGATGCGCCCACCAAGAACCTCGCACGGTCTCGCCCGCCAGCAGCGCCGTAACATTTGGGAACTTCGAATCGGTATCCAGCAGAAGATCGAACTCCCGCAACCGGTCTAGCAGTTCGTCTAACTCCATTTTGTTTACGGAAACCCGATGTCTTCTTTCACCTTCTCCATCCAGTTGTAGACGATCGGGCAGTAAGCGGCGCGATCCAGAAACTCCCACATCCGGCTGGAAATCGAACCAGTGCCGCGCACCACGTGCGGAAAGTTCGCGCAGTTCTGCGGACGAGCCTCGTAGACGCTGCAGAGATTGCCCTCCAGAAATACACAGCCGGTTTCATTGCGTTTCAGGATCTTCGCTCCCGCCGCATCGCGCGTCGTGAACTGCTGGACAAACTCCGGCTCGCTCACGCCGATAAACTTGGCCAGCTTCTCGACATCGCGCTGGGTGATGCCAACTTCGGTGACGCGGCAGCAATTCGCGCATTGCGTGCAGTCGATCTCGGCTTCAATCTCCTCTCCGAAGCGCCGCAGGCGACGGTCCGAATGGCGATGGCTCTTCAAATAAGCACGAAAGCGAGAGTTCTCGCCCCTCTTTTGGTGTTCGAGACGGCGAATCTGGACGAGGTCTGTAATCATTCTCTAAAATCAATTATGACCTCAAGCGAGGAGTTTTACCGCATTCAGAAACTGCCGCCCTATGTGTTCGCCGTCATCAACGAGATGAAGGCTAAGGCGCGGGCCGCGCAACTGGATGTGGTGGACCTCGGAATGGGTAATCCAGATGGCGCCACGCCGGAGCCCGTTGTTAAGAAGCTGATCGACGCGGTCCGCAACCCTCGCAACCACCGCTACTCCGTGTCGCGCGGCATTCCCCGGCTGCGCGCGGAAATCGTGAAGCGCTACCGCACGAAGTACGGGGTCGAGCTCGATTCGGAAACCGAAGCGATCGTCACCATCGGGGCCAAAGACGCGCTGGCTCATTTGCTGTTCGCCGTCATCGGACCGGGCGACGCCGTGGTCTCACCGAATCCGGCCTACCCGATCCATCAGTACGGCGTCGTCATGGCGGAGGGCCACGCGTGCATGCTGCCGATGCCGACCCCCGCGGAGTTCCTCAACCGCCTGGAGCATCTCTACAACACGTCCTCGCGCAAGCCGAGGATGATTCTGATTTCGTTTCCGCACAACCCCACTACGCAATGCGTGGATTTGCAATTCTTCCGCGATATCGTCGCGCTGGCCGCGCGGCACGGGACCATGATCGTGCACGATTTCGCTTATGCCGACCTGGGATTCGATGGCTATGAGCCACCCAGCATTCTGCAAGTGGAGGGCGCCAAGGAAATCGCCGTCGAGATCTACTCCATGTCGAAGAGCTTCAACATGGCCGGCTGGCGCGTGGGATTCTGCCTCGGCAACAAGAAGATGATCGGTGCGCTGGCGCGCATCAAAAGCTACCTCGATTACGGCGTTTTCCAGCCGATCCAGATTGCGTCCATCATCGCGCTGCGCGAATGCGCCAAGGACACCGAGAAGATTCGTGCTGTTTACCAAAAGCGCAGGGATGTCCTGATCACCGGTCTCGATCATGCCGGCTGGCAGGTGGAATCGCCGCGCGGCACCATGTTCGTCTGGGCGCCGATTCCGGAGAAGTACCGCGCCAAAGGTTCGCTGGAATTCTCGAAATTGCTGCTGGAGAAAGCACTGGTTGCCGTCTCACCGGGCATCGGATTTGGGCCGCTCGGTGAAGGCCACGTGCGCTTCGCCCTGATCGAAAACCAGCATCGAACGCGCCAGGCAATCAAGGCGATTCAGCACTTTTTGAAGAAGTAGAGCGCGCTGCTGCGATGCGCGCATGCACCGCGTAGGCGCTTTGATCAAACAGAACGATCCATACATCCCGTACGCGACACTCCGGACGCTGCAGACGCGACGCGATGGTTTCGATTGCGATCTCCGCGGCCTCTTCGAGCGGATAGCCGTAAACGCCGGTACTGATGGCGGGAAAGCTGACGCTCCGAGCGCCATGCTGTTCGGCCAGCTCCATACAGGTGCGGTAGCAATTTGCTAAATGCTCGGGCTCGCCGTGCAATCCATCGTGATAGATGGGCCCGACGGCATGAAAAACGTACTGCGCCGGAAGCGCGCCGGCTTTCGTGACTACCGCGCTGCCGGTGGGGCAACCGCCGGAACTCACGCGAATTCCATCCAGTTCGCGCATGATGGCCGGCCCGCCTGCGCGATGAATCGCACCATCCACTCCGCCTCCTCCGCGCAGCCCCGAGTTCGCCGCGTTGACGATGGCGTCCACTGGGATTTTGGTGATGTCGCCGACTACCAAGCGGAGCTTCTTCCCGTGCGGGAGGTCAATCTCCATGTGATTAATGGTACAGCCGACGAGGCTATAATCAAATGCTTGCCGATCCTCGATGACTGTTTCCCTGGTTGAGTTATTTGAAGCCCGGGCGGATCGAAGTCCCGAGCGCGTCGCAGTAACCTGCGGAGCCGACCGCCTCACCTTCGGCGAGTTGAACGCGAGGTCCAACCGGCTGGCTCGGATGTTGCTTCGGTCCGGCGTTGAACAGGGCGCCATTGTTGGCGTTTGTCTCGACCGGTCGCCGATGCTACATCGTTGCGATACTTGCCGTACTCAAAGCCGGCTGTGCATTTCTGCCACTGGACCCGCGCTATCCGCGCGCCCGTCTGGACTTCATGCTGCGGGATTCGGGACCGCCGGCGCTCGTCACGGCGAGCCAATTCGTAAGCCGGTTTGACAGTCCGCCACATACTGTTCTGCTGGCTGAGGAGGGTGACGCGGAGGAGGACAGTGCCGGCGACGAGAGTCCGGACAATCCGGCGATCACAGTTGGGCCGGACAGTCCAGCGTATGCCGTCTATACGTCCGGTTCCACGGGAAAACCAAAAGGAGTCCTGTGTCCGCAAGCGGGCTTATTGAACCGCTTGACGTGGATGTGGGAACAATTTCCGTATCAACCGGACGAGGCCTCGTGCCAGATCATCGCTCTCAGCTTTGTGGACTCCATCTACGAGATCTTCTGCCCACTTTTGCATGGCGTCGAAATCATTATTCTTCCCGACGAGATCGTGCGCGGCTCCCAGTGGAGTTGATGCGTACGCTGGAGCGAAACGCCATCACGCGCGTTATCACGGTGCCATCCGTGCTTTCCTATTGGCTACAAGCCATCGCTTCGCTCAAGCCGGTTGCGTTTCCCCTCAAGTATTGCTTTGTCAGCGGTGAGGTGCTATTGGGCCCGTTGGCCGCCCGCTTCCGCGACACTCTTCCGAACGCTCGCCTCATCAACTTTTACGGCGCCTCGGAACTTTCACATCACGCCACCTGGTTTGAAGTGACAGGTTCACTCGAGAAATCCGCCGAGAAATCAGTGCCGATTGGCCGCCCGATCGCGAATACGCAGGCGTACGTTCTTGATTCCCAGATGCAGCCTGTTCCACCGTGGCACCCCTGGCGAACTCTATATGGGCGGGCAGAGGCCTGGCTCGCGGATATTTGAACTTACCCGAGCTGACCGCCCTGCGTTTTGTGGAGAATCCCTTCGAGGCTGGATCGAGACTGTTCAAGACCGGCGATCTGTGCCGGGTGCTTCCCGACGGGAACCTCGAACATCTGGGCCGAATGGACCAACAAGTAAAGATTCGCGGCTGCCGGATCGAACCGGCTGAAATAGAAGCAGCTCTGAAGATGCATTCCGGCGTCCGGGAAGCCGTCGTGGGCGGGCGCGCGAACGAGCGGGGAGAACAGCAGCTGGTGGCGTGGGTCATCCCGCACCAAGCGGGATTCGTGACTTCCACTGAACTGCGGCGCTTCCTGGAGCAGAGCCTGCCCGATTACTCTGTGCCCTCTCAATTTGTATTTCTTTCGGCCTTCCCGCGTCTACCGAACAACAAAGTGAATCGCCGTGAATTGCCTGAGCCAGGACATTTTCTCTGGGACCGGAAGGCATTGGGGGAAATGCCACGGGAGGGACTGGAGCAGAGTCTCGCAGGCGATCTGGGAACAGTTGCTGGATGCCAGACCGCTGGGCCTAGAGGATGATTTCTTCGAACTGGGAGGTCACTCTTTGCTGGCTGCCCGGATGATCGACATGATCGCTGATCAGCTGGGGTCGGCCGTTCCAATGGCGCTGTTCATGGAATCACCGACCATCGCTCAGCTCGTTCGTCTGGTGGAAGGAGAGACTTTTTCCTCATATCCGCGATACATCGTGCCGATCCAACCCCTGGGTTCGAGGCTGCCTTTCTTCTGTTTTGGAGCCGGACCGGCCTATCGTGAGCTTGCGCGACATCTGGGATCGGACCAGCCGTTCTTCGGAGTCAGCCTCGATTACAGGGACCTGCAGTGGTTGACCACGGGAACTACTTTGACGGAGATTGTTCGGAGGACGCTCGAATCAATTCGAGCATTTCAGCCGGCCGGTCCATACTGCCTGGGTGGGCATTCGATTTACGGATTGTTTGCGTACGAGGCAGCCTGCCAACTTCAAGCAGATGGCCAGGACGTAGCAGCGATCTTTCTGCTGGATACTTTCCTGCCTGCGATCGCGCGGGATCGCTACTCAGTTTGGATGCGTATCGGGGCGCACCTTTCCGCTCTGCGGGAGCGGGCTGCCGAGAGGGATACCGGGGCGATCTCGCGGCACATGTCTCAGCTATATCCGATCGGCTGGTCGTACGCTCGGAGGGTCTTCAAGAAGAACGGGCAGGATGGGCAAAATCACGCCGCCGGGACGCTTGATCATTTCCTGGCCGCAGCCGAGCGGGCTTATCTCCCGCGGTCCTATCGTGGCCGGATCACGTTGATGGAAGCCGAAGGCCAACGGCTGGGAGGAACGGCAGGAGTCAGGTTCGGATGGAAGAATCTATGTGATGGCGCGCTGGAAATACGGACGGTGCCAGGCGACCACAGCTCCATCATCGCTCCGCCACACGTGGAGCAACTGGCCCGAGAGATAGCGGCGTGTCTTGAACCGGGAAGGCTATAGTTAAGAGTTGAAACAATCTGATGCGCTCGTGCTTTTTGACATCGACGGCACCCTCGTTCGCCGCGCGGGGCCGCACCACCGGGAAGCATTGGTCGATGCGATCCGGCGCACGGCACACGTCGAGACCACTACCGAGGGTGTGCCGGTGGCGGGCATGCTCGATCGCGATATTCTCACAACGATGATGCTGCGGGCGGGCATGCCTCGCAGCGAGATCCGCCGTGTGCTTCCGGAAGTGATAAAGCGCGCGCAATCCATCTATGTCCGGCGCGGGCCGGACCTGGCCCGAAAAGTCTGCCCCGGCGTGCGAGGCTTGCTGCGAGGTTTATCTCGACGCGGCGTCGTGATCGGCCTGGTCACCGGCAATCTCTCGCGTATCGGCTGGCGCAAAATGGAACGCGCTGGCCTCCGCTCCTACTTTCGATTCGGCGCCTTCGCCGAGATGGCTCGCGATCGAGCGGGATTGGTTCGAATCGCCATCCGGCGCGCCCGCCAGGAGCGCTGGATTGGCCGCGATAGCAACATCACTCTCATTGGCGACCATCCTAACGACGTGCTCGCGGCCAAGGCGAACGGCATTCGCGCGGTTGCGGTCGGTACCGGAATCATCTCGCTGGATGAACTGCTATCGCACACCCCGAACGTTTTTGTCCCCGACCTGCGTGAGCTCCCAATCGAAATGCTTTTGTAATAAAATTCCGACTTCCACATGGGACAATCTTGAAGTGTGTCGATTCTCGATCAGCCTGACGGCTCTGTTACTGCTGCTCCTTCTGCCTTTTTGCGGATTTGCTCAATCGGACGGCACCCCCACGAACCCTGACCCCGCGCCTCCAGCCGATGGGACCGAGAATTGGAATCTTTACTATCAAGCCACATCCATTGGCCAGCATCATGGAACGTTCATCTCCCCCTATCAGGGGCCGTTGAGTCTAGAGGACACTACCGAGAACGACGTTTCAATCACTACAACCCTCTTCTCCAGTTTTCGCCTCAGCCCGGGTACCGAGCTTGTCTTTGATCCCGAGATCGCGGGCGGGCGGGGTTTCAGCCACGTTGACGGACTCGCCAATCCCTCCAACGGCGAACTGCCGCGAGTTGCAACCGCTACTCCCAAGCCGTACCTCGCGCGCCTTTTTATTTCTCACGACTTTGGTTTCGGCACTGAAAAAGAGCACGTCGAGAGCGACGAGAATCAATTAGCGGGCGATCGTCCCATGACCCGCTTCACGATTACCGGCGGACGATTCTCTCTCTCCGATTTTTTTGACGACAACAACTATTCACACGATCCGCGCACCCAGTTCATGGCGTGGGGCTTGATGTACAACGGAGCCTGGGATTACCCGGCGGACACGCGCGGGTACACCTGGGGGATCGTCAATGAGTTTCACACCAAAAACTGGTCCTTGCGATATGGGGTCGCCGCCGAGCCTCGCGTGGCTAACGGCTCACAGTTTGACCGGCGGCTCTTTGTCGATCAAGGCCAAACCTTCGAAGAAGAGCGGCGCTATTCGGTGGGGCACCATGCTGGCGCTATCCGCTGGCTGCAATATCTCAATCGCACCCGATCCGGCAGCTATGTCGAAGCAGTTCGCCTTGCTGAAGAAACAGGAACCGTTCCCAGCGTACAGGCGATACGCCATCCGGGGACGCTTAAATACGGGACCGGCATAAGCTTCGATCAGGAGATTTCTCGCGACTTCGGTGTTTTCTCGCGGCTGGGCTGGAACGACGGCAAGACCGAAGACTTTGCGTTCACAGCCATCGACCGCCTGGCCGAAGCCGGAGTGTCGGTGAAAGGGACTAGCTGGAAAAGAAAAGACGACGTCGTCGCGACGGCATTCGCTGCCGCGGGAATCTCGGGCGTTCACGCTGAGTACCTCGCGCTGGGCGGGCTCGATTTCTTGATCGGCGATGGAAAACTCAACTACGCGCCCGAATATTTGTGGGAAAGCTACTACACTGCGCGGATTGTGCGCGGTTTCTACGCCACCTTCGACGCGCAGCATTACAACAATCTGGCCTTCAATCACGATCGCGGACCGGTGTGGGTGGAGTCCATTCGGCTGCATATCGAGTTTGGAATCAAGCCGCTCTCGGCGAAGTGAAAATATCGTACGCTTGTTCCAATGAACCAATCAGATTCCGCACGTCAGCTGTTGCGTCACGCCCTTGCCACGCTCGCATATCGCGGCGGTAAAGCGGTGCGCGGCGCTCCCGATTCGTTCGCCGATTTTCACGCCTCGCCGGAAACGCGCACGCCCGGCCAGATCCTGGCTCATATCGGGGATCTTCTCGAGTGGGCCTTGTCGATGGCTCGAGGCCAGCAACGGTGGCATCAATCGGCGCAGCTCCCGTGGCCTGACGAAGTGCGGCGTTTTTTCGCCGCGCTGGAAGCATTCGACGCTTATCTGGCTTCCGATGGCCCGCTCCAGGCCCCGGCCGAAAAGCTGTTGCAAGCACCGATCGCCGATGCGCTGACGCACATCGGGCAACTCGCGCTACTGCGCCGGCTGGCCGGAGTGCCGATCCGTGCGGAAAACTATTACGTCGCGAAGATCGCCACAGGGTCCGTAAGCGCCGATCAGCCCGCGCCGGTGCAAGAATTTTAGTTTGAAGCCGCCGGCATCGATTGTTCCCGCTTGGCTTCCGCTTCAACGGCGCGCATCAATCGCAGCGTGTTCCCGCCGTAGATCTTGCGAATATCATCCGCTGAGTAGCCCTTCTCCAGCAGCGCGCGGGTGAGATTCGGAACCTTCGAAACGTCCTCCAGGCCGACCGGCGTGCAGGACACCCCATCGAAATCGCTGCCGATTCCCACCGCGCCGATTCCTCCGATCTTCACCGCGTGGTCGATGTGCGCTACCACGTCGGCCAGCGTGGCCGGCGGCACTTTCTTTTTATACTCCGCAATGGTCGCGTCCTCGCCTTGCGCGCCCGGCAGCGTGCTCTCCTTTACATTCTTCGCGGCCGCCGCGGACTTTTCCGACAGGAACCCGCAGTTGAAGTTGACCTGCATCACGCCGCCTTTTTTGGCCAGCGCCGCGATCATTTCGTCAGTCATGTTGCGAGGAACATTGCACAGCGCGCGGCACGACGAATGCGATGCGATGATTGGCGCGCTGCTGGTTTGAAGCGCGTCCCAAAACGTCTTGTCGGCCGTGTGGGAAATATCGATCATCATTCCCAGCCGGTTCATCTCATGCACCACCTGCTTGCCAAACGGCGTGAGCCCGTTGTGATGCTCGACGCCGGGCTTGTCGATGTCGCCTGAGGAATCCGCCCAACTGTTCGTGTTGGTGTGGGTCAGCGTCATGTAACGGATGCCCAGATCGTAGTAGTCGCGCAGCAGGCGCAGGCTGTCTTCAATGGCGTGGCCGCCTTCGATTCCCATCAGCGCCGCAATCTTGCCTTGTTTATGGATACGCTCGATATCGTCGGCGGTGGTCGCGAGCGTGAAGTCGCTCGGGTATCGCTCCACAATGTCATGGCGTACGGTGTCGATCATTTGCAGCGTGCGATTGGCCGAGTGGTTGTCTTTAACGTAGCTGGAGGAAACGTACACCGCGAAAAACTGCGCCCCGACGCCGCCCTGTTTTAGCGCCGTGACATTGGTATGGCCGTCATTCTTGTTCTTGCCGATGTCGTAACCGTCTAATGTTCGGCTGGTTATGTCGTTGTGCGTGTCGATCAGAATCGCCGAACGATGAACCCGCTCGATCTCGGCATCGGTAACCGTCCGCGTCTGCGCCAGACACGCCAGCGCCAGAGCCATCACGCCGCATAGAATTCGCATGCTCTGAATATAGCGCAACGTACAGAAATCACTGGATTCTGCCGATGTATCGAGCGTCAAACAAATGGCGCAAGACGACACAGCTCGATCGCCGCTTGCGCCGCTACAGCCTGTAATTCCTCTCGCTCTGTTCCTGGGAACAGCACTCTTGCTGTTGTGGATGTTCGGCAGCCGGCTGATCCTCGGAACCAACGACGAGGGCATTTACCTGGACGCCGCCGAGCGCATTTTGCACGGCCAAAAGCCGTACGTGGACTTCTTCGGTTATATGACTCCGGGCAGCTTCTGGATGCAGGCCCTCGCGTTTCGATTGTTGGGCGTTACGCTGGCGGCCGGACGCGTCCTCGTGATCTTATACGTAGCCCTTGAATGCTCGCTGATTTATTGGTTGGTGGAACGCTTCGCCTCGCGTACCACTGCCATCGTCACCGCGCTGTTCTTTCTTGCCTTCCAGACGGCCGACCCCAGCATGTTGACCGCACAGCACCGCTGGGATAGCAGTGCGATGTCGCTGGCTTCCATCGCGATCTGGGTGGGATCCCATCGGCGTTGGCTGGTGGTGTCCGGATTCCTGATCGGGTGCGCCGCCTTGGCGACGCCGTCGATCGCGCTGGTTGGCCTCGTGACGCTGGCTTGGTTGCTATGGTCTGGAGGCAGCCGCATTCGCGCGGCCTGGTATCTGCTCGGGATGTCGTTGGCTGCAGCGGCCGCCGGCATGGCCCTGTGGCTCAGCGGAATGCTGCCGGCCTTCCTTCAGCAGTTGAGTTGGCTCTCCCACAATTATTCTTCCGTGAACGTCATGCCATACGGCGCCATCATCGGTGGATATAGGGCGTTGTTTCAAGGGGCCGGTCCATGGGAGCTTCCAGTCAGGTTGTGTGTGGTCTTTTGCCTCGCGCTTCCGGCTGTGCTTCCGGTTGTTGCCGTTGCGGGCGGAGCCGTCGATTGGTTCAGAAACCGAGAACCGATAATCCTCTACTTGCTGCTGTCGGTGAGTGCTCTGGTCGCGTCCACCTATCCGCGATCGGACATCGCGCACTTGGCGTACGTAGCGGCCCTGCCTTATGCCGTGACGGGCATCCTGATCTACCGCTTGCTGCCTACACGACCGCGCGCGTGGCTCACCAGTTCGATTGCCGTGTGGGCTGTCGTATTTGCTTTGCAAGCCCAGCTCCCTTCGCACCTGCGGCCGTTTCATACGCCAGTTGGCGATGTGCGAACCAGCGCCGCGGAAGCGCCCGTGGTGGAGGACCTGCTGTCCCGGGTGCGCCCGCATCAGTCCCTGTTCGTTTATCCCTATAAGCCGCTGCTCTACTTTCTAACGCAAGCCGAGAATCCGACGCGCTATCCCTATCTTCAGCCGGGATTGATGACTGGAGACGATGCCGCGCTCGCTTTATCCGAGTTGGAGGCTCGCCCCCCCGAGTGGGTGCTGTACATGGACCTGGACCGCGCCGAATTCGACCGCGTGTTTCCTTCCGGCAAGGATCTCGATCCGCACTTTCCGCAGCTCGAGAGCTGGATCAAGGCGAACTATCACTCCTATGGCTGTCCTCCGCTGGGTGGGTACGTTCTGCTGCGCCGGATTAACTAGCGAAAGATCTGCCACCAGTGGCGCTTGGCGGGCTTTGGCTGTGGTGGCGGCGGAGACGGCTCTGGGAGGAGGTCCAGCTTGTCGGAGTACGGCATCTGGATCGTCTTGAGATCTGGCTGAGCTTCAATAGGAGCAACCTCAAGTACCATCGCGACCTTCTGTCCGTCACCAGTGCGGATGGTCACTGTTATTCCGCCATGACGGAACCCGCGCGCCGATGCGAAGAAGTGGGCATCGCCAAGGGGAAGATCCGTCCAGAGCACCTCGCCCGCATCGTCGGTCGAAAGGGTACCTACGGTTCCATCCAACCCATCAACCAGGGAGACCTTTGCTTCTGGAATCGCAGCCCCCGTGGCGTCCGCGACGCGAATGCGCGCGCTGCCGGTTTGTGCGAAAAGCGGCGAAATGGCCAGCAGTAGCACTCCAGCGAACGCCGCTCGGCGGCTGGTGAAATGATTCACACGATGATTGTACCCGAGCAAGAGAGGCTCCCAACCGAATGCGTGGTGTATAATATACATCGTGAGGCGCACCCAACTCTACCTCGAAGAAGATTTGTGGAAAACGCTCCACATTCTCGCGCGGCAGTCTCGCAGCACGGTGTCGGAGCTGGTCCGCAGAGCTCTCCGCGAGAAGTATCTCGATGATGCAGCCAAGCGAAAGGAGGCACTGCTTTCGGCCGTGGGTCTTTGGAAGGATCGGACGGACATTCCCGACGCCCAGAAGTATGTCCGTAGCCTCAGAAAGGGCAATCGGCTTGATCGGATACGGAAATGACCGGCGTGCTGGTGGATTCCGACGTCTTGATTGAGGTGCTTCGAGGACGCAAGCTTGAGTTGGCGCGCTTGTGGGCGGATACCGTGGCCGCGAACGAGCCGCTTTTCTATTGCCCGGTTACGCTCGCTGAGATTCGCCATGGTATGCGGGAACAAGAGCGGGAGCCTACCGAGCGA
The DNA here is from genome assembly GCA_963818065.1 of Bryobacterales bacterium. GTDB lineage: Bacteria > Acidobacteriota > Terriglobia > Bryobacterales > Bryobacteraceae > Palsa-89. The sequence continues at coordinate 1,729,173 of CAWFQW010000004.1, read as the reverse complement.
ATATTTTCCTCGATGCTGAGTGTGCCAATCGAGACAGAAATTGGCACGCGCGCAGGGGACTACCTTCGCGCCTTTCATGCCAGTCACGCAATCGAATTGGGAGATGCCCTAATTGCCGCTACAGCCTCGGTCCACCATCTAAACTTGTGGACACAGAACAGAAAGCACTTTCCGATGAAGGACGTTCAGTTCTTCGCTAAATAAGAAAGCCGCCCCAACTGCCCGGGCGGCCTTCTCTCCTCTGAATTGTGTTTGGCTTAATCCCCGAATGAACCCACCGCTTCAGCCTTGTCGGCTGCAGGCTCGGGCTTCGGCACCGGCATGATCATTTGCACCAGGTCGGCGGGCGCGGGCTTCTCCTTGAGTATTTGCTCGCGGTACAGCTTCGCCATGCGCTCGTTTTCGGCCTGCTTCTGTTTCTCGTCGCGAGCGCGCTTCTTTTCCTCCCGCGCGGTCTTGGCGATGCCCAGGTCGTCGAGATCGTGTTGCTTGGCGTGATTCACGTCTTCGGCGCGCAATACCAGCGAATGATCCTTACTCGCCAGGTTCAAGCTCTTGCCGCCGGCGATGATCTCATGCCGCCCATGCTCTTCGTACCACTTGGTGAGCGTCGCAGTCATGTGCATTTTCTCGATGATGTTCCGCCAACCCACGCCCGTGTTGTAGGCGCAGAATGAAATCTCGCCTTCCTGCGTTGCATAAGGGATGATGCATTGCTCGGTTCGCCGGAAATCGTAGTTGAACAGATCCTGGAACCACATGCCAGCCACGAAAAGGAAATTCCAGCGGTCGTTGCGGCGCTTGGTGATGTCTTCCATGGTGCGGTCGCCCGTCACTTTACCGTAGCCGCCCTTCTGCGCCTTGGGCGTCATGCCGAAGCACTTGTCGAACTTCGCGATGAGGTCGGTCAGTTTGAAATGCGTCGGCGACTTGAACGGGTTGTAATTGTGCAGCAGCGCCAGGCTGACGCCCATCACGTTCATCCAACGGCTGGTGCGCGCGGCGTCGTTGATTCGCGCGATATCCTTCGCCAAGCGATCGGCGTTCAAGAACGCGGTCACTGGCACCGCCTCCTTGGTTTCCTTGTCGCACATGACGGCCATGCCGATCCCGCAGTTGGGATGGCAGCCGCAGCTCAATTGGCCCCAATCGGCCGACGGACCGTGCACTAGGTCGGCGAAATCAGAGAACGTGCTCATGAACGAAATCGGGAACCAATCGCGCACCGGCTCGCCCAGTCCGGTTTGGTTCTTCACGTCGTGCGCCAGATGCGACAGCGTGTAGCGCTGGGCCTGACGGCGCTCGTCGGTCACCGCTTCATCGCGGCCCGTGAACGACACCGGCTGAAAGCTCAGGAACGGAATCTTCTTCGGATTATCAAGAGCGAAGCGCACCACCGCGCCCACCTGCTCGTTGTTAATGCCGTTGATGATGGTGATCACGGGCACGATGTCGACGCCCGCTTTCCACAGGTTCTCGATCGCGCGCAGCTTCACGTCGAACAAATTACCGACGGCGCGGTGCGAATTGGCTTCGTTGCCGATGCCATCGAATTGCAGATAGGCATAGCGTAAGCCCGCTTCAGCGGCCTGTTTGCAAAACTCGGGGCTCTTGGCGAATTCGATGCCGTTGGTCGCGGCCTGCACGCTGTTGTATCCCACCTTGCGGCAGTAACGAACGGCATCCAGGAAGTAAGGCGACAGGGTTGGCTCGCCGCCGGAGAACTGCACCGACATTTGTCTGCGCGGCTTGATCGAAATCGCGTTGTCGAGCAGCGTCTGAATGTCTTCCCAACTCAGCTCATGCACGAAGCCGACCTGGTTCGCATCCATGAAGCACGGATCGCACATCATGTTGCAGCGATTCGTCAGGTCGATGGTCAATACCGAACCGCGGCCGTGTTTAATAGTGCTGGTTCCGTGGTTATGCAATTTCTCGTCGGCGTGCGCGCGGATATCGCGGCCGGGGAACACGTCTTCCAGGTGCTTGAAGAACGCCGAATCCATGGCCATCAGATCTTCGAAACGGCCGTGTTTCGGGCATTCCTTCACCATCAGGATCTTGCCGTCGCGCTCGATGATCTGCGCCTTGATCTCGCCCACCTTTTCGTTGAGGAGGATCTCGTGCGGCAGCTTGCCGTCGACGATCTGCTGGCGGATCTCGGGGACGCAGCGCGGGCACAGCGAATCGGTCTCGCGCGGCCAGCCCAACGGCGGTTTCTGCTTCTCGTAGCTCTTCAGCAGCGGCTTATCGGACCAAGCCGGGGTAAAGGATGGGTTCTGGTTGATTTGATTGAGTTTGTCAAATACAACCCAGGCAGCACCCGCTGCCACTGTCACGGCTTTTTCGACGTATTTGATTGGCTTATGCATAGCGCGATTGTGTTTCTGAGTATACGGCAGCCTCATTAAAGAGGCTACACGATTAGGTTGAACAGGTCGATTTCCCGTCTCGGCGGGGATATCTCTCATCGAACGGGACTGTGGAAAACTCGCCGTCCCATTGAAAATGAAAGGTTTACCGGTGTGGGAACCAATCGCGATTTGTGGTGTCTGATTAGTTCATAGAAGACTATTCGGCGCCGAGATCGCAAAGTCGACTGCTTGCCGGATTGACCCCGACCGAGCCATGGAAGCCGGAGTCCGGTCTGGTCGTGTTGGCCCAGTTGGCGAGCTTGGCCGCAACGGGTTGGATCGTTTGGTCGATAGCCGTGCGTGCTGGACCGCATCCGCAATCGTTGCCCGGCGTGGTAATTCAGGCCGTCATGGTTGGATTGCTCGCCTTCGTCTGTAGCGGCATATTCATGACCGCCTTCCAGTTGGTCAACGCCCGCCGTCTGGGATTCGACACTCTCCGGGTTTCGCTGCGGACCGCGCAACCGTCCATATGGTTGGCGCCAACCGCAATTCTTCTTTCGCGTTGGTCGCCGTTCGCTGTAGGCGCTGCACTGGCGTTGGTGATCGCTACAACGCAGATGCTGTATTCCCAGTGGGTGGCGCTCGAAAGGGTCAACGGGCCGCCGGCCGGTCGCTCGCACACATGGCCTCGAGCCTGTGCGATTGGTATCGCTCTGGGAGGCCAAACGACAATCGTGTGCCTTTGGATGGGAGCGCCGCTTCTGGCGGTCGCGCTGCTGTGCCTGAGTGCGGCTGGGCTCACTTTGATGTGCTTGGTGGCTGACGCCTACCGCGCCAGGGAGCCGTCCACCTTGCCCGATTCGCTGCTGCGAATTTTCCTCACGCTGATTCTAGGGGTTGGCTTGACGGTAGGAGGCCGACTAGGCGGTCTTGGTTCAAGTTCTCAAGCGAGCGGAGACGCGGACGCGAAGACGCGACCCGAACTGATCACCAAGCTTTACGAGCCATCGGGCAGTGTTCCAGTCACGGACAAGAGTTACCAAGGAGTGATTCTATGGCCCGAGGTAAAAGCGACTCAAAAACTGGTCGCTCCCCCGCCCCGGCGCCGATTGGCTTCGCTATCGCCGGCCGTCCCTCCCAGTCCGTTCCAAATCCCATTTTCGGGCCAGTACTGGATGTTCAAGCCGCCCCAAGCCGCGCCACCGCGCGATTCGTATTTTCGCAGATCGGATCCGGTGGCTCTTTCCTTCTTAACCACGGACCAAAGACCGATGTCCATGAAGGCGCTGCAGAAGCTGGAGCATGCTCTCGATTTGGGATGTTGCGGCGCAATACAGGTGACCATCTCAAACGCGGATCACTATCCAGGAACCATCGCGTTGGAGCTTCTGCTTCTCGACACGCAGTCTCCGGGCCAGTTGGTTCAAAGCTTGGGAAAGCGCGACGTGTTGTCGCGGCCAGATGTAAAGCCATTTGACGACACCGTGCTACCAGTGACGGAGACGCTTGAATTTCCAGTTCCTGGGAACGCCCGAATACACCAGTTTGATGAGATCCAGGTGCTCTTTCATCGAGCGCCTTTCAGGAACGACCGAAGCGCCAGGCTTTCAATCGAACATTTTGTGCTTGTGCCGCCCTAATCGGCGTACGCCGTCTGCGCCCGTTGCGACAGACTATCGCGAGTGAGGAGGCTAGCCAGTGTCTCGGCGACCGCGGGAGCCTGCGGCCCTTCGAGGAGGTTGGTGTGGGTCCCGGGTACAACCCGCACATCCAAACCGCCAGCGGCTAACTCCGGCCAACCTAGGCGCGAACCGAGGTGAAGCGCCACAGGCTGATCGGCTGCCTGCAAGAACACGACGCGCTGAGTATAGGGACGAGGTTCGTAGCGGGCGGCTGCCAGCCGTAGGACGTCTTCAATGGACGAAGGCAAGAGTGGCGCTTGCTCGGACGCCTGCCGGAGCCGGATTGCCAGACCCTTCGCCGTATTGAGAACGAACGCGCTGGCTTCGTAAACACGGCGGCGTGAGAGCAGCCACCACGCCGACGCAGCGTGCACTCGAAAGCGGACGCCCAGTGGAAATCTCATGCGCACAGCACTCGGCAGTTGCGTATCAAACAGCACCAGCAGCCGTACTTCCTCTCCAAGCGCCACCAGTTGCCGCGCGGCTTCAAATGCGAACAGGCCCTGGAGCGAGTGTCCTCCGAGCTGATATGGACCCGCCGGCTGCTGCTGCCGAATCAGGCGCACGATTTCACGTGAAATTGTTTCCACGCGGTACGGCGGCCCGAGCGTCGAGACGTCTGAATCTTCCAGTAGCACACCCAATACAGGCTGATCCGAATCGAGATGCTGGGCGACCGCTCGGAAACTGGCGCCGGCTCCCACGGCCCAGAATGGAATGCGCGCGCCTCCCGGCTGGATCGGAATAACGCGCGGCGGCCAGGAAGTTTGGACACCGCGCCGGAGATACTCGGCCAACATGGCGACCGTTGGCGCTTCGAACAAGGCAGCCACCGGCAACCGGGCTGCGAGTTCCTGCGTAAATTCCTGGGTGATGCGTGCAGCCACGCGCGCCGCGAGTAGCGAGTGACCGCCCAATTCAAAGAAATCGTCATTGAGTCCCACCGGTCCGCAGCCCAATAACTCTTCCCAGATTGCCGCGATCCGTCGCTCTGTTTCATCCCTCGGAGCAACGCCCGCGCGGGCCGGTTGAGCCGGCTCGACCAGACCAGCTAGCGCGCGCCGGTCCAACTTGCCGTTGGGCAGCGAAGGCAGCGCGGGCACGCTAGCGATGCGGGCAGGCAGCATGTAATCCGGCAGCTTCGCCGCCAGGAACTTGCGGAGCACGCCGGTCTCAACCGCGGCGTCGTGCCAAACGCACCAGGCCATCAGCGCGCCATCGCGCATCGACACCGCCGCGGCTTGCACACTGGGGTGTGCAGCCAGTGCCGCCTCCACTTCGCCCAACTCGATGCGGAAACCACGTACCTTCACCTGCTCGTCACGACGTCCTAGGTAGTCCAGAGACCCACCCGGCAGCCAGCGCGCAGTGTCGCCTGTCTTGTACATCCTGGTTCCGGGAGCGCTCGAGAACGGATCCGGCAGAAACCGTTCCGCCGTAAGTTCTGCCCTCCGCAAATACCCTTGCGCCACTCCCGCGCCGGCAATGTACAACTCGCCGGCAACTCCCCTGGGCACGGGTTCCAGATGATCGTCCAGAATGTAAACCCGGGTATTCGCCAGCGGCCGCCCGATCGGGACGGAGCCGTTACCGGCCTCGACCCTCTCAATGGTCGACCAGATGGTGGTCTCGGTGGGGCCATAGATGTTGAACACGCGAGCGCGTCGTTCCATGAGCGCGTCGGCCAAGGGTCGCGGCATCGCCTCGCCGCCGCAAACGGCAGTGAGCGTCCTGTTACCAGTCCATCCCGCGTCCAGCAGCATCCTCCAGCTTGCCGGAGTTGCCTGGAGCCAGGTGGGGTTCACTCGCTCGATGAGCTCGCTAAGCGCGCGTCCGTCTGTTTGCTCCAGCCGGTCCGCGATAGCGACCCTCCCGCCGCAGATCAGCGGCAGAAATATCTCGGCGGCCGCGATGTCGAACGACAAGGTGGTTACCGCCACCGCGACGTCCTGCTCGCTGAACGCAAATTCACTCCGAAACGCTTCCAGGGCGTTGGCCAAGGCGAGATGTGGCACCAGCACCGCTTTCGGAGTGCCAGTGGAGCCCGAGGTGTAGATGGCGTAAACGGTTGCAGCAAGGCCAGTGGTGGCACTTTCGACGAACGGGGAATCCGATGAGCGAAGCGTCACGCCGTTGTCGGTGATGACCGCGGCCGCGCCCGAATCCTCCAGCATGAATGCGAGGCGCTCTTGCGGGTATACGGGATCCAGGGGCAGGTACGCGCACCCGGCCTTCAAGATGCCAAGAAGCGCCGCTACCATCGCGCGTGAACGCTCCACACACACGGCCACCAGCGCACCCGGTCCGACGCAAAGTAGGCGCAGCCGATCCGCGAGTGCATCGGCTGCTCGGTTCAGATCCGAGTAGCTGAGCTCGCCATTGCCATCGAGAATCGCGATCGCGTCAGGCCTGCGCGACGCCTGGGCCTCGAACAATTCATGCACGCACCGGGAGGGCAGCGGCTTCTCCGTTTGGTTCCAGCCGGATAGCAACTGGCCGCGCTCGTCCGCGTCCAGAATCGCGAGGGACGAAATAGCCCGGTCTGGATCCTGAACCGCGCCCGCCAGCAGGTTCTGGTAATGCCGCGTAATTCGAAGCGCTGTTTCAGGATCAAACAGGTCTGAGTTGTAACTGAGCGAGCAGTGCAGTGGGCCGTTCGCTGGCGCGATTTCGAGCGACAGATCGAATTGCACGACGCCGTTATCGACATCCAGCGGGTCACATTCCAGATCCGCGAAGCGCGGCGGCTCAAACGGCAGATTGCGGAGCTGAAACAGCACCTGGAAAAGCGGTGAGTGGCTGAGGCTGCGCGCGGGCTGGAGCGCCTCTACCAGCTTGTCGAACGGCAACTCCTGATGTGCGAAAGCTCCCAGAGCGGTCGTGCGGACACGCGCCAGCAGGCTGCGGAACCCGGGATTACCGGATGCGTCCGAACGCAACACCAGAGTATTCATGAACAGGCCAATCAGAGGCTCGAGTTCCACGCGCCCGCGGCCCGCCACCGGACAGCCCACCGACGCATCGTCCGCGCCCGAATAGCGGTGCAGCAAAGCCTGAAAAGCGGCCAGCAGTGCCATGAACAACGTGGCTCCCTCGCGTCGTGCGAGATCGTTCAACGCTCCGGCGATCGCCTGCGGCAGCACGAACGACGCACGCGCGCCCCGGAACGTTTGCCGTGGCGGCCGCGGCCGGTCGAGCGGCAGCGCCAGCAACGACTGGCTTCCCGCCAGCTGTTTTTTCCAGTAAGCAAGTTCCTCTTCGAACACGCCAGATGCGTATCGTTCCGTCTGCCAGCGTGCGTAGTCACTGTACTGGACTGGAAGATCCTGGACTGCTCCTCCTCCGTACAGCGTCGCGAGTTCACGCAGCAAAACCTCTACCGACCAGCCATCCGACGCAATATGGTGCCTGGTGAGAAGCAGCACGTGATCGTTCGGACCGAGGCGCGCCAGTACCGGGCGAATCATCGGATCGTGGGCCAGGTGAAACCGCACGCGCGCTTCGCAAGCGGCCAGATCGCTTACCGCATCCAACGAGCTCACCGTCACCGTCTTCAGTTCGAGGTCGCGCGACGGGCCCAATACCCCAACCGGGCCGCCGTCCCGCACATCGTAAGTGGTGCGCAGGATTTCGTGCCGCGCGACAATCCCGTTGAGCGCACGCTGGAGCTTGTCCACGTCCAAGCGGCCGCGCAACCTTACCGCCGAGGTCTGCACGTAGGCCGAACTGTCCTGTTCGTATTGATCGAGAAACCAGAATCTTTGTTGAGCGAAGGACAGCGACGCCGCGGCGGCCGGGTCCCGCACCAAGGGCACCGCAACGGTTGACGCAGCATTGGCATCCAGCCACGCTGCCATTGCCTCTACGGTTGGCTGCTCAAATAAACGCAGCAGCGGCGGCGCCGCTCCTGAGGCTTGTGCGAGACGGGAAAGAAACTGCGTCGCGAGCATCGAGTCTCCGCCGAGATCGAAGAAATTATCCTGCGCGCCGACGTCCTCTCGTCCCAGCACTTGCTGCCACAAATCGGCTACGAGTTTCTCGGAGTGGGTCCGCGGTTCCAAATGCTCGGACTGGGCCACTACCGGCTCCCGCAGTTCCTTCAGGCCCAGTACCGCCGCCAGGCCGATGCGCTGCGGTTTACCCGTCGGCCCTTTCGGGATTTCGTCGAGCAGCACGATGCGCCGAGGTACCTTGAAATCCGCCAGCCGTCCAGAGACAAATTCCCGCAATGCCGCCTCGTCGGCCAATGTTCCCGTCTTCAGGACCACCGCCGCCGCCACCTCTTCGCCGAGCCTTGAATCCGGAAGCGCAAAGGCCAGCGCCTGAGCTACGGCTGGATGCTCCAGCAGCGCTTCATCGATTTCACGCGGTGAGATTTTTTCGCCGCCTCGGTTGATGATCTCCTTGGTGCGGCCGCTGATGAACAGATAATTTTCATCGTCCAACCAGCCCAGGTCGCCAGTACGGAACCAGCCGGAGTTGAACGCGCTTTCATTCGCCTCCGCATTGCCGGCATAACCCCCCATCACGTTGGGACCGCGGATGACGATCTCGCCGGTGACGCCGGACTCGACCAGACGCCCGTCGTAGCATAATTGCGATCTCAGGACCGGCCGCTCGCCCGACCGAACCCGGCTTCCGCCGGCCCGGAGGCAGCGGATTGCTGGCCATCTGGTGCGACGCTTCGGTCATCCCGTATGCTTCGATCACGGGGACCGAGAATACGCGCTCCAATTCGGCCATCACCTGCGGAGGCAGCGGAGCCGATGAAGATCGGATGAACCGCAGCGCGGTGGAGCGCCGATCATCGCCCGCGCGCTCCAAAGCTGCTCGCGCCAGGATTGCCTGATGCATCGTTGGGACGGCGGTATACCAGGTCGGTTCGAAGTCCGTTAGCCAATCCAAAAACTGCGGCGCGTAGAAGCCCGGCGTGCATACCAGACTTCCGCCCGCGGCCAGGGAGGCGAGCAAAGCCGCTGCCAGTCCGTGGATATGAAATAGCGGCATCACGTTCAAGCAGCGGTCGGCTGATGACAGTTCCAGCGCGCACCGGATGTGAGTGGCGGAAAGGCACAAGTTGGCGTTCGACAACGGGACCTGCTTTGGCCGCGCAGTGGTGCCCGACGTATGCAGAACAAGCGCGATGTCATCTGGTTGCGTTGGCTGCGAGGGCTCGCTTTGGGCGCCCAGGGTTGAGGCTGAATCGTGCTCCAGACAAAACGAACCGGCCGGCGCGTCCAGGCGGGGACGCAGGCGGATCACAGGAATGCCCAGATCTTTGGCCGCGGCGAGCGCGGGCGATTCCACACGCTGCTCGATCAGCATGGCCTTTGGCGCCAGATCCGAAAGATAAAAGCTGAACTCAGACTCGCGGTATGCCGGGTTCAATGGAGCACACGCCGCGGTGCCGGCAATGGAAAGAAAAGCCGCAGCCATCTCAGGTCCGTTCGAAACAACGGCCGCGACGCGATCGCCACGGCAAACTCCGGCGGAGTGAAGTGCGGTACGCGCTTGATTGACCTGCGCAAATAGCTGCGCGTAGGTCATGGGCTCACGGCCCGGCGCGAGCAGCGCAGCGGAATCTGGCGTCTGTGCTGCCTGCAATTCGAGCAGGCCGCGAATGCTCAGGCCGGTCACACCGGCTTCAGTACACACAGGGATCTTTCGTAGTCTAGCTGAGATTCAGGTAATATTTCATCGAGCGCGCCTGGAGGACTCCGATGATCGAGAGTTTTTGGGATGATACGCGTTACACGTTTCGCAACCTGCGCCGCGATCCGTTTCTAGCTTTCGCCGCCACGCTGACTCTAGCCGTCTGTATCGGCGCGAATACCACCGTGTTCAGCGTCGCGAATTCGATTCTCATCCGCCCGCTTCCCTACCCCGGCTCCGAGCGAATCGACTGGATCAGCGAGAGGTCCGGACCCGCTCGACAGGATGTCGGTGCGGCGCCCGATTACTTCGCGCTTCGCGAGCAGAATCGAATTTTCGAAGATGTCGCTGCGTTCGATCCGATGATCGTGAACTGGACGGGCGTGGAAAGGCCCGAGCAACTGGATGCCGCGGATGTTTCGCCGTCGTTCTTCCGCGTGATGGGATCGCAGCCCATGCTGGGACGGTATTTTGGCACGGAAGAAGAAGGACCGAAGGCGCCGCCGGTTGCAGTGTTGAGCTATGCCTTCTGGCGAAATCGGATGGGTAGCGATCCGCACATTCTGGGAAAGACGATCGCGCTCGATCGGCTGCCGCGCACCATTGTCGGCGTTATGCCGCAAGGGTTCGACTTTCCTCGCGGCACTCAGCTTTGGGTGCCAACCGTGCTGGACAAAGCGACCGATGGTTTTCCGATCGCACCCACACGCGGGATTTTCGAAACCCTCATCATCGCGAGGCGCAAGCCGGATGTAACGCCGCGGGAAGCCGCGACGGAGATGAATCGCCTCACTCTCTTGATTCGCGCTCTGTATCCCAATGAATTCCGGCAAACGGCTTTTCGGACGGACCTCACCATCGCCACCTCGCCTCTGCAAGAGCATCTCACCGGACAGGTGCGTCCCACGTTATTGATCCTCACCGGTACCGTCGGCCTTGTGTTGCTGATCGCCTGCGCGAATCTTGCCAATTTGTTACTGGCACGCGCCGGTAACCGGCAGCGAGAGCTTGCCGTTCGTCTAGCCCTTGGCTCCGGCCGCGGCCGCATCATCCGACAAATGCTCACCGAAAGTCTGGTGCTCGCGGTACCCGGGGGCCTGGCGGGAATCGGCCTGGCGTGGCTGGCCGTGCATGTTCTCGATGCTACCAAGTCCGCCATTCTGGTGCGCTATCCGGCGATTTCGATGGACTGGCGCGTGCTTGCCTTTACGATCTCGCTGACGCTGGCGACCAGCCTCTTGTTTGGCGTCGTTCCCGCAATGTCCGCGGCCGGAATCCACATTCAGGAAGCGCTCAAGTCAGCGGGCCTCACGCATAGCGGCACACGCGGTGCAAGCCGGCTGCGAAAAATCCTGGTAGTGGCAGAGATATCTGTTTCCCTCGTATTGCTCATCGGCGCCGGCCTGCTGGTCCGCAGCCTGCTTCATCTCACACATACCGAGCTCGGCTTTCCTTCCGATCATCTGCTCAGCTTTCGACTCCGTCCGATCGGCCCCTTCGACCACGACTATGGTCCGTTTTATGCCCAGGTGCTCGACCGGCTCAAGCAGTCGCCTGTAGCCCGGGGGGCGACGCTGTCGGCCGACATCCCACTGAGCGACGATGGGTTTTTTCAAAAAGGCCGCATTCGTGTAGTGGGACGGCCTCCGGTGGCCTTCACCGAGCGACCGATCATCAACAACACTGAGGTGAGTCCGGAATTCTTTCCCACCTTGGAAATCCCGCTCAAGGAAGGCCGTATTTTCGACGCCCATGATTTCGTCCGGCCGCCTCCGTCGGCGTATCATGGCTTCATTCCGTCGGAACCGGTGGTGGTCAATGAAGCCTTAGTCCGGCGAATCTTTCCGAGCGAGGACCCGCTGGGGAAACACATTGGATTCGGCCCCGACCGGATCAATGTTACATGGACGATCGTCGGCGTCGTGGGCAATATCCGTGCGGCCGCGCTCGGAGCCGATCCGCCCGCGATGATCTATCGCTGCACCTGCTCCGGCGATTCTATTTACCGTGCGGCATTTATCGTCCGCACCGAGGGCGACCCGCAGGCGGTGATCCGAGCCATCGAACGGCAGGTCCGCGCGGTTGATCGCGACCAGCCCATTTCGGACGTCAAAACCATGGATCAGCGAAGAGATGCAGCGCTCGCGCCGGAGCGTTTCCAGGCCATCCTCATCGGGAGCTTTGCCCTTATCGCGATTCTCCTGGCCGCAGCCGGAGTTTACGGAACCATGTCCTACTTGGTAACGCGACGCACTCGCGAAATTGGCATTCGGATGGCGATGGGCGCGCGGCAGACCGACGTGCTTCGCATGGTTCTCGGCGAAACTACCGTGTTGGTTGTGCTGGCCATTGTCGCGGGCCTGGGAGGCGCCTGGGCACTCACGCGCTACATCCGATCGATGCTGCACGGTGTGAGCGAGCTTGACCCTATGACTTTTGCGGTCACTTCGGTCTTTCTGGCAGTGATCGTACTGATCGCTTCTTTTGGTCCCGCGCTGCGCGCCGTGCGCGTCGATCCGATGACAGCCTTGCGGGAAGAATGAAGCAGACAACTTCAGAGATCTTCGATAGCCTATCCAGGAATAGCAGGTAACGCTCCCACAACCACCAGGCGCGCGCCGTTTGTCTAACTGGGGAGGCCGAATTCGTCGTATCCAAGGATTTCGTCGGCGGGCCTGGGATCCAGGACTGCCAGCGCGGCGATCTTCCGTGTGATGGCGTCCACCTTCTTCCAATCGATCGGACGTGCTGGGCCGCGAAGCTGCGCTTCGCGAGAGCGGTTTGCGGCGTCGGTCAGATTTTTCTCGCTGGCCTTTGGCTTCCCCATGACTTCATTATCCACATCCACAAGGACGACGCCACGGTCGGGCCAATAACCGGCCACCAACAACCAGCTACGAATCACCAACAACCAACCACGATCCCCGGCCTGTGTCAAAATCAGTGCAGGGGTTTTATTGGCAGAGGAACGCACCACGCCTGCCGCCGTGACGCCTGGCTCGGTCGGATCCGTTCGCCTGTTTGGCGTACCCGTCCGGCTGCACTTCACTTTCGTCCTGCTGCTCATTTGCCTGGCGGTGATCGGCCTCAGTGGCAATCAATCGCCCGGCAGCTACGCCCTTTTCGTCCTGGCCTTGATCGCTTCCGTTCTGTTGCACGAACTGGGCCACGCGTTAGTCAGCTCGCACTACGGCATCCGGACTCTCGAGATCGTGATGTACCCGATCGGCGGTGTCGCGCGTTTGGAACGCCCCGCCAAACCGTGGGAGGAATTCTGGATCGCCGTCGCCGGGCCGGCCGTGAACCTGGCCATCGCCGGTCTCATCTTCGCCATCTTCCATTTCGCAAAATAGAACGTTCAATCTATTCGCTCTGACGCAACCGTCGGGCGATAACCTTGCCGATCGCATCGCTCTTGGCAATCTGATCCTGGCGGGCTTCAATCTGCTCCCCGCGTTCCCCATGGACGGCGGCCGGATGCTGCGCGCCATCCTCTCGAGCTTGAAATCCGAGTACGAGGCCACGCGCATCGCCACCTGGTCCGGCCGCATGCTGGCCATCAGTATGGGACTCTATGGCTTCATCTACATGCCCATGCTCGCCTTCGTCGCGTTCTTCATTTATTTGGGCGCGGCCAATGAAGGCGCCGCATCGCGCGGGCCGGTCTCTAACGCAAGGCATCCCGGTCCGCGCCGCCATGATGACCGAGTTCCGCACGCTCTCGCATGGCAGCACCATTCGCGACGCCGCCAATCTTTTGCTGTCCACGTCCCAGCAGGATTTTCCCATCGTGCATGGCGACCAGGTGATCGGTTTGCTGGCCCGCAACGCACTCCTGCGCGGCATGGCGCATGACGGGCCAGCATCCTATGTCGCGGGATTCATGCAGCGCGAATTCCCCAGCGTTCCGCCTGATCAGGACCTGGCCGAAGTTCTGCCACTGATGGCTCACGCCGGCGCATGCGTGCTGGTGATGCAGGATGGCCATCTGCTGGGACTGCTCAGCTCCGACAATCTCTCGCAGTTCCTGCTGTTGCGCAGCGTCGGCCTGCAACCCTCCGAAGGATGACGATGCGCCGCTTCCCACCGTCCACCATCTACCTCCTGCTTCTCTTCGCCTGCGTGTCGTCTGCGGCGAACCTCAAGCTCTATTTCAAGGACGGAAGCGATCAACTGGTCCGCGAATACAAAATCGAAAACGATCGGCTGAGCTATTACAGCGTCGATCGAGACGAATGGGAAGAAGTACCGCTGTCGATTGTGGACCTGGAGAAAACCAAGGCTGAGATCAAGCAACGCGCCGACGACGCTCGTGCCAATGCCGCCGCCGAAGAATCCGAGAACAAAGCCGAGCGCGCCGCCCGCAAGGAAGTGGAAAGCATTCCCGCGCAAGAAGGCGTCTACCTGATTGAAGACGAGAAGCTGACACCGATCAAGGTAGGCGAATCGAAGGTGGTCACCAACAAACGCCGCAGCATCCTCAAGGCCATCAGTCCGGTTCCGCTGGTCTCAGGCAAAGCCACGCTCGAACTCGACGGCCCCCACGCAGCGCAAGGCACCGTGAATCGGAGCCCCGAGTTCTACATTCGTCTGTCCGAAGACGAGCGCTTCGGCATCGTGCGCATGGGCGACCACAAAGGCAATCGCGTGGTCGAGAAGCTGACCATCGATGCCGGTAATCAAGGAAACCCATCAGGAGCCGGATTTGGTGGAGGTATTTCGCCAGCAAGTCGCCGACGGGCTGTTTAAGATCTGGCCGCAAAAACCGCTCGCGCCCGGCGAATACGCAGTCGTTCAATACGCCGAAGACAAGGTCGATATGCAGGTTTGGGACTTCTTCATCGCACCCGGAACGGGCCAGTAGCTTCAAGCGCGATGGAAAAATTCCAGGCTCTTCCGACGCGCAAACGTTCCAGCGATATTCCTGCCGCGCCCGCGCCATTCCAGCCGCTCCGAGCTCCTGCCGCAGTTCCGGCGACATCAGCAATTTCTCCATCGCGCCCTGAATCTCCGCGGCGCTGCGCGGGTCCACCAGCAGAGCGCCCCCGCCCGCGACTTCCGGCAGACATGACGTATTCGAAGTAATCACCGGCACTCCCGCCGCCATCGCCTGCGCCACCGGAAAGCCGAAGCCTTCGTACAACGATGGATAAACGAAGGCGCTCGCGCCCGCCGTCAGCCCCGGCAATTCGTCCTCCGGCACGTAGCCGAGATATCGCACTCCTCTCGGCTTGCGCGGCCAACCGAGCCAGGGTTTTCTCGCCCGCCCAGCCGCTGGCGCCCACGACGATCAGATCGAAATCGCCGCGCAGGCGGAAATTTTCCCACGCATCCAGCAATGTATCCACATTCTTGCGCGGCTCGATCGCGCCTACATATAAGACGTAAGGCCTCTCGCTCGGCCGGGCCTGCGCGCCAAAATAAACCTCCGGCACGCCCGGATAAATCACTTCGATCCGCTCCGCGTCCAAGCCCAGCAACCGCGCCGCGTCCTGCCGCGAGTTCTCCGAGATGGCGATCAGCCGGCTGGCTCTCCTGAGCACGTTCCTGGCGAGACTTTCGTCGGCTTGGATATTCGCCGCAGTGTGCAGTTCGGGCATCAGGCGGCACGTCATGTCATAAATGGTGGCGGTCAGCTTGAGACGCTTGGGAGGGTTTCGGATCTGGTTCGACACGTGGAACACATCCGCGGTGGGCATGGTCCATCGCAACACCGGCAGCGCTGGAAACCGATTCGCCGCAAAGACGCGCCCCAGGTGCGAGTACGTTCGCGCCCGGCCGAGAATCGACCGCTCATGATTCAGCGATCCTAAGCGTGTCAGCGCCGGAAACGTCGAGATCCGATCGTTGCTCGCCTGCTCCCACAGGCTTTGAATCCAGTAGTAGGTGTAATTCTTGACGCCCGCGCTTCTCAGCAGCAGCGGAGTGGCGTCAATCAGAATTTGCATGATTGGTCAGCAGAAACCGCAGCTTAGCACGTTCGTGTAAACATGTATTGGATACAGCCCATGACCGCTCAAGACTTTCGAAACATCGCTCTCAGCTTCCCTGAAACAGTGGAGCACGAGCACATGAATCACCCCGATTTCCGCGTGCGCGGCAAGATCTTCGCCACGCTCGGCTATCCCGACGACAGCCCACGGCATGGTCAAGCTCACGCCCGAGCAGCAGCACGATTACATCAAATCCGAGCCCGATGTCTTCGCGCCCTCCAAAGGCGCCTGGGGCCGCGGCGGCAGCACCATCGTGAAATTGAAGCCGCTAAGAAAACCACCGTGCGGAATGCCCTGACGGCGGCTTGGCACAACATCTCGCCAAAGACCATCGGAGCCCGGCTAAAATAGGTCCGACGCTTCATGAACATCAAGAAAGCCACTTCCGCGGTACGAAACGTGGCTCGGCAAACACCTCACCTTGCTTCCCGCCGATCTCAAGCGAAAGCACCAGGCCATGGGCCAGGACGTATTTTCCTTCCTGCGCGCCACCTTTTACCGCTGGATGCAACTCTGGCCCGAGGTTTGCGCCAACGAAGAGCGCGCCCCGCAGGTGCTCGCGGTCGGAGATCTGCACGTTGAAAACTTCGGCACCTGGCGCGACGTGGAGGGCCGCCTGGTATGGGGCATCAATGATTTCGATGAAGCTTACGAGCTGCCCTATACCATCGATCTGGTTCGCCTTGCCGCTAGCGCACATGTTGCCATTCGCGAGTCGCGCCTCAAGATCGCGGCCAAGGACGCCTGTGTTGCGATCCTCGCCGGCTACAACAGGGGCCTCGAAACAGGCGGCCTTCCATTTGTTTTGGCTGACGAGCACCAGTGGTTGCGTCAAATGGTCACGGGCGTTCTCCGCGACCCGATCCAGTTCTGGAAAAGCTGGACGGCCTGCGCACATTCAAAGGCGCGGTCCCCAAGGGCGCCCGCCGGGCCATCGAGCAGCTAATGCCTGAGCCGGGACTGGAATACCGGATCGTTCATCGCATGGCCGGCCTCGGCAGCCTGGGACGCCAGCGCTTCGTCGGCATCGCGCTGTGTCGCGGCGGGCGAGTGGCGCGCGAGGCCAAGGCGCTGGCTCCTTCCGCGTGCGTCTGGGCCTTGGGCGGCAAAGTCTCCGAGCGCATCCGGTATCAGGATGCTCTGGACCGGTCGGTCCGCGACATCGATCCCTTCGTGCGATTGCGCGCGGATTGGATTGGCCGCCGGCTCGCGCCCGATTGTTCGCGCGTTGAACTTTCTACCATGCCCACGGAACGCGACGAGTCCAAGCTTCTCCGCGCCATGGGATTCGAAACCGCCAACGTTCACCTGGGCACGCCGGCGCGCCGCCAAACTGATTCTGCCGGACCTTGGCAAACGTCCCGCCGACTGGCTGCATGAAGCCGCCACAGCCATGGTGAAAGCCACCACCGCCGACTTGCAATGAATGGCGCGCCGGTACACGCCGCAAGCCGTCCGTGAAAAGCGCTAATATGGAAATTGCCGCTTCGAATTTTTGCTCTGTGCTGCCTGACTCCGATTCTCTGGGCCCAGCCGCCTGATTCCGTCCTCATCGTCGTTAATCAATCCTCCGCGCTTTCCCGCAAAATCGGGGAATACTATGCCGCGCGCCGCCACGTTCCCGCTGTCAATATTTGCCGCCTCACGGCCGCCACGGACGAGGAAATTTCTCGCGCGGATTTCGACGATCAGATTTCGCGTCCCGTCCAAAACTACCTCCGCGATCACAAACTCACGGAGCAAATCCTGTACATCGTCACCACCGCCGGCGTGCCCTTGAAAGTTCGGGGGAACGGTGGGCTCAGCGGCGAAGCTGCGTCGGTGGATTCGGAATTGACGCTGGTCTACTTCGATCTGCACGGCCGCTCGCATGCGCTGCCCGCCGGCATCGCCAATCCATTTTTCGGCAAGACGAACGCGCCCTTCCGCCATCCCGATTTCCCCATCTATCTGGTCACGCGTTTGGCCGGATACGATTTCGAGGACGTCAAGGGCATCGTGGATCGCGCCCTGCTGGCTCACAATCGCGGAAAATTTGTGATCGATCTGAAAGCCAGCGACAACACGCCGGGCAACCGCTGGCTGCTGGATGCCGCTCGCCAGCTGCCGCACGATCGCGTGGTGCTGGATCGCTCGGCCGACGTCCTCCAGCACGAAAGCGATGTGATCGCCTACGCGTCATGGGGTTCCAATGATCCCGCCCGCAAGTGGCGCCATCTCGATTTTCATTGGCTCCCCGGCGCCATCATGACCGAATACGTCTCGACCAATGGACGCACCTTTCGCGCGCCCTCCCGATAGTTGGAACATCGGCAGCTGGGGCAACCCGAAGGCCGACTTCGCCGGATCTCCGCAGACCTTGACAGCCGACTACATTCACGATGGCGCCACCGGCGCCTCCGGCCACGTCTACGAGCCGTACCTGCAATTCACGCCGCGGCCGAATATTCTTCTGCCGGCTTACTATCATGGCCGCAATCTCGCGGAAAGCTACTACCTCGCCATTCCGATTCTGAGCTGGATGAATATCGTGATCGGCGATCCGTTGTGTACTTTAGGCAAGCCATGAGCAAATGCGAAAATAGATCCTAGATGATCCAACTCTCCGGCGCCGGCAAGCGCTTCGGCACCAAGTTGCTGTTTGAAGATCTCAACTGGATGATCACGCCCCAGGACCGCGCCGGCCTGGTGGGCGCGAACGGCAGCGGCAAAACCACGCTGCTGAAAGTGCTGGCGGGCCTGGAATCGCTAGACTACGGCAAGCTCAGCGTCACGCGCGGCGTCAGCTCCGGCTACCTTGCCGCAAGACGGCCTGTCGCTCTCCGGCCGCACTGTCTTCGCCGAATGCATGTCGGTATTCGCATCGCTTCAGAAGATGGAAGTCGAGATGGAAGAGCTCACGCATAAGATGGCCGAGCTGGATCCCGCCAGCGTCGAGTACGCGCAAGTGGCCGACCGTTTCCATCACCTGGATAGCGAATTCCGTAACCGCGACGGCTACGCGATCGAGGCACAAGTGGGAACCGTGCTCTCCGGGCTCGGGTTTCCGCACGAGGAATGGAACAAGCGCACCGAGGAGTTTTCGGGCGGCTGGCAGATGCGCATCGCTCTTGCCAAGCTGCTGCTTGAAAAGCCCAACCTGCTGTTGCTGGATGAGCCGACCAATCACTTGGATCTGGAAGCCCGCAACTGGCTGGAGCAATATCTCGCCAATTACCCGTTCGCGATCGTTCTGATTTCGCACGACCGCTATTTCCTGGATGTCACCGTCAACAAAATCGTCGAGATCTGGAACCGCGGCGTGCATTTTTATTCGGGCAACTACGAAAAGTACTTGCGCCAGAAACAGGAGCGCAGCGAACAACTGCAAGCCGCTTATCGCAACCAGCGCGAACGCATCGAGCAACTGGAAGCTTTCATCAATCGCTTCCGTGCCCAGGCAACGAAAGCCAAGCAGGTGCAGAGCCGCATCAAAGAGCTCGAAAAGATCGAGCGCATCGAGCTGCCCGCCGAAGAAAAGACCATTCACTTTTCATTTCCGCAGCCCAAGCCCAGCGGGCGGATCGTGGCCGAGTTTCAAGGCGTCTCCAAGAGCTATGGCGACAAATTTGTCTTCGGCGGCGTCGATTTCATCATCGAGCGCGGCGACCGGATCGCGCTGGTGGGCGTCAATGGCGCGGGGAAGTCGACGCTGATCAAGTTGCTTGCGGGCACGGAGCCGCTCACCTCGGGCGAATACCGGCTGGGCCACAACGCCGAGGTCGATTACTTCGCGCAGGACCAATACAAGGAGCTCGACCCCAACGCGCGCATGCTGGACGATCTGCAATACCAAGCGCCGCGTTCTACCAATACCGAGCTGCGTAGTTTGCTGGGAAGCTTCTCTGTTTTCCGAGGACGACGTTTTCAAAAAGATCGGCGTACTTTCGGGCGGCGAGCGCAACCGCTATGCCCTGGCCCGCATGCTGCTGCAGCCCTCCAATTTCCTGCTGCTCGATGAGCCGACCAATCACCTGGACATGCGCGCGAAAGATGTTTTGCTTGAATCGCTCGAAAAATATACCGGGACGGTGGTCTTCGTTTCGCACGACCGTTACTTCATCGACAAGCTGGCGACGCGAGTTTTTGAAGTCGGCGCCGGCGAGGTCCATGTCTTCCCCGGCAACTATGAAGACTACGTGTGGCGCAAAGAAGGCAAGCAGATCGATCTCACACTTGCCCACCAACGGTCATGTAGCTGCCGCTAGTCCCCAACAACCAACAACCAATAACCAACAACCAGCGAAGCGCTTGAATCCCATGAAGCTTAAGAAGCTGCAGGAGCGCGCGCGAGAGCTCGAAACCCAGATTGCAGTGCTGGAAGCAGAAATCGCGAGCGACGAAGAGAGCCTGGCGAATTTTGTCAGCGCCGAAGAGACCATGCGCCTTTCATCGCAAGTGGAAAAGCGCCGCGCCGCATTAAGCGCGCTACTGTCGGAGTGGGAAGAAATATCACAAGAAGCATGAGCGACTTTCAGGAACAGCTCGCGCATCTGCGCCGGCGCATCGCGAAGATCGATAAGAAATTCTCGCGCCCTACGCCGCAGTTCGCCAACCCCTAAGCCACAAACCCCAATCCCGGCCTTTCCCGAAGACTGGCTGCACGGCGAAGAAGTTCGAACCGAGCACGGCGTCCACTACGAAACCGAAAAACTTTATGAACGCCAGCGGCGGCATGGCAGCATCGGCATCGTGGATCTCGAGGATCTTCCGCCGATCTGCTGGATCCCATTTCGAATGGCCAGATCCGCGGAGTCCCGCCCGCGAAGTGGTGCTTTCTCGATACCGAAACCACTGGCCTCGTGGGAGGCTCGGGCACCTACGCGTTTCTGATCGGCGTGGGCCGCATTACGCCGCAAGGTTTTCGCGTACGGCAGTTTTTTATGCGCGACTACGGTGAAGAGGCCAGCCAGCTGAGCGCCCTCACCGAGCATCTGAAGCAGTTTGAAGTGCTGATCACTTACAACGGCCGCACCTTCGATCAACCGCTGCTCGAAACGCGCTTCCGCATGGTCCGGCAACGGCCGCCGTTCAGCGCGCTGGAGCATCTCGATCTGCTATTCGGAGCGCGCCGGCTGTGGAACTTGCGATTCGACAGTTGCCGCCTGGTGGATCTCGAAAATCAGATCCTGGGAGTCGAGCGGCAAGGCGATCTTCCCGGTGAATTGATTCCGTATGTGTACTTCGAATACGTGCGGACCCATGAGATCTTTCGCTTGATGCCGGTATTCCATCACAACGCCATCGACATCCTGACGCTGGCGTGCCTGACAGCGATTGTTCCGCGGGCGTTTCACGGGCAATGCGGAGTTTTCGCATGGCGCCGAAATGGTTGGCCTTGCGCGCTGGTGGCGGCAAGCCGAGCAGCACGAAAATGCGCTCGCGCTCTTTTCGCCAGGCCATCGAGAAGAATCTTTCCGGATGATCTGCTGTTCCGCACGTTGTGGGATATTGCGGCGCTCGAGAAAAAACTGGGCCGCGAACATGCGGCGCTTCCCGTCCTCACCGATCTGGCCGCTTCGCGCAATCCCTGGCGCGGCGCTGCATACGTGGAGCTCGCGAAATACTACGAGCGCCGCGAACGCAACTACGCGCTGGCTCTGGAGATGACGCGGAGCGCCCAGGAACTGGAGCCCTCCGAAGCGCTGAAGCGCCGGGCGGCCCGCTTGGAGAAACGCATAGGGGCGCCCAAAACTTCGAGGCTCATATGATGAAAACGTTTCTGCTGGCTGCTGTTGTTTTGAGTTTGACGAGCTGCGCGAAGCCGCCCAATCTGGACATCAGTTTGAGCTCTGGACAAGCAAAAGCTCGGCCGTCGTATTCGTGAAGGTGAAAGTAGTGAACCTGGAGGACCGCGCGACGGTTCCGATCGCGATCGAACTAACCGGGCAAGCGGAAACCGATGGGCATTGGGACAAGCCCAGCTCGCTGCTGCATCCGGCGGCGTTCGTGCTGAACAGAAGAGAGCTGCGCGAGATCACCAAAGTTTGGCGAGTTCCCGCCGATGCGGCGCGAACCACGCTGACGGTGAAAGAACAGGAAAGTGGCCACTTGATAAAAACGGAACGCGCGGAAAAAACGTTTGTCGCCGACGCGCCCGCCGCTCCGGTTTCGCCGCCTACAGCAAAGCCATAAGCTTGCTCGGGACCAGGCCTTGCGATTCGGCCACTCCCGGATGCGTGATGTGCCCGGCGTAAGTATTAACACCCTCGCGAATGGCCGGATTATCCTGACAGGCCCGTTCCAGACCCTTGGCGCAGAGTTCCGCAAGATAAGGAAACGTGGCGTTGGTGAGCGCGTATGTGGAGGTATGCGGGACGGCGGCGGGCATATTCGACACGCAGTAGTGCAGCACGCCATCGACGAAATAAATGGGATCGGTGTGCGTAGTGGCATGCGAAGTCTCGAAGCATCCGCCTTGATCGATGGCGACGTCCACCATCACCGCGCCAGGCTTCATGGTCTTCAACATTTCGCGGCGGACCAGCCTGGGAGCGGAGGCGCCTGGAATCAGGACCGCGCCTACAACCAGATCGGCATCGCGAACGGCGTCGCGTATGGTGTAAACGTTGGAAGCCAGCGTGACCACCTGGCTGCTATAAATGTCATCGAGAGCGCGCAGCCGGTCGATATTGCGATCGATGATGATAACGTCCGCGCCCAAACCTACGGCCATTTTGGCCGATTGATGGCCCACCACTCCGCCGCCCAGAATCACGACGGTGGCTGGAGCGACTCCTGGAACTCCGCCCAATAAGATGCCGCGTCCGCCGTTGGGCCGCTCGAGATACACCGCGCCCACCTGCACTGCCATGCGACCGGCGACTTCGCTCATGGGTGTGAGCAGCGGGAGCGAGCCGTCGCGTTCGCGAATAGTTTCGTAGCCGACCGAGTTGACCTTGGCGTCCACCAGCTTGCGCGTGAGCTCGGGCAGCGGCGCGAGATGCAGATAGGTGAACAGGATCAGGCCAGGGCGGAAATGCGAGTACTCGGAAGGCTGCGGCTCCTTGACCTTGATCACCAGATCGGCTTGGCTCCAGACTTCCGCTGCGGTGGATCGGATCTCGGCGCCCGCGTCGATGTATTCCTGATCCGGGATGGAGCTGCCGACGCCGGCTCCAGTTTCCACCAGGACGCGATGGCCGGATTCACGCAGCGTCGTGACTCCACTCGGGACGAGTCCGACGCGTGTTTCGTGATCCTTGATTTCCTTCGCGACGCCGACGGTCATTGGGGAGGTGTAGTGAGAGGAGGAGGTGTAGTGAGAGGAGGGAAGTTGTGGTCGGAGGAGGAGGCGCGGGCGCGGGTTCGGTTGTTACAGAAGGCGTTGCTGCAGGTGGCGTTGCTGCAGGTGGGCCCGCTACAGGCGTTGCTGCCTGCGGCGGCGCGGCGGAATCCGATTTCGCGGTGAGACGTTTGGGACCGAGGCCCAAAGCGATCAGAGAGAGCGAACCGATTTTACCGTCGGGCATCAGGTTCTGGTCGGTTTGGAAACGCTTGAGGGCGTCCACCGAGTCGGGTCCCCACTCGCCCGTGGCCTCGCCTTGCAGGTAGCCTTTGCTTGCGAGAGCCTGCTGAATTTCCTTGTACCGTTCGCGAGAGGGGGCCTGTTGATAGTAGCGCGATGGGCGGCTGACCGGTTTGCCTTTGCGACGCGCGGCGGCACTTGTGGTCCTGGTCGTCGTGGCGGTCGCCTTCGCCTTGGTGCTTCGTTTGGACGGCCTGGGAGTGGCAGCAGAAGTGGAGCGATGACGCCGCTTGGGCGATTTCGTTGGAGTTGCGGTTGCGCCTAAGGCGGACCACGCGATGGCGAAAATCGCCAGGGCTGGAAGAAGAGCTTTCAACACTAGACCTTATTGTAGAACGGCAAGGACCTTCCCATTTCACTCTTGACGGCAAGATACCTTGTAATGCAATATATCTGTCAGGATGACAGGGCGCGCCTCGAGCGATCAAGAAACCGTAGACAAATGGGAAGTGCAACTCCGCAAGGGATGTCTCGAGCTGGCCATCCTGGCCGCGTTATGGGAAGGGAAACTCTATGGGCTTGAAATCTTGCGGCGGCTGGAGAGCGATTCCGATTTGATCGTATCGGAGGGCACTGTGTATCCGCTGCTCAGCCGCCTAAAAGCGCTGGGCCTGGTGAAAGGCGAATGGGTGGAATCGGAGGCTGGGCATCCCCGAAAATACTATGCGCTCACACCGGCCGGAAAAAAGCGCGCCCTGGAGATGGCTGGAATCTGGACGCGATTCTCGTCGAGCATGAGCAAGCTGCTCGCTCCACTTGGGAAGGGAAACAAATAACCATGGCCAAAGACTTGCACCAAAGTGACTTGCAGCAAGGTGACGCGCAACAAAAAATGGACGCTTACCTGGGCAGGTTGCGCCAGCGCTTGCGCGGCATGAACGACGAAGACGCCCGCGAGATCGTGCAGGAACTGCGCAGCCACATCCGGGACAAAACGGCCGAGGGCGGACAACTGACGGCTGCCGGAGTTGACGCGGCACTGGCCGCATTGGGGACTCCGGAGGAGTTGGCCAGCCAGTACATGACCGACGATCTGCTGGCGCGAGCGGAGGTCAGCAGGTCGCCGGTACGGATCTTGGGGAGTTTGTTCCGCTGGGCCAGCCTGAGCGTAGTTGGTTTCTTCGTGTTGCTCAGCTCCATCGCCGGATATTTCCTCGGAGTCGTTTTCGTTCTCGTGGCCGCGTTGAAGCCATTTCATCCCGCAAGCGCCGGATTGTGGGTTCTTCCGAGTGGCGCCGATGACCTTGAGCTCTCCCTTCGACTTGGGTTTGGAGGCGCGCCGTTGGAAGGCAGAGAGGTGCTGGGGTGGTGGATTATCCCCATTGGACTGGCTGCCGGTTGCGCGCTGGTGATGTTGACCACTCGCTTTGCGATCTGGTGCGGCCGCCAATTCCGAAAATCGCGCGCGTTGCCCCGAGGGTAATTATGTCGAAAGAACTTTCCCCGGCGCAGCGCTGCTTCTCCCTGGCCGAGCTGGTACTGGGAGGCGCGATTGTGATCGCCTACAACATCTACCACGTCATTCCCAACGAGGTGCCCATCCTGTTTGTGATGGGACTGATTTCAGCGCGGCTTCGGGACGGCGCATGGACCGCCATGGGCTTACGCTGGCCAGTCTCGTGGCGGCGAACGATCTTGTTCGCGCTGGGTGTGGCCGCGCTAAGAATCCTGCTGGGCGACATCGTAATCGATCCCCTCACCGCCCACTTCTGGCCACCGGCAATAGCCCCAAGTGGCACAAACGAAATCACGGGCCATGTGATGGTGGCGCTCCAATGGCTTGGGATCATTTGGACCTTTGCCGCATTCGGCGAAGAGATCGGCTACCGGGGTTACCTGCTCAACCGCGCGGCAGACGTGGGCGGCCGATCAAAGGCGGCCTATTGGGCAGGCGTCCTGGTGGTCGCCGTCCTCTTCGGATATGGGCACTATTACAAAGGCCCATCGGGAATCGTTGACTCCGGTATGGCCGGCTTGCTGCTGGGAGCCGCATATGTTTTGTCGGGCCGCAACCTGTGGGTTTGCATTCTGGCCCACGGGTTCATCGACACGTTTGGAGTGATCGCCGTCTTCTTCGGATGGGACTCCTAGGTCAACAGCGACGGGCATTCGGGAGCACTAAAGCTTTATTTTCACTGGGTCGATAGCAAGAGTTCACGTATGTCTTTGTCTAAAGCGGCGGGAGCACTCTGTGGCGCGCTAGGAATTTTGCTAGGGTCTGCCGTGCTGGTAGGCTGGGCAATCCATTCCGCATTTCTCATCCAGTTTGCCTTAAATCTGTCCCCGATGCACCGCAGCACGGCGGCCAGCTTTATCTTGAGCGGGTTCGCTCTACTGGGGATCGTTACGGGCAAGCCGCGGCTCACATGGATCGGCTCCGGAGTCACGGCAACTTTGGCGGCTGTTTCACTTGTTGAAATTCTGTTGGGCGCCCCGCTGGGGGTCGCGCCGGCCACTGCCATTTGTTTCCTGGTGCTTTCCACCGGCTTTGTGTTGACTCAAACGAACTTGCTCAGCGACAAATCCCCAACGCTTGGAGTGACGGGCTTGCTGGTTGCCGCGGTGGGTGGAACGTGCGGGATAAGTATGATCTGGGGAAGCGGCGACGCGTTTGCTTTGGGCGACCTGACCCGCATGGCCTTTTACACGGCCGCCGGTTTCCTGTTGCTGGGGACTGGCGCTGGCGCAGTAGCCTGGGGCATGATTCGACCGGGGGATGGCGAGCCAGCCTGGGTTCCCATCGGCGCCAGCCTCTTTCTTGCGACTGTCAGAATCGGATTGTGGCAGGCATTTTCGCCCAAGAACCAAACCCACGTGTCGTCCGCTCTGACATTAGTTGGAGCGCTAGCAGGCGCGGTGGTGTTCGGGGTGGTGGTCCATCTTGCGTTGAAGGCGCATTTGCAGCGCGAAGCCTTGCGAATCGTGAATCGAAAACTAGAAGGGGAGATGTTGGAACGCAGGCGCGCGGAGGAGGCGGCGCAGGCGGCGAATCGAGCCAAAAGCGAGTTCCTGGCGAATATGAGCCATGAGATTCGGACACCGATGAACGGGATTCTCGGCATGGTGGATCTGGCGCTGGATACGACGCTCAATGCCGAGCAACGCGATTATCTCAATACGGCCAGAGAGTCGGCGGACGGTTTGCTCGAGGTCATCAACGATATCCTGGACTTTTCCAAGATTGAAGCCGGCAAGCTAAACCTCGAGACAGTGAACTTCAGTCTCCGGGAGAGTTTGGCGCATGCGCTTAAGCCGCTTTCGATTCGCGCGCAACAAAAGGGTCTGGATCTTAATTTGCGCGTGGATCCGCAGGTCGTGGATCTGGTGGCTGGCGATCCGGCCCGTTTGCGCCAGATCATCGTAAACCTGGTGGGGAATGCAATCAAATTCACTAGCTCCGGCGGAGTGACAGTAGCGGTTCAAAGTGAGTCCCAAGAGGGCAAGTCTGTGCTGCTCCGATTCACAGTGAAAGATACCGGGATCGGCATTCCAACCGAGCGGCAACAGGACATTTTCTCGTCCTTCACCCAAGCCGATAATTCAACCACTCGCAGGTATGGCGGCACGGGCCTGGGACTAACGATCTCACACCGGTTGACGGAGATGCTGGGCGGCCGAATCTGGGTGGAAAGCGAAATTGGCAAGGGCAGCGCTTTTCATTTTACGGCGCGCCTCGGCAGAGCCATGGATGCCAATGGAGCAGACGATGAAGGCGCGGCGGAGTGCGCTGTGTTGGCATCGGGTAAAGTCTGATCTATCGCGCTTTTCTCTTCTCTTCGAGCGTCCGCCGCAGTATGGGCAGCACAGCAAGGTCCTTCTCGCCTCCTAGCTCCTCCTTGATCGCGATAAGCGTTTCAAGGTCGAGAACGCGGATACGGAGGCCTTCACTAATGCCTAGCTCGACGGAATGTGGAACCAAGTCGCGGTAGCCAAGATCGCGGCCGATCGTTCCGAGCAAGTCCAAAGGACCATGGCACGTGATCAAATTAAGATGGCCCGAGGAAGCGAGATGACTCGCGTTTGGTTTAAGACGCCGTTCGGGCTGGATACGGAAGACAGCGTCCAGGGCTTCCAGCACAGGCAGGAGGCGAGCGACATTGGCCGCGTCGCGGGTGTGGACCACATCAACATCAAAGGTATTCACAGGCGCACCGTTCACGGCAGCGGCTAGCCCACCTACCAGGATGAATTCGACACCACCGTCATGCAAGGCGCGCAAGATCGCTGTGAACTTAAGCTGGGGCATTCAACTCGCGAATCGCGATTATTTCATTCACGTGCTGTTCGAGAAATTCCAGCCGCTCAGCGGGCGTGAGCGAGAGCATCCACCGGATCAAGGTCAGATCTACGCCATCTGGGCTGTAATCCGTGAGACGAACTGAATCGTCGTTTGCCACGACAACCAGCATAGCCGGTAAAGTACAATGGCTCCAATGTGTTCCCGATTACGAATAACGAACCCAGCCTTCAGCGCTCGCTATCCTAGTTATTGTATGTTCCTGGCGGAACCCTCAAGATATAGTGAAAGACCCGCTTTACTTTCCCCACGAGGCCGGTTACCATAGACCCATCCCCCGAGATGATAATAGGAAGGGGACCGTATTTTGCTGAAGCTCAAGCGGGTTGAAATACAGGGCTTTAAGTCCTTCTTTGACCGAACCGAGATGAAGTTCCCGGGTTCGGGAATAGCAGCCATCGTCGGACCGAACGGCTGTGGAAAATCCAACCTCAGCGATGCCATGAGCTGGGTGTTGGGCGAGCAGTCGGCCAAAAGCCTGCGTGGGTCGCGGATGGAAGACGTCATCTTCGCCGGCACGCGGGACCGCAAGCCGCTCGGGCTGGCATCGGTCACCATGACGCTGGTGGATCCAGCGGCAGAGGAAGGCCACCTCAACGGAAACGGCAACGGTCATGCTCCCCACAAACGGAGCGAAGTCACAATCACGCGGCGGCTGTTCCGGTCGGGCGAGAGCGAATACCTGATTGACGGAAGGATCGCGCGGCTGCGCGATATCCAAGACCTCTTCATCGGCACGGGCCTGGGGCCCGAGAGCTACGCGATCATCGAACAGGGCCGGATCGGGCAGATCCTGAGCAATAAGCCGCAGGACCGGCGGGCGATCATCGAAGAAGCGGCCGGGATCGGCAAATTCAAAACCAAGAAGCGGCTGGCGGAAGCGAAGCTGGAAGGCGCGAAACAGAATCTATCGCGCGTGTTCGACATTCTGGAAGAGGTGGGGCGGCAGGCGAATTCGCTGAAACGCCAGGCCTCGAAGGCGCGCAGGTACGAAGAGCTGAAGGTGGAGATGATCGCGCATCTGCGCGGGTCGCTGACGGCGCGGTATCGGATGCTGGAGCGGGATGCGGCCAAGACGGCTCTGGATTTGAATTTGGCGAACGCGGAGTTCCAGAGTGTGTCCACGCAGGTGACGGAGCGCGAGCGGGAACACGCGGCACTGCAAGAGGCATGCTATCGCAACGACGCGGAGCTGGCGGAGGCGCGGCGGCGGTTGGCCGATTTCCAGCTGGAGCAGGAGCGGACGCGGGGGCGCCTGCATTCGCAAGCGCAGCAGATCGGCGCGATGGAGCAGCGGCTCGCGCAAGGCGAATCGGAGTCGCAGGAGCTGGAGAAGCGGCACGAACAATTGCGCCAGGAGCTGGAAGCGCATTTGCGGTCGGTGGCCGAGCTGGAGGCCGAAATACAAGCCGCGCGGGAACGGCTTGCGGCCAAGGCAGCCGAGCGGGAACAGCTTCAACAGGCGTTGCAGCAGCGCGCCAGGACCCTCGAGACGGGGCGGCAGAACGTTCTCCGATTGCTGGGCGAATCGTCGGCGTTGAAGAACCAATTGGTGCAGATCGGCGAATATCTTTCGGCGATCGATCGCGATTCGGCGCGCTGCCAGCGCGACGAACAAACCGCTATAACCGATCTGCGAGCGGCACGCGGCGGTGAAGGCGGAACTCTCGCGCAGGATGTCGGCGGGACAGCTGGAGCTGGAATCGACGGCGGACCGGAAGCGGCGTGTGGAAGAAGAGCTGAGCATGCGCAGGACGCAGGCTACGGAAGCGCGCAAGACCCTGGATCATTTGCGGTCCGAGGCGTCGCGCCTGAAGGCGCGCAAGGATTCCCTGGAGGAGATTCTGTCGCACCGTGCGTACACGGCCGAGAGCGTGAAGCGGTTGTTCACGGCCATCGCGCGCGGCGAAGCGGAGGGTTTTCAGGCAGCGGGCGTGCTTGCGGACTTCGTCGAAGTGGAGCCGGTGTACGAGAAGGCCGCCGAGGATTTTCTGCACGAAGAGCTGGAATACGTGGTAGTTGAGAACTGGAACGACGCCGAGCGCGGGATCGATATCATGCGCACGGATCTGGACGGGCGCGCCACGTTTTTGGTACATCCTGAGGCCGGCGAGCAAGCGCGGGCATTCGACACGCTGGCGGACGCCGAAGGCCTGATCGGCCGGTTGAGCGATCATCTCCGGTTTACGAATGGGTTTTCGTCGGCGCCGCGGGATTTGCTGCCTCGGCTGGCGCATTGTTTTCTGGCCAAGGATCGCTCGGCGGCGCAGAAGTTAGCCATCGAGCATCCCGAGTTTTTCTTCCTGTTGCCCGATGGCGTCAGCTATCACGGGCACGCGGTGAGCGGCGGCAAGAAGACGGGCACCGGTCCGCTGGCGCTGAAGCGCGAATTGCGCGAGCTCACCGGAGAAGTACAAGTGAAGCAGCGTGCGGTGGAAGGCACGGCGACGGCGCTGGACCAATTAGAACGCGAGATCGCGGGCTACAGCGAGGATTTGGAGAGCTTGCGGTCGTTGCAGCAGATCCAGGAGAAAGAGGCGCTGGCTCTGGATCACGAGCACCGCCAGATGGCCGAGGAATTCACGCGGGCGCAATCGCGATTGTCGGTGGCGCGTCTGGAGCTGGAGCGCTTGCGGCAAGAGGGCGGCCGGGCGCGGGAACAGCAAGAGCGCGATCAGCAGTTGCTGGATGAACGTGAAACGGCGCGATCCGTTGAAGAGCAAGTGTTGGAGCAATCGCGCGCCGATTTCGAGGAGCTCCAAACGCAGGCGCACAAGTCAGGCGAAGAGCACGGCGCGTTGCGGGCGGAACTGGCGGGGTTTGAAGAACGGCAACGCTCCGAGCGCGCAACACAGGTGCGACATGAGGCAGGAATCGCGGCGGCGGCGGCTCGCAGGCGGGAGATCGCGGCGGAGATGGAGCGCCTGGGAGTGGAGCGGGCGCGGCTGTTGTCGGATAACATCGAGCTGGACCGGCGCGCGGGCGAGCTGGTGGAAGCGATTCTCGCCGCCGAAGAGATGGTGGCGGAGTTGGCCACGCGCGAAACCACGCAACGAACGAATCTCGCCGCGCTGGATGAACAACTGAAGCAGCTGCGCGTGAATGTACAGGAGGCGCAGGAGCGGCGATCGCAGATCGAGCTGGAACTCGTGCGGAAGCAAGCCGAGCTGAAGTATCTGGACGAGACCAGCCGCAAGGAACTGGGCGTCGCGGCCGAAGAGTTGTCCGCGGGCGAAGAGGCCGTGCTGGATGAAGCCGGAATGGCCGAGGCCGAACAAAAATATCAGGAAGTGAAAGCGCGGATCGAAGCCTTGGGACCGGTGAATCCGCAGGCGCTTGAAGAGTTCCAAGAAGCGCAGCAGCGCTACGATTTCCTGAACGCGCAGCGGCAGGATTTGTTGGACTCGATCCGCGACACCGAGAAGGCCATTCACGAGATCGACGTCGAGTCGCGGAAACGGTTCTCAGAAGCGTTTGAGGGTGTGAATGGTTTCTTCCGCGAGATGTTCCGCACTTTGTTTGGAGGCGGAATCGGGGAGATGCGGCTCACGGATGAAACCAACCTCGCGGAATCCGGCATCGACATCGTGGCATCGCCTCCGGGCAAGCGTCTGCAAAGCGTGTTGCTGCTGTCGGGTGGCGAGAAATCACTGACGGCGATGGCGCTGCTGATGGCCATCTTCCGCTACACGCCGAGCCCGTTCTGCATTCTCGACGAAGTAGACGCGCCGCTGGACGAGCCGAACATCGAACGGCTGACTCGGCTGCTGAAGGAGATGTCGGCCGACACGCAGTTTATCGTGATCACGCACGCCAAGCGGACCATGGAAGCGGCGCAGTCGCTGTACGGAGTCACCATGCAGGAACCGGGAGTTTCCAAGCTGGTTTCGGTGCGATTTGGGCAAGACACTCAGGCCGTAAAGCCGGTTGCCGAACTGGCCATGCAAGGGGCGGCGGGGTAAAGCTAGGGCGGCGTTTGTGACTTATCGAAGATCACCCGGCCGCCTCGAATCGTGTAGCGTACTTGCGTAAAGGCCGAAAGATTTTGCGAGGACGGGTCCGCCGAAAGCACGGTGAGATCGGCCGGCAAGCCCGCCGCGATTCGGCCTTCATTCTTTAATCCGAGGCGTTGCATGGGCGCCGTGGTCAACATAGCAAGCACGTCTTTGAACGAAAGGTTCGCGAGCGCGAGTTCGCGGTATTCCTCGGTCAGATCGTAATCCGTCACAAATCCCGTATCGGTACCGAAAATAAGACTGCCGCCGAGTTGATGAAACTTGGCAACGATGGCGCGAATGCTCAGGATGTCGGATGCTTCCGAGAACAGCTTCAACGTGGGAATCATGGACATGCGATGCGACACTAGCTCAGTCAAGAGCGCGTCATCGATGCCTTCGACGGTATCGGGAGCGTGCGCGAGCACATCCACGCCGCTATCGAGCGCGACGCGCGTCCCCTCCAGATTCGACGGATGGGCGAACGCGATCTGATGCTTGGCGTGCGCCGTTGAAACGGCGGCTCGGGCGACCTCCAGTGGCATGGGCTTAACATGCCCCGGCGTGACATATGAACCGGTGAAGAGCTTGAGAATGTCGGCCCCGGCCGCGATGTTCTTTTCGACGGAAGCAACGGCCTGAGCGGGTGTGGAGGGTTGAGGGAGAGCGGCCAGGAGTGGTGGCGGTAGATCACTTAGGTAATAAGGAATTCCAGCCGGAGGATACAAAGGTAGACCCGCAGTATAGATGCGCGGTCCTGAAACTTCGCCGGATTCTATGCGACGGCGCAGCGCAGAGGTACTGCGAATGTCGGAGCCCAAATCGACCACGGTCGTGAAACCGGAATGCGTCAGCATCTCCTGAAGTTGGCGCGTCAGGACTGCGGCAGTTTCGGTGGCCGCGTTGGCCCACTTGGGTTCCATGAAATGGACGTGCGAGTTCCAGAAGCCGGCAAAAACAAAACAGTCCGCGCACGCTAGTTTGGTTGCGCCCGCGGGAACCGCGACGTTGGGTCCGACGGCCGCGATTTTTCCCTCGTGGATGAGGATCGTCGCGTTCCCCAGCGGAGCATCGTCGGGCGACGGAAAGATCTTTGCGCCGACAATCGCTAGGTCGGTGAGGTCGGCGCCGAATGCAGACGCGCAAAGGCTCGCGAGAAGGAGGGCGGTGAATAGAATTATTTTCGGAATACCACTCCGCCTTTCATGACGAACGTGACTTTCTGCAACACGCTGATGTCGGTAAGCGGGTTGCCGGGGACGGCGATGATGTCAGCGAAGTAGCCGGGTTGCAAAGCCCCGATCTGGCCTTGCCAGCCGAGCAGCTTTGCGCCGTTGATCGTCCCGGCCTGGAGCGCGGCGAGCGGCGTCATGCCGTACTTAACCATCAGCACAAATTCGCGGGCCTGCGTGCCGTGCGGGAACGGACCAACGTCGGAGCCCATCGCGATGGGGACGCCGGCCGCCAGTTGTTTGGGAAATTCGCCGGCGTGCAGTTCTAGTGCCTGGCGTTCGCGCGTGGCCTGCGCTGGAGTAGCAGCGTGATCGCCGAAGTACTCGATGATGGTGAACGTGGGGACGGCGAAAATTTGTTTTTCGCGCATCAGGCGCATGGTCTCGTCCGAGATCTGAAAGGCGTGATCGATGGAGACGACACCCGCGCGCGCCGCGTACAGCGCGCCTGGTTCTCCAGTAGCGTGAACGGCAACGTGCTTGCCCACGCGAGCAGCTTCGCGAACAGCGGTGGTCAATTCGGCTTCGGTGTATTGATACGGCGTGATGAGCTTGCCGTCGCGCCCGGAATCGGCGCCTGTTTCGTAGATTTTGATGAAATCGGCGCCTAACTTGAATTGCTCGCGGATCACGGTGACCAGCTCGCTCGCGTTGTTCGCATACGTGGCGTTGGACAAAACGTGCTGCTCGGGATTGTAGCCGATGGCGTCCTCGTGGCCGCCGAGAATGCTAATGGCGTTGCCGCTGATGCGCAGCCGCGGACCGGGGATAAGGCCCTTATCGATAGAGTCGCGCACGGCCGTATCGGCGGCTCCCGCGCCCTCGGTACCCATGTCGCGCTCGGCAGTGAACCCGGCCATCAAGTCGTCGCGCGCGGCCAGCGTGGCCAGGATGGTGCGTTGCGGGACCGATTCTTGAACGGTCTGCAAGTCTTCCGCGCCGGGATGCAGGAACAGGTGTACGTGCGCATCGATTAAGCCGGGGAGCAAAGTGGTGTCGCCGAGATCGATGATCTGCGCATCTGGCGGGCGATTTACGACCGCGCCCGCGGCGGCTATTCGGTCGCCTTGAACCAATACTTCACCGGGCGTGACCATTGCGCCGGTTTCGATGTCGAGCAGACGCGCGGCATGCAGCACAATCGGGCGTTGTTGGGCCCAAAGTGAAGTCGCGGCGATGAAGAAAACGGCCGCGCGGGTCATGAGACGGGTGTTCCTGCGCGCGACGACTCCAGCACCTGCTCAACTTCCGATTGGTATTGCTTCAACAAATGCTCGTTGGTGGCTTCAAAGCGCATCACCAGCACGGGTTGCGTGTTGGAAGCGCGCAGCAGGCCCCAGCCGTCCGTGAAAATCACGCGCACGCCGTCGATATCTAAAGTCTTATATTTGCTCTTGAAATGTTTCGCGACGCGCTGGACAAGATCGAACTTGATATCGTCAGGGCAGTCGACGCGAATTTCGGGAGTCGAAACCATTTTGGGAACTCCAGCCAGCTGTGCCGAAAGCGGCTGGCCGGATTTCGCGACAATTTCGATCAATCTACATGCCGCGTATAGCGCGTCGTCATAGCCGCGGTAACGATCGGCGAAGAACATGTGGCCGGACATCTCGCCGGCGAGCTCAGCGTGTTCCTCCTTCATCTTGGCTTTGATGAGCGAGTGGCCGGTTTTATACATGATGCCGTTGCCGCCGAGCTTCGCGATCTGGTCGTACATCACCTGCGAGCATTTCACTTCGCCGATGAACGTCGCGCCGGGCTTGCGCTGGAGGATTTCGCGAGCATAGATAAGCAGCAGCAGGTCCCCGTAGATAACATTGCCGTGCTCGTCGACAGCGCCGATACGGTCGGAATCGCCGTCGAACGCGAGGCCAAGATCAGCGCCGGTCGCGCGCACTTTGGCGATCAAATGAGCAAGATTCGCGGGGACGGTGGGGTCGGGGTGATGGTTCGGAAAATGGCCGTCCATGTCGAAGAACAGCTCAGTGGCGTCGACGTTGATCTTTTCGAAAATGCGATGGATAACGGGGCCGGCCGTGCCATTGCCCGCGTCGGCGACGACTTTGATGCGGCGATCCAATTTGAAATGCGCCGCGATCTCGTTCACGTAAGGCGTGACGGCGTCGGTGCTGGCTAGCGTTCCATTGCCAGTTTCGAAATCGCCGCGCTGGATAATGTGAAGGACTTCCTGGATGGCTTCACCATGCAGAGTGCTTGTGCCGCAGACGCTTTTGAATCCGTTGTACTCGGACGGGTTGTGGCTGCCCGTGATCATGATCGCGCCGTGGGCGTTCAGGTTTTGCGCCGAATGATAGAGCACCGGAGTGGGGACCGTGCCGATGTCTGTGACGTTGCAACCGGCGGCGAGCAGACCTTTGACGAGCGCGTCGCGAAGGCGCGTGGAACTGAGGCGGCAATCGCGGCCGACATTGATGTTTGCTCCTCCTCCGTGACGGCGCAGATAAGTTCCGAGGCCTCGTCCAAGCTGCTCCACGTCAGGGCTGAGGAGTTCGATGTCCGCAACACCCCGGATATCGTACTCGCGAAAGATGGCCGGATTAAGCATACCCTCTGATTTTAGCGGCTGGCGGCCGGGGACTGGTGGCTGGCTATTGGTTGTTGGTGACTGGCTGCTGCTGGCTGGCAGGCGCTGCCGTTTTGAGAGAGACTAGTAGCTTCTATGCCCAATACCAGTGGACGTCACTTTCTTCAGGTTCCGGGACCAAGCAACGTTCCCGACCGCGTTCTCAGAGCCATCGCTCGGCCGACCATCGATCACCGCGGCCCCGAGTTTGCCAAGCTGGCGCTGGAACTTCTGGATGAACTGAAATCGATTTTCAAGACCACCGGCAAGGTCATGATCTTTCCGTCGTCGGGCACGGGCGCCTGGGAAGCGGCTATCGTCAATACGCTTTCTCCCGGCGACAAGGTTCTGATGTTCGAAACCGGCCAGTTCGCAACGCTGTGGAAAGACATGGCCGTAAGTCTGGGACTGGACGTGAACTTCGTCGCGAGCGATTGGCGGCACGGAGCCGATCCCAGCGCGGTGGACTCCATCCTGCGCGAGGATCGCGGCCACACCATCAAGGCCGTGATGGTGGTGCACAACGAAACGTCCAGCGCGGTGACCAATTCCGTTCCCGCGATGCGCAAGGCGCTGGATCGTGCCGGGCATCCGGCTCTGCTAATGGTCGACACCATTTCTTCACTCGGTTCGATGGACTACCGGCACGATGAATGGGGCGTGGATGTGGCCATCGCCGGTTCACAAAAAGGACTGATGCTGCCGCCCGGCCTGGGTTTCAACGCCGTCAACGAGAAAGCGCTGGCGGCCTCGAAATCGGCTCGTCTCCCACGATCCTATTGGGATTGGCAAGCCATGCTCGGGCAAAACAAGATCGGCTTCTTCCCATATACGCCCGCCACGAATCTGCTGTATGGCTTGCGCGAATCGCTAAAAATGTTGCACGAGGAAGGCCTGGAGAACGTGTTCGCCAGACATGCCCGGCATGGGGAAGCGACGCGTCGCGCGGTACGAGCCTGGGGACTCGAAACGGTTTGCGCGGATCCGGAACGCTACAGCAGTTCCGTGACGGCGGTCTTTGTTCCGCCCACGACCAACGCGGACGAGTTCCGCAAAGTGGTCCTCGAGAACTTCAATATGTCGCTCGGAAGCGGCCTGGGCAGGCTGGCGGGCAAAGTATTTCGGATTGGACATCTTGGCGACTTCAACGACTTGATGCTGTCTGGAACGCTCTCGGGCGTGGAGATGGGACTGGCGCTCGCCGGTGTTCCGCATTCCCGAGGAGGCGTCGCCGCGGCGTTGGCGTATCTGACCGAGGCTGCGGAGGAAGTGCGCTCGCAAGCGCTGCAGGCAGTGCTGGAAACCGCCTCACACGTCGGCTAGCCTCTATACTTGGGGCGCGTGCGCTACGCTCGAACTTCACTATTTCTTAATCCCTTTCTAAGGACTTCTTCAGGCTCCAGATCCTACCCTCATTAGTGGAAGGGCGGATACAATGGCACTCGCACTGGAAAGAATGATCGCGCCGGTCACCGGAGCACCGGCCCGGCCGTTCGCCGAAGAAGCCAGCCCCAAACTCAACGTTTCGGTTGTATTTACTTCGGTGGACGCCACACTTGCGGCTTTGAAGGAAGCGGGTCGCCTATTGGGAGAGCAGGCGAACAGCCTGGGCGGTCATATCACGTTGATCGTCCCACAAATTGTTCCCTATCCGCTGCCGCTCACCAAGCCGTCCATGCCGGTGGATTTCAATGAACGGCGCCTGCGGGTGATCGCGATAAAGGGCCGAAAGGGCCGAGTGGAAACCCGCATTTGCATCTATTTATGCCGAGATCCTTTGGAGACTTTGATGTCCGTTCTGAAACCCCATTCTCTGGTGGTCGTCGGAAGCTGCAAGCGATGGTGGCCCACTAAGGAAAAAAGATTGGCCGCTAAACTGCGGAAAGCTGGTCATGAAGTGATCGTCACCGAAAAGGACTAAGTTACAGAAAGGAAAGCGTCGTATGCTCGACCTGTTCTACGTTGCAATCGGCTGCCTGTTCTTGGCAGTCTGCTGGGCCTTCACCAAGGCCTGCGACAAGCTCTAGGAGGAAGAATCCATGGACTATATCATCGCCGGCGTTACCTCGTTGGGTTTGTTTATTTATTTGCTGTACGCGCTTCTTCGACCCGAGAAGTTCTAGAAAAGGCCGAGTTCTAGGGAGAGCTATATGACAAGCACAGGAGTTTTACAAATCCTGCTATTTTTCGCGCTGGTCCTGGTGTGTGTAAAGCCGCTAGGCACGTTCATGACGAACGTGTTTGACGGTCGGCGAACCTTTCTGCATCCCGTCCTGCGCTGGTTGGAAGTCTTGACCTACAAGGTCGCTGGCGTTCGCGAAGACGTCGAGCAGCGTTGGACACAATACACTGCATCGCTGTTGGCCTTCAGCATTTTTGGCTTCCTGCTAGTGTATCTGCTGCAAAGGGTCCAAGCGTATCTGCCCTTTAATCCACAGAACTTTGGCACGCCGAATGTCACTCCCGACCTGGCGTTTAACACCGCTTCCAGCTTCCTGACGAACACCAACTGGCAAAGCTATAGCGGAGAGGCGACTCTCAGCTACTTCGTGCAGATGGCCGGTCTCACGGTCCAGAATTTCGTGTCGGCCGCGGCGGGGCTAGCAGTCGCGATCGCCGTGATCCGGGGATTTGCCCGGCACGAAGTGCGGACGCTGGGCAATTTCTGGGTAGACATGACACGCGCGACTCTCTACGTATTGCTGCCCATCTCGTTTATCGGCGCGTTGTTTTTGTGTTCCCAGGGCGTCATTCAGAATCTGAAGCCGAACACCGTCGTGACTACGCTGGAAGGCGCGAAGCAGACCATCACGCAGGGCCCGGTGGCCTCCGAAGAATCCATCAAGGAATTCGGCACCAATGGCGGAGGCTTCTTCAATGCCAACTCCGCCCATCCGTTCGAGAATCCAACGCCGATCACCAATTTGTTCGAAATGTGGCTCCTGCTGGTGATTCCGGCCGCGCTAACTTACACCTTCGGCAAAATGGTCGGCGACACGCGCCAGGGTTGGGCCATATTCGCCGCCTTTACCGTGATGTTCCTGGTCGGCGTGTTCGTCTGTTATGGATTCGAGCAGGCGGGAAATCCCAATCTCGCCAAGCTGGGGATTCAGAGCACCGCGACCGCTACTCAGCCGGGCGGAAACATGGAGGGCAAAGAAGTTCGTTTTGGAGTGGTCAACTCGGCTCTGTTTACCACCATCACCACCGACACCAGTTGCGGGGCCGTCAATAACGCGCATGACAGCCTTCTGCCCATCCCCGGCATGGTGCCGTTGCTGAACATGATGACTGACATCGTGATTTTCGGCGGAGTGGGAGCCGGTATGTACGGGATTTTGATCTATTGCATCATCGCCGTGTTCATCGCCGGCTTGATGGTCGGCCGCACGCCCGAATATCTCGGCAAGAAGCTGGAGCAGAAGGAGGTCAAGATGGCGATGCTGGCAATCATCGTCACCTCTGCCTGCATCCTGGTATTTAG
The DNA here is from genome assembly GCA_963818065.1 of Bryobacterales bacterium. Classification (GTDB taxonomy): domain Bacteria; phylum Acidobacteriota; class Terriglobia; order Bryobacterales; family Bryobacteraceae; genus Palsa-89. The sequence goes on along the minus strand of CAWFQW010000004.1, from coordinate 1,690,330 downwards.
CGCCCTTTCCACGCAGGCCACCTTCGCCGCCAAGGGTTATTGGAACCCGGCGGGCGCGGCCATCGCCAACATGAACAACAGCGGCCCGCACGGTTTGTCGGAAATTATGTATGCCTACACCAGCGCCACCGGCAACAATGGAAGCGCCTTCGCCGGGCTCAGCGCCAATGCTCCGTGGTACAACCTGACCCTCGGGATCGCGATGCTGCTGGGACGGTTCCTGTTCCTGATTCCGATTCTCGCGGCGGCTGGCAGTCTGGCGGCGAAAAAGAAAGTGCCGGTGACAAGCGGCACATTCCCAACGCACGGCCCTCTGTTTGTCGGGCTGTTGGTGGGAACGGTGGTGATCATCGCTGTCCTTACTTATTTCCCGGCGGTGTCGCTGGGGCCGATCGTAGAACATTACCTAATGCATAGCGGCAGGCTATTTTCACTGATTTCCTTGCCACTCGGGAGCTAGTCATGTCCACAGTCACTACTACGCCACACGTCACACCGAATCCGCCCCTGCACGAAGACCCGACGTCGCTCATTCCCAAGAAGCTGGCTCGGGCGCGCCCGCTGTTCGATCCGGAGATCGTCGGCCGCGCGGTCCGGGCGTCGTTTGGAAAGCTGAACCCGGTCACCCTTGCCAAGAATCCGGTGATGTTCGTAGTGGAAGCGGGCGCGCTGCTCACTACCGTCTTTGTTGTCCGCGACGTCTTTACCGGCGCCTCGGGCCTTAAGTTCGGGGTCCAGATCGCGCTGTGGCTCTGGTTTACGGTTCTATTCGCAAACTTTGCCGAAGCAATGGCCGAAGCGCGCGGCAAAGCCCAAGCCGACAGCCTGCGCAAGACCAAGACCGATGCGCTGGCCAAGCGAGTGACTGCGTCCGGCAAGATCGAACAGGTGACTGCCTCGGCTTTGCGGGCGGGCGACGTGGTGACCTGCGACGCCGGCGAACTGATTCCCGGCGATGGCGATGTGATCGACGGTATCGCGACAGTCGACGAATCGGTGATCACCGGTGAAAGCGCGCCGGTGATTCGCGAGTCGGGCGGCGACCGTAGCGCCGTCACCGGCGGCACTCGTGTGCTGTCCGATCACATCAAGGTTCGCATCACCTCGAACCCTGGCGAAACGTTCCTGGATCGCATGATCGCGCTGGTGGAAGGCGCCGAGCGCCAGAAAACTCCGAACGAAATCGCGCTGAACATTCTGATCGCGGGATTGACGCTGATCTTCCTGCTGGCCGTCGTTACGTTGCAACCCTACGCGGTGTTCAGCGTGGCGCAAGCGGGCGCGGGCACGGTCCCGAGCGTGGCCGTACTGGTTTCATTGCTGGTCTGCCTGATCCCAACCACCATCGGCGGATTGCTCTCGGCCATCGGAATCGCGGGCATGGACCGCGTGATGCAGCACAACGTTCTCGCGATGAGCGGCAAAGCTGTAGAAGCCGCCGGCGACGTGAATTCGCTGCTGCTCGACAAGACCGGCACCATCACGCTGGGCAACCGGCAGGCGGTGGAGTTTCTCGCCATCACTGGTGTCAGCGATGAGGAATTGGCTGACGCCGCGCAGTTGTCCAGTCTGGCCGACGAAACGCCGGAAGGCCGGTCGGTGGTGGTTCTGGCCAAGGAGAAATATGGGCTCCGCGGCCGTCACATTCCCGAGCGTGGGGCGAATTTCATTCCCTTCTCGGCCTACACTCGCATGAGCGGCGTCGATTTCGAAGGACGCGAGCTCCGCAAGGGCGCCACCGAAGCCGTTGCCACTTTCGTGAAGGAGCACGGCGGCGAAGTCCCCGGATATTTCCAGGAAATGTCCGACCGCATCGCGCGCAACGGCGGCACACCGCTGGCGGTGTGCGATGGTGGCCGCTTGCTCGGCATCATCCACCTGAAAGACATTGTGAAGGGTGGCATGAAGGAGCGCATCGCGCAGCTTCGGACCATGGGCATTCGCAGCATCATGATCACGGGCGACAACCCGTTGACCGCCGCCGCCATCGCAGCCGAGGCTGGCGTAGACGACTTCCTGGCGCAGGCCACGCCCAAGGACAAGCTCGAATACATCAAGAAAGAACAGGCCGCCGGCCGTCTTGTGGCGATGACTGGGGACGGTACGAACGACGCGCCCGCGCTTGCGCAGGCAGACGTCGGTCTCGCTATGAATACCGGCACCATGGCCGCCAAGGAAGCGGGGAACATGGTGGATCTCGACAGCAATCCGACCAAGCTGATTGAAGTGGTCGCGATCGGCAAACAGTTGCTGATCACGCGCGGCGCGCTCACCACGTTCTCCATCGCCAATGACGTCGCGAAGTATTTCGCCATCATTCCAGCGATGTTCATGGCGACTTATCCGTCGCTCGCTAAGCTCAACATCATGAGCCTGCACACGCCGCAGAGCGCTGTGCTGGCGGCGGTGATTTTCAACGCGCTGATCATTATCGCGCTGGTTCCGTTGGCCCTGCGGGGAGTGAAATATCGTCCCTTAGACGCGGCCAGCCTGCTGCGGCGCAATCTTCTGATCTATGGAATCGGCGGCATCCTCGTGCCGTTTCCGGGCATTTGGGCCATCGATCAGTTACTGGTGTTATTTCATTTAGCGTAAGAGTAAAAGGCTAGGAGCAAACGATCATGCTTTCACAACTTTGGCCCGCACTGCGAATCAATATTTTCCTGACCATCCTGCTGGGAGTGGCGTATCCATTGGTTGTAACGGGCATCTCGCAGGTCCTGTTTCCCCATCAGGCCAACGGCAGCTTGATCACCCACAACGGCCAGGTGATCGGCTCCGAATTGATTGGGCAAAACTTCGCCAAGCCCGAGTATTTCCAGCCGCGTCCTTCGGCTGCCGGCAACGATGGCTACGACCCAACCGCTTCGGGCGGGTCTAATTATGGTCCGACGAACAAGAAGCTGATCGATCGTGTGAAGGCATCGGTGGACAAGTTCCACAAGGACAACCCCGATTATCACGGGCCCATCCCAGCCGACTTACTAACTGCTTCGGGCAGCGGCTTGGATCCCGAGATTAGTCCGGCATCGGCGCAGGCGCAGACGGCGCGCGTGGCGAAGGCCCGAGGCGTTTCAGCAGATCAGCTCGGTCAGTTAGTGGCTCAATATACTAAGTCGCCGGATTTGGGACTGCTCGGCGAGCCGCGCGTGAACGTGCTGAAGCTGAACCTGGCGCTGGACCAGCAGTTTCCGAAAAAGTGACGCCGTTTTTGCTGGCGAGCCTCACGGCCGAAAGCCGGGCGCAGGGCTCATCCGCCCCATCTAAGTTGTTGAACCAGCGTCGTCACTTACCGAGCTTCTTAGGTCACTGACCGAAACTTGACACTCTTGCCGGCCAATCGCCAGCATCCCTGTGTTAGCCTCTCGTTTTGGTATTGAATCGGATCTTATTGTTAGTAGCCGTGGCCGCGGTTCCATTCGGGCAGCTTTACGCTCAGGGCAGTTACGAGATACAAGTCTATGGTTCCGACTTGGTTGATCCCGGCGCCACCATGTTCGAGCTTCATAGCAACTTTACTTTCGAAGGCAGCAAGACGGTCGTCGACGGAATGTACCCCACGGAGCACCAGCTACACGAAACGCTCGAAATCACGCACGGCTTCAACGATTGGTTCGAACTGGGCTTCTACGTCTTCACCAGCGCGGATTCCAGGGTCGGCTGGCAATGGGTAGGCGACCATATCCGGCCGCGAGTTGCTGTTCCGAAATCGTGGAATTGGCCCGTCGGCGTTAGTCTGTCCGTGGAAGTCGGCTATCAGCGGGCGGTGTATTCCCCAGATACGTGGACCATCGAGATCCGGCCGATCGTGGACAAGACTATCGGCCGGTTGTATCTGTGTTTCAACCCGACCATCGACCGCTCGTTCCACGGGCCTTCGGTTCCGGAAGGCGTCACATTCTCGCCCAACGTAAAGGTCGGCTATGACATCACGAAGGCTGTCAACGCGGGGTTTGAATATTACGGGGCGCTCGGTCCGATCACAGGCTTTGACCCGCTGCAACAGCAGCAGCAACAGATTTTTGCCGTCACGGATCTGAACGTGAGCCCGAAATGGGAGTTCAACTTCGGCGTTGGGGTGGGATTGACCGGAGGCTCGGATCACTTGCTGGTGAAGATGATCATCGGACGCCGGGTCACCACCAAGTGATTGAATCGACGCGTGTCACTTGAACGAATGCCTTCGGTCACTGACCGCAGTTGACACGCTAATCTGCGAGGCACGGCCTTATGCTAGTCGTCGCACTTTGATTACCATGGGGCCTCTTTTCAGTCCTCATTCCCCACAGACGCACGCGATCGCGGTGGTTTTTTCGACTCGTCCTGGTGATCGCCGCAGTGATTTTTCTGAGTGGTCGCGGCGGGCGTGGTCTACAGCAGTCGTCCGATACCGGTCTCGCGGCCTCGGCGGCGGAGCCCAGGCAGATCTTCGGATCACGCAAGCTGGAAGTTCTATGGACGGTGGTGCCGCTGTTGATCCTAACAGGGCTCTTCATCGTCACCGTCCGCGCCATGGTACTTATCGACGCGCCACAGGATTCCAGCCAGCCGCCCGACCTGGTGATCACGGGCCATCAGTGGTGGTGGGAAGCTCGCTATCCGAGCGGCGTGACTCGCGACCGACGACATTCACATTCCCGCGTCGCGGCGGCTGCTGGCGCGCATTGAATCCGCGGACGTAATTCACGATTTCTGGGCGCCCGACTTGGCGCGAAAGATGGACGCGGTGCCGGGCCGCGCGAGCTACATCTGGCTGGAGGCGGACACGCCTGGGACCTATGACGGCACGTGTTCGGAATTTTGCGGCGCACAACATGCCTGGATGCGCTTTCGCGTGATCGCCGAACCGCAGTCCAGTTTCGACGCTTGGCTGCAGCGCCAGGCACAACCGCCGCCCGAACCCGCCGGCACTTGCCGCGGAGGGCGCACGACTGTTTCAAACCAAAAAGTGCGCGGACTGCCACGCCGTCACAGCAACCGCTATCGAGTTGCGAAAGGGCCCGAATCTGGCGCACCTGGCAAGCCGTGAGTTCCTCGGCAGCGGCATATCACGAAACACGCCCGAGAACCTGGCGCTATGGCTGACCAATCCGCAAGCGGCGAAACCGGGCAATCGGATGCCCGACACTCCGCTGTCGGCCGGACGAGACGCGCGCGCTGCTGGCGTACCTGGAGAGCTGCAATGAGCGGCTTTCGCTGGCTCTGCGCGATCGATCACAAGCGTGTCGGCATCCTCTACATGCTTTCCGCTTTGCTGTTTTTTCTGGCCGGCGGAATGGAAGCCATGGTGATGCGCGCTCAACTGGCGGCGCCGAATCTCAAGCTCATCACGCCCGAAACTTACAACCAGATTTTCACCATGCACGGCACCACGATGATCTTTCTGGTCGCGATGCCGGTACTCACCGGATTCGGAGTGTACCTGATCCCGCTCATGATCGGCGCGAACGAAACGGCGCTGCCCGCGGCTGGGCGCGCTGAGCTTCTGGCTGCAGTTCTTTGGCGGCGTGCTGCTGTACTTCAGTTTCGCCACCGGAAACGCGCCGGACGCGGGCTGGTTTAGCTACGCGCCTCTTACCGAAAAAGCCTTTTCGCCGGGCCCCGGCCTGGATTACTGGGCGCTCGCATTGCTGATGATCGCGGGCGGCACCATCGGATCGGCCATCAACCTCATCGTGACCATCGCAACCGAGCGCGCGCCCGGCATGACGATGCGCCTGGTCCCGATGTTTGCCTGGATGACGCTGGTCACGTCGATCATGATCGTTTTCGCGCTGCCCGCGCTGGCGGCGTCCTTAGTGATGCTGCTGAGCGACCGGCTGCTGCATGCCCGCTTCTTCGATGCGGCGCAAGGCGGCGCTCCGCTTCTGTGGCAGCACTATTTTTGGATCTTCGGGCACCCCGAGGTCTACATCGTTGTGCTTCCGGCCTTCGGCATGATCTCCGAGATCATTCCCGTGTTCTCCAGGAAGCCGATCTTCGGATATCCCTTCGTTGCCACGTCTACCGTGGCGATCGCGTTCTTGAGCTACGGCGTGTGGGTGCATCACATGTTCGCCGTCGCTCTGGGCCGCAATTTTCTCGCGGTCTTTGCGGCGGCCAGCATGCTGATCGCAGTGCCCACTGGCATGAAGATTTTCAGTTGGATTGCGACCATGTGGGGCGGGTCCATTCGATTTACCACCGCGATGCTTTTTGCCGTTGCCTTCCTGTTGGAATTTACAGTGGGCGGACTCAGTGGCGTTGCCTTCGCGGCCGTGCCGGTCGACTGGCAAATGACGGACACCTACTTCGTTGTCGCGCACATTCACTACGTGCTGGTCGGCGGCACGGTATTCGCGCTGCTCGCGGGCGTTCATTACTGGTTCCCCAAGATCAGCGGCCGCCTGCTCGACGAGAAGCTCGGCCGGTGGAGCTTCTGGCTGATCGTCATCGGCTTCAACACGACGTTTTTCGTCCAGCATTTCCTTGGACTGCTGGGCATGCGGCGCCGCGTCTATACCTATCCGGATCTTCCGTGGTTCGGCGCGCTCAATCTGATTTCGACTCTCGGAGCGGGCATTCTCGTCTTCGGCATCTTCTATCTTCCTTTGCAACGTCGGATGAGTCTGCTATTTCGGAGCCAAAGCCGGCGAGGATCCCTGGAACGCCTGGACGCTCGAGTGGGCCGCGTGCGTCGCCGCCCTTGCTTCAGAATTTCGCCGCAGATTCCCGAAGTCCGCAGCCGCCGGCCATTGTGGGATCTGCAAGCATCCCGAAGCGCCGGACTGGATGGGCGCATGATCGAGCGCGCACCGAACTCGGCATGGCGATGTTCCTGATCGCGGAAGCGGTGTTTTTCTTCCTGCTGATTCTGGCCTTGCGTCTACTTCCGCACTCCCGGGGCAGGGAATCTTAACCTGCATGCGGGCGCTCTCGATACTGCGGCCTGCTAGCGAGCGTCTCTCACATCTGGCGAGCAACCGCCGGCTCCCGCCGTGGCTGGCGGTCACGATTTGATTCGGCGTTATTTCTGTGGGCAAGGCGTCCAGTATCTGGCGCCTGATCGCCGACGGTGTGACCATCAGCCAGGGCCTGTTCGGAACGAGCATTCTTCACGCTGGCCGCGTGTTCACGGATTGCATGTTCTTCGCAGGACTGATCGCGCTCGCGATCGTTCCAGTCACAGCCATCCGGACCATGGCTCTGTACTGGTATTTCTTCGCCGGCGTGTGGCTGGTCGATTTTTGTGGTCGCGTACGTCGGAGTTCGGCATGATATACCTGGGACTGGGAACCTTCAGTCGTCGCCGGCTGCGCTGCACTCGCGATCGGCTACCTCGCGCTGCTGCGGAAACACGGCTTGAATCGCGCGCCGTATTTTCTGGCCGGCGTTCTGCTGCTGCTTCTCGATCTGGTTTCGCCCGTCGATACGCTCGGCGATCGATACCTCTTCAGCGCGCATATCGTCCAGCATTTCCTGCTCGCGCTTGTGATCCCGCCGCTTTTGCTGCTCGGCACGCCGGCTTTCGATCTCGGCGCCCTCAGATAAGCTGGAACGCATTCTGGGCCAGCCGCCCGTCTCATGGCTGCTCGGCGTGGGCACGATGCTGGCTGGCATATTCCAGCGCTATTCAATGCAGCGCTCGCGAACGATGGACTGCACATCCTCCAACACCTGAGTTTTCTCGTCACCGGCACAATTTTCTGGTGGCCGATCCTGGGGCCGCTGGAAGAACGCCATCTCCCGATGCTCTCGGCCGTTTCTTATTTGTTCAGCGCCTGCGTGTGCTGCAGCCTCCTGGGTGCATTTTTGACGTTCGGGCCAATCGGGCTTTACCCCGCGTACTTGGATCCCGCGACAACTCGGCATCTCGTCTGGGGGCCTCGATCCCAAGAGCGATCAGCAATTGGGTGGCATGCTGATGTGGGTGCCGGGGTGTTTCGTCTATCTGTCGGCAATCCTCTCCACCGTAATTCGATGGTACGGAGCGGAACGGACGGCATGAGCAGACCGCGCAGCTACGCGCCGATCGTATTGGCCGCCGGAGTAATGCTCACGCTATGGGGCGCAGCATCCATCTGGGTCGTGTCAGTCGCCGGTTTGATCCTTATTGGAATCGGAATAGCGCGCTGGGTACGAGACCTTCGACATGAAAACTGAAGAGGCGGTCCATCCTGGCGGCGACGCAGCTTTGCTATTTTTTCCAATTCTCGCCGCCAATTGTGAAAGTAAGACCCGCACGAATCGCAAATGGTAAGGCCGGAAAACCAAAAGCAGGTTGATAGTGTTCGTGTAAGATGTTCTCCATGCTGGTATAAACTGACACCCACGGCCTCACGGCGTAGCGGCCGCTCAGATCGATCTTTTGGTATGACGGATTCAGATTTCGGTTTGGCAGCAGCAGCGTGTTTCCGTAGTTGGCGTCATCCAGTGCTGTGGTGTCATCGCTTCGGCTCACCAAGTAACCGGTGAGTGCCGCCGTGAACTTGTGGCGGGCATAATAGAGCGCAAAACTTCCGCTCTGAGGCGGCCGTCGGAAAGGCCGTGCACCCACCAGAGGACTGAACGCACCGATCGGAATTCCGGGAAATGCGGGGTTGTACGCTGGCGTACCGAAGGTTTGAGTGACCACGCCGTCCAGATAGGTATAGTTTGCCTGGGCACGCAAACCGTGTCCGAGTTCGGTGACGAACTGCACTTGGGCTCCCTTGAATTTTTCAGAGCTGGCATTGATGTAAGCGCCGAATTCCGAAGCAGCCGCGGCAGCGGGATTCACGCCTACCGATACCAACGCTGCCGGGTCCAGGTAGGTGATCAGATCGTAAAACCGGTTTTGGAAATAGGTAAGTTCAAGTCTCGATCGGCTGTGCCAGAGCCCTTGTTGAATGCCAGCATCCCAGACCTGGCTACGCTCCGGGCCGACCTGAGACACACCATATTCCGCTCTCTCGCTGGGTGTCAGAAGAGCCCAGAGCTGATTGGCTTGTTCATAAGTGCTGGGCTCCTTGATGCCTTTGGCGAAGTTGAATCGGAGCTTCGTTTCCGAAAAGAACTCATTGCCGGAGGGCTTTCTTAGGTAATAAGCAATAGAGACGTTCGGCACGGCTGCAAAACCGAATACGGCATTTTCCGTGAACCCCCCTCCCGCGGTGACGTACAGCCGGTGGCCGACATTCCCATGGACTTCCGCGAAATAGTTGTAATTGTCCCGGGTAAAGCCTGACCCATCCTCATGTTCGTACTGGAAGCCGAACATTGCGGTCCACTCTTTGAAGAAATTGTAATCGGATTGAATGTAGGCCGATCTTCGAGCCTCGTACACGGGGTAGATCTCAGGGTAGACTCCGGCAAAGTCCAGAATCGCCTGCCCGGTGACGCTATAACCGTTCGCTCCCCGAATCGTAACAACATTACCCAAGGAGTCTCCGTAAGCATCGATCATGCCGGCCTGATAGGGGCTTATATTTATGGAGTTGAATTGAGCAAAGGCGAAACGAACCAGGTTGTGCCAGCGCTTCGTGGTTTGATTCTTTAGCGTGCCGCTCAAATACGTGTTCTGGTTCTTCTGAAGCGCAGCGTCCGGAATGCCGTAGAACAGTATCCCGTTGGGAGTGCCGACGTCGGTCCAATTGCTGCGATAAATGACGCGGGCCTCTGTGTTTGAGTTGATTTGGTAGCCGAAATTGCCCACGTAGGTCGCGTTGTGAAAGAAGTCGTTCGGATAGCTTCCCTGCGTATCGAATCTCGAAAACAAAGTGAAGTAATCGAACTGGTCGAAGGCGCCGCCGAGAGAAACAGAATTATTCAACGTGCCAAAATTGCCTCCGTCCACCGAATAAGTGAGAGTTGGAATCGAAGACGTTCCGTGCTGCGTGGTAATGTTGACCACCCCTGCCAGTGCGTCGGTGCCGTACAAGACGCTGTTGGCGCCCTCGAGAACTTCGATACTTTCCACGCCGCCGTTCGAAAGTTGCGCAAAATCGAAGGCGCCACCGATGCTGTTTGCGGTGACTCCATCGATCATAATCTTGTTGAAGTCGTAGTCGCCTCCCCGAATGAATAGGGACGTTTCCGCGCCACGTTGACCGGTCTGAACGATCTGCGCGCCGGCCACCTGCCGCAGGTTCTCGAGCACATCGAGCTTGTTCTGGGCTTGAATGTCCTGAAAGTCAATCACGCTCACCGAAGAGCCGACCTGGGCGATGGGCACTTCCGAGCCGGTCGGCGAAACCGACACGCCCTGCGAAACCACGCTCAGTTGCAGGATGGCATCTAACGTGGTGGTTCCTGTCGATCCGACAAAAACCTCCGGCCCCGTATAAGTAGCGAACCCAGAGGCATCCACCTGGAGACGGTATCGGCCTTCGGTCACCGAGGAAAACGTAAACGCGCCAGCGGCATCGGTGGTCGTGGCTCCCGCACTCGTGTCTCCATGATGGAGTGTAACCTCGGCGTCCTTTACGACGGCTCCCAGGGGGTCGGTAACGGTGCCGTGAACGGTCTGCTGCGCGTAAACGGTGCAAGCTCCCGCCAATATGATAACGAGTGTAGCGATCGAAGCTGCCACGTTCTGCCCTATCCGCCATCGAAAGGCGGAATGGCATCGGCGAGTGCGCGCGAACGCGAGTGGCCAGCACCAGTCCCCCCTTCGAGGACTTGTGATTTTCAGCGCGATTACACGCCGGCTATCGGCAGGTCTTCGGACTCGCAGGCGCGGGCTTGGCCCTCCTACCGGCCGTCGCTTCCCAGTCTTTACCAGACCAGTGCTTATGACGGCTTTCGTTCCTGCTTACCGCTGCGGGGCAGTCCCGGATTTCCACCGGGTTCCCTTTTCACTTCAGTTCTTGAAGACCAACAGCAAAATGAATATACGGCAGGCTTGTTTTGAAAGTCAACACGAATCTTGATGCTTTCCTAGCCGGCAACGGGTCGCGAAGCTGGGGCGAAGGCCGGTCAGTGACCGGTATGTGACTCAATACCAACCGATAGAATATGGCGGTTAGGTTCAACGTCTGGGAGAATGCGATCACAGCATGTGTTGTCTACCTGTGAGCGATGAACATGAGCGATGACCGCGCCTCGCAGCACCGTTACAGCATATTCGTCGCCTTTTGTGCGCTGCTTATCGTCATCGCTGGAGCGATTGTCACCAGCCTGGAGCGGCCTATCTCTCCAGTTCCGTCGGCGCCTACGACACCAGCGGCAATTTCCTTTGAATCCTGGCATCGTCTCGGAGCAATATTTGTCGCAGTCCTAATCGCCGGCTTGGCTGTTTGGCTCGCCAGGGCGAGCAAAGATAATCAGCTTCGCCAGGCCGGATGGCTTGTATTGTCAATCTTCGTGGTGGAAGCTCTTCTAGGCACGGCTCTGGGATCGCTTTCGCCTTTGACCGATATCCTGCATGCCTTGCTCGGCCAGATCAGCTTCGCCGCAGTCGCGCTGATTACCGTATTCACGTCGAAACGGTGGCAGCGTGGTCCCAATGTCATAGAAGACTCCTGGCGCCCGCCGCTACGTAAGCTGGCAATCTTCCTGCCGGCGATCGTGATCCTGCAAATTATTCTAGGCGCGGCTTTTCGATATAGAGCCGCTAGCGTGATCTGGCACATCCTGAACGCTATGATCGTCCTGCTCTCGATTCTGATCGTATGCGTCTTCCTGGTCCGGCAGTTTCCCGAACATCCATCGCTGCGGCCGGCGGCCATCGCGCTAGGCGGAATCGCCGGGGTTCAGGTTATGCTTGGCTTCGCCACTTTCCTGATGCTGCTTCTGTTTCCTGAGAGCAGTCCGGCCGTGATCATTGTGAGCGTCGTCCATGTTGCCACTGGCGCTTTGACTTTGGCGGCAAGCGTCTCACTGGCCGCCGAGATCCGGCGCAACGTCATAGATGTTAGGTCACTTACCGGTCAGTGACCGCGATGTGACCGATAGAGCGATACAGTTAGTCAAAGCTCTGGTAGACTTGGGACCGGTGTAACGCTTCCGCTCATCACCACTCAAAAGTGGTGGGTGGGCGCATACAGTCAAATATCCGTATCCAAAAGTGCTGATCACCAATCCGCTAAACTCGTCCGCGCTCGCCTTTCCTGTTCTTGAGTGCATCCACATCGTTGGGTTTGCCTTCTCGATTGGAACCGTCGCCATAGTGGATTTCTCTCTGCTGGGCATCGGCATGAGCCGCCAGACACCAGCGCAGCTCGCCAGGGACACTTGGTTGTGGACCCTTGGTGGTCTAGTGGTGATGCTCTTCTCCGGGCTGCTTTTGTTTTCGTCCGACCCGGACATGTACTATCTCAACTGGCCATTCCTGATCAAGATGTTCTTTTTTGTGTCAGCCGTCATTTTTCACTACACGATTCATCGCAAGGCAGTTGCCTCGGACACTCCGCCGCCCAATGGAAAACTGATCGCGGGCGTGTCGCTGTTTTTGTGGTGCGGAGTAATTTTCGGTGGAATCTTCATCGGGTTCGTTTATCCCGGCCTCAGCTTAGGTTAGCCATTATAGATTAGGCATCGCATGCTTCTCACGTTTGTCCAATGGCTCCAGCTAACAGACTTTTTCACAGCGATGCGGGGGTCGGCTTATGTCTATCCGATCGTCCTGTCCCTGCACATGGTCGGCATCGCTCTGTTCGGAGGTATGATCCTGATGACAGACCTGCGGCTGCTGGGTGTGACCATGCGGCAACGGCCCATTGCGGATGTAGTGAATCAGTTGCGCGTGCCGAAGCGCTGGGGTTTGCTGTTGACCGCTACATGCGGCATTTTGATGTTCGGCTCCAAGGCCGAAGAGTATTATTACAACGCGTTTTTCCGGACCAAGCTAATTTTGTTTGCCGTGGTCATCGTCACCGAGTTAGTCTTCTACCGGAGCGTTTACGCCAACCCCGCCGCACTGGATCAAGCACCCCAGGTTCCCGCAAACGCGAAACTGGCGGCGGCTCTTTCGCTGCTGCTGTGGACAGCCATCGCATGCTGCGGGCGCGGCATCGGCTACATCGAGCCGCCGCTCGACAAGATCCACGCCCAGATCCATGTAATACACGATGCCACGGCAGTGGCTGCGCGCGGTCTATATATTCAGAAAGGACAGGACCACCATGATGTTGCTACTGCAAATTAACGCCATAGCGGACGTACTGAATAGCTCCGAGTGGCTTTTCCCGATCGCCGAGTGCTTTCACATCGCCGCGTTCGCGTGGTCGATCGGTCTCATTGCCGCGGTGGACTACCGGCTCTTGGGCTTTGGGATCCAACATTCCAAGCCGTCCGAAGTTTTGCGCGACACCGCGCCCTGGACCTTGCTGGGGCTGGCGGTGGTGCTGCTTTCGGGACCGCTTCTGTTCCTTTCCGATGCACGCATGTACCTTCACAATCCATCGTTCGTGTTTAAGATGTACGCATTGGCGGCCGCCATTCTGTTTAATTACACGATTCATCGGCACGTGGCCAAGTCGGACAGTTCGTCGCAGGCCGTCCGTGTGGTAACCGCGATCGTTTCTCTTCTGTTGTGGGTCAGCGTCGTTTTCGGTGGCTTGTTTATCGCGTTCGCGTAAGGCGGGAGGCAAATATGATTCTCGAATTATTTCAATGGCTGCAAAGCTTGAGTTTCATGACGTTCATCCGGGAGTCCGGCTTGGAATATCCAATCATCATGAGCACGCACCTGACCTGCATCGCGATCTTCGGCGGCCTGATTGTCATTACCGACCTGCGCCTGCTCGGCTGGGCGTTCAAAGACAAGTCCATCGCCGATGTGGTAAACGGGCTGCGCTGGTGGAAGCGCGTGGGCTTCATCATTATGTTCTCGATGGGGTTCATGCTTTTCGGCTCGAAGGCCGCGGAGTATTATCCGAATCCCTACTTCTGGGTCAAGATGTCATTCCTGGTGCTGGTCTTGATACATGCGATCGTTTTTCGGCCCACCGTTTACAATCATCCCGAAGAACTGGATGCCTCGCCCGTGATTCCGACGCGCGCAAAAGTAGCAGGGGCGCTTTCGCTCATCATATGGACTACCGTCCTTTGCAACGGACGCCTCATCGGATACTACGAGCCCCCGCAGCAGAAGGGCCACGTGGTTTCAGTCGGCACAGACACTAAGTAGAACGCTCAGTCTTTCTTCGCCAGACTCGCCGTCTCGAAGCCAATAGGGCGCCTAAGAGAATGGACTGAATCTTCACGAGAGTTGCTCCTGTTCTGAGGAAAATTTTCGACGCAATAGCTGGAATGCAAGGATCACCGACGTAATGCACAACGACACTCCACCCAGCAGAAGTACGAGGACAAAGATGTCCCAGGCCGGCCGGTTGCGATACAACCAAGGCAGATCCCAAGAATGGAGGCCGTGATAGAGCCATCGGTTCCAGCGCGACCGGCTCCCATACGCCTCCACCAGCCGCGCGTTCTTCGGATCGATGTAGAACATAGAACCGGTGGCATCATTCAAACGAACGAAAAGGGCGGGCAGCGGGTGCTGCTGGTGCCGGTCAAGATAATATGCCTCGTATTCGGTAACGACGCGGGTTTCGGCAAAAGCTGCCGGTTGGCTCGCTTTGGCGACGAGCTCCAGAATACGGGCACGATCGAATTGCTCGATGGAATCTCCTCGCACAGGTACGATTCGGGAAACCTTGGGCGATTCGCTCGCCAAGTAATACGATTTTCCTCCGAAAACCGTTAGCTCCAATTCCTTGACCTTGATTTCCGGAGCCACCTGTCGCAGCGCTTCACTCGGAGACTTGCCTGCAAAAGACGCGAGGCCAAGCCGTCCTCCTCTAAGCGCCCTCGAGACACGAAATGGTACGTCGTTGTTGTCGGAGAGGCCCTCAAATGGATCCATCGAAAGCAGGCCGCTGAAAACCCAGGTACAAGTGACCAGCCCGAAGATCAACCCCAGGATTAGGTGCCAGCGCTTCTGGCCGCGATATGGCAGACTCGTAGGCTTTCCAATGTAACGGAAACGCTTGGACGGCGAATACAGCGAGATACCAACGATCAGGCCGAGCAAACTTGCCACCGTCCCAATTCCCGACGACCAGATCACCACCTTGTTCCACAGCCGTCCGTTCTTTCGCAACGGCGTGAAGTAGAGCCAATGTGGAATCGCGCCGAAATAAGCCGTGACACGAGAACCGCGCGTGGTGTGCTGCACCACTTCACCGGTAACTGCCGAAACATAGACCTCTTGTCCATCCGGCCACGCATACTTCAGTAGCGGCTTCAGTGAGGCGAGCTGCACGCCCAGCGTCCATTGATCGGGTTCGAGAATAGCGCCTTGGAACGTGGCCCTATCCATCGGCTCACCCGACCAAGCCGCTGCGATTCGCGCGGCCCCGGCCTGCGGCAGCAATCGGAACAGTTCTCCGCTGTCGGCGTAAACCAGGGCCTGCGAAGGCCCACTCCGAAACCGGTAAACCGCGGAACCATCCAGCATCGCGAGCGAAGCCTGATCGGGCGGCGTGCTCCACTGAAGAGCCGCATAAGCCGCCTCCGGCGAAACGTGAATTGCTTCCGGCGCGAGCACTTGGGCCTTGGACAACCGATCTTTCGGGCTGACGCCCGGGTAGTCCCAATACATCATTACGATCCCGGAAACAAACCAGAGCGCAAACAGCAAACAGAAGGCGAAGCCCAACCAGCGATGTAAGAAGATCGCAAACTTGCGAAGCTGCACGCCCGTTTGCCGCATCCGTGTGTCCAGAATGGACAAGCCTAACATGAACCATCTCGAATTCAACCTAACGGACGGTCGGGAGCCGGTCACTGACCGGCAAACTGGGGTCATTGACCGACAGGTGACTTTATCAGTGGCACCCGGAGCGGCATACGGTGTTAGGCTCACGTCGATGAAAAAGCTCCTAAGGCGTTGGAACCGTCGTTGGAACATATGTTCGGCGCTGATTCCTGGCACGCTTCTTCCGCTACTGATGGTGACTAGCCTAGCCCAGGGCCAGAGCGGCGCATCGGGAACGATTAGAGGAACAATATCCGACAGTCAAAATCTATCTTTGCCGGGAGCTACGGTCGAGGTTCTGGATTCTCAGGGCACAACCGTCAAGAAAGTTGTAGGCCGGTACGACGGTTCTTATCGGGTTGCTGACATTCCGATTGGGACATACACGCTGCAATTCAGCCGCGACGGTTTTCGGTCCGTGAGAAAAGACGCCGTGGTGGTAGCCGCAGGGCAAACCGTGACCGTGGACGCGGCCCTGCCGCCGCAGGCGCTCAGCTCGACTGTGACCGTTACGGCTCATGTGGATGATCAGAACGTCGCCTCGAAGACGGATATTCCCGCATCAGACCTGCCCGTGACAGTGAACACCGTATCGCGAGACTTGATCGAGGAGCAGAACCTGACGAGCATCGTCCCCGCCATCAACAACCTTCCCGCCTCGAATGCCTGGACGCAATACGGCTCGCTGAACTACTTCGAATTTCGCGGCCTGGTCATGGACCAGGACCCCGGTTCGGCGATACTGCTGAACGGCATTCCTATCCAGGGCAACCGCTCGGATTCCCAGGTCAACAGCGTCCAGGAAGTGGACGTCCTCAAGGGCCCGGCATCGATGCTTTATGGAACACAGGATCCCGGAGGAACCATCAATATTGTGGAGAAGCAACCACTGGACGCCAGGCAGCAGGAACTGGTCCTCCGGGGCGGGCAGTGGGGCACCGGCGGATTCGAGTTCGGGTCAACGGGACCGCTGGGAACATCGCAAAACCTGCTCTATAGGATTGACGTCGGTTTTACGCATAGCGACGGCTTCCGAGGGGCGGGCTACAACCGCTTCGACCTGGTGCCAAAGCTGTTCTGGCGGATGACGTCGCGCGATCGTCTGCGCTTCAACGTCAACTGGAACGACGACCACTTCGACATGGACGCGGGCGTTCCCCTTTTGCCGCTGGCCAATCCGCTCACGGCGACCACCCCTTACGGGTTCGTCATCCCGCCGAACATCAACATCAACAATCGCTACAACACGCCGGGCAACTTCGAGAATTTGAACTCGCCGATCGGGCAAATCTTCTACGAGCACGATTTCAGCGAGAATCTGACACTACGGTCGTCGGCCCAATTCCAATACGGAAGCGATGAATACTGGGAGAATGAGGGAAACGCCATTGATGTGACCAGTCTTCCCTACCAGGTGCTGCGCGGCCCCAGCATCAACGAGAATACCTTCAGCCTTTTCTTCTTTCACCACGACTTCACGGGTTTCAGCCAGACCGACTTCAAGGGCAGTTTCCACCTGCTGGGAAAACACCAGTTCATGATCGGCTATGAATTCGACCGGTACTACCACAAGACTGAGCGCAGCGACGAGGCGGAGAACCTGCCGATCCCCTCCATTCCCCTTTACAATCCGGTGGACACTGCCACGGCGGTGACGAATTTTCTGGCCAGCAGCTACGATGGGCTGAACAACACGCAGAACGCCTTCTACTTCCAGGACTTCTGGAACATTCACCCGAAATTGCAGCTGCTTTTGGGAGGACGTTACGACGCCTATCGGCACTACGACTTCGATTATCCGGTGGTCAACGGAGTCTGGCAGTACGGTGGCCCGCAGGACAGGTTCGCGCAAAACCCCTTCACCTATCGCGCGGGGATCATCTCGCCGCTGTTCCCCCACATGGTTCTTTACGCTAACTGGGCCACATCGTTCACGGCGCAAACGGAGCTCTCGCTGGCCGGTAACGAGCTGAAACCGGAAACCGGCGAGCAATTCGAGGGCGGAGCGCGCTTCAAGTTCATTCAAGATCGGGTGAGCCTGAACCTGGCTTATTTCCACATCACCGAGTTCAACGTGGCGGAAGCGCAGGCCAACGGATTCATCTTCCAGGGCAACAGACTGAATTCCTCCGGGGCCGAGGTGGAACTCCGGGCGCGGGTCACTCAGAAATTGAACCTCTTTGCGAGTTATGGATACACAGACGTGACCTTCGGCAATTTCGTGGTGCCGAGCTACTTCAGCGGGTATAGCGTCGACCAGAATTTCCAGGGTAACGTGCCGCCGCTGGTTCCCAAGCAAACCGAGAGGACCTGGGTGACATACAATTTGCCCAAGGGATTTCTCGTGATGGTGGGGGAACGCTACGCCAGCCGGAGAGCAACCGACCTATACGACCTGTTCTTTATGCCTGGCTTTGTCACCTTCGAAGCGGCAGTGCAGTATCGCCGGAAAAGATGGGAATACGACGTGAACGTCTACAATTTGTTCAACCGACAATATTGGGTCAGCGCCATCGACGACACGCAGGTCTATCCGGGTCAGCCGATTAACGTAACGGGGACCATTCGCTACCGTTTTTAAAGGGAAAGCACCCCCGGCTACAGCGGCAAGATCGTTGAAAACAATAAGGTTCTCCGGTCACTGACCACGCTTTCAGAGTCATTGACCGCGAGTTGACCTTATACTCTGCGTTATCACGCCATACCCATGCTAGTCTCGACCAGATTCAGCGAGTACCGATTCTCACATGGCATGCAAGCTGGCGATTTTCTTCCCTGGGGGTCTGTTGCTGTTGGCGACGGCCCCAATTTTTGGGCACCACTCGGTTTCGGCGGAGTTTGACGTGAACCGGCAGATCACGTACGCAGGTGTAGTTACCAGAGTGGAATGGAGCAATCCGCATATTTACTTCTATGTCGACGTCAAGGATGCCAACGAGAAGGTGACGAATTGGGCTTTCGAAGGCGCCGGGCCCAATACCCTGGCAAGACTCGGGTGGCTGAGGGACTCGCTGAAGGTCGGCGATCGCGTGACGGTGGTCGCCTTTCCGGCCAGGGATGGCGCCGCGGTGGCCTCCGCCCGGGAAGTCAGGTTAGCGAACGGACGGAAAGTACTAGCCGGGACGCCGCCGGAATCTAATCCTCGGCCGTGAACGTAACAAGAATGATGGCGAAAAAATACCGAGGAGAAAGTGTTGCTTCACAAGTTGAGCTTTACGAAAGCGTTTAGAACCGTGCTCGAGGCCGCGAGCCTGTTCTTTGCTACTGGCGCGATGGCGTGGTGCGCCGTGACGGGAGGCATTTCTGGAGTAATAACCGATCCCACGGGAGCTGTGATCGCTGGTGCAACTGTGACCGCCACCAACGCGGCCCAGGGCTCGCAAACAAAGGTGGTCACGGATACGCAAGGATTTTACAATTTCCCCCGCCTTCCTGTCGGGAGCTATGACATCCAGGTTGAGCTGCAGGGGTTCGCGCCGCAAAAGAAGTCCGGCATAGCGGTAGATGCCGATGCGGCTGTTCGTATGGACTTTGGCCTTCAGGTCTCAGAGCAAAACGAGCAAGTCACGGTTTCCGAAAGCGCCAATGAAGTACACGTGGAGACATCCAGCACACAGGTGGGCGAAGTCGTTAGCCAGAAGGAAATGACGACGGTCGCCCTGAATGGCCGCAGCTACACGGATTTGCTGGCGCTGCAGCCGGGCATCGTTCCGATGTCGACTCAGACGGGCCAATCCGTCGTCATGGCGGGCGCGTCGGTGGCCATCTCCCCGTCAGGGGGCTTGAATCCGGGCAATCAATCCATCAGCGGCCAGCGCGAGGATGCCAATGGATTCCTGGTGAACGGAGGCGATGTCAAAGAGTTGATGAACGGCGGCACTGCCATCATCCCGGATCTCGATTCGATCGCTGAGTTCCGCGTATTGACCAACAACTTCGACGCCGAGTACGGGAACTACAGCGGCGGCATCGTCAACGTGGTCACCAAGTCGGGGTCTAACTCGATTCACGGGAGCGCATTCGAGTTCTTGAGAAACACGGATCTGGACGCACGCAATTTCTTTTCGCCGGAGCGTGGGTTTTACCGGCAAAATCAGTTTGGCGGTACGGTGGGCGGCCCCATCAAGAAGAACAAAGTCTTCTTCTTTCTCGATTACCAGGGGACTCGGAACGCGCAGGGTCTCGATTCCGGACTGATACAGGTTCCAACGCTGGCCGAACGTGCGGGCAACTTCACCGACGCAGCGAGCTCGCTTTCGGGTACGGTGAGTGGGCCGTACATCGCGAATATCCTGACGAACAAGCTTGGTTATAACGTCACCGCGAACGAACCTTACTACACGCCCGGTTGCAGTTCAGCCACGTGCGTTTTTCCCGGCGCGATTATTCCACAGTCGGCCTGGGCAGCTCCCTCTTCGCATCTGCTTCCATACATTCCGCTTCCCAATGACGGGCCGAACACCTTTACCACCGGCGCTTATGGAGAGATTCTCCGCGACGACAAGGGCAGCATGCGGATCGATGCGGATGCCGGCCGCTGGGGCAACGATCTCGGTGTACGATTTCTTCGACGACTACCACTTGAGCAACCCGTATCCCAGCGGCCAAGGTGGGGCCACGGTTCCGGGCTTTGCGGGAATCACTTTTGGCCGTTCGCAACTCCTGAGCCTCGCCGACACTAAGACTTTCGGTCCGACCATGGTCAACGAAGCTCGGATCAGTTTTATGCGCGACGCCAATGTAGTAGGCCAACCGTCCGGCGGTCTTGGTGTTAGTCTGTCTTCACAAGGTTTTGAGACCGGTGTCGGAACGCCCGGTATCGTTCCTCTTCTTCCGCAATATGAAGGCGTTGAAAACGTGATCTTCAATACCTTCGTCATGGGCGTCCCCATTACGAATCTCTCGCAGTACAACAATACTTATGCCTGGAACGACATCTTTTCGAAGGTCACCGGAACCCATACGATCAAGGCCGGCTTTGTTGGCAGTTACGAACAGGTCAACGTCCACCCGAACCCGGAAGCCAACGGAGGTTTCGCTTTTGCCGGGCAGGAAACCGGCAACCAATTTGCGGACTTTTTCGTCGGCGTCGACAGCTTGTACAATCAGGCCAGCTCCAACGCGTACTATCTCCGCCATCATTACGCCGGCGGTTTCGTGCAGGATAGCTGGCGTGTGACGAAGAACCTGACGCATCAACTATGGCGTCCGGTGGGACTGGATGGCATTTTGGTCCGAGAAATACCGTCAGATTCCCACGTTCCTTCCCGGAGAGCAATCACAGGTCTTCACCCAAGCTTTCCCGAGCCTGGTTTACGTCGGCGACAAGGGCGTCCCGAGCACCTTGGTTCCGTCGAGCAACCGTTTTTCGCCGCGCCTCGGGATTGCGTATTCGCCGGGTGCGACGGATGGTCTTCTCAGAAAGATCACTGGTGGTCCGGGAAACAGCAGCATCCGCGCCGGGTATGGGATCTACTATTCGGTGATTGAAGGCAACACCATGGCGGTCGATGAGCCGCAACCGCCTTATGGATTGAGCTACACCAGCCCTGGCCCGTCGCTGTTTGCCCAGCCCTACATGACGGCCGCAAATGGGTCGTTCCTCGGCAACCCGTTTCCGTTGAATGTCCCGTCGCTGAATACATCCATCAAAAATCCGAACACGCACTCACAACTTTCTCGCATTTCATACCGCAACAGGGCATGACTGCTCCCGTGCCATGGGACACCTATCCCTATACCGAGCATTACTTTCTGTCGTTCCAGCGGCAATTTGGCCAAAAAATGATGCTCAGCGCGAGCTACGTCGGCAACCAGTCGCATCATCTGCTACTGGTTTACTCCGCCAACCCCGGCAATCCGGGCTTGTGTCTGTCTCTCAGCCAGCCGAACGAAGTAAAGCCGGGAACGCCAACGTGCGGGCCATTCGGCGAAGAAACCACGTACTACAGCGCGAACGGACAAGTCTATAACGGAACGCGTCAAGGTTTGGGACCGGACTTCGGCAACGATGATTACGATGCCACGATCGGGAACGCCAACTATAACGCGCTCGAGGTCACGCTACGCTACACCACGCCGAACCTGAGCTTCCTGGCCGGATACACCTGGAGCAAGTCGATCGATCAGGCGTCCAGCATTTCCGATCCTGGGAACCCGTATAACTTTTCCGCCACGCGCGCGCTTTCGGCCTTCGATATCCCGCAGAATCTCGTCATTAGCTTCCAATACAATCTTCCGTTCGACAATTTTCAACACATCCGTGGCCTGACCACTGGCTGGCAGTTTTCGGGAATCACGCGCATCAACAGCGGTTTTCCGGTCTCGCTGCACTCCGACGGCGACAATTCGTTGATGGGAAGCAATCCAAACGGCGTGAATAATTATAGCTTGGACTTGCCCGACTACAACGGCCAGCCGCTGGATATCAACAGCAATGCCGGCAGAAATGGGAAGCCGTACTTCAATATCAACGCGTTTACGCTTGAATGCGCTGGGCACGCCCGGGGACGCCTCCGCCGTTCATTCATCGGACCGGGAGAGATCAACTTCGACCTGGCGCTGCTCAAGACGTTCAACTTTACCGAGACCAAGAATCTTCAAATTCGACTGGAAGCGTTCAACGCGTTTAATCACGCCAACTTCTTCGGGCCTATCGCTGTGGATGGCGACATCAGCAGCAATTTGTTCGGCCAGGTTGTAAACGCCGCTCCGCCGCGGGAAGTACAAGTAGCGGCGAAGTTTTTTTTCTAATTCAGGGGCGATTTGGAGCGTAGATTCAAAAGGTCGAAGAATCAGGGGTTTCCAGTGGTGAGTGACCGGTCACTGACCGTATCCTGACTATTGAACCGCTAGGTTTGCTGCTACTCGATGATAAGCTTTCTGTCGCAATGGCTAAATGGAACATACCGCCCGCTCGAGCAATTCTGTTTTGTCTGACATGGGGCGGAATATTAACACTCGCCGGACTTTGCGATGCGCAAGCTCCCGCTGCCTCGCCGGCGAAGGCCAAGCCGAGCACGGGTGCTCAAGCCCCCAAGGTTTACGCGAACTTGGCACAATTGATGAGGGGCGTTTTGTTTCCCAACTCCAACGTGATTTTCTTCGCCCAGAACGATAATCCGGCCGACGTCAAACCTGCCAAAGACCCCTCGCTGGCGACAGATCCGCTCGCTAACACCTATGGAAAATGGGCCGCTGTGGAAAATAGCGCTTTGGCGCTGTCGGAGGCAGCTAATCTTCTCATCGTCCCGGGCCGCAAGTGCTCCAACGGGCTGCCTGTTCCAATCAACAACCCGGATTGGCCAAAGTTCGTGCAGGGGCTTCGAGACGCCAGCATGGAAGCGTATAAGGCCGCGCAGTCCAAGAACATGGACAATATCTTAACGGCGGCGGGGGACCTGAGCACAGCCTGCTCCAATTGCCATGACAAGTGGCGTGAAAAGGCCGACCTGGCAGACCGATGCAAGTGATATCTTTCCGCAGCCGGGCCGCTGCTTTCGTAGCCGTTGTCCTGATCCTTTCCGCATTCGTATTTCCGATCGCCGCCGGCGCCCATAACGTGTCGAAGCGCGATGCTTCGTTCGTGCAATCGAATCAGGGCGCTGCGATCGCGGCCTTTGTGTACCTGGGCGCGAAGCACATGGTGACGGGATATGACCACATCGCGTTCCTGGTGGGCGTGATCTTTTTCCTCTACCGGCTGAAAGATATCGTTCAGTACGTCAGCCTCTTTACCCTGGGGCACAGTATCACTCTGTTGGGTGGTGTGCTTGGGGGAGTTCACGCGAATCCCTACATGATCGATGCCATCATTGGGTTGTCGGTGGTCTATAAAGCCTTCGACAACATGGACGGTTTCCGGCGGTTCCTCGGATTCGAACCCAACACGAAGGTTGCTGTTTTGATCTTTGGGCTGTTCCACGGATTCGGTCTGGCGACCAAGCTACAAGAGCTGGACTTGGCGAAGAACGGGTTAATTACGAACATCATTTCTTTCAATGTCGGAGTAGAAATCGGACAGGTGCTGGCACTGACTGCCGTGCTGATCGCACTCAGCGTTTGGCGGACACAGAGTGGCTTCCTGCGGCAGGCGTTTACCGCGAACGCCGTGCTGATGACGGTTGGATTCGTTTTGGTCGGATACCAAGTGGCCGGATATTTTGTAGCGGCGCGTCCATCATAGAAAGATCCAGCGTAGAAAAACATATATGGTCGAACAAGAGGAACCGCAGCAGATTGAAGCGCCTTCGAAAAAGGCGATCGCGAAGGCGACCGGCATCGCATTGGTTGTCGCTTTGATACTTCTCTTTAGCGCCGTGTTACCCGCCGAGTATGGAATCGATCCGCTGAAAACTGGTGCGCTCCTTCACTTAACCGATCTTGCCAAAGCCACGGAATCAAAGCCCGAGCCGAAAACCGTTGGCGCGCGTCCGGTAGCGGCGCCAGCCGGCATTTACACCGCGCAGCCCGGGATTTTCAAAACCGACAGCGAGGATCTTTCGCTGATGCCCGGCGAAGGCGTCGAAATCAAATACCATATGCAGATAGGCGCGGGTATGGTTTACTCCTGGAAAGCCACGGCGCCAGTAGCGTTCGAATTCCACGGTGAGCCGGACAACAAGCCCAACAAAGAATACTTCGAAAGCTACGAAATCAACGACCAGGCTGGCTCGGACCATTCCAACGGCTCGTTCAGCGCGCCCTCCACCGGCATCCATGGCTGGTTCTGGGAAAACAAAGGCAAGAAGGAGGTGCAGATTCATCTAGTCACCGCCGGATTTTACGACAATGCGAAGATGCTGGCGGGGGATGAGAAGGTGGATCTGACCATCCAGGATGCAAAGTGAGATGGACGCAAAGTGATGGTGTCTCCGGCTTTTCTGCAATCGAACGCAATTGCCGACCTGCTGAATAATACCGAATGGGGCTTCGCGATAGCGGAATGTTTTCATATCGTCTTTTTCGCGGTGGCCATTGGGACGATTATGATCGTGGACCTGCGTCTTCTAGGGCTGGCGTTTCAACGGACAACTTCCGCCAAACTGCTGCATGACACGTGGGTCTATACATTGATCGGCTTGACGGTTACCGTGCTTGCGGGGATGGCGCTGTTTTTGTCGGATCCGCGCATGTATTACTTGGGAGGCTGGTTCCAGTTCAAGGCAATCGTGCTGCTTATCGCGATCCTCTATAACTACACCGTCCACTACAAGGTGGCTTCGTCATCGCCGTCCCCAGGCGTGGGCGTCGTGGTGGGAGCTATTTCGGTTTTGCTGTGGGTCTCGGTGGTCGTGGGCGGGCTCTTCATCGGACTTCTTGCGTAATATTTAATGTCGCTCTATTCCATCTGCGAATCGATTCAGAGCACTAGCTTTATGACCTGGGTTGAGCAGACGCCGTGGGTCTATCCCATCATCATGGCCACGCACCTGAGTTGCATCGCGGTGTTCGGCGGCATGATCCTGATGACCGATCTGCGCCTGCTCGGCGTAGCCTTGCGCGATCAGAGCATAGCGGACGTTGTAGGAGGCCTGCGCGCTTATAAGCGTATTGGCTTCGTGATTATGGTCACCTGCGGGCTTCTCATGGCCGGCTCGGAAGCGCCGACGTATTATCCCAATCCCTATTTCTGGATGAAGATGACGCTATTGTTGCTGGTCGGCGTTCATGCGCTGATTTTTAAACCCATCGTTTACGACCACCCTGAGGAGTTGGACAAGTCTCTAGTAATACCCACACGCGCGAAAGCTGCCGCCGTGCTTTCGCTGATCCTGTGGGTGAGTATACCGATTTGCGGCAGGCTGATCGGATACTACGAGCCTGACGAGGGGAAGGCCCCTCAAGCTGCCACGACTCCCGCACCGTGAAAAAGCTGCCGTTCTTGCTGATTCTTGCCTCTGAACTTGCGATCATTGCCCCGCCGGTTCTAGCGCATCACTCGCTGGCCGCGGACTACGACGCCTCGAAGCCCATCACGCTGCGCGGCACGGTGACTAAGTTCGAGTGGATGAACCCTCATGCACGCTTCCGTATGGATGCGAAAGACGATTCCGGCGGAATCACGAATTGGGTGTTTGAGTTGGGCAGCCCCAATACGTTGATGAGATCCGGCTGGACCCGAAATTCGCTGAAGGTCGGTGATGAGGTCATTGTGAAGGGTTGCCGCTCAAAGGATTACTCCAACCAGGGGAATGCCACTAGTATTCTGTCCCGCGATGGAAAGATCATTCTCTCCGGGGTATCAGCCGGTGAAAATCTCGTGGCAAGATAGGCTTCGACTGTCGCGTGCTCGCAATTCCCGGAGGACCAACCAGGCGGGCGCCCTCGCCCGCCCCGGTCGCATTTCAGAAGCGATACTTGAGAGCGAACACCAGATTTCGCGCTCCGAGCGATGTGTTTACAACCCCCGTCGGTATGCTTGCCGTGTACGCTGCATTGCTGCCGTACTCCGATTTATTGATCCCGCCGCCGGGATAAACGTCCGTTGAGTATCCGTTCAACGCGAAGATCGGGCTGTTGAACGCATTGATCGCTTCGAAACTGAATTGCACGGACTGCCGCTCGGTGATCATGAATGTCTTGGTGAGGCTCATGTCCACCTGCTTGATTCCGGGGCCACGCTCGGTCGAAATTCCGCAGGTTCCGAGTTGCCCCGGCCCGGGAATCGACATCGTCGTCGGATCGAACCAGACATATCCGCCGCCGACGAAATTCTTGTACGGGGTCGCGATCGATGGCGAGTTGCAATCCGGCCGGGGTTGGAAATAGGCGCCTGTTGGATCGTACCCGAACTGGATCATCGAAATCGGGAATCCGCCATGTACCGTCACGATGGTGTCGTAGTGCCAGCCGCCGATAACGGCATTGACGAATTTGTTGGAGTTGTTCCCGAAATGCCTGCCCGTGCCCGAACGGCAGGGCATAATCCAGATAAGCCGTGAACGAATTGGTAATGTCGGCGTCGCAGTATCCGTAATCCAGGCCGCGCACATTGTACACGTACGATTGGAACGCAACATCGGCGGTGGTCTGCGACCCGGATGCGTTACCGTAGCGCCCGTAATAGCCCTGATTGTCGGTCAAACATTTGCCCCAGGAGTAATTGAACTGGAACGACAGGCCGTGCGACAACTGCTGCCGCACGAGCATCTGCAGACCGTCGTAATTCTGAACCGCCGTCGACGTGTTCAGCCGCTGCTGCCCGGTGCCGTCGAACTTGAGCGTGGGATTCCCGGCGAGATAGGGGCCCGGCTCGCTATAGGGACCGCCGGGAGCAGGATCCGGAATCAAAACGTTCTGTCCCATATCGTAGATCGCCGCCAGGTGATCGCTGTGCTGGCCGACATAGCCCACTTGCGCAGTCAAACTGCGTGGTCAACTGCGCGTTGAATGGTGATATTCCATTGATTGGAGACCGCTGGACGATAGTTGGGATCGGTGGCGTGAATGCGAACGCCCGCGAAACATGCTGCCGGAGCCGACGTCACATTGGCTACCGTGCAGCCGGTGGCCGAGCCGAGCGCGCCGAAGCCCTGATCGAGCGTAATCTGATTCGCCGGAATCGCGCCGGCGGTGTTAGTCGCGCCCCACTGGCCCACCAGATCGACATTCCAAGGAGCATTGGTCGCCAGGCGATTGTATTCGCCCGTGCCTTCCTGGAAGCTGGTGCGGCCAAACGCGGCGCGAATCACTGTCTTCTCATCGGGAGCTCCACGCCAAGCCGACACGCGGCAGAAAGTTCGCGATGCCGTTGTATTGGTTGTAGAGAGCGCGGCTGTTGCCGTCCACGCCGGCGAGCTCGATCTGGCCGCTGTACTCGCCGAAATTGGTCATGCGATTATCGACTTCGTAAATTGGCGTGAACAGCTGCCAGCGCAATCCGTAGTTGATGGTCAGGTGCGAGGTGATGCGCCAGTCGTCCTGAACGAACGCGCCCAGCGCCTCGTTGCGCTGTCCAACGGTTCCCGAGAATCCCTCGCCGTACCCCATGTACGACGGCAAGCCCAGAAAGAAATCCGCGATCGAATTGCCGCTGTAGGTTCCGCTGAAACTGATCTGTCCGGCCGCGCCGTCGCTGGTGGTCGCCGGAACGTAATTGTTGCGATACCGGTTGGCCGAAAATCCGAAGCGAACGCTGTGCTTGCTGTGCGTCCATGTGGCCGCATCGGAGAACTGGATGGACGTCTGATGGAATATCTCCGGCGCGTCACTGGTGCCGTACGCGAACGGCCCATTCAGCGTTCCGCCGATGTTACTGTTGGCGAACGACAGACCTGGCAGGTACTGCGTGGGCTGTCCCGGAATAAGACCCGCTCCCGCCGTGGTGGAAAGCTGCTGAATGTTGGCGTCGGCCGGATAATAATTCATTCCGACGCGAGCGTCGTTCACGAATGAGGCGCTGAAGATGTGCGTCTAATCGAGCACTGCCTGCTGGAGCTGGAAAAACGTTGCTGCCGCTGCCGCTGTAGAGCAGGGGCTGGCTGTTCACGGTCGGATTTACGACGTGCTGCTGGGAATATCGCGCCATGATCCGGTCTTTGTCGTCGGGCACCCAATCCACCTTGATATCGCCCTGATCCCCGTGCGTGTAGGTGTCCACGGTATTGCTCAAATTATTGATGGTTCCGCCGGCCTGCCCCGGCAAGATTTGGCATCGGCAAGGCGTTCGCGATCTTCAGCGCCGTTGGGCTGATCCCGGTGATGCAAGGATCCACGCCCATCTTCTGGCCCGCTCCGCAAATCGCCGCATCGTTTAAGTTCGACGGCATCGGAATTCGGTTGCCGCTCGCATCCACTGCGCCTGGATAGTACAAGGTGAGTCCCAGATCCGTCAGGTTGCCGGTCCGTTCCGCCGCTGTGAAAGTGGTCTTGGCTTGCGGGGTCGCCGGAAGATCGAAGCGCGATCCCTCATAATCCGCGAAAAAGAACAGCTTGTTGTGCTTGATCGGACCGCCTACCGCCCCGCCGTAGTCATTCCAGCGCTCGCGCGGCGTGGGCAGCCCGTTAAAATTGTTCGACCATTCGTTGGCGTTGAAGAAATCGTTGCGGAGAATACTCGAACGCTGAGCCGTGGAATTGATTGGTTCCCGACTTCAAGTTGACGCTGATCACTCCGCCCAGAAACTGCCCGAACTCGGTGCTCGGATTATTGGTGATCACGCTGAATTCCTGAATTGCCTCGATGCTCGGAGAATAAGCGACGTTGTTGTCGACAAATTCCATGTTCTCCATGCCGTCCAGCAAATAATAATTTGCCTGCTCGCGATTGCCGTTCAGGTTTGGCCGTGCTGCGTTAAAGGTCTTCAGGCCGGTATTGAAGGACGCTGGGCTGATGGTCACTGACCCCGGCACCAGCAGAGTGAGCTGATTATAATTGCCCGTCTCCAGGGGCAGATTCTCGATCGCGGAAGCCTCCATTACCGAGGACACTTCGGTGGTCTGGGTCTGCAACAGCGGCGCAGTCTCGGTCACCTCCACGGTTTGCGAAATCTGGCCGATCGTCATTCTGAAATCCACGGTGGCGGTCTGGTTCAGCTCCAGCGTCACATTGTTGCGCAGCGAGCTCTGGAATCCGTTGGCTTCCACTCGCACGTTGTATTGGCCGATGGGAAGCTGTGGGAAATTGTAAAGGCCGTCCGTATTGGTCTGGGCCCTCAGGCTGGTGCCGCGTTCGGTATCCGTAACCGTGACGGAAGCTCCGGCGACTGGCGCGCCCGACGGATCCGTCACCGCCCCCGTGATCACTCCAGTGGCCTGCTGCGCGCGCGCGGACGGCGCAATCAACAGCGCCACCATTACCATCCATACCATCCACGCTGTGCAGAAAATTCGTCGCGATTCGCCTGTTCTCATAGTGCCCCTTTCGATCTTCCGTCTTTTTCCATGTCCGGCTCTGGCTCTCGCCAATCGTGAACCTCGCCCGCCATATTGTCCAGTTCACAACGGTTGCAGCCGCGTTACACCTAGGTTCATTACGTTATCGAACGCTACTGCTTTCAATCACTTGTTGCCACCGATCGAATGCTGCCGCGCGGTCGCTTCGATCAATACTTCGCACCGGGCGCACGGCCGCCAAATTCACTTCGGCCTCAGGCTTATCCATCTGCTTCAGCAGCGCCATTTGTTGGTCGATCCAACCCGCCGGAGGCGCTTGGCCTGTCCGCAAATATTCCAAAGCCTGTAAACCGATGGATCCCAAAATCGAAAGATTCTTGGATAAACCCGCAAGTTCGCCGGAAGGCTGAAGTCGGGAGTCATTCTCGGCCCACGCGGTCAGCGTCGATCGCAATTCCGCAAGTTCCGCCGCCGATCCAGTGGGTCCTGATCCATCCGGCGTCGCCGAAACCTTTCTGGCCGCCCGCTCCATCCGACGAACGCTCTCGCTCTCCGGCCTGGCCGCATCCACGAAACGGTTCAAATCCACCAAACTCGTATAGTGCCTTGCATCGCGCCGTCCTTCAATCCCCAAGGCCTCCGAAGCATCCGCTAAAATCCGCAGCGAATCCACGGGGCGTTCTCCAGCCAGCCGTTCCAGCATCGGTTCATAATTCACCCGATGCTTCAGCCCGTCCCAATCCAGCATCCGGCTCGCCTGGTCCAATCGCTCGTACATCGAATCAACGTCTGTCACTGAGGACTGCGACCACAGCCGTTCCGCAATGGCCGCCGCGCTTGGCCACACTCGTGAATCGATGGTCTCAGGATCCACATACTCCGACCACATGCACGCCTCGCCGCCCAATATCCGTGCCTTCTGATCCTGGCTCAATTCGCGCGCCGCTCCGTTCAGCGGATCGATCGCCGTAATATGAACTGGCCGGCTGCAAATGATCCAGGTAATATCCGAACGACAGGAATCCGCGAAACCCTGCGCGAGCCACTTCCGCTAGTGACGCCTGCCCGCGCCAGGACTGAATTACCGTTTCGCGCGGCAACGTAGGATCGAACACCTCGTCCCAGCCGAGCATTGTTTTGCCGTGCCGCGCGACGATTTTCGCAACCCGGCGGATGAAGTACCCTTGAATCGCGCCCGCGTCCTTCAGACCGTTGGGCAACGCCCAGGCTTGAATGGCGGTCGAGTTGTTCCATTGCGTGGGATCCACCTCGTCTCCGCCGATGTGAAAATACGGATCCGGAAACAGCGCGGCCATCTCGGCGATCAACTGGTCCAGAAATGCGTAGGTCTGATCGCGCGAAGGATCGATGGTGGGCTGAAAAACTCCCCACGTGCGCTCGATTTGATAGGGGCCAGGGGCGCTTGCGAGTTCCGGATATCCGACGAACCAGCTGGTGGTGTGTCCCGGCATATCGAACTCGGGAACCACCCGAATCCCGCGATCCCGCGCATACTCGATCACGCGCCGCACCTCGGCCTGCGTATAGAAGTGACCATCCGAGCCGAGTCCCTGCAAGCGTGGATACCGCTTGCTCTCCACGCGAAAGCCCTGATCGTCGGAAAGGTGCCAATGAAAAACGTTGAGCTTCACCGCCGCCATCGCGTCCAGATTGCGCAGCACCACGTCGATCGGCATCCAATGCCGTGAGACATCCAACATCAACCCGCGCCACGGAAATCTTGGGGCGTCGTCGATGTGAACCGTGCGCGCTTCGAACCCGTCCTGGCCCAAATCAATCCATTGGGCGAATGTTTCCATGCCTCGCAGGGCCCCGCTGACCGTGGCAGCGCTGATTCGCGCGCTCTCCTCCGACACATCCATCCGATAGGATTCATCCTCGCCTAGCGCCGGATATTGCGCTCCGCCCGCGCGACATTCGATCCACAGCACGGTCTTTCCCCCGCGAATCTCGATTCCGGTCTGGCGGGAAATACGCGCGGTCAATCTTACGATGGCGCGCTCCAGCCTGGCGTCGGAATAACCGCGAGTTTGCACGGCAAAACTGGAATCGATCTTGACCCCACCCTCGCCAGCAACAACAGTTTGCGGCATCGGCATCAACGCGGCAAACGCGGGAGCAACAACAAGGAGCACTAAAACGGCCTTCATTGGCTTACAGCTCCCCATCCGCGCCGCGACAAATCGATCCAGATTACCGCTCCCGCGGCCGCGCCCATCCCGAGCAACCCGAACCCCAGACCAATCTCACCCAGCAGCAATTTGCCAACGCCGAAGAGCGCACCGTAAATCAGAGCGCAGCCGCAAATCCAGTCGAGTGCGTCAAACCATCCGCCGCCCGCGCTTACCACCTCCGGCGCCATCTCGCTCACTGGTCTCCAGCCGGCGCGGCCGGGCCGAACCCGGCGATAAAAATTCACCAGAGTATCTTTCGTTTCCGGCCGAGTCAGGAATGTTACCGTGAGCCACACGACCGTGGTGATCGAAACGGTCAGAATCATGATCCAGGCGAAATCGATGGGCTTGTCGGCATCCAACCCCCACCCCATTTGCAACGCGAGCGACGTCACCGCCGCGGCGATCATCGCCGAAATCTCGCTCCAGGCATTGATTCGCCACCAGTACCAACGCAACAACAGCACCGATCCGGTGCCTGCGCCGGTGGCCAGCAGCATCTTCCACGCCCCGCTGATCGATCCCAGATAGAACGTCACGACCGCCGACAGCACCGTCAGCAGCACCGTGGCCCATCGGGAAACCCATACGTAGTGCTGGTCCGTCTCGTTCTTCCGCACGAATCGCCGATAGAAATCGTTCACGATGTAACTCGCGCCCCAGTTTAATTGCGTCGCGATGGTGGACATGTACGCTGCGGCAAACGCCGCCAGCATCACACCGCGCAGCGACGGCGGCAGGTAGGCGATCATCACGCGCACGTATCCCGATTCCGGATCTTGCAATCCCGGAAAAACCACCAGCGACACCAGCGCCACCAGGATCCACGGCCACGGCCGCAGCGCGTAGTTGGCGATGTTGAACCACAGCGTCGCGAGCAGCGAGTTCTTTTCATCCTTGGCCGAGAACATGCGTTGCGCGATGTATCCTCCGCCGCCGGGTTCCGCGCCCGGATACCAGCTGGCCCACCAGTTGAGCGAGATGTAGACAAAGAACGTCATCATTGGCATCCACGGCGAGGTCAAGTCCGGAATGAAGTTCAGTACCGAACCGGCGTGGGCTCCGCGCGCCTGGTCGATCGCCCCCAGCTTCATCTTGAGCGCGTCCATTCCACCCACCGCGTGGACCGCCGCGACGGCCAGCACGATCACCATGGTCATCTTTACGACGAACTGCAACACGTCGGTAACGAGCACGCCCCACAATCCGGATAGCGCGGAGATCATCGACGTGATCGCGATCAGTCCCAGCACAATCACGAGCGCCCCAATGCGCGTCACGCCGAGCGTCAGCATCAGAATCTTCACCATCGCCAGGTTCACCCAGCCGAGCACGATGCAGTTGACTGGAATGCCGAGATACAACGCGCGAAATCCCCGCAAAAACGCCGCTGGCCGGCCGGAATACCGGAGCTCTGCGAACTCTATGTCGGTCATCACTCCGCTGCGCCGCCAAAATCGCGCGTAGAAAAAAACCGTGAGCATCCCGCCGGCCACAAAGCTCCACCACAGCCAGTTGCCCGCGATCCCTCCGCGCGCCACCATTCCGGTGACAGCCAGCGGAGTGTCGGCGGCAAACGTGGTCGCGACCATCGACGTACCGGCCAGCCACCACGGAACGTTTCGTCCAGACAGAAAAAACTCGTCAACGCTCTTCCCTGCCCTGGCGCGGTAGTAAAAACCAACGGCGGCGTTGGCGACGAAGTACAGCGCGATCCAAACCCAATCCAGCCAAGTGAGGACCATTAATTGGACACCATGTAATTGGGAACCATGCGCTACATGGTCCTGGTGATCTTGTTCAGAGTTCGTGGCAAATCCGGATTCAACCCCTTCAGCGCCGCCAGGTGCGCAGCGAATAATTGCGCCGGCACGATATAGGGAATCGGCGTATACAGGTCCTGCGGCGGAGCGCCCGGTCCCGGCGCTTGAGGAATCTCGATCACTCGCGCAGCCTTGTCCCGTGCTCCCGTATTTCGCGGATCGGTGATCACTAGAGTTTCCGCTTTCAACTCCTGCAATCGATCCAGCACGCACGCCATCGATGGCCAGGTAACGCCCGCCGGCGCGAACACGAACACCGGGAAAGCGCGTTCCACCAGCGCAATGGGTCCGTGCATCAGATCGGCCGCCGAAAACCGCTCGGCTACCACATAGCAGGTTTCCATCAACTTCAATCCGAACTCGAGCGCATTGGCATAATTCAACCCGCGCCCCACCGTCACCGCGCGCGTCATGAAAAAATAGCGCTCCACCAGCGCTTCGATGTCTTCCTCCAGCTCGAGAACGCCGCGCACCCACTCCGGAATCTTTCGCAACTGGTCCAACTCGATGCCGCCATTGAGCGCATAAGCGACCAAGTACAACGCTAATAGCTGCGAGGTGTAGGTCTTGGTCGCAGCGACGCTGATCTCCGCACCGGCCCCAATCAGCAGCGGAAATTCGACGATCCCGGCCATCGCGCTCGCTCCATCGTTTGTGATCCCGATCGTCGTCGCGCCCTGTTTGCGGGCATCCTCCAGTACAGCGTTGGTGTCGGTGGATTCGCCCGATTGCGAAATCCCGATCACCACCACGTCGTTGAGGTCCACCGGGCACTCGTAGAGCGTCAGGATCGACGGCGCGGCGAGGGAAACCGGAATCCTGGTTGTAATCTCGATCAGATATCGCCCGAACTGCGCCGCGTTGTCCGACGTTCCCCGCGCCACCAACACAATCAACCGCGGCCGCCGCTTCCGGAAATATCCGCGCAGATCTTCCACGTCCGCTATCGCGCCGCTCAGGGTCTGGCTAAGCGCCTCCGGTTGATCCCTGGTTTCTTCGAGCATTATCGACATAGGGATCACCGAGGGAACACTTCGTCCAGTTCTTGCGCCGACAGCTTCCGCCCGTATTCGGACATCTCAAACGCTTCTACGTGCCGCACCCCGGCCGCGTCCTCGGTTCCGTATCTCCGCCCTAGCGCCGCGCGGGAGCCTGCACTGGGTTCACGACTCCAGGTGGCATCCAGCCAAGCTCGACGCGCCGACTCACCCGAGGGAACCGGGACATCATCGAGATATGGCAGCCATTCGTACAACTGTGACTGATGCGCGTCCAGGGCATCTAGCTTGCGCGGCCATACGTCATCGATGTTCACCGCGATGTCGGCTCTAAAGGGGACGGGCGACTGGAAGGGGTCCTCCAAGTGTAAGAACGCCGGGTTGCGCCGCAGCGCCTTGGCATCGGGACAAACAAACGGCACCATCACCAGGTACGCCGAATCCTGCACCAACTGCCCGGTATAACGATGGTCCGGATGGTAATCCCACGGCCGGTGCGTGATCACGACGTCGGCCTCCCAGGCCCGGATCTGCCGAACCAGCTCATTCCGCGCTCCGATCGACGGAACCAGCTGCCCATCCGGATTTTGCAAAACTTCCGCTGCGGCAATCCCTAGCCGCCG
This sequence comes from Bryobacterales bacterium, assembly GCA_963818065.1. Lineage (GTDB taxonomy): Bacteria > Acidobacteriota > Terriglobia > Bryobacterales > Bryobacteraceae > Palsa-89. The sequence continues at coordinate 1,655,137 of CAWFQW010000004.1, read as the reverse complement.
GGCCGCTTCCTTGGCTTCGTTTTGACGGATTGTTGCCAGCTGGGGACCTGGATGCAAATGATGTCCCGCTTCGCCGTTGGTCACGGAAACGAATTTGACCGCATCGCCTCGCGCCGCAAATTTCGCCGCCGTCCCTCCGAACTCAATCTCACAATCGTCGGGATGCGCGCCGATACAAATCACCCTCACCGTCAAATCCTGGGGCCTCTTGGACCTTCTGTCCAGTTCGCAACCGTTGTGCGCCCAGTTACGCAAAGTTCACTACCGGATCGAACGTGCTTGTTTTGAATTTGTTGCGTGATACAATCGAATCCAGAATTAATAGGGGGTTTTAGGATGGCCCAAGGAGCCGCTCCGGGGGCGTCCCAGGATAGCAATCGTGTTCCGGAAGACTCGGTTCGCCAGGAGTTGAACCGCGTCCTCTCTAGCCACGAATTTCACTCGAGCAAGCGCAGCCAGGATTTTATCCGCTACGTGGTCGAGCACACCCTCACCGGCCGCGCCGACATGCTCAAAGAGCGGACCATCGGCATCGACGTCTTCGGCCGTTCCACTAGCTACGAACCCAGCGACGACGCGACGGTCCGGGTGAAAGCCGGCGAGGTTCGCAAACGGCTGGGACTCTACTATGCCGGGCAGGGCGCAACCGACCCAGTTCGCATCGAGCTTCCGGCCGGAACTTATATTCCCGAATTCCGCTGGATCAATGTTGCTCCGGCCGAGACGGCCCCCGAAGTCACGCCCCCGCCGGCCCCGGCACCTGGAACGGGCGCCGAGAAACGGACTCGGAGGAATCAGCTGGTTTGGATCCCGATCGCGATCCTCGCCGTTGCCGCTATCGGGTGGTGGTTCGCGCGTGGCCGCTCATCGCCCACGGCGCTCGACCAATTCTGGTCACCCGTACTCAATGGGACGGCGCCGGTCTCGCTCTGCGCAGCTTATGTTCCCGTCTACGGCCTAAACCGCGCCGCGGGCGATCCCACGCGCTCCGAGGATTTCGTTCTGCTCACCGATCAGTTTGTGGGCGGCGGCGACCTGCAGGCCACCGCGCGCCTGTCGTCCATGCTGACGCGCATGCAGCGCCCTTATATTGTGAGAATTGGCAACGACGTTTCGTTCAAAGATCTACGCTCCGCGCCCGCCATCCTGATCGGCTATTCCTACACTCGGTGGAAAGAGATCAGCAGCGAAATGCGCTACTTCATCGAAGTCTCCAGCACTCGGGTGGGCATCACCGACAACGGCAAGCCGACTCCCTGGACCATCGCAAATCTCCCGGCCGATCGGAGAACCAACGAAGACTACGCGATTGTCTCGCGTGTTTTTCATCCCGACACCCATGCGATGCTGGTCGAGATCGCCGGTATTACGCAATACGGCACGGAAGCGGCCGCCGAGCTGGTCAGTAACCCGGACTTGCTCGCCGAAGCCGTGAACGGTGCGCCAGCGGATTGGCAGAAGAAGAATCTGCAGCTGGTTTTACACGTAAAAGTGATCGCCGGAACGCCAAGTTCGCCCAAAGTGGTCGGCGCGTACTATTGGTGACGCGTATTATTGGTGAACTACTCCGCCTACAAAACGTCGCACCAGGACGTGCCCATCATTCGCTTGAACGACGCAGCAAGTGGTGTTGAAGTCTCGATCTTGCCATCGCTCGGCAACCGCGCATATCAGATGACGGTGCGCGGGAAAAACATTCTGTACTACCCACCTGGTGACCTCTCTGAGCATTCGAAGCACCCCAGCTTAGGTGGAATTCCGTTTCTGGCGCCTTGGGCCGACCTGTTAGACGAACAAGCTTTCTGGGCAAACGGCAAACGGTACGCGTTCAACATGAGCCTGGGCAATGTTCGCGGCGAGATGCCGATTCATGGGCTACTCACGGATTCGCCGTTCTGGCAAATTATCGAAATGGAGGCGGATGCCCATTCCGCACACATAACCAGCCGGCTCGAATTCTGGAAATATCCGGATCTGATGGCCCAATGGCCATTTGCTCATGAGTACGAGATGACCTACAGCTTGGCGGATGGCGTTCTGGAGGTGAAGCTCTCCGTAACGAATCTAAGTACGGATCCGATGCCGATCGCTATTGGATTTCACCCCTACTTTCAAATTCCCGGCATCCCGCGCGACGAATGGATCGCGCATCTTGCCGCTCGAACACACGTCATTGCGGATGATCGCCAGATTCCGACCGGCGAAATGCGGCCGCTGGATATACCCAACCCATTGCCACTCCGAGGCCAGACTTTGGACGACGGTTTTACGGGCTTTGAGCGGGATGCCGAAGGCCGCGCGCACTTCCGGATCGAATCGGGTGGTAAGGCGATAGAGACTCTCTTTGGTCCGAAATACCCCGTCGCAACAATTTATCTTCCCTCCTATGTGCCGGCGACTGTGCCCGACGAGCCTCGGGAGTTCATCTGCATCGAGCCGCTGACTGCCATCATCAGCGGACTCAACTTGGCGCGCCAAGGCAAGCATTCCGATCTCCAAACAGTGGCCCCTGGAGGCAGGTGGATCGAGAGTTTCTGGATACGCGCCAGCGGATTCTGACGCTTCGTCCACGGCCCACTCGAACGAGTCGCGATAGACTGGCCGAGGTATGCCCACTGCCGCCACTGCGTTTCTGAACGCCTTGCATGAAGCCGGGGTTTCCTACATTTTCGCGAACCTCGGCACCGATCACCCGCCAATTATTGAGAGCCTGGCCGAGGCGCACGCAGCCGGACAACCCGTCCCTAAAGTGATCACGTGCCCGCACGAGATGGTCGCGATGAGCGCGGCCCATGGCTACGCGCAAGCCACCGGCCGGGCACAGGTGGTTCTGGTGCACGTGGATTGCGGCACCCAATCGCTTGGTGGCGCGGTCCATAACGCAGCCAAGGGGCGCGTGCCGGTCCTGTTGTTCGCGGGGATCTCTCCGTTCACCCAGGAAGGCGAACTTCGTGGCAGCCGTAACGAGTGGGTTCATTGGGTGCAGGATGTGCTGGATCAACGAGGTGTTGTGCGCGGCTACGTCAAATACGACAACGAAATTCGCACTGGCAGAAATATCAAGCAGATTGTTCACCGCGCGCTGCAGTTGGCCCAGAGCGATCCCAAGGGTCCGGTTTACCTGACGGCGTCCCGCGAGGTGCTCGAAGAAGAAGTTCCCTCGGTCGGGGTGCAGGATCCGAAACTGTGGCGCCCAGTGGCGCCGGGCGCGATCGAGCCGTCGGCCGTGGCGTTGATCGCCGACGATCTGATCGCAGCACGCCGTCCGCTGGTAATCAGCAGTTATCTCGGAAGAAATCCCGCAGCCGTCGGGGAACTTCTGAACTTGTGCCACACCCTGAGCATCGGCGTGTGGACCTCTGTTCCCACATATCTGGATTTTCCGGCGGACGATCCCTTGTACCTGGGCAACCAGGTAAACGCTCCAGTACAAAACGCAGCTCTGTCGGAAGCCGACGTCGTGCTGGTGCTGGATAGCGACGTGCCCTGGATACCGACGATCACTAAACCAAGCGACGCCGCAAAGATTTATCACATCGACGTGGATCCGCTTAAGCAGCAAATGCCGCTGTGGTATTTTCCAATGAACCACTCTTATCGTGCGGATGCCGCCACCGCGCTCCAGCAAATCAACGCGTACATTGCTACCGCCCTGGCTAATGGCAAGATCAAGCAAGCGTTGCTTGACGAGCGGCGGGCGCACTACAGTGCGATCCATGAGACCCGCATGAAAGAACTCGCGGCGCGCGAGACTCCGGCGAAGGACATCATCACGCCCGAGTATCTGACGGCGCGCATACGCGAGCACCTGCCGCCGGATGCGCTGGTTCTGAACGAAGGCATCACCAGTCACAACACAATCGCCGACCACATCCGCGCCAACCGGCCCGGTAGCTTCTTCGGCGGCGGCGGTTCGATTGGATGGAATACCGGCGCCGCGGTAGGAATCAAGCTCGCCAATCCGGATAAAACCGTGGTTGCTCTCACCGGCGACGGTACTTACATGGCCTCCATCCCTTCCACCGCGTACTGGATCGCGGGGCGATACAAAACGCCTTTCGTTCAGGTGGTGTACAACAATCGAGGCTGGAAGGCTCCCAAAATGTCCACGCTTGCCATTCACCCCGATGGATTTGTAAGTAAGTCGAATGATATTGCAGCGGCCTTCGACCCACCACCGGATTATTCCGGCATCGCGGCAGCGGCCGGCGGCGCGTACGCGGCCATCGTACGCCAGCCTGGTGAACTGGATGAAGCGCTCAGCGAAGCGTTCCGCGTGGTTCGCGAGGAACAGCGCTGCGCCGTTCTCGATGTCTGGCTGCCCGGATTTTAGGGCGAACACTCGGCCGATAGGTCGGTGTTGGAGGACAGCATATAATGGATACCGATTGCGATCTGGAAAGGAAATTCGCTTGTCAGGATCTATTGGCATCCTCGCGATTCTGCTGGTGGCGTTGAGCTCGGTGGTGCCCTTGTCGGCTGCCACATGCGAGAGTTTGGCATCGCTCGCGTTAACGAACACCACGATCACCCTGGCTCAATCCGTAGCAGCCGGCGATTTCACGCCGCCCGCCTCCTCAGCTCGCGATCTTGGCGCACCAGTCGATTGGAAGCAAGCGCCAGCTTTCTGCCGAGTCGCTGCCACCATTCGACCTGTACCCGATTCCGAAATAAAGATGGAACTTTGGTTGCCAACATCAGGACCAGCTCCCACCTGGAACAATGAGTTCGAGGCGGATGGAAACGGAGGCTGGACCGGATCCATCAATTACAGATATCTCGGCGCCGCGCTGCTTCGGGGTTTTGCGGCCGGTATGACAGACGCCGGACATGAAGGCGGCAGCGCCAGTTTCGCACTGGGTCATCCGGAAAAGGTAATCGACTTCGGTTATCGCGCCGCTCATGAAATGACCCTGAAGTCCAAGACCATCATCGAAGCGTTCTATGGGCGAGCGCCCAAGCTGTCTTTGTGGAACGGCTGTTCGGCTGGCGGCAGACAAGGGCTGAAGGAAGCGCAAATGTTTCCCGAAGATTACGATGGCATCGTGGCAGGCGATCCCATCGCCGATTTTTCGGGACGGGCTCTGGGCGGTGTATGGATGGCGCAGGCGGTCCATCATGACGAGGCCAGCTTGCTGACGCCGGAGAAATATTCCGTTCTTCACAAAGCCGTCCTGGATGCTTGCGATGCGATGGACGGCTTGAAGGATGGCGTGATCGAGAATCCCATGCTGTGCAACTTCAATCCGGCAACCATCGCGTGTAAGACCGGAGAGAGCAAGGGCTGCCTTACTGCGCCAGAAGTCGAAACCGCGCGGAAAATATATTCCGGAGTCGTCGATTCGAACACAAAAGAAGTGGTGTTTCCGGGGCTTGCCCCGGGCAGCGAACTTGCCTGGGGAACGCAGGCAGGGCCGCAGCCGTTCAGCGTGGCTACGGATTACTTCAAGTACATCGTCTTCAAGAATCCTGACTGGGATTACAGGACGCTCAACTTCGCCGGCGACATCGCAGTTGCTGAAAAGGCAGATAGCGGCACGATCAACTCCACGAATCCCGATCTCAAAGCGTTCTTCCAGCGAGGTGGAAAACTTCTCCAGTATCACGGCTGGTCCGATCAGCAAATGTCGGCTGCCTCCAGCCCGAAGTATTACAACAGTGTTCTAAATACGTTGGGCGACGCCAAGCTGGTCGAGCAATCGTACCGTCTATTTATGGTCCCCGGAATGGGCCACTGCGGCGGCGGTGAAGGCGCCGACACATTCGACAAGGTGGAAACGCTCGAACGATGGGTGAAGAGCGGAAAGCCGCCCGACAAGATCGTCGCGTCGCGAGTGGAAGCTGGTAAGGTAGTGCGGACCCATCCCCTCTGCCCGTTCCCTCAGACGGCCGTATATGACGGAAAGGGAAGTACGGACGACGCTGCGAGTTTCACCTGCAAAGCTGGTTCTGTGGTGACCCGCGCCGATGCGCGTTAACCTTGCAGAGAATCTGTAAGCTTTAGGAGAGCTCGGCAAAAGCGTTTGCCCAATTGACCCTTCTACATTCAAATATTTACGGGCGAGCATGCAGCCCGGTTCGCGACCGAAAATCTAACCCTTGAACTTGCCCCAGCCCACCCATATAAAATGTGTTACCCGCCATGGCAAGTCACTTTCAACTCGCCCTTAGCTTAGAGCTTTTCGGAAACCAGCTTTGAACCGCATCGCAAGCGGTCTCGCCACAGCACTTGGAATCAGCGTCAGCTTGCTGATGGCGCAGAGCTCGAAAGAAATCGCTCCAACGACCGTTCCCCTCGTTTTGCAGAATTATTCGCCCGTCACTGCCGAGCGCTTGAAAAACCCCGCGGACGGCGATTGGCTGATGATTCGTCGCACATATAACGGCTGGGGTTATAGTCCGCTCGATCAGATCAACACGACGAACGTATCGAAACTGCGCCTGGTCTGGTCGACAATTACCGGCGAGTCGCGCGTGCACGAAGCAGCTCCATTGATCAATAACGGTGCGATGTTCGTATCCACTCCGAACGGTCAGGTGATTGCATTCGACGCCAAGACAGGCGATATCCTGTGGCGTTATCGCAAGCCGCGGCCGAAGGGCGCTGTTATCCTGCACGACGTGAGCCGTGGCGTCGCGTTATATGGCGACAAAGTATATTACGCCGCCGCCGAGGCAGAGCTCGTAGCGCTCGATGCGAAAACGGGCACCCCGGTATGGACCACCACGGTTGCCGATAGCAAGGCCGCCTACTACATCACACTCGCGCCGCTCATCGCGGGTGGCAAGGTGATGGTCGGCACGTCGGGCGGTGAGGCCGGCATCCGTGGGTTTATCGCTGCCTACGATCCCGACAGCGGCAAAGAGCAATGGCGCACTTACACGGTTCCCGCGCCGGGTCAGCCGGGCAGCGAGACTTGGCCGGCTGGCGGCAATCAATGGAAACACGGAGGCGGGCCGGTGTGGGTCACGGGCAACTACGATCCCGATACAAACACCGCCTATTGGGGCACTGGCAACGGCGGACCGTGGATGGGTGACAGGCGGCCCGGCGATAATTTGTACACCGCTTCGACGCTTGCAATCGACGTGGCGACGGGCGCGATAAAAGGATATTTTCAATACACGCCGAATGAATCGTGGGATTGGGATGAGCCATCGCCGCCGATTCTGGTCGATTATCAGCGCAGCGGGCATACCGTGAAGGGTTTGATCGACGTCGCGCGCAACGGCTACCTGTGGTTCCTCGATCGCGGCAACGACGGCGCTGCCATCAAGTTCGTCGAAGGCAAACCGTACGTCTATCAAAATGTATTTCGCGGCCTCGATCCTGTTACTGGACGGCCAGACGTCGATCCCGCGCACAAACCAGGAACCAACAAAACCGTCGAATTTTGCCCCGGCTCACACGGCGGCAAGAACTGGCCTCCCATCGCGTACAGCCCGCAGACGCGCATGATCTACATTCCTGCGAACGACAACGTCTGTGGCACAATTGTCGGCGAGCAGGAGCTCAGCTATGTTGCGGGCAGCCTTTACAGGGGTGCAACGTTCGGCCGCGGTATGGTGCAGCCGCAAGCCACCGATCATTTTGGCGAGGTGCAAGCCTGGAACGTCGATACCGGTGAAAAGGTATGGACGCATAAGTTCGAGAAGTCGCCGAATTGGGGACCGATGCTCGCCACAGCTGGGGGGCTAGTCATTAGCGGCGGCACCAATGATCGCAAGGTCCGCGCGTTCGATGCGAAAGACGGCAAAGTGCTCTGGGAGTTTCCGACCAGCAGCGGCATCGAGGCCCCCGTCACGACCTATCTCGTCGATGGCAAACAGTATCTCGTCGTGGTTTCCGGTTGGGGCGGCGATGCGAACGGTATGAATAACACGATCAAGCGGACCGTGAGCGGAGTTCCTTCAGTGCCCGAAGGCGGCTCGGTCTGGATATTCGCTCTGGAGTAGCAGAGTACAGTGAAAGGTTGATATGTCATTCCATCGGAGAGTTGCTGTTGCAGTCATGGGAATTGGGTTCGCGCTTTCGCTTGCTGCGCAAAGCGAAACCTTCAAGGCGGCCCTCTCGCCGCTGCCGGCAGACGCCAAGACGCGCCCCGATCTCGCAGGTTCAGGCTCTGTCTCGGCCGCGCTCAGCGGAACAAAACTCGCGATCAGCGGTTCCTTCGATGGGTTGCTCTCGGCAGCGACGTCAGCGAGTCTCCACAGCGCAGTAGCCGCCGGCGTGCGCGGACCTGCGATTGCCGATCTCACGATTTCCAAAGCCGCCAGTGGGACTGTCACCGGATCGATCGAGCTGACGCCCGCGCAGTTGGCTAGCCTGCACAAAGGCGGGCTGTATGTCCAGATTCATAGCGAGAAGGCCCCCAATGGCGTTCTGTGGGGCTGGCTGTTGCGATAGGAGTGTAATAGATGTTGAGCAAGTTTTTTTGTGCGTGTTCCATAGGCGTGGTCTGTTACGCGCAACAGGGCGCCGGAATATACACGGCGGCGCAGGCTACAGCCGGGCGCGCTACCTACCAGGCCAACTGTTCCGGCTGCCACGCGGAAGATCTCAGCGGCCAGAACAGCGCCTCGGCGCTTGCGGGCGGACTCTTCATGAGCAGTTGGGGCGACCGGACCCCGAGCGATCTGGTTGGGTTTCTCGAGGGCGCCATGCCTCCTTCGAACCCGGGCGCCCTGGGCGAGCAGGCATATGTCAACGTCACCGCATTCATTCTCGATTTTAACGGCGCGCGCCCCGGAAATCAGCCGCTGACGGCAGCTACGAAGGTCGCGATCCGTTCGGTCGCTAGCGGGCAACAGAAAGCGGTAACGGCGTCTCCAGCAGTGGAAGGGGCCGCCCCGGCGAGCTCTGCTTTCTATGACCCGCTGGGCGTCGAGTCAAGCAAAGGGAAGCCGCAGGGTCCCCGAGGTCTGCTGCTCACCGGTGAAGTGAAGAACTTTACGCCGGTGACCGACGCCATGCTGCGCAATCCCGATCCGAGCGATTGGCTGATGATCCGCCACGACTACCATGCCACCAACTACAGCCCGTTGAATCAGATCACTACTCAGAACGTGAAGGATCTGGAGCTGCAGTGGGTGTGGGCGATGAATGACGGAAATAATCAGGTGGCGCCCATCGTGCACAACGGCGTGTTGTACATGATGAACCCGGGCAATATCGTGCAGGCGCTGGATGCACGCAGAGGCGACCTCATCTGGGAGAATCGCATCGGCGCTACGGCCAGCGGCAATTCTCAGCGCGGACTGGCGATCTACCACGACAAGTTGTATATCACCACCAGCGACGCGCACCTCTACGCACTGGATGCCCGTACTGGAAAGAATGTTTGGGATACCGTGATTGGCGATCGCAACCAGAACAATTACTCCACCAGCAGCGGCCCCATGATTATTAAGGGCCTGGTGGTACAGGGCTTGGGTGGATGCGCGAAGTATCAGGAAGAAAAGTGTTTCATCAGCGCCTATGACGCCGAAACCGGCAAAGAAGTTTGGCGCTTTTACACCATCGCCAAGGAAGGCGAACCCGGAGGCGACACGTGGGGCAAACTTTCGAATCTGTTTCGGGCGGGCGGCGACACCTGGATCACCGGGAGCTATGATCCCGACCTCAATCTGACCTACTGGGGCACTGCGCAAGCCAAGCCCTGGATGCGCGCCAGTCGTCAGTCGGGCAACGGTGCGACGTTGTTTGCCAACTCCACCGTAGCCCTCAACGCCGACACCGGCAAACTGGCTTGGTATTATTCTCACGCGCCCGGCGAAACGTTCGACCTGGACGAAGTATTCGAACGCGTTTTGGTGGACGACGGCGGCCAGAAGCTGGTCTTCAGCGCCGGCAAAGATGGCATCTTATGGAAGAACGATCGCGCCACCGGCAAGTATCTCGGTCACAAGGAGACTGTTTTTCAGAACATCTACGATTCGTTCGATCCCACCACCGGCGAGCCGCACTACCGCAACGACATCGTGGAGAATCAGATCGGCACGTGGGTGCAGAGCTGCCCAACTTCGGAAGGCGGCCACAACTGGCATGCTATGAGCTATCATCCGGGAACCAATCAGATCATCATCCCGGTGGCGCAGAGCTGCCAGGAAATGCTCGCGCAAAAGATTGAACTCAAGGAGGGCGGAGGCAGCGCGGGCGGCGCCACTCGCCTCTTTTATGACTCGCCGGGTTCCAACGGCAACGTCGGCAAGCTGGCGGCTTACGATGTCAAGACGCTGAAGGAAATGTGGAAGATCGAGCAGCGTTCTCCCTTCATGACCGCCGTGCTTTCGACGGCCGGCGGCGTCGCGTTTGTCGGCGACATGGATCGTACTTTCAGAGCAATCGACGTGAAGACCGGCAAGGTTCTGTGGGAGACACGCCTGGGAACCTCCGCGCAAGGTTTCCCGCTGACCTTCAGCATCGCTGGCCGGCAGTACATCGCGATCTCGAGCGGATTGGGCGGCGGCAGCCCACGCATGGTCCCCGGCGTGCTCGCGCCCGAGGTCCGATACCCGCAGTACGGGAATGCGCTGTATGTGTTTGCGCTGCCTGAGAAAAAATAGCGCCCGGAAACATTCCAACAGATCTGTAAGCTTGGGCTCCGCTCAGAAATGAGCCGGCCCGATTAAACGATGTATCTTCATTAATTTACAGGCAAGCCAAGAGTCCGGTTCGCGGCCGGAAATCTAAGCCTTGACCTTCCCCCTTTCCACCCATATAAATGTGTTAGAAGATTGACATAGGAGGCAGGATCATGGCCCGTCGCTTTCAACTGACCCTAAGCGTGATTATTTTCCTATGCGTTGGTGCGGCTGGAGCGGCCGCGCAGGGTGTAGCTCTTGCTGCGAAGCCGGCTGCGAAACCCGCGCCCGCCACAGCGACTGGCGAACATTCGCTACCGACCGCCGACGGCCACCGCGATCTTCAGGGCTACTGGACCAACAACACTGCTGTTCCTTTGGAACGTCCGAAGGATCTCGGTGACAAAGCGTTTTTTACACCCGAAGAAGCGGCAGCCTACGCCAAGCTTGCATTAGCGAACGAAAAAAAGGGCCCGGGAACATACGGCGATGTGCACTACAACATGGCCCAATTTGGCTTGGAGAGAAATCAAAACAAAGTCGCAGCCAGCATCCGCACCTCGTTGATCACAGATCCGCCCGACGGACAAATTCCTCCGATGACGCCCGAGGCTCGCGAGAGAAATGCCGCTCGCGCCGCTAAGAATAAGGGCCATGAGTTCGACTCGGCCGAGAACCGCCCCCTGGGCGAGCGCTGCATTTCGTGGGGCATCGAAGGGCCGCCAATGATGCCAGTCAGCTACAACGGTAATCTGCAGATCTTGGAAGCCGGGAACTCCGTCGCTGTTTTGCAGGAAATGATTCACGATGTGCGCATGATTCCCATCGATGGCGGTCCGCATCTTCCTGCGAACATGCGCCAGTTGATGGGCGACTCGCGCGGCCACTGGGAGGGCGATACGTTGGTGGTAGATACCACGAATTTCACTGATAAGACCGCATTCCGCGGCTCCAGCGAGAATCTGCACGTAGTGGAACGCTTCCGGCGCTTGGATGCGGACACGCTCCTCTATCAATTCACACTGGAAGATCCGTCTACTTGGACCCGTCCCTGGAGCGGCGAGCTTTTAATGACCAAGGTCGACGGGCCAATCTTCGAATATGCGTGCCACGAAGGCAATTACGGAATGGCAAACAACCTCAGCGGCGCGCGCGCGGAAGAGAGAAAGAAGGAACAAGAAGGGAAATGATCAAATTCATCGCGGCTTGTCTGATCGCGGCCGCTCTCCCCGCTTGGGCGCACCATTCGTTCGCGTCCGAATTTGACGCGTCTAAGCCCGTGAAGCTCGAAGGCACGGTCACGAAGATGGAGTGGATCAATCCTCACTCCTGGATTCACATCGACGTAAAGAATCCAGACGGCACCGTCACCAGTTGGATGATTGAAGGCGGCAGCCCCAACGCGTTGCTCCGGCGCGGATTCACCAAGCACTCGCTCGAGCCAGGAAGCCAGATTATCGTGGAAGGCTATCAGGCCAAGGACGGCGCCAATCGCGCGAACGGCCGTGATCTGACGTTCTCCGACGGCAGGAAGCTGTTCCTTGGCGCGAGTGCCGAAGAAAAGACCCCCGACAACAAGTAAATCCGCTGATATGACTCACAGCGCTTTTTAAGGCGCGTGCGCGCATCTTCCAGCCAGGAGCGAAGGAATGAGTTCAACGGGCCGAGTGTGGCGGGTCGCAATCGATACTGGCGGTACCTTTACAGATGCGTATTTTCTCAACGAGCGCACTGGACGAAGCCATGTTGCGAAGGTCCCCTCCACGCCTGGCCAGCCCGAACTGGCAGTGCTCGAAAGTTTGCGCGCCGGCGGAATAGAACCCATTGACGTAAAACTGCTAACGCACGGCACCACGGTCGCGACCAACGCGCTTCTTACGCGACGCCTTTCGCGGGCAGCAATGGTGACTACCAAGGGCTTTCGAGACGTGGTCGAGATTCGCGACGGCACGAAAGAGGACCTTTGGGACGCGTACAAGGATACTGCCAGCCCATACATCCGGCGCCGAGATCGCTTTGAGGTCGCCGAACGCATCGACCACGCAGGGCACGTCCTCGAGCCGCTCGACGAGGTTGGCCTTCGGGAACTAGCCCGGATCCTGAGGCGCCGTAATTATGACGCAGTGGCAATTTGCTTTCTGAATTCCTATATCAACGTCACGCACGAGACGCGCGCAAGAGAGATCCTGGAAGCCGAACTCCCGGGCGTCTTTGTCTGTGCCTCGGCAGAGATCGTGCCCGAAATGTTCGAGCACCCGCGCTTTTCAACTGCCATGATCAACGCGGTGACAGGACCCGTGGTTGGTCAGTACATTGCCGCTCTTGACCGAAGATTGAAAGATGGCGGGTATGAGGGTGAGTTGTTGATCCTTCACTCGGGCGGCGGGGTTCTGACGGCCGAGGGCTCGCGGAGATATGCCGCACGCCTGGCATCTTCAGGCATTGTTGCCGGCGCGATCGCCGGGGCGCACATTGCGCGAGAGTGCGGCTTCGAGAACGCGATCAGTTTGGATATGGGGGGCACCAGCACCGATATCTCGCTCATGTATCGCGGGCAGTTGCGCACGGCGCACGGCTGGCAGGTCGAGTACGGCCATCCGATCATGTTTCCTTCTGTCGAAGTCATGACCATCGGCGCCGGTGGTGGCTCGATCGCCTGGCTCGACGCCGGTGGTTCACTGCGAAACGGCCCACAGAGCGCTGGCGCTGACCCTGGACCAGCGTGCTATGGCAAGGGTGGCGACAGACCAACGAATACGGACGCTAACGTGCTTCTCGGCAGGCTGGGGACCTCATTGCTGGATGGTCGCGTCGCTCTCGATTCCGGGCGCGCCAAAAATGCCATCGTTGACGAAATCGGTGGCCCTCTCGGGCTGGACGAGACGGCGGCGGCTCATGCCATGGTTCGGGTGGCAAATGCCAATATGGCCAACGCGACCAAGCTAATCTCGGTCGGACGCGGCTTTGACCCTCGTGACTTTGCGCTGGTTGTGTTCGGCGGCGCTGGTCCGCTGCACGGCTGCGATTTGGCGCGAGATCTTGATATCCCGGTGGTGATCTTCCCGCGCCATCCAGGAATCGCTTCGGCTATGGGTTGTCTGCTAGTGGATATTCGACACGATCTATCGGCAATGTGCTTGCTCCCTGCGGAGGAGGCTACGCTCGCAGCGCATCGCAACCTTATTCAGAAAGCTGGAGGCGGAGGCGCGGAGCCGTCTTGCGGCGGAAGGCGTCGTGGGTAGCGACATGGTGCTCAGTCGCGGTATTGACATGCGGTATGCGGGCCAATGGCGTCAGCTCACGATCGATATTGCATCTGAAGACGAGATGCCAGGAGTGCTTGCCCGATTTCACGCTGAGCATCAACGCGCTTTTGCTTTCAAAGACGAGACGCGGCCGGTTGAAATCTATGCCGCTCGTGTCGTTGCCAAAGGAATTGTGCCAAAGCCAAAACCGTCATCGGCTCATACTGCGAAGCCCGAGCGTCGATGCCGCATCCATTCGGCTACCGCAAGGTTTTCTATGCAGAAGCGCATGGTTATGTCGACACGCCGCTTTATCGCCGCGAAACGCTTAGGTGCGGGCGCGCGTATCGCTGGGCCCGCAATTGTCGAGCAGCTCGACAGCACGGTAGTGCTTTCACCCGGCACGGAATAGTATCGTGACCAATGACCTTCACATCGTGACGCGATTTACGGGAGCGGCGGCATGAGTCGTTCTGAGCATCCGAGCTGCCACACTCGACCGCGTGACGTTCGAAGTTCTTAAGAACGCATTTGCCAACCTTGTCGACCAGATGTCGGAGCAACTCTTACGTACCTGTTACTCCTTCGTCATCTTCTGCCGCGATTTTTCTAACTGTCTGTGCGACGAAGACGGCAATACGGTCATGCAGGGCACCCGCGATATTGCGGTGCACGTGGGGACCCTGCACTTCACGGCCAAGGCCGTGCTGAATCGATTCCGCGGAGATATCCATCCCGGAGACGTATTCATGGTCAATGATCCATACATTGGCGGGACGCACTTCTGTGACGTGCGCCTGGTACGGCCCGTGTTCCACGGCCAACGGCTGATCGCCTTCACTCAGTCCAACGGACATTGGGCAGACGTGGGTGGTTCGCAGCCGGGCTCCTTCGACATTCAGGCCAAGGAGCATTTCGGAGAAGGTCTGCGCATCACTCCGATTCGCATTTGGCGTAGGGGCGAGTTCCTTCGCGATATTGCCGAGATGATCGTGAGTAACACGCGCGCCCCAGCCGACGCTATGGGCGATCTGTTGGCGCAGGCCGGCTGCACAGCCATGGGCGAGCAGAGGCTACTCGAGCTCGTCGAGCGGTACGGCGTAGAGACGGTCCTTGCAGCGTTCCGCGAGTGCCAGGATTACGTCGAGCGTTTCGCACGGCAAAAAGTCGCGGGGCTACCATCTGGTACCTGGAGCACGGAAGACTTTATCGATCAGGACCCTGGCGGCCAGCGAGGGTCTGATCCCCATTCGCGTGGCCATGACGATAGCTGGCGGCACAGTGCACTACGATTTTACGGGCACGCATCCTGCGATTGGCTGCTTCCTCAATGCGACTGAAGGTAGCGCCTTTAGCGCCGTAGTAGCCGGAACTAAGACTTTCTTTCCCGAAATACCATTGAACTCGGGTTTTTATCGATTCATCGATGCGTACCTGCCGCCCGGCACGGTAGTAAACGCACCACATCCCGTAGCGGTGACGGGCTTCTGCTCGGGCGCGTACGAGAAGATCATGAACGCAGTGTTCGAACTTTGGTCGCGTGTACTGCCTGACCGCGCGCTGGCTTGTTGTTTCAATCTTGAATACCTCTTGGTGGGTGGGCGCGACGAGCGCGAAGCGACCAGAGGCCGTTACTTCATGTGGTACGACTGGATGGCCGGTGGATGGGGCGGCCGTGCCGATCGCGATGGCTCGTCGGCGACATCGCCAATCTTCGGCGTGGGCCTGGCGATTCAATCCTGTGAGGCGCAGGAGCGTCTTACACCGGTGCTTACATCCGAGCATGCGATCACGGCCGATAGCGGCGGACCCGGGCAAATTTCGTGGCGGCTGCGGCGTGCGGAAGGGCGGACAGCTGACAGAGATAGGTCGCCACAGTGATGTCCTATTCCTGTGATCGCGCTCGCAGCGTTACATGGGGCATCGATGGTGGACTTCCGAGCGTGCCGCACGGCGTCACTTTGAACGCGGCCCGGCGAGCGCCCGCACTATCTTGGCGCTGTATTCTCGGGCGTTCGGTTCACGGCGGCGATACCTTTTGGCGCCCGTCGGCTGGCGGCGGTGGACTGGGAGATCCCTTAGAGCGTGATCCAAAGCTGGTGCTCGAAGATGTGATTGACGGCTACGTGTCGGTGGCCGGCGCACGCAATGACTATGGTGTTGTCGTTGAGCCGATTGATATCGAGATTGACGAATGGCGGATAGATCTACCCGCGACCGAACGGGAGCGCGCTCAGATCCGGGCCGATCGGGGAAGCTGGCTTGACGAAGATGCCGAGCAGGTGGCGGAGCGCTTACGGAAAGCGGAGATAACGATTTCGGACGCAATCCGACGCTATGGTGTCATTTGCGACTGGGATACGGGCGAACTTCTACCCCGATCGACGGAGCAATTCAGAGCGGCAATGCGGCTGCGCGCGCGCCGGCCGGATTCTACAAATCAGTGAGGTGTTGCAGCTCGCCACCGCTATTGCCGATGTGGTCGGTGGGAACTCCTGCAATCTCGGCCATACTCAAAAGCAGATTGGCGATAGGTGTTCCTTCGTCGTATGCCAGGTGCCGTCCGCCCTTGAGGCGCCCGCCGGCTCCGCCTGCCAGAAGAATCGGCAAGTGGACATGACCGTGAACGTTACCGTCGCCCATGCCGCTGCCGTAAAGCAGCATTGAATGATCCAGCAATGAACCGTCGCCGTCCTGAATCGCCCGCATCTTCTCCAGGAAGTGAGCGATCAGTTGCACGTGGTAGGTGTTGATCTTGGTTTGGAGCGCCAGTTTCGCCGGATCGCCACCATGATGCGAAAGCGCGTGATGCCCTTCCTTCACGCCCGCCTGGGGATATGGCCTGGAGCTTGTCTCTTTCGAAATCATCAATGTCGATACACGGGTGACATCCGCCTGGAACGCCACAACTTGAAGATCCAGCATCAGCTTCGCATGTTCTTCGAACGAATCAGGGACACCCAAGGGCACATCGACCGACGATTCCGGATCAGCGGCCTTGGCTTTTTCCGACAACTGTATGCGCCGTTCAATTTCGCGAACGCTGTCGACGTAGCCATCGATTCTCACACGATCCGATGAACCTACGGCGCGCTTCAAATCGCCCAGTTGCTCCATTACGAAATCCAGCAGGCTCGCGTCCGCCCGTTGATTAGCCGCCCGCCGATCGGCAGTTCCGCCCTCACCAAACAGCCGCTCATATACGGTCCTGGGATTGATCTCCATCGGGAGCGGAGTCGTCGGGTTCTTCCAGGAAATTGTGTTCTCGAATGCACAGGTATATCCTGGTTCGCATTTGCCGGCTAGACCCGTTTGTTCGAGCGTCAATTCCAGCGACGGCATCGGCGTGGTCTTGCCAATCTGCTCGGCAATCAGCTGGTCAACGGTGGTTGCGGCGCGGATGTTTGCTCCCTCCGCCGCTGGAGGATGAACTCCACTCAGCCACGCAGTGCCTGCCCGCGCATGATCGCCGGCGCCATCACCTTCCGCATCGGCTGGCCGATTATCCAGGCCATCCAAAATCAGGAGTTGTTCGCGGAACGACTCAAGAGGCTTCAATATCGGCGAGAAGGTGAAGTCCCTGCCAAGGCCTTTAGGCATCCAGTCCGCCTGCGTGACGCCTTGCGGCACGTAGATGCATGACACCCGGAGCGGCCGCTTGGACACTTCCGAGGCCCCTAGCGCAGGAACCATTGCGTCCAGAAAAGGCAATGCGAGGGTAACGCCTGCCCCGCGCAAAAACGTACGTCTATGAAGCGCCTTCTTGGTGAGAATCATTCGCCAACTCCTGTCATTTGAAACGGCGGACTATTGATGATACCGAGCACAATCGAGGAAACCTTATAGTTGTCGGGCGCCGCTTCACGCACGATCTTTCGAATTGAGGGCGCATCATCGGAGTCCAGTCCACGACCCAATGCATACGTCATCAGCTTGTCTGTAAATGTTGTCGCAAACATTTCGGGCTTGCTTAACAGCAAGCGGCGCAGGCCGGCAACGCCATCCAATTTCGTTCCATCCGCCGTCACCGATGTTGCGTCGACTACAGCGCCATCGCTTTTCTCACGCCAGAACCCGGTAGCATCGAAATTCTCGAGAGACAGCCCTAGAGGATCAATGGTCTTGTGACAGCTTGCGCATACCGGATTCGCACGATGCTGCGCCAAACGCTCTCGCACGGTCGTCGGCTGGCTCCCGACCTTGTTCTCCGCAAGGGACGGGATATTTGGCGGGGGCGGCGGGGGCGGGGTGCCTAATAGATTTTCTAGAATCCATTTGCCGCGTATGACGGGAGACGTCCGCAATGGAGTGGACGTGGTAATCAGGAAACTTCCCTTCCCCAGGATGCCCCTGCGCGGGCTGTCCGCCGGGAGCGTGACTCGCTGAAACAGGCTTCCATAGACCCCGGGGATCTGATAGTAGCGTGCCAGGGTTTCGTCGACGAATGTGTAGTCGGCGTCAAGGAAATCCAGAACGCTTCTGCCTTCGCGCAGTATGCTGGCGGCAAACAGCTCCACCTCGTGCCGGTAGGATTCGCGCACATTTTCATCAAAATTCGGATACAGCTCCTGGTCCGGCACCGAGTCCCGTAAATTTCTGGTCCACAACCACTGGCCGAAGAAATTGTTCACCAGTTCATTGGAACGGTCATCGCTCAGCATCCGGTGCACTTGCTTCTCTAACACTGCCGGCTCGTGAAGTGTCCCGCTTTCCGCTGCGCGCAGCAGTTCGTCATCGGGAATGCTGCTCCAGAGGAAGAATGACAGCCGTGATGCCAGCGCGATGTCACTGATGCGGCCTGATCCGTCTACCTTCTGCCCGCGGGATTCACGTAGCAGAAAATCGGGACTGACCAGAATTCCCCGCAACCCCAACTCAATGCCAGAGTCAAAGCTGCCCTCTTTTCGTCCCTCGCTATATAAAGCCATCAGCGACTGTACGTCGGGCTGGGTCAGCGGACGACGATATGCCACTCGCGCCAGGCGCGACAGAATTTTCTGCGCGCAGGGCTGCTCTTCATTGGGCTGGGCCGGCTGACATACGAAGATACGCCGGCGATAAGGAGAATCGGCAGTGAGCTTAGGATCAATACTCAGCGGCCCCGTAATCGCCAGGGTGAGAATGTACGGCTTCCCTGTGTTACGCCCGTCCTCTGAATCCAGATACGGACGATTGAACGGCGCTAGAACGTCGTCATCCACTGCGTCGCTATTCTGCACAAAGGTTGCGGCGATGGCGTGTGTTCCCGCCTCGAAGTTCGTTTCCAGCACCAACCCATCGTCAGCGCCCTCGGTCTTCACTAATAACGCCATCAGGTCGTACGGGCTTCCGTGTCCCTCGATACGCTGCTTCAGCATTCCACCCACGCTGAATTTCTGAAGAATCGCCCCGTCCGCCAGAACATCCAGCGCGATAGGATCGGGCCCATTTACCCCGCGTATTACGCCTCCCAGTTCACGCATGAGGCGAACTCGAATACGGTATTTGCCGCCGACCGGGAATTTGTGCTGAACCAACCACCCGCCGCGCGTACCAAAGGGCAACCCGGAAATATGATCGTCCTGGTTGAGATCTGCCGGGACGTGATAGGTCTGCTCAATTGGGCTTATATTTGTGTCACCAAGGGCAATACTCGCGATCTTGCGCGACACAGACACATATCGCTCCATCAGCATCGGGGATGCGTGCTGCACATCGGCAACGTTGTCAAAGCCGTAGCTGCTATCGTCGGGAGGAATCAGCGAGTCGTCTATCTGAAACCCAAGCAAGTCTCGAACTGCGTTCACATACTCGGCGCGATTCAAGCGATGCAACAAGGCGTTGTATTTCGGGTGTTCAAAGACCGCCTGGTCCAGGCTGGTTTCCAACTTTGCCACAAATGCTCCGCGCGTGTCCGGCGCCGGCTGCCGCGCTCCCGCGGGCGGCATTTGCTGGAACCGTACCCTCCGGAGAATTTTCTCGAGTAGATCTCGGTTCTGGCTTACGTCGCTCACATCGATATTTTCGAGCGTCAACCCCGAAGTACGCAGCTTGTCGCTGTGGCAGGGGGTGCAATATTGCTTTACGAAAGGTACGCTTGGCGCTGAGGTCGCACCAGACTTGGCCTCTTCCGCTGCTGCAACCAGACACATGCAGCTGATTGCCGCGATGCACCAAGCTAGCAAACGAATATTGCGGCCCATCTTCCGCTCGATCTTATTGCCTCTTTGCATTCAGCCCATCTCGCTTCTCGCGTGCTTCGCGGAGCAATTTAGCCATCTCAGGTTGGGTGCTTGCCGACATCCCATACCTGACATAGCCCGCCGCGAGTACTTCAGGAGTCCGGCCCACGCTGTCTTTGGCGTCGAGATCCGCACCTTGTTGGATTAGGTATTCTGCAATTGCTTTTGATCCGCGGTATACCGTGCCGTGCAGCGCGGACTGGCCGAATTCATTTGCTCCGGTTACCTTGCACCCATGCGCCACCAGCCATTTCACGGCATTCAGTGCATCCTCTTCAGAGCCAAGCGTCTGCCCGCCGTTCCATCCCAAACCGGCGGCAGCCATCAGCGCCGTGGTTCCCCCATCCGTCGCGGGACAAGTACCGGCGCCATGGTCGAACAATATCTGCATCATCTTGACGTCTCCGACTCTCGAGGATTGGAGCAGCGGAGTCTGGCCGGAGAAGTTGACTGCCTCGAAGTTGAGCCCGCCCTTTTCTCTCTTTGGAACGGTGCCGCCCGTTCGCTGGTTCACATCAGCGCCGTGCTGCAACAACGAGAGCACCAAAGCCTCGCTTTCTGGGCTAAAGGGCTCCCAGCCCACAGGGCGAGGCAAGGCCTGCCAGTCCAGAGCACGCATATCCAAGGCAAAGTGAAGAGGCCTAATACGGTAGCGCTTATCGTTGACATCAGCGCCTTTGTCAATCAAGTAATGGGCGACATCATAGCGAATGTTCAGTGTGGCGACCACCAGAGCGCTCATTCCATCCGGCATCGCGTCGTTCACATCGGCGCCGGCATCTACCAGCAAGCGCACCATGTCCAAGTGGCCCTCACGAACGGCGAAAAGCAATGGCGTTAGGCCGCCCAAGGGTATTCGCATATCTTCGCGATGCCCATCGTTGTCTATGTCTACCTCTTTTTTCGCTTTCCCTGGGGGCTTGATTCGCGATTTCCGGTCGTCCAGGGCCAAGTCGAGGCGGTTTGCGGAACGCGCCTTCACACTAGCGCCGTTGGCAAGCAACAGACGAGCGGTGTCGAGATGATTTTCGTACGCGGCCAACATGAGCGCCGTCTGGCCGCCGAATTTCTCCGTGGCGTTCGGATCAGCGCCGTGCTGGAGCAAGAGCTGGACGGTCTCGTTACGCGCCGCGCGGGATGCAACCATCAAGGGCGTTTCACCATCTGGCGCTGCGTGGCTCGGATCCGCACCCTTATCGAGCAAAGCTTTCACCAGCGCGCTATCGGGGGCCTTCGCCGCCAGCAGCAGCGGCGTGCTTCCAAATTGATTCGCAACGTTGGGATTCGCACCCGCGCCAATCAGCAGCTTGAGCGACTCCAGGTCACCTCGATATGCCGCCCAATGAAGCCCGGTGGTGCCGTCCACCTCCGCCGCGTTGGGGTCAGCCTTCTTATTCAGGAGTTCGCGCAAGGCTCCGACGTCGCCCGATTTCACGGCATTCAGAAGTGCGGGATTATCCTGTGCAAAGAGCTGGGGACCGACGAAGAGCAGCAGGCTAATGGCGACTTGCTTTAACATTCAGGCAGCTTAAATGTAAGTCCCTTCTACCCGGCTGTCAATGCGATACTGCAGGCCGAAGAGCCAAGTCGGCGTCGATTGCTAACCTCTGTTTTTACAGCTGCTTGGGCTTACTTTTTGCTGTTCAGCCTGGGTGGGAACCTTGTACATTTCCAGTAAGGTTTTTCAGCGTATTTCAAGTGTCGGCGCATCGCCCGCGGGAGCATCCCCGCGGTCGTACGGGCGTCCCAAAATCATATACGCTGCTCCGGTGCCAACAACGATTAGCGTGGTGAAGGCAATGGCATAGTTCACGTACCATGGGGCAGCCGGCGTTTGCGGCCAGAAGATATCCGCCAAGGCGCCCAGCCCATAAACCAGGGCAGCGACATTCACCAGCCGTGCCCACGGTCCGAGCCGGAAAGAGCCCGATGGCCGCCAGCCGCGGAATCGCGCGTAGAGAGCACCCGCCACGATCATCTGGAACGACATGTAGATGCCGGCAACGGCGAAACTCACAATGATTAAAAGCGCGTCTTGCAGGAAGTAACCGATACACACGATCGCAGCGGGAATGATTCCGGCTACCGCCAGAGCGGCGGCCGGCACACTCCGCTCTGACAACCGAGCCAGGCGCGAGCTCCCCACGATCATGTTGTCGCGCGCGTAGGCGAACAGGAGTCTGCTCGCCGCGGCCTGCAGGCTCAATATACAGGACAGAAAGGAGACCAGCACGACAGCGGTGACCAGCCTCGCTCCAGCCGCACCGAATTCTCCCCGCAACACCGTTCCAACAGGGTCTGCATCTCGACCGTCAACCGCAGCTTGAATGTTCGGAAGAGAGAGGATCAGAGCGAGACACACAAACACAGAGGCAGAGACTCCAACATAGATGGTCCGGCGCATGGCCTTGGGAATTTCCTTTTCCGCGTTGGCCGTCTCCTCCGCCACGTCGGCGCAAGCTTCAAATCCATAGCACGTGTACAGGCCCGCGAGCGCGGCCGCTAAAAAGGCAAAGACATAGGAACCATTCCGCTGAATATCGAACGTGCTTACGATGACCCCCAGGGATTGGTGCCTGCCGAAGAAGAACAGATATGAGCCCACTGCGATCGCGCCCAGGATCTCGCAGACGAATCCGAACATCGCGACGCGCGCGAGAAGCTTGGTTCCCACGAGATTAAGCGCAGTGGAAACAGCTACTAGCGCCAGGGCGATCGCGGTGGTCATCAGCGGAGAACTATTGAACCCGAATAGCGAAGCCAGAAATGGTCCGGCTCCCACTGCGACTCCGGCCACGGTGGTGAATAAAGCCCACCCGTAGATCCATCCGGCCATCCACGACCAGCGCTTTCCGACTAACCTGCGTCCCCACGGATATAGCCCGCCAGCAAGAGGAAACTGCGAAACAATTTCACCGAAGATCAGACAAACCAGCATCTGACCGCAGCCGGCAATCAGGTACCACCAGATCATGGCAGGCCCGCCCGCAGCCAGCGCGAGGGCGAACACAGAATACACGCCAACAACCGGCGATAAATACGTAAAACCGAGGGAAAAATTTTCCCAGACGGTCATCGACCGTTCAAAGGTCGAGTGGTAGCCGAGAGCTTCCAGATGTTCGGCGCTGCGGCCATCGCTTTCAAGCAATTTCTTGGTAGGTTCCATTTGAGGGCTAGAAACTGCTTGGCGGGCGCGCGCTTAATACCAGGCGATGGGCTGTTCGTTCAAATTGATATGCACCTGCTTGGTCTCGAGATATTCCTCGATACCCGACGCACTCAGTTCCCGCCCGAAACCCGATTGCTTATAGCCGCCCCAAGGGGCCTCGACGTAGGTTGCCTGCATATGATTCACCCACACTATGCCCACCCGCAGAGCCTTCACCATACGCATAGCTTTGAAGATGTCGCGGGACCAAACTGCGGCCGCAAGACCGAAGGGAGTATCGTTGGCGAGGCGAATCGCATCCTGTTCGCGGTCGAACGGTATCACTGCGCATACCGGGCCAAAAATCTCTTCACGGGCAATGCGCGCGCTATTGTCGACGTCGTAAAAAATCGTCGGTTCCAGGTAATACCCTTTATCTATCCCTGCAGGGCGTCCGCCGCCCACGGCTAACTTTGCTTCCGTCTTGCCGAGTTCCTGATAAGAGCGAACGCGTCCGTATTGCTCTTTGCTAACCAGTGGTCCCATTTTTGTTCCGCGCTCGAGCGGAGGTCCAAGCGTAATGCGCTTCGACTTTTCCACCATCGCTTCGACAAATCGCTTGTAAATCGGACGTTCCACCAACACACGGCTGCCAGCCGAACAGACTTCGCCCTGATTGACGAACACCCCAAAGAGGGCGCCGTCAATTGCCGCCTCGAAATCAGCGTCGGCAAAAAAGATGTTCGGGGACTTACCGCCCAGTTCAAGCGTCACGCGCTTCACCGTTTCTGCGGCTTCGCGCATGATCAGTTTGCCGACTTCGCCGCTGCCCGTAAACGCGATCTTGTTCACTTCCGGATGACGCACGATCGGCATGCCGGCGGTTTCCCCGTAGCCGGTAACAATGTTCACAACTCCGGCCGGTAGCCCGCATTCCTCAAATGACTTAGCAAGTTCCAGAATCGACAGCGGAGTCTGCTCCGCCGGTTTCAGTACGCAGGTACAACCTGCCGCCAAAGCAGGCGCCAATTTCCAGGCTGCCATTAACAACGGAAAGTTCCACGGAATGATTTGCCCGGCTACACCGACCGGCTCTTTCAGGGTTAAACTCAGTGCGTTGTCGGGTACGGGGTTAACGTGGCCAATTATCTTGGTCGCTAAGCCACCGTAATATTCGAAGCACGTCGCCGCGTCGTTGACGTCGAATTCAGCCTCGACGATCGGCTTGCCGGAGTTTCGTGTCTCAATCTCGGCGAGTCGAGCGGCGTTGCGCCGAACAGCATCCGCCAATCGAAAAAGTATGCGTCCACGATCCTGGGCAGTTGTCTGCGCCCAGGGTTCGAATGCAGCTCGCGCTGCAGCTACTGCGCGATTGACGTCCCGTTCGCCGCAATCGGGCACTTCGGCAATGACGGTTTCAATGGACGGGTCGTAAACGGGAAACAACTTTCCAGATTCGCTCTGGACAAACTCTCCGCCTATGAGGGCGCTGTAAGTGCTGCCGATAGCCGTTACCAAATTTTCCTCCGACCGTTCAAAAAGTTACCGGCGCATTTATCCACAAGACCAGGCATTCGCTGTCCGTGAGGGTGCACCACCGATGCGCCTGTGTACTCTTGAAATAAAGCGTATCACCTGGCTCCAGCACATAGCGCTCGATTTCGTCGAGCCAGATTTCCAGTTTGCCCTCTAAGACGTACAGAAGCTCCTCGCCCTGATGGCGGTATGAGCCGCCGCTGTTGGTCCGGGCGCAATGCGCATCAAGTGCGGCTCCATCAAAGTCGCGCTCGCGGCCAGCAGTTCCATTTGTACCGCCGGACCGGACCTCAGGATGCTTCGATCCTTGCGGCGTACAAGCTTTCCATGTTGTCCCTCCATGTTGAAGAAGGACATCGAATTCGTTTTGTAGGCTTCGAACAACTTTGGAAGGATGGAAAAAGGCATTACCTTGCCTTGCTCTACATCAGCCAAGAACTTGGAAGATACGCCGATCTTTTTTGACACGTCCTCTAGCGTTAGGCCTTGGTGTTGCCGGATGGCTTGCAGGCGGGCGGGGAGCTCTGGCGAAAAGTTCTCAGGTGTAAGCTGGGGCAGGCTATCCCCACCTCGTCTCTGGTAAAACCGAATGCCAGGTATGTTGACGCGCTTGGTTTTGCGCAGTTCCTGAATGCGCTTGAGCTGGTTAATCGTCTCACGAGAATAGAGCCGATACCGACCCTCAGTTCGCACAGCTTTGAATAATCCGAGGTTTTCCCAGTTGCGCAGGGTTGAGGGGCTGACACCGACTAGACGCGCTGCTTGGCCAACTTTAAAATATTTGCCCGTCTTGACCATTCCAGGGGCCAACGTTCCGCCCTCTTGGCTTGCCGCCCCGTCTGTCCCGGGGCCAATCACGTAAGAATACAAACAGGATACCACAGCGTCGGACTCCATCTTGGGATGAGAAATGTCACGGATCAGGAATCTTATATTGGGTCGGGGAAAGAGTCAACGAACAAGTGCCCCGATGCCGCAACCCCAAGTAACTCATCCGTTTGCAGTCACTTGGACAGATGGCGGCGCGCCGTATCCTTACAACTTTCTTGCAACCTTGCTACTTATTTCGGAGCAGGCAGTGCTGCTGGAGGAGCGTCCGCGCTGAAGCTGTCTACAGCGCACTTCCATTTGCCATCGGCCTGCTTTTTCCAGACCTCGAGGAACTTACCCAGCTCCGTTGTCGGCTTCCCCGCCGCGTCTTTCGTGACCAACTGATAGGCGCCGCTGGCGTAGCCCACATCTCCGGACCGAGCCACTTCGGCTTGATTGACTTGCCACGAAATCGACGCGTTCGGAGCCAGCATGGGAGCCCACACTTCGCGAATCGCCTGCTTCGTATTAGCGACTGGCGCGTCGCCCGGCAATACCACCGCGTCATCGGTGTAAAACGCGACGGTTGCGTCGAGATCCTTAGTCCCGACGGTTTTCGCCCACTGGGCATCCAAATCCCTCAGCGTCTTCTCCTCGGTCTCATGGGTATCGGGCGAAGTCTGGGTGCATCCGGTAAATGACAGCAAACCGAGACAGCCGGCGAGCGCCAGCGTTGCGAAAATCTTGCGATTCTCCGAATTGAGCGTAAACATTTGGCAAGGATAACACTTCCTCCCTGAAACGGAGAACCTTGCGAAGCATATGCAATGTTTTGAGCCGAGCAAGACTATAAAATCCAGATCCAAGCGACTGTCAGCAGGGACGTTAGAGGTAGCGACTCGCATCGGCGTCCGGGAGATTACTGTCACGTTGACAGCCAGTCGGGAAGAATCTATATTTGGGGTTCGCTGAAACTGCTCGATTTTGCGCCGAATCCGCTAAGGCGTTGAGGATGCCGCGGCATACCGGACGATCAGCTTAGTTTGGCAAAACATGTCAGTAATTCGCAAAATCACCGAAATCCCCGGACCCCAGGCGCAAGCAATCATGAGTCGTCGCGAAGCCTGTGTCCCGCGAGGCATGTATCACGCTTCCCAGCTGGTTGTTGCTTCCGCTCGAGGCTGTATTGTCAATGACGTCGATGGGAACCGCTTCATTGATTTCGCAGGCGGGATAGGCACTCTAAATGTGGGGCATTCTCACCCCTCCGTTGTCAGCGCGGTTCGCAAGCAACTCGATCTTCTGATTCACATGTGTTTTGCGATCGCGCCCTACGAGAACTATATTTCGTTAGCCGAAAGACTGACCCGGCTCACGCCTGGCAAATTTCCCAAGAAAGTCCTTTTTGCCAATAGTGGCGCAGAGGCCGTTGAAAACGCCGTCAAGATCGCGAGGCACGCGACCGGGCGCACGGCGATACTCTGTTTTGAGGATGCCTTCCATGGGCGCACGCTCACCGCGCTGGCATTAACGAGTAAGATCCAACCTTACAAGGCCGGGATGGGCCCATTTGAGGCCAATATCATTCGCGTTCCCTACGCCTATTGCTACCGATGCTCCTACAACCTGGAATACCCAAGTTGTGGAATTGCCTGCGTCGACAAAATTGAGGAGCATTTTTTGCGCTACGTTGAGCCTCAGTCTATTGCCGCAATGATCGTCGAGCCGATATTGGGCGAGGGTGGATTTGTCGTTCCTCCGAAAGAATATCTCACGAAATTAGCGGACCTCTGTAAGCGCCACGGCATTCTCACTATCGCTGACGAAATCCAGACTGGAATGGGGCGAACTGGTCGCATGTTTGCGTCCGAGCATTACGATTTTGTTCCCGATATTCTCCTTGCCGCAAAGTCACTGGCCGATGGCTTTCCCCTCTCCGCAGTTGTCGGCCGCGCTGAGGTTATGGATTCACCTGGGCTGGGAGGGCTGGGCGGAACTTTTGGCGGAAATCCGGTGACCTTAGCCGCGGCTCACGCGGTTCTCGATGTTATGGAATCCGAGGGTCTCTTAGCCAGGGCGGATGCTATCGGAAGTCGAATCGAAGACCGCCTGCGGAAGTGGGCGGTTGGCTCGCCTCTGGTGGGCGAGATCCGACGTCTTGGAGCGATGGTGGGGGTTGAACTAGTGCGCGACGGACAAACTCGGGAACCGGCCACCAAGGAAGCGGCGAAATTTGTCAAAATGGCTTGCCAGCGTGGCGTGATCGTGATTACGGCAGGCACCTATGGAAACGTAATCCGATTTCTCCCTCCGTTGGTAATTTCGGATGCCGAACTGGATGAAGGGCTCGACGTCCTCGAACAATGCTTCAGAGCCATCGATCCGTCGCCTTCCACTGCTAACGACCCCTCTTATGCTGTCACCTGAAGTCCCTTTCCCATGCCTTCTTTCTCCGGTGTCGATTACTTTCAGATAGACTCGCTTTTTTCTGAGCAAGAACAGTTGGTCCGGCAAACGGCACGCCAGTTTGTCGACGATCGCATCATTCCGGTGGTCAGGGATTGCTTCCGCGAAGGGCGATTTCCAAAAGAGCTGATTCCAGAAATGGCTCATCTCGGATTTTTTGGAGCGAACCTCGAAGGCTATGGCTGCGCGGGCATGAATAATGTGGAGTATGGGCTGATCATGCAGGAGCTCGAACGAGGCGATTCCGGGATTCGCAGCTTTGTTTCGGTACAAGCGGGGCTGGTGATGTATCCGATCCTGACCTACGGCTCTGCCGAGCAAAAGGACCTGTGGCTGCCCAAACTGCAAGCCGGGGAAGCGGTGGGATGCTTCGGCCTCACGGAACCGGGCTTCGGCTCCAATCCGTCGGGCATGCAGACTCGCGCTAAGCGGGACGGTACGGAGTGGATCCTGAACGGAGAAAAGACCTGGATCACAAATGGAAGCGTGGCCGATGTCGCCGTAGTGTGGGCCTTCACAGAGGATGGAGCCCGCGGATTTCTGCTAGAAAAGGGAACGCCTGGCTTTACCACCTCCGATATTCACGGCAAGCTCTCGATGCGCGTTTCGACGACTTCGAGCCTGTCGTTTTCGGACTGCCGGGTGCCGGCTGCGGCTATACTTCCAAAAGCGAAAGGGCTGAAGGCGGCGCTCAGTTGTCTATCGCAAGCGCGTTACGGCATCGGCTGGGGAGTGATTGGCGCGGCCATGGATTGCTACGAAACCGCGCGGCAGTATTCGACGGTGCGCAAGCAGTTCGATGATCGGCCAATCGCGAGCCACCAGTTAGTGCAGGAAAAGCTGGCGGGAATGATCACCGAAATTACGAAGGCGCAACTACTGGCCTTGCACGCCGGCCGGATCAAAGATCAAGGCAAGCTCGAACCGGCGCATATCTCGATGCTGAAGCGAAACAACGTGAATATGGCGCTTGACTGTGCGCGCCTGAGCCGCGACTTGTTAGGCGCCAATGGCATCATGGAAGAATACCCCATGATGCGTCACATGTGCAATCTGGAGACCGTGAAAACCTACGAAGGCACCGACCACATCCACGCGCTGATTATCGGTGAGCGAGTTACCGGAATCCCCGCGTACAAATAATCGCGGGGACTCCGCGCCGGTCCAAATCTCCGGCCTTAGAAATTCAACCTGAGCGCCAACTGAAGAATCCGCGACGGACTGCTCGGATTCACCTGGGTAATCAGCCCAAAGGTGGATGAATTTGGGTTGGTGCCGGGAATCCAAAACTCCGCATGATTCAGGACATTAAATGCTTCCAGCCGGAAGGCGGTATTCAATCTCTCCCCGAAAAGCGCCGTCCTCTTCTCGAGCGCCAAGTCCAAGTTCGACCAACCAGGTCCGTAGACGGAATTCCTGCCATAGTTTCCATAGGTCCGCTGGTCCGCCGCAGGGATCGCACTCGTGCTCCAGCTTGCCGGATTCGGCGCGAAACTGTTCGGATTGAAGAAGAAATTCCCACTCACTCCGTTGATGGTTTGAGTCGTAGCCGGGTTGAATGTTTGAACACCGTTTCCCGCCAGATTTTTATTAGCTAAATTCCCATCTCCGGCGCCGGATGGACCGGGCGACGTGTAGCCTGAATTGCTCACTCCGGCCAGTACGTCCAACGGAGTACCACTCTGTTTTGTGAAGATTGGGAACAAGCGCCAACCACTGGTTAATCTCTTCGGACCGGTAGGCCATAAATGCGAAAAAGGGATCTCCCATCCGCCGCTTATCACCAGCCGCTGCCGCACATCTTGGGCAGCACTTCCATAGAATTGATCGTGATTGTAATACGGGATTTGTGTCAGACCCGTCCCCTGCCAACCATCCGCGTTATCCAACATGTGCGACCACGTATAAGAAACGGTGTAGAAGGTTTCGCCCAACGAATGCCAATCCCCAATCCGCTTGGTCAGACTGGACACCAGGCCGTTGTAATTGGAATGCGCAACGCTATCGAGAACGTTCAGTTTCTGATAGCAGTCATAGGGAGCACAGGCACCATTGGCCGCCACATTGAGAACCCTTTGGTCTGTTCCGAGAATCATCGGATTTCCTGCAATAAAGGTAGTTAAGCGGTGAGCGCTATTACCCACGTAGCTGACTTCGGCTACCAGTGTTTGCCCGATCTGTTGCTGCAAACTCATGTTCCACTGATAAATATACGCCGGCTTCAAGTCTGGAGACGTAAATCCGTAATAGCTGAACGGTAACAGCCCCGCCGCGCCAAAATTCAGATTGCTGGGAACAGGGTTTGGATAGGGGAACGGATTCGGGACGCCAGCCGCCGCATACGGCTGAGACATGTAGTTGAGCGGACCCGTGACCGGCGCGGTCGGAGGATTGAGCGGGAGAAACGTCGACGCAAAGAAGGGCGGTGAGGCGCCGCTGTAGTTGAAGTCGAGCTGTCCTTGGATATTGTCGTCAAACACTCCGAAGCCGCCCCGCAGGCTGGTCCGGCCATTGCCAAAGGGATCCCATGCAAAGCCGAACCGCGGAGCAAATTCCTTGTAATCCGGGTAAAACAGTCCTGAGGGTGCTCCAGGATCCCCTTGAACCACAAGACCAGGAGGCGCGTTCACGAACCTCTGGGATTGGAGCCCGGGAATCAGCTCGACGTTATATCCTCTCGCATCGGTAATGGGACTGTTGAATTCGTAACGCAATCCCAGGGTCAGCGTAAGCCGCGGCAATACCTTCCACTCATCCTGGAAAAACGACCAGTAGCCCTTTGAGCGCGGGTAAGTTTGAGCTTGCTCTCCCTGATAAAGCGCTGTCGGAATGCCGAGCAAAAAGTCTGCAAAGCTGCTGTCTCCGGTTCCGATGCCCCCCGGCCCGTAGAAATAATAATCTCCGCCGTCGGCGTTATATATATGCGCATTGGCTATATTGTCATTAAACGAGAAACCCGCTTTGAACGCGTGCCGGCCGCGGATCCAGGTCACTGTGTCGCCTACAGAATAAGTGGTGTCATACAGTAGCTCTGGATAGAGAGGGCTGCCCAAATTCAAGCCGGTGTCAAAAGTAAAATCGGGCGCGGAAAGGTCCCCGGCTTGGGCCGCCGTGAGTCCGGTAATGCCCAACGCCGACGGCGATGGGTATTTGATAAACTGCTCGTCTTCCAGCTGAATATAACGCTGCGCTGTTGCGCGCAACTCGTTGATCAGCGTTGGCGAAATCGTCTTGGTATACGCGATGTTTATGCCACGTTGATTTAGGACCACTTGACTCGGGAAACCTTGGTTCGGGGTAAAACCTGGAAACGGGTTTAATTCGGTCCTATTCGCCCAGCCAACGGTCGCCGAGATCCGATCGTTCTGAGACGCATAGTAATCAAGCTTGCCAGTGTATTCATCCCGATTGTCGGTTGCCGTGCCCTGTGGAATCTGCACACCGTTCGGTGAAGTAGGAACGAAGCCAGCAGCGATTACAGCTTGAGACACGGGATTAATGCTGGAGGGGGCG
Organism: Bryobacterales bacterium; assembly: GCA_963818065.1. Lineage (GTDB taxonomy): Bacteria > Acidobacteriota > Terriglobia > Bryobacterales > Bryobacteraceae > Palsa-89. The sequence goes on along the minus strand of CAWFQW010000004.1, from coordinate 1,623,614 downwards.
ATGATGGCCTGGCTCGCCAATTGCGGATTGGGCTGAAAGTAAGGGTTCGCCTGCAGAAACGCGACCAATCCCGGATCTGGGCCGCCATTTACAGCATGCGAGAAGTTCCCTGTAAGTTCTGCCGGCGTGAAAACCCCCACTCCAGGATTGACGACAACCGAGTGTTGACGCTGCCCCTGATAGCCAAAATAGTAGAACAGCTTATCTTTGACGATGGGGCCTCCGAAGGTCCCACCAAACTGATTGCGCTTGAGAATCGGGCGCGGGAGACCGGCGCCATTGCTGAAGTAATCATTGGCGTTAAAATCGTCATTTCGGAGATACTCGAACAGGCTGCCATGCAACCGATTGGTGCCGGATTTCGTTACTACACTGACCACGCCACCCGCATTGCGCCCGTACTCCGCCGTGTAGTTGTTGGTCAAAATTTTGAACTCCGCAATCATGTCGGGATTGGGATTCAAAACTACCCCGTTTGTCATCACGGATGTGTTGTTGCCGCCGTCCAGGAGGTAACCGACTGAATCCTGGCGTCCGCCGGCAATTGAGAAAGTGCCGGCAACATACGCAGCATTGGACGAGTTGTTCAACGCCGGGATAACGCCGGGTTGCGTCAGCGCCAGATCCAAAGTATCCCGGCCGTTCAGTGGCAGATCCTGGATGGCGGCGCCTGTCACTGTCCCGCCGACAGTGGGAATTTCGGTTTCTACTTGCGTGGCCTGGGCTTGCACGCCTACGGTTTGCGAGACCGCGCCCACCGCCAAATGCAGATCCACTCGAAGCGTTTGGTTAATCTGGAGCTCGCTGGGCTGCGTTACGACCGTGGCAAAGCCTTCCTTCTGAACCGAAACCGTATAATTCCCGATTGGCAAATCCAGAACCTGATAGGTTCCGTCCGCTCCGGCAACCGTCTCCGAGCGAGCGTTGGTTGCGGTGTTGGTAACGACGACCTGGGCGCCACTTACCGTCGCCCCCGACTGATCGGTGATGACGCCGACAACTCGTCCCGTTGAGGTCTGCGCGAGAGCGTTCAAGCTAAACAAAACTAAGAAGCTTATTAGAACTTTTGTGACCACTTGATTCTCCTATTTACCCGCTGAGTGCTACCCCGATATGCCGCCTAACGACGCCCTCTGGACCCGGTACACTTGGCTGAAAACCTACTGCGGCTCATCGACCGTCTCTTCACTAATGTTAGGTGACGGTCAAATGTAGATCCTCTGACCCTGACTGTCAATGCGATCGGGGTGTTCGGTCCGCACTATTCGCCTAACGGTTTCTAACTCCTTTTTTAGCAGCTGCTTGGAGGCTGCTTTAGCAGGCGGGGCTAGCTGAGAACCTTGTACATTCCCGGTAAGGTTCCAGCGGGCAGATCCCAAAATGGAAATTCGGGAGCACCGACAACGCTCGTGCTCTAGAGCATGGCGTGGTCAACGCAACATTCCAACGGATCTGCAAGCTCGAAGGACAGCTCAGCAAATGCGTCGCTCCCCCTGAAGCAATGTGTCTTTATGCATTTACAGATGAGGAAAGAGTCCGGCTCGCGGTCGAAAATCTAAACCTTGACGTTATGTCATTCGACCCATATAAATAAGAGTTGGTCTTTTGACACTTACGCAGTACGAGTGGGCTTACGAAGGGAAAAAATGCGACGATCATTAGCAATTACCGCCACGTGTGCTGCGGCCGTTTTGTGGTTCACGCTGCCAGGTGCAGCGGCGCCACCCCAGGTCACCGTGATCGGTACGGAAAATCTGATTCATACCGTAGCGGACACGAATAAGACTTACCCCTTCTACCGCGCGCTCGGCGTAGACATCGCGGATCGCGATGTGCTGGGGAGACCGCAGGCGAAAGGCAAAGTCCCGGCACCAGGGCCCTCTTCCGAATCGCTCGACAAGCTGTGCGATACGCCCCACACGATGTGGCGCTACCTGGCGGTAACAGTTCCGGGCGCTTTCAATATGGAGCTAATCGAGTTCGACGTACCCGACCGGAAAACGATCCGGCCCGGAAACCAGGATCCCGGCGCTGCGACCCTGGTGCTGACGGTCCGCGACGTTGACGCGGCGCTGGCCGCGGCGAAGAAGGGCGGAGGATCGGTAGTCACCGCGGGCGGCGCGCCGCTTACCATCGGTCCTGGCAAGAGTCGCTCGGTGTTTGTCAAGGATCCGGATGGATTGTTCGTCGAACTCGTCCAACCCGATCCCTTGCCCGAAACGAAGGTGCCCGCAACCAGCAATGTCATCGGCGGCCGTTTGGCGCGCACCATTCAAGACACCGACAAGACAGTGAACTTCTATCACAATGTGTTCGGTTTCGATGTGCAGCCGGGGGCTTCTTTCATGGAGAATAAGACCATCGCCGACCTCGTTGGAGTGCCCGCGAAGGCGCAGTTTCGCATCAGTATGGCGGACATTCCCGGTTCGCCAGTGCACTGGGAATTCATCGAATTCAAGAACGCCCCCCGCAAGCCGTTTCGTCCGAAGATTTCCGATCCCGGCGCGGCTGGGTTTCAGTTAAGAGTGCGCGACGTGGATGCAGCCGTCAAAGCCATCAAGGCGGCCGGTGGAACAATCCTCACCGCCGGAGGAGAGCCGCTGGTACTCGCCCCTAACCGCACCATCCTTGCATACGATCCCGACGGTTTTCTTCTCGAAGTGATGCAGAAGGTGGCCCAGTGAACTTGGCTGGCTCATTGAGCTAGCGGAAACAGCACCGTCACCTCTGACCCACGGCCCGGTTCAGAATGAACCTCGATGTGCCCGCGATGGCTGTCAACAATCCAACGCGCGATGGATAATCCAAGTCCCACGCCGCCTCCACTGCGCGAACGCACCTTGTCTGCCCGCCAGAACCTGTCGTAGACGTGCGGGAGGTCCTCGGAAGAGATTCCCACACCGCTATCGCTTACCCTCACTTCCATTCGCGAATTTACCGAACGCATCGCGAACCGGATGCTGCCTCCCTCTGGCGTATACTTCACTGCATTGTCGAGGAGAATTAGCCAAAGCTGCTCCAACAGATCTTCATCGCCATTCATCAAAAGTGTATCGGGCGGGATGTCTGCAGAGAAGTCGATGTTTTTCGCCTGTGCGAGCGTGGACGCCAGCTCGGTGGCTTGACGGCCCGTAGACAAAACGTCGGCCGGACCAAGGACCGGCGCATTCACATGCGAATCTGCGCGCGCCAGAAGCAGCAAATCGTCCACCAGCCGCGAAGTGCGTGCGGACTCCCGTACAACCTTCCGCATCGCGTCCAGCAGTTCCTCGCGTGGGCGCTCCCGCCGCAGCGAAAATTCGGCCGCTGTATGAATTAGCGTCAGCGGCGCCCGCAATTCGTGCGAGGCATCCGCCGTGAAGCGTACAATGCGCTTCATTTCGGCTTCGATTCGGTCCAGCATCTCGTTCAAAGTTTGCGTGAGCCGGCCCAACTCGTCCTGCTCCGCCAGAACGGGGAGCCGCGCTGACAAATTCTCCGCATGGATCGCGCGCGCATGATTTGTGATTCGATCCACAGGCGACAGCGCCCGAGTGCTCATCCAAAATCCGCCCGCGCTCGCAAGCAATAGAAGAACGGGCGCAAGCCCCAGAAGGATTAGTCTCGAATCGAGCCAGCGAATCGTCAAATTCCTCCATTGGCTCCGCAACCTGAATCAAAAATCGATGCCCGTTCACCTCCACCGCCTGCGCGGCAACTCGAACCCGCTGGCCCCCAACACGACGAGAACCGAACCGCACATTCAGGTCGCCCGGCGGCGGGCTTACCAAATCCAGCGGAGTATTCTTCAGACGGCCCGAACGGAACAGGACTTTACCGCCACCATCCGACAATTGCAGCAGTCCGCCTCCCAGCCCAAGTTGTGAGTGCTCCTGCAACTCCTCCAACAATTCGGCCTCGCCTTGCCCCAGCTCCTGCGCAATAAAACCCCGCACGTCGTGAATCCGCTGTTGCAGGCCGTGATCCACCGCCTGGCGTGCACTGGCCCGCATTGCGATCCATGCTCCCAGCGCGAACAACGCTAAAATCAGCGCCAGGCTCACAAAATACCAGGCTGCGAGGCGGAAGCGAATCGATCGGAATCTCATACAGATTTCTTCCCGCAAGCAGTACCCTAAGCCGCGAACCGTATGAATCAGCCGCCTTTGGCCGGTTCCATCGATTTTGACTCGTAAGAATCGAATGAACACGTCCAGGTTGTTGTCGCCAATCTCGCGATCGTCGCCCCAAACCGTCTCGATGAGGCGACGTCGGGTGACTACACGTCCGGCCGATCGCATGAGGCTTTCCACGATCGCGAACTCGGTGCGAGTGAGATGCACCTGAGTTTTGCCCCGCCAGCGCCTCGTGCGAACTCCAGATCGATGGTCAAATCCGCATAACTCAGCTTCGTCGTCTCTCCGGAGTACACCCTGGTCCGCGCACGCAAGCGCGCCAGCAGCACGTCCAACGAGAATGGCTTCGTTAGATAATCGTCAGCGCCCGCGTCCAGTCCACGCACGATGTCCTGCGCCGCGTCCCGGGCTGTCAGCAAAATAATCGGCGTCGCGATCTTCTCCGCTCGCAGCCGGCGCGTCACCTCAAAACCATCCAGGAACGGCAGCATCACATCCAGCACGACAATATCGAACGCCGAATTTTGTGCGGCGCGCAGGGCCTCCACGCCGTCCAGGCAGACGGTTACCCGATTGCCCTCCTCTTCGAGACAACGGCCGACATAATCGGCGACTTCACGGTCGTCTTCGACCAGCAGAACCCGCACATCTTTAGCATACGGGAGCCCCACCGGCCCCAACACCGCCCGGGCTTAAGCCAATTTTAAGGTTGTAGTAGTAGGTTGTAGGATGGCGGTCCGCGTTCGGGATCGAAAGTCTCTTCTACGAGGAGCTATCGTGCGTAATCGTCTTCCAGGCCTGGCATTCGCCCTGACTATCACCTCGATCACCTTTGCACAGAGCAACAACTTCAGCCTCCACCCCGAATCCGATCAACAACCGTCTCCTACTCTCACGCTCAAAGACGCGCTGGAGTTAGCGGCGAAAAACGATCCCACCTTGATCGCCGCCACCACCGACGCGGAAGTTGCTCGTCAAGATCGGTTGCAAGCGCGCACGGCGTTGTACCCTTCTCTGTCGGGACGATCGGAATACCTGGGGACTGAAGGCAACGGTAAAATCCCTACCAGCGCGATTCGTTACCAACGACGGTGTGCACGTATATCGCGAATGGGCCGTCGTCCACCAGGACCTCTCGCCCGGCACGTTCACGCGCATTGCTGTCCAACGCGCCACCGCCGTGGAAGCGCTGGCGCGAGCGAGAGTGGAAATCGCACGCCGGGGCCTGGCCCCCACTGTGGCGAAATCCTACTATGGCCTGTTAGCGGCACAGCGCAAATACGCTACGGCCCAGCAAGCCCTCGATCAGGCCCAACACGCTCTCACTATCAGCCAAGACTTGGAACGCGGCGGCGAAGTGGCACATAGCGACGTCGTGAAATCCGAGTTACAGCAGAACGCGCAACAGCAGGCGCTGAACGAGGCACAACTCGGCATGGAAACCGCGCGTCTGGATCTGGCTGTTTTGCTGTTTCGCGACTTCAACGAAAACTTTTCGATTGTCGACGATCTGGACCTTGCGCCGGCTCTGCCGCCGCTTCCCGACGTGGAAACCATGGCCGGCCGTGAAAATCCAATTCTGGGAGCCGCAATACAAACGTTGCGGTCCGCCAGCCTGGACGTCACTCTGGCGCGCCAAGCTTTTCTGCCAACTCTCGGCGTGGACGCCATCTACGGAATTGAAGCCAACGCCATCGCGTTAGAGAGTAGGGACGTAGCTTATAAGCAGGATGGCCCGGTGTCGACGCCTGGCTATTTCATCGACGCCGTTCTGAACATTCCTATGTGGGACTGGGGCGTCCGCCGGAGCAAGCTGCGCCAGGCGGAAATAAAACGCGAGCAGGCACAGGTTGAGCTGAATGCGACGCGAGCGCACGCTCATCCGCAACTTGCGCGGCTATTACGGAGACGCTCAAACGGCCCGCCAGCAAGTGGATTTGCTGCGCCGCGCCGTTGACCTGGCGTCCGAAAGCCTGCGGCTGAACACATTGCGTTACCAAGCGGGCGAAGCTACGGTTCTGGAGTTAGTGGACGCCCAAACCACTCTGATTCAGGCCCGAAATGCCTATGATGACGGCATGGTTCGCTACCGCGTCGCCATCAGCAATCTTCAAACGTTGACGGGCAATTTCTAAAGGCATGCCCCGCAATATTCACCTGGCTTTGATAGCGTTGCTGGTTCTGACGGCGTGCAGCAAACCGCCGGCAGAAGAAGCGGGGGCGGCGGCCGCGCCTGTTCAAGTAACGGCCGTCACGCAAGCCACCATTCGTCGCATTGTCCAAGGCGACGGCGTGCTCTTCCCTCGCGATCAGGCCAGCGTTATGCCCAAACTTTCGGCGCCGGTCCAGAAGTTTTATGTGAACCGGGGCGATCACGTCCGACAAGGCCAGCTGCTTGCAGTTCTTGAAAATCGCGATCTCACCGCGTCCGCCGCGGAGGGGAAAGGCGCGGTGGAACAGGCGGATTCGAATTTGCGCGCGACAGAAGGCGCAACCATCCCCGAATCCGTCGGCAAAGCTGAAATCGATCTTCAGGCCGCCCGCGACGCCCGCGACAATGCCAAGAAGGTTCTCGATAGTCGCGAGCAATTGTTCCAACAGGGCGCGCTGGCACGCCGTCCTGTGGACGAATCCCAGCTGGCTTACTCCCAGGCGCTAGCGCAGTACCGCGCCGCCGACGAACATCTGAAGGCACTCCAATCGGTTTCGAAAGAGGAGCAGATCAAAGGCGCCGCCGCACAGGTCGAGAGCGCTAAAGCACATTACGAGGCACTCGAAGCCCAGGTAGCTTATTCGCGCGTCACCAGTCCCATCGCCGGCATCGTCGCGGATCGCCCCATCAATGTGGGAGAAATGGCCAATCCCGGTTCGCCATTGATCACGATTGTCGACATCTCACGCGTTGTCGCACGTGTCGATGTTCCTCAGAATGAAGCTTCCGCCGTTAAGCTGGGTCAAACGGCAACCATCACGCAGCCTGGGAATAGCGACACGATGGAGGGTAAAGTCACCGTGGTGAGTCCTGCCGCCAACCCGAACACTACCACCGTCCAAGTCTGGATAGAAATCGCCAACGTTGGTGAACGGCTGAAACCGGGCAGTGCCGTTCATGCGGCCATTTCGACCGAGGTGTACAAGGCCGCGACTGTGGTGCCCGTTGCCGCGATTCTCCCTGCTGAAGAGGGTGGCACCGCCGTCCTCACCGTTTCGCCGGATTCTATCGCCCACCGGCGCGCCGTCAAGCTCGGCGTGCGCGAAGGCAATCAGGTGCAAATCTTGAGCGGCGTCACCCCCGGCGAAGAGGTGGTTGTTGTGGGCGGCATTGGGCTGGACGACAAAGCCAAGGTGAAAATCGTAACCACCGCGGTGGAAGAATCCGACGATGACGACGATAACGCGCCGGAAGCGCCGGCTCCTGGCAAAGACCAGAAAAAAGATCCATCGAAGCCGCAAGAAAAATGAGCGAGACGTCTATACTGCCACCGCGCCAAACCGGGCCTAGAAACGCCGCACTGGACCGCGCGGCATGGCAAGCCAATTATTTTCGTTATCCTCACGCTGGTGGCTGTAGGTATTTACCTGGCGGTGTCGATCCCCGTCGCTGTTTTTCCCAGCACCAATTTCCCTCGCGTCGTAGTGGGGGCCGATGTTGGCGTCTACCCTATCGACCAGATGCTGGTGACGGTCACCAAACCGCTCGAAGAGGCCGTTAACACTGTGCCTGGCCTGAACCTGGTCACCTCCATCACCAGTAGGGGGAGCGCCGAAATCGATTTGTTCTTCGACTGGAAAGTCGACATGAACCTCACGCTGGAATTAGTGAACGCCGCGCTTGCCCGCATCCAGCCCTCACTGCCGGCCAACGCCAAGGTCACTGCGAATCGCTTGACCTTTGCGGCGTTTCCGATCCTCGGCTACAGCCTCACCTCAGACCGCATCCCGCAAACCACTCTTTGGGAACTGGCGAATTATGAGATGAAACCCCGCCTGAACCGCGCGGCGGGCGTGTCTTCGGTGGTGGTGCAGGGCGGCCAAGTGCCGGAGTTTCAGATCCAACCGACTCCGGCCAAGCTAGTGGAGGCCGGCGTTACCATCCCGAATATTCTGGACGCCATCAGCCGCAGCAATATGATCGATTCGCCCGGTCTGATTGAAACCAATCATCAGCTAGTGCTCACCTTGATGAGTGGTCAGTCCCGGAGCCTGGCGGATATCGGCAGGATCGTCATCAAGACCACTCCCGCGGGCGCGCCGGTACACATCGACGATGTAGCAACTGTAAACAACTCGGTGATGCCCGTCTACACCGTAGTTACCGCTAACGGCAAGCCGGCCGTTCTGATCAATATTTACCGGCAGCCGAACAGCAACACGGTAGACGTGGCGAATGCGGTACACAGCGAAATCGCGAATCTAAAGAAGAGCCTTCCTCCCGGCATCGACATTCGTACCTTCTACGATCAGTCGGAACTGGTAAACGACGCCATCGCGAGTGTCCGCGATGCCATTCTGCTGGGGTTGGTTCTCGCTTCGCTCATTATGGTTCTCTTCTTGCGGGATTGGGGTACGTCGCTTGTCGCGGGCCTCGTAATTCCAGCCACCATCGGAGTTACGTTCATCACGCTACGCCTCATGGGCCAGAGTTTTAATCTGATGACGCTGGGCGGGCTGGCGGCAGCGGTGGGGCTGGTGATCGACGACGCCATTGTGGTGGTTGAAAACATCGTCATGCACCGCGACTTGGGACAATCTCGAGCGGAAGCGATTCGCAGCGCGATCCGAGAAATCCGCGTGCCGCTGATCGGCTCCACGATTACGCCTATCGTGGTCTTCCTGCCGCTGATTTCCATCACCGGCGTAACAGGCGTCTTCTTCCGGGCCTTGGCCGTTACGGTTGGCATGGCCTTGCTCACCTCCCTGGCTCTCGCGCTCACTTGGACTCCTACGCTTAGCCACTATTTCCTCCGAAACCGGCGTCCCGGCTCCGCACCCCGCCGCCAGGAAAGTGTTCCCGCGTGGTTGATGAGAGCCTATGAGCGGACCCTGCGACTGGCGTTGGAGCGCCCGCTCGCGTTTCTGTTCTTCACCATTCTGCTGGTTGCCGGCGCCTACCTCTGCTATAAGCACACTGGTTCCGACCTGTTGCCTTCGATGGATGAGGGCGGCTTTATCGTTGACTACACCATGCCCGCGGGCGCATCGCTCCAGGACACCAATCGCGTGATGAGCCACGTTGAAAAGATCTTGCACGATACGCCGGAGGTGGAAACCACGGCGCGACGAACCGGTCTCCAACTCGGACTGGCCGCGGTGACGGAGGCCAACACCGGCGACGTGAGCGTAAAGCTTAAGCCCATGGCGCCGTTCTGGTCAAGAATGTTCGGCACAAGCGCTGGTCCACACCAGCGCACACGCAGCGCCGACCAGGTGATCGCCAGTGTGCGGGCGAAAGTCACCCAGGCCGAGCCCGTACTGGATGTGGAGTTCCCTCAACTTTTGCAGGACATGATCGGCGATCTCACCAGCGCGCCGCAAGCCGGTGGTCATCAAGCTCTTTTCGCCCGACGGCGATTTGTTACGTCACTGGGCGCCCGTAGTGGCAAGCACCATCAAGAAGGTTCCCGGAATCGTGGATGTGGAGGATGGAATCGAAAACACCACCAGCGGCACCGCGGTGACATTCAACGTGGATCCAGTGGTGACCGCGCGTGCTGGTTTCACTCCGCAGGAAGTGGAATTGGATGCGAGCGCGATGTTGCAGGGCGAGCCCGCCTCTCCGCCCGTGATTTTGAACGATCGTTCCTATAACATCCGCGTGCAGTTTCCGCCATCGGCGCGGGAGAGCCTGGATACCATGCGCAATACCCTGATCGTCAGCGGAACCGGCAAGACCGCGACTATCGGCGCTTTGGCCACTTTGACTGAAATTCCCGGACAGACCGAAATTATTCGCGAGAATCTGCAGCGCTCCGTCAACGTTACCGCGCGACTGGAAGGCATCAACTTGGGCGACGGGGTGGCGCGGGTTCAAAAAGCGATTGCGGACGCCAACATTCCTGCCAGCATTCGCGTGGAATACGGAGGGCAATACGCAGAACAGCAGAAATCCTTTCGTGATCTGGTATTCGTGCTGGCGCTTGCGATTGTGCTTGGTATTCATGGTGCTGCTGTTCGAGTTCGGAAATTTCGCAGCCCCGATCGCGGTGCTGTCCTCCGCGTTGCTCTCCACCTGCGGCGTGTTCCTGGCGCTTGCTTATCACGCGCACCACATTTAACTTGTCGTCATTCATGGGCCTGATCATGGTAATCGGCATCGTCGCGAAAAACGGAATTCTCCTGCTCGATGCCGACCAACGGTTCCGCGCCGAAGGATTTTCGGCCGAAGAAAGCATGATTCGCGCGGGCGAACGCCGTCTGCGCCCCATCATGATGACAGCGCTGGCTACTGTGGCCGGTATGCTTCCGTTAGCCTTCGCCGTAGGCGCCGGATCGCAAATGCTGCAACCTCTGGCGATTGCGGTAATCGGCGGAATTCTCGCTTCGATGGTCCTCTCGTTGGTAGTCACACCGGCGGTTCGCTTTTATGTCGGAGGCCGGACCTGAATGAAAAGGAGTCAACTATGACAAAGAAATTCTTAGCCGCTGGGCTGGTGATCGTCGCGGCCTTTGCCGCAGAAGGTTACAAGGTTCTTACCAAGATAAAAATCGGCGGCAGCGGTGGCTGGGACTACGTTGCTGTGGACCCGGATGCGGACCGCGTCTACGCGTCCCACGGCACGTTGGTGGAAGTTGTGGACCCCAAGGCAGGCAAGGTAGTGGGGCAAATCACCCAGTTGCACGGAGTGCACGGCATCGCAGTTGCGCCTGAATTTGGAAAAGGGTTCATTACTAACGGGCAGTCCAACAGCGTAACCATTTTCGATCTCAAGACGCTGGCCAAGGTGGGCGAACCGCAAACCGGACAGAATCCTGACTCGGTTTGCTTTGAACCAAAGACCAAACACATTTTCACCTTCAACGGCCGCTCGAAAGACTCTACTGCCATCGATCCGAAAACGAATGAGGTGATCACCACGTTTGCACTCGATGGGAAACCCGAAGAATGCGCGGCCGATGGCACCGGGAAGATCTACGCCAATCTGGAGGACTCAAGCGAGATCATCGAGATTGACGCCGGCAAGCCCGCCGTGCTGCGCCGTGCGCCTCTGGCGCCATGTGAATCTCCCTCAGGCCTGGCCATCGACGTGAAGAACAAGAAGCTGTTCGCGGCTTGCGATAACAAGATGATGGCGGTCATCGATATTCCTACACTCAAGGTGATTGCAACGCCCGCGATTGGGCCCAACCCGGACGGCGCGGGTTTCGACTCCGGCCTCGGCCTCGCATTCAGTTCCAACGGAGGTGACGGAACGCTGAGCATCGTTAGGCCGGTGAACGGAAAATACGAAACGGTGGACAACGTTCCTACCGAGCGTGGCGCACGCACGATGACCGTCGATTCGAAGAACCATCGCGTGTATTTGCTCGCCGCCGAATTCGGCCCAGCACCTGAAGCGGCCCCAGGAACACGAGCCCGCCCGCCGATCCTTCCCGATAGCTTTCATGTACTGGTGGTGGGCAAGTAAGTAGGAATTACTGGGGCGGCTGGTGGGATTTGGAAGAGTTGCTCCGACTTGGAGTGTCAATGATAGATCGAGATCAAACGTTTTATCGTTTGATGGCCGCCACGCGCAAGAAAAAGGCCGAAGATCGTCACGCTAGGTAAGCGCTCGCCCAGGACAATCTCTATCCCCGCATTGCCGCTCTCAGTCGCCGCGTTCTGCGGAGCGAGGAAGTGTAATCCATGTCTCCGGAAGGTTCTGTTGGGTCAGGTGAATGGCCAGTGGCTCCACAAAACACGCCAGATCGTGACCGGAAGGAATAAGCACCCGGCGCGTTGGATGCTCTGGCGTCCGAACCGCCGTGCCCAGATCCCTTCAGCCCTGCGCTCCGCAAAACCCATCCGCTGGCGAATACGTTGAAACCAGAGGATATTGTCCGGCCCGACAATAGGGTATATCAGTTAAATTGATACCTGCCGACGATTGGTGTAAAATTGTCCCTGGTTGCACGTCCTTCGATCCTCGCGGGAGAAAGTAGCGTAACATGATCGATCACGGAGATTTAACGATGCGAAAACGTTCTCTCTTGTTCCTTTCGTTGCTGGTTCCAGCCTTTTTAGGACTCGGCGGATATGCCGTGGCTCAGGCTCAGCAAAAGACTTCTTCTACGGCTAGCGCGAAGCGCTGGTCGGATGCATCCACCTGGCCCGACAAAAAGGTGCCGACCAAAGATGCTGTGGTCACCATTGATAAGGATATGAACGTCGTCCTCGACGTCTCTCCGCCACCGCTGCGCAATTTGACGATCAACGGCAAACTGAGCTTTGCGGACAATAAGGATCTTGAACTGACCACCGAATGGGTCATGGTGCACGGGGAACTGGAAATCGGCACCGAAGCCAGGCCCCATACGCGCAAGGCCACAATTACCCTCACCGACAACGTCAAAGACGAAGATATGAGTGGAATCGGTGGAACGAATGACCGCAGTGACCGCGGGATCATGATGATGGGTGGAACCCTGAACCTGCACGGTAACCGGACGAACTCCTGGACGAAGTTGTCCAAGACCGCCGAAGCAGGCAGCAACTCGATTGAAGTCCTGAACGCCGCTGGCTGGCGGGCCGGCGACGTGATTGTCCTCGCGTCCACGGATTTCGATCCCCATCAGGCAGAGCGGCGAACCATTGCCGCCATCCGTGGCAATACGATCACGCTCGACAAGAAACTGGACTCCATGCACTTCGGCAAGATCACCTTCGACGTGGATGAACGCGGCGAAGTCGGCATGCTGTCGCGCAATATCGTGATCCAGGCTTCGGCTGACGCAGACCAGACGCTCTTTGGCGGCCACATCATGGCGATGAACGGGAGCAAGATGTTTGTCGATGGCGTCGAGCTCAATCGCATGGGTCAGAACATGCATCTGGCGCGGTATCCGATCCACTGGCATCTGATCGGCGATGCGCAGGGGCAGTACATCAAGAACTCGGCGATTCACGACACCTACAGCCGCTGCGTGACCGTGCATGGCACGAATTACTTGGACATTGAAAACAACGTGACCTACAACAACATTGGTCACTGCTTCTTCCTGGAGGATGCCGTGGAGCACGACAACCAGTTCGTGCACAACCTGGCGATCCTCACCAAGTGTCATCCGGACGCGCCGTGCGTCGGGACAAACCTCGGCCCGTTCGGAGCGGAGGGCGGCAAGAACTTCGATGCGGCCGGCCAGAACGCCAAGGATATTCTGATTCCCTCCGACAACACGGCGTCGACTTTCTGGATCACCAATCCGGACAATATTTACCGGGACAACGTGGCCGCGGGTTCCGACGCTACAGGTTTCTGGTTCGCCCTGCCGGAGCATCCGACGGGTAAGTTCGAAGGCACGGAGATCAGCAAGGCAACCTGGCCGCGTCGAACCCGGGTGCGGGAGTTCAAGGGCAACACCGCCCATTCGAACTTTGACAGTTTCATGTTCGACCGTGGCCCCAGGGCCGATGGCCATTTCGCCGTCGGTGGTCATATTTCCCTTGCCAATCCCGCTGACGCGAAGAGCCCTCTAGTGGAGTCGGTCATCGAGGATTTCACCAGCTACAAGAACCGCAATAGCGGCATCTGGACCCGCGGTGAGATGCACGTATTCAAGAACCTGAAGATGGCCGACAACGCAATTGGCTACACGCATGCGTCCGGCAACTTCGGTCAGTCCGCCTTTACGTCACGGGTGGTTGACTCGCTGTTCGTGGGCGAAACCGAGAACATCGGCAACCCGAAGACGCCGGCGGAAATGGCTTACGGCCGCAGCCTGCCGGAGCCCGAAATGGCGGATTTCCCAATCCGCGGCTACGAGTTCTACGACTACCGTCATGAACTGGAAAATACCACCTTCGTGAATTTCCAGGACAACGCCACCCGCAAGACGGGAGCGATCTCTTACCTGCTGTATACCAGCTTCGGAATGAGCTCCAACAACATCGTTGAGCACGCGAAATTCATCAACGCCAAGCCGGTGTATTTCCCGCCTATGGAGTATAAGTGGAGCAACGATGATTACGGCAATGGGAGCTACCAGACTGCGGTATTTAACGACAAGGACGGCTCGGTCAGCGGTGTCCCCAATTCCTACATTCTCATCAACGACGCAAACAACGGAATCGCAATCGACGACGCCTGCGAGATCAAGCCGACCTGGAACGCAGCCGTGTGCAAGGGCGACGTCGGGCGTATGACGGTTGGCGCTCCCGCCGGCGGTGGTGGTCGTGGCGGTCGTGGCGCGGGCGCCGGTCCGGGCGCCGGTCCGGGCGGTAGAGGCGGCGCTGCGGTAGCTGGCGGTCCTGGTGCTGGTAACGGCGGACCCGGTGGTCCTGGCGGAGCGGCCGGTCCCGGCGCGTATGGCGGTGCCGGCGGACCTGGTGGACCTGGCGGACCTGGTGGTCGAGCCGGAGGTGGCGGTCCTCTCGTTGGCGCCAGAAACGGGGTCCTGGGCGCCGCCTGCACCTCCGGGGCCGCCAGTCGTTCTCAGCCGCAATGGCAAGGATTTTCACGTCACCGGAGAAACCAACGTACGAGCGGGTACCGAGATCAAGGTGACCACCGAAAGGCCCTCCCTGGCCCTCAACGTGAAGGAACTGGATAGCGGCTCGTGGGTGATCTTCGAGCTGCCGGGATTCACCACTGCAGCGTCGGGTACGGCGCAGGACAGCCTGGATGCGCTTCGCAAGGCCAGTGCCACCTCGTACTACAAAGGCGACGGCTCGCTTTGGGTCAAGCTTGTCTCCAGCGGTGACGTCCTTGGCACCGGCCCTGACAGCGGCCCAAGTGGCGGAGCCAGCCTCCAGGTCAACCGGTAAGCTGAATCCTGCTATATGATCAAGAGCCCCCGGCCCAGGCCGGGCGCTTTTTGTTTCGTACCGCAGGCAGCGCGGGCTGTCACAGTCAGGCACGTGCTGTTTCGAAGGCTGCGCCCAATCTTTGAATCGGCGCAAGCGAGAGCACGGGCGCTGAGAGCAATCTGCAGGTGCTCCATGCGCGATTCGTGGCTAGGGGTGCTGTCGGATGACCCTTGAATGGACGAATGCGTCGACGTTGCTCGGCGGGAAATCCCTATGGATTTTTCGTTACTCTCAGGAACGCCGAAGAATCGAAAGATACGCCGACCAGGGACCGACTTCCGTCATGTAGCGTCCCGCCATCATGCGATTGATCTGGTTCAGGTGGTTCAGGTCGTGCACCGTCCACGTAGCGAGAAAAGTCGTGGCCAACGACGGACGCAGTCACAACGCCAACGTCGAGATTGAACTGTCGGTTATCACCCGTGACAAAAAGGGCGTTCTCAAAAGGCAGCTTCATGTCGTCCTTGATTGGCTACTCACGTCTCACTTCGAGGACGGCAAAACCACCGTAACCCGGCCATTCACGATCGGGTTTCGGTCATCGGGCCCGCCGCACGTTTCCGGCTCAGCCGCCCACGACCCAGGCTTCATACGCGTGTAATGCTTCGTGAAGCTCCACGGCTTTGTAAGCGCGATGGGGTCAGTGATGGTCGCCCGATCTTCGAGCGTATTCGCATCGATTTGACGGATTCGCTCCGTATACCGTGCCTGCTCACTTAGCGTCGCGGGCGTGGTATCGGCCCAAAGACCTGACTTCACCGAGATTGTCTCGACAACCAGGGTCTGGCCTTCCCAATGGCCGATTGAACGGCCCAACAACGTTGGCCAGAGTTCATCTTCTGGCGGGAATCCGCGGCCATCGGTGTAGATGTGCCTGGTCTCCTTCTCGACGATAATCCAGGTGGCCTCCGGAGTGACAACGAACTCATAGTCGAAAGGCGTGCCGATGATTCGGGGCATGCCCGCGGCGCAGTATAAAGTGTGAGAATCCACCAAGGGGTTCGGATAACTGGCGTCACCCTGGTGCTCGGCGCGAACCAAGTCCGTCTGATACCTGGCTTCCCAGTCTGGTTTGTACGGTAGGTGGTCTCGGTTGCCAGGCGTGAACGATCGGCCGTTTTCCACATCGAGCAAGGCCGCCGAGCCCTTTATCCTCCATAAACCGCTCCAATCGGGGAGCTTCGAAAATACTTCCAGGCGCGCCGGCGAGTTTGGGGTTGTCTGGGCAGTTGCCGATTCGCACAACAGAAGCGGCACGATGCCCAGCACCACGACCACTCGTCCGGCCGGCCTCAGAAGATCGATCCACATATTATTTAGTTACTCCGGTAGACTGCCAGGTTACGGATTTTGGCTCTTGGTTTGAGCATCTCCCGTCGGCGAGCCTCCTATCCGCGTCCCATCGGCGAGTATCGCAGAGACGAAGGAACCGCCCGGCCTCCCATCGCGCAATGGGTGCGCGGTAACAGTGACCTGATCACCAGCCTTCAGCATTTTCGGTTTCCACCCTTGTCTGACAAGACTGGACGGCGCACTCATTTCAACGCTCCATTCCACCACAGCTCCCGAGACATCCGTCACCATCAGCTGGATCCACGAGTGAGGGTTTACCCACTGGAACTCTTTGACCGTGCCCGTCAAAGTAATCGTCTTCGACAAGTCGAATCCTGCGAACGAATGATGTCCCAAGAGGGGCATTCCGGCCAGTATAATTGTCAGCCTCGTAAGTTGGATCAGCCTAGAGTTGGTGTTCGCCTTCATTTGCATTAGCCCAATCTGCCGGCCACGCGGGGTCCCTCACGGATTACTACTTTATATCATCTAGCCGCTGGCCAGGGCAGTTTCGGTTACCTGCACCAGTCACGAACACATTTAGTGATTCGAAGGGATGAAATCCGATGGGAGCTTGCTATCGCGAAAGACGGTGGAGAGGCTCTAGCACTGTTGTTCGACGAGGAAAATAACGATTCGCCTTTGCCCGACCCGATCCTGCCCTCCCGCCAGAGGTCTGATACTCCTGTTCGTGCCAGTCCAGCCTTCAGAACCCGGCGCCACACCCGGCCAGAGCGGGATCTCCATCGGCTCGGCGACCGAGGACTTATCTGCTACCCTCGCGGATGTCTGAGCGATCAGTTTGGCGCCGACGAGCACACCGGCCAGGGCCGCGGATACCGCGAAATGGATCAAGGTCTTCATGACATCTCCCTCCCGTGGTTTCGTTGCATCAGCGAGCACTACAGACATACGAATCCGCCGAGCCGACAGGGCCTTCGCGGTATTTGGGAAAGTCCGGATATGAGCACATCGGGAAATTACGGCTTCCAGCGGTTACGTTGATCGATTTCCCGGGCGCTACATTCTTTTCCACCCAATCCGTTATGATCGTCAGGCGGTCGAAGGTGTTCGGGATGGGCTGCATTTCAACTTTATTTCCATCGCCGTCCACGGAATAACTTGATCCGCTCAGTCCGTGGCCGGTTTGTGGCAAGACAAAGAACCGCGCAAAACCGTCCAGGGTGGATCGGCCCATCTTGTCGATCACCGCCTGGTAGAGATCGAGTTGTGATGCGGGAGAAGCCAGCGTATCGTTTGTCCCGATCGTCAGAATCATCTTGCCGCCGCGCTTGGCAAAGGCCACAAAATCAGCATTGGTGGCATCGAGAATGGCCGACAGCTCTTGCCGTCTCGCCTCCAACTTGCCGCCTTCGATGTAATCCAGTGGGTTGGCCTGCAGGTCCCCCATCAGAAACGCGGTGACTCCAAGAATCCCAAGGGAGCTGTACGCGGCTGCTTCGGGCATGGCGCCCTCTTGGCCTTTGAATCGCGTATTGGCGATCAGCCCGCTTCCGCTTGGGTCTGTATTCGGCAACCACATCCCGAAGGTCTTCACATTGTTGGCCAGCGGCTTGGTGAAGTGGTAGCGGCTGTACACGAACTCCAGTGTCGCAATCTGTCCATCGGTTAAACAGGCGCTCGCGCTGGTGTCCGCCGGATTCGGGTCCACATTCGATGGACAGCGCTTCGATGCCCACGGATGCCGGTCCCGTCCGCCCTGGCCTACATCGAAAATGGCGCGGCACGCCATGTAGTTATTGATAATGCCGTCCGCCAGACCGTCGAGTTTGTCGCATTGACGCATAAACTCGCCGCGGATCGCGTTT
This sequence comes from Bryobacterales bacterium, assembly GCA_963818065.1. Taxonomy (GTDB): domain Bacteria; phylum Acidobacteriota; class Terriglobia; order Bryobacterales; family Bryobacteraceae; genus Palsa-89. The sequence continues at coordinate 1,605,336 of CAWFQW010000004.1, read as the reverse complement.
ACCTTCGCGGGTGTTACCCAATTGGCGGAAGGCTTCTCGTGAATTCGGATCAACACCGGCCCAAGCATCAACGTGGAGAAGTTCACAACGGGAACATTCGCCACGATGCCGTTGTAGTCAGCCGGATAGCGCGCAACCACGGTTAACGCTTCTCGTCCGCCTTGCGAACTTCCCACGTAGTAGTTGTACTGCGGACGTTGGCCGTACATCCGTTCGATGAGCACCATCGCGGCATCGTGTGTCTTCTTCATCTGCATGTAGCCGAAGTTCTTGATGGCCTCTTCGTTTAGCGCCCAGTCCGATGCTGCTGGATTGGGCGGTCCCCCACGGAACGGCGCACCGCCAGCCTGATGACCTGAGTCACTGCCGTAGGTGGCGAAGCCTCGGAACAGCGGCGAGTCCGGCCCACCGCCAGCCAGGCCCGGCGGCATAAAGCCGTTCATCCCAGCACCGCCCATCTGCGCCGCACGCCCGCTCCAGGACTCCGGCAAAACCACTCGAAAGTTGATCGGCTTGGCTGTGGCCGAGCGATCCACGGGAGCAATCGCGCCGTCGACGCTGCAATAGGCCGGCGCAGTCCCAGCCGCGGGGTTCCAGCGCGGTGCGTTGAGCGTAACTGCGGAAACCGGTTCTCCGATCGCGGATGCGGGGATGTGATCCCCCATCTTCGACACGGTGCAGTCGGCTTCCGTGATAGTCTTCGCGTCGGCATGCGCCTGTCCTTCCGCACCCAACGACCAGATCAGGGCGAGCGAGGGGACGGCGAGAACAATCCACAACTTTGCATGCTTCATATTGGCGTGCATCATGGGGCGTGCGACCTACTCCATGTTCTTCTTCGATACGTGCCATTTGGGATCTTGGCACAGACCGCACTGCGGACCTTGGAACATCTTGGCGGCCTCCTTGTCTCCCTTGAACTGCCACTTCAGGAGGTTGGACGCGATCTTGCCAAGTTCGCCGCCGTTCGGATCCCAGTACGTGCCGGTGTGCCCCATACCATCTTTGTAAGCGTGGAAGGCGGGCACCGTTGTGATGCGCTGGAAATCGTCCATGCCGTTGGCAAAAGCGATATCTGTCTTGTCTCCCGCGAAGTAGAAGATCGGCGAATGCAGCTTCGTCAACTGGTCTTTGCTTACGTTCTCCATGGCGGGTAGCCTGCCGTTCGGAGGCGCGGGGGGAGGCGTAGTGAAGAGTCCGCTATTCCAGATCCCGACTAACGTTACTCTGGGGTCGGTCGCCACCGCGATCGCCTGCACTCCTCCGCAGGATTGACCCATCACCGCGACATGTGAGGTGTCGATCTTGCCGTAATACTTGCTGTCCTTGCGGCTATTCTCGGCATTCGCCCAGTTAATGGCGTCAATCAATTGGGAGGACGTGGTGAATCCGCCGGGTGGGCCGCCGGGCGGTAGACCAGCGGGTGGTCCGGCTGGGGGTCCACCGGGGAGCGGGCCGCCCGTGGGCCCGCCGACACCAGGAGGTGGAGCGCCCGTTCCCTTGGCGCCGCTCGCAATCGCCAGGAAGCCGTTCGACACGATTTCCTTCAGGAAAATTTGGAAACCAGCGCCGTCACCAATGCAGCCTCCGTTTCCCCAAGCGATGATGGGCAATTTCTGCCCCTGCAATTTCGCCAGATCCACCGGCCGATACACCGTGTGCGCCGGGAGAGTGGAGTCCTCCTCCATCACTACTTGGAACGGAGCCGTGCCCCCTGCGGCATTTTGCCCCCAAACAGAGGAGGCAGCGAAAACTAGAGCAAGCACCCTGATCTTCATCACGGATCTCCTTCCATCGTTCGTCATCTAGTTGAGTGTCCGTTTGCCGCCGACCAATTCACGATCAAGGCTATTTGCCAACGCCGCCGTCCCGGATCAGCTTATTAAACTTGAATTCTTCAGACGGCACGCAATAAATCTGTTCGTCCCAGGCTTTGCCACCTTCGCGATCCAGTTTCCATATTTTGGTGTCGCTGCGGAACGGCTTCGAATAGTATTGCGGGTCAGTAATGGTCATGACCAGCTCCAGCGTCTCGGCATCCAGGCGCCGGTAACGCTCTTCCAGACGCATCTGGTCGGTGTGCGGATAGCCATTGTGATCCAGCCACGTTCTGTCGTCGAAACCCACGGAGTTCACGACGAAAATATCGCCTTCCCACTTACCCACCGAATATCCGTTCCACCTGGGTTCGACTTCGTCCAACTTAGGGAGTTGCCGGCCGTCGGTCCAAACCATTCGGTAATCGTGATGCCACTGAGAAAAGGTGAACATTCGGTCAGGAAGCTGAACGATTTCGATGGTCGCATGCGGTCCAGCTACTTGGCCGTTCAGCATGCGTGGCACGCCCCAAGGGTCGCACATCCCCTGCGGGTCGTTGCCTAGCATCGGTGCGGTGATGCGCCGGCCATAGGAAGGGATATTCTTGTCGAACTTTGCCTTTCCCTCGGGCGTAAAAGGAGCTTCGGCCGTCTCAACATCCAGTTTCTGGGGCGCAGGCGCCTGCCCCAATAAATATGCCTGCATTTCATTCGCACCGCCCGGGACGTTACTGTAGGTTTGGAATGGGCTTACCCGGTTCCACTTGCCAGTGAGATCGTGGCGATCGAAGACCGCAGAGTTCTCATGTGCCTTGGTCGATTTCTCGGGCTGAGCTGGTTGCGCAATCAGAATCGGCGACAACAAGACGACGGGCGAAATGACCACCAAAAGAAAGCACTGTCGCATCATTATCGGCCCGGAGCTATTCTTTTCCTTGCGCCGGCGGTCTCCCGGGACCCACGGTGAGTTTCTTGCCGTTAACGATAAGTTCCTTGGCAAGGCAGGCGGTGGAACCGGGAACTCTATGAGGATTGCAGGTTATCGTGATTGTGTCTCCAGTTTTTATCGTATCTCTCGCCCAACCGACATTCATCTGCTTCATCATCAAAGGAGTGGGAGCGAATTCGGAACCCCAATGCTGGATGTTTCCGTCGGCGTCCTTCACGTCGAAGTAGAGTTGGGGATGCGGGTAGGAGAATGAGAACTCCGTGACCGTGCCCGTCAACGTGATAGTTTTGTCGGTCTGATATGTGACCGAAGTTCCGTGGTGGGCAAAAGCAGGCGCGCTACCGATAACGCCCGCGATCAGACAATTCATCAGGTGTTTTCGCATGTCCGATCCTCCGGTAGCAGAATCCCCATCGACTCTATCGCTTCGCCGGTTGCGGTGTAAAGCGCGGTTAACATATTTTTACAAGTTGCCGGCTGACATTTCGGGCCTATTTGAGGCGGGTTTTGATCTTGTTGAGGCCAGCGATGGCGCAGACCTCGTCCTGATCGCCGCCCGCCGCGCCGCTGGCGCCGATTGCTCCGATGATCTCGCTTCCAGCCATGAGTGGCACTGCACCCTCCATCACGAACATGTTCGGTGTTACTTGCGGAAGCAGAGCCTTATCGGTTTGCACGGCCACGGCCGCTTGGGAGCTGGGCATTTTAAAAGAGAGCGCCACTAGGGCCTTACGCACGGCGACATAGACATGGCCGCCGTCGGATCCCTCGGCCTCCACCGCAGCCCGCGGCTGACCGGAAGTGTCGATTACAGTTGCGCCGATGTAGAAGCCGCCGGCGGCGCAAGTATCAACAGCTGCACGAGCCGCCTCGATGGCAAGGTCAAGAGCGGGGCCGCGAATCGATACAGGTGGACGATGGGCGACGCGAGTTCCTCCGGGCGCCATCTTCGGCGGTGGGGTGAATTTTCCGGTGCTGTCGAGCATGCCGAAAGGCGGCAAGGTGTCACCTGGAAGACTGGCAGGTGAAGCTGGTTTGTCGGGAGGTCTGTTCCCGGGCGGCTGAGCAAGTACAGAAGCGAAGAGCGCGGCGAGAATGCATCCGCCCCGAATTGTTGTTTTCGACACACGTGACTTCATTTGTCCTCCAAACTGCTACTTCAATTTGTCGGCGACTTTCGCAAGTCCAGCCTTAGCGCAAGCCTCGTCCATCTCCCATCCGGGGGCCCCGCTTACCGCGATCGCGCCAATGGTGTCCTGATCCACGATGATGGGGATTCCGCCCCCCATGTCGATGGTTCCTTCAATGGGCGGATTCGGCATGGTGCCTTCGAGCAGAGGCACGGGTTCGGCGGTCTTCTTCGACCATCCCTCCACCACTTCCCTGGAAGGCTTCCGGTATACCAGCGCTGTGTATGCCTTCTTGCGGGCTACGTCGAATCGATGCAGATTGGCTCCGTCATCCTGTAGCGCGATGATGGTGCGCCCGGTAGCGTCGAGCACCGTAATGGCGCACTTGTAGTGCATCTTTCTGCGTTTAGCCAGCGAGCCTTGGGTCATGGCCATCGCCATATCGAGCGACAGCGCCTTATGCGCGATTAGTCCTTGTTGGGGGCGCGCCACGGATGCAGCAAAGATGAGCAGCGCGGTCAAGGCTGCGCATGTAGAGAAAATTGTCTTTGACATCAGAAGCTGCTTCCTTTCGATCAGTGTTGCTGCTCGTTGCGCCGCGCGATCTGGACATCCATGCACTGAGACATTACGCCCAGGAATTTTCCGTAATTGGCCTGTCCGACGATGAACGGATTCGGCTCTCCCTTGCTTCGCGTCTTTAGCTTCTCCAGCTTTTCCGGGAAGCCGTCCATCAGCGGATGGTTCTGTAGCTCGACATCCACTTTAGCCTTCTTTGTCTCCTCCTTGAAATGGGCGATGGACGTCAGATATTGCCGCAGGCCTGCATCTGAAATGATCGCGGTAAGGAGCACGGTGCCGCCGTAAAGTGCGGCCATATGCGTCTTGCCCTGATCTTTCACCGGGAAAATAAATCCCATGGAACCGGGCGTATGTCCCGGGATGGCGAAGGGCATCACTGTCTCATCACCCAACACGATGGGCTGGCCTTCGGTGATGACCATATCTTTTCTAGGCGGCGTCACGGGCGGCCCGGCGGGGCCTTTGTTCTGGTTTGCTCCCGGTGGCGGCGCAGAAGGATGCGCCATCAGATCCCAATCGGCCGCCGATACGTAGATGTGGGCGTTGAAATGTTCCTGCAGGTAGAACGATCCTCCAAAATGATCGGCATGGCCGTGCGCGATGATGACGGTCTTGATGTTGTGGGGATCCAATCCGAGCTTTTCGAATCCCGGTAGAAGCTGAGTATCCACTTGATTAGCGCCCAGCGAATCGATCATCATCAACCCGTCTGAAGTGCTGATCACGTACGCAACCGTTCCCTGGTTGCCGATGGCGTACACGTTGTCGAAAATCTTGGCCGGATCAATGGGCGGATCGTCCGGGCGATTGGCGCGCGGCGCTTCGCAGAAAAAGTGGGCTTCTCCAGCCCATTCCGGGCCCGCCGTTTTCTTTGCCTTCTCGATCAGCGCCTTCACTGCGTCGGAGTCGGGTTTAGCGGGAGCAGCCGCCGGTGGCTGCCCATGCAGGAGCGCTGCTGAAAGCAGGCAGCAGGGCAGAATAAAGCGGTTCTTGTTGAACATGTCACACCTCTCAGTGTTCAGGCCTTAAGGGATTCGATTTTATGCTCCATCGCGATGCTTGTCAAACATTTCTGGCGATTTTAGGGCGACGGATTCTGGATTGTTAAGACTTGTAATCAGTGCGCCCTCACGCCTTGACTCGCCGAGCCCCTCAGCCTTAGAATTCCAGGGCAGGATTAAACTAAGGCCAGCGGCTATGGAACAGATCAACCTCGGCATTATTGGCACCGGCTGGTGCGGAGGCATACGTGCCGTGGCTGCCTCGGCAAGCCCGTGGGTCAACGAACTGCACATCGCGGAGATCCGAGAAGAACGGCTTAAAGAAGTCGCGGAACTCGCCAAGCCAGCTACAGCCACGACGGATTACCGGAAGCTGATCGAAAATCCGTCGATCGGCGCGGTCATGATTTCGACGACGCCCGAGCCGACACACTATCCGATTGCCAAGGAAAGCCTGCTGGCCGGCAAGCATGTTTTTCTCGAAAAGCCGATCGCGTTGGAACTGGCCGAAGCCGATGAGCTGATCGCGCTGGCCGCATCGAAGAAGCTGGCGTTTACGATCGGATATTCGCAGCGATTCAATCCCAAGTTTGCGTATGTGAAACGGTCGATCGAAGACGGAACCATCGGCGAGCCTTGCAGCGCGCTTGTCAGCCGGCACATTACACGCAATTTGGGCAAGAAGATCGGGGGCCGGGTGAAGCTTTCTCCGGCCGCCATGGAAGCCACGCATGATATCGATTTCGTCCTGTGGTGCCTGGCTCCCAGAAAGCCGGTCCGCGTCTACGCACAGGAAGTGCGCAAGATCATGAAGGGGCAATACAACGTTCCGGACTGCGTCTGGATCGTGGTGACCATGGATGACGGCACGGCGTTCACCATCGGGGCCGGCTGGGTGCTTCCTCCCGCGTATCCGAATTTCTCGTCCACATGGATCGAGTTCGTTGGCACTGAAGGCGCCGTGATGGTAGATGACACGCATCGCGATGTGTACACCACGACGCTGAGAAGGGCATTCAATTTCCGATCTCGTCGATGCCCGGAGAAAAAGTGAACCACGTGTACGCGGGACCGATGGAAGCGGAAACTCTGCATTTCCTTGAATGCGTGGCGCTGGGCAAGCAACCGTTGGTCACCGGTGAACAAGCCAGGCTGGTGATGCAGGTGTACCAGGCCGCGGACCTTTCGGCGGAAACGGGGCAGCCGGTTGACTTGGCGAGCCATGTCGACTCCGAGGCTGGAACCGTCCTTCGCCTAAGGTCCGAGACGAATCGACCTTGCTGCCAGGGGGAGCGTGGATACTCATCGCACGGACGTGACGGAACTTGCTGCCGCTCCGGAGCGCGTGGCGACCAAGCCGACCAGAACCCGCTGGTGGATCCTGTTTCTGATCAGCCTGATGTACCTGATCTGCGTACATGGATCGCAGCAACATTTCGGTGGCGCAGCCGGAAATCGCAAAGCAATTTGGGCTGAGCAAAACCGCGATGGGTTTGGTTCTGGCAGCCTTTACGTGGGCCTACGCGTTGGGCCAGATCCCGGCCGGATGGCTGGGCGATCGCTTCGGGCCAAGTAAGGTTTTGGCGGTGATCATGTCGTGGTGGGCGATCGCGGCAGCCATGACGGGCGCGGCCGTCGGGCTCTACTCGCTCTTCAGCGCGCGCTTTCTTCTCGGCTTGGGCGAAGCTGGCGCCTTCCCGGTGGCCAGCCGGGGCATGCAGCTTTGGTTTCCACGATCGGAACGCGGACGCATTCAAGGCACCACGCATTTCTTCAGTCGGTTTGCGGTAGCCGTGACGCCGTTCGTCGCGGGGAGTATCATGCTGGCTTTCGGCTGGCGGGCTATCTTCTACATTTTCGGATCGCTGGGCGTGATCTGGGCCATCGCTTTTTCCTTCTTCTACCGGAATCTTCCAGAGGAGCACAAGAGCGTGAATGTCGCGGAGCTTGCTGAAATCCGCGGCTTGAACCCGGACGGTACGGTTCGGGCGCCAAATACGACGCGTCAGTCCGCGCCCTGGAAGCGGATCTTCGGCTCGCCCAACATGTGGTACATCTCGCTTGGCTATAGCTGTTTCTTTTTTGGAACCAATTTCTATCTGACGTGGTACCCGACTTATCTGCGGGAACATCGCCATCTTTCGCTGCAGGCGCTGGGATTGATCGGCTCGTTGCCTCTGTTCGCGGGCATGCTTGGCGATGTAACCGGCGGCTCTCTGAGCGACCATTTCTTCAAACGCACCGGTGACGCCAGATTTGCGCGCCGCATCGTCGCTGCGCCGGGATTTCTATTGGCTGGCATATTCGTGATTCCGGCGGCGATGACGCACAACGCTCTGGCCTCGGTTCTGTTTCTCGCCGTCTCGTTTTTCTTTCTGGAGTTCGTCATTGGGCCCGCGTGGGCCGTTCCCATGGATGTGGGCGGCCAGTTCAGCGGAACCGTGACGGGAATTATGAACATGGCTGGCGCATTGGCCGCATCGCTAACGGCAATCGTTTATGGCGGACTTTTTGATAGAGGTTTCTGGATCGCTCCGTTCTTTGTCTCAGCCGGCGTGATGCTGGCTGGCGCGTTGATCTGGACATTTCTGATTGATCCGGAGCGATCGGTGGTGGATCCGATCGTGGAAACACGAGCTGGAGGACAGTAGATGCGAAGGAACTGGGTGTGGCTGGGGCTGGCTTTCAACCTTGCGATTTGGGCGCCCGCGGCTCGCGCCCAGGGAGGGCAATGGGTGAGTCTCCCGCCGTTCCCCGAGCCGCATGAAGAAGTCATCGGGCAAGGTGCGAACGGCAAGATGTACGTTTTTGCGGGGCTGGTTTCCGCGCCGGTCTGGCTGCCCGTGGGCATGGTGTACGAATATGATCCGCCCGCCAACAAGTGGACGAAGAAGAAGCCCATGGCTCTGCCCGCGCACCACTTGGCGTTGACAGAATTGAACGGCAAGATCTATGTGTTCGGCGGGTTCACGGCGGGAAAAATCGGAAACCTTGCGGCATGGACGCCGATCGATAACGCGTTTGAATACGACCCGGTGAACGACTCATGGAAAGCTTTGGCGCCCATGCCGACCAAGCGTGGAGCCGCCGTAGCCGCAACGGTAGGGGGCAAGATGTACGTGATCGGCGGCGCAACGACAGCGCCCGGGGCAACCAACCCGGCCATCCATCCGACGGTTGCGCAGCGCGTGCTGAGTACGGTGGAGGAATACGATCCCGAGACCAACACCTGGCGCAATCGCGCTCCCATGCCCACTCCGCGAAATCACACGGCCGCGGGTGTTGTGGACGGGAAGATTTATGTGATCGGCGGACGGATCGGCGCGGCGTTTATTGCAGCGTCCTCTGATCTCGCGAACGTTGAGGCCTACGATCCCGCCACCGACACCTGGGGCCGGCCACTGGCCAAAATGCCCACCGCGCGCAGCGGTTTGGATGTCGGCGTCTACAAAGGCCGGATTTACGTCGCGGGCGGGGAGAATCAGGACTTTTTCCAACATACTGCCTATCACGCATTTGAAGCGTACGATCCGGCGACCAACACCTGGAGCATTCTTACGCCCATGGCCATCGGTCGTCATGGCGTGGCTGGCGGCGTAGTCGGAAATCGCTTTTACGCCATCAGCGGCGATGTGCAGTCTTCCGGGACGGGCGTGATGGTCTCCACGCCATCGGCAGATGCATTTGAGTTTGCTCCTTAGGGGGGAGGCACCGCATGACGTCTATCCTGGAAGTCTGCAGGTGGCTCGATCGCAGCGCCATTGGCACGGATATCCGGGAATCGTTGTTATTCCCGTTCATCGAAGGCGTCCACGTGCTGGCACTCGCGTTGTCGATCGGTCTGGTTGTCATCACCGATTTGCGCCTCATGGGCGTTGGCATGCGCAATCGGCCGGCTTCGGAAATCTGGTCGCAATTCTTTCCCTGGATGATGTCGGGCTTCGGGGTGATGTTCCTCACTGGATCTCTGCTCTTTTGGTCGCATGCCGTGTCGGCCTACCACAGCACGGCGTTCCGGACGAAGCTTGTTTTGCTCGTCCTCTCGGCGCTGAACGCGGCCATCTATCACGTCACGATCTATCGCAAGTTGGACCAGTGGGACGCGTCGCCGATTCCGCCGTTGCAAGCGCGGTTGGCGGGCTGGACGTCCTTGATCCTTTGGGCGGGAGTGATCACCATGGGACGCATCATGGCGTACACCTTCTGACTCGCAAGGAGCCTGATTGATCGCGGCTTCCATCTATCCTTTCTTCGCTTGGTGCGAACGCACCTGGGTCTGCAAAGAGATCACGGTGCATGAATCCCTGTTCCCGGCTCTGGAGACGATCCATCTATTCGGGCTGGTGCTTCTGCTGGGAACTGTGTTGATCCTGAGTTTGCGTCTGCTCGGACTATTGATGCCGCACCAGCCGGTACCGGATCTGGCTCGGGCACTCGGGCGCTACACCGCTTTGGGCCTGGGGATCATGCTGCCTTCCGGTGTATTGATGTTCGTGGCGACGGCCGTCCGATGTTATGGCAACACTTCATTCTGGGTGAAGATGTGCTTTCTCGCCGCCGCTCTGGTGTTCCATTTCACTTACTTCCAGCAAACGCTTCGCTCAAAGGAGTCTGAATACTCTCACGTGCGCGCAAAGTTCGCAGCTTGCGGGGCGCTAGTCTTATGGTTCGGTGTGGGGGCGGCGGGCCGATCCATCGGGTTCTTCGGATAAGGCGCTGCATGCGTTGTAAATTGTAAAGTTTCGTTAAGCGTCGGTCGCCGGAGACGAGCAAATATGCCAAATGGCTATAGATTATAAGTCGAATATCGCCAGGTGAAGAAGCGAATTAAACCTTTCATTGCCAGTGCCAGGAAGCCCCCCGCGCAATCCGCCGAGGCATTCCCTACTCTGACTCCGGTCAATGAAGCCGAAACACCCCACCAAGACTTCTTTTCTGCGCTGGCCTGAACAGATCGCCCAGCGCTCGGTGACTTTGCTCCTGCCGAGCCTCCCTAAGCCGAATGTGATTCAACCCAGGTACCTGACGGTTCAGGAAGCAGCCAGCTATATCAGTCACACCAAAAAGTCGTTCGAGTACTAAATGGGCAAGCACTTATTCCCGGTGATTCGCCATGACCGCTTGGTCCTGCTTGACCGGGAAGACTTGGACAAGTGGATGACCCACCGCAAGTGCTAACTAGCCTTCTTCTGTCTCGCGCGTTCCTTCTTAAACCAGTCGTCCATCTTTTTCTTTTGATCGGCAACATCAGCGGCAACGACAATGTTGTAGCGCTTGGACATTGAAGGCGTTTTGTGTCCGCTGATCTTCATGCGCATCGACTCTTCTATCCCAGCCTTGGTCATATTGCACTCGGCTGCGCGCCGGAGATCATGAAATAGAAGGCTTGGATACCCAGCGGCTTTTACAGCATTCTTCCAGGTCCGGTAAAAGACCTTGATGCTGCTGCCGGGGAGTGTCCGTTGCCCACCATGAGCGATCATGGCATCTTCAGTATGCCAGAAGAAAACGAATTCGGATTCCGGGAACTGTTCGTCTCGAATCTGTTTTTGCTTTTTCAAAACTTCCACCATGTCGCCGTAGATTGGCAGCGCCCGTCCAGTTTTGTTTTTGGCTGACGCCGGTTCCATGACTATGAGACCCTCATCCAAATCAACCTGGGACCACAAGATGTTTTTCAATTCCCCTTAGCGGGAAGAGGAAAGGCGCAAACGAACAGAGGCTTCAATGATACGGGAAGCTGATCCAAGACTTTCTGGTACCCATCTATGTCCAGAAACCCCTGACGGACGTTGTAGGATTCGTCCACAGTTGGAAAAGCCGGTATGAAGTCCACCATCCGTGGCGTCTGCCGTTTCATGCCCGTGTAATACCCTGAGCGGATGTAGGACATGTGCCGGTTTATCGTGGTCGGCTCCATGTCGTTCTTCTTGTCTTCACGATACTGTTCAAAGTCCCTGGTTGTTAGAGTGGCAGCTACTCGATCCCCGAAGTAAGGGCGGATATGAAGATCGATAACCCACTCCACGTCCTCAGCGCTCTTGCGATTCTTGCGGCGCATGTACGCTATTTGCGCGTTCAGCAGTTCGCTCACCGTCGTCTTTGGCCCTTTAACGCTGGCTTGGGTGGGCATGCCGATCCGCAGTTCAGCCAGTTTGCGGATCTTGAAGTCTATCGCCTGAGACTGGACTGCGGTGCCGGTAGGAAACCGTTCGCCGGTTGGCGACTTGTACCACCACATCCGGCCACGTTGAAAAAGTGATCCTTCGCCCTTGGCCCCACGACGCGCTTTCTTCTTGCTTGGCATGTCGCGATCTTACAGAAGGCACAGATAAGTCACAGCCGGCAGCGGGCGATTGTCCGCAAGTAATTGATTCTTTGGGGCGGCTGGTGGGATTTGAACCCACGACATCCAGAACCACAATCTGGCGCTACTACCAACTGAGCTACAGCCGCCGTGTGCAACCCCAGTTTAACATTCATCGCGGCTGCGGCTAACATCGTCGCTAACTCAGCCCTGCTTTCTTCCAAAGCTGATTCACTCGCTGCTTCACTTCCGCGGGCATTTCGATCACGTCCGGCCACGGACGAACGAAACCTTCTTCTTTCCACTTGCGCGTGGCGTCGATGCCCATTTTCGATCCGTAGTTGGGCAGCCGGCTGGCATGATCCAGCGAATCCACCGGCCCAAGCACAAATTGAATGTCGCGCTCTGGGTCGATATTGTTCAGCGCCTTCCACGCCACCTCGTGGACATCCTGCACGTCCACGTCCTCATCCACCACCACGATGCACTTGCTGAACATGGCTTGGCCCAGGCCCCAAATCGCGTGCATCACTTTGCGCGCGTGCAGCGGATACGATTTGCGAATCGAAACCAGGATCAGATTGTGGAACACGCCCTCGGCCGGCATCGAAATATCACGGATCTCGGGCAGTTGCAGGCGCATTAGCGGCAGAAAGATCCGCTCGATCGCCTTGCCCATGTAGAAGTCCTCCATCGGCGGCGGCCCGACGATAGTCGTCGCATAGACCGGCCGGTTGCGATGCGTGACACACGTGATGTGGAACACCGGATATTCGTCTTCGAGCGAATAGAAGCCGGTGTGATCGCCAAACGGTCCTTCGATGCGCTTCTCGCCAATCTCGACGTAGCCTTCCAATACGATCTCCGCATTGGCCGGCACCTCCAGATCCGACATCTCGCACTTCACCATTTCGACGGGCTTGCCGCGCAAAAATCCGGCCATCATCATTTCGTCTAAGTCCGGAGGCAACGGTAGAATCGCCGAGTACATCGTAGCCGGATCCGACCCGATTGCAACGGCGACATCCATGCGAGCGGTTTTGCCTTCTTTGAGCAAACGGCGATAATGTTCCGCTCCGTGCTTATGAGTCTGCCAATGCATGCCCGTGGTGCGCTCGTCGTACACCTGCATCCTGTAGCAGCCGCAGTTTCGCTTGCCGGTGTCGGGATTGCGCGAGAACACCATTGGAAGCGTGATGAAACGCCCGCCATCCTGCGGCCAGCACTGCAGGATCGGAAAATGATCGAGCGAAAAATTATCGTGCCGGATGACATCCTTACATGGGCCGCTTGAAACCATCTTGGGGAAGAACGCGCCAACTTCGGCCAGCTTGGGAAGCATTTTGAGCTTGCCGATCAGCCCCTCCGGCATTCGCATCTCGAGAAATTCGTAGATGCGCTGTGCGATGGATTCCACCGAATCCACTTCGAGCGCCAGCTCCATCCTCCGCATGCTCGCGAACGCGTTGATCAGCACGGGAACGCGGCTGCCTTTCGGCTTCTCAAACAGCAGGGCGGGGCCGCCGTTCTTGACCGCGCGATCGGCGAATTCCGTGATTTCCAGCACCGGATCGACTTCGACCGAGATCCTTTTCAGTTCTTTCTTCTTCTCGAGCACGTCGATGAAGTCGCGCAGGTCGCTGTAGGCCATACAGGTTTTACTATGATTGATATTCAGGCTCATGACAAATCGAACCGCTTTCATTACTGGCGCCAGCCGGGGCATCGGACGGGCGTGTGCATTGGCGCTGTCGGAAGCGGGCGCGCGAGTGGCGCTGGCGGCGCGCAACACCACGCAGTTGGAAGAACTAGCCGGCGAGATCCGGGCGCAGGGACGTGATGCCTTTGCTGTGACCATCGACATGACCAGCGCCGAATCCATTCAGCAAGCGTTTGCAAGAACCGCGAAGGAGTTCGGGCCGGTGGCGATTCTGGTGAACAACGCCGGTATCACCAAGGATGGGTTGGCGCTGCGGATGAAGAAGGACGATTGGGACAGCGTGCTGGCAACGAATCTGACGGGATCGTTTCTAGCATCTCAGCAGGTCCTGCAGCACATGATGCGCGAGCGCTGGGGCCGCATCATCAACATCTCTTCGGTGGTTGGCGAAATGGGCAACCCGGGACAGGCCAATTACGTCGCATCGAAGGCCGGGCTCATCGGCCTCACTAAGGCGCTGGCGCAGGAGATGGGCAGCCGCAACATCACGGTGAACGCGGTGGCGCCCGGATTCATCGAGACCGATATGACGCAGAAATTGTCGCAGGAGCTGAAGGATAATCTGGTGGGCCATGTCGCTTTGAAGCGTATCGGCCAGCCGGAAGACGTCGCCGCGGCTGTCTGTTTCCTCGCGAGTGAAGAGGCGCGCTATATCACCGGGCACGTGCTGAACGTGAACGGTGGGCTTTACATGTAACGGCCCCGGTACATGTAAAGCACAATAGAGGGATGGGATCTTTGACCGCAGAAAAATTCCGTGTGGGTCTGGTGCAGATGAGCTGCGCACTGGACCCGAACGAAAACTTGGAGAAGGCCATCTGGCGCATTCGCGAAGCCGCAAGCCGTGGTGCGCAGATCGTCTGCCTCCAGGAGCTGTTCCGGTCGCAGTATTTCTGCCGTGAAGAAAACGCCGAGTTGTTTGCTTTGGCCGAGCCAATTCCGGGGCCGACGACTGAAACCCTAGGCGGCATCGCGCGCGAGCTTGGGATCGTTATAGTCGCATCGCTGTTCGAGCGGCGTAGCGCGGGCCTCTATCACAACACTGCGGCCGTGATCGGCGTCGACGGCGAGATCCAAGGCATCTATCGCAAGATGCACATTCCGGACGATCCGCTGTACTTCGAAAAGTTCTATTTCACACCTGGGGATCTCGGCTTCGTGAACTTTGACACGCGCTTCGGACGCCTCGGTGTTCTGGTGTGCTGGGATCAATGGTATCCGGAAGCCGCGCGCCTTTCGAGCCTCTCCGGCGCGAACATTCTCTTTTATCCCACGGCCATCGGCTGGCATCCATCGGAGAAAGCGCAATACGGCGGGGCACAGTTGGATGCGTGGAAAACAATTCAACGCGGCCACGCGATCGCGAACGGTGTTTACGTTGCAGCCGTGAATCGAGTCGGCTTCGAAGGCCCCCCTGATCATGGCCTGGAATTCTGGGGCTCGTCCTTCGTGGCCGATCCTTTCGGACAGGTCATCGCGGAAGCCTCCACTTCGAATGAAGAGATTCTAGTGGTGGAATGCGATCCACATCGCATGGAAGAGGTTCGCCGCGGCTGGCCCTTTTTGCGCGACCGCCGCATCGACGCGTACGCGCCGATTCTGAAGCGGTGGTTGGACTGAGATGGTTGGACTAGGTGGCTGAATTCATGTGGCGCATGCCCGCCGAGTGGGAGCCGCACGAAGCCACCTGGCTCGCCTGGCCCCACGAGCGTACGGACTGGCCGGGCAAGTTCGCGCCGATTGCTTGGGTTTATGGCGACATCGTCCGGCGCCTGGCCCGCGTTGAGAAAGTCCGCATTCTGGTGCAAGATGCCGCGTTAGAGAAGAGCGCCCGGCGTGTCCTCGCGAAATGCGCCGCCGACATGAGCGCGGTGGAGTTCTTTCGCTGGCCTACCAACAGAAGCTGGACGCGCGATTATTGCCCCATCTTCGTGCGCAACGAAAGAGGCGAGATCGCCATCACGAATTGGCTCTTCAATGGCTGGGCCAAATACGACAATTGGCGCGACGATAATCGCATACCCGCCCGCGTGGCCAAGCGTTTCAAGGTGACGCACGAATTCGAACCAGGAATCGTCCTCGAAGGCGGTAGCATCGATGTCAACGGCGCGGGACTCTTGCTGACCACCGAAGAGTGTCTGCTGAGCGAAACCGTCCAGGTGCGAAATCCCGGTCTCGGTCGCGCGGATTTGGAGCGATGCTTCGCCGATTATCTCGGGATTCGCCAGACCATCTGGTTGAAGCAAGGGATCGCGGGCGACGACACGCATGGCCATATTGACGATGTGGCGCGCTTCGTCGACGAGAAAACGATAATAACTGTCGTGGACCAGTCGCTCGGAGAGAATCTGAAAATCCTCCGGCGCACGGGCCTTCGCATTGTCACGCTTCCCATGCCCGCACCGGTCTACTTCGACGGCCAACGTCTTCCAGCCAGCTATGCCAATTTTTATATCGCGAACGATCTGGTGCTGGTTCCCACGTTCAACGATCCGAACGACCGCGTCGCGCTCAACACACTGGTCAAGTTGTTTCCCACGCGCGAGGTGGTCGGAATCTATTGCGGCGACCTGGTGCTCGGTCTGGGTACACTGCACTGTATGACAATGCAGGAACCTCGGCCGGCATAAGCCCATGCGCGTTTTCGACCTGGCGACGATCGCGGTTTACCTAATTGCGATCACCTGGTTCGGAGCGCACTTCCGTAAAAGCCAGCGCGATTTGAAGGACTACTTCCTGGGCGGCCGCAACGCTCCCTGGTGGGCCATCGCGCTATCCATCGTGTCGGCTGAAACTAGCACGCTGACCGTGATCGGCACGCCGGCGCTCTCGTTTAACGGGAACTTCCAGTTCCTTCAAGTGGTCCTCGGATATGTCCTCGCTCGTATCGTGATCTCGGCGCTGTTCCTGCCACAGTATTTTCGCGGAGAAATGTTCACCGCCTACGAGCTTATGCGGCGGCGCTTCGGCGAACGCATTCGAAGACTAACCGCGGCCACGTTCCTGATTCTGCGTGCGCTGGCGGAAGGCGTGCGCGTGTTTGCGATATCGATCATCGTCGCTATCGTGCTGGGAACCGGCCAGCTCGTGTCCATCCTGGTGATCGTCTGCCTGACGCTGTTCTACACGTTTGAAGGCGGCATGACGGCCGTGATCTGGACCGATGCCGTTCAAATGGTCTTGTATGTCGCCGGCGCGGTGGTGAGCTTTTGGGTCATTCTGCATCAGATTCCAGGCGGCTGGCAGCATGTCTCCACCGTGGCGACCGCGGCGCACAAATTCCAGGTCTTCGATTTTCGCTTTGCATGGACACCCGAATTCTTTTCGCGCAGTTACAGCTTCTGGGCTGGGTTGATCGGCGGCTGCTTTCTCACGACCGCCAGCCATGGCACTGAGCAATTGATGGTGCAGCGGCTGCTGGCTGCGAAGACGGAGGGCCAGAGCCGTGCGGCCTTATTCTCGAGCTGGATCGTCATCTTTTTCCAGTTCGCGCTTTTTCTATTTATAGGCGTACTTCTGTTCGTGCACTATTCGGACGCCCGCCTGCCCGCGCCACAATCGACCGATTCCATTTATCCCCAATTCATCTGGAACAGCCTGCCACCCGGCGTCGCCGGACTGGTGATCGCCGCGATTCTCGCTGCTGGCATGTCCAACTTGAGCGCCGCACTGAACGCCCTCGCTTCCACCACGGTTATGGATTTTTATAAACCATTCGTAACGCGGCGCGATCCCCGGCAATTTGGCGACAGGCATTTTCTTGGCGTTGCACGTTGGGCCACCGTGGCCTGGGGCGTGATTCTCTTCCTCGTTGGATTGGTCGCGCGCCACGTCGGCTCGGTGCTCGAGGCTGGCCTTAGCATCGCGTCGATTCTATACGGGTCGCTCCTCGGCGTATTTCTGCTCGGCTTGCTGACCAAACGCGTTCGCGAAACCTCGGCCATGATCGCCATGGTCGCGGGCTTGCTCCTGATGATCTACGTTCGCGCGGCAACGCACGTCGCCTTCACCTGGTATGTCGTCATCGGAACCACTGCAACATTTTCGACTGGTTACGTAATCTCGCTATTCTTGAAGGAACCTGATAATGAACCCGCAGCCAGCGTCCGATAAACACGGTCTAAAGCGCGAATTGGGCGTTTGGAGCGCGGCTGCGATCGTGGTGGGAACCGTCATTGGGAGCGGCATTTTTCTGGTGCCCAGCAGTATGGCCCGCGCCGTCGGCTCGCCTGCGAAGGTCTTCCTGGTCTGGATCGCCGGCGGAGTGCTGTCGCTGTTCGGCGCCCTCAGCTACGCGGAGCTCGCGGCCGCCATGCCCGAGGCCGGCGGAGAGTACGTCTACTTGCGCGAGGCCTACGGCGAGATTTGGGCGTTCTTGTATGGATGGACCCAAACCTGGGTTGCCAAGACCGGTTCGATTGCCACCCTTGCCACCGGCTTTTTCCTTTACCTGGCTAATTTCCGACCGGAGCTGGGCCAAGTCTGGATCGTTACACCTCTTCCCTTCGGCGAGGGCGGATCGCCGCTCGAAATCCGCTATGGCCAGTTACTCGCCATCGGAGTGATCGCGTTGTTGGCGCTAATTAATTACTTCGGCGTGCGCGTGGGTGGTGATGTTCAGGTGGCGACTACGCTGTTGAAGGTTGGTTTGATCGCGGCCATTATCGTAATCGGCTTGGGATCGCATCTCGGTTCCGTTGCGAATTATCATTCGGCCGTCGCGGCGCCCGGCGGTATTCTGGGTTTTTTCGCCGCGTTGGTGGGCGCTCTGTGGGCTTACGACGGCTGGAATAACGTCACTATGGTTGCGTCTGAGGTTCGCCGGCCGCAACGCAACCTGCCGCTAGCGCTGATACTGGGCACGATTGCCGTCATCGCTATTTATCTACTGACAAATTTGGCGTATTTTTACGTGCTGCCGGCGGCCACAGTCGCTTCCACGGATCGGGTCGCCGCTGAAATGATGCGACGGATTCTGGGTGCGCCGGGCGCCGCCGCCGTCAGCATCGCTGCGATGATCTCGATTTTCGCGGCGCTGAATGGATCAATCCTATCCGGTTCTCGCGTGCCGTTTGCCATGGCGCGAGATGGATTATTCTTCCATGGCGTCGCTCGAATCCATCCCACTCATCGCACTCCGAGCGTCTCCATTTTGTTATTGAGCGCCTGGGCCAGCCTGCTGGTCTTGAGCGGGCGCTATGACCAGCTCTATACCTACGTCATCTTCGCCAGCGCGATTCTGTACGGCATGGCAACCGCCTCGGTGATCGTGCTGCGCATACGCCGTCCTGATATGGCACGTCCGTATCGAACTCTCGGATATCCCGTGGTCCCCATTGCCTTCGTGCTCGGAATTGCCTGTTTGATTGTTTCGACGCTGCGCAGTTCACCACGCGAATCCCTGTTGGGACTTCTCCTGATCGCGCTGGGCCTGCCGTTTTATTTCTATTGGAAAAGACGCCCCTCAGCCTGAGGCGCGCCAAAATCTAAGCCATCCGGACCCCCTGGTGTAGTACCAAACTTGCCCTCTATCGGACAATTCTGTTCTGGTTACAGAACAAAATGCTTGAAAACTAAGCCAGACTGATGTACAAAGTTTATTGCGGCATCAATAAGTTGTTCGTCTGTGTTCGGTTTTCCGAACAAGACGCGCTCAAGATTCAGATAACCCCGGGAGATCGATGAATGGACATTAACAAGATGCTGGCCGAATTGAGACAGGAGCGCGAGCAGCTCGAAGAGGCGATTATGACGTTGGAACGGCTAGCTCGTGGCCGCGGAAGACGCCGCGGACGGCCGCCAGCCTGGATGTCCCAAATCAAGCGGCGCGGGCGCCCTCCCGGCAGTAAGAATCGTCCGAAAAACGAACCCAAAGGCTCGGCGGCAAAAAGCGCAGCCGCCTAAAGGAGCCCAAAAGGGGTTCAAAAAGTAGGGGCAGTCGAGGTAAAAGCGCCGGTACTCCTATCGGCGTGGACGCCGGGTACTCTTACCCGCGAGCGCTGGATTCATCCAAGCTCGGGCTGCCACCTAGCGGTAGATCAGGTATTTCTCCCTGCGGTCCACAAATTTAGCAAGGGAACCTTGCATATTCTCGACAATGTTTCGCGGGTCGGAACCATCCTGCATCTCCTTCATCACCTCGTGGTTCCCAATCAACGAACGGTTTTCCTGCCAGGCGATCTTGCCGGGATATAGCTTGCCGAGCGCGTAAGCCAGTTCCAGGCCAAGGCGGGTACTGTCGAATGTGTCTCGATTGGTCAGGACAAATCGCACGCCTTCGATGGTTTTTCCGGCGAAATTCGACGCGCTAGGACGGAAGCGCACGGGATACGCGCGAACACCTGGAATAAAGCGGTTGTTTAAGAAGTTCGCCAATTCGCTGCCGTGGATCCAATCGGCGCCTAACTGCTCGAACGGGCTATCGGTCCCGCGTCCCACGGAGTAATTCTTGGAAAATTCCAGCATCGCGATTCCCGGGTACAAGGTGGCCGCGTTGAGGCTCCGCATATTTGGCGACGGGTCTACCCAGGGGAGGCCGGTGGAGTCGAACCAATCGCCGCGGCTCCAACCACGCATCTCGATCACATGCAAATCCGCGCCCAGCTTTCGCTCATCATTCGCCATGGCCGCCAGCTCACCCAACGTCATGCCATGCCGCACCGGAATTTCGAGGCATCCAGTAAAGGATTCGAGATCGGGATCGAGCATAGGACCTTCCACATGCGTCCCAGTGACCGGGTTGGGGCGGTCCAAGACGAAAAACGGTAGATGCTTCCGAGCGGCTTCTCCCATGCTGTAGAGCATGGTGCAGGAGTAAGTGTAAAAACGCGCGCCTACATCCTGAATGTCGAAGACTAGAGCATCCACATTGTCGAGCGTTTTAGGTTCGATGCGGCGCGACGGCCCGTTATAAAGGCTGAGAACGGGTAATCCCGACGCAGCGTCCTTGGTATCGGAAACACTCTCGCGATCTTCGACGCCGGTCAAGCCGTGCTCGGGAGAAAAGAGCGCCGTCACTTGCACGCCGGCGGCCTGCATGATGTCGACATTTCGTTTTCCGTCCCGGCTGAGACCGGTCTGATTGGTGATGAGCCCGATTCTTTTGCCGCGCAATACCGCGAAATTATCCTCGGCCAGAACGTCCAATCCCGTCAGCACATCGCCCTTCGGCTCCACTTCGCGATGCAATCCGGGGCCGACGATGGTTTCGTTGTAGCCGGTGAGCTTGACGCTCGCCGCCGTAATTCCAAGCGAAGCCGCCACCAGGGTCGCCACCCGGCTGCGCAACGAAGTGAGAGAATGCCCGCGATGGGGATGAACGACGTTGGTCAAGATGATTAGATACGAGTGGCTGAACGGATCAATCCAGAGCGAGGTTCCCGTAAACCCGGTGTGGCCGTAGGAGCCGATTGGAAACAATTCACCGCGATTGCTGGAGTAAGGCGAATCGATATCCCAGCCCAGGCCGCGCAGAATTGGCTGATCCGGCGGCGATTGCGGCGAAGTGAATTTTTCCACGGTGGCGGCGCTGAACAGCCGGACTCCATTGCCCTCGCCTTTATCACCCTTGACTTGGCCTCCGTCCACCATCATTTGGGCGAATTTCGCGAGATCGCCAGCAGTGGTGAACACGCCCGCGTGGCCAGCCACGCCGCCCATAAAGCGAGCCGTATCGTCGTGCACCTCACCGTGTAAGGGCTGTTGCGTAACTGGATTAATTTCCGTGGGCGCGATCCGGGAACGCAGCGAGGCCGGAGGCAGAAACATGGTTTCGCTCATGCCTAAGGGCTGGTAGAAATTCTCGCGCGCGTAGTCATTCAGCATTTTTCCGGTCAGCCGGTGCACGATTTCGCCCAGCAGGATAAAGTTGATGTCGCTATAAACGAAGTGGACGCCTGGCGGGCCGGCTGGTTTGTCGATCAGAGCGCGCTGAATGCCGGTTTCATAACCGCTCCAGGCCGGCTTCAGGTCGAGGTCGGGTCGCAAGCCCGAGAAATGCGTCATCAGATTGCGGATCGTGATTTCACTGTGCCCGCCCTGGAATTCCGGCAGATATTTCGTGACTGGATCGTTGATTCGAATCTCGCCCTGCTCAAAGAGCCGCATGATGGAGGGCGTAGTGGCGATCACTTTCGTGAGCGATGCCGCGTCGAAGATGGTGTCCAGCGTCATTGGCACGCGATGCGGGATGAGCGCCCGGCTGCCGTACGCTTTCTGATAAACGATCTGGCCGTTGTGTCCGATTAAGACGACGGCGCCTGGGATGAGGCCGTCCTTGACGGCGCGCTCGATTTGCTGATCCACCGCGGCCGCGCCCGAAAAGGTTTGCGCGTGCACACAAGCCACGCACAACAAGCCAAGCAGGATTCTCATTGCAGTTTGTGGGAAATTTCGTCAAGTAACTTGGCGAGAACGATGTCCTTCGAAGTAATGCCTTGGGCATCGTGCGTTGTCAAGTCCACTGTCACGCGATTGTAGACATTGAACCATTCCGGATGATGGTTCATTTTCTCGATCGCAAGCGCGGCGGTAGCCATGAATCCAAAGGCGTGGATGAAGTCCGCAAACTTGAATTCCTTGTGCAATTTTCCGTCGACGACGGACCATCCGGGGAGACCGGAAAGCGCCCCTTTCAACTCGGGGTCGGAAAGTTTTCCCATGCTTCTATTATCAGGCCGCTTCGATCAGTCCAGGTGCTCGGTAATCGTGATTGAATCCTGCACACGGAAGCTGATCCGCGTTTCGACCGGAATTTCCACGGCCTTGCCGCGCGTAAGCAGGACATCCCCGGCCCCCAAGGCACCACCAGCTCCCGCGCCAATCGCCGCGCCTTTACCGCCGCCCGCGATGGCTCCGATCACTGCGCCGACGGCCGCGCCACCGCCGACTTTCGCCGCATCCATCGCCGCCGGACTAGGTCCGTCCTTGGCATAGGGCTCGGTGCGAATGCTGATGTTCTGACCATCGGACGTGGCGATCCGCACCACGGAAACCGCGATGTGCGGGACCCCTCGCGCGCGTCCAGCCTGCCCGGCGTCCACTACCCTGCCCTCCACTCGAGCACCGCGCTCCGCGATGATAAATCCGTCGATGACCAGGGGCTGCGTTAGTGTTGCCAGGAAGCCATCGCCTGGCTGATTGCGCGCCGACGAAACGGTTTCGCCGATGCGGACCGCGAGATTCGTGCCTGCCACCAGCGTGACCACATGCGGAACGCGGACCTCGACATTCGGACCCGGAGTCGGGGCCGGCGCGGGGAGCGAAACATTCTCCACGGGGATGTGCACTGGCACGTGCTCGGGCTGAGGCGGAGGCGGCGTTGCCTCAACGGGTCGCGGAACAGGCGCAGCGACAAGCGGCGGTGGTGGAGGTGGGTTGTACCTGGCGGTTGTGACGGGCCGTTCGCGACGCACGGGTGGTGGCATCGGTGAAGGCTTTTCGCGAACGGGCATTCGGGGAACAGGAAGCTGGACGTGCGCCACTGCGGCCGGCGCCGGGGGTGTTGGCGGAACGGCGATGTGGCGCGTTTGGGGCGGTATGGAGGCTTGCGTCGCAACGGGCTTGGTCGCCACATCCGCCGGCTTCACGGCAAAATACACGATCCCGGAAGCCAGCAGCGCTCCGGTGGCAAACGCCGAGACAAGTTTCCAGTCCATATTCGCGCCCCGTTCTTCGCGCTTACAACATTTAAACGCAACTCGCGGTATTTACGTTACGGGCGGCGAGCCGTTAAAATAGCTTAGGATGTCCGATTTTCCCCGCGAATTCCGTATTGGCCCAATCCGCATCGCGCCTGCCACCGTGCTGGCGCCCATGGCGGGCGTCACGGATACTGTTTTTCGACGCCTGATTCGCAACCAGGGCGGCTGCGGCCTTATTATGACGGAGTTCACCAGCTCACACGGCGTGGTGGCGTCGATCCGGGGAACTTCGTTCAAAGGCACGAAATCCACGCGGACCTTCCGCTATCTTTTTTTCGAGCCGGAAGAGCATCCGATTTCGGCGCAACTGTTTGGCTCCGACCCGCAGGTGATGGCCGACGCCGCCAAGGCTTGCCAGGACTTCGGGTTCGATATTGTCGATATCAACTTCGGCTGCCCAGTGAAGAAAGTTGTGAAATGCAACGGCGGCTCGGGATTGCTGCGCGATCTGCCGTTGGTGGAGGAGATCCTACGCAAGGTGCGCGGGGCCATCTCGATTCCGCTCACGATGAAATTCCGCGCCGGTTGGA
The DNA here is from genome assembly GCA_963818065.1 of Bryobacterales bacterium. Classification (GTDB taxonomy): domain Bacteria; phylum Acidobacteriota; class Terriglobia; order Bryobacterales; family Bryobacteraceae; genus Palsa-89. The sequence continues at coordinate 1,581,599 of CAWFQW010000004.1, read as the reverse complement.
ATGATCAGGAGTTGGTCGCAGTGAAAATGGCTCAGCTCGCCGAAGATTGCGGATTGCAAGCGGTGGCGCTGCATCCGCGCACGCGTGAACAGGGCTACGCGGGCAAAGCTGACTGGAGCCGCATCGCGGAAGTGAAGGCCGCGGTGCGCCACATCCCGGTGATCGGCAACGGCGATATTGCGACGCCCGAGGACGCGGTCCGCATGGTGCGCGAAACGGGTTGCGACGCCGTGATGATCGGTCGCACCGCTTCCTCGAACCCGTGGATTTTTCGCCAAATTGAGCAGTATCTCGCGACCGGGAGTTACGAACATCCCACCGAGCGCCAGCGCTACGGAATCATGCGGACGTATTTCGCGATGCTATGCGAGCGCGGCGCTGTGGATGCGGTGGGCAAAATGAAACAGTTCGCCACGTACTTCACCCACGGCGTGCGCAATGGATCGAAACTGCGCGTAGATATCTACAAGGCCACCGAGGCGCCGGAAATCCTCAATCTGGTGGATGCGTTTTTTGAGCGCGAGCTGGCCGAGGTTCCCGCCGGAGTTTCCGCCTGAAAAAAGTCCAGTTGATCACGGATGGGGCTTGCATCGGAAACCCCGGGCCCGGCGGCTGGGCCTGCATTCTGCGCTACGCGGACAAGACTCGCGAGATGTACGGCTCCGAACCCGAGACCACGAACAATCGCATGGAGCTGCAGGCCGCGGTGGAGGGCCTGCGCGCTCTGAAGGAACAGTGCGAGGTGGAGATTGTCACGGACTCGAACTATGTCAAGAACGGCATCACACAGTGGATTCGTAAGTGGAAGGCCAACGGCTGGCGCACGGGTGACAAGAAGCCGGTAGCGAATCAGGATCTGTGGCACGAGCTGGACGAGCAGAACGCGCGGCATAAGACCGTATGGTCGTGGACAAAAGGACACGCATCGCACGCCGACAACAACCGCTGCGACGAGCTGGCGCAAGCCGCGGCCCGCGGTCAATTGGATAGCGAGTGAACATCCTCAAGCGGCTGGAAGGCGGGGATCGAAGGAGCATCGGCCGCGCTGATGAAGTAGCGGCACTCGTGTCCAAAGATCCAGGATTGTTTCCTGAGTTGATCGCGGGTTTGTGGTCCGAGGATCCTGTGGTTCGGATGCGTGCCGCGGACGCAACCGAGAAGTTCACGCGCGAAAATCCCGAATTCCTCCAACCTTACAAGCAGGAACTTCTGGGGTTGATGGGCGAGACCAAGGAACAGGAACTACGCTGGCATCTTGCGGCGATGGTTCCACGGCTTACGCTGAGCGCAAGGGAACGGCAACTCGCCGTATCTTTAATGAACGGTTATCTGGAAGATCGCAGTTCCATTGTCAAAACCTCTGCCCTGCAGGGGCTGGCCGATTTGGCCATGTTGACGGACGACGATGCGAGTCTTCGACCCAAGGTGATCGAGCTCCTACGCGTGTCAACACGGAACGGTACACCTGCGATGAAAGCTCGGAGCCGCAAGTTACTGCTTCAGCTGGAAGGTCGGTAACTGCCAGTGAACCGCTCGCACACGTGTGGAGCGCAAGAATCAGCCCGACATACACGCGAACGTTGACTAACTTCGACTTATTCGCTGGGCACTTACTTGCACGAGCGACTGCATGCTCACTGCCAGGTCGCAAGCATTTTCGCTCGGTATCCACTTACTGATCGCGCTGCTGTTGCTGGCCGCGTCACGCTCGATTCGAGCACCGCTCCAACCTACCGCGCCTGTTCGCGCGACGCCATTGGCGCTTATCCGCCCTCCCAAGGCCGCAGAGGCTCGCAGCGGAGGAAGCAACCAGACAGCGCTCCCCGTCAAGCATGGTTCTCCGCCACCGACCGCGCATCGGACGTTCATCCCTCCCACCTCGAGCGTGGATCCGCAGCTCTCGCTACCCATCACCGTCGCTTTCGAGATCCCAACCGAGAACACCAGCGCCAACATCGGCGACCCTTTCAGCCGATTGCTCAACGGCGGATTGGGTGCGAACGGCGCAAATGGAATCGGAAACCACGGGTGCTGCCAGGGAATCGGCGAATCACAATCGGGGTCGCCCGGAATTGGCCTCATTCATCGCGGACGCGGCGTGACGCCGCCTCAGCTCCTGTACAAAGTGGAACCGGAATTTTCCGAAGAGGCGCGCAAGGCGAAATATCAAGGCATGGTGCTCATGAGCATTGAAGTGGACGCGAGCGGCATTGTTCGCAAGGTCCGCGTCCTGCAAAGCCTCGGCCTGGGCCTGGATGAGAAGGCCATCGAAGCCGTTTCGCGCTGGCGGTTTCGGCCCGGACTTTTCGATGGCAAACCGGTGGCAACCGAAGCCACCGTGCAGGTAAACTTTCAACTTCTATGAGCTATTCCTTGGGACCGATTCCCAGCGCCTTCATCTTTCGGTAGAGATTGCTGCGCTCCAGTCCGAGTAACTCGGCCGTCTTAGTCACGTTTCCCTTGGTTTCGTCAAGCGTCTTGAGGATGTACTCGCGTTCGGCGGCAGCGCGGACTTCGTGCAGGCTGCCCAGCCGTTCCGCGGCGCGTTCAAAGACCGCGCGCTTGCCCGGGATCAATGGGATATGGCGCGCATCGATCCGAATCTGCGGGCTCATGATGACGATACGCTCCATCAGATTGCGGAGCTCACGCACATTCCCTGGCCAGCGATGTTCCTTCAGCACGTCGTAAGCTTCCGGGGTCAGCTCCTTGGGACGGCGCCCGTAGGAAGTGGTGAATTCCTTGAGGAAATGATCCGCCAGGAGCGGAATATCCTCCACCCGATCGCGCAGCGGCGGCACGTAAAATGGGATCACGTTCAGCCGGTAGAACAGGTCTTCGCGAAAATTGCCGCGCTCTATTTCGTCCTCCAGATTCTTGTTGGTAGCGGCCACCACGCGAACATCCACTTGAATGGAGGTCTCGGCGCCGACTGGTTCAAAGCGCTGCTCCTCAAGCGACCGCAGCACCTTGGCCTGAGTTTTGAGACTCATGTCGCCCACCTCATCCAGGAACAACGTTCCGCCATCGGCTTTCTGCAGCTTGCCTGTCTTGTCTTCCGTCGCCCCAGGAAAGCTGCCCTTGCGATGGCCGAACAGCTCGCTCTCGATGAGATCTTCCGGGATGGCCGCGCAGTTCACTTCCACGAACGCATCGGCCCGGCGCGGGCTGCTGCCATGAATCGCGTGCGCCACCAATTCCTTCCCGCTGCCGCTCTCACCATAAATGAGCACGCGGCCATTGGTGGCGGCCATTAACGCCAGTTGCTGGCGCAGCGCCTTCATCGGAACACTATCGCCGATGATTTCGAGCTCGCGGCGGCCTTCTTCCTTCAGGCGCTCCACTTCCAGTTCGAGTTTCCGCTGCTGCAGCGCGTTCTTCACCACCACCATCACTTTGTCAATGGTGAGCGGCTTCTCCAGAAAATCGAATGCGCCCAGCTTGGTGGCCTTCACCGCCGTTTCGATGGTCCCGTGTCCTGAAATGATGACCACCATGGGACGGCTGGCGAACGAGATCTCTTGCAGTCGCGAGAGCGTCTGCAGGCCATCCATGCCCGGCAGCCACACATCCAGGAGGATCAGATCATAAGGAGCGCGCTCCATCTCGGCACAGCACTCTTCACCGCTCGAGACCGTGTGCGTCTGATAGCCTTCGTCCTCGAGCACCCCGGCCAGCGATTGGCGAATCAGGGGCTCGTCGTCAACGATCAGAATATGCGCGGGCTTCACGAACGGATCTCCGCGGCCGGCATCTCGGCCGCTTTGGCCTCCGCTTCCGTGCTGATCCGCACCGGAAGATCCACAACAAAACGCGCGCCGGCGGGCACATTATCTTCAACGCGAATGGTGGCGTCGTGGTCGGCCAGAATCCGTTTCACGATCGCCAGGCCGAGACCCGTTCCCCGCCCTTTGGTCGAGAAATACGGCAGGAACAGCTTTTCCTTGTCGTCGCGGGAAACGCCACAGCCGGTGTCGGCGATGATCAGCTCCAATGAATCGGCTTCAGTCAGCCGCGTGCCGATGTAGAGGCGCTTCACCAGCGATTCCTGCATCGCCTCGGCGGCATTATCCACCAGGTTCACCACCACGCGTTTGAACTGCTCGCGATCCACATGCACGGCCGGGAGCGCAGCAGCCAGATCCCTCTCCACGCGGATGCCGTCCAAACGTCCATCGAAGACGGAAAGCGCGTTATTCACCACTTGGTTGAGATCCGACGGCACTGGCTGCGCGGCGGGGAAACCGGTGAACTGCGAGAATTCGTCCACGAGGGTGCGCACGCTTTCCACTTCGCGGGCGATAGTGGCCGAACACTCGTGCAAAATGCGCCGCGTATCGGCGGTCTGCTCAGGACGCGCCAATTGGCGAGCGATGCGGTCGGCGCACAGCGCGATTGGCGTCAGCGGATTCTTGATCTCGTGCGCCACGCGCCGGGCTACTTCGTGCCAGGCCGCCGATTTCTGGGCGCGCAACAGTTCGCTGGTATCTTCCACCACCAGCACGAAGCCGGAGCTGCGCTGCTCATCGAGCGCCGCCACAGTCAGGGCCAAATGCAATACGCGCCGCTCCGACTTGTACTCGATCTGCGTGGCGCCCACCGAAGTGCGCCGCGCGCGATTCATCTGATAGCGGATCTCCGCGGTGTCTTCGCGCGAGAACAGATCGCTCAAACGCGACGCGCGCGCTACCTGCTCTTCCGGGAAGATGCCGAGCAGCGCCCGATTCACGCGCTGGATGCGTCCGTCGGAGGTCAGCGAAATCACGCCGGTCGGAATGCTCTCGAGGATCGCTTCGGTAAAGCGGCGGCGGGCCTCCAGCTCCCTGCTGTTGGTTTCCAGCGCTTCGGTCATTTCATTAAAGGCGCGCACCAATGTAGCCAGCTCATCGATTGCGCCTACTCTCACGCGATAGCTCAAATTCCCCTTGCGGATCTGCTCGGCTGCCCGCAGCAACGCCGTGATGGGCGTGCTGATCTGTCCGGCCATGTAGCGGGCGATCCAGATCGCGAAGAACAAAATGAACAGCGTGATCAGCGAGAGCAGCAACAGATAGGAGCGCCGGTACGCCTTCTTGTCTACCGATAACCGGTCGTAATCCGCCAAAGCTTGACTGATTTCCCGCTGTTTGGCCGCCAGATCCAAAGGCATGCGGGCCGCGAGTAACAATTTTCCCTCGCCGGTCTGGATGCCGGCCTTGTAGAGATTGCCCTGGCGGGTGGCAGAAACCGAACAAAGAACCCGGCTTCCGCCATCGGGATGTTGGATTTCAGCCTTCTCGATCTGGTTCTCTTGACAAAAACGCTCGTAAAAATCGGCGCTCTGGGTAGGCTGCGAGGCAAGCCAGTGAGCCTGCGCCGTCAGCTTGTCCTCAACCTCCTGGTTAAACGCGTTGACAACTTGGACCAGATCGATGTTCATGTCGCGCGCCGGCCGGCTGAACCATTTGTCGAGATTTCGATTCAGCACCGAGACGCTCCACAGCACCAGGAAAAAAACCGGCAGCACGCTGAGAGCGAGGGCCCCGCCGATCAGCTTCGATTTGATGTGCGAGCCCGGCCGGTTGCTCTGACGCTCGATATACAGCTTCACAACGGTCCGGAACAGCATGAAGCCGAGCCCAACCGTAAGAATGAAAATCAGCGTCGAAACGGCCCAGAATAAATAGGTTTGCTGGATCGTGGATGGCTCCGGGGCCAGATTGAATGATCCCTGTCCCACCACCAGCGTCACCAGGATGCCGAGCAGCACCACCGCCGAACCGAACATCAAGCGCTTGCGCATGATCTTGCGAATGACCCTGTAGGAATTATCCTGCATTTCCGTGCGGGCGGCTTGGTGTTATAGTAAGGGCAAAATGGGGGGCACAAGCATGAGGAGAGCGATTCCCATCTTTTTTCTTGTCGTATGCTTCTTTCTTGTCCTATGCTTCGCGGCGGTTTCCTGGGGCGCTGACGGAAAAACGGCCGCAGTTCCCGTTCTGGTGGAGCTCTTTACTGCGGAAGGCTGTTCCAGTTGCCCGCCGGCGGACGAGTGGCTGCTGCAACTGGATAAGGCTCAACCCCTGGCCGGAGCCCAGTTGATTGTGCTCAGCGAGCACGTGGATTACTGGGACCATGAGGGTTGGAAAGATCCGTATTCGTCCTCTCAGGCCACAGAGCGGCAGACGGATTACGCGCGCGCCTTCCGGATCACCAGTCCGTACACGCCGCAAGTCGTCGTCAACGGGACGGTCAACCTGAAACTCAATGAAGCACCCAGTGTCCGCCGAACGTTTGAGAAGGCAGCGAAGGCTTCGACCGTGCCTGTGACCATCACCGCGGTTGCAATCGATCCCGGCAATCCGGCGATCCTCCATGCGCGTGTGGATGTGGACGGCAGTTCAGCGGAACACAATGCTGAGGTCTACGCAGCGGTTGCCCTCGATCATGCCGAGTCGCAGGTGCTGCGCGGCGAAAACGGCGGCAAACACCTGACGCACGTAGCCGTAGTGCAGCAGCTGTCGAAGATCGGAAAAATCGAGAAAGGCAAGACTTTCAGCCGGACGATCGATCTCAAGCTGAAACCCGGCACAGATCCCAAGAACTCCCGATTAACTATTTTTGTGCAGGAAGCCGGACCCGGCAAGGTGCTGGGAGCAGCTCTGCAGGATCCGATCAGCTGACGCTCGTTCTTACTTCCAATCGCAGAATTCCCTCCGATCGCCTGTTTCCCTTGACTTAGGTCAACCGCCGAGCACCTCTATGAGGTGGTGCTGCTCCCATTTCTGGTAGGACTAGCCCTTGGATCTACCGGAAGCCGTAGTGACAAATACTTGTAACAACCCGTAAATGCATGCTATTTCAGTAGCTCCTTTCTTACTCGGCAAGCACTGACGTGTGGTACGGGGAATGCAAGCCATAGGCGCTTGCAACATTGCACCAAGCTTTGCTGCTGTCGTGGACTTTTGGTTTGAGCGCCACGTTCCGTTTTCTGATGTGGGGTCCTCCAGTTGATCCCTGTTTGTTTCGCGGATTCTCTTAACAAGGGAATGACCGCCATTAGACCAAAGAGACCAAGCCGGCCGAACTGGCCCGGCGCTAACGAGGAGAAACAATGATTAAGTTTTTCAGTTTAGGACTCAACGATTTCAACCCTGTGAAATTGCATGCTGTCACTACGCAACCCAAGGTGCGTCGAATGAAAGCTCTCTCCACATTCGCATTGATTTTCGCGCTGCTGAGTTTTGGCGCCTTCAATGCCTTCCCTCAGGCGGAAACGGGCCAAATAGTTGGAACCGTCGTCGACCCTTCCGGGGCGCTCATTCCGAATGCCACGGTGACTGTGAGATCAATCGCTACGGGCGCCGAGCGTACGAGCACAACCAGCGACTCGGGTGCATTTACGTTCCCGAATCTGCAGCCCGACGTGTACCAAGTATCTGTCACGGCACCGGGCTTTAACACCCTGAGGCAGCAAGCTACGGTCGCCGTCGGCACCAAGCTGGGGTTGGACCTCAAGCTTGAGGTTGGCAAGGCCGAGACCGTCGTTGAAGTGACCGGCGCCAGTGCGGCCATCGCGGTCAATACCGAGACCCAGACCATCGGTTCGGTGCTCAGTACGCAACAGCTGCTCGAACTTCCGACCCTCACGCGGAACCCTTACGCATTGGTCGTCACCTCGGGAAATGTCAGCGAGGACGATCCTAGCGGACGGGGCGCGGGCGTGGCGATCAACGGCTTGCGCTCGGCCGGCACCAATATTCTGTTGGATGGCGTGGCGAATAATAATGAATTCCTGGCGTCCATGGGCCAGACTACGCCTCTGGATTCGGTCCAGGAACTTGGCATCATCACCAACAACTTCACCGCTGAATACGGGCGCGCCGATGCCGGAATTATCAACGTCACCACCAAGTCTGGAACCAACCAGTTTCACGGTAGCCTGTACGAGTTCAACCGGGTTTCCGATCTGGCCTCGAACACCTTCAATAACAATGCATATGGCATAGACAAGCCTATCTTCGTGCGTAACCAGTTCGGCTATTCGATCGGCGGCCCGATCAAGAAAAACAAACTATTCTTCTTCAGCAGCACCGAATGGACTCGCGTTCGAAGCGCGGCCAACTTTACCACCATTATTCCCGACCCGGAGCTCATCGCGGCAGCCCCGGCCAATGTTCAGTCCATTTTTTCCACCTACGGCAAACTGGGCCCAGGAGCATCCGTCCTAGGAACCTTCAGCCGCAACCAATTGACGGCTCTCGGCTCGGATCCTTGCGGCGGCGGCTCGGCGACCGGCGGATGCATGGCCTACAATCCCAATGCGCCCATGTTCGATCTGGTGGGTTACACGCTACCAGCGAACTCTGGCGCCGGGGTTCCACAAAACGCCTGGTCCAACGTGAATCGCGTGGATTACAATCTTAGCGACAAAACAACGATTTATACGCGCTACGCTGTGCAAGCTGAGACCGATCTGCCTGGAAGCGTCACGGGCGCCCCTTATGCCGGATATGACATCGGACAAACGCTTTTCAACAATAGTGTGATCGTATCCATGACGCACACCTTCTCGCCGCGCTTTGTATCGCAATCCAAACTCGATTTCAACCGGTTTAACACCCTTCAGCCGGTGTCGCCGAATGGCGTCGTGCCTTCCTACTATCTTGGGAACGCGAATACGAGCACCTCGATCGGCCCTTATCAAGTGGCGCTGCCGGGCGATGAACCTTTTAGCCCAGGAGCCGGCGGATATCCTTTCGGAGGTCCGCAAAACTTCGGCGAGGCCTATCAGGACTTCAGCTATACCATCGGCAAACATGAGTTACGCTTTGGTGGTTCCATCGAATATATGCGCGATAATCGCAGTTACGGCGCTTACAACGAAGCGAGCGAGGTTTTCGGCAATTCTGTCGGGTCGGGTATCGACAACTTCCTCGCCGGCAATCTCTACGAATACGAAGCCTCTATATATCCCCAAGGCAAGCTCCCTTGTGCGAACGGCGTCCAGACTCCGGCTTGCACCGTCACCCTCCCGGTTGGTCCACCGGACTTTGAGCGCAGCAATCGTTATCATGAGGCTGCGGCCTACGTCCAGGATTCCTGGAAGATCGGCAAGCGCCTGACGTTGAACCTCGGCCTCCGCTGGGAGTACTTCGGAGTTCAGCACAATGTCAATCCGAACCTGGACTCCAACTTCTATCCCGCTGGCGGCGCTGACTATGGTCCCGGTGAGTTTGCAGGCATTGAAAACGGCCAGGTCATGACCACTCCCAACAGTCCGATCGGTGAGCTGTGGAAACCGAGCTGGCATAATTTCGCTCCTCGCGTCGGTTTCGCCTGGGATGTTTTCGGCGACGGCAAAACGTCGTTCCGCGGTGGTTACGGTATCGGCTACGAGCGCAATTTCGGAAACGTGACCTACAATGTGCTCTTCAACCCACCGAACTTCGAGGTGGCCGACTGTATTCAAACCTGCGGCGTGGGAAGCATCCCCGCCACCGCATCCAACGCAGGCCCCCTGGCCGGAGCCAACGGATCCATCGCGCTTCCTCCTGCCGAACTCCGTTACATTCAAAATAATATCCCGCAAGCGTATGCGCACTTGATCAGCGCCTCGCTGGAGCATCAGTTCGGCAACAGCATGCACCTGGAGCTCGACTACTCGGCTTCCATCGGCGAAAACCTGTATGACATCGCCTACATGAATTTCCCGGGCCAGGGCAACTACTACTTGGGAATTCCTTGCACGCCGGGCGACACGCTCAGTGGAGGTCCAAATCCCTGTGACGCCGTTCTCAACAACCAGTACGGCCTGATCAATCGACGTGGCGGCGCCGGCTATTCCACTTACAATGCCCTAAACGTCCGCTACGACATCCAAAACATCAAGAACAGCGGATTGACGGTACGAATGAATTACACCTGGAGCCACTCGCTGGATGATTTGAGCGACACGTTCAGCAGCTCCTTCAATCAATTCAACCTCGGCTATACCGATCTGGTGCATCCCATGGTGGACTACGGCAACTCCGAGTTTGACAACCGGCACCGTGTGGCCTTCAGCGCGATCTATGCGCCTCCGTTCTTTCACGGACTGAAGGGTCCGGCGAAGTATCTTTTAGATGGCTGGGAGTTCGCACCGGTCTTCACCGCCCGCACTGGCGCTCCGTACAGCATCTACGATCTTACGAACACCAACTTCATTTACACCCGCGTTGCGGCGAATGAAGTGATCCCGGTGAACGGGACGGAATTCCAGAGCGCCGGCGCCAACACGTACAACATTTATAACTTCAGCCAGATCCCGGTGTCCGAGTACGTGAACCCCAAAACCGGAGATTCCGACTTCGGTCCCTTCCCGGCCAACATGACGGGCCGCGATTATTTCCACACTCCGGGCAGCTACAATCTCGACCTGGGGGTCTATAAGTCCCTCCGGTTCACTGAACGCATGTCGCTGCAGTTTCGCTTCGAAGCGTATAACCTTTTCAATCACTCCAATCTGTACGTGAATTGGGGTTCCGCCTATGTCGCCGGCGGCGCCGGCAACATCACCGCCAGTTACGGGGTCCTGCCCAACACCGACCCGCAGCTTTACGAGAATCGGAACATTCAGTTGGGAGCCAAGTTCATATTCTGATTCTCAGCTGAACACTGAATCCGAGACATCCCGATCCGGACCTGCGCCTTGCAATTGGCGCTAGTCCGGATCGTTTTTTTAGTGCGTGCTAACCCCGCGCTTCCCTTTTTCCCATGATTCCGGCGACCCTCCAGCCCTGCGTAAGCTTATGGATATGAACGAGATTGGTGCGCAAAAGCCGGGGGCCAGCTCAACCGCACGAAAGGCGGGGCCCATCGTTCGTGACCCTCTGCGTCACCCCATCAAAGTTAATCGCACTTGCTACTAGCAACCAGTAGGCCTACAGTATATAATTAACTGTTTTGTTATCAGGTAAGCGTTACTTGTAGTAGCGCGAATGCAAGCCGGTTGCAGCTTGCGACATGCAGCAAAGCTTTGCTGCTGTTTGAGTTTAGGTTTCGAACGCCACGTTTGCTTCTTGGGATCTTCTTATTGATCCCTGTTCGTTCCGCGGATTTCCCATAACAGGGGAAGGACCGCGCATCAGAGACTACGCCCGCTGAACTGGCGAGGCGCTAACGAGGAGAAACAGGAAAGATGAAGTTTTTCAGTTTAGGATTTACAACTCAACCCAAGGTGGCTCAAATGAAAGCTCTCTCCACCCTCGCGCTGATTTTCGCGCTGCTGACGTTCGGCGCCTTCCGTGCCTTTCCCCAGGCGGAAACCGGCCAGATCATTGGCACCGTCACCGACCCATCCGGCGCTCTCATTCCAAGTGCCCAAGTGACGGTGAAGTCCGTTGCTACCGGCGCCGAGCGTACCGGGACAAGCAGCGACGCGGGTGCCGTTACATTCACCAATTTGCAGCCCGACGTCTACGAGGTTAGTGTCACAGCGCCAGGTTTTAGCACCCTCCGGCAACAAGTTACGGTCACCGTAGGCAGCAAGCTTGGTTTGGATCTCAAGCTGGAAGTCGGCAAGGCCGAGACCGTTGTGGAAGTGGCCGGCGTCAGCGCGGCCATTGCTGTGAATACCGAGACCCAGACCATTACCCAGGTGCTGAGTACGCAGCAACTGCTCGAACTTCCGACCCTGACGCGCAACCCTTATTCGCTCGTCGTCACCTCGGGAAACGTCAGTGAAGACGACCCCAGCGGTCGCGGCGCCGGAGTGGCAATCAATGGCTTGCGCGCGGCCTCAACTAACATCCTGCTGGATGGCGTCGCGAATAATGATGAATTTGGCGCGTCGGTGGGCCAGACCGTCCCCCTGGATTCAGTCCAGGAAATGGGCATTATCACCAATAACTTCACCGCTGAGTACGGCCGCGCATCGGGCGGCGTCATCAACGTGACCACCAAGTCCGGGACCAACCAGTTTCACGGTACCGTGTACGAGTTCAACCGGGTTTCCGATCTGGCTTCCAACACCTTCAATAACAATGCAAACGGCCTGGACAAACCGATCTTCGTGCGCAACCAGTTTGGCTACTCGTTGGGCGGCCCGGTCAAGAAGAACAAACTGTTCTTCTTCAGCAGCACCGAGTGGACACGCGTGCGCAGCGCCGCCAACGTGATCGCAATTGTCCCGGATGCGCAACTCATCGCTGCCGCCTCACCGGCCACGCAGTCGATATTTTCCACGTATGGCAAGCTTGCTTCCGGCGCGAATATCCTGGGAACCTTCAGCCGAAACCAGTTGACGGCGCTGGGCACCGATCCGTGCTCCGGCGGCTCTGCCACCGGCGGATGCGCGAGCTACAATCCCAACGCGCCGATGTTTGACCTGATCGGGTACAACGTGCCGGCTAACTCGGGCGCTGGAGTGCCGCAAAACGCCTACTCGACAGTGCAACGCGTGGATTACAATCTCAGCGACAAAACATCGATTTATGCTCGCTACGCGCTGTACAGCGAGGTCGACCAATCGGGCAGTGTCTACAACAGCCCGTACGCCGGCTACAATAGTGGCCAAACAAATTTCGACAATAGCTTGATCGTGTCCATGACCCACACTTTCTCGCCGCGCTTCGTTTCGGAATCCAAACTCGATTTCAACCGGTTCAACAGCGTGCAGCCGATATCATCCAACGGCTTGGTGCCAAACTACTTCCTGGCGAACGCCAACGTTGGCAGCTCGATTGGACCCTACAGTGTAGCGCTGCCGGGGCAGACGCCTTACTCTCCTGGCGAAGGCGTCCCCTTTGGCGGTCCGCAAAATTTTGGTGAGGCCTACCAGGACTTCAGCTATACCGTGGGTAAGCACCAACTGCGTTTTGGAGGCGACGTCGAATATTTGCGGGATAATCGCACTTTCGGCGCTTATACTCAGGCCAGTGAAGTCTTCGGCAATTCAACCGGCTTGGGCTTGGACAATCTCCTGGCCGGCCAGATCTACGAATACGAAGGCGCCATCAATCCCCAAGGTAAATTCCCCTGCGTAAACGGAGTCCAGACTGCGGCCTGTACCGTCACTCTCCCGGTCGGTCCGCCGACCGCTGAGCGCAGCAACCGCTATCACGAAGGTGCGGCCTACTTCCAGGATTCCTGGAAGATTGCCAAGCGACTAACCTTGCAACTTGGTCTCCGCTGGGAGTACTTCGGAGTGCAGCATAACGTCAACCCGAACCTGGACTCTAACTTCTACGCCGCCGGCGGCGCTTACTATGGCCCCGGTGAGTTTGTAGGCATCGAGAACGGACAGGTCGATACCACTCCCAACAGCCCGATCGGCGAACTGTGGAAGCCGAGTTGGCATAATTTCGCTCCTCGCGTCGGCTTTGCGTGGGATATTTTCGGCGACGGCAAAACGGCCTTCCGCGGAGGTTACGGCATCGGTTACGAACGCAATTTCGGCAACGTTACTTACAACGTGCTTTTCAATCCCCCGGCCTACGCCGTCGTGGATGTGATCTCTGGGACCAATGGCTTCGGCACCATTCCCGCCACAGTCTCCAATGCCGGACCGCTGTCTGGGTCCAGCGGAGCGTTGCCGCTGCCCCCATCCGAACTCCGCTACGTCCAACCCAATATCCCGCAGGCCTATGCGCACTTGATGAGCGCCTCCCTCGAGCATCAGTTTGGCAACAGCATGCATCTCGAGCTGGACTATTCCGGTTCGATTGGCGAAAACCAGTACGACATCGCTTACATGAATTTCCCCGGGCAGGGCAACGCCTATCTGGGAATTCCCTGCACGCCGGGCGACTGTGAGGATGTGCTCAATACCCAGTACGGACTTATCAATCGCCGCGGCGCCGCCGGCCACTCCAACTACAACGCGATGAACGTCCGCTACGACATCCAAAACATCAAAAACAGCGGGCTCACGCTGCGGCTCAACTACACCTGGAGCCACGCCATGGATGATTTGAGCGACACTTTCAGTTCTTCCTATAATCAATTCAACCTGGGATACACCGATCTGGTCCACCCCAACGTTGATTATGGGAACGCCGAGTTCGACAACCGGCATCGCATTGCTGTCAGTGCGATCTATGCGCCTCCCTACTTCAACCACCTGAAGGGCCCGGGGAAGTATCTTCTGGGGGGCTGGGAATTTGCGCCGGTCTTCACCGCGCGCACCGGCGCGCCCTACTCGATCTATGACCTTACGGGCGACAACTTCATATACACTCGCGTCGCGACCGACGAAGTGGTGCCGGTGAATGGCAACGAATTTCAAAGTGCCGGTGCCAACACCTATAACATCTATAACTTCAGTAACATCCCCACCAACGTGTACATCAACCCGAAGTACGGGGATTCCGACTTCGGTCCGTATCCGGCCAACATGACAGGACGCGATTATTTCCACACTCCCGGCAGCTACAATCTCGATGTGGGCGCCTACAAAAGCCTCCGGTTCACAGAACGCATGTCCTTACAGCTACGCCTGGAAGCGTACAACGTTTTCAACCACTCCAACTTGTACGTCAACACCGGCTCCGCCTACATCTATGGTGGCGCCGGCAACATAACCGCCAGCTATGGTGGCAGCAATGGTACGTATCTTGAAAACCGGAACGTTCAGATAGGAGCCAAGTTCATATTCTGATTCCTGGCCACAACTGATCTGAAGCATCCCAGATCCGGACCGGCGCCTTGCAATTGGCGCTAGTCCGGATCACTTTTTTTCACCGCCGGTTTCCGAGCCACCCGGCGCATAATAGCCGCGCCGCGCCGAAGCCCGCAGCCCTGGCGGAAGCACCTTCACTTCCAGCTTGCGGAACTTGCCATCGTGCGACGCGTTGGCCGGAACGAAGCCGATCGAATACTGGCTGCGCAGCTCCTCCTCGATGATCTTGAATATCTCGTCGAGCGTCCGTTTCTTGCCAGTCATGAACATTTGCCCGCCGGTCGGCCGGGCCAGGCTGTTAAGAAACGCACAGCCGAAAAACTTCTGGTCATAGCAGACCCCGTATACGATCGTGTTGGTCGCCTGCACCGCCTCCACGGCATCTTCCAGGTGCTTCTGGCTGCCGTTGTCGAGCCCGTCGGAAACAATCAGCATCGTTTTGCGTCCGGGAACTCCTGCGAGCTTGCCCTTGGCCGTTTGATATACGGCGTCGTACAGCAGCGTGCCAGGCATGGCCTGCCCAACCGGGGGAAGCCCCCGAAATCGTACGGCGTGCAGTTGCTCGAGCGCGGTCTTGAGCCGCTGGCTGGACGGCGTAAAATCCTGCCACAAGACCAGGGTGCTCGAGAAGCCCAGCAAAAGAGCGTGATCGGTGGGGCGCAGAACCGTGTCGAAAAACTGCCCGGCCGCCTCGCGCTCATCGGCGAGCACCGAACGCACGCTGCCGCTGACGTCCAGCAGCATGGCGATGGTCAGGGGCAGGTCCGTTTCGCGGGTGAAGTAGCGGATCTCTTGCTTGCGCCCGTTCTCGCGGATCTCAAAGTCTTCTTTGGCGAGATCCGTCACCAGCGCTCCGCGCTTGTCCGATACGGTGCAGAGGACGTTGACGACGTCCACGTCGACGTGGATGGGGCGTGGTTCGTCGGCGGGCTGCGCGAACAGCGACGCAGCCAGTAGCGCCAAACTAAGGATGGCTTTCAAAGCTTCCGGGGATCATTTTCCTGTCAAACATGCTATCAAAACGATTGCAATACCGCGCCATCGGCCAGCTCCACCCGAGTGCAGCGCATGCGCGGCGAGCCGTCTTTGGCGCGCGCTCCGGAGCAAGTCACTGTATCACCGGGCTTTAGCGAGTCCTTGGTCCATCCCATTCGCCCTAGGGCGTTGGGACTATCGATTTCGATGATCCAATGCTCTACCTCGCCATTGTCGACCGCGACGTCCAGGAAAATGCGCGCGTGAGGATTCGACCATTCGAAGCGCGTGACGACACCGCTCGCGGCAGCCGGATGCTTGAGATCGTATTCAGCGGTGGAATGGTGGCCCAGAAGAACAGCGGGAATGCAGAATGCGAGGAACACAAGGAACGAAAAGCGCCTCCCAACGCCCTCCAAGCGTGCCATAATCACAGTTTGGCGCACATTCTTCCTCTCAAACAAGCGATCCAGGAAATGGTTCGCGACGGTGATGTTGTGGCTCTCGAAGGCTTCACTCACCTGATTCCTTTCGCAGCCGGCCACGAGATCATCCGTCAAGGCCGCCGCAATCTGACGCTCGATCCGGATGACCCCCGATTTGATTTACGATCAACTGATCGGCTCCGGCTGCGCTTCGAAGCTCATCTTTTCGTGGGGCGGCAATCCGGGCGTCGGCTCGCTGCATCGCCTGCGCGACGCCGTGGAGCAAGGCTGGCCCGCTCCGCTCGCGCTCGAAGAGAACGCGCACGCGGGAATGGCCGCCGCCTACTCCGCCGGCGCGTCGCACCTGCCGTTCGGTATTCTACGCGGTTATGTGGGGACCGACCTGCCGAAATACAACCACGTGAAGTTCATCGAATGCCCCTTCACCGGCGAGCGGCTAGCCGCCATGCCCGCTATCCGCCCGGATGTAACGGTCATTCATGCGCAGAAGGCGGACCGCCAGGGCAACGTTCTGATGTGGGGCGTGGTCGGCGTCCAAAAGGAGGCCGTACTCGCGGCCAAACGCGCCATCGTCACCGTGGAAGAGATTGTCGATCAGCTCAACGCGCCGCCCAACGCCGTGGTGCTGCCCTCCTGGGTGGTGGGGGCAGTCAGCGAAGTGAAAGGCGGAGCGTTTCCGTCCTATGCGCAAGGGTACTATCCGCGCAACAACGCCTTCTACAAGCAATGGGACCCCATCGCGC
The DNA here is from genome assembly GCA_963818065.1 of Bryobacterales bacterium. GTDB lineage: Bacteria > Acidobacteriota > Terriglobia > Bryobacterales > Bryobacteraceae > Palsa-89. The sequence goes on along the minus strand of CAWFQW010000004.1, from coordinate 1,564,797 downwards.
GCGAGCGCGAAACCTTCCAAGCGTGGATGCAGCGGCACGTGCTCGGCACCAAGGATTTTGATGAATTCAAGCGCAGCCTGGAACAGACGGTGACCCATGCCTGAGACGAAATACACCTCAGATGAAATGATGACTATTGCCGCGGCGCGGATGATCCGCAACGGAGCCTCTTGCTTCGTTGGCATCGGACTGCCCAGCGCGGCGGCTAATCTTGCGCGTCTCACGCATGCACCGGACACCGTGTTGATTTACGAATCGGGCTGCATCGGGACAAAGCCTACCGTGCTGCCATTATCGATTGGTGATGGCGAGCTTTCTGAAACCGCCGACGCCGTGGTTTCCATCCCGGAGATTTTCTCCTACTGGCTGCAAGGCGGCCGTATCGATCTTGGATTCCTGGGCGCCGCGCAGATCGACCGCTTCGCCAACATAAACACCACCGTAATCGGCGACTATTACAAGCCCTCCGTGCGCCTGCCAGGCGCAGGCGGAGCGCCTGAGATCGCGGCGTCGTCCAAGGAAGTTCTGATCACGCTGCGACAGAACAAGCGCGCATTCATCGAGAAGCTGGATTTCGTGACTTCCGGCGGCTATTTCACCGGTGGCGACAGCCGCGCGAAATTAAATCTTCCCGGCAAAGGACCGACCGCCGTGATCACGGACCTGGGCGTCATGACTCCGGACCCGGTGACCAAGGAGCTCACGCTCACCAGCATTCATCCGGGCATTGCCGTGGAAAAAGTGATTGAGTCTACAGGCTGGCCGCTGAAAGTTGCGCCGCAGTTGTCCACCAGCGAGGCACCCACCGAAACCGAGCTGCGCGTGCTTCGGGATCTGAACGAACGCACAGCCCGCGCTCACGCCGGACAGGCCTAGTTACGCCAATGCCGCTCTCGTTCGTTTACGACATGCTACCCTCGCGCGTCGTATTTGGGGTCGGCTGCCTGGACAAATTGCCCGAAGAAATCGAACGGTTGGGCGCAAGCCGGGCCCTGGTTCTGTCGACACCCGAGCAGCGCAAAGAAGGTCAGCAGATAGTGGATCGCCTGGGCTCGCGGGCCGCCGGATTGTTCGACAAGGCGGTGATGCACGTACCGATCGAGATCGCGCAGCAAGCGAGAGAACAAGCTAAGGCGCTGGGCGCGGATTGCTGCGTCGCGGTGGGCGGCGGATCCACAACCGGCTTGGCGAAAGCCATCGCGCTGGTATCCACGCTGCCGATCCTGTCGATCCCAACCACCTACGCGGGCTCCGAGATGACGCCGATCTGGGGGATCACCGAAGGCGGCGTCAAGAAGACGGGCCGGGATCCGCGCGTGCTTCCGAAAACCGTGCTCTATGAACCGGCGCTGACGGTCAGCATGCCACCGATGTTGTCAGCCACCAGTGGCATGAACTCGATCGCGCACTGTGTTGAAGCGCTCTATTCAAAGGATGCCAATCCGATCGTTTCTATGCTGGCCGAGGAAGGCATTCGCGCGTTGGCCACTGGGCTACCCGTTGTCGTGAAAGAGCCAGCCAACCTGGAGGCTCGCTCGAACGCCCTTTACGGTGCCTGGCTCGGCGGCATTTCCCTTGGAGCGGTGGGCATGGCGCTGCATCACAAGCTGTGCCATACGCTGGGCGGCAGCTTCAATCTTCCGCATGCCGAAACGCACACTATAGTGTTGCCGCACGCCACCGCTTATACGGCGTCCGCCGCTCCGGAGGCCATGTCGCGAATCGCTCGCGCGCTGGGGGCGGGCTCAGCGGCTCAAGGACTCTACGATCTAGCTGCATCCTTGGGCGCTCCGTCGTCGCTCGCGGCACTTGGGCTCAAGGCGACCGATCTCGACAAAGCCGCCGACATCGCGGTGCAAAACCCCTACTACAATCCGCGCCCCATTACGCGCGAAGGCATCCGGACATTACTCCAGGATGCCTTCGATGGACGCCGACCGCAGTAGTTACCGCCTGCCGCGACCGTAGAAACCGCGGCCGTAATAACCACGACCGTAATAACCGCGGCCATAGTAGCCTCGCCCAACCCAGCGAGGGCCGTAGTAGCCGGCTCCCCAATACACAGGCGCGGGCGCGACGTAAGCAACCGGGGGCGCCGGCGGGGCGTAATATCCATAAGCCGGGGCCACTGGGCCCACACCAACTCCAACACCGACTCCGATGGCAACGCGGGGCGCAGCGAATGCGACGCTTCCAACCACGAATAAGAGCGCGATCAATTTGGCTTTCATTGCTTTTGTCTCCTTACACGCTTACATAAGGCACTTCCCGTGCCAATTGGGATCATTCGGCGGATGTTGTGTTTAGCATGACACCGGGGCTTGAGCCGCTGGCCGATAACCACCAGCGCAGCCTGATTTCAACCGGAACGCTATAATCCAAAATGATGCGAATTTGGATTGTCGTATTTGGTTTCTGCGTCGCACCAGTGTTCGCCCAACTGCCTGCCGCGACGCAAACCGCCATCGACGAGACTGCGGCCCAAATTCTGGCCCAGACCGGCGTCCCCAGCGCCTCCATCGCAGTGGTCAGGGACGGCAAAATTGCCTATGTTCGAGCCTACGGAGACGCCCGCCTTGACCCGAAAGTTCCGGCGCGGCCGGAGATGCGCTATAAGATCGCTTCCAACAGCAAGCAGATTGCGGCCACGGCTATCCTGCTGCTGGCCGAACAAAACAAGATCTCGCTCGACGATCCCGTGGCGCGCTTCCTGCCGCAGTTGACCAGAGCCCGGGAGGTGACCATTCGTCAGCTGCTGTCGCATACTTCCGGCTATCAGGATTATTACCCGCTCGATTACGTCGCTCCGTTCATGGTCGCCGCGACCACGCCGCAGCACATTCTAGACGTTTGGGCGAAGAAGCCTCTGGACTTCGACCCAGGGACGCAGTGGCAGTACAGCAACACGAATTACGTGATCATTGGCCAGATCATCGAGAAGATTACCGGCAAGCCGCTGATCGACTTTCTGAGAGCTCGCATCTTCGAACCATTGGGCATGCACACGCCCATTGACGTCGGCCGTGAGCCATGGAGTGAGTCGGACCCGGCCGGTCATACCACCTATTCGCTCGGCCCCGCCCGCGCCATTCCACCGGAAGGCAATGGATGGATGTATGCGGCGGGCGAGCTTGCGATGACCGCGAGCGATCTGGCGCGCTGGGATATTTCGCTGATGAACGGAACGGTGTTGAAGCCCGCGTCTCTCAAGGCGCTCACCACCGAGGTGGAGCTCAACGGCGGGACCGGCACGGGCTACGCGCTGGGACTCGACGTGTCAAAGAAGAATGGCCGTCGGCGCTGGGCCCACAGCGGCGGCGCGGCCGGGTTCGTCAGCAACAACGTCACGTTTCCCGACGACAAGATCTCGGTCACAGTTCTTACCAATGGAGAAGATGGCGCCGCGTCGCGGATTGAGCGCGCGATTGAGACCCTCATGCTGGCGCCGGTCACCGATCCCAAGGCAGCGCCGAGCCTCGAACACGCGCTCCAGATCTTCATCGGCTTGCAAAAAGGCAAACTCGAAGAAGCTTTGGTGACCAACGACCTGAAGACTTACTTCACTCCGCAAGCCATCGCGGATTTCGCCGCTTCGCTGGGACCTCTGGGGGCTCCGTCGGGCTTTTTGCAAACCGCTAGCGAAGAGCGCGGCGGTATGACAAGTCGGAGCTTTTCTATCCAGACTGCGTCCAAATCTCTGAATCTTTCCACATTCGTCACCCCGGATGGGAAGTTCGCGCAGTTCCTGATTTCACCGGCCTCGAGTCCGTTAGTTCCGTGATAGTCGTCCCTAGCGGTGCAGCGCTCGGAGCGGAGATTCAGAACGTCGAGCTGAAGAACTTGAGTGATCGCGACTTCGCCGAGATCCACCGTATCTGGCTCGATCATCTCGTCGTCCGCTTTCGCGGCCAGCAACTCACGGTGGAAGACCTCATCGCCTTCAGCCGCCGCTTTGGTGAACTCGACTGGGCGCCGGTACAGGAAACGGGGCGCCGCTTCGTCGCCGGCCATCCGGAAATCTACGTGGTTTCCAACGTGATTGAAAACGGAGTGCCCATCGGAAGCCTGGGTGCGGGCGAAGCTGTGTGGCACACCGACATGTCGTACATCGAGCATCCGCCCAAGGCCAGCATGCTCTATGCGCTTGAGATTCCTCCCGACGGAGGGGACACGTACTTCTCGAGCATGTATCGCGCCTATGAGTCCCTGCCGGATGCCCTCAAGCTGCGTGCTTCAGAGCTCGCTCTCAAGCACGATGCCACCTACAACAGCGGCGGGTACGTGCGTCAGGGGCTGGCCGCGGTGGATGATCCCGTGTCTTCCACTGGCGTGCATCATGCGCTAGTCCGCACCCATCCGGAAACCGGCCGCCGCGCGTTGTATCTGGGCCGCCGGCGCAACGCTTACATCGCCGGAATGCCGCTGGCCGATTCTGAAGCGCTGCTCGATGAACTGTGGTCCTATGCGACACGCGATGAGATCGCTTGGCGCAACCAATGGCAGGCCGGCGACGTTGTCTTGTGGGATAACCGTTGCACCATGCATCGGCGCGACTCATTCGATCCCAACTCGCGCCGGATACTGTACCGCACGCAAATCAAGAGCGTGCCGGGCGAACCGGCGTGAGGAAGATCAGCGCCCCTCGAGTTGTTCTTTCGCTGCTTTGTATCCTGTACTTGATCCTGTTCGTGGACCGCGTGAACATCGCGACAGCGGCGCCTCTGATGAAAGTGGATCTCAGGCTGAGCAACACTGAGCTCGGACTGGCCTTCTCGGCATTCGCGATTCCGTACGCCCTGTTTCAGCTGGTCGGTGGCTGGATCGGAGATAAATTCGGACCGCGCCTGACGCTGTCCGCGTGCTGCGCAATGGTGGGCGCATCCACGATGCTTACTGGCGCGGCCAGCGGCTTCTTATCGCTCTTCGTCCTGCGCCTGGCTCTGGGTTTCGCCGAGGGGGCTGCCTTCCCCACGGCCACGCGAGCGATCTCCGCCTGGGTCCCGGTTCGCGACTGGGGCTTTGCGCAAGGCATCACGCATTCATTTGCCCGAATCGGAAATGCGGCTACCCCGCCCCTCATGGCAGCGCTTCTCCTGTTCGTATCCTGGCGCCGCTCGTTTGTGATCCTCGGATTGGCGAGCCTAGTCTGGCTTCTGGTTTGGGCCTGGTATTTTCGCAACGACCCGCGTCAGCATCCCGCCATCACGGAACGCGACCTTGCGGCGCTCCCTAAACCGCTCAAAGGCGACCGGCCGGCGATCCCGTGGCTGCGGCTCGCGCGCCGTATCCTGCCCGTGACGATGGTCGACTTCTGCTACGGTTGGACGCTGTGGTTGTTTCTGACCTGGATTCCCTCGTTCTTCTTTGAGAATTATCATCTGAACCTGCAAGCCTCGGCGATGTTCTCCGCGGGTGTGCTGTTTGCCGGGGTGATAGGCGATACGGCGGGTGGAGTGGCCACGGATCGCCTGCTTCGAAAGACCGGCAATTTGGTTTTAGCCCGCCGTCGGGTAATTGTATCGGGATTCATGGGCGCACTCATCTTTCTTTGTCCGGTGGTGCTGTTTCACAACCTGGCGGTTGCGGCGGTGTGCCTGTCGCTGGCGTTCTTTTTCGCGGAGCTGATCGTAGCTCCCATCTGGGCCGTGCCAATGGACATCGCTCCCCGTTTCGCCGGTTCTGCCAGCGGCATGATGAATTTTGGCTTCGCCCTGGCAGGCTTGGTCTCACCTTCGAGTTTTGGTTATCTGGTGGACCGCACCGGGAGCTGGGTTTTCCCATTCATCTGTTCGATACTCTTGCTGTTGGTTGGAGCAGCGCTTGCGTCTCGCCTGCGGCCCGACCAAGCTTTCAACGAGAGCTAAACTGGATCATGCGATTGAGAATCGGGCTGATCCTATTTCTGATTGGCGCAGCGGCTGCAGCTGAAAAAGACTGGGCAGCGGCGGGAAAAGCTTGGTGGGCGCACGTTCAATTTCTGGCCGACGATCAGCGGGAAGGTCGCAACGTCGGAACGAAAGGGTACGAAGCCGCGGCGGATTATGTGGTCGGCCAATTCGAGCGGGCAGGCTTGGTCCCTGGCGCGGGTTCCACTTATTCGCAGCCGGTGGGGTTCATTAAAGGAACGCTGGACGAACCCGCATCGAGTCTCGCGCTGGTGCGTGACGGCAAAGCGGTCCCCATCCCGCTCGGCGATGACGCGCTGCTTGCTTGGGGAAGCGCGACCCGCCCCGATGTGGAAGCGCCACTGGTCTTCGCCGGATATGGCCTGGATATTCCGGAGGCAGGCTACAACGATCTGAAGGACCCGGCCTTGCGGGGCGCGGTCGCCGTCTACCTGCAGGGTGGACCCTCCAACATATCGGGCAACCTTCGCTCGCATTATTCGTCGGGCGAGGAACGCAGCAAAGCCATGAAGGCGGCGGGAGTGGTTGGCGTCATCTACGTTCCCAACCCGGCGAACATGGAATTCCCGTGGGCCCGCTCGAAGGGCAACCGGCTGCAGGCGCGCATGTGGCTGGCCGACCCACTCCTATCGACTCCTGGCAGCCCCTTTGGCGCCACTTGGAATCCTGCAAAAGCTGACGAGCTGTTTGAAGGCTCTGGCCATACGATCGCTGAGATTCTGGATGCCGCCGATCATGACCGTCCGCTGCCGCACTTTGCGCTCACTGCCAGAGTGCGCGCGCATGTCTCGATGACCACCGAAAAGGTCCAGTCGCGTAATGTGGTTGGTCTGCGGCCTGGTTCCGATGCGCAACTCAAGAACGAATTCGTGATCCTCTCCGCGCACCTGGATCACCTGGGCGTTGGCGAACCGGTGAATGGCGATGCCATTTTCAACGGCGCGATGGATGACGCCTCCGGCATCGCTTCGCTGATCGAGATCGCACGCTCGCTGAAATCCGGAAACGTGAAGACCAAGCGCTCCATTGTGTTTCTCGCAGTCACGGGCGAAGAGAAGGGCGAGCTGGGTTCGGGCTACTTCGCGGCACGTTCCACCGTACCGGGCCGCATTGTGGCGGATATAAATATGGATATGTTTCTGCCCCTGTTTCCGCTTCATTATCTAGAAGTGCAGGGACTGAACGAATCGTCGCTAGGCGACGACATCCGCGCGGTAGCTGCCGCGGCCAATGTGCAGATTCAAGCGGACAAGGAACCCAATGCCAATCGCTTTATCCGCAGCGATCAGTACAGTTTCATCAAGAAGGGCGTACCCTCGCTCGCATTCAAATTCGGCTGGATTCCCGGCAGTCCGGAAGAAACAATTTTCAGGAACTGGTACGCGACACGCTATCACGGCGTGGCCGACGATGCCAGCCAGCCAGTCGACTTGGCCGCGGCCGCGCAGTTCAATAACATTCTTACGGCGCTGCTCGAAAGGGTCGCCGATGCGCCGCAAGCTCCGGCGTGGAAATCAGACAGCTTCTTCCGCCGCTTCGCCGCGGCACAGTAGCTACCGCGGGATTGACGCTATTCTGGGGTGATGAATAAACGCCATCTGCTTCCTTTCGCGGCGGTCGCCGTCGCGTGCGGACAAGCATTTGCCGCCACGTCGCCGGCTGCTGCCTACGATCCCTCCAAAACCTTTGCTCCGCTTGCGCTGCCCGAGCCAGTGAATAGCTACCGGTCAAGCAACGGAGCCCCCGGGCCCGATTACTGGCAGAATAGCGCCGACTATGAGATCCATGCCAATCTCGATACCACCGCCAAGCAGCTCAGCGCCACCGAGACGATCGCGTATTTGAACAACAGTCCGGACGCGCTGCCGAGCCTGTGGTTGCAACTCGATCAGAACATATATCGCAAGGACTCTCGATCGATGACCGCTGGTTGGCCCAGAAAGGACTTCAGCGAGGGGTTCGTTTTCGATTCCGTAGAGATCGAAGCAGGCGGCCATACCGCGAAGGCGGACTACATCGTATCCGATACTCGCATGCAGATTCGCCTGGCGGACCCTCTCAAGGGGCACGGCGGCGCGTTGAAGATTCAAATCCACTATCACTACGCGATTCCCGGCGTGTGGGGCGGCCGCACTTCCTGGGGAATGTCAAAAAAGGGCGAGATCTACGACATGGCGCAGTGGTACCCGAGGATGGCGGTGTATGACGATCTGCATGGCTGGGACACGCAGCCCTACATTGGATCGGAGTTCTACCTGGAGTATGGACATTTCGATTACTACGTGACGGCGCCATCGAACATGCTGATCGCGGGCTCCGGTGAGTTGAAGAACCCGCGGGATGTGCTGACAGCGACGCAGGTCGAAAGGCTGGCGCAGGCGCGCGCGAGCGACAAGACCGTCATGATTCGGACGCCTCAAGAGGTGGACGACCCGGCCAGCAGGCCACGCGGTTCAAGCACGCTGACGTGGCATTTCCATATGGACAACACGCGCGATGTCGCCTTCAGCGCGTCGAGTGCATTTGTCTGGGATGCGGCGCGTATCACTTTGCCTAGTGGCGGCACTTCTCTCGCGATGTCCGTATATCCAGTGGAAAGCGTCGGCGACGAAGGCTGGGGACGTTCCACTGAATATCTGAAACACGCCGTGGAGCAGTTCTCGCGGAAGTGGTTTCCTTATCCCTATCCGGCGGCCATCAATGTCGCGGGGTTTTCCACTGGTATGGAATATCCGGGAATCGTGTTTGACGGAATTCCAGACAAAGGCAAACAGCTATTCTGGATCACCGCGCACGAGATCGGGCACAGCTGGTTCCCCATGATCGTGGGCTCCAACGAACGCCGCAATGCGTGGATGGACGAAGGCTTCAATACCTTTATCGATATCTACGAATCCGATGAATTTCAGGGCGGCGTGTACGGTCCGAAGCGCGATTCGGAGTACTCGGCCGGTGGCGAGCCTGCGGATACGATCTTGAAAGTGCTGAACGACCCGGCGGCGCCACCAATTCTGACTCGCGCCGACGGCTTTACATTCAGTCTCGGTCACCCGGTGAGTTACTTCAAAGCGGCGTATGGCCTGCACCTGCTGCGTGAGCAAATCCTGGGACCTGAGCGCTTCGACTGGGCTTTCCGCAAATACATTCGTGACTGGGCGTACAAGCATCCGTCTCCGTCCGACTTTTTCCGTGCCATGGAGAGCGAGGGCGGCGAGGATCTTTCCTATTTCTGGCGTGGCTGGTTTCTCAACAACTGGACACTGGACATGGCGGTGAAGGGCACTGAATACGTGAAGGGCGATTATCACCAGGGCGCTACTGTCACGATCGCTAACCTCGGACAACTGGTTTTGCCGAATACCGTGCAGGTGAACTTCGAGGATGGCAGCAACACACGAGTGCAGCTGCCGGTAGAGACCTGGTTCTCGAAGGGGGAATACACATTCACGCTCGACAGGAAGCAACCGATCCTCTCGGTTGTGCTCGATCCAGACCACGTAATTCCGGACAACGATCGCAGTAACGACGTCTGGAAAAAATAGATTTTGACGAACCCGCTTGCTTACGCGCGCGGCTCAGTACCGAGCCGCGACCGTTAGGGAGTCGGTCCTATGCCTTCCCAAATGGATCTTCCAATGACGGGCTCTGTGGAGTGAATAGCTCGGCGCCATTTTCGAGTATGTGCATGTCGTCTTCGAGGCGTACGCCAAATTCGCCGGGAATATAGATCCCGGGTTCGTCGCTGAACGTCATGTTCGCGGCCAGCGCGATACCGTGGCCGCCTTCTTGCAGAGTGTTGACGGCCGTCAGGTACGGCCACTCGTGCCCGTCGAGTCCGATGCCGTGGCCGACGCGGTGAGTGAAGTATTTGTATCCCGGACCATACCCAGCGTCCGTGATCACCTTGCGGGCGGCTGCATCCACGCTCTCGCACGGCACGCCTGGACGCGCTGCCGCCAGTGCCGCGCTCTGCGCCTGGTGCACGATGTCGAAGATGCGCTTCATCTTGTCCGTCGGCTTGCCCAGGACGAACGTGCGGCTGATATCGGATTGATAGCCTTCCACCGTGCAGCCGTCATCGATCAGCACGATCGTGTTCTCACGAATCACTTGTGGCTTGCGCGATCCATGCGGAAGCGCGGAGCCCTCGCCCACGAACACGCTGGCTTCGCCTCGAAATCCAAGCTTGCCGTAGGCCGCGGCTATCAACTCGAAGAAATCCTGCTGGGTCATCCCGTCTTTGAGCGATTTCCAGGCCGCTTCATAGGCCTGCAGCGTCACGCTGTTGGCCAGCCGCATCAAGGCGATTTCGTTGGCGCTCTTGATCATGCGGCAGCCGGCTGTCACCGCTGTCGCGCTAGCAATCGTGGCTCCAGGAAGCGCCTGGCCAATTCCGCTCGCGAAGACGAACGGATTGCGCTCCTCTATTCCGACGTGCGCAGTTGCCAGTCCGCGCTCCTTCATGGCCATTGCGACCACGGTATAAGGGCTCACGTCCTCTTCCCAGGTGAAGATGTGCGCCGATTGCCCAAAGGGGCCCTCGTTAATCAGTTCCAGTGCCCGATCCTTCTCAAAGGCGGGCGTGATGAAGAATGGTTCCCCTTTCGCCGGCACAACCATCACCAACAATCGTTCGCTGACGCCCCATCGGACGCCGCTGAAGTAAAACAGCGAGGTTCCGCCACCCAGCACGATTGCGCCCAGGTGATTCTCGCGCATCAGCTGTTGGGCCCGCTCCACGCGAGCGAGTCGTTCGTCATTGGGGATCGGCTTCGCTTCTGCGCGCCGGTTCTTCAGGGCCGCAATCGCGGGCGTATCCGCGAACGCGAGAGCCGTTCCACCAGCGGCCAAGGCGGCCGACTGCATTAGACTGCGCCGAGTGAGCATTCTGTTCTGAGTCATATAGTGGTCATGCTACCGCTGGGACGCGTTGCCGGATAACGGCTTCGCTGAAGCGCTCCATTTCTTCTATCTGCGGGCTGAATTGCAGGAGCAGAAGATTCACGCCGGCGCTTTCGAATTTCGCAACCTGCTCCTGAACCTGGGCGGGCGTGCCCACCAAACCCGAACGAAGTCCGCGGTTTGAAACCGAATACTCCTCGATCGACATACGCTGTTCGAGCTGCGTGCCGTTCAGCCATTGCTGGTAATTGGCGTAGCCGGCGGCATTCTGTTTAACGTCGGTGATGCGCGCGATCTCTTTCTTCACTTCGGCCTCCGTGTCTCGCACATACACGTAACCAGAGACGCCGAAGAGCAGTGGGGGCAGGTTGAAACGCGCGCGCCGTTCGCGCATGTCGGCGATCTTCGCGGCGATTCGCTCCGGAGGGTCACCGTGCATCACATAAGCATCGCACTTTTCAGCGATCAGGTTTTTCGCGGCTTCAGACTCGCCGCCCGCGTATATGGTGGGTCGTGGCTTTGAGACCGGCTTGGGCTGTAGCACATTGTTCTCGACGCGATGGTACTTGCCGGAAAACGAGAAATTATCGTGGGACCACACGCCATCCAGCACGTCGAGCCACTCCGAAGTGCGGGCATACCGGTCGTCATGCTTCTCAAAAGCGACGCCATACATGCGAGCTTCTTCTTCCCACCACGAAGACACAACATTCAGCGAAACTCGGCCATTGCTGATGTGATCGATATTCGAAGCCTGCTTGGCGAGCAGCGCGGGATTGTGGAACGTGGGACGAACGGCGATCATCAGTTCCAGGCTGCGCGTCACCGCCGCGAGCGCGGCCGAGGTGGACCACGCGTCGAGCGACGGCGCGTTCACGCCCTTAATATCGTTCAAATTCAATTCGGCGATCAAGCTGAGGTCGAACCCCAACTCTTCGCTGCGCTGCGCGAGCCGGCTGACGTAGGGCCAACTGGCTTCCATGTTCTCGTCTTCGACGTTGCGCAACCATCCGCCGAACACCGGCATCCAGTAACCGTAGCGAATTCCTTTAGACACCAGCCAACTCCGCGACCAAAAAGTCCACCAGATTCACGAACGGATCGAAGCCAATCACGCGCGGCGCGTCGGCAACAAAGTTCGAGAGAGCGTTGACGTCGTAATAATAGAGCTGACCATCGCGGTCGTCAATCACATATTCGATACCGCCGACGTCGATGCCGGCAGCTTCGACAAGTCGTTCGACCGCCGATATTACTTCTTCCGGTGGACGGTAGCCTTCCACCTTCAGGCCTGCTTTGGCCGCTTCGACCACACATGCGTTATTCAGGCTTTCGCCTCGCGTGGTCTGGCAGATGTCGGCGGGGCAGAGGTCGAAAGTCTCACCGGTCAAGTGCACTTGAATCGCGTAGAGATATTTGGCGGCCAGAGTTTCGACGCGCGTTATGTGGCCGCCGCGGGCTGGAATGAATTCCTGCACCAGCCCAACGTGATCGTAACCCAGCGCTATTCGGTCTTCGTTCACAGCCGCGGCAAGGTCATCGCGGTTATCAAAGCGCACGATTCCGGCCCCGCTGCCCCCGACGTTCGGCTTCACCACGACGGGAAATCGCAGCCCCTCGGACGCTTCCACGGCGTGCTTCGGATCGTGCAGCACGCGAGCCTTCGGAAACGGGATACCGAGCGAGTGAAGCAGAGACAGCTGGAGGGCTTTGGACGTTTCGTAGCGGAAGGCTTTCGAGCCGTTGATGACGCGCGTGCCCAGCGCTTCGAGATGGCCAAGCCAGGATTGCGTGTAGAGAATGCCGCTGCCGTGGTTGCGGCGGTCGGCCGACGGGCTCATCCGGTTGAAGACCAACCCAAGTCTTCGGTCGCGCACTCCCGGATCGTAGAAATGATCCGGCGCAAGGAGCTTGTGGTAGTGGACACCGCGGCGATCGAGCTCGGCGAATAGACGTTCGAACCAAGCCGGGTGCTCATAAAGGATACCCAGCTCACCCGCGGGGACTCTCGCCGGCGAGGACGCAGCGGAGTCCAAAATGACCTCTTGAACGCTCATGTTCTATTATTGATCTCCCCGACGCTCTTGGGAATGATTGGGAAGTATGGCGGAGAGGGGGAGATTCGAACTCCCGGAACCCGTGAAGGTTCAACGGTTTTCGAGACCGCCGCAATCGACCACTCTGCCACCTCTCCGCGACGACATCCCATAGTAGCATCCGGCCGCTACGCTAGTTCAGCGTGGCGCCGGCTCCGAATCCTACCCCCGACGCAATATTGGATTAGGTCCACCAGCCGGATTCATCAGTAATAAGCGTAATAACTGAATAATCGAAAACGGCAGCCAGAAAGCCCATATGGCCCCGGCAACGCGCCGGCTGACGCTCTGGTATTCAAGATCAAGAGCTCTATCCTCTTCCGTGCTGATCGTCGGAGCGCTTCGCGCTTGCTGAATGCGAGAATAAGCCAGGTAGCCCATTAACCAAATCCCGGCTAGCGCTGCCATCGCCACGCTCGCCCAGATACCGGCAACATGGTGGTACAGCGATCCATGCCGAATAAGCAGCAGCGCGTAGTCAACTAAAAATGCCAGAATGCAGATGCTGTGCAGAATGAAAACCCAGCGCTGCTTCTTGGGATTCTGGTAATAGGAATGCAGCGGTTTCGTTAATTGTTCGAGTGTTTCGAACATAATGTACCCCCAGTCTACAATAGGCAGCTCAGGAATGCTCTTCGGCACCGCCGTGGAAGGATTTCGTCACGGATCGCACATATCGATATGCCATGCTTAATCCAGGACGCCGCAACAATGATGCCTCAACAATTGGTAGCCCCCAATCCGCCATTGACCGCCGAGGAACTTCGGAAGATCGACGCGTACTGGCGAGCCTGCAACTATCTCTGCGCGGGAATGATTTACCTGCACGACAATCCTCTGCTCAAGGAGCCGCTGCGCCCCGAGCACTTCAAGAATCGGCTGCTCGGACACTGGGGTTCCGATCCGGGCCAGACTTTTGTGTGGGTGCATCTCAATCGCGTCATCCGCAAATACGACCTGGACATGATCTACATCTCCGGCCCGGGACACGGCGCGCCGGCCACCCTCTCGAACTGCTATCTGGAGGGGACCTATTCTGAGATCTACCCGGAAAAGAGTCAGGACGAAGAAGGTATGCTGAAGCTTTTCCGGGCTTTCTCGTTTCCGGGCCAGTTGGGGAGCCATTGCACGCCCGAAGTTCCAGGCTCCATTCATGAGGGCGGTGAGCTCGGCTACAGCATCTCGCACGCGTTCGGCGCAGCGTTCGACAATCCCGATCTGATTGTCAGTGTCGTGGTTGGAGATGGCGAAGCAGAGACCGGGCCGCTGGCGACCTCCTGGCACTCCAACAAGTTCCTTAACCCCATCCGCGACGGCGCAGTCCTGCCGATCCTGCATCTCAACGGCTACAAGATCGCCAATCCCACCGTGCTCGCTCGAATCACGCCGGAGGAACTCGAGGATCTCTTCAAAGGCTACGGTTGGACCCCCTACGTAGTCGAGGGCGACGATCCAGAATTGATGCATCCGAAGATGGCCGCCACAGTGGAACAATGTATCCAGCAGATTCGGTCCATCCAGCAAGAAGCCAGGCGGACCCGTCAGCCGGATCGCCCACGCTGGCCAATGATCATCCTGCGCACTCCCAAAGGCTGGACCGGACCCAAACAGGTCGACGGTCATCGCGTGGAAGGATTCTGGAGAGCCCACCAAGTGCCGGTGTCCGACGTAAAATCCAACCCCGAGCATCTCAAGATCGTCGAGCAGTGGATGCGGAGCTATCGGCCCGAGGAGCTCTTCGATCAGCGAGGCGCGCTGATTCCCGAACTGAAGGAGCTTCCACCAACCGGCGAGCGGCGAATGACCGCCAACCCGCACGCCAACGGCGGAAAGCTGCGAAAGCCGCTCAATCTGCCGGATTTTTGCGACTACGCCGTCCCCACCGACAGCCCGGGAACAAAGGAGATCTCACCCACCGAAACGCTCGGGAAATTTCTGCGCGATGTGATGCGCCGCAACATGACCAGCTTTCGCGTCTTCAGCCCGGACGAGAATGCATCCAATCGTTTGCAAGATATTTACGAGGCGAGTCTGAAGACCTGGCTGGCTGAGATCAAACCGGAAGATGCCGATGGCACCGACATCGCTCCCGACGGCCGCGTGATGGAGATGCTCAGCGAACACACGCTGGAGGGCTGGTTGGAGGGCTATATCCTGACCGGCCGCCACGGGCTCTTTAACACGTATGAGGCCTTCGTCCACATCATCGATTCAATGTACAACCAGCATGCCAAATGGTTGGAAAAGTCCAAGCTAGAACTGGACTGGCGAATTCCCATTTCATCGCTCAATATTCTGATCACTTCGCTGGTCTGGCGGCAGGATCACAACGGCTTCACCCACCAGGACCCGGGCTTCCTGGATGTCGTCAGCAATAAGAGCGCCGGGATCACGCGCATTTATCTTCCGCCGGACGCCAATTGTCTACTCAGCGTTGCGGATCATTGCCTGCGCAGCCAAGACTACGTCAACGTCATTGTTGCGGACAAGCAGAACCACTTGGTCTACCTCGATATGGACGCCGCGATCATCCATTGCACCAAAGGCATCGGCATCTGGGATTGGGCTAGTAACGACGATGGCGCCGAGCCCGATGTGGTGGTGGCAAGCGCGGGAGATATTCTGACGCAGGAGGCGCTGGCCGCCGTTGCTATCCTTCGGAAGAACGTCCCGGATCTCAAGATCCGTTTCGTCAACGTGGTCGATTTATATCGCCTACAGCCGGCTTCGGAACATCCGCACGGCCTCTCCGATCATGATTTCGACTCTCTCTTCACCACCGACAAGCCCGTGATCTTCAACTTCCATGGATATCCCTGGCTGATCCACAAGTTCACGTATCGCCGGACGAACCACGTAAACATCCATGTGCGCGGCTACAAGGAAAAGGGCAACATCAATACTCCGCTGGAACTTTTGATTCGCAACCAGGTGGACCGCTACAACCTGGCGATCGACGTTATCGATCGCGTCCCGAAGCTCCAGGGGCCCGGCGCGCACCTCAAGGATTGGCTAAAAGGGCAGATTATCGAAAGCATCAACTACGCCGACACGGAGGGCCAGGACAAACCCGAGATCCGGAACTGGAAGTGGCCGGCGGCCCAATGAATATTGGATGAATTGACCAAACACGGTCGGTTGACCTTAGTTGGTCGCTACCCCCGAACATATCCCACAACACGGTGCCTCGCCAATGGTGGCGCCATTGGACATTCGTTCGAGAACCTTTCGGTCCTTCTCATGCTTATAGGAGAGTCTTACGGGAGTTTCAACGATATGCAATGGATCGATGAAATGTTTGTGAACATGGAAAAGGAAAGGGCCGCCGCGGCGCTGTCGAAGGGAAGCGCGAACTCGGCCAGGGTCAACCAGACCAAGCATCTCAAAAAGCAAATGCCTGGCGCACTGAACGCGTGGAGCGCGCTGGTTTCCTCGATTACGAGCGATGTAAACGAGTTCAACAAGCACAAAGAGCGCGCGGGACAAACGCCGGTACGCATGTCCCAAAGGCGATTCGAATGTGAAGTCCACCTGCCTGGAATGCACGGCAAGAGCCTGGTCCTAACGTTAGACGGCAAAGACCTCCAGGTCTCAGTCCACCCTGATTTTCCTAAGCAGCCGCTGACCATTACAATCGAACTTGATCAAGCAGGCCAAAACGGTTTTTGGGTTCTCGGCGAATCTACCAAAGAAAACTCAAAGCTATCCGACGAGCAATTATCCGAGTATCTGCTGAAGCCGGTTCTCTCGTCCGCGGCTATCGACAGAGAGATGTAACTCCTGTCGGCTTTCTAGTCTTCTTTCCAGATGCTCGCTATGATTTCGTCGATCTTCTTAATCTTGCCGTCCGCGAACGTGAACCACTGAACGCCGCGAACGCTGTAGGCTTTCCCGCTGGCTTTAAAAACGCCGCTTTCCCGCAATAGGACGGCGACCCGCTCGCCCTGCGAGACGATGCTCTCAATCTCGGGCTTTTGGTTGCCCAGCAGAGCGAAGTTTTTTCTAGTTGCGGCGACCACGTCATTGCGACCTCGCCAAGTTCCATCAAGGGGACCGAATCCGCTAATGCTAAGTTCTACGTCGTCCGCGATCGAGTCACCGAACGCGTCGAAGTCACCCTGAATGATGGCATCAAAGGCCGCGTGAAGAACGGTCTGGGGGTCCTTGATGTCCGTGGTCGCGGCGCTGCTCGTCGTCCGGAGGAATTTATCCGTATATTCGCGGTCCATGGGGACAGAGTAATACAAATGCGTGAACCGCGCCGCAATGCACAGAACGCTAGGATTTTCCGTGCTCTATGGCGTGATGCTTCCCAGCCTCTTCGGCGTGATGCGTTGCGTGCGTGAGGTGTCCGTGCGCGATGTGCGCATGGTGTCCGGCCTGCACGTGGTCGCCGGCTTCGTGGTGCTTCGCGGCTTCGCGGTGGTGCTTGGCCGCATGCTCATGGTGATCGGCTGCCTCATGATGATGCGAAGCACCTGTGTGATTTGCCATGGTCTATAGTTCTCCTTTGTGAACGGAATCGGACCTGGATCCAGACCCAGGCCTATATTCCACCAAACTCCTTCGATAATCAAATGAATAGTTCGTGAACTTGGGATCGAGCGAGCGCACCCCTCATCAACGTGTCGATTCAGTAAAATCGACAACCCAAACGAATCCGCTGAACCCGTGACTCGGTTGTTTAGCGCATTACTTTGTTGCACCGATTAGTCAAGATGCAACTTTTGTCACTGGACCTCCGCGTGCCCTGATAATAAACGTGGATACTTCGGATGTAACTAAGTTAAAGGCGCGACTGTGGAGGAATCGATTTGTTTTCGGCGCCGCCTCCATAGCGATACTCCTGGTGCTTGCTGTCGTCGTTCTGGCAATCCCATACTATCGGCTCGCCCGGCGCGTGGACCGGCAGTTTGAACGAACGCTTCTAAACACGGTCGACTACTATTCCGCATCCGAAGTCATCGCGCCCGGAGATCCGATGTCCCCAGCCGACCTTGCCGCTAGCCTCAAGCGCGTCGGCTATTCGTTCACGCAAAACGATCACGGCATCGTAATCTCCACCGACCGGCCGGTACAAATAGGATTCGATAAAGGACGGATCACGTCGATAGTTGAGATTACAAGCCGGCGGAATCTGCCCAGCTACCAACTCAGACCTCAGATTCTGAGTAATATGTCCGAGGACGGCCGGTCGAAGCGGGTGCCCATCCACTTTTCCGATATTCCCCCGGTCGTCGTTCGGGCGATTATATCCGCCGAGGATAAGCGGTTCTTCACACACTCGGGGTTGGACACGCTGCGTATTGCGAAGGCGATCTATGTCGATTTGAAAGAGCACCGCAAACAGCAGGGCGCGTCTACGATCACGATGCAGCTCGCTCGTAACCTTTGGCTCGATCATGACAAGAGCTGGAAGCGAAAGGTCGATGAGGCCCTCATCGCCATTCGCCTCGAACATAAACTGGCGAAGACCCAGATCTTTGAAAAATATTGCAATCTGGTTTACCTCGGAGGAGAGGGACGCTTCGGCATCAACGGCATCGGAGAGGCGGCGCAGGCATATTTCAACAAGGATATGCGGAAGCTGAATCTCGCCGAGGCCGCTACACTGGCGGGGCTCATCCAGCGCCCGTCCTATTTCAATCCGTTCCGCTATCCTTCTCGTGCCCTGGACCGGCGCAATGTTGTGCTGAAGCGAATGCGCGCCAACAACTACATCACCTTTGCGCAATACCAAGAGGCCACGTCTGAGCCGCTGGGATTGCGCCCCAGCGCGAGCGAGCTTTCAGAGTCCCAATATTTTATGGACATCGCCGCCGAGGAAGCGCCTAAGGCATTGAATGCGCAACTTCCTGTTGCGACCACGGTGTTTACGACGCTGGATCTGCGGTTGCAGCGCGCTGCCGAGCGTGCCGTTCTCGACGGAATGCCGCTGGTCGATAAACAGCTCGCGGCTCGTCATTCACCGGGCGCGCGGATTCCTCCGCAAGTCGCACTGATTGCCATCGATCCGCATACCGGTGAAGTGAAGGCGCTGGTTGGCGGCCGCAATTACACCACCAGCCAATTGAATCGTGTGTTTGCTAAACGCCCGCCCGGATCCGTCTTCAAGCCGTTTGTCTACACGGCGGCGCTGAATACGGCGATTACCGGAAGCGATCTGGTCTTGACCCCTGCATCGGTTGTCGATGATTCGCCCACCACGTTCGAGTACGGTAACCAAACCTATAGCCCCGCCAATTTCAAACATGAGTTCATGGGCCAAGTCACCCTGCGCCTGGCCATGGCGCATTCCCTGAACGTGGCGACGGTAAAAGTGGCTCAGATGACAGGCCTGAATAACGTGGTCGCGATCGCGCACCAAGCTGGAATGAATGACAATATCCAGCCAACTCCCGCGGCGGCACTGGGCGCCTATCAAGTCACTCCGTTTGAGATCGCGCGAGCATATACGGTTTTTGCCAATGGCGGCAGTCTCGTTCAACCGGCCTTTATTTCTGAAATACGAGATTCCGACGGCGGACAGTTATATCGTCAGGCCCCGCGCACGAAGCCCGTGCTGGACCCGCGAGTGGCTTTCCTGATGGTCGACATGCTGCAGGAAGTGATTCGCAGCGGAACGGGAGCCGGTGTCCGCGCGCGAGGGTTCAGGTTGCCGGCCGCTGGCAAAACCGGCACGTCGCACGATGGCTGGTTCGCCGGATTCACCCCGGATCTTTTGTGCGTCGTGTGGGTCGGATTCGACGACTATAGCGACCTGGGTCTCGAAGGCGCGAGGTCGGCGCTGCCAATCTGGACCGAATTCATGAGTGAAGCAGCGCGCTACAAACAGTATGGCGATGCGAAGCCGTTCCCGCCGCCGCACGGAGTGACGCAAACGTCCATCGATACCCAAACCGGCCAACTGGCAGGCCCGGATTGTCCGACCGGCGTTTCCTCGTACTTCATTGACGGCACCGAGCCACAAGCACAATGCATGCCGCAAGAGATCGAAATCATCTCAACTGCCGATGGCGGGGTAATCGAACGAGCCGTTCCCTTCAACGCCCAGGCTCAACCGCCCAACTAGTTTGAATTCCGAATTCTGCATTCCGAGTTCGCCCTTACTCGGCGTGCTCCAGCACCTTGTGAAGGCTCGTTGTATTGCCGTCCAAGCTTTTCAATTCGCTAAAGACAAAGGTGGACAAAATCGTTAATCCGCCTAGCACGAAAAACCCGTAGTGGATGCCATGAATCAGTTGTGGAGCGCTGGAATGCAGGCGATCGGGAATAAAGAGCGCAGTCACTAACGACGCGGTTGCAATGCCAAAACTCATCGATAACTGCTGCATGGTGCTGGCGATGGAACTCGCGCTGCTGGCCTGCTCCTCACTCACGTCGGCGTAGACCAGCGTGTTCATGCTGGTATATTGCAGCGAGCTGAAGAATCCGTAGGCGAACATCTCCACGACGATAAGCCAGAGCGGGGTGCCTACTCCAATGCTGGCGAAAAGTATAATTTGCAGACCGAGGATGATGGTGTTGGAAATCAGCACGCCGCGATAGCCAAAGCGGGCCAGTATCCGCGGCATTGTGAGCTTCAAGCTTAGGGATGCAATGGCCTGCGGCATCATGAGCAGACCGGAATGAATGGGAGAGAACCCGAAGCCAACCTGGTAGAGCAGCGGAAGAATGAATGGTATCCCGCCGAGGCCCAGGCGGGTGAAGAAGCTGCCGCTCACCGCCGCGCGGAATGTGCGGATTCGAAACAGGCTCAGCTCCAGCAATGGAAATGGGGTCTTCGACGCATGCAGCCCATAGCCCGCGAGCAGCATGATGGAAATCGCCAGTAACCCAAGGATTTCCCCCAGGCCCAAAGTATGCTCGCCGAACACCTCTAGCACATACGACAACAGCGCGATGCCGGAGCCGAATAGGATCAGCCCGACAATATCCAGCGGATTGGACTTCTCGCGGTAATCCGGCAGATGCAGATACACCAGGATCAAACCCGCAAGGCCGATCGGTAGATTCACGAAAAAGATGACTCGCCAATGAAGATATGCGACGATCATGCCGCCCGCAATAGGTCCGAGCATGGGGCCGATCAGACCGGGGATGGCGACGAAGCTCATGGCGCGGATGAGTTCGGATTTGGCAAAGGTCCGTACGATGGTGAGACGGCCCACCGGGACCATCATGGCGCCCCCGCAGCCTTGCAAGATGCGGCACGCCACTAGCACATGGATGTTGGTCGACAGGCCACAGAACAAAGACCCCAGCGTGAACAGACCAATCGCAGACGCGAACACCCGGCGCGTTCCGTATCGATCCGCCATCCAGCCGCTGATTGGAATGAAAACCGCCAGGCTCAAGGTGTAGCTGGATAGCACCGCCTTCATGCTCAACGGGGCCACCTTCAATGCCTCCGCGATGGCGGGTACGGCCGTGTTCAGAATCGTGGTGTCGAGCGACTCCATGAAGAACGCGACTGCGACTAGCCACGGTAATAGTTGCTTGCTGGACGCGCGCGCTTCCACTAGGCCACGGTAGCAGACTTAGCCCTCCGACCCCGTCGAATGAAGAATCGATGACCAGGAGCTCAAGATCGACGGCGAAACTGATTCCCCACAGGTTGGGTGATTTGACCCAATCCTTACCACCCCTCCAGGCCTAAGCTATAGGCCCGTAGGCCTAGTCGCTCATGGTGCTTCGATTGCAAATCAGCCGGGAAAGTCCAGTCTGGAAAACGCTGAACACACTAACGCCATGGTTAGCAACGGTCGAGTTGGCGGCATGCGCGAGGAGAAAAAAGATCTATGGCAGCTGCCGCGCAGCACAAGATTGTTATCGTAGAAGACGAAGGCCTGATCGCAGCCGATCTGGAGAGCCGCCTCAAATCGGCTGGTTACCAGGTACCGGGCACGGCCGAATCGGCGCAACCCGCCCTGAAGCTCATTCGGGAGACCTTACCGGATCTGGTCCTGATGGACATCCGGCTCAAAGGCGACCAGGACGGAATTCACGTAGCCGAGATGGTGCGTGAGCAGCTCGATATCCCGGTGGTTTACCTAACCGCATACGAGGATCGGGCGACGTTGGAGCGCGCCAGCCGGACGCAAGCCTATGGATATATAAAGAAGCCCATTGTCTCGGCCAGTTTGAAAGGCTCGATCGACATGGCCATCGCAAAGCACCGCTACGAGCGCGCCCTGCGAGAGGAAAGAGACTGGGCGATCGCGAGCTTTAGCGGTGTGGCTGCGGCGGTGGTAGTCACCGACGCCAGTTCCCACATCTCCTATATCAACCCGCTGGCCGAGCGATTGGTCGGTTGGAGCGCCGATAAGGCCGCGCGCCGCCCGGCCGCGACAGTATTACGTCTTTCTCATCGCGAAACCGGCAAACCGGTCCAGGATCTATTGACTCCGGTCATGCTCGAAGGGCAGACTATTCCGCTGCCCGCCGGCACGCTGCTGCAAGGCAGTGCGGAGCGTCTCTTCGCCATCCAAGGCCATATCGCCCCGCGCTGGCGCAACGGGCGGGCGGACGGCACCGTGATCACCTTCACCGATGTAACGCTGTTCCAGTTTGAGAACGACCAGTTGCGGCAGGAACATAAGCAGGAGGCACTGGCCCGTATGGCGGATGGAATTATTCGGCACCTTCCGCAATTGGACGTGCTGGTACAGGCGAGCAAGGACATGCTGACGGCGTTGCCGGCTGGCAGTCCCTTGCGGGACACCGCCGAAATAATCAAGAAAGCCGCGCTGGACGCTTCGGCTTTAGGCAATCATCTTCGCAGTTATCTTCAGCCGCCGGAGTTGGAATGCCAGCGTTTACGGCTCGACGAAGTCCTGAAGCGTTTGGGCGATTCCTGGAAGCTCATCCACGTGAATTTCATGCTACTCATGGATCCTGCGGATCCGATCCACGTTCAAGCCGACGAGTGGCAATTAATGCGAGCCCTAGCCAACGTGCTCCTCCACGCCCGCATTCATATGCGATCCGACAGCAGCCTGGTGGTCGATTTGTCGAGTGGCGAACCCGAACAATTGGGCCAATGGGCCCGCATCCGGGCCAGGTATGTCAGCGCGCAAGAAGACGCCGCGGCGCTGGAACGCGTTTTCGAACCGGCCTGGTCCGGTTCTAGCGAGGACCTGCACGTCACCTATACGCTCGTGAAGAAAATGGGCGGAATGGTCGCGGCGTCCCTCGAAGCCGGAGATACCGTCAGTTTGGAGATCTATCTCCCCCGCGCCGGCGTCATGGCCGCGGACGCCCTGCTAATCGAACCGAGCCCCGAGATCCGCCGGGCGCCGACTCCGAACTCCTCGAAGCCGCGCACCCCGAAGAAGTCCCGCTGATGGCTGAGCTCGCTACCAGCATCCGGATTTTGATTCTGGCGCGTGACTCTGAAGACGTTGAACTAACGATTCGTGAGCTGCGCCGCGCCGATTTTGAGCCGGAATGGCTGCGCGTGGACACGGAAGTGGAATACGTCACCCACCTCGGGTGGCCCCCCGATGTGATTCTGGCCAATTGCGATATTATGCCCCTCGATGCGCCCCGGGCCTTGGAATTGTTACGTCAACATCATTTCGACACTATCCCATTCATCGTTCTGTCCGAGGCCAGCGGCGAAGAAGCGGCTGTAGCGATGCTGGCAAAGGGCGCCGACGACTACCTGCTGAAGGATCGTCTGGCGCGGCTTGGGCCGGCCGTTCGACGCTCGCTCGGTGAAACGAAGCTGCGGGACCACATTCGCCGAGCCGAGCAGGCCCTCCGCGCCAGCGACGTCCGCTTTAGTTCCTTCATGAACAATAGCCAGACGCTGGCATTCATCAAGGACCAGGACGGCCGCATCCTGTACATCAACAACACCTGCGAGCAGATCTGGGGCAGGACGCTTTCGGATTGCTTTGGAAAAACCAACCACCAGCTATGGCCGGCTGAAATGGCCGAGAGGCTATGCGCCAACGACACGTCGGTAATCCAGCGTGATGAATCGTCCCAGCTGGTGGAAGAGTTCTTGCTCAGAGACGGCCGCACCGTAACGATGCTGACTTTCCGCTTTCCCTTCGCCGACGGTGAGGGTAGGCGGCTATTGGGCGGAGTTTCGGTCGACATCAGCGAACAGGTCCGGACCCAAAAAGCGTTGTCGTCCGCTCTGGCAGCAAAGGAGCTGCTGCTCAAGGAAATACACCATCGGGTGAAGAACAACTTGCAGGTCATCTCTAGTCTTCTGTCCATGCAGGCCGAATCGCTTCAGGACTTGGCCGCTGCCCGCTCGCTCCAGGACAGCCAGGAACGCGTGCAATGCATGGCGCTGATCCACGAGCGACTAAACCGCGACGATGAGCCGGACCGGCTGGATTTTCGCGAGTATGCGGCTGCCCTGGCGCGCGATTTGTTCTCCTCCTACGGAGTGGATTCCGAGCGAATCCACTTGCGTTTCGAGTTCGAACCGATCTCACTCGGGCTCAACCAGGCCATCCCCTGCGGGTTGATCCTGAACGAGCTGCTAACCAATTCCCTCAAACACGCATTTCCCAATGAACGTGTAGGAGAGATCCTGGTCAAGCTGAGTTGGGGCCACGGCAAGCCTGTAAAGCTCACCGTCGCTGACGACGGCGTGGGCCTTCCCGCGAAATTCGACTGGAGGGAGTCCCAATCACTCGGTCTGCGGATCATGAATATTCTGGGACGTCAGTTGGATGGCACCGTGCAGCGAGAGCCGGGCGCCGGGACCGTGTTCTCGCTCGCGTTTCCGAGGACAGAGCTACCTGAAACCGGCGGTAGCGCCGACAAATCCTCCCTTTAGGTTGACTTCCTTTTGTCATTGTTTTATACCTAAACCACTTGGGGAGGGCTACGTTGCCACTATTCGAGAGTCGCAAGCCGCTAGCGGCCGCCTGTCTTCTGGCGTTGCCGTTGTTCGCGACTATGACCCTCGCTGGCCAGAACTGGACACCGCCTCGCACTCCCGATGGCCAGCCGGATCTGCAGGGCATCTGGACCAACGCGACAGTTACACCGTTCCAACGGCCCAAGGAACTGGGCACCAAACAATTTTTCACGGCCGAAGAAGCGGCTGCTTTCGCAAAGCAGCGCGTTCAACAGGGCAATGCTGATCTCATTGAAGGCGACCGAGGCGCATCCGACCTGGCGCGCCGCGCGTACAACAACTTCTGGGTTGACCGTGGAACGAAAGTCTCGAAGACCATGCGCACGTCGCTCGTCATGGATCCGCCGGACGGAAGAGTTCCCCCATTCACGCCCCAGGCGCAAAAGAGATACGACGCCTTCAAAGCGCACCAGGTCCTGCATCCCGTGGACGGTCCCGAAGACCGATTTCTGAGCGAGCGCTGCCTTTTGTTTGGCGCCGCCGGTCCGCCCATGCTTCCGGAACCTTACAACAACAACTATGAGATCGTGCAAACCCGCGGGATGGTGGCCATCGCCGTGGAAATGAATCACGACACGCGGGTCATTCCGCTGGACGGAAGTCCGCATGTCGCGCCACAGATCCGCCAATGGACCGGGGATTCGCGTGGGCACTGGGAAGGCGGCACCTTGGTTATCGATACCACCAACTTCAAATTCAATAACCAAAGCCGCTTCGGAGTCGGGTACCTGGATGGAATGACCGACGAGAATCTCCACGTAGTGGAACGCTTGCGGCGCACGGATCCCAACACGATCATCTACCAAGCCACCATCGACGATCCGACAGTGTATACGAAACCGTGGACGGTGGAGCTTTCCATGACCAAACGCACGGATCGGATTTTCGAATATGCTTGCCACGAGGGAAACTACGCCATGATGGACATGCTTTCCGGTGCGCGAACTGAAGAGAAAAAAGCCGCGCCCGCACCCCAGCCATGAAAACTCTTTTTGCCGTGCTGCTATTCTCCGCGTCCGCCTTCGCACAAGTGGATTTCTCGGGAAGCTGGGCGCCTCTGTACCACGAGGATCTTCCGGATCGCATCCCCGGTCCCGAACTGGGCGATTATTTAGGGCTCCCGCTCAACGACGCTGCCCGGCTGCGCGCCGACAGCTACGACGCGGATCGCATTTCCGTAGTTCCCGAATATCAATGCCGCCCGCACTCGGCCGACTATTCCATGCGCGGGCTTGCCAACATGCGCGTTGACGTGATCCGCGACCCAGTCACCCAGCGCGCGGTGGCGTTCCATACACGCATCAACTTTCAGGAAATGGAACGGACCATCTGGCTGGATGGGCGGCCACATCCATCCGAATACGCACCTCACACCTGGCAAGGCTTCTCGACGGGCTCCTGGGAAGACAACATGCTGGACATCTACACCACGCATCTCAAGGAAAGCTACCTCAAGCGCAATGGGGTTCCCCGCAGCGACAAAGCTACCTTCACTGAACATTGGGTGCGGCACGGGGATTATCTCACCGTTGCCACTGTGGTAACCGACCCAGTCTTCCTAACCGAGCCGCTGGTGCGGACTCAAACGTGGATCTTGGATCCCGCGCAAGTGATCGCCCGAGACATTTGCGAAACCGTCGCGGAAGTACCGAAGGCGGCCGATTACGTCCCCAATCACTTGCCGGGAACGAATCCCTTCCTGCATGAAGTTGCCGATTGGTACGGATTGCCCTATGAAGCTACGCGCGGCGGCGCGGACACGCTGTATCCCGAGTATCGGAAGAAAATGGAAAAACCAGAGCACCCCCGAGATCGCTGCGAGCGATACTGCTCGTGCGGCGCCGAAGGCCAGATATGCCTCAGTCCCACGTCCCCTCCGCCAGGGAAACGACCATGACGCGCATCCTTCTATGCGCTTCTTTACTATGGGCCACCAGAGCCAATAGCCAACAGCAAGATTTCGACAAAGTCGAAATCCACGTCGAACCTGTGCAGCACAACATTTACATGCTGGTGGGCTCGGGCGGCAATACCACAATCCAGGTAGGCAGCGAGGGTGTATTAATCGTGGACACGCAGTTTGCGCCCCTGGCTCCGAAACTGATGACTGAGATTCGCAAACTCTCGCCAGGGCCGGTTCGCTACATCATCAATACGCACATGCATCCCGATCATGTTGGCGGAAATGCGGCCATTGTGAAACTCGCCGGCTCCGACCCGGCGCTGCCGCTGAAAATCATCGCGCACGAAAACGTGCTCAACCGCCTGACGGCGAAGGTCCCCGGGCAACCGAGTTTTCCGGAAACGGGCCTCCCGATCGACGAATACGCAACACCCACAAAAAACCTGCACTTCAACGGTGAAGCCGTCATCGTTTATCACGAGCCCAGTGCGCACACCGATGGGGACAGCGTGGTTCTGTTTCGGGGCTCGGATGTGATCAGCACCGGAGATATTTTCACCCCCGACGGATACCCCTTCATCGACATTGAACGCGGCGGCAGCGTGCAGGGAGAAATTCTGGCCTTGAATCACATCCTGCAAATGACAGTCCCGGCGAAAACGCAGGAAGGCGGCACCTACGTGATTCCCGGGCACGGACGAATCTGCGACGACGCCGACGTGGTCGAGTTTCGCGACATGGTAGTTATAGTTCGCGACCGCGTGCGGGACATGATCCAAAAAGGCATGACGCTCGATCAGACCAAGGCCGCCAAGCCCACGCGCGACTACGACACTGAATATGTAACGAGCAACAGCTTCGTCACCGCGGACCGTTTTGTCGAAGCGGTTTATAAAAGCCTTTCAAAATGAAATCGAAACTGCCGATCCTGATACTCGCCACCGCAGGCGGACTCTTCGCGCAGTTCGGTCCTCCTGGCCCGCCTCCCGCTCCCGCGCCGGGAAAGCCGGGCGCGCCGATTGATCTCACTGGATACTGGGTCGCTTATGTTACCGAAGACTGGCGTTGGCGCATGGTGACTCCGCTCAAGGGCGACGCCGCGAGTATTCCGACCAATGCCGAATCCCGCAAGATGATCGATGCATGGGATCCCGCCAAGGACGAAGCCGCCGGCCTCCAGTGCAAATCTTACGGCGCGCCCGCGATCATGCGAGTTCCCGGACGTCTGCACATCACCTGGCAGGGCGACTTAACGCTGAAGATCGAAACCGATGCCGGCCAGCAGACTCGCTTGTTCCATTTCGGCGGCGAGATTCCGCGCGCAAGCACGCCGTCGTGGCAGGGGTATTCATCGGCAAAATGGGAGGGCGCTTTGCCAACCGTCAATCCGCCGGTTGTATTCGGGCTGGGCCTGGCTCCAAGGCTGGGCTCGAAATCCCGCTCCCTACAAGTGACCACGACGCAATTGCGCCCAGGGTACTTGCGCAAGAACGGCGTTCCGTACAGCGACAAGACCGTTCTCAAAGAATATTACGACCTATTTAGCGAACCCAACGCCGATACCTGGTTTATGGTCACTACCGTGGTGGAGGATCCAACCTATCTGGCGCTTCCATTTGTTACCACCAGTCACTTTAAGAAAATTGCCGACGCATCCGGTTGGGAACCTGAGCCGTGCACCGCACGATAAACTGACTACTTATCATCACTGTTTTTCATCTGGCAGCGCGAACACGTATAGCGCATTACCGCTCAGCGGAT
The DNA here is from genome assembly GCA_963818065.1 of Bryobacterales bacterium. Lineage (GTDB taxonomy): Bacteria > Acidobacteriota > Terriglobia > Bryobacterales > Bryobacteraceae > Palsa-89. The sequence continues at coordinate 1,536,342 of CAWFQW010000004.1, read as the reverse complement.
GATGGATTTCGGGAGCGATGGTGAGCGGCACTTGCCGTGGGCTGCCGCCGCCCATGCCGGTGGTGACCGCGATGTATTGCTTGCCGTCAACACTGAACGAGACCGGGAACCCTTGTACGGCCGTTCCCAGGCGCGTTCGCCACAATTCCCTGCCCGTCTTCACATCCACGGCGCGGAAGTTCCTATCGAGATCTCCGACGAATGCTACTCCACCAGCGGTGGACAACACGGCGGTCAAAAATGGCGCCCGCTGCTGGATCGACCAGTTCTCCTTCATCGTTTTCACGTCGTAGGCCGCCAGCTTGCCGATGTTTCCATTGCTGCCCGGCATTTCAAAAAAGCGCCGATCCGCCGCCGTTCCGCCGGAGCCTTCTTTCAACTCGACCACGCGTCCGCTGATCTCGAGACAACTCTGGGACAACGGAATGATGAGTTGGCTGGTTCCTGGGTGGTAACTCATGGCCTGCCAGTTATGGCCGCCCTCAGTACTGGGACAAGCTTGTATCCACTGGCCCGTTTGCTGCTCTAAAATATCCGCGCGATAGCGTGGCTCGCCGGTCTTCTCATCGAATTGATCGAAAACGTTTTGGAATATGGTCTCTTTTCTTGCCAGATATTTCCCTGTCGTCCGATCCAACTTCCATAAAATACCGGGCTTTCCGATCGTGAATACAAGTTTCTGCCCATTCGAATCCACCAACACGCGCTCGAACACTTCATCCAGATCCAGTGATTCGCCGCCGACGTGTTGGTAGTACCATGCGAGTTTGCCGGTATCCGGTGCGAGCGCCAGTGTTGAACTGGTGTACAGTGCCTTGCCCGACCCGGATCCACGCGTGGCGCGCATCCATGGCTTGGCTTGCGCCACTCCCCAATAAGTCAGATTCAGCTCCGGATCGTAGCTGCCCGTAATCCATGTATCGCCACCGGCGCGCAATAGATCGGGGAGTTTGCCCCAGGTGTCGCCGCCGGGTTCATTCTCACGCGCCACAGTATCGAACTTCCAAATCCGCTTACCTGTGTCCGGATCGTAAGCGCTAATGAAGCAGCCATCCTTCTTATATTTATCGCACCCGCCCAGCCCCTCGATTATTTTTCCCCGAATCACGATCGGGCCGCTACTGTTGATGTAGCCTTTGTCGTGATCCGCAATCGCGGTTTCCCAAACGATCTTGCCGGTGCGCGCGTCCAGCGCCAGGATTCGCGCGTCCGTGGTCGCCATGAACACCTTGTCTTGATAGAGAGCCAGGCTCCGCATCCCGCCGATGGACCCGTTGGCATCCGGGCCAATGCGATTCTCCCAGATGAGCTCGCCCGTTCGGCCGTCAAGCGCTTGCACCACATTGCCTGGGTTGACGAGAAAAATGATCCCGTTGTGAACCATGGGCGTCGCCTCGTTCGCGCCGCCCCCCTCGTTCATCGCCCACTCCCACACCAGGCGAAGATTCTTCACATTGCCGGCGTTGATTTGCGCCAACGGACTGTTGCTCCAGGCTTGATAGTTGCGGCGGATCATGAGCCAGTCACCCGGATCCGGATTTCGCAGCATGGCATCCGTCACTGGGACATAATTCTTTACTTGTCCCGTCACCGTGAGGCCGCGCCCAGCGGTTGTTTGCTCCTTCAGAGACGCGGCCGCTTCCGACGGCTGTGGGGTCGCAACCTTCCCGTTGGCCTGAAGGATGAAGGCCGCCAGATCGGCGTAAGCCTGCGCGCTGAGCCCGCCAGGATTGGACGGTGGCATGGCCGACTGCATGTAGCTGATCAGATCGCTGGCCGGCCGAGCACCCCACGTGTTCATGAAATTGGACCCAGCCAATTGAGGAGCTTCGCCGCTGCCAGCCAGGTCCGGCCGATGGCAACTGGCGCAGTTGGCCTGATAAATAGATTGACCCTGTGTGGCTTGCTGGGCGGCGAGTCTGATCACGCCACAGGCGGCGATTGCCGCGATTAAGAGAAAGCGCATTTCGTTGCCGATCCATACTATCGCAGCGGCGGGACCACCGCAGCAGCCGGTTTCGGGTGAAACCAAATTGAAACACAATATTCATTCGACAGCGAACCCGGGCACATAAAATTGGGAGTCTATGGGCGCTGCGGCTGTAATGGTTTCGATCGGCGACGATGGTGTTCTGAATCGGGAGGTATCTCAGGCCCTGTCGGATGTTTGGATCGACCGCGACTTAGGGTGGCTGGACTTCAACGACCGCGTGCTTGCCGAAGCCTTGGACGACCGGACGCCGTTGCTTGAAAGAGCGAAGTTCCTGGCAATCTTCGGCTCTAACCTGGATGAGTTCTTCATGAAGCGGATCTCCGTCCTGCGAAAGAGTTCCACTCCGGAACGGGTCCGCCTGCTTGCCACTGTCCGCGAGCGCTTAATGTCCAGTCTCGAGCGCCAAGCCGGTTGTTTTAGAAACACGCTGGTTCCGGGGCTGGCAAAGCACGGAATCTATCTGCGGCGCTGGGACCAATTGACAGCCGCGCAACAAGACGAAGCCGGCGCTTATTTCGACTCCGAGGTTTCTCCTGCGCTGACGCCACTGGTTTTCGATCCGGAGCATCCGTTTCCGTTCTTGTCGAACCTTTCAACGTCATTGGCCTTTCTCCTGCATGATCAGGAGGAGGCGCCGACGTATGCCCGCGTCAAAGTCCCGCCGGTGCTGAAGCAGTGGGTCGCGGTGAAGGCTGGAGTAGCTTCCGGGGAGATTGTTCTTGTCCCGCTCTACGAAATAATTCGCGGCAATGCGCACAAGCTCTATGTCGGCATGAGACTGAGCGGAACGACGCTGTTCCGGGTAACTCGCGATGCCGAGTTTGAGATCGACGACGATTCAGACGCGGCACTGCAGGACCTGGTACGCGAGCAGGTCCGCCAACGGCGTTATGAACCGGTGTTGCGGCTTGAGTTCGCTCCCGGCGCCGATCCCACCATTCGCGAGATGATGCGAAAACGATTCGAGCTTTCCGAGACGGACGTCTTTGACTTGCCCGAAGAGTTGGACTACACCACATTATTCGAGATCGCAGGATTGCCGCTGCCAGCCTTAAAGGACCCAGCATGGACTCCGCTTCCACCCGCCGCCTTCGAGCACAGCCCGGATGTTTTCGCGGCGATTCGTGCCGCGGATGTGTTGGTGCATCACCCCTACGAGAGCTTCGAAGACAGTGTGGAGCATTTCGTCGCCGCTGCCGCCGACGATCCCGAAACGGTCGCCATCAAGATGACCGCCTACCGCATCGGCGATGATACGCCGTTTGTGAAATCGCTGGTGAAAGCAGCGGAGAGCGGCAAGCAGGTGGCCTGTGTAATCGAAATCAAGGCGCGCTTTGACGAAGAGCGCAACTTGCATTGGGCGGCGGAGCTCGAGCGAGCCGGCGCTCACGTCACGTTTGGCGTGCAGGGTCTCAAGACGCACGCGAAGATGGCGCTGGTGGTTCGCAAAGAAGCGTCGGGCCTCAGAAGCTATGTCCACATCGGAACCGGCAATTACCACGTGCGCACCGCGCGCCTCTATGCCGATCTCGGGCTCTTCACGTGCAATCCGCGTATCACGCAAGACGTCGTGCATCTCTTCCACTATTTGACGGGGCACTCGAATGCTCCGGCCTGCACGGAAATGCTGGTGGCGCCCACAACTATGCGGCGCCGCTGGCTGGAGCTGATCCACCGGGAGATCGCCAACAAGCAAGCCAATCTTCCGGCGCGCATCGTCGCCAAGATGAATCAGGTCGAGGATCCGGAAATGATCGAGGCACTATGTCAGGCTTCCACCGCCGGAGTGCCGATCGACCTCGTAGTTCGAGGATTCTGCTGCCTTCGTCCAGGTGTGCCCGGCCGCAGCGAGAACATTCGCATTCGCTCCATTATTGGCCGCTTTCTTGAACACTCCCGCATCTTCTATTTCGCCGCGGGTGTCGACGATCCCATGCAAGGCGAATTCTTTATCGGATCGGCCGACTGGATGTTCCGCAATCTGTCCAAGCGAGTGGAAGTGGTCACGCCGGTGTTAGCCCCGCAATGGAAGAAGAAGCTGTGGGAGATCCTGGACATTTATCTGCGGGATCGCAGGGAAGCCTGGGCGCTGGGCGAAGATGGCGCCTACTCGCAGTTGCGCCCTGAGATTGGAACCGAGGGGTGCGCAGCCGAGGGGCCTGAAGCGCTGGGTACTCACGCAACCCTGATGAAACTCGCGCGCGGCGTAATAGAATAAATACGCTGCCATGAAAACTCTTGTCGCCGTCCTGATACTAGTTCTGTCGCCGCTTGCCTGGGCCGCGCCGGGCAAAGGCTTCCTGGATAAACCTACTCTCGAGAACTACTTGCGCCACATCGATCTGTTTCGGAGCGAGGTGACTTTCAAGATCGACGATCCGAAACCGTCGAAATATCTTCCCGGATTTTCGGAAGTCCTGGTGCATCTGATTTTCAATGGCGCGGAGAAGGACGAGTTATATTACATCTCCGTTGACGGACAGACCATCGTCAAGGGCGACGTCTACGACCTGAACAAACGGCCGTTTCAAACAAACCTGGACAAACTGACCTTGACCGATCAACCGAGCTTCGGTCCACCCGACGCTCCGGTGACGATTGTGGAGTTCGGCGACTTCGAGTGTCCCGACTGCAAGATGGAGGCGCCCGTCTTAAGGCGCGATATGACCGCGGCGTTCGGGGACAAGGTGCATGTTGTTTTCAAGAATTTTCCGCTCGAGTCCGTGCATCCCTGGGCGCGGGCGGCCGCCATTGCCGGCCGGTGCGTATATCAAGAAAACCAGTCGGCGTTCTGGAAGTTCTACGACTGGATTTACGAGAATCAAGATGACATTACCGGTGACAATCTGAACACCAAAGTTCTGGCTTGGGGTTCTGAGAACGGCGTAGATGGGGTGAAGCTGGGCCGTTGCCTCGACACCAAGGCCACCGAGCCCGAAGTGGATCGCAGCATCGCGGAAGGCCGTGCGCTCGGCATCGCGGGGACGCCGACTCTGTTCATCAATGGGCGCAAGATTGGCGGCCTGATGTGGGCTGATCTTCAGATGGTCATCAATAAAGAGCTGGAGTATGTCTCAGCGAGTCGATGACGGAGTCTGCCGCAGCGGCACTGGCATATCCGCAAGCACGTAGGCCATCACGGCCATGGCCGCGATGTTGGCGCGCAAATCCTCCGGATTGATTTTGTCGACGGTATCGGCACGCGAGTGGTGCCAATCGAAATAATGCGTGCCCGTGGTGCGCAATGCGAGTCCTGGCACGCCGTCCACCATGATCGGCGCGATGTCGGCGCCTCCGCCGCCAGGCTGAACGGATGTGGCGTCAATGCGTTCCAGCAATCCGCCGATTTCACGCAACCGCGCCAGGATGGACGGCAAGTCGCCACTGGAGCTGAGACCGAAGCCGATGGGCTTTTCCGCGCCGCCATCCATTTCGATTGCGGCTACGTGATTCTTTACTGATGGGCCCGCCCAGATTCGATAGGCTTCACCACCGGCGCCGCCGTTTTCTTCGTTGGTCCAAAAGACCACGCGCAGCGTTCGCCGCGGCCGGAGACCCAGTTCGTGAATCAGGTGAGCGGCCTCGAGCGCCGTGACGCAGCCGGAACCGTCGTCTTGCGCGCCGGCGCCAACATCCCAAGAATCCAGATGACCGCCGATCACGACGATTTCGTCAGGCCGCTCGCGGCCGGGAATTTCTCCGATCACGTTGGCCGAGTCGGCATCGGGCAACGTATGCGCTTCCATCTCCAGGTGGGCCGTCACGGAACCCTCGGAATCCACGAGGCGCTGGATCAGTAGCGCGTCTTCGATGGTGACGGCTGCCGCCGGAATTTTCGGAAAACCCTCGGCGTATTCGAGCGCGCCGGTGTGAGGCGATTGAAGGCTTAGCGGGGTGATGGAGCGCACCAGCGCCGCCACTGCGCCCAAGCGCGCCGCGCGCGATGGCCCCGCAGTCCGAAAAACCACCGTGCGGTTGTAGCCATCGTAAGGCACGTTGAACAGAACAATTTTGCCCTCGACGCCCGCGCGGCCTCGTTTCTCCAGATCCTCGAAGCTTGAAACTGGAACAACTTCAGCCGTGATTCCCTTCTTCGGAGTGCTGACGCTGCCGCCGAGCCCCAAGATTGTAAGCGGCCGGTTCACCGGCTCTATCAAAGCAGCACTCTCGTTGCCCCGCACCCAGTGTGGAACCTTAACGCGCGGCGTTACGACATTGCTCAGCCCGTCGGCTTTCATTTGCAAGGCGGCCCACGCGACGGCGCGCTCGAGCGCCGGGGATCCACTCAGGCGATTACCGATGCGATCGCACAGATACGACAGCTTCTCCATTCCTTCGTGATCGACCAGCGCGGCGGCGATCAATTTGGAAGCGCTTTCGCGGTACTGCTCGGCTAGAGGGCTGGTGGTCTGCGCGAAGAGCCCCGCGGCGGCCAAAAACAGGACGGCCGGCTTGTTCATCGCGAGCCGCCCTCCCATTCGTGGAACCGGAAGCCATGCCGTTGCATGATCTCGCGCGCTTGCGGCGCGGCTTCCGGCAGAACGTAAAAGAAAGCGCCCACGCGCTCGCTGCGAAAGAGTACGCCACCCAGGTATTTGTCAGTTTCGACGGCGTAGTCCACGCCCGATTCGGTGAAAGCCGATTCCAGCCGTATAGCCTCCCGGAGTTTTTTAGCGATGTAGACCAGATCCATCTCCTGGTCTCCGAAGAAATCGGCTTCGCGGCGCATAGGCATGTTCAGATAGGATATCGCTCTCGCACGATCGCGGCTCGATAGGCCAGGCTCGGGAGTTACGCGCCGGCTCCCCGAACGCGCGCGGAAAAAGCCTCATAGGCTTTCGGGTTGGCCTTATTCATATTATCGATCAGGGCCTGCGCCCCAGTTTCGAGGTTGGAAAGATAGCCTGGATTGCTCATGGCCTTGCGTGTGTCGGCGATGTTCCCTTTGGTCTTTTCCCAAACGAACAGCATCTCGCCCGCGCTCTGCAGAAACAGATCCTTATTAACCGCGCCGGAGGTGACGAACGACGCGGCCATGTCCCAATAGCTAGTGACCATCCGGTAATAAGCTTCTTGATCCGAGCCGGGCGGGCATGCCGCCTGATGCTCGGCCGCGTTGCTGGCCTTGTAGCCGAAGAGCCAAGCTCTTGCTTTGCGCATGCGATCTTCACGGCGCAATTCGTAGAGCTTCAGAATTACATCCACGTCATGGTGATTCGGTTTATCCATAAGCAACAGTGTAATCGGAAGATGGCGCAGTTCCAACTCCGATCGGGCAAAACGACGTGGGGGCGCTTGGCGCCGGTTCTTTTCAAGGCTGGCGGCGAAACATTTTCAATCTGATCAGTCTGAACTGTCATCCGAGGCATGTGCTTACGTGCCCGAGGTGTGGGTCGCTTATCAGTCATCTATCCAGGAGAAGATTCTGGGAAAGGCCTTTTCGACTTGTGTTCGTGCGTGCCTTTTGGTGCAAGTCATGCGAAGGCCGCAGTCTCCTCTACTATGGGCCGGATTTCGGTTGTGAATTTGTGCGGGTATTTCGACGAGTTTCTACCCCGTTTAGGGGCTACCTCGAGGACCTTGCAAAAGTCGGTCCTGAATCTCCAAATGATTCGTCACCTGTCGTTTGCAGTCGTGACCCGATGTTGGAGAAACGGCAGGCGAACTCTTCGGAGATTTGTGAGCAGATTGCCGTATCGGGATGAGGGCCAAGCAGACCCCTCTTGATAGGACTCACCCAGAGGTACAAATTTACCCGTCTAGCTTAAGCCGTTCCTAGCTCGCCTGATGAAAGGCTCAAACGCTGTTCTTGACCTTCTTTTGACACGAAAGGAGAGAAGTGTCCTCCCCTGTTCTCGCCTTTGATAACGTCGCAGCGCCTCCTCGGAATTTTACATCGGAACATCGTCAGTATCCTAGGTATCCGATTGAGCTGGCTGCCGAATTTACATTGCCGACAAGCGGAGAAACCGCGCGACGACGAGTTGGCACAACCTTGGACATCAGTTCGGGCGGTCTCCTCCTGGCATGCAACAACAACTTGCTCGCTGGCAGCGAGATTGAAGTTTCCATTCAATGGCCTTTCCTACTGGACGGCGTTCGTCCGTTGAAGCTCCTTATAACTGGCTATATCGTCCGTGCCAACCCAACGGTAGTCGCGGTCAAATTTCGTAGCTATGAGTTCCGCACCGCCCCCCTGACACGGCAATCCCGAAGGCTCCTACCCTGGATGCTCATTAGTCCGGAATGTGTGGATGGAGTTGGGCGCTCAGAAGGTGGCCACTGAACCAGTGCCGATCACCCGCGATTAACGGCGCGGGATAGTTCTATCCTTGCCCAATAGTCTCCTGAATGCGTCGTCTCCGACGGCCGCCTGAACTTGGCCCTACTGCCGGCGGTTGCGATACCGCTATTAGCGGTATCACTGCTCGCGGCGTATGTTCCGGCGCGGCGGGCTTCGCTCATCGATCCGATGCGGGCGCTGCGGGACGAGTAGGCGCGAATCAGCGGCACTCTTCGGAGTATCACTTTGGGCTGTATAACAGGTCGGCGGGAAACGTGTGCCCTCGACAATCACCCGCCAGCAACGGCGAAGGATAGTTCTATCCCTGCCGACAAGTCGCGAGGAATCGTTCGCACCACTCTGGCCAACGCGCCGGCGCTCCTAGACTGGTTCAAGCAAGCGCGAAGTTTCTATTCTGAGCTGCAGCATCTACTCACCGCGCAGAGCTTGAATCGGGTCGATGCGCATCGCCCGCCAGGCCGGGACAGCGCTGGCCGTGGCCACCACCAACAGCAAGATGAATGCAGCGCCCACCAACGTCGCCGGATCTGTTTCAGAGATGCCATATAGGAACCGGGACAGAAATTGCCGTAACAAAATGGCGGCGGCGATCCCAAGCGAAACACCCGTAAGTCCCATCCAGATCCCCTGACGAAGGATCAGCCACAGAAGAGTGGAGGGGTCGGCTCCGAGCGCAACTCGCACTCCCAGTTCCTGCGTTCTTTGCGCAACTAGGTAAGAAATTACGCCGTAAGCGCCGATCGCGGCAAGGAGTATCCCCAAACCGGCGAACAGGCTAAGTAGAACTGTAGTCAGCCGCGTATTGGAGATGGACCCGCTGAGGTACTCGCTCAAGGTTTGCACCTCCGACAAGGGGACCTCTGGGTCCAGCTCTTTGATAGCGTCTGAAATGGCGGACGACATGCTTGCGGGATCCGCTTTGGTCTGAACCACAATGTCCTTGAAGCCGTAATTGACTGCGGGCTGCTGGCGGAACAGTCCCAGTATTTGCGGAGCGGGCGGTGCGCCCACACCGTCGTTTGGGAAGTCGGTGAAGACGCCAATTACGGTCACCAGCCTCGTCGACACTGCACCTGCGGTTGAAGCGCCAAGGAGCCCTCGCGGCGGACCCATCTGGATTCGCCGCTGGAGTGGGTTGTGGTTCGGAAAGTAGCGCTTCACGAACTCCTGGTTGACCAACGCGACGGGCATGCTAGTTGCCGTGTCCGATTCGGAGAAATCACGGCCCGCGACGATCGACATCCCCATGACGGGCAAATAGCGATGATCCATCACTGCCCACCGCGTAGTGGGAACGTCCGCCAGGCGGGATGGCGCGCGGCCCTCAATGGTGAACATCTGGGTCCAGGGGATAGAAGGGGGAAAGGCCGTCGTCACGCTCGCGTCCACAACTCCGGGCAGCGAGCGCAGCCGCTCACCGAATCGTTCACAAAATTGCGTAATCGAGCGGGCATCCGGATATCGCACAGGCGGCAAATAGAACTTTGCTTTCAGTACATGATCCGGGCTGAAACCAAGATTCTGGTGTTGCAGGCGGAGAACACTCTGGGTCAGGAGCGCAGCCGCGAAAACCAGGACCAGCGACAGCCCAATCTCTGCGATCACCAGTGCACGCCGGAACGTTGCTTTCGCTACGCCAGCAGCTCCGCCACGGGCACCTTCCTTCAATGTGTCGGCGATGGAAACGCGCGTTCCAGCCAACGCGGGCCATAAGCCGAATAGCGCACCGGTGAGAATGGAAATCGCAAAGGCGAACAGCAACACGCGAGGATCGAGGGAAACGGACCAAAATTCTGATAACGAACCGAACGAACTGGTATACGGTGACTCTGTCATCACAGAACGTGGCGAAAGCGCGGCCGATACCAGCCAAGACAGCGCCAGGCCCAACAAACCACCTGCCAATGAGAGCAAGCAAGTTTCCAGGAGCAATTGGCGCAGAAGCCTCCATCGGCTCGCGCCCAGCGCCGAGCGGAGCGCCATTTCGCGATAGCGCGCCGAGTTGCGTGCCAGAAGTAACCCTGCCAGGTTCGCGCACGCGATTAGAAGAACCAAGCCAACGGCTGCGGCCAGCATCAGCAGGATCGGCCGAACCGGGCCCGATCGCGTATCGGCGAGCGGCACGATGGTGGTGGTGATGCCTTCATCAATGGCGTGCTCGCGCGCCAAACGCGCAGAAATAGCAGCCAGCTCAGCGCGCGCCTGATCGTAGGAGACGCCCGGCTTCAGGCGCGCCAACGCTTCCCCGTCACGCACTCCACGGGCGGCTTCGGTCCAGTACTGGGGAAACGAATACGGAGTCCAGATCCGGATCGGGCCGCCGGTTTGTTCCATCCAGGGTGGAATGACATCCGGCATCACTGCGACAATCTCGTAGGTCTCACTGTTAATGCGTATCGTCTGGCCCAGAATCCGCGGATCGGAGTCAAACCGGCTGCGCCAGAGACTTTGGCTGATCGCGGCTACGAACTGCTTTCCGGGCTCGACTTCCTGTTCGGTGAATAGCCGTCCCACCACCGGCTGAATCCCTAAGAGAGAGAAGTATTCGCCGGGCACTAGGCCGACAATCATTTCCTCGGGGCGGCTCGATCCCCGGACGCCGCTGACATTCTTCCGCCAGCGTTCGTATACGACCATGCCTTCAAATCCGCCAGCCGCGCTGGCCATGTCGCGGGTGTCCATAGGCGAAGGAGCGCCAAGCGATCGTCCGTCTTTGATGGATTGGAGCCGCACCAGGCGGTCCGGAGAGGGAAATGGGAGCGGCCGAAGCAGTGCCGCATCCACGGCGCTGAAAATCGCCGTGTTGGCGCCGATACCCAGCGCTAGCGTGGCGGCAGCAACCACGAAGAACACCGGCGTGCGGCGAAGCGACCGTGCACCGATACGCAGATCGCGCAGAAGGGATTCGAGTGCCATAAAGGTCCAGACGTCGCGGCTCTCCTCCTGAAGGACTGTGGCGTTACCGAAATGCGAGCGGGCCGCCCGGAGGGCGTCCTCACGACTCATGCCCGATGCCATCAAGTCGTCGGTCTTTTCTTCGATATGGGCGGCGATCTCGCTCGCAATCTCGCGGTCCACCCTGTCGCGAACGAACCGCCGACCGATGCGCCTCATAATTCCGCCGGCCTCATGACCCGCCTAATTCCGGCAAGCATCCGTTCAAAGCTGGAGACCTCCCGCTGGAGTTGCTTTCGGCCCGCCGGAGTAATCCGGTAAATCCGCACTTTCCGGTTGTGCGCAGAGACGCCCCATTCGGCATCCACCCAACCCTCGCGGAGAAGCCGCTGCAGAGCGGGATAGAGCGTACCTTCCTCAATCTGGAGCAGATCATCGGAGGTGTCGCGGATTTGCTGCGCGATAGCGTAACCATGCAGGCTGCCGCGGCGGAGAACGTGGAGCACCATCATTTCTAGGGCGCCGGGGAAGAGATCACGTCGTTCGTCGCTCATAAGTCTTCTAAGCCCAGATACTCAAGGCATAGAGTGGCATGTTAAGAACGTTGTGTCAAGGCAGCGATCGACAGCAGGACAATGCCGTGCCTGGTCTCCAGGCTCGGTCTGGGCGGAATCTATCACAACCTGCTGTCTCCACGTGAGGTGGCAACAAATAGATCTCCCCTTACGGCGAAGGATAGTTCTATCCTTGCCCAATAGTCGCTCGAAAGCGTCGCCATCTTCGACTTTTGCTTGGAACGCAAGCGAACGATAAAATCGACAATAACCAGACAATGGCGATTCCCAGCTGGCTTCAGGCTACTGCACTGGATGTGCGATTTGCCCTCCGTTCGTGGCGCAAGAGCCCCGGCCTCATCGCAGTCGTGGTCCTTATGCTCGCCGTGGCCATCGGCTCGACCACCACGATCTTCAGTGTTGTGAAGGCGATTTTGATGAATCAACTGCCGTACCGCAATCCCGATCGCGTTGTCACGCTTGCGATCGGCAGCAGTGCCGGCCCGCAATCAGCGCCCGCCAGTTTCGCAACAGTTTACGATTGGAGAACCGGAAGCCACTTAATCCAAAGCATTTCTGTCTATGGCGACTCGCAAAATGTAATCTTCGAAAACGGACAAGCGCGAGTCCTACGCGGCATGCGCGTAAGTTGGGACTTTCTCAATACGCTCGGCGCGCGAGTACAAATCGGCCGCACGTTTGTTCCCGACGAAGAGTTCCTTGGGCACGACCATGAGATCATTCTCACTCACGCATTGTGGTTAGACCTGTTTAACGGCGATCCGAATGCCGTTGGGCGCAGTCTCGATTTCCCCTCGCTGGGCGTGCAGGTCAGGGTTATTGGGGTCCTACCGGCCAACTTTCATCCTCCGCACATGTCGAATCCAATCGAGTGGCCCCAGTATTTCATGCCCCTGGGAAGAAATTCGGTGATCGATCCATGCAGGAGCTGCCGTGGTTGGCCGACGATCGCGCGGATGAAGCCAGGCGTTACGGTGGAGCAGGCACGAGCTGATCTGGACGGCGTTACGCGCCGGTTGATTAGCGAATATCCTGATGAGTATCCGCACGATGCCACTGTGACGATAACTCCGTTGCGCGATGCGACCGTTAGCCAGGTGCGGGCGGCGCTTTGGATCGTCCTCGCGTCCGTGGTACTCGTGCTACTTATCGCTGCGGCAAATGTCGCGAATCTCTTGCTAGCGAGGGCGGCGGCGCGCGGGAGAGAAATTGCGATCCGATCCGCACTCGGCTGCAGCGGAGGCAGGATCGTCCAACAGTTGCTCACGGAGGCGCTTCTGCTCGCGCTTCTATCCGGCTTGGCTGGAGTGCTACTTGCATACTGCGGAGTTTCTATACTTCGATCCATCGTGCCTCGTGAAATCCCGCGCGTCGACGAGGTTCGGATTGGCCCCTCGATCCTCCTCTTTGGCCTTGGCATCAGCGTAGTCACTGGCGTATTTTTTGGCCTGGTGCCTGCACTGCGCGCTTCACGAGCCGATCTCAGTGAAGCGATCAAACAATCTGGCCAGCCAGGGTTCCGGTCCGTCCGTTCGAAACTCCGCAGCCTGCTTGTGATCACCCAAATCGCCCTGGCGTTCGTATTGGTCATCGGAACCGCCCTACTGTCGAGAGGTCTGTTCATTCTCATTAACGTCGACCCTGGCTTCGATTTCCATAATGTCCTTTCGCTTACGATGGTCGTCTATGGCAACCGTTATCCCGACTGGGACACGACCATGAACTACTATCGGCAAGTAAGAGAGAAGGTACGTGCGATTCCGGGCGTTGAAGGTGTGGCCATGGCCCCAGATTTTCCTCTCAGCACGCCAAGCCCGACCCCTTTCCATATTCAGGAGCGGCCTTTACTGAACGACGTCGACGCACCTTTAGTTAACAGCGATCTGGTATCACCCGAATACTTCCACGTGCTCAAAATCCCGTTAAAGCGTGGCCGCGCTTTCACCGAGCAGGATACTCTTCATACGTCAGCGGTGGCGATCATTAGCGATTCCTGCGCGCGCGTTCTGTTCACGCACGAAGATCCGATTGGGAAACATATCCGCCTAGGATCGGAATCCCAAAGCTCAGGATGGGCGACGATCATTGGCATCGTCGGCGATGTCCGGAACGAATCACTCGATCACGAGGGCGATATGGGCGTTTACCGACCGCAGGCCCAGGTCGAGTCCTACTACCGCATGCTGGTGCGCACCCGAGGCGATCCGATGGCCTTCGTACCAGCAATTCGTAGAGCGTTTCATGAGGTCGATGACACGCAGCCGATCTGGCACATTCTGCCCATGGAGGCATACGTAAAATCCTCGTACGCCGAACGCACGTTCACGCTGACGCTAATTGGACTGTTCGGGACGCTCTCTCTACTTCTCGCGGCCGTCGGTATTTACGGAGTAGTTTCTTATACAGTCAGCCTGCGCACGCGCGAATTCGGCATTCGCATGGCGCTCGGTGCACAGCGACGCGGAATTACGGGGATGGTCCTGCGAGAGGTGTCCGTCCTTCTCGCCCGTGGAGTTGGCGCAGGTGCTATTACCGCCCTCATTCTGACGCGGTTTCTCGCGCATCTGCTCTATGAAGTACGTCCCACGGATTGGCGTTCGTCGGCCTTAGTCGTACTGATTCTTACGTCCACCGCATTCATTGCCGGTTATTTTCCTTCGCGCCGCGCGGCGTCCATCGACCCCGCCAGCGCCCTAAGATATGACTAAGAGTTTCGCCGCATGCGACAACCGCAGGTGCGACAAGCGGCGCTGGAGCGCGACCTTCTGCCCTCGGCCTGGCGCCACTAGGACAAGCACAAGGTGACGCCAAAAAATGAGGTCTTACGTTTACCTACTGTGGGTAATCGAAGTCTGGCGTTCGATACCTCCTGCCTAACGGCGTAGTGTTTACCAACCAGAAGGACGTACAGTCGGCTCGTGAGAGGCGCCTGATGCCGGCAATTAGGCACCTATTTTGTAGATCCTGCTCGCGTACGCAGGGCGTTGAAACGAGAACCCGGCTGCAAAAGCACGATATGCGGTGCTTACGAACCCGCTTGCAGATGCAAATGACTGAGCATTTCTTTCAGCCTGGGAGTGGACAACCGTTTTGCCGTCGGAGACTCGATCGGAGAATAGATGGGATTCAGGCGTGACAGCGTCTCGTTTATATAGACGGCCCGGTGCCTGGACAGAGCGACTTGAAGCGCATCATCGGGCAAAGTGTCCTGATGGTATTGGCAGATACCGCTCAGAGCAGGATGACTTCCAAACATCTTTTCAAGTCCGCATTCGTACTCCATGAGCTTGTCGAAATTCTCCTCGCTACCGAGTTCCCAAGTCATGTCACCAGCAGCCCAAAAACCCGCATAGCCATCGGCCACCGCATCATCGACCGCGCTGCCAAGCATACTCAACATCCGGTCTGCATCGAAGCGGCCGTTCACCAGGTGCTCTTGTTCGGACGAAAGCACTAGCGACCGTTTGTTCACCTCCTGCGCCACATCAAGGCCGGCTGCTGCCAGATACGATCTGATGCCGGCTACCATAGTTGGGCTATTGAGGTAGAGACAGCGGTTGTTCACGCGGAGTTTCTCTATCATGACCTCCGCGAAACCGCGCAAATGCTTTGCCGGGGAGCCCGCATAGATCATGCATTGGTGCCGGGCCTCGTGTGCTTACCCGGCTGATATAATCGGCTCGCTGGAGGGAGCCTACAGATGAGAACTTACTGGTTGGGATTCGTGCTGATCCCGGTTGCCTACGCACAAACGTCGAACAAGTGCGCGGACCTCGTCAAATTCAAGATTCCCGGCGTACCGATGGTGATCACCAAGGCCGCGGCGATTCCCACATCGTCTGGCGCCGCAACGTCCACCGCCGAAACATCGGCCACATCGGCCACCATCCCGTCGCACTGTCAGGCCGACGGCATGATCAATGAGCGCAGCGGCGCGGACGGAAAAACCTACGGCATCGGCTTCTCCATTGCGCTGCCCGACAACTGGAATAACCGCTTCCTGTTCCAGGGCGGCGGCGGATATAACGGCAGTGTTCGGCCGCCAGTGGGAGCTGCAGCCGCCGGGGACAACCCTGGACTGGCGCGCGGATTTGCCGTCGTCTCCACCGATACCGGCCACAAGGGGTCCGCGTTCGACAGGACTTATGACGTAGATCAACAGGCCAGTCTTGATTTTGCGGAGGTGGCGGTCGGCCGCGTGGCGGAACTCGCCAAACAGATCATCGCCTACTATTACGGGCAATCGGCCCGATACTCCTACTTTGCGGGTTGCTCGACGGGCGGGCGGGAAGCCATGCTGATGACGCAACGCTATCCGGCCGAGTTCGACGGCGTCATTTCCGGAGATCCCGCCATGCGCACGGGCTTTTCACAGATCGGAAACACTTGGTCCGCGGTCGCCTTCAACCAGATTGCTCCCAAGGACGACTCTGGAAGAGCGCAGCCGAACAAGGTGTTTTCCGAGAGCGACATCAAGTTGATAGTCAACGGAATCCTGAACGCGTGCGACGCCAACGACGGATTAAAGGACGGCATGGTGTTCAACACCCGGGCCTGCAAGTTCGATCCAGAGGTTTTAACGTGCAAGGGCGCCAAAAATGATTCCTGCCTGACGTCGCAGCAGACCGCGGCGATCAAGAAAGCTTTCGCCGGGCCTGTGAATTCCAAAGGCGAGCTGGTCTACCCAATGAACCCGTATGACGCAGGCATCGCCAATCTCCTGCCCAGTCCAAAGCCGCCCTCAAACCCACGCGCGGCGGGCGCTCCGGCGCCTCCGGTAAGCATCGACGTCGATCAGCGCCTGTTTGCGCTGCTGGGAAATCCGCTGGAGGCGGTGACCGATACTACCTGGACCAACCTCAGCACCTTCTCGGCGCATGGCGGCAAGCTGCTGTTTTATCACGGACTGAGCGACCAGGCATTCTCCGCGATGGACACCCTCGATTACTACCAGAGGATGGCCAAGGCCAACGGCGGTATGGACAAAGTAGAGACCTGGAGCCGCATGTTCTTAGTCCCGGGCATGTATCACTGCCGGGGCGGCGAATTCGCACTCGACAATTTCGATTTGCTGACGGCAGCGGTCGCTTGGGTCGAGAAGGGCACAGCTCCAGATTCCGTGGTCGCAACCGGAAAAGCTTTCCCCGGCCGAAGCCGGCCGTTGTGCGCATATCCCAAGTACGCGCATTACAAGGGCCAGGGCGACCCGGAAGATGCCAGGAACTTCGAGTGCCGCGAATGACACGTTCGTTCGAAATCGCGTGTCATACTTGACAGACGAGAACCCGATCAACCATCCCGGAGGATACGAACTATGCATAAGACCATCGTTGCTGCTACAGCAGTGCTTCTCACAGGCGCCATGGCGTGCCTCGCACAACCGCCCGGCATCACTCGAGAAATGATCGAGCGGTCGTTGCCGCTGGAAGGCGCGCCGCTCGCTGAGCCTGGACCATACAAGGTCACATCGGAAAAAGCATTCGGATCTCCCGGCTATCTGGTGTTTCAACCGGCCACGCTCGACGCGTTTCCAAAGAAGGACACGTTGCCCGTGATGGTATGGGGCAACGGCGGTTGTGCCATTGACGCCACGCGCTACTCGGGCTTTCTAACCACCATCTCCTCGCACGGTTTCCTGGTGATCGGCACGCTCCCTCAGGAAGGCGCAGCGCGAAAACAGGAGACTGCCGATGACGTGCGCGGCGCGATCGACTGGGCCACGAAAGAAAACGCACGAACCGGCTCGCCGCTCGAAGGCAAGATCGCCACGGATAAAGTGGCGGTCATGGGTCAGTCCTGCGGAGGATTTCTCTCGATCGCGCTCGGTGCCGATCCCCGCGTCAAGACCATCGGCGTGTTCAATTCAGGGGTGCAGAAAGCGCCGTCGCCGTTTGCCACTGCCGACGACCTGCCCAAATTGCACGGGCCGGTGCTGCTCATCAATGGCGGCGAACCCGACTTCATGATGGCGACCTCGGCGGCGACGTTCGACCTGATCAACAACGAGCCAGCGTTCTACGGCGCCCGGCACAACGCCGGCCATACCGCGACCGTTTTTCATCCCGGTGGCGGCGAGTTCGCCAATGTCGCTTCGAACTGGCTCCTGTGGACCTTCAAAGGCGACAAGAAAGCCGGCAAGATGTTCGTCGGCAAGAAATGCGGCCTTTGCACGAATTCGAACTGGGACGTGAAGCAGAAAGGGATCAAGGAGTGAAATCGCACATCGCTCTCGCGGTAGTCTTCGGGTGCGCAGCGGCGGTTGTCTCCGCGCAAAACCCGTCGTCCTGGTCTGCTTCATCTTCATTTCCGCGCGGCAGCAGCCTCCAGAGTTGGCAGAATCCCGGAATTAAGGACGTGCTCGCGAAGTGCAAGAATCCGCCTAAGCCGTTCGGGATTCCCATAGCCCAGTCGGCGAAAACGAACGCAGCGCCGCCGGCTCCAGTGCTTCCGGCCACGACCGCAATTCCAGGTGTGCTGGCCGCGGGGCAATCGTGGAAGGTCGTCTGGTCGTGGGAGGGCAATAACGTCGACGGCCCCATCGCCGGGGAGAACGGCACGGTGTGGTTCGCGAACAACGACGCGAGCAACGTTATGCAACTTGACCTGTCCACGGGCCTTGCCAAGATCCGTTACCGCAACACCAACACCGGCGGCGCAGTCTCGCGCGGTAAGAACGGCGAATTGTTCGTCGCTGAACGCGGGCTCGGCTCGGCCATCGAAGAGCTGGAACCGCAGCGCAAGGTGCTGGCGAATTCGTTCCATGGCGAGCCGCTCGAATGCATCGGCGGCGTCGTCAACGATTTGTCTGCCGATGCGCGCGGTGGCGTGTACATCTCGGTTACCGGCGCCACGGACAGCGGAGTGTTCTACGTCGATCCGAAAGGCGTGGTCACGCAGTATGGGAAGAATGTTCCGCTCGCCAACGGGATTATCTTAAGTCCGGATGAAAAGACGCTCTACGTCACGAACGGGGCGATAGTTTACGCGTTTGACGTGAAGCCTGACGGCTCGCTGACCAATCAGCGCGAGTTCGGCAAACTGCAGGGCGGTGAAGGCGGCGATGGCTCAGCCGTCGATCAGCAGGGACGCGTCTATATTGCGACGGGCAAGTCGCTGGATGTCTTCACGCCAGACGGCAAGTTTGTGGGCACGATCCCAGGTCCGCAAGGCCTGCACGGCACGTTCTTTGGCGGCCGCGACAAGAAGACGCTCTTCGGCATCGTGTTTTACGGCGGATGGGGAACGCCGAGCGCGCGGAACGAAATCATTGCGATTCCGACGCTGGCCCAGGGTTATACCGGACGCGCGAAGTAGCTCCGTGAAGCACGATGAGCTCCGCTCGATAGCGCACAATCTTGCAGACTCATTCGCCAGCGGGATAGGCCTTCCAATTGGTATCTTCGCGACCGACGTTTTCGGCGAGGCCAGGAGAAGCCCGGAAAGCCTCATAACGATCGATTTTCTTACAGGTACTCTAGTGGCCGGGCGTGCGTCTCCATCTCTCGCCAAGGCTGTCAGTCACTATTGCGATTTCTTGACGGATCTATGCGCAAAGCATCGCGCTTCCGTTTCACAGTTCCGAATGCTGACCGCAAGCTATTCAAATGAAGGCCACGGTCGACGAGTAGTTGTTACCGTCGAGGATAGCGAAGGGCGGCTCTCGATCGATGAGTATATTGGCGGTTCTCCCCTGCGTCATATTAGGACCGTCGATAATGTCGGCAGGGTGCGTACGTTGCGTAAGCCACGCCGGGGCTAAAGGGTGTTAAACACTACGCGCCCGCCAACCATCGTCAGCGTCGGATGAATGTGCTTGATGTCGGCAGCGGGCACAGTCATGTAATCGCGGTCCAGCACGACAAGGTCAGCCTGTTTACCGACTTCGAGTGAGCCAAGTGTATTCTCCTGAAAGAACAGATACGCGTTCGAGCGTGTGTGCGCAATGAGCGCCTCCTCACGTGTCAGCGTCTCGTCGAGCACGCGGTTGCCGCCGACGTCGAAACCGCTGACCACCCAACCGAGCGTCACGAACGGGCTGTAGTGCGAAACGATGGTCGCGTCTGTGCCGAGGCCGAACACGATGCCGCTGTCGGCGATCTTTCTGAGCGGCATGTGAGCACCGGCCTGCATCGCTGCGCCGTGGACACCAAGCGTCATGCCCATCGCTTTCGCGCGCGCGATGTTGGTCGGAGAAATGTCGTAGACGTGGCCAAGCGTCCAACGCAACTTATCTATAGGCTGGACTTTGTTTACCTTTTCCAAAGTGTCGAGCAGATCGGTAACAGCTGAGTTGTTGATCACATGCTCGTGGACATGAAAGCCGGCATGCGCTGCCGCGGTCGCGAGCTTGCCGTACTCGTTCATGATCTCCGGAGGCCAGGGGTCCTTGCGCGGCGCCAGATCGAAGAACGGCCCGTAGAGAACCTCGGCCAGACCAAAGATGCCGTACTGGCCGTCGAACTGGTTCGGCCGGCTGCGTTCGATGAGAGCCGCGGCCTTGGTTGCCGATGCGGGATCGTTGGCGAAGACCGGCAAGGTCTCCCAGAGTCGAAGCGGCAGCGGTCCTTTCGCAGCGCGATCGGCCAGGAACTTTGATTGACCTAGACTGTAAACGCCGGTGAGTCCGGTTGAATTCAGCTCGTGCATGAAGTCGGTCAGGTTCTGATCGAGCTGCGCCGGCGAGGCCACGGGCATTGCGTCGTACAGCGCATAGGGCGGCTGAAATGAAACCAGCCCCGTGGCATTGCGGCGCGCTCCATCCTCTGGGTTCAAGCCAACGGCTTTGAGCGCCAGACTGTTGGCGTATACGAGGCTATAACCTTCCTGCACGAACAGCGGATTCTTCGGCGCGACGCCGTCCAGCTCCGCGAGCGTGAAACCGCCCGGTGCATCAGCGAACTGTCGCGGCGTCCAGCCGCCCTGTACCATGATCCAATCACCTGGCTTGAGGCTCGCGGCCTTGGCTGCAAGAATTCGCAGCGCCTCGCGGCGCGAGTCGACGCCTTCGAAACGGGCCTGCTGGTGCCAGCGCTCGACGGCGCGAGTGAAGTGGAAATGGTTGTCGATGAGACCCGGGATGACGGTTGCGCCCTTGACATCGATGACCTTGGTGTTCGGACCGGCGTAGCGCGCAACCTCGGCGCTGGTACCGCGTGCGACGATACGGCCGTCGTTGATCGCAAGCGCTTGGACGACGCGGAAGTCCGAGTCGACGGTCAGGATCTTGCCGTTCGTGACCACCGTGTCGACGTTCTGCTGGACATTTTGTTGCGCGAGCATAGCAGTGCTCGTAAGTGCGGTGAGTATGCCGCGCAGGAGTCCGATGCGCCGCATTTACTTGGTCACCATATGGCCACGATCCTTCTCGTTTTGCGTGCAAAACATTTCGAAGATGTCGTAGTTGGGAATTAGATCGTAGGAAATCTTCACCGCAAACTGCCGCGTGTACAGAGTGGGATCGTCGAACGTCAACTCGCTGTCCAGGTGTCCGAAGTCGCGGCGGTGGTAACGCTCCGTCACATGCATTGCTTCGCTACGGGGATGCCCCATGCCGTCGATCGGCGTGCGGTCGTTGAATCCCAGCGTTTCGACGACGAAAGTATCGCCGTCCCAGCGGCCAATTGAATAACCCAGATATGCCGGAAATTCGAAGCTGGCCGGAAATTCGCGCCCATCCGCGAAAATCTGACGGTGCAGGCCGTCCACTTCGTACAGAATCATGGTCTCTTTGGGCGCCTGAACGATTTTGAATGGCTCAGCAAGCAGCCCTGCCACGGGCCAGCCGTACTCGCCATGGCAGACATTGTCCAGCTTTTGCGCGGCGGCCCGCTGCTTCATCGCGGCCTCTCCGGTGGGCGTCAGAATGGATTCTCCAGGCTTCAAATCAAGCAAAATGTTGAGCCCATACTTATGCACGACTTCCAATTCCATCCCGAGCAGCGCGGACTGAGATTCTTTCTCGTACGCGGGCCCGAGCATGCGCTTGAACTCGGCGATGGGAGTCTTTTCGTGCGCCCAGACGCCGGTCAGATCCGGCTTGCCGTCGGCGCCACGGGGGGCGGGCGCGGAAAGATTAGGCTTCCCGTCTTTCATCGGTGTACCGGACGGGGAGTAATCGAGCCACTGCGCTCGCGCGCTGCCGTGCAGGAGAAGAGCAGCGGCGAGGAGCCAAAGATATTTCATTCTTGAGAGTCCAGGCTCGATTCTATCAAGAGGAGTACTGCTGGAAATCTCGCATTCTGAGAAACTGGACGAAGGAATAAAGACTGGAACAAAACATGAATGACAAGCCGATGAAGATCCCCGGGGCGAACCATCCCATCACGATCGAGCCGAACCCGAAACGAGTAGTGGTTTCCATAGCGGGACGCGTGATCGCCGACACACGGCACGCTTTGCTGTTACGCGAAGGAGCCTACCCGCCCGTTCAGTACATTCCTTTGAAGGATGTTGACATGTCGCTGCTGGAACGGACCAGCCACGCCACTTACTGCCCTTATAAAGGTGAATGCAGTTACTACAGCATCCCGATTGGCGGGGAGCGGTCCACGAATGCCGTGTGGACCTATGAGTCGCCTTTTGCGGCCGTCGCCCAGATTGGGCAGCATGTCGCGTTTTATCCGGATCGCGTGGACGAAATAGCGGAACGACTGTAAACCGCTCGCGTGGCGTTTAGGAGGTTCTTCGCACAGTCAGTGGAACGGATGACGCTTCGCGCCGCGTACCGCCAACGCTGGGCTGGGGCGGTTGCTTTGCGCGACTCGGCTTGCTGACTGCTTGCGGGATGGCCTTGACCTCGTATTCGTAAATCCCGAACCGAGGAGGCTCCCTGTTTCCGTTGCCAGCGCGTGGCTCGGCAATCACTCTTTTGGCGGTGATCTCCCACTCGCCCTCAATAACGTCGCCGATGTCTTTGTTGGAGCGGCTGTGGATCGTCTTCATGGTCACTCTCGTTCCCCTCTTGAAATCGCCGATCTCAATGCTAAACGCCTACTTGTGCCGGTACGTGATTCTACCTTTTGTCAGGTCATACGGCGACAGCTCGAGTGAAACGCGGTCACCGGTCATCACCTTGATCCGGTTCCGGCGGAGTTTGCCGGCCATGGTCGCCAGTACCGGTTTGCCTGCATCGAGTTCAACGGTAAACATCCCCGCCCTAAATTTTTCCACAACCTTGCCCATTACTTCAATCGCGTCTTCTTTTGGCAAATTAATTCTCCATTCCGTATAGTGCGTCGAGTGAAAATTGGGCGGTACGGTTTGCTGCCGCCCTTTTGCTGCGCTGGGAGCCTCTAGCTTACCAGCGGCTATTACTGCGTCCGCCGCTACTGCGGCCGCCGTCGCGGTATCCACCACCGCCGCCCGATGGGCGGTCGCCTTTCGGACGAGCTTCGTTGACGTTTAACGCTCTTCCGTCGAGGTCTCTGCCGTTGAGTCCGCTGATTGCAGCGTTCCCTTCCGCATCCACACTCATTTCGACGAAGGCGAATCCTCGGGCCTGTCCGGTGTCGCGATCCGTCACTATGTTGACGCGTTGAACGGCTCCATACGAATCAAACATGGACCGCAGCGTATCCTCGGTGGTTCCGAAGCTGAGATTGCCTACAAAAATATTTTTCACGAATTTCTTTCCTTTTCTGAATTTGCAGCGCAGCTAATCAGGCACGATCAGACAGCGGCGGATACGACCGAACGATGCGGGACGATGCGAAAATTGGCGGGACTTCAAAGACGCCTTCAGTATAGCACGTGTGTATACATCAACGGATGACGAGGTTTGCGCGGCCCTGCGATTCTTGCTGGGGTGCGGGTGAACAGAGTTAGCCGAGAGCGGATGAGGGAGTGGACCAGTCGTGGAAGGATGAAGGAGTCGGGTGCCGGCTTGGTGCCGTTCTCCGACCCCGGTATATCCGCTGATTGCAATAATCGCTCGGGTTTCCGTTGCAACCGGCTTTCAGCGGATTTTCAGAATCTAAGCCTGCTGACGTCGGCGAACGATAAACACCGATCCGATCAGGAGCAGCCCCAGCAAGCCGGTGTAGTAGCGCGGTTCCGGAGTGGCGATGGCGAAGTCCACCGACCCTAGACTGACCGTGCCCGACAGATAGTATTGGACCTCCGGATCACCGGAGCCCAGAACAGGCGTATCCAAGGCAACGTAGGAGTCGGCTCCAATTGCGCCGCCAGTATAGCCGACCAGGTCTGAACCGATGTCTAAAAGGCCAAACTCATCGAAGCCGTTGTTATAGTTGTACGTACAATTACCCGGGCAGCCAAAGAAGAATGTGAATGTGTTGGTGTCGCCTGTCACAGTAAGGTCTATGGAGTCGACCGTGCCGGCCACTGTATCGATATTGATTGTGCCTGTTTCTGTTACGCCGGTATACATGCCCGCAGTGCTGGTGCCATAGATGTCTCCCACCGTGCCGCTAAAGTCGAAAACGGTGTCCGCTTTAGCCACCTTGGTGGTGAGGCTGAGAGACCCGAATACAACCAGGGCGGACAGACCAAGAATTTTCGCGCACTGCAAAAGAGGTGCCGCAAATTGAGTTGTTTTCATTTATAAATTTACCTTTCGTACGAGCCGTCAAGCTAATCTACCGTAGGGGTACATGCTGCACAAGATCGATAGGGGGTAATTTAGTTTTCAAATCGCAGGAAAAGTACTGGAACCAAAGGCGACAAAAGGCTGTAGTACGGCAAGGTAAGGGCTAGTTATGTGGCGCGAAATGCTCGCGTATTACGCACTCGGAGAAATTGCTCCGCGCTCGCGCACCAAAATAGAAGACATCGTGCTGGCGTCCGACACCACTAAGCCTGGCTTCACCAAAGAAGAAGAGCTGCACTGGCTCGCGCTCCGCCTTATCCCCGGCTTGGGCACGCGCAAGGCGAATCAGCTTCTGGAGCGGTTGCGCACGCCCCAAGCGATTTTTCGAGCGTCACGATCAGAATTGGAAGCCAGCGGCCTCTCGGGCAGCGTCGCTCAAACCATCGCAAGCGGATGCACTTTCGATGACGCAGTGGATCAGCAGCAGAAAATGCTGGAATCGGGCGCCCGCCTGGTGCCATTCTCCGATCCGGCATATCCAGCGCGCCTCAAAGAGATTTTCGATCCGCCGATCGCACTGTTCGCGCGAGGTTCGCGTTTAGAGCTGCTGCAATCCATCCCGCTGGGCGTGGTCGGCACCCGGCGGCCAACCGCTTACGGAACTGCGGCAACCGAGCGGCTGGCGGCGGATCTGGCGCACGCCGGCCTCACCATCGTCAGCGGTATGGCGCGCGGCATCGATACCTCGGCTCATCGGGCGGCGCTCGACATTGGCGGCGATACCGTGGCCGTCCTGGGATGTGGAGTGGACCTGGTTTACCCGGCCGAGAATCGCAAATTGTCCGCCGAGATCGCCGAAAAGGGGCTGATCGTGTCGGAGTTCCCCATGGGTTCGCCTGCATATCCGCAGAACTTTCCCATCCGGAATCGCATCATTAGTGGCATGAGCGTTGGCGTCCTGGTGGTGGAGGGGGCGCAATACTCGGGCTCGGCCATAACCGCCAAAATGGCTCTGGAGCAACAAAGGGAAGTCTTCGCGGTGCCCGGCAGCATCATGTCTAAAATGAGCTGGGGACCC
This sequence comes from Bryobacterales bacterium, assembly GCA_963818065.1. Lineage (GTDB taxonomy): Bacteria > Acidobacteriota > Terriglobia > Bryobacterales > Bryobacteraceae > Palsa-89. The sequence goes on along the minus strand of CAWFQW010000004.1, from coordinate 1,510,950 downwards.
AACCTATTGATCAAACAAGGCGCCAAGCTGGTCCAGGAGTGGAACGATGTCCTGGTGGAGCTACCCACCGACATCCGGCGAGCGCTGATTGGCAAGGCGCAAGCTCGGCTTGGCGTTATGTCGTTGGAAATAAACGGAGAAAAGGCGCCACTACCACCCGAGCTGGGCGCAGCCAGCCGAGTTGTTTTCAATCACTTGCGGCCGGATGTCCCAATCCATGTTGACGAACTCATTGAAACTTCTGATACCCTGACTTCATCAGAGGTAATTGCCGCACTCTTCGAACTCGAGCTGCTAGGTCTGGCACGCCAACTCCCCGGCAGGAACTTTGTTAAAGTGTGGTAGAACTTAACCGGCATACATCTGTAAGTACTCATACGGTCTAGGAAGGTTATGGCAAAATCTCTCGTCATCGTCGAATCGCCGGCGAAGGCGAAAACAATCGGTAAGTATCTAGGCAAGGAGTTTGTAGTAAAGGCCTCGCTCGGGCACGTCAAGGATCTCCCTAAGAAGGACCTGAACGTCGACGTCGCCCACAACTTCGAACCGCACTATGAGGTCATCGAGGGCAAGAAGAAACTCATTGCCGAGCTGAAGGCGGCGGCCAAGGGGATGGATTCTATCTACCTGGCGGCTGACCCGGATCGCGAGGGCGAGGCGATCTGTTTCCATCTGCAGGAAGAGCTCAACGGTTCCAAGAAGGGCCCCAAGTTCTATCGGGTGATGTTCAACGAGATCACGGCCAGCGCCATCAAGAAGGCGTTCGAGAAGCCGGGGTCGGTGAACCTGCACCTGGTGGACGCGCAGCAAGCCCGCCGCATTCTGGATCGGCTGGTGGGTTACAAGATTTCGCCGCTGCTGTGGGATAAGGTGCGCCGCGGGCTTTCGGCCGGACGCGTCCAGACCATCGCGCTGCGGGTGATTGTGGATCGCGAGCGCGAAATCCGGGCGTTCATCAAGCGCGAGTATTGGACTATCGATGTCCAGCTGAACGCCAAGAAACCGCCGGTGCTGACGGCGCGCTTCACCAAGAAGAACGACGAAGCGATCGAACTGGCCGATGAGGCGTCAACGAAGAGTTTGCTGGAGCAGGTAGATGGCTCCAAGTACATTGTCGATTCGGTGACGACGCGCGAGAAGAAGCGCAATCCGGTTCCGCCGTTTATTACATCCACGCTGCAGCAGGAGGCTTCGCGCAAGCTGCGCTTCAGTGTAAAGCGCACCATGATGATCGCGCAGCGGTTGTATGAAGGCGTGGAGCTGGGGTCGGAAGGATCGGTCGGTCTCATTACTTATATGCGTACCGACTCCACCCGCGTTTCCAACGACGCGCTGGATGAAGTGCGCGGATTGATTAAGGATCGCTTCGGCGCGCCTTTTGTCCCTGAATCGCCCAACGTTTACAAAGGCAAGAAGGACGCGCAGGACGCGCACGAAGCCGTCAGGCCCTCGTCAGCCAGGAGAACGCCGGAAGACGTCGCCCAGTATCTTCAGGAAGACGAACTGAAGCTATACAAGTTGATCTGGATGCGATTTGTGGCGTCGCAAATGACGCCCGCCGTGTTCGATCAGACCACCATTGATGTGGCGGCGAAGGGCAAGGACGGCGCCACGTACATGTTCCGGGCCACCGGAAGCGTCCCCAAGTTCAATGGCTTTCTGGATGTCTACAAAGAAGGCAAGGACGAAAAGGACGCCGACGACGAGGAAGAGAAAAACAAGCTGCCGCTGGTGGCAAAGGGCGAAGAGCTGCGGTTCAAGTCCATCGAACCGGAGCAGCATTTCACGGAACCGCCTCCGCGTTTCAACGAAGCGACGCTGGTGAAAGAGCTGGAAGCGAACGGCGTGGGCCGGCCGTCTACGTATGCGTCGATTCTCTCCACCATTCAAGAGCGCGAATACGTGAAGAAAGATGGCGGGAAATTCGTGCCCACCGAGCTAGGCATGGTGGTGACGGACCTGTTGCTCGAAAGCTTCCAGAATCTGTTCGACGTGAAGTACACGGCGCGCATGGAAGAAGAGCTGGACGAAATCGAAGAAGGCAAAATCGACTGGCGCGCTTCCATGGCCGATTTCTATGACCGCTTCGAGAAAGACCTGGAGCTGGCCGGGCGCACCATGACCGACATCAAGCGCATGGAAAAGCCCACCGACTTGATCTGCGACAAGTGCGGCAAGCCCATGGTGATCAAATGGGGCCGGCACGGCAGCTTCATTGCCTGCACCGGATATCCGGAATGCTCCAACACGCGCGAGTTGGCGGTGGATTTGCCGGACGTCGACAAGGCGGACCTCACCGAACAGGATGCCCCGGAATACTGCGAGAATTGCGGCCGGCCGATGGTTCTCAAAAAGGGCCGCTTCGGCCAGTTCTACGCCTGCTCCGGCTATCCGGATTGCAAGACCACCAAGCAGATCGGCGGCGAGCAGAAAAAATCGGACGTTCCGCTCGAGGAGAAATGTCCGCAGTGCGGCAATAATCTGGTGTTGAAGCACGGGCGATTCGGCGAGTTCACGGCTTGCAGCAATTATCCGAAATGTAAGTTCGTCAAGCAGAAGACCATCGGAGTTCCCTGCCCCAACTGCTCGGAAGGCCAAGTCGTGGAGCGGCGTTCCAAGCGTGGCAAAACGTTCTATGGCTGCAATCGGTATCCGGATTGCGACTTCGTGGCGTGGGGCAAGCCGCTCGCCGAAAAGTGCCCGGATTGCGGGTCCAGCTACCTGGTCGAAAAATGGCTCAAGGCCGGCGGCGTGGCCCAGTGCCCCAACGGCGAGTGCAAGTACAAGCGGCCGCTAGAGCCGGTGGAAGCCACGGCGTAAGCAGCGTTAATCCGCAGCATGGCCTGCGCTATAATTCGGGCGATCCCGCAGGCTCACATGGAAATTCCGAAAGCTGTGACCCGTCGTGCTGTGATCCGTCGTGCCGTGACCCGTCGTACGCTGCTGCGTAGCGCTGCACTCGGGACGGTCGCGCTTGCATCAGGCGTTGACAATACATTCGGGCAGCGGGTATCTGGCCCGCCGAACGTCGTCTTCATCATGGCCGATGATCTCGGTTATGCCGACGTATCGTGCTACGGACGCCCCGATATCGCCACGCCAAACATCGATGGTCTTGCAGCCAAGGGCGTGCGGTTCCTACAAGCCTACGCAAATTCGGCGGTCTGTTCGGCGACCCGTACTGCGTTAATCACGGGCCGCTACCAGTACCGGCTGCCAATCGGGTTGGAGGAGCCGTTGGCTGGGCGCGATGTCGGCATGCCACCGAACCATCCTACGTTGCCGTCGATGTTGAAAAAAGCGGGCTACGGAACTACTTTGGTCGGAAAATGGCATCTAGGCCTACTGCCCAAATTTGGTCCGCTGCAAAGCGGATACGATCATTTCTACGGGTTTCGCGGCGGTGCGGTCGATTACTATACGCACGCATACCAAAAAGACGATCTGTGGGACGACGATGTCCAGGTGCACCAGATGGGTTATCTGACGGAGTTACTTGGCAGCCGTGCTGTGGATGTCGTCGATGGATATGCGAAATCAGGCCCTCCCTTTTTGATGAGTCTTCATTTCAACGCGCCGCACTGGCCCTGGGAAGGGCCAGGTGACGAGGCGGAATCGAACCGCCTCCGGTCAAAGAGCTTGGTTGATTTCGACGGCGGCACGCAGAAGACTTATCAGCGCATGATCCAGGCTATGGATCTCCAGATAGGCCGCGTTCTTGACGCGCTGGAGTCAAATCGTTTGGCGGAGAACACAATCGTCATTTTCACCAGCGACAATGGCGGGGAACGATTCGCTGATACTTGGCCTTTCACCGGCCGGAAGACTGAACTGCTGGAGGGAGGACTGCGGATACCAGCCATCATTTCATGGCCGGCGCGCATTCCACAGGGTCGAACGACAGATCAGGTAGCGATCAGCATGGACTGGACGCCGACTCTGCTGGCTGCCACGGGCCTCACTCCCGATCCGGCTTTCCCGCCGGACGGCATCAACCTGCTGCCGACGCTCACGCAGAATGCAGCACCAGTCGAGCGCAAACTCTTCTGGCGTTATAAGGCGAATGCACAGCGAGCGGCGCGAGACGGCGATTACAAGTATCTGAAGATTCTTGGCAACACGTTTCTGTTCAACGTCGTTGACGATCCGATGGAGCGAGCCAACTTGAAGGAGCGCCACAGCGACGTATACAACCGCATTGTGGCCGAGTGGCACGAATGGAACGCAACGATGTTGCCGGAGATTGATGCCAGTTCCACCAGCAATTTCACGGGTGATCAGCTTGCCGACCATATCGGCACTCCGAGGACCAGCGGCAAGGCGGACAATCCTGATCCGCCCAACACGCCCGCCAAACCTCGCTAAGGCAGATGCGCGCTGATTCGATCAACCCTGACAGAATGGGTTCAGGAGAAATCGTACATGACTACTCACGAAGTTGCGAACGCCGTTATCAAATTCTGTTCCGAGGGTAAGTTTGACGAGGCTATCGAAAAGCTTTACGCGGCCGATATCGTCAGCATGGAAGCCGGAGCACCTCCCGGCGGGTCGCGCGAATCTAAAGGGCTTGCGGCAGTGAAAGCCAAGAGCGAATACTGGAACGCCAACCATGAGATTCATTCGTTCAAGGTAGAAGGTCCCCTCGTAGCCGGCTCGCATTTCTCAGTGGTTTTCAAGATCGACGCCACGTTTAAGCCGCAAAGCAGACGATTCAAACTGGATGAGGTCGCGGTCTACAAAGTGGCCGACGGCAAGATCGTGTACGAAGAGTTCTTCTACAGCATGTAGACGGCAGGACCCGGCGGCTAGCGGAACGAGACAGTCCTCGCGGAGACCGATGCGAAGAGTGCTAGGACGTGCTCGATTCCGCCGGAGCTTATGGTTTGGGCAGTATCGTCTCCCGGCAGTTCAGACACCAGCAACAAATTTGTCGGCCAACCCTGCGGCTCGGCGGGTGTGCGGGGAATATTGGCCAAAGCGTCTGGGGGAATATGGAAACTTCCGGCGGATGCATGTTCGAGACAGAGGCATACGCCGAGCCCACCGCTCTCTTCGTCCGAACTCATTGCGGTGATAACCACCCATCCATTGGGACGAGCCGCGCGCCATTTCACGGTGACGCCACGCTCGCGGTCCACTGTTCCAATAGCATCTCGATTGGTCCAATCAATCGCCGCGGTGACGTGCACGGTGCTGCTGAAAGGAGCCACATCGCGGCCTCCTGGAGTGGAGAACGTGAAGTCGCCCGGCGCCAGAAACAAAGGAAGGCGCTTGGATGGCGCCTGGGGGAAGGGAGTGACGCCACCCAACACCGCGGCCCGAGCGCTCAGGAACTTTCGCTCGCCATCGCCGCTTTGCACGGTTACACTATGTCCAGCGTCCAAGGGTACGCCGATCGCGCGCCCAGGTGTCGACGCAGGCTTGATCAGTGAACTCAGTGTCATTGGGCCAGCCAGCGTCGTGCAGGTTCCCGGCGGGGAAAAAATGTAGTAAGGGCTTGGTTGGCCTCCCGAAGGCCTGAGTTCGAAAGTGGCGTAGCCCGCGTCCATGAGGTAGTCGGCCTTTTCCGAGCGCGTGATGACCAGGCGAAGAGCAACTCGCGCGAGAGCAAGGAGGGCCAACTTGCCTGGCTGATCCGCCAGCGCTCCCATCCACCCCTCAGCCCTGGGACAGGCCCCACCCGATCGGCTTATGGCTGCTGTGACGGTGTTGCTGATGTGTCCCCCGCTGCGCACCCGCACCGGGACATAACAGCCCTCGGGTGTCTCCTCGGGAAGAGCGAAAGCGATTTCATCCACGCCAGGTGCCTGGCCTTTTCCATCTGCGGCGTTGGTAATCCGCGCCTCAAGGCTGCCAACCAGCACTTGTCGGGACGAATCCTTGGCTCCCCCCAGGCCGGTCCCTCGAAGAGACAAGGTCTCGCCGGGTTTGGCCGCGTGATCCAGTGAATTGAGATGGCCATCCGGGTTTCGGATGTCTCCAGGGCCCCAGCCTCGGCCGTTTTGGCTGAAAGCTCCGAAGCTGGACTCAACCACGTGCAACCGCGCCGGCGTGTGGCTCAGCATCCCGTTTCGCAGCACACGCACTTCAACATCGCCCAGGGGCACACTCTGAGGCAGAAACGCGTGGATCTCGGTGGCACTCACCATCATCGGCAATGCATCAACTTCCGTCGCGCCCTGTTGGATGTGAACGCTCACGCCGGCCAAGGAAGAGGTGAGCGCCGATCCTGGGGAGCTGGTTGCCTCGGTGGCGGGCCCCAGTCTCCATCCCTGAATGCTTATCAACGAGCCTCGAGCGATGGAATCGCCGCTAAGCCGGGACGGCATCCGGCTAGCCAAGTTGACCACGCCGTGCTGCGCGACGGTCGGAGGGGCGGCGGAATCCCCGGGTGGCGCGGCGTTTTGCCCCGGTCCGGTGGCTGCGAACAGAATCAGCAGCAGAGCCGACGGGATCGCGATCCGAATCGTCATCGCCCTGCCACCAATGTGAGCTTCCCATTCAGGGCGAACGTGTCGGGCACGATCAGAACGGGCCTCACCGCCGCCAGGAAGCGCGGCGTGATGGAACGGCCCGCTCCCGAGAATGTCGTACGGTTGGGAGTAGCCAAATCAACCCGGCGGCCGGTTGCGTCCAAGTAACCGTTCCAAATGAGCGTCACGCAGTCAAAGCTATCGGTCGCATTCATACGCGCCCGGAGAGCCGCGATCTGAGTTTCAAACTCGGCCGGATTTCTGGGGCGATCCTGTTGGAAATCCCACATCAGCCAGGCACGATACATCGCGCCGAAGTCGCGCGAAACGCTCCAGAACGGCAGCCCTCGCTTCGCGATCGTTCTTCCCCAGGCCCGCAGGCGATCTCGCTCGCCAGGCCGGAATCCTCCCGGGAGCCGGTAAACACCCGTTTCCGCGCACGTCCAGGAGAGATTCTCTTCGATCGGCACCGCAGCGATCATGCCGTAAGACGCTGAAGCCTCGTTCCCGACCGGCTCAAGAATCACCGGTGTTCCGTCCGGATCCGGCCCGAGGTAGAGTCCGGCGTGCGTATAGCGTGGATTGTAGATCGTCACCTGCACGGAACTCGAGTTTCGAGACAGCAGGATGTCTCCCTCGCGCAGATTCTCATAAATGCCCGGAACGAGCGGCACGCCATGATCGTCGCTGACGCTCAAGCTAATCGGCGTCGAAGCGCTCCCGGGGTCTCCCAATACCCTCACCCGTAGTTCGCGCTTTCCAGGCTTCAATCGCAATACCGTATCGAAATGGCCATCTTCCTCGCTCGCCAGGGTCGCTATTACAGTTTCGCGATCAAATATTTCCAGCTCGGAGGTAGGAGGCGCGGTCCCATCGATCCCCACAAATCCGGACCTTGGAGCGCTACCGTTGAGCGGCGCATTGATGTGAATGGGCGGCGCATTCCTGGCGGTCTCCGGCGCGCCAGCGAGAGCACTTGCAAAGGCCAGCGCCACAGTGACCGCGGATGACGCCCTGCAGCAGATACCAATCAAACCGCGATTTTATCATGACCTCTTATCCGGACCGTCAGTTTATAATATTCCGTGAGTACGGAGGCTTCATGCGATTGAACTTATTAATCTTTGCGTTACTACCGAATACGATTTTTGCCGCCGGCGCCTCTCTACACTCGCTGGATGGTTTCCCTACACGTTTTGAGCGCAACATCGGCCAAGCCGACGCCGAAACGAAGTATCTAGTCCGGTCGCAGGGCTACACGCTTCTGCTTGGCGAGCGAGGACTGCGAATTCAGGCGACGGGCCGGTCATCGACGCCAGCAATACAGTTCGTTGACGCCTCCGCGCATCCTTCGCTCGATGCCATCGAACCTATTGCCACCCGCGTTAACGACTACACGGGGCCTCGCACGTCCTGGGTGACGGGTGCTCCCTGCTGGTCGCGCGTCCACTACCGCAATCTGTACCCTGGCGTGGATCTGATCTTTTACGCGCAAGGCAGCCGGGTGGAATATGACGTCGAGGTAGAACCGGGAGGCGACCCGGCACGAATGGCGTTCGCGTTGGATTCATCGCTGAAGCCGAACATCGATGCCTCGGGCGACCTCCTGATCCACATGTCGTCCGGAAGTCTTACCTGGCACAAGCCGCTCGCCTATCAGCTCATCGCCAATCGCCGCAAGCCTGTGGATGCCTCTTTCGCTCTTTCCGGCAACCGGGTTTCATTTCGCATCTCTTCCTTCGACCGCCGCTATCCTCTGGTCATCGATCCCACCCTGGCCTTCTCCACTTACTTCGGCGGCTCGGGATTAGATGGCGCCCGCGGCATAGCCGTGGATTCTTCAGGCAACGTTCTGATCGCCGGAGGGACGATGTCGGGCAACCTGCCGGGCCTTAACGTGACGAGCCAGCAGGTGGACTACATGGGAAACGGCGATGCTTTTATCGCAAAAATGAACGGCGCAGGTACCGCGCTGGCGTGGGTTACTTATTTCGGGGGCGCCAACAACGATTCGGCCACGAGCATCGCCCTGGATTCCGCCGGCAATGCATACGTGACCGGGTTTACTAACTCTACCGATTTCCCGGTTTTTCCGAGTACAGGCGCCGTAGTGCAGGGCGGCTATGGCGGAGGCGGCGGCAGTTTCCGCTTTTTTGCCGTTGGTGACGCATTCGTCGCGAAATTCGCTTCAACCGGAAAGCTGGTTTGGTCTACGTATCTCGGGGGCTCGCAGGATGATGCTGGAACGGCTATCGCGCTGGATTCATCCGGAAATGTATTGGTTGCCGGCATGACCGTTTCTACCAACTTTCCCGGGGTCTCAAGCGGCTTGCAGCCTGCCTTTGGTGGACTCGGCGGCCAGCCGACCATTCCTGAAAGCGGCTATGTGTCGTTCGACACTGGCGATGCCTTCGTCGCCAAGATTGATCCAACCGGCGCCAGTCTGCTCGCCGCCACCTACCTGGGTGGCTCTCTAGACGATTTCGCCCTGGCGCTTACCATCGATTCTGGCGGAAACGTCTGGGTGGGGGGAGGCACCATCTCCACGAATTTTCCGCGGGTGAATCCAATCCAGAACACTTACGGGGGCGGAACGAACTTCAACGCGGCGCCCATCTTTTCAACCGGCGATGGTTTTATCTCGGAGCTTTCTTCCGACTTGAAGACGTTGAAGTACTCCACCTATTTCGGCGGCAGTCAAGACGACGCCGTGTCGGGGATCGCGGTAGATTCCAGCGGTGCAATCTATATCACTGGCGGTACGGAATCGCCGAATTTCCCCGGAGCCTCGAACTCCTACCACGGCCCCTCGACCTCAACGCCACAGAACACACCCTACGTTATCGGGGATACCTTCTTAGCCAAACTTCAGCCGGGCGGCGCGCAAATTGCTTTTTCGTTTTATCTCGGCGGAAGCGCGCAGGACGGCGCGACGGCCTTGACCTTGGACGCGCAGGGCAACCTGACCGTAGCCGGCGCCACCAACTCCACCAACTTTTGCACTCCGAGTGCGGATGCTATCTCCTCGCAACTGAACGGTGGCGCGGCTGAGCCGACCCCGGGGTACGAACAACCGAACGTGGGTGACGGATTCATCGCACGTTTTAGCAATTCTGGAAGTATGACGTACTGCAGCTTTATCGGCGGCTCGGGCTATGATGCCGTGGGCGGACTTGCGCTGGACAGCTCCGGAAACGTGTACGCCACAGGCGCAACCTACTCGGCCAACTTTCCCGCTACCTCCGGCGTGGTACAAGCTGCCAACGCCGGCCCGGCGGACGCCTTCGTGCTTAAGCTCACGGTTTACACCGGTCCAGCCATCGAGAACGTCGTAGGCGCGGGTTTGAGTAGCCCGCTGGTCACGAACGTTTCAGCCAACGGGCTGCTCACAATATTTGGAGCTGGATTCACGGCACCCGGCGTATTCAAAGGAATCACGCCCGCCGATCTCGTCAACAATGCTTTGCCTACGCAGTTTGCGAATACGTGCGTACAGGGCGGCACGTCGCGCTGGGGGCTGTTTTTCGTCTCTCCCACGCAAATCAACGCCCTGGCTGGCACGCTGCCAAGCTCGGGCACGGTTCCGATCTCTGTGATCACCAATTGCGGCACGGCTAACGAGATCACAACGCCCGTCTGGAACGCGCCGGTGGCAGAGGCCACACCCGAATTCCTGTACTTCGTGACGAGTGGCACCGGCCCGCATCCGGTTGCCGCGGTGGATTTCAATACCGGCGTCGATGTTGGCCCGGCGGGACTCATCCCTGGCGGCAAGTTTGCTCCAGCGAAGGCGGGCGATGTGATCGTAGCCTATGGGGTGGGTTGGGGACCGACTAGCCCAAGTGAGCCCATCGGAACCATAGCACCCGAAACACCGACCAACGTCACCGGCACCTATGCAGTCACGGTGGGCACGGCTACAGCCAAGGGCGGCTATGCGGGACTGGCCCCCGGCTTAGCCGGCGTCTATCAGCTCAATTTTACTGTTCCCTCCGGCTTGGCGGCGGGCAATCAGTCGCTGGTGCTTCATGTGAACGGTGCAACTACGGCCCCGGCTTACATTACGGTGCAATAACTCGCGGGGCTGACCGGCTCAAAGTCCGACCGGAATGCCCGACACGCGGCGGACACAGACTACGCCGCCTAACAGATGCTCGGCCATATGCCAGACCGCCATCGACAAAAACCAGCCTTTGGTCTTACCTTCCAGAAAGGACGGCAGCCATTGAGCACGCTCGTTCGCAATTGAGCCGTCGTCAAGCATTTGATAGAGGCGTGTTTTGTCGACTGGCTCGCTGAGCTCGGCGACTGAAACGGAATTTGCGACCTCACGCACCGCTTGGCCAACGGCGACCCAATATGCGCGCAATTCAGCGATATTTACTGCCTCGTTAAAGCTAGTACATTCGTCGCGCGTCATTCCAGTGCCAACATCACGCCGCGGCATATTCATTCGACTAAGCCATTCCTCATCCAGAACCTGGGAACGATCTTGCCGGATTAGCGTGTTCGCATAATCTTGCCAACGGGCGGTGTGCCAGAGGTACCAGCCGATGGAGTTTAATCCTTCTTCCGGCTGATGACGCAACTGGTCGTCACTCAAGCCGCGGAGAAACAAATCGTCTACGATGCCGCGCACCGTATCATACTGTTCCACGAGCAATTCACAAGCGGTCATGATGCCTCCTGCGTTTCGTGCAATTATAAACGAATTCGCGCCAGGTTACGCTGGCCTGAGCGTTATTCCATATTCGACGAGCCACGTCTCTACTTCCCATCGTGACGCGTGGACCAGCTGACCTCCCGTGAATCGATCATCGGCAGTCACTTCCTGGAGAATGAACGCAGGGAGCGTCAGGGCGGCGGCCTCAGCGGGAGAATCGAACTCCGCTTCGGCAAGGATCAGGCCTTCTAATGTTCCTTCAAATACGTCAATGCCAAACGGCGGCACGCTGTGGCGAGTTTTACTAAGACTCTTCGCCGGGAGTTGCGCCAGCACTTGAGCTTCGCTCTGGGTGAGGTACAAGTTTGTGATGAATCCCTGCTGCGCCCCGCTCGCGCGCAGCGGAATTTTCTGGGTGAGCTTGAACACCGTGGGGCCGTCGTCGTCGCTTTGTTCCCGTAGTCGTAGACTGGTGCCGTCAAGATACCGATCGCTAATCCGACGAATTCGCACCACATTCGCGGCAGTTGGAAATTGGTCGATCAGAAACCGGCGTTCACGTTCGATCCTGACATACTTCAAGGATGGCTTCACTTCTGGATTTTCGCACCGCGGCACGTCCCCTTTGGGTGATTATCTTCGCGGCGATTGTCACCGCCACACCGAACCAGTTCGTCGCGCGGTATGTGCCAGTCGGCGTGTCTGGCTCCGCTGACTTGCTCGCTGTGGATGCTTCCGGCAACTTCTTCATCGTTGCGACCGTGCAGGAACCGTCCGGGCGTCCGCAGATTCGCGCAATCAAAACCGATCCCCAAGGCAATCAGCTTGCGAGCTTCGATTTTGGAGGCAGTTCGAACACGTTTCCAGACGCTCCCACCGGCGCGGCCGTGGATTCACAGGGAAATCTGGTGATCGCTGGCACAACCGACTCTCAGGATTTCCCGTTGGTGTCGCCATTGATCTCAAGGACGAACCCCCAAGCAGGCTTCATCGTAAAGTTGAACTCCCAATTGACCGCGATTCTTTTTTCGACGCGGCTTGGTGGAGGCCAGGGTGTCACGTCCGCTAACTCCGTGGCCCTGGATTCGGCTGGAAACATCTATGTGACCGGCGGCACGGGGGCGAGCGATTTTCCGACTACGGCAGGAGCATTCCAGACCACGGGACCGGCTCCCACCAATATGGGCTTCCCGGTTTTCGCTTTTGTCACCGAAATTTCGCCAAATGCCACCAGCATTATCTATTCAACGTTCTTTGGATCGGATAGCACGACCTGCATCGGCGACAGCGGCTGCGGCGGCACGGTTGGATCCACCAGCGGGGACGCGATCGTGATTGATAAGACTGGCGCAGTGGTTATCGGCGGCGGGACAACCGCGAACCAGCTTCCCGTAACGCCCGGCACTCTGGGCCAGCAGTGCGACTGCACGCGCGAAGCGGAGGGTTCGCCGTTATACATTCAATCCGGATTCTTGGCCAAATTTGCGGCCGGGTTGGCACAACTCGATTGGGCAACCTACATACCATTGGCGCAGACCGGTCCCGAGTCCGAGTACGGAATCTCAATCACCACGCTTGCGATTGACACGCAGGATAACGTCATTTTCGGCGGTAGCGCTTCCTCGGGCCTGGTTGTTACAAACGGAGCACTGCAGACTGCGTTCCCTGGTGCTAATCCGTTCTCTATCCCAACCTATGCGGGCTTCGTTGCGAAGGTAGATCCATCGGCCAAAGGTTATCTCTTCTCCACATATTTCGGGTCGCTGGGTTTCGGATCTCCCAGTGGCGTGACCCAATTGCTGCTCGATCCCCAGGGCGAGATCTGGCTGACCGGCGGATCGACATCCAGCGCACTTCCATTCCCCAGTTCCGTTCCACTCCTCGGGTCGACGTACATAGGTGAGTTGTCCGCCGACGGCGCTTCCATCATCGATGCAATCACGGCTCCCGCGGGCGCAGCGGGTCAAGGGGTCGTTCTCGCGCCAAATGGATCGCCGGCGGTATTGGGAACCGCAGGTTCACTTTTGCTGGACTTGCCCGGCCAATCTGGCTCGTTGGTTGGGATCGAGAACTCCGCGGGCATTCAGGTTTCGAGCGATGTCGCGCCTTACGAACTAGTCTCGCTTTTCGGAGTTGGACTGGGGCCCGCGAAGGCGCTGGAAGGCCAAGTAGTGAAGGGGGCTCTCACCAGCTCGCTTGGCGGGGTGCAGGTGCTATTTAACAACATCGCCGCTCCTCTGCTGTACGCCGGACCAAATCAGATTGACGCGATTATTCCTTCCAGCGTATTTGGACAAGACACCGCGACGGTCCAAGTTATTACGCCCAACGGCACATTGACCGGCCCTACGCTTTCCGTGGTTCCCTCAGAGCCGGAGGTCTTTCAAAATGGTCCGCCGATGCCAGCCGGAGGTTCCGCGATTGCGCTGAATCAGGATGGCAGCTTGAATTCCGCGAGCAATCCCGCCGTGGCCGGATCCGTCGTCACCGTATGGGCGACAGGCGGCGGCCTCCAGAACACGCCTGGTCGCGACGGCCTCATCGCGACCTTTTTGGACAGCCCAGTGCTTCCCGTATCGGTCTTGAATGCCAGCCACGTAAACCAGAACGGAGAGAACGGCGTCCCCTCATTGGAAGTCTTGTACGCGGGCAACGCGCCTGGAATGGTCACGGGAACACTCCAGGTCAACTTCCGCCTGCCGGAGAACTTGTTCTACCAGCTCACGCTCCAACTGCAGATAGGCGCGGCGGTGAGCAGCCGTTTTTCGATTTACGCAACGCCGTAGCCTAGGCCTGCGAAGTGATCTCGCTTAACTCTTGCTCAACCGGGGCCATGCGCCTATGTTTCTATAGAGAAGATGTCCGCAGAACGAGATCGTTTGCTCGAAGATCGAAACCGCACCAAATATTGGAGGCGCTGGGGACCCTACCTCAGTGAGCGATCTTGGGGTAACCCTCGAGAAGACTACAGCGCGGACGGCGACGCGTGGGAGTATTTCACGCACGATCACGCCCGCTCGCGAGCGTATCGCTGGACCGAGGACGGTATCGCCGGCATCTCGGACAACCACCAGCGCCTGTGCTTCGCGTTTGCCTTTTGGAATGGAGCCGATCCAATCCTGAAGGAGCGGTTCTTCGGAGTTTCGGGAACGGAGGGCAATCATGGCGAGGACGTCAAAGAGTATTACTACTTCCTGGACTCCACGCCCACGCACTCCTACATGAAGTGCCTCTATAAATACCCCCAGTTGGAGTTTCCCTATTCGCGATTGGTATCGGTCAATCGCGCGCGATCGCGCTCTGAGAGCGAATACGAGTTGATCGATACGGGGATCTTCGATGAGAACCGCTACTTCGATATTTTCATCGAATACGCCAAGAACGACGTCCAGGACATTCTGGTGCGCGCGACGGTCATTAACCGCGGACCCTCACCCGCGACGCTGCATCTGTTGCCCACGATTTGGTTCCGCAACACCTGGAGTTGGGGCTATGGGAGGCCGCGGCCCGAGCTGTCCCGTTATGATACCCATACCATTGGCGCGCAGGAGCACTCGCTCGGCGAATTCAAGCTGTGGCTGGAAGACGCTCCGCAGCTCCTGTTCACGGAAAACGAGAGCAATGCATTGCGCTTGTGGGGCTACGAGGGCGGGCCGACATACAGCAAAGACGCGTTCCATCGTTACCTGATCGAGGGTGCGAAGAATGCTGTGAATCCGGACGAAACGGGAACAAAGGCTTGCGGAGTGTATCGCTTCCAGTTGGAATCCTGCGAATCCAAAGTGCTCCATTTCCGGCTGTACTCCGGCGACAGTCCGCAGCCCGATTTTCACCAGGTATTTCTCGATCGCATCGAGGAGGCCAACGATTATTACAGCTTTGCTCCCGCCAGCTTGTCCGACGACGCGCGCATGGTCCAGCGCCAGGCTTTCGCGGGCCTCATGTGGAGCAAGCAGTTCTATCACTATGTAGTGGAACAGTGGCTGAAGGGCGATCCAGCCATGCCCCCTCCGCCCGCCGAGCGGCTGTCGGGCCGCAACCGCAATTGGATTCAGGTCTACAACAACGACGTGCTGTCGATGCCCGACAAGTGGGAATACCCGTGGTTCGCTGCTTGGGATCTGGCGTTCCACACCATTCCGTTCGCGATGGTCGATCCGGATTACGCCAAACATCAACTGTCATTGCTGCTCCGCGAGTGGTACCAATCGCCCAACGGACAGCTTCCTGCTTATGAATGGGCGTTCAGCGACGTGAATCCGCCGGTGCATCCCTGGGCGTGTTGGCGCGTGTTCAAGATCGACTGGAAGCTCAGCGGCCGGCCAGACCCGGAGTTCCTGGAATCCTGCTTCCACAAGCTGCTCATGAATTTCACCTGGTGGGTGAACCAAAAGGACTCGCGAGGCAACAACATTTTCGAAGGCGGCTTTCTCGGCTTGGACAACATTGGCGTCTTTGATCGCAGCAAGCCGCTTCCCACCGGCGGTTTCATCGAACAAGCCGACGGCACCGCCTGGATGGGCATGTTCTGCCTGATCATGCTGCGAATCGCCATCGAATTGACGCTGCACGATAAATCCTATGAAGATATCGCGAGTAAGTTCTTCGAGCACTTTCTGTATATCGCAAGCGCGATGAACAAAATGGGAGGCGGCGGTCTCTGGGACGAAGAAGACGGCTTCTACTACGACCGGCTGCTGATGCCCGACGGCCGCAAGATCCCCATGAAGGTGCGGTCGCTGGTGGGATTGATTCCTCTGTTCGCCGTGGCAACGCTGGATCCCGAGGTGCTCGATCGCATGCCGGGCTTCAAGCGGCGCATGCTGTGGTTCATCAAGCATCGTCCCGACCTGTGCCTCAACATCGCTTCCGTTACGCGCCAGGGACAGGACGAGCGCAGGCTGCTATCGCTGGTACATCCTTTGCGGTTGCAACGCATGCTGCAATATATGCTGGACGAGAACGAGTTTCTGTCGCCTTATGGTATTCGCGGCATTTCGCGGTATCACAAGGACCACCCCTTCATTTTGCGGGCGGATGGACAGGAGTACCGCGTGGACTACGAGCCGGCGGAGTCCAGAACCAACCTGTTCGGAGGAAATTCCAACTGGCGCGGGCCCGTCTGGTTTCCGGTCAATTACCTCATGATCGAATCGCTGCAGCGCTTCCACCATTATTTTGGCGACGAGTTCCAGGTGGAGTTTCCCAGCGGGTCCGGCGTGAAGATGCATCTGGGGGAAGTGGCGAGCCAATTGTCCCGCCGCCTATCGCATCTATTTTTGCGCGATGAGCACGGACGCCGGCCGGTTTTTGGCGGAGCGGAAAAGTTCCAGAGTGATCCGCATTTCCGCGATAACATTTTGTTCTATGAATATTTCAACGGCGACGATGGCGCGGGCCTGGGAGCGAGTCATCAAACCGGCTGGACGGCGCTGGTCGCCAAGCTGCTACAACAGAGTGGTGAATAAATAAAAGGGGGAACGTCTTGGCCCGAGGAACTTTTTCGTTGGAATCCCATGCACTGGGACTGCTGCGCATCATCGCCGGATTCACTTTCACGCTGCATGGCGCACAAAAGTTCGGCGCGCTTGGAGGATTAGGCGGGCACGCAGCGGCCACGTATTCCATGTTGTGGTTCGCCGGGGTCATCGAAATCATCGGCGGTCCGCTCATCCTTCTTGGGCTATTCACGCGGCCGGTGGCGTTTATTCTGTGCGGCGAGATGGCCGTAGCTTATTTTAGGGTGCACATCCACATGGGGCCCTGGCTTTTTCCGCTGCTCAATGGCGGCGAGATCACCGTACTCTACTGCTTCTTCTTTTTGTACTTGGTGCTGGCCGGTCCGGGAGCGTTCAGCCTGGATGGCGTGATTCGCCGCAAAAGTTAGGCCGATTTAAGACACCGCTTACTTACGTGCGCGGCTCAGTGAATTCCGCGTGTTACCGAGCCGCGCGCGTAAGCAAGCGGTTTTTAGCCGCCTAAGAGGCGCACTGTTTCCGACAGCACGTTGCGATTGCCGGCGGGCGCGCCGGCTGCCCGGGCTGAGCCATCGACGGCAGTTTGATCATCACCTTCGCCCGGCGCGAGGAACAGATTCGCTTCGATGCCATGCTGCTTCGTGTACAGGTCGTAGTACCGGCCATGTGACGCGTACAACTCAGAGTGCGTGCCGCGCTCCACGATGCGCCCAGACTCCACCACCAGAATCTGATCGGCGCGCCGGATGGTGGACAAGCGGTGCGCGATGACAAAAGTCGTGCGGCCCTGCATTAAGTAGCCCAAGCCCTCCTGGATCATGCCTTCGGATTCGGAATCCAGGTTGGATGTGGCTTCATCGAGAATCAAGATCCGCGGGTCGGCTAGAATTGCGCGCGCGATGGAGACGCGCTGGCGCTGGCCCCCGGAGAGCTTCACGCCGCGCTCGCCCACGATGGTGTCGTACTGCTTTTCGAAGCCTTCGGCGAACTCGTCGACACGCGCGATACGGCAGGCTTCGAGAACTTGCTCCTTGGTGGCGTGGGGGCGGGCAAATGAGACATTCTCCCAAATGGTCCCGTCGAACAGAAATGTTTCCTGGAGCACCACGCCAAGCTGCGTGCGATACGAGTCCAGACGAACCGTGGAAAGATCCACGCCGTCCACCAGCACGGTTCCCGATTCCGGTCCATGAAACGCAGCGATTAACCCGATGATGGTGGACTTGCCGGAGCCCTGACGGGCCTACCAGCGCTGTTACCGTACCTGGCTCGGAACGGAACGAGACCTCGTGCAACACCTCTTTTCCGGTGTCATAGGCGAAGTTGACGCCATCGAAGATCACCTGGCCGGTCATGGGCGGCAATGAAACGACGCGGTGCGGGTCCTGGTCCTCGGGACGTTCGCGCAGCACCTCGCGCGTGCGCTCCAGGCCGGCCAGCGCCTCTGTGAGCTGCGTTCCGATGTTGACCAGCTGGAACATGGGAGCGATGAGGAACGCAAGCAGCGCTGTGAACGTAACGAAGTCGCCCGAGAGTCATCACGTGCGCGGTGATCTGGCGCGCGCCCACGTACATGATGACGGCGCCCACGGCTCCCATCAGCACCGTCGCCGAAAGGCTCATGAACGAGGTCGCGGTCAGGCTTTTCAGGATATTGGAGAGCAGCCGCTGCACTCCGGTCTGGAACACCTCTTCTTCGCGCTCTTCGGCATGATAGCCCTTCACCACGCGTACGCCGCCGAGTGATTCGGTGAGCCGCCCGGTAACTTCGGCGTTGATCTTGCCTCGCTCGCGAAAAATTGGCCGGATGGTCCCGAAAGCCCTCCACAACGCCAGCGCGAATCCGACCACGATCACCAGCGCGATGCCGGTCAGCAACGGGCTGATGCGCAGCAGAAAGCGCGAGCACCAGCACCGCGGTGAGAAGCCCGCCGGCGAACTCGATCAAGCCGGTGCCTAGCAGATTGCGAATGCCGTCCACGTCGGTCATGATGCGCGCCACCAGCGTTCCCGTCTTGTTAGCGTCGAAATACGCGACCGGCAATCGGCCGATGTGCGCCTGTACCTTCGCCCGCAGTTCGGCGATCAAGCGTTGACCGGCTTTGGATACCAACTGCGTGATGGTGAACCCGGTAGCGCCCTGGATGATGGTGGCGCCCAAGACCGCCAACACCAAGGGAGCCAATAGGGATAGTTGACCTTTGCCGATGACGTTGTCGATCAGATATTTCGAAGAGGCCGGCAATACCAGCCCGCACACCCGGCTGATCACCATCAGCACGAAGCCGATCGCCAGTATCTTGCGGCGCGGCCGCATCATCTCGCGGATGTCGGGCCACAATTCGCGAAGACGTTCGGACGATCGTTTTTCAGGAGCCTTTTGCGGAGTCACTGCTGTTTACACTATTGTATGGGATGCGGCGCGCACGGCCCGGGATGCCGCGATTTTGATGCCAACGCCACTTTAATGCCTACCCTGTACTCAGGAACTTCCGGATTTGCATACCCCAGTTGGAAGCCCGAGTTCTATCCCGAGAAGCTGCCCGCCAAGAAGTTTCTGTCGTACTATGCGACGCGGCTGAACGCGGTGGAGGTCAACTACACGTTCCGCCGGCTGCCTTCGGCTTCAACGCTCGAAAATTGGGTGAACGACACGCATCCCGGGTTCGTGTTTCCGCTGAAAGCGCACATGCGAATCACGCATATCCTGCGGCTGAAGCCGTCCGAGTTCACGGAGGTCTTCTTTCGGGCTATCGATCCGCTGCGAACGGCGCGCCGGCTCGGACCCGTGCTGTTCCAGCTTCCGCCGGCCTTGAAATGCGACGAGGCTTTGTTGGCCGATTTTCTGGCGACCCTGCCACGCGATGTGCCCTGCGCATTCGAGTTCCGGCACGCATCCTGGCTCACCGACGGTGTGTATGGCCTGCTCGAAAAGCACGGCGTGGCGCTGTGTCTGGCGGAATCCGAGAAGCTGGTGATCCCGAAAGTGATCACGTCGAGTTTTGTCTATTCACGATTGCGGATGCCGGAGTATTCGCCTGAGGACCGCGCGGAGATCGCCGCGGGCAGTGCAAAAAGTGCTCGAATCGGGCCGCGATGCTTACGTTTTCTTCAAACACGAAGAGACGCCGGCGGGCGCGCTGTACGCCGAAGAACTGCTGCGTGCCCGATCCATGCCGTGATAAACAACGATCCAGGCTGTGATAAACCACGAACCATGCTGTGATAAACTCGGTGGCCGACATGACTCGATTCGCTTGGACCCTTTCGCTCGCTCTGTTGGCCGCGCCCTTGTTCGCCGCGCTGCCCGTTGTGCCGGCCCCGGATCAGGCCGCGCTGCTCAAGAGCAAGGATCCCAAGCTGGCCGCCAACAAAAAACTGGCCTACGACTTCTTCCGCGTCGTGCTGATCGCGCATCACCTGGATGATGCCGACAAGTACATGAAGCAGGATTACATCCAGCACAATCCGAATGCCGACACGGGCATCGCCGGCTTCAAGGCGTATTTCTCGAAGCGGGGCGGACCGCTGCAGGTGCAGGACACGCTTCCCGGCCTGGTCGCGATCCAAGCTGAAGGCGACTTCGTGACGTTGTCGTTCGTGCGCGAGTATGATGATCCTGTGAAACCGGGACAAAAATATACCACCACTTGGTTTGATATGTTCCGCATCGACAACGGCAAGATCGCCGAACATTGGGACGTGGCATTGAAGGCAGCGCCGCCGTCCAAGTAAGGTAGTTGCATGGCTCATCGATTGATTGCTTCGTTCGCAACCGCGGCATTTGTCGCTGCAGTATCGCTAATTCCCGCGTGGGGCCAGCAAGGGCCACCTCCCGATCCATCCTTGGGCACGCCAGGAGGTCAGGGGCCAGGCGGTGCAGGCCCTGGAGGACCGCGCAGACCACCCGGACCGCCGCCCGGACCCGCGCCAAGGTTGCCCGACAATCCCTTCTACGGCGTCAACGCCGGCAAGCCGGATTTCGGCGGCTTGGCGAAGGGCATGTGGCAAGTGCCTTACATAATCGATATGCAGAAGCAGGGGCGGGCGCCGGACGGTGGTCCCGTGGTGGTGCCGTTCAACGCGCTAGGCAAAAAGTTTTTTGACCAAGCCACAGAGACTCATTCCAAGGACGATCCAGAGGGCTTCTGCTTGCCACCCGGCGTTCCGCGCATGATGTACACGCCGTATCCGACCGAGATTTTCCAGATGCCCGACCGCATCCTCTTCATCTATGAAGGCGGCGCGCACGTGTGGCGCATCATCTGGATGGACGGACGCCAGCAGCCCAAAGATCCGAACCCCGATTACTTGGGATATTCGGTCGGCCGCTGGGAAGGCGACACGCTGGTGGTAGATACCGTCGGAATGAACGACAGAACCTGGCTGGATGCCGCGGGTCACGGGCATGGCGAAAAGCTGCATGTGACTGAAAAGTTCACGCGGCCCGATTCAAACACGTTGCGTCTGGAAGCGACTATCGACGATCCCGATTACTACACCAAACCGTGGACCACGGTGACGACAGCGCGCTGGGCGCCCGGCCAGGAGCTGATGGAATACATTTGCCAGGAAAACAATCGCGACTTGCAGCACCTTGTTGGCAAATAGCTCCGGGGTTGGCAAATAGTTCCGGGGTTGGCAAATAGCCCGACAGAACGTGCTAACCGCGCGCGGTTTTCTTCTTGCCGGACGCGGCTTTTTTCTCGCCTTGATCGCCCAGCGTCGCAACCGATGCAGGTGGCTTTTTGGCCGCCGCGAGGCTTTGCTTTAACGCCTGCATGATGTCGATCACTTTGGCCGGCTCTGCCGCGGGCGGCGTCACTACCTCTTCTCCCTTGACCTTGGCGTCGATCAGCGCCTGGAGATTGTCCAGGTAGGTGTCGTGATATTTTTGCGGCTCAAACGGAGCAGCCAGGGATTCAACCAACATCTCGGCGAGCTTCAGTTCCTGATCCTTTACCAAGCCGGTGTCGGTGCGGAATTCCTCTACGCGCCGGACTTCATTGGCGTAGTACATGGTGTGCATGAGCAGCCCGTGGGCGCCGGGCCGGAAGATGACGATGTGTTCGCGGTTGTGCATGGCGATCTTCGCCACACCCACGTAACCGGTGCGCTTCAAGGTGTCGTAGAGCAGCGCGTACGGTTTTTGGCCAGCGTCGTCCGGGGCCATGTAGAATGAGCTTTCGAAATAGATCGGGTCCACCTCTACGGCCTTTACGAATTCGAGGATCTCCATCACCTTGGCAGTGGACGGCGCCATCTTCTTGATGTCTTCGTCCTCGATGACAACGTAGTGGTCCTTCTCGTACTCGTAGCCTTTGACGATCTCGCTACGCGGAATGGGCTTGTCTTCCGCCTGGCAGTAAATCACCTGTTTGATGCGCGAGTTATCGCTCTTGTGGAGCTGGTTAAAGCTGATGCCTTCGCTGCGCGCGGCCGTGAATAGCTTCACGGGAAAAGAAACCAGGCCGAAAGTAAGATGCCCTTTCCAGACTGTTGATGCCATAGGGAACAACCTCCCACTTTAGGTAGACATAACACAGGCGGTCAAACATTTTCAACTGAGGACGTTTTCGGGTTCCCCCGGGCCGGCCTTGCCTGGCCGCGGACGAGTATGATGGATACAGATGCTGGCAAGGACGCAGATCGGCGTGGAAGAGTACCTCGGCCTGGTATTCGACGACCGCCCGGAACCGGACTACGTCCACGGGGAGCTCGTGGAAAGAGCCTTGCCAACACCAATTCACTCGCAAATTCAAGCCCTGCTGGCTGCCTTGTTTGTAATCCTATCGAGGCGAGTTCGACTCGTCGCGATGACGGAACTTCGGGTACGGATTGAACCGCGGCTTTTTCGAGTCGTCGACCTTGCGGTCTACCTGGACGCGCGCCCCGAAGGCCGCTACGGGATCAAGCCCGCCTACGTGGCTATTGAAATCGTCTCGCCCGATGACCGCTATAACGATCTGACGGAGCGGCTCGAAGACTACCGGCGCTGGGGCGTGAAACACGTCTGGCTGGTCGATCCGCAGCGCAAGCGCCTGTGGGAATACACGGAAGCCGGGCTGCTTCAGCATCCCAGCCTTAAGTTGCCTGAGGTCGATTTTGAAATTTCCTCCGAAGAGCTGTTCAAAGACATCTAGCGTCCAGTCTCCACTCCCCTCGATTTATTTCCCCTGCCGTTCCCTCCAGTTGAACGTTGTCTCCGCTACCGCAAGCCCGCGCGCGCCTTACCCTTGGCTTGGGTGATGGCGGAAGCGCACGGGCCGCGGTGATTGCTCCTGCGAGGACAACAGCCTCGCGCCGCGGTCCGTGCGTTTTTCATGCGGCCTTCTTTCGCGAATGATCAAGATCCTCTCCATCGACGGCGGTGGCATTCGCGGGATCATTCCAGCCATGCTGCTGGCCGAAATCGAGAAGCGCACTGAGCGTCCTATCGCCTGCCTGTTTGACTTGATCGCCGGAACGTCCACGGGCGGAATCCTGGCACTTGGGCTCGCGATTCCCAAGACCCCGCCGGCGCCGCTCTATGCGGCGAGTCAACTGGTCGAAATGTACGAGCGAGATGGGAACCGGATCTTTTCGCGGCGTCTCTGGCACAGGATTGTGGCTTGCGGCAATTTGCAGCGGGCGAAATACCCGGCGGCTGGTATCGAACAGGTGCTGCTCGAATACTTCGGCAACTCACGGCTGAGCGACGCAGTCACGGATGTACTGATTACCAGCTATGAAATTGAGCGCAGCTTTCCGTTCTTCTTCCGCAGCGCGATCGCACGCGAACGCTCGGATTACAATTTCGCGGCGCGTGAAGTAGCCCGCTCCACATCCGCCGCTCCCACCTACTTCGAGCCCATGAAACTGCCTTCTGGAACCTATACCGATCACTACACGCTCATTGACGGCGGCGTATTTGCCAATAATCCCGCCGCCTGCGCGCTGGTAGAAGCACGCACTACTCAACCGGACGCCACGGATTTCCTGGTGGTCTCACTCGGCACCGGTGAGTTAAACTCCTGCCTGCCCTACGAGCAGACCAAGGATTGGGGAGCCATACGATGGGCCCCGTCCGTGCTGGATGTCGTCTTCGACGGCGTTAGCCGCACAGTGGATTATCAACTCCGCCAGTTGCTGCCCGGCACGTCCCCGCAATGCCAGCGCTACTACCGGTTTCAGACCACGCTGGACAGCCACAACCACGGGCTCGACAACGCAAGCCCTGAGAACATCACTGCCCTGAAGGCGCTGGCGTTCAATCTCGTCCAGCGGGAATCGGCGCGGATCGATGAACTCTGCGAGAAACTCACGCAAAAGGGTTAGATTTCCGTGGCGAAAGGCGTGAAGCGCGTCTTGTAATCGAACGTGTCGATGCCCTCGCTGCGTTTGAGGAAGCCGACGATCGCATAAGTAACAGGCGTCGCGACTACTTCATACACCACTTTGAACAGGTACGCGGACAGAATCAACCGCACCATCCCCGCGGTGGTTACCTCTCCGCTGAAAGCAATGATCACCAGGATCACCGTATCCACTGCTTGTCCCACCACCGTCGACCCAACGGTTCGCGTCCAGAGATAGCGGCCCCTCGTGATGAGCTTCATCTTGGCGAGCGTGAACGAGTTCGCGAATTCGCCGAACCAATAGGCGATCAGGCTCGCGATCACCAGCCTCGGGACTTGATGAAAAACGATTGCAAACGCCTCCTGATTTTTCCATTCAGGCGCGGCCGGCAGCGCGACGATCAGATTGCCCAGGCCGGCCAACAGCGCATTCGCGGCGAAGCCGATCCAGATCACTCGCCGCGATCCGCCGTAGCCATACACCTCGGTAAAAATGTCGCCGAAGATGTAGGTGATCGGGAACAACAGTTGGCCTCCGCTGACGCGTAACGGGCCAAACGCGCAGATCTTCTGGCCCACCAGGTTCGAAATCACCAGCACTACGATGAAGATGCTTGCAAGCAGGTCGTAGTATTTGAAGACTCTAGGCTTTTCAGTCAAGCCCCAATTATAGAGGAGAACTTAAAAGCGGATCACCGCCATGGCGCCGTCGGCATCAAGGCATCGCCTGTAGCGTTGAACAGGTTTTCGGGCCATCCCGCGCGTTGCACCAGCGCAAGGCCCCGCAACATTCCGGTGAGCAAAAGGTCGCTCACGACTTTGGCCCTTTCCAGGTCGAGGTGCGAATCGATTTTATGAATAAAGGTGCGCTGTTGATCGGAAAATTCGATGCCGGTATCGTGCGTCGCCGAGCATACCCAAATGGCCTGCCTGTCGAATTGTCCAGGCCGGCGCCAGATACGCAGGTGATGCCGCGCCGCGAAAGTGTCATTGGTTTTTTCAAACACCAAATCGGGCGGCTGACCGTCCAGAAGCAGCACGGATACCGGCGCTTCCCGATAGCCGCGATTCTCTGCCATGGCGCGGAATGTTTCCAGCTTCGACACGCCGTTCAGCTTCGCCGCTACCGACCAACCGGCCTTTTGAAACGCGTCAGTGAGTTCCTGCTCGCTTCCGAGAAACATCGGGTTCGTGACGTCCGACAGCTTCCCGCCTGCCTGAGTCTCGGTCCGGAAGGGCTGCCGGTTCACCAGTTGAAGCAGCCCTCCTGTGGTTCGATCGAACTCACGCTCGCGACGTTCGCGGCTCCGTTCCATTCCATGGGCTTACTCAGTTCGATGGTCAACTCCACGCCGGGTTTATAGTCGATGTTGCCATCCGGCGCCTTCAGCACGGCCTGCTTCCCGGTGCCCAGGATGTCCGCAAAATCCGGGTACTTTTCCGCGACCTTGCCGATTCCTTGATCCAGCCGGCCGGAGCCCGTCTTGGATGCAACGATGCCCTGAATGCGCCCTTGGTCGTCCACTGTTTCGCGCGCGTTATCGATGCTCGCGAGCTTCGCCGACATGGGCGCTTTGGCACCGCGGGCATCGCGGATCTCATCGAATGCCAAAGCCAGCATGGCCTGATCGTCTGGCTGGACGGAGGGCGTCGCTTCCTTCACGTCACCGGCCAGGATGGCCCCGGCGGCCATCGCAATGCGGTCATTAACAATCACTGGCACCATCACCAGGGTCCCAAAAGTTTGACCCGTTTTGGCCGTCGCCGAGTTTACTTCCGTCGTTAGCCGGATTTGGATCTGAGTGCCCGCGGGGATTTTCGACGCGGTGGCGCAGGCAGCCGCGCCCAACAAAAAAACGCACGCGATCCAACCTGTTTTCACATCAATGACCTAGCGCGCCGCGGATAAAACGTCCTTCCAGCGGCCAGAGCGTCGCCAGTGATACAGTAATTAGCCAAGGGCGCGCCGGGTGGGTTCGGTTGGTCGGGTGCGTGGATCAGTGGAGACCGGGACGGGAAAGGAACATACCCTCCATGAAAGCCCTCGTAACGGCATTCATTTCTCTTTTTAGCGTTTTTGGTGTTGTTATAGCGCCGGCTGCGGAGGACTTCACCGCCCGCGCATGGCAGATGGAGAGCAAAGGGGAAGCCGCGGAAGCACGCGACTACCTGCAGCACGCCGCGCAAAACGGCGGAGTAGATGCGAAGCTCGCTTATGCCGAATTTCTGGACCGCCATCGCGATCCCGCCGCGCGTGACGCTTACGAGAAAGTTTGGGATGGCGCTAAGGGCGAGCAACGTGAGTTCGCCGCCCGGCGGTTGGTCCTCCTGGATCTGATCGCCGGAGATCGCGACCGCGCTCAGCATCACTTGGATGATTATCGGACCTCGGGCGGCAGCGATTTCTCATTTTCCCAAAGCGCCGCTTCCGCTCCGGAAAAGCGCCAGACCATCGCGATTCCCGGACCCCTGAATTCCTTTTCCCGCATGGCGGCGCTGGCTCCCGAGACGCCGCCTGACGACGTGTTGCCGGCGTTGGCTCGCAACATCGTCACGAACGGTTATCAGGCCGCCGGGAGCGGTGTTGTGCTCGAGCAGACCGAATATCTCAAGCTAATCATCCGTTACTTGTCACAGGCCCGGGAATTGGAAAAACTGGCGGATTCCAGCGGAGCAATCAAGATTGAGACCTGCGACTCTTCGCAAACCGGCGAGTTGCTGCGCGTGCTCGGTTATCGTATGCGCGGAGGGTGCGGCAGCGACGTAGTGCTGGAAACGCTCAACGCCACTCGCGCCTTTCTGACCATCGACTCCGGTTTCCCGCTGGCTGAACTGGAGCAGGACCTCCGCAATAATCGCCCCTTCACTTACGACTACAAGCCGACGCAGATTCCGATCCTTTATACGCAGGATTACTGGCTATCGGCGAAGGACCGCCAGAGCCAGGAGTTCATCGACGCTTTTCTCAGCGATCCCTCGCTGTGCCGCTTATACCTCGGGCTTTCGAAGCTCGACCCAGCCGCTTCCGAGGAACTGCGCAAGAGCACTACGGTGCAAAAGATTCGCGCCTACGCGCATGTGCTCGATTTCTATGGAGGGATGTTCCAGGTTCGCGACGGCCGGGCGGTGGTACCTGGAGGCGCGCGTTCCGAGAGAGCCTGGGCTGAGCTGGTAGGAGCTGGACCAGACAAGCCGGGACCGTTTTTCGAGCACCTGGTCATGCGCGAGGACGGATGGCTGGCCAGCTACTTTGACGCGCTGCTGCGCATCAGCAACAATCCAGCGAATGGCCCGGTTCAAGCCTATCTGACCGAACCCGAGCGCATGAAACGATTTTATGCGGCCATCCGCGGCAAGGTAACCAGCCCCGGCCCCGCGCGGCCCGTGTTCCGTTCGAACACCGACATGATGCTATTGACCGCGCGCCTGCGCCTGGATTCCGACGGCAAGCCGCATATCCCGGGAAGCTTGGATGTTTGGCGGACGCTGTTTATCGAACATCCCTCCGGGAGCGGAAAGTACGACACCAAGCTCAGCCAGGCCGCGGGAGGCTGGAAGGATCCCGACGACGTCATCGAGGCGTTGTTCGCGCTCTGCCGCAAGTCTGTGGAGAATCAGCCGCTTAAGATCTTCATGGCATTGAGCGACGTGGACCGCCACCGCCAAACACCGCTTGATCCGAAAACCGCAGACCGGCTGGCGCGCGACTTCCGCTCGTTCGGCGCGCAGTATCCGATTTTCGCCGAAGTCTCCGATATTTCCGGCAACACAATCAATCAATTCCTGGACACCGCGGAAAGTATTAACCAGATCCGGGATGCCGCGGTCCACTCGGACGCCGCTGGAACTCTCCAAGCGCTGGTGGGGCTCTGGCAGATTTTTTGCCGCCAGAATTCGATCGCTCCGGCCGATCGTGACCGGCTGCTCGCCGGCATCTTGACGCGCTTCAGCAAGGTGAAGAGCGAGGGAGACGTGTTCGACGCGGGGCGCGAAGGCGTGCAAACCCTGTTGGCCGCCACCAACTCGCCCGCCGGCGTTTCGGCCCAGGATCGCATGCTCGATCTGCTAGCCGGCACTGCGCAGTCCGACGTTTCGGACGCGCACAACCAATTGGTCGAGGACATGATTCGGATCTTTGAGGCGCAGCGGCTCATTTCCCTCACCTCGATTTTCGATCTTGTCGATCATCTCGAAGGACTCGCCAAAGGCGAGAAAGTGAACAGCGCGCTCATTACCAAAACAGCGGCGCGGATCTCAGAAATTCAGCTCCCTCGCAGTTCGTTGAGCGGCGCCGAGAGCAATTCCTTAAGCTTTGGCTACTGGCCGGAGAAGCACATCGAAGCGG
This sequence comes from Bryobacterales bacterium, assembly GCA_963818065.1. Taxonomy (GTDB): domain Bacteria; phylum Acidobacteriota; class Terriglobia; order Bryobacterales; family Bryobacteraceae; genus Palsa-89. The sequence continues at coordinate 1,482,655 of CAWFQW010000004.1, read as the reverse complement.
AACGAAAACTGAATCTACGCGCGTTCATCGATCATGCGGGCGCCGATCCCAAGAAACTGGACGAGATTCGCGGCGTGATGGCGCCATTTCTGCGCGACACCCTGGTGGGGATGAACTACGTGCACTACGCGCCGCCGGGAGCGCAGGTCCTCTATACCAATCCGTTGTTCGTTCGCGGCCATGATTTCGTCGGCCTGCAGGGAGTCAATGCCACCTGGAAAGAGACCGAAGTGCTGGCAGGCGGCTGGCCCAACAGCGGGGGCGGAAAGCTGGTGGGATCGCTTATCAGCCTGCCTTATGCATTGGCTGAGGCCGAGCAAAACTTCTTGATTCCATCGCGCGAGCAGGCTCTGATCTGGGGCGACCTGGTTCCGCAGCTCCTGCTTACCGCGACTATTCCGCGCTGGTGGAACGTCACGCCCGCGCAGTTGCACTGGGTCGCGCTCCACATGGATTACGCCGAGACGTTGTTTGCGGAGTCCGCCTTGAACGCCGGCCGCCGGCAAGCGGTTCTGGATGCGCTCAGCCAGTACGCAATGCCCGCGCGCGTCGCTCAGATACGAGAATTGCTGGACCAGGGACGCGTCAGTGCCGCGCTCGACACAGTGATGCCGGCCGAGTTGTTCGCGGTTGCGCGCGATATGGGGACGGCAGATCCAGCCGGCAGCCCGATCGCGGCCGAGATCCGCCGGGAGGCCGCTGAGTCGCCGCGGCTACTGAACTATGACACGATTTCGCGCACCTTCGGCACACCCAAACCGACCTTGGCCAACTCGTACTCCCCGGAATTGCTCGGCCTCCGGACGTTCCCCACGCTGATGGGCTATTCCAGCAGAATCTTGGCCGAGAGTTGGGAATCGAACTTGCTGTATTACGCGGCTCTGGCCGACCAGTTGTATCTGGCGCCGGGCGATCTCAATGTCTTGGTTCCGGATTGGACACGCCAGACCGTGGAACGAATCTTCGCCACTAATTTGGACGACTGGCCCGCGCTGCTGCGGTCCTTGCGGCTAGTTGGCGCGGACGTCCGCGAGAAGGCGCGAAAACGTTTAACGGCAGCGGCTGGTTTTTAGTTGTTAGTTGTTGGTTCTTAGCTATTATTTTCGGAGGGCAATCTTGCAGTTCAATCGTGGCATATTCATTGGCGCTTTCGCGGCCTTGCTGGCAGTTTCCCTGGCATTGTTCGCCCAGGAACAGCGGCCGACCTTTCGCGTGAAGGTCGACATGGTGGTGTTGAGTTTCACCGTCACCGATAGCAAGGGTCACTACATCAACGGACTGAAACCCAGCGATTTCCACCTCACCGAGGACGGCATCGCTCAGAAGATTAATACCTTCGGAGAAGGCAACAAACCTCCCGTGCGGGTACTGGAAAATGGGACGGTGCAGCCGTTGGTTGCGTCCAACGAAGCCAGTGGCCTCGATGCCGGTGACACTTCTACCGAAGTGCGCTCCGACTCTTTTGTCGGTACCAACGTGTTCGTGCTCTTCGATACCAGCAACTACATGTACCGCGGATTTGTTTATGCTTCCGACGCCATTGCCGATTTCGTGCGCGGCTTGGACAAATCGGATTCCGTTGCGGTCTACACTTTCAGCCGCAATCTTTCGCGGCCCGCACCTCTCACGCACGATCGCAACGATGCGATTTTCGGCCTTCGCAAGGCGGTGGCGGGCGACGATGCGGCGCTGTACAACGGCCTGCTGCTGACGCTGCGCGACGCCTCCAAGGTGCCCGGGCGCAAAGTGATCATCGTGTTTTCCAACGGGCCGGACAACGCCAGCTTGATCGCTCCCGACGATGTGCGCGCGGTGGCCGAAGACGATGGCATTCCCATCTATGTCATCTCCACCAACGACGTTTCAAAGGATCCCGACCTCCAGCAATGTTTTTAAGCGCATCTCCACGCGCACGGGCGGCAAGGCGTATTTCGCGAAGACCTGGCAGAAGCAGGTGGAAGCTTTCGAATCGATTCGCGAGGATCTCGGCAACAGCTACACGATTACGTATTATCCGCAGCCGAATCCCAACGAGGGATTCCGCAAGATCAATGTCGAGATCGTGACCGACGTCGGCAAGAAGTATCGCGTTCGCGCGCGGCCCGGCTATCGCCCGCAAGGCGGATTCTAGAGCCGCGATCGTAACCGAGCCGCGACCGTCAGGGAGCCGGTATTCGTATTTGTAACGTTTCGTATTTATCACAAGGCTCCCGCGAAATCACGTTTGAAACCTCGATCTCATTGGTACGTCTACCGGTCATATGTCGATAGCCAAACTTAGTCTCGCCGGGACAACACTTCTCTTGCTTGGAGCATCGCTAGCCAGCGCTCAAACCTCGTTTGACGTCAATCTCGGATTTGGAACCGCGTGGGACAGCGCCAACTCAGGCGGCATAGACAATGCCTCATCGCTGAACCCCTTCGGCTCCTGCACCCCGAGCTCCGGCGACCCCAACTGTCAGTCTCTCCCCAAGCTGGACGGATTCTTTCTCGGCTTTGGCGGCGACTTGATGCTCTATAAGCATTTTGGCGTAGGTTTCGAGGCTAATTTGCAGCCGTCGCGCGAGACCTATGGCCCGCTGTCGTCCCGCCAGACGTTCTATGATGTCAACGGCATTTACGCGCCCATCGCAACCAAGCGGGCTTCCTTGCAATTCCTGGGCGGAATTGGAGGCGCGCGCACCAGCTTTGCCTACACCGAGAGCGGATGCGTGGGAACGGCGGTCTGCACCTCGACCACTGAGCCCGTTGGCAACGCGAATCATTTTCAAGTGCACGTCGGAGTCGCCGTCAATATCTTCTTGACCTCGCACATATTCGTAAAGCCCGAGTTCGACTATCACTACGTGCCCGGCCTGACCAATCAGTTCGGCAGCGACTCCGTGCCTGAAGCCATGGTCTGGGTAGGCTACAGCTTCGGCGAGCGCTAGATCACATCGAGTGAAATTGAATCTGCAGGCTGACGCGGACCGCGATGGCTTTGCCGTCCTTCTGAGCCGGCGCGAAGCGCCATTCTTTCACAGCTTCGATCGCACTTTGATCCAGATCCTTGTCGAGGCTTTTCACGATGTGCGGGTCCCTGGGAACGCCTTTCGAGCTCACGATGAGCGCGATAATCACCGACCCGCTGGCGCTCACGCCCCGGCCATTGGGATACTGTGGAGCGGTCTGTTTGATGACCCGCGGGGCCGTGACGCCTGGCCCAAGATCGTAGACTTGCTCATCGTCTGTTTGCGCTGGCGCTCGTGTTTGGGCCGCCAGTAGCCAAGCCGCGCAAATGAGTAAACTTCGCCGCAACATGAGACATGCCCTCGCTCCCGCCCAAAGATTGGTGAAAAGACGCAATCCAGCTCGAGCGCGGTTTCATGCTGAATTGTCTCGAATGGTAAACTCGGCCATGCCCCACATCGCAGCCCGGGCATTTCTCGCAGCGAGTTTGCTCACGTGCGTGCTCAGGTGTTTGAGTGCCCAGCCGCGCTACACAAGCGACGGGCAATTGACACTTCCCAGCGATTATCGCGAATGGGTTTTCTTGAGCTCTGGGCTGGGCATGACTTACGCGGCAATGGCCGGACACGATGAACCGGCATTTACAAACGTATTCGTGAATCCCGCCGCGTATCGGTCCTTTGTCGCGACCGGCAAATGGCCCGACAAAACCATGCTCGTGCTGGAGGTGCGGGCATCGGCCAGCAAGGGCTCCATCAATAAGGGCGGCTCATATCAGACGGATGTGCTGGGTATCGAGGGTGAAGTGAAGGACCTGGCGAAGTTTCCAGGAAATGGCTGGGCGTTCTTCGGATTCGGCAAATCAACCAGCGGCAAAATGCTGCCTCGTAGCGAGGACTGTTATGCTTGCCACGCCGAACACGGCTGCGGTCGATAATACTTTCGTGCAATTCTATCCGGCGCTGCTCGAGATCGCCAAACAAAAAGGAACGCTGGCCGCCGGCCGGTAGCACCACTTGCTCACGCGCGTGGCTCAGAATCGGTGCTTACCGAGCCGCGACCGTAAGGGAGCCGGTAGCGCGCGCTTTAGACCCAAACCTTTTCCGCCGGCACGCCTCGTTTGCACAGCTCGCATGATCCGGCGTCTTTGTAGTACGTGGCATCCAGTTGCGCGAGATAGTAAAGCGGCAGCGGGCTGAAATCCACTGTCCTTGGCGTGGGCTGATAGATAATCACGGCCATCCCGACCACTTCGGCGCCGGTCGACTCCACCAGGCGCTTCAGTTCCCCCAGATTCTTGCCGGATCGCAGAATGTCATCCACCAGCAGCACCTTCTCGCCGGGCGTCTGCTCCAGAAACTGGCGAAATCGCATGGAACCGAGCTCTTCTTTGCGATCCGCCCAGTAGACCTGGTGCGCGCGCAGCGCTTCACACACGCCGTACGCCACAGGCAAGCCGCCCGTATCCGGCGAGACGATGGAAAGCTCGGGAATCATGGCGCGAATTTCCGCATTCGCGCGCAGCAGCCGGCTGAGTCCGACGCTGAGCACCTTGGCGTGCTGAAAATAGCGCATCGCCAATTGCACTTGCATGTATTCGGTGGCGTGCAGTCCGTTGGGATATTCGAAATGGCCGTCGCGAATAGCCCCGGTGCGGCGCAGCAAGCCTACCACTTCGTCTTGAGTTGGAACCAGATGCATAGCTGTCCTTATTGTCTCGCGATTATCTTCCCGCAGGGTGTCTAATATGCGCCCCGGCCCGTGAGGACGCGCGGAATGGTGCGCAGAATGATCTTCCAATCCAGCGCCAGCGACCAGGTGTCGATGTACTGCATGTCCATCTTCATCCAGGTTTCGAAATCGAGCGCGTCGCGGCCGCCACGGCCCACAGGCACGTCAGACCGGGACGCATGCGCAGACGGCGCCGCTGCCAGGTTTGATAGTTCTCCACTTCTTCGGGAACCGCCGGGCGCGGCCCCACCAGCGACATGTCGCCCTTCAGCACGTTCCACAACTGCGGCCATTCGTCGATGGAAAACTTGCGCAAAAAGCGGCCCACGCCGGTCAGCCGCGGATCGTTCCGGATCTTGAATGCGGTCTGCTTGTGGCTCAGGTGCGCCACCGAAGCTTTCAGCTCCTCGGCGTTGTCGCACATCGATCGAAACTTATAGAACACAAATCGGCGGCCATTCAAACCGCAGCGCTCCTGGCGGAAAATCGCGGGGCCGGGCGACGTCAGCCGGATCAACAAAGCGATCAGCAGCATGAACGGAAACAGCAGCACCAGCGCGGCCGCGGCCAGCACCACATCGGTGATGCGTTTCGCCAGCAGGCGGATCTCGTCATGCGGCGCCGCCGAAAACGTCAGCAGCGGCGTAGAACCCAAGCGGTCCAGATAGACCTGGCTATTGACGTGTGGGAAGAAATCCACCACCACGCGCGTGCGGACGCCTTGTTCGTCGCACAGCAGGAACAGCTCTTCCATCTCGCCGAGCTTGCGGCTGTCGACGGCGAAGATGATCTCGTCGATCACTTGCCGCCGCAGCAGCTCCGGCAGGCGCGACAGCGCGTAGCGTTCATATTCTTGCGACAAGCGGCACCCTGTATCGGCAGGTCACCGGAGCCTGGCTCGTCATCCAGAAAGCCCATCAGACGGATCCCGTAGTCCGACGATTTTTCGAGCGCGCGCCCTAAGCGCAGCGCGTTCTCGCCGGAGCCCACCACCATGACGAAATGCGCCGCGCCGAACTCGCGCCGCAACCCGCCGATCACGCGCGCGGCATTGATCCGGAACAAGCACAGCAGAATCCAGGCATAAACCGCCACCAGCACCACGAACGGACGGCTGAGGTCCAGGCGCAAAACGAATTCGATCACCACCAGGCAAATCGCGCCCAGCGCGCATTGGCGAAACGTATCGCGCAGCACGACGCTGGGATGCGCCGAGTCGAGTTTTTCGTAAACATCGAACCAGTAGCCGATGGCGACCCAACACACCGCCGAGAGAACCAGCAAGAGCGCGGCCACCGGAAAGTCGATGAAGAAAGTCTTTTCCAAATGCAGCCGCACACGCGTCTGGTACGCGGCTATAAAGGCGATGGAAGTAAGCAGAACGTCAGTGGCCCCGAAGATGGCCTTGACTTTTCGATAGTGCCTGCTGAACACTTTGGACTCAGCATATCATGAGCCCCGCGCGTACATGCTTGCCGGGCGCGGTATCATGTTGTTTTATGAAGGAGCCCAGTTCCATGCGGAGTCCCATGCAGAATTCAGTGCTCGTGCCCATGGTGGTGGAGCAGACCTCGCGCGGCGAACGCGCTTTTGACATCTACTCGCGGCTGCTCAAGGAGAACATTATTTTCCTGGGCACGCCCATCGATGACAACGTTGCGAATTTGATCATCGCCCAAATGCTCTTCCTGGCCGCGGAAGATCCGGAAAAAGACATTTCGCTGTATATCAATTCTCCGGGAGGTTCGATCACCGCGGGATTGGCGATTCTCGACACGATGAACCTGGTGGAGCCGGACATTGTGACCTACTGCGTGGGACAAGCCGCTTCCATGGCCGCCGTACTGCTGGCGTGCGGCAACAAAGGCAAGCGCTACAGCCTGCCGCACTCGCGCATCCTGATCCACCAACCCTCCATGAGCGGGCTGGGCGGACAAGCCACCGACATCGATATTTATGCGCGCGAGATCCTGCGCATGCGCGAGTCTCTCAATCAGATCCTCGCCAACGCCACGGGCCAGCCGGTGGATCGCATCGGCCGCGACGTGGATCGCGATTACATCCTGGAGCCCGATCAAGCGCTGGAATACGGCTTGATCGACCGCATCATCGAGAGCCGCGCGCTGCAACCCGTTCCCACCCGGTAGGCTGCTGTGCGGATGAGCGGCCTCCGAGTTAGTCATTTGTTTACTGGCGGGCCTGCTGCTGACCAAAGCGCGAGCCCAGCTCATTCCCAGCGGGACGCCGATTCCGCGCACTACGCTGCCGCCCGTGGTGTTCATCAATGGATACCAGGAACTTTGCCCGTCGAACTTTTCCGACACCTTCGGAATCGCCGATCAGGTGCTCCAGAGCAACGGCGAAGTGAGCCTGTTCTTCAGCACGTGCAGCTTGCCTCCCACCGCCAGCATTGAGGATCTTGGCGCGGCTTTCGCCAAATTTCTCTCCGGGTTGAGTTACACCGACGGGACAGCCGGTCGATCAGGTGGACGTCGTGGCCCACAGCATGGGCGGCCTGGTGTTGCGCTGCTACTCTGAGCGGAAAACAAAACGCTGCCGGGATGTTTAAACCACCGGCGGTGACGCATGTTCGCAAAGCGGTCTTTCTTGCGGCCCCGAATTTCGGAACACCCATCGCGTCCCTGCTGGGAGTTACCAATCAGGTGCACGAAATGGCCAGCGGCAGCGCGTTTTCTGTTCGGACTGGATACCTGGAACCAGGGAACCGACGATCTGCGCGGAGTGGATGCCGTAGCAGCCGCGGGCAACGCGGGAAGCGGAGGCACGGGCAATCCCGCCGGATTTGACGACGGCGTGGTCGCGCTCACCAGTGCGTCGCTCCGGTTCTACTTGCCTGGCCGCACGCGCGTGATCCCCTATTGCCACATCGACGGCGGCGGAATCGTCAGCTATTTTCGACCTGTGCCCGGGAAATGCGACCGGGCATCGCCGACATCGAATCCGCGACGCACGATTCGGCGAAGATCATCGTCTCGTTCTTGGCGGAACCAGCGATTGGCAGACCGTCGGCACGTCGCCGGAGGACAATCCGTTTCTCACGGTGGATGGCGGCCTCATTATAGCAAGCCCGCAGCGCCGACGATTCCAACCTGAACATCGATTCGGCCACTGTCGGCTTCCCGCCAACGAACGTATTGGTGAAGCTCGACACTTCCGATGGCCTGGCCTTCACCGATCTCATTTCGGCCGGCGCTCTGTCGCTGAATGTCACCTCCGGATGAATACCACACTTCCGTCACGCTGCCGGCGGGCGGAACCGAGCCTTATACCGTAAAGCCCGGGCCTCTGGTCACACGCGTTTTCCCGGCGGCGGCAGCCGAATTTCCGCTGGTCCTCGCTCCTGGGATGTTGATCGCGGTCTACGGCACCGATCTCGCGGATCAAACTGCTTCAACCACCGGTCGACTTTCCCGGTCGAATTGGCCGGCACGCAGGTGCTCGCGAACGGATCGGCCATCCCGCTGTACTACGCTTCCGCGACGCAGATCGACGCAGTACTTCCGATCAGCGTGTCCGGTCTCGCGCAACTCACTGTTGCAAAACAGCGCAGGCCAGCATACCGTGAACGTCTATGTTGAAGCCGCGGCGCCCGTCGATTTTCACGCAAGACTCCTCCGGCAGCGGACCGGCTTCCGCGCTCAAAGTGAGCAACGGTGCCCTGAGTCTGATGACGGCCGATAATCCGCTGAACGCCGGCGACGGGGTTGCGCTTTACGCCACCGGCCTGGGCCTCACAAAGCCTGGCACCGGCCCAGACAGCGGATTGGATGTCGCCGTTCAACAACCCACGGTCACGATCGCCGGCGTGAACTGCCCGGTTACGTTTGCCGGCGCCGCGCCCGGCTATTTCGGACTGGATCAAATCAACTGCACCATCCCCGCGGGCATTGCCGCCACGGCATCCGCCCCGGTCGTGATTACTTCCGGCGATCGAGTCAGCAACACCGCGACCCTGGCCATTCAATGAACCGGGCGTTAAACTTCCATCCCCACCGGCTGCCGGATCTCCATGCAACCCTTCCCGGTCGGCAGCATCTTGCCGGGATTTAACCGGCATTCCGGATCGAACAGGTTCTTGAACCGCGCGATCATGTCCAGCGTCTCTCCGGGAAATTGCTCGCCGATCAGTTCCATTTTTTCCATGCCGACGCCGTGCTCGCCCGTGATGGATCCGCCTTGTGCGATGCAGAATCGCAGAATTTCGTCGCCCGCCGCCTTGGCGCGCTCCAGCTCGCCGGGCTTGTGGTGATTGAACAGGATGATGGGATGCATGTTGCCGTCGCCCGCATGGAAAATGTTGCTGATCGTCAGGCCGTACTTCTCCGATATCCTGTGGATCTCGCGCAACGTCGGCGCCACTTTGGTGCGAGGCACCACGCCGTCTTGCACGTAGTATGAGGGGCTCACGCGGCCCACCGCGCCAAAAGCGTTCTTGCGACCCTTCCACAGCAGTTCGCGCTCGATGGCCGAACGCGCAATGCGAACCTCTCGCGCGCGGCAGCATTTGCAAGCGTCCACGATCTGCTCCGCTTGTTCCTCCACCGCTTCCTTCAAACCCTCCAGCTCGATCAGCAACACCGCCGCCGCGTCCATGGGATAGCCGGCGTGCGTGGCTTCCTCCACCATCCGCAGCATGACGCCGTCCAGCATCTCGACCGCGGCCGGAGTGATCACGCGCGCCGTGATCTCAGCCACCGAATCGGCGCAATCGTCCACGGTGTCGTAGATCGCGAGCAGCGTTTTCACCAGCTCCGGCTGGCGCATCAAACGCACGATGATTCCGGTCGTCAGCGTCATGGTGCCTTCCGAGCCCGTCAACAGGCCCGTCAGATCGTAGCCCGGCATATCCGGCGCTTTGCCTCCGATCGTCATCGGCGTTCCGTCGGGCAGGACCGTTTCCAGTCCGAGAACGTGGTTGGTAGTGACGCCGTAAGCCAGCGTATGCGGACCGCCCGCATTCTCCGCGACATTTCCGCCGATGGTGCAGGCCTTCTGGCTGGAGGGATCGGGCGCGTAGAAATATCCGTCGCGCTCCACCGCCTGCGTGATCTCCAGATTCACGACGCCCGGCTCGAGCACGGCGCGTTCGTTCGCAAGATCGATTTCGACAATGCGATTCATGCGCGCAAACGAAATGACGATCCCGCCCGCGCGCGCAATCACGCCGCCGCTCAGCCCGGTTCCCGCGCCGCGGCCCACAATCGGGATGCGGTGCAGGTGCGCGATTCGAACCAGCTCCGCTGCGTCTTCCGCCGATCGCGGAAAAACCACCAGCTCGGGCAGAGCCTTGTCGACGCTGCCATCGTACTCGTACAGTTTCAGGTCTTCGGCGCGATCCAGGTACCCGCGCGGCCCCAGCAGCTTGTCGATCTGTTGCAGCGCGTCAGGCGCAATCATGCGGGCCTATCCTCGGACAGAAGCCTTTCCAGCAAATCTTGTACTCCCAAATATCCCGCCCATTGTCTCAGGTAAGCCCCATCCAATCGAGCCCCTTGCGTCGAGCGTATCCCCCGAACATCATTCCACTGCCGCTCGGACTGCTCGCCGCCGGCGCGGTACCAGACAAGCTTAGCCAGTATTATGTCTTCTGCGGTCGCAATCGGACAGAGCATGCTTTCGCCGTGGCCCAAAGCCACCTCCTGCGACGTAGAACGTTCCAACTGTTTTTCGAAGTAGAGATTCCCCGCAGCCGGGAAGATATCAAATTTATACCCGCTTGCGAAATGGATCAAATTGAAAGGCCGCCCCAAGCGCAACGCCTCCCGGATCGTGCCAGCGTCCGCGTAAAACTCTTTGGCCAGATTAGCGATCAAAGGCGCGACGTGCTCTTCTCGAACGGCGGCCACGATGTCAATGTCGTTCGTAGAGCGATAGATTCCGTGGACCGAGCTTGCGAGAGAGCCTCCAATCATGTAAGGAATCGCAAGAGAATCGAGCGTGGCCACTAACTGCCGAAATGCCTCATGCAGATCCGATATCAAGTCGCGTCGTCCGGATACCAGCCATACATCCGCAACATGCTTTCACGGTCCAGCCGATGCGCTACCACGCGCAGAAAAATCTCCCGGTCGGTGGCGTTCGGGTGAAGCTTTCGCTCGCGGGCTTCCGATAAGCTGCGCAGCAGCTCATTCTGCTGAAACACGGCTTCTATCTTCTCGGTCGCCGTCATCGTCCGCTGCCGGGCGAGAAACACCTCTAGGGCCTTCGGATCGGTGTCGGAATACCACTCGTGCTTCTGCATTACAGCAGCGACTTCACGAAACCCACCAGCTCCGGATCCATCCACGAAATCGCCTGCCCGTCGCGCTCCGGCAACCCGGCGTACTTCCGCACCACTTTGCCGTTGCGATCGATAATATAGCTCTCGGGGATCTTGTAGGTTCCGTAGCGGTAGCTCAGATCCTGCTCGGGATCGCGCGCCGTGGGGTACGACACGTCGAACCGCTTCACGAAATTCTGGAATGATTGCTCATTCCGATCGACGCTCACGCCCAGCACCACGACGCCCGAGTCCTTCAATGTTTTCGCGAATTCGTTGAGCGACGGCGCCTCCTCCACGCACGGCGCACACCAGCTCGCCCAGAAATTCAGGACCAGAACCTTGCCGCCGAAATTCCGCGGAGTCACAGTCTCGCCCGGCGGTGGTGGTGATGGTGAAGTTGGGCGCCGTATCGCCGACGCCTGCAATATGCTCCTGCATCGACCACACGATCACGAAACCCAACGCCACCAGCAGCGCGGCAATGGTTCCTTTGATCGCCAAATCTACCTTAGAATGAGTCATTTCAGCTGAGGCCTTCTCCTATAATATTAGAGTATCCTGGCATTGGGTTACTGCTGCATCTAACTGAGGGTGCCGCATCATATAAGAGGATCATGCTGATTACCCGCCGAGCCGAGTTTTCCGCTTCGCACGTGTGTGCGCAGCCGTCGCTCACGCCGGAACAAAACCGCGAGTTGTACGGAGCAGCCGCAAACCCCAGCGGTCACGGGCATAACTACGTCTTGGAAGTGACGCTGGATGGCGAACCCGATCCGGTAACGGGCATGGTCTTCGATCTGAAGAAGCTCAAGGAGCTGATCCAGCAGACGGTGATCGATCCGATGGACCATCGCTTCTTGAATTACGAAGTGCCTCCGTTCGATAAGATCGTCCCCACCACGGAAAACGTCGCGGCCGAGATCTGGAACCGTTTATCGCCGCATTTCAGCGCCGGCAATCCGCGGCTCAACAACGTCCGGTTGTATGAGACCGAGGATCTTTTCGTCGATTACCCAGGAGAGCAACAGTAATGCGAGTCACCCGGCGCTATCGATTCGCGGCCTCGCACCGTCTGCACTCCGACGCATTCAGCGAGCAGCAGAATCGCGAGCTGTACGGCAAGTGCAATAACCCCTATGGGCACGGTCACGACTACGTTCTTGACGTAATGACCGCGGGTCCGGTTCAACCGGGCTCTGGCCAGGTAGTGCACATCCCAACGCTTGATCGCCTGGTCTCAGAGCAAGTGTTGCGGGACTTCGATCACCGCTATATGAACGCCGACCTGGATGAGTTCAAGGCGCTGGTCCCCACTTCGGAGAACATCATGCGCGTGATCGAAGACCGGTTAATGGCGCACTGGTCGGACGTGTTTCCGGCCGAGTGGCCCCGGTTGGAAGGCATACGACTGCGCGAGACCAAACGAAACGTTTTCGAATTGAAACCATGAAGACCAAGCCATCCGCTGTGAAAATGATGCCGGCCAAGCAGCCCGCCAAGCAAGACGACGACTCCATCGCCGCGCTCATGGAGCAGATTCTGCTGAAAATCGGCGAGGATCCCTCGCGCCAAGGACTTGTACGCACGCCGCACCGCGCCGACAAGGCGCTGCGCTTTTTGACCAGCGGCTATGAAACCGACCTAGCCAGCATCGTGAACGGCGCGTTGTTCCAGGAGAAGTGCGACGAGATGGTGGTGGTGAAGGACATCGAGTTTTACAGCATGTGCGAACACCATCTGTTGCCGTTCTTCGGAACCATGCATGTGGCTTACTTGCCGGACAAACAGCTGATCGGTCTCAGCAAAATCCCGCGCATCGTGGACATGTTCGCGCGCCGCCTGCAGCTCCAGGAGCGCCTGACGCACCAAGTGGCCGAGACGCTGCAAGAGGTGCTCAAGCCCAAGGGCGTCGGCGTGATTTGCGAAGCCCGCCACTTTTGCATGATGATGCGCGGCGTCGAGAAGCAACATTCCGGAGCCGTTACCAGCGCCATGCTGGGTGCATTCCGCGAACGCAAGGCGTCGCGCGACGAGTTTCTATCGCTGGTTTCGCGCGGCAACCGCTCGGCCTACTAATCGGGACCCTTCGGCCTAAGCGGGGCCTTTCGGCTACAATCAACTTGAATGCTCGACAACTTCCGCGACTTCACCGTGGGCCCGGATCCCTTTGGCCGTACTTGGCATGCGTACTTCCGCTGGCTCCAGAACGCCATCTCCATTCGGCACGCCGATACGGTAGACGTGAAGTTCGGGATCTCCACCGAAGGCGTGCCTTCGGAGGAACGCGTGATCGCACTTCCGCATCCGGCATTGCTGGCGCTCAGCGAAAAGCTCAGCCATCCGCTCACCGATACCTGGTGCATGAAGCTCGCTGCACTGCATCTGAAGCACATGCTCGAATCCGGCGAAGACATGGAAAAGACGCTGGTGACGGCGCAACCCGCCGAGCTCGAACAGTATGCCCGCGAGCTTCAGCACTCGCTCGTCAGCAAGTAGGCTTGTCTCAGCTCTTCGTCTACGGCACTCTCCGGCGCGGCTCTGATAACCAGTTCGCGCGGCTGCTTAAGGAGCGAGGGCATTTCGTGGGCGTCGCTCGCCTTCCAGGCAGTCTCTACGATCTGGGCAGCTATCCCGGCGCCGTCCCGTCCGATCAACCAGACCAATGGATCCATGGCGAGGTCTTCTCCCTTGATGATGCGCTGCTAACCGCGCTCGACGAGTATGAAGGCGCCGAATTCGAGCGCGCAGTCGAGCCCACCGTCGGCTGTTGGATCTATTGGTATGTAGGAAGTACTCCGGGCCGCCTGATCGCGTCCGGCGATTGGCTCCGGCGTTAAGTGTACGACGGGCTAGTTCAGAAAATACGTCCGGTACAACGTGTCCCGCTGCTTGGGAATGAATCCCGCATCGCGGATCATGCGCCGCAACTCCTCTTCGCTAGCGCGGTTGTGCGCGCCAGCCGCCGACACCACATTCTCCTCGATCATGATGCTGCCGACGTCGTTGCCGCCAAAGCGTAGGCCCAACTGACAGGTCTTCAAACCGGGCGTCACCCACGACGACTGAATGTTCTCGATGTTCTCCAGATACAAGCGCGACAGCGCGAGCACTTTGAGATACTCCACCGCGGTTGCCTCCTGCTTTACGAACTTGCCGAGCGACGTGTTCTCGCGCTGGAACGACCACGGAATGAAGGCCGTGAACCCGCCCGTGTCCTCCTGAATCTGCCGAACGATATCAAAATGGTTCATACGCTGCTCGATGGTTTCACCGCAGCCGAACATCATGGTAGCCGTCGTCCGCATCCCGAGTGCATGCGCCGTGCGATGCACGTCGATCCAATCCTGCGACGACGACTTGAGACGGCTGATCCTGCGCCGCACGTCGTCATCCAGAATTTCGGCGCCGCCGCCGGGGATCGACTCCAGACCTGCATCCCGCAGCCGCGCAATCGTGTCGTGCAGGTTCAATCCGCTCACTTCGGCGATGTTCACAATCTCCGGGGCTGAAAAACAATGGTTCCAGATTTTGTCGCCGAACTTATCCTTGATCGAACGCAGCAGATCCTCGTACCACTCGATTTTCAGCTCTGGATGCAGCCCGCCCTGCATCAGAATGCCGGTACCGCCCAGGTCGATGGTCTCCTGAATCTTCTCGAAGATCACTTCCTTCGGATGAATGTAGCCTTCCGCATGTCCCATGGGCCGGTAGAACGCGCAGAAGCTGCAATACTCGGTGCAGAAGTTCGTGTAATTTATATTGCGATCGATGATGTAGCTCACCACGCCGTGCGGGTGCAGCTTGCGGCGAACCGCATCGGCCGCCATACCGATACCAATGAAATCGTCGCTGTTATACAGGTCAATCGCTTCCTGGCGCGTCATCATGCGGAAACCTTTCTCCCTTCCACCGGCTTCCCTTCCACGGGAAGAGGAAGTTCTGAAGCGTATTGCAGAAACGTCGTGAGGCCCGCGTACTCGCGATCTCCCAGTTCGAAGACGATGTTCTCCTTGAGATACGACCGCGCCAGCGCTTCGGAAACACCCACCTTTGCGTGCTCGGAGCGGGCGATGTCATCGATATGCTCGAGGCCGAAGCGCAGCGAGTCCAGGAACGGCTTCGGATCCTGCGGGGACGCATCGGCGCGCGCGGCCCAGACCGCAAACACCATGGGCAGCCCGGTCAGCCGCGTCCATTCGGCACCCAAATCGAGCACGTGGAACGGCAATTCGGCAGGCTCCAGCACCAACGCGGCATCGCCGATGATCAGCGCGGCATCGGCATCCACCAGCATGGACGGCAGGTGCGGTGTATGCGATCGAACTTCGGGCTCCACGCCGAATTTCCGAGCTAAAATCACCCGGCTCAGCGCCACCGAAGTCCGC
This sequence comes from Bryobacterales bacterium, assembly GCA_963818065.1. Taxonomy (GTDB): domain Bacteria; phylum Acidobacteriota; class Terriglobia; order Bryobacterales; family Bryobacteraceae; genus Palsa-89. The sequence continues at coordinate 1,467,307 of CAWFQW010000004.1, read as the reverse complement.
GAAGTGGAATCCGCCGCCAGCTTCCGGATCTCTTCGAAGGGCACTTTCGAAATCAGGAAAATGCTGCGTACGGGACCATGGCAAGCGATCCCGGCGCCGCGAATAATCTCCAGCTTCTGCCGATTCAACTCCACGGCAGGCACGATACCGATGTCCGCAAGTCCCGATTCCAGGCGATCGGCGCACTCCGCCGGAATCGCGAACGACAAGTCAAATAGCCCCTGCTGGTCGCCATGCAACATGCCCCAAACAAGCGGAACTGTATTCAGATAGCTGACCACGGAGACACGGGGTTTAGTAGCGGGTTTCAAGACACCAGTCTAGCAAGCCCGTCCAGGAGGAGAAAAAGAAGGGGACTAGCGTACTAGGTTTGTTTGAACCGTAAGGAGTTGCAGGCCCTGTCCAGAATCCGGCTGCGCGAGGCACAGGCTCTCGTCAACCTGGGCATGAACGACGGAGCGTACTATCTCGCGGGTTATTCCGTCGAATGTGCCCTCAAGGCCTGCATCGCCAAAATGACGCAACGGCACGATTTTCCTGACAAACGCAAGGCCGACTCCAGCTATACGCATGTCCTCAGGGAACTAGTGACAGCCGCGAAATTAGAGAAAGCTCATAGCGAGGAAGCTAAAGCACGATGCTGGACTTTCGCAACCACTGGAATACTGTACAATCGTGGTCAGAACGCAGTCGCTATGTCACTATCTGACTCCGAAGCGGCCAAACAGCTCATCGAAGCGGTGGCAAATCGGAAACACGGAGTACTCCGATGGGTAAAACGTCACTGGTAGGCTACGACATGGAAACGGGATCGAAAATACTCCAGATCCTTGATGAAGCCGGGCTGCAGGTAAAGGTCGCGATGTGGGCCATCTTACCGGAGTACGAAGAGTGGCGGCTGGTCTTGTTTTCGCGTAAGTTCGACGCGGCAGGTCTCACCGAAGCCTTTGGACTTCTCAACAGGGCGTTGGATGCGGCGGCCCTTCCTGTGGAACTGACCCCGAGTATAGTGATTCTGCGCGCGACCGACCCTCTGATTCGTGAACTGCGCAAGGAGTATGGAAAATCGCCGGTTATTCCTGGAACACACGTCGGGGGACGAATGCTCGGCGATCGCTTCGTCGAAGACGCTTACGCTTATCGCATCTCTTAACCGCCCGCGCTAAAGCTCGATTCTTACGTCACCTTGCTCCTGGTTCCGGCGTCTATTACCTTAGAAATAAGAAGAGGTTCTCGTTTTGCTGGAATCGGCCTTGGTCTGTTTTGTTCTTGGGGCCGGGATTTTGAGCCCGCCAGTACCGGAGTATCGCTCGGAGTCCCAACCCGTCGCCGGCGGTGCCGAGCTTGTTACCGTATTCGCACGTCTCAATGGAGCCGCGCCGTCCGGTTCTCAGGATCTCGACATTCCGGTGCTCGCCGTGCTGCGCGATTCTTTAGGCGACGACGATCCGGATAACGATCGCTTGCGATCGGTCTGGATCCTCACCAGCACCCGCCCCACGCTTTGGCAGCGCGCCGCTTCCGCTCTCTCGTTCGGATATTTTCGCGCCGGAAGCAAGCGTCATGCGGGCCGCGTCCCCTCGCCGGCCCTCGATCTCGCCGCGCCCAGCAAGAGCGTGTACAGTAATCTCTTCGGCGATAGCCTCCAGGCCATTGAGCTCGATCCGTTGGGCGCGGCCGTGCGATCCACCACACGCACCTACCGCACCAACTCGGATGATTACACCAAGCTTCAGGTTTTCCAAGCTCTCAGCACTCTGGATAACCTCGGGCTTGATAATCTCGCGCAGGACGATCTCGCGCCCAAATCCGCCGCCCAATCCGCTTTGACGGACGGGCAACTCCGCGAAATCTACTCTCGCCTGAGTCTGTCTACGCGTACCTTCGGCGGCTTGGTGCGCGAGCAGAACCTTTCCAGGTATTACGACAAGGAAACCAGCCAACTGCAGCGGACGCGCGCCCACAACTGGGAACTGTTGCGCCAGCGTGCCGAGCTCAATGGCCTTTACTTTGAACCTCTGGCGGTCGCCGCCGGCTCGCCCAGCGAGGCACTGGTCTGGATCGCTCGTTCCGATCTCGACAATCGCGCCGATCGGCATTATGACGGGCAGTTCCTGGGCATCGCCAATCCCTGGACCGATGACCGCTTAATGCACTGGACCGGCTACTCGCAACTTCGCTATTTCGATTCCGATAACCGTCCGGTTCCCAAAGACACACCTGGTGCGCAGCCCGTCGAGATGATTCCGCTGGGTTGGTATAGTCTGAACTATCCGCGCGTTCCCTTGTTGCTCGCCGATTTTCGCAACAGCCTCAATCCCAAGCGGCGCGAGATGGTGAGCCAAGGCGCCACCGGATTGATCACCGGTGTCTTCGGCATCACGCGCTTCGGTAATCCGTCGTTCTTTGCGGCGGAGTTCGTGTGGAACTTTGTGCGCGGCCGCCATGGCGCGGCTGTAAACCGAACCGCCCGTCTGCAGGCCTATTCCGGCGCACGGCAGTTCCTGGCGATGGATGCGAGCCTGGACCCCGGACTCAAGATCGAGCTCCAGCGTCACTTGGATCATCTCGCGCTCAACCCGCGCGAAAACGAAACTTCGCGAGAAGCCACGCTAGCGAGCGAGCAGTTCGCTGCTTTGCTCCAATACGTCAACTCTCCCCAAGGCGCGGCGAAGCTCGAACGTGAGCGCCGCAAGGAGATGGAGTCCTACACTCGTTCCCCAGCCTTTCGCGTATTTGCGGGGCTCGGCCGGATCTTCACTCGCGGGCCGCGCCCTGATCCGGATTCCGATCTCAGCCTGCGCACCGAGCTGGACGCCTACCGCCGCTCCGCAGCCCAGATGCGCTTCCTCGAGGAAATATTGGCCGCCAGCCCGCGCCCGGATGTTGTGTGGGACTCCGACGCGATCCGCAAATCGGTGGACGATCTATCGGTGGACCCGCACGCTGGACCCGCGGCGCAACGTCTCATTGCCCAAGTTTATGCCCGTAGCGCCGATTCGGATCTCCGCCAGGCCTGCTGGCGCGCCCTGCTAGCTTTCAACCAGCGAGCCTCCGAGGCAGTGGCGCAGAAAGTGTCGGACACCGTCGCCGCGCCCGGCCAGTGATGCGGCGCCCGCCGGCGCTCTGGCTTTTCGCGGCTCTCCTCACGTTTCAACTTCATGCCGAGGTCAAGCGAGTCGTCATCATCAAGCTCGACGGCGTGCCGCAAAACGTTCTCGAGCGCGAGCTCGCTCGCGTCGATCCGCAGACCCACAAGAGTACCCTGCCTTGGATGGATCATATCTTCGCGCAAGGCGGAACGCGCCTCGAAAATTTCTACGTACGCGCCATCAGCCTCTCCACACCGTCCTGGTCCCTGCTCGACACTGGCCAGCACCTCGAGATCCATGGCAATGCCGAATTCGATCGATACACCTACCACGTTTACGATTACATGAACTTCTTCCCGTTCTACGTTGGTTACGCTCGCCTGCGTAAGGTGGACATGCCCGGCGTCGAAGTGCTGGACAGCCTGGGAATCCCGCTGCTAATCGATTATTTTCCTTACGCCGCCGTCTACCAAAGCTTTCAGCTCTACCAGCGCGGCGTACGCTGGAGAACGCTGCAGCACGCGCTTCCCAATCATTTCTCGCACTCGTTGCACGAGTTGCTCGACGAATGGACCATCGGCTTCGAACTCGAAGGCGCAGTTCAGGATCAGACCGAGCGCGAGCTCATCGACAAGCTGTCTGATCCAAGCATCCAATACCTCGACTACTTCACCGGCGATTTCGACCACATGGCCCATGCGGCTTCCGATGTTGCTTCGCAACGCCTGGCGCTCCAACGCATCGACGCACTGATCGGGCGCGTCTGGACCGCGATTGAATCCAGCCCGCTTGCCGCCCAGACTGTGCTTGTGGCCGTCTCCGATCACGGCATGAACACGCAGCCCGGCCTCTACAGCCAGGGCTACAATTTGCTCCATCTCCTGAACAGCCGCATCGGCGGCGGCCATCATGTTGTTACCAACCGCCATCCTTTGGACGAATACAAGCTCAGGGGGCTCGATCCTTTCGTCTCCGAAGTCGTGACCCCCAGTGACGAATCGCTGTACTTGAAGGGCCAGGCCGCCGATTACCCCACGGCGCTGCTCGACCCCGACGGCAACGAGCGAGCTTCGGTCTACTTCCGCAGCTCCGATTTCAACGCGCTCCAAATTGTGCTCGACCAAATCAATCGCTCTGGTGTGGATCCCAACGTCCGCCGCGCCGCCATCGCAGTGTTCTTCCACATCGTCGAGCGCCACCGCAACGAATGGTCATCCACCGTTCGCGAGCTTTCCGACGAACTGGCCGCGCTCCGCCGCGCCATGGAGAAGCGGAGCGCAGAGATCCAAAGCCAGCCGAAAAAATGGACGCCCGCACAACGCGATGCCGGACTCGATAAGGCCTCGCGCCGCCTCGCCGTCGAGCTCGATTCGTGGCGGGAGCAGGAGCATGAATACTCAGCCTATCTGAGCGCGCTCTCCAAGCTGCTGGATCTTGAACCCGCCGATTTCGATCGCCGCCACTTGACGGCTGCCGATTTAATTCCGAAGCGCGCCATGGGTGACGCCAACTCCGTCTACGATCTCCAGAACTACATCATCGGGCCCTCGTCCTCCGACCCGCTCAACTTCGAACGCATCAATTACCCCAGGCTCCTTAGCAGCCTGTCGGTGCGCAACAACGTGCAGCCTGGAGTCTCGTCGCATCCCGTCGATTTCATCGGCATGCGACTTCCCGACAGCTCTATCTGGCTGTACGCCGACGATGATCATCAGGCGTTAATTCTGTCTCGCGAGGGCGATTTGCGTTACACGGCCATCCGTAATTTGCGTCAAGATGCCGACGGCGCTTTTCACTATGAGACCGTTCCGGTCGCGCCAGGCTTTCCGCTACGAATGTTCGAAGATCGAAACTTGGCCGTTCCCGCCGCCGATCGCGCGCAATGGTTCAGCGCCTGGCATTCCGAGCTGGATTGGCTCCAGGCCACGCACCTAGCCGCCTACTCGAACGGCATTGTTGCGCTGCACGAGCAATTCCTCAACACCAGTGCGCTGCCGGCCGCCAAATCAGATGCCACCTTGCTGTCCCGTTTCAATCATCGCCGCCGCCGGTTAGCCGAACCCGATTTCCTGATCTTCGCCAACGACCACTGGAATTTCAACGTCCGCAGTTTCAATCCGGGAGGAAATCACGGCTCGTTTCTGCGGGCGTCCACGCATTCCATCCTGCTTTTCGCTGGCGGCGCCGATACCGGCATTCCGCAACACCTGGAAATCCAGGAGCCTTACGATAGCTTAAGCTTCGTCCCAACCATTCTGGACTTGATGGGCCGGCACACCGACGCAGCCAAGCTGCCCGGTCGTCCGATCGTACTGAACCGCGCGCCTAGCTCGTCCAACGCGTCCCACACTACTTGCTGCGCGGCTGCCGCTTCTTCGCAGACGCCGCACGCCAGCAGATGACGTTCGAAGGCGACTTGAGCTCGCTTATCTAGGGTCCGCGCCGCGTAGCCCACCACCTAGTTCCCCGCGTTGGTCCCGTCCCAAAGGACATCGCATGTTGATCTAGAATCCCCACCGATGTAAACCCGCCCGTTTCAGGAAGGTTGCGCGGCTATTCCGCCTTCCCTACTCCGGCTTGAGCGCCCGCTCCATTAGCTCGCGAATGGCCTCGCGCGGCGAGATGCGGCCTTTCAGGATTCCTCCCATTTGCTCGGTGATCGGCATGTCGACTTGAAACTTGCGCGCCAAATCCACCGCCGCGGCAGTGGTTTCCACGCCTTCGGCGATCATCGTCATAGAACTGACAATCTCCGCGAGTTTGCGCCCCTTGGCAAGTTCGATGCCGACGCTGCGGTTCCGGCTGAGCGCTCCGTTGCAAGTTAGTACCAAGTCGCCCAGGCCGGCCAACCCCGACAACGTCCGCGGACGTCCGCCCATCGCGACCGCCAGACGCGTGATCTCGGCCAGCCCGCGCGTGATCAGCGCCGCGAGTGAGTTGCTGCCCAAGCCCCAGTCCCTCGCAAATCCCCGCCCCGATGGCGATGATGTTCTTCAGCGCCGCGCCGATCTCCACGCCCACCGGATCGTCACTGGCGTATAAGCGAAACGTCGGACCCGAAAAGTCGCGCTGGATGGACGCCGCCAACTCCCGGTCTTCCGACGCGATTACCAGGGCCGTCGGCTCTCCGCCGCGCCACTTCCCGCGCAAACGTCGGGCCCGACAAAACAGCGATGCGCGGCGCGAATTTTTCGCCGATCACCTCGCGCGCCACTTCCGACATCCGCAGCAGCGTGCCCTGTTCCAGCCCTTTTGTCGCGCTGACGAATCGCATCTCGGCGTTCAGATGCGGCAGCATCGCGCGATAGATCGGCCGCGCAAAGCGCGACGGCATCACCCCCACGACAACGCCCGCATCTGCCAGCGCGCAGCCCAGATCCGATGTCGGCTCAACATTATCCGGCAGCGGAAATCCGGAAGAAAAATATCGTTCACTCGCGTGGAGCGCATGCGCTCCACCAGATCGGCTTCATGCGCCCAAAGCCAGACGCGCTCGAACCTTGGCGCCAGCACCATCGCCAGCGCCGTTCCCCAGCTTCCCGCGCCAATAATCGCGATGACTGCAGCGAGCTTCACCGCGGATTACCGAATCGGAAACACGCTTTCCGTCCCCGATCGAATCCGCTCGATGTTCGCCTTATGCCGTTGCGATGACGAATACGGCCGCAACCAGCGACGCCACCATCACCACCGCCGGCGGATGCTCAATCAGCCACACCGCCAGCGGAAGGCTGCCCGCTGCCACAATCGACCCCATTGAAATTTGCCGCGTCGCCGCCACCACGATCACGAACACAACCAGCGCCGCGATCATCGGAATGGGCGTCAAATACAGGAACGCGCCGATAAAACTCGCCACCGCTTTCCCGCCCTGAAACTTCAGAAACACCGGATACGCGTGCCCCGCCATCACCGCCAGCGCCGCCACGCTCATCCATACCGGCGAACCGCCCGACAGCTTGTCCGCGAACCAAACCGCGAATACTCCCTTCGCGATATCCAGCAGCAGCGTCGCCACCGCAATCGCGCGGCCCGTGGTGCGCAGCACATTCGTTGCGCCGATATTTCCGCTGCCCTTCGCCCGCACATCTTCGCCCGTCTTCCAGCGCACCAGCAGATATCCGAACGGGATGCCGCCGACCAGATACGCAATCACGACCGCAAGCAAGGGCATCATTGAGCTGTGGCGCGGCCGCGTGGAGAGGATACTCCGACAGCTTGGTGTAAATGGATCCGGCCGAGCCCGGCTGGCTGCGGTACAAATAAAATCGATCCACCAGAGAACGATCCGTAGTCCACCGACTCCAGTTGCGCGATCGCATTGCGCAGCGCCTCGAGCGGCGCCGGTTCCTTGATGCGCGCCAGCGTCAAGTGCGCATTGAACGGCCGGTCTTCTTTCGCGATCCCCAGAGGCTCCAGCGCGGCGTCGATATCCTTCGCCAGCGCCGGCCAGCGTATCGCCGCCTGCAACGCCGACCCAGAAGACGCGCGGATGATGTGGATTCGGATACCAACCCAGCCCCTTCACGTCCGGCGGGATCGGCTCGCGCGGGGAAATCGAGCGCAGCGCCGCCTCCAATTGCGGCAACTTATCCTCAGGCCACTCGCCGATGAACTTCAGTGTGACATGCAGGTTATACACGGGACTCCACTTCAAATGCGCGCACGCCCGCAGTTGCACCAGCAATCGTTCCAGCCGCTCCCGCACGTCTTCGCGCGGATCGATCCCGATGAATAGCCGCATGCTAACCTCCTAGCATACAAGAAGCAAGCAGCATTCCAATCAAAGAAATTACCGCTGCCTCCAAGCGGCTCCCGCGCGATTTCTACGCGCGTCCGGCCATCGAAGTCGCGCGCGATTGCCTGGGAAAAATCCTAGTGCACGGCGCCACAGCGGGACGCATTGTCGAGGTGGAAGCGTACCTCGGCGTCGATGATCGCGCCGCCCACTCCTGGCGCGGCCCCACCGATCGAACGCGCGTGATTTTCGGTCCGCCCGGCCACGCTTACGTCTATTTCATCTACGGCATGTACGAATGTTTGAATTTTGTGTGCGAACCCGAGGGCCAGGCCGGATGCGTGTTGATCCGCGCGCTCGAGCCGCTCTCGGGACTCGCCACCATGCGCCGCCGACGGCCCGCCGCCGAAAAGTCGAAGACCTGGCTTCCGGCCCCGGTAAACTGACGCTCGCCATGGGCATCACGCGCAAGCTCAACGGCGCTGATCTGGTCGCCGGCCCGCTGCAACTCCGCCGCGTGCGCAATGAATCTCCTTCGAAGTGCTCGCAACGCCACGCATCGGCATCACGCACTGCGCCGACTGGCCGCTACGCTTCGTAATCGCCGATAATCGCTTCGTAAGCCGCTAATAAAGCTAAAGACGTTTGGCGGACCTGAGCGTAGGCCACCGTAGGAACGCCACCGGGCTGATGTTGAAATGTCTTCCGAGTTTGAGCGCTTGTTTCGGTCCGACGGCTCGCTTACCCGACAAAATCTCCGACACGTGACTCTTGCCGCCGAGCACCTCTCGAAGATCTTTTGGCGACTGGCCGTTCTGTTCGAGCAAGAACTGAATCAGTTCTGATTCCTTTAGACCCGAAGTAAGGTCTCTATACTCCTTGGATTCGAAGACTTCAATCGCGTTGCTGAGGACCTTGAGCAAAGCGTCTTCATCGCCCGTACGTTCTCGGCACATTAGATTCTTAACTGTAGCCAGAGCCCGTTCGCTGTCGGCTCGATCCTTAATCACAAGATCAGTCACGGCAACCTTGCCGCGGCGCATCGTTATGGGTTCGGTTTGTGTTGCCATGGTCGTCACCTTTGCCTACCGTATTCGCTGTGTGTCTGCACATCCGTCACTAAGACAGTCTGAGCCTTGAAATCCACCATTGCCCTAAGCCTAAAGTTGTTTCCCCCGATGTTGAAGACAATTTCGTCGCCCACAAGGTCCGCGCTTCCAAACGTGCCCTTCAGTTCCACCAGGTTCTTCCATTCTGCCGCTTGGACCGCTTTTTCCCAGGCGGCTAAGCGCTTTCGAGCCGTGGCATGACGTCGCGCAAAGTCATCGAGCTTCGTTCTGCCGACGATTTGCACCCCGGTTCAGGTTACCACATTTGGGAACTTTACCGCGAAAATGTCCGCCCTCGGCCGATGCAAGCCGCTAAATTCATGAAAACTCACAGCAAACCTAATCGAAGCTTTCCCAAGCTAGGATTCCGACTCCTTCCTCCATTGCAACTCAATCTAAGGTTAATCGCCGACTCCCACGGCATTGTACGCGCAATTGCCTACACCCCGTAAGCATTTCACTGTGTAGTAATTCGCACCTTAGGGTCCTAACATGGAAACAAGATCCGGCTCATGAGGTGTCGCTACTGCAATATCGCGCTTGCACCCCTTCGCATCCTCGCCGATGGCGAGTTCTGTTGCGATGAACATCGCGTTGCGTTCCAGCAGCAGCAAGCGGCCGCACCCGAAACGATTTCCGAGCCCGCAGCTCCTGTCGCACCGCCCGAGCCCGAAGTATCTCCCGCCCTCCGGATGCTGCGCCTCAAGTTCCCGCTGGAACCGCCGAATGCATCGCCGATCGCGCTGGAAGCCGAGCCGGTGATGCCGGCGTCTGACGTTCTAGAGCTTCCAACGCTGGAAAACTTCGAAGCAGCGAACGAACCCTACGAGTTCGAATCCAGCGAAGTGCCCGACCTAGACAGCGAGTCCTCCGAAAACACGCGCCCCTACCCATCCCTCGCCATCGCAAACTCCTGGAAATGGATCCGCGCGGCATGGCATGGCGCCCCTCGCGATCTGAAGCTGGTGACCATTGTTCTGCCGGTCCTGGCGGCGTTGGCAGTTAACGGTTCCTTCCCGAAAGTGCCGATCAAAAAGATCGCACCCGACCAGATGGCGCAAGTGGAAAAGGTGGTCAATGAGCATTGGAAGAATTTGAACCAAACTATCTCCAACCGCGCCGCCATTTCCTACGCCGATGATTTTCGCTCCGGGCTGGACGCTTGGGAGAGCCGCTCCAACCTGACCACCAGCTGGTCGTATGACGTGGCCGGATTCGTGCGTCCAGGCCCACTGGCCGTGTTCAAACCCACCCTTGACCTAGTCGATTACCGCTTCGAATTCCTGGGCGAAATCGATCAGAGGGCCATGGGCTGGGTGGTTCGCGCCGAGGATTTGAACAACTATTACGCCATGAAGTTCGTGGTCCAGAAGCCTGGTCCGCTGCCGCTGGTCGACATGGTCCACTACGCGGTGATCAACGGCAAGGAAGGGGCGCATGTGCACAAGCCCTTGCCGATGACCGTGCGCCCGGATATGCTATATCGCGTCATCGTGGACGTGCGCGGCTCCGACTTCACCGTCATGGCGCAAGGCCAGGTGGTGGATTTCTGGACGGACCATCGCCTGAAACATGGCGGCATCGGATTCTTTGCCAACCATGGTGAGCGCGCCCGCCTGCGCTGGGTGGAAATTTCGCATCAGTACGATGCGCTGGGAAGAATGTGCGCCTATCTTGCGCCCTATGGAATTGGGGGCGGTAACGAGACTTTCAACTGATCGTGAGCCAAACATTATGAGGCAAACAATATGAGCCAAACCACATCGAGAACATCGGACTCCAACAAGCCGCCTAACCTTGCCCGAGCGGTTTCCCTTCACATGGAGGGAAAACTCGCCGAAGCGCTGCTTGAGATCAACCGCGTGCTCGAGGGCGGAGACGTAACACTCGAGATCTTTTCCGCCAAAGCGCAGATCCAGTTCGAACTGGAGATGTACGAGGATGCGGCCCAGAGCTACGCCAAGCTGCTGAGCATGCATCCGCGGCACGCCAACGCGAACCTCAACCTGGCGGTTTGTCTGGAGCGGCTGGGGCGCTGGCAGGAAGCGGCGGACTTTTTCGAAAAGGCGGCCGAAGCGCAGCCCGACCGTTTGGATGCCCGGCTGGGGCTTGGCATCGCGCAACTGCATCTGGAGAAATCCGAGGCGGCCGCGGAGAGCTTCGAGCGCGTGCTCGAGCAGCAGCCCGACAATGTCACGGCGCTGTTCGGCAAAGCCGTCACCCTGCAGCTCCAGTGGAATTTCGACGAAGCCGCGCGAATCTATCAGTCCATTCTGGCAAGTAATCCGGAATTTGAAGAGTGCATCATCAACCTGGTGACCATCGGCATGGCGCGCAAGGATCACGCCATGATCTCCGATTATTCGGAAAAGCTCTTGCGGCTCCGGCCCAATTCACAAGCCGCGCTGGAAGGGCTGGCTACCTGCGCGTTTGCCGCCAACGATTACGACGCCGCGTTGCGCTACTGCGCCAAGCTCGTGGAATATACTCCGGAAAGCTTCGACCGCTGGTTCAATCTCGGCGTGGCACAGCAGAAGACCGGCAACCTGGACGAGGCCGCCAGGGCGTATTCGGAAGCTGTCCGGATTCGTCCGGACGCCAGCCAGGCGCACGTGAATTTGGGCGTGATTCAGCAGGAATCCGGCGATCTGGCCAAGGCGCGGGCCGCCTACGAAAAGGCGCTCGAAATCTCCCCCGATCAGGTTGAAGTCCTGCACAATCTCGCGGCGGTGCTCGACAAACAAGGCTCCAAGGATGAAGCCGAGCGCATCTATACCCGTATTCTTGCCAGGAATCCGGATCTCGAAGAGGTCTGGTTCCGGCTCGGCTACCTGCGGCTGGAGCGCGGCGACCATCGCGGCGGCGCGGAAGCGTTTCGCGCCTGCACCGAGAAGCGGTCCCGTTGGACCGAGGCGGAGTTGAACCTGGGCATCTGCTGCTGGAACATGGGCGACCAGGAGGGCGCCGCCAAGGCCTTCGAAAACGTTCTGTTGGCGAATCCCAATTCCATCGACGCGCTGCGCGGCCTGGCGGCTCTGGCGGTGGAACGAAATAACCTCGACCAGGCGCTGGAACACCAGGCTCGCCTCATCGAAAAGGGCGAGAGGAGTCCGGAGCTGTTCTATAACACTGGCCTGTTGCTGCATAAATCGGGCCAGTTGAGCGACGCCGAACACCTGTATCGCGAAGCCTTGCAGGAACGCGATCAGTTTCCCGAAGCGCTCCTCAATCTGGGCCATGTGCTCAAAGGCCTGGGCCAGCAGGACGAGGCGCGCGATTGCTGGAAACGCGCTCTGGAGCAAAAACCCGAACTCGCCGAAAGCTACTTCACTAAGTCAAACTAGTCGGTGTGGTCGCAGTCCAGATCCGCAGGTTTGCCCGGCGCGATTTAGCGCGCCTGGTCGCAATCGAGCGCGCTTCATTCGGCAAGGACGCTTGGCCGCCCGAGCTTTTTCTGGATTATTGGCGCGCCAGCCCCGAGCTCTTCTTCATTGCTCGAAACGGCCGCAAAATCGCGGGTTATAGCATCACCCGAACCGATTGGCGCGGCGCGGAGTTGGAATCCATCGCGGTGGACCCACCCTATCGCGGGCGCGGCGTGGCCGAAGCTCTGCTTCAGACTACCATCGCCCTGCTGCATGCCCGCACGTTGCGTCTCATGGTCAGCACGGAAAACGAGCCAGCGCTGCGATTCTACGCGCGATTCGGATTCATCCGCGTAAGGAAGGTCAAGCGCTACTACGGCCCCGGACGCGACGCTTGGCGCATGCGGCTGGAATTAGGGCCAAAATAAAAGCCCGACGAATAAGCATAGCCAGATTCCGGCCAGAAAGTGCCAGTACAACGCCGCTACCGCCGCGCGGCCGCGCTGGCGCCGGAAGTCGAACAACACCACCTCGGGACGGACGGATGCTTTGATCAGCAGATAACTCAGCGCCGCCATGCCGCCCAGTAGATGGATGCCATGCGCGCCGGTGAGCACGTAAAACAGAGAGCTATGCGGATTGTGCCGCAGATCGATCCCCTGCGCGGCGAGCTCCCGCAGCGCGAACACTTGTGACGCAAGAAACGCGAAGCCGATCCCAACCGTCACCTCTAGCCAACGCGCATATCGCTGGCTGTTCCTGCGCTCAAATGCTCCACGCGCCATCTCCAGCGTCCAAGTGCTCGCGAGTATCAGCGCGGTGCTCAGCCACAGCAGCGGCGGAACGTGAATATGCTGCCAGTGCGCGGGCGCCTGAGCACGTTGGTGATAGACGACTCCAATGGTCGCGAAAAGCATGCTGATCGAGACCAACAGAAACCGCATGGCGAGCAGACCAGCACCCGGAACACCGCGATCACGGTTGCTGTTGTCGTCCGGACCACCGCCGCCGCGATCAAAAGGATCGCGATCGTGGGGCCCTCCGCCGTTTGGGCCGCCGGTTTTCACTTCGACAATTTCGGCTACCGGCATACTTTCGTGATATCACAGAGTAATGCGAGAAATCAGCCGAAGGCAGTTCGGGGGAGCTCTGATACTAGCCGGAGCTGGGATGCGCCGCGTTCGGGCAGCGAGTGCGGGAGTTGGCTCCGTGCTCGAAACCTCCTTGCAGCAGCACAAGATCCCAGCGGCCGTCGCCATGGCCGCGACGTCTAGCAAGATCACCTACACCGGTGCGTTCGGGAAGCGCGACTCGAAATCCGGAATCGCGGTCGCGCCCGACTCGGTTTTCATGATTGCATCCATGACCAAACCGGTAACGTCGGTCGCAGCCATGCAACTGGTGGAACAAGGCAAGCTCAAGCTGGAAGAACCGGCGTCAACGTATATTCCGGAACTGGGCACGTTACAGGTGCTGCATGGCTTCGACGCTGCCGGTAAGCCAATCCTGAAGCCGGCTACCAAACCAGTCACGTTGCGGACCCTTTTGACGCACACCTCCGGGTTCGTCTATGACACCTGGGACGCGGATATGGTGCGCTACGAGAAGGTATCCGGCACCAGCATGCCGCTCGGGACGGTGGCGCCGCTGACTCCGCTGATGTTCGAGCCGGGCACGCGCTGGCAGTATGGCACCAGCGCCGATTGGAGCGGCCGTCTAGTGGAAACCGTGAGCGGCTTGACGCTGGAACAATACTTCCAGAAGAACATCCTGGAACCTTTGGGAATGAGTGACACCAGTTTCCTGGTTCCAGAAGCGAAGTTCGATCGGCTGGTCAGTGAGTACAGCCGGCAGCAGCCGCCAGACGGTCCGCTGGCCGAGAACCCGCGGACACTGCCGAAGCCTCCCAAGGCCTTCAACGGCGGTGGTGGCCTCTACTCAACCGCGAGCGACTACGTGCGATTCATGCAGATGATCCTGCGGCATGGGAGCGGGCCGAAGGGCGAGCGTATCCTGCAGCCGAAGACCGTGGACATGATGGCCACCAACCAAGTCGGCCAATTGAGCGCGGGCAAACTGAAAACCCAGCGGCCGACTATTTCGAGCGACGTGGATTTCCATCCCGGCTTCAAAGATGGCTTCGGGTTTGGGTTCCTCATCAACGCGAAGTCGTACGATGGCCGGCGTTCCGCCGGAAGCTTGGCATGGGCCGGCGTGGCGAATACTTACTTCTGGATCGATCCTCGCAAAGGCGTGGCGGGCGTGATCATGATGCAGTACCTACCATTCGCCGACAAAGAAGCGCTCGCGGTGCTGGCTGATTTTGAACGGGCGGTGTACGCGTAATCACCAGCCCATGCGCTGGCGCAGCGCAGTGATGTGCGCCACGTGATGGCGGCCGTGCCAGGCATACAAAGCCGCATTATTTTCCAAGCTGACCAAGCCCCGTTCAGGATGGCGGAATTTCCGTTTCCAATCGGCCTCTGACAGCGAGCGCAGCAAGGGCACCCACCGCGCGTGAAGGTTTTCGAGCAGCGCCAGAGACACCTCGACCGGCAATGTGCGGGCGTCCGGCAACTCGGCCCAGCGCTTTTCTTCGTACGCTTGGATGACCGGCTCGTCTTCGGTCAAAGCCAGGCGAAAACGCATATAGCTGTTCATATGGCTGTCGGGGACGTGATGCGCGACCTGGCGAACGGTCCAGCCGCCGGGGCGGTAAGGAGTATCAAGCTGCGCGTCCTCGAGGCCGGTGATGGCCGCTCGGAGGCGTGGTGGAGTGTCGGCGATCTCATCGATGAACCGGGTGAGGTCCTGCGCGCTTACTGACTCCGGGAATCTGAACTTGCCCACGGGATAGCGAAGATCGTCCATGATTTACGATACCTGAGCGCTAAGCAGATGCCCGCCGCCGGCAACCGCGAGGCTGTCGGAACGCCTGGCAAAATATCGGGCGTTGATCTGGCCGCCGTCCAGGTCTTCGATTTCGCAAAAACCGAGACGAGCAAGATCGCGTGCGAGCGCCGCGGGATCGAAGAACAGCCGAAAGGGTTCACCGGCGCGTGCCACTCGCTCGGCGAGCGCGTCGAGCGCCCGCTGCTGGCCGGGGCTAAGAAGCGATCGTTCCACGGCGAAGTCAAATGCGATGCCGCTGCCGGAAGGCAGGCCGGCGATGAATTGGACGGTCGAGTCAAAAGCGGGCCGCGAAAGATACGGAGTGACGCCCAGCCAGGAGAAGAACGCGCTGGCGGTTGCACGGAAGCCGGCCTCTTGCAATCGGACATCGAGAGATTGCGTCTCAAAGTCAACGGCAGCGAAAGTCATCTCGTCCGGGATCGCGATGTTCGCTTCCCGGAGGCGCGAGCGCTTCCACGCCTGCGTGGCGGGATGATCCACTTCGAAGACCCGCAGGCCGGCGGATCGCAGTGGATTCCGGTAGGCGAAAGTATCCAGTCCGGCGCCGAGCACGACATACTGGCGAACGCCGCGTTCCACGGCCCGTGCGAGCTGATCTTCGGCGTAGCGGCTGCGGACCGCGATGAATGCCCGCAGGGCTCGCGAGAAGGGTTGCTGGGCATCCGCCGGCCCTTCAGACACGCCGGCGATGGCGACTGCCAGAGGATCGTCGAATACCCTTGGCTGGTCCAGGATCTGATGGGCAGCTCGCCGCATGGCCACACGTTCAGCGGTCCGGCTGGGCTGTGCGTCGTGCATGGGTGAGTGAAGGGACGTTTGCGCCTTCCAGACCCAATTTACCTCATACTCTGTTCCGCTCGGCCTGAGCGGAGGATCGGCAACAGTGCGCAACGTACGATGGATTCATGGACAAAGAGTTTTTGGAAGGACGAACCGCGGTTGTGACTGGGGGCACGCGAGGGATCGGTTTCGCGGTCGCGGCGGCGTTATCGGGCGCCGGCGCCACGGTAGCCATCTCGGGACGCAGCGAGGCTGGGGTGTCCGAAGCCGTAAGGCGCCTCACCACCCTGCTGCCGGGTCGGGCCAAAGGTAAAGTGCTCGGAAAAGCTGCCGATCTAAGAGCAAGTGCAGCAGTTGAGGAATTGTTTACCTGGATTGACCGCGAAACAGGCGGTCCCGACATCCTTGTAAACAATGCCGGGGTTGGGTTGTTCAAGAGCACGGCGGAACTGACGATTGAGGAATGGCAAGAGACGCTGGAAACGAACCTTTCTGGAGCATTTTATTGCGCCCGAGCGGTGTTGGCGCGCTTCAAGAGTCGTGGAGGCGGCTACATCATCAATATGGGTAGCTTGGCGGGAAAAGATGCATTTGCGGGTGGCGCGGCTTACAATGCTTCAAAATTCGGATTGACGGGGTTTACGGAAGCGCTGCTGCTGGATCATCGGCAGGACAACGTACGAGTGAGTCATATAATGCCCGGAAGCGTCGATACGGGATTCAGCGGCGGATCGGCAAGAGCCGATTGGAAGATAGCGCCAGAGGATATTGGAGAGATTGTACTCATGTTGTTGAGAATGCCTGACAGAACTTTGGTAAGCCGGGTCGAAGTGCGGCCCTCGAAGCCGCGTAAGTAGGCCTTTTGACAATGGCTCCAAAGTATGGCATGCAATTTGCTCTTGGAAAGTCGGGAGTGGTTGTGAAAGGGGCCCAGAAGACAATGGCACGGGTTAACGTTCCTTTAGATCCAACGCGCACAGGACGGGATGCGGAAGTCCTGGAAGGTAGCTTACGCCGGATGATCGTCGGACAGGACGAGGCCATCCAGCAGATCGTGAATATTTACCAAATGCACTTAACCGGGATGTCGCCCGCTGGACGTCCCATTGGGAACTTCTTGTTTCTAGGGCCAACGGGATCCGGTAAGACGCGCATCGTGGAAGCGACGGCGGAAGCGCTGGTTCGCAATCCGCGCGCCGTAATCAAGATCGACTGCGCTGAGTTTCAGCACAGCCATGAGATTGCGAAGTTGATCGGTTCGCCTCCCGGATATTTAGGACATCGCGAGACACATCCGTTGCTGAGCCAGGAAGTGCTAAACCAATACCACTCCGACTCATGTAAGTTAAGCTTCGTGCTGTTTGACGAGATCGAAAAAGCCAGCGACGCATTGTGGAATCTTTTGCTTGGTGTTCTGGATAAAGGAACGCTAACGCTGGGCGACAACCGCAAGGTGGATTTCTCTCGCGCGCTGATCTTCATGACCAGCAACCTCGGCGCAACCGAGATGAGCGCTCTGGTGAATCCTCGCCTTGGTTTCAATGCGGGCGAATGCGCGCGACAATCCCAAAACGGAGTGGTGGACGATAAGCTGAGCGGGAAAATGATGCGCAGCGGCGTAGAGGCGGCGCGCCGCAAGTTTACGCCGGAATTCATCAACCGGCTCGATAAGATTGTGACGTTTAAGCCGCTGGGAACTTCCGAGCTGCGAAGGATCCTGGACATCGAGTTGAACATGGTGCAACAGCGGATCTTCAATACGTCTCCCGACCGGTCGTTTGTTTTCAAGGCCAGTGATGGCGCCAAGGAGTTCCTGCTGCAAGAGGGAACCGACTTGAAATACGGCGCGCGCCATCTGAAACGCGCTATTGAACGGTTGTTGGTGCAGCCCATGTCCAACTTGATCGCTACCGATCAGGTGCGGGGCGGAGACTGTGTCAACGTCGATTTCGACCCGGTGTCTAACGCGTTGACTTTTGTGAAGGAAGCCGAAGGGCTGGCGGTACACGCCATGGCGGATCTGGTGGATCGCTCCATCTCTATGCCGGCCTTTGCGATGGCCAACGGCGCCTTTATCGAAGCCGGCAAGACACAAAGCGCGCGATCGTCAAAGCGGGCGTAGGGACCGCTCCCTCACGGTCGCGACTCGATTAGTCGATTAACGGGTTAGCCGATTAGCTGGCGCACTCGCCGCGCCCTAGCTGGAGCGAATACTCTACGTCATCGCCCCAATCGCGGTACATCTCGGGCGATAATTCCGGCGGCTTTACCAAATCATTGGTCATCAGGCGGAACGTCTCCACTTTGTGCCGCAGCACATAGTCGCGGAAGCTTTCCCCGTCCAACCGATTCTCGATGTAGTGGTTGAGTACCCGCCGCACGGCTTCCGGCGCCAAGCGCGCGGGAATACTTTGCACCGCTACTCCAAAGCGTATGATGCCACCGCCATCGTAGCCGCCGCCGAGAAGCATCAAATAGTAGGGAACTTCTTTCCCGCCAATCTTACGCGCATTGCCGTAAAATCCAACATCCCCGATCCAATGCTGCCCGCAGGCATTGGGACATCCACTAACCTTGATGCTCAGCCTGCGCACCAGCGAATCTGAAAAATCCTTCACAACGCCGGCGAGCGCTGCGCCCAAGTTCATCGATTTGGTCAGCGCCAGATTGCAGCTATACGCCCCGGGACAGGTGGTGACGTCATCAATCTCATGGGCTCCCGCAGCCGCCAGCCCGATTTGATTCAGAGCGTCGTAAACCTGCGGCAGGACCCGTAATGGCACGTAAGCCAACACCAGATTCTGATCGATGGTCACGCGCCAGAGCCCATCGCCGGCGGTGCGCGCCAGATGAGCCAATGCATGCATCTGGTCACCGGTCAGGTTGCCTTGCAAGACCTTCACCGTGACCATCGCGTAACCTGTTTGCTTCTGCTCGCGAATGTTGGTTTCAAGCCACCGTTCGTAGTCGGGCCCGGAGTGGCCGTTGGAACCGAGCACCGGAGGTAACCCGGCGCCAGTGCCCAGTGGTGGTGGTACTGATTGAAAACCACCAAAGCCGTCCGGGACAACTTCCGGTGTCGCTATACCGCCGTTGGTCAGAATGTCCTGATAATTCTTCTCAATCTCTTCTTTGACCCAGTCCCAACCGCGCTCGCGAACAACAAACTTTAATCTGGCTTTGTTCTTGTTCTTGCGATTTCCATGCTGATTGAACAGCCGGAGGACGGCTTCACAACGGTTCACCAACCGCTCCACGGGCACAAACTCATCCAGCACGTGCGCCTCTACCGGCAGAGGCCCCAAGCCGCCGCCTACCAACATCCGAAAGCCAGGTTTACCGTCGCGGATCACCGCTCGCAGGCCGATATCGTGGATCGCGCCTATCATGCAATCTTCCTTGCAGCCCGAAAACGAAATCTTGAACTTGCGGGGCATGCTGTCGGTGAGATCCTTGTGCAGGAACGCGAACGCGACTTTCTGCGCGTACGGATGCACGTCGAAAACTTCGTCGGCCAGCAATCCGCTGAGCGGACAAGCGGTAACGTTCCGGACGGTGTTGTAGCAGGCCTCGCGCGTAGTAAGACGGAAGTCCGCTAGCCGGTGTAGAAGATCCGCCACTTGGGGCAGCGGAACAAAATGATACTGAATGTTTTGGCGAGTGGTGAGGTGCCCCTTGCCGGCGCAGAACTCATCGGCGATGGCCGCCAGCTGATCCATCTGAGCCGCTGTCATCGTCCCGCCCGGGATCTTGGTGCGAATCATGTGCACGCCGGCTTGGCGCTGGCTGTATACTCCGCGCCGCAAGCGCTGCGCCCGGAACTCGTCGTCGGTCAGGCCGCCGGCCATGTACTTGTCGGCGTAGGAACGGAACAGCTCTATATCGGCCCGAACAGTGGCGTCGTATTGTGCTTCAGTCTCGGCTTGGAGGTTCTGGGGCGTTGAGGGTACTTCAGCGGTCATGATTACCCCTATGTCTATAGAGATTACTATATTTCGAGCTCGTTTACAATCTCAGGGTAGGTCAATTTCGGAGGGAAAGGAACAGGTACATGATCTTTGGCGCCCATGTAATCGTCTACAGCAAGAATGCGACGGCTGATCGCGTTTTCCTTCGGGAGGTTCTCGGTTTGTCATCCGTGGACGCAGGTCACGGATGGCTGATATTCGCGCTGCCTCCCGCGGAGGTGGCAGTTCATCCCGACGAGAATGCGCGGCACGAAATGTATTTCATGTGCGACGATCTGAAGGCTGAGATAGCGGCGCTGGGGAAGAAGGGCGTCAACTGTTCGGAGATACAAGAAGCCCGCTGGGGTTCGATCACCAAGATCCGGCTCCCCGGCGGAGGCGAAGTTGGTCTCTACCAGCCGAAGCACACGACGGCGCTTGCCCTCACGTCACGCTGATGATCATCGAAATGCGGACGTACAAGATCAAGCCGGGCTGTCGCGCGCGGTTCCTTGAGATATTTCGCACCAAGTCGATTCCGGCGCACGCGGAAATCGGGATGAAGATATTAGGCCCATTTCTTTCGGTCGAAGATCCGGACACCTTCTTTTTCATGCGCGGTATTCCCGACTTGGCTTCGCGCGAGCCGATGAAAGCGCAGTTTTATGAGGGTGAACTTTGGAAGGGCGAACTCGAGAACGTCTTGATGCCGATGATCGAGAAGTATGAAGTAGTGGTGGTGGAAGACCCTGACGATCTCTTCTACTGACAATCTGGCAGATTCCGGCCCACGTAGTAGCGGATGCTGTCGCGTTGCGAGCGATTCGTCGGCGGCACGCACGTGATCGATTGGCCGCGCGCCAGCCACAGTGGCCGGCCGGAGAGTTCGCGATCGAGCACGGGATAGACGCGCCATATAACATCGCCTGCCGAAACAGCCATCCCCACCACTACTAGAGCGACGGCCAGGTCGCGGCGACCGACCGCGCATCCGACCGCGATGGCCGCGCAGCCGAGAATCCCCGACAGGGTGAAGTGCAAGGAAACGTGAGAAATGCCGCTGACAAGGGCTTGGGGCAGCACTTCCATCAGCGTGGGTACGATGAAGAACAGAAGGCCGCAAGCGGTTAGCAAAATTCTGGCCCGCGCAGTTTCGGAGAGCGCGATCCCCATGAGAGCGGCCAGCGGGGGCAATAGCGGCAGCAAGTAGCCCGGCAGCTTATTGCGAGAGGCGGAGAAGAACACGAAGCCCCAGGCAAACCAAGCGAGCAGAAACTGCGCGCGGCGATCCCGATAGAGGTTCCGGCTGAACAGAAGGACCAGCATTGGAATCCAGGGAAAAAGGCCTGCCAGCAAGACCGGCACGTAGAACCAGAAGGGGCGCCCGTGCAAAAGAGTGCCGCTCACGAATCTGTCGAAGTGTTGTTTCCAGAAAAACTCTCGAAGAAACGGCGTCCCGTTGCGGAGGGTCACGAGCGCGTACCAGGGCGTAGCGACTAGAGTAGCCGCAGCAAAGATCAGAACGAGATCGCGGACGCGATGGCGCAGGAACCAGAGCGCCGGAATGAACAGCACCAGCGGCACCAGTCCCTTGGCAAGCACGGCCAGGCCGAGGAGCGCACCGGCGGCGAGCGACCAGCTCAGGTCACCACCGAGCCGCGACCGTGAGGGAGTGGTCCCATCGAAGAGCATGAGCAGCGCGGCGGCGAAGGCGGCGGACATCGGCAGATCAGAGATAGCGACGTGGCTATAGACCAGCCAGCCCACTGACGTTGCTAGAATCGCCGAGGCATACCAGGCCGCGCGATCGCCAAATTCGCGCCGCAGCACGACGAAAAAATAGATCAGAAACGCGACGCTCATGAGCGCGACGGGCAAACGCGGCGCCCAGTCAGCTCCAAGCCCGGCTTTGAACCCGGCCGCGGTCATCCAATACAGCAACGCGGGTTTTTCGAACCACGGCTGGCCCCACAAACGCGGCGTGACCCAGTCGCCGGTAGCGGCCATTGCGCGTCCGATTGCCGCGTAGCGAGGCTCGTCGGGTCCAAGGAGGCCGGTGCGGGTGAGTCCAAAGAAGTAGAGGAAAAACAGGCCGACGCCCGATAGAATCGCAGCGCCGCGCTTCATTCTGGCGGACTGGGCTGGGAGAGCGCCACCAATTCCGCCGGCTCACCGCGTCCGCCGACCGCGACCACGATATACTGCTTGCCCTTCGCCAGGTAGGTCATCGGCACGCCGGTGGCATGCGCAGGCAGCTTCAGTTCAAAGATGGTCTGGCCAGTTTTCTTGTCGAGCGCGCGGAAGGTGGACGCATACGATCCATTCACCGGTGTCAGGCCCGTGGCGTCGGCCGAAAACAGCAGCGTCTTGGTCGCAAGCAGCAGCGCGCGTTCGGGATTGCCGAACTTACTGGTGTCGACGCCTTTCAGCGCCGGGTTGTTCCTGATATCGTCAGGCGGCAGTCCGTTCGGAATCATCCAGAGCTGATCGCCGGAATTCAGATCGTAGGCCGTAATGCGGCCGTAGGGTGGTTTGATGATCGGAACTCCCTTATCGATCTTTTCGAGAACCACCGTCTTGCCTACGTACTCCATGTCGGACCGCTTGGGGTCGTGCACCAGCGCCACCACGGATGGATTCGTGACCGACGGAACGAACAGAAGTCCGGCCTCCGGGTCGGCTGCGGCACCCTGCCAGTTGGCGCCACCCGTTACGGCGGGCAGCATAAGCGTGCCTTTCTTGCCGTTGGCATCATAGACCGACGGAGGTGTGAAGATTGGCCCGATCTTGTACTCCGACGCGACCTTCAGCGCTTCGGCTTTGAGCTCCGGCGTGAAGTCGATAAGGTCGTCGGGGCTTACGCCCTGACGGTCGAAAGCCGCGGGCTTGGTGGGGAATGGCTGCGTGGGCGCGGTTTTTTCGCCGGGAACATCGGATTGGCCGACGGGACGTTCCTCAATCGGCCATACAGGCGCACCGGTCTGGCGATCGAAGACGTAAACGAAGGCCTGTTTGGTCACTTGCACAACGGCTTTGATCTTCTTTCCATTGACTGTGATGTCGAGCAGCACGGGCGCGGCGGGATTGTCCCAATCCCAAATACCGTGATGGATGATCTGATAGTGCCAAACACGTTTGCCGGTTCGCGCGTCCACGCAAACCAGGCTTTCATCGAAGAGATCGTTACCGGGGCGATGGCCGCCGTAGTAATCGCCGGTGGGCGTTTCCACGGGAAGGTAGACGTAACCGAGATCGGGATCGGCGCTCATGGGCGCCCACACCGCCGTGTTGCCGGTATACTTCCACGATCCGTTCTCCCAGGTTTCGTTTCCGAATTCGCCGGGTTGCGCGATGGTGTGGAAGGTCCATAGGAGCTTGCCCGTGTGCACGTCATAGCCGCGCACATAGCCGGGAACATTCTCCTTCGAGTCGGGCGTTGTCCCGATCTGCAAGGCCGAGCCCACCACCACCGTATCGCCGACGACGATGGCGGGCGACGTAGCGCCGATGATTCCGGGCTTGATGTTTTCCCGATCCAGACCTACAAGTAGATCGACGATGCCATTTTTGCCGAAGCCAGCGGCTGGAAGGCCGGTCTTCGCATTGAGGGCGATCAACTGATAACCGAGCGAGATGGTCAGAATGCGCTCGTCGCCCTGGTTGTCGGTCCAATACGCGACGCCGCGATTGTTGAAGCGCACGGCGTGATCGCCGCGGTCGCCTTCATCGAAGCGATACATCCACAGCGTTTCGCCGCGTGGAAGCATCCACGGCTATCGGTGTCGCGCCGCATTCCAGCCGTGAAATAGAGAACGCCGTGCACCATCAGCGGCGTAACTTCGTAGTTGGGATCCGCGCGCGGGCCGAAGTTCTGCGCTTTCCAGGTCCAGGCCACTTGCAGCTTGCCGGCGTTATCGCGATTGATTTGATCGAGCGGCGAATATTTGGTGCTCTGGGCGTCTCCGCCGTAGTAACGCCATTCACCCGACGCAGTGCCGGACTGGGCGAGTGCGAATCCAACCGGAATTGTGAGCAGTAGCGCGGCGCGGGTAAGGGACATGGTGCTTCCTGCAAAATTATACATGCTGGCCCGTGCATCAACAAAAAAGCCGCGGCTCCCAGAGGAACCGCGGCGCTCAACGAACGGGACTAGCCCGATGCTAGAACAGGTATTTCACACCGAATTGAAGAATTCTGGGATTCACGCTGGTGGATGTGATCTCACCGAACGTCGGTCCCAATTGCACCAGGCCAGGAGCCGGCGAGGCGAGCGGATTATTGAACTGCGCGTGGTTGAAGGTGTTGAAGAACTCTGTACGGAAGATCAAGGTCTGTCTTTCCGTAATCTTCGTCGTTTTCACGATGGTGAGGTCCCAGTTGAACTGGCCGGGGCCCAGAACGATACCGACACCCGTGTTGCCATAACCGGTACCGTCGCCGTAGATCCCCCCGGTTGGAGCGGAGCAGAACGCCGAGTTATTAAAGTAGCCGGGGCCACCGCTATTGCCACCCAGACGCGACGTAAGACCTCCGCTGGATAGCGTGGAGCCGTAAGTTTGTCCCGGACAAAGCTGCGCTGTGTTGGCAACGGAATTGGTGCCGTAGATGCTGCCCGCATTCGGATCGACGACGGTTAACGGTCCACCATCCTGCACCGTGGTGACACCGGAAACGTTCCAGCCTTCCGTCAGCTTGCCGAGGATCCCGTCGTGCTTGCCGAACGGCAGATCGTAGCTGTAGTTGATGACGAAGCGCTGCGGCCGGCTGAAATAGGCCGGTCCGTACTGCGCTGCGAGGTTGCTCGCGTTGTTGATGTTGGCCCCCCCCGCTCCGCCGCTGTAGTAGTTGATGTCAGTCAAATCCTTGCTGTAGGTATAGGAGGCCTGCAAAAGAAGCCCATGCGAGAAGCTCTTCCGAAGGGTGACCTGGAGGCTGTTGTAGTTGGAGTAACCGTCGTATCCGCTACCCTGCACGCCTACTGGCTGATAACCGAGATAGGGAACGCGGAAGGCCACGTTTGCAAGGCTGTTGGTAGTTTGGCCGTTGATGGGAGCGCTGGCACTTGCCAACTGCGCCGTATTGTAGTTGTGATAAGCATCGAGCAGGTTAATGCCGCTCGATCCGACATAGCCCGTCTCAAGGACCCAGCTCTTGGCGAACTGATACTGCAGGTTGAAGTTGTACTGCCGGACCAGCGGCGTGTGAACCTGCTGATACATAAACGGGGCGCTCAAATATGAGTTATAAGTGGGCGAGTTGCACGGAATGGGAGACGACCGCGGTGGGCGCAGCGCTCAAGCAAGCCGGATTGAAATAGCGTTGCGGAAATACTCCGACCGGAGTGACCGGAAACGGATTCGCCAGGGTCTGCTGGTTACCGGAGCCAACGTCAGCAGTTCCGGAATAGGGAGGGCCCTGTTCCAATCCATGCACCAGAGCGCCAACGTCGACGCGGTCATAGAATATGCCGAACCCGCCACGAGCAACTAATTTGCTCGAAAGTTGCTCGGCGAATCCAAGGCGAGGAGCGAAGTTGCTGAGCGGAATATGCCCCGTAATCGGCAAGTTGCCAGAATTTTTCAGAACGCCCGCGGGAACTGGTCCATACGTGGCGGTGCTGTAGTTGTTGGGGACCACCCAGCCGACCAGGTTATTGGGGCCCATGTTAGGCCCAGTGGGAGGCGTGGGTACGGTTTGCAATTGGCTGGTCCAGAGATTGGTCAGGTTGCCGTATTTGTCGCTGAGCGCTCCATCATACTCCCAGCGGACGCCCAGGTTGATCGTCAACTTGGAACTGACCTTGTAATCATCCTGAACGAAGGCGTTCTGGTCGGGCAGCCGATAGCCGTGAACAACGCCCTGCTCAGGACCGGCGACGCAGAAGATACAGGCCAATTCATTGCCTGGCCCACCGACCAGGAAGTCGTTAAAGGTACCGAACAAAAGCCAGCCGCGCTCGAATCCTTGATAGACGATGTTCCATTGGTTCTCTTCGAATTCGTAGCCGGCGCGAATGGTGTGCCTGCCATGCGACCAGGAAATCTGATCGGAAATTTGGATTGCCGTGGTCGGGCTGAAGGCGGGATTGAAGGTGTCAAACATGGTGTAGCCGCCCGTAGCGATGTCTATGCCGGGCGTCAACTGAAGCCCAGGGACCAACGGAGTGATACCCAGCTCCGTCGGCGTGCTGCCCGGGATGGGAGTATCGGTCAAGCGGGCCAGGTTGCGCTGCATGGACCCGCGCAGTTCGTTGACCACAGAATTCGAAACGATGGTGGTGAGCTTGATGGAAGCGTTGGTGTTGGAATAGTAATCGGTTTGCGGCTCGCCAGGAAGGAAGCCGTTCAACGGAATGGTTTGGGGATCGCGCGTGTAGAAGTAGCGCATCGCAAGAGTATTCTTGCTGTTGATCAGGTAATCCCCATTGATCACTGTTTGATCGGCATTATAGAGCGCGGGAATGCTGAAGCCAACGTTGGTGAGGACGCTGGCACCGGTGCTCGGATAGTAATACTGGCCGTTCGGCAGCTTCAGGTTGAGGATGTTCAGCGCGACCGGGTTAAGGTTCGATCCGCTGCACGCGAGGTTTGGGCCGAAGCTGGAGTTCCCGCAATTTAAGGCGACCAACTGCTGAGCCCATGCGGACGTGGGGGACGAGCTTCGAGGCCCGCCCGGGATGGGAGCCAGGACCGCGTCGGTAAAGCCCTGGCTAGCCACGCCGTTCTTCTCGCGGGTTCCTTCATAGCTACCGAAAAAGAAGATCTTGTCCTTCTTGATCGGCCCGCCGATGGTGCCCCCGAACTGGTTCATATTCAAGACTTGGTGGGGACAGCTCTGTCTGGCGTAAGTTGTGGAACAAGAGTCGCGATTGTAGAAGAAATCGTTAGCGTCGAGGTCGGCATTGCGGAAGAACTCGAACGCGTCGCCATGGAATTGGTTGGAGCCGGATTTCGTCAACACGTTGACGTTGGCTCCGGGATTGCGCCCGTAGCTGGCGTCGTAGGTGGAGGTCTGAACCTTGAATTCCTGAATCGCGTCCGGGCTGGGAATACCGATGCCGGCATAAATATTGACGTCGTTCGCGGTGTCCGGGTGGGCAATGCTATTGATGGCCACGCCGTCCATCTGGAAGTTGTTCGACCCGGGCGAGTTTCCGTTGACGCTCATATCCTGGGTGCCTTTACCCAGTGATCGCGCGTCGTTTACGGCGGCGTTTGCGCCGGCCGAGAGGCTCAAGATCTGTGTGTAATTGCGATTGCTGAATGGAAGGCCCGTCACTTCAGCAGTTCCGGCGACGGTTCCCAGTGTGGAGCTCTGCGTCTGCAGCGTTTCGGCTGTAGCCTCCACGGTCACCTGTTCCGCCTGTTGGCCCACTTCGAGAACGCGGTTCAATTCCGGCGTCTCCGTGACGTTCAGATTCACCGAGCCAACCTCGGATGTTTTGAATCCGACGGCCGAGAAACTCACATGGTACGTTCCGGGCGGCAGCAGAGTGAATCTATAGGTTCCATCGGGGCCGGTGGTGGCTGTACGCGCTTGGCCAGTCGCGTTGCTTGTCAGCGTAATCGTGACATTGGGAACGGACGCGCCCGAGGGGTCGGTAACGGTTCCCGCCAAGGCAGCGGTACCGGCTGACTGTGCCATCAAGGTGGCAGCCGACACGGCTAAGAGCATCAACAGTGAAGCAATCGCTAGCCACACACTGAGTGGCTTACTGAATTTCATATCCCTTTTTCTCCTTAGTACGTTCTCCAAGGCCAACGCTTAAGGGCACAGATGAGCACCGGGTCTGCGCACAGCCCGGGCTTCAGATTCACACTTCAAAGTGTTTTCTAACTTACTCTTAAACCCCTAGCGTCAAACTGCCGTCTAGCCTTTGAGGAGATTCTATGCTAGATTCACTTCAACTGGGAGTTAAAAAACGGTGAAATTGTATACAGGAAGTGCATGGAAGAGCTAGGTTTCGGACCATTCTCGTTGGATCCGGCAGGGCGCAGATTGCGGCGGGATGGCGCCGAACTGGAATTGCGGCCGCAGGCCTTTCGTGCGCTCAACGTATTGATTAAGAACAACGGACAGTACGTAGACCACCAGCAAATGATCCGTGAAGCCTGGGGTGGCATATCAGTAACCCGCAATACCGTGGCTGTCACAATCGCGGAAGTGAAGAAGGTATTGCGGGAGTACGGCCCCTGGATCCGCTGCCGGCCCAAGCTTGGTTATCGTCTGGAGATTCCCCGGGGGGAGGAATTGATCCGGATCGGCCGGCACCTGTGGAATCGCCGGACGCGCGAAGGGCTGGATAAAGCTCTGGCGCACTTTCAACAGGCGGCCGAAGAGGATAGCGCCGATTTTCGGGCCTTCGAAGGCATTGCCCTGTCTTATCTCCTGCTCTGTACCTACGGGATGCGGCCGCCGTTGGAAACCTACGCGAAGTTCCAGGAAGCGCACCAGCGCGCAGTTGCGATAGGAGGCTTAACGCCGGCATTGCGATCGGATCGGGGGCACGGCCTGCACGTCTGTGAACGAAGGCTCGACTGAAGCGGAGTCCGATCTGTTGCATGCGTTGCACGAGGAACCCCGATTGGAAACGATCTACGTGCGACTGGCGGTCCTTTATTGCACCATGGAGCGTCTGGACGATGCGCTGGATATCATTCGTGACGGGCGCGCCTCCGATCCACTCTACCCGGTGTTGCCCTCCACCGAGACGTTTGTGCGGTTGTGCCGGCGCGAATTTGATGCAGCCGTAATTTGTGGGAAGAACGCACTGGATCTCCACCCATACCAGCACATGGGACGCGCGCACTACGCGCAGGCGCTGGAGGCCACCGGCCAAATCGAAGAGGCTTTGGCGCAACACCGTCTGGTCTGCGTGATGTCGCCCGATATGCCTTCGCTCCAGGCGCTCGAAGCCGGGTGTCTTGGCAGGAACGGCCGAAGAGCGGAAGCCGCCGCGATTCTCGCCGACTTGCAGCACATTCGTGAGACGGAATATGTGGAC
This sequence comes from Bryobacterales bacterium, assembly GCA_963818065.1. Classification (GTDB taxonomy): domain Bacteria; phylum Acidobacteriota; class Terriglobia; order Bryobacterales; family Bryobacteraceae; genus Palsa-89. Next base: position 1,438,359 of record CAWFQW010000004.1, on the reverse strand, counting down.
GCCTACCACATCTGCTTGCTCCTGGGAGCTTTGGGACAGCGGGATGCAGCCTTAGAAGAGCTAGAGCGCGCCTGCCTTGAAAACTCGGCGACGCTGTTCATGTTGAACGTGGACTGGCGAATGGACGGACTACGGCAAGACGCGCGTTTCAAACGATTGCAGCAGGAACTAGCGGAGGCCGGCGCTCAAGCGCACGCGAGCTGCGTGGGTTGAGAACAGCGGCTGGCCGCGCATGGCGTCCGGCTGATCCACGTCCGCGGCGCTTAGTATGGTGGGCGCGATATCGTACAAGGTTGCGCGTCCGAGATCTTGGCCGGGGCTTTCGCCGTATCCGCTCGCCAGTAGGAATCCGCGTGGCGTATGGCTTCCGCTGCGGCTATCCTGCATGCGGATCTTGAGCCGTCCGAATACGGGCGAAACGATTTCATCCCAGGCGAAGCTCTGATCCCACAAAACAGTAAGGTCGGGGAGGCCATCCTTATAAGGACCGTCGAATTCCTCGTGAAGGACGGATACCTGCAAGGTAACTTTCCGCCTTGTCGCGGCATCGCGCAGGCTGTACAACGCGTCGGCGATCTCATCGCATATTCGCCGGTAGTCCGTGGGCGCGATCACCCCGTAACGGTCCCGGCCGCTAACCAAAAGGCGAATGGCGCCCACCGAATCGTTGTTCGGGAGCGCGATGGCGCGGCAACCGGCCCATTTGCGCGGGCCGGCGTACCAGCGGAAAATCAGCTCATTTTGTACGGCCTTGGGGAGCATCGCCTTTACGGCGTATTGAAACTTACCAGGCAGCGCCATCTTCACAAATCGCCAGGGATTGATGCCCGCAAGTTGATTGTCAGGCGTCCGGGACTGCGCGGTGGTACTGCCGAAGCCCAACAAATCGAGAATCTCTTGCAGGTTCCAGGAAGCATGCCAGATCGGTCCCATACCGTGGCCAGAAAAGACCAGGCAGCGCGTGCCGGTCTCCGCCAGTTCGAGCATTTTGCCGATTTCCTGGTCGATCGCCTGATACACGGACTGGACCGTGTCGCGGAGTCCTTCGCGATCCGTGGGATCGTAGCCCGGGTGCGTGGAATCCAGGAATTGCCAGAAATGGTGGCCTGCGCAATGCGCTTCCGAGAAGGCCGCGAAGAATACATCCCATTTCTCGCGCGCCATTAGGAAACGGAACAACTCGCCGCGAACTCGCACGCCGTCCAAGATGCGCCTGCGGAGCTTTCTCAAAGCCTTGGGATTGGAGTCGACGGCATCGCATTCACCAACCGGGTGCGGTCCGAAGCGCTGGTCGATATCCTGGAGCAAGCTGGAAGGATGAGAGGCTCGCGCGGTCTTGGTGGCATGCGTTCCCCAGTTCGCCAAGTAGACGCCATCCATGCGGCTGACCGGAAACTTCGGCACGTCCAGAACGCAAACCCGCCGGCCGGCGTCTGTCAAATAGCGCCAAAACGGCGTGGCGCCAATGGTATCGTCGTCCATCATCTTCAGGTCGCCTGTGGTGGCGTCATATTGCACGTAGAAATATTTCGCAAAATGGCCTGGATTCATTCCTGAATAGATGGCGGACCACACGGTGTCAGGAAGTTGAGCGGCTGTGCTGGCGAGCTCCACGCGCGCGCCTTGCTCGATCAGGCGCTGAAACGTGGGCAGCAGTCCGGCTTCGGCCCATTGTTGAACGAGAGACCACTCCATCGCGTCCAAGCCGATCAGCAGCTGCCGGACAGGACGGTCCACTTCGTGCGCAGTCGATGGCACGCTCACTTTTGGTTCCGTTACAAAAGTATACACTGAGTCCCGGTCAAGAAGAACCGGCTAGATCGGCTCCGGACACGGCCTCTGACGCGCTCGAGTGCGGAATCTTGCCGGCGATACTGATGGGTGCGGCGTCCAGGAACTCAATGATTCGTGGAAACTTATATTCCGCTAACTGCCGGCGGCAATGTTCGATAACTTCGCGACGAGTGACTGGAAGGCCTTCGCGCGTTACTACCCTGGCCCGAATGACTTCGCCTCCGCTGCCGTTCGGAACAGCATCGACGTGGCAAGACGCCACGTTTGGAAGCGTTTCAATCGCGCGTTCGACCTCGACCGGATCGACCTTCACTCCAGCGATGTTCATCACCCGGCCCAGCCTGCCGGTTAAATAGAGATTCCCGGCGGAATCTAAATAGCCGAGGTCGCCGGTGCGAAAGAACCCATTGTGGAAGCGGCTACGAGTCAGTTCCGGCTCTTCGAAATACCCCGACATTACGGATGCCGATCGCACTGCCAGTTCGCCGACCTGGCCATCGCCTTCAAGAACGATAACTTCGACGCCGCGAATTGGTTCGCCTACGCATGTACCGGAAGAGGATGCCGACGCTGGCGCACCGCGATCGATAGCAATGACGCCAGCTTCCGTTGTTCCGTACAATTGCCGGATCGCTATGCCGAACTGAGTTCGCCAACGCTCTAAGACGCTGGATGGGGTGCGTCCGCCCCCGGTGATGCACCATTTCAAACTGGAAAGCAGCGTGGGATCACAGTCCGCCAGGGATGCGTAGATGTATGGCGAACCGAACAGCGTGTCTACTTTTTCGCGCTGCACCAGGTCAGCGCAAGCGCTGGGGACTAAACTGGCGCATCATTATCAACGTTGCGCCGCTTAGCAGCGAAAGGATCAGGCTGTTGCTGAATCCGTTGGCGTAATGAAACGGCACCACACTGAGAAACCGGCGTTCTGGGCCGATGTCAAGTGTGCGGGCCACATTTTCAGCCATCGCGATTACGTTGCGATGGCTGCGGGGAACCAGACGAGGCGCCCCGGTGGAACCAGAAGTCGACAGATAGAGCGCCAGAGTGTCCTCGGCTGCTGAATCGAACGAAGGAAGGCTGGATCGTGCGGAAGAATCGCATTGGACCGGTGTGCTGTTTGATGTGAGCACGCGGTGACTCGGGATCAAATCCAGAATCCGATCCCATTCCCCTCTAAAACGGGGCTCGATGACAGCGCCCCGGAATCGCAACCGCCCAGCGAGTACACGCAATTCCGCCGCGCGCCATTGCGGATTGCAAGGCATAAGCACACAACCGAGCTCAGAAATCGCAACGAAGCGTGCGACGAACTGCCAGGAGTTATCGAGCGACAGCGCGATGACGTCGCCGGGCTTAGGATCGAGAGCGCTCCGCAGCCATTCGCGAGCAGCCTGCATGCGTTCGAATAGTTCTCCGTAGCTAATCCTTTGGCCGCCGTCGACGATGGCCAGAGCATCGGGATTCCGGAGAGCGACGCGCCGCAGGTGTTCGGAGATCATGCCAGCCGGCGCGCCATCCGCTCGTCAACATAAACCGCAAGCTCGTTCAGATCCCGCACCAGCTCGATGGTCAGCATTTCAGGCTCGAATGTTATGCCAAATTCCTTTTCGAGCGCGGCAACGAAATCGAGCACCGCCACGGAGTCGAGTCCCACGGATTCATCCAGCTTGGCTTCGTAACCGAAGTCTTCTTCTCGGAGGTTGAGGTGCAGCGACTCGATGAAGACGCGCCGAATCCGGTTTCTGGTGTCCCGCGATCCGGAATCAGCGTCTTTCAGAAGTGATTCCATAGCGTCCATTCTTCCGGATTTTTGGCGATCTGGCTTTCCACCGCGTTTAGAAAACCAGGCAAGTTGGCGGACACGAAGGCGTCCCGCGAAGTGGCGCCGTGAATGGCCAGCATGGGTTCAAAACGGATCCGGAAGCCGTTGCTGCGGCCGAGACACAGCATGGGGAGCACGGCGCATTCAGACAATCGGACGATCTCAAAGATCCCGGACGGGAAACGCCAAGGCACTCCCAGGAAAGTCTGCTCGATCACTTTGGTCCCTCCACGTCCATCAAACTGTAGGACAGTCAATCCGCCGGCCCGCAGCCTTCTCATGATTTTGAGACTGCAATCAGCTTCCTGAATGTACGCTTGATCCGGGTAAGCGCGTTTCTGGAGTTGGATGGAGCGCGGCTGCAGCAGCCGGCCAAGCCTGCCCTCGGCCTTGTTGGACGGCCTTTGGTTGTGAACGGCTAGCGCCGCATAACCCTGAGTAGCGAGATACCGTACGGCGACTCTATTTGCGCAGAAATGGCCAACCAGCAGGATCACGCCCTTCCCACGCGCGATGGCGCTCTCGAGATGTTGGATGCCGTCGATGCCCGTGCAGCGCAGCATTTGTCCGCAAGACGGACGGAGCAGCAGGAGCTGATCCAAGGTACGAAATATATTGTTCGAAAGCGACTGGCTGGCAATTTGTCTGGCGCGAGCGGGCGTGGTGCTGCAGGCTCGGGCGATCCAAGGTACCGCCTTGGCTTTAAGGCGGCGCGCCTGGAATTGGATAATCGGATCTGACAACTTGCCAATCGCGTATAAGCCCCAGCGCGGCAGCAATCTTGCCAGCAGGCAAATCGGGTAGAGATAAAGCAGCCAGAACAGATCGTTCAGCGTAACCAGCGGCAGCGTAACCGGCGGCGCGGAATTCGCGTTCGAAGCCGGCGGCGCGACCCGGCTCGCCTCAGGAGTTGCCATGTTCGGACTTGTCACTTGTATCAGAGCGTGCGTCGGGGCGGCGCACACCTTCCACGATGCTCCAGGGTGTTCCAGTGGGAATGATCCTTGTGAGCTCGAATCCCGCAGTTTCGAAAAGCCGCTGAAACTCGGCTTCCGATCGTTCATGGCCGCCAGTATTTACCAGCATGTTGAGATCGCTTCCGGCGACAATCTGGCTCCAGGGAGACTGGCGGGCTTCGACGGGAACCATCTCGATCAGCAATAACTTGCCATCCGGGGCCATCGCTTGTGAAACGTTATTCAAGATTGCCACACTCTGGGCGTCGTCCCAATCGTGAATTACGCTCTTCAGAATATAGGCGTCACCTCCGCTGGGCAAGGCTTCAAAGAAATCTCCTCCGACGACTTCGCAGCGGCTCGTCAACCCAGCAGCCCGCACGTTCGCCAGCGCTCCTCCCACAACGTGGGGCAGGTCGAAAAGAATCCCGCGCAAGCTTGGATTCGCCGTCAGAATAGTGCGCAGCAGTACTCCATAGCCGCCGCCTACTTCCACGACCGTTGAGAATTTTGAACAATCGTAGGCCGCGACAAAAGCGCTGGTGACGGCCGCCGTTTTGCCCTCCATGGCACGGTTGAAGATCGCGGCTTCCTCGGGATACTTCGCCAGAAACGGAAAAAGCGATTTCGAGGAGGGGCCCTGGCCAGTTTGAACGATCTCCAAGAGGCGGCTCCAGGCCCTTTGCTGCAGGGGACCGGCGTGCAACAGCGTTTGCGCGCGCCAGGAGAGCGGCGCGTCGGATCGCAAGCATTCTCCCATGGGCGCCAGCTGGAACATTCCAGCTTCCTCCTCGGCAAAAACATCCGCGCTAACAAGTAGGAGCATCAGCCGGTGGAGTGACGGGGCATGCGAATGGGTGGCTTCCGCCAGGTCCGCGATGTGCCGGGGACCATCCTTCAGCAGATCGGCGATTCCGAGCTTGGCAACGACATAGATTGCACGGGAGACATAATGCCCCGTCACCAACTTGTAGAGAGCCCATTGCGGTTCGAGCCGGTTTTGTTCGTCTGGCATTCGCGAAGCCCAGTATACTGAGCTGGCACGCCCAGTTGCAGTTTGATACCATCGGTGGCCATGAGACTTAACGGATATAGCGCTTGCGGGATCGCCGTGTTGGCCTTCGCGGCTGGTTCATTGTTCACTGCCCGGATTTACCGAACTGAGCAAGTTCGGGCAGACTCCAATCGCGTTTTCGAGCTGCGCATCTATCACACGGTGCCTGGCAAAACTAGCGCGTTGCAGTCTGAGTTTCGCGATAAGGTATCCAAGCTTTTCGCAAAGCACGATCTGAAAGCCGTGGGCTATTGGGCGCCCGAGGACGCGCCTGCATCGGACAACACGTTTATCTACATCCTGGCTCATCCCAGCAGGGATGAAGCGAAAAAGCACTGGGCCGCTTTCCAAGGCGATCCGGAATTCCAGGAGATGATCAAATCCCAGCAGGGCGAGGGGGCGAAAATCGTGGAAAAAGTAGATTCCACCTATATGGACCCGCTCGACTTTTCGCCGTTGAAGTAGAGCGGCGCTCGATTTACTGCAGGTATAGGATCGCTTCGGACGTATAAGCCTCGTTGGTTGTGACACCGACGGTGGCGGGCCCGCTCGCGAGGCCGCTGGGAACAACAAAGTTGATTTGATATACACCAGCAAGTCCGGGCGCAAGGCCGGCGAAAGAGACATTGGGGGAATAGATGTCGTTGCCGCTCTGATCAAAAATATCGATGGCGATGGATCCAAATTCGTTGGAGTTGCTGACCGGGTTGGAAGACCCGGCGGCTCCATCGGATACCGGCGGGCTGACGGCACCTAGTCCAGTGAGATAAAGTACCAGCGTTTCGTTTGCGACTGCAGGATTGTCCGGCGTCACCACGGTGTAATTCAGGTGCGTTACGGCGGCCGGGCCCACTCCGGCCGGGTAAGAATTTCCGTCCAGCGACAGGCTAGTAAACACGCCGGGCGCGGTCAGGTTCGTGTACACCGTAACTTGATTCGACGCGACGTTGTCGTGCGTCACCTGGAAAGTGGCAAAAGGCTCGGTGGTTTCAAATGGAATGATTAGATTGATTTGTGTGGGGCCCACGTAATCGAGCGGGGCGAGCCGGCCGTTCACCGTCACCTGCACATTGGCCAACTTGTTTGGTAGCGGCAAGCCCGGCGCCGACTGCGCCTCCGATGTAAAGCCGGAGCCGTAGATGGTGACGAACTCGCCCGGCGCCACCGAATTCGTGATAGGAGCATAGCTGCCGGCGTTGAAGATGCTCTGCGGTAGGATAACTATGCTGGTCGTCGCCTGGAATGGCTGCGCCAGCAGGCTGACTGACAGCGAATAGTATGAACCTATCCCCACCTCTAAGACAGCCTTTCCGTTGATCCCCAACTCGTATTCATACATGCCATCGTTGTATGTGCCATTGGCCGCGAAACTCGGCGATCCCTGGAAGGTGTCATCGATTGCGGCTTGATTGAAATACGTGAGCCTTTGGTGCAAAATTGTGACCCCCTGGCTGCCGAGAGCCAAGGTGGAACCATAAAACGAATCGATGTCGTTGTTGCCGTCGGCCAAGTCGGAGGCGTCGTTCTCCAGGCCCGCGTTGAAGTAGGTGCCCTGATACATACCGTTGGTGGCCGATCCGGAAAGTGACTGGATACCGATAATCAAATCGAATCCGTTGGGGTCGCCCCCGAGCAGGAGGGTGTTGTCCGAGGAAACGTAGAAGGTCTTCTGTCCGCTCACCAGCGTGGTCAATGGCGTTGCGGCGGTGGGGAACGTCAGGGTGCCTGCGCCGTTCGGATTAGCAATCGAATAGGTGACACCGGAAAACGTCTGGGTGATATTTTTGCTGCCCTGATTTGCCATCGCGCCGGCTATGCTCACACTACCGAGGCTGCCGGTTCCAGTGGAAGTGAGCGTAAAGTACCCGTCGCGGACTTGAGACGCATTGGCTTGCAGGAAATCGATGAAACCGACGTTATACGATCCGTTAACGCTGGTATTGCTGGCTCCTGAAGCAGCCGGAATAGCGACGAAGACATCATTGTACGCACCCTCGGTAGAACTGGCCACAATAGACACGGGTCCAACGCCCCCTATAGCGCCATAATCGATGTCGGTACCCGGCATCCCGGTTACGTAGTGTCAATCGGATTCAGAATTTGCACCAGCCCGTTGGATGCCACCGCGTAGGTCCCAGTAGTCGAATAGGCTGCCCCAGCGGTTCCGGCCGTGCTGTCCGTCATCTGGCCGATGAAGGTGTAATTGCCATTGCCGTCGAAGATCATCGCGCCGATGATGCTGATCGCTCGGCCGATGGCGCTGGTGTTGCTGTCCAGATTGGTGGTAAGGACTTGGCGGACGAAATATTGGCCGTTGAGCTGGCTATTGGCGCTGTTGTCGAAGGTTTGCGCGGCGGCCGGAGCGGCAAGCCCGGCGCAGAAGCTTATGAAGACGAGAAGCGGAGCGAATTTATTAGATGCCATGATCGATCTTGCTGTGATGATACACGCGTTAGCTGGTTGCCTTCCGTATTTGTTGCCGTCGTTGTCGCCAATGGGCGCGTGTGAGACCATGGACGTATGCGTACAACAGTCCGTTTCTGCCTGCTGTTGTTCGCGCTGAGTCTGTTGTGGGCGCAAGACAAGGTCTTTATCTGCCCCATGGACCCCGACGTTCGGTCCAATCAGCCGGGTACTTGCCGGCGCTGTGGAATGAAACTGCGCGAAGGCATCCCGGAGCCAGTGGAGTTCCATTTGGATCTAACAATGACTCCGCGCGCCGTAAAGCCCAATCAGACCACGCAACTGAAATTTACCGTGCATGATCCGTGGAAGGACAGGACGGTCAAGGATTTCCAGATCGTCCATGAGAAGCTCTTCCACATGTTCGTGGTGAGCCAGGATCTGCAATTCTTCGTGCACGATCATCCAGTGTTCGAGCCGGACGGCGACTTTGTTTATAACCTCGCGTTCCCCAAGGCCGGAATGTATCGCGTGCTGGGCGACTTTTATCCGGACGGCGCGACGCCGCAGTTGATCGCCAAGACCGTGATTGTTCCAGGAACTCCTCCGCCCCCGGTGGTTCTACCGCGCGATTATTCCACCAAGCAGGCCGAGAACATGCAAGTGGAGATGACCACCGATCCTCCCCAGCCGATCGCGGCGCAGAAGACTCAGATTTATTTCAAGGTCACGCCGGGCGATGGACTGGAGAAATACATCGGAGTGTGGGCCCACATGCTGGCGGCCAGCGACGATTTGATCGATATGATCCACACGCATCCGTTCATAGCCGATGGCGGTCCGCAAATTCAGTTCAGCTTGGAGTTCCCGCGCGCGCGAACGTATCGGGTGTGGGTGCAGTTCCAGCGCAAGGGCGTAGTGAACACGGCGCACTTTGACGTGCCGGTCAAAGAGCTGGAATAACTAGGGCGTTAGAGTAGCTTTCGTAGTAGCGGGAGCGGCAGGAAGCAGCAGGATGGTTGATCCAGCCGGGACTCCGTGAATCTTTGTGCCGGGCGGCAACTCGATCGGGTTCCGATACAGGAACGGGTGAGCGAACTTCGCGCTATAGTGTTCGAACCACAATAGCGGCTCGATGCTACCGTCGAGCATTTCGGCGGTGATTTGAAACGCAGCGTCTTCGGGCACGGTCTTGGGCACGATTCCATCCAACAGGAAATCCTTGCGCAGCTGGAACTCGCCGCTCACCGCGATGGATCCGTGTGAGGCGATTTCTGGCGTATGTTGGTCAAATTTCGGATCCGGCGCAAGATCCTTCGCCTCGCCTTCCGGCACGCCGCCACCCACCCAACTGATGATGAGTTCGAGTTGCTCGGGAGTGAGCGCCTTATCGTTGCGAAAATCGCCGAAGCCTTTCACCGCCCCCCAGGGAGGCATGCGGCGATCCAGGACCTCTTCCTTGATGGCGACTGCCCAAGGTCGAGCGGCCGCGTAGGTCATCAGCGAGAAGGCCCGTCCGCCGTCGTGATGGCAGGATGCGCAGCGCTCATACACGATGCGTGAGATTTCGCGATCCCAGGTGATGGGGGTGGTGATGATGTCGTGAGACGAGGCGGTGACCAGGGGTACGAGAAATAGCAGCCAACGGCGCTCCACGACCGTATGATACAACGCTGGTATGCCGATCATGTGTCGTTGGCTCGCTGGGATTCTGCTTGCGATCCCGGTTGCCCAGGCGTTTCAGGGCCAGCATCCGGTTACCGGCCGCCAGATCGCAGGCGTCATGGGAGTGCAGGGTGCGGACTGGTTGAATCGGCCCGAGCGAGAGCAGGAAGAGAATCCGGAGGGCGCGCTGGATGCGCTGGCGATTCGCCCCGGGATGGTTGTCGCGGACGTCGGCGCTGGCACCGGATACATGTCGCTGCGGCTGGCGAAGCGCGTGGGGCCATCCGGTAAGGTCTACGCGAATGATCTTCAGCCGGAGATGCTGCGGCGGTTGCGCGAGAACGCCGCCAAGGCTGGGCTCGCAAATATCGAGACGGTACAGGGTGAGGAAGCCGATCCGAAACTTCCGGCGGGCCGCATGGACCTGGTGCTGTTGGTGGACGTGTATCACGAGTTTTCGAAGCCGCGCCAGATGATCGACAAAATTCGCGAGGCGCTGAAGCCCGATGGTCGGCTGGTGCTGCTGGAATATCGCAAGGAGGATCCAAACGTTCCGATTCGCGAGGAGCACAAAATGACCGTGGCGGAAGTGAAAGCGGAGCTAGAGCCCCAAGGATTCGTGATGAGCAAGGTGATCGAAACGCTGCCCCGGCAGCATATTTTGATCCTGACGAAAGCGGCCACAGCTAAGGCAGTGGCCGGACAATAGGTTTCAGACGTCACACAATCGGCTCGACAAACGTCCATCCATCGGAAGCGAAGAAATGGTTGGGACCGAGCGCAATATAGTCGAGAGCAACGTACCCGCGCGCCTCGATCAGCTGCCGTGGAGCGGATGGCATTGGAGAATTGTCATTGCCCTCAGCATCACGTGGCTGCTGGATGGGCTGGAAACCACGCTGGGCGGTGCGCTGGTGGGAATCCTCAAGGACCCGCGCACGCTGCACCTGAGCGATTCTCAAATAGGCCTCAGCGCCTCTGTTTACCTGGCCGGCGCAGTCATCGGCGCTCTCGGATTTGGATACGCGACCGACCGATTGGGCCGCAAACGCCTGTTCTTCATCACGCTGGGAGTTTATCTTCTCGCCACCGCCGCTACCGCGTTCTCCTGGAATTTCTGGAGTTTTTGCCTGTTTCGGAGCTTGACGGGCGCGGGAATTGGCGGCGAGTATGCGGCCATTAACTCGGCGGTGGATGAACTGATCCCGGCCCGCGTGCGAGGCCACGTTGATCTCATCATTAATTCCACATTCTGGATCGGCGCTTTCCTAGGCTCGCTAGCGTCGGTACTCGTACTGCACTTGAAATCGGTACCGCCTACATTGAGCTGGCGGTTCGTGTTCGGGATCGGCGCCGTGCTGGGGCTGGGCGTTCTCATGATGCGCCGCTACGTGCCGGAAAGTCCTCGCTGGCTTTTGATCCATGGCGAAAAAGGCGAGGCAGAGCGAGTCGTCGACGATATCGAGAAGCAAGCGGCCCCGGGACTCCGCCTGCCCACGCCAGCGAACAACATTCGGCTTCATGTCCAGGATCATACGCCCTGGCGCGAAATCTGGGATGCGATGACGCGGCAGTATCGGGAACGGTCCATCCTTGGGTTCTCGCTGATGGTGTCCCAAGCGTTCTTCTACAACGCAATCATGTTCACCTACGGCCTGGTGTTGCTGCGCTATTACAACGTGCCCGCGGAATCGATCGGCTACTGGCTTCTGCCTCTCTCGGTCGGGAATTTCCTGGGACCGCTTCTGATCGGCCGATTGTTCGACACCGTGGGGCGCAAGACGATGATCTCGATCACCTACTCGGCCTCGGGCATTCTGCTGGCTATCGCAAGCTGGCTGTTTCTGAAGGGCTGGCTCTCGCTTTACATGCAAGCTATATCGTGGAGCATCATTTTTTTCATTGCATCTTCGGCTGCGAGCTCGGCGTACCTTACGGTGAGCGAAGTGTTTCCGCTGGAGATACGAGGCCTCGCGATCGCGGTCTTCTATGCCTGCGGAACACTGGTGGGCGGCGTCGGCGCGCCCGCGTTGTTCGGCGCCCTGACTGAGACCGGATCGCGAGTGCTGTTGTTTTGGGGTTATATCGCAGGCGCGGCCCTGATGGTGGGAGCGGCCCTGATCGAATGGACTCACGGGGTCGCTGCTGAGCGTCAGCCGCTCGAGTCGGTTACTGCTCCGCTTTCCAGCCGATGAGTATTCGGCAGGCCGCCGTCCAGTAGAATCGCGTCCGCACGCTATTGCAGGCGCTTGACCGCTTCCAGCGCCAATTCGTTCAAACCTTGGCCGCCGTGCGCGACATACGCGATGATCTGATCGCGCATACGCCGCTCCCAGAACTTCTGGAAGTGATCGGTCACGCCAGCGACCGCTTCGTCGTGCGGATAGCCTGCAAAGAACAGGGCGATCTGATTCGCCCGGTGAATCATGCGGTCAGATTCCATGGTTGTTACAACGAGCCCTAGTCGCCGGCCGCGCCCGTCAAGATTTGCGTGTTCTGGCGGCGCGTCTCGAGATAGTGCTCCTGCCACTCCGACATCTTCTTGGCCAGGGTCACTTCGACGGCGGTCACTTTGTACTCGGGGCAACCGGTGGCCCAATCCTCAAACTCGGTGGTGACAACGTTGGCGCCAGTGAACCCGTGATGGAAGGTGGTGTAGACGACGCCCGGCTGCATGCGTTCGGAGATGCGCGCGTGCAACGTGGTTGCGCCGGCGCGGCTGGTGAGCGATACGCGATCGCCCTCGCGAATGCCGCGATTCTCGGCGTCCCAAGGATGAATCTCGAGTATGTCTTCGGGGTGCCACACGTTGTTTTCCGTACGCGCGGTCTGCGCGCCGACGTTGTATTGCGTGAGGATGCGACCAGTGGTCAGAATCAGCGGGAAGCGGCCGGTGGTGCGCTCTTCGGTAGGCACAAACTCGGTGATCATGAAGCGGCCCTTGCCGCGCACGAATCCGCCGATGTGCATCACGGGCGTCCCTTCCGGCGCCTTCGCGTTGCAAGGCCATTGAATGCTGCCGAGCTCGTCGATCCTGTCGAAACTGACACCCGCGAAGGTCGGCGTCAGGCGCGCGATCTCGTCCATAATCTCCGAGGGATGCTTGTATGGCATCGGATACCCGAGGGCCGCGGACAAGTCCATCGTGATTTCCCAGTCCGCCTTGCCGGCCATGGGAGGAATCGCTTTACGCACGCGGCTGATCCGGCGTTCCGCGTTGGTAAATGTCCCGTCTTTTTCGAGGAATGACGATCCAGGGAAAAACACATGCGCGTAGGTCGCGGTCTCATTCAGGAAAAGATCCTGGACTACGACACATTCCATCGCGGTCATCCCGGCGGTGACGTGTTGCGTGTTGGGATCGGATTGGACGATGTCTTCGCCCTCGATGTATATGCCTTTGAAGGTGCCTTCCGTGGCCGCGTCCAGCATGTTCGAGATGCGCAGCCCGGGCTCGTTTTGCAACGGAACGTGCCAGGCCTCTTCGAACAAAACGCGCGCAGCGTCGTCCGAGACATGCCGGTACCCGGAAAATTCGTGCGGGAACGATCCCATGTCGCAGGCGCCCTGCACGTTGTTCTGGCCGCGCAGCGGATTCACGCCCACGCCGCGTTTGCCTAGGTTGCCGGTGGCCATCGCGAGATTGGCCATGCCCATTACCATGGTCGATCCCTGGCTGTGCTCGGTGACGCCGAGCCCATAGTAAATAGCTGCGTTGCCGCCAGTAGCGTAGAGCCGGGCAGCGGCTCGCAGATCGGCGGCCGGGACTCCGCTAATCTTCTCGGTAGCTTCGGGTGAATTGCGCTCTTCGGCAACAAACTTGCGCCACTGCTCGAAGGCTTCCGTGTCGCAGCGCTCTTGGACGAACGGCTCGTCTACCAAACCCTCAGTCACAATGACGTGAGCAAAGGCATTGATCACGGCGACGTTCGATCCGGGCAGCAGGGGCAAATGATAATCCGCTTGGACGTGCGCGCTCTTGACCAAATCAATACGGCGCGGATCGACAACGATCAGCCGCGCGCCTTCGCGCAGGCGCCGCTTCATGTGCGATGCGAAAACGGGATGCGCGTCGGTGGGGTTGGCGCCGATCACCATAACGACGTCGGTGTCGTCGATAGAATCGAAATCCTGCGTTCCAGCCGAAGTTCCGAAAGTTGACTTCAAGCCGTAGCCCGTTGGCGAGTGACAAACGCGCGCGCAGGTATCTACGTTATTATTGCCAAACGCGGCGCGGATCATCTTCTGCACCAGGTAGGTTTCTTCGTTGGTGCAGCGCGAAGAAGTGATGCCGCCGATGGAATCGCGTCCGTACTTCGCCTGGATGCGCTTGAACTCGCTGGCCGCGTAATTGATAGCCTCGTCCCAGGTGACTTCGCGCCACGGGTCCGTAATTTTCGCGCGGATCATTGGCTTCGTAATGCGATCCTTGTGAGTCGCATAACCCCACGCGAATCGGCCTTTGACGCAGGAATGGCCGTGGTTCGCTTTGCCGTCCTTGTAGGGCGTCATGCGGACCACTTCTCCACCCTGTAATTCGGCCTTGAAGGCGCAGCCCACGCCGCAATAGGCGCAGGTAGTAACGACGCTATGTTCCGGCTGGCCTTTGGCGATGATGGTCTTTTCCGTTAATGTCGCGGTGGGACACGCTTGCACGCATGCTCCGCAGGAGACGCATTCGGAATCCAGAAAACTCGTGGGACCGGATGCCACCTTGGACGCAAAGCCGCGGCCTTGAATGGTGAGCGCGAAAGTTCCCTGCACCTCTTCGCACGCGCGCACGCAGCGCGAGCACACGATGCACTTGGAAGCCTCGAACGTGAAATAGGGATTTGACTCGTCCTTGGGCGCTTTGAGATGGTTTTGCCCCTCGTAGCCGTAGCGGACTTCTCGCAACCCAACCACGCCCGCCATGTCCTGTAATTCACAATCGCCGTTCGCGGCGCATGTCAGGCAATCCAGCGGATGATCCGAAATGTACAGCTCCATCACGCCGCGCCGAAGCTTCGCGAGCTTGGGCGATTGCGTCCGCACCTTCATGCCGGGCTCGGCCGGAGTGGTGCAAGAAGCAGGCGTACCGCGGCGTCCCTCGACCTCGACCAAACACAGACGGCACGAGCCGAACGCTTCCATGTTGTCGGTCGCGCACAATTTCGGCACCGGTATGCCCGCCTCGACAGCGGCGCGCATCACCGACGTTCCCCGCGGCACCGTTACCGGCTTGCCGTCGATCTCGAGCGTGACCAGTGTTTCGGCGATTCGCGCCGGAGTGCCGTAGTCAGTTTCTTGAATTAGTGCCATGGGGAGGTCTCTCGGTTCTGTGGATCGTTCCGTGCATCAAGCAGGAGCACCAGTGGTGCGGGCGCCGGTTTATCGAAATCTTCGGGAAAATTGCGGATCGCGCTCATCACGGGCAGCGGGATCAGGCCGCCCAGCGCGCACAGCGATCCGTCGGTCATCAGCTCACATAAATCATCCAATAGTTCCAGATTTTTCGTGCGATTATCATTCGCGATGATGCGATCGATCACTTCCAAGCCGCGCGTTGACCCAACGCGGCACGGCGTACACTTGCCGCAGCTTTCGATGGCGCAAAATTCCATCGCGAATCGGGCCTGTTTGGCCAGATCCACGGTGTCGTCGAAGACCACGATGCCTCCGTGGCCGAGCATTCCTTTGCGGGCAGCGAACGCTTCATAGTCGAGCGGCGTATCGAGGAAAGACTCGGGGAAATACGCGCCCAGAGGCCCGCCCACTTGCACAGCGCGCAACAGACGTCCCGAGGCTGTACCGCCGCCGAAACCGTAAATCGCATCGTGCAACGTGAGACCGAACGCTTTCTCCACCAAGCCGCCGTGTTTGATGTTTCCTGCCAACTGAATTGTTAAGGTCCCGCGCGATCTGCCCATTCCGAAGTCGCGATAATACTCCGCGCCCTTGTCCAATATGATCGGCACGGTGGCGAGCGTGATTAGATTATTGACGACGGTCGGCTTGCCGAATAGTCCTTCTAGCGCCGGTAGCGGAGGCTTCGGGCGAATCTGGCCGCGACGGCCCTCCAGGCTCTCGAGCATCGAGGTCTCTTCGCCGCAGATGTAGGCGCCGGCGCCCAATCGCACTTCAAGATCGAATCGCTTGCCGCTGCCCGCGACGTTCGCGCCCAAATACCCGCTCTCGCCCAGATAGCCCTGCTCGTACGCGATGGCGATGGCGCGCTGCATGGTCCGGAACGCGTGCGGATATTCGGACCGGCAATAGATGTAGCCCTGCGTGGCCCCGACCGCGATGGCGGCGATGGTCATGCCCTCGATGAGAACGAACGGATCGCCCTCCATGATCATGCGATCGGCGTAGGTGCCGCTGTCACCTTCGTCGGCGTTGCAGCAGATGTATTTCTGGTCCGCTGACGCGCCCAGCACCGTCTTCCATTTGATGCCGGTGGGAAAACCGGCGCCGCCGCGGCCGCGCAATCCCGAGTTGGTGACTGCGGTGACGATCTCTTCCGGCGTCATGCTCAGCGCGCGCTGCAATCCGCGATAGCCGCCGTGCGCGATGTAATCCGGAAGTGACAACGGATCCACGATGCCGCAGCGGGCGAAGGTCAGGCGCTCCTGCTGCTTGAGATAGGGAATCTCTTCGGTGGGTCCGAGGCATAACGCGTGCGGCTTACCTTCCAGAAATCCTGCATCGAACAAGCCTGCGACGGCTTCACGCGAGACTGGCCCGTAGGCCACGCGCCCGGTCGGAGTTTCCACTTCGACGAGCGGCTCCAGCCAGAACATGCCGCGCGAACCGTTGCGGACCAGCGTGACATCGAGCCCTCGCGACGATGCTTCACTCGCGATCGCGCGCGCCACGCCCTCGGCGCCGACAGAAAGAGCAGCGGAATCGCGCGGAACGTAAACTCGTCACGCTCATTGCGCCCTCCGCGAGCTGTCAATCAAGAAGTCAGCGACGCTAGGAGAGACTCGGCCATACGGCTCGCCGTCCAGCATGACGGCTGGCGACAGCGCGCAATTTCCAAGGCAGAACACTTGTTCGACGGTGAGGCTTTGGTCGGGCGTGGTTTCGCCCAGCTTGACACCCAGCCGCTTTTCGACGTGCTGAATCAACGCATCGCAACCCATGGACTGGCAGGATTCCGCGCGGCAAATCTTCAACACATGCTTTCCGGGAGACGCGTGGCGAAAATCGTGATAGAAGCTGATGACGCCGTGCACTTCGGCGTGCGAAATATTCAGCGCGCTGGCGACCAGCGGAGTGGCGTCGGGATGGATATATCCGAACTCTTCTTGCAATGCATGCAGGATTGGCAGCAGAGCGCCGGGCAGGCGCTCCAACTCGCGAATCCTGGCTTGGGCCCGATCCGCATCCCAGGCTTGCATCTCGCTCATGCTGAGTAATTTACCTGTACTTTCCGCACACGTCTTGCGGTTAAATTTTATCACAATGCGATTGAGATCATTGCGCCACAGACTTTACTGATTCGTAAGAGTGCCTGCTCCGAAACTACAGAACCACGACCGTGAGGGAGTGGCAACGCACTATCTGATCACATGGGTTTGTTATGGCGCATGGCTACCTGGCCAATGCGGTGCCGTCTCACGCACTCGAAATCGATTCGGCGCTCCTCTTTCGGAATCGGATGCTCGGAAGGAGGAGCAATCCAGAAGCCGAATGACACAGGATCGCTATCTGCTCGATTCGGTACGCAGGCACCTCGTATTGAAGAGCCTGCGGGAGGTGTGCACTTGTCGTGGCTGGACGCTGTTGGCCGCCCACGTTCGTACAAATCACGTCCACATTGTCGTGATGGCAAACTGCAAACCAGACCAGGTATTGAACACGATGAAGTCGTATAGCAGCCGTAGCTTGAACCAGGCTGGGATCGACGGTCCCAATCGTCGCCGCTGGGCGCGACACGGCAGCACCCGCTACCTCTGGACGGGAGACGCAGTTCGGGCAGCGATCCAATATGTTGTTCACGAACAAGGCGAGTCCATGGCGGTATACGAAGCGTTCTGTGCCGACTGAGGCCGCCCCACGCCCCGGCTCCGGGTTCCGAACAACGGCCCGTCGCTCACGCTCAGGGTTCCGTAAAAGTGTTTCGACGAACGCGTCTCGCCACGGATGAGATAAAATGGCCGGGCCACTCGCGTTTTGCATGCAACTTGCGGTCCAGAGCGCCGATTGGGGTTAGCATATAATTTTGACGCTCTCGCAAGAAATATGATTGTCAAACTCAATCACCTCCAAGGTAAATCAGCGGCCACCAGCGCCCAGGACGTAATCGGAACCATGTACACGCTCTTGGAGGAGGGCCATATTGAGAAAGCCCAGTTCGCCCGGCTGCAGATCGAACTCGACTGGATCCAATACAAACAAAACTTTCGCGAAGTCGTCATCGCGACCCAGGGCTACAACGAACAGGGCAACCAGGTCCCTATCATGGATGTGCATGTCGACATCCGCCAGGTAGTCCCGGGATGCTTGCGAGCCGCTCTGATGCGCGCCTTGGCCCGCACCAATCCAGGAGTTCCGCAGGAACAGGATCGGCTGCCGCTGGAACAGTTCCAATCCATGCGCACCAGCATCGTGTGGGAGTTCAACAAGCTCTATTGGAGCCGTTTGAGGGACTGGGAAATCGCAACCGGCAAGGGTTATGAGCAGGCGCTGCCGGGTGGCGCATCGGACGGCCACCATCCCGAAGCGATCGCCGATAGCGTGGAAGATTTTTGGACCTTGCTCAAAGATCTGGAATCCAAAAACCAGTTGCCGCCGGAAATTTATCTGCTCGAAATCGGCGTCGGCACCGGAACGCGCTGCGGGATGTGGCTCACCAAGTTCCGCACGCTGGATCAGGAGCGCGGAACCGACTACTATCCGAAACTACGAGTTCTGCTGGGCGATTATTCACTAGCAACGCTGGACATGTCGAAGCCCGCCGTCGAAGATCACGCCGACCTATGCAGCTTCCTGGTGCTGGACGCGATGAATCCGCTGAAAACGCCTGTCGTTTCTGCGCCACAAGATCATGCAGGTACACTCCACCAATGTCTACGACAACCTGCCGGACGAAGAAGTGGTGCGGCGCGACGGCAAACTCTACTTCGTCCAGGTTCGCGCTTATATTCCCATGGCCGAGGTGGTGCGCCTGGGGACGGAATTCGACATCCCGCCGGACAAGCTGCGCGCCACGGTCAGCCGTTTGCTATCGGGCAGCACCGACTTCCTTGGTGATCCGGACCGTGGCGTGGCGTTCTGGATGGACCTTTGGAACACGGTGCGCCTGGAAGAGCGGCTGGTGCTGATGGAGGATCTGCCCGACTTCCCTTTTCCGCAGGGCCTGGACGCGTCGAAAGTGGAGGACATACTCAAGGATGCCCCCAGCGATTTTCGTTTTCACTTGAGTTCCGGGGCTCTGACAAGCTTTTTGAGCACGCTTCCGCTGCTGCACCCGCGCGGCTATCTGCAAGTGCAGGACATTTTCGTAACTGACCTGGATCAGTATCGCCTGGGCTTCTACGGTCCGGGAAAATTGGACGGTTCGCTGATGAATTGGGTCAATGGTGCTTTACTAAAAGAGGTGGCGGAGCGGGCCGGATATAACGTGCGCTTCGCTCCGTTCCACTACCGCAAAGGATCGCGCACTTCCGTTCTCTACACAACGCGCCGAGAATAAATGAATCTCCCCACTCTCCCTATTACGATGGTCGGCAGCTACGCCATGCCGGGCTGGCTGGAGCGCCTGAAGACAGACTATTTTGCCCGGCGGATCAGCCGTCATGATCTCGATGAGATCTATGACGCGGCGGCCAAGGCTGCCATTAAAGATCAGGAGATCGCCGGCCTGGACATCGTCACCGACGGCGAGCCGCGCCGCGACAACATGGTCGATTACTTCGTGGAGCGGCTTCCCGGAGTGCAGATCGACCGGTCGTCCAAGAAGTTTTATTACGATTTCTACGACAGCGTGGTGCAGGGCAAGCTGCCCATGGCCTCGCTCGGCCTGGTGCCGGATTTCAATTTTCTGCAGACCTTCACCGAGCGCGCAACCAAGATCTGCATCACCGGCCCGCATTGCTTGAGCAAGCGAATTCGCAATCAGTATTACCCGAGCGAAGAAGCCATGGCCACCGATATCGCCAAGGTGATGAACCTGGAGCTGAAGGCGCTGGTGAAGGCGGGCGCCGACTACATCCAGATCGACGAGCCATATTATTCGGGCTTTCCAGAAGACCTGCCGTGGGCGTGAAGGTTTTGAATACCATGGTAGAGGGCGTGAACGCGAAGATCGCGGTGCACATCTGCTATGGAAACCGCTACGGCAAGCCTTCCTGGGAAGGCAGCTATCGGTATCTGTTCCCGACCATCATGGAAGCCAAGGTGCATCAGTTGACGCTGGAATTCGCGCGGCGCGGCGGCGAGGACCTGGATCTGTTCAAGGAATTCAATACGAATTTCGAGCTGGGCGTCGGCGTGATCGACGTGAAGACCGACGACATCGAAACTCCGGAGATGGTGGCCGATCGCATTCAAAAAGCGCTGAAGGTACTGCCGCCGGAACGGATCTTCATCCTTCCGGATTGCGGGCTGTTCCATTTGTCGCGCGACGTCGCGTTCTCCAAATTGAAAGCCATGGTGGAAGGCACCCGCATCGTCCGCAAGGAGCTGGGCAAGGAGTCCGGGAAGTAAGATGGCGTCCGTGAATCCACTTCGGGATGCGATCACCAGCGGCCGTTTCTGCTACATGGTGGAAATGGTGGCCAGCGCCTCGATGACGGAGGAAAAGCTCGGCGAAATCGCCGCCGGGATTGCCGGAATTAATGAAGTGGTGGGCGCGGGTATCACGAGTTGGGCGGGTGGTTCAGCCGGGCACGATCCGGTGCGCGTGGCGGCGATCGCGAAAGAGCGCGGCCTGAATCCCAACGTCCATTTGACGTGCGTGAGCAAGACCCCGGCCGAATGTGGGTAAGTTTCTGGACGACCTGATCGCGCTCGGGATCGAAAACGTTTTCGCCATCACGGGCGATTATCCCAAGGGCGCGCCGCTCGGGACGGTCGGATACGCCTGCGATTCGGTGCAGTTGGTGGAGACCATCGCCGAAGAGCGCGCGCACGGACGGTGGCCGTTCCTGTATTTCGGCGGCGGTTTCGCCGTTCAAATACACGGAGGCCGATTGCGCGTATCAATATCTCAAGCTCGAGAAAAAGATCGCCGCCGGCGCTGATTTCGCAATCACGCAGCTTGGGTTTGATTCGCGTAAAATGCGCGAGTTGAAGCGCTACGTGGACCAGAGCGCGGTGTGAAGGCGCCGATCCTCGGAAACGTCTACGTGCTGCCGCCCAAAGCGGCGGAAAGAATGTCCAAGGGCGACCCTCCCGGATGCTGGGTTTCGCCGGAATTGCTGGCCCAAATTCAAGAAGAGGCGAAAGCTCGCCGACAAAGGAATGGCCGCTCGATTGGAACGCGCCGCGCAGATGGCGGCCATCGCGCGAGGCCTGGGATATGCGGGCGCCTATATCGGCGGCACTCATAATCCCGATCACATTCGTGGAATCATCCGCCGTGCCGAAGAATTGGCGCCGCGCTGGGAAGAGCTGGCCGAGGAGATCAGCTACGGCGAAAAGGGCGGCTTCTATATGTACGAGGGGTCCAATCCCGCGCCCAAGAAGCGCGAGTGGACGCAGCCGATTTTCGATCATGCTCGAGCCCGCCAACTGGCCGGGGGTTGTTCGCAAGCCGCTCACGGGCATTCTTGGTTGGGTGGACCACCATCCGGCACTGGCCAAGGCGCTGGAAGACGCCGAGTTCGCTTTTAAGAAGCCCGTCTTCGGATGCCAGGCCTGCGGCAACTGCGTTCTGGGCTTGATGGAGTACGTGTGTCCGATGACTTGTCCGAAGAACATGCGCAACGGTCCTTGCGGCGGCACCTTCAACGGGCAGTGCGAGGTGATTCCCGAGAAGGCGTGTATCTGGGTGGCAGTGTACGATCGCGCCAAAGCTGCCGACCGGGTGGAGGATTTGAAAACCTACATCCCTCCGCGGAACCGCGCGCTTGAAGGCACCAGTTCTTATATCAACTATCTGCTCAACAAAGACAGCCGGCCGGAGCACCCGCAGCCGCTGATCACGATCAGCAATATCAAGACGACCGCGCCTAGTGAATCAGAATTGGTTAAGAAGTAGCGGTATTCGCCGAGATCTCCAATAGAATATTGACTTGCCATGCCGCACAAGCTAACGAACATCCTGACTCGTGTGCCCAGCGATATCGAAATCGCACAGGCCGCCACGCCCCTTCCCATCGGCCAGATCGCCACCGAAGCCGGTATCCTTCCGGAAGAATTGGACCTCTACGGCCACACCAAAGCCAAAGTCCATCTTTCCATTCGCGACCGGCTGAAGAATTCGCCCAACGGCAAGTACATCGTGGTGACCGCGATCACGCCCACGCCGCTCGGCGAAGGTAAGACCACCACCACGGTCGGTCTTAGCCAGGCGCTGGGCGCGCACCTGGGGAAGAAAGTGTTCACCTGCATCCGCCAGCCTAGCCAGGGCCCCACGTTCGGCATCAAAGGCGGCGCAGCGGGCGGCGGCTACAGCCAGATCATTCCGATGGAAGAGTTCAACCTCCATCTCACCGGCGACATTCACGCCATCATCGCGGCGAACAATCTCCTGGCGGCCGCAATCGATGCCCGCATGTTTCACGAGAAGAGCGCCGACGACACCCAGATGTTCGAGCGGCTTTGCCCGCCCGGGAAAGACGGCAGCCGAAAGTTTTCTCCAGTTATGCTGCGCCGTCTGCGAAAGCTCGGTATCTCCAAGACCGATCCGAACGAATTGACGCCCGAGGAACGCAGCCGCTTCGCGCGCCTGGACATCGATCCGGAAACCATCACGTGGCGCCGCGTGCTGGACACCAATGACCGCATGCTGCGCCAAATCACGATCGGCCAAGGCCCCGAGGAGAAGGGCTTCACGCGCGTTACGGGATTCGACATCGCGGTGGCGAGCGAGATCATGGCGATCCTGGCGCTGGCCACCGACCTGGCCGACATGCGCGATCGCTTGGGCAAGATGGTGATCGGCAGCAACCACGCCGGTGAGCCGATTACCGCTGACGACATCGGTGTGAGCGGCGCGCTGACGGTCCTGATGAAGGACACCATCATGCCGAATCTGATGCAGACCATCGAGGGCACGCCCGCATTTGTCCACGCCGGCCCGTTTGCGAACATCGCGCACGGAAACTCGTCGATTGTCGCGGATCAGATCGCGCTCAAGCTGGTTGGTCCCGACGGCTACGTGCTCACCGAGGCCGGATTCGGCGCCGACATGGGCTTCGAAAAATTCTGCAACATCAAGTGCCGCTATAGCGGGCTGAAGCCCGACGGCGCGGTGCTGGTGGCGACTATTCGCGCGCTGAAGATGCACGGCGGCGGTCCGAAAGTGGTGGCGGGAAAACCGCTCGCTCACGAATATACAGCCGAGAATCTCGACCTGCTGGAAAAGGGCTGCAGCAACCTGGTGCGCTTGATCGCGAACGTGCGTTCGTTCGGAATTCCGGTGGTCGTCGCCATCAATCGATTCAAGGACGACACCGATAACGAAGTTGCTCTGGTCCGGCGGCTGGCCAAGGAAGCTGGCGCGGCGGATGCCGTGGTGGCGAACCATTGGGCCGAAGGCGGCGCCGGAGCGGTGGAACTCGGCAAGGCCGTGATCGCGGCCTGCGAGAAGCCCGCCCATTTCCATTTCCTTTACTCGCTGGACCTGAGCATCAAGGAGAAGATCGAGAAGATCGTCAAAGAAATGTACGGCGGCGCCGGGGTCGAATATTCACCCGAGGCGGAAAAGAAAGTCGAACTATACACGCGCCAGGGATTCGACAAGCTGCCGATCTGCATGGCCAAGACGCAATATAGTTTGAGCCACGATCCGAACCTGAAAGGCGCGCCCTCCGGGTTCACGGTGCCGGTGCGCGATATTCGCGCCAGCGTAGGCGCCGGTTTCCTTTATCCGCTGCTCGGGGCCATGACCACTATGCCGGGGCTCTCCACGCGGCCCGGATACTACGACGTGGATCTCGACACGGCCACCGGCCGCATTATCGGCCTATCGTAGTCCTCGATGTCAGACTCCATTTGGGACACCACTCTCGCATCGTTTCGCGATCGGGTGGCGAGTCACGAACCGGTGCCGGCCGGGATCACCTCGGCGGCCGTCAGCGCTGTGCTCGCACTCGCATTATTATCCAAAGTCCTGCAAGTGACCCTGAGGCACAAAGATTTTGCCGGCGATCGCGAACTTGTGAGCGCGCTGCTGGATGATGCGCGAAACTTGCGCGAAATACTCGAGCACCTGGCCGATGACGATGTGGCAGCTTTTCAAGCTTATCTGGAATGCTTGCGGAGTAAGCAGCCCACGGACTCAGCGCTGCGTAAAACCATCGACGTTCCATTGAACGTCGCGCGCTCCGCGTCGCTCGGAGTGACGCTCTGCGAGACATCTGCGGGACATGTTCACGCGGTGGTTGCACCCGATCTCGGAATTGCCGCTGCCCTGCTAGCCGGTACCGTTCGATCAACCTTGATCACCTTGACCGCAAATGTCCGGCAACTACCTTCCGACGATCCGTACCGAAATGAAGTGACTGCCGAAGCCTTGCGATTGGCCGCAAAAAACGAAAGGCGCTCACCAGCGGGTATCGCCGATGAACGCCTGTGAATTGTAGGGTAGTTACTGAGCGGCAGGAGGTTCGGTCGCGGGTGTTGTCGCTCCGCGATGGCAAGTGTAGCAACTGACGTGTCGAACCGTCGCGCCATCCGGAAACTTGCCGTTGATCTCGCGCGCCATCGTCAACATCATGCGCGCGGTTTCCTTTTTGGGATTATCGTCACTGGCAAAATCGCCTTGCACGTGGCAAAACACGCACTGAACGCCGAGCGCGACAGTGAAGGAGCGCATCGTCATGATGACTTGCTCTCTGGTTTCGCCGGTTAGAATTTTCAGGTTCTTCAGCGGAGGCGGTGGACCCTTAGGTTTATCCTGGGCGCTGAGGCAGACAGGTACAAGCAGCAACACAACCGCTAGTAGTGAACGCATGAGGAATGCTAACACGTGTCCTGTGAGCTGTCAACACTTTCTGAGGATTCTCTGACCTACTTTCGCACTGCCCACGCCATGCCATCCGGGCCGTTGCCCGTGGAAATGTGCCCGCTGACGGCGAGCGTCTTGAGATCGACGATGGCGACGTCATTGGCGCCTTCTTGCGCGACAAAGGCGCGGGCGCCGCCGGGCTCCATTTGAATGCCCTCAGGATAACGGCCCATCGGAATGCGTGCCCGTTCTTTCTTCGTAGCCCGATCCAACACAATGAGCTGGCCGCCGTCGCGATCCGACAGCAAAACCAATTTCCCATCCGGCGTGAATTTCAAACGGTTGGTGCGCTTGGAGCCGACGCTCAGCGTCTGGGTTACTTTCTCGGTCTCGACGTCGATGATCGACACGCCGCCGTCCCCTCCGCTGGCGCTCCAGACTTCCTTGCCTTCGGGCGACCAGTCAATCCCTTCCGGTCCCTTGCCGACGGGAATCACCGTTTCGTTCCAACCCGCCGGACCAGATCGCTCGATCACTGAGACGCTGTCTGAACCGATGTTGGAAGTGAAGAAGCGGCTGGCGTCCGGGTTGGCGATCACCATGTGCGTGGTTGCCTGGCCGGTGCCGAACAGCCAGTCGATTTGATTCGCAGCCGGATCGTAACGCGCAATTAACCGATTGGTCTCAGCGGTGAAATAGACCTTGCCCGAGGCGAAGAACA
Source organism: Bryobacterales bacterium (assembly GCA_963818065.1). Classification (GTDB taxonomy): domain Bacteria; phylum Acidobacteriota; class Terriglobia; order Bryobacterales; family Bryobacteraceae; genus Palsa-89. The sequence goes on along the minus strand of CAWFQW010000004.1, from coordinate 1,412,838 downwards.
TCCCGTGAGGCCGCCGTAACGGGCCCAGATCCACCCGGTGAATCTCCTTCTGCGCCACCAGATCAATCACCGAAATCGTATTGCCGGGGGTCTGCTGGCCGTAATTGCCGACAAACGCGAACTTGCCGTCAGTGGACACTGTCACTTCGTGCGGCCCTTCACCCACGCTCACGCGCGCGACGACTTTTCCGGAGGCAGGATCTACAATAGCCAGCGCTTGATCTGCCTTGTTCAGGACTAGCAGGGCCGGGGACGGCGTTTCCGCGGCCACTAACGCCATGTTAAGGAGCATACAAGCCGCACAAAATTCGACGGATTTCATGCTGCTATTTTCGCTCAAATCGAATCATCCGGTGCTACAATCGTGACACTGATAACGGGAGGCTAGATCTGCTTAAGATCTGCCAGGAACGGGCTCGCCTGCTCCGCGAGTATGGTGATGGGAGCGCGAATTACGCGCAAAAGGTGCGTGAGATGATCGAACTCGCAATCGCGGGTCGCGAGATTGAATCTAACGCGGCGCGCAGACTGTGCCGCGCAGCCTGGGACATAGCCGAGACCAGCCGCCTCGCATTGTCCAGGCATGAGGCCGATCACTCCTGCGATCGCGCTGAAGAATCCTACAGCGTGGAAGACTTAGACTCGTTATAGTGGCTCAGTAAAATCCGTCGAGCCAAGTTTCCATGTTCTTGCTCAGCATCTGCCAGTGGCTGGACAGCACGCGATTCAACGCGGCTACGCGCACGTCGTTGTGGTTCTTTCCCACCTTCGATACCATCCACACGCTCGGAATCGTGCTGGTGGCTGGAACAATCATGCTGGTGGATCTGCGCCTGCTTGGCCTCGCGTTACGGAGTGAGCCGGTGCTCGCCGTCGTCAATCGTATCGTGCCGTGGACGCTGCGCGGCTTCGCGCTTATGTTTGTGACTGGAGCGCTGCTGTTCTCGTCCGAAGCAGTGAAGCTGTATCACAGCCCGGCGTTTCGCATCAAACTTGTCCTTTTGACGCTGGCCGGATTGAACGCGCTGATCTTCCATCTGACCATCTATCGCGACGCGGCCAACTGGGACCCAGCGGTGGCGGCACCTTTGCGCGCACGCCTGGCCGGACTTCTCTCGCTCGCATTTTGGATCGCAATCATAACGGCCGGACGCGCCATCGCCTATGGTTCGGGCTACGATCTGGGATGATTTCGCTCCTGCCGGTCTTCGAGTGGATGGAGAGCACACCCGTGGCCCAGGCGATCCGCCACTCGTCGTCACTGATTGCGCTTCTCGAGAGCATCCACTTGATCGGACTCACACTTTTGCTTGGCACCATCCTCATGGTGGACTTGAGCTTGCTTGGCTTCGGCATCGGACGCAGCCCGGCTTCGCGCATCGCGAGAGAACTGAGGGGCTGGACCCTGGCTGGGCTCGTCATTATGCTCGTGAGTGGGCCTTTGATCCTATCTTCGGAAGCGATCCGATGCTATCGGACGCCCGCGTTCTGGTGGAAAATGGCGTTGCTCGCAATCGCGATAATTTTTCATTTCACCGTTCATAAGAGGGTCGTCTTGGAAGAACCACCGGCACGACGGTACCGTGCGCGATGGGCGGCATGCTTGTCGCTGGCTCTATGGACCAGCGTTGCGCTGGCCGGAAAAGCAATCGCGATATTTCAGCCACCGGAAGGACCCATCATACAATCGACTGCACCACTCCCCCATCCACCCGTAGCGCCGCGCCATTCGTAGCCGATGACAATGGACTGCACACGAACGTTACCATCGCCGCGACTTCTTTCGTGCTGGCAAAACGCTGGATGATCGACGACGGGCGCATGTTGCGGAAGAATTCCTTCTCCACCTCGGCGCGGCTGATATTCCGTGCCGCCGCCATCTGTTCAACAAACAGCGCGACGCCCTCGGAATCCGTGGGACCGGGGAGCACGGAATTGACGGTGACGTTGGTGCCCGCCGTGGTTTCGGCCAGCCCGCGCGCAATCGCCAGCTGGGCGGTCTTCGTCATGCCGTACTGAATCATTTCCTTGGGGATCTGCAGCGCGGATTCGCTCGAGATGAACACAATGCGTCCCCAATCGCGCTTGATCATGCAGGGCAGATAATGGCGGCTCAGCCGGACTCCGCTCAGCACGTTGACCTCGAAGAAACGAAACCAGTCGGCGTCGGAAATCTCTTCGAAGGGCTTGGGTTCGAAAATCCCCAGGTTGTTCACCAGGATTTCGACGTCCGGAAACTTCGCGGTGACCTGATTTACCCCGTGGGCCGTTCCCAGGTCGGCGGCAAATCCCTCCACGCGGCCGCGCACCCCGGCCTTTTGTAACTTTTGAATAGCATCGTCCACGCGGGAGGCCGTGCGGCCGTTCACAATGACCTGAGCGCCTTCGTTCGCAAGCGATTCCGCGATGGCGTAGCCAATTCCGGCCGTTGATCCGCTCACCAGTGCGAGCTTACCGTCCAGTTGCAGGTCCATAGCGATAGGATGCCGCCTTGAGCCGGGATGATTCGCGGTTTACGCCGCCGTCATCCCTGTGGCGCGGTCCGCAACGCCGCTAACGCTAGACGCTCTTCACCATGCGGATCGTTCACCACTTCGCACTGGTTGTCGAAAATCATGGTGGCACGCTGATCGGTCTTGAACGCCGGCCACTTCGGCAGTCCTTTGTGATTCGGATTGCCGGTTCGCGCGAACGCTGCCCAGGCGCCGCTCATCTTTTCCTGCAGCGGATAGCGATCCGGGCCCGAGCCCGTCATGGACTTGGCTTCGTCCACGTTCTCCAGCACAAACGGAATCTCGAGCGTATGGAACGCCTTCAGTTTTCCATCGTGCACCGGCGTTTTCCAAGTGAAGTAGTACATATACACGGGCGCAGTCTGCGCGCTCTTGCGTTCGCCCTCTGTAATCACGGGTGTACGGAAGCCATCCGAAGCGATGATCTGCGAGAGATCGATATCGCTGGCTTTCGGCCGCCCTTTGCGATACACGGCGATCAACTGGTCCACCTTCGCATCGTCGGCGCGAGTGGCTTGCTTCACGGCGGCATGCAGTTCCGCATCGTCAATCGGATCCAGCTTCGTGTTCGGGAAGAAGTTCACTTCAAATTCAACGGACCCGATCAGCAGGGGAATCTCCGACGACAGGGTGGGCGCCGTCGGATCGAATGGATCTCCGGGCAGCGTCTTTCCATCCACAACCGGCGCAAGCCGAAGCCCGCGCGTGCTGAGCGTCGCAGTGATCAATTGCTGCATCGGAACGGCCTGCAGTTCGTCAACCGTTTTGACGCCCAGATTATTCATCAATGTCTGAGCAGTCTTAGTAGCATCCGCGCGTGAAACGCCCTTCACGTTCGAGCCGCTCTGTATGATCGCCCGATGGAACAACCCCTTGGCCGAAGGCATCGCCTGCAGCGTGCTCACCTTCCCCGCCCCGCCCGACTGGCCGAAAATCGTTACGTTGCTCGGATCGCCGCCGAAATTCGCGATGTTGTCACGCACCCATTCCAGCGCCGCCACCACATCCAGAATGCCGCAATTGCTCGCGTTCGCGTACTTGGGACCGCCCACATCCGCCAGGTACAAAAATCCGAACGAATTGAGCCGGTGATTTACCGTGACGACCACCACATCCTGCTTGCGCGCCATGTTGGCGCCGTCGTACATGGTGTAACTGCCGTTGCCGCTGGTGAATCCGCCGCCATGCAGCCAGACCATCACCGGCCGCTTGCGCGCGTCCAAACCGTTGGTCCATACGTTCAGATGGAGACAGTCTTCGCTGATGGCCAAGCCCTTCGGGATGGTCGCGGCCACTTCCGGAATCTCGGTGTGAGGACCTTGGGGCGCTTCCGGACCCCATTCGACGGTCTCCTTAATGCCGGTCCATGCTTCCGGTTTCACTGGCGGCATAAATCTGTTGGCGCCACCCGTAGGGGCTCCGTAAGGGATTCCCCGGAATGCGTTGACCTTGTTCTCTTGCACCACGCCGCGGATCTTGCCAAAAGTGGTGTTTGCCATTGGCCCCTGCGCGGAGCTGTCCTTGGCATTCGCGCCCACCACCTTATTGAATGCGCCGCCCAGAATGCTGCTCGCGCCCAGCGCCGCTCCGCTGACAAAAGATCGTCGATTCATTTTGGTCTTCATGGTCCTCCCAAAGCTGCTGACATGTCAGCCGCGCACCATTTTACACCCTTCAGTTGCGGCGATGGGCGTTGTTTGAGTTGGGCAGATCCGTGTGGAAGTACTTCTTATAAGCCGCGATCCAATTGGTGGAGATGTCGTGCTGCGCGGTGGCGAGATCGAGTTGGCCATCGCAAACAAGCTGGTGCAGGCGATCCTCCAGTTGATCCTTGACGTGTGCGTTCCACACCGTGGCGGAATAGGGTTCAGGCCAAAGATTCCGGATGTCCGCGGCCCCACCCAACTCCGGTGTGATCAGGTAGTCCACTTCGTAGGCGTTCAGTGAGGCGTTGCGGATCCCGTATTCCTCAAACACCCGGCGCTGCAAGGCAACCGGCAAAGCGAACGGTTGTATATTCGTGGAACAAACCTCGGCCTTCGCGACGGTTCGAACCGCGCCCGGCGTCAGCGCTTGGCTTGGAACAGCGCGTTCGCCATGCCTGGGGGCCGCGACGTAGACGATCAGCATCGCCAACATTGCCGCCGCTAACCCTACCAGCGCGGGCCAGCGCGCCGGGAGCAACGACGCGCGCCGCGCGCCGGCTTGCGATGCCATTTCCGCAAGCTGCGCCTTGAGCATCGCGCGCGCACCCCCCGCTGGCGGCATTTGTGGATCCAAAGTTGACGCCTGCAGATGAACAAAATCGGCAATCGCGCCTTCCAAATCGCGCAAGCGCGTCCTGCACTGCCAGCAAGCCGCCAAGTGAGCGCGAGCCTGTGCGTCACGGCGTGGATTCAACTCGCCATCGGCAGCGAGAACCAGCTCTTGATCGGAGAGATGACCATCTGTAGGCGGCATGGTTTTATCCAGCGCTAATACCATTGGCGCGGCTGAACCGCGCTAGCGATCGTCCGAGAGAAGCCGATACCGCGCCCAGCGACATACCGAGAACTTCGGCGATCTCCCTGTAGCGCAGCCCTTCGGCGCGCAGGGAAAGGCACCATTGGTCCTGCTCGGGCAGCGCGCGCAGGATCGCTTGCAGGCGTTGCAGGTTCTGGCTACTCAAGAGCTGCTCTTCGGGATTCTCAGCCGGATCCGGCCGATCTGCGGCTAAAAATTCCTGCTCCCCGGAAGCGCGAACCCCTTCCCTGGCTCTGGCCAACCTGCGCTTCAAACCCAAATTGTGAGCGACGCGAAAGACCCATCCGCGCAGGTTTTCGCGGGACCTCCCTCGCTGCAAGTGCTGGAACAGTGCGAGGAACACCTCTTGAATCACTTCCTCCCCCTCATGGGCCGGAAGACCGAGCGCCAGCAGGTACCGCAATAGCCGGGTCCGAAGCTCATCAAAAAGCTGAATCACCTCTTGCTCGTCAGCGGTCGGCGCGGGCGCGCGCTCAGACTTTGTGTTCGCCGCAAGCTCCCACCGAGCTACTGAATCTCGTTCGGTCATTCCAAAACCAACTATATAGTGTCTGAGCCGTGCTTGTGTGGATGCGTGTGCGGATGCGAATGCGTGATTCCGGAGCCGTGCCGATGCCGGTGGGCATGCACCAGGTTCGCGCGCTGGAGCAGCGCCTGATCCGCCAGAAGCTCCGCCGGATTGCCTTCGGCCGCGACTTTTCCCGCTTGAAGGATGACGCAATGATCCGCGATGTCCTCCACCAATCCCAAGTCGTGCGTCGCCGTGATCACGGTCTTATTGCCCTCGCCCCAGCCGATCAGCAGATCGATGATTTGGCTCTGGCTTCTTGGATCCAGCGCGGCGGTCGGCTCATCCAGCAATAGCACTTCAGGATCCAGCACCAGCACCGACGCCAGCGCGACGCGTTTCTTTTCGCCGCCCGAGAGGCGATGCGGCGGCCGGTCCTTTAAATGCGCGATTTCCATGGAATCCAGCATCGCATTGACTCGCGCCACGATCTCGCTCTTGACCCATCGCAATTGCAGAGGGCCGTAAGCCACTTCATCGAACACGGTCGGATTGAAAAGCTGGACGTCGGGATTTTGAAAAACCAGGCCGACCCTGCGGTGGAAATCGAATGCAAACTGATCGTCGGCGAAGCGCTCTTCTGAGAGCGGGTGCCCCTGGAACGCGATGGATCCGGCGCCAGGAAAAGACAGGGCATCCAGCAACCGCAGCAGGGTCGACTTGCCGGAGCCGTTCGCGCCGAGCAGCGCAATGCGTTTGCCGGCTTCGATGTCGAGCGATACGCCATCGATGGCAGCCGTGGTTTCGTATCGGAACGAAACATCGCGGAGCTGAAAGATCATCGCGCCGCTCATAGCCCATACCACAGCGATGCGGCGGCAAGCACCGAGAAGCCGGCCAACCAACACCAGTCGGTTGCTCGGGCACGGAAGTCCTGAAGCAAATGAATCTCGCCGCGAAAGCCGCGTGACCGCATCGCCAGATGCACTTCGCCACTCATCTGAACGCTCTTGCTCAACAACACACCCGCGGCCGACGAGGCCAGACGGCGGCGCTCGGACGGCGGCAAGACTCCCACGGTCCGGCTTTGGCGTGCCTCAAACATTTCGAGCGCGGTTTGTAGGATGACGAAGATATAGCGGTACGTCATTCCGAGAATAGCGACCACGATCATGGGGCAGCGAAAGATACGCAGGGCCTTTAGCACCCACGGCCATGGGGTCGTCAGCACCAACAAAGCCGAGAGAGTGGATGCGGTCTCGGCCCGCGCGATCAGAAAGGCGGCCGCGCGCAGACCTTGTTCAGTGATCGCGGCAACGCCAAGAGACGCGATCGGTTTTCCCGGGGTCAAGAAGATTGCCGGCAGTGCGATTGCTCCGGTGAAAAACAATACTGGCAGCCATACCCACCCTGCAAGCCTCCGCATCCGAACATTGGACACAGCCGCTAGAATCGCGGCGACCACGAACAAGGCCGCAATCACGCTCAATCGCCGCGAGGCCGCAACGACAACGATCAAAGCGAACAAGCCCGCGACTTTTACTCGCGGATCCACACGCTGCAGGACACCCTGGGAAAACGCCACCTGCTCCGCGATCGCGGCGCGCTCGGAGGCGGCAACGAGGCTAGCGATGGTCCGCTCGATATAGCCCTGCATTATTTGGTCAGCCCACGGGATCCCTGCGTTCGCCCGCGCGTCAGCCAACCCGCGAACAAAATCACCAGCAGGATCAGGCCGGTCCCTGTCATGGCGGACAGCAAATAGCCGAATGCAGGGCTCTTCAGAAACGGCGCGGCGTACTGAGGCATGGGCGCGGTCCAGAAGGATGATAGCGCGCGCAGTCCGCGAGGCACGGGGGATGGCATCGATTCGCCCCAGGCCGAGCCGGTGGCCAGGATTCCGAGAGGCGTCAGAATCAGCAGTGCTGCGAGTGCGAACCACAAAGGGCGAAGATTGGGTGCCTCGGCGCTACCCACATCCGAGCTCTTTTCAGCCGCACCAGGCGCAGTTCTCCGCAACAACGATGGTTCGGATCTCTGCAGGTACGCGACCACCCCAGCCGAGACCACCATCTCGGCGAGGCCTGCGATAGTGAGGTGCCCGATCATCATGGCGGGAATCGCGATGTGCAGAGGATAGGGCGCGTACAAAGGGGCGCCCGAAGCATCGTGATAGAGCAGAGGCTGGATTCCGAATTCGACGGCGGCCGCGAGCGCCGCGAGATTGATGGCAACATATCCCGCCACCCCCGCCGCTATCACGCGCCGCGCCGAAGTAATGGGCGCACGTCCCGACATGATTCGATAAATACCGTAGGTCGCGAGCGATCCGATAATCGCCATGTTGAAGCAATTCGCGCCGATCGTCGTGATGCCGCCGTCGCCAAAGAACACGGCTTGGATAATCAGCGCGATCGAGATCCCCAGGATCGAAGCCCAGGGTCCTAGCACGATGGTCGCGATGCCGACGCCAACCGCATGTCCCGTGGTTCCTCCCGGTAATGGCAGGTTGAACATCATGATGATGAATGAGAACGCCGCGAATACCGAAAGTAGTGGAACCATCTGCGTGTTGAACGCCCGCTTCATGCGCTGGAGAGAGACGTACCAGAAGGGCGCTGCGCCTGCGTAGAGCGCCGCGCAAGTAGCCGGACTCAGATAGCCGTCAGGAATATGCAAGACTGTTCGTTCCCAGGTTCAGGCCCGCGCGGCTAATTTTGCGGCCCGCCATCGTACGGCGATCCGACAAATACCTTGCGCCCGTTCGCCAGGGTTATTTCGCGCGCCGATGCCACCAAGGAGCCGTCCCGCGCCTTGAAGCCCACCACCGTGATCCGATCGCCGATCTTGAGTGACGACCGGCTCCAGCCCTGCCGCGACAGCGTGTTCGGACCGGCCGTCTCGCAAGCCCAATTGGAGGTTTTCCCGTCCGCGCTCACGTCCACGTACAAATACACGTGCGGATTCATCCACTCGATTTTGGTGACGCGGCCTTCCAAGGTGATCCGCTTGCTCAGGTCGAACTCGGCCGAGACGGAATGGTGCGCGAAGGTAGGCATGCCCATGAGCGACAGCCCCAAAAGCAGCGCTGAGATGGCAAATCGCGTTTGCATGATTACGTCTTGTCGCGATACACCTTGTGGCAGTTATCGCAAGCCTGGCTCAGGCCGTCGGTACAATAGCCGACGATGTCCTGGCTCCTCTTCTGCGCGGCTTTCAGGCAGTCCCTCCCAGCTGGCACCAGAGCCTCGGCGTACTTAACGAAATCGGCCGCCTGCACCGGAACCGGCTTGCCGTTGGATCGCATTCTCCCTGGCAGCAGAATCAGATTCGCGGTTTCTTCGATGGCGATGGCCGCATTTTCCACCGCTCTCCACTCCATGTCGTTCTTGGGCGGCTTGGATTGAACCTCGAAAATGATATTGGAGTTGGGATAAGGCACGCTGCGCATCAGCTGCTTCAGATTCCCGGCCGGCGACTGGGCAGTGCCCGAGCCCGCCAGCAACAGCGCCACCAGCGTGCGCATTACTTCTCCGTTTCCGGTTGGGGGCCGCGTTGCGCGGAAAGATCCCGCTGGTACATGTACGAAATTTCGATGGGCATGCTGTCCATGGATCGGACTTTCAGCACTACCTGGTAGAACCGGGGCAAGCGTCCGTCGTGCGTCTTTAGCTTGGACACAAGCACGCGTGCCAGCGTGGGATCGGTGAGCGCTCGCACCGCGGCCAGGGTGCTCGATATTTGATTGCCCGACAGGTAGAGAATGTCGCCGCTGCCATACAACCCAGGCACGTGGCTGATCAGCGCGAGGCTCTCATCGGCATCCACGCCCGCCTGCGGCCCGTGGTCCGGAATAAATGAAGGTTCGCCCGGCTGGGGATTTAGATTCCGGATTCCATTGGGCTCCAAGACGAACGGCTGGGGCTGACCGGTGGAAATCGCCTGGATCTGACGATTGCCGGCGACCGGGCCCAGAAAGACCACGTTGTCCATGATCACTTCCGGCGTCGAAAGCAAATCGCTGCGAGTGAGCAAGACATTGTCCTTGCGATGCGCCAAGAACTGGCCGAGCAAGAACGAAGCGCTCGCGGTTCCCACTCCGGTGACACCGTTGGATGCAGCCAAGCACACCATCAACGGACGGTTGCTCGCCCAGGATGGGCCCCCACAGGTCTTGCAGATCGGCCGATCCATACGTCCCATAGGTCGCAAAGGCCGTCGGCGCCGCACCCGCGGCTTGCTTGTGACGCCAGAGTTGGATTCCGAAAATCAAGGCGCACGCGCCCGAAAGCGCCAGCAACGCACCCAGGATGATCTCGACGCGCCGGCTTTCGCGTGGCAGCGGAGTCTCTTCGGTAGTCGCCGCGATCCCCTCCGGCCGGATCTCGCGGGGCTCAAACGTTACTTTGAACCCGCCCTTGGGCACGTCGACAAAGATCGGATCGTCGGCGCCCTCCGAGCGATAATATTCGGCCAGTTTCTGCCGCAGACGCCCAACGTGCATGCGCACCACGGATTCCTGGCGCGGATCGTAGGACTCAGGCTTGGCGAATACATCCAGACCGACCGTGTACTCTTTCAGGCTGTCCGCCATGCCCGAAAGCGATTTCTCGGCCAGGTACTGCAGAAGATTTCGGTGGACTTCCGACGTGCGAAAGGCCTTGCTCTGAATAATCCGCTGGACTTGTATTTGATTGGCTTCCAGCACGAGGACCATCGTCATCTATCATACGGCATGCTTGCATCTTCGTAGTACCCGCTGAGCTTGAGGTGAATCGCGACCGGATTGCCGCTCTCGTTCTGCCAGTGCCAGCGATACCAGCCAGAGGACCGAGCCTCGAACGCGCCATGCGCTTCCGCCGCCCGAATCGTCTTTTGACCTGGCGACTCGGAGGACAGCACGTCGCCACCGTGGCCGCTGGACCAAGCCCCGCTTGAGCGGGTTGACCAAGCAAAGACGAGCGTTGCTCCCTCCTGCATCCCGACCCGGTAGGTAAGTTCCTGATGTGCTCCCACCGTCAGATCGAGACTATCCTTGCGGAATGGCCGCAGAAACTCACGGGCGCTGGCCGGAAGCGCGGCCGCGGCGGGCTTGGGAGGTCCGTGGACTCGCCCGGTCCAGTAATAGAGGCCCATTGTGCCGGCGGCAACCAGACCCGTCGCAAACCCCAACAACCATAGCTTGCGGACTCGATTTCCAGGCACCTGTACCGATTGTACGCAGCGGTTTTGCCTGGGTGCCCGTACCCTGTAGCGCCGGGGCCTATCTGCCGATAGGAACCCCAGGAGCGCACAGCGGTTATGCCAACGTTGCCTCAAGAAGGTTGGAGCGTCGCGTCCATCCGTAAGACCAGCGGAGTCAGCCTGGAAGAAATCGCCCGCAACACCAAGCTCAGGGTCACCACTCTCAAAGCCATTGAGGATGCAAAGTTTGATCTTCTGCCTGGCGGAATCTATAACATCAGCTACATCCGGCAATATGCCCGAGCCATCGGGGCGGACGAAGGGTCGCTAGTGCGGCTGTATCGGGCCCTGTGCCAGGATGACGATTCGTCGAAGGCCGGGGTCTAAGGCCATGGCGGAAACAGTTAGCGCCTACGCCGTTCTCGGCCAGCAGGTTGTGATTACCGGCGAAATCCGAAGCCGCGAACCGCTGACCATCGAAGGCGAACTGGAAGGAACCATCGATGTGCCCGGGCATCGGCTCACCGTAGCAGCCGGCGGTAAAGTGCGCGCCAGCGTCAAGGCCAAGGAAATCGATGTCCATGGCTCCCTGCAAGGCAACGTCGAGGGCGCCGACATCATCTACATCCGCGCCGGAGCGCGATTCCTGGGCGATATTCGCGCACACGGCATCGTCATCGAGGACGGCGGATTCATTCGGGGAAGCGTGGATCTTTCCCGTCCACTTGCTTAGTGAAAACGTCTAGTTAGAAGGCCTAGTGAAACGCCTGGTCCAGGGCGTGGAACGTAGTGACGAACTGCACCCCTAGAACATTGGTCTGCGTTCCCGGAAAATGTTCGATCCTGAGGAATTCGTAGCTGGCCTTGAGCAGCTGATGCCGGTTGAGCCACCAGCCGCCGCCCAGCTCATACGAGGCGATCTGAGGCGAGAATTGGTTGGTGAAGCCTCCGCTGGTATCCATAGCCCCGCCGGGTTTGAGCAAGCCTGCGCGACCGGCCAGATAAAGCCGGGGCGTCAGAATCCGCTTCACCTCCGCGTAAGTGGAGATCACCGAGGGCGACCGGGTGAAGCCCGGCAAATCGTACTGGAAGCGCTGCCATTCGCCGCTGGTATTCCAATGCCCATGCGCCCATTGGACGTCGACACCCAGGGCGCTGGCCGGAAAATCGCGGACGTTGGTCCCGGCAGGTAGGAACGGCGCAGCGTCTGGAGCTAAGTACGGCCCGCGAAATCCCGAAATACCCACGCGAAACCCTTGCCGGATCGTGTAGCCGCCGCCCGCCACCCACTGGGCATACTGCGGAGCATGGCTCACGCTCAGCGGATCGGAGGGCGAGCCGCTGGTCACCTGGATGCGAGCATCCAGCCGATAGCTGGATATGTCGGCTTCCACGCCAGGCAGACCGTACAGGCTGACCGGGGTCAGGCCCCAGCCGTACCCCGCCGCTCCTCCGCACTCGTTCCCGACCCAACCATACGACTGCTGCAACAGGTCGGCAACTCCGCAGGGAAGCTGGTCGTTGCGCAACGCGAGCGTCTGGACATAGCTCATCGGTTGGTCGAGCAGCGCGTTGTCGGCGTCGTCGTAGTGCAAGGGAAACGCCCCGAATGCCGAGGAAAGCCGCCCAGCCTTGAACACCACGCTGGTTTTTTCCTTTTGAATTTGATACCCGACGAACGCCTGGATCGCCTGGATGTACCACTCGTGCTCGGAATCGTAAGCGTCGTAGTAAAGATACGGCGTCAGACGAAAGTCCAGCGCTGAGTAGGCGAACCAGTGCTTGCCCAGCCGTAGCGTGGGGTACAACATGGCCTGAAATCCGGCGGTAAGAGGCGAATTGCCAGGCTCCGCCAATTGAAGCCGGCCGGTGTACATCGCGCCGCCGCTCACGGTCACCGGCACGCTGATGCCGAAATTGGAGGAGTCCTGCGATAGGGCCGGAAAGGCAAGCCCCACGTAAAGCGCAATCGAGAGGATTCGTCTTAACATGGTCCGGCCTCCTTGCTCACCAACTGTTCCTCGCGAGTTTCGCTCCCAGGAGCCAGCTTTAGCCGCAGGGACACTGTGAACGTCGATCCCACGCCTTCGCGGCTCTCGACATCCAGGGCGCCGCCCATGATCTCCACCAGTTGCTTCACTAGCGCCAGCCCCAAACCCGTTCCGCCATAGTGCCGCGTCATGGAGCCATCGGCCTGCGTGAACTTTTCAAACACCAGATTCAACTTATCGGCGGGAATTCCAATACCTGTGTCCCGAACAGCCAGCACTATCGAAGCTTCTCCGGCCGACAGGTCTGGGCATCGCACTTCCACGTCTACCTTGCCGCGGTGCGTAAACTTGATCGCGTTGCCAACCAGGTTGCTGGCAATCTGCCGGATACGCGCAGCATCGCCAACAAGCGCCTCGGGAGCATCCGGAGAGTAATGCAAAGCCAATCGCAGACCCTTGGCCGACGCTTGTGCCTCCAGCGTGCCTATCACCTCCTGCACGGTCTGGCGAAGGTTGAACACGGCCGGGGTTAGCATCATGCTGCCGGAGTCCAGATGCGAAAAATCCAGAATGTCGTTGATAATCCCGAGCAGCAGATTGGCGGAGTCGCGAACCGTTGACGCGAACTGCGTCTGCTCCTCGTCGAGCGGCGTGTCCAACAACAGCTCCGTCATCCCCAACACACCATTCATGGGCGTGCGCAGCTCGTGGCTCATATTGGCGAGGAATTCGCCCTTGGCGCGGTTGGCCGATTCCGCCGCGAATTTGGCTCGCTCCAACTCCTCGCGAGTCCTCCGCTCGGCAGCCGCCACCCGATTGAACGATTCCGCCAATACGCGCAGTTCTCCAGCCCCTTTGCCGACAGCCACCCGCTCTGGAAATTGATTGGCGCGCTCGCCACGCTGCAACTGCGCCGCCAGGTCGCGTAAGGGCTTGGTAACCGATCGCGACGTGGCGAGAGTGAACAGCAGCGCCAGCAATACTCCCGAGACTCCAACCCTGACCAGGATGCCAACCCACCCTGCAGTGAAATCGCGCACCGCTGCATCCAGCGACTGCAATGCCACTAACTGAAAGCTTGAACCCAGCTGCGCATCCCGCACCGGCGATACAAGAAAGGTCTCGCCATTGCGCCGCACTTCGCATTCCGCGAGCGGCTGCTGGCATCTCGTGCGCAACTCGTTTTCCAGCGCTCCCCAATCGGCCTTCGGGATGCTGGCCTGAAGGATTCGGCCATTTTCGAGTAAAGCCGTCTCGCCCAAATGGTAGCGGCCCAAATCGAACTTCGCGCCGAGCTTCAGCTCACCGGTCTGCTCGCCCGCAATGTCAATGGGCGTGGACGTCAATTCATAAACGACTCCGCCGATCTGCATTACCGAAGTCTGCGACGGGATGTCGATTAGCTGTGCCGCCGAAGCAGAGGCGCCCGTCCCAAACTCCACCGCGGCCAGCGTGCGCCCCTTCCAGTCCATCACTGCCAGAAGATCGTAGCCAACCAACCCGTGCATCTCACGTAATTGCGCCTCGATGGTGCGCCGGATCTCGGCCCGGGTTTCAGGCGTCGCGGGCGCTTCGTGCGTAAGCCCGATTGCGGCCTTCAATCCCGGGCTGTCGGCCACCACCGATACGAATTGGCTGATGCGTCGCGAGTAATCCTGGTTGGCGCGCGCCAGCAGCTCTTGCGATTTCTGCAGTGAGTCGCGCAATCCGCTCTTGACGTGTTGTTGCACCAGCGTGTTGAGCGCCACAAAGCTCGCCGCTAGCACCACGCACACGGGCAGAAACGAAAACAGAAAGGCCCGGGTGGTAAGCGACATCCGTGCGAACACTGTTATGGCTCCACTCTCACGTTACGGCTCCATGTCGACCGGAACGCTGACTTTGACGTCCACGGTCCCGGTTTCAGGCACCACCAGGTCCTGCCTGCGATAACCCGCGATCTTGTGCCAAATGGTCAGGCGGTAGCGCCCTGACGGGATATTCGAAAATGAGAAACTGCCGTCCGCCGCCGGTTTGGCATACCAAGGGCTGTCCGTCACGACAATGGCGGCATACATGTTGGCGTGAATGTGACAGTACACCTGAACCACACCGGCGTCGTTAAATTTCACGCTTCGGCTTTGGCCCTCCGGATAGTAGCCGAGATCGAACTTGCGCGCCTTTGAAAGTGAAAATACGTTGTGGAAAATCGGATCAAGATTGGGAAACTGGACCGTCGATCCCGTGGGTACTACCACCATCTCCGGATCGAACCGCGCACCCTGTTGGTTGAGGACCACCGTAATCGGCGGCCGGGGCGACAGCTTTCCGCCGTCAATAATCACCACCATCCGATCGAACTCATTCACAGGCGCTGTATCTGTCGGGGCGGCCGGCGAGGCAGTGCCGCGCAAGTTATAGACAATAGGCGATAAAATCTTTTTGGTCAGCCGCTTGGTTACAAATGCGTGTCCGCTAATGTCGCCCGCGACAACGTTCATCGACAAGAAGAGGAGGCTCGCAATAGGGCATACAAGTTTCATCCCAGTACCTCATAATCAAATCGGCTAACCACCTTCCCGGCAATAGGCTGGTCAACCGGTCCAGCGGCCAGCCCCGGATGAGCCGGCTGCATCCCCAAGACAAACCTTTACAGGCGCATACCCGCAACAAAAATCTCGATGAGTGTTGTAATATCTGGGAGAGCGCTCCTGGCGGCCGTCCTCGGAAAATCATCCGATAGCCCGTTAACCAGGTGCCCCACTCCCGCGTCAATGTCAACGTGACCTGGTCTTCCCGATAGGCCGTCCAACGAAAGATTATGCGATCCCTTAAAACCACGACACTCTTATTGCTAGCGCTGGCCGCCTTCCCATGGTTAGCGTCCGCTCAAGCCTATGACTCGAGCGGAAACAATATGCTGAACGGCTCGTATTACATCCGGCAGGTCATCTACTCCGTCCAAAACGGAGATAACGGAGGGCTGGAAGGATCCCTGGGCGACGCCGTCAACACGTACGGCAACATCGTCTTCGACGGGAACGGAAATTACACGTTCAACGGATCGTACATCGATGCCCAAAACGGTTCCAGCACTCCTACCCAGTTCACAGGCAGCGGCACCTACGTGATCTCGGCCAGCGGCATGGGCTACATCACGGCCATCAATCCGGAATTGAACACCACCGATTTGATCATCGGCCTAGTGTCGCCGAAAGGCATTTTTATTGGCAGCAGCACCCAGAATACGTCCGGGTATAACGATATGGTGGTCGCCGCGCCCGTCAGCTCCACGCCCGCTACCAACGCAACGTTGAACGGTACCTACAAGATCGCGTACTTCGATCCCACGTATTTGGGGACCAACGCTGCCCTTGCCGGCGGCGATGCGCTGATCACCTTTACCGCCAACGGGCAAGGCAACATAGGGACGGCTAATGTGACTGGCTATATCTCCGACAACCTGACCGCCAGCACCGAAACCCTCACCGGAGTGACATACGCTTTCACCAACGGGGCGGCACAGCTCAACTTCGGCGGAAGCAACACAGCGCTGGTCGAAGGAACGGAACTGCTCTACATCTCCCCTGACGGCAATTTCGTATTCGGCGGCGCTTACAACGGCTACGATATGTTCGTCGGAGTCCGCACGGCAAGCAGCAATCCTACTAACTACAACGGGCTGTATTACCAGGCTGGTCTCGATCTGGACCAAGACGGCGCCGCCGACGGGTATGTGTTGCTCGACAGCTATTACGGATCGTTCCTTTCGTCCGCATGCTCGGACCAGTCTCCGTGCCCATCCGGCGCAAGCGGCAGCCTCATCGGCCACCAGAGCTTGAACTCGCAAGTA
Organism: Bryobacterales bacterium; assembly: GCA_963818065.1. Classification (GTDB taxonomy): domain Bacteria; phylum Acidobacteriota; class Terriglobia; order Bryobacterales; family Bryobacteraceae; genus Palsa-89. The sequence continues at coordinate 1,396,287 of CAWFQW010000004.1, read as the reverse complement.
CTCTACGCGGGCGCGGCCGATACCACCTACTATGATTCCTACACCCTCAACGGAGACGGCAGTTCCACTGACGCCGATTTCGGGCAGCAATACTGGAGCAGCTCGGACGGGACCATCCGCATTGGATTCGGCAACGGCCCTGCTGACGGATTCGACCTGTTAGGCATCAATGTCGCGCTCGAGGCCAACATACTTACCGGTAGCGGCGTATATCTGAGTCCCCAGGGCATGGTAAACGCAGGCAGCTCGGCGCCCTTCACCGCCCATCTATCGCCCGGTGAATTTCTCACGCTGTATGGCTCGGGTCTAGCGGCCAGCAACGCGTCCGCCAGTACGCTTCCGCTCCCGACGAAGTTAAACGGAGTGCAGGTAATGATCAACGGTGTTCCGGCGCCCATCAACTTTGTGAGCGCCACCCAGGTCTCCGTGGTCGTCCCCTTCTCCACTCAATCCGTCGCACAAATCCAGTTGTTCAACAATGGTGCCGCGTCCAACACGGTTACTCAGTTCGTGGGATACTCGTCCCCGGGTGTTTTCACCTACGAACCGGTCGGCGGTATCGGCTATGCGGACGCGCAGGACGTCACCAACAGTTACTCTCTGGTAACGAGCGCCAATCCAGCGCAGATTGGCGACACAGTCGCTGTGTATCTGGCGGGACTCGGCAGCATTAGTGGGTCAACCCCCGCTGGCTCAGCGGGGCCCAGCACTCCTCCGTACGCTACGGCCATCAATCCTCCCACGGTGTATCTCTATGATTCAGCCGGCAACAGCACGCAGGCCGCGGTATACTACGCCGGTCTCGCTCCTGGATTCGCCGGACTGTATCAGATCAATTTCGCGATCCCCTCCGGCGTGGCCTCAGGTCCCGCTACTTTGGACATCATTGGCGGCCCCAGCAACGCTCCGGATTCCGAAACCACCGAATCTATAATTGAAATCGGGGGGTCCGCCAGTGCCGCAACTCCCTCGGCGAACGCCCGGTCCGGGAAACGCCCGTTCCTTCGTCACCACCTGCTGGCGAAACAAACAAAACCGTCATCGGGAGCCAGAGCTCGCGCGCTTTTTGATCCCCATCGCGACCAGCAGTAGCTTGCCGAAAAAAACGCGCCGCCCAGGATCCAGAAACATCCAGGAGAGCGCGCGCACCGCCGCCGGAGTTCGAAAGCTGGGATCGGCTTCCCGGCGGCGTTCCAAAATTCCTGCCAGCGTTTCGCGTGGCCGCTGGCGAAAATCGTCCAGCATCGCGGTCTGATGAACGCACGAAATGGTGCAAAACGGAGCGCATCCCTTGGGCCGTGCCGCCTCGCGCAGCAAGTCCTCTAGCGTGTAGTTTTCCAGCGGAATGCCGGGTTTCCCGCGTTGCTGCGAGCAATAGTGCACCAGCCCGTCTTCGCAGATGTACAGAAAGCGCCCGCCCGCGCGGCAGTGCCAATCGTTCGGCAAGCCGCGGCTGATGTTCTGCTGGAAACTATCGAAATGCGCGAATGAAAACAGCGCGTCTTTGTGCCGCAAGTATTGCTCGTAGATGCTCCGCTGAGCTTGGCCCAGGGGTTGCAATTGGCCCGAATGATCGTGCAGAATGCCCATGGTGCTGGTGAACCCGAGCGATCGCGCGCGCCCGGCCACCGCCAGCGCGTCTTCCGGCTTTCGGATCCCGGTGCCCAGCACCGAATTGATTGTCACGCCGAACTCGGCGTGCTTCTGGAGCCACTCCAGCTTGCGATCCAGCACCTGCAGGCTTTTCTTCGAGATCTCGTCCGGCTGCGCGTTGTCGATGCTGATCTGCAGATAATCCAGGCCCACGCGGTTGAGCCGCTGGATTCGCTCCGGCGTCAATAACAGACCATTGGTAATCAGGGTGGCGATGGCGCCGCGCTCGCGAATGCGGGCGATAATCGCGTCCAGATCGGGATGCAGCGTGGGCTCGCCGCCGCTCAGAGTGATGATGGTGGTCCCCAGGTCCGCTAGCCGGTCAATCCGGCTGAGCATGGTCGCGAGAGGGACCGGATCCGAGGTCTTGTCGTACTCGTTACAATACGCGCAGTCCAGATTGCAGCGCCGGATCGGCACCACTTGGGCCAGTATCGGATGCGCGTCCGATTGCATGGCCCGCGCAAACATCCGGCACTCCCGGACTTTGCGCCCCACTCCCCTGCGAATTGATCCCAACCGCGGCCAACCCTGCATCAAGCCCTGCACCCTGCCCTCTTGATGAGTATTAGCAGATTGAAGTAACAACTGTTTTGGTGCGCCCGTCTAAAGTGTAAGCTTCGCGTGCCGATTCATTAGGTAGGTGACAGAATGACGTTCCAGGGACGGTCGGTGATTTCAGCCGTTTGGGGTGTCGTCCAATCCTCGGAGTCCAATCGGTCTCCAAGCATGCCCGTGTGGGCTCCCGTGCTGGCCCAAAGCTGGCTACGCCTGTTCCGCCGCCGGCCCCAACAGCCTCAGACTCGTTCGCCGCGGCTACCCGTCCCCAGTTCGCATCCGGGCCCTGGCCCTTTCAGCCCATAGCCTTGCGCGCGCGGTCGCCATAGCGCGATCAAGCCCAGTCCGGCCGCGATCATCAGACACGTGTTTGGCTCCGGAACCGCACCCACCGCGTTCGGGTCGGACATCAGAAATGCGCTCAATTGGCCGTCATAGAGCCCCATACCCGTGATCTGGCCAGCACTGTTAATCCCCAGCGCCTCTTCCAAGACCCAACCGGAATTTGCGGGAAGCAGCGAATTCAAATCCAGCATGCTGCCATCCTGATAGAGAAACGCGTGCTGATCGCCGTCGGCCAGATAGCTGTAACCCACAATCTCGCCGCTGTCGTTGATTCCGTACGCATAGCTGCTTTTGCCCAGCGTTCCCAAATCGATCATCATGTTGTCCACCATTGAAAAGGCGTTCTGGTAGCCATTCGCGAGGCTGGCGAACCCCACAACCTCGCCGCCGTTATTGACGTCGGTAGCCTGGCTGCTGCTCCCGCCGAAGGTTCCTAACGTCGTCACCGAACCGCCCGGGCTCCAAATCAACCCACGGAAGGTGCGGTTCGTCAGGCGCCCGTCGCCCACCACCTCGCCCGCATCGTTGATCCCGTACGCCGCGCTCCAGTTCATGCCGGCGACCGTCGCCAAGCTTTTCACCTGACCGTTCACCACTACGAATGCCTCCCCGTTGCTGCCCGTCACTTCGCCGGAATTGTTGATCGCGGTCGCGTACGTGTTCGCGCCCAGAACCGTGGCTCCCGAGGCAGTATTCCAGATGGTCGCGTGCGATTGTCCCCCAATATAGGTGTTCCCGACTACCGTTCCCGCGCCGTTGATTCCATACGCGTACGATTCCGTTCCCACGCCTAACGGTAACGGCGTCAAGCCTCCCGCATTCGAAACGAAGGCCTGCTCCCCGCCCGATGAGTTCAGGCTCCAGCCTGCCACTGTGCCCGCGCTGTTGACCGCGTATCCGGTAGCTGACGCGCCCAGATCGGTGATCGCAAAGATCGGATCGCCGAAAGCGGCCGCTCCGAATAGCAGCAGCATACATAACATTTTCACGTGAGCACCTCGAACAGATTCTATTTCTAGCTGATTATGCGCCCAATATTTCATATAGACACTGGCGCAATCTCTATTTGCTTCTCATTGTTCGCGGATAAACGTACTATTCCGTGGGTGGTAGCTGGGAGAAGCTTATACGGTGATAGTCTGATACCACCATGTCCATTGATGCATCGATCCTGAACGAAATCGAGCACTTGCGCGAGCTCAGCCCGCTCGATCAGGCTGCCCTGGCTGAAAAGATCGACCTGCTCCGCTATTCGGCCGGCCAGACGGTTTTCAACTATGGCGACCCTGGGCACGCTCTCTACATCGTTCGCACTGGTGAGTGCGAGATTTACGTCAAGAATGACCAAGGCGAGAAAATCGTGCTCGAAATCTCCCAGCCGGGCGACATTTTCGGGGAAGTTGCTCTGCTCGATGGCGGTTCGCGCACTGCCTGGGCCGCGGCTCTCGGCGACGCGGAGCTACTGCGGCTGGACCGCAGACATTTTGAAGACTACCTTCGCCAGTGTACGCCCGCCGCGCTGAACCTGTTGAGTGTCGCCGCCCGAAGATTGCGCAAAAGCGACGAGGTAATCAGGCGCACCGTTACGCGCAACGTCAACGATGTCGCGGCCGAGCAGCAGACGGTGTTAACGCGCTTGGCCGACGCCGTCCCCGCCTACATCGGGAGCCTGGGTTCGGTGGCCTTGCACGCATTGTTTCTGGGCGGTTGGATCGCGGTGAATCTCAGCCTGATCCACACCCTGCGATCCTTCGATCCGTTTCCGTTCGAGTTCCTCTCGGTGATCGTATCGCTGGAGGCGATTTTCCTCACCCTGTTCGTGCTCGCCAGCCAGAACCGCCAGCGTTCGCGCGACCGCATCCGCTCCGACATCGAGTTTGAAACCAGCATCAACACCGAGACCAAGATCGCCTATCTGCACGAGAAAATAGACAAGCTCACCGAAGGCCACTACCAGCTGCTGGTCAACACCCAGAAACTTCTGGATCAAAGCCGCTGACGCTATCATCTCAAGAGGAGCATATGGATCTTAAAAACTACACGACATTAGGACGCACCGGCCTGCGCGTTAGCCCGCTGTGCCTGGGCGCGATGACCTTTGGAACGCAATGGGGCTGGGGCGCCGACGAAACCGTTTCGCGATCCATCTTTGACCGCTACGTCGACGCGGGGGGGAACTTCGTCGACACCGCCGACGGCTACCAGCTTGGCCAAAGCGAACAGATGTGCGGGAAGTTCATCAACGACCGCAAGCTTCGCGATCAGATCGTGCTCGCCACCAAGTTCACCTTCAACGGATCGCCCGGCAATCCGAATTCGGGCGGCAACGGCCGCAAGAACATTTACCGCGCAATCGACGCGTCACTTCGGAGGTTAGCTACGGATTTTGTCGATCTCTACTGGCTGCACGCCTGGGATACCGTCACGCCGGTGGAGGAAGTGGTCAACACGCTGACAGATCTGGTGCGCGCCGGCAAGATTCGCCATTACGGCTTCTCCGACACGCCCGCCTGGTATGTAGCGCGCGCCCAAACGCTCGCCGAGCAACAAGGTAAGGAAGGCGTGGCGGCGCTGCAACTGGAGTATTCGCTCATCGAGCGCAATATCGAACGCGAGCACGTCCCCGCCGCGCAGGAACTCGGCATCGGCATTTGTCCGTGGAGCCCGCTCGGTGGCGGCTTCCTCACCGGCAAGTACAAACGCGAGGGCGATACCGGAACCGGCGACGGACGTCTCACCAAAGGAAGTCCATTCAACAAATTCACCGACAGCAACTGGCGGATGTTAGAAGTTTTGCTGGATGTCAGCAAGCAGATCGGGAGATCGCCCGCGCAAGTGGCTCTACAGTGGGTGGTGACGCAGCCCGGCATCACTTCTACTATTCTCGGCGCCAGCAGCCTGGCCCAGCTCAACGACAATTTGGCCTCGCTCGAATTTACCATCCCGGCCGAGCTCCGCAAGCGTCTGGATGAGGCTAGCGCGCTCGAACCTGTGCATCCCTACGTGTTCTTCAGCGGAATGATCCAATCAATGATTCATGGCGGCGTTGAAGTGAAGGCTTGGAAAGCCGCGTCGGGCCACTAAACGCTCCGAGACTAGGCCGGCCGCCGTAGCGAGTGTTCCAGTTGGAGCATGCTGCTGCGGCTGGCGCGCCGTTTTTCCTGGGCGCTGGCCAGATCTTGCTCAGCGAATGCCATCAGGCTATCGGCGTCGGGGCCGTTCTCGGGGAAGCAGGCCACGCCGACCGCCAGCCCCGAACTTTCTTCTCCGCACAGGCTCCGGCAGGCGGCCGCAACCAGCCGATCCAGAGCTTCCACCTTACCGGCCAGTTCTTCCGGACGCGCCGCCGCCAGCAGCAGCACAAACTCGTCTCCGCCCACGCGCGCCACGTAGTCCACGCTGCGGGAATTCGTTCGCAGAACGTTGCTGACCAGCTTGAGCAGCTCATCTCCGGTGGGGCGTCCAAAGAGCTCGTTTACCCGCCGGGATTCATCAATGTCGCACAACAGAACCGTCACCGGCTTGTGTTGCGTTACGAAGCCATCCTGCAGGTACGCGAGCAGGGCGGCGAGGTTGGGTAACCCCGTCAGTTGGTCGGCTCCGGCTTCCGGTTGCGCCTTCTGGAGCCGGAGAGCGCCGTCCATCGCTCGGGCGATATCGCCCTTGATTGCCAGCAAAACCCGCAAGTGGTCTGCGTTGTAGGCGTCCTTCTCGGTGCGGTACAAGGTCAGCGCGCCACTGAATTGATCCACCCCATCGCCCAGCGGAATCGAGAGCGCCGAGTTCATGGCTCCCACTTGGCCGGCTACATCGGCGTAGCCCGGTTCCACTGCCGGGTTGCCGTTGATGATGGCTTTCCCGTTCTCCACTACCCATCCGGAAAGCCCCTGGCCCACCGGAATCTCGAGCGCGGCAAACGCTTGGCTGTTCAGTCCGCTGGTGAAGCGCGCCTTCAGTACGGTTCGCTCCCGAACATAGACGGCCAGGCAATCATACGGCGCCAGCTGTTTCAACCGCTCGGCCAGGGTAGCGAGAATGTCTTCCACCCGCGCCGGCTTGCTGAGGTCCATGGCCAAATCGACAACGGCCTTCATTTCCTGCCGCGCGGAGGCGATGGAGTCCGCGGGGGTCTGGACGCGATCTCCGGCGGTTCCAACAGCCCCAGTCGTTCCAACGGCGCCGGCGGTTCCGGTTGAAGCCGCACTCTTCTCGAATCCGGCGTCGGGAGCGTCTCCCCGCTTCACGATCAGATCCTTGCTCAGCTTGTGATTACGCAGAGGCGTGCTTTGAGCCAGGCTCTCGAACTCGCGGTAGTTGGCCTTCAGGATATCCACCACCTGCGGATCGAAGCTTTTTCCGGCCAGGCCGGCCACATAATCCATGGCTTCCTCCAGAGGAAGCGCACGGCGGTATTGCCGGTCGCTCGCCAGCGCGTCCAGACAATCCACGGCGGACAGAATGCGCGCGCCGATTGGAATGTCCTCGGCCTTCAAACCATCCGGATATCCACTGCCGTCCCATTTTTCATGATGAGAACGCACAATCGGCGCCACTGCATAAGGAAACGCGACCTGCTCCAGGATCTCGGCGCCGACCACCGTGTGTACCTTCATCTTGTCGAATTCGTCGGGAGTCAGTTTTCCGGGCTTGGAGATAATATAGTCCGGCACCGCCAGTTTGCCGATGTCGTGAAGGATCGACGCCGCTTGCAACGCGTTCACCTCGTCGGATGACAAGCCCAGGTGCTTGGCCAGTTCCAGCGAATAGACCTGAACGCGCCGCAGATGATCTCCGGTGCATTCATCCTTGGCTTCGATGGCCGTGGCCAGCGCTTCGATGGTCCGCAGATGCAGCGATGCCATGCTCTCCGCGTGCACTTTTTCTTGCTCAACCTTGCCGAAGTATAAGCGGACCGAACGATAGACCAAATAGAGCGGCGGCAGCAGTGCCAGCGTGAACGTCCATCCCAGTTTTTCGCCGGCTCGATGTACGATCTCCGCGATGGACACGCCAACCAGGTAATAAAAGAACAGCCAATCGCAGAAGCTTCGAATCACCGTCCGGATGCTTTGCCCTTCGGTGAGAGCGATCACGATGCCGAGAGGAAAGTAGTTCACGACGAAATACGCCACGCCAGCGAGGGTAAGCCTAAACAACCCGCCTTCCGCCACACTCGTGAACCAGGGCCTGTGATAGGCCCACTCGGCAGCCATAGCCGCCAACCCCAGGCACGTGGTGTTGAATAACAGGCGAACCAGCCTTACCCGGAATTTCGCGTTCCAAAGGCTTTGTGCGGCCGCGCTCGCGACTGTAAGGAACAGAGTCTCCGGCGGCGTCAGCTCAATCAAGCTGAGCATCGTGAAGACGAAGCTCACGGAGATGGTCCCTTGAACTCCAGGAAAGGCAACTTTCATGCCGGACGTTGCAATCGCCAGCAGAAGGTAAACAACGAACCGCGGCTCGCGGTTCTGGGGTCCAGCCGTGGAAAGTGACGGCCATTCCCGTCAGACCGGCCAGCCCGATCAGCGCGATAAAGAGCCTCGCGGCAATAGGCATTCGTCGCTGTGGCTGTTCGGCTTCCACGTTCAATTTCCTCGGGGGTTTCGCCTCAGCGACTTACGCCGTTGGCTTCCACCGCGACACTACTCCCAAAGCTCCAAAAGCGTCAGAGCCTTGGCTCCAACTCTTCCGTTAACTAATCGGTAGTCCAACAGTGAAACTTTAAGGAGATGAAAGGGTTCGTCACTCAGCGCGCAATGCAATCGCTGGATCTACTTTGGCGGCGCGCAAGGCGGGAATCAGGCTGGCCGTCAGAGCCACGAACAAGATGATCAGGCAGGTGCCCGCTAGCGTGATCGGATCGGTGGCGCTTACCCCGAAGAGGAAGCGCGAGACAATCCGGCTGCCCGCCAGACTCACGGCGACACCGATGCCCAGACCGATCGTCGCCAGTCCGGCGACACGGAAAACCACGAGCTTCAAGATACCGCCAGGCTGCGCTCCAAGCGCCACCCGAATGCCTAGCTCCGTGGTTCTTTGCGACACCGAATAGGCCACCACCCCATACAGCCCGAGCGTCGCCATCACCAGAGCCAACCCTGCAAACGTGCCGACCAGGAAGGCGCGAAACCGCGGCTGCGAAACCGAGCTGTTTAACAGATCCTGCATTGCGTGTACGTTGAAAACCGGCTGGCTGGAATCCAGCGTCCGAAGGTCCTCGCGTACCGCTGATGTCATCGCCGCCGGATCGGCGTTGGTGCGAATCACCAGCGCCATGGTCGACTCGGCGAAATTCATAACTTCCGGTGGAATCTGCAGATAGTGGTAGTACGTTTCTGGATTGGTGTCCGCATCCAAGCCGGAGTGTTTGACATCGCCGACTACGCCGATGATGGTGGACCATTGGTCTTGGTCAATGCCCGAGAGAATACGCTTGCCGATCGGATTGTCGTTGGGCCAGTAGCGCTGCGCCGCGGTTTCATTGATGATCACTACCTTGGGCGTCTGCTGATTGTCGCGGCTGTCAAATAGCCGGCCCCGCACCAGTGGGATGCCCAACGCCACAAAGTATCCGCCGCTGGCCGTCCGGTATTTGGCGCGCGGCTGATCGGCGTCGTTGAGATGCGGCTGTCCCTCGATTTGGAAATTCAAACTGGCATCGCTGCCGCCCAGTGGCAAGAAACGGCAAACTCCAGCGGCTTGCACTCCCGGAAGTTGGGCTACCCGGCCGAGCAGCCGGTCGTAGAAAAGTCCGACTTTGAGGCCCGCATAACGGGCTTGCGGCAGCGAGAGCTGCATTGTCAGGACGTGATCGGCGCGGAAGCCCGGATTCACCTCTTGCAAACGGAGCAGGCTGTGAATCAACAACCCGGCGCCGATCAGCAGCGCCGCGCTGATAGCCACCTCGCACACCAGCAGCACATCTCGAACCCGCGTGCGCGTCCGGGCCCCGGTGCCGCCGCGGCCTCCGCTGCGGAGCACCAGGTTCAGATTGGCTCGCGAGCTAGCCAGCGCCGGCGCCAGTCCAAACGCCACCCCGGTGATGATCGACACTGCCAGCGTGAAACCAAGCACGCGCCAATCCATCGAGATTTCATCCGCCTGCGGGAGCGCCGCCGGCACTAGCTTGGCCAGGATCCAAGTGCCCCAGTACGCCAGGAGAAGTCCGATCGCGCCCGCGATCACTCCCAGCAAAACGCTCTCGGTCAGAAGCTGTCGCACCAGCCGGCCAGGATTGGCGCCCAAAGCCGTCCGTAACCGCAATCTCTTTTTCACGCGCGCCGGCACGAGCCAGCAGGAGATGGGCCACGTTAACACAGGCAATCAATAAGACCCCTGCAACGGCGGCCATCAGCATCCAGAGAGTCGAACGAATGCCGCTGCTGAGTTGCTCTCGAAGGGGCACCAGTTCTGCGCTAAAGCCCGCATTCATATCCGGGTATTCCCGCGCCACCCGATCCGCGATGATCCGCATCTCGCTTTGCGCCCGATCGAGCGACGTCCCGGGCTTCAGATGCGCGACCACGTTCAGGACGCGCTGGCCGCGATTGCTCGGCAGCAAATCCGTGGGATCGGGTGTGTACGGAATCCAAAGCTCCGACTGGATGCCCGGAAGCCGAAACCGGGAAGGGGCGACACCCACAATAGTGAACAGGCCGCCATCCAGCGACAGTTTTTTGCCAAGAATCTTGGGATCCCTGCCAAAGCGGCGCTGCCAGAGGCCGGCGCTAAGAATGGCGAGGTGGTTTTTCTCCGGCTGGGCCTCGTCGGAAGCGAAAGATCGCCCGAGCGCGGGCTGCATACCGAGCATCTGGAAAACGCTGGGTGAGACAGCCGCGGTCTCGATTCGTTCGGGCAATTCCCCTTCGGTCAGGACTGAGGATTGAGAGCGAATGGCTCCCATCTGATCCAACGCCAGGCTTGCCTTCTGAAACTCCGTGAACTCCACCGGAGACAGCTGCTCTTGCCGCATCCCTTTGGATAGCTTATTCTCCCAAAGAAAAACCAAATGCTCAGCGTCTTTGTAAGGGAGCGAACGGATCAGAATTGCGTTGGTGACGCTGAAAATGGCGGCGTTAGCGCCAATTCCCAAGCTAAGAACAGCGATGGCAACTGCTGTGGACCCCGGATTTCCTAAAAACGTACGCAGGGCGTACCGCAAGTCTTGCGTAAGTGCGCTCATTTCCCGCAGTATGCATTCTAACCTCGGCGCGCGGTCGCGGGCAAAAACCAAAAACCGCGGCTAGGTGTGGTCGCCCGGCCGCGGCGGAACTTTCAATTCAGGGCCTGGTATTTAACTGTCCCCAAACCCATCACCAGCTTAACTTCCCCAAACACCGTTACCGGCTTTAACATTCGTCTTGGTCCTCATTGGGTGCGGCCTCCTTGTCTCTTAGGTTGTTTGCTTACGACCCTTAGGAATGCAACTCGAACACCAAAAAGTACCATGCCGGGAGAAACGAATGTACTAAGTAGGGCATCATACTGAATACAAAAAAATAAATCTTTTGGCGGGGCGTTGCGGGGTAAGCGTCTACTAAGGCTGGAGCTCCCATTTGGCTATCCAATCAGATAGACACCCTATCCTCCGAGATAGGGTGTTGACCTTAGGCCGCCACCGTGGCCGCAGAACGCCGCAAAACTAGGCACTCTTCCCGCTCTTATCCGTTATACTTACGCGTAAGCATGCCGGACATTGCGGCCGAGCTCGAAGCCATTGCTGGCCCGTTGAAAGGAAACAGCATCCCGCTATCAGAAGCGGAAGTCTCCATCGGGCGTGAGCCATCCAACGCCATTTCGTTGCTGGACGCCGGAGTTTCCCGCCAGCATTGCGTCATTCTCCACAGCGGCGGGCAATTCAAGATCCAAGACCTGAACAGCCGTAACAGCACCTTCGTGAATGACGTTCCCGTTACAGAGCGCGTCCTGGCCTCCGGCGACCAGATCAAGATCGGAAGCTCGCTGTTTGTCTTCGTGCTGCCCGACACCGAGCGTGCCAAGAGCGCTTCCACGTCGGTCGAATTCGACAAATCCGAAGCCCGCGGCGGATCCACCATCATCCTCCGGAAGAAAGACGCGCGCTACCTCCAGCAGCTGGAGGATATGCAGGCCAACAGCCGTACCGTCGGCGATCTGAATGCCTTGCTTCGCATCAGCAAAGCCGTGAACTCGGTGCGCGGGCTGGAGGCGCTCGAAAAGCAAGTGCTCGAGCGCATCTTCGAAGTGGCGCCGGCCGATCGCGCGGCCATCCTGCTATGCGAGCACGGCATGGACGAATGGACCTCGGTCTTCGGTTGGGATCGCGTAACGGGTCCCAACCAGGCTGTCCAAGTCAGCCGTACCATCGTCACCCAAGTTCTTTCGGAGGGCGTCGCCGTTCTGTGCAACGACTTGCCGGCCACCGAATCGTTCTCCGACACCGCCAGTATCATGGAGCGCCGCATCCACAGCGTCCTCGCGGTGCCGCTCGAAGTATTCGACAGGACCATGGGCGTGATCTACCTGGACGCCTCCGATCCGCAGGCGCACTTCGACGAAAATCACCTACAGCTTCTGACCGCGATCGGCGGCATCGCCGCAGCCGCGCTGGATAACGCGCGCCGCATGGAGTCGCTCGAGCAGGAAAACAGCCGCCTGCAAGCCGAAATCAGCCTCGAACACAATATGGTGGGCGATAGCCCGCGCATGCGCGACGTGTATCAGTTCATTTCCCGCGTGGCGCCCAGGGACGTCACCGTCATGATCTTCGGCGAGAGCGGAACCGGCAAGGAGCTGGTGGCGCGCGCCATCCATCGCACCAGCAGCCGCGCCCACAAGCCCTGCGTCGCCATTAATTGCGCCGCCTTGGCCGAGACGCTGCTTGAAAGCGAGATGTTCGGGCATGAGAAAGGCGCGTTCACCGGCGCCATCGCGCAGAAAAAAGGGAAGCTCGAAATCGCCGAGGGCGGGACGGTCTTTCTGGACGAAATTGGCGAGCTCGCCCCATTGCTGCAAGCCAAGATGCTGCGGGTGCTGCAGGAGCGCGAATTCGAACGCGTCGGCGGCACGCGCACCATCAAGCTGGATGTGCGCCTTATCACGGCCACCAATCGCGATCTGGAGGAAGAGGTCAAGCGAGGCCGCTTTCGCGAGGATCTGTTTTACCGTCTCAACGTAGTCGCGCTCCGCATGCCTGCTCTGCGCGAGCGCCGCGAAGACATCCCGCTGCTGGCCAGCTATTTCGCCGCCAAGTTCGCCCAGCGATCCAACCGCGCCGTGCTAGGCGTCTCACCCCAGGCGCGCGCTTGCTTGGCCGCCTACGATTGGCCGGGCAACGTGCGTGAGCTTGAAAATGCGATCGAACGCGCCGTCGTGCTGGGCTCCTCCGATCTGATTCTTCCCGAAGACCTGCCCGAAGCGGTGCTCGAAAAAGCGGAATCGGCCGGCGCCAGCATGACCGCCTTTCACGACGCGCTGCGCGAGTCCAAGAAACAGCTCATCTTGAACGCCTTCGAACAGGCGCAAGGCAGTTACACCGAAGCCGCGCGGCTGCTAGGACTGCATCCCAACTACCTGCACCGGCTGATCCGCAATTTGAACATGAAGCAATTGCTGAAGCAGGCTGCGGCGGAATGAAAAGCGCGGGAATCAATAGGCTGTTTTGCTTGACCCGCACGATACACTCAGTAGATCACCTCAATGAACCAGGGAATCGCCTTCGCTCGAACCATCCGCGCCTTGGACGCCGACGATTTCGGACGTTCTAAATTCACCTTGGCGTTCGGCGTGATTCTGTTGGCCGCATGGACCTGGTGGATGTTTGCCGCGCGCGTCTCGCAATACGAAACCACCACCAACGTGCGTCTGGAGTCCCTTCTTGTCATCGCCTATTTCCCATCAACCGATCAAATTCGTCCGGGCCAAACAGCCTTCGTGACGTTCGGTAGCGATAGAATTCCTGCCCAAGTACAAATCGTCGCCGCTGACCACGCCGAACTGGTCTTCACCAACAACCCACAACTAATAACCACTCTGACCCCATCGGCCGCTCGCGTCGAAGTCTCCCGCATCTCTCCAGCGGCAATCGCGCTCCGCACTCTGCGCATCAATCAATGAACAAGCGCACCCGCCTCATCGTCCCGGAGGTGGTCCAGACCTCCAACATGGACTGCGGCCCGGCGGCGCTCAAATCGCTGCTCGATGGATTCGGCATCCCGGTCAACTATGGCCGCCTGCGCGAGGCCTGCCAGACCGATGTGGACGGCACCTCCATCGACACCATCGAAGAAATCGCGAACCAGCTCGGATTACAGGCCGAGCAGATCATGCTCCCGGCCGATCATGTACTGCTCAGCGAAGCGCGCGCGCTGCCCGCCATCGCGGTGGTCGTGCTGCCGAACGGCGTCACCCACTTCGTCATCGTCTGGCGGCGATTCGGGGGATTCGTTGAGCTGATGGATCCCGCGGTCGGGCGCCGCTGGGTGAGCGCCGCCCGCTTCCTGTCCGATCTCTACGTGCACCAGCAGCCCGTCGCGGCAGCCGATTGGCGCACCTTCGCCGGGTCGAATGATTTTCTCGCCGCCTTGCGCTGCCGCCTGCATTCGCTCGGGATCGACGACGAGAGCGCACTCAACGCCGCTATCAACGATCCCGATTGGCGATCGCTCGCAGCGCTTGATGCGGCCCTGCGAATGGTGACCGCATTGGTGGAGGCAGGCGCGATCGATCGCGGTCAAGAGAGCGCCCAGCTCCTGTACGAATTGCTGAAGAGTCCCGACCAAATACCGGATCACTACTGGTCCGTGTCGGCCGGATCGGCGACGGTCTCCTCATGCGCGGCGCCGTTCTGGTCCGCGCCGTTGCAACTTCCGCCGCCGGCGCACCCTCCTCACCCGAGCTCTTAGCCGCCCTCCAACAACCCTCCGCGCGTCCCGGCCGGGAGCTGTTGCGGCTGCTGCGCGCCGACGGCGCTCTTCACTCCGGCCCTCATCGGCATCGCGCTCGCCGTGTCCGCCGCCGCCGTGATCGTGGAAGCAGTTTTGTTCCGCGGCCTGCTCGTCGCCGGCCGCGAGCTTATCGCCCCAACCATCGCGTTCTCGTGCGCGCTTCTGTTCCTCGACATTCCGCTGGCCGCCAGCCTCCTGCGCCTCGGGCGTCGTTTGGAAATTCGTCTGCGCGTCGCGTTCCTCGAAAAGATCCCGCGCCTGGGCGATCGTTATTTCCAAAGCCGCCTCAAATCCGATATGGCCGAGCGCAGCCACAGCATTCACTTGATTCGCCGGCTTCCCGAAATGGGCGGGCAGCTTCTGCGCTACATCTTCGAGATCGTCTTCACCACCGCCGGGATCATCTGGCTGGATCCGGCGAGCGCTCCCATCGCTATTCTCGCGGCGGTGGCTGCCATCGCGATCCCGCTTGCCTCCGAACCTTTACTGATGGAGCGCGATCTTCGCCTGCGCACCCACGCCGGGGCGCTCTCCCACTTCTATTTGGATGCGCTGCTCGGATTGGTGGCCATCCACACGCACGGCGGGCAAGCCGCAGTGCGCCGCGAGCACGAGTCTCTGCTTACCGACTGGGCGCGTGCCGGATCTCAATCTTCAGCGCTCCGTCATTTCAATTGAGACGCTGCAATTCCTGGCTGGTTTCGGACTCGCGATTTGGCTGCTGGGTTCCTATCTCGCGCGCGGCGGCCAAACCGGCGCCGTGTTGTTGCTGGTCTATTGGGCTTTGAATCTTCCCGCGCTCGGCCAGGAAGTGGCGCTCATCGCGTGGCAGTATCCAGCCTATCGAAACGTGACATTGCGGCTGCTCGAGCCGCTAGGAGCACTGGAACAGCCGGCGACCATTTCCACCGACAAACTTCAGCTTGGCGGACCCGTGTCGATTGCTTTCGACAACGTGAGTGTGGTCGCCGCGGGGCATCAGATCCTTCGCAATATCAACCTGTCCATCCCAGCGGGCTCGCATGTCGCCATCGTCGGTGCATCGGGCGCCGGAAAATCCAGCTTGGCGGGCCTTCTGCTGGGATGGCATCGGCCGGCCTCCGGCAGCGTGTTGGTGGATGGCGTCGAGCTTGACGAATCGCGTTTGGATCAACTGCGCGCGCACACCGCTTGGGTAGATCCGGCGGTGCAGCTCTGGAACCGACCGCTCGCCGAAAATTTACGCTACGGTTCGCCGGAGGCGGTTCACATAGACGAGGTCGTCGACGCCGCCGAGTTGCAGCGGGTAATCGACCGGCTTCCAGACGGCCTCGAGACTCCGCTCGGCGAAGGCGGCGGCCTGGTTTCGGGCGGCGAAGGCCAACGCGTGCGCCTGGCCCGTGCAATGCTGCGTTCCGATGTCCGGCTCGCGATTTTGGACGAGCCATTCCGTGGCCTCGATTTCGAGCATCGCCACGCGTTGCTGGCTCGCGCTCGCGAACGGTGGCGCGATGCCACGCTGATTTTCATTTCGCACGACATGCGGGAAGCGATGACGTTTGACCGCGTCCTTGTCATGGAAGACGGAACCATCGTCGAAGACGGCCATGGGCCACGCCTGCGTGCCATGCTCGATGCCGAGAGTGCGATTCGTAACGAATTCTGGGACGGCGCGGAGTGGCGCCACTTGCGTCTGCACAATGGCCAACTCACTTCCTGATTCCTGGCTTTGGCCCGCTTCACGCTTGGGCGAAGCTCTTAGCCTCTTGACGTCCCGGCCGGCTCTAGCCAATCCCCAATCCCCAACCCCCGATGACGTTTTTCATTGGATCGAATCCGCCGCCCTCACCATCGGCTTCGAAGCGCAGCCCGCCGAAACTCCTTACTCCGATTTCGAACGCCAGCTCCCAAACATGGGACCGGCGCTCGTCCATGTCTCCACCGACGACGGCCCTGCCTTCCTCGCGATCCTCAAGGGCTCAACGCTGCTCACAAACGATCTCAAGAAAGTCCAAGTCGATCCTGCCGTTATCCGCGCCGCGCTCTGCTCCGGTATCGAAGCGCCGGTGCTGCGAGAGATTCAAGAGACGCTCGACCGCGCCAAGATCGCGCCATCGAAACAAGCCGCGCGCACGCGACGCGCTCCTGCGGGAACGTCTCAGATCCAAACGAATCCGCGGCATCTGGCTGCTCCGTCTTCCACCGGGCGCGAGCTTCTGGGAACAAATGCGCCACGCGCATATTCCCCGGCGTTTGATCGCGCTTGCAAGCGCCCATGCGCTTCAATACGCGCTGTGGATTCTCGCGTGGTGGCTGATTGGATCAAGCGTGCTTGCGCGGCACGCCCGCGCGCGATTGGCTGGTTCCATGGGCGCTCTTGCTGCTGACCCTGGTCCCGCTGCGCGTCTTGATCACGCGCCTGCAAGGTTGGGTGGCCATTGGCGCCGGAGCACTTCTGAAACAGCGCCTCTTCTTCGGCTCCTTGCGATTGGAACCCGACAGCCTTCGTCATCAAGGCGCGGGACAACTGTTGGGACGCGTGCTCGAATCCGAGGCCGTGGAAGCGTTGGCGCTCAGCGGCGGCTTTCTTGCGCTGGTCGCGCTCATCGAAATCATCGCGTCGATGTTTGTCTTGGCCGCGGGCGCAGGCGGACTTCTGCAGTCCGCATTGCTCTTGGCCTGGCTGCTGATCGGCGCGGCGTTGGCATGGTCATACTTTCGCCGTAATCGCGATTGGACCGGTGTTCGCCTGGCCATGACGCACGATCTGGTGGAGAGCATGGCCGGCCATCGCACTCGCCTGGCGCAGCTCCCCGCCGATCGCTGGCATGTTGGCGAAGATGAAGCCCTTGATGAATATTTGCGAAGCTCCCAAACAATGGACCGGTCGACCACCAGGCTCATCGCGTTGGTGCCTCGTGGTTGGCTGATCGTCGGCCTGGTCGGCCTCGCGCCGGCGTTCCTGCGCGGCGTCGATTCACCGGCGCCCATCGCTATCGCGGTGGGTGGCATCCTGCTCGCCTATCGCGCGTGGAAACGGCTCGCGGCGGGAGCCTGGCAGTTGGCCGGAGCCGCGGTCGCATGGCAGCGCACTTCCGTTCTGTTCGATGCCGCTGAGCGTCCCGATTTTCCGGGCTCGTTGAACAGGCCCGAGTCCGCGAAAGCATCGCCGGTGGTCGAGGCTCGCGATCTCAGCTTTCGCTACAACGATCGCGCTCAGCCCGTGCTGCGCGAGGCGAATCTTCGGATTGGCGCGGATGATCGCGTGGTCCTTGAGGGCGCGTCGGGGGGCGGAAAATCCACGCTGGTTTCCATCCTGGCCGGCGTGCGCGAGCCTAGCTCGGGCAGCGTTTTGATCCATGGCCTGGATCGCAAGATCCTCGGCGCCGCGGAATGGCGGAGACGCTTGGCCGCCGCACCGCAGTTCCACGAGAATCACGTGCTCGCCGAAACATTCGCCTTCAATTTGTTCTTAGGCCGTCCCACCGTGCTAGGCTCCGCCGATTTCGAAGAAGCGCAAGCCATCTGCGACGAGCTCGGTCTCGGCGATCTGCTGGAACGCATGCCCGCGGGCATGCTGCAAATGGTGGGTGAAATGGGCTGGCAGCTTTCGCACGGCGAGCGCAGCCGCCTCTACATCGCGCGCGCATTACTGCAAGGCGCCGATCTGGTGGTCCTGGATGAAAGCTTCGCCGCGCTGGATCCTGAGAATCTGAAGCGCGCCGTCGAATGCGTCGTCAAACGGTCGCGGTCGCTACTGGTGATCGCGCACCGGTGAGTTTGTGGAAAATTACTTCAGACCGCCCGCGAGATACAGCGTCCCGATGTCGCGCTGGAATGAATACGCGTACGCGTTTCCATCCGGCGTCACCACCACATCAACAATCCGCACACCCACCGGGTCGGCCGGCTTGATCTCTTTCCAAGGCTCCTCGCGCCGGCTCGCCAGATCCAGCCGGCTGATCTCGACCGCGGTCGGCCCGAGCATATGTTGCAAAAACAGAAAGCGCCCGTCGGCGCTCCATCGCAGCACGGATTCTCCAGCCTGTATGTCGACGGCCGGTTTCGGCTCGGCGCCCGCAATCGGCAGCAAGTTCAACTTTCCGCCGGCTACCACGGTCACGTATTTGCCATCCGGTGACATGCGCGTCGCGGACACTCCGTCGGCGGTGATGGGCATCGGTGCGCCCCCGCGGACATCCTCGAGATACGTCCGCGTTTGCGCTCCCGGCTGGTTGCCGGTGAACAACAACTTCTGTCCATCGGGAAACCATTCCACGCGCTCGTAGTGCATTCCGGATGTGCTGATATTGCGCGATTCTCCGGCTCCGGTGGGCAGCAGAGTCAGTTCAGTCTTTGGCCCGTCGTTGACGATGCACGCCACCCATTTGCCATCCGGCGAAAGAGCGGGACGGTTGCCCTCGCCCAGCCGCACCGCGGGAGAGCCGTCTGTTTTTCGGAGGTAAATGGCGGGGTTGCGCCCTTCCCCGTAAGAGAGCTCCTCGAACAGGATGGTGTTGCCGTCGGCGGAAATATCGAAGATGCGGCTGGCGTCAAACCACGAGAGATCGCGCTCCTGCTTGGCGCCGGCGGACAAGCCGGAAATCCCGAGCCGCGAATCCACCACCGTCACCAGCGCCTTCTGATCGCGCGTGACATCATCAATGATCACGGTCGCCGGCGGGTCCACCAACAGGCGCTCTTTTCCCCCGAGCGTTACGGCGCGCAGCGCGGGTTCACCTCCGGCCTTCGCGCCCCCGAACCAAATCTCGTCGCCTTTGGAGGACCAAGCAAGACCAAGCAGCTGCTGCCAGCCGCGCGACAAAGTCTGTTTCTTGCCGTTCAGATCGAGGACCGTCACGGCATAGTCGCCGCCGGCATTGTCAGGTTCGAAAAACGCGATCCGGTCGCCCTGCGGCGAAACGCGCAGCCACCTGGGCGCAAGACCGTCGCTTTCGTAGCGAGTGGTTCCAATGGGATATTCGATCCGGTTCTTCCCTCCGGTTGTCCGCGATACGGCTAGATTCGAGCCGTCGGGGGACCAATCCGCGTCATTCACGTTTTCGAGAATCTCGCGCGGCGCTCCACCCGACAGCGGCACCCGCGCCAGCGTTCCAGATGTTCCATTCGTCGTGGAGCCCAGCAGAATGGCCATTTCGCCGGTCGAGCTGATGGAAAGAATGCGGCCTCCCGGTAGATCCAGCGGCCGGTACTCGCGGCTGCCCGGACGCATCGAAAATATGTTGGCCGGTTCGCTGGCCCATTGCGCGCTAAACACCACAGTCTGGCCGTCGGGCGAAAACTTGGCCGAAGGGATCTCGCCGCGGCGATACGTCAGCCGCTCGAAGGTCGGCTGCGCGGGCTTCAGAGCTTTCCATCCGCCGAAAACTCCCGCAGCCAGCGCGAGCACGATCAGCGCGGGCCAAAGCAAATCTCGAAAACCGCGGCGTGGTTTTACGGGCGCAGCAGCTTCAAGAGCGCCCAGCTTGCCCGATTCCAGCTCATCCAGCACGTCTTCCAGCGCGACTTTGACATCGGCGATGCTTTGCCAACGCCGCTGCGGATCCTTGCGAAGGCAGCGGCTGATAACTCGCTCCACCTCGCGTGGCACGCCTCCACCGGGTTGACCTAAGGGCGCCGGCTCGGAATGCAGAACCGACGCGAGTGTCGAGAGCTTGGAGTCACCGCCGAACGCCCGCCGTCCCGTCACCATTTCGTACAACACGGCGCCAAACGAAAAAATATCGGAGCGAGCATCCACGGGGTGCCCGTCCGCCTGCTCGGGCGACATATAGGCGACCGTTCCGATAATGGTGCCGGCTTCCGTTCTCAGGGCCGCATCCACGTGCACGCTTTGCGTCACCGCGAACACGTCGGGCTCTTCCACTTCGGTCAGCTTGGCCAAGCCGAAATCGAGAATCTTGACCTCGCCTTGTTCGTTGACGATGACGTTGGCGGGTTTCAGATCGCGGTGTACGATGCCCGCGCTGTGCGCCGCCGCCAGTCCGTCGGCAATTTGAATCGCGTAGCGCAGCGCGTCGTTCAACCGCATACCCTTGCGGCCGATGAGACGGTCCAAGGTCTTGCCGGCCACGTATTCCATGGCGATGAAATCCACCGGCTGGCCATCGACCTGGCCGGTGTCGATATCGAAAATGGTGACGATGTGGCGATTGCTCAGCGCCGAGGCGGATTTCGCTTCTTGCGAGAAACGCGCCCGCCGGTCAGCATTCGCAACAGCGGTGGACGGCAGAACTTTGACGGCGACGGAACGATCCAGGTGCGTGTCCAGGGCTCGGTAGACCACGCCCATGCCACCCGCGCCCAGCTTGGCTTCAATACGATAATGGCGGAGATTCTCGCCGATCATTGCCGGATTCTACGAACCGCGCGTCCATCTTACCATCTCACGGGTTTACCATTGAATCGGATGCATCGCCGGCATTTTCTGGCATCGCTCGCCGCCGCCAGCAGTTCCATCAAGGCTTTTCAGGCACCGGCGCAGCGACTTCACACTTCGCATCGCGCCGGCCAGCATCGAAATCGCTCCGCGCAAAGTCGTCAAGACCATCGCCTACAACGGCTCAGTGCCGGGCCCGCTCCTGCGCATGAAAGAGGGCCAGCCCGTCACCATCGACGTGTTCAACGACACCGGCGACGCGGAAATCGTGCACTGGCACGGATTGCAGATCCCCTCCGCGGTAGACGGTTCCATGGAGGAAGGAACGCCCATGATTCCGGCGCGCGGTCGGCGCGCTATAGTTTCACGCCTAAGCCAAGCGGCACGCGCTGGTATCACACGCATGTCGTGGCGAGACGAAATTTGAAACGTGGCACCTATACGGGGCAGTTCGGGTTCTTATATATCGATCCGCGCAGCGAGCCGGGCAATTACGATCAGGAGATTTTCCTCGCGCTCAAGGAGTGGGATCCGTACCTGTCCACCGGAGGGGAACAAGACGATTCGATCGATGTCGCCTACAATCTTTTCTCGGTGAACGATCGCGCGCTCGGCCACGGCGAGCCGATCCGGGTGAAGGAAGGGCAGCGCGTACTGTTGCGCATTCTCAACGCCAGCGCGACGATGACGCGGAAAATCGCTGTCGCGGGCCATCAGTTTCGAGTAATCGCGATGGACGGCAACCCGGTTGCGGTTCCCAAGGACGTGCGGGTGCTGGAACTTGGGCCGGCCGAGCGCATCGACGCGATTGTGGAGATGAATAGCCCCGGCGTGTGGATTCTTGGCGCCACGGACGATCATGATCGCGAGCACGGTCTGGGCATCGTGATCGAATACGCGGGGCAATCTGGCGGAGCCGCGCTGGCTGCCGCCTGGCGATGAGCACTGGGACTACGCGGTCTTTGGAAACCCCGGCAAACCCGACGCAGAGGTCGTGCAGCGGATCCCGCTGGTCTTCGAAAAGAAATTCGCAGGCCACCATTGGGTGGACAAGTGGACCATCAACGGCAAGTCGTTCCCCAAGACCGATCCCATTCGCGTGAAGGCCAATGGCCGCTATCGACTGGTATTCGACAACCGCAGCAATGAAGCGCACCCGGTGCATTTGCATCGCCACACGTTCGAGCTGGCGAAGATCGCCGGCGTGCCAACGTCAGGCGTCTTTAAGGATGTAGTCGTGGTCGGCGCCAAGAGCCAGACGGAAGTGGATCTAATCGCGAACAATCCCGGCCTGACGCTGTTTCACTGCCATCAGCAGATGCACATGGATTACGGATTCATGGCGCTGATGGAGTATGTGTGATGGCACGGGTCTCGACAGACCTGCACATATCCTTCCCGCTCCAGGGTAGAATAATGTTTAAAGGCTACAATGCACAACGATACCTATACACCTTCCCAGGTGTCAGCTGTCACCGGCCTTCCGCTGGGGGCTGTTCACAAGGCGATTGAACACAATTTGATTCGTCCTAAAATGGTCCGCGAGGGGCGGCGGCTCTCCAGATCGCAAATGCTCTATTTGCGGATGGAAGCCAGAGGGTTAAGATCGCTTCCATTGGCCGAAAGGCGCCAAGTAGCGCGAGCGATTGAACGGGATTCGGGGATCGACGCAATGTGTGTCTATGAGGGAAGCGTTCTCCTCATCCAGATCAAATCGGCGCGCCAAGAGGTGGCGACCGGGCTTCGCCGCTTGGCTGAGGCGGAACGTATGGTGGAATCCGACCCGGAAACTATGCGCGGTGCGCCAGTGTTCCGCGGGACTCGGATTACTGTCCACTCAATCGCCGACATGCTATCGCAGGGAACTCCGGTTGAGGAGATTCTCGAAGGTTATCCCGCGCTCACTCGTCAAAAGGTCGAGTTGGCGCCGATGTATGTCAAGGCATTTCCTCGCAGGGGTCGTCCTGTCAGGCGATTGTGGGCCAAGCGTCCGATGCGACGTCTTAGCAAACGCCGCCTCGCGAGTGGATGAGATTCCTGATTGACGAGTGCCTTCACACGTCGCTCGTCACGCTGGCGCACGAAGCTGGGCACGCGTGCGAACACGTTAACTTCCTCGGGCTTGGCGGTCACAAGGATTGGCAGTTGATGACTAGAATCCGCACCGGCGACTACACGCTGGTCACGAATAATCGAACGGATTTCGCCACGCTTTACGCGAAAGAAGAATTGCATGCCGGACTAGTCATTATCCTGCCGAGCATTACTCCATCACTTCAGCGGGAGCTCTTCCGAGCCGCGCTGTCACACATCGGCAAGCGGGATCTGATAAACGCCGTCTTGGAAGTGGAAATCGCCGGCACTACGGTTACTTGCCGAGAATACTCGTATCCTGCATAAGAGCGTATTGCAGTCGCGAAGAGTGTCAGTGGGCCGCCGCAGTTGCTTTGCTAGTCGCAGCAGGCGGCTTCAGATACTTGTCATACCAAGCCAGGTATCGCTCCAGCCGGTCGCGAAGGAAGCTGGGACGGGTGAGGCCGTGAAACTGATCGGGATAGATGATGAGTTGCGTATCAATGCCCAGGCTCTTGAGCGCCTGGTACATCTGTTGTCCACCTTCGAGCGGCACATTGGCGTCCTTGTCGCCTCCTAGAAACAAGGTCGGCGTCTTGATGCGGTCGGCGTGCAGGAACGGATACGAGAGCTTCATGTAGGTGTCCAGCGCCTTCCACGGCGGACCGATTTCGTTGTCGTACTGAAGGATGTACTGGTCGATCCCGTACAAGGCGATGGGGAATGCCACGCCGGCGCCGCTCGTCGCCGCCTTGAAGCGCTGGTCGCTCGCGATCATGTAATCCGTCATGATGCCGCCATAACTCCAGCCGCCCACGCCTAGACGGTCCGGATCGGCAATGCCGATTTTGATGACGTAATCGAGACCGGCCTCCAGGTCCTCGACCTCATAATGGCCCCAGTCGGCCGCGATGGCGCGCGTGTACTTCGGGCCGCGCCCGGAGCTGCCTCGATAATTCACGGCCAGCACTGCGTAGCCATTGGCTGCGAACCACTGGTGCTGGGTACTGAACGAATGCTCATCCTGGCCGTTAGGGCCGCCATGTATTCGTAGAAGCAAAGGAACTTTCTGGCCCGCAACGTAGCCAGATGGCCGGTACAACAATCCGTGTACCTCGGTGCCGTCCTTGCTCTTGAAACTGACCTCTTCGGCGGGCACGGCTGCGATGCTGCTGAAGAGCGAATCGTTTTGGTGGGTCAGCTGGCGAAGCTCGCCGCCCTGGATCGCGTAGACCTCGTCTGGCTTGGTGTCGGTGGTAGATAGCGCCGCCGAACATCCTGCCGCAACCGTCCGGTTGCTCAACACGATTGGAGAAATCGCCAGCCGCTCCACGGATCCGCCGCTGAGCTGGACGCGCGCAGGATAGACGGAACGGTCATCAGTCACCAGAAACGAAATGGACTGACCGTCGGCGCTGAACCGAGGCTCGGATACTCCCCGGTCGAGGCCGGCCGCAGGCTTTAGCAGCGCTGCTTTGCTGCTTCCATCCGAAGCCACCAACGCCAGCCGCTCCGCCGAATAATAAACGAATTTCTTCTCGTCACTTTCCAGGATCGCAATCCATTTGCCGTCGGGACTCCACTCAGGACGCGAGGGCTCGTCGTCGACTGCAATCTGGTCGTCAATCGTAGTCAGCGCTTTTTCGCGGGCGCCCGGTCGCGCCTCGGCAACGAATAATTCGGTGTAGGGGTCCCGATCCGGGTCCTCGGCATGATTGCTCAGGAAGGCGATGGACTTGCCGTCGGGCGACCAGGATGGCGCGGCTTCATCCCGTTTTCCGGTGGTCAGGCGGTCCAGCTTCTTGGTCTCGAGGTCGAACAGATAGATAAAGGTATGCCGGTCCGACACCAGGTAGCCCTGGATGTCCTGCTTGAAATGGTAGCGATCCAGAACGATCGGCTTGGGCGGCTTCGGCTTGGCTCCTTCACCCGGTTCGGCGTCGGGATCGGGATCGCCGATTAACAAGGCCAGGCGCTTTGAATCCGGCGCCCACTCGTAGGATTCCAGGTGCCCCTTCACATCGGTGAGTTGAAATGCGTCGCCGCCCCGGCGGTCCAGCAGCCATACCTGGTTGCCCTTCGCAGGGCCCGGCCGCGACGATGTAAAGGACAAATACTTTCCGTCCGGACTCCAACGCGGCGACGACTCACTATCCTGGCTCGATGTGACCTGGCGATCATCCTTGCCGTCGTAGCTAATCATCCAGACGTGGGAGTTCGTTTTGTCCTCCTTCACGTCGACTGTGGACACCGTGTATGCCACCGATCTGCCGTCTGGCGAACATTGCGGATCGCCGACCTCCCGCATTCGGGCCAGATCGTCCAGATTGAATGGATGGCGTGCGGGTTGCGCCCATAGGGCCACCGAAACTAAACCGAGCAAGGATCGCTTGAGAAACATGCATTTCAGTTTACGATTGTTGCCGGGCCGTCCACCAATGCGTCGCCGGGGATTGGCGCAAGCAGCCCGACCAAAACATCGCCGCAGCCGGCCGGCAACTCAAATGCGCCAGGCAGCCGTCCTCCGGCATCGAGCAATAGGAAGATCAGACCGAGCACTCGATAGACCTGGACAGGAGTTGTTGCGGCTCTCCCTGACCGCATCGGGAAAACGGGAGTACGAGCGTGCTCTTCCTCGTTGGCAGAGGGCTCAAGAGCGCCTGCGGAAAGCTTTAGGTAAAGAGAACTGGAATCATTGATCAATACAGCCGTGCATGTCGTGGGAGCAGTGCTCAAACCTAGCGGGCGAGCCGCTTGACACGCGCCCGAAAACGACCGATCCTGGTTGAAAGGAGTCTCTCTGATGTCCCTCCGTTGGATGCTCTCCTTCTGCTTTACGCCGTTACTCGGCCTCCCTGCCCTTGCCCAATCCGTCGTCTCGGCTCATTCGGGCTTGATTCATTTTGCCGACGGCTCGGTCTTCCTGGACGACCAACGCGTGGAACAGAAAGCCGGCAAGTTCGATCAGATGAAAAATGGTTCGGAGTTACGGACCCAGGACGGGCGAGCCGAAGTACTGCTCACGCCCGGAACATTTCTTCGGATGGGCTCCGACAGCGCGATCCGGATGGTCTCGAACGAGCTCGACAACACGCGCGTCGAGCTGTTGAAGGGTTCCGCGGTTGTGGATCAGGGATCGGACACGCTCGCGAACACCTCCGTCACCATCCTGTATAACCTCGATCAGGTTCACATCAAGAAGCCGGGCCGCTATCGATTCGATTCCGAGCCGCCCCAGGTCAAGGTTGAGAGCGGCGACGCGGATGTGATCGCGGCGGACGGAAAATCGGTGGTGAATGCCGGCGCGGGATACGCCGTTCCATTGGAGGACAAGCTCAAGGCCCGAAAACTCCTGAGCGATTCAAGCGTGAGTCAGCCGGATTTGAATCCGTCAGGCGACGACCTGGACCACTGGGCTAGCGCGCGCAATCAGTCCGTCGCGGGCAGCAACCAGGATGCTGCCGCTGCTTCCGATTTATCGAGCGCCATCGACGGCTGGCAAAAAGATCCCGATTCGGTTCTGCAAGCGTTGGGCATTCCGCCCTATCCGCCCGGTATGTCTAGCTATATTCCGCCCTACGCGTACGGATCTCCGTTGTATGGAGCGGGGGCGTATGGCGCAGGGGCTTATGGCGCGGGACTGTACGGGTCGGCGTTGGGTTACTCGCCGTACGGGCCTTATGGCCCCTACGGATTTGGCCTGGCTAACCCACTCGCTATGTACTACTGGTCGCCGGTGTATGTCCCCTATCGCTCACTCTACACGCCGTATGGGTCCGTTTATCGTGGTGGGACCTTGCCCTTGCGCATCGGAACCGGCCGTCCCCTCTATCAAAGTCCGGGAGTGGTTCGAGTTGGGGTGGGCGTAGGCGTGGCGCGCCCGGGCGCAATTCACGTGGGCGGCCACCGCTAGTCACTAGTCATTGGGCGCGTAGTATCCCAGCCGCCAGCGAGCCTTCACCACAGGAAGCGCCTTGGGCTGGTCCAGCTTCACTTGCACCTTACGATACTTGCCGTCGTGGTTCTTGTTGGTCGGCGAATAGGCCAGCACGTATTGGTTGCGTAGCTCGATGCCGATACGCTCGGCGATCCCCGGGAGTTCCCGTAGGCTGCTTGCGGCCAGCGCGCGTCCGCCGGTCTGTTCGGCGATTGTCGACAGCAGCTTCGGCCCGCTCATTTCTGCTGGAGTCAGTCCCGACGTGCTCAGTCCAAATGACAAAACCGGCTCGAACACGCCCATCGCGTAGATTTGCACATCCGCTTCGCGGACCAGATCGGCAATCTGGGTGGCAGTGAAGCGGCTGTTGTTGTCGCCGCCGTCGGAAATGATCAGCAGCGCCTTGCGTGGGTTCTTGGCGCGCTTCATCTCCTGCAATCCGGTGTGCACCGCATCCATCATGGCGGTGAGGCCGCCGGAGGTCACGGTGGTGAGTTTGTTCTCGATGTCGCCGGAGTTGCTGGTGAGACTCACTGCCAGTTCGGCTTGATCGCTGAACTCCACCAGAAAGGCTTCATCGGAGGCGTTCAGCGTTTTCAAAAATTCGACCACCGCTCGACGCGACGTGTCCAGCTTAGCGCCCATGCTGCCGCTGGTGTCTACCAACAAGCCGATGGACAGCGGCGCGTCCTCGCTCGAGAAGTGCGTGATGGTCTGCGGGACATCGTCTTCGAAGAGGTGAAAGTCCTGTTTTTCCAGGCCGAGTACGTAGCGATTGGAAGGGTCGGTGACGGAGACAGGAACCAGGACCAGCGTGGTGTCGGCGCGGAACGCGGTGGCGGCTTGCGGATCGGACTGAGCGAACGCGGCAAAAGCGCACACCGAGAAAAAGGCCAAAAGCGCCCGCACAACCACTGCACCTCTTCCTCGAACTCTAGCACGCTTTTCGGGTGCTGATCATTCGGTGTCGCGTCGGGCGATGCATCATCCGGGCGATGCTAGCATGGTCCTGTGCAGTCCAGGCGGATGATGGTTGTTCTGGCCTTCGGGCTCACCATTGCGGGCGTCTTGTGCGCGTTCCAGAAGCCCTTCCGCGAGTATCCGGGCCAGGAGTATAGCGACTTCGCGCTGCCCGCCGATTACAAGGACAAAACCGAGTTCGTCTTCGGGCGCCTGATGTATCCGCAAGGAACCTGGGGCATCTTCGGATGGCTGTATCGTTTCGACTGGCGCGAAGGGCGAAGCGCCTGGACCAATGATTATCCGCGCGCCGACCGGCATTTCGTGCTGGCACTGCGCCGCCTGACTCGCCTGGAAACGCGCAGCGTCGAGCAGCCCGTCAGCCCCGACGACGGCGACGACATTTACAACTGGCCATTCCTCTATTGCGCCGGCCCGGATCAATGGAACATGACTGACGCGGAGCTCGAAAAGATCCGCGAGTATCTGGCGCGCGGCGGATTCCTATTGGGCGACGACTTCTGGGGCGAGGAAGACTGGTATTACTTTCAGCGCAACATGAGCAAGCTGCTGCCCGGCCGACCCATCGTCGAAATTCAAAACGCCGATGCCATCTTTCACACCGTCTTCGATCTTGATAATCGCTATCAAGTCTCAGGTCAATGGAGCCTGCGCGGAATGCCGTATTTGAACGGCGGCCGCGATCCGCACTGGCGTGCCATTTACGACGACAAGGGCCGCATCGTGGTGGCGGTGCTGTTCAATCACGACACGGGCGACTCCTGGGAATGGGCCGACGATCCAGAATATCCGGAGCGCTATTCTGCGCTCGGTATTCGCACCGGCGTCAACTACGTGATGTACGCAATGACGCACTAAGAACTGCTACTATGTTCCAAAGCTGTTCTAGGAGGTTCCAACCATGAAATTCTTTGCATCCGCAGCGGCAGCACTGTTGCTGTTCGCCGTATCCGCCCTGGCCGCCGACGTGGACGGTAAATGGTCCGGGAATGTGCACACTGACAACGGCGACTTCCCGGTGACTTTCAATTTTAAGGCGGACGGCGCCATGCTGAGCGGCTCCATGTCGGGCCCGGACGGCGGCGACATCGCTATCAAGGACGGCATGATCGATGGCGCCAATATTTCGTTTTGGCTCAACCTCGATTTTGGCGGAAACGCGATGAAGCTCACCTACAAGGGCGTGGTGGCGGCCGATCAGATCAAGATTTCGGGCGACGCGGGCGGAATGCCGTTCGAGTTGGTAGTGAAGAAAGCGTCGTAGGATCGGCTCAGTCGGCCGAACTGTGCGCCAGCTGAGGCATGCGTTCGCGCTTCAACCGCAGCCGCAACCGATCAAGCGAAAGATAAACCACTGGCGTAGTGTAGAGCGTCAGCAACTGGCTTACGATCAACCCGCCGATGATCGTGATTCCGAGCGGACGGCGCAGTTCGGCGCCAACGCCGTGTCCGACCGCCAGCGGCAGCGCGCCCAGTATCGCCGACATAGTGGTCATCAGAATGGGCCGGAAGCGCAGCAGGCACGCCTTGTAGATGGCGTCGCGCGGCCGCAATCCTTCGGAGCGCTCGGCCTCGATCGCGAAATCGATCATCATGATGGCGTTTTTCTTGACAAGTCCGATCAGCAAGATGATCCCGATCATGGCGATGATGCTCAGGTCGGTATGCCACAGCAGCAAGGCCAGCAGCGCTCCCACGCCCGCCGACGGCAGCGTGGAGAGAATCGTGATCGGGTGGATACAGCTCTCATACAGCATGCCGAGCACGATGTAGACCGTGATGAGCGCGGCGCCGATCAGGATGGGCTCGTTGCGCAAGGAATCCTGGTAGGCTTGCGCGGTGCCCGCGAAGAACGTTTGGATGGTATCGGGCAAGCCGACTTTGCGCGCCGTGGCTTCGATGGCCGCCACCGCGTCGCCGAGCGCCACGTTCGGCGCCAGATTGAAAGAAATGGTCACGGCCGGAAACAACCCCTGGTGATTGATGGCCAGCGGAGCCACCGACGACGATTGACGGCTGATAGCGCTGAGCGGAATGGTCCCGCCGTGGGGATCGTACACGTAGATCTGCTTCAGGAACTCGGGATCCTGCCAGAAGCGCGGCGCCGCCTCCATCACCACGTGGTACTGATTGAGCGCGGTGTACATCGTGGAGACCTGGCGCTGGCCAAAGGCATCGTACAGCACGTTGTCGATGAGCTGTGACGAAATTCCGAAGCGAGCGGCGGTATCGCGATCGTATTGCACCACCGCCTGCAAGCCGCTGTTCTGCTGATCGGTATTGACGTCGTTGATCAAACGCAGGTGCCGCAATGCCAACAGCATGGGCGGGCCGTATTTGGTCAGGTCCTGGACGTTGTCGCCGCGCATGGTGAATTGATACAGCGAGGCGCTGTTGCGTCCGCCTACGCGCACGTCCTGGGTGGCTTGCATATAATTCGTGGATCCGCGGATGACGCCCAGCTTTGGACGCAGCCGCTCGATGACGTCGTACACCGAGACCTTGCGCATCCGCGAGCGGCTTCAACTGGATCTGCATGCGCGCCGTGTTCAGGGTGTTTCCGTTTCCGCCGCTGCCGCCGGTGTATCCGGCCACCGTATCGACCGCCGGATCGGCCTGGACGATCTTCACCATCCGCATGAGGTCCTTTTCCATGGCTTGGAACGAAGTGTCCTGATCGGCGATGATGGTGCCATTTAATCGGCCATTGTCCTGCTGCGGGAAAAATCCCTTAGGCACGTGAATGAAGAGGTACACGTTGAGGGCGATGGTGGCTCGCGAGTACTGCCAGGGTAATGGCGGGATGCCGCAACACGCGGTCCAGCGTTCTTCCGTATACGCCGACGATCCAGTTGAATGCGTTCTCGCTGGTCCGGTACATCCAGCCATGCGTGGTGTGCTCCTTGAGCAGGTGGGCGCACATCATGGGCGTGGTGGTGAGCGAGACCGCCATTGAAATGGCGATGGCTACCGACATGGTCACCGCGAATTCGCGAAATAGCCGGCCGACGATGCCGCCCATCATCAGCAGGGGGATAAAAACGGCAACCAGCGACACGCTCATGGTGATTACCGTCGAACCGATCTCGCGGGCGCCGCGCAACGCGGCGGCAAAGGGCTGCATGCCCTCCTCCAGATAACGCGTGATGTTTTCGATCACCACGATGGCGTCGTCCACCACGAACCCGGTGGAAATGGTGAGAGCCATCAGCGAGAGATTGTCCAGGCTGTAGTGGCACAAATACATCACACCGAACGTGCCGATGAGGGAAACCGGGACGGCCACGCTCGGGATCAGGGTGGTGCGGGGGCTTCGCAGGAACACGAAGACCACCAGGACCACCAACAGTACCGATATGATCATGGTTGTTTCGATATCGCGCACCGATGCCCGGATGGTGACGGTCTGATCCTGAGTAACGTTCAAGTTGATGGAGTGCGGAATGGCGGCCTTGAGCTGCGGTAGGGCGTCGCGTATGCGGTCCACCGTTTCGATAATATTCGCGCCGGGCTGGCGGTTTATAGCGACGTTCACCGAGGGCTGGCTGTTCGCTAGCCCCATATTGCGAATATCCTCGACTGAATCGATGACGTCTGCGACATCGGACAACCGCACCGGCGCGCCGTTGTTGTAAGCCACGATCAGCGGCCGATAGTCCTTGGCCTTGAACATCTGATCGTTGGCCCCAACTTCCCAAAGGTGAAAGCCGTCCGAAAAATGTCCCTTCGGAACATTCGCATTGGAGTTGTTCAAAACGTTGCGCACCTGCTCCAACCCGATGCCGTATTTGTTGAGCGCCATGGGATTCAGCTCGACACGCACGCCCGGCAGAGCGCCCCCCTGGGCGTTCACCTGTCCGACGCCTCGGATCTGTGAAAGCTTCTGCACGATGATGGTGGAAGCAGCGTCGTAGAGCTGGCCGCGATCGAGCACGTTGGAGGTGAGGGCGAGCTGAAAGATTTGTTGCTCGGCGGGGTTGACCTTGCGATAGCTCGGATTATTAGGCAGGTTGGTGGGCAGATAGCCGCGTGCGGCGTTGATGGCCGCTTCCACGTCGCGGGCCGCGGCATTGATATCGCGATTCAACTCAAATTGCAGCGTGATTCCGGTGCCGCCCAGCGTGCTGGTGGAGGTCATCTCCGTGATCGCGGCAATACGTCCAAACTGGCGCTCGAGCGGCGTCGCCACCGATGACGCCATGGTCTCGGGACTTGCGCCCGGCAGGCTGGCTTGCACGTTGACGGTCGGAAAGTCCACCTGCGGGAGCGGCGATACGGGCAGCAGGGTGTACGCCACGCCGCCGGCCAGGGCGATGGCGAGGGTCAACAGGGTGGTGGCGACGGGCCGGTGAATGAAGGGCTCGGAGATGTTCATGCTTCTTCACCAGAGCCGGACCAGGGGCCGCAGCGAACGCGGGTCCGGCGCGGACGAGGGCGTCCGCCCCACTTACAACTACAGCAACGCATTAGTCGCCCATCTCCGGGGCCAGACTCGGATCCATGACCGGCACCCTATGCTTCCGGTGCGCCAACCGATCGAACCAAAGATAGATCACCGGAGTGGTGTACAGCGTCAAGAGCTGGCTGAAGATGAGGCCGCCAACCATGGTGATGCCCAACGGCCGCCGCAGCTCCGACCCGACTCCGGTTCCGAGCGCGAGCGGAAGGCCGCCCAGCAGCGCCGCCATGGTGGTCATCATGATGGGCCGGAACCGCAATAGACAGGCCTGATAAATGGCCTCGGGCGGCGGCATTCCCTGGGTGCGCTCGGCATCGAGGGCGAAGTCGATCATCATGATGCCGTTCTTCTTCACAATGCCGATCAGCAGAATGATGCCGATGAGCGCAATGACGCTAAAGTCCTGCCGGCAGATGAACAGCGCCAGCAGCGCACCCACACCCGCCGAGGGGAGCGTGGAGAGGATGGTGATGGGATGGATGTAGCTCTCATAGAGGACGCCGAGCACAATGTAGACGGTGATCAGCGCGGCCACAATCAAGATGGGTTCGTTGGCAAGCGAGGCTTGAAACGCCTGAGCCGTGCCTTGAAACTCACCCTGGATACTGGCCGGCATCTGGAGCTCATCCTTCACGCGATTGATGTCGTTTACGGCATCGCCGAGCGAGGCGCCGGGCGCGAGATTGAACGATAGCGTCACCACCGGGAACTGGCCCTGATGGTTCACCGTAATAGGAACCGCCTGCTGCTCGACATGCGTAAAGGCGCTCAACGGCACCTGGCTCCCACCGTTGGTGAAAACCAGCGAGGACGCGGACGGTCCGCCGCTGAAAGCCCCGCTGGATGACCCGCCCACCGGAGCCCCAATCGACTGGCCCGCGGTTCCTTGGGCCACCGACGCGCTCGATGGTCCGAAGCCCACCGTGTTGGCCGATCCTCCCGAAACCAGCCCCGCGCTTCCGGTGGTGCCGGCCGCGGACCGGATAAACAAATTACGCAAATCAACCGGATTGTTTTGGAACCCCGGCTTCACTTCCAGGACCACGTGGTATTGATTCAACTGCGTGAAGATGGTGGACACTTCACGCTGGCCGTAGGCATCGTAGAGCGTGTTGTCAATGGCCGATGGCGTGATGCCCAGGCGCGAGGCCGTATCGCGGTCGAAAACCACTTTCACGCGCAGGCCGTTCACCTGTTGATCGGTTGCGACGTCGCGCAGCTCGGGTATTTCCTGAAGGCGGGCCACCATCTTCGGGACGAAGGCGTTCAGCTCGTCGGCATTGGGATCTTCGAGCGTGTATTGGTATTGCGTTCGGCTGACGCGATCTTCCACGGTGAGATCCTGCACCGGCTGCATATACAGCGTGATGCCCGCAACCTTGGTCAGTTGCGGCTGCAATCGCCGGATGACGTCGCTGGCGTTGATCTTACGCTCCTCGAGCGGCTTCAGATTGATCTGAATACGTCCTGTGTTCAGCGTGGTGTTGGTTCCATCGATGCCAATGAACGACGACAGGCTCTCAACGGCCGGATCCTCCAAAATCACTTTGTCGAGGGCTTGCTGCCGCTGCGACATGGCCTTGAACGAGATGGTCTGCTCGGCTTCTGAAACGCCTTGAATTACGCCCGTATCCTGGACCGGAAAGAAGCCTTTCGGAATCTTGATGAACAAAATGAATGTGAAGGCCAGCGTTGCTACGGCCACCGCCAACGTCAGCGGCTGATTCCGCAGCACCCAGCGAAGAGTCTTGCCATAGAACGCGATGACGGCCTCGAATCCGCGTTCTGAGGCGGTGTAGAACCAGCCCTGCTGGCTGGCCGGCTTGTGTTTCAGAATCTTGGCGCACATCATGGGGGTCAGTGTGAGAGAGACCACCGCCGACACCAGGATGGTGACGCTCAATGTCACTGCGAACTCGCGGAACAGCCGCCCCACGATGTCGCCCATGAACAACAGCGGAATCAGCACCGCGATCAGCGAAACGGTGAGCGACACGATGGTGAACCCGATCTGCTCGGAGCCAAGCAGGGCTGCCTCGAGGGGACGCTTGCCTTCCTCCAGATAACGCGAAATGTTTTCGATCATCACGATCGCGTCGTCCACCACGAAGCCGGTGGAAATGGTGAGCGCCATCAAAGACAGATTGTTCAGGCTGTAGCCGAGCAGGTACATCACGCCGAATGTGCCTACCAGCGACAGCGGCACGGCGATGCTGGGAATGATAGTGGCCGAAAGGTTCCGCAGGAACAGGAAGATCACTAAGACCACCAGGCCGATGGTCAGCATCAGCTCGAACTGAACATCGGCGACCGACGCACGGATGGTGTTAGTTCGATCGGTGAGAATCTTCACGTCGATCGAGGAGGGCATGGAAGCCTGCAATTGCGGAAGGAGCGCCTTGATGCGATCCACCACCGCGATAATGTTCGCGCCGGGCTGCCGCTGTATGTTGACGATTACGGCCGGCGACTTGTTGATCCAGGCCGCCTGGCGCACGTTTTCGATATCGTCCACCACGGTGGCGACATCGCTGACCCGAACCGGCCCGTTGTTGCGATAAGCGACAATCATGGACGCATAGTCGGCACTGGAAAGCATCTGATCGTTGGCGCCGATCTGATACGCCTGATGCGCGCCGTCGAAATTGCCCTTGGCCTGATTGACGTTGGCGGCGGTAATCGAATTGCGAAGGTCTTCCAGATTCAATCCGTACGAACCCAGCGCCGTAGGATTGGCCTGGATGCGCACGGCAGGCTTCTGCCCGCCGCTGATGCTCACGAGACCGACGCCCGGCAATTGTGAAATCTTAGGCACCAAACGCGTGTCCGCAAGATCTTCCACCTTCGAGAGCGAGAGGGCGTCGGACATCAGCGCGAACGTGAGGATAGGCGTGTCGGCGGGATTCACCTTAGCGTAAATCGGAGGAACGGGCAGATCGGCCGGCAAATACGTTCCGGAGGCATTGATGGACTGCTGCACCTCCTGCTCGGCGACGTCGATGTTCAAGGACAAATTGAACTCGAGTGTAATCACCGAACTGCCGTCTGAGCTGGTGGAAGTCATCTGCTGCAGTCCGGGCACTTCGCCGAACTGGCGTTCGAGCGGCGCGGTGACCGACGACGCCATCACGTCGGGACTGGCGCCCGGGTAGAACGTGATCACCTGGATGGTCGGGTAATCGACCTCGGGCAGAGCCGATACCGGAAGTTGCTTATAGGCGACTGCGCCCACCAGCAGTATGCCGGCCATCAGGAGCGAGGTTGCCACAGGCCGGACAATGAATGTCCGTGAGGGGTTCATGATGCTGCTTTATGCGATCGTCCGCTGCCTGACTTGCCGCCAGGTTTACCGCCTTCGCGCTTACCCGCGCCCGGCTTCTCCCCGGCAACTTCCGGGCTCACCTTGCCGCCTTCTTCCAGCCGATCCACGCCCACGGTGACAACCGCGTCGCCCGGCGCCAAGCCGGAGGTGATCTCGGATTGATCGCCTTCGGTGGTGCCCACTGTGATTGAACGGACATTGACGGTTCGATCCGGATTGATAAGCCAGACGTAGGTGCCTGTCGAATTACGCTGGATGGCATTGTTCGGCAGCAACGTAACGTTGGGCTTTTGTTGCACCAGCAGGCGCGCGTTCACAAATTGGTTGGGGAATAGTTTCCCGTCGGCATTCGCGAAAACAGCGCGCAGCTTTAATGTTCCGGTGGTGGGATCGATTTGATTGTCGGTGGTTTCCAGCTTGCCATTCGCAAGCTTGTTCTTCAGTTCACGATCCCACGCTTCCACCGACAAACCCTCGCCGGAGTGAATTTTGGACAAGATGGGCGGAAGCTGATCCTCGCCGACCGTGAAGATCACGCTGATTGGGTCGATTTGCGTGATCACAACCAGCCCACTGGTGGAGGTGGATTGCACGATGTTGCCGGGATCCACCAGCCGCAATCCGACGCGTCCGGTGATCGGCGACGTGATTTTGCAATAGATCAAATTGAGTTTGGCGCTGTCGATCTGCGATTGATCGGTCTTGATCGTGCCCTCGTACTGAGTGACCAGCGCTAGCTGGGTGTCGAGCTGCTGCTGAGGAATTGCGTCCTGCTTGATCAGGACCTTGTATCGATCCAGATCGAGATTGGCGTCCTTGAGCAGCGCTTGATCGTGGATGAGCTGGCCTTCGGCCTGTTCCAACTGCACTTCATAAGGGCGCGGGTCGATCTCCACCAGCAAGTCGCCTTTTTGAACGATCTGGCCTTCTTTGAACTGCACCTTCATGAGCTCGCCGGTCACGCGGGAATTAACCGTAACGGTGTATATGGGCGTCACGGCGCCCAGACCTGTTACGAAAACCTGAATGTTCCCTTTAGTCGCTCGCGCGGCTACCACTTGCGAAGTGCCGCCGGCGCCGCCGCGTCCCCGGCCCCTACCCTTGGACGTGGCAGTCGATGTCGTCTCGCCGCCGCTGGCCGGCAGGAACGTCTTGAGTTTCGGCCACTGCCAATATCCCACCGCGGCGAGTATGGCCAGGATTACAAGCCAGATCCATCCCCGGCGCCGACGCGGCGGGGGCGGGGGTGGAAAATCGTGGTCGACGTGTCTTGGTGCACGCGGACGAGCTGGCTCTAACGTGGCCGGAGTAGTGCTTTCCATGGTCCTAAAATTATGGTCCTAGAGATACTAACGACAGCATACATTGATTCGTTACAGGATAGTAGGAGCAGAGTGGATAGGTAGCTCCAAAGGGCCATGTGTAGCCGGGCCTGTTACTTAGAACCGGGCTCCAGGCCGATTTTCCGGCCATCCGGCAGGGTGACCTGGCGCCCATCGGCTGCATGGGAGCCGTCTTTGGCAACGAAGCCCTGGACGACGACCTTGTCTCCCACTTTCAACGAATCGTGGGTCCAGCCTCGCCGGGCAAGGCGCGCCGGGCCACCCGTCTCACAGGCCCAGTTCACCACCGTGCCGTCCGGATCGGTTACATCGACGTAATAGTGGACGTGCGGATTCGCCCAATCGATGCGCGTGACGACGCCTTCCAGGGTGATTGGCTTGGATGTATCGAACTCTGTGGCAAACGAGTGATGCGCGAGAGCCGGCAGGCCCGTTCCGAGGATTGCGAGGGCGGCGAATAATGCGAGGAATCGGTGAGGCATGGCGATCTATTTCAACACTACAATTTTTTGACGCTCGCCGCGCACGTTGTCGGTACGTCACCCGCGCACTTTGCGGAAGAATGTGCGTAAATCGTCCACGAAGAGTTGTGGCTGCTCCAAGCACCCGAAGTGGCCGCCGCGCGGCATCTGGGTGTAATGCACGAGGTTGAAGTCTTGCTCGAGGAATCGCCGGGGAGGCAAGCCAATCGGCATTTCTTTGGGGAATGCGGCGAAACCCGTTGGGACGGTGATCCTGGCGCCAGGCAGGCCGGCTTCATCCGCATTCCCGCGATAAATCCAGATGGCGGACCCAGCCGTGTCGGTGACCAGGTAGAGCATGATATTGGTCAGGAGCTGATCATTCGTGAAGGTGTGCTCGATTCCGTCCTCCGAGTCGCTCCACACCTTGAATTTTTCTACAATCCAAGCTGCCAGACCCAAGGGGTTGTCCGAAAGCGCGAACGCCACGGTCTGCGGCTTGCGCGACTGTTCCCCAAAATAGTCCAGCTCACGCTGGCGGTACGCCGCGGATGCACGAACCCAGGCGCGTTCCTCCTGGGTCTGTTCGGCCTCAGGCAGCGGCCAAGCGGTTGCGCCGCTCAAGTGAATGCCAGCCAGCGATTGGGGAAACTGCGTGGCCATCTGAACGGTTACCGCTTGTCCCCAATCGCCGCCTTGGGCGCCGAAGCGTTGGTAGCCGGCGACTTCGGTCATCAGTTTATGCCACAGCCGTGCGATGGTTACTGGACCAACCGGCTTGCCGTTGGGCTTGGAAGAGAATCCAAATCCGGGCAGCGATGGAATCACAAGGTCGAAAGCGTCCTCTGGAGACCCGCCGAACTGGGCAGGGTCCGTGAGGGGACCGATGGCGTCCAGGAACTCAACAACAGAGCCAGGCCAGCCATGAGTAAGGACGATCGGAAAGGGCCAAGGGCCGTGGCCGCGCACGTGATAGAAGTGAATGTCGAAGTCGTCGACTTGCGCCTTGAACTGTGGGAAGGCGTTCAGCGCGGCTTCAGCCTTGCGCCAATCGAATTGTGAGGTCCAATATTCGGCGAGCTCCCGCATGTAGCTCCAGTCGACGCCATACTGCCAAGGGTAGCCGTCGATACGATCGGGCCATTGTGCGAGACGGACACGGTCAACGATCCGGTCGATCACGTCTTGCGGGATGTCGACGTGGAAGGCGCGCGCTGAAGAACTTGATGGCGCGGCCATATTACGACCCGGCGCCCTGGCCCCACAATCGCGCCGTCGCGATCCTGGCGCCTTCGGCCTGAGCTTTCAGCTTCGCCCATTGAATGCTGGGATGCACTCTGCGAGTGAACGGGCCTTGCGCGAAGCCGCAATCCGAACCGGCCATCACTCGCTCTCGGCCGACGATATCGGCGTAACGCACCAGGCGGTCGGCGACCAGCTCGGGATGTTCCACCAGGTTGGTTGCGTGGCTGATAACGCCTGGGATCAGGACACGATCCTCCGGAATCTTGACATCCCGCCACACTTTCCATTCGTGCTCGTGACGGACGTTGGCGGCTTCAAATTGATACCCACCCACGCGCAGCTTCAGAAGCAGATCGACGATGTCACGCAAGGGAACGTCGAATATGTGAGGGGCGTTCCAACTGCCCCAACAGATGTGATATCGAATTCTGTCCTGCGGGAGGCCTACCAGCGCATGATTGAGTGCGTCTATGCGCAGTTCCGCCCATTCCCTATATTGGGCCAACGTCATGGGCGGCACGATCCGTTCGTAGGTATAGGGAAGAAACGCATCGTCGATCTGGATCCGGAGCCCGGCATCCAAAACCGCCTTGTATTCTTCGCGAAGAGCTTCGGCCAGCGCGAACAGCAGCGACTGATCGTCCTGGTAGTATTCGTTCTTATAAAACGGGAAGGCACTCGCCGGAGCGACTAGCGGAAGGAACGCGTCCTCTACTTTGACCTTGGCGATCGCGGCCTTGAGATTGGCAATGTCGCGCTGAACCTGGGCGTGTCCGATGTAGCGGATTGGGCCGTTGCACACAGTGGTGACGGAGCCGGGCCGAACCCGGAGCCCCTGCGTTGGAAAGTACTCGGCGTAGAATTCCGGAAAGGCCGCAAAGTCGCGCCCCATGCTCCGAGTCGCCAGAGGATCCTTCGCCTCCTCCGGCGTAGCTGGCCGCTCGCTGAACCCGGAGATTCGCTGGTGAATATACCAGGCCCAGTTGTCGGTCTTGCCGAACTCCCCGTCGCTGACGATGTCCACGCCAGCCTCCGCCTGTTGTCGCACCACCTCGGCGATGGATTCGCTAAGGCAGGCGTCGTACGCGGATTTGTCATAAGGACGTCCCTCTTCGATCTCCTCCAGGAAGGGGACCAGCTTGGGCGGGCGCACCAAGCTCCCGACGTGCGTGGTCAGAATTCGGTTATGCATGGGCGACCTGGCTCCTTTAATCCACTACACAGTTCATCACAATTTTGGGCGCAGGGCGTTACACTGAAGGGCGTGGTGGCCGCCTACAGAGAAATCCAGCCGGGCGCGCGACTGCGGCGCTACGTGGAATGCTATTGGTCGCAGAGCCGGAAAGAAGCGAGCGATCAAATTGTGCTACCCGATGGCTGCGTCGACATCCTATTTTCGCGGAGCGGCGGGGAACCGGTGGGCTTGGCCACCGTGGGTTTGATGACGACTCCGTTGAAGTTGCAAGGAGCGCCGGCGCAGTCTTACTTTGGAGTGCGATTTCGACCGGGCATGGCTTCGTCGTTCATACCGGGCGCGGAGCTGCTCACCGACGAGACCAGGCCGCTGGATGATCTGATGGGCAGCGAGGCGCGGCGGATGCTGGAGCGCCTGGCGGAGTTGCAGAGCCTAGAAGCAATGGGTGGGCTGATGGACCAGTTGTTGAGGCCTCTCGATCCGCCGGATATCGGCGAGCGAGTGCTGTGGCAAGTTGAATCGCCCGAGGTTTCGTCGGGGCGTTCTGCCGGGAGTTCCTTGGACGAGGCGGTGGCGCAAAGCGGGCTCAGCGTGCGGCATTTTCGCCGGGTGTGCCTGGAGCGCTCGGGCGTTTCGCCGAAGTACCTGAGCCGGAT
Organism: Bryobacterales bacterium; assembly: GCA_963818065.1. GTDB lineage: Bacteria > Acidobacteriota > Terriglobia > Bryobacterales > Bryobacteraceae > Palsa-89. Next base: position 1,355,756 of record CAWFQW010000004.1, on the reverse strand, counting down.
TCTCCGATTTCGGAAGGCGGCGCAGGAGATCGCAGCCATGCAGACCGCTCAACCGAGTTGGGCGGACTTCGCGGTGGCGTGCGGATATTACGATCAGGCGCATTTCATTCGGGAGTTTCAGGAATTCGCCGGGTGCACTCCTGGCCGTTTTCTACAATCCCGGAGGCGCGATCTCGATTAAGATCGAGACACGATGAGCCAAGAACACAACAATCAAATCGATTACATTGAGCTTCCAGCGACCGATATCGCGGGGACGAAACAATTTTACAGCGCCGCGTTTGGATGGAAGTTCGAGGACTACGGGCCGAACTATACCAGCTTTCAGGACGGCCGCCTGGCGGGCGGCTTTTGGACCGAGATTCCAGCGCCGGCGCGCGGGCTGCTGCTGGTGATTTACGCGACCGATCTGGGAGCGGCGCAAGCGAAGATCAAAGCGGCCGGCGGGAAGATCGTGAAGGACACGTTCTCGTTTCCCGGCGGGTATCGGTTTCATTTCGCTGATCCGAATGGGAACGAGTTGGCGGTATGGTCGGAGAGCGCGTAGAGCTCAATCGTTCTGAGCCCACTCGGTTTCGAGCCTGGGCGGCCGCATCAGGGTCTGCATCACCACACAATACTGTTCCGTTTTTTCTTGCAATCCGCGCAGCTGTTCGGGGGTTGCCGCAGGCGCAGCAACATCAAAACGAAGACGAATGCTTTCAAAGCCGACGGGCACATCCTTCGATATGCCGAGAGTGCCTCGAAGATCGAAGTCTCCCTCCACGGTGACCTCAATGCGTTCGGTTGGGATGCCCATAGCCGCGGCCACCATCTGACAGGTGATTTGAGCGCACGCCGCCAGCGCCCCCAGCAAAAGATCACCGGAACAGGCGCCGGTACCGCCGCCTCCAACGCCCTGGTGGGCTTCGGCCTGGTAAATGGCGCGCCCGATGTCCACCGAGCATGCTATCGGAACGTCCGTTTGTCCGCCTTTCGCCTGGATCGTGATTTGCGACGCAGTGGGATCACTGCGGTAGTGTTCTTTCAGGGGTTTCTGAAGCGATCGGAGATCCATGGCAGCCTCGTTCTTTTGTCCTGAGACATGCTAGCATCAACACAGAGCTCATGCCCAAGTACGTCATCGAACGTGAAGTTCCCGGAGTGGGGAATTTATCGGACGCCGAACTGCGGGAAGTCTCCCTAAAGTCGATCGGCGTACTGAAGGGAATGGGTCCCGAGATCTGCTGGCTGCATAGTTACGTAACTGGCGACAAGCTGTACTGCGTCTATCTCGCGCCGGACGAAGAGACCATTCACGAACACGCGCGGCGCGTGGGTGTTCCTTCCAATCGCGTCTCAGCGGTGCGCCGGCTTATTGACCCTGCGAACGTGGAGTAGGTTCCGCTCCCTTACGGTCGCGGCTCGAATAGTCGCGGCTCGGGCATCAACACTTCCTCGACAGCCTGCTCGAAGGGCGTGGCCCAGCCCTCCAACCAAGCCGTCGCGCTAGTGGTGTTGGTCAAGGCCTGACGTGCCGGGTCGAGAATGGCTTCCAGTTTGGCCTGTTCCGTGGGCGTAAGCGGAGCACCAATGGTTTGTCGCAGCGCAGCTGCCGCGCCCGCCAGCCGCAGGGAACGCTCGGCTTCGAGTTCAGCGGCCGCTAAGCGCGCGAAGCACTCCAACAATCGGGCAATCCCGCGTTTATGTTCCAATTCCTGGAAAGTCTTCAGGCTTTCCCGGTACAGAGAGCGCGCTATAGACGAATTGCGCTGTTCCATCGCCAGGTTTCCCAAGTCATTCAGGGTGGCGGCGATGCCCCAGCGGTCGCCGAGCTCCCAAAACATTGCCAGGCCCTGTTCGTACAAGGTTTTCGCGGCGGCAAGGTCACTCTGATCGAGGGCGACGTCCCCTTGCGAGTTCAGCGACCAGGCCACGCCTGTCCGGTCTCCGAGTCCACTGAAGATTGAGAGACACTCCGCATGTAGGGCGCGCGCCCGGGCGTAGTCGCCTTGCAATTTGACAACATTCGCGAGGTTACTGAGGGAGCGAGCGACCTGCTTCTGATCGTCCAATTCCCGCCAGCGCGCCAAGCCATCTTCAAACAGTGAGAGCGCTACGGCAACATCGCCGCGGTTCCGGGCATTGACTGCGAGCGCGTTTAAAGAGACAGCAACGCCCCGCTTGTCGCCCAACTCACGGGCGATGTCCAGGGCCGCGCTGAAGAGCGGCTCAGCGGCGGCGTAGTCGGCCTGCTCGCTGGCGAGCACGCCCGCGGAAAAAATCGCACGCTGTCGCGCCTTCGTTGCCGGAGCGGCCAGTCTTAGCAGCTTGTCGAGGCTGTCGCGCCCTTCGGTGATGTACTCGCGCGCCTCCCAGAAGCGAAAGAGGGCCGCGCCGAGACGCAAGCCCCACTCCGCATCTCCGGCTTCGGTCAGCCACTCCAGGGCGGCGCGAAAATTGTCGTGTTCCAGCGCAAAGCGCTCCAGCCAATTCGTCCCTTCCGCACCACTTTGCTCGGCAGCCTCTTCTTCAGCCAGCACTAGGCAATAAGCGGCGTGCGCGCGTTTCGTCGAGGCCTCCTCCAAGCTTGCTTTCAGCTTCTCGATAGCGTATTCGCGAATGGTTTCCAGCATTACGAAGCGCGATTCCCCGTTGGCCTGCTCGATCTGCTGCAGCAGGCTCTTGTCCTGCATGGATGACACGCCATCGAGCAGGTCCAGATCGAGATCCCCTTTGGTATCGCAGACAGCTTCCACGCCTTCCAGATTGCACCCGCCCACGAACACAGACAGTCTGCGGAAAAGCTTCTGCTCGGCGGGGCTCAGCAGATCGTAGCTCCAATCCATGGTTCCGCGCAGTGTCTGCTGGCGCTGTGGGAGGTCCCGCGCGCCACCCGTCAATAATTGCAACCGGCTGGCCAGGCGCGTACGCATGGAGGCGGGCGAAAGGACTTTGATTCGAGCGGCCGCGAGCTCAATGGCAAGAGGCAGACCGTCCAGCCGGGCGCAAATTTCGGTAATGGCTTGGGCGTTTTCCCGATTGAGTTCAAAACCCGGTTTGGCGGCAACGGCCCGCTGTACAAATAGAGCGACGGCGGGATACTGAGAAAGCGCCTCCAACTGTGGCATGGACCGCGCATCCGGCAGTGCCAGGGCGGGGACCGGAAATTCCTGTTCTCCGTATACATGCAGCGGTGCCCGACTTGTTACTAGGATCTTAAGATTGGCAGCCATGGCCAGGAGCTCCGCAACAGTAGGCGCCGCCTGCATCAGGTGCTCGAAATTGTCCAGAAGGAGCAGCATCGGCGGGCGCAACGAATCCGGCAAATTCTTCTTGAGTATTTCGAGCGGCGATTGACTGCCCACCTCTCGAATGCCCAAGGCCTGAACGATCAGGGAAGCGATCAAGCCGGGATCGCTTAACGGAGAGAGCGGAACAAAATGAGCGCCGCTTGGAAAGCGATCGGGAAAGCGATCGAGAATTCCATTCACCACCTCCACGGCGAGACGCGTTTTGCCGATGCCGCCAGGGCCCGTGATGGTGACGAGCCGTACGTCGGAGCGCAACAGGAGCTCTTCGGCGGCGGCCACTTCCTTGTCGCGCCCCACGAATCGCGTGCGCTGCACTGGAATATTGCTGGGGCGGGCCTCCACCTGGTTATCCGGCTTCTCGGAGAAGCGGTCGCGTATGGCCGCGAGCTCGCGCGCGAGATCCCGGGTGGAGACGTAGCGCTTATCGGGATCTTTCGCCAGACACCGTTCGATGGCCCAACACAGCGGAGCGGGGGCGTCGGGCTTTTGCACTCCAATCGGTTCCGCTTGATCGCGGAGGATGGCCACCATGGTCTCGGTTGGCGTCCTTCTCTGAAAGGGGCGCTTTCCAGTCACCATTTCGTAGAGCACCAAACCGAACGAGAACTGATCGGACCGGAAGTCCGGCTGATCGCTCGCGGCCTGCTCCGGCGACATGTACTGCAGGGTTCCGATAACCTGGCCCGCTTGCGAGCGCCACGCAGACAGGTCGCGCGTATCCGAGTGTTCGGTGACGGGTGGGGCTAGCTTCGCCAGGCCAAAGTCGAGGATTTTAACGAATCCATCGCTAGAGACCATCAGGTTGCCGGGCTTCAAGTCCCGGTGCGCGATGCCCGCTTCGTGCGCCTTGGCCAGCCCCTCGGCAATCTGAGCGGCGATTTCAATTGCATTTCGTATCGGCAACGGGCCGGCGGCAAGCAGTTCGGCGAGCGTTTTTCCCTCGATCAGCTCCATCGCGATGTAGCGAGTGGAACCATCCTGCCCGAGTTCGTAGATGGTAACGATGTTGGGGTGGTTGAGGCCGGATGCCAGGCGGGCTTCCCGCTCGAAGCGATGCAACCGCTCGACGTCGGCGGAAAATGCGGAGGGCAGAATCTTGATTGCAACACTGCGCTCGAGCCGCGTATCGCGGGCGCGATACACCTCACCCATCCCGCCGGCGCCCAGCGCGGCAAGAATCTCATAAGATCCGAGTTTGGCGCCAGCAGTCAGCGAGTCGGCGCGGCCTTGCGAGTCTAGTGAGAAGCGGTCACCTCCTTGGCCGGCCAAAGCCTGAGCGGCCACTTCTATCGCCGGGCTTTCCAGGAAACTGGCGGCTTGCTGCTGGGACGCCAGCAGGGAGCGCACTTCGCGTTCCAGTGGCGCATCGCCGGCCGTCGCATGCCTCAGAAACGCATCGCGCTCGTGGGGTAGACGATCCAGCGCGGCCTGAAGCAGGCTATCGACTTGTTTCCATCGATCGGAATTCATCGCCCGTCCCGCCCGCCAATTCGCGATAGAGCCAGGCTTTCGCGGTGCTCCAGTCGCGCATCACCGTGACCGCCGAGACCTTGAGCACCTCGGCGGTTTCTTCCACGCTAAGCCCGCCAAAGAAGCGCATCTCGACCACCTGGACTTTGCGGGGATCCAGCTGCTCCAGCGCAAGCATGGCATCATCGAGCGCTACCAGGTCGGTGATTCGTCCGCCGCCCATCACGGCCGCTTCATCGAGTGAGACTTGTTGCAACCCAGCCCCGCGTTTGAGGTTATGCCGGCGCGCATGCTCCACCAGGATGCGGCGCATCAACTGGGCCGAAACGGCGAAGAAGTGGGCGCGGTTCTGCCACTGCATCCGTTTATAATCCACCAGTCGCAGGTAAGCCTCATTCACCAAAGCCGTGGTCTGCAGGCTATGATCGGGGCGCTCTCGTCGCATGTGCCGGCGAGCCAGGCGGTGGAGTTCGTCATAAACAATAGGGGTGAGCCTTTCGAGCGCGTTTTGATCCCCGCCGCTCCAGGCACGCAGCAGCTGGCTTACCTCGCCGCCCCCCGTTCCGGCAGATTGCATCGCTCATAAATTATAACCTCCCAGCGTTTGCTTCGAATTATTTTCCGGGCATGATAGTTTCGCCCGGCGTTCTGCGCCTTCTTGAATGGAGGGACGTTATGAAACAGAAAAACTTAGGACGGGCGGTAATCGGCGCACTGCTAACGCTAGTCGCCGGAGCGGCTTATGGACAAACGGATGGAACAGAAGCGAAGATTCCTTTCGCGTTCCGAGCGGCAGGATCGGATCTTCCGGCGGGCGAGTATCGGGTGGGCCCACAGGCGAGCAACCCGCAGAGTATACAGCTGAAGAACATGGACACCGGAAAGACTATATTCATCCATGCCAAGGCCCCCGCTACGGAGTCCAAAAACCCGCGGCCGCGGCTTATTTTCCGCTGTGGCGGCGAAGAAGGATGCGCGCTGGCGACCATGTGGTCGGGCACGGGCTCGGGTCTGGAGTTCGCGACGCCGAAGCTGACGGCGAACCAAAGGGAACGCCGCGAGACTATTTATCTCGACCGTTTTAAGGACAAGTAAGCGAGACGAACAAGCGTGGCAAGAAGGGCCGCCGTTGGAGGCTCGGCGGCCTTATGGGGCTACTGCAGCTTGGCGTATTCCGATCGGGCTTGCTTGAGGACAGGGATGTCGGGGTCGGCGTCTTTCCAGAGGGTGAGGAAGTCCTGGTAGGCTTTTCCGGCTTTCGCGGTGTCGCCAGCGAGCGCGGAGCCGCGTGCTATCCCCAGATAGGACAGCGAATAATACAGTCCCCAATTGGGGTGGACCCAGGTAGCGCCCCAACTCGCGCCCTTATGATCCGCGATTTTATGGAACTCAGCTGTCGCCTCCGCTCCTTTGTTCAGGCGCAGATAAGCCAACCCACGCACGTAACCCGCCTCGATGTAAGAGCGTTCGTACGGAGATGCGGTTGCCAGCAGTTCCACGGCTTTGGCTGGCTGGTCGCGCTTGAGCGCCATCGCTGCTCGAATTTCGGGTAGCTGTACTGCATTCCAGATGGTTCCATTTGGAAGCATTTTAGAAGTCTCCCCGGCGAGTTTCTCCGCTTGGGCCGCCTCACCGCACAGCGCCAACGCAAGTGCTGGACGGCCCAGGCGTCGCGCGGTTTGGCAATTGCCCGCCAGCGCGTCGGCACGCGCATCGGCTTCGTCAAACTCTGCAGCCACGGTGCCCAGTCCCCGGCGCAGTGCTGACTGGGCGGCTCTCTGGTACAACATGTGCGACTCACGACGCTGGCCATGGACATTCCGGTTGGCTGCCTGCAAGCCGAAGCTGAGGTACTCCTCGGGCTTGCCTGCGAACCATTGAATCTCCTTAGCGACGGCCGCGGCATCATCCCCGACATACGCCATTTCGAGGAAGCGCTGATGGATCCTCGACCCTCCGATTTTGCGCGCCCGCAATTGCTCGGCTAATGTTCTGGCTTCCGGAAGGCGATCCAAGCACATCAAGGCGTCCAATTGACGGCGATAGGGGGCCTCGGAGTCGGACCCCAGCCGAATCGCTTCTTCCGCCTCCTTCAACCCCTCTTCGTATTGCCCGTTGTCGACGTAGATGAGGCCCAACTGGTTGTGGTAGACCCAGTATTGCGGATAATCGCGGGCAGCCTGTTGCCAGGCGTCGATCTCTTTGTCCACTTCGCCAGTGGCCCGGTAGTAGTAAGGAGTGATTTCAGCCCGCTCGGGCTCAGAAGCCCGGTCGATCAAAGCGAAAGCTTTCTTCGCGTATTCGGCGCTGCGCGCCATGTCACCCGGCGACTTCGTACGCGACGCCCAGCCGGTAATAAGCGGACGCGAAATTCGGATCGATTTGCGTGGCCCGCTGGAACAACGGAATAGCGGAGAGAGAATGGCCCTGGGCCAGGTCCGATCTGCCCGCCGTGTAGCTTTGAAGAGCTTCGAGCGATGCAGTGGTGCCTTCGTCCAACGGACGACTCTGTTTTTGGATGGAGTTCAGCGATTCGCCGAGCTTGCGCCGGATGCCCGTCGTCGGCCGTGCTCAATGCGCCCAGCACGTGCTCTTTATCTTCGGCCTGGATCTGCTCCCGCGCAAGCGTCTTGCCGTCGTGGCAAGCGGCCGCCTGGAGCGTGATGACATAATTCTTCCCCAGGCTCGCGATTGTGCCGTCCATGGTGGCCGCGGCTCCTTCGCGGACGCAAATGTCGTGAGCGATCTGGTCCGTAATGCGCGTTCCGGGTTGGAAGTTCATCAAGCGCAGATCGTGCCGCACCTGGTCGTCGTCCATGATCTTGAGAAAAGGCGATCGCTCCAGTTGGAAAGCCAGGCCCTGGCGAAGCGTGCCGTCAAACACGGGGTCGCCTGTTGTGTTCGTGAAATCCGCCAGGACGATGTTGTCCTGTCCAGTGAGTTTTGGTTCGCGGTGAAGATAAAAGTAAGTAGCCGCAAGCAGCGCTAGCACGGCCACAGCCGCAGGAAGAAATATCTTCCAGCGTTTTGCGCTTCGCGGGACGGATGGTACGCGGCCGGAATCCGTGTCGCGTTTCAGACGCTGGAGGTCGGTGTGAATTTCCGAAGCGCTCTGGTATCGCAGATCCCGATCTTTTTCGAGGCACTTGTCGATGATGCGTTCCAGTTCCCCCGGCACGCCGGGATTCAGGCGCACGGCAGGCACGGGAGCGTGGTTGAGAATAGAATCGAAAATGACCCCGGAGCTTTCGCCTCGGAATGGCAGCTTGCCGGTAGCCATTTCGTAGAGCACCACCCCGAACGAGAATAAGTCAGTGCGTGCGTCCAAGGTTTTGGCGCGGACCTGCTCGGGCGACATGTACGACACGGTCCCGATCGCGCTCCCGGGGTTGGTCAGATCGTCCTCGATGGTCACGGTCGGCTGCCGCCGGCTGAGCGGGCAAGGGGGAAACCTTGGCCAATCCAAAGTCGAGAATCTTCGCGTTGCCGCGCGTCGTGATGAAGAGGTTCGCAGGCTTGATATCGCGATGGACGATGCCTTTGGAGTGGGCGGCTTCCAAGGCGTCGGAGGTCTGGATGGCAAATTCCAGGAGTTCCTCAGTGAGGATGGGAGCTGCACGGATTCGCTGCTTCAAAGTCTGCCCTTCAAGCAGCTCCATGACGATCACGGGCTGCCCATCGTGTTCCTCCACTTCATAAATGGTGCAGATATTGGCGTGATTCAAAGCTGATGCTGCCCTGGCCTCACGCTCGAAGCGGCTGAGCGCTTGAGGGTCATGAGAGATATCATCCGGAAGAAACTTGAGAGCTACGAAGCGGTGCAGGCGGACGTCCTCGGCCTTGTAGACCACTCCCATTCCTCCTCCGCCGAGCTTTTCAACAATACGGTAATGCGAGACGGTGACGCCGGCGGGGAAATCGCTGCTTTCGTCATGACTATCGAAGTCTTGTGCAGCCATCTCCATTGCAGGGCTATCCAGGAAACTTCCCACCTCCTCATCGGAGGCCAGCAGCGAACGGACTTCGCGCTCCAGCTCTTGGTCGCCCGCGCACGCCTGCCGCAAAAACGCGTCGCGCTCGTCGCGCGGATGCTCCAGCACGGCCTGGAGCAGATTATCGACTTGTTTCCAGCGTTCGGAATCCATCGTCTTCCCCGCCAGTTAATTCGCGATAGAGCCAGGCCTTGGCGGTGCGCAAATCCCGCCTCACGGTGACGGGCGAGACTTTGAGCACCTCGGCCGTTTCTTCCAAGGTGAGTCCGCCAAAGAAGCGCATTTCGACCACCTGCACTTTGCGTGGATCGAACCGCGCCAGCGCATTCAGGGCGTCATCCAACGCGACAAGGTTCCCGCCCGGGTCGACGGTCCGATTGCCGCCTTCGAGGGCCGCCTCATCCAAGGAGACATGCGGCGCGCCGCCCCCGCGTTTCAGATTACGCCTGCGTGCGCGCTCCACCAGAATGCGCCGCATCAGCTGGGAAGAAACCGCGAAAAAATGGGCGCGATCCTGCCATTGCATGCGACTATAATCCACCAGGCGCATGTAGGCTTCATTCACCAGCGCCGTGGTTTGCAGGGTTTGACCTGGCCGCTCCCGTCGCATATAGCGGCGTGCCAGCCTGCGGAGCTCTTCATAAACGATTGGGGTCAGCATTTCGAGTGCGTTCCGGTCTCCATCGCTCCAGGCGCGGAGCAGCTTGCTTACGTCGCCAACATCCGCGTCACTACCGCGTGCCGCCCTCTGCATCGCCTTGGATTATACCGCCGCGCCCAGCGTCGAAAATTTAAAAGTCCCCACGTGATCACTTCCCGGCGCAGAATACGCCTAGCTCGGTGGAGGGACATATGAAATCGATTCTGACTTTAATGGCCGCGAGCAGCTTGCTGGCCGCGCTCGCATTGGCACAGACACCTAGCTACACCATCACCGACCTGGGCGCCCAAGGCCCATTCGGCCAGCCTTACTTTATCACCAACAATGGCTTGATCAGTGGCACTGAGGCTGTCCCTAGTGGGGCGGAGCATGCCTACCTTAGGTACAAGGGACTGACGGGGTACATCGGCGCACTCGGAGGACTCAACAGCATATCGTACAGCGCCAACGAAAAGGGCCAGGCCGTGGGTCTAGCTCAAACGTCCACTGCAGATCCGAATGGAGAAGACTTTTGCGGTTTCAAAACGCTGGGGCTTCCTTCCAAAGGTACGACCTGTCTACCGTTTCTGTGGCAGTATGCGGTGACGGTTCCGCTTCCGACACTGGGCGGGAGCAACGGCGCGGCCTACCAGATCAACCGGCACGGGACGGTGGCTGGATTCGCGGAGAATACCACCAAGGATCCGACCTGCCCAGCTCCACAAAAGCTCCAGTTTAAGCCTGTTATTTGGGAAAATGGCGAGATTCAGGCGCTCCCTACATCCGCCAAAGACTTGGAGGGAGTGGCGCTTGCGATCAACGACAACGGACAGGTGGTCGGTGCATCTGGCAGTTGCGCAGCCTTTAGCCCGAATAGCTTGTTGAATCTCCAGCCGCTTCACGCCTTGCTCTGGGAAACAGGCACGACGACCGACCTCGGAAGTCTGGGCGGCACCGGCCAGGGGGCGGAATCCTGGCCTACAACATAAATAAGCAGGGCCAGGTAGTCGGCTATTCGGACCTGAAGGGCAACGCAAATTTTCATGCCTTCCTGTGGACGCGCGGGACGGGCATGCAGGACCTTGGCACACTCCCCGGCGATGCTAATAGCTTCGCAATCGGGCTTAACGACGCAGGCGATGTGACCGGATCGTCGCTCGACGCAAATTTTAACCTTCGCGCTTATCTGTGGCACAACGGCACGATGACCGATCTGAACACACTGATTCCCGCAAACTCTCCGTTGCATCTGTTGCTGGCGTGCTCCATCAATTCCAGCGGACAAATCATCGGCTTGGCCGTGACGAGCAGCGGTGAGTTGCACGGCTACCTGGCGACGCCTAGCGACGACCCGTCATCGAATTCAACCAACGCCGCCGTGACGCCCCTCAGTTTGACGACGAGTCAGTCCTCGGTGGTGTTGGATGGCAGCGCTTCGGCGAGCGCATTGGGGAATTTGCGATATCTGTTCACGGCAGTAGCGGGCGGCCTCGAACCAGCTTTACTTCAGGCAGCGAGCGATCCCAAGGCGACCGTCGAATTCAAAAGCGGACCAGGACTATATTTGGTTCAGCTCACTGTCACGGACGCGAGCGGCAACAACTCGAAGAGTCCAGTGATTATGTTGAACTACCAGCCTTCTGGCGCCAATTAGACCGTCGTGGTTTCAGCGACGCGGCCGGCGTAGCGGCGATCGACGTAGTTGTTGAGGATCTCGATGAACTCAGCGACGATGCGGTCGCCGCGCAGCGTTGTGGAGAGCTTGCCATCGACATAAACCGGCGCGACGGGTTCCTCAAACGTGCCTGGCAGCGAGATGCCGATGTGCGAATGCTTGGATTCGCCGGGGCCGTTCACGACGCAGCCCATCACGGCCACCTTCATCTCTTCGACGCCGGCATAGCGCTCCTTCCAGTTGGGCATTTGGTCGCGCAAGTAGTTCTGGATCTGATCGGCCATGTCCTGGAAGAACGTGCTGGTGGTGCGTCCGCAGCCCGGGCAGGCGGTAACTTGGGGAGTGAAGTGGCGCAACCCGAGGACTTGCAAAATTTGCTGTGAGACGACGACCTCGTCGGTGCGATCGCCATTGGGAAGCGGGGTGAGCGAGGCGCGAATGGTGTCGCCGATGCCTTCCTGCAAGAGCACCGAGAGCGCGGCGGTGGTGGCGACGATGCCCTTCGATCCGAGGCCAGCTTCGGTTAGCCCGAGATGCAGCGTGTAGTCGCACTTCGCGGCGAGCTTGCGATACACCATGATGAGATCCTGAACGCCCGAGACCTTGGCGCTGAGGATGATCTTGTCGCGGCCGAGTCCGTAGCTTTCCGCGGCTTGCGCGGCCAGCAGACCGCTGGCGACGATGGCGTTCATCGTAACTTCCATCGCATCCAAAGGATCGGGCAAGCGCGAATTTTCGTCCATCATGCGCGTGAGAAGCGCCCCGTCGAGCGAGCCCCAGTTGACGCCGATGCGAACCGGGCGATCGTATTCGATGGCGACTTCGATCATGGTGCGAAAGTTGTCGTCGTGCTTCTTGCCGATGTTGACGTTGCCTGGATTGATGCGGTACTTGGCGAGGGCGCGCGCGCAGTCGGGATATTTCTTGAGAAGGATGTGGCCGTTGTAATGGAAGTCGCCGATGATGGGGACGCGGACGCCGAATTTATCGAGCGTGTCGACGATTTTGGGGACCGCCTGGGCGGCGGCTTCGGTGTTGACGGTGACGCGGACCAGTTCGGAGCCGGCCTGGGCGAGCGCCATGACTTGGTTGACGGTGGAGGCGGTGTCGGCGGTGTCGGTGTTGGTCATGGACTGGACCACGATGGGGTGGTCGCCGCCCACCCAGACATCGCCGATTTTGACAGGCACAGAAGTGCGCCGAGGAAGTGCAGCCATTGGGCCTCCGTTGAAATTACATTGTAGCGAACCGGCCACAGATAAACACAGATCAACGCAGATACTGAGCGAACTGAGAAATTTCGCGCGCCAAAGACACCTCGTTGCGAAACCGCTAACATAGTGGATACTCCGATGGGCAACGAGCAGATGCAGGCCGCGCTAAAGGAGCTTCAAGAGACGATGGTGGTCATGGCTCACATCGAGAAGACCCAGAGCGAGCACATCAATGATCTCCTGCGATTTCAGCTCCGCACGGAGCAAAACTTGGCCGAAATCACCGACAAGCTCAATGGGCTGATCGGCTACGTCGCGGGCCAGCGCCCCGGCGGGACACCTAAAAGTCAGTAAGTTCACTATCCACCCGGCTGGGCGTTCACAGGAGCGTGTGCCACAACCAGCGCCTATCCTGTTTTGGGTGTAGGCTGGAACCGTATGGCGGCTCTTTCCGACACTCCCCTGACCCGCGTGGTGGAACTGCGCCATTTGCGGGGCGGGGATCTGGACATGCTGCTCGAGGAAGAGACCGGGGTCTGGCGCGAGACGCTGGACTGGGATTTTCGCGGATCCGCGGGATTGGTCCGGCGGTTCCTCGAGATGCAGGCTCTCAACGGGTATGCGCTGCTGATCAACGGGTATCCGGTGGGCTATTGCTATTACGTGGCCGAGGAGCGCAAGGGGCTGATCGGCGATCTTTACGTCATGAAGGACTACATGAGCGTGGAGCACGAAGAGCGCTTGCTCACCACCGTAGTCGAGGGACTGATGAAGATGCAGTACATCCGGCGAATCGAATCGCAACTGATGATGCTGCGCACGGGTGCGGCGATGAATCTGCCGGAGCGGCGTTTTTTGCACGCGCACGCCCGCAACTTCATGGAGATCGATAGCGACACGGCGGGGCGTTTGCGCGAAGGGCGTCCGACGCAACCAGTGTGGTTCGATAGCTGGTCCGAACGCAAGCAAGACGAGGCGGCGACTCTGATTGCGACGGCATACCGGGGGCACGTCGATAGCGAGATCAACGATCAGTACCGGTCGCCCGCCGGAGCGCGGCGGTTCCTGATGAACATCGTGCAGTTCCCGGGATGCGGCACGTTCTTTCAGCCGGCTTCGTATGTGGCGGTGGATCCGGCGACGGGGCGGCTGAGCGGAATCTGCCTGGCGAGCCTGGTTCACACCGACGTAGGTCATGTGACGCAGGTATGCGTATCGGGGGCGGCGCGAGGAACGGGCGTCGGATACGAGCTGATCCGGCGGTCGCTCGAATCGCTGGCCCGGCACGGCTGCCGGAAGGTGACGTTGACGGTGACGGCGGCGAACACGGAAGCGATTGCGTTATACGAGCGGATGGGCTTTCACAAGACGCGGAATTTCTCGGCCTACGTGTGGGATGGGTTTTGAAGGCTGCGCCCGCTAGGAGATGACGCCTTTTCTAACCGCATAAAGGATCAACTCCGCCACGCTATGCAGGTTGAGTTTCTCCTGCAGGTTTCTGCGATGTGTTTCCACCGTATACAGGCTGAGATTCAGAAGCTGCGCGATCTCTTTGTTGGACTTCAGTTCAGCCAGGAGCTGCAGGATTTCGCGTTCGCGCGAAGTGAGCAGGTCGTAGCTATCCTCGGCGCCGCGATTCCGGATTTCGCGGACGTAGTCTTCCATCAGCATCCTGGTAATTTCCGGACTGAAGAAAGTCTTTCCCTCATGCACGGATTTGATCGCGTCGATGAGGTCTCCTTCCGCGGAGTCTTTCAACAGGTAGCCTTTTGCGCCAGCCTTCAACGCTCGCAGAACGTAACCTTCGTCCGAGTGCATACTCAGAATCACGATCGCGATGCCGGGCAGACTGGCGTTGATCCGCTTCGCGGCTTCGATCCCGCTCAGGTTGGGCATGGCGATATCCAGAACCGCGACGTCAGGTTGAGTAGCTTCCGCTCGTCTCCACAGCCTGCCGGCCGTCCGACGCCTCGGCGACCACGCCGAATTCGGGACGGCTCTCGAGCAGAAGCCGGAGACCCCGACGCATCACGGTATGATCGTCAGCTAACAGGATGCGAATCTGTTTCAAGGACAGCGTGCACTCCGGTTCTGTTGAGTGAAAGGCAATTCTACCGAGAGCGTCGTTCCCTGCCCTGGCTGAGAGTGAACCTGGCATGTTCCGCCGAGCTGTGTAACGCGCTCCTGCATCCCGAGCAGCCCCAGGCCCTTGGTGTGACGAACATCGAAACCCTGGCCATCATCCTGAATGGTCAGCAGCAAACGATCGCGCTCCTGTTCCACGCGAATACGGACTGTGGTGGCGCGGGAATGCCGCGCGCAGTTGTGCAGCGCTTCTTGGACCACGCGATAGATGCAAGTCTTGTACTCGTCCGGCAACTCATCGGAGTCCAGCCGCGCTTGATCGCTCACGTCCACGGCGACATTCATCGAAGTACTCTTGGAGGATTCCCGGGCTTGCCACTTCAGGGCAGGAATCAAACCCAAATCGTCCAACATCGACGGCCGCAGCAAAAGCGCCATGTTGCGAACCACTCGTACGGCGCTTTCCACCAAACCTTTGATGGTTTCAACATGCCCGCGAGATTGTTCCTCGGACCGGACCGCGATCCCCGTCGAAAGATTGCGCAGCTCCACGAGCACCGCCGACAAGGCTTGCCCAACTTCGTCATGTAGTTCACGCGAGAGCGACCGCCGTTCATCTTCCTGTGCTTGAACCAAACGCGCCGACAGGTCCTTGAGCTGGGTTCGCGCCTCGGCCACTTCCAGAATACTGCAACCGGGCATGGTCTTCCAACTTGAAGATCTTGCGCATGGTGAACAGCGCCAGACCCAGGCCCAGCCCGAGCGCGACCATTAGGGTGAGCAGAAGCCTGGTTTGGAAGCTTAGCAGCAGCGAAACTACCTGTTGGTTCCCAGCATCCAACTGCTGTTCGTTCAGGCGGTCGATTTGGCCAGCGATCGCAAGCATATTCTGCCGGCGCGGGAACACTTCGTCTCGCAGAAAGGAGTATCCGGAGCGGCGCCTCTCGGCTGCATCCCAATTGAAAATAGGCGCCAAAATCCCCCAATAGTCCGCTAATTCGGTCCGAAGCTCGGTGTAGTGTTGCGACTTCGGCGGGAGCTACCTGGCGACCGTAGGAATCCAGCGCGGCCTGCATGTGCTTGCGAACCTGTTCGAGGTTGGCGCGATAGATATCGGCTCTTTGCGGCTCGGGTTCGAGCAGATAGTCCCGGACATAGGTTCCCGAAATGTAAACGTCGGACCGAATGTCGTTTAGGACATGATTCTCGGAAAGATAGCGGCGCCTGATTTGATCGTCACTACGGCGGAATTGCTGGAGAACGCGCAAGGCATCGATTCCGGCCAGCCCCATGATCGAAAGGAGCCCGCCAAATCCCAACGCAAGTGCGACACGCGAGCGGAAAAACACACTATCTGAACGAGCTTGTTCCGAAGCCATGGTATCAGAGACGCTCACTTGGCCCAATCGCTAATGCCGCGTGGATCCCGCCGGACCAAACTACCAGCGTTTTTGTCGAAAAATACCAATCGCCTGGTATGGGTTTAACGGTTAGAGCGTCCTATCGTAGAAGCTGGCGTCCAAGGAAATGACCCATCCAACCGTTGTTTCGAGCGCGGATCTGGAAAAACTGAAGGCCCTCGATAGCTGCACGGTTTCGAACGCCATCGAGCGTCTCAACGTGCGTCCGCGGAACGAAGGCTTTATATCTGGCGTGGCGCGCTGCCAGTTTCCGCGACTTCCGCCGATGGTGGGCTACGCAGCAACGGCCCGAATCCAAACGTCGTCGCCGCCGATGAGCCACCGTTGCTATTACGACCGCATGGATTGGTGGAAGTACGTGGCCTCGCTACCAGAGCCGAGAGTGATGGTCTTGCAGGACTCCGACCATAATCCCGGGAGTAGGAGCATTCGTGGGCGAGATCCACGCCGCCATCGGGATCGCACTGCATTGTGTGGGCTGCGTTACCAACGGCGCGGTTCGCGATTTGCCCGCAGTGGAGGCAATGGGCTTTCAACTGTACGCCCGCCACACCTCCGTGTCTCACGCCTATGCCCACATCACGGAATTTGGCCAGCCGGTGGAGATCGACGGTCTGAAGATTTCGTCCGGCGACCTTGCTGCATGGCGACCGCCACGGAGTTCTGACCATCCCAGAGTCGATCGCCGGCCAGATTCCAGAAATGGCTTCAAGAATCCTACACGAGGAGGGAGCGCTGATTGAATTCTGCCGCTCGCCGCGCTTCTCGCTGCAGGAATTGTCGAAGCACATGGACGGTATGAGTCTAAACTGCGAATTGCCCTGGGGGCGCCGTTAAGAACCCATGCTGAGTTCGAAAGCGCATCCGCCTGTGCTGTTTGCTTTAATCGCGGCAATTGGCGCTTTGTCCTCCTGTGGCGGTTACCGAAATACCCAAGCCAAAAGCTCCGCCGAATTGGCGTCGGGCGAAGTCTCGGTCGGCGTCGTCAAGGTCCAGCGAAAATCTTTGGGACGGACATTGTCGCTCTCTTCGGAACTGGTTCCGTTCCAGGAGATCGACGTGTACGCCAAGGAATCCGGCTTCGTAAAGCAACTCAATGTCGATTATGGAACGCACGTCCAGAAAGATCAGGTGCTGGCGACTCTGGAAATCCCCGAGCTGGAATTGCAGGTGAAAGAAGACGAAGCCGCGATCAAGAATGCCGCCGCCCAAATCCCGCACGCCCAGGACGAATTGAACCGCGATGAGGCCCAGCACAACGTGCTTCAACTCCAGTTTGAAAGATTGGACAGCGTCTCGAAATCGAAGCCAGGCCTGGTGGCCCAGCAGGAAGTCGACGATTCGCAAGGCAAGGCTTTGGCGTCGGCGGCGCAAGTGGAAGCCGCGAAGTCGAATCTGCAATCCGCCCAGAGCCTGCTCGAGGCCGCACAAGCCAAGCGCGACCGTGACCAGGTGCTATTCGATTACTCCAAGATCACGGCGCCGTTTGCGGGCGTCGTGACGCAGCGCTTCGCCAATCTCGGCACGCTGATGCAAGCGGGCACCAATTCCAGCACGCAGGCCATGCCGCTGGTCCGGCTTTCCCAGGACGATCTGTTCCGGCTGGTGATTCCGGTGCCGGAGTCCTACGTGCAATACATTCATCTCGGCGATGCGGTCAGCGTCAATGTGCCGTCGCTGAACCGGACTTTCCCCGGCAAAGTGGCCCGATTCTCCGTGGACGTTCGCGAAGACACGCGCACCATGCACACCGAAGTGGATGTGCCGAATCCGGGCCGCGTGCTGCTTCCGGGCCTGTACGCGGAAGCCACGCATCACGCTCGAGAACAAGGACAACGCGATCGCGGTGCCCCTGCAGGCAGTGGATCAGGAGAACGGCCATGCGACGGTTGACGTCGTGGATCCTTCCGGCAAAATCGAAAGCCGCACGATCGTGCTGGGCATCCAGACGGCGACCGATGCTGAAGTGATTTCCGGCTTGCAGGAGGGCGAGATGGTGGTGGTCAGCGATCGCAGCGGCCTGAAAGCAGGCCAGCCAGTCCAAGCCAAGATGATCGACTTGATGCAATATCGGAGCACTGAAGAACAGCACTAGAGCGCAGGAGCCGGCCCATGCCACGTTTTTCCATTCGCAACCCCTATTTCATTGTGGTCGTTTGCCTGGCGCTGGCCGTCATCGGCATCAATGCTCTTCTCCGCATGCCGGTGGATCTGTTTCCGCCCATCAATCTGCCGGAGGTTGTGGTGGCGACCTTTTACAGCGGCATGCCTCCGCAGGACATCGAAGTGGACATCACCAATCCACTCGAACGCTTCTTCACGCAGGCCAGCGGTATCGATCACATGGAGTCCCGCTCGCTGCTGGGCGTCAGCATCATCAAGGTCTATTTTCAGCCGGGGACCAACGCCGATTCGGACGTCACGCAGTTGTCGAATCTGGCTCTGGCGGATCTGAAGCGCCTGCCGCCCGGAACGCTGCCGCCGCTGGTGCTGAAGTTCGATGCCTCCAGTCTTCCGGTGTGCCTGGTTACCGTGAAGGGCGAAGGTCTCAACGAGACCCAGCTTCACGATCTCGCGCAATTTCAGATTCGCAATCAAATCGCGGTAGTGAAGGGCGCGGAAATCCCGGCTGTGTTTGGCGGCAAGTACCGGCAGGCGATGATCTACGTCGATCCCTACAAGCTGCTCTCGCGGCAATTGAGCGTGATGGACGTGGTAGACGCGGTCAACGACAGCAATCTCATCCTGCCGGCGGGCGACGTCAAGATCGGCTCCAGCGACTACTACGTTTATTCCAACAGCCTGGTGCAGAACATTCCGGATCTGGACAGCGTGCCGATAAAAACCGTGGGTACGCGCTGGGTTTCGGTGGGAGATGTGGGCGAAGCCAAAGACGCCAGCCAGCTGCAATACAACATCGTGCGCATCGACGGCCAGAAGTCGGCCTACATTCCCATCATGAAATCGGGTGGCGACAGCAACACCATCCAGGTGGTCGACGACATCCGCGCATTGGTCCAGCATCTGTTCGATCTTCCAGCGCAGCTGGTGACCGATATCGTCTTCGATCAATCCGTCTTCGTCAAACAGGCATTAAGCACGGTTCTGCACGAAGGCGCTGATCGGATTGGTGCTGACCAGCCTCATGATTCTGCTGTTCCTCGGGAGCATGCGGGCCACCGGCGCCGTGTTGCTGTCGATCCCGATTTCCGCGCTGGCGACTTTCGTGATTCTGTACATGATGGGCAGCACCATCAACACCATGATCCTGGGTGGCCTGGCGCTGGCTTTCTCGCGCGTCATCGACAACTCGGTGATCTCGCTCGAAAATATTTACCGGCATTTGGAAATGGGATCAGCGCGCGGCTATTGCGGCGGAACGAGGGCGGAGCCGAAGTGAACCTGGCGGTGCTGGCCGCGACGCTGGTGGATGTGGTCGACTTTTTCCCGGTCGTGTTCCTGTTCGGCGTCAGCAAGTTTCTGTTTTCCGCGCTCGCTCTTGCCTTCTGCCTGGCGCTGCTGGCGTCGTTCGTGGTGGCGATGACCGTGATTCCGCTGTTCTGCTCCCGATTTCTGAAGGCGGTGCCCGGCGGGCACGCGACACGGGGAAGCGCGGTGAACGAACCGAGGTTCACTCCTGGGGCGGCCGTTTCAACGCATGGTTCAATCGCGGATTCAATCGGCTGCTCGATTTTTATGAACGCTGGGTCCGCCGCGCTCTGAAGCGTCCCGCTCTGACGCTGGCGCTGCTGTTGGGAATCTTTGTGGCGAGCCTCGGCATCTATCCTTTCCTCGGCCTGGCGTTCTTTCCACGGACCGACGCCGGGCAGTTCACGGTGAACGTGAAAGTTCCCACCGGAACCCGTATTGAAGTCACCAACGACTATGTGGCGAAGATCGAAGACCTGATCCGCCACGATCGTCGATCCGAAGGATCTCAAGATGGTCCTGTCGAACATCGGCGTGGTAAACGATATCTCCTCCCTGTATACGACCAACGCCGGAATGTACACCGCCACCATTCAGGTGGCTCTGAACGAAGGCCACGAAGGTCAGCAGCTTCGACTACATGGATCGCGTGAAAGCTGAGATGGCCGCGAAATTCCCGGATGTGCGCACGTTCTTCCAGAGCGGATCCATGCAGGACGCGATTCTCAATCAGGGCCAGCCCGCTCCGATCGATGTCCAAGTCAACACCCGCGATCTCGAGCTTGACTTACGCCACCGCGCAGGATCTGGCGCGACCGCATTCGCCAGCTTCCCGGCGTCGGCGAGATCTACATCCCGCAGGACATGAACTATCCGTCCATCCGCATGGATATCGATCGCGTGCATGCCGGCGAACTGGGGCTTTCGCAGAAAGACGTGGTCGACAACGTGATCACGGCGCTGAATTCCAATATCATGATCGCGCCCAATTACTGGGTGGATTATCAAACCGGCAACGACTACTTCCTGAGCGTGCAATATGCCGAGCACGGCAAACCCGCCATCCATAACCTGGTCGACCTGAAGCAGATCCCTCTGCGGGCGCCCAATCTGAAGAGTCCCACCACTCTCGATTCGGTGGTGAAACTGGTGAATCTTCAGTCCCCAACCGAAGTCGACCATTATCAGATTCAGCGCGTGGTGGATGTCTACGTCACTCCGGCGGGTGAGGATCTGGGCAAAGCTCCGCACTGGAATTCTTCGGACCATCGCCGATGCCAAGCTGCCTTCCAACATCCGCGTCACGCTGCGGGGCATGGTCAACAGCATGGATCAATCCTTCAAGAGCTTCGGGATCGGCTTCAGCCTTTCGTTCATGCTTCTGTTTCTGATTTTGGTGGCGCAGTTCAAGTCCTTTATCGATCCTTTCCTGATCATGCTGGCGATCCCCATGGGATTCGTCGGCGTGCTGATCATTCTGCCGCTGACGCATACCACGCTGAACGTGATGTCGCTGATGGGCGTGCTGATGCTGATTGGCATCGCGGATTCCAACAGCATTCTGATTGTGGATTTCGCGCACAAGCTGGAAGAGCAGGGTTTGTCGGTGGCCGACGCCGTGATCACCGCCTGCCGGGTGCGCTTGCGGCCGATTCTGATGACCTCGCTCGCAACCATCATCGGCATGATCCCCATGGCCATGAAGCTCGGCGAAGGCGGCGAACAGTATACGCCCATGGCGCGCGCCATCATCGGCGGCCTGACTTCTTCCGTGCTTTTCACCGTGTTCATCGTCCCGGCCGCGTATCTTCTGGTCTATGGGAGGAAGCAAAGAAATGTTCCGCAGAGCCATTAGGCGAACTCGTCCTGTTTGTAGCTTTTGCCGGCGGCCTTGTCCGCGCAGACGCCGCCCGTTCTGACCCTGCAACAAGCCGAGGAACTGGCGCGTCAAGAATCATCCGCAAGTTCAGGCGGCGCAAAATGAAGTGAACTACGCGAATCAGCAGATCGTGATCAACCGGTCCGCTTACTATCCGAATGTGACGCGGAGATGTCACCGGATCGCAAGCCAACGATCTCTCCAGAATCGGGGCCGGGAGATCTGGCGGCGTCGCGTTTGTTCGATCGCGAGGCGCCAGGGCGTGGTGGTTCGCCAGTTAATCACCGATTCGGGCCGGACGCCCAATTTAGTGGCCAGCGCGCGTTTTCAGGCCCAGGCCGCGGCGCAGAATTCGCAAGCCACTCGCTATACGGTGCTGCTGGACGTGAATCGCGCCTATTTCGACGTGCTGCACGCGCAGGCGTGTAGTCAAGGTCGCCGAGCAGACCGTGGCCGCGCGCCAGCTTCTGGACGATCAGGTGACCGAGCTGGCCAGGAACAATCTCAGTTCGCAGCTGGATGTGAGTTTCGCCGACGTCAATGTTTCGGAAGCCAAGCTGCTGCTGCTCCGCGCGCAGGATGCCGTGCAGGGAGCTCTGGCGGAGTTGGGCCGCGCGATAGGTTCGGATCAGCCGGCCAACTATCAGCTCTCCGACGAGCCTCTGCCGCCCGCGCCGCCCGCCACGGCCGATGCGCTGGTTGCGCAGGCGATCGACAACCGGCCCGAACTTGCGGCGCTGCGCTCATCCCGGGATGCCGCCCGCAAATTCGCGGACGCCGAAAGAGACCTGTCGCGTCCCACCGTCAGCGCGATCGCCGTGGGAGGCTACATCCCGTACATCAACACGTCGCCGACGTTCCTGCCGAATACGAGGGCATCGCCGCCAACGTCAGCATCCCGATCTTCAATGGCCACC
This sequence comes from Bryobacterales bacterium, assembly GCA_963818065.1. Taxonomy (GTDB): domain Bacteria; phylum Acidobacteriota; class Terriglobia; order Bryobacterales; family Bryobacteraceae; genus Palsa-89. Next base: position 1,333,741 of record CAWFQW010000004.1, on the reverse strand, counting down.
TGTTTTCCGCCCGGCGCGAAGCCGCCGAGCAGCGTGCCTTGGAAGCCGATCAACGGCTCAGCGATGAGCTAGCAACGGATCAGCCGCGATGTGCGCGTAGCTTGGGCCAGTGCGAACGACGCCTACCAGCGCATCGATGTCACCGCGCAGTTTCTGCGGCAAGCCGCGCTGGCTCTGCAATCTGGCGCAGGGGCGATACGATTTGAGCCTGGCTTCGATCGTCGAGCTGACGCAGGCGCAATTGAATGTTACCGAAGCCGCAATCGAGAATCTCAGCGCCAAGTACGACTATGAGACCCAATACTCGGCACTCCAGTACACGCTTGGCCTTCTCCGCTAGATCTTAGCTATCTGATTCTCCCGAATCAGTATCCTTAAGATTACTTGCCTAGCCGAAAGATTTAAATCAATCGTAACACGTTTCAACGACTTCCAGCCTTTCTGCTCATGACTTATTGATATCTTTTGGATATTCTAACGGATGAGACTATACCTGCATCGAACCAGAAGACCATCGATCTCGAGGCCCGTCCTCTGGATGACCGGGCCGATGCTTGATTCGTGTACTCCACGATTCTCCTTGTGCCGCTGCTTGTGACCGATTATGTCGAACCTCCAACAGTTGATTAGGCGCCGTTTCATCTGGCCCTGCATGCTGGCCGCCTTGGCGGCGAGCGCCCAAGCGCCGTCGCACAATTTCACCTGGCAGGAGATACGCGACAAGTTTCAGCAGAACAACCCGACCATGCGGGCCGCCCAAATCGGCATCGACGAGTCGCGCGCCCAGGAGATCACGGCGTACTTGCGGCCCAATCCGGATTTGACCGGAGCGTTTGACCAGATGAACTTTTTTTCGACGCAGCCTCCTCCTAACGGCGGACCAGCCGTCTACAGTCCATTCGCGTACGCGTTCCCGTCGGCCTCCATCAGTTATCTGCACGAGCGGCAGCACAAACGCGAACTGCGGCTGGAAAGCGCGCAAAAGGGAACGGCGATTACAGTTTCGCAGTACGCCGATCAGGAGCGAAACCTGTTATTCAATCTGCGGACTGCATTCGTGCAGACGCTGCAGGAGAAGGCGATTTTGGCTCTCACCAAGGAGAGTCTGGCCTTTTACAATCGCTTGCTGGATGTGAGCAATGAGCGGCTGAAGGCTGGAGATATCGCGCGAGTGGATTTTCAGCGGCTGGTGCTGCAACGGGTGCAATTCGAAACGGACGTCCAGACGGCCATCGTAAACTTACGCACCGCGAAGATCCAGTTGCTGATGTTGCTCAACGATCGCACCCCAGTGGAACAGTTCGATGTAACGGGAACATTCGATTTTTCGGGCGAAGCTCGGCCGCTCGAGGAATTCCGGAATCTGGCGCTCGCAAACCGGCCGGACCTGAAGGCCGCCTTGCAATCGGTGGATAAGGCGCAGACGGATCACAAGCTGGCAGTGGCGAACGGGTCCACCGATCCGACCTTCGGCGCAGACTTCGCGCGCAATCCGCCCATCCCGGTTTACTTGGGAGTCAATGTCAGCATTCCGCTACGCATCTTCGACCGGAACCAGGGCGAGAAGCTGAGAACGCAAGAGGACATCACCAAGAATGAACGATTGCGCGACGCGGCCACGGCGCAAGTGTTCAGTGACGTTGATTCGGCTTACGCTACTCTCGAAAGCAATCTGGTCTTGTTGCGCCCCTACAAGGAAATTTACTTACAGGACGCAACCGAGGTGCGCGACACGGTTTCGTTCGCTTACACCCGAGGCGGAGCGTCTCTGTTGGACTTTTTGCAGGCGCAGCAAGACTACCGCAGTACGCAGCTCAACTACTTGAACCTGGTGGGTGCTTACATGACCGCCGCTGCGCAAGTGAATCTGTCCGTGGGACAGGAGGTTATTCAATGAATCCCAACCGATTTGCGCTCATTGCCGCATGCCTGAGCTTGAGTTTTGCCCTCTGCTCGATCTTTGTACTAACAGGATGCGGATCGAAGGTGCAGGCGGATGCCAGAGCGGAAGCGCCCCCGCCCGCGCAGGTGGAGAACGAAACGGACGGCAATATTTTCAAAGTGGAACACAGCGACCAGTTTCCAGTTGTGACTGCGGGCGAGCACGACACCGCTCCTGAGCTTAAGACGACCGGCTCGGTGACTGCCGACGTTTCGCGCAACATCCCCGTCATTTCCCTGGCTTCCGGCCGGATCGTGGAGATCAACGCGCGGCTTGGTGACACGGTGACGAAAGGGCAACTGCTATTGAAGGTGCAGAGTCAAGACATCGCGCAAGCGTTCTCGGATTACCGGCAAGCGGTTGCGGACGAAACGCTGGCCAAGGCGCAACTGGATCGAGCCAAAATCCTGTTGGATAAGGGCGCGATCGCCAAGAAAGACGAGGAAGTGGCAGAAGACGCCGCGGTGAAAGCCAAGGTGACCACCGAGACTGCGGTCGACCATCTCCGGGTTTTGGGAGCCGATATGGATCATCCCAGTACCATCATTGAGATCCATGCACCCGTATCCGGCGTCATTACCGATCAGCAGGTGACCGCCGCAGCGGGCGTGAAAACGCTGGACAATTCGCCCGAATCTGTTCACCATCTCGGATCTGTCGAAAGTATGGATTGTTTGTGATGTCTACGAAAACGACTTGTCGTTCGTTCACGTCGGCGAATATGCCGACGTTCATCTGAACGCGTACCCCAACGTGGTGTTAAAGGCGCGCATCGCCAACATCGCGCCCACGCTGGATCCTACTATTCGCACTGCCAAAGTGCGGCTGGAAGTGGACAACCCCGGCATGCTGCGTTTCGGGATGTTCGTCACCGCCAGCTTCCAGGGGATGCAGAAAGAAATGCATGCCACGGTACCGGCCACAGCCATTTTGCATTTGCATGATCGCGACTGGGTTTACTCGCCTGCCGGGAACAATGAATTTCGCAGAATCGAGGTCATCGGAGGAAACATGCTTCCGGGCGGGTTGCAGGAAATCGCTTCCGGAATTAAGCCTGGGCAGCAAGTGATCTCGAATGCCTTGGTTCTTCAGGCCACGGTTGAACAGTAAGGAGCCGAGCCGCTAATGATTCGCAAGGTCGTAGATTTTTCGCTCAACAATCGTTTCATCGTTCTTGCGATCGCTATTTTGCTGCTGGTTTGGGGCGCCATCTCGTTCCACAATCTGCCGGTAGAAGCGTATCCCGACGTGGCGAACAACTACGTCGAGATCATCACACAATGGCCGGGCATATCCGCGGAGCAGATCGAGCAGCAGGTGACCATTCCCTTGGAAATCGCCATGAACGGGATTCCCGACGTGGTGAATCTGCGCTCGTTCTCGCTATTCGGGCTTTCCGATTTGAAGCTGGTCTTTGAAGACGGATCCGAGAACGCCTGGAATCGGGAACGCGTGCTGGAGCGGCTGGCGCAGGTCACCTTGCCACCCGGCGTCAATCCGCAGATGGGGACCGACTGGAGCCCCGTCGGACAGATCTATTTCTTCACGTTGCGCAGCACCAATCCACAATATGACGTGATGGAATTGAAGTCGCTCGAAGATTGGGTGATCGAAAAGAATTTCAAGTCCGTCCCCAACGTGGTGGACGTCGCCAGCTTCGGCGGTCCGACGCGCGAGTATCAAGTGCGCATCGATCCGGAGAAACTCATCTCCTACGGACTCAGCATCAGCCAAGTGGAGCAGCAACTCACCAACAACAACGCCAACGCCGGAGGAAGCTTCATCGAGGCGGGCCTGCAACAGGTGAACGTACGTGAAGTCGGCATGGCGAACAACGTGCGCGACATCGCCGACACCGTGATCAAAACCCAGAATGGGACGCCGTTGCACGTCAGTGATATTGCGACTGTGGCACAGGGTCCTAAGATCCGTCTGGGCCAATTTGGGCGGGCGATTCGTCGCGACGACGGAAAGATCATTAACAACGACGACGTAGTTTCCGGAATCGTTCTCCTGCGCAAAGGCGCGGATTCGGACGACGTGCTCAAGGCCATTCATGCCAAGGTTGACGAGCTCAACAACGTCATCCTCCCCACCGGAGTGAAGGTGGTTCCGTTCATCGATCGCAGCGAACTGGTGGAGTTTACAACGCATACCGTGCTCCACAACTTGACCGAAGGCATCATCCTGGTGGTCATTATTTTGTTCCTTTTCCTGGGCAACACTCGCGCGGCGCTAATCGTTGCGATCACTATTCCGTTTTCGCTGCTGTTCGCGTCCATCTGCCTGAGCCTCCGGCATATTCCCGGCGAATCTGTTGTCTTTGGGCGCCCTGGATTTCGGGATGGTGGTGGACGGCGCCGTAGTGATGATCGAAAATATCGTCCGGCACCTGCACGAGCATGCCGATGGAAACGGTCGGCGCTTGTCGGTGGCCGACCAGATTCGGACCGCGGCTCACGAAGTACAGCGGCCGGTCTTTTACGCCATCACCATCATCATCACCGCTTATATCCCGATCTTCACGCTACAGCGGGTGGAGGGCCGGCTGTTCAAACCGATGGCCTGGACGGTGGCGTTCGCACTCCTCGGCGCGCTTCTTTTTTCGATTATTGTATCGCCGGTCTTGGCGGCTCTCCTGTTCCGGCGTGGGGCCAAGGAATGGGAGAACCCGGTCATGGGATTTCTCACCGTCCGTTATCGAAAGGCCGTGCGCTGGTCGATTCGCGAGCGCTGGATCCCCATTTCGGTTGGAGTTCTTGCCTTCAGCGCGATGATATACCTAGCCACTAGCGGCATCATCGGCTCCGAGTTTCTTCCACATCTGGACGAAGGCGCACTCTGGGTACGCGGCACGTTCGCGCCCAGCACGGGACAGACCGAGGGCGTCCGCGTGGCTAATCTGGGGCGCCTCGCGCTGGCGTCTTTTCCCGAAGCCACCATCGTCACCAGCCAGGTGGGACGTCCGGATGACGGCACCGACACCACCGGTTTCTTTAACACCGAGTTCTGCGTGGACCTGAAGCCGAAGGAACAGTGGCGTCCCGTATTTCACCAGAACAAAGAAGAGCTGATCGCCGCCATGAATCGGGAAGTGGAGAAAATCCCGGGAGCGATTTGGAACTTCTCGCAACCGATCGCCGACAACATGGAAGAGGCCGTTAGCGGCGTCAAGGGACAGTTGGCTACCAAGATTTATGGCGACGACCTGAGAACGCTGGAAGACAAAGCCGACGAGACGGTAAAGGTGATGCGCACCGTTCCCGGCATCGAGGATCTGGGAGTTTTCCGGCTGTTGGGGCAGCCCAACTTGAACGTGACGGTGGACCGCCAGCAAGCGGCGCGGTTTCAAATTAACGTGGCTGACGTCCAGGATGCCGTCCAGACCGCGGTTGGTGGCAATGCGCTGACTCAGGTCCTGCAAGGTGAGCAACGCTACGATCTGGTGGCCCGCTATCAGGCGTCTTACCGGGACACTCGCGAGGCCATTCAGAATATTCGCCTCGCTCTCGCCGTCGGGTGAGCGCGTCTCACTCGCGCAGCTTTGCAAAATAGAGATGCGAGATGGTGGATCGGAAATCTATCGCGAAGGCAATCAGCGCTACGTCGCGGTGAAATACAGCGTGCGAGGACGCGACCTGGGAAGCACGGTGGAGGAAGCCATCAGCAAGGTTGGTAAGCAAGTTCAGATGCCGCGTGGTTATCACATCCGGTGGGAGGGCGAGTACGAAAGCGAGAAGCGCGCCGCCGCCCGCCTGGCTATTATCGTGCCGCTCACTGTGCTGATCATTTTCGTAATCTTGTACACCATGTTCAAATCCATGAAATGGGCCTCCCTCATCATCGTCAACGTGATGATGACGCCGCTCGGCGGCATGCTGGCCTTGCTCCTGACGCACACCCACTTCAGTGTGTCCTCGGGCATCGGATTTCTCGCGCTGTTCGGAGTTTCGGTGCAAACCGGTGTCATCATGCTGGAGTACATCAATCAACGGCGTGCTCGCGGACATTCCATCGAGGAAGCCGCAGTGGAAGGCGCGGTTCTTCGGCTGCGGCCCATCATGGTGACCAGCCTGGTGGCCACGTTGGGTCTACTGCCGGCCGCGTTGTCGCACGCCATTGGTTCCGACTCGCAGCGTCCGTTTGCGATCGTCATCGTCGGCGGATTGATATCGGGATTGCTGCTGAGCATCTTCCTTCTGCCGACCTTGTACGCCTGGGTGGCGCGCGAAGGCGACGTGCTTCCGGCGCCGAGAGACGCAGTTGGAACGAAGCTCACTGACGCAATGACAAAGCAAGAAGTTCGCGCGCGGATTGTGGAACTGGCGATCATACCGGCGGTTCGCGCATCCAACGACGAAGACGCTCTGTTCGCCGCCGAGGCGGTCTCACGCGGCGGAATCCCCATCGTGGAACTGACCATGACGGTTCCCAATGCCACTGAGTTGATCGCTCACCTCGTAAAGAAGCATCCTCACATGGTAGTGGGCGCCGGTACCGTGTTGGACATAGAGACGGCGCGGGCCTGTCTGGCCGCCGGAGCGAAATTCATTACCAGCCCCGGGCTGGATCTGGAAGTCGTCGAATTCGCCGTCAAGGCGGGAGTCATCGTGATGCCCGGCGCTTTGACGCCCAGCGAAATCATGGCGGCGGTGAAAGCAGGCGCTGACTTTGTCAAAATCTTTCCCTGCTCCCAGGTCGGCGGCGTGGATTACCTCCGCGCCTTGAAGTTTCCCTTCCCCAATGTACCGTTCATCGCGGCCGGCGGCGTCAATCAGCAAACAGCGGAGCAGTACTTGGCTGCTGGTGCCACTGCTGTCGGCATTGGCGCGAACTTGATCCCGCCACGGCCATCATTACGCGCGAGGCGGAGTGGATTGAAGAGCTGGCGCGGAGATACGTGCACACCGTAAAGTTTTTGCGCCAGTCAGCCTAACCACTGCAAGAAGTTCCCCCCGGCCACCAGCTAACACGCTGAGTTCCTAGATAGGAAGTATGAATGGGATGCCAAAACTTTTCCGATCAGACTTTCATGCGTTTCTTACGATGCTCGCCCTATACTTGCTCCGAAGGTTACGGCCAGTTTATGAAGGCGTCTATCCATTTCTCGTCGATCCCGAGGTTCTCGCGGGCCACGTTCTCGGGGGGCCCGACACTCCAGACCACTGAAAATCCTCCGGATAATCGTTTGATTGCGGCGCCCCGCCTCAGTTCCGACGCGGAGGTGCACAAAGAATGGAGCCGGCGAGTCGTCAGAATGCCCACCCAAGCATCTGACCCAGGCCTGCCGGTCAATCGTTTGATTGTACAACCGCAGGTTAACAGCGGTGAGATAATGAGCATTCCAATCGAACCTCATGTGGCGCTTGGAACGAGTGTGGGAGGAACGCAACCGAACACCAGTCCTGCTGGCGAGCGGCGCGATTATCTTGATTATCGCCGTCGCCGACTGGTGGACCAAACCGTTTGTCGCGTTTGGCGTTCTCTATTTGTTCCCCATCATGCTGGCGGCGGGATTTCTCCCACGATGGGTGATCGCTTTGCTTGGCGCCGGTTGTGCGGTGCTCAGTGAAATTTTCAGCTCACTCGATCGGTCAACTGTTCGTTTGGGTTTTGAGACGTTGGCGCTGGCCGGCTGCGGACTGTTCGTTGCGGAACTGGTGCGCAATCGCCGATTGACCTTGGAAGGACGGGAAAGATTGAAGGCGCTGGTGGAGACCAGTCCGGCGGCCATCGTGACCGTGGATGAGCGCGGCTTTATCGAACTCGCCAATCAGGCTGCGGTGGAACTGATGGCGCCACGGGACGGAAAATTGATTGGCAATCCCGTCTCGGCGTTCCTGCCGGAGCTGCACCATGCTCTGCGCTGGGAAGAAGCTCCCCAGTTCCGCGCGTCGATGCAATGCCGTGGCCATCGCGGAAATGGCGAATCGTTCACGGCGGACGTTTGGTTCTCAACCTATAAGGAAGGAGCTACGCCGAAGCTAGCCGCGATTATTGCGGACGTCACGGAGGAGACGGCCGCGGCCGGCTCCAATTCGTCCGCCTCCGAACAACAGGAACGAGCACCCTTGACGGATCGGGAAATGGACGTGCTTCGCTCTTTGGTCCAAGGTCTGGCGAACAAGGAAATAGCAACCCGCATGGAAGTCTCCGAAAGCACCATCAAGAATACGCTGCAGCAGCTCTTCGCCAAGACCAATGTCCGTACACGCGCTCAACTGGTTCGGGTAGCCCTGGAACAGTATCGAGATCTTTTATGAGGTCGAGAAACATAATCGATTAGCATCGCGATCGAATCGAAAGATTATCGAAATCGGTTCACTCCGCGGCGCTTCGTAGTCGTAGCCGTGAACTTGCGACCGGCGGACCTTCCAGCGCGATCCTGACTAGCTGGCTTCTGGTTCGCACGCCGGCCTTCTTGAACAACCGTTGCAGGGTCGCCTTGATGGTGGATTCGGACACGCCAATCTGGTCGCCGATCTTTCTGTTCGACAAGCCGTCCACTACGCCATTGCAGTACGGTCTGTTCCCTTTCGGTGAGATTGCCGCGCCATTTGCGCCTCAAAATGCGGGTATCGTTCGGCGAGAAGCTGGAGCACCTTCTGATCTACCCAAGCCTCGCCGCTCGCCACCAGCCGTATGGCCTGCATCAGCCGGGTGGAGGAATCCGACGCCAGGAAAATACCGGAAGCGCCGTATTTCAATACGATGGCGGAGCCTGTAGCATCCGCTTCTCTCGCGATGACCAGGGATTTCCCGGATACCGAGCCTTGTGAGCCCAAGGAATGAATTCCTTGGCGATGCCGATATCCACCAGGATCACGTCCACTCCTGCGTGTTTCAGGTTTTTCAATGCCTCAGCCGGCGTCGCGCATTCCGCCACCAGTTCGAAATCGTGTTCGGAGGCCAGCAGCCGGGCGAGGCTCTCTCGAAAGAGCAGGTGATCGTCGAGCAGGAGGAGCCGTATTCGGCTCCGGTCCGGTTGCTCATCGACAGACTGGTCCGTGCCGGCGGGACCGGCGCTCCGGAGGTTCGAGAACTCCATGCACAGCATGGTAGGGCGAATCGGCCACTCTGCCAAGCCCTTCGGCCGAAAGATCGCAGATCGTCTCGTCATAACACTTCGATTAGTTGAGCAAGGAACAACTGGCTGAATAGCTCTCCGTTTGAGGGCTAAAAGATAATCGAACGACTCGGCGTTTGGAAGCAAGATCACTGGAGTCGTCGGCTCGCACGGGGCTAAAGTCGAAATCGACTGCCCCGTCACGCAGTTCGAAAATCCTTTCCTATGAAGAGTACATCCATCGATCTGGCTAAGCGCGCGTTGCAATTGTGCTCGCGGTAATGCCGATCGCGACACTTCCGGCCCAAACCGCTTTCACCTGGCAGCAGATTAAGGACAAGTTCGAAGCCGCCAACCCGACCTTGAAAGCCGCTCAGCTCAACATTGATGAATCGCGGGCCGCGGAAATCACAGCTTATCTCCGTCCCAATCCGGATTTCAGTCGCTGTTCGATCAGATCAACCCATTCACACGCAGCCTCCACCCAACGGCGGCGCGAACACTTACAGCCCCTTCGCCTACACCGAGCCTTACGGTTCCATCAGTTACCTGCATGAGCGGCGAGCACAAGCGGGAGTTGCGGCGCGAAGCCGCCAAGAAATCGACCGCCGTCGCGGAATCGGCTTATCTGGACCAGGAGCGCAATCTGATGTTCAATCTGCGGAGCGCCTTCGTACAAACGTTGCAAGCCAAGGCGGTGCTCGAGAACGCGAAAGAGAACCTGGCTTACTGGGACCGGGAACTGGATGTGAATCGCACGCGCTTCAAGGCCGGCGACCTGGCTCAAGTGGATCTGGATCGCCTGGAATTGCAGCGCGTGCAGTTCGAATCGGACTTTGAAACGGCGATGGTGAATCTGCGGACCGCCAAGATCCAGCTTCTGATGCTGCTGAACGACCGGACGCCGATCGAGCAGTTCGATGTCACCGGGCCGTTCGATTTCAGCGACGAGCTGATGCCCCTGGAGGAATTCCGGAACATCGCGCTGGACGCGCGGCCGGACCTGAAGGCCGCCGTGCAGAACGTGGAACTGGCCAAGATCACTCACGAGCTGGCGGTTGCCAACGGCTCGACCGATCCCACCTTCAGCGTGTGGTGGACGCACAATCCTTCGTTCAACAATCCGTCGACTACAACACGATCGGCGCCAGCGTCATCGATTCCCTTGCGCATCTTCGACCGGAATCAGGGCGAGAAGGCGCGCACGCAGATCGATATCGGCCGCAACGAGCGGTTGCGGGATGCCGCCGAAGCGCAGGTCTTCAACGATGTCGATTCCGCCTACTAACGCTGGTCCAGAACGTGAATCTGCTGAAGCCTTACAAAACGAAGTATCTGAAGCTGGCGACCGATGTTCGCGACAGGATGTCGTTCTCGTACCAGAACGGCGGCGCGTCTTTGCTGGATTACCTGGACGCGGAGAAAGCTTACCGGGACACTCGACTGGCCTATCTGAATCTGATTGGTTCGTATCTAACCGCGGCGGCGCAAATGAACATGGCCGTTGGCCGGGAGGTTTTGCAATGAATCGCTCATCTGTCGTGATCGCAACTTTGTGTGCTCTTGTGTGCGGGTTTGAGCCTTCTCGTCGCCGGGTGCGAAAGGAAAGTGAGCGCTCAGGACAAGGTGGAGGCCAGCACCGGTCCGGCGCCTACCACGGTGGAACCCGACCTGGACGCCAACAATTTCAAGGTGGATCACCCGGAGCGGTTTCCGCTGGCGACGGCGGGCGAGCACATTGCCGCGCCCGAGCTGAACGTCACCGGCGTGGTGAATCCCGACGTCTCGCGGCAGGTGCCGGTGCCGTCGCTCGCCACGGGGCGAATCGTCGAAATCGACGCGCGGCTGGGCGACGAAGTGAAAAAAGGCCAGCTTCTGTTCAAAGTGCGAAGCGCGGACATCGCGGGCGCGTTTTCCAATTACCGCCAGGCCGTCAAGAACGAAGAATTGACCAAGATTCAGCTCGACCGCGCCAACACCCTGTTCGAGCACGGAGCGATTCCGAAGAGCGCTCAGGAAGTCGCGCAGAACGCCGAGGACGACAACATTGTCGTTCTCGAGACAGCGAAGGAACAACTCGGGCTGCTGGGGGCCGACCCCGACCATCCCACGGGCATCGTCGCAAGTTTTTGCGCCGGTATCGGGAACAATCACGGACCAGGAAATCACCGACCAATCGGCCGTGCAGTCCTATACGACGCCGAACCCGTTCACGATTTCCGACCTGTCGCACGTCTGGATTATCTGCGATGTGTGGGAGAACAACATGGCGCAGGTTCACATCGGCGAGTATGCGGACATCCATCTGGTCGCTTATCCGGACCGGGTTCTGAAGGGCCGCATCAGCAACATTCTGCCGATCATCGATCCCAACATTCGCACCGCCAAGGTCCGGCTGGAAGTTGATAATCCCGGTCTGATGCGGATCGGGATGTTCGTCACCGCGACGTTCCACGGCGAAACCACGGAAAAGCACGCGACCGTGCCGGCCACCGCGATTCTGCACCTGCACGACCGCGAGTGGGTCTACACGCCGCTAGGAAATGGCCGCTTCCGGCGCCAGGAAGTGACCGCCGGGAACATGCTGCCCGGCAACATGCAGGAGGTCGTCAGCGGGATCAAGCCGGGCGACCAGGTTGTACCGAACGCGCTTGTATTCCAGAACACGGTGGAACAGTAAGGGGCCAGTAAATGATTCGCAAGCTCGTCGATTTCGCTCTGAAAACCGCTTTCTCGTGCTGGCGGCGGCGCTCCTGCTGTTCGGCTGGGGCGCGATTTCGTTCCATCAGCTTCCCGTCGAAGCGTATCCCGACGTGGCGGACAACTACGTTGAGATCGTCACGCAGTGGCCGGGAATCTCCGCCGAGCAAATGGAGCAGCAAATCACGATTCCGCTCGAGATCGTGATGAACGGCATGCCGCACGTGACCCATTTGCGGTCGTTTTCATTGTTCGGCCTCTCCGACATCAAGCTCATTTTCGACGACGAGGAAGAGAATGCCTGGGACCGCGAGCGGGCGCTCGAGCGGCTTTCGCAAGTCAGTCTTCCGCCTGCCGCGGTTGCCGCCGGCGTGTCGCCGCAAATGCAAACCGACTGGAGCCCCGCCGGCCAGATCTATTTCTTCACGCTGCACAGCACCAACCCGGCGTATGACGTGATGGAGCTGAAGTCGCTCGAAGACTGGGTGGTGGAGAAGAACTTCAAGGCCGTTCCCAACATCGTCGATGTGGCCAGCTTCGGCGGCCCCACGCGCGAATACCAGGTTCGCGTGGACCCCGACAAGCTGATCTCCTATGGACTCAGCATCGGCCAGGTGGAGCAACAGCTCACCAACAACAACGCCAATGCCGGCGGAAGCTTTGTCGAAGCCGGCCTGCAGCAGATCAACATTCAGGAAGTGGGCCTGGTCAAGAACGTACAGGACATCGAAAACACGGTGATCACGGCCAAGAACGGCACTCCGCTCCGCGTGAAGGACATCGCCGTCGTCTCCCAGGGCCCGAAGATCCGCCTGGGCCAGTTCGCCAAGGCGATCCGGCACGAGGATGGAAAGCTCATCGATAACGACGATGTGGTTTCAGGCATTGCGCTCCTGCGCAAAGGGGCCGACGCCGACGCTGGCGCTGCAGGGGATTCACAAGAAAGTGGAGGAACTGAACAACACCATTCTGCCCAAGGGCGTGAAAGTCGTGCCGCTCATCGATCGCAGCGATCTGGTGCGTTACACCACGCATACCGTGCTGCACAACCTCAGGGACGGCATCATCCTGGTCGTGATCATCCTCTTCCTGTTTCTCGGGAATGTTCGCGGAGCCATCATCGTGGCTCTGACCATCCCGTTTTCGCTCCTGTTCGCCGCGACGTGTTTGAACCTGAAGGGCATTCCCGCAAACCTGCTGTCGCTGGGCGCACTGGATTTCGGAATGGTGGTGGATGGCGCGGTGGTGATGGTCGAAAACATCGTTCGCCACCTCAGCCGCCGGGACAGGACAGGCAGAACGCCCAAACAGAAGATCTTCGACGCCGCGCACGAAGTTCAGCGGCCGGTGTTCTATGCGATCGCCATCATCATCACGGCCTATCTGCCCATCTTCACGCTGCAGCGCGTGGAAGGGCGCTTGTTCAAGCCCATGGCCTGGACCGTGGCGTTTGCTCTGCTGGGCGCGATCATCTTTTCGATGGTGATCGCGCCCGCGCTGGCCAGCCTTTTCTTCCCCAAGGGCACGCGCGAGTGGCACAACCCGGTGATGGTTGGCTCACAGACATATACCGCAAGGCCCTGAGGATGGCCATCCGTCTGCGCTATCGTCACTGTCGCGCGGGAGTCGCCGGCCTTGGCTGTGGCGATGTATCTTTGGCTCGGCGGAGTGATCGGTTCCGAATTCCTTCCGCACCTGGATGAAGGCGCCCTGTGGGTGCGCGGCACTCTCGCTCCCAGCACCGGCCAGACGGAAGGCATCCGGCTATGAATCAGGCGCGGCTCATCCTCTGTTCCTTGCCCGAAGTGACGCAATGCTCCAGCCAAACCGGGCGTCCGGATGACGGGACCGACACCACCAGCTTCTTCAACACCGAATATTTCGTCGACCTGAAGCCCAAGGAACAATGGCGGCCGGGCTTTCACCAGAACAAAGACGAGGTCATCGCGGCCATGAACCGCGAGTTGGAGAAGCTGCCGGGAGTGGTCTGGGGCTTCTCCCAGCCGATCGCCGACAACATGGAGGAAGCGGTCAGCGGAGTGAAGGGCCAGCTTGCCACGAAGGTCTATGGCGACGATTTGCACGTTCTCGAGGACAAGGCCGAGGAGGTCGTCGAGATCATGCGGAAGATCAAGGGGATCGAGGACCTGGGAGTATTTCGAGTTCTGGGTCAACCCAACGACAACTTCATCGTCGATCGGCAGCAGGCCGCGCGCTATCAGATCAACGTCGCCGACGTTCAGGATGCCATCAGTACCGCCGCGGGAGGGAACGCTCTCACGCAGGTATTGCAAGGCGAGGCGCGCTATGACCTGGTGATGCGCTATCTCCCGAAGTTCCGCAACACCAAGGAAGCGATCGAGAACATTCGCCTGCTCGCTCCCACCGGCGAACGAGTTTCGCTCGCACAGCTTTGCAAGGTGGAAGAGCGGGACGGAGGTTCCGAAATCTACCGGGAAGGAAACCAGCGCTATGTCGCCATCAAGTACAGCGTGCGCGGCCGCGATCTGGGCGGCGCGGTTGAGGAAGCCATCAAGAACGTAACCGAGAAAGTTGAACTGCCGCGCGGGTATCACATCGACTGGGAAGGCGAGTACGAGAGTGAAAAGCGCGCGGAAGCCCGGCTAGCCATCGTCGTGCCGCTCACCGTCCTGCTGATCTTTATCATTCTCTACAGCATGTTTCGCTCGTTCAAATGGGCCATGCTTGATTCTGGTCAACGTGATGCTGGCGCGCATCGGCGGCCTGCTCGCGCTGCTCGTTACGCACACCAACTTCAGCGTTTCCTCGGGCGTCGGATTCCTCGCGCTGTTCGGCGTTTCGGTGCAAACCGGAGTGATCATGCTGGAGTACATCAATCAACTTCGCGTGCGCGGACACACCATCGTGGATTCGGCCGTGGAAGGCGCCGTGCTGAGACTTCGCCCCATCATGATGACCATGCTGGTGGCAACGCTTGGACTTGCTGCCGGCCGCCATGTCGCACGGAATCGGCTCGGATTCGCAGCGCCCGTTCGCGATCGTGATTGTGGGCGGCCTGATCTCCGATCTGGTCATGAGCATCTTCCTGCTCCCCACTCTGTATGTGTGGATGGCTGGCGAGCACGATGTGCTGCCGAAGCCGGAAGGGGATTTCGATGAGCAGGTATAGATGACGAAGGAAGAAGTTCGCGCACGGATTGTGGAGCTCGCGATCATACCCGCGGTTCGCGCATCCAACGATGAAGACGCCCTGTTTGCCGCCGAGGCAGTTTCGCGCGGCGGACTTCCCATCGTGGAACTGTGCATGACGGTTCCCAAGGCGACTGAGTTGATCGCTCACCTGGTGACGAAGTATCCTCGCATGGTGGTGGGCGCCGGAACGGTGTTGGATATAAAAACAGCGCGCGCCTGTCTCACCGCCGGCGCCAAATTCATAACCAGCCCGGGGCTTGACCTGGAGCTCGTCGAATTCGTCTCCCAGGCGGGAGTCGTCGTAATCCCCGGCGCTTTAACGCCCAGCGAAATCAACGCGGCGGTGAAAGCAGCCGCCGACTTCGTCAAAATCTTTCCCTGCTCCCATGTCGGCGGCGTGGATTACCTCCGCGCCTTGAAATTTCCTTTCCCCAAGGTGTCGTTGATCGCCGCCGGCGGCGTTAATCAGCAAACAGCGGAGGAGTACCTGAAGGCTGGAGCCACCGCCCTTGGCATCGGCGCGGACTTGATCCCGCCACGCGCCATTAGCACCCGCGAGGCGCATTGGATTGAAGAACTGGCACGAAGGTACGTGCAAACCGTAAGGTATTTGCGTGAGTTAGACTCTTAACTGAATACGCGACGGCGTCGAAGGCTTTCCGCCAGAACCGTCTCGCCTCCTCGAAGCATCCAAAGCTTATGGTTCTATCCGCGCTCAAGGAAAGTGGCAAACCAGGTTTAAACGGGTTGTATGAGCAACTCCTGAGACGAGGGGTCCAGTATTTCCTGCCTTCCAGCCACCTGGAGGTTCTAGGGCAGGCTTCGGAATGGACGCCGCAGGTCGTTTTTCAGCCGGCATCCAACTCCGGCTTAGGTTTTGATTGGCTGGGAACCAAATATGCGCTCACTAATCACAGGGAATTCAGCGATCACGAACAGAGGCTGGTTCGAAGCATTGCAAAGTTTCTTTCCACCCGCCACGAGCTGCTGTTCAACCGCGACGTTGCGGCCCAAAATATGCCGATCTTCGGCGGTCTCACCGAGGATCGGTATGTTTCCACGTTTCTCGATGGACGAGTCTTCGATGACGCTGTAAGCGTGGCTACACTTCCCGATCGCATTTCCGAGGCTATCGAGGTCCTTCGAATCAGCGCACTCAGTTCTTACGAGGACAAACGGATCTCGACTGGCGCCTTACTCTTCGGGTCGTGGCCAGATGCTTGTCACTCGTTACCGTCGCAACCCGCCGACGCACTCCCATATTCGAGCGATTTGACTGCAATTCACAGCTTTCATCGTATCTGCGACGGCTTAAGAACTATCGCACTAGTGGACGAGAAGGGCCTTATGGTGGAACTGGTTGACATACAGGAATGGGCACAGCCCTTCAGCGCGCTGGAGCTTCCGGTTCCCAGTGCACGACGCTATCGAACCCACTGCCAAGCCACTTTATGTGGCGGCCATATATGCCTGGTCCTGACACCGAATGGTGAGATTAAGATCTTCGCCGAGGGCGTCCAATTATTCAATTTCTTCGACGGGCGCTGGCATCTTACCGACGCGGTCTCGAAATATGAAGCGTGGGAGACCGCTATCGGACGGAAAGACCTGGCCGCGCGGCTTTTTTCTGCTGCTCTTAACCTCGCCGAACACCGTCGCGGAGGGATGTTCGTCGTGCTCGACGAAGCTCGGCACGCTCGCCAGATTGTGAGCGCATTGGATCTATTAGAAACCGACTGGCGGGAGAGAGCGAGCGCCAAGAATCGGCTCCATTACCTCTTGCAAAAGACACGCGTAACCGAGCTTTCATCGGCTGTGCTTGAAAGCATCGCGCAGATCGATGGCAGCGTTGTGCTCGATCTCGATTCGAGATTGCTCGCGTTCGGAGCGATTCTTCGACACCCCCAGCAGGTTAATGGGGATGAGGAGATCGGCGAAGGAGGACGCACCGCCGCGGCCATCGGCGCCTCGCAATTTGGCAATGTGCTGATGGTGAGCGAGGGTGGCCAGCTCTCGTTCTATCGCAAGGGTCATTGCCTCTGGACGCTATGAGGCAACGCTGTTCGGAATCGTGAATCAAGGTTCTAGAACGATCTTGCCACGCGTATGACGCTGCTCGAGTTCTCGATAGGCGTCGCGAACGTTGGCCAAAGGATAGACCTTCGCGATCGGGATATCGAGGCGGCCGGCGGCCAGTAGCCCCGCAAGCTGACCGAGCACGTCTGCAGTCGCGGCTTCGTAGCTACCCTCCGTCTTCACGCCATACTTAGCAGCGGCTGCGAAGTCGATGATCGTGTCGATTCGATTCGGAGGGACGCCCAACTTAATTGCCAGCTCGACGTACCCGCCACCGAATGTGTCAATAAAAGCATCGACTTTCCCTCCGCACGCAGCTCGGATGCGATCCT
Source organism: Bryobacterales bacterium (assembly GCA_963818065.1). Taxonomy (GTDB): domain Bacteria; phylum Acidobacteriota; class Terriglobia; order Bryobacterales; family Bryobacteraceae; genus Palsa-89. Next base: position 1,316,451 of record CAWFQW010000004.1, on the reverse strand, counting down.
CGACCCCATCACCATAGCTAACGGCAATTATGCCGTGATCGGTGAGCCATTTGTGATTTGCATCGCCAGCCAAGCCGATAACCTTGGCCCCGGCGTTCCTGGCCAACTGCACGGCGACCGAGCCTACCCCACCCGCGGCACCGGAGACAACGACCGTGTCACCTTTGCTCAGAGCGACGCTCCGCACCGCAGCATAGGCCGTGGTGCCCGCCACGAACAGGGCACCGGCTTGCTCCCACGACACATTCTTAGGACGTGGCACGAGGTTGCCGGACTCGACGACCACGAACTCGGCTTGGCTTGCTCTGTCGTTTGTGAATCCAATAACCTCATCACCCACTGCAACATTTGTTACTCCTGGGCCGACCTCCTCCACGACGCCGGCGAGATCACTGCCCAATCCTGAAGGAAACGTTGCAGGCCACCGGTCGGCAAACAGTCCTTTCCGGATCGAGGCTTCACCCGGATTAATGCCCGCAGCTTTGACTCGGACAAGAACCTTCCCTGCCCCAGGGCTTGGGCGGTCGACTTCTACCACTTGCAGAACTTCGATCCCACCATATTTATCGAATCTCACCGCACGCGGCATAAGGCTTTTCTCCTCTCATAGTAGATTCCGTTCGACCACCCTCCGATTCGCCAAACTCAGGCCACCAACTGGCATTGACGTCCTCGGGAGCCTCTTGTCAAACTGAAAGGCAGGTCGGAACCGTGTCGACGAGCGTGCCCTCCATGATCGAGCTCTCTGGGTATGTGCTGGAACCCCTGCGAAAAGGCCCGGAGTTCAGCCTTTACCGCGGCCGAAAACCTGGCAACTCATCGCCTGTCCTGGCACTGGCGCTGGCTGCAGAACGGCCTTCGCCCCAAGGTCTCCGACGGCTCGAGCACGAATACTCACTCTCCGCCGAACTCGATTCTGCCTGGGCAGCCAAGCCTTTAGCCATCACTCGTCACGAAGGACGAACGGTCCTAGTGCTCAGGGACCCAGGCGGCGAACCTCTGGATCGGGTCCTTGAGCGGTCGCATGGGCAACCGCTTGATTTGCTTCGCTCGCTGCGCATCGCCGTCGGCTTGACGACCGCACTTGGCCAAGTCCACCGGCGGGGGCTGATTCATAAAGATATTAAGCCGGCCAACATGCTCGTCGATGACGACGGTTCCGTATGGCTCACAGGATTCGGGATTGCGTCTCAACTGCCGCGCGAGTCTCACGCTCCCACACCGCCGGAGATCATTGCCGGAACTCTTGCCTACATGGCGCCGGAGCAGACCGGCCGCATGAACCGCTCAATCGATACCCGCAGCGATCTCTACTCGTTGGGCGTCACCTTGTACCAGATGTTCACGGGCTCTCTGCCATTCGCTGCCGCCGACCCGCTCGAGTGGGTGCATTGCCACATCGCGCGCCAGCCGACGCCGCCTTTAGAACGCGCCGCAGTCCCCGGGCCGCTGTCTTCTCTCACAATGAAGCTCCTAGCCAAGAATGCCGAGGAGCGCTACCAGACGACCTTGGGTCTGGAAGCCGATCTTCGGCGCTGCCTGGCGGAATGGGAGGCGCAGGGCAGCATTGACGCGTTCCCGTTGGGCGCGCATGATGCGTCCGACCGGTTCCTGATTCCAGAAAAGCTGTACGGACGGGAACGCGAGGTTGACGCCTTGATCGCGGCTTTCGACAGCGTGGTGGCCGAAGGTACGCAAGAGCTTGTGCTTGTCTCCGGGTATTCCGGCGTCGGCAAATCTTCGGTGGTGAATGAACTGCACAAGGTTCTTGTTCTGCCGCGCGGGCTTTTCGCAGCGGGAAAATTCGATCAGTACAAGCGCGACATCCCATACGCCACCCTGGGGCAGGCGTTCCAGACGCTCGTTCGTCAAATCCTCGTGAAGAGTGAAGCGGAGGTAAGCCACTGGCGGCACACCATCCAGGAAGCTATCGGTCCGAATGGCCAGCTCATCGTCAACCTCATCCCGGAGGTAGAGTTCATCATCGGGAAACAGCCGCCCGTTCCAGACCTCTCGCCACAGGATACGCAGAACCGCTTCCAAACAGTGTTCCGGCGATTCCTTGCCGCGTTCGCCCGGCCCGAGCACCCGCTTGCTTTGTTCCTTGATGACTTGCAATGGCTAGATGCGGCGACCCTTGAACTGCTGGAGCACCTGACTACCGATCCAGACGTGCGGCACCTGATGCTGGTAGGGGCTTATCGCGATAACGAAGTGAACTCGTCTCATCCACTCACGCGGACGCTGGGGTCGATCCGCAAGACCGGGGCGAGAATGCAGGAAATCGTTCTTACACCTCTGCGGCTCGATGATGTCCGCCAGCTGGTCGCCGATGCGTTGCACTGCGAGCCGGAGGGCGGGCATCCTCTGGCGCAGCTGGTGCACGAGAAGACCGGCGGCAATCCGTTCTTCGCGATCCAGTTCCTCACGGCGCTGAACGAGGAACGGTTGCTGCGGTTCGACCAGGATGCGTCTGCATGGATCTGGGACTTGGCGCGCATCCGGGCCAAGGGCTACACGGACAACGTGGTGGATCTCGTGGTGGGGAAACTGAAGCGGCTGTCGAACGTGACGCAGGACGCCCTCCGGCAAATCGCTTGCCTCGGGAATGTGGTCGAGTTCGCCACTCTGACGCTGGTTTGCGGGAAGACAGAAGAAGAGATCCACACGGCAGTGTGGGAGGCCACCCGCACGGGATTGATCATCCGACTGGAGGACGCCTACGCGTTCCTCCACGATCGTGTTCAAGAGGCTGCCTATACCCTCATCCCCGAAAACGACCGGCCAGCGGCACATCTTCGGATCGGCCGGGTACTCGCAGCACGGACGGCACCCGAGGAGCTCGAGGAGAAGATCTTCGATATTGTGAACCAGTTCGACCACGGCGCCGCGCTGATCGTTTCGCGGGAGGAACGTGAGCGGGTCGCTGAGCTCAATCTAATCGCAGGTAAACGAGCTAAAACTTCAACGGCGTACGCCGCGGCGCTAAACTATCTCGGCGCCGGCCGCGAATTGCTGGCGGATGACAGTTGGGAGCGGCGATACGATCTCATCTTTCCTCTCGAGTACCACCGGGCCGAGTGCGAGTTGCTGACTGCCGATATGGACGCGGCAGAAAAGCGGCTCACGATGCTTTCTGAACGCAGCCGAAACCTCGATATCGCTGCAGTGGCGCGCTTACGTCTGACGCTGTACACGACCATGGATCGGAGCGACCGTGGTGTCGAGGTGTGCCTGGAATACCAACGAAGCAGAGGTGTGCACTGGTCGGCACATCCGACAAAAGACGAGGTCCGCCAGGAATACGATCAGATGTGGCGACAGATCGGTGACCGTTCGATCGAGGAACTCGTTGAATTGCCGTTAATGAGCGACCCGGACTGTCGCGCGACTCTCGATGTTCTGACCGAGGTAGTGACGCCGGCATTGTTTACCGACGAGAACCTGTTGTCACTTGTGATTTGCCGGATGGTAAATCTCAGCCTGGAGTACGGTAACAGCGACGGATCATGCTTCGCCTATGTCTGGCTTGGTATGATTCTCGGTCCGCACTTCGGCGACTACCGCGCTGGCTTCCGATTCGGCAGTCTCGGCTACGATCTGGTGGAGAAGCGTGGATTACATCGCTACCAAGCCCGTGCCTACATGTCTTTCGGGAATCTTGTCATGCCCTGGACAAAGCACGTCCAAGCCGGCCGGGATTTAGTGCGACGCGCCTTCGATACGGCATACAAGATCGGCGATCTCACATTTGCGGCTTATACCTGCAACAACCTCAACACGAATCTTCTCGCATCCGGAGATCCGCTCGGCGAGGTGCAGCGCGAGGCCGAGCATGGGCTCGACTTTGCGCGGAGGGCCCGGTTTGGACTCGTGATCGACATTATCACCGCCCAGCTCGGTCTGATCCGGACTCTGCGTGGCCACACACCAGAGTTCGGTTGCCTCGATGATGAACGGTTTGACGAGACCCAGTTCGAAAATCATTTGCAAAATGATCCACGTTTGGCGCTCCCCGAATGCTGGTATTGGATCCGGAAGCTGCAGGCGCGCGTCTACGCGAACGACTACGAGTCCGCTATCCAGGCTGCATCGAACGCGCAACAACTCCTCTGGACCTCGCCGTCATTCTTTGAGATGGCCGAATACCATTTCTATGGCGCGATTGCGCGGGCAGCCCAGTGCGACACTGGATCGACCGACGAGCGGCCTCGGCATCTGGAGGCGCTGGCGGCCCACCACAACCAACTCGAGGTGTGGGCGGAGAACTCCCGAGAGAATTTCGCTAACCGCGAGGCGTTGGTCGCGGCCGAGATCGCTCGTCTCGAAGGCCGGTCTCTGGACGCGATGCATTTCTACGAGCGTGCAATCCAGTCGGCCCGCGAACACGGCTTCGTGCATAACGAAGCACTGGCCCACGAAATTGCAGCGCGGTTCTATTTGGCGCGCGGCCTTGAGATGATCGGCCTCTCTTATCTTCGCAACGCGCGGAACTGTTACGAACGCTGGGGAGCCCTCGGCAAGGTGAAGCAGCTCGACGAACACTACCCGCGGTTACGCGAGGAACGAGTTCCTTCCTCTCCTTTGGCCACGATCGGCGCCTCCGTCGGGCAGTTGGAGGTTGCGACTGTGGTGAAGGCCTCACAGGCGCTCTCGAGCGAGATTGTGCTCCCGAAGCTCATCGAGACACTTATGCGAATCGCGGTCGAGCATGCGGGTGCAGAGCGGGGTCTACTCATCCTTCTCCGGGGCGACGAGCCCACAATCGAGGCAGAAGCTACTACAGGCGACCACCGCGAACGGGTCACTGTGCAACAGAAGACCGTCACGCCCTCCGATCTTCCGCTTTCCGCGCTTCATTACTTAATTCGCACACGTGAGCGCGTAGTCCTTGATGACGCTTCGGCTATTAACTTGTATTCGGAGGACGAATATGTACGGCAAAAGTGCCCCAAATCCGTCCTGTGTCTGCCCATTGTCAAGCAAACGAAGCTTGTGGGCGCACTCTACCTGGAGAACAACTTGACCCCGTGTGCCTTCACGCCGGACCGGGTGGCAGTGCTGGACTTGCTGGCTTCGCAGGCGGCGATTTCACTGGAGAACGCGAGCCTGTATTCTGATCTGCAACGGAGTGAACAGCACCTTCGGGATGTGATCGACACGATCCCCACAATGGCTTGGAGCGCTCTGCCTGATGGTTCCGTCGATTTCGTAAGTCAATCGTGGCTCGAGTACACGGGTTTTTCCATGCAGGACTGGCTGAGCAGGGGCTGGAAAACGATAGCTCATCCTGAAGATTTCCAGAAGACAGCTGAAAAGTGGCAGGTGGCATTGGCAACCGGAGAACCGTATGACTGTGAGGTCCGAACACGAACAGCACGAGGCTCGTATCGCTGGTGCTTGAGCCGGGCGGTACCACTCCGGGACGAGTTCGGCAAAATCGTCAAATGGTTTGGAACGAATACGGATATTGACGAGCGCAAGAGAGCACAAGAGAAGCTGCAGCGAAGTGAAACCTTCCTGGCTGAGGCACAGAGTATAAGTCACACTGGCAGCTTCGGCCTGAAGGTTCGAAGCAGGGAAATCTACTGGTCGGAGGAAACATACAACATCTTTGAACAGGATCGATCGGTTAAACCAACGTTGGACTTGGCATTTCAGCGAATTCATCCTGAGGACCGAGATTTCGTGCAGCAGACGATCGACCGCGCGGCCGAGGCCAGGACGGGGCTTGATTATGAGAATCGCTTATTGATGCAGGATAGTTCGGTGAAGCACCTGCACGTTTTAGCCCGGCTGTTGGAGACATCTCCAGGCAATCTCGAATTTGTGGGCGCGGTGACAGACGTCACCGCGGCAAAGCAAGCGGAGGAGAAAATCCGGCAAAGCGAAAGTTGGCTCCGGCAGCTCCTTGACCTGTCGCCTCAGCACGTCACTGAGTTTGGGCCGGATGGAGACCGTCTCTACAACAACCAGGCAGCGCTCGATTATTACGGGATTACGCTTGAGGAGTGGAGGGCCGCTGATTTGAGTACACTGCTTCATCCACAGGATGCGGAACGTTGGAAGCGTGAATCTCCCGGCAAATTCCGAAGCGGATCACCGTACGAATTCGAAATGCGGCTAAGGAAAAGAGACGGGCAGTATCGCTGGTTTCTTTTGCGTTACAAACCGATGCGGGATGAACAAGGACACATCACACGTTGGTACGCAGCGGCAACTGACATCGACGATCGCAGGCAGGCTGAGGAGCGGCTCCGGAACGAGAACGTCGCTCTACGCGAAGAAATCGACAAGGCATCCATGTTCGAAGAGATTGTGGGAAATTCACCGCCGCTACAAAAGGTGCTTTCCCGCATCTCCAAGGTCGCTCCGGCAGACTCCAGTGTACTGATCACCGGCGAGACCGGCACGGGAAAGGAATTGGTGGCCCGCGCCATTCACAGACGTTCGCGGCGCTCGTCACGCGCGTTTGTGAGTGTGAACTGCGCGGCGATTCCGCGTGACTTGATCGCGTCTGAATTGTTCGGACATGAGAAGGGCGCGTTTACTGGTGCAACTCAACAGCGTTTAGGGCGTTTTGAACTGGCTGCCGGAGGCACGATATTCCTGGATGAAATCGGTGAGCTGCCTGCCGAGACTCAGGTCGCCCTCTTGCGCGTGCTGCAGGAACACGAATTTGAGCGTGTTGGTGGCACTGGATCCATCCGGACCGATGTTCGCCTGATTGCCGCCACCAACCGTGACTTGGAGGCTGCTATCGCTGCGGGCATGTTTAGGAGCGACCTGTTTTACCGGCTCAACGTTTTTCCGATCGAGATCCCTCCTCTGCGGGAACGAAGGGAAGACATCCCCGTGCTGGTCGAGTATTTCATCGATCGCTACGCAAGGAAAGCCGGAAAGACTTTTCAAGCACTGAACAAAAAGAGTCTGGACCTGCTTCAGTCTTACTCCTGGCCAGGCAATATTCGCGAGTTGCAGAACGTAATCGAACGGTCTCTGATCGTCAGTTCCGGCGACATCTTTTCGGTAGATGAAGCGTGGCTTTCGAAAGAATCGTCTCAACCGCCACCTCAGGTTCAAGTGCCTCGAGCGTTGGAAGGCGAAACCCGCGGAGAGCGAGAAATCATCGAAGCCGCACTCGTCGAAAGCAGAGGTCGGATCGCGGGGCCCTCTGGGGCAGCAGCCAAACTCCAAATTCCGCCATCCACTTTGGAATACAAGATCAAGACGCTGAAGATAGCTAAGAACAAGTTCAAGTTCCGCTGAGAACTGCTCGCAAGAAAACCACCGAAATCGCAAAACTCGCAAGATTCGCAAGGTCACCAAACCTGCGAATCCTGAATCATTCTGTTCTTTCAACAGCTTACAAATGGGGTGTTATTTGCTTATATAGAACCGAACGTTCGCGGCGGGCATACTACGACGTAGCCGCTGCCAGAAGGAGAAGGAAAAAATGCCGAGGCTCGCGTTACTCGACCCCACCAGAACGGGAAGGCATGCGGAGGATCTGGAGAGCAAACTCCGGCATCTCGTCATCGGACAGGATGAGGCAATTCACCAGATCGTGAGGACTTACCAGACTCATGTAGCCGGACTATCTCCGGCCGGCCGGCCGATCGGAAACTTTCTGTTCCTGGGCCCGACCGGCTCCGGAAAAACTCGCATCGTAGAGGCCACCGCCGAGTCTCTCTTGAAGAATTCTCGAGCGGTGCTCAAGATCGATTGCGCGGAGTTTCAACACAGCCATGAGATCGCGAAGCTGATTGGCTCGCCGCCCGGATACCTTGGACACCGCGAAACTCACGCTCTGTTGTCCCAGGAAGTCTTGAATCAACATCACACGGAAAACGTCAAGCTTAGTTTTGTTCTCTTCGATGAGATCGAAAAAGCATCGGACGCGTTGTGGAACCTTCTCCTGGGCATTCTGGACAAAGCAACGTTGACATTGGGAGACAATCGCAAAGTCGATTTCTCACGGACGATGATCTTCCTCACCGGCAATCTGGGCGCGGCCGAAATGAGTTCCCTAGTAAGTCCGCGACTGGGTTTTCATACTCCCCCAGTGGATGAGACCGGTAACAGTATGAAACTCAGTGCCCGGGTCTCGAACGCCGGCATCGCCGCAGCTCGTCGAAAGTTTACGCCGGAGTTCGTTAACCGGCTGGACAACATCGTCGTCTTCAAATCGCTCGGAAGAGAGGAACTGCGCCGCATCATCGATATTGAACTTGAAATGGTGCAAAAACGTATCGAGGACGCCGTAAACAAGCCTTTCCTGCTTACTGTTACTGATACCGCCAGGGAGTTCTTACTGGTAGAGGGCACCGATTCCCGGTATGGTGCGCGGCACTTGAAGCGGGCGATCGAGCGCCTGCTCGTACAACCGTTGTCGAACTTGTTAGCCAGCGGACAAATCCAGCGCGGCGATTGCATCCGCGTGAGTCACGACGCGGGGTCTGCCGTTCTGATGTTTGGCCGTGAACAAGAAGCCACACGAGTGTGGCAAGTAGCAGGGCACGCGGCATAGAAGACGTTGGCACGGAATTTCCCCGAAAGGTCAAAATGCTCAGAATTGAAAGGTCGGCGAACGGGGAAGTGGTCTTTACGCTAAGTGGCCGAATGGATGAAGGAGACATACCCGAGTTGGACGCGCTAATTAGGTCGGAAGCGACTGGACACCATATCGTCTTAGACCTAAAGTGCCTAACTCTAGCAGGTCGAGATGCAATTTGTTTTCTGAAACGCTGCGAGACGGACGGCATCACACTTAGGAGTTGCCCACCGTACGTCCGCGAGTGGATCGCAAGGTCCCGAGACCCAGGTTCGCGAATCATCGAAAACGCAGTAGACCGACGAAAGGAGTCAACAGATGGCGACACAAGCAAGCTGGACAATTGAGGCATCCTTAGACAACCGTAATGCAGCTCTCGAAATCGAGGACGCGGTGTCGGCGGACGTCGCGATCGACAACCACAAGTTCTGGGGCACCGGAATGCCCCGCATTGTCGGTAACAGCGCGGCTCTTCGGCGCGTTCTCGGAATGGTGCAAATCGTGGCCCCGACTGAAGCAACGGTACTGATTAACGGAGAAACGGGAACCGGCAAGGAACTGATTGCAGAAGCCATTCACAAGTGCAGCGATCGATCGAACGGCCCGTTTGTGAAAGTGAATTGCGCGGCCATTCCCGCAGGCCTGTTGGAGAGTGAAATGTTTGGTCACGAGCGCGGCGCCTTCACTGGGGCGGTAGCTCGCAGCGCTGGACGTTTCGAACGCGCCCATAGAGGCACGTTATTCTTGGACGAAATCGGCGACCTCCCATTGGAGTTGCAGCCCAAGATTCTTCGCGTTATACAGGAAAAACAGTTCGAGCGTCTAGGAGGCGCGGGCACGATCCACAGTGATGTGCGAGTGATTTGCGCGACGCATCGCAATCTCGCTGAGATGATCGAAGAGCGAGAATTCCGTGCCGACCTTTTCTATCGCATCAGTGTGTTCCCAATTGAACTACCGCCGCTGCGTGAGCGCCCGGAAGATATCCGCGTGTTAGTCCGCCATTTCGTGATGGATTACGCTGCTCGGACGCACAAGCGAATTACCGCCATTTCAGAGGACTTCATGGCCGCTGTCATGCGGCATGCATGGCCAGGCAACGTCCGGGAACTCCAAAACTTTATCGAACGCTCTGTAATTCTGTCGACTGGCCCAGTTCTGAATGGTTCGCTGCCCGAACTCGCCCGCACAATAGCGAATGGTTCGCAGTTGCCGAACGTATCCTCACCTATCAGTTTGAAACAGGCGGAGCGCTCGCACATCCTTCAGACTCTCAAACGAACGGATGGTGTGGTCGGCGGTCGGGGTGGCGCGGCTGCCCGTTTGGGGTTGCCCCGCACCACGTTAATCGCAAAGATGAAACGCTTGGGAATTGATCCCGCGCAAGGCTCAGCGCCGCCTCAACCACCTCTTCGCATGCCTGCGCGAGAAGAAATGTCTGACGCTGCTGCAAGTCCAGGACCATCCAACCACCATTCGCACGAGGGACGAGTCTTCACGCTGGACGAAGCCGAAAGAGACCACATTTCCGAAGTCATGGGAATGACTAACGGATTGATCGCAGGCAAGGGCGGTGCCGCGGAGGTCTTGGGAGTGCCACCATCAACTCTTCGAAGCCGCATGAAGAAGCTTGGGATTAGCGCTTAAGTGGTCCTGGCAATCGGCATCAGCTAGCGTCTATCAAGCACCATGAGCAGGTAGACAACTGGTAGATAAATAATTGACGCCATCAGCAGTCGGCGCGCGGCGGCGTTCGATCTTAGACGAGCTAGACGGACGCTGTAGTAGAAAAACCCAACGCTGAGGATGCCGGCCGGCACAAAATAGACTGGCCCGGCGCTACCAATGACTGCCAGGCTCAAGCTGGCTAGAATAAGGGCAAGAGAAGCAAGGAGCGCCTGGCAAGACATAAAATACCCACTCCGTTCTCCTCGAGGGAGGACTAAGTATCCAGCACGTACATAGTCCTCTCGATACATCCACGCTATCGCCATGAAGTGGGGAAACTGCCAAAGGAACAGCAGGAGGTAGAGCATCCATGCCTCTAAGCTCAACTTGCCCGATGCCGCGGCCCACCCAATCAGCGGCGGCATGGCGCCGGGAATCGCTCCGGCTAATGTACATAGAGGAGTCTTTCGTTTGAGCGGCGTATAAACCTCTAAGTAGGTCGCCAGTGTGATTAGAGCGAGCAAGCTCGCTAGCGCGTTAACCGCTACTGCCAGGTAAATACCGCCTGCGAAAGACATCAAAATCCCGAACCAAAGGACTGACGAAGGCTCCAGTCTACCGTCCGCGAGCGGCCGTCTTCGTGTCCTCCGCATCTGAGCGTCGAAGCGACGCTCGATATATTGATTCAGAGCGCCTGCGCCGCTCGATACCAAAAGGGTCCCTAACAGAGTATGGATCAGTAGAGCGAAGGGGAATCCGTTCGGTCGAGGTGGCAAGCCCAGATAGAAGCCGGTAAAGGTTGCGATCGCAATCAGGAAATTGATTTCCGGTTTCGTCAGGGCCCAATAGTCGGCTATTGGTGCACGGGACCGTATGGCACAAGGTGGCTGCGCGATCGTTGCCATGTTCAGACGACCTCGGCGTTCCTGAGACGTCCCTGCGGTGAGAGCAGCTGAATTGTGATTGCGGCAGCGGGGATCAGATAGGCAAACGTTACCCAGACCCACATCAGCGCACCCGCGCACTCCTGGTCTCCCAGAGGCGAAATATCGAAGAGCCGATGCGCGGAGAGGTAATGCGGGTAGACAACGCGGCCACAGAAGGTGAGAAATGCCGAGAGCGCGTCACACGGCAAAGTAGCAAGAAAAAGATACAAGGGCACGCCCCATCGGGGCATTCTCGCGAGGCTCGGCCATGGCTGGATTACGGGCAACCAAAACAAAATGCCTGCGAGCAAAAAGCTCAGGTATTCGATTGCGTGCCACCATGGCGATCGCATGCCGAGCTCGAACAGAAAGGGAACATGCCATGCGATTACAGTGGCTGTGCCGGCCAGCCAGCAAAACAAGGGATGAATTACTGTGCCTCCGAATCCTCGCAGCCAGTCGAGAGCTCCCAGCAAAATCAACGGAGCCGCTACGGTCATTAGAAGAAGATGCTGCGCCATGTGGGCCGTGAGCAAATGATGATCCATCGCCGCCAGTGGAGATCCAACGGCGATCCAGAGTGCGAACAATCCGGTGCTGAACGCCGCGATCCGCCACATGATTATTCAGTGACGCGAGAAGCGTCCTTCGCTCGCGCGAGTCCGGCCGGGTGCAGCGTGTCAAGGAACGCCACTAATGCAGTGGTCTCCGCAGGGCTTAAATTCTTGCCGTAGGCGGGCATGTTGCCGCCGCCCTGGATGACCTGTCGGATCAATTGGTCCTCGGTAAGCTCGACAGCAACTCGATCCAAGCTCCGGCCCGCGCTGCCCTCCGACGCCGCCAATGGCATGACAGTTGTGGCATTGCTTGGCTTGAAAAACGAGCGCGCCTTGCCGCTCCAGAGCGCTGCGTCCTTTCAGATATTGCGCTGGAATCGGTTCGCCGCTCCACGCGTTCATCACTGGACTCCAGGGCGCGACCCCAGCTAGATGTGTGAAAGTGCCGAGCGCTACCGCCGCCAACAAAATGGTAAGAACCGCTATAGGACGGCGTTTCCAGCTCTTCTCACCTTCCCCAGAGAAGAACGGAAGCGCCAGCAGCATGCCGAGAGCGATCACGGGACCGATCAGCAACGCCGGTGTTTCCATCGAGGGTGGAAGCAAGGACAGCACCGCGTAGAGCCATAGGAAAAAGTAGTCAGGCCGGGGCACTGTCTGGATGATGGTGGGATCCGGTTGCCCGCTTGGTCCGAACGGACCAAAATACAAAGCACATGCGGCGAGCGCGAGTAGGACAAAACCGGTGAAAAACATGTCCTTCACGATCGCGCCAGGGACAAAGGGAACGCCATCCTTGCGAACCAGCTCGTGGTATTCCTTCACATAGGTCTCGCGGCGAACGATTCGTCCCGGCATCGGCCATTCGTTGATTCCGAGTTTCAGCACCAGAAGGAGATGCAGACCAACGAACGCAATCAGCAGTCCCGGAACCACGAACACATGAAAGGCGAAGAAGCGTGAAAGTGTGGCCCCGGCTATGATCGGGCCTCCCAACATCAGCTTCACGATCCACGGCCCAAGGACGGGGACGCGGCTCACAATCGAAGCCCCAATTCCCAACCCCCAATAGGCGTCCTGATCGAATCGGAGCACTTGGCCGGTAAAGGCCATCCCGAGCGTCAAGAGCAGCAGAAGAATGCCAATGACCCATGTCAGCTCTCTCGGGAACTTGTAAGCTCCGAAAAGGAAGACTTGCACCATGTGGATAAGGACGATCGCCACCATGAAATTAGAGCCCCAGCCGTGCAAGGCTCGAATGAACCAGCCGAGTGTGACCTGGTGATTGAGCACCTGCAGGCTATTCCACGCTTCTCCGGCGGAGGGCACATACAGGAGGGCCAAAAGAATGCCGGTGACCAGCTGAAGGATGAACACAGTTAGCGCCGCGCTGCCAAAAACGTAAGCCCAGCTTGCTGATTGGTGCGGGACCTGGTGTTGCATGATCTCCCGAATCGGCTTGGCGAGCTGAAGCCGGGCGTCGAACCAGTCCCCAACCGCCTTGATCAAGCGCATGGCGGTTTGCCCAGAGAGATGTTTATAAGGCGGGCGTTGGGAGCACCGGTGGTTGGCATCTCGCCCGCCCTGATGTGCAGATTGCCCTGCTCCACCTTGTAGCGGTATTCGAACAAGCCACGTTCAGGAGGTCCTGAGGCGCGCGAGCCGTCCTCATAGTAGACGCCACCATGGCAGGGGCACATGAATAATCCCGACTGCGGGAACCAACGGACCGGACATCCGAGATGCGCGCAATTGATCGCGAAAACCTGGAACTTCTCACCAGCCACATGCCGCACCCAGCAGGGAACATTCGCGGTTTCGCCATCCGATGGATCCGTGACCGGATTTCGATAAGTGGCCAGGCGCGTCTGCCCTTCTGGAAACTGGTCGAGGGAACCCAGCGACAGCCAGGAATTGTAGCCAGGGTCTTGTGCGCGAATTAAAGGAGAGAGGATGTAGCGCACAATCGGCACCGCCAGCACGATGCCAACGGCTCCGTTAAAGAGGAGCCCAATCTTCACTAGCATCCCGCGCCTGGAAACTTCTTCGGCTGATTTCATCTAGTTCCTCCCGTCACTTGCGCGGAGATTTGTGGACGCTGCGCTGCTAACCACGACACCACGTCGGAAATCTCATCGGGCGACATCGCTTTGCCGGGTACATCGCCGCGCCAATCCGGCGCGCCCAATTCGGGCCTTCCCACAATGACGGTTGTCCGAAGACCCTGGTCGCTGACCAAGGCGAGATACGCAGGGTCCACGATGGAACTGGCCCTGGCTCCATGGCCGTCTGGTCCGTGACACGACGCGCAGTAAACGCCATAGGCCGCCGCTCCGCGCTTGGGATCACCAGGACTTGGGGCCGCATAGGGCGGAGGATTCGCATCGCGCAAAGTGTCGGGTTTAGCCCAGGTTCGAATTCCACGAATGATGACGTTTATCTGATCGTCAGTCAACATTCCGCCCGAATGTTGCGCGAATGCCGCCATGGAGGTTCCCGGAACGCCGTCGGCGGTTATGCGAAGGATCGTGGAATCGTCGGCGATGGCGAGGTAAACGGAATCGGCAAGTCCTATCGCGAGACCGCCCTTTCCATGCGGGCCGTGACATCCGGAACAGTTGTTCGCATAAAGGGAACCGAAGTCCATGATCTTGCTCGGTGGGATCACAGCCGAGTCCACTGGATCACGAGGGCCACAAGCGGTGGTGACGGCGAGCGATGCTGCAAGAAACATTGCTCTCGGGTTCATCGCTCTTCGTCCTTCATTCCGGAAGCCTCCATGCCCGCGCGGAAGGCGAGCGGAAGGCGCTGCCACGTTCGAATACGTTCCTGCCTTGAAACAACAATGCCCGCGACAATCCCAAACGCCACTTGCGATGCCACGAACCAGCCCCAATGGATTCGCTCATTGAGCACTGGGTTCACGATTCCGAGAATGCTGTGAAGCAGCCCCGTCCATAGTAGCGGCGCGATGAAGCCGCCTAGCAAAATCGGATGCCGCGGAAGCATCGGCAACATAGCGCCGTAGAGCAACCCGACCAGTAAAGAAGTAATCAAGTGAATGAGAATTGCGATCAAGAGTATCTGCAGATCGAAAGCGGCAATCATCGCCGTGCTCTTTGTCATAGCCGCGGGCATGAATCCGGCAGCCAATAGATTGATCGGATACCAGATGCTGTGCTGGCTGATGAGACCATAGACCATGGCGACGATCGCCATGGCGACGCTTCCAGCCAGGCCGCCCTTCACCCCCGCTGAAATCGGATAAATCTCCAGGGGCAGAAACGCTCGATTCAATTCGGGCGCAGCCGGCAGCCGGATCACAGAGTTCCGAGTCGTCGAAACGCTCAACACGTCGGGCGTAACCCGTACCTCTTCATGGGCCTCGTGCGGGAGAACGTCGCGAAACCAACCGACGGCACCGGCGATCGCGACGATGGCCCCCAGAATACTCACGGCCTCGCTCGTGACTAAGCCGGCAAACAGCAATGTCATTCCGAATGCAAGTGCAATCGGCCAGGCTGTGGGCGCCGGCATCTCGATGGTGACCGGCACGTTTTCACTTGTCTTGTTCACCAATTCGACAGCCATTTCGTTCCTTTCCTCAGCGGCCGATAATGTATACGACTGTGAAGACCACCACCCAAACCACATCCACGAAGTGCCAGTACATCGACAACACCTCGACACGTTCCGCGTGCTCCTGCCATACATCCCCAAGGAACGTGAAGATCGCGACCGTCGCAAGAGCAAGCAGGCCAACCGTTACGTGAAACGCATGGAGGCCCACCAATGAGTAATAAGTCGTCCCGAACAAGTTGGTCTGGATGGTCAAGCCTTCGTCATAGATCAGGTGATGCCATTCACGAGCCGTACCCGCGAGGAAAACCGCTCCAAGAATAAATGTCAGAAGCCACCACAGTGAAAAAAGAATCACTCTTCCTCGACTCAGCAGCTTCACGGCGAAGTGAATCGTCAGACTGCTTGAGAGCAAACAGATGGTCAGGAAAACTGGAACATGGAGGACATCGCGGGGCTGAGGCCCTGTGGTGCTCTTCCCGATGTAGAAGATGTAGGCGACAACAAAGATAGTGAAGATCGCGGACTCGGCTGCAATCAGGCAATACATGCCGACGGGCCCACGCGCGGGCAAACTCCAGCCGCTGTCGGCTTCGGGAATAGTCAGGGACGAGGCGCTCATGAAATTCTTCCTATTCGTATTGCCAATCGGGGTCTTCCGGATGCTTCAGATCCCACAACGGCCGGCGGCTCTTGACCTCCGGCATGGTTGCAAAGTTATACGGCGGCGGAGGCGAAGTGGTGGACCATTCCAGCGTCCATGCGTCCCAGGGGTCCCTCCCGGCAAGCACACCGCGAAAACGGGACCAAAGCAAGTTACAAATAAAAACCAACACGCCTGCCGCCTGAAAGAACACGCCGATCGTCACGATGAGATTCCAGATGTCCCAACCGCGCCCCGGCTCGTAGGTGTAGATGCGGCGAGGCATCCCAAGAATGCCGGGTATATGCATAAAGTCGAACGTCAAATGGAATCCGATGAAGAAAAGCCAGAAGTGCAGCTTGCCGAACGTCTCGTTGTACATCCTTCCCGACATCTTTGGGAACCAATAGTAGAAGGCCCCAAAGAGCGTGAACAGAATGCCGCCCACGATAACGTAGTGAAAGTGCGCGATGACGAAGTACGACGCGGTAAGCTGCCAGTCAAACGGCGCGGCCGCTTGCATGACCCCGGTCAGGCCGGCGATCAGGAACTGAAATAGAAATGCGACGCAAAACAGCATGGGTGTCTTGAAGTGAATCTGTCCGCCCCACATGGTGGCGAGCCAATTAAAGATTTTGATGCCGGTTGGAACGGCAATGGCCATCGTCGACAGCACAAAGAATGTGTTTCCCGCCGCACTCATGCCGACCGTGAACATGTGGTGCGCCCAAACGCTCATGCTGATGAATGCGATGCAGACCGTGGCCGCCACCATAATCGGATAGCCGAAAATCGCCTTGCGGGAGAAAACGGGAATGATTTCGGAGGCGAACGCAAATGCGGGAATGACGAGCACATAAACTTCCGGATGACCGAACACCCAGAAGAAGTGCATCCACATCACCGCTGAGCCTCCCGCCTGCGTGTCGAAGAAGTGTCCGCCCAGGTAGCGGTCCACCAGCAACATCACTTGCGCGGCGGTGAGCGGACTCACGGCGAGAATCACCAGGGCGCCCATGGTGGCATTGAGCCAAGCCAGCAGCGGCATCTTCGCAAGCGTCATTCCCTTGCAGCGCATGCAAAAGACAGTGGCAATGATGTTGATCGCCGTTCCGATGCTGCCGAAGCCGGAAACCAGCAAGGAGAGGGTCCAGAAGTCCGTGCTATGTCCGCGCGAAAATGTCTTGGAGGTCAGCGGAGCGTACGCGAACCATCCCACGTCCGGAGCGTTGCCGGCTCCGTAAAGTCCGTCGCCGCCGACAAAGCTGAAATAGAGGAGCAGTCCGCCGAAAGCCGTCATCCAGAAACTAAAAGCATTGAGACGCGGAAACGCCATGTCGCGCGCGCCGATCATCAGGGGGATCAGATAGTTAGCGAATCCAAACAGGATCGGCATGGCGGCGAAGAAAATCATGGTCGTCCCGTGCATCGTAAACATCCGGTTGAACACCTGCGGCGAGACGAAATGGTTCAGCGGACGAATGAGCTGGATCCGCATGATAGTGGCTTCAACCCCACCAAACACAAGGAACACCAACGCATAAAGGATGTACAGGATGCCGAGGCGTTTGTGGTCGACGGTGGTGATCCACTCATGAAGCCTGCCTACGAGAGGGAGGGTTGCTATTTCGGGCATAGGCCGTGGGATGGATTCAGTCGACATCGTTTTCCTAACGAAGCGTTACCAAATATCCCGCTACCAAAGCTGATTGCTGAACGCTCAGACCCATCGCCGGCATTTTGGATCCGGGTTTGAACACATCAGGTTTGTAAATCCACGCAATGAGATTTCCGATGTTATTCTTCGCCGCGCCGGCGGCTATCGTTTGCCGGCTCATGAGATGCGTGAGATCCGGACCGAAGGTGCCATGCGCTGGCGTCCCCGCAACCGTGTGGCAGTTCACACAAGCGGTCGTCTCGAAGATCCGTTGCCCCTCGGAAACAGCGCTACTCATCCGCGCTGGCCGGCTTTGCTCTTGAATCCAGCGGTCGAAATCTTCTCGCGAGTCAACGTACACGCGCAGGAGCATCAATGCATGTTGGGTTCCGCAATATTGCGCGCACTGCCCCAGATACAGCCCGGTCTCGTGTGGATCCACCCACATACTATTGGGGTGGTTGGGTATTAAGTCCGTCTTCCCGGCTAGGCGCGGCACCCAGAAGCTGTGATCCGTGTCAGCCGAAAGCAGCGTAAGAAACGTCGGCGTCGGGTTAGCCGGATCGCTCACTGGAATGTGCAGTTCATTCGCAGTCACAACTTTTAGTGACGGGTATCGATATTCCCACCAAAATTGGTGTCCGACGACGGTGACTTCAAGAGCATTGCTTGGCCGGATCGCGTTCTGAATGCTGGCGATTACACGTGCCGCAGTCAGGAACAAAACCACGACGATCAGAATCGGAATCACCGTCCACGCCAGTTCTAGTTGAGAGCTTCCGTAAACTTGCGCTGGCTCGCGGCTCTCGTTCGATCCTGTCTTCCTGAACCTTACGACGGCGTAGACAAGCAAGATGAAAACAACAGTGAAGATCGCTCCGGTGACCAACAGGACAAAGCGAGACAGCTCAAAGATCGACTGGGCCGGCGTGGACACAGGAGCGAAAATGTTGGTTGGACTTAGAAATGGCTGGGAAGGCTCCCCGAACGCGGCGACTGCCAGTCCGAACGCAACTGCGAGCGCCCGAAGCCAGATAGACCTTCTAAGGGCATTGTTTATCCCGTTTCTGGCGTCGTCGCGAACTGGCATGTTGAGCGCTGCTGTTGCACGTGCAATTCCACAAGAGCTTCGGCCTTTCAGCCGGATAGGGAGTGGGTTTCGGCGGGTATACGGATTCCCGACTCTGCGAAATGTCCGTCAAATTTCGATTTCGCGTCGATATGTCGACGTTAACGGCACGGACTCGACGCCGGTTTAGCCGTCTCGACAGTTCCGGGGCAATCCGCCGCCACACCGAGATCTATCGTGAGAGCTGGACTACACGATAGTTCGTGCGACGAATCCCCGCAGCAAACCTTCGCCGGCTGGCCAGGGGCCATGTCCGGAAGCGACATTGATGTGGCCTTGCAGTCCGACATCCACGAACTGAGCACCCCATGCCGAAGCCAGGCGCGCTGCGATTTCGATGGGCAAGTAAGGGTCGTCCTCGCTCGCGACAAACAGGGAGGGAAAGGGGAGACGGCGCAGGGGCATGGGCAGGAAGTCAGTCAACTGCGCCGGACACTGATCGCCCTGGGTGAGCCAAGGCGGAGCAACCAGGAAAGCGCCCGCCACACGATCGGTCTTGCTACCGGCTTCCGCCGCCCAATGCGCCACGGCCAGGCAGCCCAGACTGTGCGCCACCAGAAACACCGGTGATGATGCGCGATCCAGGTCGGCGCCGATCTGCGCTATCCACTCATCGCGCGGCGGCCGGGACCAGTTGCGCTGCTCTACTCTCCGGAATCGCGTGTACTTCTGCTCCCAGATAGTCTGCCAGTGATCCGCACCAGATCCGTTCCAGCCGGGAATCACCAGCACGGACGCGACGGCCAGGGAGGTTTCCGGCGCGGCAAGGCCCTCTTCGTATTGCGGCACGAATATGTGTGCTTGCACGCTCGGCTCCTTTCAGCGTCCGTTTTGGACAACCGATTCCTCCAACAAGTCTCGCGCCACGTCGCGCAGCCGCTTGCGTGATTTGCGGCTCACCACACGCAGGTGCACGTGCGCCTGATCTTCCGACATACCATAGCGGCTTTGCAGCAAGGCCTTCGCGCGGTTGGTCAAATCCCGCTCGGCGATCTCCTGTTCGATTTCTTCCGTCAATTGTCCTAACACCCCCGCCAGTTGTCCTGGGCGCAGCACGCTTTCCACGTGCCGTACCATGGTGTCGACGGCATCGGGCGGGGGCGACCCGTCGGCGATCAAGCCGCAGGCACGATCAGCAATTTTCGAATCAGCCAACTCTGCCTCCAATTCGCCGATGCGAGCGGCATTCCGCGCATATGTTTGGGGCACCACCGACAGCCTCCAGACCTCTTCTATAGCGCCGGCGATCCGCTCCAAGACAGACCGCGCGCGAGAGGAGATTGCTCCGCGAAACGCGAATGTAATGACACCAGTGACCTCACCTCCCGCGCGCAAGGAAAACGAAGTCAGCGTGAGCCCCGTTTGAGGAGACTCGGGAACAGCCGCTCCCCAAGCGAACTGCACTTCGCGGCGGCCAGTGGCCAGATCGATTTGATAGATCGCGTACCCGTCCGCCTCAGCCTCCTTAAGAGCGATCTGCGCTAGTGGTTGAAGGCTTCGAGGAAGCGACCGGGTGTCTTGCCGCAGCTCAGAGCCGGAATCTATGGCGTGAACATTTGCTATTTGAGGTACTGGCACAAAGCCGCTCCTAAGTATTTCGACGGCCGCAGCCTGGGCGGCCTAGCCAGTGAGGCAACACAAGGCACCTGCTCCCATTTATCCTACTAACTTGATCTACTATAGGATATTCAGGGAAGGTGTGTCAATAGCTTTTATGAAGGCCATCTGTCGGTTGGGATCAGATCAAGCTAAGCAATCACTATACGTTTTTCGTATAGATCATTGCGATCCGGGACATCGTTTGTCCTCAGTAGAACCAGATCAGGTCCCCGGCAACCATCGCTTGGTTCTGCTTGGTGCCGCTATCGAAGGCCGGACGATCATAGGCGCGCAGAAAGCTGATCTCGGGTCGAAGCAGAATCGTGCTTCCTATCCAGTGCCCCCATCCGATCAAATGCTCGGAGTACGTGGTCTTGTAGCCGGTGCGCTGACCCTTGATGTCGTCGAAGAACTCGTTGCGGATCGAAAGGTAGTTTTTCTTCCCGAACTGTCTCTCGACGTAATTCACCATTGCCCACTCTGGCGCAAAGCAGCTCTGTTGGCCCGGATTACACCAAGCGCCGTTGGAACCCCGCTCCGCCTGTATAGAGCCGAATATACTCGGCACATCGCGCATGTACTGATACCATGACTCGGTGTCTGTGTGCCACTTACTGTTGAATTTGTGATACCAGGTGAGATAGTAAGCTGCTAGATTGTTGTAGGCGTACTTACCATCGTTAATCGAATTTGCGCAGCCATAAATCGAGTCCCCTCCCTTCATCCAGGTATAGCTTAAGCAAAAATTCCCTGTAAGCTTGGCATCCGGCGTCCATGGCGCGGCGTCGCATCCGGCAGACAATCCGGCTTGTAACATCCAGTGATTGCCGAACTTGAAAGTGGTATTCACGCCGTCCTGCGTGTAGCAATCATAGGTGTAAGTGAGCGAGTGCGTGTAAGTGTAGTTGTTCGGCGCTAACTGTGCCTCGATATCGGGAAGCGAGATATAACGCCCGATTCGTACATCCAGTCCGGAGGCGACGTGCGGGAAATAGAGGTCGATGTAAGCCATCACCGGATCGTAGCCGTATTTGTCGTTCTCTCCGATGAGTTGATTGCTCAAGATTCCTTTCGAAGTAGTGAAGCGGTAATCCATTCCATAAAGGCTGGTGAAACGAAACCCCCAGTCGAAATGATCTGTCTGTATCGTGTCCGGCACCTTCTCGACATATAGCGTCAACTGATCCAATTGAATGGAGTCCGGAACCTGCGCATAGGCCGCCGGGGCATTCGCGAACCTGCCGCGGTCCGAGGTGCTGGCGTTGAACCCGGTGTCGGTCCAACCGTAGATCTGAATGTTGGTGGCCTTCCACCAGTCTCCATTTGGACCACTGTAGAGCGCTTGCATCAGCGGCGGTGGCGATTGATTGGGTTGACCGATCACTGGAGAGCCGCCATAGGGCCAAACTGTGAATGGATAGGGCGGATTCGATTCAGGCGCGGGATAGCCCCGAAATCCGGGGTCCGGGCCACTCGGAGTTCGATCGTGCCAATCGTCCGCGTAGGCCTTCGCGAGCCGATTCCAGAAGCTGTGCGGTACTGCGTTGGTCTTCTCCGTGGAGACAGCGGCGCTTTCTACGAGCGGCATCTCTACCTTCGCGATCCCCCCTGGTTCCAACTCCACGACGGATGCGCTTGAAGTGACAAACTTCTCCGTTTTTGCCGTGAGTTCGTACTTTCCCGGCTTGAGATGCTCTACCGAAAACGATCCGTCGCCTCCGCAGGTAACGGTTCGATCGGACTTCTCACCGACGCTGTGAATTGTTACGGTTGCGTTCGGGAGGGGCTCTCCGCTAGGATTTCGCGTGATACCTTGAATATCTCCGGGTGTGTTTGAATCGGCCGCGACTGCAGAAAAACAAAAACTGAAGGCGGCTAGCGCGGTCACAAGCCAGAAAAATGGCTTTTGCATCAAAATGTCGTCCTCCGGAGAGCTAATTTCTTAGAGCTCGAGCTTTCCTTGAAACAGCATCTCCTCAACGTTGAAGGTCTGCGACACTTCAAGCCGGCCGATCAGGGCAATGAATTCGACCGCGCTATCTCGTTTGCTGATTTCCGCCGAGAGCGGGAACCGGTACACCACCGCCACGCTGTGTTCTAGCTCGAAGGCTTCAACACTCAGCGGCTTGACGTCTTTTTTTCCATCGCGCTTCAAAAACGCGGATTCCTTGAAGTCCCGAGCCAAACTCAACGGGTCCCCCTTCGCGGCAGTGAACGGAACTCCGTAAACAGCGATGAGGTATCCGTCATCGGACAACGTCGGGGGCTGAGCTTCACGGGCCTTTAATTCGGCTGCGCGGACCGGAAGAGCGCTCTCCCAGCGAACCAGCAACCGAATAAGCTGAGCCTTGGACGGAGCTGTGGGAGCTGCCATGAATACGTTTTGCGGCAAGATGGGCCGGACTCGTCTGTCATCTATTCCGTCGAAGCCGACGCCCGTTGGCTGGCCCATGTTGCCACCCGCTCTGCGCTCGTCCTCGGTCTGCCGGCGGGCGATGCCTGCAACGGTCATCTTTGCCCAGGGGGACTTCGCAAGAACCTGCTCGGCATCGCCTTCGGTCCAATTTGCGATCGGCGTGCTTCTCCATCTCTCGCTCGAAGCAGGCGCCTTCGGGGCCGTTGTCTCAGGTCGCGCTGGGGCCTGAGCCAGCACATATTGCGCGGCCACGCTAAAAGCTGTGAGGGAGGCTATCAAGAAAACAGCCTGATTCTTTTTGAAACCTATTTTGTGATTACTCATATTCTTCTCACAACAACCAATGGGCCTAGAGCTCAAGCTTCCCCTGAAACTGCATTTCCTTCGGGTAGAAGTATTGCGCCACGAAGATACGGCCAAGTTGCGCGCTGAATTCAAGGCGCTTCTCCTCTGCCGTAACCCCTATCGTGCGGGGGAAGAGGTAGAGAACGGTAGCCAACCCGTTGGCTGAGGGTGTGATTTCAACTTTGGCTGCCCTTACCTCTTTCATCCCGTCGCGTTTCAGGACGCCTAATTTTTTCATGGCGCCCTTGCGCCCCGGCTCATCCAACCGGCCAGCGTCAACAGGCACTCCGTAGACCGCGACGGCATAATACTCGCCGTCCCAGCCCGGAGCATCGGCATCCTGCAACTTCGTCTCAGCTTGGCGCACCGGAGACGCGCTTTCCCACCGGACGACTAGATAACCGGGCTTCTTGACTGGGGTGTTCGAATGCTGATTGCTTCCGCCGATCAAGTTACTTACTTCAATGCTCTCGAGGCCGACACCCTTCCCTCCGCCCATATTTCCTCCAGCACGCAATTGGTCTTCACTGGGCTGAAAGAGGAGAGATACAGTGGCTCGCTTCACCCACGGGGATGAACGCAGCACCTGCTTGGCGTCGGTTTCGTTCCACTGCGCAATCGGCTTACTTTGCCAGGACGGCGCTCCCGCTATCAGTAATACGGTGGAAGAAAAGAACAGGGAAAACGTCTTAGTTCGACACATAGTAAGTGTTTCCTTCTGAGTAAGTCAGGCAAGGTGTCCAGGGCGAGAACACCTTGCCATTTAACTCGCGGCTAGAGCTTCACCATCAAAGCGAAAATCCAGCGGCGCTCTTGTTTCACAAGATCGGGCGTGAACCCAGGAACTATCGAACCCGGTAAGCCCTCATTCACATACGTTCCAGGAACCGACCTGAGGAGTTATGCCGCCGGGTCCACTAAAGTACGGAACGTTGGACCCGCGTTGCGTCCACTCGACGTGCCACGTTACCCACTGGCTGGGCATATAGTCGAAGCCGAGCTGGAAATCATAGGCTTTGAACGGCAGGCCTGGAGCCTCGGGGAAGTAGGGGGTGCCGGAGGTTGCATTCGCGCCGTTGATCGGCGGGAGAAGGACGAGATAGCGTCCGGGATTGGTCATGACGCCGCCGCCGATTTCCGCGGCGAACTTATCTTTATCGAACCACCAGCGGTTATACGCCATGATGCCCATGAAGTTCTGCGAGGGCCCGCGGCCGTTTACGTAGCCGTGCGTACACACAACGTTGCCACCCTGTTGGGCGGTTCCACCCGTTTCGCATCCGACGTCCTCAGTGACCGTGAACGCGGCCCGGTGCATAAACTTGGCGGGATTCTCGTAATATTTGTACTCCTGGCTATCGTCTTCGTGATAGCGCGAACGATTATTATTACCTAGCGTATCGCGACCTAGCGTGTAAGTATTCCACACAAAATCGAGATTGCCAGTCGGCCTCCACAGAATCTGCCCGCCGACTCCTTCCCTGCCGTTGTACTTGGCGTAAGTCTGCCATCCGTTGATCAACCAGGGCTCAATTTTCAGCTTGTTAGTGGGGAACCATTGGGCCCGCATACCAGTGAAGAACCACGGCGTGTTCGACGACACATAGGACGGCTGGTACATCCAGTTATCGAAGCTGTAGTAACTGAACAAGCCGATGAAGGAGAGGAAGTCACCCACCTGAAGATTGAGACCGTGTTGCACGTTGATGTGGTATCCGGCATACATTTCGGATAGGTACCGGTAAGCATCCGCGAGGTCCCACTGGCCTTGGCTGTAACTGGCATCATTGCGCGGCACGGCCGTGGAAACGGCGCCGAATTGCGTCAAGATGCGGCCCTGCATGTTGCCGGCGTGAAAATCGCCGCCGATATTCAGAGCCTGGATAACAAATTCTCCCGTCCGCTCACCTTCGGTGGTTCCAATGAGAGTGTGATCGATGGGGTGCTCGTAGTCGTACATGTAGTTCGTGTCGACTCTGAATTCGCCCGAGAAATACTTTCCATCCAGAACCTCGTCGTGGTTGCGCGAATTGGAGAGCATCCAGGTAAAGTCGGCGAATGCGAAGGGCGTCTGTAAGTCCACCGCGGGCGCCGCCGGAGGCGCGGCGGCAGGTTGAGCTTCGGGCTGCGATGAACTCTGGTCCGCGGCGTCCACCACCGCGGCCACAGTCTTGGATTCGTCCACCGTACCCGGTTTGAGCACTGTGCGTGGCGCGGCTGCGGCGCCAGCTGGCGGGAATTAAGCCGGGCGCCTTTTGTTTCGCCCTTTTGCCGCCTTCAGTTCTTCTTCCAATTTCTCTATGCGCCTCTTCATGGCGTTCAGTTCGTCCAGAACCGTTAGACCGGGCTGTTGCGCGCTGCCCGCTGTTGGCGAACTCGGCGCCGTGGTAGTGCTCTCCGCGGCTGGTGGAGCTTCCGCGCTAGCGATTATCTGCGGCGATGAAGCGCTCTGCGCAGTCAAAAGCTGGCCTGCTAAAATCCCAGCGACCCCCGCTGCAAAGACAGCTTGCGTCAGCATGCGCACACCTATAGTGCGAGTCTGCATGTCCCCATGCTCCTTTGTTAGTCAGAATTGAAGGCGATTTACGAAACCGTCTTATGGAGACGGATGGCAGACACGAGACTGAGGTGCCAACCCGCTTAGCCTGACATGGGCGGCGTGATAACTGGATCCATTGGCAGCGCGGCCTAGTAACCCCAAAGCGATCGAGCGCCTTGTGTCACATGGATCTGTAACTTGTCACTTGTTGGACTAGTATGCGGCCACGAACATGAAAAAGTCATAAAGAGCATAAACTTTTCATCAGGAATTTGTGAGGGACTTACAAGGAGTTCCGCGAACACGCGAGAACACTTACACGGGCGCGATTTCGGGCGCGGACACGGCTCGAGTTAGTTCCGGCCGTGATTCGAAGTAACTGCGATTCTAAGTCAGCTGTTCGCCGCCAGCCGCTTGTTCACCAGTGTCGTTCGCCCCTTGGCAGTGCTGGAACGAATGAAATAGATGCCGCCGTAAATGCCCCAGACCGCCGCCACCCCGATGGCGATGAGAGGCTCCATCTTGGTGCCGTATCCCATGAACGGCCCCACCAGATAGAAGGCCATGCAGGTCAGGTTGGCGAGCAAGCCGAACACCGGGATCGCCATATGCTTGACGAAGTTGAAATTCGGATGATTATGGTAGGCCACCAGGCAAACCATGCAGCTCAGCCCGTACAGCAGAAACGTGCCGAAGTTGGAGGCCAGCTCCACCGTCAACAGGCTGTTGGGCAGCTTGGCCATCGTATCGTGCGACATGTACCCAAAGCTCGACCAGAAGCCCTGCGGCAAAGCTTTAATGGTGGCGTCGCTGAGTGCGCCGGAGTCGCCGAACAGCACTGCCAGGCCCGCGCACCCCAGCACCGCCGCGATCGCCGCCAAGGTCCAGATGGCACGGTGCGGGCTTAGAGTCTTGCTGTGCAGCATCCCGAAGTGTTCCGGCACTTCGTCGTCTTTGCCCATCGCGTATGTCACGCGCGCCCCCGTGTTCATGCACGACAGCGTGGTGCCGATCAACGCCAGAAATACCGTGAACGCTTCAATCAGCATGAACGTCCGCCCGTTGCCGGGGCCGAAGATGGTGTTGCCCACCATAATCATCAGATCGCCGATGGGCGCCGCCGAGCCGGTCGCCGTTTGCATCGTGTAGCCACTGTTTAAGACGTAGTTGGAGGCGAAATACTCGATCAAGTAGCAGAACGCTCCTTGCACCAGCAACGACGTGATCACCGCTATCGGCACGTCCCGCTTGGCGTTCTTGGCCTCGGCGCCCATCGCCGTCACCGATTCGAAGCCCACCAGAATCAGGATCGCCAGGTTGGCCTGCACGAACATCCATCCGAAGCTGTGGAGACTAATCACCGATCCCGCCGTCGGATGCGACAGAAAGTTGCCTTTGTCGTCGTGCTCGGGATAGCTGATGGTGTACGGCACCGGCTTGCCGGCCGAATCCAGCATCGGCTTGGGAACGCCGGCGGCGTCGCGCACCACCACGTCGGTCGCCTGGCCGTTGACGGTCTGCTTCTGGGTCAGAAACTGATAGGTGTAGGAGTCGCCCGAGGTCGAATCAAACTGCTGGGCCACCGCCCCGGCCGGATGATTCATGCGGTAGCTCAGCGCCATGACCGAGAAAATCAGCAGCGCGCTGATCTGGATTACGTTGATGGCGATGTTCACCGCCGTCGATCCGGTTACACCGCGCGAGGCGATGTAGGCCACCCCAAACGAGAAAAGGATCGCGCACAGCATCATGAACATCGGCCCGGGATTGGCGGCGTTCATGAAGCTGGGCCACAGCGTGCCAGCCAAATAACCGCAGATTTGGCCGGTGACAGCCACCATCGCCCCGACATAGATCCAATAGTACAAGTGCGAGCCCCAACCGACCACGAACTTGGCCAGCCGCGCGTACTTCCAGGCTTTTTCGTGATTCAGAAACGATTGCTCCGCGAAGTAATACGAACTGCCCGTGCCAGGGTACAACTTGGCCATCTCGGCGTAGCAGACCGCCGTTGCCAGGCACAGCAGAAGTGCGAATACGATGCCGATCCACATGGATGGCGACGTGTTGCCCTCGCCCGCCTGTGTAATGAAGGTCAGCCACAGGAACGCCCCTGGGGCGATCAGCGCCATGGCATTCATTGTCAGCCCCGTTAATCCCAACGTGGCTTGCATTTGAGGTGCGTCGTTGTCGGCCACTATTATCTATCCCTTCCGCAGAATTAGTGATGTGGCTCCACGGGGAGCTGAATTTTCTTTTAACTGACCTTACGCTCTCCAACGACTTCATGCAATCGAAATAACTTATGATCGCAAGAAGAATTTACTGTTGGCCGTAAGTTAGGAGAGGAGTAATGCGCACAATCAACTAAGTGGCGTCTTATCAGGTTAGCGTTACTGAACTAGCTTACTAAGTCTGACCGGTAGCGGTGGGATCTCTTGGATATATCCCATTTGAATTGCTCGACGCTTCCAGGTAGACAGTATTTGCTGGACCCGCTGGCGGAGGATACCGTGCCTTAGCGCGATTCTGTTGCAGCTCCATCCAAACAGAAAATATAGCTGCACCAACTTTCGTTGCAGGTCGGGACGGTCGTGTTTTGGGAAGGTCGGCACTTGCGAGGGAAAGCTGGCGCGGTTCCGGCGAATCTTCCGCCGCAGCTCGGCCAAGGTAAGTTCTGCAATATTTTCCGTGTTATCGGCGCGAGGCCGGGCGCGATAGGTGGGCAACACCTGGGGCTGCACAAGAGCTGGTTTGTTGTGGAGTTGAATCGGAGAAACTCGGGCAGCCATTGGTACATTCTCAGCGGAAAGTTATAAAAAAGGCATAAAGATCCGCCCGGCGTTCGTAGGGGCTCCGCATTTTATTCCTCGTCAAGAAACACGCCCGCGGGGGCGCCCGCGTCCGCCGGATTGTTGAACCGGTATCCAACCCAGGGTTCCGTCAGCAAATAGAAAGGCTGGGCAGGGTCATCTTCGATCTTCTTGCGAAGCATCCGGATGTACGAGCGAAGGTACTCAAGTTCGCCCCCATATTCCGGCCCCCAAACCGCGCCCAAGAGCTTCGCATGGGTCATGGGAGCGCCCTGATTCTTCATCAAGAAAGCCAGGAGATCGAATTCCTTGGGGGAAAGATGAATCTCTTCGGCTCGTTTCCACAGCTTGCGCCGCCGGAAGTCCACTCGTAGATCACCGGCTTCCACATAGCTCGGATCGCCCAAGCTGTGCGCGCGTGTGCGCCGAAGGACTGCACCCATGCGTGCCACCAGCTCGCGAAAGCGGAAAGGCTTGGTAACGTAATCGTCCGCGCCGGCTTCCAGAGCACGGACCTTGTCTTCCTCGGCGTCCCGAACCGTCACCATCACGATGCCGGTCTGCGGCGCGATGGAGCGGATTTTCCGGCAAGCGTCGACGCCGTCCAGTCCGGGCATATTAATATCCAACAAGACCAAGTCGAACGGCCGGCGTTGCAGGAGTCCCAGGGCATCACTCCCAGTTCCGACTTCTTCCACCTCAAAACCGCCGGCGATTAGCGAAGCGCGGATCACTTTGCGCAGCGAAGGCTCGTCATCCACCACCAGGATGCTAAAGACTTTCGCGGGGCTCATCCAGTTCACTTTCGCGCAGTTCACTTTCAAGCAGGTTACTTTCAGGCAGTTCGCTTTCAGGAATCGGGATGGTCATACGAAACGCGACACTCGAATCGCCGGATGGCTCGCTGTCCAGTTCGAGGTTGCCGCCGTGGGCGATCGCGATCTTGCGCGCGACAAACAGGCCCAGGCCCGTCCCGGCGGTCATCTTTCGAGCATCCACTCCGCGATAGAAACGTTCAAAGATGTGTGCTCTCTCGCTGGACGAAATCGGCGTTCCGGTGCTCAGCACTCGCAGTGAAATTCGGCCCTCTTGCTTTGAAATAATCAGGTCGACGGCGGATCCCGGCGTCGAGTACTTGCAAGCGTTGTCCACCAGTTGGCTGATGGCCAATCGCAGCAAATCCGGATCCGCGAGAACGTCAGTGGAATGGCATCGCTCCAGCACGTTGATGCGGCGATCGCCGGACAGCCGGGAATACTGATTCACTGCGTCGGACACCACCGCGGCGAAGTGCGTAAGCTCCATCCAGGGCCTGATTTCCTCTTGTTCCAATCGAGCAGTCCGAATCAGCCGCGTCGTCAAGCGGCCCAAGCGTGCCGCCTCAGCCTCTACGGTTTCGGCCATTTCCAAATGCGCCGGACCTAAACAAGCCGCTTCCCTCAGGGCCCCGGCGGCGGCCAGAATGGTCGATAGGGGGGTCTTGAATTCGTGGGCCAGCGCATCCAAAATCACCGAGCGGTAGGCTTCCGCTTGAGCCGCCGCGGCAGCCCGGCTCGCATTGCGGACGGCATGCGTTCTCTCCAGCAGGGCCGCGGCCAGCGCGGTCAACGGTCCGGCGGTGAGTGCATCATCTTCCAACCCCTCAAAGCCGACCGCGCCAGTGGTTCTTCCAGCCACTTGAATGCAACGCACGAAAAGACCTAGACGCGGGTCATCGTGGTTCTGCCCGCGTATGTAGGCATCCCGCGTTTTCTCCGGAAGGTCGAACTCGGAATCTCCCGCGACATGCAGTTCGCTGCTCCCCGCGTCAAACAGACACGCCGCTCTCACTCCAAACGCGCCTCGAAACGGCTCAAGGAAATGAGACCCCGATACATCGCGCGGGTCGGCTGCTAGCAAATGTTGTGCCACTTCGTAGAGCTGCTGCGTCTTTTGATGCTGCGCGTAGGACAACTCGGCCTTGCCTTTTACCTTGGCGACCAAGCGCGTAATTACTAGCGCCGTCACCAGGAAGCAGCATAAAGCCAGGATGTTAATAGGGTGCCCGACTCGGAAGGAGAGGATCGGAGTGGTGAAGAAATAATCCAGGCTCCCGAGCGCAACCAGCGAAACGACACTGGATGCCACGAAGTCTCCCGTCAGCGACTGCCCAACAATCAATAACAGATAGCAAAAGCTTGCGGCCGCGAAATTGAACTGCAGCCGGAACCCGGCCCCGGTGATCATCGCCACGCCGAGGCTTCCAAGCGCGCACCACTGTAATGAACGCCACCAGGACCGCTCAGTTCCCTGCTTGAGACTGTTTTGTCTCTTCGACCGTGCATCGAAGGCTTCGCGGCGCGCTACCTCGGAACGGAGGGGCGAGTTGGAAGCTGCTGCCGGCGAAGCGTTGTGCGTAATCACAGCCAAGGCTGACAGTTCCCCCTAATCTCACCGACGTCAGCAGGTGAATCCAAGCGACGTATGTAGAATTTTCGACCTGATCGCGATGCAGACGAACGGAGCTGCAGCACATCCGACTTCCCTCTGAACGCAGGGCGCCGGTAACGCCCTACTTTTCAGAGACAGACGCGACGCCACTCTGTTGGTGGCAGGCTCTCCTTGAAAAGGTCTTCGAAGCAGTATGGTTCAACTGGCATGAAAAACGCATAAAGATGATGAAAGAAGTATAAAAACGCGGCGTCGTCCGTGTGATATATTTGAAAACAAGAGTGTTACGCTGTTCGATGCAGATCTGATACAGCCTCGGTGCTATGGGGATGGATAAGAACATGCGCCGGACTGTCCCGGACGAGGCCAACGTTTGCGTACGCTCGCACGGCTTTGTGTTCCCTTAATATTCCTAGCAGCTTGTACCTGGCTCGCCTTACACTTTCGGCTGAACTTAGCCACCACCGGCTTTCTCTATCTCATTCTGGTGATCGCCACCGCGATGCGCAGCGGATTTTGGTTTGCCACCATCGCCTCGGTAGCCTCAGCAGCGTGCCTCAACTACTTTTTCGTACCACCCACCTTTAGTTTCTCGGTAAGCGATCCCGCGAACTGGGTCGCCCTGGGCGCTTTCGAGCTCACCGCATTGGTAATCAGCCGGCTATCGAACGCCGCTGCGGAAAAGGCGGCTGAGGCAATCCGGGAACGGCGCGAGGCGGAAAGACTGTACGAGGTATCGCTTCGGATATTCCTCTTGAATCGATCTCAGGATCCAGGCAACATGCTGGTGTCCGTCATTCGCGACCTGTTCGACCTGAAAGCCGTGACCTTTTTTGACGCACCTTCCGGCAAAACCTACTCCGCCGGAGAAACAACGTCCGACGCCGAAGAGCATGCTCGCCAAGCGTTTGTTCGCGAGTCCAACGAATTTGATCCGCTGCTGCAAAGTTGGTTCTGCGTGCTGCGGGTGGATCTCCAGCCTGCGGGAGGATTGGTCTTGTGCGGATATGCGGTGCGATCGTTGACAGCGGCCGCGCTGGCGTCCTCGTGCGCTATATCTTTCGAGCGGTTCCGCTCTGTTGAGAGGGAACATCACGCCGAAGCGGCGCGCCGGACTGAACAACTGCGTGCGGCCGTTCTGGATTCATTGGCACACCAAATTAAGACGCCAGTCGCAACAATTTGGGCGGCTAGTTCAGGACTCGTAGCGCTGGGAGGCCTTTCTGAAACCCAGACGATGCTCGTGAACCTCCTGGACGAGCAATCCAAAAGGCTGAGTGATATGGCGTCGCAGCTTCTCAAGACCGCCAAGCTCGACACCTCCACCATCGCACCCAAGCACGAAGTTTTGCGCCTCTCCGACGTTGTTGACGAGACGATTCATACTTTGGACTTTCAGCAATCCGAGACCCGCTTGCGTGTTTCCTGCTTCGACGGGGAGAGGCCGGTATTGGGCGATCGCAAGCTCATCTTCAATGCTCTGGGACAGATTGTCGACAACGCCTTCAAATACTCCGCTCCCGGCACGCCCATCGACATCTGTGTGGAGCCGGGCGGCGCGGAGACCACCATCTCAGTGCGAAACGAGGGCCCCACCATTCATCCATCGGATCGCGAGCGCATCTTTGAGCGATTTTATCGGGCAAATCCGGCTCGCCAGGGGCCGACGGGCTCGGGCTTGGGATTGTCGATCGTGAAGAGAATTGTGGAAGCCCATGCGGGCAGAGTGTGGGTGGAAAGCCAATCCGGAATGACTGCCTTTTTCCTCGCGTTGCCTTTAGCTCCGCCGGAAGCCGTCGCCGCCGTGCACTTGCCCGATGCAGAATCGACCGACTAAGAATCGCTACTTAATAAAAGAGGACGCAAAAGGGGGGTGGACTGAGCGGGTCAGGTGCCCCACACGTCGCGATCTCATGGCCTCAGAAGGATGCACTTCCCTTCGACTTCGGTCGACCACGCCTGGATGGCACTCCATCGAACGACGGTCGAAAGCTGGTACGAACGCCATGTGGTCAACGGCTAGAGCTAAAACGGAATGGCCAGGGCAGCGACCTCCTCCTTCAGCGAAGACCCGGTTCACGCCTGAACGAACTCACGGCATCCGGATGATGTTCTCGCCGTAAACTTCCAAGACCGACCACACGTTGGTGATGCGGAACAAGTCGCGAACGCGTGGGCTCAGGTTGACCAAAATCAGCGTCGTGCCGGAGGTCTTGGCTGAGACGTACAGGGCCATGATTGTCCCCAGACCCATGCTGTCCATCTGCGTGAGGTTGGTGAGATCGAGAACGATCTTCTTGGAGTCCGGAATCAGCCGCTTGACCTCGTCGCGAAGAATGCTCGTGAGGCCGGCGGTCAGCTTGCCCGTGCATTGGACAATGGTGGCGTCGCCTTCGACGTAGCTGCGAAGGCTTAGGGGTGGAACTGGGGCATCGGATGGACCTGCTGACATGGTGACGCTCCTTCGGTCAACCATTGTATCCGAGATTGCTGCCAATACGGGCTAGTCCCAAGGGCCTTGACGTATGTTTTAGTTTAATCTAAAGTATGCACATGCCCTCCCATGCCGCGATTCTGGCCGCGATTGCTTCGCCTCGCCGCCGCGAGATCCTGCGACTGGTCTGGAAGGAAGAACTAACCGCCGGGGCCATCCACCGGGCGATGGCGGACGTAACGTTCGGCGCGGTTTCATTGCAGCTTCGGACGCTGGTGGAAGCGGGCCTGATCCGGACGCGCGCTGAAAGCAGGAACCGGTTTTATCGGGCGCGACCGGAGGCGCTGGGCGAGCTAAGCAAGATGTTGGAACAGATGTGGGACGACAAGTTGTGGGCCCTGAAGCTGGAAGCGGAGCTGGAGGAGACGCGCCGCGGACCCCGGCCGCGCCAACGGCTGACAAAGCTGACAAAGAAGAAAGGCAGAACATAGCATGGACCTCAAATATAAGGTCGAGCGATCGGTTGAGATTCAAGCGCCGCGTGAGACCGTGTTCCGGTATTTTACCGACAGTGGGCGCTGGGCGAAATGGTGGGGCGCCGGTTCGACCATCGAGCCACACCCGGGCGGCAAGGTTTACATCCGTCACCCGAACGCCGTGGAGGTGGTGGGTGAAGTGCTCGAAATCGCCCCGCCGGATCGCATCATGTTTACCTGGGGACACGCCAACGGCAAGCCGATCCCTCCGGGGGTTCGCGCGTGACCATCCGGCTGGAGGCGGCCGGGCGCCGCAACGCGGCTGTACCTGTTGCACGAATTTGCCGATGCGCCCGCGCGCGATGAGCATGTGCAGGGCTGGCGCTTTCAGCTCGCGCTGTTTGCCAACGTGGTGGCCGATGAGGTTTTCGCCGATGCTGCCGGCTTGATCGATGCCTGGTTCGACGCGTGGGCCATCGCGGACCACCAGGCTCGCGACGCCGAATTCGCGCGGATCGCCGCATCCGATATTCGTTTTCGCGATCGCTTCAGTCTGCTACAAGGGCAGGCGGATCTTTCGGCACACGCGGGCGCATCGCAGCGCTTCATGCCGGGCGTACGAATGCGTCGCAAGGGTGAGGTCCGCCATTGTCAGGGCACAATTGTCGCCGATTGGGTTGCTATGTCGGGCGATGGGAGAGAATTGATGAGCGGCCTCAATATATTTGAAATGAGACCCGACGTGCGGATACAAACCGTGACCGGTCTCCTGAACGTCCCGCCCGCTGTGGCGCCGTAGCGGAACCGCCAGCCTTGCGCTGGCAGACGAACTCGCGATATCCTGCCGTTCGGAGGCCCCCAAATGAAAACTTCACTTCTCGTCTTCGGCCTGGCGATGGGAGCCTTGCCCGTCCTGGCCCATCACTCCTTCTCCGCGGAGTACGACGACACCAAACCAGTAAAGATATCGGGCGTGGTGACAAGAGTGGAATGGATGAATCCCCACATCTGGTTTTACGTCGACGAGAAGACCGCCGATGGCAAGACCACGCACTGGGCATTCTCGGGGGGCGCGCCCGGGCAACTCATGCGCCGCGGTATTAATAAGGATGTCATCCAGCCGGGAATGATGATCAATGTCGAGGGGTTCCGCGCCAAGGACGGCTCGGACAACGCGAACGGA
The DNA here is from genome assembly GCA_963818065.1 of Bryobacterales bacterium. Lineage (GTDB taxonomy): Bacteria > Acidobacteriota > Terriglobia > Bryobacterales > Bryobacteraceae > Palsa-89. The sequence goes on along the minus strand of CAWFQW010000004.1, from coordinate 1,281,503 downwards.
ACCAAGGTGACGTTTCCCGACGGCCGCCAGGTGTTCACCGCCAGCCAGGAGCCGGATTCCAAGAAGAACTGAGGTCGATCATGAGCAAAAAATCTGCCGATTGGATCGGGCGCCGCATGGCGTTCGGAGCGCTACTAGCGGGCTTGGTTCTCTCACCCGCGCGTTTGCAGCCTCAGACCGCGAAGGCTTCCGGCGCGACGGGATTGCCGCGCACCGCCGACGGCAAGCCGGACTTCAGCGGCGTCTATGAGTGGCCGAAGTCCAGTGAGGGCGAACGCTGCAAATGCTCCGCCACCGTTTTCGATCGCAAGAAATTCGCTCCGTTCAAACCTGGCGGCATGCCGTTCTTTGAGCCCCCTACCGGCGATCCCCGCCACGACGAGCCACGCGAGTTTTGCATGCCGGCCGGATTTCCATCGGGCATGCTCTCCGCCAACGCGGTCCAGTTCGTGCAGAACAAAAATTATCTCATCATCGTCCATGAATTCCAGCGCATGACGCGCATCATTCCGCTGGATGGACGTGCCCATCGCACGGGAATCGAGCCGACCTATCTCGGCGATCCGGTGGGACATTGGGAAGGCGACACACTGGTGGTTGAGAGCACGAACTTCAAGCGCTGGGGGCTAGACGATTTCTACTATTCAGACAAAAATCAGTACCGCATGCACAGCGACGCTCTGCGCACCGTGGAGCGCATGCGCTGGCTGGACGGCAAGACGCTGTCTTATGCTCTGACCATCGACGACCCGAAAGTTTTCACCGCCCCGTGGACGCAGGACTTCACCATGGCCTTGCATCCGGATTGGGACGCGGCGGGAATCTACGAGTACGTCTGCGAAGAGAACAACCGCTGCCCGGGCGGGAAATGCAAGGGCGAATAATCGTGGGGCGGACGCCTCGTGAATAAGTGGGGCGGACGCCCGCGTCCGCGCGCGACCCCCTGGTCGCGCTCAAATTTACTTAGGAGCAATCAATTTCAATGAAGACCCGTAAGCTGGGAGGGTCAGGCCTCGAAGTCTCTCCCATTTGCCTTGGCGGTAACGTTTTTGGCTGGACCGCCGACGAGCCTGCTTCCTTCGCGATCCTGGACGCTTTTGTTGGAGCGGGATTCAATTTCATCGACACCGCCGACGTCTATTCGCGCTGGGTCCCGGGGCACAAGGGCGGCGAGTCCGAGATCGTGCTCGGCAACTGGTTTAAGCGCAGCCACAACCGCAAGAAAGTGATTCTCGCCACCAAGGTCGGCATCGAACTCGCGCCGGACAAGCAGGGACTTTCGAAAGCCTACATTCTGCGCGCAGTGGAAGACTCGCTGCAGCGCCTGCAGACCGATTACATCGATTTATATCAATCACACAAGGACGATCCGAGCGTCCCATTGGAGGAAACGCTCGAAGCTTACGATCACTTGATTAAGCAAGGCAAGGTGCGCGCGATCGGCGCGTCCAATTACAGCGCGGAGCGCCTGGCCGAAGCGCTCAAGGTGAGCAAGCAGCACGGGCTTCCGCGCTACGAGTGCCTGCAGCCGCACTACAATCTTTACGAGCGCGCCGCCTACGAACAGGATCTCGAGCCAGTTTGCTTGAAGGAAGGCATTGGAGTGATTCCTTACTTTGCCCTGGCCAGCGGATTTTTGACGGGCAAGTATCGATCCGAAAGCGATCTGGCCAAAGGCCCGCGCGGGCAGATGGTGAAGAAGTATTTGGACGCGCGCGGGTTTCGGATTCTGGCGGCGTTGGACCAAGTTGCCGCCAAGCTTCATTCCACGCCGGGGAAAGTGGCCATCGCCTGGCTCATCGCGCGCCCGAGCATCACGGCCCCCATCGCAAGCGCGACCAGCGTGGAGCAACTGAAGGATCTGGTGGACGCCGCGAATCTTCAACTCGACCCGGCTTCGATCGAAGCCTTGAATGAAGCCAGCGCTTATTAACCTGTGAACGCCGCCCGATCTGCGATTCGCGTTTGAGATGCAGGCGGAAGTCGGCGCGCCGCTCGATTTTGGCGAGACGCAGCACGGCCACCGGCGCGTGATCCCGATTACGGGCGGCCGAGTGGACGGCGAACGGCTGCATGGTCGCATCGTGCCAGGCGGCGCGGACTGGCAGATTTTGCATTCCGGCGGGGCAGCCAGTCTCGACGCGCGCTATACCATCGAGACCGATCAAGGCGCGCTCATCTACGTTATGAATCACGGCTTGCGCCACGGCCCACCCCAAATACTCGAGCGTTTAAATCGCGGAGAACGAGTGGATCCCGGCTCATACTATTTCCGCTCCGTCGCCACTTTTGAAACCAGCGCCGCAGAATGCGTCTGGCTGACACGCGCCATCATCCTGGGCGTCGGCGAACGATATCCGGACAAAGTCGTGATTCGGTTTTGGGAGCTTTTATGACGCGCGTCGCAGTTGTCACTGGTGCTGGCAGCGGCATCGGCCGTGCCGTGAGTCTCGCGTTGAACTCCGCCGGTTTTTCCGTGGTGCTGGCCGGACGAAGGAACGCCGAATTGGAAAGCACCGCCGCGATGGCCGCTCATGCGGGTGCACCAATGCTCGCAGTCCCCACTGATGTCACGCAGCCCGAGGCGGTGTCCGCGCTGTTTGCTCGAACGAAGGAAGCGTTCGGACGCCTGGACCTTCTGTTCAATAATGCTGGCGCCAGCGCTCCCGGCATTCCCATGGAAGATCTGACCTATGAACAGTGGAACGCGGTGGTGGCCGTCAACCTCACCGGCGCATTCCTGTGCGCTCAGCAGGCTGTCCGCCTCATGAAGTCGCAGCAGCCGCGTGGCGGGCGCATCATTAATAACGGATCGATTTCGGCGCACGCGCCCCGCCCCAACTCCGCGCCCTATACCGCGACCAAGCACGCCATCACGGGCCTCACCAAGAGCATCTCGCTCGATGGCCGCAAATACGACATCGCGTGCGGGCAGATCGACATCGGCAACGCGGCCACCGAGATGACCGAGCGCATGACCGCGGGCGTCGCGCAAGCCGATGGCAGCATAGCGCCCGAACCCCGCATGGACGTCAAGCTGGTGGCCGACGCGGTCCTTTATATGGCGAACCTGCCGCTGGAGGCGAACGTGCAATTCATGACCATCATGGCAACCAAGATGCCGTTCATCGGACGCGGCTGAGATGGCACACCTGGAAAGTGGAGCCTCTACTTCGGAACGTAGAACAGATACGTAGCGGAGTAATTCACTCGCTCCTGGTCGCCGGCATGTTGTGCATTGCAGGCCTTATCAGAAGGCGGAAGCCCCCCAGACGTACCGACTCTATGAATGAACGTCACTTTCCCGAACTGCTTGGTTGCATCTTTGGCGGGCAATTCCAACCAATGAACCGCGTCTTCTTTATCCGCCATAAAATGCTTCGCCAGCTTGCCATCGCTCCGCACCAAACTGCCATCCGTCGCTTCCCAGGTCGGTCCTTTGTAATGGTGCACTGTTAGCGTCTTCTCGGAGTTCGTCAGGATCGCATCGGGGTCGGGTCCCGACCAGGCGAAGGTTTGACCGGTTTGCTTACAGGTATAGATCTGAACGCTGTTGGGCAGCGTTTGGAACTTAAATTGGACCTTTTGCCCCTCCGGAGCTTTTAGCTCCGAATTCGGCAGCGGATTCTGCGCTGTCTGGCCAGCCAGCGAGCCGGCTAGCGAAAATGACGAGAGGACCAAGCACAGAAGATCGCCTACGCGCATCGTACCGAAAATTCTAGCAGCTTGATCGGCTAAACTGAGTGAGCCCAACCTATGCCACTCCCCGCCGGCACGAAACTCGGTCCCTACGAAATCCTTGCTCTCATCGGGGCGGGCGGCATGGGAGAAGTGTATCGGGCTCGCGATCCGCGCTTGAATCGTGTCGTCGCCATCAAGGTCTCCGCGGCGCAGTTCTCCGAGCGCTTCGAGCGCGAAGCCAAAGCCATCGCGGCGCTGAATCATCCTAATATTTGCCAGGTTTACGACGTCGGGCCGGATTACCTGGTCATGGAGTTCATCGAGGGCGCTCCACTCGCCGGTCCGTTGCATCCCGATGCCGCGCTGCGCCATGCCGTGCAGATCGCCGATGCGCTTTCGGCCGCCCACGCCAAGGGCATCACGCATCGCGATCTGAAACCCGCCAACATCCTGGTGACGGCGTCCGGCATCAAGCTGCTCGATTTCGGGCTCGCACAGTTGAGCCGCGACGCGGACGGTCAGGGAGCAGCGGCGGACGCGACGGCATCCATCGGCATGACCCAGGCTGGCACCATCCTGGGTACCGCCGCCTACATGTCTCCCGAGCAGGCCGAAGCGAAGCCCGTGGATGCGCGCTCGGATGTCTTCTCGTTCGGTGTGGTCCTTTACGAAATGCTGAGCGGACGCCGCGCTTTCACCGGAGATTCCGCGATCGCCATCATGGCCGCCATTCTGCACAAGGAGCCCGCACTGCTCCCGGTGGCGCCGCCATTGCAAAGCATTCTGGCGCGCTGCCTGCAAAAATCGCCCGCCGACCGTTTCCAGTCCATGGCGCAATTGAAGGACGCTTTACTGGCCGCAAACAGCGCGATCAGCTCGCCGGGCGCGGCGCCGCTGTCGCACCTCGACACGCCAGCCTTGCCGACAGACCGCGTGCCATCCATCGCAGTTTTGCCTTTCGCCAACATGAGCCGCGACCAGGAGGACGAGTATTTTTCGGACGGTCTGGCCGAAGAAATCATCAACGCGCTCACCCAGGTCCCCGATCTGAAAGTGATCGCGCGCACCTCCGCCTTCGCCTTCAAGGGCAAGAACGAAGATATCCGCAAGATCGCCGAAACCTTGGGAGTTTCCAGCGTTCTGGAAGGCAGCGTACGCCGGGCCGGCCCGCGCATCCGCGTCACCGCCCAGCTGATCCGCGCCCAAGACGGCACGCATCTATGGTCGCAGCGCTACGAAAGCGAAATGACCGACGTCTTCGCCATCCAGGATGAAATTTCCGCCGCCATCGTCAAGCAACTGCAGTTGAACCTGACGGGCCATTCGTTAGTGAAGCGCGCCGCCACCAATGTGGCCGCCTACGAAGCCACGCTGGAAGGCCGGCACCATTTGACCCAGTACACACCGGCCTCTAACGATCGCGGCCGTCAATGCTTCGAGCGCGCCATTGCGCTGGACCCGCAATATGCTCCTGCATATGCGGCCCTCGCCGAGTACCACGTCTGGCAGGCCGCCGGCGTAGCATCTGCTGGCACACTCCAGGCGCTTCAACTAGGCCGTCAGGCGGCGCTGCGCGCTCTCGAATTGGATCCGTTGCTGCCCGAAGCCCACGCCGTTGCCGGCCAGATCTGCGCCGCACTGGACTATGATTGGGCGGCTGCCGAGCAACATTACCTCCGCGCCATCGCCTCCAATCCCGCAGCCGCAGCCGTCCGCTTCTCCTATGCCTATTGGTGTTTACGCCCTACCGGCAGAATCACCGAGGCGCTCTCGGAACTTGAGCACGCGCTAGAACTTGACCCACTCTCGCAGTCCTACGGCGTCGTCCGCGCCTATCTGCTGTCGTTCACCGGGCGCTATGAGGAGGCTGCCAATGTTGCAAGGAGTAGCTTCGACATGAATCCGAATTATTCTCTTGCGCAGTTCGTTCTTAGCTATATACTGGCCTGCCAGGGCCGCTCCCATGACGCCGTCGATCTGGCCGAGCGCGCGCTTCAGCTGCATGGGCGCTATCCTCTTTCACTGGCGTGGGCCGGAGCTGTGTTTGCTATGACGGGGCGCACGGATGCCGCGCGGGGTGTTCTGGCGGAACTTGAAGCGATGGCCGCCAAAACGAATTCGTCGGCCGGACCGCTCACCATCGTGAACTGTGCCCTCGGCAACCTGGACGAAGCTTTCCAATGGGCGGACCGGGCAATTGACCAACGCGATCAACAGGTGATCGGCTTGAAGTGTACGGCCCTCTTTGAGAATCTTCGCTCCGATCCGCGCTACCCGGCGCTGCTCCAACGAATGAACCTCGCATGAATCGTGCAGCCCGTCTCCGGTCCAGCACGTTAAAACTTTCACAAACTCGATAAAGTCCTACAACTGTGTTACCATCGCCAAAATTAGGGGCGTTCTGTAGCGTACACTCGGACCACTTTATGGCCCTGCGAGGTTGTTGGTTCGGCGATCCCTGTTCCGCTCGCCGCGAGCGTGGAAAGTCTTAAATCCATCGAGGGAGACGAAATCGAAATGGACAAATTCAAATTCTCTTTTTGCGCGAGCGCCACAACGGCTCTATTTTCACTGTTCCTCCTGGCGCCGGCCGCTTGGGCGCAGGACGCCACCGGCAAAATAGCCGGGAATATCACGGATGCGAGCGGCGCGGTCGTCCCCGGCGCGAAGATCGTCGTAACCAACCTCGACACAAAGACAACCAAGCAGGCCGCCACGAACAGCCAGGGTTTTTACCAGGTGCTGCAGCTTCCTATCGGACATTACGAAGTGAGCGCCGAGTCTGCCGGATTCGCCAAGAGCATCACCAGACCTGCCAACGCTCTCGAGATTAATCAGACCCTCCGAGTGGATATCACCCTGGAAGTGGGGGCCCCCACCACCCAGGTCACCGTCGAGAGCCGGGCCACGGGCGTTGAGACAAGCAACTCTACCGTCGGCGGCACGGTCTCCGGCGAGGCCATCTTCGAGCTCCCTCTCAACGGACGCGACACGCTGGATCTACTCGCCTCGCAGCCTGGCGTGACACCAACTAATCCGGATTCCGGAGCCGCCGGCAACTATAGCATTGGTGGCGGGCGCACCGACTCGGTGACGTATCTACTGGACGGCGGTTTGAATAACGACCTGCTCTCAAACGGCGTCGTTGTCGATCCCAATCCCGATGCGGTCGCGGAATTCCGCGTGCTCGAAAGCACCTATACCGCCGAATACGGCCGCAACGCCGGCGGAATCGTCAGCGTCGTCAGTAAGAGCGGGACCAACCAGTTTCACGGCACCATTTACGACTACGTGCGCAATACCGACTTCGACGCGAACGACTTCTTTAATAACCAGCAGGGACTGCCCCGGGCGATCCTCCAACGGAACCAGTACGGCGGCACCTTGGGCGGCCCCTTGGTGCGAAACAAGCTTTTCTTCTTCTTCTCCTATCAGGGCCAGAGACAAACGCAAGTGCAGCTTGAGGGTAAGGTCAATACCTTCACGCCGGCCGAGGCCCAGGGAAATTTCTCGCAAGCAGTCAATGGCGGCCCCGATCCCAACGTCGTCGCGTTTCTTCAGGCAAACCCTTACTATCAGCCAAACCCCTCGCTTGCCGCCCAAGGGATCATTAACCCTTCCAGCATCGATCCGGTCGCGCAAGCTTACTTTAAGTACGGTCTTATTCCCACCTCGCCCAGTGGCTTTCTCTTCCCTACCTCTTCCGCGGTCAACAACAATAATGAATACCTCGGGAAACTCGATTATGCGATTTCCAGCCGCGACACTCTTTCAGCGACTTTCACGGCTCATGATAGCGACATTACCTATCCTTATGGCTTTGCCAACGTCAGCGGCTACACTGGCGCGAATTTTCTCCAGACGTATTCCGGAAACATCAATTACACGCACGTCTTCACGCCCGCTCTTTTAAATGAGACGCGAATAACCGCCGTCCGCTCCAGTTCCAGCCAGGACGCCCCGACTACGGCGTTGAGCAAAGTAACTCCCGCGGATCTCGGGATCAATATCACGCCCGATATTGTCACCGGACCTCCCGAGCTTTGGTTTTATGGCACTAACCTCTATACCGGCTTCAGCTACGGCGGCCCAACGTCGTTCGCGAATACGATTTACTCTTATTACGACAATCTCACATGGACCAAGGGCCGTCACAATATGAAGTTCGGCTTCTACTTTTCTCCGTATCAGAACAATACGCAGTATGACTACTTTGGGGACGGAGCCTTCTTTTTCTATGGGCCCGGAACGAGCGTTGGCTCGATGACCGATCTGGCCGATTTCCTTTTCGGATTGCCGGATAACTACTATCAAGCCGCTAACGCGCTCAGTAATATCCGGACGCACCAAATTGCGGGTTACGCTCAAGACGACTTTCACGTGACCCGCCGGCTCACTTTGAACATCGGCATCCGCTACGAATATGCGGAACCGAAGTACGATACGCAGGGAAGAGAGTTCAGCTTCATACCCGGCGACCAGAGCACGCGTTTTGTCAACGCGCCCCCGGGCGTAGTCTTTCCGGGCGACCCCGGCGCGCCCAAGGGCGTGAACTTCCCCGATAAGAACGATTGGGCGCCCCGCTTCGGTTTCGCCTGGGATGTCTTTGGTAACGCCAAGACCGCGGTTCGCGGAGGCTTCGGGGTCTTCTACGACATCCTCAAGGGTGAAGACAATCTTCAATTCAATGGATCCCCACCCTTCTACAATGAGCCCAGCCTTTACTTCAACGCCCTGAGCGGGACTGAGACCGGTCCTACCGGATATCTGTCCAATCCTTTCGGCACCAACAACACAGGGACTCCAAACACGTTCCCTTCGACGACCCCAAGTTCAACGGCCAGTTTTGCCGGGTCCGAACCGTTCGGAAGTACGGGCGGTCTCTTCCTGGTTGATCCACATCTCCGCACGCCCTATGTTTATCAATACAATTTCAACATCCAGCAGGAGTTGCCCGCTGGCATGGTTCTCGAGACTGGTTACATCGGCTATGACGCGCACAAACTGACGTCGCTGGTGGATGTCAATCCGTTTCCCCTGGGCTCCAACACGCGCCTTTACAATACAGATCCTTCGAATTCCGTATTTTCGCAAATGCTGGAATTCAAGAATGTCGGAGTAGCGAATTACAATGCCCTGCAAGTCAGCCTGACCCGGCGCTATTCCGGTTCAAAGCTGGGGAGTGCGTTTTATACCTTTGCCTATACTTGGTCGCACGAGCTGGACAATGTATCGGGCTTCCGGCAGCGGAACTACCAGGTGCCTTATTACGACGAGAATTACTTCTGGGCTTCCGGAGACACCGATGTGCGTCAGGTGATCGCGTTCTCCGGTGGATGGGATCTTCCGTTCGATCGCGCCTGGCAGAGCGGCCCAAAATTCTTGACAAGAGGTTGGAGCTTGTACCCGATCGTGACTTGGCGCACCGGCTTTCCGCTAGATGTGCTCGCCGGACTACAAGCCACGCCTACGGATCCGGGTCCGGCAGGAGACGGCGACCCCAATTTGGTGCGCGCCGATCTGGTATTGCCGAACGTAGCCACATACAATCCCCGCGGCCAGCAGAATATCGGCGGCAACGTCGGCAATTACTACTTCAATCCCACGGCACTCTCCTACCAGCGGCTGGTGAACCTGGACAATACGGCCCAAACCAATGCCGCGGCGCTGGTCGGGCAGTTCACCGAAGGTACGCTGGGCCGCAATGCCATTCGCGGCCCCGGCTTTATCAACATGGATATCGCTCTCGCCAAGCATTTCAAGTTCTTCGACAAGGATCGGCTGGACGCGGAGCTTCGTTTGGACGCATTCAACGTCTTCAACCATGCGAACTTCGGTAATCCGGATACCAATATCTTCGACTCCACCTTCGGACAGGTCTCCACTACAATTAGTCCAAGGGTGGTCCAGATCGCGCTGCACGTTCGCTTTTAGCTATTCGTATCTGAGCGCCACCATCGGGTCGATGTGCATAGCCCGGCGCGCCGGAAAGTAGCAAGCGGCCAGCGCGATGAAGCTGAGCAGAATCGCAACGCCGGCAAAGGTCAGCGGATCGCTTGAGCTGATGCCGAAAAGAATACTGGCCATGAATCGCGTCAGCACCAGCGCCGCGATTACACCGATGATGACGCCGGCGATCGTCAAGCGCGCGCCTTGACCTAACACCAGCCGCAAAACGTCTTTCTGCTGCGCTCCCAGCGCCATGCGGGTGCCAATTTCATGAGTTCGCCAGGCTACCGAATACGCCATGACGCCATAAATACCGACGGCGGCAAGTACCAGCGCGAGCGCAGCGAATGCCGCCAAGAGCAAAGTACTGACGCGCCGCAACGCTACGGATTGGGCGGCGAGCGTGCTCATAGGGAGCGCTTGGAAGATGGGCTGATCTTTGTCAACGTCCCACACTGCCTGTTGCGCGGATTTTAGGAGCCCGCTGGGATCGCCGGCGGTGCGAATCGTGAATGCTACAAGCACCAGCGGACGCTGCGCGTACGGGCGGTAGAGCGTTAGGAGGCCCGGCTGTTCCAGCCCGAACGCCTTGACATTACCCACTTCGCCGATCACTTCCCACCACTCGGCCTTTTCCGGCGTGCCCAAGTTCAATCGCTTTCCTACTGGGTTGCCGCCAAGATACTGCCGCGCCAGGGTCTCGTCGACGATCATCACCTTCCGGCCGCCGTCATGGTCTGCGTCAGTGAAATCGCGCCCGCCGAGCAGCGGAACGCGCATCGTGGAGAAATAACCTGGCGTCACAAATCGGTTATCGGCAGTGGGTGTTTCGCCGGACTTCGGTAACGGCCGCCCCTCCACGAGAAAATCCGTTTCGCCCCAAAAACCAGTGAGTGGAAGAGTGCTGACGGCGCCCACCGACTGAACCCCAGGCAGGGATTTCATCCGCCGCAGAACATCTGCCACGAAGGCGCGTTGTTTATCTGGCTGGCTCTCCGGATAGCGGTTCGATGGCAGGAAAACTTCCACGCCCAGCACATGGTCAGGCTGGAAACCCAGATTGCCGCGGGCGATGCGTTCGAAACTTTCGATCAGCAATCCCGCGCCCGCCAGCAAGACGAGCGATAAGGCGATTTCAGCCACAACCAGGACGCTGCGAAGCCTAGCGGAGCGAGAACCCGGCGTTGAGCCGCGGCTGGATTCCTTGAGAACTTCAGCCGCATTAGCGCTAGCCGATTGCATGGCAGGCGCGACGCCAAAGAGCAGTCCCGTGAGAACGGCGGCAGCCAGAGCGAAGAGCAGAACCGGCACGTTGATGGGAATATGCTCGACGCGGGGAATGCTTAGATTTGCAATATTGTTCGGAAAGATCGAAACGAGAAAATTTGTACACCACAGCGCCAAGGCAATCCCGAGCACCCCTCCCGCCAAAGACAGCATCAGGCTCTCGGTGAGGAATTGGCGCAGCAATCGCCCGCGGCTGGCGCCTAAAGCCGCGCAAGCGGCGATCTCCTTGTGACGTGTTGTGGCGCGCGCCAGCAGCAAGCTCGCGACGTTGGCGCACGCGATCAGCAGCACAAATCCAACCGCTCCCATCAGCACGAACAATGGCGTCTGAATGTCGCCCACCAATTGCTCCCGCAGCGGCGTAATGTTGACGCCGTTCCCGGCGTCTGTCGTGTGATGTTCCCCGTCGATCTGCAGCGCGAGGGCCGTCATTTGGGCTTGAGCTTGCTCCACGGCCACTCCCGGCTTTAGGCGGCCCATCACGCGGACGTAATGATGTTGGTAATCGCCTGCGGAGGAACCAGGCAGCGCAATCGGCATCCATATTCGGACGCTCGGCGGATAGTCAAAACTCCTGGGCATGACGCCGATCACGGTGTAAGGCTCGCCGTCCAGCGTGATGGCCTTCCCTACGATCCCCGGATCGGCGAGGAACGTGCCGCGCCAGAGCTTGTCACTCAATACGGCGACTTTGGGTCCGCCCGGGCGGTCTTCCTCAGCGCTGAAAGTGCGGCCGAGTTCTGGAGAAACCCCGAGTATGGAGAAATAGTTCGCGGCGAAATCATAACCGACCAGCAATTGGGGATTTCCAACTCCGGTGAGTGTCACTTGGTCGTCGCGCGATGCAGCGATGTCCTGAAACACAGTGTTCTTCTGCTTCCATTCGAAGTAGTCGCCCGGAGACACCGGACTCTTGTCGACTCCGCGGCTGGCATTCGTGCCCCAGATCATCGAGAGACGGCTAGGATTTTTGTAGGGCAAATGCGCCAGTAAAACCGCATTCACTACCGAGAATATCGATGTGCTCGCGCCGATGCCGAGGGCCAATGTGAGAATGGCGATGACCGTGAAGCCGGGGGATTTACGCAGTCTGCGCAGGCCAAGGCGGGTGTCCTGCAGCAACTGCTCCAACCAAATGAAGGTCCATACCTCCCGCGTCTCTTCTTTGAGCCGAGTCATGTTACCGAACTTGCGTATCGCTGCGCGGCGCGCTTCCTCCGCCGACATGCCCCGCTCGATGTTGTCCTCGGTCTCCTTCTCGATGTGATCGCGCATGTCCTGGTCCAGTTCCTCGAGCATGCGCTTGCGGCGCTTCATGATTCGCTCTCCTGCCCGGCAGGGCGGAGAATACGCGCGATCGCTCCCGCCAGCTTGTCCCACTTATTGGTCTCAAGCGCGAGTTGCTTCCGCCCCTGGGCGGTCAGCCGGTAGAACTTGGCCCTGCGGTTGTTTTCCGACGTGCCCTCTTCCACCGAAATCCAGCCCCGCTTGATGAGCCGGTGCAGAGCCGGGTAAAGCGAGCCCTGTTCGATCTGCAACACATCCTCGGAAGTGACCTCGATCGCCCGGGCGATGGCGTGGCCATGCGCCGGCCCAGGCATAAGCGTGCGGAGAATCAGCAAATCCAGGGTACCTTGCAGCAGCTCGATGCGCTCGCGTTGCTCTTTAGTAGACATTCTAGGTAAGATCACGATACAGCGCTTCCCCTAGAATGTCAAGGTGAACAAGCCTCCGGTCTAGCTCCCGTTCCAAACCCCGCTTTTTTTGCCTGAAAACTCAACGAAATCTGACAGATCAGAAACTTGACACCGATCTTCGCCGCCTGTCATACTGCCCTTGCAATGAGCGCACCAGCGGTTACGGCAACATCCACGTCCGCGTCCGACGCAGCGTGGAAAGCGATCGAAGGCGGCTACGATCTGCAGGTTCATGTGGCTCCCGACGTCATCGAACGGCGCATCGACGACATCGATCTGGCACACGAGTTTTTGAAACGAAAGCTGAAGGGCTTCGTTCTGAAATCGCACTACTTCCCGACCGCCGAGCGCGCCAAAGTTGTCACCAAAGCCGTGCCTGGCATACAAGCTTTCGGCGCCATCACGCTTGAATCACAGCGTCGGTGGGCTGAACCCGGTAGCCGTGGAGCTGGCCGGCCGCTCCGGCGCGAAAATCGTGTGGATGCCTACCGTCGACGCCGCCAACGAAACCGCCGGCCGCGTGGATGGTCCCAACACCAAGCTCCCGTTTTGGGCGAAGATCCAGCGCGAACTGGCCGCCACGGGCATCGCGCCCGCCGCCGCTAACCGTTCTGGATGACAAGGGCAACTTAAACGAAGCCGCTCGCACGATGTCTCGAGCTTATCGGCCATCACAATATGATCCTGGCCACCGGCCACTTGGGGCGCAAAGAGATTTTCGCTCTGGTGCGTGGCGCGCGCGAGATGAAGCTGAAGCGCGTTCTGGTGACGCACGCCGAATTCCCGTCGCAGAATCTCACCGCCGACGAGCAGGCCGAGCTGGCGAACGAAGGCGCGTTCATCGAGCACTGCTTCACCACCATGCACACCGGCAAAGCCCCCTGGGATGAAGTGATGGTGAGCATTCGCAAAGCCGGTCCCGACCGTTGTGTTCTGTCCACCGATCTCGGCCAGACCATCAATCCGCCGGTTTCCGATGGCTTCGCGATGTTCGCGCAAACGTTGATGGATGGCGGATTCACGGCCGCCGAGGTCCAGCGCATGGCCGTCACCAATCCGGCTTCGCTGGTCAACTGAAGGCTTCGATAAGTTATGGATTCCCCAAAAACCGTTCTGGTAGTGAGCGCCCATGCCGCCGATTTCGTCTGGCGCGCGGGCGGAGCAATCGCGCTGTATGCGCAAAAAGGTTACCGTGTCCGGATTCTGTGCTTGTCATTCGGCGAGCGCGGCGAATCCGAGCGGCTGTGGAAGAAAGAGGGCATGACCGTTGAGGGCGTCAAGCAGGAGCGGCAGAAAGAGTCCGAGCGCGCGGCGTGGAATTTTGGGCGCCGAGATCCGTTTCTTCGACTCGGGCGATTATCCGATCAAGGCGTCTGAGGAGACCATCCACGAAATGGTGGTTGAATATCGCAAGCTCCAGCCCGAAGTCATCCTGACGCATTCCTACGAGGATCCGTACAACCCCGACCATCCTTACGCCAACATGCTCACGTTGCAAACCCGCGTGTACGCGCAGGCGGCGGGTTATCCGGCGGAAGGCAAGCAGCTCGGCGCGCCTCCGGTGTTCATCTTTGAGCCGCACCAGCCCGAGCAGTGCGAGTTCAAGCCGCAAGTGCTGCTCGACATCACGCCGGTGTACGAGATCAAAGAGAAGGCCATGGAGTCGATGGAAGCGCAGGAGCACCTCTGGAATTATTACCGCGACCTCGCCAAGCGCCGTGGTACGCAGGCCGTGCGCAACTCCGGGCCGAAAAGGAATCAAGTACGCCGAAGCGTACCAGCGTGTTTATCCGCAGGTAGCCAGCGAATTCTCCTGAGAGATCAATTAAGAATGACTCACAAAATTGTCCGCAGCATCCCGCGTCCCGATGTTCAGGCGGTCAAACTGCTTGGCGAACTCGGCGTCGCCACGGTCCATGAAGCGCAAGGCCGCACCGGCGTGATGTTCCCATACATGCGGCCGATCTATCCCGTCAGCGAGGGTATCGGGGCCGGCCGTCACGGTGTTGTGCCATCCCGGCGACAATCTGATGATCCATGCACGGTCGAAGTCTGCAAACCGGGCGACGTTTTGGTGGTGGTCACAACTTCGGAATCCACCGATGGCATGTTCGGCGACTTGCTGGGACTTCGTGCCAGGCCCACGGCGTGGTGGGTCTGATCATCGATGCCGGCGTTCGCGATACCACCGAACTCACCGCCATGAAGTTTCCCGTCTGGGCCAAGGCGATCTCCGCGCAAGGCACGGTGAAGGCGAGCCCCGGTTCGGTGAATGTTCCGGTGGTGTGCGCCGGCATGCTGGTGAATCCGGGCGACGTGATTGTGGGTGATGCCGACGGCGTTGTAGTGGTGCCGCGCGCAACTGCGGCCGAGGTGGCCAAGGCGGGCCAACAACGCGTTGCCAAGGAAGAAAAAACCCGCGAGCGCCTTGCCGCGGGCGAGCTGGGTGTCGAGTTTTATGGTCTCCGCGCCAAACTGAAGGAACTCGGAGTGGAGTATGTTGAAGAACTCCCCGAGGAAATTTCGGATGTCCGTAGTGTTGTAAGGAGTTAATATATGGGACAAATTGTATTCGCCGCGGCGACGGTTCACGCCCCGCAGCTATTCACCTATCCTCCCAGCGAAGATAAAGCCCAGCTCGATGCCGACATCGCCGCCATGCGCGAGCTCGGCAAGAACTTGGATGAAATCAAACCGGACGCTGTGCTGGTCATCGGCAGCGATCACCTGGAAACATTTTTCCTTTCCGCCGTCCCGACCTTCGCCGTCGTCGGCGGCGAGAAATCCAAAGCTGCTTTCGCCCGTAAGACCTACGCGCTTCCGATTCATGGCTTCACCGAAGAAATCCTGAACTCGCTGGTCGCCGACGGCTTCGATCTCACCTACTCGCAGGACGCCGAGTTGGGCCACGCGTTCGCCGCCGTCTACGAATGGGTGATCGAAGGGCGCTCGATTCCAGTGATTCCGGTTTTCGTGAATACCTATCTGCCACCGCTGCCCACGGCTCGGCGGTGCGCGCAGCTTGGCGCAGCAATTCGCGATGCCATTCTCCAGTCGCCTTATAAAATCGCGATCGTCGCTAGCGGCGGCATGTCCCACTATCCCGGAGCGTGGAAGTATCCGCAGCCGGCTTTCGATTTCGATTGGTGGGCCATCGCGCACATGGAGCGCGGCAACAACAACGCGCTGCTGGAACTCACCAACGAGGAATTGGACGAAGTGGGCAACACGGAGATGTTGCCCTGGATGATCCTGTTCGGCGCCATCGGCCATCAGCCGGGCGAGTTGATCACCTATCAGCCCACCTGGCATCACGGCCACGCGGTGATGCGCTTCATCCCCAACAAGAAGGGCGTGCCCACCACACCCGAGCCCGCGGCCAAGTTCGCCTTCGGCAGCGCGGAAGGATATCAGTTCTACCGGCATCCCGATCCGTCCGTCTATCCGCTGAACAAGCTGCTGTATGATCTGCGCTTTAGCCAGCCGCTGCGCCGCCGCTTGTTCGAGAACACACCGGCTCTAGCGTCTGAGTATGGGCTCAACGAAAAGCAGGCGGAGGTGCTCGAAACCATGAAGGACGAGAGCATCGACGCGGTGCGATCGCTGAAGCCGCATCCTCTGGTGGAGGCGGGCGCGCATCCGCTGGGCATGTGGATGTCGCTCATCACAGTACAAGCCGAGCAGCGCCGCATGCGCGCCGAACAAGCGCAAGCAACGGCAATCAAGTAGGATTTTCTCATGGCGACCGCGATAGCACCGCCGGCCCCAACCACCGCGACGCGCGTGAAATGGCTGCCGTTGTTGGTCGCCATCGCCATCGGCCTCGCGATTTTCTTCATGCCCGCGCAGCACGGTTTAACCCGCGCCGGGCCAGACCGCGCTGGCCATCACCGCATTCACCATTGTGCTGTGGGCCTTTGGCGTCATGAACAACGGCGTCGCGTCCGTGTTGATGATGGCGCTGCTGATTCCCGCGGGCGCCAAACCTGCGCTGGTGTTCAGCGGATTTGCGAGTGGATCGTGGTGGATCCTTTTGGCCGTGCTCTATTACGGCTTCGCAATGCAGAAGACCGGCCTCGCCGCGCGCGTTTCGTACTATATTTTGTCGCTGTTCCCGGCGTCTTACTCCGGAATTCTTGGCGCGTTCTTCGTCATTGGCACGGCGCTTTCGCTCGGCATCCCGTCCATGACCGTACGCACCGCCATCATGGTGCCCATCGCCTGGGCGCTGGTGAAATCGCTCGATCTGAAGCCGCGCAGCAAAGGTTCGGCGTTGATCATGCTGACCACGATCGAGATGGCCGTGGTGCCTGGCCTCGGACTGCTGTACGGTTCTCTCGATGGCCCTGTCGTCGCGTCTGTATTCGACTTAAAGCATCTGCCGCTTAGCTATCTTGCTTACGCGCGCGTACTGTATCTGCCTATATTCGTGCTGTGCGCGCTCATCGTGTTCGGTAATCAGTGGGTGCTGAAACCCGAAAGAGCGCTGGTCGCTTCGCCCGAATTCGTGCGCAACAAACTGCGTGAGCTGGGATCGTTCAAACGCGATGAAATGATCACGGCGTTTATCGTGGTCTGTTCCATCGTGTTTTGGTCCACCGATCGCTGGCATCACTTGCCCAGCTTTTTCATCGGCATGGTCGGATTGTCAATTTTCGCTCTGGCGGGCATCGTCGGCAATGCCGACATCGCGGGCGGCATCTCCTGGACATTGCTGCTGTTCATGGGCGGCATTTTCAGCTTGCAAAACGTGCTCACCGAATACAAGCTCACCGATTGGCTGGCTGGATACTTCGTCCCTATCATGCAGCATCTGACGTTCAACGTGGTGATTGCCTTGATGGCGGTGGGAATTGCGACCCTTGCCCTGCGTTTCCTCGATCCCAGCGGATTCATCGCCATCGTCGTGACGTTTGTTCCTCTTGTGGATACCACCAGCGCCGCCGGCATTCCGCCGATGATTCTCACCGCGGCATTGCTGATTCCATCCGTGCCGTTCTGGGCGACGTATCAAAATATCTGGGTCGCGATGGGCGAAGGCATCACCGAAGGCTTGGCATTCAGCGCCGCGGAACGCGTGCGGCTGGCGACCACGTACGCTGTGTTTGCCCTTCTCACTATCGCCGCATCGGTGGGCTATTGGAAGTTAATCGGAGCGTTGTGATGGCGCCGGGACTGCAGAATCGGATTTGTCGGATTCGGTGAAGCGGCCTTTCACATTGCGAAGGGACTGCGGCAACCGGGCATCGCTTCGATCACGGCTTTCGATATTAACGCCGACCGACAAAATCCGGCAGCGCGCTCGCGAAGCGGAAACGCGACTGGTGGAAACCAACCGGGAACTCGCTGAATCGTGCGACATCATGATGTCCGCGGTGACTGCGAATCAAGCTCTGAATGCCGCCGAGCAGAATGCGCCTTATCTCACGCGCGCAACATATTTATGCCGACCTGAATTCCGTTTCGCCGGGCTGAAGCAATCCATCGCGCGCGTCATCGAAGCCTAGCGGCGCGCGTTTCGCGGAAATCGCCATGATGGCGCCCGTTCCGCCCTACGGCCACAAAGTTCCCGATGCTGGCAGGCGGCGCCGGAGCGCCAGGATTTTGTGGCGAAGCTCACACCATTTGGAATCTCGGCCGAGATCGTGTCGCGCGAAGTTGGCACCGCGGCCGCGACGAAAATGTTCCGCAGCATCATCGTCAAGGGCACTCGAGGCGCTGATTACCGAATGCGTTCTCGGCGCCAGCCGCTACAACGCCGACGAGCGCGTCTTCGCATCGCTTGCTGAAACCTTCCCCGGCGTCAACTGGAAGCAACTCGCCGATTACATGGTTGGGCGCGTAGTGGTGCATGGCGAACGCCGCGCCCGCGAAATGGAAGAAGTGGCCGCGACGCTGCGCGAAATCGATATCGAGCCGATCATGGCCGAGGCCATTGTCCGGCGCATGGACTGGAGTGTCGAAGCAGGCTTGAAACAGCTTTTCGGCGGCGAAGCGCCCAAGAGCTATCGCGACGTGGTGGACGCCGCCGCCAGAAAACCGGTGGGAGCAGACTGAAGCTGACCCGGCTCTTTCTCATCCTTGTTGTTTTTTCCGCCGCCGCCGGTCTCTGTCGCGCGGTCGATCTCAAGCCCGAAACCATCGAGGCGTTCGACCGTTACATCGCCGAGCACCGAAGCAAAGATGCAGCCGCGCTGGAGCGGCGAGCATTTCCTCTGGTTTGACGACTCACCCGATATTCGCGCGCGGCTGCTGGCTGGCGCGGTGGTGGCGCAGCCCGTCCAAGGCAACGGCGTTGTGACGCTTCCGGGCGGCCTCATTCAAGACTGGATCGGAGCGGTCTTTGTTCCAAAAACCACGCTGAAGGAGGTCCTGAGCGTCGTGCAGGATTATCCGCGCCACCCCGAGATGTATAAGCCCGACGTCACCGACGTCAAAGTGCTGTCGCATACCGGCAATGATTTTACGATTCGCACGCGCGTCGTGAAGGCCAAGTTCTTCATCTCCGACGTGCTGGACATCGACAACGAGATTCACTTCGTTTCGCTCGACCCAAAGCGAACCTACAGCCGCTCGGCGAGCCGGCGAGTGGTTGAGATCGCCAACGCGGGCAAACACAACGAGCACGAACTGCCGCCCGGCCACGATCGCGGACTGATGTGGCGCATCAACGGCTATTGGTTTTTCGAGGAGAGTGACGGCGGCGTTTTCATCACCTGCGAGTCCATTACGCTGACGCGCGACATTCCTTTCTTGATGGCGAAGCTGCTGAGCCCGATCCTGCACGAGCTTCCCGAGGAAGCGCTAAAGAACAGCTTGGAACAAACGCGCAAGGCGGTTGAGAACCAGCCCAGATTGACCGGCTCCATGACGACGTGGCTCGGCTTAGTTAGCGCTCGGTTCAGTCGGCGGCGGCGGCTGCCGTGGCAGCGGGAAGCTCGATGGAAAACTGCTTGCGCGAATAAGTCTTGCCTTGCGTTTTGCGCGCGCGGAAATAGGGCTCGAGACGCTCCAAGGCCCGCTGCATGCTCGTGATCACGTGGTCGCGCATGGCTGCGGCCGATGCATCGCGATCGGTTCCCACCAGCACTTCCATGAGGTCCTGATGGCGGCGCGACGGCGTCCCATTGAACGCCCTTCCGACGCAGAGCCAGGTGGAGGACAGCGCGCGGGTTCTCTCAATGGCGTCGCACAGCGCGGGACAGCGCGTGCATTCGGAGATGCGCCGGTGCAGCTTTTCGTGCAGATTTAAGTAGTAAAAGCGATTCGTTTCCGTCTGGGAGCGCATTACATCCACGCGCACACCCAGCTTCAGCAATTCGGAACGCTCCTCGGGAGTCGCCATCTCGGTGAACAGGCGGGCCGCCTCCACTTCCAAGCGCCTCACGCACCAGATAGTGGCCGCGCACATCCTCGCGGCTCGGGATGCGCACGCGAGTTCCCGCGCGCGGACGGCTTTCGAGCAACCCTTCGAACTCCAGCCGCAGAAATGCTTCGGAAACCGGCAGAAAACTCATGCCCAGTTCAGCTGCGATTTTGCGCCGGGAGATCACCTGGCCGATGGCTACTTCGCCGCGAAGAATTCGCTCGCGAATAATAACGTAAGCTTCACCGGCGAGGTCCGATGCCCCGGAAGAGCGGTCTTTCATATCCCCAATATTCAAGTCCGCAGGATGGCTAAATCTGATTCATCCTAGCACAAGCCGCGCGCGTTCAGTACACTGGGCGGGAGCCATTGCCATGAAGAATAATCGCAGCCGCGAGTGGTTTCAGACGCCCGAATACTATGGCTTCGCCCGCCGGGCCTGGCTGCGATCGGAGGGCTTTCCGGCGGATGTCTTTGACGGCAAGCCGGTGATCGGCATCTGCAATTCCTGGAGCGAACTCAACAATTGCAACCTCCATCTGCGGGACGTGGCGGCGGCCGTCAAGCGCGGCGTGTGGGCGGCCGGCGGAGTGCCGCTGGAATTTCCCACCATCTCGCTGGGGGAGATGTTCATGCGCCCCACCACCATGATGTATCGCAACCTCATGGCGATGGACGTGGAAGAATCCATCCGCGCCAATCCGCTGGATGCCGTGGTGCTGTTGTGCGGCTGCGACAAAACCACGCCAGCGCAATTGATGGGCGCCGCGAGCGCCGATATTCCCGCCATCGTTGTTCCCGGCGGCCCGATGCTGGCTGGTGAATGGCGCGGCCAGCGGCTGGGCTCCGGCACCGATGGCAAGAAGCTGTTCGATCAATATCGCACTGGCCGGCTCTCGGAAGAAGAATGGTGCGAAATCGAAGGCTGCATCGCGCGCACGGCAGGCCACTGCGCGGTGATGGGCACGGCGTCCACCATGACCAGTCTCGCGGAAGCGCTCGGCATGACGCTGCCCGGTTGCGCCAACATCCCGGCGCCCGATTCCCGCAGGCTTGCGATCGCGGAATTGAGCGGGCGCGCCGTAGTCGATATGATCGAACCGGGTATCACGCCCTCGCGCATCATGACGCGGGCGGCCTTTGATAACGCCATCACCGTTTTGATGGCGCTGGGCGGTTCCACCAATGCTGTGATCCATCTGATTGCGATCGCCGGGCGTCTCGGCATCGATCTGACGCTCGAGGATTTCGACCGCATCTCGCGGCGCACGGCTTGCATCGTGAACGTCAAGCCGTCGGGCGAATATCTGATGGAAGATTTGTTTGACGCGGGCGGAGTACCCGCCGTCATGAACCGGATCCAGGATCTGCTGCATGGCGATTGCGCGACGGTCAATGGCAAGACCATTGGCGAGAACATCAGCGGCGCTGAGCCGCGGAATGACGCCGTGATCCGCCCCCGCGATCAGCCCGTGTATCCCGAAGGAGGCATCGCGGTTCTGCACGGAAACCTCGCTCCGAACGGCGCGGTTATCAAACAGAGCGCGGCGTCGCAGCATCTGTTGCAGCACCGCGGGCGCGCGTTCGTGTTCGAGACTCGCGATGAAATGCTGGCGCAAGTGGATCGCGAGGATCTGCCGGTGGACCGCGATACCGTGCTGGTGATGCGCAATTGCGGCCCGAAAGGCGCGCCGGGCTTCCCTGAATGGGGCCACATCCCGATGCCTCGCAAGCTGCTGAACGAGGGCGTCACCGACATGGTGCGCATATCGGACGCGCGGATGAGCGGAACTTCGTTCGGAACCGTGGTTCTGCACGTGGCGCCTGAATCGGCCATCGGCGGCCCGCTCGCGCTGGTGCGGACTGGCGACGAGATCGCTGCTGGACGTACCCGGCCGCACAGTTGGAGCTGCTGGTTCCCGCGGATGAACTGGAGCGCCGGGCCCGCAGTTTCACGCCGCCGGCCGCCCACTATACACGCGGATATGGCCGCCTCTTCCTGGATCATGTTACGCAAGCCGATCTGGGCTGCGACTTCGATTTCCTGAGACCGTGATCGACAAGCTGATAAAATGGGCGCGACGAATGGACGCCGATAAACACCGATTAACGCGAATGATTTCGGTTGCTTTGATCAGCACCGCGCTGTTTGCGCAAACGCCTTCGCCAAAGCCCGCCCAGCAAATCCCGCCCGTCACGATGGTTCTCCCGGTGGCCGGGGCTCCGCTATCGGTGGAGATCGTCGAAGAACGCACCACCAAACTTCCCGACGGAACATCAAAGACCGAAGTGCTTACTTCCAAGGTCTATCGCGATGGCGCCGGCCGGATGAGAATTGAAATGGAAGTGCCAGGCGATTCCGGCGAGTCCGAGGCGGTGTCGCCAACTTTTTAATAAGCCGGATGGGTTTATGGCGATCCTGGTGCCGGCGGAGAAGGCCGGGGGCCGTTTTCTGCTCTCGAAGAAAGCAACAGTCCGAGGAAGGCCTCAGTTTCACTACCATCGACCCACTGATCAAGGCGCCTGGAAAGAAGACTTCGAAGACCGAGAGCCTCGGAAAGCAGACCATCGAGGGTATCGAATTTGAAGGCACTCGCACCACGACCACGGTGGCTGACCAGCCGTCGATCGTCGGTGTCCAAGACCATTGGGCCGCGCGCGATCTAGGGCTGTTCGGCTTGGAGAAATCTTCGGGTCCGGAACTCGAAAGTACCGCCAAAATCCGCAATTTGGACCGTCGCGAGCCCGATCCAGCCCTCTTCGCGCCCCCGCCAGACTACAACATCCGCGACCTGAACCCGGACGATCCCGCCCAATAGGGCTATCGTCACGGTACCCCAGAGCGGGGTAAAATGTCCTTATATACATGTGGAATCGGAGAAGTAGGCCGCGCCGTGAGTTCGTTTCCTGCGTGCTCGCTGGCGCGCTGTCTGATTTCGAGCGGCTGCAAGGTGGTGGGTCCGAACTACACTCACCCGCCCGCGGCTCCCGTGCCCGAGGCGTTTAAGGAGAAGCCTCCGGATGGCTGGAAGGAAGCGCAGCCGAACGACACCGCACTCAAAGGGAAATGGTGGGAAATTTATAACGATCCTGAGCTGAATGCGCTCGAAGAGCAGGTCAACATTTCGAACCAGAACGTTTTGGCGGCAGAAGCCCAGTACAGGGCAGCGCGCGCCACGGTGCAGATTGCGCGGTCGGCTCTGTACCCGCTAGTGACGGCTGGCTCGACCACCAGCCCGGTGGTGGGGGTTACCCAGGGCGGGGTTAATTTGGGCCCTGCCGCGGGCGTTTTCACCAACTTTTCAAATCCCCTTCGATGTCTCCTATCAAGTGGATCTGTGGGGCGCCATCCGGCGCAATGTTCGCGCTAATGCGGAGACGGCTCAGGCCACTGAGGCGCAGCTTGAGAACGCAAAGCTCACTTACCAGGCGGATTTGGCGCAAGACTATTTTCAGTTGCGCGGGACCGATGGCGATATCGCGCTGCTCGAATCCACCGTGGAATCTTACACCGGTTTTCTGAAGCTGACGCAGGCGCGGCACGATTCCGGCATAGCATCGGGCGCCGATGTAGCGCAAGCCGAAACGCAACTCGATTCGGCCAAAGAACAAATGATCGATTTTGGAGTGGCGCGCGCACAATACGAGCACGCGATTGCGATTCTGATCGGCAAACCGCCGTCCGAATTATCCCTTGAAAAGCGAACTCTCAAAGGCGAGCCACCGCAGGTACCAGTCGCGTATGCCTTCCACGCTGCTCGAAAGGCGTCCGGACATCGCCATCTCGGAGCGTCAGATGGCCTCCCTGAACGAACAAATTGGGATCGCGGACGCGGCGTTTTATCCGTCCCTGACGCTGAGCGCGGGCGCTGGTCTGGCCAGCTCGAGCTTCGTGAATCTGTTTACCTGGGCGGGCCGGTTTTGGACGGCCGGCGCGGCCCCGTCCCAAACATTGTACGACGCCGGAAAACGGCGCGCGCAAGTGGACGTCGCGAAAGCCAATTTCGATAATGCCATGGCGAATTACCGCGAGACCATATTGACCGCGTTCCAACAGGTGGAAGATCAACTGGCGGCGCTGCGGATTCTGGAGCGGGAAACCGGCGCCACCATCGAAACTGTGGCCTCGGCGCAACTGGCGCTGGATATCGCCACCGCGCAATACAAGGCCGGAACCGCGACCTATCTGCAAGTGGAGACGCAGCAGACGGCGTTGTTTAGCGAGCAGGAAGCCCTGGTGAACCTGTTGACGCGGCGCATGGTCTCCAGCGTTCTCCTGGTGGAGGCGCTGGGCGGAGGCTGGGACACGTCGCAATTGCCCGTGGTCAGCGAACTCTCGGGCAGCGACAAGTCCGCCAGCAAGACCGGCTCCCTTGCGACAAGCCGAACTGCGGTCGCGGCTCGGTAGGCACTAATAACTGATCGGTTCTTGTCCCAATAGAGTGATGCATGTCCAGGCATGAATCGACTGTGAAGACGCGATCGGCCGGGGCGTGGCGGGTTCCCACAGTCCTCGGCGCCATTCGCTATCGCAGCCCTTTCCAGACCATCCGATGAAAGAGATCGTCCAGGTCTTCTGCTTTTTCCTTCGCGCCGCGATCAAGCCACCATCTTAAAAGTGACAGCAGATTGCCGGCGAGAGCGTGGGTGCAGGCATCGAATTCCCGCTGATCCGGAATCGGGAGGCCAATCTCCTTAAGGCGGCGCGCAATTCCGCGCGCAAAATAGCCCTGCGCCAGATCAAAAAAAGCCTGGATACGGCCCGCGGCGACCAGAGAGCGATAAAGTTTCCTGGCACTCGCGACATGCGCAAAGAATTCCGCCACCGGGGCTACGCGACGGGACTTCTCCTGCTTGGTGCTGAGAATGTTGCTCCACATTTGGAGACCCTCCTCCAACTGGCTCAAGAACAGGTCGTCTTTATCTTGATAATGAACGTAAAAAGTGGAGCGGCCGACCTTGGCTCGCTCCAGTACTTCCCGTACCGTAACTTTATCGATCGCCTTTTCCTCAATCAAGGCGACCAAGGCGGCGCCGAGCCGCTCGCGTGTGCGGCGGATGCGGAGATCAGTGTTGGCTTGCCGCTTGGCGGGATTCTTGCCCGCATGGCGCTCAGACGCTCCGGAACGGTCATTCGTGGACATTGATCGCCCTTTTGTTCAGCAACTCGGCCATTTGCTGGACTTGCCTGCGTTTCATCGTTACATTGCGTATGGTAGCCCGGAAACACGGAGATCGATAATGAAACGCATTCCCGTATTTGCAATGATGAGCGTTGCGATGATGAGCATTTCGATGCTCGCTACTGGCGCGCTCGCGCAACAATCCACTGCTGCGCCAGGCAGCGGGGCGCAAGACAGCCTGCCTTCGGTCGAAGAGCAGCTTAAAGTGCTGAACCAGAAACTCGATCTTACCGCGGGGCAACAGGCAAAGATAAAGCCCATCCTCCAGCATCTGCATGACACCACGGAGAATGTCATCGAGGACCACACCCTGTCGCGCGAGGAGCGCCTCGCCAAAGTAAGGCCACAGCGCCGGATGGCCGACAAAAAGATGCGCGAGATCCTAAGCGACGAGCAGCAGAAGAAACTCGATCAATACGAGAAGGGGCCGCACGAAGCTATGCATGGGACTTTGAGCGGGACGCCAAGACCACCGGCTCAATAGCGCGGCGCGGTTGCGGCCGCCCCTTGCGCATCCCCCGCCAGCTTCTAAAAACTAATCTTGTCTTTGGCCGCCTCGATCTTCTTGCCATCCACGCCGTAGATGATCAGCAGATCGCCCCAAGCGTGAAAGTCGCCGTGGCGTTCGCGATATTTCACAACCGCCTCGGCCTCTTCGCTCGTCAAGCCGAGCCCCGTCGCGATTTCTTGCGCCGTGGCTTTGTTCACGTTGATTTTGGTAGCGTCCTCGATCTTCGGGAAATTCTTGAACAGGTAATCGGCGATGACGTCGAGTTCGGCCCGCGTGGCCTGCGCGCCGCGATCGCCCATGCGATAGACAATGGTGTGGTATTCGTCCTTGGTGAAACGATATGCGGCGATTTCATTCGCCTTATGGCAGCCGATGCAGGCGCGCAATATCAGTTCCTTGCCCTTGCCATCCGGAAGATCGGCGGCGCTCGCGCACACCGGGAGCACGCCCGCGCATACGGTCAGGCATGCAACGATCTTCAGGCGCGCCCTTTCCCTGCTAGCGATGAAAACGCCCTGCGAGAACGCCCTTCGCCAGGATGTGGCCCTGCATCGCGGCAAGAACGTCAGCGCGGGTTGCATCCGGACCGAGATCGAGCTTGGTATCGAGAGCGAATAGTTCGAAGGTGTAGTGATGATAGGGACCCTGCGGACCCATGCCGGGTCCCATGAAGCCGACGCCGCCGCGCAGGTTCTTGGCGTTGATGGAGCCGTCCTCGAGTTTCGCGGTGGCGGGAACGTTTTGGGGAAGTCCGGTCGCGGTACCTGGAATATTGAAGATCATCCAGTGCAGAACGTCGTCGTTCTTCTTCTGAAGCGCGACATCGGGATCGTGCAAGATCAGCGCGAAGCTGACCGTGCCGGCCGGCACGTGCGTCCAATCCAGTTTCGGCGAAATAGGGTTCGGATCGGCCTGCGTGTACTTGTTCGGAATGATTCCGCCGTCCTCGAAGTCGGGCGAAGTGAGAGTCAAGCCCGGACCCGGAGGAGGACCGCCGGCCTTGGGCTGTGCGAAGGCCGCGCTCTGGCTGACCAAGCCCAGTCCGGCCACAAAAAAGATCGTTGCTCCTACAGTGAGTATTCTCATGAGTTTTTCCTCCTTGGAATGTATCAGCATATCAAGAAGGTGGTGGGAAGTGGGCGGTGGGGAGCTTGTCGCGCGAGGGACTCAAGGGAGTGTGACGCGCTTGCCTTCAAGCGGTGTTGGGCTGCTGGGGCTTTCAGTCAGAACACCGGCGGCGTCATATGAGCTCGCGGTAATCGTTCCGGCAAAGGTGTCGGCATTTACCTTGACGTCATAGGAAATTTCCGCCCGGCCTGTAAATTTATGCGAGGCACGATCCGCGATGACCTCAACCCGCTTGCCCTTGATCCGGTCGCCGTCGGCGACCCAAACCGCCGATAGTATGAGCGCGAAAGTCACTCCGGATTTCTTCATAGAGGTTCCAATGTCTTACGCCAATGGGTAACGGGCTCGACCATAGACTACCAGTGTCAGGCGTTTCAAACGGTGGCGTGGGGCGTGCTATGATCGGCCTCAATGGCAGGGCAAGGGATCAAGTCGCGACCAAATAAATCGGCCAATTCGGCGAGCGGCGAGCAATACTTACCAGAGCATCTGGCGTTCGAAATGGCGCGCGTAGTGGAGGAAGCCGCGATCGCGGCTGCGCGCACCATGGGACAGGACGACCGGCCCGGCTCCGATCACGCCGCTGTGCAAGCCATGCGGCGCGCTTTTGAAGAAGTGCCCATCGCCGGAAACATCGTGATCGGCGAAGGCGAGCGCGACGAAGCGCCCATGTTGTACATCGGCGAGCGGGTGGGCGCCACGCCGCCCCCGGGCCTGGAATATCCAGCGGTCGATATCGCCGTCGATCCGCTGGAGGGGACCAATTTGTGCGCCACCGGCGCGGCCAATTCTATCGCGGTGCTGGCGGCTTCGGAAGCGGGTGGTCTGCTGCACGCGCCGGATTGCTACATGGAGAAGATCATCGCGGGGCCGGGCTGTCAGGGCGCGCTGGACCTCGACGCTCCCGCCGAAGACAATCTCAAGGCCATCGCGAAGCGGCTGGATCGCCAGGTGGTGGATCTGGTGGTGATGGTGTTGGACCGGCCGCGCCATGAAAAGCTCATCGCGAGCATTCGCAAAGCGGGCGCGCGCATCCGATTGATTGGCGATGGCGACTTGTCGGCCGGAATTGCCGCAGCCGTAAGCGGCGCGGGCGTGCACGCGGTGATGGGGATCGGCGGTGCTCCCGAGGGCGTAATCACGGCGGCCGCAATGCGCTGCCTGCACGGTACAATGCTGGGCCGCCTGGTGGTGGCCGACAACAAGATGGAGGGGCGGATGCAAAAGATGGGCATTAACGATCCGCACAAGATTTATAGCGCCGAGGATTTGGCGCCCGGCAAGAAGATCATCTTCGCCGCCTGCGGCGTCACACCCGGGAACCTGCTGCAAGGCGTGCGATTCTTCGGCGATGGCCATCGGACGCACTCCCTAGTGATGACGTCGGAGCCCAATACGGTGAGCTTCCGCGATACGGTCCATTTGACAGGGAAGCCGGACCGGCGCGGGGTGCGGTTGTTCTGAATTCTTGAATTCTGTATTCTGAATTCTCGTCTCAATTCAGTCGCCCCATCCAGCGGTGAATCGCACCGAGCTGCTCGGTAATTTGCGGACGATCCTCGGCGTCCGGCGCGTACTTCAAATACATCTCCAGATCGCTCTGAGCGCCGCGGAACTGACGCATTCGCAAGCGGGCCAAGCCGCGCGCTTTGTAGTAGCCGGCGTTCTCGGGGAAGCCTTCCAACAATAAATCCGTAACCGCCACCATTTTCTCGAACTGTTTGCCGCGGAAGTAGGCGGATCGCATGTTATTCAGCATGCGGACCAGGATGTAGCGAGTCCCAACGGGAGCCAGCGCGGTGGCATCGGCGTCCGCTCCGGTGCGCTCGCGCGCGAGTTGCCGGCAATCGTCCGCACTGAGTAGCCTGCCCGAGTGGAACGGATCGATGTAGGTGAAGAATTCCCCGTCATTGTATTCGACGATGAAATGGCCGGGAAGTCCGATGCCCGACACGGCCCGGCCCAGCCGCCGGGAGACTTCGATGTAGACCACCGAGAGTGTGATCGGAAGGCCGGTCCGCCGGTCCAACACATAATTGAGGCAACTGTTGCGCGGATCGTTGTAGTCGATTTCGTTGCCGTGGAAGCCGAGCTCGTCGAAGAAATATCGATTGGCGGCGGATACAAACTCACGGCCGCCGGCGCCTGAGGGCATGCGCGATGCGATCCCGGAGGCCATGCGATCGAGAATCGCGAGGTAGGGTTGTAGGTCGAGATCGGGCGTCTCGATGGACGCGATTTCGAGAGCGGCCACGTCCAGCCGCGCCTCCGGCGAATCGAACAGTGCGGCCCGCAGCGCTTCCATGAATCTAGATCTCGTGTCCTTTTTGAATTGTGACACCGCGAGCGGCCACTTGCACGGGCAGGATTTCGACGCCGAGTGCGCCGACGCGCCTTGCCAGCATAATCAAACGATCAATGCCACCGGCCAGGTCCACGCGGCAGGGCGCCTCGCCAATAACTTTCATGCGGAGCTCCGCCATACTGCGCGGCGACTCGATGCGTAAAAATCGCGGGAAGCAACCGAACACATAGCTTTCGGCGTCGGCGATGCGTTCCTTACCCGTCTATACTAGACCTACTGAGGCAAGCTCACTGAATGAGGAGGTGCGCGATGCGTCTCTATCTATTCGTGCTGGCGATTGGGTCGCTGCTGGCGGCCGACCCGAACCGGATTTTCTTCGCACACGGCGCGCCGGCCAAGGCCACGATATTTATTTCCAATGCAGACGGCGGCGAGGAGCATCCTTTGCTCCAATCCACCAGCCTCGACTACAATCCCTCGTGGTCGCCCGACGGCCGGTGGATTGTCTTCACGTCGGAACGCGACGGCTCGGCCGATCTGTATCGTGTGAAGCCGGACGGAACGGGGATCGAGCGGCTTACCGATAACCCAGCTTATGACGATCAGGCGGCTTTCTCTCCCGAGAGCGACCGGATTGTCTTCGTGACCACCCGGGCGAACGGCCATGCGAACCTCTGGACTCTGGATCTGCGTACGCGCAAAGCGACGCCCCTCACTTCCGGAGCCGATGGCGGCAATTGCCGGCCTTCGTGGTCTCCTGACGGAAAATGGATCGCCTTCTCGTCGGACCGTGGAAGCACGCTTCCTATGGGCAAGGGCCGCTGGGAGCATCTGCAGATCGCCGACGTTTACCTGATCCATCCCGACGGCTCGGGGCTGAAACGTTTGACCGAGCATGGCCTTCTGCGGCAGCCCGAAATGGTCGGGTGACAGCCAACGCGTGGTCGCATACTGCATGTCGGGCGAGGAGACGCTTACGTATCGAATTCCACCGCAAACAATAAAGCAAGGCGAGACGCGACTGGTTTCCATCGACATTGTGAGCGGTGAAACGGCCAACGTCGCCGCCGGACCCGGAGTGAAAATGGCGCCGGCCTTTCTCCCCTCCGGCGAGGTCGCATATATCCGCAAGGCAGCCGGCGCTCCGGGCATCTTCTATAACATGGGGCAGCCAGGGCCGAAGGGATCGGACCTGCGCTCCGCGTCGTGGTCGCCTGATGGCACGCGCGTTGTCTATCACAGAGCCGGCCCCAGTTCGGGGTCTGCACCCAAGCTCTGGAGCCGCAATCCAAACTACGACCTTCGATCCGGCGCCTTGGCCTCGTTCGATCCTTCGGGAGAGCGTTACGCAGCCCCCGACCCCGCTGGCCTTCTGATCTTCGACAACAACAGCAACAGCCCACCACGCCCGATCTTCAAGCCGGAGGGTAGAATCGCCATCTCGGCCAGTTGGTCTCCGCGCGGAGATACGATTCTCGTCGGCTTGGGCGCGTTCAATGCATTTCAGTTCAAAGGGCACTTCTCAACAGGCCGAGTGGACGGTGGTGCCCAGGTTGCGATGATCAAACCGGATGGCTCGGGTTTTCGCGAAGTCACGTCCGGAGCGAACAATAACGGCTTTCCGTCGTTCGCTCCCGATGGCAAGCGATTCGTCTACCGCACCGCGGGGCCGGAAGGCCAGGGTTTGCGCATCATGGATCTCGAAACAAACAAGGTTACAGCATTTACAACCGAGTACGACAATTTCCCGCTGTGGTCCCCGCGCGGCGACCTCATCGCCTTCGTCCGGCAATACCACGGCGACTATGAGATCTTCACGATCCATCCGGACGGCAAGAGCACCCGGCGGCTCACGTATTCGCCTGGAAACGACGCTCATGGCTCCTGGTCGCCCGATGGTGAATGGATCGTCTTCTCCAGCACTCGTATGGGTTTCAAGGACGAAGCACTGTACACGGACGCCCCGCAGCCCTACGGGGAACTCTTCGTTATGCGCTATGACGGAACTCACGTGCAGCAGCTAACCGACAACCAGTGGGAGGATGGCGGTGCAACGTGGCAGCCCACGACGAAAGCGGGTGCGAGCCACGCTCAATAGCGCCTCGGCAGCCACTAGCGTCACTTGCCTGGTCGCGAGAGAAACCTCAGATAACGTTCCTTTGCATTTCAAGCCGAAGCGCTGTTCGCGCTCCGGGGTTGCTGTGTGCTGAGGTGGGGAGAACGTACATCGGATCGAGATGCGGGGGAATTCCATGTGGAAGAATCAGGAGAAGCCCAATGCATGGCCGCATCGTCTAGCAGTCCGTGTCTAAACTTACGTCTTCCGATTGTGAGTTACACGGCCGGCGGAGCGAGCGTTCGAGGCGTCGGGTGTTTTCACGTGTTCCGGACGAATGCCGACCGCGATCACGCGGTTGCGCGCCCGGCACGGAAGTGTTGTACGTTCCAGGAGCCGAACAATCCACGGGAGCCGAGTTGGTTTCGGGCTGCCGAGGCCACGCCCGGCGATTCGTTTCTGGATCAGCGCCTGCACGCTCTGCGTGAGCCGGGTGGGGAAGGAACGGCGGCGCTGGATTTTGGCAAGATCGTCGGCGCTGACAGCGCCTTCGCCAAGGGGTCCTGCCAGTATATTGGCCGCCGCGACGGCGTCTTGAATGGCAAGATTGATCCCGACGCCGCCGACGGGAGACATAGCGTGAGCCGCATCGCCGATGCACACCAGACCGGGGCGATGCCACTGCGGCAGGCGATCCACGCTCACGGTCAACAGTTTCAAATCGTTCCAGTCGCGAAGCTCCTCCACGCGGTCTTCAAAGAAGGGCGCGAGTTCGACAATGGCCCCGCGAAAGGCTTCGAGGCCTTTTGCTTGCATCTCCGCGATAGCTGCTTTCGGAGCCGGAACACCGCACTGCCAATAGTCTCCGCGGTCGGTCAGGAACAGGGCCTTGCCGCGATCGGCGTAAAAGAACAACTCCGGGTCGTCGGCGTGCTTGGACAAACGCATCCACAAAACGTCGGTGGGAGCGCCCAACTCCTCAACCGGCAAGCCGGAGCAGTCTCGGACCACGGAATTTCGCCCATCGGCGCCCACCACCAGGTCCGCGCGTAATGCGATCGGGCCGGCCGGAGAGCTCCCCCGGACGCCCACGATCCGCCCATTCTCTTCGATCAGTCCGGTGACCTCGGTTTCCATTCTGAGGTGGAACGTGGAATGGTGTCGCGCTTGTTCGGCAAGGAAATCAAGAAATTCCCACTGTGGCATCATCACCATGAAGCGGCAGTGCGTCGAGAGGCGCGTAAGATCGCCCAACGTGATTTCATCACGCCCTATTCGAGCGCGGATCTGACGGACCTGTTTTTGATGCGGGCGCTTGAGAAAATCATCCAGCACACCGAGCTCGTACATCACTTCGAGCGTTGAAGGATGGACCGTGTCGCCACGGAAGTCGCGCAGGAAGTCAGCGTGCTTCTCCAGAACCAGGATCTCGATTCCGGCCCGTGCCAACAGGTACCCCAGCATCATCCCGGCTGGGCCACCGCCCACGATGCAGCATCCTACTGAAGACGGGAAGACGGATTCCATCTTAGTTTTCCTCCGCGCGAAGGAGAATATATCATCCTCCGCGAGTGAGTGAAACCCCCTCGCCCGCTTGCCCACCCCCTTTCCCGCCGCTTGCTAGCAGCCACTCACGTAACGCATGACCATGACAATTTGAGAGCTGCTAGTACTCGGGGCCACGGTGAGCTGATATGGGGACAAGGGCTGCCGCCCCTGAACGGACCGTGTCACAGCATCTCCCGCGAGCGCCTTTTCTCCACCTGCTCATTCGGGCTCTTGCCGCCGTCGAGCCAGCTCTGGAGCATGGCGACACCCACCGTGTGCTCGGTCTCGGCTGATGGTCAGCCGGGTCGCCGGGCCGAATGTCGCGTCCGCTCAATCGGCGGGATGGCCGTTACACATTAAGAGTCGACACGCTAGCGTAGAGCGCCCTCGGGACCGGCGAGAACAAGCGTCTGCCGTTCTCGAAGCAGGATGAATCACACATCGCTGCATCCAAAGAATCTGCGCCCTGTCAGGAGTCTTTGGCGTCGACGTTAACAGTTGGTACGGAGTGGTGAATAAACTACAGAATGGAGTACTGAACCGATGCGCAAAATAATCTTTGCTTTGTTATTGAGTGGAGTGATAGCGGGTGCCGCATTCCCGGCCGACAAAAAAGCCGATACAACGGCGACGTCGCATCACCAAGACAAGCGTCAGCAACATAAACACCACTGGTGGCACTTCTAAGCGCAGAAGCCGTCTGGCAGTGCTTTCCTGCCAGACGGTCCTGAAAGCAAGTTAGGCCTGCGCGCGGGTCATGCCATGGACGGTTGAGGGATTTTGTCATCAGATCGGCACCGCGTTTTCCGCGCAGGAGGGTAGGCCAAGCAGATTCAATAAGATAGACCGTATCGCGGATTAAACTTTTTATAGCCTACGGACGATAAGCACGGGTGAGCTTGCTTCGCGCCTGAGCAGCCGTCCCGCCATGCCGGACCCCAACACATCCGCGAGTCCGATCCCGGAGACGGCGATACCCAAAGTGGAGAGCCCATCTCTGGAAATCGCTTCGATCCCGCTCTTCGATACGGACCATAACGCGGCCATTGCGGCCACCATCCTGGTAGTGGATAGCGAAGAGATCAACCGCAGGCTGCTCAAGGCGATTTTCAAGACCACGCCCTATACTATTCTGGAGGCGCACAAAGCGTCCGAAGCCACGGCGTTGCTGCAAACGGAAAAAATCGATCTGGTGATTCTGGATTTGATGCTTCCCGAGATGAGCGGCCCGGAGCTCTGCCGCTGGATGAAAGCGCATCGGACGACGCAACTGATCCCGGTGCTGATGATCACCAACATCCTGGGTGTGGAAAACGAGATCGCCGGGATTTCCTCGGGCGCGGACGAATTCCTGATCAAGCCGCTGCATCCCACGGTGGTGCGAACGCGGGTACGCGCCATGCTGCGGAACAAGACGCTGATCGATTCGCTGGACGAAGCCGAGACCATCCTGCTGGCGCTGGCGCAGACCGTCGAACATCGCGACCCATACACGGGAAAGCACTGCCAGCGGCTGTCGGTCGCCTCAGTGATGCTGGGCGAGGCCTTGGGACTGCCCAGCCAGGATCTCACGTCGCTGTATCGCGGCGGGTTTCTGCACGACATCGGCAAGATCGGCATTCCCGACGCCATTCTCTTCAAGCGCGGCATGCTGACGGCCGAGGAATGGGAAGTGATGCGCAGCCATCCGGCGCGGGGCGAGGAAATCTGCCGCGCGATGCGCAGCCTGTGGCCGGTGCTGCCGATCATCCGCAGCCACCATGAACGGTGGGACGGCTCGGGCTATCCCGACGGCTTGGCTGGAGAAGAGATCCCACTGCTCGCCCGCATTTTGCAAGTGGCCGATATTTACGATGCGCTCACCACCGAGCGTCCCTATAAGTTGGCGCTGGCTCCCGAAGCCGCCTTCAGCGTGATGGAGGAAGAAGTACGGCGTGGCTGGCGCGATCCTGAGCTGGTGCCGCTGTTTGCCAGCATCATTCAAACGCATCCCAGCGCCGATCTCACATCGCTGGAAGCTTCGCTTGAAAACATGCGCGTCGCCGTTTCGCGGTAGAGCACCCGCGGAGCGCGGCTCAGAATCGACGCTGGCTATTTCAGTCTTACGTGACCTTCTCCGTGCGCCACGATTTCCCCGGTATCGTCGTTGTATTCGACATTGTCCACGCGTAGAAAGCCCTTATTTTTTGAATCTTCCCGGCCTCGTGAGCATCTTGGCTTCGGTGTTAAATCCATTCCCTCTCGCGCATCCCTTCTAGTCAATTGGGGGTGCGCGGGCTTTTTGGCGGTGTAATATGGACAGAAGGATCATCAAACCTGAATCAAGCGTCGAGGCGTATCGTGAGGCGAGGCCCGTGGTTCGGCGCTCTTTTGGATCAGGTGCCGTGCTGAATCGGCTCCAAGAAACGCAGCGAGATATTTCACGGTTCACGATCGAGGGCGAAGGGGCGGAAATTTGGTGTTGTCCTCAAACTTTATTCGAGAACTCCACACACCTAGCGCGCGAACGATCTGCGGACGCATCAGCGTAATTGATTCTTGTCCGGAGGCGTACAATGCGGTGTCTGACATCATTGTTTCTGACTTTGGCGTGTTGCGTTGCTCAGGCCAACGCAACAGCCTCTGCCTTCATTTGGACCGGCGACACGGTCACCGAGTCGCTTTCTGTCGTTGATGAGGGCGGCGCCTCTGGCAGCGACACAACTACTGGCATGTCGGTTTTAGGATCATGTTTCGCAAACACTGCAAAATGCGTCCTGGACGTGGATGTGTACCGTGATTTCACCGTGACTTCGCCGGGCGCATTCCGGCTGATAAGTTCGACGGCGAACGATGTGCAGACGAATGACTGTTTTCCCAGCGGATGTGCCTCGCCATCGGCATCGGTATCGGCGAATTTTAGCTCGAGCATCGAGATAACAGGGCCCAAAGGCGGAAGCATTCCATTCTCGGGCTCCAAGTCCGCTACTGGTCCACCCGACTACCTCACCCCAGTGTCGCTTGACTTCAGCGGCAATTCGCAGTCGGTGTTGCTGTTGGGCGTCGGAAATTACGTCCTTAGCGAAAACTTTGCTGGCACCACCATTGCCGACGGCAATACCACCATGTTTTTCGACGGGAACTTTAGTCTTGTTACCGCATCCACACCGGAGCCCAGGGGGAGTATTGCTTTCCTGGTTGCCGCTTTTGCGATTGCGCTGTTGCTGATAACCCGGCGGCGAGCTGGGTTGAGCTCTCCCCGATGCTCAAATTGAGCCACTACCGAGTCATGGTCCGCTACTCTCCTGGACGATCAGGCCGAGAAGACATCGACGCAGCCCACTAGCCAAATTCCAGTACCCTTTTACTTGGACCCTCTGAAAATCCTGAATCAGGAAATCATCGCCTGCGTGCGCTGCCCGCGGCTAGTCGCCTATCGCGCCGAGGTGGGACGCGTGAAGCGCCGTGCTTATCGCGATTGGGACTATTGGGCCAAGCCAGTGCCTGGATTCGGCGATCCTCGCGCGCGGCTGCTGCTGATTGGCCTCGCACCGGGAGCGCATGGCGCCAATCGAACCGGCCGCATGTTCACGGGCGACAGCTCAGGCGATTTTCTATACAAGGTCCTATACGCTACCGGATTTGCTTCGCAACCCTCCAGCACCTCCCGCGACGACGGCCTGAAACTGCGCGATGCCTACATCAGCGCCGTGGCGCGCTGCGCGCCGCCCGATAACAAACTGGCGCTGGATGAGATTCGCAATTGCCGGCCGTACCTCGAGCGCGATCTGGAGTTGCTGAAGCGAGTGCAAGTGGTGGTGGCGCTGGGCCGGCTCGCGTTCGATGTATATCTTGGCATCCTGCGCGAGCAAGGCAAGATTGCCCGGCGATCCGCTTTCGTCTTTGCACATAATGCCGTGCATGAGACCGGACCCGGGCAGCCGCTGTTGATCGGCTCGTATCACCCCAGCCAGCAGAATACTTCCACAGGCAAGCTGACCGAGGCGATGTTTCGCGCGGTTTTTGAGGGCGCTCGCCAGCGCCTTAATATCCTCGCGCGCACGGGACGGATTAAATGACGCGGCGAACAACAGCACTCCGAGTTTGTCGCCATTGGGGGGCGCGATGTACGGATTGTGAACGAGCATCCGCACGATGGTGAAACCATCCGCCGCAATCCATTTGGCCGGCACGTCGTGTTGATACAGGTTGTCCCCATCCTTGGTGAACACGGCCTGGTCGAACAAATGGCCGTTCACGTAAAAGTCCACGCGCAGCGGACCGGTCACCTTCAAAGTTTCGCGCGGCAGCCAGAAGCGCTCCATGAACCAATGGTGTTCGGTGGAGGAAAGGCGAAACCGCAGCTCGGGCTGATCCAGCGTCCAATAGCCGTTCTGGTCGGGAGCCCCCACTTCCACGCCTTTCACCAGGTACTGTGCTGCGCCGGGCTTTCCGATGGTGAATGCTTCCCCCAGCGCTATCGCTCGGATGGGCCACTTTCAGCAGATGTCTGTTCCACGCTTCGGACAGCGTCCGTGTTATCGAGTTCGACGTAGTGGCCATCTTCATACGTAAAGATGTGATCGTAGTGCCCCAATTGCTCCAGCGGAATCGCGCTGCGCCTCGGGGGCCGTTCATATGGTGATAACCAAATCGGTGTCGCGATATAAGATGCGCAGTATGAAAACCAGATCCCAGTTGTTCCAGCGGCGTGTGGACGAATAAGCAGCTTGGCGCCGTGTGGCAGGCGCGGATAGAGGCGTGGAAACTCGGCCGCCGCCAACTTGTATGGCGAATATCGCGGGTTGGGCGCCCGAGGCCAGTGCTTGTAGCCAATCACCGACATGATCACCGCCATGACGATGAAAAATCCGACCATGCGCGGACTCGGGCGAAACCGCGCCGAAGCTGGGAATGAGGGCGCGAAGCTTGTCCTTGATGCGGACCAGGCACACCGCCGCGTACAGCGCCATCCCGGCCAGCGGAAGATAGAGAACGAAACCGAGGCGCGCCTCAACGAACGAAACCGGCAGCAGGCAGATCACGAAAAACAACAGGCCAAACCATACCGGATCGAGAGCGCATCCAAAGCGCCACGGCGATCAACACCACAAATATCAGAGCCACTACGAGAGGCTGTCAACGGCGTCACCCCGAGCGCCACATGGGGATTTTTTTGATACAGCAATTCGGCCAGGTACACGCCGGTGTCCACCGATGTAGCGGCTCCAGGTGTAATGAGGCACGTACGCATCGGCTGCTGGTCAAGCCGTCGGGACCGAGCTTCGCGGGAAGATAGATCAGGACGCAGAACGCGCCCAGCCAGAGCCATTCTTCCTTCTCGGAATAGTCCAACGCCAGAGCGCGCGAAAGCTGCGGAAATCCGGCGGATGCCATAGAAGCTCATAGAGCAGCACCATCACCGGCAGCGTCGCGCGCCATCTCCTTGGAATTGAGAGCACAAATCGAAGCACGCGAGAAACCCAAGCGTTTCCCAGACGCGCAGGAGCCGGCCCTGCAATCGCGCTCGCAAATAAATCAACAACGCCAGAAAATAAAACAGGAAGCAGAAGGCGTCGTACATCGAGCCGGCGTTGTAGTACAGTAGTCGAGTTTTCCATGGAAGGAGAACAGCAGGGTGGCGATGGCGCCGATCTCGCGCGATCCGCCAATCCGGCTCAGCACCAAATAGGCCAACAGCAAATTCACCAGCATGGCCGCGTAAAACACTACGTAGACTGGGTACGGATTGAAGCCGAAAATGGCGTAGAGGCTGCGATAGACGATGCCTCCGAAGGGCCGGTAGTAGGGCGTCCAAAAGAAGATGTTGCCTTTCACCAGGGCGCTGACGGGCTTGTTCAGATACCCGTACAGGTTCATCATGTCGTCGCCGGTGTAATACACCAGCAGACCGCGCCAGGTGAAGAAGAGGAAGAAGCAGGCGATGAACAAACCCGCCAGGACACGCCCGGAGCGTGTTGCCTCGGCCGGCCTTAGTTGTAGTGGTGCTGGAAGCGGGCTCGGTCAAGGATCCTTGCGCCATGCTTGCTGCAGTTTCTCGGCGAATGGAGAGCTGACTGGGAGTGAATACCTGTTGCCGATGCTCGGGTGCCGGCGCAGGCTCGGGAGCCTGGACCGAAGCCGGTGGCGCGGATTCAGCGGCAACGTCGGGGGCCGGCGCGTTACTAGTCGGGCCATCCTCCAGGTATTTGGGTTTCTTCAAGACCGATCGCTCCAGCGAAGGGCTGTAACCGGTCCAGCAGCCTTCAATGTGCCGGTCCTTCTCGGCCAGCGCGCGCATGCATTCCATTTTCGAATCGAGATTGTCGAGATGATGCAGCAGCATCGCCTCAGGGAACAGCGGCACTTTGGGCGAACCGTACTCCAGTTCGCCGTGATGGCTGACAATCAGATGTTCCACCAGCACCCGCAGCTTGGGCGGAAAATCGGGAACCTGCTGGAGCTTTTCGTGCAACATGCGCAGCCCAATCACGATGTGACCGAGCAATTGCCCTTCGGTGCTGTAGCCGAAGCTGCGATCGTAGGTCAGCTCGGCGACCTTGCCGATATCATGTAAGACCGCGCCGGTGAGCAGCAATTCGTAATCCACGTTCCCGTAGTGCGACGATGTCAGGTAGCACAGCCGGCAGACGGACAGAACATGCTCGATCAAACCGCCCAGATAGGCGTGATGCACGTGTTTTGCGGCGGGCGCGGTGCGGTACATGCGCGCCAGCGGCTCATCGTTGAGAAATGCTTCCAGCAGCGCCCGCAGGTGCGGATTGCGCATCCCGGCCACCAGCGCGCGCAACTCCGCGAACATCTCCAGCGGATCGCGCGAGGAAGCTGGAAAAAAATCCGCGAAATCGACGTCGGCATCCAGTACGCGGGCCATCTTATGGACCGTCATCTGCAGCCGGTTCTGGAAAATCTGCAGTAGGCCTTTGACCTTCACGAAGTCGTCGCGCTCGAAGGTATCAACCACCTCGGCGACGTTGTCCCACATCTTGGCGTCGATCTCGCCCGAACGGTCGCCCAACAGCAGGGAAAGATAAGGCTCGCCGGATTTCTTCTGCCGTACGTCTTTTCCATGCACCAGGAAGGTGGCCGTGAACACCTGGTTCGGCTTGAGATCACTCAAATATGACGGCTTCATGCGGCGTGCCGGGGTCTACTGCGATGAACTGGTGCCACCGGTCGTCGTGCCTGGAACCGGAACCATCCATAGCAGCCGCTTGTGCCTGCTGCCGCTGGTGGCTACGACCTCTTCTTTTTTCACCGTCTCGGGCTTCAGTTGCGCGGGATCCGCCCAAGCAGTGTCCTTGCTGGGTGCTGCTCCGGTGTCGATGTAATCGGCCTTAATCTCAAGAAAAGCGTCTTTACGCAGCTTCGTGAGATACTCGCGCAAGGCGGCTTCCAGCCGGGGCGCCAGCAGCCTCTCGGTAATCTGATTCTCCACTTCGGAGAGCTCCGCTTGTCCGGCCTTCTGGTGATCCTCCACGCGCAGAATCAGAAACCCGTTGGCCACGTGAATAGGATCGGTGATGTAGCCTTTGGGCTGGTTCCAAACCAGATCTTCCAGGTTTTTGCTGACGTCGCCTTTCTTATACGGCGGGTAGCTCGCCCATGGCTTTGGCGCTGACGGAGTCGGAGTTGTCGCGAGCCATCTCGGCGAAGCGCTCGCCCTTGCGCCCGCGCGCCACCAGCTCCTTGGCCTTCTTTTCGGCAGCCGCCGCGGCCGTGTCATCCTTGCCTTCGGTGGAGATCAGGATTTCCTGCAAAATGATGCGTTCGTCGCGCACGAAATCGGTTTTGTGCTCGTTGTAATACTTTTCGACGTCCTCGTGCTTCACCTGCATCTTCTCGCTGACTTCTTCGCGAATCACGCGCTGCGTCAGGGCGCGGTTCTTCATCTCCTGCTTGAAGTCTTCATAGGACATGCCGCTTTGTTCCTTGATATAGGCTTGGAACTTTTCGGGATCGGCGATCTTGGCCTCGGATTGGTAACCGGCCAACTGCTTGCTCACTTCGTTATCGACATTGATGTTAAGATCCTTGCCTTTCTGCGTCAGGATCAATTGATCGATGCGATCGCGCAGCAGATTTTTCTCCCGTACAGTGAGCTGCTCCTCCAATTCCGTTCCGGACACACCGGCGGCGCGCAAGGTCTCGATGAGTTCCCGACGGCTGCGTTCGAGATCGCCTCTCGTGACAATATCGCCGTTGCATTTGGCGACGATCTCTTCCACCGTAAGGGTCGTGGGAGTCGGAGCCGTATCGGCGGCTCCCAGATTGACGGCGGCCAGGCAGATCGAGCCCAGCGCCAGCAGGATTACACGCAACTTCATATCCTCCATTATGGCCGAAAGGGGCGTGGGTTGTGGGGGGTGGGTTGTGGGTTGGGGTGGTGGGCACGGAAGGGTCGCGAGCAGCCCGGCTCGCTGATAAACTAAAACTGGAGAATGATGGCGACGCACACTCCCGTACAAGCTCCCGCCGAAGTTACACCCACGCGAGAACAACTGATTCAAGCGTATCGCGCGATGTATATGGCGCGCCGTCTGGATGACAAGGAAGTTTTGCTCAAGCGGCAAAACCGCATCTTCTTTCAGATCAGCGGCGCCGGCCATGAAGCCGTGCAAGTGGCCGCCGGTCTGGTGTTCCGCCCTGCACACGACTGGTTTTATCTTTATTACCGCGACCGCGCGCTGGCTTTGATGCTGGGCGTCACAGCCGAACAGATGCTGCTGGGATCGGTGGGCGCCGCCGATGATCCGGCTTCCGGCGGCCGGCAGATGCCCTCGCATTGGGGCAATCGCGAGTTGAACATCGTCTCCCGTTCCTCGGCCACAGGCACGCAGTACCTGCAAGCGGCCGGCTGCGCGCAGGCCTACCGTTACCTGGATCCCGAATCGGACGAGGTGACGCTGGTAACCAGCGGCGAAGGCGCCACCAGCGAAGGCGAGTTCTGGGAAGCGATGAACGCCGCCTGTCTGGAAAATCTGCCGCTGGTGTTCCTGATCGAGGATAACGGCTACGCCATTTCAGTGCCAGTGGAGAAGCAAACCGCGGGTGGTAATGTCGCCGCAGTTGCTCGCCGGCTTCCCGAATCTGAAGCGGCTGGAAGTGGATGGCACCGACGTGCTGGCGTCCTATGGCGCGCTAATGGAAGCAGTGGCCTACGCTCGCGAGCGTAAAGGGCCCGCGCTGGTGCATGCCACAGTGACCCGGCCTTATTCCCACTCGCTTTCCGACGACGAGCGATCCTATAAGACCAAGGCCGAGCGCGAGGCCGAGGAGGCGCGCGATCCGCTGTTGCGATTCCCCGAGTGGCTGGTGTCCGAGGGCATTCTGGACCGGCAGGGGCTGCAGGTGATCGTTCACGAGGTGGATCAGGAAATACAGCTGGCCACCGATCATGTCTTGCGTGCGGATCCCCCTCCAAAAGGTTCCGCGCTCCAGTTTCTTTACTCTGACACCATCGATCCAACCTCAGCCGAATTCGAAGCCGAGCCGCGGTTCACGGGTGAAGCGCGAACCATGGTAGACGAGCTCAATCTTACGATGCACGAGGAGATGCGGCGGAATTCGCGCATGATCGTGTTCGGCGAGGACGTGGCCGATTGCAGCCGGGAAGCCAACTTGGCCGAGGTGAAAGGCAAGGGCGGTGTTTTTAAGACCACAGCCGGACTGCAGATCAAGTTCGGCAGTGACCGCTGCTTCAACAGTCCGCTGGCGGAGGCAGGCATTATCGGGCGGGCCATCGGCCTGGCCGAGCGCGGGATGAAACCGGTGGTCGAGATCCAGTTCTTCGACTATATTTGGCCGGCCATGATGCAATTGCGCGCCGAGCTTGCCACGCTGCGCTGGCGCTCGCATAACGGATTCAGCGCTCCGGTGGTGGTGCGCGTCGCGATCGGCGGATATCTCAACGGCGGCGCCATTTACCATAGCCAATGCGGCGAAGTGATCTTCACGCATCTTCCGGGATTGCGGGTGGTGATGCCATCTAACGCGCTGGACGCCTGCGGTCTTTTGCGGACGGCCATTCGTTGCGACGATCCCGTGATGTTCCTCGAACACAAACGTCTGTATCGCGAGCCGTACAACCGCTCGCAGCATCCTGGCCCGGATTTCACCATCCCGTTTGGCAAAGCCAGCGTGGTGAAGAGCGGACAAAATCTGACGGTGGTGACCTACGGCGCGGTAGTCCAGAAGATGCTGCAGGCCGCGCTCCAGGTGGAGCAGCGTAACCCCGACAAGACCATCGAAGTGATCGATCTGCGGACGCTCTCACCGTACGATTGGGAAACCATCCGGGCGTCGGTGGAAAAGACCAGCCGCGTGATGATCGCACACGAGGATTGTCTGTCGTGGGGCTATGGCGCGGAGATCGCAGCGCGCATCGCGAGCGAGCTGTTCGATCATTTGGATGCGCCGGTCGGACGAGTGGGTGCGCTGGATACGTGGGTCGGCTACAACCCGCAGCTCGAAAACGAGATCCTGCCGCAAGTGGAAAATCTGGCCGCGGAAGCGGAACGGCTACTGCAG
Organism: Bryobacterales bacterium; assembly: GCA_963818065.1. Taxonomy (GTDB): domain Bacteria; phylum Acidobacteriota; class Terriglobia; order Bryobacterales; family Bryobacteraceae; genus Palsa-89. Next base: position 1,238,262 of record CAWFQW010000004.1, on the reverse strand, counting down.
TTTTAGCGCTTTCGTCGAGCCGTGGCGTCGATGTACGTCGAAAATGCTTCCGGCTTGCCAGGCGGCGCGATCTCGAATTGAATCGCCACTCTATCATCCCCGGTTTTGCGATACGTGAGCCGATAGCGCGGTTGTGAGGTGAAGGCCTCGCTCAGAAATTGCGCGCCCTTTCCATCCGCCAACGGCTCGACTATGTAATGGATCGTGTGGCCCTCGTCGTCAAAGTAAATCGCGCGAAGCTTGGTTTCACCGGACTCTTGATAGACGATCGTTAGATCCGTATGCGAGTAGGCCGCCTTGTCCTTGGTGGCCGGATAATCCGCGTGATTCTTCCGAATCAGGATTCTGCCGTCTTGATCTGGCAGAAACGAGAACCCGCCGCTACCCTGCCCGGGCGTCCCGCCGCCTTCGCCCACCCATTCACCGATGAGGAATGCGAGTGGCGCCCAGCGAGAGTCGGCTTTGTTCGGCTGGGCAAGCAGCGATGTGATTCCTAGAAACAGAACGCAGACCAGCCGCATGTCGTTAGGGTACACCGGCGCGCGATCGGTGTTTAACTGCGTTAATCCGCGGCTAGAAATCAGGGACGCGTCACGCCAGTGGCAGATCAAAACTTGCGATCGCCGCCGCTTCGTCCTCGAACATCTGCAGCACCGAATCGATCTTGGTCACGCTTAGCACGCGCCGCACGGGCGCATCGGCGTTCAGCAGCTTCAGCGCGCCGGCGTTTTTCACCGCGTGGCAGTAGCAGTTCATAAGCACGCCCAAACCAGTGCTGTCGATCCGGCTGACTCTGCTCAGGTCGATCACCACCTTGGTGTCCTTCTGAACGCGGATGACGTTGGAAAGCTCGGCTAATTCCAGCGATGAGGCCAGCAACTGCGCGCTCTGGGGGAACCGTAACACGGTGACGTCGTTGATACGCGTCGACTCCACCGTCGGTTCACCCAGGCCGCGGATCAGCAATTCGGTCGCGCGGATCTCCTCGAGACAGTCGTTGCAAGCCAGGTAATGGCTCTCCCACTGCTCGGCCTGATGGGCGCTTAGCCGGTGCCGCAGATATCCGAGGATGAACTCTTCCCGCAAGACCGGGTCTTCGTGGAAGTTGGTGCTCATATACTTGAGTGACGCGAGTTGCCCCGGCGTTTCGTCTGTTCCAAATAAATTGCGCGAAATCTTTCCTTAGCCCGGCACAGCACCACGCGAAAGTTTTCGTCCGTCATCCCGGTCTGCTTAAGGATCTCATCCTTCGATTTCTCTTCTAGATAGAACGCCCGCAGCACCCGGCGGTCGCGCTCGGAAAGCTGCTGCATGCCCTGAGCGATGGCTTGGCGCAACTCGAATAGCTCGGCTTCCGGGATCGATTTGCCGGGCGGTTCGGGCACCACCTCCGGCATGGGCTCATCCCGCAAGTTTCTGCGGCGGTACTCCGAAACCACGTTCCGGCAGATTCCGTTCATGAATGCACCCAATGCCGCCGTGTTCTGGATCTTCTCTTCCCGCGCGGCCACCATGAAGCGCATTAAGGCTTCCTGAACGATGTCATCAATATCCGGGCAGTAAAAGCCCACGTCGTAGGACACCTTAAACCGCACCCTCGGCCGAAGCCGTTCTAAATCCTCACCCGAGAAATTCATTCACGCCAGAATTGTAGGGCTTCCCGGCCCAGCAATGTCGGAATCTTAACATACTTGTTATGTTGCGGACGACTGATCGTGAGCGTTGCGCTGGAGCTTGGTCTTTTGTAAGCTGGAGACCACGGTCTGTTACAGAATGCAAGCTATGATCATTGAAGCACATGCAGATTGAAACAGAGGAACTCGGAAAGGCTGTCCTGGTGAAAGTCAGCGGTCGGATGGACGCCGAAAACTCGCACGAGTTCGAGCAGGCTTGCGAAAAATGGATCACGAGCGGGACCAAGCATCTGATCGCGGATCTTGACGGCTTACAATATGTCAGCAGCATGGGTCTGCGATCGTTCCTTTCGGTCGCACAAAGGTTGCAATCGGATTCCGGATCGCTGATGCTGTGCGGGCTCCACGGATTGCCCCGCCAAGTCTTTGAGCTGACGCGGCTCATCGGCCTGTTCCCGGTCTTTGATACCGCCGAGCAGGCCCTCGCCACACTCTAATGGACTCAACGGCTGCACGCCTCAAGCTGCCCGCCAGCGTGGAGTCCGTGGCTTCGTTTCGCCACTTTGTGCGTTCCGGGGCGGTCGCGGCTGAAATCCCGGCTGAGGAGCTGGAAAAGCTGGATCTGGTCCTGGAGGAGCTCCTTATCAATATCGCCCGTTATGCCTACGTACCGAAAAACGGCGCGGCTGAGGTCGCGTTCGCCCCAGACGGGCCCGGGAAATTATACGTCGAAATCTCAGATTGGGGTAATGCTTTCAATCCCTTAGACGCTGACCCGCCCGATTTCTCGCGAGGATTGGCCGAACGGCCAATAGGGGGGTTAGGCGTATTCTTGGTCCGCAGCCTGGTTGAGCGACATCGCCTACCGGCGCGACGGAGACCGCAATGTCTTATCCTTTGGTTTCCCCGGGCCGGCCGAGTAGTACCAAGAATGCTCGAAACTTTTTTTGTATGCGTGCAACATAGCTCAAAAGTATGTCACTCTATAACAACTGAAGCGAAACTGAGGACGCGACGGTATTCGCGAGTGAGCTTCGGTAGCGGAGGCAACGAAAGGAAATGTACATGACCAGACTACGCAAGTGGAGATTCCCGGTTCTCATTGGCAGCGGCATCATCGCCGCATGCGGCTTGGTGTATTTTGCCAACGGGCACATCGGCACCGACAAGACGCAGGGCGCGATCGGCAAGCGCGACGTTTATCGTGATGCCCAGGTCGGCTCGGCTGACGTCGCCACACCGGGCTCCGCGCCGGTTGCTACCTCAGCCATCGACTCGCTGAAGAAGGACGGCCTCAACGGCAAGGACGCCCTGACCGGTGAGAACCAGCTGGGCGAGAACAATCTGGGCGACAAGGGTGAGAACAAGCTCGGCGACAAGGGCGAGAATAAGCTCGGCGACAACGGGCGAGAACAAGCTGGGCGACCGTGGCGAGAACAAGCTGGGCGACCGTGGCGAGAACAAGCTGGGCGACCGTGGCGAGAACAAGCTGGGCGACCGTGGCGAGAACAAGCTGGGCGACCGTGGCGAGAACAAGCTGGGCGACCGTGGCGAGAACAAGCTGGGCGACCGTGGCGAGAACAAGCTGGGCGACCGTGGCGAGAACAAGCTGGGCGACCGTGGCGAGAACAAGCTGGGCGACCGTGGCGAGAACAAGCTGGGCGACCGTGGCGAGAACAAGCTGGGCGACCGTGGCGAGAACAAGCTGGGCAGCCGTGGCGAGAACAAACTCGGCGACAAGGGCGAGAACAAGCTCGGGCGAGAACAAACGCGACAAGGCGAGAACAAGCTGGGCGACCGTGGCGAGAATAAGCTCGGCGACAAGGGCGAGAACAAGCTGGGCGACCGTGGCGAGAACAAGCTGGCGACAGGGCGAGAACAAGCTGGGCGACCGGGGCGAGAATAAGCTGGGCGACCGGGGCGAGAACAAGCTGGGCGACAAGGGCGAGAACAAGCTGGGCGACCGGGGCGAGAATAAGCTCGGCGACAAGGGCAGCGACAAGCTGATCCACGAATAGCAGCGAGCGTGAAGTAAGGGTAACTAAGCCTCCAGGAACCATTGGTAGACGGCATTTCCATACGAGTCCCGCGATTGATCGCGGGACTCTCGTTGTTTTTCTGCATCTTCTGCGCCCCGGTTTTGTCCGCCGAAAATCTCAAGATCTTCCTCCAGTCCTCCAGGCATATCGAAGTTCTCTATTACAACCCGAAGCACGAATATTTGGTCACTCATCTCATCCGCTCCTATGAGAATGCTCTCAATTTCCAGAACAATCTATTTCATTACACGCCCTCACAGAAGCTGAGCGTTTTGCTTGAGGATTTCGGCGATTATGGGCATGGCGCCGCCGGCACCGTGCCCACCAACTTTATCGACGTCGGCATCGCGCCTTTCAGCTACGCCTATGAAACTCTGCCGGCCAACGAGCGCATGACGTGGATCATGAATCACGAGTCAACTCATGTCGTGATGGGCGACAATTCCAATTCCGTCGATCGCCGTTTTCGCTCGCTGTTCTTCGGTAAGGTTTTACCCACCGACGAAGATCCAATTTCGATCTTCTACAGTTCGCTGACCAGCCCCAGGCGCTATTCGACGCGTTGGTTTAACGAAGGCATTGCGGTCTTCATGGAAACCTGGATGGCCGGCGGTCTGGGCCGTGCCATCGGCGGCTGGGATGAAATGGTGTTTCGGACCATGGTTCGAGACGACGCCTACATCTACGACGTGGTCGGGCTGGAATCCGAGGGAACCTCCTCCGACTTTCAAACCGGCGCGAATTCGTACCTTTACGGCACGCGCTTCCTGACCTGGGTCTGCTATACCTATGGCCCGGACAAGCTCCTGCAGTGGGTCACCCGCGGCGAAAATACCAAGCGCTACTTCGCCTCCCGCTTCAAGCAGGTTTATGGAATCTCGATGGATCAGGCTTGGAAAATGTGGATCGCCGATGAGCGGAAGTTTCAAGAAGCCAACCTGGCCGAGATCCGCAAATATCCCGTAACAATGCCTCAAAGAATTACGGCCAATGCCTTGGGCTCGGTCTCGCGCTCCTATTTCGATCCGAAGGACAACGTGATTTACGCCGGTATTCGCTATCCCGCGCACCTGGCAAACGTCGCTGCGATTCACCTGGACACCGGCAAAATCGACGAATTAAAGGACATCAAGGGTCCCGGACTCTACTTCGTCACCTCTCTCGCTTTCGACCCGCGCGGCCGAAAGCTCTACTACACCACCGACAACAACGATCTGCGCGATCTGAACGTCTACGACGTCGAGACTCATCATTCCGCGCGGCTGCAAACCAACATTCGCACTGGGGACCTGGCCTTCGATGCCGCGGACGGCTCGCTGTGGGGCGTGCGGCACAGTAACGGCTTGTCCAGCCTGGTGGAAATTCCGGCGCCGTACAAGGAGGGGGATATCAAGCGCGAATTCGAATACGGCACCGACGTCTTCGACATCGATGTTTCTCCGGATGGTCAGTTTCTCACTGGCGCGATCTCCGACGTGAGCGGACGCCAGAAGCTGGTGCGATTTCGCATCGAAGACCTGCGTAAGGGCAAGGCCAAGGACGAGATCTCGTTTGAAACGCTGTACGACTTCGAGTACAACTCCCCTGGCAATTTCGTTTATTCGCCGGACGGGCGCTTTCTCTACGGCTCGTCCTACTATACCGGCGCTTCCAATCTGTTCCGCTACAATTTCGAGACCAAGAAGATGGACGTGATCAGCAACGCCGAGACCGGGCTGTTCCGTCCGTTGCCGCTGGCCGACGGGTCGTTGATCGCGTTCGAATACACCAGCAAGGGATTCATTCCGGCTCACGTCCCCAGCCAGTCCCTGGAGGACGTGAGCGCGGTGAAGTACCTGGGCCAGGCCACGGTCAACAAGTATCCTGAACTGAAGTCCTGGAAACTGCCGCCGCCATCATCCGTCAACTCCGAGAACCTTATCACGCAAGCGGGCCTCTATAAACCCATTCAAAATATGCACCTGGTCTCGGCCTATCCCATCGCGCAAGGGTACCTGAGTACAGTCGCCGTGGGAATGCGCGCACAGTTTGCCGATCTCTTGAATCTCGCCAGTGTGAGCGTGGATGCCAGCTATTCGCCCGATCCGAATCTGCCGGAGAATCAGCGCACGCATCTTTCATTCCAGGCTGAATATTGGGACTGGAAGCTGACCGGCTCCTACAATTACGCCGATTTCTACGATCTCTTCGGCCCCACCAAGCTGAGCCGCAAGGGCGAGTCGCTGAAACTGGCACACTCGCAACGTTTGATCTTCGACTCGCCGCGCACGATGACGCTGGATTGGAGCGTGGCCGGTTATTCCGATCTCAACGCTCTCCCCGAATATCAGAACGTTTCCACCAACAATGTCGGAAACCTGCTGGATGCCAACCTGGGGCTGAAGTATTCGAATCTCGTAAGGGCGCAAGGCGCGGTGGATGACGAAAAAGGCACCCTGTGGGGTCTACATACACGCCTGTATTACACGCATGGCGCGTTCCCCAGCGTGTGGGGAAATTACGATCGAGGATTTCTGCTGCCGCACAACAGCGCATTCTGGCTGCGAGCTTCCTCCGGAAAATCGTTCGGCGATTTCACCAGCCCCTTCGCAAGCTTCTACTTCGGCGCCTTCGGCAACAATTACATCGACCATCTTTCCATCGATCGCTACCGCGAATACTACAGCTTTCCCGGCGTGAGCATCGACGCGATTGGCGCGCGCAGCTTCGGCAAGCTGCTGGGCGAATACAATCTGCCGCCCAAGCATTTCCGCGAATTCGGGACCACTTGGCTTTACGCGAATTGGGCGAGGCTGACGTTTTTCTCCTCGGACCTGGTGACGAACTTCACCAGCCTTCCCAGCCGCACCAACTATGTCAATCTCGGAGCGCAACTGGATTTGCGGCTGGTGTTGTTCACCTATCTAAGCTCGACGTTTTCCAGCGGCTACGCTGCCGCTGAATATAACGGCCACATCACCACAGAGTATATGTTTTCGCTAAAGATCCTCTGATGTTTCCGCATGCCGTTCGGTTGGTGCTCGCGCAAGCAAGCGTGAGCGTTCTCCCGGTGCTGCTCTTTCTGTTCGCGCTGGAGTTAATCGACACCTATAAGCTGCTTACGTTGGGCCGCGTGCTGCGATCGGTGGCCGTGGGTTGCGGCGTGGCGGTGGTTTGTTACGGGCTTAACACCGCGGTTTACGCGTCGGGGATCGCTTCACCGGGCGTGTGGGCGCGATCGGGCGCGCCGGTGCTTGAAGAAGTTGCGAAAGCGCTGTATGTGGCGTGGCTGCTGCGGTCGAATCGCGTAGGCTTCATGGTAGACACTGCGGTCTCAGGCTTCGCCGTTGGCGCCGGCTTTGCGGTGCTCGAAAATTTGACCTACATTCCCGACCTTTCGGCAACCGGCTTGATCGCGAGCGCAATCAGAGGAATGGGCACTGCCATGATGCATGGCGGCGCGACGGCGATCTTCGGAACCGTGTCGGCCAATGTGAGCGAGATCCGCGGCTCCCGATCGCCGGTAGTATTTTTGCCGGGACTCGCGATGGCAATCGTGATTCATGAGCTGTACAACCAGCCCTGGTGGCGGCCACTGATGGCGGCCGTGGCCGTGTTAGTAATTTTGCCGATGATCATCGCGTTCATTTTCTGGCGCAGCGAAAAAGCGCTCGAAAATTGGCTTGGGACGAAGCTCGATAAGGACATCGACCTGCTGCAGATGATCGCTACGGGTAAGTTCGGAGAATCGCCCGTGGGTTCGTATATGCGATCACTTGAAAACACATACACACCGGCTATTTTGGGCGACATGCTGTCCTACTTGCATCTTTCGCTGGAGTTGAGCGCGCGCGCCAAGGGCGATTTACTGCGCCGCGAGATGGGCTTTGAGGTTACGCCCGACCCTGAACTGCCGGGGCAATTGAAAGAGCTGAAGTTTTTGGAGTCGCAGATCGGCCGAGCCGGCAAGATGGCGCTGGGTCCCCTGCTGGGGCAAAGCCGGCGGGACATTTGGGAACTGCAGCAGTTGGCGGAGAAGACGGAGCTAGGCTAGCTGGCGAGCGATGTCTTCGGGAACACGGCCTCTGAGGGCTGGATAGGATTCAAGCAGACGCGATATCGAGGATGTCTTTTTGCGTTTCGTATCTCGTCGTTCAGGGCTGGAGGCCGCCCAAATTAGCCCAGAGGAGCCGACGCCGGGGGAAGCCGCCCAAACGTGAAAAAGCCCGGCCATTTCTGACCGGGCTTCCTTTGTTTAATTCGGGCAACGTCCTACTCTCCCACACACTCGCGCGTGCAGTACCATCGGGGCTGCAGGGCTTAACTTCCGTGTTCGGGATGGGAACGGGTGGGACCCCTGCGCTACAATCACCCAAAAGTGATGTGCTCGGGAACCGCGGATGATGAGCCGCGATTCTCAGCGAGCGAAGATCTTAAATATTGATGGGTAACAAAGTATTTCTAGTAACTTGTGTTTGTATCTACAGTACATTTTATGGTCAAGCCGAACGGGCTATTAGTAACGGTCAGCTCAACGTATTACTACGCTTACACATCCGTCCTATCAACGTGGTAGTCTTCCACGGCCCTTCGTAGGGTATTATCCCTTGGGAGATCTCATCTCGAGGAAGGTTTCGCGCTTATATGCCTTCAGCGCTTATCCTGACCCAACTTCGCTACCCAGCTATGCCACTGGCGTGACAACTGGATCACAAGAGGTTGGTTCATCCCGGTCCTCTCGTACTAAGGACAAGCCCTCTCAAATCTCCTGCGCCCACATCAGATAGGGACCGAACTGTCTCGCGACGTTCTGAACCCAGTTCACGTACCGCTTTAATAGGCGAACAGCCTAACCCTTGGGAGCTTCTACACCCCCAGGATGCGATGAACCGACATCGAGGTGCCAAACCGGAGCGTCGATGTGAACTCTTGACTCCGATCAGCCTGTTATCCCCGGCGTACCTTTTATCCGTTGAGCGATGGCCCTTCCATACAGAACCACCGGATCACTAAGTCCTGCTTTCGCACCTGCTTGACTTGTAGGTCTCGCAGTCAACCTGGTTTATGCCTTTACACTCGACCTCTGATTTCCAAACAGAGTGAACCAAGCTTCGAGCGCCTCCGTTACAATTTAGGAGGCGACCGCCCCAGTCAAACTACCCGCCTACCAATGTCCTTCTCCCGGATAACGGGAGTAAGTTAGAATCACAGAATGCTCAGGGTGGTATCTCACGGGTGGCTCCCTCGAAACCAAAATTCCGAGCTCAAAGCCTCCCACCTATTCTGCGCAGAGCACCCCATAATTCATTGATAGGGTATAGTAAAGGTGCACGGGGTCTTTCCGTCTTGATGCGGGCATCCGGCGTCTTCACCGGAACCACAAGTTCGCCGGGCGGTTCGTTAAGACAGTTGTCAGATCGTTACGCGATTCGTGCAGGTCGGAACTTACCCGACAAGGAATTTCGCTACCTTAGGACCGTTATAGTTACGGCCGCCGTTCACTGGGGCTTCAGTTCAAAGCTTCGCCTTGCGGCTAACCTCTCCCTTTAACCTTCCAGCACCGGGCACGCGTCAGCCCCTATACGTCGTTTTCGACTTAGCAGAGACCTGTGTTTTTGTTAAACAGTCGCCTGACACCATTCACTGCGGCCTCCATTGCTGGAGGCACTCCTTATCCCGAAGTTACGGAGCTATATTGCCTAGTTCCTGAACGAGCCATCACCCGAGCGCCTGAGTATATTCTACTCGTCCACATGTGTCTGTTTGTGGTACGGGTGCCTCAATTCTCCTTAGAGGATTTTCCTGGCAGACGACCCGGCGGATTTGCCTGTCCGGATCTCACTTCACCCTGGATTGAAACCATTGCGCACCAGGGCTTACGTGCTGCGTCCCCCCTTCGGTCTTTATCGAACCAAGGCAGTCACGGAATGTTAACCGTGTGTCCATCAGCTACGCCTTTCGGCCTCGCCTTAGGCCCCGACTAACCCTGAGCGGATTAACCTTTCTCAGGAAACCTTAGACTTGCGGCGACCAGGGTTCTCACCTGGTTTCTCGCTACTTATGCTGGCAGAGTCACTTCCTAACCGTCCAGTGCTCCTCACGGTACACCTTCAGTCCAGTTAAGAACGCTCTCCTACCACCCAGATGCTTGCGCATCGGATCCATAACTTCGGTATCATGCTTGAGCCCCGTTGGATTGTCGGCACCGGGTTCCTCGACCAGTGAGCTATTACGCTTTCTTTAAAGGATGGCTGCTTCTAAGCCAACCTCCTGGCTGTCTGAGGCGCCCGACTTCCTTTCCCACTTAGCATGAATTTTGGGACCTTAGTTGATGGTCTGGGCTCTTCCCCTTTCGACTATGAAGCTTAGCCCCCACAGTCTGACTCCCGTGTTACTCATTATCGGCATTCGAAGTTTGGTTGAATTCGGTAACCTGGGAAGGCCCCTAGTTCATTCAGATCTCTACCACCGATACGGACCACACGAGGCTAGCCCTAAAGCTATTTCGGAGAGAACGAGCTATCACGGAATTTGATTAGCCTTTCACCCCTACCCTCAGCTCATCCAAGCTGTTTTCAACCAACACTGGTTCGGACCTCCAGTCGCTGTTACACGACCTTCATCCTGGCCAAGGGTAGATCATCCCGCTTCGCGTCTAATCCCAGCGACTGAACGCCCTATTCAGACTCGCTTTCGCTGCGGCTCGCTTTCGCTTAACCTTGCCACTGAGATTAACTAGCCAGCTCATTATTCAATAGGCACGATGTCAGGCATTCCGGTCCTCTTGCGATTCCCGGCATAGCCCTTCAACTGCTTGTAAGCATGCGGTTTCAGGTACTATTTCACTCCCCTCGCAGGGGTTCTTTTCACCTTTCCCTCACGGTACTAGTTCACTATCGGTCGCAAATGAGTATTTAGCCTTACCGGATGGTCCCGGTAGATTCCCGCAGGGTTCCACGTGTCCCGCGGTACTTAGGAGCCACTCGAAGCTAGGATGGCATTTTCATATACGGGGCTGTCACCCTCTATGGCCGGCCTTTCCAGACCGTTCTATTAACACTTCCCTATAACCTCTTTACACTAAGTGACCTATGACCGGTCTCCCGGCCACCTGCCACTTAATGTTTGTGGTCCTGCAACCCCAGGCTCTCCTTTCGAATTACCTGGTTTAGGCTGTTCCGAGTTCGCTCGCCACTACTATCGGAATCACGGTTGTTTTCTCTTCCTCTGGGTACTGAGATGGTTCACTTCCCCAGGTTCGCCTCGCATCCCTATGTATTCAGAATGCGATAACTGTTGTTCGCAACAGTTGGGTTTCCCCATTCGGACATCTCCGGATCACGGATTGCTTGCATCTCCCCGAAGCTTATCGCAGCTGGTCACGTCCTTCATCGCCTATTTGCGCCAAGGCATCCACACGCATGCTCTTAGTAGCTTGACCATAAAATTTACTCTAGACACAAACTAACTAATTGCACTTACATTACTTACTTACTAGCGCTCCACGCCGTATATTGGCTGCACGGCGTGATTGCAACTTGTGTTGCCCATCAATATTCAATTGTCAAAGATCAAAGACCTCTTTTCAGAAGTCAGGAGTCAGAACCCTTATCGGATTCCGACTCCTGAAGTCTGAACACAGAATTCAGAATGCGCAGCATCCACCCATTCTGACTTCCGAATTCCTTCGAATTCTTCTTTTTGTTTGGTGGGCCTGGGTAGAATTGAACTACCGACCTCACCCTTATCAGGGGTGCGCTCTAGCCAACTGAGCTACAGGCCCGGTCCGCCGCGAAATTGCCGCGTCTCGCTAGGCCGCGTCGCACACGCTTTTTTCGTGCGGAGCGGCTTCAAGCACCGCATTGCGCGCGCTCTGTTGCGCAGAGCGGCTCCAAATGGTGGAGCTGGTCGGGATCGAACCGGCGACCTCCTGAATGCAAATCAGGCGCTCTCCCAGCTGAGCTACAGCCCCTGGTTTGGAATTAGGGATTAGGGCTTCGGGATTAGCCAAACTGCTTTGGCCAATTACCAACCACCAATCCCCAACCCCGATTTTGTTATCGAGGCCGATTGGACGCTGCCGGCCGGCGCCTGGCCGTACCGACAAAGTAAGTCGCAGAACTCTAAGTGGAGAATCCGAGTCGGATTTGGACTGGAAAGGCTATTACTTACTGACCATCGAGCGCCTTACAATTTGCCCAATGGCTCGGCTTTCGCCGATTCGGTAACTCCAGCCACTTTCTCTCTTAGAAAGGAGGTGATCCAGCCGCAGGTTCTCCTACGGCTACCTTGTTACGACTTCACCCCAATCATGAGTCATACCTTGGGCCGCTGCCTCCCTTGCGGGTTAGCATGCAGACTTCTAGTACAACCCACTTTCGTGATGTGACGGGCGGTGTGTACAAGGCCCGGGAACGTATTCACGCTATCGTTCTGATATAGCATTACTAGCGATTCCAGCTTCATGCAGGCGAGTTGCAGCCTGCAATCCGAACTGAGGACGGTTTTTGGCGATTAGCTCCCCCTCGCGGGTTGGCAGCGCTTTGTACCGCCCATTGTAGCACGTGTGTGGCCCTGGACATAAAGGCCATGATGACTTGACGTCATCCCCACCTTCCTCCAACTTATCGCTGGCGGTCTCCTGAGAGTTGCGCCTTGCGGCATGCCAACACAGGACAAGGGTTGCGCTCGTTGCGGGACTTAACCCAACATCTCACGACACGAGCTGACGACAGCCATGCAGCACCTCGACTCCAGTCCCTTGCGGGAAGTCTCTGTTTCCAAAGATGGTCCGAAGCCGTTCGAGCCCAGGTAAGGTTCTTCGCGTTGCGTCGAATTAAACCACATGCTCCACCGCTTGTGCGGGCCCCCGTCAATTCCTTTGAGTTTCAGCCTTGCGACCGTACTCCCCAGGCGGCATACTTAACGCGTTAGCTCCGGCACGAACCGAATGAACGGCTCACACCAAGTATGCATCGTTTAGGGCGTGGACTACCAGGGTATCTAATCCTGTTTGCTACCCACGCTTTCGTGTCTCAGCGTCAGTGATGGTCCAGAAAGCCGTCTACACCGCAGGTGTTCCTCCTGATATCTACGCATTTCACCGCTACACCAGGAATTCCGCTTTCCTCTCCCATACTCAAGCCCTCCAGTTTTCGGCGCACCCTCCCAGTTAAGCCGGGAGATTTCACACCGAACATAGAGAACCGCCTACACACTCTTTACGCCCAGTAATTCCGAACAACGCTTGCTGCCTACGTATTACCGCGGCTGCTGGCACGTAGTTAGCCGCAGCTTCTTCTCCGGGTACCGTCATTATCGTTCCCGTCGAAAGAGCTTTACACCCCGAAGGGCTTCATCGCTCACGCGGCGTCGCTGCATCAGAGTTTCCTCCATTGTGCAAGATTCCCCACTGCTGCCTCCCGTAGGAGTCTGGCCCGTGTTTCAGTGCCAGTGTGGCCGTGTGCCCTCTCAGGCCGGCTACCGATCATTGCCTTGGTAGGCCTTTACCCTACCAACTAGCTAATCGGCCGCGGACTCCTCTCTCAGCGCATTGCTGCTTTCCCTTCACAGGCTTATGCGGTATTAGCCCCGGTTTCCCAGGGTTATTCCCCACTAAGAGGTAGATGATCCACGTGTTACTCACCCGTACGCCACTTTACTCATGGATTGCTCCACTTTCTCGTGCGACTTGCATGTGTTAAGCGCGCCGCCAGCGTTGATTCTGAGCCGGGATCAAACTCTCGTTTGATCTTGTGAGACTCCCGACCTCATCCATTCCACCCCTGTTGGGAGTGAAACAAACTCGACCGGTTTATATCGACTCGGTTTTACTCAAAGTTCTGACGAACATTTACTTCTGCGTCCAACCAGATTGTCAAAGATCTGCGTAGCCAGCCCGGCGATCCCCGTTTGCACAGGAAAAGCCCAACCAACTACCGGCCTCGAAAGCCGTTTGGCCCCTGCCCGCATTTTTGACAATGCGCAGCCTGAACCGAAATTCTTGGGAACTGAAAGAACTGCCTGACAGGAGATGAGGCGTTACTGCTTCTGCTACCTGCCGAAACTGTGCCCTGGCCCACTTTTCGGCGACGGCACGCGCCCAGAGGCCACTGCCACTCTGGACTTTCGCCTTGAAACTCTTCAGGGCGACCTTAACCAGAATAACAAACATGCCTTAGGTTGGCAACGAGATTTTTCAAAAAAAATTGCGATGCCGTGACGGCCTGGCTAAACATCAGAAAACGCACCGCTTCGCCCCGGCCAGCACAAAGTTCAAGAGATAGCTTGGTTCTGCCGATAGCTCCCAACAGTAGCATTGTCATGCCAATCACAAAAGTCCTCGTTGCCGACGATCATGGAGTAGTTCGCAAAGGTCTTCGGTTCCTACTCCAAACCGACCCTGGTATCGAAGTCGTCGGCGAAGCCTCCGATGGCCGGGAAGCCGTTCGGCTCACCGAGCAGCTCTCGCCCGACGTCGTTGTCATGGACATTACCATGCCTCAGTTGAATGGCATCGACGCGGCGTCGCAGATCGTCAAACGCGATCCCAACGTCGGCATCATCATGCTAAGCATGCACTGCGATGAGACCTTTCTCGTCCGTGCGCTCGCCGCCGGCGCCCAAGGCTATCTCCTCAAGGACTGCGCCGAAGCCGACCTGCTCCAAGCAGTCCGCTCTGTCGCCACAAAAAAGCTCTTCTTTAGCCCGGCCATCACCCAGACTCTGCTCGAGGACTATATGCGCCAGATGCAGAGCGAGGGCCTGGAGGATTCCTACGATCTGCTGACCGACCGCGAAAAAGAAGTGCTGCAGCTCCTCGCCGAAGGAAAATCCAACAAGGAAGCCGCTACGCTGCTGAGCGTCAGCCTTTACACCATCGAAACCCACCGCAGCCGGTTGATGCAGAAGCTCAACCTGCACTCTACCGCCGACATCGTGCTGTACGCGGTCCGCAAACGAATCATTCAGTAAACGAGCCGCGGTAATAACCGCCGGTAACCTTCTCGGCCCATTTAGATCACATCTTAGAGATGCAACAGTTGGCCCTAGTAGCGATTCTGTGTTTCTGTTTGCCCGCGGCCGCCCCGGCCTACTCCGTTCTCACTCACGAAGCCATCATTGATTCAGCTTGGCCGAACGAGCTACGCCCGCTCCTGCTGGAGCGTTTCCCCAACGCTACCCCGGACCAATTGCGCGAAGCCCATGCCTACGCCTATGGGGGCGCCATCATCCAGGACATGGGTTATTACCCATTCGGCAGCAAGTTTTTCAGCGATCTGGTCCATTATGCTCGCAGCGGCGACTTTGTCATCGCCTTGCTCAAGGACGCTCGGCAATCGCAGGACATAAACGACTACGCCTTCGCCCTCGGCGCGCTCGCCCACTACGCCGCCGACAACCTGGGTCATCCGGTGGCGGTAAATCGCACGGTTCCTCTCGTTTATCCCAAGCTCCGAGCCAAGTTCGGTTCCGAGATCACCTACGAGGACAACCCGGCGGCGCATCTGAAAACCGAATTCGGCTTCGATGTCGTCGAAATCGCCCGCGGCCAATATGCGTCCGAAGCCTATCACGACTTCATCGGATTTCAAGTCGCCAAGCCGCTTCTCGAACGCGCGTTCAAAGAGACTTATTGCGTCGACCTAAAGGATCTGTTCGGCAGCCTCGATCTCGCGCTAGGCAGCTACCGTTTCACGGTGAGCGAACTTCTCCCGGAAATGACCAAGGCGGCCTGGTCCGCCAAGAAGAAGGACATTCAAACCTTGCAGGCGGGCATGACGCGCCGGCGGTACGTCTATCGGATTTCCGTGGCCGCGTATCAGAAAGATTGGGGCAACCAATACCGCCGCCCCGGCTTCTTTGCGCGCTTCCTCGGTTTCCTCTTCCGGCTCGTTCCCGAAGATCGGGCCTTTCAAAGCCTTCTCCTTCAAGGTTCCGCCCCCTGCCGCCGAGAAACTATTCCTTACCAGTCTGGATGAAACGGTTCGGAGCTACCGGGAACTTCTGGCAGCCGTCCGCGAGGACCGCCTTCAACTGGTCAACGAAAACTTCGATACCGGAAGGCCCGCGCGTTTCGGCGACTACCGTTTGGCCGATCAAGCCTACGCAAAGCTCATTGCTCGCTTGAAGCACGACAAAGCGCAAATCTCCGACGCACTGCGAGCGAATATCTCCGCCTTCTGTGGTACGCGCAGTCCTGCGTGTAGTGTCGACGTCAATAATTAATCAGCTTCGGCCGCGGCATTTTCGCGCGTCAGCGGCAGTTCCACCGCGATACGCGTCCCTTTGCCGGGCTCGGAATGGATCGACACTTTACCGCACAACTCGCGCACGCGTTCCGTGATCCCGAGCAGGCCCAGCCCGTACGCCACGCCGCCGTCCTGATCGAACCCCACGCCGTCGTCTTCCACCACCACCGCCAGGGCGCCGCTGGAATCCTCCAAGCGCACGTGAATGTTCTTGGCCTGGGCATGACGTGCGCAATTGGTCAACCCCTCCTGCACGATCCGGTACAAATATGTGCGGTGCGGATCCGGGACGTCGCGCAAATCCCCGTCCACTTCGAGTTGAATGGGAGTGTTATAGCGGCGCGAATACTCGCGTGCCTGCCATTCCAGCGCGGGCCCCAAGCCCAGCACGTCCAACATCGCCGGCCGCAGCCCCATCGCGATATCGCGTGTTGTCCGCAACGTGCTTTCCGCCAGTTTCTTGGCCTGATCCAGGTGCGGATCGCTGCCCGTCCCTCGCGCGCTTTGCGCCCGCTCGAGATTGCCCAGTTCCATTCGCAGGGCGGTTAAAAGTTGGCCGATCTCATCGTGCAATTCTCGCGATAGCGCTTTGCGCTCCTGCTCCTGCGACGATACCAGTTGCTGCGAAAGATGCCGCAAGCGCACCTCCGCCTGCTGGCTCGCCCTTCGATGGGCCGCCGATTCCTTCTCGAGCGACGAGATGCGAAATACACTGGTGCCCGCGATGATCGTCCCCAGCACCAGCGCCGTCAACAGCGTCTCCCAGATGTCGTTCTGCAAATGCTGCACCGATTGGCTCAGGGCCCGCCGCCGCGACTCGAAATTTTCGTCGTTCAGCTTTCCCAGTTCCTCGGCAATCGCAAAGATCGGCATGGTCTCCCACCCGAATCCATCGTCCATGAACTCGGCCGTGGCAGTTTCCGGAGTTTCTTGAAACTCCTTCCCCACCGTGTTCAGATAAACCCGCAATGCACTCTCCAACCGATCCACCTCCCGGCTGCTCTGTTGCGGCCGCAGAGACTTCAGTTGAGCCAGGCTGAATTCGGTCTTGGCACGCAAGGCGGCCAATTGCACGTTGTACGCCTGCGCTGAAATATTCCGTACCAGCAGCCGGTCCCGGCGAAGCACCGCGACGCGCGATGTATCCGACCGAATGCCCTCCACCAAATTTTCCATGTGGCGGTAGTTGTCCTCCACCGCCAAAATCTGCTGGTGAATCCGCCGCGTCTCCTGGATGCTGGCCACTCCCGATAACCCCATGACCAGCAACAGGAAACCGAGCCCAAACACCGACACCGGCCAAATGCTTTGCGGGACGTTTTTCACCATGGTACGCGCCTCAAATAGTACTGACGAGGGGGCTTGGTACTGGCCCCCATCAACCTATCGGCGGGGTTGTTCGACTTCGTTAACTGGTCCAGAATCAGTGCATATTAATCATCGCGGCATCGATTCTGCCAGATAGTTCGAGGAGAAATAAAATGATCGGTACTCAAACTTTGATTTTTCTGATGCGGACCTGGCGCGATCGCCGTGGTCAGGATCTGATCGAATATGCGCTGATGGCGGGCTTTGTCGCGGTTGCCGCTGGAGCCATCATGCCCAATGTCGCTAGCAGCATCAGCACCATATTCAGCTCTGTTGCTTCCGTGATGACCGCGTCTTCCACCCAAGGCTTTTAAGGCTAGTCCTCGAAACAGCCCGGGGCGCTCCACTTCCTGCGAACTTTGAAGAGGGTTGCTCGTACCATAAGAGTATGAGCAGCCTTCTTTCCGACCTGCGCCATTCCTTACGCGTCCTGATCGCCAACCCGGGATTCACCACCGTCGCGGTCGCGGCCCTGGCCCTCGGCATGGGCGCCAATACCGCTATCTTCTCGGTGGTCAACGCGGTTTTGCTGGCTCCGCTGCCCTACCCGCAGTCGGATCGGATCATGCGTATCGATCGCGGCTACAAGGGGGAGAGCGACGGCGGTAGCTCCGTCTCCACCCCCAAGTTCATGGCGTGGAAAAAGGCCAATCGGACGTTCCAATCGATGGCCATCTATGACTTCTCGGGCCCCGGCTTAAACCTTGGCTCAGGCGACCGCCCCCAGCAGGTCAAGGGCATTCACGTCTCCGCCGAATATTTCGACGTTTTCGGCGTGTCGCCTTCGATTGGACGAACCTTTCTTCCCCAAGAGGATCAACCGAACGGCCCGAAAACCGTCGTCCTGAGCAACGATGTCTGGCGAAACCGTTTCGGAAGCGACCCGTCGCTCGTCGGCAGGCCGATCCTGCTCGGCGGCGATTCTTACACCGTGATCGGAATCCTCGCCCCTAACTTTCAGTCCGATCCTCCAGCCGACGTCTTTCTGGCCATGCAGGCCGACCCGAATAGCACCGATCAAGCCCACTACCTCCTCGCTGCCGGCCGCCTCAAGCCCGGCGCGACTCTGGATTCCGCGAAGGCGAATATGGCCGTCGGCGGTGAGCAATTCCGCGCCGCCAATCCCAAGTGGATGGATAAAGACGAAACTGTCGCGGTGATGCCCTTGCGCGACGCGCTGGTGGGAAATGTTCGTCAAGCTCTCCTGATCCTGGTGGGAGCCGTCGGCTTTGTTCTTTTGATCGCTTGCGCCAACGTCGCCAATCTTTTGCTTGCCCGAGCCGCCGGACGCCAGCGGGAGATCGCTATCCGCACCGCCGATCGGCGCCAGCCGTGGCGACCTGATCCGGCAGCTGCTCACCGAAAGCGTTTTGCTTTCCACCATCGGAGGAATACTGGGGTTGTTTATCGGAGCCTGGAGCGTACCGCTGCTGCTGGCCGTCAGCCCCGGCAATCTTCCGCGCGTCAATGCCGAGGATCACGTCGCCTCCGCCATCTCGACGCTCGATTGGCATGTGCTGGCCTTCACCTTTGCGATAGCGCTCCTCACCGGAGTGGTGTTCGGACTACTCCCCGCCCTTCGAATTTCCAAGCTCGACGTGAGTTCAGTCCTGAAGGAAGCCGGTGGACGCTCAGGAACCGGACTGCGCCACAACCGCGTGCGCAGCATATTGGTCGCCGCCGAGATGGCCCTGGCCGTGATCCTGGTGGCCGGCGCCGCTCTCATGATCCGAACCTTCGTTGGATTGCGCGCGGTCCATACCGGCTTCGACCCCAACAACGTCATCACGATGCAAACTTCTTTGGGAGGCGGCCGATATGACAGCACCGCCAAAGTCGCAAACATGACGCGCCAGGTGGTGGAGCGCGTGGAAGCTTTGCCGGGCGTGCGCGCCGCAGCAGCCGCCGTCACCCTTCCCGTCAGCAGCATGGGTCTCGACTTGCCATTCAGCATCGCGGGCCGTCCTCCGGCCCAGGGCAATTTGTACACCGGCGACGAGCTATGGCGCTTCAGTAGCCCCCATTATTTCAGCGCACTTCGCGTGCCGCTATTGAAGGGCCGATTCTTTGATCAACGCGATAGCGGAAACTCGCAGTGGGTGCTGATCGTTAACCAGGCATTCGCGAAGAAATATTGGCCCAAGGGCGACCCTATTGGACAGCGCATCACGATTGGCAAGGGACTGGGTCCGCAGTTTGAAGAACCCACCCGCCAGATCGTCGGCATCGTCGGCAATGTGCGCGAAAACGGACTGAAGGTGTCCGATGAACCCGTGATGTATGTCCCACAAGCACAGGTCGCAGACGGACTCACGAAGCTAGCCAATGGCCTAATCCCCATGAACTGGATCGTTCAAACCGCGAGCGACCCCTCGTCATTGAGCGCCGCGATTCAGCACGAAATTCAAGCCGTGGACAGCCAATTGGCCGCTTCCAAGGTCCGCAGCATGGATCAGGTGATTTCTGATTCCACCGCCCGCCAGAACTTCAACATGCTTCTGCTCACCATTTTCGGAAGTCTCGCGCTGCTGCTGGCCGCCATTGGAATCTATGGCCTGATGTCCTACACGGTGGAGCAGCGCACCCAGGAGCTGGGCATCCGCTTGGCGCTGGGGGCGAATGGCGGCGACATGCTCAAGCTGGTGGTGCGCCAGGGCATGCTGCTTGCGGGCATCGGTGTGGTGATCGGCCTCGCCGCTTCTTTCGGCCTCAATCGCTTCCTGGGCACTTTGTTATTCGGCGTTAAAGCCACGGATCCCGTCACCTATGCGGTCGTCGCGATTATCTTGATTTCAGTCGCGCTGCTCGCAACCTATATCCCCGCTCGCCGGGCTACTCGGATCGATCCCATGATTGCGTTACGCTACGAATAAGAGATGTGCCACGGATGAACGCAGATAAGCACCGATCCGCGTTCATCTGTGTTTATCTGTGGCTCTCAATCACGTCCTTCGCACGCGCATCACCCAACTTCACTCGCGATATCGCTCCCATCGTCTATGAAAAATGCGCGCCCTGCCATCATCCTGGCGAAGCCGCGCCATTTTCATTGCTCACCTATCAAGACGTAAAGAAGCGCGCGGCCCAGATCGCGGCCGTGACGCGCAGCGGATACATGCCACCGTGGCTGCCGGAAAAAGGTTTTGGCGATTTCGCGGGCGAGCGTCGCCTCACGGCCGATCAGATCGCGACCATTGCAGCGTGGGTGCACGATGGCGCTCCCGAAGGTCCCACCGATGCGATCCCACCGGCCCCGGCTTTCAGCGATGGCTGGCAGCTTGGCAAACCCGATCTCGTGCTGGAAGCTGGCAGTTCATTCGAGTTGCCGGCATCGGGGCGGGATATTTATTGGAACTTCATCTTCACTCCGAACCTCACCGCTCGGCGATGGGTCCGCGCCATCGAGATTCGTCCCGGCCAGCCGCGCGTGGTGCATCATGCCAATCTGCTTGTGGACCGCACGCGATCGGCAGAGCTACGGGAGGCCGCGCCCGGGAAGGGCTTTCCTGGAATGGATCTGGAGATCACGCGCAGCCCCTTCGACCCCGACGGCAATTTCCTGTTCTGGAAACCCGGCGACACATCGCATATCGAGCCGCCCGGCTTAGCGTGGCGTCTTGACCCAGGCAACGAGCTGGTGCTCAATATGCACCTACAACCCTCCGGCAAGGCCGAGGAGGTGCGGCCTTCCATCGGACTGTACTTCACCGACCAGCCCCAGACGAAGTTCCCTCTGCTGGTCCAACTCGAGAACGATAACGCGCTCGATATCCCAGCGGGCGTGGGCGATTTTCCCATCGCGGACGATTTCAAGCTGCCTCTGGATGCCGACATTCTGGCCGTCTATCCACACGCTCATTATTTAGGAAAACTGCTGGAAGCCTGGGCAATTCTCCCCGACGGGTCCAAGAAATGGCTGGTGCGCATTCCCAACTGGGATCAAAACTGGCAGGCGGTCTACTATTACCGCGAGCCTGTGTTTCTTCCGAAAGATTCCGTGATCCATTTGCGGTACCACTACGACAACTCGGCCGCCAACCCGCGCAACCCCAACCATCCTCCACGCAGGGTGCGTGCCGGCAACCAAGCCACCGATGAGATGGGGCACCTATGGTTGCAGATATTGCCGCACGGCGCGGGAGATCGCCGTCGTGAGTTGCAGGAAGCCGTGGTGCGGCACCGCCTGGATAAGAACCCTAACGATGCCGTGGCGCACATGAATCTGGGCGCGATTCTGCTGTCGCGTCTGGATCCGCAGGCGGCTGTTACCGAACTCCGAACGGCTTCGCGGCTGGAACCGAACCGTCCGGAAGTGCGCAATATGCTGGGCCTCGGACTCGCTCAACTCAACCGGAACGCGGACGCCATCGGGCAATTTGAGCTGGCTCTCAAATCCCGTCCCGACTACGCCAGTGCGCGCTTCAACCTGGCGACGGCCCAAGCCAAATTGGGGAGGATCGACGAAGCCGTGGAAAATCTTCGCAAGGTGCTGGCGGCTAATCCCGATGACCCCTACGCGAAGCAGCGCCTGAGCGAGCTAATCTCCAACCCCAGCAATCATTTACCAGCCCTCAGCCACTAGAATTTGGAACAAAATTCCAGGTTCTGCCGTATACTCGGGTACAAGCGTATGAGTTTCCTTTCCAAGCAGTTCATCGACGTAATCCAATGGACCGAACCGGAAGATGGAATCCTGGCCTACCGCTACCCCATGGAGGACATGGAAATCCAGAACGGCGGCAAGCTCACAGTTCGCGATTCCCAGATGGCGGTCTTTGTAAATGAGGGCCGCATCGCAGACGTTTTCGCGCCCGGCCTCTACACGCTGAACACGAACACGCTGCCCATTCTCACGTACCTGATGAATTGGGATAAGGCTTTCAAGTCCCCGTTCAAGTCGGACGTCTATTACTTCTCCACGCGCCTGCAGACCAACCAGCGCTGGGGCACCGCGACACCAATCACCATTCGCGACAAGGAATTTGGCGCCGTTCGCGTGCGCGGCTATGGGATCTATGCGTACCGGATCGCCGATCCCAAGGTGTTTTACCAAAAAGTCAGCGGCACGCGCGACATCTATGGCGTTCCCGATCTCGAAGGCCAGTTGCGCAACACCATCGTTGCGCGCATGACCGATAGCTTCGCGCAAAGTTCCGTTCCGTTCCTCGACATGGCGGCGAATCAGGCCCAGCTAGGGTTGAAAATTGTTGAAGTGCTGAAGCCGTCCTTCGCGGAACTTGGGCTTTCGCTCGAAACATTCGTGGTCGAAAATATCTCGCTACCCGAGGAGCTGCAGGAGCGTCTGGATCAACGCATCGGCATGAACATGATCGGCGACATGGGCAAATACACCCAATACCAAGTAGCGGAATCCATGCCTATCGCAGCCGCGAACGAAGGTGGTGGCGCCGCTGGCATCGGCGTCGGATTGGGCGCCGGCCTCACCATGGCGCAGAGTATGATGAACGCCGTGAAGACTGGCCAGACGACGCCCGCTGAACCCGCCGCACCGCCAGTTGCACCCCCGGCTGCGCCTGCGACGGAAACGAAGTTCTGCACCAACTGTGGCAAGCAGATTCCGAGAGCCTCGAAGTTCTGTCCGGAGTGCGGCACTGCGCAGCAATAATAGATGAACGACAGAACATGAACGGTCTCGAGTGGATCGTCGAAGCTCACGGCTGCGACCCCGCCGCGCTCGTCCGGCAGGACCTTTTGGAAGAACTATTCCGGTCGATCGTCGCTGCGATGGATCTCCACACACTCGGCAAAACGAACTGGCATCAGTTCCCCCACACCGGGGGCATCACCGGCGTGAGCCTTCTCACTGAATCGCACCTCGCCTGCCATACGTTCCCGGAATACGAATCGTTGTGCTTGAATGTTTTTTGCTGCAGGCCCCGTCAAGCTGCCGATTTTGAGGCTCTGCTGAAGACCGGCTTTGCTCCGGCGCGAGTTTGCGTGCGTCAAGTGGAGCGGCCCTATCAAATATGAGCGGACCGGCCGCGAACTGCCCCAGTTGCGGTGCGCCAGTAAAGTTTCTTTGGTCCAGCGCCGTCCAGACCACCTGCGAATTCTGCCATTCGATTTTGGTCCGCACCGACGTCGATTTGAAAAAAGTCGGGGAAGTTTCCGACCTGCCGGCCGACGCCTCGCCCATTCAAATCGGAACTGAAGGCGCCTACCTGAACAAAAGCTTCGTCGTCGTAGGCCGAATCATTTATGAGTATGAGCAGGGCGCGTGGAACGAATGGCACCTCGTCTTTAACGATGGATCGAGCGGCTGGCTCTCGGACGCGCAGCTCGAATACGATTTATCATGGGCCAGCAAGCCCCTGACGCCATTGCCCACCGCCGATTCAATTCATCAGGGTCAAACTTTTCAGTGGAACAGTAAGACCTTCAAAGTAACATCCCGCACTCGCGCTCACTACAAGGGCGTGCAAGGCGAACTGCCATTCGAGTATTGGGACAAATCCGATGTGCTCTTCGCCGATCTGAGAACCACCGCCGCGGATTTTGGAACGATTGATTACAGCGAGAATACGCCGCTGTTGTTCATTGGCCGCGCCGTTGAATTCGATGATCTACACTTGAAAAACCTTCGTGAATTCGAGAGCTGGACCTGATGCCGGCCGTTCAAGCTAAATCGATCTCGTGCCCCAATTGCGGCGGCCCGGTGCAGTTGCGCGGATTCGCCCACACGCTCAGTGTGGTTTGTCCGCAATGCTTGACCGTCCTCGACGCTACCACGCCCGATGTCCAAATCCTCCAGAAGTTCCAAGGCAAGACGCAGGTCAAGCCAACTATCCCGCTCGGTACACGCGGAAAAATCAACAACACCCAGTATGAAGTGATCGGATTTCAAGTGCGCGAAGTCGACACGGCGGACGACTCATATTCCTGGGACGAGTACTTGCTCTTTAACCCCTACAAAGGCTTCCGCTATCTCACCGAGTACAACGGGCACTGGAATTTCGTGCAGGTCCAAACCGCGCTGCCCGAAAAAATCCAGGCACGAGGGAAGCCAGCGATGCGGTTCGGCGGTGTGACGTACCTTGCCTTCGACTTCATGACAGCGAGCACCGTTTATGTCTTGGGCGAATTTCCCTGGAAGATCCAGCGAGGCGATTCGGTGGCCTGCCAGGACTTCGTCGCGCCGCCCGCCATGTTGTCTTCGGAAGCCACACGCGGCGAAATCACCTGGTCGCGCGCCGAGTACATGACGGGCCCGCAAGTCTGGCAGGCATTTAAGCTCCCCGGATCGCCGCCTCCCATCTACGGCATCTTTGCGAATCAACCGTCGTCTTACGGATCGACTGTCGCATCGTCGTGGAGCACCTGGGTCTGGCTGAACGTTGGGCTAGCGACGCTGGTCTTCCTCTTCATGTTCCTTTCTCCGGGCCGCGTTGCGTTTAGCGACCACTATGTTTACTCGCAGGGAGTGAAAACCGATGTCGCGTTTGCGAATACCGAGGCGTTCGTAACTCCACCCTTTCAGCTCGATGGCCGCAAGTCGAATGTTGAACTCTCCATTCACACCGATCTCGATAATAATTGGGTCTATTTCAACTTTGCCCTGATCAACAATCAATCCGGCGAGACCTTCGACTTCGGGCGCGAAGTGAGTTACTATCATGACTCCGATGGCAGCGAGGGGAGCCGCGACAACAGCGTGATCATTCCGGGCGTGCCTTCCGGCCAATACTATTTGCGTGTTGATCCGGAGATGGCACGAGGATCGCCCTTTGTGGCCTATGACCTCAAATTGCAGCGCAATGTCCCGAACTATGGCTTTTTCGGGTTGGCGTTCCTGCTGCTGCTAATTCCGCCTGCATATACGACTTTTCGCAGAGGAAGTTTTGAAGCCGCGCGCTGGCGCGAAAGTGATTATGCGCCGTCCGTATCCAGTTCAAAGGGAGATGACGATTGAATACATTGTTCGTGATCTACGGCGTCCTGCTGCTCGGAGTGACCGGCGTGGCCGAATACCGAGGCTGGAGTTTCTCCAGCGTCAATCAGCAAAAGGTTCTGCCCAAATCGATCCGCGATAATCCTGGCGCGTATCGATCGGTCTATGGCGGTTATTCCCGATACATCGGAGGTAAGTGAACATGGACCTGCATGCGCTTGCGAACGCCCTGATTTACTCTGTGCTCGGCATATTGATTTTCGCCCTCGCGTTTGTGCTGATCGACAAGCTGACGCCCTACCATCTATGGAAAGAGATTGTTCAGGATAAGAATGTCGCCCTCGCGATTCTCATCGGCGCGCTGTCCATCGGCATGTGCATCATCATCGCCGCCGCGGTGCACTAGGTGTCCATCGCTCTCTTCCTCTCGGTCTTCCTGATCGCCGCTTGCGGTCTCATCTATGAGCTGATCGCCGGAACGCTCGCGAGTTACTTACTCGGAGACACGATTTTTCAATTCTCCACCATTATTGGCTGTTACTTGTTCGCGATGGGTATCGGCAGTTACTTGTCCCGGTTCCTGCACCGCGGATTGGTCGCGCGCTTTGTCTCGATTGAGCTGATGGTCGGAGTGGTCGGAGGGTTTTCGTCTTCACTGCTGTTTCTCGCCTTCGCCTACACGGAAGCGTTTCGACTCGTGTTGTACGTGGTCGTGATTCTCGTCGGCACGTTAGTCGGACTCGAAATTCCGCTGCTCATGCGAATTCTGAAAGAGCGCTTCCAGTTTCGCGAACTGGTGTCGCACGTCCTGACCTTCGACTACCTGGGCGCGTTGGGCGCGTCACTGCTGTTCCCAATTCTTCTAGTCCCGAAACTCGGGCTGGTTCGCTCGGCGTTGGTCTTTGGAATTTTCAACGCTGGCGTCGCGCTCTGGTCGACTTACTTGTTCCGTGAACAAATCGGCCGCGATCGCTATCTGCGCGCGGGCTGCTTCGTGGTGATTGCCCTACTCGGCGCGGGAACCGTTTTCGCCGATCGGATCTCCTCCGCCGCCGACAATAGCCTTTTCGCGGACCAGGTGATCTTCAGCCGCACCACTCCATACCAGCGCATCGTGTTAACGAAATGGAAGGACGACTTGCGGTTGTTCCTCAACTCGCACCTGCAGTTCAGTTCGCGCGACGAATATCGTTATCACGAAGCATTAGTCCATCCGGGACTCGCTGCGCTCCCCGGAGCACGCCATGTCTTGGTGCTGGGAGGCGGCGATGGCCTCGCGGTCCGCGAAATCCTGAGGTATCCATCAGTGGAAGCCGTCACATTAGTGGATCTCGATCCGGAGATGACGCGCCTATTCTCCACGCATCCGGTAATGTCCGGGCTGAACGAACATTCGCTGACCAACCCACGCGTGCACGTGATCAACGCCGACGCGTTCCGCTGGCTGGATACCAACACGGAGCAATACGACTTCATCGTGGCCGATTTTCCCGACCCCACCAGTTACGCGCTGGGCAAGTTGTTCACCACCGCATTCTATCGGCTGGCCGCCAAGCATCTTGCGAGCGGCGGACTGATAGTGGTGCAGAGCACTTCGCCGCTGTTCGCACGGCAATCGTATTGGTGCATCGTCGAGTCCGTCAAGCAGGCCGGGCTGCGCGTCTATCCGTATCATGTCTACGTGCCGTCGTTCGGCGAATGGGGGTACGTGATCGGCAGTTTCGCTCTATACCAGCCGCCGAAGCAATTGCCCTCCGGACTTCGATTCCTTTCCAGCGCGAACGTCGCGGAGTTGTTCGTGTTTCCGGTGGACATGCAGCCGGTGCCGGCCGAACCGAATCGACTGAACAATCAGGTTCTGGTTCGCTATTACGAACAGGACTGGAAGGACGTCGCGCACTAGTGTCTTTTCTAAACAAGCCGTCGCGTCGCGAATTCTTCGGCGCGCCGGCCTTGATAGGACTCTGGCGCAAGACCGATCGCCCGGTCACCGGCGGCTTCGTGAACGATTCGTTTCCCCTGGGCCATCGGTTGCGCGATAGCGCGGCGTTTCGCGCACCGACGCGGCAATTGCGCGTTCCAATCGTGATTGTCGGCGGCGGGATGGCCGGCTTGAATGCAGCCTGGCACCTGGACAAGCGCGGCTTTCACGATTTCGTGCTGCTCGAAATGGAGCAGCAGGCCGGCGGCAACTCGCGTTGGGGCGAAAACGAAGTTTCGAGATTTCCGTGGGCCGCGCATTATGTTCCCGTGCCTGCGAAGGGTGAGTCGCTGGCGCGCGAACTATTCGAAGAGCTGGGCGTGCTGCGCGACGGCAAGTGGGATGAGCGCGTGCTGTGCTTCGATCCGCAGGAGCGGCTGTTCATCAATGGCCATTGGCAGGAAGGCATCGAGCCGGAAGACGGGGCATCGCCGCACGATCGCCAACAATTCCGTCGCTTCCAGGATCGAATCAACGAATTTCGCGCAAGCGGCCAATTCACCGTCCCCATGGAAAGTGGCGCAAAGCCATCGCCGCTCGATCGGATGTCGATGAACGAATGGCTCGCGCAAGAACGCTTCGATTCGACTCCGCTCGGCTGGTACGTCAATTACGCATGCCGCGACGACTACGGCGCTTTGGCCAAAGATACATCGGCGTGGGCCGGGATTCAGTACTTCGCGTCGCGCGAGCCGGAAGAGAAAGGACCGCTCACATGGCCGGAGGGGAACGGCTGGATTGCGGCGCGGCTGATCGAGAAATTGAAGCGCTACCTACGGACAGGTGGCGCGGTGTATCGCGTTGTGCCCAACGGCAATAAGTTTCGGGTTTTAACCGAACAGACCGAATATGTCGCGGATGCCGTGATCTGGGCCGCACCGACGTTTCTTGCGTCCTATGTAATCGAGGGCGCGCCGAGCGCGGAAGGATTTCAATATTCGCCGTGGCTGACAGCCAACTTGACGCTCGATCGCATTCCCGATCAAAAGAATGCCGAGCCGGCGTGGGATAACGTGATCTATGATTCCCCGGCGCTGGGGTATGTGAACGCCACGCATATGAATCTGGCGACGCATGTGGATCGAACGGTGTGGACGTTTTATTGGTCGTTGGCGGAACACGCTCCGGAAGACGGGCGCCGATTGCTGCTTGCGCGCGACTGGAATTACTGGAAAGAGGCGATCCTGAACGATCTTGCGCGCGCGCATCCGGACATACACCAGTGCGTGGCACACATCGATGTCATGCGCATCGGTCACGCGATGGCGCGGCCCTCGCCCGGCTTCCTGTTCTCAGAAGCGAGGCAGCGGTGGTTGAAGCCGGCGGGTAACATCTTTTTCGCGAACTCGGACCTGAGCGGGTTCTCGATTTTTGAAGAAGCGCAGTACCGGGGCGTGAAAGCGGCCACGAGCGCTCTCCGGGTTGTCGGCCGGGCATGAGCGAGGCGCGGGCCCGTATACGGTAAAGTGGGGAAGATGAACGTGTTTCCCATCTTGATTGGGTTGGCGTTATTGACGCTCGTTGGGGCGCTGGTGGGAATCCTGCTGGCGGAAACTCCATCGCTTTCTCAACGCGCGCTTCCGTTCAGCGGAGGGCTGCTGGTGGGGATTGCGCTGTTCTGGATTCTCCCCGAAATCGCGCAGTCGTATGGCTGGAAGCAAGGATGCGCGGGCTTGGTGGCGGGTTTCGGACTGCTGTGGCTGGTGGATCGCTATGTGCATCCGGTGTGCCCCGCTTGCTCGCACACGCACGATCATACCGCCTGCGCCGAGAGCCTGCATGGGTTCGCAGCGCCTTTGTTGATCGCGGCCGGCGTACACAATTTGTTCGATGGCTGGAGCCTGGCAACATCGCAGGAAGCCGGATTCGAGCGGCTGCGATTTGCCTTTCTGATGGGAATCGGTTTCCACAAACTCCCCGAAGGCCTGGCGCTGGGCGCGCTGTTGCTCGCTGCGTTCGGTGCACCGTGGAAAGCGTTGCTGGGAGCGGCGGCGGCGCAGGCGTGCATGGTAGCGGGCGGAGCGCTCGCGCTGGCTGTGGGACCGCATCTGAGCAAGGACTGGACCGCGCTGCTACTCTCACTGGCCGCGGGCGCCTTCGTTTATCTCGGCTATCACGCGATCGACAGCCAGTATCAACGGCGGCGCGGGGCAATTTCCGTGGTGTCAGCATTGACTGGCGCAGTGGGCGCTGCAGCGCTGCGGTTGGGGATTGGCGGCTAGGGGTTTCGATAGGCAGTGGCAGAATGAGCTTTCTCGACAACTTGGAAAACAATCTCAAAGCGCTCGAATCGCGGGAAGAAAAAGACCCCGAAGCGCTGGCGCGCGCAGCTGCGGCGCGAGAGGCTGCCCGCTCGATGGCGCTCGAAATTTCGCCTCACGCCGAAGCCCTGCGGAACGGCCCATTCAAGGATGGTCTTTTGACTGCGTGTCGCGAGATTGGTCACCGTAGTCGCATCCTGGTGCGTCCGTTCTGGGTAGATTCGACTCTCCGCCTCGAAGCAGGCGCCAAGAAACTGGAATTGCGTCCTACGCCGAGCGGCGTGCTCGCGGTCTTCTTCCAAGGAGGCATTGAGCAGGAGAGCACACTGATCGACCTATCGAGTGATCCAGTCAAGCTTGCGGAAAAGTGGTTGAAGGTACCTTCGGAGTAGTTACTGGACCGGCGGGCGGCGCTTGTGCCAATCGGTGCGCTCTTGAAACGTTCTTCCGATCGCGAGCAGCATGTTCTCCGAAAATGGCGAGCCTACCAGTTGCAGGCCCATCGGCATGCCATTCGCGAAACCACAGGGAATTGAGAGCGCTGGGAGTCCGGCCAGATTGCCCGCGGGGATCAGCGCGCTGAAGCCGGCTGCGGAGGGTGTGGGCCGGTCGCTCGAAGGGCGATCCAGCGGCTGCGTGATTTTCGGCGCGGGACCCGAACGTGTCGGAGCGATCAGCACGTCCACGGTGGAGAGCAGGTTGTGAAAGGCTTCCTGAATGAGCGAGCGGATGCGCATGGCCTTGAGGTAATCCGTGGCGGGGATCTCCAGCCCCGCTTTGAGACCCGCGATCTGGTGCTGGTCGGCGAGCTGATCCACTTTGCCGCTTTTGATGAGCGGCTCGAAGATGGCGGAGCCTTCGGCGGAGATGATAGTGCCGATCACGGGGCCGTAGGGGAACTCGGGCAGTTTGGCTTCGATGACTTGGACGCCGAGGGATCGGATGGTTTCGAGAGCTTTGGCGTAGTCGGCGCGCGAGGCGGGATCAACCCCATCGCTGAAGTCGGCGGCAGCGAAGCCGACCGTGACGTCTTTGAGATCGCGCGAGAACTGCGGCGTGTAATAAAAACTCTTGTGGGCGGACGACGGATCGTCGGGATCGGCGCCGGCGATGGCTTCGAGCACCAGTCCGCAATCTTCGGCCGAGCGGCAGATCGGTCCGATTTTATCGAGTGTCCAGGAAAGCGCCATCGCGCCATTGCGCGAGACCAGACCGTAGGTCGGCCGCAGTCCTGTGACGCCGCAAAAGGCGCTGGGCGTGAGGATGGAGCCGGAAGTTTCCGAACCGAGCGCGTAAGTGACCAGGCCCGCGGCCACCGCGATCGCCGAGCCGCTGGAAGAACCGCCGGACCAACGCGTGGTGTCCCACGGATTCAAGCCCGGCCCAGTGAGCGAAGCGCTGGCGTATCGATAGCTGGGGCCGCCGGCGAGTTCCACCATCGCGAGCTTCCCGGTAGGAACGCCGCCGTGCTTTTGAATACGCTTCAGCGCGCCCGCGGTGTAGTCGAAGACCTGTCCCGCATAAGGCTGCGCGCCCCAGGTGGTGGGATGCTTGGCGTATGACAGCAGATCCTTGGCGCCGTATGGGATACCTTGCAGCGGCCCGCGCAGACGCTCGCGCTTGATATCGCCGTCCACATCTTTAGCCTCGTGGAGAGCCACTTTGCGGAGCGAAAGAGCCAGAGCGTTATAGCGCGGGCCGATGGATTCCAGGCGATTGCAAAAGGCGCGCGCAAGATCTACCGCGGAGAACTCCTTCTTCGTCAGTTTCTGATTGATTTCTGTGATGCCGGCGAAGAAGATGTCGTCCGAGATGGAGGGCATAGATTCGCCTAGGGCCGGAACGTTGTAGCCGGCTCGGTGGTCATGGGAAGCGGGAATTTGTCGAGCTGATCGGCGCTCTCGCGGAGCTGCGCCAGCGAGGCTTTCAGTTCTTCATCGGGGTTCGCGGGAAGCGCCTGGCCCGGGGGTTGAGCTTGCGGTTGGGCTTGGGGCCGCGCCAATAAAACCGCGGACGTGGACAGCGCCGCTGCGAGTTCACGGCGAGTGAACTTACTCATAGACTTTAGTGTAGAGCACCTACGAGACCGGAGCGAGGGCTTCGATGGCGGCCTTCTCCATAACCGATCGCGGGGCCGTGGCGCCGGTCCAGATTTCGAATTGCCGGGTGGCTTGTTCAAGAAACATCTGGAGCCCGGAAATAACCGTCGAGCCCTGCGAAACGGCGTGGCGAAGCAGCGTGGTTTCGAGCGGATTGTAGACCATATCGAAAACCAGCGAGGCCGGGATGGCGCCCGGAAAGAAGCACGCATCGGGATGCGGGAACATACCGAGCGGCGTGGCGTGAACCAAGGCATCGAATTTGCGCCCGTTCATCTGTTCGCGCAGCAGTGACTCGGCGCCACAAGCGCGGGCGAGCGAACGCACGCGGTCGGGATTGCGCCCGACGATTGAGACTTTGGCTCCGCTTCCCACCAGTGCATACGCCGCGCTGCGAGCCGCGCCGCCGTTGCCGACCACCAGGACGGACGATTTGGACAGACGCAACTTGCGGGACAGAGGGACCGTGACGGCATCCGCGTCGGTGTTCGTGCCGCGCCATTTTCCGGCTTTTTTCCAGACGGTGTTGACGGCGCCGATCCGGCGGGCGAGAGGATCGATCACGTCGAGGTAGCGCAGAATGCGCTGCTTATGGGGGATAGTTACGCTGAATCCGGCGATCGGCAGCGATTCGGCGAGTGTAAAAAAATCCTTCAATTGCGCGGGCTGGACCAGGAACGGCAGATAGACCGCATCGAGACGGTGGGATTGAAACGCGCGATTGTGCACGGCCGGAGAGATGGAGTGGCGCACGGGATCGGCGATGACGCCATAGATCTTGGCGGCGCGGGAAAATTTTTCGGCGCGGTAGAGATGGCGCAGCACGCGAGCGCTCACTTGGCCGGACGCGGTGCCATCGGAAGCATTGGGCGCGGCATAAGTAAACATTCCGCCCCAGGCAGTGGCCAGGACGCGCGTCGCGAAGCCGGTTTCGCCCATGGCGAGGACCACCAGAGGCGTGCGGGGATGGGATTTCGTGATCGCGAGAATGCGCCCGTTGTCTGACGGCTTTCGCGCGGTGGTGACGATCTTGTAGCCGTCGGCGGGGATGCGCAGCATGCGCCGCACAATGGATTCGGTGGAGGGCGTGCCGTCGAAGTTATGATACGAAAGCATCAGCTGGCCCTTTCCACGCAGCGCTTCCAAACGTGGAATCGCATTCTCGGCGCTTTCGATTTCGACGTCCACGGCGCGAGCACCTGCGTCGAGCGCGGCGTCCAGGATCCGGATCTGGTCTTCCACGCTGCCGTTGAATTTTCCGTGATTCTGATGGCGCCGGCAGGTGGCCAAAATGCAGCACTCCGGATGCGCGACGAGAAATTTGCGAATGACCGCGACGCCTTGTTCGGGCGCGGGTAGATAATCCAGGCGAAACTCAAAAAAACATTCGCCGGCGTTGGCTTCGCGGCGCGCGTGTTCCATCAACTTTGACGGGTCTGGAAAGCCCAGAGCGATGCAGATCCGAGGTAGCGAGGTTGGATGCGGCATGAGCGCAAGCGGCGGAAACAGCATAGCACAGGGGCGAGTAGCTGGGATTAGGCGACTGGGGGCTAGCGCCACCAGTTGGGTTTTGGGATTGGCGGCGAGCTTAATTCTACTTGTGGCGTTTGGAGGTGGCTCCGACGGTGAGGCCCATCTCGCGGAGGCGGGCTTTGGCCTTGGCGGCGATATCGGGATCGAGATCCACATAGCGCGAGTAGACGTCGCGAAACTCGCGGGCGGCGGCGTCATTGCGCCCCAGGCCCATCAGACACATGCCTTTGAAATAATGCGCGTCCGGAGTTCTACGGTTTTCGGAATACTTTTCCAGCACGGCGTCGAAGTTCTGCATCGCGTTGTTGTAGTCTTTGTTCCGGTAGTAAATGTCGGCGAGATAATACTGAGCGTCGGGAGCAAAGTTCGTGTTGCCGAAATACTTCAGGTAGTCGGTAAATTCCTGGATGGCGATGTCGCTCTTACCCGCTTGATAATCGCGGAAGGCGTTGGTGTAAGTGGTCTCGGCCTGCATTCCAGCGGGCGGACCGCTAGGCGCCTGGCTTGCATTCGGATCCCCAGGCGCTGTTCCGAGGGCAGGCGGCGGCGCGGCAGGCGCGCTGCGCGTGGCATTGATGAGGTTCTGAAGATCGGCCATTTTCGCGTCGAGCTTGCTCATCCGGGTGTTCATATCGAGCACCGACTCGCGGACCGCGCGGAAATCTTCCGACATCTGGTCCAGCTTTTGTCCGACATTCGCGACCGGAGCGTTGAGACTGAGCTCCTGCTTTTTCATGGTTTCCTCGAAGCGATTCTCCATGACTGCCACGGCCGTGTTGGTGCGGTTGGCGCTATCGAGGCGTTTGCTGCGTCAGGGTCTGAATGGCAGCGACCTTTTGATCGAGGGTGCTTTGCAGATTACGCACCTGGTCCTGCAGCATGGCAACATCACGCTGCAGCTCCATAATCTCCTTGCTGGCACCGAAGGCAAAAGGCGACAGCGCGAAAAGCAAAATAGTTAAACGAGACAAACTCATAAAAACTCCTGTTGGCCGAAGGGCGCCGGCGAAAGCGCCCCGCGGGTCATTTTGATTACAGGCCGTATTCCACTCATTGGCCGGCCGACAGATGCGCGCGGCGATTCTTTTGCCAGCAATCCTCGCTCGCTTCGGTACATTGCGGGCGCTCCTTGCCGTAGCTGATGGTCTTCAGTCGATCGGCGGGGACTCCCAACTGGACCAGGAAATCCTTGGCGGCGGTGGCGCGACGGTCGCCCAGCGCGAGGTTGTACTCGGCGGAGCCGCGCTCATCGCAATGGCCTTCGACCACTACCGAGAAGTTGGGATCCTGCTGGAAGATCTGCTTGAGCAACGCGGCGTCGCGCGTCAGAGCGTCGCGGCCATCACCGCGGATCTCGCTCATATCGTAATCAAAGTACGCGTCCTGCGCTTGCTGCTGCAGTAAGTCGGCGCTGGAAAGCCGCGGCGCGGAAGACGGCGGTGGCGGTGGAGGAGCATTACTCACTTGCACGGTAACGGAACGCGAGTCCATTCCACCGGGTCCGCGCACGGTCAGCGCATAGCTGGTGCTGGTCGAAGGGAAAACCTGACGCTGTCCCTGGCTCTGAACAGCGCCGACGCCGTGATCGATGGACATGTCGGTGGCGCCGCTGATGGACCAACGCAGCGTAGAGGACTGTCCCGGCTCGATGGTGGACGGTTCAGCAGTAAAACTGTTGATGACGGGCGGCGCCGGCGGCGGCGCAGTAGTGGCCGTGGGCGTGGGGGGTGGCGGCGGAGGTGGTGGCGGAGTTTTCTTTCCGCAACCGGCCGCGAACATCATAGTGAACGACAGCAGCGCGACCAACGTCACCGCGCCGAGTTTGGAAGCGTGCAATCTGGAACGCTCTCTCATCCTGAGAATCTCCTCTTCATGGGTCTCGTTTTTATTATTGTGTTGCCTTACTCCAAACAGGTTTTTCATTATTCCCTTGCGTCGTCAGCGGCTGAACCTGGCTACCGTCGGCCAGCATGGTGTAAAGCTGCGTTGTTCTTCCGCGCTTGGACGAGAACACCAGATGAACGCCATCCGGAGCCCAGCTCGGATTCTCGTTGCGGCCCGATCCATGGGTCAGTTGCACGACATCGCGGCTCGCGACATCCATGACGAAGATATTAAAATTTCCCGGTTCAAATCCCCGAGTCCAAGCAAATGCGATGTGCTGGCCATCCGGGCTCCACGCGGGATTCACGGCGTCACCCTCGCCGGTCGTCAGACGCGACACATCCGTTCCATCAATACTCATTCTATATATTTGCGGAGTGCCGCCGCGCCCGGAGACGAACACAAGGTCCTGGCCAGTCTTGGGATTTACTTTCGGCTCCACCTCAAGCGATCCGGAATGCGTGATACGGTGCAGATCGGCGCCGTCAAGATCGGTTTCGTAAATTTGCGAGAAACCCGCGTTGGCAGTGGAGTAAATGAGTAAGTGGCGGCTGTCGGGCAGAAAATCGGACGCGGCGTTCATGGAAGCTTGTTGGTTGTAGTAGACCAGCTTTCGCCCGCTTTCGAGGGAGTGCACGTAAATCTGCGGCTGTCCGAGATTCTGGTTCTGCTTTCCGAATGACCCCGCGTTCGCATTCCTGGAGGAGGCGAGAATTGGGTAAGTGGTGAAGGCGATCTTAGTGCCGTCCGGAGAGATAGCAGGGAACGTGGTGATGGAGTGGTAGTTGGTGAACTGCTTCTGATCGGAACCGTCGTAATTCATCGACCAGATTTCCTTTTGGCCGCTGCGGTCAGAGACGAAATAGATCCGGGTGCCGATCAGGCTGGTGGCGCCGAACTGTTTCAGGATGTCGGCGGCGAATTCCTGCGCCACTTTGCGCGATCCGGCTTCATCCAGCGAGCCGAGATAGATCTTGCCGATTAATTGCGCCGAGCTGGGATTAGCCTGGCGAACATCGAACAGCCATCCATAAAGAACGATCTGGTTGTTCTGAGTCGCGGTATAGCCGAACGCGAGGTAATTGGCGTTGGGCGGCGGACCGGACCAATCGGCGAAGGCTGGACCGCCCTGGCGGAAGTCCGAGGGCTGTTGCGGAACCTGCGTCGGATAAAGCGTCTTCGCGATCATCTTCAACTGGCCGGAGCCTTGCAGATCATTGAAGAGCGTGCTGTTGAACACGCCCATGAACTTTTGAGCGTCGCCCGAGCCGCGAAAATCGGGAACGGCGATAGTGGGCTTTTCACCGGTTTTAATTACCGGTGCGCTAATCTGCTGAGCACTGGCGACGGCCGCCATCGCGAGAACAATCGAGCTAAGGAGAATATTTCGTTTCATTGCTGTGGTTGAAATCGGAGTTCTACATCTGCTTGACTGCCGCTGTAACTCGGGGGTAGCGGAGGGAAGGGACCCGCGTCCATGACGGCGCGAAGGGCGGAGTAATCCAGCGTGCTATTGCCGCTGCGCTGGGCGATCTGAGCGTTCTTCACGGAGCCATCGCGCAAAATTTCGAAGGTAATCACGGCCATCGGAAGATGCAGACCCGCCAGGCCGGTGGTCTGCCATTTTTCAGTGACGCGCTGCACCACCAAGTCCGCGTAGCCACCGAACTGGTTTCCGAAGGCGCTGTTGACGCCTACTCCGGCCCCGCCCGAGCCTGGCTTTTGGAACATGGGCGAAACTGCGGCCGGCGCATCTCTACTGAATACTTGATTGGCAGCCGGCGGCTGTGGACGGTAGCGCTGCAACGACTCAGGCCGCGGCTGCTTCTTGGCCAGGCGACTCTTCAGAGGGATAGCTTTTTCGGGCACCTCGACCTTTTTCTTGGGTTCGGGTTTGGGCGCTTGCGGCACCTGTGATTCGGTATCGTTCGCGACCGGATTCACGATACCGGCGCGCGAGGGAAGCGGAATGCTCTTCACCGCATTGATGGCGACGGCCGTGCCCGCGCTGGTGTTGGCCGATCCCCACACCTGGTGCGAATGCTCAAAGCTAATGGTGGAGACGATCAATGCCCCAGCGATGGCACCGTGCAGCAGGATCGGATTGAACGAACGGACCGCCGAGCGATTCCTGCTGATCGAGAATGTCGGCGTGTTGATCCATGCATGCCCTTATCGGCCCTTATCGGACTTATCTTCCGGTTGCGTTACGGCATTCACCGCCAGCTTGGCTTCGCCCAGCGTGGCGATCACTTGCGCTACCTGATCCCATGGAGTCCGGCGGTCGGCGCGCACGTAGACCGAAGTCGCGTTGTGATAGCGCTTGCCAATTTCCTCGGCGAGCAGGTGGATGTTCACCGGCTTGTCATTCAAGTACGAACGTGCCTTCTTTCGAGATCGAGACCACCGGAAGATCCTGGACGTTTTCCTTGACCGGCTTCACCTTGGGAACTTCCACTTGCAAGCCGAACTCCATGACGTGCGCGGTGAGCATGAAGATGATCAGCAGCACGAGCACGACGTCCACCAACGGAACGATGTTGATCTCGGCCAGCGAGGGCGTCCCGCGGGAACGGCCGCGCCGGAGTCCACCGGAACTGTTGAGTGAGAAAGCCATTTTGATTTACCTAGAACTCATCGCTCCAGAGTGCGCTCGGTAAGGTTCAGGAACTCGAGCTGGAAATCTTCCATGCGCGCGCCGAATTCCTTGATAGCGCTGCCAAAGATGTTGTAGAAAATAGCCGCGGGGATGGCGACAAACAGACCCATGGCAGTGGTGATGAGGGCTTCGGAAATGCCTGGCGCGACGGCCCGGAGGCTGGCTGCCCCGGCTGTGCTGAGCTGCTGGAACGCATCGATGATGCCCCACACCGTTCCAAAAAGACCGATGAATGGCGATACCGTAGCGGCGGTGGCGAGCATGGGCATGTTGCGCTCCAGGCGCGTTAGTTCTTCGCTCATCCCGAGCTGCAAGGTGCGTTCGAGCGATAGCGGATTGGTGACGCTGCCGCGTGATTTCATCTGGCGCGAAACTTCGCTGTAGCCGAAGTCGAAGACCACTACCAAGGGAGAGCGGTGGAACTGTTCGCTCGCGGCCGCGATGGTATCGAGCGCGGGGGCCTTGCGGAACGCGCGCAGGAATGAGCGGTTGGACGAGCGGGCGCGCCGGAACGAAGCCCACTTCGATAGGATCACCGCCCACGAGACCAGCGACAACAAAAGCAAAATTGCCAAGACCGCCTTTGGCAGCGGACCCATGCTTTGCACCAGGTCCCAAGTACTCAGTTGCAAGAACAGGCCGCCCACTGTCGAAAGTATCAACCAAGCTCCTTCCGGCTAACCGCATGCCTGACCCAACCATGATATCGCGCGGTCACGATAATTGAACGCATAAAAAACATGATGATACGGTTCTGTTTTACAGTATGACGCAATTCGACCGCCTGTGGGCAGGTCCACAGATCGTTAGACGAAGCGAAACCTCGTATAATTTCATCGAGTGTTGCTCGAACTGGTGGTGGAGAACTACGCCGTGGTGGAGCGCGTCCGGGTGCAGTTTCACGCCGGACTGAATCTGCTGACGGGCGAGACCGGTAGCGGCAAATCCATTGTAGTAGATGCACTTGGGCTGATTCTGGGCGGACGGGCGTCGGCCGACATGGTGCGTTCGGATACGGAGCGCGCGCGAGTGGCCGCCATTTTCGAAGCTCCCAGAGACACGGCCTTGCAGACGCTCCTGGACCGGGCGGGCGTGCCGGTGGAGGACGGCGAGCTGATTATCGAGCGCGAGATTCTGGCCGGCGGCAAGTCGCGGGCCTTCCTTGGAAACCGGCCCGTAACGGTGGCTCTGCTGCGGGAGATCGCGCTGTTCTTAGGCGATATTCACGGTCAGCACGAACAGCAACAGCTTTTTTCGAATGCGGCGCAGTTGCAATCGCTGGACGAGTTCGCGGGCATGGGCGACCGGCGCAGTCAGGTTGCCGATTTGTTCCGGCGGTGGAAAGCGGTGGAGAACGAACTCGAGGAGCTGAACCGGTCCGAGCAGGAAAGGCTGCGGATGGCCGATCTGTGGAGTTTCCAGCGCAAGGAGATTGACGCGGCGGCGCTGCGGCCCGGCGAAGACGCGCAGCTGGAGCAGGAGCGGGTGGTGCTGCGTAATGTCGCGAAACTCCAGGAGAATGCGAACTCGGCATACGACGCGTTGTACGAGGCCGAGGAGAGCGTTTCATCGCAGCTTCGAACGGCGCTGAAGAAGTTGGAGGATCTGGCGCGTATCGACGGAAGTTTGCAACGGGTGGCGGAGACGCTACAGACCGCCGCGATCGGAGTGGACGAAGCTTCGGATGCGATTCGTGATTACCTGGATAAGCTGGAGGCGGACCCCAAGCGGTTGGACGAAGTGGAAGCGCGGCTGGCGTTGATCGAACGGCTGAAGCGCAAATATGGTTCGAGCCTGGACGACGTGCTCACCTTTTTGGAAGATGTCCGATCGAAGATGGTGGCGATCGAAACGGCGGGCGATCGCATAACCAAGCTGGAACAGGAGCTGGCGCAAGTCGAGCGCGGCCTACTCGCAATGCGCTCAGGCGTTGACCAAGGCGCGCAAGGCCGGGTGCCGAGAAGCTGGCGAAGAAAGTAGAGACGGAGCTGGATTCGCTGGCTTTGGAGAGCGCGGTATTTCGCATTGAGGTGCGGGAGGCGAACTGGTCGGAAGACGGCGCGGATCGCGTGGAATTTCTGATTTCGGCGAATGCCGGAGAGGAGCCCAGGGCGCTGGACAAAGTGGCGTCGGGCGGTGAGCTTTCAAGAATCGCGCTGGCGCTGAAAACGTCGCTGGGGCAGGGCGCGAAAACAAACGCCTTGCCGCGGGCCATAAACGCCGTGCCACGCACGCTGGTATTCGATGAGATCGACAGCGGGATCGGCGGCGGAGTGGCGGAAGCGGTGGGGCGAAGGCTGAAGAAGCTGGCGGCTTCGAATCAAGTGCTGTGTGTAACGCATCTCGCGCAGGTGGCGGGATTCGCGGACCATCATTACTCGGTGGAGAAACGAGAAGTGAAGGGACGAACGGTGGCCGAGATCGAGGAGCTGACTGGCGAGGCGCGGACCCGCGAGATTGGGCGCATGCTGTCGGGCCAGAAGGTGACGGCGGAAGCGTTGAAACACGCCGAGCAGTTAATCCGATTGGGCGCAGCGCAGGCTTCGTGAAACTCCGCAGCGCGGAGTGGCTGCTGACGGCTTACTTCGCGTATGTCGCATTGATCTCGACGGCGTTTCCGCTGCCGGTGAGATTCTCGCCATTCCTGGTGGCAATCCTCGTTCCGGTTCTATTTTTCGCGCTAGCCCACGCACAACATCCGAGCCTTTAGCATCGCGCGCGATTGGATTCCAATCGCCTTGCTCCTAGTGGCATATCGCGAAATGGATTGGTTCTCCGCGCTACCGCGCAACTTCCAATTGGAGCTGCATTGGGTGGAGTGGGACCGGGCGATCCTATACCAGGGTGGATTGCAGCGCGCGATCGAAGCGCTGGGCGCCATCGGGCCGATGTATCTGGAGCTTTGCTACCTGCTGGTCTACGCCGTGGCGCCGTTCGTAGTAGCGATTCTGTATTTCGAACACCGGCGGGAACGCGTGAACGGAGTTTTGTTCCTGTACCTGCTGGGCACGCTGCTGGCGTATGCGCTGTTTCCGTACTTCCCTTCGGATCCCCCGAGAATTGCATTCGGAGGCAGCGACATGCCGAACATCTCAGCGTGGTGCGCGGACTGAATCTATGGATGGTGGGAGATTACAGTATTCATTCCAGCGTCTTTCCGAGCGCGCACGTATCGTCGGCATTCTCGGCAGCGTGGGCGCTGTTCGCGTATCTGCCGGAGCGCAGACGGATCGGCTGGGGAATGTTGCTGTACGCGATCAGCGTAGCCGTGGCGACTGTCTATGGACGCTACCACTACGCAGCAGACGTGGCGGCGGGGATGGCGGTGAGCCTGGTCCCCGCGGCTATGATTCTTCTTGCTCGCCGTCGCCCTCGTGTTCGCGGCCTTCTTGCACTGCCTTGAGCCGTTCTTCGCGACGCCTGGCGCGTTCGGCGGCACGTTTGACCAGCTCGGTGCCCATGAGCTCGATCTTGGCGAGTTCGGCGCCGTCGCCCTTGCGCCAGCCCAGACGGACGATGCGTGTGTAACCGCCGTTGCGCTGCCCGAACTTGGTTCCGAGTTTATCGAACAGCTTCTTCACCGAAGCCGGCGTTCGCAGGAAAGCAGCGGCCTGGCGGCGCGAATGCAGGGTGTCGTCCTTGGCCAGGGTAATCATCTTCTCGACCAAGGGTCGAATGGCTTTGGCCTTGGGAACGGTGGTGATAGCGAAATCGTTTTCGATGACACTGGTCACCAGGCCGCGCAGCAGCGAATTGCGCGCGGCGACATTGCGTTTGAGTTTATATCCGGAGACCCCGTGCTTCATGGCTATTCCGCTGCCTCATCCAAGTCGCCGTCGCCCAGTTCATCGATCGGCCCACCGAAGTGCGGCAGCGAGGCCGGCGGAGCAACCAAGCGGCCCTGCGCGTCGAACTTCATTCCGAAGGTCAGGCCCAGGTTCGAGAGGATTTCCTTGATCTCGTTGAGCGATTTGCGCCCGAAGTTCTTGGTGCGCAGCATTTCGGCTTCGGTCTTCTGCACCAGATCGCCAATGGTTTGAATATTGGCGTTCTTCAGGCAATTGTAGGAGCGCACGCTCAACTCCAGTTCCTCGACGGAACGGTTGAGCACTTCGTTCATCTGGCCGACGCCGCG
Organism: Bryobacterales bacterium; assembly: GCA_963818065.1. Lineage (GTDB taxonomy): Bacteria > Acidobacteriota > Terriglobia > Bryobacterales > Bryobacteraceae > Palsa-89. The sequence continues at coordinate 1,196,530 of CAWFQW010000004.1, read as the reverse complement.
CTCGGCGGGCTCTTCGGCGGTTTCGGGCAGCTCTTCGAAGTTGATGAAGATCGCCATGTGGTCCTTCAGGAGCTTGGCGGCCTGGCCGATGGCATCCTGCGGAGAGATGGCTCCGTTGGTCCAGACTTCGAGCGTGAGCTTGTCGTAATCGGTCATCTGACCCAGGCGGGCAGCTTCCACCGAGAAGTTGACTTTGCGGACGGGCGAATGCACCGAGTCGATCGGAATGTAGCCCAAGGCGAGATCTTCGTCGTAATTGCGATCGGCGGCGACATAGCCGCGGCCGGTCTTGAGGCGCATCTCGATACTCAGTTTGCCGCCTTCGCCAACCGTGGCGATGGGCAAGTTGCGATCGAGGACTTCGACGTCAGCGTCGGTCTCGATTTGGCCGCTCAGCACCTGGCCGGGCTTGTCGACGCGGAGGCGCGCGATGCGGACCCCTTCGCCGCTCATCTTGAACGGCACTTGCTTGAGGTTGAGGATGATGTCGGTGGCGTCCTCGACCACGCCGGGGATGGGGCTGAACTCGTGGGCCACGCCCTCGATCCGGATGGAGGTGATCGCGGCGCCCTCGATGGAGCTAAGCAGCACGCGGCGCAAACCGGTGCCGATGGTGGCGCCGAATCCGCGCTCGAAGGGCTGTGCGGTGAACATTCCGTAGCGCTCGGTGAGCGTTTCGGTATTCGCGATTAATCGCTTGGGCTTCTGAAAACCTTTAAACATGATGCAGTTTCCTCAAATTTCTTTCTCGATCCTGGGTGCGCGGAGGATCGGTCCTTACTTCGAGTACAACTCGACGATCAACTGCTCGTTGAGCTGGATCTGGACGAGTTCTTCTCTTTTGGGCTGCGCGAGCACCCGGCTCTTGAGATTATCGCGATCGACTTCGAGCCAGTTGGGCGAGGGCGCGTGCGCGGTGGCGTCGCGGGCAGCCAGAATAGTGGGATTGTTCTTACTTTTTTCGCGTACTTCGATGACGTCGTTTAAGTTGACTTCAAACGAGGGAATGTTGACCTTGCGGCCGTTCACCTGGAGATGGCCGTGGCGGACCAACTGGCGGGCTTGGCTGCGGCTGGTGCCAAAACCCATGCGGTAGACCACGTTGTCCAGGCGCCGCTCCAGCGAGTTGAGCATGTTGTCGCCGGTGACGCCCTTGGTGCGGAAGGCGCGCTCGAACAGGTTGCGGAATTGGCCTTCCATCAAACCGTAGTAGCGGCGGGCCTTCTGTTTCTCGCGCAGCTGGAGACCATAGCCGACAATTTTCGGCTTGCGATCCTTGCCGTGCTGGCCGGGAGGGAAGTTGCGCTTTTCGATGGCGCACTTTTCGGTGTGGCAGCGCTCCCCTTTTAGGAATAGCTTCATGCCCTCGCGCCGGCACAACCGGCAAACAGGGCCATTGTATCTTGCCATGCTTCGTTAAACCTTTCTACTTCACAAGGTGCAGTTTACGACCTCACGGTCTTCGTCCTGCTTACTTCGTTCCGCTCCCTTACGGGTCGCGGCTCGGTTACATCAAACCCGGCGCTTCTTGGGCGGCCGGCAGCCGTTGTGCGGGATCGGTGTTCGATCCTTGATTGCTTTGACTTCAATTCCTACCGTTGCCAGAGCGCGGACGGCAGACTCGCGCCCGGCGCCCGGCCCGCTGACTCGCACTTCCACCGAGCGCAGTCCATATTCTTTCGCTTTATTGGCGGCCGTGAGCGACGCCTGTTGCGCTGCAAAGGGCGTTCCCTTGCGCGAGCCTCGAAATCCGAGAGAACCGGAACTCGACCAGGCCAGAACGTTTCCGACCAGATCGGTGAAGGTCACGATGGTGTTGTTGAACGAGGCCTGCACGTGCACCAAGCCGTTGGACACCACCTTCTTTTCTTTCTTCTTGAAGGTCTTCTTCTTCGTGGTTTTTGCGGGAGCTTTAGCCATCTTTTGTCCTTAGGTCTTGCCGGTAGCTTTCTTCTTGTTGGCGACCGTTCCGCGTCGCGGGCCCTTACGGGTGCGGGCGTTGGTATGGGTGCGCTGGCCGCGCACGGGCAGGCCGCGGCGATGGCGCAAGCCGCGGTAAGAACCCATCTCGATGAGGCGCTTGATGTTCAGCGAGAGCTCTTTGCGGAGATCGCCTTCGACGGACCCTTCGTTTTCGATCAGCGTACGGACGCGATTGATTTCGTCTTCGGCCAGGTCGGCAATCTTCTTGGTCGGGTCCACATTCGCCCGATGAAGGAGCGAAAGCGCACGGGTCCGCCCAATGCCGTAGATATACGTAAGACCGATATCCGCCCGCTTCTTGTTTGGCAAATCCACGCCTGCGATACGCGCCATAGTTTTCCTCTTGGCTCCTGACCTTAACCCTGCCGCTGCTTATGCTTCGGATTGGTGCAGATGACGCGCACCACGCCCTCGCGGTGGATCACCTTGCATTTGTCGCACATCTTTTTGACCGACGCTCGAACTTTCATGTTTTCTCACTCTCTTGCTACGACAGTAGCCGAACAATTCTTCCGCGGCCCGGATCGTGCGGCGATAACTCAACCTGCACCCGATCACCCGGCCGAACTCTCACAAAATTCGTCTTCGCCGCGCCCGCCGCATGGGCCAGAACCACGGCTTCGTTCTCTAACTTCAGCTTCACCAGCGCACTCGGCAGCAACTCGACCACAACTGCCTCTACTGACGTCACGGCCGCGTCAAAACCCACGGTCCGTCAGCCGTCACGGCCACGCAATGCTCGAAATGGGCCGACAGCGAATGATCTTTCGTCACCGCGGTCCACTTATCCGGAAGGACGCGCATATCCGCTCCACCGGCATTAACCATGGGCTCGATGGCGAGCACCATGCCTTCCTTCAGCCGCGGATTCTCATTGCGGCGATCCACGTAATTGGGCACTTGCGGCTCCTCGTGCAGCTTGGTGCCGATGCCATGGCCCACCATCTCGCGAACCACCGAAAATCCGTTTCCCACTACGTGCTGTTCAACCGTCCCACAAATGTCAAACAGCCGGTTGCCCGGCCGGGCTTTATCGATCGCCAGCTCGAGCGATTCCTTGGTCACGTCCAGCAGCTTTTTCGCCGCGTCGTTTATCTCGCCCACCGGCACCGTGACGGCCGAATCCCCGTAATATCCGTTCAACTGGACGCCCGTGTCGATGGAAACGATGTCGCCCTTCTTCAATTTCGTCTTCGCCGACGGCATGCCGTGCACGATCTGATCGTTCACCGATGTGCAAAGCACATACGGATATTTACTGCCCGCCGCCGACGTGTAATAGCCCTTGAAGGCCGGCTTGGCGCCTGCATCCTTCATCATTTTTTCCGCCGCGACTTCCAAATCCTGGGTAGTAACGCCTTCTCGGACCATTTGCGAGAGGTCCTGCAGGATCTTCCATACCAGCATGCCGCTTCGGCGCATCTGGTCCAATTCGTTGCGGCTCTTACGGATAATCATCTCCACTGACTGCAATCCGCGTGGCTGGGCACACGTCGAGCCCCGCCCGGGAAATGACTGATATTTATATAATAGCGCAAGATCATCAGTTTAGGAGACACTGCTGCGGCGGCCCCGGATCCGGCCGGAACGCGGCGTGAAACCCTCATAGTGCCGCATAATGAGCTGCGCCTCCACCTGGTTGACCGTATCCATGGCGACGCCGACCACGATCAGCAGCGAAGTACCGCCGAAGAAGAAATTGACGTTCAGCCCGTCCAGTAGCCAGCGCGGGAAATAATTGTCGATGAAGTTGCCCAAAGCCGCGGGTGGCAGCCGTTGCAACTTGATGCCTGCGATCATGATCTGCGGAATCAGCGAGAGAACCGAGAGGTACAGGCCGCCTACGACCGTGATCTTCGTGAGGATTTTGTTCATGTAGTCGGCCGTATTCTTGCCCGGGCGAATGCCGGGAATGAACCCGCCGTACTTGCGCATGTTGTCCGCCGCTTCATTGGGGTTGAAGATGATGGACACGTAGAAGAAGCAGAAGAAGATAATCAGAACGCAGAACAGCAGATAGTACAGCGGCTGGTTGCCGCCGATGGATTCGAGCATGCCGCTCAGGATCGGACTGTTCTTCACGAACGCAACGTTGGTGAGAGTTTGCGGGAAGGCCAGCAGCGAAGAAGCGAAGATGACCGGAATCACGCCGCCAGCGTTGACTTTGAGGGGCAGGTGCGTGGACTGGCCGCCCATCATGCGGCGGCCCTGAATGCGCTTGGCGTACTGCACCGGGATGCGGCGCTCGCCGCGCTCAACCAATACAATGAACGCAACCACCGCCACCATGACGGCCAGAATGATGATCAGATGGATGGGCGTCCAGTCGCGTACTCGGAACACGTGATCGTAGATGTTATCGATGGCGCGCGGCAGGCCGACCACGATTCCAGTGAAAATGATCAGCGACATTCCGTTGCCGATTCCGCGTTCGGTGATTTGCTCGCCCAGCCACATTATGAAAGTAGTGCCGGCGGTAAGGGTGATGATGGTCATCGTTATGAAGCCGATGCCCGGATTCAGCACGAATCCCCCGCCCGACTTCTGGAGCGCGATGGCAATGCCGAAGGATTGAATGAACGCGAGGATGATGGTGAGGTAGCGGGTCCACTGGGTGATTTTCCGCCGGCCCAGCTCGCCCTCTTTCTGCAGTTTTTCGAGGGTAGGAACCACCACCGTGAGCAACTGCAGAATGATGGACGACGTGATGTAGGGCATGATGCCCAGCGCGAAGACGGTGAGACGGCGGAAATTGCCGCCGCTGAACATATCAATGAAACCGAACAGCGATCCGGAATTCTGCTGGAAGAACTCGGTCAGGCGCTTGCCGTCGATCCCCGGAGTGGGGACATGCCCGCCGAAGCGATACACGGCCAATAACCCGAGCGTGAAGAAGATGCGCTTCCGCAGGTCCGGAATCCGGAACATATTGGCGATGGTGTCGAACAGCTTCATCTTTGCCTACCTCTTGGGCCTACCTCGATCGCTTCCTCTTAATTACTCTTTCTCGATGACTTGCCCACTGCCGCCGGCCTTCTGGATTTTCTCCAGAGCCGATTTTGAAAATACGTGCGCCCGCACTTCCAACTTGCGGGTGATGTCGCCGGTGCCGAGTATTTTCAGCCCAATGCCCAACTTCTTGATGACGCCGAGCTCGAGCAGCCGTCCCGGATCGAACGAGCTGCCTTCCAACTGCTCCAGCCGCCCAACATTTACGATGGCATAGTCTTTCTTGAAAATGTTGGTGAACCCGCGCTTGGGCAGACGGCGATGGAGCGGCATCTGGCCGCCCTCGAAACCGCGCATGATGCTGTAGCCGGAAATGGATCGCGCGCCCTTCGCGCCGCGACCGGAATACTTGCCGCGCCCGGTACCCATGCCCTGCCCGATGCGCTGTCTCTTTTGTTTTTGCCCTTTCGGTGGGCGAAGATCGCTGAGATTCATTCTTTGGTCCTCTTCCGGCTCGCTGGCGGGCGCGGCTTGGTAGCCTGCGGCTCGGCGGCATGCGGCTCGGTAACGATAGCCAGCAGGTGCGGGATCTTGAGCACCATACCGCGGAAAGCGGCATTGTCCGGTCGCACCACAATGCGGTTCATTTTCTTCAATCCGAGCGACCGCACGATCACTTTATGCTTTTCGGGACAGCAGATGGGGCTGCCGATCAGTTTGATTTTGATGGTGGCTTCCGCCATCTTAACCTACCTTCTCCTGCGCCAGACCGCGCATATCGGAAACCTGCGCCCGATCGCGCAACTGCTCCAGCGCGTTGATGGTAGCCTTGACGACGTTGTGCGGATTGCGCGAGCCGATGGACTTAGTCAGCACGTTAGTAATGCCGACCGCTTGAATGACCGCGCGCACCGGGCCGCCGGCGATAACACCGGTTCCTTCCGGAGCCGGCTTCAACAGCACCAGGCCGCTTCCGAAACGTCCCAGCACCATGTGCAGAATGGTGGTTTCGAGTACGTTGACCTTGCGAAGATTCTTCTTAGCCGCTTCAATGCCCTTCTTGATCGCGGCCGGAACTTCCTTGGCCTTTCCGGTGCCGAAGCCGACGATTTTCGCGCCGGGATCGCCAATGACAACCAGAGCCGAAAAGCTCAGGTTCTTGCCGCCTTTGACGACTTTGGTGACGCGATTAATCGACACCACCTGCTCTTTGAGGTTCAAGGTGTTGGCGTCGATTCGCTTTGCCGTGGGTGTTGCCGCCATGGTGTTAAAACTCCAATCCTGCTTCTCGCGCGGCATCCGCCAGCGCCTTGATGCGCCCGTGATACAGATACCCGCCGCGATCGAAAACCACTTTACTGATGCCCTTGGACTTGGCGCGCTCGGCGATCAGCTTGCCGATCTGCTTGGCGCCGGCCAGATTGCCGCCGCTGCCCACGCCAGCTTTCTTTTCGCCCGAGGACGCCGCCACCAGCGTGCGACCTTCGCGATCGTCAATCACCTGGGCGTAGATATGTTTCAGGCTGCGGAACACGGCCAGCCGCGGGCGCTCCTGGCTCCCACGCAGCTTATGCCGGATTCGGGTGTGAATCCGGGTCCGAACGTCGTTCTTGGAAGATTTCGCCATATTATTTCGCCGTTGCTCCCGCGGTCTTGCCGGCCTTCTTGCGGAGCAGTTCGCCGGTGTATCGAACACCCTTGTTCTTGTACGGATCGGGCGGACGCAACGAACGGATGTTGGCGGCCACCTGCCCCACCATCTGTTTGTCGTAGCCGCTCAGGACCAAATGGGTTTGTTTGTCGATTTTCAGGTCTACGCCTTCGGGTAAAAGCAGTTCGATGGGGTGCGAGTATCCCAGCGTAAACGTTGCGATCTTGCCCTTCACGTCGGCGCGATAGCCGGTGCCGGTAATATCCAGCTCGCGGGTGAAGCCCGTGGACACACCCTGCACCGCGGCTCCCGCAAGCGCGCGCGTAAGGCCATGCAGCGCGGCTCGTTGGTCCGAATCACGCAAAATTTCGAGAATCCCGTCGTTCTGGCGGACCGAGATGCCATCTGGAATCGGGACATGCAGCTTGCCCCTGGGGCCTTCCACCAGCATCTCGGGGCCGACAGTGATCTTGACGCCCTTGGGCAGCGGAATGGGTTTCTTTCCTACTCGCGACATATGTTCACCTACGCTCCATAACCAAGATCACCACAACTGGCAGAGGACCTCTCCGCCCACGCGTTCCTTGCGCGCGCTTGAGCCGGTCATCACTCCGCGCGCCGTGGTCAATATATTGATGCCGAGCCCGCCCAGCACTTTGGGGACTTCCTGGCTGCCGACGTACACACGGCATCCGGGGCGCGACACGCGCTCGATCCGAGAGATCACGGGCACGTTGCCCGGCGTGTACTTCAGATAGATGCGGATGCTGCGCTTGGCGCCCTCGTCGGCCAGCTTGAAGTTGACGATGAAGCCTTCTTCCTTCAAGATGCGCGCGATCTCCATTTTGAGCTTGGAGGCGGGCACGTCCACCTTGGGATGGCGCGCCAGCTGCGCATTGCGGATGCGCGTCAGCATGTCGGCGATGGGATCGGTTATGGCCATGTTCTACTCCGGGGCTCCTTTCTTTACCAGCTTGCCTTGATCACACCGGGGACCTCGCCGGCGACAGCGAGCTGGCGAAAACAGATCCGGCACAGGTTGAACTTGCGAATGTAGCCGCGCGGCCGGCCGCAACGGAAACACCGGTTACGGAGCCGGATTTTCACCCTGGGCGGAGTTTGCTTGTTCGCGGCCTTGTCGGCAGCCATCCGGGCCCTGGTCTTGTCTTCTTTCGCGATCTTCGCTGTCGTTGCCATGTGTTCCCTGTATTCCTTGTCTTCCCTGTGTTCCGTTCTTACTGCCTAAACGGCATCCCCATCTGCTTGAGCAGCGCCAGGCCCTCGGCGTCAGTCTTCGCGCTGGTGGTGATGGAAATATTCATGCCCTTGACCTTCTCCACCTTGTTGTAGTCGATCTCGGGAAAAATCAATTGATCGCGGACGCCCAGCGTATAGTTGCCGCGCCCGTCGAACGATTTCGATGACACGCCGCGAAAATCGCGGACGCGCGGCAGAGCGACGTTCATCAGCCGGTCCAGGAATTCGTACATCCTGTCGCCGCGCAGCGTAACCATGGCCCCGATCGACATGCCTTCGCGCAGCTTGAACGCGGCGATGGACTTTTTGGCTTTGGTGACCACCGGTTTTTGCCCGGCGATCTGGCCCAGTTCATTCACCGCTCCGTCCATGAGCTTGGCGTTCTGCGTAGCTTCGCCCAATCCGATGTTGACCGATACTTTCTGGATCTTGGGCACGGCCATCACGTTCTTGTAGCCGAACTCCTTCACCAGCGCGGGGATCACGGTTTTCTGATAATGCTGCTTGAGTCTTGCTTCTGCCATCTTCAAATTCCTCTTCGCTCTGCTTTACCCTTTGGTATCCAGCACCTCGCCGCTTTTTTGGGCGATTCGGACGCGCCGCGTCGAAGTGCCGGCGGGCTCCAGCTTGTAAGCCACGCGCGTGGGGATTCCGCCGGAAGTGAGAACCATCACGTTCGAAATCGCGATGGAGCTTTCCTTCTCGGCGATTCCACCTTTAATCTGCCGCTGTGGATTGGGGCGCGTGTGACGCTTGATCATCGATACGCCTTCGACAATCAGCTTGCCGCGCCAGCGGTCCACCGAAATCACCTTGCCGACTTTGCCTTTGTCGCGACCGGCAATAACTTTCACCTGGTCGTTCTTCTTGATCCTGGTTTTGACGAACGTCTTTTCGATCCGTGCTTTGGCCATCAGATGACCTCCGGAGCGAGCGAAACAATCTTCATGAAACGCTTGTCGCGCAGCTCGCGAGCCACCGGCCCAAACACGCGCGTGCCCACCGGCTCGCCCACTTCGTTGATGAGAACAGCGGCGTTGGAATCAAATCGGATGTAGGTGCCATCCTTACGCCGCGATTCCTTGCGCATGCGGACGATGACGCAGCGTACGACTTTGCCCTTCTTGATGGGCGATTCGGGCGTGGCTTCCTTGACGCTGGCGGTGATGATGTCGCCCAGGCCGGCGCGCAACCCCAGGTCCCCGCCGCGCGGCAAAATGCACATCAGCTTGCGGGCCCCGCTGTTGTCGGCCACCTCCAGGATGGTGCGCATTCCTATCATGATTTCCTCCTGGTGGCTTTGGCGCGGAGCGATTTCGATCCCGAGGTTTGCTGCGTGGTTTCAAGATCCACGGCGCCCGGCTCCACCGCCACTTGCACGGCTTTGCGGAGCACTTCGCCCAGCCGCCAGCGCTTGAGCTTGCTCATGGGCCGGCATTCGATGATGCGTACAGTATCGCCCACATTGGCGCTCTGCTCTTCATCGTGGGCGTAAAACTTGCTGCGCTTATTGATGATTCGTTTGTACATCGGATGCGGAACGCGCCGCGTCACTTCCACCACGATGGTCTTGGTCATCTTGGCGGAAACCACTTGACCGACCTTCTCGTTCTTGTTGCCGATTTTCTTCGCCGTCGTATCCGCGCTAGCCATGGCTTACTTGCCCCTCTTCTTTTTCTTGGCCACCGGCTCGGGCGCGGTATCCGGATGCAACTCGCGATCGCGCAGGATGGTGAGAATGCGGGCGTTATCCTTCTTGATGTTGCGGAGCTTCTTCAGCCCGTCGGTCTGACCCATGGTCAGCTGGAAACGGATGCGGAAGCCCTGCTCGCGGATGTCCGCGGCCTGCCTGCGCAATTCGTCGCTATCCAGCTCCCGAATTTTGTCTGCTTTCATCGTTATTCTCCGGTGTTGTCTTCGCGGCTCACCAGCTTGGTCGGCAGCGGCAGCTTTCCAGCGGCCAGGCGAAAAGCCTCCAGCGCGGTGGCTTTCGGAACGCCTTCCATTTCGAACAAAATCTTGCCTGGCCGGATCACCGCCACCCACTGTTCGGGCGCGCCTTTGCCTTTGCCCATACGAGTTTCGGCGGGCTTCTTCGTTATCGGCTTGTCGGGAAACAGTCGGATCCAAACCTTGCCGCCGCGCTTGATAAAGCGCGTCATGGCGACGCGGGCCGCTTCAATCTGGCGGTCCGTGATCCAGCCGCAGCGCAGAGCTTTCAGCCCGAACTCGCCAAAAGCGAGACTGGAGCCGCGCCAGGCTTTGCCGGTCATGCGGCCGCGCTGCTGTTTCCTATACTTGACCTTCTTTGGCATCAACATGGCGATTTGTCCCTACTATCCCTGCTTAGGCGGTTCTGAATTGCCGCCACCGGTGGACGCTGGGCCTGACCCGGCCGGCGTATCTTGCTTCAATTCCTGTTTCCAGCTCGGTTGCGGCGGAGCGAGAGGCGGCAGAATCGGCGTAGTTCGCGCTGGCGCGCCTTCGGGCTGGGCCTGGGTGGCGGGCCCTCCGGTTTCCGACGGCGGTGCACCGCTGGATGGCACCGACGCTCCCATGGGCGGACGGCGCTCCCTGCGATCCCGCAATGGCGGGCGGCGCGGCTCCGGTTCGTTTCTCAAAGAATCCCGGCGACCGCCGTCCAGGATCTCGCCTTTATAAGTCCAGCACTTCACGCCGATCACGCCGTAGGTGGTGTAGGCCTGCGCGAACCCGTAATCCACGTCGGCGCGCAAGGTGTGCAGCGGAAGCTGGCCTTGCAAATACCACTCGCTACGAGCGATTTCAGCACCGTTCAGGCGGCCCGAGACGCGAACTTTAATGCCCTTGCATCCGAAACGCAACGCCGAATCGACCGCTTTTCGCATTGCTCTGCGAAAAGCCACGCGCTTTTCAAGCTGTAACGCGATCGATTCTGCAACCAGCTGCGCGTCCAGCTCCGGCTTGTGAACTTCCTGAATATCGATGAAGACCTCGCGCTTGGTCTTCTTTGCGAGCTCGGTCTTGAGCTTCTCAATTTCGGCGCCCTTGCGTCCGATGATGATGCCCGGGCGCGAGGTGCGAATGGTGACGCGCAGCTTGTTGCCGGGACGATCCACTTCAATGGAGCTGACGCCGGCGGCCTTCAACCGCTCGCGAAGAGAACCCTTGAGCTCCAGGTCTTCGCGCAAAAGCCGGGCGTAATCCGCCTTAGCAAACCAGCGCGAACGCCAGGTTTTGGTAACGCCCAACCGAAAGCCGTACGGATGTACTTTCTGTCCCACTATGCGTTCTCCTGATTTGTCCCGGGTGCGGCCGGGATTGTCGCGTCGTTCTTGTCGCTCACCTTCACAACGATATGAGACGTCCGCCGCTGATAGCGGTACGCGCGGCCCATCGGCGCGGGCCGGATGCGCTTCTGGCGCGGCCCCTCGTTCACATACGCTTCGCTCACCATCAGCTCGTCGACATCCACGTCGTTATTGCGATTTTCTGCGTTGGCGATGGCTGAATCCAAAACCTTCAGCACCGTCGGCGCCATGCGCTTGTTGGTCTGCCGCAAAATAATGCGCGCTTCGTTGGCCGAGCGGCCGCGGATCAAATCCACCACCAACCGCGCCTTCTGCGGCGACGATCGAATATATCGGGCTTCTGCTTTGGCTTGCATCGTTTTTACCTTAGGCCGGCTTGGCGCTCTTCTCCGTGGGCGCGGCGGCGGCCTTCACCGAATGGCCCTTAAACACGCGTGTCGGGGAAAACTCACCCAACTTGTGGCCCACCATATTTTCGGTAATGTACACCGGAATGAATTTCTTCCCGTTGTGGACGCCGAGGGTGTGGCCAATGAAATCCGGAATGATGGTGGAGCGCCGCGACCAGGTCCGCACCACTTTCTTTTCGTTCTTGTCGTTCATGTCCGACACCTTCTTGGCGAGGTGATCGTCGACGAACGGCCCTTTTTTGAGTGATCTGCTCATTGGATAACCGTCCCTACTTCTTGGCCTTTCGGCTTACGATCCACTTATTCGTTCGCTTGTTGTTGCGGGTCTTGAAACCGCGCGTCGGTTGGCCCCAGGGCGTCACCGGATGCCGCCCGCCGGAAGTCTTGCCCTCGCCGCCGCCGTGCGGATGATCCACTGGATTCATCGACACACCGCGATTGTGCGGGCGCTTCCCGAGCCAGCGCGTTTTACCGGCTTTGCCGTGCGATTCGTTTTCGTGCTCCACGTTGCCCACCTGCCCGATGGTCGCCATGCACTCCACCTGCACGCGGCGGATTTCGCCGGACGGCAACTTCAGCAGAGCGATTCCGCCCTCGCGCGAGACCAGCTGCGCCTGGGCGCCAGCCGATCGCGCCATCTGCGCGCCTTTGCCGGGCCGCAACTCGATATTGTGAACCACCGTGCCCGCTGGAATGTTCTTGAGCGGCAGCGCGTTTCCAATCAGGATGTCGGCCTCGGGTCCCGAGCTCACCGTGCGGCCTACCGTGAGACCCACCGGACAAACGATGTAGCGCTTCTCGCCGTCGGCATAATTCAGCAGCGCGATGCGCGCCGTGCGGTTCGGATCGTATTCGATCGCGGCCACCTTCGCAGGAATGCCGAACTTGTCGCGCTTGAAATCGATGGCGCGATAGGCCTTCTTGGCTCCGCCACCGCGGAATCGCGACGACACCAGGCCTTCGCTGTTGCGGCCACCGGTGCGTTTCTTTCCCACCACCAGCGACTTCTCAGGAGTCTGCTTGGTGATCTCGTCGCGAGAAACAACGCTCATGAAGCGGCGTGACGGCGTGGTCGGATTGAAGCTCTTCATTGGCATGACGTTATTTCTCCCCTAAATATCCGAGTACTCGGGCATCTTTTCGCCCGCCTTGAGCCGCACGTAGGCCTTCTTCCAATCCGAACGATAGCCGGAAAACTTGCCGCGCCGCCGCAGCTTGCCTTCGTTATTCATCGTGCGAACATCCGCCACCTTCACCTTGAACAACTGTTCGACGGCTGCCTTCACCAACACCTTGTTGGCGCCGCTGGCGACTTCAAAACACAGCGTGCCCTCGCTGTCCTTTTTGGTGACGCCTTTTTCTGTGACGATCGGCCGTTTGATCACCTCGTAGATGGTCATTTTGCGAGCGCCTCCGACAGTTTTTGTACCGCCGCGTGCGAGATCAGGACGCCGGCATGGCCCAGCAGATCGTACACCTCAACTTCTTTGGTGGAAACCAGCTTGACGCCGGCCAGATTGCGCGAGCCCAGCGCCAGATTGCGATTTTCGCCGTTGTCCACCAGCAGCACGGTCTTGGGAGCGCCCAACAGATCGAGCACCGCGCGCATCGCTTTGGACTTATGATCAACCAGAGAAAATTCTTGCACCACTCTCAGCTCACCGTCGCGCAGCTTAGCCGACAGCGCCGAGCGCAGGGCTCCGAGCAGCATCTTGCGCGGCAGCTTATAGCTATAATCGCGAGGCTGCGGCCCGTGGGTGGTGCCACCATGTCTCCACAATGGAGAACGAATCGAACCCATGCGCGCGCGACCGGTTCCCTTTTGACGCCACAGTTTCTTGCCGGAGCCCGAAACCTCGTGCCGCGTTTTGGTCTTCGCGTTTCCACCGCGGCGGGCGGCTTGGGAGTGCCGCACTGCCTCGTACAGCAGATCTTTGTTGAGCGGCGCGTCGAACACTTCGTCCGATAACTCGAGCGAGCCAACCACCGCGTTATTTAAATCGACAACCTCTACACTGGGCATCTTACGTCTCCGCTTACCTCTTGGCCCTTCTCACTAGCACATAACCGCCGTTGGGACCCGGCACCGCGCCCTTGATTATGAGCACGTTCTCTTCGGCCACCACTTCCACCACTTCGAGATTGCGTATCGTTACCTGCTGATCTCCCGAGTGCCCGGCCATACGGGTTCCCGGAAAAACGCGCGACGGAAAGCTGGAAGCGCCGATGGAGCCAGGGGCACGATGAAACATCGATCCGTGGCTGCCGGGACCGCCCTTGAAATGATGCCGCTTGATCAGACTGGTGAAACCACGGCCCTTGCTCACGCCAATCACGTCCACCTTGTCGGCGGGCTTGAACTGATCCACCAACACGCGATCACCCTGCTTCAGATCGTCGTCGCCCGGCCGCATCCGAAATTCGCGGAGGAACTTCACGCCGTCGGCACTGGCCTTCTTCAGGTGGCCCGCAATGGGCTTAGTGGTGCGCGAAGCTTTCGCGAACTCGACCAATCCAAGCTGAACGGCGTCGTAACCATCCGAGGTGGGCGTTTTGCGCTGCACCACCACGCACGGTCCGGCCTTCAACAGCGTGACAGGAACAACCTGCCCGTCGGCGCGGAACACCTGGCTCATCCCGATCTTTTTGCCTAAAATCCCTGGGCTCATAAGTACCTTTGAAAATTCGAGAATTCAGAATCCAGAATTTACTTTCCTCGTCCGAACGCCTTGATCTCCACATCCACACCCGCCGGCAGATCCAGCTTCATCAACGCGTCCACCGTGTCCTGGGTTGGCTCGAGAATATCGAGCAGCCGCTTGTGCGTCCGGATTTCGAACTGCTCGCGCGACTTCTTATCCACGTGCGGCGAGCGCAGCACGGTGTAGCGATTCTTGATGGTCGGCAGCGGAATCGGCCCCGCCACCGTCGCCCCGGTTCGCTTGGCCGTATCGACAATCTCGGTGGTCGATTGATCCAGGATGCGATGATCGTACGCCTTCAGGCGGATGCGAATGCGTTCTCGTAGGCTCAATGTTTCCTCGCTTCTTTCAGTCGCGAGAAGACAGAATCCAGAAGTCAGAATCCAGAATGTGAACCTTCGCCTTCATTCTGAATTCTGAATTCTCGAATTCTGAATTCTATTCCAAAATCTCCGTCACCGTTCCCGCTCCCACCGTCCGGCCGCCCTCGCGGATCGCAAACCGCAATCCCTTGTCCATGGCCACCGGCGTGATCAGCTCGATCACCAGTCCCACGTTGTCGCCCGGCATCACCATCTCGGTGCCTTCCGGCAACTCAGCTACGCCCGTCACGTCCGTGGTCCGGAAATAAAACTGCGGCCGGTATCCTTTGAAGAACGGCGTGTGCCGCCCTCCCTCTTCCTTGGTCAGCACCACGATCTCGCCCTTGAACCGCTTGTGCGGCTTGATCGATCCCGGCTTCGCAATCACCTGCCCGCGCTCCACGTCGTCTTTTTCAATACCGCGCAGCAGCAATCCAACGTTGTCGCCCGCACGCCCTTCATCCAGCAGCTTCTTGAACATTTCCACGCCCGTCACCACCGTCTTGCGCGTGTCCCTGAAGCCCACGATCTCCATTTCCTCGCCGACCTTGCAGATCCCTTTTTCGATTCTCCCGGTAACTACGGTTCCACGGCCTTGAATCGAGAAAATGTCTTCAATCGGCATCAGGAACGGTTTGTCGATGTCGCGCGCCGGCAGTGGAATATAGGCGTCCACTTTATCCATCAACTCGTCGACCGTCTTTTCCCACTTCTCTTCGCCGTTCAACGCACCCAGTGCGCTCACCCGCACTACCGGCAGATCGTCGCCCGGAAACTCGTACTTGCTTAGCAGCTCGCGCACTTCCAGCTCGACTAGTTCCAGCAGCTCCGCATCGTCGACCATGTCCACTTTGTTCAGCGCGACAACTACGGAGGGGACACCCACCTGACGGGCCAGTAGAATATGCTCGCGTGTTTGCGGCATCGGGCCGTCGGTGGCAGCCACCACCAGGATCGCGCCATCCATCTGCGCGGCTCCTGTGATCATGTTCTTGATGTAGTCGGCGTGGCCCGGGCAATCCACGTGGGCGTAATGCCGGTTGGCGGTCTCATACTCGACGTGCGCCACCGCGATCGTGATTCCGCGTGCTTTTTCTTCCGGCGCGTTGTCGATCGAATCGAACGAGCGGAACTTATTCTTCGGGTTGTGCTTGGCCAGCACCTTGGTGATGGCCGCCGTGAGCGTCGTCTTGCCGTGATCGATGTGCCCGATGGTCCCGATATTCACGTGCGGTTTGCTGCGGTCAAATTTTTCCTTCGCCATGGATGGAATCTCCTGTCTCTTGCCTTACTTGGTTACTTTTCCTTGAACTTTCGCCACGATCTCTTCCGAGATGTTCTTGGGAACTTCCTCGTACTGCCCGAAGTGCATCGTGAAACTACCGCGGCCCTGAGTACGCGAACGCAGTTCGGTCGCATAGCCGAACATTTCAGACAACGGCACCATAGCCTTAATGAGCTGCGTAGTGCCCCTGACCTCGGTGCCTTCCAAACGGCCGCGCCGCGAATTGAGATCGCCGTTGACGGTGCCCATGTACTCTTCAGGCACCACCACTTCCACCCGCATCACCGGCTCGAGCAGCACCGGCTTAGCTCTCTTACAGGCTTCCTTGAAGCAGATGGAGCTGCAGATTTTGAACGCCATCTCCGACGAATCCACATCGTGATAGTCGCCGTCGAAGACCGTGGCCTTAATATCTACCATCGGATAGCCGGCCAGAATACCGCCTTCCAGCGACTCGCGGGCGCCCTTCTCAACAGCCGAAATGAATTCCTTCGGAATGGCGCCTTGTTTGACGTCGTTTTCGAATTCAAAACCCTTCGCGGGATCCGGCTCTACCCGTAGTTTGACGCGTGCGTACTGGCCACTGCCGCCGGTCTGTTTCTTGTGCGTGTAGTCGTATTCTGCCGTGGTGCGGATGGTCTCGCGATAAGCCACCTGCGGCTTGCCGACGTTGGCGCCGACGTTGAACTCGCGCTGCATGCGATCCACGATGATCTCGAGATGCAGCTCGCCCATTCCGGCCAGGATGGTCTGCCCGGTGTCGGGATCGGTGTTCACCCGCAAAGTCGGGTCTTCCTGCACCAGCTTCTGAATCGCCATGCCCAGCTTTTCCTGATCGGCCTTGGTCTTGGGCTCGATCGCGAGCTGGATCACAGGCTCCGGGAAATCGATGTTTTCGAGCAGAATCGGGTGCTTTTCGTCGCAGATTGTGTCGCCGGTGGAGACGTTCTTCAGCACCGCCGCACAGATGTCTCCCGCCAGGATTTCCTGAATGTCCTCGCGCTTGTTGGCGTGCATCTTCACCAGACGCCCCACGCGCTCCTTGCGATTTTTCGCCACGTTGAAGACGGAATCACCCGCGCCCAGGCGCCCCGAGTACACGCGGATAAACGCGAGCTGACCGACAAACGGATCGGTCATGATCTTAAACACCAGCGCCGAAAATGGCGCGTCATCGGTGGGGGGAAGCTCTTCGGTTACCTCAGGATTATCGGGGAGAACGCCTTGCACCGGGGGAACATCTACCGGCGAAGGCAGGTAGTCGACCACCGCGTCCAACAGATTCTGCACGCCTTTGTTTTTAAACGCGGAGCCGCAGATGACTGGGAAGATCTTCTGCGAGATGGTGGCTTTGCGGATGCCCTCCATGATCTCTTTCTCCGAGATCGCGGTGCCTTCCACAAACTTAGCGAACAAATGGTCGTCGGACTCGGCGATGGCTTCGATCATCTGCTCGCGATAGGACTTGGCTTTCTCGAGCAGATCGGCCGGAATTTCGACCTCATCGTACTCGGCGCCCAGCGTCTCGTCGCGCCAGATGCGGGCTGTCATCGTTACCAGATCGATGGTGCCCTTGAACTGGTCTTCGGCGCCAATCGGAAGCTGGATGGCAACCGGCCGGCACTTCAGCCGGTCGACAATCGTATCGATGGAGTGGTAATAATCCGCGCCCACTCGATCCATCTTGTTGATGAAGCAAATGCGCGGAACACTGTACTTGTCGGCTTGGCGCCACACCGCTTCCGACTGCGGCTGCACGCCAGCGACGGCGTCGAACACCGCGACCGCTCCGTCTAGCACGCGAAGGCTGCGCTCCACCTCGGCCGTGAAGTCCACGTGGCCGGGGGTATCGATAATGTTGATGGTAATGTCGCGCCACTCGCACGTGGTGGCGGCTGAGGTAATGGTGATACCCCGTTCCTGCTCCTGCTCCATCCAGTCCATGATGGCCGTGCCTTCATGCACTTCACCGATCTTGTGAGTCCGGCCGGTGTAGTAGAGCACACGCTCAGTGGTCGTGGTTTTACCGGCATCAATGTGGGCCATGATGCCGATGTTCCTCATCTTTTCGATTGGTACAGTACGTGCCATAAAAATACCTACAACTGGTTTGCTAACGGTGCTACCAGCGATAATGCGCGAAAGCCTTGTTCGCTTCCGCCATTCTGTGAACGTCGTCCTTTTTCTTAATCGCTCCGCCGCGCATGTTGGCGGCGTCGGTTAACTCGTTTGCCAGCTTGTCCGGCATACCCTTCTCGGGCCGGCTGCGGGCGTTCTGCAAAATCCAGCGAATCGCCAGACTGACCCGGCGGTTCTGGGGAACTTCGACCGGCACCTGATAGTTGGCGCCACCCACGCGCCGCGTCTTTACTTCCAACAGCGGCTTGGCGTTCTCCACCGCCTTCTTGAAAAGCTTCAACGGATCGTCGGCTGTCTTTTCCTTGATCTTGTCCATTGCGCCGTAGAAGATCCGCTGGGAGGTGTTCTTCTTGCCGTCCCACATCATCGAGTTGATAAACTTCTCCGCCAGCGTGGAGTTGTACAACGGATCCGGGAGAATTTCGCGAGGTTCAGGTCTGCGTCTGCGTGGCATACTTTATTTCGCCGGCCCCCCTTTGGGTCGTTTCGCTCCGTATTTCGATCGTCCCTGTTTGCGGTCCGACACCCCAGCCGCGTCCAACGTACCGCGCACCACGTGATAGCGCACGCCCGGCAGGTCCTTCACGCGTCCGCCGCGGATCAGCACAATGGAGTGCTCCTGCAAATTGTGGCCGACGCCTGGAATGTAGGTGGTGACCTCGATCCCGTTAGTCAGCCGCACGCGCGCCACTTTTCGCAGCGCCGAGTTCGGTTTCTTGGGAGTGGTAGTGTACACGCGCGTACACACGCCGCGCTTCTGCGGGCAAGCCTGCAGCGCCGGACTGGCGGTCTTGTAGCGTGGCGGTTTCCGCCCTTTTCGCACGAGTTGATTAAACGTCGGCACGAATCTCCCCTTCAGACGTTATGTTGTTTCGTTGACACTGAACGGCGGGCTCGAAGCCGCACCGCGAAAAAACTGCTAGAAAAACTGCAAAGCTGCGAGGGTACTTGCTCTGGACTAGCCCATATCTCAACGGCTGAAAAACCGTCAGGACATCGGGGCCGGCCCCCGGCCGGGCTCTCTAGCTAGAGAGTGGTAGCGCGGGAGCAGAAGACACAACTCGCCAAACCCCTACAAGGATACAGAACAATCTGGAAGTTTGTCAAATCGCCGGGCGCCGTCGAGCGTTATTTTGCCTTCAGCACAGGTTTGTCGAACTTCGAGGCATCCACCGGGGCGTTGGGCTGAACGTCCGTGAGATTATACTCCTCGCGGCCGCTGACCCATCCGAAGGTCCATTTGAACGGCATCATGACGCCTGCCACCGGGCGGTAATCCGAATAATCGTATTGCGTCGGAACGCGGCCCACCACCGAACTGGCGTAGCGAACCAAGCGCCGCAGCAGGCCGGTCTTCTGGTCGAAATAGAAGGTTGCGATAAAGCTGCCGGTTCCTCCAGCCACGGGGCGGGATCCCTGCACGACGTAGATGTCCCGTCCATCAATGGTGGTCGGATAGCTCACCCGCCAAGTGGGGAAAAAGCTCTTGATGTTGCCTGGAAAGGCCATTTGAGCGTCCAGCTTGCCGCCTTCGAGCGCGCTGGCGTGCAGCTGGTATTCCTGCACAACCGTTAGCGGCAGCATGACCCATGCATCGTGGCCGTCGAAGACCCTTTCCATTGTCCCTTCTCGCTCCTGAACGATGGTGGCTAGTTGATCCGGCGCTTTCGCGTAGATCTCCGCCGGATCGCCCTTGTCCTCGCCAAACAACATGCTGGTCCCTTTGGCGGTGTAGCTGGTGATCTTCGCCAGCTTGTCGGCCCCGCCGAGCGCCTGGATATATTTGTCAAGAATCTCAGTGGCGGAAGGAACCTTGGTGCCATTGGTGGCCTGCGGCAGGACGTCGGGCGGCGATGGAACCGGGTCGCTGTAGATCGCATCGATTCCAGGCGTGGTAGCGGGGGCGCCGCTGCCGCGATGGCAAGTCCAGCATGTCACCATCTGGGCGCCGCCGAAATTAGTCTTATTGATGGTGTTCACCATCGTTATCATCTTGCGCGCGACTACTTTTCGGGGAACATCCTTATCCCATTGTGGATTGGAGCCGCCGGCGCCTACATGGCAGTCCCCGCAGCAAACGTTCAGAGCGGCCGAAAACAGTCCCATGGTCCCCATGAATTCGTCCACGGTAAGACCTTTCAGCACCTGGACGTTCTTGAAGACATCGTCCGCCATTTGCGAACCGGCCTTGGTCTGCGCGAAGGCCACGCCTCCGAACCCAAGCCAGGCGACCGCGCCGCCGAACATCCATCGTTTCGCCTTCATTGCCAGCTCCTCATACTTCTCATCGTCATAGGAAATTGAATGATATAAAGCGGCCGGAAGCAAAGTCAAACAGTTCTTGCATGCAGGGGCTTGACATACAGACTCCGTAGTGATATGTCTAGACATATGAGAACCACGGTGAGGCTGGAAGAAGCACTGATCAACCAAGCCAAACGCGAAGCAGAACGGCGCGGCGAAACGTTGACCGCTCTGATAGAGCAAGGACTTCGGCTGGTCCTGGCACAGTCGCGCTCGCGGCACCCACGCGAGCGAGTAAACCTCCCGGTCTCTGAAGCTGGAGGCGGCGTGCTTCCAGGAATCGACCTGAACGACAGCGCCGCCCTACTGGATATCATGGAGGGCCGCCATTGATTCTGCCGGACGTAAACGTGCTACTCCACGCGTTCCGTTCGGACGCGGAAAATCATGCCGCGTATCGAAGCTGGTTGGAAGGCGTTCTCAATGGAGAGATGGCATACGGAATGTCGCCGCAGGTTCTGGCCAGCGTGATCCGAATTGCGACTCATCCGCGTATCTTCGTTCGCCCCGATCGATTGGCGGATGTGGTGGCGTTCGCATCAACGCTCTTGGAGCAGCCCCATTGCCAGATCATTCAGCCCGGGCCTCGTCATTGGGAAATCTTCACTGCGCTGTGCCGGAGAGCGAACGCGATTGGAAACCTGGTGCAAGATGCGTGGCTGGCCGCACTGGCCATCGAGTCCGGCTGCGAATGGATCACCACTGACCGGGACTTCGCCCGATTCGAAGGATTACGTTGGCGCGCGGCAGTCTAACGGCGCGCTAGCGCGTCGAAGCTGTCCGATTCTCTGCGAGCAGGCTTTCCACCTGCGAGGAGAACTCGTGCGTGGCTTGGCGATAGAGTTCGCCGCTGGCTGGCCCCGGGAATCCGGCATGGACGAAACGAACGCGCCCATCGCGACCCAGGAAAAACGTCGTCGGCCAGGAATTCAGATTTACGGGCTGCGTCAGTTTGGCATCGCGATCGTCCGGCGTGCCGCCGAGTAGTACCGTGTAGTCGATCCCATACTCCTTCATAAACGCCCGGAGCCGGACCGGATTCGTGAGCTGATCGCCTTCCTCAAACGATAGCGCCACGACTTCGAGGCCCTGGCTGCGATACTTGCGATACATCTCGGCCAGAAACGGCGCTTCGTCGTGGCAATTGGGGCACCAGCTTCCAGTGATGTTCACTAAGACAACCTTGCCCTGGAAACGCGCGTCGGTATTCGAAACGGTTTTGCCGTTGAGATCGGGGAAGCTGAACTTGAATGGTTCGGAAGCGTCCTTGACCGTGGTGTGATGATCCGGATCAGTCGGCGGCGGCAGTCCC
Organism: Bryobacterales bacterium; assembly: GCA_963818065.1. GTDB lineage: Bacteria > Acidobacteriota > Terriglobia > Bryobacterales > Bryobacteraceae > Palsa-89. The sequence goes on along the minus strand of CAWFQW010000004.1, from coordinate 1,174,886 downwards.
TTGGCGCGCGCGACGTCGGGCCGCGTGGCCGTTAGTTGGCTGGAGCCATGGAGATCGGTCATATCGACCGCAAGCGTTCCATCGCTCGAGGGAGTCAGGATCATCAGAGCCGGCCGGCCACCCGAGAAGTGGCTGAGTACGAACTTGCCATCCTTGGTATAACCGCCAGTCAATGCGCCTGTGTCGCCATCCACGCGCAAGATGGCGGCCGAGACATCCGTAGCGCTCTTCTTCTGTTGAACGATTAGGTGCCAGGCTTGTTCGCCTTTCGAACTCTTCACCGGGATTTCCCAGAGTCCGTTGATCGAGGGCGCAGACAAGTTGGACTCGATGATGAAGTGTCGGTGCGCCGTGACTGGATAAGTCTTCTTCAACATCGGCCCGTACTGACCGACCAGCGCGCCATCCTGCAGCTTCGCTTCGAGCTTCGCGGCGTAAGAATCGAAATTCAACACGAGCGAGCCATCATGAAAACTAGCGCCGCTGGCGACGACCTTGTCGTCTCCGTTGAACAACCAACCTTGGATGTTTGATCCATCGCCTGCGATCTGGAGCCGGAACGGAATGTCGTGTCCGCCAAACGTGATGGTGGCGTCCCAGAGACCTGCCAGTGATTGGGCCATGGCAGCGGGTGCAACGGCCAAAAGGAGAGCAGCCAAGTGTTTGATTTTCATATTGGCTCCTTTCGTGAACCATTAGTATACAATCTTGACAGACATTATGGTGCGATTCATTGGATGCGCGGGAATCCTGCCACCAGCAAAAGCGAGATTACAAGGATGAGCTGCGGCGCGCAATTCGCCAGTGGATTTACCAAAGTGATCACGCGCGTGCAAGAACGGCGTTTTCCGGTGGTGGATGAAGAGCGCGGGTTGGTTTTGTCGGTGGTCCGCTTCGATCATTCAGGCAGAACAAGACCAATCCGATTGAGGCGCTGGTAACGCCGGTGCCGTACGGAATGTACACCGGTTGGCCCCCTAAGAAGTAATGCCGAAGCGATCTAGTCCTTTCTCCACTCAACCGGAAATAGCCGTCCCGCTTTTGCCGGATCCAACTCCTTGCCGGCGAGTTTCGCGGCCCTAGCCAGAACTGGATCTCGCCCAGCGGCGAGGTCGGCAGCCGACGGCAGAATCACTTCGTCTGGAACGACGCCGGCGTGCTCCAGGCTTTTGCCATCGCCCATGATCAGGTCGGCATCGGTGATCGAGGCGCCATAGAAAATCTGGGTGTCCGTGCCCTGATGAAACTCGTAGCGGCGCGACTCCATGACCAGGCCCGCGCTGCGATCCCCAAGCACAGTGCCACGGTGCTCGAGCTGGACGACACGCGCGAAAAGCTCGGCCGCGGACGCCGACCGGCCGTCGACGAGCACGATCAATTTGCCGGCGAACGCGTTCGCGCCACGGGATTTCGCAAACTGGGGTTTCAGATCGGGTTTACGGCCGACGCGCTGAGCAATGGTCACATCGTGATCCATGACGTCGCCGACCACGCGCTCGAGAGTTTTTATCAACCCCCCAGGATTGCCCCGCAGATCCATGATGAGCGCCTGGTATTTGCCCGCGTCTTTTAGCAGATGATCCACCTGGTCGTCCGTCATGAAGAATTCCGGCATCTTCCAGATCAGTACGGTGTCTCCAGAGTTGACCAGTTGCTGCCGATTCTCGCTGTCGCCGTTCTCTTCGTCGCGCACGAGCTTCCAGAAATCATTCTCGTCATTGAGATTTAAAACTTGCTTCTCGCGAGTGACCTGGGGCGTGATTTCAACCTTGCGCGTAGCGCCGTCTGGCCCGCGCACGGTGAGGCTCATGACCGGCAGGGACAGAAGCATGTTGAAAATGTAATTCATGGTAGGGAAAATTTCGCGCGTGGGCGTGAATCCCTGCCACGCCAGCACTTCGTCGCCCGGTGCCAGTTTTTCCGAAGCGTCCCGATTCGGACGAACCGCCGTGATGAAGCAGCGATCTCCGATCATCTGCTGAATGAAGCCGTATTCGCGATGAGTATTGCGCGAGGGCGGCATGAAAAAGGTATGCGAATCCTTCAGCGCGTCGAGCGTCTCGGCAATGGTGGTTAAAGCCTCGCCCAGATTGTTGGCGGATTGCAATCGGGCGTCTGCGGCTTTAAAACGCACGTCCATGTCAACGCCGTGAAACTGGGGGTCGTAGTAGTGATGTTGCAGCGCGTCGCGAAGATCCCGCAGCATCTGCCGAGCGCGTTCGCGCTGAAGGTTGTCGAATTGAGTCTGGGCGAACGCCGAAGCGCAGAAGAAGCCAGCGGCAAATATCACGGCGATAGCGAGCGGCCGCAGGGCTAATCCTTAATGTTGGAGGACGGCGCGGGTTGTTCCGCCAGCAGCCTGTCAACGTCGGCGCGAAACACCGTCTCCCGCACAGCGCCGATGTAGGACTTCGCCGCGCGGCCGTTGCGATCGATCAGCACCGAAGTTGGCAAACTTTCGACGGCGGGCACCGAAGGTAACGACAGATCGGGCATGAGCACCGGATAGGGCACGTGAAATTCAGTCAGGAACGACTCGACAGCCCGCTTGCCGCCTTCGTCCATCGAGACGCCGACGATCGACAGACCTTTGTAGCGATAGTCGCGTGCCAGGTCTATCAACCCAGGAGTTTCTTGCCGGCAGGGAGCGCACCAACTGGCCCAATAGTTAATGAGCACAACCTGGCCGCGATGATCGGAGAGCCGCCAGGAACCGCCACTGAGTTCGGGCATCACCAGGTCGGCCACGGGATTTCGATTCTGTATCGGCTTAACGCCTGCCTCTTGATCGCTCCATCTTTGCGAGGCGAAAGCGATCCACAATACGACTGCCGCGGCAAGCAGATAGGGGAGGAGCCTTCGGAAATTGGGTTTGTTTTCCAACTAGCTTTAGTATATCGGTCGAAGACGACGGTGGCTGTGATCGGTGGAGCGCGAAACGTGGTGCGCGGCGGAGGCGGGGACCAGGTCTAGCGACCTAGTTTTGTGCTATATTCGATACTTCGAATATTCATAGCGAAATCCTTGCTCAATGCAGAATGCGCTCCGGCAGTTCAAAGCTGACTTCTTTCAAGCTCTGGCTCACCCCACTCGGATCGCAATTGTCGAACAACTGCGGGATGGTGAATTGTCGGCGGGCGCTCTGATGGAGCGGCTGGGTATTGAACAGGCCAACGCCTCGCAACATCTGGCCGTGCTACGGGCGAAGAATATCCTGATCAACCGCAAAGTCGGCAACCAGGTTTTCTACTCCGTCCGTGATCCTTTAATCATCGAAGTCCTCGATGTCATGCGCCGCTACTTTCATACGCATATGAGTGAAGTACTGGCGACGCTGAAGGCCATCGATAGACATGAGAAGAGCCAGCGATGAAGATTCCAGAACAATGGTTGCCGGAATCGGTGCGCTGCCTGCGCGACTATTCAAGGCAGGATTTGGGCGCGGACCTATTGGCGGGCTTGACGGTCGGGCTGGTGGCACTGCCGCTGGCGATGGCCTTCGGGATCGCATCGGGTGTTACTCCGCAAGCGGGCATATACACGGCAATCGTCGCGGGCGCTTTGATTTCGGGGCTGGGCGGCTCCCGTGCGCAGATCGGCGGCCCGACGGGAGCGTTCGTAGTGATCGTGGCGGGCATTGTCGCGAAGTTCGGCGTGGCGGGCCTGGCGCTGGTGACGATGATGGCCGGCGCGATGCTGGTCCTCATGGGTCTAACGGGCCTGGGAGCGGCGGTGAAATTCATCCCTCGGCCAGTGACGATTGGTTTCACGAACGGCATCGCGCTGCTGATTGCGTCCACTCAGATCAAGGATTTCCTGGGACTGAAAACAGGCGGCGTCCCGAGCGCCTTCATTCCACGCATCACTGTGCTCATTAAGCAAATTGGCACAATCTACTGGCCGGCGGTGGCCGTTTCGATTGCGACTCTGGCGATTATCATTCTTCTACCTCGTGTCACCAAGCGAATTCCCGGATCGATCGTGGCGTTGCTGGTGTGCACGGTTTTCGCCGCGCTGCTGGGCCTTCCTCTGGAGACCATCGGAAGCAAGTTCGGTGGAATTCCAGCGGGCCTTCCGAAGCTTTCCATCCCCATGTTCAGGCTCGACCAGGTGCCGCCATTATTTCCGTCGGCCATGACGGTAGCGCTCCTCGCCGCGGTGGAGAGCCTGCTGTCGGCAGTGGTTGCGGACAGCATGAGCGGATCGAAACACAATTCCAACGTGGAGCTGGTGGCACAAGGCGTTGCCAATCTGGCTTCACCGTTTTTTGGCGGCATTCCGGCGACCGGCGCGATTGCACGCACGGCGACAAATATCCGGGCAGGCGCTAGAACGCCCATTGCGGGCATGATCCATGCGGCGACTTTGTTGGTCATTTTGGTGGCGGCGGCTCCTCTCGCGCGTTACGTTCCGCTCGCTACTCTTGCCGCGGTGCTGTTTGTCGTGGCCTATAACATGGGCGAGTGGCGCGAGATCGGCTCCATCGTGCGGCTCTCGAAGGCTGACATAGCGGTATGGGCCGTCACGTTTGCGCTCACAGTTTTGGCCGATCTCACCTTGGCGGTCGAGGTTGGAATAGTCCTTGCGGCCCTCCTGTACATCCATCGAATTTCGCAAACGACCACCGTGGAGCCGGTGACCGAAGAATACATTCGTGATGGGCGCTCGCACATTTTGCAGGACAAGCAGTTGCCGTGGTACGTAGCGATTCTGCGAATCCACGGACCGTTCTTGTTCGGAACCACGGAGAAGCTGGCCCAAGCGACGGCCGACCTGACCGCGTTTCCGCCCGTTGTTGTGGTGCGGCTGCGCAATATGACCGCGCTGGATGCAACCGGCCTGCACGCGTTGGAGGTATTCGCCAATCGGCTGCGAAAGTCGGGACGAACGCTGCTGCTCTGTGGCGCGCGCGATCAACCGGCGCGACTACTCCAGAAAGCCGACTTCATCGAGCATATCGGCCGCGAAAACGTCCTGCCGCATGTTGAGGCTGCTTTAGAGCGCGCCCGCGAAATCAACACCGGATTCGGGGGAGTTGGTCAAGAAATGGCGGAGGACTTTCGGCGCACGTCGTTGTAACGAAAGCCTGACCGATCATGGTTTCCAAGCCGGCCGGGAACCCCTTGCCGGAACAGTGGTTGGTGACCGATGGCTGGTAATCGGTCACTCCGGCGATCCGGTGTTCAGGTAAGTATTTCCTGAATTTCCTCCAATCCCCTTTGTCCTGAGCAAGCGATACCGTGTTTTACGGTTGGAAGCCGAATTGCACGCACCGGCTGTAGCGCCCGCTGTAGGAACGACGCGCAAAGGAGAATTTATGTCCTTCGGGCTATACATCGTTGGGTTCATCGTGCTGATCTGCGGCCTGGGCTACGGCGCACATCTTGCGCACGTCCCGAATCAGTGGATCGGCGTCGGCGTGGTGGTTTTGGCCGGCTTGGGCATTCTGAAAGCGGTAACCCACACACGCCAGCGCGACCCAAGCTAGCCACGCGTTACGGTTTCCAGGCTGGGCCGCGAACCACTTTGCCCGGCAGCGCATTGGTCATGCTCCCGTGTTCGATAACCGGCACGCCGTTCACCAGCACATATTGCATTCCCTCCGACAATTGGTTGGGCTTTTCAAACGTAGCGACGTCGGTGATGACGCCGGGATCGAAAACCACGATATCTGCCCACATGCCCGTCTTGATAACGCCGCGGTCGGCGAGCCGCAGATGCGAGGCAGGCAGCGCGCTGAATTTTCGGATGGCGTCGGGAAGCGTGAGTGCGCCGTCTTCACGCACGTACTTGCGCAGGATATGCGGGAATGTCCCATAGGCGCGCGGGTGCGGATGCTCCTGGCCGAGTAAGCCGTCGGTCGCGGTGCCCTGCGAATCGTTGCACACGCTTGTCCAGGGCTGCTGGAGCGCCAGCCGGACGTCGGGTTCGGACATGCCGAAGACGGCCACGTTGGTGGCGGCATGGTCTTCGATCAGAAAGTCGAAGATCGTATCGAAGGGGTCCTTGTTCCAAAGCTTCGCGATTTCCGCGATGGTCTTGCCCTGCAAGGGCAGAAGCTTAGGATTCTGGACGACGCTGATCAGGATCGCTTCGGGGCCTTGGATCTCGTTCCATTCGTTGTCCCAGGTGGTGCTGGGAGTTTGCATCTCTTTGCGGATTCGGACGCGCGTAGCGGGATCTTTTAGGCGTTCGATGAGTTTGGCGTCGCCCCCGTCGTGCGCCCAAGGCGGAATGAAGGCCGAGAAGCTATTGAACCACGCTGTATAGGCGTAGGTATTCGCGGCGATTTCGACGCCGGAACGGCGGGCCTCATCGATATGGGCGACGATCTCAGGCATGCGGCCCCAATTCTGACGGCCCGCAGCTTTGAGATGCCAGATCTCGACCGGGATATGCGCCTCGCGGCCGATGCGGATAGCTTCGTCGATGGCAGGAATGATGGCATCGCCTTCGGCGCGCATATGCGTGGCGTAGATGCCGCCGAGCTTCGCGCCTTCGGACGCCAGTGCGATCAGTTCTTCGGTGGTGGCATACGGCGCGGGCGCGTATTGCAGCGCAGTGGATACGCCAACTGCACCGTCATGCATAGCATCGCGCACGAGGGCCTTCATTTTCTCTAGCTCGGCGGGCGTTGGGGCGCGATCCCCATCGCCAAGCACTGCCCTGCGTACTTGAGTGGCGCCGACGTAGCTGGCAAGGTTAATGCCCATGCCCTGCTTTTCAAGGCGGGCGAAGAATTCGCGGAAAGTATTCCAGGACGGATCGATTTTATAGTGTTCAAATGCGGCGTGATCAGCGGCGCGGATGGCGTCCGTGAGGGGTGCGGCCGATCCGCCTTCGCCGGTGATCTCGGTGGTGATGCCCTGATAGATTTTTGACGGGAGGTGAGGATTGACGAGGATCGATTCTTCCGATTGGCCCAGCATGTCGATGAACCCCGGGGCGACTACCATACCGGTGGCATCGATGGTCTGTTTAGCGGTGGCTGAATCGAGACGTCCGATGGCCGCTATATGGCCGTCGCGGATCGCGATATCGGCTGCGTACCAGGGCGAGCCGGTGCCATCGATGATGTGGCCGTTGCGAATAACGAGATCGTACGTTTGCGCGAACAGGCTCGAAGTGCCGAGAAGCAGAAGCGCGAATTTCATTCACCCACTATCCCACTACTTGGCGGCCGCCCACGGCGGCCGTAGGCAAGTGCTTATACAATGACCAGAGTTGGGGGTGCCTATGAAGGCGTCAGTACTGTTGTTGGCCGCGATCGCATGTGCGCAAGCCGCCGTGGTGCAGAATGCCGACGATTATCGAGGCGGCTGGAAAACCGACGACACCAAAGGTGGCGAGCCGCACACCTACGAGTTCTCGATCCGGAACGAACAGGTGCGAGGCATTTATTGCACCTATTGCAGCGACGCGACGACGCTTGCTTTCGTAGATGGAAAGCTCGGCGCGGATGGACTCTCGTTCGTAGTTACGCACGTGAAGCCGGACGGCAGCACCGCGTATCTGGACCATGCCAGCGCCAAGTTCGATCACGGCAATCTCGTCGTGAACGGCACCAGCGGGGCCCCTGACGGCGGCAAGTTCGAATGGACCATGTCCAAGGACCCGCGCGGCCCAGACCCGCTTCCCATCCCGATCGTGATGTTACCCGCGGGCCACACCATACCGGTATTGCCGCGACCCACCGGAGGCCGCCCGCCCGCTCCCTACATCCAACCGGGACCGTGGCTGCAGTTGTCAGAAGCCAACGTCATAGGCGTGTGGCTGGGCTTCGGCGTAGGCATCGACAAGCAGTTCTTCATTATTCGCAAGGTTGGAAATAAGCTGCGCGGCATGGTTTGCGGCCGCTGCGAAAACCCCTACACCATGGCGGCGCTCGACGATTTCTCGATTGAGGGCGACACGCTGAAGTTCAATATTCTTCATGAGGACTGGGGCGATTATTCGATACCGTTCGATAAACACGTCACGGCACATATCGCGCGTAACGAAATGCGCATCACTACCTCGCAGGAGAATTTGCCGAAGTCGATGCCGCCGCGGCCGCCAGGAATGAACTTTGGATCGTCGCTGCTGGGTCCGATCGCCGCGGAAGCGACGACGGAAAATCATTAGTATCGCCAGCTGGTCAGATCCGCTCCGCGCGGCGCGGTTTTCTGAATGCGCTCCATGATCTGCGGCACATACATTTGGTTGTAGTGGAGCCGCGAGTACCAGTTCGGCTTCTCCGGATCGCCATTCCAGCAATGCTCGGCGCGCGGCCCGTAGCGAACTTCGCCTTGGTAGGGCACGCCGTGTCCAGGGGTCCCGGTCTGCTTTAGGAAATCTTCCATCAGGTAAACCGCATCGTTCAGGAAATAAGTGTCATCGGAACCTACGTAAAGATGCAGCTTGCCCTGCAACTTGGGCCCGAGGGTGGCCCAATCGCGTTGCAGTATCGCGTTCAAATCGTAATGTTCGCGCCAGTAATCCGCCGTTTTGTGGTCGATCTCACCGGTCTGCTTGTCGAAGATCGGCTGCGGATAGCCGTCCTCCGCAGTTGGCGAATAGACCGCCTGCCAAATGTCGAACTGCTCGCCCGAGCGGCCGCGATCGCCTAGCGCCGCTTCGTAAGCGATGTTGTCGCGCATGGACATCAATGCGTGGCCGAGATAATCGCGCATGGACGGCTGCTCGACCTTCTTATTCGCTCCCGGCAGGTAAAACATATTGTCTTGTTTGTACAGGTCGGCGGTCATGTAAGCGTGAAAGTCGACCGGATCGGGGCAGGCGACGAACGCGCCATTGTAGTGATCGGGATAAAACATCTGTACCGCGAGGGATTCCCACCCGCCGGTGGACCCTCCATAAACGAATCGTGCCCAGCCCTGGCCGATTCCACGGAACTGCTTCTCAATGGCAGGGATCAGCTCGGCCTCTAGCGCATCTCCGTATGGGCCCAGGTTTGCCGAATTCACCGCGTATGAATCGTCGTAAAAAGGATTGGCATGCTGCAGCTTCACGATCAACATGCGCGGCGTTCCGGGCGCGATCCACGCCTGGTAGTTCTTATACGCCTCCTCCTGTTGAATGCGGTTGTAGCCGGGGAGGTGAAAGCGCTCGGAGTAATCGGGCTTGAGATTCGGATCGGGCGGAGTCTCGCGGAAATCGCCGAACTCCGACACGAAGTGGTCATGGAAAACGATCAGTGGATAGTGCGCTTCCGTATGAGTGTCGAAGCCCTCCGGAACGAGAACGATCGCCGAAAGATAGACCGGCCGGCCCCAGAAGTTTGTCAGCAGCTTGGATTGGATGCTGAGGTGGCGAATGTATTTGGTATCCGGGTCCGGTTTGATGGGAGGGATTACGTCGGTGAGCGAAATCTCGATCGGCGGCGCTCCGGAACCGACGTGAACCAGCCGCGGCTTCGATAGCAAATTGCCGGGCGCGAGGTTCCAGTGCTGTCCTTCGCCCCGATCGGGCGCCAGTTTCACGGTCTTGCCGTCCGAGCGGTGAAAGGTCTCGTAAATATTGAGCACGGCCTGCACTGTGTAGTCCCCGGCCGGAACATCCTTCAGGCTCGCCCGCGGATAGCCTTGCGCGTTGTCGCCGATGGTGAGCGATTCACCCGGCTTCCATGCGTCCACCGTGACGCCGAAAACCATCTGCGATTTCGCCGTGTCGTCGATCTGGTTTCGCGGTTCGTCGCTCGGATCGTTCGAGATGAGAAGCAACAGGCGACCATCCAAGGGCTTGGCGGAGCGCGAGGCTGGAAAGCTGACCGTGATCGTTTGAGAGGAGGCTAGTCCGGCGGCGACCAGGAATAAAAACAGAGCGCGCATACTGGAGTATACGCCATGGCTGCACCGGTTATCGAAACAGAACGGCTCAAGCTGCGCGGGCATTGTCTCGGCGATCTCGCCCCGAGCGCGGCCATGTGGGCGGATCCCGTCGTCACTCGCCACATCGGCGGGCGGCCGCAAACTGGAGAAGAAACCTGGAGCAGGCTGCTCCGTTACGTTGGCCATTGGGCCGTGCTCGGCTTCGGCTATTGGGTGGTTGAAGAGAAGACCACGGGCGGCTTTATCGGAGAGGTTGGATTCGCCGATTATAAGCGGGATATCGAGCCGTCGCTCAAAGACACGCCCGAGATCGGTTGGGCGTTCGCCGCGCAATTCCATGGCAAGGGCTACGCGACGGAAGCGGTTCGCGCAGCGGTCGCCTGGGGAGACGCGCACTTCGGAACGGCACCGACCGCCTGCATCATTAATCCTGAAAACGTCGCGTCTATTCGCGTCGCGGAGAAATGCGGGTACCGGAAATCGCACATCGCGACTTACAAAGGGCATCCCACGCTGGTGTTTATCCGCTAATTCGGTAAGTAGCCGTGGGGCGGACGCCCTCGTCCGCGGCCGATGCCCCCGTCGGCCTCCGTTCTCGCGTGACGGCAGAGCCGGACCGGGGGTCCGGCGCGGTCCGGGGGGACCGCCCTACTGGGACACCGCGCTAGTTTGGCTTTATGCTAATGGCGCGATAAACGTCGGCGCTGTTATAGAGGACACCGTTCTTCGCCACTAACCGGCAGCGGCGGATGTCACTGATGTGTTCGGCTGGATTACCTTCCACAAGCACGAAATCGGCTAGCTTTCCGGGCGCGATCGAGCCCAGATCCTTGTCCTGCTTCAGTAGCCGGGCGGCATTAATTGTTGCGATCTGTAACGCCTTCGCGGATGGGATCCCGGCTTGTACCTCCAGCTCTAATTCGCGATGCAGCATGATACCGGCCGTCGCGTCGGTTCCCGCAAGGATGGGAATGCCCGCGTCGTACATTCGTTTGGTCATACGCAACATGGCGGCATAGGAATCCTTGTACAGCTGATCGTTCTTCTGGGTTACGGCAAGCCCACCGGTGTAGGCGCCGCGCTGAGCCTGTGCGGGCAGCCGGTCGAGCACCGGCGCGTAATCGGGAGACACTTTCCCAGGACGGCCCGTGAACATCCCTTCGAAAGTAGCTAGTGTCACATCAACGGTGGTGTGATGCCGCAAGAGCAGTTGGATAAAATCATTTACTTCTTTGGAATCCAGATCCAGCTTCGCGGCGTATTCGCCAACGGAGGTAAAACGCTCCGGCGTGCGAGTATCTTTCACTTTCGAGGCGAGGAAGTTCAGAAAAATAAAATTGATGTGTTGGATTTCGTCGGCACCCTCTTCTACAAACTGGCTGGCAATCATTCCATTTGGAATGTGACCGCTCACTCGCAAACCTCGGGCATGACCGGTCTTCACTATGCCAGGAAAGAGTTCCGGCTTGAGCGAGCTGTACACCTTGATCTGGACAAATCCAAGATCGGCGTAGCGGTTCACTTCTGTTTGGGCCTCTTCGACGGTGTCGGCATAGAGACCCGCCGGCGCCTGAAATGGGCCGCGCCCGTCGATAATTCCGGCCTTCCACATGCGCGGACCGACGGCCGCGCCGCTGTCCCATTGGTCCTGCAGGTGCTTTAGCTCCGCGATATCGTTGCCCATGTCGCGAACGCTCGTCACGCCACTTGCAATGTTCAGGAAACCATCCAAGGCCTGGGCGTGAACATGCATGTCAAAGAGGCCGGGCAGCAAGGTTTTGCCAGTCCCATCGATTCGCTGCGCATCTTTGGGAACGCTGACACCGGCAGATGGACCGGCCATGGTTATGCGTTCCTTGTTAATGACGACCGTTTGATCTTCGCGCATGGTCGCGCGCTCGGAATCAAAAACACGAACATGCTCCACCGCGAGCGGATGATCCGGATGCTGGGCCAATTCGTGCGCCAACCGCGCATTCCGGGCGTCCTCGGCCGCGCGATCGAGGGCATAGAGCCGGTCGTTGGCGCCTTGCCATCCTTCCCTCAAAATCGCGGACCATTTGCCCGGAGATGCGAAGAAGCGTTGGTCGTCATCAAGCCAGATCGTTTGCGGTTCGAAGGAAAGCCCGCTGATAGCAAAATCCGTTACATGCAATTTCCGTCCATGATCTTCCACTGTCACGTCGGCGAGCCGTTCCAATCTTGCCTCGCCGGCAGGCAGTAGTTTGACGGGAGCGCCCTTGGCCTTCAGGAGCGCGGCCACCAGGAAGGCCATCTCGGCCGGTGGCCCGTTGCTGCTGATGTAGAAACCCGGTGCCGAAGCCTGCCCGTTCTCGGAGGTGCTCTTCCAATGGGCTACGCCATTTTCAATGAAGAAGTGTTCGTCTACGGGCGCCTTCAAGTAATCGTTCCCGGTTATATCGGTACCGGAGGGCAAGCCGTCGGCCCTCACCACGTAGTGAGCCGCGATCTTCGGGCCGCGGCCACGATCGTTGAACTCGAATGTGCAGTCGACGTTGCCATTTGGGCGGTAAGTATCAACTTCGCTTCCTGCTACCGTGCCGTTACTGAGGAAGGTGTAGCGGAGCGTCTGCGGGGTGGCGTCCGCCCACAAACGAGAGAGGCTCAATAGGAGGGAGAGCGCGGCGAGACGAAGCATGCTCATGGCCCGCTATTATCCCACGCTCGGAAAAGCCGTTTTGCCCGGAACTTTTCCCGGGTTTGACCGTCTGTGCATAGTGATAAGGAGCACCAGCGAACGTGGATACTTTTCTGCACGACCTCAAACACTCGCTGCGCAGTTATCGGCAGAGTCCGGGTTTCACTTTGACAGCGCTGGCCACGCTGGCGCTGGGAATTGCCGCCAATACCGCCGTCTTTTCGGTCGTGAACGCGGTTCTGTTGAAGCCGATTCCCTACCCTGATCCCGATCGCCTGGTGATGTTGACGAGCACTTACCCGCAAGGGCCGGACGCGGCGTGTTCACCGGCGAAATTCCAACATTATCGCGAGCAGACGAGTGTCGTTCAGGATGTTGCGGCGTTTCGCTCAGGCATCGTCAACCTCACGGGAGGCGCATTTCCGGAGCAGCTTAAATCGGGCCAGGTGAGCGCCGATTATTTCCGGTTATTTGGGGCTTCGGTGATCCGGGGGCGCACTTTCTCGGCGGAAGAAGACTCGCCGAAAGGACCGCTGGTCGCGTTGATCGGCGAAGGTCTCTGGAGGCGGCATTTCGGCGGCGATCCCAGCGTCATCGGAAAAGCCATTTCCTTGAGCGGCGCGTCATATATAGTCATCGGAATCGTCGGCTCCAATTTCGACACCAGTGAACTTAACGAGTCGCCCGAGGTTTGGACGCCATTTCAGCTCGATCCCAAAACCACCGATCAAGGACACTACTTCGAAGCCGCGGGACGATTGAAACCAGGCGTGAGTTTGGCGCAGGCGCAAGCCAAGCTGAAGCTTTCGGCGCAGGACTACCGGCGCAAGTTCCCGCGATCGCTGGAATCCAATGAGGGATTCACCGTGACACCGTTTCAAGAAGCCTTCGTCCGCGATTCTCGCCCGATTCTGCTGGTTTTGGTCGCCGCGGTGGGTCTGGTGCTGCTGATCGCTTGCGCGAATGTCGCTAATCTACTGCTGGTGCGGGCCACCGCGCGCCGTCGCGAGATTGCGATTCGAGCAGCGATTGGCGCGGGACGAGGCCGAATCATCCGGCAATTGCTGACCGAGAGCGTCTTGTTGTCGGTGGCGGGCGGAACCGCCGGGCTCGCGCTGGGACTGATTGGGATTCGGGCTCTGCTCGCGATAAATACCGCTGGGCTTCCCAGGCTGGGCGAAAAAGGAACGCTTGTCGGTGCGGACTGGCGCGTGCTCGCGTTTACGCTGCTGATTTCGGTGGGCACCGGAATCCTGTTCGGCTTGATTCCGGCATTGCAAAGTTCGCGGGCGGATCTCAGCGCCACTCTCAAGGAAGCCAGTGGACGCACCGGCACGGGATTTCGCCAAAACAAGATGCGATCCGTTCTGGTGATCACTGAGGTTGCCCTCGCGCTGCTGTTGCTGGTGGGGTCCGCGCTGTTGATCCGCACCTCGCTGGCTCTGAGCGCGGTAAACCCGGGGTTCGATTCGAATAACGTTCTCACCATGCGAATGTCGCTGACCGGTCCGCGATTTCTGAAGGCCGACGGCGTGGAGCGGCTGGTTCGTGACGCCGTCACTCGGCTGCGCGCCCTGCCTGGAGTTGAGCTCGCCAGCGCAACCTGTTGCATACCGCTGGAAGGCGGCTATGGCCTCGACTTCGACATCGTTGGCAGGCCAGCGGCCAACAACGCGACACATACCGGCGGCGGCGCGTGGATGACGGTTTCGCCCGGATACTTCGAGGTCTTCAAGATTCCCGTGAAGCGCGGCAGAACTTTTGCCGAGACGGATGACAAGGTATCTCGCCCAGTGGTGATCATCAATGAAGCGATGGCGAAGCAGTTCTGGAAGACCGGCGATCCATTGCGGGATCAAATGGTCATCGGCAAGGGCGGCATGCACGAGTTCGCATCCGAGCAACCGCGGCAGGTCATCGGCGTAGTGGCCGATTCGCGCGACGACGGCCTCAATCGCGATCCCGAGCCGAAGATGTTCGTCCCGCAGGCGCAGATTCCGGATGAGGTGAACGCGCTGAATGTGACGATTGCGCCGATGTCCTGGGTGGTTCGCACCAAGGTTCGTCCCTCCACGTTGAGCAGCGCGATCCAGGAACAGCTGCGCCAAGTGAGCGGGCTGCCTGTGTCCGACGTACGGACGATGAACGAAGTTGTGTCGCTCTCCACTTCACGCGAGCGTTTCAATATGCTGCTGATGACGGTTTTTGGAAGTTCCGCTCTGTTGCTGGCCGCGATTGGGATCTACGGGCTGATGGCGTACTCGGTAGAGCAACGAACGCAGGAGATTGGGATTCGCCTGGCGCTGGGGGCGGAGACTGGGGCGGTGCGGAACATGGTGGTGGTGCAAGGCATGCGTCTCGTGTTGATCGGTGTTGCCATCGGGATCGGCTCCGCGTTTGGGTTGACGCGATTCCTGGCGGCGTTTCTCTTCGGTGTGAATGTTCGAGATCCGATCGCGTTTACCGCGATCCCCATCGCATTGACCTGCGTCGCTCTGCTCGCGATCTGGATGCCGGCGCTGCGCGCGAGTAAGTTGGATCCGATCCAGGCGCTACGGTACGAATAGCGCTGGCGCACTGCGTTGCGGCAAGCACGAAAAGACTGCTAGGCTCTTTGCGTTGAGCCCCTGGGTATGAACCATGCATCGATAGCCGAATGGAACACGCTGCTGGCGGTCGAGGCGGGCGCCGCGGCCACGCTCACCGGGCTGGTGTTTGTCGCTCTCTCGATTAATCTGAGCAGAATTCTGGCGGTTCCAGGACTCTCCGGGCGCGGAGCGGAATCGATCATGCAATTTCTTCAGGTGTTTTTCATTTCAACCGTAGCGTTAATCCCCAGTCAGCCAGAGCGTATCTTTGCGATCGAGGTCCTGGTTATCGCCGCGGTCTCTTGGGGCGCCCAAATGACGGTGCAAATTCGATATCTGAAGGTGAGAACCGGCCATCCCTGGTCCTGGTTTGTAAACCGGGCCGTGATGAGCCAATTCGCGACCATTCCTTTCGGGGTGGCGGGCATCACTCTGCTGTTGGGATTACCCGGCGCAATCGATTGGTTGGTACCCGGCTTCATATTTTCATTTTTGGCCGGCATTGTTAGCGCTTGGGTGCTGCTGGTGGAAATCCTCCGCTAGTGTAAGTTTTGGCGTCGCCCCAAGACTATATGGGCGATGATCCAAGCTCACAGCCTTCGCAAATCCTTCGGCGGTCGCCCAGCAGTCCGGCCAGCAGTGGATGATCTAACGTTCTCCGCCCAAGACGGCGCCATCACGGGCCTGGTAGGTCCCAACGGTTCCGGAAAAACCACAACCTTGCGCCTAATCACAGGCCTTCTGCAGCCGGAAAGCGGCCACGTTCGGGTGGACGGCATCGATCCGGCGCAAGATCCGATTGGCGCGCGCCGGCGGCTGGGCGCCCTTACCGACGGTCTGGGCAACTACCCGCGCCTGACCACGCGCGAACACTTGCGCTACTACGGAGAACTGCGCGGGATGCCAGCCGTCGAGCTGGAGCCGCGCATCCGAGTGCTGCTTGACCTTTTCGACATGCGCGAGATTGCCGACCGCCGCGCGCAAGGGTTTTCCCAAGGGGAACGAATGAAACTGGCGCTGGCGCGCGCAATCATCAACGATCCGCCGAACATCATTCTCGACGAGCCGGCGAACGGGCTGGACGTGGCGAGCGCACGCGCCTTGCGAGCGCTGCTGGAGCGTTTTCGAGATGCCGGCAAGTGCGTGCTGCTCTCTTCCCATCTGATGGCGGAGGTTTCGGCGATTTGCGATTGCGTGGTGGTGGTCGCGCGGGGCAAGGTGGTGGCGCAGGGATCGCCCGCCGAGCTGATGCGCTCGAACAGCGCGCGCAGCCTGGAAGAAGCTTTTGTGGAGCTGACTGCATGAAGCGGCCTCACAAATCTCGTCCCTGGCTGGTCGTTTTTCGCAAAGAGGTTCGCGACGGCTTGCGCGACCGCCGATCGCTGTTTTCCGCCATGATGTTTTGCTGGCTGGGGCCGTTGCTGGTGGGCCTGCTCTGGCGCCAACCGCCGGCGCTCGCGCTACTGCCGGCGTTTTTGATGGTGACCGCGTTCACCGGGGCTATGAACCTCGCCAACGACAGCATGGCCGGTGAACGGGAGCGAGGTTCGCTTGAGCCGCTGCTGATGAATCCGGTCTCGCTTTGGGATCTGGTGCTCGGCAAGTGGCTGGCGATTTGTGCGTTCAGCCTGGCCGGAGTCGTGCTTACGCTGTTGATGGCGTTGGCGGTGCTGTACGCAACACCGCTGAACGCCCGCATGCACTCGAGTGCATTGTTATGGATGCTGGCGGTGGCAGTGCCCTTAGTGCCGTTTGCCGCCGGCATCGACCTCTTGATCTGCACATTTGCGCAGACGCCGAAAGAAGGCAACTCGTATCTGGGCGTTGTTCTGTTAGCCCCGATGCTGACCGGAATGCTGGCCGAATTCTTCCCGGTGCGTCTGAGCGCCGCCATCGCCGCCGTTCCCCTGTTGGGGCAGCAGCGCATGCTCTCGGCCCTCACGCGCGGCGAGATTCCGCACAGGGCGTGGCTCGCGTTATCGGGCCTATGCGCACTGGTCCTGGGAGGCGCGGCCCTGCTCGCGACGGCACGGTTGCTGCGCTATGAGAAGGTGGTCTTTGGCCGGTGATTCGGCATTGAACGTTGCCGGTCTGGAAGCGATAAGCTCGGTGGACCGGCGCGCTCTGGCAGCACAATACGAACGCATCTTCGAGGCTTATGGCCCGGCGCTCGTGCGTCTGACGGCCTCCTACGAGGCGGTACCGCAGGCGCGCGAAGATCTACTGCAAGAAATTCTGCTGGCCATCTGGAGGGCCCTGCCAAGTTTCCGAGGCGAATGCTCGGAGAAGACGTTCGCGTTTCGGGTGGCCCACAATCGATGCTTGACGCATGTGTGGCGGCGCGGCAAGTCGCCCGAAAGCGAAGCCGAGCTGCCCGAGGTTCCGGACCCGCGGAAGAACCCCGAAACGCTCGCCATGGATAACCGCCGCCGTGAGACACTGCTCGGCGCGATCCGCGCACTGCCGGTGAATTATCGCCAGGTGATCACGCTGGCATTGGAAGACCTGACGCCGGTTGAGATCGCGGCCGTGCTGGGCGTTACCGAGAACAACGTAGCCGTGCGTCTGAACCGCGCCCGCAAAGCGCTGCGTTCAATTTTGGAGGGTCGACCATGAATATGGATTTGGAACTGGCCGCCTGGCGAACCGACTGGCAAGCTCCCCAAACTTCGGACGCCGCGATGCTGCGTCTGGATCTGCGCCGCCTGGTGGATCGCAAGCGCCGCAACATGGTGCTCGGACTTTTCGGCCAGCTCCTGTTCGGCGTGCTCTTGCTTACCTTTTCCGCCTGGTTTGCGTCCACTCGCCCGACTTTGGAGTGGATTCTGTGGGCTGCCGTCATCTGGGCCGGAACGTTCTTCGCCGCCGGATTCGCGGTCTGGAACAAAGCCGGAACATGGAAGGCATGGTCGGAATCGAACGCTGCCTTCCTGGATCTCTCGCGCCAGCGATGCCTGCGCGAGTTACAGGCGCTCCGGATCGGCCGCTGGTTTCTGGCCGTGCAACTGGCCATCGTGGCGGTTTGGCTGTCCTGGGACTACGCGATGCGCCGTCTCCCGTTGGGTCCGTATTTCTTCGGCGGCGGCGTGACTATCCTTCTAGCTGCTGCTTACCTGAAATGGTTCGCGGCTCGGGAACGCCGCAGCCTCCGGGATCTCAGACGCTTGGAGGAATTTGAGGACTAAACGGCGGATACTGGAGTAACGTCTATGTAGAGAGGTTAACCGCATGGCGAAACTAATGGTGATCCTGCGCGGCATGGCCCGCACGCCCGTGTTTTCTGGAATCGCGATTGCCTCCCTGGCTCTGGGAATCGGCGCGAATACGGCGATGTTCTCGCTGCTCGATCAGTTCCTGCTGCGAACGCTGCCGGTGAAGAACCCCCAGGAGCTAGTATTCCTCTACCACCCGGGACCCGCGCAGGGCAGCTATTCAAGCGATGAAGATGGCAGTCCGTCCTTCAGCTACCCGATGTTTCGCGAAATGCAAAAAGAACAGACCACGTTTACCGGACTCGCCGCGGCCGCTTCGACGGACGCCAGCATTGCGTTCCACAATACTGCTCTGCCCGGCACGGCGCACTTGGTTTCGGGTAACTATTTTGAACTGCTCGGCGTTCGCCCTGCCTTGGGACGTCTGTTCGCTGAAGACGACGATCGCAATGACGGCGCAGGCGGCAATCCTGTCGCCGTGCTCAGCTACAGTTATTGGACCTCGCGGTTCGGAGCCGACGTTTCCGCGCTGAACCAGACCATGATCGTCAACGGTTACCCCGTGACCATCGTCGGCGTGGCGCAGAAGGGATTCATGGGTGAGCGCTTGGGAAGCTCCCCTGATATTTATGTTCCCATTTCGCTGAAGAAAGCCCTAACTCCGGACTGGGATGCGTTTCAGGATCGCAAGAATTATTGGATCCCCCTGTTCGGTCGCCTGAAGCCGGGCGTCACTCTGGCACAAGCGGCCACTGCGATCAACGTAACCTATCGCGGCCCGTTGGAGAAAGATATTCAACTTCTGAGTCACCCCAGCCCAAACCTGCTGCAGCGTTTTCGCGCCAAGAAAATTATTCTGCGTCCAGGCCAGTACGGGCGCGGCGGCCTGCGCGAAGAGAGACAAAAGCCGTTGCTGCTGCTGATGGGCATGACGGCGATGGTGCTGCTGATTTCCTGCGCGAACGTGGCGAATCTGCAACTGGCGCGTGCCTCGGCTCGCACCCGGGAAATCGCCGTGCGCCTGGCGATTGGAGCTTCCCGGCCGCAGCTCATCAGGCAGCTCCTGCTGGAATCGTGCATCCTGGCCGTGGCTGGCGGCGCGTTGGGGCTCGGCGCGGCGTATTGGACTCTCCGCGCCGTCATCGCCTCGCTTCCGGCCTCGAGCGGTCTTCATTCTTTCCTTACGCCCACCCTCGAGCCGCGGGTGCTGCTGTTCTGCCTCGGTCTATCGCTCGTCACCGGAGTCGCGTTTGGACTTTTCCCCGCTCTACAAAGCACACGACCCGACCTGGTGGCGGCTCTCAAGAGCCAGTCCGGCCAAACCGGCTCGACCGGATCCGCCAATGCATTTCGCAAGTCGCTAGTGACGGCCCAAGTCGCGATCTCGCTTCTTCTTCTGATATCCGCCGGCCTGTTCGCGCGCACTCTGGCGAATCTATCGAGCATCGATCTGGGGCTGCGGGTGGATCACCTGCTGACCTTCTCGATTTCACCGAAACTCAACAAGTACACCGATCAAACCGCCGCTCAGTTCTACGATCGGCTCACCGAGCGACTGGCTTCGATCCCCGGAACCCGCCTGGTTTCCGCGGCAGACACACCCGCTATCGCCGGCGACACGAATGCGAGGAATATCACGGTTGAGGGTTACGTGGCGGCCACCGATGAATCCACCGATTCGAACGTAGATGAAGTTGGTCCGGATTATTTCCGCACCATGGGAATGCCGCTGATAGCGGGCCGCGAGTTCACGCCGGCCGATAACCTGGCAGCGCCGAAAGTTGCCGTGGTCAATGAGGCGTTTGTCCGCCATTTCCTTCCCAATCAAAATCCGCTGGGGCATCATTTCGCGCGAGGTGGGGGCGACAAGGTGAAGCCGGACATCGAAATCGTCGGCGTCGTGAAGGATGCCAAGTACGCCGATGATGCGCGAAGCGCCCCCGAGGGCATATTACCTGCCCTATCGCCAGAACAAGCACCAGGACGCACTGTACTTCTACCTTCGCACCGCGATTGATCCGCAGCAGATCGCCGGGCAAATCCGCCGGGAAGTAGCTGCGCTCGATTCCAACCTGCCGATCCGCGACTTGAAAACGATGCAGGCCCAGATCGACGAGAATCTCTTCGACGAGCGTCTCCTTTCCGTCCTCACCGGATCTTTCGCCGGCCTGGCGACGCTGCTGGCGGCCATCGGATTGTACGGCGTATTGGCCTACAACGTCTCACGGCGGACTCGTGAAATCGGCATCAGGATGGCGCTCGGGCGCGGAGACGGGCCATGTACGCGGACTAGTGATCCGGGAGGTGGCGTTCATGCTGGCGATCGGTACCGCGATTGGCCTCGCCGCAGCGGCAGGCGCTGGCACGCTGATTCGTACCCAGCTCTACGGGCTGGAGTATTGGGATCCCACGATCTACGTGTCCGCCGCCGCGGTTCTCTGGATCATCGCCCTCGCGGCCGCCTACATTCCAACGCGAAGAGCCACAAACGTGGATCCGATGGTCGCACTGCGAGACGAATAAGTTAGGGCGTTCCCTGATTCACGACGGGCAACCACACAGCGCTGGCCTGACCGGCTGAATGGAACACGGTCTCGGTCGCCTTCTGATAGTCCGTCGGCTTGGCTAAGAAAATGTTCGGCACGAAGGTCTGCGGATTCCGGTCGTAGAGTGGGAACCAACTGGACTGGATCTGCACCATGATTCGATGGCCTGGCTCGAACACGTGGTTGGTAGTCGGCAGCCCGAAGCGATAGCGCTGCGGTTGGCCGGCCGGGATAGCCGAGGGATGTTCGAAGCTCTCGCGATAGCGGCCTCGAAAAATATCCATGGAAACCGGAAGCTCATATCCACCCAACTCCGGCTGGCTGGGAACTTCGTCGGGGAAAACGTCGATCAGTTTCACCACCCAGTCGGCGTCGGTGCCGGTGGTTGCTGCAAAAAGATCGGCAATCGGCGCACCGCTAATCCGTACCGGCGTGGTGAGGACTCCCGATGTATACGTCAACACATCGGTACGATCTGCTACCGAGCGCTGATCGGTAACCAGCCACTGTCTCCAGCGATCGCCGTCGGCGAAGCGGACCGGGCGTGTGATATATGGGATCGGCTTGGCGGGATCGGAGACGTAGGAATCCGGGGCGTCGGAGCCAGTTGGCTTGTCGAATCCCAAGCCGAAGTCAGTCTCCAGATAGAGCGGCTTCAGCGGCGCGGGGCAATCCTCCTGGCAGGCCAGCGGCCAGCTCTTCAAACGATCCCAGTGATTTTCGCCGGTGTTGTAAATGAATACCGGAGGCGTGTCGGCCTTGGGCGAATCCGTCATCAGGTACTGGTCGAAAAATGGTTTGAGCACGTCGCGCCGGAACTGAAGAGTGGTGTCGCCATCCCATTTGAACGCCCCGAGATTATAGCCGTCGGCATTCACCTGGCTGTGCCTCCAAGGGCCCATGACCAAGTAGTTATGATCCACCTGACCGCGGGCTTTGAGGGCCATATAACAGTGAATCGCGCCCCACATGTCCTCCTGGTCCCACAGCCCTTGCAGCCACATGGTCGGGACCTGCGAAGGATGCTCGGCGACTAACTTGTCCAGGGCCTGGCCTTGCCAGAAAGCGTCGTAGGCGGGATGCTCGATCATCTTTTCGTTCCAGGGCAGTTGATCGATGCCATGCAAGTGGGCATAAGCGCCCGCCGATCCCGCCTTCAGGAAGGCTTCGTAGTCGTCGTAAGCACCGCGAGGCACCGGGTCGCCTTCCGCGCGCTTGGTGGTTTGATTGGAAGTGTAATCGAAATTGGTTTGGCGGAACGCGCCGTAATGGAACCAGTCGTCGCCCATCCAGCCGTCGACCATGGGGCTCTCCGGAGCCGCGACTTTCAAGGCCGGATGCGGGTTAAGCAGGGCCATGACGACCGTGAAACCCTCGTAAGACGAGCCGATCATGCCCACGCGTCCATTCGATTCAGGCGTATTCTTCACCAGCCAGTCGATGGTGTCGTAGGCGTCGGTGACGTGATCCGTCGCGGTGGCGTTCAGCGGGCCGCGGACGGGACGAGTCATAACGTAGTCGCCCTCGGATTTGTACTTGCCGCGCACGTCCTGGAAGACGCGGATATAGCCGCCCTTGACGAATACCTCGTCGCTCAGCGGAAGCATCGCGAGCATGTGTGGGCTATTGCTTCGCTGGGCGCGCTTGGTGGCGTTGTAAGGAGTGCGGGTCAACAGAATTGGTGCGTTCTTGGCGCCTTTGGGCACCACGATCACCGTGTACAACTTCACGCCGTCGCGCATGGGAATCATCGCTTCGCGTTTGACGTAGTCGTCGCCGGCGGTGGGGGTGGTAAAGGTTTTGGGAATGTCGTTGTCGGCATTGGATAGCGGCGACATGGCGCAAAAAGCCGTGAATAAACAGGCTCCCAAAAAGCCTGGGATGTTTCTGTTGTGGCGCGCTCTCTCCTGCATGCGAATATTTTAGCTTATGAGTGACGATCTTCAGAAGCAGTTCGGACCGATCGACATTTACCTTTTCGATCAACTGCTGCGCGCCAGGATTGCGCCTGGAATGCGGATTTTCGATGCCGGCTGCGGTTCGGGACGCAACTTAATCTATTTTCTCCGGCAATCCTATGAAGTTTTTGGCGTGGATCCTGACCCGCGGGCCATTGACGCGGTGCGCCGTCTGGCTGCCTCGCTGGCGCCGGCTCTACCGGCCAGTAACTTTCGCGCGGAGGCCATCGAGGGCACGTCCTTCGGAGAAGCCTTTGCCGACTTTGTGATCAGCAGCGCGGTCCTTCACTTTGCGCGCGACGATGGTCATTTCGACGCCATGTTGCGCGGGACGTGGCGGGTGTTGAAGCCCGGTGGTTTATTCTTCTGCCGCCTAGCGTCGTCCATCGGGATCGAGAACCAAATAACGCGAGTGGCGGGACGCCGATTCCTGTTGCCCGATGGCTCGGAACGCTATCTGGTGGACGAGGCGCTACTGGTGATGCTCACAAAACAGTTGGGCGGACACTTGGAAGATCCGCTCAAGACAACCGTGGTGCAGAACCAACGCTCGATGACCACGTGGGTAGTGCGGAAAGATCGCTGAAGCGTGCGCTACAAGCCTTTTTTGCCGAGAAACTCGACCAGATCCACCACGCGCATCGAGTAGCCCCACTCGTTGTCGTACCAGGAAACAACGTGTACCAAGTTGCCATCCAGCACCTTGGTCAGGCCGGCGTCGACGATCGAGCTGTTGGGATTGTGCAACATGTCGGTAGAAACCACGGGGTCTTCGGTATACGCCAGGATGCCCTTGAGGGGGCCATTGGCCGCATCCGCAAGCGCCTTGTTCACTTCGTCGGTTGTGGTGTTTTTGGACGTCAGCACCACCAGGTCCACCACTGAGACATCCGGCGTGGGCACGCGCATCGCGTAACCATCCAGCTTGCCCTTCAGCTCCGGCATCACCAGCGAAATGGCCTTGGCGGCGCCAGTGGTGGTGGGAATCATGTTCAGCGCAGCCGCGCGCGCTCGCCGCAGATCCTTGTGAGGAAAATCGAGGACGTTCTGATCGTTGGTGTAGCTGTGGATGGTGGTCATCGATCCTTTGAGGATGCCGAACTTTTCGTGCAGCACCTTCACCACCGGCGCCAGGCAATTGGTAGTGCAGGAGGCGTTGGAGATGACATTATCCTTGGCGGGATCGTACATGTTCTCGTTGACGCCCAGAACGATCGTGATGTCCTCGTCCTTGGCCGGCGCCGAAATAATGACCTTCTTTACCGTCCCGCGCAGGTGCTTGGCCGCGTCCTTCTTGTCGGTGAACCGGCCGGTGGATTCCACCACCACTTGCACGCCGAGCGAACTCCAATCCAGCTCGGCCGGATCCTTCACTGCAAAAACCTTGATGCGCTTGCCGCCCGCCACTATTGAATCGCCGTCCACCTTCACGTGTTCATGCAACTGGCCGAGGATAGAATCGTACTTCAGCAAGTGCGCCAGCGTTTTGGTATCGGTGAGATCGTTGGCAGCGACAAACTCGATATTGGGATGATGCAAGCCTGCGCGAACCACATTGCGGCCGATACGGCCGAAGCCGTTAATTCCTACTTTGATGGACATGTCTCTCCGAGTTTATTTGGCCAATTTACTTAGCAATTAACGAGGGCGCCGTGGACCCGCCAATGTCGGCGTAAGCTTCTTTGATCTTGGTGACCTTGGAGCCGACGAAGGTCACAAAGGTAATTTTACCGGGAGGATCGCCATAGATCCAGTCCTCGGCTTCGATGCCGTCGTTCGAGACGTTGCGTTCCTTATGGCGGGGCTTGCCGATTGCGAGCAGAACCTGGTCGCGATCCATGCCCACGATCACTTTGTTTGCCTTGATTGCCTTCTGAATGGGTTCGGGCAGCTTGTCGACATAATTGTCGGTGGCGCTTTGCGTGTCGAAATCAAGGACGGGCGCCAGGATCTTCTTAATGTCGTCGGCCTTGATCGGCGGAACCGGTGCATTGAACAATAGCGCGATCGAGGTGCCGCCGGGCGCGTTGGAGTTGGAGTTTTGGGGCCGGTTGACAGGCCCCACGCCTCCTATGCCGACCTGCACGTGATCTTTCCAGCTTCCCCGGTTCTGGCCTTTCATACCGCCGTTGATCTCGAACACGATCTTGTCGTTTTCGATGCTCACATGGGTGACCTGCACCAAATCTCCCACGCGCGCCGCGGCGCCAAACTCCCGCGCGGCTTCGTCCCAGAACTGCTTGTCCCAGGCGCCGGAGCTATCAAACGGCAGCGGCTTCTTAGAGCGGGGAAGAAGCGTCTTCACGGTAGCGTTCTCCGACATCAGGCCGCGCAGAATCTCGATACGGTCGTCATCGGTGAGCTTCGGGTCGGCACCGGCCGCCAGCGGCGCGTAGATGGACAACAGAAGACAGGCCGCGGGCGGTAAAAGGTAGCGGGTAGCTCGGCGCGTACGGATCATAATTCCTCCGGCGGTGACGTCTCCTGATGCTGGATGGGGGCTTTTCCGATATAGAAGAACAAGCCGATAGCGACCGCGGTGGTGAGCAAACCGCCCTCCGGACCATAGGCGCCTCCGCTCCAGCGTTCCCCAATTTTCCAATGCATCGCGTAGCCAGTCACATCCATTGTAAACCCGCTGAGATTCACCCCTAGCAAAGGGAGCGCCCAGTTCCATCCAAAATGCAGTCCGATGGGTAGCCAAAGATCGCCGCTCCGAAGGTAAGCGTAGCCGAGAACCACGCCCCACAGGATGGTATTGGTGAGCGCGAGCAGGCCGAAGTTCAAATTTTGCGAGTGCGCGAGACCAAAAAGGACAGCGACCGGAAGAATGGTCGCGAAGGGGCCAATGCCTCTCACCAGGACTTGAAAGCCGTAGCCGCGAAACAGCATCTCTTCGCCGACCGCTCCGAACAGCAGCAAGATCGAAACGAACAGCATCGAGGGCCAGCGGAAGTGCTCAGTCGGAACGGGCTCGAGATCTGCTCCGCGCAGAACCAGCGGAATCACAACAACCACCATCGCCGCGCCAATGCCGCCCAACACACCGAACGATAGATTACGGCGAGAAGCAGCCGTCCAGCCCAGGCCGATGTCGGCTAGTCTTCCGCGTTCGTAAATGCGGACCGCGAGCGTATTGGCGACGGCCGCGGCGGCGAACGTTCCGAGGGTGGAGATGACAAAGACCGGCGCGCCGATCAAAGCGATGATGATCGGAAAAACGAAATAGTAGCCTAGGGCGGCGATCAGAGCGAACACTCCGACGCGCAATGCCAGACCCAGCAGTTTCTGGCGCTGAGCGGCGGCGGAATCTGGGGGCGAGGGCTGCAATCCTCCAGCTTACGTGAATAGTGAAATGCCCGCGATTCCCGCTGCTCCCGCTTCAATGCACGCCGCCGCGTTCTCAGCCGTAACACCGCCCAGCGCGTAGACTGGCAGACGGACGCTGGCGGCCGCCTCTCGAAAAGCTTGGATGCCGATGGGGGCGAGCGATTTCGTCAGGCTCGGGAAAACTGGCCCGTATACCCCGAAGTCGGCGCCCTCACGCTCGGCCGCTTGCAGTTCTTCGATGTTGTGGCAGGAGACGCCGATCAGAAAGCCCGCGGGCGTGATTCGGCGAACGGTATCCGGCGCCATCGATCCAGCGGGCAGATGAACGCCGTGCGCGCCGCAGGCCAAGGCGACATCGGTGCGTGTGTTCACTAGAATCCGTGACCTTTCTGCAACTCGC
Organism: Bryobacterales bacterium; assembly: GCA_963818065.1. GTDB lineage: Bacteria > Acidobacteriota > Terriglobia > Bryobacterales > Bryobacteraceae > Palsa-89. The sequence goes on along the minus strand of CAWFQW010000004.1, from coordinate 1,148,363 downwards.
CCGAGCGCTCTCACCAAATCACTTAGGTCCCGCGCCGAAAGCTCTTTGGCACGAATCTGAATCATCTCGACGCCATCGCGGGCGGCGCGCGCGGCCACTTCGAGCGAATCGGTAATGCAATAGCGCTTCACAAAATGCGCAGGTCCCGGCTGGGAAATTCGATGACCCACTCCTTCACGCCATTTTGTTGCTGTATGGCGCCCGGCGGCACTTCCACCGCGATATCGCCGGAAAACTCCATCCGCAGGCGCTCGGGTTTCTCAACCGTGCGAAGCAACTTGGCGGGCATCTGATTGAACGCCGGGCGGCCATTGTGAGGAGCCACGGAAAGCTGATCGGGCCGGACATACAACCAGACTTGGTCGCCAATCAGCCGGCCAGGGAAATACGGCCCGGCCAGCTCGAAATCCCGATAACGCAGCCGGCTGGTATTGCGGCCTGGGTCCAGCGACCTGATCTCAACCGGCAAAACATTGTAGAGTCCGAGCAATCGCGCGACATCTGCATTGGCAGGCTGTTCACAGACTTTACGTGGCGTCCCGGTCTGCACCGCGCGGCCATCGCGCAGCACGATCATCTCGTCGGCCAGCGTGAAACATTCTTCGGTGTCGTGCGTGACCAGCAGGATGGGCGTTCCAAACTCCTGCCGGACTTGGCGAAGCACCGCGTAAAGCTCGGCTCGCAGCGGGGCATCCAAGCCGCGCGTGGGCTCATCGAGCAACAAAACGCGTGAGGCGCCGATCAATGCTCGCGCGATGGAACAACGCTGTTTCTGTCCGCCCGAAAGCTGATAGGGCCTTCGCCCAGCGACCTCGCCCAAGTGGAACTTTTCGAGCATCTCGGTCACCTTGCGATGCCGGCCCAGCCTGGGCGAGCGCTCTGCCGCGAACTCCAGGTTTTGCCGCAGCGTCATGTGCGGGAAAAGCGCGTAGTTTTGAAAAACATATCCGCAGTGGCGCGACCTCGGAGGCAGATGCACACCCGCGGCGCCATCGAACAGGATCTGATCGTCGAGCAGGATGCGGCCTTCGTCGGGCCGCACGAAACCAGCGATGGAGTCGAGCGTCAGCGTTTTTCCGGCGCCGCTGGAACCAAACAGCGCCGTCACTCCGTCGGCGGCGCGAAAATCGAGATCCAGCGAAAAGCCTGTGGAATCGGGGCTTGGCGGGTACTGCTTGCGAATTCGGGCCTGGATCATAACGCTGAGTGGCGAGGTCCGAAGGGATTGGAGGTAAGGCGATTCGCCAGTGTCAGAATGACCAGGGCAATCACAGAGATGATGAGCACCAGGATGCGAGCGGGTGCGCCGTTGCCGGCTTCCACGGCGTCGAAGATTGCAATGGAGACCGTCTGGGTGCGGCCCGGAATATCACCAGCGATCATCAGCGTGACGCCGAAATCGCCCAGCGATCGCGCGAAGGCCAGCGCGGCCGCGGCAAGTATGGACCGCCTCACCAGTGGCAGCGTCACGCGCCAGAATAGCCGCAGCTCAGTGGCGCCGAGATTGCGCGCCGCTCGCTCATAAGATCGGTCGACGCTTTCGAAAGCGGCTCGCGCCGACTTTACCAACAGCGGTGTGGAATGGAACAACGACGCCACCACCGCCGCCTGCCAGGTGAAGACCAGCGGCCCACCGAAGATCAATTCATAAAGATGCCCGATGGGACTGGCGCGGCCGAGCAAGACCAGCAGATAGTAGCCCAGAACGGTCGGCGGCAGCACCAACGGAAGAGTGACGGCGGCATCCAGGACTTCTTTGCCGCGAAACGACCGGTTCGCCAGAGTCCATGCCAGCCACAGCCCGATCGCGAGCGCGATTGCAGTGGAAATCGCGGCCACACGCAAGCTGAGCCACAGCGGAAACCAATCGATGGCCATGAAGATATTTCATGTTAGCGCAGGGCGTGCTGAAACATACCAGCGGGTTTACGTTCCCGCCGCTAGGCGACATCCTCGCCGCTAGGCTACATCTTTGATGTGCGTCGAGATCCACCACTGATTGCCGAACGCGTCCTCCACGCCGCCGGATCGGTCGCCATACGGCTGGTCGGACGGCTCGCGAATCGACTTTGCGCCGGCCTGGAGGGCCCGTTGATAGACCGCGTCCACATCTTCCATATAAAGGTGAAGCATAGCCAGGAAGGTCTTCCCTCCTTCCCCGCCCTCGCCCATCATCACGATGGAATCGCCAATCTTGACCTCGGCGTGCTGCACGGTTCCGTCCGGCCGCTTAGAAAGCAAGACCTCCGTCGCGCCGAAAGCTTGCTTGGCGAAATCGATCAGCTTGGCCACGCCCGGGACCACAATGTATGGGCTTACCGTGTGATGCCCGTCCGGGATGTATTTCACTTGAGTTGCCATGCAGCCATTCTGCCCTGAATCGCTGGCGCCGGTATTGTAAAAATTTGGACCTTCAGTCTGTGAGCGGCACGTGATTGCGATGCGCCGTCCGGTGCGCGAGGTAGGTGGATGGATTGATGCCGGAAAATGCGCGGAAATCGTGAATGAAATGCGCCTGATCGAAGTAGCCGCAATCCAACGCGACGTTGGCCCATTCGACGCTCTGGCGGCCTTCCATGCGGTCCAGCGCCCGGTGGAAGCGCCGGATACGGCAAAACACTTTGGGCGTGAATCCCGTCTCATCGCGAAAGATCTGAATGAAGCGCTTGGGGCTGAGACCGATCTGTTCGCTCACCGACGCCATGGTTGTCACGTGCGGAGCGGCCATGAAGCGGCCGAGCGCGAATCCCACGGCGCCATGCTGATGGAAGCCCCGCGTCAGTTCGGCCAACAGCGCTTGCTCCAGAATCTCGAAGCGAAGCTGATGCGTCGTAGCCTCCAGCAGTTGATCCCGCAGAACGATCGCCACCCTGCCCCACAGCGCGTCGAGCGAGACAGTGGTGTCGCGTAGCTCGCCCGCCGGCCTGCGCAGGAACGGGAACGCACCACCGGGCCGGAAATGCACGCCGATGACGGACGCCTGCTGCGCGGTGCCGATAACCTGATACTGCGAGTGGGCGCCCGAAAGCAGCGACCCGCCGAAGTTCTGGCAGCGATCGGTCTCATTGCGCTCATAAACGCACGAGCGGTCTTCGAGCAAATTGATCACGATCTGCATTTCGCCGGTAGGCAGAATGCGCTCCTTGGCGTGCGGCTGGGTGTAGCCTTCGTAGAGCCACAGCAGGTTCACGAATTGCGACAGAGGCGGACCTGGAACGCGCTTCAGGAAAAGCATGGCCGACCCCTCCAGTTTCCCAGATTCGGGAAAACTGACTCAGTCTCGCGATCTCGGAACTTTTCACCCCTTGGCGACGTACCAGGAATCACGGGTACCCATGGATCAACTTAGACAGGTGTTTCGAAGACTCGGCAGGGCGCCGCTGTTCACCACTATCACCCTGATCACGCTCGGCCTCGGCGTCGGCGCCACAGCCTTGATTTTCAGTGTCGTCGAAGGCGTACTGTTGAAGCCGTTGCCCTATCCCCATTCAGAGCGATTGATATCCGTTGCCCACACCGCGCCCGGCATCGGCATCAAAGAACTCAACATGGCGCCGTCCATCTACTTTATCGATCGCGAACAGAGCACCACGCTACAGGATATTGGCGCCTACGACGGCGACTCGCTCACCGTCACCGGGATTGGAGAACCGGAGCATGTCGCGGGCCTCGACGTCACCGACGGCACGCTACGGATTCTGGGCGTGGTTCCGGCTCTGGGCCGCATATTTACTCGCGAAGACGATTCGCCCGGCAGTCCGGCAACCGTTCTGCTCTCCTATGAATACTGGCGGCGAAGATTTGACGGTGCTCCATCCGTGATTGGACGCTCGATCACCGTTGACGGAAAGTCGCGCCAAATCATCGGAGTCCTCCCCCAAGGATTTCAATTTCTCGACGATCAGGACGATCTGGCCCTTTTTCTGCCGTTCCAGTGGGATCGCGCCAAGACAAAGCTAGGCAACTTCAGCGAGGACGCGCTGGCCCGGCTCAAACCCGGGGTCACGATGGAGCAAGCCAGCGCCGACATGGCGCGACTGCTTCCAGTCGCCATGCGAAGTTTTCCACCGCCGGACGGCTTCAGCGCCAAGCTATTTGAAAGTGCGCACATTGCTCCGAATCTTCGGCCGCTGAAGCAGCAAGTTGTCGGCGATGTCGGCAATGTCTTGTGGGTCTTGATGGGTTCCATCCTGATGGTGCTATTGATCGCCTGCGCCAACGTTGCCAACCTGTTGTTAGTGCGCGTGGAAGGGCGTCGTCAGGAATTGGCCATTCGCGCAGCGTTAGGCGCGGGACGGCAGCGTGTCGCAGCCGATCTGCTGGTCGAGAGTGTTGTCTTGAGCGTGCTGGGCAGCCTGTTTGGCTTAGCCTTTGCGTATGCGGGGTTGCGGGTTCTGCTCGCAATGGCGCCCGCGAACCTCCCGCGACTGCGCGAAATTGGAATCGACGTCCCGGTACTGCTCTTCACCCTCGTGCTGGCGGTCTTGTCCAGTGTTTTGATTGGTTCCATCCCGGTGTTCAAGTACGCAGGGACTCGTTTGAACGCCGGCCTGCGCGAGGGGGGACGCGCTCTTAGTGAGAGCCGTGAACGTCACCGCGCGCGAAACACCCTGGTGATTTTGCAGGTCGCCCTGGCGCTGGTGTTGCTGATTTGCTCGGGATTGATGATTCGCACCTTTCGAGAGCTGATGCACGTGCCGCCCGGATTCGCGGGGCCGGACACGGTACAAACATTTCGCCTGTATGTCCCCGAGACGCAGGTGCCGGATTCCGAACGCGAGCGGCTGATCCGCATGGAACAACAGATGTTAAACAAAATCGCGGCCATTCCGAGCGTTTCAGCCGTTAGCTTCTCAAGCTCCATTCCCATGGACGGAAACAGCTCCACCGATGTTCTGGTCGCCGAGGATCACCTCCCGAAAGAAGGTCAGTTTCCGCCGGTTCGCCGCTTCAAGAACATTTCTCCGGGATTCTTCGCCACCGTGGGTACTCCGTTGGTCGCCGGGCGGGATCTAACGTGGACAGACACCTACCAAAAGATTCCGGTTGCCATCATTTCCGAAAACTTTGCGCGAGAGTATTGGCATGATGCGCGAAATGCGCTCGGCAAACGGATTCGCGTGGGCAGCACGGACGACTGGCGCGAAATTATCGGCGTCGTCAAGGACGTGCATGACGACGGCGTCAACCAGCCCGCGCCTACCGCCGTGTATTGGCCCATCATGATGGACCGGTTCGAAGGTCAAAAAGAGATGCTGCATCGCGGCATTGCCATCGCCATTCGCAGTCCGCGGGCCGGTTCGCAAACTTTCATGGCTGAAGTCCAGCAGGCGGTCTGGTCGCTCGATCCGGAACTGCCGCTGTCGAAGGTTCACACGCTCGGCTATTACTACACGAAATCGATGGCGCGGACGTCCTTCACGCTGGTGATGCTGGGCGTCGCGGGAGGTATGGCTCTGCTGCTTGGAATCGTGGGAATTTACGGCGTTATCTCATACTCGGTGTTACAGCGCACTCGCGAGATCGGCATCCGCGTGGCGCTGGGAGCGCAACGGCACACCATTACTGCGATGTTTCTGCGCGATGGATTGTGGCTGACGGGCATCGGAGCGGCGTGCGGACTGCTAGCGGCCTTCGCCAGCATGCGTCTCATGTCGTCGCTGCTGTTCAACGTAAGCCCCGTCGATCCGACCACGTATGCCACCATCACTGCCGGTGTGTTCGCCGCGGCATGCCTGGCCTGCTATTTGCCATCGCGTCGGGCCGCAACCGTGGATCCGGGGATTACGCTGCGTGGGGAGTAGGCACGCTAATGCCTTCACGGTTACGGGACCGGGATGCGATAGATATTTCGATGTGTGGTGACAATCGGGTAAGCGTATACCGACGGATCGGAACTCATGAATGCTCTGTCATGCGTTATCACGCGGGCATCTGAAAAGGATTTTTCTACGCTGCCCAATTCCAGCCCCGCGGCCGGAAGATTTGGAAGGATCTGACCATTCTGCAGCGGGACCAGGTAGGTATGAGAGGTCCCTCCGGAAAACAAGTAGAGCATCTTCCCATCTCCCGACCAACTGATCAATGGCGGAGTCACTCCACGGTTCTCGGCACCACCGGACGCGCAACTGGTACACACCCGAGTGGCCGCCCCGCCTGCCGAAGGATATAGATCTACATCCGACCCCACCCACACGGCCACCCATTTACTATCCGGCGAAATAGCGTACAGAAAAATTGCTCGATCCGGCACGATTTCGTGCAAGCCGGTGCCATCTGTTTTGATCGCCTGTAGAAACATATCTCCGGAATGGCCCCCGACGAAGAAGATTTCGCCATCCGGGGCGAAAAGCGCCCGAATGCAATCCTGATCCGAAAGGCGGCGCGGTGAAGAACTTCCATCGAGTGCGCCGATCCACAGCGGCGCGCGTCCGGAAGCGTCCGCGGTAATGAAAATCACCTGTTTACCATCGGGCGACACATCGTAGTGTTCCATCAGAAAATCCGGCAGCAGCCTCTGCTTCTTGCCGGTCTCCAGTTCCGTTTCCCATAATTCGCCGCTCACAAACCGTCCGTTGGCTTTGGAGCGTTGCAGATAATGGAGCCGCTTCATATCGGCGGAGAAAGAAGGAAGGTAGGAATATCCTTCGAACGTAATTTGGCTCTCCCGCTCGGAATCGTGAACCCACAGAGTGCTCTGGCTCTCGCCGACTGAAGTCACAAACGACTTTCCGTCGGGGGCGAAGGAGATTCCCTGCTCCTCCGTCGCACCCGAAGTCACCTGTTCGGGTGTGCCATTCGGGAAACGCTGCCGCCAGATGTGATATCCGCCCCCCGTGTTCGCCGCGAAATACATCCACTTTCCGTCCGGCGACCAAGCTGCATCGGTACACTGCGCAGGCGCGGGCCCGACACGGCGCCCGAATGAGCTTCCATCGAAGGGCACCATCCGGCAGGGCAACCAGCCGCTCGCATTCATCTCCACTACCAGGACCGATTTGCCATCCGGCGATCGAAACGACCGGTGAGCCATCCCGCTCACATCCGCCGGCAGGTATACGGTTCGCTGTTCCGCCCGGCTCGTGGTAGCGGTGAAAATTCCCATGTGGATACCTTCGCCGGTGTGTGCCGAATACATCACGTGGGATGGTTGTGCGGCGGTATCGATCCAGCTTAGACCGTCCGCGTTGGCCAACAGCGGCGCCGGATCGCCGCCCAGAACCGGAACGGACCAGCTAACGTCGCCATTCCTGAGACGCGTGTAGGCGATTCGCGAACCATCGGGAGAGAAGTTCACGGGTCCCACCTTGGAGGCTCCGTCGTGGGTCAAGCGGACTGGCTCGCCATCGGGAAGCAACTTCACATAAACATCGCCGGGGCCCTGGAAGGTGTTCGTTCCCCGTAGGAAGGCGAGCATGCGGCCATCGGGCGAAAGAGTGGGCGATACGGCGGAATCGGTGAAGTTGGTAAGCGGGGTGTACTCCAGGCGCGCCGTGGACGAGACATGCCGCGACCACAACACGATCCCGCCGGCGGCAGCAGCGATTACGATGGCAGCGAACCCGGCTGCGACCAACCACTTGCTACCGCGCTTGACGGGCGCGGCGGGTCCCTGCCGGCTGGGGCGTTGGGCCGCGCGCAAAGCCGTCACCAGTTCGCGCATCGACGAATAACGCTTCGCCGGATCTTTTTCGAGCGCCTTGGCGACCAACACTCGTAGCGGCTCCGGAACATCATCGCTCAGCGGCGGCGGTGTCCCGTGAATCACCTGCTGGAGCAATTCCAGATTCGTCGCTGCTTTGAATGGCCGGTTGCCGGCCAGCAGCTCATAGAGCACCACGCCGAACGAAAACACGTCGCTGCGCGCGTCCAGCGTCTGGCCAGAGGCCTGCTCCGGCGACATGTATGCGATGGTCCCGACGATGATTCCTTTTTGCGTTTGCTCTTCGGCGATTGTCCTCGTGATATCGGCGGGCTGGGATGTATCGGCGAGCTTGGCCAAACCGAAATCCGCCAGCTTGGCATAGCCGCTCGCGGTAACCAGGATATTGTCGGGCTTGATATCGCGGTGCAGAATCCCCGCTTGATGCGCGGTGGCCAGGCCATCCGCGACTCCCGTTAGCAACTCCGCTACATCCTCCCAGCTCCGCGGTTGCTGCTGCGCCCAATTCTTGAGCGTACCGCCGTCGACGAACTCGGTTGCCAGATATTGCCTTCCGTCGAACTCGCCTGTGTCATAAACGGTGAGGATGTGCGGATGGTTTAGGGAAGACGCCATCTGCGCCTCCCGCTGAAAACGCCGGCGAGCTGCCGCGTCAGCGAGATCGTCCGAGAGGAACTTGATCGCAACCGGCCGGTGAAGCTTGGTGTCGTAAGCTCGAAACACCACGCCCATACCACCTGCGCCGATAGCCGCTTCGATCCTATATTGCCCAACCTGCGTGCCCGAGGCCAATGACGGCGCAGCCACGGGTTCTGATTCAAGCGTCCGTCCCGTAGGATCCAGCAGTTTCGATCCAGCCGGCTGCGCCAGCATGGCCTCCACTTTGTGGCGCACGTCCGGACCGGCTCGGGCCAGCAATACGGCACGCGCGTCTTCCCCGAGGTTGATCGCGGCCAGGTATAATTCCTCGACTTGTCTCCAGTGCTCCGGAGTCATGCTTCTGTATTATTGCGCGGACTTCGCCCGCCAGATCGCGTACCAGCTTCCAATAGCCTACCGTCTCCCCACCTCTGGTATAATGCTGGACAGATGTTTGCTTTTCCTCCGCGTTCGCGGATGAAAGTTCCCGCTCTCGATCCCTGCTTGCATCGCACTCTCATCTTGGAATGAAACTCAGCGTTCAGATCACTCGCGGCATCGAGTCCTTGTTCGGCACTCGCGACGAGAACATCCGCGTTATCGAAAACGGGTTGAAGGTCACGACCAGCCTGCTGAACGATTCCCTCGAAATCGAGGGCGCCGAACCGGATGTGATTCGCGCCGCGAGCATTCTCGAGGATTATGTCAGTTTGGTGAAGGAAGGCCAGAGCTTCGCGAACGGCGATCTGAACAGTTACCTGCGGGTGGTCACGGCCGACCCCGAGGTGACCCTGCGCAGCCTGGTCCACAGCGGACGCCAGCGCAATTTCGGCAAGAAGACGCTCGCGCCCAAGACCGTGAACCAGCGCCGCTACGTCGAAGCCATCGAGCGGCACGACTTGGTTTTCGGCGTGGGACCGGCGGGCACCGGCAAAACATATCTCGCCGTCGCCATGGCGGTGTCGGCGCTATTAAGCAAGCGCGTCTCTCGCATCGTGCTCACGCGACCGGCGGTGGAAGCAGGCGAGCGATTGGGATTCCTCCCCGGTAATCTCCAGGAGAAAGTGGATCCGTACCTGCGCCCGCTCTACGACGCGCTGTACGACATGTTGGAAGCCGACCGCGTGGAGAAACTGTTGGAGCGGGCCGTCATTGAAGTGGCGCCCATCGCGTTCATGCGCGGACGCACCCTCAACGACAGCTTCATCATCCTCGACGAAGCGCAGAACAGCACCGCCGAGCAGATGAAGATGGTCCTGACGCGCCAGGGCTTCAACTCCAAGATGGTGGTCACGGGCGACCTCACGCAGATCGACTTACCTTCCGGAAAGCGGAGTGGCCTGACGGACGCCGTGGAAGTGCTGCGTGGCGTGGAAGGAATCAGCTTCGTCTATTTCGATGAACGAGACGTCGTTCGCCATATCCTGGTGCAGAGGATCGTGAAAGCCTACGAGCGGCATCAGGAAGCCATCGGCGCCGGACGCCAGTTGGCATTGAAACTCACCGATCCGGCCTCTGAAGGCGCGCTAGCGGCCGCCGAACTTCCGCTCCCCGTCGCGCCCACGGAAAACCGCGAGATTCCGCTGGTTTAAGAATTCCTGCCATGCCTAACGAGCAGACCACTCTGCTATTCCACTCGGGCACACCGGGCTTTTCACGCCTGCAAGCTCGCGCCTTCGCCAAACGGTTGGAAGCGGAAGTTACACGCGGACGTCCGTTCACCTGCCTTATCGCGAGCGATGCGGAGCTGAGGCGGCTCAATCTCAATTTTCGGCGGCAGGATCACGCTACCGACGTACTGTCCTTTCCATCCAAGCAGTCGCTGGGCTTCCTTGGCGACGTTGCTATTTCGTTCGAGCATGCCAAGCGGCAGGCCGCCCAGTACGGGCACACGGTGAGCCGGGAAATCGAGATCCTGATGCTGCATGGCGTTCTGCATTTGCTCGGGTTCGATCATGAGAAAGACCGCGGGCGAATGGCGCGGGTTGAAAGCAAGTGGCGCGTGGCGTTGGGATTGCCCAACGGTTTGATCGCGCGGGGGCGAGCATGACCCCATGGTCTCTACCATGACTTGGTTTGCCGTGGCCGCCATCGTCGTTTGGGCCGTGCTGCTGTGTGTCATTACGGTGGTTCAAATCCTGTACATGGAATCGTTGCGCCTGCGCTCGCGCGATCTGCCCGTGCTCCAACTCTTCAAGGACACTCTGGAAGATCGCATCGGAGTCCGGGGCGACGATGGCGTGCTCGCGTTTTCTCTCATCAAGCACACGTTGGTAGTGCTGTTAGGCGTTTGCTTCCTGGCCACGCGCGAGGGCGAGCCCACGCCCTGGCAGAATCTTTTCGAAGCAGCGCTGTTTGCGTGGCTCACCATGCTGCTCTCGACCTATGTGCTGGCCCAGGTGCTGTACCGCAAAACCAGCGGGCGTTGGCTGCTTCCACTGGCTCCCCTGCTGCGTGTGTGCGCGCTGCTGGTGCGCCCGCTTACCGCAGTGCTCGGCTTCTTCCAGTCATTGGTGGAACTTTCCGAACCCGCCGCAACCGATGAAGAAGGCCCCAGTCCGGCGCAGGACATTGAGGCGCTTATCTCGGCTGGCGAAGAGGAAGGCCTCATCGAGAAAGAGGATCGAAAACTCATCGAATCCGTGGTTGCATTCGGCGACAAAACTGTCCGCGAGGTCATGACGCCGCGTCCGAAGATGGTGGCCATCGACGCGAACCGCTCGCTCGAGGATCTGCGCGAGCTGGTGATTCACGAGCAATTTTCGCGCATTCCGGTGTACGACCAGACCATCGACAACGTTATCGGCTTCGTGCACGTGCGCGACATGTTCGAGCTCGACGAAGTCGATCGCCATGGCCGCCGTGTCCGCGAACTGACGCGTCCCATCCGGTTGATCCCCGAGACCAAGCCGGTGAACGATCTACTTCGCGAGATGCAGCAAGACGGAGCTCACATGGCTATCGTCATCGACGAGTACGGCAACACTGCGGGTCTGGTGACAATGGAAGATATGGTGGAGGAAATCCTGGGCGAAATTCACGACGAGCACGAGCCCGAGCGCGACGTGCTGAAGCAGCCCGACGGCAGCTTCGTAGTCGCGGGAAGCCTGGATCTGGACCGCTTGCACGATCTGCTGGAGTTCCGGCCGCCCGAGGAGACTGAGTCCACCACCATCGGCGGCCTGGTTACGGAATGGCTGGGGCACGTGCCGCATATTGGCGAAGTCATCGAGCGCGATGGAATCCGTTTGGAAGTGCTGGCCGGCGACGAGCTGAAAGTGGAGCAAGTCCGCGTATCGAAGGTGGCGCAGGAAACCGTGCCCGAGACGCATTCATGAGCGAATTCCGATCGGGGTTCGCTTCGCTGATCGGCCGTCCCAACGCAGGGAAATCAACGCTACTGAACGCGCTCATCGGCGAAAAAGTCGCGATCGTTTCAGAAAAACCGCAGACCACGCGCACCACCATTCAAGGCGTGGCGAATCTACCCGGCGCGCAGGTCGTTTTTGTCGACACGCCCGGCATTCACAAATCCACAAGCCTGTTTAACAAGCGCATGATGGAGACCGTGCGGACGGCGCTGCAGGATCGCGACGTGCTGATGTATGTGGCCGACGCATCCATTCCTTATTCCACCGAAGATGCCGAGGCCGTGTCCGTGCTGAAGGACCTGTCTACGCCGGTCTTTCTGCTGGCCAACAAAATCGATCGCGTGCAGGATAAGCGCCAGCTCCTCCCGCTGATCGAACAATTCAAATCGGTGCGCGAATTCACCGAGTATATTCCAGTCTCGGCGAAGACTGGCGAAGGCCTGGAGCGCGTTCGCGAAGCTATCGTTTCCCGGCTTCCGGAAGGTCCGGCCTATTTCCCCACCGACCATCTGACCGATCAGCCCGAGCGATTCCTGGCTGCCGAGATGATCCGCGAGCAGATCCTGCGCCACACGCGCCAGGAGATTCCGCATGCGGTGGCGGTCTTGATCGACCGCTGGGAGGAGTCACCGCGGAAGGGATCCAGAGAAGCGATCACCAAAATCGCCGCCACCATCTATGTCGAACGCGACGGGCAGAAGGCTATTGTGATCGGCGCGGGCGGCGCGGCTCTCAAGAATGTCGGCACGTTGGCACGTTACGAAATCGAAAAGATGGTAGGGCACAAAGTCTTTCTAGAACTGTTTGTTAAAGTGCAAAAGGACTGGCGCGAAAACCCCGAGTTCTTAAATGCCATTGACTGGCGATCCATGCGGGGGGAGAATTGAAATCGATGCGATTGCTTTCTCTTACGATGTTGTTCGTCTTGGTCCTGACGCCCCTGCTGGCCGACAAGGACAAGGCGCCGGTTACCGATGATGTAATCGTGGATCAGGTCAAGGTGAGACTTGCCGATGATTCCGAAGTGGGGGGCCAGCCGATCTCCGTGGACGCCCACAGCGGGACGGTGGTGCTCACTGGCAAAGTCACCAACGACAAGCTGAAAGAAAAAGCCGAGAAGATAGCCAAGAAGGTGAAAGGCGTGACAGGCGTGGACAACAAGCTGATCATTAGTCCGAATTGACGCTGTTTAGACCTCCCGCCGTTTACGTTTCTTGACACTTCGTGGGTAACCGCCCTAAGTAACTCATCGCCCAGTATTGTGATGAACGTGTGCGCAGGATTTGTCGGTGTGTTAGTCGCCTTGTCGGCGGCCTTTGCGCAAGCTCCGCCGGCGCTAAAATCGGTGATCGGCGAAGTGACTTCCATCGATGGCGCGGGCAAGCAAATCAAGTTAAAGGCCGACGACGGAGCCGCATACACCGTCACTCTGAGCGACAGTACGTCATTCCTCCGTATCCCACCCGGCGAAACGGATATCAAAAAAGCGACTAAAATCGCGTTTTCGGATGTCGCGGTGGGCGACCGTGCCCTGGCGCGAGGACCGATCGAGGACGCCACCAAGACCGTCCCCGCCCGCACAGTAGTCATCATGACCAAGGCCGATCTGGCCCAGAAGCATCAACACGACCAGGCGGAGTGGCAAACCCGAGGCGTGGTTGGTACCGTGTCCGCGTTGAATGCGGCTAATAAAGAAGTGACCATCACCACGCGGGGCCGCGAACCGAAGACCATCGTGATCGACGCTTCCGCGTCCGATTTCCGGCGTTATTCACCTGAATCGGTCAAATTCGCGGATGCCAAACCCAGCTCGTTTGCTGATTTGCAGCCTGGCGACACCGTGCGCGCTCTGGGCGACAAGAACGACGATGGAACGCACCTCAAAGCCGAGGAACTGGTTTCGGGCGCCTTCGAGACGCTGGCCGGAACTGTGGATTCGGTGGATGCGGCCGCGAATACGGTCCAACTCACGAATCTGCAGACCAAGAAACCGCTAACGGTTCACATCAACCAAGGGACGCTGTTGCGACGGCTGGAGCCCACGGTTGCGACGGCCCTGGCACGGCGGCTTCGCCCTGACTTGGCTGCGGGCGGTCCGGGGGCAGGCGGCCAAGCGGGCGCCCCAGGAGCGGCTGGCGGTCCAGGAGCTGGCGGGCGTCCAGCGGGCGTGCCCGGTGGCCCCGGCGGTTTTCGCGGACCCGGTGGCGGAGCGGGCGGCAACGGCGATCTCCAGCAAGTACTCGAACGGATGCCCGCGCTATCGCTTTCGGAATTGAAAAAAGGCGATGCGGTCATCGTCTCCAGCTCGAAAGGTCCAGACAATTCGTCGGTCACCGCCTTCTCGTTTGTCGCGGGCGTGGAACCGTTCCTCGCGGCCGCTCCGCGCACTGCCGGACAAGTGAACTTAGGTTCTTGGAATCTCGAAGCCGGCGGCGGGCCGGAAGAATGATCCCCGTAGACCGATAACAAAGGTATAAATGAAAGCCCTATTACTGCTCCTGCTGTTATTGCTAGTGTCGCCGCTGACTTTCCTGGCGCCCAAGCTCGATGCCCAGGCGTCGGCGAGCGTGCATGGCGCCGTCACCGACGAATCGGGGGCGGTGATTCCCGGCGCCAAGGTCACCGTGTCCAATGCCACGGGCCAGGTGAAATCGGGGACGGCCGGCGATGACGGCAGCTATTCGATCAATGGGCTAGTGCCCGGCCAATACACCGTTCAAGCCACTTCGCCTGGACTGCAACAGATAAAGGCTTTCGCCATCGATCTGTCGGCATCACCAAGCGCCACGGCAAACCTACAGTTGCAGGTGGCCGCCGAAAAGCAGGAAGTGACGGTGCAAGAAAACGTCGGACCCCAAGTAGCTGTCGACCCTTCGCAAAATGCGGGAGCACTGGTGCTGCGCGGCGCGGACTTGCAGGCGCTGTCGGACGATCCCGACGATTTACAGGCCGATTTGCAAGCGCTGGCCGGACCATCGGCGGGACCGAGCGGCGGGCAGATCTATATTGACGGATTTACAGGTGGCCAGATGCCGAGCAAAGACTCCATCCGCGAGATCCGTATCAATCAGAACCCGTTTTCGGCCGAGTACGACAAGCTGGGATACGGACGTATCGAGATCCTCACCAAGCCTGGCACTGACAAGTTGCACGGGAACGTCAACGTCGACTTCGGCGATGCCATCTGGGACGCGCGCAACCCGTATGCCCAGCAGAAAGCACCGTTCCTCCAGCGGAACTTTGGAGGGTCTCTCGGCGACTCCCTCGGCAAGAAGGCGTCTTTCGTTGTGGATGTGCAGTATCGGGACATTGACAACGGAAACATCATCAACGGCTTCAACGTAAGTCCAAGTACGTTCGCCATCGCGCCTTTCAGCAGCGTCTTCGATGCTCCCCAGACCCGCTTTCAAATCAGCCCGCGGTTTGATTATCAACTCAGCAAGAACAATACGCTCACCGCCCGCTACACCTACTACCGCAACGATCTTGACAACCAGGGCGCTGGCGATCTGAGTCTTTTGACGACCGGCTATCACGCTTTGAATACGGCCCAACAGATACAACTCATCGAAACCGCCGTTCTTAGCGCCAAGGTGATCAACGAGACGCATTTTCAGCTGTATCACCAGGAATCGAATGAGATGTCCAACAGCCTTCTGCCCGCTATCAACGTGGGCGGAGCGTTTAATGGCGGCGGAGCCCAAATAGGAACTTACAGCAACACCCAGAACAACTACGAGCTGAACAACTACACCACGGTTAGCGGCGGCGCGCATACCTGGAAATTTGGCGTTCGCGTTCGCGCCGTCACCATCAACAACTTTTCGCCCCAGAAC
This sequence comes from Bryobacterales bacterium, assembly GCA_963818065.1. Lineage (GTDB taxonomy): Bacteria > Acidobacteriota > Terriglobia > Bryobacterales > Bryobacteraceae > Palsa-89. Next base: position 1,132,854 of record CAWFQW010000004.1, on the reverse strand, counting down.
TTCGGGGGATCTTACAACTTCAACGGCGCCTACGCCCCCATTCTCAATGCGGACAACCAGCCCGTGGCGCCGGGGGTGACCTGCGATGCGGCCGAACCAAATCCCGCCGACTGTGTGCTGCTCCAATCCATTCAGGTGTACCAGCGCACCCTGATACTGCAGCAGATGGGTTTGAGCCCGTTTGCCATCCAGCAGTTGGGCGCCGGACCATCCCAGTTCACCATCAACGCTGGAAGTCCTTTGGTGAACGTCAATCAAGCGGATGTAGGCGCGTTTCTCGGCGACGACTGGCGGGTGAAGCCCAACCTCACGCTAAGCCTGGGCCTGCGCTTTGAAACCCAAACCAACATTCACGATTGGCATGATTGGGCGCCGCGCGTCGGATTCGCCTGGGCACCCGGCCAAAGCAAGAACAATCCGCGCCCCAAGCTCGTGCTGCGCGGCGGTTTCGGCATCTTCTACGATCGCGTCAGCCAGACAAACATCGAGACTGCGGAGCGCTATAACGGCATTCTGCAGCAGCAATTTGTGATCACCCAGAGCGCCGCCAATCCGATCCCGTACGAGCCCTCGGTGATCGGCATTCCGCCGGGCTTGTCATTGCCGCCCGAAACCCAGCAGACCATCCAGCTTCTCGATTCGCGCCTGCACGCGCCCTATATCTTGCAGGAAGCTTTCACCGTGGAGCGCCAGCTACCCAAGAACACGACTATATCGGAGGACTATAGGAACTCGCATGGCTTGCATGAACTGCGATCGCAAGACATTAACGCGCCTCTGCTCGGCTCCATACCGGACCCGGAAACCGGCTTGTACGCCCCGTCCGCCTACCCGCTCTACTCGCAGTACAAAACAGATCCCGTGCTCTTGATGGAGTCAGGCGGTCTGTTCAACCAGTGGCAGCTGATCACTACTGTCCGGACGCAATTCAACAGGAGATTCTCGCTGAACGGGTTCTACATGTATGGCCGCGCCTATAGCAACACCGACGGCGTCGGGACGCTGCCCTCAAATCCGTACAGCATGGCAGGGGAATACGGACCTTCCGCGCTCGATCAACGCAACCGAGGGTTGATCGCCGGTAACATCACCGCGTGGTGGGGGGTGCAGCTGTCGCCTTTCATCAATATGAATACCGGCGCGCCATTTAACATCACCTCCGGCACCGACCCCTACGGCGACACGCTGTTCAACGAGCGGCCGGGCATCGTGAGCGGCTGTACGCTCGCCGATACGTCGTGTCCCTCGGTGGTGGGCGCAGTGCGGACCCCGTATGGCTGGTTGAATCCCAATCCCACACCGGGCGAGGCGATTCTGCCGCGGAACTTCGGCCGGAGCCCAGGCAGTATCGGCATCAACCTGCGCCTCAGCAAGACGTTCGGGTTCGGCGGATCTCGTGAGGGTACGACCCGGAATCGCAACAATGGCGGCGGCGACTTCGGTGGTGGACCCGGTGGCGGCGGATTCCCGGGCGGTGGCGGCGGACCGGGGGGTGGCGGTGGACCAGGTGGCGGCGGATTCCCGGGCGGTGGCGGCGGCTTCCGCGGGTTTGGCGGAGGCGGCACAAACACCGGTCAAAAGTACAACCTGACCTTCTCGATCCAGGCGCGCAACTTGCTCAATCACGTCAATCCGGGGCCTATCAACGGCATCGTCACCTCGCCGCTGTTTGACGAATCGAACAGCCTGGCGGGCGGCGTTGGCGCGTTCGCACAAAGCGGCTTGAACCGCCGGATCGATTTGCAGGCCCGATTCACGTTCTAACCCTGTTAAACTGAATCGAGCTCATGGCAATCAGCAAGGATTTGCTCGACATACTGGTCTGTCCCGACGATAAAGCGGAATTGGAAATGAAGCCGGATCAGAGCGGCTTGAAATGCGTGAAGTGCAAGCGCGTTTATCCGATCCGCGAAAACATTCCCGTCATGCTGATCGACGAGGCCAAGGTCGAAGAGTAAGCTGGCCTGTTTCCAATGACCTACGTGCTTGACCGCTTACCCGACGGCGCTCGGGTGGCTGTGATTCGCTTGCGGTCGCTGGGCGACAGCGTGTTGACGACGCCCGCGCTCGCTCTCTTGAAGCAATTTCGCCCCGACCTAAAGGTCAGCGTAGTGGTGCAGGACAGATTCGCCGGAGTTTTCGCCGGCAATCCCGATGTCGATCAAATCCTCGCTCCGAATGCAGCTAGCCTGGCCCTTTTGCGGCCGCATCTCGCGCTCAATTTGCACGGTGGCGCCACCAGCGTGCGCATGATGCTGGCAGCGGCGTCGGGTTTGCGCGCCGGCTTCGGGCATTTTCGCTTCCAGCCGATGTACAACATCCGCATCCCTCGCGCGCAAGAGATTTTAGGTGTGGACCGCACGGTTCATACTGCGGAACATCTGGCTTCCGCAATGTTCCATCTGGGGGTTCCACAGTCCGAGATTCCGCGGGCCCGATTGTTTGCCGCGCCCTATTCCCGCAATGGTCCTTACGCAGTACTGCATCCCTTCGCGTCCGCCCTAGACAAGACTTGGCCTCGGGAAAACTTCCTCGCCGTTGCGAAACATCTTAGAGACCTGGGGATCGAATCCGTGTTTGTCGGGGGCGCGGACGAAGATCTGTCGGCCTTCGGCGAACATGCTTGCCTTCGGGGCGCGTCGTTGGAAGAATTAAAGTCGCTGCTCGCGGAGGCTACGCTATTTGTTGGGAATGACAGTGGTCCGGCGCATATAGCCGCGGCGTTCGGCCGTCCCGTAGTTGTGCTTTTCGGATCGTCGGACGTCGAAAACTGGCGTCCCTGGCGTACCGAAAATGTAGTGCTGACGAGCCCGGCAGGAATTGGTTCAATTGACGTGATCGAAGCCGTTCAAGCCATCGACAGCCTCGTCCCACAACCCACCCCCCACCTCCTCAGATGATCGAACTCCGCCGTCTCCTCCACTACGTCCGGCCATACATAGCACCGCTGCTGTTTTCGGTGATCTTGATGGTCCTGGTGGGAGCCGCGCAGGGATTCACGGCGGTCCTGATCGCTCCGGTGTTCGACCGCGTGCTGAATCCCGCATCCGCCGATTCGCCGGTCCTGCTGTTCACCATTCCGCTGTTTCAGCACCCGGTCTATCTGCAGGATTTTTTGCCCTCCGCCATTCATAACGTCTGGACCATGGTGGCCGTCGCTATCGTGGCCACGTTCTTCATCAAAGGCGCGTGCGATTACTTCGGCAACTATTTCATCAACTATGTCGGCATCTCGGCCGTAACCGACTTGCGGCAGACCGTTTTCGATAAGGTGCTGCGCCAGGACGCGCATTTCTACGAATCCAACTCCACCGGCCGCGTGATGTCGTCCATCATGAACGATATCGAAAAGATTCAGGTCGCCACTTCGCACATGCTGGCGGATTGGATGCGCCAGAGCTTCACGGTGGTATTTCTGCTATGCGTGGTAATCCAGAAGGACTGGCGGCTGGCCCTGGTCAGCCTCACGGTCCTGCCGTTTGTACTGGTGCCAACGCTGCGCATCGGACGGCGCATCCGCCGGACAACCCGCAAGGCGCAGGACGAAGCGGCGGATCTCAATCAGATCCTGCAAGAGACTATCAGCGGCCATCAAGTGGTGAAATCGTTTGGAGCCGAGGATGTGGAATCCAACCGCTTTCTCCTGGCAGCCGCGCGATTCAAATCCAGCAGCCTGCGCTACATCGCCCAGCAGGCCATCTCGTCGCCGCTCATTGAATGCTTCGGCGCTCTCACCATCGTCGGCCTGCTCAGCTACGCCCGCATCCAGATCAAAAGCGGCATGCTGACCGCGGGCGAGTTCACTAGCTTCGTCTTCGCATTGCTGATGTTGTATGAGCCCGTGAAGCGCCTCACCGGCATTCACAACATCTTCCAGCAGGCTCTGGGCGCGTCGCAAAAGGTCTTCGAGTATCTCGATCGCGATCAGCAGATCGTCGAGAAGGCCAACGCGGCCAAGCTCGGCAAATTCCAGCACGCCATCCTGTTGGATAACGTCGACTTCCACTATCAAAATGCCCCCAATGGATTTAACTTGAGCGGCGTTCAACTGGAAGTGCGCGCCGGCGAAGTGGTAGCGCTGGTTGGGCCCAGCGGCGGCGGCAAGACCACCATCGCCAATCTGGTTCCGCGCTTTTACGACGTCACCAACGGCGCCATTCGCATCGACGGCAAGGATGTGCGCGATCTGCAGATCGCCTCTCTGCGCAGCCAGATCGGCATCGTGGCGCAAGAGACCTTTTTATTCAACGACACCGTCGCCAATAACATCCGCTACGGGCGTCCCAAGGCCAAGGATGACGAGATCCAGGAAGCCGCGCGCAACGCGTTGGCCGAAGAGTTTATTGAGCGGATGACCGCGGGCTACAACACGGTCATCGGCGAGCGCGGAACCAAGTTGAGCGGCGGCCAGCGCCAGCGTTTGGCCATCGCGCGCGCATTGCTTAAGGACGCGCCCATCCTGATCCTGGATGAAGCCACTTCACATCTGGACACCGAATCGGAGATCCTGGTGCAGCAAGCCTTACAGACCCTGATGAGCAACCGGACCGTGATCGTCATCGCCCACCGGCTCTCCACCATCCGGCGCGCCGACAAGATTGTGGTTGTGGATCGGGGCCGGATTTCCGAAGTAGGCACGCACCAGGAATTGATCAGCCACGGCGGCATTTATCAGCGCCTGCACGAGCTGCAATTCTTGACGGCCGATCCGTTATTGAAGCCATGAGCACTGCTCCCATCCGTAGCATGACCGGCTTCGCCCGCGTCCAGAAAAGCACCGAGCAGGGCGACATCGTCGTCACCCTGAAGAGCGTCAATCATCGCGGCCTGGATTTGCATTTTCACTTGGGTCCCGAACTGGATGCCCTCGAAAACGCCATGCGCGCCGTCATCAAACGGTCGGTGCTGCGCGGCCACATCGACGTGCGCTGCTCGGCGCTACGGACCGCCAACGGCGTTTCCAACGGTCTCAATCTGCCGCTCCTCCGCTCTTATATCGCTGCCTTCCGCAAAGCGGCCTCGGAAGAAGGCATCCACAACGCTCAACCGGACTTGAACCGAATTCTACTGGTGCCGGGCATGTTCGGCGCGGCAGCTGAAAGCGAGCCCGATCCTGCGTCCGAGAGCGAGATTCTGGCCGCCATCGAGGAAGCGGCCGAAAAGCTCAATCAGTTCCGCGCGCGTGAAGGTGCGGAGCTGGCCGCGTTCATCCGTGAACAAAACGCAAGCCTTCGTCAGAGCTCCCAGGAGATGGCGCAAATCCGCGAAAAAGCCATACCTGCGTTTCACAAGCGCCTGGTGGAAAAGCTTCAGGAATTGCTGGGCGGCTCAAATTTGGATCCGCAGCGGCTGGCGCAGGAGGCCGCGCTGCTAGCCGACCGCGGCGACATCGGCGAAGAAATCTCTCGCCTCCAGATCCATTCCCGCCAACTGGATGAAATCCTGAATTCGGGCGGCGAGGTGGGTAAGCGCCTGGACTTCCTGTTGCAGGAGTTGAACCGCGAAACCAACACGATCCTTTCCAAGACCAGCGGGATCGGCGATCTGGGCCTGCGGATCACCGAACTGGCGCTGGCTTCGAAAGCCGCCATCGAGAAGATCCGCGAGCAGGCCCTCAATCTTGAATGAAGACACTGGAATGACCACTGTCTTCATCATTTCGGCGCCCTCGGGTTCGGGAAAGTCGACGCTGGTCCACCGGTTGCTCAAGTCCGTCCCCGGTTTGGCCTTCTCCATTTCCTACACAACCCGCCAGCCGCGTCCCACCGAGACCCCCGGTGTGGACTATATCTTCATCACCCGCAAGGACTTCGAGGAGCGACTGGCGCATGGCGAGTTCCTGGAATACGCCGAGGTTTTTGGCAATTACTACGGGACCAATCGCGAGAGTTTCGAATCGGCCACGCATCAGGGCCAGGACCTGGTACTCGACATCGACGTCCAGGGTGCGAGACAATTGAAGGTAGCGATCCCGCAGGCCATTAGCATTTTTGTGCTGCCGCCGTCGCGTGACGTTCTTGAGCAGCGGCTTCGCTCGCGGTCGCAAGACAGCGAGGAAGTGATTCAGCGTAGGTTGCGGGGAGCAGCGGAAGAAGTTCAGAACTACACGCAGTACGATTTTGTTCTGATTAACCGGGATATTGAGGAAGCTTCGGCTCGCCTCGCCACCATCGTTAAAGCCGAGCGGCTGCGCAAGGCGCGCATGGAAGAGGAAGTCCGGCCGATTTTGGAAAGTTTCGAAAAGATCAAGTGAGGTAACTCGTATGGCTGAAAGAATGAGAAACAACGCGATGTACGCGATTCCCGATGATGACGAGAACAGCACGTATCGCTTCATCATCGTCGCCGCCAAGCGCGCGCGTCAGTTGCAAAATGGCGCCCGGCCGTTTCTCCCCACCACATCGAAGAAGCCGACCGTGACCTCGATGGAAGAAGTTCGCCGCGGGTTGGTGAAGTACACCGACCTCATGAGAGTCTCCGCCGAGGAATTCCCGCCGACAGAGTAACGTTGATGAACGTCGTGTTAGGCGTGGGCGGCGGAATCGCCGCGTACAAATCCGCGGAACTCGCTCGGGCCTTGATGGAGCGCGGCATGCGCGTCCAGGTGGTCATGACCGAAGCGGCCCGCCGGTTCATCACGCCTCTGACGTTCGCAAGCCTCACCGGGCGCAAGGTGATCACTGGCCTGTTTTCATCCGAAAGTCCCGAAGAAACCCTTTCCAGCGCTGTCGAGCACATTGCCGTGGCTCAGGATAATGAGATTCTAGTGATCGCACCCGCCACCGCCGATCTTTTGGCACGTTTGGCGCATGGATTGGCTGACGATTTCCTCACAACGATGTACCTCGCGTTCACTGGACGCGTGGTTCTGGCGCCGGCCATGAACAGCAACATGTGGGCGCATCTGGCAACGCAGGAGAATGTGACTGTGTTACGCCAGCGCGGGCACATTGTTGTAGAGCCGGAGGAAGGTTTGCTGGCTTGCGGCACCACTGGCCCGGGACGTCTGGCCGAGCCGGAACGAATTGCCGCTGTTGTCGCCGACCTAACCGCCAGCCTGAGCTTCCACGCGCGCGATCTGGAAGGTGAGACGGTTCTCATCACCGCCGGTCCCACACAGGAGCCACTGGATCCTGTCCGTTATATTTCCAATCGCTCCAGCGGCAAGATGGGCTATGCCTTGGCGGAAGCAGCCGCCAAGCGTGGCGCGCAAGTCATCCTGGTTTCAGGGCCTGTGCAATTGAGTGAGCCTCGCGGTGTGCGTGTAGTGCATGTTCGGACCGCTCGCGAGATGCACGACGCCGTGATGGAGCATCTGCCGGAGGCCGGCATCATCGTGAAAGCCGCCGCGGTGGCTGATTATCATTTGTCGCAGGTGCCCCGGAACAAGATCAAGAAGACCGCGATGCGAATGTCGCTGGATCTCGACCCCACACCCGATATTTTGGCCGAGCTGGGCCGAAAAAAGGGCGATCGCCTGTTGATCGGATTCGCAGCCGAAACCGAGAATCTTATCGAGAGCGCCCGCCAGAAGCTCGAATCGAAGAATTGCGACATGGTGGTGGCCAATCTGGTGAACCAGGACGCCACCGGTTTTGAATCCGACGAAAACGAGGTGGTGCTGGTACTGAGCACCGGCGAAACCATTCCCCTATCGCGGGCCCCCAAACGCGAGATCGCCGATCGCATTTTCGACCAGGTGCTGAAACTTCGTTTGGCTCTACACGCGGCCCAATGACGAAGGACGAGATTCGCCAGCGCCTGGAATTCTACCAGGATCTCGGAATCAAAACCGTCTATCGGCGTTCCGTCTCGATGCCAATCCCCAAACCCCAACCCCTAATCCCGGCTGTGTCGTTACCAACCATTGAACCGGCGCAAGATTCCCTGTTAACGATCCTCACCGACATCGGCGACTGCAAGCGCTGCCGTCTGCATGAGGCGCGCAACAAGATCGTTTTCGGATCGGGCAATGAGCAATCGAGACTTGTATTTGTCGGCGAGGGTCCAGGCGCGGATGAAGATCAGCAGGGCCTGCCGTTCGTAGGCCGCGCGGGACAATTGCTGACACAAATGATCGAAGGCACGGCGGCCAAGGAAGGCATCCCGATCAAGCGTGCGGACGTCTACATTTGCAATGTAGTGAAATGCCGCCCGCCAGAGAATCGTACGCCGCAGCCCGACGAAATGGAAATCTGCGGGCAGTTTTTGTATCGCCAGCTTCTCGCGATTCGCCCCAAAGCGATTTGCGTGTTGGGCGGCACCGCGGCAAAAGCTTTGCTCGGCAAGGAAGGCGTCACGCGGCTGCGTGGAAAATGGGACCAATGGCGCGACATTCAAGTGATGGTCACCTATCACCCGTCCTATCTGCTGCGGCCATACAATCAAAACGCGAAGAAAGAAGCATGGGAGGATCTGAAGAAGGTCCTGCACTATGTCTACGATTAGCCGCGGCCTCTTCATCACATTCGAGGGACCGGACGGCAGCGGCAAAAGCACCCAGGCCCGCATGCTTGCCGAGCGCTTGAGAAGCGAAGGCCGGCCGGTACTCGAGAGCGTGGAACCAGGCGGCACGCCCATCGGCCAACAGATCCGCCGCATTCTTCTCGATCCCGCCAACCGGGAACTTACGCCGGTCGCGGAGCTGCTGTTGATGTTCGCGGCGCGCGCTCAAAACGTCGATCAATGGATTCTGCCGGCGCTAGCGGAAGGCAAAATCGTGATCTCGGACCGCTTCACCGATTCATCGGTCGCCTATCAAGGCGCGGGCCGCGGCCTGGGCTGGGAGACCGTGCTGAAGCTGGATGGGATCGCGTGCCAAGGCCTGATTCCCGATCTGACGATTTGCGTCGACATCGATACTGAAACCGGATTGTCCCGCGCGCTGGCCCGTGGAGGCGCAGAGACAAGGCTCGAAGAACAGGCCATCGAGTTCCATCGGAGAGCGCGCGAAGCGTATCACGAACTAGCTCGGCGCGAGCCGCGGCGCTTTCATTTGATCGATGGACGCGGCGCACCCAACGCAATCGCGGCGAAAGTTTGGGAACAAGTGACACCCTTGCTTACATAAACTCAATCCGCTCGTTACGCGCTGAGAAGTCGATCAGCTTCTCCAGCCGCTTGATGCGCGTCTCTTCCTTTTTCGCACTGGCGACCCATCCGGCCGTCATGCGCCGGTAACCCGGAGGAAACTTCTCGTAATTCGCCCAAGCCGCGCGCTGCTTGCGAAACCGGTCTTCGAGGTCTTTCGGCATCTCAGCAGGCATCGGCGCAACTTCACGGCGACTCTCCGAGTTGTACGCCTTGAGTCCCGCCGGCATCATCTTCCCTTCGGCAACCAGCCGCTCCACGCGCACCAAGTTCGATTTCGACCACCGGCTATTGGGTTTCCTGGGAGTAAACCGGAACGCGTAGCATTCTTCGTCCAGCTTCTTTTTCATGCCGTCCACCCAGCCAAAACAGAGCGCTTCTTCCACCGCATGATCGTAGGAGACCGTTTGCTTGCCAGTAGCTTTCTTGTAAAAACTCAGCCAAATTTCTTCGGAGCGCGCGAAGTGTTTCGCCAGCCAGCGCCGCCATTCGGCGCGATCCTTGGCGATCACGGTCTCCATGGGGGTCAACCGATCAGTTTCAATTCGTCGATTCGGTTCACTTCCACCACCAGGTCGCCTTTGGGATCTACTTTGAAAGCGGGCGTAAACTTGGCGCCCCACACAATTTCGTCGTGCCGGTAAGAATACCGCGAGTGCACTTCCTGGCTAAACGTATCGTCGAATCCTTGCATCAAAATCAACAATTCCGCTGACTCCTTAGCGAGGTCTTCGCGAGTTTTTCCGAATAACGGACTGGCGGAATCGATGGGGTGCACGATGGTCCAGGTCAGCGGGAAGAAGTAGACGCCTGACCGCTCCAGTGGCAGGTCGATAAAACTCCGTTTCAGCTCGCCGTCGGTGCTGTCCACCGTCATCAATAGGACGTGGGCGTCCATATTCATGAGAACGTTCTTGCGGGCGTTCGTGAGGCGGAACTGCAAACTGGTCCCGTCCTGGTAAGGCGCGATGATGGCGTTCTTGCTGTAGACAATGCGCGCCGAGGGCCTGGAGAAGCGCCCGTAAAGGAGTCCGGTGGCGATGGCGAACACCATCAATCCGGTTGCGGCTTCCAGCGACGATACAATATTGGCCCACGTGCCTTCCGGATAAACGTTGCCGTACCCGACTGTGGTCAGCGTGTGAAAGCTGAAAAAGAATGCGTTCGCAAAAGGGCCCATATCCGACTCGAGTCCCTTGAGGCTGTGAATGCCGACCACGAGATAAAGGCACGCGAAAATCACATTCACGATCAGAAATCCCGCAGCTACAACGAGAAGGAAGCGCGTCCAAGTCGTATCGATCAGCATGAGATAGGGATTGGCATCGCGCCACCGAAGCCCCTCGCGGCGCACGTTGAACGAGCCGTCCGCATTGATGGTCCGGCGCAGCTCGCCGCTGAACTTGGTTGTTAAACCCGGGTCGAAAGATTCCTTCTTCATAGGCTTTTCTTCATGGGATTGAACTCAGAATAACCCAGCTGAAAGTTCTCGCGTGCCCGAGGCATTGCCACTGTGAGACCTGGATCGCAAAACCGAGCGATGGTCTCAAGGAGATTCGTTATGAAACTATGTGGCACCAGTGTGTTCGCGCTCATCGCGGGACTTTCCTTGTCAGCGCGGGCTCCCAGCGCCGGATACAAGATTACCGGGCCGTTCACCCACGACAATCTGACAGTATTCTTGATTCACGGGCCGAACGAAACGGCCAAGAGCCTTCTACCGCTGGAAGAAGCGCTAGCGCAGCACAAAGTGATCGTATACGAGACCAGGGCCGTCAATGAACTGGCGATTGAGAATGTCTCGAATGAAGATGTTTACATTCAATCAGGCGACATCGTCAAAGGAGGCGCGCAGGACCGCACGTTGAAGGACGATTTGATCCTGCCGTCAAAATCCGGCAAGGTGAGTATCAGCTCGTTTTGCGTGGAGCACGGCCGCTGGACACAACGCGGGAACGAGTCCGTGCGAACATTCGATTCAGCAGAACAAGCGCTCGCCACCAAGCAGCTCAAGATCGCCGTGAAAATGACGGCGAATCAGCAGGAAGTATGGAACCAGGTTGCGGCCGCGCAGGCCAGCCTGGCCAGCTCGATGAACCTCAGCGCGCGTTCGGCATTGGCGCCCACCAGTTTACCGATGACCATGGAAATTCCGGCCGTGCGAAGGTCGATCGATGGCTATATCCAGGAGTTGGCGGGAGCCCCGAATCGCCAGGACGACGTGATCGGCTACGCCTTCGTGATCAACGGCAAGGTGAACAGCGCGGATATCTATGGATCGCACCAATTGTTCGCCGGACTTTGGATGAAGCTGCTGCGGGCCAGCGCCGTGGAAGCCGTGTCGGAATATCAGCCGGGCAAGAAGTTTGCGCAGGGTTCGGTTGCGGATGTGCGCGCTATGTTCGCTGATGCCGATTCGGCCAAGCCAAATGTGCGGGACTTAACCACTCACACGCAGGTGGTGACGAAGGAAACGGCGCAAAACGTGATGTTCGAGACACGCGACCGCAGTCAGAACGGCGCGTGGATTCACAAGAACTACATGACCCGCTAGCGCAGCAGGCCCATCTTGTCGAGCGGCCAGTAAATGAAAACGGCCTTCCCGTAAATATAGCGGCGTGGGACCATGCCCCACGCCCGGCTATCGTTGGAAGAGCTGCGGTGATCGCCGAGCACGAAATACTCGTCCTCGGGTATCTGGCGCGCCGGCATGGAGCTTTGATCGCGAAACTCCGGCGGAACATAGTTCTCCACCAACGCCTGCCCATTCACGATGACCTTGCCGTCGTCCACTTCCACACGATCGCCCGGCATTCCGATCACGCGCTTGATGTACGACTTGGTGGGATCGCCCGGAAACCAGAAGACCACCGTGTCGCCGCGATCGATGTTGCCGAAGTGGAAGCGGTAAACAAACTTGTTGATGAAGATGCGCTCCTGGTCGTCGAGCGTGGGCATCATGCTGGTGCCCTCCACCTTCACCGGCTGGTAGATGAACAGGATTACGAAGACCGCCAGGACTACCGAAATCATGAGATCCCGGACCCAATGCCCGAATGCACCAAGCACCGAGCGCCTTGCCGGACCGCCGGTGGCGTTCACGAGACCCGTGTTCTCTGCGGAGGGCGTGTCTGGCTGGTCCATGTCTTAGGACATTCTAGGTTTTACGACATTCTAGCTGGATTACTACTTAATTTTCGCACCTACGGGGACCCTGCGGCAAGCTCCGTCTGGCAGCGATTTAAGATGCTCCGGGGTGCAAGAATAGAACCAGGTGCGGCCCGGATGTTGAAAATCCGAAAACTCAGTGCCGAACTTGGTTACCGAGTGCTCCTTGCGCTCCCTGACAAGATCGCCCTCAAGCTCCTCTTTTTTCAAGCTCACGGATGTTTGCCCAACCTCACCAGCCCGGCGACGTTTTCGGAGAGAATACAGCATCGGAAATTGTTTGACCGTGACCCCCTGATGCCCCTTTTTGCGGACAAGGAGGAAATGAAGCGCCTGGTCGCCGATATCGTCGGGAGCATCGCATTCACACCAAAGACCCACTGGGTTGGGACCGATATTACGGCGGTGGATTTCAATTCTGTTCCCCGCCCCTTCGTCGTAAAGCCAACACATTTGTGCGGCTATGTACGATTCTTCGGCGAAGGCGATTCGCTGGACGTGGACTCGCTGGCGGATGAATGCCGGTCCTGGCTCAGAACTCAGTACGGAACGCACTTCCGCGAGTGGATATATCGTGGCATTCCACCGAGAATTCTTGTAGAAGAAATGCTCGGAGAGGGCGCTGTCCCCCCGGATTACAAGCTGTTTGTGTTTGGGGGGAAAGTGGAGTACATCCAAGTAGACATGTCTCGCTTCGAAAATCACTGGAGAGCGTTTTACGATCCTCTCTGGAACAAACTTCCCGTTTCAATCCTCTATCCAATGTCCGCGCTCGAGGTGCCGCGGCCGGCCACTCTAGACACAATGATCGCGGTTGCAGAGAAGCTGGGCGCCTTGTTCGATTTTGTCCGCGTGGACCTCTATGAACATCGCGGCCTAGTAGCGGTGGGCGAACTCACTTTCTATCCTGGCTCTGGCCTGGTACCGATCTCACCTGGTTTTGATCTCGCACTGGGCGAAAAGTGGTCCAATTCCCCGAAACCAACTTGTAGTACGATTGCTTCTGGAAGGACCATGAATGCATAGGCAAGGGATGTACCGACGAGATCAACTTCTTCACGCAGCGGGTTTCGCCATAGTGGGCCTCGGTTTAGTCGCATTCGCGGCTCCCCGATGCGCCGCCGCCGATGCGAGCGCATTGCCCGGAGGCACCTGGGTCTCCATCCCGAAGCTGCCCGATATGAGCGGCGTATGGGAGATGACTTTTGGCCGTGGGGGGTTCGCTCCGCCACAGCAGCTTGTTCTTACTCCCAAGTATGCGGCCATCCTCAAAGCCTTTCAGGAGGCGCCAAAGGACTCGCCCATGGCTAACTGCGTCCCGCCCGGAATGCCTGGGACCATGAGTCAGCCATACCCCATTGAGATCCTTTTTACGCCGGGCATGGTCACCGTCATCGCAGAGGCGTTCATGCAGGTGCGGCATATTTACACCGACGGCCGTGGTCATCCCGACGATCCCGATTTGACCTTCAATGGTCACTCCATCGGTCATTGGGAAGGTGACACCCTGGTGGTGGATTCGGTTGGTTTCTCCACAGACACTTCATTGGGAATGAACATGGGAACGCGGCACAGCGACAAGATGCACATCGTAGAACGGTTCCACTTGAAAGATCCCAAGACTCTCGAAATCGTCACCACGATCGACGATCCGGAAGCGCTGGCGAAACCTTGGACGAGAACGACCACCTATGCCCGTCATCCGGATTGGACCCTGGCCGAGTACATCTGCCAGCAGAATAACCGCAACTTCGTGGACGCCGACGGGAAGCCCGGAATTAATCTGAAACACTGAGCCCGAAACATTAAAAGCGAGACATCGAATGAGAATGAAGATCATCAACACCGGCGCAATCGCCTTCGCAGCCTTGTTCGCCGTTCAGGCCGCCATGGCTCATCATTCGTTTGAGATGTTCGACATGACGAAGGTCACGACGATAACCGGGACGATCAAAGACTTTCAGTGGACCAATCCGCACACATTCACATTCATCGATGTCCCCAACGATAAAGGCGGCGTGGACACCTGGGCTATTGAAGGCATGAGCCCGAATTTTCTGGGCCGGCGCGGCTGGACCAAGCACACCTTAAACCCCGGCGACAAAGTGGCCATCACCATCGCCCCGCTGAAGGATGGACAGAAGGGCGGAACTTTCTTGCGTGCCACTTTGGCTGACGGCAAGGAGATGGTGATGTTCGATACTCCCCCTCGAGCCCCAGCTAAGTAAAGGAGCGAATATGGAAATCGATCGCAGAGCATTTTTTGCGGGCCTGGGCGGCGTTTCGGCCGTCGCATTGATGAGTTCCGAAGCGAAAGCAGATGCCTTAGAACACTATATGGCGTTCCAATTGAATGCGGCGGTCGCCAAGAAGTTTCCTACGGCGGCAGAGGTCGCAGAGAAAATCGATACGCGGCCCACGCGGCGCGGCGTCGGCAACCTCTTCGCCTCGTCCACGGGCAATGTCAAACGGCTCCCGCCCATGCCGGAGAAACCAACCTTGTTGGACTTTTTCAGTTTGCGGTTCAATGCAACGTCCAACCACGTACTGCAAAGCGCCAATCGCGCGATGACCAATGGAATGTCGGAGGAGATCATCCTTGCTTGCCTGCTCCACGACGTGGTGCAGGAATTGATCAAGGTCGACCACGGCTGGTGGGGCGCGCAGATGTTCGAGCCATACGTCTCGGAGAAAACCTCGTTCGCCATCCGGTATCATCAGGCGCTGCGCTTTTACGCGGACCACGAACATGGGTATGAGTACCCGGACTTGTACCGTAACTTATTCGGTGAGGATTACAAGCCCGAGCCGTATATTGAAGCGACTTACAAGATGGTGCGAAACCACAAGTGGTATTTGGAGCCGCGCATGGTTACCGTGAATGATCTGTACGCCTTCGATCCCAATGTGAACCCCAAGATCGATCAGTTCGTCGATATCGTCGGCCGGAATTTCAAGCAACCCACACAGGGTCTTGGATACGACAACAGTCCCTCGGCGCACATGTGGCGGTCGATCGCGATGCCCGATCATCCGCTCTAAGGACTACCAGGTCCGGGAGGGAGTTCCCCGATGAGCGCTCGGGAATTGGAATCGTTGGTGACTATGCTTCGGAGCGGAGGCCCCGACCTGGCCACTCCACCTCCGCAAGCACGCGAGAATTTCGAGGCGATGTTCGCCGGCTTTCCCATCGCCGCGGACATTGCCTTCGAGCCCACCACGCTAGGCGGTGTTCCCGCGCGTTGGTCCAATACGCCTGGCGCGCCGAAGGAGCGGGTCTTGTTCTACCTGCACGGCGGCGCCTACGTGCTGGGAAGTTCGCTAGCGTATCGCTCTCTTTTTGGCGAGCTGGCGCGCGCGGCGGGGGCGCGCGGTCTGGCGCTCGATTACCGGCTGGCCCCTGAAAGCCCTTTCCCGCGGAGCCGTCGACGACGCGGTGTCCGCGTATCGCGCACTGCTGAGCCAAGGAATCGCTCCCAGCTCCATCGCGATCGCGGGCGATTCCGCCGGCGGAGGGTTGACGGTGGCTATGCTGGTTGCGGCGCGCGATGCCGGCCTGCCGATGCCCGCCGCGGCTGTGGCCATCTCGCCGTGGGCGGACCTGGAATGCACCGGAGGATCGATGATAACCAAGGCGGCCGAAGACCCCTCACTGAATCGCGAAGGATTGGTTGCCCTGGCTTCGATCTATCTCAACGGGGCATCGCCTCGCGCCCCGCTGGCTTCGCCACTGTACGCCAATCTGACCGGGCTGCCCCCGCTGCTGATCCAAGTGGGCTCTGCGGAAGTTCTGCTGGATGATGCCACGCGTCTGGCCGCTCGGGCCGCTGAGGCCGACGTCGCCGTGCAATTGGAGGTTTGGCCGCGCATGCCACATGTCTGGCACGGATTTGGTTTCATGCTAAGCGAAGGGCGCGATGCGATCGCCGCGGCGGGCGCTTTCGTCTCGGCGCGGTTTCAGAAACATCAGGAAACCTCGGCGTAAGCACGAAGTGCGGATTGCAGGTTGGGCCCTATTTGGCCGCGTTCCTAGCCAATAGCACGGAACCCAGACCGAGGATGGCGAACGCCATTCCCAAGATCCAATACAAGCTTTCGTAGATTCGTGGCTTCACTTCCTGCACCTGAGGCTGGCCGTTATCGTCGGGCGAGCCCTCCGACTGTTGCAGCGCGCCGACTCCATCGACTTCCACTTTGAAGTTCGCGTTCTTGATCCGGTATATGCTGGCTTGGGTCTTGGGCTCCTGGCCAGCAAGCTCCAGATCGTCGCTTTTCGCGGTGACGCCGCTTGGGACAACCAGGTTCGATGAAGCTTCGGGATGGATTTCCTTATCGGTGAAGATCTGGGGACTTGTGGTCGGGATCGCGTAGTTGATGTCGAAGCGCGTTTCGCCGGGGCGAACCGGATAATCGACCTTGTAGATGTTCGGATCTTTGGTCTTCAAAGCGGGCCGCTGGATGGGCATCCCTCCAGCAGGATTGACCGTGACGCTAGTGAGTCCGGTGGCTTCGGGCGGAACATAGAAGCGCACCGAGCCGTTGACCGGGTCGTAATACGTGACATTGGGATCGCCGACATAAAGCAATCCCTCGCTGACGGTCATTTCTTTTTCACCGGGCTGCAGCACGATGAAGTGCTGCGTCACTTTCGCGGTGCCGGCTTTGTTGGAGGATGCGTACACCGGAATCTGGAGGCCGGTGGACGGCATGCCGGGCGGCACCATGCGGTTGTATTGGACGCCTTGGAAGATCGCTTGAATCAGGCGCGGACCCTGGGCGTCATTGTTGTCGAAACTGAATTTCCCTTGAGCGTCGGACTTGGTGGTGCCCAGCGTCTGCATGCCGGCCTGCGTTGGTTGAATCAACATCACGACGGTGTCCGGCTGAGGCTTGCCTGTAGTCCCGTTCACGATGACACCATCGACGGCCGCGAAGGCGGGCGCGATCGCGAGCAACAAGGAAAGTGTCGCTCGAATCATGCCATGGCCTTTCCGCATTCGCCGCAGAATTTCATGGGATGGTCGAACTTGGCGTTGCAGTGCGGACAAGTCTTGCCGTCGGGCTTGACTTTGGGAGCGGGCTTTTTCGGAGCGGGGACCGCGGGCTGCACGGCGTCGATCTCGGCCAGCACCTTGGCCAACTCGCGCTGCAAATCGACTTTGGTCTTCTGATAATCTTCGTCCGAAAGCTTGCCCAGGCGAAATTCAAATTGGAGATCGCGCAAGTTTTCGTAGATCTGCGCCTTGCGTCCCTCCAGGTGCGCCGTGGGCGAGACGGGCGGGGTTTCGGGAACGTCTTGGGAACGCACCAACAGCGTGAACAAAATGGTCCCCATGGCGAGAACAACGGCTGCGGAAAGGACCATCAATCGAGCTTTTCCACTTCCTTTTCGATCTGGTCGTGATAGCGATCCAAGAGAGGATCGTGCGGCGTCCCGCCGGCGGTAACTGCGGCTTCCTTACGGCTTAGCTTTCGAATCACGAAGACCACCAAAATCAGACCCAGGGCGGCGGCGGTGTAGAACGAGAGCGAGCCGAGGATTCCCGGTGGAACCACGACAACATTCGGCCCCATTTCACTGGCGAACGAGGCAAGAATGGCCTGGTCCGACATGCCCTCCTGCTCCATCTTGAGGATCTTCTTCTTGTTCTCCCAACAGGTCCGGCATGGATAGGGATCCATGCGGCAAGCCATATTGGTTTTACATCCGCACGGGCAATTCAGCCGATCGGCGATGCGATTGACCGCCGGGCTTTCCAATTGTTCCGCGGACTGAGCGAAACATCCGCCTGCCAGCAGACTCAAAATCAGCAGGCTATTTCTGAACCGTCGCATGTTTCTCGGCAACTCCTACTACTTGCGTCCGAGCGTAAGACAGACGCACTTTATTGGGGATCAGACAGACGATGGTACCGAACGCGAGCACCCAGAATCCGATCCAGATCCACGAAACCAGCGGAAAAACGTAAGCCTGGATGACGGCGCGCTGGTTGTCCGCGGAGAGGCCGGCGAAGTTTACGTAGAGATCCTCGTTTAACCTTCTACGAATCGACACTTCAGACGTCGGCTGCTGGCTGGCCTTGTACAAGCGCCGTTCCGGGAAGAGTTGCCCCAGGGGGCTTCCATTCCGCGAGGCTTCAACGGTCAGCCTCTGCCATGCATAGGTGTCGTTCTCGCCCGAATCGATGCTCAATACATGGATGTCGTAATGCCCCAGAGCGAAGCTTCCACCGGGCCGGACCTCCTTAGTGACGTCCAGATCGAAGGCCGCGCCCGTATAGCCAATGAACATGAACACGATACCCATGTGAACCAGGTATCCGCCGTAACGGCGGGTATTGCGATGCGTCAGCTCGATAGCGGCCGGGATCAGCCCCACTCCGTCCTTGGCGCGAATGGCCGAAGCACCCTTCCAGAACTCGGTAACGATGGTCGCTGTCACGAACATGCACAGCCCGAACGAAACCAGGGCGTAGGGATGTTCATAGACGCCCAGGAAAGCGAGGGCGACCATCAGCACGCAGGCGGCTATAGTCGGGATAAAGAACGCGCGCCGCAAACTTTCGATCGAGCTTCTGCGCCACGCGATCAGCGGGCCAATTCCGGTGAGCAGCATCAGCGCCAGTCCAATGGGGATGTTGATGCGATTGAAAAACGGCGCGTCGACGCTGATCTTTTCGCCCGTCACGGCTTCGGAGATCACCGGGAACAGCGTGCCCCACAGCACGGCGAAGCAACTGGCCACCAGGATCAGGTTGTTGAACATGAAGCTGGATTCGCGCGATACCACGCTCTCCAGGCGCGCTTCCGACTTCAGATACTTCAGCCGTTCAAGAATCAGAATCACCGTGGCAGCGATGCCGATGGCGAGGAAAATCACGAAGTACTTGCCGATGGGCGACTGTGCGAAAGCATGCACCGAACTGACCACGCCCGAACGCGTCAGGAACGTTCCGAAGATGCACAGGAAGAAGGTCCCGGAAATCAGGACCATGTTCCACACCTTCATCATGCCCTTCTTTTCCTGCATCATCACCGAGTGCAGGAACGCGGTGGCGGTGATCCAGGGCAGCAGCGATGCATTCTCCACAGGGTCCCAGGCCCAATAGCCGCCCCAGCCGAGCACTGCGTACGCCCAGCCTTGCCCGAGCAGGATGCCGGCGCTTTGGAACAGCCAGGTGACGATGGTCCAGCGCCGCGTGGTGTGAATCCAGGCATCGCCCGGTTGCTTAGTGATCAGGGAGCCCATCGCAAAAGCGAACGGCACCGTGAATCCGACGTAGCCCAAGTAGAGCATGGGCGGATGAATCACCATGGTCCAATACTGGAGCAGCGGATTGAGGCCTTGACCGACGCCTTCGACGATATTGCCTCGGCCGGCTTCCAGAATTCCGAAGGGGCTGAGCACGAAGCTGATCAACATCAGGAAAAACGCCTCGGTGGTCATGAGCACCGAAGTGACCCAAGGCATCATGTCGCGGAACTTGCGCCGGTTCATGAAGACCACGACCGCCGAATAGGTTGCCAACAGCCACGACCACAGCAGCAGCGAGCCTTCCTGTCCGCCCCACCATGCCGTGAACTTGTAAATCTTCGACATGGACGAATCGGTATGCGCGGCAACATAGGCCAGCCGGAAATCGCCCGTGAGAAGGGAATAAATCAAGAGGCCTGCCGCGACAGAGACAAGCAACCATACCGAGTAGACCGCGCGTTCCGCGCTGACGGTGAGGAAGGAGTTCTTCTTGAGCTTGCCCACCACCGACGCGATCACCGCATATACGGTGAGGCAGAAGGCGAGCAGAATTGAGAGAGCGCCGATATTTTCCATTCGAGCTTCTTGGTCCTCGAAGCGGAACGCGAGCTAGATTAGCTTCTGGCTTGGTTAATAGCTGGGGTCGCGCCCGTCTTCATTTGTGGCTTGGCTTCGTACTTGGAGGCGCATTTCGCCTGCACTTTGCTGGCATGAAAAACGCCGTCTGGATCTAACTTCCCGTCAGCGAGCGCCTGTGCATTGTCCTTGAACGTGTCGGGCAGCGGATCGATCCCGGTGTACACAACGGCGAGCCGGACCGGGTCCTTCTGAAGGACGCCTGGAGTTTGATGCAGGATGAAACTGACCTTGGAGCCGTCGCGCACGATGGAGCCCTGCTGCACATAACCGTTCACGCGCAGCCGCTGGCCCTGGGCACGATCGCCTAACTCTTTGACTTCCTTAATTTCCTTGTAATACGTCTTGCTTTCGGTGACTCCGCCTACCGCGAGCCATGCCAGTACACCGATGATGACGGCCACAATGGCGCCGAACTTCCAGTACGTATTCATTACGCGCTCCTGAACTTACAGTATAGCGCCGCAGCGCTGCTCGGGGCTCTCATAGGACGAACTAGAGGCGGCGTTTCATCCGGGTTTTTGGCCCGGTACACTGGATTCATTAGCCGTGACAGCTTTCTCAAGGGGATATGCGACCACTGTCGGCAGCCTGGTCTATCGATTTGACGATCTAAAGACCCTGCTCGCGAAGGCCAGTCCGGCGCGTTCTGGAGACGATCTGGCGGGACTTTCGGCCGCAAGCGCCGAGGAACGCGTGGCCGCCCAGATGGCCCTGAGCGATCTTCCGCTCAAGACCTTTCTCTCGGAGCAGGTTGTTCCCTATGAATCGGATGAAGTCACGCGGCTCATTGTGGACGGGCATGATTCCGCGGCATTCACGCCCGTCGGTCACTTAACTATTGGCGAGTTTCGTGACTGGCTCCTCGGCGAGCAGGCTACGGGCGAGGTTCTAGCCGCGCTGGCGCCAGGGTTGACACCCGAGATGGCGGCGGCGGTCTCGAAAATCATGCGGCTTCAGGATTTGGTGATGGTGGCCGCCAAGATCCGCGTGATTACGCGATTCCGCAATACTCTTGGCCTGCCGGGGCGGCTTTCGACGCGGCTGCAGCCCAATCATCCTACCGACGATCCCAAGGGAATTGCTGCCAGCATCATCGACGGATTGTCGTACGGCAGCGGTGACGCGGTGATCGGCATCAATCCGGCATCGGATAATCTGGGGCGCGTCGAGACGCTGCTGCGGTTGCTCGATCAGGTACGCGAGTCGTATCGCATTCCGACCCAGAGCTGCGTGCTCGCGCACGTCACCACGATGATGGATGCAATGCGACGCGGCGCTCCGGTGGACCTGGTGTTTCAATCGATTGCCGGGACCGAGACGGCGAACGCGTCCTTCGGCGTGAATATCGCGATGCTCCGGGAGGCCCGCGAACAGGCCCTGGAACTGCATCGCGGCACGGTCGGTGACAATGTGATGTATTTCGAGACCGGCCAGGGCAGCGCGCTATCGGCGAACGCCCACCACGGAGTGGATCAGCAGACGTGCGAAGCGCGCGCCTATGGGCTGGCCCGGCATTTTCAGCCGCTGCTGGTGAATACGGTGGTCGGCTTCATAGGCCCCGAGTATCTGTACGATGGCAAGCAGATCCTGCGCGCGGGCCTGGAGGATCATTTCTGTGGCAAGCTGCTGGGTCTTCCCATGGGCTGCGACATCTGCTACACCAATCATGCCGAGGCCGATCAGGACGACATGGACGCGTTACTGACCATGCTGGGCGCGGCCGGCGTCAACTACATCATGGGCGTGCCGGGCGCCGACGACGTGATGCTCAATTATCAGAGCACGTCGTTTCACGATGCGCTTTACCTGCGCGGCGTGTTCGGGCTGCGGCCCGCGCCCGAGTTTGAGGCATGGTTCGAGCATGTGCGGCAGGAGTTGCCCCAAATGGGTGGGCGGCTGCTGGCATGAGAAATCTTCGCGATTACACGACGGCTCGCGTCGGCCTGGGCCGCGCCGGGCACAGCCTTCCCACGCGCGAATTGCTCGAGTTTCAGCTGGCGCATGCCAGGGCCCGCGATGCGGTGCATTTGCCGCTGGCAGTCGATTCCCTGGTCCTGGAGCTGAAGCAGAAGAACATCACTTCGATTTCGCTTAAGAGCGCCGCGCACGATCGCGATGAATATCTGCGGCGTCCCGACCTGGGACGAACCCTGAGCACCGAATCGCGCCAACAATTGCTGGCGCTGCGGTCAGAGTATGATGCCGCATTCGTGATCGCGGACGGGCTCTCGGCTTTGGCCGTGCACCGCCATGCAGTGCCATTCCTAGAGCTTCAGCTGCGGGATCTCGATTGGCGCATCGCTCCGGTGGCGATCGTGGAACAGGGCCGCGTGGCAATCGGCGACGAAATCGGCGAGGCGCTCGGAGCGCAGTTAGTAGTGGTTTTGATTGGCGAACGTCCGGGCTTGAGCTCTCCTGACAGCCTCGGAGTGTATCTCACCTGGCACCCGCGCTCCGGCCTTACGGATGCGGAGCGCAACTGCATTTCAAACATTCGCGCCGAGGGGCTAAGCTACGCGGCCGCTGCGCACAAGCTGCTGTTCCTGATGAACGAAGCACGGCGATTGAAATTGTCGGGCGTGCGGTTGAAGGAAGATGCAGCGCTAAGCTTAGGCGGCGACTCGGTGACTCACTCCAAGCTCCTCGGCGATCGCTAGTAAACGCGGGTCAACCGTCCACAATTTGAATCCATCTACGATGGCCGAAGCCAGGAGATGAACGTCGATCCAACCCGCGCCGCGCCCATGCAGGTGCCGGCGTTCGACGAAAGTAACAACCTCCGCATGAGGCACGGTCGCTGCTTGAACCATCAGTTTGTAGTCGGCAAGCAGCTTTTTGCGGCCGCCCCCATCCCCAATAAGCAGCTCGCCGTAAATCAAATCGTGACCGGCGACTTCATCGAGGCTAAGCAGCCGGTCCAATTCCTCCGCGAACGGCGCGCGGTTCGAGAGTACCCGAATCCATACCGACGTGTCCACCAAGACCATTACGCAACTTGGTGCTTTACCGCCGGCTTTTCTCGCCGCCTGGGTACGTCTTGAGCATCCGGCTCACTTCCAATCAGCGCGCGCAGACGCTGATAAGCGCCGTGGCGAACGAGCGATTCCAAGCCCAGCCGCACCGTTTCCGTGTCGGTAGCCGCTCCGCAAGCGGCCTTAGCCTGCTCGAAGAGCTTGTCATCAATGTTGAGCGTCTTCTTCATATGTACGATTATGCCATACAAGTATGGCAGATGTAAATGGTAGCTAGGGGAGAGTCGACCCCGCCGCACGACCCGACCTTCGAAGGTGCTGATAATAAGCCAGATCCTTGCCTGTTAACAGCTTCGTCAGAAGAATGACCTGCCCGGTATGCTGCGAAAAGTGCTCGACCACGTGGGCGATAGCTTCGAGAACAGTTACGTCGTAGCCCTGGGGCGTGATGCGCTCGGTCAGTCGGCCGGGAGGCACAGCGCGGATGATCGCCGCGGCCTCGGCGACCCGCGTCGTCAGAAGTTCGCCCAGTTCCGCCGGCGCCATTCCGCCGCGCGCGTCAAACTCGGTATCGCGCTGGCGATTGTCCGGCGAGGCCTGCGACTCCCGAACCGATCCACTGGCGCACATTCCCGGAAAGATGCAGCACGAGATTGCCGACCGCGTTCTCGTTTTCAGAATTGCGCGTCCAGATCTGCTCGGGAGTCAACCGCGCAAGGCAATCCTGTATGCGACCGTGCAACTGTTCCAGCTTGTCGGCTGAGAACGTGAGAAAAATCTCGTCGGAGGTCACAAAACCTCTGCTCCTTACAGCACTTCTTCGGACCAGTTCTCGAGAATGGACTTGACCTTACCGGTGAACTGATCGGCCAGCGCGCCGTCGATCAAGCGGTGATCGAAGGTGAGCGCAAGATAGGCCACCGAGCGGATCGCGATTGCATCGTCGATCACTACGGGAGTCTTCTCCACTGCGCCGACACCCAAGATCGCCACCTGCGGTTGGTTGATGACGGGCGTCGCAAAAACGCTGCCGAAGCTGCCGAAATTCGTGATCGAGAACGTACCGCCTTGCACTTCGTCGGGCTTGAGCTGGCGCGAACGGGCGCGCGTAGAGAGATCCACGATGGAGCGCTGGAGTCCGACCACATTCTTTTCGTCGGCATTGCGAATCACGGGCACAATCAGACCGTTTTCAAGCGCCACCGCGATCCCCAGATTGATTTCGTTGTGATAGATGATGTTGGTGCCTTCGATGGAAGCGTTCACGATGGGATAGTGCCGAATCGCTTCCGCGGCCGCCTTGACGACGAACGGAAGAAAGGTGAGCGAGTAGCCGTAGCGCTGATGGAATTCCGCCTTATTGCGCTCGCGCATCTTCGCGATTTTTGTCATGTCGGTCTTGTGGACCGTGGTGACGTGCGCTGAAGTGCGCTTGCTCATCACCATATGCTCGGCGATGCGCTGCCGCATCACGCTCATCGGTTCTACTCGGGCGCGCGGGGCTTCGGCGCGGGGCATGATTGAGGGAGCGGTCGCAGGCGGTTGTACGGCGGGGACCGCCGGGGTGTACACGGTCGGGGTGGTGGAAGCCGCGGGAGCGTTTGATTGGACCGTTGATTGAGCCATGGTGCGCGCGCCTTGCGCCGACATATACGCTTCCAGATCCTGCTTGGTGATGCGCCCGCCACCACCAGTGCCCTTCACCTGGCGGAGATCGATGCCATACTCACGAGCCATCTTACGCACCAGCGGCGACAGCGGGCCCGCGGGTGACTCAGCTTCTACCGCCGGCGCCGGTTCTTCCACCGGAATCGGATACGGACCAGCGGAATGCGCGACGGGTTCCGGCAGAGGTTCTCGATCTGGAAGCGCGGGCGCTTTTGCCGCGGGAGCTGCGGGCGCGGCTGGCTGTGCAGGCGTTGGTTTCGGTGCGGGCAGCGCAGGAGCGGCCTTTGTGGCTGCGGGTGCTGGAGCGGATGCCCCGTTGCCCGCGCCTTCTTCAATCCGGCCAACCACGGTGCTGATAGCGACCGTCTTGCCTTCCTCAACCAGCACTTCCTTCAAAACGCCGGCGGTGGGCGATGGGATCTCGGTATCCACTTTGTCGGTGGAAATCTCAAAGAGCGGCTCGTCGCGATCGACGTGCTCCCCCGGCTTCTTCAGCCATTTTGTCAGGGTCCCCTCCACGATACTTTCGCCCATCTGAGGCATTACTACGTCAGTCATGAATATGTCTCCGTATATGTAAAGCCCGCTCCCTCACGGTCGCGGCTCGGTTGCTCGCGGTTCAGCCGAAACTGCTTCGCAAAGTTGGTCGACAATGCGGCGAGCACTTCTTCCCGGCTCGATTCCGATCCCAGTTCCTGCATGGAAGTGACCGGCTTCGTCAGCCCGCAAGGAACGATGTACTGAAAGTAACGTAGATCAGTTTTATGATTCAACGCAAAACCATGCGAGGTAACCCAGCGGCTGATGTGAATACCGATTGCGGCCACTTTCTTGCCATCCACCCACACGCCGGTGCAGCCTGTGATGCGTCCGGCGATAATCTCAAATTGCGCAAGCGTATCGATGACCACTTGTTCGATTGCGCGAACATAGGCGCCTACGTCGCGCTTCCATTCTCGCAGATCGAGGATGGGGTAGCCTACGATCTGGCCCGGGCCGTGATAGGTGATGTCGCCGCCGCGGTCGGTGGCGTGATAGTCGATCCCCGCGCTACGCAGCGCTGCTTCTCCAGCTAATAGGTTTTCGGCACGACCATTGCGCCCCTGCGTGATGACGTGCGGATGTTCGACGAACAGAAGCTGATCGGGAATTCGGCCCTGTTTGCGCTGCTCGACCAAGTCCTGTTGGATGGCCAGCGCGTCCCCGTAGCGCATGCGCCCGAGGTCGCGAATGGCTAATCCGGAACCGGGCATGCTGCCCTCAAGCATTGATGGTGAGCCCGTATACGTTGTTGAACGCCTCGCCCAGAGCTTCGTACAGAGTGGGATGGGCGTGAATCGTGCCCATCAACGTTTCCACGGTGGCTTCGGCCTCCATCGCCAGCACGGCCTCCGACACTAGTTCATAAGCTTCCGGCCCAATAATGTGGACACCCAAAATCTCGCCGTATTTCTCCTCGGCCACCACCTTCACGAAGCCATCGTGACTTCCCAGGATGGTCGCCTTACTGTTGGCGACGAAAGGAAACTTCCCGACCTTCACCGCGAAACCCTCCGCGCGCGCCTGGGCTTCCGTGAGGCCGACACTGCCGATGCCTGGCTCCGTATAGGTGCAACCCGGAATGCGATTGCGATTGATCGGCTTGGTGGGTTTGCCTGCCATGTGCGCTACCGCGATCATTCCTTCCATGGTGGCGACGTGCGCCAATTGCGGCGTTCCGGCCACCACATCGCCGATCGCGTAAACGCCCGGTTCGGCGGTCAGTTGGTTTCCATCGACCTTAATAAAGCCTCGATCGAGCGCGACCTTCAGCTTGTCCAGACCGATGCTCTCGGTGTTGGGCTTGCGGCCCACTGCCACCAGCAACGTCTCGGCTTCCAGATCCTCGCGCTTGCCATTCGCGAGCGCGGCGCACAGCCGCACGCCGTTCTCAGTCCGGGTGATGTTCTCGGCCTTGGCGCCCGTCTCGCAGCGGATGCCGGTTTTCTTGAAGTAGCGCTCCAGTTCCTTGGAGATGTCTTCGTCTTCTACCGGAACCAAGCGAGGCAGCATTTCGAGCAACGTGACCTTGGTGCCAAAGCGATTGAAGATGGACGCGAACTCCACGCCCACGGCGCCGGCGCCGATGATCAGCATGGTCTTGGGGATGACGGGAAGATCCAGGATCTCGATGTTGGTCAGGATGGCTTTTGGCGTCGGGCTCGAGCCCGGGAAGCATGCGCGCTTCCGAGCCCGTGGCGATGATGACATTCTTGGTCTCGAGCGTTTGGGTTCCGGTTTCCGATTTCACCTCGACTTGAATCGGGCCGCTTCCTGAGCGCGGCAGAATGGTCGCGTAGCCCTTCACCCAATCGACCTTGTTCTTCTTCATCAAGAACTCGACGCCTTTGGCGTGCTTCGATACAATCTTGTTCTTGCGATCCAGGACTTTGGCGTAATCGAGCCGCGGGTTTTCGCACTGGATGCCTTCGTCGGAAGGGTTGACGAAGTGCTCCCAAAGGTCGGCGGTATGGAGCAAGGCTTTGGTGGGGATGCAGCCCACGTGCAAGCAAGTGCCGCCCAGCTTTGGATCTTTTTCGATGATGGCGGTCTTCAGGCCGTACTGGCCGGCTCGCACCGCCGCGGAGTACCCACCCGGGCCGCTCCCAATCACAATCAAGTCATATGTCATTTTGTTTTCAGGATAACATCCCGATTTCACCGGACCGGCTTCAATGCCGACTTCGCGCGCCAGCGGCGGCCGAGTGCGGGAATGATGGCGCCGCCAATATTGGCGAGGCTTGCATCGGGCAGCGGTGCGCGTTCGGCGCGGGGATTGACGGAGCGGATCAGGGTGCTCATGAATCGACCCAGCGCATGCAGCTTCTCACCAAACGAGTAGTTCAGTTTGCGGCCGTTGGCGCGGACCACCAACACCGTGACATCATCCTCGGCCAAGCCGCCGGGATAGCGCACCTCGATTTCAGCGAGCAACTTTTCGGTTAGCTGATCGGGCGGGACATCGCCCAGCGCGCGTACCATACCGAGAACACCATCTTCACGCAGCATCTCGCCGTCGCCAACCCGTGCTTCAATCAGCGCGTCGGTGTAGCTGACCAGGCAGTCGCCGGGTTCCAGCTCAATATCGAATTGTTCGTACTCGGCTGCTTCAAATAGACCGAGAGGGATGTTGCTGGGTGCGGCGCGAAGTGTGGCGGTGTTGGTTCCGAGAAAATCCCACTGCCGTCGCGCGGCGCGATAGAGAAGCGGCCGCGGGTGACCGGCGTTGCAAACGGTGAGGCGGCGGCTAGGCTCGAAAAACGTCGTCACAATCGCGGTGGCGAACGCCCCGGTGCGTGGCAGAACCGAGAACTGCTGATTGAGCAGTCGCACGAACTCCGTTTGATCCAGGCGATTGACGAAGCGTCGCATCAACGTGCGCAAATCGGCGGCGGTATCGGCTACCGCGTTGCCGTGCCCCGCAACGTCGGCCAATAGCAAACGGCTGATTCTGCCGGTAGCGCAACTCGATGCGTAGTAGACGTCGCCTCCGGCGTGAGCTGTCCCGAAAGGCTTGCTATAGACCCACGCATCCAATCCGCCGAATTCCACGCACTGCGCGGTGAGCTGGCTGCCACCCCACACTTCCATGCACTGCATGTGCTGTTGCTGCTCGCTCATCGCCGCCGAGGACGATTTTGACATATAATCGCCCCGATGCTCTCGAAGATCGGTTTGGCGGGCGTAATGCTTTTGTTCGTGGCACTACTGCCTTTGCCGGCGCAATGGTTGAAACTCCCGGACAAATCGATTCCACGAACCAAGGACGGGAAGCCGGATCTGATGGCGCCAGCGCCGCACAAAACGGATGGCAAACCGGACCTATCTGGAATTTGGATCGTGCCAGGGCCGAAATACCTCCAGAATTTGGCGGCGGACCTAAAGCCCGGGGATGTGCCGATGCAGCCCTGGGCCGCTGCTCTTACTAAGGAGCGCTCCAGTGGCGCCCACGCGGCGGAGGAGTCGGATGCTAATTGTTTGCCGCAGGGCGTTCCTAAGGTTAACGTGACACCGGTGCCGTTTAAGATCGTTCAGAATCCGGACGAGGTCATCATCCTTTACGAAGCGTTCGGGCTGTACCGCCAGATATTCATGGATGGGCGACAGCTACCACAAGATCCGAACCCCGCATGGATGGGTTACTCGGTGGGTAAGTGGGATGGAGATGCATTAGTCGTCGAGACGTCAGGCTTCAATGGCAAGACGTGGCTGGATCAGCTGGGCCATCCGGCCACCGAAGCACTGCATGTGACGGAACGCTTCCGACGGCCTAATTTCGGGCACTTGACAATTGAAGTTACAATCAACGATCCAAAGGCGTACACCAAGCCGTGGACGGTTACCGAAGCCATGCAATTTATGCCGGATACAGACTTACTCGAATTTGTGTGCAGCGAAAATAACCGGGATCTACCGCACTTAGTAACTCACTAACTGCCCTCTAGCTGGCGGCGCCGCGGCCCCAGAGATGAGTTGACGCAATGTCCGCGCCTTGGCGGAGCGCCTTGAGTTTCAGCCAGACCACCGGTTCAATAACATACTCGCGATTAGTGAAAGTGCCGAAGCCGCAGTCTGCGCTGGCGATAACGCGCTCACGGTCACCGACTACGGCGACAGCTTCTTCCAGACGTCGCGCGACCACCTCGGGGTGCTCCACGATGTTACTGTTGCTTTCAACCACACCGGGCAGAAGCAGCATGTGATCGGGCAGCTTGTTGCGGCGCAGAGCTTCGAGTTCATGCTGATGGCGGGGATTGCCGAATTCGATACTGAGCGCGCCCACGTTCGCCTGGTAGAGCACCGGCAGGATGAGGTCGAGCGCGACGTCGTACAAATGCGGCCCGTTCCAGTTGCCCCAGCAGCAGTGCAGGCGGACGCGATCGCGCGGGATGCCGTCGATGGCTTGATTGAGCGCCGCTATGTGCATCTCGGCGGCCTTCACGAACTCCCGATCGGAGAGGTCCTGATAAAACATCGATCGATCCATGGCGAGATCCGGCGCGTCAATCTGAAGCAGCGAACCACCGCGATGGATAGCCAAATACTCATTCCGCATCTCCCGCGCGAGCGCGCTCAAGTACGATTGCTGAGAATCGTAAAACGCGTTGAGCATCGTGGTGGAGATGATGCCTGGCGAAGGCGCCGTCATAAAGGTCTCGGCGAAGGCCCCTGAATCCTGGGCCGCACTCAGGAAACGTTCGACCTCGGTCGCGATCGCGGACGGATCCAGATAGTGGATCTCGGCCTGGGCCTCGGGCGCGTTCTGCATCCGGCTGCGCTTGGGGAAGCGTCGCTGGAAATCTTCGGTGAGAGCGGGGAAGGCGACAAAATCGCGGCCCACGCGGCGCTTTGATTCCCCGGCGAAACCGGACATGCGCCGCGGCACATAAGTCTGGAATCCTACGCGCTGTTGTTCGCCGTCATTGCCGATATCGATACCAGCCTCGGTCTGCTTTTGGATGACATGGCGGACGGCGCGGTCCATTTCGTCGGCGAGCTTCCGCTCGTCCGGAAGCCTTCCTTCCTCGCGGTCAATCAACAGCTGAGAAAGCGCTTCGCTGCGCGGAAGACTTCCGACGTGGGTAACGAGGATTCGGTCTCGACTGAGGATCATGTGAGTGTTCTTATCATGCCATTCCTAAACAAAACTGCGCCGGTCTATTGACAGCTCAAGCCGTTTATGTTAATTTTTACGCAGGCTGCTAAGAAATGCGCATTCCCAAGAAGACGCCGGCCAAGCCCGATCCCGATCTAAGCCGGCGCGAGCGCCAAATCATGGATATTCTGTTTGCACGCGGGCGCGCGACGGGTCAGGAAATCCAGGAAGGCTTGGCGGACAAACCGAACTATTCATCGGTGCGCACGATCCTGCGCGTATTGGAGCGCAAGGGTTATGTTCGCCATGTGGAAGAAGGTCTCCGATATGTGTACGAACCGACGGTGCCGCGCGAGGCCGCCAGCCGGTCGGCATTGCAGCGCATCATCAGGACATTTTTCGACGGATCGGCGAAGGAAGCGGCAGCGGCGCTCCTGGACCCGTCGGCGTTTCATTTGAGCGAAGAGGAGCTGAGTGAGTTAGGCCGGATAGTTGAGCGGGCGAAAAAGGAAAGGCGATAACAATGTTGGAATCCTATCTGATTTCCGTGGCGATGAAATCCACCATTCTGCTGGCGGCGGGGCT
The DNA here is from genome assembly GCA_963818065.1 of Bryobacterales bacterium. Classification (GTDB taxonomy): domain Bacteria; phylum Acidobacteriota; class Terriglobia; order Bryobacterales; family Bryobacteraceae; genus Palsa-89. Next base: position 1,101,842 of record CAWFQW010000004.1, on the reverse strand, counting down.
CGTTCTCTTGTGGTGTTTGCGCCGGCAGAGCGCGGCAGTGCGGCATCTGGTTTGCCTGGCGGCATTGGCGAGCGTGGCTGCGGTGCCGTTGCTGGCGCTATGGTCGCCTCAATGGAGCTTCCTCATCTCGCTTCCGGCAGGACCACGCGGTGCCGCGGTCGGTGGGAACAGCGTGGCAACCGGACTGTTTGATTGGCCAATGATGCTCGCGGCGATCTGGGCGATGGGAATTTTCGTCATGTCGGTTCGCGCTGCGGGTGGATGGGTCGTTATGTTACGCGCTCGCCACCGGTCGGCACATTTTATGGATGCCGACGGCGCTGAAGTTCGGATTGCGGACGTAAATACTCCACTGACTTGCGGGGTGTTGCGGCCTCTGATTCTTCTTCCGAAAAACGCACGGGATTGGGATAGAGGTCGGCTGCGCGCCGTGCTGTTGCACGAGTCGGCTCACGTACTTCGGCGCGACTGCCTGGCGAAGTATGTTGCGCAAGCATCGCGCGTGTTGTTGTGGTGGAATCCGTTAGCTTGGATGATCGCGGCGCGCTTGAATCGCGAACAGGAATTAGCGTGCGATGACGTCGTGCTGTCCGCGGGTGTACCGGCGGATTTCTACGCCGATGTGCTGCTGGATGTGGCGCGCGATCGTTCACATTCGCTTGTGCTCGGTTGCGCAATGACCGGCTCATCTCCGTTGCGTCAACGCCTTATTCATTTGTTCGAATGGCGCAAAGAGGCGATTCACGCGCGGCGCATAACCGCCATCGCGATCCCGCTACTTCTTCTGCTGATGACCACCGTTTCTTTCGCGGAGAAGATCTATAAGATTGGGCCGGGCATCGTTCCGCCGAAGGTCCTGGAGAAAACCGAGGAGCCGAAGTACACGGATGAAGCGAAAGCCGCCAAACTCGAGGGCACCGTGGGGCTAGCAATTGTGGTGGGCACCGATCAGCGCGCGCACGACATTAAAATCACTAAGTCTCTTGATCCCGGTCTGGATGCCAGTGCAATTGACAGTATCAAAACCTGGCGCTTCCAGCCGGGCACGAAAAACGGGAAACCTGTGCCGGTTCAGGCCAAAATTGAAGTGAACTTCCACCTAAAATAGCTGTGCGCTGGTAAGTACGTCCGCGACATCCTTGAGGAACGCCGCGGCTTGCGCGCCATCCACCACACGGTGATCGCTCGACAGCGTCATAGTCAAAATGGGCCGAATCGCTGGCTGGCCGTTCACAGCCACCACACGATCGGCGATGCGTCCGACGGCGAGCACGGCGGCTTGCGGCGGCGTGATAATCGCGCTAAAAGCATCCACGCCGAACATGCCGAGATTGCTGATGGTGAACGTGCCGCCGGTAACATCGGGCGGATGAAGACGGCCGGCTCTGGCGCGCTCGGCCAAATCCTGACGCTTCGCGCTGATGTCGGCCAGGCTGGCGGTATCGGCGTTCGGAATCACGGCGCCCACCACACCTTCCTTGCACGGCGATCGCGATGCTGATATTCACGTTGGAGTTCAGACGAATTGCGCTGCCGGTCCAACTCGCGTTCATCTTGGGATGCTTCACGCAGCGTGCGGGCGACCGAGCGCGACCAGCAAATCGGTATGAGTAATCGCCCGGCCATGTTTCTCGCGCGCGGCAATCAATCCGCTGGCGTCGATCTCGCGAACCAGGAAGAAGTGCGGCGCAGTGGTCCAGCTTTGCGTAGTGCGCTCGGCCATGAGACGCGCGATCGAGCTAAGCGCAGCCGGTTCAGAGGCGGTGGGTGGTGCCTTGGCGGCTGCTTCGACATCCTCACCGCTAATGGTCCCGCCCGGACCAGTGCCGACCACCTTGCTCAGATCGACGCCGAGTTCTTTCGCCATCCGGCGGGCTTTGGGTGAAACCTTGACTTCGACTACTCTCTGGACGCCTTGCAGGAGCGGCGGCCGGAGCTTGTTCGGTCATCGTTCGCGCAGACTGAGATGGAGCCTTCTCTTCCACGGGCGGCTGTTCGCCCGGCGCAACGATCCAAGCGATGATTTGGCCCACGGGAACGACGTCGCCCGCGGCTGCTTTCACGCCCGCCAGCATGCCGTCGGCCGGCGCTTCTATTTCAAGCACCACTTTGTCGGTTTCGATTTCCGCGATCGGCTCGCCCTTGGCGATCGTGTCGCCTTCCTTCTTGATCCAAGAAATGATTTTCCCGGTTTCTTGCGCCATCTCGAGCGCGGGCATGACGATGCTGACGGCCATCTAGCGGGAGACCACCTGTTCGGTTCGCGCGCTGGCTTCCACCATTTCAACGATGCGTTCGCTCGGCGCCGGATCGTGCTCGCGCGTGGTTGGCAGCGGGCCGTCGACCGTGAAGTAATGCGCGCCGGCAACAAGCAATTTTTCGGCGGGGAAGCGCGTGATTACCTCGTGACCCGTTTCGGTGACGACGATCTCTTCCTCGATGCGCGCGGCGCTCCAGCCATCCGTTCGACGGCCAGAAGGTTTCGAGCGCGAACACCATGCCCGGCTTGATCTCATAAGAATGCTCGAGCGAAACCAAACGGCTGATGACCGGCTTTTCCCAAATCGCGAGGCCGATGCCGTGGCCGAACTGCAGCGCGAAAGCGGCTTCTTCATTGGGGAATCCGAACTCCTGCGCCTTGGGCCAAACTGACGCGATCTCGCCCGTGGTACGTCCGGGCCGGATCAGCGATATGGCGGCGTCCAAGATAATCCCGGCAGCGCGAATAGGCATCGATCAGGGCGTGCGATGCGTAGCCGATCTGAAACAGCGGTAGTAGCAAGTGCGGTAGCCCATGAACGAATGCAGAATGTCGTAATACACGGGGTCGCCGGGGCGCAGCACGCGATCGGAGAAAACGTGCGGATGCGGATTGCAGCGCTCGCCCGAGATGGCGTTCACGCCTTCCACGTATTCGGACCCCAGGTCGTACAGGATCTTGTTCACCAGGCCGACGGCTTCGTTCTCGCGCATAGCCCGGCTTCATCGCGCAATACAGATCGTGGTAGGCGGCGTCCACCATCATCGCGGACGTGTTCAGCAGCGAGATTTCGTCTTGCGTTTTGATGACGCGTGCGTCGGACATCAGCTGCTGGCCATCCACGACGTTGATGCCTTCGCGCTGTAGGGCAAACAGAATGGGAGGCTCGACTACATCGATGCCGAGGGCTCTTTGTGCAGGCCGCGCATCTCGAGCTCGATCTTGATCTTCTTCGCGACATCTTCGGCGCGTCCCATCTCGGGCGACATCGCGCCGCGCAGAAGCGAGATACCCGGGCGGGACCGCTCGCCCAGCCACGGGCAATTGAGCTGATGATGTTTGGCGGCCGACCCGAAATCCCAAAGAATCGGCTCGTCGTTTTGCGGCAGCAATGTGAAGCGGCTGATCTTGTCCTGCGCCCAGGTGCCGATGTGCGTCGCGGTGATGTAGCGCACGTTGTTCATGTCGAAGCACAGCAAAGCCCCGATCTCGGATTTCGCGAGCAGAGCCTTTACGCGGGCCAGCCGCTCCTTGCGCAAGCGATCCATATCGATGCGCTGCTCCCAATCCACCGCCATGGTTCCGTGAGTTTTCAGTGCCACAGGATTCTCCAGTTTTGTTTCGGAATGTCTAGATTAGCCGCATAGCGCTCGCGCCGCGTCCGCAACCGTTTTCTCGGTTGGAACCGTCACATCTTCCAGCGGCGGCGAGAACGGAATGGGCACGTGCATCGCGCCCATGCGCTTGACCGGCGCTTCCAGGTCGAAGAATGCGTTCTCTTGAATCACCGAGGCAATCTCAGCGGTAACGCCATAGCGTCCGTAGCCTTCGTCGACCACGATCACTCGCGAGGTTTTCTTGGCCGATTCGACCAGCGTCTTTTCATCCAGCGGCCAAAGCGTGCGAGGATCCACGACTTCGGCGCTGATCCCGCTTTCTTCGAGCAGGCTCGCGGCTCCCAGCGCCACTTGCACCATGCTGCTGGTGGCGATGATCGTAATGTCGCTGCCTTCGCGCTTGATGTCCGCCACGCCCAACGGGATGGTGTATTCTTCCTCGGGCACCGGGCCCTTGAGCCGGTACATCATCTTGTCTTCGAAGAACACCACCGGGTTGTCATCGCGGATGGCCGACTTCAACAGGCCCTTGGCGTCGTACGGCGTCGAAGGCATCACCACCTTCAGTCCGGGAATGTGGCAAAACCAAGCATGCAGCGATTGCGAGTGTTGCGCGGCCGAGCGTCGCGTGGCGCCGAGCGTGGTTCGCATCACCAGCGGCGCTTTCCATTTGCCGCCCGACATGTAATGGATTTTGGCGGCCTGGTTCACCATTTGATCCATGGTGAGCCCGATAAAATCGCCGAACATGATGTCGATCACCGGACGCATGCCGGTCATCGCGGCACCCACGGCGATTCCAGTGAAACCCGCTTCCGAGATCGGCGTGTCGAGCACGCGCTTCGGACCGAACTCTTCCACCAAGCCGGTCAAGAACCTTGAACGGATGACCCGCTTCGGCGATATCTTCGCCCAGGATAAAGACGCGCGGATCGCGGCGCATCTCTTCTGCCAGCGCTTCGCGGATGGCCTGCGCCATGGTCAGTTCACGAACGGCGATTGCGGCTTCAGGCATAAACGTCTTGATCCACCTTGTCGACGCTGGGATAAGGAGCGGCCATGGCGAACTGCACGGCGCTATCGATCTCGGCTTTCACTTCGTCGTGAAGTTTGTCGAGCGCGGCGCGATCGGCCATGCCCTTGCGACACCAGCCACTCGCTCATGATCCGAAGCGGATCGCGATCGGTCTTCCATTGCTGCTCTTCTTGTTTCGAGCGGTAATATTCGCGGCTGACGTCGCCGACGTGGTGCCCATGGTAACGGTACGTGTTCACCAGCAGCAGCGACGGACCTTCGCCCGCGCGAGCGCGTTCCACCAACTTCTTCGCGACGTCGTAAACGGCACGCACGTCCTGGCCGTCCACTGCTTCGGAAGGCACTCCGAAAGCCGGACCGCGCGCAAGAATGTCGCCGGCCGTGGTTTCCGAGAAATGCGTGTACTCGTTGTACATGTTGTTCTCGCAAACGTAGATCACGGGCAGCTTCCACAGCGCGGCCATATTCATCACCTCGTACAGCACGCCCTGACCCAGCGCGCCTTCGCCGAAAAAGCACACTGCCACTTGACCCGTGCCTAGACGCTGCGCGGAAAATGCCGCGCCGGTGGCGATGCCGGTACTTCCGCCCACGATCGCGTTGGCGCCGAGATTGCCGGTGGCCGGGTCGGCGATGTGCATGGAACCGCCCTTGCCCTTGCAGTAGCCCGACTTCCTTGCCGAGCAGCTCGGCGAACATCAGATCCACCGACGCGCCTTTCGCCAGGCAATGGCCATGGCCGCGATGTGTGCTGGTGATGTAATCGTCGGTGTGCAGCGCTTCGCAGACCCCCACGGCGACGGCTTCCTCACCTATATAAAGGTGCGCGAGGCCCGGCATCAGCGCGCGAGTGTACAGATCGTTCACCTGTTCTTCGAACAGCCGGATCATCAGCATGCGCCGGTACATGTGCAGGTACAAATCGGCGCCGGTTCGCGAATCGGTTTTAGACGGATTGACGGCGGTGGTCATCGCTCTTACTCCAGGCTTCGAACTCCAGACATTCTTGCCAGTACCTCAAATACTACTGCGAAATCCCGCTCCACGTAGCCCATGCCGCGCGCGGCGGTGAGGAATTCGTTCGCGGTGGCGGTGGTGGGCAGAGGGACGTCGGCTTTGCGGCCCAGCTCGAGCGCCAGCAGCATATCCTTCTGCATCATGTTGACGTTGAACCAAGCCTCCTCGGGCATTTTAAGCACGAACGGGCCGCGATACTGCACCATGGGCGACGCGATTGCGCTGTGCGTCAGGACGTCGACGGCAGTCTCGCGCGCAATGCCATTTTTCTCAGCGAGCAGCACAGCTTCCGAGAATGCCAGCATCTGCACCGCGAGGTTCAGGTTGGTCGCGATCTTCATCACCAGCGCCAAACCGTTTTCGCCGACGTGCGTGACTTTGGGGCCAAGATCGAGCAGCAGCGGCTTCACACGCTCGAAGCTTTCCGCGCGGCCGCCCACCATAACCGAGAGCTTGCCTTGCTCGAGCGTGATGACGCTGCCGGAGACGGGCGCATCCAGCATGTCCGCGCCTTTTTCTCTCACTCGGACGGCCACGGCCTTGCTGATCTCTGGAGCAACGGTGCTCATATCGATCCAGATCATGCCACTGCCGAGACCGGCGATGATCCCATCGGCGCCGCCCGCGATTTCTTCCAATGCGGCGGAATTCGTCACCATCGAAAGCGTAACTTCGGCTGCCGCGGCAACGGCACGCGGCGAATCGGCCCATTTCATTCCCCGATCAATCAAGCCACTGGGCTTTGGAACGCGTGCGGTTGTAGCCGGTAACGGTGTGACCTCTCTCAAGCAGGCGGGAGACCATGCGGCTGCCCATGACACCCAACCCGACAAATCCCAAATTGGCCATTCTTTACAGTTTACGAACTGCGCGAGGACTTCGTATGCCGGATTTCCATTGGCATGAACAGATTCGTGTCATCGGTAGTATCGAATCACCGATTCCGCTACACAGCAGGGCTTGTTCGCTCCTTGACTCTCAATCGTAAACAAGTAGATCACCTCGGTCGAATCCTCCAGATCCCGCATGGACTGAAGAACAATGCGCGCCCGGATGCGCGAGCCCGCGAGGACCGCCGCGGGGAAACGAACGCGATTCAACCCGTAATTAATCGCCATGCGCAAATCACTCAGATGGATCGAATCCTTGAGAAATTTGGGAAGTAGCGAGAGCGTAAGAAATCCATGCGCGATTGTTGCCCCATAGGGCGATTCCTTATGCGCACGCTCGCGATCGATGTGAATCCACTGATGATCGTCCGTCGCGTCCGCGAACTTGTCGATGCGTTCCTGCGTGATCTCCAACCACTCCGTGACGGCGATCTCGCGCCCTAAGAGTTGCCTGAGCCCTTCCAGTGTCATTTCGCAAGCTCGGTCATTTCGCTAGCTCGTACTTGGCGATGGCTTCCCGATGCACTTCGTCCGGACCGTCCGCCAGACGAAGGGTGCGCGAACTCGCCCAAGCCGCCGCAAGCGGAAAATCTTGTGAAACGCCTGCGCCGCCATGCGCCTGGATGGCCCGATCCAGAACTCGCAAGGCGACATTCGGCGCCACTACTTTGATCATCGCGATCTCGGCCCGCGCCGCTTTGTTCCCCACCGTATCCATTAGGTACGCCGCTTTCAACGTCAAAAGGCGCGCTTGCTCGATTTCAATCCGGGACGTCGCGATATCTGCGCGAATGGTCCCTTGTTCGGCGAGCGTTTTTCCGAATGCTACGCGCGACTTTACCCGCTTGCACATGGATTCGAGAGCGCGTTCCGCCACTCCGATCAATCGCATACAGTGGTGAATCCGTCCCGGCCCGAGGCGGCCTTGCGCGATCTCAAAACCGCGTCCCTCGCCCAACAGAAGATTGCCCACCGGCACTCGAACGTTCTCAAACAGAACCTCGCCGTGTCCATGCGGAGCGTCGTCGTATCCGAAAACCGTGAGCATCCGCTTGGTAGTGACACCCGGCGCGTCCATCGGAACCACGATCATGGACTGCTGCTTGTGCTTCGGCGCTGCGCGGTCGCTCTTGCCCATGAAGATTGCCACTTTGCAGCGCGGATCGCCTGCCCCGGAACTCCACCACTTGTGTCCGTTGATGACATAGTGATCGCCATCCCGCGCGATGCTCGATTCGATATTGGTGGCGTCGGAGGATGCGACCTTGGGCTCCGTCATCGCGAAGCAGGAGCGAATCTCGCCCGCGAGCAGCGGCTTGAGCCACTTCTCTTTCAGCTCGGGCGAGCCGTAACGTTCCAGCACTTCCATGTTCCCGGTGTCCGGCGCCGAGCAGTTGAAAACTTCCGGACCCAAGGGGGAGCGGCCCATGATTTCGCACAACGGAGCGTATTCCAGATTCTTCAAACCAGCGCCGTGTTCGCTCGCGGGCAGAAATAGATTCCAAAGCCCCGCGGCACGGGCCTTCGGCTTCAACTCTTCGATGATTGGAACGGGTCGCCACCGGTCCGGCCCTTCGCCGTGCTGCTTGTACTTCGCTTCGCTGGGATAAATGTGCTCTTCCATGAAGGCGGCTAAGCGCTTCTGAAGATCCTTTACCTTGGGTGAGAATTCGAATTCCATCAGCCTTCCCGCATGCTACCGGTAAGTCCGAAGTCCAGGTTCGCACAGATGCGGGATGGCGTTGAAGGAGTGCAGCCGCAGCTGTCCGTCGTAGCATCGCAGTAATGTATAAGACGCGTTATGCAACACGCCGGCCAAGCGCAGGGCACGCTCGTCGTGTATTTCCATTGCCAGCGCGGTCCATATCCCGATGGGAGTTGCGGAAGTGAATACCACGATGTTCGCGTCACTCTCGGCTGGCGCCAGCTTGTCGCGGCATCCGGCCACACGCTCACGAAATGCCATCCAACTTTCGCCGTCGTAAGCATGCCGGCCCTGCATCCACGCTTGCACGACTTTGACATCGCAGGGCAGCCACCGGCGATTCACACTCGCCTCGGGTTGTTCGGCTGCCGCGCGCGCTTGCGCTACAAGCTCCTGGTACTGCCGCGCAAATTCCGGATCTTCTTCGCACAACCGAGGCGCCAGCGCGTCATACACATGCGCCAGATCGAACTCGTTCCAGCCGGGTTCTGAAACAATCTCCGGGAAGTCACTGCCCGCCTCGCGATAAACATCCCTCACTACGGCCGCGGTCTCCTGCTGCCGCGCCAGCGCTCCGGAATACGCCGCCGCGAACTGAATCCCTTCTGAGACAAAATATTCGCCCAGCAATCTGGCCTGCCGCCGTCCGACTTCCGATAGCGCATCGTAGGCTTCGCGAGTGCCCGCCTGACCGTGCCTCACCAGGTAGAGACGGCTCAACTGCGATTCTCCTTTTCGATAAGTGACGCCGCCAGACGGATTAGGCCGCGTACGCGCTGGTCAAACGTTCGAAAGCGCTCATCCCGCGTCTGCCCACGGTGAAAACGATAGTAAATCTGTTGAAGAATGACGGCCAGCTTGAAGATTCCGAGAACCTCGTGGTATCGGATGTGAGTCAGGTCGCGCCCGGTTCGCTGAGCGTATCGTTCGAGAAACTGATCGCGGGTGTACCAGCCTTCTTGCGAAGTCACCGCTGTCAGGCTGGCCCATGACCAATAACACATGGTCAGCCCCAGATCGGCCAACGGATCTCCGATGGTCGTCATTTCCCAGTCGAGCACTGCTTCAACGCGATCCGCCGAAGGCCGCAGCATCACGTTGTCGAGCTTGTAATCGTTGTGTACCAACGTCGCTTCAATCGACGGCGGCAAATTGTCATTCAACCATCGGACAATTCCATCCATTTCTGGAACGTCTTCCGTCTTGGCCCGATCCCAGCGCTCCGACCAGCCACGCACTTGCCTCTCGATGAAGCCCTGGGGCTTTCCCAACGAACTGAGTCTCGGCTGAGAAACATCGATCGCATGCAGCCGCACCAGGCAATCGATGAAGGCTTCGCTCAGCAGGCGCGGATAATCAGGACTCGCGGCCAAGTCGCGAGGGATCGAATCACGAATTACGATCCCGCGACGCCGCTCCATCAGGAAAAAAGCGCTGCCGATCACCGAGGGATCTTCACACAGCAGAAACACGCGGGGCGCTTCGGGAAAATGCGGATTCACCGCTTCCAGTACCCGGTATTCGCGAGCCATGTCGTGTGCTTTCGGCGCCACTGGCCCGAGGGGCGGCCGTCTCAGAACATATTCGCGGCGATCCGTTCGAACCAGATACACAAGGTTGGAGTGACCATTGGGGAACTGCTCAATCTCGACGTCGAGCGCGCCTCCCGGCAGGTACTTGTTCAGATAAGCCACCAACGCGACGCTGTTGAGCTCTTCACCTACACGAACAGCGGCAGTATCGGATTTAACCAGCAGCGCTTTCCCCCGACAGATGGCGGCAGGCCGATTCGAGATCGGCATCGAATTGCAGAATGCGGTCGGCATTCGCGATTTTGAATACGCGTGCCACCGTCCCGCCTGCGCCCGCAACCCGCATCCGGCCGCCGCTTTGCTCCATGCGTCCGCCGGAGAAGATCAGCATCCCGAGGCCTGAGCTGTCGATGTATTCCAGGTGGGCGAGATCGATCACGAGCTTGCGGGTCCCGCCATCGATCAACTTGGTGATGGCATTTTCCGCGTAGGTGAGAGAATTGCCGAGATGGAGGCGGCCGGATAGTTCCACAACCGTTACATCGCCGATGGTTTGAGTTTTAGTTTCTGCCATATACGCGGATTGAGCTAAGTTTACCTGATCCGCTCCGAAAAAAGGTTCGCAACAATTCTTGCCTAAGTGCATCCCCTTAGCAGGAGGCCGTTATGATGTCTACCGAACTGATCAACTGCAAGGGCTTGGAACCTGGCTCACTGATCGAGGTGGAGACCAAGAGCCGCCATTACAAGATCGAGTGCCTGGGTGGGAGCGCGATCCGCATATCTGGCCATCCGGATTACTGCCCGGATCCCGTACCGGCGCGATTGCAAGGCTCACTCAATGAAGACGGGGTAATGGAGTGGGGCCTGATCGGACGCGGAATGCGGCTGAAGTTCCTGCTGGACGAAGTCCGTCCCGTCACGACTTCGAGCGTGCTCCATGTTCACGTGGACCAGCCCGAAGCCGCGCGGCCCGAGCGTTCCGAGAGCATTCACTGAAGCGTCTTCCAAAAGGGTAGCAATCGTATTGCTACCCTAAAAGCCTGTTCGATTCGCCATTCCTATCGACCTTCCAGGCTCGCGCCCGACCTCTCATCGCCCCTATCCTCTATCCCGCCATTCTGTTAATCCTGAACGTCGTGCTGGTTGCGAAACTGTTCCGAGTGCAGTATTCGGCGTACCTGGAGTCGAACGAGGGCACATTCATCGCGATCGCCCGCCAAATAGCAGCCCATCCCGGCGATCTGCTGTGGTGGCCTCTGTGGGCCTGCGGCATCCCGTTCCAGAACACCTACTTGCCCCTGCTTCAGTTGGTCACCGCGACCTTTAGCGGGCTCACTGGACATTCCGCCGCCCTGGCTTTCCATCAGATCTGCGCCGCCTTTTTTGCTGCCGGCCCAGTCATCCTCTACTTCATGGCGTGGCGCATGACGCGGCAGCCAGGTGCCAGTTTTCTGGCCGTGCTTGCCTATTCGCTCCTTTCGCCGTGCGCCTGGCTTTTTCCGATGATCCGCGCCGACCTTGGCAGCCCGTGGCACCTGCGCAGGCTACATGTCCTCGTTTTCTATGGCGAGGGCCCATATAATACAATGCTCGCCTTACTACCGCTAGCAATTCTGTTTCTGTATCTCGCAATTAGTGAGGGCCGCTTGTGGCACAAGGTTGTGGCTGGCGTCTTACTCGGAGCAACGGTGCTGGCCAATGCGTTCGGCGCCGTAATCCTGGTTCTAGCCGGCGTCAGCCTATTGGCAGTAGTTGAAACGCGCCGCTTCTGGCAAAATCTACGGCTACTTCTCGTGATCGGCGCACTGTCCTATGCCTCGATTTCTCCCCTGCTGCCGCCCTCCGTCGTCAAGGCCATCAGTTTGAACTCGCCTTCTGTCGGCGATTACCCATTCACCCTGAGCTCGCTGGCCGGAGTGGGAATGATGATCGCCGGTTTCTTGATTCTATGGTGGATCACCCGCAACGCTGGTTCGCCGCTGTTGCGCTTTTTCCTCTTGTTTGCCTTTCTAAATGCCAGCATTGTGTCGCTGGCAATGGCGAATCTCGCCAACGTTGTCCCGCAGCCGCACCGCTATCAAATTGCAATGGACATGGCGCTGTGCCTTCTCGTGGTCTTCAGTGCCGAGCGATTCCTCCGGCGACTGGTACCCAGACTGGTTCCATGGGCGGTGATGGCCTGTCTACTAGCTGCGGTTCCGCTGTTTAGGCACGACCTGCTCTATGCTCACCGGCTTATAAGATCCACCGATATCACTAGCAGTTCAACCTACCGCGTCGCTGACTGGATGGATCGGCATATGCAAGGCCAGCGTGTCATGGTTTCCGGATCCGATTCGTTCTACTTCAACGATTTCACCGACACGCCACAAGTGCATGGCGGACATGAGCCGATGATCCCGAACTACATCCTGCGCATCGGCGTCTTTGTCATCTATAGCGGGATGAACGCAGGTGCCCGCGACGGAGAAGTCAGCGTCCTTTGGCTCAAAGCTCTGGGTGCGCATGCGATTTCCGTGCCTGGTCCCAATCACGGCGAATACGCCAGTCCGTTCGTCAATCCGCGGAAGTTCGAAGGCTTGCTACCGGCGGTCTGGCGCCAAGGAGACGATACGATCTACGCCGTGCCCGCGCGATCAAATTCTCTCGCTCACGTCATTTCAGCGGATTCTTTCGTCAGACATGCGCCCATAAACGGCCTGGATACGGCCGAAATTGAACGCTATGTGAACGCCATCAATGACCCCGCTGTGCCGGAGGCGGGATTGGTCTGGCGGAATCGGCACACGGCTGTCATCGAAGCCCAGCCTAAGCCGGATCAAGTGGTGTCCGTGCAAGTTACTTATACTCCGGGCTGGCGCGCTACCGTCAACGGCACTCTTCTGAAAGTTGACAAGGATGCCTTAGGATTTATTCTGCTGAAACCAGCCTGCCAAGGCCGATGCGAGATCACGTTGGTCTACGATGGCGGCCTGGAGTGGCGCGCTACCTGCCTCGCAAGCCTGGCGGCTTTCGCGATTGTTCTAGGCTATATCGTCTTTTCCTGGCGGCGGCGATCCGGCGCAAAAGCGTAGACTTGGCACATGGAACGAAAGATCTTCTGGCTCCTTTTCGCGTTCCTGGGTATCGTCGCCGATTTCGTTCTGCCCCTCTGGTGGGCCCTGGGAGCAACCATCCCCATCTTCATCGTGAGTTGGTGGGTTGCTTACCGCAGCGGCTGGTTCTAATAGTCCCCTCTTGCTCTCGGCGTCCCATTGAGGCATACTCATGTCAGTAACTGATGTCAGTAACTGAGGCAAGGGCACACGAGGTGCATTCATGAGCAAGCCAACTTTTCTCCTGCAGGGCACCTTGGACCTGCTGATCTTGACGATTCTCGCCGTGGAGCCCATGCACGGCTGGGCCATTGCCCAGCGCATTCGCCAGATGTCGAAAGACGCGCTGCAGGTGGGACAGAGCGCGCTTTACCCGGCTCTTCACAAACTGGAGCAGCAAGGCTGGATCAAGGCCGAGTGGAAGATCTCGGAGAACAATCGCCGCGCCAAATACTACGCTCTCACGCATGCCGGGCGAAAGGCGCTGGCCAAAGAAACGGATAAGTGGGAGCGGCTCTCGGCCGCTGTTTCGCTGATCGTTCGTACCGCTTAAGGACACCATATGCCGCGCTGGCTCCAACAGCTTCGCCTTCTCCTGCGCTCTTTGTTTCGCGGCCACCAAGTCCAACAGGATCTCGATCAGGAACTGCAATATCATCTTGAACGCCAGATTGAGGAAGGACGAAACGCCGGATTGTCCGCGGAAGAGGCGCGCTACGCCGCGTTGCGGACCCTGGGGGCGATCACGCAGAACAAAGAGGCGTGCCGCGACACGCGCCGCGTCAACTGGATGGAACACCTCGCGCAGGATCTCCGCTACGGTGCCCGCCGATTGCGCAGAAACCCCGCGTTCACCGTTGTCGCCGTGCTCGTGCTGGCCCTGGGCATTGGCGCCAATACCGCGATGTTCAGCGTGGCCTATGGAATCCTGCTGCGCCCGCTGCCTTATCCCAACGCCGATCGCGTGGCCGTGGTCTTCATGCGCTTCTTCCCGCGAGATTTTGCGTTTGGCACCTTGTGCATTCGGGACTACTTGATGTGGAAGCAGAACAATCGTGCCTTTGAGGATCCCTCCTTGTTCCGGACCCTCGTTATGGACATAGGCGGCAATGAGGGAGTGCCCGAGCAGGTGCAGGGCGCGTCCGTAACGGCAGGCTTCTTTTCCACGCTACAAGCGGGTCCACTCATGGGCCGAACATTCGCGCCCGGCGACGATCAACCAGCCACCCGTTCACTGGCCGTCCTCAGCGAATCCATCTGGCGGAGGCGCTTCGGCGCAAGCTCCACCGTTTTGGGCAAAACGATTCTCGTGAACGGCGCTCCATCCACGGTGATCGGCGTGATGCCCGGTCCAGTCCGGTTCCCGAGGCGCGACACGGAAGTCTGGACCAACCTGCCTCTGAACCCGCCTACGCGCTATGGCCCATGGTTCTATCGCGGCGTGGCGCGCTTGAAACCCGGCGTCACGATGGAGCAAGCGCAAGCGGAGACTAACAACATCGGCCTGCGTATGATGCAGCAGAATTCATATTACAAGCGGCTGACGCTTCCGGTTCTGAGTCTGCGCAATGCGATGCTCGGAACCAGCTTGAAGCCAGCGATCCTCGTGCTGGCCGGCGCGGTGGGATTGGTATTGCTCATCGCCGTGGTCAACGTAGCCAATCTGATGCTGGCGCGCGCTACTGTGCGCGAACGCGAAATGGCGCTGCGGATCAGCCTGGGCGCAGGTCGCGGCCGCCTGGTGCGGCAGTTACTCACCGAAAGCGTGCTGCTGGCCGTGACGGGCGGCGCGGTGGGGCTGGCTCTGGCCTGGGGCGGCATCGAACTCATCCGCATCTGGAATCCGGGCGACTTGCCGCTGATCGATTCGGTTCGCCTGGATTGGACCGCGCTTGGCTTCATGACTTTGGTTTCGATACTTGCCGGTCTTCTGTTCGGTCTCGCGCCGGCCTTCGCGAGCACGCGTACAGAACTGAACGCCACCATCAAAGAGGGTGGACGTACCGGAGCTTCCAGCGCAGCACGCGGGCGAACTCGTGCGGCTCTGGTAGTCGCGGAAATCGCGTTATCGTTGATGCTCCTGGTGGGCGCGGGACTCCTGCTGCGCAGCTTCGCGAATCTGCAGCGCGTGACGGGTGGATTGGCCGCCCCGCCGCGCCAGATCTTGACCATGCTGATTTCGCCCGGCAACCGCAAATACAGGGACTCCCGCGTAGGATTGGCGTTCTATGGCGAAGTACTCAGCCGCGCTCGCGCGATACCTGGAGTGGAAGCGGCCGCGGTGACCGACTCTCTTCCCCCCGACCGTCAAGGCGATGCCGACACATTTGAAATCGATGGGCGCCCCCTTCCGCCAGGCGTTTTGAATCCCATCATTTCTCAGCCCGCGATTAGCGCGGATTTCTTCCGGGCGTTAGGCGTCCCGCTGATCAAAGGCCGCTACTTTACCGCTCACGACAACCAGGATTCGACGCCTGTCGCGATCGTCAGCGAGGGGTTCGTCAGCCGCTTTCTTCCCAACCAGGAACCCCTCGGCCAGCGTGTCAAGCAGAGCGGACCTGGGTACGGCGATAAATGGATGAATATCGTGGGTGTCGTCGGCAACGTGAAATACCTGGGTTTGACCGTGGATACGGATCCAGCCTTATACATTCCGTTCGCTCAATCGTATAGCCCGCAGATTTTCATCGCAGTTCGTTCGACCGGCGATGCTACCGGTCTTACGGCGGCCCTTCGCCACAGCATTCAATCCATCGATCCCGGCGTAGCGCTCGCGCAGAGCGGCACCATGGAACAAGCCTTGGACCTGTCGGTATCGCAACCGAGGTTCGACACCGTGCTGTTGTCGTCGTTCGCTGGAATCGCCCTGCTGCTGGCCGCGGTCGGCATCTACGGGCTGATCGCATATTCGGTGGCGCAACGCACCCGTGAAATCGGAGTGCGAATGGCTCTAGGCGCGGACCAAACCGATGTCCTCCGCATGGTGGTGCGGCAAAGCACGGCGCTGGCCCTCATCGGAATTGGGCTCGGCCTGGCCGGAGCTTTTGTCTTGACGCGCTTGCTGAAGACCATGCTGTTTGGAGTGGGCGCCGCCGATGCGTTGACGTTTGTGGCCGCGCCCTTGCTGATTATGCTGGTGGTTCTCGCGGCCACCTTCGTCCCAGCGCTCCGGGCCACGCGCATTTCACCAGTGGTGGCGCTTCGGTACGAGTAGCGCCCAAAACGACAATCCCACGCTGCTGCGTTGTATACTGAGCAGACTCCGAGTCAATATGTCTGGATTCAAACCAAGGCGGGTATTCATCGCCTTACTTGTCGGAATAGCCGTCCCTGCAGCCTCCCAGGCGCAACCGCGGACCGAACTCGGAATGCCCGTTCTGCACAATTACAGCAGCAAGGACAGCAACGTCCCTAGCCAGGCTTGGGGCATTATCCAAGACCGCCGCGGCGTCCTCTTCTTTGGTGGTGGAAGTGCCGTCACCGAATACGACGGGGTTACGTGGCGAAGATTGCCGGTACCCTCCAACGTGGTCCGCTCCTTCGCCATGGATTCCACGGGAAAGATCTGGGTCGGCGCGAATGCAACCTTCGGCTACCTGGAGCCTGGCGCCAACGGAGCCCTGCAATACGTCTCGCTGCTGGACAAGGTCCCGCCGGAGCATCGCGCGTTCAACGACGTTTGGCAGATTCTGATCACGCCACAAGGCAACTTCATCCGAGCCTATGAGCGCCTTTTCCGCTGGGATGGAAAAAGCATGCACGTATGGACAACCAATACGCGCTTTCAAGCCCTGGCGGAAGTTCGAGGCCACATTTATACGTCGCAGGGCGGCATTGGCCTCCAGGAAGTGGTGGGCGACGAATTGCGCGACGTTCCCGGCGGCGACGCCTACAAGGATTCCACCAAGTTATCTATTTATCCCTACGATGACGGGCGTGTCCTTGTCTCGGCCCGAGCGGAAACGCTGACGCTCTATGACGGCCAAAAGGTCACTCCGTTTCCCACCCAAGCCGACGAATACCTGAAGAAGAACGAACTCTACACCTACATCCCGCTCCCCGACGGCGGCATCTGCCTCAACACCCTAAGAGGCGGAGCAGTGATCCTGGAACACGACGGCCGCCTCCGGCGGATTTTGGGCAAAGACACCGGGCTCCAAAATCCATCCGTCCTGGCTTCCTATGCGGATCGCGAAGGAGGCCTCTGGCTTGCGCTCAGTATCGGCGTCACCCGGATCGAAATTAACTCACCGATCTCTATCTTCTCTCGGGATGCCGTCCTCGACATAGCCAGTTATAAAGGTTCCCATTACGCTGCGTCCGGGAGTGGAGGCACTGCCCTCTACCGCCTCGCTCCCAACAGCAGAACCAGCTTACCTACCCTTCAGCCCATCCCTACTTCAGCTTCCCAGGCCTTTAATCTTCTTCCCGTCCATGACCCCAGCGGAAAAGTTCCCGATCAACTGCTCGCCGCCACCGGCAATGGCGTAATGAAAATCGAAGGTGACACTGTCTCTCCGGCCGTTCCGGGGCTTCAGGGTCTCACCCAGGGAACCGCTTCATTGGAGCAATCCCGCAAATCTCCGAATCGAGTGTTCGCCGGGCACTTTGCAGGACTATCCTCCATTCGGTGGGAAGACGGTAAATGGATCGATGAGGGCCGGTTGCCCAACTTCACTAGCGGCGTCAACAGCCTGGCTGAGGGGCCCGATGGCACGCTTTGGGCCGGCACTACTGACCGCAAAGTTCTGCGCATCACAGTCGCCTCAACCGGCCTACGGGATTCTAAAGGAGAGTTTCTCACAGCCAAAGATGGCCTGGTGGATGGCGACATGTTTGTCGCTTTTGCCGCCGGAAGTATCTGGGTCGCTCCCGAACCCCCTAAGAATTTTCTTCGCTGGGATGCCGCTGCCCATAGGCTCGTTCCCGATAATCGCTTTTTTCTTCCCACTAAGGATCCCGATGCGCAAGCCGCGATCATCCCACTCGAGAACGGTGATGTTTTTTCAGGGACCGGCTCTTCAAACGGTCAGCGCGTGGGTTTGTTTCGCCGCAAGCCCGACGGGACCTACGCGCTGGATGAGGAACCGTTTCGCCGCTTGTCCCAATTCAGCGTCAATGATCTCCGGTCCGAGCCGGACGGGTATTGGATCGCCGGCACCGACGGTATTATCCGTTTTGACCCGCGAGTAAAATCGTCCGGACAGCAGTCTTTCGCTACGCTGGTGCGCCAGGTCAGTTCCGGGCCCAAAGACATCGTCTACGGAGGCGCTCCTCTAGCCGCCGCTTCCGAGTTGAAGCTCCCGCACGACCGTAACTCGCTACGTTTTGAATTCGCCGCGCCGACCTACGGCGATGAAGACGCAACCCAATATCAATACTTTCTGGAAGGCGCAGACAAGGACTGGTCCGCCTGGGGCAAACAAAAGGAAGCCAACTACGGCACCCTGGGCCCGGGTTCCTATCGATTTCGTGTCCGCGCACGCAACCTCGAAGGCCGCGCCGGCGAAGAAGGCGTTTACAGCTTCAGCATCCTTCCGCCCTGGTACCGTACGGGATGGGCTTATTCTCTCTACGGCTTGCTGTTCCTCTTATGCGCGATTGGCGCTCGCCAGGGAGTGGTCAATCACGAACGCGAGAAGGCGCGCCGCGAAAACGAAGCTCTGGAGTCCCAGGCCAAGGCCCTGGAAGTTACGGTCGCCGAACGCACGCAGGAAATTCGGACCCAGGCCGCCGAAATCGCCGCGCAAAAAGATAATCTCCAGCAGGCCTACGAAACCGTGGAACTGCTCAGCGAAATCGGCAAGGAAATCACGGCATCGCTGGATCTGGACACTATCCTGTTCAAGCTCTATGAGCGCGTCAACCAGATTGTGGATGCCAGCATCTTCGGCGTGGGCCTGTACCGGCCGCAGAAAAACCTGATCGAATATAGCCTGGCCATCGAGAACGGCAAGCGCTATGCGCCGTACGCGCGCAGCACCAACGACAAGAATCAATTCGCCGTCTGGTGTATCGAGAACCGCAAGCCGGTTCTGATCAACGACGTCGCCACGCGAATCGCAGAAGTACGTTCCTTCCTACCAGCATGCCAACCGCATCCTCGAAGACGGCAGCACCGCGCAGCCGCCGGCGTCGATGATCTACCTGCCGCTCATCGCGCAGGATCGCGTCCTGGGCGTGCTCAGCGTTCAGAGCTTCAAGAAAAACGCCTACACCGAGCAACACCTCAGCCTGCTCGAAAACCTGGCCGCCTACACCACCATCGCGCTCGACAACGCCGGCGCCTACCATCTCATCAATGAACGCGAGCACGAGATCCGGGAACGCGCCGCCGAGCTGGCCACCATCAACCGCATCACGCAGGCGCTCACCACGCAGCTCGACAAGGACCGCCTGATCCAGCTGGTAGGCGATCAAGTCCGCGATGTTTTTCATGCGCCGATCGCCTATGTCTCGCTGCTGGATCGCCCCACCATGATGCTCAATTTCCCGTATACCTACGGGGAAGACGCCGAGTCGCGGCCTTTCGGCGAAGGACTGACGTCGCAGATCATCCGCAGCGGCCAGCCGTTGCTCATCAATGAGGACTTCGATGGCAGCCGCGCTCGCTTGGGTGTCCAGCCCCTCGGCCGCCAAGCCGCATCCTACCTCGGCGTGCCCATACCCGCCGGCGGCGAGATGATCGGCGTTATCAGCGTACAAACCACCGACCAGGAAGGCCGCTTCACTGAAGCCGACCAGCGTCTGTTGTCCACCATCGCCTCCGCGGTGGGCGTCGCCATCCACAACGCCAGACTCTTCGACGAAGCCCGGCAAGCTCGCGCCGCCGCCGAGGACGCGGACGCCGCCAAGAGTTCCTTCCTTTCCACCGTCAGCCATGAACTGCGCACGCCGCTCACTTCCGTGCTCGGCTTCGCCAAGATTATCCGCCGCCGCCTGGAAGAGCGGCTGTTCCCGCTGGTTCCCGAGGACGATCGCAAGATCCAGCAAACCAAGCAGCAGGTCATGGACAACCTCAATGTTGTCGTGAGTGAAGGCGAGCGCCTCACCAAGCTGATCGATGACGTGCTCGATCTCGCCAAGATCGAAGCCGGCAAATTCACCTGGAACATGGAATCGCTATCGTGTCCGGATGTGATTGAGCGCGCTATGGCGGCCACGGCGTCGCTGTTCGAAGCCAAGAAACTAATGCTGGTTCAGAACATCGATCCCGGCCTGCCGCGAGATCACCGGCGATCGCGACCGCCTGATTCAGGTAGTTATCAACCTGATCTCGAATGCCGTCAAATTCACCGATTCCGGTTCCGTCACCTGCGCCGCTGGCCTGCGCGATGGCGATACTCGTCGTCAGTGTCACGGACTCCGGCATCGGAATCGCCCCGGCCGATCAGCCCAAAGTCTTCGAGAAGTTCAAGCAGGTGGGCGACACGCTCACCGACAAGCCGAAAGGCACCGGCCTGGGCCTGCCCATCTGCAAGGAAATCGTCGAATACCACGGCGGCCGCATCTGGGTGGAAAGCGAACCCGGCAAGGGCAGCACCTTCTCCTTCACCCTGCCCGCTGAAGGCCGGCGTCGCCATCTACCCGGCGCCCCATCGATATCGAATCGCTGGTTCGCCAGTTGCGCGAAAAGTGTCGCCACGCATCACCCGCGCGCGCAAGTCCATTCTGGTTGTCGATGACGACGCCAACATTCGCTCGCTGCTGCAACAGGAGTTCATCGAAGCGGGTTATACCGTTCGTCTCGCCGAAAACGGCCGCCAGGCGCTGACCCTCATCCGCGAGGAAGCTCCCGGCCTGGTGATCCTCGACGTCATGATGCCGGAAATGAATGGCTTCGATGTAGCGGCCGTTCTCAAGAACGATCCCGCCACCATGGACATCCCCATCATCATTCTGTCCATCGTGGAGGACAAGGAACGCGGCTTTCGGCTCGGCGTGGACCGCTATCTCACCAAGCCCATCGATACGGCTTCCCTGTTCCGCGAAGTGGGCGCGCTGCTGGATCAAGGGCAAGTCCAAAAAGAAAGTCATGGTGGTCGACGAAGACGCCTCCACCATCCGCATCCTGGCCGATGTTCTCGAGACTCGCGGCTATCAGGTGGTGGAATCCAACGGCGCCGAACTGGTTTCCAAAGCCGTCTTTCCAAACCCGACATCATCATTTTGAGTTCGCTGCTTTCGAGCAAAGTGTAGTCCGCTCTCTGCGATTCGAAAAAGGCCTCGAGAACGTTCTGTTCCTGATTTATCAGTGAACCATATGAAGAAGATCCTAATTGTCGACGACGAACCGCATCTGCGGATGCTGATCCAGCAAGCGCTCGAAGACCTCGAGGACGATGGCGTCGAACTGCTCACCGCCACCAACGGCGAGGAGGCGCTCGAAACCATCCGCGACGAGCAACCGAACCTGGTCTTCCTGGACGTGATGATGCCCAAGAAAAACGGCTTCGACGTCTGCCACTCCGTGAAGAACGAACTCGGCCTGGGCCACATTCACATCATCCTGCTCACCGCCAAAGGTCAGGAATTTGACCGCCAGCGCGGCCAGGAAGTTGGCGCCGATCTCTACATGACCAAGCCTTTCGATCCGGACGCCCTGCTCGAGAAGGCACGCAGCGTGTTGGGTCTCTAAACGTCGCATGGCAAGTCTGAAGCTGAAAACCCTGGTTGGTCCCAAAAGCGGAGCTTTCGCCGCTCTTACGGCACTGATCGAAGCCATGGGCGGCAATGTCGGCATTGAGGACGCCGCAGGCAAGCTGCTGCTCGGAAACTCATCGGGCGGATCTTCTCGCTTGCCCGTCTGCGTTGACGGCGCCGCGCTCGGTTGGGTAACAGGGCCGCCCTCCGCCGCCGCTCCGCTCGCCGCCCTCCTGAACCATCTTGCGGCCAAAGAGTCCGAGCGCCACGCCCTGGCTGCTGAAGTCCTGCACCTATACCGGGAAGTGCACCTGATTGAGCAACTCTCAGAACAACTCGCCGCGCTGCTCGACCTCTCCTCCGTAGGCAAGTCCGCCCTGGATCAGGCCCACCGTCTTATCGCCGCCTCGCACGGCGGCATACTCGTCATGGAAACGCCCGGCGGTCCGCTCCGTTCCGTCGCCTTCTTTGGCGCCGATGAGCCTGCCGCTCGCCGGTCACTTCGGACCTCGCCGCCTCGATTGCCGAACGCGGGATCGCCGAGATCGTGAACGACTGCGCTTCCGATCCTCGTGCGCTGGGCTCGGAACTGTCTCTGCACTCACTCATTTGCGCCCCCCTCCGCGCCAAGCAGCGCACGGTCGGCGTCATCACTCTCGCCAATAACACCGGAACTCCTTATACTGCCGCCGATCTCAAACTGCTCAACACCATCGCTCTGCAAACCGCCGCGGCGATCGAAAACTCTCTGCTTTGCTCGGAAATGGTGGATGCCGTTCGTGATCGCGACGCAGCTCGCCGCAATTCAGAAAGAACTCGATACGGCGCGCACCATCCAGCACTCCCTGGTTCCGCGCACCTTCCCGCCCTTCCCCGAACGCACCGACTTCGATATCCACGCGCAAATGACCTCGGCCAGGGCAGTTGGCGGCGACTTCTTCGATTTCTTTCTCATTGATGACGACCATCTGGGCGTAGTCATTGGCGACGTCTCGGGCAAAGGTATCCCGGCGGCGCTTTACATGGCGGTTACGCGCACGCAGATCAAGACCACCGCCCTCGAAGGCAAATCGCCCGAGGAATGCCTGGCCGAAGTGAATCGCGTTCTGGTTCGCGAACGGGTCTCCTCGATGTTCGCCACCTGCTTCTACGGTTTGCTCAACACTCGCACCGGGGAGTTACGTTACTGCAACGCGGGCCACAATCCGCCCTATGTGCTCCGCGGCTCCGGTGCATTGGAGACCCTGGACCTGACCGGCGGCATTCCACTCGGCCTCTTCGACGGAAGGCCCTACGCTGGTGGATCGGTCCAACTTGAGCCCGCATGACGCACTCTTCCTGTACACCGATGGCGTGTCCGAAGCCACCAATGCGGCGCTGGACGATTTCACCGACGAGCGGCTGGCCGCCAGCATCCGAGCATCCGGCTCGCTGCCTTGCCGCGACATCCTGGACTGCATCATGCGCGACCTCCTAGCCTTTACCGACGGCGCCCCGCAATCCGATGACATCACTATGCTGTCACTTCGGATGCACCAGCGCGATCAGCCGGTTAATTGAGGATGCGCCGGCAACCCGTTGATAACGATCGCCCGAAGTGTCCGGTTCCGGAATTGTTTTCTCAAAACTGAACAAAGGCGGGGCGGCTAGCCACGAAAAGACTCGCTGAATCGTGGCGATGCAAATGCATACTGGTATTGCGACATGCGCGATCTGCTCTCCGATTTACACTTCGCCTTTCGAACTTTTGTGAAATCACCGGTCTTCGCCGGCGTAGCGGTGCTTTCGCTCGCCCTGGGCATCGGCGCGAACACGGCCATCTTCACGCTGCTCGATCAGGTGCTCTTACGCCTGTTGCCGGTGAAGGATCCGCAACAATTGGTCCAACTCAAATGGGAGGGGTCTTATCACGGCAGTAATACTGGCTACGCGGCGATCTCGTACCCGATGTACAGGGATTTCCGCGATCGCAATCAGGTTTTCAACGGCGTCATCTGCCGGTATGCGCTGCCGCTCAGTCTGGGAGTCAATGGGCGGGGAGAACGGCTGGATGGAGAACTGGTGTCCGGCAATTATTTTCAGGTTCTGGGCGTCCAAGCGGCCATAGGCCGCTTGATTACACCCGACGACGATCGCATTCCGGACGGGGAACCTGTGGCGGTGCTCAGTTACCGTTTTTGGATGGAGCGCTTCCATGGCGATCACGCCGTGTTAGGCAGGAACCTTCTGGTGAATGGGCGGCAGCTCACCGTCATTGGTGTCAGCCAGGCGGGATTCGATGGCATCGAGGTGGGCTATTCGCCCAAGATCCGAATTCCAGTGGCGATGAAAAAAGCTATGACGCCCGGCTGGGAAATTTACAGTCTGGAGAACCGGCGCGGCCGCTGGGTGAATGTGTTTGCGCGCCTGAAACCTGGAGTCAGTATCACCCAGGCCAAAGCATCGCTGCAGCCTCTGTTCCACTCCATTCTCGAAATGGAAGTGCGGGAGAAGGAGTTCGCGCACACCGATGCGTACACCAAGCAGCAGTTTCTGCGGGCGACCATGGATTTGCTGCCCGGCTCGCGCGGACGCTCGGAATTGCGCCGGCACGCGGCGTCGCCGCTGTGGGCAATGATGGCGATGGTAGGGCTGGTGCTGCTGATCGCCTGCGCCAATGTCGCCAATCTGTTAATGGCGCGGGCCACCGGCAGGCAGAAGGAAATCGCCGTACGCTTGGCCATGGGAGCCAGCCGTATGCGCCTGATGCGGCAATTGATGGTGGAGAGCCTCTTGCTGGCCCTGGTAGGCGGCGCCACAGGTCTGCTGGTCGCGGCTTGGACCGATGATCTGCTGGTGCGCATGATGTCGTTCGGGGACACTCCGCTGGAACTTTCCACGCTGCCCGACCTGCGCGTATTGATTTTCGCGCTGGCCGTCTCGTGTCTTACGGGAATTGTTTTTGGGCTGGTCCCCGCGCTGCAATCCACACGGCCCGATCTGGCCGGCACGCTCAAGGAATCGGCGGGCGCGGTGATCGGCGGCGGAAATATCCGGATGCGTAAAGCGCTGGTGGTAGCACAGGTATTTCTTTCCTTGTTGCTCCTGGTTGGCGCGGGGCTCTTCGTTCGCTCCTTGCGCAACTTGAACACCCTCGATCCCGGATTCCGCACCCACAACGTAGTGGCCTTCTCCATCGATCCCCGCTTGAACGGATACACGAAAGAGCGAACACCGATTTTTTACCGCCAGCTCCTGGAGAAGCTGCGCGCGACAGCCGGCGT
The DNA here is from genome assembly GCA_963818065.1 of Bryobacterales bacterium. Lineage (GTDB taxonomy): Bacteria > Acidobacteriota > Terriglobia > Bryobacterales > Bryobacteraceae > Palsa-89. The sequence continues at coordinate 1,077,061 of CAWFQW010000004.1, read as the reverse complement.
GGAGTCGGCTGCCTTCGCGGTGGTTCGCGTACTCGGCGAGGATGACTGGGAGGATTCCATCGCGGTGGAGGGGTACCAGCCAAAACCGGGCGAGGATATGGGCCCGTTCTACAACGCGATCTCGCCCGGATACTGCTCTACACTCGGACTGCCACTGCTGGCCGGCCGCGAGTTTCTGCCCAGTGACGTAGGCAACTCACACAAGGTGGGGATCGTGAATGAAAAGTGGGCCCAAAAGTATTTTGGCAGCCGGAACGTCATCGGTCGCCACTTCGGTTTTGGCGGAGATCCCGGCACCAAAACGGATGTCGAAATCGTCGGCGTTATTAAAGATGCCAAGTACAACAACATGCGCGACGAGATGAGCGCCCAGAACTTCGTGCCCTTCGACCAAACCGACCTGCTCACCGATGTCACGGTGTACGTGCGCACCGCGCTCAAGCCGGAACAAATGTTCGCGGCCATCCGCGGCACGGTCCGTGGTCTGGATGCCAATCTGCCGGTCTACGGTATGAGGACACTCGATGATCAGCTGGATCAGTCCCTCGCCGCAGAGCGCCTCACTGCTTTTCTCGCTACCGTCTTCGGATTTCTGGCGACGCTGCTCGCAGCCATCGGCCTCTATGGCGTGATGGCGTATAACGTCGGCCGCCGCACGCGCGAGATCGGGATTCGTATCGCCTTGGGCGCGCCATCGCCAAGCGTCATCTGGCTGGTGATGCGCGAAGTGTTGGTGATGCTCGGCCTGGGTGTGGCCGTCGCCCTGCCGGCGGCTTGGGGCCTGGCGAGACTCGTCCAGAGCCAGCTCTATGGAATCGCACCCAACGATCCGCTGAGCATGGCCGTCGCTACGCTTTGCATTGCACTGGTCGCGGCGCTCGCCGGTTACATCCCAGCTCTCCGTGCTTCGCGCATCGATCCTATCCGCGCCTTGCGCTATGAGTGAGCGCGCGCTACTGAGCCAGATCCTCAGGCCCGTTCGCAAGTGCGGCGCGCGTCGCGGAATATGGCGTCATCTCGTACTCCTCGGGAGGGATCGCGCCCGCTAAGTAGCGAACAAAGTAGTCCCACCGCCGCCGCGTCATATACTGTGACGCCGCTCCGTATCCGTGCGCGACGTTCGGGATCATGAGAAGATCGAAATCCTTGTTGGCCTTGATGAGCGCCTCGACCACCAGCAATGTTTCGTTGGGCGGAACGTTATCGTCCATGGTTCCATGCGCGAGTAAGAGATGACCCTTCAAGTTTTTGGCCGCTTGTTGGTTGGCCTGTGAGTCGTAGTTGCTCGACCCATCGGGATTCTTAACCAGCAGCCCAGCCCACTTTTCGCCCCAGTCGTCCTCATATTCGCGATTGTCGTGGTTGCCGCTTTCACTGATTCCAACTTTGAAGAAGTCCGGATAGTGGAACATCGCGGAGGCCGTCGCATTGCCGCCGCCGGAGTGGCCAAAAATGCCCGCGCGGTCGAGATCGATCCACGGATATTTTGCCGCGAGGTCCCGCATGCCGGAAACCTGATCGGGGATGGTGTTGTCTCCCATATCGCCGTAATAAGCCTCGTGAAAGCTCTTCGAGCGCCAAGGTGTTCCCATTCCGTCAATACAGACAACGATGAAGCCAAGCTCGGCCAGTGATTGTAGATCTTGCCTGGCTGCGAGAAAACCCCGGCCGCCGCAAGAACCGGTCTGCGGCCCGGGATAAACATGATTCACGATCGGGTATTTCTTGGACGCATCAAAGTTCGTCGGCTTGAACATCAGGCCATACAGATCGGTTTTGCCGTCACGCGCCTTCACGGTGATGGGCACGGGGGGAACCCAGCCGCTGGCAAGCAGCTTCGTAATATCCTGCTTCGCAAGCTCCATCACCACTGCTCCGCTACTATCGCGAACTACCGCCGTTTCCGGTTTCTCCGGAGTGGAAAAGACGTCCACAAAGTAGCGTCCATCGCGCGAGAGATTCACGGCGTGGTCGGCGTTCTCCGGGGTTAGCAGCCGCATGTTCTGGCCGTCGAAACCAACACTGTAGTAGTGCGAGAAGTAGGGGTCGCGGCCGCGTTCCTTGCCTACCGCAAGAAAGTAAATCGTGCGCGTGTTCTCATCCACGTGCAACACTTCAGTGACGTTGCCTCCGCCCTGCGTGATCTGGTTCTTCAGCTTGCCCGTCGTCAGGTCATAAAGATAGAGCTGGCCCCAGTTGTCGCGCTCGCTGAACCATAGGATTTCGTTAGACTTCGGCAGATATTTCCAGTTCGCCCTGCCGTTGCCGCTCTCGAAGAATTTCGCGACCGTCTCGCTCATCACTTCCCGAACGTCGCCCGTTTCGGCATCGGCTACGCGGAGCCACTCCTGCCTGTGGTCGCGCGAGGTGGAGAGGAATGCGAGACTATTACCGTCGGCACTCCATTGCACGTCTTCCCAAGTTGTCCCCCGGCAAGCCACGTCGTCGCACAGCGTCGACCGGTGTTGATCCGGCGGCATTTTCAGGCGGACCACCTTGGGCGAATCCACATCGATGATCACTCGTTCGATCATCGTAACGTTTGCATCGCCAACCAATGGATACTTCCAGGCCTTCAGAATTGGATGTCCATTTGTAACCGGCACCAGATACATTTCACCCGTTTTGCGCTGGTCCTGTTGAAACGTAGCAATCCGTTTCGAGTCCGGCGACCACAGCAGGATCGCATTGTCGGTATGCTTCCACCCGGCGTTGTCGGTCGCATAGCCGTAGTCCTTCACGCCATCAGTAGTGAGTTGTGTCTCCTTTCCAGTAGTCACATCTCGCACCCATAAGTTGAAATCGCGAATAAATGCAGCCTTTTTCTTATCAGGCGAAAGAGGGAGCGAAACCCTGGGAGTATCCTCTGGCTTCGCCTGCTCTTCAGGCACTCCGGGAATCTTCACGGCAGTGCAGACTCCGCCGCCGCTGAGATCGCATCGAAAGTGCTTCGCGCCCACATTCACCAGCAGCTCTGTGGCATGCTCGGGAAAAGAGAACTCGCTGATCGCGAGATGACGAGCGTCGTCTTTGAGCTGGCTGTCCGCAGCCTTGAGTGCATCCGCCAGTTTCGCCTGATCGAACGCCGGCGCCTTACTCTTGTTGGCCGGATCGACTATGACGTAGTCCCATCCATTGGACTTGTAATCGCGGTACCAGAACCGCCCGTCATCCAGCCACTTCGCGCGGACGACGCCCGCGTACGCGAGCGGAGTGACGTTGTACCCCATGAACTTTTCGGCCTTCGCGTAGTCTTCTTTGGTGTACTGTCTGGGCTGTTGCGCTAGCGCAGCCGTTCCAAAAGCAGACAGCAGGAACGCCGCGGCCCATCGCGGATATCGGAGGGTATATTCGGAAGACATGATGTATACTTTACCTCCGGGAGGTCTCGCATGGCTGCCCAGGCCCAGATCGCTCAACTGTCCCACCACGATCCATACGCGCCCCACTGGAGCCTCGCCGCTCGTATAGCGTTTCGCTTTTGTTGCGTGTACTTCGGACTGTTCTCGAGCAACACGCAAATCCTAGGCGGCCTGGTTCTGATCCCTGCCGTGGATATCCCGGACCTCAGCGCCCTGTGGCCGATGCGACCGATCACCTTCTGGACCGCCGCTCATATTTTCCATGCCAGGCTACCGCTTATTTACACGGGAAGCGGCAGCGGTGACAAGACTTTCGACTGGGTACTGGCATTCTGCCTGCTCATCTTCGCCGCATTGGCAACCGCTATCTGGTCGGTTCTCGACCGCAGGCGTGAAAACTACGTCACGCTACATAAATGGGTTCGTCTGTTCATTCGTTTGGCGCTCGCTTCACAACTGCTCTTATACGGCATGGATAAAGTCATCCCGTTGCAGATGCCTTTCCCGTATTTAACCAAATTACTCGAGCCATTTCGCGATTTCTCTCCCATGGGCGTGCTTTGGTCCTCGGTCGGCGCTTCCCCGGCATATGAGATCTTTGCCGGGAGCGCGGAGATGCTGGGTGGAATCCTGCTGATCTTTCCGCGGACGGCGATCCTCGGCGCACTGGTTTGCCTGGTAGATATGACTCAGGTCTTCATGCTCAACATGACGTACGACGTTCCGGTCAAGCTCTTTTCGTTCCACCTGATATTGATGGCCTTGTTCCTGCTTGCTCCAGAGTTCCACCGTTTGACGGACTTCTTGTTTCGCAATCGCACGGTCGAACCTTCAACGCAACCGCCGCTCTTCCAAACGCGCCGGGCCAGCCGGATCGCGCTCGCCGCACAAGTCCTATTCGGAATCTGGCTGATCGGGATGAATGTTTATAACGGTTGGACCGCTTGGCACCTGTACGGCGGCGGGCGCCCGAAATCGCCGCTCTACGGAATCTGGAACGTGGAACAGCTTGCTATCGACGCCCAACTCCGCTCGCCGCTTCTTATTGATTACGGACGCTGGCGACGCGCCATCTTCGACTTCCCCGATAGAATGACGTTCCAACGCATGGACGATTCGTTCGCCGGTTACGGCGCCTCGATCAACACGCACGACAAGACCATCGCGCTTACCAAGAACAGTGATAAGAATTGGAAAGCCGGCTTCACCTTCCAGCGCATCGCGGAGAACCAGTTGATTCTCGATGGCAATATGGATGGCCACAAAGTTCATATGCAGCTGCAGTTGGTAGACCGCAATCAATTCATGTTGGTCAAGCGCGGCTTCCACTGGATTCAGGAATATCCCTTCAACCGCTAATGAAGGGTAAAGCATGCGTCATCGGCGCTGGTCCGAACGGACTTGCCGCGGCCATCGTTCTGGCCCAGGCCGGATTGCAGGTGGACGTGCTGGAAGCCGAGTCCATTCCAGGTGGGGCCGCGCGCACGCTGGAGTTAACGTTACCCGGCTTTCGGCATGACTTCGGCTCGGCGGTTTATCCGCTGGGTGCTGGGTCGCCATTGTTTTCATCGCTGCCGTTGATCGACCACGGCCTGGAATGGATTCGTTCTCCCGCGCCTTTAGCGCATCCTCTCGATGACGGCACGGCGGTGATGTTGGAATGCGACCTTGCCGACGCCAAAGATTCCCTGGGGAGTGACGGACCGGCCTGGGACAAACTCATGCATCCGTTCGCCAAGCGCTGGACCGAATTTGCTCCCGAAATACTGCGTCCCGTTTCCTTCATGCCCAAACATCCGTGGCTCATGGCACGTTTTGGAATGGTCGCGCTGCAATCCGCCCAAGCTGTGGCACAGCGGTTTTGTAACCCGCGAACCCGGGCGCTATTCGCAGGCTTGGCGGCCCACTCTTTCCTCAGCATGGATGAACCGTTAAGCGCGGCGTTCGCAATCCTGTTGGGAGCGGCGGCACATGCTGCTGGCTGGCCGATTCCTCGTGGTGGTGCGCAGTCGCTCACGAATGCGCTATGCGGTTATCTCTCCACGATTGGAGGCAAAGTAGTCACTTCCTCGCGGGTCCAGAGTTTGGCGGAATTGCCGAAGTATGAACTGCTTCTGTGTGACCTCACTCCGCGGCAGCTCGTGAAGGTGGCCGGGCAAAGATTATCCCCTGGCTACCAGGAACGGCTGGAGAGGTTCCGCTACGGAGCCGGCGTCTTCAAAGTGGATTACGCGTTAAACGCGCCGATTCCCTGGAAGGCTGCCGACTGCTCGCGAGCTGCAACGGTGCACCTGGGCGGAACCTTTGAGGAGATCGCCGTATCGGAGAAGGCGGTCCGCACGGGACAGCACGCCGACCGTCCGTTCGTTCTGCTGGCCCAGCCCAGTCTTTTCGATAGCTCACGAGCTCCGGTGGGCAAACACACGGCTTGGGCTTATTGCCATGTACCGAATGGATCCAGCGTGAACATGCTTGAGAAATTGGAGAATCAGATTGAGCGTTTCGCGCCCGCCTTCCGCGACTGCATTCTGGCGCGGCGCGTTTTTTCTCCGGTGGATCTCGAAAACATGGACGCTAACCTGGTGGGAGGCGATATCGGCGGCGGGGCCATGGACATTCGCCAGGTTCTGTTTCGACCGAGCATGGGACACTACGCCACCTCCGCGCGGGATATCTACATTTGTTCAGCGTCCACTCCGCCCGGCGGAGGAGTGCATGGTATGTGCGGTTACAACGCGGCGAAGATGGCGCTGTCAAGGCTCTGAACTAGCCGTTGCGCTTTGCGTTGCCATCTCCGAGCGGGTCATTTCGGAGCGGATCAAGGACTCCACCTGATTCCAAACTACCGGATCGGATTCAATCTCGATGTGAGGCCTCATGAACAGGCGAGCATACCAGGGATAGCCGTCAGTATTTACTGACTTGGTCTTATAATCCAATTGAAAATTCCCTAGGATTCGCGTGTGTGTCGGATCGGCCGCAACAATTTGCCTCCGGCCGTGAAGAAGTCCCTCCACCTGGTAAACATTGACGGCCCGAGCCACGTTCGCCGGGATGGATCTGTCATCGGTGCCCGGCTTCGAAACACTGTCCACCTGGATGGTCAGTAACACCGGGACCCCATCCTTCTGGAGCATTCGAGCCATGCCGACGGCTTCCGAAGCGCCCCAACTGTGCCCATAAAGAACGATGCGAGCTTTGAGTTTCTCGTCCGCGGACAGGTTCCCGTCGTGATCAGTGTCAAGCAATCGCAGAATCTCCTGGTGAGCTTTCCGCCCCAGGTGGTTCTCGAATATTTCCACCTGCATATTCGATGGGTAATCTTTGCGCAGCTGGTTGGCGAGCTTTACTTCCTGGTGAACGGTATCGAAATGGTGAACGAATCCGCCGACGAACCCAATTACGATAACAGCAGAGTAATTCATGACACAATGTGGCTGGAAATACAAGCTTAACATTGCTCGCTCGATCCTACAGCATTGAAACCGTTACATTGGCTGCCCGCGTGCTCATTCCCGGGTGCGTATTGTATGCGAAGCTGGCCGGTCACGCTGATTGGGCTGTATTTTGCGGGTGCGTCGGCAGCGCACGCCAGCGTGACATTGTTGCTGGAGGAACCCTATGGCACTTTCGGGGCAATGAATCCGACCGGCCACGCGGCCATTTATCTCTCAAATGTTTGTGCCGCCTCGCCACTGAGCTTGCGGCGCTGCCGTCCAGGCGAGCAGGGCGTTGTCATCAGCCGGTATGATCGGGTCGACGGATACGATTGGATCGCGATTCCTCTGTTGCCATATCTATATGCCGTCGATCGGCCAGATCAGGTTCCGGCAAGCGCCAGTGAAGAAGATGTTGTAAAGTTGCGCGACACCTATCGGCGGCGCAACCTTGAGCAGGTCGCCCCGGACGCGGAAAACGGCAGTCCGCCGGCCGACGACTGGATGCAACTGGTGGGCTCGGCATACGATCGCGCCAGCTACGCCTTTGGCATCGAAACTACTCAGAAGCAAGACGACGCGTTCATTCAAAGGTTTAATGCGCGCCCCAACCACCGCCATTTCAATATTCTGTTTCACAATTGCGCGGACTTCGTACGTCAAGCTGTCGACTCTTACTATCCGCATGCCATCCATCGCAGCCTCATCGCCGATGCGGGCATCATGACGCCGAAGCAGGCGGGCAAGAGCCTCTTAAGCTACAGCAAGCATCATCGGAATCTCCAGTTCTCGATCTTCGTCATCCCACAGGTTCCGGGCACCATCCCTCGCAGCAGGCCAGTCCGTGGCGTCCTGGAGTCCTTGGTTAAGTCGAAAAAGTATGCCGTTCCGCTGGTGTCCGTCGCCGTGCTGTATCCCGCGGTTGGAGGAGGCTTGGCGTTCGCTTGGCTGGACAGTGGACACTTTGATCCTCGCCGGATCGCGGAACATGAGGATTACTCCTCGCAGCCAGCGGCTATCGCGAACGAATTGCAGTCCAACCGGATTGTGGCCGCTGACGCGGGACAGTAGGCTTAATGAGTCGGCTGTGCTACGAGCGGGCGATGCCCTCGCAGGCGGAATGCCAGGGCTAGCAGAAACACTCCGAATACCAGCGCATAGGCTCCAATCCACAACACAATCGCCAATGCCCCGGTACCGGGAGAAAACAGAATCAGCGTACCGAATAGAAACGAAAAGACGCCCATTACGATCAGCAGCCATTCGTTTGTGATTACCTTGCGGAGGCGAATGCCCGCGATGATCTCGAAGATCCCCGTAAGGATGGCCCAGAACGCGATCATGTACAGCAAGACGATCGCGGTAATGGCCGGCCAGGCGAAGGTAAGTACACCCGCGATAATGCCAATCACGCCTTCAACGAGCAGCGCCCACTGGTGCGACGCGACCCGAAAGAACGCGATGACGTTGAAGACGCCGTCAACGAGGGCGTAGGCTCCAAACAACAGCACCAGGGTTACCAGCGTGATGCCTGGAAGGAAGAACGTCAACAATCCGAACAGTACGGCGACCAGCCCGCGAAGCGCCAGCGCCCACCAGTTTGCGGTCAAGGAATGAAGCATGGAAACCTCCAGGGGTTTAGATGCCGGTGCCGAGGATTCGGTGACGAGGGGAATTGTGTCAGGCGCTCTACACTGTCCCTAGGGTTGGTACCCGTCCGCTATCCATTTGGCGAATAGCTCAATCTGAGATTGAGGCCAAGGTCCTTCGCCTCTCGGTGGCGGTGGCGGCATGACGGCGCCGCCAATCCCGCGAATGCGGTCGTAGATGTTAGCGGCGTGCGCTTTTACGTCGTCATAACTTCCGAGGTTGAACGCCTTGCTCATTGCGTGAATGTCTCGTTCCGTGAAGAGCGGGAGAATGTCCGCTTGAAAAGTCGTCAATTTGGCCATGTATCAAAGTACCTCAAAGATGCTAAAGATCGTGCCGTTAATTCCAGGCGCCGTCTCCAATCACACTGTCACGACTACCCGCCCAGGCCGCGCAGGATGTTCCGCCAACTCGTGGGCCCGTGCGATCTCCGAAAGCGGAATTCGTTCCCCGATTTCGAATCCCGGCCAACCCGCCTGGAGGGCGTCGTTTAGGTCCTGTGCAGCCGCTATTTTGGCCTCCCTAGGGAAATCGTCGCTCCCCAGGCAGAACACGCCGGATGTTCTTGAAGACCATGCTCCAGAATGGAATCTTCGGCGTTGCGCTATCGGTGGCGTAAGCGGCGATCGAGCCGCCCATCTTCAGCATTTCGACATCGGCATCTATATTGGCTCCAAACGCCACTTCGACAATATGGTCGACGCCCTCAGCAGCCAAAGCTTTCACTCGTTTCGCCAACGACTGGTCATTCACAATCACCTCGTGAGCGCCTGCAGCCCGCGCTGCTGGCTCGTCGGTGGACGAACGGACAGTCCCGATCACGCGCGCCCCGGCGCGTCGGGCCAACTGGACCGCGCACATTCCAACAGCCCCTCCGGCGCCTTGCACCAGCACCGTCCGATCCCCTACTGCGCCTCCCACATGGACGGCTCGGTGCGCGGTAATGCCGGGTATGCCTAGACAAGCGCCTTGGTCCGGCGACACGTTCTCGGGGAGGGGAGCCACATGATCCAGCGGGATCACGGTGAACTCCGCGGCCGTCCCAAACGGGCGGTAGGATTGTGCACCATAACACCACACGCGCCGACCAACCCATTCCGGAGATACGCCGTCGCCGACCTGATCCACCTGCCCGGCGCCATCGCTGTGCGGAATGACGCGTGGATATGGCATGCCGTAGCCGAAGGAATCCTGACGCTTCTTGATATCGCCAGGGTTTATCCCAGAGGCCACGATCCGGATGCGCACCTCGCCCGCCCCAGGACTAGGGTCGGGCATCTCACCGAACGTCAAGACTTCCCGAGCTGGCCCTTGCTTCTCATACCAAGCTGCCCTCATTCGACTGTCTCCCTTTGAGCCTCGACTCTCGATTATCTCAACTTCGTAAGTGTTCCGATTTTGACGCGACGTCAAGCACTCATCCTGACTGGCAGCAAAATGCGAGGAGACTGGTGGATATCCTCATTGGTTCGCGGCCGATCAAGTAGACCGTGGCTCTATGGGTGTAACCTAAGAAAAGATCCTTCCCGGGCGTTGCCCATGAACTCAGCGATCCAAATTCCCGCCCAAGACCTGCCGAAAGTCGAACGGGCGCAGAACGAATTGGGTTTCTTCTCCAGCGAGTCCGTCCTCGACATTCTGAAGTTGATTCTTGCCGGCTCTGAGTTGTCTGAGGTGCTGACGATCATTGCACGATTGGTCGAATCTCAAGGTAACGGTACGTTATGTACCATTTGGCTTCCCGACGCCGAAGGGAAGCAGGTCTATTGCGCAGCCGCGCCCGGTCTTCCTGGATTTGCCGAAAACGCCGGGCGGATGTCTATTGGCCCGAAAGGCGCCTCCTGCGGCACGGCCATATATCGGAGAGAGCCGGTCTACGTTGCCGACATCCTGCGGGAGCCTATTTGGGACGACTATCGTGACCGGCTCCTGCCTTACGGTATTCGTGCCGTTTGGTCGCGACCCCTGTTCACGCGTGAAGGTAAAGTCCTGGGCACGTTCGCCATCCATTATCGTGAGGTGCGCAGTCCTGACGCCATCGACCTGCAAATGATCGAGCATGCCAGCCACATAGCAGGGATCGCGATGGAGCGGCACCTTCATCAAGAGGCGTTGCGGCATGAACGCGACCGGCTGCGCTTGCTTCTGGAAATTACAAGCAGCGTGACATCCAGGTTGGACTTCCGGCAAGTGGTTGAGGCGCTTTCGACGAATCTATTCCGCGTAATGCAATGTGACGTGTCCGCCTTGCTGCTACCCGACTCCGAGAGCGGCCAGTTACGCGTCACTATCCTGTACAATCCCGACGCGAGAGGACCCTTCCGCGAGGGATGGTTGGTGCCCATGAACAGTTCGATCTCGGGTCAGGTGATGCGGACGGGCAAGAGTGTCCGGATCGATACCTTCGAACAGGTTCGCGAGGATCCCGAAATTTATGGGAATCCTGACGGCCAGCGTCTTTATGAGCACGTGATCGAGGAAGGCCTCAGAGCCGGCTGTTATCTTCCGCTGGTAGGCCGCAACAGCGTGGTTGGAGTTCTGATGCTCTCCAGGCGTTCGGACAATACTTTTGAGAACGACGACGTCGTCTTGCTCGAGCAAGTGGCCCACCAGGTAGCGATTGCCGTTGAGAACGCGTTGGAGTACGAAAAGGCGGTAAAGGATCGAGATAAAGAAACGAAACAGAGACTCTACCTCGAGGAGGAAATTCGCGCTCAGTCTGGGGCAATCGTGGGAGAGAGCCCCGCTTTGACGGCCGCGTTGCAGCTTGTATCCGTTGTCGCGCCTACGGATTCCTCCGTCCTGATCCTGGGCGAGACCGGAACCGGCAAGGAGCTGATTGCCCGCGCCGTACACGATTTGAGCTCCCGTCGTGAACGCGCCTTCGTTAAATTGAATTGCGCCGCCATCCCGCTCGGACTTCTGGAGAGTGAGCTGTTCGGTCACGAAAAAGGAGCTTTTACCGGAGCGATCGCTCAAAAAGTGGGACGCTTTGAACTAGCGAATAAGGGCACCCTTTTCTTGGACGAAGTCGGTGACATCCCTCTCGAACTTCAAGCGAAATTACTGCGCGTTTTGCAAGAGCAGGAATTTGAGAGACTCGGCAGCAACCGCACTCATAAAGTTGACGTACGACTGATCGCTGCTACGCATCGCGATCTGTCCGGCATGGTAAAGCAGTCGACCTTTCGCGAGGACCTGTATTACCGATTGAAAGTATTTCCGATCAGCGTTCCAGCACTGCGGCAACGGACGGAAGACATTCCGAAACTGGTTCTGCATTTCACCGAACTCTACGCGCGGCGAATGAACAAGCGAATCGACGAGATCCCTTCCGAGACCATGGATGCGCTGGTGCGATATCCCTGGCCCGGAAACGTTCGGGAATTGCAGAATTTCATCGAGCGAGCCGTCATTCTTTCTCCGCACTCTGTCTTGCGCGCCCCAACCTCCGAGTTGGAACATGCCCGTACACCGGAAGAGGCCAACATATCCATGACGGGCCTCCAGGAGGTGGAGCGAGATCACATAATCCGGGCGCTAGAAGCGAGCAATTGGGTGGTGGGCGGCCGGAACGGCGCTGCGGAGCGATTGGGAATGAAGCGGACATCGTTAGTCTACAGAATGCAAAAGCTTCGCATCAGCCGTTCAGCGCGCGGGTGACGCTTTGTAACCCGGGACGAAAGCCGCGATCAGTCCCTGTCAGTGTGTCGGAGATCCGTCGCGATTTCGTCAGTTGAAGGCGAGATTAGTCCGCCATTGCAATCTCGTTGGTTTGGCTTGTCGTGTGCCGTGTCAATGGCCATGAGTCAAGCTCGTTCCACCCAAACGGCGAAGAGTCCGGGATCCTCCGTGCCTGTTACATCCGTTCATAACGTGGAGGCAGATGGGGTCCGCGTGTTCTACCGGGCGGCCGGCGACCCAAACTCCCCGGTCGTGCTGCTGCTACACGGGTTCCCAACATCGTCTTTCATGTTCCGCGAACTCATTCCACGTCTCGCCGACGACTACCGGGTGATCGCGCCCGACCTCCCTGGCTTCGGATTCACAGAAGTTCCGGCAGAACGAAAATACGTCTATTCGTTCGACCGATTGGCCGCGACACTCAACGCATTCACGCAAGCGCTCAAGCTCAGGCGTTATGCACTATATGTGTTCGACTATGGCGCACCAACCGGATTCCGTTTGGCGATGGCTCACCCGGATCGAGTTACTGCTATCGTTTCACAGAACGGGAATGCCTATGAAGAAGGGCTGGGAGATGCGTGGGCGCCGATCCGGAAATACTGGGCTGAGCCAACACCAGAGAATCGCGAAGTAATCCGCAAAAACATTCTGACACTGGAAGGAACGCGATGGCAGTACACGCACGGTGTCGCCGATCCGGAGAGCGTGCCCCCTGAATCGTACACGTTGGACACGGCCCTGCTGGAGCGTCCGGGGAACAAAGACATTCAGCTGGATTTGTTTCTCGATTACGCCTCGAACGTGAAGCTCTATTCGGCGTTTCAGGATTACTTTCGGAAGGCCAAGCCGCCGTTGTTGGCGATTTGGGGAAAGAACGACCCGTTCTTCATCCCCGCGGGCGCCGAGGCATTTCGAAAGGACATACCGAACGCGCGGGTCGAGTTCCTGGATACCGGGCATTTCGCCATAGAGACGCACGTGGTCGAAATCGCGGCCGCGATGAAGGAGTTCCTAGGTGCGAACGGGGCATCATAATGAGTTCCTTCGCGCAGAATGCCAACGTCGTATTGGTCCATGGCGCGTGGGCTGACGGTTCCTGCTGGAGCAATATCATTTTGCCGTTACGAAAGGAGGGTCTCAAGGTAACGTGCGCGCCAATTCCTCTCACATCGCTTACAGAAGACATAGCCGCTCTCGAACGCGTGATTGGCAGAACCCGTGGGCCGGTCCTGCTGGCGGGACACGCTTACGCCGGCGCCGTGATCGCTGGCGCAAACGATGATCGGGTAAAGTCGCTCGTATATGTGGCGGCGCTGGCGCCCGCTGAGGGCGAGACGGTTGCGGATGTCTTTTATCGCGCCAAGCCCCACCCGGAGGCGCCCCATCTCGAGCCGGATGTACATGGGCTGATCTGGATGCCCGAAGGGGGTTTTGCCCACGCAGTCGCTCACAAGGCGTCAGCGGACCAGACCACGATTCTGGAAGCCGTGCAGCGGCCGATCGCGGTGAAATGCATTCAGGAGAAGGCTCCTGCGCCGGCATGGAAAACGAAACCATCGTGGTTTCTGTTAGCGGAAGAGGATCGCATGATTGCGCCGGAGACGCAGCGCTACATGGCGGAGCGGATGGGCGCGAAGATTCACGCGCACGAGGTGGACCACAGTCCGATGTATACGGAGCCCGATGTAGTCGTTGGCATCATTCTAGAAGCGGCGCAGGAGACACTCGCATGCTAAAGTCCGTTGCCATCGTCACCGGCGCGAGCCAAGGCATCGGCCGCGCTACCGCGATACGCCTCGCCCGCAATTTCGAAGGCGTTGTTCTGGCCGCGAGGCAAGAGGACGAGCTGAAGCAGACCGCGGCCGCGGTAAAATCCGCAGGCGCCGAACCCCTGATTTACGCGCTCGATTTGCGAGAGCCTTGCTCGGTCGAGACACTCGTCCAGGGCACGCTCGACCGTTTTGGAAGAATCGACGCTCTGGTAAACATTGCTGGCGCCGTGCCGCAGATCGATTTGTTCGAGATGACGGATGCGCAGTGGGACGACGGCATGGCGCTGAAGCTGCACGGTGCGCGACGGCTGACGATACGAGCCTGGGATGCTCTGAAGGCTTCCAATGGCGCGGTTGTACTGATCTCCGGAAGCGCGGCTCTTGATCCGAAGCCAGGTTTCGCGGCGGTCGCCACCATCAATGCCGCGATCATCGCGCTCGCAAAAGCCTTTGCCGAGCAAGGGATTAAGGATGGAGTCCAGGTCAATAGCGTGGTTCCGGGTGCGGTTATGACAGGGCGCCGCCGATCTTTTCTCAATCATTGGGCGCCGGAGCACGGCATGAGCGTGGAAGAGGCGACGAAGCAGTTTCCTGACCAGGCCGGCATCGCTCGCTACGGTGAACCGGAGGAGATTGCGGGATTGATGGCCTACCTGGTTTCGAAGGAGGCCCGTTGGCTAACTGGCGCTTCCGTCCGGATGGACGGCGGCGAAATCAAAGGGATCTAGCACACAAATACAACAAAGGAGAACGATAATGTTCAGAAGAATTCAGATCGCAGGTACACTCGCGATGGTCATATCAGCCGCGGGTTTTGATCAAGTGAGCGCACAAGAGAAGGCACAACCTCTCGAGACCGGTACCTTCCACGGGAAAGTGCACAATACATCGGGCCGCGCCACGATTTACAGGGAGGCCGATGGACGGCTGCTGCTTCGGCTGACGAACTTCAAGACATCCAATGGCCCGGATGTGCACGTGGTATTGATCGCGGCGAAGGACGCGGACGACGACGCGAATTTTCTTAAGAACAGTACCGAGAAGCTCGAACTCGGCCCGATAAAGGGAAATGAAGGGGACCAAAACTACAACATACCCAGTGGAACTGACTTGAAGAAGTTTCAAACGGTTTCAATCTACTGCGAGCGGTTCAATGCGAACTTCGGCGCGGCCCCGCTCGAGAAGTTCTGATGGCCAGGCGGAAATGGATACTCGTTTCGGTTGGCATTCCGATTCTCGTCGCTCTGTGGTGGGCTTTCCGGCCCGAGAAACTCTGGATCAATGAGAAAGTGAGCGAGGCCGCACCTTTTGATACAAGTGGTGAGCCTCAGCCGGTTTTTACGGGACGAATCGAAGGGAAAGCGCAGCAAATAAGCGGGCGCGCGACGATCTATAAGAAGCCGGGCGGCGAAGAGTATCTCCGTCTGAGCGACTTCACAGCCCCGAACGCTCCAGATGCGCATGTCATGCTTGGGCGAAGCGAGAGCGATCTCGATCGTATCAATCTCGGTCCACTGAAGAGCAACCAAGGCGATCAGAATTACGACTTGCCGTCGGCCACGGACCTGAACAAATACAGCGCCGTCGTTATTTACTCTGAGCAGTCTCACGCGGTGTTTGGCGTGGCGAAACTCGAACCGTTCTGAGGAGATAACTCACATGAACGCACCGGAAAAATACGACGTCCTCGTGTTTGGCGGCGGCACAGCCGGCAAAGTGATTGCCTGGACGATGGCTAAAGAAGGAAGGCGAACTGCCGTTGTCGATCGGAAGTACATCGGCGGCGCCTGTCCCAATGTGGCGTGCCTGCCCAGCAAGAACGTTATTCATTCAGCGAAGGTCGCCTCGCTGGTGGGGCGGCATCGGGAATTCGGGATTGAAACCGGACCAATCTCGATCGACATGGCTGGAGTGTACGCGCGCAAACGCGAAATGGTGGAGGGTATTATCCAGGTTCATTTGGACAAATATCATGCGACTGGAGGTGAACTCATCTTCGGCGATGGCACATTCATCGGACCTCGCACCGTCCACGTAGCATTGCGCGATGGGGGCGAACGTACGCTCACCGCTGATCGCCTGTTCGTGGACCTGGGAACCCACGCAACCATACCCGACATGCCCGGTTTGCGGGAAGCCAAGCCGATGACCCATATCGAGGCACTGGATTTGCAGCGGCGTCCCGAACATTTGATTGTATTGGGAGGCGGCTACGTCGGCCTGGAACTAAGCCAGGCTCTGCGCAGACTGGGAAGCCGCGTAACGCTGATCGAGCGAAGTTCCCAGGTTGCCTCCAATGAAGATGCCGACGTTTCGCAAGCAATTCTGCAGTTGTTCCGGGACGAAGGCATCGATCTGCTGTTAGACACGCACGTCCTCGGTGTCAGCGGCCTTTCGGGCGACCACGTAAGTCTTCAACTCAAAACCGGGAACGGTACACGTACCGTGGAGGGATCCGACATTCTGGTGGCGACTGGACGTACGCCCAACACAGAGGGCGTCGGACTCGAGAAGGCGGGACTCGAGGTCACCGAAAAAGGACACATCCGCGTGAACGATCGCCTGGAAACAACCGCGCCAAATGTATGGGCGATGGGAGAGAGCGTGGGTAGCCCATACTTCACGCACGTATCCGAAGACGACGCCGGCATCATTCTCGAAAACCTACACGGCGGCCATCGCAGCACAATGGATCGGCTGGTTCCGTACTGCGTCTTTATTGACCCAGAGCTGGCGCGCGTTGGTGTCAACGAGTCACAGGCGAGGGAAAAAAGAATTGCTTACCGGCTTGCGTCCGTGCCTTTCGACTCCGCCTGGCGTGCCTGGACCATTTCGGAGAGGCGTGGGTTCATGAAGACGCTGATCGACGCACACAGTGATCGCATTCTCGGCTTCACGGCCTTTGGGCCTGAGGCGGGCGAACTCATGGGTACGGTTCAACTCACGATGCTGGCGGGCCTGCCCTACACAATTTTGCGAGACACCATGTTTGCGCATCCGACGATGACGGAAGGCCTGAAGGCCTTGTTCATGAGCGTGCCACAGCGGTTGGAGCCACAGCGGTTGGAGAACGATGCTGAGCAGGTCGACCACGCGCGAACGTCCGCGGTTTGAGCCCGAGGCTGATGGTGCCAATGAGGGTAGGCTGAGCGCTGCCGATAGCCTGCGTCTTCACTGGCCCGAATACCTGATGGAAGCAGGAGAGACCGGCTTCTACCTGTTCTCTGCGTGTACGGTTGCAACGTTGTTATGGCATCCCGCTTCGCCAATCCAGCGACACCTGCCGAGCGACGCTGTTCGGCGGATATTGATGGGCTTGGCGATGGGCGCGACCATCATCGTGATCGTCCTTTCACCGTGGGGCAAGCAGTCTGGAGCGCACTTCAATCCCGCAGTGACATTCACGTTTTATCGACTGGGGAAAATGGCATCGTGGGATGCGGTTTTCTATTGCGTCGCGCAATTTTTGGGCGCGATCTCCGGCGTGGCGCTGGCCTCGCTGGTGCTGCAAGGCGCGCCGGCCCACAAAGCGGTCCGCTACGCCGCCACGCTGCCCAGCATTCACGGCGAAGTGTTCTATGTCAACACCATCGCGTTTGTTTCTGACCTGGCCATCTCGTTTCTCTTGATGGGAGCGATCTTGTTCACGTCCAATCACGAAGTCTTGGCGCCTTATACACATTACTTTGCCGCCATCTTGGTTGCGGCATACATCGCTTTCGAATCTCCCTTATCCGGTATGAGCACGAATCCCGCCCGGACGTTGGGCCCCGCGGTATATGCCAGCTACTGGCACGCACTTTGGATCTATTTCATTGGACCTCCGCTGGGCATGCTAGCGGCGGGTGAGGTTTTTCTTGTGGCCCGTAAACGCACACGTCCGTATTGCGCGAAGCTGCATCACCACAACGACAAGCGCTCTATCTTCCGCCACTGCGGGCCGCAGCGGGGCTGAGGTCAGATCTCCAGCTTGCCCGTACTGTCGCCATGGTGATCCGCTTGAACCCCGAGCTTGTCGAGCATGGTCAGCAGGAGGTTCGACATGGGCGTGTGCTCTGGGTACTGCATGTGCCGTCCGCCTTTGAGTTGGCCGGAAGCGCCGCCAGCCAGCACAACGGGCAACGGATCGTGGTCGTGCTGGTTGCCGTTGCTCATGCTGCTGCCATACAGCACCAGCGAGTGGTCGAGCATGTTGCCCTCGCCATCGGGGGTCGTCTTCAATTTGTCCAGGAAGTAGGCCAGCATCTGCACGTGATACTTGTTGATCAGCGCATATTTATCCATGTTGGCGCGATTGTTGGCGTGATGGGACGCGACGTGGAAGCCTTCGCGCACGCCGCTCTGCGGATACACTGCCCCGCTGGTATCACGGGCGAACATCAAGGTACCGACGCGCGTGATATTGGCCCGGAAGGCGAGCACCTGCATGTCGAACATAATTTTGAAATGTTCGTCTAGAGCCTCCGGCACACCGGTTGGCGAATCCGGCAATTTCACATCGGTCCGAGCCTGCTGCTCGGCCTTTTGGATGCGGCGCTCAATCTCGCGTATGTCATCCAAATACTCGGCGAGGCGCGTGCGATCCGCTGCCGGCAGGTCGCGTTGGAGCGTAGCCGCCTCTTCCATCACCGAATCGAGCAAGCTGCGGCTCAATTGCTTTCTGGCTTGCCGGTCGGCATTGTTGCTGCCGTCGCCAAAAAGTTTTTCGAACACCACCTGCGGATTGTTTTCCATGGGAAGAGGCGTAGTGGGCGTCTTCCAGGAAATGGTGTTCGAGTATGCGCAGGCGTAACCGGAGCCGCAGCTCAGAGCCACATCTTCGATGGACAGTTCGAGAGACGGAAGCGGCGTGTCCTGGCCGAGCTGTTGCGCAACGATCTGATCGATGGTTGGGCCAACGCGGATGTTTTCTCTTTCCGGATGAACACCGCTCAGGAACACCGCAGCGGATCGCGCGTGGTCGGCGCCCGCGTCCGAACCCGCTCCACCAGCGGCCGGATGCGCCAGGTTTGAGACGACACAGATCCGATCGCGCAGCTTTTCGAGCGGCGCCAGCGTTTCGGTGAACGCGAATCCGGAGCCCTCGGTCGCCGGAGTCCATTTGTACATCGTGGCCCCGTGCGGCACGTAGATACAGCTCAAGCGGCTGGCTGGATTGGCAGCCGTCCGCGCCAGCGGAGTTTGCGCGGGCACCATTGAATCGAGCAGCGGCAAAGCCACCGTCACGCCCACACCGCGCAGGAAAGTCCGGCGTGGCAGATGCTTTTTTGTATTGAAACTCATGGCTGTCCTCCCGGGGACGAAGACTCAGATTGCTTCATTCTCATCTGAAATGGATCGCTCCTCACAATGCCCTGAATGAGTGCCGAAAAACGATTGTCGTTCTTGGCGGCATCGCGCGCAATGGAGCGAACCACAGGCATATCGTAATACTTGAGCGCGCGACCGCTCGCGTAGGTCAGAAGCTTTTCGGTAACGGTGCGGACGAATACGTCCGAGCGGCTCAGGAGCGCATTTCGCAGGCTCGCGGGCCCATCGAGCTTGGTGCCATCCACAAGCTGTCCAGTAGCATCGATCGGCTCGCCGCTGTCGGCGGTACGCCAGGTCCCAATCAGATCGAAGTTGTCGAGCGAAAATCCGATTGGATCCATAATCTTGTGGCACGCCGCACAGGTTGGATTCTTGCGATGCTCTTCCATTCGCGCGCGCAGCGAGGTGGGTTGTGGAGTGCCTTCGTCCCCTTTGAGCGGGGGCACGTTCGGCGGAGGCAGCGGCGCAGGCGAGTCAAGAATATTTTCCAAGATCCATTTGCCGCGCGCCACCGGTGAGGTGCGGTTGGCCACCGAGGTCACTAGAAGAAAACTGGACTGTCCAAGCAAACCACGGCGCGCGTCGTCTTGTATCGCGACGCGGCGGAACTGGGTTCCGTGAACGCCAGGCATCCCGTAATGCGCCGCCAGGCGCTGGTCGACGAACGTGTAGTCGGCGTTCAACAGGTCCACGACACTGCGATCCTCGCGCACGATGCTCTCAAACAACAACTCGGTCTCATGACGGAACGCGTCGCGCAGGTTCTCGTTGAAACCCGGCGAGAGTGGCCGCTGATTCTTCAGCTCTCGCAAATAAAGCCACTGGCCGGCGAAGTTGGTCGCGAGCGTTTCCGAGCGTGGATCCGCGAGCAATCGCCGAGTCTGACGTTCGAGGATCGCAGGCTCATGCAGCTTGTTCTGAATCGCAAGATCCAGAAGTTCGTCATCCGGGATGCTGCTCCAAAGGAAAAACGAAAGCCGCGACGCGAGTTCGAGATCGCTGATTCGATATGCGGCGCCCGGCGGAACATTTCCCGGCTCACGCTCGAAGCGGAAGACAAATCGTGGATCGATGAGCACGCGGGCCAAAGCTTGCTCGATGCCGGCATCGAAACTGGCGTCGTGACGTCCGGATTTATAAAAGCCCATCAGCGTCTCGAGATCGGAGTCGGAGAGCGGACGCCGGTAGGCCCGCCGCCCAAGCGTTGACAAGATCTTTTTCGCGCATGCCAGATCGTCGTCCTCTTTAGAGGCCGCGGGATCAGTAGCCGCGACCGGCCTGCAGACGAAAATACGACGCCGGCTCGGTGTGTCACCCGCGCCGGTGGGGCTAAAGGGTCCGGTGATGGCGACACTCTGTACTCCGGAATTGTTCGGAAAAATCTGCCATATATCGTCGGCGCCCGGAGGGTTCTTTTTGACGAACGCAACGCCCAGCGCTTGCGGCCCAGCCTTGATCGGGAGGCGCAGATCGAGCGTCCCGGCGGCCTTCGCCAACTTGATACGCTCGCCGTTGAGCGTCACTTCCAGCTCGTTGTCGAGGAAGCCGGGCGAACCCAGCCCGATGTTCGCGGCCTTGGCGTGAATCTTGATCGCGTATTCAGCGTCGAGAGGAAAGACATTCCGCACCAGAATTCCGCCCCGCGTGCCCAGTGGCAGACCTTCGATGTGATCGCTCTGCGATAAGTCGGACGGAACGCGATAGGTGACCGTGGACGGAGTGGTGCCAAGGTCGCCGACGGCCATGCGGCTTATTTTGGTAGCTGTGGCAACGTAACGTTCCAGCAGCGCGGGCGAGATGGCCAGCGCATCCGCGATATTGTCGAAGCCTTCGCTCGAATCGTCCGCTGGAAGCAGCGTGCTGGGGTCGATTTCCAGATCGAGCAGATCGCGAATGGAATTGGCATATTCAGTGCGATTCAGGCGATGCAGGCCGGTGGTTCCTGGATTTGGCTTGGCCGCGGCGGCGCTATCCAGCGCGAGTTCCAACTTGGTTGCAAAATCGTCCAGAGTGGGACGTTCTGGACGCGGCATCCCGGCGGGCGGCATCATTCCGGCGCGAACCTTTCGAATCACTTTTTCCCAAGTCTCCGCACTATTGCCGGGATGCGCGAAATCCAATTTGTCGATCGCGAGATTGCCGGAGCGAGTCTTTTCGTTGTGGCAGCCGACGCAATATCGATCGATCAGTGCGCGGTCCTGAGCATGGCACGGAGAGCAGCCCAGCGCGGCGAAACCAATCAGGCATGTGAGCAGCGTCTTCATTGCGACGTCAGTTTTTTAATCAGCGCCATCGTGCTCGGCTTCTTTTCCGGTGGATTGGTGGCGAGGAAAACTCCTTCGGCCCAAACCAGGGGCGTGCGTCCTTGCTTATCCTTCACATCGAGCGAAGCGCCCTTTTTCACCAGAAGTTCGATGATGTCGTCCGATCCGCGATTCGCAGCGCCGATCACGGCGGTAATCCCCATGGAATTCACGGCGTTAATATCCGCGCCTTTTTCGAGGCAGAGTTGCACGGCCTCCAAAAACTGCTTCGATTCACTGTAGGTTTGACCGCCCACATAATTCACTCCAGCGGCCGCCATCAGCGGAGTTGTTCCGGCGTAGGTCGCGATGTTGGCGTCGGCACCCTTGTCCAAGAGCAGGCGCATCACGGCCAGGTCGGCCGACAGCGCCGCGCGTAGGAATGGAGTTTGACCGGTGAAATCCACCCAGGAAATGTCGCTGAGCGGCATGAGCCAGCGGCGCAGGGGCGGCTGTTCCTTCGTTCGCGCGTTCGGATTCGCGCCGCGATCAAGGAGCTCCTGAATCAGTCGCAATGCGGCTGGCCGATCCACACCGTTGTCATCGGTTTTGTTCACTTCCAAATCACGCAGGTCCACCGCGGTCCACAGCGGCGTGCGGCCCCACCAATCCACGGCGTTCACATCGGCGCCATGATCGACTAACAAGCGCGCGACGTCGATGTGATTGTTAGAAATCGCCATCAGCAGCGGCGAAACCCCATTGACCTCCACTTGGTTCACATTTGCATTCGCGGCAATCAGCGTACGCGCGATCTCGATACGGCCGTCGCGAGCGGCATAGAGCAGCGCGGTCATTTCGCCGGGCGTCGGTTCTCGATATCCGCGCTCCGGCCAGCCGCCACGAACGATGCCGAGTCCGTGGGATCCACCGCCTGAATCCGGAGCCCTCCACGCCGGAGGGTCCCCCTTTCGAGTGCGCGCGTTGATTTCGGCGTCATGGTGAATGAGGAGGCCGATCACTTCCGGATGGTTGCTTCGCACGGCCCACATGAGCGCCGTCGAGTGCACGGAGTCAACGGCGTTTACGGCGGCGCCTCGTTCCAGGAGTAGCTTCACTGCTTCTGTTCCGCCTTCGATACGCGCCGCGATCATCAGCGCGGTAGTGCCCTGAGGGTCGGGCGAATTCGGATCGGCGCCGGCATCTAACAGCTCCCTCAAGATGATGGCGTTCGCGTTCTCGCAGGCCAGCCTAACGGGAGTGAGCCCGTACCGGTCCTGCGCCTTAGGGTCGGCGCCAGCGGCGAGCAGCGATTTCACCTTCGCGAGATCGTCCGCGTGAACCGCCCAGTGGAGCGGCGTTGTGCCATCCGCCGCGCGATCATTCACGTTAAGTTCGGCGGCTGCAACCAACGGCGACCAGCCGATTACAGCAACCGCGATGATGATTCCGCTTCGCATAGCTTCCTCTAGGCCTCGCCCTTTAATTCCATCACAAACCCGTTCGGATCGCGGAAGCGGACCAATCCCTCGTCCCCCAGGGTGGTCTCAATGCCGGCGCGCTTGAGCTTTTCCATCGCCGATTTCTTATCGAATCCTGCGACGCGCATACAAATATGATGAATGCTGGGTTTTTCGCCACTGGCCGCGAGCTCTAATCCGAGCTTGGTGTTGGCTGCGCCAAACCAAACGCGCTCAGGCTTTTTGCTACGCGACGCTACAGGCCCAAAAAGCTTCTCATAATATCCGACGGACCGATCCAGATCGGAAACATGCAGCATCACATGATCTGGCGCAATGGCCTCAAAAAGCGCTTCTTCCTGTGAGAGACGGTACGCGGGAATGATGGTCTTCGCCAAGCCGCCAGGTACGCGCAACAACTGCAGCCGCAGACCGTCGGGATCCAGCGCCATTCCAAACGGACCGGGCGACATCGTAACACCCGCGGCTTCCAGGCTCTTGCGCATTTCCGGCGGCTGATAATTCTCGATCAGTACACAGAAGTGATCGATACTTGGAGTTACGGTCTGATTTCCGCCGAACGCGATGTATCCCGTGCCGAGTTTGACATAAAACCTCGGTGGCGGATCTTTTTCCTGAAACAGCTGCCGATCGAAAATGCCTCCGTAGAATTTCGCGGTAGCCTCTGGGTCGGGCACGGTGAATCCAAAATGCTCGATTCCGGTAGTGTGAAGCGGCAGATCGTCGGCACGCGCGACGCCGGGAGCCAACAGGGGAATGGCGCATGCTCCCAGCCATTGAATCGCTTGCCGCCGGCTCGTTCGATCCTGTCGCATTCGGCACCTCCTGAATTGGACCCCTGAATCTGGTTCGGCCGTCCCTGTCTAAAATATCACTGTCCAACAGCGGTTTAGGGCGCAACACAGCGAAAATTGGCCGCATCGTCGATGCTGCCTTGCCCGGAGTAACGCGCGATCTGTGGATACGGACAGAGCGGGCGCGTTCGCACAACCTGATTGTCGACCACACGGGTCGCCAGCATGGAATCGGGAGCTTTGCTCTTCTCCACCCAATCGATCATCGCCGTCATCGCATCGTGCCGATCTGGCCCGGAGCCTCCGCCACAGTGCCCCATTCCCGGCGCCATAAACAGGCGGAAGAAATCCGTCGTATCCGGACCGTTCTTGGCCACGGCCTGCTCGTAGTAGTTCACGCCCATCATCGGCTGTAGGATCGAATCCGCCCATCCATACGTCATCAAGAGCTTTCCGCCGCGCTTCTTAAACTTCGACAAGTCGGGATTCTTTGCATCCGCCAGTTTGCTCCAGTCGTCGAGCAGGGGAATATCTCGATCGAAGTCGAACGTCTGGTAATCGTAATTGGGCTTGGGAGGCTTGGGGGCCAGATACTGGATCGCTCCTTCAGCGAGGTTAAAATCCGCGGGTTTACGGTCCGGTTGGGTAGTAACGATCACGTTTAGCCACGCACTGCCCGGTGCGCCGCCGCCGAAAAGGCTGGGCACCACGGATTCGCTGCCCGGCATGTAGCCGGGGAAGAAAGGTTTGCCGTTGGACGACGGTCCGCTGTAGATTTTGGCAATCGCCGCTGCTTGTCCGGCTGTCAGGCAATCCGGATTGTCCGAACCGGCATTGCAGGACCGGGACATCGCGCGCCGGATCAAAGCTGCATTTCCGCGGATCGTCGATCAGGCCGTCCTTAAGACCGTCGATCGCATCGCACTTCTCCATCACCTTGCCGGCCACCAGCGCCAGCTTGGCGGGCGTAAGAGAGACCTGGCTCAGCGCCTTTTGATTCCAAATCGCGCCAACCGTGAAGCCGGTCTGATCGACCCACGGCGAGGCGACCACGATGCCGTCGAAATCGTCGACGAAGCGCTGCGCCTCGATCAGGCCCTGGCGGCCGCCGTTCGAGCAGGAGTTCCAGTAGGCATAGGAAATTGATTTGCCGTAATACGCCTTCGTAATCTCTCGGGTCGTCTTGGCAGTTAAATGTACCGCGCGGTAGGCGTAGTCGATCGCCTTCTGTGGATTGCTCAGGACGAAAGTTGCGCCAGGCTCCTTGGCTGCGTAGTGGCCAGTGTTTGTCTGCGCGAATGCGAATCCCAGTTTCAGGGCTTCATTCCGCTGCGCGACGCGGCCGGGATTATCCAACGCATCACCAGCAAAACCGCCGTTGCCGATCATGTAAAAGCGTCCATTCCACTTGGCCGGCAGGCTCACCTCGAACGCAATCTCGGGATCGAGCAGGCCGGTGACGCGACAATAGGAGGGGGACGCGTCGGTCGCTGGGATCGCCGTAGCCGTAATCTGCACGATCTCTTTCGACTTGAACTTACCAATCTGCGTGCACTCTTTGCGCGCTTCCACGTCTGTCTTCGAATAATCCACGAGCGCCGATTTCACTTCAGAGAAATCCTGTGCGTGGACTCGTGTTACGGCGACCGTCATCATGATTGCCAGGCCAAGCGCAGCAGTCCGCGTGATGAGATGCGGTCCAATGTGCGACTCTTCCATGTAGTAATCCTCCGGTGAATAAGATGGTAACGCCACTCTGCAAGTGAAGGTGGGCGAGAAGGGCAAAATTCCGGGTTGCCCACCGAAAAGAGCAACCCATCAAGTGCGGTATTTGAATGAAAACAGGAAGGATATTTGGTCGGGGCGCGGAGATTCGAACTCCGGACCTCCTGGTCCCGAACCAGGCGCTCTACCAGGCTGAGCCACGCCCCGAGGAATACGTGCGGGAAATGCGGCAGCCTACCGCCGCAACCACGAGTATAACATCTTACTGCTTGGCGGCCGGGAGCTGGAAGTTCAAAATCACGATTTTGCGGGTATCGTAAATGCTGACTTTTTTCGCCGCCGCCGTCAAGTCGCTGTGCTTCGCCGCGAGCTCGTAATTGATATCCATGGGAAGATCGCTAAAAGTGTATTTGCCATCGTCTTTGGTAATAAAGTCAACGATCTTCGAAGTTTTCATATCCTTCAACTGCACGATGGAGCCAGGCAGCGGATTGTCCGAGGAGTCCTTCACTGTGCCTTGGATGGTACGAGTCTTCGAGTCCTTTGAATTCTTGGGTTTGTCGTTCTGGAGATAGACGTCGGTCTTATCGTTAGGCTGGCTGCCTTGCTGAGCGGAAGCGACACAAGCCAGCAGGACGACGGAAGCCGACAGGATTTTGACGAGGTTCATGGGTTAGAACTTGTTGAGTTCCGCGATCAACGCGTTGAGGCCCTTCTTGCGATAAATCCGCGCAAGCCGCTGTTCTTCATCCGAGGGCGCCATGACGCGCTGCAGTTGCGGTGAGCCCAAATCGCCGCGAGTAGGAATCCAAAGCGTGCCGTCGGCAAACTCAACGCTGCTGACAAAGCCAGTCATGCTCTCGATGGCCAGCGGTTGCGATCCCAGTTGCGGAAACTTGAGCGTGGCATTTTCGAAAATCCGGCTCTGTTTGCCGGGCGCCAGATTCAGCTCGGCGGGAACCGAGCCGGCCAGAAACTCACGGCCGGTCTGATCGTGTAGAATCCACCCGACCTCCAGGTATCGGATGGAGCGGTCCGAGCGGTTCTTCACTTCCAGACGCGGCGCTCGCGCTTCATTGCCCGCGATGCGCGCCATCCCATCCACCGGCTCGACGGGCGAATCCGGCAAACGGAGGAATGCAAACTGGACCTGTTTTTCGGGCTCGAAATTGGTAGCTCGCCCACCCCGCACCACTTGCACATCCAAACTTGGACGATCCGCTTCGTGGGTCAGGCTTTCGAGCATTTCCTGCCGCAGCCGCTCAGGACCACCGGCCGCCAGCACGGATTTGAAGTAGTGCCGGTCCCGCCGCGCTTCCCATTCCGACAGGGTCATGGTGCGGCGCGAGCTCAGTTTGTCGGGGCCGTAGAAACTTAGATCGTCGAACAGCACGCCGTCCAACCCGATTTGCACCGGAACACCTGAGGAAGCCTGCAACGGCCGCAGCAAGCGCAGATCGATGCGCACCGGGAAGGTTTCCTGCGGGCCGACATCCAGGCTGGTTAGGGTCACCGACCCCTTGCCGCCCGGCGTGACTTCCTGAGTGCTCACCAGAAGCGTGATGCCTCGGATCTTGCGCTGGCCGGAGTTGCGCAACGACAGTGCAGCGTGAAAATCGAGCAGCAGCCCACCACCCCGCGGGGTCTCGTTGGACTCACCGTAATCGGCCGAGATTAAGTCGACCGGGGAATCCGCCGGGAAATCGATCTTGGGAAGGGCCGAGGCCGACAATACGCCGTTCAAAGGCAACAGCGCCAACACGGAGCCCAGCAGAATACTACTGCTCCGCATAGTAAACCTTGTTTGTGGTCACCTGGCCGGTATCGGCATCCACAAAGCGAACACCGGCTGAGCCTTGCATGCTTATTGAAACCGTCGCACCATCGGAGCGCGGCTGCATCAGCGACAGCGTGCGACCGTTCTCCTTCACTTGGATTCCCGCTGACGACGCTTCAACCACCGCCTCCTCGGGCACCGCCGCGGAGGAATGAATCACTGTGCCGATTCGTTCGGTTCGAATGCGTTTCAACGACGCCAGCAGATGCTCGGCCTGCTGCGTAGGAAGACTGGTCCAAAAAGCGATTCCGAAAACCACCGTGGCGCCCAGCACCACTAGCGCTGCGTTCCAGCCTAGCCGGTGTCTGGCTGGCGCCGGCTTATCGAACAGAGCAATGGCCTCGCCGGCAGCCAATCCCACGCGGATGTTTCCACTGATCTCCTGGGAAAGACGATTCCAACTCAGTCCGTTTGGCAACTCGGGCATTTCCGCCGCGAGCGTTCGAAGTTGGGTGCCGGCCTCGCGCAGAGCCTGGACTTCGTGCTGGCATTGAGGGCAGCGAGCGACGTGCCGCGCGACACACCAGCGCTCCCAGCGTCCCAGATCGCCGCCGGCAAACAGCGCGATTTGTGCTTCCGTCGCGTGCTTCAAGAACAGACGCTTCATGAGGGTTTCCTCGCCGTCGGACGGCGGCTGCGCTCCATGTAGCGCTTCATCTTGATGCGGGCGTTGGCGATGTGCGAGCGCACGGTGGCCTTCGAGCAATTCATGTGCTCGGCGACCAGCTCGGCGGGCAGATCTTCGATATCCCGCAGCAGCAAAGCGGTTCGTTCGCGGTCCGTGAGCACCGCTAAGCCCTCTTCCAGGTAAGCCCGGTGTTCGGAGCGAAGCACGGCCTGCTCAGGCGTTTCCGACGGCTCGCTCAATGGTTCCACCAGAGTGTCAATCTCGCAGAAATTTACCTTGCCGTTGCGGCGCAGAAAATCGATAGCGGTGTTGCTGGCAATGCGCGACAGCCAGTGCGCGGCCTTGTCCGAATCCTTGAGCTGATCCTGCCGCTGGAGCGCCTTGATGAAAGCCTCCTGGGTGAGATCCTGGGCGTCGTCCACGTTCCGCACGATCCGGTAGATCAATAGGAAGATACGGCGTAAATTATCGGAAATAAAGCGGTTCTGCAGCTCTTGCGCCGCTAGATAGGCAGCTGAGTCGGTTTGAGACGGGGCGCCACGGTCGCTCATGAATGCCTCATCCCCGATGAATACCCGGATTGTGCCCAGTGCCGGCGCCATGCCTATAACAGGGTGACGCGAAAACCGTCCAAACGTGCAAGGCTTTTCCGGGCACTAAGTACTCATCGGCTCCCTACCTTCAATTGTATATGGGGAAAGGGACGGAGAGGAATACAGAATTCAGAACTCAGAAGTCAGCAGCAGCGAGAAGGCATCCGGCGGGAGATCGGCCAGGGACGCTACGGCGAGATCGGCGGGCAGCGGTGATCCTTTGCGGCTGACTCCGATGCTCGGCATTCCGGCGCGGCGGGCAGCTTCGATTCCGGCGGCCGCATCTTCGACGACGATAGACCGCGCGGGAGCCGAGCCCAGACGCGATGCCGCCGTCAGGAAGACCTGCGGGTCGGGTTTGCCGAGCGTGACATCCTCGGCCGAGACCATCGCTTGAAAGACGGACGCGAGGCCGATGACCGCCAGCACCGCGTCGATGTTCTCGCGCGGAGCGGAGGAGGCGATGGCTTGGAGCCAGCCGTCAGCGGCGAGGCGTTGGGTCCATTCGGCCGCGCCCGGCAGCGGAGCGAGGCCGCCTTCGCGGACCAGTTGGCGATAGAGCCGCTCCTTGGCGTCGGCGATCCGCTCGATGCGCTCGGTGGTTGCGCCGGGGATCCATTGCGGGACGATCGCGTCATTGCGCAGGCCGAAGGTTTTGAGGAACTGCTCGTGTGTAAGCGGCACGCCTTCGGCGGCCATGCTGTCGCGCCAGGCGAGCCAGTGGTGTTGTTCCGAATCGACTAGCGTGCCATCGAGATCCCAGAGGACGGCGCGAGGCGAGGTCATTAGGTTTGAGTCTAGCAAGGTAAGATAATGTCGATTTGCTAGTCAATGTAATCCGACACACGAGACGAAAGGACGATGTCAGCGTTGGGAGCGTTTTGCAACATGTAATGGTACGTTCAGGACGGTATTAACCCCTAAAACGGGTCTGTCGAAGCATGATCGGAATATAATCAGACCGTGTCCAGGTTGTGGCTCCTTCCTTGGTCCGGGAGTCCACTAAGGCCCGACGTAGCGTCTCTCCGGAGGGACGCACGGCCGGGTCTTCAGTCGACAGTCGACAGTGACCCTATCCCCTCTGCACGGCACGGATCATCGCTATAACAATTCCAGTCAATCCGCGAATATGACGGAGAGCGGGGCGGACCAGCCCGGGAAAAGAGCAGAACGCAATTCGGTGGCTAGCGTTTCGCTGTGGCCATCCGGGAAGTGCGCGCGGACGCGACGGGTTTGTGGGTAGACAACCCAGACTTCCTCGGCACCGTGCGCAAAGTAAAGTTCCATCTTGAGATCGAGTTGAGCGGCGGTGTTGGCTTCGGAAGCGACCTCGATGGCGAGAGCGGGAGAGCCCTCGAGATATCCGCGCGGCCGTGGCTGTTCGATTTGGGAGGTCCTTACAAAGCTGACATCCGGTTGCAGGCAAGTATCCGGAGACAAGCGGAAACCGACTTCCATCATCACGTCGCCAAGACGGCGCTGGCGCATGTAAGCCCCAAGAACATAAAGCAGCTTATGCTGGATTTGGCTGTGATCAAATTTCGGCGGAGGCAAGATGATGTGCTCTCCTCGCAGAAGCTCGTGCTTGTGGCCGTCATCCGGGTATTTCTCGAATTGTTCGAAAGTGAGTAGTGTTCGAGTGGCCATAACTGCTACCGCTGAGAATTAGTGTAGCTGACATGCATCAATGAAAATGGGCGGCTCAAGCGAGCCGCCCCAAGGAAAAGGAGGAATAACGCCTCCCACCAAATCGTGATGAATCGTGTTTCGGCTAGCTGCAGCCGCTGGTCCCGCCGCAGTTCTCGCACTTGTAGCAACTGCCGTTGCGGGTCATGAAGCCACCGCATTCCGAGCACAGCGGAGCGTCGCTGACGGCCGGCGTGAATGCGAGCGACTGCTGCGGCTCAGGCTCGGTTGGGCGCAGCACTGCCGCGTCACCGGCTTCCGACACCGCGTATTCGGGGCCCAGAAACTTCGCGCCCAGCCAGCGGAAAATGTAGTCCATGATCGACTTGGCGTACGGAACCTGCTGGTTGCCCGTCCAGCCGCTCGGCTCAAAACGAACGTGGCTGAACTTGTCGACAAAGAACTTCAGCGGCACACCATATTGCAGCGCGTAGCTGATGCTGGTGGCGAAGCTGTCCATCAATCCGCTGATGGTGGAGCCTTCCTTGGCCATGGAAATGAAAACTTCGCCGGGCGTTCCGTCCTCGTACATGCCGACCGTGATGTAGCCTTCGTGGCCGCCGATGGAGAACTTGTGCGTGAGCGATTGCCGTTCGTCTGGCAGCTTGCGCCGCACCGGACGATAGACGATCCTCTCGACCGTCGCGGCCGGGACCATTGCAGTCGACGTCGCTTTTTTCTCGCCCTTACCGGTGCTCGAGCTCAGCGGCTGCGCGCGTTTGGAATTATCGCGATAGATTGCAACGGCCTTCAGCCCCAGGCGCCAGCTTTCCATGTAGGCGTCCATCACCTCTTCCACGGTGGACTCCTCGGGCATGTTGATGGTCTTCGAAATCGCGCCGGAGATAAACGGCTGCGTCGCGGCCATCATCCGCACGTGGCCCATATAGTGGATGGAGCGCTTGCCGTTCTGGGGACGGAAACTGCAATCGAATACCGGCAGGTGCTCGTCCTTGAGAGCCGGCGCGCCTTCGATGGTGCCGGTGGCATCGATATGAGTGACGATCATCTCCACCTGCTCGGGCGTGTAGCCGAGCTTGATGAGGGCCTGCGGCACAGTGTTATTGACGATCTTGATGATGCCGCCGCCTACCAGCTTCTTGTATTTGACCAGCGCGAGATCGGGCTCAATGCCGGTGGTGTCGCAATCCATCATGAAGCCGATGGTGCCGGTGGGAGCCAGAACGGTGGTCTGCGCGTTACGGAAGCCAGCGCGCTCGCCCAGAGTATAGGCGTCGTTCCAGCAATTGACCGCAGCCGCGAAGAGATCCTCCGGAACGCGCTTGCTATCGATGCCGCTGACGGCTTTGCCGTGCATCAGGATGACATCGAGGAATGAATCCTCATTGACGGCGTAACCCGGGCACGGTCCGACCGCTTCCGCGATCCGGGCGCTGGTCAGGTACGCTTGTCCGCACATCACGGCTGTGATGGCGCCGGCCCAATCACGGCCCGCCGGACTGTCGTACGGGATGCCCATCGACATCAGCAGCGCGCCCAGGTTTGCGTAGCCCAAGCCGAGCGGTCGGAAATCGTGCGAATTGCGGGCGATCTTTTCGGTGGGATAGCTAGCGCTATCGACGATGATCTCCTGCGCGAGCGTGATGGTGTCGCAGGCATGGCGAAATGCTTCGACGTCGAATTCGCCGCCCGGGCCGACGAACTTCATCAGGTTCAACGACGCCAGATTGCAGGCCGAGTCATCCAGGAACATGTACTCCGAACAGGGATTCGACGCATTGATGCGCGCCGTGGTCTTTGAAGTATGCCAGCGGTTAATCGTAGTGTCGTACTGCATGCCAGGATCGCCGCACTGGTGGGTGGCTTCGGCGATTTGGCGCAGCAGCTCCTTGGCGTTGTAGCGCTTCTTGGGCTGGCCGTTGGCAACCGATCGGGTCCACCAATCGCCATCCGCCGCAACCGCTTCCATGAACTCGTCGGTGACGCGCACGGAATTGTTGGCGTTCTGGAAGAAGATGGAGCCGTAGGCGTCGCCATCAATCGCGGCATCATAGCCCGCGTCGATCAGCGTGTGAGCCTTCTTCTCTTCCTTGGCTTTGCACCACACGAACGACTCGATATCGGGGTGATCGATATTCAGGATCACCATTTTCGCGGCGCGGCGCGTCTTGCCGCCGGATTTGATGACGCCCGCGAAGGCATCGAAGCCCTTCATGAAGCTGAGTGGTCCCGAAGCTGAGCCGCCGCCCCCGAGTCCACCACCTTCTTCGCGCAAAGGCGAAAGGTTGGTGCCGGAGCCCGAGCCCCACTTGAACAGCATGCCTTCGGTTTTGGCGAGGTCGAAGATGGATTCCAGCGAGTCCTTCACGGAATTGATGAAGCAGGCCGAACATTGCGGGCGCGATTCGCCCTTCTTCAACTTCGCGATGTTATCGGTGGCTTCGTCATAGTAATAGCCATAGCCGCGGGCTTCTTGAACGCCCACGTTGAACCAGACCGGCGAATTGAAGCAGGCCTTCTGGGTGAGCATCAGGTGCGCCAGCTCGTTGCGGAAATTCTCGGCGTCGTCGCGGGTTTTGAAATAGCGCCCATAGGCGCCCCAATCCGCGATGGTGTCGACTACGCGATGCACCAGTTGGCGGACGCTGCGCTCGCGCTCCGGCGAGCCCATCTTGCCGTAGAAATACTTGCTGACAACGATGTTGGTGGCCGTTTGGGACCAATCGGCCGGCACCTCCACTTCATCTTGTTCAAAGATGATGGCGCCCTTGTCGCTGGCAATCGCAGCGGTACGCAGCTCCCAGGCGATCTCGTCGTACGGGGTTTTTCCCGCTTCGAGCTTTTGGGTGAAGTACTTGGGAAAGCTAACGCCCTTGCGTTCGGTGGAGCGGAGAGCTTTTTTGCTGGTTGGCTGCAATTCGGAAATCCTGTCGTTGCCAAAACGGTTGAGATCTACTGTGAGAAGTCCCATTTCTATTTTCCCTCTTTTTGCGCTGTTCGTGCCCCGGTCGGGCTTTGCGGCATGTCTGCAAGAGTACCCCCAGATGTAGTGGGTCGTCAAGGATTATATCTATATGCCGTACAGCACCTTACGAACGTACTGAAACAGGAATGCAACGCTAGCCACCATCCAGGTGTCAAGCAACAAGTTGAAAATAAAGAGATGCTTCACGGTGTCCCAGGCATCGCCGCAGATGGCGATCACAAAGGATAGCAGGCAGCAGATACTGAGCAATCCGAAGAACTCGATCGGGCGCCTGGCCTCGCGGCCCGCGCGAAACCATGCTGCGGCACACATGATCGGACATAAGAGCAGCGCGATCAGGATGAGCTTGCCCACGGCCTCGAGACCGTGCTCGTGGAAGCCGCTCCATGCATCGAATGTCTGGCTTTTGGCCCCCGGAGGGAACCCAGCGGACCGTTCGAAATTGCCGCACGTATCAGGGCGCAGCGAGAAGGCACCCGGCAAGACGCGCTTGGCATGGCGCCAGATGCGACCCGGCCGCAGCAGATAGAATCTCGCGATTGTGCCGTGCGTGATGGTTTTGCCGATTACTCCGCTCTTCACCGCTTCATAAAGGTTGGTTCCTTGCGTCCAGGCGCCGGTGCCCGAGTATTTCAGCCAATCCGGAGTCAAACCCAGAGCCTGGGCGTCCTGCGCCGGCGTCTTCGATTCGGGGAGAATCGCCATGAAGACTTGATCGTAGGTGCTCGACCACATATTCGCTACCGGACTCGTCACGATGATGAACGCCGCCGCAGCTAAAATCGCTAACGAGCTCGCGATCGCGATCCGGTCAGCTCGCAGACGGAAAATGAATAACGCCATCAGGATACCGAGCGGAGCATTCTGCGGTTTCGCCATCACGAAGAGGACTGC
Source organism: Bryobacterales bacterium (assembly GCA_963818065.1). Taxonomy (GTDB): domain Bacteria; phylum Acidobacteriota; class Terriglobia; order Bryobacterales; family Bryobacteraceae; genus Palsa-89. The sequence goes on along the minus strand of CAWFQW010000004.1, from coordinate 1,043,015 downwards.
CCAAAGAACCCATCGAATGAACTGCGAGTTTGAGGCCTCTGGAGCACGACAAATCGCAATGCTCTCGCCCAGCAGCAATAAGAAAAAGATGCACGAAGCCGGTTCCGCGTAAAACGAGTTCCAGTAAGCAACGTACCCGACATCGGTGAGAGCCAACAACGCCAATATCCAAATCAGCGGCCCTGCGCGAAGCGGCCCGGTGACTACAAGCAGCCGATAAAACGCATACAGAAACGCGAGCGCGTGAACGAAGCCAATGATCGTGATGTCCAAGCTGCCGTCCCTGGACAGAATCTTGTTTAGCAACACTGCAGTCCCGACGAAAATGTACTCGGAACTGACCTGTTCGTACACGCGAAGTCTGGCGTTAGGATCGGGGACATATTTTCGGGCAAGGAAAGCATACTCGGCGGACTTGTCGACGGCGCCGTAGCCGAAGCGGCCGATCATGCGAGTGAAATCACCTTGATCCGCCTGCCCCACGATAGGCCGGACGAAGAGCTGCCAGGAGAGGATCACTGCAGCGGCGGCGACGAACCCGGCCCGAAGCCAAGCTCCTAACATGTTACGAGTGCGGTCAGAACGCGCCGCGGGCCGATGTGGATCCGCAGGGTATGCGGTCCGGGCGGCAAGCCCTTGGGCAATTCGACGTCGAGGTTGTGGCGCGGCACGCGCGGGTCGATGCGGAAGATGTCCAGGTGAGCCACAGGCTGGTTGTCGATGGTCGCGGTGACCGCATCGGTCGAAATAACTTCTTCGATCTGGACCTTCACCACGCCGGTGATGGTTGCGTTCCTCATAACACGATTCACGCCGTCGGTAATCGAGACGATGCGGGGCACCAGAGGGCCGGCAGGAACGATGCGCGCGAAAGCGACGGGGCACAGCGGCTGGCCATCCGCACGTAACTCCACGGGAACAAGACCGGCGCGGACGTCTGGGGGAAGCCAGGCATTGACTTGCTGAAGGCCCTGCGGGTCGGCTGGACTGATGTAGACCAGAATGCCCGGGACGCCGTCCACCAGAATTTCGAGCTGATTGAGATCGCGCGAAGGCGGAAGATCGTTAATCCAAAGCGATAGCGCGGCATGTCGCCCGTGCTGCGGGATCAGAGAGTCGCCAGTATAGGCGTTGGTGATGCGGCGAATAACAGGTTGTGGGGAGTGGGTTGTGGGTTGTGGGGGGTAGGTGGTGGGGGGTGGGAAAAGCGCCTTAAACCACGTGGTCCAGAGGTATTGCGTGTGCTCGCCTTCCAGGTTCAGAAGCTGCAGGCCATTCTCGCGAGTGAAAGCGTGGATGTCATCCGCCGAAAAGCTGACGCCGCTCCAGGTGTCGGCGTCGCCGGGTGGCTCGGCGCCATTGAACTGGCCATGGAATACGCCGCCAGGTTTGAGCAAGCGGCGAATCTCGCGCATGTTTTCGAGGACAACATCGCGGCTGGGAATGTGCTGGAAAACAGCGTAAGAATAAATGAAATCAAACGATTCATCGGCAAATTGGGGCAGCGACGCGCCGTCCGTGGTGTGGAAGTGGGCATGCGGAATGTCGGCCAGCCGCTGGCGCGCGAGACCAATCATTTCGTCGGAAACATCTACTCCGTGAATTTCACCAAAATGCCGGCTGAGCGGCCGCACCAAACGGCCGGGCCCGCAACCGATTTCGAGCGCTCGCCAAGTCCGGCGGTTGGCCTTGGCTGGGAGACGCTTGAGCTGCCCCTCGATGGAGCGGAGGACGTCGGCCGCAGTCGCTAGAAATTCCTCCTCGGTTTGATCGCGGCCGCCAAAGGCGACGTAGAAGTGCGCGTCTTCGCGGGCGCGGCGGTTCCAATCGGCGCGCATGCGGTCGCTGACAGGATCGGGCATCAATTTAAGATCGCACGCTGGAACATGCGACAATAATCGGCTTGCCCAAGCGCACCGACGTTTTGATTGCCGCGGCCCTGTTCATCGGCGATCTGCTGCTGCTGGGTCCCTGGCTGCTAACCGATCTTTCCAACCAGCCCTGGAACAACGGATACATCTACATCGCCATCGCGCGGATGTTTCGCGATCGTTCCTCCATGTGGAACGCTTTGCAATATGGCGGCTCGCCCTTCCATTTTCTATACCCACCCATATTTCCAACGCTAACCGGCTTGATCCCTTTTCTCTCGATCGGGCACGCGTTTCATCTGCTGAGCGGCATCGGATATGCCCTTGCCCCGGTGTGTTTGTATGTTCTCGGGCGGCAGTTGTTCCACTCGCGATTGCCGGCCATTTTCGCCGCTCTCGCATACGCCGTGTTTCCATCGCTGGTCTACGCCTTGCCGCTGGTGCGCGTGGTGGCTCATCCTTATGCGTACGCGCCCTGGAGCTTCGTGGCGCTGGTTGGGTACGACGAAGCGCCACACGCCTTTGCGCTTCCGTTCATGCTGCTCGCGGTGGCTGCCGCATGGCGCAATCGATGGACGCTTGCTTCTGTACTCGCTGCCGCCGTCTTCCTGACTAGCTGGCCTGGCCTGATCGGGCTGAGCTTCCCCCTGGCCGGCATCGCCGTGGCGCGCTGGCGCGATGTCGGAATCGTCCGCGCAGTGACTTTGGTGGCGGGCTTGGCGGGTGCCGCCTACGGACTCGCGGCTTTCTGGATGACGCCCGCGTATTTTGCCTCGTCCCGGATATACAACCGCGTTGTGTTCCGGCACACCATGCTCACCGCGCCTTGGAACCGCACCACCTGGATCATTCTCTCCATTACGCTCGCGGTGCTGGCGTTTTCTTTCTGGCGACGGGTTCCGTCTGAACTCGCGCTGGTCGCAGTTTGGACCGCGCTTTCGGGCCTGGTTGTGGTGGCCTATCTGGCGGCGGGAAACTACCTTCTGCCTTTGCCGCACCGTTACCTGCTCGAGCTGAGCGCCGGGACGGCTCTGCTCCTCGCGGCCTTGCTCTCGATGGTCCCCCCTCCTACGCGCACGGCGGCAACGGCTGTTCTGATCGCCGTGGGCACGGCCCTTTCTTTCCGTTTCGTCACGCATGCCTGGAAGTTTGAACCGAAGGCAGAAGATCCGCGCACACAGGTGGGATATCAGATTGCCATGTGGCTGAAAGGGCACGCCGGCCGCGCGCGCGTTCTCTCCTCCGGCGAACTCGACAGCACACTGAACCTCTGGACCGATGTCGCGCAGGTGGGCGGTCCGGGACAAGATCCCACGAACTTTCTCATTTTTGGGGCGGAACGCCAGATCGCGTTCGGATGCGACGCCAATTCCGGACGCGTCGCGGAGTTGTGGTTGCGCGCCGTGAATGCGCCTCTATTAGTTGTACACGCCGCCGCATCGCGGGAATACTTTCACTGGTACGCACGGACGGAGAGGTTCGCCGCCCTGCCTGTCGCTTGGGATAACGGCGCAGGCGACAGGATTTACCGACTGCCGAATTTCGACGATCACGAGGCGGTGGTGGTGGATCTCCCAACGCTGGCGAGTCTGCCCCGGATTGCTTCGACGGACGATGACCGATTTCTGAGCGAGTACGTGAAGTGGGCCACGGGCAAGCGTCCAGTCGCGGTGCATTGGACTTCATCGGGACAAGCTGCCTTTGACGTTACCCTGGGCGCGAACGAAGCCGTGCTGCTCAAGGCCAACAACGATCCAGGCTGGCGGGCAGACGGAGCCGGTGCAACTATCGAGAACGATCCGATTGGATTTCAGTTGATCCATGCCTCACCCGGCCAGCGGCATGTGACGCTTCGATTCGGCGCTTCCTGGGACACCTGGCTCGGGCGCGCCATCACGCTGTTGACGATTTTCCTCCTGTTAGAAGGAGTGAACCGGATCTGGATCGCCGCAGTGGCCGTGATTCCCGCTGTGGCCGCTTGGGCTTTGTTGGTTTCCGCAGCGCCTCGGACGGGGCAGCTAGCGGAAGATGCTTTCGCTCATCTTCAACCACCGACGATCAACTTGGGGGGGATCGTCGACAACGCGACTTCTCAGCAACCGCCCCTGAAGCACGGCCAGCAGGTTTCCATCTATGGCTTGAATTTCGGCGCGCCCGGTGCGGCGGTCCGCGTGTGGATCGGCGATCATCCGACCGCGGTCGAATTTCAGAGTCCGAACCTGATCGATCTGCGATGGCCGGACGATGCGCCCGCTTCGGCGCCGGTCAGGGTGGAATCAAATGGCTGCATCGGAAATGCGTTCATCGTCACGACGCGGTAGCATGAGGCGACATGTCCCAGGCGAGAAATGAAGCCATAACGCAGGAGACCAGAAAGCAAGTTAAGGAACTGGAGAGGCTGGGCTTTTACCACACTATCGAATTACCGAATGGCGAGGTTCTCCCAGGCCTGTTGAGCGTCGAAAGCTTACGAAATAGACTGACTCAATACGAAATACCCGCGGACCTGCGCGGCAAACGAGTGCTGGATATAGGCGCCTGGGACGGTTTCTACACTTTCGAAATGGAGCGCCGGGGCGCCCATGTGGTGGCTCTCGACCTGTTTCGTAATGAAAAGTTTCTGCTGGCTCGCGACCTGGTGAAATCCAACGCGGAATACGTAGTAGGTGACATCTGCAGGCTGTCATCCAAGGATCTTGGGCGGTTCGACATCGTTCTATTCTTCGGTGTCCTTTACCACGTGAAGCATCCGCTGCTGGCGCTGGAAAACGTGTGCTCGTTGACAACCGACACAGCCTATGTGGAATCGTATGTGATCGATGACGGCACGGACCTGAATGCTCCGCCCGTTTTGGAATTCTACGAGAGGACCGAGCTGCGCGGGCAATTTGATAACTGGGTGGGACCGAATGTGCCGTGTTTAATGGCCATGGCTCGGACGGCCGGTTTCGCCGAGGTTCAATTTGAAAGTGTGCTTTCCAACCGCGCCCATGTCACCTGCCGCCGGAAGTGGTCCACGGCGCCCGGGCACGACGCAGCCCCGGAAATCATCTGCGTGGAGAATAGCATTACCCGGGATCACAGTTTCTCGACGGTGCAGGACGACTATATCTCGATCTATTTTCGAAGCGCGACGCCCGGACTTAACTCCGACGACGTGTACGCCGAGGTGGGTCCCTACGCACTTCGTCCCGGCGAAGTCGTGGAGATAGGTGTGGACGGTTGGCTGGCCGTTTGCAAGCTCCCGCTAGGGCTCGACGCGCAGTGGCACGCGCTTCGCCTGCGCGTGCGGAAAAGCCAATGGAGCAATACCGTTCGCATTCCGGTGGATGTGGCCGCCGAAGATCAAGGTGACGAAGGTTCCGACCAACTTCAGGTAGCCGTAGTTACCGACGGCAGAACCTGGGAGCGCGGGCGCGTCAAAGTGGGAGCCGGCAGTTGTTTGTCCCTCTGGGCGCGCGGAGTTCCCGACGACTGCGGCGTGAACCAGCTCCTCGTGCTGTTGAACGGCATGAATCTTCCAGCCATTTATGTCTCCGCGGCGAACGACGAAGGCGTGAGGCAAGTGAACGCGACGCTCCCGTCGGGATTGCCGCCGGGAACATTCAAGCTTCGCTTGGAGTGCGCGGGCGACACCTCAGCGCCAGTCGATGTCGAACTGATCAAGTGATCCGATTATTCGAACGTCGCCGACTGGCCATTGTCCAGTACCAGAAACGAATCGCCCGGGGCGCACTCGCGGAGCCGCTTCTTTGGCGTGTCGAGGCCGTCGTCCCCCAGTTGGAAGGTGCCGTGGTGGATCGCTATGCTGTTCTGTGCGCCCAGGATGTGATGGGCTCTTACCGCGTCCTCGGGGCCCATATGCACTGGCGACATAAACCAGCGCGGCTCATATGCTCCGATCGGCAGCAGCGCCAGACGCGGCGCTCCAAATCGCTCTCGGATCGCGGCGAAATGGCCGCCGAAAGCCGTATCCCCGGCAAAATACACCGTGCCGATCGCCGTCTCCATGACGTATCCGCACCACAGAGTCCGATTGCGATCGAAGAGTCCCCGAGCCGAAGAATGCACCGCGGGCACGCTGTGAATGGTAGTTCGGGCGAGTGGCATGGATTCGCCCCAATTCAGTTCGTGGGCCGGACCGATGCTTTGGGATCGCAGCAAACGCGCTACCCCGCGAGGAACGACGAATTGGCATTGTCCACCGTCCGCCAGCCGCCGCAAGCTGGCAAGATCCAGATGATCGTAGTGATTGTGGCTGAGCAGCACAGCGTCGATGCGGGGGAGATCCTCCCACCGCACTCCCGGGCTCCTGCGACGGCGCGGACCGATCCACGCTAGCGGACTTGCCCGCTCCGACCAGATCGGATCCGTCAAGATGTTCGAGCCGTTTTGCTGCAGCAGCAGCGTGGAGTGGTTGATCAGCGTTACTCGGAGCTCGTGGCCTTTTACTGAAGATGGCGGTTTCGATGGCTCCACGTCCGCGACGAAACGTGCGGATGGTTCCGGCCGGCTGGTCAGCTTCCAGCGCAATGCATCCAGATAGCTGCGCGTTTGCGGGGCGTCGGGATTGAAGAAGCGCTTCCCGTCGAAGTGCCTCGGAAACGGCGGTGCGCTGGCGCCATGCGACAGATCACTCATTCGTGCAGGTATTGTTGCGAATGGTGTTGTCCGAAAGCTTGACGCCGGGCGCGGCTTCGATGCAATGCGCCGCCATACTGTGTCCGCTGATGATGTTGTTCTCGATGGTAATGTGGCGGGCCGGCGCGGGGCGCTCGCCGCCCTTGGCTAGATAAATGCCGCTTTCGAGAAATCCGGGCTCGCCCGCCAGCGTGAGGCATCCGAACTTGTCGTGCGTTTCGTTGCAATGCGCGGTGTTCAGGCGCGTCATGCGATTGTTGCGGATGATGTGGCCTTCGCCAAGCGCGAAGATGGCGCCGAATTTCATACCGGTGAGCTGGTTGCCTTCGATCAGGATGTTCTTCGATTGCATCTCGATGCTGGCGTTGTTGATCGAGATAGCGAAGTTGCCGTAAGGATAATCCTCGGGCGGCCGGTTATTGGTGCAGGTATTGCCGCGCACGGAGCCGTCATGAAAGCCATCGAGGTCGATGCATTTTCCGTCGATCTCGTCGAAGCTGTTGTTCTCATAGGCAGACTGGTCGACATTGCCGGCGGTGTCGATGCCGACCGGAGTTCCGCCGTTTTCGACATCCACCAAATCCACCGCGATTCCGATGCGGCTGCCGCGATTGCCGGAGACGCCGATCTGAGTCGCATGGCCGACTTGAATGGCGTCGCGTCCGATATCGAAAAACTGATTGTCTGCAATCTTGCCTCGGCTGTTACGCGGCGATAGATAACGCGAATGGGTCCAGGCCCCGTTGCCTCGGATGTTGCGAAACACCGAATTGATTACGGTGAATTGAGTGCTTCCCTCTTCGAGCAAAATGCCGCCGGTGGTGTTGTTGCGGCCCTTGGCGTTTAGCGATCCACTGTCTTTTACCGAGACATGGTCGATCAGAACATTCTTGGAATGGGCCACCAGCACGGCGAAGTTGGTGATGTTCGCGAAGTCGACATGATCCACAGCGAGGCCGTCGCTGTCTTCGATCAAAATGCCGTTGTGGAGAAAGAAATCCGCGAATCTCGAGCCGGTGGGCGGAACGGGCGTGGGCCGTTCCAGAGCCGCGCGATTGCCATCAATCGAGAAATTTGTGAAATGGATGCGAAGGCAGCCTTTGCAACTGATGATGGCTCGTCCGTGGAAGTTTGAAGCAGCGTGCAAAATACTGTGGCCATCGCCGGTAATAGTAAGGTCGTGCGCGCCATCGGGAAGGCGTATCTCCGAGGAAATCTCGGTGACGCCCGAGGGAAGATGAACCGTGCCAGTTGACGTGAGTGGCAATGCGATAAGTAGCGCGAGGATCAAGCGTTATTCTATCTGCCTTTATCTGGCATGCTAACAGCATGGCAATCGAGTTTCGCGGCGTGCGCTTAGCGCCGCTGCGCGATCTGACGGTTTCGGCTCCCAATGGCGCAGTGATCGGTGTAATTGGAGAAAAGGGCGCCGGGAAGGCCGCGCTGCTGCGTCTGGCATCCGGAGCAGTGCAACCGGAAGCGGGCGAGGTGATCGCCGAAGGCCAACGGCGCTACCTGGGCCCGCTGGACGCGCTCGAACTTTCGCCCGTGGGCGTTCTGTCGATCGAGCACTCCATGGCGCAGCTCGACGCGTTGGAAAGGGCGCGCGCGGTGGCTGGGATCGATCGGCTGCGCAGCGCGGGCACCACGGTGTTGATCGTTTCGCATGAGCTGGATCTGTTGCAATCGCTGTGCGACGAAGTTTGGTGGCTCGACCAAGGAAAACTGCTGCAACAAGGCGATCCGCGCGACGTGCTGGACGCCTACCGCGAACGCATCGCGGAAAAGCTGCGGGCCTGCGGGCCAACGCAAAACAATCCACTGGGGCCCGCCAAGCGCCGGGGCGATGGCCGCGCCGAGATCTTGTCGATCGAGACATTGGACAGCGCGGGAACTCCAACCGCTGTTTTGCAGAGCGGCGAGAACGCGACCGTGCGGGCTATGCTGCGTTATCCCCAATCGGTGGAAGAACCAGTGATCGGGATCATGATTCGCACACGCATCGGGCTGGAGGTTTACGGCACCAACACGGAGTTGGAGAAGGTAAGTACGGGAACCTGCACTGCGGGCAGCCGGATGCAGATCGAGTTCGGGTTCCGTTGCGATCTATGCCCGGGCGAGTACACGATTACTCTGGCCTCGCACGACGCGGACGGCACTACGCACGATTGGGTGGATGACGCGGTGATGTTTACCGTGGCGGATTCGCGCTACACGGCGGGCGTCGCGAATCTACGGGCAAAAGTGAAAATCGTTACTACTTCTGTTCCAGAATGAACGTCGGCGCGACGCCGGATAGCGTCGAGAATCCCGAAGGCCCCATAGCCGTCAGCCAACTGGAGCAGCCCTGCACTTTGCCGAGGTAGGAGTGAGGATGCACGTCGACGCGCATTTTCTGCATCTCCAGGTGCCCATATTGCAGAACCGGGAACACATCCACCACCGGATCCATGGCTTCCTGCACCACGTACGGATTGCGCAGAGCGGAGCGCAGCGCTTTCTCCCAGCCCGCTTCGTCGACTTCCGAACCACGGAAGGATTGCTGATCGGCGCCTTCGTCGTTGGGACGGAGAACAAGTTTATTGCGATTGTGCAAAATGAAGTCAGGAAGATCGACGGTCCGGTTCCGATATTTGGTCTTGGCTTCCTGGACAACGCGGGTCCACGGCACAAATTCCTTAATGGCTTTGCGCTCGGCCGCGGGAAAATCGGCGGTGATTTCTTCGTCGGTCAGAAGATCGAAGATGGCCTTCTTCTGTGCCAACTCGGAGCGGAAGCTGTTGACCATGCACACGGCCCGGTCGCGATAGGCGCGTAGCAAGGGATGCGACAGATCGAACCGCACCAGGAATTCCTGGACCTTCACGCGGCGGAAGATCAGGTCGATCGCAAAATCGCCGTGCCGCAGAACGCCGTCGCGATAATCGAGCTGTTCCGGCGTCACTACTTCCACTGTGCAACCGTCGCGGCGCAAAAATTCCGCCAGGATCGCGCTTTCACCGGACTCGGCAGCTTGGAATGGCTGGCGCAATTCGAGAATCGCGATGTTCGGTTTCTTGTTCTTGCCGCCCCATTCCTTATAGGCCTTCAGAATGGCGTTCAGAAGATACTTGGTGCCGGGCAATTTCTCCAAGCGATAGCGCTTGCGGAATTCCTTCACCGGCTGCGCGTCGTAAAAGATATCAGACAGTGCCTCGCCATACGCGACACCCGTCGGAGTATCGGGGATGTAGCGCGAGAATCGCAGCGTGCCGTTATTCAGATGAGTGTCGAGTAACGAAGTGACAGCCGGGAACGAATAGCCGGGATCGACCGCCGCCAGCATCTTCTCAGCCGGCAGCAATTCCATGCGCGCGAGCAGCGCGGGACTGCTCAGGGCCTTGGCCTGAACCCGCTGCAGCGAAGTGGAAAACGATTCCACCGCCTTAACCAACCCAGCATACTGTCGGCGCGTGATAAAATGCGGACGCAGAACCGGAGACACGGGCTTTCCACCGGCGACTAAATTGTGCGCCTTCATGCGTTCCTGGAGTTCGTGTGCCCAGGAAAGATTTTTGTAGTGGTCGCCTTCCAGGATTTTGTGATAGCGAGTGACGGCCTCGCTTAACTGGTTCATTTTCTTCCCTGTCTCTCTGAATCCAGTATCGCACGGCAATGTGGAAAAAGTGAAGCAAGCGCCTTGTTTTTGCGCGAATTAGTACTTTAGTTTGTGTTGTTTACGGGAGATTTTAACGTTTGCTCGGAGATCCTACATTAGACGCTTCTTCCAGCGCGAGGAGCTTCTTTTTCCGGTCCACGCCCCAACGATAGCCGCCCATCCCCCCATCCTCCCGCACCACTCGATGACAAGGAATTGCAACCGCCACCGGATTGGTTGCGCAGGCGCGTGCGACCGCTCGAGCTGCCTTCGGATGTCCGATATCGGCGGCGATTTTACTGTAGGATTTCGTGGCTCCGCGCGGAATCGCCTGCAGCTCTTCCCAAACGCGGCGCTGAAATGCGGTGGCTTGTATGTCTAGCGGAAGCGCTGTGGTGGAGTTGCCTTGAATGGTCTCGCGCAAGGCATTGACCTGGTCTTTGAGCTTTCGATCGGACCGAGCGATTTCCGCCTTGGAATATTCAGCACGCAATTCACGCTCTAAAGCCGCGGATGAATCTCCAAAACGCACCGCGCAAATTCCTCGCTCGGTGGACGCGAGCAGCATTTGTCCAATTGGCGTGGGCGCGATGGTGTAGTGAATCGCGACACCGGAGCCTTGTTTGCGATAGCGCGAGGGCGTCATCCCCAGTTGTGCGGAGGCATGTTCGTAGAGCCTGCTGGAAGACCCATATCCGGCATCGTAAAGCGACCGCGTTACGGAGTGCCCCTCGCGGAGCCCGGCTTTGAGCGAATCCAGGCGGCGGGACTCGGAGTAGGCGCGCGGCGTAATGCCGGTTCGAGCTTTGAACGTCCGCTGCAAATGAAAAGGACTCATCCCAAGAGCTCGGCTGAGGGTTGCGAGCGTGACTGGCTCGCCAGGATGCACGTCGATATGACGGCAAATTTTCTCCACTAGCTGCCTATTGGGATCGGACGTTGCAGCAGCCTCCGGCTTGCATCGCTTGCAGGGACGGAATCCGGCGTGTTCGGCTGCTTCGCTTGCACGAAAGAAAACCACGTTTTCGCGACGGGGGCGCTTGGAGGGGCACGACGGGCGGCAATAGATGCCGGTGGAAAGCACGGCGTAGTAGAAGACGCCATCCATGGAGCGGTCGCGCGTGGCGACGGCGTCCCAATAGTTGGCGCGCCAGAATTCTCCTTCCTCGCGATTCGGCATGGCAATCTCGGTATCAACCATTATCTGTTGCATGACTCATGCTAGGCCGGAATGGCAATTGGGAACTATCCGAATCTTGCGCTTAAACCGACTGTTTGCGGGCGGGCGCCCCTGGTCGGCCTGTTACGGATGCTCGTCCTTCGTCAACTCAAACGTGATCGTTCCCACTGGGAAACTCATGCGGGCGCGGATTTGGACAGGGAGCCGGTGGGGGTCATCCGTCAGCCAAACCAGAAGATCGGCCTTGCGAGCATACAGCACGCCGTTGAACAGGAAAACTTCGTAGCGGATCGTGTCGAAGGTTCCGGCTTTGATCCTGACCTGCTCGCGCGCCTGCGCCTCCACCCGTACGTAGGCGCTCTTCTTTCCATCGCTCATTGGAGCCTGTTGGCTCTGGCCCGGCTCCAGCTTGTCGATGCGCAGCTTGTACAGGCCAGCCAAAGCGTCCATGGTGCATGCGGGAATATCGACTTCGGATGTTTTGATAACCGCATTCTTCTCCAGATCGCGCTCCACGTAGTTGGCTTTACCGCGCGCGTGATCGTAGACCACCTTCGTATCGCGGTGGCGCTTACCCTCGATCGCGTCCAGGTTGGTTACGGTGGTGCAAAAACCATCTTGCATGCCGGCACTGTATGTGTCTTCGAGCCTGTAGAGTTTGGAGACCAGGCCGCCGGATTCGATGCGCAGGCGCCCATTCCATCCACGGGGATTGCCCGGCTTGGGTTCCAGGCTCATTTGGGCGCTGCCCGCGTAAATCAGGCGCCACTCAATGTCGAAGGAGAGCTTTTCGGCGGAGGGGAAAGGGGCGGTTGCGCCTTCGAAGCCTTTGTTTGGAATGGCATCGGCCAGGACCGCCGGCTGGGGCCGGGAATCGGAGGCGATTAGCAATAGGGCCAAACACGCGCCGATCAGACGCGGGGGAAGACGTCCGGGCATTCAGCTAGAGTTTGACAGACTGGGGAGGCTGGCGCAATCGAACCTCGACCGTTACGACCTGCTGAAATCTAGCGCGGTCGCTTGCTGCGGAACGTTTCGCGTTCGAGAATTTCTCGGCACGCCGCCCACTTAAGTTAGCAAGAATGTGCAATGCTATTCGCGGTAGACTAGGCGTATGAGTCCCGTTATCGGCCAGTGGGGCCCGGTCGCCGTCATAGTTGGCGGATACCTACTCGGGATTTATTTCCAAAACCGGCGCATCGACGATCTGCGCGATTCCATCAACCGGCGCTTTGACGATCTCCGTGACTCCATAAATAAGCACTTCGACGGCCTACACGACTTGCTGAAATCCGAGGTCAAGCGTCTCGACGAACGCTTGGACCACCTGAAACACCCCATCGTTCGCCAATCTTAGCCCTCCGGGGCGTCAGCTGACAAGTCAATGTTACGCTGGAATTACACGCATGCCCCTTTCCGATTCCTTCTTTGGCCAGAAGTTTGGCATCACCGAGCAGGATCTCGAATCCTATCTTTCCGAGGCTTTGGCGGCCGGGGGCGACTACGCGGATCTGTATTTCGAATACCTGGCGACCAGCCAACTCAGCATCGACGAATCGATTGTCAAAAGCGCCGTACAGGGTGTATCCCTGGGCGTGGGCGTTCGCGTTATCTGGGGCGAGCGAACCGGGTACGCCTATAGCGACGATCTCAGCCCGGAGAAGATCCGCAAAGCGGCTCGCGTCGCGGCCTGTATCGCCAGCGGCCCATCCAAACTGGTCAAGACAGGGTTAGAGCAAGTGCGCGGGCGGGATCTCTACCCGTTGGTGACGGCACCCAATGAAGCGAGCCTCGCGGAGCGCGTGGAACTTGTGAAGCGGGCCGACCGCGCGGCCCGGGCAGCGGATAGCCGCGTGTTTCAAGTACAAGCCAGCTATGCCGACAGCTTGTGTCAGGTGCTGATAGCGACTAGCGACGGCGCGCTGAGTACCGACCGTCAGCCGCTGGCGCGCTTGGGCGTATCGGTGCTGGCTCGGGAGGGTAGCGGTGTTCCGCAGCGCGGATATTCGGGCGGTGGCGGACGGGTAGGGCTGGAGTTTTTCGAAACGGAGCACTCGCCGGAGCATTTTGCGCGCGAAGCGGTGCGGCAGGCCATGGTTCAACTGGATGCAGTGCCGGCCCCGGCGGGCGAGATGACGGTAGTGTTGGGACCGGGTTGGCCGGGCGTACTGCTACATGAAGCCGTTGGGCACGGCCTCGAGGCGGACTTCAACCGCAAGAAAGTTTCGGCATTTAGCGATCGGATCGGCCAGCAAGTGGCCAGCCCGCTGTGCACCGTGGTTGACGACGGCACCATTCGAAACCGGCGCGGATCGCTCAACGTGGACGATGAAGGCGCGCCCACGCAGGAAAACGTGCTGATCGAGAAGGGCGTGCTGCGCGGCTATCTGTACGACAAGCTTTCCAGCCGGTTGCTTGGCTCGCGGAGCACCGGCAGCGGGCGCCGGGAGAGTTATCAGCACATTCCAATGCCACGCATGACCAACACATTCATGCTGGCCGGCGATAGCGACCCCGAAGAGATTATCCGTTCCACGCCGCGCGGACTGTACTGCGCGAACTTCGGCGGCGGCCAAGTGGACATTACCAGCGGCAATTTCGTGTTCAGCGCATCCGAGAGTTATTTGATCGAGGACGGCCATATCACGCGGCCGGTGCGCGGCGCGACATTGATCGGCAACGGACCGGAGGCGCTGAAGTACGTGAGCATGGTGGGACATGATCTCAAGCTCGACGAAGGCATCGGCATCTGCGGCAAGGAAGGCCAGAGCGTTCCGGTAGGCGTCGGGATTCCTACCGTCAAGATCGATCGCATGACGGTAGGCGGCACGGCTGGATGATTGACCCGAACCTTGCCAGTGACGCGGTGCGCCAGGCGCTGGATCGCGGAGCTGCGGACGCCGAATGCACTCTAGCGGAAGGCGAAGAATTTTCGGCGCACGTGCGCATGCGCGCCCTCGAAACGTTGAAAGACGCGGGATCCAGGCGCGCGGGCTTGCGCGTTTTGATCGGCAAGCGTGTCGGCTCTGCGCATACGTCCGATCTATCCGGCCCGGGAATGCGGCAGATGGTGGAGTCCGCCCTCGCGCTCGCGGCCATCTCAACCGAAGATCCGTACGCGGATTTGCCGGAATCCTCGGAGCTAGGGTCACTCGCCGGCGATCTCCGGCTTTATTCGGACGACATTCATAAATTCGACACCGCGGCGCGGATTCAGGCCGCCATGGATGCCGAGGAAGCCGCGCTCGCCTGGGATCCCCGCATCACCAATTCCGAAGGAGCGTCGTTCAGCGCGTATGCGGGCGGACGCATGTTCGCAAACTCCCGGGGTTTCGTGGGCAGCTATCGCACCAGCAGTTGTTCGTTGAGCGCGACGCCGGTGGCGCGGCAGGGCGAATCGATGGAGCGCGATTTTTGGTATTCGTTGGCGCGCAGCCATTCCAATCTCGCCAGCCCAGCGGAAGTGGGGCGCCGAGCCGCCGAGCGGACTGTAAGACGATTGGGCGCGCGCAAAGTTCCCACGCAAAAGGCACCTGTAATCTTCGATTCGGTGACGGCTCGATCACTGCTGGGCAATATCTTCGAGGCCGTGGAAGGCGATGGGATCTATCGCAAGGCCTCCTTCCTGGAAGGCAAGTTGGGCGAGCGTGTGGCGTCGGAGAACGTTACGGTTATCGACGATGGCACGGAACCCGGCCTGTTCGGCACCGCACCCTTTGACGACGAAGGAGTTCCGTCGCGGCGAACGGTGGTGATCGATCGCGGAGTGCTGCGGAGTTACTTGTTGAACAGCTACACAGCCAGGAAGCTGGGCATGCGCACCACAGGCAACGCGGCGCGCGGCGTCACGGGGAATGCGGGCGTCGGACACGGGAATTTTTTCATCGAGAAGGGCCCGCGTCCGCCCGAAGAAATCATCCGCGGGATCCGCCGGGGACTGTATGTCACCGAGTTGATCGGCCAGGGCGTCAATATCGTGACCGGCGACTACTCGCGCGGCGCGGCCGGTTTGTGGATTGAGAACGGCGAGTTCGCGTATCCTGTGTCTGAGATCACCATTGCGGCGACTCTGCAGCAAATGCTGTTGGACGTGGAGGCCGCCGGCTCCGATTTGGAATTTCGAGGGTCGGTGGCGTCGCCGACGCTGCTGATCCGGGAGATGACCATTAGTGGGCAGTAAGTCCGCCATCTATGTGCTCGCGATCGCGCTGGCTCTGGCCGGGGGATTGCTGTGGTTCGTCAATCGTCCCCATCCAGCGGCCGCTAACGCGCCACTTTCGGCTGACGCGAAAGCGTACGTTCGTAATCTGCAGCTCACCGCTGTAACGATGAGGGCCACCGAAAGCTACGTGAAGCAGACGGTGACGGAGATCGAAGGCAAGATCACCAACTCGGGCAGCCGCACCGTGCAGCATGCCGATGTTTATTGCGTGTTCTACAACTCGTATGGCGAGGTCATTTTGCGGGAACGCGCCGCCATTGTCGCAACTAACTTGAAGCCGGGCGAGACCCGGACGTTCCGGCTCCCGTTCGATGACATCCCCGAAGGCTGGAACAATCAGATGCCACAGTTGGTTATCGCGCGTATCGAGTTCGCTTGATGGCCCGCGTTCTGGTGGTAGAAGACGACGCCATTCAGTTGGAGATGCGCAAGCAGATTCTGGAGCACGCGGGTCACCAAGTGGTGGCCGCGCAAAACGCATCCGAGGCGTTGGAGCAATGGACCGGTTGTCCCGTGGTGCTGATGGATCTTCGCATTCCAGAGCCTGCAGATGGATTGCGGCTGATCCGGGCGATCGCGGGCGCCGCGCGGATCATCGTGCT
Organism: Bryobacterales bacterium; assembly: GCA_963818065.1. Taxonomy (GTDB): domain Bacteria; phylum Acidobacteriota; class Terriglobia; order Bryobacterales; family Bryobacteraceae; genus Palsa-89. The sequence goes on along the minus strand of CAWFQW010000004.1, from coordinate 1,026,862 downwards.
CTCCGGCGGAGAGGTGGATCCGGCTTTGCCTGTGGACGAGTTCCTTACGAAGCCCTGCCCCTCGCGAAGGCTTCTGGCTGCGATCGAAAAATGGACGAGCCCAACAAAATAACGCCGGCTCCGAGGGTTGCGAGCGAAATCCACTGGGTGTAAGAGAGACCTAAGTGCAGGCCCTGCTCGTGGAAGCGGAAGAACTCGATGACGAAGCGCGCGACGGAATAGAGCGTGAGGTACCAGCCCAGGATGGCGCCGGCCGTGTGCGCCTTCGCGAATTGAAAATAGAGAAACAGAAAAATCAGCGCGTCCGCGGCTGATTCGTAGAGTTGCGTGGGATGGAGCGGAATGCCGAGCGGAACGCCGGTGAGTTCGGCGGCTTGTGGGTTATGGAACGTCACCGCCCAGGGTGCATGCGTCGCAATGCCCCAGCAGCAGCCTGCCGAGAAACAGCCCAGACGGCCGATGGCCTGCCCCAGAGCGATGCCTGGCGCGAAGACGTCGCAAGTCGCAAGGACCGGCAAGTTTTGGCGGCGCAAGTAAAGCACGGCGACCAAGAAAGCTACCACGAAACCACCCTGGTACACGCCGGCGGCTTGTAGAGTGCTCAGCGAGAATAGCGAACCTGGATCGTTCCAGTAGGTCTTGAAATCGAACAGGATCATGAACAGCTTCGCACCCGCGAGCCCGGCCAGCGCACAGTAGATGGCAAGATTGGTAACCCGCTCGGAGGGAAGCCTGGCTCGTTTCGCCAGGCGCGTGACCACCCATAAGGCCGCGAGGAACCCCATGGCAACCAGGGTGCCGTAAGTGGGAATGAAGAAACTACCGATCGATATTAACTTCGGAAACATGACTTACTTTTCGCTCTCTCGCCCGCCACATGTCGAACAATAGCAGGCACGCGCCAACGGTAATTGCGCTATCGGCCACATTGAACGCCGGGAAGTAATGCTGTCCGGCGTGCACTTCGAAGAAATCGGTCACGGTACCGTTGACAATTCGATCATACAGGTTTCCGAACGCGCCGCCCAAGATGAACCCGAGCGCAGTGCGAAGCCATCCATCTAACTGGCTATTGGAGCGCAGAAGCACGGCGGAGATCGCGATCAGGACAGCCGCCGAGAATCCGATGAGAACAACGTCGCGCCAGGCACCGGAGGTATTGGAAAGCATGCCGAAGGCGATCCCCGGATTTTCCGTATGAACGATATTGCAAATTCCGGGAATGACGGTTAGCGAATCGAAGGCGGAAAAATGCGCCTTGATGATGATTTTCGTCAAGCGATCCAACAGCACCACGACTGCCGCGATCAGAAAAGGAAACAGCTTGTGGCGCATTTACTTGATGGCGTCGCTGCAGGCCGCGCAAAGCGTCGGAAATTCCGGGTTGCTTCCCACGTCGAGCGTGTATTTCCAGCACCGCTCGCATTTAATTCCGTCAGCAGCCTGGATTTCGATGGAATAGGCTCCTTCCCGAAGCTCCACTTGCGACACAATGAAGACAGCAGGCAGATCTGCCGCCTGTGACTGAAGAAATGCGTAGAGAGGGTCTGGCGCTATGACGATCGCTTTCGCTTCCAGCGATTTGCCGACGCGTTTCTCCGCTCGTTCAATCTCGAGCTTCTTCAACACGTCGTCGCGGGCCGCCATTACTGCGTCCCACTTTGCCAGGTTCTTTTCGGTGATGCCTTGCGACAGCTCATCCGCGTCCGGAAGCAGCGCGAGATGTACGCTGTGGGGACTTCCAGCAGGCTTGCACAGATAGCCCCACACTTCTTCGGTGGTGAAAGACAAAATAGGCGCGAGCAGACGAACCAGCGCATAGGCGATCCGATACACCGCGGTTTGCGCGGAACGGCGCGCGTGCGAGCGGACTCCGGCAGTATAAAGTCGGTCTTTCGCGATATCGATCCAGACAGCGCTTAGATCGGTAGTGGCGAAGTCATATACCGCGCGATAGACCTTGTGGAACGCATATTCGTCGTACCAGGCGCGGCATTTCGCGACCAATTCTTCTGTCTTTAGAAGAATCCATTGATCGATCTCCAAGAGCTCACCGCCCGGGATGGCGTCCGTGTCCGGATTAAAGTCATACAAATTTCCGAGCAGATTTTTGAAAATGTTATTGCGAAACTTGACGTAGGCTTCGCTCACCCGTTTCAGGATGGTGTCGGAGAGACGAACGTCCTCGACGAAATCAACCGACGAGACCCACAGACGCAGGACGTCGGCGCCAAACTTGGAGATCACTTCCTCGGGCTCGACACCGATGCCCAGCGACTTGGACATCGCGCGGCCTTTATCATCAAGCGTCCAGCCATTGGTGGCGCATTCGCGATACGGCGCCGAGCCCTTGAGGGCAACGCCGACCAGCAGCGAACTGTGGAACCAACCGCGGTATTGATCGCCCCCTTCGAGATACATATCGGCCGGCCAGGGCAGTCCGTTCTGTGGAGTCAACACTGCAAGGTGACTCGATCCGGAATCGAACCAGACATCGAGAATGTCAGTTTCTTTACGGAATTCGCCTCCGCCGCAACGCGCGCAGGCGACACCCGGGCCAACTAATTCGGCGGCCGAACGTTCGTACCAGGCATCCGCGGTGTGTTCACGAAAAAGCTCCACCACGCGATCCAGGACCGCGCGATCGGTCATCGGCTCCTGGCAGTTTTCGCAATAGAACGCGATGATGGGAACGCCCCAGACACGCTGGCGCGAAATGCACCAATCGGGCCGGGTAGCGATCATGTTGGACATGCGCTCCTCGCCCCACGCGGGCATCCACTTGACGTCTTGGATCGCTTTCAGGGTGCGCGCGCGCAGATCGTTGCGCTCCATGCCGACGAACCACTGCTCGGTGGCACGAAAAATTGTCGAGTTGTGGCAGCGCCAGCAATGCGGATAGCTGTGCTTGATCTTCTCCTCGCCAAGCAGCGCTCCGCGCGATTTCAGAAGCTCGGTGACGATCGGATTCGCTTGCCAGACGGTCTTGCCGATGATCTCTTCGGGAAGGACGCCACTAACGCCCACCACTTGCTGATGATAGAAACGACCGCTCGCGTCTACGGGACAGTAGACCTTAAGCCCGTATTTGTCTCCTATCTCGAAGTCCTCCTGACCGTGCCCAGGCGCAGTATGGACAGCGCCAGTGCCCTGCTCCAGCGTTACGTGATCGGCCAGGATTCCAATGGACTCGCGATCGAGAAATGGATGGCGGAAGATAGCGCCGTCGAGCTTCGTGCCCGGAAAAGCTGCGATGACTTTCGGATTGTCCCAGCCTAGCTTCTTCGGCCGTCACCTTCAGCAATTCCAGCGCGACGATATAGACCGCGTCGCCGACCTCGACAGCGACGTATTCGAACTTCGGATGATAGGCGATGGCGATGTTGGCCGGAATGGTCCAAGGCGTAGTCGTCCAGATCAAGGCCGTAAACATTGCGGCCGGCGAGGGCGGATCAATCGGAGCAGGATCGGATTCAGCGCAAACCGCACCCAGATGGACGGGCTGGTGTGATCCTCATATTCAATTTCAGCTTCGGCCAGCGCGGTGCGATCGTGTATGCACCAATTGACGGTCTTCAGACCTTTATAGACGTAGCCGCGATCCAGGAATTCGACGAACGCGCCCGCGATCACCGCCTCATACTGCGGGCTCATGGTGAGGTACGGGTCCTGCCATCGCCCCAGAATACCCAGGCGGATGAAATCGGCGCGCTGCAGATCGACGTATTTTGCGGCGTACTTGCGGCACTCGGCGCGGATCTGCGCCGTGGTCATTTGCGCTTTGCGCGCACCCAGTTCATTGTCGACTTTGATTTCGATGGGCAAGCCATGGCAATCCCAGCCAGGAACGTACGGCGAATCGTAGCCCTCCATGGTTTTGAGCTTGACGATGAAATCCTTCAGGATTTTGTTGAGCGCGTGTCCGAGATGAATGTTGCCGTTGGCATAAGGCGGACCATCGTGCAGCACGTACATGGGACGTCCGGCGCGGGCGGCGCGAATCTTGGCGTACAAATCCTCAGCGTCCCAGCGAAGCAGCGTTTTCGGCTCCATTTGAGCCAGATTCGCCTTCATTGGGAAATCGGTTCGGGGTAGATTGACAGTTTTCTTTACGTCTACGCTTGCGGCGCCCATGGGGATACTTTCATCGTAACCTTTGGCGGCTGGGAATTGGGACCGGGCGAGTCTCGTTCTGAACCTTGACATTCGAATCCAGCGCGAGCATACTCCTATCAAGCATCTATGGGAAGCAAGAAGGAGAGCCGCGGCGAACTCGTCCAGGGCACGCTCGACATGCTGATCTTGAAAACCCTGACCCGCGGCCCGCAACACGGCTACGGGATCGCGCAGGTCATCCGGCAGGCATCGGACGAAGTGCTGCGTGTCGAAGAAGGCTCGTTGTATCCGGCGCTGCATCGCCTGGAGCTCGACGGACTGATCGATTCCGAATGGGGGCAGTCGCCAAATAACCGCCGCGCGAAATACTACCGGTTGTCCGCGCTGGGCCGAAAACAACTCGCAAAAGAAGCCGGCAACTGGAGCCGTCTGGCGCGCGCCATTGCGCAGGTCATGGAGACCGCATGAATCGCTTCTTGAAACGAATGCGGGCGCTTTGGCGCCGCCCGAAGCTGGATCGTGACCTGGAAGACGAACTGCGCTTTCATCACGAAATGCAAGTGGAGGAAGGGATCGACGCCTCCACGGCGCGTCTCCACTTCGGCAATCCAACCTCGCTGAAAGAAGCCAGCCGCGATCTGTGGGCCTTTACTTGGATCGAAACCCTTTGGCAGGATATTCGCTACGCCGCCCGCACGCTGCTCAATAGCCCCGGCTTCACGATCGTCGCAGTGGTTGCGCTCGGGCTCGGTATCGGCGCCAACACCACCGTCTACACCGTGGTCAGCAGTGCCCTCGCCTTCAGCATGGGAGTGGATCACATTGAGCGTCTTGTCAGCATTACCGCGACCGATGCATCGCGTCGCGATCCATTCAGCCAATCCTACAGGGGCTACCTGGACCTGCGCGCAGAGGCGAAATCGATCCAAGCGCTGGCCGCATATCGGATGGTCCCGGTCAACGTGAGCGACCGGAGCGGAGCACCCGAACGCTACTCGTGCGTGCAAATGTCGGCGAACGGTTTCGCGGTGGCAGGCACCAAGCCCATCCTTGGCCGAGATTTCACTTCCGATGACGACCAGCCCGACGCAACGCCGATCGTGATTCTGGCCTACCACGTCTGGCAGGATCGCTACGGCAAAGACCCGTCCATCCTCGGCAGGACCATCCGCGTGGACGACGTGCCGCGCACCATAATCGGCGTCATGCCTTCCAAGATGCAGTTCCCCGAGGACACCGATCTGTGGACGTCCCTGGTGCCCGATCTCCAGGCCGGTGGCGCCGCGCGGACCGTAATGCTTTTCGGTCGTCTCGCCAACGGCGTGAAGCTGCCAACGGCTCGGGCCGAGATGGACACCATCGCGCACCGTCTCGAGACCAAGGCGCCGGATTCTTACAAAGGCCTGATTGTCGACGTACAACCGTTCCTCAACATCATCGGGATCTATACCGTGCGCCGGCTGCTGATCGCGGTTGTGTTTGCGGTTGGGTTCGTTTTGCTGATTGCCTGCGCGGACGTAGCGAATCTCCTGCTGGCCCGCGCGGCCGCCAGGGCGCGAGAGATCTCCATCCGCATCGCCATCGGCGCTGGACGGGCGCGCATCATCCGGCAGCTTTTGGTGGAGAGCGTTCTGCTTTCGACCGTCGCCGGACTGTTGGGATGGCTGGTGGCTTTTGTGAGCCTGCGCTGGTTCGATGTCGCGACGTCCAACGCACGGCGGCCCTCCTGGATCCATTTCTCGATCGATCTCCACGCCTTCATTTATCTGGCGGCCATCTCGATCGGCGCGGGCATCCTGTTCGGCCTGGCGCCCGCGTTCCGGCTGGCCAAGGTCGACGTCAATAGCGCCGTCAAAGATGGAGGTCACGGAGCGGCAGGCGGCAGGCGCGGCCGGCACCTGGCAGGTGCGCTGGTGGTCTTCGAGATGGTGCTGTGCATCGTGCTGCTCACCGGAGCAGGACTCATGATCCGCAGCGCCATCAACACCTACCGCATGGTGACCGGCGTGAACGCCTCCAACGTACTCACGATGCAGATTAATCTGCCGGAGGCCAAGTACCCGCGGGCGAAGGATGAGGTCTCGTTCTATCGTCGTTTGAGCACCAAGCTGGAGTCGCTGCCCGGCGTCGAGGTGGTGTCGCTGGCGTCCTCGATGCCTACCGGCTATGTTCGATACTTTCCTTACGAACTGGAAAGCCAGCCGTCTGCCGATCAGAACAACCGGCCCTTCACCGCAGGGCTGATAGTCGGCGTCGATTACTTCCGCGTAATGCAGGTTCGGGTCCGGCGCGGCCGCGTGTTCAATGAATCCGATGCAATCGCCGCTGCGCCCGCCGTAATTGTCAATGAGAGCTTCGCGGCGAAGGCTTGGCCGGGTAAAGATCCCATTGGCCAACGGCTTCGTTTGGCGCGTGAAGCAGGACTGCCGCGGGGACCAGCGCTGGAACCTTTGCTGACCGTGGTCGGCATGGTCCCCGACATCCAGCAGAATTTCCAGCGGCCGGTGGAACGGGCTCCGCTGATCTACCTGCCGTATGGCGCCGGCGCCGATCCCCAGCGCGTGATGTTCCTGATTGCGCGCACGGGAGTGCCGCCGTCCTCGATGGCTGAAGCCTTTCGAAAGGAAGTCCAAAGCTTGGACGAGAACCTGCCGGTCTTCGATGTGAGCACTCTCGAAGATCGCATCGCGCTAAAACGCCTCGACGTGGGCGCATTCGTGATCCTGTTCACCATCTTCGCCGCCGTCGCGCTGGTGCTCGCTTCAGTAGGCCTTTACGCCGTGGTCGCGCATTCAGTGAGCCAGCGCACGCGCGAGATTGGCGTGAGGATGGCAGTAGGCGGAACCGCGCGCGATATCGTCCGGCTGGTTTTCTGGCAAGGGATGCGGCGCATCCTCATGGGCCTGGCTGTTGGCTTGCCGCTCGCCGCTGCCGTAACGTTTGTACTACGCGCCGTGCTGGTGGGCGTCACGCCCGGCGATCCGCTGAGCCTGGGAGGGGCCACGCTCGTATTAATTCTCGCGGGCCTGCTGGGTTGTGCGATTCCCGCCCGACGCGCTGTTCGCGTAGATCCGCTGGTCGCGCTACGCTGCGATTAGGCGCGTTCGCCCTGCTCAAGCACGCTAGAATTGGCGTTTGCGCCTGATCCACCAGCATTGGCAGTTCATTTTAAGTCTGCTCTCGATCGTAGTGGTCGACCTGACACTGAGCGGCGACAACGCGGTAGTGATCGCGGCCGCCGCCAAGTCACTCCCGCCGGAGATGCGAAAGCGGGCCTTGATCGCCGGAGCCGCGTGCGCCGTGATTGCGCTCGTCACGGCCGCGTTTTTCGTAACCCGTCTGTTGCACGTGAAGTTTCTGCAAGTGGTCGGTGGAATCGCGATTCTTTGGATCGCAATCAATATGTTTCGCGAAGAGCCGCCGCTGGAGTCTTCGGCAGCGCGACTGGCGGGATTTTGGAAGGCAATGTGGTTCATCATCGTCGCCGATGTGACCATGTCCACCGACAACATCCTGGCGATCGGCGCACTTGCCCAGGGTAATTTCGTGCTGCTGTTATTCGGACTGGGCATCAGCATACCTCTGGTGGTCTTCGCGAGCGGTCTGCTCGCAACTTTGATGGACCGATATCAAGCGATCGTTTACATCGGCGCCGCTCTGCTCGGCCGGGTGGCCGGGAATATGATCATGACCGACGCGTTTGTTGTGCAACGGTTCGCGCCCAGCGCGACGTTGCGCTACTCCGCAGAAGTGGCCGGCGCGATCGGCGTGCTCATTGCAGGATGGATATTGAGGGCACGCGCTCAGCGCTGAACGGAACCGGAACTTTCGTGGAGTTTGTCGGAGATCCGCTGGGAGCCGTTTTTCGCTCGCAGCTCCCGTTCCGCCTGATGCCAATCCTCATCCGATGAACCATGCGGGCAGCCTCGCTCGCACCACAGCTCGTACGCGCGAAGCTTGATCTCTTCGATGTCCGGGCCGTCGGAAACCAACGGATGTCCGCTGGGGACTTCGTTTTGCTCCGGATAATGCTCGGCGTCCACCGCCGACGCGGTCTTGGACTTGCCATCGCGATCACTAATTACAGTTGCCATACGTGGGCTCCTTGTTCATGTGATAGACGCCGGGGCAGAGACAAAGTGACAAACAGGTGCCTATCCGTGCGAGTTCATCTCGCTCGACGTGCCGCCCGCTGCCGGAACATAACATTTCAGCGTGTAGTCCATCACCATGCGATTCGCGTTGAAGCGCCAGCCCAGCGTGCGAATGGTGCGTTTCATCCGCCGGATCCAGCCGCGGGGCAAGCCGTCCCGGTCGCGCTGGTAGAAGAGCGGAATCACTTCTTCGCGCAAGACGCGGTAGAGGTCGTCGCCGTCGCGCGTGTCGTGAACATTCATGTTGGAATGCGTTCGGCCGGTGCCGATGGCGAATCCGTTCAGCCCGTCGTATGCCTCGGCCCACCAGCCATCCAACACGGATAGGTTCAGACCGCCGTTCAACACCACTTTTTGACCGCTGGTACCGGAGGCCTCCAGCGGACGCCGGGGATTGTTGAGCCATACGTCCACGCCTTGAACGAAGAGCCGCCCGACGTTGATATCGTAATCCTCGACGAACACAAACTTGTCGGAGAACTGCGCATCGCGCATCAGCTCCGCGATCTGCTGGAGCACGCGCTTTCCGGGTTCGTCGCGCGGGTGGGCCTTTCCGGCAAACACAAACTGCACGGGGCGCTTGGGATCGTTGACCATGGAGGCCAGCTTTTCAATGTCGGCCAGAATCAAGTTGGCGCGCTTGTAGGTAGCGAAGCGCCGCGCGAATCCGATGGTAAGAGCGTCCGGGCTAAACACGCGGCTGAGCCTTTGCAAAGTTTCGGGCGATTCGTCGCGGCGTTCGGCCTGTTCCACCGCCCGGCGGCGCACGAACTCGATCAGCCGCTGCTTCAGGGCTCCGTGCGTCTCCCACAGCTCGCCGTCGTCGACATTTTCGATTCCTTCCCAGATCCGAGCTTCGCCGCTGTGCTCATGCCATCCGTTGCCCAGATGGCGATCATAGAGCCGGAACATTTGCGGCGCAAGCCAAGTGGGGACGTGCACGCCGTTGGTGATGTGCCCGATCGGCACTTCGTCTTCGAGTTTGCCGGGATAGAGGCCTGTCCACATGGCGCGCGAGACTTCACCATGCAGGGCCGAGACGGCGTTGGCGCGGCGCGACAGCTTCAGACCCAAGACCGTCATGCAGAACTCTTCAAACTCGTTGCCGTAGATCTCGCGGCCCAGGTCCATGAGCTGGGTATCGGAAAGCCCCAAGCGCTCGCGCAGCGGACCCAGGTGTTCCTCGATAAGTCCGCCGTTAAATCGATCGTGACCCGCGGGCACCGGTGTGTGGGTGGTGAAAACCACTTCGCGGGAAACGCGCGGCACGGCTTGAGCGAATGTGAGGCCCTCTTCCTGCATGCGGCTGGCGATGGCTTCCAAAACCACAAATCCACTGTGGCCCTCGTTCAAGTGCAGAACCCCGGGGGTAATGCCCATGGCCTTGAGAGCGCGAAATCCGCCCACGCCCAGCAGCAGCTCCTGGCGTATGCGCACGCGGCCATCGCCGCCGTAGAGGCGCGACGTCAGCTGGCGATCCTCGGGCGCATTGCCTTCCACATTCGAATCGAGCAGCAGCAGATCGCACCGGCCCACCTTCACGCGCCACACCTTGGCGAAGATAACGCCGCTGCGAGTCTCCAGTTTCACGCCCACCGGCTCGCCATTCTTGCCAATGGCCGGCTCCATGGGAAGCAGATTCACGTCGGTGTGCAAATAATGTTCCTGCTGCCAGCCGTGGCGATCCAGGCGCTGCCGGAAGTAGCCTTGACTGTAAAACAGGCCGATCCCGACCAGCGGGATATCAAGATCGGACGCGCTCTTGATGTGATCGCCCGCCAGCACGCCCAGGCCGCCCGAGTAAATCGGTAAAGACTCGTGCAGCCCGAACTCAGCCGAAAAGTACGCCACCGGCCTCGGCCGCAACACGCCGGCGTGCGTAGCGCCCCAAGTGCGATCGGCGCGCAAGTACTCCTGCTGGCGGCGATAAGCGTAGTTGATGCGGCCGTGCAGCACAAGCTCGCCGGCGCGGCGCTCGAGCTTCGCTAAGGGGATCTCGGACAGCAGCGCGATCGGATTGTGATTCAGCTCCCGAAAACGCACCGGGTCCAGATCGCGAAACAGGCTGGTGGAATCGTTATCCCAGCTCCACCAGAGGTTACGCGCGAGCGACCAGAGCCGCTCTTGCACAGGGGCAATGAATCGATCGAGAGCGCGCGCTTCGCTGACCACCGGCGCCACCTGCGCGGCGGCCTCCACCAGCATCTGCACTTCATCGTCGGTGAAGGCGCGCGCTTCGATGGTTTGAACTACCAACACGCCCTGCAAGACGCCCTGATCGATCAAGGGCACGCCGCAAAATGACTGGTAAGACTCTTCGCCGGCTTCGCTGAAATACTTGAAACGCGGATGAGTGGTCGCATGTTCAACGGCCACCGGCCGGACCTGCTCGGCCACCAGACCCGCGAGACCCTCGTTCAGCGCCATGCGAAGCGTCCCAATGCACTTCGGACGAAGCCCGAGCGTAGCAGCGAGCACTAGATTGGCCCGGTCCGGTTCCAGAAGATACGCGGAGCAGACGTCGGTCTGAAAACGCCCCGCGATCAACGCGACAACGTTCATGAGCGTTTCGGCCGGCTTCCCTCCCTCGGCCGCCAGATGGCCGATCTCCTCCAACGTTAGAACGTAACTGGCAGCCCGGGCGCTGGCCGTTTGAGTCATAAGTCGAAACTCCCTATCGTTGGTCAACAGATCACTGATCGTCGGAGACTTTTGTCACACGACGGAGTTATGACAGAACGGCCAACCGCAGAGACCTTTGGGGGACGCGTCTCGGTCCCGGCAGTCAGAGGGCGATTGGTTACCTATTTAGTCTATGCGGATCGCGGGCTGGCGGCAAATCGATGATCGACAGTCGGGTGCGTGACCGGGCTGCGGGATCGCAATCGGGCGCCGTACTACCTCCGCGGGATGTACGGTGACATTTATTTAAAGAGCCATGCAACACGATCGATATGGAACGTGAGCATGCGGGTTGACCGTGCGCCAATACAACAAAGAGGAGATCTAATGAAACCACGTTGGATAACGACAATTTGCCTTGGCTGCATCGGCCTTTTGCCCGGTCAGTTGGCCTTGGCCCAAGTCTGTCACGCTACGAATGCGCGTTTGAATGGTCCGTACGGTTTCGTGGCAAGCGAGGCCGGTACAGCAGCGGCGCCACCTTCCGCATCAGGCACCGTCAGCCCCGTCACGAGCCCATATAGCAACACCGAGCTCGGGAACCTGCTGGGTGGAATCGCGACGGGAAGTCAGTTCGCCGTCAGCGGTGTTTTGAATTTCGATGGAGCGGGCAATATAGATGCGACTTCGGCGGGGGTGGACCTGATCGTTGGAAGCTATGGCGTGAATTCCGACTGTTCCATCAGCGCGTCGCTGACCGACATTTTCGGCACGACCACAACCGCAACCCAGTTCGCGGGCGTTATTCTTGGAAACGGCTCTGAGATTGATCTGACCTCCGTCTCGAACCTGCAATCGCCAAGTGTTTCGGGATCGACGACTACCGCAGCCACCACGCCCGGATCGGGATTAACAATCAAGCTCGTCCCCGTGCTTACCAGGAATGGGTGCACAGTTGGGAATATGTACGGGTTGTATGGCTTTGTACTGAACCCGATTGCGATTCAGGCGTCGACCACTTTGGCGGGAACGGTCGCCGCTCAACCGTCGAGTGTGATTGGATACCTTAATTTCGATAGCGCCGGCCACATAATCCCGCAAGCCGCCTGGGCTAACATGTCAAGCACACAGACTACATATTCGACCCTGGCTTTCAACGGAACCTACACCGTAAATCTGGACTGCTCCGGAGCAATGACGATCAGCAATTCGTCGAGCTTAGCAGCTACCGGCGCGAGCAGTGCGAGCGCGATCACGATCGACTTCGTGATTTCTCCACCGACGATTACAGCCTCGGCGGGTAGCAGCAATCCCAATGGTTTTTCCGGGCCTCCCGATCTCAACCTGAGCTTTACGAACTCTAACGTAGCCGGCTGGGGCTACGCATTTCCGCAATAGCATCGTCCCTAATGTTCCCACCTGCAGCTGGCCGCGAAACGATTCCGGCCAGCGCCCGGCTCTATACTAAGTTGTAGGGTACTTCCCTGCCGCTCCTCGTGGGCGACCCGCGGACCACGTCTCCGTCCCCGAATTTCCTGACCGGAGTCGAAAATGATGCCCGCCGCCGCCGTCCCGACCACTTTGGCAACACCGCCCACCAACCGCAACCTGGAGCTTGTTCGTTACATCAATCTGAAGCTGGCGGCGCTGGGACAGCCGACCAGCCGCAGCACCGCGGATCCCGCGTTCCTTGAAATCGCCGGCCCTTTGCTGCGCAACTATCATCACAAGGATCAACTGCTGGGTAATCGGCTCTGCCCAGCGGACACGCGCGTTCAATCGTTCCTGGATAGCTACCTGCGCGATGTCTGTCCGAACGGGGCCGCGCGGCTGCCCGTCGATAGCTTCGTCCTGGATCGCGAAGGCATGGCGCGTATCATGTCGCTGCCCCCGACTGCCGACACTTTTACTTCGCCATGTCTCCAGTCCTATCGCGTCGCGCAGGGCGTACTGCACAATCCTAAAAGCGATAAGCGCACCACCCAGGGCTTGTTTCACATCGCCGAGGGCGGCTTACCGGTGCCAGCAGATAAGGTGGCGGTTCCAAAACAAGCTTTCGCGGCGCTGTGGGAAGCGGCTCTACATCCGCCAGCCAGCATGATGGTGCTGCCATTCACGGCCGATCAGGACGAACTCGTGCACTGCTTCGTGTCGCTGTTGCTGCGGCCGTTGGTGTGTCCGGCTACTGGGCGCGATCCCGAGAAGACCATGGAGATCCGCTTCGTCGCGCCGGGCAGTCTAGTCAGCAATCTGGATTTCGTCGAAAGCATTTTCGGCAACGGGGGCGATCCCTATCTTCCCGAGAACGACGCCGCTCTGGATGCTTTGCATTGGACCGGCCATACCGGCTGTGTAGTTCTGGCGCCGCACTTGGCGGGGATCAAGAAGAAAGACATCGGCCTGCCGCATATCAGCGAAGCCACCGAACGCCAGCGTCGCGATGGAATGTGCTGGGAGAACGAAGACGAGAAGTATAACAGCGGCTCGGCGTTCAAGATAACGTGCCGCGATCAGCACGGCGTAATGGTCACCATCCTGGCGGACAATTACTACGGCTATTGCAAAAAAGAAGTGAAGACCCAGATCAGCTTTGCGGCGAATTTGTTCGGGCTGTGCGAGGAGGAGCACGCGGGCGGCGCTATCGCGTTCGCGACGTACGTGCTCGGTCAGGAGTTCTATGCCGGTCGTACCGTCAGCTTGAAGAAAGCGAAATATTCCGATGCGCTGTGCCTCCTGGGCGATCTGGCGGAACCCCGGCCAGAAGGATATGCGAAGGACAAACGTTTCTCCGACATTTATTACGTGCCGGAGGATTCAGTCTTTAACGTTTTGGATGGAACGATCACGTGGCGGCGTGACGATCAGATCGAGCGGCTCACGCTGCGCAACGATGCCACCTACTTCCTTCCATCCGGGTTCCGCATCCGCTTGGAGAAGCAACACGGCGGCACCGCCTGGAGACTGGTGGGCGCGCGGCCGCGTGGAACGCTGTGCCACAAGCCTTGCACGGTGTCGGGCGGTGGCAAATCCGAAATCTCGAAATCGATCGTCAACGCGCTGTTGAAGGGCCCGGTATTCGTCAAGGATTACCACCAAGACATGGACCAGGTGGCTGAGATTTTCGATCGCGATTTTTCCGCCATCCACCGGCGGCGTACCGCAGATGCGCGGACTAGACGTCCAATCCTGAGTTCGGAGCGCACCCTTGGCTCGGTGATTCAATTGATGACGCCGTCGCCCGAGTACACCGACGAACATAACGCCTGGGTGCTGCAGCTTCCCCAAACCATCCGGCAGCTTTTGTTCACGGTGAAGCGTTACTATCAGCCGGAGTGGGGAGACAATTGGCGCGCACACTTCACGGTGGATCGCATCAACGGGTTTCTGGGGCACGAGCTGAAGTTTGATAACCAGCCGCTCGTGAGCAATTATCTGCGCGTGGGTTTCGATCCCGGCGGCGCCTGGCGCATTTACAAGCTACGGCCCGATTTTCATCCAGCTGATAAAGTCGCGGTAGAGGACGACATCACCGCCTCGGTGGTTTTGCCGCGCGAGAGCTTAAGCGATCTCGATCCCGAATATCCAAATCCGAGCGTCAAGCTGGTGGCCAACTGCGAACGGCGCCTTTTTCAAAGGCCGGATGACGCGATTCGCCGTGGCGCCGATCGCCAAGCCGAGGCCGACATCGCAAGTCCGGGAAATTTCTTCTCGAACTTTGAAGCATTCAACGTCGAGCAGGCGCGGGCATTGGTGGAGCACGTTGCGGAGTTTGACCGCTACACCGAACCGATGCAGCAGCTACTGGAGAATTTCGTTCGCGATCCGCAAACGGACTACGTCGTCTCGTCGGCGCATCCACGCGTAGTGAATGGATCGCCCTCCACAAATCCGCGCTACCTGCAGCCGCGGCCCGATCTGGTGAATCCACACGATTCTTACCTGGCGGAGATTGCGGCGCGCCTGGAGCGTGAGATCCCCTCAACGCGGCCAGTTTATCACCCTGTGAACGCGGTTCTTGCGGGGCGAAGGAACAGCCCCGCCGACGCGAAAAGTGGCACGCCGCCTCTGGCGGTTTATGGACCGGTACATTATCAGGAATTGCCCGAGCTGTTCATGGACTTCGTCTCCAGCCTCACCGGGAAATCGCCCGCCACCACCGGATTCGGCAGCGAAGGGGCGTTGACCAAGGGCCCGTTCAACGCGTTGTGGCCAGTCGTGGATCTAAACAACGCGCTAGTTTCGGCGATAGTAACCGGCTATGCAGGCTTCACGACGTCGGCCGGTTTCGTGGGTCCGCATTTTCGTGTAGATCACGATGTGAGTCTGCTGGTGCCCGAAATCTGGTGCCGCATGCGCGTGCACGAGCGGGACCCCGAATTCTTGAAGGCCCACGGCTATCTTGAAAAGGTCAGCGACTTCTGCCACGAAGGACGCACCGTGCTGGCGAGCCGCCTTGGCTACCGTATCACGGAGCTGTTCGCGGATCATTTTCTGGGCCGCATATTCGAAAAGCCGGATGCGGTATTCCCGCTGGAAATGCTGCAGCCCGAAAAGCAGGACCCGGCGCAATTCGCCGCCGGGGTAGACGCGATCGTCGAAACTCAGACTCGCGTGGCTCTTCAATATTTCGAAGACGGAAGCGTGGATGCGGCATGTCCGCCCTTGCGCGCGCTCCTGCACATCATGGCACATGGTTCGCATGAAGGGCTGGGAGTGGATGCCGCGGAAATCCGCGGGCTCTTTACGCGAGAGGCCATGCTCGCAAGCGACTGGTATCGCGAGCGCCTGGCCGTGAAGCAGGAACGCGACCTGGCGCTGTGGACCCGGCACGTGTCGTCACTCGATGCGGCGGGCGCGAATAGCGAGGCGGCGCGCTTGCAATTGGCGCGAGTGAGCGCCCCGGCCTATTTGCGCGAGTTGGAAGGGACTATCGGCGCCGATCCATTTCACTTACAGAGTTGATTCCAATCTGGCAAATCAACTAGTGGACTGCGCCGTGGTTGACTGGCCCGTGGTTGGCTGGCCGGTCGTCGACTGCCCGATCACCAGATGAACGAAGTGCAGTTTGGCAACCGCCGGACGAGGCAAGACGAATGGATAGAGATCGGACTGGCCCATACTGCGCGACAGTTCGTTCAGCACGGCGCTGAGCTCGATCCAGGCGTTTAGGAACGAGAGAAACCGCGGCGCGCCGGGGTCGTTCGGGCGAAACAACGCGTCGCGGCTGAACGGCTCGATCTCCATTTCGAGATTCCGAATGTCCAGGCCAAAGCTGAGAGCCGTATCAAGGACATCCAACATGTGCAGATAGTGTGCCCATGTTTCCGCCCAGTCCTCCCACGGATGCACGCTGGCGTAGGCGCTGACGTAGCTTTGCTCCCAGTTCGGCAGCGGGCCCTGCTGGTAATTGCGTTGTAGCGCGGCTGCGTAATCCTCCTGCTCGTCGCCGAACAGACTCCGGAATTCATCCAACCAAGCCGTGCCGACGATCAGGCGATCCCAATAATAATGCCCAACCTCGTGTCGCAGATGACCGAGGAGCGTGCGGTAGTGCTCGTGCAACTCCTCGCGAATGCGCTCGCGAGCCGCATTGTCCGCCTCTTCGATGTTGACTGTGATGATGCCGTCATCATGTCCAGTGAGCACACGAGGGCCGGTGTCTGGAGAATGCAAAAAGTCGAAGGCCAAGCCGCGCTCGGGGTCCTGATCCACGCGCGACTCCACCGGAAGATCGAGCGCGACGAGCGAGGAAACCACGCGCCGTTTAGCCCCTTCCAGGCGGCCCCACCACAAAGCGTTTTCAGGAATGGAAAGATCCGGAATGGTCCGGTTGAGGCGGCAGGCTATGCACAGTAACCGTGGATTACCTTCCAGTTCCTGCTCGGAGACCAGCCAGTTACAGGAGGCCGCCGAATTCAGGTTCGCACAGCGCCGGTAATTGCCGGGGCTGACGCCCTCGCTCTCAATTTGCCAGAACTCCGGCTCCGCCGCGGGCGCCAACGGATACACTTTCCGCAAACGAGGCTCGTAGCCGAGCGGAGTCTTGCAGGCCAAACAAACGCTGTTGCGAAAGAAGACGGGCCTGCCACAGCGGCAGAAATAGGAACGGCCGGCCACTACCGGCTTGCGTTTCCGCTTGGTAGCAAACTTATCGAACAGAGATTGAATGGTGGTGCTCCCTTGCGTTGGTTAGATGCGCCCGCGGACATTTGGTGACCGCATGCTCATGGAATCCTGCGCGGTTTTCAATCTGGCTGCGGCGTCACGTCCACCGAAACGCTGATCACTTGCTCGCCGCCGCCCAGCGCCACGCCTTTCACCGGAGTGACATCGGAATAATCGCGTCCCCATGCTACCGTAAAATAGTCGCCGCGAGGCATCACGTTATTGGTCGGATCGAAATCCTGCCAGCCGAATACGGGGCACCGGGCGGAAACCCAAGCGTGGGAAGCGCCCTTCCCCACAAAGTCGCCACCAGTGCGGAGGTAGCCGCTCACGTACCGCGCGGGCAATTTGAGCGAGCGCAGGCCTGCGATCATCAAGTGCGCGAAATCCTGGCATACACCGCGGCGCGATTCCAGCACTTCATCCACCGGAGTCCCGATCTTAGTGGCGCGCTTGTCGTAGTGGAACTCGGTGTAGATGCGGCGCGAGAGATCTTCGACGGCGCTGAGGAATGGACGGCCGGCGGTGAAGGAAGCAGCGGCATATTGAGCGAACGGCGCGCCAATCCGAATGGAGGGCGATTCGAAAACGAACTGGCCGGCCTCAAACGTCTCGGGCGTATCGCGCTTGGCTGTTTCCTCGCGCACTTGTTCCCAAGGGGGCGATAGATTCGAGCGCCGGCGGCGCATACCGTATCCAGATTCGCCAGGCATCGCGATGTAATGATCAGTTCCCGGTGCGGTTCGGCGATGGAGAAGAAGGTTACTTCATTGCCAAAGTAATCGGCATGCGAGAGCAATGAATCCGGCGTCGGGCTTACCTCCAGCCCAAACTCAAGAATGGTCTGGTTCGTTGCGCGGACGCGGCGTGAGGTGCGCCTCGGTATGGCACATGGAGACAGGCCCCGAGTACCAGTAGCGCGTGATGTGAGTGGCCAGCAGCTTCATGACGTATTTCACAAACGCCGCGACTGCGGCGCGTGGCTGAAGTAAGCGCGCGTCAGTGTTTCCGAGAGCAGACTCAAGTCCGCGACCAGCTTGCCGAGCAAAGCCTCCCGTGCCTCCGCCTCCTGGCGCCCGTTCGAGCGGGCCAGCTCACGCACGTCGATGAGTTGGACGGTATTGAGCAGCGACAACGCCAGGCGCTCTTCGGCGGGCCGCCGGATAGAAGTCTTGCTGCCGGGAAGCTCGCCGATATGCTCGCGCAAGCGCGCGAGTTGAAACGCGATGGAGCGCGGATTGGCTTCGTCCACCAGCAGCAGATCCAGCACGAGCTCCACTTGCACGGACGTCAAATAGCGCGAGCGATAAGTGATGGAGCTGTCGGCCATCTCCAGAATCGCTTCCAGCGCGCCGATGCCACCGGCCGCGTCCGCAGCCAGGCCATTGCGCAGCAGTTCCACCATTTGAATGGCGCGCTCCAGGCGCCGGCCGATGTCGAGAAAGCGCCAGCCATCGCCGCGGGTCATGCTCTCCATCACCAGGCCGCCGAAAGCCGAGAGCGTGATGATCGCGTGATTCAGACGGTCCTGCGCGGCGCTGACGCGAAATTCAGCCGGGGGCGGTTGCGTGGAGAATTGCTGGTCGAGCTGATTGAGGATGAGCCAGGCGTCCACCGAGATGCGATCGCGCAGCAACCACGCCACACGCCGCACTTGATGAATGTTCCAGACCAGGCCATTGGAAGCGGCCGGCTGGTACACCAACGCGAGCACTTCCTTTTCGGCGGAGGACGGCCGTTCTCCCGCGATGTAACCAAGAGCCGTCAGTATCCCCAGGCCGGCATTCAGCCCCGCCGCGCGCGCACCGTCCTCCTCCTGGAAGAGCCGCGCCAAGATCGCACGCGTGATACGCACCGAAGCCTCTACGCGTTCGGTGTACCGGCCCAGCCAGAATAGATTGTCGGCGACGCGGCTTGGAAGATCGAAGGTAGCGCGACTAACATCCAGCGGATGCGTGGCCGGACGCAACAGCGTGAACGGAGGCACGGGACCATCGCCCAAAACCCAGGTGTCCTTGCTGCCGCCGCCGCGCTGGATGGACACCACCATGCTGTCGAGAGAGGTGGAGACGCGCGTCAGGCCTCCCGGCATTACAGCGTAACTTCCGCCCGAATTCACCGCGTATACGCGAACCACCATGTGGCGCGGATGCAACGGACCGTCTTCCCAAACGGGCACGGTGGAAAGCGCGACGCGCTCCTGCGCAACGTAGCGGCCCGGATCGGCTCGCACTTTGTCGAGCAGCTTCGCGCGTTCCTTGTTGCCCAGAGCAGCCCCGAAGATGGGATCGCCACGCATGCCCGGGAAAGTGGGCTTGAGCACCAAGTCGCCTAAGTGATCGAGCACATATTGAAGAGGCTCTTCCTGTCCGCACCACCAAGTGGCCACAGTGGGAATCTTCAAATCTTCGTTGAGCAGAAGACGGCTCAGTCCAGGCAGGAATGCGGCATATGCAGGCGACTCGGCGAGCCCGGAGCCGAGCGCGTTGGCGATAGCGACATTGCCCGAGCGCACCGCTTGCAGTAGCCCAGGAACGCCCAGCATGGAATCGCCGCGCAGCTCGAGCGGATCGCAAAACTGATCGTCCTGGCGGCGCACGATCACGTCCACCGGGAGCAGCCCGCCCAGCGTCTTCATGTAAACGCGATTGTCGCGCACCGTCAGGTCGCCGCCCTCCACCAATGTGTAGCCGAGATAGCGGGCCAGGAACGCGTGCTCGAAATAGGTCTCGTTGTAAGGACCCGGTGTCAGAAGCACGATGCGCGGATTTTCGCGATTAGCGGGCACTAAACGCTGCAGCGCGTCGCGATACGTTTGGAAGAAATTGGCGAGGCGGCGCACATTGGAAGCACGGAATACGTCCGGCAACACGCGCGTCGTTACCAGCCGGTTCTCGAGCGCGTAGCCCGCGCCGGACGGCGCTTGGGTGCGATCGGCCAGCACCCACCACTGGCCATCGGGCGATCGAGCCAGGTCCGCGGCGTACATGTGCAAGAAGACGCCGCCCGGCGGTTCGATCCCCCAACACGGACGCAAGAATGCGGGGTTGGGAAAAACCAGGTCGGCCGGGAGCATCTTTTCACGCAGCAAACGCTGGGGCCCGTAGAGATCGGCCAGCACGGAGTTGAACAACGTCGCGCGCTGGATGACGGCGGCTTCGATGGTCTTCCACTCGGCGGGATCCATCATCAGCGGAACCGCATCGACCGGCCAGGGGCGGGCGGTACTCTCGGGATCGCTGTAGACGTTGTATGTGATTCCGTTGTCGTGGATCAGGCGCTGACCTTCGCGCCAGCGGCGTTCCAGCCCGTCGTTCCCCATCGTGTTCAGAGATTCCGCGAGCGCCCGCCAGTGCGGCCGGAGTTCCGTGCCGGAACCCAGCACTTCGTCGTAGAAGCCGGGAGTGGCTTGGTAACTCCACACGGACTCCACGGGGCTCTGCGCCGCTGTGATCTTGCGTGTCATCCCAATGTCTCGCTGTCGCGCGCGCGCCACATCATAGCGCGCCGTCCGCGGCGCTGGGCGGCGGCCTCCGCAGATCGAGGGTCAGCGGGAACTCGGGATTCTCCTCCGTTGGCGGCACACGCATCGGGCCGGCCGTGTGTCCGAATGGGAAAAACCGCGAGGCACGGCGCGCTTCGGCTTCGTTCGCATTCACCGGAAACGTGTCGAAGCTGCGCCCGCCCGGGTGCACCACGTGATACGCACAGCCGCCGATCGATCGCCCCGTCCAAGTATCCACGACATCAAACGTCAGCGGCGTGTGCACTGGAATAGTCGGATGCAGGCACGACGCCGGCTGCCACGCCCGATACCGCACGCCAGCCACCCACTCACCCTGCTTGCCCGTGGAATGCAACGGCAGACGTCGTCCGTTGCACGCGATCACATAGCGGCCGTCCACCAAGCCCTCCGTCTTGATCTGCAGCCGGTCCACCGACGAATCGACGTAACGAGCCGTGCCGCCAGGGCTGCCCTCTTCACCGAGCACGTACCACGGTTCGGTGGCTTGCCGCACCTCGATATCGATCCCCGCGTGATGCGCATGGCCGAATACCGGATAACGAAACTCGAAGTGCGGAGCGAACCATTCGGCTTCGAACTCATAGCCGACGCGGCTCAGATCGCGCAGCACGCCGCGAAAATCCTCCGCCACGAAGTGCGGCAGCATGAATTCATCGTGCAAGCGCGTCCCCCAGTGGATAGGTCGTTCCGTGTAGGGCTCATTCCAGAACCGGGCAATGAGAGCGCGCACCAACAGCTGCTGGGTCAGGCTCATGCGAGCGTGCGGCGGCATTTCGAATCCACGCAACTCCAGAAGGCCAAGGCGGCCGGTCGCGGAATCGGGCGAGTACAGCTTGTCGATGCAAAACTCGGCGCGGTGGGTGTTGCCTGTGACGTCCACCAAAATGTGCCGAAAGATCCGATCCACCAGCCAAGCGGGAACCGGGCCTTGCTCCGGACCCGATATCAAGCTGAACGCGATCTCCAACTCGTACAGGCTGTCGGCGCGCGTTTCGTCCACGCGCGGAGCCTGACTGGTCGGCCCGATAAAGATGCTCGAGAAAGCATACGAGAGCGAAGGATGGTTCAACCAATACGCGATCATGCTGCGCAGAAGATCGGGCCGGCGAAGGAAGGGGCTGTCGGCCGCCCTGGCTCCGCCCAACACGAAATGATTGCCCCCGCCGGTGCCGGTGTGACGTCCATCCAGCATGAATTTCTCAGCGCCCAGGCGCGTTTGGCGAGCATCTTCATAGAGCGCGGTGGTGTTCGATACCAACTCCTGCCAGTTGGCGGCGGGATGCACGTTGACTTCGATCACGCCCGGGTCGGGCGTTACCTTGATCTGGCGTATGCGCGGATCTTCGGGCGGGGGATAGCCCTCGATCACTACGGGCATTTCCATGTGCGCGGCTGTATCCTCGATGGCCGCCAACAAATCCACGTAATCCTCGGCCACCGTCAAGGGCGGCATGAACACGTACAAGCGTCCCTCGCGCGCCTCCACGCACAAGGCCGTGCGCACGATCCAAGGCGCCGATTCGCCCACTTCCGGCTTGCGATCGCGCGGCTTATTTCGATATGACGGCTTTTGCGGCTGCTGGCGTGGGCCGTCCGATGGAGTGAATCGCGGCGGAACCGGCAGCGGCCCGCGATTCACCATGGGATCCACGGGATAAGCCACGGGCGCTTCCGACGGCGACACCCATGGCAAGCTCGGAAGCGGGAGGCGCAGGCCGACCGGAGAATCGCCGGGCATCAAGAACAAGTGCTGGCCCCGCAGCATCCACAGTCCGGTCTGCCACTCCGGACCATTCAGTCCAGCAACACGCTGCACGGGGAGCACGAACCCGGTGGGAGTTTCGAGTCCGCGCTCGAAGACTTTGCGGAGCCGCTCGCGTTCGCCCGCGTCGCTTAAGCGGTTGTCCACTGGATCGACGTTGACCGGCAGTTGGCGCTCTTTCTGCAAATAGTAAACAGGATCTTCGAATGCGGCGTTCACGTACTCGGGATCGAGCCCCAAGCGCCGCGCCAGCGTCTCGGCAAAGTGCCGCGCTTCCAGCGGACCGAAGTCGCTGCTGAATTGCTCCTGAGCGAGCAGCGAGCGATTCTGCCACAACGGAACACCATCGGCACGCCAGTAGCAGGTGAGCGCCCAGCGGGGCAGCGGTTCGCCAGGATACCACTTGCCTTGGCCGTAGTGAAGCAAGCCCCCGGGAGCAAAGCGCTTTCGCAGACGATCCAACAGGCGCTCGGCCAGCGTTCGCTTTTCCGGACCCAATGCGGCGATGTTCCACTCCGGGCCGTCCATGTTATCGATGGAGACGAAGGTCGGTTCGCCGCCCATGGTGAGCCGCACATCACCGGCGCAGAGGTCTTGATCGATCCTGCAACCCAGTGCCTGAATCTTTTGCCATTGGGGTTCGGTGTAAGGCAGCGTCACGCGCGGATCTTCGTGAATGCGCGTTACCGACATCTCGTGCGTGAAGGTTACTTCGCACGGGTCCACAGCGCCAGTGATCGGCGCAGCCGACGAAGGTTCGGGTGTTGCCGCAAGCGGCAAATGGCCCTCACCCGCAAGCAACCCCGATGTAGGATCAAGCCCGATCCAGCCGGCGCCAGGAAGATACACTTCGGTCCAGGCGTGCAGGTCTGTGAAATCTTGTGTGGGACCAGGTTGGCCGTCCAGAGGTTTCAAATCGGGCTTCAACTGGATCAGGTAGCCGGAAACGAAGCGTGCCGCGAGCCCCAGGTGACGCAGGATTTCAACCAACAACCAGGCACTGTCGCGGCAAGAACCGCTGGCCAGCGTCAAGGTTTCCTCACTCGATTGAACGCCCGGTTCCATGCGAATCAAGTAGCCGACCTGGTGCTGCAACTGCTGGTTCAAATCGACTAAGAAATCCATCGAACGCCGCTCGGACAGATTGACGGTATTCAGATAGGCGGCCAGCTTAGGCCCGGCCGTGCGCACTTCGCGGAAGGGCGCCAGCTCACGCTCGAGCGCCGCTTCATAACGAAATGGGTACTTTTCGGCGTAAGGCTCCAGGAAGAAGTCGAACGGATTGATCACGGTCATTTCAGCGACCAAGTCGACGTCCACGGAAAAGTACCGCACCGGCTGCGGGAACACCGCGCGCGCCAGGAAGTTACTTTGCGGGTCCTGTTGCCAGTTCAGGAAATGTGGCTTCGGCTCGATCTTCAGCGAATACGCAGTGACGGGCGTGCGGCAATGAGGCGCGGGCCGCAGCCGGATAGTTTGCGGAGACAAAGTGACAAGCCGGTCGTAATGATAAATGGTCCGGTGATGCAGCGCGACGCGGATGGGCATAGTGGTTCAAAACATTAGGTGGCCAACAGCGCCCTCAGTATCCGCGGACCAGGGGGAGACTTGTGGTTGATTATACCCCGCCCCGTGATCCCGAGTCCGGCGTTGCGTGTAAGATTCAAGCATGCTGCCCTTCCGCAAGATCGTTTTCCCGGTTGACTATTCCGACCCCTGTCAAGCGGTGGCGCCTTATGTCCAGGAGATGGCAGCTCGCTATGCGGCCGAGCTAACCGCGGTTCACGCTTATGCGCCTTTGGACGCGGTCACGCGCAGCGCAGAGCTTGTCACCGATCCTGACTTGCAGGCCAAAGCACACGCCTTGGAAGAAGACAGGCTGCGACAGTTTGTCTGCCAAGTTTTCCCAGACCAAAATGTGGAATGCTTCGCTCAATTGGGAGAACCGGGCGACGTAATCGACAAACTCACTCAAGAGCAACGCGCCGATTTAGTGATGCTGGCCACGCGCGGCCACGGCCAAGTGCGGCGATTCTTGTTGGGCTCGGTCACCGCCAAAGTGCTCCACGACGTCAGCGCGGCGGTGTGGACCGGAACGGGCGCCGGGTTGTCGAATCAGGTGGTGAGGATTCCGTACCAATCGATCGTCTGCGCCTTGGATGAAAGTAACGAAGCCGAGGCCGTGCTGCGCGCGGGCGCTTCCATCGCATCGACGTATGGCGCTCAGCTTTGGATTTTGCACGTCGTGCCAACGCCACCCGCCTATCCGGATGTCGACCTTGAAGAACACACCAAGCGACTCGACCAGGCTTCTCAATTCAAGCTGCGGGAGCTGAAGGCGAAGGTTGGCGTGGACGCGCCGCATACCGTGATCGACAGTCTGCTGGCCGATGGCATACATCAAGAAGTTGTTCGAAAGAAAGCCGATCTGCTCGTCACCGGCCGCGGGCACGCAAGCGGAACGTTCAGCCGCCTATGGTCGCACCTCTACGCCATCATTCGCGACTCTCCGTGTCCGGTGCTCAGTATCTGAGCTACTTTAGCGGCGGCTCCCAGTTCGGCGGCATCTTGGAAAAATCCATCAACGGCTGCCGTTCGTTCCGATCCATGGCATCCTGCGCCTGCCGGTAGAGATTCGTGCCTGCCTCGGCGGAAAACGAAACCTCGGGGAAGGCCGCTCCCTTATGCAGGGGCCGCTCGACAAACTCTGGAAATCCGACCTCAGCCGGATTCGTCTCGTCGTGATAACCTCGCGCAAAGACCTGCCGCACGTATCCGAATCCATCGTGCCGCTGCAAAATCGGCCCTAGGAGATTCACGCCATACTCCATCACTTGCGTGCGAAACCCGGATAGATCCTCCACCAGAAAAGCGACGTGCTGCACGGCATGGTCGCCGTGCTTTTCCAGAAACGCGGTCACGTGCGATTTTTCCTCCCGGTCGATTCCGGCGGCGAGCGCAATGCCGAATTCACCAAAATCGATGCACCACAGCATCATGCTGGATTTTTCCCCGGGGTTGGTGTCGTCCTTCCGCAGGATCATCTTGCCACCCATCACCTCAAGGTAAAACCAGGCCCACTTGCGGATGGATTTGGGGTCGACAACGAACGTGACGTGGTCGACTTTCATCAGCCGAGACATTAGGCAGTCCCTCCTGATTCCATTGTTTCACGGCTCTGTAGTAGGGAACCGCGCACGTCAGCAAGCGGTGCGCAATCTCAATTCGACGAGACGGCCGACTTACTCACCGATTTATTTGGGTACTCCGGCGGCGCCGGCACTGGCCTGGGTTGCTCGCGAATCAGGCGGTCCAGATGCTGGATAGCGGCGTCGAGCTGTGCGTCCTTGCCGCCCGCGGTTGCATGCGGAAGATTATCCACCACGATATCGGGATCCACGCCGTGGCCTTCGATCAGCCAGGTCCGCTCCGGACTGTAGACTCCAATCTCGCCGGTGCTGGCGATACCGCGGTCCGCCAGGAAATTGCTGAAGCTCAGCCAGACCTCTCCTCCCCAAGTGCGAGTGCCAATCACTTTTCCTAGACCCAGTCGGCGAAAACCTTCAGTAAACGCTTCGCCGTCGGAGCCCGTCCATTCATCGCACAGCACCACCATGTGGCCACGAAACGCCTGTTGCATGTTCCACGACGGCTCACCCTCGCGAGGCTTCCAATACATCCAGACCTTGCGCTCCAGCTTCCCGAGAATCCAGCTATCAATGTTGCCGCCTCCGTTATGACGCACGTCAATAATCAGGCCATCGCGCGTGAACACCGGCGTATATTCTTCCACCCACTGGTTGATATCGTTCGCGCCCATCGCGCGCAGATGTACATATCCGATCTTTCCCCCGGACGCCTGCTCAACCCTCAGGCGTCGCGTGTATTCCCACTCGCGATAGCGCAGGTCGGTTTCATCCTGCATAGAAATCGGTTTGACGATCACGTCGCGCGTCTCCGTCTTTCCTTTCGGGCGCACTCGCAACAGCACCTGTTTGCCGGCTTGGTTTCGAAGCGCCTCTCCCGGATCTGTCGCAGTCAGACCGGCGCCGGCCAGGTCCCGGCCGTTAATCGCGAGGATCGCGTCACCTTCGGCTATATCCACGCCTGGACGCGAGAGCGGTCCCAACTTGTCTGGACGATCCGGATCGGATTGATAGATGTGTGCGACAACATAGCCGCCTGCGCCGTTCTCGCGCTTCAGCCGCGCGCCGAGTGACGCAGGTTGAATCTGATCCGCGCCGCGCCGCACGTCCCCGCCGCGCACAAAAGTATGCAGCAGCGACAACTCGCTTACCATCTGCGCGATCAGATCATTCAGCTCCTCGCGTTCATGCACCCGGCCGGCCAGCTCCGTGTATTTATCCCGCATGGCCGTCCAGTTGATGCCGTGCATGTGCGGGTCGTAAAAATAATCGCGATGCAGACGCCAGGCGTCCAGAAGCGCTTCGTGAAACTCATCGGCGGGGATCACGGAGAACGTCCAGTCTTTCAGTTCCACGTGAGCGTCGCTGAGCGTCTTGGGATCCTTCAGCGCGCTCTCTTTAACGGACGAATCGAATATCCAAAGATCGTTCTGCTTCAGCTCGGCATTCTGCTTGTGAACCAGCATCTTCTTGCCGTCGGCCGATATCTCATAGTCCGCCACGCCTTCCATCAGTGTTTCGGGTTTGTCGCCCTTGTTGGCGATATCCAGGCATTGGAGCACGGTTTTATCGGGCGTTTCCGGATCGCGGTTAATCCAGCATAGTCTCTTGCCCGCGACAGTTAAGTCCTCGTAGTTTCCCGGCGGAACCGGCACTTCCTGGATGCGCGCTGCAATGCCGTCCAGGTCGACTGCAACTTTCGGCACGTCCGCAGGCTTGGCGGCCGTCTCAGCTTTCCTCGGCTCTTCGGGTTTCTCAGGCTCTTCGGGTTTGTCGGGATGCAACTCGTCCGCGGGCTCAAAAGGAGAACGCAAGCCCTTGGTCAGCGCCAATTGGTATATCTTGAATGCGCGATCGAAGTACGGATCGGGTTGCCGTGAGCCCCACGGAGCTCGCACCACCGACTTCAGGGCGCGATCCGAAAGAAAATAAATCCATTTGCCGTCGGCGCTCCAGGCCGCGGAAGCATTTCCGTACCGGTCTGTCGTCAATGGAGTAAGAACGCCCGTCTCCACGCTATACAGAACGATGCGCGACTGCTGGTTCTCACTGTCTTGCCCGAACGTGAAGAAGCGGCTGTCGGGCGACCAGCGGACTTTCTCAAACACCGGGCCCGAATTGCCGCTGTAATCGCCGATAGCGACTTGCTTCTCCGCCTTTGTCGCGGCGTCGAGCAGCCATAGCCGATTGCTCTTGTCCTGATGCGCGATCCATTTTCCGTCCGGCGAAGGTACGCCTTCCCAGCGCAGCACCTTCCCGTCGCTGGTCAGTTTCTCGCCTGCGCCCACACCATTGGCCGGAAGTTTCCACAGCTCCACTTCGCCGCTCTCGGTGGAAAGCGCCAGCAGCGACTTGCCATCCGGCAGCATGCGCGCGTCGCGGTATCGTCCCGGCTTATGTTCGGCGACGTCCACGAACCGGCCCGTGGGCTTGGCGGGCGCGACAAAAACCCGTCCCCGCGACGTCAACACCACGCGGTCGCCATCCGGGGACAGATGGACCGACGTCGTGTACTCAATCGGATTGGTCACCCAATGCTCGCGCAGATGATCGAAGTCGGACGCAAGTTCGATCGGGATCGTTTTGTCCGCGCTGGACGCGATGTCGTAGAGATGCAGATCCGCGCCAAGCTGGTAGACGATGCGGCCGCCCGAAAGCGCGGAGGACTGTAGGTCCCATCCCTGGCTGTGCGTATGTTGGCGCAGATTCTTCCCGTTCTCGTCCATGGACCAGAGGTTCATCGTTCCGTCCCGGTCGCTCAGAAAATAAACGCGGCCGTCCCACCACATGGCGTTCTTGCTGGTTCCCGGAAAATCCGCGGTGAGAGGCTGCGCTTCCTGCCCGTCCGTGAACTTCCAGATGTTTTGCGCGGTGCCGCCCTGGTAGCGTTTGGTGGAGCTGCCTTGCGTTGGCAGACGGGTGAAGAACAGCGTCCTGCCGCGCGCGTCGTAGCATCCCTGCGCAGCCTGGCTCAACGCAATGGTTTCGATGCGATTGTCCGTATCGATGACGGCTAATTGATCGTCGGGAAGCGTGGAATATTGATGAGTCGCAAACAAAATCTTGCCGTCCGGGGTCCAGCCGATCGAATCCGCGCCGGCGTTATCGAACGTGCGCCGGACCGGCAGGCCCCCCGCGGCCGGAATAGTGTACACTTCACGCGGTCCCTCGTAGCTCGCCGCGAATGCGATGGTCTTACCATCGGGCGAGAATGCAGCGTTGGTCTCTTCGCCCAGATGCGTCGTCAGACGCCGGGCGACGCCGCCTTCCACGCCCACTTCCCACAAATCGCCTTCCGAAGTGAAGACGATCGTATCGCCGTGAATTGCGGGAAATCTGTAGTAGCCGCGGTTCTGTTGCGCGAAGCAAACCGAAACGAAAGAAGCGATCGAGACCGACAGGAGTGCCAAGCGGTGCATAGGATTAGCATACGCCGACTGGCTACCCGCGCTTGAGCGCCGCCAGAACCCGCTTGGGCGTGAACGGGAATTCGGTCATGCGCACGCCGGTGGCGTCAAAGAATGCGTTTGCGATGGCGCCCGCGGCCGCTGCCATCACCTCTTCGCCCGCGCCAGTCGAGCGCTCGTTCAAGCGCTGCACCACCACCGGCGTCACTTGCGGGCATTCTTCAAAACGCAGGATCGGATAGCTGGCCCAATCCAGACTGGTGACGTTAGTCTTAGTGAACATCACTTCCTCTTTAAAAATTCGGCTCGCAGTTTGCACCAACTGTCCGCTAATCTGACTCTCGACATTGCCGGGATTCACCACCAGACCGGCATCCACCGAGCCGTAGAGATGCTTTGCAACCACCTGGCCGGTCTCTCGATTCACCTCGATTTCCGCCACAGCGGCGCCATAGGATGCGAGATGGGTTCCCATTCCGATGCCGCGCCCGGTAACAATATTCGCCTTCGACAGGTTCCCGGCCGCTTGCCGCCGTGTCCAGTTGGCGGCCTTCGCCGCCGCATCCAGGACTCCCAGCCAGCGGGCATCCTTGATGTTGCGCTGACGAAACTCGTACGGATCCAGCTTCAACAGGAACGCCAGTTGATCGACGGCCTGTTCGGAAGTAAACGAGAACGACAGATCCAGCGGCGAGCGCAGCCATGCGCCCTTCAAATATCCGAGACCCGGCACGTGATGATTCACCAGGCGCAGGTTCGGAATGTCGTACATCCCTCCGCAACACAGCGGATTCACCTGCATGGCTGGGTTGGGCTGCCATTCGGCGGCCGGCTTTCCGAGCGCTAATTGCTCGGATGTTTCCACGTTGCTCCAATGATGTTGCCAGCCCTCGTACTCGTACCCGGTGATCTTTCCGTCGGCATTAGCCGCGGCACGAACTTCGCCTAAATGCGCGGGGCCATAGTTGTCCCAGCCGTGCTCATCCCATCGCATGAATTGCAGGCGGACTGGCTGTCCGGCCAATTGCGACAGCAATGCCGCAGCTTGCGCGACATCGTCGTAGCAACTGTGCCCGTAGGTGCCCGACCCTTCGTAATACTGTACGCGGACTTTCTCGACGGCGAGGCCCAAAACGCGGGCCAGCGTGCCTCGTGTGCCATAGACGTCTTGGGTGGAGCACATCACCAGCGCCGAATCCGGTTTCACGTCGGCGAGCGCGCAGTTCGGTCCGAAGGGAGCATGCGCCTGGTAGGGAGCGCGACAACTGTAGGCGACTTTGTGGGGAGCCGCTCCGATCGCGTCCGCCGCGTTGCCCCGTTGCAGCACAATCCGGTCGTCCGTATTCACAGCGCGCATGGCTTGATAAAGGCCCTCGCTGCCGGAAAGCGACGGCGTGGGGTCCCAGGTGATTTTCAATTGCCGCGCGGCGCGAACCGCGTCCCACTCGCTTTCGGCCACGACACCGATAAAATCGCCCTTGCGCAGCACGCGTGCGCCGGGAATATTTCGGATAGAGCTTTCGTCGAGCGCGATCACTTTTGCGCCGGCGCCATAAGCTCCCTGGCCACGCGGGCGAACTACCCTCCCATGCAGCATCCCAGGCACGCGCACGTGCTGCATGTAGACATACTTGCCGCTTACCTTGTCCGGCATGTCGTTGCGCGGCACCGCCGTGGCTACGATCTGGTAATCGGCCGGCATCTTCACCGGAGCCGATCCGGTGAAGGCCAGACGAAATGGCTTATCTCCGACTAGCTCGCCATACGTGACCGAGCGCGACGTTTCTCCAGATACCGAGACTACACCGCGAGCAACGGAGAGACGATCCACCGGCGCGTTCAACTTCTTCGACGCCAGCTGCAGCAAGGCTTGTCGAGCCTCGGCCGCGGCCGTGCGAACCTGCGGGCCTCCCCGTTGGATCGAGGCGCTCGAATACGTTCCACCCTGATTGGGAGTGACGTTGGTGTCCAGCCGCACGGTCTTGAGCTGGCTCATTTCGAAATCCAACTCCTCCGCTGCCACCTGCAGCAGCGCGGTCGAGTTTCCTTGCCCCAGCTCCGCGAATCCGATGTAAACCGTGGCCGTGTTGTCCGAATGGATCGCCAGCCACGTATCCACCTGTTTCGCATCGGGCGGACCAGCCACCGATCCGCGCGCTACCGGGGCCTCTTGTCCAAGCAGCGCTGTGCGCAGATGAAAGCCTACAATGAGCCCGCCACCGGCCTTTAGGAAATCGCGGCGTGGTGTCAAGCTATGACTCATGACATGGCTCGCGCGGCCCGTTGCACCGCCTGAATAATACGAGGATAGGTTCCGCAGCGGCACAGGTGCCCGTTCATGGCCATGCGAATCTGTGCTTCTGTGGGACGCGGCGTTTTCGAAAGGAGCTCGGACGCCTTCACAATCATGCCGTTGTAGCAATAGCCGCACTGCACCGCCTGCTCGTCGATCATGGCTTGCTGCACCGGATGCAGCGCGGGCGTCTGGGCCAATTTCTTTTGCGCCGCGTACCACGCAGGCAGCCCTTCCAGCGTGGTGATCGATTTCCCCACCACCGCCAACACCGGCGTGACGCAGGATCGCGTTTCGACGCCATTGACGAGCACCGAGCAGGAGCCGCACTGGGCCAGCCCGCATCCAAACCGCGGGCCTTGTAGCATCAGCTCATTCGAGAGGACGTATAACAGAGGAGTATCGGGCCTCGCGGACACTCCCCACTCGCGTTCATTGACTTTGATTTTGAGTTCACCAGCCATCCCACGGAGCCTCGCTTGGATAACAGCGTATCAGCTTGCCCGTCGCGGCGGACACGTGCACGCGCCCAGCTGGATGTGCCAGCATTCTAGAAGGCGGATGCGAGCCGCGACGGACCATGAAAACGGCGTTGAAAGTTGTCCTTGTTTTCGGGCTCTGCCTGGCCGTGACGGGGCTCCTACTGCAAGCCATCCACATTTTCCCAGCCGGTGATTCCACGGCGAAAACCCGATTTGGATCGATTTTCTTTGTGACAGGCGCAGTTTTCTTTTTCCTTACCGCGGCCACCGAAGAGGATTGGCGCTGGAGGGGCGGAACACCGATGGCGCCGTGGTTGGGCCGAACACTATTCGTATTAGCTGGCATCATACTCTTGGCAACAGCTGTCGCTGCCGTGCTGGGAAAGATGCGCTAGACTGCACTTCGCGCCCATCACCGGCGCTACTGTATGCTTGATGAGCCCCGAAGGAGGGGCAAATCGCATGCGAATGCTACTCAAAGTTTCAATCCCGGTGGAAGCCGGCAATGCCGCCGTCGCGAATGGCACCCTCGGCACAACCATTCAGCAGATCCTCGCTGATCTCAAACCCGAAGCTGCTTATTTCGCCGAAGATGGAGGAGAACGCACGGGATATATCTTCTTCGACATGAAGAACGCATCCGAGCTCCCGGGTATCGCCGAGCCTTGGTTCATTGCTTTCAACGCCAAGATCACCCTTCGTCCAGCGATGAATGCGCAAGATCTCGCGGCGGGAGGAAAGGGTATGCAGAAGGCGGTGAAAGCCTACGGAAAATCCGCGGGCGCGTAATATTGGCTGGTCGGGCTGCCGGGATTTGAACCCGGGACCTCCTGCACCCCAAGCAGGCGCGCTAGCCAGGCTGCGCCACAGCCCGATGATTTAATTCTAACGGACGACCTATTCTATCGCACCCCGAGGCTTCTATTGCACTCTGACGCCGCGCTCATCCCGGCGCTCTGCTATACCTGATTGCTGATGCTTATTCTCGCAGCCAGTCTGGCGATCTTCGTCTATGGCATGACCGCCGCGACGCTCGGCACCATCCTGCCCGATCTCTCCGTCCGCTTTCATTTGACGCCAAAACAAAATGGCACAATCGCGTTTTGCCAGGCTTTGGGCTTGATCCTGGCCTCCGTCGGCGTGGGCCTGCTCATCGACTACGAAGGCAAGAAGGCGGGATTGGTCCTGGGACTTGCTCTGAGCGCGCTGGCCGTCGCTCTTCTTCCTCGTTCCAACGGTTTTCGGGCCATCGCAACCCATCTGTTCTTGCTCGGAACCGGCGGCGGGATCATCGTCACCGCGGCCAATGCTCTCGGGAGCGATGTGACGCCGGACCATCGCGCGACGGCGCTGAATCTTATCAATATCTTCTTCGGGCTCGGCGGTTTCGCCACTCCTTTCGTTTCCGCCAACCTGCTCGGCAAGAACTCCACACGGCTCTGTCATCTGATTGCAGTGCTCGCAGTGGTGGCCGCCGCCGTCAGTTTCATCGCGCCCATTCCACCGCCCACGAGCGCCCAAAGTTTCGTGTTCTCCGAAGTTGGCAGCGTTCTCGACCGGCCGGTGCTGTGGCTTTGCGCGCTGCTATTGTTCCTCTACGTCGCGTGCGAAGTGGGTGTATGGAACTGGCTGGTACAACACCTGATCGCGCAAGGCGTGCCTCAAGTCCGCGCGCTGAATGTTCTTTCGTTCGGCTTTGCGCTAGGGCTGCTATTCGGCCGCCTCGCGGCCTCTGAAGTCTTGATCTCGGTTCGCGGCCTCAACGTCACACTGGCCGCGTCCATCCTGATGGCGATCATAACGTTCTGGATGCTTCGAACCAGCAATCCAAGCGTGGCATGGATTCTCACATTTCTCGCCGGGATGTCCATGGGGCCGGTGTTCCCCACTACCGTCGCGCTGGTTGGCGATGTGTTTCCTCGTATGACGGGCACCGCGATCGGGATCGCGATCACATCCGGCTGGATCGGTTTAGCAGTCAGCTCGCGAGTGATCGGCTTTATAGCCGCGGGCGAGCCCACACGTCTGAAAAAGGCGCTGCTGGTCGTGCCCGCCATGTCCGTGGCGATGGTCGCGGTGAATTTGGCGCTGCGCTATCTTGCGTAGAGGCTCAGACAATTGTCGCCCTGCTTGATCACGCGATAACGGCGCAAATGTCCGTACTCTTCTTGCGGTGTAAGCCGCACCGAGTGCTGCGCGATCACGAGTGGAGTCTCACATTGATCGAGAGCGTTCATCGAGGTCTCATATTCCTTCGACATTTCGTAGGGCGGATCGAGAAACGCGATGCCGGCCCGCAAGCGACCGAGCACTGTCGCTGCTTTGCTGGCGAAAACTTCAGCGCGGCTTTCGAGCCCCAGCGTAGCGAGGTTTTCGCGAATCACTTCGACGGCCCGGCGGTCCTTCTCGATAAAGACGCAGCGGCGCGCGCCCCGGCTCAGAGCTTCGATGCCGACGGCTCCGGTGCCGGCGTAGATATCCATGAAGACCGAATTGGTGATTCGCGTAGCCAACACATTGAAGAGCGTCTCGCGCAAACGATCCGGCGTAGGACGAGTCTCCAAACCAGGCAGGCTCTTCAACCGGCGGCTGCGAAATTCACCCGCGATAACTCGCACTAGGACACCTACCTAACCCACCTGCACCAATCCATAACGCCGCTGCCAGTGTTCTTTCAAATAGGTCACTGCGCGCCGCAATTGCTCTGGCGATGGCGGATTTGTAATGAAGGCCTGAGCTTCGCCGCGCGCCAACTCGAGTATTTCCTGGTCGCGGATGATGTTCGCGATACGCAAAGCCGGTAGACCGGATTGCTTGGTCCCGAAAAACTCACCCGGCCCGCGCAACTTCAGATCCATCTCGGCGATGTAGAAGCCGTCGCTCGAATCCACCATAGTGCGGATGCGCTCCCGCGCGGAGTCGCCAA
The DNA here is from genome assembly GCA_963818065.1 of Bryobacterales bacterium. Lineage (GTDB taxonomy): Bacteria > Acidobacteriota > Terriglobia > Bryobacterales > Bryobacteraceae > Palsa-89. The sequence goes on along the minus strand of CAWFQW010000004.1, from coordinate 992,263 downwards.
GCTTGCCCGTCACCAGGATGCAGTAGCTCTGTTCAGCTCCCCGCCCTACGCGGCCGCGCAGTTGATGCAGCTGCGCCAGTCCGAAACGTTCCGCTTGTTCGATGACCATCACGGTGGCATTCGGAACGTCCACGCCCACCTCGATTACCGTGGTCGACACCAGAATCTTCACGTCGCCGCGTCGAAACTGATCCATTACCGCTTCCTTTTCCTCGGCCTTCAGCTTTCCATGCAGCAGCCCGACGCGAATATCCGGAAACACTTTCTCGGACAAGTGCAGATACATCTGCTGCGCGGCTTTCATGGCCTCCGATTCTTCGATCACCGGGTACACCACGTAGGCCTGCCGTCCGCGCGCGATCTGCTGCTTCATGAAGCTGTAAACGCTTTCGACGCGGTCATCGGTTACGTTCCTGGTCTCGATCGGCCGGCGGCCGGGCGGCATCTCGTCGATGATGGAAACATCCAGGTCGCCGTAAATGGTGAGCGCGAGCGTGCGCGGGATGGGAGTAGCCGTCATCACGAGGACATCGGGGTGTTTCGCCTTCGATACCAGGCGCAGCCGCTGCATCACGCCGAAGCGATGCTGCTCGTCCACGATCGCGAGGCCGAGTTTCTTCCATTCCACATCTTCCTCGATCAGCGCGTGGGTTCCGATGCCAATATGGATCAGCCCTTCCGCCAACAGTTTCTTGAGCTGCGATTTCTCCCGCTGCGTATTCGATCCTGTCAGCAGAGCGGGCACGTAGCCCATTTTCTGGAACAGATTCTTGAAATAGAAGTAGTGCTGGCTGGCGAGGATTTCCGTGGGCGCGAGCACCGCGGCTTGATAGCCGTTCTCGATCGCGATCACCGCTGCTTCCGCGGCAACCAGTGTTTTGCCGCTACCCACATCGCCTTGCAGCAGACGGCTCATGGGATGCGGCGCCTTCATGTCTTCCGCGATTTCCCCAAGCACGCGTTTCTGCGCGCCGGTGGGCTTGAACGGCAGCATGGTCTTGATCTTTTCGCGCACGCGTTCGTTGAGCTCGAACGAAATTCCTGGCTGCAGCCGCGCCTTGGCGCGCTTGAGCGAGAGGCCGCATTCGAGCCAGAAGAATTCCTCGAAGATCAGCCGCCATTGCGCTGGCGTGCGGTAGTTGTTCAGCAGGCGCAAGTCCGTGCCGGGCGCAGGGAAATGCAGCGAGCAAGTGGCGGCCCAGCGATCGGGCAGCTTCAACCGCTCGCGCAGCGCGGCCGGCAGATCGTCGTCGAGCGGCGCAATCGATTCCAGCACGCGATGAACCAGCGACCGGAACGCGCGCGTCGTTACCTTACCTGCCGCTTCGTAGACTGGCACGATGCGGCCGGTGTGCAGCGCGGCGTCGCCATCGGAGTCGTCGCCGCTGAGAATCTCGAACTCCGGATGCATCATCAGCAGATCGCCGGTGTAATTGTCGAGTTCGATCTTGCCGTAGAGCGCGGCGCGAACTCCGGGCAGAAAGCGATCGACGAGATAGCCTCCGTGAAACCATTTGGCGAGCAGGCGCTCCTTCGAAGAGTCCTTGAAAATTGCCTCAAAGAGCCCGATGTTCCGGCGGCGAAAGCCACGCAGATGCGCGGACTGCACGTCGGCTACTACGGTGGCCATCTCTCCCGGCGCAAGCTGCGCAATGGTCTTGATGTTGGTACGGTCCTCGTAGCGGAATGGAGCGTAGCCGAGTAGATCCTCCACCGTAACCAAGGCCTTTGTCTCGAGCATCTCGGCGCGGGCCGGCCCGACGCCTTTGACATACTTGAGCGGAGTGGAAGTGTCTAGCCTGGAGGTGCGGGGTTGCAAGTGCCAGTGTACAATGGCGCACCGTCCGGATCAGTGCCCGGCCTGGAGAAAAGTGTGGGTTTACGTTAGCCGCGCGGCGCGGAGAATTCGCTGCCGTGGCCGTTTTGGAGCGCGTTGGCGAGTTGGGCCGTACCGGTGGACGCAGCCGCCTGTTCGAGCAGCCGCGAGACCGCTGATTTGCTGTCGTCCGATAGCGATTTGGTGCTGAAAATGGAGCAGCCCTTAGCGATGTGCTGCACGTCCGCCATATCCTGTTCCACTACCATTTCGTGCTCCACCCAACTAGACAATGGGATGTTGCGGAAATACAGACGCTCTTGCAAAATCATTGACTTCTGCCGCTCAGCGACGGATTTGTTTTCCCGGAAATAGTGGCGTTCTTCCACCCGGAAATCCTGCATAAACTCGTCCAACGCTCGGCGCCGCGCCTCTTGCTCGGTAGCGCGAACGCGCTCTTCCATGGTGTTCTTTTGCAGGCGTACTTCGGCGCGCGCTTCGGCGATCACCTCGCGCTCCTTGGAGACAGCCACCTCCATGCGCGCTTGCATGATGTAGAACGAGAGCAAGGCGGAACCCGCGGCGATGAAGACGGGCAATAGAATCCACAACACGGCGTCTATCTGCATACCGATATTTCTATCGGCCGTAGGCTACTGAAACGTTAGGTACTGCCCGGCTGGGGCGGGGTACCCCGCGCCTGGTTTTGTAAGCTGATTTACAAAATCGTGGACTGGGACCCGTCGATCTTGCCCCCGGAGATCAAAGCCGCGAACAAGGGGAGCCGGAAAGTAAAGAGCGCCTTGAGGATACACTTGATCCGAAAGAGCAATCCGGTTGCGAAACCGTAGTGCTTGCCAAAAAAGACCGAGGCACCGTGGATGCGATCAGCGGCAAGAATAGTACGGGCCGATTCGGCATAGGGCGCGCCTGGGGTAAAAAGCGCCGTTACCTGCGGCAGCGCCACAGTTTTTCGCGACACGCGCTTGATCTGGTAGCACAGTTCGGCGTCGGCCCAGGAATCGCCGTAGCGTTCGTCTAAGTAATTCAGACCCTTAACGAAGAATTTGCGGACCATGAACGCCTGAAACGTCGCATACTCCACGGGAAACACCTGGGCGGACTTGTCCACCGTCACCGGGGTGAGGTCGAGCCCTGTGGCCGGAGTGGGCAAGCGGAAGAACTGAGGCGCCAGCCGCGTTTCAGTGTCGAGCAGCAAGGGGCAGACGGCGACGGTTTCAGGGTCGGTCTCCAATTGAGCCATCAGGGAGGGGATGGTGGTCGGGAGCACCTCTACTTCCGGAGTCATGAATAACAAATATTCTCCGGCGGCGGTGCGAGTGCCGATGTTGAGCGCTTTAGTCCGGCCGAAGTAGCGGGGCAAGCGGAGCATAGTGATGCCCGAGAATTCGGAATCGAGTTGCGCGCTTTCGTCGTGCGAGCCGCAGTCCACCACCAGGATCTCGATGGAAGCGCGGTCGTTGGAACCTTCCAGCGCGGCCAGGCAGCGGCGCAGTGCCGGCGCGCTGTCATACGAAAATATCAGCGCCGTGACGCGAATTGCGGGCGGAAGATCGATCTCCTCGAGGCGCGGCTCGGGCTCGGCGGCAATGATCGGCTCTTCCTTTCGCGCTTCTACTCTGCGTTTGCTGGCAATGGGCATGGGTTGCTAACGGGTCTCACTTCGAAGTTGTCATCAGGCAGTCGGCGGCCAGCAAAGTCACTTTCGTGGGTGGCGATTTCAGTGGAATGGAAAAGGGCGCCGGGTCGGCGCCAGTAGCGAGCCAATACACTTTACTCTTACTTCCGGATTGCACTTCCACTGGCACGAACGCGCTGAACGCGTCGTCAACGTCCCTTTGGGCCAGCGTTCCGGTCAATTTCATGGATCGCCAGGAGTAGGACAACTTCACAGCGGGGATGCCGGTGCCGTAGACCCAATTGTCGAAGAAGACTTTAAGGTCCGCATCGGCCGAAGCGGGCGCATAGTGGCGCGCCAGGTCGCGAAACTGGTCCGTGCTGATGGAATGATAGTGATCGCAAATTTCGCGCAACAGGCCCAGGAATTTTTCATCGCCCAGGCGGCGCCGTAACATGTGGATGATCCAACTTCCCTTTTCGTAGGTGACGGTACGCCAGGCATCCGGCGAAAGTGAAGATTCCAGGCGAAATCCCCAGACAATCGGCCCTTCGGACTCCAGCGAGGTGCCGCTTGCGGTTTTCGACAGCAGGTGATTGCGGTACTCGTCCAGCACGGCATCCATGGCCTTGCTCCCCTTCTTGCGCTCGAGCAGGAGCAGAGCCGAATAGTTGGCTAAGGATTCAATCAGCCAGTTATCGTGATAGCTCACGGGAACCACCATATTGCCCCACCATTGGTGCGCCACTTCGTGGGCTTCCAGCAGGTCCGAAAAGAAGGTCGCCTCGCTGCGCTCGCGAAGTTGCGGAGGGAACTGACCCGGATCGAGATATGCCAGAGTCGAAAGATAAACCAAGCCCGGAAAGCCTTGTCCGAATCCACCCGGGATTGGCGTGATCGCAAGGTTGCGGATGGGGGTGGGACCGAATTCTTCCGTCATGAAATCGAGCGTTTCAATGACGTCGCGAGTCAGTTTTTCCATGCGAGGAATGGGATCGGGCGCTTCAGCCCGAGGAGCGAAACCATCCGCAGGGTTGCGTTGCCCCTGATGGGAACGGCTCAGAGGATCGGTCATGGCCTGAGGCGTCGGCTTGGGCACGAGCGCGCTCTCCAAACGCCTGTTCGCATACAGATTGATGGTGTACCCGTTCCGTTCAACCACAACGGACTGGAAATATCCAAGATTAAAGCCAGCAAAGCGAACGGGCGTGTCCGTCTTCAAGTGAGTGACGCGCCAATCTCCATCGGTGCGATCCTCCAGGAGCGTTCCGGTAGCCGCAACGGTGAGTGTTTTCGGATAGCGGAAGGTCAGGTCGTACTTAGATAGATCGCTACCGGTGCGGGGATACCAGGTACCGCGCGAGCCGATATAGTAGACATCGTTTCCCGCATTGCGGATGACCGCGCCTTCATGGTGGATCTCCACCTCGTGCGGCATGGCTGGATCCAGCGCCGATTCCGAGACCAGCAGAAATTGGCGATCCTCCTGGTTGGACATGAGATCGAAGCGCATGGACTCGCGATCGAAAACTTCCACCGGATGGCCGTCGATGCTGGCGGCTGTAATCTTCATATTGGGCGAGAGGCTAAAGGGAACCACGAACCAGGGATGCTGCGCATTATCCTGATCTTGGAACCTCAGCGTTGCGCGCGTAACTGCCTGCATGGCGAGATCGGGCGCGATGGCAGTCTCGATGCGAATATTGTCCAACGCGTAGTGTGGGCCGCGAGGTGGGAGGGCGATCCCTGACGCCGCGGTGCCTCGGAAAGAGCGCGCTTGAAAGCTGGTCCAGGTATCGAAATAGGTGCGATTGTCGCGGTTGGCTAGCTTGCCCGCCAGGATCTGGTCCTGGGCCGTGGGATCGTACAATACATCAAAATTGTCGAGCTTGCTGCCCGATACCGCCATGTAAAAGAGGCCGGTATCGCGCCGGCTCGCGAGGATATCGAATACCACGCGGGTCTCGAAACTCGCGATAAGATTCGCGAGCACAGAGGTCCAGCGTTCGACGATGAGGCCGCCCATATCGGGGCTTTTCTTCACCGCGGGATTGCTCTGGAGCTGCGCCAGCAATTGTTCGCCTGTCCCATCGGTGAAGATGAATGCCGCGGCTTTGAAGTGCTCCTCCAGCGTCGGGGAGTTGGTGAATTTCGCGAGTGACGAGCGCTCGCTGCGGGTGGGCGGCATCAGCAGCAGATCGGCGTCTCCGGCTTCGGCACTGGTGACGAACATGGCCCCGAGGCGCGACCCACTGATCGGCTTGGAGAAGATCAGGTAGCCCGAAGCCAGGTAGATTTTGAGGTCTTCCTTGGCGAAGTTGAGGTCCAGGACCCGGTAGCACTCATCGGCATCGAGCGAGATGTGCTCCACCTGATCGCCCACGCCGGCCGCGCTGGCCGCAAACCCGCCGCGTGTTGTTGCTGCAAGCAGAAGCAGGACGGGCAGGACACGCACTCTATCAGTGTAAGCGAGCGGGTGCCGGTCAGTGAAACGGACTGAAGATTTCGATCCTAATAGGCTCGCGTTTGGACGCTGATCACGCGCCCGTTGTCCAGCCGAACCGTTCCAAGGGCCTGCCCCTTCGACCAATACTGACAGATCTCAAGCAGGTGACCGTCATCGTCGGGTATGCTGACACGCGATTCGGGCGGCCCGAGGGTGGCTTCCAGTTCGTGGGCGGTAGCGCCGACTTTGATGGCGGCGATCTCCTCGACCGAAGGCTCCTTGATCACCCGCTCGGCGACCAGGGGCGTGATCGGTGGCTGAATTATAGGAGCCTGGCTTACTGGAGCGGAGTCCAGCGGTTCCGCAGCGGCAGCTGCACGACGGCGAGCCGTGCGGCGAGTGGAAGCGGAAGCTGTCCCTCCTCCACCTGATCCGGACCCACCCGATCCCCCTGATTCGCCCGATCCTGCAGAAATCCTCGGAGGAGCCGGCGCCATCACCGGTGCGCTGGCAGTCACCTCGGCCTTTCGCTCCACCGGCTTGACCACTGTGGTTGGCGGCTTTGGAGGTGGTACTGTCCGCGCCGGTAAAGATTTTGCCGATCGCCGTGCCAAGCGGCTTTCCCGCGGCAGTCCCGATGGCGGCCCCACCCACGGCAGCAGCGTGTTCGGCGATGCTTTGAGCGGTCAGACTTGTGGATGCAATCAAACTTCCGAGTGCGATGAGCGCGAGCGAGCGCATGGATATTCTCCCCTGTCTCCATGCTAGGGGCATCGAGAGAGTAAGACCAGAGGTAAAAGACCTTAGGGCTGTCGGGACAAAAGTACCAGGCGCACTCTAACCTGGAGATGAGAGAAGTGGTTCCGAAGGAGAAATGATGCAAAAGCGCAAACTTGGAAAAAGTGGTTTAGAGGTTTCGGCACTCGGGCTGGGCTGCATGGGCATGAGCTTTTCTTACGGTCCGCCCAAAGACAAGCAGGAGATGGCCACTGTTCTCCGAACAGCCGTGGAACGCGGCATCACGTTCTTCGATACTGCCGAAGTCTACGGCCCGTTCTTGAACGAAGAACTGGTGGGTGAGGCGCTGGCTCCTTTCCGCAAGGAAGTAGTGATTGCCACGAAGTTCGGGTTCGATCTGAGCGGCAGCGATCATCGGCCGGGAGCGGCAGGGCTGAATAGCCAGCCCGAGCACATTAAGCAGGCCGTCGAGGGTTCACTCAAGCGGCTCAAGACCGATGTGATCGACCTGCTCTATCAGCATCGCGTTGACCCGAACGTGCCAATCGAAGACGTGGCGGGAACGGTAAAGGAGCTGATTCAGCAGGGCAAGGTCAAGCATTTCGGCCTGTCCGAGGCAGGCGTGCAAACCATTCGCCGGGCGCACGCGGTCCAGCCGCTCACCGCTCTTCAGAACGAATATTCGCTGTGGTTTAGGCGCCCGGAAGCCGAAGTGATCCCGACTTTGGAGGAACTCGGAATTGGGTTGGTCCCGTACAGCCCGCTGGGCAAGGGCTTTCTCACTGGGAAGATCGACGAAAACGCGAAGTTCGACAGCTCCGACTTCCGCAGCACCCTGCCTCGCTTCACGCCGGAAGCTCTCAAGGCGAATCAGGCCGTGATCGATTTGCTCGGCCGCATCGCGCAACGGAAGAAGGCGACGCCGGCTCAGATTGCGCTCGCGTGGGTGCTGGCGCAGAAATCTTGGATGGTGCCGATCCCAGGCACCACGAAGCTCGATCGTTTGGACGAAAACATCGGGGCACTTTCAGTCGAACTCACGCCTGAAGATCTCGGTGAGATCGATAGCGCGGCTTCGAACATCACGGTGCAAGGCGCTCGCTACCCCGAAAAGCTGGAGCAGATGACGGGACTTTGAAGACTATGGAAATCAAACGAAGTGGTTCACAGCCCTCCACGAAGGGACCAGCCGAGTGGTTCACCGGCGCGGTACGTATCGATCCGCTCATACAGGCGCCCGCCCCGGCGTTGGTTCAGGGCGCCAGCGTCACCTTCGAACCCGGCGCTCGGACGGCATGGCACACACATCCGCTCGGCCAGACCTTGATCGTGACGGCCGGTTGCGGTCGAACACAGCACTGGGGAGGCCCGATCGAGGAAATTCGACCGGGCGACGTAGTCTGGATTCCACCCGGTGAGAAGCATTGGCATGGCGCTAGTCCAACCACGGCGATGACCCATATCGCGATTCAGGAAAAACTTGACGGCAAGGTTGTCGACTGGCTGGAACACGTCAGCGACGAACAATACAAGGGAGCATAATTCATGTACAAAGCGAAGGCTTACTCTGCCACCAGCGCGACATCGCCAGTTGCCTCTACCTCGATCCAGCGGCGCGATCCGACCGAGAACGACGTGCAGATCGAGATTCTCTTCTGTGGCATCTGCCATTCCGATCTCCATCAAGTGCGGAACGAGTGGAAGAGCATAATGCCGACGGTCTACCCCTGCGTTCCAGGCCATGAGATCGTCGGCCGCGTCGCCAAGGTCGGCTCGGCAGTAAAGAAGTTCGAGCCTGGCGACATCGGCGCGGTCGGCTGCATGGTGGATTCCGATCGAACTTGCCCGGAGTGCCAGGCTGGTCTGGAGCAATTCTGCCCGAACGGGACCCTCACGTATAATGCCCCGGACAAGCATCTGGGGGGCGTCACCTACGGCGGTTATTCGGAAAGTATTGTCGTCGATCAGCGCTTTGTCCTGAAGGTCCCTTCCAAACTCGATCTCGCTGGAGCCGCGCCTCTGCTGTGCGCCGGAATCACCACATACTCACCCATGCGGCATTGGGGCGTCACCAAGGGGAAGAAAGTCGGCGTGGTGGGTCTCGGCGGACTGGGCCACATGGCCGTGAAGTTTGCTCATGCGCTGGGAGCGCACGTCGTTGTCTTCACCACCTCACCCAGCAAGAAGGAAGACGCGCGCCGCCTGGGGGCGGATGAAGTCGTCATATCGCGGAACGTGGACGAGATGCGGAAGCATGAAGTCAGCTTCGATTTCATCCTCGACGCCGTTTCCGCCGATCACGACATCAACGCTTACATTCAACTCCTACGCCGCGATGGCAACATCACCATGGTCGGCGCGCCCGATAAGCCCCTTGCCGTCCCAGTCTTCGGCCTTATTTTTAAACGCCGCAGCTTCTCCGGCTCACCCATCGGCGGCATCCCCGAAACCCAGGAGATGCTCAACTTTTGCGGCCAGCACAACATCACGTCCGATGTGGAAGTCATCCCCATCCAGAAGGTCAACGAAGCGTACGAGAGACTGGCCAAAGCGGATGTGAAGTATCGCTTTTCAATCGATATGGCTTCTCTCAAATCCGAGTAAGGCAGCGCTGAGGGCCTGGTCCAAGAATGCGAATTGGGAAAGCGAACGATAATCATTGGTGCGGCGGCCGCTCTCGCGATCGTCGCAATGACAAAATGGGGAGAAACCCTCCTTCTTATTCTCTTGTTCTTTGGGGTCGGCTCGATCATATTGTTTTTCCAGCTTCAGGAGCTGACGGCGATGGCGGTAGCCAGTGGCAACAACCTTGATGTTTGCAGCGCTCTCGTGACGCAGTTCGCGCGCCAGAAAACTTTCTCGGTTGACGCACAGACGTACTGCAAGATTCGAAGTCGAACGAAATGCGCCTGCGCTGGCGAAGGATATGATCGCCACGGCAACTGGGTAAAAGTTCACATTACGAGAGGTCCAAACAGGGGTAGGGATGGATGGGTTTGCGGAAGCGCTGTCAGACCGACCGTGACAGCGCTTTGAGCGCAGGCGGCGTCTCACGGGCGCGCGTAGACTTCGATCCATTGCCCGCGCCGGGTCCAGCGACGAACCGAAATCAGTCCGAAATGCCTGCGGACTTCGCCGGGCGTCATCTGGCGCTCGTATTCGTAAAAGCGCTGCAGGAAATCGCGGGCGGGCGCCCAGTGCAACACTCCCCAGTCCGGCTCCCAGGTTCGCGAATAGAGCACCAGTACACCGACGCCTTTCGGGTTAATAGCGTTCAGCGTGGAGAAACGCAGATCCGATGTCTCCACCGCCGAGAGTTTGCGGTCCACGTAGCCAAACGCGGGATCGCGTAACGCCTGCGTGAGGGGCCACGCGGTATAGACGGTTTTCTCGGGATATGATTTTTCGAGAAACTGCGCCGCCGAGCGATGCAGCTCGACCAAATCAGCCATCGCGAGATTGTTCTCGAAGGGCATGGGAAAAGGCGGATTGAGAAATAATCCGGCAAGAAGCCCCACGGCCGTGGCGAAAACGCCAATGATGCGCCAGGGCGGATCCAATGCTACAAAGGCGGCGGCCATGCCGGCATAGACGAGTGGAAGCACGGGCAGCAGATACCGCTCGAGTCCGGCCCCTCCCAAGAGGCTGACCAGCAGTACATGCGCCGCGATGAAGCACCAAACAATTTTCCACGCACGCGTGCTGAAAAGGCGCGCACGCTTCCATGCGAACAGGATCGCGAGCGTTCCCACCCACCGAAAGTCGTCCAGGAACAAATAATAGAGGCGGCGCAACAAGGTCAGCGACGCGCGAACGGGATTCAGCGAGTAAAGCGTGTTGTACTGCGTGAATCCGGGATCGCCGAAGATGTGGCCCGTGGTGCGCCACAACGCTAGGAACCAGATGGCGAGAACGGCAAAGGGCGCGAGATAGTAAGCGGCGTACTTGGATCGGGCGGGATCAAAAAACAAAACGAGCCCAAAGATCAGCGGCAGAAGTGCTCCCGTCTCTTTCGCCAGTACCAGCGCGGTGCAGGCGGCGGCCGCGGCGGCGTGCTTGTCATCGAAAAACAAAACCAGCGCCAGGACCGTGAACAACATTGCCGGCATATCCAGCTGCGCCATCATCCCCTGCGTGTAGAAGAGTGGATCGCACAACAGGAATAACGCGGCAACCACCGCGGGAAGGCGCGCGCGGTCAAGTTCCCAACCCAGCAGGAACGTGAAAACCACCGCCAGGCTAGCGAGCGCCAGCATCGCCGATCGCGTGGCGGCAATGGAATAGCCGAACGTTCGCCAGACTAGCGCCAGGTACGCCATCACGGCGGGCGGGTGCGCGTTGGGTACGGTGGAATGCGGAATCCATGCGCCATCGTGAAAGATGTCGAGCGCAGCCGGAACGAACTGGCCGAGTTCGTCCCAGAAGTAAGGCAGGTTCAAGTACGGAAGATGCCCGAGGAAAACGATCAGGGCGACGACGGCCGCGAACAACAGCCCCGTGCTTTTATTGAATGGCACCGGGCTTGCCGGCGTGAGGCTCCAACTTGATTTCGCCGAAAGTGGCTTCATACTGAGAAACGTTCTGCGTCAGAACATTCAAAAGAGCCTTGGCCTGCTGCGGGCTCACGTACACGCCTTGAAAATTATGGATGGTCACGCTGTCGGGCGCGGTTTGGTTCACGATGCCGAACATCAGGAAGAAATCCCACAGATTCACGCGTATTTGGACGCTGTTGGCGTAGGATTCGCGGTACTCGGGCGTGTTGACCAACTGGAACTTCGGCGCGGGCTGGGAAGGCGTCATAGACACATCTATAGTGCCACACGCCCGCCGCGACAGCGCTAATCGATCTGATCGCCCTGGTCTTCAGGGTCGCCGATCGGAATGTGCGTCAACAGCTCCGGATCCAGGAATTGCAAGAACCCGGGCGGCAGCGTGTCGGAGGGATCGTCGATATTGGTGGGCGCCAGCGCGCCGTCCGCGCCGATCAGGCAGAGATCGCTGTCCGGCCACGCCCCGCGCGCGCTATCGAGAGCATTGGTGAAGGAAAGAAGGTCGCCTCGTTCGAGACGACGAGCCGGGGGAGCGTGTGGCGGCTTCGGCGGGTGGGAAGTGATGCCGAGATGCTGGTGATGCGACTTTTGGAGAGCTTGGGCAATCTTTTGGAGCGCTTCTGGTTTCATGCTGTTCCCCTTCGTCGCAAGAGTACGGCAGCGGAGCGGAGAAAAAGCTGCCCGATACGGCTAAGTGATTCTCCTGGCGGCAAACAAAAAGTCATGCGCCGCGTCATCGGTCGGAGTGTTCGCTATGATCGTAGTCCGTGAGCGGCACACTGTACGTTGTTGCGACCCCCATCGGCAACTTGGACGACATCACGCTGCGCGCCCTCCGGATTTTGCGGGAAGTGGACCGCATCGCGTGCGAAGACACACGGCAGACGCGCAAGCTGCTGGATCGCCATGGCATCGCAAAACCGCTGGTCAGCTATCACGAACACAACGAGCAGGCCCGGGCCGAAGAATTATTGAGCGAGCTCGCCTCGGGCGCGAATATCGCGCTGGTGTCGGATGCGGGGACGCCGTTGATCGCCGATCCCGGTTACCGGCTGGTGGCGCAGGCGCGGGCGCAGGGCATCGCCGTCTCTCCGATACCCGGTCCATCGGCGGTGCTGACGGCGTTGAGCGCATCCGGGTTGCCAACCGATGCATTCTTCTTTGGCGGCTTTCTGCCCGCGAAGAAAACCCAGCGCAGGAAAATTCTGGAAGAGATGAAGGGCTATCCGGCGACGTTGGTCTTCTATGAAACGCCGCACCGAATCCTGGAAGCGTTGGAGGATGTCGCGGAAGTCCTGGGGCCGCGGCGAGTCGCGATCGGGCGTGAGTTGACGAAGATTCACGAAGAGTTTCTGGTGGGTGAGCCATCGGAATTGCGAGAGGCGCTGGCGAAGCGCCCGTCGATCAAGGGCGAGATCACGCTCATGATCGGAAAGGCAGAAGCTCCGGACGCGGATGCGACGCCGATCGAAGAAGCCTTCGATAAGCTGCTGGAAGCCGGCGTTCCACGCATGGAGGCGATGAAGACCGTGGCCCGTGAGCGGGGCTTGTCCAAGCGCGAGGTTTATCAGAAGCTCAACGAGCGCTAACGAGTGACGTTGGGCGGCGCGCCGGCGCGGGACAACAATCGGCAGGACAGGCATCGTGACTGCGGGGGTCGCCGATCAACTCGCGAATCATCCGCAGAAATTTGGGATGCACCCCGACTGTGCCGGCGCGCAGCATGTTGACGCCGCGCTCACGCGCGAGAGCTTGCGCTTCGATGTCGAGATCGTAAATCACTTCCATATGATCCGAGATAAAGCCAATAGGCACCACGACAACATCGGAGCCGGGGTCCAATGCGCGCAGCGTGTCGGCGATGTCTGGCTCGAGCCAGGGCTGTGACGGAGGCCCACTACGGCTTTGGTAAACCAACTTCCAGTCACTGCATCCGAGACGCTCAGCGACTAAACGGCAGGATTCCTGAAGCTGCTTTTGATAATCGCTTGTGTCGGCCATCGACATTGGAACGCTGTGCGCGGTGAAGATAATGCTTGCCTGCCGGCCGCCGAGCGTTTCGCGAACCCGATCGGCCTGAGCATCAATAAATAATGGATGGTTGTAGAACGATCGCAGCTTCTGGATTTCCGGCGCGCCGTCTACTTCCGCTTGCGCGCGCTGGATATCTTCCAGATATTGCCGGCACCCGGAATACGAACTGAAAATCGACGTGACGAACCCGAGCGCCCGGCGCACGCCATCAGCTTTCATCTGGCGCAGCGTGTCGGCGAGCATTGGATGCCAATTGCGATTGCCCCAGTAAATAGGGAGTCGCGGCCCATGGCTCGCCAGTTCGATCTCCAGGGCCGCGATCAACGCACGATTTTGATCGTTGATGGGACTCTTGCCGCCGAAGTGGTAATAATGCTCGGCGACCGCCAGCATCCGTTCCCGAGGTACATTGCGGCCGCGCAGCACGTTCTCGAGAAACGGAATCACGTCGTCCGGTTTCTCCGGTCCTCCGAAGGACAACACCAGAAGAGCGTCAAACGCTGGCTCAGCCATGCACATTCATTGTAGTTGTCTTAGCGCCAATGCCCGTGACGGTAACGCCAGCCATTGCCATGGCGCTCCCAACGGTCGGCGACCCAGACCGCATGTCCACGCGGAGGCACGGCCCATCGGCCATTGGCCCACACCCACCGGCCTCCATTCAAGTTCCAATAGCCGTTGATCCAAACATAGCCCGGGCCGGGCGCATATCCCACCGCGCCGATAACATAGGGCGCCGGAGGCGGCGCCACGACCACTGCCACGTGCGGATGCCCGCAAGCCACCATCGCAGACGACGCCAAAAGAATCCCCGTAAGAACTGCTGATTTCATCCCAGTCTCCTTCATCCACTTGGATGAGCGGCATCGTGCGACTGGTTTCGATGCATGAACGTCTGCTAACGTTAGATCGAATTCATTTACCGCGCGACTATTTTGAAATCGCGACTGAGACTGGCGGGCTGCACACCACCTTCGCGGCCGACGGTCCACCGCACACCGACACATTGACGGTGCTGCCCGTCAGGTCCGTCGGCAGGATCAGATCGATCTGCTGCATTCCGGCGATTCCGGGCGCCGGCCCTCCATAGTACGGTTTTGTGATCACCTGGCTCCCGATCTTGGCCGTGATCACGCCAGTTCCCGACAAACCGGTAGCGTAGATTTGGATGATGCTCCCCAGCGCCGCCGGATCTTTGGAACTGTTCAAGCTGTAGTTCTGATTCAGTACGCCGTTAGAGAAAATGCCGGGTGCAAAAGGCGCCAGACTGGCATTGAGTGGCGCGCTGGCTGTGCCATTCACCGTGACGACAACCTGCGCGGATGTTTTCGCGCCCAGACCCGCCGGCACAATCACATTGATCTGAGTGTCGTTCGAGAAGAGCACCTGGAGCATCCAGGCCGTCGAAAGTTACGGTCACAGTCTTACCGGTGAGCTGGCTTCCACCAATGGTCGCCATGGAGCCGGGGGCAACCGCGCCTTTCGCGAATGTGGCCCCATTGACCAGCGATTGTATAGAGGGCGTCTGTACCGCGGGTGCCGGCGAGGACGCGTTGATCACCAGTGTGACTGGCACATTGGTGGATCCGGCCGCTCCGGCGTTGATCGTTAATGTGGCATTGTAAGTACCCGGCGCGAGCGTGGCAGGGAGCGCGACGATGCGAATGGTTTCGGCGCTGTCCGCTTGGGTCGGCGACACCTCCAACCAACCGTTGCCGTTGGTGTAATTGACCGACGCGGTCCACTGCATTGCGCCGCCTGACAAATTCTCCACCGTCACGTATTGCGTTATCCCCGGAGCGCCGGCAGGCGCGGTATAGCTAAGCGAAGTTGCGGACAACGCCAATCGTGGAGCAGGACTGCAATCGCCGAGGATCGTACAATCTTGCGGAATCTGGACTTGCTCAAAGCGCGGAATGGGATCCGTCGCGGTGGCCGTCAAGACGGTCGAAATTGGCGCGAGCGAGACGCTCTCCGCAGTCTCGACGTTAGCACCGCTGAAAGGCGCAAGCGCGAGAAACGTTGGGAACTGCGCACTCTCCTGAACCGCCGGATTCGCATCCATCACTTGGTACACCACAATTCCCGCGCCATTGGTCAGCGTAACTGGACTCATTCCGTCGAAGCTCACCGTGCCGGATCCCGGCGCTGCAGGCGTATAAAGCGGGTATCCACCGGCGCCGTTGGCATCCGTGCCCTGTACCAGCGAGAGCAGCAGAGTTGAGTTGCCGGGGGTGTACTTGCCACCGGAGGCTTTCACACCGAGATCGCCGCCCGCCGTCGGCTGTGTTGCATCCGACCCTGCAACAACGTTGGGAACAAACAGCTGCGCACCGGCGGGAAATCCCGAATACTGCACGATGATGCGGGTGCCGGTATCAGCGCCTACGTTTGGCCAATCGCTAAGCGGCGCGAACGAATCCGCAAAACCCTCGGTCACCCGAGTGGACGTAAACGCAGAGCCGGAAGCAAGGAAACTTGCGAAGCTCGCCGGGTTGGCCGCCAGCGGCGATCCTGCCTGGCTGCAGATATTCCTGTTGGAAAAATCGTCGTACAGGCCATGCTGCGGGATTCCCACGGTGAGTTGGCTGGTAGTAAGCGCCATGGAGGCATTCGCACTGGTGCCGATCAATACTTGCATCGTACTGTTGGTTGCGAAGTCTAACTGAATGGCCGCGCCTCGAAGGCCGGCCAGTCGCAGAGTCACCGAACCGGTGGGCGACAACGTGAAGGTCGCGCCATTGAAGGTCAGTGATGTTTGCCCCAGCAGCGTGGGCGGCGCAGTGATTTGCACCGGCCCGGTGCCATTATCGGCCGTGAGCATAATGCCCAGTAAAGCGTTCGAGGAACGTGACGCAAGGCGATTGGTGATATTTACGTTTAGAAAGATGGAGAGATCGACTGTCATTGTGGCGTCGGCAGTGCCGCCGGAACAGGTGAAGACGATGTCGCCGGTTCTTTCGGTGATGCCTTCTCCATGCACCACCGCGGGAGCGGCGGTTGGTGTGCAACCCAAAGTACCGGCGCGAGCGACAGGAAGCAAGAGCGGCACCCATCAAAAGAGGAACAGAGGCGAACAACAGGCGAAACATGAAATTAGAAAAGCCTTTCGAAGAGTACAGGGCGCGGTGTTTCGATTATACATATTCACCTGCCTTGTTACAATAAAGCTGGATTCGCCCTCGCTTAGGTTATGACTGCGCTCACGTCCATCGCCAAGATCGACTCGCTGAAGAAGCATGAGCCTCTGATGGACACGTTCGGCCGACTTCATGACAGTCTCAGGATCAGCGTGACGGATCGCTGCAACGTCCGTTGTTTTTACTGCATGCCGGAAGACAACGTGAACTACATGCCGCGCGAGGAAATTCTCTCGTTCGAGGAAATCGAACGCTTTGCGAGCGTCGCCGTGTCGCTGGGCGTCACAAAAATTCGGGTGACCGGCGGCGAACCGCTGGTGCGCAAGGATCTCCCGGTATTGATCGCAAAGCTCTCCGCGATTCCGGGTGTCCGCGACATCGGGCTAACCACCAACGGCGTGCTGTTGGCCCGGCACGCGCAAGCTCTATACGACGCGGGCTTGCGACGGCTCAATGTGCATCTCGATACCTTGGATCGCGAGCGCTTCCACAAGATTACTCGTCGCGATGATTTGGGCAAAGTGCTGGAAGGCATCGACGCCGCGCAACGCGTGGGCTTCGACCCGATCAAGATTAACGCCGTAGCAGTGAAGAACCTGGTGGAACCGGATATCGTTCCGCTGGCCCGCTTCGGCCGTGAACGGGGCATTGAGATCCGTTTCATCGAATTCATGCCGCTGGATTCGCAGGGGCTGTGGGCGAGAGAGAACGTTCTGTCGGCGGACGAAATCATCGAGACGCTATCGCGTGAAGTTTCGCCGCTCGTGGAATTAGCCGATCGCGATCCGCGCGCGCCCGCCACTGACTACCGTTTCGCCGATGGAATTGGCTCGGTCGGGTTCATCGCTTCGATCACTCGCCCGTTTTGCTTGAACTGCAATCGCGTGCGGCTCACCAGCGACGGCAAGCTGCGGTATTGCCTGTTCGCCATCGAAGAGACGGACGTTCGGGCGCTACTGCGCAACGGCGCGCCGGATGCTGAGATCGCCGCGACCATTCGCGAAACAGTCCACAAAAAATGGCTGGGACACGAAATCAATACCGCCAAATTCGTTGCTCCGCCGCGCCCGATGTATGCAATCGGTGGCTAGTGTCGTCGCCGGTGACGACGCATTCGTTCTGGTCGAGAAGGCGTTAGCCGCCGGTGGCGCTGCCGCGGCGCTAGATCTGCTGGCGCGAAAGTTTCTCGCGGAAAAGCAATATCCTCAGTTGTTCGAGACGCGACTGATGCAGAAGCGCCAGGCATTGGGACTGTCCCTGATTCAGCTCGGCGCGATCGAGGATCTGCCGGAGCCATCGCGCAGCAGTTACGAGGATGGAGTGAGGCAAGCCGCGCGAGAAATCGGTGGCCTGTATCTGGCCGAGGGCGATATTCAGCACGCCTGGCCTTATTTTCGTGCTATCGGGGACCGGGAGACAGTGGCTTCAGCGATCGAGCAAGCGGAACCAGACGGACAGATCGACGCATTGATTGATATTGCGCTGGGCCAGCGCGTGCATCCGCCCAAAGGCCTGGAACTAGTGATCGCGCAGCACGGCATCTGCCGGGCGATTACCTACTTCGAGCAGTTTCCGGACATCGAGCGCCGGGAGGAGTGCTTGATCCTTTTGGTTCGCACGCTGCACGCCGAGCTGGTTGCCAATCTCAAGCGAGTGATCGAACAGCGAGAAGGCCAGAGCCCGGCCACCAACAGCATCCCGGAGTTGATCGCCAGCCGCGATTGGCTTTTCGGCGAGTACGATGCGTATGTCGACACCTCGCACGTAGTCAACGTCGTTCGGTTCGCGATCGACTTGCAAGACCCGGTACCCATCCGCTTGGCTCTGGAGCTGTGCAAATATGGTGCGCGTTTGTCGCCGCAGTTTAAGATGCGAGGCGCGCCGCCATTTGACGACATATACGCGGATCATGCCATCTATCTGCATGCGCTGCTCGGTGAGGATCTGGATACCGCGATCGGACATTTCGAAGCGAAAATCGTCGCTCAAGCCGAGCCGATGCGGGCCATCCAAGCCGCGCAGGTGTTGGTCGGCTTACTGGTTCGCCGTGAGCGCTACCAGGAAGCGATTCAGATCTCGCTCCAGCATCTCGGCGGCGTCGCACCCGGCCAACTCGCCTGTCCCACTCTGTTGCAGCTTTGCCAATTAGCGGGCGATTCCGGGCGGCTTAAAGAATTAGCTCGTAAACAAGGTGACTTACTCGGCTTCGCGGCAGGAGCCATCATGAGTTAGCAGTTGCTGTACACCTTCTTGCTCCCTGCGGCATCTAATTTGCATGCACGGTGGAGACTTCATTTCAGGCTGGGGCAAAATTCTGCGCGGCAAACTGCCGCTGCTTTCCATTGAGATCACGAACGAGTGCCCGCTCAGTTGTCCGGGCTGTTACGCCTATGGCGATCGTCACCTGGGCGGCGGAGTGACGCTGACGCAGTTATCCGATACGCGTGGCGAGACTCTCGTGCAGGGCATTTTGAGGCTGGTGGAAAAGCACGATCCGATGCAGCTGAGTCTGGTGGGCGGTGAGCCATTGATGCGCCATCGCGAGCTGAGTCAGTTACTGCCGATCCTGAGCGAGCGCGGTATCTACACGATGGTGGTCACCAGCGGCGTAATTCCGATTCCAGAGGAATGGACGTCGCTGCCGCGAATTACCGTGGCAATTTCCGTGGACGGATTGCCGGAGCATCATGACGAACGCCGCAAGCCCGCGACTTACGAAAGGATTCTCCGCAATATCGCCGGCCGGCGAGTTTACATTCATTGGACAGCCGTGCGAGCCCATGTGCAGGATCTCAGTTATGCCGAGCGCTACCTGGAGTTTTGGAGCGCGCGTGAGGAAGTCCATCGCATCTGGATGAGCGTGTATACCCCGCAACGCGGCGAGCAAAGCGCGGAACGGCTTTCAATGGAAGACCGAGCGCGATTGGCCGAAGCGATTCCGAGGCTGGCTGCGAAATATCCGAAGTTTCTCATCAAATCAGGGATGGCGCGAGCGATCATGCAGCCGCCCGCCAGTCCCGACGAGTGCGCTTTCGCTCGGGTGTCGGCGAACTACACGGCCGACCTGCGCACGCGCGTTGAGCCTTGCGTGTTTGGCGGCGATCCGGACTGCTCGGAATGCGGATGCGCCATTAGCTCCGCGCTGCACTGGATCACCAACGAAAAGGTGGGACCGATTGCGGGCCGGCATTTGTTGAACGCGTCACTCGGCATCGGCTCGGCCGTGGCGCGATTGAAGAAGGTAGATTCATATTGGCCACAGATGAACGCCGATGAACGCGGATGACAAACTTATTCCTCGTCGGAGGAAAGTTTGGCTAAGACTGAGAAGTCTTCCAGGGTCGTTGTGTCGCCCTTCACCTCACCATTGGTTGCAAGCTCGCGCAGCAGGCGGCGCATGATCTTGCCGCTGCGGGTCTTGGGAAGCGAATCCGTGAACCGGATATCGTCGGGCTTGGCGATCGGTCCGATTTCTTTCGCCACCCACTGGCGCAACAGATTTTTTTGTTCCTCGTTAGCTGGATGTCCTGCTTTCAGCGTGACAAATGCCGACACAGCTTGGCCCTTCACATCGTCGGGACGCCCCACCACCGCGGCTTCCGCCACCATCGGATTGGCCACCAGCGCAGACTCGATCTCCATGGTGCTCAGCCGGTGCCCGGCGACGTTCAAAACGTCGTCCACGCGGCCCATCAGCCAGAAATAGCCGTCGGAATCGATGCGCGCGCCGTCGCCGGCGAAGTACATGCCGGGGATCTGCGACCAGTATTGCTCCTTGTAGCGCTCCGGATCGCCGTAAATCGTCCGCAACATAGAGGGCCACGGTTGTTTGATCACTAGAAATCCACCAGAGCCCGGAGGCACGCTCACGCCTTCGCGAGTGACCACATCGGCGATCACACCCGGTAGAGGCAGCGTCGCTGAACCAGGCTTGGTCGGGATCGCACCCGGAAGCGGCGAAATCATCGCGGCGCCGGTTTCGGTTTGCCACCACGTGTCGACGATGGGGCAGCGGCCGTGGCCGATCACTTCGCGGTACCACATCCAGGCTTCGGGATTGATGGGCTCTCCAACGCTCCCCAGCAACCGCAGCGAGTCCAAGCTGTGCTTGCGAGGCCATTGCTCGCCTAAGCGCATGAACGCCCGAATCGAAGTGGGCGCGGTGTAGAAGATGCTTACTTTGTATTTGTCGATAATGCGCCAGAACCGATCGGGCTCCGGCCAGGTGGGCCCACCTTCATAAATCACTACGCTCGCGCCGTTCTGGAGCATTCCATAGACGACGTAGGTGTGTCCCGTCACCCAGCCGATGTCGGCCGAACACCAGAACGTGTCTTCATCGCGCAGATCGAAGATCCATTTGGCCGTGATGTAGGAGCCCACTGAATATCCGCCCGTGGTGTGCAGAATGCCTTTGGGCTTCCCTGTGGTGCCGGAGGTGTAGAGCAGATAGAGAGGATGCTCCGCTTCCAAGGATTCGGCCGGACACTCGTCGGACGCAGTCTCCATCAGCTCATGCCACCAATGATCGCGCCCGGGCTGCATGCTGATATGGCTACCAGTCCGCCGGTAAACCAACACGTTCTTCACCGAGGAACACTGCGGCAGCGCCTGGTCCACGGCTTCTTTGAGCTTCACTTCCGCGCCTCTCCGGAATGCTCCGTCCTGCGTGATCACGGCCGTTGCTCCGCAATCGTTGATGCGATCGATCAAGGCCTGCGCGGAAAATCCGCCGAACACGACGGTGTGCGCCGCCCCGATCCGCGCGCATGCCAGCATTGCTATTGGCAGCTCCGGCACCATGCCCATGTAAATGGCGACTCGATCGCCTTTGGAGACGCCTAGCGACTTCAGCACGTTCGCGCACTTGGAAACCTCGCGCAGCAGTTGCTGATAGGTGAGCGTTCGCGAATCGCCTGGCTCGCCTTCCCACTGGATCGCGGCTTTGTTCTTGCGCCAGGTGGCGACATGACGGTCCAGGCAGTTGTAGGATACGTTCAGCTCGCCGCCGATGAACCATTTGGCGAAGGGCAGCTTCCATTCGAGCACGCGGTCCCAAGGCTTGAACCAGTGTAGTTCCTGCGCGATTTTGGCCCAGAAACCTTCCGGGTCTTCCTTCGCCTCCTTATATAGGAGCTCATATTCGGCCCGGCTCTTGATTTGAGCGCCGGCGCGGAACTCGGCGGATGGTTCGAATACGCGCTGTTCGTTGAGAACAGAGTCGATGGCGTTCGATGACATGGCTTTCCATAGCATATCGCCGATAACCGCTCCCTTTGGTCACCGCTCGGTGTAGAATGGGTTCCTCGCGGTTTGACGCGTTATGAAAAACTTCCTGATCGGTTTGGTAATCGGTGTTCTGCTGTGCGGCCTCACGCTGCTGGTACTGGTCTTCGCGATGGTGCGATTCGCCGGCTCCTTTGCCAACCGGCCCGTCAGTGTCGCCGATGGCTCTACGCTGGTGCTGGATCTGGAAGGCGATGTGCCTGAGCGCCTGCCCGCCGATATCCCGATTCCGATTCTCCAGAATCAGACCCCGTTATCGGTCCAACAAGTCTGGGACACGTTCCGCAAAGCTGCGGCTGATCCGCGCATTAAAGGAATCCTGTTTGAACCGCACGGCCTGGATATCGGATGGGGCAAAATGGAGGAAATTCAAGACGAGATCGTTCAGTTCAAGAAATCCGGCAAGCCGATCATCACGTATTTGCACAGCCCCAGTGCGCGCGAGTATTATCTGGCGTCCGCCACCGACAAGATCTTCGTTTCCCCGGAGGATTCACTGGATCTGAAAGGCCTGCGCGCTGAGTCCCTCTACTTCAAGGACACGCTCGATAAGGTCGGCGTCAAGGCCGACGTGATTCATGCGGGAAAATACAAAGACGCCGGCGACGTTCTCACGCAAACCTCCATGTCTCCGGAGACCCGCGAAGTTTTGAACGCCATTCTTGACCAGTATTACGGCGATTTGATCGCTACCGTGGCACAGGGCCGCAAGAAGCAGCCGGATGCGGTTCGCGCGCTGCTGGATGATGGTCCGTTTTTGGCACGCGATGCGGCCGCCAACGGCCTGATCGACGCGCTGGGGTATGAAGACCAGGCGGTAGCGGAGATGCAGACTCGCCTGAAGCAATCCGAACTAAAGAAGGTTTCGAGCAAGGCCTACCTCAAGGCGGCACTCGCCTCGGGCGGCGCCGGACGCAGGATCGCGCTGGTGGTGGGCGACGGAATGATCACGCAGGGCTCGGGCAACGAGACCGCGGACGACGAAAGTTTCACTGCGACCGGATTCATCAAACTGCTGAAGCAGGTGGGAAACGATCCGTCCATCCAGGGCGTGATTCTACGCATCGATTCTCCGGGCGGCGACGCGGTGGCGTCCGACGAAATGCTGCACGAGGCCAAGAATCTCAGTAAGAAGAAACCGCTGGTGATCTCGATGAGCGACGAAGCCGCATCGGGCGGCTACTACGTGGCCGTAACCGGCGATCCGATCGTTGCCTATCCCAACACGCTTACCGGGTCCATCGGCGTGATTTTCGCGCGGTTCAATCTGCACGGCCTCTACGACAAAGTCGGCGTGAACGCGCAACTCCTCACCCGCGGCCGCTATGCCGACATTGATTCCGAATACACTCCGTTGAGCGACGAAGAACGGCAGAAGCTCACGGGTCAAATCGATGCGTTCTACCGCGCCTTCGTCAGCCGGGTGGCGGATGGCCGCAACAAACCATTCGACCAGATTGAGCCGCTGGCACAGGGGCGCGTTTGGCTGGGAGCGCAAGCCCGGCAGAACGGGTTGGTGGATCAGTTAGGCGGTCTGGATCGCGCCATCGAAGTGCTGAAACAGCGAGCGCACATGTCGCCTTCCGAACGCGTGACTTTGGTGCCATATCCTGGCCAGCGAAGTGTTTTCGATTTGCTGTTTCGAAGCCGGACCGACGCTTTATCCGATCTTGAAATGCACCGCGTGGAGAGCCGAATCGGTAAAATACTCGGCAAATTGCCTTGGCAAGTCCTGTCCCAGCGAGGTTTCCTGAAAGTGATGCCCTACTCGGTTAGCGTACATTAGGAGGCTTGGGAGCTTCCAAACTCTCCAGCGTTGCCAGTTGAGTCTTGATTCCAAGCCTCTCGCGCTCTGGGAATCGCCAGCCAAACCATTCAAAATAAGCGCGGAAAGCTTGCAGGATCTCCCGCCTGCGTTCGCTGTTGCGCTCCACCACAGCGAGCCGCAAGTTGTCCTGGATGAATTGGCATCTGATAGCGTCCACGTCCATGGCGACCATCCGGCGCTTTATAGGGCACTTCGAGTACCAACCGTTCCATAGGACTATTTGGGTTACGATGAGTGCCTCAGAGAGCGGAAGTTCCATTGCCGCGTAAGAATCTGCGGGGCAATCAGTTGCAGCGATTTGAGCGCCGTCTTCGTAGTACGCGAATCAGTCCCGTACTAGAGCCGGTGTTCTATGGCGATTACCTCATTTGCGCCTAAGGTTGTAGTGAATCGAATTGAATTATGGAAACCCGCCATGATCTTCGCCGCCAGGACAGGCGGCACTGTGGGCACAACATTACCGTGACTTGGCGCGATGCTCGCGGCGACAACAAGTTTGCCATCGCACGAGCCATCGATATCTCCGAGTCCGGCATTCGGTTGCACATGCCCGAACCGCCGCCCCTGCACACCTATGTCATGATCCGCGCGGCCAAACTAGGACTGCTGGGAAACGCATCGGTCCGCCATTGTGTCCGCACGGCTGCCTCGAAATATGCGGTAGGCGCTGAATTCACGGCCGGTCTGCAGTGGATTCCAGAAAAAGAGCCGGCCGTTTAGACCGGCATTTGTCGACGGCGGCGTTAGCCTGATAGGATCGGATTCGAGCGCATCTCGAATGACCGAAGGCCATCCTCAACGTTTAGTCGTAGGCATAACCGGCGCCACCGGTACGATTTTTGGGATCCGGCTGCTGGAAGCGTTGCAGGGTTCGAGCGTGGAAACGCACTTGATCGTCAGCAAGTGGGGCGCTCACACGCTAGCGCAAGAGACCTCATACACGCTGGATCGTGTCCGCCAAATGGCGTCATATTCCTATGCCGCGAGCGATCAGGGCGCTGCGGTTTCGAGCGGTTCGTTCCTGACGGCCGGCATGGTAATCGCGCCGTGCAGCGCACGCACGCTGGGAGCGATCGCGAGCGGCCAAGGCGAGCACCTGGTGCACCGTGCCGCGGATGTGGTTCTCAAGGAGCGCCGCAAGCTGGTGTTAGTGGTGCGTGAAACGCCGCTCAACGACATTCATCTGGAGAACATGTTGAAGCTTTCGCGCATGGGCGCGGTGATTCTTCCACCGGTGCCTGCGTTTTATAACCGCCCCCGGTCCATCGAAGAGCTGGTGGATCACATCGTCATGCGCGTGCTGGATCAGTTTGGAATCCACACAGATCTGGCGGAGCGCTGGGGCAGCGAGATGCCGGCGCCGCTAAGCGCGAAGATCCCCGACTAAAGGCATCCTACATACCGCGCTTGGACTTCAATTCCGCCAGCAGCCGCGTGACTTCTTCCTCTTTTTCGAGCGATGCCAGCCGGTCCTCGATGGTGTCTCCGGTCAGTTCGGCCTTGGCCTGGCTCAAGGCTTCACTGCGCTGCACCTTGCCCTTCATACGATCGAAAGCCTCGGCGCCTGAAGAATTGCCAATCGCCAGGCGCGCGTCACCGGCCTTGTTCAGTGCTCGGGCGCGGCGGTGCTGAGCGATCAGCACGTCGCTCTTAGCCTGCGCTTCGGTCAGCTTTTGCTCCAGTTTGCGCAAAGCCGACTTCAGATTTTCCACCTGCGCGGCCTGGTCGGCGACCTGCTCGCCAAAGTCCTCAGCCAGTGATCGATAGCTGAGCGATCGCTCCAGAGCCGCTCGCGCCAGATCGTCCTCCTTCTTGTCTACAGCCAATTCCGCCTTGCGAACCCAATCTGTGGATTTATCCGAATTCTCCTTTCGCTTCTTGTCGAGCAAATGCTGGTCGGCGATGGCGATCGCCACCTGAGTCTTTACCTGCAACAGTTGATTCTGCATATCGAGAATTACCTGCTTGATCATCTTTTCGGGCTCCTCGGCCTTGTCGATGATGTCGTTGAGATTCGCCCGGACCAGCGTAGCCACTCGTTCCATTAACGCCATGATGTACCCCCTTATGAATTGGCGACGGTTCCCGAGCCATTGCCGGGTTTGGGAACCTTGTCGCCGATGGATCTTACCTTTCCAAGTAGTTCGGACATCTGCATGCCCGAAAGCGTTTCAAACAATGCCGGGATCTGCGCCGCAATCTTGGTCAGATCGCCCGTGACCTTGTGCATTCCCGCGGCGTCGCCGTCGCCGGTGGAAACGATCGTGATTCTATCGATGTTCGCTAGCGGCGAGGCGAGAGCCCTCACCACCTCCGGCAACCCTGTGATGAGCTTGTCGACCACGGCAGCCTGGTTCCATTCCTGATACGCTTCGGCTTTCACGCTCATGGCCTTGGCCTCAGCCTCGCCCTTTTTGAGAATGATCTCGGCCTCGGCTTCACCCTGCGATCGGATGGCGGAGGCACGGCCTTCAGCTTCCGCCGTGAGACGAGATTTCTCGGCAGCGGCGAGAGTTTCGATGCGGCCACGTTCCACTTCTACTTGCTTGAGCACGGTGGCAATCAGCTCGTTCTCCCGGCGCTTGATTTCAGCCTCTTGTACCTTGGTCTCCTGTTCCTTCTGTACGATCTGGATCTTGACCTGTTCGGCGATCACCTGCTGCTGCATGATGTTGGTTTGGATGTCGTAGGCTTTGTCAGCCTGGGCCTGCTGCTTCTTGGTGGCCTCCGCATAGGTCGCTTTCTTGATTTCAAGGTCCCGGCTTGCTTCGGCCTGTTTGGCCTGCGATAGCGCTTCCGCCAGCACGCGCTCCTGATCCGCCTGGGCCCTTGCTACCGCGGCCGCCCGCATCGCCTCGGCCCGCTTGATGGCAGTGTCGCGTTCGGCCTCGGCCGTAGCCACGTCGGCATCGCGTTTAATGCGCGCGATGTCGGGGCGTCCCATGTTGGAGATGTATTCGTTCTTGTCGCGCACTTCCTTGATGGTGAAAGAAATCACTTCCAGGCCCATCTTGCTCATGTCGTCGGCGCAAGTGGCGCGCATGCGGTCGCCCACCATCTCGGGCTCTTTCACGATCTGCTCCACGGAAAGCTGGCCGATGATGCCGCGCAGGTGGCCCTCCATGACTAATCGGATCAACGCTTCCCGCGACTGATCGGTCTTAGTGAGGAACTGCTCCGACGCGGTCTTGATCGACTCCGGATCGGACTTCACCTTAATCTGGGCCACAGCCTCCACCGTTACAGCAACGCCTTGCTTGGTGTAAAGGTCCTGCTGCGGCGCGACGTCAAAAGACATCAATTGCAGCGACAGCTCGTGGCAGCTTTCAATCATGGGAAAGATCACGGTGCCGTGCCCTTTGACGATTCGGGTGCCGCGGAAGCCATACACCACCAGCGCTTCGTGCGGACCCGCTTTGCGATAAAGCCGGGCGAACATCGCCATAAGGAACATGATGACCAGGACCATCAGTCCCGCCATCGTGAGTACTTCCAGTGGAACGCGCATGTTAATTCTCCTTTTTCGACCCGCTGATTTCGTCCCACGGGCGCACGTAGGCGACGCCACGCTCGTAGCGCGTGACCACCACCTCGATGCCCTTGGCGATCGGATGGCCGTCCTCACTTCTAGCGCTAGCCGCCCGGCGCACACCGTCCTGCGAAAAGATCATCTCTCCAGTGCCGTTTTCGCGCACCGTACTGCTCAGGTGCCCTAGCACGCCGACCATCTCATAGTCGGCCGGATCCAGGTCCCGGTCGTGCTTCAGCAGGACCTTGAACAAGAACCAGAAAACCACCGAGGCGCCGATCAACCCGCTCAGCACGGCCAAGCTCAAAGCCAGCAGCGCCCACATGGTGGAATAGCGGCTGAGCAAATATCCGGTGCCGCCGAACCAGGCCAGAAACGCCGCGATAGTTCCGAAGTTGATCGGAGACGTCTGCGATCCTTTGCCACCTGAGCCATGCGAGGCATGCGGGTGCAGTCCTCGCGGGAGGTGGAGATGCAAATGCGTCGAGCCAGCCAGGAGTGAGAGCAGACTGCACAGGAAGCCGATGCAAAAACAAAAGAAATAGAATGTTTCCCAACTCATCTACCTGCCTCCAACTCCTTGGGCTCTCCTTCTGCGAGGCGAGCGGGGCTCGGGTCTCAGAACCTGGAAGAGACGGTCCGTCAGGCCAGGCGTATCCAAAATCGATTCGATCAACAACAGGCACTTGCGAGAATCTTCGTGCATGGCCAAGCTGAGCAGCGCGCGGCCGACTTCCGGATCGCGAGAAAATCGCTCGGCGCCGCCGATCAGCCACAGATCCAACTGATCCTCACCCACCCGAACATCGGACATCAGCTCGGTGTGAAAACCTTCTGGATCGTCCACCAGATAACCCGGATGCACCTTGAAAAAACGAGCTAGCAGCATGCGCGTCACGTTGGTCAAGTGCGGGCGGCTGCCGCGTTCGATCTGCGACAAATAGGACTGGCTGATGGACTGCTTCAGTTCACGCTTGATGGCACTGACAATTTCCTGCTGCGTCATCTCGCGGCCCAGTCCTCGAAGCGCACCTTCGACTTCGCGCAGATAGCGAAGTTTCTCTCCGAGCTTCATATTGCGATCCGCAATCAATATATTGCATTCTGCAATTCTCGTCAAGACACATTCGTCGCACCAACCGTGTAAGTCTCTGATTTAAATTGCGATTTCGGCACGGGCGGTTAGCGCCGGGCGCCGTTAAGCGGGAGGATCTGACAGCTATTTCGGATGCAGAACTCTAGACCCCTTACTTCGTTTCCGCTCGGCTTTGCCGCGCGCGGGGTTTTGCGTTTCTAAAGCGGGAGCGGCCGGAAACGAGGGTGCAGCGATAACCAGAAACGCCAAGAACAACAGAGCCGGCCACACCTGCACCAGGAGGCGGAGATTGGACGTGCTCAAGTGCCAAGTTAAATCGGCGGTCGTAATTAGGTAGGCGACGAAATCCGCCGCGAGCAAGCCAACTATCGGAACTGCGAGCCACAATTGCTGACGCACGCGACTTCGCGGCGCCAGTCCCAGCGCGGCGGCCAATATTGCGGCCAGCATCACCGGGTGCGCCCACGGGGTGCCCATTTGCCAAATGCTCCGAATGAACGACCCTGTTACTTGCAACCAGCGGGAAACATCGGCCGCTTTGCCAAACGCCTCGCCTAATGTTTTTGGGAAGATGGCTTCCGCATCGTGGACCAGCAGGATCTTGAACGCTGCTAACGCCGCCACGGCTGGAGCGGCGCCCAGTGCCATCCAGCCGACGGCTCTTTTTCCTCCGTACCAGGCCATCGCGAAGAGGGCCAGCATGGAGAACGGCAGTCCCTCGTTCTTCGTCCACGCTGCCAACCCGCAACACAGCCCTGCCAGCAAAAGCGCTCCGCGGGGCCATCCATCATCGCTGGCAATCGCCATTAATGCCAGAGTTGCCAGCAGAAAAAAGCTGATTGGGATGTCAGCGTTCTGCGACCCAGCTTGCGATGCAATTCCGTCGCTCGCCAGTAGCAGGAGCAACGCGAGCAAGCCAGCCGCCTCGCCCCGCAGCCAAGCCACTGCACCGCACAGAAGCGCCGCCGTGGCAAACGTGAATAACACACCCAACGCAGCCGGGGTAGCGTTCGCGGCCTCGCCTTGTATGGTCCATGCGCTTGCCACCACCGAAGGAAGCAGCAGCGGATATCCGGGATGGCTCGCTCCAACCAACGTATCTCCTGGACCTCCAACCGGCGACATTGCATTTCGCCAAGAGTCGGGACCGCCGGCCAGAAACTTCGCCTTCAAGTTCCAAATCGAGAATGCATCCCAACCTCCGTTCGGATCCGCCTCGATCGATCTCGCGGCGTCGAGAGTGAAAAACACTAGCACCAAGGCGGCTGCCGCTCTCAGGAGCCAGATCCCTCCACCGTTAGCAGTTAACAATGATGATCGGCGCGCCGGTCCTGGCTCCATTTTCACCGCGGGCCGCCGAACCGCGAGCCAAATGCCGCATGCCGCCATAGCTGCCTCCAATGAGAGCAACACTGCTCGTCCTGCTACGCCAGCCCACAGCAACGCGAAGAACACGATCGAAACAATGCCAATGCCTACTCCAGTGCCGAGGGAGATCTCAAGCAGCGCGCCCATCCAGCCTAATCGCGCCGGGACTGTGACAACCCGCGTGACGAATATCCGAACCACCGACCAGCCAATCAAGATGGCCGGAGCGAAGAGCAGCAGTCCAATGAGCATCACTTCGCCTTCGTGTATAGCACCACGCCGTTCCCCAAATCCGCCTCCAGGGCATATCCTGCCTTGGCGCCCGCACTTGCGTAATCCGTGGGTCGCGAAAAATTCCCGACGGCTTGTTGCGGGTGCGTATGGCCAACTGGAGTGAGAAGGCGCGGAGCAAGCGCATATTGTGTGGCGAGAAACGCAGCCGTACCGGCATTCCCGTGCAGCGGTAGATCGCTGATGTAACCAACTTCACCGCGGGGCGTTAGACGGGTAGAGGCAACGGCAAAGCGCTGCTGCGCCGATTCAACCCCGAATGGATCCGGCTGGAGTTGAGACGCAAGTTGAAGTGAATCCGCTGAGGCCAGCACCGCGGCGATCGCAACCGCTATCAGCGCTGCTAAGACCCGGAACTGCGGCATTAGGCTCTCAGTGTATCAATCTTCACCGCTGCTGCTGCACCACGCCGCGCCCTTCGTAGGCTTCGAGAACCGCGTCGACGGAGCCATCCATGATCACGGAACCATGATCTATCCACAGCGCGCGGTCGCACATCTCGCGGACCGAGCCGGCTGAGTGCGATACGAACACCAGCGATTTTCCGCTCTGGCGGAACGATACCAGAGCCTGCTTGCTTTTCTGCTGAAAGCTGGCGTCGCCGACGGCCATGACCTCGTCGATGAGCAGAATATCCGGCTCGCATCGAATCGCAACTGAAAAAGCCAGCCGCATGATCATGCCGCTGGAGTAGGTCCGCAGCGGATCGTCAATGAATTCGCCGATGCCGGAAAACTCCACGATGCTGTCGAAAAGCTCCTTGGTCTTGCGCTTGGAAAGCCCCAGCAGCGCGGCGTTTAGAACCAGATTCTCGGCGCCCGTCAAATCCGGATGGAATCCGGAACCCAATTCAAGCAGAGCCGCGATCCGGCCATTAACCCGAACGTTGCCTTGATCCGGAAAGGTCAAACCCGCGGCCAGGCTCAGCAGCGTGCTTTTGCCGGCTCCGTTGGAACCGACGATTGCCAGGCTCTCGCCTTCCTCCAAACGGAAAGACACATTCCGCAATGCGTAGAATGGCTCGTGGTGCACCCGGCCGAACCATCGCGTGATGTGGGTCCTCAGCAACTGGCGTCCGGTACTGTGGGGGAACCACTTGGAAACGTTCTGAAATTCGATCAGCGGCATGCCGGCCTACAGGCGGGTGTAGAAACCATTCTTCAACTTCCCGAAAACGAAAAGCCCCACGGCGAACATGAACACCGACACGAGCGCCAGTCGAATTAATGTGGAATCGAGCGGCGCACGGTTTTCGAGCAAAACGTTGCGCATCATCAGGACCAATGCAGCCACTGGATTGATTTGATACAGTCCCCGGAACCGAGCCGGAATCAACGCGAATGAATAGAAGATGGGCACCAGCCAGAACAACACGGTGTTGGTCGACTCAACCACGTAGCGCGTGTCGCGCACGTAAACGTTCACGGCTGAAAATGCGAATGCCAGTCCCATCACGAACAGAATTTCAAGGCCCCAGATCAGCGGAAGCCAAAGCCAGTGGATGTTAACGCCGCGTCCGAACACCAGCACGATCCCGAGCAGTAGCGTGATCTGTATGAGTAAGTGCAGGCAGTTTGAGATAACGCTCGCGATGGGGAATACCTGCCGCGGCACTGGAACTCTCTTGATGAGCGTCGCGTTGTCCAACACCGATGTGGTTCCCGTGACCCAGGCCAACGTGAAAAAATTCAGCGGAACCAGACCGCACAAAACAAACAGCGGAAAATCCCGGTTGTTGGGCTGGGCAAAGATCTTGGTAAAAATGAACGTCAAGACCCCCATCATGATCAATGGATTCAAAAGCGACCACAGGACGCCCAGCGACATGTTCCGATAGCGGACCTTGAAGTCCTTCTCCACCAGGTTGCGAATTAAGAAGAGATAATCGCCATGCCACACAGGTCAATTATACGCCGACGCTCGCCTATTGAACCTCGGGCCGCGACATGCTTCAATATGAATGACACCCCTTCCCGAGAACACTGGAGGACAATCCGAATTGAATGCTGCAATCCTCGCCCTGGAAGACGGGACGGTCTTCGAGGGCAAGAGCTTTGGTGCGCCGAACGACAGCCTGGGCGAAGTGGTTTTCAACACCGCCATCACCGGCTATCAGGAGATTTTCACCGATCCGTCATACGCGGGCCAAATCGTCGTTTTGACGAACCCGCAGATCGGAAATTATGGGGCCAACGCCTACGAT
This sequence comes from Bryobacterales bacterium, assembly GCA_963818065.1. GTDB lineage: Bacteria > Acidobacteriota > Terriglobia > Bryobacterales > Bryobacteraceae > Palsa-89. The sequence goes on along the minus strand of CAWFQW010000004.1, from coordinate 960,296 downwards.
CAGGAAGCGCCGCGCCCGTATATCGAAGGGCTGGTGGTTCGTGAATTCTCGCGCCTGGCCAGCAACTGGCGGTCCGAGGAAAACGCCGAGCGGTTTCTAGCCGACCACGGAATTCCGGTAGCCGCGGAGATCGACACGCGCGCCCTGGTGCGTCACCTGCGAACGCGCGGCGTGATGCGGGGCGTGCTTTCGGTGGGTGGCCGAAGCCGGGAAGAACTAGTCGAGCGCGCAAGGAACGCGCCCTCCATGACCGGCCTCGACCTCGCGACGCGGGTCTCCACTTCTTCCAGCTACTCGTGGGATCAGCCGGTGGCGGCCTGCTCCCCCTCCGAACCTCTCGTAACGCCCGCCGAGCAGTTTTGCCACGTAGTCGCCTTCGATTACGGGATCAAGCGCAATATCTTGCGCCGCCTGGTTCAGGTGGGCGCACGCGTGACCGTGGTGCCGGCCGGCACTTCAGCCGAAGACGTGCTGGCTCTCGATCCCGATGGCGTGTTTCTTTCGAACGGCCCGGGCGATCCCGAACCGCTTGAATTCCAGGTGGCTCAAGTAAAAACACTCATCGGCAAGAAACCCATCTTCGGCATCTGCCTGGGCCAGCAGGTTCTCGGACTCGCGCTCGGTGGCAAGACCTACAAGCTCAAGTTCGGACACCGCGGAGCGAACCATCCGGTGCTGAACCAAGTCACCCAGAAGGTGGAGATCACATCGCATAATCACGGCTTCGCGGTGGATCCCGATTCACTCAACATGAACGAAGTGGAACTCACGCACGTCAATTTGAACGACCAGACGCTGGAAGGTTTCCGCCATCGCAACGAACCCGTGTTCTGCGTGCAATACCATCCGGAGGCAGCGCCGGGGCCGCACGATTCACATTATCTGTTTGACGACTTCATGACAATGATCAAGGATTACAGGGTTCGATAACGATGCCGCGGCGTAACGACATCCATCGCATCCTGATCGTCGGCTCGGGTCCCATCATTATCGGACAAGCCTGCGAATTCGACTATTCGGGCGCGCAAGCCTGCAAGGCCCTGCGGGCCGACGGCTATGAAGTGGTGCTGATCAACTCAAACCCAGCCACGATCATGACCGATCCCGACTTGGCCGACCGTACCTATGTCGAGCCGCTGGACGTTGCTTATGCCGAAGAGGTGATCCGGCGCGAGCGTCCGGACGCATTGCTGTCCACCGTTGGCGGTCAAACCGGTCTCAACTTGTCTGTTGACCTGGCTGAAGCCGGCGTGCTCGACAAGTACGGCGTTGAGCTCATCGGGGCCAAGATCGAATCCATCAAGAAAGCCGAGGATCGCTTGCTGTTCAAGGATGCGATGCGGAAGATCGGCCTGGAGACACCGCACTCGCAACTGGTGAACAACGTCGAAGACGGACTGGCGTTCGCCGCGCGCGTTCCGGGTGGCTATCCCGTGATCCTGAGGCCCAGCTTCACCATGGGCGGCTCGGGCGGCGGCATCGCTTACAACAGCGAAGAACTCGCAGAGATTCTGGAGCGCGGGCTGGACCTCTCGCCGGTGCACGAGGTGCTGATCGAGCAGAGCGTTCTAGGCTGGAAGGAATTCGAACTGGAGGTGATGCGCGACTTGGCCGACAACGCCATCATCGTGTGTTCCATCGAAAACTTCGATCCGATGGGCGTCCATACGGGCGATTCCATCACTGTGGCGCCGGCGCAAACGCTCACCGATCGCGAATACCAAATGATGCGCGATGCTTCCCTGAGTTGCCTGCGTGAAATCGGCGTGGATACGGGCGGATCGAATGTGCAGTTCGCGATTAATCCTGAAAACGGCCGCATGGTGATCGTGGAGATGAACCCTCGCGTCTCGCGCAGCTCCGCGCTGGCGTCGAAAGCAACCGGGTTTCCCATCGCGAAGATCGCGGCGAAGCTGGCGGTCGGGTATCGTTTGGATGAGATCAAGAACGATATCACAGAAGTAACGCCCGCTTGCTTCGAGCCGACCATCGACTATGTCGTGGTCAAGATTCCGCGCTGGCAATTCGAGAAATTCCCTGGCGCGGAGCCGGTTCTCGGCACGCAAATGAAATCGGTGGGCGAAGTGATGGCCATTGGCCGCACCTTCAAACAAGCGCTGAACAAGGGGATTCGCAGCCTCGAGACGGGCAAGGCGGTCACTTCCGAAAGTTACGATCCGGCGCTCATCCGGCAACGCCTGATCACTCCCAACCCCGAGCGTTTGGGTTATATCCGCTTCGCTCTCGAACAAGGCTGGACGGTGGAGCAAATTCACGAGATCACCTCCATCGATCCATGGTTTTTGAAGCAGCTTCGCGAGTTGGCGGACCTCGAGCACAGTTTTTCCGGGCAAAGCTTAGGCGCGCTGTCTCACGATCGGATTCTTGAAGCTAAGCGCGATGGAATTTCCGACCCTCGCCTGGGCCGCTTGCTGGGCACCGACGCAGACACTGTGCGCACGCGCCGCAAGGAGCTTGGCATCACGGCGGTGTTCAATCGCGTGGATACCTGCGCGGCGGAATTCGAAAGCTTCACGCCCTATCTTTATTCGAGCTACGAATCGGAAAATGAATCCGACCCGGGCGATCGTAAGAAGGTCATGATCCTTGGCAGCGGCCCCAACCGCATCGGCCAAGGTATTGAATTCGACTACTGCTGTTGCCATGCGGCCTACGCGCTGGCGGACTTCGACCACGAATCGATCATGGTCAACTGCAATCCGGAAACGGTTTCCACCGACTATGACACCAGCGACCGCTTGTACTTCGAGCCGCTCACGCTGGAAGAGGTTCTCAATATTCACGACGTCGAAAAGCCCGATGGCGTGATCGTCCAGTTTGGCGGACAGACCCCGTTGAATCTGGCACTCCCGCTCCAGGCCGCTGGCGTGAAGATCATCGGAACAGATCCTGCCAATATCGACTTGGCCGAGGATCGCAAGCTCTTCGGCAAACTGCTGGACGATCTTGGCATTCCGTCGCCTGAAAACGGCACGGCCACCAGTACGGAAGAAGCTTGCGCCGTGGCTCGGCGACTCGGTTATCCGGTTCTGGTCCGGCCGAGCTATGTGTTGGGCGGACGCGCCATGGTGATCGCCTACGACGAAGAGATGGTCAAGCGCTACATGCACGAGGCCGTGATCTTCTCGCAAGAGCGGCCGGTGCTCATCGACCGGTTCCTGGAGGACGCCACCGAAGTCGACGTGGATGCTCTCGCCGATCAAGATGGCGGCGTGCTGATCGCCGGCATCATGGAGCACATCGAGGAAGCGGGCGTGCATTCGGGCGATAGCTCATGCGTTCTTCCGCCGCAAGGGTTGTCCGAAGCGGTGCTCAAGACCATCCAGGATTACACCGAGCGGCTGGCGCGCGCGCTGCACGTGATCGGCCTGATGAATGTGCAGTACGCGATCAAAGACGGCATGGTGTACGTTCTGGAAGTGAATCCACGCGCTTCGCGCACTGTCCCCTACGTCAGCAAGGCCACTGGCGTACCGCTGCCGAAACTGGCGGTCGGCCTGATGCTAGGGAAAAAACTTCGCGACTTCGAGCACCTCACTGGCGGCCGCACCTCCGGCGTTCTTCCGGTACCGCAGTGCTTCGTGAAATCGCCCGTCTTCCCGTTCGGTAAGTTCCCCGGTGTCGATCCCGCGCTGGGACCTGAGATGCGCTCCACGGGCGAAGTGATGGGCGTGGGCGAAAACTTCGGCGAAGCGTTCGGCAAGGCGCAGTTGAGCGCCGGCACTCCGCTTCCAGATAGCGGCACGGTGTTCATCAGTGTGAACGATCGCGATAAAGCGGCTGTCGTCGAAGTGGCTGCCAAATTTGCGGAATATGGATTTCAGCTCGCAGCCACGCGCGGAACCGCGGCAGTTTTGAAAGCTGCGGGATTACAGGTGAAAACGGTCTTCAAGGTAAACGAAGGACGGCCCAACGCGGTCGACATCATGAAGGCCGGCTCTTTGAAGCTGGTGATCTACACCACCACCGGCGGCCACACATTCAAGGACGAGCGCGACATTCGCCGCACCGCGGTTGCCTACCGAATACCGTGCATTACGACACTGAGTGGGGCGAAGGCCGCGGCTCAAGCGATCGTTTCGCGCAAGCGCGATCCCATCCGCGTCTGGAGCTTGCAGGAGATCCACAAGCCGGCTGGCGTGGTCACCACTTCGTAGATTCAGTTGGAAGCTGTGGGGAACGCGTACTGTCCTGTAACATCGCGAATCTGGCCCTTCGATACGTCCAAGACCGCGATCTTTCCGGCGTTCGACAGCGCCTGGATGGTGTCGGGAGCCAATTCGTAGCGCGGCAGCCAACCGCGCACATCGTCAACTTTCTTGGCGCCGCCCGGAGCAATAAATACATTTTGCAGGCCGAATGTTTCAAATGGGCGATCCGCGAATCCCGCATAGAACTGGTCCGTATTCAGGCCCGGTGATTAGCAGCGTCTTGCCCGGATGGGAACGGTCATACGCGACGATGCCGGTCACTAAGTCGCCGGCCACATGACTGTGCTTCACGTGCCAACTGGTAACATCCCACGCCGCGGGCAAACAGATGGCCAGAAACAGCACCGCAATGGGTGCAATCACGCGAGGCCGCCGGGCCAGCGCTCCAGCCAGAATCATCGCGATGCCCATCGCCGGACCCGTGAGCGCGTAATCCTCAACGTGGTCCGGCAGCGGAAGCATCGGAACCAGCAGCGCAACGAACCAAGCCAGCCCGAACCAACCCATACGCCCCGCCACGATGATCGCGACAATTACACCGGCGCCAATCAGCACCGTGCCCGCGATCGTGAGCCAGGCAGGCCAGTTCCAATTGAAATGGGCTAACTCCTGCGGACCGAGCGCGAGCTTGACGTAGGCCGCGATTGTTTGAAAGATTCGCGCATCGATTTGGATCGCGTACGGTCCCGATTTCGCGGCGGGCGCCGCCCAGAAATGCAGCGCCGTGTACGCCGCGGAAATTGCAAACAGGGGCACTATCTGCAACACTTTGGCTCGCCACATTTTTGCACGGTCGTAGAGCAGCGCATACGCCAGTACGATCACCGGATACATCACCGCCATCTCGAGCGAGCCCAGCCCCAGCGCAAATACGATCATTTGCTGCCAGTACTTGCCTTTGAGAAATAGCAAGAATGCCAGCAGTAAGAAAACGAGATATTGGCTCTCGTTGTAAATAGAGGTCCAGCACAGAGCCGGCGCCACGCACGGATTCGCAAGCCAAAACACGGGAGCCGTCGCCGCCGCGAGCATGGAACCGGTGAGCCTGCGGACCACCGCTGCAAGCAGAACAACGTCCGCGCCGACAGTGGCGAATACGACGATCCGGAACGGCAGCGGGTTTACTCCAAACAGCGTCTTCAGGCCGTAAAAGAAGAAGTTTTCGCTCCAAGGCCGCATGTTTCCGTGCGCATGGGGGGCGAATAGGATGCACAGAAGGTCGTGAACACCGGTGGCCGGGCCCAAATGCAGCCACCCGAAATCATCTTGATAAAACCAATCGCCAAGGCCGCGCCCATAGAAGGCCAGCAAGAAGATCAAACCGGCCAATGCAGCACCGTTTCTGGCGAGCCACGTGTCCCGATTAAATAGAGAGAGTTCGTGGGACACGGTTTTCAAATCAGCGCTGGCTCGATTCGCCCGCGCGAACGCGGCGATTGAATTCGGTGGACGCACCCCGCGGCACGCTCAGGTTTTGCCATCGATCGTGGCAAAGATGCTTCGCCAGAAACACGATTTGACCGCAATGGTAGGAGTAATGCGCCACCTGCCGGTTGATGGCTTGCATCACCGAGTGCGCTTCGCCGCGAATCGTGATGGTGCGGCCGAGATCGGCGTCCGAGAGAGACTCCATGGTGCCAAGCACGCGCTGCCAGCCATCCTCCCAGAGTTGAAGCAGCGCTTCGCGAGTGGCCGGCGGATCGGTGAACTCGGCATCGCGGTCACGACCCGGCTTCTCCCCGTCGCTCGTCAAAAAATCGGTCCAGCGCGAGAGCATGTTGCCGGACATATGCTTCGCGATCACGGCGATCGAATTCATCTCGTTATCCAGCACCGCGAAGAGCTGCTCGTCGCTTACCTGTTGCATGGCGCGCTCGGCGAGCTTTTTGTAGTACCGGAAGATCGCGGTCGAATCCTCGACGTAAGATGTGGCGAACCGAAGCGCCATGCCTACATTCTAAGGCTTGATCGCTTCCCGCAGGAACGCGAGCACCGAAGCCAATTCAGCGTCGTTATACCCGCCGATCACCGATACATGCCGCCACGCACCGCCCTCGGCGACCTTCAATGCATTCGGATCCACGGTCCTCAGCACTGGCGGGGCGGACGTCAGATCGTAGAACAACGCGCGTGTCTTGCCCTGGCTCACAATCAGCGCTGGCATGGCCTCGCCATCGACCGTGGCCGTGCGGACGTCCGGCGTCGCAAGCGCGCGCAGCGCGGCGGCATTGGCGGGAATTGATGCGATGGGCGTGGTCACCGGGATCCCCATGCCGTTCACCTCGTGACACGTGGAGCAGCGTCCGAATCCGCGCACGGCATCGTAGAATAGCGCGTGGCCTCGCTCGGCTTCCGGGGAGAGTGGCGGCTCCGGAGGCCCCACAGCGCCGGGCCCAGGGCCCAAATTAATCGTTGGATTCGCGATCCCGTTCAAGGTCGCGACGTATGCGACGACTGCCATCAAATCGGCGCGCGACAACGTTGCACCAAACGCCGGCATCGCGGTGCCCGGCAATCCACGCATCACCGTATTGTTGATGTAGGTTTGATCGAACCCGCGGCCAGCAAGTCTCGGAGCGCCCGCCGGTGCACCTCGCGCACCGTGACAATATCCAGTGGCGCACGATTGAGCAAACACCTTCTCTCCGGAACTCTGTGACCACCCGATTACGGGTATCAGCAACAGCAACATGGCGCCCTTCATTTCGAAGCCTCCGGCAACGCGAATACGATCAACGTGGAACCTCCGCGCCAGTTCTGATCGGGAAATAAGGGAGCAAGCTGCGCCCCGGTGATGGCCTGCTGCCATCCCGTCGGAGTCGCTATGTATTGCCGCCCGCCGACTGAATATGAAACCGCCGATCCACGATTACCCGCGCCTGTTTGATAGCTCCAAAGCTTGTTCCCCGTGCGCGCGTCCAGCGCAAAAAAATCGCCCTCGGGATTGCCCGTGAACACCAGATCGCCGGCGGTGGCCAGCACCGAAGCCAGCAGGACGTATCGATACGGCATGCTCCAAACGCGCTTCCGCGTTATGGGATCCCACGCGTCCAAGTGACTGTACGTGGTTCGATTCGGCGGCAGCTTGAACGAAAACCCGCCGTTGGCGTGAAAGCGGCCCTCCATCGCTTCGGTGGACGTGGAAGTCAGGTCGTTGCAGACTTCATTGATGGGCGCGTAGACATAGCCCGTGCGCGGCGAGTATGCCATCGAGTTCCAACTCTTGGCGCCCGCGGCGCTCGGACACGTGCTAACCACTTTGCCGGTGGATGGCTCCACGCGCCCCACCAGTTTGCCGTCTTCGGTGATCCCTGAAATCCAGGTCTGCACTTCAGGCATAGAGAAAGCCCCGATAAATTCGCCCGTGACGCGATCCAGAACAAACGTCACGCCGCTCTTGTTCATGTGCACCAGAAGCTTTCGCATCTGCCCGTTGATAGGGCGATCGATCAGCGCGCATTCATACGCCGAATCGAAGTCCCACAAATCGTCGGGGACTTCCTGGTGATACCAGCGCAGCTTGCCGGTGTCGGCATCCAGGGCCACTACGCTGGCCGTGTAAAGATTCGCTTCTTTCCCTTTCGCGCCCGGCACCAGGCGATCCTCATCGTTGAAATCACCACCCGCGTTGCCGGTGCCCCAATAGACCAGGTTCAGCTCCGGATCGAACGAACCGGTCATCCACGGCGCGCCGCCGCCCAACTTCCAGCTGTCGCCCTTCCACGTCTCGTGACCTTTTTCGCCCGGCCCGGGAATCACGTACCAGCGCCAGGCCAGGCGCCCGGTCTTGGCGTAGAACGCGGTCAAGTATCCGCGATGCGCGGCGTCGCCGCCGGTGCCTCCCACGATTACCTTGTCCTTCACCACCAGCGGCGCGGCCGTAATGTCGCAGCCGCACTGCCGCGGATCGTCGACGCTGACCTTCCACCGTTCAGCACCAGTTTTCTGATCCAGCGCGACAAGATAGTTATCCGTGGTGCCGAAAAACACTTTGCCGTCGCTGACGGCGACTCCGCGATTTTGCACGAACGTCATGCCGCCTGGACGACCCGTCCTCGGCGTCGGGTATTTGTATTGCCACAGCAAGTGGCCGCTGGCGGCATCCAGCGCGAACACTTGGATACGCGGCGTGATCAGGTACATCACGCCATCAACGACAATCGGCGTAGCCTGCAGATTCTCGGCATAGTCGCCGGTCTGAAACATCCAAACCGGCACCAGATTTTTCACGTTGCCCGCATTCACCTGATCGAGAGCGCTGTACCGCCAGGAGAGCTGAGTGCCGCCGTAATGCGGCCAGTCAGAATGTGTCGCGCCGTCTTGCGCCCACACCCCCGCCATCGCGAGCAGCACCAGCAGGAATCGCATAGTGTCCCATCATATTAGAAATCGTGCATTACTTAGCGATCGGGACCGGTGGCGCAACCTGCCAGTTGCCGTCAAAAGGCGGCCAGTTCGGCACCACCGCGTCCTGCTCCGGGTAAAACATCGACGAGTAGATCGAGCGGATCTTCCCCTGCTCGATGAAAAACCACTCACTGAACATATTGCGCCGCATGGCAACACCCGGCTTGCGCTGGAAGACTCCGAGAGCGAGCACGGCTCCCGCCTCTTCGTCGACGATCGGAAAGCGCCGCGCAGTTACGGCGTAGATGTTGACCATGGCTGCGTTATTCAAGCAGTCGGTAGAACCGCCGCCCTCGATCGGCCGCTGCGTGGTCAGTACGCCATTCTCGAGCCGGATGCAGCCAGGATGCGCAATAATCAGGGACCCGTCGTGCGCCGTCAGCCCGTCGAAGTAACTATTGGTGATGGCGGCTAAATCCGCGCGTGAAAGCCGCTCGCTTTTGGGAACCGTGTGCTCCACAGGTGGATGCGCGATCAGATAATCCGAATCGTTGAACGCGGCAGCGGCCTGTCGTCCCGCCTGCGGACCGATGCCGGGATCGCCCTTCCGCGACAACAACCACTCCGCCTCGGTGATTTTGCGGTCTGCTACTTTCAGCCGGAGCGTCGCGATAGTTGAACCGCTGGCCTCTTCGAGCGTGCCAAAATATCCCGCTTGCCCGCTCTCGGTGTCAAAATACCTGCGCTGGAGTTTGCCCAGGGCCTTGGCGCTTTGCCACAGCCCCGTCCCCGGCCGCCGCACCATCGAGTTTTCGGTTTGCCGGAACCCGACCGAAAGGGACGCTGCGGACGGATTGTGTTCCACCACCGCAGCGAGATACTGATCGAGCGCGGCTTTCAAACAGGCGCGGTCGCAGGTTGCTGCCGATGCCGCGGAAAGTGCCAGAAGGCTGGCGAGAGCGAGACGAATCATCGCATCATTCTACTCCCCGCTTACGGGAAAAGGTAAAATTAGAAAAAATGCCAACTGCCTACATTTGCCAAGGCGTCCGTACACCCATCGGCCGCTATGCCGGATCGCTTTCCGGAGTCCGCCCAGACGATCTCGCTGCTCATACGCTCGCGACCCTGCGCGCCAAGTTCCCCAAGACCGATTGGGCGACCATCGACGAAGTGGTGCTGGGCTGCGCCAATCAATCCGGCGAGGACAATCGCAACGTCGCAAGGATGGCGCTGCTGCTTTCAGGCATTCCACACACGGTGCCCGGCGTGACGGTGAATCGATTGTGCGCCTCTGGAATGGAAGCAGTCGCCTCCGCGTCGCGCGCGATCGCCGCGGGCGACATGTCGCTCGCCATCGCCGGTGGCGTCGAAAGTATGAGCCGCGCACCCTTCGTGATGGGCAAGGCCACCACCCCGTTCGCTCGCAATGCGGAGATCTTCGACACCACGCTGGGCTGGCGGTTCATCAATCCGGTGCTGCAAAAAGCTTATGGAACGGATTCGATGGCCGAGACCGGCGAGAACGTCGCGGAGGATTACAAAATCGATCGCGAGACCCAAGACAAATTCGCGCTATGGTCGCAGCAGAAGGCGGCGGCTGCGCATAAGGCTGGATTCTTCGCCGAAGAGATTGCGCCGGTCGTCATTCCCGGACCGAAGGGTACCTCAAAGACAGTTTGCGAGGACGAGCACATGCGTCCCGACACCACGCTCGAAGGCTTGGCGAAGCTGCCCACGCCGTTTCGCAAGGGCGGCACGGTGACCGCCGGCAACGCGTCCGGCATCAATGACGGCGCATGCGCTTTGTTCGTAGCTTCCGAGGAGGCCGCCGCAAAGTTTGGACTAACGCCGCTAGCCCGAGTGGTTGGCGCGGCGGCCGCTGGTGTGGAACCGCGCGTCATGGGAGTGGGGCCGATTCCCGCCATCCAGAAGCTGCTGGCGCGTCTGAATATGACCATGGACGAGATCGATATTCTGGAACTCAATGAAGCTTTCGCAGCGCAGGCCGTGGCAGTAACGCGCGCGTTCGGGTTGCCCGACGATTCTGAAAAGGTGAATCCCAACGGCGGCGCAATCGCGCTCGGACATCCGCTAGGGATGAGCGGGGCCCGCCTGATCCTCACCGCAACGCACCAGTTGCAGAACACCGGCAGCCGCTACGCCCTCGCGTCCATGTGCATTGGCGTTGGGCAAGGCATGGCGACGCTGCTGGAACGCGTCTAGGCTATTTTGCCGCCGTCGTCGCCGGCTTCAAACCAAATATCGACAGATCGATCGAGTCGGCCATCGCCTGATAGCCCGCGTCGTTCGGATGCAGATGATCGCCATTGTTGAAGCCTGGGCGAAATTGCTTGGGGTGCTCGGGATCGCGCGTGGCGGCATCGAAATCCACCACGGCGTCAAACGCTCCGGGAGATTTGATCCACTGGTTCACCGCCTCACGAGTCGCTTCACCAGCCTCGCTGTAATACGCCGCGCCTTCAAACGGAGTCAGCGTTGCGCCGATCACTTTGATGCCATGCTCATGCGCCCGTTCGATGAGTTGCTTCAGCGACGCGATCAGATCGTCTGAAGTGACTGCGTCGCTAGCCGCCGCACCGGCCCGCGATCCGAGCCCAATGTCATTGATCCCTTCCAAAATCATGAGCCACTTCACGCCGGGCTGCGTCAGCACGTCGCGATCGAAGCGGGCCAGTGCGTTCACCCCTGCGCCATCGCGCAATAGCCGGTTGCCGGAAATGCCCTGATTCAGCACGGCGATGTTTGCGCCGCCATTGGCTTGCGAGACGCCGCGCCAGAGCGCTTGGCCAGCTGCGATCCGTGTTCGGCGTCGAAACCGCGCCATCGGTAATCGAATCTCCAAAAGTCACAATCGCCGCGGCGTCCGGAGGCGCGGCCACGTCGATGTTCGTCAGGAAGTAGAACGATTGCGTCGTAAGTGCGTCGGCCATCGCGGGCGCGGCGGTGGTGTCGCCTTCCTTGGAAATATAAGTGGTGTGCAATCCTACCGCGTGCATGGTGTCTACCGTGGCGCCGTCGGGAATATAAATACTCACCGCGAGATCGCTCGCAGCCGGAACGTCGAGAGTCACCGGGTCACTGATCTCGATCGCGCCCGGCGGAATCCAACACGTTGGCTTGCCACTGAACAGTAGCGCCCGATCCGATGCCGGAACTACGCCCGATTCCGCATCACGCAGCGCGATGTGCGCCGCCCCGATCCCGAGCGGCATACTGCCGAAGACATTTGAAAGCTCGATGCGCACGCGCCGTCCGCCGATGCTGGTGTGCGCAATCATCCGCAGCGTCTGGTTATGGAAGCTTGTGATTGCGACTGGCCGGGGAGGCGCTGGCGGAGTCGGCGGCGCAGGTGTTGTCGCGCCCGCCGTTGGAGGAGCGGGGGGACGCGGCGCTGGAAACGCCCGCGGTTGCTGCGGCGACGTCGCCCACGTGGATACCCAATGCTCGGGCGATTGCGCAAAGACACATTGCGCCAAAAGAGCGGCGATCAGCAGTTTCATGTCTAACTACTTTATCTGAATTAACTACCCTATCTGAATCCGGTTCAGAAAATCGCGCGCCGCGCTGATCTCTTCTTCGCTCACGATGTGCGGCCGCCCTGGATAGATGCGGAGTTGGACCTCCGCGCCGAGGTCCCGAAACAGCCGGGCCGCTTCGTGACTGTTATATTCGGGCACCCAATCGTCAACGTCGCTTCCGGTCAGCAGGATGCGCAAGCCCGCAAGCGACGTAGGCGCGCCGGCTTTCCAATCGGAACCCGGCAGCCCCATCAACGCGCCGGTAAACACGATGAGAGAACCCACGCGTCCGGGATGGCGGAGGGCATATTCCAGCGCCAGGCAGGCGCCTTGCGAGAAGCCGACAATCACCAGTCGTTCCGGCCCCAGCCGGCCGTCCTCGCTGGCTTCGAACACCGCCTCGTGACAGCGCTCGATGGCCTCGCTCAAGTAGGGCTCGTTTATTTCGCGTGGATCCCAAAAGCGGCCCGGATACCAACTTCCCGGAGTCTCGGCCTCCGGAACTACCCAGCGGATACCATCGATGTTGCCGAAGCGAGCGGCTAAATCAATTTTCTCCTCCGGCGTTTTGCCCCGGCCATGCAGCAGAACCCCGCCGATAAGAGACGCACCCCGAGGCGAACCGACCGCGCGAACGCGGGGCGTTGTAGCGCCACTACCCACGTTTATTGCTTTTTCTGACCGCTGTCTCCACCGATAAACACTGCCTGTCGACGGGACGGCCCGATGCCAGAAGCGTCCGCCGCCGAAGGAGTTCCAGCCGGCGTCATGGGACCCACCGCAACAGCTTCCACCTTCGCCGGGAAGTTGTTCTCCGGAATCGTGATCGGTTCCAGCATGGCCATGATTTCGGCACGACGCTCCTCAAACCACGGGGGCAGCAGCAATTGATGTCCCAGAGCATCGGAGGGCTCGTCGCGAGAGAATCCACCGGCGGCCGTGGCCGCGCATTCCACCAGGATTCCACCCGGGCAGCGGCAATAGATCGAGTGGAAATATTCCCGATCTTTGATTTCAGAGCAATCGGTATAGCCCAGCTCTTCGTAAATGCCCTTCTGCTCTGCGAGGCCTTGATCGGTGCCGGCATCCAGCGCGACGTGATGGCCGCAGCCAGCGCCGAATCCCCAGCTTCCCGACGGACGGTCCGGCTCATGCAAGAGCACAATCGTCTTGTTCGCTCCGCCGCCGTTCAGTTCCAGGCGATGATATGCGCCATCCACACCGGTCTTCTTGAAACCCAGCGCGTCGACAAAAAAGCGCTCCGTCTCCGCAGTCTCGCGGACCGACAGCACCGGCCCATGGAACCCATGCGTCGCCACCTCGGCGGTAACCTCGCCAACCGTCCACGGTTTGCGCTCGTCGGCTGAATCCTCGATCACTTCCAGCTGCAAACCGGAGGGATGATCGAACCGGATGAACTTCTGTCCGAACCGCTCCTGAATGCCGCTATGCTTCACCTTGTGGTGCGTCAGGTGTTCGTCCCAGAATTTGGTGGTCCCCTTCTTCACCGTGTAGGCAGTGGATTGGATCTGACCCGATCCCGGGCGGCCCGGCACGCGCTTATAAGGGAAGGTGGTGTACACCGAACCTGGCTCCGCGTTGGCGTTGGAATAATACAAGTGGTAATGGGCATAGCGTCCGTCAAAAAGGATGGTCTGTTTGATCAGCCGCTGCCCAAAGACTTGCGTCAAGAAATCTACGTCTTCTTGGGCTCCAGATGCACAAACAGTGACGTGGTGGATACCCGATACCAAAGACATGGTGCTTTACCTCCCGCGAGATTATATCAAGTGTGATGGCTAAGATAGCGCGGTCTCAATATATCAAGACCGGCTGGTGCATGCAAGATGGCAGAGGCTAGCTTTCAGCGACTTCCGTGCAGCTTGCCTCAGGCAGCGGCGCGGGCCAAATCGCGCGCGACCAGCGTGCGTGAAAGTTCAACTCGCAGAAATAGTTAACCAGAGTCACCAACGGCACGGCCAGCATCAGGGGAGTGAGCACCACGCTCCAGGGCCGCTCGCGAACCAGGCTGGATCCAATGCCGAGGACGGCTTGCGTCAGCTTGGCATAGCTGCCCGACGCGCCGGCCACTTGCCCGTGACCATACCGGACAGCCTCCAGGTAAGAACGCGCATCGTCGGCACCCGCGACCTCAGTGTAAGTCAGCGCCAAAGTCCCCAGCGTATGTGCGTCGCTTCCGCCGACCGCGGCCTTCTGCCAATCTTGCGGCTAGTCGCGCGGCGCAGCGGTTATTTGCCCGGGGGATGTGCCCGTTCAACGTTTCCATCGCGGGGAAGAGTTCTTCAAACATCTCGAAGTCGAGTTCCGTGCGGCGACCGGTGAGGCTGGAGAACACGTGGTTGATGCTGAACAGGATGTGCTGTTCGCGCAAGTAGGCAGCCAGCGACGGCACGTCGTTGCGACGCCGCTGCAATTCGATATGGTGCCGTTCTTCGATGCCGTACACGCCCACGTGAATCTCGGTTCCGCTGGGCGTCCGGCACGTCACCTCTTCGCTCAGGAAGAAGTCGGGATAACGGCGAAGATGCTCGGCGGCATCGATAGAGTCATGATCGGTGACTGTCACCAGATCCATGCCGCGCCGTTTCAAAGTTCGATACGCGGCCTCCGGTTCGTTATAGCTCTCACGGCAGAAACGATGAAATCCGGGAATGTTGCACATGCCCGAATGAAGCGTATGGACGTGCAAATCGCACCGCATGGCCCTTTGTAAACCGCAATACGTTACAGTTAGTTGAATTGTGGAAAAAACATTCGTGACAAGAAATGTATCGTTCGCGCACCGGCCCGATAAGCATAAATATGTTTCAGCTCGATTTATATTTGGTTACAGGAAATAGCGCGTGGCAATGATACTATGAGATCGCGATCACCTGAACCGCGCCCGTAGCTCAGCTGGATAGAGCGATTGGCTTCGAACCAATAGGCCGGGGGTTCGAGTCCCTCCGGGCGCGCCATCTTCTCCAAAAAGCATCCAACCGCTACAACGAAGGATCTTGTACGTCGCGAATCTTGCTCGGTTCTTCGAGAACGAAATGGGGATTAATCCGGGCATCGTGCCAACGAATACCGAAAAACAAATGTGGTCCAGTGGCGCGGCCCGTGGACCCCACGCGGCCAAGAACATGGCCTTTCTTTACCTCTTCGCCAGCGGTGACCTTTATGTCGGCTAGATGGAAGTACATGCTGATAAGGCCGTCCCCGTGATCGATAAACACTGCATTTCCTTCGAAGAACATGTCCTCGGCCATGACCACTGTTCCGTTTGCAACGGCCATGATGGGACTGCCCACCGGCGTTGCATAATCCACGCCCGTGTGGGGCTGAGGAGCCGGCTTGCCGTTGAAGACCCGTTTCGCGCCAAACGATTTTGCGGGGGGGGTAGAGGAGTGGCGGGCGCGGCGAGGGGTAGGGTGAACCTGCTATGCTTTCTCGGCGGTTAAAGATTTTGGCCAACTTTGCACGATCGCGCCCATCGCGGCGTAGATCTGCCGCGGAAGGATTTGCCTGGGGGATTGTCGGGAAGCGTGATGTCCTCGGTGCCATAATCCACGGCCTCGACAGTGATGCGGCCATAGTGAGAACGGCCGGCACCCGAGCGGGAAATTGCGATCCGTGTTCCCACCGGCTGCTCCAGGTCAATTGGGTAGTAACAGGTTCCGTGGAGGGCTGCCCAGGAACGGCCCTTCATGCCGCAACGAACTGTGCCCGCTCCACGCCACCGCACGACGGTTCCCGGGGCTGCCGAGATCATGGGAGGCTGCGCCTTTCGCGCCCAGATCGGCGAGCAGCACAACGCGAACGTGCACAATAGAAGCGAACGCCGGTAATCCAATTTGCTGCCTCCTGTGGTGCATAGGCTCTGGCGCTTGGCCGCCCCTACGCGTGTTCTCTCGCCGGTGAGATGACCGCGCTATTAAAGTGTTTCACGGTCCGATTCGCACACATGTTATGCTCGGAGGCTTATATCCTCGGACTGGGGGAAACTATGTCCAACGCAGCCGCGACGCAAGAAGTGCCCGCAAATGCAGTAATGATGCAAATGCTCACTGGGAAATGGCTCTCGCTTTCCCTCTCCGTCGCCGCCGACTTGGGAATCGCGGATCTACTCGCCAAAGGCGACCAGACCGCTGACGAATTGGCCGCTGCGGTATCCGCCCACGGTCCTTCGCTCTATCGGGTGTTGCGTGCCCTTGCCAGCGTGGGCGTGTTCGCGGAAACCGAAGGCCGGCGCTTCACGATGACGCCACTCGCGGAATGCCTCCGCAGCAATGTACCGAATTCGGTGAGGGAATTCGCCCGCTTTATCGCCATTCCCGCCGCGTCCCGATCTTGGGACAACCTGATGCATTCCGTCAAGACCGGCGAGAGCGGAATGCGGAAGGCCTTTGCTGTTAAAAATCCGTTCGACTATCTTCGCGCGCACCCGGAAGAAGCCGCGATTTTCGACGGCGCCATGACCGACAACAGCCGCCGGACCGCTCCCGCGGTCGCGCTGGCTTACGACTTCGGAAGATTCCAGCAATTGGTGGATGTTGCCGGTGGCCACGGTCTGTTGCTGGCAACAATTCTCCAACGCTTTCCCAATTTGAAAGGCGTGCTCTTCGATCTTCCGGAGGTTGTCGCGGGCGCGAACAATACGCTCGCACCGTACGGGCTTGGTGACCGCTGCAACATTCTCGGCGGCAGTTTTTTTGACACTGTCCCGGCGGGCGCCGACGCCTACATACTCAAACACATCATTCATGACTGGGATGATGAGCGCGCCCTGGCCATCCTTCGCAACATCCGGAAGTCGATTCAACCGTCAGGGCGGCTTCTGGTTGTAGAAGTTGTCATCGCTCCAGGTAACGAGCCCTCTTTCGGAAAGCTGCTCGATCTGGAAATGCTGGTAATTCCCGGCGGCCGCGAGCGCACTGGCGATGAATATCGTGATTTATTTGCCAACGCCGGATTCAGTCTGGCCGAGATCCACGCGACGGCCGCGCACACCAGCATCATCGAAGGAGTGCCTGCTTAGCGGATTCCCTGCAGTCATGCGCTATTTCCTGACATACCCGGCAGCGGCGGACCGCTTGCCGCCCTGGCGGTGTGCTTCATCGGACAACGCGTGAACTCCGCTGGCATCAATCCAGCGATTGTAGAAGTTGAAAAGCGCGCACACGGTAATGGCGTAGTAAATCGCTTCATCGTCCCAGCCCACCGCGTGCAAGGGTTCCATGTCCAGCGCCGTGATGCTATTTGAGGTACTGTTCACTCGGTCGACGAAACGGAAAAGAGCCTTCTCCTTTTCGGTCAGCCCGGACGTTTCTAAATCGCGAATCACGCCGGAGACAAACGCTTCAGCGTCCATGTCCGCGTCAGATGTTTGTTTCAATAGAACCGCCGCGACCGCGGCGTGGGACTTCAGTCAAAATGGACATTCGTTCCGGGCCGAGGTGAAGGCGGCGATTAACTCCCGAATCCAAGGACTAAGCGGGGCCGGCTCGCGCATGATCTCTTGGGTAAAGCGGGCGAGATGGTCGGTCGCCTGCGGCTTGAAGGCGAACAGGTGCCAGATTTGCGAGTACTCGGCGCCCGCGGTTTGCATCGTGCGCAGCGCATCGGCGTATGGTCCCGGCTGCGGATTGTTCTCCACACCAGGGAGAAACATTGGTTCCATTTTCGTGGTCATGTTTCGGGTAGTATACAGCAATGTACTTGACCGATAGGGGACAGTGGGGATTGGGCTTTCTCGTACTTGCAATTATCCTGGCGGTAGCCTGCTCCAAACCGCGTAATCAGAATCTGCTCGACCAACACCGCAATCTCGGCAAAGCATACTACGAGAACCCCACCACCCAACAACAAGCAGTCCAGGAGTTTCAGCGGGCGCTCGCAATCGCTCCCGATTCTGCGCGCGACCGGCTGAACTACGCCCTCGCGTTGCTCAAGGTCCAAGGGCACGAAGAGGAAGCAACAAAGCTTTTGCAAGAGGTGCAGCGCCAGGATCCTTCGCTGCCGCACACTTGGTTCAACCTCGGGATCTACTATAAGCACCAAGGCGACACGAAGCGAGCCATCGAGCAATTCGAGGGCATGCTCGCCCGAACGCCGGACGAGGCGGTCGCGCACTATCAATTGGGCACCTTGTACAAGCAATTGAACAGACGCAACGAAGCGCAGGCTCAATTCGAAAAAGCTGCCGAGCTGGATCCGTCGCTGGCGGCCGCGCGATTCCAACTTTACAACTTGTACCGGCTTGAGGGAAACACCGACCAAGCGAACCGCTACCTCGCCGATTTCGAGCGCATCCAAAAATTGCAGAAGAGCTGGGTGATCCCAGAGAACGTAGAATGGTGCAATTACGCGGAAATCTACGACCCGCCCCAAGCTCGTGCGGAAGCGGCAGTGCCGCCGGAACCGAAGTTCGCCGACACCCGGCTGGAAGGGACTGTCGATCCGGCAACCGCGGGCCTGACCTTAATCGACTCCGCTGGCAGCGGCCAAACCGATCTTCTGGTGTGGTCTTCGCAGGGAATCCGTTTGTTCCTCAAGGGGCAGCGCCCCGCCGCCGAAACGGGCCTGGAAGGACTGACCGGCGTCATCGACGTGGCTCCGGGCGACTTTGATAATGACGGCCTGATGGATCTCTGCGTCCTAACGACGGACGGTCCGCTTCTGTATCGCAACACGGGCGGCAAATTCGTCCGGTACCCTGCGAAGCTTCCCGCCAGGCGCTTCGATGCCGCCGTGTGGATGGACGTCGATCACGATTACGACCTCGATCTCATTCTCCTAGGACCCCTGCCGGCGTTATTGCGGAATCAGGGAGCGGCGGGATGGGCGGATCGGACCGAGGATTTCCCGTTTGTAAAAGGCGAAGTGGCCTCAGCGGAGAAGACGCGTGTCGTTCCCGATAGCAAGGCCTTCGATCTAGCGGTGTTCTACCCCGGTCGCGCACCGGTCTTGTATCGCGATCAACTGGGCGGCAGATACACGGTGGAGACGTTCGGCGGGCATCCCGCTCAGAATCAAAAGCAAGTGGATGCTGACTTCGACGGAACCGGTCGGCTGGACCGTGCCCGCATCGATGCGGACGGCAGCATTCATTTTTTGCGCAATCAGAGCAATGAAAACCATAATTGGATTCGCGTCCAGCTCAAGGGTGTGCGAAGTCTCAAGCTGGCTCAGGATGCCTTGGTCGAGATGAAGGTTGGAAGTCTATACCGCCGCCAGTTCTACAACGGCGTGCCGCTGACGTTCGATGCGGGAGACCATACGTCCGTCGACGTCATTCGCATCACTTGGCCGAACGGGCTGATCCAGAACGAAATCCAACAGGCGACGAATCAGACGCATGTCTACCAGGAAGCGCAACGATTATCCGGCTCCTGCCCGATGATCTGGACCTGGAACGGGCACGAGTTCCAGTTCATCACCGATGTTCTGGGAGTGGCTCCGCTGGGCGCTCGCGATGGGGATGGAAGCTACTTCCCGGTGGATCACGAAGAGTACGTGCAGATTCCCGGCGCAGCGCTTCAGACCCTAAACAACCAGTACAATCTTCGCGTCACCGAAGAATTGAGCGAGGTGTCGTATCTCGATCAGATCCAGTTATACGCCGTCGATCATCGCGCCGGCACAGAGATCTTCACCAACGAGAAGTTCAAAGGTCCTCCCTACCCCGAGTTTCGCCTGTTCAGTGTCGAGCGAAGGATCTATCCCGAGACCGCGCGTGACGACCACGGCGCGGATGTCTTGCCGCAATTGATCGCCAAGGATCAGCGCTATCCGGATCATTTCCACCGTTCCGAAACGGGCGTGGCGGATCTGCATTCAATCGATCTGGATTTCGGCTCAGTGGCCCCGTCCGGCAACGCGATCCTGTTGCTGAACGGATGGGTGGATTGGCCTGACGGCAGCACCTTCCGCAGGGCCTCCCAGGAATCGGAGGCTGGCTTGGTGATGCCGTATCTACAGGTGCAGGACGCCGCCGGCGCCTGGAAAACCGTGAATTCGGATATGGGGATGCCGGCGGGTAAACCAAAGACAATCGTTGTGCCAGTCGAGTTTCTTTCCGCCAGCCGCAAGGTCCGAATCGTCACTAATCTGTGCGTGTATTGGGATGAGATCTTCTTGAGTGAGGGCACTTCGGATGCCGGCGTGAAGCCCGCTCTCATTCCGATCGACTCCGCTGACCTGCATTTTCGCGGATTCTCGGAAACGCGTATTCACCCGCAGCGCAAACAGCCCGATACATTCCTCTACGATCATGTTTCTGCAGCTTCCTTCTGGAATCCCACTCCGGGCCTCTATACAAGATTCGGCCGGGTAGACAACCTACTGCGCGACGTGGATGACCAACTCGTGATCATGGGCTCGGGCGACGAGGTGCGCTTGCAGTTTCCCGTGGCCGCTCTTCCCGCGCCGCCCGCTGGATGGACGCGCGACTTCCTCCTCAAGGTGGACGGTTGGGCCAAGGATCGGGATCCGAACACCGCCTTCTCTGCAACTGTTCAGCCGCTCCCGTTCCATGGGATGTCCCGGTATCCGTATCCGGCGAGCGAACACTTCCCGCGGGACCCAGCGCACGATTCCTACCAACGCACCTACAACACCCGGCCCGCAGCGGTGTTACTTCCGCAGCTAGAGCCATGACGGACGTCTGCTCACTCTCCGGAACCGCGCAAGCGCGGTTGATCCTTAGCGGCGAGGTCTCGGCCGCGGAATTAGTGGAAGCGCATCTTCGGCGGATTGCAAAGGTGAATCCGTGCCTGAACGCGGTCGCGGAGGTGCTGGAGGAGACGGCACGGCAATCAGCGGCATGTGTGGATCGTGAGCGTGTACAAGGCAATCAGCTGCCTGCTCTAGCGGGCGTTCCATTTTCCATCAAAGATTCCATCGAGGTGGAGGGTACTGTGTGTACGGCCGGGACGCTCGGACGGAAATCGGATGCGCCTTCGATCCGTGATGCGACGGTGGTGGCACGTCTGCGCGCTGCCGGAGCGATTCCGATCGCCCGAACGAACCTACCGGATCTTTTGTTCGCGTTCGAAAGCGACAACCTGATCCGCGGTCGCACCAACAATCCCTATGATTTCTCGCGCACATCCGGTGGCTCCAGCGGAGGCGAGGCCGCGCTGATAGCGGCGTGCGGATCTCCTTTCGGCCTGGGCAGCGACGCCGCGGGAAGCGTCCGACTA
The DNA here is from genome assembly GCA_963818065.1 of Bryobacterales bacterium. Taxonomy (GTDB): domain Bacteria; phylum Acidobacteriota; class Terriglobia; order Bryobacterales; family Bryobacteraceae; genus Palsa-89. The sequence goes on along the minus strand of CAWFQW010000004.1, from coordinate 938,969 downwards.
CCGGCGCATTTTTGCGGCATTGCCAGCATCAAGCCCACTTCGGGACGCCTGCCTCGCACGGGCCATGTTCCTCCAGCGGGTGGATGGATCGAAACGCTGTGGCAAATCGGTCCTATGGCCCGCCGCGTCGAGGATCTGAGTTCCATGCTGTCGTTGCTCGCGGCGCCGGATGCTCAAGACCACACCGTCATCGGCATGCCGTTCCGCGATCCCGCGGAAGTGCAAATGAAGGATCTGCGGATCGCGTTCTTTGCCGACAACGGAATCGTCCCAGCGGAAGCGGAAACAATCGCCGTAGTTCGACTGGCTGCCGCTGCGCTCGAGCATGAGGTTGGCCGAATCGAGGAGCGTCGACCGCCGGGTGTGGAGGAAAGTTACGAGCTCGAAATGCGGATGATTGGTCCGGATGGCGGCGATTCTTTGCGGGCATACTTGGCCGCCGTTGGGAGCACGCGCACCCATCCGCTTCTCGACGGATGGCTTGCGAAACTCGAACCATACCGCACCACGATAGACGGGTTCGCGGAATACTGGGCAGCCCTGGATCGCTTTCGAGCGCGGATGTTCGCGTTCCTCGAAGACTACGACGCGATCATCTCCCCCGTCTGCCCGCAAGCGGCTTTGCCGCACGGCAGATCGATCGAAGAGCGGACGTTCAAAGGATTCAGTTACACGATGACCCACAATCTCACCGGCTGGCCGGCGGCCGTGGTGCGCTGCGGCCAGACCGCCGCGGGGCTGCCGATCGGTGTGCAGATCGCCGCCCATCCCTGGCGCGAAGATGTGGCGCTCCGGATCGCCGCGCAACTCGAATCCGTGTTCGGCGGCTGGCAACCGAGCCCTTGTCTTTGATGTTAGACCCAGTCGCGGCGTACGATCAGCTCGGTCCCGTATTCGCGCGCATTGCCGAAAAGCGCAAATCGTATCTGGAGGGCATCGATCGGCTTGTGATCTCCGGCATCCCTCCTGGAAGCCGCTCCATGCTCGATGTCGGAGCCGGCGACGGCGAGCGAGCCCGTCGGATCGCACAGGCGCGAAACATTGCGGAGCTGGTTCTAGTGGAGCCCAGTGTGGCAATGCAGGGCGACAGTTTGGGCGCGAAACTCCGGACTATAAGGGCCGAGGAACTTCACTCGGTCGACGCTGAGTTTGACGTCATCACGTGTCTCTGGAATGTCCTCGGACACATCTTTCCCGCCGGCAGCCGCGCAGAGGTTCTCCGTCAGTTTGCGCGTCTGGTGTCGCCCCAAGGCCGAGTCTTCGTAGACGTGCAGCATCGCTACAATGCGCGCCACTACGGCACGATTCCAACCGCTCTTCGCTTTCTGCGCGATCGGGTGAGCTGGAACGAGACCAATGGCGACGTCGTGGTCGCTTGGGATGCCTGCACAACGCGAGGGCACGTCTTCACGCACAGGGAGTTTCGTTCTCTTGCCCAGGCAGCCGGCCTGAACATCGAAAAGCGGTTTGTCGTCGACTACGCGACCGGAGAATGCCGGCGATGGAGTGTCGCAGGACATCTCCTTTACGTTTTGGAACGAAGCGGACCGATCGCATCGCGCAGCGCGCAGCAGACTTCCTGAATCTGTTCCCTGGTCAGACGATTGAAAAACGGCAGCGCCAACGTTTGACTCGCGACTTGCTCCGTGATTTTCAGATCCTGGCGCGCATTCGCATAGGGCGCAAAAAGCGGTTGCAGGTGCAGCGGAGCAAAATACCGCGCGCAACCGATTCCCTGCCCTGTTAGCTTTCCCAAAATCGCGTCGCGATTTTCGAGACGAACGACGTAGACGAACCAACACACGCGGCCGTCTTTAGTCGTTAGCGGCGGGGTTGTCGCTTCGGGGATCGATTGGAGCTCCTCGGAGTACTGAATAGCAAGCGCCTCGCGACGATCGAGAATGTCGGCGATCCGTTTCATCTGCTCCAGACCGAGCGCGCAGTTCAATTCAGAAAGCCGGTAGTTGTATCCGAGGAGACGATGGTCCAGCCATCCGTCAGCTTCCACCCTGCCTTGATTGCGAAGCGCCCGGATTGTATCCGCCATTTGAGAATCCCGAGTCACCACCATACCGCCCTCGCCGGTCGTGATCGGTTTGTTGGGATAGAATCCAAACACCCCGAAATCTCCGATCCCGCCGACGGGCCGCCCTCGATAGCGTGCTCCGATCGCCTCGCAGGCGTCCTCAATCACGGGCAACCCGTGTTTCCGGGCGATGTCCACGATCGGATCCATATCGGCAGGATGTCCGAACGTGTGGACGACGATGATGGCGCGCGTCTTCCGAGTTATGCTCCGCTCCAGTTTTTGGGGATCGATATTCAGCGTGACTGGCTCAATATCCACAAATACTGGCTTGGCGCGTTCATAAAGTACCGCATTTCCAGCGGCAATAAATGTAAAAGATGGCAAAATGACTTCATCGCCTTCGCCAACATCTAGTGCTCGCAGGCAAAGATGCAGACCCGCTGTTCCCGAACTAACGGCGATTCCGTGCGGGACCCCCACAAGATCCGCGATTGATCTCTCGAATTCATCCATCTTGGGGCCGATACTAAGTCGCGGTGTTCGCAACACGCTCACCACGGCGTCGATATCGGCCTCCGTAATGTCGGGACCCGAGAGCGGAATTCTCATCCTATTGCCCGCGCGCGCTTCATCAATAGGTTTTCGCCTAGCGGCAAGGACGTCAGAACAGCAACGATTCTTTGAGAAGCGCATCCATCCCCGTACAGGTTCGCCATGCCCTTCAGCGATTGCCGGAATTCCTCGCTTCTCGCGGTTTGGATACGATTCAGAATCGAAGTTGCGTCCGGTTCCGCGTCGAGCACATTGCGGCCATGTTCGCGGCCCTGCTGGCGGATTCCCACATTGACCGCGGGCAAAGCAAAGGAAGCAGCCTCAATGATCCCGCTGCTGGAATTTCCGACCAGAAACTCGACATATTGCAATAGACTCCAATAGACCAGCGGATCCAGGTTCACGAATAGTTTCCCGCCGCGGTCGCCGAGAAACGATTGAATTCGCCCGATCAATGCGCGGCTTCCCGCATCGGCGTTTGGATAGCAGAACAGCAGCTGTGCAGGCACCGCCTTAAGCGCGTCAAAAAGCCCATCCGCCTCCCGGGTGGTGTCCCTTGCGATGGTCGTCGGATGGTACGTAACGACCGCTGTAGGAACGCCGAGGCCGATTGCCAGCCGCTGCTCCAGTTGTTCACGGGTCATTAGCGAACCGCGCCGCAGATGATCGAGCGATGGAGCCCCGGTGCGATGGACGCGCCACTCTTCCTCGCCCATGGCGATTACGCGTCCGCGTGCCAGTTCCGTGGATGTGAAGTGGACGTGACTCAGCTTCGTCAGCGCATTGCGGACCGCGTCATCAATAGCGCCTTCACTAATCTCCCCTCCTTCAATGTGCGCCACCGGAATCCGCAGCGCCAATGCAACCGAAGCGGGGGCGAGCATTTCGTAGCGGTCCGCGGTGACGAGCAGCAGATCGGGGCGCATCTCGCCCAGGCAATCCGCCAGACTCAAGGTCGCCAAACCGATCGTCTTTGCCATGCCGACGTCCGTATCCGAACTCAACAGGCACTCGATTCGCGCGTCGACGCGGAGGCCGGCTTGCTCGATCTCCCGGATGGTCGATCCGAATTCCGGAGACAAATGCGGCCCGAGCGCAATGATCTTCAGATCCACTTCGGGATGTGACCCGAGGTCGCGCAACGGCCAATAGAGCGCAGTGAAGTCAGCCCGAGACGTTGTGACGGCGGCGATTTTTCGCTTCATCGCAGAAGAACGCTCGGTACATATTCAGGAACCACGGCGGACAATGTTCGAATGAGTGCGCGAACGTCATGGGAGGCGATCGAATCGCCAAGCTGCTGCATGATGTCTTCGAGTTCCGCGGGTTGAAGCCGGCAAGTATCGGATTTAGAAACAAGCTCCTCGGTGAGCTTGTCGCCTGGACGGCACCCGGTGAACACGATCGGGACTTCTGCCGCACCGATCAGGAACGCGGCCAGGTCGGCAATCAGCGTTGGTTCGCCGAGTTCCGGCGCGAGAATCCTTCCCTCGACCTCGGCCCTTCCACCGGCCAGGATCGCAGCGACGGCCTCCTTCAAAGTCATGAACCACCGTGCCGCTTCCGGGTGGGTGACAGTAACAGGGCTCCGCTCTGCGATTTGCCTCAAGAAAATGGGGACGACGCTGCCGGGCGACCCGATCACGTTCACCAGGCGGATCGCATTCATCCGATATTTGGAAGTGCTCAGCGAGACGACGACCAGCTCCGCGAGACGTTTTGAAGCACCCATGACGCTGTGCGGGTTCACCGCTTTATCGGTGGAGATCAGGATCAGCTTCGGCGATCCATGGCGGAGGGCGGCTTGCGCTAGCGTGTACGTGCCGATTGCGTTGTTGCGAACAGCCGCGATCGGATTGCGCTCGAGCAAGGGAACGTGTTTGAATGCCGCCGCGTGATAGATAACATCGGGCTGAAAGCGAGTGAAGATGTCGTCAAGCAAATTGACGTCATCGACGCTTCCGAGGACAGGTTCGCAAGATTCCAGGTGCTGTTGGATCTGGAAGAGGTTGTGCTCGGTCGAATCGAGCAGGACGAGGCGGCTTGGAGCAGTGGCGGCAATCGCCTTGACTAAGGCCGATCCTATGTATCCGCCAGCGCCAGTTACGAGAACAGAGTGTCCGGTGTGTGCCGACGAAAATGGGACGCTGACGGCGTCATCGGCCTGTGCCGGAAGAAAGCGCGTCCATCCAGTTGGACTATTCAAATTCAGTTTCCATGATATCGCGCGGAAACCCGCTCCCTCACGGTTGTTGGTGGCATGTGCGAAAAGACAGTAAAAGGCCCCGCCGGTTTCCCGGCGAGGCCCGTAAGTCTATTGCAAAGTAGCGTTACGTTAGAACGTGAAGCGTGCCACCAACTGGCCGGATCTCGGATTCGTTCCGGCTCCGTTGACAACGTCCACGTAACCGTAGCCTCCGTTCAACGCACCGGTCGGGTTGGCGGAACCCGGGAACGCGGCACCGGTCGTAGCGGCCGTTACGCTCGTCGTGGCTCCAGACGGCGCGGGATAGAACACGCGATTGAACACGTTGAAGAATTGCGCCTGGATCAGCAACTGGAGCCTTTCTTTTATGCGGAAAGTCCGGCCCAAGCTGAGAGATTCGGCTGGCTGGCGCTGCCATCGGCAGCTGCTGTAGTAAGGCGCCGCGTTGCCGAACGTTTCCGTGGTCTGGTTCGACCAGGCGTTCGGATTCAGGGCCAGCGTTTTGGTCGGGTCGAAATGGCTGTTCGGATCGATGGCCAAGCAGTTCTGGCCAGGAACATAGTTCTCTAGCGGTTCGGTACTTGCGCCGCCGCCCGAGAAATTCGATACGCCATTTAGCGGGGTGCCCCCGATACCCATGGTGTTCCACAGGGTGATGTTGGAGGCCGGACTCTGGATGAGCGCGCCGCTGGCATACTTGAGAACGCCGCCGATGTTCCAGTCGCGGGCCAGCCAGTTAGCAGCCTTGCCGAGACCGCTTTCGCCGAAGGTCTGTATCTTCGGGGTAACGTAGCTGAACGATATCACCAGCACCTGCGGTTGATCGAAACCGGAGAGCTGCTTGATGGTGGGTGTGTTGTACGGATCGTTCAGAACCGGATCACTCGGCGTCAGGTACGAAGTGTTGGAATTGGCCGCGTTGGTCAGCGACTTCGAGAAGGTGTAAGCAACCTGAGCGGTCAAGCCATGCGAGTAGCGCTTGGTCACCTTAACCTGCAGCGAGTCGTACCATGTGTCACCCATCGGTGGTCCAAGGAAGGACGGGACGCCGTACCACTGCGGGTAGGGCCGCAGTGCCTGGGCGAGGGACTGGTTGCTCGGGAAGCCGGGATAGACGTTGCTGGGATCTGCCAGGGCGGGGAATCTTGCGATCACAGCCGGGGTGTTGATCGGGCTGTTGAGAAGAGCGTAATCGGCCGGATTCGTAAAGGCCATATTTGATGTTGCGCCGTAGAGGCCCCCGCCGCCCGGTCCTTCGGTGGTGAGGTGCGAAAGAATGTTCTGGGTCAGGCCGTTGAACGACTGGGTATCCAGCAGAGGCGCCGTGAACCATGCGCCGCGATTGCCGACGTAATTCGCGTCGATCACCAGGTTGCGCATGATCTCCTGTTGGAAACCGATGCTCCACTGGAAGACTCGAGGCAACCTGCCGGAGCTCTTCGCGATGGTTATGAACGGCTCCGTCGGCAGAACGCAAGGAAGGTTCAATTTCAAACCGCAACCGGTAGCAGATTGTGGGAACGGGTATTGGTTATATTCCGGGAACGTGGGGGCGAGAGCACCCGTGAGCGGGTTTCCACTCGACAGTTGAGTGGCCGGGAGGAATTGGCCGGGTGAGCCGATCGTGTAGAAGTTCGCCACGCTAGCCGACAGAAAGGCGTTGTCAGGCGATGATGAGTAAGCGATTGACCCGCCGGCGCGGAATACGGTCTTCGGGCCAATTTGGTAGGCCACGCCCAAGTGCGGTCCAATCGCGAATGGATAGGAGTTGCTCAGCGGTTGGCCGTTGTTCGTGGCGCCATACACGATGGATCCCGCGCGCCCGCCAGGGTATTCCGGAGAGGCCAAAGCGGGATTGACACCTTGGAAATCAGCATCGGACATGCGCCCGTGCTCTTCCTCTAACAACGTCGCGTAGTCCCACCGCAGACCAAGCTCCAGGGTGAGCCTACGGTTCACCTTCCAGCTATCCTGGATAAAAGCCCCCCAGGTATGGTTGCCTAACCGCGAGTCGTTGACCGCGGAAGTTTCGACACTGGAGACTGCACCCAGCAGGAAACTGGCGTACGGGAATCCAGACGGGAAAATGATTCCTCCAACACCGTATTCAGCGGGATTTTCCGTTTGCTGAGCGCTGAAGTTGTATTCGCCGAATGCGCGGAGGCTGCTCTTCTGCGGGAAACCCTCCAGGACCATATCGGCGCCCGCCTTGAAGGTGTGATTGCCGTGGACCCACGTGACGCTGGTGTTCGCGGTGGGTTTGACGTCCGTGTCTTCATAGCCACCGGCGAGAGCGCTCGTACCGGCACCGGGAGCAAAAAAGCCCGACCCCAGGGCCAGTCCGCCGCCGATGATCGCATCGTTCAGGCCGGCGAATGACGGCATATAAGTGCTGGCTGGAAATGGCGCGAATGTCTTGCCGCCCGGAGCACCGCCGAAACCTTGTGAGGCCGCCGCTTCTGCCCCGGACGTAAAGGGGGCTTGATAACCAAGATCGGGGTGGTAGTAGTAAAGCAACCCGGCACCGAAGTGGAACAGCAGCGTGGGGGTGATGGTGTCGTCGAAATTGAGGCGGTAGGTATACGAGCGATCGGCATCCGGGACCGTCGGAGCCAGCAGCTCCGAGAATCCGTTCGAGTTGGGCGAATTAGTTTCCGTCACCGAAATGTAGCCGGACAACTTCATCTTTGAATTGAGTATCTGGTCGATCTTCATCGACGGGATGGTGGTGTGCTGGAAATTGCTATAGGCCGGGATGGCGTAGTTGTTGATCAGGGCTCCCGGTATGTTGGCCGTGGGGAAGCGACTCTGCAGATACAGTGCCACCGGATCCTGCCGGCTGAGGGGAATCGCGTTGCCAGGAAATGGGCTTTCGACAATTGCGCCGTTTACAGTGGTTCTGGTATTCGGGTCCCAAATCGAGTTCGGCGGCGAAATCGGATTCAGGAACGGATTAGGAAAGGGACCAAACGCTTCGGCCGCGGCGAAGTTCCCTTGCGTGTATGCTTGAGTCGGCACCGTCGCGAGCCCGTTGTTCGTCACCGTCGACTGGCGGAATTGCTCGAAATTGAAGAAGAAGAAGGTCCTGTCCTTGCCGTTGTACAGCTTCGGGATCCGGAGCGGACCACCGAGCGTGAAGCCGTAATCATTGCGCTTCACAGCGTTCTTAATGTGGCCGGAGTTGGTGTCGGTGGCGCAATTATTTGTCTGGTTGCAGTTAGCCGAAAACGGCAGACCGGCATTCAGTACATCATTGACCCAATAGTCGTAGGCGCTCCCATGATACTGATTCGTGCCGGATTTCATGGTGAAGTTCAGATAACCGCCGCCCGCCCCGCCGTATTCAGCGGCGAAGTTGCTGGTCTGTACCGAGACTTCCTGCACGGCGTCGGTGCCCTGCTGGGTGGATTGATTCAGCTGACGCCATAGACCATTCGTGGCGTCCATGCCCTCCACCATGATGGTCTGCGAACTCGATGGCAGGCCGTTGACGCGCAGCACTGAATCGGTGCTCTGTTGTGCGCCGGGAAGTATGTTGAGAACTGTCAGCGGATCGCGGATGTTACCCAGACCGGTGCTGCCGCCGGTACCGTTGGTGGTGAAAAGAGGCAACAGATCGGCCGCGGTGTAGTCGACCTGGTGGCTGATCTCGCCGCTCTCCGTTTTCAGCAGCGGGGCTTCTGCGTTGACCGTCACCGTGTCAGTGGAAGCGCCTACCTGAAGTATCGCGTCGACGCGAGCCGTTTCGGCCACCTGGACGATCAAGCCGGGCCGAAGAAACTTCTTAAAGCCCGGGGCATCCACCGTAAGCTCGTAGTTGCCTACAGGAAGATTGGCCAGCGTGTAGTTGCCAGTATTCGTGGTGGCGACCTTGTAGACGGCGGACGTGTCGGTGTTTGTAACCTGAATGTTCGCATTAGGAACGACCGCGCCGGTCGGATCCGAAACCGTTCCTGTAATTGTGCCGCGATCGCCTTGAGCAAACGCTGCTACGGCGCAGAGCAGAAAAACACCCGCAATTCTCAACTGCATTGATTCAGCCTCCCGAACGTACAAAGTTCAAAGACCCTTACGTGACACTAACCTCAAAGACAACCCTAGTCCCGATAATGATATACCAGACTTCCCTCAATGTCGACAGGGACCTTTCGATTTTTCTAGCCGGGAGCGTGAGTTGCACTCGTTGGCTCGAAAATTTGACGCTGTTTTGACGCAAACGGGGTCGTATTTGACCCGTTTCGGGCGTCGAAGCAAGCCGTATAATCCGCGCGATGCGGGTCTATCAACTTCTTTGATACGTGTACCTTGGAGGTTGCCAAACCGACGAGGGAATGCTGCGGGAGACATTTAATTGCCTTTCCCCCAATAATGGATTAGTGCTATTGCACTTTACTCAGATGGTCCTAGAATTGCTGCGGCTGCGGATCGGGTCTGATACCTGCCTTAGACAGCAAAAGGCCCCGCCAATTTCCCGGCGAGGCCCGTAAGTTTATCGCAAAGTGCGCTATGTCAGAACGTGAAGCGCGCCACCAACTGGCCTGACCTCGGATTCGTTCCGGCTCCGGCGAGAGTGTTCACGAACCCATAACCTCCGTTCAACGCACCCGACGGGGCTGCGGAGCCCGGGAACGGGTTGCCGGTCGTGGGGGCCGTTACGCTCGTCGTGGCGCCAGTCGGCGCGGTATAGAACACGCGATTGAACACGTTGAAGAATTGCGCCTGGATCAGCAACTGGAGCCTTTCTTTTATGCGGAAAGTCCGGCCCAAGCTGAGAGATTCGGCTGGCTGGCGCTGCCATCGGCAGCTGCTGTAGTAAGGCGCCGCGTTGCCAAACGTTTCCGTGGTCTGGTTCGACCAGGCGTTCGGATTGAGTGCCAGCGTTTTGGTCGGGTCGAAATGGCTGTTCGGATCCACGGCCAGGCAGTTCTGGCCAGGAACATAGTTCTCTAGCGGTTCGGTACTCAGGCCGCCGCCGGAGAAATTCGATACGCCATTCAGCGGGGTGCCCCCGATACCCATGGTGTTCCACAGGGTGATGTTGGAGGCCGGACTCTGGATGAGCGCGCCGCTGGCATACTTGAGAACGCCGCCGATGTTCCAGTCGCGGGCCAGCCAGTTAGCAGCCTTGCCGAGACCGCTTTCGCCGAAGGTCTGTATCTTCGGGGTAACATAGCTGAACGATATCACCAGCACCTGCGGTTGATCGAAACCGGAGAGCTGCTTGATGGTGGGTGTGTTGTACGGATCGTTCAGAACCGGATCACTCGGCGTCAGGTACGAAGTGTTGGAATTGGCCGCGTTGGTCAGCGACTTCGAGAAGGTGTAAGCAACCTGAGCGGTCAAGCCATGCGAGTAGCGCTTGGTCACCTTAACCTGCAGCGAGTCGTACCATGTGTCACCCATGGGCGGTCCCAGGAAGGACGGGACGCCGTACCACTGCGGGTAGGGCCGCAGTGCTTGGGCGAGGGTCGAGTTGCTGGGGAAGCCGGGATAGACGTTGCTGGGATCTGCCAGCGCGGGGAATTTTGCGATCACGGCCGCGCTGTTGATCGGGCTGTTGAGCAGCGTGTAATCAGCCGGATTCGTAAAGGCCATATTTGAGGTGGCGCCGTAGAGGCCCGCCCCACCCGGGCCTTCGGTGGTGAGGTGCGAAAGAATATTCTGGGTCAGGCCGTTGAACGACTGGGTATCCAGCAGAGGCGCCGTGAACCATGCGCCGCGATTGCCGACGTAATTCGCATCGACCACCAGGTTGCGCATGATCTCCTGCTGGAAACCGATGCTCCACTGGAAGATCCGAGGCAACCTCCCGGAGCTCTTCGCGATGGTGATGAACGGCTCCGTGGGCAGAACGCAGGGAAGGTTCCCCTTCAAACCGCAGCCGGTAGTAGATTGAGGGAATGGGTATTGGTTATATTCCGGGAACGTGGGGCGAGAGCACCCGTGAGCGGGTCTCCATTCGCCAGTTGAGTCGCCGGAAGGAATTGCCCAGGTGAGCCAACGGTGTAGAAGTTCGCCACGCTGTAGGACAGGAAGGCGTTGTCTGGCGACGATGAGTAAGCGATTGACCCGCCGGCGCGGAATACTGTCTTCGGGGCAATCTGGTAGGCGACACCGATATGTGGTCCTAGCGAGAATGGATAGGCGTTGCTCAGCGGTTTGCCGCCGTTCGTGGCGCCATACACGATGCTCCCCGCGCGGCCACCCGGGTATTCAGCAGAGGCCAATGCCGGATTGACACCCTGGAAATCGGCGTCAGACATACGGCCGTACTGCTCTTCCAACAACGTCGCATAGTCCCACCGCAGACCAAGTTCCAGAGTCAACCTGCGATTCACCTTCCAGCTATCCTGGATAAAAGCGCCCCACGTATGGTTGCCTAACCGCGAGTCGTTGATTGCGGAGGTTTCGACCGCGCTCGTCTGGCCCAGCAGGAAACTGGCGTACGCGAATCCAGATGGGAAAATGATTCCTCCAACACCGTATTCCGCGGGATTCTCGGTCTGCTGATTGCTGAAGGTGTATTCGCCGAAGGCGCGAATGCTGCTCTGCTGCGGGAAACCCTCCAGGACCATATCGGCGCCCGCCTTGAAGGTGTGATTACCATGCACCCAAGTCATACTGGTGTTCGCGGTCGGTTTGATGTCCTTCAGGTCGGATTCGTCGAAACCGCCGGGACCCGGAGCCGGAGCGCCGAAGCCCGATCCCAGAATCAGTCCACCCCCGATGATGGCATCGTTCAGACCGGCGAACGACGGCATGAACGTACTGGCTGGAAATGGCGCGAAGGTATGGCCACCCGGAGCGCCGCCGTACCCTTGCGAGGCCACGGTGGCAGCCTCGGCGTCAAAGGTCGAAGTTGGCGTATATACGGGGTGGTTGTAGTAGAGCAACCCGGCGCCGAAGTGGAACAACAGCGTGGGAGTGATGGTGTCGTCGAAATTGAGGCGGTAAGTATACGAGCGATCCGCGTTTGGCGCGACCGGAGCCAGGAGGACGGAGAATCCGTTGCTATTGGGCGAGTTTTCTTCCGTCACCGAAATGTAGCCGGACAACTTCATCTTCGAATTGAGTATCTGGTCGATCTTCATCGACGGGATGGTAGTGTGCAGGAAATTGCCATATGCCGGGATGGCGTAGTTGTTCAGAGTTCCTCCGCCGGATACATTGGGCTGGGGGAAGAAGCTCTGTAGATACAATGCCACCGGATCCATCCGGCTGACGGGAATCGCGTTGCCCGGAAATGGGGTTTCGACAATTGCGCCGTTCACAGTGTGTCTGGTATTCGGATCGTAAATCGAGTTCGGGGCCGAAATCGGATTCAGGAACGGATTAGGAAAGGGACCAAACGCTTCGGCCGCGGCGAAGTTCCCTTGAGTATATTGGGCAGTCGGCGCCGTCGCGACCCCGTTGTTGGTTATCGTCGACTGCCGGAACTGCTCGAAATTGAAGAAGAAGAAGGTCTTGTCCTTGCCGTTGTATAGCTTCGGGATCCGGACCGGGCCGCCCAACGTGACGCCGAAATCATTGCGCTTCACGGAGTTCTTGATGTGGCCGGAGTTGGGGTCGGTAGCGCAGTTATCTGTCTGGTTGCAGTTGGCGGTGAACGGAAGACCGGCGTTCAGAATATCATTGACCCAATAGTCGTAGGCGCTCCCGTGATATTGATTCGTGCCGGACTTCATGGTGAAGTTCAGGTAGCCGCCGCCCGACCCGCCGTATTCAGCGGCGAAGTTGCTGGTCTGTACTGAGACTTCCTGGACCGCGTCGGTTCCCTGCTGGGTCGATTGATTCAGCTGACGCCACATACCATTTGTGGCGTCCATGCCCTCCACCATGATGGTCTGCGAACTCGATGGCAGGCCGTTCACGCGAAGCACTGAATCGGTGCTCTGTTGTGCGCCGGGAAGTATGTTGAGAACTGTCAGCGGGTCGCGAATATTGCCCAGACCGGTGCTGCCGCCAGTACCGTTAGTGGTGAACAGAGGCAACAGGTCGGCCGCGGTGTAGTCGACCTGATGGCTGATTTCGCCACTCTCCGTTTTCAGCAGCGGAGCTTCCGCGTTGACCGTTACCGTGTCCGTGGACGCGCCTACCTGAAGTATCGCGTCGACGCGTGCCGTTTCGGCCACCTGGACCACCAAGCCGGGCCGAAGGAACTTCTTAAAGCCCGGGGCATCCACCGTAAGCTCGTAGTTGCCTACAGGAAGATTGGCCAGCGTATAGTTGCCTGTATTCGTAGTGGCAACGTGGTAGACGGCGGACGTGTCGGTGTTTGTAACCTGAATGTTCGCATTAGGAACGACCGCGCCGGTCGGATCCGAAACCGTTCCTGTAATTGTGCCGCGATCGCCTTGAGCAAACGCTGCTACGGCGCAGAGCAGAAAAACACCCGCAATTCTCAACTGCATTGATTCAGCCTCCCGAACGTACAAAGTTCAAAGACAGTTACGTGACACTAACCTCAAAGACAACCCTAGTCTTGAACATCATATACGATTTTCCTAGCCGCTACCTTGACTGGCACTGGTTCAGACGTAAATTTGACGCTGTTTTGACGCGAGTCGCGTTCCGCCGAGGCGTTGTAGCTGACCGGATAATCCGCGACACGCAGTTCTTAACCTCTTTGATACGTGTGCCTTAGAGGGAAACACCTGGGCGAGGATTGGCGCGGGAGACATCAATTGCCTTTCCCCAATAGTGGATTGGTGCTATTGCACTTGACGCAGACGGTTCAACAGTTCCTGCAGCCGTGGATCGGGTCTGATACGGGCCGGGGCTTACTTGGAGGTCGCGACGCTCGCGCTCGGCGCGGTCAGCTTGGACCTCGCGCAGTGACTCGGGATTAGATAGAAAAAAGGCCTCGCCGGTTTCCCGGCGAAGCCCGTAAGTTTATCGCAATGTGCGCTATGTCAGAACGTAAAGCGCGCCACCAACTGGCCGGACCTGGGATTCGTGCCGGCTCCGCCGACAGTGTTCACGAACCCATAACCTCCGTTCAACGCACCGGTTGCAGTTGCGGAGCCCGGGAACGGGTTGCCGAACGTGGCTGCTGTTGTGCTCGTCGTGGCTCCAGTCGGCTGTGTAAAGAACACACGATTGAACACATTGAAGAATTGCGCCTGGATCAGCAACTGGAGCTTCTCTTTGATGCGGAACGTCCGGCCCAAGCTCAGGGATTCGGCCGGCTGGCGCTGCCACCGGCAGCTGCTGTAGTAAGGCGCCGCGTTGCCGAACGTTTCCGTGGTCTGGTTCGACCAGGCGTTCGCATTCAGGGCCACGGTTTTGGTCGGGTCGAAATGGCTGTTCGGATCGACGGCCAGGCAGTTCTGGCCAGGAACATAGTTCTCTAGCGGTTCGGTACTTGCGCCGCCGCCGGAGAAATTCGATACGCCATTCAGCGGCGTGCCTCCGATACCCATGGTGTTCCACAGGGTGATGTTGGAGGCCGGACTCTGGATGAGCGCGCCGCTGGCATACTTGAGAACGCCGCCGATGTTCCAGTCGCGGGCCAGCCAGTTAGCAGCCTTGCCGAGACCGCTTTCGCCGAAGGTCTGTATCTTCGGGGTAATGTAGCTGAACGATATCACCAGCACCTGCGGCTGATCGAAGCCCGAGAGTTGCTTGATGGTCGGTGTGTTGTACGGATCGTTCAACACGGGATCGTTCGGCGTCAGGTAAGAAGTGTTGGAATTGGCCGTGTTGGTCAACGACTTCGAGAAGGTGTAAGCAACCTGAGCGGTCAAGCCATGCGAGTAGCGCTTGGTCACCTTAACCTGCAGCGAGTCGTACCATGTGTCACCCATCGGTGGTCCGAGGAAGGACGGGACGCCAAACCATTGCGGGTAGGGCCGCAGAGCTTGCGCGAGCGTCTCACTGCTGGGAAAACCGGGATAGACGTTGCTGGGATTTGCCAGCGCGGGGAACCTTGCGATCACGGCCGGGTTGCTGATCTGGAGGTTGAGCAGGCTGTAATCGGCCGGATTCGTAAAGGCCATATTTGATGTCGTGCCGTAGAGTCCCCCGCCACCCGGTCCTTCAGTGGTAAGGTGCGAAAGAATGTTCTGTGTCAGGCCGTTGAAGGACTGGTTATCCTCGAGAGGCGCTGTGAACCATGCGCCGCGATTGCCGACGTAATTCGCGTCGATCACCAGGTTGCGCATGATCTCGTGCTGGAGACCGATGCTCCACTGGAAGATACGAGGCAATCTGCCGGAGCTCTTCGCGATGGTGATGAACGGCTCCTGGGGCGGAACGCAGGGAAGGTTCGATTTCAAACCGCAACCGGTGGATGAGATTGGGAATGGGTACTGGTTATACTCCGGGAACGTGGGGGTCAAAGAACCGGAGAGCACACTTCCGTTCGCCAGTTGACTCGCCGGGAGGAATTGCCCGGGCGAGGCAACCGTGTAAAAATTCGCCACGCTGTAGGACAGGAAGGCGTTATCGGGCGACGATGAGTAAGCGATTGATCCGCCGGCTCGGAATACGGTCTTGGGCGCAATTTGGTAGGCCACACCGATATGTGGTCCCAGCGAGAATGGATAGGCGTTGCTTAACGGTTTGCCACCGTTGGTGGCGCCGTACACGATGGATCCGGCACGCCCACCGGGGTATTCCGGTGAGGCCAACGCCGGATTGACACCCTGGAAATCGGCGTCAGACATACGCCCATACTGCTCACTCAACAATGTCGCGTAATCCCACCGCAGACCAAGTTCCAGGGTCAGCTTGCGATTCACTTTCCAGCTATCCTGGACAAAAGCCCCCCAGGTATGGTTGCCTAATCTCGAGTCATTGATCGCGGAAGTCTCGACGTAGTTAGTCTGGCCCAGTAGGAAGCTGGCGTACGGGAATCCAGACGGGAAAATGATTCCTCCAACACCGTACTCAGCGGGATTCTCGGTCTGCTGGCCGCTGAACCCGTATTCACCGAAGGCGCGAATACTGCTCTGCTGGGGGAAACCCTCCAGGACCATATCGGCGCCCGCCTTGAAGGTGTGATTGCCCCTGACCCACGTGATGCTGGTGTTCGCGGTCGGTTTGATATCCTTCAGCTCGGATTCGTCGAAGCCGGACGGACCGGGAGAAGGAGCGAAAAAGCCGGATCCCAGAGCTAGTCCACCGCCGATAATGCCGTCGTTCAGCCCGCCGAACGATGGCATGTAGGTATTGGCTGGAAATGCCGCGAAGTTATGGCCGCCCGGAGCTCCGCCGTACCCCTGCGCGGCCGCGGTGGCCGCCTGGGCGTCAAAGTCCGAATGTGACGTAAATACGGGGTGGCTATAGTAAAGCAACCCGACGCCGAAATGGAACAACAGCGTGGGAGTGAGGGTGTCATCGAAATTGATGCGGTAGGTATATGAGCGATCCGCGTTGGGCGCGACCGGAGCCAGGTCGGCGGCGAATCCGTTGCTATTGGGCGAGTTTTCTTCCGTCAACGAGAAATAGCCGGACAACTTCATCTTTGAGTTGAGTACCTGGTCGATCTTGATCGACGGGATAGTGGTGTGCTGGAAATTCCCGTAGGCCGGGATTGCATAGTTATTCAGAAGCCCTCCGCCAGGTATGTTGGGTAGCGGGAAGGAGTTCTGCAGATACAATGCCACCGGATCCAACCGGTTGATGGGAATCGTATTATTCGGAAATGGACTTTCCACCGGTGCGCCGTTTACAAGGTGTCTTGTTGCCGGGTCCCAAATCGAGTTCGGCGGCGAAATCGGATTCAGGAACGGATTAGGAAAGGGACCAAACGCTTCGGCCGCGGCGAAGTCCCCGTTCCGGTATGCGGCAGTAGGCACCGTTGCGATCCCGTTATTGGTTACCGTCGACTGGCGGAACTGCTCGAAATTGAAGAAGAAGAAGGTCCTGTCCTTGCCGTTGTATAACTTCGGGATTCTGAGTGGGCCACCCAGCGTGAAGCCGTAATCGTTCCGCTTCACAGCATTCTTAACGAGGCCTGAGTTGAGGTTCGTGGCGCAGTTACCTTCTTGGCTGCAGTTGGCCGTGAACGGAAGACCGGCGTTCAGTACATCATTGACCCAATAGTCGTAGGCGCTCCCATGATACTGATTCGTGCCGGATTTCATGGTGAAGTTCAGATAACCGCCGCCCGCCCCGCCGTATTCAGCGGCGAAGTTGCTGGTCTGTACCGAGACTTCCTGCACGGCGTCGGTCCCCTGCTGGGTGGACTGATTCTGCTGACGCCACATACCATTGGTGTTGTCCATGCCTTCCACCATGATGGTCTGTGAACTGGATGGCAGGCCGTTGACACGCAGAACTGCATCGGTGCTCTGTTGCGCGCCGGGCAGTATATTCAGGACGGTCAGCGGATCGCGGATATTGCCCAGACCGGTACTGCCGCCGGTACCGTTGGTGGTGAACAGAGGCAACAGATCGGCCGCGGTGTAGTCGACCTGATGGCTGATCTCGCCACTTTCCGTTTTCAGCAGCGGGGCTTCTGCGTTCACCGTAACCGTTTCCGTGGAAGCGCCGACCTGAAGTATCGCGTCGACGCGCTCCGTTTCGGCCACCTGGACGATCAAGCCGGGCCGAAGGAACTTCTTAAAGCCCGGAGCGTCCACCGTAAGCTCGTAGTTGCCTACAGGAAGATTGGCCAGCGTGTAGTTGCCAGTATTCGTGGTAGCGACCTTGTAGATGGCGGAGGTGTCGGTGTTTGTAACCTGAATAGTCGCGTTCGGAACAACCGCGCCGGTCGGATCCGAAACCGTTCCTGTAATTGTGCCGCGATCTCCTTGAGCAAACGCCGCCACGGCGCAGAGCAGAAAAACACCCGCGATTCTCAACTGCATTTATTCCGCCTCCCCATTTATTCACCCTCGCGAAGTTTGGTTGACTCACGCTAAGACAAACCAAAACCTCGGCTATCATATACCGAAGAATCGTCCGTGGCACAGTTCACACAAAATTTGACGCAGCTTTGATGCGAGCCATGTTCCGCGAGGCGTCGCAGAATCTGGCCGGATAATCGCCAGCATGCAGCTCTTTAACTTCTGTGATGCGTGTGCCTTGGAAGTAAACAGCCGGACGAGGAACTGGCGCGGGAGGGATTCAATTGCCTTTCCCCAATAGTGGATTACCGCTATTGCACTTTGCGCAGACGGTTCAAAAATTCCTGCAGCTGCGGATCGGGTCTGATACGCGCCGCGGCCTCGATCTCCTGAATTGCTTCCGGCAATTTTCCGGGCATGCGCGACAGCGCGATTCCGAGCTGATAATGAGATTCCGCGTCGTCGGGCCTGCTTCTCAACACCGTGTGGAACTCGACGACGGCGTCCGGTAGCCGACTGGGTATCTGCGCCAATCCGACCGCCAGCGAGAAGTGGACATCAGTCAGGTCGGGATCGATCTTTACCGCTGTCTCAAGCTGCCCGATTGCCTCGAACAATCTCCCGGGCATCTGTAAAAGAACGTTTCCCAACGCTGCGCGCCGGCGCGCGTTTTCGGGATCAAGACGCACCGCGGTTCCCAGTTCGGCGATTGCTTCGGGCAGGCGACCGGGAATCCGCGAAAGAGCGCTTCCCAGATTGCTATGTGCATCGGGATAATTCGGATCGAGACGCACCGCGGCGCGATACTCCGCGACCGCCTCATCGGTGCGGCCCGACTGGAGGAGAATCGCCCCGAGGTTGTTATGTGCGTCGGCGTAGTTCGGATAAATCCGCAGGGCACTTTGATACTCGTCGATCGCGTCCGGCATTCGGCCCGGAATTTCGAGCAGAGCACTCCCCAGATTGACGTGCGCCAGTGCGTCATCGGGGTTCACGTCTGTGACGCTGGTCCAGAGTGTGGCTTCGTCATGCCAATCGAAGTTGCGGGAGTAGGTTCGTGCGCCCAGGGCGAGGCACAAGAAGCCGGTTACCGCCCACAGGGGCTTCCTCACGATCGGTTGCGCGCGAACCAACACGCAGATCAGGCATAGGCTACAACCTGTCAATCCTATCGCGGGTAGGTACATGAAACGCTCCGACATAGTGCTGCCGATGAGGATAAAAAGATTCGCGGTCGGAGCGAGCGTGATAAAGAAGAAAAAGACAAAGAAGGCGAGGGGCTTGTTCTCGCGGCGCACCCGTAATGCAAGCGCGATCGCGGCGGCGCACAGAGCAAGCACAATCGGCGCCTGGAGGTCGTCCCAGCCGAGAGACCATTGGGACACCCGGGGCCATTGAAACAGGGGCACGGAGTTGTAAGAGTAGTCCGCCGATAAATGGGCCGGCCAGATAAACAGCCGCAGAAACCTGCCGATTACTTTAAAGGCTGTCATTCGCGCAGGCCAGAAGGCGGCGCCAACCAGGGGATTCTTCTGGAAGGGCACCTCCAGATGCATATGCAGGTGGCTGCGCAGAACGAAGAACGCTGTAATTGGAAGCGCCAAAACCGCATAGGACGGGATACGCCGCCAGATGGACTGCCGGGAGAACTGCCCGGACCAAATCAGGTCGTAAGCGAGCATAAGGGCCGGCAAAACGATGGCATTCTCTTTCGAAAACAGCCCAATCGTCTGCGCGAGAGTCAGCGCGATCAGCCAGCCGGCTTTGCGCCATCCGTCCCCAGCGGTGGCCCAAACGTGGCAAAGCAGTCCCGCTAAGACGCCCAACGCCGCCAGTAAGTCGGCTCGGCCAACGATGTTGGTCACACCTTCAGTGAGCAGCGGATGCAATCCCCAGATCGCGGCCAAGGCAACGGCCAGCCACGGCTCGCCGAAAACCAATATGCCAAGTGCGTAAACGAGTGAGACGTTCGCCGCGTGCAGAATCAGGTTCACCCAGTGATAGCCCGCCGGGTTCGTACCGTTGCCGAGAATCGCGTAATTCACAAGGTAAGTAAGCGTAGTCAGCGGCCGGTAGAGGTCCGTGGTTGGCTGATCCACCCAATAGCCTTCGGTGAAAATGCGATGAGCGCTCTGCAGGGTTGCCTCATGGACACGCGCGTCCGCCAGGATCGCCGATTCGTTGTCGTACACGAAACCGGCATCGAATGAATTCGAGTACGCTGCAAGAACGAGGGCCCAGAGTAGAGCTAGTTTCCAGAGGTGCGGCCACCAGGAGGGACGCGTCGGGATAGCTGCGGCCCGAATAACAGGCCGGGGGTTCGTCCGTGGACGGCCGGTTTTCAACCGGACCCTAGGCTCTTCAAGTTACTTTCGATCTGCGGCAGCAGATTCGCCGGCCCGTTGTGCAGCACATACTGGTGGGCTTGCTCGAGATATTTTCGCGCGGTCGCCCGATCTCCAGTGTTCACGTAGGCCTGCACCAGGAACATCATCGCGACCGGCGTGTTCTTGTCCTCCACCTGAAGTACCGGGAGCAGCACAGGGATGGCTTCGCTGCTGCGACCCGCATACAGCAGATTTTTCGCCAGTTCCAGCCGGGCGGCGCGAAAATCGGGCTGCTGCGCGATGGCGATGCGATATTGCTCGATGGCATCGGCGGGACGGTGCTGGCGTTCGCGCACGTCGGCGAGCCAGGCGTGGGTTTCGGCATTGTTGGGCTTGAGCTGGATGGCTTTATCGAGCTCGCCGACGGCCGCATCGTACTTGCCCTGCGCGGCGAGCGCGGTGCCGTGGTACATGTACACCTCGGCGAGCTGCGGACTCGCGGCGCGGGCTCTCCGATAGAGATCTTCCACTTCCTCGGGAGTCGCCTGGTTCGGGTATTGCGCGATGTATAGCAGGTTCACCAGGCAGTCCAGATTATCCGGATATTGTTGCAGAACTTCTTTGTAAATCCGCGAGGACCGGTCGAACTCCCGCTTGTTCGAGAGCCGCTTGGCTTCCATGAGGCGGTTCTCGATGCCGGTGGCAAGCGTCGTCATTTGCCGGAAGAGATCGTCTCCGCTGGGCGGGTAGTGGTCCTTATTGGTCTCGGCGAGCTGGTAGTCTTTCTCTGTTTCCGCGCTGCGGCCCAGTCTTTTGCTGGTTTCACCTAAGCCGAACCAGGCAGACCCGAAGGCCGGCCAAGCCACCGTGGCGCGGCGATAGAGATCGTCGGCGGCGGCGAAATCCTGCTGAGCGAACTTCACGCGGCCAAGGAAATATAGAGCCGTCGGCGAGTCGGGATTCTTTGCGATGAAGGGTTCGAGTGCGGCGGCGCTTTCGGGAAATCGTCCCAGCTTTAGAAGCAGTTCGGCTCGTTTCAGGACTGCGGGCGTATAGTCCGGGCGAATACGCAGACCTTCGGAAACCGACGCTAGCGCCTCATCCAACTGGCCGGTTTTTTCGAGGCAAAGCGCCAAATAGTATCGCCACGCGAAGTCTCTCGGGTCCAGACGCACGGCGCGTTGATAGACAGGCACAGCGGGTTGATACAGAGTGTGTGCTTCCAGGACCATCCCGAGATTGCCCGAGGCCTGGGCGCTTTTCGGCTGGGCGACGGCTTCATCGCGGGCTTTCACGATGGCGTTCTTTACGTCCGCATCCAAGCCGTCGACCGGGATGGCCGGGACGGGCGGAACGGATTTCGCGCACGACCACTCCAATAACGCCGCTAATATTACGGAGGCGATTCCCCGCATGATTCCCCGCCTCATGAAAATATCGACATGATATCATGCCCTGCAATGGTG
This sequence comes from Bryobacterales bacterium, assembly GCA_963818065.1. Taxonomy (GTDB): domain Bacteria; phylum Acidobacteriota; class Terriglobia; order Bryobacterales; family Bryobacteraceae; genus Palsa-89. The sequence continues at coordinate 917,595 of CAWFQW010000004.1, read as the reverse complement.
CATCGTAAGGGGTTTTTCGTCGTAGTGTGTTTGCCGTTATTGTCGTTCGCGTGCCTGATCGCCTGCAAGACATCGTCTTCGCAGCGATCGTTCCCTTCGAAGACGTCTCACAAAAAGTCGGGATCGACTTCTGGCAGTATTCCGGCGCGACGGGCGAGATGCTGCTTCCCGAAATGGTCGGATCCGGCGCGGCACTGCTCGACTACGATAACGACGGCGATATGGACATTTATCTGGTCCAGGGATATCCCACTGCGCCTCAAGGCAAACCTCTGGTGCCGGTCCCGCCAGGCTGGAAACCGGGCAACCGTTTGTTCCGGAATAATCTCGCCGAAACGGGCAAACTGACGTTCACCGATGTCACCGAATCGGCGGGCGTAGGCTACGCAGATAAAGGCATGGGCGTGGCGGCCGGCGACTACGACAACGACGGGTTCATCGATCTCTATGTCACTAATTACGGCCACAACGTCCTCTATCACAACAACGGAAACGGCACGTTCACGGACGTAACGTCAAGCGCCGGTGTCGCTTCATCCGGCTGGTCCACCAGCGCGGCGTTCATCGATTACGACCGTGACGGATTGCTCGACATCGCGGTCGTTCACTATGTCGATTTCTATCGCCGTCCCTGCTACATGTTCGATGGCAGACTCGATTATTGTGGTCCTTCGCCATTTAAGGGGACGGCGACGGAGCTGTATCACAATCTCGGGAACGGGCGGTTCAAGAATGTGACCGATGAAGTCGGTCTGAACGCGAAGGTGGGACCCGGGCTCGGCATTCTCACGGGAGGTTTTGGTTCCGATGGGTATCCCGGATTCATGGTGGCCAACGACGGCGCGGCGAATTATCTCTGGCTCAATGAGCGGCGCGGGCCGCAATCGAAGCCGAACGACAGAGCATTCAAAGAGGTGGGGCTCACCCACGGGCTGGCCTATGCTTCGGACGGCAAGCCGCGCGCGGGCATGGGCATTGCGTCGGGCGATGTTTTTGGCGACGGCGGCGAATCCATCATTGTGACGAACCTTCCTACCGAGGCTTTCACGCTGTTTCAACGACAGCCCAATGGGGATTTTGTGGATGCCACCGAGCAATCCGGGCTGTCGCATATTTCTCTGCCCTATACGGGATTTGGCGTCGGACTGTTCGATATGACAAATAGCGGATTATTGGATATGTTCAGCGCGGATGGCGGAGTCAGATCCATGGCCGGGGATTTGAAGTCGAATCCGAAGGGCGACCCGTTTCCCTACCGCGAGCGCAAGTTGTTGCTGCGGAATATGGGGAAAGGGAAAGGATTCGAAGATATTACCGCTACGGCGGGTCCGGCGCTGGCTGACGCCGAGGTGAGCCGTGCGGCGGCCTTCGGCGACGTGAATAACGACGGTGGAATAGATATCCTGGTGACCAACAACAATGGCCCCGCGCGGCTGCTGATGAACACCGTGCCAAACCGCGGGCATTGGCTGACGGTCCATCTCGAGGGCACGAAAACCAATCGCTCGGCATATGGGAGCGTGGTGGAGCTTGTGCGGAAGGATGGCACATTGGTGAAGGCATGGGTGAGAGGCGATGGCAGTTACCTGGCGGCCAACGATTCCCGTGTTCATTTTGGTCTGGGAAAGGACACCGAGGTGAATCGCATCCAAGTTTATTGGCTGGCGGGGGAATGCGAGTCGTGGAAACAGGCCGTGGTGGACAAAATCGTGAATCTCAAGGAAGGCACCGGGCAGCCGTGCGTCGCTACACCGTCAGCGTCGCTTCACTGACGGGTCTGAATAGAGTTCAAGGGATTCCGCAAGCGTATGTTCCAGGACGGTCTCATCAAGAGGCGCACGCTCGACGCCGCTTCAAACCGACGAACCGGAAAGATATCTTCTCGGGCGAGCGGCATGACCGCGTACCTGAGGAACGGTGACAGGTTCGTAATCTTGCGCGATATCGCCAGGCGCGAAAGTCCGCAGGCCATGAAGCTCTGCGACCGGCGAGAGGATGAGATTCGCTCCAGAAGTAGGGCGGATACTGATCTAAGGGGCCAGCCTTATCGTTGAAACTTGAGTGACAGCCTCGCATGCTTTATCGGCACATAGAGAATTGGCGCGCACCACCAGTCGTCATTTTGGAATGTCAACTTGATCAAAAGCTCTTCGGGCGAGGGAATATTAAGGGCGGTGCGAATGTTCGCAGCATTGTCTTCGACCACCTTTTGCCAATGGTCTAAATAGCCGAAAATCCAGTCGCTGGTGACTCTGTCGTCGAGACACTGCCCGGACGCCATCACGCCTCCGCCAGGCGACAGATAAACCGTGCCATCCGACATCGCCGTCGGGAAATTGTGATGCCGATATTGAAGCTCGAGTCTTTCGCGGGACGTCAGAGATTCATCGGGGACCCCCGCGACTCTGCCTTCGACCGTCTCCGGCCAATTGTTGTGCAAAATCTGAAGCAGCGACGCATTCACCCATACGTGTGGATCGTCATGCCGACACGCTTGAATAACAAATACGTCTGTATCTGTGATCTTCACAAACAGCACGTCGCGGGATCCGCGACGCCGAAAATGAAGGTGCTGAATTCCCAATCTGTTGAGGAGCGGATCGTTCTTGTCCGGGGACGTCTTTTTGTCGATGTCGCGGCTCAAATAGGGCTTCAAGTCCCCGCCTTCACGGATGAGCTTCGTCAACGCAGAGTAATCGTTGGCATGCTGCGGTGGAATGCGGAGTTCCTTGGACTCATGTATTCTCCTCGCCGTCTGGCGAGGGATTCGCCTCTTGGCGTTGAGGTATCTGTCCGTGTTCTCCTTAGGCGTGCGCGACTGACTATATGCTAAGCCGTAGACTGTCTCATATCCTTCTGCAGGAGGTCGGCCCCAATCGGCTCTAAAGGCCACCTTGAACATGGGATCAGCTGTACGTCGGGCACTCGTATGCGACTGTCCCAGCGGGTCCGGCCGACCGCCGGCAATCGATCCCGACGTCGGATCGAAGTAGCTGCCACTTGACCCATTGCGAGCCATCGCAATCCCCATCGCCGCCGCCGCCGCGTAGGGATTACTTGAATAGACCACAAACGTGCGCGATCTCTTCTTCACAATCCCATTATAGGAACACGCCCTCTAGGCGAAGTTAACTTTCAAACCAGTTCGATCCGCAGATCGCGACCGATCGCGTGTGCCGCGCGTGCTAGTGTTTGGAGCGTTACCGAGGCATTGCGAGGATCGAGCAAACGATCAAGGGCCGCGCGGCTGGTGTTCATGCGCCGCGCCATCTCTGCCTTGCTGATTTTGTTCTTCTCCATCGCTTGCTGAACTTGCCAGGCCAGCGTCTCCTTCAGCGCGACCGCGCGGGTCTCTTCGAGGACGCCTTCCTCTTTCAGGAAGTCTTCCAGTGACGGGCCGATATGCTTGTTGCGCTTTTTCACTTCGTAACCTCTTTCATTCTCCGTTTCGCCAGGGCCAGATCATCCGTGGGCGTTTTCTGCGTCTTCTTGATGAACCCGTGCAGCACGACGAGCATCTGGTCGTGAAAACACAGGATGAGTCGGGCTATCCGCTGGCTCGGAAGTGACGAGCGCACTTTTCAAAGACCATCTTTGAGGCTTCCCACCAGTGGTCTCCCAATCGGCCAGCCGAACTGCACCCGCATGAGGTCGAGACCGATAGCGCGCCGGTCTTGCTTGTCGAGGCTGCGCAGCCAATCGAGCACCGGTGCCCCGCCCGCTTCCGTGCGGTAAAACCGGACGGGTATCTCCGGGCTTCGATCATCTCGCCTCACCTTCCCCAGTATGTACCACAAATGATACAGCGTCTACCGGTGCGCTGCGTACGAAGCGTGAATCTCAAGGAAGGCACGGGGCAGCCGTGCGTCGCGGCACAGTCCGAACAAAATAGCCCGGCGAGGAACTAAACTGTAAGCCATGTTGTCCGATGTGAAATTGTACGCTACCCTCTCGATTACCTGCTGTCTGCTGAACGCATGTGTCGCCAGCGCTCAAGCGCCTTCTTTCGTTCCGGTAACGGACACGATGTTGCAAAAGCCGGATCCATCGGACTGGTTAATGTGGCGCCGGACGCTCGACAGTTGGGGCTATAGTCCGCTCAATCAGATCGACCGAACAAACGTCGGCAAATTGAAAATGATCTGGATGCGCGGCATGGGTCCGGGCGTCCAAGAAGCCACGCCTCTGGTCTACCACGGCATGATGTACTTGCCAAATCCGAGCGACCTAGTGCAGGCCATCAACGCCGCTACCGGCGACTTGATTTGGGAGTACAAGCGGAAGCTGCCGGACGACGTTACCAAGCATCTTCTGGTTCCCAGCATCAACCGCAACATCGCGATTTACAACAATCTGATCATCGATACCAGCGTCGACGATTTCGTTTACGCCCTCGACGCGCAAACTGGAAAGCTGGCCTACGAAAACCGCATCGTCGATTATCGTGAGGATTCCGCGCAGGAGACGTCCGGGCCAATCATCGCAGACGGGAAGATCATTTCCGGCCGCGGCTGCGAGTATAAAGCCACGCCGAACGGATGCATCATTACAGCGCACGACGCGAAGACAGGCCAGGAACTTTGGCGCACACGCACCATTCCGAGGCCTGGTGAACCCGGCGACGAAACGTGGGGCAACGTTCCCGACAGCCAACGGCGTCACGTTGGCACCTGGATGGTTCCCAGCTTCGATCCCGAACTGAAGCTCATCTACATCGGCACATCGGTTACGTCGCCCGCGCCCAAGTTCTGGCTGGCAGGCAACGACAAAACGTATCTGTATCACAACTGCACTCTTGCGCTAAGCCTGGAGACCGGTAAAATCGTCTGGTATTACCAGCACATCGTCGATCATTGGGATTTTGATCACCCGTTCGAACGCCTGCTCATCGATACCAAAGTCACTCCCGATCCCACGCAAGTGAGCTGGATCAATCCGCGGCTCAAGCCTGGAGAACTTCGCAAAGTGGTGACGGGCATTCCAGGCAAAACCGGAATCGTATACACATTGGACCGCAAAACGGGAGAATTTCTGTGGGCTACTCCAACGGTGCGTCAGAACGTGGTGACCAAGATTGATGGTGCAACCGGCGCCGTCACGGTAAATCCCGAGACCGTGTTCAACAAAATCGGCGATGAACGTTTCGTGTGCCCGACCGCCAACGGGGGCAAGGATTTCCCGGCCGGCGCGTACAGCCCGCAGACCCATACCATGTATTTCCCGCTGCAAAACACGTGCGGCACGATCACGGCGATGGGTGACCAGCCGTTCACCACGACGCCGTATGACATACGCTCCAAAAACATCATCACGCCGGGCACGGACAAGGTCGGCACTGTGCAGGCCATCAACGTAGAGACCGGACGAATCACCTGGAAACACGAACGGCGCGCCGGCATGATGTCTTTGGTCGCTACCGGGGGCGGGCTCATTTTCGGTGGGGATACCAACGGGCACTTCATGGCGCTTGATCAGGACAGCGGCAAGGTGCTCTGGGAAGTGAACCTCGGGTCGCCGGTGACCGGCTATCCGATCACCTACGCGGTGAATGGAAAGCAGTACGTCGCTGTGAGCACGGGCAATTCGCTCGTAAGCTCAGGGCTGAACGCCTTGTTGCCGGAACTTCACCCGAGCGCAACGAGCAACATTGTCGTGTTTGCTCTGGGCGAATGACGGCTGTGCGTCGCGGCACCGTCTAACTCCCGTCAAAGGCAAATTGGGGTCAATCTTCAATGTGAATTGACCAATTTCCGTTAACTTGTAATACGCTGTACCCACGTCGTTACGGGGTGTAGTGGTTGCAGTGTTGTTGTTGTTTTTGGACATGCTATGCGCGTGTAGGTACGCGTCTGCTCATAAAGACTTCCCTTTCGACGACGTGGCCAAAAAGACCGGGCTCGATTTTTGGCAGTTTTCCGGCGCCACAGGCGACTTCCTGCTGCCCGAGCTGATGGGATCGGGCGCTGCCCTGATCGACTACGATAACGACGGCGATTTGGACGTATATCTGATCCAGGGCTCGCCGACGTATCCGCAGGGCACGCCTCTGGTGCCGGTACCGGCGGGATGGAAACCAGGCAATCGCCTGTTCCGCAATAACCTGCGCGAAACCGGGAAGCTTTCATTCACCGACGTTACCGAATCGTCGGGCCTGGGGCTGGCCGATAAAGGCACTGGCGTGGCGGCCGGCGATTACGACAACGATGGATATGTTGACCTCTACGTCACCAATTACGGTCACAACGTTCTGTATCACAACAACGGCAACGGCACGTTCACGGATGTGACCGCGACGGCGGGAGTGGCGTCGTCGGGATGGTCGACCAGCGCCGCGTTTATCGACTACGACAAGGACGGTCTGCTGGATCTGGTGGTGGTTCACTATCTCGATTTTTATCGCCGGCCGTGCTACACGCCGCAGGGATCGCCCAATTATTGCGGACCGCAGCCGTTCAAGGGGACGGTCACGGAGGTTTACCACAACCTGGGGCAGGGGCGATTCAAGAACGTCACCGATGAAGTCGGGTTAAGCGCGAAACCGGGACCTGGGCTGGGCATCCTGACCGGGACGTTCGGCACCAGCGGGTATCCGGATTTTCTGGTGGCCGACGATGGGGCGGCGAATCAGCTTTGGATCAACCAGCGCAGGAGCCCGGAATCGAAAGAAAGCGATCGGGTGTTTCGCGAGGAGGGTCTGAGCCGCGGGCTCGCCTACGCTTCAGATGGGAAGCCGCGGGCCGGCATGGGAATTGCGTCCGGAGATGTGTTTGGCGATGGCGGGCAGGCCCTGGTGGTTACAAATATTCCCACTGAGGCATTCACGATGTTCCAGCGGCAGCCGACCGGGGATTTCATCGACGCCACAGAGCAGACTGGGCTGTCGCACATTTCCCTGCCCTATACGGGCTTCGGCGTGGGCTTGATCGATATGGAGAATCGAGGACTACTCGATCTGTTCACCGCCAATGGCGCGGTTAACGTGACCATGGTGAGAGCGGGCGACAGGTTCCCCTACCGCGAGAAGAAGCTGTTGCTGAAAAATATGGGCAAAGGGAAGGCGTTCCAGGATATTACGGCAACGGCCGGTCCGGTTTTTCAGATTCCCGAGGTCAGCCGGGCCGCAGTCCTTGGGGACGTGAATAATGACGGCGGAATGGATATCCTGGTGACCAACAATAATGGCCCGGCGCGTCTGCTGTTGAACACCGTGCCCCACCGTGGGCATTGGCTGATGGTACATCTCGAGGGCACGAAAACCAATCGTTCGGCGTATGGGAGCGTGGTGGAACTGGTGCGCGAAGATGGCACATCGGCGAAGCGCTGGGTGAGAAGCGACGGTAGTTATCTGGCGGCCAACGATCCCCGGGTTCATTTCGGTCTGGGGACAGCGAAGGCGGTGGACCACATCCAGGTTTATTGGCTGGCAGGTGAATGCGAGTCCTGGAGACAGACCGCGGTGGACACCATTGTGAATCTCAAGGAAGGCACAGGTCAGCCTTGCCAGAGATTATCCGCGGGCGCGCTCCCCTGAGGGGCATTCCTTACGAAAGAAAACTCATATAGACTTTAGCCATGCTTTTCCCGGCTCTTCGGTTGCTGATTTTCACCGTTTTGGCCTCCGCGGTTATGATCTGTCTGGCGCAAACCGGTGGCCCGCAGCAAACGCAGGCCACCGCCGAGGTGACTCAGCGCGACGCGCCCTTCACCTTCAGCACGGGGGTAAATCTGGTGTTGGTGCCCGTAGTGGTTCGCGACCGCGAGGGGCACGCCATCGGCACTCTGAAAAAGGAAGATTTCCAGGTCTTCGACAAAGGCAAGCTGCAGGAAATATCAAAGTTTTCCATTGAAAAGGCCGAGGCGCCGCCCAGTCTTCCCGACACTTCCATCGAAACCGACGCCACCGGTAATCCCCAGGCAAAGCCTGCCGGGGTGGCCGCGCAACCCATCGCCGGACATTTCATCATGTGGCTGTTCGACGATATCCATCTGAGTTTCGGCGATCTGGGGCAAACGCGCGAAGCAGCGAAACGCGTACTGAAGGAATCCTTCGCGCCCGGCACGCGCGCCGCCATTTATACGACGTCCGGCCGCACCTCGCTCGACTTCACCGACGATCGGGACAAGCTGGACGCAACCCTGGACCAGATCAGGCCGTCGCCGACGATACCTGCCGCAGACCCGCCAGATTGTCCCGATATCAGCTACTTCGAGGCCGACCTCATCATCAACGGGAGCGATCAGCAAGCGTTGACCGCAGCCGAAGCGGCGTATCTGGTGTGCAATCCAGGGCAGATTCCGAATCTGCCGGGCAATGGGGCCACAGCCGGCCCCGCAATCCAGGCTCAAATCGCGGGACCGGTAAGAGGGTATGCGCAGAGGGCGCTCAACGTCGGTTTTCAGGACACGCGGAACTCTCTGCTGATTCTGAAAGGTCTGGTCCGGCGTATGTCGGCCATGCCCGGCACGCGCACCATTGTTCTGGTTTCGCCAGGCTTCTATTTGATCAACGATCATCGAATCGACGAGATGGACGTAATCAACAATGCCATCCGTAACAACGTCGTCCTCAGTTCGCTGGACGCGCGCGGACTCTATTCGCTGACTCCGGGCGGCAAGGCCGAGAACCTGGGGCCGAATGCCCCTGATGCCCTCAACCTGTCTGCCCAGAACATCAACATGCAGTATGACAACCAGGCCGCTCTCGCGAATATGGACGTCTTGGCAGAGTTGGCCGACGACACCGGAGGAGCATTCTTCCATAACAACAACGATTTCGCCGCCGGCCTGAAACTCGTTGCCACCCAGCCAGAGTACATTTACGTCCTGGGTTTCGCGCCTCAGAGTTTGAAGCTCGACGGCAGCTATCACAAACTGAAAATCGTGCTGAGGAGCAGCTCCGGGCTCGAGATGCAGGCACGCCGCGGGTATTTCGAGCGCAATCATCTGGAAGATCCCGCCGAGGAAGCCAAGGAAGAACTCAGAGAAGCGTTCTTCTCGCGCGATGAAATCCACGAACTGCCGGTGGTTTTGAACACGCAGTTCTTCAAGACCGGCGATCTCAAAGCCAGGCTCTCGATTATGGCGCGCATCGATGCGAAGCACCTGCGCTACAAGAAGACCGACGGCCGCAACGACGATACCTTGACAGTGGTGGGGGGAGTGTTTGACCCGGATGGAAAATATGTGGTCGGCACTCAAAAGATTGTGGACCTGAAGTTCAGGGACCAGACGCTGGATGCGCTCCCCGAGGCTGGCATAACGGTGAAGACGAATCTGGACGTGGCCAGCGGCAGTTACATCGTCCGGCTGGTGGTGAGAGATTCAGCCGGCAACGTAATGTCGGCGCTAAACGGCGCCGTCGTGATTCCCTAGCAGAGCACTGTTTGAAGCGCCGCGCGACCTTACAGCGGCTCAAGCTCCGGTTCCGTATCCGGCTTTTCCGGCTTGCCCAAGCCCAACATGTGCGACTGCACGGCTTCGGCATCTTTGGCGGTCGGCTGCAGCTCGAGGTAGGTTGTCATATGCTGGCGGGCTGCGTTGATGTCGCCTTTGGCCTCCAGAACCCGGCCCAGGACGTATTCCTCGCGCGGATATTTATGCTTCGTATCCAGCCGGATGGCTTCCTGAGCGCTCTCCTCCGCGGCCGTGAGATCCTTCAGCTCATATTGGGCCACCGCGCGATGGAGGTAAATCTCCGGATAGACATGCTTCGTATCCAACTTAGTGAGGCTGTCGGCATTCTTCAGCACGCACGCCCAGTCTTTGGTCTTAACGCACAGCCGGGCCACTGTCACATAGGAGGGCAGGTGTCTGGGATCGGCCTCAATCGCGTGATCATAGGCTTCCCGCGCCTCAGGCAACTTTCCCGTCGTATCGTAAACCACTCCCAAAGCGTGCCAGCCGTCGGCGAACTTCGGCACTGCCGCCACTGACGCCTGGAGGTCGCTGACGGCCTCGTCATATTTGCGAGCATCGATAGCCTTCATAGCATTCTCGAAGGAGCCTTTGGCGCGCCGGGGAATATCGTCGCCGGCTGTGTGGATTGTGTAGGGATCGGAGGTCGCGGCGGCGATCACTAGCGGGGCAACCTTCACCGTGGTGTCGTGCATGTCGATACTGAGATTGGAGGCGTCGACCGTGCTCGAAGAGTATCCGGCATGCGATGCGCGGAACACGCAGTAGCGCGACGCGAAAGCATCCACTTCCATGCGCCACACCCATTCTCCCTTTTTGTTTGTCACCGGGCCCGGCGCATCACCGAAACTGGGAGTGCAGACTCGCTCGATTGCAACACTAAATGGAGGTGGTGAACCGTCCTCCATGGTCACTGTGCCAATCACGATTACCGGGTAAGTGTCCGCCGTTGCTATCCGGCCGACGCAAAAAAGTGCTGCAACCACCGAGATGCGGACCAGCGCACTCGCACGAAACATATGACCTCCAACCTCCTCCAGAGTAAATCCACCGGCGCCCGACAGCAAGGCTCGCAGCGTGAACCATCCGTGATGGTGGTTCCATCTGACCGTTGTGGTGCTTTTCAACGTGCCCAATTACTCGACGATTCAACACTTTCAAGAACTTAGCAGTGGGCCTCGGCATGCCTTCTAGAGAGGCGTGGTTTGGAGGTAGTTATGAAAAGCAGATTCCTGAAGCTGGTGAAGATGGCGGTCGCTCCGGTTGCTCTGGTGGTTGCGATGGCAGCCTTCAGTCCAATGTCCGCGCTCGCGGCGGGTCGTGGAGGCCACGGCGGATTCAGTGGGGGTCATGGCGGATTCAGCGCGGGTCACGGCGTATCTAATGCGGGCCGCGGCGGATTCAGTGGCGGTCATGGGTTCTCCGCACCCGCGCGTGGGTTCAATGGCGGACGTGCCTTTAGCGGAGGTCGTGCCTTTTACGGCGGCCGCGGATATTACGGCGGTGGTGGTTATTACGGCCCCGGGCTTGGATTCGGTGTCGGCGTTTACGCGCCTTACGGATATGCCGCTCCGGTCTGCAATCCCGCCGGATTCTATGACGCAAATGGCGTGTGGCAGTACTATCCGGGCTGTGCTGTGCCCTACGGATATTAAACTAGAGGGGCGGCCGCACTCCTTCTTGCTGCGGCCACCTCGCTTCTCTTAGCCGCACGGGCGCAGGGCGAAAGAATCAAATGAAAGTAATTCTTGTCTGTCTTATCGCCATCGTTGCTGGCGTGTTGGTGTTTCGATCTTGCGGCCCTCGCGACCATCTCGACGTCGATCCCCATGCTCGCCGGGAGATCGAGAAGGCGAAACACAGATAAACGCCAGTGCGGGGTGCCGGAGCTCGCGCGCATTTGACACCCGCCCCCAAGCGCGATACCGTCGCTGCATGGCCCTGGAATATTTCGATTGGGAGGTGGGCGACGTTTTTGTCTTGCACCTGCAAGGCCCCATCACGCTTGGCCAAGCCACGCAGAAACTGCGCGAGTTGATCCACGACACGGTCGCTGCCGGAAGAACAAAGATCCTTTTGAACATGGCCGAGGTCTACTACATCGACAGCAGCGGCCTAGGCGAACTGGTCTCCGCCTGCACCAGCGCGCAACGCCAGGGCGCCATGCTGAAATTCATGAAGCTCACGCCAAAAGTGCAGGATCTGGTGGCGCTTACCAGGCTCTACCAGGTGTTCGACGTGTATCCTGATGAGGATTCGGCCGTCCGCAGCTTCGCTGTCTGAAGCCTTTTCGAGGAAAGTGACGACCCAACCTATCGCACGCCTTAGGAACACCGCGCTTCACTCGATGCACCGGAAAATGGGCGCCAAGATGGTCGACTTTGGCGGTTGGGACATGCCTCTCCAGTATTCCGGCATCCTGGACGAGCATCGCGCCGTGCGCGCCAGTGTGGGCGTTTTCGACGTGAGCCACATGGGCGAGATCGAAGTCGTGGGCCCGGACGCAGGCGCGCTCACCGATTACGTCACCACCAACGCGGTCGCCAAGCTCGAGGCAGGACAAGTCCAGTATGCGGGTCTGCTTTACGAGCACGGCGGATTTGTCGACGATATATTGGTGCACAAGATCGCCGCCGATCGCTATTTCCTGTGTGTCAACGCGTCCAACCAGGAGAAGGATTATCGGCACATTGCCGCCGCCAAGGGATTCCACGCCACTCTCGACTTCGCAAGCGACCGTTACACTCAGCTCGCGATCCAAGGCCCTCGCGCGCTCGCGACCCTGCAAAAGTTGACCGCCGCCGATCTCACCGCGATTCGTTACTACCACTTCATCGATGGCTCCGTCGTGGGCTTCCCCACTCGCATCGCCCGAACCGGCTACACCGGCGAAGACGGCTTCGAGATTTATTTCGCACCGGAACATTCCGAGCGCGTCTGGAACCAGATCCTCGACGCCGGCCAGGAGTTCGGCATCAACCCGTGCGGCCTGGGCGCGCGCAACACGCTGCGTCTGGAGGCAGGCATGGCGCTTTATGGCCACGAGATTCATGCCACCATCACACCGTTTGAGGCGAGGCTCGATTGGATCGTCAAGCTGGACAAAGGCGACTTCATCGGCCGCGCCGCGCTGGTTCGCCAAAAGGAACAAGGCGTGACGCGCAGGCTGATCGGATTTGAAATGACCGGCCGCGGCATCGGCCGCGACGATTACGAAGTCTTCCTGGAGGAATCGCCGGCCGGCTGGGTCGCGAGCGGCGGCCCATCGCCCACGCTGAACAAGAACATCGGGATGTGTTACCTTCCGGCTGGGCACTCGAAGCCGGACCAGCGAATCCAAATTGCCATCCGCAATCAACTGGTGGACGCCGTCACGATCGCGACGCCATTCTACAAACGGATCAAATAAAAATGTATCCAGAAGATCTGCACTATACCAAGCAACACGAATGGGTGCGCCTTTCAGACGGCACCGGCGTGATTGGAATCACAAATTACGCGCAGCAGGAGCTCGGCGACATTGTGTATGTCGATCTTCCCAAGGTGGGCGCCACACTTGAGCAAGGCAAGGTCATGGGCTCGGTTGAATCCGTGAAGGCCGTATCGGACATTTACGCGCCAGTGTCCGGCGAGGTGATCGCAATTAATGACGCGCTCTCCACCGCGCCAGAGAAGTTGAATGAAAGCCCGCACAGCGACGGCTGGATGGTCAAGATCCGCTTGTCGGCTCCCGCCGAAATCTCAGGTCTGCTCTCCGCGGAGGATTACGGAAAATTCGTCGTGGAGGAGGAAACCGGGTACTAACCTTCCCGGCCCCTCCGTTCTTGCGCTATCTGCCGAAATCCGATATCGAGCGCCGGGAGATGCTCTCGGTCCTTGGCGCTGAATCTCTGGAAAGCCTGTTCGCCCATCTTCCCGCGGAAGTTCGGCTCAATCGGCCTCTGAACATTTCGCCCGGTAAATCGGAATATGAAATCGTCGATTACTTTCGCGCGCGCGGCGACGAATGCGCGAACGGTCACGCATCTTTTCTCGGCGCGGGTGTCTACCAGCATTACCGGCCGGTGCTGGTGGATACGGTGGTCGCGCGCTCCGAATTCCTGACTTCTTACACCCCCTACCAAGCCGAGATCTCGCAAGGCACGCTTACCACCATCTTCGAATTCCAAACCCTGATTTGCCAGCTTACCGGCATGGAAGTGGCCAACGCGTCCATGTACGACGGATCGACCGCCGTGCCGGAAGCGGCCATGATGGCCATGCGGTTGACCGGCCGCGACCGCGTCCTCACCGCCCGCACCGTGCATCCTGAATATCGCGAAGTGCTCGCCACCTACGCCCGGCATCAAGGCATGCCGGTAGCGGAGGTCGACTACGTGCGCGAAACTGGCGGGCTGGATCTCGGCGAGCTCGAACAAAAGATCGACAACGAAACCGCCGCCGTTATCATTCAATCGCCGAATTTCTTCGGCATCGTCGAGGATGTGCGCCGGGCGGCCGAGATCGCGCACCGCCATGGCGCGTTACTCATTTTTGCTTTCGCCGAGGCCGTTTCGCTCGGCCTGCTGGAGCCTCCGCGCGATGCCGACATCGTGGCTGGCGAACTACAATCGTTCGCGATCTCGCCCAGTTATGGCGGCCCGTTCGCCGGCATCATCGCCACCAAGGAAAAGTTCATGCGGCAGATGCCTGGCCGCATCGTGGGCGAAACCAAGGACACCCGAGGGAATCGGGCGTTTTGCTTGACTTTGGCCGCACGCGAGCAGCATATTCGCCGCGAAAAGGCCACATCCAACATCTGCACCAATCAAGCACTCATCGCTCTCATGGCTACAGTGTTTATGACCGTCTACGGCAAGCAAGGCTTGCGCGAGCTAGCGTCGCAGAACTTGGCGAAGGCCCATTATCTAGCCAAAAAACTGCCGGTGCGATTCAGCGGGCCAATCTTCAACGAATTCGTTGTAACCACGAACGTACGCACGCCCGAAGCGATCAATGCCGCCTTGCTTGAAAATAAAATCATCGGCGGCCTGCCCCTCGGAAGGTTTTATCCGGAACTGGATCATGCGATGCTTTTGTGCGCTACGGAAATGTCGCGCCGCGAAGACATGGACATCGTCGCGGAGGCGTTGGCACGATGATCAAGAAAGTCCGCCCGCACATAAACCAAAACGAGGCGCTGTTGTTCGAGCGCAGCTCGCCCGGAAAACTGGGCTATCAATTGCCGCCTCTCGATGTCCCAGCGGTGGATCCCGCCGCTGTGCTCGGCGCCGAAAACACGCGCGCCGAAATTGTGGATTTCCCCGAGATCAGCGAGGTGGAAGCCATCCGTCATTTCACGCGGCTCTCCACCCAGAATTACGCTATCGATCTCGGCCTGTATCCGCTCGGTTCTTGCACCATGAAGTACAACCCGCGCGTTAACGAACAGGTGGCGCGCACCGAGGGACTCGCCTGGGCGCATCCCTATCAGCCGGAATCGCTCGCGCAAGGAATCCTGGAAGTGATGGCGGCGCTCGAACGGGCTCTCGCCGAAATCACCGGCATGGACGCGGTCACGCTGCAGCCCGCTGCTGGCGCCCACGGAGAATTCACCGGCATTTTAATGGTCCGCGCGTTGCTCGAGTTGCGAGGAGACCCTCGCAAAAAGCTGCTCATTCCCGATTCGGCGCACGGCACCAACCCCGCAACCGCCAGCATGGCCGGCTACGCCGTCCAGAACATCAAGTCGAACGCCGTCGGCATGGTGGACGTCGACGAGCTCGCCCGTGCGGTCGACCAGGACGTCGCGGCATTGATGCTCACCAATCCCAACACGCTCGGCGTTTTCGAAGAGAACATCACGCGCATCGCCGAAATTCTCCACGCCAAAGGGGCTCAGCTTTACATGGACGGCGCTAACATGAACGCGCTGGTCGGCATCGCGCGGCCGGGCGATTTCGGCGCCGACGTCATGCATCTCAACCTGCATAAAACATTTTCGACGCCCCACGGAGGCGGCGGCCCGGGGTCCGGACCGGTGGCGGTGAAGAGCCACTTGATTCCGTTTTTGCCGAAGCCTCGCCTGACCCGCGTCGTGATGAACAAGGATCGCTGGACCTGGAACTACGATCTGCCGCAATCCATCGGCCGCGTCCGCGCCTTCTACGGCAATATCGGAATGCACATTCGCGCGCTGGCTTATATCATGGCTCACGGTGGCGACGGACTG
Source organism: Bryobacterales bacterium (assembly GCA_963818065.1). Taxonomy (GTDB): domain Bacteria; phylum Acidobacteriota; class Terriglobia; order Bryobacterales; family Bryobacteraceae; genus Palsa-89. Next base: position 901,970 of record CAWFQW010000004.1, on the reverse strand, counting down.
CGCAATGCCACGCTCGACGCTGTGCTCAACGCCAACTACCTGCGCGTCTTATTGGAACCTTACTACCAGCTTCCGCACAAAGCGCGCATTCTGCACGAATGCGTCTTCAGCGATGTTCGCCAAACCCAGCGGGGCGTCCGCACCGGCGATATCGCCAAGCGTCTGATCGACTATGGATTCCATCCTTATACGGTGAGCTTCCCGCTGATTGTGCCCGGCGCGATGATGATCGAACCTACCGAAACAGAAAGCAAAGCCGAACTCGATCTGTTTGTCGACGCGCTCGTCTCCATCGCGAAGGAAATCGAGGAAACTCCGGATTTAGTGTTGACGGCTCCGCACGACACTCGGACCAGCCGCGTGGACGAAGTTGCCGCCGCGCGCAAGCCGATCCTGCGCTGGAAACCCTGAAAATGAACCGCGCACGTCAGTAAGCGGCTCGGGTCAAATAAAACAGCCCAGAGCGCCCTCGAACCCCTGCTCCACGCGCCCGTCCGGCCACACTACGATAGGCACCATGTCGCCGTGCTTGCGTGCCTCATCCAACACCGCCTGGCTTAACTCCACGCGGCGCTCTTCGTACTGCACGCCCTCGGCATCCCACTTCTTGAGAAGTTTCACGCAGGCATCACAGCCGCGAATGGTGTAGACAACCGGAGCTGGCATTACAACGCGCGGTCGGGCAAGCGCAGCGCCGTCGACAGCAGCAGCCGCAGCTCTTTGATCGCTTCCTTGCGCCAATCGTCGGAGCGCGGTTGAATCCTCGCGATCACCTCGCGCAACAACTCCTGCTTGCGGTCTTCGGGCGCGGTCGAAAACGTGGTTTCCTTGGGAAGACCCATCTGCGCTTTCACTTGATCGCCGATCTCGGCCAGTTCGCGATGCGCGGTCTCGGAGCGCTCGGTGAAATGCGCGATGTACTGCATTTCAGCCGTGTAGAACACAAACACCGGTATCGCTCGCGACTTCCCGTCGTTGCTCAGAAACTCGTCCATAATGTCCGGGTTCTCGTCGCGCAAAAACACGCGCAAGTCCATGCCAGTAGCATCCGCGATGCGCGCTACCGTGGGCAGCTCGCGATATACGTCGCCGCACCAGGCTTCCGCGATTGCTACGATCTTTGCGGGCCCTCGCGGCAGCGAAGCAGCTCTTTGAAAGAACGCCAGGTCCTCCGGCGTCACCGGCGCGCTCTTGTAGTTCTGCTCAAATTTATCGACGTTCACGGCCGCTTGGGCCAGGAAATTGGTGTATGTGTGCCCCTGCTCGAAGCGCACGGGAGTGATAACGCTAGTTGCTGTTGGCATCGTCTTGGTTCCTGAAACTAGGGTACGACAATTCGAAGGCGGGCCGTGCCAAGATCAGGAGTGGAGAAACTCATGCCAAAAATGCGAGCAGTGCAGGTCCCACGCGCCGGAGGTCCTTTGGAAATTGTGGAACGCGACATCCCCGATCCCGGCCCCGGCTATGTGCGGATCAAGGTGCAAGCTTGTGGCGTCTGCCACAGCGATTCGGTAACCAAGGACGGCTTATTCCCAGGCATCCAGTATCCCCGCGTTCCCGGCCACGAAGTCATAGGCGTGATCGATTCGGTCGGCCCGGGCGTCCCTCGCTGGAAGGCCGGACAACGAGTCGGCGTCGGCTGGAATGGCGGATTCTGTGGTTATTGCGACAACTGCCGCCGTGGCGACTTCTTCGCCTGCCAAACTTCCACCGATGTCACTGGCCTCTCCCGCGACGGCGGGTACGCCGAATATATGCTCGCGCCCATCAGCGCGCTGGCTTTGGTGCCGAAAGATCTTTCATCGGCCGAGGCGGCGCCGCTCATGTGCGCCGGCGTCACCACATTCAACTGTCTTCGTAATAGTGGCGTGCGGCCGGGCGACGTTGTCGCTGTAGTCGGCATCGGCGGACTCGGCCATCTCGGCGTACAGTTCGCTGCAAAAATGGGCTGCAAAGTTGCTGCCATCGCGCGCGGTAAGGACGAAGAGCCCTTGGCCCGCCAACTCGGCGCCCACTATTACATCGACAATAAAACGCAAGACCCCGCGGCTGAACTGCAAAAGCTGGGCGGCGCGAAGGTCATCCTCGCCACGGTTACCAGCGCCGAAGCCATGAAAGCCGTTCTCCCTGGTCTCGCCGTCAAAGGAAAGCTCATGGTGATCGGCGCGGTTCCCTCGCTCGACGTGAATACTATCCAATTGCTGTTGCAGGATCAATCCGTCACCGGCTGGTACTCGGGCACGTCCATCGATTCCGAAGACACGCTCAACTTTAGTGTTCTCTCGGGCGTCCGGCCCATGAACGAGTCCTTCCCCTTCGAACGCGCGGCCGAAGCTTATGACCACATGCTGAGCGGCAAGGCGCGCTTCCGCGTCGTGCTCGACATAGCCGGCTAGAATATGGGCGCCTAACTCTTGCGCCGCCAGCTCATCATCGTCGCGCTGGTTGTACTCGCCTTGCGCCTGCCCTTCATCAACCAGGCCATGCAGGGCGACGACATCCTCTATCTCACCGAGGCCGAGCACGCGCAAATCGAACCGCTCCATCCCAAACACACCGAATATGTATTCATGGGCCGCGACATCGATATGCGCGGCCAATCCCATCCGCCGCTCGATGCCTGGTTTCTCGCGCTGTTGCTGGCCGTCAACAAAGATGTTTCGGAGATCCCCTTCCACGTTGCCTACATTTTCTTTTCTCTGATCGCCGCCATAAGCGCGCTCGCGCTTGCCCGCCGGTTCAGCCCACATCCATTGCTCGCCACGCTGCTATTTCTTGCGACGCCCGCCTTCGTGATCAACGGAACTTCTCTGGAGTCTGACGTCCCCTTCGTCGCGCTCTGGCTGCTTGCAACCGCTCTCTACATCACTGCCGTCGATCGCGGCTCCGAACCCCTGCTGCTGGCCTCTTCGGTCGCCATGGCTTTGGCCGCGCTCACCGCCTATCAGTCCGTCCTGCTGGTCCCCATCCTGTATCTGTACGGCCGAAAATCACGCACCGCGCGCATCGCTGCCTTCACGCCTTTGGCAATCCTGATCGTCTGGAACATGTTCGAGCGTCTCACCACGGGCGCGCTCCCTACCGGCGTTCTGGTCAATTACATGACCACCTACGGATTCCAGGCACTCTCGCAAAAATTGAAGAGCGCCGTTGCGCTCACCGGTCATCTGGCTTGGATCGTCTTCCCGTCTCTCTGGATTCCCTCGCTCCTCACCATCCCCTTCGCCATCGGAGCCGCGTGTTACGATCTCAACCCGCTCTTCTGGGGATCCATCGCGATCGGCGTCGGCATTCTCATCCGTTGCGCCCAACGCTGGCGGGACTTTCTCGCGCAATGGGTCCTTATCTTCTTCGCTGGCGCACTCGCGATCTTCTTCGCTGGTTCGGCGCGCTACCTGCTCCCCCTCGCGCTGCCCATCGCGATTCTCGCCACCCAGCGTGCCCGGCCGCGCCTGCTCCAACTCAGCCTCGCCTGCGGATTTGCTCTCAGCCTCACGCTCGCCGTGGTCAACTATCAACACTGGGATGGCTACCGGCGGTTCGCGCGCGCCCTGGCGCCCGACGCCCAATCAAAACGTGTTTGGATCAATGGCGAGTGGGGCCTGCGCTATTACCTGGAATCCGAAGGCGGCCTCCCGCTGCGTGAAGGCCAGGTGATCCATCCTGGCGAAATCATTGCTTCCAGCAAGCTCGGCTATCCGATCACCTTCACCACAGGAGGAGGCGTGCTGGCACCCATCGCACAACGCACCATCACGTCCTCCATCCCCCTGCGACTGGTCGCGCTTCAGGGCCGCGCGGCTTATTCCACCACCATGCTCGGTCTGCGCCCTTTCGATATTTCGCTCGCTCCCATGGACCAGGTCCGCGCTGAGCTGATGATCGAACGCAAACCCACCCTCACCGATTTGCCGATGAACGCGCCCGAAGCCGCGCAGCAAATCGTCAACGGCGTTTTTCAGCTCGAGAACGGCCAGTGGCGCTGGATGAGCCAAACCGCAACCATCCTTCTCAAGCCCCCGGCTCAACCGGCCCCCGTTACCGTCCGCCTCACCATCCCCGACGCCTCGCCCGCCCGCCAAGTGACCATCGCGCTCAACGACAACACCATCGCATCCCGAACTTATTCCGCTCCCGGCGCTTACCTGCTCTCTAGCCCGCCGATGAAGCCCGACGGCGACAGCGCCAAGCTCACTATTACGGTTGATAAAAGCTTTTCTGTTCCGGGAGATGTCCGGCAGCTTGGGATCATTTTGACCGAAGTTGGATTCCAGTAGCATCTAAAGATGGGAAACTGAAGTTATGAAGCCAATCGACAAGAAAATCGAGGAAGACATCGAAGAGGGGAACATTCCCGAACCGATCGAAGATCTTACGGCTGAATATGCCAAGGAAGATCGCCAGGAGGAAGGCCGCAAGCCCGACCTGGGGGAAATCGAGGAAGATCAGTCGGAACTTTGACTTCGTCTCGCTTGACACTCCAGTAGCCTGTCTTCTGGTACACTGGCAGCATGGCCAGAAGCAAACCGAGCGACGACCGCGGCGAAATGATGCAAGGCACTCTCGCCATGCTGATTTTACGCACGCTCCTGCTAGCCCCGGCACACGGCCATACCATCGCGTACGCGATTGAGCGTACTTCAGAAGACGTCCTTCAGGTAGAGCACGGCTCGCTCTACCCTGCCCTGCATCGGCTGGAGGAACGCGGCCTGATCGCGTCTTTCTGGGGAACGTCCGAGAACAACCGCAAGGCCAAGTATTACCGCATTACGCCGGCCGGACGAAAGCATCTGGCCAGCGAGCGCAGCCGTTGGGACCAGATCGTGAACGCCATCGCGCGCGTGCTCGGGCCTGCCATGGACTAAACACATGAGCTGGCTTCGATATTTCAGACGTTCGCGGCGGGATTGCGACTTCGCCCTCGAAATCGAAGCCTACCTTCAGCACGAAATTGACGACAACATCGCCCGCGGCATGAATCCGCGAGAAGCCACCTTCGCAGCGCAGCGCAAATTCGGCAATGTCACGGTCGCCAAGGAGACCACCCATCGTATGAACACCATCGGCTTTCTGGAAACGATCGGACAGGATCTTCGCTACGCGCTTCGCCTCATCCGCCTCGAGCCGGGCTTCTTCACCGTCGCGATTCTTTGCCTCGCTCTGGGCATCGGGGCCAACACCGCCATCTTCCATTTGCTGGACGCGGTGCGCCTGCGCACGCTGCCGGTGACAAGCCCGAACGAATTGGCCGAAGTGGAAATTAATCCGGCTCAGTCTTGCTGCAGCGGTAACTTCAGCAGCCGCCGATCGAACTTTACGTATGCTCTCTGGGACCAGCTCCGAGCACACCAGCAGGCCTTCTCGGGGCTGTTTGCATGGTCCGCGCGACAATTCAACACTGCCACTGGCGGCGAAGTGCGCTACATAGAGGGACTCTACACCAGCGGCGATTTCTTCAGCACTCTCGGCGTTGTTCCAGCTCTCGGCCGCGTTTTTTCCAGCGATGATGACCGCCCCGGTTGCGGCGCGCCCGGCGCAGTGCTCGGCTATTCTTACTGGCAGCGTGAGTATGGCGGCCAGGCTTCGGCCATCGGCCGCCGAATCCTGTTAAATCGCCAGCCGTTCGAAATTATCGGCGTCGCACAATCCGGCTTTTTCGGCGTCGAAGTAGGCCGGTCGTTCGATGTCGCGATTCCGGTGTGCGCCGAGCCCATCATCGAAGGCGAAAACTCGCACACGGCCAAGCGCCATCATTGGTGGCTCGCTGTCATCGGACGGCTGAAGCCGGGCTGGACCCTGGCCAGGGCAACCGCGAACGTGCAAGCTATCTCCCCCAGTCTCTTCGAAGCAACGCTTCCACCCAACTACACTCCGGAGACCGCGAAAAAATATCTCGAATATAAGCTGGTCGCCATCCCCGCTGGATTGGGGGTGTCGGACCTGCGGTCGAAGTACCAGGATCCTTTGGTTATTCTGTTGGGCATCGCCGCTCTGGTACTGGTAATCGCCTGTGCGAACCTCGCCAACCTCATGCTGGCCCGTGCCAGCGCCCGCGAACGTGAACTCGCCGTCCGCCTTGCCATCGGCGCATCCCGCCCGCGCCTGATTCGACAGATGCTCGCAGAAAGCCTGTTGCTGGCCGCCATCGGCGCCGCCAGCGGAGCTTTCCTCGCCCGGCTTCTCAGCAGCTATCTGGTCCGTCTTCTCACCACCACCGACGATCCTCTGTATGTCGACCTGGGCACGGACTGGCGAATCTTCGGATTTACAGCCGCCCTGGCCGTCCTCACATGCCTGCTCTTTGGATTAATGCCCGCCATCCGCGCCACTGGCGCCAATCCAGGCACGTTGATGAAAGCCAGCGGCCGCGGGCTCACCGATGCCCGCGAGCGCTTCGGTCTGCGCCGCATTTTGGTAGTCGCGCAAGTCGCGCTCTCGATGGTGCTGCTCGTTGGCGCGCTACTCTTCGTTCGCAGTCTGCACAAGCTGCTGACACTCGATGCCGGATTTCAGGAGAGCGGCGTGCTGGCCACGGAGAGCAGCTTCACCCCTCTCAATTTTCCGCCGCGGAGCAGGTATGAACTACGGAACGAAATTCTCCGTCGCATCCGGCTCCTCCCAGGTGTGGAACAGGTCGCCGCGACCTCCATCGTTCCTATCAGCGGCGACCGCTGGAACGACCGTTTCCAGTTCGCCGGCACCAATCCGAGCGGCAAGTTTCTGTCCAACTTCAGTGGCGTAAGTCCCGGCTATTTCCGCACCCTCGGAACTCCGCTGCTGGCTGGGCGCGACTTCAACGATTACGACACTTTGACTTCACCCAAGGTTGCCGTCGTCAATGAAGCGTTCATCAAGAAATTCCTGAATGGCGCGAACGCCATCGGCAAGCGAATCCGCATCGAGACCGGTCCCGGCGAGCCCGAGGTGTCTTACGACGTGGTCGGCGTAACCAAAGACGCGAAATACGTCAGCCTCAGTGACCCGTTTACCCCCACGGTTTTCACATCTCTCGATCAAGCCGCGGATGCGCCAGGCGGCGTGGTGATCCTAAGCCGTTCGCACGTAGCGCTCACGTCGCAGTTCGCGGCTATCAAGCGGGAAATGGCCGCTATTAATCCCGCCTTGCCTCTCAAGTTTTATACCGTCCATTCGCTCATTGCCGATTCCTTGGTGCGCGAACGCCTGATGGCTACGCTGTCCGGTTTTTTCGGATTCCTGGCCGCACTTCTCGCTTCCATCGGACTCTATGGCGTGATGGCGTACATCGTCGCTCGACGCCGAAGCGAAATCGGCATCCGCATCGCGCTGGGAGCCGGCCGCGCAAACGTGCTCAAAATGATCGGAAGCGAATGCGGCAAGCTACTGGTCGCCGGTTTGCTGCTGGGAATCGGTTTCGCGCTGGCCGCGTCGCAAGCTATCGCCAAACTGCTCTATGGCCTCAGCCCCACCGATCCCCTGACCATCGTCCTCTCCGTGATCCTGCTGGCGTTAGTCGCGCTCCCAGCCAGCCTGATTCCCGCGATCCGCGCCTCGCGCCTTGATCCCATGCAAGCCCTCCGCGAAGAATAGTTCGCGGCGCACGCACTCGACACCTCAACCGAGCCGCGACGGTGCAGATAGATCACGGCGAGCCGCGGATCGAAAACCTTACGGAGCACGGTCCCGTGACCTATAGTGGGATCAGCGGGAGGCGACCGATGGCACGGCGCAAAAAGAAATGCGGGTTAATCGTCATCCTGTGCTCGGCGCTTGCGAGCGCGGCCGTGCTCGGGCAGGTTTCCGGGAACGGCGATTGGCCCAATTACGGGAACGACCCCGGTGGGATGCGATTTTCCAAGCTCACCGAGATCAATCGGGACAACGTGTCAACACTCAAGCTCGCCTGGGTGTTTCATGCTGAAGACATCTCATTCGGCAGCGGCGGAAAGAAGCGCAGCGGATTCGAAACCACACCCATCTTCGTGGATGGCACTCTCTATATCACCACGGCCTTTAATCGAATTATTGCGCTCGATCCGGTTGGGGGCGAGCAGCGCTGGGCCTACGATCCCCAAATCGATCCGACGTTGGAGTACGGCGATGGATTGGTCAATCGCGGTGTGGCCACTTGGCTCGACCCTTCGCGTTCCAGCGGACAGCCCTGCCACCGGCGAATATTTGAGTCGACTCTAGATGCTCGACTCATCGCTCTCGACGCCGCCACCGGCAAACCTTGCGCCGACTTCGGCGACCATGGCCAAGCCAGCCTGCGCAACATTCCCGGCTACATCCCCGGCCGCTATCACATGACTTCGCCGCCCGCCGTGATTGACGACATTGTCGTGGTGGGATCGGCCATCGATGACAACCAGAGCGTGGACATGCCGACGGGCGTCGTGCGCGCTTTCAACGCACGCACCGGCGCGCTGCGCTGGAGTTGGGACCCCATTCCTCCCAACCCGCCTGCTGCACAGACCACCGCGTCGGCGAAGACTTGGCACACCGGCGCAGCCAATGCCTGGTCAATCATGACGACCGACCCCGTTCGTGACCTGGTCTTCGTTCCCACCGGCAGCGCGAGCCCCGACTATTATGGCGGCTTGCGGCCCGGCGACAACAAGTGGGCCAACTCTGTGGTGGCCTTGCACGCCAAGACCGGCCATCTCGCTTGGGGATTCCAACTCGTACATCACGATCTTTGGGACTACGACACCGCATCGCCGCCGCTGCTTACGAGTCTGAATCACGCGGGTAAAATAATTCCGGTCGTCATCCAGGGCAACAAGACCGGCCTTCTTTACATGCTTCACCGGGATACCGGCGCACCGGTATTCCCGGTGGAAGAACGCCCCGTACCACAGAGCGACGTCCCTGGCGAAGTCACCTCGCCCACGCAGCCGTTCCCCGTGGTCCCGCCTCCGCTGGTGCCGCAACAGCTTTCCAAAGATGATATCTGGGGACCCACGGCCGAGGATCGTGAATGGTGCCGCATCGAGATTGGAAAGCTTCGCAACCAAGGCATTTTCACACCCCCCAGCATCAGGGGCACGCTCGCGGTGCCCGGAAATTTGGGCGGCATGACTTGGAGCGGCTACGCTTTTGATCCCCGGCATGGCCTGCTGATCGTAAATACCAATAATCTTCCGGCCAGGGTGAAACTCATCCCCCGTAACAAAGTCAGATTCAACCACGACGACGGTGACTATGGGCCTCAGACGGGATCGCCTTACGGAATGATTCGCCGCTTTCTGCAATCGCCGTCCGACTTGCCGTGTACAGCGCCTCCTTGGGGCACACTCGCCGCGGTGGATATGACCGAAGGCAAGATTCGCTGGCAAGTTCCCCTTGGCTCCATGCAAAACTTTGGCGAGGCCCATGATCCCGTCCCGCCAGGATCCATCAACCTCGGCGGACCGATCGTGACCGCCAGCGGCCTCGTATTTATCGCCGGCACCACCGACCCATACATCCGCGCCTTCGATGTCGAAACTGGAAAGGAACTCTGGAAGGCCCGGTTGCCAGCCAGCGGCAATGCCACGCCGATGACTTACCGCGTCACTCCTCTCGGCAAACAGTATTTAGTGATCGCAGCGGGTGGTCACCCGAAAATCACCGAAGAACCACTGGCCGATGCGCTCGTGGCCTTTACTCTGCCGTGACCCGCCTTCACTCTGCCCGGAGTTGACGCGCGGCTTCCAACACTTCATCTACCGTGATCCCGCTCACCACTCGCACCCGTTTTCCCCGCGGCGCCCACACCGACGGATCGGTCGCGCCAAAAATCGCGACCACTGGTGTCCCGACCGCCGCAGCCAGATGCGTGATCCCGGAATCGTTGCCGATATAAACCCGAGCGCTCGCAAGCCAACACGCGAGCTCGTATAGGTTCTCGAACCGCACTGCATCCTGGAGCGCTTCCTCCGGCCCGGCAGACCATTGCACTGGCAGCGCCAGCCGCTTGGCCAGTTCCCGGAATCGGCTCAGCGGCCAATTCTTCCGGGCGCTTCCCGAAAACGGATGAATCACCGCGAAATCACCGCGCGTTCCCGGCTCGCAGCCGATGGTCGGCACGGCAAAACCGTTCCCGCCCGCTTGCTTCAAAAAGAAATCCGCCGCATGAATCGTCGCGTCGTGCTTGGGCAAGGCATCCAAAAATTGGAACGGTAATCCCAACTCGAGCATCTGCTCGCGAAACTCCTCGCGATTCGATCCGTACCACGTGACAATCGAATCGAACTCGCGCAGCCGTGCGACTAAACCCGCCCGCGGCTCAACTCCAGGCAGCCCCAGCAAATCAATCCCCGTCGATGATAGCGCGCATGCTTTCGAGAAACGAATCGGCGGGGCACTAATCAGTGGAACAACAGCGGAAGGAACCCAGACCTCGGTATGCTCGGATCGCAAATGTTCCATCGCCGGCAAAGAAAGAATACAATCGCCGATCCCGCCCGGCCGAATGATGAGCCTACGCACGCCGCGCTACGGTCCCGCGCTATTGAAGTGCATGGCTGGCTTCCCACGTTGGGCCATCCACGTCATGCAAGGTCAAGTGCACGGCCTTGGCGGAATCCAGAGCTTGACTGCTCACTTCGAAATGCGCGGCCACCATGCGATCCACCATGCTGTGCGGCGCAATGGTATCCCTCATCCCAAGTCCATCGTTGTACTGATCGCCTAAAAACCGGTTGTATTGGAAGAGTTGTTTCAAATCGCTCTTCGACGTAGTGACGCCGTCCAGCATCTCGCCGTTTTTCTTTTCGAGCGACACTTCCACGTTCCCAACCACGAACGGAACATCCGAAGGATTCTCCACTCGAAAATCCAGCACCGCGATGCTGTTGCCTTCGCCCAGCTCCCCGGTCCGCACTTTCAGGATTTTCCCCTTGAGCTGGAGATGCGCGCCCTCGTTGCCGCTCACCGCTAAGAAAACCGCTACCGCCACCACAACTACGCCGATTCCGACAAAGATCAGAAGCTGCTTGCTCATTGGGCAACTCGCATGCTAATCCCCCAGCAGCTTGCCGTATCCGTGCAAGCGCGTCACGTTATCGCAGACGGCCTTGATTCCCGCGGTGATCGGAATCGCCAGCAGCAATCCGATGCCGCCCCATAGTGTGCCCCAAAACATCAGCGCCACCGTCACCACCAGCGGATTCAAATGCACGCGCGACCCCACCACCTTGGGATACAGCAGGTTCATCGCGGTCAGGTGCAGCACCGCCACCACCACCGCGATCACCACGTAAATGGTCGGCTTAGTGAAGACGATCAGCCCGGCCGCCAGCGCCGGGATCATCGCCATCGGCAGCCCGACGTACGGCACCAGGCTGAGGAACCCGCTCAACGGTCCGATCAGCGGCCAATATGGAAGGCGGATCAGAAAAAAGAACGCACTGCTGATGGTGGCGAGCATCAAGCCGAGAATGAAATTGCCGATGACATAGGCGCGCACCATGTCGGCCACACCTTCCCAGCTTTTGCCGATCATCTGCCGCTCCGAGCCCTTGAACAGATACAGAAAACTGCGACGCATGTGGTCGCGCCAGCTCAGCATGAAATACACCAGGAACGGAACGAAGCTCGCCATCAGCAGCACATCGTAAAAAGACCGTATGTATCCGTAGACGTATGTCAGCAGCGGCGTCGGCTCGGAATGGATGCGGACTTCGGGAATCCCCGGCGGAGCCAGTGTTTCCACCGGCTTGGTTCCGCGCCTGCGGCGCCCCGGTTCGGGAACGGTATTACTCGACGGTGGCGGCGCGGCTTCCTGGAAACGCTTGGGAATCAAAACTTGATACGTTCGCTTCTCAACGTCGTCCACGCGCGTTGCCACGTTGTCCACCATGTCATTCATGCGCTGGCTGTAGGCCGGCAATTCGTCCATGAAACCGGAGAACTGGCTGTACAGCCCCAAGCCAATCAGGTACAAAATCAGCAGAGCGCTGCTGCACACGATGAAACTCGCCACTGCGCGCGGCAACCGGAGCTTCACGAAGGCCGTCACCACGGGATCCAGCAGAAACGCGATGGTGATCGCCACCACCATGGTGATGAAGAAGACCCGTCCGAAGTACAACAAGGCCACACCCGCCGCAACCGCGAGGAGCGTGATGCCGGCGTGTGCCGGGTTCTGTCCCGGCAGCGGGGGCGCGGAGGTAGGCGTAGGCGTGAACGTGGACATTGGAACCCTAAGTCCTCTTCTATGATGAAATGAAATCGGTAGTAACGGCAAACGAAATTAGTACCAACTAGCGGATTTCGGCGATTTTAATGACTGAAGGCAGGATCTTGGCCCTTGATTTGGGCAAACGGCGCATCGGACTGGCGCTGAGCGACGAGCTCGGCGTCACCGCTCAGGGCCTGGAAACCCTCCAGCGCACCAACCTCCGCGAGGACCTGGCGCACTTGGCGAAACTCGCCTCCAGCCACAACGTCTCACTCATATTGATGGGCAATCCTCTGCACATGAGCGGTCATGAAGGACGCGGCGCGGCTCACGCCCGCGAATTCGGCGCTCGCCTGGAAGCCGTCACCGGCATTCCGATCCAACTTTGGGACGAACGCCTCACCACCGTTCAGGCCCAGCGCGTGCTCCGTGAGAGCGGCATCAGCATTGAGAAGCGCGCCAAAGCGGTGGACCGTCTGGCGGCTGTTATTCTTCTCGAAAGTTATCTCGACTCCCGCTCAGCATGAAGCGCCTGCTATTCGCTGTCCTCTTATTAGTCTTTGTCGCCGCAGGCTTGGCTTACGTGTCTCTCGAGACCCCTTACCAAGGTTTTGGCGCGCCGGTAATCGTCGATTTTCCTAAGGGCACCAGCAGTCAAGCCATGGCTGACCAGCTCGCGCAATCCGGCGTCATTCGTTATTCGTGGCAATTTCTCATGGTCCGCGCGCTCCACCCCGGCAAGAAGCTGCAAGCCGGCGAATATCGCTTCGCTCTCGCCGACAGCCCTTCCAATATCCTGGATCGGATCGGACGCGGCGACGTCTTCTTCTACGAGCTCATCGTGCCCGAGGGCAGCAACATGTTCGACATCGCCGCCAACATCGCCCGCTTCAATTTTCTGGACCCCGCCGGCTTCCTGCGCGCCGCCCGTAATCCGGCGCTCATACGCGATCTCGCGCCCGACGCCCCCACGCTCGAAGGCTACCTGTTCCCCTCCACGTATCGGATCACGCGCGGCACAACCGTCCAGCAGCTGTGCGTGATGATGACCGGCGTCTTCCGCAAACATTGGCGCGATTTGCAGAGTTCGCTGCCGCGGGGCGTTGCCGTTAACGACATCGTCACGCTGGCATCGCTGGTGGAGAAGGAGACAGCGGTTCCCGATGAGCGGGGCATAGTGGCCTCCGTTTATGACAACCGCCTGCGCAACGGAATGACCTTGGATTGCGATCCCACCACAATCTACGCAGCGCTGCTTGACGGCCGGTATCGCGGCACCATTTATCGATCCGACTTGAACAGCGACAGCCCCTACAACACCTACCGCCACACCGGACTCCCACCCGGCCCCATCGCCAATCCCGGCTTGGCATCGCTCCAAGCGGCGCTCGCGCCCGCCGAAACAAATTATCTCTATTTTGTCGCCAAGGGCGATGGCTCCGGAAGCCACCAGTTTTCGACCACCATGGAACAGCACAATCTGGCCGTGCAGGAATACCGCCGCGCGACGGGCAAGTAGCGGTAGAGTGAGAGCATTGCTATTCCACGCCTACGATCATCACTTGGAGCAACTAACGGCGGTGGCTGAGCGGGTCTGCCGTGCTCTTCGCGAAGCCGGAATTGAATACCGCATTGTGGGAGGACTGGCCGTCCTGTTCCACGTCGAATCCCGCGATCCGTTGGCCGCTCGGCTGACCAAAGACGTAGATTTGGGCGTGAATCGCGCGGACCTCTCTCGCATCGCTGAGGCGACTCGCAGCCTAGGATTAGAATACCGCCACGTTGCGGGAGTCGATAAGCCCGTCGACGCCAAGGCGCCGAAAGCGCGGAGCGGCGTTCACCTGCTCTTTGTCGGCGAAAAGGTCCGACCGAGCAATTTGGAACCGGTCCCTGGGTTTTCCGAGCCAACTGTGAGCGACGGGATTCGGTTGGTATCCCTGCGGAACTCGTACGCATGAAGCTGATCAGTTTTCGTCAGAGGGACAAGACCCACATCATCGCCATGGATTTGGTCGGCTTGATCACCCCGGAAATTGAATCCGGGCTGTCGGAAGCGCTGCGCGATCGCCTCGAAAAAGTGCGAGCGGAAGAACGCGGCGACTGACTCACGCATCGAAGACCTCATCGAGTGGAACCACGATTTCCGGGTCATTCGTGCGCAGCATTCCATCCAAGACTTCGTGCATTTCACCAGGCGTATAGCAAAAGGCCCGGCGCGCTAGCGGGTCGAGTACCCAAACATAGCGAACGCCCATTTGGAAATAGTCCGAGATCCGCTCGTTCAGCCGTGTGACCGTGTCTTCCCTGGAAAGAATTTCGACGCAAAGAAGCGGTGCGCGCCTGACAATGGGACTCGACGGGATCGGAGGCCAGAAGCACACAAAGATCAGGAACGCGGAAGCGCGTTGGACTGACCTGGACGCGCTGCTCAATGATGGGGCAGATCCTCCACTGACCTTCCCGTTGGAAAAGGAAAGCGAATAAACGCCCTTGTGTCCGTCCGTGCGGCCGCTCGCCCAAGTTGCGCTCCTGGAGCTCGCCGTCAACGTAATCCCGATCCGGATGAAAGCTCGCGGCGAGATATTCTTGGACAGAAACGAGTGTGGCGCTCGACATCGGCGGACTCCTCTCCATTATGCGCTCAATCCACCGGCGCCGAATAGGCCGACGCGGGTGCCGAAGCGATTAAGCCGTCCTCGAAAGAATAATCCGGCTTGGGGAACTTGTGCCGCACATACCAGCGATAGGTCCCCTTCAGCCCGGCATTAAACTCGAGCGGCTTGAATTTCAAAATGCGCTGCGCCTTATTCACCACCACCGTGATCGCGGGAAGATCGAAATAAACTCCGAAATACAGCTTCGGCCCCATGGGATTCCCACCGGAGCGCAAAATCCGCTCACGCGGCAGGCGCACAAAGGTGGGGTCCTTCCCGGCAGCGCGTGCGAACGCCTCCACCGCCTCCACCTGGGTCAGGGGCCGGGGGTTCGCGATGTTGAACGCGTGCCCCTCAATATCAGAAGTGTCCATCGCCTTCATGCAGGCGCCGACCAAATCGTCGATGTGCACAAACTGCATCAGGCGCCGGCCGTCGCCCGGCAGGATCAATGGACGCCCCTCTCTCAAGCGATCCCAAAAAAAAGCTTCGCGATAGAAGGGATTTCCCGGACCATACACGAACGGCGGACGCAGTGTCACCACCGGAAATCCGTTGCGCTGACGCATACGAAACAGCGCGCGCTCGCTCATCGCCTTGTTGCGAACGTAGGCATCGGAATGATCGTCCGGCGCCAGCGCATCGCCTTCGTGATGATTGAGGCCATCTCCATAGGCGCCCACGCTGGACATAAAAACATAGCGGTGCAGATTGCTCCCGCAGGCTCGCGCGGTTGCCTCCACCTGCGCGGCCGTGGTGCCGTGCTCCCAGTCGTACACATTGTCGTAGACTACGTCGAAGCTCTTACCGGCCAGGGCGCGTTTCACTGCATCCGGATCGTTGCGATCCGCGACAATATTCGCGACTTTTTTTCCCAGCTTGTGCCGGCCCTTGCGATGCAGAACCGTCACTTCGTGCCCGGCGTGGACCAACTCTTTGACAAGCGCCTGGCCGATAAACAGAGTTCCGCCTATCACCAGCACCTTTCGCTTCGCCGGCTCCTGACGTTTGGATCCGTTAGTCGTAGTACTCGAGCCCAAGGTGTGTAATCAAATCCTCACCGCGCATCCAGCGCAGCGTATTCTTCAACTTCATCAACTGGATAAAAACGTCGTGCTCGGGATACAATCCCGGAGCAGTCATGGGAGCCTTGAAGTAGAAGGAAAGCCACTCTTGAATGCCTTTCATACCGGCGCGTTGGGCTAGATCCATGAACAAAACCAGATCCAACACCAGGGGCGCGGCCAGAATGGAATCGCGGCACAGGAAGTTGATTTTGATCTGCATTGGATAACCCAGCCATCCGAAGATGTCGATGTTGTCCCAGCCTTCCTTGGCATCGCCGCGTGGCGGATAGTAATTGATGCGAACTGCGTGATATAGATCTTTGTAAAGCTCGGGATACAGTTCGGGCTGCAGAATCTGCTGAAGCACGCTCAGCTTGGTCTCTTCTTTGGACTTGAACGAACCCGGGTCTTCCAGCACTTCGCCGTCGCGATTACCCAGAATATTGGTTGAGAACCAGCCCGACATCCCGAGCATGCGCGCCTTTAATCCCGGCGCCACCAGCGTCTTCATAAAGGTCTGGCCGGTCTTGAAATCCTTGCCGCAAATCGGAACTTGCCGGTCGCGGGCGAGTTCTTGCAAAGCCGGCATGTCGGTGGTCAGATTTGGCGCGCCATTGGCATATGGCACTCCACTCTTCAGAGAAGCGTAGGCGTAAATCTGGCTGGGCGCGATGTCCGGATCGTTCTTATGCAATCCGCACTCGAAATCTTTCAAGCTTTGGTGAACGGCGCCCGGCCGATGAAACACTTCGGTGGACCCGCACCAGACCATCACCAAGCGCTCGGCGCCGCTCGACTCGCGAAATTGCCGGATGTCCTCCATCAGCATTTCCGCTTTGTCCATTTTCGAACCGGCTTGCTTGACGTTCGGGCCGTTCAAGCGCCGCACATATTCCGGATCGAAGACCGCCTGCATGGGCTTGATGGCGCTCAGCGGCTCGCGAACCTTTTCGATCAGCGCCGATTCCAACACTGCGGCGTGAACGGCCGATTCGTAAGCAGTGTCATTAAAAATATCCCAGCCGCCGAAAACTAAGTCTTCCAAGCCCGCCAATGGAACAAAATCCTTGATTTTCGGGCTGCGGCCTTCGGTGCGTTTCCCGAGACGCACGGTTCCGAGTTGGGTGAGCGATCCGATGGGCTTGCCGAGGCCTCGTTTGACCGCTTCAACTCCTGCCATGAACGTGGTGCTCACCGCTCCAATGCCGGGAATCAGGACCCCCAACTTACCTTGGGCGGGCGCAATCCTGGTGTTTCCTGTGGTGGACAACTGCGAATCTCCTTGGGTGGCGCGAGGCTGCTCCAATGTGCCCGCTAAACGGGCTTGCGACGCCTATCCTCCGGCATTGTAACATTTTATGCTGCCATTCAAGAAATTGGGCTAAACTAAAGCCTGATGACTGAGCGTGCGACAAGCACTACCTCCGCCAGCAGCATTTCCACCGGCACGATCTCGGCAATTCTGGTGGATGATGAACAGCTCGCGCGGGAAGAGCTTTCCTATCTGTTGAAGGAATTTCCTGACGTTGAGATCCTGGCCACCGGGCGCAATGGTCTGGAGGCAGTCAAACTGATCGAAAATCTCGAACCGGACGTGGTCTTCCTGGACGTGCAGATGCCCGGGCTGGACGGCCTCGGCGTTATTCAGAACCTGCGGGAAAAGAACATCCCGCTGCCGCACTTTATTCTTGCCACCGCTTACGACCAGTACGCCATCCAGGCTTTCCGCTGGGAGGCGCTCGATTATTTGCTCAAGCCGATCGAGAAGGACCGGCTGGCGCTGGCGATCGAGCGCGCGCGCAAAGCCGTTACTGACAAAGCCAAGACCGGCCCTCAGCCGGAGATCGCGCCTCTGAGACCGTCGCCGCAGCGAACCAAGCTGCTGGTGAAGAACAACAACCGCAACTTCATCGTCGACGCGCAGGACGTGGTCTACGCCACGATCGATGACGGACTCATCACGGTGGTCGCCACCAACGTGGAGGGCGAATCGAATTACCGCACCATTGAAGAGCTGCAGTCCAACTTGGATCCCGCCACCTTCTGGCGCGTTCACCGGTCGTTTCTGGTGAATATTCATCGAATCAAGGAAGTAATCCCATGGTTCAAGTCCAGCTTCCAACTCCGCATGGATGACAAGAAGCAAACCGAAGTGCCCGTGAGCCGCGTGCAGACCAAGCGGCTGCGCGCGTTGTTGAAACTTTAAGATCGAGTCGTTAAGCCCAACGAACCCATGAGCACTGCAGCTCCCAGTCGCGCCGCGGTCACCATTCGCCGCGCCAAGCCTGAAGACGCGCCCGCGTGCGGGCAAATCTGCTACGAAGCTTTTTACAAAATCAGTACGGACCACAATTTCCCACCCGATGTTCCGGAGCCTGCGAGGGGCGTGGGTTTGATGACGCAGTTGTTCTCGCATCCCGGCTTCTACTGCGTTGCGGCTGAAGTGGACGGCGTAGTGGCGGGAAGCAATTGCCTGGACGAGCGAGACGCCATCGCCGGTGTTGGCCCGATCACCATCGATCCGAAGGTGCAAAACCGGGGCGTCGGACGCAAACTGATGGAGGCCGTGCTGGATCGCGCGCGCGAGCGTAACTTCGCCGGAGTTCGCCTGGTCCAAGCGGCGTTCCACAATCGATCGCTTTCGCTTTACAGCGCCTTGGGTTTCGACGTTCGCGAGCCGCTCTCCGTTTTCCAGGGACCGGCTATCAAGAAAACTTTCGATGGATTCAGCGTGCGCGCGGCGCAGCTTTCCGATCTGGAAGCATGCAACCAGGTCGCGTTTCGTGTACACGGCCACCATCGTGGCGGAGAGCTTGCCGATGCCATCCGCCAAGGCACGGCGACCGTCGTTGTACGTCACGGCCGCATCACGGGATACGCCAGTTCGCTGGCATTTTTCGGGCATGCGGTGGCGGAAACGAATCCGGATCTGCAGGCGATCATCGCGGCTGCAGACAGTTTTGGAGGCCCGGGAATACTGGTGCCATCCCGCAACGCGGAGCTCTTTCGGTGGTGCCTAGCCAACGGCCTACGCGTTGTCCAGCCCATGACGCTGATGTCGCTCGGGCTCTACAACGAACCGAAGGGCGCGTTCCTGCCTTCGGTGACCTACTGAAGCACGCGGCCGTGCAGTCAACGAACCGGACCGGTTCTTCCCGCATGCCAGAAGTGCAGAATCTCCACGTAATTGGGCGATTCGTGGACGCTGTAATAAATCAGTATTGGCGCGTGGACCAGTTGGCGGACACCGGGGCGACCAGGCACTGTTGGCCCAAGGTATGGAAAGCTCTTCAGGAGCTCGATGCGATCCAGGATCGCGTTGCCAAACCGCCCAGTGTTTCCGGGATGCGCGGCCCAGGAATAGGCGAGAATTTCTTCAAAATCCGCTACCGCGGCTTCTGTAATTCGAACTTGGAAATCCACTGAGGGATCATCTTCCGAACCTCGTCGAGGGAGACGGTACGGCCTTCGTCAGCGTCTTTGATCCCACGGTCAATAGCGGCGAGAGTCTCGGCGTCCACCGTTACTGCCTCCGTCACAGGAGTGTGCCCGTTCAGGTCATCCATGCCTGTAACCTAGCACAGATGCGAGCGCCGAGCATTGAACCGGCTCAGGGTTTGTCATCGGACATCGGACGAATTCACAACCTGAATCGCGGCGCCGCTTGCGAGCGAGTCCGGCGGATTGGCAATCACCAAATCGCTTTCGTTCAAGCCGGTGACGATCTCGACTTCGTTGCCGTAATCCTTGCCCAGGATCACCGGGACCAGCTCGGCTTGGTTGCCGTTACGGACCACGCCGACGCGCAGGCCTTCACTACGGAACATCAGGGCGCTTACGGGCAAAATGAGGGAGCGCGAACCTTCCGGAATCATGAGATGGACCTCGGCGTAAGCGCCGGGCCGAAGCTCACCTGAAGCGTTGTCGACATCCACTTCGGTGAGGAGTGTGCGGGTTGCCTGATCGATGGCGCCAGAAGTGCGCACCAGCTCGCCCGGAAATTTGCGGCCGGGAAATTCCGAAAGCGTCAGATACGACTTGAGGCCCGGAACGGCGGCGCGCGAATCCGCTTGCGGAACGCTTACGTAGACGCGAAGCTTAGCGGTGGCGGCCAAATGGAATAGCTCCTGGGCAACGCCACCGTTGCCGGCATTGATGAGCGCGCCGACATCCGTGTTGCGAGCCGTCACGACACCGTCGAAAGGAGCCTTCACAGTTTCGTACCCTTGCATCTCTTGCAGGCGCCCGAGATTCGCTTGAGCCACGGCGATGTTGCTGCGGGCGGCCTCAATGGCCTGCGCAAGTGCGCTGAGATTGGCCACTTGCGCCTGGTATTGCGCCTGGTACTGATCGTTTTCCTGGCGTGAGACCGCGCCCTTCTGCACCAGATTCTGCCAGCGCTGCGCGGTAACCTTAGCGATCTCTTCGTTGGCCTTGCCTTGCTGCTGGTTCGCGATGGCCTGATCCAAAGAAGCCTGGGTCTGTTGGATGGTGGCTTTGGCTTGCTGGACCTGCTGATCGAGTTCCGGAGCTTCGATGGTCGCCAACACTTGCCCGGCCTTCACGTGGCCGCCGATATCGACGTTCCATTGCTTCAAGTACCCGCTGGAGCGCGCGTAGATGGGGGAGTCGGTGAAGGCCTGAATATTGCCAGGGAGAATCACTTCGTCCTTCGTTGCACCGGGTTTCGGATGGATGACCGAGACGGCGGGAATCGCCAGTTCACGCGTGGTTTCTTTCACCGCCGCAGCGGTCTGTATGCGAGCGTTGATGCCCCAGAAAACGATGCCGGCGACAATCACCACGGCCAGGACAAGCACAACGACGGCCGACAGCTTTCGCGCACGCGGCGCCCGGGGAGGCGGCAGCGGCTGGTTGGCGAGACGGGTCTCCAGCATGGATTCACTATCTAGCATCGGCAAAAGCTCGCTTCCTATGCAACATGCTGAACACGGTGGGGACGAAGAACAGGGTCGCGACGGTGGCGCATATCAGTCCGCCGATTACAGCGCGGCCAAGCGGGGCGTTTTGTTCGCCGCCCTCGCCCAAGCCCATGGCCATGGGGACCATGCCGATGATCATCGCGAGCGCGGTCATCAGAACGGGACGAAAGCGAGTAAAGCCGGCTTCCAAAGCGGCGCGGATGGGATCGCCTTCGTCCACCAGATGGTCCTTGGCGAAGCTAATCACCAGGATGCTATTGGCCGTGGCCACGCCGACGCTCATGATGGCGCCCATGAGCGCGGGGACGCTGAGCGTGGTGCGCGAGACAAAAAGAAAGATGACGATTCCGGCCATGGCGGCGGGAAGCGCGGTGATGATAATGAATGGGTCGAGCCAGGATTGAAAGTTAATCACGATGAGGAAATAGACCAGGATGATGGAAAGAACGAGGCCGGCGAGCAGGCCGCGAAACGAAGACTGCATGGTGTCGATCTGGCCGCGAACGATCAACTGAGATCCGCGCGGCAGTTTGGCGCGCGCCTTGTCGACGATGCGATTGATATCAGTGGCGACGCCGCCCAAATCGCGATCCTGCACGTTGCCGAAGATGTCGATGGCGCGGGCGATGTTGTAGTGCGAAACGTCGGCCATTTCGGCGCGCCGGCTGGTGCTGGTGACGTCGCCCAGGATTTCGGGATGGCGCATGCCTTGGCTGGTGATGGAAACGTTGTTCAAGTCTCCTACCGAGGAAATGTCGTGTTGCGGAGTCTGCGCCACCAGGCTGTACTCGACACCGTTCTTCGGATCGAGCCAATAGGTGGGATTGGTTTGAGCGCTCCCGCTTAAGGAGATCAGAAGGCTGTTGGCGACATCCAGCGGCGAATAACCGCTCTCGATGGCCTTGGTGCGGTCGACGTTCACTTGAATTCGGGGAAGATCGAAGAGCTGATGGACGCGGAGATCCACGGCGCCGGGCACGGTGCGCAGCTGGCTGAGCAGGTTGGTGGCAAACCGATGGTTCGCGTCTAGATTGAGCCCGGATACCTGAATATCGATGGGCGCGGGCAAACCGAAATTCAGAGTCTGACTAATGATGTCGGCCGGCAGGAAGTAGAACGTAACGCCTGGAAACTCGCGCGGCAGTTTGCGGCGCAGCTCGTGAACGTAGAGGTCCGTCGGACGATGTTCCGGTTTAAGCGTGACCAGAACATCGGCGTCCATGGTCCCGATGGGCGACGAGTTGCTGTAGGCCATGTTGATGGAACTGTACGGAAGCCCGATGTTGTCGATGATGCTCGACAGGTCGGACTCTGGAATCGCCTCACGAATCGAGGTTTCCACCAGATCGCCCAAGCGGGCGGTCTCTTCGATGCGAGTTCCGGTTTTGGCGCGGAAATGCAGATTGAACTGGCCGGCGTCGGTGACGGGGAAGAAGTCGCGGCCGAGCCAAGGGATCAGGAGAAAGGCGGCGGCGCAAAGGGCCAGAAAGCCGGGCACGAAAACGCCCCGGCGGCGAATGCAGGTTTCCAGCATCCGGAGATAACCCATGCGCATGGCTTCAAAACCGTGTTCGAAGGCGCGCTGGAATCGCGCCGGGAGGTTCCAGGTTTGGGTTCCGGGCCATCCTCCTGGTGGGGTCTCAGCAGGTACATCGCGAGCGTCGGGACAAGGGTCCGCGACAACAGGTACGAGGCAAGCATGGCGAAGACCACCGCTTCCGCGAGAGGAACAAAAAGATAGCGCGCCACGCCGGTGAGGAAGAACATCGGGATGAAGACGATGCAGATGCAGAGAGTGGAAACCAGCGCCGGAACCGCGATTTGTTGCGCGCCATCGAGGACGGCTTGCCGGATCGGCTTGTCCATGTGCAGGTTCCGTGTCGTATTCTCAATTTCGACGGTGGCGTCGTCCACCAGGATGCCGACCGCCAAGGCCAATCCGCCCAGCGTCATGATGTTGATGGTTTCGCCCAGCGCGCTCAGTACGCAGATTGAGCAGAGGATCGAAAGAGGAATCGATATCGCGATGATCACCGTGCTGCGCCAGCTCCCGATGAACAGCAGGATCATGATCGCGGTTAGGCAGGCTGCGATTATGGCTTCGCGTACCACTCCTTTGATAGCGGCGCGCACGAACAGCGACTGATCGGCAATCGGCTCGATCTTGAGCTGAGGCGGAAGGGTGGCGGCGATCTTGGGAAGCATGTCGCGCACTTCTTTCACGATGTCGAGCGTGGAGGTATCGCCGATTTTGAGAATACTGAGCAAGGCGCTGCGCTGTCCGTTGCGGCGGACGATATTGGTTTGCGGCGAGAAGCCATCGCGCACGTGAGCGACGTCGTGGACATAGATGGTGCTGTTGCCCGCGGCCTTTACCGGGAGATCGTTGAGTTCCTGAATGGTCTCAGGGCTGGCATTGAGCGCGACGTCATATTCAAACTGCCCGATCTTGGATGTGCCGGTCGGCAGGATCAGATTCTGTGTATTAATGGCGTTGACAACATCGTTGGGCGATAGGCCCTTGGACTGAAGGAGGGTGGGCTGCAGATCTACCATCACCTGGCGCTGTTTGCCGCCGTAGGGCCACGGAATGGCCGCGCCTTTTACAGTCGCAAGCTGGGTACGAATGAAATTAGCGGCGTAATCGAACAGTTGTTGCTCCGAAAGGCCTTGACCGGAAAGCGCGAGTTGAAGGATGGGAACGCTGGAGGCGCTGTAGACGATCATGTAAGGCGACTGGGACCCAGGCGGCATCTGATGGAGGGCGTTCTGGGCGACGGCGGTCATCTGGGCCATGGCCATGTCGGCGCGCGTGCCGGGATGGAAGAAGACCTTGGTGATGCTGCGGCCGTTGACGGTCTGCGACTCCATGTGATCGATGTCGGTGACGACGGTGGTGAGCGACCGCTCGTAGGGAGATGCGACGCGCTCCTCCATTTCCTCGGCGCTCAGGCCCTGGTAGTTCCAAAGCGCGGCGATCACGGGGATGTCGACGTTCGGGAAAATGTCGGTGGAGGTGCGGATGATCACCAGGGGGCTGATGATCAGGAGCAAGAGCGCCAGCACAATAAACGTGTACGGGCGCGTTATCGCGACTCTAACGATCCACAATTGGCAGAAAACTCCGTAAGACTAGGCGCTGGTACAGCATACGCTCGTTACTGGCCCTTTATAACTAGCGGCGGAAACGAAGCCACGGTGAGCGCAAGCGGCGTGCCGTATCTCATTGTACCTTATGGGCAAACGGAGGTCGTGCTATTTGGCCGGCTCGGCGTCGGAGGGAAATTCGAAGGTCTCGCCGCCGGTATGCACGACGAGCGTACCGGGGCCGAGGAGCCGTCCGTTAGTAGGGAAAAAGATGGCGCCGTCGGTGGATTCGCCTGATTGAAGCTTGGTTGGGACCAGGGCCAGAGCGGACGCGGCGGCGCCGGCCTTCAGCCGTGAGGAGACCCCTTCTGCCAAGGCAGCCTGACGGCGGGTTTCGTAGCCGTTGGTGCTCTGCATGTGCTCGTTACCATAGACGCCGCGTTCATAGGTGGTGACCAGTTTTACCACGTCATGACGGCCGGCTTTGGCGAGCATGGTGTTCACCACGCTCAGAGCGGTGGAGGCTTGCCACACGGTTCCATCCGACTGGTGGTAGCTGAAATCCTCGGGCTTGATGGTCCAGGAGATCGGCGATCCGTTGGACATGGAAATCTGCATGACGGAATATTCCTTCAAGTGCGCCGGCAGGTAGGCGAACATGACGGTGACACCGCCCTTGGTGAGCGTCTTATACAGCAAGCCGTTGGATTCGAAGGGGATGATCTGCGCGGAGAGCAGGGCGCACGCCAGGCAAAACCCTAGGCAAACCAACGCGATGAACCTCATCATTCCATGATAGAACCGGTTGGTCCGGAAGCAATAGCAAGTTGGAGTGAATTCGCGAATTCGTCATAATGGAGTTTATGTCGACAGTAACCACAAAAGCATCCCGGGAGGTGGCCCGTCCCCTCGCCTCGAACAAGCATCTTCTGCGATGGGTGGAGAAGATGGCGGAGCTGACCAAGCCGCGGGATATTCATTGGGTGGACGGCTCAGAGGAAGAAAACGAAGCGCTGTGCGCCCAGATGGTGCAGTCCGGCACCTTCATCAAGCTGAACCAGGATCTTTGGCCAGGCTGTTATTACGCGCGCTCGGACGCAAGCGACGTGGCTCGGGTGGAGGACCGGACGTTCATCTGCTCGCTCGCGAAAGACACGGCGGGACCGACCAACAACTGGGTGAATCCGTTCGAGATGCGCAAGACGCTGAAGGGGCTTTTCAGCGGATGCATGCGCGGGCGGACCATGTATGTGCTGCCGTTCAGCATGGGCCCCATCGGCTCGCCCATGTCGCAGATCGGCGTCCAGCTCACCGATTCACCCTACGTGGTGGTGAACATGCGCATCATGGCGCGCATCGGGCTGAAGGTGTTTCAAGAGATCGATAAGGACGAAAAGCGCGTGGTGCCTTGCATGCACAGCGTCGGGATGCCGCTGGATCCGGGTGTTCGCGACGTGCCGTGGCCGTGCAACGACGAGAAGTACATCGTGCACTTCCCGGAGACGCGCGAGATCTGGTCGTACGGATCGGGCTACGGCGGCAATGCGCTGCTGGGCAAGAAGTGCTTCGCGCTGAGGATCGCGTCGAACATCGCGCGCGACGAAGGCTGGATGGCCGAGCACATGCTGATTGTGGGCGTGGAAGATCCCCACGGCGAGAAGACCTACGTGGCGGCGGCATTCCCGAGCGCGTGCGGCAAAACCAACTTCGCCATGCTGATTCCGCCCAATGGATTCGAGGGCTGGAAGGTATGGACGGTGGGCGACGACATTGCCTGGATCAAGCCGGATGAGAATGGCCGGTTGCGCGCGATCAATCCGGAAGCGGGATTCTTTGGCGTGGCGCCGGGGACATCCGTGAAGACCAATCCCAATGCGATGACGACGCTGGCGCGCAACTCGATTTTCACCAACGTAGCGCTGACGCCCGAGGGCGGCGTGTGGTGGGAAGGCATGACGGACGAGCCGCCGGCCGAATGCTTGGATTGGCGTGGGAATTTGTGGACGCCACAAATCGCCAAGGAGACTGGGGCCAAGGCGGCGCATCCCAACTCGCGCTTCACGGCGCCGGCCGCGCAGTGTCCGACCATCGATCCGGCGTGGGAAGATCCAACAGGCGTGCCGATCAGCGCGCTGGTATTCGGAGGGAGGCGCGCCACCACGATGCCGCTGGTGTATCAGGCGTTCAACTGGAGCGCGGGTGTGTATACGGGCGCAACCATGGGATCGGAGACCACGGCGGCGGCGGCAGGCGGCGTGGGGCAAGTGCGGCGCGATCCGATGGCCATGCTGCCGTTCTGCGGTTATCACATGGGCGATTACTTCCGGCACTGGATCAAGATGCAGCGGTCGCTAACAGAGACGCCGCGAATCTTTCATGTGAACTGGTTCCGCAAGGATGCGGACGGCAAGTTCCTATGGCCGGGCTTCAGCGAGAACATGCGGGTGCTGAAATGGATCGTGGACCGGGCGCATGGGCGGGCGCTGGGGCGCGAGACTCCCATTGGCTGGATGCCGCGCTATGACGACATCGACTGGAAGGGGCTGAGCTTTTCGCGCGAGCAGTTCGAGGAGCTGCAGGCCTTCGACCGGGCAGCATGGGAGAAGGAAGTGATCCAGCACGAGGAGCTGTTTTTGAAGCTGCACGATCATTTACCGCCGGAGATGATATACGAGCGGGAACTGCTGATTTGCCGGTTGTAGAAGAAGAATTCAGAAGTCAGAATTCAGAAGTCAGAATTTCCGCGAGGAGCGTGGCTCTCCACGAGCGGCGACCGGCGAATCTAAGGTGTTCGCCCGAGCAGCTCCCCCACTAAGCGCGTCCGTTCTAAGGCGACCCTTGGCTCGAACTAGTACCAAGAACCAATTGTCGATACAGTGCTTGAGCCTTAGTCTAGGTTCAGGAGTCTCATAGAGATGCTTAGAGGCATAATTATCTGTCCTGACGCGGACTTGAACGAGCGTCTGGAAGCGATACTGACAGAGATAGGAATCGTTAGCATAACGCGGACACTCGACCGGTATCCGAGCGCGTTGGAGCTGCTACGGTTTCTACGCGCGCACGCCCCGCAAGTGATATTCGTCAGCACCGAATCCACGGCCAAGGCGATGGAGGTGTCGCGGGAGGTAGAGAAGAACACGCCGGGTGTTCAAATCGTCGCGATCAGCCGCTTCGTCGATCCGCAGATTCTGCTGGAAGTGATGCGGGCCGGAATACGCGAGTTCGCATCCCTGCCGTTCGATCGCCAAACGCTGGGGGACACTTTATCACGGGTTAAGGACACGGTACACGCGCGTCCGCCGGCCATCGAAGCCACCAATCAGGTATACAGCTTTCTGCCGTCCAAGGCGGGCGTGGGAACATCCACGCTAGCGTTGAACGCGGCGGTAGCGATGTCGCGGGTGCCGGACTCCTCGGTCCTGCTGTCAGACTTCGACCTGAACTCGGGCATGGTGCGGTTCATGCTGAAGCTGGACTGCACGTATTGCGTGACCGACGCGGCTGAGCATGCCCTCGAAATGGACGAGAGCCTGTGGCCGACCATGGTGACCAGCATCGATAAGCTGGACGTGCTGCACGCTGGAAAGCTCAATCCGGATTTTCGCATCGAGCCGACGCAGATCCGCCATCTGATGGAGTTCATGCGGCGGAACTATAGCGCGCTCTGTTTCGACATGTCGGGCAACCTGGAACGCTACTCGCTCGAGATCATGCACGAATCCAAGCGCATTTTCCTGGTGTGCACGCCCGAGATCCCCTCGCTGCACCTGGCGCGCGAGAAGTATCTGTATCTGAAACAGCTGGATC
Organism: Bryobacterales bacterium; assembly: GCA_963818065.1. Lineage (GTDB taxonomy): Bacteria > Acidobacteriota > Terriglobia > Bryobacterales > Bryobacteraceae > Palsa-89. The sequence goes on along the minus strand of CAWFQW010000004.1, from coordinate 874,267 downwards.
TGGGCGAGCGGGTGAGTGTGTTGTTGAATCGTTACCCGAAGCGGTCGCTGATCACGCCGCAGCAGATTGAACAGCTCCTGGGCGTGCCGATCTACATGACGTTCCCGAACGACTATCAGGGCGTGCAGCGCGCCATGACGGCGGGACGCTGGGTGGAATCGGGCAGCGAACTGGGCCGGCAATTCACATCCCTCGCCCAAGCCATGCTGGAAGCCAAGTCAACCGCCGCGCCGGAGCCGAAGAAGCGCTTCATCGAGTTCTTCTCGGTGGTGCCGAGCAAGGCCGTCACTCCCGTTCGCAAGTCGGCTGGGTAACGCGCCGCGCGACTGAGTAGCGTGCGCAACAGCGCCGCAGCAACTTCGATATCATCTTTTGTTGGATAGCGCCGTCCTCCAGTGGGTCGCGACTTATGGCTATTTCGCCATTTTCGGGCTCCTGGTGCTCGGCATTGTCGGGCTGCCCGTGCCCGACGAGTTCCTCCTAACCGGTTGCGGCTATCTCATCTATCGCGGCGATCTGCATCCCATCCCAGCTTTTGCGAGCGCACTGGCAGGCAGCATGTGCGGTATCACGTGCAGCTACACCATCGGACGCACGCTGGGCTGGACGTTCCTGCACTCGCGCGCCGGGCGGATGCTGCACATTCGCGACGAACAGATCCGATGGGTGCATGACTGGTTCAACCGGATCGGGCATTGGACCCTGATGCTCGGCTACTTCGTGCCGGGCGTGCGTCACTTCACTGCGATTGTGGCAGGCACCTCGAAGCTGGAATATCACGGGTTCGCGGCTTTCGCTTATACAGGCGCCCTACTGTGGGTCAGCACGTTTCTTTTTCTTGGCTATCATTTCGGCTCGCGCTGGGAGCAGATGCTCGGAGTCGTCGAGCACAACCTGAAAGAAGCCTCCGTGGTTGCGGGCGTGCTGATTCTGGCGTATGCCGTGATCTTTTATGTGCGGCGCGCCACGCGGTAAGCGGACCTATTCTTCGATTTGGATCGAGGGGCCTTTTTTGCCGCTTTCCTCAGCGGCGCGGCGCTGTACTTCGCGCGCGATGGCCACAAACGGAGCACCGGCGTCGCCTAAGGTGATGGGCTGGCCGGTATCGCCACCGATGCGAACAGCGGGATCCAGAGGCAATTCGCCCAGGAACGGAACGTTCATTGTCTCGGCGGTTTTCTTTCCGCCGCCGTGGCTGAAAACATCGATACGCTCGTTGCAGTGCGGGCACTGCAAGTAGCTCATGTTCTCCACCAGGCCGAGGATCGGCACGCGCACCTGCTGGAACATGTGGATGGCTTTGCGCGCATCTTCGAGCGAGACCTCCGATGGCGTGGTGACGACCACGGCGCCAGTGAGCGGCGCGGTTTGAATAAGCGAGAGTTGCACGTCGCCGGTACCGGGCGGCAGATCGACGATCAAATAATCGAGCTGGCCCCAATCAACGCCGCGCAGGAACTGCTGGATGACGCTATGCAGCATGGGGCCGCGCCAGACCAGCGGTTTGTCGCCGGGATTCAAGAAGCCCATGGACATGATGCGCAGGCCGTTTTTCTCGAGCGGTTGGATGCGCTCGCCGATGGCGTGCGGCTGGGCGCGGACGCCCATCATGAGCGGCACGTTGGGACCGTAAACATCCGCGTCGAGCAGCCCTACTTTATGACCCAAGCGCGACAGCGCGACGGCCAGATTCACCGATACGGTGGTCTTTCCGACGCCGCCTTTGCCGGATCCGACCGCGATCAAATTCTGGACGCCGGCGATCGGAACTTTCGGCTGTTCGGCTTGCGCTGTATTGGGACCCATCACCTTGATGTTAGATCATCGGGCTGATGTTAGATCATCGGCTGATGTTAAATCATCTGGCTGATGCGAGAACGTACTCCCATTCCTGGGCGGCACGATCGCGTAACTTGGCGATGTCGCGATCGAGTAAAAAACCTTCCTTGACCAACTGCTGGGCCGCCGCGTTGATTTTTACAAGATAGTCATCCTTGGTGCGGTAACGCTCTTCGATCGACATCCGAGGATCTTTGAGTTTCTTGCGCTGGGTCTTGGTCGCGGGGAACGGAATCCAGGATCCGGCCATGCTGTACAACTGATCCGGCGCGCCGATCTTGGGGCTGCGCAGATTCCAGCCGGTGTAGGAAGCGAGCGGAACCTGAATCTCGGGCATGCGAATACCGGAGGTTTCGTTACCGTCGCCATTCACTTGCGGCACCAAGGTGGGGAAGGGCGGTCCGAGTTTGGGAGGCTCAACGGAGAAGTCCAGTTTGAAGGCCTGGCGGTTAGAATGCGGCGTGGCGACGTCCGGGATTTTGGGAAATGCGTAAGCTGCGACGGGCACCAGCTGGGCTTCCCCGGTGGGAGGCGCGAGTAGCGGGTAGACGGAAGCGGGCGGCTGTTTGCCATCGGCCAGCCAAGCTTGCATTGCAACCAACAATGCTCGCATGCCGGCGCGGTAGTCGTTGGTGCTGTCGAGATTCTGGGCTTCCAGGTGTCGCGGCGGAATACTTCCCGATCCGTGCCGCGAGCCAGAAAAGAAATAAATTCGTGTGTTCTTGGCGATGGGCGCGTCTTTTTTGCCGTCCGGGGTGGTGTGGATGAGCGAAGCGGCGCGGCCCCAATATTCGTACGAGCCGTTGGTATAGAAAATCTTCGGCACGGTATCCGTCAGCTTGGCCCTCGCCAGGATGCCGGCATTGCTGGTTGGATCTTCGTCGGTGAACGGCGGCACGTCCACCGGATAGAGGATGTTGAAGAAGGGATGGCCGTCGCGCGAAGGCTGAGCGAAGCGCGCATTGAAACCGCCGCGGCCTGCTCCGGCGATATCCGCCCAGACACCATCGAAAACGCGCCGGGTGTTTTCGTCCTCATTGAAGCCGTCGTTGACGAAGGTCCGCAAAAATCGGCCGCTTTGCGAAATGCCGAAGCCGATGGTCCGCAAGATGTCTTTGTTGAAATCGCGGAGCGGACTGTCCACGCCACCATACTTGAGATACGACACGGCGTCCCGAACAGCGGTAGGACCGAGACCGACCAGCACCGGATCCTTGGCCCGGTAGATGACTTCGTAAATCTTGCCGGGCTCGAAGCCGGCGGCCATGGTGACATGCGTGGGATCGGAAAAACTCCAATCGCCGCGGGGGATGAGGCGGCGCTCGCCCTCCACCGTGTCGCGAACGAAGATCTTGTTAGCGGGAGCCTGCTGGTCGGCGACGGCGTAGCCAATCATGTCGCGATCGCCGAGCGAGATGGTGGTCACGCGGTCCGTGGGCGGGCTACTCCCGGCGCCATCGCCGCCTTCCCATTCGGAGCGAACTAGTCCCGTGATCGGTTTGTCCTTGTTCGTCGCGATAGGCGCTTCGGCGCGGAGTAGACCGGGCGTCGGCGGCAAGTCGAGTTCCCAGCCAACCCACGCCAGCGTGAAGCCTTGGTCCAGCAAGAAATTGTCGCCGAGATTGAACATTCCGAGCAAGCCTTTGCCGCCCCGATTTGGAATTTCAACCAGCAGCGTTCCGTTGCGCTTGGAGGCGTCGCGCGGGCGCAGGATGTAGAGGTCCGCGGAGAACTCGATTTTGCCTTCGGCGTTGCGCGGGGCGAGATCGATGTCGGTGATGTAACGATTGGGCGGAAGCTGGGGAGTGACGGCGCAATGGACCTTGGCGACGATGCGCTCGTAGCCGCCGTCATCGGTTCGTTCGGTAACGTCGATACTGGTGACGGCTCCGAAAGAGGCGCAGGCGAGCAGAAGGATCGTGGCGGAGAGGCGATACAGCATACGTGGACATTGTAGCTTTAAGCGAGCGCGAGGTTGGCCTGGGCGCGAAGCGAGAAGTCGTCGAAATGTCCGGCGCGAAGTTTGGGAAACGCCGCGGCGGCGATCATGGCCGCGTTGTCGGTGGAAAGCGCCGGAGTAGGAAAATAAACCGGGCACGCGAGGCCGGCTTCGCGGGCGGCGGTGCGCAGACCGGAGTTTGAAGCTACGCCGCCGGAGATGATGAGCGACCGCGCGCCGATTTCTTCGATCGATACTACGGCGCGGCGGAGCAGCTCTTCGATGACGGTGTATTGGAAGGAGGCCAACAGGTCGAGCGTCGGTTGGGGCGTGAGCGGGAGAAAATCCTCAGCCGAAGCGGCCTGGGAGCGGCGCCGGGCTTCGATTTCGGCGGTCAGGTCGCGCTGCTCCACCCATCGGAGCACGGCAGTCTTGAGTCCGCTAAAACTGAAATCTAGCGTGTTGCCCTTCATGCGCGCGAGCGTGAATTTTACGGCGCGCGGATCGCCATGCGGAGCCAGTTGATCGATGATGGGGCCGCCAGGATAGCCGAATCCCAGGAGTTTCGCGACTTTGTCGTAAGCTTCGCCGGCGGCATCGTCGCGCGTTTTTCCCAGCAACCGGTAGGTGAACCCTTCGCTTACTTCGAACAAGTGGGTGTGGCCGCCGCTGACCACCAACGCGAGCGCGGGATATTCGATACTCGCACCGGCCTCGAGAATCACGGCGTGGATATGGCCTTCGATATGGTTGACGCCAATGAGCGGCAGATCGCGGGCCAAGCAGAGCGCCTTCGCGTAAGTGATGCCGACCAGCAGCGAACCCACCAGACCCGGACCTTCGGTGACCGCGATGGCGGCAAGACCGTCGAAGCCCGTGCCGGCCTCTTCAAGAGCGAGGCGAACCACGGGGACGATAGCGCGCAGGTGCTCGCGCGAGGCCAGTTCGGGGACCACGCCGCCGTATTTTCCGTGCGTGGCGAGCTGCGACGCGACCACGGAGGAAAGAATGGCCGCGCCGTCTGTGACCACGGCGGCCGCGGTTTCATCGCACGAAGTTTCAATGCCAAGAATTTTCACTGCTAACGTTGTGGTTTGGACCTTTCGCAACTTCATTATCACTTGCCGGTATCGTCGATCGCTCAGGAGCCTCTGCCGGATCGCGCCGGGTCGCGCATGCTGGTGCTGTATCGCGGCGAGCAGCGCTGGGAGGATCGAGCGTTCCGCGAGTTTCCGCGATTCTTGCAGCGGGGCGATTGCCTGGTGCTGAACGATTCGAAAGTCTTTCCGTCGCGATTGTTCGGGAGACGGGTTGGTTGGTCGGGCGTCGTTGAGGTCTTGCTGGTGCATGCCGTAAGCGAAGACGCGAAGACGTGGACCGCGCTGGTGCATCCGGGTCGCAAGATGCGGGTGGGCGAGCGGGTTGCGTTTGACGACCCGGCTGGGGAGCTAGCGATCGAGGCGGAGGTGATCGCGCGCGCCGGGTGGGGCGAACGGACGTTGCGGTTTGATTATGACGGCGATCTCTACGAGCTGCTACGCAAGATCGGACATGTGCCGTTGCCGCCGTACATCAAGCGGGATGATACGACCGAGGATCGGGATCGCTATCAGACGGTGTTCGCGCGGGAAATGGGCTCGGTGGCCGCGCCGACGGCGGGGTTGCATTTCACGCCCGAGATTCTGGATGCGTGCCGCAAGGCCGGGGCTGAGCTCGCGTACGTCACGCTGCATGTCGGACTCGGAACATTTCAACCGGTGCGCGGTGAATCGTTGCACGCGGAGCGCTTTCATGTTTCAGAGGAGTCCGCGGCGAAGATCCGAGCGGCCCATCGTGCGATCTGCGCGGGTACGACGAGTGTTCGCGCGGTAGAGAGCCTGTTCTTGGGCAGACAGGGAGAGACGGATTTGTTCATCAAGCCTGGATTCGAGTTTCAACGAACCAGCGCGATGCTGACCAATTTTCATTTGCCCGAATCCAGTCTGCTGATGTTGGTGTGCGCGTTCGCGGGGCGGGAGTTTGTGCTGTCGGCGTATGAACACGCCGTACAGGCGGGATATCGATTTTATTCGTATGGCGATTGCATGCTCATTCTTTAGCCACAGATGAACGAAGATGCACACGGATCAGAGACTCAAGAAGGACTGCCACGCCCTGAGGCCTTCGCTGTTATGGGATGTGAGGGCGTCGATGCCCTCCTGCGGCGCATGTGGGTCGGTGAGCAGGTAGCGGCCGACGCGCGCGATGTCGAGCACATCGTCCATCATGGCCTTCCAATGATTGGGCGCCCAGTCGATCGCCTCTGAAACCACGGAGGGCACGCCTTCGGCGACACCGTCGGCCGTCACCATGTTGAACGATTCGGTGTAGCTCGGCTGGAGCAATAAATGCATATGCGCGACGCTCTGGCGGAACTTGGGCCAGCACTGCCAGCCGTTCTCGATCACCTTGACGTTGGGCAACCCGTCGAGCATGGCGTGCACCGAGCGAAGGATAACATCGCCGCCGCCCTCAGCGCGTCCGGCCGAAAGCCAAAACTCGAGGCTGGCCTTGTAACGGTGCGCGATTTCGAGCGCTGCCCCGGCCGCGCTCATCAAATTCTTCAGCGGGCGCGTGGCTCCGAATGCGCCGATGCGGAGCGTGCCGCCGTTGAAGAGTGGACGGAATGGGAGGGAGGCGGCTTCCAGATAGTAGAGGTTGGGCAGGTAGATGCACGGCCGCGTATAGGCGGAGCGAATCCAGTTGCAAAACCTCAGGCTGTTCCCGCCAAGGTGGAAATTGTGGGTCGCCATTTCCACTTCCATCGCCTCACGAACCAGTTTTACGCCGTTGGTGTCAGCCTGAAGAAAGCCGACGTTGGAGTGACAATTGACGGCAAAGCGCGTGGAGGGGTTCGCGAGCACCAGGGCTTGCGTGTCCAATGATGGCATCCACGGCGCGGAGATAACCACGTGGCTGGCGGGATCGCGCTGCAATCGATCACGCAAATCCTTGGCGCTGACAACTGGCCAAACGTCGGTGACGATGCCGCTGCGGCGAAGCACCTTGCAGGTATTGAGGGCTGAGACGCCGAGTCCAATGTGGCTGATATTTTGTTGGGCAGCGAAATTCTTGTAGGCGAGGACGAGTCGTTGCGGCATGTTCCTTCTGAGGTGCTCTTTGGATGCCTCGATCGTAAGCTGCCGGCGCGGGGGTCCGAGAGCTCGACTTGTTCAAGCGTTTGAAAAGCGGTTAGAAGAAAATCGCCGAGAGTTGTGACGGGTGCAGCAGTGCCCAATATCCAGGACCGACGCGGAACTGGCCGTTCAAAGCCACCGGTGTGATGACATAGAGCATCGCCGAGAGCAAAGCCTGAGTGACGCCGAGCACTGGAACGCTGGGGCGCGCCTCGAACATGCGCGTGGAAACGGTTCCCCACAGAAAGGTTGCGGGCACCAGAATGGGATTCGGAATATGCGCCGCGGCGAAGAGCGCTCCGGCGATGCCGGATGTGGTCCAGGATGGTCCCAAGCCTTCGCGCAAGCGACGATAAGCCATGTTTTGAAACAGAAACTGCTGCAGGATGCACCAGCACGCATAACCGCACCATCGATAGATGACATGGATGGATGTTGCGGTCTCGAGCCATGTGAGAACGATGAGAGAAGCAGCGCAGCTGGCGATCCACCAACGCCAGGCGAAGGCGGCGCCAATCAGAGCGCGCAAGCTCAAGCCAAGCGAGTCCGCGCTTTCCGAATGCCAAACGAACGAAACCGCGACCAGCGCCAGAGGGATGAGCAGACTCCAGGACCACCATAACGGCCGGACCCAGATGTAAGCGATAGAGACGAGCGCGAACGTGAACGCTTCCACGATGTACCGAACGCGATCCCACTGCAGTGCTGCCCACCTCATGGTTCTAGGGTAAACTAACTCTTTGACCCCATGAAAATTCATGAATATCAGGCCAAGGCGATCTTGGCCAAGTACGGAGTCCCTGTGCCTCGGGGCGAAGTTGCATTCACTGTGGATGAGGTGGAAGCGGCGGCCAAGAAAATCGGCGGAAGCGTTGTCGTCAAAGCTCAGATTCACGCGGGCGGGCGCGGCAAGGGCGGCGGCGTCAAGGTCGCCAAAGATGCGAACGAGGCGGTCGAGATCGCAAAAAAGATGCTAGGCATGCGGCTGGTGACGCACCAGACCGGACCGGAAGGCCGCATCGTGCAGCGCTTGTTGGTGGAGGAGACACTGCCGATCGCGAGGGAGCTATACCTTGGCATCGTGCTGGATCGCGCGCAAGGCAAGCCGGTGTTTATGGCGTCGGCGGCGGGTGGGATGGATATCGAAGAGGTCGCGGCGAAATCGCCCGAGTCGATCTTGAGGGAACTGCTGGAGCCGGGCTATGGCCTAGCGCCGTTTCAAGCACGCAGCATGGCGTTTGGGATGGGCGTGGAGTCGGAAAGCGCGAGCAGCGCGGTTGCGTCCATGACCGGACTCGCGAAGGCCTACCAGGCGTTGGATGCGTCGCTGGCCGAGATCAATCCATTTATCGTGTGCCAGGACGGCAGGGTGTACGCGCTGGACGCGAAGTTCACTTTGGACGACAACGCGCTCTACCGGCACAAGGACCTGCTTGAGCTACGCGACTTAAACGAAGAGGATCCATTGGAAGTGGAAGCATCGCGCTTCGGCCTGAACTACATCAAGCTGGATGGCAACATCGCGTGCATGGTGAATGGCGCGGGCTTGGCAATGGCGACCATGGACATCGTGAAGTACGCCGGGGGCAGTCCCGCGAATTTCCTGGACGTCGGCGGCGGCGCGAACTCCGAACAAATCAAGAACGCATTCCGCATTTTGCTGTCGGATGCCGGGGTGAAGGCGGTGTTGATTAATATCTTCGGCGGCATCCTGCGATGCGACGTGCTGGCTACCGGCGTAGTGAACGCGGCGCGAGAGCTCAACGTGAAGGTGCCGACCGTGGTTCGCATGGAAGGGACCAATGTCGAACTCGGGCAAGAAATCTTGAGGACGTCGGGTTTCAACTTCACCGTCGCGGATGGGATGCGCGATGCGGCCGAGAAGGCGGTCCAGGCCGCGCGGGGAGTAAAGGCATGAGCGTTCTGGTGGATCAAAACACGCGCGTTCTGTTTCAAGGCTTCACTGGACGCGAGGCCAGTTTCCACGCCCAGGCGGCCATCGATTACGGAACCAAAGTGATTGGCGGCGTCACGCCGGGGAAGGGCGGGCTGATGCACTTGGGACTGCCAGTGTTCAACACCGTGGCCGACGCCGTGAAGCAGACCGGCGCCACCGCTTCGGTGATTTTCGTGCCTCCTCCGTATGCCGCCGACGCGATCATGGAGGCCGTGGACGCGGGCGTGCCGCTGGTGGTGTGCATCACGGAAGGAATTCCGACCGAAGACATGGTGCGGGTGCGCGAATTCATGCGGGGGAAGGCGTCGCGATTGATCGGCCCAAATTGTCCGGGCGTCATTTCGCCGGGCAAGTGCAAAATTGGGATCATGCCCGCGCCGATTCACAAGCCGGGAAACGTGGGCGTAGTGTCGCGCTCGGGCACGCTGACGTACGAAGCGGTGGGGCAATTGACCAAGCTCGGGATCGGCCAATCGACGTGCATCGGAATTGGCGGAGATCCGATCATTGGAACGTCGTTCCTGGACTCCATTCAGCTCTTCAATGCAGACCCGGATACACACGCCATCGTAATGATCGGAGAGATCGGCGGCAACGCGGAGGAGACGGCCGCCGAGTACATTCAGGCGAACGTGAAGAAGCCGGTGGTGGGTTTCATCGCCGGACAGACCGCGCCGCCGGGACGCCGCATGGGCCACGCCGGAGCGATTATCTCGGGCGGATCGGGAAAAGCGGAAGACAAAATGGCGGCGATGAAGGCGGCCGGAATCACGGTGTGCGCCACTCCCGCCGAAATAGGAGAAAAGGTCAAGAGCCGTCTATAGCCGGCGCCGTTTCTGGCAAGACTCGGCGGCGACGCGCGCGATATTAATTATGGCAATCGAACAAACATTTGCAATCATCAAGCCGGATGCCGTGGCGGCGGGTCATACGGGCCAGATTCTCGGCATGATCGAAAAGGCCGGGTTTCGTATCCGAGGCATGAAGATGATACGGCTTTCCAAGCAGCAGGCGGAAGGCTTTTACGACGTCCATAGCGAGCGGCCGTTTTTCAGCGGACTCGTGACGTTTATGACGGAAGGCCCGGTGGTGGTGCTGGCGCTGCAGCGCGAGGATGCCATCAAGCAATGGCGCGAGCTGATGGGCGCGACCAATCCGGAGAAGGCGGCGGAAGGCACCATCCGGAAGAAGTTCGCGCACAACATCGAGCGGAACGCGGTGCATGGGTCGGACGCGCCGGAGACTGCGGCGATTGAGATTCCGTATTTCTTCAGCTATGGCGGAGCTGCTGTAAAGCGCCCTGGGCGTCGCCTGGGCGATCAAAAACGCGAGACACGGCCAAGCCCACCAGAACCACCACCACGCAGCCGATCACGTTGTACCACAGGAATGAGATTTTGGTGAACAGGTTGGCGGCGAAATATGGCTGCTTCGCCCGCCAGCACGCCGAAGAACGCACCGTTCGCGCCGACGCCCCGGAAGAAGAACGCCAGCACGAACACGCCCAGCAATCCGCCGTAGAATAGCGATCCGATTACGTTGACGGCCTGGATGAGAGCCCCAAAGTTCCTGCCATACTGCGCGAAGCCCATCGCAAAACATCCCCAAAAGACCGTAGCGAAACGGGAGGCGACCAGATAGTGCCGATCGGAAGCTTCGGGCTTGATGTGCCGGCGGTAAATGTCGATCACCGTAACCGTTGCCAACGAGTTGATCTCCCCGGAAGCGGAAGACATGGCCGCTGAAAAAATCACGGCGACAATCAGGCCGACCACACCGGCCGGAAGATAGCGCGTCACAAACGACAGAAAAATGTAGTTGGTGTCGTCGAATTCTTTTCCAACCAGGTGCTCGCCCGCGGTGTGAGCATCGTTGAGCTCTTGTTGCGCGGCGCGGTAATGTTCGATGCTGGCTTGGCGGGCAGAGCGATCGCCGGCGTGCTTGGCTTGGACGTACTCATCGGCCGCTTGCTTGCGATCGGCATAGGCCTGCTGATAGCGGCGCTCCACCGCCGGGAAGCGCGCGTCGTGCTGAACGTTCTTCAGTTCCACAGGCTGAAACAGCAGCGGCGGCCGTTCATAAATGAAAAACACGTACACCATGGCGCCGATGAATAGAATGAAAAACTGCATCGGAATTTTCGCCATGGCGTTGAACAGCAGGCTGAGGCGGCTGGCAGTAATGGATTTTCCAGTGAGGTAGCGCTGCACTTGCGACTGATCGCAGCCAAAATAGGCCAGCGCCAGGAACATACCGCCGATCAGGCCGCTCCAAATGTTGTAACGATCATCCCAATCGAAGTTGAAAGTCACGGGGTTCAGCTTACCCGCGGCTCCGGCGAGCGACACAGCGTCGGCGAAGGAGACACTGTGCGGAAGAAGATGGATCGCGAGCACCAGAGCCAGCACCAGTCCGCAGAGAATGAGCGACATCTGTTGAACGTCGGCCCAGGTGACGGCCTTGATGCCGCCGAACGAGATGTAGGTCATCACCAGGACGCCCATCACAATGGTGGTGGCGCGATCGGGCCAGCCCAGGATAATCGAGAGCACGACGGCCGGAGCGTACAACGAGAGGCCCGCGGCGAGACCGCGCTGAATCAAGAAAATCAAGCTCACCAGCGAGCGCGTCTTGGCATCGAAGCGTTGTTCCAGATACTCGTAGGCGGTGTAGACGTTGGCGCGATGAAAAATCGGGACGGCGGTGGCGCAAAGAATCACCATCGCGATCGGAAGCCCGAAATAAAACTGCACGAAGCGCATGCCATCGGTGTAGCTTTGACCGGTGGTTGAGATGAAGGTGATGGCGCTGGCCTGCGTCGCCATAATCGATAGCCCCATGGCATACCAGGGCATGGATTTGCCGGCCAGCAAGTACTTGTTCATGGTGCTGCTGCCGCGTCCCCGATACAGGCCATAGCTGACGATGAAGACCAGCCAGCAAAACATCACCGCCCAATCGAGTGGCCTCATGGACGAACGATTCGACCGAAAAGGTAGAGCACGGTGATCAGGAATGCGAGATAGCAAAGGACGACGATATAGATGCGCCGCCAGGTGCCGAGGATCGGAGGTGGTTCGTCATCTATAACGCGGGCTGGAGGATTGGTGACGCGGGGCGGCCGATCGGAAGCGCCGCTCACAGCGTCTTCCCGGCACTCAACAAATTCGCAAAGATGCGGAATGCGCCTGGAACGCCAGCCGGCAATTCGCGGAACCACGAGAGCGCGGTGAACACGTAGGCGCCTTTGCCGTAGCGCGTGTATAGCGTGCTGCCGGTTTGCGGCTTTTGCCCGGGGTCGTGAGTCTCGAATAAGGGCTGATAATGGTCGTCCCATTTCGACGCGAAGTAAAGGCCGCGCTCCTGAATCCATCCGTCGAAATCGCGCGCTGTAATTTCATTCGGTTGGTGCAGTAATGGGCTGGCGGGATTTGGAAACTGAACAGGCGCCTCTTCCACGGTTACGCGTTCCGGGCCGGTAGTCAGAGGGTATGGGCCGATATTCGAAAGCAGCGTGATGCCGCCGAAAGGATTTTGGCCGTCAGCCACGTTGTACTGCACCACCAGTGTGCCGCCGTTCTTGACGTAATCCATCAGCCGGCTTTCATTGGCACGCAGATCCGGCCGGACATTGTACGCGCGCACACCGGTCACGATAGTGTCGAAGCGATTGAGATTGCCGCCCGCGAGGTCCTCCGGTCCCAGCAGTATCACGTCCGCACCGAGTTGCTGCAAGGCTTGCGGCACTTCGTCACCCGCGCCCATCACGTAGCCGATAGTTTTCGACAGCAGCCGGACGTCGGCGCGCACCAATTTGGCGGTCGCGGGCGGGAACAAAACCTGCGGAGGAATGTGCGGGTAGTTGATGGTCTCCATCTCGGTGGAGACGGTTTGATCGCCCACCTGGGCGCTGGCCTGGAGCAGACCTTGCGCGTCACCGGAAGGCGGTGTGATCTGGAACGAAAGCGCGCTTTGTTGGCCTGCGTCCACGAGCTCAAAATGCTCCGAATTCGCCGAGATTCTCCAGCCGGGGGGCGTTTGTATTCGAACCTGTCCTTCTGCTTTTGCGATGTTCGCTTTCACCTGCAAATCGGCAGTTTTCGCTGCCCCTTGCGGAAACAGCATGGCCGCCTCGGACCACTGCAACGCGATCGGCGGCTCCACGATTACCGGACGCGTCAGTTCGCCCTGCGCGCGCTCGATGTAACGGTACTCGACGGGACGAACCACTTCGACGTCTTCTGATTCGATCCGCAAGTGGAAATGCGCATTGAATAGTGGTGGATTCTCGGGCAGGCCGACTTCGAGCTGGTTCGGGATGGTGTAGTTGTCGCCTTGCTTCGGCTCGACCAGCCAATAAGGCTGCGACAACGGCTGGTGCTCGCCTACGGTGGCCGTGAATGCGAAGACCTGGGGTTCGTTGAACGGCAGCACTTCGCCGAATTTGGACTTCGTTGGAGTGGGCGCCGTGGCCTTTGCGATGCCGTCGATATCAATCGACGTCACCTGCACCGCCAGGTGATCGCGACTGAGCGCAGTCGCATCGAATTTGAGTCCACCACCGGGCGTCACGGCGAACTTATCCGCCGTCGCATCCAGCCACAAGCCGGAACAGAAAGCGATAGCTTCGCTCAACTCTTTCGGTTTTCCTTCCGGCAGCGGTTTCGACAGCGACGCCATGGCCTTTTGCGCTTTGAGCAGCAGGGGAACAATATGGTCGGGATTCTCGGGATCGAACTTCTTTGCGGCCTCAGCCAAAACATTTCCCACAGCCGCTCCGCCGGGGACGCGATTCCACGTGATGTCGATGCCGTCGAAGATGTCGTGCGTGGCCACGGGGCCGGCCTGCGTGATCAGGAAGTCCTTTGCCGATCCTTTGCGCTCTGCCGCGCCCATCCCCTGGCTGCGATGCATGCTGCGCGACATGCCGGCAATTTCCGCATAGGAATGGCCCAGTACAGGGTCGTAATCGCCTGGGTCGACGACGATGCGGTTGGGCATTTTCTCGACCTCTTCGCGCTGCTCCTTGGTAAACGCGCCGGGATTCCACATCAGACGCTTGGCCTGCCAGGGCTGGACCCATTGCAGTTGCTCCGGAAATCTCTTGGGATCGGCGGCGGCGGTGAACGCTTCCCGGCCGAGAATGGCGGAAACCTGGTGCTGGCCATGACCGTCGCGCGGCGTGCCGCTGAACCGCAGGATGATCACGTCGGGACGGAATCGGCGCACCACCCAAACCACGTCGCTCAGAATTTTCTCGCGGCCCCACTTTTCGAAGGTTTCTTCCGGAGTTTTGGTAAAGCCGAAATCGATGGCGCGGGTGAAAAATTGCTCGGCTCCGTCGATGCGCCGGGCGGCCAGCAGCTCTTCGGTGCGGATGATGCCCAAAGCATCGCCTTGCTCGGCGCCAATCAGATTTTGTCCGCCTTCGCCGCGAGTGAGCGATAGATAACCGGTCCGAACCTTGCGCCCGCGCGACAGATAAGCGAGCAGCGCGGTGTTTTCATCGTCGGGGTGCGCGGCGATCATCAGAACGCTGCCCACTACGTTCAGACGATCGAGCGCCTGGCGGGCTTCGGCCGATCCCGAAAGCTCACGCTGCCCGAAGGCTGGCGTGAGACACGCCGCGATGAGAACGGCTAGGATAGACGTGCGCACAAGGTCCAAAGAAATATGATACGGGACGGGCAAGGACGTTGGGGATTGGGGATTGGAGCCTCGCGGCGCAACTCCGCTTATGTCTACCTGTCGCTGCTCGCCGTGGTAGTGCTGTTCTTTCACAAGCCGCTATTCAGCGCCCAATACACCTTTCCTTGGGATTTTCGCGGCGTGCAGCTCCCGCTGATCACGGTTCTCCGCGACCAACTGGTCGAAAACCACTTCGCTCTTTGGAATCCCTACACGTATTGCGGCTATCCCATTTACGCGAACATCCAGGCCTGTTTCTTTCATCCACTCGTGTTCGCGAGCGCCCTGATCAGCAGCCGATGGTCGTGGTCCAGCCTGCCCATTCTTCTCGAATGGGCGGTCGTTTTACAGGTATGGATCGCAGGCGTGGCGGCGTACCATCTGTTCCGTGCGCTCGACCTGCGGCCCGCTGCCGCATGGACCGGCGCGGTAATGTTCGAGACCGGAAGTTACTTCGCATCGCGGGCCGAGCACATCGATTCGATGATGGCCGCTGCTTGGATGCCGCTGGCTTGGCTTGCTGTTTGGAAATTGAGGCACAAGTCGCGTTTGGATTGGTTGGCCGTGCTGGCCCTGGCGCTAGGGTTGTCGGTGTGGGGCGGATTCCCGCAGGCGACGGTCGCTGTATTCGGATCAACTGTAATGTTCGCGCTGCTGCTTGTCATCTTGCGAATCGGCCACGTTCGCGCCTTGGCCTTCACCTGTTGTGGCTGCGTGCTGGGCGTTTTGCTGGCCGCAGTCCCATTCATTCCCACCACCCAGCTCACCGAATATAGCGTGGCGAAGTATCGCGTGGACTGGCTAGGCACCGGCGGCGGCCTTTATTGGCAGAGCTTAATCTCGCTAATCGCGCCGAACCACTACAACCTATTCGATATCAGCCGTTTCAGTGGCCCGGGCGATCCGACATTTCTTTACCTGTACAGCAGCGTCGCAGGATTGCTGCTGGTGATATTTGCGTTGGCAGCAAAGCGCAACCGGACCACCGCGCTGTTCGCGCTCATGCTCGCTTTCGGGATGTTATGGATGCTGGGCGATAAGACCATCCTATGGCGAATCTTATTTCCGCTTTTACCGGAGCAGGTGCGCATCGGCATTCATCCTGAGTACACCTATTGCATCTTCAGCCTGACCATGGCCGGGCTCGCCGCCATCGGTCTGGATGCCATCCGAATCCCCAATCCCGTGCGCTGGGCGATCGGCGCGATTATCGCCTTGGATCTGTTCCTGGTTGGCTCCGGACGGCCGATGAACAGTCAGTCGGTCCAGCAAGCTCCCGGTGTGACGCGCGACGCTTTCGACGGCAACGCCGTTATGCTGAGTGAGGTTCGGCGTTACGTTAATCAGAGCCTTCCGCCCTGGCGAATCGATACCGTCGATTCGAGCATGGAATGGACCTACGGCGCGCCGATTCTGCAAGTCCCCAGCGCGAGCGGAATCAGTCCGCTGGCGCTCGAGAACACCATTCAACTGCGCCTGTTTCTGCACGACGGGAATCGCGCGGGTTGGTACTATCCGGTCGAAAAGCTTGATTCGCCGGTGCTGGATCTCATGAATGTGCGGTACGTGCTCACGCGCGCCGCCGATATTCCGCGCTTTGCCGCGCTTCCGAAATTCCGGCATGTCGCCAGCCTGCCAGGCACCGAGGTTTTCGAAAATACGGCCGTTCTGCCCCGGTTCTATTTCGTGGGCCGCGTCCAGCCAGTGGCTTCGCTCGCGGAAGCGCATGAGTTGATCGAGCACGGGCGGATCGATCTCCATGAAACGGCCATCACCGACCAGAAGATCGATCTTTCCCCTAACGATGATTTGAGCACCGCCGGTGACGTGAAAGTTATCAAGTACGAGCCCTCCCGGATCGACTTGTCACTGCGGACTGCTCGCGTCTCTCTGCTGGTTCTTTCGGAGACCTACTATCCCGGATGGAAGGCCTGGATCGACGAACAGCCAGCGGCCATCCACCCCGTGGATATTGCGTTACGCGGTGTGGTTGTACCGGCCGGCGCCCACCAGCTTCGAATGGAATTCCGCCCGGCGATCCTGCCGATTTCGCTTTGCATCTCTTTGGCCACGGCCATTCTGTTGGCAATTTCAGCGTCTTTGTACAGGATACGGGCTAGATCGTTACAATTAGAGTGAATGCCAACCGCCCCATCCACCACTCACATTCGCGTCCTCGTTGCCGACGATGAAGATAACCAGCGGGCTGGGCTCGCCAAGATGATCCAGTCCTGGGGATTTGTCGTGGAGACAGCTTTTGACGGCCAGGATGCACTGGAGAAGTTCAACCAGTCGCCTCCTCACGTTTTGATAACGGATCTGATGATGCCCCGCATGGATGGCTTCGATCTGTTAAAGCGCTTGGGATCGCTGAACATTCTGCCGACCACCATCGTGCTGACGGCGTTCGGCAATATTGAGACTGCCGTTCAAACCATGCACGACCTGGGCGCATTTTGGTTCTTGGAAAAGCCAATCCAGCCCAGCGCCTTGAAGGTTTTGCTGGAACGCGCGGCAACGCAAAGCCGTTTGGCTGAGGAAGCGGAACGCCTGCAACGGCAACTGCTTTACCAGGGCGTGCTGGTGGACCTGGTAGGAACTTGTTCGGCAATGCAACAAGTGTTTTCCCTGATCCGGCAGGTGGCGCCGTCCAAGGCGGCGGTGCTGGTGACGGGCGAAAGCGGCACGGGCAAGGAATTGGTGGCGCGCGCGATCCACCATCTCAGTCCGCGGCGCGATGGTCCATTTGTGGCGATCAACTGCGCGGCGCTGCCCGAAACGCTGATGGAGAGCGAACTGTTCGGCCATGAAAAGGGCGCCTTCACGGGCGCGGTGGAGCGGCGGGCCGGATGCTTCGAGCTGGCGCAGCACGGGACGTTGCTGCTGGATGAAATCGCCGAGATGCCGGTTGCCACGCAAGCCAAGCTGCTGCGTGTACTGGAAGATTCGTGCGTGAGACGTCTGGGCGGAAAAGCCGAGATGGCCGTGAATGTGCGCGTAATCGCCGCCACCAACAAAGTGTTGGAGGAGGCACTGCGCAAAGGCGAGCTGCGCGAAGACCTGTACTACCGCTTGAATGTCTTTCAGATTCCGCTGCCGCCGCTGCGCCAACGCGAGGGTGACCTGGGCGTGCTCACCGAAGCGCTCATCGAAATGCTCAATCGCAAGCACGAGACGCGTGTGGTAGACGTCAATGGCGAAGTGCGGGAGCAGCTGAAGCGCTACTCCTGGCCTGGGAACGTGCGCGAACTACGCAACGTGCTGGAGCGCGCGGTGATTTTGGCCGGCGAAGGGACCATCACCAAGCATCATCTTCCGCGTGACTTTGGCGTGCCCGCCGGGGCCCGTCCGATGCAGCAAGAGGCGGAACCTGACGTGGTCCGATTGCCGGTGGGAACCACGGTGGCGGAGGCTGAGAAGGCGCTCATTCAAGTTACGCTTCAGCACACTCGCAACAATAAAACGCGAGCGGCCGAAATCCTCGGCATCAGTTTGAAAACTCTTTTCAACAAGCTCAAGGAGTATGGCTCCGCCGAGGTCGAGGCCGGCACGAGCGTTTAGATGTCCTTGAAGTCCCGGCTTCGCCGTCCCATTGTAGCGCTGGTCGCGCTGGTAGTGGTCGTGATGTCGCTGCTGTATCTGTCGGATTTCACGCGGGTGTCCTTTGAAGGCGCGGCGGATCGGGCCGATCTGGTGGCTGAGTACTTCAACCTGTACCTGCAGAACCATCTCAACCTGGCGATGGCCCGACGCGGCATCCAGCCCACTTCGGCGGCCGAGTGGGAGGACGCCTGGACGGGGATTATCCGCAGCGATCCGGATGTCAACGACATGCTCAACCGCGCAATGGCGAAAGCGGATTTGGCGCTGGCCATTCTGGTGACTGACGCGCACGGCAATATCCTGGCAGCGTCGCCGGCGGGAACGCAGACAAGCGTCCTGGCGGGCGCCGATGATATCCACGATATCCAACGCCGCTGGTGGGCTGTGAATCTGTGGGACCTGATGACCCGCCGCGAGAATTATCTGGTGACACAGCCCACCGGGCTTCAGGGCGGAAAGCAAGTGCTGTTCAACGTCACTATTGTCATCCGATCGGTTCTTTTGAAACACGAAGTAGAACCGGCATTGAAAAGCCTGGTGCTGGCCTTCGCGCTGGCGCTGTGCGTCGCGATCTTATTAGGCGCCATTCTGCCCAATTTAATCATCGATCCTTTGCAGCGCGTGAGCCAGAGCATCGATCTGATTCGTACCGGCCAGTTTGGCGCTTCTACCGCGCCGAACCCTCGGGAAGCTCGTGAGTTCGCCGACGTCCACTCGAAACTTAGTCTATTAGACGAGCAATACCGAGGCGCCAAGCAGGATGCCAGTGAGCTGCGCACCAACATCGAACAATTACTCGAACGCTTGGAAGAAAGCGTGCTGCTTTTCGACAATACCGGGCGGCTTCTGATGGCCGGTGAGCCGGTCGAACGCATGCTGGGCACAACGCGTGCCGCAATGGCCGGACGCACCCTGGACGAGCTGTTTCCTCCGTCCTCCATATTGGGCGAGATCATCGGAAGCGCGGTTCGCAACAAAGAGTCCGTGGGAGAACGGAACGTGGTTGTTCCGCGCGCTGATGGAGTGCAGCAGCGTCTGGCGGTGGGCGTGCAGATTCTGAACAGAAGTGCCGGCCAGGAAAGCATGGGAGTGCTGATTACACTGCGCGACGTGGAAAGCCGGCGGCAGCTCGAGCGCCAGCTGGATTTCTCCACGCGGCTGGCCGCCATCAGCCGTCTCACCGGAGGGGTGGCGCACGAGATCAAGAACCCGCTCAACGCAATG
Organism: Bryobacterales bacterium; assembly: GCA_963818065.1. Classification (GTDB taxonomy): domain Bacteria; phylum Acidobacteriota; class Terriglobia; order Bryobacterales; family Bryobacteraceae; genus Palsa-89. The sequence goes on along the minus strand of CAWFQW010000004.1, from coordinate 854,841 downwards.
GCATTGCATCTGGAAGTGCTCAGGAGCAAGCTGACCGGACAGCAGCCGGAGATCGATGTTATCGGCCGGGAGATCAAGCGCTTGGATTCAGTGGTGAAGACGTTCTTGAACTTCAACCGGCCGGTCGATCTCAAGTACGCTCCCATCGACCTCAATGAGCTGGTGCAACAAGTCCTGGCGCTGGTTTCGGTTGAGGCCAATGCGAACCACGTTCAGCTCGAATCCGCATTTGAAGACAAGCTTTGGATCAACGGAGATCCGGATCTGCTAAAGCAGGCGATTCTCAACGTGATCAGCAATGGCCTGGAAGCGATGCGGGCCGGCGGAACGTTAGCCACGCGAACAGCATTCGATGGCGATGAGTGTGTACTCACGGTCCGCGACGCCGGTCCCGGGATCCCTCTGGAAATTCAGAGCCGCGTGTTTCAACTGTACTTCACCACGAAAGAGAACGGCTCGGGAATCGGGCTTGCTACCACTTTTCGGGTGGTTCAACTGCACAATGGTACAATCGACTTTACCAGCGAGCCAGGAAAGGGCACCATGTTCCGGCTGCGCTTTCCAAGGATGATCGACCACGAACGTGAAGTGCTCGCCTCCGCCACTACCACTTCTTAATCGAACTGCCCTTATCGCATTGTTTGCCTGTGAGCTGGCGTGCAGCAAGAAGCAGGTGGTGGTTCCAGTCGTTCCGATTGCGCCACAGCCAGCAGCCGCTGCAAGCCAGCCTCCGGTAGAGCCACCGACTCCCGCTTCACAACCAACTTCGCAACCGCCCGCACAGCCCTCGCCCGCGGCTCCTCGCAAGCCCTCGAATTCAGCAGCCGCGCCTAGCGCCCCGGCCAGCCCGCAGCCATCCCCGGCCATCGCTCCGGTACAAGCGCCGCAGCTCGGAGACATCGTGACGCCGGATCAGCAGCGGCAGTACAACGCCGCCATCGACCAGAGCCTTTCGCGCGCACAAGCCAGTCTTGCGGGCATTGCGAACCGGACGCTGAGTAACGATCAACAGAGGCTTGTCGCACAAATCCGGAATATCATGCAGCAGGCGCAGACTTCCCGAAACTCCGACCTTCCGGGCGCCAAGAGTCTGGCGCAGAGAGCGGAAGTGCTGGCCAAGGATCTGGCAGGAAGCTTCCACTAAGAGCGGCTGGCCGCAGGTTTCCACTTCTCGAGGAACGCGCGGATATCCCGGGGGCCGATCTTCTCGGTGGCTTCGAACTCGCCGTTCTTTTGCGCGTAAACTACTTTTCCATCCGCCTCCAGCACGCCCAGGCTAGGCACGCCTTTATCGAGAGCCACGCCGAGCCGGGCCGCCAGATCGTTGTTATCCTTCCCTTCGTCTCCGATGTTGATATGGACGACGACGTAGTTCGCGTCAACCAGAGGCGCGAAGTCCTTGGAATGGAAGGTGGCATCCAACACATGGCAGTCGTAGCACCAGTTGCCGCCGAAGATCACGAGCACGCGCTTGTGTTCCTTGCCAGCCTTAGCCAGGCCCACTTTCAATTCCGCTTCTGCCTCGCGCGGTTCCGAATAGAGTTTTACGTTGGGCGCGGCAGGCTGCGGCAGGGTGCGCACCGGTTCGCTGTCGAATGGATTGCGTCTCAGTGTCACGATTTTCCAGCCGTCCGGCTGATGCACCCATTCCTGTCGAACAGCGGCGTACTGGCGCACATTGCCGGACGTAACCGAAACCCGTAGCCGCAGCTGTGTTTTGTCAGGGGTAGTGGTAATTTCCAGCAGCCTGGGATTGAGGCCCGTAAGTCCCCGGGCTTTCATATCCGCCCAGAAAGCCAATTCGTTCTGAAGCGGGATGGGCGGCTTGTCCCGGCTCGTAAAGACCTGCGCTCCGGGGCTGTAGAGTTTTGCCAGGGCGTCATGATCGCCACTGGCGACGGCCGTTCTCCATGCATCGAGGGGTGCGAATGTCTCGGCCGCGCCGGCCATCTGTGAAAGCAGAATTGCCCCCACCACGAGTGCGCCCGCAAATCTGGCTATCATCGCTCTCACGATAGCAAAAGCAAAACGCGGATGAACAGCCACAATTTGTGTCCATTCACCCGCGCTTCGCAGGTCGGTTGTTAGAGAGAACCCTTACTGCGCCGAAGCCGGAGAGGAATTGAAGGCCTGTGCCCCACCGCCAGCGATATCCAAGCTGTAGATCTTCACATCCACGCGCCGGTTTTCCTTGCGCGCCGCGCGGGTCTTATTATCCGCATCCGGGAAGTCGCTGCCGACACCCAGTTCGCGAATGGATCGCAGGGGGATGTTGTGCTGCACCGCCAAGTAGTGAACCACGGCATCGGCACGTTTGCGGGCCAGATCGCGGTTAAACGCTACGTTGCCCGTTCGGTCCGCAAAGCCTTCCACCTCGACGATGTAGCCCTTCATGCCTTCCAGCTTTTGAGCGGTGTCGTCTAACTTCGCCTGTTCGTCCTTCGCAAGGACGCTCTTGCCAAGACCGAAATAGACGGGCGACGTGCTGATCAACTTGTAGTTGTCAAGGTTCCGGATAGTTGTATCCAGTTTGGTTCCAGTCTGTTGCGCGAGATTGTTCGCAGCTAGAGCTTGCTGGGCGGCGGCGGCGGCGGCGCTATTCGCCTGTGCGGCGGCTGCAGCGGCTTCGGCCGCCTTCTTGCCGGCATCAGCGGCCTTTTCATCGGCCGTCGCAACCTGGCGGTCCAGATCACCGATAGCTTGGTCAGTCTGCTTGTTGTGAGCTTCCGTCGATGTTTGCAGCGTGCCCAACTGGGCCTGAGTCTGATTGGCTTGGTTCTGGACGGGTGCGATGGCTTCACGAACATGCTTTTTCGTGGCGCAGCCTACACTCCCGAGCGTCAGTATACCCAAAACCCCTAAAATCGCAGGTGTGTTACGAAGTGACATTACCGATCTCCTTCTCGGAATAAGATAGCACGTCTCCGGCCAAATGCAAACTAATAGTACTTTTAGCCTAGAGCATGCCTCCGAGCATGGTACTTCAATCTTCTACGGCCCACAAGTGCGCTTTTCCCGGCTTGCCGGACAAATGCGATTCGGTAAAACTTTCCTGACCATCCCGTTTTGACGTGATTGACATCGAACCGCAACCCTGCTTTGGTGCGACTCTCGACCGGCTTGCGCTAAATTAGTTCAACGTGCAAACTTACGATCTTATCGTCATCGGTTCCGGTCCGGCGGGGCAGCGCGCGGCCATCCAGGGCTCCAAGATGGGCAAGCGTGTTGCGCTGATCGAGCGGCGCGAATTGGTTGGCGGAGTTTGCGTCAATACCGGAACGATTCCCAGCAAGACCTTCCGCGAGGCCGTCCTGCATCTGTCCGGCTATTATTATCAGAACATTTACGGCGTGAACTATCGCGTCAAGGAAAAGATCACCATGGCGGACCTGGCGTTTCGGGTCCAGCACGTGATCAAGACCGAAGTGGACGTGATCCAGGCGCAATTGTCCCGCAACAACGTTGAGCTGATCCTGGGAATCGCGACCTTCATCGATCAACACACGTTACGTGTCACCAGTTCCCGCGGCGAACAGACTTACTGCGCGGAGTTCTTCGTCATCGCGACCGGCACGAAACCGGCGGACTCCACCAAAGTGCCGATCAACGGCCGCAACATCATCGACAGCGATCAGGTGTTGGAGATGCCCGAGATTCCCAAGAGCTTGATCGTGGTGGGCGGCGGCGTAATCGGCGTCGAGTACACCTGTATGTTCGCGGCCCTGGGCGTGCGCGTGATTCTGGTGGAAAAGCGGCCGCGCTTGCTCGAGTTCGCGGATTCCGAGATGGTGGAGGCCCTGTCTTACAATTTGCGCGATCATCGCGTCACAATGCGTCTGAACGAAGAAGTGGAAAGCGTGGAAGAGACGCCGGATGGTAAAGTGACAGCCACCCTTGAGAGCAAGAAGAAGCTCTCCGGCGATGCTCTGCTGTATGCCGTGGGACGGCAGGGCAACGTGGTGGAGCTGAATCTGCCGGCGGCCGGGGTTCAAGCCGACGCGCGCGGCCGCATTAAAGTGAACGCCGAATACCGCACCGAGCAACCGCACATTTTCGCTGTCGGGGACGTAATCGGCTTTCCGAGTCTGGCGTCGGTTTCCATGGAGCAGGGCCGCATCGCGGCAGCCGGAGCTTTCGGCAAGGCCGTGGTCTCCAATCCGGCCAGTTATCCCTACGGCATTTATACCATTCCGGAAATCTCCTTCACTGGAAAGACGGAGGAGCAGCTCACTGACGAGGACGTCCCCTATGAAGTGGGAGTGGCGTATTATCGCGAAATCGCGCGAGGCCAGATTCGCGGCGACACCACCGGCCGCCTGAAATTGATATTCCATCGCGAAACCAAGCAGGTGCTGGGCGTACACGTGATCGGCGAGGGAGCTTCCGAGTTGCTGCACATCGGCCAGGCAGTGATGATTCTGGGCGGCACGGTGGAGTATTTCATTGATACTGTTTTCAATTACCCGACATTGGCGGAGTGCTACAAAGCGGCCGCATTCAATGGGCTGAACAAACTGACGAGGATGTAAGCGCTTGTTAGGAAGAGAATGGAGGTAGTGCAGGCGCGTGCCTGCCAAAAAACATGGGCCGGACAATTGGGATCACCACCGGCGAGCGCATTGCAACCGGCCTTGTAGAGGGTGAGAAACTGGTTGGCGCGCTACGCGTGCGTGAAGAGGACGCCGGGGCCGCCGAACCGTTGCAAAGTACGCCGCCCGCTGGAATTGCGAAGCTTTTCGCCGAAGAGATCCGGACGGTGGCAGCCGGACAAACCGTGGACGCGATCGGCGTCGGACTGCCTGGCATCATCAACTGCGGCTTTATCGAGGAGTCGCCCAATCTCCGCCAGCTCAAGGGCGCCAATATGCAGGAGTTGGTGGCGCAGGCCTTGCGCGAACACGGAATCAGCGCGCCGGTGTACGTTTACAACGATGCCGACGTCCTGGCCGCCGGTCTTGCGGCAACACACGGATATCTGGATCGGTTCATCCGCGTTTGGACGCTCGGCTATGGGATCGGGTTCGGAGTATATCCACGGCGCGAAGGAGTTTGGGAGGGCGGCCACGTAGTGGTATCGCTGGATCCGCGCGAGCGGCATTGCGGCTGCGGCGGCGTGGGACATTTGGAGGGCATCATGGGGCACCGCGCGATGCGCCTCCGCTTTCTGGATATGGAGCCGGATGAGGTGTTTGAGATCGCCCGGAAACACGACCAGCGTTGCGTCGAGTTCGTGAAACTGTGGCATCGCGCGCTAGCGGCGGCCACTGCGAATTCCATTCACCTGGCCGGCCCCGGGAAATTCTTCATCTCTGGATTCAACGCCAAGCATCTCGATCTCAACCTCCTGCACCAATATCTTCACGAGATGGTGAAGATGAGCCCGCTGCAGAGTTATGTCTTTGAGGTGGTGCCCAACCGCGATGAAAATGGCGTGATTGGCGCGGCAGTGAGCGCGGGGCAAAATATCGCCGCGGCGTGATTCCAGTACGCTACACTCTTACTTCCATGCAAGAGAGAATTTCTCCGGCCCGTTCCCTCAGTGGCGCGGTCCTGCTTCCGGGCGACAAATCCATCTCCCACCGTTACGCGATGCTGGCGGCGATCGCGGAAGGCACCACCAAGATTGCGAACTATTCGAGCGGGGCGGATTGCCAGTCGACCCTGGCCTGCGTGCGGGCGCTGGGTGCGGGCGTTGAGAAGGACAATGGCGTCGTTCTCATCGAAGGCCGCGGCCTGGAAGGATTGCACGCGCCTGACGCCATGCTGGACGCGGGTAACTCAGGTTCCACCATTCGGATGCTTTCGGGTATTCTAGCCGCACAGCCGTTTGTGACTCGCATCGGCGGCGATGAATCTCTTTCGCGCCGCCCGATGGAGCGCATCATGAAGCCGCTCGCGCAGATGGGAGCGCGCATCGAAGCGCGCGAGAGCCGTTTTCCACCACTCACGATTCACGGCGGCAAGCTCCATCCCATGGAGTACACTCTGCCGATGGCAAGCGCCCAGGTGAAGAGCTGCGTATTGTTGGCCGGGCTGTTCGCCGAGGGGCGGACCACCGTGCATGAGCCGGTGCGCACTCGCGATCACACCGAGCTGGCGCTGCGCGAATTTGGCGCCGACGTGGAGGTCGAGAAACGGTCCATCACAATCACCGGACGGCCGCGGCTCCAGGCCCGCGAACTGCGCGTCCCCGGCGATCTTTCGGCGGCTGCGTTTTTCCTGGTGGCTGCTCTCATCGTGCCCGAATCCAGCCTCACCATCCACGGCGTGGGACTCAACCCGACGCGATCGGCACTGCTCGATTTTCTCGCGGAAATGGGCGCCCAAATCCAGATCCTGGGTGTGACCTCAATCGGCGGCGAACTCATGGGTGACCTGCTGGTTCGCACATCGCGCATCGTCGGAGGCCTATCGCTGGACAAAGCGCGCGCGGCCGCGTTGATCGACGAAATTCCCGTGTTGGCGGTCCTGGGAGCCGCAAGCGAGGAGGGCCTGGTGGTCCGCGACGCGGGGGAATTGCGGGTGAAAGAAACGGATCGCATCGCGACCATCGCCGAGAATTTCACGCGCATGGGTCTCGCCATCACCGTGCGCGAAGACGGCTTCGAGGTCCCTGGACGCCAGAGCTTTCACGCCGCGGAACTGGACTCGTTCGGCGATCATCGCATCGCGATGGCGTTCTCGGTGGCGGCGCTGGCCGCCGATGGACCGTGCACGATACTGGACTCCGGCGCGGCCTCCGTGTCTTTCCCGGAGTTTTTCGATACACTACAGCGAGTCGCTGATTAAATCCATATGGCAGTTCTAGACCTGACGCTGGAAGGTTTGGTGCACGATTTGAATAACGTGTTCCAGACCATCTCGGAGAGTGCCGAGCTGTTGGAAGACGATCCGAGGTGGGAGAAATTGGCGCATACACTGCAACGCAGCGCCGATCGCGGCCACCGTATTGCGCACAGCATTCTGGAAACGAATCGCTCGGCGCTTGAGCTGGCTCCGATCATCGAAAACGCATCCCTGTTTTGCCAGGACTATCTGGAATGCGCGAACCGGCCAAAGTTGGAATTCTCGTCCGAGATCGACGCGGATTTTCGACTCAAGGGCGATGCGGCCGGCTGGGAACGCGTGTTCGTCAATCTGTTCCTGAACTCCGCGCAGGCCGGCGCCAAGACCATACGCTTGCGCGCGCACGGAAACGAAATCGTAGTGAGCGACGACGGCCCGGGCATTTCGGTCGAATTGCTTCCGCGAATCTTTCAGCCGCGCGTTTCGACGAAATCCATTATCTCCGGCCTGGGGCTCTACGTCGTGCAATCGATTGTCGAGCAGAATGGCGGATCGGTGATGGCCGCCAATGGCCCGACCGGCGGCGCAGTCTTCACCATGGGCATTTAAGCACGAATTTCATTTTGACCCAGCAGACGCAATTGGACCCGGGGTAGCAGCTAGTGCCACGGTCGTGCCGAGCCCGGCGTAGAGATAACGATCACCGAATGCCTTCTTCAGGGCCGTGAACGCGGGCTCACCGGTGCAGTGGCCGGGCGCAACGTACCTCACTTTGAACGTGTCGTGTAGGGCCGTAACGATCTTCTCGATGTCTGTGTCGCTCGACACCACGAGGTGAAACCCGCCGGCGATTAGGTGAATGCGTGGATTAATCGCGGATGCCGCTTCAACGATCTTGTCGATCCCAGGATGCGAACAGCCGACAACGATCACTATTCCATCAGGCGTGTTGATGACAAGCGACAGCTCGCGCAATTCAAGCGTACCGGGCTTATCAGAGATCAGTGCGACCAGATGGATACCTGGGGCGATCTCCGTGTTCTTGTCGATGAGCTGGAAGTTAGCGCCGGGCCAGGCAGATCCGAACCGCATGACTTCGGGCGGTGCACCGTTGTAGTAACGCTGTTCCGGCGGCAGAGAGAGGTCCTTGCGATAAAAAGCGCTCGGCAAGTCAGCACCATAGACGCCGAACCCCTCCTTCGGTGCGTAGATCTTCACCTTGGGGTTCACCCTCAACAGGTAGGCCAAGCCTCCCATGTGGTCACCGTGGCGGTGCGACAGAACAACGAAGTCCAGCTTCGATAGCTTGATGTCTTTTGCCTTCGCGTTCTGCGCAAGAATGTCGGGGTTGTTGCCGGTATCGAACAGGATGCGCTTTCCGCCATACTCGACTAGCGCAGCATAACCCCAGTCTTCTTGCATAGCGGACGGCTTGCCGAAGGCGTCATAGAGGATGGTGATTTGCGCCTTGGCGGGATTGGCGCTTGCCGCGGATGTCGTCGTGGCACACCCCACGAAGATCAGCAGTGCTGCCAAACAGTAAGCGACCCAGGACTCTTTTGTCATTATGTACTCCGCTGGAATTTAACTGGCTTCGTCGCTTCGATACGCCTCGTCCAGAATTTCCACCACGTGTGCGACACGCTGGCCGCGTCCGAACTTTCGGACGCCCGCTCTCAATTGCAGCATGCATCCCGGATTCGAGGCGGCGATGACGCCCGCCTCGGTGGCATTGACATGCTCCATTTTCTTCTTGAGCAGCGCCATCGCCATGCCCGTATGCACGACGTTGTAGACACCGGCGCTCCCGCAGCAAAGATCCGATAGCCGCATCTCCCGCAGTTCGAGTCCCGGCACCGACTCGAGCAGTTTCCTGGGCGCCGAGCGGACTTTTTGACCATGTGCGAGATGGCAGGAGTCTTGATACGTTACTGTGAGCGGCAACGGACGCATCTCGGGATTCATCTCGATGGGCGCAAGAAATTCGTTCACATCCTTCACCAAGGCCGAAAATCGCCGGGCTTTCTCTGCGTACTCGGGATCGTGTTCCAGCAGTTCCCAATATTCCTTTAGCGTGGATCCACATCCGCCTGCGTTGGTGATGATCGCATCGAAATTGCCATCAAGCAGGGCATCGATATTGCGCCGGGCCAGCTTGCGCGCCTCGTCGCGAATTCCTGCATGAACGTGCAGCGCGCCGCAGCAGGTCTGATTCGCTGGAATCGAGACTTCGCAGCCGTTCTTGCGCAATACGCGCACGGTGGCTTCGTTCAAACGCGCGAAGCTGATGTTGGCGATGCATCCTCCGAGCACCGCTACGCGATACCGGCGCCCACCTTCGGCCGGCAGCGTCTTGCCGTAATAAGCGAAGAAGAACGGCGTTTCGATCTCGGGCGCCAGACTTTCCATTTCACGCAGCCGCGCCGGCAAAAAGCCGAGCATGCCGGTTACTTTTTTCAGGCCACTCGCCTGATACAGGAAGAGCAGCGCTCCGGCCAATTCGAGATTCAGTCTGGATGGCAACAGGCGGCGGAACACCAGCCACCGAAGCGCTCGCTCGCGCCACGGACGCGTGCTCTTGGTCTCGATTTCAGCGCGCGCGGCTTCCACCAATCGCCCATATTGAACTCCGGAGGGACATGCCGTTTCGCACCCGCGGCAGGCCAGGCACAGCTCGATATGCTCCACGTACGAAGCACTGATCGGAGCGCCGTTCGCCACCTGCACCATCTGATAGATGCGGCCCCGCGGCGAATCCATTTCCACATGCAGCTCGCGATAGGTGGGACACGCGTTCAGACACAATCCGCAATGCACGCACCGGTCGAGGTCAACCTGCTGGGGTTTGTCGAATGCTATGAGATCAGATGCGGCCATACAGCCTGCCGCGATTGAGAAGCCCCCGCGGGTCGAACATGTCCTTGATCCTCTTCATCATCGCAAAATCGTTTCCTGGCCGCGGCCATAGGTCGCTGGTTTCGCGAAAACCTTGTGGCGCGAACTCCACCGCGCTGGTGCCGATTGACGGCTGGCGAACATCGGAGGCCTGTTCGAAATATCCATAACAAACGCCCGTACCTGCGCGAGCCGCAGCCTGAACCGGCAGAGCTTCCAGCACGCGGCCAACGTCAGAGAGCACGCACGAGACACGCACCACCGCTCCGTTCTCATGCTCGCGCAGAAATCGCGGCGTCGCCTCGCGAATGCCGCTCCACAGCGCATCTTCCTCCCCGCCCTCCCGCACTCGCGCGCGAGGCAACTCACGCGAATAACGATCCAGAACCGCGGGGCTGCCTCCGGCTTGGACCACCAGCCGATAACCTCCGGCTAATTTCAGGATGTCGATAGCCGCGGGTTGCAATCTGCTTTTCAACACCTCATCGCGCGCGGCCATCACGCCGGTCATTTGCTCAAAGTCCTGTACGAACGTTCGAGTCCCCGCGGCCATCGGGTACAACCGGAAATTCAGACTCGTCATCACAGCCAGCGTGCCAAACGATCCGATCATCAGCTTGCCCATGTCGAGACCCGCTACATTCTTCACCACCATCCCGCCAGTGCGGACCAGCTTGCCTTCCAGCGTCGCAAAGGTCATGCCGATCACCATGTCGCGCGCGCTCCCATACAGCCTGCGGCGCGGCCCGCTGGTATTGGCCGCCACGATGCCTCCTACGCTGGCACGCTCGGAGAACGGCGGATCGAGCGGGATCATCTGCCGGTGTTCCGCCAAGATGCCGCTCAGCTCGCAATAGGAAATGCCCGCGCCCACGCTGACGGTGAGGTCGCGCGGATTGTACTCGAGCACCTGGTTCAACGCGCGAGTGGAAATAGTGACGTCGGCCGGCGAAATCGGGCCGCCCATGCGATCCTTGGTCGAGTTCCCGCAAACCGTAACCCGGCGATCGTGCGCGCCCGCTTCCGCAAGACTTTCGGCGAGCTCTTCGGCGCTGCGCGGAACGATGGTCATGAATTAGCTATCGTATCAACCAGCAGTGTCCATCTTCAGCCCGAGCGACCTCGTCGAGCTTTTCCTGGCAGCGCTGTTGTCGGCAATCGCTATCGTTGCGCGGCCGTTCGTCGAGCCGTACGCGCGTAAGCTGGCATCGAAAACCGGTTGGTGCATGCTGATTCTCGCGCTGCTCCCGGTTGCCCTTCGTTTGGCAATGCTCGGGCATCATCCAGTGCCGTCGCCAGCGGTGTACGACGAATTCGGGCATCTGTTGGTGGCTGACACGCTGCTTCACTTTCGCCTCGCGAATCCCGCGCATCCGCTGCATCAATTCTTCGAGACGTCCTTTGTATTGCAGACGCCCACCTACGCGTCCATTTATCCGCTTGGGCCAGGTCTCATGCTGGCGATCGGCCGCGTCTTGTTTGGTCTGCCCTGGGCCGGCGTGCTGCTTTCGTCCGCCGCTTTGTGCGCGTTGTGCTACTGGATGCTGCTCGGATGGACCACGCCGGGGTGGGCGCTGCTCGGCGGCGTGCTCGCTGTTCTGGAATTTGGGCCACTCTGTCCGTGGATGAATAATTATTGGGGCGGATCGCTGGCTGCGGCTGCCGGATGCCTGGTATTCGGCGCTCTTCCCCGGCTGCGGACATCCGCTCGTATTCGTGATGGAGCGTTGCTAGGGCTCGGGCTCGCGATCCATTGGCTCACGCGGCCATACGAAACAATTTTTCTCGCGATCGCCGTGCTGATGTTTTTAGCCCACCTCCCGCGTCTGCGCGCACTCGCCAAACCATCCCTGGCCGCCGCTTTGGTACTAATTCCCGCCGTCGGGCTGTCGCTCGTGCAGAACAAACAAGTCACGGGCAGTTGGACCACCCTTCCTTACTCGTTGAGCCGTTTTCAATATGGCGTGCCCGCTTCGTTCACCTGGCAAGCGAACGCTGTCCCACATCTCGAACTCACACGCGAGCAGCAGCTCCAATACAAGATGCAAACGTCTTTTAGGTCAAACGGACCGGAGACCCTCGAGACCTATTTGTTGCGGCTCGAATATCGCGTCCGCTTCTACCGTTTCTTCTTTATCGCGCCTTTGTACGTCGCGCTTCCATTCTTCTTCACGAGCCTGCGCGAGTGGCGGTTCGCGTGGGTTGCAATCACGCTCTTGCTCTTCGCACTGGGCGTCAACTTCTACCCGTTCTTTGAGGTTCACTACCTGGCCGCGCTCACTTGCCTATTTGTGCTGGTCAGCGTCACCGGACTCGAGCGGCTCAGCCAGTGGAACGACTTCGCCGCACGCCTGATCATCTTCCTGTGCTTCGCGCATTTCGCGTTCTGGTATGCGAGGAGCTTCAGCGATCAAGTCATCCCCGATCCCCGCAGCATTGTGAACCAACAGCTCTCCCACGCGCCAGGCCAGCAACTGGTGTTCGTACGCTACTGGCCGCAGCACATCTTCCAGAACGAATGGGTCTACAACGAAGCGGACATCGATCACGCGGGGATCGTTTGGGCGCGCGATCTCGGCGCAGGGGAAGATCAGAAGCTGCAGCACTACTACGCGGGCCGCACCGCCTGGCTGCTGGAACCAGACGCCACTCCGCCCAAGCTGAGCCCGTACCGTGTCGAGGAAGCGCCGAAGCCACCGCCCGCTCCCCCACCGGCCACTCCCCACCCCCCACCACCCTTACGTTTCGAACAGGTCCACTAAGCGATGTATATCTTCCACCTGTTTCGATCCTTCCTACCAGCCCTGAATCCCATCGGTTTCAGCGCGACCGACTTCATCGAACTGTTCGTCGCGCTCATATTGGTCTTATTCGCGAGCGCCGTCCCGCGTAAGCCGCGGCTCGCCGAAAAAACCGGCTGGTGCATGCTGCTTCTCTTCATCTTGCCGATCGCGCTCCGGCTCGCCCTATTGCCGCAATATCCGATTCCCACGCCTGGCGTTTCCGACGATTTCAGCTACCTCTTGCTCGCCGACACGCTCCGGCATTTCCATTTGGCAAACCTGCCGCATCCGCTCCACCAGTTCTTCGAGACTTACTTCGTGTTGCAGCAGCCCGCGTACGTTTCGATCTTTCCAATCGGCCAGGGCTTAATCCTCGCTCTCGGCTGGACGCTGTTCGGTCATCCGTGGGCCGGCGTTGCGCTGAGCATCGGAGCACTGTGCGCGCTGTGCTATTGGATGCTTCGGGCGTGGGTCTCCGGGAGCTGGGCGCTGATCGGTGGCCTGTTGGCAGTCATCGAATTCGGCCCGCTCAATCAATGGATGAACAGCTATTGGGGCGGCGCCGTTTCAGGCTGCGCGGGCTGCCTGGTATTCGGAGCCCTGCCCCGTCTTCGCAAATCGGGCCGGCGGCGAGATGCAATGTTGCTGGGCTTGGGCCTCGCTCTGCAGCTACTCACTCGACCCTACGAATCGATCTTTCTCGTCCTCAGCGTGCTCTTGTTCTTTATGCCCGACTTGCGACGTCTCGTGAGGCCGGCTGGCATCGCTGCGCTGGTAGTTGTGCCTGTCATCGGACTCATGCTGCTCCAGAACAAGCAGGCAACCGGTAGCTGGACGACGCTCCCCTACATGCTGAGCCGGTATCAATACGGCGTGCCAACCACCTTCACCGTGCAGCCGCTCCCGCCGCCGCATCTGTCGCTAACTCGCGAGCAGCAGCTCGACTACGACGCGCAATCGGAAGCTCACGGGGCTGGCACCGACACGTTTGGGGCCTATTGGGCGCGCTGGGCAACCCGCATTCGCTTCTATCGCTTCTTCATGCTTGCGCCGCTGTTTCTGGTAGTGCCGGCGTTTCTCGTGGGATTGCGAGAGTATCGATTCGCCTGGGTCCTCCTGACAATTTTCCTATTCAGCTTGGGAACGACATTTTATCCGTACTTCTACTCGCACTACATTGCCGCGCTCACCTGTCTGTTCGTCCTAATCTCCGTGGTAGGCCTGGAACGGCTCAGCCACTGGGTAATTCGCGGCAACGCGGTGGGCGAAGAATGCGCTCGCATTTTGCTCTTTCTTTGCGCGGCGCATTTCGTCTTCTGGTATGGATTGCACGCCTCGCGTGACAACGAACTAATCGGCGCGATGACGCCCTATGAATCCTGGGACAACATCAATTACGGCGATCCCCAAGGACGCATCGCGATCCAGCGGAAGCTTGAAGCAGTACCCGGCCAGCAGTTGGTTTTCGTTCGCTACTGGCCTCAGCATCAATTTCAGGAGTGGGTTCACAACGCGGCCGATATCGATCGCGCGCGCATTGTCTGGGCTCGCGATCTTGGACCGGACGAAAATCAAAAGCTGCTGCGCTACTATCCGGATCGCACGGCATGGCTGCTGGAGCCGGACGCGCATCCTCCGCTCCTGCGGGTCTATCCGCGCTAAAGAACTACCATCCGGTCTGTTCCATGCGATACAGAATCTCAGCGCTGTAATCGTTCATTCGCTCGGGATTCCGCTTCAGCGGCGCGGGAATAATCGCCGCCAATCGGGCGGCCTGCTCACGGCTCACGCCGGAAGCGTGCTCGTGGTAATAGCGTTCGGACGCCGCTTCGGCTCCGTAGATACCCGGGCCCCATTCGATCACGTTCAAGTACAATTCCAGAATTCTATCTTTCGTCAAGATGCCCTCAACCATTGGCACCAGGGCGGACTCGACGCCTTTGCGTACCAAGGACCGCTCCGTAGTCAGAAAAAGATTCTTCACTAATTGTTGCGTGATGGTGGAACCGCCGCGCCCCAGTTTGTGACGTTTCATATCGTCCTCCAAGACTTTCTGCATCTCGATCCAATCGAACCCGTGATGCTGGCGGAACCGGCCATCCTCCGCAGCGACAACGGCATGCTGCAAGTTCGGTGAGATCATCAAGAGCGGCACGAATTCGTAGCGCTTCTTGTAAGGACGATGTGCGCGAACGGCCTGAACACGCCGCTCGATTTGCACCGTAGTGGTCCAAGGATCGATCCAGCGCAGCAAGAAGATTCCGGCGGCGCACAACGCGTACAGCCCCACCACCAACAACAAACAACCAAGAACCAGCTTGCGCGCTATCATCGAACTTCGCTTATGTCTCACGTCTCTCATCTGGAGTGTAGCGTTTGCGCCCGTCGCCACGAAGGAGGAAAAGTTCAAACGCTCTGCGAATGCGGCGGCCCGCTGCTGGTCCGATACGATCTCGAGCAGGCCAAAGCTACATGGAGCCGCGACTCGCTCGCAACGGCGCCGCCGACTATGTGGCGTTATGCTCCGCTACTTCCGGTCAACGATTTGACACATATCGTGTCCCTGGGCGAAGGCCTTACGCCAATCATGAAGGCTGACCGGCTGGCCGCGCGCCTCGGCGCAAGCGACCTCTGGGTGAAGGACGAAGGAGCGAACCCGACTGGTTCGTTCAAAGATCGCGGCATGTCATCCACCGTGTCGATGTGTGTTGAACTGGGCTTATCCAAAATCGCCGTTGCGTCCGCGGGCAACGCCGGCAGTGCTCTAGCCGCTTACGCCGCCGCCGCTGGAATTGAAGCGCATATCTTCATGCCGCGCGACGTGCCGCGATCGAACTATACCGAGTGCCAAGCGTACGGAGCGCACGTCACGTTAATTAATGGATTAATCAGCGACTGCGGTCGCATCATCGCCGAACGCAAACACGCCGAAGGCTGGTTCGATATCAGCGGGCTCAAGGAGCCATATCGCATCGAAGGGAAAAAGACCATGGGCTATGAGATCGCCGAGCAATTCGGCTGGACCTTGCCCGATGCGATCCTGTATCCCACCGGCGGAGGAGTCGGCATGATTGGAATGTGGAAAGCTTTCGCCGAGTTGGAAGCCCTGGGCTGGATTTCGGGCCGGCGCCCAAAAATGATCGCCGTTCAGACCACCGGTTGCCAGCCCGTAGTGCGGGCGTTCGAGCGAGGAGAATTGAAGACGGAATATTGGGACGACGCGCATACGGTGGCCGCCGGGCTTCGCGTCCCGAAACCGCTGGGGGACGTTCTGACGCTCTCCGCGATTCGAGAAAGTGGAGGCACTGCCATCGCCGTGAGCGACGAGGAGTTGCTGGACGGCAGCCTGGAGATCGCACGCACAACCGGGGTTTTCGCCGCACCCGAAGGCGGTGCGTGCCTGGCCGGGCTCAAGAAGCTCCTGGCCAAGGGCTTCCTGAAACCAGATGAGCGTATTGTGCTTTACAATACGGCCACGGGATTGAAATACCTGGAAGCATTTTCCACGCGATTTCGGCAAAGTAGCCGCTCCGAGCACGATAAACTGGGCGGTCTTATAACGCCGCGCTAACCTACTAGACCCTTATTTGCTTTTGACTTGCCAGTTGACTTTTGGCACACTATAAAGGTGTTTTGGGAGTCAGCCCTTCCTCCCGGTTTCGGCCCTGCTGGTAGTATCGAGTCCGCGGTGAACCTGCCTCTTCAGAAAGTCAAGGAGCCTTCTCAATGAAACTATTTGTAGGAAATCTCCCTTATGCGGCTACTGAAGCCGACTTAACGGATTTCTTCTCGCAAGCGGGTGTTGCCGTGGATAGCGTAAATGTGATGCGCGATCGTTTTACCGGTGAGGCTCGTGGTTTCGGGTTCGTCGAAATAAACGACGACACCGCGGCCAACCGTGCGATCGAAGCGTGCAATGGCCGCGACTTACTGGGCCGAGCTCTTGTAGTCAACGAAGCCCGTCCCATGGTTCCACGCGAAGGTGGAGGCGGTGGCCGTGGTCCCGGTGGTGGCGGCGGACGTGAGCGGCGCGGTGGCCGGCCCGGACGTTAAAGCCCAGTTCATACTTCCAATATTTTCGCGATGGCGTCCGCGTCGTTCGGAACCACGACTGGGCGATTTCCGAACCGTGCGTCGATCGCCCGTCCGTCGGGATCTTCCAGTTGTCCGGTGTGATACTTGTAAATGTAATCCGGATCCTTTAGAACGTTTCCGGTTAGAACCGCGACCACGTCTTCATCGGCGCGAATCACTCCCGCTTCGGTCAGCTTTCGAATCCCCGCCAGCGTTGCCGCCGAGGCAGGTTCCGAACCAATGCCGCATTGCCCGATAATCGCTTTGGCGTCGGCGATTTCCTGTTCACTCACTTTCTCCACCGTTCCGTTGGTGACCGTAATCTCATGCAACGCTTTCGGCCATGACACCGGATCGCCGATGCGGATAGCGGTGGCCAGCGTGCGCGGGTCGGGTATGCTGCGGAATTCGGCTTTCTTCAGCATGAACTCGTAAAACGGTGCCGCGCCTTCGGCCTGGATTACAGCCAGACGTGGCAACTTGCGAATGAACCCAAACTGGCACAATTCGCGCAGAGCCTTTCCGAACGCGGACGTATTCCCGAGATTGCCGCCCGGCAGCACGATCCAGTCCGGCGGGTTCCAATCGCGCTGGTCCAACATTTCGAAAATGATCGTTTTCTGTCCCTCGATGCGAAACGGATTGATCGAATTGAGCAAGTAGATGCCGAGGCGATCGGCCAGGACCCGCACCAGTGCCAGGATCTGATCGAAGTTCGCTTCCACCTGCAAAGTGCGAGCCCCGTACTCCAAAGCCTGCGCGAGTTTGCCATACGAAATGTTGCCGTGTGGAATGAAGACGATTGGATCCAGTCCCGCCGCGCTTGCATAAGCCGCCATCGATGCTGAAGTGTTGCCGGTGGAGACGCACGCCACGCGCTGCCGGTCCAACCGCACGGCCTGCGTAACTCCGCACGTCATGCCGTTGTCCTTGAACGATCCTGTGGGATTGAAGCCCTGGTGCTTGAAGGTGAGACGATCCAATCCGCCGTAGCGAGCCGCCCGCGGCGCATCCAGCATCGGCGTGTTGCCTTCTCGCAGAGTGACCACTTGATGATGATGGCCATCGAACGGCAGCAATTCCCGATACCGCCAAACTCCGCTCTGTTCGAGCGCGTCGTTGGAAGTGCGCCGGGACCGCCAGGCATGCTTCCACGATTGCGCATCCACGTGCCCTTCCTTGAAAACCACTTCGAGCAGACCAGTTCCACAAGCGGGGCAATTGTAGATCGCCTCGTCGATCGGAAAACGCGCGCGGCAGTGCTGCTCAAAACACGCCAACTCAGCTAGCATGATTATTAGTATCCCGAATATGGTGTCGGTTTGTCTTGAGAATGGAAGGGTCTTGGTGCGCAAGCAGGCGCGACCCCGGCGGCCCGAAGGCTTTGCGCTGGTTCGGCTGCTTTACGGCGGAATCTGCAACACGGATATCGAATTGCAGCGCGGTTATTACGGATTTCGCGGTACGCCTGGGCACGAGTTCGTGGGCGAAGTGGTCGAAGCGGACGACCGGCGGTGGATCGGCGAGCGCGTGGTTGGCGAAATTAATTTATCTTGCGGAAAATGCGAGTGGTGCGCCCGCGGATTAGGACGCCACTGCCCCACGCGCACGGTGCTCGGGATCGTCAAGCAGCCCGGCGCCTTCCGCGAATTCCTGACTTTGCCCGAGCGCAATTTGCACCGGGTGCCGCGCGAGATCCCCTCCGAGGAAGCGGTGTTTGTCGAACCCCTGGCCGCGGCTTGCGAAATACTCGATCAAGTGCGCATCCGGCTCGGCGCGCCCGTGGCTGTGCTAGGCGATGGAAAACTGGGGCTACTGGCCAGCCAGGTTTTGCAAGCGCACGGAGCCGACGTTCATCTCTACGGAAGACACCGGGAGAAGCTGCGAATTGCCGAGCGAGCCGGAGTGAGCACGGAAGTCGCGAAGAAACTGCCGGTGGCAAAATACGAATATGTAGTGGAAGCCACTGGATCCGGCGAGGGTCTCCGGCAAGCTGTACAAATGACGCAGCCGCGCGGAATGGTGGTTATGAAATCAACGGTGCATGGGCTGGTATCGATCGATTCGGCGCCGGTCATCGTCAATGAGATCACGCTGGTTGGTTCGCGCTGCGGCCGCTTCGAGCCGGCGTTACGATTGCTCAAGAGCCGTAAGGTTCGCGTGGATGCGATGATATCGGAGGTGCTGCCCTTGAAAGATGCGCCGCGCGCATTCAGGAATGCGGCGAAGGCGGGAGTGTTGAAGGTTCTGCTTCATGAATAAATTTCGAATCGCATGCGGCTTGGTCGCGGCCGTTCTCACGGCTGTCGCGCAAACTCCGCAGTACGGCTATCAAGTGATCCATGCCTACCCGCACGATCCCAATGCTTTCACGGAAGGTTTGGAATATCGGGCCGGTTTTCTCTACGAGAGCACCGGGCTCAAGGGCCGCTCGTGGCTCCGTAAGGAAAAGCTCGAGACCGGACAGGTTTTGCAACAGATCGATCTGGAACCGCAATACTTCGGCGAGGGAATCACGATATTAAACCAGCAGATCGTGCAACTCACCTACACGGCCGAGATTGGATTCGTGTATGACCAATCCAACTTTCACGTGAAACGGACCTTCAACTATTCAGGGGAAGGCTGGGCGATGACTAACGATGGCGAAAATATCTACATGGACGATGGCTCGGCCCAGATTCGTGTTTGGGATCCGATCACGCTTCAGGAAAAGCGCCGCATCACGGTGCATGATCATGGCCAGCCGGTCACAAATGTGAATGAGCTCGAATGGGTGCGCGGCGAAATTTACGCCAACATCTGGCAAAAGGACGTTATCGCGCGAATTTCTCCGGTGGATGGACGTGTACTGGGATGGATTAACCTGGCGGGCCTCTTACCGGCCGCCGATCGCACCGGCAGCGAGGATGTCCTAAACGGAATCGCTTACGATGTTTTGGGCAACAGGCTCTTCGTCACGGGCAAACTCTGGCCCAAGCTCTTCGAGATTAAAGTGATTCCGCTTCATGGCAAGAGCCGGTGAACCCGGTCCCTCAGTTTCGCGTACCACGAGCGTTTGGGCTCGGACGGTGTCTTGGCCGTCGCTAAACTCGGCGCATCTGTCTTAGTGGAGGGCGCGTAAGGCTCTTTCCCGACCAACCGGACACGAAAGCCCTCGAACGAATATGTCTTGCGGTAGCGCACCCCATCCACGCCTTCCAGCACCACCGAAAAACTCGGCGACGAATCTATGGTGCTCACTTGGGTCGGATAGTAGCCCACGATATTGCGCTCAATGTAGGCGGTTTCATAGCGGTGATGTTTCAGACTCCAGACGAACACGCGAAAGCTATCGAACTCGTACGGCTCGCCGCCCTTGTTTATGGTGGTCCAGAGCCAATTGTTTTTCACAACGTCGCGATCGCGGATTTGCCCGAGAACAAAGTACGAGGTGATGCGATGTCCTTCGGCATATTGCCCCACTTCGTCGGGAATCGCCATGTTTAACGGGCGCGTCAAAACCCATCCCACTTTGCCGTCTTGAGCGCGCACCAGGCTCCAGTCGTCCATCGGAACGTCCTTTACCGCCGGTGGTGGAGCAACGGGAGGCGGCGGCGTGAGTGTGACGACATTCGGAACCGAGAGAGCCTGCCAGTTCGCAGGCGGCGGCGGCGCGTGCGGCCGAATCGGCGGGCCGATCCGGGTCTGCGAAGATTTCGGCTTGGTCCTCTTGCGCGGCGGGGGCTTGACCGGCGTGGGCATCGGGGAACTCTCGCTCTGGACTCGCGGCGTCAGCTTATGCCCGAGTACATCCGCTTTACCGTTCTCAGAGATCTGTCCAAAACTCGGTGACGTGCGGCTGGGCTCGGTATGTAAATTGAGCGACTCGAAGACCGTAGCCTTTCCTTGCGATGGAAAACGCGAAGCGCTCTCGGCCATCCCGCGAAGTAGATCCATCTGCTCCGGCGTCAGAAGCTGTCGCATTTCGGTCCACCCCTCGGTGCCTTGCTCAGTTCTGACCTTGACCAACCGGTGCCGGTACTCGATAACCGAAAGCTTGTCTCCATGTTTGACGGTCGCAGAGACGGGCGACTTCAGCGCTAATTCCCGTCGCAGACTCAGCGTGCTGGGACCGACGTAAGCGTCACCGAGAGAGTGAACCGGCGGGGGCTGATCGCTACAAGAAACGAGAAGGACGAACCAGAGACAAAGTACAGCGCGAGTCAATGTCACGTGCGCTAGCTTCTGTTGTTAGTGTATCAGTAATGCCAGATGAAGTAACTCATGCCGAAATGGCTCCTGAGCAAGTCGAATACTATTGTCCGCGATGCCACGCAGCCGTTCTTGATCCGCTGGTGTGCGGCGATTGTTCGGCTATCATTTGCCGACGTTGCGGAGCACCGCTGGAGCGAGTGGACGAGTTGGGAATCGGTTAGTTACGGCGCCCCTTACGGCACCCAGGTGCGCAGGAATTTCAGCGGCCCATCAGGTTCAATGTAAAATGGCGCGCTCGCGGCGGGAATCAGCCAGGCCTCACCCTCACGAAACGCCTGACCGGCGATTTTGCCAAGACCGCTCGCGAAGATCAGGATGTGAAAGCGGCCGGCCTCCGGCTTGTACAACAAACTGGAAGACGTCATCGCGAGTTCCGTGTGGAAATAAGGGCAATCGATCGGCAGCATGACGGATTTCGCGTTGCTGGCGCCGGTGAAGGCCACTTGGACGGCTTTGTCCAAGTGCAATTCGCGCGGACGGCCGTAATCGTAAAGCCGGTACGTGATATCGGAGTGTTGCTGGATTTCACACAGCGCAAGTCCGGCCCCGATGGCGTGAACCGTACCGGCGGGAACAAAGAAAGCATCGCCGGCTTGCACCTCGATCCACTTGAGCAGCTGCTCGATTTCTCCGCTCAATGCCGCTTCGCGCATCCGCTCGCTGGTCAGCGACTCTCGAAACCCGATGGCCAGGCGCGCGCCTGGATCGGCCCGCAGCACATACCACATCTCGGTTTTCCCAAGAGAATTTTCGTGCGCGGCGGCGAAATCGTTCTTGGGATGAACTTGCACCGACAAGCGCTCGGAGGTGAACACGAACTTCACCAGCAGTGGCAGGTCGGCTTCAAACCATACTTCACCGATTTTCTTGTTCGGACCCTGGATACCACGGCAAGAGATCCGTCGCGCCCCAGACTTTCTCGAGAAAGCGCGTGGGGAGCCGGACCGGTGCGTTATCGCTCACGACCGGGGCCTTATCGATCACGAATGAAGCGCTCGATGCGATCGAGGCCCCGCTCCAGTTCCTTCAGCGAAGTAGCGTATGAGATGCGGACGTGCTCGGCGGTGCCGAAAGCTTCGCCCGGCACGACCGCGACATGCGCCTCGGAAAGCAGTTTCTCCGAAAATTGCAAAGCCGACGTAATGCCATTGCGGAAGCCGACGGATACGTTGGGATAGGCGTAGAACGCGCCGCGCGGCTCCGTAATCCTGACGCCGGGAATCGCGCGCAACCGCTGGACCACATAGTCGCGCCGCTTGCGATATTCCGCCAGCATGACCGGGATCGAATCCTGGGGCCCGCGCAGCGCCTCAATCGCGGCCTTCTGCGACACCGAAGTCGGGTTCGAGGTGGTGTGGCTTTGGAGTTTCAACATGGCATCGATCACCGGCTTAGGCGCCAGCGCGAATCCAACCCTCCAGCCGGTCATGGAATAAGTCTTCGAGAGCGACCCCGCGATCAGCACATGCTCCTTGGCGCCCGGCATGGAGGCAATCGAGAACGGCTCGCTGTCATAAAGGAAACGGCAGTAGCATTCGTCGGTCATCAATTGAATGCCGCGCTTCACCGCCAGGTTGTAAATTTTCTCGAACTCCTCGCGGCTCAACACGGCGCCGCTCGGATTGCATGGCGAGTTGACGATCAACAGTTTGGTCTTGCTGGTGATCTTGCGGCGCAATATCATCGGCCGTGTACGTGAAGCCGTTCGCCTCGTCGCTATCGACGAATACGCATTTGCCGCCGGCATAGTTGACGACGTCTTTGTAGGTCACCCAATATGGCACGGGGATCACCACTTCGTCGCCCGGCTGAATCAGCGCCTGCATGATGTTGAAGATCGCGTGCTTGCCCCCCACTGTCGCCAGGCATTCTGCTGGCGTGTACGAAGTTCCATAATCATCGTGGTGCCGTGCGCAAATCGCCTGCTTCAGCTCCACTGTTCCACCGGTGGGCGTGTACTTGGTAAAGTTGGCGTCAATGGCCGCAATGGCAGCCTTCTTGATGTTCTCGGGCGTCGGAAAATCGGGCTCTCCAGCGCCAAAATCCACCACATCGACGCCTTCGCGGCGAAGCCGGTCGGCATCGGCGGCGACCTTCATTGTGGAGGATTCGCTGATGAGCGAGATCCGATCGGCCAGTCCCAAGGTTGCTTCCATGAAAAGTTTATTCTTCTCCGTTTTCTTCGACGAGTCTTCTTTTTAGTCTACCCTCAATCGAGGGCGGAACGAGGTCCGCGATGTTTCCTCCCAGACGGATCACTTCTTTCACCAGGCGCGAGCTGATGAAGGAGTGCGCCTCGCTCGCCATCAAAAACACGGTCTCGATCTCGGGCCGCAGGCGGCGATTCATCAGGGCCATCTGCAGCTCGTATTCATAGTCGGAGACAGCGCGAATGCCGCGCAGGATGACGCTCGCGCCGCACTCGGCCGCATAATCCACCAGCAGGCCGCCGAACGAGCCGACCTCTACGTTGGGAAGATCGCCGATCACTTCCTGGAGCATCTCGATCCGCTCTTCGACGCTGAACAGCGGACGCTTCTCGTCATTGCGAAGAATGGCGACGATCAGCCGATCGAATAGAGCCGAGCCGCGCTGGATCAGGTCCAGGTGGCCGTTCGTAATTGGATCGAAGGAGCCGGGGTAGATGGTTACGACGGTCGCGGGTTTCGGTCTCAAGGTGGCAGTGTATCAGATTGCTAGCGCGTTGGCGAAATGCTACAAAGTGTTCATGCTGCAATCCGATCCAGCCGCATCTCTTCGCGCCCTTGCAGATTCGTGAAGTCAGCCTGCGAAACCGCATTGGCGTTTCGCCGATGTGCGAGTACTCCAGCGTCGACGGGTTCGCGAACGATTGGCACTTCGTGCATCTCGGCAGCCGCGCCGTCGGCGGAGCGGCGATGGTCATCACCGAAGCATCCGCCGTGCTGCCCGAAGGACGCATCAGCCCGCAGGATCTGGGCATCTGGATGGACGAGCACATCCCGATGCTCGCGCGCATTTTCCGTTTCATTGAAGAGCACGGCGCAGTGCCGGCGATGCAGTTGGCGCATGCCGGCCGGAAGGCCAGCACAGCCGTGCCGTGGGAAGGAGTGCGGCCGTTTGGATGAGGCGGACAAGGTTGGCGGCCGATCGTCGCGCCGAGCGCGATTGCCGTTTTTCACCGGCGTCGATCACGCCCGAAATCGCTGGACGAAGCGGGCATCGCGCGAGTCGTAAAGGCGTTCGCGGACGCGGCACGGCGGGCGCGCGAAGCAGGCGCGAGAATCATCGAGATCCACTCCGCGCATGGCTATTTGCTGCATGAGTTTCTCTCGCCGTTGTGCTAACACGCGCAACGATCGCTACGGCGGCTCGTTCGAGAATCGCACGCGCTTCTTGCGCGAGGTGGTGCACGCTGTCCGCGGAACGTTGGCCGGCCGGTCTTCCGCTTGTTCGTGCGCATTTCCGCCGACGGATTGGGTGGACGGCGGATGGACCATCGAGGATTCCGTTGGGCTCGCAAAACAACTCCAGCCGCTTGGCGTGGATCTGATCGATTGTTCGTCCGGAGGCGCCGTGCCCAATGTTCGAATTCCGGCCGGCCCTGGATATCAGGTT
This sequence comes from Bryobacterales bacterium, assembly GCA_963818065.1. Taxonomy (GTDB): domain Bacteria; phylum Acidobacteriota; class Terriglobia; order Bryobacterales; family Bryobacteraceae; genus Palsa-89. Next base: position 830,449 of record CAWFQW010000004.1, on the reverse strand, counting down.
CCTTTTGCCGAACAAGTCCGTAAAGAAGCCGGGATTCCGACCGCGGCAGTCGGGATGATCACGGAACCTGAGCAGGCCGATCAGATCATACGCACTGGCCAAGCCGATCTTGTATTTCTCGCGCGCGAGTTGCTGCGCGATCCGTATTGGCCGCTGCGCGCGGCCGACCAATTGCACCAAGACGGGCCGTGGCCGAAGCAATATTCGCGGGCGAAACGAACATGAGCGGATCTTTACACGTACGGCGCTATGACGTACAATGATGGTATGAGCGCAGCCACGCAAGTCACTATCAAGACCGCGCGGCTTGAAGCCCGGCTTACGAACGAGCAGAAGAGACTGCTACAGCACGCGGCTGATCTAACCGGTCGCTCGCTGACGGAATTCGTCGTGAGCAGTGCACAGGAAGTAGCGGCCCGTACCGTCCGAGAGCACGAAGTGCTGGCGCTAAGCGGTCGCGATCGCCATGTTTTCGTAGAGGCACTTCTGCGTCCTAATCCACCCAGCAAAAGACTAAGGAAAGCCGCCAGACGGTACCGGAGCATCACTGGCAGCTAAATCCCGAGGGGCTCTAAATGCTGCAATCAGCGGAATGCGTGGTTGAGCCGCTACGCAAAGAACACATCCGCACAAATTTCTCGTGCGGCAATCCCCCTCTCGACCGGTATTTGAAGGAACAGGCCGGGCAGGATTTCCGCCGTGGTTGTGCCACGACATTCGTTTTGATATCGAAGCGCGGCGATACAACCATCCGTGGCTATTACACGCTGTCGAACTATGGCATTGATGTCGGCGAATTGCCTGTTGAAGTGGCGAAGAAACTTCCGCGCTATCCCCTGATTCCCGCCACGCTGCTCGGTCGCCTGGCGGTGGATCGGAGTTTCCAGGGTCAAGGCTTTGGCGACTTCCTTCTCATGGATGCACTGCACCGCGCGCTGATACAATCAGCCCAAATCGCCGCGGCCGCGGTTGTTGTGGAGGCAATCGATACGGCCGCGATAAAGTTCTACGTCCATTTCGGATTTGTTGCGTTTCCCGCCATCACCAGCCGTCTTTTTCTTCCAATGAAGGCAGTAGCCGCGCTGTTTCCTTAATGACGGCTCCGTTTACGATTCGATCCCCATCTGCGACAGCCGATAGCGCAGCGCATTCCGCGTCAGTCCCAGCAGCCGCGCGGCCTGGCTCTTGTTGCCATTGGCGCGATTCAGCGCCTCGCGAATAATGGATTGCTCGTAGTCATCCAGCGTCATGCCGTCAGGAAGAAAGCCGTCGGCCGAAAGCCGGCCACCTGCTTCGGCGCCAGATCCAGCCGGATGTCGGCCGCTTCCAGCACATCGCCCGGTGCCAGCACCATGCTGCGCTCGATAGCGTTCTCGAGTTCGCGCACGTTGCCCGGCCAATGATATTCCATCAACCGCTCGATCGCGCCGTCCGAAATTGATTCCACGCGGCTGCCTAAATCCTTACTCAGTTTCCGCACGAAATGCCGAGCCAGATAGGGAATGTCTTCCTTCCGCTCGCGCAGCGGAGGAATGTTCAGCGGCAGGACGTTCAGCCGATAGTAAAGATCTTCGCGAAACTCGCCCTGCTCCAGCGCCGCGCGCAGATCCACGTTGGTGGCCGCGATCACGCGCACATCCACATGCCGGACTTTATTGCTGCCCAGCCGCTCGAACTCGCGATCCTGCAAGACGCGCAGCAGCTTCACTTGAATCGCGGGCGGCACGTCGCCGATTTCGTCCATGAAAACAGTCCCGTATCGGCCTGCTCGAATTTGCCGGGTTTACTGATGTTGGCGCCGGTGAACGCGCCTTTTTCGTAGCCGAACAGCTCGCTCTCCATCAGATTTTCCGGAAGCGCGGTGCAATTGATTTTGACGAAGGGCTTGTTGTCGCGCGGCGAATGATGATGAATGGCGCGCGCGATCATGTCCTTGCCGACGCCGCTTTCGCCCGCACAGCAGCACGGTCGCCCGCGTGGGCGCCACGCGCTCGATAGTGGCGAAGATCTCGCGCATGGCCGCGCTTCGTCCAATGATATTGTCGAACTCGTAGCGCTGGCCCAACTCGGCCCGCAGCTCGCGATTCTCGTCGCGCAGAGTGCGGACCTCCAGCGCTTTGTTCACCACCGTCATCAGGTGATCCAGGAAAACGGCTTGGGGAGAAAGTCCACCGCTCCCGGCTTTCATGGCTTCCACTGCGGTTTCAATGCTGCCGAACGCGGTCATGACGATCACCGGCGTGCGCAGGTCCTGGCCGCGCAATTGCTGCAGCATCTCGAGCCCGCTCAGCCCGGGCAAACGCAGATCCGTGATGATCACGTCGGCGCGATCGGCCAGCTTAAGCGCGCCCTCCGCGGTTCCGGCCTGCTCCACTTCATAACCCGCGGTTTTCAACTGCAGCTCGATCACGCGGCGCAGTTTCTCTTCGTCCTCGACGATCAACACCGACGCTGTCATCCACCACTCTCCGAAATTTGCCCATTCTGGCGAACAGGAAGGAACACGCGGAACACGCTTCCGGCTCCCGGTTCGCTTTCCACCGCAATCCGGCCGCCGTGCTCGTCCACGATTTTCGACACAATCGCCAGACCCAATCCAACGCCGCTCGATTTCGTGGTGAAAAATGGATTGAAGATGCTTTCCCGGTCCTTGGGCGCGATGCCGGCGCCGCGATCGATTACGGCGATCTCTACCGTATTTCCTCCTCAGTATCGCCGGCCTGGCGCGTCTTCACCGTGACGCTCCCCTGCGGCGGACTGGCCTGCGCGGCGTTCAGAAGCAAATTGTATAGCACTCGCTCCATCAGTTGGCGATCCATAAGGAAGGGGGCGATGTCGGGCGAGTAATTCTTATAGATACTCACGTCCAAAGGCGGGGTGTGCTTTTCGACCTCGGCCACTGCCTCGTCGATCACCTCCGTGATCTCGGTGTTCTCGAGCCGCAGCTCGAGCGGCCGCGCGAAATCCAGGAAGCGCGTTACCAGCGCATTGGTCCGATCCACCTCGCTCGAAATGAATCCCGCCATCTCGTGCGACACCGCGCTATCGGCATTCACGTTCTTGAGCAGCATTTCCGCCGAGCGCTTTGATCGTGCTCAAAGGATTCCGGATCTCGTGCGCCAGTCCCGCGGAGAGCTGCCCGAGAGCCGCCAGACGCTCGGTGCGGCGCACGGTCGCTTCAGCCTCCTGCAAATTGCGATTCGCTTCCGCCAATTGCTCCGCCGCGATCTGCGCCTTGCGCGTTGCCTCTCGATTGGCCTCGGCCAGTTCATACGTCAGAAAGCCGGCGATCGGAAAGGTGAGCATTCGACAAAATCAGTACGGGCTACTGGTCGGGTGGCACATAATCTTCCGCGGGAATGAAATGAAAAAGCGACAGATAAGCGCCGCAAGCCAGGATAACGGCCACCACCAGCCCGATCAGCCCCAGGGACGTGGCCGCCGACATGGCTGGAAGCAACATCAGCCAGTAGTAAGGGCTGGCGATGCCATCGGTCCAGCCCATCAAAATATACCAGAGCGCCAGCTTGATAAGAAACGAAATGATACTGCCTGCTCGCGAGCCGAAAAACGGGATCTTCGGATCGATAATCTGCATCACACCGATCCCCACCAGAACCGTCCTCGATTCGGTGGTGAGGTCCGGCCCGTAAATCGCGATCACCGCGAATAGCGCTACCCAGACGATATCTTGCGGCCGGACAATTCGCCCGAAAGCGGCTGCGCTGCTCCACGCTGTCATCTTATCGCTGTCACCTGATGCCGCGACTGTGACAAAATGGTTTTGCACTAAAGCTTCATGGAAAACCGATTTACCCCCGCAATTCCCGTCGCGTCCGATGTGTCCGAGGACGCTCCCAGACAATCCGAAGAAAATTCGTTTGCCGATATCCTCTCCGAGTTCGAGCAGCATCAGCACGGCCGTTCCAACAACGAAGCGCTGGAAGGCACCGTTGTTTCCATATCGCCCGAATCCGTCTTCGTGGACATCGGACGAAAGATGGATGGCGTGTTGCCGGTGGAAGTCTTTCGCGACCCGGCCGGCGCGCTGATGGTGAAAGTTGGAGACAAGCTGCGAGTCACCGTCACCGGACGCGATCCCGAAGGCTCGTATTCGCTTTCGACTATCAAAATGGAACGGCCCAAGGACTGGAGCGCGCTCGAAAGCGCCTTTGCCGAAAAGCGCGCCATCGGCGGCGTGGTGACGGAGCTGGTGAAGGGCGGCCTGCGCGTGGATGTCGGATCGCGAGCCTTCATGCCCGCTTCGCGCAGCGGCGCGAAAGATCAAGCGGAGCTGGAGAAATTGGTAGGGCAGGAAATCCAGTGCCGCATCATCAAGCTCGATACCGCCAGCGAAGATGTGGTTGTCGATCGCCGCGTGGTCCTGGAAGAAGAAGAGGCGCAAGCGCGCGCCAAGAAGTTCGCCGAGCTGCAAGAAGGGGCCGTGGTGCGCGGAACGGTCCGCAGCCTGACCGATTTCGGCGCGTTCGTCGATCTGGGCGGCGTGGACGGGCTGCTGCACGTAGCCGACATGGCCTGGCATCGTGTGGCGAAACCCTCCGACGTCGTATCCCCAGGCGATTCCATTGAGGTGAAGATTCTCAAGATCACTCCCGAGGCCCGGCGCATTTCGCTGGGCTTGAAGCAGCTCGCCGCCGATCCGTGGTCCACCGCCGCGGAGCGCTTTCACACCGGCGATCGCGTGCAAGGCAAAGTGTCGCGGCTGGCTGATTTCGGCGCTTTTATCGAGCTGCTGCCGGGCGTCGACGGCTTGATCCACATCTCGGAGATGTCCTGGGCGAAGAAAGTCCGCAAGCCCAGCGACCTGCTGAAGACCGGCGAAATGGTGGAAGCCGTTGTACTGGGAGTGAATGCCGCCGACCGCCGCATTTCTCTGGGCTTGAAGCAGGCTCTTGGCGATCCCTGGGAAGACGCGGTGAAGAAATATCCGATCGGCGCCGTCGCCGAAGGGCCCGTCACCAGCCTCACCAATTTCGGCTGCTTTATCGATCTGGGCGGCGGCATTGACGGCATGATTCACATCTCCGATATCACGCGCGAGAAACGTCTGAATCATCCGCGTGAAGCTCTCACTGTTGGGCAGACTGTTCGAGCAGTGGTGCTGGAGGTGGATCGCGAACGACGCCGCATCAAGCTCGGCATCAAGCAATTGGAGCCCACCACGGCCGACGAATATATGGCCGAACACCAGGTGGGTGAATCGGTGACCGGCCGGATTGTGGAAGCCGGTCAGGGGCGCGCCAAAGTGGAACTTGGCGAGGGTGTGTTCGCAGAATGCCAGTGTGCGCGAAGGAATGGCTCGCGAAGAAACGGCGAACCCGAGCGTGCCCGAACCTGCGGCTAAAGCCGATTTGACTTCACTAACCGCCATGTTATCAGCGAAATGGAAGCAGGGCCCGACGGCCGCAGTCGACTCAAAGCGAGTCCCCCCGCGCCGGTCAAGTGCGCACCTTCCGCATCGTCAAGCTAGACCCGCCCAACAAGAAAATCGAAGTCGAGTTAGCGGGCTGAGCGCGGCGACACCCGCGGACGTGACCTTTTCGGCTTTCTTCCGTCTATCTCAGTGTTGCAACAGGCTACCGAAGTGCAGGCAGCCGTCAGAATGGACGAACCGGAGCTGATTCGGGCGGCTCAACAGGGCGATCAGCGCGCCTTTGAGCAATTGGTGCGCTCATACGATCAGAGTGTCTTGCGGCTGGCGACGAATCTGCTGCGTTCGCCCGAGGAAGCCAACGACATTTACCAGGAAGCGTTCCTGCGGGTATACAAGAACCTGCACACGTTTCGATTCGACTGCAGCTTCCATACCTGGCTGTATCGGATCGTGAGCAATTTGTGTTTGGACGCGCTGCGAAAGCGGAAAGTGCGGCGCGAAGAGAGTTCCGTGGTGGAGACCAGCGAGGGCCCTCTGGACCGCATGGACGCGGTGCAGGAACGGCGGGCCGACAGCGATCCCGAGCGGAGCCTGGAAAGCCAGGAGTTGAAGGAGAGAATCCAGGAAGTCCTGGGGGGCTTGACGCCGCGGGAGCGGGCGGTTTTTGAGATGAGACATTATCAGGGCATGCGGCTGCGGACTATCGGCGAAGTAATGGGTACGTCGGAGGAAGCGGCTAAGAATTGCCTGTTCCGGGCGACGCAAAAAATGCGCGCGGCTTTAGGAGATTTCGTATGACATGCGAGGAAGCGAAAAAGAATCTGCCGCTGTTCCTGTATGGGGAACTTTCCTTCGATGAGGAAGAGCTGGTGGAAGTTCACATGGATGAGTGCTCCGCGTGCCGGACTGCATTGGCTCGGGAGAAGGCGATGTTTCGGGCGCTGGATGAGGCCGAGATGGTTCCGGCTCCGCGGCGGCTCGAAGAATCGCGGGCCGAATTGCGCAGCCGGTTGGGGCTCGTCGGCCGTCCGGTTCGTGGCGCCACCTGGTGGGACAAAGTGCGTGAGGGATTTACGATTCAAGTTCCACTTTGCGCCCGGCATCGCTCAGGTGGCCGGCGCGGCCGCGATGCTGGTGCTCGGCTTCCTGACGGCGCGCGTGGCGCCCAACTCTTTTCTCGGCAACTTTCATTCGGCGGGCATGGTGGATCCGGCCACATCGCGCGTGCGATATGTCGAGCCTTTGGGACCTGGACGCGTGCAAGTCGTGATTGACGAAACGCATCAGCGGGTGCTTTCGGGCAATGTAGACGACCAAGCGATTCAGCGGTTGCTGCTCACGGCAGCGAAAGACCAGTCCGATGCCGGCCTGCGGGTAGAGTCGGTCGATTTGCTCAAAAATAATTCGCAATCGGCGGAGATCCGCACCGCGCTGGTGTATGCACTGGAGCATGACACCAACGCAGGGGTGCGATTGAAAGCGCTGGACGGGCTGAAGCAATTCGCGGAAGATCCGGATACGCGCCAGGCCCTGACCCAAGTGCTGCTGAGGGATGATAACCCCGGAGTGCGGACCCAAGTGATCGATCTGCTGGTCCAGCGGCACAGCGATGCCATGGTGGGAGTGCTCCAGGAGCTCATGGAAAAAGAAGACAACGGATACATCCGCATGCGCTGCCAAAAAGTGTTGCAGGACATGAACGCGTCCGTCGAGACCTACTGAGGATTACATGCGGCAGCTGGCATTAGTTTCGATGATCGCGTTCTGCACCGTGCGAATGCCGGCGCAGAACGAGCCGGCGCCCGTCCGCGAGGGTGGCTATTGGACGCGCACAGTTCATGGCCCGATTGAGACTTCCGGCTTGGCGGGTTTGCGGGTGGAGACAACCGGCAACGTCCAAGTACGCGGCACTGGCGATCCCCAGGCCGGCTACGCGCTGAAGTTGCGAGTGAAGGCCGCGGACGCGCGCGAAGCTGATGCGCTGATGCACGAATTTATCGTGAAGACCGGGACCGAGGGCGGTTGGGCCTATATCAAGGTAACTCCGCCCCGGCAGGTTTCCGGAGGCTTGGAATTGACCGTCACCGGGCCGCGCGCTTTGCGGGACGTGTTTGTAGAAACGCACGGAGGCAATGTGCAAGCGTCCGACTTCGACGGCGGGTTGGAAGCTCGATCGGCGGGCGGGCGGATCTCCGTGGATGCTGTTCGGGGCCACGGCGAACTGCGGACCGCCGGAGGTGACATTCAAGTTGGAAGCGTGGGCGGGCCGCTGCGAGGTATGTCCGGCGGCGGTGCGATTCGCGTGGACAACGCGGGCTCCGAAGTTTGGCTGGAAACCGCGGGCGGCGAAATCGTGCTGCATCAAGCCAACGGCCCAGTGCACGCTGCGACGGGAGGCGGCAATATTCGTGTCGATCGCGCCGCGAGCACTGTTTTCGCGCGTACCGCCGGGGGCCTCATCCAGGTCGGACAGTCCGAAGGCGCTGTTACCGCGGAGACTTCCGGCGGGGCCATTCAAGTGGATGCCGCCAACGGAGTGCGCTGCGAATCGGCCGGGGGCGCCATCCGGCTGCGGAATGTGACTGGTGCTTTGCACGTCTCGGCCAATTCTGGAAACATTTTGGCCCAGCTTATCGCGGGCCATCCGTTCGCTGATTCCCTCCTTAGCACCAACGGTGGTGACATAACCGTTTTCATTCCGTCCAACCTTGCGTTGACAATTCAGGCAACCAATGAGACCGGCGGAATGGGTCGTATCATTTCCGACTTCGCGCAGGTTCCTGTGCAAACGGGCGGTCAGCCGGGAATGGGACCGGTGCTGGCCCAAGGTGCGCTGAATGGAGGCGGTCCGGTTTTGCGCGTCAACGTAATGGGCGGCACCATTTATTTGCGCCGCGAGAAATAGATCCGGGGGATGTCATGAATTTTGATGTAACCAAGAACGCTTTGTTGGCTATGGCGCTTTTCGCCGCGGCAGCGGCCGGGCAGGACCAAGATTTTGCTCAGTTAGCGCCCCCGCCCGCTCCACTGGCGCCGCTAGCCCCCCAGGTGCGCGAACTGAATGCCGTCGTGCCATTCGGTGGCGGCACCTATCTGGGCGTTAGCTTAGCTGAGATCGACGCAAATCGCGCCAAGGAGCTGAAGCTCAGGGAAGCCTACGGCGTCGAGATCACGCGAGTGGAGGACGGCAGTCCGGCGGAGAAAGCGGGAGTGAAGCCGGGCGACGTCGTGCTGGAATACAACGGGCAGCGCGTGGAGGGCATGGAGCAATTTGGAAGAATGGTGCGAGAGACGCCGCCCGGACGCGAGGTCAAGCTGACCATTAGCCGCGACGGCGCTCCCCAGACCCTCAATGCAATGCTCAGTTCGCGCAAGGTCCGGCCGTTCCCGGAGAATTTTCACTTTGACATGCCCGAGATTCGCATGCCGGATATTCCCCAGATTTATACCACCCTGCGGACTGCCAGGCTAGGCGTTGAAGCGGAGTCGCTGGGGCCACAGTTGTCGGAATATTTCGGCGTCAAAGAAGGCGTGCTGGTTCGTTCGGTGCGCGAAAACACGGCCGCCCAAAAGGCCGGCATCAAGGCTGGCGATGTGATCACCAAGGTGGATGGCATGCCGGTGACTTCGCCGAGCGAATTGTCGGGAGCGGTGCGGTCGGCCAGCGCCAAGAAAACCTATACCTTGGAGTTGACGCGCGACCATAAGCCCCAGACCATTACTGTGACGGTGGAGGATAGCTCGGAACGAGCCCCGCGAAGCCGCGCGGTCCGAAATGTCACGAACTAGGTCCGCTCATCAGGCGCCTCGCGCGACCGACCAGCGCTTCTCCAGGTTCGACGCGCAGACGAAGTATAGCCTGAGATTTCAGTTGCGAGACGCGAGACTCATGCAGGTTCACAACCTTGGCGATTTCCCGCAGAGTCAGCTCCTCGTGATAATACAGGCTGATCACGATTCGCTCGGTGCGAGGCATTTTTTCGATCGCCGGCCGCGAGCATCCGTTGTTCCTCCGACCGTTCCAGCAAACGCGACGGCCAGCTTTCCTGATCATCCGAGATGTATTTGAGTAGATTGCGGCTGTCATCGTCAGGCACTGAGGCTTCCAGGCTGCCAAGATTCACGCCGCGAATATCCACCAGCCACTCATGATATTCCTCGAGCGATAATTCCAACTGGCGGGCGATTTCATCCTCGGTGGGCGCGCGATGCAGGCGTTGCTCCACCGCCGAGATGGCCGCCTCAACCTGCTTGGAGCGCCGGCGCTGCTGCCGCGGCGCCCAGTCGAGACTTCGCAAGCTGTCCAGTATGGCGCCCCGAATTTTGTATTCGGCGTACGTTTTCAGTTTGACGTTGTGCCCCGGATCGAAGCGGTCAATAGCGGCGATCAGCCCGATGGTTCCAGCTGAAATCAGGTCGTCCAGGTTAACGCTCTCCGGCAGGCGTTCATGGATCCGCCGGGCGATCAAACGGACTTGCGGCAGATGTTCGAGAATCAGACGTTCCCGTTCCGCATTGCCGCAATCCGGGGCGTGATTCGGCGCCTCTTTTCGTTTGCGTGCGCCGACGCGCGTTTTGGCCGTGCCTTTTACTGCTTCCACGCCTGGAGAAAGGCAGTTGGGGCACCAACGGAAAGCCGTGCAGGTTCAGGGAGTTGGGAAAAAGCGCGGTGATAGAAATTTGCCGCGGGGCGCGTTGCGGCAGATTTTTGTCAGGCCAGATTGAGGACCCGCATGGTGGTCCCTTTTTCGGATTCGATCTTCTTCTGCAGAAGCATGATCGCGTAGATCAACTGCTCGGGGCGCGGCGGGCACCCGGGAACGTAAACATCCACCGGAATCACCTGGTTCACCGGAATCAGCGCATAGTTGCTGAAGACGCCGGTGGAGGTGGCGCACGCGCCCATCGAGATCACCCATTTCGGCTCGGGCATCTGCTCATACAACCGGCGGATCACGGGCGCCATTTTATTGGAAACGCGGCCGGCGATAATCATCAAGTCCGATTGGCGGGGCGATCCGCGCATCACCTCCGCGCCGAAGCGGGAAATGTCGAAGCGCGAACCGATCATCGACATCATCTCGATGGCGCAGCATGCCAGGCCAAACGACATCGGCCAGATGGAATTCTTGCGTCCCCAGTTGATGGCTTTGCCGATGGTGGTGGTGAGAATGCCCTCGGGAGCCGCTATGGCGTCTTCGTTGTCGATGCGTGCAAACAACTCGCTCGGAAGACTGGGTTGAAACTTTGGCTCACGATCCACGATCCTATTATCACATGGCCGATCACTCGGATGAGACTCAGCCGGATCAGACTTCAGGCAACATCGCGCCCAATCCGATCGAGATCGAAACCGCCGCCCGGGCTTGGGGCGTGGAGACCGAGTACTGGGACATCTGGGGCCAACAGCACCATGCGTCCGTGGAATTGGAGACAGCCATTCTCCGGTCGCTCGGTGTCGACACGAGTTCCAGCGCAGCACTACATCAGGCGGTGGAGCGCCACAACCAGCGCCGGTTGCGTTCGCCTTTTGCTCCCACCATCTTTCTTACCGCGGGCAGTACGCCGCATGAAGTCCCGGTCTCGCTCGGAGCGAAATACGCAGGCGCCCATGCATCTATCCGCATGCAATTGGAAGACGGGAAGACAATTGATCTAGAGGTTGCTCTCGCAGCCGATCACGTCCGGCTCCCCGATGATCTTCCGCTGGGCTATCACCAGCTATCAGTTCAAATTGCCGGTGAATCCTGGGCGCCATCGCGGCTGATCGTTTGCCCGGATCGCGCGTTTGAGCCAGCCTGGTTGCATGATGGGCGTGCCGCTGGGCTCGCCATCAGTCTCTACGGATTGCGCAGCCAGCGCAATTGGGGCTGCGGCGACACCACCGATCTTCGCGCTCTCACCGATTGGGTAGCTGAGCGCACCGAGACCAGCTTCATCGCGCTGAATCCGCTGCACGCGATTGCGAACCGGCAGCCTTACAACACCAGCCCGTATCTGCCCAACTCCATCTTTTATAGGAATCCGATTTATCTCGACGTCGAAGCCATTCCGGAGTTCCGCTCTTCATCCCGCGCGATGGCTCTTATTCAATCGCAGGGGGTCCAAAAGGAAATCGACGCGCTGCGGAACGCCGAGCTGGTGGAGTACGAGCGCGTGTACGCTCTCAAACTGCGCTTTCTGAAACTGCTGTTTCAAGCGTTCCTGGATAACGAATGGCGGAACGTCACGGCGCGCGCCGCCGAGCTGAAGGGGTACATCGAGCGCGAGGGCGATCTGCTGCAGCGCTTTGCGGTTCATTCTGCGTTCGATGCGGCGTTTCACAAAGAGTGCCCGGACGTTTGGAATTGGCAGTCCTGGCCCGAGCCATATAAAGACCCCGAATCGCCCCAGACGCGCGAGTTCGCTAGAAAGCATTGGCGCAGTGTTCTGTTTTACAAGTACATGCAGTGGCAGCTCGACGTGCAGCTCGACGCGGCGCACCGGCACGCGCTGGAAAAGGGGTTAGGCATTGGGCTCTATCATGACTTGGCCTTGGCAACGGACCACCTCGGTTCGGATCTGTGGGCTCATCGGCAATTCTTCGTCTCGGGTTGCCGCGTTGGCGCGCCTCCCGACGGTTTTTCGCCCAAAGGCCAGGACTGGGGATTTCCTCCGCCCGCTTCCGAGCGGCACGATGAGGACGGTTATCGGCTTTTCGCCGAATCGATCCGCAAGAATTGCCGGCACGGCGGAGCGCTGCGTATCGATCACGTAATGCGCTTCTTTCGGCTGTACTGGATTCCGGACGGCATGGAGGCCACCGACGGGACCTATGTGCGCGACCGCTTTCAGGCGCTGCTTTCGATTCTCGCGCTGGAGAGCGTGCGCAATCGGGTTCTCATCATCGGCGAGGATTTGGGCACGGTGCCAGACGAAGCGCGCGAGGTCCTGCACCGATTCGGGATCTTGAGCTATCGATTGCTCTATTTCGAACAGAACAACGGCCGGTTTCGCCCGCCCAAAGATTATCCTCGCGACGCTTTGGTATCGGCCACCACGCACGATCTGCCGACGCTGGCAGGTTTTTGGTCGGGACGCGACATCGACGCGCGACGCGATGCCGGGCTGCTACCGGACGATAAGGCGTATCAGAGTATGCGTGCCGACCGGGCGCGCGAAAAACAGAAGCTGCTGGATTTGCTGTGGGAATTGAAAATGCTGCCGGACTGGTTTTCGCGCGACGCATCCCAAGTTCCCGAACTGGTTGGCGAACTGCACAATGCCATCGTCGGTTTTCTCGCATCCACGCCGTCCAAGCTTATGGTGTTGAATCAAGAAGACCTGCTGAAGCAGGCCGAACAGCAAAATCTGCCCGGCAGCACGTTTCGAATATCCGAATTGGCGCAGAAAAATGAAGTGCACCGTCGAGGAGTTGTGGACGTCCAACGAAATTCGAGACTTCGCGCTGATGTTCCGCTCGTGGCTGGAGCGGACGGGGCGGTTGAATCCGTCAGGTCAAGCGAAGTAGTCTTTGACTTTATCGAGCAGGCCCTTTTCGTGCGGCTCGTTCTCTTCGGGCAGAGTCTCGCGGAGCTGCTCGAAGAGCTTGCGCTGCTCGCGCGTTAGCTTGCTCGGGACTTTTACGTCCACCTGAACGAACAGATCGCCCCGGCCGCTGCCCTGCAAGCGCGGCACGCCGAGATTCTTCACCCGGATGCGCGACCCGGTCTGGATGCCTTCGGGGATTTTGATCGTCTCCAGCCCGTCAAATGTAAGCAGGTTGATCTGCGTTCCCAGCGCGGCTTGCGCGAGGTTGACGGGAATAATGCAGCACAGATCGTCGCCCTGGCGCTCGAAGATGGGATGCTCCTTCACCTTGACCACCACATACAGGTCGCCGGCCGGCCCGCCGTTGAACCCGGACTGACCTTCGTGCGCAAGCTTCAGGTGCGTGCCAGTATCCACGCCGGCGGGAATGGTGACCTTCAGTTTCCGTTCAGTGCGCATCTGCCTCTCGCCTCGGCATTGGGTACAGGGACGTCGAATAATCTGGCCGCGTCCGTTGCATTGCGAGCAAGTGCGCCGGATCTGCAAAAAGCTTTGCTGATAGACTACTTCGCCGCGTCCGTGGCACATGGGACAGCTCACCAAACCGTCGTTCTTTTCCGCCCCGCTTCCCTGGCAGCGAGAGCAGACGTCCATGCGTGGCACCTGGATCTCGACGCTGAGCCCCCGAATGGTATCTTCGAGCGACATTTCGAGGTCATAGCGGAGATCTTCGCCGCGGGTGGCGCGATTGCGGCCGCCGCCCCGCCGCGCTCCGCCTCCAAACAGATCGCCGAAACCGAACAGATCGCCCAAAATGTCGCCGAAATCGTTGAAGGTGGAGGGATCAAAACCTTGATTGGCGCCAAAGCCCTGCAGCCCCTGGTGGCCGTAGCGGTCATACGCGGCGCGCTTTTGGGGATCGCTGAGTACGCTATAGGCCTCGGCGGCCTCTTTGAACTTCTCCTCGGCTTCGGAATCGTTGGGATTGCGGTCCGGATGATATTGGAGCGCCAGCTTGCGATAGGCGCTTTTCAGTGACGGGTCGTCACAATCGCGGCCCACCCCCAGGATTTCGTAGTAGTCGCGCTTGATGGCGTTCATTTCTTGGTTACCGCCACTTTGACCATGGCCGGGCGCAACAGGCGCCCGCGAAAATTGTACCCTGGCTGATATTCGTCGAGGATGGTTTGTTCCTCGACGTCGCCGGTCTCCACCATGTCAACGGCGTGATGGAGGTGAGGATCAAATTTCTGCCCTTTGGCTGTAATCGGCTCTAATCCTAACTTCTTTAACGAGTCCGCGAGGCGCTGATAAATCAGCTCCATGCCGCGCGCGTACACTTTGTCGTTGGTATGAGTCTTTAGCGCCCGCTCGAAATCGTCCAGAATCGGCACAATCGCCCGGACGCTTTCGGCATTCGCGAATTCAAGGACGTCCGCCTTTTCGCGCTCGGCCCGCCTGCGGAAGTTATCGAATTCGGCCTGGCGGCGCAGCAGGCGATCCATCAACTCGTTCTTTTCCTCGATCAAGCGGTCGCGCTCGGCCATTAGGGCACTGCTGGCGGCGGGGGAATTCGCCGCTCCGTCTCCGGCGGTACCAGCTACGCTCTCACTGGCGTCGACGGTGGGTTCCTTCGTGTCCATACTTCCAGTTTATCTGCTTCCAGTTTATAAGGTCTGTCAAACGCGGGCTGAGAAAATGTCAGACCAGCAGGCTTCCGAAGGCCTGCCCAACATGATACACGGCTGACATCGCTTTTCCGTAATTCATGCGCATGGGCCCCAGCACCGCGATCTTGGCGGATAGGCCGCCGGCCAGTGTAATCGAGATCCCGATGAGCGAAAGCTCGCGCATGCTGGGATGCACGTCAGCCAGCCCCACTTGCACGCCCAGCTCGCCCGCGGGTTGCTCCAGGAAGCGGTCCAGCAACTGCAAAATGCGCTTCTTCTCTTCCAGCGTATGAAACAGCTCGCGCAGTTTTTCGCGCGTCAAGTGCAGATCCAGACCCACCAGATTGCTGGCGCCTTCCAGGTGAATCTCCGGCGCAACTTCGATATCCAGCAGACCCTTGGCGTACAGCTCGTTCAGCCGCGTGAGAATCGCATCGTAGGCCGCGCTCTGCTGCTCCAGGCGCAGCTCCAACTCCGCGTGGATTTCAGAAAGCATCCAGCCCGTGAAGTTGCGATTGATGTAGTTGCGGATAGACGCGAGCTCATCTTGAGAAACGCTTTGATCCACCGCCACCACTCGATTGCGCACCATGCGATCGCGCGTCACCACGATCATCAGCACGCGCTGGTCAGCCAAGGCGATCAATTCGATTTGGTGCAGTGTCTGGCTGGACGCCGGGATGGCAGCCGTGATCCCCACGCTGCGCGTCATTTCCGTGAGCATGTGCGAGGACCGCTCGACGCGCGCCTCCATGGTGCTCAACTGGCTCAACTCCGCCCGCAGGCGTTGTAACTCAGTGACAAGGACGCGGCCGCGAGTGAGTGACTGTACGTAGCTGCGAAAAGCTTTTTCAGTAGGAATTCTTCCAGCTGACGTGTGGGGCTGCGAAAGATAGCCCCCGTCGTATAGGTCGGCCATTACGTTGCGGATGGTCGCGGGGCTCAGGTTATCCTTGCGCTGCCGCGCAATTGTACCCGAGGCTACAGGTTCGCCGGTCTGGATGTAGGACTCGACGATGGAATGCAGCACGTCCTGTTCGCGATGAGTCATGTTTTGAAAAAACGAAGCCAAGGGAGCAGCGGGGCTCCTACTGATTTGATTGTAAAGGGTTTGACATTCGTGGTCAAGCGTTTGCAGCGGCCTTTCGCAACGCCGCGATGCGGGGGGCCCGGCTTTTGGGACTGTCCAGGCTGAAGGATCGTGCGTCGCCCAGCTGACGCTGGACAAATTCTTCGGTGCGTGTGACTGCCTCCTGGAGGGCCTTATCTTTCTTGACGTAGGGGACCCAAGCAATTGATTCCGTGGGTAGATCGTATTCCCAGACGCCGACAAGCTTGCCGCGATCGACAATAGCATGGCCCTCGAAGGCGTCTTCAAGCGGAGTTGGAAGCTGAAACAAGGAATCGATACTACCTAGAAGTGAATAACGCGGCTCCTTGGGCGGTTTGAAGGCATCAAACTTGGATCGATCTCCGGGCAGGAAGAATCGCTGGTCGCCGAGGGCGATTTCGATGGGCTCCAGCTTGAGAGGATCCAGCGCCGCCTTGGCCGCTTTCACGCCTAGCCCGGAGAAGCGCTGAAAATCCGCAGCCGATGCCGGTCCAATCCAAGCGAAGAATTTTCGCGCGAGCTCTGTTTGAACTTCCTCAGAGGACAGTTTGAAACTGCGCAGCGGATTCGGCCGCCAGAGCGCGTATTGATAGCGCTGCTGATCGAATCGGCCGTTGACCGGAACGCGGCGGATGTCGCCTGACGCCTGCAACTTTTCAAACGCCACCGGGAGGGTGGTAGTGAGTCCCTTTTTCTTGCCCTCTGGACCAAGATTGCGTGCTGCTTTGCCTGTGGCTTCGCGCAATCCTTCGGGATCGAGGGGGCCTTTCTCGAGGGCCGCGACAACTGCGTTGCACAGCTTGTCGATTTCTTTTTCGGTTACCCCGAGCTTTGCGGCGGTCTTTATCTCGCCGGCGAAAGCTTGCCCGGCTGCGAGTCCCAACGCGAAATCGGACGCCGGAAGCACGTAGGTGCAGCCACGCGCACTCGGCAATTCGTAGATCTGGAGTTTCTGCGCAGCGGCATCGGCTTGCTCGCGACTGATCCCGGCGCGCGAGAACAATGTCAGATAGGGCGACACTCCGCCGACCGAGCGGGCCCATCCGGCGCGTTGCAAGACCTCGGCGGGGGACTTTCCTTCGAGCGAACCGTCCAGTCCTTGGCGATGCGCGTACCAAGCGCGAAGCTTTGATTGATCTGTCATCCTAACCTCCTGCTGGCACCCTCCTACCAGTGCTGCTCCGTCGCCGAGGAGCAGTTCGTTAAATAGCGATTCTCGCCCTCGGCGCGATCGAATACCGATTGAATCGCAACACGCCCAGGCCCCCACAATCGCAGCCAATAATATCGATTGGTCCAGTTGCCCCACATGCTGAAGCCGGAGCGGGGATGTTCGAAGTGCAATTGCATCTCAACGGACGGGTCCTTGAAAATGAGCGCGGTCGGCTTTACGAGGATGGTCTGGCCGGGCGCCAGATTACGGACGAAAACGTTTCCCGCGGCGTGCAACAACAGCAGTCCGGGCGCCTGTGGCGCGGAAAACCGGTCCATGAACATGCCGACCGGATAATGCGTTTCCTGGTCGTCGCCCGATCGAGTGGTGTACCAGACGTTGGTGGAAAACCAATCGTAGGCGACGTTATTGGTGGCCAGCATGAACAGGTGCTCGCGCACGTCCACTTCTTCGCCGGGCTGCAATGGAAGGGCGATCATTTCGCCGGGCGCGTCGCGCGAAAATGCAATGTGACCGGGGCCGTGCGCCTGCGTCATGATGAGCGGGAGTCCGGCAAACACGCGCTTCCATCCGGATGCCAGCGGCATCGTGGTGATATTGACTTGCGGATCTTTCCACAGCAGGATGTGGTGCGTGAAGTAGATGCTGTCGGAGCCGGCGAGATTTACGTCGGCGACCGGAACGTAGAGGCCTTCGATCTGGCAGAAAGAATCGCCGAACTGCAGCTTGGCCATGTCCTTCCTGCCCGGCAGCTCGGCCCAGCCGGATGCGCTCTGCACCGGCGGTGCTTTGAGCGTCGCGCCGCAACGTGGACAGCTCAAGTGCGATGCATCGATCTCGGCCCCGCACCAGGGGCAGGCGGTTTGGACGCCAGTGGGAGTAGGACGGGGGGCCGGCGGCTCCGGCGCGCGAGGTGGTGGCGGCTCCGGAACGCGCGGCTCGGCGTCGACGGGATCACGATGGATGGCGCTGCCGCACCCGGTGCAAAATTTGGCCGCATCTTGAACTTGAGAGCCGCAATTGGTGCAAAACATTTTGGGCTACTCCGTGTGGTGGTGCACGTACATGGATTGTATGCCGATGCGCCCCGGCCCGGTCATGCGGGCCAAACTCATATTCGCGCCGCCGAAGAGCCCGCCTAATCGCTGGAACTCCACTTCCATGGTCACTGTGGAATCCTTGTACAGAAACGCGCCTGGTTCCACCATGATGCTCTCGCCGGTTTTCAGTTTGCGCTCAAAGACATTGCCATAGCCATGCAGTAGAACCAGGCCGGGACTACCGGTGGTGACAAAACGGTCCATGTACATGCCCTGGCCGCCGAACAAAATATTGGTCAGGCCTTTCACCCGCACGAACGAATAATTGATCTGGTGCGACGCCAGCAGGAACGCGTGCTCGCGAACATCCAACTCCATCCCAGGGTGCAACGGCAGCACCACCAGCTCGCCGGTTGCGTCGCGCGAAAATGCGATGCGTCCCGGGCCAGTGGCCACGCTGATGATGAACGGCATGCCGGCGAAGGCGCGTTTCAGGCCGCCCGGCAATTGACAGCACGGTGAGCGGGACGTTGTCGTCCTTCCACAGCATGATGTGATGTTCGAAGAAGACCGAATCGTTCGCGCCCAGGTGAATTTCGGCCACCGGGACGATCTCGCCTTCCACCTGACACGTGCTGGAGCTGAACTGAAACTCGGTCATGTCGCGGAGGCGCGGAGCTTCGCGCCAGCCCGATTCGCTGACCAGGTTACGAATATCCAGCGGCGCGCCGCAGGCATGGCAGGTGAGCGCGGTCTTGGGGTTCATGCCCTGGCACCACTGGCACTGGATCCGTTCGAAAGGCTCGGCCGGGCTGCTCAAACAACACCTCCGCGGATGTCATGGTAGCAAGCCCAGCTTCGGCGGTTGTAAGGACGCTGTCAGGGCAATCTCAATCCGGATTGCGTCGGCGGAGCATCGCAGGTTGAACGATACATCAGAACGGCTCGTCAAGAGTGTAAAGGATTGCCCGCGATTCCAGCGGCGATAGCGGAAGTTTCAAGTCGCGTCGTGAAACCGGAGGACCTTGTCGATGCCTAATAGGTTTCCGACCGAGATGCTGTTTCTTTCCTTCGGATGCTTGTTTCTGGCTCTCGCTGTTTATTTCTCCGCAATGACCAAACGTCGACGAGGTCATTTGATTATCGCTGTAATCTTGTTCTTGATGGCCCTTCTCTGGTTCCTTGGATCGATGGACATCGAGACCCACCGTCGGAGAGCACCTCGCGTTGTGTCATCGTCGCAAGTGAGCAGCGCGATTGGCATCCAGGTATTGTTCGAAATCGCGAAGCCCGGCGGGCGATCCGATTTCATAGAACCGTTCGTGAACTTCGAAAGCCGCTAAGCGGCCACTGATGCTTAGTTCGCGAAACAGAACAGCCAGGTCGGAGGTCGTGGGATTGTCAAAGACATCGCGGCGAAAGCAGGACAGCCCATAGTCGATGTACTGCATGCCCGGAGCGGCTGCCTTGTCGTACAGTACAACGCGGCCAGGTTCGTAGATCACGTTGCTGCGATCCCAGCGTCCTTCGTTGCGAAGAACGGTCATGAGCGCGGGCTGGCCGCTCGATTGAAACGCGCGCCAGACGGGCGCGAACTCCACGGGCAAGAACGAATCGCCATAGATGACGAAGAAGCGTCTCGTCGAGCACGCCTTGCTCACGGGCCAAACGCAATGCTCCAGCCGTTCCGCGCAGCTGCCGGCCTTCGTCAACGTAGCGAATCTTTGAAACCGGGCCATGGCTCTTGCTCCCAATAGCGCCGGATCAGATCGCCCTGATGGCCGATGGAGTACACCACTTCGGTGATGCCCTGCGCCGCCAGCCAGTGCAACCTGGTGATAGGCGAACGGACGGCCATGCACCGGCAGCAGTGTTTTCGGGCAGGCATCGGTGAGCGGACGCATCCGCGTTCCGAGTCCGCCGGCGAGGATTACGCACTGGGCCATATTGATATCGAGCTGTTAGTCCCGCGACAGCAGCTTCGAGCCTTCATGATCGAACTTGAAGCGGAACTCGCGCAGCCCTTCTTTCAGCATGGCGCGGCGCAACGCATCGCGATCATCCGCGTAAAACAGCAGGAATCCGCCGCCGCCCGCTCCCACCAATTTGCCGCCAACCGCGCCGTTCTCGCGGCCGATTTCGTACCAGCGATTGATGCCGTCATTGCTGGTGCCTGGCGACCGGTCTTTCTTGTGCATCCAGTGCTCGTGCATCAGCTCGCCGAAGCGCCGCGTGTTGCCCTGCTCCAGCGCGAGTTTGATGCATTGGCCAAGCTGCTTGGTGTAGTGCAGATTTTCGAGCATGGCTGAGTCGCCCAGCTCGGAACGCACTTTCTGGTCGTCCAGCACCTCAGAGGCGTTGCGCGAGTAGCCGGTGAAGAACATCATCAGACGATCTTCCAAATTGTAGAGCGTGGTGTTGCAGACTTTCAGTGGCGTGACGTTGACTTGGCCATCTTCCAGCGAACTCGAAGCAAGCCAAGCCGCCGAAAGCCGCGATGTACTGATCCTGCTTGCCGACCGGCTCCCGCAGAATATCGATTTCGATCTTGCAGGCTTCCTCGGCAACGGCGGCGGAATCGACGTAGCGCCGCTGAAAGGCGTGCACCGCGCGCAGCAAGCCCACGGTAAACGCTCCCGAAGATCCCAGTCCCGTGCCGGCCGGGACATCGGCCATGCTGACCACTTCGATGGGCGGACGGACGTCGTGCAGCCGCAGCGCTTCCCGAATCAAAGGATGCCGGATGTCGTCCAAATTCGCTACATGTTCCAAAGCTGAATACTTCAGGAGGTACCCGCCACCGAAACTCTCATTGATTCCGACGTAAATATGTTTGTTGATTGCCGCTGAAATAACGAAGCCGCCGAAGCGTCGATAATAGGAGGGCAGATCGGTGCCGCCTCCGCCGATGGAGATTCTGAGGGGTGTGCGAGTGATGATCATCGGAACCGTCAAGCGAATTATCGGCACCCAGACGGCTAATCTATAGAGCAGATGCGGTTTCCACGATCAAGCGGCATTCTGCTGCATCCAACTTCCTTGCCCGGCCGTTACGGCATTGGCGACTTGGGGGCAGAGGCTCGGCGCTTTGTCGATTTTCTGGCGGCCTCCGGCCAGACGCTGTGGCAAGTGCTGCCGCTCGGTCCGACCGGCTACGGCGACTCGCCCTACCAATGCTTTTCCGCGCGGGCCGGTAATCCATTGCTGATCAGCCTGGAGAGCCTTGTGGAAAAGACCTGGTTGGATGCATCCGCGCTCGATGGGGCGCCGGCGTTTCCAGAAGATCGAGTGGATTTCGAACAGCTGGTTCCATGGAAGACCGCAGTGCTCCAATCCGTGGCCGTGCGGGATCCTGGTTTCCACAAGTTTTGCGAAGCCAACCAGCACTGGCTCGACGACTACGCGTTGTTCATGGCGTTGAAGGAGCAGCACGGTGGAGTGGCATGGAACCAGTGGGAGCCAGGAGCGCGCGATCGCGATCCGAAAGCTTTGGCCAGGTGGCGCGACCAGCTTGCTGGGCTGATTGCCTTGCAGAAATTTCTTCAGTACGCGTTCTTCGAGCAGTGGCGCGAATTGCGCGAATACGCTCGGGCGCGCAAGGTGCGAATCATGGGCGACCTGCCGATCTACGTCTCGCATGACAGCTCCGACGTGTGGGTCAATCGGCGGTACTTTCGCCTGGACGCGCAGGGTAATCCCACGGTTGTGTCCGGGGTGCCTCCGGATTACTTTAGCCAGACCGGACAGCTTTGGGGCAACCCGATCTATAACTGGGACGCGCTCGCAAGGGATGGCTACGGCTGGTGGCTGGATCGGTTTCGCGCGACGTTTGAAATGGTGGACATGATCCGGCTGGATCATTTTCGAGGCTTCGAGGCTTATTGGGAAGTTCCGGCGTCGGAGCGGACCGCGGTGAATGGCCGATGGGTGAAGGGTCCGGGAGCCGCGTTGTTTCGCGCCGCGCAATCGGCGTTGGGCGATCTGCCGCTGGTGGCGGAAAATCTAGGCGTGATCACGCCTGAAGTTGAATTGATTCGTAACGAATGCGGGTTCCCCGGCATGGCTGTCCTGCAGTTCGCATTTGGCACCGATGCTCAAGCCCCGACGTTTCGCCCGCATAATTATCCGCGCGAAGTGGTGGCTTACACCTGCACGCATGATTGCGATACGACGGTGGGCTGGTGGTCGAGCGCAGGGCGCGGCGAGAGCACGCGATCGGAAGCGGACATTCTGCGCGAGCACGATTTTGCGATGCGGTACCTCAACACCGACGGCCGCGAAATCAATTGGGTGTTCATTCGCACGCTGCTGGCTTCGGTCGCGGATACGGTCCTGATTCCGCTGCAAGATGTGCTGGGATTGGGCACCGAGGCTCGGATGAATCAGCCGGCCACGCTGGGTGGAAACTGGCGGTGGCGATGTCGCGCGGAGGCTTTGACGCCGGAGCTCGTGCAACGCTTGGGCGAACTGACGCAGTTGTACGAACGTTGATTTGTAGCTTATCGTAGCGCCGCGCTGGCTAGGATGCTCAGCTTTTCCCAGGTCGGGACGCGAATGCGTTTTTCGAGCACATCGAAATTGGACCGCTCAATCCGCGCGAGTAAGCGCCGGTAGATTTCGATCAATGCCCATAGCGATGGCCGGCTGCGCGGATGCACCAGCGCGATCAAGGGTCGCGACTCGTCGTAGTAAGCTCGCGCGCGTTGCGCCTCAAAATTCATCAGCCGCACGAAGCGCTCGTCATGCATCGCCAGATCGGCGCTGAACTTGCGAATATCTTCCAGCGGAATATAAACGCGGCCATTCTGCTGGTCCTCGCGGACATCGCGAAGGATGTTCGTTAACTGAAACGCGATGCCGCATTTCTCGGCCAAGACCAGAGCATCGGGCGATTCAAACCCGAAGATATGGATGATGGTGAGACCAACCACGCTCGCCACCTGGTAGCAGTAGTGGTACAACTCGTCGAACGTCTGGAGTTGCTTAGGCTGGAGGTCCGAACTGACGCCATCGATCATCTGATGGAAGTACTCGTGCGGGATGCGGAAACGTTGCACGGTGTCATGAAAGGCCGGCCAGAGCAGGTTTTCACCGTACTGGCCCTCAAGCGCAAGATCCAGATCGCACCGCCAGCGCTCGATCGCTTCAAGCGATGCGCCCTCGCCTTCGCTGATGTCGTCGCAGTAGCGCATGAAGGCGTAGATCGCGCACATGGCGTCACGCTGTTCGCGCGAGAGAAGCAGGAACGAATAGTAGAAGTTGCGAGCGCGCTTGCGGGCAATGCCACGCGAGAAAGCGTACGACGCCTCCAGACTCACAGCGTGTTCCACAGGCTCCCAACCAGAAGCTGCACGCGTTCGAATTTGGAAATGGCCGGACGCCGCGCCAAGACATTATAGTTTTGCTGCTCGATTTTTTCGAGCACGCGCATGCCGCCGCGGCTGAACAGCTCGAGGTCGAACGCCAGGCGCCGGTCTACCGTTTTCACCAGCGGCAGCCCTTCCAGAAAAAGCTTCCGCGCGACATCAATCGAGTCGCGCATCACGCCTTGAAACGCGGGGTTGAACGTGCCGGCTCGCAAGTCCTCTACGGTGTATCCGTGCCGCGCTAAAACGTCCAGCGGCAAATACACGCGATCTTTTTCCAGATCCACCGTTACATCCTGCCAAAAATTGGCGAGCTGCAGTGCGGTGCAGGTAGCATCGGACATGCGATCACGCTCGGCATCGGAATATCCGCATAGCCGCAACACCAGGCGCCCGACCGGATTCGCCGAGCACCGGCAATAGTCGAACAGCTCGTCCCAGTTGGCGTAACGAGTGACACGCTGGTCCTGCTCGAAGGCGCTGATCAAGTCCGAAAAAAGCTGCTTCGGCAGACTGTACTTGCGAACGGTCCCTTCCAAGGCCACAAACACCGGATGCTGGGTGCGGCCGCCGTACATCGCTTCCAACTCCTCGCGCCACCAGCCGAGCAGGCGCAAGCTCTCGGCGGTATCGCCGATCTCATCGCCCAAGTCGTCAGCCCAGCGGCAGAACGCATAGACGTTGTAGAAGTCCTGATGCAACCGCTTGGGCAAGAGAAAGCTGACGACGTGGAAGTTTTCGTAATGGTGGGTTGCGAGCCAACGCGTGTACTGTTCGGCCTGGACTTTTGTATAGGTGCCGCTCAGCGCCTCGGCCGAGCTGACATAGTCCTTTGGCGCGAGTAGCAGTGCTTGCTGGGACACTACGGTATGATGGCGGTCTTCATGTGACCGTTGTGGCTCATCAGGTGCCGCATCACTTCCAGCAGGTTCGTCAGCGGTTCAACGCGGTTGACGAAGTCGCGCGCCGTGATCACGCCGCGGCTCACGAAGTCCAGTGCCTGGCGGATTTGCGCCGGGGTGTGATGGAAACTGGCCTTGCAGGTGATTTCCGAATAGTGCAGCCACTGGGTGTCCAGTTGAATGCGGCTGTCGTTGGGACAACCGCCGAAGAAATTCACCGTTCCCCCGCGTCGCAGGGATTTGGCCGCGGTTTCCCAAACTTCCGGGTTGCCTACCGCCTCGATGGCGACGTCGGCTCCACGGCCGCCGGTGAGTGCGCGAACCTTTTCCACCGTTTCGCCCGGGTCGCCGGAGATTACCAACTCATCCGCGCCCATGGCCGAGGCGCGATCCAACTGCGTTTTGCGGCGGCCCAGCGCGATCACTCGCGCCCCGTATGCTTTGGCCAGCCGGACGAACATCAGGCCAATGGGTCCTAAGCCGATCACTGCCACGGTATCACCGGCGCGCACCGGCGTCTCGTCAATCCCTCGCAACACGCAGGCCAGCGGCTCCACAAGAGCAGCGTCCTGGTACGTGACGTGGCGGGGAATCTCGTACATATTTCGCTCGACTATCCGCGCAGGAATTCGAATATACTCCGCATAAGCACCATTATTGAAGAGCAAATCTTCGCAGAGATTCGGGCTCCCGAGTTTGCAATAGAAGCATTCCAGACAGGGCGCCGAATTCGCAGCCACCACGCGTTGCCCTACTTCGAAGCCGCGCACATCTTTGCCAGTCGCGACAATATCGCCAGCCAGTTCATGTCCGAACAGCGCTGGCGGAACAATCATGCGGGCGTGGTACCCCCGACGGAACACTTTAACGTCGGTCCCGCAGGTTAACGCCGCTTGTACACGTACCAGTACGTCACCATCTCCAATGGCCGGTACTGCTACAGACTCAATCTGCAAGTCTTCCTTGCCATACAGCACGGCAGCCTTCATGTGCTTTTCCACTAAGGCCGGTGCTTCTCCACTCAAGACCATGGATTCTTTGCTCAAGACCACCTCACCCTCATCTCCACCTAAGACCACCTTTGGGGCTGCACTATAATTTTCAATGATTTAGGCTCTGGATGCAACGCCAGCTCGATTCCGGCCCGGATCTCGTTCAGCGCAAACCGGTGTGAAATCAAGTCCTCCACTGGCAATTCGCCGCTGAAAACCAGGTCGGCGGATTGTTTTTGAAGATCGACTGAGGCGCTGTAGGAGCCAAAAATCGAGCGCTCTCCCACGCAGATGTCGGCACCGGACAGTTCCACGCGCTCCTGATGCGAAGTTTGGGCGAACAGAAGAATCCGGCTGCCCGGCCGCGAATAACGCACCGCTTGTTCCACGATTCCTGGTGCGGACGCAGCCACGATCACCGCGTCAGCCCCGCGCCCGCCCGTCAGTTCCATGATCCGCTCCCCCAACCCGGGATCGCGCGGATCCAGCGCCGCGGCCGCACCAAAGCGCACTGCCAATTCGCGGCGATACGGCATGCTGTCGGTAGCGACCATGGTGGCGCCGGACCGCTTCACCAGCATGGTGAACAGCAGGCCGATCGGGCCTTGACCCAGGATGATGACCACGTCCTCGGGTTGAGGGGCCAACTGGACAACGCCCTTCAGGCAGGTGTTCACCGGTTCGACAAAGCACGCGCGATCATACGAGACGCCGTCCGGGATCTTTTCCACCCCGCGTCGGGCGATCCAATCCATGACGCGCACATATTGCGAGAAGCCTCCTCCGGCCGGCTCATATCCCGCCGTAACGCCGACTTTTTTGTAGACCGGGCACTGCGCGTAGAGCTTGTGGCGGCAATAGAAGCATTCCTGACAAGGGATGTGATGGAAGACGATGACTCGATCGCCGGCTGAGAATCCACGTACGCCAGAGCCGGTAGCGGCCACCACGCCCGCGGTCTCATGACCGAAGATTCTCGGCGGCGCCAGCAGGTTGTATTCAATCTTCTTGAGATCGGTGTGGCAGACGCCGCAGCTTTCCACTTGAATCAGGAGTTCGCCCGGCCCGATGACGGGCGTCGGGACCTGTTCCACGGACACAGTACTGTCACCCGTGTAAACGGCGGCCCGCATCATACCAACCACGGCGGCGGGCACGGCGCCAGTCGCAGCGGCTACATCAGAATCGAGAGTCGGCAAGAAAATCCCCCAGCGCTTTGGCGGCGCGTTTTGTTCTTCGATTTAGCCCTATCAGCTCTGGAAAAACCGCGAAAGGTCTGCGCAAAGCCGCACCAATTATCTTGACGCGGCTGAAGCGCCCGTCCCGACGCCTCATTCGATTAAATTCTAACGGAAAGGTTTCTGCGCATGTGTCCGTCACCACGCGAATGGCGTAAAACGGAATGTTCCAGTCGCGGGCGCGCGTGGCAACCGCTGCGGCTTCCATTTCAACGACATCCGCGCCGGCCTTGCCAAGCTCGGTTTTCTCGGCTGCGGTGGTAATCACACGGTCAATCGAAAGCAACCTCCCTTGTCTGAAAGATTTTTGGCTGGTTGGTGCCAGCGCCGGCCCAACACCCACCACTTCCGTGGCGACAAAAATATCGCAAGCTCCCAGCGAAGGCTGCAACCCTCCGCAAAAGCCGATGCTGATTAAGCCTGTTACTTCCATATGCTCTTTCACTACATCTACCGCAGTTCCCGCCAGTTTCGGTCCCGCACCATTCGCCACCATCACCACGGGCGCGCCATTCAGTCGGCCGGTTCGCACGAAATCCAGCGGCCAATCCACTCGCGCGACGTCCTCAACGTGAACTAGCAATCCTTCCATCTCGCGACGCTCAGCAGCTACAAATACGAGCAATTACACGTGACCCGATTTATACGTAACCATTGGTGCGAAACCAATCGACCGCGCGTTTCAGTGCGCCCTCGACCGGCCGCGGATTGAATCCCAGATCGCGCTTCGCTTTGTCGAGCGAAACGAACATTTTCTTGCGCGCCATTTTCACCGCGTCGATGGGCGCCCTCGGCTCATGGCCGGTCAGGCTGGCCCAGCCGGTGCTCGCGAGGCCCGCGGCGTAGGCAACCGAATACGGAATGCGCCAGCGTGGCGCTTTTCCTCCGCTGATGGCCGCTAAACGGGTCAAAATCTGCTCTAAAGTGACGTTTTCGCACCCTAAAATGTAGCGTTCTCCGCTTTTGCCGCGTTCGCACGCGAGCAAATGCCCCTCGGCGGTGTCTTCCACATCCACCAGGTTCAATCCCGTGTCGACGAATGCGGGCAAATCGCCCTTCAAGTAATCGACCACAATCTTTCCCGTTGGCGTGGGCTTGAAATCGTGATCGCCAACGGGCGCCGTCGGATTTACGATCACCACCGGAAGCCCAGCGCGCGCAAATTCCATCGCCACTTGCTCGGCTTGAAATTTCGACCGCTTATACGCACCCGCCATCTGTTCCAGACAAACTTCGCTGTTTTCGTCACCCGGCCGGTCCATCGGCATACCGATGCAACCCACCGTGCTGGTATAAACCACCCGCTCGACGCCGGCATCGCGCGCGGCCGTCAACAGATTCCGCGTGCCTTCCACGTTGGAGCGATACAGCTCAGAGGGATCCTTGGCCCACAGGCGATAGTCCGCCGCCACGTGATATACCACGGCGCAACCAGCGACAGCGCGTTCCAGCGATTCAGGATCGCGCAGATCACCGGTGACCACTTCCCCGTCCAATTCCCGCACTCTGCTCGTCTTTCTCACCAAGGCCCGCACCCTTTCCCCGCGTGCAAGCAATTTATTGGCGACGTGCCATCCCAGGAAACCGGTCGCTCCCGTTACCAGCGTCGGCTTCACACCATCAATGTCCGTTCACTCCGGACTTGATCTTAAGAAATGCGTTCAACGCCAGCAGCGGAAAAGAATTCCGGTACAGGTGGTAGCAGAGGTAGAAAACCTGGGGAAATCCTGTTCCCGTGGCAAGCTCCTCGTCCCACGTTCCGTCGTTCTTTTGCGTTCGAATCAAATATTCAATGCCGTCGTGCAAGGTGGAACTCGTGGTATCGCCGCCCGCCAGCAGCGCGAGAACGGCCCAGGCCGTCTGCGAAGGAGTGCTGGGCGCGGCCACAAAGCTCTTGAGCCGGTAGCTCTCGCAGCTCTCGCCCCAGCCGCCGTCAAAATTCTGAATGGAGCGGACCCATTCCAAGCCGCGCTGCACGTACGCCTCACGATCGCTGACGCCCGCCGCCGCTAGACCACGCAAGGCCAGAAACGTGCCGTAGACATAATCGACGCCCCAGCGTCCGTACCAGCTTCCATCTTCTTCCTGCGACTGGATGAGGTATTGGACACCTTTCTCGACCGACGGGTGTGAGCGGTTGTACCCGTAAGCGCACAAGGCTTCGAGCACGCGTCCGGTGATGTCGGGACAGGTGGGATCGAGCATCGCGTTGTGATCGGCGAACGGAACGAAGCTCAGCGGCCGCCAATCGTTATCCACGTCGAACGCGGCCCATCCTCCGTCTTTCGACTGCATGTCGAACAGCCACCGAATGGCGCGATGTTCGGAGGCTTGCTGGTCTTCCGACCGCGTGGCGCTCGAACGGTTCAGGGCCAGCAGCACCATAGCGGTGTCGTCAATGTCGGGATAGAATTCATTGGCGAACTCGAAATACCAGCCCGAGGGCTCGGTCTTGGGACGTTTGACGGACCAGTCGCCCCTGCGGCGCACTTCCTTGGTCAGCAGCCAGTCAGCCGAGCGGCGCAGCACATCGTGCGGCGGATCGGGGGCCTCACCCAGCGCGAAGGCGGCAATCGCGGTATCCCAAACCACCGAGAAACAGGGCTGGAAGAAGAAGCGCTCGTCACCCTCAACCACATCGTCCACCATCAACCGGTCAAATTGCCGCTGCGCTTCCACGCGTTCCGGAGAGTCGGGCGCATAGCCCAGCAGATCCAGCGCCATGATCACGTACATCATGGGCGGATAGATCGCAGCGACACCATCGGTGCGTTGCGTGTGCTCAAGCATCCAGCGCTCGGCCTTGCGAATGGCGCGCTGGCGGATGGACTTGGAGCCATGTTTTTCGAAGAGCTTCAGAACCCTGTCGAGCCGCAGAAAAACATTGCGCCAGGTGAAGCTGTCCCGGTCGGGCAAAAAGCCCATGTTCTGGTCCGCGATATTTCCATCCGCGATGAACAATTCCTTGAGATCGAAGCCGGCGGGAACGGGACGCCGCGGGTCGAAGGAATGCACGATGGAAAGCGGAATGACGATCGCGCGCGTCCAGGACGACATCTCGTAGATGAAGTTGCCGAACAGCACCATCTCGGGAGGAATGGACGGAGCAAGGGAACGCGGGAACAGATCGAACAGGCTCAGATTGACCTTGACGTAGCTGTTGGCGGCCTGGATGCCGCCCATCGCCAGTATCTTTTCGCGCGCGCGCGTCAGCCGCAAATCGTTATAGTCGAGGCCGGCCAGCTTCAAGGCAAAATAGGCCTTCACCGTAGCGCTGAGATCCACTGGTCCCTGCGGATAAATGTTGAAGCCGCCATCGGGCAATTGCCGCTTGAGAATCGATCGCGCGGCCTTATCGATTAAAGGGCGCGTGGGCGGATTCCAAACGCCATCTTCCGGCGGATGCAGCCAGAGCTGCAGCAGGATGTAGTCGGACTCGAGCGTGGTGTCGGCGGTGAGCAATGCCCGCCAGTAACCCGCGTCGTCCTGCGAGCGCGCGAAATACGCGATGGATTTGCGCGCGGCTTGCGAAGCCCCTTCTACAAGTGCGCCGGCAACTTGCAACTTCGGGGTCATACGGAAGCGATAGTAGTCAGCTTTAGCGCCGATCGCTCCAGGTCTGCCGGAAGATGGAAACGTACATCTTCTTCCTTCAGTTCCATCTCTTCCATATAATCAAAAGCAAACTTTGTCTCGAGCGATTGGATTAGTTCCTGCACCAGATTTTCGGGAGCCGATGCACCCGCGGTAACCGCCACGGTATGGGCGCCATCCAGCCACGCCGGATTTACTTCCGTGCTGTCATCCACCAGATAGGCGGGCACGCCTTCGTTCTGGCAAACTTCCACTAAACGCCGCGAATTCGAGCTGTTCTGCGAACCTACCACCAGCAGGACGTCAGTCAGAGGCACCACTGCTTTGACGCCCAGCTGTCGGTTTTCCGTTGCATAGCAAATGTCCTGGGTTTTCGGACCCTTGATGGCCGGGAAGCGCTCCTGCAGGCGCGCCACGATGTCTCTGGTTTCGTCCAGGCTGAGCGTGGTTTGCGTGAGATACGAAATCTTGGATGGATCCTTCACTTCCAGCCGGTCGACATCCGCCACTGAAGAAACCAGAATGGTGGATTGCGGTGCCTCGCCCAAGGTTCCGATCACCTCGTCGTGCCCGGCGTGGCCGATCAGCACAATGGTGTAATCCTGGCGGGCAAACTTGACCGCTTCCAAATGGACCTTGGTGACTAGGGGGCAGGTGGCGTCGATCACCTGCAGTTTGCGTTCTTTAGCTTCCTGCCGCACCGCCGGAGATACGCCATGCGCACTGAAAATCACGCGCGCGCCCTCGGGGACTTCACTTAGTTCTTCGACAAAAATCGCGCCGGCCTGGCGCAATTCGTCCACCACGTGCCGGTTGTGGACGATTTCTTTACGAACGTAAACAGGCGCGCCATACAGGTTGAGAACGATCTTGACCACATCGATCGCCCGAACCACCCCGGCGCAAAAACCACGCGGGCGGAGCAAAATAATCTTCTTCATTGGACTGGCGGTGTGGAGTTCGGCCATCGGCCATATTATAGCAGCGGATGGGTCAGTTACAGAAAACGTTACGCTTTATTAATCAAACGGTAACAGAGGAAACAGTGATGTAAACGCATTGCCCCCGGGGCCCGTCAACCCGTTATTGGAGCATGAGATCTCTCGCTGTTTGTATCGCTCTTGGTGCGTTTTCGGTAGTAGCGCAAGCGCAGACCACAATTAACCTTGTTACCGACGCGGCCAGCTACGCTCCACGAGTAGCGCCGGGCGCGCTGGCCACCGTTTTCGGGACGAATCTGGCCGACTCCACCGAGTCGGCGACCTCATTTCCACTTCCCGGAAGCATGGCCGGAGCGACGGTTTACGTCAATGACTCGGCCGTCCCGCTGCTGTATGTCAGCGAGACGCAGATCAACTTTCAGGTGCCCAGCAGCGTGGCCGCAGGAACCGCCAGCCTCTACGTGAGCCGCAGTGGTGGAACCAGCGCCACCTACAATCTCACTGTTGTGAGCAGCGCGCCTGGCATTTTTCAGGACACCAGCAATCACGCGGTGGCCCAGAACTTAGTCGATTACTCCACCAATTCCGACACCAACCCCGTGGCGTCTGGAGCCAGTATAGTGGTCTATTTCAGCGGCCAAGGCGCGGTGAATAACCCGGTTCCCGATGGCAAACCGGCACCCGTTTCACCGGTCGCCACGGCAACCGCAACCGCGACAGCCACCATCGGGGGCGTGAACGCGAAAGTGGAATTCGTCGGACTGACGTCCGGATTCGCCGGCCTGGCTCAGGCCAACATCCTGGTGCCCTCGCTCGGAACGGGCGATTATCCCCTGGTGCTCACCGTCGGCGGATACTTGAGCTCCTCCGCCCTGGTGTCGGTATCTGGATCGGGATCGACGCCGCCCACATATCTGACCCTGGCAGGCCAAGTGAATTTCCTCGGCGGCAGCAGCAACACACTCCAGATCTACGGCGACACAACCTATGTTTGCGGGCCCAATAACATCGATGTCGTCGATACCAGCGACGTGACCATGCCAGTTTATGACGGCGAATTTGGGGATGCCCAGCTGCTGGGCAACGGAGGCAAGTGCGCTCTAAACACCTCCACTTCCGAGCCGATTCTCGTGGATATCGTGGGGCCAGCCAGCGCGCCGAGCTTCGCCGTATACAGCCTGGCCGATCCCACCGATCCGCAGTTGCTGACCGAGCAGGCCCTCGCTTACGACTACCTGACCAATCTCAGCTTCATTGGAACTACAGGTTTCGTCAGCACGAGCTCGCTCCAGACCGACGGTAATTCCATCACTGGGCAATTCGGGAACTTCATTGCGTACGATTTCAGCAGCTTGTTTCCTGAGCTGATTTCGGTGCTCTCGAGCGGGCCCGGATCGGGCGGTCTCAATCTCATGCCAAATTCGCTGGCGTTACAACCCGGCAACTATCCGAACACTGCGTATATCACCAGCACGACGGCGACCGGAACCAGCACCGTTGGACAGGCTGCGTTGGACGTCGTCAATGTCAGCAGTCCGTCGGCCATGCAGGGGATCGAGACGGTGCTGGTGTCGAACGCGGCCATATTCACGGGATTCGGATACGATCTCAATTTGCTGCTGGTGACTGGAAATACCGCCGGCTACAGCAATTTGGGCACATCCTACTTCAACATCGACGGAAATCTCACGCTTTCCACGATGAACATCAGCAACGTGGATGCCCCCGTGGGAATTGCAAATGTGGTCACCCAGATCCCGACCAGCGGCACCTATGTCGTCCAGCCCATCGGCACGGATATATTTGCCATCGTCAACAATCCGCCGGCCAGCGACCCGGGCGGCCCGGGCAGCCTCTGGATTGTGGATGCCACTAATCCAAGCTCGCCCGTGTTGTACCCATTTGCGACACAGTTCGGCCTGAGTGATGTCAACGCCGCGAATGGCTATCTGCTGGTGCCGAACGTCAATGGCCTAGCGATCTACACGATTCAACAACCCTGACGCCGATCGCATTTTGGATTCGATCAGATCCAGAAGTTGGTCTTCATTTTCCACTTTGACGCCGATCTTCAACCAGTACAGGTTTACTCCGGCGCGCTCCAGCACGCTGGGCGCGGACTCGGGCAGGTTCATCGCGTCCTTCTCGGTGGTAAGCAAGACGCCGGAGCCGTGCATCTGCGCTTGCGCGGCCAAGCGCTGTATCTCCTCGCACTTGTAATGGTGATGGTCGTCAAAGGACCAATGGAACGCAGGAGGAACGCCCAGCGATCGCAGCGTTCCCCAAAAGCTGGCCGGATTCGCGAGGCCGCAGAACGCCGCCACCGGGCCCTCCGGCAATTGTTCGGCACCGCGGGTGGTGTAGTTCACCCAGTCGCGCGGTTCCACGCGAGCCCTGAAAATCGGCGCGCGCGCGTTCCACGCTCGCAGTTGCCGCCGAATCCCCTCGTATTCCCGTCCAGGCGCCGCGCGCATGATCACGAAAGCTCCGGCACGCGCCAGCGCGCTCATCGGTTCACGCAATGCGCCGAGGGGAAACACCGCTCCGTCGGCGAACGGGTTTAGAGCATCGATGACCACCAGGTCCAGATCGCGCTCCAGGCGGGCGTGTTGGAATCCGTCGTCGAGAAGGAAAACGTCGGGCTGATATTTTTCTTCGAGCAAATGGCCCGTCGTAAAGCGATCCGCTCCGAGTCCCAAGTGCGCGTATCCGGACCGGACGAAGATTTGGGCCTCGTCTCCAGTGACGCGGACCGGCGCCGGCTCGCCCGCTCCGATCAGTATCGTGGTTTCGATGGATCGCCGCCGGTAGCCCCGCGTCAATATAGCCGGATCATGCCCGCGCTGGCTCAAGCGTTGGGTGAGATGGTCCACCAGAGGAGTCTTGCCTGCCCCTCCCATGCTGATGCCGCCGACGCTGATCACGGGCGTGTTGAGACGCCGTGCGTGCGCCGTTTTCCGGCTTCGCTCTCGGGCGCTCACGAGTTCCCACGTCTTCGCGATGGGCCACAAGAGGAATCGCGCCGGACTCAACCGGCTCCAGTAGGGAACCGAGAGGTCGTGCTGGCGAAGAATCTCGGCCACGGCTTTCCGCGTTGCGCCACGTTTCGACGCCGCGAGTATTGCCGCGCGCGCGCCCAGTTCCTCTCGAAGCTGTGGATGGTCGAGCAACTGAGCCACGGCTGCGGCTAATTCGCTCGCCTCCTTGATTTCCAGGAAGGCGCGCCGCTCCCGAAACTCCGCCGCAATGGCCGCAAAGTTTTCCAGATGCGGCCCGGTGATAATTGCACGCCGCACGGCCGCCGGCTCCAGAATATTATGTCCGCCGCGCCGCGCCAGCGTTCCACCCATAAACACCACATCGGCCAGCGGAAATAAGCTGGCCAGCTCTCCGATGGAATCGAGCAGCAGGACGCACGGCAGCGCTAAATCCCGTGGGACAACGTCTTCGGTGCGGCGAACATATCGCACACCGGCATCGCTCAGCTTTCGCTCAGCTTCGTCAAACCGACCCGGCTTGCGCGGAACCAAGATCAACAGCAGCTCGGGCCGGTTGCGGCTCAGTTCTTGAAACGCGCGTATCACCACGTCATCTTCATCCACATCGTGGCGATCCACGCCGGCCATGGTGCTGGCAGCAATCCAAATCGCCGTCGGATGCAGCTTGGCCACCAGGCTCGCGATCATGCGCGGCGGCGCATCGCCGGATGGCTCGGCGTCATATTTCAGATTGCCGGTCACCTGCACTACATGCGGCGGCGCTCCCAGCTCGATGTACCGGCGGGCATCGATCTCGCTCTGCACCAGGATGGCGTCGGGCCGCTTCAAAGCATCCGAGAACAAGAAGCGCCAGCGGCGATAGCTGGGGAAAGCACGGTCCGATATTCGTCCGTTGACGATCACTAATCCGCAGCGCGCGCGTTTTGCCTCGCGGTACAACACCGGCCAAATTTCCGTCTCGAGGATCACCAGCAGCGACGGCCGGACGCGCCCGAGCACCCGCCGCACGGCGAAGGTGTAATCGATTGGCGCGTGGAAGATGCCGTCCACCAGGGCGCCTAAGCGCTCTTCGGCAAGATCGCGTCCCGCCAAGGTGGTTACCGAAACATACAGGGGGATGCTGGGGTTGCGCTCACGAATTTCCCGCAGCAGTCCGGTAGCCGATATCACCTCTCCCACCGAAACGGCGTGCAACCAAATCGCACCCGGGGGCGTCGGTTGAAAGGATTGGGGCGCGCCGCCGAAGCGCTCCGACAATCCGCGAACATACCGCGGATCGCGGACCGAGCGGTAAACGAAATAGAATACTAACAGCGGAAAAGCGGCGACGCGAATCGCCCAGTAGAGGACTTGAATGAGAGCGCTTTCAATTTCCCTGATAATGTTCATGGCCGCGGCCACGCTACCGGCCGACAACAATAAGGATGCCGGCAAGTTTTCACCGGGTCCAGCTTCGTCCTATCCGGCCAAGCAGACCAACGACCACGTAACAGTGGCCGCCACTGCCTACGACACCGAAGAGCTGGCTCACTCGGCATTTGGGAAATTGAACCCCAATCAGTACGGCGTTCTGCCGATTCTGGTCATCATACAGAATGACACGGACCAAGTGCTGAAGCTAGATCATTTGCAAGCCGAATATGCGGGCGCGGAGGGACATCAAATAGAGGCCACGCCGGCCGACGAGGTTCAAACTTTGGGCGGAGCCGAGCGGCCGAACGTTCCCACCGCCAGCCCGATACCGCTGCATCGAAAGCACAAGAATCCGCTGGATGTGTGGGAAATCGATGGGCGATCGTTCTCCGCCAAGCTGCTTCCCGCGCACGAGTCCGTTCACGGCTTTTTCTATTTTCAAACCACGCATCGGCCGGGTTCGAAGTTTTCTTTGACCGGAATCAAGGTGGCGGCCACCGGCCAGGAGATCTTGTATTTCGAGATCCCGCTCGAGAATCCCAAGTAGGCCAACTGATGCCGCGCTACTTCGCGGCGGGCGCGGCTTTATCGGCTGGCGCAGCGGCGGGCTCTGACGGAAGAATCTTCGCCATCTTGATTTTGTCGATCATCGGGAAATTCTTGACGAGGTACGCGTCACCCTCTTCAGTGATGCGGCCTTGATCCGGGCGCTCGCGGTAGCCGCTGTAGATCATGTCGACGACATCCATGCCCCTCCGTCACCGTGCCGAACGGCGCGAATCCCTGCGGGTCCAGCGCGGCGTTGTCGCCGTAGTTGATGTATAGCTGCGTGGAACGCGAATTGGGCAGGGACGTCTTAGCGAAGGTCACCATGCCACGCTTGTTGCTTTGCGTCACTGGATCGTCCTTTAGGTTCGCGTTCTCCCAGGCTTTGTTCACCGCCGGATTCGCGGTCGAGCCCGAACTGCACCATGAAGCCGGGGATCACCCGGAAGAATGCCGCATTGGTGAAGAATCCATTCTTAACCAAATTGTAGAACCGGTCCGCGCCTAACGGGGCCCAGGCCCGATGCACTTCGATCACGAAATCGCCCTTGGTTGTCGTGAACTGCGCTTTGAATACCTCGGGAGCCTTGGCGTGTAGCGATGCGGGATTCATCAGCGAAGGTCTGGCGGCCGAAGTGCCGGGCTTAGTAGCCGGGCCCTTCGAAGCCGGCGCCTGCGCCAGCAGCGCCGAACACAGAATAAAACTCGTGAATAGTGATTTCATCTAGGTCGATTATACTGAAACTTGTTGAAGTGATGGGTACTCCGAGCGCAACTCTGCGAGCGACTCTGGCAGCGTTGTTGCTTGCCTCCTTGGCGCACGGCGCGGAGCTGAAGATCACGCTGCTCGGACCACCGATCTGCACGGCAATCTGTTTCCGTACGACTATTACTCGGCCCAGCCGGCCGCGCGCGGCTTGGCTAAGATCGCGACTCTGATCGAAGCCGCACGAGCTGAAAATCCCAACAACCTGCTCATCGATTGCGGCGACGTGATTCAGGGAACGCCGCTCGAAGCGGTGTATCAGGAGTCTGTCCAAAAGGGCTCTCCAATGTTCGAGCACGACCCGATGATGCTCGCCATGAACGCGATTGGCTACGACGCTATGGTGGTTGGCAATCACGAGTTCAACTTCGGACTGAAGAACCTGGCGAAAGCGCGGTCGGATGCCATGTTTCCCTGGATTTCGTCCAACATCCTTGGAGGTGACCGAACCTTTCGCACCGTACCTACTCAAAACCATCGCGGGCGTGAAAATCGCAGTGATCGGGGTCACCACTCCGCTGATTCCAGAATGGGAAACGGAAGAGCACTACCACGGGTATCGTTTCGAATCGGGCGTCGCAGCCGTGCAGCGGACCGTCGCCGAGCTGCGCGTTCACGAGCATCCCGACATCGTTATCGTCGCGGCCCATGCGGGCTTGGACGGCGACCCGCGAGAAAATATGATGCGGCAGATCGCGACCGAAGTTCCCGGTATCGACGCCATCGTATTCGGGCACACTCACCAACAGCTGGCCGGCCTCCAGATCGGCAACGTGCTGCTCATGCAGCCGAAGAACTGGGGGATGTCGCTCGGACGAATGGATTTCGTGATGCAGTCCGGCGAATCCGGAGGTTGGAAGATCGCCTCCAAATCCAGCCGCTTGATTCCGGTGACTCCCGACACCGCCGCCGATCCGAAAATCCTCGAGATCGCGCGGCCTTATCACCAGCTCGCTGAGAGCTATCTGAACACGCCCGTCGCCCAAGCCCCGGTTTCGCTGGACTCGCGCCTGGCGCGCGTGGAAGATAGCGCTCTCATCGACGCCATCCAACAGGTGCAGCTCTTTTACTCGAAAGCTGACGTGTCCTTTGCGTCCTCGTTCAATGCGCGCGTTTCCATCCCCCAGGGCCCCGTGACCATCCGGCAGATCGCCGCGCTCTACATCTATGAAAACCAGCTCTATGTGATCGCCGGCAACGGCAAGATGCTGCGCGATGCGCTCGAAAACTCAGCGCGCTATTTCCGGACCTGCGCGGCCGATTGCTCACATGGGCCACTGATCAATCCAGACGTGATCGGCTACAACTACGATATGGCGCAAGGCGTGGATTATGAAATCGATTTGACGCAACCCCCGGGTATGCGCATCCGCAATCTTCGCTGGCACGGCAAGCCTCTCGATGACAACCAGCCCCTGCGCATCGCGGTCAACAACTACCGCGCGGGCGGCAGCGCCGGCTACACGATGTTCCGCGGCGCGAAGATTGTCTGGCGATCACCGGATGAAATCCGCGATCTGATGATCCAGTACTACAGCGAGCATAAGACCTTGCCCGCGCAGCCGGACAACAACTGGCGTGTAATACCGGAAGCCGCGCTCCACACACTGGAACGCGAAGCGCTCGCGGGTGCCAAACCGTAACGCGCCAGTAATCACCGTTTAACATTTTGGTGTTGTTATGTTTGTAAATGTGGGACGCTCTAACTTCGCTCTTAGGGCAGAAATTGCCGGCGCCCGTGGAAGGCGCCATTGAGAAACTGTTGCTGCTGGACCGTTTGGACCGCATTTACGCGGATGTTCCAGGCGCCGACACGCGCTTGATCGCCGAGCACCCGCTGGCGCTGTTGAACGTCCATCCCCAGGTTTCCGAGCGCGACCGGGCGCTCATCCCCAAGCAAGGCCCGGTGGTGGCGGTGGCCAATCACCCGTTTGGTTTGATCGAGGGCGCGATCCTTGCATCGTTGCTTCTCTCGGTGCGGCTGGATGTCAAGATCATGGCGAATCATCTGTTGTCCGCCATGCCCGAAGCCAGCCAGTTGTGTATTTTCGTGGATCCATTCGGAGGCGAGCGCGCCGCCCGCGCGAATCACAAGGGCCTGAAGGACGCCATTGCGTGGCTCAAACAAGGCGGATTACTGACCGTGTTTCCCGCCGGCGAAGTGTCCCATCTGAATCTGAAAGAGCGCGCCATCACGGACCCGGAATGGAGTCACAGCGTGGCTCGCCTGATTCGCATCACGGGCGCGACAGTCCTGCCGATGTACTTCCTTGGCGCCAACAGCGCTCTGTTCCAACTGCTGGGATGCTTGCATCCGCGAGTGCGCACGGCGCTGCTACCCCACGAATTTTTCAACAAGCACAACCGCAGCATCGAACTGCGCATCGGCAGCCCGATCGCGCCGGCCAAAATCCGCGCCTATCAAGACGATGTCGCGCTCATCCGCTATTTGCGTCGGCGCACGTACCTGCTGCAAAATCGCGAGGCTCCCAAGCAGTTTCTCCAAAATGCCCGGCACGCTCCGCAAGCATCGGTGGTCATGAACGAGCTCCTGGCCAGCGAAGTCGCGAAACTCGCGCCCGAACGAACTTTGCTGGAAAACGAAGACTTCACGGTTTTGCTCGCCAAAGCAAATGAGATCCCGAACGTTTTACACGAAATCGGACGCTTGCGCGAACTCACCTTCCGGCTGGTAGGGGAAGGCACCGGCAGGGCCATCGATCTCGACCGGTTCGACGATTATTACTGGCATTTGTTCGTCTGGAGCCGCCGGGCGCGCGAAATCGCGGGAGCGTACCGGCTTGGCCCGTCGGAGGAAATCCTCCCGAGCTTCGGCGCCAAAGGCTTCTACACCAGCCAGCTCTTTCATTGGAAGCAGCCCTTCCTCGATCGCATCAGCCCGGCGCTCGAACTGGGCCGTTCCTTCGTGCGTCCGGAATATCAAAAGACTTACGCGCCGCTGCTGCTGTTATGGAAGGGCATCGGGCAATTCCTGATCCGGAATCCCCAATACAAATTGCTTTTCGGGCCGGTCAGCATCAGCAACGGCTACACCGCGGCGTCCCGGCAGCTGATGGTGAAATTCTTGAGCGCCTATCGTCAATCGCCCGAATTTGCACCGCTGGTGCGCGCACGGAATCCGTTCCGCCAACGTCCGTCACTCGGAGACAAATCTTCGAAGCTCACTGATGAGCTGATCGGCGCGACGGTCTGGGACGTGGAAGAGCTTTCCGCGCTGATCGCCGACGTGGAGACCGACCGCAAAGGCGTGCCGGTGCTGCTGAAACAATATCTAAAGCTGGGCGGCGAGTTGGCGGCCTTTCACGTGGACCGCCGTTTCGCCGATGCGCTGGACGGCTTGATCATCGTCGACCTCCGCAAGACGGACCTACGGGTGCTGGAACGCTACATGGGAAAAGACGGCGCCGCGCAATACCTACAGAGCCGCGACAAAAAGGGTGCGGTAGCTAGCTAGACCAAAACCGTGAACGCCGTCTCGGTGCGCGTCACCGGCCGGTACAGCGTATCGCGCTCCATGGGTTCGCGCCCGGCCTCGCGAATCAGCCGCAGCAACTCGCTCCGCCGCAGGCTTTGGCTAGTGGTGGCGCCGGCTTCATGGTAAATCTTCTCTTCCACCACGGTGCCGTCCAGATCGTCCGACCCGAAACGCTGGGCGATTTGCGCGATCTTGGGCGTCATCATGATCCAATACGCCTTGATGTGGCTGATATTGTCCAGCATCAGGCGCGATACCGCGATCATCTTCAAATCCAGGAATCCGGTAGTGGTGGGTATGTGTTCCAGCGCCGTGTTCGCCGGATGAAACGCCAGCGGAATAAATGTCTGGAATCCGCCGGTGTCGTCCTGCAACGCGCGCAGCTTCACCAGGTGATCCACACGATCCTCTTCGGTTTCGATGTGGCCATACAGCATGGTGCAGTTGGATTTCAACCCGAGCTCGTGCGCTGTCCGCGCGACATCCAGCCATTGGCTTCCATCGATCTTGTGATCGCAGATGATGCGGCGCACGCGATCGTTGAAGATTTCAGCGCCGCCACCCGGCAGCGAGTCCACGCCCGCGTCCATCAGTTTGATCAGCGTGTCTCGAATCGACAGCTTGCTGCGCTGCGCGAGATAAGCGATCTCAACCATGGTGAGTGCCTTCAAATGGACTTCCGGGAACCGCTGCTTCAGCCCCCGGAACATTTCGCAATACCAATCGAGTGTGAGTTCGGGATGCAATCCGCCGACGATATGAAACTCCGTGACGGCTTCGGTCCAGCCTTCGCCCGCGCGGTGCCACACTTCATCGAGCGACCAGGTGTAGGCTTTCGGATCTTTCGAGCGCTTGCCGAAGGCGCACAGCTTGCAGCTGGCCACGCATACATCGGTCGGATTAATGTGGCGATTGACGTTGAACCACGTCACGTGGCCGTGTTTGCGCTCACGCACAATGTTGGCCATGTAGCCCAGCGCCAAAATATCGGAGCTTTGGAACAGCGCAACGCCGTCCTCGGCGTCCAGACGGACATCGGCCTCAACCTTCTCCAAGATCGGCCGCAATCTTCGATCTTCAATATGGATCTGCATGCTGGATCTGCTTGCTCTCAGGCCCTAAGGCCGAAGAAATACATGTCGGCTGCCCAAAACACAAAGAATAGCACGCTCACGTAACCGTTGACCGTGAAGAAGGCTGCGTCCACGCGCGACAGGTCGTTCGCCTTCACCAGGCTGTGCTCGTACAGCAGGAGCAGCACGATGGCCGCGATGCCCGCCCAGCTCAATATGCCGAGTCCGAACGAGATCGACAGCATTCCCAGGCACGCGATCATCGCGATGTGAAGCAGTCGCGCGACCCACAACGCTCCCGCCATTCCGAGACGGCGCGGCAGGCTGAAGAGCCCAGCGTTCGAATCAAATTCGTAATCCTGGCAGGAGTAAATGATGTCGAAACCGGCGGTCCAAAACGTGACCGCGGCGGTAAGCCACAGAATCCTCGGATCGAGCGTACCGCGAACGGCGATCCACGCCGCCGCCGGCGCGATGCCGAGCGAAAATCCGAGGATCAGGTGCGAGAACGTCGTGAAGCGCTTGGTAAATGAATAGAAGAACACCACCGCCAGGGCCAGCGGCGCGAGTTTCAAGCAGAGCGGATTCAGCGCGCGGGCGGCCAGCAGAAATACCAGCACCGAGACCAGCACAAAGCCCCACGCAAAGCGGGTGCTCAAGATTCCAGCCGGGATGTGACGCA
Organism: Bryobacterales bacterium; assembly: GCA_963818065.1. Lineage (GTDB taxonomy): Bacteria > Acidobacteriota > Terriglobia > Bryobacterales > Bryobacteraceae > Palsa-89. Next base: position 788,521 of record CAWFQW010000004.1, on the reverse strand, counting down.
TGCGCGTGCGCGGATTGCGAGCGTCGATGTCGGCGTCCAAAATGCGGTTGAAGGCCATGGCAGCCGACCGCGCGCCCACCATCGCCACCACGATCAACAGCAACTTGTAGCCGAAACCGCGGGCGTCGAAACGGCTCTCCCGGAACGCCAGCAACGCGCCGGTGAGCGCAAACGGCAGGGCAAAGACGGAATGCTCGAACTTGATCATTTCGAGCGTCAGCCGCAACCGTTTCCAAAACGCCATTCCTGGTATTCCCTGTATTCCTTGTCTTCCGTCTTCTTTGATTCTGAATTCTGACTTCTGAATTCTTCCCCGAGTTACCATTCTAATTCATGCGGTATTTCTTGCTCGCCGCGCTGCTGCCTCTCGCATGCTGCGGTCCCAAAGCCTCGACACTCGAAGATTTTCCAACACGGCCCATCACGCTTCCCGGCGGACAAGAGATCCGTGTGGAGACGATGATCGACACCATCGACCTGCTACGCGGCTTGATGTTCCGCACTTCTCTGGCGCCCGATCGCGGAATGCTGTTTGTTTACCCCAAACCCGACCATCATCCGCATTACATGTACCAAGTCCTCATTCCTCTCGATATCGTCTGGCTGGACTCGAATCGAGATATCGTCGAGATCGCCGAGAATAAGCCGCCTTGCAAAACGCAAGCGAGCAAGTGTGAGCAGTACGGCGGTGATCAGATCTCCGCTTATGTATTGGAGATCGGAGCAGGCATGGCGAAGAAGTACGGGCTGACCGTCGGGCAGACCGTCCGGTGGTGACACTTGCAGGGGTGCCTCACCCTTTTCGCTGAGCTTTGAATCGGCGAGCCTTCATCCGATTGCCGCACACCTTCATGTCGCACCAGCGCCTGCTGTGGTTCTTGCTGGTATCCAGAAACAGCCAGCGGCATTCGGGATTGTCACAAGCCCGCACGCGATGCAGGGCGTCTGAGATCATCAGATCGGAGGCGCTCAAAGAGAGCAGCCATAGAGGAAGCTCGGCGGCGTTTTCTTTCCAATCCCATTGGAGCCGCTCTTTCTTCCAACGAAGTTGCTGCTGAAGGCGGGCGGCCTGGATGGATCGCTCCAGTGTTCTGAGGGACGCCAGGGATGGATCGCGCCCGTCTAATCCAGCGTAGAGGATCTCCGCGATCGCCTCACGAAGTTCGACGCAGCGCGTCAGGGCTCGGGCGCCTGCCGCATGTCCCAACTTCCGAGTCTGCGCCGGGGTCAGGATGCCGGATTCCTGGGTGAACCGAAGAAGATCGTCGTAGCTCTTCAGCAGGTCTTCAGAGCCGCTCTCTCGGAAGCGCCAGTCTAAGGTGTTAATGAGATCGAGCACGGGATGGCCGCCGATCAATTCAAAGGCTTTCTTCACGCTAACCCTCTAATCTATCTTGACAGGTTATCCACCAGTCTGTAAAGTTGTAACTGGCTATGGCGAATACAACGGTTATCGAGACGCCGAGCCAGCACCGCGCCAAAGGCGCTCGACATCCGCGTCTTGCTCGCGTTTTTCGCCATCTACGTCTTCTGGGGAATGTCGTTCCTCGCCATCCGGATCGCAGTCCAGGAACTGCCGCCGCTCTTTGCGGCTGGAATCCGATTCTTCATTGCGGGCGTTCTGCTCTACGGTTTCATGCGTCTCCGCGGGCAGCCTGCGCCAACCAGAGCGCAATGGCGCAATCTCACCCTGCTTGGCCTCCTCCTGTTCGTCATCGAGTACGGTCCTCTCTTCTGGGCGGAAAAATACGTGCCCTCCGGAATCGCATCCGTACTCGAAGCGACGTTGCCCCTCATGACGCTGGTCATTGAAACACTGATTTTCCGGCAGCAGCGGTTCCACTGGCGTCTTCTAGTCTCCACGTTTCTCGGGTTTTGTGGAGTGGGAGTGCTGCTGTTGCACGGCGGAGGGCAGCAATTCGGGGTGCTTCCTTGTGTCGCGATTCTCGCCGGCGCTATCGGATGGGCATTGGGTTCGGTGCTGAACCGTTCACTGGACTTGCCGAAATCCACGCCGTTAACCGCCGGCGCGGCGATGCTGCTGGGCGGTGGAATGTTGCTCGGGCTCTCGGCGTCATTCGGCGAGATGCACCCGCTCCCGCACATTTCGATGCGCGCCGTATGGGCCCTGCTCTATTTGATTGTGTGCGCATCTCTGCTCGGCTTCACCGCTTTCGTATGGCTGCTGGCGCGCATGCCGGCCACTCGTATATCCAGCCATGCTTACGTCAATCCAGTGGTGGCGGTCGCGCTCGGCTACTTCGTTGCAGGCGAAATCATCACAACTCGAACGCTTATTGGAACCGCCCTTGTCCTCCTCAGCGTCTTTCTCATCCTGCGCAAGGAAAAAGCTGCGATTTGAGGCGCTCTGTTACTCTCAGTTGAGATGGATTCAGATCAATTGCGCGGCCTTTTGGAGCAAGTCCATGCGGGCGCCGTCGACGTCGACGCGGCTCTCGACCGCTTGCGGCACTTGCCGTTTGAGGATTTGGGCTACGCCAAGCTGGATCACCATCGCTTGCTGCGTCACGGCCTCACGGAAGTGGTGTTCGGAAAGGGCAAGACGCCCGAGCAGATCGGCGCCATTGCCGCCCGGCTGCTCGACAAATCCGCCAACCTTCTGGTAACGCGCGCGGATCGGCATGCCGCGTCGCTGCTGAAAGCCGATTATCCTGATGCGGAACATTTTCCGCTTTCGGGCGCCGTCCGAGTCTGGCGCGACCGGACCATTCGCGGCAAAGGTAAGCTGGCAGTCGTTTGCGCCGGCACCAGCGATATCCCCGTCGCCGAAGAGGCGCAAGTGACGGCCGAGGTGATGGGCAATGAAGTGGAAGCCATCTACGATGTCGGCGTGGCCGGCATCCATCGCTTGATTGCCTCGAGCCAGCGGCTGATGGAAGCGCGGGTCGTGGTGGTGGCAGCCGGCATGGAAGGAGCGCTACCCAGCGTGGTCGGCGGCCTTGTGTCAGTTCCGGTGATTGCGGTGCCCACCAGCGTCGGATACGGCGCCAGCTTCAACGGCCTGGCAGCCTTACTGGGTATGTTGAACAGCTGCGCCAGTAACGTAACTGTCGTAAATATCGATAATGGATTTGGCGCCGGCTATGTGGCTAGTCTCATTAACCGGCTCTGATCCTGATTAATCGGCTGTAAGAGTAGTAACTGAGGGCGCCACTTACGCGACGGCGGCACTTACTCGAGCGCCGGATTCCTCGGCGTACACAAAGAACCCAAACATAGGCATGCTTTCGCGCTTGCTCCACCGGCTCATCTTCCAGTGCACGCGCACGTAGCGGACGTCGCTCTGCGATCCCAGGTTCAAGAGAATGGAATAGAGACCGCAATAGAACTTGGGTGGGAACTTTGCCAACGGCTTGGATCCCCATCTCTCACCGTCCGGGGAACCATAGACGTACAACTCCAGGCTCTCTTGTTCCAGGATGCGAGTGATTCCGAGGGTAAGGACCAATAGCTTCCCTCGCTTGGAACCGAGATCGATCTCCGGTCCCGTGCCGTCTGCTCGGGCGATGCTCTCAGGCAACAGAAAGTGGCGCAGCATAATTTCCTCCAACCGGAAGACATGCCGGAAACTTCTTTTGTGCTACCTGGCAGGTGTACCTACAGGGTAACTCTAAATTCTACGGAGGCGGTTACCCGCCTCAACCAGAGTCTCATACTTTTTGCAAAAACAAAAGCGGATTAATGTTGCACCTGAGTTAGAATCGGAAAAAAAACTTGAGCCCGGGACCGCGGCCACTCCGGGTCCTTCAATGAGGTGACGAACGAATGAAACATCGTTGGCATAGCCGAAACCGCTTATGTCACTCATGATGTAATAGGCTCCGCTGGGACGATAACATCGGAACCCAGCTTGTTCCAAAAGCTCCAACAGTAAATCCCTTCTCTTCTGATATTCCAACCTCAGTTTTTCGTAGTATGTATCCGGCAGATTCAAAGCCACCACGCCTGCCTGCTGCAGAGGAGCCGCCGCGCCCACCGTTAAGAAGTCATGCACTTTTCGGATGGAATCCGTCAGATCCTCGGCCGCCAGAACAAAACCCACTCGCCATCCAGTAACGGAGTAAGTCTTGCTCATGCTATTCACTAGCACAGTACGTTCCCGCATTCCTGGTAATGTCGCTATCGGCTGATGAGATGCCGCATCGTAGAGAATGTGTTCATAGATTTCGTCAGTAATTGCAAGCGCGTCGAATTCCTGGCATAGCTCGGCGATTAGTTCAAGTTCAGCGCGCGTGAACACCTTCCCGGTCGGATTATTCGGCGAGTTTAGTATGATCGCCTTCGTCTTTGGCGAAAACGCGCGCCGTAGCTCATCGGGATCAAAGGTCCAGTCGGGAGGACGAAGCTGAACAAATTTCGGTTGCGCACCGGACAGGATTGCATCGGGACCGTAATTTTCGTAGTAAGGCTCGAAGATAATCACTTCGTCGCCCGGGTTAGTCACCGCGAGTAACGCAGCGATCATGCCCTCGGTAGCGCCGCAGCAGACCGTGATTTCCCGCTCGGGATCATAATCCATGCCGTACGACTTCCGATACTTGGCCGCGATCGCATCGCGGAACGGCTTGGCGCCCCAGGTGATGGCGTATTGGTTGAAATCGGCCGCGATCGCCTCCTGAGCGGCGCGCTTGATTTCCTCCGGAGCGCCAAAATCCGGAAAGCCCTGCGCGAGATTGACCGCGTTGTGTTTGATCGCAAGCCGGGTCATTTCCCGGATGACAGACTCGGTGAACTGCGACGCTCGCTGACTTCGGAACCTGGCGCGCCGTTGGGCAATCTCGGCCGGCTGAACCGGCGTCTTTACCGGCGTGCTCACACGAGGATTCCCATCTTCTTTGCCACCCGGGTCAGGATCTCCCCGGCCCGATCCAGCATCTCGCGCGTGTGTGTCGCGGTTACAATCGTGCGAATGCGCGCCTTTCCCTCGGGAACGGTGGGAAAGCCGATTCCGGTAGCCAACAGTCCGTTATCAAACAGTGCCGCTGAATATGCATGCGCCGTCTTCGCCTCGCCCACAATGATCGGCGTGATGGGAGTCTCGCTTTCGCCGGTATCGAATCCCGAGCTTTTGAGCAGGGACTTAAAGTAGCGCGTGTTCTCCCACAGCTTCTCGATGCGTTCCGGCTCGTGCTCCAGGATGTCGAAGGCAGCGAGACACGCGGCTGCCACAGCCGGCGGATGTGAGGTGGAAAACAGGAACGGCCGCGCCCGGTGATATAGGAACTCGATCAGATCTTTGCTACCGCAAACATATCCGCCCAGCACGCCGATCGCTTTCGACAATGTGCCCACTTGCACGTCCACCCTGCCGTGCAATCCGAAGTGATCCACGGTCCCGCGCCCGTTGCGGCCCAGCACGCCCGAGGAATGCGCATCATCGATCATCATGATCGCGCCGTGGCGCTCGGCAATTTCCACCAATGCGGGCAACGGGCCGATGTCGCCGTCCATCGAGAACACGCCATCCGTGATCAATAACTTGTGGCCGCTCGTGCCCTCCAGCTCCTCGAAGATTCGCGCGGCCCTGGCCGTGTCCTTGTGGGGGTACACGTGAATCTTGGCCCTCGACAGCCGGCAGCCGTCAATGATGCTGGCGTGATTCAGCGCATCGGAGATGATGTGATCCTCGGGCCCCAGGATCGCAGAAACCGTTCCCGCGTTCGCCGCGAAACCCGACTGAAACACCACGCACGCTTCAGTGTGCTTGAACGCCGCGATCCGCCGCTCCAGCTCCATGTGGATGCTCATGGTCCCCGAGATGGTGCGGACCGCGCCCGATCCAGCGCCATATTGCTTGGCCGCCTCTACCTCCGCTTCGATGAGTTTCGGATGATCGGCCAGGCCCAGGTAATTGTTGCTCGCGAGATTGATCACCTCGCGTCCATCGAAGCGCGACATCGGCTCGCAGGGCGATTCGAGCACGCGCAGATGCTGGTACGAACCGGCCTTGCGCCAGGCCTCGAGCTGCTCAGAGAGATAGGTCAGTGGATTTGCAGTGGTCATTCATTCCATCCTACCTTTCTTCGTTTTTCAGGAGAAGATGGAACGGCCTGCCGGTGCCCCAGCGGTAAACCTCAAAATCGCTGTCGAGCGTGAGAATGTCGCCGGTTTGCAGTTCCCCTGCGAGATGAACCAGACACGCATCAGCTAAATCCATCTCGCGATCCCGATATTTTCGAAACAGCCGCTGCAAGGAAGCGGCGATTTGCGTTAGTTGCAGTGGAATTTGAAAAACACCAGTCCTGACGTTTTCCAAGATCGCTTCGGCGGCTCCGGCTTGTCCGCGCAACAGATAGCAACTCTCGGTAATTACCGCCTCACAGGTAATCAGCGGCGCGGCCGCTTCCTCAATTGCCTCGGCGCAAGCGATATGCATGCGCTCACTGCAATCCAGGAGCGCCACAATTACTCCGGTGTCCAGCAAGATAGATCTCAACGCCCAAAGCCTCTTAGATGTTTCTTGTTGGACCCGAGATCGGGAACCCCCGAAGAAAATTTACCTAGCCCTGCGATTTTACGGCTCTTGGGCTGGGACGCCGCCAACAGCCGGATTCCCTCGCGTACTACGATCGAGGGGCTGACCCCAAGCTGGTCGACGAGCCGTGCCAGCGTCTTCTCGGTATCAGCATCTAGCCTGGCTTGAACGGTCTTCATGCCTCATTGTAATACACGGGGAGACTTGTATTACCGGCCGGGGGTGATCACTTCTTCAGCCTGTAATCTCCGTCTGGCATCGGGATGAGCTTGCACATCTCAAACAACCGTGACCGCGCGCGCATCCCGATGCGCTCCTCGAGAAAGTACTTACTGAACATGTCCTCCCGGATCTTAGCCTCGAGATTTGGCGCGAGACCTCGTTCGTTCTGGGTCCGCCGCTCTGGCGCCTTTTGGTGTCCAGCCATGTCGTCCCGCAAATTGGTGGTTACAATGGTAGCCTTTCGGTTATTGCAACGGTGTGTCACGATCGACGTAACAGTATCCTCCACCCAGTCGGTGATGCGATGCGCGCCCACGTCGTCGAGCAGCAGGATCTCGGCGTCGAGAGCCGATTGATAGGCTTCGCGTTCGCTCGTACCGGACGCTTGATCGTACCCCTTGCGAATTTGCATGAGCAGCGATTGGAAATCAAAGAAGACTCCTTCGAACCCGCGACCAATTAACGCGCGAAGTACAGCAACGGCCAGGTGCGTCTTCCCGGCGCCCGGAAACCCTATAAACAGCAAACCCGGTTTAGGAAGGGCGGGATATTCACGCACGTAGGTCCTCACCGTCAGTAGAGCGCTGGCCAGCTGACTGCGTGCGATGGGATTACTATCGGGAAGTATGAAATTGTCAATCGAAGCCGCCTTGTACAGCGGCGGGATGTTGGCTCGGTCTTCATTGCGCCGGGCGCGGCCTGCGTCAACGCATTCGCACTTCTCCGCCCCCGAAATTCCACCACGCTCGATGATCTTCCAGCCCGATCCCCCGCAGATCGCGCAAAGTTCTACCGCGTTCATTGCATCCCTCTACCTGCCGCTGCCGTGCTTCCAGCGTACACCACGGGCCGCCTCCCTGAGAGCGGCTTGTATCCACAGTACCTGGCGATTGAAGACGCGTGCGAGAATAGTCTACTCACCTAACGTGATTAGTGTCATTATTCCCGTCTACAACGTGGCCGGCTTCGTCCGAGGGGCAGTTGACTCGGCGCTGGCACAGACCTTCCGCGACATTCAGGTGATTCGTCGTGGATGACGGATCTACCGATGGCTCCGCGGAAACTTTGGCCGATCTCGATGACCCTCGCCTGCAGGTGATTCGCGAGTGCCATGGCGGGTCGGCTGCTGCCCGCAACGCCGGTTTGCGGTTGGCCACGGGCGAACTTGTCGCCTTCCTTGACGCCGATGATCGCTGGGCGCCCCGGAATCTGGAACGCCAGTCGGCCTTTCTGGAAAGCCACCCGGAAGTGGACATGACCTTCGTCCACTCTCTGGTTGTCGACGAAGAAGGCCGTTCACTGGGATTCAAGTGCTCCTCCCGCGCGGGTGCTGTCAGCCTCTCGCAGCTGCTGCGCTCCAACGAGATCGGCAACGGCTCCTGCCTCCTGGTGCGGCGTGAGGCCCTGGACCAAGCTGGTTGGTTTGACCCTAAGCTACCGGCCTGCGTGGATATCGATGTCTGGATGCGAGTGGCCAGCCTTCGTGCGGGCAACGTGGTGGCTATTCCGGAACTGCTCACTTTCTACCGCAGGCGGCCGGGCCAAATCTCCGGCGACTGGCGGCGCATGGAGGCAGGATACTTGCAGCTTCTTGAAAGCTTGCGGAGAGTGGCCCCGTTGGAGGTGCAACGCGAGGAGTACCGCAGCCGTGCGGGCCGCTATCGTTACTATGCTCGCTTGGCGCGAGAGGCCGGAGAAGAGCGGGACGGCCGCGCGGCTAATGGCGACCGCCTTCTGCTGGGCTCCCTTGTGGCTGCTGGCCGATTCCAGGACCTGGATCGTCGGCCTCGGCCATTATCGGTCAACTGCTGCTGCCGCGCGCCTTTTATGTGCGGGCGGTCCGATTGGGACAACGGCTGCTTGGACCTCGGCTTTCGTGACTGGCTATCGCATCGCTTTCTATTGCGGCCGCTCTCAGGAGCCCTGGTCGCCGCTATCTGTGAGTCAGGGTATCGGCGGAAGTCAGGAGTCGCTGATGGCGGTTGCAGCAACCTTGCAGCAACTGGGCCACACCGTCGGGGTGTACAACTCGTGCGGCGCCGCGGCGGGGGAATATAACGGAGTGGTCTACGAGGACTACCGGGCATTTGGCCGCCAGCCAACCGCCGACCTGGTGATTGTCTGGCGCTGGCCCTGGCTTGGCGAATTCCTTGCCGCCCAACACTCCCGCCTATCTATGGTTAAAGGACATGGTCGAACCCGCCGCCGTAGCTCGCAGCGGCGCATTGCTACCGGAAGATCATTATTCAGAGCCGCTTTCATCGGCAGCACTACTCAGCTCTTCCAGAAGAGACGTTCTTCTACACCACCAACGGAATTCACCCCGGGCATTTCGATCAGGCCATCGATCGCGATCCGTACAAGGTGGTCTACGGATCCAGTTATGACCGCGGCCTGATGCAGTTGCTGGAAGCCTGGCCGCGAGTGAAGGCGAAGGTCCCCAAGGCGCATCTGACGGTCTTCTACGGATTTCAAGCCGCGCAGGCGCGCGCCTTTCAGCTGATCCGGCCGTCTTGGAAGAGCTATCGGGATCAAAATCCGCTTGGATTCTGGAAGTACCGGCGCTCGATGCTCGCGGCCATGCGCCGGGCAGACGCTCAGCATCTGGGACGAATTGGGCATCTCGAGGTGGCGCGTCAGTTTCTGTCCGCTGGGATTTGGGCCTATCCCACAACGTTTCCCGAGACCAGTTGCATTACCGCCATGAAGGCTCAAGCGGCTGGGGCTCTACCGGTAGTGATCCCCTCGGGAGCGGTGGGTGAAACCGTGGAATTCGGAGCCAAGACTTCAACCAGCGCCAACGATTACCGCCGGCGGCCTTCCGTCCCGCGTGTATCAGGAATGGGAAGAGCTGCTGATATCAAATCTGCTGGATTCGTCGAAACTGGAGCCGCTGCGTGTCCAGATGGCGGCCGCCGCCCGACGGCGTTTTGCCTGGGAAACCGTAGCCGGGGAGTGGAGTGCGGAATTCACTCGCGTCCTGGCTGGATATGATCGCTAACTGCAAACTACCGTGCATTTGATTCTCGAAAGGCTGCACCTCCTATTTTCTGGCTTCGTTCTATTGCGGATGTTGTTCGTTCTGCTGGGATCGCTGGTGACACTGGCGATCCTCGAATCGCGATTCAAAGCGCTTACCCGCTTCCTGAATGAGAAATCGACGGCACTGAATCTGGCCGTCGCGCGCGTCGCTGTGGCGGCCACCCTATTGTGGCAAGTACGCCTCCACGATATCCTGCTCACCACGTCGCTCGACCCAGCGCTCCGGGTCCCTTTTAGAATTTGGGGCGGGCTGGCCTTGCGCCTGATCGCTCCCCCGGCCGGCATGCAGGCAATCTATGCGATTTTCCTGGTCAGTGCGTTCCTGATGCTGATTGGCCTGTTTGGCCGAGTGGCTTCCGCTGTTACCGCTATTGGCGCAGTCTATTTGATTTCCTTCCTCTTCCTTTATGGCAAAGTGGATCACATCTACCACCACCTGATCTTTTTCTGCGTGGTATGCGCGTTGTTTCCTTCGACTGACACCTTATCGCTCGATGCCGTTCTGGCCGCATGGCGAGAGGCTGATGGCGGCAGGTTGCGCAGGAGCCAGCCTAGCCTCGCCTATGGTTACGCGCTGCGGTCCATGTGGGTTTTTGTTGGCTTGGCCTATTACTTTCCGGGCCTCTGGAAGTTCAGCCGCGCTTGGCTTTACTGGCTTTCCGGAAAGAGTCTACACGATAACATCGCACGTGCCGGGGAATTTCTTCCATGGACTCCATTGCAGCTTTGGCTCTTCCGGCATCCGCTACTGATGTCTGTCAGCGCCACCCTTGTTGTCCTTTTCGAGCTTGGGTTTATCTTCGCCATCCTTTTTCCCCGGTTACGGCCTTTCGCGGGATTGCTGGGGCTCGCCTTCCACAGTGCGACGTATTTGTTTCTGAGAATCCAATTCATCTCGCTACAGTCTTGCTACTTCATTTTTTTCGATTGGACTGCGATCTTTTCGTGGATCAGCCGCAAGCTCGCTCTGGGAGATGCTACGGTCGTCTACGATCCTCACTGCAAACTATGCCGCCGCACCGCGGGCACACTGGCAATATTCGACTGGACGAACAGCTTGACCTTTGTGCCCAACGCCGATCTCTATTTTTCGGTGGTCGCCGGCAACGGCCGCGCTGGGGTCGGGTACGAGGGATATAAGCTGATCGCCGCGCGGGTACCGCTGCTTTGGTTAATCCGGCCGTTCATGGGACTGCCGGGCGTTCAGCAGTTAGGCACGGCAATCTATCAACGAGTCGCGGCCTCGCGCGCTTGCACGATCCTCGACAGGACCCCGAGCCAATTCAGAAAAGTTACTGTCGGCTGAAGCGCCCCCTATCGCGCTCGCCGTGCCTCTAGCGGGGCTGAGCCTCATGGTGATCCTCGGTCTGTTCCACGTAGTCGACATGTGGCCGCTGAGTTGCTTCCCGACATTTGACGAGCCTACCTCAGACACTGTGACTCAGTTATCCATTCAGGTGCTGGATGCCGGGAACGCAGGACAGGACTGGAATCTGAGCTCCGATCTCAAGCTGCGGACTGTCTATCAACGCTGGTATTGGCTAGCGTACCAGGGGACCGCGGCAGGCATGGCCACCCGGCCGAAAGTTGCCGCGTTGGTGAATCTCTGGTCGAAGGCCCATCCCGAGGTGCAGGTAAAAGATGTGGTTGTCTCCCTGGATCGGTACCAGATGCGGCCGCTGGAAGGGAGCCGGGCTCGCGTGGCGCGACAGAAAAAATGGGAATTCACGTTCTAACCGCGCCTACGCGGTAGCCGCAGATCGAGCGGATTTCCACCGCGTTCACTGCATCCGGGGTACACCACGCCTCACCGCCGTATAATATCGTTCAACACATATGTCTCTCTCCGCGGGGACTCGTCTTGGCCCCTACGAGATCCTCGCGCCGATCGGCGCCGGCGGCATGGGCGAGGTGTATCGCGCACGCGACACCAAGCTTGACCGCGACGTAGCAGTCAAGGTCCTACCTGCGTCCTTCGCCCAGGACCCCGAGCGACTGGCCCGCTTCGAGCGCGAAGCTAAGGTGCTGGCTTCGCTCAATCACCCCAATATCGCGCAAATCTACGGCATCGAGGATCGCGCACTGGTGATGGAACTCGTCGAGGGTCAAACCCTCCAAGGGCCGCTCCCGCTCGATACCGTACTGAACTACGCGCGCCAGATCGCCGATGCACTCGAAGCTGCCCACGAAAAGAACATCGTCCATCGCGACCTGAAGCCCGCCAACATCATGATCACGCCCGCCGCCGTCGTCAAAGTCCTCGACTTCGGCCTGGCCGCAGTGGCGCAATCTTCCGACCCCTCGAACCCCGCGAATTCCCCGACCCTCACCATCTCTCCCACTCGCGCCGGCATGATCCTGGGAACGGCGGCGTACATGAGTCCGGAACAGGCTCGCGGCAAGCCGGTCGACAAACGAGCCGATATCTGAGCCTTCGGCGTGGTGCTGTACGAGATGCTGACGGGCAACCGATTGTTCGAAGGCGAAACAGTTTCCGACACCCTGGCGCAGGTACTCACCAAGGAACCGGACTTCAATCGCGTCCCGGTCAAAGTTCGCCGCTTGCTGCGATCCTGCCTCGAGAAAGATCCAAAGAAACGCCTGCGCGACATCGGCGACGCGTGGGAGCTGCTGGAGGCCGAACCCGCAACTACCGCGCCCTCACGGTCACGGCTCGGGATGGGGATTTGGATCGCGGCGGCGGCCGTCCTGGCCCTCGTGGCGGCGGGCGCCTCCTGGATCGCCTATCGCGCGACGCGCCCCGCCGAATCTGAAGCCGCTGGTGCGCTTGAACCTCGATTTGCCGAGCTCGACTTTTGTTCTCTCGCCCGATGGGACGCGGATCGTTTACTTACAGCCGGGAGCCGGCGGAGGCGCACCCCTGCTCGCAACCCGGCTGCTGGCGGAGTCCAACGCGACCATCCTTCCCGGAACGGAGAATGCCTCGTATCCTTTTTTCTCGCCGGATGGTCAGTGGATTGGGTTCGCCGCGCATGACCAGCTCCAAAAGGTCTCCATCCGTGGAGGCGCGCCCGTCCCTCTGGCGGCCGAGGCTGTGTTCAACGGGGGTGCTTGGGGAAGGGATGGCTCCGTCATCGCCGCCTTGAACATTGCGGCCCCTCTGATGCGAATTCCGGACACCGGAGGCGTCCCCGAGGAAGTGGTGAGGCCGGACGACGCCGGTGCGGTCGGCTTAATGCTCCCTCAACATCTTCCGGGCGGCCAGGCCGTCCTCTTTACCGCTATTTTCAACACTGGAACGGCGGTCTACGTGAAGAATCTCAACACCCGGAAGACCCAGCGGCTTGGTTGAGAATGCTCTCGTCGCCCTCTACCTTCCGACGGGAGAATCCACCGGCCACATTGTGTATCCGAGCCAGGGAACGCTGTTCGCCAGGCCCTTCGATCCCGCCAGGCTTGTTTTTCTCGGCCCGCCCCAGCCAGTGTTAAGCGATGTCGCCACGCTTCCCGGTTCCGGCGGCGTCGCGTCTCTTTCCTTTTCGGAAACCGGCAATTTTCTTTACCAGATCGGGCAGGACGCCAAGCAGGTCTGGCCCGTTCAATGGATGGACAGTTCCGGCGCCACGCGGCCCTTACTCAATACGGAAGGAGCCTATTCGCAGCCCAGATTCTCGCCCGATCCGGCGGGGCAGTTTCTCGCCTTGGTGAAGGGAGGCGCAACTGGCCTGGGCGAGGTTTTGGTTTACGACTGGAAGAATGACGTCACCGTAACCCTGACCAGACCGGGGAAACCGGGCGGCTATCCAGCAGTGGAGCCCCGATGGGCGGCATCTGGCGATGAGCACCGGCCAGGGCGTCGTTTGGGTACGATCCGATGGGTCCGGTGAGCCTCAACAGATTCTGGAAAGGAAGAATCGAGTCATCATGGCTTCGATCTCTCCAGATAGGCGCTACCTGGCGTTCGCCGAAGTGAACCCCGAAACTCTATTGGACGTGTGGGTAGCGCCCTTGGATCTCAGCAAGCCTGATCAGCCGGTGGTGGGCAAACCGGAACTTGTGGTGGGTACTCGTGGCAATGATCTACTCCCGGTTTTTTCGCCGGACGGAAAATGGCTCGCCTATGTCTCCGACGAATCCGGGCGCTTCGAGATCTACGTGCGGCCGGTCCCCGGCCCCGGCGCTGCCCGTAACATATCGGTAAATGGGGGCAACTATCCAGCTTGGTCGAACGACGGCCACGAGCTGTTGTTCACTGAACTTCGGGGCACGGACTTTGGCGACTCTGGCAACATTATGGAGGTGGACTATCGCGTGAGTGGTGATGCCTTCGTTGCCGCGCGGCCTCGCGTGTGGGGCAACGCGCACCGCCGGCGGGTCGGCGCCATGCCCGTCTGGGCTTTACACCCCGACGGCAAGCGCATCGCCATGTTCCCCCCAGAGGCAGCTCCGGAAAATGCCGGCAGCCCGCGCTTCGGCTTCCTGCTGAACTTCTTCGACGAATTGCGGCGACGGGCGCCGCCCGGGAAATGAAACCAGGACAGAGTGTGGGGATTTTGCGCTATCGGGAAGGTAAAAGCCGGACCCAAGTACCTTCCTGTGCAACTCGGTGATCAGTAGATTAAGAAGCTATGATTGGATCACCGTCGTGCCTTGATTTGCTTGGGTCCGGAACTCGTACTGATGAATCTCTATGGCGGCCCGGCCCTCTTCGGAGCGAACCACGCGACCGCGCGCCACTAGTTTCAAAGCAATCTTGCTGTTCAACTGGGCCGGCCAGCTGATGGATACCTCCAGGCGCCGTCCCGGGAGCAGATAACGGTCCGTGGTGAACAGAACTCCGTTGCTGCTCATGTTAACCGTCACTCCAACGCCGCTCTCGCCTTCCGTGCTGCTCTTGCGGCTCAGCACCCTGAAGCGGACTTCCCGCTCGATGGGAAAGCGGTCCGCGCTGCGGCGATCGTCTTTCTCTTTTTCCAAACTCATTTTTGCCCCCGCAAGCATCCTAGGTTCCTTTCCATTCGTGCACCCATAGATTGCGGCATATAGCCGAGGGGGCAAATAGCAGAGTCTTCCCAATTTGGGGTGGTACCGACCTCGAAAGTGATAGTACGATCGGCGGTATTACTTGGAGGGTGAATCGCTCTTCGGCTTCTTCCGCGAGCGGATTTCCTCTAGCCGTTCCGCGATCCGTTGCTCCAGACCGCGATTGGTAGGCTCGTAGAATCTTGTACCTGCAAGGGATTCGGGGAGGCACTCCATGTCGGGCAAAGCGTCTTCCAGCTTATGGGCATGCTGGTACCCCTGCCCGTAACCCCACTGCTTCATCGCCCGGGTCGGCGCGTTTCTCAATTGAAAGGGCACCGGCTCGGCGACGTGCTGCTCTACAGCTTCCATCACCCGGTTGAGAGCCTGATAGGACGCGTCGGACTTGGGAGCCACCGAAAGATAAATAACCACTTGGGCCAGCGCCAAGTCGCCTTCCGGAATTCCGAGAAAGTGGACTGCCTGCTGAGCGGCCACAGATTGCTCGAGCGCCCGCGGGTCGGCCAACCCGATATCTTCAATGGCCATCCGCACCAGACGCCGCGCGATATACATACGGTCCTCGCCCGATTCCAACATACGGCCCAACCAATACAGCGCCGCATCCACATCACTCGATCGCACTGACTTATGCAGCGCCGAGATCAGATTGAAGTGCTCTTCGCCGGCCTTGTCGTAAAGCAAGGTCTTGCGCTGCAATGTGTCCTCGATGGCCTGGCGTGTAAGCTCGCCGCCATTCTGAGAGGCCGCCGCGGCAAGTTCCAGGATGTTCAACGCCGTACGGGCATCTCCGTTGGCGTAGGTCGCGATTTGCTTCAACAAGTCGTCAGGAGCGCTAATCTTGACTGCAGGCAAGGCCCGCTGAAGCAGAACGAGAATCTCGTCTTCCGAGAGCGGCTTCAGCATGTACACCTTGGTCCGCGACAGCAGCGCCGAGATGACTTCAAACGATGGATTCTCGGTGGTCGCGCCGATCAGGCTAATGTCGCCGCGCTCCACGTACGGCAAGAACGCGTCCTGCTGCGCTTTATTGAAGCGGTGAATCTCGTCGATGAAGATCAAGGTGCGCCGCCCCACACGGCGGTTGCGCTCCGCATCAGCCATCACCGCTTTGATTTCCTTGATTCCGCTGAGAACGGCGCTGAATGGGATGAAATCGGAATGGGTCATGCGCGCGATGATTCGTGCGAGCGTGGTTTTGCCGACCCCGGGCGGACCCCACAGAATAATCGAACCCAGTTGATCGCGCTCAATTTGCACCCGCAGCGGCTTGCCGGGGCCCAAAATATGCTGCTGGCCGGCGAAGTCGTCGAGCGTGGCCGGGCGCATTCGCTCTGCCAGAGGGCGGTGCTCGTCGTCGGCCAGGTTAGTCGACGGATCCGGCTCAAATAAGCTCGGCTCAGACTGACTCATGGGGCAGCCATCCTTTGCGTCCGCGCCACAAAAAGCGCGATGCCGGCCGCGAGAGCGGCGTTGAGCGATTCCACTCCCACGGTGGGAATGCGAACCCGGGTGGCCTTTTCACTGAGACGTTCGCTGACGCCCTGCCCCTCGCTGCCCACTACAATGGCGCATTTTCGGCTGAAATCAGCCTTGGCGACTTCGATCGCACTCTTCGGCATCAGCGCGAACAGTTCGATCTTGCGCTGCTCGGCCGCGGCCAGAAAAACCTGCGGATCAAGCGCCGGAACCACTGGTATCCGAAAGATCGATCCCGCCGACGCTCGCAGGCACTTGGGATTGTACGGACTCGCGGTCCCCTTCAGAAACGCGACACCGGTGGCTCCAAAGGCCTCGGCCGCCCGAAGAACGGTTCCCGCATTTCCCGGATCCTGCACGCCGTCCAAAACTACCGTGAGTGCGTGGCCGCGGAACAGATGTTCCACACTCCACTGCGGAGGCCGCACCAACGCCATGACACCCTGGCTCGCTTCAGTCGACGAAACACTTCGAAACAGGTCGTCCGGAAGCACGCCGACGCGAATCTTCTTCAATCCGCGGACATGGCTTTCCACCGCCGCCCGAACCGATTCGGCGGCGAATACCGCCGAGATCTCGCAGTCACTGCGCAAAGCTTCCTCCAGCAAGTGGAAGCTCTCGGCCACAGCAAAGCCTTGATCCGTAACGGTGCCGCGGGCTATCGCCTTGCGGACATCTTTGAGCATCGGGTTTCTCGGACTGACTAATGTTGGCATACAGTAGACTGTGAGGACGTTCTCTAACCGCCCGCCAAATCTATCATGAACCCTCCTTTATCATGAAATGGATCTTCGGGATTGCGCTAGTGCTGGTCCTCGCCGTCGTGTCGCTCAAAGTGGTTGACGTCTCGAAACAGATCCAGCAGGAGTCTCTCATCGACGAAGCGCAGCCGGCCGACGCCATCATCGTCCTGGGCGCGGCTGAGTATCGCGGAAAACCCTCCCCAGTGCTGGAAGCCCGCTTGAACCATGCCCTGTTCCTGTATTTGAAAGGACTGGCGCCGCGAGTGATCACCACCGGCGGCGCGGGCGGCGACCCGGTTTTCACGGAGGGTTCGGTCGGCCGGGCTTACCTCACCGCGCACGGGGTCCCGCCGGAAGCCATCGTCGTGGAACGCGAGGGCGAAAGCACCGCGCAAAGCGTCGCCACCGTTGTCGAAATCATGCGACGCATGAGTCTCAAAAGCGCCATAGTAGTCAGCGATGGCTATCACATCTTCCGGGTTAAGAAAATGCTCGAATCCAGCGGTTTGAAAGTTTACGGATCTCCGCGCCCGTCCATCCCTCCTGGTGAATGGCGCGCGCGATGGCAAGACCTGCGGCAAGCCATCGGCTATCTTCTGTGGCGCGCCGGCGTGGCTATCTAACAGTTTCTAACCGCGCAAAAACACTAACCAAAAGAATAACGTACTAAGCAAATGGTTCTCGGTTGCTTCTCGACCTCGAAAGTCACCGAACTAGGGTGCCTCGGACATCTGTTAAGAAACGAGGTAGTTAGAGCGAAACTGACGTGCCGCCCGGCTGAAAATTCCGATGGTCCAAAACTTGCAACATCGCCGTTCATTACGAACGAGCTGAGGTTAGATATGGATAAAGAACGCCGGGCAAAATCGCGATATCCCTTGCATTTGAATGTGCGTTACCAAGCCTTGGGCACGGTCGGTCCCGTCCCAGCGGTTGGACAGACCGTAAACGTGAGTAGCAGTGGGGTCCTGATAACCTGCAGCAGCAGCATTCGCGAGGGAACCAGGGTGAGGGTGGTGCTTGAATGGCCAACCCTGCTGAACGGAACAACGCCTCTGCAGTTGGTAACCCTTGGAACCGTTGTACGCCGCCAAGGCTCGGGGCTTGCGATAGCTTTTGAAGGCTACCAGTTCCGAACCGCCGGCCGCCGCGCTAACGTGGCGACCATGCCTGAACCTCGGCGTGCCGCCAACTACGGCAGCGCTGAAGTTCTGAACATCCCGATAGCCGCTAAATCGTCGCAGTAATTAGAATCAGGCGTTTACACGAACCCGAGAGCTGACGAGCCTCGCCGGCTGGCGACAGTGCACCATCACGCAATTCGTATTCGGTGTCAGTTGCAGCGTGTACGACTTTGACGATGTAGCCATCCTCGGCTAAGCTGCGGCACAATGTTTCGGCCGTAGAGAACCCTTTGGCGAGATACAACGTCCCGGGAGACTCTGGCGACCGCCAGAGATATAAGGCAAAGCTTTCCGAATAGCTCGACAGACCTATGCTCGACAGACCCATGGCATACGTTATCGGCTTCCCGAAACCGATACTTTAGGACGAAGGCTAGTCTGGGCTACAGGACCGAAGCCAGCAACGAGCACATCCGGCCCAGCGAGTCGGTGTTATGCGAAACGCGGATCCAGGCCACTCGGGCATGTTCGCCCGGGCCACAGAACAAGCCCACGCCGCCGGCGCGCATCCGGTTGTCGGACCAGTAATCCACCAGTTGGCCCTGAATATACAGCGAAAATTCATCTCCACGTACTTGCAACTGCACGCGATACAGCGTATCAACCTGAAATCGCGACGGATACCGAACGCGAACCGGACGCGATGCCTGGCCTGACACGACGCTATATCGCTCTATCATCAAGGCCGGCATCGGTCCGGAGCCTTCTACCAGAACTCGAACCGCCTGGTAGGTTCGCGGCCCAGCCGCCCGAAACACCAGTCCCACGCCCTTAGTCTCGATTTGCACCAACGCGTCCAGGTTGTAGTTCGTCAGATGCATGCTCGGCTCAAACAACGACAAGACTCCTGGATTCACAAATCCGTTCTTGTCGTACGACCAGGTGCTGGCGAGATCTTCGCCGCTGTGCCAGTTATCCAGACCGGCGCTGAAATCGTCGAACAGATCTACCTGGGCGCGAGTCGCCACCTGCTGTTTTAGTTTGTCCCACTTGTCCGGCTGCTGCGCCGGGATGGGGTCAACACCACCGCGCCGCCGATAGCCGCCACCGCCAACAACACGGTTAGCACTGCGATTTGCTTGCGGGCGATCTTCCCCGCCATGGCCGGATAGACGCTACTCTCGGGCGCCAAGTACGCCAACAGATTCCGGCAATGCTCCCAGAGAGTCATATCTACACTTTGAGTATGGGTGCGGAGGCCAAGGAAAGTAATGGAGCATTCGGCGTGATCTTAGAAAGAATGGACCTCAGTACTGTCCGTAGGTGCGGGGCTAACACCCCTAAGTTGAAAAGTACCGGCGGCGTCAGTGCTTGGTTACTTCATGCGGTTTTTCGTGCGCCGCTACCGCATGCTTCGGCGGCTTTTGTGGCTTGGCATGGTTGCCGGCTGCGTGCGGATGGTGCTTCTCGGCGGCATGCGGAGATCGAGATTCAGCCTCGTGCGGGCGATGCTTGGGAATGTCCGGATGAGTGACGTCGGCTCCGGCAATAGAGGCCGCTAAAGCCAGCGCAATCGAAACCGTGCACAGTTGCCGGATCACGCATTAGTGTTCGGCAGAGAGTTGACCGGGCTTTAACGGCCCCTCGCGGCCCTTCTGTCTTGTTCACGTTCGGCCGATAGATCAGGGAGAAGGTCTATGACCATCCGGCCTAGCACTGAAACCAACGATGCTCTCGCGCAGCTAGAGGCGGCAGTATCTTCAGAAAACGCCGCGTCTCTAAAAAGACGAAGATGCGCACAAGGAACGAATGCCGCTGGTTTGGATACCGGCAACCATATGCCTGGGGCTGTTGATCGCAACCGTCTATCTGGGAGCCAGAATTCTCACGGCGCGCTCGCATCCCGCAGCGCCTGTCCAGGCCGCGATGGCCCGAACTGTTCAATCCAAGCCCGTTCAAACCAGGCCCGTCACTCCAGCTGCTCCTGTTATCGCAGCCGCGACGGTTCCCGCCGCGATAGTTCCGACCGCGCCTCCGAAACCTGAGGAGATGGTGCAACCGAAGGCTGGCGCGCCAAAGCTCGCTACCGACGGCCAATTTCCCATGATCGATCCTCAGCCCGGCGAGCGATATATTCAAGTGAGCGCGCTAACCGAGGAAGCAGCCGAACGCTACGTCCGGCAATTGCGCCAAGCCAAGCTTGAACCCCACGTGGCTCCAGGACCCCGGCCCGAATTGCTGCGCGTCCTGATAGGCCCCTTCGCCGATCAGGACGCACTCGCGCGCACCAAAAGCGATCTAGAACGCGCCGGAATCACAAACTTCGTTCGGAAGTATTAGCGCCGTCCTCCGCCGCCAAACCCGCCGTGCATTCCACCGGCGAAGCCTCGGGCGGCAAAACCACCGCCAATTCCGCCGAAGCCGGCGCCGCGAGAAGCCACTGCGCTAGCGCTCACGTGCCGGGCGCCAACTACAAAACCGGCGCCGGGATGGCCATACCCGTGAAACCCGTACCCATACCAGGGGGCCGAGTAAACTAACCAAGGTGAATAGAACGGCCACCCGAACGGGCTGTACCAGATGCCATCGCCTGGAATGAATCCATACATATCCCAGTAGGGATTCCAATACCAGCCTGGACCATCCCAATAGGAACCGCCCCCAACGAAGACGGTCCGGGCCGATTGCATGCTCGCCTCAGCTTCGTATTCAGAACGAAGGTTGCTCCAGGCGTACAGTGGATTTTGGGTGGCTGCCGCCTGCGCGTCGAAATGCGTTGGCTTGAATGGCTCAGCCAGCGCCAGCTGCCGGTCTTTCTTGAGATTCACCTGATGGTTGGTAGCCTGGACGTTGGCCTCGCCATCGAACACCTGCACTAGACGCGCATTGGCGTCGAAGCTGTACAGTCCTGGCTTGTCCAAACGCGCGGACGCGCCGTCCAACAGGACCGAAAGGTTGCTGTCCTTGAAGATCTCGGTCACTTCCACAATCGCCCGTCCTTGGAGAAGCTCCAAGCGGGTGTCGCCCAAATTAGGCGAAATCAATCGAACCGCGCCGTTGTCGCCCAGCCGCAGAAACACGCCCGGAGTGAGCAACAACTCCGCCCGGCCTTGCCCGGTCTCGAGCACCTGATTTGGCTGTAGTTGAACCGAACCGATGGACTGCGGAGTCAGCGGTTGCCCAGCGATACTCACCTGTCCTTCCACGTAATTCACCGTTCCTGGTATAGCGCTTCCAGCCGCATTTGCCAGCCCGAGAGGCACGGCCAACATCGCGGTAAGCGCCAAAAATCCTTTTACTTGCTTAAACATATCGTTTCCTTCACTCGCCCTAACTGTTGGATGTGCGCAGTTGCAACCTGGTTGCAGCTGCCCTTAACCCCCATCGGCGGTACGTCGGGCTAAGGTATTTAAGACCCGGGCCTTAAGGCAAAGCTCGATACTGCGCTCATGGAATACGGCCGTTTAGGTAGTAGGAGCCATCGGTGTGGGCGGCTCAAGGGAGAAGACTATCGCGATGAAGAGAAACATGGTTCCACTGCTGGGGATTGCGTTCGTGGCGGCCATCATTTGCACTGGCATCTATTACGGATTGTTCGCCGGCAAGCTGCGGTCCTCAAGCGACGTTCCAGGCCATTCCGTGGTAGTAGCCTCTCGCGATCTGGATCGTGGAACGGTGATTCAGGCCAGCGATCTGCGGGTCACGGAGGCGCCTGGAATATTGACGGGTTCGTTTTCGAAACCGGACGCGGCCGTGGGCGCCACGCTACTAACACCCCTCAAAACTAACGAGCCGTTATTGGCCGAGCGTGTGGTTCCGCGCGTTGCTCCGGGAGGCGAGTCCGCAAGTGGGATGGTGCCTTCGGGAATGCGTGCGATCTCCATCCGGGTTTCCGAATCCGATGGCTTGCTGAGCGCCTTGCGGCCGGGAGCCCGCGTGGATCTGCAGGCGATATCGGATCGGGAAAACAATCAAGTGCAACTCCGCAATATCCTCCAAAACGTGGAGGTACTGCAAGTTACCCCGCAAGATCCGAATACCGCCCATGCGCTGGCCGTCGTTACCGTGCTGACGCACGCGCAGGACGCCGATGTCGTCGCGCTGTCCGATGCTGGGGGAAAGATTCGCGTGACGCTTCGAAATCCATTCGACGAGGGAACCACACAGCCTCACGCCATGGCGCTGGCTGCGGTGTATTCGAATCAGACCAGTCCCTCTGCCCTGGCCGCGCAGGTATCACCCGGGCAAGCAGCGGTCACGGCGCCAGCCACGGCCGGCCCTTCGTCGGCTCTAAGCAGCCCTCCGTCGGCTCCAGGCAGCACAGCAGCGGCGACTAAGGATGCCGGATGGGATCATCCCATCCAATTGCATGTCCAAGTGCTGAATGTGAGTGCGGGAGCGCTTGAAGAATTGCGTTCCAAATTGGGTTCCGGGGCAAGCGTGGGGAGTCCGGACGCCGCCTGGCGCGTGGATTCATTCCGCCCGAGCGATGACGCCTCGAAACTAATCCGGAGCCTGCAACAGAAACAGGAACTTGAAGTGGTGTCGAGCGAGCGATTGATGGCCGGTGTGGGCCGTCCAATCAGCTACCGGGCTGGCGCCACGCCGTATCAGCTTCGCGTGCAGTTCGCGCCCGAATTCGCGTCGGGCGGCGCCGTGAGCTTGCGGGTGAAACCGGAGATCAGCGCGCCCAGCGGATCGGGCGTTGCCACGACGAAGTATGACGCGGGCCTGCCGTCGAATTCCAGCTTCCTGGTGGAAAGCGATTCGAAGGATCACGCCGCGGACCGGCTGTTCCCCGGGCGCGCTTGGGAGCAGCGCCATCTCATGATCTTTGTCACGGCCTTTCCCATTCAACAGAACACAGCAATAGCGGTGGCGCGGACCGGCAAGGGGCGCTAAGTTGCTGGCGCTATCATCGATTCTCGTTTTCTTCACAACCTTCCTGGCGGCCGGGCTGGCGGTTCTCATCGGCTGGTTCGCGCTTGAGCGCATGGGGGCCGAGGCGTTGGCCGAAGACCTTTCCGACCACCTTCTCGATGAGAGCCCTCCGCTGCTGAAAGATGAATCGTACAGCACCATATCGCCGTGGGCGCGCCTGCTCGAAAAGTCGGACTTCATTCGGATCATGCACCGCCATCTGCAGCAGGCGGGGCTCACGTGGTCGGTGGGACGCGTCACGCTGCTCATGCTACTGGCCAGCAGCGTGGCGCTGGGGTTCGCGATGCAATTCGACTGGATCCCCGGCTGGGCGAATCTTCTGATCGCGGCGGCGGTGGCGGCGTTGCCTTACCTTTACATCCTGCGGTGCCGCGCCAAACGCTTCAAAAAGTTCGAAGAAAACTTTCCCGACGCGCTGGATTCGCTGGCGCGTTCGCTACGCGCCGGGCATCCTTTTCCCGCAGCGATGGACATTGTCTCTGAGGAATCCGAACAGCCGGTGGCTGCCGAACTGCACCAGACCGCGATGGAGGGGAACCTGGGAACCTCCTGGGAGTCGGCGCTCAATAACCTTGCGGAGCGCATGCCACTGCTCGAAGTCAGCATGTTTGCATCCGCCGTGCAACTGCAAAACCGTACGGGCGGAAAGTTAAACGAAGTTCTGGGAACGCTGGCGGAAAATATGCGCGAGTCGGTGGCGCTGAAGGGCGAAGTCCGGGCCCTGGCGGCGCACGGCAAGCTCACCGGAGCGGTGCTGACGGTGCTTCCGATCGTAATCTGCGGCGTCATGACCATCGTGAATCCGTCGTATCTCACCATTTTGATTTACTATCCTTACGGCAAGTATTTAATCGCCGCCGCAGTGATTTGCCTGGTGGTGGCGCACTTCGTGATTCGCCGGATCGTGGACATCGAGATATGACCGGCGTCTGGGACGGCGTGGGACTCTTCGCCTTCGTTCTCACCGGGGTTGTGGTGGCGGGCTACGTGTACCAGCGGCTCACCGAGCATCGCGGCGTGGAGGGCCCTGGAGAACCGCCGGGCGATCGGACAGGAAATTCGCCCTCCGCGGTGGCGAACCTGTTCCAGTCCATTGGTGAGAATTTTCCAGCAGCTAAGAACGAGAAAAATCCGTATCGTACGCGGCTGGTCGCAGCCGGATACCGTTGGCCTGCGGCATTGCCGATTTTCTACGGCATCAAGTGCGGCAGCGCGTTGTTTTTCGCCGGGGTGGCCGGAATCGTAGCGCTACTATACCGGGGCGAACCCTCGCTCACGCCGATTCCGATGATTTGCGGACTGGGACTGGGCTTTCTGCTGCCCGACCGCATACTCGACTCGCGCGTGCGCGCTCGTGCCAAACGGCTACGCAGCGCGATTCCCGCGGCGCTGGATTTAATGGTGCTGGTCATGGAGGCAGGTCAGTCGCTGGATCAGGCCATTGCGGACACCAGCCGCGGCTTGAAGCGCAACTACCCGGATTTGAGCGCCGAACTCGCGCAGCTCTACCTGGAGCTGAGAACCGGCAGCAGCCGCGCAGACTCATTCCGCGCCCTCGCTGCGCGCAACAAAGAATCGGAACTGCGCAAGCTAACCAACCTGCTGATCGACAGCGACCGGTATGGCGTAAGCATCGGGCCGGCACTACGTTCGCACGCGAAATATATGCGCACACGGTTTCGCCAGCAAGCACAGGAGAAGGCCCGAAAAGTCGGCGTGAAGCTGATCTTCCCGGTCTTCTTCCTGATTTTTCCGTCAGTGCTGCTGGTGACGCTCGGCCCAGCTTGCATCATGATGTACCAGCAGTTGAACAGCTTGCTGCATTAGTTCGGGACTAGCGCTCGCGCTTACTTGTCTTCCTTCTTGTCTTTGTTCGTCCTTCTTGGGCGCCGGCTTGGCCGAGGGCTTCTTTTCCTCGGGTGGCGGAGCGGGTTTGGCCGCCGGGGCGGGCTTCCTGCAGGCGCAGGCCGCGCACCGGGCTCGGGCCGAGCACCAGAATCAGGCCGGGGCGCTGCTTCCTTCGGTCTTTCCGGCGCAGGCTTGGCGGCGGGTTCGGCCGGGGCCGGGCGGCCAGGTTCCGGCCGGGCGACGGGCGCGGCTTCCTTCGGTTTTTCGGGCGCGGCCGCTGGTCTTGCCGCCGGTATTGGCGATGCTGCCACCGGTGCTGGAGCTGGAGCTGGTTTCGCCGCTGCACCCGATGCTGGCCTTGCGACCGGCGCTGCCGCTGGCGCTCGAGCTTGCACCTGCTTCACAAGCTGAGCGGGCGGCGGCTGTTTCTGCCGCAGCTGCTGTACCTGGTTCACGTCCAACGGACGTCCGGCATTGGCCGACAACGCCGCTTGTTTCTGGGCGAAGGGAACGGGCGGAGGCGGGGGCGTCCGCTTCGCGACCACTGCGCTGGCTTGCAAAGCCGCCGGGGGCTGCGCTACCTTAACACCCGACGGAGCGGCCTGCGTTACACTGGCGCGCGTGGGCACAGCCGCCGCAGTGGCCACCACAGTGGCTGATTTGAGCGCTTCTGGCTTCACTACGATGGCGGCCGATTGGACCGGCCTCGCGCTGACGAAGGCATCGTGTTGCACGGCCATTACGGCGCCCGGAGCCTGCCGATTCACGTAAGTCACATTCGTAATGTTGATGTTCGTTACGTTGTTATTCACGATCACGGTATTGGTGACGTTGATGCGAGTGAGGTAGACCGGGCTGGTGTGATAGGCAGGCACGAAAACCTCCTTCGGCCCGAGCGCAAACCACGCCACGGCGCCGCCTGCCGATCGCTCCACCACCGACCCAAGCAACCAAAGCCGGGGCATACACCGGCCGTTCCGCTACGGGACCCGGCACCCAGCCCCAATATCCGCCCACGTATGCCCAGCGACCGTAGTGGAACGGAGCGAATCCCCAGGGAGAATCGTCCACCCAGGTCCAACCCCATGGATCCACCCACAGCCAGTGGCCATTGTGATAGGGCGCCCAGCCGCCCGGCGTACCGCTCGGCACCCACACTGCGCCATATTCAGGAGTGGTTCGCCACGCACCGTATTTATCCAGGTCCTGATATCCCACCAGCTCACGCGATACATAACGCGCCGACGGAGATTGATCGTCTTTCTGATCGCGATCCGCGCACCACGCGTCCCAAGTATCACGGGGAGGAAGACCGGCGGTCTCGATAGTTTGGCTGATCGGTCCCGGTAACACGCACCTGTTGGCCGGCATGAACCGCGAAAGCTTGATCCGGGCCGGTGGCCTCGGCATCGCCTGCACGGACGGTCACGATGGTGACGGATTGGTCCGGCTTGACGTCGATTCGATATTCACCCGGACGAAGCAGCGTGAATGCCAGGTTGGGGGTGTCCACCTCAAAACTATCCTGATCGCCGAGATAGCGCAGGCGGACGTTCAGTGCGCCTTCAGTAAGGCGGAGCTGCACATTGGAGTCGTCCAGATTCAGGAATTCGAGAGAGGTAACTGAATTCAACCGCAGCGCCGCACTGCCGATCTGCAGCTCAGCCGACGCGGCAAAATCCGAAAACACGTGATCGCCGGTGGTGAGCGGCCGATTAAAGTCTGCCGGAACCCATTCATTCAAGCCGGCGGGAAGGAACGAAACCGACTTATACATGTAGCTCATACGCGCGACGCGCCCGGGCGGATCGCCTTGAGCCATCAGCAGGCAGGCCGATATGGCCATCCCGCACACAATTCTAGTTGTTAATTGCATCCCCGTCTCCTTGTACCTAGTAAACGCTGCCGTGTCACTTTACGTTTCGTTACACGGGATTAAGTTAGCTCTATGTTGGCACACTTATGTCGGTTAGTTACGATGGGAATCATGAAAAGCGCGCTGGTGCGATGGGGTTCTCCGCTGCTGCTGATGTCTGCAATCGCCTGCGCGCAGCAGTACAAAGCGGACAGAGCCGGGCTGCTCCCGCCCGAGATCGCGCCTGGCATTGCGCAACTGCTGGAGAAGAGGGGTTTCCTAATCACGAACAACGGCGCAAAGTATTGCGAAGTCTGGTTTCGAGCCGAGTTGCCTGGCGCCGCCGGCGCATCGAAGGAGCCGAACGTAACTTTGCCCACGGTGCCGGTGGGAGCGCTGCTGGGAGTGATCCGGTTCGAGGCACAGGGCACCGATCGACGCGGGCAAATTATCCAGCCCGGCGTCTACGTGTTGCGATACGGCGTTTTGCCCGATAACGAAAATCATCAGGGAGCAGCGCCGCATCGTGATTTCCTACTGCTGACGCCGGCCGGCGGAGACCGGGATCCCAACTCCCCGCCAAAATTCGATGCGCTGGTTGCGCTGAGCCGCAAAGCTTCGGGCACCCAGCATCCAGCCGTGCTGAGCTTTTGGAAGGCGGAGACCGACGCGGCGGGATTCTGGCAAAAGGACGACACCGATTGGGTGTTACAGGTTAAGATCGGCGAGACTCCGATCGACGTAATTGTGGCGGGTGAAGCGGGTGGCTAATGCTATCCTGGTAACTCTTCCCCCGAGTCCCGTTTATGCCGAAGTTGATTTATAAGACGCCAGGCGGAATCAGCGTAACCCGCCAAACGTCGTCGATTCCCTATCATAAAGGCCTCGGGCAGCTGCTCCACAAGCTGGACCGCTATCGCGGCATTTACCTTTCCTCCGGCTATGAATATCCGGAACGATACTCGCGCTGGGACGTGGCTTCGGTGTGCCCTCCGATCGAAATCGTGGCTGCCGGACGGGATGATCGAGTTCAATCCGCTGAATGCGCGCGGCGAAGTGCTGAACGAAGATGCTGTTTCGCTTGCTCGAACGGCATCCGCATTGGGAACAGTTCGGATTTGAGGGCGCCGCGCTGCATGGACATTTGAAGCCATTGCCGGCTCTGTTTCCGGAAGAAGAACGCAGCAAGCAACCTTCGGCTTTTTCAATCCTTCGCGCGCTGATCGGGGAATTTCAGAGCGAAGCTGGATTCGAGGCTGGCGCTGGTGGGCGCATTCGGATACGATCTTCTGTTTCAGTTTGACCCCATCGATCTCAAGCTTCCGCGCCACGGCGTTAAGGACCTGCAGCTCTTTCTGTGCGACGACATTTACTACATGGATCGCAAGAAGGAGCAGATCGAGCGGTTCCGTTACGATTTCGAGCTGGGCGATCTCACGACCGCTGGTCTCGCGCGCACTGGAACGCCCGCGCGCCGGTCGCCGAAACGGCCGGTGAACGAAATCGAAAGCGACCACCAGCCGGCCGAGTACATGGCCAAGGTGGAGGCAGTCCGCGAAGGGATGCGCCAAGGCGAATACTACGAAGTGGTCCTGCGGCAGACCTTCCAAGCCAACTATTCCGAAAGTGCTTCGGCGCTCTTTCAGCGCATCCAGAAGGGCAGCCCCAGCCCGTACGAGTTCCTGCTGCAGTTGGGAGACGAGCAGTTGATCGGCGCTTCGCCCGAAATGTTCGTGCGCGTGGAAGGCAGCCGCGTGGAAACCTGCCCCATCGCGGGAACCGCGCGCCGCACCGGCGATCCGCTGCAGGACGCCGACAGTATTCGCGAGCTTCTGAATTCCACCAAGGAAGAATCCGAGCTGACCATGTGCAGCGACGTGGATCGCAACGACAAGTCGCGCGTTTCGATTCCGGGCTCCGTGAAAGTGATCGGACGGCGGCTGATCGAATCCTACGCCGGAGTGTTCCACACCGTGGATCACGTGGAGGGGACGCTCGCGCCGGGCTTCGATTCGCTGGATGCTTTTCTCACGCACATGTGGGCGGTGACCATCATTGGGGCGCCCAAGAAGGCGGCGGCGCAGGCCATTGAAGATCTGGAGAAAGACGCGCGCGGATGGTATGGAGGCGCGGTGGGCATGCTGTCGCTGAACGGCGACATCAATACCGGCATTCTGATCCGCACCGTGCACCTGCGTGATGGAATCGCACGCTATAGCGCGGGAGCAACTCTGCTCTTCGATTCGGTTCCCGAGTTGGAAGAGCAGGAGACGCGACTGAAAGCCACGGGGTTTTTCCGTGCGTTGCGCGGCGTGGAGAAAGCGGGCGCCGACCAGAGTCAGACGACGCGGGCCGGCGAGGGAATCAAGTTACTGCTGGTCGACAACGACGACTGCTTTATACACACGCTGTCAAATTACGCACGGCAGACCGGCGCCGAAGTGGTGACGTATCGCGCGGGAGTTCCACACCAGGTGATTCTGGATTTTTCGCCGAACCTGATTCTGATTTCGCCGGGTCCCGGCCGCCCATCCGATTTCGGCGTTCCCGATCTGGTGAAATTCGCGGCGCACGCGGGCATTCCGTTGTTTGGCGTGTGTCTGGGGCTGCAAGGAATCGTGGAAGCCTTCGGCGGCGAGTTGGGTGTGCTGGATTACCCGATGCACGGCAAGCCCTCCACCGTGGTTCATCAAAACCAGGGAATCTTTGAAGGACTGCCCGAGCGTTTCAAGGTGGGCCGGTATCACTCGCTGTTCGCGCGCAAAGAAACATTCCCCGCCTGCCTGGAAGTAACTGCCGAATCCGAGGACGGCGTGATCATGGGAATACGGCACCGGGAACTGCCGATCGAGGCAGTGCAGTTTCATCCCGAATCGATCCTCACCTTAGATGGCAATTGCGGCCTGCGATTGATCGAAAACGTGGTCTCACGGGCTTCGATGCCGCGCACAGTGAACTCCGCCTAAGTACGAATTACCCGCGCGAGCTAATGTGGTAACCTGAGAGTTCAATAGCCGTGCAATTTGATTTTTCCGACATCGTATTCCTGGTAGTGGTGTTGTCCATCGCAGTGATGCTGATCAATGGCAGCGGAGGCGGGGGAGGCCATCGCGCGCGAGTGCCGGTGCTTCGCTGACACGGTGTTCACGCCCGGTTTTCTCTCCTAGTTGCCGATGCCCTCAGCGATCGTGATCGGCGGGGGCTTGGCTGGCCTTGCCTCGGCCGCCGCGCTGGGCCAAGCGGGATTCCAGGTTGATCTATTCGAAGCCCGCCCGTTTCTGGGAGGCCGCGCCACTTCCTATCCCGTTCCAGGCGAAAATTCCGAAGTCATAGACAACTGCCAGCACGTACTGCTGCGCTGCTGCGTCAACTTGATGAATTTTTACGGACGCCTGGGCGTCGCCGACCGGATTCAATTTCACAAGCGATTTTACTTTATAGAACCTGGCGGGCGAACATCGACGCTGGAAGCCGGGGCTCTGCCCGCGCCGCTGCACTTCACCGGCAGTTTCCAGAAGCTGAGCTTTCTTGGGCTTTCCGATAAGATCGGGATCGCCCGCGCGCTGTTGGCCATCCGGAGCGAGCATGGGCAACGCCAGGATTTGGACCGCATCAGCATGCTGGATTGGCTGCGCGAAAAACGTCAGACCGAAAAGGCCATCGGGCGCTTCTGGAACCAGATCCTGGTAAGCGCGGTTAACGAAGACTTGGACCGTATGGCGGCCAGCCACGGATTTCAGGTGTTCTGGCTGGGCTTCCTGGCGCGGGCGAACGGGTATGAGATGGGAGTTCCGTCGGTACCGCTCGGCGACTTGTACAATCCCGAGATATTGCGGCGCATCGGAAACGTCGCGCTGCATTTTCGCGCGCCGGTAGAGCAAGTGATCGCAGAAGGCGCAACGATTCGCGGAGTGATGGCCGGGGGCGAACGACACACGGCTGACTACTACATTTCTACTGTCCCGTTCGAGCGCGTGCCGGGGCTGCTTCCCCAGCTGCAGTTGAATCTGGAGGGCTTCGAGCATTCACCGATCACCGGCATCCACCTGTGGTTCGATCGCAGCCTCACGCAGTTGCCGCACGCCACACTGCTGGATCGGACTATACAGTGGATGTTCAACAAATCCGGCGGGCGTTATTTGCAATTGGTGGTGAGCGCGTCGCGGAGCCTGGTGGAAATGCCGCGCGCCGACGTGATTGCGCTGGCGATGCGTGAATTGGCCGAATTTTTTCCGCGCGCCAAGGAGGCCAAGATCGAGAAGGCGCATGTGGTGAAGGAAATTCGTGCTACGTCTTTCCGCGCGGGCGGGGTTGGAACAGTCGCGGCCGGTGAGCGCGACGAAGTTCCCGAACTTGTTTCTGGCGGGCGATTGGACGCGATCCGGATGGCCGGCGACCATGGAAGGCGCGGTTCGCAGCGGTTATCTGGCAGCGGAGGCGGTCAGCCGCGTGGCCGGTCAAGAGGATAAATTCCTGCTCCCGGACATCGCTTGAGGACTTATCATGAACGTATGCGCGCTCTAATCCTTTCGATCGCCCTTGCGTTGCCGATGCTGGCGGCGGACATGACTACCCTAACGATCGCGGTGAAGACTCCGGGCGGCAGACCGGTGGAAAATGCGAGCGTGATCGTCAAGTTCGTCAAAGGGCGCTCGAAAGCGAAGTTCGGCAAGAAGATCCGCCTGGACTGGGAGCTGCGCTCGAACAAAGACGGTTTGGCCAAAATTCCTCCGATACCCCAAGGAACGATCCTGGTGCAGATCATCGCGAAGGACTACCAGACGTTTGGGCAGAACTTCGATGTAGACGAGCCGGAGAAGACGCTCGAGATCAAGCTGAATTCGCCGCAGCCGCAGTATTCGGCGCATTAGCCGGACCAGGGGCCGCAGCGAACGCGGGTCCGGCAGACGAGGGCGTCCGCCCCACACTCCCTCACGGTCGTGGTTCAGTAACGGCGGCGATGACGTCGATTTCAACGCTGACGTCGCGCGGCAGTTTAGCGGCCTGCACGGTGGATCGCGCGGGCGGATTCGTCGCGAAATAGCGTTCATAGATCTGGTTCATCGCCGTGAAATCGTTCATGTCCTTTAAAAAGACCGTGGTCTTGAGGACCGAATCGAGTGAAGCTCCACACGCTTCCAGAATGGCCTTCACGTTTTCGAGCACCCGCTCGGTCTGCGCGGAGATACCGCCATCGATCAGTTTATTGTTGGATGGATCGATCGCGATCTGTCCACTCAAGTACGCGAGCCCGCCATACACCACCGCTTGCGAGTAAGGACCAATGGCTTTGGGCGCCCTTCTCGGTTGAAATTATCTGTCTCATATCTGCAAAGTCCCCACCAGTTCTCGAACGTTGTCGATGTTTTCTTTACTCAAGTATTCGTCCAACTCGCGCGCGATGCGCCCAGGCGCCGCCGGATCCCAAAAATTCGCCGTGCCTACCTGAACGGCCGCTGCGCCGGCCACCAGGAACTCGGCTGCGTCTTCACCGCTCCGGATGCCGCCGAGACCAATCACCGGAATTCGCACCGCTTTGGCTGCCTCATAGACAAACCGGAGCGCGATCGGCTTGATGGCCGGTCCGGATAAGCCTCCGAAACCCGCGCCGATGCGAGGCCGGCGGGCATGCGCATCGATAGCCAGAGAAACGAACGTGTTCACCAGGCTGATGGCGTCGGCTCCAGCCTGTTCGGCGGCCACGGCCAACGGTTCGATGCGCGCGACGTTCGGAGAAAGCTTCACGATCAAGGGACGACGGGCCAGTGGGCGCACCAGGCTCACCAGGTCGCTCAACAGCGCGGGATCGCTCGAAAAATAGATGCCTCCATGCTTGGTGTTGGGACAAGAAACATTGAGCTCATAGCCAGCGATGCCTTCGGCGTCTTCCAGAACGCGAATCACCTCCGAGTAATCCTCGGGCGCGTATCCGAACACATTGGCAAAAATCGCGGTTCGCAGATGGCGCAGGGCCGGGAGCTTCTCCTGCACGAAGGCGCGCACGCCGATGTTCTGCAGGCCGATGGAGTTGATCATGCCAGCTTCGGCTTCCCACAATCGCGGGGGCGGATTGCCCGCGATCGGTTCGCGCGACAGCCCCTTGACCACGAGGCCGCCCATGGCGTTCAAGTCGGCGACGTTCGCAAATTCCACACCGTAGCCGTAAGTTCCAGACGCCGCGATGACCGGATTCACGAGCTGGATGCCGCACAGATGCGTGCTGAGGCGACTCACTTGGTCCAAGAATAGCATTGGCGGCCTTAGTGAGCCTGGGATGGCAGGCGTCCGCCGCGCTAAGGCTTCTCCCTTATACAGGAGACCTTAGAAAAGCCGATGGACGATCATGATGGCCGAGCCCTCGAAAGGGGAATCGCCGACAGCCGATGCGCTGCGCGCGCGCCCAGCACCGCTGTGGTCGCTGGCCTCGAAGTTTTCATTGTTAACCGCCACGCTGGTCTTCTTCGTGGTAGGGATCGTTTTCGCGTACGATATTCGCCAGAACACCTTGGACGCGACCAAAGGCGCACTGCTGCTATTGGTGGTAGTGCTGGTTGCGGGGGCAATCTCGCGCTTCGCGACCCGATTGCTGGTTCGCCCATTGAGGCTGTTACAGGCCGGCATTACGTCCGTCCGCGATGGGCGTTTGGAACGGATCCAGGTGAGCAAAACCGGCGACGAAATCGAGTTCGTGGGTGAGAGCTTCAACCGCATGATCGACGCGCTGGCTGCTTCCAAGAACCAGATTCGCGAGCAGCAGGAGTCGCTCGAGCAAAAAGTAAAGGAACGGACCGACCAGCTGGAAGAAGCCACGCGCATCGCGCAGGCGGCCAACCAGGCCAAGAGCGAATTTCTGGCCAACATCTCGCACGAGCTCCGTACGCCCATGAACGGCATTATCGGGATGCTGGATATCGCGCTGGACGGGGACTTAAGCCCTGACCTTTTGGAACCACTTGAGACCGCGCAGCATTGCGCGCATTCGCTGCTCTTCTTGTTGAACGACCTTCTGGATCTCTCCAAGATCGAAGCGGGAAAAATGACGCTGGAAAAGATTCCTTTCGATGTGCGGGCATTGGTCGCGGATTGTATCAAAGCTCATCAGCCCAAGGCCCAGGAAAACGCGGTGGCGCTGCTCGCCCAGGTGTCGCCCAACGTGCCGCACGAGATTACCGGAGATCCTCTGCGCATTCGCCAGATCCTCGAGAATCTCGTCAGCAATGCCGTAAAGTTCACCGAGCACGGATCGGTGGCGGTGCGAGTGGACGGCCAATTCACCGGCGGATCCGAGTTTGCGCTCCGATTCACGGTGACAGATAGCGGCACGGGGATTCCAGCCGACAAGCTGCTTTCTATCTTCGACAAGTTTACCCAGGCCGACGGTAGCGTGAGCCGCAAGTACGGCGGGACGGGATTGGGCCTGGCCATTACTCAGAAATTAGTGGAAATGCATCGCGGCGAGATCAAAGTGAACAGCGAACTCGGCCGCGGAACCACTTTCACCGTCACGCTTCCGTGTGAAGCAAGGGCGGCTGCGGGAAACTTAGGCGGCGTGGCCGCACCGGCGACCGCGTCACGCACGGGCGTGGTTCAGCATGCCCTTCGCATCCTGGTTGTGGAAGACAATCAGGTGAATCAAAAAGTGGTGACCGCAGTTCTGCGCAAGCGGGGTTTCTATATCGAGCTGGCCAATGACGGCCAGGAGGCGCTCTGTAAATTGGAGAACAGCGCCGCGTTCGATTTGGTCTTGATGGACGTGCAGATGCCGGTGTTGGATGGTCTGGAAGCGACCCGGCTTATCCGCAAGGAGCAGCGCTGGAGGAAGCTTCCGATCATTGCCATGACCGCACACGCCATGAACGGCGACAAAGAGCGCTGCCTCGAAGCCGGAATGAGTGGCTATATCTCGAAGCCGGTACATCCGTCGCTGTTGCTCAGCACGGTGGACGAGTTTTTGTTGCAGAAGACCTCCTAAGCCGTTTGCTTCGCGGCTTGCCGGATCAGGTTCCAAGTCTCCTGCAGGTCCTCCCATTGCGTACCCATGTTACCGATCGCGAGGCGAAGCACGAACTTGCCGTTTAGCACCGTATGCGATAGGAATGCTTTGCCGGATGAGTTGATGGCTTCCAGGAGAGCACGATTTTCATCGTCGGAGCCGCGATAGCGGAAGCAAATCAGAGAGAACGGCGTTGGCGCAGACACTTCGAAGTCGGGGTGCTCGCGGATCATGGCGGCCAGCCGCTGCGCGTAAGCAATGTGCGCGCGGATCAGCTCGGCGATGCCTTCGCGGCCGTAGTGCCGCATGATGAACCATAGCTTCAGGGCGCGGAAACGGCGTCCGAGTTGCACCCCATAGTCCATGTAATTCACCGCGCGCGGGTCTTCGGCGGTCCGCAGATATTCCGGCACCAGCGAGAACGCCCGGCGAAGGATTTCCGGCTTGCGTGTGTAGAAGGCACTCAAATCGACAGGCGTGAACAGCCATTTGTGCGGATTCACTACCAGCGAATGCGCGCGCCCCGCGCCATCGAGGATGGACTGCAGCTCCGGAAGCACGGCCGCGGCACCTCCATAGGCCGCGTCCACGTGCAGCCATGCTCCGCACTCATCGGCCACGTCCGCGATCGCATCCACGGGATCGATGCTGGACGTCGACGTGGTCCCAACGGTGGGAACGATGCAGAACGGCCGCTTGCCCGCGCGTTGATCCGCCGCGACGGTCTCGCGCAACACATCCACGCGCATGCGGAACGCCTCGTCGACTGGAATCTTGCGGATGTTGTCCTGGCCGATACCGAGCGTGATGCCGGCTTTCTCTACCGAGGAGTGCGCGTGTTCGGAGGTGTACATCACAAGGCCGGGGGAATTGCCGCGGGTACGGGTTTCGGGATCGGCCATCTCGCGGGCCGCCGCAATGGCGTGCAGAGTGCTGATCGACGCGGTGTCGTAAATGATGCCGAAGAATTCGTCAGGCAGGCCGATCCACTGGCGCAGCCATCCCAGCGTGACCTGTTCAAGTTCGGTGACCGCGGGGCAGCTCTTCCACAGCATCCCGTTGACATTGAGCCCGGCTGCCAGCATTTCGGCGAGAATCCCCGGCTCGGAGGCCGAGATGGCGAAGTAGGCGAAGAACCGCGGATGGTTCCAGTGGGTCAGCGCCGGAACGATGGAGCGCTGAAAGTCCTCGAGTATAGCGTCCATGGGCTCGCCGAAATCCGGGGCTTGGGCGGGCAAACGATCCACCAAGCTGCCGGGCCGCATATCCGGCAACACCGGATATTGACGGATGTCTTTCAGATAATCCGCCAGCCAGTCCACCACATCGTGCCCGTATTGCCGGAATTCTTCGTTGGTCACTTGGCTTAGGTTAACCTGAAAGCGCATGTTTAGTAGCGTCCTGGTCGCCAATCGCGGCGAGATCGCCGTGCGCATCATACGCGCGCTACGCGAGATGAATATACGCAGCATTGCCGTCTTTTCAGATGCCGACCGCGGAGCGCTGCACGTTCGCATGGCCGATGAAGCCAAGCATATTGGACCGGCGGCTTCGGCCGAAAGCTATTTGCAGCAAGAGCGCATACTGGAGGCCGCGAAGAAACATCGGGCGGACGCGATCCATCCGGGTTACGGCTTCTTGAGCGAGAACGCGGAATTCGCGGCGGCATGCTCGCGCGAAGGCATCACCTTTATCGGACCATCCGCGGAATCGATCCGGCGCTTGGGATCGAAGACTGCCGCGAGAACGCTCGCTAAGCAGGTGGGCGCTCCGGTGGTGCCGGGCAGCGAAAAGCCGGCCACCGAGATGGAACATGCCCGAGCGTTGGCTCGCGAGATCGGCTATCCGGTGTTGCTGAAAGCTGCCGCGGGTGGAGGCGGCAAGGGCATGCGGCGAGTGAATGCCGAGAACGAGCTCGAATCCGCCGTTCGGGACGCAACCAGTGAAGCGGAGCGCGCGTTTCAGAATGGCGAGATATACATCGAGAAAGTGATCGAAAAGGCGCGGCACATCGAGATCCAAATCGCGGGCGATCATTACGGGAATCTGGTGCACCTGGGCGAGCGTGAATGTTCGCTACAGCGGCGTCATCAAAAGATCATCGAGGAATGCCCGTCACCTTGGGTCGCGCGGCACCCCGAGCTGCGAGCCGCGATGGGTGAAGCTGCGTTGAAAATTGCTCGCGCAGCGGGCTACGACAATCTGGGCACTGTCGAGTTTCTCGCCGACAATGGTGGGAACTTCTATTTCCTGGAAGTGAACACGCGCTTGCAGGTGGAGCATCCGGTGACGGAGCTGGTAACGGGATACGACCTGGTCCAATTGCAATTGCGGATTGCGGCGGGCGAGGCGCTGCCGTTCTCGCAGAAGGATGTCGCGTGGCGCGGGTGGGCCATGGAATGCCGGGTGTGCGCCGAAGATCCCGAAATGAATTTTTTTCCTTCGCCCGGGACGATCGTGCAACTGCGCGAGCCCAGCGGTCCTGCTGTGCGGCTGGACTCAGGAGTATATGCGGGCTGGACCGTGCCGCTGGAATACGATCCGCTGCTTGCGAAGCTGGTCAGCTGGGGGCGGGACCGGAACGCGGCTATCGAGCGTTTGCAGCGCGCGCTCGGCGAATACACGATCATGGGCGTAGAAACGAACGTCGCGTTTTTTCGCGAGATTCTGGACGACCCTGAATTTCGCGCCGGAAATATTTCGACCGAGTTCGTGGCGGATTACTTCGGGCGGCGAACGCCTCGGGCCGAGCCTGCGGAGCAACTCGAGATGGCAGTGGCTCTCGCGGCGGTGGCGCATGCCCAGCACCGCTTGCTTAAGCCCGCGGCCCAGAATCAGGAGAGCGTGGATTCCCGCTGGGTAACGCAAGGGCGGGGCCAACTTCTCCAATGAAATGGCAAGTCGTGGTGGATGGCCGCGCGATTGAGATCGATTCCCAGCAACTCGACAGCGTGGTGCAAGTGGGAGCCGGCGTTTATTCGGTGCTGCTGGATGGCGCAAGCTATGAGATATGGATTCAGCAATCGCCCGAAGGATTGACTGCGAGTGTCGCGGGCCGGCGGTTTTCCGTCGAGGTCCGCAATCCGCGCGATGCCAGCCGAAGTACACGCGCCGCCATCGGATCGGGGCGCCAGAACGTAAACGCGCCCATGCCCGGTAAAGTGGTCCGCGTGCTGGTGAACGTCGGAGATCTGGTGGAAACTTCGCAGGGCCTGGTGGTGGTGGAAGCGATGAAGATGCAAAACGAATTGAAAGCCAACCGGCCTGGCCGTGTGATCGAGATACGCGCCCGAGAGGGTGAAACCGTGGGCGCCGGCGATACCCTGGTAGTCTTGGAATAGATTCTGGGAAAATAGGGATTGCACTCCACTTACAGATTCGCGCGAGGTCTGGTTCGTGATCCGTAGCCGGAACCTGCTCGCGATTCTTCTGATTGGCGCGGCCGTGATCGTGATGTGGGCTGCGGTGAAAAAAGCAGCGCCGCCAGAGGTGAATTTTATCAAGTCCACCCGCGAAACTCTGGTCAGCTCACTGAACACGAACGGCAAGGTGGAGCCGATCGAATGGATGCCGGTGCGCGCGGAACGTGCGGGATTGATTTCGCGGATATGGATCAGCCGAGGCCAGCTGGTGCGAAAAGGCGATCCGCTGGTGGAGTTGGACACGCGCGTGGCCAGCGCTGATTTATCGAAGGCACAGGCGGCCATTCAAGAAGCCCGGGCGCAGGAGAAAGTGTTGAAGCAAGGCGGCCGCGTGGCCGAGCGCCAGCAGATCGATGCGGATCTCGCCCGGGCCCGGCTCGATCTGGACGCAGCGCAAAAGAGCTATCAGGCGGTGGAACGATTGGTTGCAAAGCAGGCGGCAACGCGGCAGGAGTTGGATTCGGCGCGCCAGTTGGTGGACCAACTCCAGCTGAGGATCCAGGCGCTTGAAAAAAACAAAGCCGCGCTCGTCACCGGCATCGACCAGGAAATTGCGAAGGCCCGATTGCAGGAAGCCGAGTCCGCCGCTGCGGTGGCGCAGACGAATCTCGACCTCACCGTGATTCGCGCTCCGATGGATGGAACGGTCTACGACTTCGATCTGAAGCAGGGTTCGTACGTAAATCCAGGCGATCCGATCGCCAAGGTGGGCCGTCTCGATCGCGTCCGCGTCACTGTCTACGTCGATGAGCCGGAGCTCGGCCGGGTGCGCGAAGGCGAGTTGGTGACAATTACGTGGGACGGCCTTCCAGGCCATCAATGGAAGGGCAAGGTGGACAAGCTTCCGGCGCAGATCGTGCCATTGGGGACGCGGCAGGTGGGCGAGGTCGGCTGCATCATCGAAAATCCGGACCGCGAATTAAAGCCCAACGCCAACATCAACGCGGATATCGAGGCGACTGTGGCGGAAAACGCAGTCGCGATTCCGAAGGAGGCGATCCGGCGGCAGGGTTCGGATACTGGCGTCCTGCTGCTGGACGGCGATCACCTGGTATGGCGCAAGATTGGCCTGGGCATTTCGAATTACACTAAATCGCAGGTGCTCTCCGGATTGAACGCCGGCGACGCAGTGGCGCTGCCGTCGGAGAAGCCGATCCAGAGCGGGTTACGGGTGCGGCCGGTTTTTCAGTAGCCACGCTAAGAAGCTACTGGTACAACCTCCGCTCGCGGCGCATGAACGCCGGGACTTCCAGGTCGTCAACGGTTATCGGGTCGGAGCCTTCTGGCTCGATCTCCGGCTCAGGCGGCGTTGGCGTCGACTCACGAAACAACGACGATCCGCCAGACAATCCGCTGCTGAATCCACTGCTGAACAGCGGCTCGGTCACTGGAGCTGGCGCGGGGGCAGGCGCCGCAGAGGCGAACGACGGTGGCGGGACGTTCTCGAACACAATCGGGTCCACCATTGAAGTGGCGGCCGACGCACTGGCGCGGCGCGCCAATTGCGGCTGATTATCGCGCTGGAATCCAGTAGCGATAACGGTGATCTTCACGGTGTCCTTCAGCGATTCGTTCAGCACGACACCAAAATTAATTTGCGCGTCCTCATTGGCGGTGGCCCCGCGAATCAGCGAGCAGGCTTCGTTCACGTCGTGCAGGCTAAGCTTGCTGGAACCGGTGATGTTGATGAGTACGCCGCGCGCGCCCTTCACGCCGCCTTCTTCCATCAGCGGAGAACTAATGGCCTGGCGGGCCGCTTCGATGGACGCATTCTCGCCGGACGCCGACGCGGTGCCCATCATCGCGTAGCCCATGCCGAGCATGATGGAGCGGATATCGGAAAAGTCGCGGTTGATCAA
Source organism: Bryobacterales bacterium (assembly GCA_963818065.1). GTDB lineage: Bacteria > Acidobacteriota > Terriglobia > Bryobacterales > Bryobacteraceae > Palsa-89. The sequence continues at coordinate 748,493 of CAWFQW010000004.1, read as the reverse complement.
TCCCGGAGTGGTGATGATATCGCTGATGCCCTGGACGGCCTGCCGCAAAATGTCGTCGGCGATGCGGAACGCCTCGAAGAAACTGGTGCCGCGCGGGACCAACTCGAGCAGGCGGTCATTGGGTACGGTGATGACGGTGTCCACGGTGCCGCCGATCTCCGACAATCCGCGATCAGCCTGCTTCATTCGGCGCGGCCCCTCAAACGCGAAAGGCTTCGTAACTACGGCGACCGTGAGCGCGTTCAATTCCTTGGCGAGCGACGCAACCACAGGCGCGGCGCCGGTGCCGGTGCCACCGCCCAAGCCCCGCGGTGACGAACACCATGTCGGCGCCTTCCAGCACTTCGATGATGCGCTCGGTGTCCTCAAGCGCCGCCTGGCGCCCCAAAGAAGGATCGGAACCCGCGCCCAAACCGTTCGTCACTTTGGATCCGATGGCGAGCTTGTTGGGCACCGGCGAGGCATTGAGCGCCTGGACGTCGGTATTGAGAATGTGAAATTCGACGCCGCTGAGACCCTCGTTCATCATGCGGGCAACAGCGTTCGAACCCCCACCGCCGACGCCCACTACTTTGATCCTGGTGCCTTCGAGGGCCTCTTCTTGTATGGCGAACTTCAAAGCGTCCATTCAGAACCTCCTGTGATCGTTTCAGACATCATCGGAACAACATCGCCATCAAACCGGGAGCTCTGCGCTTGGTCTCCCGATTGGTCTTCAAACGCGCCGAATACCGCGCCAGTCCCGACGCGGTGGACCACGCCGGATTGCAAAGCTCGTCCGGAAAATCCTGGACGCCCTCGGGGATGGCATTGCGCGCCGGACAATTCAGCACCCGCTCGGCCATATCGCACATGCCGTTGAGCATGGCGCCGCCGCCGGCCAAAATAACGCCTTCCAACAGCTTCTGATCCATCCCGATGGTCACCAGCTGCGACCCAACGTGGATGAACAGCTCTTCGGCGCGCGCTTCCAAAATCTCGTTGAGCTGCTTGCGCGGGGCTTCGCGCGGCAGGCGCCCTTCGTTGGACGGCACCTCGATATAACTGTTATCGGAGGTGAGCCCCAGCATCGCGCATCCGTATTCGATCTTGAGACGCTCGGCGTCGTCGTATTGCACCGTGAGCCCGACGGCAACGTCGCGGGTGAAGTGATCCGCCGAAATCGCGAGACTGCGCGCCAGCAACACAGCCTCGCCGTCGTACACCACCAAGTCGGTCGAGTGCTTGCCAATGTCCACCACCGCCACGCCGCGGTTGCGATCGTCGCGGTTTACGGCGGCGTAGGCCGTTGCCACCGGCTCAAACATGGACTCCTCCACCGCGTACGAGGCTTGTTGCACAGCGTGCATAACAGCGTTGTGCTCCTGCTCCGAACAGGTGACGATGTGAACGTTGGCTTCCAGGCGCGAGCAGATGGAACCGCGCGGATAACGTTTGCCGGAACGGCCGTCGAGGGTAAAATCCTGCGGGAACAGATGCAGGATCATGCGGTCTTCTTCCAAGCGCACTTGCTCGCTGCGCTCGACGGCGTAGGCCATGTCATCGATAGTCACTGGACGGGGCCGCCCGAATTCGTAGATGCCCCGGCTATTGCAACCGTCAACGCCCCCGCCGCCCATGCCTACTACCAGCGCATCCACTGATACGCGCGCTTGTGCCTCGGCTTCGCGCACCGCGGCGCGCACGCAGGCGGTGACGGCTTGCTGATCGGCGAGTTTGCCTTTGCTCCAGCCAGACGATGGAATCTCGCTGTGTCCGGCATAGCGCAAACGCCCGTCCTCCAGCAACAAGATCAGACAGCGCGTTGAAGCGCTTCCCAGATCGAGACCAGCGGCAATCTGCGGTTTATCGGGCATCGCGCGATGCCTCCAAGCCAGTGATGCGATCGTCAAGCCGCAAGTCAAATGAGGTCGCCTGCGGCATATTTCGATGGATGTCGGGGTAGTGGTCCAGAAAATTCTTAAGCCGTGAAGAGAAGTTTCGATCGCCCAGCATCAAAGTCACGGCGCCGCCGCCTGCCTGCTCGGTGATCTTCAAGTCGTCCAAATCGCCGGCGTCCACTTCAGATACGTTCTCGGCCATCGGCCCGAGCTCTTTCATCAGCCGCTGCATGCGGCGCACGCGAATGCCGCGCTTTTCCGGGCCCTCGCCACCCAGCACCCCGGCGAGGACGGGGAGCCCAAATACGGCCTTCGGTGGGGGATCGAGAATGACGCCCTCATCGTCAATGAGCGCCCAACGCTGCATGGCTTCGGCGGGCAGTTTGATAAACGCAGCGGGCCTTCGTTCCGCGATTTGCACGACAACGCGGTTCGGCCAGATCCGCACGATGGAGGCGTCATGTACCCAGCGGACGCCAAGCAATTGCTTGCGGCGCGCAGCCAGGGGAAACAGGTAGAGGCTGCGGCCATAATCGGGCTCGAACAGCCGCAGCACTTGTTGGCGCGATGCATATCGGATCCCGTGCAGTTCCAGATTCGGGCTTTCGAGACCATAGTCGGCAGGGCCCGGAAGAAAGAAGCGCGTGTCGCGAATCAGAAACTGGGCAAAACGTTCGGAGGCGTAGATGCCGCTGCTGAGCGCCACGCCTACGGCCAGGGCGATACCAGCAAAGCGCACCAACAATCGCGGGGATGGAGTGACGCGAGCTTTCTTCGATGCCGAGCCGGATCGCGAGCTGGATTCGGACGCCACTTACGCCGCCTCCTTAAGCCTGGCGAGGACGCGGTCGCCCACTTGCCACACGTTGCCTGCGCCAAGAGTCAGAACCACGTCTCGATCGCGGACCTTTTCGACTACCGCGTCCACGGTTTGATCGACGGTCCCGGTGTACTGGACGCAGCGATGCCCGAAATCACGGATCCGATCGGCGAGCGAGCGGCCCGTGACGCCATCGATCGGCGCTTCCGAAGCGGCATAGATGTCGAGGACGTACACCACGTCGGCTTGATGAAAGCTCTTCGCGAACTCATCCATCAAATGCTGCGTGCGGGTGTAGCGATGCGGCTGAAAAACCGCGTGGATGCGTTGGAACTTGCAAAGCTGCGCGGCGGCGAGGGTCGCGCGGATCTCGGTGGGATGATGGCCGTAGTCGTCGATCACTGTTACGCCCCGGGCCTGGCCGCGCACCTGAAACCGGCGATCCACGCCAGAATAACTGGCGATGGCATCCCGGATCGATTCCAGCCGGATGTCCAGCTCCAAGCCAACCGCGATGGCCGCCGTGGCATTCAGCACGTTGTGAACGCCGGGTACGCGCAAGTGAAATGTTCCCAAATCGCGCCCGCGCGCTCGCACCGAAAAATGGCTCTCAAAGGCCGCGCAATCCAGGCTGTAGATTTGCAGGCTGGCTTGCTGGCTTTGCCCATAGGTGATGACGCGGCGATTCACCGCGGGAAGCAGCTGCTGAATGTTTTCATCGTCCAGGCACAGAATCGCGGCGCCGTAGAAAGGCACCTTTTGGATGAACTCCAGAAATGCGGCGCGAATCTCGGTGATGGATGGATAGTGATCCAGATGTTCGCGATCGATATTCGTGACCACGGCCAGAATCGGGCTGAGCTTCAGAAACGAGCCGTCGCTCTCGTCCGATTCCACCACCAGGAAATCACTCTGGCCCACGCGCGCGTTTGAGCCACCCATAGAAGCAGCTTTCCCGCCGACCACCACGGTTGGATCCAGCCCACCGGCATGCAGGACGGTGGCGGTCATAGATGTCGTAGTGGTTTTGCCATGGCTGCCGGCGATCGCGATGCCGTATTTCAACCGCATCAGCTCCGCCAGAAGTTCACCGCGCGGGATAACGGGAATCATCGAGCGGCGCGCTTCCTGGATTTCGGGGTTGGCGGCGTCGACAGCTGAACTGACCACCAGCGCCTTCGCGCCGGTAACGTTGGAGGCCGCGTGCCCTTCGTAGATGCGGGCGCCGAGCGACGCCAAACGGTCGGTAGTCGGGCTCAGCTTCAGGTCCGAGCCGCTGATCTGGTAACCCAAATTCAACAACACCTCGGCAATGCCGCTCATGCCAATGCCGCCGATTCCGACGAAGTGCAGGTGTTGCGGCTTAAAAAACATTTTAATCTTGTATTGTTTCGGCTTTCAAGTGGAATGTCAATGGGTGATCGCGGTCTCCAGCACTCCGGCAGCGCGTCTGGCTGCATCGGGATGCGCGAACGTCCGAGCGCGCTCGCCCATGCGCTGTAACATTTCTGGACGCGAGCGTAACTTCTCCACTTCTTCAAAAAGCCGGCCGCCGTCCATTTCGCGATCGAGCACCAATATGGACGCGCCGGCCTTCTGAAACGCTTCGGCATTCCGCAGCTGATGCTGGTCGGTGGAGTGCGGAAAGGGCACCAGGATGGATGGTTTTCCGGCCGCCGCCAGTTCAGCCACCGCGCCCGCTCCTGCGCGGCAAATCACCAGGTCCGCGCGCGCAAACGCCGCCGGCATGTCCTGGATGAACGGCGACACCTCGCCATCGATGCCGCTCTCGGCCAATTTCTGGGCTAGCACCGCGTAAGCGGCGGTACCGGTCTGATGAATGAAGCGTACAGGAAAACGCGCCTCGCGAAAATAACTCCAGCTTCCGCGCGCCGCCTCGTTCAATGTGCGCGATCCCTGGCTTCCACCGGTGATCAAAATCGTCAGCTTCGCTTCGCGCGGCTTGGGGGCGATGCGGAAGAATTCGGACCGGACCGGCAGGCCAGTGATCTCCGATTTCCCGGGCGGAAAGAAACGCGCGGCATCGGGAAAACTCAACAATGCCCGGTTGACAAAGCGGCCGATCTGGCGATTGGTGAGTCCAGGCATGGCGTTGGGCTCCATCACCACCAGCGGCAGATGTTCCCATAGCGCGGCGATCACAACGGGTCCCGCGGCGTACCCGCCCAGGCTGAACACGGCGGAAGCTTGATGCTTGGCGAGCAATTGCGCGGAGCGGCGCACGCTTAAGGGAAGTTGCGCCAGCGTTCGGATGGTCCGCATGACGCCGACCCGCTTCAATCCACCGATATCGATGAATTCGAGCGGATAGCCCGCCGGCGGCACCAGTTTCGCTTCGAAGCCTGTCCGCGTTCCTATGAAGACGGATTGATGGCCTCCGGCCGTGAGTTCGCGCGCTACCGCAAGCAGCGGCATGACGTGCCCTCCCGTTCCTCCACCTGCCATCACGATTGTCGCCATCCGTTTTCCATGCTCATTACCCTGAATGTTCGCTGACACTGAGCAACATTCCCAGGCAGATGAGCGTGCTCATCAGCGAACTACCACCGGCACTGATCATCGGCAGAGGTATGCCTTTGGTAGGTCCCATCCCTAATACGACGCTCATATTGATCAGGGCTTGGATGACGATGGATGAAGTTACGCCCAGTGCCAGGTATCGTCCAAAGTCGTCATGCGCCACCCAATACAATTGCAACCCGCGCCCAAGGATCAATAGAAATCCCGCGAGAATCGCGCCACAGCCCCATAGGCCCAGCTCTTCGCCAACCACCGCATAGATAAAGTCGGTGTGCGCTTCGGGCAGATAGAGAATCTTTTGCCGGCCTTGCATGAGGCCCAGACCGAGCACTCCGCCGCTGCCCACCGCGATTTTAGATTGGCGAACTTGATAGCCCGCATCGCGCGTGGTCACCGATTGGCTGACGTATTTCTTGATCTTGCCCTCGCGATCGAGCATGCCGATCAACTTATACTCGGGGTCGAAGAATCCGACAATGCGCGCCATGCGATAAGGCTTGGAAGCAATAAAGCCGACGGCAATCACTGCCCCGACCACCAGCGCCGCGGCGACAAACTTGCGCTCCAGGCCTGCCACGTAGAACACCACCGCTGCGGGAACAATGAGCACGATGGCCGTGCCGAGGTCGCCCAAACCCACTGTCGCCGCCAGCACCGCCAGGGCAAGCGAAGCAGCGGCGATGGTGCGTCGGGTGTTGATGGCCTCTCGTTTTTGCGTGACGAAGTAAGCGAAGAAGATGATGAGCACCGGCTTGGCGAATTCCGACGGCTGCAACGTGCCGACGCCTTGCAACCGGAACCAGCGATGCGTCTTGCTGTCGAGGAAGAACACCAGGATCTGCAGGAACAGCACCACTCCGAGCGAGCCGAAGGCCCAGGCAGGACTTTGCAGCATGCGATAGTCGCGCCGCTTGAAGTACATCAGCGCGATGAAGGCAACCGCCGCCCAAAGCAACTGGTGGCCGGCGTAATAGAAGCTGGAGTTGATGCGGGGGTTGAGTTCGGCCATCACCGACGACGCGCTGTAGATCATCACTACTCCGACGCCGACCATGGCCACGATGGTTCCAAACAACAGCCAGTCGGATTTCATTTGTTGGGCCATTATTGGTCGTCCTCCGCCAGAGCATTCACCAGATCCTTGAAGACACGGCCACGATGCTCGTAACTATCGAACTGATCGAAACTGGAGCAGGCGGGAGCAAGCAGTACCGTATCGCCAGGGACGGCCAAGTGTGAGGCTCGATCGACAGCGTCAGCCAGAGTGCCGGCGTGAATGATCGGCACGGCGTCGCCAAGATGCTTTGCAATTTTCGGAGCGGCGGCGCCGATCAAAAGCGCGGCGCGGGCTTTGGCGCGAAGAGGTTCACGAAGCACTGTGTAATCGCTGTCTTTGTCCTTGCCGCCAAGGATGATCCACAGGCCGCCATCGAACGCGCCGATGGCCTTGAGGGTGGCGTCCACGCTGGTTGCCTTGGAATCGTTGTAGTAGCCAACGCCGGCGAGCGCGCGGACGAATTCCAGGCGATGCTCGACGGGAGCGAAGGTTGCCGCGGCGTTTGCAATCTGACTCCGGTCTGAACCGGCATTGATCGCGATCAGCGCCGCCGCCATCACGTTTTCGTAATTGTGCCGACCGCGCAATTGCAGCTCTTGGACATTCAGGAGCGCTGAGCCCTGAAGGTGAATCACGTCGCCTTGGAGAAATGTGCTGCCGGCGTTGAACCACTCGGTCTTTCCTGGCGTTCTTGTTGCGAAGCTCGCGCAGACCGGATCGCCGGCGTTTAGAATCGCAAGATCGTCCGGGCCCTGCGTCTCAAACAGACGAGCCTTGGCACTGACGTAGTTCTCAAACGAATGGTGGCGGTCCAGATGATTCTGCGTCACGTTGAGACATACCGCGATGTGGGCGCGAAACGTCTCGATCGTTTCGAGTTGGAAGCTGGAAAGCTCCAGCACGTTCCACTGATCCGGCCGCGAAGTCTCCACCATTCCGGCGGGCGCGGCGCCGATGTTGCCGCCCACCTGACAAGAGATCCTCGACTCTCGCAAGAATGTGGCCGGTCAAGGCCGTGGTAGTGGTCTTGCCATTCGTCCCTGTGATGCCGATGTTCCGACCTTCAAGATACGGCGCGGCGAGTTCCAGCTCACCGATCACGGGAACGCCACGCGCGCGCACCGGGGCGAGAAGATCGAGATCGGCCGGGACGCCCGGTGAAATCACGACCAGCTCAGCGTCACGGAACACGGCTTCGGTCTGTGGCTCAATCATCACGCCTTCTATTTCGCCCAATGCCTTTTCATCCACTGCTCGAACGATAGAGCCCTTCCGGAGCAGCAATCCCACCGCAGCCACTCCGGAGAGCCCCATCCCCACCACAACAACTCGCGTACCGTCCAACTTCCGCATGCGACTTCTACCGCAGCTTCAGGGTCGTCAGCGCGAACAGCGCCATCACCAATCCCGCGATCCAAAACCGCGTGATGATTTTGGACTCTTCCCATCCGAGCTGCTCGAAATGATGATGAATCGGCGCCATCCTGAAAATCCGTTTCTTGCGAAGCTTGTAGCTGCCTACCTGCAGAATCACCGACAGCGCCTCGATGACATACACGCCGCCGATGAAGATCAACAGAATTTCCTGCTTGATCAAAACTGCCACCACGCCCAGCGCTCCGCCCAGCGCGAGCGATCCAACATCGCCCATAAAGATTTCGGCGGGGTGCGCGTTGTACCAAAGAAACCCGAGCGATGCGCCGACCATGGAGCTGCAAAAGATGGTCAGCTCGGATGCGCCGGGGAGCCGCGCCAGATCGAGATACTCGGCAAATTGCGCGTGACCGGTGACATAGGTTAATGCTGTCATGGCAAACGAAGCGATCAGCATCAGGCCGATCGCCAGGCCGTCGAGCCCGTCGGTGAGGTTCACCGCATCCGACGATCCGACAATCACTAGCAGCATGAACGCGAAAAAGAAAACGAAGGCGAGCGGGTAGGTGTACCAGTTGCGCAGCATCGAGTCGATCAGCAGATCCGGCTTGAACGATTTGAAAAATGGCACGTTCATGCTGGTGGAGTAAGCCCTTTGCGCGTGCAGCGCGAGCAACATAAAACCTACTATCAGCGCGGCCACCACTTGCAGCCCGAGTTTTTGCATCACCGTGAGGCCGAGGTTCTGTTTGTGCCGGATCTTGGCGTAGTCGTCCAAAAATCCGATCAACCCGAAGCTCACTAATCCGAACATCGCGATCCACACATAAGGATTGGTGAGATTGGCCCACAGGAGCGTCGGCACGAGGATAGAGATGATGATGAGGATGCCGCCCATGGTCGGCGTGCCGGCCTTCTTCATGTGCGACTTCGGACCATCTTCGCGAATGTACTGGCCGATTTGGAACGCGCGCAGCTTGGCGATCAGCCAGGGTCCCAGCGCCAGACACAGAAACAGGGCCGTTATCGCGGCAAATGCGGTGCGAAACGTGGCGTACCCGAAAATACGAAACGGCGTGTAGCGATGAAACAGCTTTTCGTAGAACAGCCAATAAAGCATTTAATTATGGTTGCCCGCCACAAACCTCTCCAGGGCGTGCTCGACGTGCGTGCCTCGCGAGCCCTTGAACAAAATCACGTCGCCTGGACGCGCGATCCGCCGCACATATTTTCCGGCCGCGGAAGCATTGGGGAAAAAAAACGCGGCGTCCTCCGTCAGGCCGGCCTGCCTAGCTGCGTCAACAAGGTGACTGGCCTCGCCGCGTATTCCAACAAGCACATCAATTCCACTGGCCGCAACGTAGTTGCCCACGTCACGGTGCAGCGGCTCGGACCAACGGCCGAGTTCGAGCATCTCCCCCAGCACGGCGATGCGCCGCTTGGCTGGCGTATCCCGGAGCGCGTCGATCATCGCGCGCGCCGCATCGGGATTGGAGTTATAGCAATCGTCCAAAATCACTACTTCGTTGTGAACCAGACGCCGGCCCCGCATGGGGGGCGTCGCGAGATCCTTCACCACTGCGGTGAGTTGCGCGGGGCGAATATCAAAGAGCGAGGCCACGGCCATGCCCGCGACAATGTTCAATACGCCGTGGCGTCCGACCAGCGAGCTCTCAAACCGTACGCCGTCCACCGTGAAGCTCACCCCGCGATCGTTGAGTTGCACTTGCTCGGCGCGAACGTCGGCGCCGGAATCGATCCCAAACGTGATGCTGCGGCCCGGGTGAACGTCGCGAAACCGGCTGACCAGCGGGTCGTCGGCATTCAGCACGGCGATACCGTCCGGTGGCAGCGATTCGATGAGCTCGCGCTTGGCCGCCGCAATGCCCTGGATGGAATCAAATGCCTGTATGTGCGCGTAGCCCACATTCGTGATGACACCGATGCGCGGGCGCGCGATCGCGCACAATGCCCGAATCTCGCCCGCATGGTTCATGCCCATCTCGAGTACGGCGACGCGCGCAACGCCCGGCAGCCGAAGAATAGAAAGCGGCACGCCAACATGGTTGTTCAGGTTCCCGATGGTCTTGCCCACGGGCATGCTGGCCGCGAGCATCGCCGCAATCACATCTTTCGTCGATGTCTTGCCCGCGCTACCCGTCACCCCGATCACTTCACCGCCCCATCGCGTCAACGCCCAACTCGCGGTGGTCTGCAAGGCTTCGAGCGTGTCAGGCACAACCAAGACCGGCCCTGAGCTTGTTTGGTTCGCAGCTTTTTCGTCCGTAATCGCCGCAACCGCGCCCTTGCGAAGCGCTTGATCCACGTACACGTTGCGCCAGTGCTTCCACCGGGTGGCCCACCACCTCATGGACCAAATGTTACGAGTTTGACTGCGCAACGCGAAAAACAAGTCGCCGCGCTCGGTAGTGCGCGAGTCCGTACTCCAGCCCGTGACGCGGGCGCCACTCCCAACCATGACGGTTAGACCCAAAGCTTGCGCCACGTCCGTCACTTCAAACTCCACCCAAGATCCTCCAGCACGCCGCGCGCCACTTCGCGATCGTCAAAATGTATCACGCGATCCTTCAGCACCTGGTACGTTTCGTGCCCTTTTCCGGCCAAAATCACGATGTCGCCGGCTTCCGCCTCTTGGAGTGCGGCGCGGATTGCCTTGGCGCGGTCCGGCTCCACGATGTGCGGTGTGTCAAAACGGCGAAGCCCCACTAGCGCGTCGTTCATGATCGCAATGGGATCTTCCGAGCGCGGATTGTCGGATGTCAGCACAACAAAATCGCTGGCCTGCGAGGCCGCCTGGGCCATCAAGGGGCGCTTCGATCGGTCCCGGTCTCCGCCACAACCGAACAGCGTGATCACTCGCTTGGGACGCAATTCGCGCGCTACGGAAATCACACTGCGCAACGCGTCGTCAGTATGCGCATAATCCACTACCACCAGAAATGGCTGGCCCTGCTGAACGCTCTCGAAACGTCCCGGCACGTGCGGACCATTGGCGATGGCGGTGGAAATCGTCTTCCAATCCAAGCCATAGCTCAACGCCGCTCCGCAGGCCGCCAGAATATTGTAGGCGTTGAATTTGCCAACCAGCGGCGAGGTTAATTGCACTCGCTCGGCGCCATGCTGGACCGTGAATCGCAGACCCTCAAAATTCATGTTGAGCGATGATCCGCGCAGATCCGCGCCCTCTTCAAATCCGTAGCTCAGCGTGTGTGGCGCTGGATGAATTTGACGGCCATAAGGATCGTCGTAATTGATCACCGTCCAGGCTGGCGCGGGTGCGCCTTGTGACGCAAACAGCAACTGCTTAGCCGCGAAATAGTTTTCCATGGTGTGATGGAAATCCAGGTGATCGCGGGTGAGGTTCGTAAATACAGCGGTGTGAAACGTAATGCCAAAAACCCGTCCCAGCGCCAGCGCGTGGGAGGAAACTTCCATTGTGGCATGGGTGCCGCCGGCTCGCTCCAGTTCCTGAAACATGCGGTAAAGGTCCAACGATTCGGGCGTAGTATTGACGGCCGGACGCACTTCACCGGCCATGCGGTACTCGATGGTCCCCACCAGCGCCGTCGTCATCCCGGCGGCGCGCAGCACCGCGTCGATCAAGAAGGTCGTCGTCGTTTTTCCGTTCGTTCCCGTGACGCCTGTCAGTTTCAGCCTCTCGGCAGGATTGCCATAAAAATTGCGGGCGGCTAATGCCAGCGCTTGCCGGCCGTGCTCTACTTCAATCCACGCACCGCGGAACCCCTCAGGCACCGGAAGCTCACTCACCGCGGCAATAGCGCCGTTGATCAATAGCCTGTTGCGCAAACTGGCGGCCATCGGCGCGCGCCCCCGGAAACGCGAAGAACAAAAATCCGGGCTGGACTCGCCGCGAATCGTACTCCAACCCCGCCACCTGCAATTGCCCGAGGTCGCCCGCGATCTGCTTCCGGAGCCGGACGCCCAGGAGAACCTGCTCCACTGTCATGCGGCCTCGCTACCGGCCAAACTTCACGCGAACCCAACTCCCCGAGGGCAGAATTGCGCCAGGCAACGGGAGCCTGAGCGCGTGCGACTCCACTGCCAGTGAACTCCACCGGGATGCCGAGCGCGGCTGCCTGCTGAATCACGCTACGCACGGTCTTACCTTGAAAGTCCGGCACGCGCGGTCCCGCCAAATCTTGCTGCAAATTTCCATTTCGAGCTAAAAGAACCCGCTGGTCCAAAGCGTTGTTTGCGGAAGCTACCGGTCGGTCGTCGGTGGCGACGGCATTGTCAGCTTGGACCAGCGGGGGAGGGATGGAAGAACCAAGATCTGCGATAGCCACGTCGTTCTCGTCGGCCTCATCGCCACCCTCAAAAGGAACCATTTCGGGCAAATCTTTCGGCACATCCATGACGCGGAGCCCGGCCGCCGCCACTTCGCGGAACACAGGGGCGGATGTCGGTCCGCCATAACCGGCCGTGCCTTCGGTGCCGTTGATCGTGACAACGATCACGATCCTGGGATTGGTCACAGGAGCGAAGCCCATGAAAGATGCGTTGTAAAGATGTGTGTACTGACGAAGATGGTTGTCGTAAATCTGCGCTGTGCCGGTTTTACCCGCGGACGTGTAGCCCAGCAGCCGCGCGTATTTATGCCCGGTCCCATAGGGCTTGAGCACGACGCCCTCCATCATGCCGCGCATCGTAATTGCGGTCTCGGGCAGCAGCACGCGGACCGGGGGCGTGACAGGCGCGTCCGTGCGCAGCCGAGGCTTTCACCAGGAATCCGCCGCTCGCGATCACCGCGCAGGCCTGCGCCAATTGCAACGCAGTGACGCCGATTTCGTGGCCCATCGCGACGGAACCGATGGAACTCTTCTGCCATTTGCGCAGCGGCCGGACCATACCGCCGGATTCTCCAGGAAGCGGCAGTCCGGTCTTTTTGCCGAACCCAAACTTGCGGATGTACTCATACAGATTCTTGTCGCCCACTTGCAGGCCAATGTTGATGGCGCCGATGTTGCTGGACCGCGCCAGCACGTCGGCCATCGATAGCGCGGCATATCGACTGTGATCGTGAATGATGCGGCCAAACAGGTTGATGCTTCCATTGCCACAGTTGATCATCGACTCGGGCCGCAAGTTAGTTGTCTCGAGCGCCGAGGAAAGCGTGATCACTTTGTAGACCGAGCCCGGCTCAAAGGGCGCCGAAACGGCCAGGTTCTCGCGGGCGGCCATGTTGCCAGCTTTGGGCGGGTCGTTGGGATCGAAGGTCGGCACGTTGGCCATCGCGAGAATATCGCCGGTTCGAGGATCCATCGCCACCAGACTGCCGGAGTGGGCGTGGTGCTGCGCTACCATTTTGGCCAGTTCCTGTTCGGCAACAAACTGAATCCGCGAATCGATGGTCAGCTGAACGTCTTGCCCGGGCTGGGGCAGGCGCTGGATACTGGACGCGAAACCCCGCTTTTGCACGTCCTCGGTCACCAGCAGCTCGCCTGGATGTCCCTGCAGTTCCTGGTTGAGGCTCTGTTCGATTCCGCCGTTGCCGTCCTCCTGGAAATCGACGCTGCCGATGACGTGCGCCGCGAGCGACCGGTTCGGATAATATCGCTGGCTCTCGGTCCGGAACTCGATCCACTCCAGATTCAGGTCGCGCAGACGTTTGGCTTCCTGCCGGGTGATCTTGCGCTTCACCCATAGAAAGCCGCGGCGGTTGTCGACGGCCGTTCTCAGCTTCACCAGCAGGTCGCCGAGCATCCAGGTTCAAAACGTTGGCGAGTACATCAGCCGCGACCGAAAGATCGGGCACGCGCAGAGGATCCACACACCACCGACTCGGCCGGCAGGCTCATCGCCAGGCGCTGGCCGTAGCGATCCAGAATCGCGCCGCGCGGGGCCTTGATCTCTTCCAATTTCTGCTGTTGGTCGCGCGCCAACTGCGCGTATTGGCTATGCTGGACCACCTGCAGTTGGATCAAGCGGGCGGCGATCAGCGCGGCCCAAACAAAGGCCACGCGGACCAACATGTGCACGCGTCGTGTCGCCAGCGGATCCATAAGTTAAGCTCAGAAAAATCGCGGTCTCGGTAATCAGTTACTTCTTTGCCAGAATTGCGTCCGACTTGTTGCCATCCAGGTAGACCACGGCTTCGGGCGCCGGGTCGACAAAGCGCTGCATGCGCGCCAGCTCTTCCAGACGCGCAGGGCTCACCAACTTGGTCTCCGCCAGTTCCAGCGAGGCCCGATCCAGCTCCAAGCGCTGCCGCTCCTGACGCAACGCTTCCATGCGATAGCCGGCCATCAGCCGATTCAGCTGACGGGAGCAACAACCCGATCACCAGCACCGCGAACGCGAATGAAGAGCCGATCAGCCGCCAGCACGCCTTCCGCGCCGCCGGGATCCGCTTCGCGCAGCACGCGCGAATTATCGATGTGCTTTACATACAAGTACACATCTTCGTTCGGGAATCGGGGAACCTCGAAGGGATCCTCGTTTTCCAGCACGCGCGTTGCGCGAACAGTCGCCGGAGGCGTCGTTCGCCGTCGTGAATCGATCCATTATGGTTGCGAGAGTTGCCATTTTTGTCTCGGTTATTTCATTTCCACCGCCCGGAGCTTGGCGCTTCGAGACGGAGGGTTATTTATCGTTTCCTCAGATGACGGCCTGACTACGTGCTTGGTGAGTATTGCGGCTTGCCCCGCACGCGCCAGCGTTTGAAAGCACTGCTTTACTTTTCGATCTTCGAGCGACATGAACGAAAGCACCACCATGCGTCCGCCGCTTTTCACCAACCCCGGTGCGGCTGCGAGCAATTGATCCAATTCGCCTTGTTCGTCGTTCACCGCCATACGCAACGCCTGGAACGTTTGCGTGGCCGGATGCAATCTGCTCGAACGGGGCACGGCCTCCTCGATCACATGCGCCAATCGCTGTGTCGTATGGATTGGCCGCGCCCGAACGATTGCTCTGCTGATTCTCCGCGACCTCCTTTCCTCGCCGAATCGATAAATCAAGTCGGCCAGTTCCTTTTCTGCAGTAAAATTCACAATCTCGTCGGCGGTGAGCTCCTGGCTGCGATCCTGCCGCATATCCAGAGGGCCGTCGGCCATCAACGAGAACCCGCGCTCGGGCTCGGTCAGTTGATAGCGGCTCACACCCAGGTCGGCCAGCAACCCGTCCACCTGCTCGACGCCAAGGTCGGCCAGCGAGGAGCGCAATTCCGAAAACGCTCCATGGTGAAAGCGGATTCGATCCGCCCACTGCGAAGTGTTCAGTTTCGCCAGCTCCAACGATTCCGCGTCCCGATCGTTTGCAATCACAAACCCCGTGGTTAACCGTTCCGCGATTGCGCCCGAATGTCCGCCCAATCCCGCTGTCGCGTCCAGGTAAATGCCGTCCGGCCGAATAGCCAGGTACTCCAGGCATTCGACGAGCATGACCGGCACGTGCATACATGGCCGCTATCTGAATCCCTTCAATTTCGCCGTCTTCAATTTCTCCGCCAGGCTGTCCTTCGCCTTCTGCTTGCGCGCTTCATATTCGGCTTTCGAATACACATTGATCGCGCCTTGCGACCAATCCAGCCGCACTTCCTGATTCTCCAGAGCCAACGCCCGCCGCAAGTCGGTTGGCAACGTCACGCGCCCCTGCGGATCCACCTTGGCCTCGGCGCCGTAATCGTTGGTCACAAACAACAGCGCTTCGGCGGCGTCGGGATCTTCGGTAGCCAGCGCTTCCAAAACTTTTTCGTTTCCCTTCCACACCGAAATCGGGTAGATTCGAGCTATGCGGTCGTCCACGCTAGTCACAAAGAATTTCTCATCCCCGATTGCCGACAGGTACTGCTGTAAATCCACCGGAAGCTTGAGCCTGCCTTTGTCGTCGACGTGGGCCGAAAAGAAGCCGCGCGGGGGCTCCACGGGCGTCGTTTGAGGCTGTTCTTCCACTTTTGTCCACTTTCGGCCACTTTGGTCTTAATGGATTGTGCCATGAGTCAAAATCAGAAGGCAAGAACTTTTTCTGCTTACCCTCGACCCGCGAACACTTTGGCGATGCCACCACTAAGCCTAGGGGGCAGGATTCGGTGAGCCCCTCCATGTATGATCTCGACCCGGGACCGAACTTCCCCGAGGTGCTCCGGATGGTGGTTGAGATCCCGAAAGGCTCTAGCAACAAGTACGAATACGACCGGGAGTTGGGCGCCTTCCGCCTGGATCGGGTTCTGTATTCCCCCGTACATTACCCTGGCGATTACGGCTTTATTCCAGGGACCCTGGCTTCGGATGGCGATCCGATGGACGTGCTGGCACTGGTGGAGGAGCCCACATTCTCGGGCTGCGTGGTCGAAGTTCGGCCGGTGGGGGTGCTCAACATGGTGGATCAGGAGAAAAAAGACCAGAAGATCGTCGCGGTTCTCAACCGGGATCCGCGCTACGAGCAGGTACACACGCTGGACCAGATCTTTCCGCATCTGCGGCGCGAGATCGAGCACTTCTTCAATATCTACAAAGAGCTGGAAGGCCGCGAGACGAGTACGTTGGGATGGGGCGATCCGATCGAAGCCCGCAACGTGATTGCCGAGAGCCGGCAAAGCTTATCTAGCGCGGCAAGGGAGGCTGAAGCCGCGGCATCCGGTTTCCGGCTGAGCCGAATAATGGCTCCCGCGGACATAAACTTCACTGCGGCATTCGAGTCCGACAGGTTCTGCTCCAGTTTCGGAATCGCATCGGGGTTCCCGCATCTTCCCAGGGCTTTGGACGCCGCGGCTTTCTCCGCCCAGGTTTTGTCGTCGGTGGAGGCGGCTAGCAGCAGCTTGAAAGTTTGCGGGTCGCAATCCTGGGCCAGCAGGTTCAGCGCCTGCATCCGAGCGGCTGCCGCTCCGCCCTTGAAAACCTGTTCAGCGGCGATCACGCCGATGTTGAATGGACCCAGCAGCGCGCCTGAGGCGGACTTGGCGCCTATGACCGCCATTTTCTTAGGATCGTAACGCAAGCGGTCGGCGCGATGTAAGGCGCCCTTGACGCCACCATCAGTAGCCACTTGCTGGCCAGCGACTACATCCTCGATGAAACCACGGCCGGTTTTATCGCCCATATCCCACAACGCTTGCGCGGCGGCAAAACCGACTTCGCCCGCCGGATCGTCGAGCGCGGCCTTCAGCGCTGGAAACGACTGACGCGATTTCATCTCGCCCGAGCTCCGCGGCCGCAGTGGCGCGGATCAGCGAATCGCGTATCGTTCTTGAGCGCCCACTCCACCAGCCGTATCGCTTCCGGATCGAGGCCGATGGAACCCGTAGCCGTCACGGCCTGCCGCCGGTTCAGAGGATTGGTATCCTCGAGACCGGGCTTCAAAACGTCCCACGCGGTCTTCTCCGGTTGCGCGAGCGCGCACGCCAAAGGGACCAGCAGCGAAGATGAGCTTAGCTGACACTCTACTTAACGACAATATTGACTAGTTTATCCGGAACGACGATCACTTTCACCACCTGCTTGCCATCCAGCAATGGCTGGACCTTAGTGTCGGCGAGCACGAGCTTCTCCAGCGCCTCGCGCGGCGTTCCGAACGCGACGTTGACGCGCCCGCGCAGTTTGCCGTTCACCTGGATCACCACTTCGGCTTCTTCTTCGCGCGCGAGTTCCGGATCGTATTCGGGCCAGGCCTGACGGAACACGGGACCTTGGCGGCCCTGCTCCTCCCAAAGCTCTTCGGCCAAGTAAGGCGCGAACGGCTCCAGCATCAGCGTCAGCTTCTCCAAAATCTCGGCGATCGCAGGCGCGGATAGATCCTTCTCGAGATCCGTGAGCACGTTCATGAGACCCATCAACGCGGCGATGGACGTATTGAAGTGCCAGCGGCCTTCGAAATCGTCCGTGATTTGCCGGAGCGTCTGATGCAGCTTTCGCAGCGCTTTCCTATCGGACGGCAGTGGGTTCGGCCGAGGCACAGACGCCCCTGGCCCACATTGCGGGTGACGAAGCGATAAACACGGCTGATGAAACCGTAGGCGCCGTTGGCGCCGGAGTCGGTCCAGTCCATTTCCCTTTCGGGCGAAGTGGCGAAGAGTTCGAACATGCGGCCGGTATCGGCGCCGAACCGTTCGATCATCTCGTCGGCGCTGACCACATTGCCCTTCGATTTCGACATCTTCGCGCCATCTTTGATCACCATGCCTTGCGTGAACAGACGCTCGGTAGGCTCGCTGTTGGTAATCAGCCCGAGATCGCGCATCATTTTTGTCCAGAAGCGCGAGTAGATCAAATGCAGGATGGCATGCTCCACGCCGCCGATGTACTGATCGATCGGGAAACCAATACGCGATCTTCTTGGAATCGAATGGCGCGCTCGAATCGTGCGGATCGCAGTAGCGATAGAAATACCAGGACGAATCGATGAAGGTGTCCATCGTATCCGTTTCACGGCGCGCGGGCTCGCCGCACTTGGGGCACCTGACGTTCACAAACTCCGGAACATTTTCGAGCGGCGAACGGCCTTTGCCGCCAATCGGAACCTTGAGCGGAAGAACCACCGGCAAATCGCTCTCAGGCACCGGAACCATGCCGCACTTCGGGCAATAAATCACGGGAATCGGCGTGCCCCAGTAGCGCTGGCGCGAGATGCCCCAGTCCTTGATGCGAAACGTGACGGCGCCTTTTGCCGAAGCCCTCCGCCTCGGCTTTAGCGGTCATCACACGGCGCGCTTCGGCGCTGGGTAAGCCGGAATAAGGGCCGGAATTTTCCACCACGCCGTCGTCGCCGAAGGCTTCCTGCATAGTGGCCACATCCGCCAGAACACCATCTTGCGGGCCGAACCACGGGCCGAATCGGGATGTCGTACTGCTTGCAAAATTCGAAGTCGCGCTGATCGTGCGCGGGCACGGCCATGATCGCTCCAGTGCCATAGCCCATCAGCACGAAGTTGCCGATCCAGACCGGAACCTTCTCGCCGCTGAATGGATTGATCGCGTAGCTGCCTGTAAACAGGCCTTCCTTCTCGATGTCGCCCGGACCTTTGGCGGCGCGCGAATCGATCATCTGCTTGACTTGCGCTTTCGCTCGCGGCCGCTGACCAGTTCGGCAACCAGCGGATGCTCGGGCGCGAGAATGACGCAGGTAGCGCCATAGATGGTGTCCACGCGAGTGGTGAACACGCGGATGGGCTTGCCGCTGCCTTCCAGATGAAAATCGATCTCCGCGCCCTCCGAACGCCCGATCCAATTGCGCTGCATCAGGAGCACGCGCTCCGGCCAGCCGTCCTCCAGGTCCTGTTATCGCCAGCGAGCAATTCGTCGGCGTAAGTCGGTGATGCGCAAGAACCACTGCTCGATCGCGCGCTGCTCCACGGGCGTCGATTCGTGTCGCCAGCAGCAGCCGTCCACCACTTGCTCATTCGCGAGCACGGTTCCGCACTCGTTACACCAATTGACCAGCGCATTCTTGCGATAGGCCAAGCCGCGCTCCAGCATCTTCAAGAAGAACCACTGGTTCCAGCGGTAATATTCGGGATCGCAGGTGGTGACTTCACGCGACCAGTCGTAACTGAAGCCCATGCGCCGGTGCTGCCGCTTCATGTTCTCGATGTTGGACTTGGTCCATTCGTATGGATCGCGGTTATTCGCGATGGCCGCGTTTTCCGCCGGAAGACCGAACGCGTCCCAGCCCATGGGATGCAGCACATTGAAGCCGCGCATGCGCTTGTAGCGCGCCAGCGCGTCGCCGATGGCGTAGTTGCGAATGTGTCCGATGTGCAGCGTGCCGCTCGGATAAGGCAGCATTTCGAGCACGTAAAACTTGGGCTTGCTCGAATTCTCTTCGGCCTGGAAGAGCGGCGCGTTGGCCCATCGCTCACTCCACTTCAATTCGATCTGGTTGTGGTCGTACTGCTTTTCGGGCATGGCTTCTCAAAAATGATGCGGAGCTTCGGGTAGCTGAGGATGTGGCGAAACCCGTCCTCTCCAATATAGCCGTGTCGGATGTGTTTATGCCGACGCTCCCTGTAGCGAGGAAGCTGATCGCCAAGCGACAGGGCAAGGATAAGGTTAAAAGCTTGCCCTAGCTGCTTTCCGACAGAGCTTCTTCAACATCTCCATATTCCTCCGCTCGTCGCCTTCTTCGTCGACGGGAGTCTCCAGAATAAAGGCCTTGGTGCGAAGTTTCGGATGGTTGAGGATGCGTCGAAAGCCGTCCTCTCCGATATGGCCGTGTCCGATATGTTCGTGCCGGTCGACGTGCGATCCGAGCGCGCCTTTGGAATCGTTGGCGTGGATCACGCGCACATTCTCGATACCCAACACGCGATCGATCTCTGCTACAGTTTGCTTCAAGCCGGCCGCTGAGCTGACATCGTAGCCGGACGCCACGCAATGGCAGGTGTCGATGCAGAATCCGATCTTGAGATCGGTCAGCTCGGCTGCGAATTGGCGCATCGCGCCAAGCTCTTCGAATCGGCTCCCCAAGGCCGCGCCGGAACCCGCCGTATTTTCGAGCAGCACGGTAAGCTTCTTCGTGTCGAGACCCTGCGCCGCTTCGGCCAGTGACCGGATCACCGCGTAGATGCCTTGTTCCACCGAATGCCCCTTGCAATTGCCGGGGTGCGCCACCAGGTACTCGGCGCCGATCGCCAGCGCCCGCTCGATCTCGCCGCGAAAAGCCGCCGTCGACTGCAATCGTAGCGCCTCGCTGCAGGACGCCAGGTTGATCAGATAGTTGTCGTGAATGACGAGAGGAAAAAGATCGTGCCGCTCGCGGGCCCGTTCGAGCAACTTCACCGCGCTCGGGGCGGGCGGCGAGGCGCGCCACATGCGCGGACTGGCCGAGAAGATCTGGAACGCGTTCGCTCCTACCTCCACGGCCTTCAGCGCCGCGTTTTCAAGCGACTTGGCGATAGAGGTGTGAAGCCCGAGACGCAACAGAAACCTAAGCGTAGCAGGTGATCAAATCTTCCCTGACTGATGCAGGAGTTCCAAAACCTCATGAGACTTGTCTTCGGCTTTTCCAAGCGGCATATTCGACAGACAAATGATCGTGAAGTGCTCAGCCGGGAACCGCGCCATATAAGTCGATGTGTCGGTGTCGCCGCCGGAATAGTCCAACATTTGCCGCTTATAAAGCTCGCGCCACACTAATCCGAAAGCATCGTTGTCCTTGTCGTGCTGGAACCGCATGCGCTTATTCATCAGAGCGGTGAATGCATCTCCGCCGAGCTTTGGGGTATACCAGTTCGCGTCCCATTTCGCGAGGTCCTCCAAGGTGCTGAACACGCCGCTTCCTCCATAATGTGGGGAGACGCGCGCTAGACGTACCCAGCCTTTCCCGGGTCGAATTTGAACACCATTGTCCGCAAGAGCCTTGATCACTTCGGGGTCCGCCCGCGGCGCGTATCCAGTGGCCCGATGCGGAATAATCAGCGTGCTGTCGTCATTGATATCGCTATGCAGCATCCCAAGCGGCCGAAAAACCATTTCCTGCATAAACGTGGCGTAGGATTGCCCGCTGATCTTTTCTACGATCCGGGTGAGAAGCATGTAGTTGATGTTGCGATAGCTCCACTGAGTTCCGGGAGTGAACTCCAGTTTGTCCGGTTTCAAAGCAGCGCTGATCGCCTCATTCCGAGTGAAGTAATAGAATGCCATCCAAGGAAGGCCGTTTGAACGCGGCAGGTCGGTGTATTCATGCAATCCGCTGGTCATATAGACCAAGTGTTTGACGCGCAGATTACTCCCATATTTTGCAGTTTCCGGGATGTATTTCGAAACGGGATCTTCGAGCGAAAGCTTGCCAGCCAGAATCAGCAATGCTACGGCAGCTCCGGTGAACTGCTTGGAGAGTGAGGCGAGATGAAATGCGGTCCGCGGCGTCAGCGCAATACCGTCGTCGAGGTTCGCTTGTCCATATCCCTTCGCGAAAACCAAGTTGCCATCCTTGATTAAGCCGAGCACGTAGCCCGGCGAAGTTTGCGTCGCATAGGGCGCGAATATTTTGTCGATCGCGGTTCTGGTTGCCGAATCAACCCACGAAAGGTTTGGATCGCGCTGGACTTGCTGCGGTTGGGCCACAACGCCGGCAAGTACCGCCAGCAGACAGGCAATGCACTTCCTCTTGAACCCGTCGAGCTTGAACCAGTACATGGGAACCAGGATACGATTCTCGGTGACCGCGCACCGATAGGAGTACAATGCGGGCGTTAGGAGAAGAAAGCTCCCATGTTTGTCCCTCTGACACCAATTCGGTGTCTACATCGCGCGGCGGACGTGTTTGGGAACAAAATCGGAATCGTCTCGGGCACACGCCAGTTTACCTATCGCCAGTTCGGCGAGCGGTGCGAGCGCTTAGCCAGCGCGCTTCGCAAACACGGCGTCCAGCCCGGCGACCGCGTCGCCTATCTCAGCTTCAACACCCACCAGTTGCTGGAAGGCTATTACGGAGTGGTACTGGCGCACGCCATCGTGATGCCGCTCAACGTCCGCCTGTCTCCGGTGGAGCTGGTAAACATCCTGAATCACTCCGGCGCGCGAGTGCTGCTATTTGAAAATGATTTCGCTCCCCTGGTGGCGCAACTCAAAGCCGCTTGCCCCGCCATCCAGCGCTTTGTCACGCTCGATGACAAGGTGCCAGCCGCGGATATCAGCTATGAGGAGCTGCTGGATGAAGGCCACGCCGAACGCACCGACATTTCCAGCTTCGACGAAAACGCGATCGCCGAGCTGTTTTACACCAGCGGCAGCACCGGCGATCCCAAGGGTGTGATGCTGTCCAATCGCACGCTCTATTTGCACGCGATGGCGGTAGCGGGCTTATATCGCGAGCCCGAAACAATCGTTGACCTTCACACTATTCCTTTGTTCCATGCCAACGGATGGGGCCGCCCGCAGGCGTCTACCCTGCTCGGCACGAAGCAAATCATGGTTCGCCGCTTCGATCCGCCCACGGTTCTCCGGCTCATCCAGGAGCATGGCGCAACCGATATGGCGCTGGTTCCCACCATGGCCAACGTTCTGCTTCATTGTCCCGAGCTGGCCACCGTCGATGTCTCCAGCATGCGCAACATCGTGCTGGGTGGGGCGGCGTCCTCACCCGAATTGATCGAGCGCATGGAGAAAGCGTTCCACTGTGACGTGTACGCCGGCTATGGCCTGACGGAAACCGCTCCTCTGCTCACCGCCGGTTGTTCCAAGCCCGGATTTACCTATGCCTCCGATGCCGATCGTTATTGCCGGCGTGCCATGGCTGGATGGCCCGTGTGGGGCATGGAAGTCCGCGTGGTGGACCCGGAGATGAACGACGTCCCACGCGATATGCAGACTTGCGGCGAAATCGTGACCCGCGGCGACCACGTGATGGAGGGCTATTTCCGCGAGCCGGCCATGACAGCCGCGGTAATGACCGGCCCCTGGTTCCATACCGGCGACATGGCAGTTTGGGACGAAGAATCGTTCATCCAAATCGTCGACCGCCAGAAGGAGATCATCATCAGCGGCGGCGAAAACATCTCTTCGATCGAGGTGGAGAAGGCGATTTACGCCCACCCGGAGGTGTTCGAGTGCGCCGTGGTCGCGGCTCCGGATGAGGCTTGGGGAGAAGTTCCGGCCGCTATCGTGGTCCGCAAACCGGAGTCGGCGCTGACTTCCGACGACCTGCTGGCGTTCCTAAAAATGCGTCTCGGCAAGTTCAAACTGCCGCGAATTATAATATTCAATAGCGAGCCGCTGCCAAAAACCGGGACCGGCAAGATCCGCAAGCTGGTGCTCCGGGAGCAATTTTGGCAGGGTAAAGCGAAAAGGGTCCAGGGTTGATCCCGAGGGGATTCTGGAAAAGGAGGATGCATGAAACCCGCGTTTCTGCTCGTGATCGTTACGTCCATCCTGGCCGCCCAGATCGGGTTTCCGGGTCAAAATCCGTCGGGGCAGTATCCGCCGGGTCAAAATCCGCAAGGTCGTTTCCCGGGCGGAGGCGGTTCACGAGGTTCCGGGAAGAATACTGATACCAGGCAGTCCTCCAGCCTGCCATCGGAGACCTACCGGGGCGTGGTGCGAAAGCTGGAAGGTTCATCGATGGATTTGGAAATCGAGGACACGCGGTTTCTTGATCATCGATTTCTCGGACGCCAATCCCAAGCCGTCCGACTTGAGAGTTGGCGATGGCTTGGACGTCACCGCCACGGCGGATAAAGAAGGAAACTTCCACGCCACCGGCATCCAATTCAACCGTGACATTGCGAAGACCATCAATGACCGTGACGGAGTCGCGGTCCAGCAGGACGTAAGAACCGGGCCGCCGCCGACGATTTTGGTCAGGCCGGACTCCGCCTCCGCCGGCGATAACGATTCGGGGCCGCCGGTATTGAAGCACGGAAAACCAGCCGCGCATGCCTCCGATCCGATTCCGGACGACGATACCCCGAGCACGTCGTCACGGGCGAGTTCAGCTCCGGCGCCGGCGCCAGCAAGGTCCGCCGCCAACCCTCATTTGGCGCTGGTTGAAAAAGCCCGGGAAGTCGCGTCGAAATTTCTGGAAGGATTGCCAAACTACGTCGTCCAGGAATCCGCCACCCGCTACGTCAGCGAGACCCGGCAGCCCAGTTGGAACGTCGTCGACGTCGTTTCCGCCGAAGTGGTCTTTGAGGAACACCGGGAAAGCTATCGAAATCTCCAGATCAACGGGAAGCCGTCCAAAAAGCCGCCGGAAGAATCGGGCGCCTGGTCCACCGGTGAATTTGGAACCATCCTAGGGAATCTGTTCTCCCCCTACACGGATGCCGACTTCAAGTTCGCCCAAGACGATACGATCTCCCATCGAGCCGCTTCCGTTTTCGATTTCAAAGTGCAGCGCGTGCGAGCTTCCTGGCGAATCTGGACCACCGGACAATACATTATGCCCGCGTATAGAGGCTCGGTCTGGATCGACAAACAGACCGGCGAGGTGCTGCGCATAGAGATGCAGGCGAAGGAAATTCCCGAGGCTTTTCCTGAGATTTCGGTCGAGACGGCGGTCGACTACGATTCCATACGCTTAGGAACACCCGAGCAATTCCTGCTGCCCGTGCATTCGGAGGCACTAAGTTGCTGGCGAGGCTCCAACGATTGCCAGCGGAACGTCATCGAGTTCCGCAATTATCACAAATTCACCGGCGAATCGAACATCGAGTTTAAGTAGCGATCCCAAACAGCGGCCAGTGTTTCTCGGGAAGCTTCACCGGTTTCATGTCGGCTCCCAGAAACAGATGTTTGGTTTCGCCGGAGGCTAGTTGCTTGCCGCTGTGCGCGTCGCTAATTTCGTACTGAAACTCAACCGCGCGACGAGTCGCCTTAGCTACCCAGGTCTTCACTGCGATCTCCTCGTCGTAGCGCGCGGGATGCAGGTACCGGCAGTACGCTTCCACCACCGCCAGCCGAATCCCGTCGTCCGATTCCATGTCGCGGTAACGGCCTCCGGCGGCGCGGAAATATTCTGCTCGCCCCACCTCCATCCAGATCAAGTAGTTGGCATAGTAAACGACGCCCATCTGATCGGTCTCGGCGTAGCGCACCCGAAAGCGCGTGTCGTGAGAACGAACCGGCTTTTGGGCAGGCACGTTGTCGTCAGGCGGCTTTTCGTCAGGCATGCTTGTTGTTTTTGCGGAGCCGCCTGAGATCTTTCGCCGTGAACAGCATGTCTTTCGGGCGAGTTCTTCGTTCACGGCAGTAAGCGAGATAAAGATACCCGTAACTGCGGGTGATATAGTCGTCCGTCGAGAAGCCCAGCAAACGCGCGGTGCGGTCGATCCATCGAGGACTGCCTTCGATTTCGAGAAAATTGCCGACCGGCGTTTCGTCCAACAGGACTTTGCCCGTGCTCGGTGCCTTCGCGTACTCGGTACGGAACTTCTCGTAGCGAAAAATGGGGTGATACCCGATCTCGCTGAGGATCTGCTCGAGCGCGTAGGCGTCAGGAAAATTCATTTCAATTTCCCGCCGCTTCTTATACCGGCCCGGCTCCGACGGCCCTTTGAAAGTGAGCAGCGAGTGTGCGCCCACCCGCCGCACCCGAATCAGCTTTCCGTGGCTCCTAAGGAGCCGTTTAGGGGTGTCGAAGAGCACATTGGATTCATGCGTGCGGCTCTTGGAAACACGAAACCCCTGGTCGCGCAGAGCGCGCCGGATCTTCTCAAGCTTGTCCGGCAGACGGAGTTTGATTTCAATTTCGAACTTCACGTGATCAGGGGACCCAGCCTCCTATGAGAGCAGAACCAGGGCCGTTCTCACAAGCCGGAACAATTGTTTTATAAGAGAAGAGTCTCACGGACGGTAGCTATACTAGAGTTATGCCGGGCCTGGTCAAATTGTCGGACGCGCCCAAGCTCGATTTGAGAATCCTGAAGGCCAAGCAAGAGAAACTGTTCTCGATTCTGAAGCCGATGCGGCGCGTCATCGTGGCGTATTCGGGCGGCGCCGACTCTGCCTACCTGGCCTGGGCCGCGCATCGCGTGCTCGGCGAGAGCGCGCTGGCAATCACGGCCGACTCAGCCTCTATTCCCGAATCGCATAAGCACGCAGCCGAGGAATTCGCGCGCGAATGGGGATTCCGGCACGAATATGTCGAGACTCGCGAGTTCGATAATCCGGACTACACAAAGAACGATCCCAATCGCTGTTTCCATTGCAAGGACGAACTATTCACCCGGTTGGAAATCGTGGCGCGCGAACGCAGCATCGAGCACATCGCCTACGGCGTAAATGTGGATGACTTGGGCGACTACCGGCCCGGCCAGCACGCCGCCAAACTGCACCAAGCCGAATCACCGCTGGTGGACGCGGGCTTGACCAAAGCAGAGATTCGCGAGCTCTCGCGACTCAGTGGCTTGTCGACGTGGGACCGTCCCGCGGCAGCTTGCCTCAGTTCGCGCATCCCGTACGGAACACCTGTGACCCTAGAAAACATCAAGACTGTCGAACGCGGCGAAGAAGCCATCCGTCAACTTGGCTTCCGCCAATTCCGCGTGCGGTTCCACGGCCAATTGGTCCGCATAGAAATCGCGAAGGATGAACTCGCGACCGCGCTCAGTCCCGAAATGGCCCACAGATTTGTCGAAATCTTCAAGCCGCTGGGATTTCACTACGTGACTATAGATCTGGAAGGTTACCGGCAGGGCTCGCTGAACGCGGCTTTGGCGGGCTAATTTCTTGTTCCGATGCTCTCGGTGCGTCCTGCCAGCGGTTTTACGATCGATCCGCCGCACACTCCCACGCCCGTGGTCAGTAGCGCGTTGAGCAGGTTGTAGAGCACTGCGTACACCATCTGTTCGGTCACCGCCTGCTTGCCTGGAAGACGGAACGACGCGGGCAATTCTTTCGTGATCTGCAGCCGGACCGAGCCCGGCAGCGTCCGTCCCGACCGATCCTTTTGGTTACCGAGCGACATGGGTGTCTGCAACACCGCTCCGGTCTTTCCATCCACGTAGAACTGGCAGCGCGAAAACCAGCCCAGGTTGCCGGGATCGGCCGCGTCGAACAACAACAGGGGCGCCTGGCGGTCGACGGCGGAAAGGTGCAGGCACATGGATCGCTGGCTCTCCTCGATCCGGTACTCGAAGCCCGCTTGCTTGGCGATGTTCGCCACGAAGTCCGGGTCGAGCTCGAGCAGCAGGAACTTGTGAGCGCCCGCCAGCAATACCTGCATCACACCATTGTAGCCTTACCCGTCAAAAAGCCCGTTCGCGATATAATGACAAAGGAGTTTCCCACTTGTCCATTCGAAGATTTTTGCGCCTGAGCGCTCACATCCAGATGCTGCCCGTGCTCGAAAGCGGCGAAGAGACGCTGGTAGGTGGCCAAGCCGTTATGGAAGGCGTCATGATGCGCGCCCCGCACAGCTATTGCGTCGCCGTGCGCAAGCCTAATGGCGAGATCGTCACCGAGCAAAGCCCGCTGCCGCGCGTTTCCGAGAAGTATCCGATCTTCAAGCTGCCCATCTTGCGCGGACTCGGAACCCTCGGCCACGCTATGTACCTGGGCGTGAAGGCGCTCCAGTTTTCAGCCAACGTGGCGATCGGCGAAGTAGCCGGCGAAAAAGCACCCGACCAGAAACCGCAGGAAATGACCGGGTGGATGATGGCCTTCCCGCTGGCGGTCTCGCTGCTCTTCTTCCTCTTCATGTACAAATTCGTGCCGCTATTTCTGGCCACCCAGCTCGGCAAAGCGGTCCCTTCGCTGCACGGCCGATTCGCAGTGAACATGATGGACGGCTTGATCCGCCTGACCCTCTTCCTCGGTTTTCTCTTCATCATTTCGCGCATGAAAGATATTCGCCGCATGTTCCAATACCATGGCGCGGAGCACAAGGTGGTCTTCAATTTTGAATCCGGCCAGCCGGTGACTGTCGAAAACGCGCAGAAATTCGTCACCTTCCATCCGCGCTGCGGGACCAGTTTCCTGCTGCTGGTGATGGTGATCGCGATTCTGGTTTACCCGCTATTGCCTTTTGATGGATTCGCCGCCAAGCTGATCGCTCGCATTGCGCTGCTCCCGCTGATCGTAGGCGTCGCCTATGAATTGATTCGCTATGCGGCCCGGCATCAGCAAGGCATGATGGCCGCCCTCACCACGCCCGGCCTGTGGCTGCAGCGCGTGACCACGCAGCCGCCATCCGACGAACAAGCCAGTGTCGCGATCCAAGCGCTGGACGGCGCCATGCAGCTGGAAGAAGCGCAAGGCGGCGAGTTGGTGATCGCTTAACTCGATCGGCTGTCGCCGGAATTCGCCATGCAATTTTCGCAAAGGCTCAACGATATCGAAACCCGGTTTGATGCCGTCACCCGCCAGATGGCGGACCCGGCCATCATCGCGGACGGCGAAGCCTATCGCAAAATCGCGAAAACGCGCTCCGAGCTCGAAGAGGTTGTCGCCAAGTACCAGGATTATAAGCAGGCCAAGCGCAACTACGACGAAGCGCGTTCCATGGTCGATGAACCCGACCCTGAGCTGCGCCAGATGGCCAACGATGAAATCCAGCGGCTGGAGCCGGAGCTGGTGCGCATCGAAGAGGATTTGAAGGTGCTGCTGCTCCCCAAAGACCCGCTCGACGAAAAGAACGTGGTGCTGGAAATCCGCGCCGGCACCGGCGGCGACGAAGCCACGCTGTTCGCGGCCGAAGTGTTCCGCATGTACACGCGCTACGCCGAAACGCAGAAGTGGCGCGTGGAAGTGACGGACGTGAGCGAATCGGCGGCTGGCGGCATCAAGTCGGTGATCGCGCTCGTAAGTGGCAACAAGGTTTACAGCCATCTGAAGTACGAAAGCGGCGTGCATCGCGTCCAACGTGTGCCCGCCACCGAGCAGCAGGGCCGCGTCCATACCTCGGCCATCACAGTCGCTGTGCTGCCCGAAGCCGACGAGGTCGAAATCAAGCTCGAAGCCAAGGACGTCCGTATCGATACGTTCTGCTCTTCCGGACCCGGCGGCCAATCGGTGAACACCACTTACTCCGCGGTGCGCCTCACCCACCTGCCGACCGGCTTGATCGTCTCCTGCCAGGACGAAAAATCGCAGATCAAGAATCGCGCCAAGGCCGAGCGCGTACTGCGCTCGCGCCTCTATGAAATCGAACTCGAAAAGCAGCAGCAGGCGATCGGCGCCGAGCGGAAGAGCATGGTGGGCTCAGGCGATCGCAGCGAAAAGATTCGCACCTACAATTTCCCGCAGAACCGCGTCACCGATCATCGCATCGGCCTGACTCTCCACCAATTGGACTTGGTGATGGAGGGCCGCCTGGACCCGCTATTCTCCGCGCTCACCAATTACTATCAAACCGAGAAGTTGAAAGAGCAAGGCGAAGCGGCCTAGCGCTTCAATGACCATCCAGACGGCGCTCCTACAGGGCACTAAGCTCCTGGAGGATGAAGCCGTCATCGCTCCTCGCCTCACCGCCGAAGTGCTTCTCACTCACGCTCTCAAGCGTGACCGCAGTTATCTTTATGCACACCCGGAAGAAGAGCTGGCCGAGGTCGCCTGGATCCACTATGGCCGCTATCTGCACGAGCGGCTGAAAGGCAAGCCGACGCAATACATCACGGGACGGCAGGAGTTTTACGGCCGCGATTTTCGCGTAACACCGGATGTCTTGATCCCGCGTCCGGAAACCGAGCATCTGGTGGAAGCGGCCATCGAGCGCATAAAACCGGACGATGTTGTCGTGGACGTCGGAACCGGCTCGGGCGCGATTGCGATCACTCTGGCGCTGGAAACTCAAGCGCGCGTCTTCGCCACCGACATTTCCGCCGCGGCGCTGAGCGTAGCGCGCGCTCAACAGTTCTCCGCCGCGCGTCCATTTCTTACTTGGCAATCTCGTAGACGCATTTCGCGACCACAGCATCGATGTCCTGGTCTCGAATCCGCCCTATGTTCCGAGAACGGACGAGCCCAGCCTACAGCGCGAGGTCCGCGATTATGAACCGCATATCGCCCTCTTCGCCGGGCCCAGCGGCCTTGAGATTTATGAACGGCTGATCGCCGACGCCGATCGCGTCCTGCGCCCCGGCGGCTGGCTGCTGCTCGAACTCGGCTACAATTCGTTAGACCCGGTACGCGCGATGCTGGAATCACTACGGAGCCGTGACCAAAGGGAGCGGTCGGCCTGGAGCGAAATCACCGTCATACCGGACCTGGCGGGCCTTCCGCGCGTGATCGCGGCCCGGCATGATTGACGCTGGTTTTGCCGCGGCAGCGGCCCCTGGCGTCTCCGATCTCCTGTAGAAATTCCCCTAGCTTAATTCCCAGCACCGAAGCGATCTTTTCGGCGGCCTTGTGCGAAGGCCACCGGTCGCCCCGGAACATCCTCGCCACGCCGCTTTTGCTGAGTCCGGTATACTCTGCAATCTTGGCCCTGCTAAGATGCGGGAACGCGCCCTCCGCTTTGTTTCCCCGGCCATTACCGGTCAGGCGGACGCTGTCC
This sequence comes from Bryobacterales bacterium, assembly GCA_963818065.1. Taxonomy (GTDB): domain Bacteria; phylum Acidobacteriota; class Terriglobia; order Bryobacterales; family Bryobacteraceae; genus Palsa-89. The sequence goes on along the minus strand of CAWFQW010000004.1, from coordinate 717,910 downwards.
TTCTCAAACCGTTTCTCGACCTCTTGCGTGAGTATCACTGGGGGCATCTGAGCAACTATATACTGATTCTTGTGATGCGGCGTCAATCCGAAACACGCAACTGCCCTCTATGATGTTCGCAGTGCTAAGATAAGTTTCAAGGAAGACCGAAAGAGCTCCTTCCCGACGTGAAGGAAGACCCTGCGGCCCCTGGCAATTAGCCACGGGGCTTTTGCTTTTTAGAGGAGATCAATTATGCTCACGGTCGAAAGAAATAGCCCCAGCTTGGCTGTTACCACTCGCCGGGTTGCTGGGTTCCCCAAGGAAGTAGGTAAACTGATTCACCGTTGGATATCCCAATTGCCGCCAGAGGTGAACGTCGACGTGGCAGCTACGGATCTGGGAATTCGCCTTCATGTCTGGACAGATCGGTTTGAAGAAGTGCGCTACGTACATCCCGAAGATTACGTTAACGATGACGACCCCATAGCGCGCAAGAATCCATCGTTCGCGGCATCAATGGTTGGCGTCGCTGAAATTCTTACTGGTCTCCGACTCGTAAGCGTCGGGCGGATATGATCGGAATAGAGAGGTGATGCAATGGAACAAGTATTGGTAAGAACGCGTCTTGAGGACCATTTACATCCCAAGAGATTTGCGGCTGAGTACGTTCGCTCAAACGGGCAGCAGATACCAATCGCCAGCAGACAGCGCTCGTCCGCCCACGCAAGGGACAGGGTCGGCGAAGTGGTGATCGGCTTGAGATGGGAACAGGGCATGCCCGAACTCCCCTTCCTAGACGTGGGCCACGGCTGGATAGATGAACCGAACCTTAGTTCACCGCCGGAAACTCCATAGCCTTCTCGGCTACAATTCGTTAGACCCGGTGCGCGCTATGCTGCAACGGGAGTGGAGCGGAATCACCGTTATCCCGGATCTGGCGGGCCTTCCGCGCGTGCTCGCCGCGCGATTACTACGATGAAGACCTACTTCCACGTCGACATGGACGCCTTCTTCGTCTCCGTCGAAGAACTCTTCGATCCCTCGCTCATCGGCAAACCCGTCGTCGTCGGTGGAAAAGCCGATCAGCGCGGCGTCGTCTCGGCCGCTTCTTACGCCGCCCGCAAATTCGGCGTCCACTCCGCGATGCCGCTCAGAACCGCTGCCCGGCTTTGCCCACAAGCCATCTTCGTCGATGGCCACCCCACGCGTTATCGCGAATATTCGGGCAAGGTTTATCAGGTGCTAAAGAGTTTCTCGCCGCAAGTGGACATGGCATCAGTCGACGAAGCCTACATGGATCTCACCGGCACCGAGCGCCTCCACGGACCACCTCTTTCGGCCGCCCATCGCCTGCACGCCGCCGTCAAGCGCGACACCGCGCTCAACTGCTCGATCGGCATCTCTACGTCCCGCATGGTCGCTAAAGTCGCATCCGATCAAGCCAAGCCCAACGGCGTGCTCTGGGTGCTGCCCGGCGAAGAGGCCCGGTTCCTCGCGCCGCTCGATGTCCGAAAAATCCCTGGCGTCGGCAAGGTCACCGAGAAGAATCTGCAAACCTGGGGCGTGCGCAAGGTAGGCGACCTGGCCGCGCTCGATGAAGACTTCCTGCGCCAGCATCTCGGCCAGTGGGGCTTGGCGCTCGCGGGAAAATCGCGCGGCATGGACACAGGCGGCTGGTTCGACGGCGAGGTCGGTGACGACAACGCGCCCAAATCCATCAGCCACGAGTTCACGTTCAACGAAGACACCGCCGACGCGGACGCGCTTGAATCCACGCTCGCACGGCTCTCTGAAATGGTCGCCCGCCGCCTGCGTGAACACGACCTGCACGCCCGCACCATCCAGTTGAAGCTCCGCTATTCCGATTTCTCCACCATTACCCGCGCGCATTCCTTCGATCACGGCACGCAGCTCGACACGGAAATCTTTCAACAGGTGCGCGCCTTGTTCCGAGCGAATCGAAAACCCAACGCGACCATCCGTCTCCTCGGCGTCCACGCGTCTGGTCTAAAACCCGCGGAGGGCCAGCTGAACATGCTCGAAGAACCGAATACCAATCGCTGGCGCAAGGCCATGTCCGCCGTCGATCGCCTGCGCGACAAGTTTGGCGAGGACAGCGTTTCGCTCGCCATGGGCATGAAGGGCCGCTTTCGCGAACGCGTGCACGAAAATCCCGCCGGGTTGCCTGGAAAAGCCCCTGGCAAGACCCCGCGGGAAGATTGATCTCAGCTATTGCGTGCCGCTAGCGCTAAACTAACTATCAGGCAGACCTGGAATGAAACAACTCATTGAAGATATCGCGAAGGCTCTTGTAGATTTGCCCGACCAGGTCACCGTCAGCGAGGTGCAGGGCGAGCAGGTCACCGTATTGGAGTTAAAAGTCGCGCCCAGCGACTTGGGGAAAGTCATCGGCAAGCAGGGTCGAACCGCTCGATCCATCCGCACGCTGTTGGGCGCTGCCGGAATGAAGCTGAACCGCCGGTTCACGCTGGAAATTCTGGAATAGATCTGAAGCTCGTCACCATCGCCCGTCTGCTTCGCGCACGCGGAAACAAAGGGGAGCTGGCCGCTGTGCCGCTTACCAACCAGCCCGCACGCGTTGGCGAGGTTTTCGTGAACGAAGTCCCCATGGAAGTGGAAAATACTTGGATGCATGGGGATCATCTGATTCTGAAGTTCAAGGGTGTCGACACGATCTCGGACGCCGAAAAGCTGGCCGGCGCCGATGTTGCAATCCCGTTCGAGCAGCGAGCGGAGCTGGCCGAGGAAGAGGTCTACCAGTCGGATCTCATCGGGTGCGAAGTAGTGGACGCCACTGGGCGCTTGCTCGGAATCGTCGAGGATTTTGAGGAAACCGGCGGTACGCCTCTGCTCCGGGTCGGCGAAAATCTGCTCATCCCTTTCGCCAAATCTATCTGTACGAAGATCGATCTTGAACATAAACAGATCACGGTGAATCCCCCCGACGGCCTCCTGGATTTGAATTAAGATGTCCTGTCTGCGTTCATCCGTGTTCATCTGTGGCTAAATCCCCATGGTCTTCCGTATACTCACCATCTTCCCCGACTTCTTTCAAGGCCCCCTCCAATACGGCGTCGTCGCCAAGGCCGCCGAGGCAGGCCTGATCCAAATCCACGTCCACGATCTTCGCGCCTGGACTCACGACCGCCATCGCACCGTAGACGATCGCCCGTTCGGCGGCGGCGAAGGCATGCTGCTGAAACCCGCGCCCATTTTCGAAGCCGTCGAGAGCATCTGGCCCGGGCGGGCGACTGGCCGCAATCCCAGCCAGCGCCTGATCCTGCTTTCCGCCCAAGGCCAGCGCTTCGATCAGGAAGCGGCACGCCGGCTCACCCAATACCAGGAAATCTTGCTCATTTGCGGACGGTACGAGGGCGTGGACGAACGCGTGGCCGAGCACCTGGCTGACGAAGAGCTTTCCATCGGCGATTTCGTACTCAGCGGCGGCGAACTTGGCGCGGCCCTGGTGATCGATTGTGTCGCCCGGCTCCTCCCCGGCGTCCTCGGCAACGAAGATTCGGCCGTCCAGGAATCCTTCACCGCTCCCAAACTTCTCGATTGTCCGCAATACACCCGCCCAGCCGATTTCCGCGGCTTGAAAGTTCCAGAAGTACTATTGAGCGGCAATCACGAGGAGATCCGCAACTGGCGCCGGCAGGCCGCCCGTGACAAGACTGCGAAGAACCGCCCGGATCTACTACAATGAAGATTCAAGGATTTGTCACATGCCGAACCTCTTACTGAATAAGATTGTCGCCAAACATCTGCGCCCAGTTCCGGAATTCCGCCCAGGCGACACCATCCGCGTCCACGTCAAGATCAAGGAAGGCGAGAAAGAACGTCTGCAGATCTTTGAAGGCGTCTTGATCGCCCGCAATAACTCGGGTGTCAGCGAGACCATCACCGTGAGAAAAGTCAGCTTCGGCCAAGGTGTCGAGCGCATTTTCCCGCTTCACGCCCCCGTTGTTGACCACATCGACGTGGTGCGTACCGGCCGTGTGCGCCGCGCGAAGCTTTATTATTTGCGTGAGCTCAAGGGTAAAGCAGCGCGTCTCCGAGAACGCGAGTAATCAGCGCTCTGGCGCGCACTCCCTAGTTAATGAAGTGCCAGGGAAAATACGAGCGCGACGCCCGCGCGCAAGGTTTCCAACACATCGCCGGTGTCGATGAAGTCGGACGCGGCGCTTTGTTTGGCCCGGTGTTCGCCGCCGCCGTCATTTTGTCGCCCGATCGCCCCATCCGCGGCCTCAGGGACAGCAAGCTGATGGATGCCGAGCGCCGCGAGACGCTGGCCCCCCGAATTCGCGAGCGCGCCATTGCCTGGTCCGTAGCCGCCGTGGACGCGTTTGAAATCGACCGCATCAACATCCTTCAGGCTTCGCGCCTGGCCATGCGGCGCGCCGTCCAGGGACTCGCTCCGGCCCCCGATTACCTGTTGGTGGATGCGGTCACCATCGACCTTCCCACTGCTCAGCGCGCCCTCATCCACGGCGACGCCCTATCGCAATGCATCGCGGCAGCGTCTATTATTGCGAAAGTGGAACGCGATGCCTGCATGCGCGAATGGGACCGGGTCTTCCCTCAGTACGGTCTGAAGAACCACAAGGGCTATTCGACCGACGAGCACTGGAAGGCGCTGGAAACCCATGGGCCCACGGCACTGCATCGCTTCAGCTTCTGGCCGGTGCGCGAGCACGCGCCACACGCGCTCTGGACAGGCTATCCCAGGCAAAGCGACCTCTTTGAACCGGAACCAAGCTGCGACAGTGAGGAAGCGATCGCAGAGGATGCCGCATGCATCCAAGTTGGAGAGGATGCTGAATGCATCCAGTAGGCGAGGCGCCAGTCCACGTCAAGCATAGCTGGGCCCACAAGCTGGGCGTCATCTTATTCGTAATCGTTTGTTTTGAAGTTGGGGTTTTCCTCCTTATTTTTCCCTGGACGCAGCAGTGGGATGGCAACTCCATCGCCAATCTCGTCCCCTGGTTGCGCGACTACTGGACCAGCTCCTACTTCCGCGGCGCCTGGAGCGGGCTGGGCCTGCTCAACATCTACATTTCGATTGGCGAGTTACTGCGGCTTCGGCGTCCCGCCCAGCCACCTGCCGGTAGACTGCCCGCCTGATAGACTGGACGTAGCGACGTTATGAAACCCACCATTGATCGTGGAAAAACGGCAGTGACAGCCGAACCGGGCGCGTCCGCAGCGGTTGCCCGGCCTGAGCCGCCCCGCGGGACCATCGCCGAATGGACCATCACCATTCTGCTCTTGCTGTTCGGCACCACCACCTTGGTGCAGGCTTTCGTGATTCCCACCGGATCCATGGAAGATACGCTGCTCATCGGCGATCACCTTTTGGTGGACAAACTGGCATACGCGCCCGCGGGCAGCTTCAGCAAGTACATCATGCCTTATGAGAACCCCAGGGACGGCGACATCATCGTATTTCGCTATCCCGTGGATATTACGCAGACTTTCGTGAAGCGCGTCATCGGCGTGGCCGGCGATCACATTAAGATTATCGACCAGCAGGTCTATCGCAATGGGATTAAACTCATCGAGCCTTACGTCGTTCACAAAAATCCGTATCCGGATTCGTTTCGCGACAACTTCCCCAACAGCGAGCCCAATCTCATGCTGCTCGATCGCGCGCGCGACATGCTGGCGAGCAACGTTGTCAACGGCGAGGTTGTGGTGCCACCCCATTCCTTCTTCGCCATGGGCGACAATCGCGACAATTCACTCGACAGCCGCTATTGGGGCTTCGTCCCGCGCGAAAACATTATCGGCAAGCCGCTCATCATCTACTGGTCCTACGATGCCAACACCGAAAGCCTGGCCAGTTCGTCGGTCACCAATCTGGCGGCCCATTTCCTGGATCTGGCCGAGCATTTCTTTACCAAGACCCGCTGGAATCGCACGTTCCAGCTGATCCATGGCTACTACAACTACAACAACTAAGCCCGCTGAACCCGTGCAACGCAACTCCATCGCCGAATGGAGCATCACCATACTGATTCTCCTGTTTGGGACCTCCACCATCGCGCAGCCGTATGTGATCCCCACGTCTTCCATGCACAACACCTTGCTCACCGGCGACCATTTGATCGTCGACAAGCTGGCCTATGCGCCTGCCGGTGCAATCAGCAAACACCTGCTGCCATACCAGGACGTGCAGCGCGGCGACATCATCGTCTTTCTCCATCCCGTGACGCCCAGGGAAGACCTCGTCAAGCGCTGCATCGGCATACCGGGCGATCACATCAAGATGTACAACAAACAGGTCTATATCAACGGCAAACCACTGAACGAGCCTTACGTCATTCATCAAAACGATTCCTTGCCCTATCGCGACAATTTCCCGCAAGGCGAGCCTGAATACACCCAAGATCCGAAAATGGCAGCGCGCGCCTATCAAATGCTGCACGACGATGTCGTGAACGGCGAACTGGTGGTGCCTCAGGGCAATTACTTCGCCATGGGAGACAATCGCGACAATTCGCTCGACAGCCGTTACTGGGGTTTGGTGCCGCGAGACAACATCCAAGGTAAGCCGCTGATCATCTTCTGGTCCTACGACGCGCCCACGGAAGATCTCTTGGATTACAACTTTCACCACATCTTCGATCTAGCCGAGCATTTTTTTACCAAGACTCGCTGGAATCGCACATTGAAATTGATTCACGGCTACCACGAGTATTCGCTGAACTGATGCCGCGATCCGCCAACCATTACGGCCTCATTCTGGCCGGCGGGCGAGGCACGCGCTTCTGGCCCCGTAGCCGCCGCTCGCACTCCAAGCAAGTCCTGCGCTTCCTCGGCGACCGCTCCTTGATCCAGCAAACCGTGGATCGCCTGAGTCCGCTGATTCCGCCAGATCGTCTATGGGTTCTGACCAACGACCATCTGCGCGCCGAAATCGTTCGCCAGTTGCCCGAGGTGCCGAAAAATCAAATCTTGGCCGAACCCGCGCAGCGCAACACCGCGCCGGCCATCGGCCTTGCGGCCCACATTCTGCAATCCGTCGATCCCAACGCCGTCATGGGCGTGTTCCCTTCCGACCACGTGATCTCGAAGCCCGCGCGATATCTGCGATTCGTCCGTCCCGCGTTGCGCGCGGCCGCGGAAGGAAAGATCGTCGTGCTTGGCATTCAAGCGCGCTGGCCCGAGACGGGCTATGGCTACATCGAATTTCCAAAGAATGTTCAGGCCGGATCGCTCGCGCCTGTCCCCGTCCGACGCTTTCGCGAAAAACCGGATCTCAAAACCGCGCGCCGGTATGTGAAAGCCGGCAACTTCTATTGGAACGCGGGCATGTTTTTTTGGAAGACTTCCGTATTATTGGACGCGCTGCGCGAATATCTGCCCAAGACCGCGACCCTGCTAGCGAGCCTACCCGAGTTCTCTAATCGGCGCTTCGGTTCGAAGTTGAAGGAAGCCTTCCCGCACTGCGAGAACATCTCGATCGATTATGCCGTGCTCGAGAAATCGCCGCACGTGGTTGGCTTCGCCACCGACGATTTCGGCTGGAACGACGTTGGAAGCTGGAACGCGGTGTACGAGCTGCTCGCGAGCGACGAGAACGGCAATGTCTTTCGCGGCGAAGCTCTGGCTCGATCCAGCTCGGGCAATTATGTTGATGCCGAAGGCAAGCTGATTGCCCTGTTAGGCGTCAAGGATCTGGTGGTGGTTGACACGCACGACGCGCTGCTGATCGCCGACCGCTCTCGCGCGCAGGAAGTCGGCGACATCGTCAAGGAATTAGAGAAGAAACACCATCATCTGCTCTAACCGGCGTCAGTTCTGTTTCAAAGGCCGCAGCAGTATCGGATCGTCCAGAGCTCGCTCATCCAAGCCGAATTTCAGGAGGAACGCTTCAATCTGCGGCGCCGGCGCGGTGAGTACCGGATGATTGTCCTGCACAAAACTTGCGAGCGAGCTCGGCACTTGGTCGCGAATCCATTTCGAATCCACGAACTGAAGTTTCAGCCCCTCCTTCACGGGACGAACGCGAACAAACACGTGGCAAGGAATGGCGAAGGCGCCTGGGTTGGATGCCGTCAGATCCAGGATCCGCTGATCACCGATCTTCGCCAGCCGCCCCTCCATCCGCACGAGTCGCGGAGTTTGCGTGCCCTCCGCGTCCTCCGCTCCTAACCAGTGAATGCGGTAGCTCTGATCGTTGCCTGCCTGAACAATGACGACAGCATCGCCAGAGTTCCAGGCGCCCACCAGAGCCGGATCGAAAACGGTATTCCCCTTGTTGGCTAAAGCCTCCACGGAAGGTAGATCACCGCAACCGGTCAACAGGACGGCTGCGAAAACAACTGCAATCCATGACGCACGCATCGTGAAACTCCTTTCGATAACGGCGCTATCCTGAACCCGTTCACTTCACCGAGGCCGGCATGTTTTCATTGAACCACTGCACAATCCGCGCGAACCGGTCTCGAACGTGTTGCGGATCGTGGAACCCGTGCCCTTCGCCCGGATACAACACAAACTCCGTCTTCACGCCAAACGTCTTCAAAGCGTGCCAGAATTCGTAGGATTGGGCCGGCGGGCACTCCGCATCGCGATCGCCCACCATCACCAGTGTCGGCGTCTTCACGTTCTTGATGAAATTGATCGGCGAACTCTTCGCGTACACGGCCGGATCGTCATAAACGGATGCGCCGAAATAAGGAATCATCCACTGATCAATTCCGTTCTCGCCATAATAGCTCTGCCAGTTGGCGATGCCCGCTCCTGCAAACGCCGCGCGAAAACGGTTGGTCTGCGTGACGGCCCACATCGTCATGTAGCCGCCATAACTCCAGCCGGCGATGCCCACGCGCCCGTTGTCCACGGGATAATCCTTCACCACGGTGTCCACGCCGGCCAGAATATCGTCCAGATCGCCGTGGCCAAAATCCTTCGCATTGGCGCGTGTAAAAGCTTCGCCTTCTCCATAGCTGCCGCGCGGATTCGGCATGAACACGAAGTAGCCTTGACCGGAGAGAAGCTGGAACGGCAGGCCCGAACGCGGCCAACTCGGACGAACGCCCGACGCTGGCCCGCCGTGAACCAACACGATCATCGGATAGTGTTTCGCCGGATCATACGGCTGCGGAAGCACCAGCCAGCCTTGCACCTCCACGCTCCCGTTCTTCCAGGTGACGCTCTTGGCATCGCCCCACTCCCGCTGCTGCGCGTTGTTGGAATGCGTCAGCTGCTGCCACTTCCCGGTTTGGCCCGCCCAAACCTCCGGCGGCTGGTCGAATGAGCTGCGCACCACCGCGCTGGTGGCCGCATCGCCCGAAAATGCCACGCTCTCCGCGCCCTTCCACAACGTTTCCACGCTTCCCGAAGCGAGATCCAGCGTAGAGATGGCCGAGCTACCGGAAATGTTCTCCGTCATGAGGATCTGCTTCGAGGATGGCGACCATCGGAACCAATTTGGCGAGGCCTTGCGATCCGGCGTCAGATCGCGTAGAGTGCCGCCCTCGGCTGGAATCGCGTAAATGTCGCCTCCCGTAACGCCTTCGTCGCTCATCAATCCACCGATAAACGCGATCGTTTTCCCGTCCGGCGACCATCGCACGTTCGCCGCTTGCAGGGAAGGTTTGAAAATGTGCCGCACGGTTCCCGATTCCGCATCGATCGCGTACAACTCCGCGATGTACCAATTATTGTCGCCATCGCCCGGCGCTGCCAGATACGCTAGATTCTTGCTGTCGGGTGACCAGTCGAACTCATACACGTACATGTCGGCCGGCGAAATGGTGCGCGCCGCGCCTGTAGCCAGGTTGACGATCGTCAAACGTTTCTCGGTGACAGTGGAGGCGATCACGCCCGTTTCCGCAGGCGTCGCTTCCGTGGGACCCGGCACCCGGCTGCTGCCTTCGATCTGGAGCACCGCGATGCTCTTCCCATCCGGCGACCATTGCGGCAGTTCGACGTAGCCCTTCAATTCGCCGATCTTGCGAGGTTTTCCGCGCCCCGGCTTTTCCAGCACGTACAACTGCATCTGCCCATGGGATTCGGCGTCCGAGAGAAATGCCAGCCTGCCGTCCCGCGACCACGCCAACCCTTGCACCATCGATCCTGGATCGCTGATGCGCTTGGCCACAGCACCGACGTCGCCCAAATCTTTGATGTAGATAGAAAGGGTGGGAAGGTCAGTTTCAAATTTGCCCGGAGCCGACTCGATCCAGGCAACTTTGCCGCCGTCCTGCGAAATCGCCACTTCGCGAAAGTCGTGCAGAGCGAAAAGCGAATTTTGCGCGGCTTCCGGCGATTGCGGTGGTGCGGCCGCCAGCGGCAGGCCGCCCAGAAGCACGAGGATTGAAAGAAAAGTTGATCGCAACTAAGTAGTATAGCTTGCGACCGCCGGCACCTTTACTGACCCCGACGCATCGCCCGGCCCTCTGTAATCGAGTAGCCGGATGGAACAGCGAACAGCGCCGGATCCGGTTCCGTCCGGTTGAGGCCGCTCAATTGGTACGCCGTCTCGCCAAAGCGCGGATCGCTGGTCTTGCTCTGGATCACCATTTGCAAATCGGCTGAATACCAGGTCTCGGTAACGATATCGATTTCCTTCTCGTTGCCTTCCTGACCGGCGGCAATCGCCCGCGTCACCCGCTTGCCCTGCGCGCTGAGGCCTTGAATCACCTGCGTGCCCAGATCCTCAGTCTTCTCCGCCGCGGAGGATCGGCGCGTGCGGGTTTGCTCGGCACCGGCTGGCCGCGTTCGTATCTGGTTCGACGTGCCGGTCTTACTGGCAGGATTGAGAGCATAACTGACACCGGCCACGGGATCGTGAATCATGATCGCGCGTCCCTGGCCGCCCGCCGTGGCCGAGAGAGCGCCGACGCCCGAGATTGACCGATCCACGCGCGTCCGCCCCTGGCTGTCGCGGGCTACAGAAGCCGTCGTCGTCCGTTGAATATGATCGCCGTTCGCCAGCGTTTGCGTAAACTGCGTCACGGCCTGCGCCGAATACGGCGCGCCTTGTACGACTTTGTTAGAGATGCCGAATTCCGCGCGCACCATCGCGAAGTCGCCACCCCCCGGACCCCTTCGGCCCGGGCCCTGCGCAAACAGGCTGGTAGCCGCCAATCCTGCAGCAAAGATAATCGATAGTCTGCTCAGCATGACATTCCTCCAAACACAAATTACTGGACTAAGCGTACGCCGCGCGCCAAGCCATCCTGGCCCAGCAATAACTCCGCTTGCACCTCATCGGTGCGCTCTTCATCCACTGGAAATCCCATCGAACGTAGGGAAGAGATCGGCAATTGAACCCGAACCACCATGGCGCTCTCCACATCTGGCAACGCTTCGGCCTGGGGCAATGGATAAAAGTTCGCGTCTGCTTCATCTTCCTCTGCGACGGCAGGCGCAGCGGCCAGCATCGCTGTGGCGGCCGGTTTTGGCGCCTCGCGAACCCACAACAACAGCGCGACTCCAGCGGCCAGCGCAGCTAGGCCGGAGACCCCCAGGCGACGCCTCCTGATCCGCTTCCGGAACTCGGCGCGAAGTTGATGCTCCACGCGATCCGGCGCGGTTTGCGGCCCATCCGCCGCCAGCGCCCGCAAATTTTCTAAAAGCTCCCGGTTGTCTTCCATTCCGCAACCCTTTCGCCCGCGCGCAGCTTCTCTAACAGCAGCGCCCGAGCCCGATGCAAACGCGACCGCACGGTTCCAACCGCGCATCCCAGCGCGCTCGCCGCTTCGGCATAATCACGCTCGTGCAAGTCGCACAGCACCACCACTTCGCGATATGCGGGTGGCAGCGCCAGCACCGCTCTCCGCAGCGTTTCAAGACGTTCGTTTCGCGCCAAATCGCCCAAGACATCCTGCTCGGCCGTCAGCCGGCTGGCATACTCGCTGTCCGCTTCGTCCAGCATCGTGATATAAGGCCTCTCGCGCTCCAAGGCTCGCAGCACGACATTCCGCGCGATCCCATACAGAAACGCCGGAACCGACCCGCGTTCGCTGTCATAGCGCGTGGCCGATCGCATCACCACCATGAAAACGTCCTGCGTCACTTCCTCGGCGAGCTCCGCTTTACCGCTCATCTGCAGCGCAAACCGGTACACCAAGCCCTGATGCCTGCGATAGAACTGCAGAAACGCCGTTTCGTCGCCCGCTGATAGCAGCCGAAGCAGATCGCCATCACTATGGGACGGGGATTCCAGCATTAGTTGATTGCGACGATCCGCATCGGCCGTTGATAAGGATTCCGGGTTCGGTCCACAGAAGTTCCATTTTCTTGTCCCACCACCCATAACCTGCCTCCCACTTCCCGCCTAGCGCAGCGTAATTATGGTTGCTCCCCAGCCGCCCGCCTCCGCCGGAGCATCCGAAAAGCTTGCAACGAAAGGCGTTTTCGCCAAAATGGACCGCACCATCTCGCGCTGCACGCCAATTCCCCGCCCGTGAATGATCCGTAAGGCGCGGAAACCCATCTGATGTGCTTCCTCCAGGTAATTCTCAACTACCGGCTTTATTTCGCGCGCGGGAACGGTGTGCAAATCAAAAACGTCGGTGACGGGAATGCGGACAGGTTCGTCGTCCATATTTTGCCGCTAGAGGGGCTGCTCTGCTGTTAGCCTAGCATTGTGAATCCTTTGGCAGAGTACCAGGCGCGATTGGAGGAGCGCCGCAGGGCGTTGGAGCGCCTGGATCGGCAGTTTCGCCGCATCGGAAACGCGCGGTTGGCCGCCGGTCTTGCAGCCGTGGTGGTTGCCTTCTTCGTCTTTGGCGAAGTTTGGATCTCGGTCTGGTGGCTGTTGCTTCCTCTGGCTGTTTTCGGCGCCTTGGTGATCGTTCATGCGCGCGTTGTGGAACGGATGGAGCGCTCCAAACGCGCCATCCAATTCTACGAACGGGGCGTGGCCAGGATCGAGAACCGCTGGATGGGCTTGGGCGAATCCGGCGAGCGCTTCCGCGACCCCACGCACGTCTATGCCGAGGATCTCGATCTATTCGGCAAAGGCTCACTGTTCGAGCTCCTCTCCACCGCTCGCACGCGCGTCGGTGAGGACATACTGGCGCGCTGGCTGCTCGCTCCTTCATCGCCGGACGAAGTCGCCGCGCGTCAACTTGCAGTGCAAGAACTTCGCCCGCTGCTCGACCTGCGCGAGGATCTGGCCGTGCTCGGGGCCACGGTCCGCGCCGGACTCGATCCGGAGGCCGCGGCTGCCTGGGGCGAAGCGCCGGAGGTTCTATTCCCAACTGGATCACGATATGTTGCACCCGTACTCGGCGCCGCGCTGGTGATTTTGTTTGTGCTCTACATGGCGGACGTGCTTACGCGCACGCCGTTCCTCGCGGCGCTCTTCGTCGAAATGGGCTACGCCTTCTTTCTCAACTCCAGCACGTCGCGCGTGACTGAGCGGGTCGATTCGCCCTCCCGCGACCTGGCGTTGCTGGCGGATCTTCTCGAGCGACTGGAGAGAGAAACGTTCCGAGCGCCGTTGCTTCAGCAATTGCATGCGCGATTAAAGCCGCGGAACCAGGAGGTGGCATCCGCTCAAATCGCCCGCCTCGGCCGGCTGAAGGCCCGTCTCGACTGGCAGGAAAACTGGGTCATCAGGCTCATCGCCGGAGCGCTCCTGTGGAGTCCGCAGGTCGCGATGGCGATTGAACGCTGGCGCCGGGTCTGGGGCGGCCACATTCGCGAATGGATCGATGCCGCTGGAGAATTCGAGGCACTGTGCTCGCTCGCGGCCTACAGCTACGAACATCCGTCTGACGTTTTTCCGGAGCTGACCGCTGATCCGGGCGGTTGTTTTGAAGCCGAAGCAATCGCACATCCTCTGATGCCCGAATCGCATGCCATCCGCAACGATGTACGACTCGGCGGCGACACCCGGCTCTGGATCGTCAGCGGCTCTAACATGTCCGGCAAGAGTACGCTGTTGCGGACCATTGGGATCAATACCGTGCTGGCATGGGCCGGAGCGCCGGTGCGTGCCGCGCGCCTCAAGATTTCGCCGTTGACCCTGGGCGCGTCGATTCGAACGGTGGATTCGCTTCAGGACGGCCGTTCCCGCTTCTACGCCGAGATTAAGCGCCTGCGCGAAATCGTCGCACTCACCGGCGGATCCCGCCCCGTTCTGTTTTTGCTGGACGAATTATTGAGCGGCACCAATTCGCACGACCGGCAAATCGGCGCCAGCGCCATCGTGCGAGCTCTGATCGATCACGGCGCCATGGGGCTGATTACGACGCACGACCTGGCGCTTGCCCATATCGCCGATGAGCTTCCCGGACGCGCCGCCAACGTCCATTTCGCCGACACATTCGAAAACGGAGAGCTGCATTTCGACTACCGGCTACAGCCCGGCGTGGTGGAACGCAGCAATGCGCTGGATCTTATGCGTTCGGTCGGCTTGGAAGTCTAGCGCGGATTATGACTTACTCGTGCCTGAGCGCGACCATCGGGTCGACGCGAACGGCGCGCCGCGACGGAAGATAACAGGCCATCAGCGCGACCAACGTCAACACAATGGCGACGGCGGCGTAGGTCAATGGATCTTGCGCGCTGACGCCGAAAAGCTGGCTGGCCATGAGGCGAGTCAATCCCAAGGCGGCGGCGATACCGGCCGCGACGCCAACCAGCGCCATTTTTGCGCCCTCCCCAAGCACCAGGCGCACCACGTCCCTGCGTTGCGCGCCCAGCGCCATCCGGACGCCGATTTCATGGGTGCGTTGGCCCACCACGTAGGAAGTGACACCGTAAATCCCGACGCAGGAAAGAACCAGCGCGAGCGCCGCGAATATTCCGAGAAGAAGCATCGAAAGCCCGCGCGCGGCAAATGAGCCTGCAATGACTTGGCCCATGGTTTCGACGCCAAAGATCACGTTGCGACCGTCGATTTGCTCGACCGCGCGGCGAACAGGGCCCATGACGGCCGCCGGTTCACCCGACGTCCGTAGCACCACTGCGACGCCGTCAGCCGCCATCCGCATTAAATTCTCGGGAAGCTGCATGAAAGGATAAAAGAACTGCGCCTCTATCGCTGACTTTTGATCCGTACCGAGGCCCCACTGCTTGATATGGCCCACCACGCCGACGATTTCGGCCTGCACATCGAACTCCTCCAGATGGACGCGCTTCCCGATAGGATTTTCGTTCGGAAACCAGGTGCGCGCAAAAACGTCATCGATGTCGATCACCACCGGGGCGTTCTCGTTGTCTTGCGGGGTAACGAAGCGGCCACGCTCGAGTGTTATTCCCATGGCCCGTTCGAAACCGGCTTCCACCAGATAAAACATCGCCTGGGGCATTTCATTGAGATTCGCGGGCTTCGGCCGGCCTTCGATCCAGAACGGCAAGGAGGAATCATGGATCATCGGGCGAGAGCCGAGGGTGACGGAAACGGCCTGCACTCCGGGAATGGAGCTCAATTTGTCGTCGAATTGCCGCAGGCGGGCGCGAGTGTCGGCGGAGGTGGTAGAGGAGGAGGACGGCATCGATAAATTGAATGTAATGGCGTGGCTGGGATTGAACCCGGGATTCACGCGCCAGAGCGCGGCAAGGCTGCGCAGCATCAGCCCCGCGCCGATCAGGAGCACCAAGGACAGGGCGACTTCGCTGATCACAAAAATTCTCTGCAGGTGGTGGCGCGCGCCCATCGATCCGCGGCCGCTTTCCTTGAGAATCTCCATTACATTTACGCGTGAACTTCTGAGCGCGGGAGCGAAGCCAAAAACAATTGCGGCGAGCAGCGAGAGGACCAGCGTAAAAAGCAATACGCGTCCGTCCAGGGCGATTTCGTCGACGCGCGGTAATGTGCCGGGCAAAGTGTTGAGCACTGCCTTCAGGCCGCAATAGGCGAACAGGAGCCCGAGTATTCCACCCAGGCCCGCGAGCGAAACGCTTTCGGCGAGAAGCTGGCGGATGACGCGCGCGTGGCTGGCGCCCAGGGACGCCCGAACTGCAAACTCGCGCGAGCGGCCCATGGAGCGCGCCAGAAGAAGATTCGCAACGTTCGCACACGCAATCAGCAGCAGGAAACCAACGGCGGCGAGAAGTACCAGAAGGAACGGCTGGACGTTACCGACAATATCCTCCTTCATGGAAACGAGAGTGATGCCGGCTTGCTTGTCGGCCACCGGGAAGGCGGCAGCCAGATTGCTAGCGACCAAGTCCATGTCGGCTTTTGCCTGCGGCAGCGTAACGCCGGATTTCAGGCGGCCGATGGCGTGCGCGCTCACCGAGATGCGGCGATCGCGAAAGGAGGGATCGTTCCATTGGCCAATGGGAGTGTAGACGTCGCGGTCCTGGCCATAGAAAGTGAACCCGGGCGGCATAACGCCTACCACCAGGTAAGACGTTCCATTCAAGGTAAGCGATTTTCCGATCACATCATTCGAAGAGCCGAATTTGCGCCTCCACAAACCTCCGCCGAGGATTACGACCGGCGCTACGCCCAGCTGATCGTCATCGGAGCGGAACGCGCGGCCGAGAATGGGCTGAACGCCGAGGGTGGAAAAGAAGCCCGCTGAAATCTGGTAGCCGCTCAGGCGTTCTGGTTCGGCGGCGCCGGTCACGTTGTAATTCTGGTTGCGGTAGGTGGCCATCGAAGAGAGCGTCTTGGTGTCGCCCTGCCAGTCGAGGAAGTTCAGATAGACGATTGGGGCTTGGTCGAATCCAGGCGTCTTTGCATATACAGCCACAAGCTGCTCCGAGTGCGGATACGGCAACGGGTTGAGCAACACGCCGTTGACGACCGAAAAAAGCGCCGCGTTCGCGCCGATACCAAGCGCGAGAGTGAGAACCCCAGTGGCCGCGAAACCGGGTGACTTTCGCAGCAAGCGGCCGGCATACCGGAGATCCTGAGGAAGGTCGCGGAGCCAATTGGGCATGTGGAATAGACGAGCGGGCGGACCTGAGGTTACGCCTAGTTCCCAGCCGTAACGCCCACGGAGGGAATCCAACGCACCAGCGCGTCGCGCAGCTTCTCCAGTCCAACCGGCTTGCTGATGTAGTCGTCCATTCCCGCCGCCAGACACCGCTCGCGATCGCCCGCCATGGCGTTGGCCGTCAGCGCGCAAATGGTCTGATGACGGCTCTTTCCCTCGCGGCTGCGGATCACCGCCGTGGCCTCGAAGCCGTCCATGTCCGGCATCTGGCAATCCATGAGCACCAGATCGTATTTTTGCTTTTCGAGCGCCTCCACCGCCTCGCGCCCGTTCACCACCGCGTCGGCCGCCAACCCGAGTTTCTGCAGCAGTCGCAGCGTGATCCGCTGGTTGATTTCGTTGTCTTCAGCCAACAGAATTCGCATCGAATGCGACGGCGCAGGCGCGCTCTTGCGTGTCGCGCTCACGCTGGCAGGAACGGCCGGCTTTACTGGCGGCGCCACCCGCGGCGCCAAGGCCGGTGGAGCTGTTTCCGCCTTGGCCGCGTTGCCGAAGCTGGCCGTAAACCAGAAAACGCTCCCGGCGCCAGGTTCGCTCTCCACGCCGATTTCGCCGCCCAGCAATTCCACCAGTTGTTTCGAGATGGCCAGTCCCAGTCCCGTCCCGCCGTATTTCCGTGTGTTCGAGTCATCCGCTTGCGTGAAGGTGTCAAAGAGCCGGTCTCGATCGCTGGCTGGAATTCCGATGCCCGTATCGCGCACCGTGAATCGCAATTTCGATTCGTCGCGCGTTTGACTCACCAGTTCCGCAGCCAATTCGATGCGTCCACGTTCGGTGAACTTCAGCGCATTGCCCAACAGGTTCCAAAGCACCTGCCGCATCCGCGCTGGATCGCCCACCACTGCATCCGGCACCCCGGACGGAATCGAAGAAGCAAAATCGATTCCCTTGGCACTGGCCTGCGATGCGAACGCCGAAGCGGTTTGCTCCATCACTGCGCTCAATGAAAACACCACGCGATCCAGGCGCAGCGTTCTGGCTTCGATCGACGAGAAATCCAGGATGTCGTTAATAAGCGAGGTCAGCGAACCGGCCGACCGCTGGATCGCTTCCGCGTACTCCCGCTGCTCCGGGTTAAGTTCGGTACCCAATAGAAAATCGGCCATCCCTAGCACGCCATTGATCGGAGTGCGGATCTCGTGGCTCATGTTTGCCAGAAACCGGCTCTTAGTCCGGGTGGCTTCGCGCGCCGCGGCGAGCGCCGCCTCGAGTTCCTGATTTTTTTGTTCCAACTCCTGCGCGTTGTCCGTGAGCCGCCGCTCATTGGATTTGCGCGTGGAGATGTTGCGAACAATCGCGATCCATTCGTCCCAGTTGAGCGGCAACAGCCGCATCTCGTAGGCTTGCTGGCCCAGCCGGTCGTCAATCGGGAACTCCACCACTTCCACTGCGCCGGTCTTGCGTACTTTCTCCTGAGCGCTTCGGATATGTTCCAAGACAGCCACCGGCAACATGTCCTGCAAATTTCGGCCGGCGAACTTTTCCGCGCTCAAGAACGAATCGGAGCTCTTCCCGGCTTGCGCATCCAGTACCGCGCCGGTCCGGTCCAGACGCAGAAACAGATCAGGGAACGCCTGAAACAAAGCGCGGAGCTCGCTGGCATTCCGATACGCGACGTCTTCGCTGTGTTTGCGGTCCGTCACGTCGATGGACGCCATGCGCATGCCCACGACTACGCCGGAGCTATTGCGCAGCAATTGCTCATGCACTTCCACCGTCACCCGGCCGCCGTCGGGACCCGAATGCTCGCGCTGATACGGCGCCAGCGCCGTTTGGCTGGACATCTTGCGTTGAAGCAGCTGGCGATACCGTTCGCGCTCCAGCTCTGGAATGAATTCAGCGCAGTGCAAGCCCAGCAAGTCGTTAGCTGCGCGACCGCGCAACTTGCATTCGCTGCGGTTGACCCGCCGCACTACTCCCTCGCGATCAATTTCCAGGTACCCAATCGGCGCGACATCAAACAAGTCGCCAGACACGTCATCGTCGAATGCCACGCCCGTAATCTTGAAGGCCTCATAGGAGCCGCGTTTGCGCCAGCGAATCCACAGCCAGACCAATCCGGCGAAACACAAGATTGCCAGGAGAGTCATCGTCTATGCAACTATCGGCAAAAGGAACTAAATCCTTTAGTTCTAGGATCTTCGCCCGATTTTCACTCAGCAATAAGACGGATCGACCCGATACCGCCCCGGATGTCCAGGTGTACTGTGGTTTTGGCGTGCCCGAGGGCATCATTGACGTACCGGCCGTCCCTTTTCTCCAGGCCAGTGGCTTCAATGCCCCCGATGCCGCCCCGCGCCTCGGCTTCAATGCCAACGCCGTTCCCGGGAAGATAGACCGTCGCTTCACCGACACCGCCGCGAATAGAAACCGAATAGTCGTTCTTGGGCGTGCCTCGCAGATCCATGTGCAGCTCGCCGACCCCCATCTCGACATTCACCCGCCGCAGCGACAGGTCTCCAAGGTCCAGATGGCTCTCGCCGGCGCCACACTTCACCTCAAGATCCAGGGGTTTCTCGTCGTTGAAAGCCAGGTCCCATCGGTAGCGGTTGGACCCCCCGTGGACGCCGCTTGGCTCTTCGACCAACAGGTGCGCCCGAAATCCGCCGGCTCCATTGTGATAGGTGACTTCCGGGCGCAGGCGCAGACGGTTATAAACAAACCGTGCTTCCATCAACTTGGCCGCGCCCCCTCGCACCCGCAATTCTCCTGCCCCCATCCGTCAGCTCCGCCCGCACCTCTTCGGAGCTGTCCAGGTCCACGCTCCGGGTCTCGGTCCGTTCGGGGCCGGGAGGGCTGAAGTCGGGGCCACATCCGCTCAGCAAGAGCAGGCTCGGCAAGAGCACGCTCGCGCCTGCTAGCGCCGGAAGAGATCGCGATGAATGCAGCATCCGTTGATTACCTTAATCCAGCATACGAGTAGGCACTGGCGCCAAGTTCCGTCTATATCGGGGGAAGGCGGTGGTGTCTAAGGTCCTTTTCTTAGTCCGCACCCTACTCGTACTCTCATGTCACGCGTATTCTTTGCCTTAGTACATATCGTTGCCACAGCCTGATTGCTACACTGGGTCATCGTGACCGACAGTCCTATGGGCTGCCTCTATTGCCGTAAGAATATCAGTCCTTTGCGCAAGCTGAAGGACCCGCAGTTTTGTTGCGATGAGCATCGCAAGAAAAGCACTGCGAAGTCGGCTCGCGCCCTGCGGGAAGCTGAAGATTTGTATGGCTTTACTAACGCCCTGGCGGTTGCCAAACCCGAGCGGCGCGCTGGCTTCGGCGGCACCCTTTTAGTGGGCGGCGCGATGGTGGTCCTGCTGCTTGGGCTCTCGAAGGTGCCCATGAATTCAGCCCCCAAGGGCGATCTCGCCCCTGCCGGATAACCCACACGGAAGCAGTGCTGGTTTTGGACAAACCATCGCCAATCTGATTCAAACTCAGACGTCCGGAACCCTGCGCGAGGATTTCCATTCCGGCTTCTCGAATTGGGATGGTCTCAAATCGATTGGCTCCGACTGGACCTTGCAAGCCGGCCAAGTCCGGCCCGCGTCGTTGCGGCTGTGGAAGCCTTCCTCTTCGCTCTCCAACTATGAGCTGGAGTTCCTGGGCCAGATCGATCGCAAAAGCATGGATTGGGCGTTTCGCGCCGGCCGATCTTCACAATTACTACGCCACCAAGCTCGTAATAACCCGTCCCGGCCCCTTGCCCAATGCCGGACTGGTTCGGTTCGTTGTTCTGGATGGCCGCGAGCGCGAGCGCGTGGAACTGCCGCTGCCTCTCACGCTCGAGAGCGGCGTGGACTATCGGGTGCGTGTCAGTGTGCGAGGCAATCGTTTCCTTACTTCGGTCAACGGCCAGTTGATCAGCTCCTGGATGGATAGCCGGATCAGCCGTGGCGGCGTCGGGTTTTTCTCCGAGAACGGCGAGTCCGCCATGCTCAAATGGGTCAGCGTATCGGAACGCGACAGTTTCCTGGCGCGCATTGCGTCGCACTTCTCGCTGATTACCCTTCCAGCCCCCGCAGGCTTCCCCGCAGAACCGCTAGTCTATTTATAGGCCCGATGCGCCTCCTTAGTTTCGCCCTGCTATTTTGCTTCGCCGGCGTCGTCCTGGCCTCCGACCCGAAGGAGGCCGAAAAACCGTTCAAGGACGGTCTTCGGTACGAACAGAACGGCCAATGGAAGGAAGCCGAGGCGGCCTACTCGGAAGCAATTCAGCTCAACTCCGCGAGCGCGCTCTACTATCTGCACCGCGCACGAGTCCGCCTTTCAAGCGGCGACGCGGCGCACGCGCTTGAGGACGCAACTGCCGCCAGCCGCTTGGAATCCAAAAACGGCGACACGTTCGTAATCCTCGGCAACATTGATATCCAGCTCAACAACGCGCGCGAGGCGATCGCCGATTACACTCACGCCATCGAACTAGGGGCGAACGACGCAGCGGCTTACAACGGACGCGCTTCGGCCCATGTGGCCTTGGAAGAGCACGAAGCCGCCCTGGCCGATTACAACACCGGAATCAAGCTACGTCTCGATAATCCCGAGCCCATCCGACTGCGCGGCGACCTGTACATCGCCATGGGCCGCTTTAGCGACGCCATGGACGATTACGACCAAAGCATTAGTCTGAATCCGGATAATCCCGATGCGTATCTTGGCCGCGGCTTCTGCTGGGGACAGTTTGGCGATTACCGGCGCGCCATCCAGGATTTCGACAAGGTGCTCTCCCAGCGTCCCCAGGATGCCAAGGCTTTCACGCTGCGCGGCGCAGCCCGCTTCCGCCTCACACAGAACGAACTGGCCGTCGCGGATTTCACCGAAGCTTTGAAAATCACGCCCAAGGAAGTTTATCTTTACCTGGCGCGCTCCTCCGCGCTGGTGCGGCTAGAACGCCATGCGGAAGCGCTTCAGGATCGCGAAGAAGCGGTGCGATTGGCGCCGAATTCGGCCGAAGCCTATCTGGCGCGCGGCGGGTCATATCATCAGCTTGGCTTGCACGAAAAAGGACTCGCGGATCGCAGCAAGGCGATCGAGTTGAATCCCCAGCTGCCAGAGGCTTGGTTCGCGCGCGGCAGCGCTTACTACCTGTTGGGCGATTACGCCAAGGCGCAAGCCGACATCGCGCAGGCTGTCCATCTGCGTCCGAGCTATCAGGAAGCCAGCGATGTTTTGGCCGAAACTCAAAAGCATTTGGAGGAAGCCAAGAACGCCGCGCCAACGCCTGCCCCAGTTACCCCGCCGGCTCCCGCGCCAGAACCGGCGCCAGCGAAAGTTGAGCCCGTCCTACCTGTTCCGGCGCCTGCTCCGGCGCCCGCTCCTACGCCTGCTCCAGTGCCGGCCGCGGCGAAAACTCCGGCTGCTTCCATTTCCGCCTCACAGCACGAGACGCTAGGCCGCGCGTTCACACAATCGGGTAAGTATCCGGAAGCGCTATCCGAGCTTACCAGCGCCATTCAACTCAAGCCGAACCTCGCCACCGCATACAACGCGCGCGGCTACGTCTATCTGCTCCAGCATGACTATCAGCATGCGTTGGCCGATTTCAACGACGCCATCCGTGTGAGGCCCGATTACTCCAACGCGCTTCAGAATAGGTCCGTGGCGCTGAAAGCTCTCGGCCAGGCGGCGCCCTGACCGCGTCGCGCGTCAGCGACCCGGTTCCAGCGACCTGCCAAGATCGGCGGCCGGACAGCGGATTCCAATATAAAACGTTCCGAACAGCGCATAATCAGCGCTCACTTCGTCGAACCGCATTTCGTAGATCAGTCTCTTGAACACCAGCGGATCGTCGGCGAACAGATCCACGCCCCACTCCCAATCGTCGAATCCGATCGATCCGGAAATGATCTGCTTCACCTCGCCCGCGTATCTGCGGCCCACCATGCCGTGCTCGTGCATCTGCCGCTGGCGCTCGGCCATTGGCAGCCGGTACCAGTTCTTCAGTTCGCCGCGCTTGCGATCCATGGGATAAAAGCACAGGTACTTGTGCGGAGGCATATCGGGGAACAGCCGCGGCGCCATGGCCTCGCGCTGGCGCGCCAGCACCTCTTCGATCTCAGCCGACCATTCTGGCGAAAATGGCGCAATGCCGCGCGCCGCCAGAGCTCCGTAAGTTTTCAGGCTGGATTCGTATAGCCCCAACTCCACCACCGACAAATATGACGACGACGGCTCCAGATAATCCCACAGCCTGAGCCCCGCCAGCTTCCGCTCGGCTTGGTTCAGCTCGTCGAACGAGCGGCCGGAAATGCACCAGAATCAAATCGCCCTTGTGCCCCAGCAGCGAGAAGATCGCGCTCTGGCCGACTCGCCTCCCGCTCCATTTCGGCGAGCACCTTGGATGCTTCCAGGGCAATGTCGGCGCGCTGCTCCGCCGGAAGCTGCTTCCATGCGGTCCAGCGAACGCGCAACATCTGATGCAGCATGCTGGCGCCTTCCAGCGTCAGAGGAACGGCTGGCAGATGCTCAACGGCGGTTTCCGTAAGGTTAGTAACGGTAGACATAAAGGGGGAACCTGGAGCCATTCTATCGAATGGACGACGTCCATCTTCAGAGCATCAATTTTCGGCTTATTAATTTTGTGTGAACTTTCCACCGCCACCGGCGTCGAATGTGCGGAGGTTCTCAATATGGATCACGCCCCCGTATGGCGCATCCTTATTTTCAGCGCCTTTCTAAGCGCGATTTTCAGCGCCCTTCTAAGCACCGCCCTAGCGCAACCATCCCCGAATTCCTACCCGTACCAACCCGACACTCCTGGTGAATCGCATGCGGCCACGGACCTTCGCGTACCCGGACCCAATCCAGACGGCTGGCTGTTCCCCATCACGCAGCTCGAACACATTGCTCCCCCATTGGATTCAATTCGGCGGACAGTTTCGCAATCGTGTGGAGAGCCAGGATGGACTCGGCTACGCCCCCGTCAACGACGCGTACGATTTGACCCAGCTCCGCCTCGGCATCTACCTTCAGCCTGTGAGCTGGCTGAAGTTGGTTGGGGTAACCCAGGATTCGCGAGTCTTTTTCAATCACCATGTAGCCAACGCGCCTCCCTACCAGAACATCTGGGATATTCGGGAGGCCTATGTGCAGCTCGGCAGCTCGACCGAAGGCTGGATCGACGTCGTCGGAGGCCGCCAGATGTTCAGCTTTGGCGACGAGCGGGTCATCGGGCCTTCCGACTGGCTGAACATGGGGCGAACGTTCGATACCGTCAGGCTCGACCTCCATCACCCGGGATTCAAAGTCAGCATCTTCGCGGCATCGGTGATTATCGCCAGCGACGGCGTCATCGATCACCACATTGAAGGCAACAATATCTATGGAATCTACAGCAGCTTTACGCATTTCATCCCGCACGCGACGTTCGAGCCTTATTCTTGTGGCGAGTCGCTCCCGGCAACGTGCCGCTTCCGAAACCGAAGGCCACGGGGCATCTCAACGAAGTAACGGGAGGCGCGCGCATCGCCGGCACGTTGCTTGACAATTTCGATTACGACGTCGAAATGAACAAGCAAACCGGCTCGCTGGGACGTCTATACCATTGACGCCTGGGCCGGGACACTGGAACGCCGGCTATACCTTCAAGAACGCGCATACGATCCGAGAGTTTTCGCCGAGTACAATTACGCCTCCGGCAACAAGAACCCGGACGGCAACACCTGGGGCACGCACGACCAGATCTATCCTTCCGCTCACGACAAGATGTCCTTCGCCGATCAATTCGGCTGGAGGAACATCGAGGACCTCCGCGCCGGCGTCGACGAAAAGGTTGGAACCAAGTGGACGTTGACCGAGATGTTTGACGATTTCTGGCTGGCGACGAAAAACGATGCGGTGTATGCCTCCAGTGGCGCCATCGCCATAGCCGCGCACCCGGGAGCCACCAGCAGCCATCTCGGCGAAGAACTCGACCTGATCGCCGAATATAAGCAAAACCGACATGTGACTTATGGCTTCGGTTTTGCCCATTTGTTTACCGGCCAGTACTTGAATGAAGCCACGCACGGCAAAGACTACAACTACCCGTTTGCCTACGTAACTTATGATTTTCTGAGAAAGGAAAGGAGACATCATGGCTGACATTGAGAATGACGATACGAAGGTCAGTAGACGAGACGTTTTTGGATTAGGCTCCGCGGCTCTCGCGGCCGCGGCACTGCACTAGCTGGTGCGGTGAGAGAGCCTCCGCACAGACGCAGAGCCGCAGCTAACCACAATGCGCCGAACGAGATCGATCCCGGCCCGCAGAACCTGCCTCTGGCCGCGGAGAATCCGGATTCCGAATGGCGCTCCGCCCACCGACAACGGCACCGTAAAGCCGTTTAAGTATTCCTTCGCTCTGTCGCACAAGCGCATCGAGAGCGGCGGATGGACGCGCCAGGTAACGGCGCGCGAATTGCCGATTTCGACAGACATCGCAGGCGTGGAAATGCGGCTCACGGCCGGCGGTGTCCGCGAGCTCCATTGGCACGTGGAAGCGGAATGGGCCATCATGCTCAACGGCAACGCGCGCATCACCGCCGTAGATCAGGAAGGCAAGAGTTTTGTCAGCGATGTAGCGCAGGGCGACTTGTGGCTCTTCCCGCCGGGAGTGCCGCATTCCATTCAGGGCCTGGGCCCGGATGGTTGCAGGTTCCTGCTGGTTTTCGACGACGGAAACTTCGATGAGTTCCACACCTTCCTGATTACCGATTGGCTCTCGCATACGCCCAAGGAAGTCCTGGCGAAAAACTTCAACGTGCCGCCTCCACCTTCGACAAGGTTCCCAAAGAAGGAGCTGTTCATCTTTCAAACCGGCCTTCCCGGCGATCTGAAAGCGGAGCAAGCTCAGGCGCGGCCAGGAACGGGCAGCGTGCCAAAGCGTTTCGACTTCAAAGCCAGCACCATGCAGCCGACCAAGGTCACGCGCGGCGGGCGAAGTGAAGATCATCGATTCCAAGATCTTTCCCGTGACCCCGATTTCGGCCGCGATCGTCACGCTGAAGCCGGGCGGCCTGCGCGAATTGCACTGGCATCCCAACGCCGATGAGTGGCAATACTACATCACCGGCAAGGGACGCATGACACTTTTCACCGCCGGCTCGACCGCCCGCACCATGGATTTCGAAGAGGGAGACGTCGGGTACGTTCCGATTTCCAACCCGCATTACATCGAGAATACCGGCGACTCGGATCTGGTGTTTCTCGAGATGTTCAAGACCAGCGAAGTACCAGGACATCTCGTTGGCGGAGTGGATGGCGCATACGCCGCACCTGCTGATGGATCAGCATCTGGGAGTAGGAATGTCGATGCTCGATAGCATCCCCAAGCAGGAGACAGTCATCAGACCGGTTTAGATTTTCAGCGTGCGAGTTTTTCCACCCGGCGCCCACTGCTAAAGCATGAAAGCATCTCTCTCTGTGTTCCTAACCAGCGCCCTCCTACTGGGCGCAACATCGTTGGCCTTCGGAAGCCCTCGCGAAGGCGAAAACAGCGATCAGAAGGCCAAGCATGCCAGTTCTGGTCACAAATCTCGCAACTCGCACCATCACAGCACCGGCTCGCACCACAGCAGCAACACCAATTCCGGTTCGAAAACGCAGAGCAATATCCCTTCGAACTGAACCGCGCGCCAGCACCACACCCGGAGACAACCGGAAGTCGTGCACTGGAGAACATCGACTCGAAGAAAACCGGACGGGTGGCGCGTGTGCGGGCGGGCCGTGTTAACTTGTGTCCTTGCCCGCGCCATTATATTCTTCGCGGCTTCGCTGGGACCTCGCTCCGAATCGCCTAACGCGATTATTGGATGAGAGGAGATCCGCCGGGGCCGCCATTCTGGACCTCACTGAATCGAATCCGACAGCCGCCGGATTAGCGTATCCGTCGGATCAGATTCTCGCCGCGTTGGCAGATCCGCGCGCACTCGGCTACCAGCCAGCCGCTGCGGGGATGCCGTCCGCTCGCGCGGCGGTTTCCGAAGATTACTACTCGGGCCGCGTCGACCCTGGACGCATTTTGCTCACCGCCAGCACCAGCGAGGCGTACGCGTTCGTCTTCAAGCTGCTGGCCGACCCCGGTGACGAAGTCCTGGTCCCCCGCCCTTCATACCCACTGTTCGATTTCCTCGCCGCTCTCGATGCGGTGCGCGTTGTCCAGTATTCTCTGGTGTACGAAAACAGTTGGGCGATTGACTTTGACGCGCTAGCCCGTTCGATTACTCCACGTTCGCGCGCTATCGTGCTGGTGAATCCCAACAATCCGACCGGATCGTTCTTGAAGCAGTCCGAGATCGGACCGCTGATCGCGCTCGCTCGCGAACACAATCTTGCCTTGATTTCCGACGAGGTTTTTTCGGATTACGCTCTCCGTGCAGATCCGCGCTTGGTTCGCTCGCTCACCGAAGTCACCGAAGTCCCGACATTTTGCTTGTCTGGCCTCTCGAAAGTCGCTGGCTTGCCCCAGATGAAGCTCGGCTGGATCGTCACTAGCGGCCCGGCCCATGAACGCGAGCAAGCCTTCGAGCGCTTGGAACTGATCGCCGATACCTATCTCTCCGTTGGCGCTCCAGTTCAACTGGCCGCCCCCGTACTGCTCGGCGTCCGCACCCAGTTGCAGAATCAGATTTTGGCGCGCGTTCGCGCCAATCGGGCATTCGTCGCAAGCCAGATTGGCCCGGCCTCGCCCTGGAGGCTTCTCGAAACCGAGGGCGGCTGGTACGCGATCCTCGAAGCGCCGCGGATCCAATCCGAGGAAGAGTGGGTGCTGAGTCTGCTCGCGGACGACGGCGTGCTGGTTCAACCCGGCTTCTTTTTCGATTTTGAACGCGAGGCGTTCCTAGTGCTCAGCCTGCTGACACCCGAGCAAGTTTTCGACGAAGGCGTCCGCCGAATTCTCGCGCGAGCCCCGTTTGGCTGAACTACGCCGGCTTCCGCATTTCCGCTTCCACCGGCTCTGCTAAGGCCACGCGGGCATTGGCCAGCTGCATCAGACGGACGCAGCAACCGCTCAACGAAATCGTGATCTCGTGCAGCGACTCGCCGTGGAAATGCAGGCGCGGCGGCTGGTGATGTTCCGGACAGCGAACCCCGCGTAGCTTCTCCCTGGTGGATTGTTTGAACCGTTCCACGCGCATCCGATCAGAATCCGTGAACACCAGGAACATTTTAGCATGAGTTTGTTACAAACAAGACATTGACCGGATGTGCGCTTTTCGCGGGTCGTAGCCCAAGGTGACCTGACTGGTCCGCGCAAAAGATGCGAAATCTTGCGAACGAAATGCCCGCCGCCGCGTATTAGGTTAAGTGGGTCGCCCCACAATAGGAGGTTGCCATGGTCCGTTTGCTAACCGCCGCGCTCGCCTGCGCTGCATTTCTGCATGCCGCCGACACTGAGGACAGCGTCCGGAAATCGGCGCCGGTTTCCTCGGCTACCCGTTTGACGTTGAAGGCTGAATTCGGTGCGATCCGGATCGAGCCAGGCGACGGAAAGAGAGTCGAAGTAGAGGTACACTTCCGGGGCGATCCGCCCTCTCGCGGGGAGTTCGACCGGATGCTGCGCGATTTCAGGCTGGAAGTGGCGCAAGAAGGCTCTGACATCCGTGTAACCGGCACATTCCAAAACGGCTGGAAGCCGCAATCGCTTTTGTGGATGTTAGACAGCTTTATCGCCGGCGGCGGCCACCCGATCTGCCATAACGGCCAGTGCCTGGAATATTCGGAATGGCTGCGGGAGGTAGAGTATCGCGTCAGCGTGCCGCGCAAGTTTGATGCGGACGTTGAGACTTCCGGAGGCGCGATTTCGGTGATCGATCTCAAGGGCGAAATCAGCGCGCGCACCTCCGGCGGTTCACTGAAGTTCGAGAACATCGACGGCCCGCTGACCGGACGCACTTCCGGCGGGAGCATTACGCTCGCGGGTGGCAAAGGCAGCGCTCTTTTACACACGTCGGGAGGGTCCATCCACATCTCCGAAGTTACCGGGGACGTGGACGCGTCCACCAGCGGAGGCGCGATTTCGATTGAACGGGCCGGCGGCCGCGTGAAAGCGCGTACTTCGGGCGGGAGTATTGAGGTTCGCGAGGCCACGGGCGCGATTGACGCTTCGACGTCGGGAGGCGGGGTGACAGCGTCGCTCCGGGGGCAACCGAAGGAGGGATGCCGTTTGTCCACGTCCGGCGGGAGCATCAGCGTGAGCCTGGCGAAAGACATCCATATGGATCTGGACGCCTCCGCCAGCGGTGGAAGTGTTTGGACGGACTTTCCGGTGCCAAGTGGCAGCGACCGGCATCAGCGCGAACTGCGCGCGCCGCTGAATGGTGGAGGACCGCTGCTCTATCTGCACACGTCGGGCGGGGGCATCAGCGTGCGTAGAGCGGGGTGAGCGGATTCTGGATTCTGACTTCTGGATTCTAGCTCACGCCATGTAGTATGGAAGTGTGAGCGAACCGACAAAGTTCGATTGGATAACGAAGCGTTCCCAATGCTCGTTTCCGAACGTGTTCAAGGACTTGAAATTACAAGTTGGAGAAGACGTGAAGACCCGCAACGGCCTGCGCCCCAACAATGCGCCGTATGAGTTTTTGGTGACGGACAAAGGCGACACCTTTACGGTTCTTCTCAAGGCCGGGGATTTCCAACAGTCAGTGATATTCAGTCTTGCCGAGCACGCGATTGTCGTGAAGGACGACACCGGCAACACGATGTTCGAGATCACCTTGGCCTTTACCGACCAAGGCGAGTGCAGGCTGCATGTGAATGACAAGGAGCTCGAATCCTGGCAGGTGCGGCGGATGGCTCTCGAAGAGCTCTTGTTTCGAAACCATTAGTCCGCTTACGGTTCGGTTTTCCAGGGCACTTGGCCGGCGAGCGCGGTGTAGAAGCCCCAGATCGCAAGGGCGGCAATGCTCGCCATGGCCAGAACAGCGTCAGTGAAATACCAGGCGGATGGATTCAGCGTGACTGGGACGTTCAACGCGACGTCAGCGGTGTAGAGCGCGACTGCGAGGGCCACCAGTCCGAAGCGCAATGCTCCGAAAGCGAGCGAGCCGTAGAGAATCGCCATGATGGGCCACTCCAGCGCTGGATAATTGGAGCCAAGGGACTTCAGGGTAGTAAACAACGAGACAAACGCTGCGGCGGCCAGCCAGGATTTCCGCAATACGACGCGGAAAAGGAAGAGCAAAAGAAACAACAGCAGTGTGGAACTGATGGAGCTCGGAATGTGCTGCAGCCAGGTGGCGATGGCCATACGGGCGTTTCCGAGATATTCCAGGCCCAGGCGAGATGGCGGCGCGCCGAAGCGGCCCTCCAGGTGATAGCGGACACCGTAGAGATCGCAAAAAAGCGTTGCCCAGAACGGCGCCATAAAGAACATCGCGGCCGACCAACGGATCGCGCCAGCGTCCGGCGAGCACGCGAGTCCAGGAGATGATGGCCTGCGGCCAGTAACGGCGAACATACGGCTCGAGCGCCAGATACAACATCCAAACCGCGCCGCCCCAGAACAGCGCGGTGCTGATGGCTCACCACCAGGAGATAAACGAAATTCCCGGCCGAGGAGAAGTGGGCTTGGAACGCCCATACCGCCATGTGGAGAGTAAATACCACGATGGCCAGAAGCATCGCGCCGCGGCGATCGCCTTTGCCGCGGACGAAGTTAAAGCGCGCCAGGAATGCCGCGGCGACAGTGGGCACGAAAAGTACCAGAGCCACCAAAATTTGGTTGACCACCTGGCTAGCGCTGCCGGGGTGCTAGAAGGCATGCGGACTGCGCGAGTCCACGGCCCAATGAGGGAGAAAAAGACCGGGCGTCCATGCCATGCGGCGGCTTCCACGCGCAGCGGCCGACTTTATATCCAGGCCACTCGCCGGTCCAGGCCTGGCGCTGGTCGGAGACGGCCAGCGAGGTCCAGTTCGGCGCGGCAGGTTTGAATTTGGACATGTCGAGGCCGGCGGCGGCGAACAGCGCGCTCCAATCGGGCGGCGCGGATTTGGCCGGCTGGATCTTCTTTTTCGGGCGGGATCTCTTCAAAGTAGGTGAGCCGGCCCTGTGGATCCAGCCGGACATCGATCATCCCGGACATGGTCGGCTGCAGGATCGTCCTCATCGATGCTTCGCCGGAATCAACATGTCGTCCGTGCAGGCCGTGAGGCAGCATAGCTTCCGGGCTTTGGCGATACCAGAAGCTCAGCACGGCGGGACGGCTGCGAGCAATTTCGTCCCATTGGGGAAGCGGCTTGTCGGCTTTTTCTACCGCGTTCAGGAAGTTCTCGCTGTAATAGAAGCCGTAGGCGGAATCGCCCGGCGGCGCGGTATAGCCCAGGCTTTGGATCAACTCGCGCGCTTTGTCGGTTAGAACTTCGGTCGGCTTGCTGAGTTGCGCTTTTTCGATCAGGCTGGAGGTCGCAGCCAGGAAGGCAAAGGCAACCAACCCGGCCAGCGCGGCCGCCAGGATAGGAACCGCGATCTTCCACGCGAGCGCGGCGGTTTCACCCGATGCCGCCACCATTTGGGGCGAAGGCGTTTCACCGGCGGCGAGCGCGGCGGCTAACGGATCGCCACCAGGGAGACGGGCAGCAACGGCCAGAGCGGACGATGGGCGATGGGAAGGCTCGGGATCGAGGCAGCGAAGAATGGCGCTCTCGACGGCGGGATCGAGTTCCTTCACCAGCGTGGACGGGCTTACGGGACGTGGTCTCGCGTGTGCAGGCGCACCAGCTCGGCCAGAGTGGACGCTTCAAAGGCGCGCTTGCCGGTGAAGATTTCGTAGAGCACCAAACCCAGCGAATAGATATCGCTTTGCACGGTGACTTCTCTGCCGGCGAGTTGCTCGGGCGCCATGTAGGCGGGAGTGCCGTTGCGAATTTCCTCGCCCGGGATTTCGTCGGCCAGGGCGGCCAGACCGAAATCGGTGACCACCACTTGGCCGCGGCCGTTGAGCATGACGTTGGCCGGCTTCAGATCGCGATGCAGGACGCCCTTGGCGTGCGCGGCGGCGAGGCCGGCGCACAACTGGCGGGCGATTTCGATGGCTTTGTCGGATGGCAGGCGGCCGATGCGGCGCAACAGCGAGCCGAGATCTTCGCCGTCGATGTACTCCATCGACAGGTAAGGCTGGCCTTCGACTTCGCCGAGATCGTAAACGCGGCAGACGTTGGCGTGCGAGACCTGGCGCGCGATGCGGACTTCATTGTAGAAGCGAGCGAGCGCGGCTGGATTGCGCGCGGCCACCTCGGGCAGGAACTTGAGCGCGACTTCCTGGCCGAGCGTGAGGTCGTGCGCGCGATAGACTTCGCCCATGCCGCCGCGGCCGAGCAGCGCGACGATGCGGTAACGACTCGGCAAGCAGAGCGCCAGGCAGAAAGCGGCCTTCAGGCAAGCGAGCCCGAGGAAGAAGACAGATGGGACGGAGTGCGAGCCGGCGTTGGCGTGGACGGCGCGCTGGGGCCGGAGCCGCGACGGTTTGGGTGACCAGTGGCGCACGCCATCGAGAACTGCCCCGCACGACAGGCAAAAGCGGCTGGAGTCCGGGATGTCTTTCGCGCAAGTTCGGCAGGTCACGAAGATTCAGTTTAACGCCTGCCGCGCCCATGTATCCTGGACCTAGTGGATCCGATTCACATTCTGGGCGGCGGGCTGGCAGGTTCGGAAGCCGCGTGGCAGATCGCGGCCGCGGGCTTCGATTGCGTGCTGTTTGAAATGCGCCCGCAACGGCCGACGCCGGCCCATAAGACAGATCAGCTAGCCGAGTTGGTGTGCAGCAACTCGCTCAAGAGTGAAGGCGAAAACTCGGCGCCCTGGCTATTGAAGGAAGAACTGCGTAAGCTTGACTCGCTGCTGCTGCGTGCGGCGCGCACCGCTCGCGTGCCAGGCGGCCAGGCGTTGACCGTCGATCGCGAAGTGTTTGCGCGAGAGGTGTCGCGCGCCATCGAAGGGCACCCGCGCATCGAATTGAGGCGCGAGGAAGCGACATCGATAGACAGCGGCTCTATCACGATTGTCGCTACTGGGCCGCTGACGAGTGACGCGCTGGCTGAAGATATCGGGCGACTCACGGGCACGGATCGGTTGTTCTTTTACGACTCGATCAGCCCCATCGTGGAAGCGGAGTCGATCGACTAGACCATCGCGTTTCGAGCGTCGCGCTACGGCAAATCGCTGGACGGCACGGACGACTATCTGAATTGCCCGCTGGATCGCGAGCAATACGAGCGATTCGTGGACGCGATTCTCGCGGCCGAGGCTGTGCCCTCGCATATTCCGGAAGATAACTGCGCGGTTTTTTGAAGCCTGCCTGCCCATCGAAGAATTAGCCCGGCGCGGGCGCGAGACCTTGCGATTCGGTCCGATGAAGCCGATGGGGCTGGAGGATCCGCGCACCGGCCGGCGGCCCTACGCAGTGGTGCAATTGCGGCAGGAAAACCTGCGAGCCGATAGCTATAACCTGGTGGGATTCCAAAATCACATGCGGTTTCCGGAGCAGGCGCGTGTATTTCGCATGATTCCGGGTTTGGAGCGCGCCGAATTTCTACGCTACGGGCAGATACATCGCAACACGTACATCAACGCGCCCGCGCTGTTGACGAACACGCTGCAGCTCAGGACACATCCGCGAATCTTCTTTGCAGGTCAGATCTCCGGCGTAGAGGGATACGTGGAATCGATCGCGACGGGCTTGATCGCGGGGCGGCACGCCGTGGAGTTGGCGTCGGGCGCCGAGATTCGCCCGTTCCCGCGAGAGACCGCCATCGGATCGTTATGCGCGTATGTTTCAGGCGCCGATGCGCGCAACTACCAGCCCGCCAACATCACGTTCGATCTGCTGCAGGCGCTGGATGAAGCGACGCGCCTACGATTCCGCCACGACAAGAAGGCTCGTCACACCGAAGTCTGTCGGCGCGCGATCGAGAAGCTGGATCAGTATCTGTCTGTTTATGCCTGAGCTCGCCGGGGAGATCGAGCGCTTTCTGGATGAGCTGCGGCGTCAGAATGCATCAGCGCATACGGTGCGGAATTACGCGTCCGATCTGGATCAGCTGCTCGCAGTATTTCAGCATTCCCGGAAAGCCAAAACCCGCGCTGGAAGACATCGACGCGCTGGCGATCCGGGAATGGCTGGGACATTTATACGAGCAACGGCTGACGGCCGTCAGCATGCGCCGGAAGCTGGCTTCCGTAAGGTCGCTCTTCAAGTTTCTTCTGCGCGAGGGCGTGGTGTTGAAGAACGTCGCGAAGATGGTGCGCACGCCCAAGGCTCCGAAATCCCTGCCGTTCGTAATGACGGCCGAGCAGACCAACGGGCTGGTGGATGGCGTTCTGCCGGCGGCGGACAAATTTGAGCGGCCCCATCCCGCGCGCGACCTGGCGATCTTCGAGCTGCTATACGGTTGTGGCCTGCGCATCAGCGAACTGGTCGGCTTGAATCTGGAGGATTTCGATTTCAACGAGCGCTGGGTGCGCGTCCGCGGCAAGGGCAAGAAGGAGCGGCAGGTCCCTTACGCGAGCAAAGCGTCGGATGCACTGGAGCGCTATCTTGCGCTCAGAACGCCGGCGACGGGCGGCGAGCGAGCGATCTTCTTGAATCATCGCGGGGACCGGTTGACCGACCGAGGCGCGCGGGGCATCGTGAAGTTTTACGCGCGGATGATTACCGGCGACTCGTCCATTCATCCGCACAGCCTGCGCCATGCGTATGCCACGCATTTGCTGAGCGACGGCGCCGACCTGCGCGCCATCCAGGAATTGCTCGGGCATGCGCGGCTGTCGACCACCCAGAAGTACACGCAGGTGTCGGTAGCGGATCTGATGGCAGTCTACGACAAGGCACACCCGAAAGCTTGAACGCGCGTTTATCTGGCGTTGGGAAGCAGACCTTTTTCTACCAGCACAGGCGGCTTCCGGTGGTGGGTAGCCTGCTCATACGCGTACGCCCAACCGAGTAAGTCGCCATCTCTCCAGGGCCGAGCTGAAAGCTCCAGGCCGAACGGGAGCCCATCCGGGTAGAATCCGCCTGGAACGACTACCGCCGGAACGCCGATCATGTTGACCCATCCAGTTGCGCTGTGTGGACCCCCACTGATCTTCCCGTCCTGCTCCATCGTTTCGTCGGGCGGAGGCATTTGGGTAGCCGGATAAACGTACCCGTCGAGGTGCAACCGATCCAATACTTCGTTGTAGGCGGCGAGTGCTTTTCGCCGAGGCGCGAGAACGTTGGCTTCGGCATGCGGATCGGTCTCGAAGACGGCTTGGACCGGCGGAGGACGGCGCTTGGGAGCAGTTTTGTCGACGCCGCCGATGATGGTCGCGGGCAGCGGAGCTCCAACGGCTTTCTGATATTCGTCGGGGGAATGGTATTGCGATGGGCCAAACTCGGCCAGGAACTTTTCCGTTCCTTCGCGGATGTAAGGTAAGGTGCCGACGCGAGCAACCGTGACCGCAAAACTGTCGGGGAGGATTGAATCGTCGAACACCACGGTTGCACCAGCAGCTCGGAGCCCATCCAGCGCTTTCATAAAAGCCTCGCGCGTATCTGGCCTCAGCGGAAGGCGGGCCTCCTCCGTGTCTTTCTTGACGTCAGCCGGCGACTCGGACGCGGGCATGCCCTGAAACGGAATGCCGGCTCCGTCAAGAACGATGACCGGAACGCCGAAGCGCTTTCCTTTGAGCGCGTCCGTTTTCAGGTACTGCGTGTAGGGGCCGGGCTGCGCCTTTGCGGAAGAGCCGACGGTGGGTGGATCCAAGGGATCTTCGCCGGCCATAACGCCCAGCGCGATGGCGGTATCGGTTACGTCGCGCGCGATTGGTCCGGTGTTATCGAGGAGCCAGTCGAGCGGTGCGATGCCCGCGATACTCACTAGGCCTCGCGTTGGGAAAACACCGACGACGGAACTGGTGGCAGCCGGCATACGGATGGAATTGCCCGTGTCAGTTCCGTTGCCAAGCACCGCAAAATTTGAGGTGACGGATGTGACGGTGCCTCCCGACGAACCACCCGGGCTGAAGCGCACATCGTAGGCATTCCCGGTGCGCCCGAAAGCCGTGCTGCGATTGGTGTCGCTAGCCGCGAAATCCGGCATGTTGGTCTGCCCGATGATGACGGCTCCCGCCGCGCGCAGCTTTCCGACTATGGTCGCGTCCTTGGGCGCGATTAATTCATGGCCCGGGATGGTGTAGCCTTTCCAACCATCGGTAGTGATCAGTCCCTTGACGCTGGTGTTCGCCTTGGTCACAATCGGCACGCCCCACATGGGGCCGCGCACAAATCCCGCGCCACCGGCCTTTGCGTCGGCGTCCTCACGCGCAGCCGTTGCCAGCGCTCCGGGCAGATCCAGGTTCTGCACCGCGCGATAAATCCCGTTGTACTTCTGAATGCGCGCTACGTGCCACTGCACTACTTGGGTGACGGTGTACTTATGGTCGGCGTAGAGCTGTTCCAACTGCGGGATCGTGATTTCCATCAGATCGCGATCCATGGACTCTTGTGAACTAACGGCGGGCGCACGCGAACAGCCTGCCTCAAGGGCGGCCAGCGCCACCACGAGAGCGCAAAATGTAGTTTGCATGAATTAGAAGATGATCTTCAGCGCGATTTGCGTATTGAACGGCTCGCCCGGGCCGATACCTGGCGATCCGTTGTAGTCGCCGATGGTGTCGGAAGACTGTCCGAATCCGCCGCCAATGTAGCCGCTGGGCGGCGCCAAATTGACGCGATTGAAAATGTTGAACAGCTCGATGCGGAGCTGGGCGTGAAGCCTCTCTTTAATGGGTATATTCTTGAGAAACGCGAGATCGACGTCGCCGTAGCCAGGTCCTTTCAAGGTGTTGCGGCCCACGGTCCCAAAGCTGCCCTGAACCGGGTCTACGAACGCAGCGGGATTGATCCACTGCACCGGCTGGCCCTGGACCTGCGCGCGATTCACCCCTGCGTACGGATTACCTACTTGATCGCCACGCGTCGTATTCTCGCCCGTGCCGCTGGTATCATAGCTGGCGAATACCGTAAAGGGCTCACCGGTATGGAATTGCATCTTGCTGGTCATCTCCCAGCCGTGCGTCAGCCATTGCGGGCCCCACGACGCGCCAGGAATGTCGTAAACAATATAGCCGCTGAAGTTGTGACGGATATCAAAATCCGAGTTACCGTAATCGTTCTTGAAGTTCGTGCTGTCCTGCGGGATAGCGCCGACGTACGCTGTGATCTCGTCCAAGCTGTGCGCCCAGGTGTAATTGAACTGCGTTGAGACTCCGTGCCAAACCCTGGTCCGGACGGTCACCTGAAGCGAATTGTAGTTGGATGTCCCGGAACTCGAGATTTGATTGATCACACCGAAATTGGGGTATTGCGAAAAGTACGGCCGGCTGGCCTGCTGATACGTGAAGCCTTGCGCGTCCGTTCCCGAAACGAAGCCGCTGCCAAGACCCGCTTCATTGATATCGGTTACTACCAGCAGCCGTCTGGCCTCCATCCCCACGTAGCCCACCTGTAGAACAGCATTTTTTCCCAGGCCCTTTTGGATGTTCATGTTATAGCTCATGTCGTATGCGGGGCGGAAATTGGGACTTACAGAGAAAAGATTTACGACGTTATTCCCGGTGAGAGAAAGCGTGGAGGGGAACAAAAGCTGGCCGGGAGCGATGGTGTAGCCATTCTCCTGAATCAGATAAACAGGATTTGCTCCGGCCGGATTTCCTTCCACGCCGATTGGCCCATTGTTCTTGGTCGAGGGCGTGGCCAGACTAAAGGAGTTGTCCATGAAGGGAACGATCGCCGGAGTATCGAAGAAGATTCCGAAACCGGTGCGAATTACCAGATCGCCGAAACCGGGCTGATAAGCCAGACCCACGCGCGGGCTCACCGCCTTCCAATACTGGGGATACAAATTACCAACCTGCTGGCCAACCACAGCAAGGCCGCCCAGGGCGGGGTTGAAAACCGAAAGATCGTCTTTACCGTCATGCAGCGGCCCTTCATATTCGTAGCGCAGCCCAAGGTTGATGTTCAGCTTACGCGTTGCCTGCCATGAGTCCTGGGCAAACAGATTGAAGCTGTTCATCTTGACCAGGCGCTCCTGGTCGCCTTCCATAATTGTGGACTGGTAAACATAGCCGGCCATAAAATCGGCGAGCGACGCGATATTGGAATCGAAATTCGGATTGTTCAACAGGCCGCTCCAGGGACCTTCCGAGCCATTGAAGAAGAAGGCGCCGCGGCCGCCAGTGGTATACATCGAATCGATTTGCGCCTTGCGGAATTCGCCTCCAAAGCGCATTTGATGTTTTCCCTTGGTCATCGACAAGGCGTCGGAAATGTGACCTGTGATATCTTGACGCCCGGAGTCTGGAGTGAGTCCCGTTAACGCGAAATTGCCGATCGAAAGGAATGGAGCTCCAACCAGGTCCGGTGCGCTAACGCCCGTGTTCAGCCCGAGAGAGATGGGATCGATCGCGGTATTCGCGTCGGAGAATACCTGTTTGAAGTAGCTGACGCCAAATAGCAATTGATTGGAAATAGTCGGCGACAAGATGGTGTTATAGATCACCGAATAATTCTGCACGTGCATCGGACCTACTTGGTAGTAGTAAGGCACGTAGGATCCGACCGGAGCCACCTGTATACCCTGCCCCACGAACCAGCGGAACGACAGACGATTATTGCTGTTGAAACTATGATCAAGCTTAACCAGCCCATTATGACTGAAACCGGTTTCAGGAACTCCGGAATAGTAGTTGCTCGGCGTCCCGAATCCGGTTAGGGAATTTGCGGGATAAAGCGCGTTGAGTAAGTTCGCCGCAATCGGACTTTCTGCAACATGGTATTGACTTAGTAACTGCAGTGCCTCTTGCTGATAGGCCGCGGTTGGCGTGGTAGTCAGCGCCTGGGTGCCAATCAAGAATCTTTGATCCTCGTACGTGATGAAGTAAAAGGTCTTGTCCTTGATGATCGGACCACCCAGCGAAAACCCGAAATGTTGATTTCGCAGCTCATGCTTCGGACTGCCGGGAGGCGCAAAAGGCGATTGCGCGGCGAGCGCCTCATTGCGGTTGTAATAGTAGGCGCTACCGTGCAGTTGGTTGGTTCCCGATTTGATGATCAGGTTGATGGTGCCACCGGGGTTGCGCCCGGATTCCGGCCCTCCCTGCGTTTGCAGTGAGAATTCCTCCAGCGCGTCCAAGGGAAGAAGCACGCCCGGGATGCTTTGGATCCCGCCCTGATTAACGGCCATGATATTCCACCACTGATCGTTATTGTCGGATCCCTCGATCTGCCAGTTGACCTGATTCGCCCGCGCGCCATCCACCGATCCGTTGGCTCCGGCCGCATACCCGGAGAAGCCCGATGACAATGCGACCATCTGGACGTAGTCCCGCCCATTAATCGGAAGATCCTGCACTGTTTGCGTCGGGATCGTTGTGTTGAGGGTGGTGTCGGTCGATTCCACGGCCATGGCCGCCGCCGAGACCTCTACCGACGTCGCCACTTGCGCGACATCCAGCTTGACCGGTAGGTTATAAGCGGAGCCCGCCGCTACAGGGACACCGTTGATCGTAAGAACGGAAAATCCGGGCCGGGAGACAACCACTATGTAAGAGCCCGGCGGCAAATCGGCAAAAGAAAATTCACCCGCCGTGGAGCCCGTGGTTGAGTAAACCAATCCCGTGGCCGCGTTAGTAGCCTTGACTGTGGCGTCGGGCACGATGGCGCCCGATTGATCCGTAACAATTCCGCTGATGCCGCCACGGAAGTTCTGAGCCGAACCGATCGCGGCAAGCATCACCGCAAGAAGACCAACCATTAGTCTGGATCTCATGTTCCCTCCCTTGGTGACACAATGATGAAGACAAGGGCGCGGATCGACGGGGCCAGATCTACAGGGATAGAACGCGACGTGGGGAGTACGCTCGCACTCGTTGCGAGGCTGGAACTGAAACTTAACATACGAATCTGGAAAATGTCAATTCTAAAGCCCTCAGCGATTCTGATCGAAAAAACGACATCGCCGAGCCTCGAAGTCGTCTCCGCTACTCCGGACCAGGCGCCGATTCTGGCAAACCTGCTCGAGCTGTACGCGCACGATTTCAGTGAATTCCACAATTTAGAAATAGGCGACGATGGCAGGTTCGGCTACCGGCCCCTTCCGCTTTATTGGTCGGAGCCGAACAGGCACCCGATCATTATCCGGGTGGACGGCAAATTGGCAGGGCTGGTTTTGGTCAAGAAAGGCTCGGATGTATCTGGCCGTGACGCGGTGTGGGATATGGCGGAGTTCTTTATTCTTCGCGGATACCGAAGGCGTGGAATCGGAACCAAGGTGGCCCATAAAGTCTGGAGCCGGTTTCCAGGACTTTGGGAGGTGCGCGTGATGCAAGCGAATGTTTCGGCACAGCGTTTTTGGGCAGAAGCGATCGCGACATTTGCGGGTACCGTGATTCACCACGTTCGTATCGAGAACGGTGGCGAGAGCTGGAACCTTTTTTCGTTTGAATCCAAACAACCGATCGTCTAGTGGGGGCTTGGTATTCTGTGAGGCGTGCCCCAGCCGATTCTGATCGACACCGATACCGCATCGGACGACGCCGTGGCGTTGATTATGGCGCTGCGTTCCGCGAGCGTGCGCGTGATCGCAATCACCACGGTGGCGGGCAACGTCCAAGTCCAGCAGGCCACCCGGAATGCACTGTATACGGCCGAACTCTGCGGCGCTAGTACGCCGGTGTATGAGGGAGCCGAGAAGCCGTTGGCCCGCAGCCTGGCTACCGCGGATTGGTTTCACGGTAAAGATGGATTAGGAGATCACGGGTATCCGCCGGCGCGCCGCTCGGCAGAAAAGCAACTCGCTGTGGACGCCATCATCGCGACAGTCCGAAGCAATCCAGGGATCCTGCTTGTGACTCTCGGCCCTCTCACGAACATCGCTCTCGCATTGGCTCAGGCGCCGGATTTGGCTAGCAATGTAGGGCGCTGCGTAATCATGGGAGGAGCGCCATGTTGCGAGGGGAACGTCACACCGGCCGCCGAATACAACATATGGGTGGATCCCGAGGCCGCGCGTATGGTATTCCGCAGTGATTTGCCCATTGAGATGGTCGGCTGGCAATTGTGCCGCGGCGCTGCGGTTCTCGCTCCGTCAGACATAGAGTTCGTTAGCAAGATGGGCACTGGATTGGCCAACTTCGCGGTAGAGTGCAATAGCACCGCGCGCAAGGCGTTCCGGACGCAGACCGGCGAGGACGGCATTTCGCTGCCGGACCCAGTGGCCATGTCCATTGCGCTGGATCCCTCGATCGGTTACGAATCGAGCCGGCATTATGTGGATATCGAGACGGCGACCGAGCTCACGCGCGGCATGACGGTGGTGGATCGCCTGCATGTCGCCGCCAATGAGCGGAATCGCGCGACGTGGGCGCCGCTCCTACAGCGCAGCCCCAACGCGAATGTTTATTGGGCAATCGATGCACCGCGTTGGAAACAGGCGCTCTACTCGGCTCTGAGCTAGCTTGCTTGGGCCGCTATAGGTAACGCTTCAGCCAGGCCAGCACTTCCTCCATGTGCAGCTTGCTGTTCTCGCCTTTCAGAATCCAGTGGCCTTCTTCCGGGAAAACGATCAGCCGCGCTGGAACGCCTCTGCGCTGCAGAATCTTGAACGTGGTGATGCTCTCCGTCAACGGCACTCGGAAATCTTGTTCCCCATCTGTAATGAGCGCGGGCGTTGAAAACTCATTCGCGTAGCGCAACGGACTCTCATCGTTCCATTGGCCGCCCTTCTCCCAAATTGGGCCGCCCATCCGCAGTTCACGGCCCATACCGCCATCGTTCGAGCCATATTGCGATTCGTTATTCATGGCCCCGGCATGAATCACCAGGCACTTGAACTGCTTGGTGTGCCCGTTGAACCAGTTCATCAGATAGCCACCGTAGCTGGCGCCGATGGCCGCCTGCCGGCTGGTGTCGATGTAGGGATACTTCCTGGCCGCCTCGTCGATCGCCTCTAAAATCTCCTGGGCCGGACCGCGCAGCACATCATGCTCGATGTCGTCGGCGAATTTTTCGCCAAAACCGGTGGAGCCGGTGTAGTCGGTCCTCAGCAGCACATAGCCGGGCGAAGTAAGCAAGTAGCTATTCCAGCGCGTCGTAAAGCTATCCTTCGACATCGAGTTCGGGCCGCCATGCGGAAACACAACCAGTGGGTATTTCTTCGTTGCATCGAAATTCGGCGGCAGAGTCAGAATGCTGTGGATCCGCTTGCCGTTTTTCGCCACAAACCAGAAATGGATGGAAGCGGGCGCGTCAATATTCGCCACGGCCGACGCGTTGAAGTTCGTCAGCCTGGTATACGACCCCTTTGCGGCCTCCACGCGCACAATGTCCGCCGGTTGCAAAGAGGTCTGGAACGAAGCAACCACGCCACCTTCCACCGGCTGCACGTTGGTGTAACCTCCTGCCGTCACAGGCATGATTCGTTCGATATTTCCACCTGACGCTGACACCATAAATAGCTGATCGAACCCGTCATCTTCTGCCGCAAGGTAGACCCTACCGGCGTCGCGCGAAATCGAAAACGATGTGACGGACCGGTCCCAATCGCCGGTCAGAATCTTCGGCTTCGCCGTATCGGGCCAGCTGAATTGTGCCAGCCGGGTCAACGAATAGAGGCGTGCGGACGGGTTCGGACTTCGTTCGGTCTGCGCGTACAAACGGTCGCCTTTCGGCGAAAATCTCGGATGGGCATAAGAGGCGCCGGTCTCGGTGATCGCTTTCGGCTCACCGCCCGTTGCCGCGACCACATACAACTTCGACTCGGACTCTTCCACCATCATCCGGTCGCGATTCGCATACGCAGCAAACACGATGGACTTGCCATCCGGCGTCCACATGGGCTGCAGTTCCTGCCCGCCCGTTTCATTGAAGACACCGCCAAAGCCCGGGCTCTCCGCTAGCTTCGATCCCTGCAGCACGTCGACGGGTTTGGCGCCTTCACTCAGTTCTTGAACAAAAACACGCGGCCGCCGCTCATCCAACCAGGCATTCCAGAAGCGGATCGGCATGGCGTCGTAGATGCGGGCGTTCGATTTGCGGTCCTTTCGCTCCGCGGCAATGGGGTCGAATTGACTTTGAAACAGGATCGCTAGCCCGTCGGGGCGCCATTGCGGATCGGAGGCGCCACTTGGGATATTTGTGACGCGTCGCGCTTCGCCG
This sequence comes from Bryobacterales bacterium, assembly GCA_963818065.1. Lineage (GTDB taxonomy): Bacteria > Acidobacteriota > Terriglobia > Bryobacterales > Bryobacteraceae > Palsa-89. Next base: position 674,817 of record CAWFQW010000004.1, on the reverse strand, counting down.
CCCGCCATCGGCAAAACATAGATTTGCGGCGCCTGATCGCCTTCCCGCTTGGTGGCAAAAGCCACCCGCGTCCCGTCGGGAGACCAAGCCGCTCCGCTCTCCGGCTCCTTGGTAAACGTCAATCGCCGAGGCGGCTCGCCACCGTCGGAACGGACAATCCAGAGATCGGATGTTTGTTTTGCGGGGTCGTAATCGGGTTCGGTTAATGAGAAAACAATCCAACGGCCATCTGGGCTCACCACCGGCTCGCCGGTGCGCTTCATCATCCAAATGTCGTGGTGGGTAATCGGCCGCATTTCGGCGAATGCCGCGGGCGGCACGCCAACCAGCCACACCAGCACCAGCAGCAGTCCTACTGTGGCGCGGCGAAAAGAAAGGAAAGAGAAGCTCCCGGGAAGGTGCGTCATTTATGAAGCGTACCAAAGCCTGGGGAGCCCCCGTGGTACCATTAAAACTAAATCGAACAAACCATTCGATAGCTTCGTCTAAACCTGCTGGGGAGACTTGTCCCACGTGAAGGCAAACTCAAAGATTCTCTTGACCATCGGCCTCATCGTACTGGTGAGCGGTGGTATCGTCGCCAGCATCAAATACAACCAGCGCGGCATTGTCGACGTCCAAACCGGCCGCGTATCCCGCCAGGACCTGGTGGCTTCGGTCACCGCATCGGGCGAGATCAAGCCCAAGAATTACATTAACCTGGGGGCGAACACCATCGGCCCGGCGCCCATCACTGAGATTCTGGTGAAAGAAGGCGACCATGTCCACAAGGGGCAAGTAGTTGCCAAGATGGAGTCCGTCCAAGCCAATGCGGATGTGGTGGCGCAAAGAGCGTCCATCGCGACGTCTTTGGCCGATTCTGCCGCAGCCGAGGCGGGATTGAAATCGCAGGCTGACGGCGTCACCACGGCGCAAGCCACGCTCGACAAGAACAAAGCCGAATTGGCTCGCACGAAGGCGAATTTTGACCGCGCCACCGAGTTGTTCGAGGCCAAATTGCTCGCAAAGCAGGATTACGAACAGAAGAAGGCCGAGTACGATACAGCGGTAGCGGCTATCGGAGAAGCTGAAGCTCGGCTGTCGCAGGCCAGGGCGCAAGAGGCGCAGGCTCGCCAGCAATTGACTTCGGCTCAGAAACACACCGCGCAACAGGAAGCCAACTTGAATCGTTACGCGGACATTCTGGAGAAATACGACGTCACGGCGCCCATTAACGGCATAGTGACCAATTTGCCAGTTCGCGCCGGCGAGACCGTGGTTCCGGGCGTGCAGAACTCGGCGGCCAGCACCATCATGACGATCGCGGACATGTCGGTGATTACGGCTGAAGTGAAAGTGGACGAGACCGACATCGTGAACGTAGCGTTGGATCAGCGGGCTGAGGTGACTATCGATGCCATGCCGAACCGCACGTTCCACGGACATGTCACCGAGATTGGCGACACGGCGATCTTGCGATCCAGCGGCGTTGCTGCATCCCAGAGCAATACTTCGGATCAAGAAGCCAAGGATTTCAAGGTGGTGATTGCATTGGACGATCCGCCGGAGGACATACGGCCGGGCCTATCGTGCACCGGCAAGATTGTCACCGCCACCAAACCGCGCGTCCTTACGATTCCGATTCAAGCCTTAACGGTGCGGAAGCGCGGCGACCTGGATCCCAAGAAATCCGACGCAGTGGAGGCCGCATCCATTGTCGATCCGGTGGCTGAAAAAGCGAACAAGGAAGAGCTGCAGGGAGTATTCACCATCCGCGATGGAAAGGCCGAATTCGTACCGGTAACAACGGGAATCACCGGCGCCACCGATATCGAGGTGCTGAGCGGGTTGAAGGACGGCGATCAGATCATCACCGGCACCTACAAGATAATCCGTACGCTGCGCAATTCCGCCAAGGTGAAGGTCAATAACAAAGTGGTTACCGCGACGACCGAAAGCTAGCGCATGGCTACGGCAACCCAGGATCTCGTCAATCGCGGCGAGAACTTAAAGCGCGACGGGATCGTCATCCGCACCTACGATCTGTGGAAGACGTACGTGATGGGCGATCAGGAGATCCACGCGGTCTCGGGCGTGGATATCGAAATCCGGCGCGGCGAGTATGTGGCGATCATGGGCCCTTCGGGGTCGGGAAAATCGACGCTGATGAATCTGATCGGCTGTTTGGATTCACCCACGCGCGGCCTATACTATCTCAACGGCAGCTTAGTAAGCGACATGCAGGATGACGAGCTGGCGCACATCCGCAACAAGGAAATCGGATTTGTTTTCCAGACCTTCAATCTGCTGGCGCGAGCTTCCGGATTGCACAACGTGGAGCTGCCGCTGATTTACGCCGGAGTTCCCAAGGAAGAGCGGGCCGAACGCGCGAAAGCCGCCCTCCGCGCCGTGGATCTGGAATCGCGCATGCATCATCGGCCGAACGAGCTTTCCGGCGGCCAAAGGCAGCGCGTGGCGGTTGCGCGGGCCTTGGTGAACAACCCGTCCATCCTGTTGGCGGACGAGCCCACGGGCGCTTTGGATAGCACCACCGGCCACGAAATCATGGCGCTGTTCGATCGGCTATGGCAGCAAGGCAACACCATCGTCCTGGTGACGCACGAGGCTGACATTGCCATGCACGCGCGACGCGTAATTCACATCCGCGACGGCAAAGTGGAAAAAGACGAGAAGATAAAATAGAATTCAGAAGTCAGAATTCAGAAGTCAGAATGGAGAGGATTCCCACCGTGATTCTGAATTCTGGATTCTTGAATTCTGAATTCTTCCCCCTCAGTGCTCGATTGCCACTGGGCCCTTGACGCGCCCGGTTTTCTTCATCAGGAACATGAGCGGGATCACCGCCAGAAACAAGACGCCCAAAACCCAGAAGACTTCGTTGAACGAGAGCATCGCGGCTTGTTGCTGCATGCTGTTGTACAGCATCCCCTGCGCTTGCGCGGCGGCCTGGGTGGAGTTCGCGCCGTTGGTGATCAGCATCTGCTTCATGCCGGTGAGCGCCGATTGATAGGGCAGGTTGAGCGATGACAGATTCTCGACGAGCCGTTGCTGGTGGAATTGTTCGCGCCGCGCGATTACCGTTGTGCAGATCGCGATGCCGCTGCTACCACCCATGTTGCGCGCCAGATTGATCAAACCCGTGGCGTAGCCGGTCTTCTCCCGAGAGATGAACGCGAATGCCACCGTGTTGAGGGGCACGAATAAGAACGCCAGGCCCAGGCTCTGCAATACGCGCGCGCTAACGGCGTGTCCAAAGTTGATCTGCATGTTGAAATGCGACATCTCGAACAGGCCCAGCGACGACACGATCAAGCCAGCGATAATCAGCCAGCGCGCCTGGATCTTTGAAAGCAGGATGCCGACGATGGGCATCATGACCATGATCATGAGGCCGCCGGGAGACAACGCCAAGCCGCTTTGCATGGCCGTGTAGCCGAGCAGGGTTTGCAGAAACAGCGGCAGCGCCATGGTGCTCCCGTAGAGCACAAAGCCGAGAACGAACATGCCGGCAGTAGAAATGGCGAAGGTGCGGTCTTTCAGCAGGCGGAAATCCACCACGGGTTCTTTTTGCCGCAGTTCCCACACCACCACGCCGATCAATCCAATGGCCCCGATGACAGCGGCTGCCACGATGCCGTGCGAAGAGAACCAATCGTTGCGCTGGCCTTCGTCGAGCATGATTTCGAGCGTGCCAAGGCCGGTGGCGAGCAGTCCCAGGCCGACGTAATCGATCTTCAGACCGTCGCGCAGTGTTTTGCGAAACAGGTAGGGCGGATCGAAGATCAGCAGCGAAGTCAGCAGTAGAGAACAAACGCCGACTGGAACATTGATGAGGAAAATCCAGCGCCAGGTGTAGTTATCGGTGATCCATCCGCCGAGCGTCGGACCCACCACCGGCGCGAACACTACGCCCATGCCGTACACCGCCATCGCGATGCCCTGCTTTTCGCGTGGGAACGTTTCGCGCAAGATGGCTTGCGAAACGGGCTGCAGCGCTCCGCCGCCTAAGCCTTGTAGCACCCGGCACACAATCAATATGGGGAGGCTAGGCGCCAGGCCGCACATGGCTGAGCTGGCGGTGAACAGCATCACGCATCCCATGTAGAAACGTTTGCGGCCGAACAAGGTTGAAAACCAACCGCTGAGCGGGAGCACGATCGCGTTCGCCACCAGGTAAGCGGTGAGCACCCAAGTGGCTTCGTCGACGCTGGAAGAAAGGCTGCCCGCGATGTGCGGCAGCGCGACGTTCGCCACGCTGGTGTCCAGCACTTCCATGAAAGTGGCCAGCATCACCGTTCCAGCGATTACCCAGGGGTTAATGAGGGGCCTGGTTGCCGCTGGCGCGGGCGTGCGCAGATCCACCACTTCGGTTTGTAGACCGGTCGGCATAAATTGAAATCGAGCGGAAAATTACTTCGTGAAAATGGTTGCTTCGATGTTCATTCCTGGACGCAGCACCTGATTGCCGCCCGGAATGGGATCGAGCACAATCTTCACCGGGATTCTTTGGACCACTTTGACATAGTTGCCCGTGGCGTTCTCGGGCGGCAGCAGGCTCATGCGCGTACCCGTGGCGGCGGCGAGAGAATCGACGTGACCGGGATAAGTCTTACCGCTCAAATCGGCCTTCACTTCAGCTTTCTGGCCATCTCGGACATCGGCCAGCTGAGTCTCCTTGAAGTTGGCCGTGACCCAAACACCCTGCAGCGGAACCAGCATCAACAAACCCTGACCTTGCTGCACGATTTGTCCCACTTCGACAGATTTGCGAGTTACCATGCCGTCCATGGGCGCCACGATCGTGGTGTAACTGAGATCCAGTTTGGCGGCTTCCAGATTCGCTTTGGATTGCGCGATACTCGCCACAGCGGAAGAAGCATCCGCCACCCGAACAGCCACCTGTCTTTGACTGGCCTTGGCTTGCTCGATGCCGGCCTGCGCCTGCGCTATGCGGGCCTGCGCGGACAACACGGCAGCGTTTTTGGTCTCGGCATCCTTGATTACAGCCGCCAGCTTATCTTTGGCAGCTTGCAACTGGCTGAGAGCCACGCGCGTGGAGGACGCATAGGAATCGTACTCCAGGCGCGAGATCTCTTCTTTATCCACCAGCGTCTTCATGCGGTTTAAATCCGCTTGCGCGTGATCAGCCGTGGCCTGCGCGGTCTCCACGTTGGAACGCGCTACAGCTATATCGGCGGTGGCGGCGCGCTCGGCATCAACCTTGGCCTGAGCGTAATCGGCCTGCGCGGCGGCCAACTGAGCTTCGGCCGAGGCGACGCTGCTGCCTGTGGTATCGCGGATCAGCGGCACTCCGGCGTTTGCTCCAAGCGACTGGCTGGATGCTACAGCCACGGCTGCTTCGGCCTGATCCAGCTTGGCCTGATAATCCCCCGGATCGATACGTACCAACACTTGGCCTTTCTTGACTTGCTGGTTGTCGTCGATGAGAACCTCGGCGACTTTGCCGTAGATTTTGGAAGAAACCGGAATGATGTGGCCGTCCACTTGGGCGTCGTCGGTGGAGACGCGATCCAACGAGTGTACCCACAGGTACAAGCCAAGGCCGGCCGCCGCGAGAAACACGATCAGAATGATCAGCTTCTTCCCTGAATTCCTGGGCTTGGGCGGAACAACAGTTCGCACTGGCTCGGCGGCTCGCGTTTCCACCTTGGGCGCGTCGCGCTCCTTCTCAAACTCCACTGTCTGTGACTCCATTCCTGCTTCCTTCCTCATTTCGTGTACAACGATTCCATTTGGCCGGTGGCATGGGCGAGGTCGGCGCGCGCTTGATTATAGCGATACAGCGCCACAATCTGATTGTCGTTTGCCCTTGCCAATTCGTCCTGCGCCGTGATCACTTCGATGTTGTTGGCGACGCCGGCCTGGAAGCGGTCGCGAGCTTGTACTACTTCCTCGCGCGCCAGATCGACTCCTAAATTCGCCACGTCTACTTCGCTCTTCGCCGATTCCAATTGCGCGGCGCCGGTCCTCACCTCTTGCGCGATTTGGTTGCGGAGATCGGTCTGCTGCTGCGCCAGCTTCTTGAGCTCGATATCCGCGACGGCGATCTGCGCATGAATGCGGCCGCCGGTGAACAGCGGAACGTCGAGAGAAGCGGCGAAATCGTATGCCGGGATCGAACTAGCCGGTGAGAGGCCCTGTTCGGACCATAAGCCGGTCAGGGCGATGCGCGGCACCCTGGCATCCTGCGCGGCCTTCTTCTCGAGATCCCGGGCGCGGATCTGTGAGACCAAGGCTTTCATCTCCGGCCGCTGCTCAAATGCTCGCTCCATGGTCTCGTCGGCCGAATAGGCCGGCGTCTTGAAAAATTCCGAGGCATCGGCCAGCTCGATGGGTTGGTGCGGATCGACGTTCAGCAATCGCGAGAGGCCAAAGAGCGACGTTTGAAGCGTGGTTCGAGCCTCAATGAGCCGCTGCTGCTCGTTTTGGAACTGCACGTTGGCACGCAGCGTATCGATGGCGGTCCCGACGCCGTTCTTCTGCATATCGCTGGCTTGATCGAAAAGCGCTTTGGCCAGCTCCACTCGCGATTGCGAGGCGCTGACATCGGCGGTCGCGCGCAAGCTTCCCAAATATTGCGACACCACCAGGAGCACGTTCTGCTCGCGAACCGTCAGTTCCTGGGCGCGCGATCCCGTGGTGTTTTCCTGGGATTCGCGCCAGCGATGCCAAGCCGCTAAATCCAGCAGCGGCACTGAACCGTTGGAGCCGCCCTGGAATAACCAGAATGGTCCGGAGTGTTGAGGGAATCCGGCAATTTTCATCCCCAGGAAGGCATCGAGGTTCTCGCGCTGTATTCCTTCAGAGATCGCGAGATTCGCCTGCGGCAAGAGCGCCGACCGCGCGATGATTTGGTTTTCCTGGGACACTGCCACGTTTAGATTCGCGACCTGCACCTGAGGATTCTGTTTCAGCGCCATTGTCACGGCGTCGCGCAGCGTCAGGCGCAGCGGGCCCGATCGCGCATCCGGTTGCGCACCCTTTGCGACCGCAAGCACCGTCAGGAACATGGCCGGCAAGAGGAGGATGGCCGGCAAGACCGCGCCTCGCAAAACCGGATTCGTCCTCCCGGTGATCTCCGCGACAATCGACCCTGTCATTGTTCCGGCGCTTCGAAAACGCGCGCCTTCGCGGAATAGTTTCGTTAAAACTCGCTTGCCCTCCTGGTCGATGAAAAGGGTCCCGGTCAAGTCGACGACCGATTTTCTGTTTTGGCGCACAGGCGCCGCGCTTTTCCAGGTCTGTTCCAACTCTTTGGCCCACGCGCCAACCAATCGCCCTTCCACTTGGAAGATGAGCACACCTGGGCTGTCGAGCATGCTGATTCGCAACATTTCGGCGTTCCTGTTCGGTTGAAAGCAGTTAACGGCCCCTTAATTTCCCTATGTTTTTCAGTGGTTTGCGATTGCATGCCGAAACCCGGTCGCCGAAATAGCGGCTGAAGCCGAAGATTCGGCACCATCTTCGACCGGGAACCAGCCCAAAGGTTCGGTGTCTATAGAGACGTGTTTGAACAATCCATACTTCTCAATCACGACGCAAACCGGCCGTGGAATTTCGTGGCATCGCTGAGTGCTGAGCTGTTGATTGTAAGTCTGGCGGTCTTGATTCCGCTGGCTTCGAGCAATCACTTACCGCTATTCCATTGGGAGAAAGTCGCGACGAGACCTGCGCTCGCACCGCTTCCGCTCAGGCCCGCGCCGGCACAGCGATCAGGCGCGACGAGCACGAGCTTGGTGCACGAATCGATCGTGCACCCGTTGTTCGTGCTGGACCGGGCTGTGAACGCTAGTCCGCAACCGGTGTCCGCGCTGGAGGGCGATGCGCCACCGACCATCGCCGGATTTTCCGCCGGCAATGGCCTAGGTCCATCGGGAGCCATCGTTATTACGACGCCCACGGCGCCGCCTCCACCGAGAACCGTCACCCATACCACCGCAGCCCCGGTCTCGTCCGCGCCAATCCGGGTCGGCGGATCAGTTCAAATGGCCAAGCTGATCCACAAGGTGATTCCGCAGTACCCGGCTCTGGCGAGAACGGCGCGGATCTCGGGCGTGGTGCATCTGATGGGAACCATTGGCAAGGATGGAACCATCCGTAACTTGCAGCTCATCGACGGCCATCCGATGCTGGCGCGCGCTGCCACTGGAAGCGGTGGAGCAGTGGGTTTACGAGCCGACGCTGCTCAATGGCGAGCCGGTGGAAGTGATCGCGCCGATCGAAGTCAGCTTTACGTTGGGAAACTAGAAACCGCGTAATCTGGAACCCTTAAGCTAAGAGAATGACGCTTTCAAAATGGATTCTGACGGCGCTGCTATTCTTATTCGGCTTTGCCAGCGCTCCGCGCTGGAGACCGGCCGAAGCCGAAAGTCCGCGCCATCACCGGCTTCATCACGATCGATGCGAAGTCGTATCCGTCGCAGATCGAAGAGGCCGTGAAGTTTCTCAGCCAGGTGCGCGAAGCCGTCAAAACCGCGGGGTACGACGTGGCGGGCATCCGCATCTCGACGCAGCCGTTCCCCGAGTACACGCAGCGGGCTCAGCCGCGCCGATGCGCTGAAGTTGCTGCGCGGCATCGACGATCTGGCGGCCAAGCTGCGCTTCGCTCCGAACATCGGCCCCGCGATGTTGAAGGATACCGACAGCACCGCGCCGGTCGATCTGCTGACCGAAGTTTTGGCGACGCCCGGCAATCGCCTCAACGCGAACATCGTGACGGCCGGCGAGGACGGCATCCATTGGAACGCGGTGCGGCAGGCCGCGCGCATCATCAAGACGGTGGGCGAGCGCAGTCCGCATGGTCAGGGCAATTTCAACTTCGCCGCCATCGCGATGCTGAAACCGTATGGGCCGTTCTATCCCGGCGCCTGGCACCCTGGCGGCGGCCCGCGCAGCTTTGCGATCGGGCTCGAAGCGGCCAACGTGGTGATGGACGTTTTCGCGCGCGAGCACGATCCGCGCACCGCCGGGAAAGCGCTCACCGAAGCGCTCGCGGTTCACGCGCGCGCGGTGGAAGCGGCGGCCATGAAAGCGGCGGCGGGCAGCGGATGGACGTATGCCGGCATCGATCCGACACCCGCGCCGGGCGGCCAGGTTTCCATCGGCGCGGCGATTGAATCATTCACCGGCGCGCCTTTCGGCTCGCCCGGTACCGAGACCGCTTCCGGCATCATCACGCGCGCCGTGAAAGCCGTACCGGTGAAGCAGACGGGCTATTCGGGATTGATGCTTCCGGTGCTCGAAGACGCGGCTGCTGACGCGCCGCTGGACGGAGGGCACCTACGGGCTCGATTCGATTCTGGCGTACTCGGCGGTTTGCGCCGGCGGCGTGGATACGGTGCCGCTCGCGGGTGACACGAGCGAAGACGCCATTGCGCGAATCGTCGGCGATGTCGCTACGCTGGCGTTCAAGTGGAATAAGCCGCTGGCGGCGCGGCTGCTGCCGGCGCCCGGAAAGAAAGCCGGCGAGATGACCGAGTTCAGCGGCGCTCTGGCCAACGCCATTATTCAGCCGCTCATCGGAGCTCCCCGGCGAACTCGATAATTGTGCACGATTCGCACGCCAAGATAGAGCACCACGAACAATCCGGCGGCCAAGAGCAATGAGTTCCCAGATATGCTGGCGTAAATACGGAATGGTGTCGGCGCCCAAGCGCGAGCCGAGCCAGGCCAGAAACATATAGCGTGGAATCCGCGCGGCCAGCAAAACAATGGAGAAGCTCACGGGGCTTTCTTCCAGTGCGCCCGCGGAAATGATGAAAATCTTGAGCGGCAACGGAATGACAGGCACGAATGCCGGCACAAACACTGTCAGGAGTCCATACTCGTGGAACCATGCGCGGAGCTTGGCGCCGCGTGGGCTGGAGGTGTGCCGGCGATGGTACTCTTCGCCGCCCTTGCGCGCAATCAGGAACAGGATCAAGCTTCCGATCAACGAGCCGGCAATGGCCGCGCCGGCGGCCAGATAGCCTTGCGAGCGATCCAGCCATCGCGACCAGGACGATATACAGATCCACTCCGCCGACCATGGGAACTCCGGTGGAATCCAGAAGGCCGAGAAAGAAAACGCCCCATCGGCCCCCACGACACGAGAGTCTGGATGAATTTAGACAGTGTCTGTATGCCTTTTGCGATTCTACTGCAAGCGGGTGGGTTCTATTGTAAAAGTGTGAGTAGTTCTGGCTCGCCGATCACCGGGACCCCCAGCGAGCCGGCTTTGTCCAGCTTCGAGCCCGGATCCGCGCCCGCCACAATGTAGTCGGTCTTTTTGCTCACCGATCCTGTCACTTTGCCGCCGGCCGCCTCGATGCGCGCCTTGGCTTCCTCGCGCGCGAGGTTCGGAAGCGTGCCGGTGAGCACGAAGACCTTGCCAGCAAGAGGGCCGGCCGTCTTCTTTTTCTTGATGGCGTGTTCGAACGTCAGGCCCGCCTTACGCAAGCGCTCCACCAACTCGCGATTCCGCCGCTCATGGAAAAACTGACGAATGCTCTCGGAAACCTTGGGCCCGACCTCTTCAGCCTCTTGCAGTGTCTCTTCATCCGCCTCGGCAATCGCGTCCAGACTGCCGAATGTCTCAGCGAGAATTTGCGCGGTGCGCTCCCCGACGAACGGAATACCCAGACCGTTGAGCACGCGCGGCAGCGGCTGTTTGCGCGACCGATCAATATTTTGCAACACTTTCTCCGCTGATTTTTTCCCCATGCGGTCGAGTTCGAGCAACTGATCGAGGGTCAGATCGTAGATATCGGCTACGCTCTTGACCATGCCCGCGCGTCACCAGTTGATCCACCAGGACATCGCCCATGCCGTCGATGTCCATGACGCCCCGCGCGGCGAAGTGCAGCACGGATTCCTTCAAACGCGCCGGGCAGTTGGTGTTGATACAGCGGCTGGCGGCTTCGCCCTCTTCGCGCACAATCTCACCGCCGCAGACCGGACAGTGCTTGGGCATCTTGAACGGCCTGCGATCCTTGCCCTCTTTGACGACGCGCACAACTTTCGGGATCACGTCGCCAGAGCGCTCCACCAGCACGGTGTCGCCAATCTCGACGCCCAGCCGCGCGATTTCGTCTTCGTTGTGCAAAGTGGCTCGAGTGACGGTGACGCCGGCGATATTCACGGCTTTCAAGTGCGCGACCGGTGTCAACGTGCCGGTGCGGCCCACTTGCACCTCGATGTTTTCAACCACGGTCTGCTCTTGATGCGCCGGAAACTTGAACGCAATGGCCCAACGCGGCGCCTTGGCGGTCCAGCCCAGCCGGATCTGCTGAGCGGATGGAATCCACCTTGATGACAACGCCGTCGATCTCATAGTTGAGCGAATCGCGTTTGGATTCCCAGTTCTTGTAGAACGCGAGCACATCTTCTAAGCCAGCGCATTTCTTGCGATGCGTGTTGACCTTGAAACCCATCCGCGAAAGCTCTTCGAGAGACTCCCAATGGCTGTCGTAATGAAATTTGCCGTCCACCAAGAGAAAGTAGGCGGAATACTCGAGCTGCCGCGACGCAGTGAGCGCCGGCTCCAGGGCCCGCAACGATCCAGCGGCGGCGTTGCGAGGGTTAGCGAATGGCGGCAAATCGTACTGCAATTGGCGGGCATTCAGGCGCTCGAAAGCCTGGAGCGTCAAGAGAGTTTCGCCGCGCACTTCGAACGTCAGCGCAGCTTGGATTTCACGCGCAGCGGAACGGAGCGGATGGTACGGGCGTTCTCGGTCACTTCCTCGCCTATCTGCCCGTCCCCGCGCGTAATGGCGCGCAGCATCTTTCCATGCTCATAGTGAACGGCCATCGATAGCCCGTCCAGCTTCAGCTCCGCCACGTATTCGTAAGGCTCGCCTTTCAGCAGCTCCCGAACGCGCTGGTCGAAAGCGCGCATTTCATCTTCGTTCAGGGCATTGTCCAGGCTCAGCATCGGCGAGCTGTGCCGCACCTTGACGAAACCTTCGCGTGCCTTGCCGCCGACGCGCTGCGTGGGCGAATCGGGCGTTACGAGCTCCGGGTGCGCGGTTTCGATGCTCCTTCAGCCGGCGCATCATCCGATCGTACTCGGCGTCGCTGATCTCTGGCTGGTCGAGTACGTGATACAAATACTCGTGATGATGCAGCTTCTCGCGCAGATCTTCCAGTTCTGCCTCTACGTTCTTGGTGAGCATCTACTATAATTAGGGTACTATTCACCGGCGAACCGTTCTCATTTACAATCCTTACGCGGGCGGCATCAGACGGCGAAGCCATGCCCTGCAACGTGCCATCGAGGTACTGGGCGCGCGCGGGATGACTTTCGATTCCATTGCCACCACCCGCCCCGGGCACGCTGGCGAAATCGCGCGCCAGGAAGTAGATCGCGGAGCGGAACTGATTTTGGTAGCCGGCGGCGACGGCACCATTAACGAGGCTGTGAACGGAATGGCGTTTTCCGACGTCCCTCTGGGCATTCTTCCGGCCGGAACCGCCAATGTCCTGGCCAACGAAATGGGCTTGGGAAACACCATGGAACGAGCTGCCGCAGTACTCCCAGATGCGATCCAAGAGCGCATCGCGCTGGGAACGATCTCAAGCACCGACCATGCCTCCTCAACCGCCGAGCAGGTCTCGCCACGGTATTTCCTCATGATGGCCGGCGTCGGCTTGGATGCCGATATTGTCTACAACATAAATCCGCGGCTCAAGGAAGCGACTGGAAAAGTGGCGTACTGGATTGCCGGATTCTCGAAGGTGGGGCACCGCATTCCCGAATTCACCGTAAGGGCGAACGACCGCGAGTATCGCGCGAGCTTTGCGTTGATGAGCCGTGTCCGCAATTATGGCGGCGATCTGGAAATCGCTCCCACCATTTCGCTTTTGGACGACGAGTTCGAGATGGTGTTATTTGAAGGCGAAAGTTCGTTCGGCTTCCTGAAGTACATGCTGGCGATAGTAGTTCACCAGCAACACACCATGCGCGGCATCACCATTCTGAGAACACGCCACGCGGTATTCTCGAGCCCCCAGGATTCGAAGATCCATGTTCAGGTGGATGGCGAGTATGCCGGCGTGACACCGGCGCGTGTCGAGATCGTTCCCAATGCACTCACGCTGTTGATGCCTCCGGGTTTTCGCGCGCGGAGACCAGCCAGCGTCCCCACCAGTGTCAATGACCCGGCATGGACAACCTCACCCACTCGCTGACCGGGTTGATGCTGAGCCGCGCCGGCTTGAATCGCTTTTATCCTCGAGCCACGCTGCTGCTGATCGTGTCGGCCAATATTCCGGACATCGATTTTGTGACGATCACGCGCGGCCCGCTGTTCTATTTCGAGCAGCATCGCGGCATTACGCACTCCATAGCGGCGTTGCCGGTGATGGCGCTATTGTCCGTGCTGGTGGCCTGCGCCTTCGGGCGAACTATGCGAGGCTGGTTACCGGCGTGGGGGCTCGCCGGCATCGGAGTCGCCAGCCATCTTCTGCTGGACTGGACCAACGCATATGGCATCCGGCTGCTGTTTCCCTTCTCGTCCCAGTGGTTTCATTTGGATCTTATTAATCTCTTTGACCTGCTGGTTTGGGCAGTGCTGCTATTGGGATGGCTAGGGCCGATGATGGGAAAGCTGGTCAGCTCCGAGATCGGCGCACAAGCCGGCGCGGGCCGAGGCATGGCAATTTTTGCGCTGTCGTTTTTCCTGATTTACGATTTCGGCCGGTTTCTCTCGCACCAGCGCGCGATCGAAATCTTGAACTCGCGGGTTTACCATCAGGGCCCACCGACACGCGCGGCTGCATTTCCCGCAGCCGGCATCAGTCCTTTGGAATGGCTGGGCTGGATTGAGCGGCCGGAGTTTGTGATGCATTTTCTGGTCAACGTGCGCCAGGAATTCGATCCGGAGGCCGGTTCCATCATCTATAAGCCCGCGCCAAGCCCAGCCATAGATGCCGCCCGCCAAGCGCATCCTTTCAAGGTGTTTCTGGGCTTCGCACAGTACCCGCTTTGGTCCGTCAGCACGGCCGACAGCCCGGAACGCTCGCAAGACGTGAATGTGACTGACTGGCGATTCCCATTTGGAGCCACAGCGCTGGTGGACTCCTCCAACCGCGTGATTTCGTCGTCATTTCACTACGGTACGAACACCACCGCCAAGGAATAGCTGGCGGGAAGTCCTTAGCGAGGCGCCGGCGCGGCAGTCCCCAACCAGCGATTCAGAAGCTTGCGGCCGCCCGTCTCCTGTTGCGGCGGTTTGGGGATCGCGGCGGAGGGATTGGTCTTTTGGATGTAGTGCGCGATCAGGGCGTCTTCGTCGTACCCGATAGCCGCCGCGTACTGGCGGAGGTAGCTGGTGCTGAAGATTCCGCCGGGCAATTGATTGAATTGCTCGTCTTCAATGGCCTGCAGGAATCGCGAACTGATCTTGGTGCGCTCCACGATCTCTTCCAGTGAAATGCCCGACCTTTTTCGAAATCGGGAGAGATCCAACTCGGGTACGCACTTCCTGTGCGGTGATGCGGATGTGCCAGTGGCGTGAGAGTCCATTACGCTAGCCCCTATATGACGTATTGGTTATAAGGGTCCATGATAACCGATTTGACATGTTTTGTGTTTACCTCGCTAGATTTTTTCCGAACCTACTTCCAGTAGGTGGCGTATCATACCGTATAGGCCCGACTGGAGGTACTTCATGCGGTTTTATCTAGTGTGTATTCTCGGCTCCATAACTCTCGCACAAGCTGGAACTGAATCGTCTGGCGTCACCTTTTATAAGGATGCGTTACCCGTATTACAGAAGAATTGCCAGACTTGCCATCGGCCCGGCGAAACAGCACCCGCATCGTTTCTCTCCTACGAAAGCACCCGGCCATGGGCCAAGGCCATCAAGACGGCCGTCCTGACCAAGAAGATGCCGCCATGGTTCGCCGATCCCCATTTCGGCAAGTTCGCCAACGACCGGTCGCTCTCCGAGGCCGACATTCACACGCTGGTTTCGTGGGTGGAAGCGGGTGCGCCCGAGGGTAATCCGAAGGACGCTCCGAAGCCTGTCGAGTGGGTGCAGGGATGGCGCATCGGACAGCCGGACGTCGTGCTTTCAATGCCGATCCCCTATCAGGTTCCGACCTCGGGCACGATCGATTATCAGTACATCGTCATTCCGACCGGTTTCACCGAGGACAAATACGTGCAGCTGGCCGAAGCGCGCCCAGGTGATACCAAGCTGGTGCATCACATCATCGCGTTCGTGCGCGAACCCGGCAATCCGTGGATGAAGGATGCCAAGCCGGGGGTGCCTTATGTTCCGAAGGAACCGGATTTGAGCCCGGAAGATCAGAAGAAACAGGAAGAGGCGGAGGCGAAGTTGCCCGGCATTCCATTTCCCGGCGACTTCCTTGTGGCGTACGCGCCTGGAAATCTTCCAGACGTGATAAAGCCGGGCAGAGCGAAGCTGATCAAGGCTGGCTCGGACCTGGTGCTGCAGATGCATTACACGGCTAATGGAACCGCGGGCACTGATATTTCGAAGATCGGGCTGGTATTTTCGAAGGAGCCGCCGGCCGAGCGCATGCTGACGATCAACACAGCGAACGTGACGTTTTCCATTCCTCCCGGCGCGCGGGACACGGAAGTGAACTCGAAGATGACCTTGCAGCAGGATGCCACGCTAGTGAATTTTCTGCCGCACATGCATTTCCGAGGCAGCAGCTTCGAGTATCGCGCCACCTACCCCGACGGCAAGAAGGAAGTTCTGCTGAGCGTGCCGCACTATGACTTTAACTGGCAGCTTACTTACGATCTGGCGGTGGAAAAGAAGCTGCCCAAGGGAACAGTGATCGAATGCGAGGCGCATTTCGACAATTCGGCCAACAATCGCTTTAATCCCGACCCGACCAAGGAAGTTCACTACGGCGAACAGACTTGGGAAGAGATGATGATCGGGTTCTTCGATGTCGCGGTTCCGATGCAAACGACCGCAGAGGACTTGATGTTCCCGAAGCGGGAGCAGGCGCAAAATAATTAGGCCTGGCGTATGCTACATTGGCGAAGTATGCGGATCTTGGCGGTCATTCTCGTTGCGATCTTTTCATTGCTTAGCGTTGGATGTACGGACGAAGGAGTAATGTTACAGCCTCCGCAACAAGGCGAGTGGTCGAACTTCCACAACGACAAGCATCAGGTCAGCAGAGACGCTAAGGAATCGGCCGAGAAGCCGCCCGCCGACAAGTAGTACTGCCGCGTGTACTAATTTTGGCCAACCTCCCGTCAAACGCTAAGGAGGGCCTTGGCCATGATGACCAGCCGAACATTCATAGCTACTTCAACCGCTTGTGCCACGCTTCTTGGCGTTGCTTTGATCGCGGAGGATAACCCGCCGCCAACTGCGCCCGCGAACATCAACCTCGCCGGCATTCCCTCCGCACGGGGCATCTACTACCGTGCTTCCAACGAATGGGTGACGCTATCGCACACGGTTCTGATGCCCTTCGACGAACAAAGATCGGTAGCGTTGGAAGTCCTCAACGTCGGGTCGGATCACGCGGAGGCGGATATTCCGGGCCGGCATTCCATGATTCAGATCGGCAATGATTCCCGACCGACTTTCTATCTGCACGGCATCAGTCCGCAGAACCTTTATCTGATTCACATGGTGCCGAAATACGACTATCGCGAAATAGTGATGCCAATTAGCAGACACTTCAAAGAATGGGCGCACTATCGGGACAAAGACCTGACGGACTTGGGGATTCTGGCCGTGAATGGCGATATCGTGGCTATCAAGCCCACTACCAATCTCAGGCCCGGGGAATACGCTCTCGCCACACCCTTCGATCCAAGCGCTCGCTGGCTCCGGCTGGGCTTTGACTTCGGAATCCTAGGGCCCGTGGCGCACTAATACTTCGGGACGCTCGGGTCCACCTTGTCGCTCCAGGCCAGGATTCCGCCCTTCATATTGCGAACCTTCTTGAACCCGGCCTGCTTCAGGAAGTCGACGGCTTTGGCGCTGCGCATTCCGCTCTTGCAATGCGCGATGATTTCGTCGGCGGAGTCGAGCTCGTTTACTCGCTTGGGCAGATCGCCGAGCGGAATCAGCTTGGCTTGCGGGATATTGCAGATTTGATACTCGTGCGGTTCGCGCACGTCAATCAACACGAAACGATCGCCTCGGTCAATCTTGGACTTCACCTCGACGGGATCGATGTCGCCGTCAATGCCGCCAGCCATGGGCGCCTCCTGATGTGTTTGGTTCGGCATGCCGCAAAATTCCTGATAATCGATGAGCTTCGTAATAGTCGGATGATCGCCGCACACCGGGCATTCGGGATTGCGGCGCAGCTTGAGTTCGCGGAACCGCATGGCCAGCGCGTCGTACAGCACCAGCCTGCCGATCAACGGCTCGCCGATGCCTAAGATCAGCTTCACAGTTTCGGTGGCCTGGATCAATCCGATGGTACCTGGGAGAATGCCGAGGACGCCGCCTTCAGCGCAGCTTGGAACTAGGCCCGGAGGTGGCGGCTCCGGATACAGGCATCGATAGCAGGGACCACCGGGATAGGCAAAGATCGTAGCTTGGCCTTCGAAACGGAAGATCGACCCGTATACGTTCGGCTTCTTCAGTAGCACGCAGGCGTCGTTCACCAGATACCGCGTCGGGAAATTATCGGTGCCGTCGACCACGATGTCGTAGTCTTTCAAAATACCGAGCGCGTTCTCGCTGGTTAGCGCGGTTTCATGGCGATCGATCTCGACATAAGGATTAATATCGAGCATGGTCTCCGCCGCCGAATCCAGCTTCTTCTTGCCGACGTCCTTGGTCCCATGGATCACTTGGCGCTGCAGGTTGGTGAAATCGACGACATCGAAGTCCACCAGGCCGATCCGGCCGATGCCCGCCGCTGCGAGATACATTCCAAGCGGCGCGCCCAACCCGCCGGTTCCAATCAGCGCGACTTTCGCGCTCTTCAACTTCAACTGCCCCTCCATGCCGACTTCGGGCATGATCAAGTGGCGGCTGTAGCGCAGGATCTCGTCTTTTGAAAGCGTCAGCGGAGGAGCAGGCGGGGCGACAACACCAGCCGAACCGCCCGCAATGCTCGGGACGATCGATACCGTATCGCCGTCCTTCAACGGGGTCGCTTCCTTGTTCAGATAGCGGATGTCCTCGTCGTTCACATACACGTTCACGAAGCTTCGCAGCTTGCCTTCGTCGTTGTACAGGTGGCGGCGCAACTCCGAATATTGTCCGGTGAGCGACTTCAGCACTTCGCCCACGGTGGAACCCGCGAGCTGCACCGAGTCCTGCTTGTCGGCAAATTGGCGGAGCGGGGTGGGGATCAAAATCTTAGCCATAAGTCAGTTCTTCCTTGGGAGCTTCCGTTTGGTCGAAATCCGGGCGGTAGCTATTGGCGTGATCAAAACGCCCATTCTTTATCGATAGCACGACGTACGAGAACCAGGGGCAGGAATGCTCGAGGTCGCGCTTGGAAAAATACGCGTCGCAATTGGGATGCGAATGGAACACGCCCAACACGTCGAGCCCGCGCGCCCGAGATTCGCGATCTACACGATGCAGGTCTTTAGGATCGATCACGAAAAAGTCTTCCTGCGGCCCGGTATACGAATTCGGCAAAGGCACGGCCTCTTGCACGACGCCGTCCGAGCCGATCATCAAGCCACAGCCTTCTTTCGGAAACGTGCTTTCGACATGGGAAACCATTTTCTCCCAAGCTGGCTTCTCGATTTTAATCATTCCAGAACGGCTCGCTTAGATACTTGTACGCGCCGTCACAGAGAACGGTCACGATAACACCGCGCTCGCCCCTGTCGGCGATTTTGCGCGCCACCTGCGACGCAGCCGCTAAATTCGCTCCCGACGAGATGCCAACCAGCAGCGCCTCTTCGCGCGCAAGTTTGCGGCACATCGCATACGCGTCTTCAGTCTCTATCCAGATGTTGTCGTCCGCCAGCGCCGGGTCGTAAATGCCGGGCACAATGGCGGTCGGCATGTGCTTCAGGCCTTCGAGACCGTGGAAACCGGACGACGGCTGCGCTGAAATGCATTGAACGCCAGGAACCTCTTCACGCAGTCGCCGGGTTGTTCCCATGAACGTGCCGCTGGTGCCCATGCTGGCGATGAATTGCGTAATACGGCCATCGGTCTGCGCCAGGATCTCGAGCGCCGTCCCATCGTAATGCGCTTTCCAATTTGCCGGATTGTTGTATTGATCCGGGTAGAAATATCGCTCGGGATCCGCTTCGTAAATTTCGCGGCATAAACGAATCGCACCGTCCGACCCTTCCCCAGGATCGCTGAAGACCATCTCGGCCCCATAGGCTTGCAACACATGCTTGCGCTCCATGGAGGCATTCTTGGGCAGGCACAGCTTCACTTTGTACCCTAGGTAGCCGCCAATCATGGCGTAAGCAATGCCGGTATTCCCGCTGGTGGCGTCCAGAATGATCTTCTCGTGCGTCAACTTACCGGTGCGCTGGCCATCTAGGATCATGTTCAGTCCGGCGCGATCCTTCACCGATCCACCGGGATTGAAGAACTCGGCTTTGCCGAAGATTTCAACGCCGGGATAAGGCCGGGCGATCCGTTCCAAGCGAATGAGCGGCGTGTTTCCAATCAGTTGGAGCAGGTCCGTGGCGACCAAGCGCGAAACCGGTGGAGTTATGGTGGCGACGGAAATTGGCATCTAGCTGATCCTATTGATTTTATCACCTATTTGTCAGTAGACAAACAGACAAAGACGCAAAGCGCTCAAGCTAATGGGATTGGATGCTGGAGGCAAGCTTTGGTCGCTCGATTCTCGAGAGCAACGCGGGCGCCGCTGGCTGCCGGTCTTCTCGAGCGATCAGGGGCTCCAACTTCGGCGCCAAGTCCTTGAAGATCTGGACCGCCAGCGCGCTGGTAAATTTATAGGACGCTGCCTTGGATCCCGGAACATAAGCGAGCACGGTTCCGTAGAACCGGTCGCCGATCATGAACACAAAGGTCGCCGTCCGGCTCACGGCCTTGTCGCCAATCAACCGACCGTTGGCTGAAAACCTCTCCAGGCGGTTGTCGCCCGTGCCGGTCTTTCCACCCACGGGAATCATCTGGCCGTCCGGCATGGTGATGCCGCCGTGCATGCGCCGCCCAGTGCCATTCTCGACTACGCCTATTAATTGCTGGCGCACCAGCGCGGCGATCTCGGGAGCGATCACTTGCTGGCCCGCAACGGTTTGGTGGCCCAGCACGGTCTCAGTCGGCGTATCCTTGCCGAAGTGTAGCCGCTCGATCTTGAGCGTGGGATTGCGCACTCCATCGTTCACTAAGATGCCCATCAAATCCGCGAGCGCCGCCGGAGTGTCACCCGACACTCCGATCGTAGTGGCGTAAGATGGCACCAGCGAATCGAATGGATAGCCTTGGCGCTTCCACGCTTTGTGGATCTCACGAAACGCAGCTTCTTCCATTTGTGTCCGAATACGAATATCTTGCTGGTGCTTGTAATGGCTGCGGAACAACCACCAATAAACGTCCTGGCGGAGCTGGGTGCTCGCGGCCGCGAGTTCCTTGAAGTCGGCATGTGGATGCTGTTCGCGATAATTCAGCATCCACAGCTCCAGCGGATGAACATGCGCCAGATAGCCGCGATCTGCCAGATTGAACTTGTCGGGTCCATATTTTTCATAGAGCTCGGCTGGATCGTTTTTCTTGACGAGCACGTTCGCAGGGAAATGCCTTTTCAGGAACGCCGTGAAGTCGTCCAGCCCGGACTGCGGGTAGACGGAACGATAAGTCACCGCGGCACGCAACGGAGTGAGGTGCTCGCTGCGAAGCAATGTTTCCAGGGCTTGATCCGAAGTCTCACCGCGATACTTCGCATAAAACCGCGAAAGATAAACTTTGCCTTCTTGATCGGCAAAATGAGCCAGATATTTTTGGCGCGCGGGATTGTCCCAGTCGTCCAACACCGCCGGCGTGGCGCCGGGCACGCGGTAGCGATAGTAGTTCACGATGTCGCGCATCAAGCGGATGAACACCAGGTTCACCGAATTCTGGAAGCCGCCGGCGACGGTGAAGTTCTGGCTGTTTTCGAACTTCTCGAAGTTTGCGAACACGTGCAGTCCGCCGCCGGTAAAGAACGCTTCTCCAGGACTGCCTGAATACTTACGCTGAAGCGCTGCTTCGAGCATCGCTTTTTCACTGCGATCCTGCGCCGTAGCAAGATACTGAACCGCCCACTCCGTTAAATGGTCGTCAGGCAAGATCGGAACGGCCTTCAATTGCTCGGCAGTTTTGCCCGCGCACTGTTGATGCAGTTGCGCAACGATTTCGAGATAGTTAATCAGCGTACGGAGCTTGGCGGTAGAGCCCAACTCCAGCCGGGTGTCCTGGTTGATGTTGAGCGGCTGATTCAGATTGTCCGTCTGGACCCGCAGGACGTTGACACCCGGTTTCCGCTCGTACAACGCAAAGCTGTAAACGACATTCGTGGGATCGCTTTGTTCGAGCAGTTGATACTGAGTAAGGTTGGCCGCGGCCGCTTGCTTCTTATCGGCAATCTGTTCGAAGAATTTCGTGATACCCCGTTGCGCCGCCTGATCGACCGTTGTCTGGACCGTCAGATCCAAGCGATCCAGCTCGTACGTATCGTTGAGCCCAAGCACGGGCAGCAAGGCCATGCGAATGGTGTTGGGGGCTTTGTTCTCGACGTAATTCAACGCCCGCGCCGCTGGAGCGCGCCTCATCGGAGCAATCTTTTGACGCAACGCCAGATTGCGCAATCGCGCTGAAATAATTCCACGCTCCGCCAGCGCTCTGAGGTAACGGTCGGTCTGGTTTTCGAGCGCGTTTGGATCTTGGACCAGATAAAAGTGAGGCGATCGGAGAGCCAGCAGCAGCGACAAGACCTCGCGATAAGCCCGAGCCCGCGCGCGCATTTCGCGCGCGTTCAGAGACGCTTCCGGCGCGCGAAGCAATGGATCGGTCGCGGAAAGGTCTGAGCCATACCAAGCCCACAGGCCATCGCCGAGGCCCTGCACATCACCGTAGCCGGGAGACGCGGCCAGCGGAATCGAATTGATATAGCCGCGAATGATGTCCCGCTGCGCGTGAAGCGTTGTGGAGCCGTCCTGGTAGGCTTCCAGGGTTGCCGACGTCATCTGCCGCAATTTCTCCACCGGCGACTTCGTTCTGCCGCCCGGGGAATGCCGCAGCTTTTCGAGCTGCGTGGCCAACGTGCTTCCACCTTCTACGCGGTGTTTGGAATCCACCGTGTGTAATCCGTAATCGATGACTGCTTTGCCCAGCCGATCCCATTCCACCGCTGGATTACGCGTAGGATGCCGCGCATCCAGCATGTGCCGGTTCTCGATGAACAACAGAGTGGTTACAACCAGGGGTGGAATGCTTGAATAGCTTGGATAGATGCGGTTGGGGCGATCAAAGGAATACATCGCGCGGCCATCCCGATCCACAATTTGCAATCCGGCTTGATCTTTTTGCTGATACACCGGATAGAGTCCGATGCCCACGAGCGATGCCAGGAGTCCCGAACTGTGAGCTTGCGCCTCGATTTGAAAGCCATTCGCTTCCAGGCGCGGTAGAAACGCAGGCAGCCGAGCATATCCAAGCGTCCAGTCATAAGGACCTGCCGCGGGGTAATGAATGGACTTGCTCTCTCCTTCTATTAGTTGATAGGAGAGATGGCGATCGGCTTCGCGAAAGACCTTCGATTCGACCCATGAATTTTTCAGTTCAAAGGCGACAGCAGTGACAGCTGTCACACCAACAATCCCCATGATCGCGATCTGTTGGGCAAGTCGGCTATGTAACCAAGCAATCCAATTTGCCTTGGAACTGATTGGAAAATCAGCGGCCCAGCCCCCTCCGCGAATATTCATCACCTAAGCACCTGCCAATTAGATGCAGCACGCCTGGGGTTAGTTTTGGGTAATATTCAGCGAATGCGGGTACGATATCATTGAGGCAAAACATGAATCCTAAAACCGAATACGTTAACCTCTCTGTGAACGATGGAACCGCGATGCGCGCTTATGTCGCCCATCCGGAGGGCAAGCCACGGGCGGGATTGCTGGTGTTCCAAGAAGCGTTCGGAGTGAACGCTCACATTCGCGACGTCACGGAACGGTTCGCGCGCGAGGGATATCTTTCGATTTCGCCGGAGCTGTTTCATCGCAGCGCTCCGGGCTTCGAGGCCGGCTACACCAACTTTGCTGAAGTGATGCCGCACATGCAGGCTCTTACAGACGCGGGCCTCGCAGCCGACATCCAAGCGGCGTACCAATGGCTCAAAAACGGTGAGGCAAAGGATTTGCCGGTGGGGTCCACCGGATACTGCATGGGCGGCCGGACCTCGATTCATGCCGCGCTCACGGTCCCGTTGCAAGGCTCAGTTTCCTATTACGGCGGCGGCATTGGCCCGAGTCCCATGTTCCCAAACCTGATCGACCACTTGAAGGACCTGAAGGCTCCCACCATGTACTTCTGGGGCGGACTAGACGCTCACATCGGGCCAGACGCAGTGAACGCCGTAACCACGGCGCTGGATGAAGCCAAAAAGGATTACGTCAACGTCGTGTTTTCGAAGGCCGATCATGGCTTCTTCTGCGACGCGCGCGCGAGCTTCAATCCCGTAGCCGCGAAGCAGGCCTGGGCGCTGACGCTGGAGTTTTTCAAGTTACATTTGGCCGAGGCAGCCAAGAAGGCCGACGCCTAATCTGAAGCTTCAACCGTCTTTTTAACGCTGGCCTCGTATTCGCTCGGGCAGCCGGAACCTCGGATGCTAACTCCCAGCTGCTGGAGCGCGTTCAGAGGGGCTAATCGGCGGTAGACGTTAAAGGTGATCACGTGCGCGAACATGCCGCCGAACGTGAACGTCTCGGGCGGTTCGCAAAGTGCGTCAACGAACGTGTCGCTCCAGGCGTTGCGGGCGCGCACGTCGCAGAGAACGCGCTGAAAATCCGCTTCCGCTCTTTCGAAACGCCGCAGCAGTGCGGCCGGCGTGCGTTCTGAGGGCGGCTGGCCTTCCAGATCCGGCATATCGCCGCCGACAAGCGCGGCCGCCCAAACTTCCTTGGTCTGCACCATGCGTTCCAGGATTTCGCGCAGGTTGCGGTCGGGCTTGTCCCACGGGAAGACTTTCGCGGTGCCGTTCTGCGCGCGATCCAGTTGTTCGTTGGTCAAAGCGGCTGCGTGTTCCAACAAGCGGCGTGTGTACCACGAGTCGGTGCCGGAGAAAAGATCATAGAGGTCCATGTTGTCAGTAGCTCCTTTTGTGTTAGCGCCTGGCGCGCAGAAGTGAACTCCGTTCGGCGCCGGAAGACAACTGTTGGTGGCGCCCATGCGTCGATAAATGCTCGGTGAAACGCGGAACGCTTTTCGAAACGCTCGTGTGAAGGCCTCGAGCGAACCGTAGTTGGCGTCGAGCGCGATTTCGGTGACGGAAAGCTTTGTTCGGCCGAGCTGCCAAGCGGCCCTTTCGAGCAAGAGCCGCCGCCGCATGGTTGCAGGATTTTCGTCGATCAGGGCTTGGAACAGCCGATAAAACTGAGTGCGGCTCCGAAAAGCCCGACGGGCGAGATCGTCGGGAGTTCCACCCTCCTCATCCAAGGAGTTCAGTACGACGGCCGACAATCGCTCGGCTTCGTTCATCTCGAATCGAATTTAGCAGGAGACGCGGTGGTCCGCCTGATCGGGCGTGCCAATTTTTCCGGCGCTACGGGCTGCGACGATCGCCAGGAAAAGCCGACCAGCCTCGTCTCAAGATCGATTCGCGCGAAGCATGCCCCCGAACCACGCCGCTGGAATTACTAGCACAATTCCTGCAACCCATGACCACAAGGGCGCGTGTCCGGGGAGTGCCATCATTGCTGCGACCGTGAAGATCGCCTCGATCGCTCCCATGATTACGGCGTGCCGCACCTCTGAGCGACGCGCAATCCAAGCTGTAACGTACCCGCCGGCCGCCACGCACAACATCGTGTAAACAAGTGTGAACAGCTTCAGCGGGACATTGAGATTCATCGCCGACTCATTCGGCAGCGCATCGGGGAACAGCTTCATTGCTGACGGGTTCGCCGCGGCTTCGATCGCGAACGAAGCAACCGTAAGCACCAGGATGCCGGCGAGTACCGCCAGCGCGCTCCGAATCATGGCTTAATCTTAGTGCAAGCACCGGCTCGCGTCTTGATAATTCTTGCGGTCGAGTTCGGCTACAATTGCCTGACTCCGCTCCAGCATAATTGGATGCCGAGCGTGATGAGCCACACCGACAGCACGATGCGAAACGCCCGCTGCGGAGTGATGGCGGCCAAATAAGTTCCGGCGAACGCGCCGAACACTCCGCCGATCACGAGTTGCGTTAAGATCGCCAAATCGTAGTTCCCCGCGCTAATTTGAACGCCGCCGCCAATCAGCGAGAGACACAGGCCGAAGAATAGATCCGTACCCACCACGCGCGCGGCCGACAGCGGTGTCATCCACAACAGCGCGAGCGATCCGATGGCTCCCGCGCCAGCCGACGAAAAGCCGACCTCGGCGCCGATCGGCAAAGCGATTGCCGGAAGCCAGCGCGACCAATCGCGCGAGCCATCGCGGGCCGGATGGAGCCACAAACGGTAGAGATTCGCACCCGCCATCACGACCACGGTGGTTCCGAGAGCAGCGTACAAAATTCCTTGCGAACCTTTGGTATTGAGCCTCGCCAAAATATACGATCCCGCCAGCACCCCGGGAATGCCGCCCGCCAGCAGATAGCCCAAGATTCGGTAGTCCACCTGTTTCCGATACATCTGCATCGGGACCACCAGAATCTTCACTGCCACGCTGAACGCCAGGGCGGTGCCTACGGCGTGCGCCGCCGGAACGTGCATGAACAGGATCAAGACCGGCGCCGTGATCACTCCCGCGCCGACGCCGGTTACGCCGATAGCTACCGCGATGATGAAGCCGAGAACGATTTCCACTGTTTACTCGCTCTGAATGTGGATGCCGCACTCCAGCTTGTGGCCGCTCCAGCGGCCCGAGCGCGGATTATTCGGATCGACCGGCGGCGTGGTGCAAGGCGCGCACCCGATGCTGGTGTAGCCTTGATCGTACAGCGGCAGCGCTGGGATGTTACGGCGCTTCAGGTAGGCCCACACGTCGGCCGTGGTCCAATCGGCCAGGGGGCTTACTTTGAGCAATTGATGCCCTGTGGGCAATTTGAAGTGATCCACGGCTGCGAGATTTGCGCGGGTCGGTGATTGCTCGCGGCGCAGGGCCGTGAACCAGACGCCGTAGCCGCTCAGGCCTTGGAATAGCGGTCCAACCTTGCGAATGCCACAACAGCGGTCGGGCGCGGTCTGATTCAGTATGCCGAACTGCGATTCCTGTTCGGCCACCGACATCGAGGCGGCCAGATTCACCAGGTTCAAATACATCCGCTCGGTCATTTCATCGCGATAGGCGTAGGTCTCCGGGAAATGATAACCGGTCTCAAGGAACAGCACCGGGATGCTGGGCTGCTGCGCGGTCACTAAGTCAACCAGCGCCATGCATTCGGTTTGAAAGCTGGACGTGACGCACGCGTCGGCGCCGTGCTCGGCGAAGATGCCACGAATCAAAGCGGTCGCGCTATCGATTTTTTGGTCCAGCGTCACGGCTAAATCCCTTCGCCGCCGGTCAGCGATTCCTTGCGCAGCAGAATTTCAGTCTTCTCGAGCGTCGAGGCCACAAAGATCGCCGCTTCGGCGTCATCCGCCGGCAGGCTCCAGTCCGGCGCCTTGTCGGAAACAAGCAAGACCAGCACTCCCGCGTGTTCCAGCGCCGCCAGCGTTTCGGCTGAAGGCCGCTCAACCACCGCGACCGAGCATCCGCGATCGAAAAGTCTGCGTTCCACCAGCCAAGCCACGCTCTTGCGATCACCCAAAGAAACGGTCTCGCCGCCATGCCGGTAGCGCACAATGCGCTCCACGGGCGTCACGCGTTCGTGCTTGAGATCCAGCGCGGCGGCCCGGAGACGGTCACGTTCGAGGATTACCGGAGCGAGAATCATGCCCGCGCCGACCGTAGCATTGGTTTCGGGGTCGATCAGAATCAAGCTGCCAGTAGCGCGATTCTGCTGGTACGGGTCGAAGTAAATCGGACGGCTGGTTTCGATGCGCAGCACCCCGATTGCGTTCATCTCCAACTGGTCCGCGGGTTCGTGCTGCAAAGTCTTGATGTTCACCCGATGCCGCACGGCCTTCACTTCCGCGGGAATGGTTTGCGCGGTGTGCTTGACCAGATAGCGACGAGAGAGGTCGAGCGGCTGCTCGCTCAACCAGACTACGCTGGCGTCAAACTGCCGCGCTACTTCTGGCGTCTTTTGGGCGGAGGCCAGCATGTCACCGCGGCTAATGTCGAGTTCGTCCTCGAGTGTGAGCGTCACCGACATTGGCGCTACCGCTTCTTCCAGAGGTCCGTCGAAAGTTTCAATGCTCTTGACGTGCGAGCGCCGTCCGGATGGGAGGGCCAGAACGCTATCGCCCGGGCGAATCGCGCCGGCAACCACTTGACCGGCATAGCCGCGGAAATCCTGATTCGGGCGGATGACGCGCTGCACCGGAAAGCGGAAGGCCGCGCTGCGAGCGCGATGGTGCACCGGAACAGTCTCAAGAAATTCCAAAAGACTTGGGCCAGCGAACCAAGCCATGTTTCGGCTGGGCCGCACCACGTTATCGCCCTCCAGCGCGCTCATGGGCAGGAAGTAAGTGTACGGAGCCGTTTGTTGCCCGATCAGTTGCGTGAGGAATCCGCGAAATTCCGTTTCGATGGCGCGAAAAACCGACTCGTCGTAGCCAACCGCGTCCATTTTATTGACGGCGATCACGAAGTTCGGAATTCCCAGCAACGATGTGATGTAGGCATGCCGTCGCGATTGCGGAAGCACGCCATTCCGCGCGTCGATCAGAATCACCGCGAGATCGGCCGTGGATGCGCCCGTGGCCATGTTGCGCGTGTACTGTTCGTGGCCGGGCGTATCGGCGATGATGAACTTGCGCCGCGCGGTGGCGAAATAGCGGTAGGCGACGTCAATGGTGATGCCCTGCTCCCGCTCGGCGCGCAGGCCGTCGGTGAGCAGCGAAAAATCGATCGGTCCAGCCGAACGGTTTACGGTTGCTTTGGTAACCGCCGTCAGTTGATCTTCGTAGACGCTTTGGGAGTCGTACAGCAAGCGGCCGATCAACGTCGATTTGCCGTCGTCCACGCTTCCGGCGGTAGTGAACCGCAGTAGATCCTTGGCTTGCTCCTGGGCGAGGAAATCTTCGATATCGAAAACGGAAGGGCGGTCGGCGACAGCGGCCATCAGAAATATCCTTCCCGTTTCTTGATCTCCATGGAGCCTTCCTGATCGTGGTCGATGACGCGGTTTTCTCTCTCCGACCTGCGGAAAGACACCAACTCCTCAATGATCTTCGGAAGCGTGTCGGCGTCCGACCGAATCGCCCCGGTACAGGGACTGCAGCCGAGCGATCGCATCCGGCACCGCACCATCAACGGCTTTTCGCCTGGCAGCATGGGGATAAACGGCTGCTCAACAGGAATCAACGAATCGCCCCGCGCCAGCATCTCGCGCTCCTTGGCGAAGTACAGCGGCACGATGGGAATCTTTTCGGCGTGGATGTACTGCCAGACATCCATTTCCGTCCAGTTCGAAAGTGGAAATACGCGCAGGCTTTCGCCCGCATGGACGCGGCTGTTGAACAGATTCCACAACTCCGGCCGCTGGTTCTTGGGATCCCACTGGCCTTTGTCGTCGCGAAACGAAAAGATCCGTTCTTTCGCGCGCGATTTCTCTTCGTCGCGCCGAGCGCCGCCGATCGCAGCGTCAAATCCGCCTTGCCGAAGACCGTCCAGCAGCGCCTTGGTCTTCAATAGCCCGCAGCAGCGTTGGGTCCCGAGCCGAAACGGCGTAGCGCCGTCATCGATGGCCTCGCGATTGGTGTAAACAATCAATTTCGCGCCGATCTCGGCGGTGTAGCGATCGCGGAACTCAATCATCTCGCGAAACTTGTAGGTGGTGTCGATGTGCAGGAGCGGAAAGGGGATGGGGGCGGGGTGGAAGGCCTTCTGAGCCAGACGGAGCAAGACTGAGGAGTCCTTGCCAATTGAGTACAGCATCACGGGGCGCTGAAACTCGGAGGCGACCTCCCGCATGATATGGATGCTCTCGGCTTCTAGCACACGGAGATGGCCGAGTTGGGACATCACGTGTAGTGTAACAAAGGAATCTACCTAAAGTCTATTGAGATAGAGATATTACGGCGCAAGTCCTTCATCTTTAAGATCTTCCAAGAGCTCGGGCCCGGCATTGCTAGGATATCCAAAATCCCAGAACGGGTCGGCCGCAGAGCTTTCCCAAATCCGCTTCTCACGATCAATCAGCAAGGATTCAAAGCGCTTGTCCAGGTCTTGCACTTCTTCATCCATGCCAAGCATCGAGATTATTCCACGTAGATCGAGGTCGTTTCGGTAGTCTTCCAGGCCGAACTTGTAGCCGCTCTCGACCTCGGCGACGAACTTGCGCCAGCGCTCGATCAATCCAGCGCGTCCAGCACGAATGATGTGTTCCGGGTATCCGTTCTCGCGCAGATAAGCGGTCATTTCCTGGTCAGTCATGTTCGCGTTGGGCTTGGCGCTGAAAATAGCGTTCGCCGGCGTTGGGGATGAAGAACGTTCGGATGGTCCCGTTGCGATTGTAGGCGCCGAAATAACCACGGCGGCGGTCGAATCGGCTGAACTCGCCATCGGGCCGGCGCGCTTCTAGGATCGGTCCGCCGACCGGCGCGTCTCTCAACTCCTGCGCGAGACGCAAATACTCGGCTTTGCTGATCGCGCCAAATTCAGCGCCGTGCTTCTGGTAATGTTCGTCGAGTTTCTCCTGGCTGCGGAAGCCTGGGCCGGAAGCGTAAAGCAGCAGCAACCCGGACAACAAGAGGCCAACGATTCTGGCTACCCGACGGGTCACCAAACCATTAGATCATTTTGCAGCAGCTATTTCGCCGCTACTACTTCGTCTGATTCATGCTGAACCAGTTGTTGGAATTGTCCTTCATCACGCACTCGACGCCGTAAAAGCGGTCGGTGGGCGGCGAAACGAACTCCACGCCTTTGGCCTTCAGTTGTTCATAGGTTGCGCGGCAGTCGTCGGTCTGAAGCACGGCTCCGCCTAGTTTGCCCCGCTCCAGTAAGCCGCGCAGAATTGCGGCGACGTCTGGCTGGATATTCGGACCATCCACTTGCATCAAGATGAGCTGGAAATCCGGCTGTCCCTTGGGGCTGACGGTCAGCCAGCGGAATCCGTTGTCCATGCTTTGATCCATGCGGATCTCGAACCCGAGCTTGTTCACATAGAAATCACGCGCCGCGTCTTGATCCAGAACATAAATGGTGGCGTGAGAAAGTCGTTGAATCATTGCATCTCCTTCGGACCTCAGAATAAGCGAAGCCTCGGAAGAATGCTTCTTGAATCTTGCGATCCTGGCTCAGGAACCAAGGAAGAAATGCTGGAAGCAGGCGGGCATGTAATACAGTGGCCAATTCCGGCCGGACGTGCCGAACACGCGCCGGGATTCGCGCCGGAAAGCCGCCGGCGAAAGGCCCGTGAGGGAATGAAAGCGGGTGCTGAAAGAGCCCAGGCTTTCGTATCCGGCGTCGAGGCAAATGTCGGTCACGCTGTGATTGCCGGCCAACAGCAGCTTCTTGGCGTGATCAATTCGGAGGCGCGTCACAAACTCATGCGGAGTTTCGCCGAAGGCTTCCGCGAACAGGCGCTGGAAGTAGAACGGCGATAATTCGGCAAGCGCGGCCGCCTCGGCCAGAGAGATCCGCGCGTTGAAGTTCGCGGCAAGATAGTCCCGCGTGCGGAGCAGCCCGGGACGCGATTTCATGGAACGAATCATGGCACGGCCCATTTGCGCTGAATGGGCAAGCCAAAGCGCTGCAGGCCGGCTTCGACATCCTTTTCACTCAACCGCGACGCGTCGTATTCCACCAGCAGCTTGTCGAGAGATGGCGCGACTTGCACCCGTTGGATTCCGTACCAGCTATGCACGTTGGCCACGGCAACGGCGTCGTGGTCCGTTAGCGGCCGAAGGAGATCGTATTCGAGCTGAACCTTTGTCATTGCAAGTTCCGTGTCATCGCTTGAGCTTCCATTCTATCTGGCGGATCATCCCGAGCCAAACTTCAGCATCGTGGCCGGCCAGATTCAAACGCCGGACTAATCTGCGAATTTTCGCCGGCGAACCTTCCGAATGCACGTAGCCCGACGCGTTCAACACTTCCGTCAACCGCGTGGTGAGCCGATCCAATTGCTCTGCAGTAGCCGGTTTGCGTTTGTCGGGCTTGGGTGCGGCAGCCTTGCGCACGATTTCGTAGAGACACACCGCGACGGCCTGGCCTAGATTCATAGAGCCCTCAGTCCCGATGCGCAGCAGCCAGTGGCAGTAGCTGATGTCATCGTTGGACAAGCCGAATTTTTCCGAACCGAACAGCAGCGCGACCGGCGCCGCGGCCAGTGTCCGGCGGATCAAACGCGCGCCGTACTCGAGCGAGCGCAGCGGATGTTGCAGCTCACGGTGGCCGAGCGAAGTGGTCCCCACCACCAGCCTGCAATCGGCGATAGCCTCCGCCAGCGTCGGGAACTGTTGAGAATCGCGCAGGATCTGGTGCGCATGCACGGCCGAGCGGGCTTCCTGGAACGCGACCTGGTAGGGATTCACCAGGCGCAGACGCCGGAATCCGAAGTTGCTCATGGCCCGTGCGGCGGCGCCGATATTGAGCGGATTTCGCGGGGCAACCAAAATCACCCGCAGGTTGTCGTGAAACTCGGCGGATTCGCCGCTACTGCTCGAGGTACGTGTAGCCGTTGAGCCCCTCTTCGTAGAATTTAAGCAGGCGGCCGGATTCCTCGTAACCGATGCGCCCGTCGCGCAGCGCTGTCTCGACGTCGCGCCGGAACTCTTCCAGCAGCACCTTGGAGTTGAACTGCACGTAGTCCAGCACTTCGCGCACGGTGTCGCCGCGGATCACGGCATCCAGAATCACGTTGCCGCCTTCACCCAAACTCACGTGGACGGCGTTGGTGTCGCCAAACAGGTTGTGCAGATCGCCCAGGATTTCCTGGTAAGCACCCACCAGAAACGCGCCCATTAGGTACGGCTCGCCATTGAATGGATGGAGCGGGAGCGTACGCTTCACGTCGCGCCGGTCGATGAACTGATCGATTTTGCCGTCGGAATCGCAGGAGATGTCGCCCAGCACGCCACTTCGCGTGGGCATCTCATTCAGCCGGTGAATCGGCATGATCGGAAAAAGCTGCTTCACCGCCCAGCTGTCGGGCATGCTCTGGAACAGCGAGAAATTGCAGAAATAGGTATCGGACAGCATCCCGTCCAGGCCTTCGAGTTCTTCGGGAAAATAGTCGAGCTCCTTAGCCATCCGATGCAAGCGCTTGCAGATGGCCCAATACAACGTTTCTGCCTGGCTGCGTTGCGCGAGCGGAAGATAGCCCAAGCTGAACAGGTTCAGCGCGGCATCCAGCGCTTGCTGGGCATCGTGAAAACCTTCCAGCAGATTCTTGGAACTGAGCGAACGATAGGTTTCCTGCAGATCGATCAATGGCTGTTCGGCATCATCCGGGACCGGCGAGAAAGAATCGTCGCCAAATCCGCTGACGCCCAGAACGTTGAAGACCAGCACGCTATGATAGGCGGCGATGGCGCGCCCGCTTTCCGAAATGATGGTCGGGTGCGGCACTTCGGCCTCATCGCAGACGTTTTGAATGTGATACACGACGTCGTTGGCGTATTCCTGCAGCGTGTAATTCACACTGGATTCGAAATCGGTTTGCGATCCGTCGTAATCGATGCCCAGGCCGCCGCCGACGTCGAGGTATTTCAGGCCCGCACCGGCGCGCTTTAGCTCTACGTAGATTCGGGCGCCTTCCAGCACCGCAGCTTTGATTTGGCGGATGTTGGTTATCTGGCTACCAAGGTGGAAATGCAACAGCTCGATGCAATCCTCCATGCCGACGGCTTTCATTTGATCCAGCGCCTGCAGTGCTTCGCTCACGGTGAGGCCGAACTTAGAACGATATCCGCCGGACGATTTCCAGCGTCCCGAACCCTTGCTTGCGAGCTTCAGCCGGAGGCCGATGGTGGGCCGCACGCCCACCCGCTGCGAGTGCTTCACGATCAAGTCGAGCTCGGTGTATTTTTCCACCACCGGGATGATCTGCCGGCCGATTTTCTTGGCGAGCATCACCATCTCTATGTATTCGTCGTCCTTGAAGCCATTGCAGATGATGGGCGTTTCGTTATCGGCCACCGCTAGTACAGCCAGCAACTCCGGTTTGGAGCCAGCCTCGAGTCCGAAATGATAAGGCCGGCCGAACTTGAAGACCTCCTCGACCACCTGGCGCTGTTGATTCACTTTGATCGGATAAACGCAGCGGTAATCGCCTTTGTAGTTGTGCTCGGAGATCGCGCTTTGGAACGCCTGGTACATCTCGCCGAGCCGATGCTGGAGGATTTCGCCGAAACGGATCAGAATGGGGAGCCCGATGCCGCGCAGCTCGAGTTTTTCGATCAGCTCGCGCAGATCGATTCCTCGCGCCTGCTCCTTGCTGGGATGCACCCACAGGTGCCCGTTCGCGCCGACGGAAAAATAGCCTTTGCCCCACCTGGCGACATCGTAGAGTTCGCTGGCGTCGGTGACGGTCCACCGCTCGGTCGGCTCAAAAACCGCGGTTTCGGTCAATTTCAATTCGTACTTACCTCCGGCGACATGGGCTAGATTTCAGTGTCCTAGGAATTGGCCTCCAGAGCAAGTAAATTCTTGACCGAGCGGAAGTTTGAATGTTCGGTTACGACGGATGCTGGCTGCCGCTTCCGTTTCCGTGGCGCTCCGTACCGTCGTCAGTTTCCCACCAGATACTGCTCGACAAACTCGGCCATGGCCGCTGCCATGAAATCGCGGTTTTTCTTCTTCGCGAACCCGTGCCCCTCGTCTTCGGCCACCAGCCACCAGACCGGGACGTTGTTCTTGCGCAGCGCCTCAGTCATCTGCTGGCCCTCCGTCCAGGGCACGCGAGGATCGTTGCGTCCGGCCACGATGAACATCGGTTTGGTGATTTTGGCCGAGTTGTTCAAGGGCGAAATGGTCTCGAAGAAGTCGCGCATCTTGGGATCGCGCTCATCGCCATACTCCACGCGACGCAGATCGCGCCGATAGGCTTCGGTGTGCTCCAGGAAGGTGCGGAAATTGCTGATCCCCACCTGTTCAACGGCGCAGCGCACGCGATCGCTATAGTGCGTCATCACGGCCAACGTCATATATCCGCCATAGCTGCCGCCAGTCACCATGATGCGCGCTGGGTCCAGATTGGGCTGCGTCTTAATCCAATCCAGCAGTGCGCCAATGTCCTTCACCGAATCCTCGCGCTTCACGCCGTTGTCGAGATTCAGGTAGGCTTTGCCATATCCTGTCGACCCGCGCACGTTGGGATAAATCATGGCGATGCCGAGTTCGTTCATGTAGTAATTTGCCCCACCCAGGTATCCGGGGCGCGATTGCGCCTCTGGCCCACCGTGAATATTGATGATCACCGGGCGTGGGCCAGTGAAGCGCGAGGCCGCGGGTAAAGGAACCCGGAGATTGCTTGGCCGTCGAACGATTTCCAATGAATGAGCTGGGCGTTCGAGAACTCGCCGGCGTCCAAGCCGCCGGTTTCGCTGGAGGTCCAGCGGCTGACCTGCCCGTGATCGACATCCAGGGAATAGGCATCGCCGGGGCTGCGCGCCGATGCGACAGTAAAGCCGATCTCGTGTCCCGAGGGCCGCCAATGCAAACCATCCAGAACACCCTCCGGCACGGCGGGAAGCGGAGCATCTTTGTGCGCGGCCGTCTCCCATAGGTGCAGCCTGCCGTAACCGTCTTCATTCGCAAGGTACGCAACATAGCGGCCGTCGGGCGAAACAGCGAGATCATCCACGTCCCATTTCAGATCGGGGCGAAGCGGGGTCGATCGCTTTGAGCTGAGATCGACGTACACAATCTGCGCGTTGTCGCCGGCCGCGTTTGAAATCGCGAATACCCCTGGGCTGGAGTTCGCGAATTTCGGATTGAACCAGCCGCCGTCCGGCGAGTCCGGGCCGAGTTTTCGCTTTTGTCCAGTGGCCACCTCCAACAAATGCACCTCGCTGACCACCGCCGATCTCTCGAGAGTCAGAAGCAGCTCTTTGCCATCCGCGGACCAGTCGCTGATCTCCCAGCCCGGGTCGCTCGCCTGCATCAGCATACGCGCCGACCCCGGGTTGTGCGGGTCTTCGATCCATATGTCGCCGTTCTCCCCGTCGCGAGCCGTGGACGCGAAAGCGATGTACTTTCCATCGCGCGACCATACCGCGCTGGTATTGCGCGTCCTGCCGCCCTTGGTCAGCAGTGTGATCTTTCCGCTGTGCAAGTCATCCAGATAAAGCTGATAAAATTCCGCGCCGCCTTCGTCCTTCATGAACAGCATCTCGTCGCCATTCACTGGATTGAAGAACGCCTCGGTCACGCGATCGGGAAAGAACGTGAGCTGCTGGCGCGCTCCGCCCGGCGCCGCCACCCGATGAATCTGAGGAACGTCACCAAAACGCGTGGCAATCAGGATCTCTCGCTTGGATGGCGACCAGTCGAGCAACGCCGCGGTACGGTACTCGCTATA
Source organism: Bryobacterales bacterium (assembly GCA_963818065.1). Taxonomy (GTDB): domain Bacteria; phylum Acidobacteriota; class Terriglobia; order Bryobacterales; family Bryobacteraceae; genus Palsa-89. The sequence continues at coordinate 639,090 of CAWFQW010000004.1, read as the reverse complement.
GCGATTGATTGCGTCGAAGACGTCGTCGCGAATTGGCGGGAGGCCATCCGGTTTGAGATTGGAGGGTGTTGGGAGGCTGGCGGCGGCCGCTACAAGCACCGCGGCGATGAAAGACACGCTGAGGAACACGGATCGGCGCATATTATTTCGATTGTAGTTGACAACCCTGGGACGGTAGTGAGCTCCCTCTCGTGGCGTTTTCTTGGCGAACTCGCCTCAAACCCGAAACATATCGGCCCGCCAAGTTACGATGCCCTGCTTGATCTCCTTGGCCGGCGTTTTGGCGGCTAAGACTTGCGCGACCAAGGTGGGCAGTTCTTCATCCGACGCGAACCGCAGTGCGACTAACTGCGATTCCGTCAGCTCTCTAATGCGCGCGCTCAGCTCAGCGGACAACAGTGCCTCGAGCCGCAGTCGCTCCTCCAGCCGGATCAGCCGGTCCTGCACCCGAAGCGGATTCAGGCGAATTAAGAACACCGCCGCCAGAAAGAGAATCCCCATCAGCAGCAACATCCACGCGTCCAATCGGCGATAGTGCCGAACCACGTTTACGATGCCGAGGATCAGCAACACAATTGAGCCCGGAGCTAGAAAGAAGTGAAACGGCGGATGGAACCGCGCATGATTGGCATAGGTCTGTGGAACTTTCTCGGCCATAGTCCCTCCTTCAGGGAGAAGCGCTTGAATTCATTGCTCCAACTATGTTAGGGTAACCTCTTTGGGACATCGTTTTTGGGCGTGCGCTATCGTCTGAAAGCAGGCGCCTTCTCGTAGTCTACAAGTTCCCTTCTAAAGACATCATGGAATCGACGTTACATGACCTGGGTCAACTCCTGCTAAAGGCGATCCCGACCATTATCCTTTTGCTGGTTGTCCACTTCTATCTGAAGGCGATGTTCTTCCGTCCCATGGCCGACGTGCTGGCCAAGCGAAGGGCTGCCACGGATGGCCTGCAGGAGTCGGCTGAGGCGGCGCATGCCAGGGCGGCCGAACAAACCAGCGTCTATTGAAGCCCAATTGCGCAAGGCGCGTGAAGCGATCTATCAGGAACAGGAAGAGGCGCGCCGAGGTTGGCTAGGCGATCAGGGCGCCCAATTAGACGCGGCCCGCCAGCAGGCGCACGAGCTGATCCATAATCGGATCAACTACTGGCCGCGGAAGCCGTTGGCAGCCAAAAGCCAATTGGCCGGTACCGCGAACGATCTAGCCGACAAATCGCGCAGACATTGCTCGAAGAGGACCGCCGCTTGATGCGCAGAGCAACCCTTGCAGTCGCGCTTGGCCTGGCTTTCGCGTCTTACGCGTTGCCTCAGCAAGCGCCCGCGACCAAAACAAACGAAGCCACCGAGCAGGGCGATTCCATGATTTGGTGGAAGTGGGCCAACTTCGTGATTCTGGCCGCCGGCTTGGGTTATCTAATCGGCAAGAACGTGCCGCAGCTTTTTCAAAAGCAAGTCCAGGATATTCAGGGCGCGCTGGCCGAGGCCGCAAAGATCAAGCAAGGAAGCCGCCGCTTACGCCGCCGGCGTCGAAAAGCGGATGGCCAATCTCCAGGACGAAATACAACAGCTGCGCGAAAGCGCGCATGCCGAAATGACCGCCGAAAGCGACGCATCCGCAGCGAAGACCGAGCATCACGTGCAGAGAATCCACGAACAGTCCGTGCAAGAGATCGAGCTGATGACCCGCGCTGCCAAAGACGAGCTGCGGAAATACGCCGCCGAGCTCGCCATCGGACTGGCCGAGGGGCGCATCCGCTTCCGCATGAACCCCGAGACTCAAGATCGGCTGGTGAACGGATTCGTGCACGATCTGCACGAGCGCGCCACGCCGCGGCGGCGGCGAACTGATTTATGGCCTCCGCCGTTGCGAATCGTTACGCTCGCGCCCTGGTGGACGTTGTGATGGCGCCGGGATCGCCGTTGAAGCCAGAGGACGCCGTGGCGCAATTGCGCGCCGTGGACGCGATGATTCAGGGATCTCTCGAATTGCGCACCGCGCTGCTTACGCCCGCCATTCAGAATTCGCGCAAGCGCGCCGTGATGGCGAAACTGCTGGAGAAGACCGGCGAGATCGCCGCTGATCCGCAACTTCGTCTACGTGGTGATCGATCACCGGCGCATCGCGATCATCGGGGAAATCCGCGAAGCTTTCGAGCTGCAGTTGGACGAACGGCTGGGCTTTGTGCGCGCGGAAGTGACTTCGGCGGCGCCGCTGGACGCACGCGCGAGCGCGGAACTCGAATCGGAATTGTCGCGCTCAACGGGGAAACAGATGCGCCTGCGTTTTGACGTCGATCCGGATTTGCTCGGCGGCGTCATCGGCGCGAATCGGATCCACTGTATATGACGGATCGCTGCGGGGCGAACTGCGCCAGTTGGCGAGAAAGCTAGCCGGACAGCGTGCGGGCTGAATCGGGCGGCGAATAGGGGTGAATTGACTTATGGCTCAAATCCAAGCTGATGAAATCGCGCGCGTGCTGCGCGGTGAAATTGAGAACTACGATAAAGCGGTCAATGTTTCCGAGACCGGATCGGTGATCTCGGTCGGCGACGGCATCGCGCGCATTTTCGGCCTGGAAAACGTGATGGCGGGCGAGATGGTGGAGTTTCCGCACGGCGTCACCGGCATCGCGCTGAACCTGGAAGAAGACCAGGTGGGAACCGTGCTGCTGGGCGAATACCAGGAGATCAAAGAAGGCGATGAAGTCCGCCGCACCGGCAAGATCATGTCCGTTCCCGTGGGCGAAGGGATGGTGGGCCGCGTGGTGAATGCGCTGGGCGAACCCATCGACGGCAAAGGTCCGATCGCGACCAGCGAGACGCAGCCCGATGGAAGCGATCGCTCCCGGCGTTGTGGACCGCCAGCTCGGTGAAAGAGCCGCTGCAAACCGGCATCAAAGCCATCGACTCCATGATTCCGATCGGCCGCGGCCAGCGCGAGCTGATCATTGGCGACCGTCAGACCGGCAAGACCGCCGTCGCGCTCGACACCATCATCAATCAGAAGGGCGGCGACGTGATTTGCATCTATGTCGCTATCGGCCAGAAGCGCTCCACCGTCGCGCAGGTGGTGAAGACGCTCGAAGATTACGGCGCCATGGAATACACCATCGTGGTGGCGGCCACGGCTTCCGATCCCGCGCCCATGCAGTACATCGCGCCCTACGCCGGCTGCGCGATGGGCGAGTTTTTTCGCGACACCAAGCGCCACGCGCTGCTGCATCTACGACGATCTTTCAAAGCACGCCGCCGCGTATCGCGAAATTTCGCTGCTGCTGCGCCGTCCGCCCGGACGCGAAGCGTATCCCGGCGACGTGTTTTACCTTCATAGCCGGCTGCTGGAGCGCGCCGCCAAATTGAACGACGAAAAGGGCGGCGGGTCGCTGACGGCGCTGCCGATCATCGAAACGCAGGCCGGCGACATTTCGGCCTACATTCCGACCAACGTGATTTCGATCACCGACGGCCAGATCTTCCTGCTGGCGGATCTGTTCAACTCCGATGTTCGGCCGGCCATCGACGTCGGCCTTTCGGTAAGCCGCGTCGGCGGCAGCGCGCAGATCAAGGCCATGCGGCAGGTGGCCGGATCGTTGCGGCTGGATCTGGCGCAATATCGCGAACTGGCGGCCTTCGCGCTGTTCGGGTCCGAGCTGGACAAAGCGTCGCAACAGCAGTTGAATCGTGGAAAGCGGCTGGTGGAAATTCTGAAGCAGCCGCAATATAAGCCCGTGCCGGTGGAGAAACAGGTGGTGATCATCTACGCCGGGCACCAGCGGCATGCTGGACGATCTGGCGGTGGAGCAGATCCGTCCGTTCGAAGCAGAGTTAAATCAAGTTTTCTCGATAACTCGCAGCCCGCATTGCTTGCAGGAAATCCGCGAAAAGAAAACCCTGGACGATCAAGTGAAGTCCAAGCTCAACACGGTCCTGAAGGAATTCAAGGACCGCTTCGTTTCCCAGCACAAGGAAGCGCTCGTCACCGCGTAGCCCATGCCCAGCTTGATCGATTTACGCCGGCGCATTCGGTCGGTGAAAAACACGCAGCAGATCACCAAGGCCATGAAGGTGGTCTCGGCGGCGAAACTGCGGCGCGCGCAAGACCGCGTGATCGCGGCCCGGCCCTACGCGCAAATTATCCAGCGCATGCTGGTGAATGTGGCGCAGCGCCACGGCCGAACAGGACCAGGATGAAGAGATCGACCTGCTGGCGCGCCGGCCCGAGAAGCGGATTCTATTGCTGGTGATCACGGCCGATCGCGGCCTCGCTGGCGCCTTCAACTCGAACGTGATCCGCGCGGCGCAAAAGTTTATCGCCGAGCATCGCGAGTCCGAGGTTCAATTGGAACTGATCGGACGCAAGGGCCGCGAGTTCTTCAAGAGGCGCCATTCCAAGATCGCCGGCGAATACACCACGCTTTTTCAGAAAGCCGTGCGCTATGAAGATTCGCTGGAAATCGCAGGTAAAGTGATCGAGCTTTTCCGCAAGGCTGAAGTCGACTCCGTTTACGTGGTGGTGAACAACTTCAAAAGCTTGATGGCGTCGCAGTTGATCACGACCCGTTTGCTGCCGCTGGAGTTTCCCGAAAAGCAGGAACAGATCGACTATATTTATGAACAACCGCCGGCTGAACTGTTAGCGGCGCTCCTGCCGCGCTATATCGAATCGCAAATTTATCGCGCCATGCTCGAGTCCGACGCTGCCCAGCACGCCGCTCGCATGACCGCCATGGAAGCGGCCAGTTCCAACGCCTCCGATGTCATCAGTTCACTAACGCTGAGGATGAACCGGGTGCGCCAAGCCAGCATTACCAGAGAGATCATCGAAATCGTGAGCGGAGCAGCTGCTCTAGATTAGAGCGCGCTCGACTAAAGAGGTATTTATGGCAACTACTACAGAGACGCAGGTCGTAGGCAAGGTGATCCAGGTTTCCGGCCCGGCCATCGACATTCAGTTTCCCGAGCACCAGATTCCTGTCATCAACACGGCGATCCACATCACCAGCGAAGGGTTTGATACACCCGTTCCCATCGACGTGATGGCGGAAGTGGCACAACACATCGGCGAAGGCCGCGTACGCACTATCGCGCTGCAACCTACCGACGGCATGGTGCGCGGGATGAAGGCCATCAGCCTCGGCCACGGCGTCGAAGTCCCGGTAGGAAACGAGACTCTGGGGAGAGTGATGAACGTCATCGGCGAGCCGGTGGACAACATGGGTCCGATCAACACCGCTCAGAGGTGGCCCATCCATCGGCAAGCGCCGGCCTTTGACGAGCAGGCCACCGAGTTGCAGATGTTCGAGACCGGCATCAAGGTGATCGATCTGCTGGAGCCCTATCTTCGCGGCGGAAAGATCGGACTGTTCGGCGGCGCGGGCGTGGGCAAGACCGTCATCATCCAGGAGCTAATCAACAACATCGCCCTGAAACATGGCGGCGTGTCCGTGTTTTCGGGTGTGGGCGAGCGCACCCGCGAAGGCAACGACTTGTGGCATGAGATGCAGGAGTCGGGCGTGCTCGATCCGCACGACTTCAACAAGTCGAAGGTTGCACTCATTTACGGCCAGATGACCGAGCCCCCTGGAGCGCGCCTGCGTGTGGGTCTCACCGGCCTCACCGTCGCCGAATACTTTCGCGACGAAGGCGGGCAGGACGTGCTGCTGTTCATCGACAATATTTTCCGCTTCACGCAGGCTGGCTCGGAAGTTTCGGCGCTGCTAGGCCGCATGCCTTCGGCGGTGGGTTATCAGCCGAATCTCGCCACTGAGATGGGCGAGTTGCAGGAGCGCATCACCTCCACGAAAAAGGGGTCCATCACGTCCGTGCAAGCCATTTACGTGCCTGCGGACGACTATACGGATCCCGCACCGGCCACCACGTTTGCCCACCTGGACGCCACCACCAACCTTACGCGCAGCTTGGTGGAGCAAGGCATCTACCCGGCAGTGGATCCGCTGGCCTCCAGCTCCCGCATTCTCGATCCGCGCATCGTCGGCGAAGAGCACTACGGCGTCGCGCAACAGGTGAAGCAGATTTTGCAGCGCTACAAGGATCTGCAAGATATCATCGCGATTCTCGGCATCGACGAGCTCTCTGATGATGATAAACAGACTGTCGCGCGCGCCCGCAAGATCCAAAAGTTCCTTTCGCAGCCTTTCCACGTTGCCGAACAATTCACCGGACTTAAACCCAAGTACGTACCGTTGGCCGACACGGTCCGCAGCTTCAAGGAAGTTGTGGAAGGCAAGCATGACGATCTGCCCGAGCAAGCGTTCTACATGCAGGGCGACATCGAAGACGTAAAGAAGCGCGCCGAAGAATTGAAGAAGCAGGGCGGAGGCTAATCGATGGCGGACTCGTTCGAAATCGAGATTGCCACACCGGAGCGCCTGCTCGCGAGCGAGAAGGCTGTTCGCGCGCAGATTCCGGCCAAGGACGGCTATCTCGGAGTGCTGCCGGATCACGCCGCACTTCTTTCGGAACTTGGGATCGGCGCGCTTACCTACAGCACGCCGGGCGGTCAGTTCTACAGTCTTGCGATTGCCGGTGGCTTCCTCGAAATTCGCGACAACATTGTGAGGATTCTGAGCGATAGTGCCGAGCGGGCGCAGGAAATCGATGTTTCGAAAGCGGAACAGGCTCTCAGAGATGCGGAGGAGGCATTATCCAAGCCCGCACAGGATATGGACTTCGCCTCCGCGCTCAGCGCCGCTATGCATGCGCAGGCCCGTATCGATGCGGCTCGCAAGGCAGTCAACAAGGAAGAGTAACTCCGTCGTTCAGATAGAATATAGGCAGTGACCGTCGACTCGCGTCGGCGATCAAAATATGTTTCGCGTTATTTTCTATCTTCTTCTCACGGTGGTAGCGATTTCCGTGCTGAGGAGCATCGTCGGAATCTTCCTCAAAGGAGTCGCGCAAGCGATGAAAGCCGGTTCCAATGCGCCGGGCGCGCCGCGTGCTTCGAACCAAGTCCCGCTCACCGGCGAATTGAAGAAGGATCCGGTCTGTGGAACCTACATCGCGGCCGCCAGTTCGATCAAGGAGACGGTGGGCGGCGAGACCATCCATTTTTGTTCCGCCCAATGCCGCGATAAGTACGTTGCTACGATGGCTCATTAGTTTCGCCGCACTCGCGTCTGCATCGGCCCAGCCGGTGTTTTACAAAGACGTTCTTCCGATCCTCCAGAAGCATTGCCAGGAGTGCCATCGTCCGGGCGAGATCGGGCCCATGCCGTTGTTGACTTATTCCCAGACGCGGCCGTGGGCCAAGGCGATTCGCGAACAAGTGCTCGCGCGGAAAATGCCGCCGTGGTTCGCCGACCTTCATTACAGCCGCTTCGCGAACGATCGATCCCTTTCGCAGGCCGACTTCGACACGCTTGCCGCATGGGTGACGGCAGGCGCGTCCGCTGGCGATCCGAAGGACGCTCCCCCGCCCCGCGAATGGCCGATCGGTTGGAATATCGGAACGCCCGATGCGGTCTTTGAAATGCCGCACGCTTTCGCTATTCCCGCGAAGGGCGCCGTGGACTATCAGTACTTGATTCTGCCGACGCATTTTTCCGAGGACCGCTGGATTCAGAAGGTGGAAGTGCGGCCGGGCAACCGCTCCAGCGTTCACCATGCAGTGGTTTACATCCGGGAGCCGGGGTCGAAATGGCTGGCAGGAGAGCCGAGCCAGACCACCTTCTCCGTGCCGCTGGCGAAGGGTTTCACTACCAGCGACATTTTGATGGTGTACACACCCGGAAATGCGTTCGATGAGTGGAAACCCGGCGTAGCAAAGCGCGTCAAGGCGGGATCGGATCTCGTGCTCCAAATGCACTACACAGCCAGTGGACAGGCCATCGAAGATCGAACGCGCATCGGCGTCGTGTTCGCCAAGGAGCGGCCCAAACTGGCCGTGCTTTCGTTACAGATGAGTAACGACCGGTTTGTGATTCCACCGGGCGATTCCAACTATCGAGTGCAGGTCGCGGGCACGCTGCCGAACGATGCGCTGCTGATCAGCATGTTTCCCCACATGCATTTGCGTGGAAAAGGCTTTGAATACCTGATCACCGGCCCGAACGGCCACGTGGAAACGCTGCTCAAGGTCAACCACTACGATTTTCAGTGGCAACTCAACTACCGGCTGGCCGAGCCACGCCTGATCAAAGCCGGCACTCGATTGGAATGGGTTGGTTATTTCGATAACTCGCCCAACAATCCCAACAATCCCGATCCGACGGCGGAGGTCCGCTACGGCGAACAAAGCTGGGAGGAGATGATGATTGGCTTCTTCGACGTCGTCGTGGATGCGAGTATCGACAAGCCAAAGTTTTTTGAACGTCGGGGATCCTCGACTCCTGTCACCGTTAGCAAACAATAAAGCTTGTCGCTGGCCTCCGGCGGGAGTAGACTGAGCTATGTGGTCAAAACAAAATGACGGACAAATGATTCATAATCAACCGGTTCAGTCTAGCCATCCGGCCGCCACCCCGGTTGTCAGCCAGCCTCATCAGCCTCCTCCGGTCGCACCCGGGCTAACGGTGTTCGGCAAATCCATGAAGATCATCGGCGAAGTTACCAGCGATGAAGAGCTCTATCTGGACGGGGATCTCGATGGCAAGCTGAATCTGCGGAACCGCCTTACCGTCGGGCCAAATAGCAAGATCAACGCCAACATCAAGGCTCAGGAAATTATTGTCTTTGGAACGGTCAAGGGTAATGTGGAATCGGAGAGCCGAGTTTCGCTACGGACCGGCGCGTCCATTGTCGGCGACATCAAGACTGCCGGCATCGTCATTGAAGATGGGGCATATTTCAAAGGCGGCATTGATATCTCTCGTCCCGGCGAAAGCATGAAGGCTGCTCCCAAAGCTCAAGCCGCGTCAGCAGGCCAGAAGCACTAGCCGGAAGCGGAATCTCGATCGTGTGGCAACAGTTTCGCTGTTTCGCGCGTCCATCGTAGTGAGGCCGCACCCTCGGGTTGAGGAACTGTGACCGTAATGGAGAGCGCCCGTTGGAAGGCGGGCGCTTCTCTCAGGGTTTTCCCGCGTTATTCAGCTTGTTCTCGATTCGTTTGCGTGTGGCGCGCGCCGGTTTAAGAGCCAGCGCCGATTGATAGGCTGCTCGCCCTTCGGTGGGACGCCGGCTCGCAGATTCCAGATCCCCAATACGCTCGAACACTTCAGGATCTTGCGAGTCCTGTTTTGTAACTTGTCGTAACTGGTCTAGCGCGCCATCCCGATCTCCGGTCTTCGCTAATAGATCCGCCAAAGCAATGCGGGCCGCGACGTAGTCCGGCTTGGCTTCGAGAATTTTGCGATATTCTGTGATGGCCTGCGGGCTGTCACTCGATGTCGCAAGCGCGTCTGCCAGGCTGAGGCGCGATGGAAGATAATCTGGCGACTGCATCAAATTCTCCCGCCACAATTGAATGGCTTCTGGACGCCGCCCCTGTTGGCCGGCAATCAAAAGCGCGAGATTGTGCCGCGCCGCGAGCAAACTCGGGTTCTTCTGCAGTGCTCGCTGGTAGAGCTGCTCTGCCTCGGTTCGCTTTCCCTCCGATGCCTTCAAGGTGCCCAGCGCGTTGTATGGTTCGGCGGAATTTGGCGCGAGCATTTCCGCTTTCGTATACTCTGCCTCCGCGTCCTTGCGGCGGTTCAGACGCTGATAGACCAGACCGAGGTTGTACGGCAAGTAGCTATATTGCGGCGTGAGCCGGATGGCTTCCTGATACGCCCGGATCGCCGATCGATAGTCGCCTGTCTCGACGTAAGCCAGCGCTTCGTTGTGCAATGGATACGACCAGTGCTGCGCGCGGCGGACGGCGTCGCGGAAAGCCGGAATGGCTTTGTCGTACTGGGCTTGCTCCAGATAAGCGATGCCGAGGGCATTGAACCCGTACGCAGCGCCCGGGTCGATTCGCACCGATTGCTCAAGCAAATTCGCCGCCTCAGGGAACTTCTTGTCGAACAGCAGCGCGCGGCCTTGGAAGAAATCCTGCCGGCCCTCCAGGAACAGCGACTCTTCGGTGAGCATGCGCGCCGCGCCCATATAGCGTGCGCCACGTTGAAATTCATCGCGCGACTGCGGCGCCTCGTCACCCGACAAATATCGCAGCAGCACTTCCTGCGCTTTGTTTTCGAGAGCGATCCGGAGTTGGTTCTGGAATTCTTGAAACTGGTCGGGCGCGGCCGTTGCTTTCAAGTCCCGCAGGGCAGTGAAGGCGTTATTTGAGTCGGTGGGGAGTATCCGGCCTGCGTCGATGGCCGACGTGAATCTATCCGCCATCGCCTGCGGAGCAGGTACTTGGCCCTGCGGCGACCCCGCTAAATAGAGCGGCCCACCATTGCGAGAGTCCAAAATCATGCGCCAATGCGCGACGTCGTTTCTTGCAACGTCAATCCCCGGCTTTCTCGTATCCGACAGCCGCAACATGTTGTCATAGGTCCCGAACTCGCGCGGATGCTGCTTGTTCCCGGTCGCCATCGGAACTTGATCGTTGACGTACTTGATCAGTTCGTCGGCGTCCACCACTCCGTCCTTGTTGGTGTCGGCCGCGCCCTCCAGGCCCTTGATGACGTAGTAACTGAAGACGCCATGCCCGCCGCCAAACTCGGGCCCTTCGAGCGAAACTTCGCGCGGGCGGCTGGCCAGCAATCCGAAAAGGTCGCCCTCGATATCGCCGAGATGCTGGACGTTGGAATTAATAGTCGTATTGTGAATGGTGCCGACGGTTCCGGCCTTGCAAACATCCACGAAAAGCAACACGCGGCCCACTTTGCCGAGTTGTTCTTGAAACAGCGATTGCAGTTCATCGACAGCGAGCGCCGTACTGGTCAAGTCCTGCGGATCCGAGTCGTACGTGAGGATGAACGCATTCTTGCTGCCCGGCACTTCCACCGTGCCATGCCCGGCAATCACGATAACGACGGTATCGTTCCTACCGGCGCGGCGCTTCAGAAAATCCTGGAAGCCGTTGCGGACCGCCGCGGTGGTCGCCTTCTCATCGGTTAACAAAAGGATGTTGTTGCTCGGGACGGCGCCGCCGCGCGGGCTCTCCAGCAATTTTCCAAACACGCTCGCGTCCGCGTTAGCGAACTGTAGCGACAATTCAGGCTTCGCATACTTGGAGATGCCCACCAACAGCGCGTAAGTCTGGCCGGCAGTTTGCGCCGATGCCGACGCCGCAGACGCTTGATCAGCGAGTTTTTGCTCCAGTTCGAATATTCTGCTCTTGATCCAAACCGCGTCCGGCCACTGCTCGCGCAGTTTGTAGATACTGCTCGAGCGCATTGGCACTGAGGTTGTGATTCTCAAAGATCGTAGCTTCGGTGACCAGCGCAGCCTGATCCTTCGGATTCGCCGCCAAGGCGGCCTCATAGGGAGCCAACTCGGCTTGAACATCGGTGGCGAGCTTGTCGTGCGGCGTGGGCGCGACTTCCGGCAGCCCGCGTGTCATGCTGACGCCGTAGTGCTGCTGGCTGGCCGCAGCCACTCGCAAGGTTTGCGGCAGCGTGCAGGCGTGCGCCGGTTGCTCGGAAATCTTGCCGGCTTTCACTTTGGGCGCCCTGGCATCCAAACGGACTTCTCCAGATGGCAACAGCGTGTCAAGCGATTTCGCTGGGCAGAATAGGAACGTCGCAGGGCCGGCTTCGGTCCTCAAACCGTCGCCGGAAAACAACAGGTCGCCAGGCCTTGCCGCGAGCGGCGTTTCGGTGTCGGCGCGCAGGAGCTTGCTTCCCGTAGCTGAAAGAACCAGTCCAACCGGCTCTTCCTTAGTGTCACAGAAGCCGGCGGAGCAGAGCAGAAATAGTGCTACTGAGCCGCGCGCGTGAGCAAGCGGTCCTCTACGCATTCACCGCGGCCTTCACCACCAGCGATGCCACCGTATATAAATCGATCGGCAGCGCCTTGCCGCGCACCGGCGCCTGTCCTAAGTGCAGCGTCTTCACCTGGCTTCCCAGCTTGCCGTGCGTAACATCCGTCATCAACAATTTCGTCTGATGGTCCTTGTTCAGGCTCTCGATCCGGGACGCAAGGTTAACGGTATCTCCCAAGACGGTAAATTCCATTTTATCGGCCGATCCAACGTTCCCTACGACCGCCGGACCAGTGTGGATTCCAGCGCCAGTTTCAAACCGGCTGGGAGCAGTCACCATCCGCGTGGCGCAACGCACCGCCCTCAACGCATGATCTCCGGGCGTGGCGCCTTCATCGTCGTCCGAGAATACGGCCAGAATACCGTCGCCGATGAATTTGTTGACATGCCCGCGATACGCGACAATGATCCCCACCATCATCTTCATGTATTCGTTCAAGAGCTGGACCACCACTTCCGGACCCCGCTCCTCGGAAACCTGCTCTGTGAACGCCGTGAAGCCACGGATATCAGTGAATAAGATCGTCACTTCCATGCGCTTGCCCGATAGGGCGATTGCCTCAGACTCATCGAGCGACGTGGCCACTTGCTTGCCAACGAAGAGTGACACGGCGCGATGAAAAAGATTGCCGCGTGTTTGCTCCGTGGCGAAGCGATAGACCACGGACGCCACCAAGCAAGCAAAGGTCGCGAGCAGAATCTCAGAGGTCGACAGCAAGATATCGCCTTCGAACAATAGGTGAGTTGCCACCAGAATTCCGGCGATTTCCAGCAACAGGAACGCAACTGCGCGTCCCGCGGCCAAGGAGGTGGTGATCCACACCGTAACCCCGGTGGCTAGCAGCAGCGCCAGCACCATCACCCACGGGGGCGCGGGAATGAGATAGCTTCGGGTGAGTAGCGTACGTACCGTGTTGGCGTGGATTTCCACGCCTGGCGTAAGCCATTTGGTTCCGCTGAACAGGGTAAAGAACGGCGTCGCGCGGCGGTCGTCGAGAGCGTCTGTCCCCACCAGTACAATTTTTCCGTCCACCCACTTCCGCAGCTGATCCAACTTTCCTGCTTTGGCAGCCGCTTCGAAATCGGCCAGGGAGACGCTGGGAAACGTATCGGGCGGCCCGGCGTAATTGATAAAGATGCTCCGGTCCTTCTCGATGGGAACGATATGGTCTTGGAAAACCAACTTGCCATTCTGGAACTCGGCATCGCTTCCGGCGAATTTCTCTGCCACTCGTAGCGCGAACGAGTGCGCGGCGGGCGCGTCGTCTGAATTTCCACCCGGGTTCCGGGCCGGCGCCTCGATCAGCTCCTGGCGGCGTACAAAATCGTCGGAATCGACAGTCACGTTCGCGAAGCCAGCCAAGCCGAGCGCCGCTGAGAGCATATTGATGGGAATCCGCTGCGCTTCCGGGTTCGCATGAATAGCGGTCGCATAGGCGCAGACCACCGGCACGGGCGACGTGCTGACAGCTTCGCCAAGGAATCGATCGAAGTCTGGCTCGTACTTGTCCACTGGAATGCCGAAGTCCAGATCTAGGCCGATCACCTTAGCGCCGGCCTGTCCGGCCGCGCGAATCACGTTGGCGTAGTGCTGATGCCAGAAGAGTCGAAGTTCCGGAAAAGTGTCCAGAGCCTTCTGGTCCGCCAGCAGAAGGACGATGTTAGAAATGGCGGCCCGGCGGCCGAGCCAGTAACGCACCACAAAATGCGCGTCATAAGCCTTGAGATTGAGAATTTGGAAAAAGCGGAGATCGCTGGCCAGCAACGCACCCAGCGCGCTTCCGGCCGCAAGCACGGCGCAGAGGGCCCAGTGCCTCCACTTCTTCTTCATGGTAACCTGCATCTTACTACGACAGTGCGGCCATCGCGCTTTAGAGTGGTGCGTAATATTACGGGATTTCGCACGGTCTTCCTGTTGCTCTTCTGCGCCGCCGCCGGCGACTCCCAGACCACGCAGGGGCTCATTTCAGGCCAGTTGGCCGATTCCGTGACGGGAAGGCCCGTGGCCGCCAATGTCTTCTATTCCAGCACCACTAGCAATCTCGCCGGCGCAGCCGCGAGCGACGCATCCGGTTACTATTACTTACCCCTGCTTTCGCCAGGCACCTACGAAATCCGAGTAACTGCGCCTGCCTATCAATCGCAGGAGGTACAGGAGTTGGATCTAACCGTGGCGGCGCGCATCGAGCTCGATTTCCGTTTGCGTCCGCTCAGCGACGTTTGGGAATCCGGCCAATACAAGAGCGTTTTTCTCCCGGGACAAAAGACCATCGTCACGTTCTATGGTCCCGATGTCGACCCCAGCAAGTCGGGATCGTTCGAAGCGCAGAAAGGCCGCAGCGAACCGCTCGAATCCACTGTGTCGGAAGTGATCGACTCCGACGAAATCGAGAATCTTCCGCTGCAGGGCCGCGACGTCTATACGCTGCTGATTACCCAACCCGGCGTGACCTCGGATTCCGCTACCGGCCGCGGGCTCGGCATTTCGGTGGACGGCCAGCGTCCCTCGTCGTCCAACTTTATGCTGGATGGCCTGCAGAATAACAACTACCTGATCACCGGACCGCTGGTGACTGTGGCTCCGGAAGCGATTCAGGAATACCGCATCTCAACCAACAACTTCTCGGCCGAGTATGGACGAACGTCCGGCTTCCTCGCGAACGCCATCACCCGATCCGGCAGCGAACAGTTTCACGGCCTGGTGTATTTCTATCTGAAGAACGAGGCTCTGGACGCCAACGCGTTTCAACAAAACTTGATTGGCGCGCCGCGCCCCATCGACAAACAACTTCAGCCCGGGTTCGTGGTGGGAGGCCCGATTCTGAAGAACCGTCTGTTTTTCTCGAGCGCGTATGAATACTTCCGCAGCCGTGGCGCCGGCGATCCCTACACATTCCTGTTGCCCACGCCCTATTTCTTGAACAACTTTACTGCGCCAAACTCGCCGGCCAGGCAATTGCTCACTGCGTTTCCGTCCCCCGTTACCGGAAACATCCAGGCTCCCACGGCCGAAGAGACGCTGGCGCCGCCTGTGGCCGTGAATCGCACGCTGGCAATTGAACGACTGGATTACAACACACCGGATGGCAAGGATCGCGTGATGGGTCGCGTGCTGATAAATCTGATGGGCGAGCCGGATTTCATCTGGACTCCTTATAAAGCTTTCATCTCGCCGCTCAACGAGAATACAGTAGCCGCCGGAGTGAGTTACATACATAACTTCCAGGCGAATCTGACGAACGAAGCGCGGGCGAGCTACAGCACGGATGACTTGGGATGGAACCGGCCGCATCCGGAAATCCCCACGCTGACCACCGAAGATCAATACTTCGCGAATGGAGTGGCGCAATCGGGCGTGACTTTGCCAGGCAGCCCTGCGTTCTACGCTTACAAGAATGTCAACAACAGTTGGGAAGCCCTGGATAACGTGATTTGGACGCACGGCCAACACCTGATCACGGTGGGCGGCGGCGTGCTGCTGCGTAGTTCAAACGGGTATCTGACGGCCGGCGCCGACGGCCAGTATTTGTTTTCGAACATTCTCCAATTCGGTAATGGAATCGCTAGCAATCTTGAAGCCGCGATTGACCGCACGGCTTTGCCCATTATTCAGCAACCCAATTACAACCGCACTTACAAATACGGACAGGATTACTTATTCGCTCAAGACACTTACAAGCTCACCCGGCGGCTTACGGTGAACTACGGCGTCCGCTACGAGTTTTACGGCGGACCGCAAAACACCGGCCCAGCCAAGGACGCTCTTGTTCAGCTTAGCTCCGGCGTAGGATTAGCGCAAGCGCTTGCTGGCGCCTCGCTCGTTCAACCGAGCGGCTCCGGGGATCAGCAAATCTTCCGCTCGAGTAATGACTTCGAAGTCCGATCCGGCGCAGCGTACGATTTATTCGGCACCGGCCGCACACTGCTCCGTGGTGCGTTCGGCACCTTCTATGACCCACCCTTCGACAATCTGTGGGAGAACGTTCGTAGCAACAACATCATTTTGCCTGTGATCTCGCTCTCGGGGCCGGTGAATTTCCTGGCGCCGGTGTCGAGCGTTCTTGCGACCTTGCAAGGTAGTCAGAAGCTGGCCAGCACGTTTCCCGACCTAACGCTAGTCGACCCGAACCTGCGCAATGGCCGAGTGAAGAGCTATTTCGCAGGCGTGCAGCAGAGGATTACCAACAACCTGACGCTGGAGGTGAACGGCCTGGGAACTTATGGGCGCTCGCTGGTCACCACCGACGTCATCAACCGCAATTTCTCCACGTCGAGCGGCACTGGCGCAAGCGGGACCGGCCGCTTTAACAACGATCTGCCGAACATCGCCTATCGTGCCAATCAAGGCTTCTCGGACTACAACGCGATGACTGCCGTCGTGCGCTACCACACGAATCGCGGCGTGCTGCAAGGCTCCTACACCTGGAGCCATTCCATCGACAACCAAAGCGATCCGCTGATCGGAGACTTTTTCAATTTAACGTTCACCAGCATTCAAAGCGGTGAGACAGCGGGCCAACGCTCGACGTTCTCCGAACAATTCAACCCCAACTCGGACCGCGGCAATTCGGATTTCGACCAGCGGCAAAATCTGGTGCTGTTCTCGTATTGGAACTTGCCGTCGCCATTCCCGCGATCGAAGCCCGGCATTTTACT
This sequence comes from Bryobacterales bacterium, assembly GCA_963818065.1. Lineage (GTDB taxonomy): Bacteria > Acidobacteriota > Terriglobia > Bryobacterales > Bryobacteraceae > Palsa-89. Next base: position 622,560 of record CAWFQW010000004.1, on the reverse strand, counting down.
GCGCGACTGGACTATCGCCGGACTCGCGGCATTTCGCTCGGGCTTGCCTTACACCGTGTATGGTCCCGACACGGGTAGTCTCTTAAACAATCGCGCGAACCTCCTGAATTCAAGCTCGGCGGTGTTCGCGAATCCCGCGCCAGTGCCTGGTGGGGTGCAATTGCTGAACGGGGCGGCGTTCGGGCCGGCCGCGAACGACACGCTCGGCAGCTCGGGACGCAATGCGTTCACCGGTCCCGGCTTTTATAGCCTGGATCTCTCGCTCGCGCGCGCGTTTCCGCTTCCGTGGCTCGGCGAATCAGGACGGCTGCGGGTTCGCGCCGACGCCTACAACGTACTAAATCACGCGAACTTGGGGAATCCCGACAACCAGTTGTACGACCCTACCTTCGGAGTCGCCACCTACGGCCGCCAAGGTTACGCTTCCGGTTTTCCGGCGGTGAGCCCCTTGAACGAGACGCCGCGCCAGATCCAACTCAGCTTGAAAATCGAATTCTGAACCGCGACCGTTAGGGAGTGGGTTTCACTAACGACAGCGCCGCCACTCGCCCCGCGCCCAACAACGCAGTTTTATCATTGGTGATCACGCGAACCGGGATTTCCTTCAGCAGCGCTCCACTGCGCCCTTTCCCCGTGAACGACTTCATAAAAACCGTGCTGCTCAGCTTGCGGATGATCTTGGGCGCGATGCCGCCGCCCACATAGACTCCGCCCGTGGCAAGCATTTTCAAACGCCAGGTTGCCCGCCTCCGCGCCATACAGAGAGACGAAAATATCCAGCGCCTGGACGCAAATTTCGGACGTGCCTTCTAACGCCGATTTTGAGATGGCGGCGGGCGGGTCGCCTTGCGCGATCTGCTCAGCGAGCCAGGGTAACTCCGTGCCGCGCCCCGTGTCCCGCAGGAATTGATAGATGTTGTGCAGACCAGGCCCCGACAGCACGCGCTCGTAGCTCACGTGTTCGAAGCGGCCCAGCAAGTACCGAAGCAGTTCCATTTCCAGGTCGTTGCGCGGCGCGAAATCCGTGTGGCCGCCTTCGGACGGGAACGGATGGTAAGCGCCCTGCGCGTCGGCGAACAAGCCGGCTTCGCCCAGTCCGGTGCCCGCGGAGATCAACGCCCGATTCCCCACCGCATTCATAAGGCCGCTATTGAGAACCACAAAATCCGATTCGCCCAGCAGCGCGATCCCGTGCGCGTTGGCATACAGATCGTTGATCAGTTGCACTTGCGCGAGACCCAGTTCGGCGGCCATATGGCTCGAGTCCACAACCCAAGGAAGGTTGGTGGTTTCCACGCGGCCGTTCACTACGGCGCCGGGCAATCCGAAACAGGCGGCTTCCACGGGATGCTTGTGAATCTCGAGAAACTTACGAACGATTTCGGCCGGCCCGGAAAAATGGGGACTGGGAAAAATCTCGATCTCGACCGGGAGCAAATGATCGGCCGTTCCTTCAAAGAACGCGAGACGGGTGTGGGTCCCGCCAATATCGCCCGCCAGAATCATTATTCATTGCTCCAATGGCGGTGGTCCTTCGCGAGCAGCTCGTCGGCTTCGTGCGGTCCCCAGCTTCCCGCGGCGTAGTTGGGAAAGCGGCGCGGAGGCAGCGCCTCCCATACGTCCAAAATGGGCGCCACTACATGCCAGGCTGTCTCCACCATGTCCGACCGTTGGAAGAGCGTCGCGTCGCCCAACATGCAGTCGTACAGCAAGCGCTCATACCCGGTCTGCGGCGAGGCGTTGAAATAATCGGTGTAGTTGAAGTTCATGTCCACGTCGCCAATCTGCACTACGGGACCGGGGACTTTGGCGCTGAAACTGAGCGAAATCCCTTCGTCGGGCTGCAAGTGCAGAATGAGCCGGTTCGGCTCCAACTGATCGACGGCGGTTTTGCGGAATAGCACGAAAGGCGCGCGCTTGAACTGAATCACGATTTTGGTGGCGCGCTGCGGCAGCCGCTTTCCAGTGCGGAGATAAAACGGCACGTCCGCCCAGCGCCAGTTGTCGATGAACAGTTTCATCGCGACGAACGTTTCCGTCCGGGAGTCCGGCGCAACGTACGGCTCGGCACGATAGCCCTGCACTCTGTTGTCGCCTTCCAGGCCTTCGCCATACTGGCCGCGAACGGTGCGCGTGAGCACTTCTTCGTCGGTCATGGGCGAGAGCGCTTTCAGAATTTTGGCCTGCTCGTCGCGAACCACGTCGGCATCGAAGGAAACGGGAGGCTCCATCGCGGTCAGCGATATGAGCTGGAAGATGTGATTCGGCACCATGTCGCGCAGTGTTCCAGCTTTCTCGTAGTACCCGCCGCGCTGTTCCACGCCTACCGTCTCAGCCACCGTGATCTGAATGTGATCGATGTAGCGCCGGTTCCAGATCGGCTCGAAAATGCCGTTGGCGAAGCGAAATACCAAAATGTTTTGGACGGTTTCCTTACCCAGGTAGTGATCGATTCGATAGATCTGCTTTTCATCCAGAACCTTGCGAATCTCTTTGTTCAGCGCCACTGCCGATTCATAATTGTGGCCAAATGGTTTTTCGATAATGACGCGGCGCCAGCCATGTTCCTCTTTCACCAAGTCAGCCTCGCCCAACTGCGTGATGATCGGTCCGAAGAAGCTGGGGGCCGTGGCCAGATAGTAAAAGTAATTGCCGCGCGTGCCGTGCTCCTTGTCGATCTGTGTGAGCAACTCGCTCAACGCCTTATAGGCCGCGGGATCGGCGAAGTCGCCCGAAAGATAGTAAATGCGCCGCGAGAACCAATGCCACAGATCGGGATCGATCGTGGTAGTGGCGAATTCGCCGATCTCCTTGCCAATCTCGTCGCGGAACTGTTCGCTGGTCAGCTCGTTGCGAGCGAATCCTACCAGCGCGAACTCCTTGGACAGTAGATTGTCCTTGGCGAGATTGTAGAGCGCCGGGATGAGTTTGCGCTTGGTCAAATCGCCCGACGCTCCAAAAATCACCATGACGCACGGATCGGCCGGGCGACCGGCGCCGTGACTGTTTCCTTTAGAAGCGATGTCTTCTGCCAGCTGCATTCTTCACCTTTCTGAGCTGCACCAATCTGTCTGAACCGCTCGCCAGCAGCACACTCGGAGACGACCGGAAGTCGTGCACTGGAGAACATCGACTCGAAAAAAACCGGCCGGCGGGCACGTCAGCAAGCGGTCGTGGCGTCGTGGGCATAGAAGCGTGACGAACGCGCGCTCTCTGATCGAGCATTGTAGCCCAGATCACTAGGATGTCGCCAATGAATATTCTGTTGCGGCGTGATTAGGCTATAATCCCGAAAGCAAGACGGAGGAAAGACCTGAAGCGCTACTCGTCAATGATCTTTTTGGGATTTGCGATTCTGACCGCAGGTCGTGCGCAGTCGCCGGCGCCTGATCGCCGCGAGGCGGATGCCCGTGCTCTTCGCGAAGGCGAGATTGCTGCCTTCGTGAAGGACTGGGGTGGCAGGGATGCGGACCGCATTGCCGCCCACTACACGGATGACGGAAACCTTATGGTCCCGAATTCTCCGACCATGACCGGCAGAGACGCTATTGGAAAAACCATGAAGAATGTCGTGGCCGATCCGAAATGGTCGCTCGCATTGCAGCCTGTGCAGGTGGAGGTCTCCAGAAGCGGCGATCTCGGCTACACTCGTGGAACCTATGTGCTCATTGCCACCGACCCAGTGACCAAGAAGGCGGTCACGGAGAATGGCCGGTTTGTCGCCATCTTTCGCAAGCAAGCCGACGGATCGTGGAAGGCCGTGCAGGAGATTAACAACGCGGAATCCGCGACGATTAGCAAGTAGCGCCGTCAGGCGTTCAAGTACTTGTGCAGCGGGTCCCAATAGCGCATGGGCCAGCCTTCATTCAGGCCTTCCCATTTGTCTTCTGTAAACCCGGTGTGATCGAGGATGATGCGCGTTCCCGAGTCTCGCGCAACCAGTTCAAATTTCACAATGGAGTAAACACCGGCCGGCCAATACGAGGGTCGCCACGCCTGAACGATTCTCTGATTGGGCACCAGTTCAATGTTGCTGCCTTCGATGACGCCGCCGAATAGCTTGAATGGTTCGCCGGCGCGTGGTTGAATTTCGGCCGGCGCCTTGGTAACAGACGCTAAACTGTTTCGCGTCGAGCAGGACGTCGTAGATGCGCGCGGGCGTCGTCTTGAAGTCGACTTCCTGGTGGATGGTTGTGCCGGGCTTTTGGGTTTGGGCCTGGGCCGCGGCGGCACAGAAACCGCCGAGAATTAGAGTCAACTGGCGACGCGATACGTTTTCCATTGGTTGCATTGAAGCACGAGCCTAAAATATGATCAAGATAATATTTTAGGAGGTCCGTCCGAACAGCATGCCTTATCCAGCCGGCCATCGCGAACAAGTCCGCAAGAAGATCGTGGAGAGCGCCCGCCGGTTGTTCAATCGAAGCGGCTTTGAGAACGTGTCGGTGGATTCGATCATGGCACACGCGGGACTCACACGCGGCGGATTCTATGGCTACTTCGAGAGTAAGAGCGATCTCTACGCCGAAGTTTTGGGATGCTTCTTCACCGATCCGAATTGGAAGAGCCGCTGGAAAGGCGTTCACGTGGATCTCGCTTCGCCCGATGCCGGGCCGCAAATCGTCCAGGCGTATCTGTCACGCCAGCATTTTGAGGACGTGGAGAATTCCTGTCCGATGGTGGCTCTGCCAAGCGATGTTGCGCGCAGTGATGAGAAGGTCAAGACGGCGTTCGAGACCGTGTTCAAGGCGATGGTGACTTTGCTGGGCCGCGAGGTGAAGACCAGCAGCCAGGCGCGCGAAAACACCGCCATGGCGATCGCGGCGCTTTGTATCGGCGGCATGGTGGTGGCGAGATCGATGGCTGATAATGGACTCGGTGACAAGCTGCGCGAGGCCGCAACCAGTGTTGCCCTTGAGCTGGGAGGCTGGCCGGCGAAGAAGCCATCAAAAATGAGGAGACGATCAAAATGAGTCGACGATGGATTTTCCTGCTAGTGGCCTGCCTGGCCGTCTCCCTGTTCGCGGTCGCGTACCCTTTGTACGTTATCCGGCCATTCCGCGCCCAAGGAGCGCGCGAGCTGATGGTTGCGCTGATGGTCTCCCGCTTTGGGCCCGGGCTTACCCTGATCTCGGCGCTCGCGGCGCTGGCGGCCGCGATAGGGTACTGGCGCGAGAAGGCTCCCACGCGGGGGCGCATATTGGTAGCGGCGAGCGCGGTGCTGGTGTGTGTCCTGGCCGTGCTGGCGCGCGTGAATGTGTTCGAGGCCATGATGTTCCACGCAGTTGAACATCCGGAATTCGCCACTGCGGCAGACACAAAAATCGATCCGAATGACAAGCTGATCGTAGTAAAGATCGGCGGCAGCGCGCGTGCTTACCCGATCCGCGAGATGGGTTACCACCACGTCGTCAACGACGTGGTCGGAGGGACCGCGCTGGTCGCGACGTATTGAACGCTCTGTCACACCGGTCTGGTGTGGATGAGAGATGTGGATGGCCGGCGGCTGACGTTTCATCTGGCCGGCATCAACAATCAGAACTTCCTCATGCGCGACGAGGAGACCGGAAGCTATTGGCAGCAAATCAGCGGACTCGCAATCTCAGGTCCTCTGAAGGGCCGGCAACTCACCCTGATACTTTCCGATGAGCTTACCTTCGCCACTTGGAAAGCGGAGGAGCCTGGTGGTACGGTCCTCAAAGACGTGGCCAAGTACGCACCCGAATACGAGGCCAAAGATTGGGATGTACACATGGCACGCCGACCGACCGTCATTCAATTTCCCGAGCATGGCATGCAGCCGCGCGATCTAATCCTGGGAATCCAGGACTCCGGTGCCAGCCGGGCGTTTCTCTATGACCGCGTCATCAACGAAAAGCTGGTCAAGGACTACGTGGGAGACCAAGCGGTGCTGGTGGTGGTTGGTCCGGATGGGCAATCCGTCCGGGCGTTCCGCGATCGAATCCCCGGCGTGGATGGTGTCCCCGATTTCTATCGCATGACTGCGAACAAACTCGGCGCTAGCGGTCTAATGATGGATGCCGCCACCGGCAGCGAATGGAACTTCCAGGGCTGTGCCATTTCGGGGAAAGCGAAAACCGCGTGCCTGGAGCGCATCCCCATGCTCAAGGACTATTGGTTCGACTGGCGGAACTATCATCCCAAAACGGCGATTTGGGGAAACAAGACCAGGTGACTTACTCCGCTCGGAGCGTGTCCGCTGGTTGAATGCGGCTGATGCGCAAAGCCGGAAGAAAACTGGCCGCGCCAGCCGTCAGCGCCAAGATTATCGGGACCACGACGAACGTCACTGGATCATGAGTGCTGACTCCATAAATCTGGCTCGAAATGACGCGCATCGCCAAGAATGCAAGTACAATGCCAAAGACCAGCCCACCCGCCGCGGCAACCACCCCTGAAGCGCCGACGTGCAGAATCGCTTGCGTAGTAGTGGAACCGAGCGCGATGCGAATCCCGATCTCGCGCGTGCGCTGCACTACAAGATTCGACACAAGGGCGTAAATCCCAATCGTGGAAAGCAAAAGCGCGAGGCCGGCCAGAGTGACTAAGAGCAGCACTTCGATTCGTTGTTCTTGCAGTTGCTCCGCCAGGATCTGTTGCATGGAGCGGGAGCCGGAAAAAGGTAGGTTGGGGTCGGCGTCCGCGAGTGCCCGCTGCATGGAGGCCGCAAGATTCTTGATAGGGCCATTCGTTCGAACGATCCAACTCGGCTGAAACCAGATGTGCGCGATATTTACGAGGCCCTGCGGAGTTTGTGATGCAGGCAGATAGGCGACCGGTTCGGTTCCAATTGGCGCGGAGCGTTGAATGCCGGGCTGCTTGGCGACATCGCCCACAACGCCGACGATGGTGAACGCGGCGCCCTCGGTCTTAAAGTGATAGCCGATGGCCGACGGATTGTTGAAGAAGCGCCGGCTGAAGGCCAGGTTCACAACGGCAACGTGTTCGGAAACCGAGGTATCTGCGTCGGTAATCGAACGGCCGGCCAGAAGCGGGACGCGGAGGGTTGAGAAGTAGCCAGGAGTGATATACGCAAGGCTGGATGCCATCTTTGTGCCGGCGCCTTTCCCGTCCATGATTGTCATTCCGTCGTTGAGCCCGCGCTCGTAGGGCAGGCTCAGGCCGACCGCCGCGTCACGGACGCCTGGAATTTCGCGCATGCCAGAGATACTTTTTTCAAGCAGCTTTTGGAACGCTGCGGCATCGTGGTAGCGCGCGTCATCCAGCGAAACCTGTGCTGTCATGACATCTTGCGCGTCGAATCCAGGCGGAAGAGTCTCGAGGTAGATGAGCGTGCGCACCAGCAAACCGGCCGAGGCCAGGAGGACCACAGTGAGTGCAACTTCCGCGCCGATCAGAAGCTGACGGAGGCGACTTGATCCACTGGTGACGGCGCGGCTTCCGGCGAAGGACGAATGACCCAGATCAAAGCGGCGTGTTTGCAGCGCCGGTAACGCGCCGCAAAGAAGGCTGGCCAATAGGGACGCGCCGAGAGTAAAGCCGAGCACGCGCGCGTCGATGGAAAAATTGCCGATCGGAATCATGGATTCGGGTAGGAGCGTCTGGAGCGCGTTCAGGATGAGCAGTGCGAGGCCAACTCCGGCAGCGCCGCCGAGGAGGGCCACTACCAGATCCTCCATCCACAATTCGCGGAGCACATCCAGCCGCGAAGCGCCGAGGGCGAATCGGGTCGCGATTTCCTGGCAGCGCCGCAATGTGCGGACCAATGCCAATCCAGCGAGATTTGCGCAGGCAATCAGCAAAATGAAGCTCACCGCGAGCATCAGCACAATCACTTTGCCGCGCATGTCGCCGGCCAGTTCCAGTTGCAGTGGGCGAGCGTAGATTCGCGCGCGACCATGGTATTTCGTTTCTAAGTCGTTGAAGTATGGCAGCCGAATCCGGCTGAGTTGCCCGTCCACTTGTGCCCAGGTCGATTCTGGCTTGAGACGGACCAGGATGCCGCAATTGTCGCCCCCACACTCGCCGGTTTCAGCCGGCTGGAGTGGAGTGAAGAGGTCGGCCTTACTCGGCGTCAGTGCGCCGCGCGGCAAGACACCAACGACGGTATATGGCTCGCCTTTTAATTGGATCGATTTGCCGATAATTTGCGGATCCGATTGAAAGGTCGATTTCCAGAGCCCATAGCTGAGCACAGCTACTGGAGGCCCGTGCGGCCGGTCTTCTTGTTCGCTAAAGCTGCGGCCAAAATAGAGCGGTATGCCGAGCACATCGAAATAGTGCTCCGAAACGCGGCTGCCAGTCACATAGCGAACCGCGGCTCCGGCTCTGAGATTCACCCCGCCAGTACCGCCCCAGGAAGCGAAGGTCACGCCATCGAGGCTGGCTTTGAGCAGTTGCCAGGAAGAGCCGTCGAAGCTGTCGTCTTCTTCTGAAACCGCCTTGCCGCGATCAGCGCCTTCTTTATGGACAACCAGAGCGGCAATCCCCTCCGGATGAGGATACGGCAAAGTACGCAGCAGAAAGCCGTCCATTATGCTGAAAACGGCAGTGTTGACACCGATGCCGAGCCCCAGCGTTACCAGCGCAATCGCGGTAAACAGCGGGGCCTTGGCCAATCGCCGGAACGCGTATTTCAATGGCCTCATGCTGAAATACTACGACAAAGCGGGCGGCCTGGTTCACTTAAGTGGTTCACTTCATAGTGTTTCACTTCACATACGAGATTTGGCTCACCGGAAGCCGCTCACCCTTATCCCGACGCAGCTTCCGCCGAACGGTTTGGGCGAATCGCCGCGCCCCGTCGAAGATCAGGCTCATGAGGAACCGCAATCCGCGCAGCAGGTATTTTCCCAGCCGCAGCAAGCCCAGCCCGGTCGCAAGAAATGCGCTAGCAAACACGATCATGAAAAACGCCTGACCAGTAGGAGACAAGTGATTGAAGAATTCGGCAGGTCCGTTTATTTGGATAAAGCCGAGCATTATCAATTTGTCCCACAACTCCGGCAGAATGATCCGGATCAGGCCCATCGACATAAACACTGCGCCCGCCAACAGGAAGCTCGCCCGCGACCACATAAAAAGCGAAAATGATCCCCAGCAGTGCGATCAGCAGACCCACCAGCACGCCCACGCCTCCACATCCGAGGGGAATCCCGAACAACGCGATCGTGATTCCGGCCAGAATATACAGCGGCAAGCTCCGCCTGGTGCCGGAACGCACCATCGCTTTTGGTAACCGGTCGGACACAACTTCGGCCGGTTCGCCGAAATTTCGCAGCACGGCCAGCATCCTCGCCACGTCGTCATCGCCCGCTGTTTGCTCGCCCGGCGTCCGATGGTACGCCTCATGAATATGCGACTGGATCTCACGCAGGAACTCGTCCCGCTCCCGCGCTGGAACCAGGCGGAGCTGCAACTTGACGCGCTCCAAATAGTCGTCCGCAATCTTTGCCGCCGCTTCCGGATATTCGTTCATTTGTCTAACCCTTTCGCACCACAAGCTTCTTCCCGGCATGTGCAGTTGGCTCCATGCCCTTCCATTTCTGCTGGACCAGGGAAATCAGCAGGTCAAGCTCTTTGCTCAACTCATCGAAGAGCTGCCGGCCTGACGTCGTAAGCGCGTAGTACTTGCGCGGAGGTCCTTGATCGGATTCCACCCATTCCGAACGAACCAGACCATCCCGATCCAAGCGCGCGAGAATCGGATAAATGGTCCCTTCCTTGAGCGAGATCGACCCCGTCTCCGTCAGAGCCCGCACCAGCGAATAGCCGTAGTGCCGCTCGTGGTAGAGAACGCCCATGACGGCCAGTTCCAGAATGCCCTTCCGCAGTTGGGTAATCCGCCGGTCTCGATCCTCGTCCGAGTACTCCACGATGCCTAGTATACGATAATGCTAGGTACCGGGTTCCATCGAATTACTACGCTTGCGGGCCGTTACTTCGATTTCGATCTTCATCCGGGGGTCCGAGAGACCGGCCGCGATCATGGTCGCCGCGGGCCGGATGTCGCCCAAATACTTCCGGAGCACCGGCCAGCATGGCTCGAAATCTTCGACTCTTGGCAGGATGTAGCGAACCCGAACTACATCGGAAAGCCTGCTGCCAGCCTTCTACAAGGCTATTTCGATATTGATAAAACAGCGCTCTGCCTGCTCGACAACGTTATCGGAGATGGTCATTGTTTGGTAGTCGAACCCGGTGGTGCCCGAGACGAAGACCCATTCGCCATCCACGACGGCACGTGAATACCCGATGTCGCGTTCGAAAGATGAGCCGGATGATATTAAACGGCGCACTCTGGATTCTTCTCTTCAAAGGAGCATTTCAAAGTAAATCAACGGCGCCTTTCGGTAAGTGGCACGGCCAACCTCGCGAAAACCACACTTGCGGTAGAACTCTCCCGCGCCAGCTTCAGCATCCCATGCGTCCAGCCGAATGGCATCGCCTGGCCATTTGGTAGCTATGCGGCATGCTTCATCAATACAAAGCCGCCCCACTCCCTTCCGCTGCTCATCCGGGCTTACGGCCATCCCAGTGAGGTACAAAGGCCGCTGGCTTGCGGCGAAATACTTCTTGTCGATGGCCCACGGTTTCTGAGTGCGAAGCGTTAAGGTGGCGATTAGCCGGCCGCGATGCCTGGCAACATAGACAGTCGAATTTCTCATGGCGAAGAGCACGCCCTTTTCGGTGACTCCCCCTGACCAATGTCCTTTCCCATATCGCGATGTCAGATGCCGGCTCACTGCAATGTGAAGAGACACAAGTTCCGAGACATCGTCGGCCGTGGCAACTTCGAGTTTCACCCGCACGGGCAGTCATTTACGAGAGTACCGCGCTCGGCGCGGTAATTGTATGATTATCCACGGGAGTAAGATCTGTGACAAAATCTACCCAGGGAGGTTTTGGGATGAAAGCTGCGTTCGCTTTTTTGGTTGCAGGAATCGGTTTGTTGGCGCCGACAGGGGCTCGGGCGCATCACTCGTTCGCCGCCGAGTATGACGCAAAGAAGCCCGTTACGCTGAAGGGCACGGTCACCAAGGTTGAATGGACCAATCCGCATGCTCGCTTTTATGTCGACGTGAAAGACGAGAACGGCAGCGTCGCAACCTGGAATTTTGAGCTTGCAAGTCCCAACGTGCTGACTCGACAGGGATGGACAAGACACTCTCTGAACGTGGGCGATCAGATCACGGTGGAAGGCGCTCAAGCCAAGGACGGATCGCAGATGGCCAATGCCAGAAGCGTAGTACTGGCCGACGGCAAGAAGGTCTTCTCCGGAGCTGCGCCCGACGCGGCTCCGAATCAGTAAACCAAGGAGAAGCACCATGAACCCCGAGAGCCTCGACGTTGCTTGCGATTGCGTCCCTCGCGACCATGACGGCTTTTGCGCAAGCACCGGCGACCCCGCCGGTGAAATCTCTCACCCCCAGTCAAGTAACCGCTCCCGCTGGGGGCAGCGCGAATCCTGCAACGCCCAGGCCGCGCCCGCGCGATGATGACGCCGCATGGTCCCACGCCGCGCCTCGCCGACGGACATCCGGATCTAACCGGAGTGTGGAACGGCGGCGGTCCAGTGGGCGATCTCGCGCAGGGTCTTGCTCCGGGCGAAACCATTCCGCTGCTTCCCGCCGCGAAGGTAATCATGGATCAAGAGGCAATCCAAGGACGATCCGGAAGCGAATTGTCTGCCGACCGGGATTCCGCGCATCGCGCCGTATCCGTGGAGGATAGTGCAGGATTCCACACATATCTACTTCCTCTTTGAGGGCAATATTCACAGCTTCCGGCAAATCTTCATGGATGGCCGCAAGCATCCCGCCGATCCGGACCCCACTTGGTACGGGCACTCCATCGGGAGCTGGGACGGAGACACGCTGGTGGTGGACACGGTGGGATTCAACGACAAGTTCTGGTTCGATTTTCGCGGGCATCCGCACACCGAACAACTGCACACCATCGAGCGCTACACGCGCAAGGATTTAGGCACGCTCGAGAACAAGGTCACGATTATCGATCCGGGCGATTACTCCAAGCCCTTTACGCTTACCTTTACGGCTCGCCTCCGGCCCAAGGAAGAGTTGATGGAATACATCTGCCAGGAGAACCAGCAGGACGCGCAACACATGAAAGGCTCCGCGGGGCTCCCCCTGAATCCGTAGTTGCTCGGCCCGCACGGGGCACGCAATAATATTTTCGCTCATGGCCCGGCAAGCCCTCGTCATCCTGATCGTCGTGGCCGCGTTCGGGATCCTGGTTCCTTTGTACAAGGGCTTCGGATTCCTGGATTCGCGCATCATCGCCGCCTATGCCTGCCTGGCGCTGTTGTTTGTTGCGCCCGCTAGCGCGGAACTTGGAGCCGCAAGGAAGAACCGCATCGGCGGCCGCCATCCTTGGAAGGATCGCAGTGATCGTGGCATGGGGTTGGGGCGTCACGGTGCTAATTCTTGCCACTGCCATCGTGACGCTCAACCTGGTCGCCCGAGGCGGCGGTTTGCTCGCTCCGCCGTGGGGATTCTTGGCCGCGGTTCTAACGTTCAGCTTGAGCGCATCCATCGCCATCGCGATTTTGGGCGCGGTTCTCGCGCGCCGCTTCTCCGCCACCGCCGTGAAGAACATCCTCCGAATCGGCTTTCTGGCGATTCTGCTCGCGATCATTTTCGGCTCGCGCGTATTTCCGGAACGGGTGCAGCTCGAAATTCTCGATCATTTCAATTCCCGGCGCGCGCTGACTCGTCTGGCGTGGGAATCGTCGATTGTATCCGTGGTAATCGGGGCGCTACTGATTCCGTTCCTTAGGAATGCGCGCAAATCCTGAACCTGTCGAAAAAAGCCTGTTCTAAGATGGAGAAGCTGCACTCACAACCGGCCTGGCAACAAATTCAACAGGAATTCTTCGCCACCGGCGCAGCGGCTTCCGTACTGGCTGGGCTTTCCGGGCTGATCGAGCAAATGACGATCGAGGCTTTCGAAACATCTTTCGCGAGCCCGTCTGATCCCAGTGTCAGTCTGCTCGCCGTGGGCGGCTTCGGACGCCGCGAGCTCTTCCCGTACTCGGACGTGGACGTGCTGATCCTGATCGAGCGCGAGTCCCAAGCCGCGGCCCTGAAGAACGCCCTGGCCGAGTTTGTCCGCCTGCTCTGGGATGCCGGGCTACGCTTGAGCCATTCGGTGCGCACTGTCGCCGAATGCGCCGAGATCCACGAGGGCAACATCGAGTTGAGTATCAGCTTGCTGGATCGGCGACATGCTAGGCGGATCGACCGAACTCTACGCCAAGCTTGGAAACAAGTTGCCCGTCTTTTTCAACCGGCAGGCCCGGGCTTTGACCCGCCATCTATGCCAGCTTGCGCGCGAGCGGCACGAGAAATTTCAGAATACGTTCTATCATCTCGAGCCCAACGTGAAAGAGACGCCCGGCGGACTGCGGGATCTGCACTTGATCGATTGGCTGGGCAAATTGCGGAAGCCGGATGAGGAAGTCGCCGCCCGACTTTGCGCGCCCACCGCGTTCATGCATTCCCTGCGCTGCTTCCTGCACTATCAGGCCAGGCCGCGATCAAAATCTGATGAACTTCGATGTCGCAGGAAGCGCTTGCAGCCCAACATTACCTCGGGTTTGCTGAACCCGCCGCGTCTAATGCGCGAATATTTCCGCAACGCGCGTGTCATCTTCAGTGAAGCACGCCGTGCTTTGGACTGGAACGAAAAGAGCGAAAGCTCATTGGCCTCGCAGTTTCGCGACCGGCGCTCACGGCTCTCCAACACCGAATTCACGGTCTCAAACGATCGCATCTATCTGCGATCGCCCGCGCAGTTGATCAACGACCCCGCCATTATCCTGCGCCTGCTCGAATTCATCGCGCGTCACGGCGCGCCCTTGGCCGCCGAAACCGAGCGCCGTCTGGAACAAGCAGCTTCTGCTTTCGCCTCCTATTGCGCCTCGCCGCCTGAACCTCTGTGGCCACCGCTTCGAAACATCCTCGTCGCTCCCCCGCTCCGCCACCGCGCTCCGCGCCATGCACGACACAGGTCTGCTCCAGGCCATGTTCCCGGAGTTGAACACCATTTTCTGCCTGGTTGTTCCGGACTTTTACCACCGCTACACCGTCGACGAACATACGCTGGTGGCCATCGAAAAACTTGCCGAGCTCGCCGCCGGGCAAGCAGCCCGCGTTGCAACGCTTCCTGGACATCTACTCGGAAATCGAAGACCTCGCATTGCTGCGCTTTGCCTTGCTCTTCCACGACTCCGGCAAAGGCGCCCAGAGCGGCGATCACGCGCGTCTCTCCGTCCAGTTAGCGCATGCCGCCGGGCAGCGCATTCAAATGCCGCCGCAGGACCAGAACGCGGTCGAGTTTCTGATCGAACATCATCTCGATCTTTCGTCCGTCATGAATTCCCGCGATTTGTACGATCCCGCCACGGCTGTCCTGCTCGCCCATCGTGTTGGCACGTTGGAGCGCCTGAAGCTGTTGACGCTTCTGACCTACGCCGACATCTCCGCCGTGAATCCGGCCGCTATGACTCCCTGGCGTCTCGAACAGCTTTGGCAAACCTATCGCGTCACGCACCAGCAGCTGCTGCACGATCTCGAAGCCGAACGCATCACCGATCTCCCCGAGGATCTGCCGGCCGGCTTGGCCGATCCCGAAGGCTTCCTCAAGGGCCTTCCCTCGCGCTATCTTCGCACCCATACCCGCGCCGACATTCACGCGCACCTCAAGCTTTACGAATTCAGCCGCAACACCGGCGTGTCCGTGCTGCTAGATGCAGAGACCGGTGTCCATCGCGCCACCATCGTTGCGCGCGATCGCCCGGCTCTCTTCGCATCCCTCGCAGGCGGCCTTTCCAGCTTTGGAATGGACATCCTCAAAGCCGAGGCATTCTCCAATTCGCAGGGCTTTATCCTGGATACGTTCGTATTCGATGACCCGAAGCGAACTCTTGAGCTCAATCCAACCGAGAACCATCGCCTGCAACAGACTCTCGAGGATATCGCCCTGGGCCAACTCGACGCCGAGCGGCTTCTTAATGGACGCGCTGCCCCATCCCGACCCAAAAAACGTACGGTAGAACCTCGAATCCATTTCGATCCCAATGCATCCAATGCCGCGACTTTGGTCGAAATCATCGCCGAAGACCGTCCCGGCCTCCTGTACGATTTATCCGCCGCTTTCTCCGCCGCTGGTTGTAACATCGATGTAGTTTTAATCGATACCGAGGGCCGTAAAGCAATTGACGTATTTTATGTTTGTGCCCAGGGAAGCAAGCTAACCGATAGTATTCAGAGGGAGTTAGAGCAAAAGCTGCTAACCATTTGCTGACTTTCCGCTTTCGCGGGTAACCTTCGGCACCCCTCGAGCGTACTATAACTGTGTGGCCTTGTATGCAAGAGGCAAAACCACACTCCTCGTAGAGCTGAACCACACGCACTAAAATTCTAAGGAGTAAATCACATGAAGATGACTAAATTCATGCTTGGCGTTTGTGTCTTTTCGCTTGGCATCGCTACTGCTGCTTCCAACTATCACGTAACGATCTCTGATCCTACGTGGGTTGGTCAAAGCGAACTCAAACCCGGGGAATACAATGTGACTGTGGACGCCGGCAAAGTCACGTTCAAGATGGGCAAGACTGTGATCGAAGCGCCCGCTACGGTCGAAACCAGCACGTCTAAGTTTGCTGACACGCTGTTGAACACCAAAACTGTCAACGGTCAGGCAAAGCTCAAGGAGCTTGACCTGGGGGGCACGAAGTCAAAGATCGTGTTCGCCGATGCTTCCGTTGTCGAAGCAGGCACCCGCTAACTAATCCGCAACCCTTACGCGCCGGAGCGGAGCATTCAGAGCCTTCGCTCCGGTGTTATATCCCTCTGCCTTTCCCCTGCCTGTAACCTCCAGTATTCCCAGCCTCGTCGTTCAATTGACTTATCCTGAAAGCGTATATATCATGAGAATCTCTTCAAGGCGTTTTCTGCGCTTCCCCGGAGGCTTCAAACATTAGATGTCCATTCTGAGTGTGTGCCAGTGGATTCAGGACACCAACATCGGCACATCCATCCGCGAGTCAATCTGGGTATTCCCCATCATTGAAACCATCCATGTATTGGGGCTCTCCATCTCGGTCGGCCTGTTGCTGGTATCCGACCTGCGCCTCATGGGCGTCATCATGAAAAAGCGCCCGGCCTCGGAGGTCTACGAACAAATCAAGCCCTGGATGTTCCTTGGATTCGCCATCATGGTGGTCACCGGGATCTTCCTCTTCTGGTGCCAGGCCGTGAAAGCCTACAACAGCATATTCTTTCGCGCCAAAGTGATTTTGCTGCTGGTCGCCGCCATCAACGCGATCGCGTTCGAACGCGGCATTTACCGCAAAATCGACAAATGGGACAACGCGCTGGTACCGCCCATGGAAGCCCGCGTGGCCGGTTGGGCTTCGCTGATACTGTGGGCTGCCATCATCACTTGCGGCCGAACCATGGCGTATACCTTCTAAAATGGCGTATACCTTCTAAACATGCAAGCCATCATGCCCTTCTTTCAATGGTGCGACGACACCGCCGTCGCCCAGGCCATTCGCGACTCGCGTATTGCGTTTCCGGTCATCGAAAATTTCCACCTCTTCGCGCTCACCGTCTTGCTTGGCACCATTGTGATTCTCTGCCTACGACAGTTCGGGCTGATACTAAAGACGCAGACTATTTCTGAAGTCGCTGCCGCGCTGCGTCCTTGGAACCGCTGGGGACTCGCTGTGATGCTGACCTCCGGCGTCCTGCTGTTCTTGTCGGAAGCGATGAAATGCTATGGCAATACTTCGTTCCGCATCAAGATGATCTTCCTCTTCGCCGCGCTGCTTTTCCAATTCACTATCTACAACCGCACCGTCAAGGACGAAGGCGCGTCCGCTCCCACCGGCGGCAAAGTCGCCGCTGGCATCGCTCTGTGCCTGTGGTTCGGTGTCGGCTTGGCCGGCCGTGCCATCGGCTTTCTGGGTTAAGCCAAATAGGACAGGAAAAACATGGTCATCAGATTCACCGCAATTGTAGTCGCGACAATGCTCGCAACAACGCTCGGCATCACCACGGCCGGCGCCCAGCAGAAGGTGGACGCGAATGTTTTGAAGAACGTCGGTACGGCTCAAGACGCGCTCCAAGGCGACTGGCTTAGCTACGGCCGTTCCCTCAGCGAGACGCGCTTCAGTCCCCTGACCCAGATCAACACTTCCAACGTCAGCCGGCTCGGCCTCTCATGGACGTATACAGTGGGCCCCGGGGGCGGCAATCAGGAAGGCACGCCGCTGGTCTGGAACAACACCATCTACGGCATCACGAATTGGAGCGTGGTTTTCGCCCTGGATGCCCGCACAGGCAAGGAACTGTGGCGCTGGGACCCCGAAGTGAATCAGCAAGCGGTCCGTCCCAAGATCTGTTGCGGCATCGTGAACCGAGGCCTCGCGATCTACAACGGAATGATCTTCGCCCCCATCATCGATGGCCGGCTGGAAGCGCTGGATGCCCTCACCGGCAAAGTGATCTGGGAATCACGCGTGGCTTATACGCAGGATTCGTACTCCATTACGATGGCGCCGCGCGTCGCCAACGGCGAGGTGCTGATCGGTGTCTCTGGTGGGGATCATCTCATCCGCGGCTTCTTCGATGCGTATGACGCCGCCACGGGCCGCCGCGTCTGGCGCTTCTACACCGTCCCCGGCAACCCCGCCAACCCTTATGAAAACGAGGCCATGCGCAAAGCGGCTAAAACCTGGGGCGGAGATTTCTACAAAATGGGCGGCGGCGGATCGGTCTGGGACGGCATGGCATACGATCCCGAAGCGGACCTGATCTACGTCGGCACCGGCAACGCCGAACCCTGGACGCAGAAATTCCGCGGCGCGCAGGGCATGGACAATCTCTATACCTGTTCCATCCTGGCCGTGAAAGTATCCACCGGAGAGCTCAAGTGGCACTATCAAGCGGTCCCCAACGACAACTGGGATTACGACAATGTTCAACACTTGATTCTCGCCGACCTGACCATCGGCGGCCGTCAGCGCAAAGTGGTGATGCAGGCATCCAAAGACGGCATCTTTTATGTGCTGGATCGCATCACTGGCGAATTCATCTCCGGAACGCCGTACGCGCAGGTCAACTGGACCCGCGGCTTCGACAAGTCGGGACGTCCCTTAATCAACAAAGAAGCTGTCTACGACAAGGAACCGATCACCATCTACCCCACCGCTGGCGGCGCTCACAACTGGGCGCCCATGTCGTTCAATCCGTCCACCGGCCTGGTCTACATTCCTACCACCTACGGAAACTGGACCTTCGCCGCGAATGACAAGATGACGTACGCGCCCTATGGCGACACGGGACTGGCGCCTGGCTTTCCTTCCGCTCGCCCCAACTCAATGCCCATCATTGGCCCGGAGCCTTTGGGGAACGAGCGTGGTGTCCTCGAAGCCTGGGATCCGGTGAACCATAAACTGGCCTGGCGCACCCCCGGCGGCGGCGGCATCGGCGGAGGAACCGTCACCACAGCCAGTAACCTGGTCTTCCAGGTGATTAACGATGGCCGGCTGCTCGCATACACCGCCGATAAGGGCGAGAAGCTGTTCGAGATTCAGACCGGCCGCACTGGCATGGGTCCGCCCATCACCTACCAGATCGATGGGAAGCAGTATGTCGCGCTGATGGGAGGACTTGGCGATGCCAAGCTGGAGCATCCTCCACTGCTGTTTGTCTTCGAGTTGGATGGAAAAACGCCGATGCCCTCGCCGGCAGCACCGCCCCCTGCATTTGGGCCGCCGCCTCCGCCACCCTCGGAGCTTCACAAATAGGCTCCGCTCCCCCACAGCCTTTCGCCCTCAGCCAAGCTGTGCGCCCACAGTCTCGGGAACGAATATCCTCCGGCTCGAAACACGAGGCCGTGCTCCATCCAAACCAGCAGCGTTGTCGCCATGAGAAACCATCGATGCGAAGCGCGCACAAAGCCCCGCAGCGCCGCCGGCCGCCGCGATCCAAATCGGCCAAACGTGAAGGCCTGAAATCGCAAGTGCTGCGACTCTTCGTCCAGAATGCGCGTGCAAATCGATTTCAGCAGCGTCGATCCCGTGGCTTCCCGCAAGGCCGTGTAATAAGGAATCGCGAGCACCTCCGCGGTCGCGAGAACCCGCATCCGCAGTTCCAGTCCCGCAAATCCCCGTAGCCTTCGGAACGCCGCATGCACCCAATGCCTCGAGAGGCAGCCCTCGCCTTGCACGGCGAGAAACCGTGCCAGCAAATAACTGTGCCGTTGCTCTTCCTGAATGAACAGCCGCAGCGCCCGGGCGTACAGCGCGTCCAAAGCCTGCGCTCGCTCCAACAACCGCCGGCCTTGCGCGTTTTCGCCCAGCTGGAATTGTTGGATGGATTCGATCACCACCGTCCGTTCGGCGCCGCTCAGTCGATAACCATCGTCCCAAGGCAATCGAGGTTCTACGGAATTCGCACTGAAATACCGCAGCCAATCGGTTTCAGTCATAAGTACACGGTACCACAGTGTACTTTGTGTTGTAAAGTAAGCTGGCTAACCCATCCCGAACGCCCGCGCAATCAGCTCGTACGACCGCTTCCGCGCCGCGTGATCGTACATGATGTTGACCACGAAAACTTCCTCGGCCCCGTACTCTTCCGCCACCGCTTCGATAGTCGCTCGAACCTTCTCCGGCGTTCCCACCGTGATCCTGCGCCCGACTGGCAGCGTGTCCGCCGCTACACCTTCGCTCGCCAGAAATTCTAGCGCGCGCTCCACCGACGGCACCGGAATCAACCGTCCGCGATAGAGCATCAACATCAGCATGCGCATGCTCGACGCTAGAAGCTGCGCTTCTTCGTCCGTATCCGCGCAAATCGCCCACGTAGCGACGCCCACGCGCGGTTCCGTCAGTCGCGCCGATGGCTGGAACTGCTCTCGATAATAGGCCGCGATCGCTGCGCCATTCGGATTGATGAAATCCGCGAACACGTACGGCAGCCCCAACTCCGCGGCCCAAATTCCGCTTTGCGCCGACGATCCCAGCAGCCAAGGCTCCGGGCTCTCGAAGTGGATCGCGGCAGTCTGGCGGAACGGCCCGGTCGCGGGCCCGCGATTCTCCAGATATCCCAGCAGCTCTTCCAACTGATCGCGAAAATCGTCCGGCGCGGGCTGCCTTCGGTCGCGCTGCAGCGCATACGCGACACCGGAGCTGGTCCCCGGCGCGCGTCCCAGACCCAAATCGATCCTCCCGGGATATAAAGCGCTCAGCATGCTGAATGTTTCGGCCACTTTCAGCGGACTGTAGTGTGGCAGCATGATGCCGCCGGTGCCGACGTGCAATCGCGAAGTGGCCGACGCCACCGGACCCACCATCACTTCTGGACTGGCGTCCGCAAGCCCCGGCGTTCCGTGATGCTCGGCCAGCCAGTAGCGGTAATACCCGAGTTGCTCGCACCACCGCGCCAGGTCGATCGTGTTTCGGAGCGCGTCACCCGCGGTGGAACCCTCCGCGATCGGCGATTGATCCAGAACGCTGAGCCGCACTATCTTGATCCAGCCACTTTCGATGCTTCGGGCAGCGCGAACGCCATCACTGTCGATCCGTTGCGCCACACCTCGCCGGGAAACAGCGCCTGCGTCGCCGCGCCAATGTTCGTCACCGGCCAGCCCGTCGGCGTTGCGATGTACTGCCGGCCATTCACCGCGTAGCTCACCGCCGATCCGCGATGCCCCGCGCCAGTCTGAAAGCTCCACAGCTTGGTTCCGTTGCGTGCATCCAGCGCGAAGAATTCGCCCTCCGGATTGCCCGTGAAAACTAGATCTCCCGCCGTCGCCAGCATCGATGCTAGCAATACGTATTTGTACGGATAACTCCACACCCGCTTGCCTGTCACGGGATCCCACGCGTCCACGTGACTATACGTTTCGCGATTCGATGGAAGCTTCAAATTCCAATCTCCACTCATGAAAAACCGGCCTTCGTCCGGCGCTTGATGCTCGGCCGTGATGTCCACGCAAATTTCAAGCGTCGGCGTGTAAATCAAGCCCGTGCGCGGCGAATAGGCCATCTCGTTCCAACTCTTCGCGCCTGCCGGCGTCGGGCAGAAGTTGATGGTCTTGCCCAGCTCCGGTTCGCGCCTCCCGACGAGCTTTCCATCTTCCGTTACTCCCGAAATCCAGGTTTGCAATTCAGGCACGCTGAACACGCCCATGAACGCGCCAGTCACGCGATCCAGCGCGAACGTTAGGCCACTCTTGTTCATGTGCACCAGGAGCTTTCGCATGCGCCCTTCGACCACGCGATCCATCAGGATACACTCATATGCCGAATCGAAATCCCAAACGTCGTTCGGAATCTCTTGAAAATGCCAGCGCAGCTTGCCGGTATCCGGATCCAGGGCGACTACACTCGTAGTATAAAGATTCACTCCGCCTTTTCCGCCTACATTCCGATCGCCCGCGTAAAAATCGCCCGCTGCATTCCCGGTCCCCCAGTACAACAAATTCAATTCCGCATCAAACGAGCCGGTCAGCCAGGGCGATCCACCGCCGATTTTCCAACTATCGCCCTTCCACGTCTCATGCCCTTTTTCGCCCGGTCCCGGAATCACGTACCAGCGCCAAGCCAGGCGTCCGGTCTTTGCGTAAAACGCCGTCAAGTAGCCGCGGTGTGCGTTATCGCCGCCCGACCCGCCGACGATCACCTTGTCCTTCACCACCAGCGGCGCCGAAGTGATGCTGCAGCCGCATTGGTTTGAATCGTCGACGTTCACGCTCCACAATTCGCGCCCAGTCTTTTGATCGATCGCCACCAGAAAGCTGTCCGGAGTGCCCAGGAAGACCTTGCCGTCGCTCACAGCCAATCCACGATTAATCCGGAACGCCTCGCCGCCCGATCGGCCCGCGCTCGCCGACAACGGATACTTGTAGCGCCAGATCATGCGGCCCGTCGCCGCATCCAGTGCGAACACTCGCGCGTACGACGTGGAAACGTACATTACTCCGTCAAGCACAATCGGAGTCGATTGCAAGCTGTCCCCGTAGTCGCCGGTCTGAAACGCCCACGCGACCGCAAGATTCTTCACGTTGGTTGTATCGACCTGATTGAGCCCGCTATAGCGCCATGCAAACTGCGTCCCGCCATGGTGCGGCCAGTCGGATTGCGCAGCTCCATTCGAGAGCCCTTGCGCAAACGCCGCCCCGAGCGACAGCAGCACGATCACGAATCGCATTGTGTGTCCATCATAATCCATGAGGGTGGAATCGCGACCCACATGCTACAATTCAGGCGTTCATGAAATCGCCTCTGTTTCCAACATCTCTGGTAGGTTCCTATCCGCAACCCGATTGGCTGATCGATCGTGCCCAACTTTCGCACCGTTTGCCCCCGCGGGTGCGCGCTACCGATCTTTGGCGCGTCGCGCCTGAGTTTCTGGAGCAAGCCCAGGACGACGCCACCATCCTGGCCATCCGGGCCCAGGAGCGCGCCGGCCTCGACATCATCACCGACGGCGAGATCCGCCGTGAGAGCTACTCCAATCGCTTCGCCACCGCGCTCGAAGGGATCGATCTGGATAATCCCGCGCAAGTGGTGGCGCGCTCCGGCAAGTTAAACTTCGTTCCGCGCGTGGTCTCGAAAATCCGGCGCAAGCACGCCGTCGAGGTTCGCGATATTCAGTTTCTGCGCGCCAATACGGACCGCCGCGTCAAAGTCACCGTGCCCGGCCCTTACACCATGTCGCAGCAGGCGCACAACGATTGTTATAAGTCCGAAGAAGAGATGGCGCTGGACTATGCGGCCGCGGTCAACGAAGAAATTAAAGAT
Source organism: Bryobacterales bacterium (assembly GCA_963818065.1). Lineage (GTDB taxonomy): Bacteria > Acidobacteriota > Terriglobia > Bryobacterales > Bryobacteraceae > Palsa-89. The sequence goes on along the minus strand of CAWFQW010000004.1, from coordinate 599,738 downwards.
CTGTTCGCAGCCGGAGCCGACGTCGTTCAAATCGACGAGCCTTACATGCAAGCCGTCCCGGACAAGGCGCGGCAGTTCGGTCTCAAGGCCTTGAACCGCGCGCTCGAAGGCGTCCAAGGCGAGACCGCCGTTCATCTTTGCTTCGGATATGCGGCGATGGTCGCCAATCGCCCGTCGGAATATCAGTTCCTCACCGAACTCGCCGATGGGCGTATGAACGCCATCTCCATCGAAACCGCGCAGTCGTCACTCGATTGTTCCGTGCTCGCTAAACTCCCCGGCAAGAAAATCATTCTCGGCGTACTGAATCTGGGGACCAACGAAGTGGAGACGCCCGAGATCGTCGCCGCCCGCATCCGCCGCGCGCTTCCTTACATCGACGCCGAACGCCTTGTGATCGCCCCCGATTGCGGAATGAAATATCTGCCTCAGGACGTCGCTTTCGGCAAGCTAAAAGCCATGGCTGCCGGCGCCGGAATTGTCCGCGAGGAATTAGGCGATCGCCATCTAGCTTCTCAAACCGCCTGATCCACGCTGGGTTCGGCTTGTTCAGCAGCGACGCGTTCGATCGACACGTACATTGGACCCACGCCTAGCGTACCTACCAGGAACCAGGTGAAGCGTCCGCCGCGACTCATCGTCTGAAACCGCGCATGCTCGCCAGGAGCCAGCTTTAGCTCCACCGTCTTCCAGTTCCAGGTATTGTCCACTTGCAGACGATGCGGGCCGGGTTCAACTGCGCGCGATATTTCGTCGCCATACATCAGCTCTCCCAGCCGCTTCCCGTCCAGCTTCACGATGATCTGGCGCTGTTTGACGTCGTCCGGCGCCGTCCGGCTGATGGTGATGCGAGACTCCACGGTTCAAGTATAGGCCGCATTTCTGCATTTCTACTTCGGGTAAATTACACGCTCGAGAAAAAGCCCCGACGCCGGTGCGGTCCAGGCCGCAACATCGAGCCTTGAATTTGTTTGCCCTTCCAGCAGGCCGGCAAAATCGGCCTCCGTGATTTCACCGCGCCCGAGCCTCACCAGCACTCCCACGATTCTTCGCACCATGCGCCACACGAAATGCGACGCCGTGATGCGGAACACGATGAGGTCGCCTTCCATCTCGATCAAGGCATCCTCTACCACGACGATGGGCGATTCATCCGGGCGCGAAGGATCTTCGGCGCGGAACGTACGGAAGTTGTGGCGGCCAATCAGCAAACGCGCCGCCCGCGCCATGGCCGCGGAGTCCAGCGGCTCCTTCACCCACCAAACGTATTTCTTAAAGAACGCCGTGCGACGCGTCGAGATTTGGTACATGTACGTCCGCGCAATAGCGTCGTGCCGCGCATGAAAGCTGTTCGCCGCCTCGGTCACATCCAGCACGCACACATCCGAAGGCAGCCGGCTGTTGATCGCGCGCAGCATCTCATCCGGCCTCGGCCAGTTCCGCCTCTGACTTTCCTTAGGCGGACGAATCCGAAGGTGCGCCACTTGAGCCCGGGCATGCACTCCCGCGTCGGTGCGGCCCGCGCCTTGGATTTCCACTTCACCTCCCAAGAAATCCTCCGCGGCCTTGCGAAGTTGGCCTTGGACCGTGCGTGCGTTGCGCTGCTCCTGCCACCCGCTGTACTTGGTTCCATCATATTCAATGGTGAGCTTCCAGCTTTTCGGTTCAGGTGTTTTCGGGCCGGGAGTTTTCAATTTCCCAGTGTAGCCCCGCCCGCGCGCCGCAATGCTATGATGGAGCGCCTTAAGGAGATCCTATGTTCAAAGAGTTCAGGAATTTCATCATGCGCGGCAACGTGTTGGACCTGGCTGTTGCCGTGATCATCGGCGCGGCTTTCGGCAAGATTGTCTCGTCGCTCGTCAATGACGTTCTGATGCCCCCGCTGGGACTCGCGCTCAAGAACGTCGATTTCAGCAATCTGTTCGTCGATCTTTCCGGCGGCCATCATGAAACGCTGGCGCAAGCCAAGGCAGCCGGCGACGCCACCATCAACTACGGGCTCTTTCTGAACAACGTCATAGATTTTCTGATTGTGGCGTTCGTGATCTTCCTGATCATCCAGCAAGCCAACAGGTTCAAGAAGGCTCCCGCACCGGCAGACCCTACGACCAAGGAATGCCCGTATTGCCACACAAATATTCCAATCGCGGCCACGCGCTGTCCAAATTGCACGTCCGATTTATTGGCGGCTAAAGCGTGATCTCGCAGCCTTCGTAAGCGCAACGGACTTCGAGCGGCGAACCCAGACGCTTGGCCAAATCTTGAGCTTTTCTTTCGATGCCTGCGATGAACTCGTCGTCATGCGAAGGATCATGATGCGTTAGGAACAGACGGCGTACGCCGACCGCGGCCGCCAGTTCCACCACGTAAGTGTAGGTGCTGTGACCCCAATGCCGTTTGGAAGGATATTCGTCCGGCGTGTATTGCGCTTCGTGAATCACCACGTCGGCGCCTTGCATGTACCCCGCGTGCCGCCGGTCGCCTTGCTCGAGAATCGACTCCAACCGTCCCACCGGCCCGCCCTCACGCCAAATGCCTTCGAAGTATGGTTCGTGATCGCACAAGTAGCACAGCGACCGCCCGCCGGCTTCGATGCGATATCCGAGCGTCGGCGATGGATGATTCATCTGCTGCGCCCGCACCGTCACGCCGTCGATTTCGTATACACCCTCGCGCAGATCTTTATACACGATGCGCGCAGCCAACTGGTCGAGCTCCACCGGAAAATAGTGATGCTCCATCTGGCCCGCCAGCACGTCACGCAAGGAAAGATGCGCGCCTTCCGGTCCGTAAACTTTGAAATGATTGTCCGGTTGAAACAGCGGCGCGAAAAAAGGAAAGCCCTGGATGTGATCCCAATGCGTGTGCGTGAGCAGGATGGTGGCCGAGACCGGGCCCGCGGCGCGAGTCAACAACTGGTTGCCGAAAGGGCGGGCGCCGGTACCGCAGTCCAGCACCAGGATCCGGCCTGATGGCGTGATCAGCTCGACGCACGATGTGTTGCCGCCGAAGTGATTGGTGCCTGGTCCAGGCGCGGCGATGGACCCTCGTGTACCCCAGAAGCGAGCCAGCATCCCGGATGATCCGTCAGTCATCCGTGATGGCCTCGATGGTTTCGGGCGCGTTGCCTTCCAGGCGATTATTCACGAAGATATACGACGGCTGGTGACGCTCGCGGGCATGGGCGATCAGGAGCCGCAACGCCTCGCGGGTATCCGGATTAGGGTCCTGCACGTGAGAATACGGCGCGAACTTCGCAACCGCTTCTTCGTATGCGCGGCCGCGGCGAAGCAGTGCGCGCGCCAGCGTGAAACCCGCCGTGCCGGCGTCCCGTCAAACGCATCTGCACTCCGATCTCGGGCATTCGCGTCCAGGAGCTGAAAACATGCGCGACACCGTGGCTGCGCAGGCATGCGAAATACTCCGGAGAGAGAAACTCAGGATTGCGGATTTCGACGGCGTAGCGGAATTCGCGCGGCAGCGCGGCCAGGAACGGATCCAACTCCTTGAGAAACGCGCCGGTGTCCACGAAGCACTGCCTGGGAAAACTGCCGAATTCAAGAATAAGCGCGGCGACTCGTGGCTGATACGGCGTCAGGAGATCCAGAAACTCGCTCTGAAACAGCTCGGCGTTCAAGAATGATGAATTATCATCGCCCGCGCGCGGGCCGTATCTGGGGTGCCTGGGGAACTGCTTCACCGTAACGTCTTCAGGAACTTTGAACGCGAACTGCAACACCGGCGGCGCGGAACCGAACAGCTTGCGCCAATATTCTTGCGAAGGGAATTGATAGAAGGAGAAATCGCCACAGACGATGGGGAATGTTTCGGAGTATTCGTTCAGGCATTCGTCTTGAAAGCGCTTCTGCGAAAACCGGCCGCGCGTCAAATAGCGATCGCGCGTATAAATTTGACCTAGCCAACCCTCATATTTCCACGAGCTCGTTCCGATGAAAATGTCCTGAGACGCGAGGTCGCAAAGTCTGGCGTGCAAGCGCTCGCGATCGAACTGCGGGGGCTCTTCGAAAAGAGAACGTGTTCCCAATTAGTAGGCGTGCGCGACGCGATAGCCGTAGGGGTCGGCGCCCGCTTCAATCACGCCATCGGGTGTAACGCGAATCATCACGGGAGCCGCGCCGCTGGCCCATCGGGAGCGCGTGCCGACTTTGTGGCCGCGAGCCGCCAATTCGGCGCCGACATTGGCCGGGATGCGCTCGTCCAACAGCAAATCGCCACGGTTCCAGGCATGATTGTCGAAGCTCGATATCAGATGGCGGGTCTGAAAGCGCGGCGCTTCCACCGCAGACTGGGCGTTCTCGCCGAAATCGATCACGTTGAAGAACAACTGGATCAGGCTTTGTTCCTGGTTGTCGCCGCCAGGAGTCGACAGCGCGAGGAACGGTTTGCCTTGCTCGGTAATGATAGTGGGGCTCAGCGTGACACGCGGCCGCTTGCCGCCCGCCAACTCGTTTGGCGATCCGGGCACCAGATATGAACTGCTGGGCGCGCTCGGTCAAAGGAATACCGGTGTCGCCCGCGATCACCGAAGGCAGCCAGGCGCCGGAAGGCGTGGCGGAGAACACGACACCGTCTTTATCCACGGCATCGATGCAGGTAGTGTCGCTGGCCATCAGTTCATCGTCGATTTTCGTTCGGGCGATATCCATTTCGGTGGGATGTTTCCCGCGCTTGCCGTTGATCAAGCCAGGCAAGAAGTCCATCGAGGCCATGTGTCCGATCTCCTTGCGGCGCTCGGCCGCGTAGGCCTTCGATAGCAGCGTGTCGGCCGGAATGTTGTTGAACTTCGGATCGCCGTAGTAGGTGTCGCGATCGGCATATGCCAGCTTTAGAGCTTCAGTAATGGTGTGAATGTACTCCACCGAGTTGAAGCCCATGGAGCGCAGATCGTAACCTTCCAAAATGTTCAGCGCTTGGATCATGGCCGGCCCCTGGCTCCAAAACCCGGGCTTATAAACTTTGTAGTTGTGATAATCGGTGGAAAGCGGCTCTTCGGGCTGCAGCTTGAACGCGGCCATGTCATCGTAGCGCAGCAGGCCGCCGTTGGCTTGATGAAAGCGTCGATGCGGTGCGCGATGTCCCCGCGGTAGAAATAATCGGCTACAGCGTCGATAGCGGCGGCGCGGGAGGCTCCAGCGGCGAGCGCCTTCTTTTCGGCGGCGGCCATGGATCTCAACGTCCTCGCGAGGTTCGGCTGGTGGAAAATCTCGCCGGGCATCGGAACGCGGCCATCCGGAAGGAAGGTTTTCTTCGAATCCGGCCACAAATCAAAGAAGCGGCGCGATCGCGCGATGGAGCCGGCGCGCGTTTCGTCGATAGCCATGCCGTCGGCCAATTCGATTGCGGGCTCGACGGCTTCCGAAAACGATTTGGTTCCGAAATCGCGCAGCGCAACTAATCCCGCCTCCACCATGCTCGGCACCAGCGCCGGCAATATTCCGGCCACCGGAATGATGCCCTTCAATCCGCCCGGATCCAGCGTGAGGATTTCACCCGGCCTGGGCCGGTGCTCCATGAAAAATTTGGCGGTAGCGAGCTTGGGCATGGGGCCGACGCCCGCGATGGAATAGACCTTGCCGGCCTTGGTGCGAATCAGGATTGGCGCCTCACCGCCCATGCCGAAGTGCGAGAACTCGGCCACCGAGGCCGCGAACATCGAAGCCACGCCCGCGTCCACAGCATTTCCTCCGTGGAAGTACATCCTCATGCCCGCCTCGTCGGCGTATTCGCTGCCCGAGGCCAGAGCGCCTCGCGTGCCGCGAGCGGCGTGCATGGTGGGAAGTTCAAAATCTTTGTGCTGCGCGGAAACTGAGCAGGCACAAACGAGAAGAAAGAGCGGGAGGGCCAGCTTGTGGGTCATAATTCTTAGCCTAATTATAGCCCTGAGATTTGACTGAGCGCTTTGCCCAAACGTCGGAGAGGCGCCGGTAGCGGCTATCTTCCGAGAAGAAGTTGGTGGTTCCGCAGCCCGGGCAGCGATAAACGGGCAGGAAGAATCGTCGGCGCACCAGGTTCATGTGGCGCAGCCATTCCGATTGCGGTCCCAGACCCGCAGCGGATACATACGTTGGTCCAAACATCGGTGTCCACTGCGACAGGAAAGCTGCCGAAATAGAGCGCCCAGCCGTAAACGCTGAGACGCGTGCCGAACAGGCGATCCGACAGATGCGCGAAATAGGTATACAAATGCAGCGAAAGCTCGGTGCCGCCGCCAACCAGCAGATGACGCCTGGGACCACAGACGCGGGCGGTTCCTGCGATGGAGATACGAAAGCGAAGTGAAGAGCGTTCTGGTATCGACGTGGCGCAGGTGAGTAGCGCTTTCGATGCTGGCTGCGAGTTGTGGGGCGGAGGTGAACGGATTTACGTGGCCGCCGCCACAGGTCAGCCAGCGGTACAGCCGATCGCAAAAGGTGGAGGCGTCGGGCACGGCGATGTAGAGAGCGCCGCTGGGCTTCAAGACGCGTCCGATTTCTGAGAGCGATCCGGCCAGATCCTCGAAGTGTTCCAGGCTGTGGTTGGAGATGACGCCATCGAATGTGCGATCGGCGAAGGGAAGGCGCGCGGCGTCGGCTTGCGCGAAATTTTCGGTGGGCCCGGAAGGCTGATCGAGATCGGCGCGGATGGCGATGAACGGACCCATGCTGGAGGGGAAGCTGCCGGCGCCCGATCCGAGGTCGAGGATGCGCTGGCCAGGCCCGAAGTTCTCCAAAATTTCGTGCACGCTTCATTTCTAGCAGGAAGGGGGTCGGTTGTGGTGGTGGGCTGATCGCAATGTGGGAACATTGAAAACTTATGAAGATCATGCTGCTCAACGACACCGCTACGGTGCCACATGTTGGTTGCCAGGCAGTCTCGGACGCCCATGCCAGAATGCTGGGCCAGGCTGGGCACGCAGTCATCGAGCGCTTTTTCCTGGGCGAGTTGCGGCGTTTCGCCAACAAGGAAGAGAAGGCGGCGATCGAGAGTGTGCTGGGCGATGACGGTATGCGAGAGCGACTGGAACGCTCGGATGCAGTGATCGTGAATGGCGAAGGGACGCTGCACCATGGCTTTGGCACAGAATATTTAGCCGTACTGGGAGCCGCGCAGCAATTGCGAAAAGCGACCCTCATCGTCAACGCCGTCTTCGAGGCTAATCAGGGGTGGGCCGGCGTGCTTTCCAAGCTGGACGACTTTTGCGTGCGAGACGCGCGGTCGAAGGACTGCGTGGAACGAGCAGGTTTTCATTGCAGAGTTCTGCCGGATTCTTTGCTGGCCGCTCAATTTGATGCTGCGCCGTATCTCGATCTGCGCGACAAGTTGGTAGTTACCGACTGGCACCCCGCGCGCGACCAGGACGTCGGCGAGACCATGCGCAGGATTCTGGGAGGGGTCCCGGATTCCGTATATTTCCCTTTACTGCACGGCATTCACGCCCATCTCTGGCGGAGCGCGATTGCTTGCTGGGCCAGCGCGACGTGGATCGTTACCGCGCGGCATCATGGGGTGTATATGGCGGTATTAGCGGGCAAGCCTTTTGTGGCATTGCCGTCCAATACTCTTAAAATTGAAGGCTTGCTGGAAGCCGCGAACGTTAAGATTCCGGTCTGCACCACCACCAACGAGGTGATCGCCGCCACGACAAGTTTTCCGGAGCGGGCTGGCGAATTTCAAAAGCTTCGCGACTACATGTCCTCGTTTTTGCCGTTACAGACATTTTCAGCGCTAGGGAAAGGAGCCGATTCGGACGGCCCACAGACTGAGCTCGAACGTCTACAGACACAGTTGAAGGGCCGGTCGAACAGCGCGAGCCCAAATATTGGGGACTAGGGAACGGAGATTTCGCGAAGCTGCGATCGCTTGGGTAGACCGAGCGGCGCTCACACGTGAGCGAGCTGCTCTTCGGTCGGCTCCGCGCAACAGAACCACGGCTCGTCTAAATAGGGGATCGGGGCGCGAGGCGCGAGATCGAGATTTTCCGGCAACGGCCGATCGTTCACCAGGTTCCAGAGGTACCCGAAAACTTCGCGGCGTGACCCGTGCGATGCCGCGATGCGCATCGCCTGCTCGGCAAGATCATCCATATCGGGATCGGGATGCCGCCAGCGATACAGCAGCGCAGGCTCGTCAAATTCTCGAATCACGGCCTGGACGTCGGCCAGTTCGAGCAGCCGCGATCCGCGCGGGATCAGCAGCCGCAGCGCCAGTTGCACGGGCGCGACGTGCTCCACCAAGTCCAGTTCCACCAGCGCCTCAAGTAACTCGCGATACGATTCCGCGCGTGGTCCAGGGCGTGAACGGAATAAAGGTCGGCGCGAGCGTCAGACCCAGCCGCCGGAACTCCCTCGCCACTTCGATGAAATCGGCGCGCGTATGCCCTTTGTCGAGTTTCGCGAGCACCGCGTCGTCCATCGACTCCACCGCGCTGGTCACGAACAGGCAGCCGGTCTCGCGCAGGCGCGGCAGCAGCTCGCGATGCTTCAGCAGATGCTCGATCTTGATGGTCGCGTCGTAGGTCAGCTCCGGAAACTCCTGGTGCAGCGCGTCCACGATGCGCATGGCGTGCGTAGGACCGTTGAAGAAATCGGGATCGCCGAAGGTGATGTGCTCGGCGCCCGCGGCCACTTGCTGGCGAATGTCGGCCAGCACCACCTCTGGCTGGACAACCCGAAAGCTCCCCTGATACACCGGCACCACCGGGCAATGGCGGCACAGATGCTTGCAGCCGCGGCTGGCTTCCGTGTAACCGACCCGTTTTGACGTGCTCCCGATCCGCAGCCCTGCGTACTGTTCAATCGGCGGGAGCGCGGACCGCAGCGGAACTTGGAATTTCAGGCGATCGAGCGAGATCAGCGGTTCCAATTGAGGAGCATCGGCGCTACCGGCCGCTAAACGCCCGGCGAGCGACACCAAACCCGGCTCGAATTCACCGCCCAGGATGGTCCCGGCCCCCAGGCTCCGCAGGTACGCTTCGTTGAGCGGCGCGTACAGTCCGTAGCAGCAGAGGTGCGCTTGTGGATTCAACTTCCGCACCTTCTCGATGACCCTGGCCGCCAGACGCGTCGCGGTGTGCATGGGCAAGTAGAACGCGACCAGTCCGGCTTCACAAACTGTATCCGCGTCGAGCGATTCCACGCACAAGTCCGCGCAGGCCACTTCGTGACCGCGCTCGGCGAGCCATGCCGCGGGCGACGCCAGGCCAAATGGCTGGTGTCCAAGTTCGTAGGTGGAGACGAGCAGGATCTTCATTACTATTCGAGTGACACCGGCCGGTCGAAAACCACATCCAGGTTAGATCCCTGTCGCAGTTCTACTTCTTTTCCGCGCGTAAGCAGCACGGTGGCGAGCCCAACCGCCGATCCGACGCCCGCTCCGATTCCAGCGCCCTTCCAACTTCGGTCCGCGAGGCCGCCAATGGCCGCTCCGCTGCCTGCCAGGATCGCGATCCGCTCGGCATCCTGACCCTTGCCGGGCGCCTGCTCCACGGTGTTCTCCGTGCCCTCCACCTTCTGTCCCGTCTCGCCCGCATCCACCGAACTCAGGTGCGGCGAGAACTTGTACACTTTGCCGCTCGCCAGGGTAAGCGTGTCGAGCCGGATCGCAAGCTGCGCGCGGCCTTTCACTCGTCCGCTTTGCTTCGACATCGAAACGACGCCCTGCACGTAGCTTCCGGCGGGAACCGCAATGTCACCTGAGTTGGCGATTGGGAACGCCGTCCGCAGGTACACGAAGTCGCCCTCCTTCGCAGTCCGGGTACTGACGGAGTTTTCCATCCGCAGCAAGACATGCGCGCCTTGGGGGATGTCGGCGGCGGAACAGAGCAGCGGCATCAGGAAGAAAATCACGTACTTCATGAACAAGTACTCCTACTACCGAATGATAGCGCCGACCGACCTGAGTGGTTCCCCTGAGGCTTTCGCGATCCCGCCTTAGGCACTATAAGGTTTTCGTACTCGACCGTCCGATCAAGAGGTACGGGTGCATGAGTGCCTCTGATTCCCCGAGCTTTCATCGAACGCAAAGCGGGCCAAATTGCTGACCCCGTGGAGCGTCTGCGCTATTTACAGCGCCGCGCGGGAATCTTTCAACCCCGGCTTCATCCTTCCGTTCCTTGGCGAAAGCGCATTTTGCCCGCACTCGGCATGACCCTTCTCTTGGTCTGCCTCCTGACCCCGGGTTACACAGCTTCGCACGTTAAGCCCGGCTTCTCTCTGGGTTCCCTGGCCCGGGTTTCCGCCGCCAGCGCGGATGTCATCCCGGACGTTTGGCTAGTGGACAAGACCAGAGATTTCGAAACCTATAGCAACGGGCTGCGAATTGACAACCGATTTACGACGGCCAATGAGAAGCGCCTGTTTTACCCCGTCTATCAGCGCGACATCATCGACCCTGCGCAGCCGGAGTGGCGTTCAGAGCCGGCGGGCATCGTATATCACACCACGGAAAGCGACCAGGCGCGCTTCACCGCCGATGAAAACGCACGGCTCAAACGCATCGGCAAAGCCGTGATCGGGGTGGTGCAGCAGAATCACAGCTATCATTTCTTGATCGATCGCTTTGGGCAGGTCTTCCGGATTGTTCCCGAATCGGACGTGGCCAATCATGCCGGATATTCCATCTGGTCCGACGGCTCGGTGATTTTCGTCAACCTGAACAGCAGTTTCCTAGGGGTGGCTTTCGAGACGCAAACCCAGCGGGGCGATCTGCCATCCGCCAACCCCGCGCAAGTCCACGCGGCGCGCGTCCTCACCGAGATGCTGCGCAACAAGTACAGCATTCCGCAATCGAACTGCGTCACGCACGCGCAGGTTTCCGTGAATCCGGACAACATGCTGGTGGGTTATCACACCGACTGGGCGGGCAACTTTCCGTTTCTGGCAATCGGGTTGAACGACAACTACACGGCCCCACCGCCGAGCATTTACGCTTTCGGGTTCGACTATGATCCCGTATTCATCCACGCTACCGGCGTTCGCCTCTGGCAAGGTCTCGCTCTGGCCGAAGACCAAATGCAAACGCAAGCCGCCGCGCGCGGCATTTCCGTGTCCCAGTACAGAGCCACTCTTCGAAAGAAATACAAGGAGATATTGGCGGCGCTCAAGGCAGCGGCCACCGCCAACGAACAATCATGAAACATAGCGACAAAACGAACACTTCCGCGGTGGGATTAGATGTCGGCACCAGCCGCATCTGCCTGGCGCAACGCGTAGGCGAAGAGTATCAATACGAGACGCAGCTGAATGCTTTCGTCACCATTCCGTTCTCGAAGATGACCGAGAATGTCCTGAAGAAGGAAAGAGTCCCGCACACCGTTAACGGTGGCGAGATTGTCGTGCACGGCAACGAGTCGGACCGCTTTGCCGATCTGTTGAACGTCGAAACCCGGCGCACCATGGACAAGGGCGTTTTGAATCCGGCTGAGGCCGACAGCCTTGGAATGCTACGTAAGATCGTCGAATCGATGCTGGATCCGGTAAAAGACCGGCAGAAGCTGTGCTTCACCGTGCCGGCGGCGCCGCTGGGGGCCGAAGACAACCTCACCTATCACGAAGCCACGCTACGCCAGATCCTCACCGAGATGGGTTACGAAGTGAAGAGCATCAACGAAGGCCTGGCGGTAGTCTATTCCGAACTCGAAAGCTCCAACTACACCGGTATCGGAATCAGTTGCGGCGGCGGTTTATGTAACGTCTGTGTATCCTATCTGTCCGTGCCGGTCTTGAGCTTCTCGATCCCCAAAGCCGGCGACTATATTGACGCGAGCGCGGCCACCATCACAGGGGAACGTGCCAATCGAGTCCGCATGACTAAAGAGGATTCGTTCCACTTCAACGGCTTCTTCGCGGACAAGTTGCAGCAGGTGCTGGGCGTGTACTACGACGAAATGATCCAGTCGCTGGTACAAGGGATGAAACAGGCTTTCGCCAATGCCCGTAACTTGCCTCGTTCCAACCGGCCCCTGCCCATCGTGCTGAGCGGTGGCACGGCCATGCCGGAAGGCTTCCGCGATCGCTTTGAGAAGGTGCTGGTGGAGGCGGAGCTGCCGTTCGCCGCGGCCGATATCCGGGTTGCAGCCGATCCATTGCATGCTTCGGCTAAGGGCGCTCTGGTGGCGGCGCTGGCCGACCTATAGCCAGCTCGGAATCCGGCCTTACTTCTCCGTAGGCGAAGAAGAGGGCTTCCCCCGTGAACGCGGCGCGTTGGACCAGCTGCGCGGCACGCGATGGGACCATTGATTCCACGCGAAGATTAGCATAAGGATTAAGAAGGCGGCCCGAATCGCCTTCACAACTCCTTTGAAGGCCGGCCGCATCCGCTCGGGAACGGTCTGCCAGTCCAGATCCATCGTCCCCGGTTTTGCGATTTGGCGCCCGATAATTACCAGGCAGAACCATGCCAGCACCAGCGGCCAGACCGACCAACCGTGCCCGAAACCAACTGCTACCAGGCGAATCAGAGAAATCGCCAGTCCTGCTTGTGCAATGACCTTCAGCTCGCGGCGATGAGCCAGAAAATACGGAGCGAAGCGGGATGCTGGCCGGTCGTCCACTTCATCAAGTTTGTCGACGTCCAACCTGAGGAAGTACCAGCCGGCCAGAATGAAGCCGACGCTAAGGGCGACGCCGAAAAATCCACCAGTCACCCGCTTGCCCCATCCTGGTCCTTCAAGGACCGATTCTGGGCGAAACCAGATAAGGAGAGCGATGGACAGGCCCAGAAAAACAAGTCCAGCCAGCGCCAGCACGACGCCAACAATCCGGCTGGCTACCCGCACACCCGCCGCCTAAAACGGAACGTCGTCGTCAGTGATCCCCTGGTCCCCCGGCTCGGCCGCCGCAACCGGGCGCCCTGCGTTGCGCGGCATCGACACTGGAGCGCGGCCCACATCGTCTCCGCCCTCGCCGCCCCGGCCACCCAGCAGAATCACATCCTCGGCGACCACCTCTGTTCGATATTGCTTCTTGCCGTCTTTGTCGTCATAGCTGCGCGTCTGCAACCGGCCTTCCACATACACTTGCTTGCCCTTGGTGAGATAGTTTGCCAGATTCTCCTGGCGCCATAGCACGACGTTCGCCCAGTCCGTCTCTTCCTTCCATTCACCGCTCTGCTGATCTTTCCAGCGGCGGTTGGTGGCCACCGAAAAGGAAGTGACCGAGACGCCCGCGGGAGTGAATTTCGTTTCGGCGTCCCTCCCCAGGTGCCCGACCAGAATTACTTTGTTAACGCTGCGCGATGCCATAATCCAAGCACTGTACCATAGAAAATCATGTCTCAGTTGTCGCCCGGAACTGGCGTCTCCACTGTTGCATGTCGGGCGTATTCTATGAGAAGTACCAGCGGCGCCCGATTACTTCTCAGTGACGGTGCGGCTAAGCTAATTTTTTTAGTTGCAGCCGCCGAGTCTGGATGTACACTAGTAAACAATCCAGACGGGTGAGCGCGTGACGAGTTTGCCGTGCGATGAGTGAAAGGGTATGCAGAGACCCTGTTGCTTGTTGAGTCGATTTGGCGGCCGGTGGATCGTGACCGGTCTTCCTGAGCACTGTGCCAATGAGTGTTGCGCCGATGCGCGCCCAAATCCTGATCCACACCTCGGGCCCCAGTCACGCTGCCAATATCTTCAATACCGACCTGGCGGTGCTCGAACAAGGCGAACAACGTAAGGATTTGCCTTGTAACGTTACTCCCAGCAAGCCGGCGCTTGGGTTCGATCTTAAATTTCACGCTGGCTACCAGGTGACCGTACCGCTCAAGGAACTGGCCGGCGACCAGAATTCGCTCAACATCGTCTTCCGCGTCTCTCACGCAGGACCATCGCGACGACCCCGTCTACTTCACCCAGCATCTGCGCGTCCCGCCCATCGAGGAAGACGCCAAGGGCGACGCTTATCTGCAAGGAGCTTTCGATATCGGCGAGGGATCGTATCACATCGACTGGCTGATGCGCGACCGGACTGAACGGGTCTGTTCCTCAAACTGGGACACCGAGGCCAGCCTGTCGCCAAAGGACCGGCCGATGAGCCTTTCCATTGCACCCGGCGCGGTCTGGCGGGCCGATGGCGAGCAATTCAAGGACGAGCCGCCAGTCGAGCGTGCCTCCACCGATCCGCCCCTCAACGTGAAAGTGCTGGTCAATTTCGCTCCACAGAATTCGCTCTCCCCGGCACTCCAGCCGCTGGATACCACCGCCCTGGTATCGATTCTCAGAACCATGGCCCGTGACCCGCGCATCGGCAAGTTTTCGGTTGTCGCCTTTAACATGCAGGAACAAAAGGTGATCTACCGCCAGGACGGTGTCAACCGGATCGATTTTCCGGCTCTGGGGAACGCGCTGACCACCCTCAATCTCGGAACGGTGGATCTGAAGCGTTTGAGCGACAAGCACGGCGACACCGAGTTCTTGACCGGCTTAGTTCGGAAGGAGATGGTCCCGGACCTCAAGACCATCCTGACGCTCTGGTTTTCGCCGGCCCCAAGATCGTGTTGGACGCCAATCCTCCGGAAGAAGCCCTGAGGGACGCTGGAGACATCGATTTTCCAGTCTTTTACATGAATTACAACTTGAATCCCCAGGCCGTACCCTGGAGAGACGCCATTAGCCATACCGTCCGGTTCTTCCGCGGGTCCGAGTACACCATTACCCGCCCCCGGGATCTGTGGTTTGCCGTATCGGAAATGGTCTCAAAGATCGTAAAATCAAGGAACGGAAGACCGGCGGCATCCATCTCAGGTCAGTAGGGTCGGGGTCAATGAAAATATTTAATCTGGTGGTTTTTCTGGGAGTAGTGGGTCTCTGCGTAACGCAGGCGTTTGCGCAGGAGTCGCTGTACGGCCAATCGAGAGCCAAACATTACGCCAACAGTCTGGCGCCCTACGTGGTCTCGCCCCAGGAAATCGTAGACCGCATGCTGGAACTAGCCGATCTTAAGCCCGGCGAAAAGCTCTACGACCTGGGTAGTGGCGACGGGCGCATCCTGATCACGGCAGTCGTCCGGTTCAAAGCCAAAGCCGTCGGCGTCGAGATTTCGGACGACTTGGTCGCGAGCACCAACGACCGCATCCGCCGGCTCGGCTTGGATAATGACGCACGCGTGATCCACGGCAACTTCCTGGACGCCGACCTGAGCGCGGCCGACGTGGTGACGCTCTATCTCGCTACCGACGCCAATGAACTGCTGCGCCCCAACCTGGAGAAGTATCTGAGAAACGGGGCGCGTGTGGTGTCGCACGAGTACGCCGTGGCGGGTTGGAAGCCGAAATTGGTGGACAAGGATCCGGAGAAGCACGGCCACACCATTTTTCTGTACCAAATGCCTCCCAAAAAGAAGTAGCCGCCAGTTACCCTGTTTCCGTGCCCCCATTTGATGTGGTCGGCGTCGGACTGAACGCCACCGACACCCTAATCCTTCTGCCTCGGCTTCCCAGCCTACGGCGGCAAAGTGCCCTTTGAGCGCGAAGTGTTGAGTCCCGGCGGACAAGTGGCGAGTGCGATGGTGACCTGCGCTGGCCCTGGGGATGCGCGCCAAATACATCGGCACGCTCGGTGACGACCAGCGCGGCCGAATCCAGTTGGACAGCCTGCGCGCCAGCAGCGTCAATCTGGACGACATCGAGATCCGGCCGAATTGCCCGAACCAAAGCGCCTACATCCTGGTGGATCAATCCACCGGCGAGCGAACCGTCGTGTGGAAGCGCGACCCCTGTCTGCGCATCGACCCTGCCAGCCTTACGCCCGAGAAGATTACTTGCGCGCGCCTGCTCCATATCGATGGGCACGACACGCCAGCCGTGGCTCGCGCAGCCGAAATCGCCCGCCAGAATCAGATCCCGGTCACGGTGGATGTGGATACCATCTACCCCGGTTTCGATCGCGTCCTGCCGAACGTGGATTATCTGATCTCCGGCTCCGAATTCCCCACGCGCTGGACCAAGGAGCCCGATCCGTTCCGCGCGCTCGCGATGATCCAGGACGAATATGGCATGCGCGTGGCTGCGATGACGTTGGGCGCGCACGGCGCTCTCGGGCGTTTTGATGGCAAATATATCTATTCTCCAGGGTTCGTCGTAGATGCTGTCGACACCACGGGCGCCGGCGACGTTTTTCATGGGGCGTTCTGTTATGCTGTGAGCGAGAGCATGCCGTTGAGCGAAGCGCTCGAATTTTCTAATGCCATGGCAGCCCTGAACTGTACCGCTTTGGGCGCGCGGGGCCATATCGCAAGCGTTCAAGAGGCACGGGCTTTCGCGCGTGGCGCCACGCGGCATTCCAATGCCGAATTCGAACAGCGGCCGTAAATGATCCCCCTTCGATCCTCCGAGCCGCACTACACGCGACCCACCGTCAACCTGGTGCTCATTGCCGCGAATGTGCTCGTGTTCCTCTACGAACTCAGCATGCCTAACTACGCGCTGAATCGCTTCATCATGCAACACGGGATTGTGCCGGATCAGCTGCATTATTCATCGATTCTCACATCGATGTTCATCCACGGTGGATTCCTGCACATCCTGGGCAACATGTGGTTCCTGTGGATCTTCGGCCGCGGAGTTGAGGACGTACTCGGCCACGCGAAGTATGTGTTTTTGTACTTTGCCAGCGGATTTGCCGCAGCCTTCCTGTTCATCCTGTTGAACTCCAACTCCCCGGTGCCCACCGTGGGGGCAAGCGGCGCCATCGCGGGCGTGATGGGCGCTTATTTGATCAAGTTTCCTCGTGCTTACATCCGCACGCTGGTGTTTATCGTCATTTTCATTACGACCATCGATATTCCGGCGGCATTTCTCCTCCTGTACTGGTTTGCGATTCAGTTCTTCAGTGGCGTCGGCTCGGTAGGCTACTCGGCACAGATGAACGGCGGCGTGGCGTGGTTCGCGCACGTGGGCGGCTTCCTGGCTGGAATGGCGCTGATGTTCTTGTTGCCCACCAGGCAGCGCGCGCGCACTTGGTACCGGGATGTTTGAAGTGCTTGGCACGGGTTCGGCGGCGATCGAACGGCCGCTCGATATTCTGGCCATTGCCGCGCATCCCGATGACGTCGAGCAGACTTGCGGAGGCACGCTGATCCGGATGGCCGAGCAGGGCTATCGTACTGGAGTGCTGGATCTGACGGCGGGCGATATGGGCAGCCGCGGAACGCCTGAGATCCGCTTGAAGGAAGCCAACGACGCTGCTTGCGAGATGCGCCTAGCGTGGCGCGGCAACCTGCGGCTACCTGACGCCCGGCTAGAAAACACCATCTCTGTTCGCATGACCTTGGCGATGGAGATCCGCAATCTGCGGCCACGCGTGGTCATTCTGCCTTACTGGCAAGCGCGGCATCCCGATCATTACCGGACATCCGAGATCGGATTCGAAGCGTGCTTTCTCTCGGGCCTGAAAAAGCTGGACGAAGATATCGAGCCGCATCGTCCGCACAAGATTCTCTACTCGTCGCTTTACGCCAACGTGACGCCGTCGTTCGTGGTGGACATCTCCGATCATTTCGAGCGCCGCATGGCCGCGCTGTTCTGCTACCAGTCCCAATACGGCCAATCAAGCGAGGCAGCGGAGCTCTTTCCGGATCAACAAGAGATTCGTGAACGGCTGGGCGCCATCGCGCGCTTTTACGGCAACCTGATCGGCGTGAAATATGGCGAGCCGTTCGTGGTGAAAGAAATGCTGCGCGTGGACGACATTGCCGCAATGGGCGTCCGCAGCCTCTGAACCGCGCGCGTCAGCAAGCCGGTCTATAGTGGCAAATTGCTATGCTTCTTTCGTGGCATAGTGTCCACTTTGTTCCGCAGCATGCGCAGCGCGTGAATCACCTTGGGCCGCGTTTCGTGCGGTTCAATCACGTCATCGATGAACCCGCGCTCCGCCGCCACAAAAGGGCTCGCAAAACGCTCGCGAAACTCGTCGATCTTTTCCTTCCGCAGCGCCTCGGAATCGCCGGCAGCCGCCAGCTCTCGCCGGTACACGATATTCACTGCCCCTTCGGGCCCCATCACGGCAATCTCCGCCGTTGGATACGCGAAATTCACATCCGTGCGCAGGTGTTTCGATCCCATCACGCAGTATGCACCGCCATAAGCTTTCCGCGTGATCACTGTCACCTTCGGAACCGTGGCCTCTGCGTAGGCATACAGCAGCTTCGCGCCATGGCGAATAATGCCGCCGAATTCCTGATCGGTGCCGGGCAGAAACCCGGGCACGTCCTCGAACGTCAGAATTGGAATATTGAACGCGTCGCAGAAGCGCACGAATCGCGCGCCCTTCACCGATGAATTAATATCCAGGCACCCGGCCAGAAACGCGGGCTGATTCGCCACGATCCCCACGCTCCTACCATCCATACGTGCCAAACCGATCACGATGTTCTTGGCCCAGTGCTCGTGAACCTCGAAAAATTCGCCGTTGTCGACAACGCGATGGATGATGTCCTTGATATCGTACGGCATCTGCGACTCTGCCGGCACCAGCGTATCCAGGGCCGCATCGGCCCGGTCAATTGGATCGATCGCCGCGTCGGAATGCACCGGCGCGCTGTCTACGTTGTTCGATGGGACATAAGACACCAGCTCGCGAATCATCCTGAGGCACTCGGCATCGTCGTGCGCCAGAAAATGCGCCACGCCGCTGATGCTGTTGTGGGTCTCGGCGCCGCCCAGCTGCTCTTTCGTCACATCCTCGTGCGTCACGGTTTTGATCACCTCGGGCCCGGTGATGAACATGTGGCTGGTGTGCTCCACCATGAAGATGAAATCGGTGAGCGCCGGCGAATACACCGCGCCGCCCGCGCACGGCCCCATGATGGCTGAGATCTGCGGGATCACTCCGCTGGCGAGCGTGTTGCGCAGAAAGATGTCGGCATAGCCGGCCAGCGACGCCACACCCTCTTGGATGCGCGCGCCGCCCGAATCATTCAAGCCGATCACGGGCGCGCCGGTCTTGAGCGCCAGGTCCATGATCTTGCAAATCTTCAGCGCGTTGGTTTCCGACAGTGATCCGCCGAGCACCGTGAAATCCTGCGCGAACACATACACCAGGCGCCCGTGAATGTAGCCCCAGCCAGTGACGAACCCGTCACCATCCACCACCTGCTCGGCCATTCCGAAATCGGTGGTGCGATGCCGCACCAGCTTGTCCATCTCTTCGAATGTGCCTTCGTCCAGCAGCAGGTCGATGCGCTCGCGCGCCGAGAGCTTGCCCTCCGCGTGTTGCCGTTGCATCCGCTCCGCGCCCCCGCCCGCTTCGGCATTGGCATGACGGCGCCGCACTTCGGCCAATCGATCAGCGGCGATTCGGTCGGTTGACATACGAAATTACAGTAGCAGGTGTCGACGAGTCGCTGAACGATTTAACGGCGATAGCAGGCAATCGACTCGATGACTCCGTCGATGTGATCGTTGAAGCTGTCCAACTCGCCGGCAGGTATCCAATACTCCTCGTGCAGGGCGGCGCCGACTCTTGCGAAGCGGATATTTTTGAAGGACATCTGATGGGACACGAAACCGCAGGACGTACCCGATGTAGCCCGACATCTCGTCCTTCGTATTCAAACCCTGGCTATCTGCGTCGCATAATCTTCGTTCGTTACCGGATAGAAAAATGGCTGCTCGGGCAGTCGGGGCGGAAATCTTCGAAATCCAGCAGCTTCGATGAGTTCGTACTCGCGCTGCCCGACGGGCCGAAACAAAACTGTGAGCGGCATGAACCGCTATTCGGCGTAGTATCCGCTGCGGGAGTGTAACGCCGCCGCCGGGTAGCGCTTACGCGCGGTGTCCCCGAGCGTCACGGTAATGTGCCGGAAATGGCCTGGCTGCGACTCCGGCTCGTGATATGCCAACATGTAGCGGCTGCGGATCCGCTCGATCATTTCATTGAACGAATCGCCCGCGTTCTCAGCCTTCACCCATTCGCCGCCGGTTTGCTCGGCCAGCTCGTAAACGTTGGCGGGAGTCAAATCCGGATTCGCGGGTTTACCGGGGTGCGGACCGTCCGGCCGAATCGCGCGTCCAGTGATGATCGCGTTGAGCACCGCATCCGCTTTATTCAGCTCGCGAACCACTTGACCGTCCGTGAGCCGGTAACTCGTGCTGAGATTGTCGGTGAGGATCAGAATTGCGCGCCGGCCGCCCGGCCCCGCGTGCTTTTCCATGTAGTGCGCCGCGTCCATCACAGCGGAATTGATCTGCGTGGTCGACCCCACGTCCCAATTCTTCACCGCGCTGCCGATGTTGCGCGCCGTCTCGGCCAGATTGTCGCTGAAGCCCTGCGCGACAGCCGTATTCTTAGCGAATACCATGATGGCGACGCGATCGCCCGGCCGCAAGTGCTCCAACGACTCGCGTGCCTCCGCCGCAATCTGGTCGATATACTTCTGCATGCTTCCGCTGATATCCAGCAGCAGGACCAGCGTGACCGGCTCGTCGCCGTGAGCGAATGAAACAATCGACTGCGGCTGCCCTTCGTCGGTGAGCGCGAAATCGTCCTTCGTCAGATCCTTGATCAGCTTGTTGCCGTCCGTCACCTGAACGTCCACGCGCACGTCCGACACGCCCGTCTTGAACGTCGCCGACGGCTCCGGGTCCTGCTCCGCAACTTTCAACGCTGCTTCCGCCACCGTTTCCTGCGCGCGCAGAGGCGCTAGGATGAAAACGGTCGAAATGAAAAACATCATCATCGGCACTGCCGGCCACATCGACCACGGCAAGACCGCTTTGGTTCGCGCCCTCACGGGAATCGATACGGACCGTCTTAAAGAGGAAAAGCGCCGTGGCATATCAATTGACCTGGGCTTTGCGCACCTGCAGCTCTCCGACAACGTGCGACTCGGTTTAGTAGACGTACCGGGCCACGAAAGGTTCATTAAAAACATGCTGGCTGGTGTGAGCGGCATAGACCTTGTTCTTTTAGTTATAGCTGCTGACGAGTCCATAAAGCCACAGACTCGGGAACATTTCGACATCTGTATGTTGTTAGGCATACGCAACGGCATAGTGGTCCTCACCAAGTCCGATCTGGCCGCCGGCGACTTGCTTGAGCTGGCCCGGCTGGAAGCCGGCGAATTCGTGCGCGGCTCGTTCCTGGAAGCTGCACCGGTGGTGGCCGTCAGCGCGACCACGGGCGCCGGGCTGGACGCTTTGCGGGCAGAGCTCGCGAAACTCGCGGCGCTGGTGCCGGAGAAAGACGCCTCCGAGTATTTCCGGCTGCCGATCGATCGCGCGTTCGCGATGCGTGGCTTCGGGACCGTAGTCACCGGCACGCTGGTCTCGGGAACCGTGCGAGTGGATCAAGAGGTGGAACTGCATCCGGCGCGCAAGCGCGTACGCATCCGCGGAATTCAGGTGCACGGTGCGGCGGTCGAGACTGCCAGTGCGGGACAACGCACTGCACTGAACGTCGTGGGCGTTGACGCCTCGGAAATCGCGCGCGGCATGGTGCTGGCTGAAGCGGACCGGTTCCAAGCGACCTCGCGCATCGATTGCGCTTTCCAGCTGCTGCCTTCCGCAAAACCGCTGAAGCATCGAGCGCCCGTGCATTTTCACGCCGGCGCGGCGGAAGTCGAAGCGGAAATCCGCCGGCTCAACGGCACGGAACCACTCGCGCCTGGTTCCCGCGAATATGTGCGGCTGGTGCTTCGCGAACCACTGCTGTTGCTGCCGGGCGATCGCTATATCGTGCGCAAGTTCTCGCCGGTGGTCACGATCGGTGGCGGAGTGGTGTTGGATATTGCCCCGCCCCGGCGCGCACATCTCGACCGTTTGCGGGTTCTTGAGACCGCCCCACTGACGGAGCGCATAGCGCTGCTGGCCCGCGAGTCGCGCTACGGAATCGGAATGGCGGATCTGGTGGCGCGCACTGGTTTGCTCGAAGCTGATCTTCACAAAGCCGCAGCTTCGCTCACGGTGCTGGAATCGCCGCAGTTCTGGCTGCTTGATCCCGGCTGGGTTACAAATCAGTTGGAAGCTCTGCATGAGCATCTCAAGCAATTCCATCGGCAGAACCCACTGCTGGCTGGAGTCTCGAAGGAAGAACTGCGTAGCAGGCATTTGGCGGATGCTCCTCCCTGGTTGATGGACGCGCTGCTGGCCCGTTCCAAAACATTGTCGGCCGAGGGCGAGACTGTGCGTCTTTCGTCTCATAAAGTTGCACTGAAGCAGGATGAAGAGGACGCCACGACGAAGATCGAGACTGCCTTTCGCGCGGGCGGGCTGGCAACGCCAGGGGTGTTGGAAGTGCTCGCTAAATCCGGCGTTGATTCCAGTCGCGCGCGCACCCTGCTCCAGTTGATGTTGCGCGATCGGCGGCTGGTCCGCGTCAGCGACGAACTGGTGTTTCATGCCTCGGCAATGCAATCGCTCCGGTCGCTGCTGGCTCAGAAGAAAGGCCAGCGTTTTTCGGTCCCCGAGTTCAAGGATTGGACGGGTGTTTCTCGCAAATTCGCCATTCCTTTGCTCGAATACCTTGATCGCGAGCGAATCACGCGCCGCGATGGGGACTTCCGCTCCGTCTTGTAGCCGTTTTCGGCTTGACATATGGCGAATAAAAGGCGAATATAGTGCGCGTAACCATGCTTTTTGAAAACGACCCTCCGCAAGAGCTGGTTGGTATCGCGCGCTTGGCAGCGTCTAGCGATTTGCTCGAAGCCAAACGTAAGGTAGAATACTTGGAGCTTGAAACCACGCGTTTCATCGGCCGCGGCTCGGGCCGGATGCGTTCCATCTACACCCTTAATCCCTATCGTGGTTGCGAATTTGGATGCAAATACTGCTACGCCCGCTACGCGCACGAGTTCATGGAACTGCGTGATCCGGAGCTTTTCGAGCGTAAGATCTACGCAAAACAATTTAGGTCAATAGCGTTTCGGGCGGAACTTCAGCGGCTCAAGTCCGGCGACACGGTTTGGATCGGCACGGCCACCGATCCATATCAGCCTGCTGAACGGCGTTTCAATCTCACCCAAAGAATGCTCGACGCCTTCGCGGAAGAGCGCGGACTGGATATCGGCCTGACTACCAAGTCCGATCTGGTGGCGCGCGACGCGGCGCTGATGGCGCGAATCGCTCGCAAGAACAGGATCCGCGTGCATCTGACAATCACCACACTCGACGAAGGCCTGGCCCGTCTGCTGGAGCCTCTTGCGCCGCGGCCCGCACTGCGTTTAGCGGCTGTCGCGAAACTGACGGAAGCCGGCGTGCCGGTCAGCGTCCTGGCGCATCCGGTGATGCCGCTCATCAACGATAGCGAAGCAAGCCTGGATCGTGTGTGCGAAGCGGCTGCCCGAAACGGTGCGACGTCCTTTAGCGCCGCGCCTCTTTTTCTGAAGCCGTGCGCCCAGAAGGTTTTCCTGCCATTTCTCGAACAGCACTTTCCTCACCTGGTGCGCCGCTACCGCGAGCGTTTCGATAAGTCCGCTTACCTGAAGGGCCACTATCCCGAAATGATCGCCGAACGCGTGGATAAAATCCGCGCGCGCCACAAAATGGACCGCCGTCGAGAGCCCGAATCGCCGGTCCAACCTTTTGAAGACGATCAACTGGAGCTCTTTCCACCGCTCGCGAAGGGGCCCAGCGCCTTGGGCCCAGCAACGGCAATGGACAAAGATTCCACTTTACATCGTAAAGTAAGTCGCCTATAATCGTTCCCATATGGCTACCGTCCGGAGCATTCGCGCGGCGCGCGCTGAACCGGTTTCCTTACAGACTCACGCGATGGACAATCTGCGGTTCATTCGCGAAACCATGGAGCGTGCCGGCTCGTTCACGGCCGTCCCCGGCTGGGGCGGCGTCGCGATGGGCGCGAGCGCGCTGATCGCCGCCACGTTGCGGCCCATCAGCCCTCTTTCGAACGCTGGCTCGCGACATGGCTGCTCGAAGCCGCTTTTGCGATGGTTCTCGCGGTGCTCGCGATCCGCCGGAAAGCCAAAGCCGCGCAAGGTCCCGTGCTCTCGGCGCCGGCCCGGCGATTCGTCCTCAGTTTTGCGCCGCCATTAATCGTCGGAGGGCTCCTGACCGCCATGTTATATCGCGCGGGAATTCCGGCCGCCATCCCCGGCACTTGGCTATTGCTGTATGGAACCGGCGTGGTCACCGGCGGCGCCTTTTCGGTGCGCGTGGTACCGGTGATGGGCCTTTGCTTTATGTTCCTTGGCGCGGTGGCGTTGTTCTGTCCGTTGGCCTGGGGAACGGCGCTTCTGGCCGCCGGCTTTGGCGGGCTGCATCTTATTTTCGGAACGATTATCGCCAGGAGGTACGGTGGCTAGACAAAACACTCTTCGAAAAGACCCGGCATCAGAGAAGCCGGCAAAGGCGATCGCGGGCCAAGCCCTCGCGGGACTGGACCGCTTGATTTATGAGCCCATCCGGCTGCGAATTGTCAGCGCTCTGGCCGTCAATCCATCGCTCACATTTAACGAGCTGAAGAAACTGCTCGAGACCACCGATGGAAACTTGAGCGTTCACGCGCGCAAGCTGGAAGAGGCAGAGTATATCATTTGTACCAAATCGTTCGAGGGCCGCATGCCCAAGACCCAATATCGCCTTACCGAAACTGGACGCCGGGCGCTGGAGAAATATCTTAATCACATGGAAGCTCTGATCCAAGCGATCCGGGAAAGGTAAGCCCCTTTTTTTGACGTCATCCTTTATGTCACAAAGAACTTCAAGCTCTCTGCACGCCGCGATCATCATGGACGGCAACGGCCGCTGGGCCGCCGCGCGGGGACTGCCTCGAGTAGCCGGACATCGCGCCGGAGCCGAAGCTTTACGCCGCGTCGTGGAAGCCGCGCCCGACTTGGGCATCGGAGCGCTGACCGTCTACGCGTTTTCCTCCGACAACTGGCGGCGCCCCCAGCCAGAGGTCTCCGCGCTGATGAAGATGTTCCACATTTACCTGCGCCGCGAGCAGGCCAAGTGCGTCGAAAAGGGCGTACGTGTGTCCGTCATCGGACGTCGGGATCGCCTGCCACGCACTGCTGCTGCCCGCCATCGACGAATGCGAGAGTGCTACCGCGCAGGGCGAAAAACTGAACTTGCGGCTGGCCGTCGACTATTCCTCGCGCGACGCGATTCTCGCCGCCGCCCTGGCGTTGAAGGGCAAACCCACGCGGGAAAAACTTTCGGAGGCGCTCGGCGCCCCGGATGTCGATTTGCTGATCCGCACCGGCGGTGAACAGCGCCTGAGCGATTTTCTGCTGTGGGAATGCGCCTACGCCGAACTGCTCTTCACGCCACTGATGTGGCCGGACTTCAAGGCTTCCGACCTCGCATCGGCCGTCGCCGAATTCCACTCCCGGGAACGCCGTTTCGGAGCGCTGCCGCGAGCCGCGTTTGCGTGAGAATCGGCTACTCAATTTTCGCCGCCGCGATAGCGTCACTGGCTGCCGGTCAACAATCTCCGAAGACGCCTTGCGATTTTGACGGATTCGACACGAGTTCGAAACTGGCCGAGACTCTGAAGACCGGCGATCCTGTGGTCGTGAATCGAATCGAAGGCGATTGGACCTGTGGGTATCTGGTTGGTCGCAAAGGCTCGGGTCCAGGTTGGGTTCGATCCAAAGAGATTCGTTTGGTCGATTCTGATCCCAACCCTCCGCTTGCTGCGTGGGCCGGAACCTGGGTGCAAGGAGAGAATCGCATCAGGATTAGCACGAAAACTTCCGGCAAGCTGGATCTCGAAGGCGAGGCCTATTGGCATGGGTTCGGAGACAACGTCCATTCCGGCGAATTCTCCGCTGAAGCAACGCCCGCCAGCAACCACATGCACGTCGAAGATGATTCATGCCACATCGATCTGGCCCTGATCGGCAGGTATATTCTCGCGAACGATAACAACAGCTGCGGCGGTGCGAACGTGCGATTTTGGGGCGTCTGGAAGCGGCGCGCCCAGGCCAAGTGACACGCTGGTTAGCAAGAAAACCCGTCACAATTTGCAAGATCCGCTAAAATAGAACCAGGCCTCCCGCCCATGCTCGACGCCACTCTTGCGAAAATCTTCGGGACCAGGAACGAACGCGAAGTCAAGCGGCTCCGTCCAATTGTCTCCGCTATCAACGATCTCGAACCCGGGCTCCAGCAGCTCTCGGATACCGAGCTCGCCCAGAAAACCATAGAATTCAAGCAACGCATCGCCAATGGCGAACCCCTTGATGATTTATTGATCGAGTCCTTCGCCGTTTGCCGCGAAGCCGGACGCCGTGTCCTTAACATGCGGCACTTCGATGTCCAGCTTATTGGAGGCACGGTCTTACACAGAGGCCGGATCGCTGAAATGCGAACGGGCGAGGGCAAGACGCTGGTAGCGACGCTGCCCTGTTACCTGAATGCGCTCGAAGGCAAGGGCGTCCACGTCGTCACGGTCAACGATTATCTGGCCAGGCGCGACGCCGATTGGATGGGCCGTATTTACAGATTCCTCGGGCTGTCCTATGGCATCATCGTGCACGATCTGGACGATCAGGAGCGCCAGGCCAGCTACAACGCCGACATCACCTACGGCACCAACAACGAATACGGATTTGATTATCTTCGCGACAACATGAAGTTTCGCCTGGAGCAGTGCGTTCAGCGCGGTCACAACTTCGCGATTGTGGACGAAGTCGACTCCATCCTGGTGGACGAGGCGCGCACGCCGCTGATCATTTCAGGACCCAGCGAAGAATCCACCGACAAGTATTACAAGATCAACCGCATCATCCCCAGGCTGACGCGCGGCGAAGAGATCAAGGGCAAGGAGCCCGGCGAAAGCTATACCACTGGCGATTACACCGTGGACGAGAAGCATCGCAGCGCCGCGCTTACCGAAGAAGGCATCGCGAAAGTAGAGAAAATGCTGGGCTGCGGGAATCTCTATCAGCCCGAGAACTGGTCCACGCTGCATCATGTGCAGCAGGCGCTCAAGGCCCTGGTGCTGTTCCATCGCGACAAGGATTATCTGGTGCAGGACGGCCAGGTGATCATCGTCGACGAGTTCACCGGCCGCGTGATGCCCGGACGCCGCTGGAGCGATGGCCTGCACCAGGCCATCGAAGCCAAGGAAAACGTCAAGATCGAGCGCGAGAACCAAACGCTCGCCACCATAACCTTCCAGAATTACTTCCGCTTGTACAAAAAGCTGGCCGGCATGACCGGCACCGCCGAGACGGAAGCCGCCGAGTTCGAAAAGACCTACAAGCTTGACGTCATGGTGATTCCCACCAACCGCGCCATGGTCCGCAAGGAATTTCAGGACATGGTTTACCGGACCGAGGAAGAGAAATTCCGAAACGCCGCCAAAGAGATCAAGACGCTGTACGAAAAAGGCCAGCCCGTGCTGGTTGGCACCATCTCCGTGGAGAAATCCGAACGGCTCGCCGCCGCCCTGAAAAAGATGGGCGTCAAGCACGAGGTTTTGAACGCCAAGAACCACGAGCGCGAAGCGTTCATCATCGCGCAGGCCGGGCGCAAGGGCGCTATCACGGTGTCCACCAACATGGCCGGCCGCGGTACCGACATACTCCTTGGCGGCAATCCGGAGTTCCTGACCAAGGAATATCTAAAGAAAGAGAACAAGGACCCCGATCTGTTTCAGACCAGCCCAGCGGGATCGCCGGAGCGCACTGAGTGGGACGCCGTTTTTTCGCGGTTCCGGGACGAGACCGCCTCTGAACACGATGAGGTGGTCGCCCTAGGCGGACTGCACGTGCTCGGAACCGAACGCCACGAGTCGCGCCGTATTGACAATCAGCTGCGTGGACGCGCCGGCCGCCAGGGCGATCCCGGCAGCTCGCGCTTCTACCTCTCGCTCCAAGACGACCTGATGCGCATCTTCGGCGGCGAACGCATGCAGAATCTGATGCTGCGGCTCGGCATGGAAGAAGATGTGCCGATCGAGTCCCGGCTCATCACCAAACGTATCGCCTCCGCGCAGGAGGCCGTCGAGGCCCAGCATTTCGCCTCCCGCAAACACCTGCTCGAATACGACGACGTGATGAACAAGCAGCGCCAGGCCGTCTACGCGATGCGCCGGCAGCTGCTCGAAGGCCAGGACCAGACCGAGCGGATCAAAGAGATCATCCAGGGGATCGTGGCATCGTTCATAGATGTTCGCTGTCCCGAGAAATCGCATGCCACCGAATTCGACCTCACCGGCCTGCAGTCCGACGTCCTCAGCCAGTTCGGAGTCAAGATCGAGCTGGAAGAATTGAGCGGCCTGCTCCGGCAGGAGATCGAAGATCACATCGTCGATCTGCTCGATCGCCGCTTTAAGGAAAAAGAGGAGCTGATCGGCCCCGAAAACATGCGCGAGGCCGAGCGCGTCGTCATGTTGAACGTCATCGACAACCAGTGGAAGGACCACCTGCTGTCGATGGACCATTTGAAGGAAGGCATCGGGCTGCGCGGGTACGGTCAAAAAGACCCGCTGATCGAATACAAGCGGGAATCCTTCGAGCTGTTCCAGGACATGATGGATCGCATCGAAGATGAGACCATCCGGTACCTGTTCTTCCTCCAAATTGCCGGTCCTGGAGGCCCTGATCCCGGGAGTGGCAGTCCCGATGGCGGAGGCGTCGGTCCGTTGGGAAGGCCGAAGCCCATCCTGCCTTTTGCGCCTGACGACGAAGAATACGAAGAAGAGGACGACGAGGAAGGGCTGGTGGCTACGGCGACTTCCGAGGACCGCCGGACAGCTCAAAGCGCGGTGGAAAACTTCACGCGCAACATCCAGCGTAAGAAGGACAAGGAAATGGCCGAGTTGCAGTTCGCTGGCGGCAGCGACGCCACTGCGGAGAAAAAGCAAGCCGCCTCAGCCAAAAAGGCTGGCCGCAACGATCCCTGCCCCTGCGGCAGCGGCAAGAAGTACAAGAAATGCCACGGAGCCTGATTCTAGCGGTCGTCTTCGCTTCGTCCGCATGGGCCGCTATCTTGCCGGACCAGCTGGGCCAATATAAGCGGCAATCTGCGGCTCCTCTCCCCAAGCCGCTAAGTCCGGAATACGGCTTCGAGACCGGCGAGCGCGCCGATTACGGGCCCTTTCAAGTGACAGCATCCCGCTTCAGGGATACCACCGGGGCATACGCCGCAGCCCTGGATTCACCAGCCGGGTTCCGAGTCGGCAACTACCTGGTGACGTGCGTGGGGAAGTGTCCCAAGGATTTGGCGAAGCTCGCAGACGCCGCGCTACCCGAGGTTTCACACGCCGCGGTACCCACATTGGGCACCTACCTGCCCTCCAAGGGGCTACTCGCTCGCTCTGAGCGCTACATCCTCGGACCGGAAGGTCTGAAGGAAAATGCGCCTGATATTCCCGCGTCGGCCTTGAACTTTGATTTCGGGACCGAGGGTGAACTCGCTCGCTACCGAACATCCGAGGGGCGGGTCCTGTTAGCCGTCTTTTCATTCCCTCTCCCATCCATGGCGCGCCAACAACTCCCAGCGTTTCAAAAGATTACGGGAGCTACAGCGAAGCGAACAGGACCGCTGATCGCCGTCGCCATCGGACCAGCAGCGGCATCTGCGAAACTCGTCGAAAGCGTTAATTATCAGGGGGTTGTGGCGGAGAATGAGCGCCCACCTGTGAAACCGCTCGAACTGAAACCAGAGACTGCGGGCCAGATGATCCTTAGCATCATCAGCTTGGCGGCAATTGTACTCGGTTTCTGCCTCCTTTCTGGGTTAGCGGTTGGCGGAACCCTGCGGATTGCCAGGCGGTTTGGCTACTCAGCTGCTGAGGGAAGCCTCATCACACTCCATCTCGAGGGCAAATAACTCCCCCGATTTCTCCACCTTACAAACCAAAGCCCTCTCCCCCGCAGCATGATCCACAAACTTTTGCACAAGATTTCCGAAACGAAACCAGTCTCTAACCTCTTCTGGATCAGGGCGTTGGAATCCAATCCGCGCGAACCAGTTTTTCACTTGACTCGCAACCTTCGTGGCCCTATTATCTGAATCACAAACAGGTTTTGACGGTTGCGTTTCCGTCGAATCTGATTCTCCCATACATCGCCCTTGTGAAATGCAAGGGGCCTGTTCAGATTCAGGCAGATGGTGTCGAATGGGGCCCTTTGGGCCCCGTTCTGAAAATGGCCGCCCTCCGGCCCGTTCTAACCCCATAGAGCTACACTAGTACTTGATTTCGCCTCATCCGCCCCCTCCGAAGTCTTCGGACGCACCTGCCACATGGCGTGAACGCCTACAGGCACTCCGAAACGTCCCGCCCCTGTTGCGGATGGTCTGGGACACCAGCCCCGCCCTTACGATGGCGACCGTTATTCTGCGCCTGGTCTCGTCGGTTATCCCGGTCGGTCAGCTGTGGGTGGGGAAGCTGATCATCGATCAGGTCGTCCGCGCGATCCAGAGGCGCCCAGTGGACCCCCACAAGATTTGGGTCTACTTGGGCTACGAAATCGCCCTGGCCGTCCTGAGCGACCTCCTAGCGCGTGCAGTGAACCTTTCCGACAGTCTCCTGGGAGACAAATTCACCAACCACGTCAGCCTGAGGCTGATGGAGCACGCCAACCGTATGGACCTAGTTTCCTTCGAAGATCCAGTGTTTTACGACAAACTGGAACGGGCCAGGCGTCAAACCGCTGCCCGACTGGGGATGCTCGGGATCATCGCTGGAATGGGCCAGCAGTTCCTTACGCTGCTGTCATTGCTAGCGGCAGTGGTCTCTTTTTCGCCCTGGTTTTTGCTTCTTCTGGTCGCGGCCGTTATTCCTTCCTTCCTGGGCGAGACGCGTTTTGCGATGCTGGCCTACTCGATGTTGTATCGCTGGACGCCGGAACGCCGCGAGTTGGATTATCTGCGGATGCTCGGCGCAAGCAACCAAAGCGCCAAGGAAGTGAAGATTTTCGGCCTCGGCCAACACCTTGCCGATCGCTCGCGTACCCTCTTCGACCGCTTCTACGAAGAAAACAAGGCGCTGGCCATCAAGCGCGCGGTCACTGGTTCGCTCTTGAATCTGCTGCCGACGGCGGGCTATTATGGCGCCTATGTTCTCATCCTGATCCGCACCCTGGCGGGCGCCATGACGGTGGGCAGCCTCACCTTCGTCGCCGGTGCATTCGCGCGCTCGCGCTCGCTGATCGAGACGCTGTTTTCCAGCTTCAATAACATTGCCGAACAGGCGCTCTACATCAAAGATCTATTCGACTTCTTTGAAACGCAACCCAGCATTGTTTCCCCGCCCAATGCCCTGCCAGCGCCGCGACCCATTCGATCCGGCTTCGAATTTCGCGCTGTGTCGTTCGCTTATCCCGGAGCGGAGCGCCAGGTCCTCAGCGGCCTGAACTTTCGCTTCGATGCCGGGGAACGCATCGCGTTGATCGGCGAAAACGGCGCGGGCAAGACCACTCTCGTAAAATTGCTCGCACGGCTGTACGACCCTACCGGCGGCGCGATTTTACTCGACGGCATCGACCTTCGGGAATACAGCGTGGACAGCTTGCGCGCGGAGATTGGCGTCATCTTTCAGGACTATATGCGCTACGACATGCTGGTACGCGAAAACATTGGCTTCGGGCGGATCGAGGAACTCGGCAATCAGATGCGCGTGGAAAGCGCCGCGCGCAAAAGCCTGGCGGAGCCCTTGATCGCGCAGCTCAGGCGCGGGTACGATCAGATGCTCGGCCGGCGTTTTGAAGACGGCGTCGATCTGTCCGCTGGACAATGGCAAAAAGTCGCGCTGGGCCGCGCTTACATGCGCGACGCGCAAGTCTTGATCCTGGACGAACCCACTGCCAGCTTGGACGCGCGCGCCGAGTACGAAGTCTTCCTGCGATTTGCCGACCTCACGCGCGGCCGCATGGCCGTCCTCATTTCGCATCGCTTCTCCACCGTTCGCATGGCCGACCGCATTTTGGTTTTGGCCGACGGAGAACTCGTGGAGCAGGGCACGCATCGGCAGTTGGTCGCCCTCGGCGGCCGGTACGCGGAGTTGTTTGAGCTGCAGGCGGCCGGCTACCGCTAACGTATGCGATCACAATTTGTGATCGCATAGGCAAACTTGCTGAACCGCTTACTTAAACCCAATGCGGCGCTTCGGCGGATCTGGGGGCTGTTCGATTAACCCTCCAAGAACCACGAAGACTCGCCGTATTTGTTTCCCTTGCCGTTGCTGCTGATGCCGGAGCTGCTCGAACTCCTGCGCCAAATTTTTATTTGCGGAGAGTACCTCGCGCAGCTTCACAAACACTCGCACGATGTAGATGCCCATCTTGGCCGCGCGCTCGCTCTTCAGCACCGAGGAAAGCATCAAGGCGCCATGCTCAGTGAACACGTAAGGCCGGTAGCGAATATTGCGTTTGGATGCGATCACAATTTGTGATCGCATAGCTTCGGACTCCTCTCTCGAAAGCCGAAACATAAAGTCCGCCGGAAAGCGGTTCGCGTTGCGCTTGATGGCTTGGACCAGAACGCGGGTCTCTACCTGATAGAGGTCAGCCAAGTCGGAATCGACCATCACCTTGTATCCGCGAGCCATCGAAATTCGGCGCTCAATCACCTCAACTTCAATCGGGACCGGCAAACGGTCTCGGCTTGTCTTTCGCTTGGTGGGCATGAGCCCTCCTGCCTGTGAATTGTGGTGAGCCGCGTGACCTTGGCGCGCTGAAGGCGATCAGCCGCCGCCGAAAATCGACTTGAGCCACGCGCCGAAGCGCAGATGCCTGGTGCCGGGACACTCCGGCCACGGGGCGAAGCTGATGATTCCGCTTTCGCGCTCCACCCACAAAGGCAGGGACTCCTGAGGATTCTTATAGTCCAGCCGGATCACGACCCCCGATCCGCAGGATTGCGAAAGCCCGATCGACGCAGCCGCGGGATCGCCGGCATGCGCGCTCTTCGACCCCCAATCCTCCAGAAACTTCGGGAACGTATACTGCGGGCAGGGATGCGTTTCGGTACAGCCCCATAGCGTATAGGCAGCTGAATAGTTGTGGGCCGCCAGCAACGCGAGAAAGTTCTTGGCTTGGCGCTCTTCGCTGTGATTCTTGAAGATCGCGTAGAGGATAAGTCCCACGGCCAACACGGCCACCAGCACGATCGAACATTTCTTCAGCAACCCGATAACCCGGGCGCGGTGTTGCTCGGCGGCTCCGTAGGCTTCCAGGTAGCTGGCCATCTGCCTGCTGCTATTTTACAGGAGCCGGGGGAGCTGCAGAACCTACGGGATAAGTTTTGTTGTACGCAGCCGTGGCATCGGCGGTGATTTCAAACGACGACTTGAAAAAGACCGTGCTCGCAGAATCCACCACTACGTCGAGCCCCTTTTCATCCGCCACTTTCTTCACTACTTCCTGCATTCGGGTGCCGGCGCGCTGAATAATTTCGTTGCGCTCGCGTTCCACGTCCTCCTGCAGATCCTGCTGGTCGCGCTGCAGTTCACGCTGTTTGCGCTGGCCCTCGGCGGTCAGTTCCGTCGTGCCCAATTCGTTGAGCTTTCCGCTGCTCAACTGGGCCTGGATGTCCCCCAGA
Organism: Bryobacterales bacterium; assembly: GCA_963818065.1. Classification (GTDB taxonomy): domain Bacteria; phylum Acidobacteriota; class Terriglobia; order Bryobacterales; family Bryobacteraceae; genus Palsa-89. The sequence continues at coordinate 566,300 of CAWFQW010000004.1, read as the reverse complement.
TCCTTTTGCAGTTTCACCATTTGGTCCTGGCGAGGTTTGAACTTGGCTTCCATCTCCGCTTGAGCCTTTTTGATCTCGTCGGTCTCGAGCAGCGCCTTTTGGGTATTGATCACGCCCAGCTTGATCTGGGCGCTGGCCGTACCGATGCTGGCGAGTGCGAACACCGCTATCAGCAGCTTATTCATTTGCGAATACTCCCAGGATTTCGTCCTCGCGAAGGATCAGATATTCCTCGCCGTCGATCCGGATATCGGATCCCGAATATTTGCCGAACAGAATCTTGTCGCCGGCTTTAATGTCGGGAGCCGCACGTTGGCCATCTTCGAGCAGCTTGCCGCTGCCCACGGCGACCACCTCGGCATGTTGGGGCTTCTCTTTCGCGCTGTCGGGGATAATGATCCCCCCACGCTTGGTTTCCTGCTCTTCCAGCCGTTTGACGAGCACGCGGTCATGGAGCGGACGAAGGTTCATAAGCTATCTCCTGTCACTCGGTTTGAGAGGGTTGGGAACCGCAGACTGACACAAACCCGAAGACACCCAATGTAACACAAATCCCTTGGATTTGATGCGCCCTGGGGCTACCGGTCCGCCCTCGATTATTCGTACCGCAAGGCGATGTTGGGATCGATGCTGGCAGCCCGGCGAGCGGGCAGGAAACCGGCCACCAGCGAGACGCATATCATCGTCAGTGCGGCGAACACCAGCGTCGGCAAATCCGTGGGAGCCACGCCGTATAGTTGGGAAACCAGGTAACGGCTGAGCCCGATCGCGAGCGGCACTCCGAGGCCCACGCCGATCAAGCACATCCATGCAACTTCTTTCAGCACCATGCCGAGCACGCGCCGGCGCCCGGCGCCCAGCGCCATGCGAATACCGATTTCCCGTGTCCGCCGCGCCACCGAAAACGCCATCACGCCGTACAAGCCGATGAATGCCAGGATGGTTGCCAGCGCGCCGAAGCAAGCGCACAGCACCGCGGTCACGCGTTCGGCAAACAGCGAAGTGTCCACCTGCGAATCCATGGTTCTCAAATCCCAGATGGCCAGGTTCGAATCCAGGTTGGCGATCTCGCGGCGCAGCGTAGGCATCAATGTTTCCGGAGCCCCCAGCGTGCGAATGGTCGCGCTGATGGAGTTGAGATCCGGATCCTGCTGATACGGGACGTAGATGAAGTTGACTTTTTCGTCGCGCAAGGTGGTATATTTTCCATCCTTCACCACGCCGACGATCTCGACATCGGTGGCATCCTGAGCGCGATAGCCGATTCTGCGCCCCAGCGGATTTCCGGTACCCAGATAACGCTTAACGAAACTCTCGTTCACTACCGCCACCTTCTGCGCGCCCAGCTTATCTTGCAAAGTGAAATCGCGTCCGGCCAATAGAGGAATGCCCATGGTGTGAAAATATCCCGGAGAAACGTCGTCAAAATTCGGGTTCATATTCTCATCCACCTTCGGCTCATAGCCTTCCACATGAATCGAATTCGTACTGGCGTCTCCAGAAAGCGGGACTATTTCGGCCAGCGACGCCGAAGCCACTCCGGGCACGGATGCCAGCCGTTGCTGCATCTCCTCATACAATTGATGAACGCGGGGCTGGCTATAACCGTTGCGCGATGCATCGATGTTGAATACCACTAAATTCCCGGTGCGGAAACCGGGATCGAGCTTGCGCAGATTCAGCAGGCTGCGCGTGAACAATCCCGCGCCCACTAACAGCAGTAGCGACAATGCCACCTGCGCCACCACCAGCGCCTGCCGGGAACGGATTTGGCCGAAACCGCCGATCACGCTGCCTCCCTGATCTTTCAACGTGGGATACATGTTCGGACGTGTCGACTGCATTGCGGGCAGCAGGCCGAATCCTATTCCGGTGATCAGGGCTAGCGCAAAAGTAAAGGCGACAGTGCGGGTATCGAGCGATGCGCTGAGACCGGAGGCGCCCCCGTTGGCGCCCGGGATGGTACTCACCATCAGGCTCGAAGTCCAAAGGCTGACGAGCAATCCAGCTAGGCCTCCCAGAATCGCCAGCACCATGCTTTCGGCCAGCAACTGCCGGATGACGTCCTTGCGGGATGCTCCCAGGGCGAGCCGTATGGCAATCTCTTTCTGCCGGCCGAGGCCGCGCGCCACCAAAAGATTCGCAACGTTCGCGCAGGCGATCAACAGCACCAGGCCCACCATCGCCATCGAAATGTAGAGCGGCGTTCCAGCATTCTCGCGAAACGTGGGAACGCCGTTGTAGGCGGGTTCGAGCAGCATGGCCTTCGCCAGGAACCGGTCGCGGAATCGCTTCGAAATGTTCCCGGTCATGACGGCCATATCGGCGTTGAGCATCGGCTTGTAAATCACTTGAAGGGAAGCGTTGGCCTGCTGGATGGTCACACCCGGCTTGAGACGGCCGAAGATGTGGAGGAAATGGAAAGTGCGGTCGTCATAGCCATCGGCAGTGGGCGTGACGGCTGTTTTCATTGCCAATGGAACATAAACATCCGGTACGCGACCGACATCGATCCCAAAAAAATCGTGCGGTGCAACACCGATCACTGTCATAAGGGAATTGTTGATACGCACGGGCTGATTGACGATACTCGAATTTCCGCCAAATCGCCGCGTCCAGTATCCGTAACCCAGCACGACCACCGGATGGGCGTTCTTGACCACATCATCGTGGGCCGACAGGAGCCGTCCCAATTGGGGCCGGACGCCTAATACATCGAAGAAATCTCCGCTGACCAGCTCCGTGTTCACCGCTTCGCTTTGCCCTTGATACATGAGATTGGCCGACTCGGGAGCTCGCGCGACCAGGCCCGAAAAAACCTGGTTGCGGTCGCGCAGATCGATATACAGGGGACGCGAGAACAGGCGGTCGGAATTGTCGCCGGTAAACGAGCCGCGATTGGGGCCGGGCGAGGTGACCAGCACCAGTTCATGCGGCCTCCTCACCGGCAGCGGGCGCAGCAGAGCCTGATCGAGCAGACTGAAAATCGCGGTATTTGCCCCCAGACCCAGTGCCAGCGACGCGATCGCGACTGACGTGAACAACGGACTCTTCTTGAGCATCCGCAACGAGTGCCGGAGATCGGACAGAAAAGCAGCCATCACCTTGCGGTAAGCAAATCGCGGGCCAACGATAAAGTATTGATAGAACGGTTGTCAGGACGCGGTGTCGAAGCGGATGCGGGACGGGCGAATCCCATGTTCGGACAGCTCGCTGAGACTAGGCACAACCGTTGGGCAGTCGGGCCGGGTAGAGGTTTACCATGACTTCAAACTCGGCGCTGGATTTCGTTTAGACTGGCGTCAGGTGCTTATGGATAGCCCCGCCGCCGCACCCTCCGCCGGACCGTTCGCTGTTTGCACCCACACATTCGAGGCCCGCGATCCGGCTCGCGACCGCCTCTTCCCCTGCGATATCTGGTGCCCCGACGAGCCCGGCGCGTGGCCGCTCGTCCTCTATTCGCACCACAGCCGCGGGAACCGTTCGCTGGTGCGACCTACCTCACCATGCAACCTCGGAGTCTATCGGCTACCTTGGTCGCTCTGGCCCCGGGATGGGCATTCCGAGTCGCTCCTTACGGTCGCCGGCAATGTTTCCGATAGATCTTCATCGCCAACCGCGTTCCGGCACCCGCTTCCTGCTCGACTGAGCTCAGCCGGCGCTGATTCCGTGTTCGTGGCCTCTGAGGCGCTGGCCGGCGGCCGTTCGCGCTCGCATCGCCATCGTCGGCCACATGTTTCGGCGGCGACGGAGCCTTCGGCCTTGACCAATCGTTTATTCGGAAACCGACACGCGCTTCTCAGGCTGGCTGGCCGCGCTTGCCACGTCACCGGCGGAGCGTTCCAACGGGTCCAAAGCCGGATGAACTCTTTCCATTCAGCCACCCTCCGGTCGTTTTCAACTGGACAATTCTCGGAAACGGCGAGGGCACCTTTGAAGCGCCCCTCGGCCGGCCACCCTCTACATTTTCGCGCGAGGATCGACGTCCTCACTCCCAAGCCCGTTTCGCCGGTATGCACGAGCGACTGCAAGTCCGACCTGACTCAAAGCGCAGGAAGCCTTAGAAATGGTTGTTCCTTCCGAACCGTGCTGGAACTTATAACCAGGCAGCTTCCATTCTGCCATGGGACAACGTACTGGCCGTCGCGGTGGCGGATTTCAATAATGATGGATTGCCGGATATCGTTTCGAGCACCGCGAACGTAACTTCGGTTTCGATCAACACCACTTCGATCAACATCACTCGGCGAGTGGATTCAGTGGTAAATGCCGCGTCATTGGCGGCGGGTCAGCCAGTGGCGCCAGGATCTCTAGTAGCGATTTTTGGCGCTGAAATTGGTCCTGCAACAGGCCTCACGAGCAGCTCCGCGTCGCCGCCTCCCGCCCGAGGTCCGGGATTTCACGGAATTGCGCCCCTCGCGTTGCTTCTGCTCCGGAGAAGAAGCCCACCGCCAGATCCAAAGCCACACCCTCGCCCACCTCAACGCCGCGCTCCGTCCCTAACCTTCTCGACGCCGATCGTAGTGGCGACAGCCGCAGGGAAACAAGCGCCGCCGCGGGGATCTCGCGGATGAATCAAAGAAAGGAATTCGAACTATCCCAGCTAGGCTTGGGCGCGCGAACACGGATTTTCTTAGTGGCGTCGTTGACGGCCAGGCCCTAATCCCCATTTGCCAATCCCCAATGTGCTATCCTACGAAGGACAAAAAAGATTAAGTTAAGACGAGGAGTATCGATTCGAGCATGGCTTTGGCGACCGATTCTAAACAGCAGGTAGTTGCAACGTTCCGCGTTCACAAAACCGACACCGGTTCGCCAGAAGTTCAGGTAGCAATCCTGAGTCAGCGTATTCTGCAACTCCAGGATCATTTCAAGACGCACCGCAAAGATCATCATTCCCGCCGGGGATTGTTGTCGATGGTCGCGCGGCGCCGTCGCCTTTTGAAATATCTGAAAAGCCGTAACCCGGAAAGATACAAGAGCCTGATTCTAAGCCTGGGCATCCGTCGTTAGATGCTCGGGGACAGGTAAACCGCCCCGGTGGGCGGCGTTCCCACAGTTTCATTCACTCCAAAGTCTCCTCTTAATCGTAAGAAACGCGCTGTAGTTTTAGCGCGCATGTTACAAAAGCAGGCGGAGCGGAAAGCTTCGTCCGATTAAAAGGAATTTCAATGCTACATACCGTAGAGATTGACCTGGATGGTCAAAAAATTACCCTGGAGACAGGCAAGATCGCGAAACAGGCCAATGGCGCCGTCGTGGTCCGCTCCGGGGACACCGTTGTTTTGGTGAGTGCTTGCGCGAATGAGGAGCCCAAAGCGGGCGCCGCGTTCTTCCCGCTCACCGTCGATTATCGTGAATATACTTATGCCGCGGGCAAATTTCCCGGCGGCTTCATCAAGCGCGAAGGGCGTCCTTCGGAGAAGGAGATCCTCACCAGCCGTTTGATTGACCGGCCTATCCGGCCGCTGTTCCCGGAAGGTTTCATGAACGAGTCGCAAGTGATCGCTATGGTACTTTCGGCCGATCCTGAACGCGACCCGAGTACGCTGGCCATCGTCGGCGCCGGAGCTGCGCTGGCGATCTCCGACATTCCGTTCCAGCACGTGTTGGGCGGCGTGCGTGTGGGTTTGGTGGGAGGAAAGCTGATACCTAACCCCAGCTACGACCAAACGCGCGAGGCCAAAATCAACATCGTGGTCGCGGGAACCGAAGAAGGCATCGTCATGGTGGAAGCAGGCGCGCAGCATGCCACCGAAGAGGAAGTGCTGCAGGCCATTGAGTACGGCCACGAGTGCTGCAAGAAGATCGCCGCAGGTATCCGAGAATTGGTCGCCAAGGTTGGCAAAAAGAAATGGAAGTACGAGCCGCCGGCTGCCAATAAGGAACTGTACGCCAAGATCGAGTCGCAAATCCGCAAGGAGCTGACCGACGCGCTGGATACCAAGAAGTATCCCAAGCTGGAAAGCTATCATCGCGTTCACGAAGCCAAGAAGAAGGTTATCGAGGCGTTGCCCGAGGAAGAGCAATCCGAAGCGAAAGAGCTGTTCGATAGCTTGAAGGAGCGCATCTTCCGCGATGAAATGTTGAAGGCGAAGCGCCGTCCGGATGGCCGGGCCTTTGACGAAATCCGCAATATCGATTGCGAAGTCGGCGTGCTGCCCCGCACACATGGCTCGGCGCTGTTTACGCGCGGCGAAACGCAGGCCCTGGTTACCGTCACGCTCGGCACCAAAGACGACGAACAGCGCATCGAAATGTTCGATCTGAGCCAAACCTCTAAGCGCTTCATGCTGCATTACAACTTCCCGCCGTTCAGCGTCGGCGAAGTGGGATTCATGCGCGGAGCGGGACGCCGCGAAATCGGCCATGGCGCGCTCGCCGAGCGATCCATCGCGGCCGTCATTCCCGACGAAAAGACGTTCCCCTACACTATGCGCGTGGTCAGTGACATCCTGGAATCCAATGGCTCCAGTTCAATGGCCAGCGTGTGCGGTGGAACGCTCGCTTTGATGGACGCGGGCGTACCGATCGCCGATCCGATTGCAGGCATCGCGATGGGGCTGGTGCTGGAAGGCAAGGATTACGCCATCCTCACCGACATCGCCGGCGCCGAGGACCATTACGGCGACATGGATTTCAAGGTTGCCGGATCGCGCCAGGGCATCACCGGCCTGCAGATGGACATCAAGGTCCCGAACGTCACCACCAAGATCATGAAAGAGGCCCTGGAGCAAGCCAAAGGGCGCCCGGCTGTTCATCTTGGACAAAATGGTGGCGGTGCTGGCCACGCCGCGCAGCGAGATGTCGCAATATGCGCCGCGCATTTATACGCTTCAGATTCCCACCGACAAAATCCGCGATCTCATCGGGCCGGGTGGCAAGATGATCCGCAGCATCGTGGACGAAACCGGTGTCAAGATTGATGTCGAAGACGACGGTTCAGTCAGGATTTTCGCCTCCGACGGCGAATCGGCCAACAAGGCGATCCAGCGCGTTACCGATATCTGCGCCGTCGCCGAGGTTGGCAAGACCTATCTCGGGAAAGTGGTCAGGCTCGCGGAGTTCGGCGCGTTTGTCGAAATTTTCCCCGGTACCGACGGCCTGTTGCACATCAGTGAGATTTCGGAGAACCGGATCAAAGCTGTGCGCGACGAGCTCAAGGAAGGCGATCAGATCCTGGTAAAGGTTCTGGCGCTGGAGGGGAACAAGATCAAACTGAGCCGGAAGGCGGTCCTGCGCGAACAGCGGGAAAAAATCAAGGCCCCGACTGCTTAGGCAGTCACATCATCAGCGGGATACAGGCCAAAAACCTGGGTCCCGCTAATTTCTTTACGTGGGTTTTCGCTCTTACTTCGCCGCAGCTGCCGCGGGCGCGGCCTTCTTGCGGGCGGCCCGGCGCTTTTCCACAGGCGGCTGGCGATCGCTCTTCTTCAACGCCGCCAATGCGATGGCCAGCACGAACTTCTTTTCCCCGTGATCGTCGAATTTGATCACGATGTACTCTTCCGTGCAAGATGCCACCGAACCAAGACCGTACTTTGTATGCTCAATCTGCGCGCCTTGCGCAAAAGCTGGTTTGAATGCCATAGGGGGAATTGCTGCTGCCTCGGTATTATTGTAACATTAAGGCGCGATTCGTCCTAAAGGCCCCACGAAGACCCTTGAAAACACTTGGCTGCTGGCCTTCCTGCTGGCTGCCTGTATAACGCGGCTGTGGCTCATGCCCTTGCCGTCCAGCTTCTGGGTGGACGAGATGGCCACGGCTTTTGTAGTGCATCAAGGGCCCAACCACCCCTCTTTCTCTGTCGCACCCCAGGTCCCGGATTCCATCTACTACCGCCTGCCCCAAGCCGCTGAATCGCTGTTCGGTTTCTCTGAAATCTCTTATCGGCTGCCTTCGGTCTTTCTCATGGGCTTGGCCTTGTTTTTCATCGCCCGTTTGGCCGCCCGGCTGATCGCCCCGGAAGCGGCGTGGTTTGCCGCCTTCGCTTGTCTATCCATGCGCGGGTTCAACGATCAGGCGGCCGATGCCCGGCCTTATGCGCTGGGCACATGCCTGGTGGCAGCCAGCTTGTTGTTCTTGATCCGCTGGCTGGATGCGGACCACTGGTGGGATGCGGCGCTGTTCATCATTTGTGCGGCCCTGGTGTGGCGCGTCCACCTGTTGTTTTGGCCATTCTATATCGTGCTGGCGCTGTATGCGCTGATTCGCTTATTGCGGCACGAAACACGCAACGGCTGGTTTCCCACGCTCGTGATCTTCGCGCTGCTTGGTTTTGCTTTGGTTCCGGTATTGCTCGACGCGCTGCATCTTTTTCGCCAGGCGACGGCTCATGTTATCGTCGCGCTCCCCACCTTCCGCGACCTGCGCGTTTCGCTCAAGTTCGGTCTGATCCTCATCTGCGGCGTTGGCGCCTTCGCCTTGGGACGCTGGTTCCGATGGCCGCGTGTCCACTCGTTCTCGCTGAGCAGTTCACTCGTCCTTATCGCCGCCTGGTGGTTGATCCAACCGCTCGCATTGTTCGCCGTCTCCCGCGTTACCGGCAGTAGCATGTTCGTCGCGCGCTATCTGTATATCGGATTGCCCGGCGCGGCTCTCGCGGCTACTTTGGCCGCCTCGTATTTCATTCCGGCCGACCGCTGGAAGCCGCTCACGCTCGCATTCGCGGTTGGGGCGCTCCTGCTGCTGGGCCAATGGAGCCAGCTTTGGCCGGTGCATCACGGATCGGACTGGCGCTTGGCCGCCCACACCGTCGATCGAATGGGCCGCCCGCGATCCCGGCATCCCGGTCCTGTGCCCTAGCCCGTTCATTGAAGCGCGCCCGCCGGTCTGGCAGCCGACCTATGCGCTCCCTGGGTTCCTTTACAGCCACCTGCCCGTTTACCCCTTCCGCGGCAAAGCATATCTGCTCCCTTTTGACGACTCTCCGGAGGCCGAGCGCTATGTAACCAGCCTGGCGGAGGGTCCCATCCCAGCCTCCGGACGGTTCCTCATCTATGGAGGCTCCGGAAGCGTTCGCTATTGGCGGAACTGGTTTTCGGTGCGGCCGGAGTTTTCGACCTGGCACCGGGAGCGATTGGGACCTTTTGGCGACGTGGTGGTTGAGTTGTTTGAACGGCCGAGCCGTATAATATAGAAAGTTGTTCGCATGATCGATCTGAAGAAGAAACTCGAAGAGGAGCTGGCGGCGCTCGAAAACGAATTGCGCGTCGACCTCCCGCGCGAAATATCCAAGGCGCGCGCTCATGGCGATCTAAGCGAAAATGCCGAATATCACGCCGCCAAGGAGCGCCAGGGCATTGTAAACATGCGGCTCGGCCAAGTTCGGGCACGGCTGCGCGAGCTGTCCATGGTGGATATGGCGCGCATCCCGCGCGACCGCGTAGGCCTGGGGTCCACGGTCACGGTGCTCGATCTCAACAAGGATGAGGAGATCACCTACAGTCTGACTACCAGTGAGGACGCTGACGTGACCCAAGGCCGCATCTCAACCACTTCGCCGATTGGCCGTGGCCTGATCGGGAAAAAGGTGGGCGAGACCGTGAAAGTGCAGATTCCCGACGGGGTCCGGGAGATGGAAATTATACAATTGATTACGATCCATGACCTCACCCCATGATCCGGTTTCGAGCTAGAATCGATATAGGCCGCCCGGCATGACATACACCCGCGCGATCGGCGTCGCGTGCAACCAAGTAATCCGCCTAATTGTCCGCGGACTCGCCCTCTCCAAAATCCACCCTAACGTTCTCACCTTTCTCGGACTCGTCATCAATATCGTGGCCGCAGTTCTACTGGGCGCCGGGCAATTCCGCTCGGCCGGTTTCGTGATCATCGGCGCCGGTTTGTTCGACATGGTGGACGGCCGGGTGGCGCGCGAAACCAAGCGAGTCACGCGTTTTGGGGGATTTTTTGACTCCGTTCTCGACCGCTACTCCGATCTCGCGCTCTTGATGGGCCTGCTGGTCTACTACGGCACCATCAATCGGCCGTTCTACGTGGTGCTGACCGCCATCGTGATGACCGGATCGGTGATGGTGAGCTATACGCGCGCCCGGGCCGAGAACACCATTCCCAAGTTGCAAGGTCGGGTTCATGGAACGTCCCGAGCGCGTGGTGCTGCTGATCATCGGCGCGCTGTTCGATCGCATGGCGCCGGTGCTGTGGGTGATTGCCGTGCTTTCCAACATCACCGTGATTCACCGCATGGTGTTTACGTATCAGGAAGCCAAACGCTTGGAGGACGCGCAGCTACGGCCGACGCCGGTCACCCAGAGCGAGCCGCGATAACGCGTCGCCAGTCAAACGGTAGGCAGTCCATTCATCCAACGGAACCGCGCCCAGGCTGCGATAGAACTCGATGGACGGAGTGTTCCAATCCAGAACGGCCCATTCCAAGCGTCCGTAGCCGCGCTCGATGGCGATCTTCGCGAGACGAATCAGCAGCGCTTTCCCGATTCCTTTGCCGCGATATTCCGGTTCCACGAAAAGGTCTTCGAGATAGATCCCGGCTTGGCCTAGAAACGTGGAGAAATTGCGGAAGTAGAGCGCGAATCCAACGGGTTCGCCGTCCCAATAGGCGAGCAGCACCTCGGCGACGGGATTCGGGCCAAACACGTGTTCGCGAATGTTCGCTTCGGTGGCCACCACCAGGTGCGACAGCTTCTCGTACTCGGCGAGTTTGCGAATGAAATCCAGAATCGTCGGCACATCGCGTTCGTCCGCGGGCTCGATGGAAATCAAATCAGCCCCTCCTTGTTCACTGTAGAGCCTCGACATGCGCGCGCACTCCGGCAGCCAGTCCTGTTAAGCTGTAGCCGCCTTCCAGCACCGAGAGCAAACGGCCGCCCGCAATACTGATCCGCGATCTGGCGCACCACGCCGGTCAAATCCTTGAAATCGGCGTCGGTCAGAGTGAAACGGCCGAGCGGATCGCCGGCTCTTGAATCGAACCCGGCCGAAATCAGCACCAGCTCCGGCTTCACCTTCGCTGCCGCCGGAAGTAACTGTTCTTGGAATGCTCCCAGAATCTCTTTGCGGCCCGACCCAGCCGGAAACGGGCAGTTCAGCGTCATCCCTTCGCCTGCTCCTTCACCCGTCTCTCCGCGGGCACCGGTTCCTGGATACCACGGCGATTGATGCGTGTTGAACACAAACACCGTACCGTCAGTGTAGAAAATGTCCTGGGTGCCGTTGCCGTGATGGACGTCCCAATCGGCGATCAGCGCTCGTCCGATTCCATATTTGCGCTGGGCGTATCGCGCCGCGATGGCAATGTGTGTCGAAGATGCAGAAGCCCATCCCGCGCGTTGCGTTGGCATGATGGCCGGGCGGTCTCCCGATGCAGAACGCATTGGCGACGCGCTTCTCGAATATGGCGTCGATTGCGTTCAGCGCTCCGCCGGCCGCCCGCAGCGCCGCATCGAACGATCGCGGCGAGACTGCCGTGTCGCCGGTGCTCAGCTCATGGTGTCCCTGCGAAATCTCGCGCTCGGCTAATTGGATATATTGCCGCGAGTGGCAAAGCGCGATCTCATCGTGGCTCGCGACGCGCGGAGGAATCGGGACTAGCGCCAGACCGTGCAGCGAACCAACAGCCGCGTCGAATCGGGCTGGCTGCTCCGGATGCTGGGGACCGGTCTTATGCTCTTTGCACACTGGATCCGCGGCAAGCCCTGTCACTACTCCAAGATTCTAGCGCGATGCGCGAAGGCGGGCCTTAGATCCCGGCTTCGATCCTGACGTCTCCACTCCAAAATTGATCGGTCCGGAACCGCGCATTCCTTCCACCGAAATTCGCCACAAGCCCGATCTCCGGATTCGGCACGCGGAACGATTTCGGATTGGTTTCGCCCGAGTATCCCGTGGTATCGGCGTACGAAGCGTAGTGCCGCCCACTCGGGCTCATCAGGTGCAGGTCGAGATCGCCTGGACCGCCCGCCCACGAAAGCGTCACGTCCAACACCTTCGATCCCCGATCCGACCGCGACGATGTCGCTCCACCATTGCTCGACGGAAACCGCGCCCGAGAATTGCCCTTCCGCAGAATCCCCGCCCGAGGCAATCGCGCGGCGCGACCGGCAATCGCACCGCGCCGATCGAGTTGCTCGAAACCACGGTTCGATAACCCGCCCCGCGCGTCCAATCCGGCAGATCCTCGAACTGAAACGGAACGCTTGATGACGATATCGGAAGCTCGCGCGTCACGCTCACGTGCACGTGATAGCCGCCGCCTTCGCCCAGCGTGTAGCCGCTGTTACCGGCCGTCGCGAGCGCTTGACCTTGCTCCACACGCTCGCCGTTCTTCACCACGAAGGTGCCGGTGGCCAGATGCGCGTAATGGCTGAACTCGCCGTTGCCGTGATCGATGGTGATGTAATTACCGAACGAGTGATGCCGATGGTCCTGCCTCAGGCCCAGATCGTGCGTGTATGCGATCCCCGCCTGCATCGCCACCACGCAACTTCCCGAGCGGGGAGCGATATCGAACGCGTGCAGGCTGTTACCCCAGTGCGAGAACGTACCGTACGGGCCCTGCGTAATGATCCACGGCACGCCCGCCGCCGTCGGCAGTTTGTAACCGGCTGCCGCGATCAGGAATGGCATCGGCCGGCTCATGCGTTGGTCCGGACTCTCCACGATCACCAGATACTCGTTGACTGGCAGCCCCGCGTAGTGGACCAACAGTTGATTCGGCCCGGCGCTCCGCGGCTGCAAACTCGCCAGGTATTTCCATCCGCCCGCCGGCGCGTATTGCGCGATCAATACCAGCGAGCCCGGCTGAAAATTCTTGCCATGCACCGTGAAATCGATCTCTTGTGTCCGTTCACCTGACCACGTCACACTGGTGACAACCGGACCGCCATTGTCGTTGGTGGGCGCGATGCTGAACGTTCGTGAAAAAGCCACCGATCCGTTCGCTACCGCCCGCACCGTCCAATTCCCTGGCTGCGATGCCGGCGCGAAACCCGCGATCGGCAATTGCGAGGTGAAACACAGCTCGCCCGCCGTTGGCAGCTCGCCATACTCGGCCGTGGTAGACACCGCGCCCGTTGGGTCCAGCCACTCCACGCGCAACTGATCGCCTGCGCGCACCTGCAACGCGGCGAACCATACAAAGGCCTGCCGGTCCACCGGTTGAAACACCGAGACGGCTTTCGGCGCCACGCAGGTTTGATCGCTGACCGATGTGGATGTGCGGCTGTCCTGCACCGTGATAGCCCATGCCGAGGGGAGCGACCAAAGGAGGGAGACAACCAGAACTGCTCGCGAGCGCACCAAGTGGTCTAATCGGCGTTATAACGGCCGAACTTGAGCCTTAGAACTTGAACCTTAGAACGAAGCGCTGAGCGTGCGATCGGTCATCATCATCAACATCGAGAGCAAAACGATGAGGCCCGCATACTGCAAGAGCACAATGTTATCTTCGTCGGCTGGGTAATCGCGGCTGAACAGGCGATAACCCGCACCGAGCGCGATCAGCAGAAGGATGGTCTGGTGAGTAAAGGCCCATATGAGGATGGCTACGACGCCGGCAATGCCGCGCTGCTTGCGCGTGAGCGCGCGAAAACCTCGACCGCCGTCCAACTGCCAGATTGGAAGAAGATTGAACAAGTTGAGCCAAGCGGCCGTGTGGGCGATCGCGTACCAGATCGGGAGCTGAGTGGTGATCGCGACGAGCCACGCCGCCACCGCGGAACCCAATCCCCAGATCGGCCCCGCCAAGCCTACCCGCGCGTCTTCGCCCACATTCCCCGGATATTGCCGCATTCGCACGAACGCGCCTAAGAACGGAATGAACATCGGAGCGCTGGCGGCGATGTTGTACCTGCGCAGCGCCATCACGTGGCCCATCTCATGGATATAAATGCACGTCACAAAGCCCAGCGCGAAGCGCCAGCCGAAAATCGACCAGTACACCGCGAAGAACGCCAGCATGCTGGCAAAAGTGCTGAGTTTGGTTAGCCCCAGGAGGAGCAGTTTGAATTTCGACAGCGTCACCAATATGAACGTGCCGATAGGGCCTAGTCTTGCGAGCCACTTCTTCCAGACGTTTTTGTCGGAGAGCTGCAGATCGATATTTTCGATGCGGGTTTTTGTGAGGCGATACTCGTCGGAGTCAGGAGGGACCAGCTCCAACGCCTTCACCCAGGCTTGACGAGCACCCTGCCAATCGCGGGCTTGGCCGGCGAGCTTGGCGTGCTCGACCAGCGCGTCAAACTCCTGCTGTTGGGTGAGGGTCATAGCTGGTCGAACAGGTCGCCGATGCGGATGGAAGCCGCTCAACATCTTCAATAGTCAAGGGACTGACGACCGGCATACTTCTTATTTTAACTCCACCACCGTAGCGCCCGTTCCGCCTTCGGCAGGCGTGGCTGGATAATACTTCTCTACGTGCGGATTGGTCGCCAGCAATTCGCCGATCACCCGGCGCAAAATGCCCATGCCGTGGCCGTGGACGATGCGCACGCGATCCACCGACGCCATCGACGCGCTATCCAGAAACTTGTCCACTTCCTCACGCGCCTCTTCGGCCCGTTTTCCGATCACGTTGATCTCTCGATACGAGACATCCCAGCGCGGCCCGGCATCATAGGAAACATTCTTGGGCAGTCGCGTGCTTTCGGGCGCCGCAGGCAAGACCTCCTCGACATCGTCGGTGGTGACTTGCATCCTCATCAACCCTGCTTCTACCTCGATCAATCCTCCCGAGAGTTTGCGCCGAACCCGCGCCGGCTCGCGCACGCCCTTCAGACGCACCCGATCACCTTCCGTGATCACCATGACACGCTGTGCCTGAGCGGGCGATTCGCCAAATACCGCGACCCGAGCCTTCTCCTCAAACTCGCGTTTGGTCTTTGGCGATGCGCCGCTCGGCTTGCTCGGCGGCTTTGCGCTGTTCCGCTCCAGCCAATACCTTTTGAATCAGCTCCTGGCTTTGCGATTCGAACTCAGCCAGCGCCGATCGCAAACGCTCATCCAATTCTTTGAACTTGGCCGCTTCGCGCTGCTCAAATTCCTTCGCAAGCGTCTGCTCGCGCGCTTCCAACGCCTGGCGCTGTTCCCGCAGATCCTGCTCTTCTACCGCGGTCCTGCGCAGCCGCTGGTGCAATTCGTTAAGAAACACTGCGATATCGCGTTCACTGGTGGACATCCGCTGCCTCGCCCGCGCGATCAGGTCCTCCGACAGACCCAGCCGGCCTGCAATCTCCAATCCAGCGGATTTTCCCGGCGCACCCAACTGCAAGACATACGTCGGTTGCAATGTTTGTTCGTTGAACCCCATGGACGCGTTCAAAACGCCCTCAGTAGTCGCGCCATAGATCTTTAACGCCAGCAGATGCGTGGATGCGAACGTGAATGCGCCGTGCGCGCGGAACGATTCGAGAATCGCCACGCCCAACGCGCCGCCTTCTTCAGGATCGGTGGCGCGGCCCAGCTCGTCGAGTAAAACCAGCGATTGCGGCGTGACAGTCTCCAGCATCTCGCGCACGCGAGCAATGTGCGCGGAGAAACTGCTGAGGCTTTCTTGAATGGATTGCTGGTCGCCCATTTCCGCGAGCACCTGCTCGAACAGCGGGAACTCAGCTTCCGACGCCGGCACGGGCAGCGCCGCCTGTGCCATCAAAGCCAGCAGACCAACGGTCTTCATCGAAACGGTCTTGCCACCCGTGTTCGGCCCGCTGATTAGCAGCGTCCTCTGTTTCTCATCGAGGGCAAGTGAAATAGGCAGAACCGGTTTCTTCTGGCGCCGCAACACGTCTTCAAGCAAGGGATGGCGCGCGTCCCTCAATATCAACCGACGGTCCTTGTCGGCGCTAAATCGAGGAATGACACAATCGAAATCCGACGCGAATGCGGCCTTGGCGAACAACAGATCTAAGCGGCCGATGGTCTCCACCAGCAACTGGATTTGCGGCCCGTTGCCGCGCAGCAGTTCGGTGAGCTCGCGCAGGATTCGCAACGTCTCGCGCTGCTCCTCTTCGCGCAGCCGGACCAACTCATTGTTCAGATCGATGGTCTCGAGCGGTTCGACAAACAGCGTATGCCCGCTGCTGCTGGCGCCATGAATCACCCCGTACACCTTGCGTTGCTGGCCCGCGACCACCGGAACAACGAAGCGATCGTTGCGCAGAGTAATGAACTCTTCCTGCAGCGTTCCGTCGTCACGATGGGTTCGCAAGAATCGCTCGAGGGATGTGTGAATCTGCTTCTGCTGCCGCTCGATATCGCGGCGCAAACGCTGCAGCGCAACACTGGCATCGTCGGCCAGTGTTCCATCCGGTAGGATCTTGCCGCGCACATCGCGCAAAATCGGACGGGGATCGGCGGTCGCGGCTGCGTACGCACCCAAACGCGGGTACTTCTCCGCCGCCAGATTCAGAGCGGCGCGAATCTCACCAGCCTCTTCAATCAGCCGGGCGAGTTCCAGAATCTGCTTCGGCTCCAGCATCGCGCCTTCAATGCGCAACACCGCGAGCGCTGGAGCGACCTCTGGAATGGAATTAAATCGAAGACGAATCGCCGAGCCTCGCGATGCTGCCTGCGGCTGTCGCGAAGCACCTTGATACGCGATGGCTTCGGCAACATCCGCCAGCGCGTTCTCCAAGCACCGCGCGATCCGAATGCGGAGCCAGCTTTTCCAACTCGCCTCGGCCTAGCGGACTGCCGACATAGCGCCCCACTAACTCGCGCAGCGGCTCGAATTCGAGTAAGTCAGCGCTGAAGCTTTGCAAAGGCTCTCTCGATCACGCCCTGCGTGCCTTCCGTAATGCGATAGCCTCCCAGCTCAGGTTCGGAGACCCACGCCACCCGGCTGACATCGCTCGCGGCTGCCGGTTCGCCGCGCAGCCGGCGGCACAAATAATCGATCAACACGTAGTGATACTCCGGCTTTCCTTCCGCATCCGGAATGATCCGCTCGAAGATCTCGAACATCGAATAGGGGTCGACGTCCAAGCCCGTTTCTTCGAGCACCTCGCGCCGGATGCCCTCTTCGAGCTTCTCACCGGTTTCCACGATGCCACCTGGAATCGACCAATAGCCTTTCAGCGGCTCCTTGCCGCGCTCGACCAGTAAAATCCTGCCATCCTCAATGATTAACGCACCGACGCCCAGATAGGGGCGCGATGGATAACGGCGGCTCTGTTCGCTAATAAGAAATCCCTTTCACGTTCAAGCGCACACGATAGAGCGAGGTCCGCGCCGTAACGTACAACGATCCGAGATCCGGATCGCCGAAGGCGCAATTCGAAGGCGTCTCTTCGAGCGGGATACTCCCGAGCGGTTTGCCCTCTGCTGTGAATGCCTCGATCCGATTGGCCGCCACGTACAAGTCGCCCTTCTCGTCGATGCAGATCCCATCCGGCACGCCTTCGATTCCGGAGATCAGCGTGCGCTCATTCGACGCCGTGCCATTTTTATCCAAATCGTAAACCCGCACATTGCGTTCGTCCGAGTTGTCGACATAAAGTCTGCGGCCATCTGGCGAGAGCGCGATGCCGTTGGGCCGGCCTTTCGGTTTTGCGATCACTTCCAACTCGCCCTTACGCGAAACGTGATACACCCCGAAGAAGTCCAGCTCACGGGCGTCCTGCTCGTTCCCGAATGCCGGGTCGGTGAAGTAAACGTCGCCCTCCTTGCGGACGGCAATGTCGTTCGGCGCGTTCAATCGCTTGCCTTGCCAGCGCTCGGCCACAACTTCCACCTTGCCCTTCTTGTCGGTGCGCGTCACGCGGCGAGAGTGGCTTTCGCAGGTGTATAGCCGGCCCTGCCCGTCGAAGTGATTCCCATTGGCGCCATTCGAATTCTCGCGAAAGATCTTGGCCGGCGTGCCCGGCGCGAATTGAAGCAGCTTGTTGTTCGGTATGTCGCTGAAGATCAGAAAGCCCGCCGGCGACCACGTTGGTCCTTCAGTGAAAGCAAAGCCGGTGGCAACCTTTTCCAGCTGCATATCTCCGAAGTCCTGCGCAGCGGCGCATTCGGCGAGCAGCAAAATCGAGAGTAGCAATCTCACGTAACGATCAGATTAACAGAAACGGCAGTAGCCCGACTAGTACCATTCCGCAGGCGGGGAATTGCGCAGCCCACCTGCAATTGATATACAATCTGCCAATGGCTCGCACTCTTAAGTACGCGGCGTGCCTCGCTGTTGCCTTTTTTACGTGCTCCCCCTGTTGGGCGTTCCAGGCGTCCGGCGTCGATACCGCGGTCTCCATTCTGCCTCGTCTTCGGCCAGCCATTTCCACTGGCCAATCCCTCTTCCCCAAAGCGGACATCCGCGTCGACTCGTCGCTGGTGCTGGTGCCGGCTCAGGTGACCAATATCATTGGCACCCCGATCACCGATTTGCACAAGGAAGACTTCAAGGTCTTTGAAGATGGCGTGGAGCAGCCCATCACGAATTTCTCGATGGAAGATGCGCCGCTATCCATCGGATTGCTGTTCGACATCAGCGGCAGCATGCGGAACAAGATCAAAAAGTCCACCGAAGCCGCAGCCGCGTTCTTCAAGACGTCCAATCCACAGGACGAGTTTTTCCTGATCGAATTCAGCGACCGGCCAAAACTGACGGTTCCCTTCACCTCCGATTCCGATGAAGTTTACGACCGGATCGCGCACGCCAAGCCTTTCGGACGCACCTCTCTCTTGGATGCCATCCATATGGCTATGGTCGAAATGAAGCACGCTCACAATACGCGGAAGGCGCTGGTGATCGTTTCCGACGGGGGAGATAATCGCAGCCGCCACACCGAGCGTGAGATCAAAAACGCCATGCTCGAGTCGGACCTGGAGGTTTATGCCATGGGCATTTACGATCCCGATGACACGCCCAAACAGTCGACCGAAGAGCAAAAAGGGCCCAAACTTCTGGAGGAATTGGCGGAGCAGAGCGGCGGCCGCGAATACCCAGTTACTAGCCTGGATGACTTACCTTCCATTAGCGCCCGGATCGGCAATCAGCTTCGTAACCAGTATCTGTTAGGTTACTCGCCCGCCAATCCGGAGCGTGATGGTAAGTACCGAATTATTAAGCTGACAGTAACTCCCCCGGCGAAAACCGACTTACGCCTTTACTACCGTCACGGATATTATTCGCTAGGCCTGTGACAGCTGCGCCGTTCGGCGATTTACCAGCGGAAGCCGAACGTCACGGGTACATAATCGGCCCGCATGTTGCTATTCGTGAAGATATGCACGTAGCGGGCCTCGGCGAAAATCTTACCGTGCCATTTTGTGCCAAACGCCACGCCCATGCCGGCATTGAAACCCGGCTTATTTTCGGAATAGGAAAGGCCATTAGTCGGCTCAATGAGCTGGAAAGATCCTCCCGAGAAAGGCGTCACAACGGCGCCCGCTGCCGCCGAGAAGTCTTCGTTCACGTGATACAGGCCGCCGCCGCCGATGGCATAGAGGTCAAAGTGACCTTTTGGCGTCAGGTGTACAATCGGATCGACAGTGGCGGAGAAAACGTGGAATCCGCCGCCTGAGTAACCGATGTTATTCAGCGTGGTTGAGCTGATGCCCAGCGAATTATAGCCGAGCTCGCCCATCACGCCGAAGTGGGACGAAAAGTTGTAGCCAACGCCGCCCTGCAGGTTCCATCCATAATTATCCAGATAGTTAGCGGTATTGCCTACCGGCTCCGTGAAACCGGCTCCCAGTTCAAAGGAAAAGTGCGACACTTCCTGCGCGCTTAGAGTGCCGACTAAGAGAAAAGCGGAACAAGTTGTCAAAGCAAGAATTTTCATTTTGTAAAGTAACCTCATGCTTCTTCGACGCCGCTGTTCCAAGCGGTGTTTCGGGCAATGTAGTTAGTTGGAGGTTACTCAGCTCCAGTAACTGCGATCGAGGCTGCGATACTGCACGGCTTCGGCGAGATGTTTGGCGGTGACGGATTCGGAATTGTCGAGGTCGGCGATGGTGCGTGCAGCTTTGAGAATACGGTCATGCGCGCGGGCGCTCAAGCCCATGCGGCGCACGGCCATTTCGAGCGTCCGCTCGCCGGCTTCGTCGAGCGCGCAGAAATTTCGCAGCAAGCGGGACGGAATGCGAGCGTTGTAGAATCCGCGCCGGTGCTGGATGGCGCGGGCAGCCTCCACGCGCGCGCGCATTTCGGCCGAAGTAGTTCCATGATCCTTGCCGCGCAGTTCTTTGTAAGCGACGGCCGGAACCTCGACATGCAGATCGATGCGATCGAGCAGCGGTCCGCTGACTTTGCTCAAGTAGCGCTGGATGATGGCGCCGGTGCAGCGGCATTCGCGCGTGGGGTCGGAAAAGTAGCCGCAAGGGCACGGATTCATGGCGGCGATCAGAATGAAATCGGCGGGGAAGGAGAGCGTCATGTTGGTGCGCGCCAGCGTGACCGAAGATTCTTCGATCGGCTGGCGCAACATTTCGAGAACATTGCGCGGGAACTCGGGCAGCTCGTCCAGAAACAGCACGCCGTTGTGCGCCAGGCTGACTTCGCCCGGACGCGGCGTTCCCGAGCCGCCGCCGATCAGCCCGGCGTCCGACACGGTGTGATGCGGCGCGCGAAAAGGCCGGCGGGCCAGCAATCCGATGCCGCGCGGCAACAGGCCGGCGACGCTGTGGATCTGCGTAGTCTCGATGGATTCCTGAAACGTCAGCGGCGGAAGAATGCCGGCGAAGCGTTTCGCGAGCATGGTTTTGCCGGAACCGGGCGGCCCGATCATCAGAACATTGTGGCCGCCCGCGGCAGCCACTTCGAGCGCGCGCTTGGCGGTGGTTTGTCCGCGGACTTCGCGAAAATCGGGAAGGCATTCTTCGGAAGAACTGAACGATGGCGGCGACGAAGGCGTGGGCTGAAACTTGTCCGGCTGATTGAGATACGCCACTACTTCCGAGAGATGCCGCATGCCGAACACGCGCACGCCCTCGGTGACGGCGGCTTCGGCGGCATTGTCGGCGGGAACCAGCAGATTGGGAATGCCTTGGCGGCGCGCGCAGACGGCGATGGATAACACGCCGCGCACCGGCCGCAGCGTGCCATCGAGCGAAAGTTCGCCGACCAGCATGTGCTCATCCATGTTTCCCGGAGGTCTGCCGACGGTTCCCATCGCGCCCAGGATGCCCGAGCGCCATGGGCAGATCGAAGCCCGCGCCTTCCTTGCGGACATTGGCGGGCGCGAGGTTGATGGTGACGGATTTGTTGGGATAGCCGAAGCCGGAATTGAGCAGCGCGGACTTGATGCGCTCGCGGCTTTCGCGCACCGCGGTGTCGGGCATGCCGACGGTGATGAAATCGCGCGCGCTGCCGCCCGGATACATGTCCACTTCGACATCAATGAGGTGCGCTTCGATTCCGAAGACAGCCGCACTGCGGGTACGGAACAGGGCCATCGATCGAGAAGTGGCTACTCGACGGAAAATGTCTCGCGAGTTTCGTACATTTGCTTGCCCAGATTGTCGCGGACGGACAAGCACGATGGTGTATTTTCCGAGCGGCTGGTCTTTCGCGAGATTCAAGTTGAGCACGCCGGGCTGATAGCGCTGCGGGTAAAAGGTCTGGGTCTTTTGATTCGCGGCTTGTGGTTCGGTATAGGCCACCGAGCCGTCTTCGCGCAGAACCGTGAGGCCGTACTCGATGTCCACCTGGTTCTTGTCGCCGAGTTTGTAGCCGGTCATGTCGAAGCGCGCCCAAACGGAATCGCCGGGACGATAGGCGGCGACGGGCAAAGGCTTCTCGTCGTCTTCGTTGCGCAAGAAGCGGAAGTTGCGAACGATCAAGCGCGTCGCTGGGCGCGACGTCGCGGCCTTTCACGTGAAAGATGGCGGACTTCTCTACGTTGGCGGAGGCGAGTTCGTCCGATAGCTTGACCAGGACCGAATACTCGCCTGTATCGGCCAGCGGCGGAACCGTGATGGTGTCGCGCAACTTCGGCATCCAGTTCTTGTCCTCCTGCGTGACGGTGGTTTCGATTTTGCCCTCCTGCACCGGCTGTGAGCAATGCGCCGTTCTTGTCGCGAACTTCGATCTGGAATTTGAGAGAGACGTCTTGCTTGCCGAAATCCTTGGGCTTGTCCACCTTGCGGAAGCCTTCGACCTGGCAACTGAAGTGGATGGTCTCGCCTGGGAAATAGGTCTTCGTCGGAGGCTTCGGGCGGACCGTCTTCGCTGGTGCGAGAACACGGCGTGGACGATGGCGAGCGGCTTGTCGGCTGCGATGGCGATACATGCCGATGCAAGAAGCAATGCTGAGGCTAGCGATTTCACGAAGGCCTATTCCACCACTGTACTCCAGCCGCGGCGCGAGAGGTCCCAATAGATGACTGCGCCGGCGGCCAGGCCCATGGCGAGAAGCAGGGAGCCACTCGCGAATTCCTTCAAAAGCAATTTGCCGGTGCCGAACAAGATGCCGTAGATGAGCAGGCAGCCGCAGATCCAGTCCAGCAAATTCGAAAGGCCGCCGGTGGAGGGCCGCACGTCGGGAGCGAGTTTTGCGATGGGTCGCCAGCCGGCTTTCGAGGGTGGGTGCGGCGATAGAAGGCCACCAGCGTGTCCTTGGATTCGGGGCGCGTCAGGAATGTTACGGCCAGCCAGACGACAGTGGTGATGGAGACGGTGACGATCATGATCCAGGCGAAATCGCGGGGTTGATCTCTGATCGAGGCCGAAGCTGGTTTGCATTGCAAGCGAGACGACGAAGCCCGAGATCATGGCCGAGACTTCGCTCCAGGCGTTGATGCGCCACCAATACCAGCGCAGCAGCAGGACGCCGCCGGTTCCCGCGCCGGTGACCAGCAGAAGTTTCCACGCGCCGGCGATCGAGTCCAAGTAAAACGTCACGACGGCCGAGATGATGGTCAGAAGTACGGTGGCCCATTGCGAGGCGGTGACGTAGTGGCGCTCGGTTTCGCTCTTCTTCAAGAAGCGGCGGTAAAAATCGTTGACCAGGTAGCTGGCGCCCCAATTCAACTGCGTCGCGATGGTGGACATGTAGGCGGCGGCGAAGGCGGCGATCATTAAGCCACGGAGCGACGGGCGGCAGATAGGCGATCATCACTCGGATGTAGCCGGTTTCGGGGTCGGCCAGG
This sequence comes from Bryobacterales bacterium, assembly GCA_963818065.1. Taxonomy (GTDB): domain Bacteria; phylum Acidobacteriota; class Terriglobia; order Bryobacterales; family Bryobacteraceae; genus Palsa-89. The sequence continues at coordinate 543,238 of CAWFQW010000004.1, read as the reverse complement.
CCGGGGAAGAGAACCAGCGACGCGAGCGCGACCAGCACCCACGGCCACGGGCGGACGGCATAGTGCGCGATGTTGAACCAGAGCGTCGCGAGCAGCGAATTCTTTTCGTCCTTGGCGCTGAACATGCGCTGCGCGATGTAGCCGCCGCCGCCCGGCTCGGCGCCGGGATACCAGGTGGACCACCAGTTCATCGAGATGTAGACCAGGAACGTGATCATGGGCATCCAGGCGGAGTGGAGGTCGGGGACGAAGTTGAGGACGGAGCCTTGGGCCGCGCCGCGCGCGTGGTCCACCAGGGCGAGCTTGGCCTTCATGCTGTCGATGCCGCCGACGGCGCGCACCGCGAAGACCGCGAGCACGGTGACCATGCCCATCTTGATGACGAATTGGAAAAGGTCGGTGACCAGCACGCCCCACAGTCCGGAGAGGGTGGAGATGAATGATGTGAGGGCGATCATTCCGATGACGATGGCCAGGGCTTGCGGTTTCGAGACGCCGAGCACCAGTTGGAGGATCTTGACCATCGCGAGGTTGACCCATCCCAGGATGATGCAGTTGATGGGAATGCCGAGGTAGAGGGCGCGGAAGCCGCGCAGGAAGGCGGCGGGTTTGCCGGAGTAGCGGATTTCGGAGAACTCGATGTCGGTCATGACGCCGGAGCGGCGCCACAGGCGGGCGTAGAAGAAGACCGTGAGCATGCCGCTCGCGATGAAGTTCCACCACAGCCAGTTGCCCGCGATGCCGCCCATCGCGACCATGCCGGTGACGGCGAGGGGAGTGTCGGCGGCGAAGGTGGTGGCGACCATGGACGTGCCCGCGAGCCACCAGGGAACGTTGCGGCCGGAGAGGAAAAACTCGTTGACGTTTTTTCCGGCGCGGGACTTGTAGTAGAAGCCGATGGCGAGGTTGAAGAGGAAGTAGAGGGCGACTACCAGCCAGTCGACCGAGGTGAGCTGCACAAATGAATTGTAACGGACGGACTGCGGATGACCGAGGGGTTAACGATAGGCCCTAGCTCGCGACCTTTAATCTTGCCTTGTACCAGGCCTTGGAAAATCATGTATCCCAGCGGTGACGATCATGGCGATCACTGAGCCCGCCAGCGCCGTTGCCATGTCGTGTTGAGAATCAAATATGTCCTCGGTGCCAGCATAACCGGGGTTCTGGTGCACACCGATTCCGTAATAGACTTCCGCGATTTCCCGGATAGCTGAGGCCGCCAGGAGAATGGCCACCGGTAAAAGGTAAGACCATGGGGCCCGGGATCGGGCGATTCGGGGAAGGTTTTCATAAACCGGATAGTAGACCAAAAGGCCCACGCACAGGTGGATACAACCCGGTCGTAGGGATTGCCGACGCCTCCGAAGGCGTGGGCTAGCCACGCGCCTATGGGGCTTCGTTCATAGGTGTAGTGAGAGCCGAGCGTAGCCAGCAACAGGAACACCGCCAGTGGACGTATGAAAGATCCGAAAGCGGCCACCACCGGTAGCTGACGGTCAAGATGACGAGCATCGCAATTATCGGGATATTGCCTTCCCACCATTCCATTCGGTCCGCAGGCCCGACTCCGGCATAATCGTAACCAACACGAACAATATGATCAGCAAATGAAGGCGACGACGGGCTAAGAACGGCGGATACTTGGTTTCAGACATGGCCCATCATCTGACCGTCCAGCCGTCTGATCCGCTGGTTAATATTCGCACCGCGCCACCATCAGAGTGATGTCGTCGTGCTGCTCGTGCGGACTGAACTGCTTCACATCCTCGAGAATGGAATCGAGCAACGCCTGTGGGCGCTGATCGCGATGCCGCCGCAAGCTATCAACTAACCTCTGTTCTCCGAACTCCTCTCCATGCTCGTCGAAGGCTTCGGTGACACCATCCGTATAGAGCACCAGGGTGTCTCCCGGCAAAAGGGTGCTTTCCCCGATCGCGCATTCCCAGTCCTTGAAAAGCCCGAGAACGGTACAGGTAGAAGCGAGCCGGTCGAGCGTGTTGTCGCTTCGCAAGAGAAGACCGGGAAGGTGCCCGCAATTGGCGTAGCGTAAGCGGCGCGCCTGGCTATCATATTCGGCGAAAAACAGTGTGGCGTAGGCGCTTTCGATAGTATTCTCGTAAAAAAGCTGGTTCACCGATTCCAGGAATCGTTGCGGATGTTCGAGCGCGATGGCGCATTGGCTGCGCAGATTCGCCTGGAGATTGGCCATCAAGAGAGCAGCCGCGATTCCCTTTCCTGCGATGTCGCCGACCACGAGCCCAAGGCGTTCCTGGCCTAGATTCAGAAAATCGTAGTAGTCGCCGCCAACCTGGCGAGCCTGAACGCAAACGCCCGCGTACTCCAGTGTTCCAAAAGGCGGCAGAGTCTGGGGAAACAGCCGGGCCTGGACCATCCGTGCAATTTCCAGTTCCTGGGCTGCGCGGCGTTCGGATTCCAACTTGTCGGCGATCTGCGCGGCGTTGCGCTTCGAGTGCCTGGCTCACCTCATCGATGCCCACCAGCGAGAACGAGTTTCCGTCGATATCCACAAAGCGCGTGAATACTCCACCCCAGATCGGTGGCTGTTCGGCGGCCGACGTCTGCGCATTGTGCTTGAGCCGCCTCAGCCGAGGCGTATAAACGAAAGTGAACTCCGCGCTTGCTCCATTCGCGGAATTTGGCAACCACATCTTCAGTGAGAAACACGATCGGCGTGGCGCGTCCGATGAGAGGGTAGTCTTCAGAGTCCGGATCGGGAGCGATCAACCGCAGCACCGTGGTTCCATCCGGAGGCGCCACGGCCACCAGGCGATAACCGGATTGGAGGCGGATGTCGAGGGCCAGATGGAATCCGAGCTGATTCAGGTAGAAGTCCAGGCTGCGATCCTGATCTCGAACATAAACGTTAACCGCGTCGATACGCAGGTAGGGATTTTGCCGGTCCAGGCGAACATTCATGCCAGTGGGTTGCGACGGCGCTTGTTAGCTCGTCAGGTTGTAAATCAAGCCGAACGGATCTTTGACATAGCATCTCGGAAAATCCGGCTCGTCCTTGACGATTTCGCAACCATTCTTTACGAGCCGGAGCTTCGCTTCCGCGACATTGGCGACGGTCACTTCCAAAACCGGGCCCAGCGCTGGACCTGGCTCGATGAACAAGTTGATGTTCTCGCCATGAAGGCCGATCATATTCGGATTATGGTCGGTTATCTCGAATCCGAGCTGGTTCACGTAGAAGGATGCCGCGCTCTTTGGATCTGGCGCTTGAATCAAAATATCCGTGCCAAATTTGTTACCCATGCTAGTCATCCTATCCTGTCACACAAATTTCAGCCCGGTGTGTGTAGCCGAAAATCTGGCGACCTTCACGTCCTTCATTTCGGCCGCTCGTCCCGCGCGAATGACCTCGATCTCTTTGATTTCCGGAACGCCCTTCGGATAGATCACCCACAAAGCCCCGCCCGGTTTGAGATTCGCCTTCAGCTTCGGAATTCGATTCAGTTCCGCGGATCTCGCGGCCGACATGAAGAGCAAGTCGCATTTGCCCTTAGCGACGACCACCGCCTTGCGCTCCGCGATCGTCTTTTCCAAAGCCGGGCTCGAATTCAAATCCTCCAATCAGCCGGACCGTTAGACCTGGCTTTACTCCCAGCTTGTCCATCAAAGACGGCGGATTCAGAATCTTTCGCGCCCATTTCTCCGCCGCCGCGCCAAGCTCAAGCTCCGCCGGGCCGCCAGCAAACTCCAGCTTCAAAATGCCGCCGTTCGCCTTCACGCCGGTGAGTTCGCCGAAGCTGACCTTGAAGCGCTCGGGTCCCCGAAAGAGCACGAAATCCGTCTCCAGTTGCGCCTTTCCTGGCATAGCGGCTTGATGCCGAATCCGCGCTTTGCATTCCAGTTCCTGACCCATTAAGGCTCGATTTCCACTTTCTGCTTGAACTTCGCGCCCAAGTCTCGAAAATAGCCGTCAATGCTCGCCGTATAGCCGAGAAAGAAGCGCGACACGAACCGGTAGATCACATTGTAGATTTCGCCGTCTTCGGAAATTCGCAATTCGGAACCTCCGCCTGGCGCCGGCGCGATGTCGTAGCTCCAGGTTCCTCCAAATGGCAAATTGCGATCGGCGATGCGCGTTACGAGCCGCTTCGCCGGGATATCCTCCAGCACCTCGTACGTGATTTTTTGACCATGACTGTCTTCTTCCGACCATTGCCGCCCGCCGTCGTGGTCCGGCAGGACCGCGAAACGCTTCACACCTGAGCGCCATTCCGGGGGGCCTGCAATCACCGCATAGAGAACCTCCATCGACACGCCGAAGCGAGCTTTGCGAGTGGCATGATGTCGCAAAGGCAGAGCCGCCCCCACCAGCGCCACCAGGCCTGCCAACAGCACCACGACGCCCAAAGCCAGGAGAAGCCATTTCATGCGCCACCTGCCTGAAGAACTCGATTCAGGTCCCCGCTGGTGACCACTTCGCGTGCGGCTTCGGCTAACAGCTCCAGTCCCCGCAGCGCTTCCTGGCGCTGGCGCTCATCCAAGTGTCCGAGTAGCGCCTCCACCAGATTCGGCTCCAGAACGTTCTGCTGCCGCTTGATCCGCACTCCAGCGGGCGTCAGGCGCAAGACCACGCGACGCCCGTCTTCTTTACTGCGCTCGCGCGTGACGTGGCCGCCACGCTCCAGCCGGTCCACCATCAGCGACATTGTTGAAGCCGTCACGCCCATGTGCCGCGCCAATTCCAGCAGGTTCGTGCCATCGACGTCATCCAAGTGATCCAGAACGCTGGCCTGGTGCGCGCTCAGGACGGCTTTGGTTTTCTCGTCGCGAACATGCCTCCGGTGGCACGCGAAGTAAATCTGCGGATAACAGCGAAGCACCGTTTCGACGCCGGAGTTGGACACTGAAACAGTATGGGCGATCTAATTTGTTTTGTCAAAGCAAAATAATAACCCGCTCGACAAGCGGGATTCATTGCTGTAATCTGGGCTGTAATCTGGCAAAGAAAAGGCGAATCCTCCATGAACTTTACGCTCGGACTTACGCAATCATCAGACCCGCTTGGAATCGCGCGGCGAACTGGCGGGATTGAGACTTCGGTCGCGCGGTTCCAGCAATGGATGGCGGTTCCGGATTCGCCGATTCGTGCGATCCGCCATCAACCGGCGCGCGAGGGCGAGTACGCCGAGATTCCCGTAAGCGTAGCACCGGCGCTGCGCGACGCCCTGATAGCGCGCGGCGTTCCGAAGTTATACGTGCATCAAGCGGAAGCGTTCGAGCATTGCGCGGCTGGCAGGAACGTAGTGGTGGTGACGCCGACTGCCAGCGGCAAGACTCTGTGCTACAACCTGCCAGTGTTGCAGCGGCTGATGGACGATCCCGCGGCGCGGGCGATGTACCTGTTCCCCACCAAGGCTCTGGCCGAGGACCAGTTGCACGAGTTCCAAGCGGCAGTGGACGCCATGGGGTCCGACGTCCGCGCGTTCACTTATGACGGCGATACTCCGCAGGACGCGCGGCGCGCGATTCGGGAGCGAGCCAACGTGGTGCTGACCAATCCGGACATGCTGCACAGTGGCATTTTGCCGCACCACACCAAATGGGCGAAGTGTTTCGAGAACCTGCGCTATGTGGTAATCGATGAGCTGCACTATTATCGCGGCGTCTACGGCAGCCATCTTGCGAACGTACTCCGGCGGCTGCGGCGGATCTGCGAATTTTATGGATCGGCGCCGCAGTTCATCTGTTGTTCGGCGACTATCGCGAATCCGAAGGAGCTGGCCGAAGCGTTGACCGAACGGCCATTTGATCTGGTGGATCGCAATGGCGCGCCGAGCGGCGAGAAATACTTCGTGTTCTATAATCCGCCGGTAGTGAACCGGCAGCTCGGCATCCGGCGTGGATATTTGCAGGAGACGCGGCGCATCGCGGTGGAGTTCATCGAGCGGCATCAGCAAACGCTGGTGTTCGCGAACAGCCGCCTGGCGACGGAAATCCTGGTGAAGTATTTGCGCGATGCGATCGAGCGCGGGCCGCTGCCGGGCGATGCGGTGCGTGGATATCGGGGCGGCTATTTACCGCGCGAGCGGCGGGAAATCGAGCGCAAACTGCGCGACGGCGAGATTCGGGCGGTGGTGGCGACGAACGCGCTGGAATTGGGCGTGGACATTGGGTCGCTGGACGCGGTGGTGATGGCTGGTTATCCGGGATCGATTGCGTCGGTATGGCAGCGCGCGGGCCGCGCTGGCAGGCGGCAGAGTGCCTCGTTAGCCGTGATGGTGGCGTCCAGCGCGCCGCTGGATCAATATGTGGTGGAGCATCCGGAGTACTTCTTCGAGGGGTCGCCCGAGCACGCCCATATCAACGCCGATAATCTCGAGATCCTGATCAATCATCTGAAGTGCGCGGCGTTTGAACTGCCCATCCGGGATGGCGAGAAGTTCGGGCCGCACGATCCGGCCGAGCTGTGCCAATTCCTGGCCGAGGACGCCGGGCTGTTGCATCGCTCGGGCAACTGCTGGTATTGGACGTCCGACACCTATCCGGCGGATGCGGTCAGTTTACGCGCGATATCGAGCGACAACTTCATTGTGGTGGACATCACGGGAAATCATCAGGTGATCGCGGAGGTCTCATTCACGGCTGCGCTGACGACGTTGCACGAGAAGGCGATTTATCTTGCACGAAGCGCGGCAGTTCCAGGTGGAGAAGCTGGACTACGAAGGACGCAAGGCGTATGTCCGCCGTGTGGACAGCGATTATTTCACCGACGCGATCGACTACACGCAGGTGAAGGAGCTGGAGGAATACGAATCGGAGGAGGTGAACGGCGCGCGGGCGGCACACGGCGATGTACGGGTGAACACGCAAGTGGTGGGTTTCAAGAAGCTGCGGTTTTACACCATGGAGAATATCGGCGCGGGCAATCTTTCCATGCCCGAGCAGGAGTTGCACACCACCGCGTTTTGGCTGCATTTCCCCGAGAGCTTTTTGGCCCGCCTTCCCGACATGACGCCAGCTGAGAAGCAGGGCGGCCTAACGGGACTGGCGCAGGTGCTGCGGACCGTAGCGGCGTTGTTGCTGATGTGCGATCCCAGGGATTTGGGCATCGCGATATCGGAAGATATTTCCCGAGCCACGCAGAGCTTCGAGCCAGATGTTTTTCTATACGACAATTATCCGGGCGGCATCGGACAAAGCCAGCCGCTGTTCCAACTGAAAACCAAATTGTTGGCCGGCGCGCTGGAAGTACTGACAGGCTGCGGTTGCGAAATGGGGTGTCCGGCCTGCGTGGGTCCAGTAGGAGAAGTGGGCGAAACGGGCAAGCAGGCTACGCTACGCCTGCTACGCGAATTGTTAGCGACTTAGCGGACGAATTCGTAGCGTTCGAGAGTGGCGGCCACGCCCGTCTCGTGGGTAAAGCGCACCACTTTTCCAAGGCAGTGCAAGCGGACTTTCTCGCCGTTATTGGGGGCACCGGGGAGAGTGATCATATATTCCACAGGTTCGCCGATTCGCAGAGTGGCGCCGGCTTCAAACAGAACACCGACGGAGCTGAGGTTACGGGTCTCACCGTATTCGGAAAGCGGCTGGGATCCCTTGCGGATCAACTCCAGCGGCAGTTTCAATTCAAATCGTTGCGCTTTACGCTGTTCCATGGTATTCGCTGTCACATTCGACTCTAAACTGATCCCACACCCGGGGTCAATAGCCGTAGACGCGGTTTGCAACGATTCGGTAACGTTTTGGACCCATTTCAGGACCAGTACCTTTTCGATTATGCGGCGTGATAACCCTCAAGGGGCTATGGGAGAATGGGATAGCTTGGCCGACATGAACGAGATCAGCCCCGAAGAACAACTTCAAAAGATGCGCGACGATTGGGACCAGCGCGCCCGCGAGAATGCCCGTTACTACGTAAACACGGCGACGATGGAGTGGACCGACGAGGAATTTTTCGCGTCGGGCGAGAGGACTGTGGCTGACGAGATTCGGACAGATATGGGAAACATTTGCCAGGGAAAACCACCCGGCGAGATGCGCGTCCTGGAGATTGGCTGCGGGGCTGGACGGGTGACCCGGGCACTGGCTAACCTGTTCGGCGAGGTCCATGCAGTGGATGTGAGCGGCGAAATGGTGCGTCAGGCGTCGCTGGCGCTTCAAGACCGGCCCAATGCGTTCGTGTACCAAAACAACGGCAAGGACCTGACGGTGGTCCCGCCATTGCCTTTCGATTTCGCGTTTTCTTCGATCGTCTTTCAGCATATCCCTAGCCGGGAGGTTATCGAAAGTTATGTCCGCGAGGTACATCGTCTGTTACGGCCAGGAGCGTTATTCAAGTTCCAGGTGCAAGGCGATATGCACTTTAGAGACGAAGCCGGACGATACGTGGCTGGGTGTTCCATTCTCCGAGCGCCAGGCTTCGGAGATGGCGTACCGTTGCGGTTTTGATCCACGCTATCGGCATGGAGCCGGCCAGCAATATTTCTGGCTGTGGTTTTTTAAGCGTTCCTGATCACGAAACCGACGTAATATTAGACTGCTGGCGGGGATCCTGGATCTCGCGCAGCTGAGCCCGGCGGGCTTCCCAATACAGCGTCATTCGCTTCGAGACTTCCAGACGCTCGGCCGCGCTCATGCTTTTTCTGCCACGGCGAGCGGGGCTTTTTCGGACGGAGCCGTGATTGCGCGCTACAGCCAATCGCGCTTCCAGGGAAGCAATCAGGCCGTTCAGACGCTTCCGCTCCGCATGCAGTTCACGCAGTGCTTTTATGATGTCCATCGCATATTGGCTTCGGAGTTCCTTCATGTTAGACGACTCCAAGGAAAAAATCCAGAGATTTCACCGTGGTCGTATGATGCTTTACCGGGGGCTACCGGATCACGTAAGGCCACTTCGGTACTAAACGTACGTGGTAGTGGAGCATTACGAACACGATCGCCGCTGTGACCAGCGCGATGCCGACGACGATCAGCAGCACTTTGCGCCAGGGCACCTTGCGGCCTTCGCGGCGCATTACCAGAGCCAGACCCGCGAACACTCCGACGAAATAAAGCAAACACATGGGAACCGCGAACAACATCAAGTTGAAGACATCGGGCGTGGGTGTGATGATGGCTGCGGCGATGACAATAGCCAGAATGGCGTAGCGGGAGTGCCGCAGCAGAAAGCGCGGTGAGAGGATACGCAGCAGGGTCAGGAGAAATATTACCACTGGCAATTCAAACACCAGGGACACACCCAGCATTACGTCGACAAACAAATCGAAGTATTCGGTGATGGAAACCACGGGGCGAACGTTGTTGCTCATGCCAATGCCGAGCAAAAACTCGAGGCCGTAGCGGAAGGCCAGAAAATAGGCGAAAAATCCGCCGCCGATAAAGAGCCCGGCCGTCAGCAATATGAAGGGCAGAGCCAGCCGGCGTTCCTTCTTGTACAGGCCGGGTGAGATGAACGCCCAAACCTGATAAACCACCCAGGGTGAGGCGATAAATACCGAGCACAAGAGTGGGAGCTGCACCCAGATAATGGAGAAGGCTTCCATGGGCTTGAGCTGCGCCAATTGCGGGGGGTCGACATGCAGATGCCTCAGTGCGTCGATAGCGGGGTCGCTGATAATGTCCCATAGCTTCCCCGCGAACACGAGCGCAAATACGAACGCCGCAGCGAGACCATAGAGAGCCCGGATGATGCGGCTGCGCAGCTCCTCCAGATGTTCCATGAAGGACATGCGCACCATGCTGTCGTCTTCTTCGTCTTCAGGGCTCACGGCCGAGGGCGGAGGGGGAAGCTGGGGCGGGCGGCGAGTCAAACCGGATTCAGCCACCACTTCAACGGTGGGGGTATGGACAACTTCGGCGCCGGAGGCCGGACGCCCTGGATCGGACGGTCCTTCCCCTTTGGGAGGAGGAACTCCCTGCTTATCGTCTTCCATGCTTCCTTACGTTTCTTTACGTGTCGTCTTTACGCCGTCTTTACGTATTGATGGATTCCGGCTCGGCTGGTTCACCTACACGCCCGGCGAGATGCTCCGAGCTGTTGGTTGTCCGCGGTACGGTTCCATTTACGGGCGCCTCGTTCGGAGACACGCTGGATTCGGCGCCCTGAGGTGCGGGTACGCTTACGGTGGATGGATTAGCTGCGATGGCATGCGGTTCGGCGCCAGGATAGGTGAGCGAATCGCTAAAGGAGGGGGAGTCGTATGCAGTGTAATGGTTGTAGATTTCGTTGGTATAGCTGCGAGTAACTTCCTTGATCGAATCGCCTTCCTTTTCCAACTCTCGCATGTGGCTGTCAAACGTGGCTTTGAGTTCGGCTTGTGCGCGGCGGAACTCCGTCATGGCTTTTCCGATCGTCTTGCCAAGTTCGGGAAGTTTCTTCGGACCGAACAAAACAAGGGCGACCAGGAGGATCACCACCATTTCCTGAACACCCACGGGACCCATGTTACAACCTCCGCTTTCATAATAGCAGCGATGCAGCCACAGCACCGGCCCTGATATACCGGCTCCATGCAAACCAGCGATGGTTACGTAACGATGCAAGACGGAGTGCGGCTGTACTTTCGCAAAATTGGGAGCGGTTCCAAGGCCGTGATCGTCCCCAATGGCATTTATCTTCACGATGATTTCCAGCACCTTGGCGATTGGCGCACCGTCTTCTTCTACGACATGCGGAATCGTGGCCGCTCGGATCGGGTGAGCGACGGCTCGAAGCTGGCACGGGGCATCCAGCAAGACGTGGATGATCTTGAAACGGTCGGCCGGCATTTCGGAATCGAACGAGTGGATGTAATCGGCCATTCCTACATCGGCCTGATGGTCGGGCTGTACGCGATGAAGTACCCGGCGCAGGTGGGTCGCGTGGTGCAAATTGGTCCGATGCAGCCGGATCCGGCGAAGCAATACCCGGCGCACCTGGCCTACGCCGACGCGACATCCGCCGCGGTGATGGCCGAGATCGGACAGCTGCTGAAACAGCCGCCGCCCGGAGACCCAGAAGAAGTTTGCAGGAAGTTCTGGTCGGTGCTGCGATTGATCTACGTCGCCGACCCGAAGGATGCCGATCGAATCAATTGGGGACGTTGTGAGCTCCCAAACGAGCGGAACTTCATGCAGTATTGGGTCGCGCACATTTTGCCGTCGATCCAGAGCCTCAACATGACATCAGAGGAGATGGCCAAGGCAAAGTCTCCGGTGTTGGTCGTTCATGGAAGGAAAGACCGCAGCGCGCCTTACGGCGGCGGCAGGGATTGGGCCATGCGGTTGCCCGATGCGCGGCTGGTCACGGTGGAAAACGCGGGTCACGCGCCGTGGATAGAAGCACCAGAGCTGGTTTTTAGTTCTATCAAAGCGTTCTTTGATGGCGCGTGGCCTGAGGCGGCCAAAATAGTATGATTGACCGAAGCACATGTTGAAGAAAACTGCGTTTATTCTCGCCTCCTTGATTGCGCCCCTCGCCGCGCACGCTCAACACAAGGCGCCGCCTCCGCCCAAGTCGCTGCGGTTGTACGTTTTCAATTGCGGAAGTTTGAACATCTCGGATCCGGAGCGCTTCCGCTTCAAGAAGGAAGAGCTGGCGACGACGAATTTGTCGGTTGGGTGCTACCTGATCGTGCATCCCAAGGGAACGTTGATGTGGGATGTCGGCGCCGTGCCGGATAGCGCGCTGAAGCCGGGCGCAAAATCGGCGCTGGAAGGCTATGCCACCATAACCGAGACGCTTCACTCGCAACTGGAGAACATCGGATATGAGCCGTCGGACATCGATTATCTGGCGTTCTCGCATTATCACTACGATCACATCGCCAACGCCAACCAATTCGCGAACTCGACGTGGCTGGTACGGAAGGTGGAGCGCGATGCGATGTTCGCCGCGAAGCCTCCGGATAAGGTGAATCCGGCGAATTATTCCGCCCTGAAAAACAGCAAGACGATCATGATCACCACCGACGATTACGACGTGTTCGGCGACGGCACGGTGGTGATGAAGCTCGCTCCCGGCCACACGCCCGGGCATCAGGTTTTATTCTTGAAGCTTGCCAAGACCGGGCCGATACTGTTGAGCGGCGATTTGTACCACTATCCTGAAGAGCGCAAGTTGAAGCGCGTGCCGACGTTTGAAACCGATCAGCAGCAAACGGTGGAGACGCGTGAGAAGATCGAGGCGTTTCTGAAAGAGAGCGGGGCGCAACTTTGGATCCAGCACGACTATGCCGCGTTCGCAAAGCTAAAGAAAGCACCGCAATTCTACGAATAAGGTACATGAAGCCGCTCGCGGTTCTCTGGATCACCGTGGTGGCGTTTGCGCAAACGCGCCAGCCATTTCAAGCGCAGTCGCCGGCGAGCGTCGTGTATGGCGTGAACAAAGACGGCCAACAGACGGTCGAGATCACAAATGTCGCATATGAAGTGACCGGCACGGGCGTGCCGGGCCGTCCGCAAGACCAGCGATTGTTGTTGCGCATAACCACGCGCACCAAACAGGTGGTGGATGAAATCGGCATGGACGCATCCACGACGGTGGAGGCTTGGCCGCTGGGCGTGGATCCGAAACAGAAGCCGCTCTATGCGATGAAAGCGACCGGCATGGACTGCAAAACAGTGGACGGTGCCCTGTTTGTGATCCTGCGCGGGCTGGAAGATACCGAGTGGTGGTCGGTGTACAAGCTCGGGACGGGCGAGCGGTTATTCGATACCTACGTGCCGCTGCTCGGGTTCTCGATCCGGCGAGACATTCAGACCATGCGCTACGCTGGCCTCGAAGTGCCGGAGGATAACGCCGCCGACGCCAAGTTGAAAGACCCGCACGTGGTGGCGGTGCTGACCTATGCATCGGCGGAGCGTGTGTTGCGCGAAGCTTTGATTACCAGTGACGATCCCAAGCAGGCGCAAACGCTGCGGTCGTTCGCGGATGCCAGCCGGTCCGCTGACGCTAGTGGAGACGCCGGCGCGCGCGCTAAAGATTTCGATTAGTCAGAACTATCCGTCGGCCCCATCGACGGCGTCGCTGATGGTTCCCATTGTCCACGACGATCTGGATCTCGGACACGCGCAAATGCCCCCGCACCTGCACATTGAATCCCGGTAGCGCTAGGGCTGACGGCGCTGGCTCGATGGAGGCACTAAGCCCTTGATGCGCAGATACACTACCATCTGGCCGTACATTTCATTGTCGTGGCTGATATTGAAGTTGAGTACGGCAAGCTTGGTAGCTTTATTGGGACCGAACATGGTGACTTTGGTGGCGGCATCGGCATCGGTCAGCCCGTTGTACACGCCATCGCAATAGTCGAACGACGCTTTCAGCGCGGCCGTCAAATCGGCTTTGGTGGTTTTGGTCCCGGCATCGCCCTTCTTCTGCTCGCCATTGGCGTTACCGCACAGCGCAAGCTGCACATCGGCAATATGTCCGACGATCTCGCCGTAGGTTCGTTCCGCCGGACTGGCTTTGAACGAGTAGTCCGCTTCCGACATCTCGTCGGCGGCTTTGGTGATTGTGGTCTTGATGCCGTTATAGCTGTTCTTTAGATCGGTGGAGAGAGGATTTTGAGCGTTGAGGGCTGCGGCGCCGAGTAAAGCTCCCATCACAGTCAGGGTCCGGATGCGATTCACGTGGTCTCCTTGGACAATTGGATTTCAAGCAGAAGTATACAACAGTCGCCGGATTCCGGCATGTAGCGCCTCATGGCGCCGGAAGACTTGGTGTACGCTTGTGCTGATAAGGAGGACTTCGATGAATCGTAACGCTCTTAAGTGGATCTTGCTCTCGGCCGCACTATTGGAACCGGCGGCGAGTTTCGCGCAGGTCGCCTGTACGCGGGATGGCCTGCAAGCTGCCACCAATCTCTATATCACGGCTCAAGGCAAGGGCGATCCTTCCGGCATGCCGCTGGCGATGGGGCTTGCCTATATGGAGAACATGCAGCTCGTCGATATCCAATCGGGTGTCATTCAGAAGCCGCTGAAGATCGATTTTCATCGAACCTTGATTGACCCGGCTACATGTCAGACATTCACCGAAGTGATCGTTACGGATAAAACCCACCCGTACGTCATCGGCACGCGCCTCAGGGTGAATCACGACAAGATCGCCGAAATCGAATCGCAGGTGACCCAGCCTGGCGACTGGCTGTTCAACGTCGACAACTACTTCAAGTGGTCGCCGGGTGAGGATTGGGGAGTGATTCCGACTGGAGAGCGCGATAGCCGCGATACCCTGGTGGCCGCAGCCAACGCATACCTGGATGCTTTTTTGGAGAAGAGGCTCGACCTGGTGCCGTGGGGTACTCCGTGCAACCGGACCGAAGGCGGCATCCGCACTGGGAAAGGCAATCCAGATGATAGCTGCCAGGTCGGCGTACCTGCCGGCGTCAACATCGTCGCGCGGCGCTTCATCGTCGACGAGACAATTGGAGCGGTTGTCGCGTTTTGTACTTTCGGTGTCGGCGGACTGCCGGATACCCACCTCTTCCGCTTAGAGAAGGGCAAGCTGCGCTTCGTGCACACCCTGACTCACGTGCCGCCGGGCAGGCAGGTTCCCCGAGGGCCAGCACCCGCGCCGAGCAGCCAGAAGTAAACTAACGGCCGGGCGCCTTTGATGCACCAGGCGGCGGCCCGGAGCGTTCGAACAATTCAAGGTTCATCCCGTTCGGATCTTCAACGAAGATGTTGTGGGTGCCGTTGCCGAAATCCACAATCTGGCCGTTGGCGGAAATCAGATTGACACCCGCGGCCTTCATCTCGGCAACCATTCCGTTTAGGTTGATCACTTGGATCGCCATCGCCGGCGCTCCAGGGTCGCGTACACGCAAGTGGAACTTGTTGCGCGGCAGGCCGCGAAACTCAGTGAACTCGACATCGGCGGGCGGGCCAGGAAGGGTGCCCGTTAGTTTTCGAAATTCCGTTCCCGCCGGCGCGCCTACCAGCTTCAGCATTGCCGGATCTTTCGAGAATGCCGATGGGCCAGTGAGTTCGAGACCCAGCATACCGTTGTAGAACTTGGCGGTAGATTCGGCGCTGTCGATGGTATAAGCAAGCGAGACGCGGTGCACATTTCCTTCCGGCGCACCGGGCGCTGGCGTTTCCTGAACCACCTGAACGAAAAAGCCGTCTGGATCGCGTATCACGATGGAGCGCGCCTTGCCCTTAGCGGTGGTAATGTCGACTGGCACGCCACCAGTGGTGACGATGGGCGCATTTGCCTTCTTCGCGTTGGCCACAGCCGTATCCAGGTCGCGGACGTAGAGCACGATACTGGCGGCGCCGGGATCGGTGTATGCGGCTCGTGCCGGCTTGCGTTCGACACCCTTGAAATGGGTGAGCTCGAAAAGCATCTTGCCGGGAAGCCGCATCATCGAAAGACGCAGCGTAACGCCGGGAGCGTTGGTGAGTTGCGGCACGGCCGGGTTTGGAAAATCCTGGGGCATGCCGTTGAGGCCGAGCACGTCGCGATAAAATGCGAGCGTCGTATCCAGATCATCGACGGCGTGGATGGCGTGCGAAAGGCTCCGAATCTGGGGCTTGGTCTGGTCCCCGGACTCGGTTTGCGCCAAGGCGACGAAGGACACCGCCGTTGCCGCCGCAACGAAACAAAACGCGAGCGCGATCCGCATAAGCTTCCTCCTAGGTCGCCGGTATTTTGTGCCAGCTTAGAGAGTATATCGCTATGGACGGCAGCGAGCTTAGGTACGCCCGAGATATAATGACCGTCGCTGGAGGCACGATGAAAAAGCTGCACTGGATCGCCGCTGCCGCGTTGATGGTGGCCGGCGCTGGTTGGATGTTGCGAAGGCGCTGGAGCGGCCAGCGATAAGATCGACACCAAGGATTTGGTAACCGGCCAGCAAGCCTTCTCCGATTATCAAAAGGAAAAGCCCGGATTGTTCCACAAGATCACGGCTGCCGATCTTCCGAAACCGTTCGACACCAAGTCGAGCCAGAATTTTCCGAAGGTCGTGGCGAAGCCGGAGAACATGTGGCCCATGGCGCCGGCCGGCTTCAAAGTGGAGCTGTACGCCCATGAAGGTCTCACGGAGCCGCGGCAGATTCGCCTGGCGCCCAACGGCGACTTCTTTGTGGCGGACAGCATGCCTGGAGAGATCAAGATTTTCCGTGGACGGACCGCGGACGGCAAGCCCGAGCAGGTATCCACATTCGCCACCGGATTGAAACGGCCGTTCGGGATTGCATTCTACCCCGTGGGAGCTGATCCGCAGTGGATTTATATCGGCAACACGGATTCTGTAGTTCGCTTTCCCTACCACAATGGCGACTTGAAGGCGACTGGAGCGGCCGAGACGATTATTCCCGAACTTCCCACGGGAGGAGGCCATTGGACGCGCGACGTGGTGTTCTCGAAAGACGGCAAGCGCATGTTTGTCGCGGTGGGCTCGGCCTCGAACGTGGATGATCCGGATACACACCCTAAGGAACTCCACCGCGCCAATATTCTTGAATACACGCCCGAAGGCAAGTTCGTTCAGATTTACGCCGCGGGCATCCGCAATCCAGTCGGATTGGCTGTCAATCCACAAACTGGTGAACTGTGGTGCTCGGTGAACGAGCGTGATCAACTGGGCGATAACCTGGTGCCGGACTACATCACTCACGTGAAAGAAGGCGGTTTCTACGGCTGGCCTTGGTATTACATGGGCGCGAATCAGGATCCGCGGCTGGAAGGGACGCATCCGGAGCTGAAGGATAAGGTGACCGTGCCCGATGTGTTGATGCAACCGCACAATGCGTCGCTCGGGATCACGTTTTATGAGGGCAGCCAATTCCCCAAGGAATATCGAGGCGATCTGTTCGGCGCCGAGCATGGATCGTGGAACCGCTCCACGCGTGCGGGCTATGAAGTTGTTCGCGTTCCCCTGGAAAACGGCCATGCCAGCGGCGTCTACGAAGATTTCATCACTGGTTTTGTCACGCCGGACGGCAACGCTTGGGGCCGGCCCGTAGCCGTGGTGGTGTCGAAGGATGGCTCGCTGTACTTCACCGACGATGGCTACAAGGCCATTTGGCGAGTGACATACACGGGTAAGTAGGCAGTCTAAATAGGAGAAAATCTACATGAGATCTTTGACCATTTTCGCGGCTTCGCTGGCGATGTGTGCCGGCGCCGCTTTGGCTCAAAACAAGGGCGGCGGGGGCGGAATTCCTTCGCCGTTGAAAATCACCGTGTCCGGTTATAGCGATGGTGGCGACATTCCAGAGAAGTACACGTGCGCCGCGAAACCGCCGGGAGGTTCTCCGCAGATCGAATGGAGCGGAGCGCCGGCCGGAACAATGTCGTTTGCGTTGATCTTCCACGATGGCGACGTGCATCCTGGCAAAACATTCGCAGACGTGACGCACTGGATTGCCTGGAACATTCCGGCCACGGCGACGGGGCTTCCAGCCAATGTAGCGGGCACGGCAGATCTGCCGGACGGCACTCGCCAAGGCAATAACATCGCGCAGCGCACGGGCTACATGGGTCCATGTCCGCCGCCGGGCTTGCCGCATCATTACACGCTGGAAGTTTACGCACTCGACGCGAAGCTGGATCTGCCGGCGACGGCCGGCCGCGCTGATTTGGAAAAGGCGCTCAGCGGGCATATTCTCGCGAGCGGCGTTTACAACGGCCTGTTCCATCGCTAGCCATGCCGGGCGAAATATCACGTCGTGCCGTAATTGCGAGCGCGGCGATTGTTCCGGTCGCCGCTCTGACCGCTGCTGCTCAGACGCCCACCCCACCCTCCGCACTCTCGGCATCGCAGCTTCGGACTCTGGCCGCGTTTGTCGATCGCATAATTCCCAAAGACGAGCTCGGTCCGAGCGCGTCGGAATGCGATGTGCCGGTTTACATCAATCGGACGCTCGGCGATTATCTCGCCGGTGAGAAGCCGGCGTTCATCGAAGGTTTGGAAGCGACGGACGCGTTGGCCCGCCGAACGCAGAACGCGGGGTTCGCGGATCTGACGCCGGCGCAGCAAGACGCGCTGCTCACGTCCATGGAGAATGGATCGGCCGAGGGTTTCGCCAATTCGCCGGCATTCTTCAATCGAGCGCGGCGGCTGGCTCTGGAAGGGATGTTCGGCGATCCCTACTACGGCGGCAACAAGAATTTCGCTGGCTGGGATTTGATCAAATACCCCGGGCCGCGCCTCGCCACGACGGCGGACGATCAGAAGATGGGCGTGGAGATCAAGCCGTACCATCACTCCGCATATGGATCGGGCGGAGAAAACCATGGCCATTAATCTGAAGCCGGTGGATGTCGCCGTTGTGGGACTGGGCGCGGCAGGTGGCGTGGCGGTGCTGCCGCTGGCGCGCGCGGGATTGAAAGTCGCCGGGATCGAAGCCGGAACGTGGATGGATCCGGCGAAAGATTTTAAGCCTGACGAAATTCACAACAACGTGCGCGGCCTGGTAACTACCGTGCCGAAAGCCAAACGGGAAATCCCGACCTTTCGCACCAGCCCCGACGCCAAGGCGCGGCAGGCGGCAGCGCATCCGATGATGAACGCCGTCGGTGGCACGTCGATTCACTATCATGCGCAAAGCTGGCGGCTGAAGCCTTGGGATTTCAAATCGCGATCGGAAACCATCAAACGCTATGGCGCGAGTTTGCTTCCCAAAGGCTCAACGCTAGAGGACTGGCCGGTCAGCTACGAGGAACTGGAGCCGTACTACGACACCGTCGAGCACGAGGTCGGCGTTTCGGGCAAAGCGGGCAACATTCAGGGCACGCTGGATCCAGCGGGAAACGTCTACGAAGGCCCGCGACAGCGCGAGTATCCGATGCCTCCGCTACGCACCTGCGATTTTCTGGATCACATGCACAAAGCCGCGCTGTCGCTCGGCTGGAAGCCGTTTCACGCACCCTCGGCGATCAACTCGCAGCCATATCGCGGGCGGGCGGCTTGTGCCTATCACGGCTATTGCGACCGCGGCGGGTGCCACGTCCGGGCCAAGAATTCCACCTGCTTCACCACCATTCCAGAAGCGCAAAAGACCAAGAACCTGACGGTGGTCGACAAGGCGCAGGTGACGCGGATCGTCGCGGACAACAATGGAAAAGTCACCGGAGTGCTCTACCTTCGCGACGGCAAGGAATATTTTCAGCCGGCCAAGGTTGTCCTGGTGAGTTCGTACACCTACGAAAATACCCGGCTCTTGCTGCTTTCGAAATCCAAGGCCTATCCCAACGGCCTTTCGAATAATCACGGACAGGTGGGCAAGCACTACTTCGGCCACTGGGACGCGCAGGCGGGCGTGAACGTGACGGCGCTGTTCCCCATGGACGTCAATACCTGGTACGGCGCGATGCTGTCGCAAGGCGTGACTGTGGATGAATGGGCCGACGACACGTTCGATCATTCCGGCCTTGGGTTCATTGGCGGCGCCAGTCTGTGCGCCTTCATGGAGAAGCATCCCATTGCGGCGGCCAGCATGGGCACGTTTGGCCGCGCACCCGCGTGGGGTTCCAAGTGGAAGCAGTTCGTGCATGAAAACGCGAACCGATTTACGGGCGCGTATCTGCAGACCAACAGTTTCCCGTACGAGAACACGTATCTGGATCTGGATCCGGACGTGAAAGATCCGCTGGGCGATCCGGTGTGCCGCGTTACCAGCGGCCCCAAGGAAAACGAGACGCGAGCGGCCGTCTACGCGCAGAACAAAATGGAAGAATGGTTCCGCGCGGCGGGTGCGATTGAAGTGGTGAAGGGCCAGCCGTTCGGGCCCGCGTTATCCACCCACACCTACGGTGGAACGCGCATGGGCGACAATCCCGAGACCAACGTCGTGGATCGCTGGGGATTTTCGCACGAAGCACCCAACCTCGGGATGCTGGGAGGCTCGGTGTTCGGCACCAGTGGTGCGCGCAATCCCACGCTCACCATGCAAGCGCTGGCGTGGCGGACGGCCGAGCATCTGGCGAAGAACTGGAAAGCGATTGCCGGCTAGTCCGCGCCTCTACAACCCTCAAGAAACCGAGCGCATGCAGGAGCTCGAGGGCGTGGAGCTGGCCTCGTTTACATCGCGAGGCATTGCGTTCCTCATCGATTTCGTAATCGCGGGAGTGCTCTTTCTTGCCGTCCTCATGACGACCGCCAAGCTCTTAAACAGATTCACTAGCCTGGGACAGAACAACCAGCACGTAAATATCGAGCTGAACTTTTTCGAGAACTGGTACAGCATCGTTTACCTGGTGCTGTTCTTTGGGCTCTCAGTTTACTTAGGCAATGGACGCACCATCGGCAAGCGGGTGATGGGCATTCGCGTGGTTTCGATCGTCCATCACAGGATGGGGCTGTGGCATTCCATCGAACGGGCGCTCGGATACGGCGCGTCGGCGCTCGAGTTCGGATTCGGATTCCTGCAGTACTTCATTCATCCGAACCGCCGGACGGTTCACGACCGCATGGCCGAGACCATCGTGATCCGCGACAAGCGCGCCAGGTGATTTACTTGCCGCCCAGTTCGGCGAGCACCAGCTTGGCATTGCGCGACCGCCTGATCCTGCATTGGGCCGCTGATCTCGGCGGATTGCTGGAAGAATTGCAAACCCTGCCGCATCTGCGCCTTGTCCCCGACCGGTTTCCCGAGGCTGTAGTTCGCCAGGCCCAAGTAGAAGAGAGCGGCCGCGTAGGACTGCTGGCTTCCCTTGATGGCCGGCAGCGCCGCGCGGAGCGCTTTGTTCGCCGGACCGTATCGCATCTGCAGGGCATAGCCGACGCCCGTGTAGAAGTTGGCGCTTCCCAGCAGGGCGGCTTTTTGGGTGGCATAATCGGAGTCGCTCACGCCTTCCGGTTTGGCGCGCGTGTTGATTGCTTCGGCGGCTTTAGTGGCATAACTCACGACGGGCTCAGCCCGACTCGCCCGCCAGCTGCAATCCGCGGCAAACAGCATCGCCTCCGCATTCTTGTCCACGGCCATCTTTACGGCTGCTGGGCACACCTTTGCGCTTTCGCCTGCTTTCCCTAATGCGGCGAAATAGCTGTTGGCTACTTGTGGCAAATACTGGCTCTTGGGATTCTGCTTGATCAGCGTGTCCACCAGATCCACCTCGTCCTTGGGCTGCGCCTTCAGTGCCAGCACATAGAGCGCGTATTCGGAATACGCGTCCACCTGTTTGGCATACTCCAGTTGCTGTTTTCCTTCGTCGTCGGCGGGCGCTTTGGCGGATGCTGTAATTTTACGCGCGGCCTCTGATGTGCGCGCCGACCATTTCTTCGCCTGGGCGATATCCTCCTTGGCTACCGCAGCCTTTAATGCAAAATAAGCGGCGTCCATGTCGGGACCGTTGGCGTAAGCCGTTTCGGCCACTTCCAGAACCTTGTCATTGTCTTTCTCGGCCAGCAGCCCGGATTCCAACTGCGCGGCCACCCAGCCCGCGGCTTCGTTCTTGGGATATTTTGCGAGAAAGTCCTGGGCGAGCGAAATCCTTTTTGCGTCCTCGGTCTCCTGGCCCAGCGACTGCAGGATTTGCCCTTCGGGCGTGCCCGGGTTGAACACAAAGTTCTGCTTCTCCTGCGCCGTCAGTGATACAACTCCCGGAACAACGAGCAAGACAAGGCCAGCGACGTAGCTTTTCATGAATCTCTCCTATCCGTGGAAATTTATCACACTTGAGGGCGCAGTGGTTGGGTAATGTCTGAAAGGTTGAGCGCTCGGGGCGCTCCGCACGCTTTGCACTAATCGCGCTCGCCGCGCCGAAGATAGGCATCGTCCTTGGCAAGCCAGTCGGTGCGGATGGGAGAAAAGATGTCGAGGTCTACGGTGTCTTCAAGCGCGACCGCGCGATGTGGAACATTGGACGGAATTCGCAGCACCTCGCCTTTGTGCACCACTATCTCCTGGCCTTCGAGCTGGAACTGGAGCGCACCCTCCAGAATGTAAGTAATCTGTTCGCTTTCGTGGCGATGCTCCGGCACGACGGCGCCCTTCTTAAGGAAAACCTGCGCGACCATGGCCTTCTCGCCAGAGATGATTTTCCGCGAGATCACGTCGCTCATGACCTCGAGCGGCACCGACTCCCAGGTAAGGTGTTCCATCTCTCGGCGAGTTTACTGCTGCTGTTTGCCGCCGCCGGTTTCGCGGGCGAGGCGGACCTTGGCGTCTTCGAGTTTCTTTTGCACCTTGGCCACCTCGGCGTGGTCTGTGTCACCGGGGGGGCCTGCCTGGTACTCCCGCAGCGAGCTCTGCCACTGCGCGATGGCTTCGCGGATTTTGCCTTCGCGGAAATAGACTTCAGCCAGATGATCGTGCACGGTGGGATCGCGCGACATGTATTGCAGGGCCTCCCGCAGCTTGTCTTCGGCCTCCGGCAGTTTGTTCAGGCGAAAATAGACCCAACCCAGACTGTCGAGGTAAGCACCGCTATTGGGTTCGCGCTGAAGCGCCTTCGCGATCATGTCGCGCGCTTCATCCAGCCGAACGTTGCGATCCGCCAGCATGTAGCCAAAATAATTCAGCGCGGCGTCGTTGTCCGGATTGAGCGCCAGCACCTTTTGAAATTCGGTTTCAGCAGCGGGAAAGTTCTTCATGCGCTCATACATGGCGCCGCGCCGGAACGCAGCGTTCTGCTTCTCCTCGCTCGAGACGGAAAGCTTCTCGGCGGCGTCGATAGCCTTGCCCATCTCAGGGAAGTTCTTGGACTTTTCATATATGTCCGCCAGGCTCAAGTACACTTCGCGATCGTTCTTGCCGCCCAGCAGCTTGCGGGTCTCCGCCACTGCCTGATCGGTTTTGCCTAAGTCGGAAAGTACGGATGCGCGTGCGGTTGTGATGTAGCGGTCATTGGGGTATTTCTTAGCCCCCGCATCGGCCTCAGTCTCCGCCTTGGGATACTCTTTCGCTTCCCGGTAAGTTTCGATAACCTCCGCTTCGATCCGCGCGCCGGAATCCGGATCGAGCTCGGCTAGCTGGTGGAAAACCTCGATGGCGCCGGTGTACTGCTCGACCGTGCGGTCCAATTCGGCTAGAGTCTGCAGCAGGAACCCGCGGCTGCTCTTTTCCGAAGCGCTATAGGTCTTCTTGGTGGTCGCGTCCAGAATGCCTTTCAAGGTTTTGATGGCATCCGGGATCTTGCCTTCCGCTTCCAGCAAGTTCACGTCATTGAACTGCACTTCCAAATCGTCCGGCGCGATCGCCTTGGCTTTGTCGGCGGCCTCCCGAGCCTTGGGGAAGTCGCGCTTTTGACGGTAAATCTGCGAGATTCGCAGCAGCGAGTGTTCGTCCTTGGGATCTTCCGCGACGGCCTCCTGATACAGTTTCAGGGCGTCGTCAAGCTGGTCGGAGAGCAGTAGATCTTCCGCCAGACCCTTCTTTAAATCGGAATTGCCCGGCTGCTGATCGAGTGCGCGGCGCAGCATCTCGGCGGCCAGCGAATAGTCCTTGAGTTGCTCGTAAACGCTCGCAAGGCTGGTGAGGCTGCGCGGATTGGGGTCCTTATCAGCCACTTTCTGCAGCATGTCGGCCGCGGCTTTGTTGTCGCCCAGGTCGGCGTAAACCGTCGCCAAACCGGTCATCGCGTCTTCGTTGCCGGCGTCCAGCTCCAGCGCCTTTTTGTAGGCTGCCATCGCTTCGGTGGAGTTCATGAGCGCCTTTTGCAGGCGGCCCAGCATGATCCAGCTATCGACATCCTTGGGATCGGTCTCGGTGATTTTCTGGTATTGCTCGACGGCCTTCTTCACCATCTCGGGATCGATCTGATTGTTTTGCGAATCACCGATCAGATGGGTGTAGATGCGCGCCAGAAGGCGGCGCGAATTCAGATCGTTGGGGTTCTGCTTGAGAGCGTCTTCGGCGTCCAGCACCGCTTCGCGCAACCGGCCGGACTGGATATACAATTCGGAAAGTTCCTCGGCGATGAACGTCGCGCCGGGATCGGCCTTCAATGCGGCGCGATAACTCTCCGCCGCCTTACTGAAGTATTCGCCGCGATTGCCGTAAGCCGCCGCCAATTCCGAGTACAAGTGTCCGAGCGCATAGTTGTAGTACGCCGATGCCTTGTCCGCCGGCCCGGCGGTCTGCTCTTTAGGTTGCGCGGGGGCGGGAGTGGCCTGGGCGAAAGCAGCCGAGGCGGCTAAAAGCAGACAGGGGAGGCTTGCCAACCGGCGAGTTGGGATCATCAAAAAAGGCTCTCTTTCCTGACCTGGATCAACTGGTATCCAAGAACAGACGGACTCGACTCCAGTATAACCCCGAAGCCTCGGCCAGGTCGCGGACGGGGGTTGAGACGCCTGAAAGACGACGCCGCGCTATCATTTCTGACGATTGTGAACGAAAGGTCTTTGATTCCCCTCCCGGTCGTCGTGGGCCCCACCGGCTCCGGCAAAAGCGATTTGGCGATTCATATCGCGCTGGCCGTGGGCGGCGAGATTGTCAACTGCGATTCACTGCAGGTTTATCGCGGCTTCGATATTGGGACGGCGAAGGTTCCCGCCGCCGAGCGGCAGGGTATTCCGCATCATTTGATCGACATAATCGGGCCGGACCAGCTCTTCACCGCCGGCGATTACGCCCGAACGGCGACGACGGCGCTGCGCGAGATTGTAGAACGCGGACGGATTCCCGTAGTGGCCGGCGGCACCGGCTTCTATTTGCGCGCATTGTTGGACGGATTATTTCCCGGCCCGGCGCGCGACGAAACGCTTCGCACCCGGCTGGAGCATCGCGAGGGGAGCCGCGCCGGAAGCTTGCATCGCATATTGAAACGTCTCGATCCGGCGACGGCCGCGCGTATTCATCCGAATGACAAGAACAAGACCATGCGCGCGTTGGAGGTCCGTTTGATCGAAGGCCGGCCTCTATCGTTATTGTTTGAACGCGGGCGCGCTCCGCTCTCTGGCTTTGGTCCCATAAAACTCGGACTGGACCCGCCACGCGAACTGCTCTACGCGCGCTTGAATGCCCGCGCCACCGCCATCTTTGAACGCGGCTTGGTGGATGAAGTGCGCCGGTTGCTGGAGTCCGGCGTTTCGCGGGAAGCGAAGCCGTTCGAGTCGCTCGGCTATAAACAAGCCTTGCAAGTGCTCGAGGGTAGTCTCACGATCGAGCAAGCACTGGAGTCCACACAGCTCGCTACGCGTCGCTACGCTAAGCGCCAGCTAACGTGGTTTCGAAAGGAACATGGCGTGCACTGGCTCCCGGGTTTTGGAGACGATGCGGGAGTGCAAGCAGAAGCGCTGGGGATTGTTCAGCGTGAAGGCGCGCGTATCCGTATTTGAACATTCTTTGAAATTCCTTAGTAATTGAACATTTTTTTGGCATTCTTCGGAACGTATGTTCGATTGATGCGTATTACTACGTGAAGTTAGACAAGTTTAGTTGAGGAGTTACAAACATGGTTAAGAATGTTCTACTCGGATTCGCTACCGCCGCTCTCGCGGTAGCCAGCGCGGCCAGCAGTTACAGCGTTACCTTCTACGAGCCCGTCATGGTCAACGGCACGCAACTCAAGGCGGGCGACTACAAGTTGGAGCTAAAAGATAACGGCATGGCGGTCATCAAGCAGGGCAAGACCACCACCGAAGCTCCCGTGAAAGTGGAGAATGAGAGCGAGAAGTTTTCACGCAGCTCGGTACGCATCAGCGCCGGGCAGGTGGAAGAGATCCGGCTTGGTGGCACCAGCAAGCGGCTAGTGTTCGAAAAAGCCGGCAACGCGACCAACTAAGTTTATTACCGGGGCCCACTTCTACTCCGGGCAACACCTGGCCGCGAGGTAAAATGGGCAGGTGCGCAGCATTTTGTGGGCCTCGGTTTGCCTCTGTCTCATCCTTCCATCGGCGCAGGCTGTTACGTATCTGGTTTTGCCTTTCTTCAACCTTTCGAAAGATGCCAATCTGGATTGGATGGGCGAGAGCCTGGCTGAATCGGTGCGCGAGGGGCTTTCCTCGGAAGGGTTAATGGCGCTCGATCGGGACGACCGCATCGAAGCCTACAGCCGCCTGTCGCTGCGTCCTTATTCCCTGCTCACTAAGGCATCGGTAGTGAAGATCGGCGAGGAACTGGACGCCGAGCAAGTGATCTTCGGCCAGTACGATGTCAAGGCCGCCAGTCAGAGCGCACTGAATTTTCCTGTTAAGGGCTTAAAGAACGGCGCTACATTGCTAATCACGGCCCGCGTGCTGGATTTGAAGCGCGTGAAAGAGGGCCCGGAATTTCGTGAGTTGGGAGCGCTCGAAGATCTCGCGGCGCTGCAAGAACACCTGGCGTGGCAAACCCTGCGGTTTCTCAAACCGACTGGCGCGCCAACTGAGACCGAATTCCGCGAACGTCACCCGGCTGTGCGCGTAGACGCCGTAGAAAACTACACCCGTGGACTGCTGGCATCTAACACCGATGAGAAACATCGCTTTTTCACGCAAGCCGCAAGATTGGACAGCCACTACTCGTTGCCCGATTTCCAGCTCGGCCGGTTGCTGTGGAGGAAGAAAGAATACAAATCGGCCGCGGAGTGGTTCCAAAAAGTGGCGCCGGGTGACGACCACTATCGCGAAGCGAACTTCTTCTTAGGCCTATGCCGCTATCAGAACGGCGACTTTGCGGGCGCCGCGACAGCCTTTCAAGAAGTGGCGCGAGTAGTTCCTCTGAGCGAGGTGTACAACGATTTGGCGGCGGCCGAGTCGCGCGCCAATCAGCTTCCGGCATCCGTGGCCGATTTTCGCAAAGCCTTGGAAGGCGACCGCAGCGATCCGGTGTACCAGTTCAATTTGGGCTACGCGCTGTGGCGCCAGGGCAGCTTTGCCGACGCCGCCGAACGCTTTCACGCAGCGCTCGATCACGATCCCGCCGACGCCACATCTGCGCTTCTGCTGGCGCGCTGCGAAAAACAGAGCGGACCACGGCCCGGCGATTCGCAGACCGAAGGTTTGGAGCGCCTGAAGACCAACTACGAAGAGAGCGCCTACTGGCAATTGAAGGCCGTGCTGCAGCCCGACAAACCCTCCGAGAAGCCGTGACTACCGCAACGTAAATTACGGAACGGGTATAATCCTAAAAGCTCATGCTCGAAGCGTTCGGTCTATCCGACCCAGGCTGTGTCCGTCAAAACAACGAAGACTTCTATCTCATCTCTCCCACTGGAGCCTACATTGTGGCCGATGGGATGGGCGGAGCTCAGGCGGGCGAACACGCGTCCAAGCTGGCCGTGGAAACAGTAGCGTCATTCCTCCAGAACGCCGGTGAGCCGGATGCGGAAACGCTCTTCCAGGCCTTCCGGGAGGCGAATATGCGAGTTATGACCGCTGCCGCGAGCGATCCTACGCTGGAAGGCATGGGCACCACCTTAGTGGCTGCGCTGGAATCCGGACCGGATCTGTTGATTGCCAGCGTCGGCGACAGCCGGGCGTACGTGTTTGACGGCCACGAGCTCAAGGGAATCACCGAAGACCAAACCTGGGTCAACGAAGTGGGCCGCCGACTGGGGATCGACGAGGCCAGCCTGAAAACTCACCCCATGCGCCACGTGTTAACCATGGCGATCGGCGTCAGCCCGGAGGTGCGCGTGCATTCCTACACTGTCCGCCCACATCCCGGCGAGCTGATCTTGATTTCCAGCGACGGCTTGCATGGCGTCGTAGAGCCTAGCGTAATTGCCGACACATTGTCAGGCAACGGCTCTCTGCAGGCGAAGTGCGAACGGCTGATCGAAGCCGCCAAACAAGCCGGCGGTCCGGACAACATCACCGTGGTGCTCTTGAAAGCCCGCTAGACCTTCAACCATTTACCCTCTTTTACACCAATTCCGGTAACGGTAACGTTCGGAAATGCGATCCTCTATTAGTGCTCCGCTTGTCCCTACTCGTGGTTCTTGGGCCCTTGCTGTGCCTCCAGGTGTCGTGCACCCAGGTGTTGTGCGCCCAGACCAACGTGACATCCAAGGGAACAGTGAAATTCAGCGGACAACCGCTGCCGGGCGCGACCGTGATTACGACCCAAGGCAGTCACCGCGCGGTGACCACCACCGATGAGTCCGGCAACTACGAGTTGCCCGATCTCGCGCCAGGAACCTACACGCTAGAGGTACAGATGTTCGGGTTCCAGACGGCGCACAAGGAACTGCAGATTGGTTCCGGCTCGGCCAACGTGGAATGGAATCTCGAGCTGCAGCCTCGCCCGAGAGAAAATGCGGAACGTCCGCGGGGGGCGCAGGCAGGGCAACAGGGCGCCTTTCGCGCCACTGCGGAAAGCGAGGTCGATCAACTTGCCGCCGCTCCCCCACCCGACATCGCCGCGCAAAGTTCAACCAACGCCAACGAAGCCTTCCTGGTGAATGGAACGTTAAGCACAGGCCTGCAAAATGGCCAGGATGATTTTGGATTGCGTGGACCCGCGCTGGGTTTGCAGGGCCCCCCAGGCGGACTGGGTGGGCTGGGCGCGGGCGTTCAAGGCCAGGCAGCCGGCGTTCCAGGCGCTCCCGGCGCTCAGGGGGCTCCGGGCGGAGGTGGTCCTGGATTTGGCGGCGGCGGTCCGGGCGGGGGCGGTGGCGGCGGAGGATTTGGTGGCGGCGGACGCGGCGGTGGTGGATTTGGCGGGCCTGGAGGCCGCAATCGCCCGGGAGGCAACGGCAACGGCCGGCTGATCGGCAATCGCAGAAATCGCGGGCGACAGGGCATTCACGGCAACCTTTCCCTCCAGTGGCAGGGCTCGGACACCGACGCCAAGCAGTTTTCGATAAGCGGGCAGCGCGAGCCACAACCGAATTTCAACAACTACCGATGGAGCGGGGTGGTGGGTGGTCCGCTGCGCATTCCGCATTTGTTGAAAGGCGATTCCACGTTTTTCACGGTGAGCTACTACTCAACACGTGGCCAAAGCGTATCCTACAACGTGGGCTCCGTGCCGACGGCCACGGAACGCCTGGGGAATTTTTCGGATACGGTCGTCAACGGCGTGGTTCCGACCATCTACAATCCTACGACCGGCGCGCCGTTTGCCGGAAATGTGATTCCAAGCAGCCTTTTGAACCCGGCCGCGCTGGGGCTGCTGCAGTACGTCCCGCTGCCCAATCTTCCGGGAGTTGTAAACAATTACGAGTTTATAACGGCTGTTCCCGCCGATACCGACAACGTAAGCGTTCGTCTAAATCAGAACCTTGGCAAGAACGACCGGCTGGCGTTGACCGAGGGCTTTCAGCGGCGCAAGAGCGACACCGCCCAACTGTTCGGCTTCTTGGATCCCGGCAATGGTATCGGCAACAACACGAATCTGAGCTGGGTTCACAACGTCGGCCCGAACGCCCTTAACACCGCGCAAATCACGTTCAACCGTAATCGCACCACGCAAAACTCCTATTTTTCGTACGGGACGAACATCGCAGCCGACCTAGGCATCCAGGGAACGTCGCAGGAGCCAATCAACTACGGGCCGCCCACGCTCAGTTTCACCAACTTTGCCAGCCTCACCGACGCGATTCCGTCCGATTCGGCGGTGCAGTACTTCCAGGAAAGCGAAGCCTATAGCTGGGTAAAGCACAATCACACGATGACTTTCGGCGCGGATTTCAAGCGCCAGGATCGCAATACCACTACCGACCAAAACGCGCGCGGCACGTTCACCTTCGATGGAATTGCCACCAGCGCCTTCAATTCGAGTGGGCAGCCGTTGCCCAACACCGGATTGGATTTCGCGGACTATTTGCTGGGTCTGCCGGCGGCCAGCTCAGTTCAATTCGGAGGGGCCAGCACCTACTTCCGGCAGAATGCCTATGACTTTTACGCAAACGACGACTGGCGCGTGAATTCGAGCCTCACGTTGATGTATGGCCTGCGCTACGAATATTATTCGCCGCTGTCGGAGAAGTATGGGCATCTTGTGAATCTCGACATCGCGCCGGGTTTCACGGCGGTCGCTCCAGTTTTGGCGGGGGCTTCCGGGCCCTACTCGGGTCAATTTCCGAACAGCCTGGTCGAGCCGGATCGACACGATTTTGCTCCTCGCGGCGGCCTGGCGTGGAAACCGAGCGCAAAGCACTCCACCGTGGTGCGGCTGGGCTACGGCATTTACTACAATCCGACAGCGCTCAATCAGCTTGCTACCGAACTTTCCGAGCAGCCGCCCTTCGCCGAAACACAGAGACTGACCACCAGCAAAACTGACGTGCTGACCCTCCAAAATGGGCTTGCCACTGCTCCGACGAACGCGACCGTGCTGAACACATACGCGGTCCAAAAGAATTACCAGGTGGGCTACGCTCAAAGCTGGAGCGTCAGTGTGCAGCAGAACTTGAGCCGCTCTTTTTTCTTTGAGCTGAACTATCTGGGAACCAAGGGCACCGACCTGGATACCCAGACAGTCCCGAATCGCGCGGAGCCCGGCTCGTCGCCGTTGACGTCGCAACAGGTCCTGCCAATCGCCGACGCCCAGCAGTTTACCTACGACAGCTCCTGGGGGAATTCGATTTATCATGCGGGGCAGGTGCGGCTGATGCGGCGTTTCGCGCGCAACATGTCTTTCAACGCCCTTTACACCCGTTCGAAGTCCATTGACGACAGTTCCACGTTTGGCGGCGTCGGCAATGTCGTCGCGCAGAACGCGTTCGATTTAAGAGCCGAGCGTGGCTTGTCGAGCTTCAACCGGCCGAACGTGCTGACCCTGAACTACGTCCTCAGCACTCCGGCGCAAGCCAGCTGGTGGAAACGTAATTGGACCCTGAGCGGATCCGGGTTGTTTGAAAATGGAACGCCACTCACGGCGCGGATCTTGGGGAATCTGTCGAACATCGCGGGCACTGGAGTAGTGGGTAGCGGCCGCGCGGCGGCTACGGGTCTGCCGGTGGAAGATGGGAGTGGATACTTCAATCTGGCTGCGTTCACAGCTCCGCCGCCGGGCGAACTTGGAGATGCCGGCCGCAACACCATTCCGGGGCCGTGGTCGTGGTCGCTGAACGCGGCTTTTGGACGCTATTTCACGATCGGCGGCGAGGGCAGTCGCAAACGCATCGAGCTGCGCTTGGAGACAACCAATACCTTGAATCACGTGAACATCACCAACGTGAACACGGTAGTCGGTTCCACCCAGTACGGTCTGGCGACAGCCGCCGGCGCAATGCGAACCTCCGACATCAACGTGAGGTTCCGTTTTTAGAAAGATGGGTGCCATGTCCAGTTGCGCCTTTAGAATCGTATCGGCGGCCTTGGTTTGCGCGGCGATGCTGGCGCAGGACCAGCCGCCGCCGAACTTCAAAACCAACACCAACCTCGTCATCATCAACGTTTCCGTGAAGGATAAGAGCGGCAAAGCGATCGAAGACTTAAAGAAAGATCAGTTCACACTGCTTGAAGACGGCAAGCCGCAGCAGATCGCAGTGTTCGAACTGGAGCGCTTGAATGGGGAGACATTGCCCGCACTCGAAGCGCCGGTGCCGGCGCTGAAGACTCGGGGACCCGTGGAAGCCACGCCTACCCCAACACCAGCGAAAGCGGAACCAGCGCCTCCCTTAAAACCGGAGGAGCTTAAGGACCGGCGGCTGATCGCGATGTTCTTCGATCTCTCGTCCATGCAGCCCGCCGAGCAGATTCGCGCGCGCGACGCCGCCATCAAGTTCATCGACACGCAAATGACCGCGTCCGACACGGTGTCGATCATGACGCTCACCAACGAACTGCGCGTGGTCCAGGATTTCACCAGCGATCGCGAGACGTTGGTGACCGTGATTCAATCGCTGCGAGTGGGCGATTCCAGCGAACTGGCGGCCATGGCCGCAACCGGCGCCGATTCCACTGACACCAGCGGCGAGTTCACCGCCGACGATACCGAGTTCAACATTTTCAATACCGATCTCAAGCTGAGCGCGCTGGAAGACGCCACGCGCAAATTGGCGGCGTATCCGGAGAAAAAGGCGCTGGTCTACTTTTCGAGCGGCGTGGGCAAGACGGGCGTCGATAATCAGTCGCAGCTTCGGGCTACAGTGAACGCCGCTGTGCGCGCGAACGTGGCGTTCTATCCGATCGACGCGCGCGGATTGGTTGCCATGGCGCCGGCTGGCGATGCGACGCAAGCCTCGCCCAAGGGCACCGGAGTGTTCACCGGCAGCACATATGCCAGCAACCGCACGTCGTTTCACGATACGCAGGACACCATCTACACGCTCGCTGCCGACACTGGAGGGAAGGCTCTGCTGGATAGCAACGATCTTACGCTCGGCATCAAGGCGGTGCAGGCTGACTTTAACAGCTACTATACCCTGGGCTACTACAGCGCGAATCCAGCAGCGGACGGAAAGTACCGTCACGTTAGCGTGAAGATTTCGTCGTTGGGCGAATCGGCCAAGATCGACTATCGCAAAGGTTATTACGCGGCAAAGGTGTGGGGCAAGATGAATGCCAGCGACAAAGAACGCCAGCTGGAAGACGCCCTGACGCTCGACGATCCGTTCACCGAGCTGCCGCTGGCGATGGAGGTGGATTACTTCCAAACCGGGCACGATAAGTACTTCGTCCCGATCACGGTCCGGATCGCAGGGTCCGCGCTGGGTCTGTCGCCCAAATCGACCACGGATCTCGACTTCATAGGGCAGATTCGCGATCCGCACGGAAAGATGCTGGGCGGGATCCGCGACGAAATCAAGCTGAAGCTAACCGAAGAGAACGCCGCGCAGCTTGCTCAGAGGCACGTCGAATACGATACTGGCGTCACTCTCCCGCCTGGCGATTACAATTTACGTTTCCTGGCGCGCGAAAACCAGAACGGCAAAATGGGAACGTTCGAAATGAAGTTCACCGTTCCTGATTTGAGCAAGCAGACGTCGGTGCGCATGAGCTCGGTGGTGTGGAGCAATCAGCGCGAGCCGCTGTCGGCCAGCATCGGCAATGCGGGCGGCAACAAGAAGCTGCTGAACGAGCACCCGCTGGTAGAGAACGGCCAAAAGCTGATCCCTGACATCACGCGCGTGTTCCGCAAAAACCAGAAGCTGTACGTTTATTTCGAAGTCTACGATCCGGGGACTGTGGCGACGCCCAGCGTATCTGCCGAGCTAACGATGTTCCGCGGCAAGTCGAAGTCCTTCGAGTCGGCGCCAGTGCGCGTCACAAAGCCGAAATCAGGACGGCCAAACACATTGGCGTTCGAGTTTGAGATGCCGCTAGCCAACATCCCACCCGGCCAATACACTTGCCAGGTGAGCGTGATCGACGAACAAGCCCGAAAGTTCGGGTTCGCACGAGCGCCGCTGGTGGTGCTGCAATAAGCCGTCAAGTTTTTACTTGACGTTGTATTTGAATGCGAATTGCAATCGGATTTGCTGCCCTTTGAATTCCTTCGGAAACGGAGGGAACGGTTGCGATCGGTCAACTCCAGCCACTGCCGCTAGATCCAATTCGCGGGTGCCCGACTCCGTCGCGAAAACTAACTTCTCTACATGCCCGTCGCGAGCGATGATGAACTGTATCTGCACCACACCCCGGTTGCCAAGCCGGGCGCTTTCGGGCCACACAGCGAGCCAATTCCTCTTCACCAGCGCGAGAATTTGAGTCAAATACGGCCTGAAGTCAGCGCCCATCGGATCGCTCAGCAACTCCGGACTGACGCCTGTTTGGCCGGGCAAAGTCGGCCGCTGGCCGCTAGGGGCCAGCTCCGGGGCCTGCTCCAGCTCACCTGCCGCGCTCCCACCGCCACGCGCCATGTCACGGATCACGTCTTGGACGCCCGTCTTGGGCGGGGTCAGCTTGGCTTGACCCTTAGTCTCGCTGGGCCCGTTCTGTCCGGGCGTTTCAAAGGCAAGTTTAGGCTGCTCGACGGGCTGGATCTGAGGCGGTGGCGGCGCCTTTGGTGTTCCGGCCAACGCGGGCAGCACGGAGGGAGCATTTTGTGCAGTGAGCGGTGTATCGATTTTTGGTGGTTCGACAATGCGCGGAGCCGCGGACTGCGCCGGACCCGGCGGCTGAGGACTCGGGGGTTTGAACGCCCGGACCGGCGGCGGGGTAGGGAGACGTCGTCGCGAAGGCGGCTGCGGCTTCAGATCCTCAACGCTCACTTCCTTGGCCACCTTGTCCTTATTGGGCTCCTTCTGCGTGATGTCGCGGGGCACAATTAGCGTCGTCGCCTTGCTGAAATCGAGATAAATCTCGGTGGCCTGCCTCGGCGCGGGGCCGCTCAAACTGGAGAGCGTGATCACCAGCGCGAAGATCGCGCAATGCACTACAAATGAACCGATTCCCGCGCGCCAGTGCCTACGCGAGTCATCGAACTCGTGCCAGTCCAGCACGAAATTGGGACCGGGATCCGCGCCTGAGTTCATGTTTGCCGAATAAAAGACGTCAATAGCGCGCCGGCCGTTGCCGGGAAGCAGCTTAGGAAAGTGATTGAAGCCGTTGCGTGACTACCTTCGAGTGCTCTTCAATTTTATCAAGAATCGCACGCGCCACCTCGAGAGCCCGCAATCCGTCCTCCCCAGGGACCAGCGGACGGTCGCGATTGGCCACCGCCTGCAGGAACGATTCCACCTCCAGCCGCAGCGGCTCTTCCTTGGTAACCGCAAGCGGCTGAAATCCGATCTGCTGGTTTCCGCTGACCGTGAACGCGACAGCTTCCTGCTTCTGGTAGTCGAGCGAGATGTACTGATGGGGTTGGAACAGGCGCAACTTGCGCACACGTTCGGTGGAGACTCGGCTGGCCGTCAAGTTGGCGATGCATCCGCCGGGGAACGACAGGCGCACATTGGCGATATCTACTTTGTCGGACAGAATGGAAATTCCCGCCGCGCGAATCTCCTCGGGCATCCCGCCGGCCAAATCCAGCACAATGTCCAGATCGTGAATCATTAGGTCGAGCACGACGTCGACGTCCAGGCTGCGTGGGCTGAACAGGCTGAGCCGGTGAATTTCGAAGAACAGCGGCACGTTCGTGATTTTCTTCAGGGCTGCGACGGCGGGGTTGAAGCGCTCCAGATGCCCGACTTGCAGGATGCGCTCGTGCTCGGCGGCGGTGTCTACCAAGCGCCGCGCGGATGCAAGATCGGCCGCAATGGGCTTTTCCACCAACACATCGATTCCGGATTCGAGCAGCTCGCAACCAACTTCGGCGTGCAGTGACGTCGGCACGGCGATCACGGCGGCGTCGACATTGTCCTTGAGCTCGCCCAACGTCGCAAATGTCAGGCAATTGTGTTCCGCGGCGGCCATGGCGGCGCGTTCCGGGTCGGCATCCAGGACGCCTACCAGCGTCGCATTCAGCGATTGGCTCAGCACGCGCAGGTGGTGCCGTCCAAACACACCCGCGCCAACGACGGCGACTCGAATCTTGTTCAATACCTAACTTATCATGGTGTATATCGGTAAACCATCGCGACAACTTACTTGAGCCCGCAGCAATTGAAGGACTTCGCGGAGAGGGTTGAGGAAGTCGTGAAGAAGTTCCCGGGGGAGGTGGTGCGTATCCGCCATTCGTTTGGCCGCGATTGGGTTGGAGAACCGGTTGAAAGACCCGGAGTGGGAATAGCGGAGGACCTTCTGACGCTGGCTGGCCGTCTTGCCAACCCAGCTCCTGAAGATCCGGAACAAGCGTCTCCCAGGCGATCCGTATCGACCGCCCACTCACGCTGTTCCATTTTCTTGTTCAGGAAGCTGTACAAGGCTGGAACGGTCCGGACGCATTGCGATCCAGTCTCGAGCGAAAATTCGAGCACCGAGGATGAGGTCGGTATCCCAGTCGGTTGCCCTGGACAAATGGCCCGGCTGGAGCGTTCCGAAGCTCCCGCCGCCAACGAATATCTGCTCTCGCTCCTGATCGGCAACAAGCGAGAATAATCCGCCGACTACGGCTCCGGCTCGCAACCAACGATCGCGATGCCGCATTCATTCGCCCGTGCGAAGCATCGCCTCGCGATCCAGCAGCAGCGTGCGTCCCGCATCGACGGCCAGCGCGGTCGCGCCTGCTTTTTGCATCGCTTCGATTGTCCCTGGACCGGCCACCGGAACGTCGAACAACAAGTGCCCGCGGCGCCGCGACACTTTCACCAGGCGTAACGGCTTTGCCGTTCACCAGTGAAGCCGCGCGCTCCAGCATCGCATCGGTGCCTTCCATCGCCTCCACCGCCACGCAGGCGCCGTCCGAAATCGCGACGCTCTGGCCCACATCCACGCCCGCCAGCGTGTTCGCGATCCGCCGGCCATAGGCAATGTCGCGCTCTTCATCCGATGACGGTTTACGCTTGCTGAGCACTCCGACGCCAGCCAGCAGCGGCTTCAACAACAGCGTGGAATCGGCAAGGCGAATGCCATCCTCCGCCAGAATCTTCGCGACGCCCCCGATCAGCGCGTCAGTGTTTTTCTGCTTCAGACTGGCCAGCAGCTTTACTAGCTTCCAATCGGGCACGATCGACGAAAAGATCTTCGCGTGCTTCACCTGACCGGCCATCATCACTTCGGTGATGCCTTCTTCCTTGAGGATCTCGATCAAGCGCGAGAGCTGGCCGAGCGAAATCCAATAGCAGCGGTCCGCCAGTTGCTCGACTTCCGGCGATGCTTCTTCCTTGATCGCCACCACCACTACTTCATCGCCTGCACGCCGCGCTGTTTCAAGCGCCAGCAGCGGAAAGCGGCCGTTGCCGGCGATCATGCCGTATCGACTCACTTCACAAACCCACGCTCGGATCGTTCCATGAACGCGAGCAGATCCTGAACCTCCGGGCTGTCGGGCACCTCCGCACGAATCCGCTCCACCGCCTGCGTCGTGTTGAGCCCGGACTTGGTCAGCAGCCGGAAAGCCTTGTGCAGGCTTTCGATGACCTCCTTAGTGAAGCCGCGCCGTTCGAGTCCCACTTTATTCTCGCCAAACACTTTCGATTCCCGCGGACTCACGGTCATCGAGAACGGCAGTACGTCCTTGGTCACGACGCTATAGCCGCCGATGAATGCGTGCTTCCCGATGCGGCAAAACTGGTGTACGCCGCTGAACGCTTCGATCACCGCCCAATCTTCCACGACTACGTGCCCGGCGAACGTGACCGCGTTTCCAAGCTGCGTGTGATCCCCAACACGCACGTCGTGCGCCACATGCGCGTAAGCCATCACCAAATTGTCATTGCCGATCTGGGTGACCAACCCGCCGCCTTCAGTCCCGCGATGGATGCTGACAAACTCGCGGATTTTGTTTCGGCTTCCGATGCGTGTCTCCGCGCGTTCGCCTTTATATTTCAGATCCTGTGACGCTACTCCGACCGTGGAATATGGATAGAACACATTGTCTTCGCCGATGTTCGTGACGCCTTCCACATAAACGTGCGCCATTAGCCGCGTGCGCGCACCGATCTCGACATCAGCGCCGATAATGCAAAACGGCCCGATTTCAGCGCTTGCGAAGATACGAGCTTGTGGATCGACGAGGGCAGACGGATGAATCGCCATGCGCGGGCTTAGGCGACCGGAGCCGGCTCTGCGGCCGTCGGCGCTCCCACGCGGGGCTCGCGGTCCTGCAGCACGCACATCAGCTCGGCTTCGGCGACAACCACTCCATCCACGGTGGCCTGGCCGTGCATCTTGGCGATGGCCGCTTTGCGCTTACTGACCTTCATCTCGATGCGAAGTTGATCGCCCGGCCGCACCGGACGCCGGAACTTGGCTTGCTCGATGGACGCTAGCAGCACCAGCTTGTTTTTGCGATCCGGTACCGACTTCAGCACTAATACGCCCGCCACCTGCGCCATCGCTTCCACGACCAGCACTCCCGGCATCACCGGAAACTCGGGAAAATGGCCCACAAAGAAGGGTTCATTCACGGTCACGTTCTTGATCCCCACGATGCGCTCCTCTTCCAACTCAAGAATCGCATCCACCAGTAGCATGGGATAACGATGCGGCAAAATGTCACGGATCTCCCGGATATCGAGAAGGGGCATGCGAAGTGGCTATTATAACAGGCAGTGCATCCGTTCCTTGCTTTTACGGAAGCGAAGCAGTCCGCCATCGTCGCGCTCATCAGCGAGTTGGTAAGGTGCGAGTCTCCGAGCGATCAGCCGCAGGCCGTGAACCGTTTCGTGAACCTTCTTGCCAGCCGCATCGATGGCGCCGCCAGCGTGAAGACTTTGCCCGGCGGAAACTTTGGACATCACCTCCGTTGCGAGTTCAAGTTCCCGGGCGCGAAACCTGACGCGGGCAAAATCCTCGTGCTGGCCCATTCCGACACCGTTTGGCCGCTCGGAACACTTGCACAGATGCCGCTGCGCGAGGAAAAAGGGCGTCTTTGGGGACCGGGTGTGCTCGACATGAAATCCGGCATCGCCTTCTTTCTCTACGCTGTGCGCACGCTCCGGACGCTGGAGATTCCGGTGCGCCGCAGCATTTTGTTTCAGGTGAACTCGGACGAGGAAGTCGGCAGCGAGACGTCGCGGCAATTCACCGAGGAGGCTGCCCGGCAGAGCGCCGCCGTGCTTCTGCTGGAGCCCGGAACCGGGCTGCAAGGCAAACTCAAGACCGCGCGTAAAGGCGTGGGCGACTACACCGTGACGGTGAAAGGACGGGCGTCCCACGCGGGTGTCGACTTTACGGCCGGTGCGAGCGCGGTGGTGGAGTTGGCGCGGCAGATCCCGAAGATCGCCGCGTTCACCAATCTGAAGCAGGGCATCACGGTAAATCCCGGCGTGATTGCCGGCGGCACGCGGACGAATGTGGTTGCCGCCGAAGCGCACGCTGAAGTGGACATCCGCATCGCGAAGGCGAAAGATGCCGCCGCACTCGACAAGAAGTTTCGCTCGCTGCGCCCGTTCGATAAACGTTGCTCGATCCACGTGGACGGTGGTCTCAACCGCCCGCCCATGGAGCGAACTCCGGCCATTCGCGAGTTATTCAAGACAGCGCGCGCCTGCGCGAAAGAGCTTGGCGTCGTGCTGCAGGAATCGGCGACAGGCGGCGGATCGGACGGCAACTTCACCGCCGCGCTCGGCATTCCCACGCTCGACGGATTGGGCGGTGTGGGCGAAGGCGCGCACGCGGCGAACGAAAGCATCCTGCTGGATCGCATCGCGGATCGGACGGCGCTGCTCGCGATGTTGCTCGCGCGGCTCTAGAGGCCGCTAGCTCACGCGCGCGGTTCAGCTAGGCAGGCGGCGCGGATCACGCGCGCCAGGTCGTCTTCTTCATTTGCGAAGACCGTACGCAGATCGATCAGCAAGCGCCCGTCTTCGATCCGCGCCACCACTGGAGGATCACTCAGCCGACAGCGCTTCTCCGCTTCGACCACGTCGGCGCAGTCAATTGCGATCAGCCAGCTTCGGAGCGGCTGCCCAGGAGTGGAGCCGCCCGCCGATCACGGAGCTTCCTTCGATCACTTCCGCCCGCACACCATCCAACAGCCCATATAAGCGCTCCGATCGCCCGCGCAACTCCTCGCTCGATTGCCCGATCATGCGCAGCGCTGGAATCTGATCCCAGCGTTCCAGCACCAGCTGACGCAACGTAGTTTCGAGCACCTGGTAAATCACCTTGTCCAGCCGTAACGCGCGAAACATCGGATTGCGCCGCAGCCGTGCGACTAACTCCAGATCGCCCGCCAGGATTCCCGCCTGCGGCCCGCCCAGCAATTTGTCCCCGCTGAACGACACCAGGTTAACGCCTGCACGAATGCTATCCGCAACCAGCGGTTCTTCCATGCCATATGCGCGCAAATCCGCTACGCAGCCACTGCCCAGATCCTCGTAGAGAGGAACACCGCGCTCCTTCGCCAGCGCTACCAGGTCGCCCAGCTCCGCTCTCGCCGTAAAGCCCTCCATGCGAAAGTTGCTGGGATGGACGCGCAGCAGCAGCCGCGTTCGTTCATTAATCGCCTCGCGGTAGTCGTCGATGTGTGTGCGGTTCGTCGTTCCCACTTCGCGCAGCACTGCGCCTGAGCGCTGCATGATCTCAGGGATACGAAACCCATCGCCGATTTCAATGAGCTCGCCTCGCGACACCACCACTTCGAACCCAGCCGCCACCTCGTTTAACGCCAGGTAAATCGCAGCCGCATTGTTGTTCACCGCGATCCCCGGCGCGCCCGTCAGCCGCTCGATCAAATCCGCAGCGTGTACGTCCCTTTTTCCGCGCCGGCCCGCCGCGAGGTCGTATTCCAGGTTCGAGTAGCCCGCGAGCGGCTGGAACGGCGCTAGTGGCGCGCGTCCCAAATTGGTATGCAGGACCACGCCAGTCGCGTTGATGACGCGGCGCAACGACGGCTCTTCCAGCCTCGCCAGGTTGCGTTCCACGCGCTTCTCGATCGAAACGGAATTCGCCTGGCGCCCGGCGCGAATATCCTCGCGCGTTTTTTCCAAAACGCGGCGCACTTCGTCGACCATCAGCGTCCGAGGAAAGCGACCTTCCAAGTGGCCCAGCGCGCCAAGTAC
The DNA here is from genome assembly GCA_963818065.1 of Bryobacterales bacterium. Lineage (GTDB taxonomy): Bacteria > Acidobacteriota > Terriglobia > Bryobacterales > Bryobacteraceae > Palsa-89. The sequence goes on along the minus strand of CAWFQW010000004.1, from coordinate 502,959 downwards.
CTGATCCACGGAGGGCAAATCCCGTAACTGCTCGGTGAGCGCCACGCCACGATATTAGCAGCCTTGTGTTATCTTCCTGGTTTCATGGACCCCATCACCCTTCTTGTCATTTCGAGCCCGCACTATCCGTTCCTGCGATTCCTAGACCGCCTTCCGCAGCCCGTCACCGTGCTCACTGGAAACGATCTGGATTTCTTGAAACTGCACGCGCCCGAAGCCGACGTCATCCTCAACGGCTTCCACGATGGCTCCGCACTTAGAGCGATCCTGCCGCTCGCGCCGCGCGTGAAATGGATTCATGCTTTGTCGGCGGGCGTGGAGAAAGTACTGTCACCCGAGCTGATCGAAAGCCCCGTGCCGCTGACCAATGGCCGCGGCGTCTTCGGTCCCGCTCTGGCCGAATTTGCTATCGCTGGAATGCTCTATTTCGCAAAAGATCTGCGACGGTTAGTTCGACAACAGGAGGCGGCGCGCTGGGAACAATTCGACGTCGCGTTTCTTCGCGATCAGACGCTGGGTGTGATTGGCTATGGCGGCATCGGGCGGGAGACAGCGCGTTTGGCCCACGCTCTCGGCATGAAAGTGCTGGCGCTGCGGCGACGCACTCCTTCGTCGGAGAATGACCCGGTGCTGGAGCGTTCCTTCACGCGCGAACAACTGACGGAAATGATAAGCCTCTCCGATTATGTGCTGGCCGCCGCACCGCTTACACCCGAAACACAAGGCATGATAGGCGGCAATGAATTCCACTTCATGAAGAGCTCGGCCGTATTGATCAACGTCGGCCGTGGCGCCGTGGTCGTCGAGTCCGCCCTGATCTCAGCGCTCAATCAAGCGATCATCCGCGGCGCCGCTCTCGACGTTTTTGAGACCGAGCCGCTGCCTGCCGATCACCCTTTCTATCGCATGCAGAACGTGCTGCTCTCGCCCCACTGCGCCGACCATACCACGGGCTGGATGGAGCTGGCCGTGAAACAATTTATCGAAAACTTCGAGCGGTTCCGAAACGGGCAGCCGCTGGAATACATCGTGGACAAGCAGGCGGGCTACTAGAACGGCCGCATGTCCGAAATCAGCTTAGCTGACATCCAAACCGCAGCCGAGCGCACGCGCCACATCGTGCGGCGCACGCCGGTCTTCACCTCGCGAACGTTCGACGCGCTTTCCCGGGCCAGCGTGTTTTTCAAATGCGAAAACTTCCAGCGCGGAGGTGCGTTCAAGATTCGCGGCGCGGCCAATTTCGTCTTATCGATTCCTAACGGATCAGACCGGACGCGGCGTGGTCACGTACTCTTCAGGCAATCACGGACAAGCGGTCGCCATTGCGGCGGAATCGCTCGGGATTCCCGCCACCATCGTCATGCCGGCTGACGCGCCCGCTTTGAAGCTCGCAGCCACCCGTGCCCACGGCGCTCGAATTGTCACCTACGATCGCGCTGCCGAAGATCGCGAAGCCATCGCTCAGCGGATCGCACGCGAAACCGGCGCAACCATTGTCCCGCCCTACGATCACGCTTGGACCATCACCGGCCAAGGCACCGCCGCTCTGGAGCTGCTGGAAGAAGCGCCCGATCTGGATGCGCTGGTGATCCCGATCGGCGGGGGCGGCTTGATCTCTGGCAGCTCCATAGCCGCGCATGCGATTCGCGCCGGTATTCGCGTCTTCGGCGTTGAACCGGAACAGGGCAACGACACGCTGCTCTCGTTACGCGCTGGCTCGCGCGTCGAAATTCCGCTGCCTGACACCATCGCCGATGGTCTGCGCGCAACTAAGCCGGGAGCGCTCACTTTTCCCATCGTTCAGAAGCATGTCGAGGACATTGTGCTGGTGAGTGATTCTGAAATCCGCAGCCGCGATGAAATTTCTGCTCACGCGAATGAAGATCCTGGTGGAACCGAGCGGCGCTGCTTCCGCCGCGGCGGTGATGCACCACAAAATCCCGAGCGATGTTCGGCGCGTCGGGGTAATTCTCTCGGGGGGAAACGTCGACCTGGAATGTCTTCGGGCCTTGGCGGACTAGTCGCCCGTTTCTTCCAGGAAGCAACTATCGAACGCCCGGTCCATCAGCTCGTCGGTCAGCTCGAACGGCAGCTTCTCGAAGTGAATCAGATCGATGGCGTGCGACAGCACATCACGCGGATGACAGCGGCGAAAGGCTCGCTTTGCCTGCCGATAGTGCTTGTCGATGAACCGCGCGATTAAGCCTTCCGGGTGCTTCAGCTTTTTCGATTCGCAGAAGCGCTGGAAGATAGTGGCATACTCCTGCGCGTCCGGGCTGCGCAGCAGCATCTTGTATTGAATGCGGCGCAGGAACGCTTCGTCGCCCAATTGTTCCGGATTCTGATTGGTCGAAAAGATCAGAAACGCTTCGAAGGGAACCGTGATCTTGCCGCCGCTATTGAATTTCAAATAGTCCACGCGCCGTTCCATGGGAACGATCCAGCGGTTCAATATCTCGGCGGGAGTACACTGCTGCCGCCCGAAGTCGTCGATCAGGTAGATCCCGTTGTTGGCCTTCAATTGATAGGGCGCGTCGTAAATCTTCGACGTCGCGTTGTAGTTGAGATCCAGCATCTCCAACGCCAGCTCGCCACCTGTCACGATAAAGGGACGCCGGCACTTGATCCATCGCCGGTCATATTGCGGGCCGGTTGCGAACACCGACTGCTCTTCGGCTTCCTGCACGGGCTGATGATAGAGCGGGTCAAAAACTTGAACGATGGTGCCTTGACAATCCAGCGCAAAGGGCACGTACACGCACGACTCGTCGATGTTCATCAGCGCTTCGGCCAGGAACGTCTTTCCATTCCCTGGCTGCCCATAAATCAGGAACGAATTTCCGGAGCTGACTGCGGGACCGATCTGAGCCAGAACGCGGGGCGTCATCACCATTTTGCTGTACGCCTGCCGTAGAGCGTCGGGCGTGAGCCAGCCTTCCGCGCGCCGCTGTTTCCGGACAACGTCCGTATATTGCGACAGAGGAACGGGCGCCAGGCCGCTATACTGGTTGCCTTCCATGCATTCGCGCGCCTGATTACGGCCGGTATCAGTCAGCGCGAACACCACTGTGCTGTTGCCCATACCGAGCGATCGCTTGGCCTCAATAAAGCGCTGCTGTTTGAAAAAATCGATGACCCCTTCGATCAGGCTGAACTTGAGCCCCAGCGCCTCCGACAGATCGCGCCCCAGCATGTCGCCCTTCGAGTACATCTTCTTCAAGATGAGCTGTTGAACCAGCGATGGGGCTAAGCCCGGTGTCCTCCAGAGTCTCTGGAACGCGCGGAGCAAACGCGGGCTGTTTGCCTTTCGATTGTGAGTCTGTACCGGACTGCGCGCGAAGCGCCTGGGAAAGATGCTCCAGGCCGGAAGCAGCGCTTTTTTCAGTCGGGTCTGAGAGGGACACAGCCGTTTCGGCAGATATGACAGATGCGGGCAGCATGATGGTAGAGGTCCAGTGTGGGCTCTCGATGTGGCCGCCGCAATAGGAAATTGGTCCTTTCGTCCTAAGTTGAATCCCTCGTTGACACCCCCGCTTGCGATCTCCTGGCCGTCCATTCCGCCCCGGCCAGAACCACCAAAGCCGCCAGGAAACCCCACAAGATGATCGTTACCGTGTAATAAAATGGCCCATACTCAGACTGCAGCTTAACCCTGAGATACGGCCAAGTCCATAAATTCACGTATTTCAGGAGCTCGAGCAACAATCCCACCACGATCGCCGCTGGTACCATCCGCGCAGGCGGGATCTTGCAGTTCGGCAACAGCCAGTAGATCAGGAACAGCACCAGCATCGACATCGGAACGGCGGCGACTCTGAACAGCACCAGGCCGAGAATATTCGCCACAGGCCCTGCCTGCTTGATCGAAATCCCGGCGAGAAACTCCTTGTTCAGCGCAGTCAGCGTAGTCGAAACCAGCATCAGCGCCCCGCATGCAAATATTAGCCCTAGGCTGACCAGCTGGTTCTTGAAGTAATTCCGGTTCTTGGGACAATTCCAGATACGATTCAGAGCCACTTCCAGGGGTTCAAAGATGCCGCTGGCCGTGAAGAACAACAGGATCAATGAAATCACTTGGACCGGCCCGCGCGATGCCACGGTGACTTCGAAGTTGCGCCGGATGAATTGGCCCATGACATCCGGGAAATAGTCGTTCAAAGCGAAATATACCGCCCCCACTCCAGCCCGCCACTTGAGAACGTACCGGCATATGGACAGCATGACGGTGAGAAACGGGAAAAAGGACAAGAGCAACCCCGCCGATACCGAGAAGGCAAATACGTGTACCTCCGTTTGCATCAGGTAGCGAAAGGTCGGAAGAAAGGCGCGAGCGAGTCGTTTCACTTTGCGATCACGCGCCGACCGACGACACTCCAGCGCTCAGACAAGATCAGAGCGATAGCCTCGCAGTAGATGCGGTGTTCCTCAACCAGAATCCGCGCCGCGAGGGTGTCTTCGGTGTCATCATCCAGCACCGGAACGGCCGCCTGCAAAACGATTGGCCCGGCATCCAACTGGGCGTCCACGAAATGCACGGTGCATCCGCTAATCTTCGCACCGTGTTCGAGAGCCTGCCTTTGCGCGTCCAGACCTGGAAATGCCGGTAATAGCGATGGATGAATGTTCAGCGCTCGCAAGGGGAAAGCCCGGCAAAACTCGGCCGATAGTAGCCGCATGAAACCGGCCAGGCACACCAAGTCCACGCGATTTTGTTGGAGTTCGGCCGCCAAATGTCGATCGTACTCTTCACGATCCGTACCCTTGGACGGCAGCACTATGGACGGCAATCCTCGCGACCGCGCGGCCTCGATCCCCGGTGCTTCCGGGCGATTCGAAATTACCACCGCGATCTCCGCGGCCAACCGCCCGCACTGCACGTTGTCAGCGATCGCTTCAAAATTTGAGCCGCGCCCGGAGAGCAGGATGCCCAGCCGCTTCACCTGTTACCAACCTCACGGCCACCGCCTACGTAAACAACGCGTGCTCCGCGCGACTCCACGACATCCCCCATTTGGAAACACGCTTCGCCCATGCCGCTCAAGATCGCCCGAGCCTTGCCGAGATTCCGCTTGGCCAGCACCAGAATCATGCCGACGCCCAGGTTGAAGGTTCGCCGGTAATCGGCCAGGTCGAGTTTTCCGATCTCGCGCAGTTCCTCGAAAAACGGCGGAATCGTCCAGCTTGTAACTTCCACGCGCGCCGCCAGGCCCGCAGGCAGGATCCGCGGCGTATTGTCCGTAATTCCACCGCCCGTGATGTGAGCCGCGCCTTTCAACATGCGCGCGTCAATCAACGCCCGGATCGGCCGTAAGTAGCTGCGGTGCACCTTCAGCAGCTCGTCCGCAAGTTCCTTGGTAAGCGGCCGCCGCGCGGTCTCAAACAGCAGTTTGCGCGCCAGCGAGTAGCCGTTGGTGTGCAGCCCATTGGATGGCAGCCCCAGCAGAACGTCACCCGGCCGGATCCCAGCGCCGGTCAGCATTTGCTTGCGCTCCACGCCACCGACAATGAATCCCGCCAAATCGTATTCGCCCTCTTGATACAAGCCCGGCATTTCGGCCGTCTCGCCGCCGATTAGCGCGCATCCATTGTTGCGGCAGCCTCGCGCCACGCCTTCGATCACCTGCCCCGCGACACTTGCGTCCAGCTTGCCCACTGCGAAATAGTCGAGGAAAAACAACGGAACGGCCCCTTGCACCGCGATATCGTTCACGCAGTGATTCACCAAGTCCTCGCCGATGGTGTTGTGCCGGCCAGTGAGAAACGCGATCTTCACTTTCGTTCCCACGCCGTCGGCCGAACTCACCAGCACCGGATTTTTCCAGCCCGACAACAAATAGCCGCCGCCGAAGCTTCCGATATCCGTCAGAACGCCGGGCGTGAACGTGCCGCGCGCATGCTTGCGAATGAGGGAAACCGCGCGGTCGGCTTCATCAATGCTGACGCCCGCGTCTCGATAAGTGATTGGTTTTTGCAACGCCATCGCCGCGAATCACTATGATACGCGATCGATGTGTCCCTACCGGGACGGAATTACTCGATGAACCCGCGCCAGCATTTGCCGCGCCCATCGCGCAGCACCAGGCCGAAGCTGTCGGAGACGCCCGTGATCGTGCGGCCGTTGGCGTCGCGAAATGTATAGCGAACCGACTCCTCACTGACCTTCTCCGCTGTGCCGCGCCAAACGTTGCCAAACTCGTCGCGCAATCGAAGGTGATCGCCGTGGCCGAAACCGTATAGACGAGTGCTGGCCCCTTCTTCTTCGAAGCTGAAGAATCCGCCCGGCATCTTGCTGTGGACACGCCGGCGCTTGAAGATGCCTTGATGAACCATTAACTCTATTATCAGGACGATTAGTCCAATTGCAGATCGGGTAATCACCTTAGCGTTGCTTACCCCGCACCCTGAGTTCGCGCCGCCCGATGGCATACTGGTTTGTTGCAGCAAACGTAATACCGCATGAGAATCGTCCTCCAGCGCGTCACTCGCGCGCACGTCGAAATCGCCGGCGAAACCGTCGGTTCCATTGACGGCGGATTAGTGGTCTTGCTGGGCGTTACCCACCAAGATACTCACGAGGACGCCGATTATCTGGCCACAAAAGTTATTCAACTTCGGATTTTTCCCGACGAAGCGGGTCGCATGAACCGCAGTCTGCTGGATATCGGCGGTTCGCTGTTAGTTGTATCCCAATTCACTTTGTATGGTGACTGCAGAAAAGGCCGCCGTCCTGGCTTTGACCAGGCTGCCGCACCCGACCACGCCCGGGGCTTATACGACTATTTCGTGCAGCAATTAAAGTCCAGTAACGTCACAGTGGCGACCGGCGTCTTCCAGGCCGACATGCAAATCCATCTTGTTAACGACGGCCCTGTAACATTCGTTCTCGACTCCAGTCGGGTATGATTTCAATTAGGAGCACAAATGCCTCGTTCAGGAAATACAATTCGAGATCTTTCCTTGCTGGCGGCGGCTCTGGAAGGTCTCGAGCTGCAGAAGCAGCGGATCGACGAACAGATCCAGGAAGTACGAGCGCTCTTGGGGAAATCCCCTGCCCGCCGAGGACGCCCGCCGGGCTCCGCCAGGCCAAGTAGCTCAGGGGCTGGCTCGGGAGTTAAACGGGCTGCCGGCAGGCTCAGCTCCGCCGCCCGGAAACGAATTGCTGCCGCTCAGAAGCGGCGATGGGCTGAATACCGCAAGGCCAACGGCAGCAAGTCCTAGCGTTGAATACTGAGAGAAGTTTACCCTCCCCGGCACTAGCCCTATGTCCCAAGAGGGGGCATGGTGCTACGAACCGCGTTTTTCTTTGCTCTGTCTCTCAGCTCGATCTCGGCCCAGCCCCCCGATCCGGCCTACCAGCCGCTCGAACGTGCCTATCAAGCTGTCCGTGATCGAGCCTACGATCAAGCCGTCGCCAACTTCCAGCAGGCCATTGCTCTTTCGCCAAACCGCGCCGGCATTCGTAAAGACCTCGCCTACACCCTTCTGAAGATCGGAGAAAACGAAGCCGCCCGGGATCAATTCGGCGAAGCCATGCGGCTGGATCCCACCGATCAGCATGTGGCGCTCGAATACGCGTTCCTCTGCTTTGAGACCAAACAGCAAGCCGAGGCCCGCCGCATCTTCGATCGCATCCGCAATACCGGCCAGGCGCCGGATAAAGAGACGGCCGAACAGGCGTTTCAGAATATCGACAGACCCCTCGCCATCGGTATCGCACGCTGGCTCAAAGCGCTCGAAGTCTCTCCCGACAATTTCAGCGCGCACCAGGAACTGGCCGCACTGGCCGAACAGCGCGATCAGTTGGATCTGGCTGCCGAACATTACGAGAAAGCCTGGAAACTCCGGCCAGCCGAGCGCTCCTTAATGCTCGACCTCGGCCGCGTCTGGAAAATGCAGGGCCGCGCCGAAGAGGCCGACTACATTCTGCTGGCAGCTTCGCGCGGTGGCCAACCGCGCGTGGCCGAGCGTGCGCGGGAACTTTTGCCCGATCGCTACCCCTACGTGTACGAGTTCCAGAAAGCTCTCGAGATCGATCCTAGTAATTTCGAGCTGCGCCGCGAATACGCCTATCTGCTTCTCGCCATGGGCAAGCAGGATGAGGCGGAACGCCAGTTCGAAACCCTCCACCAGGCCGATCCAAACGACCTGCTCACCTCCGCCCAGCTGGGATTCCTGATCCTGAATCGTCAAGATGCGGCCGGCGCGCAGCTGCTGCTCGATCAAGTTCTCAAAGGTGATGACGAGGAGCTGGCGGACCGCGCTCGCGTAGCCCTTAAGCTTCCGCAAACCCTGCGCAACCGCCTCGGTTCAGCGCAGCAAACCTCGCAGGAAGCCAAGACGCTCGGTGAAAGGAGCATGCAGGCGGGCTATATGAAAGACGCCCTCAAATACTTGACCATCGCCCAGGAAAACGACCCCGTCGATTTCACCGTGATGCTCAAACTCGGCTGGGTGTACAACATCCTCCACGACGACCCCGACGCCATCAAATGGTTCAAACTGGCCAGCCAAAGTCCCGATTCCTCCATCTCCGATGAGGCCAAGAAGGCCTACCACAACCTCGCGGCGCAGTTCGCGCTCTTCCGCACCACCGTCTGGATCTATCCGTTCTTTTCCACCCGTTGGCACGATGCCTTCGGCTACGGCCAGGTGAAAACCGAGTTGAGACTCGGGCATCTTCCCTTTCGCCCCTATCTCTCCATTCGGCTCGACGGCGATCTGAAGGGAACCGTTGGACCCACCGCCGGAAATATCAACCCCCAATATCTGTCCGAAAGCTCCGTCATTTTTGCGGTCGGCGTCGCCACCACGCCCTGGCACGGTATTAACGGATGGTTCGAAGCGGGCGAATCGGTCAATTATCTTCCCAGCCGCACGGACGAGGGCAAGATGATTCCTGACTATCGCGGTGGCATCTCAGGCGCCAAGGGTTTCGGTCATCTCATGAACAGTTCCAAAGGCCTCTACTTTGAAACCAACGACGACATGGTGTTCGTCAGCCGCTTTCAAGACGACCTGCTGTTTTATTCGCAAAACCGCGGAGGCTACACCTTCGCTCCCATGGAAGGCTTCGGCGGTTTTCAGTCGCAGCTCTACTGGAACGCGGACGCCACCGGCGATCGCCTGCGCCAGTATTGGGCCAATTACGGCGAAACCGGCCCCGGCTTCCGCTTTCGATTCCGCGATCTCCCGAAGTCCCTGCTTTTCTCGGTGAACTTTCTGCGCGGCGCCTATTTCGTGAATCTGGATAATCCGCGCCGCCCCAATTTTTTCGATTTGCGAATTGGACTCTGGTATGCTTTCACCCGTTAGATTTGCGCTTGCGTCTGTCGTACTCGCGGCTGCTCTCCACGCCGCCACGCTTCAGAGCACCGCCTTCAACTATTACATCGCCGGCGACGATCCCGGGCCCTGGCCTCAAATCCTATCCGCCGTCGGACTCACGCGAGCGGTCGGCGGCCCAGCGAATCTCATCATCGTTCGCCAAGTCGCACCGGGATCCGTTCCACAGTGGATTCAGAGGATCGAGCAGGGCGGCATCGTGGTCCTGGAAGGCCGAAGCGATCTCGCGGCCGCGCTCGGCTTTAAACCAACCACTAAGCGCGTGGTCGTGCGCAGCATCGTCGATCAGCGCGCGCCCAAGCTTTCCATCGTCTGGGAGACGCCGCTCGAAATCCCGGTCTTCGATCTGCCTAAGGACTCATCCGTCCTCGCCGCCGAACGCTGGGACCATGCTCCCGTGATGGTGGCGCTGCATCGCGGCTCAGGCGCCGTGCTGTGGATCGCCGCCGCGCCCGGCAAGGAAGGCTATGAGCGTTTCCCATACCTGCTGCAAGCCCTCCACGATCTCGGCGTCAAGCCGCCCTTCCGCAGCCAGCGCCTGTGGGCCTTCTTTGACGGCGCCTATCGCTCCCGCGTCGATCTCGATTATTTCGCAGAGCGCTGGCGCAAAGCTGGCATCAGCGCGCTTCACGTGGCCGGTTGGCATTACTACGAGCAAAACGCGGACTCCGATGAATATTTGCGCCGCCTCATCGAAGCCTGCCACCGCAACGCGATCCTGGTTTATGTATGGCTCGAACTCCCACACGTCAGCGAAAAGTTCTGGGACGATCATCCCGAGTGGCGCGAGAAAACCGCCATCCTTCAAGATGCCCAGCTGGATTGGCGAAAGCTCATGAACTTGAGCGACCCCGAGTGTTCAGCCGCAGTGGTGGCGGGCGTGAAACAGCTTGTCAGCCGCTTCGACTGGGATGGCGTCAACCTTGCGGAACTCTATTTTGAATCGCTCGAGGGCGCCGCCAATCCCGCGCGCTTCACGCCCATGAACCAGGTTGTGCGCGACGAATTCAAAGGCCTCAATGGCTTCGATCCGATCGATCTGTTTCAATCTCCCAATCCCGACCCCGCGCGTCTGCGGACTTTTCTCGACTACCGCGCCGAGCTCGCGCGCCGCCAGCAGGAAAAATGGATTGGCGAGATCGAATCCATCCGCAGCGCCAAGCCCGATCTCGATTTCGTGCTCACACACGTCGACGACCGCTTCGATACCCGCATGCGCGATCTCATTGGGGCCGACGCCTCGCGGGTGCTGCCCTTGCTCGATCACCACGATTTCACGTTCCTGATCGAAGATCCCGCCACCATCTGGAATCTCGGGCCGCAGCGCTATCCGCAAATCGCCGCGCGCTACCAGCCGCTCACGGCGCATACCGATCACTTGGCCATCGATATCAACATCGTCGAGCGCTATCAGGACGTCTACCCCACCAAACAACAAACCGGAACGGAATTGTTCGAGCTGGTCCACGTGGCCGCGCAGGCTTTTCCGCGGGTCGCCTTGTACTTCGAGAATTCCATCCTCACGCCCGATCTGCCTCTGCTCGCCTCTGCCGCCACCACCGTGGACAAGGCCGAGCAAAACGGCGCGCGCCTTATCATCGATTCGCGCCAGGGCGTCGGCGTCACGTGGCACGGGCCGGCCTTTGTCAATGGCCACCTCTGGCCCGTTCGCAACGACACCACTCTCTGGGTTCCCGCTGGAACCAGCATCATTGAGCCCGCACCGAAGGATTCCAGCCTGCGTATTGTCGACTTCAATGGAGACCTGGCCTCCGCCAACGCCTCCACCCTAGGCCTGCAGTTTTCCTATCAGAGCAACGCGCGTGCGCTTGCGGTGTTGAACGCCCGCCCGAGCAAGATTGAAATTGACGGCGCGATCGCCGGAGCAAAATTACCGGAAACTGGCGCGACTTTCGTTCTCAGCCTGCCGCGCGGCCAGCACATCGTGCAGTTAACCCAGTAATAGTGCAGTTAACGCAGTAATGGTCCAGTTAACGCAATAACTCCCGTTCGCTATGGTGATGGATCGACATCCACGTCTACCTCAGTGGTCACTTCGGCAGGTGCCCCATTGAGTAGCGCCGGCAGATACATCCACTGCTTCACGGACTCCACGGCCGCCTTGGTCAATCCCGGGTTGCCATCCATCACCTCAGCCTCACGGACGCGCCCGTCGATGCCGATCAGCACGTGGAGCCGCACCTTGCCCCGCAAGCCGTTGGCTGCCGCCTGCGGATATTCTGGCGGAATCCTTACGACGAGTTTCAAGGCCTGCGCTTGCGCACCCACTGCAATCCTGGCGGAATGCCCCCTCCTGAACTCGGACGTCGAAGGTGGAACAACAGCCGGCGACGCAGCCGCCCGCTCATCCATCACCTGGTAGACTTGCGCCAGCCTCGACGTATCCAGCTCTCGTTCGCCCCACACCAGGTCAACCGTGCAAGGCACCGCGACCGCGATTCCATTCCTCATCCCCGGTGTGAATCGCCATTGACTAACCACCGCCGTCGCTTCACTGCCCCAGACAGCTTCGGAAGAGTTCCGGCACTTGGAAATGCTCTGGGATACCGTGTTCGTCGACGTCGAACGTAAGCTTGGCCGTCGCCCAGCGGCCCATCGCGGCCACCACCCGGCCCTCTTCCATCGCTTCGGGGCCGAGGCCCGCGCCAATCGGATACAGCGCGTTCGCGAAAACCGGCCGCGCGACTCCAGGCGGTGCGTCGAATTGCACACGAATCAAATGCCAGCGCGATTGTTTCGTGGATAGCCGAAATTCAACCGGGATTTGACCCGTCACTACGTTGGGCTGAAATGCCATTGCCTCACCGCCTCGATGGCGTTCTCATCCAGCCCCAGCCCCAGAGGTCGCAGCACCTCAAGATCGTGAGCGAAACCGTCCTCGCCGATCACGCCGCTCAGCACAACCGTTCCTTCCAGTTCCGCTACACGCGCCTCTTCGGTGTACTCCGGGTCGATCTTTTGAATCGGCTCGTCGATCGAGCCGTTCGCCGACGGACTGGGAACGCTCTGCAAGTAAATCGCATGCTCCGCATGTTTCAGGTACTCGTTCGCCTGGTCCAGCGCACCATCCGTGTTATCACCAGTCTTCTGCGCTGCCCATACTCGTTCATCGCGCGGTCGTGCTGGCCGGTGGAATCGAAAATCCTTCCCAGCTTGATGTGTGACCAAACCTGAGTCCACGCCGGTTCCGGATCGCCGTTCAACGCCTCGTGAAACTCGTTCGCAGCCGACATAAGATTGTCCTGCTGGAGGTAGGATTCACCAAGGCGATAATGCGCCAGGGAGCTTTGCGAAGGGTTTTGACAAACTCCGCGGTTCACGCAAAGGCACAACACGCCCGCGATGAACAGCGCTCTTGTGCAGTCCGGCATTTTCCCTACGGTTGATTGGACACCGAACGGTCCGCCCGGGTTCCCGCGCGGCCGAGTTCTCTACTGCGAGCCCCGGTCCAGTTCCGCGGTGGCGGATTGAATTCTCTCCCCGGCATTTTCCAAAACTCCGCCTACACGCGCGATCTGCTCCTGAGCTAACTTCCACTGTTTCTGCTCGATGCTCTCCCGAACCCCTGGCAGCGTTTTGACGCCGTACCCGGTGTAAAGGCCGGGTGCATAAATCTGGTTCTGGAACCAGGCGCGCGCGGGCAGGCCGTCGGGCAACGTGAGCGAGCGTTCCACGGCGATCAAATCGGCGTTCAACGCTTGAAGCGATATGCGAGCCGGAATGGAGCCGCCGTTTTCCCTGGCGTGCTCGAACGCTTTGTCGTAGCGGGCGCTAGCGGTCTGAAGTGCAGCGAGCCCGTTCTGTAGCGGTGCGAGATCCAGGAACGGAGGCACCGCCTCTGCCGGCGGCGGGACGGTCTTATGCTTGGGATCGTCACTGGCGGAAAAAACGCCTTCCTCGATTTCGCGGTTCTTCTCAATAATTCCAGCGCGCTGCGTCTGCGCCAGTTTCTGGATTTCGTCAACGTAACGCTGGACCGTGTCAGTGAAGTCGGAGAAATCGAAAGGCAGGATCTCGGCGTCGGCTAGGCGCAGGACAGCCAGACCGATGGTCTCGGCCAGCGCCCGGCCGTAACTGAAATCCGTATCGGAGAAATGCGTGTACCAGTTGAAGTCGTCGTAGACGGAGTGATAAATTCCGCCCTCGTCTTCCCCACCGTAACCGACATTGAGCGACGCAATTCCCAGATGATCCAGAAATGCCGTGTAATCCGACCCTGAACCCAAGGCGCTGATGCGCAAATCCGCTCGCTGGCGCAGCTCCTGGCGATCCGGGGAGGCCGCTCCCTGGTGGCGCCCGCGGCCGGCTCGGGTTGCTCGACAGGCGCCGCAACTGAAGGCGCTTCCAAACACTGAGGCCGGTCTCTGGATCCTTCACGTCGCGCGCCACGCTGTTGATGAACTTCTCCAGAGTGTGGGACCCAGACAGGTTCAAATAACCTCGTCCGTTGCCGTCTGAATTGATGTACGCCACAGCCTTCTTGCGCAACTCCTCGGCGTGGTCTTCCGCCCATTCCGTGGATCCCAGCAGACCCTCTTCTTCGCCGTCCCAAAGACAATAAATAATGGTGCGCTTTGGTTTCCAACCTTGACGCAATAGCGTCCCCAGGCCTCGGGCTTCCTCAAGCTCCGCATTCGCGCTCGAAATCGGATCCTCCGCTCCGTTGACCCAGGCATCGTAATGGTTACCGCGAATGATCCACTCGTCCGGATAAGTAGAGCCGGGAATGCGCGCAATTACGTCGTAAATCGGCTTCATATCCCAGTTGAAGCTGACTTTGAGATGCACCTTGGCTGGCCCCGGTCCGATGAAATAGGTGATCGGCAGAGCTCCGCGCCAACGTTCCGGCGCCACCTTACCCGTGATAGCGGCCAGCAGCGGCTGCGCGTCCGCATAGGAGATGGGCAGCGTCGGGATTTTCGTGAGGGTCGTCACCTCGCTGAGTTTCAGGCGTTTGGCATCCTTGGTCGCAGCTATCCCTGGCGTCAACGGGTCGCCGGGATAAACCGGCATATCCATTACGCTGCCACGCTGCACGCCGTCGCTGGGCCGAAATGGGCCCGCGGGGTAAACGCTTCCCTGAAAGTATCCATCCTCTTTAGGATCCGAATAGATGATGCAGCCAACTGCGCCATGCTCGGCCGCCACCTTGGGCTTGATGCCGCGCCAGGTGGCCCCATAACGCGCGATCACGATGGCGCCCTTCACGGAGATACCTAAACGGTCGAGCTCTTCGTAATCCGCCGGCGCGCCGTAATTCACGTAAACCAGTGGCGCCGTCACATCTCCATCGATCGAATATGCGTTATAGGACGGGAGCTGCTCGTCGTGTTGCGAGGAAGTGGAATCGCCGGCCACAGTCGGCTCCTGAAGCTTGGCCGTGAAATGGCCGGGCGCCACCAGTTCCAAGAGGCGCTCCTTGGGCGTCGGGAAAAGCACATCATAGGATTCGAGCTTCGCATCCAGCCCAAACTCCTTGAATTTCGCGACGGCCCAATCGGCGTTGTCCTTGTCGTAGGGCGATCCGACATGGTGCGGGCGCGCGCTGAGCCGCTGCATGTAGGCGCGCAGGTTGGCCGGATCCGGAATGGCGCGGAACTTGGTTTCCCAGTCATGCTCGGTGCGATCGGATTCCGCTGAAAAGCCGCGCAGAACGGGCGGCTCGGCGGGTATCGCCAAAGTCGCCGAGAGCACCAAACAAAGCAATGTGGTCGGGAGACGCTTCATAGGTCGGATTATAGCGCGCGTTAAACCTCCCTCAGGCGAGCGAGAAGATATTCCTCAATCTGCTTCCGGCCTGCGTGCTTCGCCCATCCAGCGGGTGTGCCTCGCCAAAGGGTGTCCTTCGCATCCAGAGCGGCACCTCGCTCTACAAGCAATCGCACGACTTCCTCGTGGCCAGCCAACGCAGCTTGGTGCAAGGGGGTGGAATGGGAATGGAACCCGACCGGGTTGTATCGGTTCGGATTTTCGCCCGTGTCGAGCAGCATCCGAACAATCTCGGCACGGCCGAATTGCGATGCCAGAGCGAGCGCTCGATGGCGTTCCTCCCCCTCCGCACTCGGCAGCAACCGGCGTGCCTCTTCGACGTTTCCCAAACCCGCCGCCACGGTTAGATCTAGCCGAGCGCCTCGCCGAATTAATGCGTTCACCGCCTCGAACTCGCCGTGGCCCAGCGCGGCTGAGATAGCGACGTTGGGATCGGCCCCGTGATCGCAGAGCAGGTCGATTAGCGGAAGTTGCACGCCGGATTCTCTCGCGACACGGCCGGAGCAGACCAGCCCCAGCGTCTCGTTCAATGCGGCGAGATTCTGTTTCGCGCCCGCATCCAAAATGACCTCCGCCACCTGAACAATGTTGGCCGGCAGTGTGCCGCGGCGGATGGGGTTCTCTGCCACGAATTCCAACAGCGTCGGATTCCGAAAGTAGTTCCCGCCCTCGAAAAGGACGTGCTGATGCACCAGGTTCGGATGCTCATAAAGATGCGCGCGCAAGGCTGCTGCGTCGCCTGCGTCGATGAGGTCCACGGCGCGGCGAAATGTGAGGTCTTCGATTCGGTCGCGATACGGTAAATTCAGGTCATCGGCGGCCGTTGGTTTTTCAACGCGCTTTTTCAACCTGGTCCAACTTGGGAACCCGTGCTCGCGAGCGATTGCGAGCTGTGCATCGCTGAGTTTCAGCGGCGCGTCGAAGATTTTAGCGTCGCCGGCGCTATTGAAACGTGGATGAAATTCCCTGATTCGCTGGGCTGCTCTGGGATCGCGCGCGGCGTGCGCCTTCAGCAAATCCTTCGCCTGATATCGGAGATGATCGAGATTCGGATTCGGTGGGAGCAGTTTTACGGGCATGACGAACTTCCTTTCTTGAATCGCCTGAGTCCGCATTTAACAGGCAGAAAGTTAGTTCATGAAAGGGAATTGTCTCGATACGGTGGACTTCTGTCCTTTCCGCGGACCGGATGCGCCCTGCTGCGCAAAACCAATATATCACCCGGGTATAGAGACGCCGATCCGTCGAAGCTCACTGCTAGACTCAAATCGCTCGCTGTTACACTCACAATGAATGCTTCGCGCACTGCTGCTAGCCGTGCTTCTCGCCGCGCTTGCGCTCGCTCAGGTGCCCCTCGCCAATTTCAGCGGCACAGTTCACGCCATCTCAAAGAAGCAAGTCACAATCGACACCGGAGACGGCAATCTGCTGGACTTTGAGATCAACCGGAAGACCAAAGTGATGCGAGCGAAAAAGGAGATCAAGCCCGACGACATCATGACCGGTGACCAGGTCACCATCGAAGGCCGGCAAGAAATGCTGAAGTTCCTGGTCGCCGTGACTATTACGGTCCAGCCGCCGCCGGACAGCGGCCGCTAGGCCTCGAAGGTTTCAAACTCCAACTGATCCCCACGCGCGGTTTCCGTCGCCGCCGCTGTGCCGCTCGGAAGTTCCAGCACCGAATGCGCCGTCAGACACAACGCCAGCCTCCAGCGCGGCATTGCGGCCCGGATTTTCACCACCTTGCGCTTCTTACTCAAAAACAGAACATCGATGGGGAACTTCATACCGGCCGTATGCACACCCTCGCAGGGCGTGATCCACAGGCCTTCGCCACGCTCCAATCGGTCGTGCTTCAGCAGGCCCGTTTTCCGCGTCTTGCTGGTATCGGCGATTTGGGCGCGATCGGCCAGCATCGTTCCGCGGGATTGATTTTGTACGCGCAGTCTTCGCATCATTTTCGTCATGTTAGGCCACAATCAGCGCGGGTGACGCCACCTCGCGGCCTGGATTCACCAGAAACTTCGGGAACGCCGGTGGATCCTTTTGGAAGTACACGTTGTAGCGCCGCACGAACGCCGCCGGCGGCGTTTGGCCGGAACCATCCAGCAGGCTGGACGCAATTCCATTAGCGAAATACATATCGATTTCCCGCTGGTCCTTGGTCGGCACCTTGCCGCGCGATTCGCATGCCACAAAATCTTTTACTCGCGAGTAGGTCCGCTCCGACAAGTTGATGCGATTCGCCTCGCCGCTCGACTCCATCCGCGAGCTGTAGTTCACCGTATCGCCCCAAATATCAAACGCGAACTTGTTGATGCCCACCACCCCCGCGATCACCGGCCCGGTGTGGATTCCGATGCGCACCTTCCATTGCATCGCCCCTCCACGCTTGGCGCGCTCTTCCACGGCATGCAGCATTTCGAATGCGGCCAACACCGTATCCACCGGATGCGCCGGATTCCGCGCCGGCAGCCCGCTGAGGCACATATAGCTATCGCCGATCGTCTTCATCTTCTCCAAACCGTAGCGCGCCACGATTTGATCGAACGCCGTGAAGTAATCGTGCAGCATTTCCACCAATTCCTCGGCCGCCAGCTTCTCGGTGGACAGCGTGAATCCCACAAAATCGGTGAACAGAATGGTGACGTCCTCGAAGTACTTCGGCGACACCATGCCCTTGCTGCGCAGCTCATCGGCGATCTCGCCCGGCAGGATATTCAGCAGCAGCGATTCGGAGACCTGCTTCTGTTGCTCCACTTGGGCGTGCCGCTGCTCCAATTCGCGATTTGCCAGAACCAGTTTGTCGGCTGCCTGCCCGCGTTCCAGCACCACCGACAGCAGGCTCGCGATCGATCGCAGAACGGTCCCCGAGACAGCGCCGCCATACAATCCAAAAGCGCCCATTACTTCCTCGCCCATGCGGATCGGAACCATCGCCACGCGTTCCAGAGGATCGGTGCGAACAGTCCGGCTGGCCGTTACCGCCCGCAGTGCTTCGTCGTCGATTGCGCTGCTCTCGCCCGCGCGATGGATTGCGCCGCTGGATCGCACGTGGAACGCAGTCCCCGAAACGCCGAAGATTCGAATGGTTTGATTGATCGCCAGGTAGACCGTCGTCTCCAGGTTCTCGCTCGAAAGCATGGCTTGTCCCAACTCGTACAACCGTTCGGTCTCGCGCTTCCGTTCCAGCGCCTCCGCCGCCCTTCTTCTGGCGTTCAATGCGGTCTGGCTCACAATGATTGCCGTGATCAGAAACCCGGCTACCGCGACGTACGATTGAGGATCTTCCGCTTTGAAGCTTCTGACCGGCGGCTGGAAATAGTAGAGAAAACCCAAGGCCGCCACAACCGAGGCAGTGATCGTTTCCAGACGGTCCCAGCGCACGGCGAAAAACAGAATCGCCAGCAGCAACGAGTAGGTTACGGTGGTGTTTCGCAGTCCGTGGTAATGAAACTCAATGGCCAGGATGCAGCACACGATCGCGATCGACGCAGTAACGCGCACCGCCCGCAGCAGGCCCGATTTCAGGAGAGGCATCCTATCAGGCTATCGGCGGATCCTCGGGCGCCCCTTAGGGGTTCAACGCTTAGGGTTCAACCTTCAGGGCTTAGGCGGCGCGCACACGTGGCGGTTCGAACATTTGCTCGGCTTCGCGATTCAGCAGCACCCACAGACCGTAAATTCCCAAGGCCGTCCCAAATGGAGGAACGCTCACCAGATCGAGAGCCGACAGGATAATGCCGGCGATGCGCGCCCAAGGCCTGAACTGGACCAGACCGATGCCGATAATCAGCCCCGGCAGCGACAACACCATAACAAGGATGAACACGAAGCCGCCAATGAGGCCCAGAATGGGAATGGCTGTGGCGCTGTCAGAGGAGTGATCTGAGAAGCCCACCACGGCGGAAATACCGCCGAAGATCAAGAGCACACAAATCGCCGCCAGGACGCCCAAGGCCCCGAAAACAATATGCAAAATCCCCAAGATCTTCACGTGCTGCGCCATATGCCCTCCAGCTTGATCCAGCGTGAACCTACGGAATATCTCGATTCTACACTCTATACGAGGCCGTTAACACGCGAGTTCCAGTTCCACGGTCATTTCCCGTACGTTATCTTGGAGTCGGCGCCAAAGCGGTGATACTCGGTGTAGCGGATGCTCAGCCGGATGTGTTGGCCGCCGCCCTTGAAATTCAGCGTATCGTCGGCATAGGTCATAACCGGAAACCAGAAATCGCCGTCGACCTTCTGACGGACGGTCGTAAAGTGGGGAAACAGGTTTTCGGTCTTCAACGTGTGGATCTCGGGAACCGCCTGGCCTTCGCTGCGGATCACCGAGTAGTCTTTCTTTGAGACCCACAGCATGCCATCGAACAGGCGCTGTCCATCCAGGATCTGGCGCGGGCGAATTTGCAGCACGAAACAATCCACGCCGTCCATGTTTTCCTCGCCGCGAAACTGCGTTTGGTAGAGAAACGCCTGGTCCTTCGTCAGCAAAAACGGCTGCACTTCTCGGATATCGCGAAAATCTTCGTCGGTCATCTTGAGATGGGTGAGCGTGAGGAACGGTTTTCCCACCATCTGCTCGGAGCGCTCGTGTGCTGGCGAAAAGATTATGTCGCGAACTTCGCGATACGTGCCCGAGGCCAGGCCGCTCGGATTAAGCTCGTCCAGCGTCACCGTCTGGCGATAGGTGTAGTTGCTTTGCGCCTCCGCAGTCTCGGTTTCCCGTGCGGCGATCAGCCGTGTGAGATTCGGTGGCGGATCCTCAGCCGATGCCGGAGCCGCTGCCAGCCCTGAAAACGAAAGAGCCGATGCTAGGATGAAGCAGATGCGCCAGTTCCTGACGACGCTGTCCCTGGTTTGGATAGCAGCTTGCATCGCGGTCTACCTTTACTCTCAACAACAGCATATATCTTCAAGCATCGTGCTGGCTGTCGTGCCGGCCCTTCTGGTTGAGCTTGCATTTTACTTAGCGCCGGGATTTCCAGCTGTGCGAAAGAAGTTTGACGCTTTGGGTGCTGCTCCCCTGCGAGCCGCACTGCTAAGCGCGGGTGCAGTTCTCCCCTATCTGATGGAGACCTCCCGGATGGGAACATTCCATCTGATTTATTTCATCGAATTGCTGGCGGCTGTTTTGATCGCCGCGTTCTGGTACGCATGGATCCCGCGCGGCCTGACGTGGGATCTGCTCTTTCTCGCATTCATGGCAGCCGTGTACTTGAGCCGGCCCTTCGATCGGATCTACGGACAACCGGCGCCGCACGTCGCGCTCGGCATCCTGGGACAGCTCATGTGGATACGCCTGGGATTGATGGCGGTGCTTTCGCTGCGTCCGCTCGAGGACGCGCGTTTCGGATTTGTCCCGTCGCTCGAGGAATGGCGCATCGGTGTGCAACATTATTTGTACTTCCTGCCGGTGGGCGCGGCGCTCGGCTACTGGGAGCGCTTTGCGCGATTTCATATGCAGCCCATGGCCTGGTGGAAGTTTCCGCTGGTGCTGGTGGCGACATTTGCCGGCATTCTGTGGGTGGTGGCGCTGGCTGAAGAGTTCTTCTTTCGAGCGTTTTTACAGCAAGTGCTGGCGCGCCGTCTGCACAGCGAGACCTTCGGACTGCTGACCGCTTCGGTGCTCTTCGGTCTGGCGCATCTTCCGTTTCGCAAATTTCCGAATTGGCGAGTGGCCAGCATTGCGGGAGTGCTGGGGTTGTTCTGCGGATTGGCCCTGATCAAAGCGCGCAGCGTGAAGGCCAGTATGGTGACGCACGCCCTGGTAGTTACAACCTGGCGGATGTTTTTTTCGGCTTGACGCCAATTTCGTCGAGCAGGCGTTTTGAAAGGACGGAACGTGGTTGCTCAACGAGGACATCGTCAGTAGAGGCGTAGCGGTCGCGATGCTTGATCAGCAGCCATTGCGGTTTGTCGGCCCGGCCGAACTTAGTGCGAACCAGCACCCAGTATCCGCGGAGTTTCTGGCCCTCAAGCGAAAACTTGAGCTCGCCCTTTTTCAAGCTCGCGTCCACGTCGGGATCGTCTGGAGTCCACGTGCCGCGATCCCACAGCATCACTGTCCCGCCACCATATTCGCCTTCGGGAATCAGGCCTTCAAAGCCGCCGTATTCCACCGGATGGTCCTCCACCTGGGCCGCCAGGCGCTTCACCGAAGGATCTAGCGATGGACCTTTGGGAATCGCCCATGAAAGCAAAACTCCCCGCCACTCCAAGCGAAAATCGTAGTGTAACTGCGATGCCTGATGTTTCTGGATGACATACAGCAGATGGTCCGCCCCTTTGACCCGCGGCCGCGTCCCCTTCGGCTCGGCGGTAACTTCAAAGTCGCGCTTGCCGTGGTACTCCTCCAGCGGCTCGGCTTTGCGTTTGGTCATTTCTTCTCTTCCGCGCTCTTCTCCGACTCTTTGCTGTGCTCAACGTAGTCGAGGATGTCGTAGTGCTTGATCGCTCGGTCTGGGAAGAAGCTATTCACGGCATCCAGTTCCAGTTCATAGATCTCCAGGTTCGCTTCCAGGCGGGCCATTTCGTACAACTCTTCATGCACGTGGGCCAGTTGAATCAACACCAGCTTTCCTCCGGCCGCGCGGTATTGTTCGGCCAAGGACAACAGAAGGCCGCGCGCCGGAAGTGTCGATGTTAGAAACGTGCGCCAGGTCGAGGACCAACTTCCTATTCCCCCCATCGAAAAGCGCTTGCACGGTATCCCGCAGCGTGTTTTCGCAGACGCCGAGCACAAGATGTCCCTTGAGATCCAGGATGACGATGCCTTCGTTTTCTCTTTGGTGAGTTTCGAGGTGGTCAAACATAAATTGTCTACAATCCGTAAGACTCCAAAAGCCGCAGCCAGATTTCGCTCATTGTTGGAAAACACGGAACGGCGTGCCACAGGCGCTCCAGCGGAATTTCGCCCACGATGGCAATGGTGAACGCATGAATCATCTCGCCGACGTCCTGGCCCACCAGCGTCGCGCCGGCAATCACGCGGCGGTCCTCGTCAACAATCATTTTGGCATGTCCTTGATAATCGTCGGCGACCAGCCTAACGCCGGAGATGTGGCTGAAGTCGTACTCAACCACGCGAATTCGCATGCCCGCCTTTCGTGCTTGCGCTTCGGTGAGCCCGGCCGCGGCAGCTTGCGGATCAGTGAAAACCACCTGCGGGACGGCGGCGTGATCGGCGGTCGCCGACCAGCGACTCCATGCTTTTGGCGCGGGCGATTCCTTTAACTCGCCTTTGGCGCGAGCCGCGATGGCGTCGCCGCAGGCACGAGCTTGATATTTGCCCATGTGCGTCAACAGCGCGCGATGGTTGACGTCGCCAGCAGCGTACAACCACCCAGCGGCAATGCTTTGTACGCGGCAGGTGTCGTCAACGTCGAGCCAGTCGCCGGGCTTCAATTGGATAGTGTCCAGCCCGATGTCCCGCGTGTTCGGGACGCGCCCGGCGGCAACCAGAATTTCATCGGCTTCGATGTTGGCCGGCCCGGTCTTGGAATGCTCGAACCAGATCTGTACCGGAGCGCCCGACGAGCGGCGCTGGACACGCGTGACGTTGCACTCCGTATGGACGGAAATACCAATGCTACCGAGCGCCTTTGCGATCTGATCGCCCACAAAGGGTTCCATGCGTCCGAGCAAGCGATCCGAGCGCTCTAGAATTGTCACTTCTCTTGTGCCTAATGAGCGCCAAGCCTGTGCAAGCTCGCACGCTACCGGGCCGCCACCCACGACAGCCAGACGCGGGGGAACACGATCGGCGCGCGTGGCTTCGCGATTCGTCCAGGGCGACGCTTCAGGCAGACCAGGGACGGGCGGAAGCGCGGGATCGGTGCCCGTACAAATGACGACGGCGTGACGCGCGGTGTAGCGAGTAACTGCACCATCGCTCGATTGGACTTCGACGATCCGTTCCCCTGCGATGCGCCCCCTGCCGCGCAACAACGCGACGTGGGCATTCTTAAGCCATTCCACTTGGTCATCGTCGAGCCAGTTGTTGGTGAAGAGGGTGCGTCGCGCGAACACGGCGGAGGCGTCCACTTGGCCATTGATGGCCTGCTTCGCACCATCCACACGGCGCGCAGCCTCCAGCGCGGCGGAGCTTCGAAGCAAAGCCTTGCTTGGAATGCACGCGTAGTAGGTACATTCGCCGCCAACCAGTCTGGATTCGACAATCGCCGCGGTGAGCCCGCCCTTGACGGCCCGGTCGGCCACGTTTTCACCCGTGGGTCCCGCGCCGATGACGATCACGTCGAATGAGGTTTCTGGCATGCTTCCTCCTGTGCCTATTGTGACGCGCGATCTGTATAATATGGAACACCGTGAATCTGGGAGTCTTTGCAGTCGGAATACTTTGCACCTTGCCGCTCGCGGCGCAGTGGTTTCACTATCCGACGGCGGGTGTTCCGCGATTGGCCAACGGCAAGCCCAATCTCACCGCCCCGACGCCTCGGACGGCCCAGGGCAAACCGGATTTGTCGGGAATCTGGCTGGCGGGGAACTCGCTCCCGTGTCCCGCCGAACTGCGCGATGGCGACGATTGCATCGAAAAGATTCCGCTTTCGCACGAGGCAGTGGATTTCGCCTTCAGCCTGCCCGGCGGCCCGCCGTATCAGCCCTGGGCGGCGACGCTGGTGAAGCAACGCGCGGCGGACCATTCCACAGACGATCCCCACGCGCGCTGTTTGCCGCCGAATTTTCCGCGCGCCTTTGCATTTCCTCACTTACAGAAACTTGTCCAAATTCCAGGCCTGGTAGTGATTCTCGACGAATTCAACGCCAGCTACCGGCAGATCTTCACCGATGGACGTCCGCTGCCGGAAGATCCCCAGCCATCTTGGAATGGCTATTCGTCGGGCAAGTGGGAGGGCGACACGCTGGTGGTGGAGACCATTGGCTTCCGTGACGATTTGTGGCTGGACATGAAAGGCGATCCGATGACCAGCGCGGCCAAAGTAACCGAGCGATTCCGGCGCCCGAATTACGGGAGCCTGGAGATCGAGATCACAGTCAACGATCCGAAGGCATACACCAAGCCCTGGACAGTGACACTGAAGCAGGTAATCAAGCTGGATACGGAGTTAGTGGACGAGATTTGTCTGGAGAACGAACAATCGGTCCGGCACATGACCGGAAAGTAGTAGGATTTAAAACGATGAGAAAAACATTCCATGCGGTTTTGACTCTTGGCGTGGCCTTCGCGGCGATGCGCATGAATGCTAGCGCGGCGAAGTGCGATCGGGCGTGCCTGGACAAGACCGTGGACGCGTACATCGCAGCCATGGTGGCGCACGATCCGTCAAAGGTGCAGTTCGCGACCGACGTGAAGTTTGTCGAAAACACCGTCCCGATGAAGCCGGGCGAAGGCCTGTGGAAGACCGCGGCAGCCGCTCCATCAACATTCAAGATTTATGTTCCCGATCCGGTGGCGGAGCAAGTAGGCTTCATGTGCGTGATGCAGGAGCATGACAAAGATGGCGACAAGCCCATCCAGTTGGGCCTGCGCCTGAAGCTGAAGGACGGCAAAATCACGGAAGCGGAGCATTTGATCGCGCGCAATCTCATGGAAAACAGCCTCAAGAATTTGCAAACGCCGCGGCCTGGTCTGCTCACGACGGTCCCGCCCGCCGAGCGCATGCCTCGCGACCAGATGCTGAAGATCGGCGAGGGCTATTACACGGCCCTGGTGACCGCCGACGGCAACAACGAGCCGTTCGCCGACGATTGCCTGCGCCACGAAAACGGAATGCAGACGAACGGTAATCCGCCTTCGAAGACGCCAGGCATGGGAATCACGGGCTCCATGGGGTGCGCGGCGCAAATCAAGACGCATACGTTCGACTACATCACCAGAATCGAGCCCCGGCGCGTATGGATTGCCGACCCCGAGACCGGGCTGGTGTTCGGGCTCTCGCATTTCCGGCAGCCGATGGAGCAGAATTTCGTGAAGATCGTCGGAGTGCCGGGCCTGGAAAAGATCGACATGCCATTTAAGCCGTTCGATCTGCCGGCCGCGCACATTTTCAAGATCCAAGGTGGAAAGATTCACGAGATCGAAGCGATGGGATTCACGATGCCGTACAACTCGAAGACTGGGTGGGAGACTGCAGGGAAGTAGCGCTCGTTATTGGTGATTGTTTTCGTAACACCATCTGACGAGCGGCTCTGGATACGCCTGCCCGCTGATGGCTCGAATATCATCCAGGCTCAGGCGCTCGAATGCGAATGACACCTCGCCACCGGGCGTGACAGTGGCGATCGTATATCCGTAAACATTGGTCTGGGCGTGCTGCGTGGGCGTGGCTTCCTTCGGCAACTTGTGGCGCTGAGCGCCGGCCGTGCCGATGATCCAGCCGGGCAGAACTTTGCCCTTCCAATCGGGCGTTTCGAAAATATTGTCCATGTAATAGTGCGAGTGGCTGGCCAGAACGTAGACGCGCTTGTGTGCTGCCTCGCGCGCGTGCCACAGCGCTGCATAGGCTTCGCGTCCGCTTTTGTCGCCGAGCGAGGACTCACTCATGCTGTGCTCGCGGCTGATACTTCCGGGCAGCGCTTCGTGCATTCCCACCACGATAGTTCGAATTTCCGGAGACGCTTCATCGCGCCCGAGCACGGCGTTGAGCCATTTCATCTGATCGGGATCGAATTGATCGATGGTGGAGTTGTCGAGTGAAATGAAATCGATGTTGCGTTCTATCCAGTGATAGTAGGCGTGCAGCTTGTGATCCTGAGGATCGTCTTTCAAGCGTTGTGCGCGAAGGACGGGGGTTTCGAGCCAATCGGCGAACTGCACCAGCCACGCTTCGCGCGTCATCGGCAGGACGGCTTCATGATTTCCCATCATCAGATATACGGGCAGGTCGCCAAAAGGAACAATCTGATGCGCAATAAAATCCGGCCAAGCTTCTCTTAAGTACGTACGTGTATCGAGAGGCTTGTTGTGCAGCCCCAGATCAAGAGGCGGCGACATGTCTTCATCCAGCCGGTAGATGGCCCGGAAGTCGCCCAGGTGCCAGTAGAAAACCGCGCCGCTTTTGTGGACACCCGCGGCGATGGCCGGCATCACGATGTCGCCGCAGTTGCGCGAATCGCCCGAAACGGCGAACTTCCAGGAGCGAGCGGGCCGATCTTGCGCCAGCAGCGCGCAACTAACCAGCAGGATTAACCCGAACCAGCATCGCATGTGAAACCGACTGTAACGCGTGGCTAGTTCCCGTAGCAAGCGGGCCGGGAGTAACCTGAATAAGGATGAAGAGACGCGAATTCGGCCGGGCAATGGCAGGGCTCACCGTTGGAGCCGCGGGCGCTGCTTTGCCGGCCATTCAGGCTACCGAAACCGATTCCGCCGGCAGCATTACCGACGTGCAGGGAGTTAAGGTCGGGCATTTTACCGAATCGCGCAGGCCCACCGGTTGCACTGTGCTGTTGTTTGAGAAGGGCGCGACGGCGGGCGTGGATGTGCGCGGATCGGCGCCGGGGACGCGCGAGACCGATCTTCTGAATCCCATCGACACGGTGCAGCAGGTGCAAGCGATTTTGCTAGCGGGCGGTAGCGCATTCGGCTTGGACGCGGCTTCGGGCGTGGTGCGGTTCTTAGACGAGCATCGATTAGGCTATTCGGTTGGAGACGTCGTAGTGCCGATTGTGCCGGCCGCGATTCTTTACGATTTAGAGATTGGTGACCCAAAAATCCGGCCGACGGCTGACTCGGGTTACAAAGCCTGTCAAGCAGCAACGACCGAGCGAGTGCCGGAGGGCAACGTAGGCGCGGGCGCGGGCGCGACCATCGGCAAAATGTTCGGGCCCAAGCAGGCGATGAAGTCTGGGCTGGGAAGCGCTAGCATTCGCGTAGGCGAAACCGGAATTGTAGTCGGCGCGATTGTGGCGGTGAACGCCGTCGGCGATGTGCTGGATCCGAAGACCGGCCAGATTATCGCAGGTGCGCGTAAGGCCGACGGGAGCGGGTTCATGGACTCGATGGCGCGCATCCGGGAAGGCTACGGCGTGCGGGCCGGCGGGGCCAACACCACCGTCGGCGTGGTGGCGACAAACGTCGCGCTCGATAAAGCGCAAGCCACCAAAATCGCGCAGATGGCGCATGATGGACTCGCGCGGACCATTTATCCGGTTCACACGCCGAGCGATGGCGATACGATCTTCGCCGTGGCGACCGGCGCGAATTCGACGCGTGCCAATCACGGGGCCATCGGAGCGCTGGCGGCCGAGGTGATGGCTCGAGCGGTGTTGCGGGCCGTGATGAACGCGCGCGGGATCCCGGGGCTGCCGAGTTACTCAGACTTACTGTCGAGGCGTTAGTGTCTACTGGCTGAGGTGTGCGCCGGAAAGTTGAGACTTCCACGTACTCACCAAAGCGGCTTGTGCAGTGGATAACTGCGGCTGTTCCCGATCCAGCATGATACGAGCCTCGGAGATTTTTCGATCGGCCGCAAGTTGAAGCCAGGCGAGTGCTTGCACATAGTCGTCTTCCGAGCGGCCCGGTTTGTCCAGCAACAGGCGCCCCAGGTGATATTGGCAGTGCGGGTCGCCCCTGCTGGCGCACAAACGGAAATAGCGGCGTGCGCGATCGGGCTCCTTGGGCACGCCGACGCCGGCCTCGTAGGCTTGCCCAAGATAGAATTGCGCCTGGGCGCTGCCAAGAACTGCGGCATCGCGCAGTTTCTGACGATCGTTTTCCATTTCGGCAGGGTCGCCGCCGGCTCTGAGTGATCGAATGGCGACCTCGTATAACGCCGGGCCGTAGTTGTGGTCAGCAGCTTGTTGAATCAGCACCCAGCCGCTGGCGGTATCTTTGACGACGTTCTTGTCACCATCCATTTTCCAAAGCCCGGCAAGGTACATCGCGGCCGGGTACTTCTCCCCAGCAAGCTCTTGAACCGTTTCGACGGCCTGATCTTTGGCGGCCGCGTTAGTCTCGCCCAGGCTCTTGAGAGCTACGTTGAAGGACGTACGGCGCTGTTCGGCTTTTGCATCGAACCAAATTTGAGGAAAGCGAAAGTCGACTTCAATCCGTGCAATCACGGGCACCGGCTGTCCGTCTTTCATCCCTGGGGCGAAGCGCCACTTGGTGATTGCCTGCTCGGCCTTCTCATCGAGGCCGAAGCCGAGCGGGCTGATCACTTGGAAATCCCTGGGAAGCCCGTGCTCATCGACGATGATCTGGAAGACAACCGTTCCTTGCACACGGTCGGCACGCGCGAGAGGAGAATATTCTGGTTCCACTTTGTGGGTAATTCGCGGCGGGCTAACGCCGGCGCCGACAGTCAGGGCCTTCGGCTGATCGGGAGGCGCTTGCGCAACGACTACAGCGGAGAACGCCGCTGCTAGAATCTCCGCGCGTAGAATCCGCATCGTTTGGGAGAATCTATCACATTATTGCGTCGCCCGCCCGCAGCCGAGCGACTCCGCGTCACCCGGCACACTGAAATAATCAGATGCTTCTACTGCTGAATGGTGAAGCCGTATAACGTATCGCCCGCGCCTGCGACGACATACTGACGGCCATCGAGTTCGTAAGTCATTGGTCCGTTGCTTAGCGCGCTGATGAGATGCGCGTGCCACAGAATTTTTCCAGAAGCTGGGTCATAGGCAATGAAGTTGCCCGAGGGATCGCCGGTAAATAGCAGCTTGCCCGCAGTGGTCAAGATGCCGATGGATCCGCCGCCGCGCTGATAGTCGTGCGTCCAGCGAACTTGGCCGGTGCGGTAGTCGATGGCCTTGAGCGCGAGCGTGGAGTAGACACCGGAATCCCGGCCGCCGTAGCCTTCGGGTTTGTCGCCCGTGTCGGTAAGGTAGAAAAGGCTGTAGGACGATACCGCGTTGACGTAGAAGAGCCCAGTTTGCGGATCGAAGCTGGGCGATGGCCAATTCGCGGCGCCGCCTTGGGCAGGGATCACGAGCGTGCCGTCTGGCTGAGGCTCCTTGGCGGGATTGCCGATGGGCTGGCCCTTCGCGTCGAGCCCCTTGGACCAGTTGAGATCGATAAAAGGCTTCGACAGGATGTTCTTGCCGTTGGTGCGATCGAGCAGGAAGAAGTAGCCATTGCGGCTGGATTGCGCGAGAAGTTTGCGAGGCCGCCCTTCGATCTCGCCGTCGATGAGTACGGGAGTTTCCGCGTCGTCCCAATCGTGGGTATCATGCGGCGAAGCCTGAAAATACCACGCCAGTTTGCCGGTATCGGGATTCAAGGCCACGATGGAGCAGGTCCACAAGTTACTTCCCTTGCGGCCTTGGCCCGCCATCACCGGGTTCGGATTGCCCGTGCCGAGATAGTAGAGATTGAGTTCGGGATCGTAAGTGCCGGGAACCCATGTCATTCCGCCGCCATGTTCCATCGCCTCAGGATTGGGCCAAGTGTCGGCTCCGGCCTCGCCTTTGCGCGGCGTCGTGTTCCAGCGCCATTGTAACTGGCCGGTTTCCGGATCGCGCGATTCGAGATAACCCGGGACGTCGAGCGAATCGCCGCCCACGCCCACGATGATGTGATTGCGGATCACGATCGGCGCGGGGGTCGAAAAATATTCCTGGTTCACGTCGGCGATTTCAACGTGCCAGCGCTCGGAGCCGTCTTTTGCATTGAGCGAGACCAGATAATTGTCGGGCGTTTCGAAATAGAGCCAGTTACCGTACATCCCGAAACCGCGGCTGCCGATGTGAATGCCACCGTGAGACTCCCATTGGTAATGCCAAAGCTGGCGTCCCGTGCGCGCATCTACGGCCCAGGCGTGATCGGGAAGCGTGAAATAGAGGACGCCGCGAACTTCGAGCGGAGTGGATTTGATGGAGGAGGTCAGAGCGCCGGTGCCAGCGTCCAGACGGTATTCCCAGGCCAAAGTCATCGCGGTAACGTTGGACGAGTTAATGCGTGAGAGCGGACTGAAACGGCGTCCAGAGTAATCGCCGTTGTAAGTGGGCCAAGTATCGGTTGGAGGCTTGAGTAACTGAGCGGGATCGAGACCTTGGGCGAAGAGCGAAAATCCCAACAGCCAGAATGTAACCAGTGTGGATGCAACTAGCGTGAGCTTCATTTCAGGGTCACCAGGTAAGCGAGAAGGTTGTGCATGTCGGCATCGCTATATTTCTTAAGCAACTCGGCGTGTGCGGCCAGCGGGTCATGGACGTCAATCTTCATCCGGGGGTCGCGGGCGAACGAGTGATAATCTCCGGCGCCGTCGCGTAAGGCGACGTCGAAATCGTCCAGATAATCGAGAGTGCCGGAGAAGGTCTGACCGGAAGCGAGAGTGACGGTGACTTGAGATCGGACCGGTGGCTCTCCGGGGCGTGACCGCGGATACAGGAGTCGCGACTGCAGCGTAACAGCGTCATATTTCTTGGCGAGGCCGGCGAGGTCGCCGGTGGGGGAATGACAAGTGTTGCAACGTCCCGCACCGTCAAAGTACTCGCGGCCCTTTTGACGATCGCCAGTAACCACATTGAGGATGGTGTAAGCGTTGCGATCGATGGCGGCCTGCTGGCGGGAGCGGAGGAAGGCCGCGATATCCTGGATCTGGTCGGCGGGCAGGTGAAAAGCGGGCATGCCTTTACCGGCGCGGCCCTGCAGGATCACGGGCCCGATTTTATCGCCGCGTTCGTCATCCAGGGCGAGTGGGGAGCGCACTAGATCGGGTCCTGTGTCGCCGCCTTGCGCGTTGGTCCCATGGCAAAAGCCGCAATTGGCGGAGAAGGTTTTCTGCCCGCGTTCGACGGCGGCGAGATCGGGGACGGCCCGGCTGATGAGCATGTTTCCGCGGGGGCGGGCGGGCGCGGAGGGCGGCGCAGGAGCTTGGGCGGCGAGCGAGGCCGCGGTCAATGCGGTTAATAGGGATAGGGCCGCGAGTATTTTCATGCCACGAGATATTCTTTCACTTTCGGGCCGCTGGCGTCCACGGTCCCATGTTTAGCCCGCCCGGCCTTGCGCTGGGCCTCGGGTTGCGCATATACTGGGGCTTCATGCGTCGTAGCGCCTACAACTCGTTTCGATTTTGGTACTGGTTTAGCGCCTGAATCGGGGCGAGTGGCGTTGGCTTAAGCAATTCTAGTTAGAAAAAGCAACCCACTCGAAAGAGTGGGTTTTTCATTTTTGAGGAGATAGAACGATGATCATCTCGATGAAACTCCACTCCACCAAAGAGGAGATCGAGCAAGTGTGTGAGCGCATTCGGGACTTCGGCTACAAGATTCACGCCATCGAGGGCGAGGAGCGCGTCGTGATCGGCGCGGTGGGCACGGGTGACACGACAGCGTGCCTGGAATCGGTGGAAGCGATGCCGCAAGTGGAGAAGGCAGTGCGCATTTCGGCGCCTTACAAATTTGTCAGCAAGGAGTACCGCAGCGAGCGCACGCGGATTCGCGTGGACGGCTGCGAAATCGGCGGCGACGAGTTCATCGTCATGGCGGGGCCGTGCTCGGTGGAATCCGAGAAGCAGATCATGCAGGCGGCCGAGGGCGTGGCGCGAGCGGGCGCGAAACTACTGCGGGGCGGGGCATTCAAACCGCGCACGTCACCCTATGATTTCCAGGGCATGGAAGAGGAAGGCTTGAAGCTGCTGGCCAAAGCCAAGCGAGCCACCGGCCTGAGCATCATCACGGAGGTGATGAGCGATCGCGATGTGGACCTGGTGGCGGAATACGCCGACGTGCTGCAGATCGGCGCGCGAAACATGCAGAATTTCGCCCTGCTCAAGACGCTTGGCAAGTGCAGCCGGCCGGTGTTGCTGAAGCGCGGCATGAGTTCGACCATCAAGGAGTTGCTGATGTCGGCGGAATACGTGGTGGCGCATGGCAATCCGAATGTGATTCTATGCGAGCGTGGAATCCGCACGTTTGAAACCGTGACGCGCAACACGTGCGACATCGTGGCCGTGGCCGCGCTCAACGAATTGACACATTTGCCGGTGATCCTGGACCCGAGCCATGCCACGGGCAAGCGCAGTCTGGTTCCGGCTCTGGCGCGCGCGGGCGTTGCGATTGGCGCGGACGGGCTGATTGTGGAAGTGCATCCGGCGCCTGAAAAGGCCATGAGCGATGGCGCGCAATCGCTGGATTTGGCGCAATTCCGGGCCATGATGCAATCACTGCGCCCCTACATCGATCTGTGGAAAGAATCGCGGATGACGGAAACCGCCGCGGCGGTATAACGTGCCTGTG
The DNA here is from genome assembly GCA_963818065.1 of Bryobacterales bacterium. Taxonomy (GTDB): domain Bacteria; phylum Acidobacteriota; class Terriglobia; order Bryobacterales; family Bryobacteraceae; genus Palsa-89. Next base: position 470,652 of record CAWFQW010000004.1, on the reverse strand, counting down.
GACGGCCCCGCCTTCAACTCGGCAAGATTATCGCGCTGTTGGTGGCGGTGTGCGCTTTAGCGGCTGGCGGCGGCGTTTATTGGTTTCATCGAGCGCACAGCGTGGCGCGGCCGAGCGACCTGGTAGTCCTTCTGCCCACCTCCAACGCGAGCGTCGTGTACATCGACGTGAACGCGCTGCGGCGGTCCGGGATTCTCGACTTGGTGGCAGGCTCCAAGGCCGTTGAAGACGCCGACTATCAGCAGTTCGTGAACGAAACGAAGTTCGACTATCGCCAGGATTTGGACGCTATTGCCGCAGCCTTTAAAGACGGCAAGGTTTATTTCGCTCTGCGCGGGCGCTTTCATTGGAAGAATCTGAAGGACTATGCGGCGCGGCAAGGCGGATCGTGTCACAGTGATTTTTGCGTAGTCGCGGGTAGCCAGCCGAATCGCCGGATTTCGTTTTATCCCGTGAAGCGCGACGTGTTGGCGATGGCTATCGGTCCGGATGATTTCGCGGCGTACCAAGTGACCAGCCAATCTGTGAAACTGGCGTTGGCGCCGCCGACCGAGCCTATGTGGGCTTTGATTCCCGCGGCAGCGCTGCAGACGATGGATTCGCTGCCGGCGGCTGCAAAGGCGTACGTACCGGCGTTACAAGGTGCGGAGCAGATCCTGCTTAGCATTGGCGCGGATCCCGCGAATCAGCTGCAGCTCGGTGTGCAGGTGACATGCAAGGACGCGACCGCGGCCTCGGCGTTACTGACCCAGTTTGAGGGCACCACGAGTGCATTAGGCCGGGCGTTCTCCAAGGTGAATCGGAAACCCGACCCAGCCGACTTGAGCGGTGTTCTAGTGGCGGGAACGTTTCACCGTAGCGAGCGTCAAGTGTACGGAGCGTGGCCGATCCCGCGGGCTTTTGTCGATGCAATCGCCGGCGGCGCGTACTAGAACCTAAGTAACTAGGCCCACCAGCACGAAAGTGCGAAAATAGAATTGGTGAACCGCAGGAAGCTCCTTTCGCTTATCCCCGTCGCAGCTAGCTGTGCGCCCGTGTATGCGTTTGGCTTGGAGCCGAACTGGCTGGAGCGCACGTATCATCGGGTGAAATTGCCGTGCGAGAACCTCGCGAGCGGCGTCCGGATTTTGCAGTTGTCCGATTTCCACGCATCTTCGGTGGTGCCTTTCTCGTTGATTGAGAATTCGGTTGAGCTCGGCCTCGAGGCCAACCCCGACGTGATCTGCTTGACTGGCGATTTTGTCACTGATGCTGCTCCCTTCGACGAAGTAGAATACGCGCGCATTCTTCGGCGCTTGTCGAGTGCTGCGCCGGTGTTTGCGAGCTTGGGCAATCATGATGGAGGCCGTTGGAGTGCGTCAGTCGGCGGGCTCAAGGACAGTTCGGTGATTCGGAGCCTGCTGCGCGATGGCAATGTTTCGCTGTTGCACAACCGGTCCGAAATTGTACGCGTCCGCGATCAAGCCTTGCGCTTTGCCGGAGTGTCAGATCTCTGGAGCGAGCGCATGGGTATCGATCTTGCGTTCGCAGATGTGCCGGCCTGAGGATACGACGATTCTTCTGGCGCACAATCCCGATACGAAAGACCGGCTGGCGGATCGGCCTTGGAATCTGATGCTGAGCGGGCACACGCATGGCGGGCAGGTGGTGTTGCCGTTTCTAGGAGAGCGTTTCGTGCCGGTGCGCGATAAGCGCTTCATTGCCGGGCTGAAACAATGGAACGGGCGACAGGTTTATGTTACGCGCGGCGTGGGAAGCATTCGAGGCGTGCGCGTGAATTGCCGGCCCGAAGTCACGATTTTAGACGTGTGCAGCTAGCGCCGGTTACCTTCTCGACTGCTCACCTTCCTCAACCATTCGCTTCACGCGATCGAGTTCCTGGCGTAGCTTCTTTTCGCGCAGGGCGATCGAGATCACGTAGCCGACGATGATCAGCCAGGCGACCGTAAAGCCAAAAAACATGAAGGTGAAGTTTTGTGGGCTCATGATCGCTCCTTAAAACGCATTGGCGTGACGGCGCAGCGCATCGATCTCAAGTCGCATGGTTTCCTGCCTGGTGCGGATGAGGACCAAAGCCGTCGCCAGCATCAGCAGGGCCAGGAAGTTCCACCACAGCGGCGATTCCATTCCAGGCGCCATCCCGCCGCCGCCTCGTATTTCCAAGACCGGGCCTGGATGCTGCGTGCGGAACCATTCAATCGATTTCCAGACCAGCACTATATCGACGCACGCAAATATAGAAAACGCTGCAGATAGCCGTGCGCGCGTGGTGGGGTCGTCGATGGCGCGACGCAGCATGAAATAGCCGAAGTAGATCAGCAGGCACACAAAGTACGATGTAAGACGCGCGTCCCAGGTCCACCAAATGCCCCAGATGATGCGGCCCCAAATGCTCCCGGTACAGATGGTGATGGTGGCGAAGGCGAGCGACACTTCGTTGATGGATGCAGCGATGGAATCCAGCCGGAGGTCCTTGCGAACCAGATATCCGACACTCAAGAACATCGCGATATAGAAGCCCGTGAACGATGTGATAGCGGCGGGCACATGGAAATAGATGATACGGAAGATGGCGCCTTGGTTGGCTTCATCGGGAACCTGGAGAAAAATACGGTAGAGGTTCCAGGCGAGGATCGCCCCGGCCAGCACCGACAAAGTCAAAATGATTTTTAGACGCATGGTTTTCAACCCACCAGAACAATTTCTACCAAAGCCAAAGCCAAAATGGTGAAGATGACGTCGAACGCCACCAAAGCGCGGAACCAAAACGTGTTCTCGGCCAGCGGACCACCAGTGATCAGGACGCGGCTGAGCTCAATCGCCCCGATCAATGCCGGAATGAGCATTGGATAAATCAAGCGTCGGCAGCATCAGCTCACGCAGGCGCAGATTCACGGTCATAGCGCTGAACATGGTTCCGATTACGGTGATGCCCCATGTGCCGAGCAGCATCACCAAGAACAGCAAAGCGAGGCGCTGTGGCACGACATTATAGAAAATGACGAAGACCGGCAGGCTGATGCATTCCACAATCACGATCAACACATAGTTGGCGATGCATTTTCCGAAAAAGAGCTGCGCGCCGCTGAGTGGCGAGGCGAGCAGAGCGTCCAGGCAATCGTTCACCAGCTCGCGCGCAAAACTGCGGTTTAGGATCAGCGTGCCGGCGAAGGCGAATACCAGCCACAGCAAGCCGCCCGAGATCTCGCGGATCATGCTCGGGTTCCAGATCGAAAGCGAAGCTGAACAGCAGCAGGATCACGAGCGCGAACGAAACCGAAGCATTCACGGCCTCCTTGCCGCGAATTTCCGAGCGCAGATCCTTGGCGGCGATCGCCAGCGTCTGGCGCAGAAACTTCATGCTTCTCCGTAATGACGGTACAGCCAGCCGGGATCTTCCAACATTTCCCAGGTGCGTGGGCCGCGAAAGGCGAGTTTGCCGCGATTGATGAGCGCGACATCGGTGGCGAGTTCCAGCGCTTCGCGCAGTTGATGCGTCGACAGGATGATGGTCCGGCCCTCGGCCAGCGCGGATTTCAGCAGGTCTTGCAGCACCTGGATGGCGCGATCGTCGAGCGAAGTAAAAGGCTCGTCCAACAACAGCAGCGACGGCTGATGCAGGAAACAGCGCGCGATGGCCAGGCGCTGGCGCATCCCTCGGGAAAATTCGCGCACCAGGCCGTCGCGGACGCGATCGAGACCGGTACGCTCCAGCCACTCGGTGGCGGTGCGGCGCGGATCGTCCAAACCGTAAAGTTGGCCGAACAGATTCAAATTCTCGAACGCCGATAGCTCTTCGTAAACGCCGATGCCATGGCCCAAAATGCCGATGCGCTGGCGGGTGCTGCCGGCGCGGGCATCTTTACCAAGGATGGAGACGCGGCCGCGGCGCGGCCTTCGAGAGACCGCCGAGAATGCGCAGCAAAGTTGTTTTGCCGGCGCCGTTGCGGCCGAGCAGCGCAAGACACGAGCCGCCATCGACGTTGAACGAGATGTCGCGCAGCGCGGGATAATCGCCGTAATACTTCCACACGCCTTCGATGCTTACCGCGTTTGCCGCCGGCATGCTTCCACTCTACGTCTTCGCCGGTGCGCCCGGCGATGCGGATGCCCAGCTCGCGCAACACGCGCTCGGGAACAGACGACGGCGCTTCGCACATCAGATCGCTGCCGCGGGCGGTTTTCGGGAACGGAATCACTTCGCGAATGGAGGTCTCACCGGCCAGGATCATCACCAGGCGGTCCAGCCCCAGCGCGATGCCGCCGTGCGGCGGCGCGCCGTATTCCAGCGCTTCGAGCAAAAATCCGAAGCGCCGCTTGGCCTCCTCATCCGAGAATCCGAGCGCCGAGAAAACCTTGGCCTGCACGTCGCGGCGATGGATACGAATGGAGCCTGAGCCGAGCTCGGTGCCATTCAGCACCATGTCGTACGATTTTGCGCGGCAGCGCGCGGGATCGCTGGTCAGCTTGTCGAGATCCTCGTCGTGAACGGAAGTGAACGGATGATGCGCGGCATTCCAGCGGTTCTCTTCGGCGTCCCATTCGAACATCGGGAAATCCACCACCCAGAGCGGCTTGAAATTCTGCGGGTCCAGGAGTTTGTGCCGGTCGTTATATTTCTGCCCCGCGAACAAGCCGAAGCTGTCCGCAAGCTTGATAGAACGTCTCTTCGGGACGCTGTCCTTGTGGAGCGCCGGGCCATCCGGCGATCAGCAGCAGATCGTCCTCAGCTGCGCCCGAGGCCGCGCGGGCCTGTTCCACGAGCTTCGGATCCAGCTTCTTCAGATCGTCATAGACGCGCAGCCCGCGCTCGGTTCCATACTCTTTCAACTCGTCGCGCTCTTTGCGGCTCAACGCGCCAGTCTTCGGAATGTGAATCGCGACCGGCGGAAACGTCAAGCCGAGTTGCCAGGATTCTCACACCTCCAGACACGTGAAAGGGCGGCAGGCGAAGGTCGGGTTTATCGCTGCCGTAGGATCGCATGGCCTGCAGCGTAAGTCAGGCGCGGGAATGGTTTCGCAACCTCGAAGCCGGCCACTTCAAACACGCGCTGGAGCATCGGCTCCACCACTTCGTAGATGCGCTCCTGCTGCGGGAACGACATCTCGAGATCGATCTGCGTGAACTCGGGCTGCCGGTCGGCGCGCAAATCTTCGTCGCGGAAGCAGCGCACGATCTGGAAATATTTCTCGTAGCCGCTCACCATCAGAAGTTGTTTGAAGATCTGCGGCGATTGCGGCAGCGCATAGAACGAGCCGGGCTGCACGCGGCTGGGAACCAGATAATCGCGCGCGCCTTCGGGCGTGGAGCGCGTCATGAACGGCGTCTCGATTTCGAGGAAGCCCTGGCCGTACAGAAACTCGCGCACGGCGAAGCTGATCTTCGAGCGCAGCATGATGTTGCGCTGCATGTGCGGACGGCGCAGATCGACATAACGGTATTTCAGCCGCGCGTCTTCCTTCACGTCGACGGTTTCTTCCATCGGGAAGGGCGGCGTGCGCGATTCGTTCAAGATCCAAAGCTTCGTAAGCGACCAGCTCCACTTCGCCCGTGGCGAGCGTCGGATTGACGGTCTCGGGCGTGCGCTTGGCAACGGTGCCCTCCACCGCGATCACGTATTCGGAGCCAAGCATCTCGGCCTTGGCGTGCAACTCCGCGCCGGCGTCGGCGTGAAACACCAATTGCGTGACGCCATCGCGATCGCGCAGATGAATAAAGAAGACGCCGCCGAGATCGCGCCGGCGATGCACCCAACCCATCAGCAGGGCGGTCTTCCCGGCGTCGGAGGCGCGCAACTGGCCGCAGGTGTGGGTGCGGCGCAGCTCGCCCAAAAAATCTAGAGGTACTTGCTCAGGCATTCTTTCACCTTTTCGAGGAGCAATTCACGACCAATTTGCACTTGCACCTGACTCTCCATATCTTTCATTGAAATTTCGCCCGCGGCGGTTTCGTTCTCGCCGCAAATCAAGGCCACGCGCGCGTTCAGTTTGTTGGCGATCTCGAAAACTCTTTTCAGTTTTCCTTCAGCCACTTCGACGCGGATCCCTTGCGAGCGCAATTCGGCCGCAGCGCTTGCGGCAGCTCGCCGGGTTGCCTCGCCCGCGGTGAAAGTCACTATCACCAGACGGATCTTCCTTGACAGTTGTGGCTTGTTCCAGGCTCATCACCAGCCGATCCTCACCAATGGAAAAGCCAATGCCAGGCGAATGCACGCGCGAGCCAAGCGATTCGGCCAAGCCGTCGTAACGCCCGCCGCCGAGCACCGAATTCTGCGCGCCGAGCGAGCCATGCACGATCTCGAACGTCGTGCGCATGTAGTAATCCAGCCCGCGCACCATGCGGGGCCGGACTTCGTACGCGAATTCCTCGATCATCCAGATTCGCGCGCACTGCGGCGAAGTTCTCGCGGCACGGCTCGCATAGATGATCCTGGATGGACGGCAGCGCGTTGATGATCGGCTGATCTTCGGGAACCTTGCAATCCAACACGCGCAACGGATTGGTCTCGGCGCGCCGCTGGCAATCGTCGCACAGCCGCGACACGACGTCGCCGCAGCTTTTCCTTCAGCAGCGCTACGTACTGCGGGCGGCAATTCTGATCGCCGACCGAATTGAGCAGAAGCTGAAAGCCGCTCCAGGCCCGCGCGCCGGAGCAGATCGATCACCATCTCGATCACCTCGGCATCCACCATCGGCGATTCCGAACCGATGGCTTCGGCGCCGATCTGATAGAACTGGCGGTAGCGGCCCTTCTGCGGACGCTCGCGCCGGAACATTGGGCCGATGTAGTAGAGCTTCTGCAATCCCGGCTTTTGGTCCAGGTGATGTTCGATATAGGCGCGCATCACGGACGCGGTGGCTTCCGGGCGCAGAGTGAGCGAACTTCCATCGCGATCGTCAAAGGTGTACATTTCCTTGCTGACGATGTCGGTTTCCTCGCCGACGCCGCGCGCAAATAACGCAGTCTCCTCAAGGATCGGCGTCCGGATTTCCTGATAGTTGTAGACTCGAAACACCTCGCGCGTAATTGCTTCCACCTGGTTCCAGAGCGTGCTGGAAGGGGGAAGGATATCGCGAGTGCCTTTGACTGCTTTGATCATCTATGACGTGTTTCTTCTGGCACGACCGTCGGATCTTCAAGCCGGTTCGTCCCGGTAAATCCGCGCGGCTTCCACGTAACGGTCGGTGTTCAGGCGAAAGCGCTCGCGTTCTTCCTCGGTGACGGATCGCTTCACCTTGGCGGGCACACCCATCACCATGCTGAGCGGGGGAATCTCAGCGCCCTCGGGCACCACCGCGCCCGCGGCAATCACCGAACCCTTTCCGATCTTCGCGCCATTCAAGATCACGGCGGCGATTCCGATCAGGCATTCGTCCTCAACGGTGCAGCCGTGCAGCATCACCATGTGGCCCACGGTGACGCGATTCCCGATATGCAGCGGAAACCGGCCGGCGTCGCAATGCAACACCGAATTGTCCTGAATGTTGCTCTCATCACCGATGCGAATTTCATTCACGTCGCCGCGCGCAGTGACATTGGGCCAGATGCTGGAGCGTTCGCCGACCACCACGTCTCCAATCACCTGCGCGCTCTGATCGATGTAAGCGGAAGCGGCGATCCGGGGTACGATGCCGCGATAGGCACGAATCATGACTGCGGTATCAGACTAAATCGTAGCACAGGGTCGCGCTCCCTCACGGTCGCTGGTTGTTGGTTATTGGCTGTTGGTTGTTGGTGGTTGGTGGCTGGTTGAGGCGCATCAGTCGTTGAGCGAACGCCTCGACTTGGTCTTTCGGAAAAACGAAGCCATGATCGGAGGGCTCCCAGGGAACTCCTTTGCGTTTGTGGAGTTCCAGGAGGGCCGCGGCATGTCCCATGCCGCCTTCGCCGATCAGCCGCAGCAAATGAAAGTTGCCGATGACGAGGGTAGCGTTCGTCATCCGCGAGCCGATGGTGCGAGTGGCCAAGGTTTCGAGGTTGTCAGCGTTCGCTGGAGGTTCCTCGGTCGCCATTTGAATCAATTATGACTCAGCATGGCTGCCGAAAATACGACTCTCACCATACCTTGGGCGAATCATATATGATTTGAGACGACAACGGTTTGCGGCGTGGGCGGAGGCAGAGTGTGAACCATCGGTCGAATGTATCGCTCAAAATAACGGTGGTCGTGATCGCGGTAGTGGGTTGCCTGAGTTTGGGTTCCACAGCGCGCGCGGAAGACGCAGATGGCGCCCACTTCATGCCAGTTCCACAGCAGAATGCTGTACTCCAGAAATACTGCGGCGGGTGTCACAGCGATGCTCTCATGTACGGCGGTCTCTCGGTAGAGCACTTCGACGCCGCGCATCCGGATCCTACAGTCGCGGCGATGCTGGTGAGCATGTTGACGAGCGGGCTCACACCCAGAGACGTTGAAGCAGCAACGCGCGGCCCCGATCCTGATACGAAAACAATGGCTCTCTTGCACGGCGCGATGGGGGCCGGCGGCAGTATGCCGGATGAAGCCACGCAAATCGCATTCGGAAGAGCTTTGTCGGCTCAAGCGGGCGGGGCGGAAGAATGGCATTCCGGGCGGAGTGATCGACCTGCTGGTCAATCGCCAACAACTGCAGCGCCGACACTGACAGCGGATATAGTGCGGCAGGTCGCATCGACGAAATTTCCGGGCAAGGTGGACATGTACCGCCTGATTCTGACGTGCCGGGTTGATACTCATGAGGGTGAAATCAAGCTCGCGTGGGCAAATGGCGTGCCCGAGGAAGGCCAGCCGATGACCGTTGCCGTTGACGGGAACCTTCACTTCACACATAGGGCGGAGGGCGGCAAAAAGCAGGGGAACGGCGCGTATGGGCCGGGGGCGACGATCCTTTACCCGGACCAAGACGTTAAACTTCCGCTCCCAGCGCAGACCTTGACGGTCAGCAATCTTTTCCCAAACGAGACGGTGGTGTTTCCCTTCGCAGAGTTGAGCGCGACCGTTCGCCGAGATTTATCCCAGTGCTTTAGCCCGGCAATTGCAGCGCGTGCGCCGCGACGCTAGCTCACCTCTTCGGGTAGTCCGTAAAAATATAATCTTTAGCCGCCGCTAGATTATGGCACGCAGCCCCGCACTTGGCGTCGTTGTTCTGCGGCGGCTTATCAGCCGAGGTGGCAGGCCTGAACGTATCGGATGCGGCATCGCGGTAGAACATGGCATACCCCCATCCGTGCGTGTCCGAGAATCTCTTACTATCCTTCTCGATGAACTCGACCCCAACCAGATCGCCAGGCACCGTGTCTGGCGCGCTTACGGAAAAAGGGGCACCGGTTAATTTCTTCGGCCGCCACTCAATTTTCGCAATCTTCGAGCCGTCGGGGAAGGGTTTCCCGTTGCCGGGAACGCCTTTCTTGTAAGCGTCAATCATTACGGGATTCGCAACGATGAGTCTCATCACGTTTGTGGAGTCGGTCAAACTCGGGCTAACAGCCTGCCAGTCTTCATATCCCTTGAACTCGGAGAACGAGAGCCCGTTCGGAACTTTCACCGTGAATCTGTCCTGCGCGGCCATCGCCAGTGCCACCAAAACAGAAAGAAACACCCCAACGAACAGGGTTACCCGGATCATTTTGCTTTGCACGTATAGTCTCCTTTGCGTGGCTTACGCCTGCTGACGGTGCCTTTCTTTAGTGGCTCTAGACTGCTTTCATCGGATATTACACGATCGCGAGATCGAATGCACCAGCGAACGTGTTACGAGAAATTGAATCGAAACATACCCCACCGTGCGGCCATCTCTTAGGCGGACGGATATAAATGTCGGGAAACGACTTTTGCTCTTTCGCGACTGGCTCGCCATCTGCCAGAATAGGCATGGCTGCTGTTGGCAATCATTCGATCGGAGACCCACATAGATGCAATTGCGCGTGCTCGCATTTGTATTAGCTGGAGGCAAGGGCACCCGCCTCTATCCCCTCACCAAGGAACGCGCGAAGCCAGCGGTTCCCTTTGGAGCGCGGTACAGGATTGTCGATTTCGTACTCAGCAACCTGATTAACTCAGGGATCTATTCCATCTACGTCCTGGTTCAGTTCAAGAGCCAGTCGCTGCTGGAGCACTTGCGCGAGGGTTGGGAAGCCTCCAGCCTGCTGCGTAATCACTTCATCATTCCGGTTCCCGCGCAGATGCGCTCTCAGGGCGAGGATTGGTACCGCGGCACCGCCGACGCCATTTATCAAAATATAAACCTGATAGAGCAGGCCGAGCCGCACGTGGTTGCGATTTTCGGCGCCGACCATATCTATCGAATGAACATCCGCGAGATGATCGAGTTCCACATCGACCGCGGGCGCGCAGGTGACGGTGTCGGCCATTCCGGTGGAGAAGGAGCAGGCCGTCGAATTCGGAGTGCTGGAAACGCGCGAAGACGGGCTGATCGCCGGGTTTCACGAGAAGAAGCCCGACGCCCCCACCATGCCGGGCGATCCCAACCGCGTCTACGCGTCCATGGGCAATTATCTTTTTTCCACCAAGCTGCTGCTGGACGAACTGCGCGTGGACGGAGAGAAGGAGCACAGCTCGCATGATTTCGGCCGCGACATTCTGCCGGGACTGATTGGGCGGGCCGACATGTATGCCTATGATTTTCAAACCAATCGGATCCCTGGCGACCCGCCCGGCGCGCCCGTCTACTGGCGTGATGTGGGTACTTTGGATGCATTCTACGACGCCAACATGGACCTCCGGTCGGTATCGCCGGAGCTGAATTTATACAACCGGCAGTGGCCGCTCCGCACCGCCGGCTATTTCGACGCTCCGGCTAAGTTCATCTTCGATAGTGACGGCCGGCGCGGCGAAGCCCTGGATTCCATTGTCGCGGGAGGCACCATTCTTTCCGGCGGCATTGTGAGGACCTCCGTCATTGGCCGCGGCGTTCGCGTCCATTCGCATGCCTCGGTGGAAGACTCGATCATCTTCGATAATTGCGATATCGGACGTCGAGCCAAGGTGCGGCGGGCCATCCTGGACAAGAACGTGCGGGTCCCACCCGACACCACCATCGGCTACGATCTGGAGAGCGACCGCCAGCTTTATCACGTTACAGAAAGCGGCATCGTTGTGGTGCAAGGCTACCGTTCACCCGTGGACATTGCTAGCATGAACCTCTAGCGAGGAGGACCAATGGGTCAGCTGTACCTGTTGTACCTGATCCCGGTGATAATCGCGGGATTCATCCTGCTGTACCTCATCTTTGGAAGCTTTTTCACCGTCAACACCGCCCAGGTCGCCGTGATCACGCGATTCGGTAAGTTTCTGCGAGTCGCCGAGCCGGGACTAAATTGGAAGCGGCCGTTCTTCGATTCCGTGGCGGGCTACGTGAGCCTGCGTGTGAATCAGATCACTTTGACCATGGAGACGAAGACCAAAGACAACGTGTTCGTCACCATTCCCATCTCCGTCCAGAATCGCGTTCGCCCGGAAAAAGTCTACGACGCCTACTACAAGCTTTCCGATCCGGAGGCGCAGATCAAGTCCTATGTGGAGCAGGTGATCCTGGGGCACGTCCCCGGAATGACGCTGGATGAAGTGTTCGCCAGCCAGTCCAGCATCGCAGCGGCGGTGAAGCAGGAGCTGGACGCGGATATGGCTCTGTTCGGGTATGAAATTGTCAATGTGCTGGTAACCGACATCGTTCCCGATGCCAAAGTGAAGTCGGCCATGAACGATATCAATGCGGCGCAGCGCGAGCAGGTGGCCGCAAACGCCCGGGGCGAAGCCGAAAAGATCCTGGTGGTGAAAAAGGCCGAGGCTGAAGCGGAGAGCAAGGCCCTGCAGGGACAAGGTATCGCGAACCAGAGGAAAGCCATCATCGAGGGGCTGCAGGTTTCCATCGAACAATTCCAGAAGGTGGTCGAAGGGGCGTCCGCGCGAGAAGTGATGCAATTGGTGATGGTCACGCAATACTTCGACACGCTGAAGTCCATTGGCGAGAGCGATAAGACCAATACGCTGTTTCTGGCGCACTCACCGGGGGCCGTCAAGGAAGTCTCCGACCAGATTTTACAATCCATGGTCGCAGCGGACAAAGCGAACGGCTAGGCCGCCAGGCCCGCACTTTGTTGGTTTTCCGGCCAATTCCTGCCAGGAAGTTCAAATCCCCGAAAAGAACAAAGAACTATGTAACGGGTTACTTCGGAACGGTGTCGAACAATTGAGATGATGTCCACCGTCATGAACCGCCCTGAAGAGACCGCCACAGCATTGAACGGCGTCCCTGCTGCCGAGATCCGGGCCGCCCTGGATCTCATCCTGCGTAGCCGCGCATTCATACAATCGCATCGCATCCGCCGTTTCCTGCAGTTTGTGGTCGAAGAAAGCCTCCTCGGCCAGCCGCACCGGCTGAAGGAGTACCTGATCGGACTCGAGGTCTTCGACCGCCGGGAAGCCTTCGACCCGCGCGTCGACTCGATCGTCCGCGTGGAGGCGCGCCGCTTGCGCTACAAACTGGAAGAATATTACCGGCTGGAGGGCCGCGAGGACTCCGTCCGGATCGTGCTGCGTAAGGGCAGCTACGTGCCGATCTTCGAATATCGCACCAGCGGCAATGGCGTGAGCGCGATCGCTCCCCGCCGCAGCGTGGAAATCGCGGCGTTTTCGCTAATCAACCCGACGCCGGACACCGGATCCGCCGCCGAGGAGATCCAACGGCGGCTGGCGCACGTGCTCATCAAGGAAGGCTACTTTCAAATCGTGGCTCAGTTCCAGCCGCTTCCAGCGACAAGCGAGACGGCTGCCGCGTCGCACCCGGTTCCATCCAGTTCCGCGAACCCCGCCGACTACGTCCTGGAAGGCAGCATCGAATTTCATGACGACGGTTTTCGTTTGTTATTGCAGCTTTTGCAGAACGCGGATCGTTCCTACATCTGGTCGGAAACCACCGCCGGCCGCTTGCAGGATCTTGCGTGTGTCGACCATCTCGCGCAACAACTGGTGCGCGACCTGACAGCGCCCGTCGGCGAAGCGGTGATAGCGAGCCGCCAGACCGATCGCACCGAGAGCGGCGACGCGTACCTGCAGGGCCGCTATCACTGGAAGCTGGCCACGCCGGACAGCATCCGCAATAGCGTCGCCTTTTTCACCAAGGCCGTGGAAGCCGATGCCAACTACGGGGCGGCGTGGGCGGCGCTTTCGGAAGCACTGCTGGTCAGTTCCGTTTTTGGATTGCAGCCTCCCATGGAGACGCACGCCAGAATGAAGGAGGCGGCGGTTCGCGCGACAACCTTGAATCCTTCGCTGCCGGAAGCGCGCGTGGCGTTGGGAGCGGTCTTGTCGCTTCTCGACTGGGACTGGGCCGCCGGCGAAGAAGAACTGCAAAAGTCCATTCAGTTGGACAAGAGCGATCCGGTGGGTCACATCGCCTACGGCATCCAGCTGGCCTGCCGCGGCGAAAAAGATACGGCCATCGCCCAGGTGGAGCTCGCGCTGGAACTCGACCCAGCGTCTCTGTTCCCCAACTTTGTGCTGGGCTGGCTCTACTGCGTTTGCCGCCGCTTCGACGAATCCATCTCGCACCATCTGCTGGTGTCGCGCCTGGCCACCGATTACGGCTTGCCGCATCTCGGTTTGGGCATGGCCTGCGCGGGCAAAGGGCAGTTCGCCGACGCCATCGCGCATCTCACCAACGCGACGCAGATGAAGTGCGGGTCCCTGGTGCATGGCCATATGGGCTATTGTTACGCCAGATCCGGGCGGCGCGATGAGGCGCTGCGCGAAATCGGCATCTTAAACACCCGGTCCGAGTCGAGCTATGTGTCGCCCATGAGCTTCGCTGCCATTTACTCGGGATTAGGCGAGGAAGAGGAAGCGTTGCGCTATCTGGATCGCGCGGTGGAGATTCGGGACACTTCCCTACACCTGCGGCTTTTGGGCACTGAGTTCGACAAATTGCGGGACCGTCCGCGTTTCGAGGAACTGCGCAGCCGGATCGGCTTGCCCCACGCCGACTACGCTCACAGCGCCGCCTGAAGTCCTGCATTTCGGTTGAAATCGGTCAAGCTGATAAAATAGCTGCATCAGGGTGGATCAAATTGGCCGATACCGGATAATGGACGAGCTGGGCCGCGGTGCCACGGGCGTGGTCTACCGCGCTCAGGATCCGGCCATTGGGCGAACCATCGCCATCAAGACCATCCGGCTGTCGGATTTCACCGATGAAACGGAACGAGAGCGGCTGCGCGAACGGCTGTTTCGCGAGGCCCAATCGGCCGGGATGCTTTCGCATCCGAACATCGTCACCATCTACGATATCGCCGAAGAAAACGGTCTGGCCTACATTTTCATGGAGTGCGTGGATGGGCCGCCGCTCGAAAAAGTTCTCAATACCCATGACCCGCCGTTGCGCGGCGAAGTCGCGCTGACCATTCTCCGGCAGACCGCGATGGCGCTCGACTACGCCCACAAAAAAGGCATTGTCCATCGCGACATCAAGCCCGCCAATATTTTGATACACGATCGCACGCACGCCAAGATCACGGACTTCGGCGTGGCCAAGATCATGTCCCAGCAGATGACGCAGAGCGGCGTGATGATGGGCACGCCGAATTACATGTCGCCGGAGCAGGTGCAAGGCCACTCCGTGGATGGGCGGGCCGATCAATTTTCGCTCGCCGTCATCGCCTATGAGATTCTCACCGGCGAGAAGCCTTTTCTAGCCGATCAATTGCCCGCGCTTTTGTTCCGCATCGTGCGGGAAGATCCGGTGGCGCCGCAGCGTCTGAACCCCACGCTAGGGCCGCAAGTGGAAATGGTGTTGAAGAAGGCGCTGGCGAAAAGCGCGAGCGATCGCTATGGCACTTGCGTAGAATTTGTGGATGCACTGGCTGGCGCGTTGCAGTTGAGTCCCGGATGGCATCCGCTCCCGAGGAGCAGCGCGCAAAGCATGCCGACGTTCGGGGGGGCGGCGGAACTTCCCGGCGCTGCAAGGCCGGCCGCTGGGAAACCACCTGCTGGGGCCGTGCCTCCGCGCATCGAGCAACCGGCGATCCTCCCGCCGGAAACGTTCCATATGCGCGCCGAGGAAGCCGAGCCTCGCAACCCATTGCTCAAGACCCTGGTTTGGCTGCTGGTGGGCCTTGGTTTGATAGGGTTGGTGCTGTTCGGCGCCCAGAAGTATTTGTTCAATCGCAACGCGGAGCCCGCGCCGGGCGCCGTCGCCGAAACGCAACCGTCAACCGCACCGCCAGTGGACAATTCATCCAAGCCAAGCCCGGTGGGTGAATCACAGGCGCCGCAATCGCCGGGTTCGGATGCCACAAGCAAGCAAGCTTCCGCGTCCGACAAACCGCCCGCAGCCACTGCTCCCGAGAACCAGGAGCCTGACAATTCCACAGGGACCACGGATGACGAACCCACGCCAGCGAGAACGCGACCGGAACGCGCATCACAAGCGCAGGCAGCTGTTACCCCGCCGGGTTCCGCCACTAAGCCGGGCTTCCAGCAGAGCGTTCAGTTTTTGACTGAGCCGCCGGGCGCGCAGGTAGTCATCGACGGCAACTCCGCTGCGACCTGCAAGACCCCCTGCGTGCTGCCCCTCAGCGCCGGACGGCACGCGCTAACCGTACAACTTACCGGGTACCGGCCATATCCGCGTGTTTTCAATGTTCCGCAAGATAGCGATGTTTTCTTGCAGCTCGCCAAGGTTACCGGCACGCTGAACGTTACATCCGAGCCCGTGGGCGCGACCATTGATTTGGACGGCGCTCTGCAATCGAACCGCACTCCGGCCATCTTCAATCTGGCTCCGGGCACATATCACATCAAGGTCGCGAGGGGCGGCGAATCTCTCGATTTCGAGGTCCAGCTTCGGGACGGGGATGTTGTGACTAAGAAAGTGACTTTCCCCGGCCAGCACTGATAGCCGCAAAACGCTTTTCGCGTTAAGAAGGGACTGTATATTTCTGCTGGATCATGTCCCGGATTCGTTGTCTACTCTCTTGGTCGGTGAGGCTGTCGTCCTTCTCGACATTTTCCAGCTGGCCGGTTTCAGATCACGCGCTGGAGGCTCCGGACTTGCGACGTGAATTACATCCGCGAACTCGCGCAAAATGGCCCCAGGCTGGTGGCCAACAAGGATTACGGTATTTACGTTGCTCAGGGCGATCGGCGACACATGTCCCGGGTGGACGGTGATAAACAGGAAGTTGCTGAGTTGGGCGGTCAGCTCCGGGGATGAAGGCGCCCAGTCGGACGGGAGCACGTGATGAGCTTCGTCAATCACCAGCCAATGCGGCCGGCCAGTTCGAATCCGCAGGTCCTGGATCTCGGCAATGAGAGAAGCGTAGCAATCCGGCCGATCCGAAGGCGATACCCCGACCAGATTCACAATTACTTGATTCGTTCGAGTAAACCGGTTACCAGCGTTGACTTACCGCTGCCGGATTGACCGCATCAAATCCGCTAAATCATTGTCGATGAGCTTGTCGATCAACTCCTCAACGCCTGCTCCGCGCTCGGCGTCAGTCACCAGGTCGACCTTTTCCTTCAGGGCAGGAATCGCATTCGCCACCGCGATCGAACACTCGCAGTACTCAAGAAAAGCATGGTCGTTCTCCGCGTCTCCGACGCCGACAACATTGTGCCGGGAGAGCTTCATCTCCTCGAGCGCAGCACATAGGCCAGTCCTCTTATTGACCCCGGTCGGGAGCACCATAACGGCTTCCTTATTGAAGACGATTTGAAGCTCCAAACCGGAATCTCGAATCGCGGCCATCACCTCAGTCTCATAGGGATGCCAGGTAGCGACAATGACGTCGCCTATGCTCAAACCCGGTATGCCACGGTCTTTCAGACTGTCGAGAAAACGCTGGGGAGGCCGCTCGGCGAGTGCTCGTTTTTCGTGTGTTCCAGGACAATAAAGCAGAGCGCCGTTTTCGGCGACAACACGCTCGAATAGCTCCAGCTTGGGGAAAATGGATTGCAGATCCGGAAGTTCCCTGCCCGTCACCAGAATCAGGCTGCGGCCCGAATGAATAAGGCGTTCGAGGGCTTGAATGGTATCTTCGTCGACGATGCCGTCGTGCGCCAGGGTTCCGTCATAGTCGGTCGCCAGAGCCAGATATCGCATGGGCCGGTTAGCCCAGCCCCGCGATTACCGCGTCCGTAAATTCGGCCGTCGAAGCGCTGCCACCCACGTCGGGCGGCAGATGCTGCTGTTCGGCATAGACGCGCTCCACCGCGGTGCGCAAACGGTCGGCCGCCGCAATCTCTCCCAAGTGAACCAGCATCAGCACCGACGAAAGCATCAGCGCAGTGGGGTTTGCGATGCCCTTCCCCGCGATGTCGGGAGCGCTGCCATGGACGGCCTCGAACACCGCCATGTGATCGCCCATGTTGGCGCCGGGCACCACACCCAATCCGCCGACCAGCCCTGCGGCCAGATCCGATACGATGTCGCCGTACAGATTGGGGAGCAGCAGGATATCGAAGGTCTGCGGCCGCATCACCAGTTGCATGGACGCGTTGTCGACGATCAGCTCCTTGTAGCCGATCTCGGGATAGTGCTGCGATACTTCGCGGCAACAGCGCAGGAACAGGCCATCGGACAACTTCATGATGTTGGCCTTGTGGATGGCGGCTTACCTGCTTGCGCCCGCGTTTCTTGGCGAACTGAAAGGCATACTCGGCGATCTTGATGGAAGCCACGCGCGTGATAACCTTCAAGCTCGTGACCACATCTTTCACCACCTCGTGCTCCAGGCCCGAGTACAGATCCTCGGTGTTTTCGCGGAAGATCACCATGTCGATCTTCACGTCGTCGAAACGGGTCTTCAGGCCGGGGAGCGAATGCACCGGTCGCACGTTGGCAAAAAGATCGAAATGCTTGCGCAGCGCGACGTTGACGCTCGAGAATCCGCCGCCGATGGGCGTGGTCACCGGGCCCTTGAGCCCCACGCGGGTTCGTTCGAGCGATTCGATCACGTGCGGTGGCAGCACCTGCCCGGATTTCGCGATGATGCTTGAGTTCAAATCGGCGCGCTGCCAATCGATAGAAACGCCGGTGGCGTTGACGGCGCGGATGGTTGCTTCGGCGACTTCCGGCCCGATGCCGTCGCCTGGAATTAACGTAACTGGATGAGACACGTTTACCATTGTAAAGAAGGTTGTGACTAGAGCATGGCCCACATCAGACGCGCCCTTATTAGCGTGACCGACAAAACGGGGGTCGGGGAATTCGCTCAGGGTTTGCGCGACCTGGGCATCGAAATCATCTCCACGGGCGGCACGGCCCGTGTGCTGGAGGCGGCCGGTGTGCCGGTTCGCGAAGTTTCGGAAGTGACGAAATTCCCCGAAATGCTGGACGGGCGGCTCAAAACGATTCACCCGAGCATTGCGGGCGGAGTGCTGGCGGTGCGCAGCAATCCGGAACACATGCGTTCGCTGGCCGCGCACGGAATACCTACTATCGACATGGTGGTGGTGAACCTGTACGCGTTTGAAAAAGTGGCTGCGAAGAAAGGCGTGCCGCTCCAGGAACTCATCGAGAATATCGACATTGGCGGCCCAACTTTGATTCGAGCCGCCGCGAAGAATTATCAGGACGTCGCGGTGGTGGTTTCGCCCGATGATTATCCCCGGATCCTCGAGGAGTTGCATAAGAGTGATGAGTTGCACGAGCGCCACGGCGAGCTTTCCGAGGCGACGCTTTGGGGACTCGCGAAGAAGGCTTTCGCGCTGACTGCGGCTTATGATCGAGCCATCAGCGCGCGCTTGGCCTGGGTAGGCGCAGAGGATGAGTCCGGGTTGCCGGCGCTGCTGGATATTCGCGCGCCGCGTGCGCTGGACCTGCGCTACGGCGAGAATCCACACCAAAAGGCCGCGTTGTATTCGAACCGGCACGGAGGAATCGCCGCCGCCGAGCAGTTACAAGGCAAGGAACTTTCTTACAACAATCTGGTGGATTTGGACGCGGCCTGGCAATTGATTCGCGAATTCGACGAGCCGGCCGCGGCAATCATCAAGCACACCAATCCATGCGGGTGCGCGGAGGGAACCACGCTGGCGGAGAGCTATCGCCGGGCTTTCGAAGCCGATCCTGTATCCGCATTCGGCGGCGTACTGGCATTCAACCGGACCGTGGATCGCGAAACCGCAGCCGAGATCGCCAAGACATTTGTGGAAGCTATCGCAGCGCCGGGTTATGATTCCGCCGCGCGCGAATTGCTGGCGGCGAAGAAAAACTTGCGGCTGCTGGCGGTGGCACGCGCGCCCGACGAACCCGTGCTGAAGTCGATCGGCGGCGGGTACCTGGTGCAGACGGCCGATACCCATCGGCTGGAGCGCGGCGAATGCCAGGTGAAAACGGAGCGCAGCCCTAGCTGGGGAGGAGTGGCGCGCGCTCGAGTTCGCATGGAAGGTGTGCAAACACGTAAAGTCGAACGCGATCGTTTACGCGCGCGATGGCCAGACCATCAGCGTGGGAGCGGGACAGATGAGCCGCGTGGATTCGGTGAAGGTGGGCGCGATGAAAGCGGTTTTGCCCTTACAGGGAACGGTGCTTGCCTCCGACGCGTTTTTTCCGTTTCCCGATGGAGTCGAAGAAGCTGCCAAGCACGGCATCACGGCGGTGATTCAACCGGGCGGGTCGGTGCGCGATGACGACGTAATAGCCGCGGCCAATAAGCTAGGCCTCGCGATGGTGTTCACCGGCGTACGGCATTTCCGGCACTAGATGCGCGACTAATTCAAAACTTTCAACTCAGCCGACGCCGCTAAATTATAAAACTCGCGCAAACGTCGCGCGGCTGCTGGACCAATCACCTTCGCCAGCTCCTCCGCCGATGCCTCGCGAACTCGCTCCAGGCTTCCGAATTCGCGCAGCAGTTTCGCGATGGTCTTGGCGCCGATGCCGTCCACTTGCTCCAGTTCCGACGTCAGACGAGCAGCGCCTCTACGCGTGCGATGGAACGTTACCGCAAAGCGATGCGCCTCGTCACGGACCATTTGGATCACGTGCAGCACGGGTGAATAACGATCGAGTTTGATCGGCTCGTCTTCCTGGCCGTACACGTAAATGATTTCTTCGCGTTTGGCGATCGACGCCACCGGCTGATTGATTACGCCGATGGCCTCCAGCGCCTCCACCGCCGCGTGCAGTTGTCCCAGCCCACCGTCAATGAGAATCAGGCTTGGAAAAGCCTTGTTCTCCTGCTGCAGACGCGAATAACGCCGCGTCACCACTTCGCGCATGGACGCGAAATCGTCGTTGCCAACCACCGTGCGGATGATGAACTTCCGATAGTCCGACTTTTTCATCCGCCCGTCTTCCCAAACCACCATGCTGGCCACTTTATCGGTGCCCTGGATGTGCGAAATGTCGAAGCATTCAATGCGCTTGGGCGGTTCGGGCAATCCCAACGCGTCCTGGAGCGCCTCCTGCATCGCCTTCGATGTCGGGTGCATGATGCGGAAACGCTGCTGGAAGGCGTGTTTCGCGTTAGTTTCCACCAGATCCATGAGCGCTTTCTTCTGCCCGCGCTGCGGCGTCAGGATTTCCACTTTACGCCCGCGCTTCTCGCTGAGCAGCTCTTCCAGTTCTTCGCGATCTTCGAAATCCACCGGCACGTGGATACGGTTGGGGATATATTGTTGATCGAGATAAATCTGCTTGAGCAGCGATGAGAAAAACTCGGGCTCTTGAAAATCGAAGAGATCCTCCCAGAAGTATTCACGGCGATCCACGATGCGGCCGTTGCGAAGGTGGAACAAATTGGCGGCAACCAACGGCGGCTCCGCGTGGCAAGCGAAAATGTCGATGTTCTCGCCTTCGGCGGCGGCGATCTTCTGCTTTTCCTCCATCTCCTCCACGGTGGAGACGAGATCGCGGAGCGCGGCGGCTTCTTCAAAGCGCGTCCCTTCGGACGCTTCACGCATGCGTCCTCGCAAATCGCGAGCCAGGTCTTTGTGACGACCCTCCAGGAACAGCTTTACGTCGCGAACCGCGGCGGCATAGGCTTCGTCGGTGGTTAGGCCTTGCACGCACGGTCCCAGGCAGCGGTGGATGTGAAACTCCAGGCAGGGATGCGTGTGGAATCGCGTGAGATCAACTTTGCAGGACGGAACCTTGAAGTGGCGATGGATGAAATGCACCAGTCTGTGCGCCAGGTTGCCCGGGAAGTACGGGCCGTAGTAAGTGGAGCCGTCCTTGATTAGGCGGCGCGTCACATACACGCGCGGATACTTCTCGTTGGTGAGCTTGATGTAAGGGAAAGTTTTGTCATCCCGCAGCAGGATGTTGAAGCGAGGCTTCCACTGCTTGATGAGATTGTTCTCGAGCGCCAGCGCCTCTTTGTTGTTATCAACTAGGATGTATTCGATATCCCTGGCGTCGGAAATCAGCGTTCCGGTCTTTCGCTCGGCCAGACGGTCGTCGGAGAAGTAGCTGCGGACGCGGGCGCGCAGGTTCTTGGCCTTGCCCACGTAAATCACTTCGCCGTATTGATCCTTGTAGAGATACACTCCCGGCAGCAGAGGCAGTTGGGCGGCTATTTCCCGAAGTTCCATTGGGAGGGGTCTACTTCTATTGTCGCAATCTATCCCAAAAGATTGTGCAGTCGTGGACTACAGCTTTTTGAGCGTAGACTTCGGGCAAGCCAAGTATTTGGAACCGGTCGTCGTCTTCGTCGTTGCACGTTTCCACGGTACTAAACGTTCTCGCCTGGACGAGTTTTGCCAGTTCGGTTCTGGGGAGGATGTGCAGCGAAGCAGCAAGGGCAGGCGGCAGGTTCAGCTTCTCGGAGTCGGGGAACTCCGTGCCGGATGCGGGCGTACGGCGCGTCAAAAAATAGATGTGTTCATCGGCCAGAATGGGCGCCTGGGGCGGCGTAACCTGTTCAACTTTGGCGGCAACGTCTTCGAGATCCCGCCACGTATAGTCGTCGCGTCTTGAATACAATGCGTGCGTGAGTGCCAGGCATAGCAGGGCGGTCACTACAAGCACGGGCCAGAATGGTCGACTTTGAGGGGCGAGCCGCGAGCTTACTTCATAGAGCCCCACCGAGGCTAGAATACCGAGGAACGGGACCATCAATACGAAATACATCTCAAAAGTCGGATGCGCACTGGCAAGAAACAGCGCCAAAGCGACCGCCAGCCAGCAACACAAGTACAGTTCCTCTCGCCACCGGCGATCTTGAGCGCTTTTGATCGTGAACACCAGCCCGGCCAGCGCCAGCATTCCAAGAATCAAGGCTTGCGCCGAGTCAAGACTAGAAACAATCAGTTCCAGGTCGTGTGGAAGAGCATCGTCCCATCCCACGCTGCGATACAGCAGATGGTATTGAACAAGATTGAACATCACCTGGCGCGGCGCCTCCACAAACAGCCAAAGCACCGGTATGGATGAGACTACAACTCCACCGATGAACGCAGCGAATTTGCGAAGCCGGCTTCCCGTTCGGTTATAAAGCAGCATCCATAGAAGCAGGACCGGGGCCACCGGCGCCGTCAGGAGCGAAGAGCCTGCCGCCGCGCCGGCGAGTAGGCCAGCCGCTGCCGCCCACAATCCGCCCTTTCGATCCGCGGCAATAATCGTGATGCGAAATGAGGCCACCATCAGGAACAGACACAGTCCGTAGGCCTGGCCGACGGTGCCGAACCGAACGATCAGCGTATTTAGACTGATGACCAATGCAGCGGTGAGTGCGGTAGCTACTCGCCAATTCGGCACCGGGAACCGCACGAAGACGAAATCGGCCACGAGCCAGATCGCACCCGCCGTAAGCAGCGCGGCGAGTCCATGTACGGCGCGCCAGCTGTCACCGAAGATGCGCATCCAACCCGCGTTCCAGTAAGCGTTCAGAGGCGTCTGCGGGAAGCAGAAGTCGAGATAAGGCGTCTTCCCGGCCTTGATCAATTGCGCTGCCAGAAGATGGAAGCCCTCATCCCACGCCAAAGCTCGAGTCTGAGAATAAACCAGCAATCCGGCGGAAAGCAGCGTGATGGCCCCACACAGCCAAAGGAATGGCCTTTGCTTTCGAATGAAAGTATGGGACTGATTCGACCCGGTCTGAGGTATCATGCCGCCAATGGTGATCACACCGAGTATGTCAATATTCCCGCGGCAGCGTGCCTATGCGGATCGTCTGGTGGCTTCGGTAAATCTATCATCACCTAGAGCCCGCCACTAAAGAAGTCCGTGTTTGGTCTCTCGTTATCCTGATTGTTATGCCGCTCAAGGTCCGCGATGTAATAAAGGAGTTGGAGAGCGCCGGCTGGCTTCACGTCCGGACCAAGGGCGATCATCGTGTATTTCGGTACTCCGATGGACGGATCACGGTAGTATCGGGAAAGTTAGGCGATGACGTGCGTCCGGGCACTTACAAGGCGATCCTTAAGCAGACTAAAATCAAGGAGGGATCTGAATGACGAGGAAGTACTCACTTCTAATCGAAGGCGATGAGTCCGGTTACAGCGCCCACGTTCCCGAGCTGCCGGCGATCCTGGTAACCGGAAGGTCCGTTGACGAATTGAGCCGCCGCGCCATTGAGGCAATCCAGTTGTGGTGGGAAAGTAGCGATTTGAACGAGTCCCCGACCGCATTGCGAACGGAGATCGAAGTTGAATTGCCAATTTAGCGCGCCTTCGGGACGTCTTCCGATCGCCTTTCGGCCCTCGCTATAATTAGAGTGTGGTACCTCTCGCCGCTCTCGGGTTATTATTGTCCGCCGTGCTTGTCGCGCAGGAGCCCGCGCAAGGCGCTGCTCAGGGGGGTGCTCAGGGTGACAAGCAACTCCAAACCCGGCCGCCCGATCAAGCCAAGCCCGGGCAGCAACAGGAACAGGAGCCACCCGAAGAAGACGAGAGCCTCGCGCCCAAGACTTATTCCTTCAACCCCCTGGAAGCCGACAAGGATCTGAAGGTCGGCCTCTACTACTTCAAAAAGGGAAACTACAAAGCAGCCATGAGCCGGTTCCGTGAGGCCACGCTGTGGAATCCAACCTATGCCGAGGCGTTCCTGCGGCTGGGTGAAAGCGCGGAGAAAATGAAGGACAAAAAGGCGGCCCACGAGGCTTATGAGAAGTACATCGCGCTGGCGCCCAACGAGAAGCAAGCCGAAGCGATCAAGAAGAAGCTCGCTTCCAAGTAACGGGCTAGCCCGCCAGCATCAGGCGTTTGCGTGCGCGGCCTGCGTCTTGTGCGCGAATCACGGCGATCACCCGCTTTACGCCCGCGTCCCATTCCGGAAACAGGTCCAGATACTGCACCTGTCTTGCGATGCGGTGGGGCACCACGCAATCGTCCAAGCGCAGTGGGATAAAGAAAATCTCATCGAGAGGCACCTTGGCTGCGCAATTGAGAGCGTAGCGGAGCTCGCTGTGAAAACTTCCGCGCTTGGAAGCGGCGCGGCGTGAGAAGCACGCCACAAAGAAGTCGGATGTCTGAATCGCGGTCTCGATGGCCCTGGGCCAATTCTGTCCAGGAAGAAGCTTCTTCTTGTCGAGCCAGGGACGAAAGCCATGTCGCTCAAAAGCGTGATACAGCTTTTTGATAAGCGAGAGATCTTCCTGCACATACGCGATGAACACCCGCGGCTGAGTTTGGCCGACAAACCGCATGCCGCGGACGCCGCGCCTGCCCGTCGGTACGAATTTGCCCAAGCCCTCGATCTCCACCGTGGCGCCCTGTTCCAGAGCTCGGAGGAGTAGGCGGGCGATGCGCCGCGTCAAGGCTGCGTTCGCGCGAGATCGGCTCATCTGGATCGCTTTGGCATCTTGACGCGCTTGGCGCTGGGGGGCAGTCCCTGTTCAAAATAGAACTCAGGCTTCGGGCCCGGCCAGAAGGTTCCTAACCCGGGAAGCGACGCGCTCTGCCCACGGCGCAGTCGTTTGAGAATATCGCTGAGGATGCGGTCCAGCTGATCGGCAGCCGCAGCCGGCGTGATCCCCGATTGCCTTGCCAAACGTCGCGCAAGCTGCTTTTTCTTCAGTTCCAAACCAGATCATAATACTGGCCCAGTACTTTCGCCCTGGTCGCGCGGGACGAGATGGCTGGCTTTGGCTTGTGGTTTCAAATAGATACGGTTAGGATTCGGTTCCGCGAACCGCGTGACTCGTTATCCCAAATGAAGCGGTTTTAACCAGCAGTTAAGGTTGCGTTCATCTAAGGCTGAAATGATAGTGCTGAAGTTATCGATATAGCTTCTGACAACCCTATAGGAGACTTTAAGAATGAAGAAAATCATGACTCTGATGCTCGGCCTGTCCTTCTTGATGGGCACGGTGAGCCTGTTCGCGCAGGACAAGCCGGCTGACTCGACCACCAAGACCAAGAAGGCGAAGAAGAAAAAGGCGAAGCCCGCAGACAGCACCGAAAAGAAGTAGCTAACTTTTCGATACACGTTAGCCAAAGTTTCAAGTCGCGCATGCGGCCCACTTGCTGGGTTCGCCATGCGCGACAACTTTTTAGGGGCCGATTTTGAGCTGGCGCGATCTTAGTACCATTAAGTTTGCGGGGCGCTGTCCGTCTGCGTTACCGTGAATAATACAAACCCGCAGGTAAGGTTGTGTAAGTTTCTATGGTGGAATGTCCAGCGTGTCACACCAGCAATCCGCCAGATTCGCGACTATGCTCCAAATGCAGCGCGCCCTTCGGGATCGACAGCGCGACTCTTGCCCTCGACTCGGCGTTGACCTCGACCACTCTGCTAGATCCGGACGGCACCCAACTTTTCACAGAAGCGTCCATGGGGGCGACGGCCGGTGGAACCGGCTGGTCCGTGCCGGTGCAGAAGCTTACAGCCACCGATCCCAGCACGTCGCTTCAGCCAGGCATGATGCTGGGCGAGCGCTACGAAATCCTGAAGAGTCTGGGAGAAGGCGGTATGGGCGCGGTCTACAAGGCCCGCGATCACGAGCTCGACCGGATGGTGGCAGTCAAGGTGATTCGGCCGGAACTGGCCGGCCATCCTGATATTCTGCGCCGCTTCAAGCAGGAGCTGATTCTCGCGCGCCAGGTCACGCACAAGAACGTCGTTCGCATCTTCGATCTCGGCACGGCCGATGGACGCAAGTTCATCACCATGGACTTTGTCGAGGGACGCGACCTGAAGAGCGTCCTCAACGAGCGCGGGAAGCTACCGGCGGTGGAAGCCGTGCCAATCGCACAGCAGATTTGCCGCGGCCTGGAAGCCGCGCACGTCGAAGGCGTGGTGCATCGCGACCTGAAGCCGCAGAACATCATGGTGGATGACGCGGGCCGCGTCTGGCTGATGGACTTCGGCTTGGCGCGCTCCATGGAGCTGTCCGGTTTGACGCGCACTGGCGTCCTGATGGGCACGCCGGACTACATGTCCCCCGAGCAGGCTCGCGCTGAGAAGGTAGATGCACGCTCGGACCTGTTCAGCCTGGGTATCATCTTCTTCGAAATGCTCACTGGCCGGCTGCCATTCCAGGCCGATACCCTCATGGCCAAGCTGCTGCAACGCGTGCAGCAACGGGCTGTCGCGGTGACCGAGATTGATCCCACGATTCCCGCCGGCGTGAGCGCGGTGGTGGCAAAGTGCCTGGAGCCGGATGTCACCAAGCGCTATCAGACCATTCGCGAGATTCTGGACGATCTTTTGGGGGACACCAAGACCATCAGGCCTTCCGGTTCGTCGGTGGGTTCGTTGGACGCGAGTTCGACTCCCAGCAGCGCTCCATCCCAAGCGTCGTCCATTTCCCTAACTGAGCTCGGTCCAGGATCGCAGTTCGGTCCGCGCTATCGTATCGAATCGGTCATTGGCGAAGGCGGCATGGGCAAGGTCTACAAAGCCCATGACAGCGATCTCGATCGCACGGTAGCTCTGAAGCTGGTACGGCCCGAGTTGGCGAAAGACGCTAGCTCACTGCAACGTTTCAAGCAGGAGCTGCTGCTCGCCAGCCGTATTTCGCACCGCAACATCCTGCGCATTCACGACCTAGGTGACGTGGAGGGCGTGAAGTTTATTTCGATGGCCTACGTGCAGGGCATGGATCTGCACGATTTGATCGCGAAGCAGGGACGGCTGCCGACCGAGCGTGCCGTGAACATCGCCAAACAACTTGCGGGGGCTCTCGAAGCGGCCCACGCCGAGGGCGTGGTGCATCGCGATTTGAAGCCCCGCAACGTGCTGATCGACGTTGACGATCATATCTACGTCTCCGATTTCGGGCTGGCCAAATCGCTTGACGCCGACAAGACCGGCATGACCCGCGTTGGTGAAGTGTTGGGCACGCCGCGCTACATGTCGCCCGAACAGGCCGAATCGAAAACCGCCGACAACCGCAGCGACATTTACTCGCTGGGCATCATCTTCTATGAGATGTTCACGGGCGAAGTCCCGTTCACCGGCGAATCGTCGTTGCAGGTGATGTTCCAGCACGTCCAGCAACAGCCCAAAGATCCCCGGCTCCTGAATCCCGAGCTGCCCGAATATCTGGCGACCATCATCTTGAAGTGCCTGGAGAAGGATCCCGCTTTGCGTTATCAAAGCGCAAAGCAGCTGCTTGAGGATCTCGAGTCGGTAACCCCGGCCACGCGCATTGTCCGTTTGCGGCAAGCGGAGATGGGCTATCCCAAGTGGCTGTTTGCGGTCACCGGCGTCGTGATATTGGCGGGCGTCGGGATGGCGATCCGTCCGATCCGGGAACGCGTGCTGGGCAAGGCGCGCGCGATTGTACCTGTCTCCGTTATACACTCAACCGCTAACGACAAGTTCATAGCTTTGCTGCCGTTGCGCGTGGTAGGAAACGACCCCGCCCTCCAATATGAATCAGCTGGCATTACCGAGGCTCTTTCCGCGAAGCTATTTCAGATCAGAAATGTCCATCTGGCTTCCGCCGGCGCCGCCGCTAAGATCAATGCCGCAGATCCGATGCCGAAGATTGCGCACCAACTGGGCTCCAAATTGATTGTGCAAGGATCGATGCAAGGCGGCGCAGACGACAAGATCGACGTGGTGCTGCGCTTGAGCGATGCCAATGGAAAGCAATTGTGGACCAAGGATTTTCCGGGCGTGCGCCAGGATCTGCTAACGATTGAAGATCAGATTTATAACGACCTGGCCACCGCGCTGGAGCTGAAACCCAGCGATGAAGAACTGGCGAAGAACGCGCTGCGCCCTACCGAGAACGTAACGGCGTACGAGCTCTACCTGAAAGGCCGCGACATCCTGCGCGGGAAGCGTGACGTGAAGCGTGTTCAGTCGGCCGTGGACCTGTATGAGCAAGCGATCCAGAAAGACGCTTCGTTCGCGCTGGCTTACGCTGGTTTGGCGGATGCAAGTCTGGTTATGTATGACCTGAACTCAGACCCGGCCTGGTCGCAGAAGGCGCTCAGCGCCGCCCAGCATGCCCAAACGCTCAATGATGAGCTGCCAGAAGTCCACGTGGCGCTGGGCAATGCGTATAAGGTAACGGGGAAGACCGCCGAGGCCATCGTCGAGCTGAAGCGTGCCGTGGCGCTCGCCCCCAACTCAGACGAGGGCTATCGGCGCTTGGGCGATGTGTACCTCGTTTCGGGGAAGGAAGAGGACGCTGTACAGGCTTTTAAGCAGGCTATCGATACGAATCCCTATTACTGGCTCAATCAAAACAGGTTGGGCACCGTTTACTTCCAGGTCGGTCAGAACGAAAAAGCAATCGATGCCTTCCGGCGGGTGGTGGAGTTGGCGCCGGATTCGGCGCTGGGGTACGACAATCTCGGAGCCGCTTATTTTCATGCCGGAAAGTGGAACGATGCGATTGTCGCGTATGGAAAGGCGCTCAAGATTGCGCCGTCTGAGAGCGTCTATTCGAATCTGGGCACGGCGTATTTCTATCTTGGACATCGGGCCGACGCTGTCGCCATGTTCCAGAAGGCTGTGGCTCTCAGTCCCGAGGACCACGAGGCGGCCGGTAATCTTGCGGATGGCTACCGCTGGTTCGGGGACAAAGACAAAGCCAAGGCCGCGTATGAGAAGGCGATCGCGCTGGCACTCAAGGCGGTGCGAGTGAATCCACAGGACGCGAGCACGCTTGGCTACCTGGCGTCCTACTATGCTAAAAACGGAGACTCCAAGAAAGGCCTCGAGTTCATCCACCGTGCACGCACCATCGATGCTAAGGATAACGAACTCATGTACAAGGAATCAGTAGTAGAAGCCATTGCCGGACAACAAACGGAAGCGCTGGCCAGCTTACGCGCAGCGCTTGACAAGGGCTATCCGGTGCAACAAGCCAAGAACGACCCTGAACTCAAGGCCTTAGCTAGCAATCCTGAGCTGGACAAACTTATCGCGGAGTTTGAGCGAAAGACGAACTAGCGGATCTCTTGCGGGCCCGAACCACGATTATCCCGGCGAACGCGAGGACCAGAACGATCCACTGCGATGGCTCCGGAACACTCCAGAAACCCACCTGGAAGGAGTCGTTATTAAATCCACAATTTGTGAAGAGATCTCCGCCGCTGCAGGTGAACACTTCGTTATCCTGATTGCCTTCCAATTGTCCGCCGTTGGATGTGAGGTCCAGCAGTAGCTCGCCGACGTCAGATCCTGTGTTGGTATAACTCAGTGTAGTGGTTCCAGTGTCGCCGGTAGAGAAGGTGAACTCTCCACTCTCGGGAGTGGGATCGCCGCCCTTCATGAGATTGGCCGAAGGATCGAAGCACGTATCAAACCCGGGACAAAAATCGTCGGGATTCGTGAAGTCGCCCGTATCGAGACCGGTGGTGGGAATGAAGTTAAACTGTTGGTCCGGGTCCCAGTCCAGCAGTGTTATCGTGAAGTTTTCGCCAGTAGCGATGTCCGCTCGAGCCCGGCTGGAACTGAACACGACCAACACAGCAACCATCAGCCAACGCGTCATATTCATCTTCATCGTTTCGCCTCCATCAAAAATACCGAACTGACGCACACCTGGTACGCCGGAGCAAGAATTGCGCTCAATATCGTTCCTCAATCATACGGTAAGCTAGCTTGGGTAAGGAAGACTAACATGGTGACTTTTGTACTAGTACTGTCTGCGGCGCGTCGAAATTATTCTAGCCAGTGTTGCAGCTAAATTGTTTTGCATACATTGACTTAGGAGCCGTAAGATCGGGATTATGGTTGACGGGATGTTGTTATGGTACTGGGTACGACAGTACTAGAAGTTATTGTCATATAGGTTAACTATCCGTATAATCTGGACATGCTGTCGTTGAACTATGCCAACGCGATGATGAGATTTCCCAGGTGGCTCGGCCTTGGTGTCCTAGTGGCAGCTCTGCCCCTTTCCATGACCGCGGTGCCAGTCGTCACAACGGGTTTCGACTTCCTTCTCGAAGGCCACGCGGGGTCTGTCACGGCCACCTATGCTGATGGAATCACACCGCTTGTCGATACGACCGGTACCTATCTCGATGGCAGCGATTTGGATTCCTTCGATGTTACCTGGGACGGAAACTCGTTTACGATGGGGGAAGCCTTGGACTACCCGACGTTGCCGGAGCTCTTGTTGCCGGGAAACAGTCTCGTTCCGGGTGGAGGATACGGGTTTGTCGGGGATTGGCTGGTCAGCGGCAATCTGGGCAGTGGGACCGGAACCGTTCTCGGACTAGCCGCCAATGTCCCAGCGTACTTACTCAACGATGCGTCGGCGTTTAGTATCACCTCGACCAATCCTTTGCTTATTGGTACGGACCAAGCGTCTATCAATATCGGAACCATTACCTCTCCAGAGCCAGTGCTTCTGCCGGTGTTAGCGCTCGGTCTGGCCGGCTTCTGGTTTGTGCGCCGCCGCAAGGCGATTCAGTAAGAACCGCGATTCGCGGCCATTAGACACCCAAGCTTTCCAGCAAGAAAGACCCGCTCCCCGAGCGAAAAATCGCGGAGGAGCGACATGCCAAGCTATAATCGTCATGACGGCCAGTCGGGGCGTAGCGCAGCCTGGTAGCGCACCTGCCTTGGGCGCAGGGGGTCGGGCGTTCAAATCGCCCCGCCCCGACCAATAGAATCATAGAGATAATGGCGTTTACAGCATGTCCAAGAATCAACCTGTAGATAAAAATGTAGATGTGATTTCTCTCGAGTTTTAACGACCTGCTGAGTCACCGGGACCTGCTAACGATATTTTCCCGCGCCGCCGTGCCTAGAGAACCCCGAATCGAGTGCTTCGGGCAATACGAAGAAAAATACATCTTAACGTCTTGGCGCCGCATCACCGCGTTGCATAACCTCCGTTGAACTGCTGTTACACGAAAGTGAATGGGCGTGCAGAGGATAACAGTCGAGAGCAGGAAACGCGCGTCATCGACGGAAACAAAGGAGCTACCAACAAGCCTGTGCTAATTCTGCCTCGGAGTTCCGCTAAATAGGGTAAGGGAAATTTCTGCGAATCGGAGGAAACATGAAGGACCTGTTTCGACTGATAAAGCTCTGCGTGGCTGGGACTTTTCTTGCGGGCCTATCCCACGCTTCGACAATAACAACCTTTGACTTTACTGGCGATTGTACTGACTGCACTGGGCAGGCCACGGCAACCCTCGTGTTACAGAACTACACCCTGGGTGACCCACTCGAAACCTCGAATTTTGTCAGCTTCTCATATTCGTCGAACCTAATAAGCTTTGGACCGGACAGCCTTAACAATCTTGACGGGGTCCTAGAAGGGATGCTCCCGGTCGACCTTCCTGGTCCGGCGATCGTCTCTGTAGAGAATATCGTTGTGTCACCGGGTTGTGAGGATTGCGCCGAACTCGGTTTCTATTCGGTGAATTATGACAGTAACGCATGGGAACTTGGCGTACAGGATGAAGGAACGAATGGGATCTGGAGTGTGGCTGCTGCGACGACCGGAGTTCCGGAGCCATCGTCGCTCGCGATGCTGGCTGCCGGGCTTGCCGGATTAGTTGCCTCGAGACAGCGCCGTCGCTCACCCGGTGTCAACTAAGGGTGGACTCCGGGCAACCCGCACATCCGCCGGCAAACGGAAAAGCCCGGTCATCAGATTTGCCTGATCCAGATAATTCCCTATTCTGAATTAAGCCCCCCGCAGCCGCATCTCACCCGAGAGATGCTCCAGACTTCATCGGATCCGCGCAATCTCGTGCCGTCAAATGGGTAGGGCGAAACGCAAAGTGATCTTCCACAAATAGAGTCTGACCCGCGGATCACAATCCGCTCAACCTCGTCGAGCATGATCTTATCGGCCACGCGCTCGTAGAGCTTCATGGTGCGCGGGGCACGTTTACGTCGGAAAGAAGGGCTTGACGACCGCCCATGACAGGCCTATAGTGCCAAGGTTCGTTGTTCCTCCAATCCCTTTCTCCAATACGACCTCCGCCGCTTCGCGCATAGCGACCCAACAGCCGCCATCCGCGAGGTGACGTTCGCGTCTCCCTCGAATTTGCTCATTCAAAAAAGGAGATCGATAGGATGGAAGGAACATTACTCGCCCATTGCGGGGCCGCGAAGATCGGCCGCGAGGAGCTGGCACTCGTACCGGCTCCCTCGGGAACCGCGACGCATAAAGTCATTCCCCACCACGAGGTCATCAATGCTCTCGTGGACACGCTCTCGCTCCGGCACATCGCGCCTGTCCGAGAGGAATATGCCGTCTCAAAAGATGGCATGAAGATGTTCGGCATCATGGAACTCGAAACGACCTTCCAAGGCTGCCGCTTCGCTCTCGGTATCAGGAATGCCCACGACAAATCCATGCGTCTCGCGATGACTGTCGGCTATCGCGTTCTCGTGTGCAATAAGATGGCGTTCTCCGGCGACTTCACGCCGGTCCTCGCCAAGCATTCCAAAAATTTCAACCTGATCCATTCGCTCGAAATCGGCGTTTCAGAAATGCAGCGGAACTTCGATCCGATGACGAAGCAGGTAACGCGTTGGCGCGAGTCCCAGCTCACGGACGTGTCGGCGAAGCTCATCATCTACGAGGCCTTCATTGAGGGGGATATCGACCTCCCGAAGCACCTGGCCGGTCCGGTGCATAACCTGTACTTCCATCCGGAACAGTTTTCAAAAGGGGTACGGGCACTTAAGTACGCGAGCACACGAAGAGATAGCTTCTGGAACGTACTCTGAAGCGGATCTCACCTGCAACAAAAAGAGAAGTATTACAGGAAACACCGCGTGGCCGATTAACATGCAGGGCCAACTTCTTGCAGCCTGGTCAATTCGTAAGCACGAATCTCATCGAGTCCGGAAGTGACCTGCCCGATATTTTGTACCAGTCCGACAGAGAGTATACCGCGGCGTGATGCGCTCCAAAATTTTCAGACTTTAGGCTCGGTGGACCCGGAATGGTCGGTGTGGGCAAAATCGAGCGGTCGCTGGTAGGCATAGCTTCTTCGGGCCCTTCCCTTCGAACTTCTCATGGGAATCGGGAGCAGGACGGAGCGGTTGTCAAGGTCGTGGCCGCAGGCCGCGCCCGAAGGGTCACCTTGACAAGTGCGACGGCCTGCTTTATCGGCAAACTGAAGTTCGAAGGGAAGGGTGCGTGGCAACTACGCCGCTGGGATCCAACTCAGCGGCGCCGGCGCGCGATATCCCAGCGAACTATGAGGCCGTACAGTGTTGTAGTGCTTCTGCCACATTGCCACCACCACTTGCGCTTCTTTCAGCGAATAGAAAATCTCCCCATTCAAACACTCATCGCGCAGTTTCCCGTTGAACGATTCGCAGTATCCGTTCTCCCATGGACTTCCCGGCTCGATAAACAACGGCTGGGTGCCCACCGACGTCAGCCACTGCTTCACTCGCCGAGCCGTCATCTCCGCGCCGTTGTCCGATCTGAGGTGTTCCGGCACTCCGTACAGCAGCATGCAATCGCCCATCAGCTCGATCACATGCGCGCTGTTCAATCGACGCGCTACCCGAATCGCCAGGCACTCGCGCGTGAACTCGTCGATCATCACTAGTAAGCGCAGACTGCGCCCATCGTGCGTGCGCGCTTCCACGAAATCGTAACTCCAGACGTGATTGCGATGTTGCGGTCGCAATCGAATGCAGGAGCCGTCGTTCAACCATAGCCGCCCGCGAGGCTTGTGTTGGGCGGGAACCTTCAAGCCCTCCCGCCGCCAGATGCATTGCACTCGGTCCTTGCCGACCTTCCAGCCAGCTTGGTTCAGCAGAGCTGTGATGCGCCGATATCCGTAGCGGCCATACTGGCTGGCGAGCGCGACGATCGCCTGGGTCAGCCGGTCTTCGTCGTTGCGCTGCGTGGGGTGGTAACGTTGGGTCGCCCGCGGCTGATGGACCAGCCGGCAGGCGTGCCGTTCACTCAATCCTTTTTCCCGAGCGTGTTGAACGGCGATCCGGCGCCGCTCGGGACTTAGAAGTTTCCCTCCGCGATGTCCTTCAGAACCTGTTTTTCCAGGGTCAGGGTGGCCAGCGCGCGCTTCAGTTGCGCGTCTTCCTTCTGCAGATCCTTGAGCTTTTTGGCTTGCTCTAACTGCAGCCCCCCATATTCTTTTCGCCACCGGTAGTACGTCTGATCAACAATCCCTGCCTCTTTGCAGGCCAGCGGCACCGTTTTTCCCTGGCTGATCAGCACTTCCACCTGACGCAACTTGCCGACAATCTGCTCCGGCGTAAACGTCTTCTTCGGCATCTTTCCCGTTCCTTTCTGTATTCAGTCTCTCTGTTCGACCGGTACAAAAAAGCCCGGTCAGGTCACGTTCCTGTGCAGAAGTTCCTTCAGAGGCTGTTTGGAATGCTGGCCGCCGGTCACTGTTGGAATGCTGGCCGCCGGTCAATGGATGACGCCGACGGCCATGGGCAAAGTGCTGAAGCGAATCCCTTCGTTGCGGTGGTGAACATCATTTGGGCGACCGCGGGCCATACCTGAGCGGTGCCCTAGGTTAACGTCGTGTCGCGAGCGCAGCCCGGCCACTCGTTACGATGTAATATTGTTCATCCTGGATCGGAAAATTCTTTTTGACAATGAATGGCGAATCTACGGAAACAATCAATTGCCCATCCCGTATTACACGCGCCGAAATCGTACCGGGGGCCAAGCCAAAGAGTGCGGCCGACACGCCAGCCGGTGCGGTAACCTGCTGGGTTTTGCCGCCAATATTTACTTCCACCATGCTTGGTGCCGTCAAAAATGACAGCACCTCTACGTCGTCACGCGCCGCTAATCGCGATATGAGTGTCATAAGCTTTGTTTCCCCGCCGGAAGCGTCCGGCAATGCATTGGCAAATTGAACCCGATGGCAAACGTATATGACGTCGCGAACTATGACGGGCCACTGGCCGGTCTTGAAGCGCGTGAGGTAATACGACGCCAAATCGAGAAACCCCCAACCAATGTGAGTGGACGGGGAAATCTCGGCGCCTTCAGAGTAATCGTTCCAGGTAGGAATCATGACCCAATCTGCTCCATCGCTAATAGCCGTGTTCCAGGTGTCGCGGAAATTTTCTGTGTTGAGTGCTTCCCAATAAACAGCCGAATTTGGACGTTCGTCCTGCACCGATACTGGTTGCATCCAAATCTTGCCTAGGGCGTGGGCACGGTTGCTATCAATGGCCACCTGGTTCCGGTCGAGAACCGGACTACGACTGCCCCAATTGGACAACCCGTAGCTAATCGGGGCGAAGGCAGCAACGTTGGCGGCGGAGGAGTTAACAAAGCATGGAATAAAAGCAATCTTTATCGCGTATTGGCTCTCCATGATGTTAATCCAATTCGACCACCACTCGACACCCTTCTTTTCCGGAGCAAATGGAGAAACAACTAAACTTCCATCGGTCAAACGAAATACTACCGGATCTTTCGCAACCCCCGCGATAGCCGCCGCGAGCGCCTGCGGGTCGCTTACGTCTGCAGAAATACCGTTCGGCCTAAGCATAATTCTAAAATTCGGATCGATGATATGTGTCGCCTGCAGTAGAAGCTTAAAACGGTTCCAATAGACGCCGGATAGTGACAGGATATCGAAAGCAAAACCATCAAGCCCGGCGCCGGAAGCGCGCGATACTTCAGTTTTCATGTCGTCTAACTGCCAATTGGGCGATGGGTTCACAGGACGCGGGAGTGGACTCTCGCGCATAAAACCGCCGTTCGCCGCATGCCTGCCGCCTTGACCCGCGGGATTGAGAAACTGGGTGGCATAGCTATCTTGATCAGATGGTTTGTTGTCGATCGAGATGGGAAAGACCGGGAAGTAATGGGCGAAGACCTTGTGAGGCGATGCCGCGAGCGTGGCACTTGCCGGCATATCAAAAGGCAAAGGATTCACCGGAGCGCTTTCTATTCTTTCATCCCCCGATAAGGCAATAACTACCACCGCGATGGCGCCGAACTTCCAGTGCGTATTCATGATCTGCTCCCCGAAACTAGTGATCCGGAATTTCGCTTTGGCCTTCCTCTGCCGGTATTCTACCTCCAAACTTCTCTGTGTGCCAGCTCCATGAATTTCTCCCACCCAAGCGTTCGCATCCGCCAGGGGGGCGATCGGCCCTCTTCCGGTCTGAAAAAGCCCAAGTAGTTCAGTGCAAGCGATTTTTCAGACCTTTGCTTTGTCCACCCCCTTCTTCAAACCTGTTCCTTGCCCCGTCGCCTATTCCAGCCGGTCTCGGCAGCGGCAGCGCTCAGAAGCTCCGCACAATCGATATATTATCCGAGGCGACAAACTGCGGTCGCCCCGATTATTGAAGGCTGGTCAAGGCCAAAATGATAGTGAGAAACAACAAATGAGCCTCCAATCCGACTCACCTGCCGAATCGCCCCGCAAACGCGATGCCGATGGCCACCGCTGAACTACCTCGCTTAAGGCGTCCAGGTCCCTTCGTTGACCCAGCCCGTGTTTGCCGAGCTGTTGTCATCGGCGTACATGAAGATGTCCAGTGTGCCGGTGTAAGTCGAGGCAGCAGTCACATCCAGGGTGAGCGTCAGAGTATTTCCCGACCTAGCCACCGAAGTCCCGCTCCCGATGATGGTGCATTGACTGTTGGAAAGGGTTCCGGAACCAGGCGTGATCGAAGTCAAGGTGGTCCCGGCGTTGTTGTACAGTTGCAGGGTATTGGTGGCCGGAACATAGTGAACATAGCAAGTATTCGCCTTGACTGGACCCGTACTATTGAAGTTCGCATTCACGTAATTGAGATCCAGGGCGCCGTTCGCGTCCGAGTACACCAGCGTGAAAGTGTTATTAGTCCCGGTGGCAGGATTCGGAGTCACCGAAACGTTGGTAGGCGTTTGGTTGGGGGCTGGGTTCCAGACCCCTTCCTTGACCCACCCCGTGGTTTCCGCGCTGTAGTCAGTGGCATTCATGTAGATGCTCTGTACCCCAGTGTAGTTCTGGCTGCCGGGGGGGTTCGTGTTGGCGGTCACCTCCAGAGTGAGTGTAAGATTATTTCCCGCCGTCACAACCGAGGTGCCGCTTCCGGTGATGGTGCATTGATCGTTGGATATCGTCCCGGAACCAGGAGTGAGCGATGTCAAAGTGTTTCCCGCGTCGCTCCATAGAGCGACGAGATTGGTGGCTTGAGTATAGGTGACATAGCAGCTATTCGTGAGGCCTGTCCCCACATTGAAGATCGCATTCACAGTCTTGAGATCCTGGGCGGTGTTCGGGTCTGAGTACACCAGCGTGAAGGTATTGGTAAGCCCAGTGGCAGGAGTCGGGGATGCTGAAACCACCGCAGGCTTTTGGTCGACGCCGGTACCAGTGAGACTCACGGTCTGGGTTGAGCCGACGTTATTGGAATTATCGACGATCTGCAGCGAAGCGGTTCGAAGTCCGGAGGCGGTAGGCGTAAACGTGATCGAAATGGTGCAGTTCGCAGCAGCCGCCAGGCTGCTGGTGCAGGTGTTGGCTGAGACCGCAAAGTCCCCCGGGTTCACCCCAATGAGGGAGCTGCTGGTAGTTATCGTCAGGGGGCCAGTTCCAGTATTCTTCAGCGTTACCACTTTCGCAGCGGTCGTGGTCAACACGTTAGTGAGCCCAAAGCCATAGCTGCTCGGGGAGGCCCCGGCAACTGGCACACCGACGCCGGTTCCACTAAGCGCGGCGGTTTGCGTTGAGCCCGTTACGTTGTTGGCGTTATCGGTGATTGTCAGCGTAGCGGTGCGGTTGCCTGGAGCAGTTGGCTTAAACGTAATGGAAATCGTGCAGTTTGCCCCCGCGGCCAAGGTACTTCCGCAGGTGGTGGGGGTGCGTTCGAAGTCGCCCGGGTTGGCGCCGGTGAGCGAGACACCGGCTATCGTGAGCGTGCTCGAGCCCGAGTTGGTCAATGTAACCGTTTGTGCAGTGGCAGCCACCCCTACGTTCGTGTCGTTGAACGGAACCACAGTCGGCGATAATGCGGCAGCCGGAGTGCCACCGGTTCCAGTGCCGGTCAGCGAAATTGTCTGCGTGCTTCCAGCTACATTGTTGGCGTTGTCCGTGATCGTGATCGTGGCCGTGCGCGTGCCATTGGCGGTCGGATCGAACTTGACCGATATCGTACAACTGGTGCCTGCCACTAAGGTTGAGCCGCAATTGTTTGTCTGGGCGTAGTCACCTGGATTCGTACCGCCGATCACGATGCTCGCGATCGTCAGCGGGCCGGTACCTGAGTTTGTAAGAGTGGCAGTCATGGCAGCAGTCGTGGTCCCGACAGCGGTAGTGGGGAACGTGAGCGGCGTGGTGGGTGCCACCACGGCCGTGGGCACTGCCACGCCCGTGCCGGTCAACGGCGCGCTCTGAGTTGAACCCGCGATGTTATTGGCGTTGTCCGTGACCGTGACATACGCGGCTCGTGTTCCGGCCGCGGTCGGCGTGAAGCTCACTGTGATGACGCAAGTCGCCGCCGGCGCCAGCGTTGCCGCACAGGTGTTAGCCGTTATCGCGATAATCACCCGCGTGCACTCCCGTAAGGGCGATGCTGCTGATGTTCAGAGTATCCGTGCCGGTATCCTTCAAGGTGATCGTCTGCGTCGCGCTGGTCGTCCCAATGTTCTGGCTGGCGAACGTCAGCGATGTGGGCGTGAAAGAAGTGGCTGGAATACCGTAGCCGGTCCCACTCACGGTGACTACCTGCGGCGAGCCAGTGGCGTTGTCGGTCACCGTAATCGACCCGGTGCGGATGCCACCTGAGAGACGGTGAAAATTTCACGCTGATGATGCATTGCTGCCCCGGCGTCCCGCCCGTCGGGGGCGCCAAGGTCACGCCAGAGCAGCCATCGGAATAGACCGGAAATTCAGTCGGTATTGGTGGAAGCAACCGCCGTGATGGTCAGGTTGGCGCTGCCGGTGTTGGTTACGCTGAAGTTCTGCGCCGCGCTGGGGGTACCAACATTTTGCGTCGGGAAAGCTAGAGTCGTCGGACTGAGGGCCGCAGCCGGGCCGGCCGCCACGGCGGTTCCCGTCAAAGTGATGGTATGCGTGCCCACGAGGTCCTTTTCCGTAATAGTGGCCGTTAGCGCTCCGCTTGTGCCGGTGAGCGGGTTGAATTGGACCGAGACGTAACAACTGCTTTGAGCATAGAAGTAGCTGCTGCACGTATTGGTGACAATCGAAAAATCTGTCGGGTTTGTGCCACCCAGCGTAAAACTGGTAATGGCTACGTTCGCGGTGCTGCCCTGGTTGGTGAAGTAGACAACTTGCGCCGAACTTGTGGAACCGGCCGGTTGATTGCCGAACGCCAGCGCGGTTTGCGACAGCACGATCTCCTGAGCCGCGGTAATTGCTGTTCCGGTTAACGATACCGAGTGCGGGCCGCCGGTGGCGTTGTCGCCAATTTGTCAGCGTTCCGGTTTGTGCTCCCGTGGCGCTAGAGCTGGGCGTGAACGTGACGGAGATGTAGCAAGATTGGGTAGGGGCCAAGGGGCCGGGGCAACCATCCTGATCGGAAGGAATCTCAAATTCAGCCGAGTTCGCTGAAATGGAATCAGTGCCAATGGTTACGCTCACGTTGCCGGTGTTGGTGACGGTAATCGTCTGCGGACTGCTTGTTGAACTTTGAATCTGGGCCGGGAACTGGACGGCAGCCGGCGTAATCGCCACTGTGTCG
The DNA here is from genome assembly GCA_963818065.1 of Bryobacterales bacterium. Taxonomy (GTDB): domain Bacteria; phylum Acidobacteriota; class Terriglobia; order Bryobacterales; family Bryobacteraceae; genus Palsa-89. The sequence goes on along the minus strand of CAWFQW010000004.1, from coordinate 430,685 downwards.
GCTGTAGCGACGCCATTGCCGGTCATAGAAAGTGTGAAACTTGCGGTAGTCTGATCTGCGAACGTAACTGGGAATGTGATCGTTCCAGTCTGCGCACCGGTGGCGTTAGGAGTGAATGTGACATTGATATAGCAACTGGAGCCGGGTTGGACAGCGGTGGGTCCGCTGTCTCCGCTGCAGTAGTCGTTTCCAGTCGTGGAGAATTCAGCAGCGTTCGTGTTGGTGAGAGTCCCGATACTAAATGGCTGGTTCCCAGTGTTGTTGAGATACACCGTGATGGCGGCGCTTGTGGTACCCACCACTTGGTCGATAAAAGATGCGTTCGGCGGCGTAAGGACGGCCGTGTCAATTTCCGCCACGCCGGTTCCGGAAAGAGTCCCGGTGAACGTAGCCGTGGTGCTGTTTGCTGTAGGTCACAGGGAATGAGATTGTTCGCCGTGCGCGCTCCCGCCGCAGCTGGGCGTAAAAGTGAGATTCACGGAACAGCTGCTTCCCGGCGCTACGGTCTGACCGCTGCAGCCGTCATATCCGCCGTTGCACTGGTCGGAAAACTCACTGTGATACTCGCTACGTCACCGATCCGACGGTTCCAACTGTGACGAGTGTTGCCGGTGTTGTAGAGAGTAAGTGTCTGCGGAGTAGGACGTAGTGCGCTATGACCTGTGCGCCGTGAAGTTCACAGCGGACTGGGACTTACGTAAGCGTCGATGCTCGGCGCACAGCGAATAGCCAGCCAAAGGCACGCTTGGCACTCCGGCGAGCGCTGTTCCGCCGCTGTTATTGAAGGTCAGCGTGCCTGTTATATAGCCGCGCTGCAGTGGGCGCGAATTCGACATAGACATAGCAACTGGAACTTGCGGGGATGGTCTGTGCCGTTGCAGGTATTTCCGGTAGGCCGCTCGGCCGGAAACGTACGCCGGAACTACAAAAGTCCGCTGCGGTTATTGTGACATTCCCGAGTGTTACTGAAGTGGTCCCGTTGTTATAGAAATACACGTAGTTACCGGCTACTGACGGTGGTGCCCTGCACTTGAGTGTTGAAGGAAATCAGGTAGTCCGACAGAGTATATTTTGGTGTAGTGCTTACGCCGGTTCCCGACTAAGTTCAAAGACCTTCGTGTTGTCCGTGGTGCCGATGGTATCGGTAAAGTGTCAGCGTGGCCGATCTGGCGCCCTGTCGCTGTGGGCGCAAAGTACACATAGATATAGCAACTGCTACCTGCCGGGCAGGCTGTAGCCACTATAGGCGCAGTCCAGTATCAACTCAAGATGAAATCGCCCGCGTTGGTGCCCGTGACGCTGGGACTTGACGGAGAATGTCACTGGCTCCGTTCCGGTATTTCGAACGTAAACATACTCCTGGGCCCACCGCTTTGGCCCACGACGATCGAACCCAAATTCATGCTGGTGGGCGTGAGACCGATGGCTTGAGACGCGGCAACGCCGGTTCCGGTAAGACTTGCCGTGAAATTGCCAGCCGAACTGGCTACGTTAGCGTAGCTGTCCGCGATCCGGCAGCTCCAGGCGTGAACTGAATGGCGACATAGCAATCGCTCTGCCGGCAGCTACGTGTGTATGGCAGAGCACCAGCAGTTGGTAGGAATTGACGGAATAATCGGCCGGATTAGTGCCGGAGAACGAGAAGGCGTCACGTTAACTGGCGTGTTGCCGGGATTATCAAGGTAGATATTTTGCGGCGCAGCGTTGTCGTTCCGTTCGCTTGCGTACCGAAATTGACGCCGTCGGCTCCAGCGATATCGTTCCCGTCGCGGTAATTCCGTTGCCTGTCAGGTTCACTACGTGGGGGCTTCCGGGCGCGCTGTCAGTGAAAGTCAAAGTGCCAGTCTGAGCGCCGGTCGCTGTCGGCGAAAATTGCACATTCACGTAGCAGGAGCTTGCTACTGTGCCGTCCACCGTCATTCCGGCGACTGTAGTGGCCTCGCAAGTCGTGCTGGTAAATCGAGAAAGGTCCGCTCACCACCGACGCGATCCACCGTAATGGGCGCTGTGCCGGTGTTGTAGAAGTAGATGGTTTGATAGCCGCTAGTTGTACCTACGGGCGTGTCCGGGAATGACACTGACGAAGAGGGATAGAACTCAACATTTTCGGTGGATGCCACGCCCGTCCCGCTCAAGGCCACGGTCTGCGGACTGCCGGTGCGCTATCGGTGATGGTAAGTGTGCCGGTGAGAGATCCCGCGGTTGTAGGCGAGAAAGTAATGTAGATGGTGCAGGAAGCCTGCGGACGCAATTGGTAGGGCGGAGGCGCGCAAGTGTAGTTGGAGACATTGAAATTGCCGCTGGGGGCGTAGGAATCGATCGCGATGGCAACTGCGCCGCTGTTGGTCAGGGTGACGTATTGGGCCGCGCTGGTGGTGCTGGTGGCCTGAGGGCCAAACTGAAGCGAGGTCCCCGAAAGAGTGACAGCCGACGTTCCGCCTGTTATCGTCCCGGTCCGGTCAGGGCGAACGTTGGTATCTCCAGCAACCGGTGCTATAGATGCTCAAGTTATCGGTAAGCAGCCCGGCCTGCGTCGGCGAGAACGTCACAGTCGCCGTGCAGCTGGCGCCCGGAGCAAGCTGAGACGGGCAATTATTCAGCGTCGAAAATTGGCTGGTGCCGACGGAAATGGTAGTCCCGTGGTCTCATCGCCAAGATTCGTGATCGTCACGGTTTGAGCGGTGCTGGAGGTGCCCACCGCCTGATTGCCAAACGTCAGACTGCTCTTGAAAGCTGGACAAATGCCGTGTCTTGACCGGTGCCAGTCAGGGTAATTATCGGTCGGGCTGTTGCTGGCATTCGAAGCAATAGTCACGGTGCCGGTTCGGGTGATGGGCGCGTTGGGCGTAAAATTCAGGGTCAAGGTGCAATAGCCGCCCGCCGGGAACCGTAGCCGCCGCAGTTGTCAGATTCAGAGAATACGGTGGAAGGCGAAACCTGAATCGGCGACAAGGTCGCGGCGGTACTGCTGAAATTGCTCAATCGCACCGTAGGCGATCCGTTGATAAATGCTGGAACTGACGCCCACCGGCTGGGTTCCGAAATTAACGGTCGTGGGAGACGCAAACGTGAAAGGAAGAGTCGCAGGAACAATCTTCGCCAGGAAAGCTGTTGCGGGATTGGCGGTGGAGATGGTAATGGGGAAGTCGCTGCGTGCCGTAAATATTCGCCGACCACGGACATATTCCCTGAGCTGTCCACAGCCATCGCCGGAGTCAATCCATATGCCGGATTGACCATTGTAAACGCCCGAGTTAACGCCGTTCAGATAACTGGAGAACAGAGCGCTCGCACCGTCAGATGCGATTTCCACGACAAACCCGGAATTGAGCGGTGTTCGAAGGGGTGGTCTCAATTGCGTCGATCAGGGGGAAGTCGGTCGTACTCGTCCATCCTGCGACATAGGCATTGCAGGAAGAGTGCACAACCGTACGGAAGAGCGATGCTCGTCGGAGACGACATTGGTGCCGCCGTAGCTGCTGGGGCCGCCGAGAAACGTTGAATAAACTTCGGTGGCGCCGGCGGAACTCAGCTTGGTGACGAATCCCCCCGCATAGCTAGTCTGGTAGGCTCCCGATGTGGTTGGGAAATCCGCTCCGGAAACGGTTCCCGTTACGTAGGCGCTTGGGGCGTCGGGCTGGTTGGGTTGTCCACCGCGATTCCGTAGCCAGTGCCATAACCGAGGTAAGCGGAGTAAACCAGAGCCGTGCCGGTCGGATTCAGTTCTGTCACATACACTCCGCCGTCGGCGGCGTAAATTCCGGTGTACTGGAACGCACCACTGGTGACTGGAAATCCGGCGGGCGCATTACCGGTGACATAGGCGTCGCCCGAGCTATCAACGGCAATCGCATTCAGGTTTGTGTTGCTCGGGCCGAGGAATGTTGAATAGACCAGCGATGAAGGCCCGGTCGATGCCGCAGGGTTAATCTTTGTCACAAAGCCCACATAGGGGCCGGGAAAGTCCTTTGATAGGCACCGCTGGTGGTTGGGAAGTCAGAGTCGTCCGTATAGCCGGTCAGGTAAGCGTTTCCGCTCGAATCAACTGCGACCCCTTGTGCGGCAGTGTAGTTGCCGTGTAGTTCCACTCAGATATGTGGCGTATGAAACCGATCCAGCGGCCGAAAGCGCCACAAGAAAGGCGTGGATATACCTCCGTCGCGGTTTTTTGGTATGCGTTCGCCGACGTCGGCAAACGTGCCGCCGCTGTAAGTTTGTCCGACGACGTAAGCCGCACCTGTACTGCCGACGACCGCGATTGCCATATGGAAAGCACTTGGTGCCGGTTCCAACGGTCGTATTGTAGACTACCGTTCCGCTGGAATTGAACTTGGTCACGTAGAAGCCGTTGCGTAGTCTTGGTTGGAGCCCGTAACATAGGTATTGCCGGAACTGTCCACCGCGACGCCGGCGGTGTAATCGGACAGATACTGCGAGTAACTCAGAGCAACAGCGGGATCGATAATCAGTTGCCGATGATGGTCATACTTGCCCAGCGCGAACGTGACGATCCTTTTTTCGACTCGATAACTGGCGTCCACCGCTTCGCGGGTTTTGCCATCGCTGGACATCTGATATACCACTGGCTTCAGAAAACGCATATCGCCTTTGGCAAAGGGCAGCACAAGATCGCCGGCATTATTGATATTCGGGTTGTCAGAGCCTGACAGCTTCATGCGGATCTGGCGGGGATCGGCGCCGGGTTGAATCAGGAAGTCGTATTCCAGACGATTGGCTGAACCGTAGAACGCGAGATCGACGCCAGGATAAATACTGCTGTAATGAACGCGCGAGTAGGTGGGAACGTTCGTGACCCAAGTTTTGGGATCGCTAACGGGAAAATAGTTGGCTTTGCCCGGCAGCGGAGACTCGCCCGTGATCGTGGCCTGGCGGTTGGCGTTTTCCAGGTCCAACCTAAGGCTGGCGGGTGCCTTGTCACGGCTATTCAATTGGAAGCGCGCACCTGTGGCTTCGAGTTGCAGTCTATAGCCGGGAGCCCTTCGCAATAAAGCGTGCGCTGGGATCGCTTTGACCCAAATTTGGTTCAAAACTGAGCGGGACGCGAGTGAAATCGAGTCGCGGTTTTCCCGAGGGTGGCGCTGCAATGTCTATTTGCGTGCTCTTTGCCGCGGGCTTATCTCCGGGTTTATCGCCGGCAGGCCTTGCTTTATCGTCTCCAGCCCAAGCCAAGCCAACGCACAAAAGTCCAAAGAGAACGCTTCTAATCGCACCCATAATCCCCCCCAGACGGTCACACAAATCCGCAATCCAGCTGGCGAAAATCACTGCTGTGTGATCTCACTTGCCGATCCGGAGCCATCGAACTCAAACAGGAAAAGAGATCGTAGCGTCTCGCAAGTACTTTTGCAAGAGAAAAGTACCGTTATTGTTCAGAAAAGTACTAAAATGCCTGTCAGACATTCCGAAAATCCGCAGAGGCGCTAGCCTCTGGTTTCGATGGGAGCGAGAATTGGCGAGACTGGAATAGAAACGATCGTGGATTTTGAGCAACGGGCCAAGAAAACGCCGCTGTCGTAGAGCATTCATCGCTCTGGTCTGGAGAATCAGCAAGTCCAATTCTTCAACGATATGCTAAGGCTGCATCAGGTTTCGTGATTTGGCCAGATTCGAAAGCAAGTGCGCTATGGCGTCCACGTTCCTTCGTTGACCCAGCCCGTGTTTGCCGAGCTGTTGTCATCGGCGTACATGAAGATGTCCAGTGTGCCGGTGTAAGTCGAGGCAGCAGTCACATCCAGGGTGAGCGTCAGAGTATTTCCCGACCTAGCCACCGAAGTCCCGCTCCCGATGATGGTGCATTGACTGTTGGAAAGCGTTCCGGAACCAGGCGTGATCGAAGTCAAGGTGGTCCCGGCGTCGTTGTACAGTTGCAGGGTATTGGTGGCCGGAACATAGTGAACATAGCAAGTATTCGCCTTGGCGGGCCCCGTGCTATTGAAGTTCGCATTCACGTAATTGAGATCCAGAGCGCCGTTCGCGTCCGAGTACACCAGCGTGAAAGTGTTATTAGTCCCGGTGGCAGGATTCGGAGTCACCGAAACGTTGGTAGGCGTTTGGTTGGGGGCTGGGTTCCAGACCCCTGCCTTGACCCACCCTGTGGTTTCCGCGCTGTAGTCAGTGGCGTTCATGTAGATGCTCTGTACCCCAGTGTAGTTCTGGCTGCCGGGGGGGTTCGTGTTGGCGGTCACCTCCAGAGTGAGTGTAAGATTATTTCCCGCCGTCACAACCGAGGTGCCGCTTCCGGTGATGGTGCATTGATCGTTGGATATCGTCCCGGAACCAGGAGTGAGCGATGTCAAAGTGTTTCCCGCGTCGCTCCATAGAGCGACGAGATTGGTGGCTTGAGTATAGGTGACATAGCAGCTATTCGTGAGGCCTGTCCCCACATTGAAGACCGCATTCACAGTCTTGAGATCCTGGGCGGTGTTCGGGTCTGAGTACACCAGCGTGAAGGTATTGGTAAGCCCAGTGGCAGGAGTCGGGGATGCTGAAACCACCGCAGGCTTTTGGTCGACGCCGGTACCAGTGAGACTCACGGTCTGGGTTGAGCCGACGTTATTGGAATTATCGACGATCTGCAGCGAAGCGGTTCGAAGTCCGGAGGCGGTAGGCGTAAACGTGATCGAAATGGTGCAGTTCGCAGCAGCCGCCAGGCTGCTGGTGCAGGTGTTGGCTGAGACCGCAAAGTCCCCCGGGTTCACCCCAATGAGGGAGCTGCTGGTAGTTATCGTCAGGGGGCCAGTTCCAGTATTCTTCAGCGTTACCACTTTCGCAGCGGTCGTGGTCAACACGTTAGTGAGCCCAAAGCCATAGCTGCTCGGGGAGGCCCCGGCAACTGGCACACCGACGCCGGTTCCACTAAGCGCGGCGGTTTGCGTTGAGCCCGTTACGTTGTTGGCGTTATCGGTGATTGTCAGCGTAGCGGTGCGGTTGCCTGGAGCAGTTGGCTTAAACGTAATGGAAATCGTGCAGTTTGCCCCCGCGGCCAAGGTACTTCCGCAGGTGGTGGGGGTGCGTTCGAAGTCGCCCGGGTTGGCGCCGGTGAGCGAGACACCGGCTATCGTGAGCGTGCCCGTGCCCGAGTTGGTCAATGTAACCGTTTGTGCAGTGGCAGCCACCCCTACGTTCGTGTCGTTGAACGGAACCACAGTCGGCGATAATGCGGCCAGCGGCACGGCTTTTCCAGTCCCGGTCAGCGAGACCGTTTGGGAACTGGTTGAGGCGTTATCGGTGATCGTGAGCGTAGCCGTGCGCGTACCCGCCGCCACCGGCGTAAAGGTCACCGAGACGGTGCAATTCGTTCCCTGGTTCAAGGTGGAGCCGCACGTGTTCGTCTGTGCGTAGTCGCCCGGGTCTGCGCCGGTGTTGATTACGATGCTCGAAATCGTCAGCGGACCTGTTCCCGAATTGGTAATCGTGCTGGTCATGGCTGCGCTTGTCACACCTATATTCGTGCTCGGGAACGTTAGCGTGGTTGGCGATACTCCGGCAGTTGGCACGGCGACGCCCGTCCCGGTCAACGGGACATTCTGTGATGAACCCGCCGCATTATTGGCGTTGTCTGTGATCGTGATCGATGCACCACGGCTTCCGGATGCCGTTGGCGTGAATTTGACCGACACCGAGCAACTTGCGGCCGGAGCAAGCGATGCGCCGCAGGTGTTAGCAGAGAACGCGAAGTCGCCGGCATTCACTCCGGTGATCGAGATACTTCCGATATTCAACGTGTCAGTGCCCGGGTTGGACAGCGTTACACTTTGCGCGCCGCTGGTAGTCCCGATGTTCTGGCTGGTGAAGGTGAGCGAAGTGGGGCTCGGAGTCAGTTGTGGAATGCCGTACCCGGTCCCATTCACTGTCAGTGACTGGGGCGATCCGGTGGCATTATCCGTCACTTTGATGGTGCCTGTGCGCGCTCCACCCAAAGTGGGCGAGAAAGTTACCCAAACAGGGCAGGCTTGCCCCGGCGTGAGTGTCGCGCCTGAGCAGCCATCGGACGAGACCGGGAACTCAGCGGTATTCGTAGCAACCACGCTGGTGATCGTCAGATTGGCGCTGCCTGTGTTGGTCACGGTGAATTTCTGTGCAGCACTGGTGGTGCCGACATTTTGGACCGTGGAGAACACCAGCGGTGATGGGTACAGTGTCGCAGCCGGACCTGGGGTAACCCCGGTTCCTGTCAGACTGATGGACAGCGAGGTCTCGCCGGTCACCGATGTCGTAATCGCATCGGAGGCCGTGAACGACCCGGTGGCGACCGGAGCGAACGCGAAGGAAATGGTACAAACTGACCGCGCGCCAAGACTGGCTGGGCAGCTATTAGTCATGGTGTAGTCGCCGGGGTTGGTTCCGGCAAGAGCGGCCACGGTGAAAGTACTGACCGTGGTATCGCCTTGATTCGTCACGTATACCAACTGCGCGGTGCTAGTAGAGCCTTGAGGTTGGTTGCCGAAGGCCAGCGTGGTCTGTGAAAGAGCAATCTGCTGGTTCGCGGCGATACCGGTCCCACTCAAACTGACAACCTGTGGGTTGTTCGTCGCGTTGTCGTTAATGGTCAGCGTGCCCGTCCTGGCGCCGGTGGCAGTGGGCGCGAAGGACACATAGATGTTGCAGGGGTTCCCAACGGCGAGCGTGGCGCCGCTGCAGCTGTCGCCGTTTGGTCCTAGTACGAAATCGCCAGCAAGGGCCTTGGCGGTAAATGTCACCGGGGCGTTGCCGATATTCTTGACCGTCACCAACTGTTGGGCGCTGGTGGTGCCCTGGATCTGCACCTGGTACTGCAAGCTCGCCGGCGTCACCAGTAGCGTTTGGCCCACTCCAATCCCGGTGCCCGATAGGGTTGCCGTTGGAGTGGCCGTGGTGCTGTCTTTGAACGTAACCGGGAAGGCGACGTTGCCGCTGCGTACGCCGGTCGTTGAAGGTGTGAACCGAACATATACCGAGCACGAATTGCCGGGTTGAACGGTCTGGCTGGTGCATTGATCGGATCCACCCTGCGCGGCCGAATCCGAGAAATCGTTCGTTGGAGGGACTCCCAAATTCGTTCCACTTACCGTGCCCACCGTAAATGGCTGGTTCCCGCTATTGGTAAGCACAAGCTGAACGTTGTAGGTAGTAGTGATTCCAACCGTCTGGTCGAGGAAGGATCCGGCGAAGGGTGAAAGCACCGCGGAATTCTTCTCGGCTACGCCCGTCCCAGTCAGGTTCAGCGTAAAGTTAGCCGTCGTTCCGCCATTGTAGGTCACTGGGAAAACAACGGTGCCGGTGCGCGATCCCGCGGCGTTGGGCGTAAATTGCATGTAGAGGGTGCAACTGGTGCCGGGATTGATCGTCTGGGCGACGCAACCGTTGGAGTATATCGAGAACTCGTCCGTTGGCGCAGCGCCGAAATTGGTTCCAGTGAGAGTGCCAAGAGTGAGTGGCAGGTTGCCCGTGTTGGTCAGGGTCGCCGCCTGATACCCGCTGGTGCTGCCTATCACTTGGTTGCTCGTGAAGTTAAGGGTAGTCGGGTCCAACAGCGCCGTCAGTACCTTAGCGGGCGCATACCCGGTCAGTGGGGCCGAAGCGAGCGTGGTACCACCGTTATTTTTGAAGGTGATCGTGCCGGTGCGATTGCCGGCGGCCGTGGGCGAGAATTCGACATAGTCATAGCAACTGCTCCCAGTCGATATGGTCTGCCCGCTGCAATTGTCATACCCGCTTGGGACGAGGAAGTCGCCGGCTAGCGTGACATTTCCGAGCGTAACGCTGGCTCCGCTGTTGTTATAAAAGCGGATGTACGTGTTCAGGGCGCTGGTGGCTCCGAAGGCCGTGTTATCGAAGTTCAACAGATTATTCGAAAGGTAGGAGGTCGGGGCTGCGGCGATTCCTGTTCCATTCAGGGTAACCGTGTGCGGCGAACCCGGGGCGCTGTCAGTGAAGGTGAGGGTCGCGGTCTCAGCCGCCGTGGTGGAAGGCTTGAACGTGATCCACATCGGGCAACTTGCGCCGCCTGCCAGTGGAGTGCCGGTGGTCCCGCAGCTGTCGGGATTGTACAGAGTGAAATCAGCGGAATTGGTCCCGCTAATCGCCGGGTTGACCGAGAATGTTACGGGGCTTGTGCCAGTATTTCGGATCGACACCAGGTCGCCTGCCTGGCCATCTGAACTCCCGTTGGCGCCGCTCGATTGCCCTTGGACGACGCTGCCGGAATTCATCGGCGATGTTGGCGTGAAAGCGATCGCTTGGCTAGCCGCCACGCCGGTCCCAGCCAGGGTTACATTCTGGTTCCCAGCGGTGCTGGAAACGGTCAAGGTGCCACTACGAGTACCTGTCGCAGTCGGCGTAAATGAAACCTGCAAAGAACAGGGGCTAGTAGTCAGGATGAACGGTGTCGTAGGGCAGTTGTCGTTGGTAACCGCGAAATCGCTCGCTCCGGTACTGTAGCTGTTAATGGTAATCGGCGAATTGCCGGGGTTGACGAGCTGGACATACTGTACAGCGCTCGTGGTGCCCACCGCAAAGGTGTTGTAATCGAGCTGCGTTGGAGCCAGCGAGAGAGTGCCGGTATCGGTAATGCCGTTGCCTTGTAGGTTCACGATCTGCGTTCCAGCGCTATCGACAAAGGTGAGCGTTCCGGTGCGGAAACCGGTCGTAGTAGGCGTAAAGGCCACGGTGACGGAGCAATAGGAGTAACTTGCGGCGCCGTCATTCAAGGTTCCCGCGAGGGTGTCGATGGCACATTGTGCGGCGGTAATCTGGAAATCCCCGCTCACGAGAACGCGATCGATGGTGATGGGTGAAGTTCCCACATTCTCAGCGTAGACAAGTGTCGTTCCGCTTTGGACCCCAACCGGCTGATCCGGGAATGCGACGGTGGTGGCCGGATAGAACTCGAGGGTCTGGACCGCGGCAACGCCGGTTCCGCCAAGCGCCACGCTCTGCGGACTGCCCGATGCGCTATCGGTGATAGTGAGCGTGCCCGTGCGCGTGCCCGCTTGCGTCGGCGTGAAGGTTATGTAGACGATGCATTGGGCCTGTGGGTTTAGCTGTTGCGGAGTGCAGCCATTAATGTAAATCGCGAAATCTCCGGCCGTCGCAACGGACTGGATGGTAACCGGCACGCTGCTGGTGTTCTGGACATATAAGTACTGATAAGAGGTAGTGGTTCCCACCAACTCACTTCCAAACTGCAGGGAATCCGCCGTAAATGCGAGCGTTCCTGCTGTGCCGGTGGTGCCGGTGCCACTCAAAGACACGACCAACTGGCCGGTGGCGCCGTAGACAACCACGCCGCCGGTGTTCAGGCCCAGTTGTGTGGGAGTGAATGTGACGTTGATCACGCAACTGGCTCCAGGCGCCACCTGACTCGGGCAGTTATTCGTTTCCGTGTAGCTAGTGCTTGAGTTAATGTAAATGTTCGGCGCCCAAGACTCATCGCCGAGGTTGGTCACCGTAATCGTTTGCGGCGCGCTTGAAGTACCCACAGCCTGGTTGCCGAACGTAAGGCTCTGCGTCGATATCTGTTCGAAAGCCCCATCTGTTCCGGTGCCGTTCAACGTAATCACGGTGGGGCTGTCACTAGCGTTGGTGGTGATCGTGATGGTTCCCGTGCGCAAGCCTGCAGCGGCTGGCGTGAAATTCAGGGTTAAAGTGCAATAGGACCCGGCCGCGATTGCGCCTGCGCAGTTGTCCGACTCGGAGAAGATGCTGGACGATACCACCGTCGACGTGATGGTGATGGCTGTACCGCTTATGTTGCGCAGTTTTACGGTGGCCGGCGTGCCGTAGATAGTCGTGCTTACTCCAACGGGCTGACTTGCGAAGTTGACGGTGGTCGGCGTCGCCCAGGCGTACGCAGACGCTGAAGGTTCGATCTTCGCGAGGACAGCATAGGTATTGGTGTTGCTTGGTATCGAGGTGGTGACGGGAAAATCCGTTGGCGAGCCTCCTAGATCGCCAACCAGGGAAATGTTTCCTGAGCTGTCGACGGCAATCGCTGGAGTGAAGCCGTAGTCCGCGCTGTCGTTAAAACCGTCAAAGAATCCCTGATTGAAGCCGCTGAGATACGTGGAGAGCAGAGCGCTGCCGCCATCGGTCGCGAGTTCGACGATGAACGCCACATTGCCGCCCGCCGATGGATTGAAACTCTGAATTGGGTTGATAACGGGGAAATCGTTTGTGTTCGTGCGGCCTGAAATATACGCGTTGCACGAGGAGGCACAACCGTTTGGCAGAGCGATGCTCCAGGGGACAACGCTGTTGGTGCTATAACCGCCGCCGAAGCTACTCGGGCCGCCGAGAAAGGTGGAATAAACTTCGCTGGAACCGTCAGCGCTGAGCTTTACAACAAATCCGCCCGCGTAGGTTGTTTGGTAGGCGTTTGCCGTAGTCGGGAAATCGGCGCTGCTTACATAGCCGGTCACGTACGCGCTGGGGCTCGATTGACCCTCCACCGCGATGCTGTACGGAACGCCGTAACCAAGATAGGCCGAATAGGTAAGCGGCGCCGTCGCTCCGGTGTTGAGCTTGGTGACATAGACGCCGCCGCTTGATGAATCATAGCCTTGGTACTTAAAAGCGCCGCTCGTCACGGGAAATGTCGAGGTGCTAGCCAGGGAAACAGCGTAAGCATTGCCCGAGCTGTCCAGGCCAACGCCAAGCACCTGTGAACTTGCGGTGCCTAGATATGTCGAGTAGACCAGTGATGCAGCGCCAGACGCTGCCGGATTGAGTTTCGCTACCCAGCCGTTATAGTAGCTGCCCGGAGTGCCCGAGAAGGCGGTCTGATAAACGCCACTTGTAGTGGGGAAAGTCCCTGAATATGTATATCCTCCGAGGTACGAGTTGCCGCTCGAATCCACCGCGAGTCCATAGGCCGCCGAGCTGTACGTATCAGTGCCGCCGAGAAACGTAGCGTACGGAACACTCGTGCCCGCGGCTGCAACCTGTACGTAAAAGCCATTCGAAGAACCGGTCACTGTGCTCTTGTAAGAGTTTGAGCCAGTCGGCAGTGTGGCTGAAGTTCCGTCGACACGGCCCACGACATAGGCCTTATTGGAACCATCGACGGCAATCTTGGTCGGGTAAAAAGCGCCCGTGCCGATGTTCTCGGTATACACCACACCGCCGCTTGAGTTGAACTTAACAACATAGAAGCCGACGCCGTTGTTGTTGCCCGTTACGTAAGTATTTCCGGAGTTGTCCGCTGCAACGCTGCCGACGTAGTTAGGAACGAGATATTCGGCGTAAGTCAATGCGACTACGGGATCGATGACCAAGGCTTTACTGCGGTCGTAGCGGCCCAGCGCGAGACCGACCAAAGTGGCCTCTTTAGCCGCTCCCCGCTCCAGCCTATAGCTGACTTTGACGATCTGACGCTTTCCGGCACTCGACATCTGATAAGCAACCGGCTTGAGAAAACGAACCTCGCCAGCGCTCGTCCGGACTACCAGATCACCGTCAGTGTTGACGCTTGCGCCATCCAGTCCTCCGAGCCGCATCCGAATCTGATCGGCCCTAGCGCCGGGCTGCAAAACAAAGTCATATTCCAAACGATTCGAGGCGCCATAGAAGGCGACATCGACGCCAGGGTAAACACCATGGTAGAGAATGCGCGAGTAGCTGGGAACGTCGGTAATCCAACCCTTGCTGTCGCTGGTCGGAAAATAATTGGATTTCCCGGGCAGCATTGACTCGCCCGTAATCACGGCGTCGCGATTGGCGTTTTCGAGATCCATCCTGAGACTCGAGGAGGCGTTATCGCGTCCATTCAGCTGGAAGAGCGCTCCTGCCGAGTCGAGCTGCAGGGTGTAGCCGGGACTTTTCGCGACGAAGCGTGCACTGGGATTGCTCTGGCCCAAGTTTGGCTCAAAGCTTAGAGGGACGTGGGCGAAATCGACGCGAGGCTTTCCTGAGGGTGAGGTTGCAAGGTCAATCTGCGCGCTCGAGGCGGTTGGCTTATCGCCAGGTTTGTTACCAACCGGTTTGTCTCTATCGCCCCCGGCCCACGCCAAGCCAACACACAACAAGCCGCAAAGAACGCTTCTAGATCCACCCATGATCCCTCCGAACGGTCACACGAATACTTAGGTCTGACCGAAACCGATCACTGCCATGTGATCTGACTTACGCTCAGATGTATCGGACTTTGAACCGTGAAGAACAAATCGTATCCCTTCGCAATTGCCTTTGCAAGAGAAAAGTACTGAAGATTATTTACGAAAGTACTAAACTGCCTAGACCCTTATGAATCTTGAGCTGAAGTTAGTTTGAGGTTAGTTTAGGTCTCAGCGAGACGATGAATTTGTGGGAACGCGGATTAGAATGGTTGGATTTCGAGCGATGGGACGGAAGACGTGCCCGTTGTCATGAGGCTGCAAAAAATTCTACTGCTGGATTAGATTGCCGCGCCGACTGCGGAAGAGTAAAAGCGCGAGCACCACGAGAGAGCAATTAAGCAACTTGAGCGCAAGCATCGGGAGTTGGATTGCTTTTAATCTCCGCCGCAACTGGCGGCGACCATTTGGAACGAGGTAACGTTAAGGCGGCTCTCTTTAGGATCCTGTATAAGAATGCCCTTGAGCGCCATTTTCTGTCTTTGGTGGATGGACGGGCTGAAGACACTCGTTCCCCGTAGTTGGTATCTTCCAGTACCCAACGCTTCGGCCTCTGCCGCCTTCAAGGCCAACGACGATGTTGATTGAGTCCTGGATACGACGGGAGCACTGGCATTGGTCAGCATCCACTTTCCAGGGGAATTCTGCTCCAAACAACCCACGGCGCCGACGATGTCGAGTACGCTCTGTTCACGGCCTCCCTGCTGCTGCGAGGTAGCGGTCTTCCGAGGTAGCTGCGCCGCGTCCGGGGGCTTGGTCAGTTCCCGGCGGTCCATTGTGTACTGAACAAACGGGGTAAACATCTCATCCCAGCTTTGATTCTGGCCCCCGCGAAAGTACACGTTCTTCTCTGGCGCAGGATTGTATTTATTGTTCACCGAATTGTCGTAGTGAGCCGTGACGACGAGTTTGCTGCCCGCTGGGAGCTTGAGCGGCGTCTCGAACTCGTAGGCTAACTGCCAACGGAAGTCGTATTTCGGGACGCTAAGCACCGTCTCCTCCTGACCGTTGGGATAGACGATGGTGTACTTGAAGTCCTTTCCGCGCAGGTGTGCGTGCGGCTGAAGCTGGTAGATGGTTATTGGCTCTGTGTATGCGGTTATTCCGACCACTTCGTAGTTCCCCGCGAACGGGGGAATCGGCGGAATCGCTGCACTGGTACCTTCTGCCCTCTCCCCGCGAGCATCAGACAGCAGCTCCTGCCCGTTAGCGATAATCGTTCCTCCAGCGCCTGGGACGCGGTACATCTGGAATTTCGGTGGCCCCGGGAGAAACCACAAGGCTATCTTCGACTGATCTTTCTCCGGCTTCCCAGTGCTCTGGTAGTGAATGTTGAAGTTGATGTAGAGGTTCTTACCGGCTTTCAGTAGCTTGCCGGTGCCCTCCGGATACATTTCAATAGTCGACCCTGGCGTGTATACTCCCAGCATGTCGTACACGGCAGGATCCCCAGGCGCGGTAACAGCCGGTCGAGTCCCCAGCGGATCATTAGGAGCGCCGATCTGGCGGAAAAGCTGCGCGATGGGACCAATATTAGCCGGCGTCAACCCGTCCTCCAGCGCTATCTCTGTAATCGCCATGTGGTGAACCACGGCTGGATTTCCAGGTCGTGCCTGGCTGGCGACGATCCACTTGTCTTCGGAAACCGGCACTTTGACGAGGTATTTTACGTAAGGGACCTCGCCCCGTGCCGGCACGTCGAACTCGGGGCCAGCGATGACCAGGTCCGGAGCGAGGCCTTGAGGATGCAGCCAACCTCGCCCAAACTTAGGCATCGGCGGCAGGTCAGCATCGTTCCCTCTGGGGGCACCGGCGTTGATCCAAGCCACTAGCGTATTGATATCTTTCTGGTTGAGGCGCCGGTCGTTGCGGAACTTTTCGGTTGTGTTGGGATCTGCCGGCCATGGTGGCATCTCGCGTGCCAAAACCTTCTCCCTGATGGCCTTCGCCCAAGGGCGCGCCGTTTCGTAAGACAGAAGGGGCACGGAAGAGGCTATCTCACCGGGCCGATGACAAATGACGCAGTTCTTATATAAAATCGGCGCTACGTCCTTGCTGAAAGTCGGTCCCACGGCGCCCGCCCCAACACCGGCCGGGCCAAAACCAAGCGCTAAAGCGATGAACATGCCATGTGTCGATCTCATTGGAAGTTGAGGTAGCCACAATCACGCAAAGAAATAACTTCTGCGGGATTTGGCCAAACAGATCCGAACGCCGGATCGTCCCAGCGCACGCCACGGGCTGATTTTGCGTCATAGAATTTGGACATTTGATAGCAGACTTTCGTGGCCTCGAGGCCGAAGTGATTCCTTGGATCCATTCTCCTCGGTTGGTCTTTGAAAGTCCAACACGGCACGCCCCAGAAGATGCGCCCGCTTAACCTTCAGCGCCGCGATTTGTCACCGCGAGGTTTGCGAATGAAGTCATCGGAAGCTTTGAATGACAATTAGCGAGCGCACTTGATAACCCAGAACCCGCGGCGTTCGGGATCGCCAAACGGCGCCATAAGCCAGTCATCGACGACCAGCACGTCGATGCGCCTCAGCTGGACGAGCAGGCTGTGCGGTAACTGCCGTCGGCACGCGCGCGCACAAGATCGCGGAACCGCGGACCCGCTGTGGGGTGAGTTCTATGGCGTCCACGTCCCTTCGTTGGCCCAGCCCGTGGTTGCCGCAGTGTTGTCAATTGCCTCCATGAACATGTTCGCTGTGCCGGTGTAAGTCGAGCTGGCGGTGACTGCCAGATTGAGCGTCAGATTATCGCCCGATCTCACCACCGAGGTACCGCTGCCGATGATGGTACATTGACCATTGGACAGCGTCCCGGAACCAGGAGTGATCGAAGTAAATCCGGTGCCCGTATTGTTATATAGAGAGAGCAGATTGGTGCCCTGGGCATAGGAGACATCGCAAGTATTCGAGGCGCCTGTCCCCACACCGAAGATCACTTTCACATATTTGAGATCCCCAGCGCCGTTCGGGTCCGAGTACGTCAGCGCGAAGGTGTTGGAAGATCCCGTGGCAGGATTCGGAGTCACCGAAACTACCGTAGGCGGTTGGTTGGCGGCGGGCGTCCACGTCCCTTCGTTGACCCAGCCCGTGCTCGCCGTGCTGTTGTCAATGGCATTCATGAAGATGGTCTGTATGCCGGTGTAAGTCGAGCTGGCGGTCACTGCCAGATTGAGCGTAAGATTATTGCCCGACGTCACAACCGAAGTACCGCTGCCAGTGATGGTGCACTGACTGTTGGACAGCGTCCCGGAACCAGGGATAGCGATTGAAGAGAGTCCAGTGCCCGCATTGTTATACAAATAGAGCAGCTTGCTGGCCGGGGCATATGTAACATAACAGGTATTTGAAAGGCCCGTTCCCACACCGAAGATCACATCCACAAATTTGAGACTGGCGTAGCCGCCCGTATCGGCGTACGTCAGTGCGAAGGTATTGGAAAGGCCTGTGGCAGGATTCGGGGTCACGGATACGATGGCCGGAGTAGCTCCAACACCTGTAGACACCACCAGATTCACCGCCGAGCCGGGATTGACGAACGTTCCGCCGACCGGACTCTCGCTGATCACGTTGCCCGAAGCAACTGTACTGCTGGACTGCTGCGTCACAGTGCCTAGAACCAGGCCTGCACCGGTGATCGCAGTCGTTGCCGCGGCCTGCGTGTCACCGACTACATTCGGCACCGGCACCTGCGCTGGCCCGCTGGAAACAAGCAGATTCACCGCCGAGCCGGTATTGACGGACGTTCCGGCGACCGGACTCTCGCTGATCACGTTGCCCGCAGCAACTGCACTACTGGACTGCTGCGTTACGGTGCCCAGAACCAGGCCTGCACCGGTGATCGCCGCCGTGGCCGCGGCCTGCGTGTTACCGACCACGTTCGGCACCGATACTTGCGCCGGTCCGCTGGAGACAACTAGATTCACCGCTGACCCGGTATTGACAGACGTTCCGGCGACCGGACTCTCGCTGATCACGTTGCCCGCAGCAACTGCACTACTGGACTGCTGCGTCACAGTGCCCAGAACCAAGCCTGCGCCGGTGATCGCTGTTGTCGCGGCGGCTTGCGTGTCACCGACCACGTTCGGCACCGATACTTGCGCTGGTCCGCTGGAGACAACTAGATTCACCGCTGACCCGGTATTGACAGACGTTCCGGCGACCGGACTCTCGCTGATTACGCTGCCCGAAACAACTGTACTGCTGGACTGCTGCGTCACCGTGCCCAGAACCAAGCCGGCGCCGGTGATCGCCGTCGTCGCTGCAGCTTGCGTGTCACCGACCACGTTCGGCACCGCTATTTGTCCTGGTCCGGGCGTCCACGTCCCTTCGTTTACCCAGCCCGTGGTCGCCGTGCTGTTGTCAATGGCATTCATGAAGATGGTCTGTATGCCGGTGTAAGTCGAACCGGCGGTGACTGCCAGATTGAGCGTAAGATTATCGCCCGAAGTTACCACCGAAGTACCGCTGCCGCTGATGGTGCATTGACTGTTGGATAGCGTCCCGGAACCAGGAGTGATCGAAGTAAGTCCGGTGCCCGCATTGTTATACAAATAGAGCAGCTTGTTGGCCGGAGCATAAGTAACATAACAGCTATTCGAAAGGCCTGTCCCCACACCGAAGATCACATCCACAAACTTGAGATCCCCAGCGCCGTTCGGGTCCGAGTACGTCAGCGCGAAGGTGTTGGAAGTTCCCGTGGCAGGATTCGGGGCCACCGAAAGCACCGTAGGCGGTTGGTTGGCGGCGGGCGTCCACGTCCCTTCGTTGACCCAGCCCGTGCTCGCCGTGCTGTTGTCAATGGCATTCATGAAGATGGTCTGTATGCCGGTGTAAGTCGAGCTGGCGGTCACTGCCAGATTGAGCGTAAGATTATTGCCCGACGTCACAACCGAAGTACCGCTGCCAGTGATGGTGCACTGACTGTTGGACAGCGTCCCGGAACCAGGGATAGCGATTGAAGAGAGTCCAGTGCCCGCATTGTTATACAAATAGAGCAGCTTGCTGGCCGGGGCATATGTAACATAACAGGTATTTGAAAGGCCCGTTCCCACACCGAAGATCACATCCACAAATTTGAGACTGGCGTAGCCGCCCGTATCGGCGTACGTCAGTGCGAAGGTATTGGAAAGGCCTGTGGCAGGATTCGGGGTCACGGATACGATGGCCGGAGTAGCTCCAACACCTGTAGACACCACCAGATTCACCGCCGAGCCGGGATTGACGAACGTTCCGGCGACCGGACTCTCGCTGATCACGTTGCCCGAAGCAACTGTACTGCTGGACTGCTGCGTCACAGTGCCTAGAACCAGGCCTGCACCGGTGATCGCAGTCGTTGCCGCGGCCTGCGTGTCACCGACTACATTCGGCACCGGCACCTGCGCTGGCCCGCTGGAAACAAGCAGATTCACCGCCGAGCCGGTATTGACGGACGTTCCGGCGACCGGACTCTCGCTGATCACGTTACCCGCAGCAACTGCACTACTGGACTGCTGCGTTACGGTGCCCAGAACCAGGCCTGCACCGGTGATCGCCGCCGTGGCCGCGGCCTGCGTGTTACCGACCACGTTCGGCACCGGCACCTGCCCCGGTCCGCTGGAGACAACCAGATTCACGGCTGAGCCGACATTGACGGACGTTCCGGCGACCGGACTCTCGCTGATCACGCTACCCGAAGCAACTGTACTGCTGGGCTGCTGCGTCACCGTGCCCAGCACCAAACCTGCGTTGGTGATTTCTGTGGTTGCATCCGCTTGCGTGAGCGCTACAACATTAGGAACGGTTACCCCTACTGTCAGTCCAAAAGCCAAGCTGCTGAGAAGGGTGCCGCTTGAGCCAATGACGTTGAACGGATAATTCCCAGCTGTCATGTTGCCCGGGATCTGTAATGTCATCACCGACGATCCGCTTGCGGGCGCTTTTCCTAGCGTGATCGTGGGCGGGGAGAAACTGGCAGTTACACCCGCCGGTAGGCCAGTCGCGCTAAGCGCCACAACGCCGGTAAAGCTGCTACCACGATTAGAACTTACTTCGACTGTCACCGTGGGGCTTGAACCCGGGCCGCCTTGTACCGTTGCCGACGGGGCGGTCACGGCAAACATGCTGCCGAACACATAAACGATTGCGCCGCCAACATAAACTTTACCGTTGGCAACGTTCGCCAGACTGAATTTCGACCGGATGCCCGGGTTATCGCGCGATCCGGCCGTGTCGCTCGAATAGAGCAGCGTGGCTACATTCGTTGCGTCATAGGCCTGGAGAGTCTCTGTACCATTGGAGTTCGTTATCAGCGCCCAGACGATGCCGTCCGTTTGGCCGTTGGCCGAAATTGACGGCGTAGCACCCGGGTAAGCAGAAGTAGCGGCCGAGGTCGATGTAGGCGCCAACGAGATCGCTCCGCTCGCCAGCGAAAAGGCCTTTAAGTTGTCGGTGCTCGCCCAAAAGTACAAACTTCCATTCCAGTAGCCGGGCGCAGCAAAAACGCCACCGGCAAGCGCACCATCTATCTCCTGCACGACATTGTCGGCTGTACTGCTGTACCCGCCCAGATTGTCTCGGTCCGCCAAGAAAATGTCGCCCGATTTGCTTCCCTGCACCAGCAGATGCGGGTGCAGAACGCTACCCGTCGAATCGGGAAGAATCAGCAAGCCCCCTGCTCCAAGATCTCGGTCAGTGGCATCTAGGCTAGCCTGGTTATCGGCGGTGAAAGAATCCTGCGGTGTGATCGCCCCGTTTGTCAGGTCCAGGTTCACAATACTGTCACCAAAGTCTTGGGACGAAGTGTAAGGAGGAGCGGCGTCGAATACTCCGTTGCCCGTTGTGAGAAACATTCGTCCAAAAGGATGATTCACCGGATCCGGGACGTCCGCAACCAAGGACACGCCGCCCATCCATATGCCTCCTCCTGTCGCGTTCGGGGTTGTCGCCCAAGCGCCAGTTTGACTCAACGTGGCGGCGTTATATCCCATCACCCACCCATGCCACCCAGTAAAATCGCCCTCACAGTACGAAGCGAATGCGACATAAACAACGCCATTCAACAGCAGCAGCCCTGTCCGCTGTACCTCCACCTCCGGATCGAAGCTCACTTGCCCCAAAACGCTTTCCCATCCCGTTCCTGGAACCGTTGCCTGAATGGCGACCGGGCCGCCGAACTTTTCCGCGCCGGACGTAACATCCAGCGCGTGAATGCGTTGCACCGTGGCGCTGTTTTCCCAGGTGCGGCCGACTAAATAAATGGTCCCCGTTGACGGATCGACAACCGGCGTCCCGGTAATACCTATATGAATGTTGTTTACGTCCGGCGCACAAGCGGTCTGTATCCCGGGATCGTTGATGGCGTCTGGACCGGCGCCATGCGCGGCGTCCAGCAGAGTAATATGCCAAAGCTGTGTCCCGTTATCGGCATCTACCGCGAAAACATCGTCCCCGGTTGTGGCTGCAATCACGACATTATGCGCAACGCCTCCAATTACTACGCCCGGGTCGTACAGAAGCTGCGCCGCGATTTGAAAATTGCCAGTCGCGCCGCCGGTCAATCCGATCGTGAGAAGCTTTTGGAAATTTCCGGAGCCGACGCTGGCAGGCGTCAAAATCGTTTCCTGTGTGTTGGCGCCGTTATGCCCCCCGAGAATACTGACTTGCCCGAACGCGCTGAATGGTAATATTCCCAACAGCAGCGGCGCGAGCAGACAAATCAAGGCGTGGGCTTTACAGATTCGCAACACAAACTCCTCCGAAAAAGCATCTACCGCACTAACTAGACCAGGATCGAAGCCCGAGTGTAGTTTTGCAAATTATACACTCGATCGCGGGCCTGTGGCGTCTCTTTTGGTCACTTTTCGTCCTAACCGACCCATTAGTTCCAGGTCCTTTTAGACGTCGCAGCACTGGCAGGTAAACCGTTGATGCTGCTTGATTTGTCTTGAACGCGGAATCAAACGCCTATGGCGTCCAGGTCCCCTCGTTGACCCAGCCCGTCGTTGCCCCAGTGTTGTCAATGGCTTCCATGAAGATGTTCACTGTGCCGGTGTAAGTCCCGCTGGCGGTCACTGCCAGGTTGAGCGTAAGATTATCGCCCGACCTCGCCACCGAAGTGCCGCTGCCGGTGATGGTGCATTGACCGTTGGACAATGTCCCGGAACCTGGAGTCATGGAAGTAACTGCGGTGCCCATGTTGTTATACAGCGAGAGCAGATTGGTGGCCACGGCATAGGAGGCGTAGCAGGTATTCGAGGCGCCTGTCCCCGCACCGAAGATCACTTTCACATATTTGAGATCCTCAGGGCCGTTCGGGTCGGAGTAGACCAGCACGAAAGTATTAGAGCTTCCCGAAACTGGTGGAGTCGGGGTCACCGAAACGACTGTGGGCGGTTGGTTGGTGGCGGGCGTCCATGTCCCCTCGCTGACCCAGCCTGTGGTTGCGGAGCTGTTGTCAATGGCTTCCATGAAGATGCTGTGTACTCCAGTGTAGGTCGAGCTGGCGGTCACCTTCAGGTTGAGCGTAAGAGTATCGCCCGACTTCACCACCGAAGTGCCGCTGCCGGTAATCGTGCATTGACTGTTGGACAGCGTCCCCGAACCGGGGTTGATCGAAGAGAATCCGGTGCCCGCGTTGTTGTACAGAGAAAGCTGATTAGTGACTAGGGAATAGGAGGCATAGCAGGTATTCGACACAGCGCTCGTCGAATTGAAATTCACCTCCACATATTTGAGATTTGTAGCGCCGTTCGGGTCGGAGTACGTCAGCACGAAGGTGTTGGAGAGCCCTGTGGCAGGATTCGGAGTCACCGAAACAACCGCGGGCGGTTGATTAGCGGCGGGCGTCCAGGTGCCTTTATTGACCCACCCCGTCGTTGCCGCGCTGTTGTCAACTGCGTCCATGAAGACGCTCTGTACACCGGTGTAAGTCGAGCTGGCGGTCACTGCCAGGTTGAGCGTGAGAGTATCGCCAGACCTCACCACCGAAGTGCCACTGCCGGTGATGGTGCATTGACTGTTGGACAGTGTCCCGGAACCCGGAGTGATCGAAGTAATCCCGGTGCCCGCGTCGTTGTACAGAGAAAGGAGATTGCTGGCCGCGGTATAGGAGACATAGCAGGTATAGGAGGCGCCAGTTCCGGCATTAAAGATCACTTTCACATATTTGAGATCTTCTGCGCCGTTCGGGTCCGAGTACGTTAGCGCGAAGGTGTTGGAAAGTCCCGTGGCAGGATTCGGAGTCACCGAAACCACCGCGGGCGGTTGGTTGGCGGCGGGCGTCCAAGTCCCTTTGTTGACCCACCCCGTGGTTGCCGAGTTGTTGTCAATGGCTTCCATGAAAACGCTGTGTACTCCGCTGTAGGTCGAGCTGGCGGTCACCTCAACGTTAAGCGTTAGATTATTGCCCGACTTTACCACCGAAGTGCCGCCTCCCGTAATCGTACATTGACTGTTAGACAGCGTTCCGGAACCAGGAGTAATCGAAGTGACTCCAGTGCCTGCATTGTTGTACAGAGAGAGGAGATTGGTGGCCACGGCATAGGAGGCATAGCAGGCATTCGAGGCGGCGGTTCCTTCACTGAAGAGCACCTTCACATATTTGAGACTGGCATTGCCGGCCGTATCGGAGTACACCATCGCGAACGTGTTGGAAGTGCCTGTAGCGGGATTCGGAGTTACGGATACGACTGAAGGAGTGCCGCCCGGACCCGTGGACACAACGAGATTCACCGCCGATCCCGAAGCCACCATCGTACCCGCAACCGGGCTTTCGCTGATCACATCGCCGGTTGCCACCGTGCCGCTGGTCTGATTCGTCACGGTGCCTACCTTCAGGCCCGCTTCGTCAATGGCGGTCGTCGCGGCGGCCTGCGTAGCGCCCACGACGTTCGGCACCGACACCTGAGAAGAGATGGTGGTTGAATCAGATGCCGTCGCCGACGCCGCTCCGCCGCCGGTCGCTGTAAAAACGCTCGCGGTATTGACCTGCGGCGAGGTCGCATTAGCCGCGACATTTACGGTCACGGTGATCGCGCCGTAACTCATCCCTGCTCCCAATGCACTCGATTCCGTACAGGTGTTGCCGTTACAGGTCCATCCCGATCCCGTCATCGATACCAACGTTTCGCCCGACGGTACGGTATCCGTCACTGTCACCGGATCGACTGTCGGACCGGATCCATTGTTGGTAACCAGAATCGTGTACTGGGCATTTTGTTGTCCCTGGCTGAAGTTCCCAGTATGCGACTTGGTGATCGCGAGCACCGCCGGGCCAGTCGAATTGGTGACCACGAAGACGGCGGTGGCGCTTGGGTTGCAGCCCGTAGTGCCTTCGTTGTTCAGGACAGTAAGCTGGTAATAACCCGGAGTCGGGATATCACCGGCATTGAGACTCATCGTCAGTTGCGTTGAATTAATCGGCGTGCTCGATCGGTACAAACCCGAGGGGCCGAAGTAGGTGAACAAGCTCGGGCCGCTGGACGAGGGCACGGTCGAGAATCCTGTACCGTTAATCGTAAGTGTCGCCGCCCCACTGGTCGCGGTGGGTGTGGAAATGCTCGTAATCGAGAGCGGAGCCGTGATCCCGCTGAGATTGAAGTTCGCCGTCCCCAGCACTTGCCCCGTCAGCGAGTAGGGATACGGCGTGGTGGTCCCTCCGGCGGCCAAATCCAGTGACCAGCCGACGAAGCTCAGTCCGCTGGTGGTGGTCGAGGCGGTGAACGTGACCGTTCCGTCGTTGAAAAACGAGTCTATATTGCCGTAGGTCTCGTTGTCCCCTTGTGTTGTCCCAGTCGGTGAGGATGTCACCGTGAGCAGGTTACCGTCTGGGCTACCCGGGCAAGTGGTCGCTGTTCCTATTGCGGGGGCTATGAGCGAACGGAAGCTCGGGGTAAAGTTCGCAGTAGATGTGGTGATGCCGGAAGCCGGCGCAGTCACACTGAGAGAACCCCCGCTCGGGGTGCCCGCTCCCGTCCAGTCACTGAACGTGTAGCTGATATTAGTCGTCACTGGCGATTCGGAAGCCGCGGTAAAAGTCAACATCTCTCCGGAAGCGAACCCTGAGCCGTTATGAGTAACGTCAAAATTCACCGGGGTGTACGCCGTGGTATTTTTCCCGTTTCCATCCGTGACCCCGATTGCAAATCCCTGGAAACTACTCGGGGCAAGACCGCTTGCGGCAAGGTCCGGCGAAGTCGCAAGGATCGTAGTCACCGCATCTGTAACCAGGTTTACCTGTGTCGTTGCTGAATCAAGATCGTCAGTCAGGTAGACGGTGACGGGATTTGTGTATATGTTGATAAACGGTGAGGGGTACCAGTCGTAAAAGTTGTACCCGCTACTAGGATTCACGGTGAGTGTAATTAACTGGCGGTCCAGATAGGTTGGCGCGCCGTTGACCAGGAGGCTGCTGCTCGGCAATGGCGAAGCTGTGATGGTGGCTTTGCCACTGGGATTGATCGGGGGACCGTAAGGGTGGACTGGAATAAAACTGGCGAGATAGTGGGTGATCGAAGGGGCTGTGGTGGGGCGCAACGGAGTGCCGTCGCCGAGTGCGTTCGTCACCGTGACGGTTTGGACATTCGCCAATCCCGCGTTCCAGCGGCCGAAAATATAATTCTCACCGCTGAGCGTC
Organism: Bryobacterales bacterium; assembly: GCA_963818065.1. Taxonomy (GTDB): domain Bacteria; phylum Acidobacteriota; class Terriglobia; order Bryobacterales; family Bryobacteraceae; genus Palsa-89. The sequence continues at coordinate 404,952 of CAWFQW010000004.1, read as the reverse complement.
TGCAGCGTTTGATTGGCCGTCGGGACGCTTAGTGTGTGCGAGGAACCTGCCGCCCAAGTCGTGAAGACACACGGCGCCGTGCAGGTTGTGCTGTCTACTACGACCTGCAATCCGGTGGGATTGGTGTCCACGGTAACGGCAGTCGGTGTATGTCCGTAGAGGCGCATGATTCCGTCCAGGTCGCCGCTGGTGTATTGAGGCGTCATGGTGCCGAGCACCATGCCTGGCGGAATCGTTTCGAGGGTTGGCGAAACACCGTCCTTGTTGAACGTGAACGGTCCGTATTCCATGATCGAGGCGTAGTTGTAGAGACCAGAACCGGCGCCATCGGGAATGATGTCGAAATTGGCATGGTTGGGCTTGTCGATGTTCTGCTCCATGTAATTCACGTACGTGTTGCGATCGGCGCGCGACTGCTCATGGTACAGGCCGAGCGCATGCCCCATTTCGTGCAGGATCGTTGTTTCCGTGCACGTGCCCGACCCGCCAATCGGCTGTGGAACGCCGTTATCCTGCATGCCCACCACGGCCTCGCAGATGCCATTAGTGGTACTCGTGTTGAAATCGAAATCCACGTAGTTCCCGCTACTGAGGTCGCTAGAGGTGGCCGGCACCCACTGAACCACGCCGGTCAGTTGCGTGTTGGACTCCATGATCGCGTCGTTGATGAGAGGATAGATGGCGTCAGTGGGGACATTCGTGATCGTGTATGGCACCCGGCCGACGCCGCTCACCAAGGGCCACAGGTTGGTAGTAGCTGAAATACCGGGTGTGATCGTTAATGCATCCGGGCGTAGTCCCTTTGTGTTCTTGGCACCCCGAGGCCCGGCAGATGCGGCCGCAACGACGTCCGCAGCCTTGCCCAGGATCATATCGCTTTGATAAATCGCGAGGCCGTCTCTGACCTCGTAGGTGATCTGTTTTCCATGGAAGATCGCTGTCCCTAGTGCCGGGGGGGGCACCGGCGATTTCGGCATATAGTAGACATTCACAGACGTAACTGCGCCGGGTTGGCCAAGCGCCTTGATCCGCACGTGGTTGATTCCTGGACGCAAAGGGACAGCCCCCGAGCTCCAAAGAACGGTCTTGCCATCATCACCCAATGTAACGGCAGCCAGATCGCTAAAACCCCGATTGCTCTCCCACAATATGCGCCGGTCTCCTCCGGTGCTGTCCAGGGTTCCCTTCAAAGAGACCGCGGGCTCACTGGTCATGATCGTTCCGTCCCGGGACGGTGTCGGTTCAGTGACGTGAAGAGTGCCGTTTTGGCTAAAAGCTAAGCTGCCAAAAAGTAAAGGAGCAAGCCAGGATAAGTATATAAAGACGGGTTTGTCCGGACGGGTCACTTGTTAACTCCAGCGAGGGCGAAGACTGCGAGACAGTTCAGAGTACGATGGAATCCATCGCCCGTCAATGCAGCTGACTGCGATCAATGAGCGCAAAAGGTTTAGTACTTGCAGTACGATTATTACGAAGGCTCAAATGCCCTTTGATGTATGCTAAACAAGCGGTGGCGCTGGCTTCCCGCGCGTTCTGCTATCACTGTGGCGCGCTCTGTGACACTAAGCATTGCTATTCGGTCCCTGGACAGGTTTTATGCGTTACATAGCTTTGAGGTCTGGACGAGATTTCGCGCCAATCCACAGTTGGCGAGCGATGTCCCCCAAATCTTGAATCTCGGCAATTGCTGGCTTGCCTTCTTTCATCGACTTTGCCTCTAGCCGTCGGCTCTCGCCGATTGCGATGCCTGCTGTTTGTGGCGCCTTAAAATCCCCAGCGGCACGAAGGAATACACCACGTATATCAATTGATCGAAGAGCCTCCAACAGATGTAGCGGGCATCGTCGAGCAGCCTTTCCTTCATCGTCGGCTCCGCCAGGTCCAGCGTCGGGAGTTTCGGGTAAGCCGGCCACCCCTCATGCTGTCTCCGCCAGAGGCGGAGGTAGCGCGCGATCTTGCTCCGCCACTCGGACTCCAGGACTTCTGCTCGAGTAACGCCCGAAACAATTTCATCTCCCCTCAAAAAAGTGTGATGCTCCCCTGGATGGAGCGACGAGCGGTCCGCATTCTCTAGGGTGGAGACTCGAGGATCAAAGGGGATCTGAAGGAATTTGCAAACCTCCTCCATCGTCGTGCGAGTGTTGCGAGTGAGATCCTCATAGTCGAGCGCGTGTACGGGAATGCCGAGGCGCAGCAAAGACTGATATTGCTTGCGGAACACGCGATAGCCTACGAGGGAGCGCGTTTTGACCCCGCGCCTTTGAAAATAGGCGTTGCCGCTGGCTGCGGCGCGGACTATACTCCGAGCGGTGTCTGCGGGATTGCGCCAGACCACAATGAAACATGCACCGGGAAACTTCCGGGCGAGAAAAGTCATCCGGTCGTAGCACTGGGGCGATTTGTCGCCCCAAATAGAAGCAGCTTTGCGGCTGGCATACTCGCGGTGGAATCTTTCAAAGGCGGTTCGGAAGGAAGCGCCAGCGGGTATGCACCCGGGCTCGACACCGTGCCGGCTCGGGGCGGAATTCAAGAACTCCCACCGTTCTGGCCAGTCTCGCAAGGGTGGAGGCTTCAGAAACACCGGGTTCAGCAAAAGCAATTCGGCTTCATACGTTAGCGCGACTTGTGGATGCTGATTCAGCAGAGCATACAGGAGCGACGAGCCTCCCCTTGACATGCTGACAATGAAGAGCGGACCTCTGGCGGATCCATGCTGCATAAGCGTGACCTCTTCGGATATCTTGCTTCGGCCGCCTGGAAGGCACTTATCAGCTGTTAGCGGTTCAAAGCTCGCGCTGCGAATTCGCATCCCTCCGGGCCGAAACCCTTAAGAGACTGTCGACGTTGTTGCCGCCATGGTCAGCGCTGCAAGGTCTTGGGGATAGGCAGGAGCGATCGAGGTTCTTGGAGAACCAGTACGCATTCTCCACGAGCCATGCACCTTTTCGACGACAACGAGTGCGCCAGTGCTGGGACCGCCTTTCACCGGAACTTTGTTCTTGTCTCCTCCGAGGATGATGGTGGCGGCGGCCAGCAAGTTTCGCACATGAGTCACCACAGCCACACAATTCGGAGACTCTTCCGCCTGCATAAGCAATTGGTGCAAGCGACACGCGTAGCGGCCATAAAACTGATAAAACGACTCTCCGCCGGGGGCCGCGACATCCGGATGCTGGTTCAGCAGATTGAGGAAGGGAATGATCTCCCGAACTCGCTGGCCACAGAATACTCCTAGATTCCAAGGCCGTAAATCGCTGGAGTAAGCGACCGGTGCTTTCGTGCGTTGGCGTAGAGCTTCAGCCGTTTGCCGTGCGCGGCGCAGGTCAGAGCAAAAGATCGCATCAACCGAATAGTCCCCGCTCACTAACTCCGCAGTTTGCGTCGCTTCTTCCAGGCCTTCCTGGTCCAAGGGCACGTCTAGCCAGCCGCGCAGGCGTTCATCTCGACCGGGAAGATTGAGAGCGGTCTTTCCATGTCGAATAATAAGTAACTTTCCCATTGTTGTCTCCAAGGCTCTCAGGCGAGCATCGCTCATGCCAATGTTTGCTTCAGCGGCGCCTCTGGGGCCGTATTTTTCTGTAAGTTAGGTTTCGAAGACGTTCCTTGAACACTCCGCTCCAAGCACCCCTTACTAAATTATGAACATCGTGTTCCTTCTCTGTTAACATCAAGTTAATGTCTATAAATATAGTAGATTATATAGAGTTAGTCAACAACTTTTATGCGTACTCTTGCTCCCCGGACCCTCTACTCGCAAATGAGACGGGAGATGGAGGCGCTCGAAGCTGAGCGGCCGTAGTTGGAGAAGAGAATTCGTACTCGGGCAGCTGAGATGCCGAGCGAATCCTGTCGTAAGAACCCTATCATTTATCTAATGTGTTATCAATATTATACGGATACGGGAGAAGCGGGGGTATCAGAGCGAGATTCTGATCGCCAACCGCAAAATGGCTGGGCCACGCTATCGGAAACCTGGCCTCGTTCGAGCACCCGCCTGGCGAACGTCGCCAATGTCGAGCACAATGCCGCTGGTTGGACCGGTTGAACCCCGCCGCCTCGATGCTGATGGTGCATGCGCCAACCCGCAGCGGTGAAGTGCGACACTCGCCGGGATCGTTGGTGCGGACCTCGATCTTCGCATCGGTCGCCAGATGCGTAAAGCGCAACCGTGGCCTCCGAGACTTCGCGTACGTTGGATCGAGAACCGAACCGCCCACAATCGCGTTTTCTGCCTGCTGGCGTCCAGACCGAACGGGGCGCTCAGGCCGAAAATTGCAAGAACAGCTGTAAATTTAGACACGTTTTCCGCATGAAAATGAACTTTTGACGTCGGTGAGGGACGACAGCGGCGACAACAAGCTGTCGGTCGCTCAGAGACTGTGGGGCAAGAGAGCACGCTTCGGTTTGCCGGCACAGGCAACCCCTAAATTGTCATTTGGGCTCACAATCAGAGGGACCTCGCCAGCAAACCACAAGGCGTCCCGTTCAGGCTCGCATTACTCTATCATCGTGATATACTATGGCACGGGTCCAGAAGTTCGTCGGAGCCCGTTATTGTTATTGTTAGTACTAGTGCTTTGGTCGGGCAGGCTCGGTTCTACGCGCGAGATATAACCTAAATACATTTGGTAACAATACGTTGATCCTCGCCTGCGAATCTTTGTGGCGCCAGTGAAAGCAGTGCTGCCCTCCCTTGGTAACCCATTACTCCCAGTACATTTCGAAAACGGACTGGCCGTGTCGAAATGTTAAACTCCTGTTATTAGGTTCAGGTGATGCGAACACACGTAATTTCTCCTCCTGCATGAGCGCTGCTACACTGAGTCACCTCGAATCTCTAGAGGCCGAAAGCATTCACATCATGCGGGAGGTAGTCGCCGAGTGCGAGAACCCGGTGATGTTGTATTCGATCGGCAAAGACAGCGCGGTCATGCTGCACGTGGCAATGAAGGCGTTTTATCCGGCCAAGCCTCCGTTCCCTTTACTGCACGTGGACACGACTTGGAAATTCCGGGAAATGATCGCTTTCAGGGACCAGACGGCGAAGAATCTGGGTCTTCGGCTATTGGTACACACCAACTCCGAAGGTGTGGCGAAAGGGATCAATCCATTCACGCACGGTTCCCTCATCCACACCGACGTGATGAAGACGCAGGCATTAAAGCAGGCGCTCGAAAAGTACGCGTTTGACGCTGCCTTCGGTGGAGCGCGGCGCGATGAGGAGAAGAGCCGCGCGAAGGAGCGTATTTTTTCGTTCCGCTCAGATCAGCACCGCTGGGACCCGAAGCGTCAACGGCCTGAGCTTTGGCGGCTGTATAACGCCCGCAAGAACAAGGGAGAAAGCTTCCGAGTCTTCCCGATTGTCGAATTGGACCGAGCTCGACGTCTGGCAGTACATCCATTTGGAGAAGATTCCGATTGTGCCGCTGTATCTGGCGAAAGTACGGCCGGTCGTGGAACGTGAGGGCGGACTCATCATGGTGGACGACGAGCGTATGCCTCTCGCGCCGGGCGAGAAACCGATGATGAAGAAGGTGCGCTTCCGCACGCTCGGTTGCTATCCGCTCACCGGCGCGATTGAAAGCGACGCCGACACCTTGCTGGCGATCATTCAAGAGATGCTATTGACGACAACCTCCGAGCGCCAGGGCCGCGTCATCGACCATGATGCCTCGGCCTCAATGGAAAAAAAGAAGCAGGAAGGGTACTTCTGATTGGCACATAAATCCGACCTCATCGCCGGAGACATCGAAGAGTACCTTAAGTCGCACCAGCACAAGAGCCTGTTACGGTTCATGACCTGTGGCAGCGTGGATGACGGTAAGAGCACGCTGATCGGGCGCTTGCTCTATGAGTCCAAGATGATCTTTGAGGATCACCTGGCCGCGCTCGAAGCGGATTCCAAGAAATTCGGAACCCAAGGCAGCGACCTTGATTTGGCGCTCCTGGTCGACGGCTTAGCGGCGGAGCGTGAGCAAGGCATCACGATCGATGTCGCCTACCGTTTCTTCTCGACCGACCGTCGTAAGTTCATCGTGGCCGATGCGCCGGGCCATGAGCAGTACACGCGCAACATGGTGACGGCGGCATCCACCGTCGACCTCGCGGTGATCTTGATCGACGCCCGCAAAGGAGTGCTCACACAAACGCGGCGGCATAGCTACATCGTGTCGCTGCTCGGTATCCAGAAAATCGTGCTGGCCGTCAACAAGATGGATGCGGTCGGCTACGCGCTGGAGACTTTCAACTCGATTCTCGAGGATTATTGGAAGTTTGCAAAGCAGATTGGCCTCGCCGATATCGTGGCGATTCCGATCTCCGCTCTTAAGGGCGACAACGTGACGGAAGCGAGCCCCCACACTCCTTGGTACACCGGACCCACGCTGATGGGGCACCTGGAATCGATCGAGATCGAGGAGCAGACGCACAGCCGTCCGTTCCGGATGCCCGTGCAATGGGTGAACCGTCCGGATCAGCACTTCCGCGGATTTGCCGGCATGATCGCCAGCGGTGTGGTCAAAAAAGGTGACCGGATCAAAACCTTGCCCTCTGGCCACGAGAGTCGTGTGGCGCGCATTGTCACCCAGGATGGCGATCGCGATCGAGGCATCCCCGGCCAGTCTGTCACTCTCACGATCGAACATGAGATCGACATCAGCCGCGGAGACGTGCTGGTGAGTGGGGACTCGCCAGCAGGCGTCGCGGACCAGTTTCAGACCACCATCATCTGGATGAATGAAGAGCCTTTGCTCCCTGGTCGCCCATATCTCATGAAGATCGGCACCCGCACCGCCGGGGCAACCATCACCTCCCTTAAGTACAAGGTGAACGTTAATTCGCTCGAGCATCTTGCTGCGACGAAGCTCGATCTTAACGAGATCGGCGTATGCAACATCGGAATCGACCGGCAGATCCCATTTGATCCGTACACCGAAAATCGCGAGACCGGCAGCTTTATCCTCATCGATCGGCTCACCAACGACACGGTCGGCGCGGGCCTGATTCAATATGCGCTACGCCGCGCGGACAATATCCATTGGCAAGCGCTTGATGTGAACAAGACCGCGCGTGCCAACCTCAAGGGCCAAAAACCCTGCGTGCTGTGGTTCACGGGGCTATCCGGCGCCGGCAAGTCGACCATTGCAAATCTGATGGAAAAGCGTCTGTTGTCGGCCGGAAAACACACTTATCTGCTGGATGGCGATAATGTCCGGCACGGACTCAACAAAGACTTGGGATTTACCGACGTCGACAGGGTCGAGAATATTCGCCGCGTCGCGGAAGTCGCGCGACTGATGGTGGACGCCGGTATTATCGTGCTGGTGTCGTTCATCTCGCCTTTCCGCTCGGAGCGCCGCATGGCGCGCGACCTCGTGGCCGAAGGCGAATTCATCGAAATATTTGTGGATACGCCGCTCGCGGAGGCTGAAAAGCGCGACATGAAGGGCCTGTACAAAAAGGCGAGGCGCGGCGAACTCCAACACTTCACAGGCATCGATTCGCCGTATGAAGAACCCGAACACCCCGAAATCCGAATCGATACGATGGCCACAACCCCGGACGAGGCGGTCGATCTAATCGTAGCGAGACTCGCTAACGCAGGTATCTTGAGCGACGGATGTTGAACGAGGAGAGAACACCCTGGAACATGTTAAGTGAATTCCAATTAAGCGAGTCCCACGCTAAGAGCTGATTGATTGTGCCACCAAGCCTCGGCCGATAGGGCCGACATCGCTGCGCTCAGAACAGCGGCTGGGGGTCTTCGTGCGATTTTGCGTGGGATCTGAGCGCTGCCGCTACCGACCGGATGGGATGGGCGACTGGCAAAGGAAACAGGTTTGAAAGAAAACCGCCTGCGATGAAGTACCTAGGGGGCGTATCGGGAGCAATCCGATCGGCTCTTGCCCGTGTGGCATTGAAGTCGCTCAGGGTGGGGAAAACATTCAAAAAGCCGGCATAACCGGAAGCGGTTAGATGTACAATAACCGAAAAGGATCCAAGGCTAGTGTTTCGGGAGCGGATCATGAACACCTACGCGAAGTTCTGCGCCATTGTGGTGCTGATCATTGCCGTATCTGAGAGTTTTGAAACTAAAGGCGCTTCAATGAATCCTTTGCCTTTTGATATGCCGGCTGGCTCAACGCTCTCCGCATCGTCCCACAAAGTTTTCGCCCATTACTTTCCGGTCTTTCCCATCTCGATGGACAACAAACCATCTGGCGAAGATAGCTATACTACCCAGTTTCTCAATCCCGAGGGTCAAGGCGGTAAGTATGCAGCAAATGGAGGATTCATACGCGAGCGCCCGCTGCCGCGGGCTGTAAGCCCCTCCCCCAATTGGCAGTTAGACGACATGGAAACTGAAGTGCGCCGCGCTGCCGGAGCCGGTCTTGATGGTTTTGCCTTCGATATCCTGTCGGTATCCGGCGTGTACTGGAACCGTCTCAAGCTTCTTCTGCAGGCGGCAGCTATCGTCGATCCGAATTTTAGAATCATGCTCAGGCCGGCCAGTGACGCTTCAGATGTAAGCGACCCGCAGGCGCTCGCCAGGGCCATAGCTGGAATAGCAAACGACCCGGGAGTATTTCATTTGAGCGACGGCAGTTTGGTTGTTTCTCCATTTGCTCCGGAAAGCAAAGGTGCGCCGTGGTGGTCGAATTGGATTGACATAATGCAAGACCAATTCGGCATCAAAATTGCGTTCGTGCCGTGTTTTGTTGATTACTCCACCAGCAACACCAGCGCCTTTGCTCCGTTCAGTTATGGCCTGTCAAATTGGGGCAACCGGAGTCCGGATCCCAACCAGAACGTGAGTGCGACTACCATCGACGATGCGCACGCCCTGGGCAAGATTTGGATGCAGCCGGTATCGGCGCAGGACGAACGTCCCAATTCCGGTGTTTATTGGGAAGCAGACAATACGGAAAATTACCGCTACACCTGGAACGCGGCCATAAATGACGGAGCGGATTGGGTCATGATTCCGACCTGGAACGATTACTCGGAAGGCACCGAGATTTCTCCCTCCACCCACATTGGTTGGGGCTTTCTCGATTTGGCGTCGTATTACCTCACACGCTTCAAGACCGGCCAATGGCCAACCATTGTTCGCGACGTCATTTACGTTTCCCATCGGGTCCAATTCGCCAATGCATTGCCACAAGCCTCCGGCGGGGAAAGGAAGCTTATGAAGCTCGTATCGCAATCACCGGCCCGTGACGCTGTAGAGGTGCTGTCATTCTTGACGGCGCCCAGCGTAGTGGAAGTTAATATTGGGGGCAAAACCCAGCAGATTTCCGTACCGGAAGGCGAATCGGACGCGCTCCTTGAGTTAGCCCCGGGGCCGATTTCGGCTCAAGTGATACGGAATGGCCGACCAATTACCTCCGTAAATTCGCCATTCATTGTCGAAACGGATTTTCCAATTCAGAATGAACAATACTACATGGTAACGAGTGACCGGGATGCGCTCGCGAGACGACGTTGACCCAAACCCCAGAAGCTCTGGAGGGAGTTCGAGATGTGGGGCCGGATTCGTCGCTGTCAATCGATTGGCTCATTTGGAATCACGAACGCGAACCCACAGCTGAGTTCACGCGATTGACGATTTGAACGAGGAGAAAGGTCACCACGATTCCAATTGCATCGTCTCGAACATCCCACCATTCAAAACCGTAACGATAGGAGTAAATAAAGTACTGCGCCAATTCCACGATACAGCCGATGGTCATGACCTCTCCTGCTGCCTGCAGCTCTTCTCGCCTTCCAGTTGCCAAGCGGCTCAACACAAAGAAGCTAGACCCAAAGGCGAAGAAGTGAAGAAGCCGATGCTTCAGGCTGACCGAGCTTCTGGCGTGTATGTGCTTGCTTTCACTCCCGCGCAACATAACCTTCGCGGAACCCGGGAGTAACGATCCTACAATTACGGCGGATATCCAGAGACGCGCGAACCAACGCACAATTCGTGGCGGAACCCCAAAGGCCGAGACCGGCTTCGATCGAGGCGAATCGCTTAGTAGCAGCATCGACATTGATCTCACGATACACCATGGGTTGAGGATGCGACACTTCCCCAAACACAAAGGATCTCTTAGATAACGTAGATCACGGCGAGTTTGCAAGCGGTTAGCTGTTACGAGTTAAGAGAGTCTTCGAGGGCGAGGTCCAAAGTGACTCGTCGGTCATCGTGTCAGCGTCGGTGCAAAAATCCCATGTAGTTGGTGGAAAATTCCGCACCCCCTGACGAGGGTATAAAGCCGGCCGATCCTCGGCTAAGGAGGGCCGCGAGTCCTAAGGGGAAAGAGACTTGCAAGAGTTTATGGAAAGCGAGAATGCCTCAGCGCGCGGGCCATCAGCAAAATCACTGGGTACGACCGAAAGACCGTTCGCAAGAACCTGCTGACACTAGAGACCGCGCCCGGGTATGGCCCGCGAGTAGCGGCGCCGACCGCGGTGCGCCGATCCGAAAAGCCGCCCGGTAATCAAGCGCAGGTGGACTGGCGTTACTTGGGCCACCTGGAAACGGTGCGGCGAGGAGTGCCATATCTGGGGCTTCACGATCACGCTGAGCTATAGCCGCTGGATGTCGGCGCAAGCCGCACTGGATCAGAAGCTGGGAACACTTCTGCGCATGCACGAAGCAGCCTTTCGGGAGTGGGGATCGATTCCCGAAGAGATCCTTTACGACCGGATGAAGACGGTGTGGTTGGTAGCGACCAGCGAGGCGAGATTGTTTCGCAGAGGTGCACTATGGCGGCCAGCGCATCGCCCTGCATGACCGAGCCGAGCGACGCCACCGGATCATTACACATCCTCCGCATCACCAAGGCATTCCGCTGGGAGGCGAAAGAACCGGTGGCAAGATTCTGATCCAGGTGGGTGAGACCGCGCCGGCGGTGGAAGTGCGTTCGTTGGCGGCCTACTCGAGCCTGGCGATAGGAGGTGCGCGATGACTCCGATTGAACGGCTGTAAACTTCGCTCACCACGCAGGGATCGAAAGCGGTGGAGGCTCGCCCGGAAAATCTGTTGGAACAGGCTGCCCAGATCGAGCCCGGCTATGCCGAGTTCCTGGACGAATTATTGGGCTGCGAAGTGGAAGCGCGGAGCACGCGCTACTTCCGAGCGCGCCCGCAACTGGCGCACTTTCCGTTTGTGAAAACCATCGAGCAGTTTGACTTCGGCTTTCAACCATCGATTGACGAAAAACAGAACCGCGAGTTGCGAACTTTGCGCTTCGCGCATGAAGCCAGCAACGTGATTCTGCTGGGACCTAGCGTGGCAAACGCACTTAAGTGTGGGGCTGGCAGAAGCCGCGATTCAATCTGGATTCGGAGCGTACTTCATGACCGCGCTCGATCTGGTGACCGATTTGGGCCGCGCGGATCGAGAAGGCCGGCTGGTTCGTCGTCTGTGAGTGTACCTGGCGCCCAAAGTCCTGATAATCGACGTCCGTTGCGCCGCGCAAAACCAGCGCGCCATTGACCGCTCCGGGCCATTCTGGGGACGCTTCCTAATATGGGAAAAGGGGCAAAACGGAAACCGGGTTCCAGCACTGGCCGGAAGCTTTTGGCGTGGGGATTTTTCGCCCGGCGAAATGCGGAATTTTCGACCGGCGTCGACCGGCGTTGACAATCGCGACTTGTGTCTCTTCGTTCCAAGGTTCAGTGCTAGAATTGTAGGCTGTAACGGAGACGAACAGTGAGACTTAGCTTATTACTTTTGATCACTCTGCCCATTGCTCCGATGCCGATTATGTTCGCAGAAGCTGCGGATGGTAGTTTTGATTGGACGTCGATTCAACGACGTAACGAGGCTTGTCTTTCGTTCAATCTTCAGAGTTCCGCAACTCTTGAAAAATCCAATCACAAAGTTTTTGCTCATTACATGCTGAATTTTCCTCTCTCGGTTGACAACAAGGAATTTTCGGATCCGACCGAATACTATACCCATGGATTTTTGAACCCACTCGGCGAGAAAGGCAAACATCTATCGTACGGAGGCTGGGTGAGATCGAGGCCTCTTGCGGTGAGCTCTTCGAGCTCAGCTATTTTTCAGGTGCGGAATTATGAGCGAGAAGTGCGCCTCGCTCTAGCTATCGGAATTGATGGCTTTAGTGTGGACATAGGCAGCACCAGCGCGTTAGCTCGAGTGCTGACTCTGTTGGTGGCCATTCGCAATGTGAACAATGAGGTAGGCACGCATTTTACGGTCCTGCCCGTTATCGATGTAGCCGGCTTTCGCAACGATCCAAACAATCAGCAAGATATCCTAAAAGTTCTTGAAACATTACGATCCGATCCAAATGTAGCCCGCTTGTCCGATGGTCGCCTGGCATTTAGCTCATTTCTTGCAAATGGAATCGCGGCTGCTACTTGGTCTTCTATCTTGTCAGCGCTCCAGTCGGATGAGAACGGGAAATATCCTGCGTTCATTCCGATTTTCTTATCACTGGGTGATTACAACACGGCAAATAGCAGCACCAGAAGCTTCGACAAAATTAGCTATATGATCTCGTTGTGGGGTACAAGAACGCCTAACGGAGCGGCCGAACTGCAGCCTGTTACAGCGACCTTTCACGCCAAGGGACTCGCCTTTATGATGCCCGTAGCTCCCCAGGACTTCCGCCCTTATGGTCGGAGCTTTTGGGAGACCCAGAACAGCTTAACCTTTCGAACTTTTTGGAATAGCGCGATCGAAAGTGGGGCGGACTGGGTTCAATTAGTGACCTGGAATGATTTTGCGGAAAATACGCAGGTTTCTCCAGCATTCGGTACGCAGTTCGGTTTTTATGACTTGGCCGCATACTATATTGCACAGTTTAAAGGCGCTCCCACACCGATCGTAAAGGATTCGGTACAGGTGTTTTTCAGAAACCAGATCGTTGGCCCCGGTGGCCCCAGTCCTGTTCCTCAGCAAGCGACATTCCGTCTCATTGCCTCTGATCACGGTCCGTCGAACTTGGTTGAGGCGCTGGTCTATGCGGGTTCCAATGACTTCAAACCCGCTCGCCCACATCCACAGCTTGAACTCACTGTCGGCGGAGGCACGAATCATGCAGCTGTGACCGCCTTCTCGGTCCCTTCTGCGGGGTTAACATCCTTCACTGTGCCGCTCGTGCCGGGGGTAGTTTCTGTAAGCTTAGTGGTTGGCGAGACCGCGACCGTTAGGTTTGCCGCTCCAATGGCAGTCCAATCAAGTGTACTCTTTCAGAATTTTCTTTATCAATCCTCATCTGCCACCCAGGGGTCAGGCCCTGTGGACTGTGGATACCCAGGACAAGCGAGCTATCAAAGAGTGGTAGACGCACTATATCAGTCTGCTGTGCCGGGGAATTAGCTAACGGGTACGGCCGAAGCACGGTGTTTTGGCCGGGATAAGGCGAAGAAACCGGAGCAACAGGCAGAATTCCGCCCGCTACCGGTGCCGTGTCGAGTAGATGGGACAGCTGGGACGGGGCTCGCAGTCCGGCTTCCACCGGCTCGAAGACACCGAGCCGGGCTGCACCCCGAGGCCGCTGAGCGGCAGCTTCATGGGTTTTCCTATGCATCCGGAAATCTATACCGCCCGATGGGGGAGCAAGCCAAGGCGGTCAGATGCCCCGGCTCATTGTTTGGATCCGTCGCGAGACTAGCTATTCCTTGGGCGAGTTACTCTTCCGTGTCGGGCCGCTGAAGCAATCAAGGCAGAGAAACGAACTGCGCGCGACAATGGAGCGCCGACGCCAACCGGAAATTGAGCCATGTATTGATGCTCCAGGCCCGTTTGTCCAGTGCGGCACAAGGCTGCGGTAATCTTCTCTCGATAAATTAGATCAGCTAAAATTGAGGATCTTCAGATCTGACCCGAGCATCATCTCTGGGGTGGGGGGAATTTTCAAAACGGAACTATGGAATTTTCGACTGGAGTTGACATAGCCGCCGAACGGGCCGTAGCACGCAGGGAATCGAGCCGATCCTTTGGCACGCAAACGTTGCCGTTGATTCCAGTGCCTAACGCAATCGTAGGCTTGTGCGAACCGTGGAAATCGGATCCGCCCGTAGCTTCCAAACTGAAAGATCGTCCGAAGCCCTCATACAGAGCTTGCTGTGCTGGCGAATGTTCGCTGTGCCAGACCTCCAAGCCCTGAAGACCAGCACTGCACAGTGCTTCTAGCAATGCTCGCAATGCGTCCTGGTCGTCGCCAAACGGTAGCCTGCTGGGATGTGCCAAGACCGGTACGCCGTAGTTTTTCCGCAACACGCCTATGCTCTCCGCCAATCCTGGCTCATCTCGCTCCACCGCCGCTCCCGCATTGTCGGCCAAGTACAGATCAAAGGCCTCCTGCCGGTTCTTCACGTATCCCTTCTGTAGCAAGAGCTCGGCAAAATGCGGACGGCCGATCAGCTTCCCTCCCAACCGGCTGACCTCGGCTAATGTGATGTCGAAACCGAATCCTCGTAGCTTTTCAACTAGTTCGTGATTCCTTTTGCGCCGGCTCTCTTGATGACCCAAAATCCACGAACGAAAGCTTGCCGGCGGAGCGTCATCGACAAAGTAGCCCAATAGATGAATGGAAGGAAGACGGCGGGAACCCAACCAAGGCCTGACGAGTTCCACCAAGGCGGGTTCAAGCCGGGTGCTCAACTCGATCCCGACAATGAAATCTACGCCTAGCTCGGAGGCCACACTCGCGCCTTCGTCGCATCCATCCAGCGTGTCATGGTCGGTAATTGCCAGAGCTTCAAGGCCGCTCTGGAGGGCTAGCCGAACTAGATCCGGGGGCGAAACCGATCCATCTGAAGCTGTGGTGTGGGTGTGCAAATCGATCATGAAATCGCCTATGCCACCAGGCGGCGAATGATCGACGCTGCCTCATCGACGTTCGAATAGTTCAGCGTGAAGGAAGGCGTGGACTGGAGCCACGCCAGAAAAGCGCCGATGCTTTGCTCATCGTGGGCCACCCAAAAGCCGCTCTCTTGTAAGCGAAGTAGTGCTTGCAGAGGATCTAGAGAACTGATTTCGTTAGCGGCGTCTCGGTCGTATCGGACAAAAACGATCACTCCTACTTCTTCGCAGTGCCCGTCTTGCTTCGTTCCCACCGGATGAAGGAAACGCACCCGCTGCCCATATCGCGAGACGACGGGTGCATTTTGGAGTTCAGGAAAGCGCGGAGACAACACGTCCCAACTACCCTCCCGAACCATTAGTGCAAAAGGCATCGTTGGAACCGATAGCGTGTCGCGTTCCAAGAGCACGGAATCATCGCTGTAAAAGGTCAAGCCCATTTTCATTAGCACAGCAGCTAATGTAGTTTTTCCGGACTGCGTGCCTGCGGGAAAAATAACGCATCGTGAATTTGAGCCGCAGGCGCCCGCGTGAAAGATTGCGACGCAATCTCGACCGCGACAACTTCGCACGATTTCCTGTAAAAGGAGGTTCCGAGCTGCGGTTACACTTTCTTCTTTGCCTACGAGGCGTTGGTCGCAGAAAATGCAAAAACCGTCCGACTCCCCGATTACCCTGAAAGTAAAGTCGGGAGCGGACGGCGAGTGTCTAAGCGATTCGAGTCTAGGGGCTATCTCTTCGGCAAGCTCAGCTGTCTGTAGTATGATTCGGACGTGCTTGCCCTGGATTAAGCAATCGTACACGAAAACTTCAGCACCGCAGGAGGTCGGCACCACACCTGAAACGGCACCCGACGACTGCGAGGTTCGCGCCGGAGAGAGTAGGCCTGACCGCCACTCATCCAAGGTCCGAGTTACGTCTTGCTCAGCCCGCTTTGCGGAGATGCCACAAATCGAAGCAAACTCCCTCACTAGCTCTCGAAACGGGACATCCGCCTTGAATATTTCCCAAAGCAGCCGAGCAGAAGGACTCAGTATATAAAGGCCGGACGCTTGGGGGCGTGCTAAGACCAGAAAATCATCTACTGGAAACTCCCAGATGTCCTCGCAACAGATGAGAGCCTCCACGAGATTTCCGCGCCCTTCCAATCCGGGCCGCAACAGGCCCTAGCGCGGACGGATTTGGGGCGCGGGGCCCGAACCAGTGGCGGCCTTCGACGTAAGTGCTAACACCGTAAACGGCGCAGCATAAGCCGCAAATCTTCCGAGCTTGCGAGCCATGTCTCGTCTCGTGTCGCCAGCGTCTGTCGTCTGGCCGCTTTCCAGTT
This sequence comes from Bryobacterales bacterium, assembly GCA_963818065.1. GTDB lineage: Bacteria > Acidobacteriota > Terriglobia > Bryobacterales > Bryobacteraceae > Palsa-89. Next base: position 388,801 of record CAWFQW010000004.1, on the reverse strand, counting down.
CTCTATTGGGTTTTGAATCCACAGTAGCCTCCTAGGCTGGTAGTTGATTTATTATACAGGTTTCTGGTGGGTCGGACAATACAAATTCCTAACCCAAAGTTCTTTCGAAACAAAGGAGAGCGGCAGATTGGGACCGCACCAACAGACGTGGCCACTCCTAAACACCGCAAGCTTGCCCTCGGCGGCGTACGGGGCTCGCGGTTATGCGCCCGCACTCCGTGAACGCAACTTCCGGAGCTGGAAGACAACCAATCCAACCAATCCCAGGGCTACTGGAATCGTTTGAGAGGGTTCCGGAACCGGCGAACTACCGGCAGCCCCAACAGGGGCATCCAAGAACGTAAAATTCAGCTGGTAGTTGGTAACGAGTTCGTCACCACTCAGCCCCGACAAGGACTTGCTGGCAGAACCGCCCGTGATGAGTCCGACGGATTGTTCAGTGGGGTCGTCGACGGTGCTTATTAGCCGTTGGCCATTGGCGGTTACGCCGGCTGACAAGGTGAACGGAATGTGCTCGGTATAAGTCCCATCCCAAGTTGTTACGCCCGGATCGAGGAAATCTTGAAGTAGATCGACAGTGATAGTGTCTGCGGTAGTGTCAGTTCCCGCGATCAATGTCACTGTGGGGTAGAAACCGACGAAAGTACTGGAGGGGAACTTGTCACCGTAAGAGCCTGTGATAGCGTATTGGTCGCCATCGGCAAGCACGGGGGTGTCGAAACTGAAGTTACCAGAATTGCTGCCTCCGAGGCTGAGGGTACTCGCATCAATGGTGGCGGTTACCGTGTCTGAGATGCCAAGAGTTGGAAGTGCCAGCGCCACGATGGCGGCAAGGCACAGAGGATAGAGTTGCCGTTTTGAAGCCGAGAGCATTGAAATCTCCTTTGGAGAATTGTAACTGAGTATACCTAGAAATAAAAGTACTTATTCACTGAGCAACGAACGGAAAAGGCCTATTAGTACCACTATAGACCTGTCTTACAAGGTCAAAACTGTCTTACAAGAGGCTCGCCAAACCTGATGAGTCCGAACCGAGGGTGGAACCCCATGGACAATTCGGTGTTGCGGTGACGGGACGCGCAGGCTTACGCCGTCTAACTTTTGTATGACAACACTAATCAGCATTTCGGAACATCGGGGAAGCGCCTTACTCACGTCTAGACTCAATGCAGATCGATCTTCACGGTAAGCATTTTTCAACGGAATTCCGGTCGTCAGCCAGTTACATATCTCTTGCGACGGGTAAGATGGCGACGGCGGCTGGAAGCGTCAGAGCTGCCGGACACCGCTCCAGCACAACTGAATGCCAAGCGTGATGAGCCATACCGAGAGGACAACACGAAAAACCCGCTGCGGGGTGATAGCAGCGAAGTACGTTCCAGCGAAGGCGCCGAAGATCCCGCCGATTACCAGCTTCGTCAAAATGGCCAGATCGTAGTTGCCAGCGCTGAGTTGGACACCGCCGCCGATAAGTGACAAGCACAATCCGAAGAAGAGATCCGTTCCAACCACGCGCGCAGCCGACAGGGGAGTGAGCCAGAGAAGCGCTAGCGATCCTATCGCTCCAGCGCCGGCGGACGAGAATCCGACTTCTGCACCGATCGGCAGCGCGATTGCGGGAAGCCATCGCGACCAGTCTCGCGAGCCCTCACGTACGGGATGGAGCCACAAACGGTAGAGATTCGCGGCTGCCATAATCACGACGGTAGATCCAAGCGCAGCGTAGAGGATTCCTTGGGATCCCTTGGCATTGAGCTTCACTAAAATATAGGACCCGGTAAGTACGCCCGGAATGCCACCAGCAAGAAGATAACCCAAGATTCGATAGTCCACTTGCTTCCGATAAATCTGCATCGGAACGACGAGCAGTTTTACGGCGACGCTGAACGCGAGCGCCGTACCCACGGCGCGGGCCGGGGGCACGTGCATGAAGAGAATCAGAACTGGCGCGGTGATGACGCCAGCACCCACGCCAGTCATTCCGATGGCAACCGCAATGATAAAACCGAGAATTATCTCCATCCGTTACTCCCTCTGGATGTGGATGCCCCACTCCAGCTTTTAGCCGGCCCAGAAGCCCGGGCACGGATTATCCGGATCGACGGGGAGAAGCCCCAACTCTGAGAATGCTCCCGCAGCGGTCGGACATTTTCATCACGATCCTCTTTGCTAAATCCCAGCCCCTCGCACAGGTATTCGCGCAAGTAAATCGGCATCGAGCAGTTCGGCACAGTGGCCGCGCCGCGCAAGCTTATAGTAAACAGTTTCCGCGAGGGTCGACTTTCCAGCGTTAATTCAGAGCCAGACGGTCATTCGATCGGTTATTTGTGGTTGTTTCATAAGCTTTTGACCGTCTTCGATGTTTGCCAGTGCGACAGATCCACGTTGAGCAGTTGCTCAAGAAGACGGACGTCGTCACTAAAGGCGTCGGTTAGTTCCTGCCTGAATGCGTCCGACAGGATTGGCTTAGCCGTGCTTTCCAGACTCAGCCGCGTTAGCCACGATACTGGCCGGATTCCGTGTTCGTGAAGGAATGGCTTGAACTTAGCACGCAGCCGCTTAACTGTCGGGTTCGCGATTCCGACTCGGAGCAGCCATGGGGTAAATGCATTGTTGTACCGACCGAACTTATTAGATTCGGAAACGACATCAGTGCGATTGCTCGATACGCCCAGGAACGTTGTGATCTTCTCAATTGTGTTCTTCGGATCCTGCCTAAAGTCATCGTAAAGAAATACTAGACGCTGCGCTTCGGGAACAAGGCGAAAGACCCGTTCAAGCTGCTGTCCCAGACTGCACATATATCTGTATTGCAACATCGTCGGGACGATGCAACGTTTGGGGATATCTATCCCACGAGCACGTTTTTCTTGCAGTCTCCAAGCGGATTCCGGAGAGCTTCTATCTTCATCGAAGGATTTTAGGAGTTCGTTGTGCCAAGAGATGAACAGATCCACAGGGTTGCGCACTAAAGCGATAAACTTGGCGTCGGGCCGACGCTTAAGGATCGCGGGAACAGCCGCAACCGAGCTTAGATAACATGCTGACGATTCGCCTCTAATTTGATGGTCTTTGGCTTTGCTAAAGAGACCGTCGTAGTCGCGAAGCGATTCTACCTCACGCCGATTCGGGTAGTCGAAGGCGAAGTAGTGGGGCTCTTTTATGGCGGATAAAAACATTTCGGGATGAAGCTGCAAGGTCGCGTGCAGCGAAGTAGTACCGCACTTCGGAGCTCCGATGATTACGAAATCTGGCGGACATTTCATTGGCTTATCAGCTCTAGTTAGTCTGAATTGACATGTCTGTAGGCGAAACCAGCAACCAGTATTGGCCAGCAGAGGCATTCCTCCGTCTGTTACGTTTCACTTAGGAACTACGTGGTTTACCCGAAGAGGAGCTTTCTTTATGTCCGGCGTGCGCCCATACACCATGTGGCAGAAGACTGCAAAAGCGAGAACGCCGACCGCATCGTCTCGAACGTCGTACCATTCGATGGGCATTCGGTTTTGCCAGTGTTGGAGAAACTCGATAGCGAAGCCAAAGAGGAACGATGCTGCAGCAGGCCATAGCGAGCTGCTGTGATTGTCGAATCCCACGATAGCTAGGAGGGCCAACGCACCGAAACCCAAGAAATGTGCGACGTGGTGGGCTATGCTGAAATGAAAATGCGCAGGCCGCATCGGCTGCAGCGATCCGATGAGCAGAGCAACGGCCCAGGTGATGGCAGCGATCCGGTACGCGGCTAGCCGCGGATGTCTAGAAATGGAATTCCTCTGAACATAAACTATTGTCGTTGAGTAATGGGTTAGTGAACCTGTCAGCAGTTCAGTCGTCCTATCTCCGTCCTGTTTTGAATACATGGGCTGACGCCGGAACCTGAATGCTCATGAAAGGCTTGACCAATAGCGCGACGAAAAGCGAATGCACAGCGGGCCGAGGGTGAACTCCTGATACTTGCGGATGTCCAGTGCGGCGGCAAATCCGACAAATAGCAAGACGAGCTTCACGGCCAACTCGAATATGCTGGTGCGATGGCCAGGGATGAAGGATTGCCCGAGCTCTACGATCGCCGTAGTCACGATAGCGAAGAGTACTCCTATGCCCAAGCTTTTATAGCGCCACCAAGCGATGGGTGTTAAGAATCCGAAGACAACGAAGGCCACAAGTTTCGCTGCCTCATAGGAGTGAAAGACTAGCGACGAGAATTGCGCTTCGAACGCCATCGAAAGGGGAACAAGCTCAATCGCCAGAGTCAAGGCGAGAAGCAGGAACCAGAGGCCTCGAACAGGCAAGCTGAACATCGGGACGGTCACCATCGCTGCAGGCTTGTGATTTAAGTTCGCATCGGAGACCATATTCGATCCTCCATTAGCCGAGGACTTTTGCCGTAAGGCATTATCGGACCCATACCTGCGACCACCCGCCGGCGTCGTCCTCAGCAAAAAATACTTAGATCCAGGAGTGTGATCTAGATCCAAGGCGGAGAAATGCCTGGCCCACGAGACCTTCCGTGCATTTCGAAATTCCGCTATGTTGGGCCAACGCTGATCTTTTGCTTCCCAGCAGTTTCATTCGACCGCACGCACTCCTAAGTATGTAACACTTCAATCCAGGTACAAGTTCTCCCGAGAGCCAGTTATCGTCCGGTCCCCGCGACCACCACCGCCGCCGTCTTCAGTAAGATCCGTAAATCCAGGAAAAGGTTCCAGTGGTCGACGTATTCCATGTCGAGCGCGATATAGCTGGCGAACGAGGGATTGGTGCGAGCCTCCACTTGCCACAACCCCGTAATCCCGGGCATGACATCCAGCCGTTTAAGATGATCAATCTCATATTGCCGAACCTCGGCGGCGATCGGCGGGCGTGGGCCAACTAGGCTCATGTCTCCTTTCAATACGTTCCACAGCTGAGGTAGTTCGTCGAGGCTATACTTGCGAAGAAAGCCCCCCACCCGGGTAACGCGAGGATCGTTCGTGATCTTGAAAAGTACTCCGTCTCTTTCGTTAAGGTGCTGAAGATTAGCGAGCATCTCGTCTGCATTGCGGACCATGGTCCGGAACTTATGGCAGCCGAAGATCCTACCCTTGCGACCGACACGATCAGAGGTATAGAACGCGGGACCGCGCGAATCGAGTTTGACGGCCAGCGCTATGGCTGCGATTAATGGCGAGAGAATCAGAAGACCGACAGCGGAGGAAATCACATCCATGCCGCGTTTAATCATGAGTGCCAACGCAGGTATCCGTTTTTGATCAAGACAGATCGTAGGGAATTGCCCCACGTACTCTACCGGTGCGCCCCAGGCAAGGCCATCGTAGAGGTCGGGAATCACGCGAACTCCAAGGCCACAGGCACGCGCCTCGGCGATGGCGAGCTTGGCGGCAGCGCGGTTTTCTGTGGAGATGATGACCTCATCGATGAAGCGCGTGCGGGCGATCTCGGGAAGGTTTCGTATCGAGCCAAGCATGTCCTTTCCGAGGTCGATATCGCCCGCGTCGGCGGTGATGAAGCCCGCAGCCACATAGCCAAGATAGCGGTGCTGCTTGCAGATACAGATGAATGGTTTGCGCGGCAAGACCAGTGCCGATGATCAGCACGTTTCGGCAGATGAAGCCATCAGCTGAGGCCCGTTCTGAAGTCTTCTGCGACGCAGACAACGTAATCCGGCAATGGCCAGAAGACTCAGCACCATTGTAAAGGCAACAACGAAACGCGAAATCATCTTGAATCCAGAAATATAAATGAAGGCAGTCAGAAGTAGGCTGGCCATACCGATGGCCCGGATGACGGCGATGGTTTCTTGTTTACTGGAACGGAACTGAACGCCCGAATATAGCATTTGCGTATTACAAAACAAGATGATAAGGACAGCGTAGAGCACGAGAAATGCCGCATGAGCCTCCATAGTCCAGTGATTACGGTGGAGCTGCGGGAAACGCAGCGCGACGGCGACGAGTCCGCTGCACCACACGGAAAACAGGTCGGCAACAACAAGCAGCATCCGCCGGGCGAAGACTGCATTGCGAAAGTGTGAAGGGAGAACAGTAGGTTCGCCGGATCTGCGGGATCTCGGCCCCTGCACGAGTGGACTTAGCTTAGCTCCGGCTGTTGCCATGCTTGTTGTTCCCAGAAGTCGATCTGCGCTGTCGGTGGATGCGAAATGAGGCTGCGCTTGTGAAACAGCGCGTTAAAGTCAAAATCTGCTGTTACGCTCTGATTGGGTGCGGCCGATCTTCAATCCCTAACGGTCGGAGAACCCGGGTTTGTCACAATAGTCAGCGCTACTAATTCGCGACAGCGCGCACGCACTGACAATTGGCAAGGAACCACTCATAGGTCGTCCTTATCCCTTGCTCCAGAGAGATGGAGTGATGCCATCCCATGGCGTGGAGACGGCTTGTATCCATAAGCTTTCTGGGTGTGCCGTCAGGTTTGCTGGCATCGAACTCGATCTTGCCTCTATACCCAATAATACGAGCAACGGTTCGCGCCAGATCGGAGATTGTTAAGTCTTCACCAACACCGATGTTCACAATCTCGGGTTCGTCGTAATTCTGCATAAGAAAGACAGCCGCTGAAGCGAGGTCATCGACGTGCAAGAATTCTCGGAGGGGCGTACCGGTGCCCCAGACCGCGACCGACCGGAGGCCCTCTACTTGGGCTTCATGAAACTTTCTGATTAGTGCAGGCAGGACATGCGAACTCTGCAAATCGAAGTTATCGCCCGGCCCATAAAGATTGGTAGGCATCAAGGAGATTGCGTTAAAGCCGTGTTGGATTCGATATGCTTGGCACAGTTTGATTCCAGCAATCTTAGCAATCGCATACCACTCATTCGTCGGCTCCAGTGAGCCGGTTAACAATGACTCCTCCTTCAGCGGCTGAGGTGCGAGTCTTGGATAGATGCAAGACGAACCCAAGAACTCCAACTTTTTCACACCATTTTGCCAAGCGCTGTCGATTACGTTGAGCTCGATTGCCAAGTTGTCACGGATAAAGTCAGCTGGGTATCGCGAATTTGCCAAGATACCCCCCACTTTGGCGGCGGCAAGGAACACGTACTCCGGCCGCTCAGATTGAAAGAAATGGTCAACCGCGTCCCTTGAAGTCAGGTCGGTTTCTTCGCGAGTAGTTAATATTAAGTTGCTGAAACCCCTCCGTTGAAGTTCCCTTACCAGGGCGGAACCAACCAACCCGCGATGACCGGCGACAAAGATTCGACTCGCTTTTTCCATTGGCTTACCTTCCTACGGCGACTGCAGTAGTTAGTGTCTTGTCGGTTAGCAGATGCTCGTGCTCGGCAAGTCGCAAATCAGCGTCCACCATCATTCGGACCAGTTGCTGGAACGTCGTCCTCGGTTTCCAGCCGAGTGTGGAACGTGCTTTGGTGGCATCACCGAGCAGGTAGTCGACCTCCGTCGGGCGGAAATAGGAAGGATCGACTTCCACGTGTTCCTGCCAATCGAGCCCAACGTAGGAGAATGCTTCGTCCAAGAACTCGCGTACCGAGTAGGCTTCGCCGGTGGCAACAACGAAGTCATCGGGCTCGGAATGCTGAAGCATTGCCCACATCGCTTCGACATAGTCGCCGGCAAAACCCCAGTCGCGGCGAGCTTCCAAATTGCCGAGATAGAGTCTCTTTTGCAGACCAGCCTTGATGCGACCGACGGCTCGTGTGATTTTTCTCGTGACAAAGGTCTCGCCGCGGCGTGGCGATTCGTGGTTGAAGAGAATGCCATTGCAAACGAAGAGATTGTATGCCTCGCGGTAGTTGACCCCATACCAATGGGCGGCCACTTTCGACACCGCGTAAGGACTTCGTGGGATAGAAGGGAGTTAATTCACTTTGCGGCGGATTGGTGGCTCCGAACATCTCCGAGGAGCCGGCCTGGTAAAAACGCACCTGTCGGCCAGTGTGTTCGACGTGATCGCGCATGCAGTCGAGCACTCGCAAGGTCCCGACCCCGACTGAATCGGCAGTGTACTCGGGGTTGTCAAACGATACCTTGACATGAGATTGGGCGCCCAGATTGTAAATCTCGTCGGGCAGCGCGGTTTCGATCACCCTGCGAAGACCCGTAGAATCCGTGAGATCACCATAGTGCAGGAGCAAACGCCGACCAGCTTCATGTGGATCTTCATAGATGTGATTGATGCGGGCCGTGTTGAAACTGGAGCTACGCCGGACAATACCGTGCACGGTATAACCTTTGGAAAGAAGGAGTTCACTAAGATACGAGCCATCCTGGCCTGTGATTCCAATGATGAGAGCAGATTTTGACACTTGCGATCCTTTTCAATCGGATATAAAGAGGTAAATGCAACCTAACGACCGCGGCCCTCGATGACATCTGTGATCAAGCGCTTGTAGATACTCGGCGCGAACAGCTCTCTAGCGATGTGCCTCCAGCCTCCCGGCACATCCAACGCACTTCGCAAAAGGCGCAAACGCCGGACGAGGACTGTTGAATACATATAGATGGGATCCAGGAAGCGAAGAGCCGGAAGCGTTCTCAAGAAGTCTTCTCGCGAAGCCATCGAAGGTATGTCAGACCAGTCAAGCGAATTGGAAAAGGCGTTTCTGCGCCAAGCACCTCCCGCACTCGGAGGAGGTGCATCGCCAAAACCCCGGATTGTCCCGCTTTGTGGAACCGGTGCTTCAAGACTGCTCCAGTCTATTTCGCTCTCGAACCGACGCCGGATGAGTACGAGATCATACATCGCCCGGAGGGGCGGCCAAATGCGCTCGTTATAAGGATGCTGGATTTGGGAGTGCATGATAAGGTGCACCATGAGATGGTCGGGAGAAGGCACCCGGACTCGCGCTCCACCAAACTCGTGGCGCGTCGATTGCTCCAATACCTCCGAAGCGGGCAGCAACGATTTGCAACTGCCCATCCCCAAGCTATGGTGCAGCTCAAAAGGCACCGACCCAGCTCGCCGCAACGGAGGATGATGATGCCTGAAAACGGCCGAGCCGATCACGCCGATCCCACTCGAAACCATGTTGCATAAGTGCCTCGATCCCAATCGACATTTTTAGCTCTGGTATAAGGAGATCAACGTCCATTAGATATCGCGCAGCCGGGCTCGCATAGACGCCTGCCACGAGATAGGCGGCGCCTTTTAGCAGAACAGGTTCGATGCCCACTTCGTTGAGCAATGCGGCGACAGTCGCGAGTTCGGCCAATATTGCCCGATTGCGTTCAAGGTTCAACTCTTCTACGGCGGAAAAGAAGCTTGCCACCTCGGCTGGCAATAGCCAAGAAATACCGGCCTCTTGTAGACGGGCGTTTAACGCCGGAAGAATCCGTTCCTCCTCGCCGATCGGGATCAGGCCCTCCCAGTTCAGATCCGATCGGACCAAGGCCTCGCAGGGCAAGGGAAAGCTCCGACAGTTGAAGCAAGCGTACAGGAGATGAAGGGGCTTCATGGGTTCTTCTGAATACAAGCGTCGGCCCCGACCGCCCAAACCAATCAAGCTCTGAATGCCGAGCGCTTCTGCGACCGTGTCACCGGTGTTTTCCGCTCGCTCGCCTGACCTTTGTCGTCCGCACCGACTCGCTTTACCTAGGTCCAGGGCGGTCTGGCTCAAGGAAGGTTTCCTCGGTAACGTAACATCAGCGGCAACAGCTTGCGGGCCCTCCAATATCGCGAAACAAATCGGCGCGGTTGAGCGAGACAGCGGAACAGCCAACCCACATAGAAACGGTCAGCCCACTCGGGAATTCTCACTTGATCGCCGGTCAGGAAAGCTATTGCAGCCCCTATGCAGTGGATGGCCGGGTGGAAGTCGAGGTTCCTCTTAAGGTAGAATCCCAGCGGCTCTTGCGTGCCACCGCCAAGCGTTAAGACTATATGATGGGGCCGCCGCTCTCGCAATAGGTTCAGCAGGGCTTCGTCGGCGATTTCATCCTTGTATTGCGGGGCCAGATAGATGTCTTCCGGGGCTACATTGATTCCAATGGAGCGAAGCCAGCGGACGTTTCGAAGAGCACTTGACGCACCGGCCATGACCCAAAAGGTGCCGGTTTGCCGGACGTCTTGGCGTTGCAGAAGTTCACGGAGATAAGCAAGCCCGGAGGTTCTCTGAATATGGTCTCGTTGGAGGATGTTCCATATCAAAACCATGAAGGCACTGTCAGTAATAGTCAGGTCTGCATTAAGAAGCGCTTCACGGTAGCTTAAGTTAGAAGGAAGATCCTTGAGCGCGGGGGCTGAAGGGACAACTAAGAGACCTCCTGTGCTCATTCGGTCTACAGCTTCGGCAGCGCTCCCGGTAAAGAACTTGATGCCAAGAATCTGCCGGAAGGGCTCCCTAGTTAGACTCCCTGCCGTTTGTGATGACATGTTTCTTTCGCTAAGACCCCGGTGCTTGTGGTTTAATTCGTGAGCCAGATATTAACTTTGTTTGACACGGGAACCCGGGTGCCACAAAGCGTAGCCAACAACCAACGTCGGCTCAGATGGACTTGATATGGGTAGCCGGCAAAATCGTGCATGAGACAGCGGGTGGGTCGATTCAAACGAAAACAGGCTAGTGAAGTAATTGTTCTGAAACTTGGGGTGCTTCCCTCAAAATGCAATTCACTGCATCTAGAGCCGTGTCAACTCTCAGTCGTGGCTCTTCATCCCGCGTATCATCAAATGTCCTCTGATTGCATTTGACCAACACCGCTGGAATTCCGAAGTTGGCTGCCGTTTTGATATCGCGTCTGCTGTCACCTATCATCCAGGAGCGGCTCACGTCGATATTGAGATCACGTACGGCTGCTTCGAGCAGGCCAGGCGATGGCTTGCGGCAAAAGCAAGCCATTTTCAAATCGGCTCGCTCACCACGAAAACCAGCGTCCGGATGGTGAGGACAATAGTAAATGGCATCAACGTACGCGTGTGCCTCGCCGAGCAGCCACTCGAGCTTGTTGTGAATTCGGCGTAGTGTCGGTTCATCGCATTCTCCGCGCGCAACCACGGGTTGATTTGTTACGATGACGGCCAGGCGTCCTGAACCGTTGATGGCGCGAATCGCATCTGCAGCGCCGCTTAACAACTCGATCTTCTCGGGAGCGTTAATCCAACCGTGATCGAAATTTACAGTTCCATCACGATCAAGGAAGACCGCTGGCATGGGCTCTCGGAACGAACTTGCTCGAATGCGCCCTGTTTCATAATCGCGACGCACATTTTGAAGACGATTGGGAGTACCCGCATCCTTGATATATTCACGGCTGAGATACCCGCGCAGCAGCGCGCCTCTCGCTAACAAACTTGGGAATAAATGCTTGCAAATGTCAATCGATCTGGGATTCTGCCGCCACTGGGTAACGCACGTCCGTAAGGGCTCTTTCGAGAAGACATACAACGCGGCGTTGACCAAATTTCTATGATAGGCATCAGGCGGGTGAGGATAAGGCAGTAAAGCAATCACTTCACCTGAGTCATTCAATACCACTAAATCTGAATCCTGCGGGTGGTCGTTGGGATGCACGAAGAGAGTGGCACTTGCGAGCCCTGTGTGGGAAGCGAGCATCCTTGCCAAATCGACGTTCATCATCGTGTCGCCATACATTACGAGAAAGACGTCCTCAAGCTTGTCGAAAACTTCGAGCAGAGCGCCTGCCGTACCAAGCGGATGTTCTTCTCGATGACACTGAATTCTTATCCCCCAAGCAGATCCGTCGCTGAAGTATTGTTCGATGTGCTCGGATCCAAAGCCAGTTAGGATTAGGATGTCACGTATTCCATATTGCCGAGCAAGCAGTATCTGGTGCTCCAGCAGCGGTTTCCCGCCGACATCCACCATGGACTTCGGCAGATCACCCGTCATTTGCCTCAGCCGCGTGCCCCTGCCACCGGCGATGATTACTAGCTGCATCTGTGATGGACCGCTTCGCTGGGCCGAAACTCCTGAAAGATTTCAGCAACAGCCCGTTCGACGGCCTGCGCCGACGTCAGCTTAGGCGACCAGCCGAGCTCTCTTACCTTTTCGATCGAGTAGCGGAATCGAGGAACGTCGCCCACCCAACCTCTATTTCCTCCTGTAAAATGGATGGGCGTCGACGGCGCGGCCTGCCCCTGAACAGCTTGCGCTATCTGCAACACGGTCGCCCCATCATCCACCGGGCCTATATTGAACCAATTAAGTGGTTCGGTTGCCTTTTCATAGATCACGAACATGGCATCGAGCAGTTCTGAAACGTGAAGATAAGGTTTTTGCTGGGTTCCATCTCCAAGGACCTCAAGCTCCGTCGGACCCTTACTGAGCTTGGTCAAAAGGTCGAAGATGATCCCATGGGTCGCACGAGGGCCGATCACGTTCGGGAACCTAAAAATCCACCCGTATTCCAAAAAGCTTTCGACAGCTGCGCTTATAAGAGCTTCGGACGCGAGCTTCATCGCCCCATAGTTGGAAATCGGAAACAGTGGACCGGTATTTTCGTCAAGGGTTTTGTCATGAACCCCATATACGGCCGAGCTTGAAGCAAACGCGATTCTCTTGATCCCTGTTTCGCGCATCACTAACAAAGTGTTGAAGGTTGTGATGAATGTATCCCTGAGATCAACGTTGGGATCGGCAACGCCAGCCCCGATATCCGAGTTAGCAACAAGGTGCCAGACTGTGTCGATCCGAAACCCAGAAACTATCTGTCGCAAACAGTTGAGATCGGCGACATCCGCCTCGAAGAATCGAAAGCGCGAATCCTTCAGTGCATTACCTAAGTTGCAGCGTCGACCCCGGGAAAGGTTATCTACTCCAATTACTTCATAGCCTGAGCTCAACAGCAGATCAACCAAATGACTACCGATGAAGCCAGCGGCACCAGTTACCAAATGAGTTTCGCTATGTGGCCGAGACGCAGAGGACATCGTGATGTAAGCCAGATCTTATTAGAAGGTTTCCTGGAAGTAGCAGCAGATCATATGGCACACGATCATGTGCACGTCCTCTATCCTCCCCATGTGCGGCGTTGAAACATGGATTTGAAGATTTGCGAGCGGTCCCAATTTCCCACCGTCGCGTCCGGTGAGAGCAATCGTTTGGCAACCAACCGAGTTCGCGTGCTCCATGGCTCGGACTACGTTAGGAGAATTGCCAGAGCCGCTAATTGCCATAAATACATCGCCCGGCTGAACAAAATTCTTCAATTGCTCGGTAAAGACACAGTCGTAACCTACGTCATTTGAGTAGGCAGTTATGGTCGGCATGGAATCCGTAAATGCCATAATTCGAAACCTAGTTTCGCGGCCGAAACTAGCACCCTTAACCATGTCGCATACAAAATGGGATGCTGTGGATGCGCTACCACCGTTCCCACACACGAAAATGGAACGTCCCTGGGCCCGTGCCTCCCCCAGCGTCTCTATGGCGCGACGCACATCGCGCGGGTCGACGGTGTTAAGCGCGCTCCTAAGCTCCGATTGATATTCCTCTAGAAAGTTCATACAGCTCGGCAAAGAACTACTTTCGGCCACCATATTAGATCTACCTCCTTTACCTAAGGACCTACGCGTAGGCGTGGCTAGCTACTGGATTGTGATAGAGGAGCACCCGGCTACCCGATCTTTCCAGGCCAATAGGCACTCGTCGCAGCCCTATCGCCTTAGCGATCGCTGCATGGCGTTCGGGCGGAGCAAAAAAAGTTAGAAACCCTCCCCCACCGGCCCCCAGAAGCTTTCCCCCTTGGGCGCCAGCACGCTTCGCCGTACAGTACCATTCATCAATCTGACTATTGCTGACCGCCGAATGAGCTTCCCGTTTCAGACGCCATCCTTCATCCATTATTTCGCCAAGCACCTCTACCCGACCCCGGTTGAGTTCGTTCCGAAGGTCGTAGGCCAGATCCTTCATTCGCGCGAGCAACCCTTGAGTGACGCTGTCACAGGCCGTTTTCTGGCTTTGCTCCATCAAGATACTTGACGTTTGGCGAGTTTGTCCCGTATAGAACGTCACAAGAGATGACTGCAAACGGCCCAAAGAGTCTCCGTCACACAGAATCGGCTCGACGGTTACGCTCCCGTCTGGTTCAAAGCGAATAAAATTGAGGCCGCCAAAAGCAGCAGCGTATTGATCTTGTTTTCCGATAGGTTCACCACATAAGTCAATCTCAACGGTACAGCCCTCCTCAGCGAGGTCTCCTGGGGAAATATACCGAGATTGAAAAGCATGCAGCGCTAGCAACAATCCGACGGTGAAAGAACTGGAAGAACCCAAGCCTGTACCTCGTGAGGGAATATCAGCAACCGATGTAATCTCGACACCGCCGGCTATCCCGAACCTGTTAAGCACTGTACGAACTATGGGATGTTCGATATCCTGGACAGACGTTACATCCTCTGTCCGCGAATAACTCAGCCGAATTCCATCGTCGAACTTTTTGTTCACGTTCACGTAAACGAACTTGTCTATTGCCGTGCTAACGACAGCGCCACCGAAGCGTCGATAGAAGGCTGGCAGATCCGTTCCGCCTCCGGCGAAACTCATCCTAAGCGGGGTCTGAGTGATGATCATGTTTCAATGCGCGATAAGCAAAAAATAAAGATTGAGGTCATACGCTGAGTGGAACTCGCGCCGACGTGCAAGGTGCTATCAGACGATGCAGCTAGGTTTTGGTCGGCCGAGCAGCCATTCGTAAACAGACAACATAGTCTTGCCGATAACTGACCAATCGTATCTGGTGCGCGCTAGCGTTGTTGCGGCGCTGCTCATGGATTCCCAGGCCGCCGAGTCCACGTTCAACGCTTCTGAAAGAGTATCAGCTAATTCAGAAGGCGAATTCGAAGTGAGATAGCCGGCTCCGGAGTGCGCAACACCGTCCACGTTACAAGCGGGAGTAATAATAACTGGACAACCAATCGACAGTGCTTCAAGTACGGCGGCGCTTAAGCCTTCCGAATAAGAGGGCAAGCAGAAGTACTTCGCTAGCGACAAGGCTTGCAGTTTTTCCGAATAGCTAACGACTCCGGCGAACGTTACGGACTCCTCCAATGCGTATTGCGAAACCAACTCGTTAGCCCTGGCTAGCGTCCCAGCATAGTCTCCGCCGACCACTAACAAATGTGCGTCGCTGTGCTTCGAAGCGACCGATTTCCAGGACTCAATCAGATTCAACACTCCCTTCATGTGGTGCACCCGACTGAGAAACAGCACTACGCGTTTGCCGCAAAGCTGCGGAAATCGGGATAGCAACGAAGCAGGATCCGTGCGGGAGAGCCGGCCAATACCGATCGGCACTATGGCAATCGGATTTGTCAGACCAAAGTCGCGGTACTCTGCCGCTTCGTTTTCGGTCAAAGCACGAAGACAATTGGAGCGCGCGAGCGAAGGCCTTTCGAACAACCAAGAATAAGGGCGCTTTTTGTAGCCTTTGTTCTTGAGCTCCCGCGGCGCCAACATGGCGTGAACTGAGGAAATGACGGGCTTACCTTGGTCTGCTGCTATTTGGCGGGCAGCCAGAGTGTGCGGGAGCCACATGCCGTGGACGTGGCACAAGCTGGAGTTCTTTATCGCGGAAGTAAGTACAGGCCTGAGTTGAATGTCCGCCATGGGTCGAAACCCAGTTAGTGAAACTCTCGGAACAGAGGGCGAAATCCCATCAGCGCACTCCTTTTCCCCGGCATCGCAGACCGCTAGTTGGCGAGTCTGTAGGCCCGATAGCTTCTGCACCGCCGCCGCCAGGTTTGCAGCAGCCGGTCCAACCCCTCCAAAACGTGGTTCAATATGGCTCCAAACGTCGAGTACAAGTGAAGGGTCTTCCCGTTCGCGACGCTCTGCAACCTGGTGTTTTCCATTAAGTTGAGCAAGATGACTAGACATTAGGTGATTGATTGCGGACTTTGCGGGGCTGATCGAGCGCTTCCCGCGACCGGAGGCCCATGCGCCTCCTACGCGGGCGAAAACGCGTAGCTGTGGTCGTCGAAATATTCCGGATTGCCCGCGGGATTCTCTATCGCACTCCCCTGCCGAGAATATCCGACGGAATCAAGGACTCGAAAGAATTCCTGCCGGGATACACCCTTGTGAAGTTCAACGACAAGTTTCGGTCGGTATCGCTGGAGGGTCGCAAACATACCCTTCAGAGCCTCAATTTCCATGCCTTGAACATCGATCTTGACGCCATCAACCCTGGGCGTGCCTCCCGAGCCAGTTTGCGAGATACGAGGCCACAGCCAATCGAAATTGGCAACGAAGAATGGTTCTCCCCGGCCAGAACCAACTTTTGTGGAGTCGACCATGCCACGTACTTCCGGCAATTCCAAGGCGGCGATGTTCTCGCAGGAACCTAACGCGAAAGGTACAACTGTAAGCTGAGGCAAACGATTTAACGAGCGGCTTCGGGCGATGCACCCCGCCGTTGCAGTCATGGGCTCAAAGGCATAGACTCGGCCTTGAGGTCCCACCAAGCGCGCTAGGGCAATTGCCGTGTATCCGTAATGGGCTCCCACATCCAACCAGGTCTCGCCGGGCTGGACATTTTGGTTGAACCATTGCAACAAAGGACGCTCTGTCCGTCCTAGTATGGCAGCCGGATAGTCATGCCAGGATGTCACCAAGGACTGACCTCGCAAAGGGCCGCCCAGGACTCTTCTGGGGCCGATGGAGCGCGGGAGGAGCTGGCGAATATAGTTTTTCAATGCGACGTTCATATCGTTTTCACTGAGTTAGCGGGTGCTCATTCTGGCGCGGCGCCGACAGCGATAAGTTGCCGTCTGTGGAGCAGGACTGAAGTCAGGTACGTACCAATTCGTCGAAACGGCCCGCGGTAAAACGGAAAGAGTCGCCGGTTCCAAGCAGAAGTGAGGACCCGGACCTCTCTTACGGTATAGCCCGATTCGATGAAGACGTTTGCGAAGAGCCTAGGGGTCCAAGTTGCCAGATGGTGGTCCTTGTCATGATCCGACCAAGCCCGTTGATACCTGGTGGTAAAGTCGTCAATGGGAAGCGCGGCGATGAGCAGCCCCCCAGGCTTTAGGTGGCCCCGCAAGATTTCGAGCGTAGAACAGACGTCACGGATGTGTTCGAGGACGTGATTCGTGACAATGGCATCGTAAACGACGTCAGCCGGTATTTCGTCAAGCGACGCATAGATCGTCGCTCCTGAGGCGACGGCGAGGGCGCGCGAGGCAGGGTTCACCTCAAGACCTTCAGCGTGAGCCACATGGCGGCGCAATTGGCGAATTAACCCGCCATTGGCGCACCCGAAATCGAGGATTTTATCCTCCGGTTTGAGGTACGGCCTAAAATGAAAAGAGTTCAGGAAGTATCCGAACAGTTCAGGGTTTTCCTGGCCACTGCGGAAGTACGCTTCTCCGCGAGCGCCGAGGTATTGTGAGCTGACTTTGGGTGACATATTAAATAATGTGCCTCTTGATGTTTGGACCTTCAAAAAGAGCTATCTTCGGTGTGGCAATCCAGGACGAACATCGAACGAGCTTCCTGCATCACAAGAGATATCTTGCTTGAGTAATGCCGCTGACTCATTCAGATGCTCAGAACCGGAGCAAGCTCACAAAGCGCTCCGCAGTGGTATGACAGAACACGGGAAGCAAGCACTGAATTCGCGCTTAGAAGCGATCGTCGAAGGACAAGCTTCGCAGCGGCCTTCCAAGGCGGCTGAGCCCTCGACTCTGCATGACCGTATCGGTAAACGTCATAACTGTGGTCGAGCAGTTTCAACCGGCGAACAGCGAGTCCGGACGTCTCCAGGGTAAGTGCAAAGGACTCGGGAGTGTACGAATTAATGTGGCCAATCTCTAATGTTGTTTGTAACGACTTGTAGTTTGTCCTCATGTGCAATTCGCAGGGTACTTCCACATACACGTATCTCTTTGAGACGCGCCTTAGTTCGCACAGAAATCCGCGCTCATTCAAAACATGTTCGAGCACATGAGTGGCATAGACCAAATCAAAAGTGCCATCATCGTAGGGTATTCTAACGCCATCGTATCCGTGAATGTGGATTGTTGCCCCGCCTATGCTTTCTTGTTCCTCTTTTGAGCGGGTCGACCCAATCTCGATGCCTGTCAGTGTGGACCCCACACCAGAAGCCGCCAACTCCCGCAACACAGCTCCTGTACCGCAGCCGGCTTCCAGGACCGACGGAATTGGCTTTGCGACATCCGGCGTCATTTGCAAAATGTTCCGCGCTTTATCACGGGCGCAGATTAGACGCCACTGGACCATTCGTTCGTCGTAGGGTCTAGAATATAGCTCCGCGAGATCGGGCAGTGCGAAGCGAGTCACTTTCTCCATTTCCCTTCGTTACATCCCGCCGGACAATGCATCGGCTCTCCCAAATGCCGGGTTGTACGGTCCCGCATTACCTCAGACTGTCGGACAGACCAACACATCGCGCTCACGAATTCCCTGCCGGTCGCTCGAGCCTTTCGACAGATTGCTTGATTCGTTGGGCACAGGCTTCGGGAGAATGGCGGGAAGCTAATTCATGGGCAGCTGAACCCATCTCCGCGATCTTGGTGGCAGGAATGTCCGATAACCTTGCCAGCAATTCAGCGAGCTGATCTTCACTCCAGGGTGAGAACGTCCATCCTGTGTTAGGTGTGACAAGGTCTCCGGCGCATCCGCACTGAGTTGACACTAGAATGGGTAGCCGACACAACATTGCCTCCAGAGCTACCAAGCCCCAGGGTTCTCGGATACTTGGAAGAACGAAAAAGTCCATCGTCCGCAGAAGGCCAGGAAGATCCGCCTGTGCGCAATATCCCGCAAACTCGACTATCTTGTCGATACCTAGTTCAGAGCACTCCCTCCGAAGCTCCTGCTCCAGGGGTCCAGCTCCGGCAATGGTCAACCGCAAGCAGGGGCCGCCTCTCATTGCAGCGACCTTCGCAACAGAGCGGAGCAACATTCCGATATTCTTCTCTGGAGCCAGCCGGCCGACGTAGATTAACTTCTTTTCGGGACCTGCCGAATACGTCTTCTCCTCAACACTTGTTGAATAACTTCGAACATCGACAACCGCGCGCTTGCTTTCAATTTGAGCCTCGGGGAGCCCGAGTTTGGCCAAATAGGCTTTGCCGGCGTCCCCATAAGCGTGACCAGCGTGGCAGCCCCACAGAAACAGCCGTTTAGGAAGTTCTCTGATCCAGTATCTGGGGTAATCAAACTCGTTGCTTTCGGTCCATACAATTATTTTCCGGCCGTGGAGAAGCGCCCAAGCCCACGCGATCCAACATTGCACAAAATGGTAGCCGTTGATAACCACAACTTCGGGCTTCGACCTGGACAACGCCTTCCACGCAAACCGAGCACGAACGTAGCGCGACACGGATTGAATCGGGCCGTCGTGAGCTAGCTGATAGTGATAAAGATTCGCATCCAGCACCGGCTTCTTCTCATATCTGATCTTTGATCCGGAAGCTACATATAAGACTTCAAACGCCAGACCCGTTTGCTTTAGGACCGTGAAAACAGTATGAATATAATGAATCGGCCAAGTGTACACTATTGCCGCTTCTACCTTCTTCGGCAAAGTTCTACTCCGTAAATCTTGTACCGATTCTTCTCGGCTGTTCAATACCGTCATGAAATTCGCCCGTGGTCCTTGGTTGCGGTCCTCATCGGACGACTCTGTACCGCTACTACTGGAATGCGTATCCCTATAAGACAGGCGACCCATCCCGTCTTATTGTCACCGGACTGTTCGTCTCTGACAGCAACCCTTTAGGCCGCCATATTCCCAGTTCGGAGTACATTAGACGCTTCGGCCCGCGCATAGCCGATCGAGACCTGACAGGCTTACAGACGAACATGAAAAGGAGAATTGCCCCTGGTGCAATAATGGAAACCGCATTCAACAGATCTCCCCGAAGGAGATATGTTTGCAGGCCCGCTGCGTAAGCGACGAAGACAGCCGCGATAGGCGGTCTAAACTCCTGACGTTCGGCCCGCCGGGTCAGATATCCGTAAAACCAGAATCCCACGATCAACAAAGGGAAGCCTCCACCGTAGTAGAACTCGGCCCATAAGGGCGAACTTAGGATGAGGCTAAGACTCGAGTATCCGACTATCTCGCCAACAGTCCAGCCCGTTCCGTGAGGCTTCTCGGGCCAGATCGACCGAGGCACAAAAAAGAGGGCCGCCCCTAGGAAATTGTACCCATACGCCACGCCACGTACTTTGACCGCTTGGACCGTGTTGGCCACCATTTCGAATGCGTCGTAATCTGACTTTTCAATCAGTTTTTGCGTCGGCGAGGCGATATCGGCGGTGGTGTAACCCGTCTGAGACCGAAAATAGTCGGCGTACGGGAAGAGAACCGTCAATCCAAAGATCATGGTCAAGAAAAATAGTGGAACGAACCTGGCTCGGTTACGAAGGACCAGAGCTGCAATCGAAACCAGTATGAAGCCCAAGAAAGTTCTTGGTAGGGATGGGGGGTAATTAGCGACCAGATTAAACAAAACCAGCGCCGTTATACTGACCGCCAGGAATCTTCGCTTACGCCTGGACGACAACTTATCCGAGAACATGTATATGGCCACAAGCAAAGCTACAACGGGAGGTACGCGTTGGAGAGAGATGTCCGTTTGACGTTGGGACAGCGCTCTGCCGGACGTCTTGGCCGTGCGACCAATCTCATACCGGGTTCTGAGCACTTCTGACGGTCCACCCTGCTGATAAATAGCCCAAGACGATATCGCTAGGCAGCCGAGCGTCAATATCACGAATCGCTGGACTGACGGAGGCGCAATAGTTAAAATTGTGGGTCGCGCACCATTCGGCCTGCCTTTGAAGCGAACGCCCATTTCGTAGGCAGCGATGCCTACGATAATCAGTGCCTCAGTCCAAAGAAAGCCATCACTGTCAGTTGCCCTCGGCCACGGATAGAGGTCCGCCTTCAATTGGACCGACGCAGCCAGCCCGAGCCAGCAATAAACAAACATCCAGAAGGTCAGCTGGAGCATGGAACGGGGTGAAAAAAACGCCAGGTAACTCAAACGGTATCCGGAATATACCGTCACACACACGGCGAGAGCCATGGCGAAACTCGCGCGACCCTCTGTCATGAGGATCGCCAGCGCCGGCAGGATGACTGCGACTACGCTCAAGCAAGCCCAATACCCAATTGAAGCTTTATCCGCTGATATTCGCTTGTTCATCCTGAATCCCACTTCCCAAAGGGCTCCCGGCAGTTTCCGAGAACCACGAGCGTGCCGGTACTACCGTCGGGCCTCCATTGCGACTGCGTGTTCAAACCTTATGGGGTCTTCGACGAGCGAAAACATAGCGTCTTCACTATCACCGAAACCACATCGTCGGATTTGATGAAACCCATGCTCTTTAAGCGCCTGCGTCATGGAGGTTTCGTCCCACATCCAAAGGTGCGACGACGTGTTGAATAGTTTCCTGGCAAGGCCGGCAACGCCGCGCTCCCTGGTTTCGATGCCAAGACGCGTCGCTCGCAGAAGAAAGGCGTTCGCGCTTGAATCACCGCGATCCAGACGTGCGAGGTATTCGCGTACAGGCCATTCCAAATCCGGCACGACTAATCGGAACACGCCTCCCTTTCGAAGAATGCGATAGGTGTTTTCGAGAGCGTGGTGAAAGTCTGCAAGCGCGAGGTGTTCAAGCACATGGCTGGCGTAGACGCCTTGACAGCTCTCGTCAGGAATGGGCAAGCCCTCAACGATGTCACCCGGCTTAACATTCGACGGGAATCGGAGTGCGTTCTTGGTGTAGGTGCGGCCGAGGATTGGAAGTCGCTCCCATTTGAGCGTTAGCGAAGCATCAAAGTTGGTCCATTCCTTTGGCGCCGACCAGCCGCAGCCGTATTGCACGTAATTTGACAGGGTTGTACTGGAAATTGCTTGGGTTTGTGCAGGAGGAGTAACTGTGGTCATTTGTGTGGTTACAAGGCGATCCGGGACCAGGAAAAGCTTGAATGTGGGTGCCGCGAATCCAATTGACTATCCCTTCAAGAAGCGGCTCGCCAGAAGGGGCCGGACGAAAAATGGGCTGGAGCCGAATACGGCCCGCATGAACTCGCCGGGGGTATCCTGCATTTGCTTCAGCGATGTCCGCAGAACAACGCCCGTCATAACGATTTCAATCAGTAGTAATGCCAATGCCGAGCCAACCAACCCCAATCCTTCGGTCAGCCAGTAACCCAATACGCAAGATGCGATTGTCAAAACCAGATACACCGAGGCTAGGCGAGAGTGTCTGTTCGCGCTCATCTGTACCGTAGCACTCACAAACCAAAGCGAATTCGCAATCGTAACCAGCAATAAGATATGGAAGGAGGAGAGGTCCAAGGCAACAGACTTCCTTACCCACAAGTTGTAAAACGCGGGACCCAGGACCCAAAGAACAGCCGCGCTGAAAATTGCGACGATAAGGCCCGCTTGATAAGCGTTGCGATGCAATTTCCTTACCAGCGATAAATTTCCGGCGCCAAATGCCGTAGAGAACTCAGGCCAGATGCCCCCTGCAATGGAGTTATTCAGTAAACTTCCTACTCTTGTCAAAGTACGGGCAGTGGAAAACACTGTCACGGCGATCGGGCCAAGAACGATCCCGATTACCATCATGAAACCCTGGATGCTCACCGCAGTTCCAAGTGGCATTGCAATGAAACCGAAGCTAGGTTTTAGCATCCGGCGAATGGTGCCAAGGCTTGCATCGGCAAAGCCCAGGGTTAGCCAGGGGCTCATCCGCCTCAAAAGAAGCCTGTAGCAGGCTAGTCCTAATAACCGAAACCCTAAGTACGAGAACGCAACCAGCACGAGACTTCCCGTTGCGACGCCGATAATGGTGGCTAGCACAGCCTCTAGCAATCGCTGCATCGTAGAGCAGAAGTTCCCAAGTGCGAAGTTCCCATCACACCGGTACCCGCTCTCAAGGATGCTCCATTGCTGCACAGTTAGAACAAATCCCGCTAACGCGAGAACGATCCATGCGGCCTGAAGGCTGCTCATGCCAGCCAAGTGGAGCATCTGCTGCCACGGCAACCACCACACTACAACGGCCGCTACAGCCAAAACAACCAGCGACACGCTTGAGAGCAGTACCCACGAACTTTGGAAGGTACCCAGCGCGCCCTGGTGATCACCGCCTGCGACACGCATTGTCATGTCGCTGCCGGACGAGTCTCCGAACCCAAGGCCACTAAAGGTGAGGTAGCTGGGAACCGCTGACAGCAAAAGCCAATCTCCGTATTTTGCGGCGCCCCAGGCATGAAGAAGGAGAGGCACGGAACCAACCTGAATCACGGTTGTTACAATCGGTCCCAACGCTGCTGCGCCGAGTCCACGAATTAACCTCGAAGTTATAGGTTGAGGCACACGACTCACATCGGTCAACTTGCTTCTCCAAGAAAAATAGAATGGGCACTCTTCCGACTACCCCCTTCGCGGCTAGTCGAACATGTAAAGACGCAGCCAATGAAGCCTGGCCAGATGTCTTGCGATGCAACGGTAGAGTCACACTGCATTTTGACGATCGCAACAATTTTCACCCACTGCTGCACGCCTGCGGTATCAAGACAGTTGTTGAATCGGGATGCTCTGGACCACTGTGGTCTCACTGGCAAACAAGTTACCCGGCACCCAACCCTGAAATGAAAGGATCTTACTATCGCCGAAAAGGCGATTAACGGCCTCTGCCAGGTCGGGATGAATATCGGTATTGTCCACGATCACCATTCCGTTGGGACTCAGATAGGATCGGGCCAGATCAATACAATCCTTTCTGTAGAGGCCATCGATAAGGATAACGTCGAATTTGCCCGATGCTTGGGCAATGCCTGCCAAGTAATCCGCCTTTGAGTCAGCGTAAATCACACGGACGTTGCCAAGCGCCTTCGTATGATTTACGACCGACGAGTACCATTTGGGGTTGCTCTCTACCGAAATTACTTCTCGACACCGCTCAGCAAACCAAAGCGTCGACATCCCGCTGCCAAACTCAAATACTCGCCTGCCGGCCACCAGCGGAGCGATATGAGAGATTGCAGAGTATACCAACCAGGGAGAGCGCGAGTACTTCTTGAGACCAATTCTGGCGAAGGTCGTCGCGGCCGCCCTCAGAAACTCGGCTGGATACAGGCAGAGACGTCCGTTGCTGGTGTGAAATCTGGTTTTACGAGATTTGTCCGCCCGAATCAGCTTGACAATGGGGTTCATCAGGATCTCTTCAGCGTTGCGCACTTCTACGAATTGGCCGATTCACTATAGTGGCTCTTGTAACTCCCGTAGCCGTACGTTCGATAGTAGCCGTAGTATCCGGCCGGTGAACGCCTCGGATTCCAATCATTCAGAACCGTACCAAGAACCCGGATTCGATCCTCGGCGAGGCGCTGATAGGCCGCGATGATCGCATCGCGAGTGGTCTTTTCGGCGCGAGCAACCAAAACTACGGCGTCCGCGTGACGCCCGATCAGGCGCGCATCGGCTATCTGCAGCATCGGCGGGGTATCGATGAGCACCATATCATATTGTTCCTTCAACTTATCTAACAGTTCACCAAGATTGGCGGAATGCAGCAAGTTAGCAGAGCTGTGCGTTGTAGCACCGGCCGTTAGTACGGCCAAGCCCGGCACTCGCGTTTGTTGTATCGATTTTGAGATCACCTCGGCTGACAGCGTCGGCTCTCTAAGCAGCTCGCTTAGACCGTGTTCGTTCGAAACCTCAAATAAGTTGTGCAACCGTGGGCGCCTCATGTCGGCATCGATCACCAGGACGTTACCTCGAACCTCAGCCATCGCAATCGCGAGATTGGTAGTAACCGTAGTCTTTCCGTCTGACGCATTGGCGCTGGTTAGCGCCACGATTCGCGGCCGACTGCCGTTCTCACCGACGAACAGGATCGATGTTAAGGTTGCCCTGAATGCTTCAGCCAGCATACTCGGCTTACGCAGCCAGGTGATCAACTCGACTGAGCGGTCAATCTTTTTATCCCCGGTAAGCAACTCGCCCCTAGCGGGGCCTGACGCGCCGTTTAGCACTTTGATACGAACTTTTTTGCCCGGGTCCAGAGACGCACTTGGAATTGTACCCAATTCTGGCAAATTAGTCCAAAGCTGAATCTCCCCGGGTTGCCTGAAGGCTGCGGTCCATTCGTTCAACGATAAAGACAGCCCACAATCCGGCGAGCAGGCCGAACAACAACCCTGCGGGCGCCAGTATCAAATAGTTCGGCCATATAGGCTTTTGGGGCAAAGTTGCAGGGTCAAAGACGCGAATGTTGCTAGCATGCAATGCGGATGCAATTGAAGACTGCTCCAGCTGTTGCATCATCGTGTCATACAACTGCCGATTACTATCAACGTCGCGCTTCAGAATGTTATATTGAATTGCCTTTTCATCTTGGCCTATTACTTCACGCGCTTGCGTTTCGTATGCCGTCTCAAGCAGCTTTTCCTTGTGCAGCGCCTCGGTGTAGTCGTTCTTGATGCGTGCTAAAACATCCGCTCGTTGTTCTTCGTATGCGCTCTGCAAGGTCGCGTGCTGAGCAGTCATCCGTTTTCACTTTGCTAAAGTCTGGCGTAAAGACAGCGGATAGATCGGCAACTTGTCGAGCAGCATCAACAGCAGCAGCTTGGGCTGTTCTCAGGTTATCGTCGGAGAGGACATCTGCGAGACTGTCAGGAGGTGCGTGCTGTGCCAACTCATTTCGCGATTGCTTTGCCACCCGATCGGCAATCTGCGTCGTAAGAGCCTGCTGGATTTGCTGGAGCTTCTCTGTCTCTATGTTGGTGTCGTCGGTGGTAGTTGAGCTATCAGAAGTTGTAAAGATGAGCCCCGACTTGCCAGCGTAGGTTTGAAGAGCGGCCTCCGAGCGCTCCAACTTGGCACGCGTGCTCTCCAACTCATGTCCGAGCCAATCGCCAATCTTCTCAGTCGTCCTCAATCGAGCTTCAATAGCCTGACCAATAAATTCATTTGCCAGGCTGTTCAAAAAGTCTGTTGCGAGCTTTGCGGATCAGTCGCAGAGGCCGTCATTTCAATCACTCTCGTCCGCGGGTCTGCTTTGACTTTCAGACTGTCCGCCAACCCCTTCAGCAACTTCTGGCGATCAGTGTAATTGATGTGCTGTGGCATGTTTAGTAAGCTTCGCCAGCCGGATTCTGCAATGTGAGGATTGTGGCGAATGTACACTAAACCTGGGTCGAACTTGGTGAAGACGCGATCGATAAGGGCGTCGCTTTGCAAAAGCTGAACCTGGGTTTCCTCTTCCGAAGTTTCATAAGAATCGTCGCTCGTCGCTACAGGGCTTGTCTGATTCGTGTTCATGAAGTCCTTGTTCAGACTCAGAACTTCGAGCGCTGTGCGAACACGATAAACCGGCGCAAACGGAATACCGACTAAAATTCCAAGAACAATCCCGCCGAGGGCGAACAGACAAAGCTTGCCTTTGTGGCGAAGAAGCAACCTTGCGTACCCAATACCACCCCCGGAATCGGAGTTCCCTTCCCGATCATAAACGTCATACGAACCGGCCACTTCGGGGCGCAGCGACTGGACGACGACCCCCCTTGAGGAGGTCGGCACTAGACCGAAGTTCTGCTGGTGATCGGGATTTCCGTTGAAATGTTCCATAAGCTTTCTACCTCGCGAAAAGAGCAGCGCCCGTGGCGGCGTTGACAATTGCTTGCACCGTCTTACCGCCAGCTCTCCTAAGGGTGCTGTCCGGCACGAACAAAATATCTCCAGGCTGAAGCGGTACATCTGGCACGCGGCCTGCCAAGAGTTGTTTGAGATCAATGGGAATCTCCGTGCGCGTTTTGGTTGCCGGCACTAGTCGTATTATCTTGGCCTTTTGCAAGGCAGCAGTTATTTCTGGCCCTTGAGCAAGAGAAAGCACCTGAAGGGTAGAGAGAGTCTCATCCTGTCCCAATGGAAACCCGCCTGGCATGTTTACCGATCCGACGACATAAACGATCTCTGCCTTCGAGACCGAAACCACGTCATTCGGCATGACTTGGATGTTGAATTCTGGGCGGCTGGAGTGTAGCACATCTCTTGACGCTCGATCGTCGCAATACTATACTTGCCCTGTCGGATCATCATGCGCATTCGGCAGCGGTATGCGGCCCCACTGAAGGTCGCGTGTGATTGTGATCGTATTCCCGACGTCGTCCGTAAATCCTCCTGCCATTGGATAGCGCCGCTAACAGCGGCTTCCTGCCCTCGATTTGGTATTCACCAGCTGTGTTTACTTCTCCGAGCACTGAGACGGGTTGACTATGAAACTCAGCGACACCCACTACTACGTCCGGCTCTTTGATGAACTTCTTCAGCGTCGCATTGAGCTCTTGCTCCAGTTGAGGTATTGT
The DNA here is from genome assembly GCA_963818065.1 of Bryobacterales bacterium. Taxonomy (GTDB): domain Bacteria; phylum Acidobacteriota; class Terriglobia; order Bryobacterales; family Bryobacteraceae; genus Palsa-89. The sequence goes on along the minus strand of CAWFQW010000004.1, from coordinate 361,505 downwards.
TAAGCCTGCGGCTTGCACTCGGCCGACATACGGAATACTTATATTCCCTGAGTTATCTACGCGGAATGTTCTGTCCGTTGTGAAATCATCCCCCAATTCCACCTCGATCACCGAAACTATATCGCCGGGTCCTAAAACATAATCGGAAGCGAGGGGAGCGGCATCAGGTTGGCTAACCATCGGCGGCGATGTAGAATTAACGTGGCCATCGATCGCAGACACGGGTTGCTGTCCCAGGCCAACGAACGCAGATCCGAGAACGATAAACGCGACAAAAAGTAAACGTCTCATAGAGAGCTCCTTAGCCCACAACCAGACACTGTGAAAGTATCATTTACTTGAAAATGAAAAGAAAGGAAACCGCCGCTTCGATTGGCGCTCCCGCACGATTAGCTCATCCGAGAGCACGGCGGTGGGATTGTCGATGAACAAAGTGCGCGCTCTCGCGTGCCCCCATCGAGAGTGTACGTGCTGGTACGCCTGCGAGAGATCCGGAGGGCGATCCACGCAATCGTGAGAGTCACTGGCCACAAAGTGAACCATATCGGCATCCATCAACGACTCGGCTGCACGCCGAGCGACCGGACCGAAGCGGCCTAAGAAAGCCTGCCCAGTCACCTGAATGAGACAGCCACCTCCGACCCACTGCTTCAGCCGATTCATGTCCAATTGCAGAGAGACGTTCCGCTCCGGATGCGTAATGATTGGACAAATTCGAGCAGAAATCAGAGCTTTGAGCTGCTCCCAAACGACCGACGGCCCCAGAAAGTCTGGCAACTCCACCAGAAGATAACGGCTTCGATTGATCGTGTACTTTGTCGGGTGAGCCAAAGCATCTTCCAAATTCTGAAGTGACAAGTGGCAATCGCATCCGCGATAGAGGTTGATCAGTCCAGTGCTCAGGGTCGACAAGGCACGGAACGCTTCCTCGATGCGATCTTCGTCAAATTCGAATTGGGCATTCGAATGCGGGGTCGCTACAAGATCGGTGGTGCCGTTCGCGGCCGCCAGCTTCACCATTTCGAACCCCTGCTCCAACGTGCCGGCGCCATCATCGAGCCCCGGCAAGATGTGTGTGTGTATGTCAACCATTTGCTGGAGTTACGGCCTGCCATTGGACATGCTTGCCGTGACCTCCTCCAAGACCTGACTGTTCCCGTTTTGGCGTAATCTCCTAAACTCCAAACTAAGCATATTTAGTCGGCCCTCCAACTCCGCAACTCGATACTCGAGTGCTTCCTCTGGTACGTGCGCTGGCTGCTTCAGCAACGAGTTGATTGCCGCACGCGCTAATTCTGAAACGCTTCGAGTACCACAGGTCGAACAGAGCTCCCGAAAACGATCGTACTCCTCAGCCGTCAAGCGGAAGCTGATCATCCTAGTCCTTGTGCTTGGTTCAGTCAACACAATTCAAATGTTTGCGCACAACGGAGCGCAGAGAAGATTTGGAAGAGGGTTATATTGCGGCGAGCCGGTCGCCATCGATTTCGACGGAAATGGAGCGTTGCAGCATTGTCACAGAGATAACCATGCGTACCTGGCTCTTCTTTTTGACGAGGATTCCCTCCACGCCGTCTAATGAACCATGGGTTACCCGTACCCGTTGGCCTTCACGCAGATACGCACAAGGCTCAGCAGGAAGCCCCGAACGGAGAACAGCCTTCACTGCTTCGATTTCCTCATCGGGTATCGCCGCCGGCTCTCTGCCAAACCCTAGCACCGAGATCACGCCGGTGGTCATCAAAATCGGAAGACGCTTTTTCACATCAAACCGGCAGAAAACATATCCCGGGAACAGTGGATGTTCGCTCGTAACCACAGCCTCAGCCCGGCGACGACACAGACGATAAACAGGGAGGTATGGTTCGTAACCCTTTCCGGTGAGTACGATAGCGGCAACTTTCTCATGATTCGAACGAGTCCGGATACCGTACCAAGGAAATCGCCCAGCGAGAGAATCGTGGCCTAATGGAACCGAGATTTCAGGTATTCTTAATTCTGTTTCCATTGAACTTTTAATCTAACACTGCGAAAGGGCACACTACCGTCCTTTCGACCTCAACAGATTCTCTTCAATCGTTTCAGAAAAAGCCGACCTACAAACTACTTAAGAAGACATTTGGACGAGCTACCGCCCCTCGGTGCATGGAGAGGACGTCATCCCGTGAGAATTTCCTTACTTGGACTCTCTTGTACCGGAGTCGCCTGTACGTGGCGCGAACTTCGAAATGACGGTAGCTATGTAATACCATGTTTACCGCAACCCTTGCAAGAGTTGCCGCGCTCGTTTTGTACCATAGGTCCTAGGTACCATGGGTCCTAGAGCTACATGCGTCACCTTCAGTAACCGATCGCAAAAGGAGGTCTCGATTGGGGTAGGTTATTCGTGCATCGAGGGTAAATCCCATGTTGTTTCGAAGCGATTCACGAGGATGGAAGCCGCTTGGAGTCTTTGGCCTATCTGTTCCGCGGCGACTAGCGCGTTGGTTCGCACGTTTTTCGATAGCCGCTGTGATCTTAGGATCGCTGTTGCCGGGTTCGGCTAGAAGCCATTTGAACTCGACCGAAGGCAGGCGCGCACATGCGCACTCTAGAAATCCAGTCGGCATGAGGCACCGGTTCATTCACTTCTTTGCCTTTGGATCTAGTTCGTTGTGTTGAGCCTTTTGGCGACGGCAGACGCGAGGAATTGGAGGCCGCGGGAGAGGGCATGTCCATCGGCGGCATCGTTGAGTTAACACTGTACTTCTTGTACCCGTATCGTCACGTTTTTGAGTGCTGGGATGTTCGAGACGATGCTATCGGAATCGCGGTGGCCGTTCTCGTCGTTCAACTAGCCGGTCGAGTCAACATGACTGTCCGCTCGCGTTCGTGATTGAGAACGACGCATTTAAACCCCGGCGGTTGCCGACTGGGACGCACGGCCGGTGGCTAGTGCGTGGTGCCCGCATCCTTGAAGTTGAGCGCGAAGTACGGATAGGTGAAATTCGGCCCTTTTTCCATGATCATGAGGTATTGGCCCGGAAAGATATGCGCCACACCGACGCCGATGTTGACGTGCCGGTTGAGCTCATACCAGGTGTAGAAGTCGGCTTCGTTGCCGACGTGGTTGCCGGCGGTCCCGAGTGCATTGCGGGCGATAGAACCGCCTGACGTGTTGTAGAGCGAGTCGGTAGCGCTGGCGAGCCAGAAATCCAGCCATTGGGCCGTGACGGTCCAGCGGTTGTGGGGCTCGACGGTGACGCCGGCGCGAATCGCCTTGATGTTCTCCCAGCCGAATTGATCGCTGATGCCGAAGCGGTCGTGCGCAGTCGGGTACATGGTGTCGAATGTGCCATGTATGCCGTCCTTGGAATTCTTGTCGCCCGAGGCGTAGTCATATTGGGTGAACACGCGCGGCTTCCAGGGCACCGGAGCGAAGCGGTAGGCAATTCCGTCGGTGGTGCCCCAGGCTCGGATATTGTTATCGCCATCCGCCCCAACTTCGCGGATGCCTTCGATAGAGTAATCGAAATTATTGAATGCCAGGCCCTTCCATCGAATGCCATACGCCTGCTCGCTTTCGTGGCCGGTCTTGGCTTTGGATTCCGCCGTGGGCTCGACCGAGACGCTAGGATTGACGCGCCAGAGAACGAACGGCTCGAAGCTGGAAGTCGGCGCGATGAGGTTGTCGATGGCGCCGTACATGCCATAGATGTTATTGCCCTCCTGGTGGTGGCTGATACCCTCGTCCAACGGAACCACGGCGGAAGCCGCGAAGATTCCGAGGTGGACGCGATCCACGTGCAGATTGGTGACCACGGCGTCGTAGGAGCGGCCCTGGTCGCGCCATTCTGAATTCGCAATGATCGTGTTGTTGTAATTGATCAACTGGCGGCCGACGCGGACGCTGATCCACTGCTTCTCGGGGTCGCCAAACTCGGCGTAGGCCAGTTTGAGATCGAACCGATTGGTGTTCGGGGGCTGGAGCGGCGGCTGTTGCCACCAGGCGCGAGCGTCCTGCAACTGTCCGACAATGCGCAGCCAACTGGCGGGCTTGATCTGCATCAGGAAGCGCCAGCGATTCAACAGATAATTGTCGTCGTCGTTGCGCTTGAAACTTTGATTGACCATTTCTTCCCAGCGGAGACGTTCTTCCAGGCCGAAACCGATCCAGGGGGGTAGCTGTTCGTCCAGCGAGCTTAGGGGAGCGAAATCCCGAAAGTCATAGGGCGTGTTCTCGCCGGTGGTACGGAACGCCGGACCGTTTAAGAAGCTCAAGGGGTTAGAGGCTGGGCCCGTAATGAAGGCGCCATTGTACCCGCTGGAGCCGTTTCGGGTGGTGACGTCGTCTTGGGCAAAAACTGGAAGGACACCGGCGGATATGAGGAGGAAGGCGGCCAGCAGAAGCGGTCGGGCTAGAAACACTCGCAGCATGCGAAGAAGTCTAGCAAACAACTGTGCTGTTTTCAACTAGTTTATTTGGCCCATAGATTTAAGGACATTCTTGATTCTCACTTGCTTCTCACAACGGGGCGACCAGCAACTTATCTTACAAGTTATCTTGCTTGTACAGCGATAATAGGATTTTAAGCATGATGCTACACTTTTTGAACTGGAGGTAGATTGGTTGTACGAAAGATTCAGTAGTACTGAAGAAGACATTTATCCACCGCATAGTTTCTACTAACTAGTAGACTTTAACCAAATAGCAACAACTTGGCGAGACAGCGAAACGAGCTCTCTGATGTCATCGAGCAGAGTGTCCCGCCCCGGCCTACGCCATTGTTCCCGGGTAGGATTTGCCGCAATGAACGGAGAACTGCGCCTCGCCCTGAGCTAAGGAGACAAATATGGGAACGTGACCTGACCGGGCTTTTTTGTACCGGTCGAACAGAGAGACTGAATACAGAAAGGAACGGGAAAGATGCCGAAGAAGACGTTTACGCCGGAGCAGATTGTCGGCAAGTTGCGTCAGGTGGAAGTGCTGATCAGCCAGGGAAAAACGGTGCCGCTGGCCTGCAAAGAGGCAGGGATTGTTGATCAGACGTACTACCGGTGGCGAAAAGAATATGGGGGGCTGCAGTTAGAGCAAGCCAAAAAGCTCAAGGATCTGCAGAAGGAAGACGCGCAACTGAAGCGCGCGCTGGCCACCCTGACCCTGGAAAAACAGGTTCTGAAGGACATCGCGGAGGGAAACTTCTAAGTCCCGAGCGGCGCCGGATCGCCGTTCAACACGCTCGGGAAAAAGGATTGAGTGAACGGCACGCCTGCCGGCTGGTCCATCAGCCGCGGGGACCCAACGTTACCACCCCACGCAGCGCAACGACGAAGACCGGCTGACCCAGGCGATCGTCGCGCTCGCCAGCCAGTATGGCCGCTACGGATATCGGCGCATCACAGCTCTGCTGAACCAAGCTGGCTGGAAGGTCGGCAAGGACCGAGTGCAATGCATCTGGCGGCGGGAGGGCTTGAAGGTTCCCGCCCAACACAAGCCTCGCGGGCGGCTATGGTTGAACGACGGCTCCTGCATTCGATTGCGACCGCAACATCGCAATCACGTCTGGAGTTACGATTTCGTGGAAGCGCGCACGCACGATGGGCGCAGTCTGCGCTTACTAGTGATGATCGACGAGTTCACGCGCGAGTGCCTGGCGATTCGGGTAGCGCGTCGATTGAACAGCGCGCATGTGATCGAGCTGATGGGCGATTGCATGCTGCTGTACGGAGTGCCGGAACACCTCAGATCGGACAACGGCGCGGAGATGACGGCTCGGCGAGTGAAGCAGTGGCTGACGTCGGTGGGCACCCAGCCGTTGTTTATCGAGCCGGGAAGTCCATGGGAGAACGGATACTGCGAATCGTTCAACGGGAAACTGCGCGATGAGTGTTTGAATGGGGAGATTTTCTATTCGCTGAAAGAAGCGCAAGTGGTGGTGGCAATGTGGCAGAAGCACTACAACACTGTACGGCCTCATAGTTCGCTGGGATATCGCGCGCCGGCGCCGCTGAGTTGGATCCCAGCGGCGTAGTTGCCACGCACCCTTCCCTTCGAACTTCAGTTTGCCGATAAAGCAGGCCGTCGCACTTGTCAAGGTGACCCTTCGGGCGCGGCCTGCGGCCACGACCTTGACAACCGCTCCGTCCTGCTCCCGATTCCCATGAGAAGTTCGAAGGGAAGGGCCCGAAGAAGCTATGCCTACCAGCGACCGCTCGATTTTGCCCACACCGACCATTCCGGATCCACCGAGCCTAAAGTCTGAAAATTTTGGAGCGCATCACGCCGCGGTATACTCTCTGTCGGACTGGTACAAAATATCGGGCAGGTCACGGAGACACTCTTCGCTCTCGCGCAGTTTTTCCTCGGCCCGCGAACGCTCGATCAAATCCGCAGCCATTCGCGCCAGAACGTCCAAGGCGCAGATCTCGCTTGGGGCAAGTTCATGAGACTCGCGCCAGTACGTGGACACCATGCCTAGCAAGTCGCCTGATCGCGAAACCAGCGGCGTAGTTTGCCCAGCGTGGATTTTGGCGCCGAGGTATCCATCCAGGTCCTCGCTTCCGGACATGAAATCGCAATTCCGGATATCCGGAACTGCGATCCTCCGACCGGTGCGCAAAGCCTCGCCGCAAGTAGTGCGCGTCGTCGACCGTACCCATTCCCAGCGCTTAGTGGCTTCTGCGCTAAAACCACGGTGCCCTAGGAGTCGAAGCTCTCCGTTGGTTCCGCGCTCTGGATAGAACATCTGGATGCTTGCGAAATCAGAGTGCAGAACCGCCATTGCCGCATCGAGGATTTGCTCGTATAGCGCCTGCGTGCCGCGAGTATTTATCAATTGAGTGGCGACGTGTTGAAGGTGCTGGGCGGCTTGAAGCTCCGTCGTGAGCATTTGCTCATTTTGTCGCACAGTTTGGTTTGCGTCTTCCAGCTTGCGGGTTGGCTCTCGCAGGCGCTGTGGCAATTCTGAACCCATGTCGAGCTGAGTATATTGCATTACTTGGTTCCTCGCTCTGGATAGAACATCAGAACAATTCAGTTGGACGTGTTGTCGGCATCTCGTCGAAGTGAACTCAGCCGCTTTCCGCCCCTAACTCCTGAATAACGCCCGATACGGAAAGTGGCGCGTCGACTTCCGGTCCAGACGTTGCTAACAGACGTACGCTCAATCTCACCACGTCCCGTCATCGGAACGACACTCGGATCTTATATAATGCCGTGAACTGCCAACGATAGGGACGGCGGAACTTCCAATTTCACATCAAAAGGAAAGGAACAACACCCATGATCGGTGCACAAATCCAAGAAGGAAGAGGTAAGCGCACTGGGCGCCGCCTGATCGCGACACAACCTTCGGTTAAGGTCGAAGCTTCAGTCGAGGAAACGGCGACCCTCCTGGGGTCGAAGGAACGAGCATCATCACTTATACCGCTCACATCAAGCCCGATGGGAGCTTGGACGGAGAAGGCGAGGGAATCTTTTTGTCGCAGGGTGTGACAGTCACCTGGAAAGGCATCAGCGCCGGACGGCTTCACGAGAACGGCTCAATCCTCTATACCGGCTCTCTCAGCTTCACCACCACATCCGAGAAGCTTGCCAAGCTGAACCAACTGTCCGCCGTGTTTGAATGGGAGCTTGACGCGCAGGGCAACACCCATTCGAAGATGTGGGAGTTCGTGCCCGCAGGCGCCACCCAGAGCACCACAGCGTAAATCGAGGCCAGCGCCTTGCCCAGATAAGGTCAGATCCCGTATAACGCGTAAACCGGAATCTGGCGCTGTCGACTTCCCGGCCACCACACTTTGGAACAGACGAGATCCCTTTGCTGCTCGCCAAGAGAAGCGCAGCAGATTCTTTCCGCCTGATCGCCTTCATTTGTCGTCCGACATCCATTTGGTGAGGGATCCTCACTTGGATTGCGCAGTACTGCTGGGTCAACGGTATCATCTTATTCTGACGTTTCGGAGTCTGCGCTATTGCCGAGAGGTCTGCGTGGTGCTGTAGATGATATTGAGGATGCGAAAAGCCGAGAGCTCCACAAAGCTCAACCGCGTTCAACAAGTTTCCCGCATCTCGCTGAAACAAAATGGGCTGAAAATAGGGGATTTTCTCGAAATCGCTACAACCGCCTTGGGCGCAGGGGGTCGGGTGTTCAAATCGCCCCGCCCCGACCAAAAACCAAAACAGTTCCGCTTGCAGTCCGTTTGAAAATCATTCGACGTACGCGGTTTGGTACACGGTATCATCACTCGACCCTTTTTGAACCTGTACCGGCACCCACGGGTGCGCAGAATCGTACGCGGGGATGCCAGGCTCTCTCCAGGCGCACGGCTCGTGCCGGCCCTGAAGGAACCCAGGAGCCGGAAGCCGCGAAAAATTTCGGCATCCAGCCCCGCTGCCGCTATGCAGGTGCCTCGAGGCGTAGTAGCGCGTGGTCTTGCCGGTGAAGTGGCGAGATGTTTGATGCCGGGTCATTAAGTTCCCAACTCTCCTTTCCCTCTTGTCGGCGCAGCGCAGCGGACCCTTGACGGCTCGACCGTAAGAGCGCGAATCGGGTATGATCAGGTTTGGCTTGACTCGTTCACGGTGCCGCGCGTTTCCTCCGTCCGGAATGCATGGTCGGGTCGTTCCCCGCGAGAATAATTTCAACATGCAAAGGGGGTTCGTTTGATGGCTAAATCTCTACACGCAGCATGCATTGCAGGCATCTTCTGTTTGGCCTGGTGTTTCGCAGGGGACGCGTTCGCGCAGGTATCGGAAGCCCCCGCGTGGAATCCGAAAGCGGCTGCCGCTTATCTAGACCAGCGATCCACGTGGTGGATGAACTGGCCCACGGCCGCGCGCGATCATGAAACGTTTTGCATCTCCTGCCACACGGCCGCGCCATATGCGCTGGGCCGCCCGGCGCTACGCGGCGCTCTGGCGGAGCGATCTGCCTCGCCCAATGAACAGAAATTGCTGAACAACGTCACCAAGCGCGTTCGAATGTGGAAAGAGGTCGAGCCGTTCTATTCCGATCAGGCGAGGGGGCTGCCGAAGACGTCCGAATCGCGCGGAACCGAATCGATCCTGGACGCACTAATTCTGGTCTGGAACGATGCGCCTTCCGGCAAGCTGAGTGCCGACGCTCGCCTCGCCCTCGACAACATGTGGGCACTGCAATTGAGGTCCGGCGAGATGAGTGGCTCTTGGGCGTGGCTGCAGTTTCACAACGCTCCTTGGGAGGGCGACTCACAATACTACGGGACGACGCTGGCGGCGGTCGTCATCGGTTCGGCGCCGGGAGATTACAAATCCGAGCCGGCCATTCAGCCCGGTCTCAAGTTGCTGCGCGAGTATCTGGTGAAAGGCATGGATGCGCAAACACCGGCGGATCGCGTGGTGTTGCTGTGGGCGTCCACTAAGATTCCGGGACTTCTCACGGAAGCCCAGCAAAAAACTATCATCGATCAGACCCTGGCGAAGCAGCGGGAAGACGGAGGCTTCAGCATGTCGTCACTGGTGGGCTCCTGGAAGCGCGTCGATAATACCGCACTCGACACAGGAAGCGACGGCTATGCCACGGGCTTGGTTGCTTTCGCCCTAGAGCAGGCCGGATGGACCCAGGCTCAAGACGGGTTGAAGCGCGCCATCGATTGGCTGGGACAGCATCAGGAGCAGAGCGACGGCCGCTGGCCGGCTTCTTCGCTGAATAAGAAAAGGGAGCTATCCTCCGACGCAGGACGATTCATGAGTGATGCGGCTACCGCTTATGCAGTGCTGGCGCTCGAAAACGCGAAGTAGAGTCGTGGTTCAGCCTGTCACCAGTCGAAAATAGTAATCCACTACGCCAGTTGCTTCTTGATCGGCAGTTCGCGAATCCGCTTGCCGGTGGCCGCGAAGATCGCATTGCAGATGGCGGGCGACATGAGCGGAACGCCGGGCTCGCCGACGCCGGCCGGCGGAGCATTGCTCGGCACGATATGGACGTGCGTCTCCACTGGCGCTTCGTTGAGGCGCGCAACCGGATAGGTATTGAAGTTCGATTGCTGGACGCGGCCGTTGACGGCCGTGATTTCGCCCATGAGCGCGATGCTGGTCCCGAATACCGACGCGCCCTCCAACTGTGCGCGGACGCGATCCGGATGAATCACCTTGCCGGTGTCCAGCACCACGTCGACGCGCGGAATCCGGAGCTTGCCGTTGTCCACTTCAACCTCGACCACCGTCGCGACGTAAGTGAGAAAACTGCGGTGAACTGCGATGCCCAGCGCGCGCCCATTTCCCGGCTTCTTCTTGGCCCACCCGGATTGCTCCGCTGCGATTTCAATCACCCGCCGCATGCGCGCGATGTCGAGCATGTAGGGATCGGGGCCCTTGCGCTCAGCGGGCGGTCGGAGATCGATCTTGCGTGGCTTGCCTAAAAGGTCGAGCAAGTATTCGACGCGATCCCGGCCCGCCGCGGCCGCCAGTTCATCGGTGAACGATTGGACGGCGAACGCGTGGGGAATATTGGCGACCGAGCGCATCCAACCAATCCGAATGTGGGTATCGGCTGGTCCGCACTCGGCGCGGAAGTTGGGAATATCGTACGGGACATCGTTCCAGCCCATGTCCAGCTCGAAGGTGCCGTACTTAGCCGCGACATCGTCTTGCGATCCAATAGGCGGAAAGACACTGCGCTGCAGCCAGGCCGTGGGACGTCCCTTCTCGTCGGTAGCAGCCTTCATATACATGGCAGCGACGGCGTGGTAAAAGTCGAACCGAACGTCGTCCTCGCGCGACCACACCACCTTCACAGGTTTGCCCAGTTGCTTGGCGAGAATGGCCGCTTCAGCGCAGTAATCCGGTTTTGATTTGCGCCCGAAGCCGCCGCCCAACAGCGTCACGTGACAGGTGACGTCGGCAGGTTTGAGACCCATGGCCTTCGCGACAGTCTCTTGGACGGCCTGCGGATTCTGCGTCGACGCCCATAGCTCAACTTTGCCGTTCTTGAATTCCGCCACTGCGACCGGAGGCTCCATGGACGCGTGCGCTAAATGCGGCACATAATATTCGGCTTCGTGTACCTTGGTGGCCTTCTTGAACGCACCCTCCACATCGCCGTCGTTGCGGGCCACCTTGCAGGCTTTCCGCGCCGTCTCTTGTAGCGTTTTTTTGTACGCGGCGGAGTCGAGACTGGCGTTTGGTCCCAGGTCCCAATCGATCTTGAGTTTCCTGCGGCCCTGCATCGCGGCCCAGGTGTTATCGGCAATGACCGCCACTCCTCCCAGAGGCTGAAACCCGTAAGGCGGCTTGAAGGACGGGATGGTCAGGGTCTTGGAAACGCCGCGGACCTTGCGCGCTTCGGCATCGTCATACGTCTTGAGCTTTCCCCCGAACACCGGCGGGCGCTCGATGGACGCGTACATCATGCCCGGCATGCGCGCATCCATTCCGAAGACCGCGTGACCGGCAAGAATGTCGTCGAGATCGGCAATAGGCACGTTCTTGCCGATGTAACGATATTCGGCCGGAGATTTGAACTTCAGTTGCTCCTTCTTGGGCACCGGCTGCTTTGAGGCGAGAGGCACCAGCTCTCCAAAACCCAATTTGCGATCGGTTTTGGCGTGCAGCACCTCGTGATTCTTGGCGCGGCATTCAGAAACTGGGACGCCCCATTTTGAAGCCGCCGCGGCTTCGAGCATCATTCGACCCGTGGCTCCGGCCTCGCGCATCGGGTCATAGAAATCACGGATGGACTCTGAGCCGTCTGTGTCCTGACTGCCGTACTTCGCGTCGCCAATGGCCTGCTCGATCTTCACTCGCGCCCAGTCGGCTTCGAGTTCCTCGGCCACAATCATGGGCAACGACGTGCGAATTCCAGTGCCCATTTCCGAGCGATGTGCGATGATGATCACCCGGCCGTCGGGCTCCAGGCCCAGATACACGTTAGGCTGCCAGGTGGCTTCGGCGGTGGGAGCAGCCAATGCTTTTGTCGGGAGGACGCTCGCACCGAGCAACAACGCGCTAGCCGAGACCACCCCTCCTAGAAAATCGCGGCGGCTGACTATGGTAATCGAATTGTTGTTCATGCTTTCGGCTTTCATGCTTTTACCCCAGCGGCCATCTTCACGGCTTGCCGGATGCGTTGGTATGTTCCGCAACGGCAGATATTGCCCTGCATGGCTTCATCGATATCGCGATCCGTCGGCTTGGGTTTTTGGGTGAGCAACGACGCGGCCTGCATAATCTGCCCGCCCTGGCAATAACCGCACTGCGGGACGTTGACTGCGCGCCATGCTTTTTGCAGAGGATGGTTGCCGCTCGGATCGAGACCTTCGATAGTCGTGATGCGCTTTCCGGCGACGTCGCTCATATTGGTGACGCAGCTGCGCGTTGCTTTGCCTTCGACGTGCACGGTGCAAGCGCCGCACAGGCCCATCCCGCAACCGAACTTGGCGCCGGTCAGTTCCAGAAGATCGCGCAAATACCACAAGACGGGCATCGCGGGATCGCCGTCATACTGCTTGACTGATCCATTGACTGTAAGTTGAATCATTTCACTCCTTGCTTTGAGCGTCCAGCGTCTCGTCGCTGGACGCGTTCATCTCCTGGTGCGGGACGTAAGGGGGAACAAAAATAAAATCGCCGGGGCCAGGAATTTTCCAGTCGACGCGCACCTTCTCGCTCATGTATTGATCCAGTTTAACCGACTTTGCACAATTCAAATAGGGCCCTGTTTGGGATTTCAATAGGGCAATGCTAGGCTTTCATAATGGCGCCCAAGCTGGCTGTTACCCTTCTCGTCATGGTTTCCGCGCGAGGAGCAGTTCCTGACTTCCGACTGCAAAAGGTCGGCAACGGAATTTGGGCGGCGATCGTAAATGACGAGGGACTGGCTGGAGGCAACGCCGGTTTTGTGATCGGCGACGATGGCGTCGCAGTGATCGACACCTTTCAAGATCCGCGGCCCGCGAAGGCGCTGCTCTTGGAGATTCGCAAGCTCACGCCTTTGCCGATCCGGTTCGTGGTCAACACGCATTATCACTTGGATCACGTGAATGGGAACGACGTGTTTGCAGCCGCCGGAGCCACCATTGTGGCGCATCGCAACGTGCGCGCCTGGATGCGGACTGAGAACATCAAGATGCTCGATCCACCGGTGACGCCGGAGAAGAAGGCGCGCGTGGAATCGCTCACGTTGCCTACGGTGGTCTTCGATTCTCATATCGAACTCTACCTGGGCTCGCGCCGAATCGATGTTCGATACTATCCCGGCCACACCGGCGGTGATGCCGTTGTGTCCATTCCTGACGCCCATGTCGTATTTTGCGGCGACATGTTGTGGAAGGATCACGTTCCGAATCTGATCGATGCCACCACCAAGGCGTGGGTGGAATCGCTGGATCTGATGCAAAAGGACTATGGGCATTCTACGTGGGTACCCGGCCACGGCGGAGTCGCGAATGCTCAGGATGTTCTGACCTTCCGAAAATATCTGGCCGACCTGCGCGCCGGAGTACAACGTGAGCAGGCCGCCGGGAAATCCGGTGATGCTCTGGTGCAGGCGCTGCTTCCGGGACTCAAATCGAGCTATGGAAAGTGGGCCTTCTTCAGCGACTACGCCGCTGTTGGCATCGAACAAACCGCGCAAGAACTGGCCGGGAAAAAGCGGCTGCCGCCTAATCCCCAACACTAGCTTCGAGCACTGTGCCCTTGGCTGAATCCAAATAAATGGTCTGGTGTGCGATGCGAGCCAGCGATGCGCGATGTGTGATGAGAATCGCCGTACGGCCTTCGGCCACGCGGACGAGAGTTTCCGCGATAGCGCGCTCATTCACTTCATCCAAAGCCGAGGTCGGTTCGTCAAGAACCAGCACTTTCGGATCGGCCAACAACGCCCGGGCTAGCGCGATGCGTTGGCGCTCGCCCGCCGAAAGGGTCTGGCCGCGTTCGGCAATGATGGTGTCGTAGCCGTCGGGCAACCCGACAATCCGTTCGTGAATCGACGCGGCCCGGGCCGCACTCACGATTTCTTCGTCGGTGGCCTTGGGTCGGGCGTAAGCAATATTTTCGCGGACGCTGGCGTGAAACAGATAAGGCGCCTGATCCACTAACATCACCGCGTGGCGCAAGTCGGCGAGTGGAAGATCGCGCAGATCCCGGCCGTCGATGCGAATCGCGCCCGCGCCGGGATCGTAAAAGCGGACCAGAAGATCCGCCAGCGTCGATTTACCCACGCCGCTTGGGCCGAGGATCGCGCAAATGGTTCCCGGCGCCACTCGGAAGGACAGATCTTCGAGGACCATATCGCCGCCGTATCCGAATGAAACGCGATCGAACTCGATCTCGCCGCGAACATTGCCGAAGGGCTTGGCCCCGGGCGAGTCGATGATCTCGGCGCGCGTATCGAAGAGTTCCCAGACCCGCGAGAGAGAAACGCCGCCTGTTACCAGATTGCTATATAAGCTCATCAGATTCTGCACCGGCGAGAGCAGGCGCATATGGTAGGCCATGATGGCGACAAGAGAGCCAAGTTTCAGCGAGCCATCGATCACCAGCTTACCGCCGTAGAGGAAAATCGCGGCCGTGGAGAGCGTCAAGATGGTTCCGGGAACGGCGCCGGACAGGAACGACGTGAGCTGCATGCGCATAAGCGCGTCCAGGAAGCCCTGATTGCGCGCGCGAAACCGCTCAACTTCCCGCGATTCAGCTCGCGCCGACACAACCAGGCGGATGCCCAGCAGAGATTCCAGCAAAAAGCTTCCGATGTCGGAACTGCGCTCGCGGACGGCTCGAACACGCGTCGCCAGCCGGTGTTGATAATGTTGGAGGGCCCAAACGCTGGCGGGAATCGCCGCCACGCTCACTAGAAAAAGCCGCGGACTGAGCGCGAGCATGATGGCCGCGCTGCCAATCAGAAACACGACGTTCGAAAGCACACTCAACAGGCTGTCGGCGGAGACGCGCTGCACCTCCGCAATATCATTATTAATGCGCGAGACAACATCGCCCAGTTTTCTGCTGGCCCAGAAGCGCGGCGAAAGCGTTTGCAAGTGCCGGTAGAGCGCCACGCGCATGTCAAAAAGTACGGAGGCCGAAGCCCGGACATACTGATAGCTGGAGAAGATGTTCAGCACAAAACTCAGGACGGTGACGCCGAACATCAACCCGCTGACGATCAGCAGCATGCGCAGATTGCGCTTCAATAGCGCATCGTCGATCAGAAGTTTGGAGATGTAAGGCTGCAGCAGGCCGAATCCGGTGGCGGCGATGCCTGCCAGAAGCACAAAAACCAGGCGCGGCCAGTAAGGCACGATGAATCGCAGCGCGCGGCGATAGCCATCTAGGAGTGTCCTTTGGTCCGGCACGAGTACTTTGTTAATAGCACATGTCGCTACAGATTCACGAGCCCGGAAGCGAGGCAAATGCAGATGAGGCTCATAAAGAACTTTTGTGGGCCTTGTGGTGTAACAACAGTGTATGATATTCGGATAAGGTTATGAAAATCCTGCTTGCATCGGTTCTGGTTTTACCGTTTCTCGCTCAGTGCCAGACGCCACAAGCTGCCCCGTCCGCAGAGCCGGCTAAATCGGCGCCCGAAGAGGGCATCCCGGTAACGAATCAATTGGTGATCTCCAAGTGCGGAGGCTGCCACACCAAAGACGAAAAAGGCAACATGTTGCGCATCTCCTGGGAGCGCGCCACGCCCGAAGGGTGGGAAGAAGCGATCAAGCGCATGGTGCGTTTGCGGGGCGTCAGCCTGACGCCGGACGAAGCCCGTTCGATTCTAAAATATCTCGCCACCTATCACGGCCTGGCGCCCGAAGAAGCGAAGCCGGTTATGTACTACGCCGAGCAGCGGATTCAGGATGAGACCAACATCCCCAACGACAACGTGCGGGGCGCGTGCGCGAACTGCCATGCGTTGGCGCGCCCGCTGTCCTGGCGCCGTTCGGCGGAAGATTGGAAATATCTCGCGAACTTGCATATCGCCCTCTACCCGCAGGCCGACGAGGCATTCCGGTTGGGAATCAATGCCGGCGGTTTCGATGACGAGCGCCACCACCAGGATCCCGATGCGCCCCTGCCGGTGGACGACGCGCTCGCGTATCTTCAGCAAGTCCGCGCCTCTGCATACGCCCGAATGGGCCACGTGGCGCGCCCGGATGCGTGCGCCCAAGCTGACCGGACGGTGGATCGTCTCCGCCAACATTCCGGGCCGCGGCAAGTTTTATGGCGAGATGGAGGTGGACCCGGCGCAGCGGCACCGACGACGAGTTCATCACGCACGTGAAGCTGACGTCGGTGAAAGACGGCTCGACGATCTCGCGGACCGGCCACAGCCTGGTTTACGCGGGTTATGCGTGGCGCGGACGGTCGAAAGGAACGCCGCCAGCCAACGCCGCTCCTGACGATCTGAACAGCGAGATGCGCGAAGTGATGTGGATTTCGCCCGATCAGTCCGCTGCCGAAGGCCGCTGGTTCTGGGGCCAGTATCAGGAGTTCGGTTTCGACGTGAAATTGCAGCGTCGCCTCCGCCGATCCGACGTTGATCGGCGCGGACCGTTCCTTGCTCAAGACCGGCTCGCAAGCGACGCGCGTCCGTCTGATCGCGGAAAGCTTGCCTGCGCAGATTACACCTGCGGATCTGGATTTCGGAACGGGAGTGACGGTGAAGCGCATCGTTTCGCACACGCCCACTGAAATCGTGGCGGAAGTGGACGTGGCCGCCGACGCCGTGTCCGGGAAACGCGACATCGCGTTCCGCCGCTCGGTACTACAAAGCGCCATTGCGGTGTACGATCGCATCGATTATATCAAAGTGACGCCGGACTCGGCTCTGGCGCATCTGGGCAGCGAAACGCATCCCAAGGGCTTCCAGCAGTTCGAGGCCGTCGCCTACCAGCGCGGCGCGGACGGCAAGCTGCACACCGCCGACGATGTCGAGCTCGGGCCAGTCGACGTGAATTGGTCGGTGGAAGAGTTTTACTCCGTGTATGGCGACGATGATAAGGAATTCGTCGGCTCGCTGAGCCACACTGGCCTCTTCACTCCGGCCTCCGACGGCCCCAATCCGCAGCGCAAATTCAGCCGCAATAACTACGGCGACGTTTGGGTGGTGGCGACGGCGAAGGACGAAAAAGACAAGGAAGGCAGGCCGCTGATCGGCAAGTCGTATCTGGTGGTGACGGTTCCGACTTACATTAAGTGGGATCAGCCGGAGGTTGGACAATGACCGCGACGTCCCCGCTACGCACAACGCGACTCGCGGTTTATCGTTTGGGCGAGTTTCACCGCTTTGAGGCGGCGGGAGCGCACTTTCTGTATCTGGTCCCGGCGGGCGCGATCTTCGCCGTGGACGCGCCGTCGGAAAATTGATCGATTGCCTGTCGCCGGGCGAATTGCCGCATCGAGCAATTGGTCGGAGGATCTGGCGGCCAGCGGCCTCAGCGATCGAGGACGCGGAAGAGTTGATCGCGGAGATGTATCACGCCAACGTGATCGTCGCGGAAGACTCGACTCCGGACCAGCCGCAGCCCCTGCCCGACGTTTTTCCCATCCAGACGCTGGTGATGAACCTCACCAACCAGTGCAATTTGTCGTGCCAATACTGCTACGAGTTCGGCGCCGATAAAGTGGCTACGCCGGAAGGCAAGCCGAAATTCATGGACCTGGAAACGGCCAAGGCTTCCGTGGATTTTCTGCTGGCGCAATCGGGCGACCGGCGTTCGATTCATATCACTTTCTTCGGCGGCGAAACGCTGATGAATTTTCCGCTGTTGAAGGAAGTGGTGGCGTACGCCAATGAGCGCGCCAGCGGAACAGGAACGCCACATCGACTTCAGCCTTACCACCAACGCCACGCTGCTGACGCCTGACGATCATCGAGTTTCTCTCCGAAAATCGCATCGGCGTGACGGTCAGCATGGACGGCCCCAAGGAGATGCACGATCATCTGCGCGTCTTCGCCAATGGCCGCGGCAGCTACGACATCATCGAGCCCAAGGTGCGGGCGCTGATTCAAAACCATCGCACGCGGCCGATTACGGCGCGCGTGACGCTAACTTCGGGCGTCTCCGATGTCGTCCGCATTTTCCGCCACCTGAAGCAGGATCTGGGATTCCACGAAGTTGGCTTCGCGCCCGTGACTACTTCTCCGAACCAGCTCTACGCCATCAACGCAGACGGGCATGGACAGCGTGCTGGAACAGTTCCACGTGCTGGCCGAGGAGTATCTCGAGTACGCGCTGCGCGGCGAAGCGCATGGCTTTTCGAACGTCAGCGATACGCTGGCCGAACTGTGCCAGGGCGTAAACAAGTCGCATCCTTGCGGCGCGGGCCTGGGTCTGCTGGGCGTGGGACCATCCGGCGACATCGCGCCGTGCCACCGTTTCGTGGATTCCGATGTCCACGCGCTGGGACACATTTCGACCGGTATCGACCGCGCGAAGCAGGCCGATTTTCTGCGCCGCGGCCACATCGATTCCAAATACGATTGCCACACCTGCTGGGCGCGCCCGTTGTGCGCCGGCGGCTGCCATCACGAAGCATTCGTACGCTACGGAGACACGGGCCATCCCAATCTCCACTATTGCGATTGGATCCGGGACTGGACCAACACGTGCCTCGAAATCTACGGCGCGATCGCCGCCAAGAATCCGGGGTTTTTGCAGCAGTTTGCGGAAAGGAAAGCATCATGAAACACATGCGACCGCTGAACAAGAAAGCCGCGCGCATCGACGATTACGTCATTTCGCGCACCGAGGATGTGGTCGGGATGCAGGATCACCCGTCCAGCTCAGCAGCGCCCCCACGTTCCCATGGGGTGCTCGCTGATGTTCACGCCGGGCTGGGAAGTGGACGCGGCCGGCGGCACGGCCGGACTTTGTCAGCCGGTGGAGCGCGACATTTACGACTGCTTTGTCAGTTGCTACTGGCCGGCGCAGGTTCCCGATCATCTGAACAACGCACCCGACTGGACGGCCAAATGCGCCACCGCCACCAAGGACTGGCGAAATCTCGATCTGGTGTTTCCATAATGCTGCGATTATCTTCTGCGGATTTGCTACTTGTGCCGCGCTCGCAAGCGCCGGCACGTCTGTATCTGCCGGCCTATCCGGCCGCCGTTCTGGTTTTCGACGAAGCGAAGGCCCAAATTGTCGACCGCATTCCGCTGGCCACCGGCACTCCCATGTCGATTCGTCTGTCGCCGGATCACAAGAAGATCTACGTCACCACCATCGACCACAACGGCATCGAGGTGATTGATGTCGCGACGCGCAAAGTGATCAATCACTTCGTGCTCAATACCCCGACCAAACAGTATCGCTTCTTTACGGGAACGCCAGACCCCGAGGGCAAGCTGTTCTACGCGGTCACCAAGGAAATCACCCAGTTTCCCGATCACTATGAGGTCGGCAAACCGAAGTACACGGTGGTCGATCTCGAACAGCAGAAGATCGTCAAGACCGTGGATATCACCAAAGAAGAAGAGCCCCAGAACCAAGGCGATTTCGGAGTTGGGGCGCTTGAAGTTTCGCCTGACGGCAAGCTTTTGTACCAGTTCGGCGAGAAGATCACCATTCTTCAGGCCAGCGATTTCAAGGTGCTCGATCATATTGACCTGGCGCGTCCGGATGCTCCAGGGATGGAGAACGTCCATTTCGGCGAGCGATCTGGATCTGATCAATGCAGCCCGGAGAGCACACGGCCATGTTCGTGTGGGCCGACCCCATCGTTCATAACCATGTGTTCGGTCTGGCTCGCTTCGACCTAAGCACGAAGCAGCTGGACTTCAATCCCATTGGACCGGCGCCAGCCGGAATGGCGGGCATCGAAGTAACGCCGGACAAGAAGTGGGCCTACACAGTAGTGTCCAACGGAATGCACGGGAACAAGCGCTGCGAGTTCTGGGCGTTCGATCTCACCAGCGACAAGGTCACGCAAAAGGCCGAGGTGCCCTGCCGCACGCGGTTCACCCTGGGAATTTCGACCGATGGCAAGAAGCTCTACATCTACGGAGCGGGGTTTGACATCGAGGTGTACGACGCCGCGACGCTCAAGTACGAGAAGACCTGGGATCTGAACAACGACGTGACATACGCCGGGATCGTGGTTATACCGTAGCGATGTGACCATCCGAGGCGACGGCGTGGCAGCCTACTGCTGCGCTTATCTGCTACATAAGGCTGGGTTCCACGTTGATCTTCAACCCGTGGATCGTCCGCGATTGCCTGTGATCCTGCTGGGCGATCAAGCGCTCACTCTCATCCGCGATATTTTCGAGCAGCCTGGTTTGTTCGCCGATCTGCCTCGCATCAAGAAGCGCATCGTAAGGTGGGGGTTGAACGCCGCCTCAGTCTCCGTTGAGCATTCCGCAGTGGCTGTATCGGAAGATGCTCTGCTCGAATGCATCCGACCGGCACTCGTTCAAACCGGCAATCGTGACGCGGCCTGGACGATCTTCGCCGCGCGGCCCCTTCCTTCGCGGGCTGCAGAACTTAGCTTCGGAACGCGCATGGCGTCCGCCCTGCCTGTCACCCTGAAGGAAGACTCCGATCGGGCCGCTTGCTGGATCGAATCGCTCGAAGACGGTTGGTTGTTCCTCGTGCCGGGTTGGTTGCTTGCGGTCGGTGCACCAGCCGAACGGCTGCTCATCGCGAGCCAAGTGATCGCGTGTGAAATCGCGCAGATGGGCGCAACTTCTGGTGAATTTCCGGCTTACGCGCGAATTGCTTCGCCCCTATGTGCCCCGGGCCTCCCAGGAGCATCAAATGGATGGCTGGCCTGCGGCACCGCTGCGATGGCGTTCGATCCAATTTGCGGCGACGGAACCGCGCATGCCATACGCGAAGCGATCCTCGCCGCGGCGGTGATCCGTGCGCTCGCCAACGGCTGTAGCTTGGACGACTTGCTATTACACTACGAGGCGCGCCTGACGGCCGGATTCCGCCGTCACCTCACGCTATGCCGGCAGTTTTACTGCTCCGGCGGCACGGGGCCGCTCTGGAGATCCGAACTGGACGCCATTGATCGCGGCATCCAATGGTGCGATGCCAAGCTTGGCGCTTACGCAGGTTTCCGCTATCAATTGCGAGGCTTCGAATTGGAGGCGGTTCGCTGAATTCCGGCATCGCCGGCGGCGAGCAAAGCAGCGGTGGCATAGCCCGTCGCGGCATCGCTCATGAACTTCTCCGGAACCGTGCCGGCCTCATGCTTGTGGTTCATCGACTCGGCGACCCAATAGCCTTGTGGGTTCTGGTGGGTTCCGAGCCACGCCAGCGCCTTTGACAGACTCGCCTGCGATGTCTGGACACCCGCCTGTTCAGCCGCGAATGCAATCAGCGCGGTGGCGTAACTGTTCGACCCAGTGGACGCCGCAGCCGGCGCCGCATCGCGCTTCTTCCACTGTCCGAGAGCTTGGATGCTCCAGCCTCCATCCGCCTCTTGTTTGCGCCATAGCTCATCCAGGATGGCCTGCCTGTCGGCGGCGGGCAAAAGATCCTGCAACTTGGACGATGCCCACAACAGGAACACCCGGTTGTGCAACGGTTGCGTCTTCTGTCCCTCGCGCAAATAGGCTCTTAGCGCCGCAAGATTCGCCTGGATCTCCGGACGAGCTTGATAGTCCGCCGGCGCCAGGCCGGTAGCCAAGGCTCCCAAGGCCGCCCCATAGAACGCCGAGTCCTTCGTTTCCCAAGGATCGAGATCGAAATCCGACCAAAGCCACGCGCCTTTGTCCGCGCCGCTCTTCACTTGCAGCGACCACAGACGATCGAACGCCTTCTCGCCTTCGGGGCTCAGCTTGCCCCGCTTTGAGTCATCCATCGCCAGCACCAAGGAGGAAAGGACTACCTGCGCGCCATACACCTGGTCGATAATCACGCCCTTGAGGCCCGCGAACAGATCATTTGCGTCCGTGCGGATCACGGTGGCCCGCATGCTATCCACCAGCACGCTTTCGTAGAGCGTCGGGCCGGTCTTTTCGCCTAATGCCTGCCGCAGCGCGGGCCGGGACAGCAGGTAGGGCAAGCCGGTGTGGCAGGAAACACACGCCACGCCCGAGTGCATCGCCATCGGCCAGGCAATCCATTCCTTCTGGCGCGAATCCATATATTGCTCGGCCAGCTGGGCGTTCCAGTGGGCGCTAAAGGCCGGCGCGACGGCGAGGGTAAGGAGAGCGGCTACACGCATACACATAGAAATTCTCGTTAGGTGGGAGTATAACTTGGATTGTGATTCCGGTCCAGCAAACTTTGCGCAACTCGCACAAGGTTAGCCTTGACACGACTGCAACAGTTGGCTATACTCAACTCCAAATTTCATCCGACCCACGTTGGTTTCGTCTTTATGGCAGGGGCAGAGGACGCAAGGATGCGCCCGCAATTTGCAAGCTGAAATAGTCGTCCAACTAGTTGCAATTTAAACGTAAGTTGCTGTGTAAGCCGTCTTCCGAGAAGCCCACGTGCGGTTTTCGGAAGGTGCGGTAGCCGTTCCGATCTACCCAAAAGCTCTCCGCCGAGCCGCCGAATGTCATCGGCATAAGGTCCATCGAAAACTTTGATGGACTGTGCTTCATCGATTTTTGTGCCCTCTTGAAGTCCGCTCTTGAATTGGCACGACCGTTCGAAATTCTGAAGGAGAAGATTTGATGTCATCTGCATGTATCGCACGCCCAGGTTCCCTGGTAAGTCTTGACCGTCGCTGGATGCGTTTTGCCTTTCATCTGGCCCTCGCCGCTATTTGCGTTCTGGCGTTCTGTAAAGTGAGCTACGGCCAGTCCACTTTCGGTACCGTCCTCGGCACAATCAAGGACGCCACCGGCAGCTTGGTCCCCATGGCGAACGTCACTTTGATGAATACCGGAACCAACGCCGAGCATTCGACGGTGACCAACACGAACGGCGCGTATGAGTTTGTAAACCTTGAGATCGGGAACTATAAACTCACCGTGGCTGCGCCGGGGTTTCAAAAGACCGAGTACCAGGCGTTCGACGTCGCCGCCCGAGACGTGAAGCGTATCGACATCGACTTGAAGGTTGCCTCGCAGGCCGAATCGGTAACCGTCGAAGCCGTGGCGGTGGTCCAGACCGATGCCTCCAACGTATCGGAGAGCAAGGGAAGCTTGGAACTAATCGACCTCCCGGTGGCCATCGCAACTCGTTCATCCGGTTCTACCAGCGCATACTCGACGCTGACGGCGCAGCCTGGCGTGCAGATCGATAACGGCGGCAATGGAGGTTCGATTATGGTGGCGGGAGCCGGGCCTTCGCAGCTTTCCATCACTGTTGACGGAATCAGCTCGGTCGGGCCGGGAAGTTTGGGGGCGCTCAGCGAAATGTTCCCGTCCTTCAACTCTATCGAGGAAATCAGGATCAGCGAGGTGCTGAATCCGGCCGAGTTCGGAGGCGTCGCCGATATTACAACCATTTCCAAGTCGGGGACCAATGAGTTCCATGGCGGTGCCTTCGAGAACGTTCAGAACACCGATTTCAATGCCGCCGACACGTTCAGCCACATCGTCACAGAGGACAAGCTGAACGATTACGGAATCTATCTGGGCGGCCCGGTGATCCTCCCGAAACTTTATAACGGCCGCAACAAGACGTTCTTCTTCGGCAGCTTTGAAAGGCTCACCTTGCCGAAGTCGGAGACCTTTGTGAATAGCGTTCCCACCGTGGCTATGCGGAACGGGGATCTGTCCGCCTATCTTTTGCCGGCTAACGGTGGTTCAGCCAACCAGCTGACGGGCTACCAAAACAACCAAATTCCCGCGAGCGCGTTGAATCCCTATGCGCAGAAACTGTTGAACCTCATCTACCCCTTACCCAATTACGGCCCAGCCGGCGCAATTGCGAATAACTATGTCGGCACGTATGCGATTCCGATCAAGAGCGCCCAGGGCGACGTCCGACTCGATCAGAGCCTCGGCCCCAAGCATATGATCTTTGTCCGCTGGACCTATAAGAATCGCCGCATCACTAATCCTCAGGAAGACCAATACGGCAACCCCAGCAACCCGGAGCTGGGAGGCGTCTCGACGCCTCAGATTTATAATTCCTTAGCTACGTCCTACAACTGGGTTATTTCTCCCACCATTGTCAATGAGCTGCGCGGTGGCTTTAGCGTGGTTCACCGCAATGTCACCTTTGGCATAACGGCTCAGCAGGCCGCTAACTCTCTCGGCCTCACGGTTGGCCCCGGAGCTCTGCCGGAAGCTATTCCCGCCGGAGACGATCTTCCGACCGTGAACCTCCTCGGATTCATGGGAATTCAAAGCCAACAGAACGACTTAAATACCCATGAGGGCACCTACGAAGCCACCGATAGCTTGACCTGGACGAAAGGGAAACACACCTTCAAGTTTGGCTTTGACTGGCGGTATCTGAGCAGCCTCTTTACTCAAGTGTTCAACAACTATCGGTTGGGCGACTATACGTTTAACGGCTCGACGACGGGCGGACTGCTCGGAAGTGGCTCCGCAACGTCGATCGCTGGCCTCCTGCTCGGCTATCCCGACCTCACTGCCATCTCTACCGTGGTCAACCCGGACACCGACGCCTACTCGAATTCTTATGCCACTTTTGCGCAGGACGATTGGAAGATTTCGCAGAGGCTCACCATCAACTACGGTCTCCGCTGGGAATACCATCCGGCCTTCCACGACAAGAACGACAACGTTGTGAATTTCGATCCGTATTACAAAAATATAGTCAACGGCCAGAACACCGGCGCAATCATCCTGCCTAACCAGGCGGCCTTCGTCAATATCAATCCCGGGTTTGTCGAGTCCATCGCTCCCACTCCGCTCATTACCGCGGCACAGGCCGGGTTCCCGAGCGCCTTGCGCGAATCTTCTAAAAGAGACTTCGCACCGCGTATTGGATTTGCATGGCGTATTTTCAACAACAACAAGACCGTCCTTCGCGGCGGATACGGACGATTCATTGAATCTTTGCTGAGCGGAACGGCCATCAACGGGTGGTCAGTTGGATCCAGCGACGTCGGATACTTCGGCAATAGTCTGGGCAGCAACGGCAAGCCCGTCTTTAGCTTGCCCTACGCGTTCCCATCGAACATCGCCCAACCGGGCACGCAGTACTTCGACCTAGCCTCGGAGATTAAATATAAGGATCCTATCGTCGAGGAATGGAACCTCACTCTGGAGCAGGATCTTGGTAAAGGTGTTGGCCTGCGCGTTTCCTACGATGGCAACCATGCCTATAACGTTCCAACGGTTTACAACCAGGATCAGGTTCAGCCAAACACTGCCGGATTTGGATCCGCCGCGACTAACGCAGCCATTCCTTTCCCGTTGATGGCGTATATTGCGACCGGGACATCTCTGCTCGGCTACGGCAATTACAATGCTGGGACCATCGAGGTCCACAAGCGCGCCGCAAACTTCCAATTCGAAGTCGCCTACACCTTCACGCGCGATCTTACGGACATCAACGGAGTCACCGGTACCCCGGCCAGTGGGTTCGCCAACGAATTTGGCAATACCCTGAGCAATCCTTACGCTCCCGGTACCGATTACGGCAACACATCTTTTGCTCGCCGCGAGCGTTTTCTGGCCTCGTTCCTCTATCAACTGCCGTTTGGAAAAGGGCGGCAACTCTTGAACAGCAACGCTATGCTGGATCGCGTGATAGGTGGCTGGGAGCTGAGCGGCGTGATGCTATTCCAGAGCGGGCCGTTTTTGTCCGTCACGACACCGAGCGATCCATCCGGCACAGGCTACAACCTGTATAACTTCAACGGTGGTCGGGCCGACACGGTCCCGGGAGTGAGCCCTTACGCTGGCCAATCCATTGCCCAATACATTAATCCGAACGCCTTCACCGATCCTTGCGCGAATTGCCAGACACTCGCCAACGGCGTCACAACCGCTATCGGCCGGTTCGGAGACTCGTCGTCAGGCTCCATTGTAGGCCCAGGCACACAGGCTGTTTCTCTATCGCTGATCAAGCGGTTTACGATCAAGGAACGGCTTCGGGCGGAGGTTGGAATGCAAGTTGCCAATGCGTTCAACCATGCCAACTATGCTCCTCCCGGCACTCTGGAAGTCGGGGTCGCCGGATTCGGCGCACTCACTGCGATGCAAAGCGCGGAGGGCGCCGGGCCACGACAGATCCAGTTGACCGGGCGCATCACGTTCTAAGATGAAGAGGAAGTGAAACGATTACTGCTTCTCTCCGCGGCCGTTGTTATCGTGACTTCGGCCGCCTTCGCCGCCCCTGATCCGCTAATCGGAACGTGGCGTCTCGACAGCCAGGAAGTGAATGGCCAAAAAAGCAATGCTGAACCGCTCACGCTGAAGGTGTCGCAAGATGGGGACAAGCTGGCATTCGCCTTTTCGGTTCCCGTCAACAACGTTTACTTCGTCAGCATGACGTACACAGTCAAGCTGGATGGCACCGAAGCGGACGTGAAGAATTCGAAAGGCGAAAAGATGGGCACCATTCAAGTGACCTCCGTCGGCCCATCCCAATACAAGCTGCTCTTGAAGGGGCCGAACCATCCCGATAGTTCCGGCAAGCTCTCAGTTTCTGCGGATGGGAAAACTCTGAGCAGCGAGCAGGACACCGTCCCGGGCGGCTCCTCGGCCCGGTCCATGCATTCCAAGCAGCTCTTCTCGCGCTACTAATGGTGCGAAGTGGGCTTCCTCCAGCGTTACCTCCATCGGCCTCAGCAACTTTGGCCGCGGCGGCTGAACTTCCAGGTGCACCTTTGGGTTGGGATTATTCTGACGCTGTACATGGTGGTGATCGGAATCACCGGATCGATTCTGGTATTCCGCCCGCAGTTGGAGCGGCTCGGTGGACTTAAGCCGTGGCAAAACATCCAGGTTAAGGAACCGCTCGCGGACATCGTAACGGTTGTTGAAAATCTACAAGCGGCATATCGGCGCTATCGCATCGTTTCCGTGGACACGCCGACTGAAAATGACGCCACTTTCGTCGCGGTTCTGCAAGGACGGAGCCGGATCAAGGTGGCCTGCGGGCCAACCGATGGCCAAGTTCTCGGCGAATTTCCAAGACAGCCGAATTGGCTGGATTTCGTCCAAGAGTTGCACGAGAGCTTGTTGATTCCTCGAGGGGCCCGCGGTCGAATGTTGAACGGTGTCGGCGCTGCGTTTCTGCTGCTGCTAAACGCCACCGGATTGGTGATCTGGTGGCCGGGCATTCGAAATTGGAGGCGCGCGCTGAAGGTTGATTTCCGCAGAAACTGGCGGCGGATCAACTTCGACATGCATGTTTCGGTGGGCTTCTGGACCATCCTGATAGCCTCCTTCTGGGCCGTGAGCGGAATCTATTTCGGATGGCCTCGGCAGGCGTTTCTATTCGTGAATTCGTTGTCCCCGGTGATAACGGCCCGCCCTCCGGCCCTCAGCGTTATGCCCGAAATCACTGCATCCGAGCCCGATCTTCGGGCCATGGTCCAGCAGGCCTCCAACCTCGACCCCGGAACTAGGTTAGGCGGGATCGCGTTCCCCTATAGCCGGCGGGCTCCCATCGGCATACTTATGCGCCGGCGTGACAGTCCAGGTTACGAGTACGTAGACACCGTGTATTTCAATCCATACACCGGAAGCTATATTTCTACTTGGCGCTACGGGGTGAATCGGAGTCTCGGCGATTGGATCATCTGGTCGGAGGTCCCGTTGCATTTCGGCACTTTTTGGGGGTTGGGGGTTAAGCTCGTCTGGTCGGCCGCGGGACTGGCCATCCCTCTGTTAGCAGTAACAGGACTGCTGATGTATTGGAATCGGGCGCTGCGAAAAAGATGGAAGACGCTGCGGAAGGCCAGAGCGGCGCCGGTTGCAGCATAGCCAATTTCTCACAACCTTGCTCATTTTATTGCAAGGTTTATGATAGGCTGTTGGGAACGAGGCTTATCAGAACAAGACTATGGCAAAAACGAACTCGGCCATCCGCGATATCGCGACGGGGATTCATCCGTATACCAATCTGAAGGCGCACGAAACCGAAGGTCCGCTGGTGATCACCGAGGGCGATGGGGTTTTTGTCCGCGGCGAAGACGGCAAGATGTATCTCGAAGGACTGGCCGGGCTCTGGTGCGTCAGCCTCGGATTTTCCGAGCGGCGTCTAGCCGAAGCCGCCTACCGCCAGATGTTAAAGCTGCCTTTCTATCACACGTTTGCTCATAAAGCGACCGATATTGGTATAGAACTCGCTGAAAAGCT
Source organism: Bryobacterales bacterium (assembly GCA_963818065.1). Classification (GTDB taxonomy): domain Bacteria; phylum Acidobacteriota; class Terriglobia; order Bryobacterales; family Bryobacteraceae; genus Palsa-89. The sequence goes on along the minus strand of CAWFQW010000004.1, from coordinate 333,354 downwards.
CCTGAGTATTGCGCCGGTTCCGATGACCAAGGTGTTTTTTGTGAACTCGGGCTCGGAAGCTAATGATACCGCGGTTAAGCTGGTTTGGTATTACAACAATGCCATCGGGCGTCCGCGCAAGAAGAAGATTATCAGCCGCGCCAGGGCCTACCATGGCGTAACCGTGGCCTCCGCCAGTCTTACCGGGCTCGCGAACAACCATCGCGATTTCGACCTGCCTATCGACAAGATCCTACATGTAGAGTGCCCGCAGTTCTATCGCTTCGGCTTGGCGGGCGAGACCGAAGAGGCGTTTGCCAGCCGAATGGCCGATTCGCTGGAGCAACGCATTTTGAACGAGGGCCCCGACACTGTGGCGGCATTTATCGCCGAGCCGATCATGGGCGCCGGCGGCGTGCTGCTGCCACCCGCGACCTATTGGGAGAAAATCCAGGCTGTCTTACGGAAATACGATGTAATGCTTATCGCGGACGAAGTCATTTGCGGATTCGGCCGTACCGGTGAGATGTGGGGAAGCGAGGTTTACGGTCTCGAGCCCGATATGATCACCTGCGCCAAGGCGCTGTCTTCCGGCTACCTGCCGATCGGCGCCTTAATGGTCTCGGAAGCGATTTATGACGCGCTGGTGAAGCAATCCGAAAAAATCGGCGTGTTCAGCCACGGCTTCACCTATAGTGGTCATCCCGTAGCGTCAGCGGTTGCTCTAGAAACGCTCAAGATTTACGAAGATGACGGCATACTGTCGCATGTTCGCCGGATGGCTCCGCGTATGCAAGCCGGGTTACGCCGATTCGCGGATCACGCGCTGGTTGGCGAGGTTCGGGGAATCGGGCTGATCGGAGCGATCGAACTGGTGAAGGATAAAGCCACGAAAGCGCCATTTGATCCGACCGACGCGGTGGGTCCGTTTCTGATGAAGCGGGCTCATCATCATGGTGTGATATTGCGTGCATTGGGCGACTCCATCGCGTTCTGTCCGCCGTTGATCGTCAACGAAGCAGAAATCGATCTGATGTTGGGGCGGTTCGCGCTTGCGCTCGACGACACGTTCGCGATGGTTCGGGAAAGCGGAACGGTTGAGAGCGCGTCAATCCCGGCGTTCGCGAAGTAGTCCCCCGGCTAGGCGGAGGGCCGCGTTGGCAAACAGTGGCGAGCGGCTCTTCGCGGTGGCGGCGACGCTTGCGAACCGCCGGGCCGATGGACGATTGTTCTTCCGCCCATGGAGGCGGACACACCCGAAACGCTGCGCCACCGGGCCAACCTTCATCGTTTCGCCGACTTTCCTCGCGAAACGCGCCACTTTCTTGTTGCGATCTCTGGTTTTAGAGTGTGAATTAGAAGAAGCCTTGGACAAAAGATATCTCGACGTGGCCATTGTTGGGCGGATTGATTGTCATCCGAGCAAAGCAGTCAGGTGCAATCGAGAGACTACGTCAGGATCGTAGTTTCTGCCTGAGCAATAAGCAGCGCTCGAATCGCCGATCGTGGGCTATTTTTAAGGACGGGCGCGACCAAGCCCGTCATGTTCGCGACGGCGAAGCTGGTCCCATGCAGGTTGCGATCGACAGGAACACCCGGAATTGGCCGTGGGTAGGGAGACGCGTGAAACACTCCCGCGTGATAGCGGAAAGTATCGCGAGGGCAATCGGGATCGGGAAGCACGCCGATGACTTCCGGCAAACTACCGGGCAAGACATTTGCCGCGCTGACTACCAGCAAATCATCACCGAAGACGCGGAGGAAGCTTTCGCGGTGCGCTGGATTCGCGGTGCCTAAGCTGAGATTCACGAGATCCATATGGTGATCGCGGCACCATGCCAGCGCGCGAAGAATCACGCCAATGTTGGCCCTCAGCCTCTTGTCGAAAACCTTGACGGCGTACAACTCGGCGTCCGGCGCCTTTTCGCGGATGGCGCCCGCTACAGCGGTGCCGTGCCCCAGCCGGTCGATCGTGTCATTGGACTCGCCCGCCGGCGTGATTTGGACTGCGCCAGCGATTTCGCCGACGTGCGGATGGCCGGGATGAATCCCACTATCGATGATCGCTATCTTCATTCGCGCGACGACGTGAAAAGCCTATGGTAGAACCGCGAGTCCGCCCGTGACGTCGTTATTCAGATCCCAGGTCTTCTCCAGTTTGAACGTCGCGGTGTCATACACCTCGATGTCAAAACCGGCGCCATAAATGTAGAGCTTCTGGCCATTGCTCGACATACCTAAATTGAAGCGCGTGCGGCAAGGAACTTCGGCTTTCTGAGTCAAGCGATCGGTGGTCAAATCGAATTTCCAGAACTCGCAGACCCTGTTTCCGTTTGCGCCGTTGGCTACGATCGTGTAAGCAAACTTTTTGTCCGGCGTCACCTGCAGCCCTCGCATGCCGCTGGGCGCGGGGCCGATTGGATTGTAGTTCACTTGCCGCGTCGACAGATCCAGACGCGCCAATCCGAACACGCGATTGTGGACAATTGGATCGGCTGAGTTAAAGATGGACGTATGCATGCCCGGCTGGCTGATCAAATCCAGGTCGCCTCCCAGGCGGATATTCTCCATGCCGTCGAAGTCCGGCGCGGCAAGATCCAGCGTATCCACCACCTTGAAATCAGCGGTCTGAAGTATTTTGATCTTCGGCCCGAACTGGTACAGATACTTTCCATCGGGAGACACCTCAAAAGACATGCGGTTGGATTGCTGGTCCTCTAGCGGCATATCTACGGTCTTCTCGATCTTCTGCTGCGCGAGGTCAACTACCGTATACTTGGGTTTCGCCACATCGAAGTGCTCCGCCAGTTTGTCGATCTCCCTGGTCACCGTGTAGAACAGCTTGCCATCTGGATCGGCCGCGCCGCCTCGAAAACGGTACTGCTTTGTGGGTGTATTCAGCTCAAAATGATTGATGACCTTGCGCGTTGCCACGTCGATCACTTCGATGCCATTATGATCGATGGTCGTGACGTAAATCTTCTTGTGATCCGCCGCCAGACGTATCGACATGGGCGTACCAGTCACCAGAGGAATGCGGTCGACGATCTCGCCCTTTCCCTCATCGAAAACAAGAACGGCGTCTGGATAGGCAGGAACGTACAGGGTACCCGCACTCGCAACAGCCGCGAACAATGCCAGGAGCGAAAGCGAGCGTTTCATATATTAGATAAGGTTACGATAAATCGGCACTTCGGCGCTGGATCGTCATACCGGCCACTGCTTGCCGCAGTGCGCGGCGGCTGTGAAGCCGTCCAGTTAATTAGTGGCAACACGCCGACTTCTTCGGCGGCGGAGGCACGTCCATCGCCGGATTGCGCTCGAAAAATCCATCCGGACGGAACTGGAATCCGAGCATGCCGACCGGCATCACCGGCCAGTCTTCCGGACGCGGAACGTGATTATGGGCGAACACGTACCACAGCGCGATCTCGGTATCGTCCACTTTTCGATTCGCCTTAGTCCAGTTCGGCAGACCATCTCCGGTGGGATGTTGATTCGGATATTCCCCGGCCGCGTAGCGCTCTTGCGGATGGTAGGGCGTCACCCAAAGGTGATTCGATGTGAAACTCGCGCGGCGCATCACCGCTGCGTCCGGCTGCACGAAGGGCGGGCAGTTTTCGCCCGGAACCAAACGATACCCAACCGGCCGCCCGAGCCGATTCTTCTTGTTCGGGTTCACCACGCGCCAGAAACGCGCGGTCGCGGAATTCACCTGCCGCTGCGCCTCCTTCTCGGTAGCGAGCAACGTCTCTTCAGCGACAAACGCGTTGCCGTGCGGATTGCTCGCGCCCGTTGGCACGCCCACGCTGTTCACTTCCACCACCGAATTGTTGGGGCCGTCCACGGTCGGCACCAAGCGTGCCGCAAAAATGTGCTGATGAATTGGCGCATTCAATCGCGGGGCGACTTCCATGCCATACGGCGACGTCTCGCCCGGCGCCAACGTGGTTGTGTTCATAATTCCGGTCAGTTTGATCTCGCACTGAATGGATCCGTCCTGGTAAAAATACCAATAGAATCCATACTCGTAGTTTCCAACGGTGGCGATGAAAGAAACCGACAGGCGCCGCGACCTGCGCACTTCCGATTGGCCGGTGCGCCAGTCCGTGTGCTTCCATAAAATCCCGAAGTCTTCCTCATGCAGACACACCGCGTTCTTCAGCGGAGTAACCTGGCCGTGGCTGTCCACCAGCGGAAAATCGAAGTAATGGATCACGCCCAGACAATCACAGCCCAACGCCAGTGAGTTTGCAAGCATCCCGAGGCCGTATTCGCCGACGTCAAACGCGTTCTTGCGGTAATACTGCTCGCGCGGATCGCCGTACGGAACCACCATCTCGCAAATCGATGCGCGATAAAGAACAGGGCGTTCCACACCGTCGTCGTTGTAGCTGATGGTGTGCAACACCAGACCCTCGCGCGATGTGAAGCCGACCCGGAATTTCCATTTCTGCCACTCCACCTGGTTGCCTTCCACCGTGAAGCTGGGGCCTTCCGGCTGCACGATGTCCACCGGTTTGAGATCGGTACGCACGTTGGGAATGTACTCGCGCGCCCAATTTCCGGGCTCGGGCGGCAGAGGCACGATCGGATATTCCTCGATGCGGATCACTTTCATCTCGTAGAGATCCACTACGACCACCATGCTATCGATGGGTCGCGCGTAGCCGTTGTCCTTGGGCTCCGATCGCAAGAAACACAGCGCCCGCAGCCTCCGCACACCTGTCTCTTCCGCTAATTCGGTCCCGTACATGCCGGCCGACCATGGGTCCACCATCACCAGATCGGCGTCCGTCACGCCGCGTTTCTTTAACGCAGCATGGAAAAGCGGCGATCGCCGCACGGCCTGCTCGCACTCACTGAACTCATCCAGCATGACCGAGGGCTGGATGCCGCTCGGCAGCGGCGTCACCGATAGGACGGATTTGTCGACGAGATCCACCACTGCCTCATACGCTGCGCGCTTACCGCGGTCCAGAAGAACAGCCAGCGCCTTTCGTTCAAACGGACTGCCCGGCTGATGATTCTCGACCAAGCTCTTCGCAGGTTCGATCAAGTTGATGGAAGCGATCCGAACGTTGTCGCCGAGGTACCTTTCCCGGCCGAGGATTCGCGCCACCTCCTCGAGTTCAGCCGTGTACAAAGGATCCAGTGGATGATTCGCCAAGGGAGCCGCTACCTGCTCCGAAATTTCCCGGACGTCGGTTGGTATTGCCATGTTTCCGCCTCTCTGGAAATGTGGTCGCGAGCGGCAGGGGTCGCTTAAGTCTGATGCTAGTATAAGTGGATGGAACTTGGCAATACTTCGGTAAGGTTGGTAAATCCTGCCGCCTCGTCCGCGCCAGCGCCTCCAGCACCTCCGCAGACTTGACAGGGTTATTAAAATCATGCAAGCTTCACGAAAGCCATGAAACGGTACGTCCTTGTGATCGCGGCAGCCGGTATCTTGATTGCGGCCACCGGGACCAAGCCGGGGGACGTTACCGAAGCGCGGGTAATCGACGAAGCATCCGCAGGCAGTGACTGGCTGGTGGGCGGACGCACGTTTGATGAGCAACATTTCAGCCCCCTGAAACAGGTGACCGACCAGAACATCGGGAAGCTTGGCCTGGCGTGGGCCACCGACATCGAGAGCGCCATGGGCCTCGCGACCGAACCGATTGTGGTCGACGGTGTCATCTACGTGAGTGCCCCGCAATCCCGGGTGTATGCCGTCGACGCGTTTTCCGGGAAAGTGCTGTGGAGATTTGATCCCAAGGTGCGCATGGACAGGATGCGGAATTCCTGGTCGGCGCACAGCAATCGCGGTCTGGCGGTGTGGGCGGGCAAAGTTTATGTAGGCACCGGAGATTGCCGCTTGGTCGCAATCGACGCCGCTTCTGGTGAAAAGGCGTGGGAGTCGCCTGTTTGCGACGGCTCTCAAACCGGCATCACCGGGGCGCCGCACGTCGGCAAGGGCAAGGTGTTTATCGGCTACAACGGTTCGGACATCGGTGTGCGGGGATCGTTGGTGGCCTTCGACGCAGCTACGGGTAAAGAATCCTGGCGCTTTTGGACAGTTCCCGGCGATCCAGCCAAGGGATTTGAATCGAAAGCACTCGAGATGGCGGCCAAAACCTGGTCCGGCGAAAGATGGTGGGAAGTCGGTGGTGGCGATGTTTGGGACCCGATTACCTACGATCCTGCAACCGGCCTGGTGATCTTCGGAACTGCCGGAGCGGAGCCGGAGGTGCTGTTCGGCGACAAAGCGGACAAGAAAGTCGGCGGCGACCGGCTGTTTGCCGGTTGCGTGATCGCAGTGAACGCGGACACCGGCGAGTATGTCTGGCACTTTCAAACCAGCGCGCAGGACTTTCATACCGAGAACATGCACATCCTCCTCGCCGATCTGGTGATGAGTGGACAGAAACGGCGCGTAGCGATCACCGCTCCGAAAAACGGGTTCGTCTACGTACTGGATGAACGAACCGGGTCGCTCCTGGAGGCGAAGCCCGTCGCGAAGGTGAGTTGGGCCACGTCCATCGATCTCAAAACTGGACGTGCGACAGAAGTGCCAGCGCCTCCGGACGGCCGTAGGCCACTGAGCGGCGGCCACAACTGGTGGCCCATGAGCTACAGCCCCATCACCGGCCTCGTTTATCTTCCATTGCACGATGTCAAGGAGAAACAACTGTCGCCCGATGAATTTCCGGAAGAAGGGAAGCTCGTAGCTTGGGATCCTCGAAGCCAATCGACGCGCTGGTCCGTCACGGAACCGATCGCGACCAATAGCGCCGTCCTTGCCACTGCCGGAAACCTGGTCTTTCAAGGCGAAGGTACCGGCGAGTTCGCGGCTTACTCAGCCGACCGCGGGCACAAAGTCTGGTCGATTAAAACTGGATCGGCGATTCACTCCGTGCCTGTGAGCTTCGCCGTCCGGGGCGAGCAATATATCCTGGTACCGGTTGGCTGGGGCTCCGGCTCGAGACTGTTCAGCCGTGGCAGCTCGATGGCGACTCCCGAAGCCAAGCGAGGACCGGCGCGCCTGCTGGCCTTTAAGCTGGGAGGCACCACGCCTTTCCCAACAGTCACCGTGCGTGTACCGCCGGTGCCGAGGCCGCCCGATCAAACCTTCAGCAAGGAGAAGATTGAAATGGGTGCGGCGCTATTCGAGAAGCACATCTGCTTTGACTGTCACGGTCCCGCCGCCGACGGGAGCGGCGCCTTCACCGAAGATGGCGCGATTCCCGATCTGCGCTACTTGCCCGCGGAATCACATCGGCTATGGAACGCCACAGTCTTGGGCGGCAGTCACCAGAAGCAAGGCATGCCTGGATTTGGCAACCCTCCTGGCTACCCCATCGTCGTCAGAAAGATGAGCCCGCAAGAAGCCGACGCCATTCACGCTTACGTCATCGATCAATCCTGGAAGGCTTACAACCAAGAGCGCAACAAAACGCATACCGAGCCGCGACCGTGAGGGCGCTGAGTCTTTCAACCTGTGTGCTGTTTGCCGGCATCGCCTTCGGCCAGTCGAGCGCGCCCGAACAAGGGATTCCTGTTACTGATGCGTTGGTGCTTGCCAAATGCGGAAACTGCCATGCCCGCGACGAGCACGGAAACATGCAGCGTATTTCCTGGGAGCGGACCACGCCGGAAGGCTGGCAAGAAGCGCTGAAACGAATGATCCTTGTGAACGGCGTATCGCTCACTCCCTTGGAGGCCCGGGCCATTGTTAAGTATCTCAGCACGTACCACGGCCTGGCGCCTGAGGAAGCCAAACCTGTGATGTACGACATAGAGCGGCGCATTCACGAAGAAACCAGCATTCCGAACGACAAGGTGGGACACGCCTGCGCGAGGTGTCATACCTTCGCTCGCGCGCTTTCATGGCGGCGCTCACAGGATGATTGGAAGCAGCTTGCCGACATGCACGCCACACGCTACAAGCTTCCGGTGAGCGAAGAAGCCATCGCTTTTCTCGCCAAGGCGGCTCCGCTTCACACTCCTGAATGGGAGGCCTGGAGCGCCCAAACTCACACGCCAAATTTGGCGGGCCGCTGGCTGGTGACTGCTTCGATCCAGGGCCGCGGCAAGTATTACGGCGAGATGCAGGTGGAACCGACCGGCGACGAGTTCACAACCAGCGTGCATCTGACCTCGGTGCAGGATGGCTCTACCATCCTCCGCTCCGGACGCAGCGTGGTTTACGGCGCGTATGCCTGGCGCGGACGTTCCCAGGGCAGCCAGCCAGCGAGTTCCGCTCCAGATGACCCGAACAGCGAAGCGCGCGAAGTCCTGTGGGTGGCGCCGGATCAATCTACGGCCGAGGGCCGCTGGTTTTGGGGACAGTACCAGGAATTCGGTTTCGACGTGAAGTTGCGCCGGGCGTCCTCCGATCCAACGCTGTTCTTGGCCGCCCCCTCGTCGCTCAAGACGGGTTCCGAAGCCAGCCGCATTCGCCTGATTGGAGATCACATTCCCGCCCGGGTGACGCCGGCTGATCTCGACTTCGGCCCAGGCGTGAACGTGCGTCGCATTGTTTCCCGCACTCAGGGCGAGGTCATCGCTGAAGTGGACGTTGCCCCCAATGCCGCGCTCGGCAAACGCGACGTTGCGATCCTCACTTCGGTGGCACGGGGAGCCATTGCGATTTATGATCGCGTGGACTATATCAAAGTCACACCGGAGTCGGCGATGGCGGCGTTCGGCGACCAGACACACACCCGGGGCTATCAGCATTTCGAGGCTATCGGATTTCAACGGGGCGCGGACGGAAAACCGCACACCGCTGACGATGTGGAACTCGGCCCCCTCAGCCCGGATGAGGTCACATGGTCGATGGAAGTATTTTACGCAGCCGAGGGTAGTAGTACGGACTTCGTCGGCAAGGTAAGCTCCACGGGTTTTTTTACGCCCGCAGTCGAAAGCCCCAAGAACAATTTCGATGTGTGGGTGATCGCGACAGCCAAGAACGGAGCAAACAAGCCGCTGGTTGGCAAATCTTATATGGTGGTGACAGTTCCGATGTACACGCTCAATGGACGCAGGTATGTTAGAGATCTCGATCGGTGGATCGACGACGGGCCAGCGCAATGAAAAACATTTTCCTCCTGCTTCTAGCCACTGCTGGTTTAGCCATCGCACACCACGGGTATGCGGCCTTCGACACGACGGCGGAACTCACGTTACAGGGGACAGTCACGGATTTCCACTTCGTCAATCCCCACTGCGTGGTTGAATTCGAGGTGAAGGACGACAAAGGGCAAGTGCAGAACTGGAAAGCTGAGCTGACAAGCGCCAGCCATTTGGCGGCGAAAGGCTGGACCGAGACTTCGGTGGAGGCTGGAGACAAGCTCGCGATCACAGGCTATCGCGCGAAGAACGGCGCGCCTTCCCTGTGGGTCACCAAGATCCGCTTGGCAAACGGCCAAGAGCTCAAACTCGACACAGGAAATTAAGTTGTCCGCGAGCACCGCGGTCAGCCTCTCCGGCGCGACCAACGCGACTGCGTCGCCGACCGCTCCGATCCCCCCGAATGATCCCAGAGTGTCACCGGGGCGCAGCGAGGTTTTCGATTCACGATCCGACACGATTTCGATGAGCAACTTTGGGCCGAGTCCCCCGCGTCCGCGATGATCGGTAGCTGTTGTTTCCAGCCGAGCAGCACTTTCCGCATCAGTCACCCAAGCGTTGGGCGCTCACGAGAAAAGCCGCGTCGTGACCGCTGCCACGCGGGCTGCGGTGATGCTACGGACGCGGTTCCGCGAAGGCCAGCTTATCTTCTGTAAGGTCTGACCCGTTGTGCCCTCTGTGGATATGCCTTTTGTTCTGACGGATTTTCGCTACTTTCCGTGGTCTGGAACGGATGGTTATCGGTTCGGATGCGAGCGGATCTCTGCTTGGCGCCTAATCGTCACCTTGCATGTGCTCTTCAAAAGGGCCAAGTGATATAGTAATCGAGCGGCGTTGCGGCACGACGAATCATCATGGACTTAACACACATCCATCTCCTACTGAACCATTTCCCGACCATCGGCTTTATCATTGGCGGCGGTTTGTTTCTGCTCTCGCTCATCATGAAGAGCGATCATCTGAAGGTTGCCAGCCTGGTTATCCTACTGGGGATCGCTCTCCTCGCCATTCCCACCTATATGAGCGGCAATGGGGCGGCGGACGCCATCAAGTCCTTGCCGGGCGTATCGAAAGCATTAATAGAAACCCACGAGGGAGCGGCGCTGGTGGCAATGGCATTCATGCTCCTTACCGGCCTGTTTGCGTGGCTGGGATTATGGCAATTCCGCCGCCTGACGCACATCCCGAACTGGAACCTGACGGTGATCCTGATCCTCACTGTCGTGTCCTTCGGATTGATGGCCCGCGCCTCGAATCTGGGCGGCGAAATTCGCCACGAGGAAATTCGGGCGATTCAAGGAACAGGCGCCCCCGTCGCACAGGCTACAGTGGAAGGCGCATTGGCGCGGACCGTGGGCTCGTTCGTTACCGATACCCCGTGGATGTGGCCCACTTGTGAAACCCTGCATTTCGTTGGATTGAGCCTTTTGTGTGGCGTGGTGTTTTTGGTGGATCTGCGGGTTCTCGGAGTGATGAAGGGAGTATCTTTCGCTTCCCTGCACCGTCTGTTGCCTTGGGCCGCGCTGGGATTCGCCTTGAATATCGGCACCGGAATGTTGTTCTTCGTCGGAATACCGGGCCAGTACATCCACAATCCATCGTTCTACTGGAAAATAGGGCTGGCCATGCTCGCCGGGGCCAACGCCCTGTACTTTACGCTTTTTGATGAGCCGTGGTCTTTGGGGCCTGGGGAAGACGCACCATTTGGGGCCAAAATCGCCGCTGTGTCCGCCATGGTTCTGTGGATCGCTGTGATGTATTGCGGAAGCATGCTGCCGTTTTTGGGCAACTCATTCTAGCCGGGCATGAGGGGAGGAAAACTTTGTCATTGGTAGTCGGGACCATCCTGTGGGTGAGTATCATAACGGTTCTCGTCGCGATCGTCGGCTATGTTCTGGATAGAAGGACGGCGCGCCAGGAACGTAAGCAATAACGACCGCAAGGAATAATACATGCACCATTTTCTCGAGTTCCTCGAAAACCTCGAATTCAGCCAGTGGGTGAAAAACGCCCCAACCATTTGGGCCTTCCCGACGATTCTCATCGTCCACACCCTGGGGATGTCCATTGTGGCTGGAGTCAGCGCCATCATCAGCCTGGTTGTGCTGGGTTTCTGGCCCGCCGTTCCGATGAAGCCCTTCGCGCGCGCGTTTCCGCTCTTGTGGTTCGGGTTCGGCATAAACGCGGTGACCGGAACCATGATGCTGATTGCCGACGCCACAACCAAGCTCACGATGCTGGATTTCTACCTCAAAATGGGGTTTGTGTTTGCAGGATTATTCATTCTCATACGAATGCGCCGGCAAGTATTCGACGATCCGCAGCTCGACAAGGCCCCGGTCACAGGCCGCGCAAAAATGCTGGCTTGGGCTTCGCTGGGTTGCTGGTTTGGCGCCATTGTCTGCGGCCGCTTGATGGCCTACATTAAGTAGCTACGGCGAGTAACGGTCATCGCGGTAGTGGGTCAGTTGCGGCGCGCAGACTACGCCCTAGCCAATCCGTTGTTTGCCTCCGCTATTGTTCCGGAACAGACTCGCGTCCCGGATGTAGCGCCGCACCAAATCGAAGCACTGAATCGGAAGTGAAATGCCTGAAATCGTGAAAATCCACACGATTCAAGAAGCAGGAATACGAATTCCTGTAGCATCCGAACCAATATCCAGTGGTCGGCAAAAGATACTGATCTTTTCCGATTTGCACCATCCCGAAATCCGCCGAACGCTCCGCGCGGTCTAATGGGAACGCTTTCGGCATCTCCGTTGCCTCCAGTTCGATGTGAACCACGTCTTGAGTCTGCGGATTCACTTTGAATGACCCCCGAAAAGACGGATATGCGATTTCCGATTGGGACAGCACCGCCACGCAAGTGGAAGCACGGCTCCCGGTAAACTCATAAATCGCTAAATCGCCAGCGTCGCTATGCTCCGAGCCTGTTTTGTGAAAGTCGGAATCTTCCAGTCCGGCGAACACGCAATGGGCCAAGTTCTCAAAATCGCCCGTGCTCCAGGCATTGTTAAAGGAGCGCATGTAATCGGCATCGCCGGTCAGCGGTGCGTTGGCGGGCCGTTTGCCATCCACTCGAATCTCGCTATAAGTTTCCTTTTCTCCTTCGTACGCGATCTCCGCCGCGATCACCCCATTCGGTACCCACTTCACCTTCTTATCGGTGCTGTGAAACATGCTGGTGACCTGCCGCGCCCGGAAGTTGGGCAACCGCTCGAACGCTTCATTCACTCTGCGGCGAATGGATGGAATCAGATCGTCGCCAGCCGCGCCCGGTGTCTGCAGTGCGCCAGTTGTTTCCAAGATCGGCGCTGGTTTCGCCATCAGACTCAACTTGCGGCTGTCCTGCTTGGGATTCAACGTGACGTTTCCGATTACGTTGTCGTCCACCCGGTAATTCACCTCAGGACACTGCAGAAGATCCGCCTGTTCCGCCGCCGAAGCCTTTCTCACAAAGTGGACGCTGCGCGCCAGGAAATAGCCCTTGCTTGCAGTCGCGGCTTCCACTGACACAACATCGGCGATGTGAAACGCAGCCAGCCGCCCCGCCGGTCCTTCTGGCGCGTAGCGTGTGTGTTCGTCCAGCTGAAACCGCACCACGCGTCCATCCTCCAGTTCAATGGAGAGCGTGTCGCCGTCCGAACGCGCCAGCGGCCCTTCGAATTTCACGGTTTTGCGCGAAGCCCGCGCAGCATCTGCCAACGATCCCAACGGACCAGCCGATTCGGGAGACCGGCCCTGCATGAAAATTCCGCGAGAGAGCGGCGCATCCTCCGATGGCGTATCGGAAACTGCCTGTGCGAACACCTCCAAGCCGGACAGCACGGGGAGGAAAATCCAAATTACTGTTCGGGTCATTGCGATACTCCTCTTCGCATCTTGGATTCTCAGCGGTTCGCAGCACTCTCGTTCAATGCATCCCTGGCCGAGCCTCAAGCGAAACAGGTCGCACAACCGCTGGTCGGCCGTAGGATGCCGCTGAAGGGGCGATAGTTTTATTTAATATCGGATTACGATCCGAACTTCCCGCGCTGTTCTCCCGCGAGGGGCGGAGTCTATATGGCATTCCGCCTGAGCGTAGGAACCATATTCACGGTTGGACGTCCCGCTCGGCCCATTGCCGCACTGGCATAACCAGGTATAGCTCGGTGCGATGGGGCAAATGCGCCACGTAAGGCATTCCGTTCGATGGATCACGATTCAATCCCTGAAATTCGTCTGGATTGGGACTGACAATCATCACGTGCGGGCCAACGTGGAACTCATGGCCCGCGGAACCATCTTTCGACATGAGCATACTCGAAGCCGTTCAGGCTTGAAGCTTCGAGCGAAAGGCTGGGCCGCGTTAAGCTAGGCTCTTGGGAGATACGCGATGAGGGCAGTAGTGCTTCATGAGTACGGCGGTCCCGAGAAGCTGAAATTTGAAAACAACGTTCCCGATCCGCAGATTAGCGGAAATACGGTACTGATCGCGGCGGCCGCTGCGAGCGTTAATCCGATTGACTGGAAAGTGCGCTCAGGGGTGAGGCAGAAGGATTTTCCGTTGTCGTTTCCTGCGATTCTGGGCCGCGACGTGAGTGGCGTCGTAAGGGCGGTCGGCACAAATGTGAAGCACTTCAAGGTCGGCGACCGCGTTCTTGCACTATCCAACGCGACCTATGCCGAGTTGGTGGCGGTGGACGATTCGATCGTGACCCATCTGCCAAACGGAGTGGACCTGGCGGACGCGGCCGCGATCCCGCTGATTGCCCTCACGGGAGACCAGCTTGTGCGTCTTGCGACGAATGTGAAAAAGGGGCAGGTTGTTCTGATAACGGGAGCGCTGGGCAGTGTTGGGCGCGCGGCTGTGCATACGGCGAAGAAGATTGGCGCGCAGGTGATTGCAGGTGTTCGCGGGAAAGAGCTGGATGCCGCCCGCTCGCTCGGTGTCTCCGACGCGCTCCCGATTGATGACGATAAAGCGATTGAGAAATTTCGCCTGGTGGATGCAATTGCGGACACCGTTGGCGGTGAGGTTGCTGCGAAGCTGATCGTGAAAATAAAGCAGAACGGCTCCTTTGGCTACACCACGGTATTGCCGGAAAGCGCGGCGGCGCAAAATCCGAGAGTGAAGATTACGCGCGTGTTTACGAAGCCTGATCCATCTAAGGTCCGTGAGTTCGCCGATGACGTGCGGGATGGCAACTTCGTTCTGCCTATTGGTCGCCGGATGCCGTTGCGTGATGCGGCCGAAGCACATGTGCTGGGGGAGAAAGGCGGCATTGGGAAGATCCTCCTGCTGGCGCCGGACGCTAAAGAGTGAGATTTTCGAGATCCTTGTAGAACTTCGGCCCACCCACGGCCGTATCCGGTCCCTTCAGGTAACCTAGATCGCCCGCCCAGCGTCCTTGCGGTGATATACTCACGGGCGGTCACTCGTAATGGCCTCCAGTGCCGATCACAATTTTTGAGGAGAAGTATCAATGATTAAGCGAACTCTAGGAGCTGTGGCTTTGTTTGGGTGTTTGATGGCCGCCACCAGCTCGTTGCAGGCTCATCATTCCCTGGCGGGCGTCTACGACATGAAAAAGGAAACGAATGTCGAGGGCACGGTCGCAAGTATCAAGTTTTCCAATCCGCACGGGTCTTTGACGCTCACAGTCAAGAACGCGGACGGCACGTCAACCGATTGGGTGATGACGCTCGGCTCGGCCACGGCCCTTGCGCAGAGAGGGATTGGTAGAACAGGACCGAACGCGCTCCACCCTGGCGACGCCATCAAAGTGATGTTCCTCCCCGCGAAGGACGGCAGCCCGCTAGGGTTTCTCAAGACGGTAACCATGCCGGACGGACGCGTGGTCCAGATCGCCGCTCCGAACGCCACCGAATAGCCAAGAGCGGACTAACATGATGTTTCCACGAAGGTTGATCGGGACGAGGATCGCGATCGGCGCCGTTCTCACCATCGGCGCCCTAATGCCGGCTGGCGCTTGGGCGCAGGGGTTCGGGGATTACCCAGTAATCTACAGACCCGCGAAGGATGCCAAGGACTTACGGTCCGTTCTTTTCAACTGGACCTGGTACATGGGCATGCTGCGTGGGGTCGACGAGCACGAACTGGTCACTTCGCTGGAATATCAGGCGAAGGGCACCATCCAGGTGGACGGACAGCCCTGCACTCTGACGAAGTATCGAGTGAGCACCAACTATCAGTACCCGGGTCAGCGGGTGCAGTACGCCTGCACCAGGCCAAATGGGCAAACCTATTCGAAAATCGAAGTAGTTCACGGGCATTACGCCTGGGACGAAGACATCCCGGGCGCGGAGATCGTTGCCGGGAAAGGGAAGGCGACTCCGATGCCTGCCGCCGTCGAAGAGCGGCTGATTCGACTGTGGGCCAGTCCACAAGGCGCGCCCAAAGCGGCAATCGCGAGCCTGCCGAACGCCATGCTTGGCGCCAACCCGGGCACGCTGATCAAGGATGGCGTCGACAAGGCCGGCCAAACTTCTCTTTCGTGGGAAAGCGGCAAGGCGTTCGTGACGTATCCGATCCCCGGTGTTCCTGGCGCCATCGCCACCGCTACTTTGAATAACAAGTACATGGTGGAGCGAGTGGTGGTGAAACAAGGGTCGAAAACCACCGAATTCACCTACGGCGATTATCAAGACTGGAACAATCCGCTGAACAAGATCGACGCTTTATACGCAGGCAAGATCTCCGAGAGCCACAATGGCGCCGTGGTTCGAGACCTGACGACCGTCCAGACCGAGACGGGCAGCGTTTATGTGGTGATGCCCGTGCCCGCCAGCGTAAAGGCGGCGATCCATCCGGCTGCCCCCGACCCCGACCCGGCCCCGGTGACCCCGGCAGCTTTGACAGCTTCCGGCGACACGCCACGGCTTCCCAACGGACACCCCGACTTGACCGGCAACTGGAACTCCGCTGGCATGAATTGGCGCTACGGCAATCGTCGCTGCGACCCGACGCAGCAGGAGGGTTGTTCCCGGGCTCTCAACCAGACCATGGATTTCGAGTTCGAAGCGCCCTCGCGTTTCGGGCCGAATCGTCCGCTGTACAAACCCGAGTTTTGGGACAAGATTCAGGCGCTCGACATGTGGACCAACAAGGAAGACCCGGTGATGACCTGCCAGCCGCTGGGCAATCCGCGGCAGGGCCCGCCCCGGCGCATCGTCCAATCGGCCAACGACATCATCTTCTTCTACGGCCAATACGCCGATGGCGGCGGCGGAAATAACGAATTCCGCATCATCCCGACCGACGGCCGCAAGCACGACGAGAAGAAGGCCATCGAGGCCACCTATTACGGGTACACGGTGGGCAACTGGGAAGGGGACACACTGGTGCTCGACTCCATTTCGTTCGTCGACAGCACTTGGCTCTCGCGCGGCGGTTTCTTCCATTCCGATGCGATGCACATCGTCGAGAAACTCATGCGTAAGGGCAACCAGATTCTGTACGAAGTCACCGTGGATGATCCCGAGTCGCTGGCGGAGCCCTGGGTGATGACGCCGCGAGTCCTGACGGTCAGCAACTTCCCCGACGCGGGGCTGATTTCGGAGCGAGCCAACTGCGAAGTGTACGAAACGAAGAACATCAGCTCCCAGATTCGGCACTAGATGACCAAAGCAGTTTTGGCGCTACTTATCGGTAGCGGCATGTCCACGTCTCTGATTGAGGCTCAATCGGCGCCTGCGGCTCAATCAGCGACGACGACACCTCAGCCGCCTGCGAACATGGCCCAACTGATGAGGGGGACCCTATACCCTGAATCGAATGTCGTCTTTGCCGCGCAAGACGTGAATCCGGCTGATGTCCCACACGCCAAGGATCCAGCCATGGCGACCGACCCCCTGGAGAGTCAGTATGGAAAATGGCAAGCCGTGGAGAACAATGCTTTGGCGATCGCTGAAGTCGCGGACCTTCTCAACGTTCCGGGGCGCAAGTGCGCGAATGGTCTGGACGTTCCGGTGAAGAATCCAGATTGGGCCAAGTTCGTTCAAGAGCTGCGCGATGCGGGAATGACGGCCTACGCGGCGGCTCAAACCAAGAGTCAGGAGAAGATGACCGATGCCGCCGGCGTGATGACAGTGGCGTGCATGCACTGCCACGTTAAATATCGCGAGAGGAAACTCGCCGATCGATGCAAATGATCCGATGCAAATGATCCGATCCAAGTAAAGCTACTGGAGATTCGATGAAGAGCCCTTATCCAACTGCGATAGCAATGTCCGCAATGCTCCTGGCGAGTGCCGCATTTGCCCAAGTGACGCTGAATTCCGTGCGAGTCGGCGCAAAGGACTCACCTGCTTTGGCGAAATTCTATGAAACCGCGTTCGGCATGGCGGAGGTCAATCGGATCAACGCGCCCGGCGGACCGGAGGTCTTTGTGAACTTCGGCGCGACAGCCGACGCCGCAAAAGCCAACAAGAGCGAACCGATCGTGATTATGCATCGCGATTCGGACGACCTGA
This sequence comes from Bryobacterales bacterium, assembly GCA_963818065.1. Lineage (GTDB taxonomy): Bacteria > Acidobacteriota > Terriglobia > Bryobacterales > Bryobacteraceae > Palsa-89. Next base: position 315,783 of record CAWFQW010000004.1, on the reverse strand, counting down.
AGGACCCGATCGCTCACGTGATCCTCAACGTGAAGGACATGGCGGCGACAGTGACCGCCATCAAGGCCGCCGGCGGCTCGATGACCGGCGATCCGCGCCCGTTTGGAACCACTGGCATCGTCATAGGTATCGCGATCGATCCGGCGGGCAACCACATCGAGTTGATTCAACGGCCCTGAGGATGAGGCTGTCGTTTGGTGTAATCGCCGCGAGTCTGGCGATCGCGCAAGGCCCCCAGGGGCAGGCACCCCGTGATCCGACGCAAAGCCCGGCCTCGCAGCGTCCCCCGCAAACAGTCAAGCCACAGACCTATTCGAAGCAGCAGATTCAGGCCGGCGAGTTGCGCTTCGGCTCGCAGTGCGGCTTCTGCCATGGCCGCGATGCCGAGGGCGGAGAAACAGGCCCCGACCTCACTCGCTCAAAGCTAGTCGCGGAAGATCAGAAGGGCGACAAGATCGGACCTCTGGTTCGCAGTGGACGCCCGGACCAGGGCATGCCGGCCTTTAGCATGAATAGCGTTAGCGATGCCGATCTGGCCGCGATCGTGGCTTTCATCCACGACCAGAAGACCAAGGGCGAAGCGCTCGGCGGCGGGCGCCGCTCTGTGGACGACGCCGACTTGGCTACCGGAGATGCCGCAACCGGGCGCCGCTATTTCAACGGAGCAGGTGGCTGCGCGGCGTGCCATTCGGCTTCCGGAGATCTAGCTGGAATCGCCTCCCGATATCACGGTCTGGAGCTGCTGCAGCGGATGCTTTATCCCAGCGGGCGGCAGGCTTCAGCGCCACCAGAGGCGTTAGCGGCGCACTTCGATCAACTCGGGAAATACACGGACGATGACATGCACAATGTCTACGCCTATTTGGTTACCTTGAAATGAAGCGCCTCCTTCTCGGAATCTGCCTCACTGCGCTGGCATACGCGCAAACCGATAGCTGGCTCACGTTTCACGGCGACTACTCCGGCCAACGTCATACCAAACTTGCGGAGATCACCCCGGACAACGTTGCGAACCTCCAGCAGGTGTGGCGATTCGAGACCCACCAGAATCAACAGATCAAGGCTTCGCCGATCGTCGCGGACGGCGTGATCTACATCACCACTCCGGACAACATCTGGGCCTTTGACGCCCGCACCGCCAAGGAACTCTGGCATTACCAAAATCCTCCGAACAACGCGTTTCACATCGGCCACCGCGGCGCGGCCATTTACAAGAACACCGTATATCTGACCACCCCGAACTGTCACCTCGTCGCGCTGAACGCCAAAGACGGGAAGGTCAAATGGGACGTCGTGCTTGCCGATTCCAACAAAGGCTACTGGGCGACGAATGCTCCTCTCGTCGTGCGGAATCACGTGCTGGTCGGCCTCTCCGGCGATTTCGACAACCTGCCGGGTCAGTTGAAATCGATCGACGCGGACACCGGCGCGATCCAGTGGACTTTTTACAGCACGCCTCCGCCCAGCCTAAACAATAAAAGCCCCAAGGAGTCGCCCAGTGGCGGAGCAACCGGCGGCCAGATGTGGACCACCGGCACGTACGATCCCGATCTCAATCTGGTCTACGATGGCACGGCGAATCCCACACCGGTACTCAATGGAGACGCGAGGCCGGGCGATAATCCCTGGACCTGCAGCATCGTCGCTCTGAACCCGGACACCGGCAAACTGGTCTGGGGCTTCCAGGTCTCGCCGCACGATACGCACGATTGGGATGCGAACGAAGTGCCCGTGCTGGTGGATGCCAATTTCAATGGCCAGCCACGAAAGCTGTTGATGCAGGCATCGCGCAACGGCTACTTCTTCGTACTCGATCGGACCAATGGCAAGAGCTTGCTCACTACTCCGTTTGCCACCGTGAACTGGGCCAAGGGAATCGATCAGCAGGGGCGCCCGATTCCGAATCCGGCCAAGTTTCCATCGAGGAGCGGTGTCCTGGTAGCGCCCAACGAGAACGGCGCCACCAACTTCCGCCCGCCGAGCTTCGACCCGCGGACCGGCCTGTTTGTCGTGAGCGCTCAAGACGGCTACGGAATCTATTTCTTCAAACCCGAGCACGGAGCCTACGGTTGGGCCGGCGCCGATTATACCGTCGCGGGAAGGGCGTTCCTACGGGCGATCGATTACCAGACTGGAAAGATTGTATGGAATCATCCGATCGGCGATGGCGCAGGCACCGCCGGCGTCCTCACCACCGATACCGGCGTGACATTCAGCGGCGACGTTTCCGGCAATGTCATGGCCCTGCGAACCAGCGACGGCACCACGCTATGGCAGCAGACTATCGGGAAGATTGGAAATGGCCCAATCACTTATGAGCTCGACGGCAAACAATATCTGTTGATAAGCGGTGGCAGCTCGTTGTACGCGTTTGCCCTGCCTGGAGCCGCGGCGCAAATACGAGCCCCGACTACGGCCCCGATTCGAGTGATGCTGCTCGATGGAGAAAGCGGCGGTCCCTATCACAACTGGCAGCTCACCACCCCGGTTCTTCGCAAGGAGCTCGAAGAGACCGGCCTGTTTCAGGTGGATGTCGTAACAGCCCCTCCTGCTGGCGGAGACTTCAGCGCGTTCCATCCCGACTTCAGCAAGTATGCGGTCGTAGTGTGGAATTATGACGCGCCCGATGAGCGCTGGCCGGCGGAGTTAAAGGCGTCGTTTGAGAATTACGTTCGTGGTGGTGGAGGCTTCGTCAGCGTGCATGCCGCCGATAACGCGTTCCCGAATTGGCCGGCGTTTAATGAGATGATCGGCGTGGGAGGTTGGCGCGGCCGAACCGAGAAAGATGGGCCGTTCTGGTTTTACAAAGATGACCACCTGGTTTCCGATGCGGCTCCGGGCGCTGCCGGTAGCCACGGCCGGCGTACGCCATTTCAGATTGTGATTCGCCAGGATCATCCCATCACGAATGGTCTGCCCAAGGTTTGGATGCATCAGGGCGACGAACTTTACTCGAGGCTCCGTGGCCCCGGAAAGAATATGTCGGTTCTCGCGACCGCGTATTCCGATCCCGCCAACAGCGGAACCGGTCACGATGAGCCGATGTTGATGACCCTCAACTACGGTAGCGGGCGTGTGTTCCATACAACGCTGGGACACGATGTCAACGCGCTGAGCTCGGTTGATTTCGTCGTGACCCTGCAGCGCGGGACGGAATGGGCCGCAACCGGCAAGGTGACCCAGAAGGTTCCCTCAGATTTCCCTACGGCCAACTCGGTCAGTTATCGGACGGACTTGGCCGTCATGGACCCAGGCTACAAGCGAGGCTTGAATCCGCTGGATGCCCCCGCTCGATAGCGGCTGGGAACCCGGACTATCGGAGAGCGATAATGCCCAACCACTATTTGCCTTCGATGAGTTCTCGAAATAATTCGCGCACCTTGTTGTTCGCCGCCTTCAAAGCTTTTCGGCCCAAGTGGCGTGGCGCGGTAGACTTTGCGCAGCGATTTGCCATTGCGCTGTTCTTAGAACGCAAGTAGCCCTTTTTCTCCAGGCCGTGCAATAGCGGATACAGGCTTCCCGGACTGACGCGATATCCATGCCGCGCGAGTTCCTGGATCATGCCCAGGCCGAAGATGGGCTCTTGCACGGCGTGATGCAGGACGTGCAGGCGGATCAATCCGGAATACAGATCCCGGTCCGCGGCGTAGTCCGTATGCTTGAGTTTCGTTTGCGACATTCGATTACGATCGATGATAGTATTAAGGACGAATGACCAAGACGGCTGCCTGCTTTGTCTCCTTGCCGTGCCGCTCCTGGCCGGTCCTCCTTTTCAGACCGATGATCCCGAGCCCATCGATATTTCGTCACTACGAATTCTATACGTTCGCCAATTCGGACGGCACGCCGAGTCGAGACGGACACGCAAGGGCCGGCGGTGGAGTTCAATTGGGGAGCTCTTCCCAACGTTCATCTTCACATTATCATTCCCGCCGCGGCGATTTTCCCTTCCAACAATCCCAGCTTCGCGCCTGGCCGGCACTGGGCCCAGGAGCGTTCGGAATCGGCGATATCGAAGCGGGCATCAAATACCGGTTTGTGCAGGAGACCAAACACCGGCCCATGATCGGCACATTTGTCATGTTCGAGCTTCCTGCCGGAAACGCCGAACGAGGGTTGGGAGTCGGCAAGACCTGGTACAAGTTGCCATTGTGGGTGCAGAAGAGCTTCGGCCCGTGGACCACCTACGGGGGCGGCGGGGAAACCGTGATCCAGGGCGTCCCTGGCTACCGCAATTACCCTTTCGCCGGTTGGCTGGTTCAGCGTGATCTAGGTAAGAAATGGACGCTCGGGACCGAGGTCTTTTATCACGGCCCCGAAGGGTTGGCCACTCCTCAGACCCGGCCGGCCACGCTGATCGACTTCGGCGGTTACTACAAATTTCGCGATCCCGGCTTTCAACTGCTCTTCTGCTATGGCCACACGGCCGTTGGGCAGAGCGGAAAATTATGCGTACCTCGGCCTCTACTGGACCTGGGGCAAGAAGGCCGCGGACCCGGACAAGACTACTGACAGATTTGAGCCCGCCCAATGGCATGGGACATTCCGTTATGAAGCATCACGATGAGCGATGTGATTCTGCTGGGACATGCGCCTTTGGAATTCTGGGGACGCTGGCGGCGCTTATGGGTGTTTGTGGAAGCGCTAAATGCGCGGGAAGAAAATGCCAGGCGTATCCGAGCGGGCGTCGGCGGCTGTGGCGATCTCTATGTGTGCGGCGTGCGTTCTCGGCGGATACTGGTACCTTACTTTTATCCGGCGGAGAAGGCGATCATTCTGAAGGGTCCTTGGACGTTCGCGCACAATGTGTTCATGGAAACCAAAGAGCATCTCTTTTTCACTATCTGATTCTGGCTCTCTATCTTCCGATTGCCGCCGCGGAAAAACTCCACGGCAATGCGAGCGCCCGGAAAATGGTCCTGTGCGTCACTTTATTGATCGTTCTTACGGCATGGCTATCGAAGGCGCAGGGGCCATCGTCGATCACGGCGTCAAAGTCGCGCTGCTACGAGCACATGTCAAAGGGCTCCTTATCGACGTGCATAGACGCAGATGATTGACTATCGCAGGCTTGGACGCGCCGTCCGCTGCTTTCGCCTTGGCGGCTGCAATCACGATTCTGTTCAACACCGCGCTCGCCTGCGCCAAGGACGCCCATCAGCCCTTGAGCCGATTCATGGGATCTGTCGCCGGCCATAATTGGACGGCACAAGGCTTGGTCGACCTCGTTCTCTTCTTCGGATTAGGGCTCATTTTTCTGAAAGCCGGATGGGCAGGAAAAATCGAGCCGGGGCGTTTGATTTCCCTGGTGGCCGCAGCGGTGGTCGTCGCGAGCGTGGGACTTTTCGCCTGGTACGCGCTGTTCTAGTATCGAGCTCCTTTACTAGACGGCGCCGTCCACGCCACTTCCGCATCAATCTCCCCCTCCCACGCAACAACCTCCGCGACCCTGCGCTCGAAAACGCCATCCGCCCATGCCCTTTCCGGCCAACTTCAGGATGGCCGGCCAGTCGGGAGTTATCTTGTCTCCGCTCCCGGTTGGGGCTCCTGGAAGTCATATCCCGGTGAGCGTAAGCCGGCGGCAAACTGGGCTGCCCGTACAACGTTCTCCATCAAAGCGGCCACGGTCACTGGGCCCACTCCCTTGGGCACCGGCGTGATGAACGACGCAATGTCCTTCACGCGTTCAAAGTCAACATCGCCATGCAGCTTACCGTCTGTGCCCACACGTGTGGCGACGTCGAAGACCGCCGCTCCCGGCTTGACCAGGTCCGCTGTAATCCTGTAGCGCTCACTACCGACCGAACTGATGATGATGTCTGCCGATTGCAGGAAGGCGTTATGGTCCGCGCGACGCGTGTAACGATGGCACCAGACGGCGGTAGCGTTGCACATGCGCCCGCCGAGCATGTGATGAATGGGTTTGGCCGTAATGTCATTGCGGCCGACGATGACTGCTACCTTGCCTTCGGTCTCGATTCGATAGAAGGCAATCATGCGACGGACAGCCAGTGCCGTGGCCGGTAGATGAAGCATCTTTTCAGTCTGTGCGCGATACAGTTCAGGAACGGTAGCGCGAGAGATCCCATCAACGTCTTTTTCGCCAGGGATGGCGTCAAATACGTCAAATTTGTTGAGGCCGGCGGATGACTGTTCAATATGGCGGGGCAACGGCAGTTGCACCAGAATGGCATGGACGGCGGCGTCGTCACCGAGGCGGCGCACGTAGTCGCGCAGCTCCTGAGCGCTGACTTCGTTATCCAGGTTATGCAACTCGGCGTACATGCCCATACGCCGGCAAGATTCCATTTTCTTTCCGACATAGCGCAGCGAAGCTGCGTTCTTGCCAACAAGCACTACATCGAGGCGCGGGATGACGTTGTGGTTTCTTAACAGTTCCTCTATTTCGGCCCGGATGCCTTGCTCAATCCGGTCGGCGACCGGTTTGCCGTACATCACTTCTGCCATGTACATCGATTATAGGGCGACAGTCTGAGAGCCCTTCATCGCGAGCGAACGAACTTGTGCAATCCCATGGAACTTACGCCCGCCGCGTAGATGTCGCCCTTGGAGTCGGCGCTCACTCCTTCTGCGAGCGCGATGCGCGGATCAGTCGAGAGATCTGGGATAAAAGCCTTCACGGCGCCATCTCTCGCGCTCCCAATGCGGATGCCGCGCTTTATCCCGGGGTTGGTCTTCTCGTCTGATTGCGAGTCGACCGAGTACAGCGTGTCATCCTTCGAAATGAAGATCCCACTCGGCCGGCCGAACTGCTTCCATTCGGCGATGAACTTTCCGTCCTGATCGAAGATCTGAATCCGGTTGTTTCCACGGTCTGCGACGAACAGGCGTCCACGGGAATCCATCGCGAGGCTGTGCAGTGTGTCGAATTCGCCGGGTCCCGATCCCATCTTGCCCCAGGCCTTGAGGAACTTCCCGTCTTTAGAGAATTTCACCACGCGGGCGTTCGTGCCTGCGCCGTGTCCGTCGCCAACGAAAATGTCGCCGTTCGGAGCGACGGCCACGCCAGACGGACCATTGAAGGTATCGGGGCCGTCTCCGGCTACGCCGGCCTTGCCCAGCGTCATCAATAGCTTTCCTTTCTGGCTGAACTCAAAAACTTGCTGGCCCTTACCGTCTTTCGCCGCTGCGTCTGTAACCCAGATGTTGCCGCTGCGATCGACCGCCATCCCGTGAGCCTGCACAAACCCCGAACCGAAACTTTCGACCAGCTTGCCCGACGAATCGAACTCGAGGATAGCTGGATCCTTCCGATGGAAAACCCAGATGTTGCCGTGCCCGTCCGGAACAACAGAAATCACCTGTCCCCACTCGATGCCCACCGGAAGCTGCGCCCAGTTCTCGACCGGATGATACGGATTCGGTAGATTATTGGTGGCCGCGGCACTGACTTGGGCGTCGACCCTGCTACCGCCTAATATTCCGATGACCGCGACGATTACCTGAGACGTAACTCTCGCTCGATGGGAACGCGACATGGCTGATTCTCCTTTTGAACACGATGATCAAACAAGTCTATCGCGGCGGGTCGGAAAATGGGTCAAGTCCTGCATCACGCGCCACACGCGACGAACTTTATGCCAGGCTCCGTCGCCCCGGAATGAATTTGTCAGTTCTCGCGACCGCGTATTCCGATCCCGCCAACAGCGGAACCGGTCACAATGAGCCGGTGTTGATGACCCTCAGCTACGGTAGCGGGCGTGTGTTCCATACGACGCTGGGGCACGATATCAACGCGCTGAGCTCGGTGGATTTCGTCGTGACATTCCAGCGCGGGACTGAGTGGGCCGCAACCGGCAAGGTGACGCAGAAGGTTCCCTCAGATTTTCCTACTGCCAACTCGGTAAGTTATCGGACGGACCTCGCCGCCATGGATCCAGCTACAAGCGAGGCTTGAATCCTCTGGATGAGCCCGCGCGATAGGGTCCGGGTACCGTACGCGCCGTCAGTCACGGATTTAAGTCCGCCGTCGAACGCGCCGCAGCGGTTGAGGTCCGCGATAACACCTTGCCAAGCACCGGGTCGGCGGTCACAAGCCGACTTCCGGGTAGTAAGCCAGCTATAAGCCGATCCGGATAGATCACGCCCCAGCCTGCTAGACTGAACAGAACCCGCAGGGAGGAGCATTAACTACGTGTTCCTGAGTGATCCGGAGCGGAAGATCAGGGTGGTTCAGCCGCCGAGAGCTCGGCACGCTCGGAGAGTGCCTAAACGCCTTTGGCCACGCGCACCTTCGGACCGAGTGAAGCAGTCGCCGGAACTGTGCATCGGTTCCTATCATCTGCTGCAGCCCATCGGCCAGGGCGGCATGGGCGAAGTGTGGCTGGCGGAGCAGAAGCAGCCGGTTCGCCGCCGCGTCGCTCTCAAGCTGATTAAAGCCGGGCATGGACACGCGCGAAGTGGTGGCGCGCTTCGAATCCGAACGGCAGGCGCTGGCGCTGATGGACCACCCTGCCATCGCCAAAGTCTTCGACGCCGGCTCCACGCCGCAGGGCCGGCCTTACTTCGCGATGGAGTATGTCATCGGCATTCCCATCACGGACTACTGCGACAAGCACAAGCTGACCATGCGCCAGCGCCTGGAGCTGTTCATTGCTGTCTGCGACGGCGTGCAGCATGCGCACCAGAAAGCCATCCTGCATCGCGATCTGAAACCTTCCAACATCCTGGTGGGTGAAGTGGACGGGAAGCCGGCGCCGAGGATTATCGATTTCGGCGTGGCGAAAGCGACCGCGCAGCGGCTGACGGCCGACACGATGTTCACGCGGTCGGGGCGATTGTCGGGACGCCCGGCGTACATGAGCCCGGAGCAAGCCGATTCGGCTGGCGTGGACGTGGACACGCGCACGGATGTGTACTCGCTGGGCGTCGTGCTGTATGAGTTGCTGGTGGGCGCGCTGCCGCTGGATTTCAGCAATACGCCTCCGGATCAGTTTCCAGCGCAAGCTGCGCGAGGAAGATGCGCCGCGGCCGAGCGCTAAGCTGCGCACGCTGGGCGACCAGTCCGGCATTACCGCCAAAACCGCGGCGCGCGATCCCCCCGCATTGGCGCGGCAATTACGCGGCGATCTGGACGCCATCGCGCTGAAGGCTCTGGAAAAGGATCGCGCGCGGCGCTATGCCACGCCCTCCGAGCTGGCGGCCGATATCGGAAGATATTTGCGCCATGAGCCGGTCCTGGCCCGTCCGGCCAGCGCCGGCTACCGGGCTGGCAAGTACATTCGCCGCCATCGGGTTGGCGTTGCGGTTGCCGCTGCGGCGTGGTGCTGCTGATCTCGGTGGCAGTGGCGCAAACCTTCCAGTTGCGGCGTACCAGGCGCGAGCGGACCGGGCAGATCGCATCACGGAGTTCATGACCGGAATGTTCAAGGTGTCCGACCCGAGCGCGGCGCGTGGCAACAGCATCACGGCCCGGGAAATCCTTGATAAAGCTTCGAAGGATATCGACACCGGCCTGGCCAAAGATCCCGTGCTTTCAGGCGCAATGATGCAGAGTCATGGGGGACGTATACGACGAGCCTTGGATTGTACCCGCAAGCACAGTCTCTGCTGGCAGTCCGCTGGATATCCGACGCCGCGTCGTGGGGCCATAGAATCCCGAAACTCTCACCTCGAGGAGGCATCTGGGTTGGGTTATTGAGAACAAGGCCACTACGCGGAAGCCGAAAAGATAGAACGCGAGACGCTGGATGTCTGACGCCGCGTGCTCGGGCCGGAGCATCCGCAGACATCTCGGTCGATGATCGAGCCTGACGTCCGTTCTCAGAACGAGGGCCGCTATGCCGAGGCGGAGAAATTGGATCGCGATGACACTGGAGATTTCACGCCGCGTGCTTGGCCCGGAGGATGGCGGACACTTGCGTTGATGAGCCAACTGGCTACATTCTCGGAGACGAGGGCCACGACGAGGAGGCTGAAAAGATGAGCGCGAGACACTAGATACTCAGCGCCGCTGTGCGTGGTCCGGAAGATCCGACGGACATTGACGGAAATGACTTAACCTTAGGCGCGACGCTCATTGGCCTAGGACCGATATACGGAGGCGGAGAAAGTGGCTCGTGAGGCGCTGGAAATTCAACAGCCGAGTGCTTGGACCCGACCATAATATAACCCTAACATCGATGATTAACCTGGGTGACATTCTCATTGGCCTGGGCCGATACGACGGAGGCGGAGAAAGTGACTCGTGAGGCGCTGGAAATTCAACGCCGAGTTCTTGGACCAGAGCATCCTAATACGGCCGTGTCCATTTACAATCTGGCTATCATCGCGCTCCATGAAGGCAAACTTGACGAGACGCTGTTGCTCTTACAAGGGGCAGTGGACCACGGGCTAGGTCATTCCTTGCTTCTTGGCATTGAAAAGGATCCCGATCTCAAAGCGCTTCATGGCGACCCGCGATTCCCCGCACTTGTCGCTTACGCCAAACAGCGTGCCGCTGCCATGCAAAAGCCAAAGTAAGTCCCACAGGCCAGCCGCCTACGTCAAGCGACACGATTATTGCGGCGGGTTCAGAATGGGCACGTCCTCGATCACGCGCAAATATGGACATCGGACTCGGCGGACACGAGCCAGCCGCAAACTCTGGGATTTCCCTCTGGAATTATGTCAGTAACGATAAACGCGCAAGTGTCCGCTGATCCAATCGACTGGTCAAGTCTGATCACCAAGAACCAACAACCAGCCACCAATCACGCCACTCCCGCATCAATCTCCCCCTCCCACGCAACATCATCCGCCACTCCGCGCACGAAAACGCCATCCGCCCATGCTAAAACCGCAGCGGAGATCCCCCTAAATGACAAACCCGATCGCGACGCCAATCCCTAACCGCCAATCCCCAATCCCCGAGCCGCGCACTCGCGCGAACCGCGCGAACGCGCAGCTCTCCACCGGCCCCCGCACCGCCGCCGGCAAACAGCGGTCCTCGCTCAATGCCCTGCGCCACGGCTTGACCGCCGCTTCCCCGGTCCTCCCCTCCGAGGACCCCGCCGCCTACCAGCGCCACTGCCGCCAGTTCCTCGACGAATACCAACCCGCCACTCCCACCGAAACCCAACTCGTCCAGGAACTCGCCGACACCGCCTGGCGCCTCAACCGCATCCCGCTCCTCGAAGCCGAGCTGTTTTCCCAAAACCCCGACCCCCAATCCCTTATTTCCCTCGCTCGCCACCCTCGGCATGCACTCCCAGCGGCTCTCCCGCCAATTCCAAAAGTCACTCGACCAGCTCCGCGAGATCCAAGCCGACCGCGCCGATCGCGAGCGCCGCGATCTCAAGGATGCCGCCGCCCTCCTAGAACTCTATAAACACAAAGGATTCCCTTCGATCCGGCTCAACATGGGTTCGTTTTTTCAAAAGACAAAATCGAAGCCTTCTCTCAGCGATTGATGCGCCTTAACGAGTCCCGACACATCGAACATGTGCTCTTCCACATGCAGCCGCCCGCTCCCGTGGCGCACGCACTCATGCGTGCCGCGTTCACACTCGTGTGAACGTTCTTCGACCGCGGCTGATTCGTTATATACTTGCTCGGTCGCCTATGCAGCACAAACTTTCCGCCACACTTCCTGCGATGATTTTGATCGCGACTGGCCTCCTCAGTGCCGCCGAGCCCGCCAGCGACGCTCTGAAGACCAGCGGCTCGCTGGACCGCCTCTCCAAGAAAACCGGCGTCTACAACGCATCCAACAATGGCAAGACACCAGGTTTCGTGGTGGATCCTTCGTGGCCGCAGCCACTGCCCAACCACTGGCTGCTGGGCCAAATCGGCGGGCTCTACGTCGACCAGCACGATCACATCTGGGTCTACAACCGGCCGCGGACTTTGTCCACAGACGAGGCTGGCCTCGAAGGGCCGGTGCCGGGCGCGACCGACGACAAGGGTCATCCGATCGACGGGCTCGGCCAGGAGCGCTCCTACGGCCCCCTGTCAGATTGCTGCAAGGCTGCTCCCTCGGTTCTGGAGTTTGATTCCGACGGCAAGCTCCTGCGCGCCTGGGGAGGTCCGTCCGATCCCGGCTTCATTGGCGGCAAATGTAAGGCCGAAGCTGGCTGTATTTGGCCAAACAACGAGCACGGCATTTACGTCGATCACAACGACAACGTCTGGATTTCTGGAAACCAGGCGGCGCCCAGCGGCGGCGCGCAGCCACCGCAATCCACACCATGGACCTCACACAAAGAAGGTGGCGACGGCTTTGTGCTGAAGTTCGACATGAACGGCGACTTCAAAATGAGGATCGGCGGAACACCTGGCGGGCCGAACAGTAACGACATAAATAGCGGCATTAATGGCACGCCCGCGCTGTATTTGGCGGCTGATATGGTGGTCGATCCCGCAACCAATCGCCTTTATATTGCCGACGGCTACGGAAACCGCCGTGTTTTGATTGTCGACGCCAACACCGGAAAATATATCGGCCACTTCGGCGCCTACGGAAACAATCCTGTGGACGACAAGTCCGCTGCAGCCGCCGGGACCTGGATCGCGGACTCCACCAAAGGCAACCGCAAACCGGCTTTCTTTCGGAACCCCGTGCATTGCGTGAAGATTGCCAATGACGGAAAGCTGTATGTCTGTGATCGTGGAAATGATCGCCTCCAGGTTTTCGATAAGAACGATCCAACCCTCGGTAAGCCATGCAGCAATCCGTCGGGCAAGGCCGGCGCATGCGGTTTCCTAGCCGAGCAATTTGTCAGCGACCACACCAACATCATTGGAACAGCTGTCTCGATGAATTTCTCAACGGACAAGGCCCAGAGCTGCCTGTATGTGGGCGACAACGCCAATATGACGATCTATATTCTGAGCCGAAGCAATTTGCAGGAGCTCGGCCAGCTCGGGCGACATGGGCGAGGCGCTGGAGAATTTCACTATCTGCATCAAGTGAGCGTGGATAGCAAGGGCAACATCTATACGGGAGAGGTCGATAGTGGTAAACGGATCCAGAAATTTCTCCGATTCGGCGCGACCGGGTGCAGGGGGACCGGCTCGGCTACCGTGGGCGGAGTGTCCGCAAATTAGTTCCCTCAGACCATGCTAGGGAACAGCGGCTTCAGCGCCGGATACAGCGAACGATACACGGCGTGGCCGGCGGAATAAGTTTTCGTTTCCTCCGCGCGAGGCTCGACGAAATCCCGTTCTCGTACCATCGCCCGGCAGGCTTCGAGAACAGACGAGTATTCTCCGGTCGCCACCATCCCGAGAATCGCCGCACCCAACGCGGAGCCTTCTTGAGAAGCCATCGTGACCACCGGCTTTCCGAAAACGTCGGCCAGGATCTGACGCCACAATCGGCTGCGCGCGCCACCGCCGGAAGCCCGGATCGACCGGGCGTTCACGCCCAGCGCCGCCACCAAATCCAAACCGTCCTTTTGGCTGTAGGCGACCCCTTCGATCAACGCTCGAATCAAATCCGAGCGCGTATGTTTCGCCGTCAGTCCGATCCACCCACCGCGCGCAGCGGCGTCAAGATGTGGAGTGCGTTCGCCCATCAGATAAGGAAGCCAGTACAATCCGCGCGCGCCAGCGGGTGATTGGGCGGCTTCGGCGAGCAATTCGTCATAAGACATTCCCGGCGCGAATTGATTCCGGAACCATTGCAAACTCAGACCGGCGCCTTGTGTCACGCCCATGACGTGCCACTTGTCGGGAACCGCGTGGCAAAAAGTATGCACGCGTCCCTCGGGATCGTACGCAACGTTTTCCATGTGCGCGAAGATGACGCCGGAAGTTCCCAGCGTGCAGGAGACCGCGCCCGCTTCCACAACACCATTGCCCACCGCGCTCGCGGCCTGATCTCCAGCGCCGCCGGCCACGGGAGTTCTAAGCGCCAAACCAGTGACCTCTGCCGCGTCTTCCGAAATTGTCCCGGTCACGTCCACGGATTCAAAATCGTGTGGAAGAATCGCACGGTCTAGGCCCAAGCCATCCATCATTTCGAAGGACCATCGTCGATGAACGACGTCAAACATTGCAGTTCCGGAGGCGTCGGAAACCTCGGTGGCGAGTTCGCCCGTGAGGCGAAAACGAAGGTAGTCCTTGGGCAGCAGAACATGCCGCAGGCTCTCGAAATGTTGCGGCTCGTGATCGCGCACCCACAACAGTTTCGGCAGAGTGAATCCCGTCAGCACTGGATTGGCCGTATGTTCGAGCACCTTCGCTGCCCCCAGGCGTTGATTGATCCAATCCACTTGCGGTTGGCTGCGCTGGTCGCACCAGATGAGCGCGGGACGGATGACGTTGTGGTTGCTGTCGAGAATCACGAGGCCGTGCATCTGCCCGGAAAGTCCGATGCCTCGTACTTGATCGCCTGTGATTCCAGCGGCGGCCAGCGCACCGCGGATCGCCTCGAATGATGCATCCGCCCAGTTCTCCGGGCGCTGCTCGGCCCATAGCGGTTGCTCCATCACCATCTCTTCGTGAGCGACAGAGACCGCTGCAACTTCTTTTCCGCTGGAGTCGATCAGGATCGCTCGTGAACCGCCGGTTCCGACGTCGACGCCGAGCCAGTACGCGCTCATCGGATTTCGATATAGTCCAAGGCCGCGGATTCTCCCCCGTCGGGCGACCCTTCGATGCGGATCTCGTCACCCGGCTTGAGCGCAACTCCGGTCACGATTCTAAGCGACGAAGACGCACCGTCGATCTTTTGTGTGGGCAAGCGATCCGAAGCAACCCATTGATCGAGAAGTTGGCCGTTCAGCAGAATGCGAAACCTCGCGGCTCCGGTATTTTGATCGAAATAGCGGATGCGAATCTCATGCCGGCCTGCACTGCCTTGAAAGACGAAGCGCGCGGTGCACTGCGAAATTTGGCACGCGACCGCCATTCCGCCGGACGCCGCTTCCCAAGGAGTCACCGGTACCGGGGTGTAGCCTTCGAGCTGCATGGCTTCCGCTTCGATGCGGCCGGGATGTTTTCCCGCCCGGCCTTTTTCATCAGGAATGCCGGATGTTTTCAGAAACCAGTTCACGACTGCGTCGCGCCACACTTCGGCCTGGCCGGCCTGATACTCCAGTTGCGCCAGCACTTCCTGGTAACGCCGATCGTCGATCAAGCCCTGCAGCTTTCGCCACTGCCCGACGTAATTCGCAGCGGCCTCAGCGCCGTCATAATGCGAGTCATAGAGCGATTGAATTACCGTCTTACCGGAATGCAGCCGGTACGTGTAGGGCACGTGATGGAAGAAGAGCAGCAACTCATCCGGGGTGCTGGCCGTCGATTCGTAAATCTTCGCGACTTCGGCGCGGTACTGGCCCGCGAAACCAGTTCCGGACTTTACGCTGCGATCCATCCCGACGCCTTGCGCATCGGCATTGTGCCATTGACCCCAACCGTTTCTCTCCGACGCCTCGACATTCACGCCATAGTGGTTGCCGGTGATGTCGGTCAAGGTTTGCAATCCCAGCGGCCCGGTATAGTTTTCGTAAGTCCGCCACGAGCTGAGCTGAATATCGTTGACCACCGAATCTACGGTCGGATCGGGCCCAAACGTAAGCCGCGTCCATTCCCGGGAGATCTCGCGCGCGCTCAAATCAGGATTCCAAGCCAGGCGGCCGAACGCGTACAGATTCGCTTGCGAAAGGTGATTCCCGAACCAGTTATCGCTCAGCCCCACGTTCGAGACGCCCACGAAACCCTTAACCAGCGTCTTCACCGGCGTCGGCTTGCCAGCTTTGGCGCGCATGTCGAAATCCAAAACTTCTTTCCACATCGGCGCGAGGAATACAGTATGACGCGCCTGCCCAAAATACTCCTGCGTAATCTGAAGCTCGATCGCCTGATTGGTTTTTTCCAGAGTTCCGAACAACGGCGATGCTGGTTCGCGCACTTGAAAGTCAATGGGGCCGTTCTTGATCTGCACCACCACGTTCGGGTCGAATTTTCCATCCAGCGGACGGAAATTGTCGTCGGCTGCGCGAGCGCGGTCATTCTTCGGATTCCGCCAGTCCATGTGGTGGTCGTAAACGAAGCCGCGGTAGAAGAGCAGGCCGCCGTGAGGTTTCAGCGCACGAGCCACCACGTTTGCAGCATCGGCGTGCGTTCGCCCATAGGCCGAGGGTCCCACGCGACCTTCCGAATCGGCCTTAATAATGATTCCCGCCAGATCCGGAATCGCGCGATACAACTCATCCACCTTGGCACTCCACCATGCGGCGACGCGCGGATCGAGAGGATCGAAGGTGTCCACTTTTCCCAATGTTTTGGGGCTCGCGAAATCGACGGAAATCGCGACGCGAACGCCCCATGGTCGGAAAGCCGCGGCGATACGCGCGATCTCAGGCAGCATTTCAGGCGCGAGAATCTGGGCATCGGCGTTGACGTTGTTGATAGAGCATGCGTTGATGCCGATCGATGCCAGAAGGCGGCCGTAATCGGAGACACGCGACAAATCGGAGTGGGCCTTCCGGTTGTCCCAGAAAATGGAGCGGCCTCCGTAACCACGCTCGATTGACCCGTCCAGATTGTCCCAATGGTTCACCCAGCGGATGGGCGCACGGGGAACCTCTGTTTCATCCAAGGATTCGAGGGGCTGCTCGAGAGCGGTCTTACGCAACAGCGCGAAGACGCCATAAAGGACGCCGCGTTCACTTCCGCCGGCGACGACCGTGTAATGTGTTGATCCTTGCCGCATGGTCTTGATGCGGAAGCCGTCGCCCGGTAAGTCCGATGGAATCGCTTCCCCGACTTCGATACGGGGAACGCGACCGAGCATTCCCTTGAGACCTCGCGAGAGTTCGTCGCGCGATACTTCGGAACCACCCAACAACGTCACTGATTCGCCCAGTGCTTGAATATCCGCTTCAGCCACGCGCGACGGCAGGGCTTGATACCGGAGCCAAGCGTCGTGACCGGTTTCGGCGTGCAGACGGAACGCGGCCATGCACGCTAACACCAACCCGATTCGCCTGCCTCGCGTCGTGCTCATGATACAACGCTCATGGTACAACGATAGACTGCATGAAACCGATTCCAATTGAGCAACAACAATCCCTCGTATCACGGTTAATGAAGGCCTGCGGCGGTTCCTATAGCCCGGAAATCCGCCGAAAATATTTCATCTCGGGCCCGCAATGGGCTGCCGCTTATGACGGCAGCGCCTTGTTCCATGCTCCTACCAGGCCACCGCTCGGGTTTGAAGATGTCATCCGGCATTACGGGGAAATCGGCATCGGACATTGGTGCACGCACGATACCGATGTCATTCCGACGGATGCTTTGGGCACTCCTAAGCAAGCCGAGATCCTCGAACGCATCAAAAAAGCGCTCGACAAATACGGCGTCCGATGTTCGATGGTGACCGCCGAGACTTTCCACCACGCGGTATGGGCGGCTGGTCCGGCAGCCGAATCGCCGCAGGTGCGCGAGTACGCGAAATTCAGGGTTCGCAACAATGTCGACATCGGCCACGAACTGGGCGCCAGCTTCGCAGTGTACTGGCCCGGTTCGCTCGGCTACTACGTGCAAGGAGCGGTGGAAGAAACCGAAACTTTGCGCTGGTATGCCGAAGCACTGAACGCCGCATGTGAGCACGACATTCAAGTATCAACGCAGCGTGGCCGCTCGCCGCTAAAGCACTGCCTGGAGGCAAAACCGTTCGAGCCCCAGGCTGAAATCCTTCTTCCCACAAGCGACGCCATGCTTGCGTTTATTGCTTCAGGCCTTCTGACCCACGCGGAGATGGTGGGCCTGAATCCCGAATATCTGCACGAACTCATGTGGGGCGGCGCGCCGCGGGCGGCACTCGCGCGTGCACTTGTGGCGGGCAAACTTTTCCACTTCGATATTAATGACGGCTACCGGCTGAAGCACGATGTCGATATTGGAGTCGGTCTGGTGAACCCGCTCGACTGGCTCAACGTCCTGGTCCTGCTGCGCAGCCACAACTACGCCGGACCCTTCAACCTCGATTACAAGCCTCCGCGAACCACCAGCCAGTTCGGCGTGTTCGAGGTGAGCTTCCCTTCCGCCGTGGATCGCTTCATCACTTTATGGGAGATGTCGGGCGAGGCAATGGCCGATCCGGTGATCAAGGAGGCCACCGATGCGCTCAAGGCTGGAGCCGAATATTCCGGCGATCCTCGAGATGCGCAGGGTATTACATCGGCGCATCGTGAACTCCTGACGCTGCACGAGTTGATCGCCCACCGGCTGGTGCAAATCCTGTGGGGCATGCACAAAGGCCGCGTGTTCTCGATCGGTTAGTGCGCGTTTTGCAGCAGGGCGCGAGTTTCGGCCGGATTTGCTGGCTTGGCTACTGCGTCGGCTGCAGCCGCGGCCGGAGCCGCTGGAACCGCAGCGACGGTACCGACCAGATCGATCGGCTTTTTGCCATTGCCATCGATCAAATCCGTTTTGGCGCCCTTCGCTAACAGATAACGCACCAGATCTGCCCTGCCCCTTTGGGCCGCGACGTGCAGCGCCGTCATACCTTCCGTGGAAGATGGCGCGCGGGTGATCCGTAGGGAATACGTCAGCATGCCGGTGACTTGCGCGTTCATATCGGCGCCATGCGCGATCAGCAGGTCCATGATCGGAATGTTTGGGGGAAAGCCCGTGCTGGTAGCGGACGCCAACCCAGTCCCTCTTCCGCCGGTTCCCACGCCCGCCGCAATCAGGAATGGCGTCACGCCCATGCCGCTGATATTCGGGTCAGCTCCCTTGTCGAGCAGGATTCGCACCAGCTCCACGTCGCTGGCAATGGTAGCGCGCATCAGCGGCGTGCATCCGGTGTTATAAAACTCCTCGACGAAACGTCCGCTGTTTCCGCCCCGGCTGGGGCGATGCATATTGAGTTGCGGATTCACATCCACTCCCGCGTCCAGCAGTGCTTGGATCATTTCCATGTTGGAAACCGGCGGGTGGCCGGGAGCGTGAGTTGGAAAGGGAGCGGGGCGGTTGCCGATGGTGGCGATCCCAGTTCGGAGGGGAGCGAGTACGGCTTCTCTTCTGTCGATGGCGATGTAGAGCGGCGTGCGGCCCCACCAGTCCCAGATATTTGGATTCGCGCCGCGATCGAGCAGCGTCTTGGCGACCTCGTTATGGTCGTTATCGAGCGCAAGCGCGAGCGGCGTGACACCTTCAGGAGTTGGGTAATTCACGTCGGCACCGGCGCCGATCAGCGCTTCGACACACTCATAGCAGCCGTCGCGGGCCGCATACAACAGCGCGGTGAGGCCGCCCACCGGGCGATACTGCGCGCGGGGCTCGGACGTAATCTGACTTCCCCAATCGCTATAGAGAGCCCGAGGCTTGAAGTCGGCGCCTTTCGAAAGCAGGAGCTTCACCATCTCCGCTGCATTTTTCGGAGCAGCAGCAGCCCACATCAACGCGGTTTGATTGTGAAACGTTTCCTTGGCGTTGACATTCGCTCCGGCCTTGATCAGCATTTCGACCACGGGCAGCGCCCCGGTCTTAATGGCCAGCATCAACGGGGTCTCGCCGTCCTGATTGGGATTGTCGGGCTTCGCACCGGCGTCCAGGAGTGTTTTCACCATCCGGGCATCGGCCAGCTTGGCCGCTTCTCCGAGCGGCGTGGATCCGAATTCATTGGCGACATCGACTTTCGTTTTTTTTGCGATCAGCGCATCGAGGAGCTCGTAATTCAACTTGTAGACTGCCCAATGTATAGGGCGGGTACCGTCGGGCTGGGCCTCATTCACATCCGCTCCGGCGCGAATCTGAGCTAGCGCGGCTTTGCTGTGTCCCTCCTCAATGAGAGTGGCGAGAGAACCCTTCGGCACCTCGGCGAACGCCGGCAGAGCGACGGAGGCAAAGAGAAGTGTGAGGATTCTAGACGACATTGGCATCGATCTTGTCATGATGAGCCCACAGACCTTTGGCTGCGTCATACGCGAATTTGTAGGGATCCTTAAACGTTCGGGCCAAGCCTTTCAGAAGGCCATCGTCGAGCATGTCCTGGGGTCCTTCGCCCTCACGAACCTGGTTAAACAGGCGCACGCGAAGCTCGTCCATCATGTCGCGTTCCGCCTTGAATTCGGCTCGGGTCATGACGGGACCATACGCGGGCACAATCTTCGTCTGTTCATTGGCGAGCTTGAGCAAAACATCCATAGCGTCCACGCGGCCACCAATCCAGGCGCCGGTAAACCAATCGAGCGCGGGATCGCGGAGCGGCGACGCGACGTCACCGACGGCAAGAACATTCGAAGTTTTAAAGAACACGTAAATGTCGCCGCTGGTGTGGGCCAATTCGAGGTAGCCGTAGTCGATCTGTTCGTCGCCAAATTTCAAAGAGCCGGTAGTCTCGAAAACTTCCGTAGGTCGGGCGGCTTTGGGGCGGGCTTTCTCGTAGCGATCTTCGGAGGGAACCCAATAGTCGGTTGACATCCATTGGCGCGTGCGTTCGTGCGCGAGGATCTTCGCTCCCGCTGCCCCGAAGATTTCGTTGTTGCCGGTCTGATCGGTGTGATAGTGAGTGTTGAAAAGTATCTGCACTTTCGAGGGAGCAGCGAAACCATTCGGCGCTCCGCTGTCCACCAAGACGAGCCCGTCGCCTGAGTTGAACGCCACCACATTCGCTCCGCCGGCATCGAGTACGACTATTTTTTCCGAGATGCGCCGCTGGGCAAATATCCTACGTGAGGCCAGGACGCCAAGTGCACCGAGCTTCAATACTTCTCTTCTGTTCATTACACTCCCGCAATCGTGCCGGTGCTGTCGCCGAACTTGTCGCGTTCCAACCCCACCTTCTGTAACAGCGTCAGGTGGAGATTTGCGATCGGGGTCTTCTCCGGCAGCAGCAAATGCTGGCCGACAAGCTTCATCTTGCCGGCGCCGCCGCCAACCAAAATGTTCGGTTCCGGATAATTGTTGTGCAGGTCGGAGTTGCTCATGTTCGACCCGTACATAAAGATGGAATGGTCGAGCAGACTGCCCTGCCCGTCGGGAGTTTCCGACATCTTTTTCACGAATTCCGCGAATTTTTCCACGTGCCAGGTCTGGATCTTGACCAGCTTGTTGATTCGGTCCAGATCGTTGGCGTGGTGGGATACGGGATGGAACGAGTCCGAGACGCCGATGTGGTTGTAGGTGCGTTCGGTGCCTTCGGCGACCATGATATAGGATGCGACACGAGTGAGGCCGGCCTGAAACGCGAGAGCGAGCAGGTCGAACATTAACTTCACCTGTTCATCGAACTTGTCTAATTGCCCTACCGGCGCATCGGGAATCTTGATGCTCGAAGGACCTTTAGAGTTGGCCATCTGGGTCCGGCGCTCAATCTCGCGAACGCTGTCGAGGTAGCTGTCGAGCACGGCACGGTCGGTGCTCCCGAGTTCGCCCTGGAGCTTCTTGGTGCGGTCCAGCATCAGATCGAGCAGGCTTCCCGTTTGATGACTGATTGCCGCGCGTTCCTGCGGGTTGTCGCCTTCCCCGAAGAGCTGCAAAAAGACTTTTCGCGGATTGTACTCCATCGGCAGCGGCGATTCTACGTCGCGGAAAGACAGAGTTGTGTAAGAGCCGCCGCCGCCCGCCGCCGTTTGCACGGTAGTCTCCGAGGCCAGTTCCAAAGACGGCAGCGGAGTGTCCTGGCCGATGAACTTGGCGATCACCTGATCGAGCGTCGTGGCCATGTGAGCCTTGGGACCGCCGGTATCCGGACGCGTGGCGCTCAGCCACGTCGCGGGATTGAACGTATGCACCGATCCCGCGGTAGCCGCGTTTTCCAGGTTGCCGAAAGACGTCACGTACCTCTTATAGGGCTCGAGCGAAGCGAGGATCGGGCTGAGCTTGAAATCCGCACCGGAGCCGCTGGGCGTCCACTTGTCCATGGCGGGGCCGTGCGACGTGTTGTACATGATGGCGCCGTGGGGAATGTAGAAGAACGCGGCCCGCATCTTGGGAGCAGCGGCAGTTTGGGCCAGCGCGGTGGCGGCGGGCACCATGGCTTCGAGAAACGGGAGCGCCAACTTCACTCCGGCGGCCTTCAGTATCGTTCTGCGGGCAATGTGTTTCTTCGTGATGAACATGTGATTCCCTATCTAGCCACTGATTAACACAGATAAACACCGACAACAGCTGAGTTCATTTTCCGCTTTCCTGCTTACGAAACGAATCCGTGTCGACGATTCCCAAAACAATGGACGAGAACTTGTAATTATCCTTCGCGGCCCCGCGAACGACCGCCCGAATCTGAGGCATATCGAAATATTCCAACTGTCTGTTGACAGCGTACATCATGAGCTTTTCGGTGAACGCCTCGGCGAACGTGGCTGGCCGCGCGACCAGCTGCGCCCTGAGTTCTACAACCCCGTTGATAGGGACGCCATTCGGCAGCACCGTTTTGGCGTCGATCGGCGCGTTCGCCTGATGGTCCACGGTGCGCCACTCGCCGATCCCATCGAAATTCTCGAAAGCCAGACCGATGGGATCGATTACTCCGTGGCATTGGCTGCAGCTCGCCTTGTCGCGGTGTTGCTCGAGCCGCGCCCGCACTGTCTTCGGCAGCTCGCCTGCCTTTTGAGAAAGGTCGGTTGCGGTGTTCGCCGGAGGGGGCGTTGGGGGCGTGCCAAGAAGCTTGTCCAGCACCCAGGCTCCCCGCAATACGGGCGACGTACGGTCGCCATACGAAGTCCGCAGCAGAACCGCGCCCTTGCCCAGCAGACCATCGCGTTCTTTTTCGGTAAGCGTGACCTCGCGGAACTGGGGGCCGACCACGCCAGGGACGCCGTAGAGGCGAGCCAGTTCGTCATTCAGGAAGGTGTGGTTCGAGGTGAGGAGCTCGACCACGCTACGGTCTTCCAAAAGGATGCTGCTGGTGAAATCTTCCGCTTCTTTCGAGAAATCATGCCGCAGCCGGTCGTTGAACCGGGGGAACAACTTCGGATCGGGCTGAACGGAATCGAGCGTGGTGAGATTCAGCCACTTCATCGCAAAACTGGTGACCAGGCTGGAGGCCTTGGGATCGGCCAGCATTCGCGTCACCTGCTTTTCCATCGCTCCGGGCTTGGTTAAGCCGCCGGCCGAGGCGAGTGTCAGAAGTTGCTCATCCGGGCCGGTATTCCAAAGGAAGAACGAGAGTCGGGAGGCGAGTTCGAGGTTGGTAAGGGCGAATTCGGAGTTTGGAGCTGTGCCGTCGGGCGCGCGAATCGCACGGTAGAGAAAATCCGGGCTGACCAATACGGCCGCTACCACGTGCTCGATTCCCTGATCGAAGCTGCCGCCATTCTCGCGACCTGCTTCGTAAAACGGCATGAGGCGAGCCACATCTTCGACGGTCACAGGCCGCCGGAACGCGCGTCGCGCCAGGTTCTCGGTAATCTGTTTCGCGCAGGCGGGCTCGCCCGTTTTGTGGGGATCGCATACAAAAATCAAGGCACGGCTGGCGGTTTTCGACACGCCAGTTGAATTGAACGGTCCATTGATTTCGATGCCGTTCGTCAGGCGCGCCATGCGGTTATTGCCATCGCCGAAGCCGAGGACGCCGATGCCGTTGAAGCCCCCGGCAACGATCTCGTCGGATTCCACATGGGCGTGGTCGATGAACGCGACGACGACATCGTGCACGCCCGCCGTCATTTGCACTGGGATCTTCGAAAACCGATCCATGATTGCGGCGCGTCCATCCGCTGCCTTGCGATCCGCGAGAGCCTGATCGGCGGGCCCGCCGATGGGTTTGCGGAACACAATCCGACCATCGATCATGATCACCAGCGTGCTCTCATTTTCAACGGTGCTGGTGTACAAGCCCACCGAAAGGTCGTCGAGATTGATGCGATACTCGCCGTCGGCTGGAAAATTGTGTTTGAACCGCACGCCGCCACGCGTGCCCAGAGGGAATGGATCGTCGCTGTTCTGATTTCTTGCGATGGAGTACTTCACATTCGCGACATGGCCGGGATCGCCGATCGCCTGCTTCGCAACGTGCCGGGCGGCGGTGATGTACTGATCGAGGAATGCGGGCGAAACGCTCAGAGCGTCCGCAATATTGTCGAAGCCCTGTACCTGGATATCCTGCGGCAGGACGTCCTTCGGATTGACCTCCACGCCCACCAGAGCTTTCACCGATGCGGCGTACTCCGTGCGGTTCAGGCGCTGGATGGGAACATAGCCTGCGGTGGGACCTTTGGGGTGGGAATCGAGCGTGTTCTCCATCCAGGCGACGAACGATTCCACATCCTTTTGCGGCGGCTGGGGGTTGCCCGGCGGGGGCATCAAATGTCCGCGCAGTTTGTGCAGAGCTTTCTCCCAGGTGCGGGCGTCATTCGCGGCGGCGTTTAGATCCAGATTGTCCAACGCGAGGCCGCCGATCTTCGCGCGCGTGGAGTGGCAGGTGAAGCAGTAGGTGGCCAACATCGCGTGATATCGATCGGGTGCGTTTGCGGCGGGCGCACTCCCGGCCGAAGTCTGCCCTATGGCTGCGGGTTGGAGCGAGACCAAGGAGATGATCAGGACCGCGAAAGCCGAGGATTTGCAGCCGGGTCTGAGCATCCAGTCTATTTTTTCACAAATGGTAGGCGGGCTGGGAAGCGGGCGGTAGTGCGTTAAATCTGCTTGGCTGAATTTCGGGTAGTAGGGCTACTTCGTGACTGGACCGGATCAACTTGGCCAAATGGCGAGCCAGTTCAACGCTTCCTGTTGGCTCGAAAACATTTCGACTGTCATCCCTCGATTTTGGGCAACGCGCACGCCAAAGCCGTCCATTTGTGGTGGTTGGCCAACAAACGCCAGCCTTGTGTTCTTCTGACGCTGCATGATGTATGCCGCTACTTCTACGCCGAGTTGATACCTCTCAAGGGTGGTGAGGTCTCCGTCCACCGCGAGACTATTCACGAGAATCTTTTTAACTTGCTTTTCAGCTGCTGTATCGCACACTTGCTTGAGGATCCGCAAGACTGCGTCGAATGCAAGAGTACCCCTCGCGGTGACTAACATAAGCCCTCCCTGTAGTTCGATATCAATCTGCAGGTCCATCTTTTTGACCCCCTCCGAGGCTTCCAGCATTGTGTCATGCCTATCGGAGGCCGAAGCAAAGTAGCCCGCTACCGTAGTGCGCTTCCATGAGAAGGCCGGTCCCTGTCAAGCAAATTCATTCACAGCCTGCCATTCTCTCGTAAACGGAAACTCCCCCGCATCGCGGTCGGGCCCAGTCCAGGCCGAGCGCAGCGAGCCAGAGGGTAGCCTGGACGGGTGGCCGCGATGCCAAATCGTCAGAGACGAGGGAATGGCAGGCTACCTTGTCCTGGCTCTCACGTCCAAAGGTCCTCGCCTCATCGCCCCGCTTCCATTCGCACTTTTTTGAAGCCTTGATTGGCTACGTGCCAGTTGGGGTCCGCAAATCTGACGGGCGCTGCAATCTAAATGCCGACCTGGCCACCACCCCGTCACTTGCGGCGCGGCGCCGGTCCGCACACTACACGCAGTCGCCCGAACTCGGCGAGCCTTCGCAAAACTCCATCTCTCTTTATGCCGCTACCGCTTTGCTGCCCTTGCGGACATGCAAAGGTTCGTATACTTCTCCTGTCACCCACAGCTTATGCAGGAGCACGGCCAGTTTCCGCGCTACCGCCACCAGTGCACGCTTTTTCGCGTTCTTCCCGCCGTGTGCGGCCAGCTCCAATCCCCAGCGCCTTAGATCACTGTCCGGTCCAAAGGGACCCAGAATGTGATGCGCGCACTGCACCAG
The DNA here is from genome assembly GCA_963818065.1 of Bryobacterales bacterium. Taxonomy (GTDB): domain Bacteria; phylum Acidobacteriota; class Terriglobia; order Bryobacterales; family Bryobacteraceae; genus Palsa-89. Next base: position 290,111 of record CAWFQW010000004.1, on the reverse strand, counting down.
GAGTTTTCGCATGTACGCATCGCCTTCTTTAGTAATCCGTAACTGCGGCCGGCTATCGCCGGACTCTCTCCGCCGGGGCCGCAATCCAAAGTAGGCACCGGCATCTCGGCTGCGGCGGAATCGATGCGGGTCGTCCACCGTGAGCACATAGGTCAGCGCGGTGAGTGTACCCACTCCATGCACTTGCTGCAACAACGCGGTCTCCCGATATCGACTCTGCGCTATGTTTTCGATCTGCTCGTCGTATGCCCGGATGCGCCCGCTGACTGATTCCACCTCGGCCAGCAGCGGTTTCAACGCGTTTTGCAATGGCTCGCTCAGGGACGTTGCGAGCTCCTCGCGAATCTGGCCCGTGCCGCAACTTCCCAAACGCTCCCCGTAGGACTTCGTCAACCCCCGCGCGGCATTGACCAACATCGTCCGCGCTTCCACCAGCACTGCCCGCGCCCGGATTACCATCAGATCCGCTTGCGACTGCGCGCTCCGATGCCGGATCGGACTCAGCAACTCCGGGTCGATCCGCGCCAGCCGGGCCAATGTCTTCGCATCGAGCCGGTCATCCTTGCGGGTGCTGTCAGTGATCAGCCGTACCCGGCGCGGATTCGCCACGATGACTTCATGGCCCAGATCCGATAGATATCGACTGACCCAGGGAGAATGCGTGCCCACTTCCAACGCCAATCGACTCCGCGGTTTCGATCCAAACACCTGGGCAAATCCTCTCTTGGTCGTCGCCAGGCTGCCTTCTGCCAGGACTTCGCCCTGCTCGTCCAATATGCAGTAGCGGCTGCTCCGATCGCCCAGATCGATTCCTACTGTCAGCTTTCGGTTGGCTCTTTTCCTAGTTACCGCAGACTCTTTTGCGGTGATATGCTCCTTCATGGCCGGTCTCCTTTCGATTGCACGTTGAGTGCGTTTCTCATTGGGAGCGTATCGCATCCCGCCGAGGGACCGGCCTTCTCATCCCATCTGAATCTGTGTGCGCTACGCTTTGTTTTATATGGCTGCTGTGCCGGAGTCGCCAAAAGGGTCGAGCCAATGACTTGTTTTGATCGTAGATGACGATCCTGTCTTCATTTCTCAACTCGCACAGATCCTCATAGAGCGTGGTTATTTGGTCCTTGGCGCAAAAGATGCGCTATCTGCAATAGGTCTATTGAATCAGCATGAACTTAATTTTTCGCTAGCGATCATTGACGTTTTCATGCCGATGGGCGGCGGCTTCGAGTTGATCACCAAACTAGCGGCGAGCAAAGGCGATCTGAAAATTATCGCCGTGTCGATCGGGCGGCGGACCGTTCTCGACAGGGCCATTGCCCTTGGCGCGGATGCGGGAGTGGCAAAATCACAACCGGGCAGTCCTCTGGATAGCCGACAATGGGTCGCTGAAGTTTTCCTACAAATAGGACTGCCTGCATAACTCTTAAATGCCTGCGCCCCAGCCCGAGGGCGCAATTCAAGTCGAGCGCGACTCGCTATCCTCTTCTTCACTGAGGATGCGGCGTGCGATCTCTTGCAATGGGAGCACGGAATCCTCGGAGGTGACAGCCCAGTTTCGTAATTGGAACGCATCGTGTGAAGGCACAGAATGTCCGTCCTTCAACATTTGCAGCACAAGCCGCGCCAATTCTGCTCTGGCAGACACCGCGCAACACACCGTTCCGGTAACCGACGATTTTACATTAAACGGAGGCGGTAGTGAGCAGTTTAGGCCAGCGCTCTTCTCTCAAGTCTGCCATAGTTGAATTCACCTCGATCAAAGAGCCCTCCTTTCGTTACTGCTGGGCGCTCCTCTTCCTTCCGGGTAGAACGGAGCATCCGTGATAGGCGAATACTACAAGCTCAACACACCTACCTTGGCCATCATGAGCCTGCCGAATGGCAAGCGTATACCGGTTACTGTACCGAAGGGCGCTATCGTGACTGTCGTGAACGGTCCATTGGATGGGACACGCTTGGTTGATGTTGAATGGGACGGGGATATGGTGCTGATGTTCACGATCGATCTGCGGGAACGCGGGTCGCTAATTGCTCAAGCATCAGGAGAGTAGATTTGTACGCTCAGCAAGGTCCAATGTCCTCTCTGTCGCGTCTCCGTTGTGCTTCCTGCGGCTTCATTGGCAGGCCGTTGCTAAACTGCTCTTAGCCGCCTAGCCCGGCCCGGCAACAAGCCGGATTCCCTGTCGGTTGGCGGCAATTCTTCTGTGGGATCGCAGAGGGGGCGATCACACGATCTCCCGTCAGCCAGACGCCGCAAAGGCAATGCGCCAGAAACTGCAGACGGACCTGCGCGCGGCCATTAAGGGGCGGCAATCCCTGGATGTATCAGTCCTAAGGGGGCTCATTGCAGCCATAGACAACGCTGGCGCCGTGCCGCTTGCCGCCAAATCGGAACCGCCTCAACACGAAGTCGAGCGGCGGCATCTGGACTCAGGTGAGGTCCAGGCACTCCTACGGCGCGAATACGAGGCTCATCAAGCGGCCGCGGGCGAGTTTGCGCGTCTGGGCCGCAGCGTTGAGTCCGAGCAGGCCAATCTCGCTACGGTCATCGTGAGCCGTTATTTGACCTTGCCCTCGCAATCTTCCGAGTAAGATATGCATATGCGCAAGACGATCTGGTTGGGGGTTTTGACGGCTTCGATTCTCCTGGGTCAGACGGCCCCGCGAGTGGACGATAACGTTCTGAAGAACACCGCCAAAAGCGGGGACGAATGGCTGACCTACGGCCAGAATCCCGGGGAAACCCGCTACAGCCCGCTGAAGCAGATCGACGCCGCGAATGTGCGCCGGCTGGGATTGGCTTGGTCGTACGACGTTGGCCAGGGAGGCGGCAATCAGGAGGCGACTCCGTTGGTGTGGAACGGAACGCTCTATGGCATTACGAATTGGAGCGTGGTGTTCGCCCTGGATGCGCGCACTGGGAAAGAGCGCTGGCGCTGGGATCCGCAAGTGAACCAGACGGCGGTGTTTCCAAGTATCTGCTGCGGGGTTGTGAATCGCGGACTGGCGATTTATCAGAACCTGATCATCGCACCCATCATCGATGGAAGGCTGCAGGCGCTGGATGCGGAGACTGGGAAGCCGGTGTGGGAAGCGCGGGTCGCGTATCCGCAGGAGAACTACAGCATCACGATGGCTCCGCGAGTGGCGAAGGGGAAAGTGATTATCGGCGTCAGCGGCGCGGAGTATCCCGTACGTGGATTTTTCGCCGCGTTCGATGCAGCTACCGGCCGTTTTGCGTGGAAATTCTATACCGTGCCTGGCGATCCGTCCAAGCCGTTCGAGAATGCGGCCATGAAAAAGGCGGCCGAGACATGGTCGCCAGAGGCGTGGAAGATGGGCGGCGGCGCCACTGTTTGGGACGGGATAGCCTATGATCCCGAGTCGGACTTGATTTATGTCGGCACCGGCAACGCGGGACCGTGGCCCGAGCAGCTTCGCAAATCGAAAGGCAAGGATAACCTCTACGCCTGCTCGGTGGTAGCGGTGCGGCCGGATACGGGCGAAATGAAATGGTATTTCCAGATGGTTCCGGGCGATTCCTGGGACTATGACAGCGTGCAGCAGTTGATGCTGGCCGATCTCACCATCAAGGGACGGCAACGCAAAGTCCTCATGCAGGCCAATAAAGACGGCTTTTACTACGTGCTGGATCGCGTGACGGGGCAGTTCATCTCAGGTCAGCCATGGGTGCAAGTGACGTGGGCCAAGGGCCTGGACGAAGTGACTGGGCGGCCGATCGTAAATGAGGAAGCCCACTACGGCGCCGAGACGGTAATGCTCACACCTGGACCAGGAGGTGGACATAACTGGTCGCCCATGTCGTTCAATCCGAGCACGGGCCTCGTGTATGTTCCAACGTCCAACGGCGGCGTGAACGGATACACCGCCGATGAGAATTTTGTTTACAAGCCGGGCGAAAAGAACTTGGGTATCATCCGGCCGAAAGCTCAGACCGCGACTCCGGACACCGCCGGTGCGCCCACGGCCCAGGCGCCCGCGAAAACCAAGCCCTCTCCGCCGGCCATCGGACCAGCTCCTCCGGAAGGGCAGCGCAATCTTTTGGTCGCATGGGACCCGGTGACTCAAAAGGAGCGCTGGCATGCGTCTGGCGGCGGTGCACTGGGTGGCGGGACTGTTTCCACGGCGGGGAACCTGGTGTTGCAGGTGATTCCCGACGGGCGGCTGGTGGCTTATCGCGCCGATACCGGGGAGAAACTATTGGATCTGAAGACCGGCCTGCATGGCGGGATGGGTCCGCCGATCACATACATGATCGACGGCAAGCAGTACATCTCTTTGATGGGCGGCACGGGTAAAGTGATACCGTCCGTAGGACTGCCTCCGCCTCCTCCGTCCACGACGCCGCCGGGATTGCCGAAGCTGTTGACGTTCGTGTTGGACGGTGCGCCGATATCGGGCGGGAGCGAGTAGATTACTTCAAGGGCGAGTAGTCGGTGGGTTCCGCAAAAACTGATTCTACTTTCGTGACCAGCTTTCCGTTGGCTTCCGACTCCTTCTGAACCTTCTGCCACTCGGGATCGCTCCGGAATTCGTCCCAGGACTTCTTGGCAGCATCGCGGCTGGGGAATTCCAAAATGTAGATCAATGTGTTTTTCGAGAGGGGCTCGTCGCTGGGAGCGAAGTAAGCGACGCTTTTCATCCCGTGTTTGTTGAAGATCTGAACGGTATGATCGCGGAAGCGAGCGTGCAACGCGTCCAGCTTGCCGGGCTCCGCGGTGTAGGTGCGCACTTCAAACACGTGACCGTTGCCGGCCGCGTGCGCAGTGTTTGATCGACCAAGCCGGAATCCAACGCCGGCGGCCGCCAGAATCGCCAAAAGGGTAAGAGAGTTTCTGAGTAACATGTTCTTCCTCCAGTGTCGTAAGTCTAGAACAGTTGTGCCGGCGATTGCCAGATTCTAGCTGCCGGGCACGGGCATTAGGAAACGTGTCCCGTCGCCGGAAGTGTTGGGCGCCACATCCCAAAACAGCAATCCTGTGGGGACCTTGAACAAGGGCTTCGGAGCTCCAACCTGAAAAGTGGCCCCGGCTTTGACTTCGAGAGCCGTGGCCGTTCCATCACGAGCAATGTAGAACAGCTCTTTGCCATCTCCGCGCCAAAGGGGAGTCGTGCCGCCACCCTGAGTCACAAGAATTGGGGCGCCCGTAGTTCCCGTGGCCGCGTCGAATGGGCGCACGGAAATCTCATTCTTTCCCGATTCATTCGAGCTATACGCGATCCAGCGGCCGTCGGGCGAGAATCTTCCCGTGACGCTTGAGAACTGAGGATCGATAAGAGGCGTCGGTTTGCGGTCCGGGGGTCCATCGGCGGCCAAAAGTCGCAAGTGGGTCGGCTGGCCGAGGCTGTAGTAGATCAGAAACTTCCCATCGGGCGACCAACTGTTCGGACCCTTCCCTTCGGTGGATTGGTAGAGCAGCTCCTCGTTGCCCGCGCCGCTCGAGGACTTCCGGTAGAGGTCATATGCGCCGGTTCGATTGGACGTGAAGACAATGCGGCTGCCGTCGGGAGACCAGGTGGGAAAGGCGTCCCAGCCGGGATCGGAGGTGAATCGAGTGGTCGCGCCGCTGGCCGAGTCCACCAGCCAGATGTCTTTGTTCTGCGTCTGCGGATCGGTTCGCTCAACCGCCACGCGCTTTCCGTCGGGCGAAATCGCGAGGGTACGATAGACGCCGAGCTCGCCGATGGTGCCGATCGCTTTGCCTTGCCGGTCGAACCACGTGAGACGGCCATCGATGGCGCCTCGCGGGGCCGCGCGTTCAGTTGGGGCGGCGGGTGGTTGGGCCTTCGCCACAAAAAGAATAAGGCCAGCGACCGGTCCCAGGGCCACACCTACGAGGATCTTCCGCAGCATAGCGTTCAGTCTATGTTGCTATTGGAACGCATGTCAAAGTTCTGGTCGTGGACTTGTTTGATAATCCCTTGGCTTTGATAGCATGTCTCATTGCCTCCTTCCAGTCGATGGCTGCAGGTGGCCATCCTTGGCCTGTCTGCCGCTCTTTTCGCGAGAGGCGCGTCCTCTCGTCTGTTGACCGTGGACGAAGGGCGCGAATTGGTGCTGGCTGCACTCCCCGCTCTAACAACCAATTTGGAAGGCTTCCACCTGGATGATTATGGAGCCCCAGATTATCCGGAGTTCTACTTCTTTGCAGGCTTGTGGAACAGCACTGGCGATGTCAGTCCGATTGCTGGCCATTACGCCGTGGACTCAAGGACGGGTGACGTTTGGAATGCTGTCATTTGCAGCGAATATAGAACCCCGCGACTGCAAGCGCTTCAGAGCGCACTGCGAAAGCGGATCGAGCTGACAAGACAGCAATATCGCAAAATCCGGCGGGTCGGGCCGGAGTGCTACTGACCATTTCAAACTGAGTCAAGTCCGCTGCCCGCGCCCTTGCCAACGGGCTTGACGTAAGCCGGGTCCGCTGATCGAATACAATAAGTTAGCGGAGGTGCTGGATGGTCTGGAAGACTGTGTTCGTAGGGTTGCTATGCGGCATGAGTGCGATTTCTTTAATCGCCGCCGAGCTGGGCACAGGCGCGGTCGACCCGGATGGCACCACACCCTTGCACTGGGCCGTTCGTCACGATGACCTCGCGACCGCCGCAGCTTTGATCAAAGCCGGCGCGGATGTGAAGGCGGCGAATCGGTACGGCGTTACGCCGATCAGTCTCGCGGCTCTCAACGGAAGCGCGGCCATGATTCGCAAACTGCTGGACGCGGGCGTCGATCCGAACAGCGCCAATCCGGGCGGCGAAACCGCTCTCATGACCGCGGCTCGAGTCGGCAAGGCGGATGCAGTCACGTTGCTTCTGGATCGAGGAGCGGCCGTGAATGCGAAGGACACCGAGCATGGGCAGACGGCACTCATGTGGGCGGTGCTGGAAAATCATGCTGACGTGGTCGAACTGCTTTTGAAGCGCGGCGCCGACATCAATGCTCATACCAACGTCACGATCACTAAGGGCGAATACGTGGCGGCCCGACCAGCCGCAGCGTCCGGGAACGGGATCATCCGGCAACGCGCGCTACCAACGCCCAATGGCGGAATGACTCCGCTGCTGTTTGCGATTCGCGACGGCAATGCCCCGATGATGCGGCTGCTGCTGGATCGCGGAGCGGACATCGGCCAGTCGTCGGGCAACCATACCACGCCGTTGGTGATCGCTCTGCTGAATGGGCAGGTCGGAATCGCCACCGAGCTGCTGAAACGCGGCGCAGACCCAAACGCGGCTGACGATTATCATCGCGCGGCACTCTTCGCGGCGATCGATCTGCGCAATTTCAATCACGAGAAATACGGTGACCTTCCCACCGACGGGATCGATCCTCTGGACTTGATCAAGGCGTTGCTTAAGAAGGACGCCAATCCTAACCTGAAGACCGACACAGTTCCGGTCCATGGGCTGATGCAATTCGACGCCTCCTGGGTGAACTTCGACGGCGAGACGCCATTTGTGCGCGCCGCGCTTTCGGGCGATATCGAAGTGATGCGGCTGTTGCTCGAAAATGGCGCCGATCCGAATATCGCGACCGTGCAGGGCTCAACCGCACTGATGGCCGCGGCCGGCATCAACTGGATCCCCGGACAAACCTATACCCACAGCGAAGCGGATTATGTGGAGGCGGTAAAGCTCTGCCTGGAACGCGGCGCTCCGGTGAACGCTGCTAACTCGCTGGGTCTGACGGCCATGCATGGGGCAGCCAATCGCGGGTGGACCTCGATTCTGAAGATCCTCGCCGATCACGGCGCCGTCGTCGACGCGAAGGATAAAGAGGGACGGACTCCTATGGTTTTCGCGAAAGGAATCTTTCTTGCCGTGCGGCCTCCGGTGGCGAAACCCGAAGCTATCGCGCTGTTGAACAAATTGTCCAGCCCCGCGCCTAATCCCGGTTCGGCGCTTAACCAATAATGACGAGACTTTTGGTGTTGAGCATCGCCGCTGGTGTCGTACTGAGCGCGCAAGAGCCGCAGGCGCTATTGAATCAGTACTGCGTCACTTGCCACAACTCGAAGTTGCAGACTGGCGGCCTGGCAATCGACAAGCTGGATCTGCATCGTACGGAGGCGAATGCGGAAACTTGGGAAAAAGTGGCTCGCAAGCTTCGCGCTGGACTGATGCCGCCGGCTGGCGCGCCCCGGCCGGACCGGCATACGCTGGACGCATTGGCTGGTGCCGTGGAAGACGCGCTGGATCGCGCCGCGGCCGCGAGTCCGAACCCCGGCCGGACGCCGCTGCATCGCATGAATCGCGGAGAGTACGCCAATGCGATTCGGGATTTGTTGGCCGTGGACGTGGACGCTGCCACGCTGCTGCCCGCCGACGATTCCTCGAACGGCTTCGACAACATTGCCGATGTACTTGGTGTATCGCCTGCGCTGCTCGAGCGTTACGTCGCGGCGGCGGCCAAGGTCAGCCGGCTGGCGGTTGGAGATCCAGAGACTGCTCCGTTGGACGTCACTTACACGGTGCGAGGCGATCTGAGCCAGACCGAGACTCTAGATGGTTTGCCGCTAGGGACGCGCGGCGGCACCGTGGTACGGCACAATTTCCCGCTGAGTGGGGAATATCTCATCAAGCTGTCGCTGACGAAACTCAGCTTCGGGCAGGTATTCGGCGAGGGAGCCGAGGGTCAGGCGATCGAAGTGACCCTGAATGGCCAGCGCGTGAAGTTGTACCAGCTGGAACCTGTCCCGATGTTCTTCATGCGTGCGAAGCAGGGAGCGCCGCCCGCGGAACAGACGCCGATCGATCCTGCCGCCGAGCGCGTGAAGATGACTCCGGACATTCATCTTGAGTTCAAGTTGAAGGTCCCGGCCGGTCCCCAAACACTGGGCGTGGCGTTCCTGCAGAAAAGCTATGAGGCCAACGAGGATCTCGTTCATCGGCCTGGAGCCAGCACGTTCGATTCGAATATCGGCATGCAGTATGGATACGACACTGTGCCGCACTTGGCCCGCGTGGATATCACTGGCCCCTACCATGCTACCGGGCCCGGCGACACGCCCAGCCGACGGCGAATTTTTGTGTGCCACCCGAACGCGGCGGCCGACGAGATTCCGTGCGCCCGCAAAATTTTGTCCAACCTTGTTCGACGGGCGTTTCGAAGAGCTCCTTCGGATAACGACATCGAGGGGTTGCTGAGCTTTTATCAGCAGGAGCGCAATAAAACCGAGAGCTTTGAGGCTGGAATCGAGATCGCACTGCGCCGCGTTTTGGCCGACCCTGAGTTTGTCTTTCGGTTCGAGCCGCCGCCCGCCAATGTCGCGGCTGGCGAGCGATATCGAATCAGCGATACGGAGCTAGCCTCGCGCCTGTCCTTTTTCCTGTGGTCCAGCATCCCCGACGATGAGCTGTTGAATCTGGCGATCCAAGGCAAGCTGCATGATCCCGCCGTTCTCGAGCGCGAGACGCGGCGGATGCTGGCCGATGATCGGGCGAGTGCGCTGGCGGACAACTTCGCGGGCCAATGGCTCTATCTTCGGGATTTGAAGAGTTCCAATCCCGATGGACGCGAGTTTCCCGACTTCGACGATAACTTGCGCCAGGCGTTCCAGCGCGAGACGGAATTGTTGTTTGAAAGCATCCTGCACGAGGACCGGTCCGTCCTGGATCTTCTGGATGCCGATTATACTTTCGTGAACGAACGGCTAGCCAAACATTACGGCATTGCCAATGTCTACGGGCCTGACTTCCGGCGCGTTCCCGTTCCGAGCGATGCCCGGCGAGGTCTGCTGGGACAAGGCAGCATGTTGCTGGTGACCTCCAACGCAAATCGTACTTCTCCGGTGCAACGCGGCAAGTGGATACTGCAAAACCTGCTGGGAAGTCCGCCGCCGTTGCCGCCGCCCAACGTTCCGCCGCTCAAGGAAAGTTCGGAACAGGCCCGCGCCACATCCGTCCGCGAGCGCATGGAGCAGCACCGCGCCAATCCGGTCTGCGCCGCTTGCCACAAAATCATGGACCCGATCGGGCTGGCGCTCGAGAATTTCGATGGAGTCGGCCAGTGGCGCGACGTAGATTCTGGATTTAAGATCGATGCAGCCGGCCAACTGGTGGATGGCACCCGGGTGGATGGGCCGGCCAGTTTGCGGAAAGCCTTGCTCGACCGTCCTGAAGCCTTCGTCGGAGCCATGACGGACAAATTGTTGATGTACGGGGTGGGCCGCGAAACTAAGTATTACGATATGCCGGTGGTCCGCGCCATTATGAAGGACGCCACGCACGACGCGGCTTCTTCCGGCAAGGCTCCGGGCGATCGGTACCGGTTCTCCGAGCTGGTATTGGGCATTGTGAAGAGCGCGCCGTTTCAGATGAGAATGAAAGAAGCGGCCCCGACGGCGACGACGGCCAGAAAGTAGATTGAGAGGCGAGGAATCATGTTCATTACTAAAAAGCATTTGCCGAGGCGAACGTTTTTGCGGGGCGTAGGAGTGACGCTCGCGCTGCCTCTGCTGGACTCGATGGTTCCCGCGCAAACACCGCTGAGCAAGACCGCCGCGGTTTCCAAGACCAGATTCTGCGGTATCTACGTTCCGCACGGCGCCACCATGGATAAATGGACCCCGGCGCAGGAAGGTTCCGGGTTCGAGTTCACGGAGAGCCTAAAGCCACTTGAAAAACTGCGGGACCAAATTTGTGTGGTGAGCAATCTGGCCCACCCATCAGCCAGCGGCGTCGGCTCGGATGCCGGAGCCGATCACGCCCGGTCGGCCGCGGTATTTCTGAGCGGCGCGCACCCGGAGAAAGGTTCCGTGCATGCGGGCATGACGATAGATCAGGTGCTGGCCCAGCACATCGGACAGGACACGCCGCTGCCGTCGCTTGAATTGGGCATCGAAGAAGTCGGCTTGAATTGCGGCTCCGGCTACGGCTGCGCTTATTTCAACACCATCTCGTGGCGCACACCGACGCTCCCGCTACCCATGGAGAACAGCCCGCAGGTGGTATTCGAGCGGCTGTTCGGCGACGGAACCAATTCGGCGCAGCGCCTTTCGCGAAAGAAGCAGGACCAAAGCATCCTCGATTCCGTTACCGACAAGGTGGCGCGGCTTCAGGGCGCACTTGATCCCAGCGACCGCGTCCGCCTCGGCGAGTATCTCGACGACATTCGGGAAATCGAGCGTCGCATCCAGAAGGCCACGGAGCAGGCGGCTAGCAATGTGAATCTTCCGGAAGCGCCGGTGGGAATTCCCGAGGCCTTCGAGGATCACATCAAGTTGATGTTCGACTTGTTAGTGCTGGCCTATCGCGCAGAGATCACGCGAATTTCGACCATGATGTACGCGCGCGACACCAGCGGCGCAACGTACCCCGCGAGCGGCGTGCGCGACGGGTTCCACGGGGCTTCCCATCACTCGAATGTGCGCGCCAACATGGACCGCTTTGCGCTGATCAACAAGTATCACGTGCAGATGCTCGGCTATTTCCTGGAAAAGCTGAAGGCGACCCCGGATGGCGACGGCAATCTGCTGGATCGTTCGGTGGTCCTCTATGGCAGCAGCATGAGCAACGGCAATCAACACGATCACGATCCGCTGCCTATTGTTGTGGCGGGCGGCGCTTCGGGTGCTTTCAAAGGCGGACGCCACATGGTTTATCCGGCTCACACGCCTATGTCGAATTTGATGCTGTCGTTGCTCGACAAACTGGGTGTGCACCAGGATAGCTTTGGCGACAGCACGGGGAAACTCGAAGTCTGACGAGACGCGAACGTCACGGGGCCGGTTGTGGAGCGGTCTCGAATTAACTCCCACATCAGTCCGTTGACATCGCGGACGAACACGTTCCCCGCACCGTTTGCGCGCACGATGGGTCCGCCGCCCGTGCTGGCCACCGTACCGCCAGCCTTTGTCCACTGATCGACAGCGGCATGAATGTCGCGCACCACCATCGTAAACGCTGGTGATCCCGGATCTTCGGCGCCCGCCACCACTTTCGCGCGCGAGACGCCGGAATATTCGATCAGGCCGAAGTCGAGAGTGGTGCCGGGAATGCTCCCATGCGTGATGCGCCATTGCGCTGCTGGCAGGCCGATGAGGTTGGTTACCACGGGATTCGTTCCTAGCGATCCAGTCGGCCGCGCGTTGAATCCGATGGCGTCTCGCAAGAAGGCGACGGTCTTCGCGGAATCCTCGATGGAAAACTGCACCGAAGCGCCAAGAATGTCGCCGGGAGTGCTTGCGGCGGAGGCGGGCAGGGGATCGGGCTGCTGCAATTCCACAAAGAAGCCGTCGGGGTCGCGGACCACGATCTCGCGCAGCTTGCTGTTCGGATTCCCGGTGGGATTGACAGGCGCGCCACCGATGGTGACTATAGGCGCACCCGAAGCCTTCACCTTTGCCAGAACCTTTTCGATATCACGCACCTGGAGAGCCAGCGTCGCAGCGCCGACGTCCTGGATGTTCGGCCGCACAGGCTTGCGTGACCCGCCAGTGAATTCGGTCAACTCAAACCCGAAGGCTGCGTTCGGAATGCGGAACGACGCCGCTCGAAAACTCATGCCCTTTGTCGCCGTGAATTTGGACATCTCCTGGTCGAGCTTTTGCGGCTGCTGTGCCAGTGGATCGCGAGTACCGTTCAGCGGCAACCCCAGCACATCGCGGTAAAACGGCAGAGTCTTGTCGAGACTCTCGGTGGTATGCGCGAGGTTTTGCAACCGGATTACAGGGGTTGTTTGAGGAAACGCGCATACGGCCAGCAGGCTCGCGGCGACGGAAACCTTCCAAAGGGTTGTGGACGGCATCCCCGAAGTATATCGCGGCCCATTTAGCGGACCAATGGGTGGTGCGACCCAGTCTCGCTACTATGGAATGCATGCCTGAGACCGCCGACCAGCAGCTAAAGGGGTTTATCGCGAAGTTCGATCCGGCCATGGGCAAGTTGATTCGCGAGTGCAGGTCCGCCATGCGTAAGCGCTTTCCAACAGCGAACGAATTGGTGTACGACAACTACAATTTCTTCGTGGTCGGCTATTGCACAACAGAGCGCCCTTCCGACTGTGTGGTGTCGTTGGCCGCGAATGCCAAGGGCATCGGTCTAAGCTTCTACCACGGCGCCACGCTGCCCGATCCGCATCGGATATTGCAGGGAAGTGGAAGCCAGAACCGATTTGTGAGGCTGGACAGCGCGGCTACTCTCGGCACGCCGGAAGTTCGGGAATTGCTCGACGCTGCCGAGGAGCAGGCCGAGCCGCCATTCCCGAAAGCAGGTGGCGGCAAGCTGATCATTCGTTCCATCTCCGAGAAGCAAAGGCCACGAAGGTGATAAAGACAGAAGGAGTCTAAGGCGCCCCGGAGCCCGGGTTTTGTTTCTGCCGCTCCCACTCTTTGCGGAACGTGTCGTCACGCTCGGCGACGTAGGCCTTGTATCCGTCGGGATCGATGAATGCATCTTTCGAACCGGCCTTCATCTTCTCGTACTTCGCCTTCAGGCCGAAGTAGCCGCCGTGCGCTCCCAGGAAAACGTCGCAGGGCAGACTCTTGAGGACCGCGAAAGTCTTCACGTAATCGTCGGCGATCTGCGGATAGGTTTTGTTGCCAACCAGAATATAGCCGGGGTTCACGTTCGGGCTGCCGACGATCACCACGTTCAACGTGCGCGCTCCGTCGCGTTCCTGCATGGTCCATGTGGTGCAGCCTCTGGTATGGCCGGGCGTGAGATGCGCCACCAGTTTCGAGCCTCCGAGTTCCACTGTTGCGCCATCGTGGAGAACGCGATCCACATGCGCTCCCGGACGGCCCGGCGCGGTGCTCTGCTCTTCGGGAACATCGGCATCCATCACCATCAACTTCGCCCCGGTCTCTTTCTGGATCACGCCCGTTCCCTCGTCATGATCGCCGTGCGCGTGGCTGATGAGGACGATTTTCGTATCGCTGTATTTGAACCCGAGTTGCTCGATGCTCTTCTTAATGACCGGCAGATCCTGTTTGAAGTCGGAGTTAATCAGGATGTTGCCCCGCGGCGTGTGGACCAGGTAGACGGCCAGATCCGCCGTACCGACATAGTAGAGATTTCCGGCGATCTGAAACGATGGAAATTCGGCGTGCCAATCCGGATTGCCCTGCGCCAAAGAAGCGGCCACGCAAGTAAAGAAGAGAACTAGGGCTCGTCGCATCATGTGTCTACTTCGACCCCGACAGTTCCGCGTAGAACGCGTCCACCTTCGGAACTCTGGGCGCCCATCCGATATCGTCGGTCTTGAGTTGCGCGAGTAGCTGATCTTGAGGCACGCCCATGCGCACCAACTCCCGCGCTCGGGCGATCACGGTATCGAACTTCGTCTTGTACGCCTGGACGTCGGCTTTCGTGAGGACGTCTCCATTGCCGGGAATGGCCGCGTCGAAATCCAGAGCCAGGATGCCCGCCAGCACGTTGGTCCAATCGGTAGCACTTCCGCCACCCGCGTAATCGATCAGCGGACCGGTCTTGCCCGTCGTGACGACGTCACTAACGGCGACGACCTTCAGATCGGGAAAATACACGACCGTATCGCCGCTGGTATGAGCCCGTCCGAAGTGATGTAGTTCCACCTTCACGTCGCCGAGCGTAAGAGTATGCTCCGCGCCCGAATAAGTGATGCTAGGCGGAGCGGGTTTGGGATCCGACGCGTAAGTGACGAGGTTCGTCTTGAGATTTTCATGCCCGACCACTTGGACACCCGCATCCAAGAATCTTTGGTTGTTGCCGGTGTGATCGGCATGATGATGAGTCACGATGAGGTACTTGATGGGCTGGTCCGAAACGCTTTTGATCAGCGCCATCAGAGCATCGTAGTTCGCCTGGCCGGGAAGTTTCCCATCCACCACGATTAGTCCTTGGCTCGTGACGCGGACCGTGGTATTGCCACCGGCGCCGGTGATCATGTAGAGGCCAGGTTTGACCTGCTGAATAGCCTGTGGTTGTGGAGGGCGTCCTCCAGCTGTTGGAGAGGCCGGTTGCTGAGCCTGTGCGAGCACGGCGGCAGCGAGGATAGTGAGGGCACGTAACATGGTGGTCCGTAGCATTTAATCGATCTTACCGCGCGCGGCTGGTAAAAGAAGCGAGCCACGCGTCCATACCCTGGTCGGTCTTGGCGGACACGCGCAGGATTGGCATGCCCGGGCGCACGGCTTGGATGTTGGCACTCGCGACGTTCCAGTCGAATTCGACGGCCTCGGCCAGGTCGACTTTGGTCACCACCGCGACGTCCGAGCTGTTAAAGATGGTTGGATATTTCAGCGGCTTGTCTTCGCCTTCGGTGACGGAGAGCAGCACCAGGCGAAGATTTTCGCCCAAGTCATAGGATGAGGGGCACACGAGATTACCGACGTTCTCGATAAACAGGAAGTCCAGTTCATCAAGATTCCAATCTTCGAGAGCGGTCTCGATCATCGCGGCCTCGAGATGGCAGAGCGTACCAGTGGTGATCTGTTTCACTGGAGCCTGACTGCGCGCCAGACGCGCCGCGTCGTTATCAGTGGCCAGATCGCCAACCAGCGCCGCGGGCCGGTATTGACGTTCCCTGAGCAGCGTGAGTGTCTTCTCGAGGAACGCGGTCTTGCCGGAACCGGGGCTCGAGACCAGGCTGATTACGTACACGCCCGCCGCCTGGAAACGCTTCCGCAGCTCGCGAGCAAGCTCGTCGTTGCGCTTTAGGATATTCTGCCGTACCTCGACGATCCGTGGTTGGGCTACAGGTGATTGCGCACTCATGCGGCGAGCTCCAAAGCCGAGACCAGCAATTCCCGGCCGCGTACCACATCCGTCGCCGGCGTGTCGCACTCAGCGCAGCACATTTCCTGGATCGATCGCACGGGCCGCTCGGTTCGACACTTGGGACAGTAGATGGCGATGGGGACCTCCTCGATCACCAAGCGTGAACTTTCGAATTCGGTTTGTTCAGAGGCAAGCTGCCAAGCGGAAAGAAGCGCTTCTTTGACGACGCCGGAAAGCGGTCCGAGTCGCACATGGATCGCGTCCACGTGCACGCCGCCGTGCTTCTCCGACTCTTCCTCGGTGAGTTCCAGAATGCCCATGGCGATGGAGAGCTCATGCATGGGGCGCGCCTCCAGGGCTTTCGAACGCTGCCAACGCAGCTTGCCCGAGGCTGATGCCACCGTCGTTAGGAGGGACTGCGGCGTTGGTCCAGATCCGGATGCCCGCTGGTTCGAGGATTGCTTTTACGTCGCGGAGCAGCATCTCATTCTGGAAGACGCCGCCTGAGAGCACGATGGTACATACACGGTGGGTCTCACAAAGAGTCTCGATGGCCGCGCACAAGCCTCCTGCGATACCTCGCTGAAAGGCGCGAGCGATGTCGGCTGGTTCGATTCCATGCAGCCGATCGTGGGCGACGGCTGAGAGCAGTGGGCGAAAGTCGAGTGTATTGCCGTCAACCGGGAATGAATAAGCATTGGAATTATCGCTGGCGCGCGCGAGTTGCTCCAGCCACATGGCGGCCTGGCCCTCGAAGCTGATCTCGCGAGTGAATCCAAGTAGAGCAGCGGCCGCATCGAAGAGCCGGCCCACTGAGGTAGTCTCAAACGTTCGGATATTCTTGTCGATCAATTGCAAGGCATCCTGGTATCGGCGTGGAAAACGAAATGGCGGCTCGGTCATCGATGGAAGCCCATCGATTTGCGATAGAAAACCCGCCGTGCACTGCACAGGATAGCGGGCGGAGGCGTCACCGCCTGGGAGCTTCGCCGCGCGCAGGTGCATGACTCGACGGAATCCCTGGGTCATACTACCGGCGAAGAATTCCCCGCCCCAAATGGAGCCGTCGTCACCATAGCCTGTTCCATCGAAGCTTACACCGATGACACGCTCTTCCCATGCCTCTTTTTCCGCGAGCACGGAAGCGATATGGGCGCGATGGTGCTGCACGGCGAGCTTTTCAGTCGAGGGCAATCCCCGCGCGTGAACCGAGGAAGCGTATTCGGGATGCAGATCGTGGACCACCAACAGATCGTCCCAGGAGACTTCGTACATAGAGACGAGGTCGCGAATCGTTTGCTCGAAGGAGCGGAACGACGCGTAATGATCCAAGTCGCCGATATGCTGGCTGACGAACGCCTGCCCATCGACCACCAAAGTGACTGTGTTTTTCAGATCCGCACCGACAGCGAGCAGCGGACGCTCGATCGGCAGCGTGGCCGCCGCGCCGGGCGCGTAGCCTCGGGATCGGCGCAGAATTACTGGTCCAAAGACTCCCGCGCGCGCCACCGAATCATCGACGCGGCGTGCGATGGGCCGCTCGCCAACCAGAAAAGCATCGGCGATGCCTGCGAGTTGGCTCCGCGCGTCATCATCCTCGTAGGCGATGGGCTCACTCGATCGATTGGCGCTGGTCATCACCAACGCATCCGGAGCGCCGGCCGCAAATAGCAGGTGATGCAGAGGAGCATAAGGAAGCAGCAATCCCAGTTCGGAGTTGCCGGGTGCAACTCCACGAAGTTCCAACTTTGCCGGCACGAGGACGATGGGGCGCGCGATGGAGGTGAGCAGCGCTTCGGACTCCGGCGAAATATCTGCCAGCCGACGAGCGATATCGATGTTTCGGACCATCACCGCGAACGGTTTCTCTTTACGGTACTTGCGCTCGCGTAGCTGGTGAACGACCTCAGCGTTGTTGGCGTCACAGGAGAGATGATAGCCGCCAATCCCTTTGATGGCGACGATGCGGCCGTCACGGAGCAGTTGGGCCGTCGTCTCGATGGGCGGGGTCGCGAAGGGCTCCAAACGATACTGCGGGCCGCAATTGGGGCATGCGATCGGTTGCGCGTGGAAACGGCGGTCGAGCGGATCGCTGTATTGAGCAGAGCACAGAACATCCATCGGCCAGCGCTTCATCGTCGTGTTGGCGCGATCGTAAGGAAGGCTCTCGATCACGGTGTAGCGCGGGCCGCAGTTGGTGCAGTTGATATATGGATAGCCGTAGCGCGGGTTGGCCGGATCGAACAACTCGGCGAGACAATCGTCGCAGACCGGAAGATCCGGCGAGATGCGCACCGTCGGTCGACCCGAAGCCTGGCTTTCGCGAATGGTGAAATCCTGAAGGCCGGCTTGCTCGGTGGGACCGACCTCGACTGCGGTGATGCGCGCGGCGGGAGGGGCTTGCTTTTCAAGATCGTTGAGAAACGCCTGGAGCGCGGGCTCGGCGCCTTCCAGATGAATGTCCACCCCATGCGGCTCATTCAGGACCCATCCAGCGAGCGAGTTTGCGCGCGCCAAGCGAAAAACGAATGGACGAAAGCCAACGCCTTGCACCATACCGCGGACTCTGACACTGCGCGCAATGGTCACGATGTTGTGCCCGCTTTACCAACCACGCAACCTCGTCCCTGCCAGCCGATTTGCGTTACTTTTCCGTCTTCGATCAGCACCGGTACGGTGAGCTGGCCGCCAGTGGCATCGATCAGCCGCGCGAGGGCGTCCGGGTCCGCTTCGACATCGTACTCGTCGAAGTCGCGTTTGTGCCACTCGAGCCATTCGCGCAATTCCTGCGTGAACGGGCAACCGGCGCTTCCGTAGAGCTCAGTCTTGGGCATGGCGATCAGCCTCCAGGAGCTCCCGAATGATGTGATAGATGGATGCCTGCACTTCCTGAATGCGGGGAATGTAGTCGGAGCGCACCACCACTGGAAAGTCCGCGATTCCCCGGCGCAAAATCTCGCCGCCGTCATATCCCAGCAGCGCCACCGTCAACAGATTGCGCTTGCGTGCCTCTTCCAGCGCCATGATGATATTCTTCGATCCGCCACTGGTGGAGATCGCGACGGCCACGTCTTCGGGCCGCGCGTGAGCGATCAACTGGCGAAGAAAAATGTTTTCCGTTCCGACATCATTCGCGAGAGCCGTGATATTGGCCGGCTCGAGGGAGAGCGAGACAGCTGGGACGGCGTGGTAACCAGCGGGAGGCAGGACGCAGTCTAGCGCCCAATCATTCGCATCCGTTGCGGAGCCGCCATTTCCGAACAGGATGAGCTTTCCGCCTCGCGCCAGGCGATCGCGAATGGCTATAGCGGTGGCCCCGATTTGCGTGGACTGCTCACGCGCGGTCTGTTCCCGGAGTTTCGTGTCTTCCGCGACTTTCATCCGGATGGAGGCGGCCACTTCCGCAACTAATCCGCCGGTCTCTTGTTTCGCGTGGCCGAGAAATGGATACAAGAACCCGGCCGCGCCCGCGTCCTGGCCGAGTTCGCGATGCTCGAAGAAAACGTGCACCGTTTCCCAGAGCGTGTGGTAAAGGATCTCGATAATTTCCTGGTGAGCAAACGGATCGCTCGACCCGGCGCCGCAGGCATACGAGCCGCGGGATCCGGGCAATGCGAAGGTCATGGCTTGACGCGCGTGGGCCGCGTCTAAGGCTGCCTGGATTTCCGGATCGCCATCCGGCGGACCGAAGCCCATGACAATATCCGAGGGTTGTACGATGGCCTGGAGCCAAGGTCCGAAGAGAATGGATACATCCAACGCGGGCAGCGCGCGTTTTCCGACAATCACAGGATGAACGAACTCCACCGAGACGTGCTGAGCGTCGGTGGCATACGATCCTTTGCCAAATGCGAGCAGGCGGCCGCCTTCGAGAAAACGATTCGACATCTCCTGACAAGCGAGAGCGAGACGCGGCGCTTCCCGCGCGAAGAATTCCTCGCATAGGCGATTCCGTTCCCGGAGTCCCTGCTCTACGTGGGTCGCGAGCTGCGTTCCGGCATGGACTAGCATATGCGAGGCAGGGGATCGCCTACCAGCATGTCGATAGCTCGGACGCCGCCATATCCGTTGGTCCCGAGCAAAGTTCCCGATGGCTCTTCGCGCATCTCGCCGATGATGACGGCTTCGTGGCCGCCGGGCGATTCGCGCAAAGCCTGGAGCGCGGCCTCGGCGTACTCGGGCGCGATGATCGCAATAAATTGACCTTCGTTGGCGATGTGCAGCGGATCGAGCCCAAGGAGTTCACAAGCTCCACGCACCACGTCGCGAACGGGAACCGCGTCTTCCCACAGCATGACGCCGAGCCCGCAATCGCGAGCCAGCTCATTGAGCGAAGTTGCGACGCCTCCGCGCGTGGGATCGCGCATCCAGCGAATTCCCGGCGCAGCCACTTGGGCCATGGCCTCGATCAGCGGCAGCACGGAACGCGTATCGGAACAAAGCGCATCGGCTTCCAACTCGAGCTCTCCGCGAGCCAGCAGGATGGTGATGCCATGATCGCCGATGGGCCCGCTGAGCAGCACCTTGTCTCCGGGCCGAACCGATGGCGCCGCTACGTTGATCCCCGGAATGGGCCGGCCGATGCCCGCCGTGGTGATGTACATGGAATCGGCCTTGCCATGCTCCACCACTTTCGTGTCGCCGCCCGCGATCGCCACCGAAGCGCATGCGGCCGCTTTGGCCATAGCGCGAACCTCGGCTTCGAGAATCTCCGACGGCAGGCCGGCTTCAAGAACGTAGGTGACGACGAGGGCCTGGGCGCGCGCGCCGGAAACGGCGAGATCGTTTACCGTTCCGTTGACGGCCAACTCGCCGATGGAGCCGCCCGGAAAACGAAGCGGCTTTACGACGAAGCTATCGGCGGTAAACGCGATGGGAGTTCCGTTGACATTCAGATGAGCCGCGTCTCCCAAGGGCTCGGTGGAATCGCCAAACAGAAGCGGCGCGAACAGACCCTCCACCAGTCTGCGGCTGGCTTTACCTCCGGCTCCGTGGGCCATCTCGATTTGCGGATCGCGGAATCGGATTTTGGGAAGCACCGCATTCATTTTATGCCGCCTTACGCCGGCGCGCCGATCGTGGTGAGGGTGGAATGCTTGCGGTGCTCGTAGTTGTAGTAAGCGGCGCAGGACCCTTCGGATGAAACCATCAGCGCGCCAACCGGCCTCTCGGGCGTACACTCCTTGCCGAACAGCTTGCACTGCGCCGGCCGCAGCACCCCCTTCAGCACTTCGCCGCACTGCGCCGCCTTGGGATCGGTTACGCGCACGCCAGGCGTCTCGAACCGCTGCTCGGCATCCCATTGCGCGTAGCTCTCGCGAATGCGCAACGCCGATTGGGAGATGAAGCCCATGCCACGCCACTCGAAATAAGGACGCAGCTCGAACACCTCGGCCATGGCCTTCAGAGCGGCGTGATTGCCCTCCCACGGCACCACGCGCTTGTACTGATTCTCCACTTTCGCTTCGCGCGCCCGGAGCTGGTGCAGCAGCATTACGATGGATTGCAGGATATCGGCGGGCTCGAATCCGGTAACCACGATGGGCTTGCCCTCGTTCCTCGCGATCCATTCATACGGGCGGCAACCGATGACGGTAGAGACGTGCCCGGGCCCGATAAACGCATCGATCCGCATGTCCGGCGAATCGAGAATCGCACGAATGGCGGGAATGATGGTGACGTGATTCGAAAATACGGAAAAGTTTTGAATGCCCAGCGCTTTTGCGCGCATCAGCACCAGGGCGGTGGACGGCGCGGTGGTCTCAAAACCGATGGCGAAAAACATCACGTGTTTGTCGGGATTCTTACGCGCGAGACTTCAGGGCATCCGATGGCGAATAGACGATCCGCACATCCATGCCGCGAGCCTTATGCTCCAGCGGACTGCCGTGAGCGCCGGGAACGCGCATCATGTCGCCAAACGCGCAGAAGATGACGTTGGGATCGCGAGCCATGGACAGGCCGTCGTCGATTCGTCCCATGGGCAGCACGCACACCGGGCAGCCCGGACCGTGCACCAGTTCGATGTTGGGAGGAAGCAGATCCTTCAGACCGAAGCGATAGATGGCGTGGGTATGGCCGCCGCACACTTCCATGAATCGGTATTGGCGTCCGGGATCGGCCAGCCTCCGGATCTCATCAGCTGGCCTTCGTAATTACCCCGGCGTCGCGGAATTCATCGACAAATTTCATGTTTGTTCCCCGAGTCCGTAGCCTTGCACTTCTTCCATCGCGGCTTCATTTTCGCCCAGCATGATCAACGTTTGCAGCTGATCCAGCGCCTGTTCTTCGCTGATCTTGCTCATGGCGAAGCCAACGTGAACCAGCACCCAGTCGCCCGTTCACCGGCGGATCGTCCTCCAGCAGCCCGATATCGATGTGACGGCGCACGCCGGTCACTTCCACCAGCGCGCGGCTTCGTTCGCCGGGGAAGAGCTCGACTACTTTAGCTGGGATGGCCAGGCACATATTTAATCCTTCAAGAATTGCCCGCCTGTTTCCGGGCCAGAATATCGAACGAGCATTTCAATTCATCCTTCAGCTTCAGCGAGCCCCCGGCGATAGACACCGGCTTGATGCCATACGCCGTTTGCAGCAACGAGAATTCGCCGTGCGCCCGCAAGGTATCGCCCATGATCGCGACCTGCGCGGATAGCGGTTGGCTGTTGGTCACGCCGTGCAGCGAGAGGTCGCCCACCAGATTGACAAGGTATTGACCGTCGCCCACCTTGCTCGCCGAGACCTTAGAGCTATCGAATGAAATCTCCGGATAGCGGGCGGTCTCGAGGACGTCCTGATTCATGGTGCGCTCGATTTCGCGGCGGTCCTTGTCGCTGACCTCATTTGTGACGTTGAGCGATCCGGCCTTGATTTTGATGTGGAGCGCGGCGGCGTCCAGGGCGCTGGGCGAAAACTCAGCTTCGCCGGTAAAATCGCGGACGGCCAGCGTGGGGCTGTGGCCCATGGAGGCCAACATTCCGCTGGCAAACGCCCGCACGGTGAACCGGCTCATGTCGGGATCGATGGCGTAGTGTTCCACTTCCATAGCCGCTCAAACCACTACATCGCCTTCAATTTCATGTAGCGCTCAAAGTCCGGCCCGGCAGCCTGCAGCAGTTTCCCGACGTTGAATCCGCCCAGATATTTGCGAACCGTCGGGCTGCTCAGAATCATTCCAGCGCCAAGGGTGACCAGAGCCAATCCGCCGAACATCATTAATGTGTTTAGCGATTCGTCGGAATCGCCATTGTGCAAAGCATGTCTTTCCATGATCAGGTTGTTCCTTTCGGAGAACTTTCCAACGCTTCTTCCAACTTGTCGCCACGCAACAATTTTGCGACCAGGTCTTCGATCAAACGAGCCGCTCCATCCACAGCCGCCAAAACGGGATCGCTCAGCCCCATGTGCCCTTCCTCGCCACCGAGCGTCGCGGGTTCGCAGCCCACCAGCACGATGCGTCCGCGAACGGGTCCCATGGCGCGCGCGAGTTGAAGAACGCTTTCGGGATTCATGGCGTGCGCGTCCATTTGAGAGCGGACCGCCGACTGTCCGGTCACGTCCGGCTCGATGACAAAGAGCGTCCCGGGAGCGCCGCCGCGGGACACCGCATCCACCAGGATCGTGAAGTCATGGCCATCCAGCAGCGCGTAGGCGAGGTCATAGCCGCGAATACCGAAGTCCGCGACGCGAACTCCTTCCGGGAACTGGTGGCTCAGCCGCCGGATCACTTCCACTCCGAATCCGTCGTCGCCCAGAAAGATATTGCCGATGCCCGCGACCAGAATGGTCGGTGCGGCGAAGCGGTTCAACCTCTTCGGTCGAAAAGAAGAACCGATGTCCGGGCTGGCGCAGCATGCCCAAATCTTTGCCAGGATCGTCTTCGAGCACTACGGCCAGATGGAGCTTGCCTTCATAATCCTGCTCGATGGATTCGATGACCGCCGTCTGCCCGGCCAGAGCCAGGTCGAAAATGTCGCCACCCGCGCGGGGACGCAGCCGGACGCGATCGCCCTTCTTCACTTCGATGCCTGAGATGCTGACGCTCTCCGCCGGAGTTTTCTCTTCGAGAAGCTGCCATTCCCATTCGTTCATGACCGTGGCCTCAGCACGCCATGCATTTTCATGAACTGCTCGGGCGGCATGGACTCGGTCCGCTCCAGAATCTGACGGGCGCGCTCGTCGCCTTGAGCCGATTTCGAGCTTTTCCTCATCGGTGAGGGTCATGATGCGAAGCGTCAGGATCTCGTCGATTTCGGTTCCATCGAACAATGCTCCCGGGCTTTCCGGCGCGATCTGCGGGTAATCGTACAAAATGATGGGCGAAGAAAGCATGGTGTCGCGCTGACCCTGTTCGCCCACCAGCACGGGCCAAGCGCCGATGTTCTCGCAGGCGGACGCGAGATCGCGCAAATGTTCGGGCGGTTCCAGCAGAGAAACGAATTCGCCGCCCTGAACATGGAGGATGGTGTGCGTCGAGACCAGGGAATGCAACAAAGCGTCGTCTCTTGTGGACGCGGCTTGATCGCTGGTGTTGATGATGACCACGCGTATGCGGAATACGCCGCGTCGGTAACTTCCGTGGCTTCCAGTTCTACGCTCGCTTCGACGAAGTCTACGACGCGCTCGGGTGAGCCACAAGTTCTGACAACTCGAGGGCCGGCAAATCGAGTTCGCGTTCGACTGCACCCCGAGGGTCCAAATGCAGGAATCGCACGCGCACCTCGAGCGTTGCCGCACGCATCCGCAGTCGCCAGGCACTCGGTCTGCATTGTCCAAGCGTCCGCGCCGGATTGCTTCTCCGCGTATTCGCGCGGATACAGGACGCCGAAGTTCCAGCGCTGCTTGTTTTTGATGGCCGAGGCGCGATAGGGATAGAGCAGGTAGCCTTCGTACAACACCGCGCTCGCAATGTCGTCGACGAGCTTGGTGTTCATCGGCAAACCGGCTCTCCTTCGGCCGCGGAAAGAAGGCTGATCAAGCGCTTCCTCCCAACTCGGAATGCCGTGGCGCACCTTGTATTCGTACACGCGCTCGAAGACATCCCGGCGCAGCGAGAGCCACGCGCTGTTGGGATAATACGCGTCCATCATTTCCCGCCACACTTGCACGGGCAACCGATAACGCGCCTCCTTGTCCCACGGGATCGGCGCCACCTGCAAGGCTCCCTCGGGGCCGGCGTAGAACAGCGTGCCGCTGAAGAGCAGGCTCAGCGGAATCTCGCCATCGCTGACGCCGTGAAAATACTTGGTGGCAGCGACGTTGAAATCGAAGGTGCAGGGAATCTGCAGATCGGCGGTGGTCGAGCCGGTGAACGCAGGGATTACCACGTCGGCGTGAGTCCACAGCATGGAGCGCAGAGTGCGGCTCCAGCGATCCGGCTCGCCGAACAAATCGAGCAGCTTTTCTTGTTCCGCTTCCGAATACCGCCTCCGGGTGGCCTCAATCTGAATCTGCGCCCGCAGCGCGATGGTGTGGATGTTGACTCCCGGATCCAGACTCTCCACTCGAGCTTGAGAGCGAGCAGAGGAGCCGCCGCAAAAGGGACCGGTTCGGCGCTTTCGACCGTGAAGCGCAGATCAGGCATTCGCGACCTCCTTCAGCTCCGTGAAGAAGTCTCGTATCTTCTGCCACACCTCGGGGCCGCCGGCCAGACCGCGCCAGTTGGAGCGGATGAGACCCACCAGCTCGTAGCACTTGTCGATGGGCGCCAAATAATATTCCGCGGGATCATTCAGCCGGTTCACCAACAGCGCCTCGACGTCCGACTTCCATTTGGTCCAGAACCGGATTCTCTTGCACGATGTCCGTCCAGGTGTCGAGCGATAGTAGCGATTCGGCACTGCCCGCCGCGCCCGGATACATGGCCAGCACCCGCTGCTCCGTGCTGCTCTTCAGGAAGAACGCCAGGCCGATCGGTATCAGCAGGCTGTCCCATTGGGCATCGGTCATCGAAAAATCTTTCAGGAAGCGGACCCGCCGCGGCACGCGCTTGTACTTGGTTTCTCCGCTCTGAGAAAACAAGATCGCGCAGGCGTCGCACGAGCACATGAGTTTCCGGACCGCTGGATCGATCAAGTGCTGATGCTGGTGCGCCACAATTGCGCCACACAGATCGCAATGCTCGCCGAGCTCCGGTTTGCGTCGCCAGCTTGCGCAGAGTAGCGAATGAGCTCATGAAGTTGTCAACGCCCGAGCGGACGCTTGCAGACTGGCCAAGGGCACGAAGTTGGAGCCACCGAAGTTGGATACAGGTGCGCGGCCCTTGCCGCCTTCGATCACCACTTCCCCCGCGTCCGGCGCGCTTTCAAACAGCGCTTCGCGGACGGCCGCCTCCAGCTCTTTCGACCCAGCGCCAGTAATCTTGACGCGCACCGTGCTCTCCGTCACCTCGAGCGCCTCCACTCCCGCTCCCCGCTCCCGCAGCAGCGGCCGCACTTTATCCAGCGCCCGCATCACGCGCGTTTCGAAATCGTCCGGATGCAGACCATACAGCACCAGGAGGCTGCTCACCAGCTCATCCCGGGCCAGGGAATCGATCAAGCCAACTCCGGCATCACCGCGACTGGCTACGATCTCGAGTATTCGCTCGAGACCCGTGCCGTGGAGTTCCATCAGGCACTGAATCAATTCCCTGGCGCTGCTTCGGGAAGCGGGATCACCGCTGTTTTCCAGTTTCTTGACCAAGCCCTCAATACGGGCAACCCGGTCCTGAAATTCCTGCGTTACGCTCATCAGCTATTCTTGATTTCCCGGCTGCTCTTGATTACCCAACATCGGCGAATGAATTGTCTTGAGCGTCTTGCCATCGCCCAGATACATGTGCACGCCGCACGGCAGGCATGGATCGAAACTACGCACGGCGCGCATGATGTCGATGCCCTTGAATTTGTCCGGGCCGTTCTCCTCGAAAATAGGAGTGTTCTGCACCGCGTCTTCATACGGTCCCGGAGTGCCGTAACTATCGCGCGGATTAGCGTTCCAGGGAGTGGGCGGGTAGGGATGGTAGTTGGCGATCTTGCCGTCGCGAATGACGACGTGATGCGACAACACGCCTCGAACGGCTTCATGGAAGCCGCACCCGATGGCTTCGTCCGGCACCTTGAAATCGGTCCAGGTCTTGGTCCTGCCGGCGTGCAACTCCTTCATGGCCTTTTCGGCGAAGTACAGCGCGGCAGCGGCGGCATAGGCTTGGAAGTAAGTGCGGGCCCGGTCACGCTCGATGGCGTTGCTCCACTTGGGAATCTTCCACTCGAATTCGGTTTCCGGCAGCATGGCCGTCTTGGGGAGATACATCTTGACGCTCTTCCCTGTGGATTTTACGTACCCGATATCCACCAGTCCGGCCAGGGCGGTGGCCCAGAAGCGCGCAATGGGTCCGCCTCCGGTATCGAGCGCGAGATGATCCCCGGTGCGTTTGTCGTACCAGCGCGGCGACATCACCCAGGTGTAGTTCCCTTTGAAATCGCGCTTCTGGGGCCGAGGAACCGTGGTCTGATTCCAGGGATGCCGCTGGTCCATCGGATTGCCTAGCGGATCATTCTTGACGAACGTCTCGCCGTTCTTCCAGTCGTCGTAGTAAGAGCTGCCCAGAAGAATCCGAATATTCAGGTTGATGTCCACCAGGCTGTGCGTTACTAGTTCACCATCCACCACCACGCCGGGCGTCACATACATCGCGTCGCCCCATTCGGCCATGTTCTTGTAGGTGTAATCGCACACGTCGGGATTCTGGAAGGAGCCCCAGCAGCCCAACAGAATTCGGCGCTGGCCTACTTTCTCGTAACCAGGCAGCGCTTCATAGAAGAAGTCGAACAGGTCGTCGTGCAGCGGGACCACTTTCTTCATGAACTCGACATACTTCATGAGCCGGACCATATAGTCCGTGAAAAGCTGAACGGTGGGAACGGTGCCCACGCCGCCGGGATAGAGGGTAGAGGGATGGACGTGCCGGCCTTCCATCAGGCAGAACATCTCGCGGGTCATGCGGCTCATCTGCAGGGTCTCGCGATAGAACGAGCCCGTGAACGGATTGAGCGCGGTCATGATTTCCGAGATGGTCTTGAAACCGTGCAGCTTCGCGCCATTGGCCGGTGTTCGCTGGGCTTTGTCCCAAACGCCGGGATTGGTCTCCTTCACCATCTGCTCGCAAAAATCGACGCCGACCAGGTTGTCCTGGAAGATGTTGTGATCGAACATGTACTCGGCGGCTTCGCCCAGGTTCACGATCCATTCGGCGATGCTGGGCGGCCGGATGCCGAACGCCATGTTTTGGGCGTAAGTCGCGCAAGTAGCGTGATTGTCGCCGCAGATTCCGCAGATCCGGCTGGTGATGAAATGAGCGTCGCGCGGATCTTTGCCTTTCATGAAAATGCTGTAGCCGCGGAAGATCGACGAAGTGCTGTAACACTCCGCCACCTGCCGGTTGTCGAAGTCGATCTTGGTGAAGATTCCGAGGCTGCCCACGATCCTTGTGATCGGGTCCCAGTTCATCTCCACCAAGTTGCGCGACTGAGTGGACGTATCAGTTGTCGGTGCTGTAATCGTGCTCATTTAGCCCCTTTTTCGAATTGCTGCAGATCCTTCGGGATCTAATAGGATCTGGGTGGTAACCGGTGGTGAGTTCCGCGCGCGGATGCCTCCACTTGGGTTCTTTGTTGACGGTATGATTCGTGATGCTCCGCAGCGCTGTCACCGCGCGTCCGTAAAGGCCGACCGTGCCGGCCGATACGTGGGAGCCGGGGGGCGCGTCCATGAACGGCATGAACTTGTCCGGAAAGCCGGGCATGGTGCAGCCGATGCAAATTCCGCCCACATTGGGACAGCCGCCGATTCCCGCCATCCAGCCGCGCTTGGGAACATTGCAGTTAACCACCGGTCCCCAGCATCCTAACTTGACGATGCATTTCGGCGAGCCATATTGGTCCGCGAAGTCGCCCTGCTCGTAATAGCCGGCGCGATCGCAGCCTTCGTGAACGGTCTTACCAAACAGCCAGGTGGGACGCAGTTGGTCGTCCAGCGGAATCATGGGCGCGAGACCGGCCACTTGATACAAGAGGTAAAGCAAGGTCTCCATGAAATTGTCCGGCTGTACCGGACAGCCCGGGACGTTGACGATCGGCAAACCCGCCTTGGAGCGCCAATCCCAACCGAGATAGTCGGCCAGACCCATGGCTCCCGTCGGATTGCCCTGCATGGCGTGAATGCCGCCGTACGTCGCGCACGTGCCCGCGCCGACAATTGCCAAGGCCTTGGGCGCTAACCGGTCGATCCACTCGTTGGTGGTAATGGGCTGGCCAGTCTTTGGATCGGTGCCAAAGGCCGCCCAGTATCCTTCTTTCTTGATTCTCTCGTTGGGAATGGAACCCTCAACCACAAGAACGAAGGGATCCAGCTTGCCTTCCCAGGCTTGATACCAATACTTCAGAAAATCGTCGCCTACCTCGAAGGAGATGACGGGATTGTGGACGTGCACTTTAGGAAGCCCTGGAATGGCTCCCATCACGACGTCTTCGATGCTCGGCTGCATCGCGGCGGTGATGGAAACTGAATCGCCGTCGCAAGAGAGGCCGGATGTCATCCAAAGAATGTGAATGTCTGAAACAGGGGAGGGTCGCTGCGTAACACGCCCGTATGGGACACCGTCTGCCATGGTCGGATCTCCTTCTAGGGCATTCGCGCGGATGCCCTTGGGCATCTCAATTAAGTCACAAATTGGCGGGGCCTTCCAGCAGGATGTGCCCGCTTTCGTGCCCAGGGTTTTTCCGAAAGAACCATCAGGGATTCCCTGGGGCTCATTCCTTTGGGCCCCGTGCAGTTAGAGCCCGACTGCATCCAAAATGTTTCGCGATGAACGCGCGTAACGGCGACAGACTTACTGAGATTTCTCCCACATCGCAGATTGAATGGCATACTGCATCAGTTCGCGGGAATTCTTGAGCGAAAGTTTGTCCTTCAGATGACTTTGGTAGGATTCCACGGTCTTGATACTGAGATGAAGCTCTTCTGCGATTTGGCGCGTGCCATGGCCTTCGCCAATCAAGTGAAGCACTTCGAGTTCCCGATCCGATAACGCATCGAGCGGAGATCGCTTGACTTCAGAGGAGTGGGCTCCACCGACAAAGCGGCGCAGCATCTTGTCGGCGACGCGATCGCTGACGTAGATCTCACGATTGAGGATCCGCCGCAGCGCGACCAGCACTCGTTCGGTGGCCTCTTGCTTCATGATGTAACCGTTAGCGCCCGCGCGCAGGGCTCGCTCGGCATAAATCGATTCGTCGTGCATTGACAGAATCAAGACCGGAAGACTCGGGTCCTTGCTGCGGATGTTTTTCAGCAGGTCGAGGCCGTCGGGTCCGTTGAGCGAAATGTCGACGATCAGGATGTGGGGTTTGTGGACTTCGATGGCCTGCAGCGCCTCGTGCATCTCTTGCGCGTCGCCACAGACGGCGAGATCGGGCTCGCGGTTGATCATTTGAGCCAGTCCCTCGCGAATGATCGGATGGTCGTCCACGATGAAGACTTTCCGCTTAGACGCGACGTCCTTGGACCTGACGGTGTCTTTTGATCTAACGGCTACTGAGGCGTTCACGGTCATATGGTTCCCTCCATTCTCTTCTTCGGAAAGACGCATCTCACCAGCGTCCCGCGATCCCCGCAGCGGGCAATCTCCAACGCACCTCCGATCATGCTAACGCGATAGCGCATGATCTGAAGGCCCATCCCGTTGGTGCTCCCTGCCGGATCCGCGATGCCAACGCCGTCGTCCCTGACGGTGAGCGCCCCGCCGTCGGTTGCCGCACGAAGGCCGATGACGATGTTCCTGGCTTTCCCATGTTTGATGGCGTTATGCACAGCCTCCTGTCGCAATTCGGTACAGATGATTGGCGACGGCTTCATCCGGCACCAGCACGGGCTCCTCACATTCGAACCTGCACGAAATTTGAAAGAGGTCCTCCACTTCGCTCGCGAATTGCTGCAGCGCCGACATCAGGCCTTGCGCGTCGGACTGCACCGGAAGCAATCCCCGTGCGAGTTCTCGCGTTTTATGGATGGCTTCATTCACCAGCCTTACAATCTTGGCGGCTTCAGCTGCTTCCGGCCGCGATCTCTCGGCCAACCTCTGCTCCTGCACCTTGGTCATGAATGCGATGCCGGTGAGATGCTGCCCCAGGCCATCGTGCAGATCCTGACCAATGCGGCGCTGTTCCCGCCCGCTGATTTCCAGGATGGCGCGCTCGAGTAATTTGCGTTCCGTGATATCGGTCCCAGAGGCGATGACGTAGCGAACTAACCCGCCGGGGCCCGCCAGGATCGTCGTCGACCAGCGAATCAGCCTACGTTCGCCATCTCTGGTTAGCCAGTAACCCTCTTCTTCCTTCGGCGGCGAACCCCTGAGCAGTTGATCGAAGCCGGACTGGAAGCGTTCGCGTTCTTCGCGCGCGAAAAACAGATCCCATACGCGCTCGCCTTTCACCTCGGCGAACGAATAGCCGGTGGTCTGCTCGCAGGCGCGGTTGAATCGAACAATGCAGCCGCTTGGGTCGAGCACCACAACCAGCGCCCCGACCGTCTCCAGGATTGCCGACAAGACGTCGCGCTCTTCCTGCAGCGCCTCCTCGGTGCGCTTGAGCTCGCTGATATCGAACGCAACACCGTGAATGAACCAGGGCTGGCCGTCGGTATGGCGCATCATTTTGGCTTCGCAATGGAACCAAATTACGCGCCCGTCTCTCGACATCACCCGATACGCCGACCGCAACGGATTGCCGGAGAGAAACATCTCGGCCGCTTCCACGCTCCAGCGCTGTTTGTCGTCGGGATGGATTTGCTGATACCAGCGGATGGGGTCTTCCAGCCATTCCCTTTGAGAAAACCCCAGCGTGGCTTCAATCTGCGGGCTTACATACGCTTCGCCAATGCCTTCGTCCAGGTAGGCCATGAAGACCACTGCGGGTATCTGTTCGACGATGGCGCGATAGCGCGCCTCCACATTGAGGGATCGATTCAGCGATCGGACCTTGGTTTCGTCGGCGGCTTCGCCGACAGCCCCGGAGTTTTGGAAGAAGACCTCCGGCTAGTTCGCTGAGGACCGCTTCGGCATCGGGCAGGGATGCAAAGCTACTCATGCTCCACCCGCGGCTGGTCGCGTTTGGATCGCCA
The DNA here is from genome assembly GCA_963818065.1 of Bryobacterales bacterium. Lineage (GTDB taxonomy): Bacteria > Acidobacteriota > Terriglobia > Bryobacterales > Bryobacteraceae > Palsa-89. The sequence continues at coordinate 258,233 of CAWFQW010000004.1, read as the reverse complement.
GGTCGGCTCACGGTTGAGCGATGCCTGCGTGAAGCGGCGCAGGGCGTGAATCGCTTTCCCGTACGTCGTCACGGCCTTCGACGACAGCAGCGACCCTGGCGGCTGATCCATAAACGGCATGAACTTATCGGGGAACCCCGGCATGGTGCAGCCGATGCAGATTCCGCCTACGTTCGGGCAACCGCCGATCCCATCCATCCAGCCCCGCTGCCCCACGTTGCATTGGACTACCGGCCCCCAACAACCCAGCTTCACGATACATAAGCGTGACCCGAGTTCGTCGGCAAAATCCGCCTGCTCGTAATAGCCGCCCCGGTCGCAGCCTTCGTGGACGGTCTGGCTGAACATCGATACCGGCCGCAATGCGTCGTCCAGCTCGAACATCGGCGCACGGCCCGCCGCGAAGTAAAGCAATTGCAAAATGGTTTGCGTGAGATTGTCCGGCTGGGTGGGACAGCCGGGAACGCAGACGATGGGGATGCCGGCCTTAGACTTCCAGTCCCAGCCCAGATAATCGGGCAGACCCATGCAATCGGTTGGATTGCCGTGCATGGCATGGATTCCTCCGTACGCAGCACAGGTTCCAACCGCCATCACTGCCCACGCTTCCGGCGCCAGGCGGTCGATCCAATCGCAGGTCGGGATGGGTTGCCCAGAGACGGGATCGGTACCGAAGGAGGCCCAGTAGCCTTCTTTCTTATTCGTTTCGTCCGGGATGGAGCCTTCCACCACCAGGATGAATGGTCCCAGTTTCTTCTCAGCGGCAAGATGGAAGCGGCGCAGGAATTCGTCGCCATTCTCCATGGCCAAGCACGGGATTATGGAGCCGGACTTTGGGAATCCAGGGGATAGCGCCGAGCAGCAAATCCTCGATGCTCGGCTGTGTGGCCGCGGTTAAGGCGATGCTTTCTCCATCGCAGCTCAGACCTGCCGTCAGCCAGAGGATGTCGATTTCCTGCATAGCGGCTCAGGATGGTGCCACTCTCGTCGGTATTGTATCCAATCCGCCAGAATGGAAACTATCCCGGCCGTGAGTGATCTAACTGATGGCCAAAGTGCGATAAGATCAGGCTGCTCGAGTGAATTTGGGAGGTAGCGTATTTATGAAGGTTTTTGGAATAGTAATTGTAGCTGCTGTCGTTCTGGGGGTTCTGGTGAACCTGCCGGACATCAAGCGTTATATCCGAATTAGCAGTATGTAAGCTGGCGTATCACTCTGACGTAATTTCTCACGCAATCTGTGACGCCACCGCGTCAGTAGAAATCCGATTTGCGTTCCTGCCCGTACTACATACTTGCAACCCCGCAAGGCAGGAACGGCGAAGTGGCTACTGGTTCTTCTCACCCTCGGCGCCGCATCTGCGGGCCCTCTATCTGAAACTGACAGGCAGATCCAGACGCTGCAAGATCGTGTGAAGGCGGCGCCGGGCGATTATGCAGCATATGACGGGCTAGGATCCGCCTTTCTGCAGAAGGCCAGGGAGACCGGCGACATCGCTTATTACGACCTGGCCGAGCAAACGCTCAGGAAGGCGCTCGCTCTGGCGCCTGAAGGCTTCCGAGCCGCCGATCCTCTCGTTCACATGGCGTTGGTGTATATGGGCGAGCATCGCTTTTCGGAGGCCCTCGCCTATACACAAAAAGCTATCGGCACAGGCTCCGGAAATCTGGCGGCATTCGCCATCGAAGGCGACGCCTACACCGACTTGGGCGACTACGATGAGGCGGCCGTTGCCTATCACACTGTGCAGGCTCTTGGACAGGTGATCGCATCGCCGTCGGCGCTCGCTTACTTGAGCGACAGTCGCGCGGCATATCTGTGCTACTTGCGTGGAGATTCCGCAGAGGCTATACGGCTGATGAAGAGCGCTATCGCGGCCGCGCTTCAAACCAACGTCCCCCGGGAAAATCTCGCGTGGCTCTATTTCGAGTTAGGCGAACGCTACTTTCAAACCGGCGACTTGGGAAATGCAGATTTGTCGTATCAGTCGGGCCTAACTGCCGATCCCAATCACTATCGGTCGCTGGCCGGCCTGGCGAAGGTTAGCGCCGCGCAAGGAAAACTCGAAGAATCCATTCAGCTCTATCAACGATCGATTGCCATCATTCCTTTTCCTGTGTACGTGGCTGAATTGGGCGACGTTTACAGGAAAGTGGGACGGGAGAAGGAAGCTCAGCAGCAGTACGATCTGGTGGAATACATCGGACACCTGAGCAAGTTAAATCAAGTACTGGCCAATCGTGAGCTGGCCCTGTTCTATGCGGATCAAGGGATCAAGCTGCCGGAGGCCTTGGAGCTGGCGCGAAAGGAGCTTGAAGTCAGGCACGACATTTATACATGGGACACCCTGGCGTGGGTGCTCTTCCGCAATGGCCGACTTCAAGAAGCGGCTGATGCGATAACCAAGGCGCTTAGTTTGAATACGGAGGATTCGCTGCTCCTGTTTCACGCGGGCATGATCTATCACAGCCTGGCCAACGATTCTGATGCACGAGACTTTCTCAGCCGCGCGTTGAAGAATAACCCGCATTTCCATGTTCTTCAAACGGAAGTAGCGCGCCGGACGCTAGAGGATCTGAGGTCAGGTGACGATTTGAGGCCACGCAATGCGCTGCTGCAATAAACGCAACCATCGGCGGCCCGGGCTCGTTTTGTTGCTGCTCGGGCTAAGTTCCGCAATCTCCTCCGCCCATCCCATGGGCAATTTCAGCGTCAGTCACTACGCGAAAATCAGGATCAACCAAAAGTCGATTGAGATCCGCTATCTCATCGACATGGCTGAAATCCCTACTTTTCAGGAAATGCGGCAATTCGACATTGCTTCCACGGCTGCCGACCCCAGCACCTCCCGCTATCTCGACAAGCAGGCTCAGCTTTTGAAGGAAGGAATCTCGTTGGAAAGCGATGGCCAGGCCGTCAACCTGGATACCATCTCTCGCCAGATGGGATTTACAGACGGCGCCGGCGGTCTGCCAACGATGAAAACCGCGTTCGTGTTTCGGGGCAAGCTTGACGCCACCGCGGGGGCGCACAAACTCTCGTACTTCGATAACAATTTCTCCGGACGGGCAGGTTGGAAGGAAATCGTAGTCCTCGGCGATGGTGTCGCGATCTTGGACAGCTCCGCTCCCAACGTCGATCGCAGCCAGGAACTGACGAACTATTCCAGCGATGCGCTCAATAGCCCTCCGCAGCAGTTATCGGCTCTGGTGGATTACCGAACTGCACCCTCTGCACCCTCGGCTCGAAGACTGCCTCGTGTGACCCCCTCGCCATCTCATCCAGTGACTTCAACCGTTGCTGCGCCGCCGATCGCGGCCCACCAGAAGAATACGCCGCGCAGTCGTTTTACCGAACTAATTTCCACACAAAGTAAGTTGAGTTTTTGGTTCTTGTTCTCGGCCGCGCTAATCGCCGCAGGTCTGGGCGCACTGCACGCGCTGGAGCCGGGACACGGCAAGACCATCGTTGCCGCATACCTGGTAGGTTCGCGCGGTACGGCAAGACATGCGGTGTTGCTGGGAATCGTGGTCACCGCCGCTCACACGGCAGGGGTATACCTGTTAGGTGCCTTGACGCTCTATGCATCGCGGTACATCGTTCCCGAGCAACTCTATCCTTGGCTCGGCGCAATTTCCGGTCTGAGCGTCGCGGGACTCGGCATTTTCATTTTCCTTCGCCATTGGACCGGAGAGGACGGCGAGCATTCGCATGCCCCGGGAGATGGGCATTCGCACTGGTTTTCGCGCGCGGAAAATTCGAAGGCCGTCGAGCGTGCCCTGTCATTGCGTGAACTCTGCATGCTCGGTATCACCGGGGGAATCGTGCCTTGTCCGGCTGCGCTGGTGGTGCTGCTGAGCGCTTTCTCACTGCATCGGATCGGCTTCGGATTATTCTTGATCACGGCATTTAGTTTGGGACTGGCAGCCGTACTCGTGATCGTCGGCCTGACAATGGTGTACGCCAAACGCGCGATCTCAACACGCGTGCGCGCCGGCAGCGCACCGCTCCGCTATCTTCCATTTTTGTCCTCCGCGTTCATGGTGGCGCTGGGTGTAGGAATAACGGCATCGGCTCTCGCCCCAGTTCACATCTGGCAAATCTCCACTGACAAACTGGTCCCTTTTGTAACCGTAATTCTCCTGGGATTGTTTCTGGGAATGCGCCATTCCACAGACCCCGATCATGTGGTGGCCGTATCCACAATCGTGAGCCGCCAAAAGTCCGTCGGAAGCTCGGCGACCATTGGGTTGCTATGGGGATTGGGGCACACCCTGACCATTTTTCTGGTCGGATCGGCGATCATCATTTTCGGCGTAGTGATCCCGCCGCGTCTTGGCCTGTCCATGGAGTTCTGCGTAGCTTTGATGCTGGTGCTTCTGGGCATCTTGAATCTCACCGGAGTCATGCGCCGGATTACTGCAAAATCGCTACCAGCTGTTTTCGCACTTCCCTTCGGTAGGCTCGGAGTCTTTCAGACCGTCCGACCATTCGCAATCGGCCTGGTACACGGTCTGGCTGGTTCGGCCGCGGTCGCCCTGTTGGTTCTTTCCACTATCAAGAGTCCACTCTGGGCGACGGCTTACCTAGTGGTTTTTGGCGCCGGCACAATGCTGGGAATGATGCTCATGACCGCAGCAATCTCAATGCCGCTGGTGTACGCGGGCAAGAAATTCCTCGAAGTCAATCGCTACCTCATCGCGATTTCCGGTTTTGCGAGCATGGCTTTCGGCATCTTTCTCGTTTACCAGATCGGTTTCGTCGACGGGTTATTCACTTCACACGTGCACTGGATCCCGCAATAAAGAAAATAATCGCGATTTGCGAATCCATTTGCGCCAGTTGAATCGTAATTTAGGTACGTAGTTCAACAAATTTCGAAGAGAGGTATTTCAATGAAAGAGCTGAAGTCAATCCTGGCCCTCGTCATGTCGCTGTTCATGCTGGCGCCTGCCAGTCTATTCGCGTCCAGCCATCGCGAGGCGCCCGTCACGGCGTTGGATCATAGCGCGGATGTCACCGACTGGTACGCCTTTGTGAGCTATGACAATCCCAACAACGTCACCTTTATTCTGAACGTTGACCCGCTATTGGAGCCGGCCAACGGACCCAACTATTTCCCGTTTGATCCGAGCGTGACTTACCAGATGCACGTTGACAACAACCAGGACGGGATGGACGACGTCACGTTCCAATTCAACTTCACCACGAACATCCTCGCTCCCCAGTTACCCGTTGGATTCATTGGCGGCATCGCCGGGATCCCACCGATCACTGCCCTAAGTGGCGCCGGTTCGGAGGGGTTGAGCCTAAGCCAGACCTACACCGTCACCATGGTCAAGAATGGCCAATCCACCTACTTGGGCGGTGGACAAACGCTGTACGCAGTTCCGTCCAACGTGGGTCCCAAGACTATGCCGAATTACCAAGCGCTGTTCGATCAAGGGATTTACAGCCTGGGCGACGGGGTCAAAGTTTGGGCGGGAACCGCGAGCGATCCATTCTACATCGACCTCGGAGCCACATTTGATTCTGTGAACTACCGTCACGGAGTTGGCCCGGTGCTTTCGACGGCAGTCGATATAGACGATACCCACAACTACGCTCCCGACGCCGTGGGAGGGTTCAACGTCAATTCGATCGTGCTGGAAGTTCCCATTGCGATGCTGACGGTGGACGGCCAGACGCACCCCGCCACCGACAAGCGGGCTGTCATTGGAACCTATGGAAGCACGGCGCGCACTGAGATCACGGTGCGGTCCTCGCCGGACCCGGACCAAAACCTTGGCCCGCTGCAGCAGGTGAACCGTGAAGGCAATTCTTTGATCAACGAGCTGATCATCGGCACTGGCTCCAAGGATCGCTTCAGTATGGATCTTCCGATTAACGATTCGCAGTTCGCGAATTTCGTGCTCCAACCAACCCTGGCAGGTGTATTAAGCAGCGCGGGTGTTCCGGTTGCACCGAATCCGCGCAAAGATTTGCTGCTGCTAGTGCAGTATCAGGCCCCCATCTGCCCTGGCTGCGCGGCAACTGACGCGGGACCCATAGCCGATCTCCTGCGGCTGAACACCGGTATTCCGCCGACGCCGATGGGCAGCCAAAAGCGGCTCGGGTTCATCGCCGGCGATTTGGCGGGTTATCCCAATGGTCGCAGACCGATCGATGATGTGGTGGACATCTCGCTCCGAGCCGTCGCCGGCATCCTGGTGAATCCAGTGAGATTCGGCACGGCGCTGGGAGACGGAGTGAACACCAAGAACGGCGGGTTCAACGGCGCCTTCCCGTACATCATGCCGGCCAACAGCGGTCGCAACAGTGCTCACACTGGACCCGGACAGGTGGGCTGCGGCGGACAAGTCGGCGGTATCTGCCCGGTGCAGTAGCCAACCCAGTGGCCGTCGTGTTGAAAGCGGCGGCCACGTTTATTTCTCAAAAGTGAGGCGTTGTCATGAAAAGAATTGCTTCAGTGCTATTGATCGTGGTTGCTCCGTTCGCCGTCGCGCAAGATACGAACTCATTGCAACGATCTCCGAACAATTTCGAAACGGAGAAAAAACAGGTTTCGATCCTGCTGGGAGAGCATGAGTATCCTGCCGCGCTGGAGGCTGCCAAGATCCTGAACAAGAGAGTCCCCGATGACGTAATGGTCTACGGATTGTTGACGGACGCGAACGTGGCGCTCGGCAATTATAAGGATGCCGAGGTTGCCGCGCAGTGGATGCTCAATCTTCGCCGCGGCAATCGCCCTGCTCTCATCCGGGCAGCCCAGTTGCGCGAGCTATTCGGAGAGCTGGAGGGTGCATATCAGCTCATGGATCTGGCCTTTCAATCGACGCCTCCGGCCGACACCGAAGAACGCGCAAGCATCCTCACGCAGATGGGACACTTCCGGTTGGCCTCAGGCAACTCCGACGCAGCGGAGAAGCTCTTCCAACAAGCGTTGAAAGCTTTTCCAGCTTATCCCAGCGCTCTGCGAAATCTGGCCCAGGTTCGCGTCGTACAGAAGCGTTACGACGAAGCGGTGGTTCTCCTGCAGCAATGCTATGAATCCGTACCACGCGCCGAAAATCTCTATGACCTCGCCGAAGCGCTCCAATTGGCAGGTCGCGATGGCGAAGCGACGCAGGCATTTGCCGACTTTGAAAGCAAATCGCTGCTAGAAACGAACAGGAAAGACAACTCCAACCGCCAGCTAATCTTCTACTATGCGGACCATGCACAGCAGCCTGTCAAAGCTTTGAAACTGGCGCAACAGGAGTTCGCCTGGCGTCATGACGTGTACACGCTGGACGCCTACGCCTGGGCGTTGCACGTTAATGGTCAGGACGCGGAAGCCCGCAAGCAGATTGAGACCGCATTGGCGGTCGGCGTCCGGGACGAAAGTCTCCTTCACCACGCGAGAGAAATCGCCTTAAAGACGGGCGACGTCGCAGCCGCGGAACATTAGCCAAGAAACAATCCCGGCCGCGGCGCGGTGCCGCTTATGAGAGAATCCATCTCGTATACACTACAATGATGTGTTCCGAAGTAAGTCTTATGAGGAGAGAATGCGAATGAAGATTACCCAGCGGGTTGCGCTTTCGGCGATCGCCGTCCTTTCATCTTGTGTCATTGTGTCGGCACAGCCGCCGGCGCCAGGAGCGGGAAAAGGTGGACCGCCCCCGCCGCGTCTGGTGCTTTCGGTTACCACTACGGCCTGGCCCGATGGTGGAGAGGTTCCCATGAGAAATGCAGGACGGGGCGAGAACAAGTCGCCGGCGTTCGAGTTCCATTGGAGCCTGGGTCCAAATCCAGCCGCCGCGCCGGAAGGTCTCCAAACTTACGCCGTGATCTTTCACGACATCGAGAATTCCTCGATGAAGACTACAGTCGACACTCTCCATTGGTCCGCGTTCAACATTCCCGGGACAGCTAAGGGCTTGCCGGAAGGACTGGGGTCTGGCGATCTGCCGGATGGCACGCGCAACGGTCCGGGCATTGCGCAGCGTGGCGGAAATCCAGGAGCCTATTTCGGGCCTGGCGCTGGTCCGGGGCCAATCCATCACTACGTGTTCGAGTTCTACGCCTTGGATACGAAGCTGGATCTGCCGGCTACAACGACTCGCGAGGATTTGCTGAAGGCGATGGACGGCCACGTCATCGGCAAGGCGGCGTATTTCGGCCGCTTCCATGCGCCGCCGCCCCAATAAAGGCGCGTTCCCTTACGAGTAGCGCATCAGCGCTTTGAAGCCGAAATCCATGTGCTGCTGAATATGGCAGTGAAATAGCGTCGGTCCCGGCTGGTCAGCTGTAAAGTCCACGCTGGCGCGTCCATAGGTGGGCACCACCACCGTGTCCTTGATAATACCCGCGGTGGTTTTGCCATAAATCTCGGCGATCTCGAGTTGGTGCCGGTGCACGTGCAATGGATGCGCATCGTCGGTGCGATTGTGAAACGTAAGCCGGTAGCGTGTGCCTTGTTTGAGTAGAAACTCCTGGTCGTGCGGATAGGACTTTCCGTTGACGGTGAAGCTGTTGAATTTGCCTGCGCCGCGCGGCACCTTCTCGAATATCATGTCCAATCGTTCGGTAGGCGTTGGCTGCGTCGGAGGTTTTCCAAAAACCGTATAATCCCAAACCGACTTGGGCGGCGGCGTCCACTGCGGCGTACGGTGCTGATTGGCGTATTCGATGACAATGCCGAGGCCGCCTTCGCGCACCGGGTCCTCGGGCGCGCCCAGGATCCAAACACCGGGCTGATTCATTTCAACCCAGGCATCGATGCGCTCACCCGGGCCCAGCATCAAAACGTCCACGGCCGCCGGCGTGGGCACCGGATTTCCGTCGAGGGCGCTCACGTTGAATTTGTGTCCGGGCAGCGCCAAGTGGCGATTCTCGATTGCGCTGGCGTTCAGAAAATGAAACATCACGCGTTGGCCGGGATTCACCCGGATCGGTTCGCCGGCGCCTAGCGCCTTATCGTTGATGGAAAAAATATCGGCCGCGACCTCCATCCCCACTGGCCGCGTATCCAGCACCGCCGGTTTTTCCGGCTGCGCCCCCACTGGATCGAGATCGTCGTTATCCATGGATTGGTTGGTGAAGTAGGGTTCCCAATCGCGAAGCGCCAGGTAGTGTTCCTGATCGAACTGGCCGGGATTATTCGCTCCCTCGACGATCAGAAAGCCGAACATCCCGGTATAGCTTCCGCGGTGCAGATCGTCCATCGCCATGGTGTGTGTGTGGTACCAGCGCGTGCCGGCCGGCGTGGGCGTGAACTGATAGCGGCGGCTTCCGTGCGGCGGCACCACCGGGGTTCCTTCTTCCTCCGATCCGTCGACGTCAGAGGGAATCAGCAATCCGTGAAAATGCACAAACTCTGGCACGTCCGTTTCGTTGACCACGTTCACCGTCACCGGCACGCCTTCCTTCATCCGCAGCCGCGGCCCCGGCGAGGTGCCGTTGTACCCGATGGTGCTGACGATACGATTGGGCGCCAATTCGACGGTGATGGGCGCGATCTGGAGCGTGAAGTCAGTCTTTGCGATATCTTGCGGACCGGATGGCGCCAGAAACGATTGCGATTGCTGGGCGCCTAGCCGGGTAGTCGCGGCAGCGAGACCAGCGAGTTTGAGGAAGTCGCGTCGTTCAATAAGAGATCGCATGCGCTCGCTCACTTTATTCGAAGATCGGCGTCACTCTTGCCAGCACCTCATCCATGATCGCATCCGGAACGCTTTCCAGCTTCTTCCCGCGGCGCGCGCCGAGATCGAGGGCGCGAGGCTGATCGCAACGAACAATGCCTGTCGTTTTCGTTCCGGCGCCCTCCAGCGGCACCGCAAACCCGGCCGTCCGCGCGAAACTCCCGCCACTCGTGATCGGGAGAACCACCGGCACTTTCGTTACGCGATTGAACGCATCCGGCGATACAATCAGAACCGGGCGGCGGCCCTTCTGTTCGTGTCCCTGCGCGGGATCGAGCCCGACCAACCAGATATCGCCGCGCTTCATCAGATCAACTCGCCACCCACGGGCGCGTCCCTAAGCCACTGGCGCTCTTCCTTGCTGCGAGGAGCCTTCGGATTGCATTGAGCCAGCAGCTGGTCGAGCGTATAGCGCGGCCGTTGCTGCGGCTCTACAACTAGCCTACCGCTGCGCACCGCCAGGCCCACCTTCGCTCCAGGCCGAAGATGCAGGATATCGAGCAGCGCGGGCGGAACGGCCAGCATGATCGAGCCGCCGACTTTGCGCAAATTGGTTGTGTGCATGATGCGTTTCTTCCTTATGTTATATATTAGTATAATATTGATGCCAGGGCGGCCGCAACTTAACGGCAGCTCTACCGATCCTTCCCTGACGGAATCTGCTCGGGTCCGCTCCCGACGCTTCGCGCTTCTGCTACGCTTTAATCGAGTCCGAGGCAACCATCCATGAAGCTCGCGCGGCCCGTCCTGTTCTTCCTCAGCCTCGGCCTGTTCGCGATGCAATTCGGAGGGGGCCAGTTCGGCGGCCGATATTCGTACGACTACTCCTCTGGCCCGAGCGTTCCCTCGGAGTTTTATTGGAGCCGGCTGCAGTACACTTCCGGCTATGCGAGCGGCGGCAGCTTCGGCTATCGCAGTTATCGTGGCACGTGGTCGCGCGATTATCCCAAGGCCGACAACGATTGTCTGATTGCCCTGCGCCGGCTGACCCGCATCAACTCTCCCTCGCCACTCAACGTCGCCGACCTCCATAGCGACCATATCTTCGACTACCCTTGGATCTACGCTGTCGACGTGAATACGTGGACCTTCACCGATGAAGAGGCCAAGCGCCTGCACGATTATCTTATGAAGGGCGGCTTCCTGATGGTGGACGACTTCCACGGCACTGACGACTGGCAGCATTTCATGGCCGGCATGCGCCAGGTCTTGCCCGACCGGCCCGTGGAAGACCTCAAGGATGAAGACGAGATCTACCACGTCCTCTACGACATCAACGAAAAGTTTCAGATCCCGAGCGAGGTCTACGTCAACACCGGCCGCACTTATGAGAAGGACGGCTACGTTCCCAAGTGGCGCGCCATCCGCAGCGACCACGGGCGCATCATGGTGGCCATCTGCGCCAACATGCATCTCGGCGACGCCTGGGAGTGGGCCGATAGCCCCGAGTACCCCGAGAAGTTTTCCGGACTTGCCTTTCGCATCGTCCTCAATTACATTACCTACTCGATGACACACTAAGCACCTCTCTTCCGTCCTCGAGAAACCTACGTGTTCGAATTCTTTCTTAAATATCCGCGCTCGGTATATGCACGCGGCCAATTTGCCTTCCTAGGCGCATGGCCAAAATGGATACTGGTGGTCGCTATCCTGGCCGCGGCCGTGGGTCTCGCTTGGCTGATCCGCTCCCGACTGTCGCGCGCCGCGCCGATCATGCACGGCTGGCGAGTCTGGCTAATCTGGGGATTACAAACGCTGCTGGCGGCGCTACTCTTGGTCCTGCTGTGGCAGCCGGCCATCAACGTGGCCGAGTTGAAGCCGCAACAAAACATCATCGCCGTACTTGTAGACGACTCGCGCAGCATGGCCATATCCGAGGACGGTGTCACCCGCGAGGCACAGGCCGTGAAGGCGCTTCAGAACGGAGTCCTGGCCAGCCTCAACCGCGGATTTCAAACGCGACTCTACCGCGTTGACGACGTGCCTGGGCGCATCGATGGCCTCAACGACCTGAAACCAAATGCTCCTTCCACGCGCATCGGCGACAGCCTCAAACAGTTGAGCGAGGAGACTGCGGACCTGCCTATCGGCGCAGTGGTGCTGCTCTCGGATGGCGACGACAACACCGGGGGCATTAGCGCCGACGCCATTAACGCGTTGCGCTCCCGCCACATTCCCGTTCACACCGTGGGCTTCGGACGCGAGCACGCCACGCATGACGTGGAGCTGGATGATGCCGTGGTTGCTCCGCGCGCTTTGGCCGACTCGCGCCTCGCCGCCAAAATCACCTTGCATCAACGCGGATACGCCGGCGCCAAGATCAACCTGACCGTGCGCGACGTCAGCACCGGCCAGTCGAAGACGTTGGCCTCTCGCACCATCACCCTAGGACAGGATGCCAACCTCCAGACCGAGACTTTGATGTTCGATATCGGGGGGGCCGGCGCGAGAACGCTCCAGATCGCCGCCGTGCCACTGCCAAGCGAGGAGAACACGGCCAACAATACCCTGACCCGCGTGGTGAACGTCGGCTCCGACGCCCGCCGCATCCTTTATATAGAGGGTGAACCGCGTTGGGAGTTTAAGTTCATTCGCCAGGCCGAAGAAGACGACCGCATGGTGCACATCGCCTCCATGGTTCGCACCAGCGAAAACAAGATCTACCGCCAGGGAATCGCCGACCCCAAAGAGCTGGCCTCGGGCTTTCCTTCTCGGCCGGAGGACCTTTTCGCCTATCAGGGTTTGATCATTGGGTCGGTGGAAGCGGGCTATTTCACTCCCGGCCAGCAGGAATTGATTCGCGAGTTCGTGGATCGCCGCGGCGGCGGCTTGCTGCTCCTCGGAGGTGAGTTCTCCCTTGCCGACGGCGGCTGGAACGCAACGAAGCTTACCGATTTGTTCCCGACCACGCTGCCAACACAGGCAGGCACATTTCATCGCGAGGTCGATCCCAGAAACGGCACAACACATACAACAGCCGAGCTAGCGCCGGCCGGCGTGGACAGCATTATCACGCGCCTTGTTGACGACCCCGCCGCGAACGCCGCCAAGTGGAAGAAGCTGCCGTACCTGATGGACTACGAAAATCCCGGTACTCCCAAGCCGGGCGCGGCCGTTCTCGCCAACGTGATTACGCCCGAAGGCCGCAAGCTGCCGTTGCTGGTTACCGAAAACTTCGGCCGCGGCCGCACCGCGATTATGGCCACCGGGGGCAGTTGGCGTTGGCAGATGAGTTCGCCGCTGGGCGACACCGCTCACGATTTGTTCTGGCAACAACTGCTGCGATGGTTGGTCTCCGATACCCCTGGCCACGTAACAGCTTCCGTCCCGGCGCAGATGCTGCTCGACAACGGCGCCGTCACTCTCGCCGCCGACGTGCGCGATCAACAATACAACCCTGCTCCCGATGCCAAGGTGGAAGCGCATATCCTGGGCCCGAGCGGCGTCAGCGCGTTGGTCGAGATGTCACCGGTGCCCGATAATCCCGGCCAGTTTCAGGCAGCGTGGTCCGCTCCCAAGCCCGGCGCTTATCTGACCGAGGTCACCGCGCAGCGAAACGCAACGGAATTGGGCCGCGACGTTCTAACCTTTCAGCGCATGGATGGCGTGGCGGAGAATTTTCACACCGAACAGAATCGCGACCTATTGGAACGCCTCGCTACCCAAACCGGTGGACAATATTGGAAGCCCGCCGACCTCGGCAAACTCGCCGGCGCCATTCCATTTTCGGAGGCTGGCGTGACCATGCGCGAGACCAAGGATCTGTGGGATTTGCCGTTGGTCTTTCTGGTGTTGCTGCTGCTGCGCTTCTCGGAGTGGTGGCTGCGGCGGAAGTGGGGGATCGTCTGAGCATGGTAAAAAGATGGCTGGCCTCGTTGCTGATCTTGACGTCAGTAGGCGCCATCTTTGCCCAGAAGGCGGTCCACCCGGTTCGCATTTGGTCGGTTGGACCTCTGACGAAAAGCGAGCCCGTGAGTGACATTGTCCTTGGGACTGGAGGCGCGACGGTCACAGCTCCGCACGTTAGTTCTCAAACCGGTTCTGTCTTTTCAGCGACTCGCAGCGTTGTCTTTGCAGACGACCGCATTGTCCTCGCGTCAATGGTGGGCATGCGAAAGGTCGATGGCGCGCAAGTGCCCGAACAGGTGTATGAGATTCTGTCGCTTGACGCCAATACGGGCGAGGTCAGGGACACCCGCGAAATTCCCACATTTGCAACGCTGGAGGTGTTTGCGACGAACGATGCTCATGTTATCGTCTCGGGTAAGAGCGTGTTGCGACTAACCCCGGACCTGAAAGATGACGGCAGCTTCGACTACGACGCGACAGGACATAAGTTCGGGCGGATGCAAAATGTGTCGCCGGACGGCTCCACGCTTGGGAGCGCGACGAGCCCGGGGCTCGAACTGATCGATGCTCACACTTTGAAGGTCACGCAGCTTTTGGCTAGTCCAGCGGTTGCTGCCTCGGTCAGCACTAAAGGCTTTGTGACAGATAACTCGAAATGGGTCCACGACTACCCGAAGGAACTTGATTTCATTACCTACACGGACGCTGCGGGCCAGCACCTGCTCTATCATGGCAAGTGCGGCGGCAGACCACAATTTCTATCGGACGATCTCGTTCTAGAACCTGGCTGCAAGAGCCCGATGATCATTGACACTCACGGTAATCTGGTAAAAACTCTTTCCGTGAAGGGCGAATTCTCGTACGCAGGCGTCTCGCACAACAGTAAACGATTTGCGCTTCAGCTCGCCAGTTTTTCCGGCGGGCACACGGTCAAGCAAGAGCGATTTCTCATCTACTCCGTCGGCACCGGCAATCTCGTCGCGGAAGTCACACCTGACGGGCCCGCCGAGGAGCAATCATGGACTGCGTTCTCCCCCGACGGCTCAATGTTTGTCGTAGGCTCTCCGCTCAAGCTGACGCTATACCGTCTGCCTTAACGGAAACCCGGGCCACGAACGGCGAGGCCCACGACCTTCTAAAAGTTGCTGGTCACAATGCCGAGACGATGTCGGTTTTCGTAAAGTCCTTCCCCTTTGAACAGGAGGCGTTCGCCGGTGATCTTGGTCAGCGCATAGGCGAAGCAGTCGCCGAAATTCAACCCCGCCCGGTGACGCCCTTTTCCGAAATCGTGGAAGGCTTGGCGCGCGATGTGCGCCTGCTCGACAGTGAACGGCTCCACGATAATGCCTGCCCGGCTGAAAAACATGTCGCATTGACGGGCGACTTCCGGCCGGGTCTGGCGCTCAATGACTATGGAGAGCTCCAGAAAGTTCCCGGCACTGATCAGACAGCGGTCGGCGTCATGGATGAGCCGCGTATAGAGTTCGGCTTCTGGTTCCCCGAAACAGAACCGCGATTAACGCGGAAGTGTCCAGAATCATTTCGGAAGGCCGTGTCGGTCGTAGAGGAGTTCAGCATGATCGAGGTAGGGACGCTTCACGTGCGAGGCGGCCCGCTTGGCGATGGCACACAACTCCTCAACGGAAGCTTTAGCGCGGCTGCGCTGAAGACGTTCGTAGCGTTCGCGCAGGGCTTCCGTGACGGCGCGAGTCATGGTCTCGCCGGTCTCCTGAGCGATAGCCTGGGCCAGCCTATGAGCTTCCGGGTCCTTGACATTGAGACTCATGGTTTTTCTACCCTTCTGTACTATTATCTACCTTTCTTTACTAGCGCTTCAACAACAGTCCGTGGCTTGCGTTCGATCTCGATCGCGCGACTCTACTTGACGGCCACCGTCACCGAGTTCTGGGACTGCACGCCGCCAGCCGTGATCGTAACCGGAACCGCCGGCCCGGGCGTGATATTGGACGGAATCTGCGCGTTGATCTGGCTCATGCCCGCCACCAGACCCGGAGCAGCGCCTTGGTATGAGACCACCGCATTCTGCCCGCCGATCTTGACAGTCACCGGCTGAGCCACCAGCGGCGGGTTTGTCGCTGATGTCAGCACCCCATCGACACTCGCTGGTTTGGTCACGCCAAGTCCCGTAGCAAAGATCGCAACGACCGACCCCAGCGGCGCCGGATTGGAAGCAGAATTGGGGCTCAAGTTCGCATTCAGAATCCCGCCTTGTCCCGTACCCGTTGCATTCGCCGAAAAGATCGACGGATTCGTCGCCGCCACCGCCACTGTCGTTGTAAATGACTGGCCGTTTTGCGTCACTTCCATCTGCGCCGTGGATTGACCCGCCAACTCGAACGGTGCCACGGCGTTGATCTGATCCGCCGAGCTATACAACAGCGCAGCCTGTTGGCCGTTGAAGGTCACCTGCACGCCGCCCAGCGTGAACGGCAGCTTGCCGCCGACAACGCTTGCCGATGCGGGAGCCGTCGGCCCAACACTGTTCCCGAACACGGTGACCAACTCGCCGGGACTGACGACACCACCCGCATAGCTCGCCGAATCCACCACCGACGCGATTCCGGGCACATCCGGCAACAAGCCATAGACCACAACCCCCGTGGAAGAGCTCGGCTGGAATACTTTCCCGTTCACCACCGTTGGATTCGCGAACTTCGTGAAGTCGCCTAACGTATCGCGGCTGCCGGTCATATCGGAGTTCCACAATTCCACCGAAACATCCATAGCGTCGAAGGCATGCAGCGTTCCGGGGCCCGGCTGGTTCGAAGCTGCCGAGGTGGCCCACAGAATGCCCGTGCTCGACAGGCTGTTGTACGCCGAGACCGCCATGCCGGGCTTGGGCGATCCATTCGCCGCGGTGTTAGTGGAGAATGCAGTCGTTTCGAACAGGCGGTTGTTCATTTTGTACGAGACAAGGGGCTGCTTAAACGGCCACAGGTACAGAAACTGCCCCCCGGTGTTGTCCCAAAACGCGGTGTTGAATACCAGGAATGACTCCTCTTGTTCCATGAGAGTCAGCATCGGATCGGCCGCCTGGAAGCTTTGCAGCACTTGGCTATTCGATGGAGCCACCTTGCCAAGATTCGTTTTGTCCAGTAGAAACAGCGTGCCCTCTTTTCCGATCGAAAACAGCTGATTGGTTCCTGGTATCAGTGTGGGCCCGCTCGAACCGAAGTCTGTGTCGCTGTTATTCAACGGATTCCACTCCGCGGGAGTGAAGTAATCCGCGAGGCTAAGGCCGCCCTGCGTTGCGAAGCGCAGGACGCTCTGCCCCCAGCTTTCCGAACCGTCCCAGTCTCCGTTCCCAGTGCAGAGATAAATGTTGGCCTCGCTGTCCGCCGCCAACCCCTTGCCCCCTTGCCAGATTGCCGCGGCAGCGGAATTGTTCGGCGTAGTGTTGAAGACCGACGTTAGCTGGAGAGTCGACGCGTCATAAGCCATAAGCCAGCCGTGCCAGGGCCCCTCGTCGCCGTGCGATCCGAAGGCCACATAGACGGTCCCGTACAGCAGCAGCAGTCCAGGCCGCTGCAAATGATCTTTCGCGCTGAAGGGAAGCTGGTTGTTCACAACCGTGTCTAGCCCTTCCCATCCGGTCCCGGGGACCGTCGCCTGTATCAGAACAGGACCGTTGAACTTCTCGGCGCCCGTCGTGATGTCGAGCGCATGCAGGTAGTAAGAGTACTGCTTGCTGCTTCCGCTCCCGGAATAAGTGTAGTGAACGGCGTAGAGTGTGTTCGTGTCCGGATCGATCACCGGTGTTCCTAAAATCCCGATCTCGTCCAAGATGTCTGTATAGGGCGTACCTGGCGTCGGCGGAGTGGCGGTGGTATCGGGCGGGACATCAAAATCAGCCGGGTTCACCGGTGTACCCAAGTTGACCTTCCATAACGGAGCCGTGCTGCTGGCCGAGTCGGCATCGAAAGCGTATACGCTGTTGTGCATCGTGGCCACATACAAAACATTCCGGGTTGTGCCATCGGGAAGGTTCACGCCATGCACGTAAAGTGGCTGGGCATAGGCCTCGCCATCGATGGCGAACGCGTACAACTTCCCGAAATGCGTGGGATTCACGTTGGCTTTGTTCAGTACAAATTCTTTCAGATTGGCATTAGTCCGATTGTTATCGTAGTTGGCCGTGAAGACGTTCACCTGCGCGTAAAGGATCGACGACCAGGCAAATATGGCAATGGAGAAAAACGGGAGACGCCGCCTCATGCGACGCGGGTTCCTGGGAGGATCAAGATAGTATTCATAGGCTCGTAAGTTTATATTCTAAGCTCACGGCCTCCACTTGGTGGCCCACCCTTCAGTCTCCCGACCTACTTCTGGCGTGCGTACTTATAGTCGCCGGAGACGTGTCCTTCTATAATGTGGGTCGGCATGCCATGCTCATCCCGGATGAACCGGTACGTCAGCCCAGTACCGGAGAAGCTGGTTTCCGACTGCGGAAAGACACGCTGCTTCGGCCCTCCGTTCACGCTGATGAACAGTGTACCGTCAGAGAAAGTGACCTCAACCGTGCGGGGGCCCTCGATATACGGCCCTTTGTAGACACCCGCATACTTCGCCATGATTTCGGGAGCGACTTTCACCGCCGATTTCTCGTCATCCGAGAGCTTGCCGACCCAGTGCTCTTGTCCACTTTCGGCATTTTCATTGCAGACGTATTCCAGTAATTCCGTATCGGCAGCCAGCTGCGCATGAGCCGGCACCGTCCAAGCCTTAGAGTAGGCTCCGGGATCCTGGAACGTCACGTTGATTTCCAGGTGGCCGAAATCGATGCGCCGGTAGCGCTCCGTCATGCGCAACGCCTCTGTATGGGGATAGCCGTCCACGAGCCATGTCCGGTTGTTAAATCCGGAGCTCTCCACCACCAGCGTGTCCCCGTCAAAGTGGCCCACTGCGTACCCCATCCAGCTCGGGTTGGGATTGGTCTCCAAGGCGCGGCCATCCATGAAGATCTGGCGGTACGTGAGATCTTCGTTCAGGATGATGATCATCGTGGGCGTCTGGACGAACCTCTTCATGCCTCCTGTCCCGGCGCTGTAGCCCGGACCCTCGGGCAGACATCGATAACGCGGGTTGTCCTTGGCGAAGCCCTCAGACCGCTGCCGAACCAACGCTTGCGCCCAAGGTTGAACGTCGTCCGGTTTGAGGTCCCCGACATTGCGGACCGCGATATTGCCGACCGCCGAATCAATGGGCATGGCCCACAGACCCGTAAAATCGGGCTTGCCATCGGACGTCCGCGGCGCGAGAGCTGTCAGGTTTGGTTTGCCATCGGCGGTGCGCGGGATCCCGGGCGTTGGGAAGTTGAGCCATTGAGCGCACAGTGAAATTGGAAACAGCCCTAAAGCCGCTGCGATCGCGGTTCTGTTCATGAGGGTTCTCCTGCTCAGCGACGAGTATACACCCGGCTATGCAATCACGGTCGCGCTGCGATGGATGCCCTCAGCGTGGCCCTACTTGCCATCGAGATGATGCGAGTCCTTCTCATTTTCGGCGCAAAAGGATTCCAGCAGATCGTTGTCTGCTTGCAGGCGCTGCTTCAGAAGGATAGTAAATGGCTTGGTATAGGTCTTAGGGTCGTCAATCGTCAGCTGCACTTCCATGTGACCGAAGTCCAAACGGTGAAATCGCTCGGTCAGGTGCAGCGCCTCACTATGTGTGTGTCCCCGCGCATCCAACCACCCTCGGTCATTGAAGCCGATCGTCTCCACCACCAGAGAATCGCCGTCCCATTTCCCGGCCGAGTATCCCAGCCACGTCGGCTGAGGATCATCAGGCAACTTCCGGCCATCCGTATACACCTGTCGGAAGGTTGTGTCGCGCTCATAGAGCATCACCGTCAGTCCCGGCGTCTGAATGATCTTGTAAGGAGCAGGCGCCATTTCTATCAGCGGCATTCCTTCCGGAAGACAGTGCGAGAGCGGAGATTCGTTGCTGAAGGCCTTCGCGCGTTGCAGAAATGAGGCCGCCGCTGCAGGCTGCATGGGCGCCTCTTCAGGCTTGAAATCGGACAGGATATTGATAAAGTACTGCGAGAGAGGTTCTTCACCCGCGCCATTTGTGGCTCCTGCGACCAAGCGCTCCGCCACCTCCGGTGGAGCGGCATCCGTCTGCCACAGCCCGGAGAGGTTCGGTCTCCCATCGGCTGTGCGGGGCGTACGCGCGGAAAGGTTCGGCTTGCCGTTCGCGGTCCTCGGAATACCTGGAGTCGGATGGTTTAGCCACTGCGCTTGTGCTATCGCCGGCGCCGCTACGAATGCGATCAGGATCCATCGGTTTCGATTCGACATTGCATTCTCCCTGCCGCTAGCTTCACAATCATAACGTTGTGCGGGCCGTTCGGGCCAGAACTGGAAGGCATCAATTTAATGGGACTCTTCTAAATGGGACTCTTCGCCCCCTGGTTCCTTGTCGGTCTCGCCGGCCTCGCGCTTCCGCTCTACCTGCATCTGTTGAAGAAGCTCAAATCCACGGCAAAGCCGGTGCCCTCGTTGATGTTCTTCGAGGCGCGTACACAAGCCTCAACCCGCCATCGCCGGCTCCGCTATTTCCTGCTGCTCTCGCTGCGGCTGCTGTGGCTGGTGCTCTTGATTCTGGCCTTCGCCAATCCTTTTATCAATCGCAACGCCACCGCTCTTGCCGCCAATCGGCTGGTGCTGCTCGTAGTGGACAATTCCTTCAGCATGCGTGCCGGAACCCGGCTTGCCGATGCCAAGAATGCGGCGATCGGCGTGCTTTCCGACAAAGGCCCCGCGCGCGCCCAAGTAGCGGCGTTTGGTTCTCAGTTGCGGTTGATGACTCAACCTATAGAAGATCAATCGGCCTTGCGTGCCGCCGTGCAAGCCATCCAGCCCGGCGATGGTCACGGTAATTTCGCCGAGCTGGCGCGCGCCGTGCGAGCCATGGCCGAGTCCGTCCATACTCCGATTGAGCTTCATCTGTTCAGCGACATGCAACGTGGCGACCTTGCCGCCACCTTCTCCGACATGGCGCTGCCCTCGAACGTGAAACTCGTTACGCACGCCGTGGTTTCGCAGGCACAGCCCAACTGGACGGTCGAATCGGTGGATGCTCCCGGACAAGTTTGGGGCAAGGACGCGAAGCCCGTTCGCGTACAAGCCGTGATTGCCGGCTACGGCACTCCCGCCGCCCAACGAAGCGTGTCACTGGTGGTGAACGGCAAGACCACCGCCACCAAGACCGTCGCGGTTCCCGCCAATGGACGCGCCACAGTCGACTTCCCCGCCCTCGAAGTGCCCTACGGATTCAGCCGTTGCGAGGTCAAGATCGATGCCGCCGACGCCCTCCCCGCCGACGACCTTCGCCGCTTTGCCGTCCAGCGCTCCGACCCACAGAAGGCGCTACTGATTCACAATTACGGCGACAACCGTTCGCCGCTCTACGTTGGCGCAGCGCTCTCGGCCGCCGCGCAATCGGCTTTCACGCTCGAATCGATTAACGTCAACGAGGCCGCCGACCGCCGTCCATCCAATTACGCTTTCATCGTCCTCTCCGATCTCAATTCATTGCCTTCGTTACTTGAAAATTCACTTACTCAATACGTGCGCTCCGGCGGCAGTCTCCTCATCGCCGCTGGCACGTCAGCCGGAGCCCGCTCGCAGATTCCCATTTTCGGGGCGCACATAATCGAGACTCGCGACTACAGCCGCGTTCCCGATCGTTATATGGCGGTCGGCTCTAGCGACTCCTCCTATCCCGCCGTCGCCAAGGCCAACGGCTGGCCGGGCGTAAAGTTTTTCTACGCTCTCGATGTCGACCCCGGTGTTGGTCCAGGTGCCGCCCGCGTCATCGTTCGCTTAGGCGACCAGACGCCGCTCTTGCTCGAGAAGCGCATCGGCGAGGGCCGCGTCGTGCTCCTTACTTCCGGGCTCGACAACCTCACTAACGATTTCCCTCTGAACCCCGCGTTCGTCCCTTTCATCGAGCAGACAGCGCGCTATCTCGCGGGCAGCGAGCGGCAGGGAGGCGCGCGAACGGTTGACGCGTATCTCGATCTGCGCAATGCGAGAGAGCAAGGTCAAGGTGTCGAAATCACGGACCCCGACGGGAAGCGCCCGCTCACCCTCGGTGAGGCCGCTTCCGCGCAGTCGTTCCGGCTCACCGAGGCCGGCTATTACCAGCTCCGTCTCGCCAGCGGCCGGCAGGACGAGGTTGGGGTCAACCCGGATCCCAAGGAATCGAACCTCGACGTTATCTCCGCGGATGTTCTTGCCCTCTGGAAAGGCAATAGAGGCGGACAATCTCAGCAAGTTGCGGCTGCGTCTGGCACTCCATCACCCGGTAAGACGCCGGAAAGCTTCTGGTGGTACGTCATGCTGCTGGTGCTGGTTGCAGCCGTTGCCGAATCGGCCGTTGCGAGCGGCTATCTCGGCACGCCGCGGGAGGAATAGGAGACAATTTCATGAACCTTAGGCACTGCCTCACATTCGGCATGTTGTTCGCAAACGTTGCGCTGACCGCGATCGCGCAACCTCCCTTGGTAGGGTCACTCGCGGGTCATCCGAGCTGGCCTGCGGCGAAGAAGGCGAGCGATGTCGACACGGTAGATCACCTCCTGGCGTCGCTCTACGACGTGATCTCCGGGCCGGCAGGCAAGGCTCGCGACTGGGATCGATTCCGCTCCCTGTTTCTGCCCGATGGGCGGCTCGGCGTGATTCGTCCGGACATCCCCGCCACAGGCGCCGACCCCGCGCGCAAAGGCGATATTGTCTTCCTGAGCCCCGACATGTATGCCGAACGGGACGACTCATACTTCAAGACGCACGGATTCTTCGAGCGGAGCATCGCGAATCGCGTGGAGGAGTTCGGCAACCTGGTGCACGTGTGGAGCACATACGAGAGCCGGCGCGCGGAGAATGACCAGCCATTCGCGCGAGGCGTCAACTCGATCCAGATCGTGCATGCCCAAGGACGCTTCTGGCTTGCCAGCGTCGTATGGGACGAAGAACGCTCCGGGTTGACGCTGCCGCAGAAGTATCTTAAATGAGTTGCCGGGCAGTTAGGCCACGCCCCTTTCCAGCGCGCAGGGTTCGTTTTTTCAAAAGCGCAGAGGGTGATTCACCCAGCCTGAACGCTGGTTTAGCATCCGATTTGCAGTCCACCCCCACTGCCAATGCGATATGCTTCAAGTAACAACGCCGCCAGCGCCGTTGCCGGTTCGCAGTTAGAAGTTCGCCGATGGAGACTTAATGACTGCTCGCGAACAACTTCACGCCTACATCGCGCAACTCGAACAACGTCTGCGCTGGAGCACTGTACTGCGTGGCATTGCTATTCTCACCGGCGGCGCTTTGGTGGCCACGCTGGTTCTGGTCACGGTCGCCAACGCCCTCGCTTTCTCGCATGGAAGCGTTACCGCGGCCCGCTTCGCGCTGATTTTAATTCTGGCCATTGCCGCTGCAGCCGGATTGGCGCTCCCCTTGCGCCGGCTCACCCGCCGCCGGGCCATTGGTACCGCCGAAGCCGCCTTCCCGCAATTCCAGCAGCGCCTTACCACGTTCACTGAACGCGACGGCCACGATCCCTTCATCGAGCTTCTTGCTGGCGACACGCTCGACATCGCGCAATCCGCCGAGCCCACGCAATTGGTAACCGACCGCCGCCTTCGGATCTCGCTGGCTACGGGCGTCGGCGCCTTTGCCATCCTTATTTGGATGATCGCCGCCGGCCCAGCTTTTCCTGGACCAAGCTTTCTCGGTTACGGCGCATCGCTGCTGTGGACTGGGCCGCACCGCGACAAGCCCTCGCTGTACGATCTGCGCGTCACCCCAGGCGACGCCGTCGTGCGCCGCCATGCCGACCAAATGGTTTCCGCGCTCCCCACCGGCCTGCGGTCGCCCAGCGTAAGAGTGCATGCCCGCTTTCAGAGTTCCTCCAAGTGGGAAGAGATTGCGATGCTGCCCAAAGCGGCTGGCAGTTTCGCCGGCGGCTATGAATTTCTATTTGCCGGTTTGCCCGAGAACGTCGAGTATTATGTGACCGCCGGAGCGATGACTTCGAAGCACTTTAATATTCGCGTCACTGATTTGCCCTCGGTGAAGCAGATTCGCGTGACCTACCATTACCCCGCCTGGACTGGCATGCCGTCCGAGGTGGAAGAGCGCGGCGGCGATCTCCGGGCCGTCATCGGCACTGAGGCCGAACTCGATATTTCTACCGATCGTCCACTTCCCGGTAGCCAAATCCAGCTCGATAATGGGCAGCAGATCCGACTCACCGGAGGCCAGAACGGCGTCTATCACGGCACCGTCAAGATGGATCTCGACGGCGTCTATCACGTCGCTGGAATTGAGCAGGGCCAGCCCGTTCGCGTCAGCGAGGATTTTTTCATCGAGGCCCGCAAAGCCAACCCGCCTCAAATTTCATTGGCGCGTCCCGGCCATGATTATCACGCGACTCCCATCGAAGAGGTCACCGTTTCCGCCAAAGCCGCCGACGAATACGGCCTTCATGATGTCGCGCTGCATTATTCGGTGAACGGCGGTCCAGAGACTACTGTAGACGTGCTCCATCAAAAGGGCGCAAAACAAGCCGACGGCTCCACCACGCTTTCGCTCGAGAATTTCAAGCTCGTTCCTGGCGATCTGGTCAGCGTCTACGCCACCGCCAAGGACGGCAACGCCGAAGCCCACACCGATATGATGTTCATCCAGGCCGACCCCTATGAGCGCGAGTTTTCGCAATCGCAAACATCGGGCGGCGGGGGAGGGGGCGGTGGTGGTGGCGATCCATCCGCGGAGATCTCGCAGCGCGAGAAGGAGATCATCTCCCAAACTTTCAAACAGCAGGGAGATAAGAACTCGACGCCACAGCAGGCTGCGGACATCGCGAAGCTCCTGTCCCAATCCCAATCCACCTTGCATGATCAGGCCGTCACGCTTTCCGGCCGCTTGGAAGCTCGCGAGTTGACCGACGAAGTGAAGGCCATCGGCGATTTTCAGAAGGATATGCTCGCCGCCTCGCAGGCCATGGAGCCAGCCGCGCAACAATTACAGCAGCAGAAATGGAAGGATGCGATTCCCAACGAGCAGAAGGCGCTGCAATCGCTGCTGCGCGCCGAAGCCACGTTCCGGCAAATTCAGGTTGCGTTTGGAGCGCAAGGGGGCGGAGGTGGTGGCGGGGGCGGAGCAGCGCGGGATTTGGCGCAGCTATTCGAGCTTGAGCTAGATACCCAGAAAAATCAATACGAGACCCCGCAAGCCGCGGCTACCAGCGCCGAACAAAAGGCCAAGGACATCGACGATGCCTTGAAGAAGCTCGACGAACTGGCCAAACGCGAGGAAGATTTGGCTCAGCAGCAACGCAATGGCACCCAGACGGCCGAGCAAAAATGGCAGCAGGAGATGTTGCATCGCGAGGCCGAGCAGCTCCAGCAGCAGATGGAGCAACAACTCGCGCAGAAAAGCCAGCAAGGCCAGTCAGGTCAATCGGGGCAATCAGGACAGTCTGGGCAATCGGGCCAGTCGGGGCAACAAGGACAGCAGAGCAGCTCAAGCGCATCGGCTTCCGGGCAGGCCAGTTCTGGGCAATCCGGCACTGCGCAATCAAATCAGCAAGCAGCCGCGCAACAGGCCCTCGAGCGTTTGCGTCAGGCCAACGATGATATGAAACGGGCCGCGTCCCAGAACGCCAGCGCCGCCGATTCCCGTCGCGCCGCCGACCGTTTGCGCCAAGCCACCGACGCGCTTGGCGGCTTGCAACAGCAGGACGCCTCCGGCCGCCTCAATTCCATGGCCCAAACGGCCGATCAATTGGCGGCTCGTCAAAAGCAACAAGCCGATCGCGTGCGTGAGTTGATGACGCAACAGAACGCTGCGCGCGCCTCCGGCAAGCCGATGACTTACCCTTCGCCCAAGGAAGTCGACAAGATGGTCAACGATCGCCAACAGGTGTCCGATGACTTGGCTCGCCTTACCCAGCAAATGCGCTCCGCGGCGCGCGAGCTCGCGCCCACGCAACCGGCGCGCTTCCACTAAGTTGCGCGAGCGCGCTCGAAGGCATGGACGAAAACGACCTCGGCACCCGCATGCAACGCAGCTCGGATCAGCTCCGTAGCGGCGAGTTCTCCGATCCGGCCGAAACGGCCCTCACCGGCGATCTGCAAAAGTTGGGTCAACAAGTCAGCGATGCGACTCGCGCCTTGGGCAGCGCTCAGCACGGTTCCGAGGACGCCGCGCTCAACCGCGCCATGGACGATCTTTCCCGTCTGCGCGATCAACTCGGCGGCGCACTGAGTCGCGCGGGTCAGCAAGCCGGGTCCGGTCTGAACCGCCCGGGTCAGCAAGCTGGGTCTGGTGCCAACGGCCAGCAGCCGGGTCCGATCGGTAACCGCCAGGCTGGTCCGGTAGGCAATGGTGGCGGAGGCGATCGCCAAGGCAACGTGTATGACAATTACGACACCGGCAACACTCGCATTTCTGGTCGCGCTGTGTCACCGCAGCAAGGTCCCAACCCGGCCGATACCCAGCGCCAGATTGACCAGGGGCTGAACGTTCTCAACCAGGTTCGGCCCGTGGTGCAGGACAACCCCGAGGCACGCCAGCAGTTGCAGTCCCTGATCGATCAAATGCGCAAGCTGGATCCCAGCCGCTTTCCCGGGAATCCCGCTTTGGTGGAGCAGATGCACCAGCAGCTCCTCAGCAACGTGGACGCGCTGGAATTGCAACTGCGCCGCCAGCTGGATGAGAAACAGGGCGGCACAATCCGCAATGCCGACCCGGCCAAAGTCCCCGCGGGCTATCAGGACTCAGTCGCTGAGTACTACCGCAAACTCTCCGCTGGCAGCCATTAGAAGACGCCGCTGGGCGGGATCTTTCTTCTATCTTTAGGCATTGTTAACGACTTCTTTATGCACCTTGGTGTATCTTTATGTCAGCTTTATTGACCTCACGATGGAGAATTCAGGAAAAGCTATAAGATTCGCTGGGCACGCCCTGGCCGGATCGGCGGCAGTGTTGGCGGCTGCCTACCTGGGAGTCCGTCTGCACGTCAATTTCTCCACCACCGGTTTTCTGGACTTGTTGATTGTGGTGCTGGTCGCAATGATGTCCGGTTTCTGGGAAGCCACCGTTACCTCGCTGGTGGCTCTCACCTGTTTGAACTACTTCTTCGTTCCCCCAGTCTTACACTTTCTATGTCGCCGACCCTCAGAATTGGGTGGCATTGATCACCTTCGAATCCACCGCTCTGCTGGTGAGCCGGCTGTCCATTCAGCGGGAGAAGCAGGCGCGCACCGCGATCCTGGAGCGCCGCCGCATGGAGAAGCTCTACGAACTCAGCCGCCGCACTCTGCTGATGAATCCGCAACAATCGCCTGGATCGCAAATTGTGGCTCAAATTCGCGATGTCGTCCAGGTCGACGCGGTCGCGCTCTTCGATGCGGCGCGGGCGCGCGTGGACATGGCCGGGGCCGACAGTCCGGACTTGGAAGCGCTCGCTCGGGAAACATATCTGAAAGACCGCAATGTGGATCACGCCGATCTCATGACATGGCAGCGCGTGCTCCGGCCGGGAACCAGTTCCATCGGCGCCATTGTTCTGCGTGGGACGTCAACTTAAGTCCGCTCCTAGCCGACTCCATCGCATCGCTCACTGCGATCGCTTTAGAGCGCGCGCGCGCCTTCGAAAAGCAAAGCCACGCCGAAGCAGCGCGGCAGAGCGAAAAACTGCGCACAGCGGTGTTGGATGCCCTGGCTCATGCTTTCAAAACTCCGCTGACCGCGATTCGAACCGCGAGTTCGGGCCTGCTGGAAGCGGGTCACCTGGATCCGGCGCAGGAGGACTTAGTCACTCTCATCGACGAAGAGTCCGACAAGCTGAATGCTCTCAGCACACGGTTGCTGCAAACCGCCAAGCTGGAAGCTTCGGAGACCAAGCTTCGCAAGGAGACGGTTTTGATTCCTCAGCTCATTGATGAGATCCTGACCCGGCATTCGGATCAACTTGGCGGCCGTCCCACCCAAGTTTCGATCGCAAATCAGCGCTGCGCAACTTACGGAGACCGCGAATTACTAGGCACCGCCATCATGCAGTTCATCGACAATGCGGCGAAGTATTCCACGCCCGGCTCTCCCATTGCGATCGCGGTGGACGATCGCGACGGTGAAATCCTGATCTCGGTTCACAATGAAGGCTCCGAAGTCCGGCCGGAGGACCGAGAGCGGATTTTCGAGCGTTTTTACCGGAGCCCCGGATCGAATCATCGGGCGCCCGGGACAGGATTGGGATTGTCGATTACCAAAGAGGCAGCGGAAGTACATCGGGGACGCGCCTGGGTAAATAGCGAGGAAGGCCAAGGCACTACGTTCTTTCTGTCTCTTCCGCGCACGGAACGGAGGAATAACATGACCACACCGCAAGGAAGAGTTTTGATTGTGGACGACGAGACCGTCCATTCGCCGCGCGCTTCAAGCCACCTTCGGCACACTCGGCTATCGACATTGCAGAAGCTATGAATGGCGAACAAGCGTTGCCACTCCTGCGCGCTTCCAACTTCGACGCGGTGCTGCTGGACATCAATATGCCGGGTATGGGAGGGCTCGCAGCCTGCCGGGAAATCCGGCGTCAATTCCCTCGAGTCGCCGTGCTCATGCTTACCGTCCGCGACGAAGAAGACGACAAAGTGGAGGCCCTGGAAGCAGGCGCCGACGATTACGTCACCAAACCGTTTCCGATCCGCGAGCTGGTGGCGCGCGTTCGTGCCGCGCTTCGGCGCTCGCATACTCCCCCGGGAAACGGAAACGCCGTCATCGCCATTGGCGATATCACGCTCGATCCAGCTCGTCGCCTGGTCCAAAAGAGCGGCCAGCCCGTGCACCTGACGCCGAAAGAATTCGATCTCCTGCACTATTTAATGAAACACGCCGGCATGCCCGTGATGCATGCCCGCCTACTCAGCGCCGTCTGGGGGCCGGAATACGGCGGTGAACTGGAATACCTTCGCACTTTCGTTCGCCAGTTGCGCAAAAAACTGGAGGATGATGCGGCCCGCCCTGCCTATTTACTGACGGACTCGCATATCGGCTATCGCTTCCGGGAAGCACCGTAGTCCGAACGGAATCGAGCGCCGCCGGCTGTGTCTTTCCGAAATCCTTTGCAAAAAGGAAGTGTGAATGAGTTGGCAAAAGTTTTCCGATCAGTGCCCTTATGCCTTCCTTATGCGGCCGACTCTATACTCCCTTCTAAGTGGTTACAGCCGGGCAGCCCCGATCAACCGAAGCATCGCGGTTTTCCAGCAATAAGATGGCATCCCACTCTACTTCGCACTCTTCGGCTGCCCCTTCTTCAGGCAGCATCCTGATCGTGGACGACGATGCCTCCGTTCGGCGCGCGCTTCACATCACCTTGCAGACTCTTGGATTCAGCACTTCCGAGGCGCCCGGCGGAGAGGAAGCCTTGCTGCTTGCCCGCTCAACTCCCTACGATGTCGTGCTCCTGGACATTAATCTGCCCGGCTTGGACGGCCTAGAGACGTGCCGCCAGCTTCGCCGGCTTCTCCCACGCATCGCGATTCTCATGCTCACGGTACGAGATAGCGAAGACGACAAAGTGCAAGCATTAGATGCGGGCGCTGATGATTACGTCACCAAGCCCTTCCACATTCGTGAATTAACGGCGCGCGTGCGGGCTGCGGTTCGCCGAGCTCAAGCAGTGGAAGACAACACGAACGCCGTCATTCGCATCGGCGACATCGAGCTGGATCCAGCACGCCGGGAGGTCCGTAAAGCGGGGAACTTCATCCGTCTGACGCCCAAGGAATTTGACCTGCTTCATTATCTGATGGCACACGCCGGGCTACCCATCACGCATGGGCGCCTGCTGAATGCCATCTGGGGACCGGAATACGGCGACGAGGTCGAGTATCTCCGCACATTCATACGCCAGTTACGTAAAAAGATCGAAGACGACCCGGGGAACCCGAAGTATTTACTAACTGATGTCCAAATTGGTTATCGCTTTCGGGAAAGCGACTTAGCGGCCAGACGGTCTAATGCCGAGCGCACTAACTCACAAGACTGACATGCGCGCTGCTCACAAATCGCCGGATGATGATGAAGAAAGAACTGGCGGTTTTATGCTTTCCTCACCGTTTGAGCTCCATACTTTCGAGTGGATGAATTGAACGTATGAACATCGTCCACATTGATCTGGAAACCAAGTTGTGCGGCAAGCGCTGCAAAAGAGTCTCGTGCCATAAGCCCGGCGTCGGGCGCACCACACAGCCATGACTGCGTAAGTTCATCGTGGAAACGTAACATCTCCTCTGTCGGAGAGTCAATCCTTACAGCATCCTTAGGATTTACTTACGCTGCACTTAGTTATTGAGAACATTTTCAATACGGATACAAATTTCAGATTGGACACAGTTACTCACTCACTCTAAACTCGGGAAACAATCTTATGATTAGACCACTGATTAGACCGTTAGTCTCGATCGCCATGCCGCTTTGGTTCGCGCTCAGTTTTGCTTCCGTTCAGGCGCAATCGCCACTCGCCACGCTGCACGGAGTTACGGCGAAAGCGGACGGCACGCCGATCGCGTCAGCTCCGGTGATGATACACCGGGATGACGACAATACGGACCTGACCATTATCAGCGGCTTCGATGGCGCGTTCTCGGTCCCGAATCTCAAACCGGGCCGATACGAAGTAAAGGCCATCCGAGGGGAGTTGCATAGTCCGTCGGCTACTGTGGTTTTGACGGCTCAGCAGGATCTGAAAGTGGATTTCGCGCTTGCCGCAACCGCCGCGGCTTCCGACGATATCAGTCCGGCTGTCGCGAGAAAGCTTGAGGCGATGGAAGCGATGGAAGCCCGCATGGCGGCGCGCATCGAGCAACTCGAAGCGGAACTTAAGAGCAAATCCGCGCCAGAACAGCCCAGCACTCCGGCGCCGCGTGGCGATCTGGTCGCTACCCTGACAAAGGATCCGGCCGATATCCCGATCGTCCCGGCAACGCTTGCCAAGCCTGACATGAGCAAAGCGGTAGCCTCGGCTACAGGACCGAACGGGCAAGACGGGAAAGGTCAACCGGTGTCGGCTCCTGCCGCGCCCGCCGTGGACAATCAAACGCCATTTGCCTTCGGCGACTTCACCTGGCTCAACGGCACGCCTCGGAATAAGGACGTGGTGCTTGATACGCCCTTCTTTACTCCTGAAATTCGTTTCGACACGAACTTCATCAACGATTTCAACCAGCCGATCGATCATACGATGGGCGGATCCACCGAGGAGTTCCGCAACGGCGAATTTCAGATAGAGGACATCGGCATCGGCGGCGATTTCCACTGGCAAAACGTGCGCGGCCGCGTTATGTTCATGGATGGCTTGTTCGCGGTAACTACGCCTCGTAACGACGCCAGTTCGGCGACCGGCAATGGGCCGGGAAATACCGGCGGAGTCGGTCAGTGGGATCTCCAGAACGCCTATAAGTATGTGTCGGAAGCTTACGGCGGCTATCACTTCAACGTCCAGCACGGACTGAACATCGACGCGGGTATTTTCGTGTCGTACATCGGCCTGTTCAGTTATTACAATTTCGATAATTGGGTCTATCAGCCGTCGTATGTGTCGTCCAACACGCCGTGGTTCTTCAACGGCATGCGTGTTCAGTGGTTTCCCACCAACAAGTTGAAGATCGAGCCCTGGCTTATCAATGGCTGGCAATCCTATGCCAAGTACAACGGTCACCTCGGGCTAGGAGGGCAGCTTCTTTGGGAGCCCAAGGAATGGTTCAAGTTCGTCGGCGAACCAGTATGGGTTCGGGGAGGACAACCTGGGCCTTCCCCACACGCAACGCATCCATACGGACGACAGTATCGAGGTCAGGTACTACAACAACCCGGAGAGCAGCGGCCTCGATAAGATGGCGTTCTCTCTCACCGGCGACGCCGGATGCCAATATGGCGGCGGAATCACCTGCCATGGAGGCCCGAATAAGAGTTCGTTCCTTGGCTGGATGGTATACAACCGTCTGGTGGGTTCACAAAGACATCTTCGCAGTCACGCTCGGCGGTGGCGAGATGAACAATGCGGGACGCTATCTTACGCTGCTGCCTCCCATCGATGGAGCGTGGGCAGCGGTGGGCAGCGCTTACTTCCCTGAAGCCCCGGGCAGTACGGCTTACATGTATGACGGCACCCTCACTTTCCAATACATGCCGAGGCAGTATATTACGTGGTGGGCGGAACTTGGTTATCGCCATTCGAATGTACCGTACTTCTCCGGGCGCGGTGGCATCACGCCTCCCGGCGGCAACAACGGCCTGCCGCAATACTTTACGTGCGCGAACGGCACTTCGGCCGGCACCGGCAACTTGGCCGCCGCGCAAGCGGCCTGCGGTGGCGCCGGCGACGTATGGTACCCGGATCTTCGCGAAAGCACATCTTCGCTTGGGTTCGGCGTCATGGTGAAGTTCTAAAGCGCGCTTATGATCCAAGCACGATCCCTTTCATTGATCCTCGGCGGCGCCGCGTTGTTATTGGCAGCGGACCCGGATTGGAAGGCCAAAACGGTCGCCGACTGGTCCGAGGCGGATGCCCATCAGGTTCTCGAAAACTCCCCGTGGGCCAAAGTCGTCGTTGCCGGGATTGCCCGCAGGCGCAGCGAAGATGAACTTAGGGAAGGCGGCCAAATGGGCCAGCCGAAAGGCGTTGGGTACGACGGCGTGGAGGACAGAAAGCGGCCACTGAAAGAAGAGATCGGCAATCCTCTCCTCCCGGGCAAGCCGCTCTCATCCACCGCGCCCACGATTCGCCTGTTAGTTCGCTGGGAGAGCGCGCTTCCGGTTCGTGTCGCCGAGCTCAAGGCGCACGAAGCCCCGCCGCCCGTTCTCTCCGACCACGGATACTTGATCGCGGTCTACGGCGTCCCGGCCAGTTTCGCCAAGGGCGATCCAACCAGCCTGGGAAAACCTCTCAAGGAGTCTGCTGCTCTAAGGCGCGAAGGGAAAAAAGACGTCATGCCATCCAGAGTCGAGGTTTTCGAATTGGAAAACACTGTGCTGGTGGCGTACCTATTCCCGCTGTCGGCGGAAATTGGCAAAAAGGACGACGTGGTGGAATTCAGTGCGCTCATCGGCCGGCTTCAAGTGTCACAACACTTCCTGGTTCAGGCGATGCAGTTCCAGGGCAAATTGGAATTGTAAGCCGCTCGTTTGCCGGTCGAAATTGTCGATAGACTCACCCTAGAATTCGCTGCTCCTGTGCTAGAATCCAGCAGAAGGAGCTCCATGAGCCTCTGGCGACCCGATCCCACCTTTTATCCCTCTCCCAAAATGGCCATGGCGGCCCCTCCGGAAAAGCTGGCGTACGTCGCCATGCTGAACGCCAACGGAAAGCCCCGTCCGGACGCCCTCGGAGTGGTGGATGTCGATCCTGCTTCGACCGCCTACGGACGCCTGGTCGGCCAGTTGGACATGCCCAATGTTGGTGACGAGCTGCACCATTTTGGATGGAATGCCTGCAGCGCGAGCCTTTGCCCCTACGCGCCTCACCCTCACATCGAGCGCCGCTACCTGATCGTGCCAGGCATCAATTCGTCGCGCATCCACATCGTCGACACGAAACCGGATCCAAAGAAGCCGCAGATCGTGAAAGTGATCGAGCCCGACACGCTGGCTGCCCGCACGGGCTACGCGTCTCCCCACACCATTCATTGCGGTCCCGAAGGAATCTACACCAGCGCGCTGGGCGCGACCAACGGCGATGGGCCAGGCGGCATTTTCATTATCGATCACGACAGCTTCGACATCCTCGGCAAATGGGAACTGGATCGCGGGCCGCAGTACCTGGCTTACGATTTTTGGTGGCACTTGGGCCTCGATACCGTGATCACCAGCGAATGGGGCACGCCCAACATGGTTCGACACGGCATCAATCCCGAAATTCTTCTCAACGGTGGCTACGGTCACAAACTGCACATCTGGGATTTGCGGAAGCGGCGGCACCTGCAAGAGCTGGATCTTGGCGCCGAGTACCAAATGGCTCTCGAACTGCGCCCCGCGCACGATCCTACGCGCGCCTACGGTTTCCTGGGTGTGGTGGTTTCGCTCAAGGATCTTTCGGCATCCATCTGGGTTTGGCATCGCGATGGCGGCAAGTGGGGCGTGAAGAAAATCATCGAGATCCCCGCCGAGCCGGCCGATCCTGAGAAGCTTCCGCCGCTGCTGCAAGGCTTCAAAGCCGTGCCTCCGCTGATCACCGATATCAATCTCTCGCTCGACGACCGCTTCCTTTATATTTCCTGCTGGGGCACCGGCGAGTTTCTGCAATACGACGTGTCCGATCCGTTTCATCCCAAGAAGACCGGCTCCATCCACCTCGGTGGGATTGTGCGCCACGCCGCGCATCCGCGCGCGCCGAAGACCGAATTGAACGGCGGTCCGCAGATGGTTGAGCTGAGCCGCGATGGCAAGCGCATCTATTTCACCAATTCGCTCTATTCGCCGTGGGACGTGCAGTTTTATCCCGAAGGCGTTCGGAGCTGGATGGTCAAAGTGGATGCGAAACCGGAGGGCGGAATGGAGCTCGACCCGAAGTTCTTCCTGGAGTCTGGCGATCTGCGCCTGCACCAGGTGCGCTTGGAAGGCGGCGACACTTCGTCCGATTCCTACTGCTATTCATGACGTCAATTACAATCTGGGGCTGGCCGGCGCTGTTCCTCTTGGGCGCCTACCACGGCATCAACCCAGGCATGGGATGGCTGTTCGCGGTCGCTCGCGGGATGCAGGAGCACGCTACAAAAGCGGTCGCCAGCGCGCTGGTGCCGATCACCCTTGGTCACGCCCTGTCAATAGGTCTGGTTCTAGCGCTTGCTGGCGTGATCCAGATCGTGTTGCCGCTCGGCTACGTCAAGCTGGTTGTGGCGGGAGCGCTTATTTCGCTGGGCATCCTGCGGATTTTGCGGCGGCGTCATTTTGCCTGGGGCGGAATGCAGGTGGGTTTTCGAGATCTGACGGTGTGGTCGTTCCTGATGGCGAGCGCTCACGGCGCCGGACTGATGGTGCTCCCCATCGTGATGCCAATGGAACACGAGCACATGCACATGGCCGGAGGGACCGGCGTCACCGCGACGCTCGTGCACACGCTCGGCTATCTCAGCGTCACGGCTCTGGTTGCGCTGCTGGTGTATCGAAAGTTCGGCTTGGCTCTATTGCGAACGGCCTGGTTCAATCTCGATCTGGTGTGGGCGGCAGCGCTGATCGTGACCGGCTGCGTCGCGCTTGTGGCTTAAATCGGCACTCGATACGTGGCGATTCTGCCTAGCGCCGCGATTAGCCTATCGATGTCCTCGCACGTGTTATAAAAGGCTAGCGAAGGCCGCACTGTGCTTTCCACTCCGAAGCGTCTGAGGATCGGCTGCGCGCAATGATGTCCCGCGCGCACCGCGATGCCTTCACGATTGAGCGCCGTGCCTATGTCTTCAGTCTTGTGGCCATCCAGCACGAAGGAGATCACTCCGGCCTTTTCCGGCGCAGTGCCGATGATTCTGAGCCCGGGGATGTCGTTGAGCAACTTCGTCGCGTAGATCAATAACTGGTGCTCGTACTCTTCGATTTTCTGAAGTCCGATCTTGCTCACGTAATCGAGTGCCGCGCCCAAGCCAACCGCATCAGCGATATTCCCAGTCCCCGCCTCGAATCTCCCGGGCGCCGGCTGGTATAGCGAGCGTTCAAACGTAACATCGGTGATCATGTTGCCGCCGCCCTGCCATGGTGGAGCTTCGTTGAGCAGCGCTTCCTTGCCGTAAAGCACGCCGATGCCGGTGGGCGCGAAAATCTTATGGCCCGAGAAGACGAACCAGTCGGCATTGAGATCCTGAACATTGACCGGCATGTGCGAGACGGACTGCGCGCCGTCCAACAAAACCTTGGCTCCAGCAGCGTGCGCTGCTTCGATGATCTGCCTTGCGGGCGTGATGGTTCCCAGCGCATTCGATACTTGTGGAAACGACACCAGCTTGGTTTTCGAGCCCAGCAGCTTGGTGTATGCGTCGAGCAGGATCTGGCCGTTGTCATCCACCGGCGCAACCCGCAACCGCGCGCCTGTTTCGTTCGCGAGCTGCTGCCACGGCACGATGTTCGCGTGATGCTCGAGCCACGTAATCACGATCTCGTCATCTTTGCCGATGAATTGCCGTCCCCAGCTCTTTGCAACGAGATTTATAGCTTCCGTCGCTCCGCGCACGAAGACGATCTCTTTCACCGACGAGGCATTCAGAAAGCTGCGTACCTTCTCGCGAGCTTCCTCGTAAGCGTCCGTCGCGCGCGCGGCCAGCTCATGGGCGGCCCGATGAATGTTGGAGTTTTCGTGCTCGTAGAAATACTTCAGGCGGTCAATCACGGATTGCGGCTTTTGCGTGGTGGCGGCGTTATCCAGCCACACCAGCGATCGGCCATTAACTTGTTCCCGAAGAATCGGAAAATCCTGGCGTACAAGGTTTACGTCGAACGGCGCTCCGAACGCCGCCACCGAGGGTGAAGGCACTGAGGTCGGGGTGGCCGCAGCGGACCCAGGCCAACCGGGTACAGCCGACGAGAGCGAATCGAGCAGCGTTTTTAATTCCGCTTCGCCCGGCAGCGCAACCGCCGGCACGGCCGTATAGCCCAGCGGAACGTCGGCCTTCAGGCCTTGTGGAATCGGCGACGGCGCGGGGACATCTTTTCCTGGCCACTCGCTAAAGAACTGATTCGCCAGCCGCGTCAGCGTCTCGACGTCGGGCTGGCTGAAGCCTTCCGGCAGGCCGAACCCGTTAGGCCCGCTTGTTGTAGTCATAGTATTTGTTCGTCTCCACGCCTTCTAAAACGCCCAGCGCGTCTTCCGTGAGAACGGCGAGAGAGCAATACAGCGAGATCAGGTATGAGGCGATCGCCTTGTAATTGATGCCCATGAAGCGCACCGAGAGGCCCGGCGTCTGTTGGCCCGGCAGATTCGGCTGGAACAATCCCACCACGCCTTGCTTGCGTTCGCCGGTGCGGATCAGAAGAATATTCGTCTTGTGACGTTCCACCGCCAGCTTGTCCGAGGGAATCAGCGGAACGCCGCGCCAAGTAAGGAATTGCGCGCCGAACAGAGAAACGGTTGGCGGAGGAACACCTCGCCGCGTACATTCCCGTCCGAATGCCGCAATTGCAGCGGGATGCGCCAGGAAGAACCCGGGCTCCTTCCACACCGTGGCCAGAAGCTCGTCCAGATCATCCGGCGTCGGCGCCCCAGTGCGAGTCTTGATGCGCTGCTTCGCGCCCGCGTTGTGCAGCATGCCGTACTCGCGATTGTTGATCAGTTCGCTCTCCTGCCGCTCTTTGACGATTTCAATGGTCAGGCGCAACTGCTCGCTGATCTGGTTGTACGGAACGCTGTAAAGATCCGACACGCGCGTGTGCACGTCCACCACCGTGTTCACCGCGGTCAGCATGTACTCTCGCGCGGGCGATTCATAGTCCACGAAAGTTTGCGGCAGCACGCGCTCGTCGCGGTCGGAACAGTCCACCGTCACTTTGGACTCGTCCTTCACGCGATTCAATCGGTAGATTCCGGCCTCCACTGGCACCCATTGCAACAGGTGCGTGAGCCAGCGCGGCGTGATCCGCCCCATCTGCGGAGCGGTCTTTGTGGCGTTCGCTAATTGTCTAGCTGCTACGTCGCCTAATGCGGTTTGAACTTCTGGTTCGTTGGGCATGTTCTATGCAGCCTGCCTACGAGCAATCCGCTCCACTGGCGCGCCAACCAGGTTTCCCCATTCGGTCCACGATCCGTCGTAATTCACAACGTCCTTGTACCCGAGCAGATACTTCAGTACAAACCAGGAGTGGCTCGATCGCTCGCCGATCCTGCAATAGGTGATGATGGGCTTTGAGCCCGTCACGCCTTCGGCATCGTAAATTGCCTTAATCTCGTCGGCCGTTTTGAACGTGCCATCTTCGTTGGCGGTCTTACCCCACGGAATGTTGCGCGCATCGGGAATGTGGCCGCCCCGTTGACACGTCTCCGGCAGACCCGGAGGCGCCAGGATCTCTCCGCTAAACTCTTGCGGGCTCCGCACGTCCACCAGTGCTTTCGACTTTGCCTTCACCGCTGCCTGCACATGGCCCAAATAGGCCCGGATCGAGAAATCTTCCCGCGGGGCCGGATACTGCGTCGCGGCGTATTGCGGAATGTCGTTGGTCAATTCGCGCCCCTCCGACAGCCACTTCTTGCGGCCGCCATTGAGCAACCGAACGTCGGAATGACGATAGATCTTGAGCTGCCAGAAAGCCCACGCAGCGAACCAATTGTTGTTGTCACCGTAAATGACAACGGTGGTTTGCGGAGCGATTCCAGAGCGCGTCAACAGCGACTCGAATTGATACCACGGCGTGATGTCTCTGCGAACAGCATCGGATAGATCTGTTTTCCAGGACCAGGCAACCGCGCCGGGGATGTGTCCGGTGTCGTAAGCGGCCGTGTCGACGTCGACTTCAATGATTCGAACCTTGGAATCAGTTAGATGTTGGGCAAGCCATTCGGTGCTGACCAGGACTTCGGGATGGGCGTAATCGGACATGCTGCGGACCTCCTGCCCTGAATGATAGCATTGTCGATAGAGAAGATCTAGTATTACTCCCTCCCGTTCGGATCGATCTGGCGGATCGGCAAATCCCAGTGCACTTCGGTGAGTTCCCAGCGCCGCTGCTCCTCGCGCTTCATCTTGGCTTGATCGGGAAACAACTGTTTTTCGACCTTGCTGCCCTGCGAAGAAGACGCGACATCCTTGTAATAGATCACGATGCGATAGTCCCAGCGATGATCTTCGCTGGTGTGAAGGCCGGGACGGAAAACCTCGTATTTGAGTACGCCGCCCAATTCCTTCTCCTTATTCAACGTCGCGATCTGATACTTCTGAAAGATCTGCCAGAACTCGTCCTGATAGCCCCACTTGACCGTGTAGACCCATTCGACGATGTACGGTTGATTGGTTTGCTGACCCTGCACGGTGCCGAATGGCAGCATCGAGACCGCCAGTAGCGCAAATAAACGGATTGTTGTTCGCATCATCGCCTCCTAAAAGGTAACCCTTAGACCGAGCTGGATCAATCTTGGAATGTTGATCTGGCTGGTAATCACTCCGAACGTCGCGCTGGTGAACGTCGTGTTCGGATTTCCAAACTCCACGGTGTTAGTGGCATTGAACGATTCGGCGCGGAACTGTGCGTTGACGCGCTCAGTGATCAAGAAGCTCTTGAACACCGAAAAATCCCAGTCGAAGAGCCCAGGCCCGCGGGTGTTGATGAAGCGGCTGAGGTCGCCGAACGTGAAGCGCGGCGCCTGGGAGAAGGCCAGAGGATTAAGCCAGTCGGAGATGCGCTCATCGGTAGAACCGGACGTCGTCGGCGAGATACCGGTGGCGTTCGGCCGCTGATACGTTGCGCCAATCACGCTGTTGTTGTTGGGCTGCGTAATGAACAGCGGGAATC
Source organism: Bryobacterales bacterium (assembly GCA_963818065.1). Taxonomy (GTDB): domain Bacteria; phylum Acidobacteriota; class Terriglobia; order Bryobacterales; family Bryobacteraceae; genus Palsa-89. The sequence continues at coordinate 219,195 of CAWFQW010000004.1, read as the reverse complement.
CGGCTTGAATGGTGCTGAACGCGTTGACGGACCAGCCGCCCACCACATAGTTCAGGATCCGGCTGTTCGTGTTCAAGAATGGCTTGCCCCTTCCGAACGGCAGTTCGTACGTAATCGCAGTGGTGAAGCGATTCGGCACATCCTGGGTGGACAGGCTCCATTCAGCACCAATATTGTAAGCATTCTGCGCCCCGGCCTCACCGGTAATCAGACTGGCGCCGGCGGTGCTCACACCCAGAAGGTCATCCATGCTGCGTGACCACGTGTAGGACGCAAGCAAAGTCAGCCCGTTCTTAAAGCGGCGCTGGCCGCGGACATAGAACGAATAGTAGCGGGCGGAGCCGCTATCGGCGTTGTTCAGCGTTAGCGAAGTGTACTGCGGGAAGGGCAGCAGTAGTTGGGCTTCGGTAACCTTCGCCGTTCCCACCGTACCAACGCCACCATTCCCGTACATCGGGTTGGGAACGCTCTGCGTCAAAGCCGATCCCAGCCCAAAATACGACGGGTTTAGCTGATCGATATTCTGGCCGCTCTCGAGCAGGTGCAGCGAGTGTGATCCTAGGGCGCCCACCGTCAGAACGAATCCCTGCGGAAGCTCGCGTTGCACTTCGAGCGAATACTCTTGCACGTATCCGGCGGATTGCGCGCTGGGAGAAAAAACCGTGACCGCCTGTCCGATTCCCGAGAGGCCGCCCAGCGAATTCCCCGAGGGCTGAATGAGCCCGCTCGGATAAGGATTTGAAAGAGACGTGGCCGGTGTAAAGTTGCCGTTGGTGGAGGCAATGATGGACGTGGTCTGCGAATATCCGATCGCGTTTTGAAAGTTGAAGAAAGTGGGCGCCCAGAAGATGCCGTACCCTCCGCGAACCACCGTCTTCGAATCCACCGCATATGCGAAACCGAAACGCGGCGCAGGTTTGACGGGCAAGGCGTTTGCGGTTTGCGTCGGATTGCCGTTCACGCCGGCGTACTCCACTTCTCCCGGAATCTTGAGGCCGGTGACCGATTGTTGCAAGGGGCTCGCCACGGTGGTATTGAATCCGACGATGAGCTTGTTGCCTTCCTCCTGAATTCCCGACTCGTATTCCAAGCGGAGCCCGATGTTCAGGGTTAGTTTGGGCGTAATTCGATAGTCGTCCTGGACGAAGCCGCCATAGTATCGAATGAAATCGTTGAAGTGCGCTACCACGCTCATCTGCCCGCTGGTGGGGTAGCCGAGAAGCATTGTCGCCAGATCGCTGCCGGTCCCCGTGGTTGTAGTCTGCGGTGTCTCGCGTGTAAAAACATCGCTGAAACCCAGGCTCGTCGGTCCGGAGGCTGGAGTTCCAAAATCATGCAGCGTGCGGAAATCGAAACCGGCCTTGATGTTGTGTTTGCCGATGAACTTGGAGACCGAGGCGCTGGTAGTCCGCGAATAGAAAACGTCCTGGTTAGTGCAGCCCCCTCCAAAGTTGGCAAAATCGGCGTTAGAGCTCGCGACTGAGCAGCCGTTGACCCCAGAAGGCCCCAAGGTGATGGCCGGAAATGCTGTATTGGGAGTAATCTCCGCCAGGGATTCGGGAAACCCGAGCGTCCCCAGATTGAAGCCAGCACTCTCCTGCGTCGACTTGGAATAGAAGCGATTAAATCCCCAACGAACCGCGATCACCGTGGTGGGATTAGGCGTGATGGTCGCGTTGGCACCGGTAGCATCAATTTTGCGATCGCAGCAAAAGGTTTGGTCTGGACTCGCCGGATTTGGAAAAATGTCGGTCGGGTAATCCGTCTCGAAAGTCTTCTGATGTATGTAGGTAGCCGACGCGCGGAACCAGGAAGTGAAATCGTGATCGAGTTTGAATATGCGCTGGTCGCCACGATTGGGAAAGCTGCCGGTAAAGTTGTAGTTCGGTGCGGCATAGTAAGGCGTCGATGACGTGTTTGGCGATGGATAGTAAGACGCCAGCGCCAGACCGATGGGGTTCAAGTCGCTGGCCGGAATTATGTTCCCCGGAAATGGCGTTCGCGCTCCGGTGACGGGATTCGTAGTGGCCGGATTGTAGATCACTTGGAGTGCGCCTGACTTCGTGAAGCTCTGCGAGAAGTTGCCTACGCGCTCCAGCGCGGTCGGAATCGAAAGCGTGGTAGTTGAACCAGACGTCTGCCGGTACGATTCGTCGCTGGCGAAGAAGAACGTTTTGTTTTTTCCGTTGTAGACTTTCGGCATGATGATCGGACCGCCCAGAGAAAAGGCCCAATCCCGAAAAGGCTGATTCGCGATCGGCTGCCCGGCGCGATTCGCGAAGAATGTGTTGGCCAGCCAATCCGTCTCGCGAATATGGCCAACCGCGCTGCCGTGCAGATCGTTGCTGCCGGAGCGAAGCAAGGTGTTGAAGGTGCCGCCGCCAGTGCGGCCGACTTCTGCATCATAGGTGCTCGCCTGAACCTTGAGCTCCTGAACTGCTTCGGGCGACGGAAGAATCACGGCCCGATTGTTCGAATCCGCGATGGAGATACCATCCACCAGATAGTTGTTGGTTCTGAGAGGACCCCCGGCGATGGAAAACTGTGAATTCCCGTTCTGGTCCTGCATGCGCGTGAACGTCGGATTGCCGGCAAACACAACCGACTGCGCGAGCTTTCCAGTGAGGAATGGATTGCGCCCCAGCAGCGGGAGATCATCAATCTGCTGGGTGGTGATTAGCTGTCCCGTGGAGGCGTCCGCAGTTTGCAGCGGCGGCGCCTCGGAAGTAACCGTCACTTCATCGGACACTTGGCCCAGTTCTAGTTGAAGATCGAGTGTGACCGCTGCCTGCGTCGCTATAGACACGCCCTTCTGCTCCAGTTTCTTGAATCCGGCAGACTCCACCACCGCGGTGTAGGTCGCAGGCGTCAGCGATGCGAATGTGTACTCGCCGTCGCCGTTCGTGACGGTAGTGCGGGCAACCTGCGTGCCTTCGTCGACGAGCGTGATCTTGGCGTTGGCCGTAACCGCGCCGTTGGGATCCACAACGCGTCCGCGCAAAGTGCCTTGAAAGGTCTGTGCGGGCAAGATGGTGGAAAAGAAAACACTGATCATCCATAGCTTCCAAAATGTGCTTTTCATAACAAAATCTCCTTGGATGTGCTGTTTATACGCGCTTTTACGGCGCGACGGGATGGAGTGGAGGGAACTAACAACAACAACAGTGACGGGACAAGGGGCTAGGGAGGGAGCTTGATATTTCGTTAACAGTCCCCATCTCCTATGGACTATAATACAATTGAATACGCTAGTCAAGACAAATAATTGCCTGATGCTTGCAATCGACTCTGGACAACAGTACATTGATGCGATAGACTGTGTTAAATCTATGCAGGAACACGAAATCTTAATTCAAGTGAGCCAAATTGTAAGCACGACCGACAGCTTCTCAGGCGCGGTAGACAAGATTCGCTGCCTGATCGAGCTCAGAATCGATTGGCCAGAGCGCGCCGAGACTCCAAACGGTTCCTTCCACGCTGCGCCATTGCGAGCGAGCGGTAGAGAATTGGGAAAGTTGCTGGTTCAGGCCGACCTGCCGCAGCGCGTCTCGAGTTACGTAGGCGAACAGCTCGGAATGCTGCTGGAACGAACCCACCTGAGTGAGGATCGAACTCGTCTGGAAGCGGACCTGGCCAGCCTGCGTGAGGATCTAGCGACGCGCAAAGCTGTGCAGCGCGCGCAGGGAATTCTGGCACTGCGGCGCGGCATCACGCATGCGTCGGCCCGCCGATGGATCTCGCAGCAGGCGCGTCAATCGGGTATTACCGTTCTCGAGGTGGCCGAGCAGGTGGTGAGCGTAGAAACCTCCCGCCGTTTAGCTGGGCAGTCCCAACAGCGCATCGCCTGAGCCGCCCGGGCTAATGCTTGATGGGCGTCGGAGGAGGAGGCGGCGGCGGAAGCGGCGCTGGGTCGACGTATCCGCGCGTTCCGTCGGGACGAACCGGCCCCGGGCCGAATCCCAGGTGTTCGCGATCCACGCTGTTTTCAGCGCAAGAGTATTCGCTCAAACGCTGGCCCGGCTCGCCCGCTTCCCAGGTCCTTGAGTAGGTGAAGGACTTGGTGTAGAACTTCGGATCTTCGATGGTCGTGTCCACGTGTATATGCTTGGCATCGGGCCGTGTCCAGCGTTCGATCACGTGCAGGGCGTCGCTATGGGGACTTCCGTTTTCGTCGGCCCACACCTGCGTATCCTTGAACCCGGTGGAATCGATCACGAACGCATCGCCGTCCCAATGGCCCACTTCGTCGCCAAAGAACGACGGATCCGGATCTTCCTCGTGCTTGCGCCCGTCGGTGGGAATGAGCCGGTAGTAGCTATAGAAGTAGAGGAAAGCAACATACTGTGGAGTTTGCAGAACCATGAACGGCAGTCCGCTGGCATTGTGGCGCGGGATGCCTCCCAGAATGCAGATTGCCTCCGGATCGACAGTTGCGGTGGTGTTGCGCTTCCAGGCGGCTTCGCCCGCCGGCGTCAGAGGCAATTTGAGCCCAGGCAGATCCTTCGCGATATTCCCCACCGGCTTGGTGTCGCGCGTGCCTTTCCAAAATCCGTTCAGGTCCGGGTGCCCATCGGCAGCCTTCGGGACCTGGGACCAGGCGGGCACAGCGACCATCGCCGCGAACCAAAAGCTAATCACCCATATTCGCATCTGCATGCTAGAGTATATCAAGAGACTTGCCATGAAGACTAAGCTAGCGGCATACCTAGGCGTGGCATTCGCGGCGGCTGTATTGCCAATCGAAGCGCACCACTCTTTTGCGGCCGAATACGACGCCAGCAAAGCCATTCGCGTCACGGGCGTGATCAGCAAAGTGGAATGGACCAATCCGCACTCGTACCTGTACATCGATGCGAAGGACGAGCATGGAAGCCCGGTCACCTGGACCTGCGAGGGCGGTGCTCCGAACACACTATCGCGCCGGGGCTTCACCAAGAACGCCATCAAGATTGGCGACACCGTCACCATCGACGGCTATGGAGCCAAGGACGGATCGCGCTTGATGGACGCGCGGCGCATCACGCTGAGCGACGGCCGGAGCTTTTATAGCGGCTCGCCGGGCGATGGCGGTCCAGGCGACCCGGGCAAGCCCTGAGACCACACCCCTACCGTTTGCTCAAAACAGCGCTCGAAATAACCGTCGGTCATGCCGGCAATATAGTCGCAGACTACGCGGTGTACCGGCGAACCGGAAAGTAGTTTGACATAGTGTTCGGGCAGCTTCTCCGGATGCGCTACCCAGTACTCGAATAGTTCGCCAATCTGTCCGGCCGTGCGTCGGCGTTCCTCAGCCATCGGCTCCGAATAATAGACCGAGTGATGCAAGAACTGCTTCAGCGCCCGATTGGTGGACTGAGTGGGAAGCGTGAAACAAACCAGGCGCCGAGGATAGGCCCGGACCGCGTCGACGCAGCCGGCCGCAGACGCTTCCACCGCTTCGATGGTCCCCTGCACCAATCCGGATACCAGCCAATCGACCAGCCCCCGCAGAACCTCTTGGAAGTGCTCGCGCTGAGACGCCCCGGGGAATTGCGACTCCACTTCGTCCAGCCGTCGTCCGAATTCCGGAACCCACTGGCAGACGTCTTCGCTATTGAAGAGGCCCGCCGAAAACCCGTCATCTAGATCGGCCGTGTTGTAGGCGATCTCGTCAGCCAAGTCGATCAGCTGCGCTTCCAGCGGCGGCCGCAGTCCGGGCAGATACTGGTCCAGCGCCGGATTCTCGCCCTTCTCGAAATCGTGCGAATGCTTTACGATTCCCTCACGCACCTCGAACGTCAGGTTCAGCCCCGGGAAGCGTACATAGCGGTGTTCGAAAGACTCGACGATGCGCAGGGCGTGCAGATTGTGGTCGAAACGGTCGCCAAAGCGGCGCATTTGGCGATCCAGTTCTTCCTCTCCGGCGTGCGCAAAAGGCGGATGGCCGATGTCATGCGCCAGGGCTAGCGCTTCGGTGAGGTCCTCATTCAGATCGAGCGCCGCGGCCACGGTACGGGCGATCTGCGAGACTTCAATGGTGTGAGTCAGCCGGGTGCGGAAGTGATCGGAAATGCCGGCCGGAAAAACCTGCGTTTTATTCTCGAGCCTGCGAAATGCCCGCGAGTGGATTACGCGATCGCGATCGCGCTGAAATTCGTTGCGATAGAGGTGGGAAGGTTCCGGATAGATCCGGCCGCGGCTCTGTTCGACTGGAAAACGCAGTCGCTCCAGCCGGTTCACTGCTTGGACAGGCCGCTATCGAAAGCGATCGCGGCTTTACTTATCGCGCCGCGCGTGCTGGTGCGCAGGGGCTCTACGAGTTGCTTGGCGCGCTTCGGATCGCTATCTTTCAGCAGGTCAGCGAGCGCGAGCGTCGCCGTTTCCTTGGAGACCAACACGGTGGGATGATCGATCAAAGACTGGAGAACCTGTGCTCCTTCCTTAACCTTGCCCTCGCCGCCGTAAACTTGCCCTAGAGCCAGTTTGGCCAGCGACGCATACGGCCCGTTACCGGAATCGGCTGCTTTGAAATGCTTCTCGGCTTCCGCCAGGTTGCCGCTATCCGCCGCGTTAGTGCCCAGGAAATACTCGGCAATCCTGCCCTCATCGCTCCCTGAATACTTCGCCGCCAACTCTTGCCAGGCTTTCACTACCGCCGCGTCGCGCGCCGCCGCCGTGGGAAACGTCACCAGGTATTCCTTGCGCCGGTCCGATTTGGGCGTTTTGGATGTTCATCGCCCGGTGCAGCGCCTCCTGCCGGGCGGCATGCTGGTAATTGCGATAGTAGAAAACGGCTGCCACTATCAGCACCAAGGCTAGCGCCGGCGCGCCCCAACGGAGCATTTGCTCGCGATGGCCAGAGACGAACTGAACTGAGTGCTGTACTTCCAGAGCGAATTTGTCGCTCTTCAATTCCTTGCGGGTAAGCTTGTCCACGGAGACCTCGTAAGTGTGGGAACCCTCATATTAACATGGGAGCGGACGCGCTCGCCGGTCCGCTCGCCTGTTCCCTGGGATGCCGGATTACGCGAAGCTGCGAACCGCCGCAGCCTCGTCCTCGAATACTTCGAAGACCGTGTACAGTTTGGTGATCTGCAGCAAATCCTTCACCCGCTTAGTCAAGCTCAGAAGCTTGAGCTGCCCGCCGTGGTTTGTCACGGTGGTGAAGCTGGAAACCATTTCGCCAATTCCCGAGCTGTCGATGTAGGAAACATCGGCCAGGTTGACCAGAATCTTCTTGTTGCCCTTGGCGGCCAGGTCGCGAATCACATCCCGAAAAACGCTCGCGCCCTCTCCCAGAGTAATGCGGCCCGCCGCATCCACCACGGTCACATCGCCGACTTGCCGGCTCGACATTTTAACGCTCACTTATTTGGACCCTCCTCGCATATCTTTTGGAGCTTGCTAGCTGGCCTTCGCCAGATACTTCACCATCCGAACTTCGGTCCCCCTTGGCTGCCCAGGAAGCACCTGGAACTCGTCCACGAAGGCGCGCATCAGAAGCAGCCCCCGTCCGGACTGGCGCAGCAAATTGTCTTCCGCCAAGGGATCCGGCACGTTATTCACGTCGAAGCCGTCACCCTCGTCTGCAATCACGATGGTCAGCCGGTCCGGCTCCTTCATCACCGACAAATGGACCTTCTTGCGCGCATTGTAGCGGTTGCCATGAACCACGGCGTTTACCATGCTCTCCCGCACCGCCATTCCGAGTTGATGCAAATCGTCTTCATGGAAGCCAATCTCCCGCGCGGCGTTCAATACCGCCGTTTCCGCCACCTCTACACTATCCAGAGTCGAATCGAGCAGCAATTTGCGTTCTGCCATAGTTTCAGCGCGGAGGCTCTCGGCGCGGCCAAGATGAATGTTTACAGTAGAATACTTAACGGCCTGATGTCAAGAAGAAGCTAAGGTACCATTGAGACTCCCGGGGGCGCACATATGATTGCACCGCATCGCTTGTTCGTTCTATTCGCGTTTCTGTCAGCCATCGTGCACGCTCAATGGTTGAACTATCCCACGCCCGGAGTTCCCCGCACGCCCGACGGTAAAGCGAATCTCGCGGCCCCGGCGCCCCGGGCTCTGGATGGAAAGCCCGATCTCTCCGGCGTCTGGCACGTCCATCCTACCTCCCTCGCGGAGATGAAACGCCTCTTCGGCGACCAAGTCGGTCTCATCAATGTGCCCGGAATGGAAATTGACACCATTTCCAAGTACGCCACGAATATCCTTGCGGATTTTAGGCCAGAAGAAGTGGCCATGCGGCCCCGGGCCGCGGAAATTTTTCGCCGGCGCGCGTCAGGGATGGAAGCTTTTCCCGGCGCGACTTGCGTTCCCATGGGCATCCCTAACGCCGGCCTCGTCTCCGAGGCGACTAAGTTCATTCAATCAGCCCGGCAACTCATCATCCTCTACGAATCCGACGGCACGCATCGCCAGATCTACACCGACGGCCGTGCGCTTCCCAAAGAAATCGTCCAGCCGGCATGGCTCGGATACTCGGCCGGCAAATGGGAACGCGACACGCTGGTGGTGGAAACCGCTGGCTTCAATGATAGAACCTGGCTGGACGTGATGGGTCACCCTCACAGTGAGGCCTTGCACACAACTGAGCGCTACCGACGCCGCGACTTCGGACACCTCGATGTCGAGATGACCTTGGATGACCCCGAGATGTACACCAAACCCTTCGACATCAAGTACACCTTTGACCTTCTTCCTGACTCCGATGTTTTCGAAACCGTCTGCAACGAAAACGAAAAGGACCGCGCCCACCTTGTGCAAAAATGGGGGAACCCCTAGGCTTCCAGATGATTCCACCTCAACGGCTGTTCGTCCTATTCGCGCTACTATCGATCGCCGCGCACGCGCAATGGCTGAACTATCCCACCCCTGGCACGCCCCGCACACCCGATGGCAAGCCCGACCTCGCGGCGCCGGCGCCCCGGGCAGCCAACGGCAAGCCGGACCTCTCCGGCGTTTGGCTACATGAGCCTACCCCTCCTGCGGAATTGAAGCGCCTCTTCGGCGAACATGCCGGCGATGTCAACGTGCCAGGCATGGAAATTGAGACCGTTTCCAAGTACGGCATCAATATCCTGGTGAACTTCAAGCCCGAAGAAGTGCAGATGCGGCCCAGAGCCGCGGAAATTTTCCGCCGGCGCGCCACAGGAGCCGAGTCCCGCGGCCCTTGCATGCCCGTTGGTGTCCCCGCCGCTGGCTTTCTCTCGGAGCCTTTTAAGATCATTCAGTCACCCCGGTTGACCGCCGTCCTGTATGAAGACACGCATCGTCAGATCTATACCGACGCTCGCATGTTTCCAAAAGAATTCGCGCAACCATCCTGGCTGGGTTACTCCATCGGACATTGGGCGGGCGACATGCTGGTGGTAGAAAGCGCCGGCTTCAACGATAAAACCTGGCTGGATGTCAGCGGGCACCCTCATAGCGAGGCGCTGCGCATGTCGGAACGCTATCACCGCCGCGACTTCGGACACATGGATGTCGAAATGACCTTCGACGACCCCGAGATGTACACTAAGCCGTTTACTGTCAAGGTCACCTTCCTGCTTCAGCCCGACTCCGACATCTTCGAATACTTCTGCGACGAAAACGAAAAGGACAGCGCCCACGCCGCGCCCAAGTAGTCGCGATCACTTGCTGTCAACGCACTTGAAGTTGGCTTCGTCGTCCGTGCTGCCGTTTCCCGAGTACCGCGCCACTTGGGGATAGGGGCAGAGGGGACGCGTGCGGACCACGTCTTTTCCGGCATATTTCGTCGCGATGATTTTGTCGGGCGGAATGCCAGTCTCTACCCAGCGCGCCAATGCCGCCGACAGGCTGTGCTGAGGGTCCTCCTTAGCGCCGCTGGGCGTGGCTCCGAAGCTATCCGGACCTGGTCCACCGCCGCAATGCTGCATGCCCGGGACCATGTAGAGACGCACGAATTCGGCGGACACCTTCGAGCCCATTTTCGCCAAGACGCTCTGGTAGTAGTTCACGCTGGCCAGGGGTGCGAGCGCGGAATCGCTCCAGCCGTGATAAATGATGAGCTTGCCGCCGCGATCCCTGAGCGCCTTTCAAGTTCGGATCGACAGCATTCAGGCGCCCACCCATGGTGTCGTCGGCGACCTTCACATCGCGGTCGAGGTTGTAGGCGCGAAAGTCCCAAGCAGCATTTTGATAAATCAGGTTGGCCCCGCCCTGCGTCCCGAACGCGTACTGCAAACTCTTCCCCGGCGCCGCGCCCGAAACCCAGAGTCCCCAGCCGCCCGGCCCGGACTGGCCACCGGGCAAGAAGCCTGGATAGACCTGTTCGCCCTGCGAATTTCGCGGGCCAGCGTAGATCTTCTCGAGAGCCGTTACTTGAGGCTGTGTGAGGCAAGTGTCGGATTCAGCTCCGCTGCAAAGCAGCGTGGCTGGCTTGAAATCGCATTTGGTGGGATCGTCGATCACGCCGTCCTTCACGCCATCGCGCGCGTCGCAGGCGGCCACAACGGCGGCGTCAATGGCCGCATATTTGGCGGCTGGGATGTAGCTGGCCGGATTGATTTCGGCGGCCTGCAGATCCCAGTTGAACGAAGCCACAATGTGAGTGAAAGAACCGGCCGGCGCACCCGCGATGATGCCGTCATAATCGGCGGGGTATCGCTGTGCTTCCATCAGGGCCTGACGCCCGCCGTTCGAGCAACTGCTGAAGTAAGAATGCCTGACGTCCTCCTCATAGAATGCGCGGATGATCGCCTTGGATTGCTCGGCAGTCTCGTGAATGGCGCGGTAGCCGAAGTCCACGATCTTCTCCGGGTGCCCGAGCGCCCATCGCGCGTCGGTACCGTCGCCTTTGTGGCCGGTGTCGGTGGAGGTGCCGACAGAGCCGCTCAGGACGGAATCGGCGAGCCCCGCGTAGTTGATGGAGCCGGCGAAACCGCCGTTACCGACGCCCTGAACCCTGCCCTTCCAGCCGAACGCGGGCATCCAGACTTCGAATTCAATGTGCGAATCGCTCGAAGGTTGGAGCACGCCTTCGACGCGGCAGAAATCCGGGAGCTTCTTGAAAGATGCGGATCCGAGCGGCGATGCCGGGACGCCTGGCGGTAGGGTGAAAGAGCCAGCCCCGATAGTCCTGGCCGAGGTGATGGTGGTGTTGGGCAATTTCAAGGCAGCCAGGCTGTCACAGGTAGCGGCGGCGAGCGGCGCCGCGAGCAGCATGATGGAAAGCAGAGCGCGGGGTGTAATCATGGGTCCCTGCGAGGGAGCATAACATGACTGGAGACGAAAAGGCCGCAAACGAAATGGCCACAGATGAACACGGATGAACGCAGATCCGAAAAAATTCTTATCCGTGTGGATCTATGTTCATCTGTGGCTAATACGTTTTTGAGGCAATAAAAAAGGCCGGGCGATGAACCCGGCCTTTCACAGGAGGAGGAGCGGCTTAGTACTCTATCGGGCAGCGAGCAAAGCTCTCAAATGGCGCGCCCGTTCCGGGGATCGAAGCTGACGCAACGCTTTGGCTTCAATCTGACGGATGCGCTCTCTGGTGACGTCAAACTCTTGCCCGATCTCTTCCAGAGTGTGTTCCCGCTCGCAACCGATACCGAAGCGCAGGCGGATCACTTTCTCCTCTTTCGGAGACAGGGTCTTTAAAATATTGGCGGTCTCGTCGCGAACGTTGGAATCGATCACAGCGTCCACGGGCGAACCCACCCAGCGGTCTTCGATCAGATCGCCCAGTGCCGATTCGCCATCGCGGCCCACCGGAGTTTCAAGCGAAACCGGATCGCGCGAAATGGTCTTCAGCTTCTGGACCTTCTCCACCGGAATATCCATCCGACGGCTGATCTCGTCGTTGGTCGGAGCGCGTCCCAGTTCCTTTTCCAGCTCGCGCGTCGCGCGCAGGAACTTGTTCATGCTCTCGTTCATATGCACCGGAATACGGATGGTGCGCGATTGGTCGGCGATGGCGCGCGTGATGGCCTGCCGGATCCACCAGGTGGCGTAGGTAGAGAACTTGTAGCCGCGCCGGTATTCGAATTTGTCGGCGGCGCGCATCAGGCCGATGTTGCCCTCCTGGATCAAATCCAGCAGGTGCAATCCGCGATTGACGTATTTCTTGGCGACCGAAACCACCAGCCGAAGGTTGGCTTCCACCAGATCCTTCTTGGCACGCTCGGCTTCGATCTCGCCATGCCGGATCACCGACATGCTGTGCTTGAGGTCGGAGAGTGACGCGCCGGCCGCGTTCTCCAGCTTCCGGACTTCGCGACGCAGCTCACGCACGCGCGCTTGAGCCGTAATCGCCGAGCGCCCTTCCAGCTTTCGCAACTCAGCCTCGAGATGCGCCAACTGTTCCACGGCATGCTCAATTTCCTTGGCAAACTGCTTCCAGCGGGAAGGCAGCCAGGGAAGGCGGCGGATGGCTTGCGACATTTCGACTTTGGCGCGGCTCAGCTTGCCTTGCCATTTGCGGCGGAGTTTCTTGTTGCTGAGCGGCACATCTTCCACTTTGTCCGTCAACTGAAGCTGCTTCTTCTGAAGCCCAATCAACTCCGCGAACTGGGCGCGCATCTCAGCCTGCTTCTTTGCATCAGCCGGACTGCCTTCTTCCACATCGCCGAAATCCACAAAGTTGTCGAGTTCGTCGTCGCCCCGCTTCAGCAGTTCGGCGATCTCGGAAACTCGCAGTTGCACCAAAGCCGATCGACTGATGGACTTCTGCATGCGAAGCTTCCCGCGCTCCATACGCCGCGCCAGGTTCACCTCGCCCTCGCGCGTCAGCAGCGGGACGGCGCCCATTTCGCGCAGATACACGCGTACCGGATCGTCGGTGTAAATCGACTCTTCGGCCTGATGGGCTGGAAATTCCTCTTCCTGGACTTCCTCCGGATGGAAGAAATTGGCCTCTTCGTCAAACGGAAGCCCTAGAGGCTCGTGACCTTCTGCTAAAAATTGATCTTCAAATTGATCCACTTGGATGCTCACCTCCCCAACCGGGCACAAAACTTCGAACGGACGTCCCGCGGTGGGGTATGTTAAACTGTTTACAAACCACTACTATAGGCGCGCGCGCAGCAACCCGTCTCGGCCATGAAATATTAGCAATCGATTATAGCATCGATCCGTTTCCGAAGTTAAGCCCTAAATAGAAGATGTTTTCATTCCGGATTGGTTACACGAAACTTACCCACTCCAGGTAGTACTAAACCTCCGAACGTACTATGGCCGCTTCTGCAACACTAACGTCTTCAATTCATTAAGGAACGCCTCGACATCCTGAAAATCCCGGTATACCGAAGCGAATCGGACATACGCTATCTTATCGAGCCCGCGGAGCCTCTCCATGAGCATCTCTCCGATCTCGGTTGTCGTGATTTCCCGATCGGCATTGTCGCCTAGTTTGGCCTCCACGGCGTCCACTACTTCGGCCAGCTTGGCCATGGGGACTGGTCTTTTTTCACACGCTTTGAGGAGCCCGTTCAGCACCTTTTGACGGTCGAACTTCTCGCGCCGGCCGTCCTTCTTGACCACCATATATGGGATCTCGTCGCTGCGCTCGTAGGTGGTGAAGCGGCGCTCGCACCCCAGGCAGTGTCGGCGGCGGCGGATCACGTCGCCTTCCTTGCTCTCGCGCGAGTCGATCACGCGGTCCTCTTTGTGGCCGCAAAAGGGACAAGTCATTTTTCAGGCTCTTTGCCGGACGGCTCTTCCAATATGTGCTTTGCTGACAACAGCTTGAGTTTACTCCAATTCAGGCCTTCATGGAAGGCGCAGGCCAATCCAAACGGCACGATCGCAAGTGAGCTCACAACCCAAAACAGGATAGCTACGCCGGTGGCAGCTTCGATAGGCACCTGATAGATTCTCGTAAGTGCAACCACTGTAGCCACTTGCATGCCTCCGCCAACGCCCGGAACCTGAACGACGCTGCCCAGGCTGATGAATCCCAAGAGCACCAGCACGTCCATTGGTCCGAGTTGCTGGGTGGCCGGGAAACCCGCGCAATAGTGCGCCGCAACTTGCGACAATAATGGCCCATTCAAGGCCGGTGTAGCCGAGCAGCAGCGTCAATGAGCGCGGGTCGCGGGTACAATCAACCCCTCGCGAGAACGCCTCCAACATTCGTTGAGCTCGGGCGTATTGCTCGGACGGCAAGAAGGTGAGAGCGCTGAGAATACGCTGTTGAGCTTGTCGTTTGGGATCGCGGAAGGCGAACAAAAGAAGTAGACAAAGCGCCCCCGTAACGCCGAAAACATACCCTCCCGCATTTAGTACGGTGTGAATCTCGGGGTCGAAGTGGTGGCTGTGAGTTGGAACCCACAGGAGCGCGAAGCCGAAAAAGAGCAGTACGACCAGCAGATCCAGGGTGCGCTCCAGCAACCAGGCCGCCGCCTGGGAGGACAGCGGGAGTCCCGTTTGAACCGCAATGAGATACGGGCGAACCACTTCGCCTACACGCCCCAATAGAACGACCGCTGTCAAACCAATGGCCGTATCGGAGCTCAGTTTCCACACGCCTAATGTTCGTCCGAACGGCCGCAGCATCACCTGCCAACGTAAGGCTCGCCCCACATTGCTGAGCAATATCAAACAAATAGAGAGCGCCAGCCATCCCCATCCGACGTGATCGAGCGTGCTCCAAAACAAATCCCAGCGGAAATTTACGCCTCGTGTCCGGTAAGCTAGAAGGACCAGGATCAGCGCAATGGCCACGACCGCCAGAAGCAGGCTCCGGGAGGTACGCGCGCTCCTAGCCACGATTGACTTCCTGGGGCATGCGTTAAGGGGCCGCCGGGCCGCTGGTGCGGAACAATCGAGCCCTGTAGAATGTAAAGCTTGGATTCAAGTGAACTTCTTATCATAGATCCTCGTTTCTTAAGGTGGAAGCAGGAGATAGGAAGCATCATGGCAACGGTGGCTATTCCGTCGGCAAAATGGAGCTGGGAAATACCCTATCCGACACACCGGGGAAGCGGGCGGACGAGCGATAGTTTGGATGCGGATCTCCAACTCGTGGAGCGCTGCCTGGCTGGCCAGGAAGTCGCTTGGGAAGATTTGGTGAGGATGCACACCCGGCGTGTGTACTCAATTTGCTATCGCTTCACTAACAGCGATTCGGAAGCGCAGGACTTGACCCAGGATGTCTTCCTGCGAGTGTTCAAAAATTTGAAAAGCTTCCGCGCCGGCGAGGGTCTGTTCATTGTGTGGCTTACGCGGCTGACACGAAACCTGCTGATCGATCATTACCGCAGGACGCGGATGGACCGGGCCACCGAGTCGATTGAGGATCAAACCTCGGCGCTCGAAGAGAACACCGCCACCATGGCGCGGACCGAGGGAATGGTGGCCGGGCGGGAAGCCAGCGAGCTGTTGCAGGCCGGGTTGCAGAAGCTGTCGCCGGAGCTGCGGGAGACGGTGATCCTGCGGGACCTGGAAGAATTAGAATATCGGGAGATCGCGCAGATTTTGAACGTTCCGGAAGGAACGGTGAAGTCGCGATTGAATCGCGGGCGCGCCGAGCTGGCTCGGGTGCTTCGCAGGCAGAAGATTCATATATGACGTGCGCAGAGCTCGAAATCCTGTTGTGCGACTACGTGGATGGAACACTCCACGGCGAAGCCAGGACTGCGCTCGAAAGCCATCTCTCGGGATGCGCCAATTGCACCCAACTGGCTGAGGACGTCGCGGGCGTGACGGCTTTTATCGGGCGCGCCGCGGAAGTGAATCCGCCGGCCGAGCTGATGACGCGCATTTTGCATTACGCGCCATCCGGCCGTCGAGCCAGGGCGGAGGAGCGCACCAGCTCGTCACCCTCTTGGATCAAGCGGCTGTTCGGCGGATTCGTCCAGAACGTGCTGCAGCCGCGTTACGTAATGGGCATGGCGATGACGATTCTGTCGTTTTCCATGCTCGCGCGCTTCGCTCATATCGATCCCCGGCAGTTGCGACCCGCGGATTTGGATCCAGTGAAAGTCTGGCAAGGAATCGACGACCGCTCGCACCGCGTATGGGACCGGACCATGAAGTATTACGACAACCTGAGGCTGGTGATCGAAATCCAATCGCGTCTCAAGGAGTGGACCGATCCGGATGCCGGCGCTGCTCCCGCGGCCGGCACAAGAACCAACAACCAATCCGGAGCGAGTGACAGAGGGAGTCAACAATGAACTGCGCGAATCATCCAGAAGCACCAGCCATCGGGTACTGCCGCGAGTGTGGAAAGCCGCTGTGTGAAGTGTGCCGGCAAGAGGCTGGTGGGACTATTTACTGCGAAGAGCATTCGCCCGTGACTGCACGGCCGCCCGTGTCTCCGTCCGCTTCTCAACCGCCTTATCAAGCCCCTTACCAGGCTCCTTACCAAACAACAGCATCGCCATACACAACGCCTGAAGCCACGCCCTATACCGCGCCGCCACCGCGACCCACAGTATCGGACCCCGGAACATCACCCGGGTTGGCGTTTCTGCTCGGCTTTATTCCGGGCGTCGGCGCCATTTACAACGGGCAGTACGTCAAGGGACTGATCCATGTCGTCATCATGGGGCTGCTCATCAGCATCACGAGCAACGAAGAAATGAGCGGCAACCTGCAGCCTCTGTTCGGAATGATGATCGGAGCGTGGGTCTTCTACATGGCCTTTGAGGCGTATCACACGGCCAAAAAGCGGCAGTTGGGCGAACCGGTGGACGAGTTCTCCAGCATTGTTCCGCGGCACGGCCAGCATTCCAGATTTCCGCTCGCGCCAACGGTCCTGATCGCGGTGGGTCTCATCTTTCTATTGCACAATTTGGATATTCTGCGCATTGGCCAGATCCTTCGCTACTGGCCGATCGCTCTGATTGGTCTGGGAGCGTATATGCTCTACGAACGGGTGTCGGGAACGTCAGCCCCCAATAGCCCCAGCGCGCCGCCCGCGGGAGGCCGTCAATGAACCGAAGTTTTCTGCAAGCCATTCGCGGACCCATCATGCTGATCGCGCTGGGAACGCTGGTGGCCATCGATTATGCGGGCGTGTACGGATTTTGGCGGACCTGGCCGATTCTGATCATCTTATTTGGCCTTCTAAAGTTGCTGGAACACTCAGGGGTGAAATCGCCCGACTCGTATCCCGGCGGACCCTCCGGGTCTTACCCCGGCCAGCATCCTTTGGACGGCCCCCCTGGAGGAAACGTCATATGAGGCGCGGCTCAGTCATCGGACCGCTGATCCTGATCGGATTCGGTATTCTATTTTTGTTTCGCAATCTGTGGCCCGAGATTCCGCTGGTGGATTTCATTTCGCGCTTTTGGCCGTTCTTGTTAATCGGCTGGGGCGCCGTCCGGTTGATCGAGGTTCTGGTCTGGTCGACGACCGGGAGACCGCTGCCGCGCAACGGCGTATCGGGCGGCGAATGGATGCTGATCTTTGTGATCTGCGTTATCGGCGCGACCATGTACACCGCGCACAACTATTCGTCCTGGTTTCCCGCCGGCCATGCGTTGCGCCGGATCGCCATCAATATGGGCGAAACCTTCGATTACACGCTCGTGCCCACTGAGAAGCCATGCGCGAAGAACTGCCGCATCGTCATCGAGAGCTTTCGCGGCAACGCCAAGATCAGCGGGAGCGCGGACGCCACCACGGTGAAGGCCAGCGGCCAGGAAACCGTTCGGTCGTTTCAACAGACCGACGCCGACAGCGCCAACAAGCAAACTCCGCTCGAGCTGATCCAACAGGGCGATCAGATTATCGTGCGGACCAACCAGGACAAGGTCAATGATCGCGTGCAGCCGACCGCCGATCTGGACATTACGGTTCCGCTGGGTTCGTCCATCGAGGCGCATGGCCGTTATGGCGACTTCGACATCCAAAGCATCAACGGCAGCGTCGATATCAACAGCGACAATGCGGGCGTGCGGCTGGAAAATATCGGCGGCAACGTGCACATCGATACACGAGCCAGCGACACTATCCGGGCCGTGGATATCAAGGGCAGCCTGGAGCTGAAAGGCCGCGGCGACGATGTGGAGCTGCAGAATGTGGCCGGATTGGTCACGGTGAATGGAGTTTATGTCGGCGAGATTCAGTTGCGCAACTTGACGCAGCCGGTGCGTTGGGAAGATCCCCAAAGTTCCCTCAGCCTCGAGAAGCTGCCCGGGCAAATCCGGCTCAGCCGGGGCGAGCTCACCGGGAACAATATTACCGGTCCACTACGTTTCAAGGCTCGGTCGAGCGATGTGCAACTTTCGAATTTCACGCAATCGCTGGACTTGACGCTGGACCGCGGCGATATCGATCTGAAGCCCGGCAAAGAACTGCCGAGGATGCAAGTCCACACGCGCTCCGGCGACATTACTGTGTCGCTAGTGCCCGGTTCAAAGTTCGATTTGAGAGCTACCACCGATCGCGGCGACGCTGAGAACGAATACGGCGAACCGCTGCGAGAAGAGGAATCCGGCCGCGGAAACATTATCCAGGGAAACACCGGCGGCGGCCCCGAATTACGCCTCGAAACCGGCCGCGGATCCATCAACGTGCGCAAAGCAACCGCGGAAGATGCCGTTGCACCCGAGATCCCCAAGGCGCCAGCGACCCCCAAGGTGCCAGAGAGCCCCGCCGCACCGAAGGCTCCGAAAGCGCCGATGCCGCCGTTGACGGTGCAGCACCAATAGGCTACGACGGAACCAAGATCACCTGCACGTCGGCGACGTTGGTCCCCGTCGGCCCGGTCTTGACGAGATCGCCGAGAGCGTCGAAAAAGCTATACGAGTCGTTGTTTGCGAGAAAGGCCGCCGCGCTGTGGCCGAGCGCTTCCGCTCGCGCGATCGTCGTTCCATCCGCGATTGCGCCGGCTGCGACGGTGGGTCCATCGGAGCCGTCGGTTCCTGCGCTCAGGATGACGGTGTCGCGTAAACCAGCGATCGCTAGCGCGGCCGCGAGCGCGAACTCCTGATTGCGTCCTCCCCGGCCCCGGCCGCGAACGGTCACGGTAGTCTCGCCGCCGCTAATCACGCAGGCCGGAGGCTTCACGGGCCGACCCGACGTTCGAATTTCCTTTGCGATGCTCGCGTGAACCCTGGCCACCTCGCGCGCTTCGCCCTCTAGAAATGTCGACAACACCAGCGTGTGGAATCCCAGCCGGCGAGCCTCGTGCGCCGCGGCATCCACAGCCAAAGCATTGCTGCCCACGATCACGTTCTGCGTTTTGTGGAAGGTCTTATCGCCGGGTTTGGGCGTTTCCGCGGTTGCGGACGAGAGGATCTGGCGTACGCTCGGCAACTTGCTCCAGATCCGATATTTCTCAAGGATCGCGCGGGCATCCGCAAATGTTGTGGGATCCGGGGTCGTGGGCCCCGAGCCGATAACGTCCAGATCGTCGCCGATAACGTCCGAGAGAATCAGCGTGACGAGCGTAGCCGGATAGGCCAGCCGCGCGAGCTGACCGCCTTTGATTCGGGAGATGTGCTTCCGTACGCAATTGATCTCGTGGATATTGGCGCCACAGTGCAGCAACAATCGCGTGACCGCTTGTTTTTCGGCTAGTGTGACCGGCGGCGCGGGAAACGGTAACAGCGCCGAGGCGCCGCCCGAAATCAGACACACGATCAAGTCTTCCGGCCCGGCGTCACGAGCGATTTGCGCGATTCGCCGTGCACCTGCAACTCCCCGCCGATCGGGCACCGGATGCCCGCACTCGTTCAACTCGACGCGCCGCAGTTTGGCGACATTCGGCACGTTAACGAGCCCGCCTGTAATGCGCGGGCCGAGCAGCCGCTCGATAGCCTCGGCCATCCGCGCGCTGGCCTTGCCTGCGCCGATGACATAGATGTTGCGAAACGACTTCAAGTGATAGCGCCGGCCGCCCACGATCAAGATTTCCTTTTCGCGACGAACGTGATTCAACACGGCTTGGACGGGATCGGCAGCTTTAAGCGCAGCTTTGAAAATTCGAAGCGCCTGGCGGTGCAGAGAATCCGCCATGGAGACTAAAAAATAGGCAGCTTCAAAATCTCAGCCACCACGGCCGCCGCGTCATCGGTGTCCGCTTCAATCCGGTACTCGGCTTTGCCGTAGGCATCGCGGCGGTCATCAAACAATTGGCGGAATTTGTCCGGATCTCTTGCCAGCGGCCGATGCGTCTGGCCCTCGAGCCGCGTGCAGATCCGCGGGAAAGAACAATCCAGCCACAGCGTGACGCCACGCTCATCGAGCATCTTCTGATTGGCAGGGTCGACAAACGTGCCGCCACCCAAGGCGACCACCATGGGCTTGCCGTACTCGACTTCCCGCACCCGTTTGCGCAACGCTTCCCGCTCGATTCCGCGGAATTCCTCTTCGCCGCGTTGATCGAAAATTTCCGTGATCGAAATGCCATGGGCCGCTTCAATGTCTTCGTCGATGTCGACGAAGGTCCAGCCCAGCTCATCCGCCAACAGGCGACCAATGGCCGACTTGCCCGACCCCATGAAGCCGACCAGGTAGAGGCCCGGCGTGCGCTTGAGCTTGAGTAGCATTGGTAGAAGTAACGTCCGCGTAAGGAATGGTCCCACAGCGTCGCGGCATCGTGCAACTGTCGCATAATGGTACTCATGCAGGAAGAGCTGTTGCCGCTTTTTCCGCTCCAGGTGGTCTTGTTTCCGAGGACGCCGCTGCCGCTGCACATCTTCGAGGAGCGCTACAAGCAAATGATTGCCGACGTCTCGCGCGCTCACTCGGAGTTCGGTGTCGTACTGGCCGGAGAAAAAGGCATCGTTAACACGGGTTGCACCGCCACAGTGGAGAAAGTTCTCAAGAAGTATCCCGATGGCCGCATGGATCTGATCAGTATCGGCCGCCGGCGATTTGAAATCATCCTGTTGAATGACGAGAAGCCATATTTGCGGGGCGCGGTGGAATATTTCGACGATGAGGGATCCGATCCCATCCTTCCGGAAGTTCGCGAGCGCGTCTTTGACTCGTACAACGATCTGCGTTCGCTGCAGGAATCGGAGCCTTTGCACGAGCCCGAGCTGAGCGACCCGCAGCTCAGTTTTCAATTGGCACAAGTGGTACCCGACCTGGATTTCCGCCAGATGCTGCTGGCCACGCGATCGGAAGCGGATCGTATGCGGCGGCTGGCCGAGTTCTTTCCCAGCTACAGCTCGCGGCAGCGTCAGATCCAGCACGCGCGCGCCGTCGCGCCCACCAATGGCCACGCCAAGAGGCCGCCGGGCGTGTGAGAATCGAAAAACGCCAAAACCTGATTGTCGACGCCGACGACACGCTCTGGGAAAACAACATCTACTTCGAGAGCGCCTTTGACGATTTCTGTGAATTTCTCGCGCATTCGGCGCTGTCGCCGCCTCAGGTAAGGGCCGTGCTCGACGAAATCGAGATCGTCAACAGCCAGACCCACGGCTATGGAACGCTGAACTTCGCGCGGAACCTTACGGAGTGTTATCACAAATTAGTGGAACGAGCCGTGAGCTCGGAAGATTTGCCGCGCATCATGAGCTTCACCGAACAGATCCTGCATCATCCCATCGAAATCATCGCGGGCGTGGAAGAGACGCTGGAGTATCTGGACGGCCGGCATTCGCTCACCTTGTTTACCAAAGGCGATCCTGAAGAACAGAAGCTGAAGCTCGATCGCTCGGGCCTGGCCATCTATTTCAGCCACACGGCGATCGTGAAGGAAAAGAACACGACGTCGTATGCGGCGCTGATTCGTGAGCAGAAGCTCGATCCCGATCACACCTGGATGATCGGAAACTCGCCGAAGTCGGACATCAATCCCGCGCTCGAGGCTGGGCTCAACGCGGTTTTCGTGCCGCACGACCGGACCTGGGCGCTGGAACGCGCAGAACTACGGGACGGAGCGGGGCGGTTGTTGCGCGTCGAGCGGTTCGAGGAATTGCGCGAGTATTTCTGAAGACGCTTGCTAACGCGCGCGGTTCAGTAGGGCTGGGTTGAAATCAGCGCCGCTGGAGAAATCCGCGGAACCGTCTGCGCGAAATAGTTCTGGTCGGACAAATTTTTGTAGACCGCGCCCGCGACTCCCGAGGCAACCGGCCCGCTCACCGAATGCCCGCCGGTCAACAGAACCACCACCGCAAGTTTGCGGCCGGCGACTTCGTTGTAAGACCCGAACCAGCCCAGGTGCGTGGGCGTCCGGTTGTCGGTGCAGGTTCCCGTCTTGCCGAAGATCGGGTCGGTAGCGCTAAACCCAATCCGCCGCGCGGTTCCATATTCCACGGCGCCCATCATGCCGGGTTTGATGTCCGCTACAACATCGTTGATGTTCAGTTGCCTCTTGATCTGCGGGGCAAACGAATCGATGTCGGTCTGCGAGGTGGGGTGCTGGAGATAATAAAGGGTTCCGCCGTTGGCCACCGCCGAGACGATAGCTGTGAGTTCCAGCGGCGTCATCGAAAAGCCTTCGCCGAAACTGGTCATCATGCCCAGACCGTCGGAGGGAGCCGTTTCGGCAATCAAACCGGGCTGCTCGCCTTCAATATTTAGTCCCGCCTTCTCACCCAGCCCGAACATCTGGCCGTATTGCACAATCCTCTCGTACCCCAGCTTCTCGCCGATCGATGCGAAATAGGGGTTGATGGAGCGCGCCATGGCTTCCGTGAGATCCACCGAATGGCGCTTCGTGAGCCGCAGCGAGGTGTCCTGGTTAATGATGCCTTCGCTCAAACCGGCCAGCGCCGCGACAATCTTGATGGTGGAGCATGGCTCGTAAGCGCCCTGCAACGCCAGCTTCTGATTCACAATCGTCAAAATTCGTCCGGTGTTCGGATCGGCAACAACCACCGAGCCATTAAAGGGACCTAGAGCCTGCACGGCCGCCCGCCGGACCATCAAATCCTCACCGTCCACCGAGTCCCCAATGGTGGAGTCTGCAAATGTGGGCGACGTCCATGGGCTGGTAAAGTTCCGTTTCCTAAAACCGGTTGAAAGCCCGCTGGTGCGTGACGATGGGGTCGTGGAGAGCCGACTGGTGCGCGCCCGAGTAGCGCCTGTTGTGTAAGCCACGCGATGCACCTTCGCGGCGGTTGTCGTAGGGCGCACAATGCGGCGGCGCTTCTTACGGGTGGTAGTACCAAATGCTGAACTGGCGAGGAGGGAAAAAGCTAAAAGAAGAACAAGCGGACGTCGATGCATAGATTAGTATGAATCCTGACTTAAAGTTAGAGTCTACTAATGCGCCACTTCGGGATACAGTTGCAAACTGCTCCCACATTATGAGTTATCGGCGGACTTTCGTCAAGACTTGAGTCCGCTCGGCTACCGGTCACTGCTCTCGATGTCATACAGTGTAACGCAACGGACATAATTCTCCAACCCGGGCCGCCTTACCGGTTGAATGGCGCGATTATCAAGCCGGGAAATGCCACTGGGCTCGCCTCCACGTGGATGTTCGTTACGCCGGTCGAGGTGTCAAAAGTTTCCAGGTTGGAGGCTAAAGAGCAGGGCGCGCCGTTACCAACTGTCTCTGTCATTGTGACCACCGCTCGAATCGGCGTGCGGCCGCCGTTAGGCTTGAGCACGTTGTTAAGCGAGATGGCCGAGTATGGCAGGCTGGCGGAAAAAATTTCACCGCTGCCAATGGTAAAGGGGGTAGACGACCCGATTATGAGGCCGGTGGAACCGAGAAACGCGATGGAGCCCGTGCAGGACGCCGCTATGCCCTCGGTCGGCGAGCTGCCGCTAGTGGTTACGGACATAACAGAAGAGATCAGGTTCACGACGCTGACCTCAGCCGTTTCGGAGCTGGCGAGGTTAACGACTGGAAGGTTCACAACCCTCGGGATGATGGAGCTCGTCGAGGGCTGCTGCGCCAGAACGGCGCCAGTTAACAAGGAACCAGCAATGAGTAAAAGTGCAAAACGTCGGAGATGCATTCTTCCACCTCGTTCCGGAGATTGGACGGAGTGGCGCGGGCGGCGGTTGCTGAGATATGCGGCGAAGCCTGTGATGTAGAATAAAGCCGTCCGGCCTCAGGCCGGGAGTGCCGCTGTGATCGTACCGCCCAGTCCCATCTTCACCGCTCGTGAAACGCACGGCCGCGTGCTTCGTTCCGGCAACCGGTTAATTGCCCATAGCCAGGATGCGGGCTGGCGTTCGCTCCATGCGGCAATCTTGGAAGAGGCGCCCTTCCAGGCCACCGAGCGGCCGATTCGGCACCCTTCGCTGATTTATCATTTGAGCCGGCCCACGCAGGTGACGCGCAGGATTGAAGGCGCCACGCGTGAGACCGCTCTCATAGGACCGCGCCGCATTTGCCTTACGCCGGGCGAAGCTAGCACGCAGTGGCAACACGCCGGACATCCCGAGATCCTGCAGGTGTACCTGCGCCAGTCGGTTTACGAAGCTGCAGTGACTGAAATCTATGGCTGCGATAGCTCGGGCGCGGAGCTGGTGCCGCGCTTCGCGATACTGGACCCGCTGCTGGAACAGCTCGCCATCGCCATCACCAACGCTCTGCGCGACGGTAACGCCAGCGATGGGGAGTATAGTGACGGGCTCTACATCGACACAGTTGCTCAGATGATGGCCGTGCATCTGGCGCGTTCGCATTCGTCGCGCTCGCGGCCGGTGCGCATTCTCTCCGCTAAGCCGCTGACTGGTTGGAAAATGCGGCGCGTGATCGAGTACATCGAGGATAATCTCGACGGCGATCTCAGTCTGCAAGCCATGGCTGCGGAGGTGGACATCAGTCCGCTGTATCTGGCGCGAGCCTTCAAATCGGCGGTGGGGCAGTCGCCACACCAATACGTGCTGGCGCGGCGCATCGAGCGGGCCAAGGAACTGCTGCGCAATACCGATCTGCCGGTGGTGGACGTCGCGCTGTCGTCGGGTTTTTCATCGCAGAGCCACTTGTCGCACTGGTTCATTCGACAGGTGGGGGTTTCGCCGGCCGCGTACCGCAGGCAAGCGGTTTCGTAGGGCTTAGGGGCGCGAGCCGAGATCCTCAATAAAGCCCATGCAGCTACCAGACGTTATGTCGAAGCACCGCCAATTGGAACCACTCGCGCCCCAGCCGGAATCCGGTAGAGGCCAGCGTAGTCGCGGAGTTTTTCTAAATCGGACTGAAGCGAAGGACGGTTCCTTTGTTTGATGTTCGTTTCGCAAGCCCGGTAGTGATCCGCAAAAAAGTGCCACGAGAGTTTCAAGCCCGGAACCTCAGCGCGGAGAACGCGCTCTGCTTCTGCACGGGAGTCGGTCTTGCAAAAATCTATATCCGCTACAACGCATCTCAGGTCGTCACGCAGAGCGGCGATGAGGGCCCGGAATTTCCGTGAGTCTCGGAAGGCTGGAGAGTCGTTATACGCATTGGCCTTGAAGTCGTCGAAGGCGACCCAGCCATCTCGGCACATCTGGCATAAGCGCGCGGTTTTCCCGCAACCAGGAAGGCCCGCAACGACGATGACACCCTCGCCCATTTACATTCCTATTGCGTGACAGACGCCTAATGACCCACGTACGCAAACCAGCAAGCGGAGGTGCAGAGGATTGAGAACGCTATTGCTAGAAAGAAGTTGCCCCAAAGGAGCTCCCCGCGGACGCTCTGACCATCCACGTACACGCTTAGGGTTCTCAGTTCCGGCCAATAATGCCCTGCAATCCCGGCCGTGAAGAGTGCGGTCCCTATCATAAGGGTGCGGTTTTGAAGCGTGAAACCAGAAGGGACGCCCATTACACACACAAAGAATCCACAAAACGGAAAGACCTTCTGAACAGGGCCGAACTCATCCAATAGGCTTGCAAAGACTCCGCGTTTGCTGTCATCGGCCATTTTTCCCAGAAGGGATGATCTTCACCCGACACGCGAAGTTTCCAGCGTGCTGTTAGCGGCGAAATCGAGCAAGTCTGAACCTGCTCGCGGGTGACGTGGAAGTTTTCCAGAACTTCTTCTATAGGCGAGGTCTTCAGGTTCTCGAAAATCGCCGACACGGGAACGCGCGTACCGCGAAACACCCAGGCGCCTCCAACTTTGCCTGGGATGCGCTCCACTGCGGGGCATTGCGACCAATCGAGAGTTGCCATGTTCGTACCCAGTGTCATCGTAGCTTCTTAGCACGGCCGGGCGCTTCACTGGCGGCAAGCGACGTCGCAGAAAACAGAGACCGACGAGGGCGTCGGTCGCGGTCCAGGGGGACCGCCCCACGGAAAGGTAAATACTATGCCGCCGGGGCGCTTTTCTTCGCCACGGCCTTCGACAATACGAGATCCGTATGCAGCTTGCGCCATGGCGTGTCGATTTTCTTGCCATCCGGCGCGATGCCTGGTGCCTCGCGCGTGAAAATGCGGATGAGCGAATTCTTCACCGCAAACACCGCGTCGCTATCCAGATACTGATCGCCGTCCACGAACACGTGGGTCACCAGCGTCTCGTAACCGTCGGCGATGATCATA
This sequence comes from Bryobacterales bacterium, assembly GCA_963818065.1. Taxonomy (GTDB): domain Bacteria; phylum Acidobacteriota; class Terriglobia; order Bryobacterales; family Bryobacteraceae; genus Palsa-89. The sequence continues at coordinate 192,840 of CAWFQW010000004.1, read as the reverse complement.
AAGTGCACGTGGGCTGGCCGGTAGGGATGCCGCGCTGACGCTTTGAGCATCTCTCCCACCGTGCCATCGTATGGAATCGGATAATACCTCGGCATGATGGTCCAGAAGCGAAAGCGGCCCTGAGCATCGCTGTGGAAGCGCGCCCGCAGGGTCGGTTCTTGCAGTTCTGGCAACTGCACGTCGTAGAAACCCTCGGCGTCGGAGTGCCACACATCGATGATCGCGTTCGCCACCGGCTTGCCGTCTTCGGAAAGAATCGAACCGTCGATGTACAACGGATCGCCCTTCGCATCGCCGCGAATGTCGGCGCCAAACGCCGCTTCGGGGGGATTCTGCACGTAGAAGGGACCCATCACGGTGCTCTCGGTCGCGCCTTCCGCAAAACGATGATTGATGGCGTCCACCAGCATCGAAACGCCCAGCGTGTCGGATAGCAGAATGAACTCCTGCCGCTTGTCGGTACACAGCTTGCCGGTGCGGGTGAGGTAATCGATGGCGTGTGTCCACTCCTCTTCGGTCAACTCCACGTCGCGCACGAAATCGTGCAGGTGCTGGACCAGGCTGGTCATGATTTTCTTGAGCCGCGGATCGGGTGTGTTCTGGTAGCGGTCGATCACCGCGGCGGTAATATTGTTTTCGTCGAAATCGCGCATAGGTTCCACAGCGATCATATCGAATGCACTGGCTATTAACACTCGAAACTTAATCCACCAATCGGGAGTCCAACTTAAAATGATCGATCAAGGCGTACTGTTGGCACTGACCGTTTCAGGGCTGCTCTTGTCCCATCAACCGGCCGGACAGCAGCCGGCTCCCGGTGCCCCCACAAATGCGAGGTCGCCGGATGCTAAGGATGCCAGCTCCGGGAAACAGCCCACCACTGGGCCTAAGTCGGCGCAATGGAAGGGCCTGACCGTAAAGGAGAAGCTTAGCTACGATTGGCGGCATTTGTTCGATCCCGAGAACGTGATTTTCGCGGGAATGGGCGCGGGCTTGGACCAGTTGCGCGACCGGCCGGGCCAATGGGGTGAAGGATGGGGCCCATACTTCGGACGGTATGGCTCACACTTGGCCCAATACGCAGTTCAACGCAGTATCATGTTCCCGGTGCAGGCGATCGATCATGAGGACACCCGCTATTTTCCATCAACCAGGAAAACGTACAAGGGGCGTCTTGGAGACGCATTTCTTCATACCGTCTGGCGACACAACGACAGCGGAGGCATGATGCCCGCCTACAGCGAATTTTTGGGCGACTACGGAGCGGCTGCGGTGTCTCGCATGTGGTGGCCGGACCAGTATCATACCGGGTCGGCGATATTCATCGCTGGATCGGACACCATCCTGATTGATGCGGGGATAAACATTTTCAACGAGTTCAAACCCGACATTAAACGATGGCTGCACCTGTCGCGCTGAGCACGCTCGCTGGATGCGCTATTCTTCGCGAACATAGCTAAGCTTTGGCTCGCTTCGGCCGCTCCTTGGCCAGCCGCTCCGCCAGAAACACTTTCAGCAGCGACTGATACGGTACGTCCCGCTGATTCGCGAGCAACTTCAGATCTTCGATCATCGCCACCGGCAGGCGAAGCGATATCGTCCGCAACGAGGGCTTGAGATTGACCAGCTTCTTGCGTTTTCCGCGCGACCAGTCGACGTACCTGGTGGAGTCGGCGGCCGCCCAGAATTTCCGTTCGTCCTCTTCGCTCTTAAATTTAGGTATTTCTTTCATGTATACGATACACCCCCGATTCATGTCCCTTGACGAGATAACGCGAACTAGCTTGCGACGAATAGTAAAGGCTACGAAAAGAAGCCTCCCCGAGTTCGTCTGCCCTAGTGCGTAATAGCGTTTTTCGGCTACGCGCTGCCGCGTGTCCGCGCGTACTACGAGAGGTTCGTGGAAGAAGATTTCCTCCGCCTCCTCAGGCGTTACGCCATGCCTGTCCCAGTTCTTCTGCGCATTGGATTCGTCCCAGTCAAATCCGACACATTCGTCCAGTGGATCTCTCTCGGACACGCTTCCAGTATATAACCAGCATATACAGAAATGGCCAGCAGCCAAATCAGCTGCAAGAAGCCTTAAGTGGCGCGGAGTCGTTCCCGCAACGCGAGTTTTAAAGGTTCATCGACGAACGCCGCGTCAACCGCCGCCTCGTTGCAGGCCGCGAGATCCGCCGGGGTCCAGCCGAAATGTTCCTCGAGGTTCCGATACTCCTCCGTCAGAGTGATGTTGGTGATGGTACGCGTGTCCGTATTGATGCTGAGCGGAACACCTGACCGATACAGCTTGTCGACGGCGTGTTCGGCATACTCCCGCGCGATACCAGTCTGCAGGTTGCTGGTGGGGCAAACCTCCAGATGAATCCTCTCGCGCTTGAGATGCTCGATCAGCCTGGGATCTTCGATGCTGCGCACACCGTGCCCAATTCTCGACGGTTGAAACTCGCGCAGTGTTTCCCAAACGCTGTCGGGGCCCCGGGCTTCACCGGCATGCGCGGTCCGATGCAGTCCATGATCGATCGCGTAGCGAAAAGCCGGAATGTTGGCATCAATCGGATATCCGGCTTCGTCGCCTGCGATGTCGAACCCCGCTACTCGGCTGCCTCGGAATTGTTGCACCAGCTTCGCGGTCGCGAGCCCTTGTTCCCGATCGAAGTGGCGCAAGGTGCACAGAATCAGCCTCGCATCGATTTTGCTAGACGCGATACAAGCTTCCGTCGCGCGATCCACGGCGGCGACCACTTGCTCGGGGGTTAACCCGTGCTCCGTGTGGAGCAGCGGGGCAAAGCGAATCTCGGAGTAGATCACGCCGTCGGCGGCGAGTTGCTGGAATAAATCCTCCACCACCAGGGTTAAGGCTCCTTCGTCCTGCATCAGTTGAAAGCCACGTGGCGCGCGCGTCAGAAAATCCGCGAGACTCGTGCAGCGCGGCGGAGCGATGAACTCGCGCTGGTATTCTTCGAGCGAAATGGAGTCGTCGAGCTGCGAGACCGCGGCGTAGCTCAGCGAGCAGTCGAGATGCAGATGCAACTCGACCTTAGGTAACGACTCCCTCACGGTCGCGGTTTCACTTATTCGACGCCGAAAGCCAGCAGTACGTTGCCAGTGGGGCCACCGATGACACCGTAGCCGGATCCGATGAACAACATGCCGTTTGCAATGGTGGGCCCAATGGAGGCGATCGATCCGCCCTTGGCCTCCACCTTATTCACAGTGTCGAACGGCCGGTCCGTGGCATATGACCAAATCTCGGTGCCATCGGCCGACTTGAGCGCGTGTATTTTGCCATCGTTCCCAGCGATGAAGACCACGCCTTCTATCGCGGTAGCGGCCGCGCCATTGTTGATGCGTTTGCCGGGTTCAGCAAGCGCCTTGTGCCACAGCTTCTCACCGGTGGTCAATTGAACCGCGGTAATCCCGCCGCCCGTCAGGCCATAATAGGCAGCCTTCTCATCGAACGCGCCGCCCCAAACAATGCCGCTCAAACTGAACACCGGAGCTCCGGGCGGGTTGTCCACCACGTGCGTGTCCCACACCACCGCGCCTTTCTTGTCTGGATCCAACGCAAACAATTTGCCGTCTTTTGTTCCGGCGACAACGATGCTCTTGCCGCCAGGCAACGAGTGCAGCACCGGCGAATTCCCAATATCCAGATCGGGTCCATTCTGGGTGGGACAATTGTCGGTCTTCTCGGGACCCGTGCAGCCGCCGAGAAACGCATCGCCGGCCTGCGCCTGGTAATACCACAGCACCTTGCCGCTCTTCATGTCGACCGCCATCACAGCGTCAGACATCTTCGCCGCGGGCTCGGTCTCCGAATCGCCCGTTCCGAAATAGATGGCGTGCCGCTTGGCATCAATAGTCGGCGAATTCCACACCGAAGCTCCGGCCGGGGCGTACTGCTGCACACCTTTCGAATTTTTGCGCGTCGGTTTGGGCGTCTCAGGGACAACGTAAGTCTTCCAGTCCTGGGCGCCTGTGCTGGCGTCTAACTTCACGACGCTTCCGCGTGAGGTGCAGCACGGATAATCAAGATTCGCGGCCGCGAATTCTTCCGACGAAGATACGGGAACGTACAGAGACCCTTCGTACAGCTTGGGAGAAGCCGTGATGCGCGCCACAAAGTGATCGTCCACTTTCCTGGTCCAGAGCTCCTGGCCGGTTTGTGCGTCTACTGCGTAAACATTGGCGTGGGCGTCCCCAAAGAACACCGCGTACTTCGTTGCGCCATGACCCTTCACCGGCCCCACACTGGGACCTCCGCGCACATTGCCCTTGGCTTGGTACGACCAATACACGCAGCCTGTCTTCGCGTCCAGCGAATATACATAACCGATATCACTGCCGACAAAAATGCGGCCCGATGCAACAGCCGGCTGCCCGAACGCCGAGACGCCGGTGGGATAACCAAAGGCCCACTTCAGCTTCAGATGAGGCACCTGATCGGCCGTTAAGCCCGCGGCTTTGGCTGACTGAAAGCGCGTGTTAGTGACATCGGCGCTCCAACCGTTCCAGGAAGGGCTCGCGCTGGGATCACTCATCGGCGGATTCGCGTCGCAATGGTTGGGCATATTCTTTGCGTCGCCCTGCTCGGCGCTTCCGAACGTCCGGCCGCTCATAAATACGGCCAGCATCCGCTTTTGGTCGTCGGAGAGGCTGGAGCCTTGCGTCTTCATCGCGCCGGTGGTGAGCGCTTCGTAGATCTTTTCGGGGGAAAATTGCCGCAGTGTCGCCGGATCGGGCACGCGCCCGGCCATCGTAGGGTTGCCGTGGCAGCTCATGCACTTGGTCTGGAAAGTGGCGAATCCAGTTTCAGTTCCCGAGAAACGCGCGGGCTGGCTGGGCGCTTGCGCTTGAGCGGCGGTAAGAGCAAGCGACAGGCTCGCGATCGCAAACACAACGTGGTGAAGAGGTTTATTCATGTAGATTCCCTAGATCCTACAGCGTATCGAACGTTGCATGCAGCTAGCAAGCGCGTTCTAACATAGAAGGGCATGCGGTACTTCGCCGTCTTCATGTTGGCTCTGGCGGTTCTAAGCGGCAATGCTGTGCGTGCGCAAACGTCCGACCGCCCCGTCATCCCTTCGACCCGGCTTCAGTTGAAGGCTACGATTGACCCGGCCAGCGCCAAACTGGGCACGGCGATCACCGTAAAGTTGGTCTTAAAGAACATCTCTTCCAAGGTCGTACGAGTCGCCGACACCAGCCCCGAGTACGACTACGAGCTGATCGTTGCGGACAGTAAAGGAAACAAACTAATTCTGACCGATTTCGGTGATGGATTGTACCAGGGTAAGTATGTGCTTCTACGCAGCAGCGCAATCGATATGGAGCCTGGACAGGAGGTTCAGTCGCAAATAGAGGTCACGAAAATCTACCAGGTGAACCAGCCGGGAGTTTACTACCTGCGTGCGAACCACAGAAACATTGTGCCCGATCCCGCAGACCAGGCGAAGTCAAGCGTCGAACGCGCTTTTTCCAATCCCGTGCAGTTTACGGTCATTCCGTAGGCATTCGCGCAGGGCTCAGGACCACTCGAGAATCACTTTGCCCGCATTGCCGGAGCGCATCACTTCGAAGGCCTGCTCGTAATCGCGATAGGGGAAGCGGTGCGTGATCACCGGCCGTATATCCAAACCGTTTTCCAGCATGACGGTCATCTTGTACCAGGTCTCGTACATTTCACGCCCGTAAATGCCTTTGATCGTGAGCATGTTGAAAACGACCGTGGTCCAATCGATGGCGAATTCCTGCGCGGGAATCCCGAGCATCGCGATTTTCGCGCCATGGCTCATATTGGCGATCATTTCGCGCATTGCGGAGGCGTGGCCGGACATCTCAAGCCCCACGTCGAAGCCCTCTTGCATTCCCAGATCCTTCTGGAGCTGCGCGAGCGGAGTTTGAGCCGTATCCACGGCGCAGGTCACACCCATTTTGCGCGCCAAAGCCAGGCGATACGGATTCTTGTCGGTGATCACGATGTGCCGCGCAGCCGCATGCCGCACCACGGCGGCAGTCATGATTCCGATGGGCCCGGCGCCAGTGATCAGCACATCCTCGCCCAGCACAGGAAACGAGAGCGCGGTATGCACGGCGTTGCCGAACGGATCGAAAATCGCGGCGACGTCCAGATCGATGTCGGCCTTGTGCCGCCACAGGTTGGTCACCGGCATTGCGACGTAATCGGCGAACGCCCCGGGACGATTTACGCCGAGTCCCAGAATGTGCGCGCAAAGATGCCGCCGCCCCGCCAGGCAGTTGCGACAGCGCCCGCACACGACATGTCCTTCGCCCGAGACAAGATCGCCCGGACGGAATTCTGTGACGTTCGATCCCACCTCCACAATCTCTCCAACGAATTCGTGGCCGATGGCCATGGGCACGGGGATGGTGCGCTGCGCCCATTCATCCCAGTTGTAGATGTGAACGTCGGTGCCGCAAATACCGGCGCGGCGAACGCGAATCAATACGTCGTTGATGCCGAATGCCGGCACGGGGATTTCTTCGAGCCACAAGCCGGGCTCACGCTTGCTCTTACAAAGTGCTTTCATGAGGTATGGACGGGGGCCCTCGATTAGCGGCCTTCCCCATTGCAACATATTAATGCAACGGACTATGGCAGCGGACCTTACAGACGCCATTCGCCGATTCCCAACCGCCATTCGCCGATCCCGACTCGAACCTCCGAAGACCCGCTGCTAGGCTCGAAGCATGGATACGGATCGCTGGGAAGACAAGCGGCAGCGCTGGGAACAGAAGCAGGATGAGCGGCGAGCTCGCTGGGAAGATCGTATGTCCCGGCGGCACTCCCACTCGGGCAGCCACGGATTCTTCTTCGGCGCGGTCGTGGTGGCAATCGGGTGTCTGCTGCTGCTCGACAACCTTAGGATCGTCCGCTTTCATGATGTCTGGCAGTACTGGCCGGTACTGCTGATAGCCTACGGGGTGTCGCGCGTCGTGGATAGCCGTACGCCGTCCGGCTACGTTTGGGGCGGCGCTGTGGCACTCATCGGCGGATTCCTGCTCCTCGACAACCTGGACATCATCGTCTTCAACGCCGCAGTGGTCTGGCCTCTGCTTTTGATTGCCTTTGGAATACATGTGTTGGTGCGTGCGATGGAGCGCAATCGATTCGGGCCTGGCGTCCCCGTATCCTCCACATCGCCGGTGATCGGCACGCATGCCTTCTTCAGCGATTCTAAGAGCGGCACCGAGACTCAGGACTTTCACGGTGGAGACGCAACCGCGATATTCGGGGCGGCGCGCTTCGACCTGCGCAACGCTTCCATGACCGTCGAGGAGGCGCGTATTGACGTCAACGTAGTATTCGGTGAAGCGGAGATCCGGGTGCCGGAAACCTGGAGCGTGGTCAACAGGGCGGTCGTTGTTTTCGCGGGTGTCAACGACAAGACCATTCACCCAAGACCGGATCCGAACGTTAAGACTCCTCGTCTGGTGATTACCGGCACCGTGATCTTCGGCGCCATCACGCTGCGCAACTAATCGGACCAATACCTCTCGGACCCATCCCATGCATCCGCTGATTGCCAGACAAGGCAGGCTATCGCTCTACCTGCTGGCGTGGGTTCCGCTGGCGTTACTGCTGGCCTATCTGCTGACGATGATGGGCGGCCTCCGGTGGGAAGAAGCTGTCACGCTGAGCCTCCCGCTGGCGCTGTTTTACGCCTTCATCTGCCTGGCGCCGTGGTACATGTGCCGCGTGCTGCCGCTCGGTGGCTCCCCGGCGTTCAAGATTCTCGGCAATCACGTCGCGGCTGCGATCGTCGCTGGACTGACGTGGATCGTGCTCGCGAAGGGGCTGGGGTTGTTGCTCGGCCGATATCTCTTCGCCGGGCTCAATGAACGCTTCAGCACCCAGCTTCCGTTGCTGTTTGGAATCGGCGTGCTCTTGTACTTGCTATCGGTGGCGCTGCACTACGTGTTGCTGTCGATGGAATCGTCCAAAGAAGCCGAGGCCCGGGAGCAGGAGGCGCTGACGCTGGCGCGCGAATCGGAGCTGAAGGCGCTCAAGGCGCAGATCAATCCGCATTTTCTGTTCAACAGCCTGAACTCCATCAGCGCGCTAGCCACGGTGGACGGACTTCGCGCCCGAGAGATGTGCATAAAGCTGTCTGACTTCCTGCGCAGCACGCTGAAGCTGGGCGAGAAACAGAGCATCTCATTGGCGGACGAATTGTCGCTAGCCAAAGCCTATTTGGAAGTGGAACAGGTTCGCTTCGGCGCGCGGCTGAGGGTAGAGATTTCGGCTGATCACGATTGCGATCACTGCGTGGTGCCGTCGCTGCTGCTGCAGCCGCTCGTGGAGAACGCCGTGAAGCATGGAATCGCAGGGTTGGTGGACGGCGGCACCATCCGTCTGGAAGCCCGCTGCAGCGACGGCGTCCTTCAAATAAAAATTCACAACGACTTCGATCCTGAATCCCCGGCGGCCAGCAGGCATGGGCTCGGCTTGAGGAATGTTCGCGACCGGCTGCGCGCAGTCTATGAGAATCGCGCGCGCGTGGACACAACGGTGACCACCAATTATTTTGTCGTGGAAGTGGAGTTGCCCTGCGATGGCCACCGTTGACGACAAGAATTCAATTCACTTGCTCCTGAGCTCGGTTGTACGACGCCTGGGCCCGTGGCGACGGCCAGGGTTACGCGGCGTGTTTCACGGAAAAATCCGACTACATCACGTTTAACGGCATACATCTTCGCGGTCGAGCCCAGAACGCGGAACTGCATGGCGCGCTTTTCGGAAGCGTCCTCAAGGGCACCAACCTGTCGGCTGAAATTGAAGACATCGAATTACTTTCGAGCGGCGTCGCGTTGGTTCATACCGTCGGTAGCGGGCGGAAGAAGTCCTATCAGACCTATGTATTGGTAAAGTCCGATGCCGAATGGCTGATCCGATCGTTTCAAAATACACGCTACCAGCCAATCAGCGTCTGGATGACGCGCTGGATGCAAAAACTGGCCGGGCATTGATGATATGAATGAGATCATGACTGACCCGCCGGCGCCGGGCTCAAACATCGCGCATTACCGCATCGTCTCGCGCCTCGGCGAAGGCGGAATGGGAGCCGTTTACCTTGCCGACGATACCCGGCTGGGCCGGCGCGTCGCCCTGAAGGTGTTGCCTGCAAGTCTGGCGGCCGACCCCGAGCGCATGCATCGCTTCGTGCAAGAAGCCAGGCTGGCGTCGGCGCTCACGCATCCGAACGTGGCGTATATCTATGAGATTGGCGAAGACCAGGTTGGTGAACGGCACATTGCCGGACAGCCGGGTCTCCGATTTATCGCCATGGAGTATGTGGACGGCGAGCCCCTCAGCGTCCGCGTGGGCCGGGGTCCGCTGCCGATTTCAGAATTGCTCTCCATCGGAGCTCAAGTGGCCGATGCATTGGACGACGCGCATTCCAAGGGCATCGTGCATCGGGACATCAAGCCTTCCAATTTGATGATCACGCCGCGCGGTTACGTGAAGGTGCTGGATTTCGGACTCGCCAAGCTCGAAGCCCCCAAAGGCCGCGATGAGACCCAATTGATGACCGATACTGGCGTGGTGATGGGCACCGTGGCGTACATGAGTCCCGAGCAAGCGCTCGGCCGGGACCTGGATCATCGCACCGACCTGTTCAGCCTGGGGGTAGTGCTCTACGAAATGGCGGCGGCGCGGCTTCCATTCTCCGGCGCTACCGTGTCTGAAACGATGGCGCGAATTCTCAACTCGCAGCCCGAGGCGCTGGCTCGCTTCAATTACGACATTCCCGAAGGGCTCGATCGGGTAGTGCGGAAATGCCTGGAGAAGGATCGGGAGCGGCGCTATCAAACCGCGCGCGAGCTGGTGGTGGATCTCAGGAATCTGGAACGGGATTCCGGTGGTGCGATATCGCGGGCTGGCACGGAGCGGAATACAGTGCGTGCCATCATTGTCGACGATGAAGAACTGGCGCGTGCGCTGTTGCAGGAGTATGTCGCCTCGAGCACGGGCATCGAGATCCTGGCCGAATGCGCCAATGGTTTCGAAGCCGTGAAAGCGATCTCGGAAAAGAAGCCGGACCTGGTGTTCCTGGATGTTCAGATGCCGAAGCTGGACGGGTTCGAGGTGTTGGAATTGATCGGACCTGAGGTCGCGGTGATCTTCGTCACGGCGTTCGATCAATACGCCATGCGGGCCTTCGATGAGCACGCGGTGGATTATCTGCTGAAGCCGTTCAGCCTGGAGCGATTCCAGAAGGCTCTGGAACGCGCGCGCCGGCGCTTGGGTGAGAATGCGTCATCTATGCCGAAGACGCCGGCCGCAACCGAACTGGCTCGCGCAGCCCGTCCTCCGCGGGAATTCTTGCAGCGCATAGTTGTAAAGGACGGCGCGCGTGTCCACATCATTCCCATCGAACGCCTGGATTACGCCGAGGCGCAGGACGACTATGTGTCGCTGCACAGCCAGGGCAAATCGTATCTAAAGGAGCAAACGATTTCGAGTCTGGAAGCCGCGCTCGATCCGGAGCGGTTCGTGCGAATTCACCGCTCAACCATTGTCAACTTGGAGCGCGTGGAAAAGATCGAACCTTACGCGAAGGACAGCCGCATCGCTGTGTTGTCGGATGGCGCGCAGCTTCCGGTGAGCCGGGCCGGTTATGAACGGCTGCGAGCTCTCTTGGATAAATAGGCTAGTAGTAAGCCAGCGATTCAACACCGGAACCAGCCGTGAAGGTGGATATCACGCGATTTTGCGACAGGTCCACCACTGAAACCGTGCCATCGCCATGGTTGGCCACGAGCGCGGTTTTGCCATCGGGAGCGAATGCGAATCCCATCGGGTCTTTGCCGACGGTGAACATATGCTGCTGGCCGTGCGGGTCGGCCGTGTCGATCACGTTGACCGATGCTTCGGTCATATTGCACACCAAGAGCTTGGAGCCGTCGGGAGAAAAGCGCGGTTTATAGGAGGCCTTGGTGTTGCCCTGGAGCGGCAGCGAGACCTCCACCATATCAGTCGCTGTATTGATGATCAGTAATTTCGGCTCGGTCAGGTCATTCGCCACCACATACTTTCCGTCGGGCGACGCGGTGATGCCCTGGATTCCGTTGGGGGCGGGGATGCGCGCGATGATACTGCGCTTCTTCAAATCGATGACGGCTATGAACAGCCGGTCGTTCTTGGCGGCAACGTAAGCCTTACTTGCGTCAGGCAGTACGGCGATCCAATGACCGGTGCCCTCGGTATCGATGGCGGCTTCGATGGTGCGAGTTTTGGGATCGATCACCAGCAGTTTGCGGCTCAGATCGCAAGCGACGTAGATCGTGCCTGCGGCGTCGATCTGGATGCCGTGGGGCGCTTGATAAGGAGAAACGTCGATGGTGCCGGCGAGCTGCCGCGTAGCGAGGTCGATGATCGCAATGGTGTGGCCCGGATGCGGATTTTTGCCGTAAACGCCGTCGCCGTAGACGGGAGTGTAGGCGAACTTATGGTCGGGCGAGATGGCAACGTCGTGCGGGGCGACTCCTACGTCCAATTTGGATATTTCCTTATAGGTCGTCGGGTCGAGGAAGCGCACTTGCCTGCCGATTTTGTCGATCACAATCAAACCGTGCGAGCCTGTGGGATTGTTCGGATCGACGCTGCCCGCGGCGAAGGCCAGTGTTACGGCAGCGAATCCGGTGAGGGCGAGAAATGCGGCTTTGTTCGAGGCCATGATCGGCAATTATATACCCGCCGCAGCGCTGGGCCCAGAACTCTGTTCCACCACATCAGGCTGCCTGTCACGAACAGGAACGCGGGCACGAGCCCGATGATGACCCATACGGCTTTGCTCTGCCATCCGCCGAAGTTGCCGAAATGTAGGTAGCTGATCCAGCGGATGACTTGGTCGCCAGGGGTAGGCTTCGGACGAAAAGAACGCGTGCTGGGAGTAACGGGCCCGTCTATGCCATACACATCGAGCGGAGCAATCTTATTCACGACGACTTGCACCGGCCTCGGAATGCCGCCGTAGAAGCCGACGAAGGCGAACATCAATACGACTGGAAGCATCCAGAAACCGATTACACTGTGGAGTTCCCAATTGAAGAGCTTCCAATTCGATGAGGTTTGAATGCTCAGGCTGCGACGCCAACGTTCTGTCCCCGGCCACCAGACCACGGCTCCGCTGAAGGCGAGTACCAGGACGATAACGGCACATGCGCCGTTGATCAGGCGTCCCCTTTCGCCAGCTAGCAGGTTCACATGCAGATCGATAAGCCAGGCGATGAGTTGGATGGAGTAAGGGGTCGACTCACCCAGATCCACGCCCGCTATACGGATCAAAAAGGCGCTCTTTCTTATGGCCGTTGCGGTCGAGCCAGATTTCTATTGCCTGATTAGGCGCTTGATTGGGCCGGCTGGCGTCCCAAATCCAACTCACTCGGTAGCGCGGATAAGCGCGAAGGGCGGCATCGCGAAGCTGCTCGTGAGTGAGGCGAAGGCCGGAGACTGCGACTGTTTTAGGTCCCGGCCAGAGCGACTTGTACAACTCGTTGCGGAAGACGATCGCGCTGCCGCTTACGCTGATGACGAAGACGTACAGACCGAGCGCGATGCCCGTCCACAAATGAATTTGAAAGAGCGCTTTGCGGAGCCAAAGGCTTTTCGGCCGCCGCAGCCATCTTCCCCACATACCGTCTCCCTCACGGTCGCGGCTCGGTAACACTCGCTTAGCTGGCGACCTTTGCCACGATCTGCGATGGATCGGCGCCCACGCGGCCCGAACCGTAGGCTGCCGCGGCCGGAAGCTGGAAGTCGAACTTGATGGTGGGCAGATTAGGAATGGGCGAGGACGGATCGTTCTTGCGAACGTCGGTGACCAGAGATGCCGTCACGCCGAATACCGTATCGGAATCGATGTGCTCATCGCCCTGCAAATACAAAGCCGTGACGACTTCGCGATAACCCTCCGCGCCGATGATGAAATGAATGTGCGCGGGCCGATAGCCGTGGCGCTTTTGCGCGCGAATCATGTCGCCCACCGGGCCGTCCATCGGGATCATGTAACCGAGCGGCGCGATGGTGCGCAGGTAGAAGCGGCCATCGGCGTCGGTGCGGAAGGTGCCGCGCAGGTCCATCTCGGATGGGTCATGCTTTTGCAGATCGTAATTGCCGGTTTCATCCGGCTGCCAGACTTGAACGGTCGCGTGGGGCACGCCGTGCCCGGCGGAGTTGGTCACGCGTCCATAAAGGCAAACCTCCAGACCGTTGGTGGGCTTGGTCACGATGGTGTCGCCCAGCTTTAGAACGGGCGAGTCCTGCCGATAGAACGGGCCTACCAAGCTCGATTTGGTTCCGGCTTCGGCGCCGCGGCGATCGTGCAGCGCATTCACCAGGCTGCTGAGGCCGAGAGTGTCAGACAGCAGGATAAACTCCTGCCGGTAGGCGGTGCATTTTTGGCCGACGGCGGTGAGGAACTTGATTCCTTCCAGCCATTCATCCGGCGTGAGGTCCACCTCGCGCGCGAAGTCATGCAAATGCCGCGTGAGCGCGGCCATGATCTCTTTGAGACGCGGATCGGGCGTGGATGCCATCTGATCCAGAGCGGCTTCTGTAATTGTGTGTTCGTCAATTGCACGCATGTGTGCCTCCATTGTTACCGTCAAGTCGCGGGTCACCGTCAAGTCGCGGTGAAAAACGAGTATACAGCATGGGGAATGGCCGTTACTCGACGCGCTGGGGCCGTAAACTAGGAACTTATGCCAAACGTTTTGGTGACAGGCGGAGCCGGCTATATCGGTTCCGTCACGGCCCATGTTCTGAAGCAGCGCGGATACGGCGTAGTGATCGTGGATGATTTATCGCGCGGCTACGAACATAACGTCCGTGGACTTCCGTTCCACAGACTGCATCTCTCCGAAACCGGCGCTCTGGCTGACTTGCTCAGCGGTGAACGAGTGGACGCGGTGGTACATTTTGCGGCTCATTCCATGGTGGGAGAGTCCACCAAAAAGCCGGAGCTGTACTTCTTGAACAACGTCGGCGGCAGCGCATCGTTGCTCAGCGCGATGATGCAGGCCGGCGTCAAGCGGCTGGTGTTCTCTTCGACCGCCGCGGTGTATGGGACGCCGAAGATCGTGCCGATCCCGGAGAATCTGCCTTTCGATCCGGTGAATCCGTATGGCGAGTCCAAGGTGTTGGTGGAAAAGATGCTGAAGTGGATGGATCAATGTAGCGGGCTGGGAAGCATCGCGCTGCGTTATTTCAACGCGTGCGGATCGGATCCGGAATCGGGGCTCGGCGAGGAACATGTTCCGGAAACGCACCTGATTCCGCTGCTGCTTCGTGCCGTGGTCACTGGAAAGCCGATGACGATTTTTGGCGACGATTATGAAACGCCGGACGGCACCTGCATCCGCGACTACATCCACGTCACGGACTTGGCGGAGGCGCACGTGGTGGCGATCGAGAAGTTGCTCGCAGGCGGGGGATCGAATGTATTCAACGTGGGCACGGGAGCGGGCCATTCGGTGCTGGAGGTGATGCGAGCTGTGGAAGAAGTCACGGGCAAGAAAGTGCCTCATGAGATCGGGGCGCGGCGCGCGGGCGATCCGGCGGTGCTGGTGGCGAATTCCGACAAGCTGAAGCGGACGCTGGGCTGGAAACCGAAGTTTTCCGGAGCTCAAGGATATCGTCGCGACCGCGTGGCAATTCGAGAAGAAGCGAGCGGAGCGGGAGCGGTGATCGCTTAGTTCTGCCGAGGGCGCTTTGGTACAATCTCGTTTCGATGACCTCTAGTCCCGCCCAAGATTTGGTCGATCTCCATGAAATTCTCAAAAAGAAGTCGGTGAAGTTTGGTACTTTCACTCTTGCTTCCGGCCAGACCAGCGATGTTTATGTAGACTGCAGACCAACCACTTGCGACCCCAGGGCGATGCCGCTGATCGGGCGTCTCTTCCGGCAAAAGATGGAAGAGAAAATGTGGTTCCCGGATGCGGTTGGGGGGTTAACGCTGGGGGCGGACCCGATCGCATTCGCCATTGCGAGAGAAAGCCTCGATCGTGCTCCGGTTATTGATTGCTTCATCGTCACGGAAAGAACGCAAAGCGCACGGGATGCAGAAGTTCGTTGAGGGCCTGGAAGCCACCGAAGGACGAAGGGTGGTTGTCCTCGACGACGTTTGCACCAAGGGCGAATCGACGGCGATCGCGATCCGCAACGCCAAGTCGGTCGGGATGGAAATCCTGGGCGCCGTTTGCCTGATTGATCGAGAGGCGGGCGCGAGCGAGCTCCTGCGCAATGAATTTGACGTGGAGCTGGCGAGTATCTTCAAGTTGTCGGACTTCAGAAAGTAGCCAGGCTAGAGCAAGCGGCGAAGCGAGAGCAGGCCGAATCAGAGTTAGAATTGGCTCTGTGAATAGATGTTTGGCCATACTCGGAACG
This sequence comes from Bryobacterales bacterium, assembly GCA_963818065.1. Classification (GTDB taxonomy): domain Bacteria; phylum Acidobacteriota; class Terriglobia; order Bryobacterales; family Bryobacteraceae; genus Palsa-89. The sequence continues at coordinate 177,425 of CAWFQW010000004.1, read as the reverse complement.
CCATTGATGTGCATTGTTCCGCTTTGCGCCCAGGTCGGCACTGTCCATGTTCGCGTCATCGGTCCCGATGGCTCCGGTATTTCGCAAGCGACCGTGTCACTCAGGGACTCCTGGGGTCGAACGTTGGCCAGTGTCTACACGGATCGTGTTGGCGAGGCTCTATGGGAGCGCCTCCCGCTCGGTAATTGGTATTTCTTTGCAGAAGTTCCAGGTTTTAATAGAGTTGCTGTGGGGCTAACGATTTGCGACCGTGACCTCGAACACAGCATTGCGTTAAGGGTAGCCCCGGTGCCTGAGCAGGACCGGGAACGCACTACTGTCGAATCAACAACCGCCATGATTGAAATTATTCCAATGCCGTTCTGCCAAGCCCTAAATCTCTCGCCATCACCGAAGATGGCGACGCACTGAGTAGTGGTAGGTTTGACACCTGATTTCGCGCCACTTATACTAAGAGTTAGCAATTTTCTACGTTTCGGGTGCTTGCCCGGGCCGGGGAACTCAGATGCCAAAACGCACCTTTCAGCCAAACAACCGCAAACGGGCCAAGACACATGGATTCCGCGTACGAATGTCCACCAAGGATGGCCGCGCTGTGCTTGCCCGGCGCCGAGCCAAGGGCCGCCACAAGCTCACCGTTAGCGACGAGAGAGCCCTGCGGTACGCCGACTAGCTTCGGCTTTCCGAAAAGCGCTCGGATTCTGAGAGCCGCCGATTTCCGCAAAGCTTACAACGAAGGAACGCGATTTACGGGCCGGTGCTTTGCGGCGTTTTGTCTGCGGGTGGTGCGCGAACCAAGCGATGGGCCGAGGCTGGGTTTTACGGTGCCGCGGGCGTTCGGAAAAGCCGTGTTACGGAATCGCGTGAAGCGCAGGATTCGGGAAGCGTTGCGGGTGCGGTTGCCGGAGGTGGCGCCCGAATGGGATATTGTGATCAACCCGCGGCGTCCCGCGATGGCGGTGCCGGTGGAGGAGCTTCGACGAGAAGTAGATCGGCTGGTGGCGCAATGCAGAAAGCAGTAACCGCTACTTTGCGTCTCTACAAACGCTTCGTTTCACCGATTTTGCCGTCCGCTTGCCGGTTTTCTCCCACCTGTTCGGAATACATGCTCGAAGCAGTCGATAAATACGGCGTGACGCGCGGAATCTGGCTGGGCCTGCGGCGGTTGCTGCGCTGCCATCCGTTTCACGCGGGCGGGCTCGATCCAGTGCGCTAGGGAACGCCAAACCTCATGGCCGATAATCAACTCCAGCCGAACAAGTCCGGGAAGAAAGAGCTCACCATGGAGCAGCGGCTCCTGCTGGCCTTCGTCCTGATGGGTCTCGTGCTGTTCTTAACGCCTTATTTCTACAAAACGCCGCCGCCGGCGCCGAAAACGACAACGCCAACCAGTAATCAGGCCGCCTCGCCCCCCGCAAAAGCCGCCGCAGTGCCGCAGCCTGGGGCGAAAGCGTTGGAGTCCGCGCCATCTCAGCCCATCCCGGGACAGGTTGAAGGCACCTCCGAACAGCAGTTCGAGATCGATACCGATATTTATCACATCACGCTTTCCAATCGCGGCGCGACGGTACCCAGTTGGGTTTTGAAGAAGTATCGCGACCACGCCGGCAAACCGCTTGAATTGATGAATCCGGCGGGTTATTCGACAGTGGCGCCCCCATTCACGCTCTCGCTGACAGACGATAAGGTCTCTAATGTCTTGAATTATGGCCTGTATGTGGCCAAGCCGTCAGCGGATGGCTTAGGGATCGAGTATGAATTCTCGGACGGCAAAAACTACGCAAAAAAATCGTTCCAATTCTCCAAACACGGATATCTTTCCCAGATCTCGACCGAGGTGACGGTGAACGGCGTCCCTACCGACCATCTGATCGAATGGCGGGGCGGGTTTGGAGATGCCACCGTTATGAATCGCGTGGGTGAGCAGCACGCGGTCTACTTCGATCCGCACGAAAGCGGAATCATCAGCCAGGGCAAGCTTTACAACAAGGACGCCAAATCCGTGAAAGACGGCCCGGTGACCGTCACGGGCGATTATTCCTTCGCCGGATTGGACGACCGGTTCTTCGCCGCCGTGTTTCTACCCAAAGACAACACGCACGTCACGGTGGAGACGATCAAGGACGACGTGCCGCCAGGGCCCGCCGGCAAGCCTGAAATGCGCGTGGGCGTGATGGTGGGCGGAGATTCGGCGAATCGCTTCATGCTATTCGTGGGGCCCAAGGACATCGATCTGCTGCGGCGCGTGGATCCCAAGCTGCAGCAACTGATTGACTGGGGCTGGTTCGGCGTAATCGCGAAACCGTTGTTCCTGGCCATGCATTGGCTGAACGACAACTTCGTTCACAACTACGGCTGGTCTATCGTTTTGATCACCATCGCGATCAATGTGGTGCTGCTGCCTTTGCGGGTGAAGAGCATGAAGAGCCAGCGCAAGATGCAGTCGCTGCAGCCGAAGCTCGCCGCCATCAACGCCAAATACAAGGGTCTCAGCATGCGCGACCCCAAGAAGGCCGAGCAGAACCAGGAGGTGATGGACTTCTACAAAAAGGAAGGCGTCAACCCGATGGGCGGGTGTCTTCCGATGGTGGTGCAGCTTCCGCTGATCTACGCGCTATACAAAGTTTTCGCCGTCACCATCGAGATGCGCGGGGCGCATTGGCTGTGGATTACCGATCTCTCGCAGCCTGAACAACTGCCAATCCACATTCTGCCGCTCATCATGATCGTCTCGCAATTTGTGATGCAGAGGATGACTCCCAACCCCGGCATGGATCCATCGCAAGCCAAAATGATGATGTTTATGCCGCTGATGTTCGGGTTCATGTTCTATAATTTTTCTGCCGGCCTGGTGTTATACTGGCTAACCAGCAATTTAGTGCAAATAGCACAACAATGGGCCGTGAATCGGATGATGCCCGCGCCTCCGCCACCTCCGCCTCCGGCTGCAGTGAAGAAGAAGGGCAAGTAACACGTGGATGAAAACCGAGTGGATTTGAAGCAGGTGGGCCATAAGATCTACACAGTAGAATCCAGCGGTCACCGCATCAGCGAGTTTCTCGATATGGCAATCGGGGACATGGGACTGGACTTGGGGTTCGAAATTCTGGAGGGCCAGCACCTTCATCCCGATCTCGAAGATCCCGATTTGTTGGTGAAATTTTTCGGTGAGGACGTCGACGCGCTACTCGCCAACAAAGCGGAGTTGCTGCTGGCGCTGGAGTTCCTCACTATGGAAGTGCTGCGGATGCCCGCCGAGCATCACTCGCTGCTGTGCTTCGATTCGAACGACTATCGCACCCTGCGGATCGAGGAGCTGCGGCTGAGCGCCGTAACAGCGGCGGAGAACGTCAAGCGGACGCGCAGGCCGTTTCACTTTAATCCCATGAGCAGCCGCGAGCGGCGCATTATTCACCTGAGCCTCAGGAACGAAACCGATATTCGCAGCGAGAGCACGGGCACCGGGCCGTTCCGTCAAGTGGTGGTGCTTCCGGTGGACATGCCGCTGCCGGAGCCCATTCGTCCGCCCCGGCCGGGTCCGCCACCGCGCGGCGGCCCACGTGACCGCGATTCGCGCGATCGCAACCGGCGCTCCGGACCTCCGCGACGCGGCGCCAAGGCCCTAACTAAGAAAACCAAGCTGCGCATTCAGGACACCATCGTTGCGATTTCGACCCCGCCTGGGCGATCGGGCATCGGCGTGGTGCGTCTGTCGGGATCTGATGCGCGGCGCATCTCTGAAAGCATTTTGAGATTTCCAGCCGGACATTCGTGGAACCCTTGGACCGTTGCGCTTGCGGACTTAATCGACGATTCCCTGGCCCCCGTGGATGAAGTGGTGGTCGCTTATTTCGCGGCCCCGCGCTCCTATACCGCCGAAGACCTGGTGGAAATCTCGTGCCACGGAGCGCCCGTGGTATTGCGATTCTGCGTGGAGCGAGCTTGCGCGGCAGGCGCGAGGCTGGCTGAGCCGGGCGAGTTCACACTGCGGGCGTATCTGAACGGGCGCATCGATCTTCCCCAGGCCGAGGCTGTCCGCGATCTGATCGAAGCCACCACGCTCTATCAGGCGCGCGTAGCCGCACAGCAGGTGGAGGGCTCGGTTTCCAAGCGCATCCGCCCCGTCAAGGAACACTTGGTGGAACTGATCGCGCTGCTGGAGGCCGGCATCGATTTTGCCGAAGACGACATCAGCGTCGCGCCAGTGGAGGAGATCCTGCGGCGTCTCAACCCGATCGAGCAAGCCCTTACGGCACTGGCTTCGACGTTCGACTATGGCAAGCTGGTGCACTCCGGAATCACGCTCGCGATCGTCGGGCGCCCCAATGTCGGCAAGAGCAGCCTGTTCAACTGGCTGCTTGAGCAGGATCGTGCCATTGTCACCGAGATCCCCGGCACCACGCGCGATTTGGTTTCCGAAATAGCCGCGATCCACGGCATCCCGGTGAAATTTATGGATACAGCCGGGATTCGCGCCGGGCAAGACGTGGTGGAAACCTTGGGCATCGAGCGCAGCTATCAGGCCATGGCGGACGCGGACGTGACGCTGGTGGTGGTGGATCTGGCCGCTCCCCTGCACCCTGACGATCTTGCGCTGATCGAACTCGCGCGGGAACAAGGGCGTTGGATTCTGGTTGGAAACAAGGCCGACTTGCCTCGCGTGGCGGAGGCGCCCGGGGACTTCATCGAGGTCTCGGCGCTCACCGGCGTTGGTATCGAGCGTTTGCGTGAAGCGATCGCTCCCATGGCTTCCCATGAGCAGGACTCCGGCTTCATCACCAGCATCCGGCATGCGCAGTTGCTCGGCGAAAGCCTCGAAGCGCTGGGGCAGGCGCGCAAAGCGACCGAATTCGGCATCCCGCACGAAATGTTGCTGCTGGATCTTTACGCCGCGCTGCGGCCCCTGGATGCAATTACCGGGGCTACCACGGCGGATGATATCCTGAACCGGATCTTTTCCACGTTTTGCATTGGCAAGTGATTACAATGGGATTAGCTTTGCTCCGCCTGGTTGCATTCACCGTTCTCCTCTCCGCCGCGTTGCTGCCGGCGCAGCCGCAAACGCAACCCAAGAAGCAGCCGCCAACCCAGGCCCAGTCGCAGCCCAAGCTGATGCTGGTGCAAGAAAGCCAGTTGGACGGTAACGAAGCACTGTTCACGGTTCTCGCCGCGATTAATGCAGCCGGTTACGACGCCAACCTGGATTCGAACGCCAATTCGCCGGTTCGCAAGCGGGTTCGCGAGGCGCTCGCGAGCAAGCATCTCGACTTCGGTGGACGCGCTCAAGAAATTCATCGCGGACCATCACCAGGCGGATCCCGAGGCGGAGTTGAGCCAATACGTGTCCTTCGCACTTTCGATTGAGAACCCGCCGGATTTCAAGTATTGGCTGGCGCCGCAAGAAATTCCTCCGGATGTTCGCAAACTGGACGGTCTGAATGAGCTGATTGCCAATTTCTACAGCGAAGCAGGCATCCATGATCTCTGGAAGCAGGTACAGCCGGAGGTAGAGCAAGTGATCGAGGCGTACCACGGCGGCGTGTCGCGGGCGGTGCTGGAGACCAATGCGTACTTGCGCAATGTTACCAGCGGAGCTCGGGACCGGCGGTTTCAGATTTATGTTGACGTGCTGGGCGCGCCCAACCTGATCCAGACTCGCAGCTATAAGTACAGTTATTTTGTCGTGGTAACTCCTTCGCCTGAGCCGCAAATCGATCAGGTTCGGCATGCCTATCTTCATTACCTGCTGGATCCGCTATCGTTGCTGGATTTCGAGCAATGGAACCGCTTGAAGGACGTGGCCGATTTCGCGCAAGCAGCACCGGCCTTGGACGATGCTTACAAGAATGATTTTATGCTGTTGGCCACCGAGTGCGTGATCAAAGCGGTGGAGAGCAGGCTCGCTCGGGGGGCCGAGAACCGGCAAGCGCTGGTTAATGAAGCAGTCAGCCAAGGGTTCGTTTTAACGGCCGCGCTGGCCGATGGTTTGGCCGTTTATGAGAAACAGCCGGAGTCGCTGCGGCTGTATTTTCCGGATCTGCTCGGACTAATCGACGCAAACCGCGAGGACAGGCGCTTGCAGAAAGTTCAGTTCGCGAAAGAAGCCACCGTGCACAAAGCCAAGCCGGCTCCCGCTCCGCCCGCACCGGTAGTGAGCGGCCCGGCGAAAGCTCTGGCCGATGCCGAGGATCTATATACCAGCCGGAATCTTCCCGCGCGCCCAGGAAGGTTACCGGAAGGTGCTCGAACTGGGCGCCGAGAAGCCGGTACACGCCAGGGCGTATTATGGTTTGGCGCGGATTGCAGCCCTGGACCACGATCCGGAGTTGGCCGAGAAGCTGTTTGAAAAAACATTGGAGATGTCCCCGGACGATGACACCAAGTCATGGGCCCATTTGTATCTGGGTCGGTTGTCGGATGCAGCCGGTGAGCGCCAGGAAGCCGAGAAGCACTATCGTGCGGCGCTGGCGGTCAGTGGAGCGCCCGAGCAGGTGAAGGCCGCCGCTGAGAAAGGATTAGCGCAACCGTTTCAACGGTAGATTGCGCGGTGCTCCAGGCGGCGATACTAGAAAAGAAAATTCAAAACCTGAAAAATTTCAGAACTGAGGAGTGAACATGAACAGAGCTATCCGAAATATCGCGGCGCTTACCTGGGTTGCCCTGACACTTGGCTATTCAGCTGCGTGGGCGCAAAAACCTAAGTCGCAAAAAGAACAGCAAGCCATCCTGGCTGTCCAAGTGGCGAAGACGCCGGATGAACGGCTCCAGGCCATCGATAAGGTGCTGACGGACTTCGCCGACACTGAATTTAAAGTGGCGCTTCTCACCATGGCGGTCCAAACCGCGCAGCAGAAAGGTGACTATCCGCAAACCGTAACCTATGCAGAGCGTCTGCTGATGGCTGACCCGAACAATGCTTTCGCGCTAGTCAACCTGGCGGCCGAGACGGCGCGACACACGCGCGAGTTCGACCTCGACAGGGAGGAAAGCCTCAAGAAAGTGGACAAATGGGCCAACGCCGGTATCGAAGCGGCGAAGACCATGCCAAAAGTCACCTCCGCTGAGACCGATGAAGACCTGGACAAGGACAGAAAAGATATGCAAGCCCAGGGATACGTAGCCTTGGGCATGGCCGATACGGTACGGAAGAAGTACGATGCCGCGGCGGAAGACTACAGGAAGTCGCTGGCGGTGGAGACGGAGCCCAATGCGGCGACCTTGGTCCGGCTGGCGCAGGTCTACATGATGACCGGTAAGCTGGACAACGCTTCGTTCACTCTGGACAAGGCAATCGCCGCCCCAAGTGCTTCGGATCAGATAAAGTCAATCGCAACGTCCCTGAAGGCCGACATCGAGAAGCGCAAAGCGCGCCGCTCCCAAGCCCGCCGGAACTGGAACCCCTGCGGCCCCGGCCCCTCCGGCTGCCGGCGCCCCTCCCTCTGGCAACAATCCGCAACCGTAGTAGCGCGTCCATTGAGAGATTTGGAGGCGGAAGCACTCGAAGCGGCGCTCGGCCATCAATTCGCGAGCCGGGAGCTCTTGATTCGGGCTCTCACGCACCGGTCCAGTGTTTCGGAAAGGTCCTCCAGCGCCGCTGCTGACAATGAGCAACTCGAGTTTCTGGGCGACGCGATTTTAGGCTTCGTGGTAAGCGATGCATTGGTGAGCGCGCAGCCCGATTTTCCGGAGGGCAAGCTCTCGAAACTCAAGGCTCACCTGGTGAGTGCTTCGCACCTGCACGAAGTGGCTGCAAGCCTGAAGCTCGGCGACTATCTGCTGCTCGGGCGGGGCGAAGAGATGAGCGGGGGACGCGAGAAGAAGGCGCTGCTCGCCAACGCGCTCGAGGCTCTGATTGCCGCTCTCTATTTAGATGGCGGGATCGAGCCGGCCCGGCGCTTTATTGTCCAGCACGTTATCGGCGGCGCCGACCCATCCAGTGACCTGACGCCCGCCGCTGATTACAAAAGCGCACTGCAGGAGATGGCGCAATCCCTGAAGCTCCCTCAGCCGCGTTACGCGATCGTGGAAGAACGCGGGCCCGAACATTCCAAGACGTTCCTGGTGGAAGTGCGTGTGGGGCGCGATTGGGTGAGCCGCGCGGAGGGGCTATCGAAGAAGAGCGCCGGGCAGAAGGCCGCCCAGGAGATTTTGCGGCAGTTGACCGATTGGGGGCGTTAGAATTAGCTGAGCAATTGCAGGATCTCGCTGAGCTCTTTGCGGATCACTTCAAGAGCGGGCCCAGAATCGCCAAATAGCGTCCGGTTGCGGACGGACGGACTTGGCGTTCACCGCCTTGGTGACCACTTCCCGCGACCGCGAGTCGAGAAATTTGCGCGCGCCCTTCGATGGTGTAGCGCTTGTCATAGAGCAGGCGCTTAATTTCCAGCACCAACTCCACGTCCTTGCGGCGATACAAGCGGTGTCCCTTGCCCGATTTCTTGGGTCCGAGAGAGGAGAACTCCGTCTCCCAGAAGCGCAAAACGTAAGGCTTGATTCCGGCCAGGCGGCTGACTTCGCCGATGCGAAAGTATAGCTTGTCCGGAATTTCAGGCCGATGTTCCCCGATCGCCGGTTCTGGCATACTTGGCATTCTATCAAACCATTGAGCATTTCTCGACCTTTTTCTAAACTGGAAATGACGAAACATCAACCCAGAGTTCGCGGCGAACGAGCCGCAGCGGACCCCACCGCTGCTGCGCAAATGGTGGCGGGAGTCCACCCGGTTCGCGAAGCCCTGCGCGCGGGGCGGGCCATCGATCGCGTGCTGATTGCGCGCGGCGCAGCAGGCGTTCGCTTGCAGGAAATTATCGATCTGGCGCGAGAGCGCTCGATTACGGTGCGATTCGAGCCACGCGAGGTTTTGGATCGCGCGACCAATGGCGCCGTACATCAGGGCGTGATGGCGTTTGGCGCGGCTCACGTGTACGCGGATCTGGATCCGGCGATCCGCGGCGCGCAATTGCTGGTCCTTTTGGACGGGGTCGAAGATCCGCATAATCTCGGAGCGATCATTCGCACCGCGCAGGCCGCGGGGGCGAGCGCTGTGCTGGTGCCGGACCGGCGTGCCGCGGGACTTACGGAAACGGTTGCCAAGGCCTCCGCCGGAGCGCTGGAGCATCTGCCTGTGGTACGCGTGGGAAATGTCAGCCAGACGCTGCAAGACTTAAAGAAGCGCGGTTTCTGGATCTATGGACTGGACGAACGCGGCGCACAATTGTACAGCGAAACCGAGTACGCGCGGCCGACCGTCTTCGTTCTGGGCGGCGAAGGCCATGGGTTGCACGAACTGGTGAAGAAGCATTGCGACGTGCTGGTACGCATTCCGATGGCGGGCGCCATCGCGTCGCTGAACGTGTCGGTGGCGGCGGGTGTGGTGTTGTTCGAATGGCGGCGGTTGCATCCGAAATGACCATCCCAAATGACCCCTGTTACAATGCTCTTATAAGCTCCCGGAAAATCCCGCTTACTAACGTGCGCGGCTCGGTAGGTCCGCGCGTTTCAGAGCCGCGACCGTGAGGGAGCCGGTCATAGCATAAGTAAGTAAGAATGTCAGGTACTTCCGATCAATATAAGCTCGGCTTTGGCCTCCAGTTTGAGGACCTTTACGCTCGCGAAGGTCTGCTCCGGCTGGACGCCGCGTTTCTCGCTCAGCTGCTGAAGACTGATTTAGGTCTGCACCTGCAGTTGATCGACGCACGCGCCAATCCCGGCGTTCGAACCGACAAAGAGCGGTCCGAATTGATCATTGCGATCGCGCCGCACGTCGAAGATTTCCTGGGCGACCTGTTCGGGATTATCAAAAGAGATTCAGGCGCTGCAGGCGCGCCACAACGAATTCGCGCCGTTCTTTGCGTTCAAGCGGAAGTTCATTCAGAAGCGGGCCATCAGCGGCGTCACCAAGGAGCAGGCGGAAGCGATCGATGGCCCGGCGCTCGCGCGGGAGCTGGAGGCGATTTTCAGCGAGCCGCTGACGGAACGAAGCTTCTTCGCGCATGTCTCGCGCTGGCTGGATAGCGAAACAGAGCACGCGGAGGCCATCCAAACCGCCGCGCGTTACGCCGCTTGGGCAGCTCTTTCGCACGCAGGGCGCGAGAAGCACCGGCATGAGGTTTTGTTTAAAGTGGCGCACAAGTTGGATCCGTTCCATCTGGTGCCGGTGGAAACTTTCGACGAAGATGGAGTCGCTAAATTGCGTCTTCCCGAGGACGACTGGCGCGCGCGTGAGGGATTCCGGCTGACCGATCACGGCATGGCCCTGGAAGGCGCGCTCGATCAGGCCAATTACTGCATCAAGTGCCACAACCAGGGCAAGGATAGCTGTTCCACCGGACTGAAAGAGAAAACCGGCGAGTTCAAGAAAACCGTATTCGGCGTCACGCTGGCGGGTTGCCCGCTGGACGAAAAAATATCCGAGATGAACCTGGTGAAGCAGCAAGGCTACACCGTGGGCGCGCTGGCGATCGTCACCATCGATAATCCAATGGCGGCCGGAACCGGGCATCGCATTTGCAACGACTGCATGAAGGCCTGCATTTTTCAGAAGCAGGATCCGGTGGATATTCCGCAGGTGGAAACGCGATCGCTCAAGGACGTGCTGGAGCTGCCGTGGGGGTTTGAAATCTACAGCCTGCTCACGCGCTGGAATCCCTTGAACTTCGCCCGTCCGCTGCCGCTCGCGCCGAGCGGATACAAGGTGCTGGTGGTGGGGCTGGGGCCGGCCGGTTTCACGCTGGCGCACTACCTGATGAACGACGGTCACACTGTGGTCGGCATCGACGGACTGAAGATTGAGCCTCTGCCCGAGGAGTTCGCCGGCGTCGACGCGCTGGGCGAGCGTTCGCCCTTCCGGCCGATCCGCGACGTTCGCGAAATTTACGAATCGTTGGACGACCGGGTGATGGCGGGATTCGGCGGAGTGGCCGAGTACGGAATTACGGTTCGGTGGGACAAGAACTTTCTGAAGATCATCCGGCTATTGCTAGAGCGGCGGCGGGAATTCAGCATGTTCGGCGGTGTGCGGTTTGGCGGCGCTTTGACTATCGATAGCGCGTTCGAGTTGGGATTCGATCATGTGGCGTTGTGCGCCGGAGCGGGCCGCCCCACTGTGATTCCCATGAAGAACGGCCTGGCGCGCGGCGTCCGGCAAGCCTCCGACTTCCTGATGGCGCTGCAATTGACCGGCGCAGCCAAGGCCGATTCGGTAACCAATCTCCAGATCCGCATGCCGATTGTGGTGATCGGCGGCGGGCTCACGGCCGTGGACACTGCCACCGAATCGCTCGCCTATTACGTCGTGCAAGTGGAAAAGTTTCTGGAGCGCTATGAAACGCTGGTGGCGGAGAAGAGCGAGGCCGAGGTTCGCGCTGGATGGAGCGCGGAGGAAAACGATACCGCCAACGAATTTCTTGCGCATGCGCGGGCCATTCGCGCCGAGCGAGAGGCTGCGGCCCGGGAACGGCGTAAACCGAACCTGATCCGCTTGTTGAATTCCTGGGGCGGAGTCACCATCGCATACCGGCGGCGCATGATCGATTCGCCCAGCTACACCTTGAATCATGAAGAGGTTTGGAAGGCGCTCGAAGAAGGCATCCGCTTTGCCGAGTGCTTGACGCCCGAAGCGGTGGAAGTGGACAGCTACGGTCACGCAGCGGCGCTGGACGTGACCCGGCGGCAAGTTCGATGTGGCCACCGGGAAGATGGGCACTGAGGGCGACCCCGTGCGGCTGCCCGCGAAATCGATTCTGGTTGCCGCGGGAACGCAGCCCAACACCGTGCTCGGCCGCGAAGATCCCGAGAATGTCTTCCTTGACGGGAAATGGTTCCAGGCGGTTGACGAAGACGGGCAGCCAGTGAAGCCGGAGCGTGTTGCCAAGCCGAGCGCGTCGCGCGTGCTTACGTCCATTCGTCCGGATGGCCGCGGCGTCAGCTTCTTCGGCGATCTGCATCCCTCGTACGCGGGCAATGTGGTGAAGGCCATGGCTAGCGCCAAGCAAGGCTATCCAGTGGTGACGCGGCTGCTTTCGAAACGATCGCCGGAAGCGCCGACGCCGGGCGTCCTGGTGTCGCACTTGAATCGTGAGTTGCGCGCAGTGGTGGAAGACGTGATCCGGCTCACGCCCAACATCGTGGAAGTGGTGGTGCATGCGCCGATGGCCGCGCGAGCCTTCGAACCCGGCATGTTCTACCGGCTCCAGAACTACGAGACGATGGCGAAGCGCGTCAACGGAACCACGCTCGCGATGGAAGGCTTGGCGCTTACGGGCGCATCGGTGGATCGGGAGAAAGGCTTGCTGTCCACCATCGTGCTCGAAGTCGGCGGCTCGTCGGATCTGTGCGCGCTACTCGAGCCCGGCGAACCCGTGATCCTGATGGGGCCGACCGGGACGCCCACCGAAACGCCATCGCGTGAAACCGTGCTGCTGGTGGGCGGCGGGCTGGGCAACGCGGTGCTGTTCTCCATCGGACAACAATTGCGCGCCAGCGGGTCGCGCACCATCTACTTTGCCGGCTACAAGAAAATGATCGACCGCTACAAAGTGGAGGAGATCGAAAAGGCCGCCGACGTAGTGGTGTGGTGCTGCGACGAGGCGCCGGGATTCACGCCCGATCGTGTGCAGGACAAGGCGTTCGTCGGAAACATCGTGGAAGCGATGACAGCCTACGCCCGCGGCGATCTGGCGGAGCCGAATATTCCAATGCCCGACCTTCCAATGAATGACGAGCCGGAGATTCCATTGAGCGTGGTGGACCGGCTGGTGGTGATCGGCTCGGATGCGATGATGCACGCCGTACAGCGTGCCCGGCATGGCGTGCTGGCGCCCTACCTCAAGCACGGCCACAAGGCGATCGCGAGCATCAACTCCCCCATGCAGTGCATGATGAAGGAGATTTGCGCGCAGTGCCTGCAACAGCACAAGGATCCCATCACGGGCGAAGAGACCGTGGTGTTCTCCTGTTTCAACCAGGACCAGCAAATGGATCTGGTCGATTTCGCCAGCCTCCGCACGCGGCTTTCACAGAACGGCGTGCAGGAGAAGCTGACCAAGCAGTGGATTGACCGCTGCCTGCGGCGGATCGGCGCGCGGGAAGAACTGGTCACGCACTAGCGGTGGCTGGTTGGCTGGTAATATCTAGCTAATGCTCAACGCCCGCGACTGGCTGTTTATCGCAATCGGCGTATTCACTGTCTTCTTGGTTTGGGTGTGGTTCCAGGGTAAAGGCCGCGCTCCGGGCGTACCATCCATCTTCGAATTTCTGCTGGGATTGGTCACCAATTTCTTCGACACGCTGGGGATCGGTTCGTTCGCGCCCACCACCAGCGTCTTCAAATTCCGGCACATGGTTCCGGACGAGAAGATTCCGGGGACATTGAATGTCGGTCACGCGCTGCCCACGCTGCTCGAGGCCTTCCTATTTATCGCCATCGTGAACGTCGACATCTTGACCCTGGTCCTGATGATGACCGCGGCGGTGATCGGGGCGTGGTTCGGGTCGGGGATCGTAGCGCACTGGTCGCGCCGCAAGGTGCAAATCGGTATGGGAATCGCGCTGGTGGCGGCCGCCAGCTACTTCCTGATGCAGAACCTGAACCTTCTTCCAGCCGGCGGCACCGCTCTAACCCTTCAGCACTGGCGACTGTGGGCGGGTGTCATCGGGAGCCTGATTCTGGGTGCCTTGATGACTTTAGGCATCGGCTTGTACGGGCCATGCATGATCCTGGTAAGCCTGCTCGGAATGGACCCGAAGGCCGCGTTTCCGATCATGATGGGATCCTGCGCGTTCCTGATGCCGGTGGCCAGCGCTCGATTCATCCGGGCTGGCAGCTATAGCCCGAGGGTATCGCTGGGGCTGGCTTTGGGCGGACTGCCTGGAGTCCTGATCGCCGCGCTCATCGTGAAATCTCTTCCATTGACGGCCATGCGCTGGCTGGTGGTGGTGGCAGTAGTCTACGCGGCCTTTGCGATGCTGCGATCGGCCATGCAGCGCCCGGTTCTTCCTTCCGCCGGCCATTCTTCAGCCGAAGGGCCGAACCCGGGCTATACTGAATACAGACAGTCCGTAGGCCCTCTTTATGACCAGGCGAATCAAATTCTTTGTCGCTTCCACCTCCACTTGCCTCGTTTTCGTGCTGCTGTTCGGCGCAATGCGCGGCAAAAGTGCATCCCCCGAAGATACTTACCGGCACCTCGCGGTTTATACCGAAGTGCTCTCGCGAATCAAAAGCGATTACGTGGAAGAGCCCGACATGAAGAGCGTCACGCTGGGCGCGCTGAACGGGCTGCTCGAATCCATTGATCCGTATGCCAGCTATTTGAATGCGGACCAGTATAAGCAGTGGCTCCAGAGCAAGGATCAGCACAAGGCCGATGTCGGCTTAGTCCTTTCGAAGAAGTTCGGTTACGTTGGGATTGTCGATGCCATTCCGGGATCGCCCGCCGCCAAGGCCGGACTGACCACCACCGATGTTCTGGAAACAATCAACGGCGTCGCTACGCGCGATATGCCCCTGGCTTTTGCCCAGCTGTTGCTGGAAGGCGATCCGGGCAGTACCGTTGAACTCGGCGTGCTCCGCTTCCGCAAGCCTGAGCCGCAGAAGCTCACCCTGACGCGCGCCATGGTGGAATATCCGGCCGTGACGTCGAAGATGCTGCCCGATCAAGTCGGTTTGATTCAAGCCACAAGTCTGGAAGGCAACCGCGTCAAAGATATCGCTTTGAAAGTGGAAGAATTGCAAAAGCAGGGCGCCAAGGAACTGGTGCTGGACTTGCGCCATAGCGCCACCGGCGGGCCGGAGCAAGGCGAGCAACTGGCGAACCTGTTCCTCGACAAAGGACTGATTACTTATAGCGAAGGCCAGAAGGTGGAACGCCACGACATCACGGCGGATCCCGCGGCCGATCGCAGCCACCTTCCTTTGGCTGTAATCGTGGATCGTGGGACGGCGGACGGCGCGGAAATCGCTGCCGCGGCCCTGATGGACGACAAGCGCGCCGAAGTGATCGGCGAGCGCACCTACGGTGACGCCGCAATCCGCAAGGCAATCACGATGGATGACGGATCGGCCGTGATTCTCTCGGTAGCGAAGTATTATTCGCCATCCGGCAAGGCCATTCAAGATACAGGCGTGACGCCCTCGGTGCCCGTTCAAGAGTCCGAAGCAGTAGCTCTGGACGATGATGGCAATCCGCTGACTCCTGAGCCAGCCACGCCAACTTCGAACGAGGATCAATTACTCAAGAAGGCGATTGACGTGGTCACGCACGGCAAGAGCGAAGTGGTTTCTACCGCAGGGTGATTCCAAGCAGACGGGCCCGGACCAGCGTCCGCCAGTCCTGACGCCGTTGAACGTGCCGAAGCCCGCGAACGCGCCTCCACAGTAGAGTTGGACAGTTGCCCATTTACGAATACAAATGCGAGGGCTGCGGCGAAACCTTCGAAGTGATCCAGAAGTTTGCCGATGAGCCGGTGACAGTTCACGAAAAATGTGGCGGACACGTGCATCGGCTTATGTCCGCGCCCTCTTTCCAGTTCAAAGGCTCGGGCTGGTACGTTACGGATTACGCCAAGGGCGGCAACAGCCCGAGCGACCAAGGGTGAATCGGGCAAGAGCGAATCATCCAAGGGAGAGGGCAAATCCGACTCCGGCAAATCTGAGTCGTCGGGCAAGTCTGAATCTTCCAGCAAGGGCGAAACCGCCGCGAAGACCGAGAGCAAAACCGAATCGAAGCCAGCGGCGAGCAGCGACAAATCACACAGCGACAAGTCTTCGTCTAGTTAGCAAGTCGGCAATCGCGCGACATTCCTCGGCAAGCTCGCGGAATTGATCCGGAAATAGCGACTGGTACCCGTCAGAAAGCGCGCGGTCAGGATTGGGATGCACTTCGACGATCAATCCTGAAGCGCCGGCCGCCACCGCCGCCAACGCCATGGGATGAACTTTGTCGCGCTTGCCAGTGCCGTGGCTCGGATCCACGATGATCGGCAAGTGGCTCAGACGCTGCACGGCGGGAACCACGCTCAGGTCGAGGGTGTTGCGCGTATGATCGGCGAAAGTCCTGACGCCGCGCTCGCATAGGATCACCTGGTAATTGCCTTCCGAGAGGATGTATTCGGCGGCCATCAGAAATTCTTCCAGTGTAGACGACATACCGCGTTTCAGCAGGATCGGCTTGCGGGCACGCCCGGCGCGGCGCAGCAATGAGAAATTCTGCATGTTGCGGGCGCCGATCTGGATGCAGTCGGCATATTCTTCGACCAGATCGAACGTCTCGACGTCGATGGCCTCGGTGACGATGCCGAGTCCTGTTTCCGCGCGGGCGCCGGCGAGGTAGCGCAAGCCTTCTTCGCCCAGTCCCTGAAACGCATATGGCGACGTGCGAGGTTTGTAAGCGCCGCCACGCAGCAGTTGGCCACCCGCGGCTTTCACCGCTCGCGCCGATTCCAGAATCTGTTCCTGGCTCTCCACCGCGCACGGACCCGCGCACAATGCCAATTCTCCGCCGCCTACTTCGACGCCGGCCACAACCACGATCGTGTTGTCGGGCTTCACCTCGCGGCTCACCAGCTTGTAGGGTTTCGAAACCGGAATGGCTTCCGCGACACCGGGAAGGCCCTCGAATTCCTCCGACGGCACGGGACCGTGATTTCCCGTGATACCGACAGCGGTTCGCTCGGCGCCGGGCATCACGTGGGCCCGAAAACCGAGGCTTTGAATTCTGCCGCAAACCTGAGCGATGTCCTGCTCAGTAGCGTGCGCGCGCATAACGATCAGCACGTTTTCAGTGTATCGCGCCGTTTAAGTAATGGGCCGCAGCCGGGTTAGAATTGGTGATCCCGTGAAAGCACGCCTGGAGCGCTACTTCGAATTCCGCGAGCTCGGCGCCAACTGGCGCACGGAGATTCTGGCTGGATGCACGACGTTCGTCACCATGGCGTACATCATCTTCGTGAATCCGGCCATCCTGCATGAGACTGGGATGCCGCTCACCGCCGTGATCGCCGCCACCTGCTTGTGCGCCGCATTCGGAAGCGTGCTGATGGGCGTGTTTGCGCGCTATCCCATCGCGCTGGCGCCGGGCATGGGGCTGAACGCGTATTTCACCTACACGGTGGTGAAAGGCATGGGCGTGCCTTGGCAGACGGCGCTCGGCGCGGTGTTCCTGTCCGGAGTGGCCTTCCTGCTGCTGACTGCGGTTGGCGTGCGGCGGATGATCGTCTCGGCGATCCCGTTCGAACTGTACGCCGCGGTGGCGGTCGGCATTGGCCTGTTCATCGCGTTGATTGGTCTGCGGAACGCGGGTATCATCGCTGCCAGTTCGTCCACGCTCGTGACCATGGGCAATCTGCGAAATCCGGAAACGCTGCTGGCGCTCGTGGGACTGCTTTTGATCGCGGCGCTGATCGCCCGGCGGGTGCGCGGCGCGATTCTGCTGGGCATGCTCGGGACCATGGCTCTGGGCGCGATCTTCGGCTTGGTGCGCTGGCAGCCGCAGCCGTATTCGTTTCACGACATCACCGCTACGGCGCTGCACCTGGATATTCGGGGCAGCGGTGAACTTCGGATTGGCCGAAATTGTTTTCGTGTTTCTGTTTGTCGATCTGTTCGACAACATCGGCACTTTGGTCGCGGTGGGCAAACAAGCGCGGCTGTTCGATGAGATGCGCCAGATTCCGAGGATCAACCGCATTCTTTATTCCGACGCGGCAGCCACCATCGCGGGATCGCTGGCCGGTACTTCAACCGTCACCAGCTACATCGAAAGCGCGGCGGGCGTGGTGGCCGGAGGACGCACGGGAGTGACGGCCATCGTAACCGGGCTGCTGTTTTTCATCTCGCTATTCATCGCGCCGGTGGCCGGAGCGATTCCGAACGCGGCCACAGCGCCTGCGTTGATCGTGGTTGGGTCGCTGATGATGGCACATGCGGCCGAGATTCCATGGTCCGACCCAGTGGTGGCGATTCCGGCTTTCCTCACTATCGTCACCATCCCGCTCACGTTCAGCATCGCGAATGGATTGGCGTTCGGATTCACGGCCTACACGCTGCTGAAGATCGCGCGCGGCGAATTCCGTAGTGTGAGCTGGGTGGTGTACGCGCTGACGATTCTGTTCATCGCGCGATTCATCTATTTGAGTGTCTAAACTAACAGCCCACGGAATTTCGGGCTTTCGTAACCCGGAAAAATGGATTTCAAGTTGGAGTTGCCCAAGTGCCTGGCAACCAGTTCGCCAAGGACGTCGCGGAAATCGGTGGTGAGCGCCAAATCGCGGCCATCATAGAGCTGCTCTTCCTGGAGACCAGGCCAGTCGCCGTAAATCTTGCCGCCGTGCACGTCTCCACCCATCACGAACATCACATTTGCGTGGCCATGGTCGGTTCCGCGATCGCCGTTCTCTTTGACGGTGCGGCCGAATTCGGACATGGTGACCAGCGTTACGTCTTCCATGCGGTCGCCCAGGTCTTGATAGAAAGCTGCGAGGGCCTGCCCAAATTGCGCGAGATTGTTGGCGAGCTGCCCGGTGGAAGGCTGACCGCCTACCTCGTTCACATGCGTGTCCCAGCCGCCGATGTCGGCGAACGCGACTTCAACTCCCACGTTGGATTTGATCAATTGCGCGATCTGCTGGAGACTCTTGCCAAAGCCGCCATTGGGATAATTGGCGCCATTCGCAGGCACGTACGCCTGCTTTTGGATGGACTGCATCATCTTGACCGCGTTGAATGTTTCGCGGCCCGTCCCGTGCAGCATGGTGTCGTGCGAGTTTTCATACATGCTCTCGAAGGTGGCCGCTCCTCCGGCGTCATGCACTTGGAAATCCTTCAGGCTGCGTACGGCGACGGCGTCATTGTGTCCGCGCAGCGTACGCGCCAGAGTGTCGCCGAGGCTGACGGCACGCAACGGTGACGAGGGGCCGGCCACAGGCGGTAACGCCCGATTCAACCAGCCGTCAGGCGCGCCCTTATAGCCAGGCGTTCCCGACTCCATGTAGTCCTGCGCGTCGAAATGCGATCGCGTGGGATCGGGAGAGCCCACGGCATCGACAATGGCCAGATGCTGTGCGTCAAACATTGGCTTGAGCGGGGCGAGCGCCGGATGAAGCCCGAAGAATCCATCGAGATCGACGGCGGAGTTTGGCGTGCCATCCGGTTTCGGGATCGCGATGGAGGGGCGCAATGCGTAATAGCGTGGCTCCCCAAACGGAACCACCATGTTCAATCCATCCACGGCGCCGCGCTGGAAGATAGCTACTAGGATTTTCTTGCGGCCTTCGGCGGAATCGGCGGCATAGCAGGAGCGCGACAGCCAAGCCGGCATGGAGCCAACGCCGAACATCGCGAGCGCCGAGCCTTTCAGAAATACGCGTCTGGATGGCATTTCCGTACCTACCTCTTCTGAAAATCCGGCGATCCGATTACCAAAGCGGCAACGATCGCAGGGTTCTTTTGCTTCTTGTCTTCCAAAGCTTTGTCGATGGCCGCGCGCGTTTGCGGCGACATCGCGCGAAACATCAGCATCTTCGCCACGGCGCTCGGATCGTCCCCAAAGCGCGACACGTCCACTTTAACGCTTTCCACGTGGTTTTGCGCGAGTTGTAAAGCGAAGTTCATGCGGCCCAGCAGCGCGGCCGAGTTGACCCATTCCGAGCTCAGGTTGGAATAGCCGGTGGGCTCGAGCTTGCGGTAGAGCGGCTCGCCGAGCCTCCCCACTTGATCCGCGAGCGCCCATGCGTCGATGACGCGGGCATCCAGGGCGCGCGCCGAGCTGGCCACCATCTCGAAGGGCGATTTCAGTTTGGATCGATAGGCGCCCTCGGACCAGAATTCCTTCGAGTTCAGCATGGTTTTCATCACTTCCCGGATGTTGCCGTTGGTGGAAAGGAAGGTCTTCTCCATGCTGTTTACCAACGACTCGGGAGGATTGTCCGCAACGAAGCGTTGTGCTAGCTCCTTCGATATGAAATGCGCCGTGGACGGATGCCGTGCCAGAATATCGAGCACTTGTTCGCCATCGTCGATACCGCCTCCGGCTGCGATCACGTGACCCAGCACGATCTTCTCGCCCTTGTCATGCAATTTGTCGTCGTAGTAGAAGCCGCCGTCGCGCTTGGGGTCCTTAATCGTCCAACCAGTGAAGCAGCGCGCCACTTCCGTGACGTCTTTCTGCGTGTAGCCGCCGTTCACGCCTAGCGTATGCAGCTCCATCAGCTCGCGGCCGTAGTTCTCGTTTAGGCCGCGCTTTACCTTTCGGTTTTTGTTGTTGGCGTCGAGGTCGGAGCGCACTGACTCAAAATTATCCAGGAAGAACAGCATGGCCGGGCTTTTGGCGGTGGCTTCCAACAGATCGCGGAACTGGCCTAGCACATGCGGCCGGATCGCCTCGCGTTCGTACAGCGGCAGTAGGAACCGCTCGGAGCCCTTGTCGTAGAAGACGTTGAAGTGGTTGAACCAAAAATCGTCGAGCTCTTCGGCGAGCTGGCGTGTGCTTTCGACGGCGCGCAGCATCTTTGAATCGAGAAGATCGTAGGCCACCACCTGCTGCGGACTGTTGAGCAACAATATCTCGCGGCGAATCGGGCTGGGCGCCGGGGCGAAGAGTTGTTGGCGCTGTTTCTGAGTCATCGCGATCAACATGTCTTCGAGCTGATCCTGCGGCATGGATTCGAGTAGCTGGCGCTTCTTCTCCGCATTATTTCCACGCACAATGGCCAGCTCCGCCGGACTGAGGACCTCCTCCAGCGCAGCGCACTGGTTCCAGCTCGGCGTTCGGTCCTGTGGAGCGACGGCCAGACCCGGCAGACTCGGCCCGCTTCACCTTGTACCGGGTGATAAAACGCTCGATGCTGGCGCGAAGCAACAGATCTTCCGGCATCGGCTGCTTGCCATTCGCGATGGCCCGGATCGTTTGCTGCGAAGGATAATGCTGCAGCGCTTCAAGCGGCGTCATCCGCAGCGATTCCAGCGCCTGAATCTGGGCATCCAAGACCGGATTCTCCGGTATGCGTTCGGGATGAAGCTGCTGATCCAGCCATTTCTTGAGCCCAATCCGTTTGACGCGTTCGACATCACCGGGCCTCGGTCCGAAAGTGAGGCGATCCAGCGCGTGCAGGATCTGGTTGTCTTTCGAGAGCTTCTTTTGGAACAGCTTGGCCTGAAGTTTGGCTTCGTCGGCTGGCTTGGGCGGTTTTCCGCTCGCGGCGGCTGGGATAACTATAAGAATGCCGCAGGAAGCCAGGACCAGGAAAATACTGCCAGTCTTCATGAACCTATAACCATTAAACGTCATTCCGCCTCAGAAGTTTACGACCAATTTCACTTAGCTCTTTTAATCCTCTTGACAATGTACCATTTAACTAATACACTATTACTTGGCTACAGCACTCCAATCCGACCGGCGATTCCAGTTCGTCCTCGACCAGCGCAGCGGCGTTCCGGTCTATCGCCAGATCATCGACCAGGTGCTGGGAGGGATTGCGGCCGGCAAACTGCGGGCAGGCGATCAACTGCCCACCGTGCGCCAGCTTGCGGTGGATCTCGCGATCAATCCCAACACAGTCGTTCGCGCGTATCGGGAGCTCGAAATCCGCGAGGTTCTGGCTACGCAGCAGGGCACCGGCACGTTCCTGACCGACAAGAAGCCGCCCGTTGATGAGCTGGAACGCCGGCGCCGCATCGGGCAACTTTGTGGCGAGCTTCTGGCCCGCGCCGGATCCGAAGGAATCGCGCTCGCCGAGATTATCGATTATCTGAACGAATTACAGTCCGAGAGGAGAATCTGAACCATGGGGCCGTTAACGATTGCACGCTCATCGAAGTCCTCCCTGCGAAAAGTTCAAATCAGCGCCGTTGGCAGGGCTGTGTTCCTGATCTGTTTCGCGCTGGGTATCGCGCCCACCATTCTCTACAAGAATCCCGCGCCGGTGCTGATCGGCCTCGCGATCGGCATCTATTTCCTGTTCGCCATTCGGGTAGCCGAGCAATGGGAGAGGGCGGCAGTTCTTCGATTGGGCCGCTACATCGGACTGCGGGGCCCGGGGATCTTCTTGATTGTTCCCGTGATCGACGAGATCAGTTTGTACGTGGATCAGCGCGTTCGCGTGGTGGAAGTAAACGCCGAGTCCGCGCTTACCCGCGATACGGTGCCGGTGAACGTGGACGCGATCGTGTTCTGGATGGTGTGGAACGCTGAGAAATCGATTCTGGAAGTGGTCAATTTCAACGATGCTATTACGATGAGCGCGCAAACGGCGCTACGCGAATCCATCGGCCGTCACGATCTGGCGCAAATGATCACCGAACGCGAGACGCTGGGCCGCGAGCTACAGCGCATTCTGGACGAAAAAACGAACCCATGGGGCATCACCGTGCAGTCGGTCGAGATCCGCGACGTACACATCCCTCAAGCTCTTGAAGATGCAATGTCGCGGCAGGCCCAAGCCGAGCGCGAGAGGCAAGCCCGCATCATCCTGGGTACGGCAGAGACGGACATCTCGAGCAAGTTCGCGGAGGCTTCAAAGGTGTACATCAACAATCCGGTGGCACTCCATTTGCGCGCGATGAACATGCTGTACGAGGCAATTAAGGAAAAGGGTTCGATGGTGATCGTGCCCTCGAGCGCGGTGGAGACCATGGGGCTCGGAGGACTTCTCGGCACGGCGTCTCTGTCGACCCAAAAGCAATAGGTGGTTTTTGGGCCGAGGCTCTTTTCTATAATGAGGTGTGTCCTCCAGCACTCAGGCCATCGCCACGCCGGAAGAGATCGGCAAGTACGAACCAGTGATCGGCCTCGAGGTACACGTCCAGCTCAATACGCGGACGAAGATCTTCTGCGGCTCTCCGACAGGTTTCGGCGCACCCCCGAATACGAACGTCTGCCCGGTCTGCCTGGGACTGCCTGGCGCGCTGCCGGTGGTGAACCGACGCGCGGTGGAGATGGCGATTCAGGCCGCGCTCGCCACGCACTGCCGCGTCAATGCGTTTTCGCGATTCGCGCGGAAAAACTACTTTTATCCGGACCTGCCGAAGGGTTATCAAATCTCGCAATATGACCAACCCCTGGCAGAGCAGGGCTGGCTGGACGCGGATGTGGACGGCGCGAAGAAGCGCATCGGGATCACGCGCATTCACTTGGAGGATGACGCGGGCAAGAGCATTCACGATGGCTTCAAGGATTCCGACCGGTACACCTACGTGGATTTGAATCGCGCCGGGACGCCGCTGATCGAGATCGTGAGCGAGCCGGACATACGGTCGTCGGATGAGGCTTACGCGTATCTGACCGAGCTGAAGCAGATCATGCAGTATGTGGGTGTGTCCGAATGCGATATGGAAAAGGGGCAATTGCGATGTGATGCGAATGTCTCGGTGCGTTTGAAGGGCGCGGAGAAGTTCGGCACCAAGGCCGAGGTGAAGAACCTGAATTCGTTCCGATTCGCCAAGATGGCGCTCGATTACGAGATAGCCAGACAGGTAGCTTTGATCGAGAGTGGCGGCCGTGTTGAACAAGAGACGCGGCTCTACAACGTCTCGACCGGTGAAACCGTGGGCATGCGCAGCAAGGAGCACGCGCACGACTATCGATATTTTCCGGAGCCGGATCTGGTGCCGCTGCGCGTGAGCGAGGCTTGGCTGGAAGAAATCCGAGCGACGGTGCCGGAGTTGCCCGCGGATAAGCGAAACCGGTTCATTGAGAGCTACGGTTTGCGCGAGTACGATGCACAGGTTTTAACGGCCACGCGCGAGATTAGCGAATATTTCGAGAAGGCCGCGAAGGCGGCGAACGATCCGCGCATGGCGGCGAACTGGGTGACGGGCGATCTGTTGGGCGCCTTGAAAGGCCAGGACATTAACGAATCGCCTGTGTCACCGGAGCAACTCGGCGAACTGCTGGGCTTCATTGCGAAGGGCGAGATCAGCGGCAAGATGGCCAAGGATATTTTCGCGAAGATGTTCGAGACGGGCGAATCGGCTGGGACGATTATCGATCGCGAGGGCCTGCGCCAGATCAGTGATACGGGCGCGCTGGAGAAGATCGTCGATGAGGTGATCGCCCAGAGTCCCAAGCAAGTGGAGCAATACAAATCAGGGAAGACGGGCGTGATCGGCTATCTGGTTGGGCAGGTGATGAAGCTAAGCAAGGGGCAGGCGAATCCAGCAGCGGTGAATGAGCTCCTTAAGGCGAAGCTGGGATGATGTGTGACGAGTGTCTGGCTATCGCTCGAGATCTTAAGGAAGCCATGGCGGAATTGCGCCTGTCCGCGGAACGGAGCAGCCGCAGTCCGGAGGCCTTTCGCATTGCCGAAGCGCTCCGCCGAGGAACCGAGGAAGACGCGATTCTAGTCGAGGAATTCTTCTCCGCCGGGGTGAATCCCTTGAGCACTGCGCCTATGTCCAGAGCACGCAACGCGATGAGACAGATGTTTGAGCATCAAAAGCGCACCGGCCATAGAGTGAATTTGGGCTAACCCCAAACAACGTGGGCGTTCACACGAGTGAGAACGCGGCAAGCTGAAGCTTGCGCCACAAGTCTAGCGCTGGTTGGCTTTCAGGATCTTCTTGCGCAGCCGGATCGACTGCGGCGTCACTTCCACAAACTCGTCGTCGCGGATGAACTCGATGGCCTGCTCCAGGTTCAGGAGACGCGGCGGCACCAGGCGAATAGCTTCGTCAGAGGTTGAAGCGCGCATGTTGGTCAGCTTCTTTTCCTTGACGATGTTGACGTTGAGGTCCGCGTCGCGCGCGTTCTCACCGACGATCATGCCTTCATAAACTTCCGTGCCAGGGCTAACGAACATCTCGCCGCGCTCTTGCAAATTGAAAATCGCATTGCCAGTGGTCTTGCCCGCGCGGTCTGCTACCAGCGATCCGGTGGGCCGCGACGGAATGTCGCCCTGCCATTCGATATAGCTGTGAAACAGCGTGTTCAGGATGGCCGTGCCGCGAGTGTCCGTCATCATCTCGCTACGCAGCCCGATCAGCCCGCGCGACGGCACGTGAAACTCCAGGCGCACGCGCCCCGAGCCGTGGTTCACCATCTTGATCATTTTGCCCTTGCGTTGGCCCAGCTTTTCAATGACGACGCCGATAAAGGTCTCCGGACAATCGATCACCAGCAATTCGAGCGGCTCGTGCATCTTACCGTTGATGGTCTTGGTCAGGATCTCCGGCTTGCCGACCATCATCTCGAAGCCTTCGCGCCGCATCATTTCGATGATGATGGCCAGTTGCAGCTCTCCGCGCCCCATGACCTTATAGGCATCCGGTCCGCCGGCTTCTTCCACGCGAATCGAGACGTTGGTCAGCAGTTCCTTATCCAGCCGGTCCCGCAGATTGCGCGACGTGACGAACTGCCCTTCGCGGCCCGAGAACGGAGACGTATTGATGGTAAACGTCATTGCGATGGTTGGCTCGTCGATCTGGATATGCGGCAGCGGACTTGGACTCTCAACGCTGGTGACGGTCTCGCCAATGGTGATGCCTTCGACGCCCGCAATCGCCAGAACATCGCCCGGGTATCCGATGGTCTCATCCACGCGCTTCAATCCCTCGAAGGAATAGAGCTTGGTTATGCGCGTTTTCTGCAAGGAACCGTCGAGCTTGGCGATCGCAACTTCATCGCCGTATCTCAAAATGCCGGAAAACACGCGGCCGATTGCCAGGCGGCCGAGGTAATCGCTGTAATCGAGATTGGCGACTAGAAGCTGCAGCGCGGCGTCAGGATCACCGGCCGGCTGGGGGATGTGCTTCAGAATCGCCTCGAAGAGCGGACGCAAGTCGGCCGATTCGTCGTCCATGGTCACCTTCGCGATGCCGGCCTTAGCGTTGGTGTAGATCACCGGAAAGTCGAGCTGATCCTCCTCGGCGTCAAGATCGATGAACAGATCGTAGATTTCGTTCAGGACCTCCGGAATACGGGCATCCGGCCGATCGATCTTGTTGATCACGATAATGGGAGGGAGCTTGGCTTCGAGCGCCTTCATGAGCACGTAGCGGGTCTGCGGCAGCGGGCCCTCGCTCGCGTCCACTAATAGCATGACGCCATCGACGATCTTCAACGCGCGCTCCACTTCGCCGCCGAAGTCACTGTGGCCGGGTGTGTCGACGATATTGATCTTGATGCCGTGATAGCGGACACCGGTGGTCTTGGCAAGAATGGTGATGCCGCGCTCGCGTTCCAGCTCGTTGGAATCCATCATGCGCTCGACGTGTTGCTCGTTTGCGCGGAAAAGTCCGCTCTGATTCAGCATGGCGTCCACTAATGTGGTCTTGCCGTGATCGACGTGGGCGATGATGGCGATATTGCGCGTAAGCCGATTGTGCTGCCGGGCTTCGCTATGATCGGAGGGTACAGTTAGGACTTCTGGTTGCATTCGGATATACCTATGGTCGCACGCCCGGACACTTTAACCGAAACTACGCTGCCCGTGGTCGTCATCGTCGGCCGGCCGAATGTCGGTAAGTCGACTCTTTTCAATGCGATCATCGGGCAGCGGCGCTCCATCGTCGGCGATGAGCCAGGCATTACACGCGATCGCATCCACGGCGAAGGCTCCTACCTGGGACGGCCTTTCGTGCTCATCGACACCGGCGGCATCATCCCGAATGACGCCGAGATGATCCCCAGTGAGATTCTGAAGCAGGCGAAGGTGGCGCTGGACCGCGCAGCGCAGATTATCTTTTTGATCGACGGCCGGACGGAGATTACCGGAGCCGATCGGGACCTGGCGAAAGTGCTGCGGAAGATCGGCAAGCCAGTAACCCTGGCGGTGAATAAGATCGACTCCACGGTGCGCGAAGGGCTGGCGCACGAATTTCATTCGCTCGGTTTTAAAGATCTGTTTCCCATCTCGGCCGAGCACCGGATCGGGTTCGACGACCTGCTGGAGCACGTTACGGCTGCCTTCCCGGTGGATGCTCGCGAGCCTGCGCCGCAGCCCGAGAAGCGGCCCATCAAGGTCGCGATCATCGGACGGCCGAACGTCGGAAAATCGACGCTGCTGAATACGCTGGTGGGCGAGGAGCGGTCGATTGTCTCGGCGGTGGCGGGGACCACGCGCGATGCCGTGGATCAGAGCCTGGTGCACGACGGTGCGGAATACGTTTTCGTCGACACCGCGGGTATCCGGCGCAAGGGCAAAACCAAGCTGATGGCCGAAAAGATGAGCGTGGTGATGGCGCGCCGCCATATTCGCATGGCCAATGTCGTGTTGCTGGTGTTGGACGCCACCGAAAAAGTGCAGGCGCTGGATGCCACCATCGCGGGCTACGCGCACGAGGAAGGCCGCGCGCTGATTCTGTGCGTCAACAAGTGGGACGTGGCCGGGGAAAAGGGCAAGCGCAAATTTTCCGAAGAAATTCGCGATGAGTTGAAGTTTCTCGAGTACGCACCGATCGCCTTTGTGTCGGCTAAGACCGGCGCGGGCGTTCCAGGGCCTGTTCAGGATGATTAGCGACGCCTACGAGGCGGCTTCGAAGCGCGTAACCACGGGCGACCTCAATCGATTTGTCGCGACGCTGGAATTCGACCGCAACATGAAGATCTATTACATGACCCAGGGATCTGTGCGGCCGCCGACGTTTGTAGTGTTCACTGACAAAGCGAAAGACCTGCACTTTTCGAGCGAGCGGTTCATCATCAATCAGCTACGCAAGCGATTCGGGTTTGAAGGAACGCCGATCCGGATCAAAGCGAAACGGAGATAAGTGTGGCGCACTAGAAAGCGCGGACCGAGTCGATTCCGTTGGCTTGCAATACCACTTGCATCTTCTCGAGCGCTGACTTATGGATCTGCGAAACGCGGCTTTCGTTGATCCCGAGAATGCCGCCGATTTCCTTCATGGTCATTTCGTTGGTGTAGTACAGGAAAACGACCTTTTGATAGCGTTCCGGCAGCGTCTTCATGGCAACGCCCAGACAGGAGCGCATCTGCTCGCGTGAGCACATGTTGTCCGGCTGCGTTTCGGGCTTGCTGGGGAAGTCGGGAGCGGGCAGATCGTCGTGCTCGGCGGTGCGCGAGGAGGCCGAGATCAGGCCGACGCTTCTGAGGTCTACCATCATCTGGCGCCAACGTTCCACTTCGATGCCGAGCTTCTGCGCAACTTCAGATTCGGTGGGCGTGCGCTGCAGCGTGGCCGCGAGTTCGCGCGTGGCGGCTTCCACTTGTTTGTGGCGGCGGCGCAAATCGCGCGAAGCCCAATCCAACTGGCGTAAACTATCGAGAATCGCGCCCTTAATACGGTGCTTGGCGTAGCTGGAAAAGGCGACCTGTTTCTCCGGGTTGAATTTGCCCGCGGCGTCGAACAGACCAAGCACTCCGGCGTGAACCAGATCATCGAGGTCCACGTGCACCGGCAGATTTTCATGCACCCGAATGGCGATGGCTTTCACCAGCGGTAAGTGCTCCAGCACTATGCGATCGCGGCGCGCGGTTTTGGCCGCTTGAAGCTTTGTGGATTCAACTCTGGTTGACTCAACTCTGGTCGATCGAACTCTGGTTGACGAAATTCTGGTGGCTCGGATTCTGGTCTGAATCGTAGTGGCTTGCGTCGTCGAAGCGGTCTTGGTCTTCATTCTCAGGTCCCTTTTTTGCCTTAGTTTTTTCGTCTCGCTCGGCTTGGCTTGACGCTCCCCTAGGTGCAAGCCTGTCGCCATAGATGGACTAAGGGAAATTCCGGCGTTCTGCGGAGACGTTTTCTAGGGCCTTAGAACGCCAGGATTCGATGACTCAATGAGATGCAGAACAGTGCCGTAGGTCCGACCATGTGAAATGAATCCGACGTACTAAGGAGCTGATCGACAATCCCCTGTTCGTTCTGGAACGTACTGGCTATACGGGAATGCCGAAATGGAACCCGCGTTTCAAAATGAAACGTGAATGGGGCCGCCTTTATTCTTCTATCGGTTGATTTCGGAGCAGCTTCAGTGCGAGGAATACATGGAACTAGGGCTTTTGCAAAGTGGCGATGTACGTCTTCACAGCAAGCCCGCCGAGCAGGATCCAAACCGCCCATAGAAACTTGCCGTCCAGTGTAAGGCCGGCCAGCAGCGCAATCGCAGCGTAGCACGCTAACGCGAGATAGAACTTTCGTCCTCGTTGCGGACCCACATCGCCCGCCTGGGGTTCTGGTTCGGACGTCAAGACCTATTTCTGCGCCGACGGTGGCGCCACGCCCGTTGCTGCTGCAGATCGTTCGGTGAGTTCGATGCGCGTGCCCCACGGATCGGTCAGGAACGCGACGGCAAAACCCAATTGCGGCATCTTGCGGTAGGGTGCGTCCAGCTTAACGCCATTCGCCTCCAGGGTCTTGCAAAAGGCTTCCAGTCCCTTGATCTCGAAACCGATGTGATCGAGCGCCCGGCCTTTGGTTCCCGCCACCGGTGTATCAGTTGGGCTGAAGATCAGGGTGACGCCGTCCAGGTTGCCCAGCTTCACCTTGCCGAAACCTTGCGCGCCAGCGCCGAAGTTGGTGACGTACCACTTCTGCATCGCGTCGATATCGGGAGTGAAGAAGTGGACCTGGTGATTTTCAGAAACGGTGGTGAGGTTAGGGCCAGCCAGCAATTCGATGCGAACGTCGTCGGGACCGAGGAAAAACGCCTGAGTCGGGTTGTCTTTGTTGGGGTTTACCACCTGAATCGTGAAGTGCTGGGCCTCGACCTTCGCCAGGATATCCTTCATGTCTTTTACACGGAATCCGACGTGGTTGACGATGGAACCTTCAGTTCCGGCCGTCGGAGTGCCCTTATCGACGATCACCAGGACCTTCGGCAGCGTGTACCCGTCACGATCCGGACCCATCTTGTTGGCGCTGGCGCCCATGATATCCACCCAGAAGTGCCGCTGGACCTCCGGGTCCTTGGTGAACAGATGGATGTGGCTGTTCGATACGCGGGGATCGGTAGGAGGAGCGGGCGCGGGTGGAGCATTTTGGGAGAAGCCGAGTGCCGCGAAGGTCAGAATTGCAGCGCTGATCGAAAACGGTCTCATTTTTCCCTCCAGGCTTTTTGCGAATAAAAAGCGGGAACTCACAGCATACATCAAAAGGTATAAACTTCTGGAGTCAGGATCACGAGGGAGGTGGCTGTGGAAGAGCAGAAAGTGGGCATTCCGGAACAGAAGCTAA
The DNA here is from genome assembly GCA_963818065.1 of Bryobacterales bacterium. Taxonomy (GTDB): domain Bacteria; phylum Acidobacteriota; class Terriglobia; order Bryobacterales; family Bryobacteraceae; genus Palsa-89. Next base: position 147,304 of record CAWFQW010000004.1, on the reverse strand, counting down.
GCGTCGGCGACGGCTTCCTAGCGATGCTGAACGCTTTTGTAGATCCGGCCGCCGCGGCCAAGCGCGTTCCGGCCCCGCTGTCGTGGCTGTGGCCGGTAATTACACTGAGCATCATTTACCTGGTGTTTGGCTACCTCATGCTTCCCTACACGCTGGCCGTGGTGGATTTGAGAATCAATCAGCAGATGAGCCAGCAAAACACTCCTATCGAGCAAGCCGAGCGGGCCAGGACCATCACGCACGCGGTCACCCAGTTCAGCTATATCGCCACGCCGGTGATCGTTATCCTGCTCCTGGCGCTGTTTGCCTGGCTGGTGAGCGCCATGGGTTCCATTGCGGGGCTGCGCGCCAAATTCCGCGACATTTTCTCGCTCATGTCGGCCTGCGCGCTGATTCCCGCGCTGCAATACATCGCGACCTACATCGTGGTTCACGCCAAGGGCGACGAAATCACATCGCAAGAGCAGCTCACGCCTCCCTTTGGGCTCGATATCTTTTTTCAGGATATCCACGGCGCGTTGTTCGGGCTGGTGAATTTTTTCTCGATTTTCGAGATTTGGTATTTGATCGTGCTCACGGTCGGCCTGGCCCATTTGGCTAAGGTGTCCAAGGGCAAAGCGTTCTTTGCGATCACGCCGGCCTGGGTGATACCGCTGGTGATACGAATCATTACAGCGATGTTCCAGGGCTAACTGATTTCAACCGCGGGCTTATTCCGTCTCTTCGCCGGGCGGCCGCTTGTGCTTGGGCTTCTTGCGCTGCTTTTTGGGCACGATCAGCTTGGGCGACGGCACCGGCGCCAACGCGCTCGCGCGCCAGCCTGCGAATTTCGGTCGGGATATCGTAGCGCTTGGTCCTTTTCTTTTTCGCCACCCTATCTCTCTCATCGTATACCCTTGCATGCTCTTGACTTCGCCGCTTCTGTTTCGATAGCGTGAGGATTCCACATGTCTTCGATCGACGTTCCCTTAGAGCGTGGCCGCTTCGGCAAGACCGCCAGGCGCGACGCATGGTGGGTTTATCCTCTCTTAACCTTTCTCGGACTCGGCGCTTTTCTGGTTTACGCCAATTGGGCTGCCTTTCAGGGCAACCATTACAGCTACGGCCCGTACCTTTCGCCGATGTATTCGCCGCTGATCTTTGGCCATCCGGGCGAGGACTCGTGGTTTGGCGCCATGCCCTCGCTTCATGCCGAGCTTCGTCACGGTTGCGATGTCATCCTGGTTTTGTGGATGCCGGGCGGCTTCCGCATCACTTGTTACTACTATCGCGGCGCATATTACAAAGCCTTCTGGGCCGATCCGCCCAACTGCACGGTGGGTGAGCCTCGCAAGAAATACTGGGGCGAGCGCTACTTCCCGCTGATCATTCAAAACATCCACCGCTACTTCCTCTACTTCGCGCTCGCTGTTTCTCGTGTTTCTGGCGCACGACGTGTGGAAGGCCCTGTGGTTCGACGGCAAGTTCGGCATCGGCGTGGGCACGCTGGTGCTGCTGGTCAATGTCATCCTGCTCGGCAGCTACACGCTGGCTGCCATTCGCTCCGCCACCTGGTAGGCGGCATGTTCGATGTGCTCTCGCGCCGGCCCGTCCGCAAGAAGATGTACGACTGCGTGAGCTGCATGAATCGCCGCCACATGCTGTTTGCGTGGATGAGCCTGTTCTGGGTCGCCTTCTCCGATCTGTACGTAAGGATGTGCTCCATGGGCATCTGGACGGATTGGAGAATCCTCTGATGGCAGCGGAATACCAAACAGTCGAACACGACGTATTGGTGATCGGCGCGGGTGGCGCGGGATTGCGCGCGGCCATCGAAGCGTCGGCCGGGGGCGTCAAGGTAGGGGTGGTTAGCAAATCGCTGCTTGGCAAGGCCCACACCGTGATGGCGGAAGGCGGCATGGCGGCCTCCATGGGCAACGTGGACGACCGCGACAACTGGCGCGTGCATTTCGCGGACACCATGCGCGGCGGCCAATATTTGAACTATCCCCGCATGGCCGAGCTGCATGCCAAGGAAGCTGGCGCGCGTGTGCTCGAACTGGAGGCCTGGGGCGCGCTCTTCGATCGGACCAAAGACGGCAAAATTCTCCAGCGCAATTTCGGTGGACACCGCTATCCGCGCCTGGCGCATGTGGGCGATCGCACGGGACTGGAGATGATCCGCACCCTGCAAGACCACGGCATTCACCAGGGCATCGATTTTCATATGGAGTGCTCGGTCATCACGCTCCTGGTCAATGCGGGCCGCGTAGTGGGGGCGTTTGGGTATGACCGCGAGCGCGGGCGCTACAAGCTGTTTCATGCCAAGGCGGTGGTGCTGGCCACCGGCGGCATCGGCCGGGCGTATAAAATCACGAGCAACAGTTGGGAATACACTGGCGACGGGCATTCGCTGGCGTATCACGCCGGCGCCACGCTGCTCGGCATGGAGTTCGTTCAGTTCCATCCCACCGGCATGGTTTGGCCGCCCAGCGTGCGCGGAATTCTGGTCACCGAAGGCGTGCGCGGCGAAGGCGGCGTTCTGCTGAACAACCAGGGCAAGCGTTTCATGTTCGCGGATATTCCGGCGAACTACAAGAGCTCGACCGCCGACACTCCTGAAGAAGGCTGGCGCTACACGCAGGGCGACAAGAATGCGCGGCGTCCGCCTGAGCTACTGACGCGCGACCACGTGGCGCGTTGTATCGTGCGCGAAGTGCGAGAAGGCCGCGGCAGCCCCCACGGCGGCGTGTTCTTGGATATCGCCTGGATCAAGGAGAAGCTGCCGAACTCGGCCGAGCATATCAAGAAGAAGCTGCCCAGCATGTATCACCAATTCAAACAGCTTGGCGACATCGACATCACCAAGGAGCCGATGGAGATTGGCCCGACGATGCACTACATGATGGGCGGCGTGCGCGTGGATTTCGACACACAGATGTCGGATGTGCAGGGCTTATTCGCCGCCGGAGAGTGCGGGGCTGGATTGCACGGCGCGAATCGCCTGGGCGGAAATTCGCTCTCCGATCTGCTGGTCTTCGGAAAGCGGGCGGGAGAGTTTGCGGCGAAGTTCGCAAAGGATCATACCGCCGGCTCGGTCGATAACGCGCAGGTAGATGAAGTGGCGCGCCATTCGCTTGAGCCCTTCGAACGACAGGGTGAGAGCCCGTATCAGGTGCAGTACGACCTACAAGACTTGATGCAGGATCTGGTGGGCATTGTCCGCCGCGGGGATGAAATGGAGCGAGCACTCGATGGCATCGCGAAACTGAAGGAGCGCGCAAGCAAGGTGGGCGTCGCTGGCAATCGCGAATACAATCCGGGCTGGCATACGGCGCTCGATTTGAACAATCTGCTGACGGTCTCGGAAGCGGTCGCGCGCGCGGGCATCGAACGCAAGGAAAGCCGGGGCGCGCACTTCCGCGACGACTATCCGGAGAAGGATCCGGCCTACGCGACGTTCAATTTCGTGATCAACAAGGGACCGGACGGCGCGATGCAGGTTGAGCGGGAACCGCTGCCGCCCATGACCGAAGAGCAGAAGCAGATTATCGAAGAGATGAAGTAGAGGGAACGACATGAGCACGGCAACCTTCCGAATCTGGCGCGGCGATAAATCCGGCGGCCAGTTTCGCGACTACACGACGGAAGTCTCCGAGGGCATGGTGGTACTGGACGCGGTGCATCATATCCAGGCCGAGCACGCCAACGACCTGGCCGTGCGCTGGAACTGCAAAGCGGGGAAGTGCGGCTCGTGCTCGGCCGAAATCAACGGCATGCCGAAGCTGATGTGCATGACGCGCCTGAATACCCTGCCGCTCGATCAGCCCGTTACCGTGCAGCCGATGAAGACGTTTCCGCTGATCAAGGATCTGGTTACGGACGTCTCGTGGAATTTCGAGGTGAAGATGGGCATCAAGAAGTTCAAGCCGCGCAAGCCGGATGCACCGGACGGGACTTGGCGCATGGATCAGGCGGATGTCGATCGTCCGCAGGAGTTCCGTAAGTGCATCGAATGCTTCCTGTGCCAGGACGTTTGCCATGTGCTGCGCGATCATCAAAAGTTCGACGAGTTCATCGGACCGAGGTTTTTGATTTACACCGCGCAACTTGAGATGAATCCCATCGATACCGAGGATCGCGTGCCGGATCTGCGCAAGAAAGACGGCATTGGATACTGCAACATTACCAAGTGCTGTACGAAAGTTTGCCCGGAGAACATCACCATCACCGATAACGCGATCATTCCATTGAAAGAACGGGTGGTGGACCGGTTCTTCGACCCGCTGGGCAAGCTGTTCCGGGCGTTCGGGGCCAAGTAGCGTTTCAGAAGGCCATATTGAATGCTGGTGTGGAGTATGGTATGCTGGGTTGTTATGGGACCAGCTACCAAGAAAATCACCGTTGAGGTACCGGCGGACCTGCTCGAAAAGGCCCAGCAAGCTACTGGCGCGGGTGTCACGCAGACCATCCGTACCGGCCTGCAGTTAGCGGCGGCGTCCCAGGCCTATGCGCGGCTTCGTCAACTGCGGGGCAAAAATCAGTTCTCCCTCACTTGGCAAGAGTTAAAGGCCGATCGTTGATTGCCGCCGACACAAGTACGTGGATCGCTTTCCTCCAAGGCGATCCAGGCGAAGACACCCAGTTACTCGATAAGGCGCTGGAGGACCGGCAGGTGCTGATGGTGCCCGCTGTACTCACCGAAGTGTTGAGCAATCCCGAGCTCCTGAAGGAAGTTGCGGAAACGCTTTGCGAAGTACCGCTCATTGAGCTCAAAACTGGCTATTGGGAACGCGCCGGTGTATTGCGAGCCAAGGTGCTGGCAAGGCGCCGCAAAGCGCGTCTCGGCGACGCCCTGATCGCTCAGACTTGCATCGACCGCGGAATTCCGCTGATTACGCGGAACCGCGACTTTCGCGCGTTCGCCGCAGCCGCGGAACTCGATCTTGTTGTCAAAAACGGCGCTTCGGTAACGTGAAGCCATCCAGAATCCAGATATCGGAAGTCGTCTTAGCTAGCGTCGTCGCGAAGCTCTTTCCGTCCGGCGCCAGGCTGCCACGCAACATGAAATTCACCGACATTTTGAAATCTATACCGGATCCTAGATCGGCTATCTTTCGCGAAGCACCAGTCCGTATGTCAATAGCGTCCAGGCGAGCGGGATCGCTCAAAGACGAGGCGACATAAATCGTCGACGAGTCGCGCGACCAAACCATCACGAACTGCTGGGCGTTAGTTCGCACCGGGCTGGGTAGTTTGCTTGATTGCTTCCCGTCCGGAGAGGTCAAAAGGATTGTCGGCTCGCCTCGAACGCCGCAAGCGATCCAGCGCCCGTCTGGAGACCAGGCTGGAGCAGAGCCGCAGGCTACGCCAATGAATTTCGGACCGCTGTCACTTCCGATTTGCACAATGGCGAGTTGCCTTCCATCGGATCCGCCTGTGAACGCGAGTGAATTCCCATCTGGCGACCAGGATAAGCCGTCGGGAATACTCCCCGGTGTTGGAACGGATGCCGGCCGGCCCCCGCTGGCTGGAGAAATCCAAAGAGCGTCCAGAACTTTGCTGGTTTGGCGTTCGTAGGCAATGCGTCCACCGTCGGGCGAAATCGCTGCATTGTAGATTGAGAGCGTTTTTTCGTCCGGAAAATCACTCTGGGTGACGATCGGGCGCTCGAAATCTCCCCGGGCATCTCTCAGCCAAACTTCATCCTGACCGGAACGGTCCGTAATAAAAGCCATCCGGCCCGAAAGTGACCAGGAGGGCGCGGATTCATCCCGGGCCGTGGCCAGGATCGGCCGGGGCGGCGAACCATCCAAGGGAATTGAAACGATGTCGTAGTCCGGGTTGCCAGTGCTGAATGCTATACGCTGCCCGTCGGGAGAGACTGCGGGAGTATCGTCCCCTTCGGTGGCCGAGGCGGTCACCCGCTCAAGAGTGTCTGTTCGGCTATCGCCGAGCCAAAGAGCTCCTTCCATTGCCATGAGAAGATGCCTGGAATCGGGCATCCAATCGAATCGTGCCGCATCTGGGTAGATTTCTCTTTGAGAACAGCCGCCGGGGAGCCGAGTGCCCTTCCGGCCAGGGAAGAAGCCAGAAGCTGGAATCGGCGGAAGTAAATATCGAGAGGCCAATGTGAGCGCCATCAGGCGAGAATCTTATGGAGGTGCCGGTATAGCCTCCAGCGACCTCAAAGGGCGCCGGTTGGTACTGGTGCGGAGGGGAGCCGGGAGGTGAGGAGATCCAAAGCGACGCGCTGGTTTTGTCTCCCTGGCCGATGATTCTCCACATCGCGACGGTCTTGCCGTCCTTGGAGACGTACCGCTGTCACGATCGATGTATTGGGAAGAACCTCCTGGGGCTCGCCGCCCGCCACGCTCGCCGACCACAGTCTGCCTGGACGAGCGCTGACGAAATAGACACGGCTTCCGTCCGGCGACCATATCGGCCGATTCCCAACATCGTTGTAGACGCCGTCCTCCATTTTCGTCAATTGGACCGGCACGGGCGCATCGAGGGCCCGCAACATCACTTGAACTGTGCGGCCAACGAGTTTCAAATAAGCGATGCTCTTGCCATCCGGCGACCAGGAAGGATTGATTTCAGGTTCGGCATCGGTAGCGAACGGCGTATAGCGATAACTCGACAGATCCAGCGCTTGTGGACGTGTGAACCACAGCACGGCGAAGAAAACCGCCAGCGCCAAGGGAATCGCGATTGCCGCACCTAACAACCAGCGGTGGCGCGAAACGGGCTCCGCCACGATTTTCGCCACCCCGGTGGAACCCGACAGCGACCTGAGAGCAAACGCCAGATCGCGCGCGGATTGAAAGCGCTCCTGCGGCTTCTTCTCCAGACAGCGGTGCACAATCTGCCGCAGGCCTAGCGGCACGCTGTCGGGCAGATCGGGCGGATCTTCGCGCAGGATCGCAGTCATCATATCGGCGGAAGATTCGCCTTGGAATGCCCGTTTGCCCGACAGAAGCTCGTACAGGATGATGCCCAGGCTGAAGATGTCCGAGCGGTGATCCACCACCTGCCCGCGCACCTGCTCGGGCGACATATAGCCTGGCGTTCCCATCACCGTTCCAGGGTCCGTGATGGTCCGGGTTTCTTGACCAGCTGAAGAAGCCGTCACTCTCGCGAGACCGAAATCCAGGATCTTGACCCGGCCGTCGCGCGTCAGCAGAACATTGTCGGGTTTGAGATCCCGATGCGTGATTCCGGCGTCGTGGGCCGCTGCCAAACCATCGGCGATCTGCGCCACGGTTTCCACCGTCTTGCGCTGCGTGAGATGGGCTTCACGTAGCGATTCACCCTCCACGATCTCGGTCACCATGTAGTCGTCGCCGACATCGAAGACACTGAGAATATTTGGGTGATTTAGAGCAGCCACGGCGCGGGCTTCTTCTTCGAATCGATGGCGGCGCGCCGGATCATGCGCAACGTCGGCGGGCAGCACCTTCACGGCCACATCGCGGTTCAGGCGCGTATCGCGAGCGCGGTAAACTTCACCCATACCTCCGGCGCCAATGGGTCCGATAATCTGGTAGGGACCGAGGCGAGTAGAACTGGTTAGCGGCACGGAATTGAGTCAAGTCTAGCAGCCTGCTGCACCTGATATTATCCCGAAGCCTGATATAATGGAGACATCCCGATGAAGTTTGGCGTCGTTGTGTTTCCGGGCAGCAATCGCGATCACGATGCTTGGTACGCCATGTCGCAGGTACTCGGGCAGCCAACCGAAATCATCTGGCATGATGCCACGAACCTCGGCAACGTCGACGCTTTAATCCTTCCGGGAGGTTTTTCCTATGGCGATTACCTACGCTGCGGGGCGATCGCGAAATTCTCGCCGGTGATGCAGAGCATTCGAAAGTTCGCCGCTGACGGCGGCCTCGTTCTGGGCATCTGCAACGGATTCCAGATCCTGGTGGAAAGCGGGCTGCTACCGGGCGCTCTGGTGCGGAATCGCGGGTTGAAGTTCGTCTGCAAACACGTTCCGCTGCGCGTTGAGACCACCAACTCCCCGTTTACGTCAGAAGCTCGCAAAGGCCAGCGCTTGCTGGTTCCCATCGCGCACGGCGAAGGCTGCTACATCGCCGACGAACGCACGCTCGATCAGCTGGAGGCGGAGGATCGTATCACGCTGAGGTATCTCGAAAATCCAAATGGCTCGTTGCGCGACATTGCAGGCATCTTGAATGAAGGCCGCAACGTCATGGGGTTGATGCCGCATCCGGAAGACGCCATTGAGCCGCTGATGGGATCGAGCGACGGCCTCGTGATTTTTCAGTCCATGGTTTCTCAAACTGTGACACCGGCACTGGTCGCGGCGCATTAACGAATGACGTCACAAGTCATTTCTCAACAGGTCATTGAAGCCCACCAACTGACCGGGCCAGAATACGACAAGATTGTCTCGCTGCTGGGCCGTGAACCCAGCTATACGGAGCTCGGCATTTTCAGCGTGATGTGGAGCGAGCATTGCTCCTACAAGAGCTCGCGCATTCATTTGAAGAAGCTGCCGACGCGCAGCAAGCTGGTGCTGCAAGGCCCGGGCGAAAACGCCGGCATCATCGACATCGGCGATGGCTACGCGATCGCATTCAAAATCGAATCGCACAACCATCCGAGTTTCATCGAGCCGTTCCAAGGCGCGGCCACTGGCGTGGGCGGCATCCTGCGCGATATTTTCACCATGGGCGCGCGGCCGATCGCGGTAATGGACGCGATACGCTTCGGCCCGCTCGACGTTCCCCGCAATCGCCGCATTCTCGAAGGCGTGGTTTCGGGCATCGCGCACTATGGCAACTGCTTCGGCGTCCCGACAGTAGGCGGCGAGTGCATGTTCGAAGAGTGCTACAACGGCAATCCCCTGGTGAACGCGTTCGCGCTCGGCGTTTTTCGCAAGGATGAGGTTTTTTACGGCAAGGCCACCGGCGTCGGCAATCCGGTGATTTATGTGGGCGCCAAGACTGGCCGCGATGGCATTCACGGCGCTTCGATGGCGTCCGCCGAGTTTACCGAGGAGTCGAAGCAAAAACGTCCGAATGTCCAAGTGGGCGATCCGTTTCTGGAGAAGCTGCTGCTAGAAGCGTGCCTCGAAGCGATGCAAACCGGCGCCATCGTCGGCATTCAGGACATGGGCGCAGCGGGATTGACGTGTTCCACGTGCGAAATGGGAAGCCGCGCCGGCACGGGCGTCGAAATCGATTTGAAGTTAGTTCCGCAACGCGAGACCGGCATGACGCCCTACGAAATCATGCTCTCGGAATCGCAGGAACGCATGCTGCTGGTGGCCGACAAAGGGCGCGAAGACGAAGTATTCGCCGTGTTTCACAAATGGGGGCTCGATGCCGTCACTATTGGCCACGTGACGCCCGATGGCATCTTGCGAGTGAAGGACCACGGCACGGTGGTGGCCGAGATTCCGAACCGCGCACTCGCCGACGAAGCTCCGATCTATGATCGGCCGCACACTAAGCCCGCGCGAGTAGCGCCGCTCGAAGCGTCGCCGATCCCGAATCGTTCCACGCCCGACGCGATCCGCGCTGATCTGATCGCACTATTGAGCTCCGGCGACCTTTGCTCCAAGCGCTGGATTTGGGAGCAGTACGATTACCTGGTGCGCAGCAGCACGCTCGCTGGACCCACGGCCGACGCGGCGATCGTGCGCGTGAAAGAAACCGGCACATCAATCGCGATTTCGCTCGACGGCAACGGCCGCTATAGCGTTCTGGACCCTCGCGAGGGCGCCAAGCTGATGGTCGCCGAATGCTGCCGCAATGTTTCCACCGCCGGGGCCCTGCCCGTGGCCGCGACCAACAACCTGAACTTCGGAAATCCTGAGCGTCCGGAGATCATGGCGCAACTGGTGGAATCGATCGAAGGCATGGCCGAGGCGTGCGAATATTTCGAAACGCCGATCACGGGTGGCAATGTCAGCCTCTACAACGAGACGCTTGGGGAAGCGATTTTCCCGACACCTGTGATGGGCATCGTCGGGCTCATGAAGACCGCTCAGCCAACTCCCATCCACTTTCCGGCGCCGGACCTCACGCTAATATTACTCGGCGGATTCGGAGAATGGGACGAAGAGCATCTGGGAGGGACCGAGTACGCTAAGGTAATTCTGGGAAAACTTTGGGGCCTGCCTCCTAAGCTCGACATGCCATACGAGAAGCGCGTGCACAGCGCCATCCGCGAAATTGTTTCCGCGGGCCTGGCTGAGGCGGCGCACGATCTGAGCGACGGCGGCCTCGCGATCGCGCTCTGTGAAAGCTCTTTCGGGCCTGCGGGGATTGGCGCGCACGTCGACATTCCAGCCAGCTTGCGGCCCGAGTTCACGCTCTTTCATGAGGGCCCCTCGCGCATCTTGGTTGCTACGTCGCAGCCCGAGAAAGTTGTGGAAATCGCACGGAAGAATTCGCTTGAAGCGCCGGGTATCGGTGTTACGATGAAAGAGCGGTTACGGATCGATTGCGATTCGAAAACCTTGCTGGATTGCGCCCTGACGGAGTTGAGGCAACCTTGGGAAACTTCACTCGAACGCCTGCTGCACCAGCAGTAGCTGAAATACCATTCGACAAGTTCCGCGAAGAGTGCGGCGTGTTCGCCATTCATGGCCACAGCGAAGCGGCTAACCTGGCGTACCTGGGACTCTACGCCTTGCAGCACCGCGGCCAGGAAAGCGCCGGCATCGCCACCAGCGACCATCGCGAGATCCGCTGCTCCAAGTCGATGGGGCATGTCGCCGATATCTTCACACCTGAACAAATCGCGAGCTTGCCGGGAAATATGGCCATCGGCCACACACGTTATTCCACGGCCGGCGATACGGTGCTGTTGAACGCTCAGCCGTTCCTGGTGGCGTGCAACAAGGGACAGATCGCGGTGGCACACAACGGCAACATCACCAATGCCGCGGAGCTGAAGCGCGAACTGGAGCGCGAGGGATCCATCTTCCAGGCATCCAGCGACACCGAAGTGGTTTTGCACTTGGTGGCGCGCTCGCGCGAGCGAACTCTGGCGGGTGCATTGCGGGAAGCGCTACTGCAGCTAGAAGGCGCGTTTTCATTGGTGTTTCTGGCCAAGGACCGCGTGATTATCGCGCGCGATCCGCATGGATTCCGGCCGCTTGCCTTTGGACAAATGCCATCGCCCGAGGGCGGAACAGCCTATGTCTTCGCGTCCGAAACTTGCGCCTTCGATCTCATCAATGCCGAGTATGTGAACGACGTAGAGCCCGGCGAAATGGTGTGTGTCGGCCCGGAAGGCCTGACGCGCGAGCGCTGGGCCCCGGCTGCGCCGCAAGCGCACTGCGTTTTCGAGCACGTCTATTTTTCGCGACCCGATTCCATAGTGTTCGGGCGCTCCGTTGGACAATCGCGCGAAAACCTGGGGCGTCTACTGGCGCGCGAATCCGCGGTGCCCGCCGATGTCGTGGTTCCCGTACCCGACTCCGGAGTAGCTGCTGCTATCGGCTTCGCCTCGGAATCCAACATCCCGTTCCGGCAAGCTTTGATCCGCAATCATTACGTGGGCCGCACGTTCATCGAGCCGTCGCAAGCGATTCGCGATTTCGGCGTGAAGCTGAAGCTCAATCCAGTGCGCCATCAATTGGAAGGCAAACGCGTGATTTTGGTGGACGATTCCATCGTGCGAGGGACAACCAGCCGTAAGATTGTGCGAATGGTTCGCAATGCGGGCGCGCGCGAGGTCCACATGCGCATCTCTTGTCCACCTACGATTTCGCCATGTTTCTATGGCGTGGATACTCCGTGCAAGAGCGAACTGATCGCCGCCAATCAAACCATCGAAGAAATCCGCCAGTTTGTCGAAGCGGACTCGCTGGCCTATCTTTCGCTGGATTCTCTCCGCAAGGCCGTGTCCGACACGAAAGACGAATATTGCTATGCCTGTTACACCGGCAACTATCCTACCGAGCTGGTGCAGATTGAAGAGTTGACGGCCGCCGGCCGAATCCGCCGCTAATCCCGAATCGGTTTAACGCGAGAGTACAATCAAAGCATGGGCACAACCACGACGCTGGTAACAGTCCCCGAGTTCCTTGCGATGCCTGAGCCCGAAGGCGAACGCCTGGAACTGATTGGGGGCGAGATTGTCAGCATGAGTTTTGGGCACATTCCGCACGAGGTCGTAAAGAAGAACATCACCAAGATTCTGGTACTGTGGCTGGCACAGAATTCGCCGGCGGAGTTGTTTGCCGAGAGCATGTATCATGTCGATGACTATAACGCTCTTATGCCGGATCTGAGCGTGTTGTTCCCTGGGCGAACCGGTCCAGGCAACAAAGGATGGATTCAAGGCGCCCCGGAAATAGCGATCGAAGTGGTTTCGTCTGAGCCAGCGGCGCGCCTCGAAACCAAGGTTGAGCTCTATCTTGCGCATGGCGGTAAATCCGTTTGGGCAGTTTACCCGCAGCGGCGAGTGGTACGAATCTTCGACTCGGTAGGGGACGCGAAGAAATTCGAGCGTGACCAGCCGCTCATCGATCCAGTTCTTCCCGGCTTCAGCATTCCAACATCGGCGATCTTCGAGGGTGTCTAGCCCGCTTACCAAATTAAGCCCGACCGTCGCCGCGTCGGCGCTTGCCGTTCCGCATTCGCGCATTCGCGAGATCGCTGAAATGGCCATGTCGATGGACGGCGTGCTGAAGTTATACTTCGGCGAATCGAACCTCCCGACGCCCGAGTTCATCAAGCGCGCCGCGCAAAAAGCCATGGCGGACGGCTTTACGTTCTATACCGAAAACGCCGGCCTGCCGTCGGTGCGGAAGGCGCTCGCGCGCTATTATCACGACCTGCACGCCGTGGAATTGGACGCGGCTAGCGAAATCGTTGTCACCGCTTCCGGAGTACAGGCGCTTCACCTCGCAATTCGTTGCATTCTCGATCCTGGCGACGAAGCGCTGGTGCTCACACCCGCGTGGCCCAATGGCGCTGCCAATGTCGCCATGGCGAATGCAGTGCCTATCGAAATTGCGCAGCCGTTGGTGGGCGATCGTTACGCGATCGATTTCTCGGCGCTCGAAGCCGCGATCACACCGCGAACACGACTGCTGCTTTACACGTCGCCTTCGAATCCTTTGGGCTGGGTCGCGACCATAGACGAGCAGCGGAGATTGCTCGAATTCGCGCGCCGGCACGGCCTGTGGCTAATGGCTGACGAAGTCTACGAACGGCTGAATTACACCGGACCAACGGCCACCACACCGGCGCCCTCGATCTTGAAGCTCGCCACACGCGACGACGCGCTGATTGTTATTCAGTCGTTTTCCAAGGCATATTGCATGACAGGCTGGCGTCTGGGATGGCTGGTAGCGCGTCGCGATCTGGTTGCGCGAGCCACGCAGCTCAATGAGTTCGTCGTTTCGCACGCGCCCAGTTTCACGCAGCGGGCCGGGGAAACTGCGCTCCTGTGGGGCGAAAACGCGCTCGCCGAAATGTTGGTCCGCTTGAAACAGAATCGCGACTTTTGCCTCGCTGCACTTGCGAAGATGCCGGGGGTCACCGTGCCGAAGCCCGACGGCGCGTTCTATTTGTTTCCCAAGATCGCCGGCGCGTCCGACTCGTTCGATTTCTGCAAGCGGCTGCTGCTTGAAACCAAAGTCGGATTGGCACCCGGTGTTGCTTTCGGAGCCGGCGGCGAAGGCTCGGTGCGAATCTGCTACGCCGCGGATCGTCCCATTCTTGAACAAGCGATGGCGCGCCTGGCTCTCTTCTTAGGATGAGGGTGATTCTTGCCTCCGAATCGCAATCGCGCAACCGCGCTATGGATCTCCTCGGTATCCCTTATGAGATTTGCCCCGCTTCAATCGACGAAAAATCGATTCGCGATCCCGACCCCGCCGGTCTCACCAGGAAACTCGCCGAAGCGAAAGCCTGGAAAATTGCCGATACCGTTAAGGACGCTATCGTTGTCGCGGGCGATGCCGTAGTGGTGAAAGACGCCAGGATTTTTGAGAAGCCTCGCGACGTGGAGGAAGCCGTGCAATTCCTCGGTGAACTTTCCGGCAGCAGCTTCCGATTCGTGACCTCGCTGGTCGTCCTGCGAGCGGATACCCGAAAAATGGTTTCCATCGTCGAAACTTCGGAAATCAGGTTCCGCCCTTTGATTGAGCGCGAAATTCTCGATTATGTCCGGCGGCATCCGGTGTTGCAGTATGCAGGAGCTTTCGACGGCGACGGCGTTCTGCGCTTCGCCGAATCTATTTCCGGCAGTTGCAACATCTTTACGGCGCTACCGGTGAGCAAGCTAGCGCTGGTTCTCAGGGATCAGGGCGTCGATGTCTAGAAAACGCCGGAGTTCCTGTTCCAGTCCAGGCGTGCACCCAATGGCATTGCCGGCATAAATGGATGAACCGCCATCGATGCTGAGATAGCGCGCACCGGCCTCTTCGAGGATCACCTTGAGCGGTGCGAAGTCCCAAGGCGAGGCCACTGGCTCAATCCAGACCTCGGCTTGCCCGGATGCCACCATCATTGCGTCCGCCGCGCCGCCCAGCCCCCGCACGGCCCAAAAGCGCGCCATCCAATCCAGCAAGCGTGGGCGAAACGGCGAGTTGCCCAACTTGTCGTAACCGTTCACGCACAGAACAGAGTCATCAATAGATGTTTTGGAAGAAGCATGAATTCGAGAGCCCATGCAATGTGCTCCGCCGCCGCGGCTGGCGCTGTAGAGCTTGCCCAGCACGGGCAGGTTCACGACTCCTACGGCCACATCGCCTTCGGCTTCGAGCGCGATAAGATTCGCCCACAGCGGATTGCCGCGCACGTAATCCCGGGTGCCGTCAATCGGATCGATGATCCAGCGCCGTCCACTGCGTGAGTCGGAACGTGCGCCCTCCTCGCCTAAGATGCCGTCCTCGGGAAACGCGTCGCTCAACATGCGCGCAATCATCCGCTCGCACTCGCGATCCGCCTGCGTTACGGGCGACTTATCGGGCTTCGTCTCGGCGACAATACCGGGCTGGTACCGCAACGCGAGCTCCGCCGCCTTTCTGGCTACATCCGTCGCCACTTCAAGCTCTTTCGACCAGATGTTGGCAGCCATGAACGTTGACACAATCCAAACCGTAGCACGTCTACAATAAGCGCATGGGTGCTCGCACCGTATATGCGGTTCTCGAAGAAACGGCACGAACCTACGGCAAAGCGCCCGCTTTGCATCAGCCCACGGGTAAGGGCAACTATCGGACCTACAGTTGGCTGGAATATCGGCAGGCCGCCGAGGAAATCGCTTGCGGCCTCCGGCGGATTGGCATCGGAAAAGGAGACATGGTCGCGTTGCATTCCGAGACCCGCGCCGAATTCTACCTGGCCGACCTTGGAGTGCTCGCGAATGGCTCCATCGCCGCCGCGCTCTACACCAGCTATCCCGCCGCCGATCAAATCGGCAACTTGCGAACAAGCCATGCAAAGGCTGTATTCATTGAGGATCCCAAGAGCATGCAGACCCTGCTTTCGGCCGGTAGTCCAGCGATCGCGCAGCTGCAGTGGATCCTGCTGACCGGGCAAGCCGAGGGCGCGCTCACGCTCGAACAACTGCGAGCTGAAGGCCGCCGAGCTTTGGCTCAGGACGCGCGAGCGTTCGAGAAAATCAAGGCTGAAGTGCGCGCTGAAGATCCAGCCGTCCTCTATCTAACTTCCGGCGCCACCGGTGAACCAAAAATGGGCCTCGTATCGCACGGCGCTCTCACTGCCAACATCGAGATGGGACCGGTGGTGCTGAAACTTACGCCCCGCGATTCGACGATTGCGTTCCTTCCTTCGGCGCACATCGCGCAGCGTGTTGTCATCGAACTTGTACCGATCCGCATGGGCGTCCCAGTCTGGTTTTCCGAGAGTCTCGCGAAGCTCCCTCACGAGATAAAGACCATTTGTCCGACCTTTCTGCTCGCGCCGCCGCGCGTTTGGGAGCGCATCTTCGCCAGCATCACAACCGAGATCAAGAAGCGCGGCACTGTCGCGAGAAAAATGTTCCATGGCGCGGTTGGATTGGGCGCCGAGGTCGCACGCCTCCGCGAAGAAGGCCGGCCGATTCCGAAGGCAATGCTGGTTCTGCTCAAAATCGCCGATCGTCTGGTGTTTTCGAAGATCCGCGCCCGGCTGGGTGGCGCGATTCGAATCGCGGCCTCCGGCGCCGCGCCCCTGGGCAAGGACCTCGCGCGATTCTATGCGGCCATCGGAATGCCGCTCATCGAAGGATACGGGCTCACAGAAGCCGGCGTGGTTTGCTTTAACCCACTGGATCGCCCCAAGTCAGGCAGCATCGGCGTAAAGCTACCCGGCGTGGAGTTGCGCTTGGCGGAAGACGGCGAGCTTCTGATCAAGAGCCCGGCGCTGTTCACGGGATACTTCAACGATCCAACCGCAACCGAAGCGGTGCTGCGCGATGGCTGGCTTTATAGCGGCGACATCGCCGAAATCGACGCCGACGGATACGTTTACATTACGGGCCGTAAGAAAGAGTTGATTGTTTCCTCCAACGGAAAGAAGATTTACCCCGCGCGAATCGAGCTCCTTTTCAAGACCGAGCCGATCATCAATCAGGTTGTTCTAATTGGAGACCGCTTGCCGTATGTCACGGCGCTTGTCACGGTAAACGCCGCGGACGGCGCGGATTCGATGGAAGCCGAGGTGAAGAAAGCCGTCGGCCGCGTGAACCGCAAGCTCGCGCCATTCGAGCAGATTCGCAAGTTCCGGATTCTGGAGCGGGAATTCTCCATCGAGAAGGGCGAACTCACGCCCACCATGAAAGTGCGTCGAAACCGCGTGCTAGAGAACCATCGGGAGTTGGTCAGCGAATTGTACATGGGGAAAGAGGAGAGCCAATAACTCCACGGACTAAGCCTCGGGCTAAGATTGTTCCGAAAGAAATCACGCGGCACGGCGATACCCGCGTCGACAACTACTTCTGGCTGCGCGACCGATCCGATCCTGACGTAATTCAGTACCTGGAAGCGGAAAATCGCTACACCGAAGAAGTGATGGCCCCGACCAAGCCATTGCAGGAAACGCTATACAAGGAGATTCTCGGGCGCATTCAAGAGACGGACGTTACCGTGCCGGTGAAGCGGGACGACTATTTCTATTACACGCGTACGGAAGAAGGCAAAGCGTACTCGATTCAATGCCGCAAACACGGCAGCCTGGACCCATCTGAAGAAATTCTGCTCGATTCAAACGTGCTCGCCGACGGCCAGAAATATTTCCGCCTGGGAAACTTCGCCGTCAGCCCCGATCACCGGCTGCTCGCTTATTCCACCGATTTGGAAGGCGATGAGTCGTACACGATTCAAGTCAAGAATCTCTCAACAGGCGAGCTTTTACCCGACCGAGTCGCGAACACCTATTACACGCTGGAGTGGGCCAACGACAACCGTACCTTCTTCTATACCGTTCTCGATGCGGCCAAGCGCCCGTATCGGGCGTTCCGTCATGAGCTCGGTTCCGACTCGGACACGCTGGTCTATCAAGAGGACGACGGGCGTTTCAATTTAGCCTTAGCGAAGACACGCAGCCGACGATTCATATTCATTGAGCTTGCGAGCCCGCTTACGTCCGAGTTGCACTACCTCGAAGCCGACCACCCGCGCAGCGAATTTCGCGTGTTGCTGCCGCGCCGTCAGGACATCGAATATGATGTATCGCATCACGGCGAGAACTTCTACATCCGCACCAACGATCAAGCCAAGAATTTCCGCTTGATGCGCACACCGGTATCAGATCCATCGAGTGAAAATTGGCAGGAAATAATCCCGGCGCGATCAGGTGTCACCATCGAGGGCGTCGATTCGTTTGAAGACCACATCGTCATCTACGAGCGCGAGCGAGGCCTTGAGAAAATCTGCATCCGCGACCGCTCCGGCGCTCTCTCGCACTACATCGAGTTTCCCGAGCCCGTATACAGCGTCGGCGCCACGGGCAATGCCGAGTACAAAACCCATCTGTTGAGGTTCAACTACACTTCCCTGGTTACGCCCGCGTCCGTATTTGATTACCATGTTCACACGCGCGATCGCGAATTGAAGAAGCAATACGAGGTACGCGGCGGTTATGATGCATCGCAGTACCAGTCCGAGCGAATTTTCGCCAAGGCGCCCGACGGTGTCGAAGTGCCGATTTCCTTGGTGTATCGCCGGGGCTTTGAGCCCAACGGGACCAGCCCCCTGCTGCTCTATGGCTACGGCGCGTACGGTCACAGCATCGATCCCACGTTTTCATCGGCGCGCCTAAGCTTGCTCGACCGGGGCTTTGTATACGCCATCGCACACATTCGTGGCGGAGCCGAGCTGGGTGAAGAATGGCACGATCAGGGCAAGTTACTTCAGAAGAAAAACACGTTTACCGATTTCATCGCTTGCTGTGAACATCTGCTGGCTTCGCGGTATACCTCGACCGAACGGCTCGCGATCATGGGTGGCAGCGCGGGCGGTTTACTAATGGGCACGGTCTTGAACCTGCGTCCTGAGTTGTTTCACGCCGCGATCGCCAAGGTGCCTTTCGTGGATACGCTCAACACCATGCTCGATCCGACGTTGCCGCTGACGATCGCAGAATACGAGGAGTGGGGCAACCCGGAACAAGAGGAGTTTTACCGTTACATTCGCTCGTACTCGCCTTACGATAACGTCGCGCCGCGCGGGTACCCGGCGATGCTGGTGACGGCGGGGCTCAACGATCCGCGTGTCTCCTACTGGGAGCCCGCCAAGTGGGTGGCGAAGCTTCGCGCACTAAAGACTGATCCGAACGTGTTGCTCCTCAAAACCGACATGGGCAGCGGGCATTTCGGCCCATCCGGCCGCTACGAAGGAATCAAGGAAGTGGCGTTCGACTACGCTTTCCTATTGCGCGCGGTTGGCCATAATCTTTAGAAACGATCGCCCGCGCAGCTCCTCGATGGTCAGCCCGGAAGCAGCCGCTTCCTCCGCTGTAAACGCGCCGCAATTGACGCCCCGCAGGATGAAATTGAGCAGCCCTTGGCCGGTGGCCGCGTCATCGAACACGTCGCCCACCAGTGTCGCCTGCGCGGCCTTATCGATAAAATTCCGCAGACGCGCCGAGGTGGCATCCAGGCTCTTGAGAAAAAATGCGTACACCGCGGCATACCGCGTCGGAAGCTGGCCGGGGTGCAAATCCCAACCCTGGTAGTACCCATTGGCGAGTGACCGCTGTACCAGATCGAAGTGATGCCGCATCGCCCGATGCACGATGGCGCGATTGTCCGCCGCCTGCTCCGCGGTCAATAGGCCACCTGCCGATGCACGGTGCCGCGGGATCGGCAATATCGTGCTGGGACCATCGGCGAGACTTACTCCACGGCCGGCGGCGCTCACCTGGATCACGTTCCGCGCGAAGTCGCATGCCGGATGATCCAATCGCTGCTCGGCGGCCGCGATATCGCAACTCGCGGTGTAGTCGTACGGGCCGAAGTGCAGCCCACGGCATCGGCCGCCCGCCGCCTCAATCAGCCTCGGAATGGCGAAGGACCCGAACGGATCGATGATCGCCTGCGGAGTTTCAATCATCAGCTCGATCTTTAAGATGCCGGGCTGCAATCCGTGCCGCAATTCCAGGCGTAGAAGTGTTTCCGCCAGCTCCGCTACCTGCTCCGGCACGCTGATCTTAGGCAGAGTCACTACGAAATTGTCAGGTAGCTTAATTGTCTCGCTGCACAGCGCCTCGAAAAATAGATCGAGCGTCCGGTTGGCCCGGGCCCGCAGTGCTACGGTGAATGGCTTGATCCGGATTCCGATGAACGGAGGAAACCCAGGCAAGACCTGCGCTCGCGCCAGGGCCTGCGCCGCCGATTGGGCGTGCCCGTCTTCCTCGGCATCGGACCGATACCCGTACCCATCTTCAAAATCGACGCGAAAATCCTCAACGGGCTCTCGCTCCAGCTTTGCGACGGTGCGCTCAAACACTGAACTCGCAAACGCGCCGCCCGCAAGTCCCAGGCACTGAGCGAACGAATCTGCGTCCGGCGTGTAAGTGCGAATCAGTTCGAGCGCATGCGCGCCCAGCCGCGCCGGTGTCTCGGGCTTGAACAGCTGCGCTCCGCCATAAACGGTGTGAACCGGCTGGCGCTCGGCGGAATCACCTGGCGATTCGACTTTTAGAACCACCGCGTCATGAGCACTTTTTGCTCGGTATAGAACATCACGGCGTCTTTGCCGTGCGCGTGCAGATCGCCGAAGAACGAATTCTTCCAGCCCGCGAATGGAAAAAAGGCCATGGGCGCGGCCACGCCGACGTTGATCCCAACCATGCCAGCCTCCACGCGCGCCGAATACTCACGCGCCGCCTTGCCGCTGCTGGTAAAAATCGACGTCGCGTTTCCAAACGGCGAACTGTTCACCAGCGCGATAGCGTCTTCGAGCGTCTTCACGCGAATCACGGAAAGCACCGGTCCGAAGATTTCGTCCCGCGCTATCGTCATTCCAGGCTGCACGTTGTCAAAAATTGTGGGCCCAAGGAAAAAGCCATCGCCTTTCCCATTAAGCGAACGTCCATCCAGAAGTGGCTTCGCGCCTTCGTCCACGCCCTTCTTGATGTAACCGGTAACCCGTTCTTTGTGCTCCCTGGTGACCAGCGGCCCCATGCCGACGCCTTCCTCGATGCCGTCGCCGATTCGCATCTCATTGACCTTCTCAACCAGCAGCTTCAGTAGCGGCTCGGCCGCATCGCCCACGGCAACTAACACGCTTCCGGCCAGGCAACGCTCGCCCGCCGCGCCGAACGCCGAGCTGATGATGTTCTCAACAGTCTTCGGCATTTGCGCGTCCGGCATCACCACCAGATGATTCTTCGCACCGCCCAGCGCCTGCACTCGCTTTCCCTCCGTGGCTGCCGTCTTGTAAATGTATTTCGCGATGGGCGTGGAGCCGACAAACGAAACAGCGCGCACCAATGGATGTAGCAACAGCGCGTCCACCGCCACCTTGTCGCCGTGAATCAAATTGAAAACGCCCGCGGGCACGCCGGCGTCATGCAGCAACGTGGCCGCCATAGTCGGCGTCATCGGAACCTTTTCAGACGGTTTTAGGATGAATGCGTTTCCTGCCGCGATAGCGAAGGGATACATCCACATCGGCACCATCGCCGGGAAATTAAACGGCGTGATGCCCGTGCAAACCCCCAGCGGCTGTCGGATGGTATGGCTATCGATGCCTGTTGAGACGTCGTTCAACGAATCGCCCATCATCAAAGTCGGCATGCCGCAAGCCACTTCCACCATCTGTATGCCACGGCGAACTTCGGCGCGCGCGTCGTCGATGGTCTTGCCGTTTTCGGTGGTCAGTGTAGCCGCCAGCTCATTGGCATGCTTTTCGAGCAGCGTCTTGTAGCGATACAGCGGCTGCACGCGATCCACCACCGGAACGTCGCGCCATTTCAGATAGGCGGCATGCGCGGCTTGCGCTACGCGATCCACATCCTCGGCGGTTGCGTAGGCCACCTGCGCGATTTCCGCGCCAGTCGCGGGATTGGTCACTGGCATCAGTCGCCGGTTGCCGGCGCTCTCCCACTGGCCGTTGATGTAGAAAGAGACAGTTTGGACGGACGGTTGGCTTGCAATCATTGGATTTCTCTGTAACTAGGTTACTATTGCAGCCGCGGACCGCGCTGAAACAGCTCCAGGAAGAGATTATTCGGGTCTCGCACCACACAGAATTTGGACGTGCCATTCATCACGGGCTCGCCGTTTTTCGAAATGACGGTAACGCCAGCGGCCTTCAGCGCCTTCACCGTGGCATCCACATCGCGCACGCCTACCTGAAGAATGGCCGTGCCAGGATCTTGCACCCGCGTATGCAGAGGCTTGCGATCGATATCTTTGAACTCCATGAACGCCATCATCACGGACGTGCCTGGGATCAGGGCCGAGCTTCTGCGAAACTGGGCGCCCGGCGTGCCCGCTGTGTCCATCATGAGCTTGGTTCCGTCGAAAGCCGTGGGCGGCTGCGTTTGGAATCCCAATACGTCGCGATACAGCCGCAGCGTCTGATCCAAATCCGCGACGATGATCTCGAAAGCTCCGCCGATGATATTACTCGTCGCAGGCGCGGTGGTAGCGGGCGCGGGATCGCGCTGTGAAATCTCGATGAAGAAGCCGTCGGGATCCTGCACGAAAACCACCCGGCCGCGGCTGCCGTTCGCACCGGTAATCGTCGCCGGCTCGCCGCCTTTGCTATTGATGTGCGCGTTTGCCGCCTTCAACTTCGCCATCAGAGGGTCGATATCGCGCACCGTGAGAATCAGGCTGGCCGCGCCGGGATCCTGGAACCGGGGATGAGCCGCCTGGCGATCGATGTCTTTATAGTCGATCAACTCGACGCCCAGCTTCGATCCGGGAATCCTGAGAATCGCGGGGCGTGACTGCGCGCCCGGCGTGTTGCCCATGTCGATGATCCACTGCGTGCTGTCAAACGCGCGCGGCGGATTCGGCATCTCTAGACCCAGCACGTCGCGATAAAACTCGACGGATTTCTCGACATTGGCGACGATGTGGCTGAATCCACCTACGCCTACCACGACACCTGGATCTGCGGGTGTTTGCGCCAAAGCGCCGGCGGCGCCTCTAATAAGCATCACTAGGGCTGCGGCAACGCGTGTCATGTTTTCGTTATAATACACTGCCGCGAGATCTTATGCGATCACTCATTTTCTTCGTCCTGGCCATCTCCGCCTCCGCCGCCGTGCCCGATGGCGTCGCGATATTTGAGAGCCGTTGCGCCACTTGTCATCAAACGGAAACGGGTTCGCGTACGCCCACGCGCGCCGAGCTCGCCAATCTGACGCCCGAGCAAGTGATGAGCGCCCTGCTCCGCGGAAAGATGACCACGCAAGGCGTGGCGCTATCCACCAGCGAAATTCGGGCGGTCGCGCTCTACGTTACCGGCAAGAACTGGTCGGCGCAACCGGTGGACCCAGCCGCCGGCCGCTGTTCGGGCAATCCCAAGCCGTTCTCTCCCGGCTCAGGCGACTGGAACGGATGGGGCTTCGATTCTTCCAACGCGCGCTATCAACCACGACCCGGTTTCCAGGCCGCCGACGCCCCTCGCTTGAAGCTCAAATGGGCGTTTGGATTCCCCGACGACACTCAAGCAGCGGCACAGCCTGTCATCGTAAGCGGCCGCGTGTTTGTCGGAAGCAATGGCGGCGTCGTGTATTCGTTGGATGCTTCCACCGGCTGCGTCTACTGGACCTACGACGCGGGCGGCATCGTCCGCTCCGCCATAAACATTGTCAAATCTTCAAAATCGTCCAGCCAGAAATCAAAATGGATCGCCTACTTCGGCGACTATCACGGATCCATGCACGCCGTGGATGCGGAAACAGGCAAGCTGCTGTGGAAGGTGAAGATCGACGATCATCCCGCCGCGCGCATCACCGGCTCGCCCTCATATTACGACGGCCGGCTGTATGTTCCCGTGGCGTCTTCCGAGGAATTGGACGGCGGATCCGCTCAGTATGAATGCTGCACGTTTCGCGGCAGTGTGACGGCGCTCGATGCCGAAACCGGCCGCATCATCTGGAAGACGTACTCGATTCCCGATCCGCCGAAAGTGTACAAGACCAGCGCCGCTGGCACCAAGCTCTACGGTCCCGCAGGCGCAGGCATCTGGTCGTCGCCCACCGTTGACGCAAAGCGCAAGCGCATCTACGCCGGCACCGGCAATTCCTACACAGGCATCGGCATTCCCACTAGCGATTCCGTCCTGGCCTTCGATCTCGCCACCGGGAGTCTGCTGTGGTCCAGCCAAGTGACTCCGGGGGACAACTGGATGGGTGGCTGTCCCAAGGGCCCCAATTGCCCTGATAATCCCGGTGAAGATATCGACTTTGGCAGTTCAGCTATTTTGCATTCACTCCCCGGCGGCAAGCAGATCCTGGTGGCGACGCAAAAGTCGGGAGTGATCTACGGCCTGGACCCTGATCAGCGGGGCAAAGTGCTGTGGAAGACTCGCGTGGGCGTGGGTGGCGCGCAGGGTGGGATTCAATTCGGCGCTGCAGTGGACGATCACATCGCGTACGCTGCGGTTTCCGACCTCTACAAGCGCGATAAAGGCACGCCCGGAATGTACGCGATCAAGATCGACAACGGCGAAAAGCTCTGGGCCACTCCCGCTCCCTCCGGCGTAGGCAATCCGGCGCAACTGTCGGCGGTGTCCGCCATGCCCGGTCTCGCTTTCTCCGGATCGTGGGGCGGGCACCTGCGCGCCTACTCAACAAAAACCGGCGAAATTGTCTGGGACTTCGACGCCGGGCGCGATTTCGAAACCGTCAATCGCGTCCCAGCCCAAGGCGGCTCTTTCAACGGCGGAGGACCTGCCATCGCCAACGGTATGGTGATCACCACTTGTGGTTTTGGATTCGTTGGCGGAAAACCGGGCAACGTGCTGCTCGCATTTTCAGTTGACGGTGAGACTCGATAGCATCGTTGGCAGCGAGATCGTCGCGGGCGGCATACTAAGAGGCATGCGGTATTCGCCCTCGAAATCTCCTTTTCGCTGGCACGTCGTCATTCTCATTCAAGAAACCGTTAGCCACTGGTCAAGCGATAATGCGCCACGCCTGGCCGCCGCGCTCGCCTATTATGCGGTCCTCGCCACTGCGCCGCTGCTTGTGATTTCGGTGACCGTCGCCGAGCTCGTCTTCGGACAACAAGCCGTGCGTGGCCAGCTGGCCTGGGAAATTCAGAACTTTGTCGGCGGAACCGCTTCACAGGCCATTCAGGCAGCGATTCAGAACTCCCATAAACCGGCCGCCAGCACAATTGCAACCATCCTCAGCATCGCCACTCTCATCGTGGGCGCGTCTTCGGTGATTGTTGAGCTTCACGACGCGCTCAACCTCATCTGGGAGGTGAAACAGCCCCAAAGCAGTTGGCGCGACGATCTTGTTCGGTTAGTGAAAGAGCGTCTCTTCTCGTCGTTGATTATCTTTGGGGCTGGATCTCTGCTGTTAATTTCGCTCGCGCTTAGCGCATTCATCACCGCCGCTGAAACCTTCTTTCGGCCGCTCTTACCTACATCCGACTGGTTGCTGCATTCAGCCGAATTTGTAGCTTCGTTCGTTGTCGTAACACTGCTCTTCGCGGCCGTCTACAAACTGATCCCCGATGTCCGGCTCAACTGGAGCGACGTTGCCATCGGAGCCTCCGTCACTTCGCTGCTCTTCACCATCGGAAAACAATTGATCGCCCTCTACCTGGTACGGGTCGGCTTTGAATCCACGTATGGCGCCGCGTGGGGCGTCGTTCTGCTTTTCGTGTGGATCTACTATTCGGCGCAGCTCTTCTTCCTGGGCGCTGAATTCACAAAAGTCTACACGCGCCGCTACGGTTCCCATGGCCCCAGCGGCTTTCCGGGCATTACCCGATAATCAATTTAAGATACGTGCCATCCATCTTGCCTGCCTGCGTAACCAAAACACCGAACGAGGGTCCAACTTAGGTGTGGCATTCGCTTCGACGTTTCGCGAGCGCCGCGTGCGTCCTGGCATTCCTCGGCGCCTCCCACGCGGCTGCGCAACCCTCCGCGTTTGAGGGCAAGCCGATAGTGGAAATCCAGTTTCCTAACGGTCAGCCGCTCGATCCGGCCGACTTGGCTCGCGTCCAACCCCTCAAAACGGGCGAACCATTGCGCTCCCAAGACGTCGCTCACGCTATTGACGGATTGTTCAGTACCGGACTTTTCTCGGACATCGTCGTAGAGGCCCAACCCTCCGGCAATGGGGTAATCGTGCGCTTCGTCACAACGAACACCTGGTTCCTGGGCGGCGTCACGGTGCAAGGGAAGGTAATTGAATCGCCCAACCGGGCTCAGATCCAAGGCGCGGGCCAGTTCTCCCTGGGAACTCCTTTCCATGAGGCCGACGTCAATACCGCCGTTGACAGCATGCGCCACCTGCTCGAATCGAATGGACTTTACGAGGCCCAGATCGCGCCGACCGTTGAGCGCGATAACAATTCACAGCAAGTCTTCCTCAACTTCCGAGTCCACGCCGGTAAACGTGCCAAATATGAAATGCCAACCATTACCGGCGTAACCAAACTCCCCAACGCAACCATCCTTCGAGCCACTGGTTGGAGACTTCCCGTCATAAATTGGTGGCGCCACGTCACCAGCACCCGCACCAACGGCGGCGTCCAAGACGTGTTGAACAAGTACGGCAAAAAGGATCGCTTGCTCGCGACCGTCCAGCTCAAGAAATTGGACTACGATGCGCAACGTCGCAGGGTGCGACCCAGCTTGGATATCGATGCCGGTCCCAAAGTCAAGGTGACCTCCGTGGAAACCAAGGTCTCTCGGCGTGTCCTCAAAAGATACGTGCCGGTGTTACAAGAGCACACCGTGGACGACGATCTTCTTAACACCGGCAAGCTCGATTTGCGCGAGTATTTTCAGAGCCAGGGTTACTACGACGCCACAGTCGATTTCCGTGTTCAGCCGGTTCAGAACGATGTTGAGACCATCCAGTATGTCATTTCTCGGGGCATGCGCTACAAGTTAGTGCGAGTGATTATCACCGGCAATCACTATTTCGATACGGGATCCATTCGCGAGCGGATGTTCATGCAACCCTCCGGTTTTCTGATTCTGCGCCACGGCCGATATAGCGAAGCCTTCCAGCGCAAGGATGAAGAGAACATCACCAATTTATACAAAGCCAATGGATTCCGCGAAGCTAAAGTTACCTCGAGCCTGGCGTCTGATGCCCAAGGCAAGCCGGGGAACATCACCGTCACGGTACATATTGACGAAGGCCCGCAATGGTTAGTCGACGATTTCGCCATCCACGGCGTAACGGAGTTCAAGCTCGCGGATCTGCCAGCTCCCGCCTCCGCAGCCGGCCAGCCTTTTTCGGAAGTGAATCTCGCCAGCGATCGCGATTCAATTCTGACTTACTATTACACGCGCGGTTTTCCAAAGGCCGAGTTTAAGGCAGCTTGGCAGCAGATTACTCCAGGGCACGTTCGCGTTGTCTACGCTATCACCGAAGGCGACCGCGAGTTCGTGCGCGGCATTCTTATCTCTGGGCTGCAGACCACCCGTAAGTCGCTGGTCACGCCGAAAATCACTCTGAAACCAGGCGATCCACTGTCGCCGGTGGCGCAGACCAATATACAAGCATCACTCTACAACTTAGGTGTGTTCGCCGCCGTCGACACCGCCATTGAGAATCCTGATGGCGACACCACCCACAAGAACGTGATCTATCATTTCCAGGAAGCCAACCGGTACACCATCTCGGTCGGTTTCGGAGCCCAACTGGCGCAATTCAGCACACCGAACAGCACCAGCCTTGGGTCGCCTGGAGGAACCTTCAGCTTCAGCCCCTTGGTTTCACTCACCGTCAGCCGCCTCAACTTCCTCGGGTTGGGACATACAGTAACTTTCCAGGGCGTGTATTCCTCCATCGAGCAGCGCGCTTCCGTCAGTTACTTGCAATCGCACCTGGGCGGTGTCGATGGTCGTAACCTCACTTACTCGGTGTTCTACGACAAGACGCTCGATGTCCGCACCTTCGCTGCTAAGCGCGAGGAAGTCTCAGTCCAACTTTCGCAGAAATTCGCGAAAGGCCTGACAGGTCAGTTCCAGTTTGCCTATCGGAACGTCAGCGTGAGCGACATCGTTATTCCGGTACTGCTCATTCCTCAATTCTTGGAATCGGTGCGGATTGGGATATTGTCGGTTAATCTCGTGCAGGATCGCCGCGACAATCCAATCAATCCGCGCCACGGCATGTACAACACCATGATTCTCGGCGTCAGCTCCAAATACTTCGGGTCCGAGCGTAGCTTCGCTCGCGCATTGTTGCGCAACGCGACTTATTATTCATTAGGCAGGAATTGGGTGCTTGCACGCCAAACCCAATTTGGAGTAATTGTGCCCTTCTCGGCGCCGGCCGGGATCGACGCTCAGGAATCCGTCCCGCTGCCTGAACGCTTCTATGCCGGCGGAGGCGACTCTCTGCGCGCGTTCCCCTTCAATCAGGCCGGGCCGCGCGATACCGGCGCGCCGCTGGTCCCAGGTGGACCTTCTTCGGAAGCCACTGGTTTCCCGCTCGGAGGCAACGCCCTGTTCATCAACAATGTCGAGCTGCGTTTTCCCTTCATTGGCCAAAATATCCAGGGCGTGATTTTTCACGACATGGGCAACGTCTATTCAAGTCTGAGCGATGTTTCTTTCCGGTTTCATCAAAACAATCCGCAGGACTTCAACTACATGGTCCACGCCGTCGGTTTCGGAATTCGCTATCGCACGCCGATTGGCCCCATCCGCGCCGACTTCGGGTATAGCATCAACCCGCCCAACTACATCGGATTCTCCGGGACGCCGGCTGAGTTGCTGAACTGCAATCCAAACAAGCCTCCATCGCAGTTGCCGGGTTACTGCACACCCTCGCCCCAGAACATCAGCCATTTCCAATTCTTCTTTTCGATCGGACAGACGTTTTAAGATGCGCGGCCTTCTAGCTATCGCAGTTGTCTGTATGCCGCTTTCGGGCGACGTGATTCTGGATCGCATTGCCGTTATCGCTGGAACGCACGTCATCAAAGCCAGCGACATTGACCGCGACATCCGGCTTACTGACTTCCTGAACCGCGAGCCGCTCAAGATCACCCCCGCCACCAAGCGCGAAGCCGCCGAACGATTGATCACGCAGGACATTATTCGCCAGGAAATAATAGCCGGCGCTTACCAGCGTCCGCAGGAAGGCGAAGGCGCCGCTCTCGAAGTGGAGCTGCAACGCGACCGATTCGGCAATTCCAGCCAGCACATGCACGATGCGTTGCAGAAGTACGGTTTGAAGGAAAGTGAGCTCCGGGAACGATTGCTCTGGCAGATTACCGTACTGCAGTTTATCAACCAGCGCTTTCGGGCGGGTGTCGTGGTCACTGACGAAGACATCCGGAATTACTACGATCAACACGGCGCTGAAATGCGCAAGCAACAGCCTAGTGCGATCGCCCTGGAAGCGCTGGCGCCAAAGATCAAGGAGGTGATCGAAGGCGAACGCATTAACCAGAGTTTCAACGAGTGGCTCGATCAAACCCGGCAAGGTTATCGAGTGGAGTACAAAGAGGAGGCGTTCCATTGAGGTGCTTCAAATGACGCGTCCAGTGAAAATCCTTCGCAACATCGCCATCGCCACCGTCGCGTTGATTCTTATTCTTGGCATCGCTGCAGTCCTGCTGGTCCAGACCACGTGGTTCCGGAATTACGTCAAGCAAACCATCATTACGTCCGTTGAAGACAGCACCGGCGGGAAAGTAGAAGTCGCTTCGCTCCAATTTGACTGGACGCATCTCCGCGCCGTGCTCACCGACTCGGTTTTGCATGGAAACGAACCCTCGGGTGCCGCTCCTCTGCTGCGCGTAGCCCGGATTCAGATGGATCTGCGTCTTTTCAGTGTTCACGGTCTTTGGAACATTGCCGCACTTGATATCGATCGACCGCAAGCCAACGTCATCGTTTATCCGGATGGCCGCACCAATATACCGACGCCACGCCAGAAATCTAACACATCGCCGCTCGAAACCGTCGTCGAGCTCACCATCGGGCACTTCGAAATAACCAATGGCCTCGTGGCCTTTGCCGCGCAAAAGCACGAACTCAACGTGCGTGGAAACAACCTGCGCGCTCTCCTCGCCTACAACACATTGAGTGGGGAGTACCGCGGACAGCTCTCGCTTCAGCCGGTCTATGTCGTTTCCGGCCGCAATACCCCGGTCGATTTCACAGTCTCGCTGCCCGTTGTGTTGGCCCGCGACAAAATTGAAGTTCGCGGCGCGCGGATCACATCGCCGCTCTCGACCCTGGCGCTCGATGCATCGCTCGCTGACCTTCGGAATCCGCACGTGTCGGCGCATCTCAACGGTCACATCGCGCTGGCCGATCTGAAGCGCGCCGCCGACTTGCCGCTCAATTCACGTGCTTCCAATCTCCCCTCCGCCGTCGATCTGGACGCCAACGCGACCGCCGCCGGCAGCAGCATTCAGGTTACTCGCCTCCGTGTGACTCTCGGCCAATCGAATCTGCAGGCTTCGGGCGCGCTGGATCGCGGGCTCAATTTCACCAGCCGCCTGTCACTCGATGAGCTGGCGCGGCTCACCAGCGCTTCCGCCCACTCCACCGGTGTTATTGGCGTCAATGGAATCGCAAAGTTCGACGCCAAAAACAATTTGGACGTCAATCACCTTCAGATCGCGGCCTTCGGTGCCGAATTCTCAGGCGACGTCTCGCTCCAGAATTTCGCGCGCTATCAATTGCGCGGGAATTTGCGGCATCTCGATGTCCGGAACGCCCTCCGCGCTGCCGGCCAACAGCCGCTCCCTTACGACGGCGTAATCTCCGGATCGGTAAGCGCCGAGGGGAATTTCAAAGCCCCGTTCCTCCGTCAGCTTACGGCCCGCTCGCAACTATCCATCTCGCCCGGATCGCGCGGAGTTCCAGTCTCGGGCCGATTGAACGCCGCTTACACTGGTGCGAACGATAGCCTTACCATCCAGCATTCTCTTCTGACCTTGCCGCATTCGCGCCTGACGATCGACGGCTCACCCGGGAAGCAATTGAATATCGCGCTCACCACCACGAATCTCGATGACTTGCTCGCGTCCGTCGCGCCTTCTTCCAGGCCAAAGGTCGCGTTGCATGGCGGCCAGGCCAGCTTCAACGGCAGCGTCTCCGGACCTCTGACCTCGCCGCGTATCGCAGGCCATGTCACCGCCAGCCGGCTCACCTTCGCGGACCGGCAGTTTGACAACCTGGTCGCCGACGCGTCCATCTCCAAGTCCAATGCAGTTGTTCAAACCGGCAGCCTTAGCCGCGCCGCGATGCAGACACATTTCTGGGGATCCATCGGCCTGCGCGATTGGAAACCGCTCCCGAGCTCACCTCTGTCCGCCAGCGCTTCTATACAAAATGGAGATCTCGCCGACCTTTTGGCTCTAGCCAACCAGCCCAGCGCCGGGTACTCCGGCCAGCTCACCGCGAACCTCAACATCAACGGCACGCTCGGCGACCCCAGCGGATCAGCCGCGCTCACCGTTACCGCCGGATCAATCGAGGGTCAGCCATTCGATCGCGCGCAAGCGCAGGTCAATCTAACGGACCAACTGGTGACGGTACCGAGTGCTTCCATCCAAGCCGGCGCAGCCCGCGCCAATCTCACGGCCGAGTATCAACATCCGCGCGACAGCTTCACCAGAGGCCGTTTGCGCGCCGATGTTCAGAGCACTCAAGTCGACTTGTCGCAGCTCACTGCGGTTCAAAAGCAACGGCCCCACACGTCGGGAATCGTGCAGCTGAACGCGAGCATCGTGGGCAATGTCTCGGATCACTTTGAGCTCGTCACCATCAACGGCGGCGCCTCAGTGCGCGGACTGCAGTCGGAAGGCCAGAGCTACGGCGATCTCACCGCAAGCGCTAAGACCAGCGGGCGCTCCGTCAATTACAGCATCACGTCAAACTTCGCGGGATCGAACATCAACGTCACCGGCGACACGCAGCTGGCGCCTGAGTATCCCACCACTGCCAAGGCTTCTCTCGCGAATCTTCCTCTCGATCGAGTGCTCGCGATCGCGCACCGCACCGACATCCCAGTCAGAGGAATGCTTTCCGCAACGGCCAATTTCAACGGCACGATCGCAAATCCGCAAGGAAGCGCCGATTTGAACCTATCAAAAGCGACCCTCTACGACGATGCAGTCGATCGCATCCATGCCCGCTTGAATTATTTGCCGCAAAGCATCGATATCCCTCAGCTCGAACTCGTGTCCGGCCCCTCGCACATCGATCTCACTGCGCATTACGATCACCCCGCCGGCAATTTGGAATCTGGTAATTTGCAATTCCACATCGATCCCACCCGCATAGACCTTGCGCGCGTGAAGACCATAACGACACGAAGTCCCGGCCTCGCGGGCACCGTGCAAGTCGACGGGAGTGGCGCTGTGCAGATCCGTCCGTCCGAATCAATTGTGGTTAGCGACCTAAATGCCAACATCAAGGCCGCTGGCTTGGCAACCAACGGAAAAACCCTCGGCGATGTCACACTCACGGCCAACACCACAGCGGGACGCGTGAACGTAGCTCTCGAATCCAATCTGGCCGGAGCCTCCATCCAAGGCCACGGCGCGGTCCAACTCGCGTCCGGCTACACCACCAGCGCCCAGCTCACGTTTAGGAACATCACCTGGACCAGTCTTGCGCCGCTGTTTGGTTCCGTCGCGCGAAAAGGTTTTGAAGCTGCCGCCGACGGCGACGCTTCCATCAACGGGCCGCTCACGAACACGCAACAACTCCGCGGCTCGTTCCAGCTCACGCGTCTCCAGCTTTCGAGCAATACCTCCGTGCTCCGCAAGGCCGGGACCGTTCTGCTGCAGAACCAAGGCCCACTTTCGTCGTCGATCGATCGCGGCGTGATCCACATTCAATCCGCGCATCTCACGGGACCGCAGACCAATCTCGACCTTAGCGGTTCGGTCCCCTTGACCGGCCAGTCCATGGATGTTGCCGTCAAAGGCAACGTGGACTTGACCGTCCTCCAGCAACTCGATCAATCCATCACTTCATCGGGCAGCATCGTCCTGGCAGCTTCCGTGCGTGGAACGCTTACGCAGCCCCAGCTCGGCGGCCAATTCGAATTGCGCAACAGTTCTTTCGCCTACGCCGGCATGCCCACTGGAATTTGGAAAGCCAACGGCGTCGTCCTGCTGAATGGCGACAGCGCGGTCATCCGCAATCTTGCAGCGGAAGCGGGCGGCGGCAAGATTACCCTCGCGGGCTCAGCCACCATGAATGGCGCCTTGCGATTTGGATTGCAGGCCCATGCGACGCGAGTGCGCCTCCAGGTGCAGTCTGGCCTCAGCATCATGGTGTCCGCCAACATCAATGCCGCCGGAACCACCGCCGACAGTTCCGTTTCCGGCAATGTCACGGTCGATCAGATCATGTACGCCTCGCGTAGCGACCTTGGCTCCATCCTCAGCTTGGCCGCGCCTCCCGTGCAAGCTTCCACCCCATCTCCGCTGCTGGAGAACATGCACCTCGATCTTCGCGTGCGGAGTTCGAGCGCACTGGCCGTCCAATCCTCCCTCGCGCAAAACGTACAGCTCTACGCCGACCTGCGTATTCGCGGAACGGCCGGGCAACCAGGGATGCTCGGGCGCGTCAACATCACGGAAGGCAAGCTGTCGTTCTTCGGTTCAACATATACCGTGAATACCGGCTCCATTTCCTTTTTTAATCCTATCCGCGTGGAACCCATTCTGGATCTAAGCCTGGAGACGCAAACGCAAGGCGTAGCGGTTGACCTCAAAGTCACGGGCCCCATCGACAACATGAAGCTGAGCTACACCTCAAATCCGCCGCTCCAGTTTCAGGAAATCGTCAACCTACTGGCCATGGGCACCACGCCAACGTCCGACCCCACGCTGCTTGCGAATCAGCCCTCGATCGCGCAGCAGAGCTTTCAGCAAATGGGGGAGTCGGCTATCGTCGGCGCAGCCCTCGCCGATCCGGTGTCCAATCAGCTCCAGCGCGTGTTCGGAGTCACGCAGCTAAGAATCAATCCCACCTTTGCCGGCGGATCGGATCTTCCAGTGGCGCAATTGAGTCTCACGCAACAAATCAGCAACAATCTGACGTTCACTTACGTTACTGGCTTGAACACGGCGAACGCGGAGACCATCCAAGCGGTATGGACCTTCACTCCGATTTGGTCCGCCCAGGCGCTGCGCGATTACAACGGAATTTTCAGCGTCAGCCTGATTTACAAGCGGCAATTCCGGTAACGGGATGCACTGCGCCGTGCTTCACTTCACCGCGTTCTGCCAATTCAGCACCACCGTCACCGGAGCCGCCGTCGCTTCCTCCAGCGCGGTGTCCATCAGAAAGCGCTTGCCGTCCTGCGAAATGTCCCAGCGCCACGCCACGCCCGGGCCGCCACCGGTCCCGCCGAGAATCGCCGCTCGGAATAAGGGCTTGGGTACGCCAGGCTGGAATGTTCCGCCGGTGGCGGTAACGCTGACCTCCATCAGCATGCTGTCCGGCGAAAAATAGAAAAGCTCTTTGCCATCGCGGCTCCAACGTGGCTGGCTACCCCCGCCATTCGACACCACCCATTTCCCCCCGCTCGAAACCGGAAACGGCTGCACATATACTTCCTTGGTTCCCGATTCGTTCGATGTGTACACTACCCAGTGCCCATCCGGCGAAAACTTCGCTTGTCCCTCATTAAACTGCGTCACCAGATACGGGACCGGCTTGCGGTCCCCCTCCAACGGAAGCACCCATAAGTCCGTGCCGGCTTTGTTCCTTTGCATGTAGATTACGAACCGGCCGTCGCGCGACCAATCATCCGGCGTCTTGACTCCTTCGGAGTGGAGAATCACCTCGCCTTGTCCTGCGCCGTTGGCTGGCTTGCGATACAGATCGGCCGACTGCCCTCCGGCTGGAGCGTAGATAATCTCGCTGCCATCGGGCGACCAGATTGCGCTGCCACCGCCGGCCTCAAAACTCAGACGCGTATTGACGCCGCGCTCGAGATCCAACATCCACACTCCCCACGTCCCTTTCCCATCCTCCCGGCCTTCCACCACTCGCATCCCATCTGGAGAGAGTTCCATTTCGTCGCGCCCTGTGGGCTCGCCCGCGTGACCCAGGATCTTTCCCTCCCGGTCGAACCACGTCAATTGTCGTTTGTCGCCGCCTGTCGCGGCATATGCCAATAAACCGTTATTCGAAACCGAAAACAAGCCTCCAAAGGTGTTCGTACTTACTCGATCGGCCAACTGAACCGCGCGTCCGGTAAGTTCCAGACGACTGGCGTCGAAAGGCTGGGTCATCAGCGCCTCGCCGCGTAGAAAAAACAACGAGCCGGGGCCCCCGCCCGAAGAAGCTACATACTTGGCTCCGGCCGGGCTGTCGATCAAGCGCTTCTGTCCCTGTTCCGCCGGCTTGGCGTCCAGCGAGCCGAGAAAAACCCCGCTGTTGTCCTTGGCCGTCGGCACCACCTGGTAATACAGAAAGTGCTTTCCATCGGGCAGAAAAAACGGCAGGATCTGGGCCACTTCACCGCGTTGGGAATTCAAGACTGTTATTGGGGAGCTATCTCCCCCGGAAGCCGCGACACGATTGATAACGCCCTTGCTCCCGAACAGAATCACATCCTGCCTGCTCCAGGAGATACCTGCCGCCGGGTATGCGATTGGGGCCAACGTCTGTGGCGGCCCGCCCGCAATGTCAATCTTCTTGAGATTGCCTGTCGAAGAAAAGGCGACGTATTGGCTGTCTGGAGACCACTCCGGATCCGGGTTCGCGCCTTCGGTTCCCGGCAACTCGCGGGCCTGGAGCGAATCCATCGGGCGGATCCACAAACTGCTGCGCCCGTCCGCGCCCCGCGCGTCGATAATCAATTTGCGCCCATCCGGAGAGAGGACGAAAGTATTGATCGTAGTCTTAGCCGGTGGGGAAATTTCAAACCGCATGGGGGCGACCACCGGCGGCTTTTCACGAAAGTGCACGAAGCCCAACGAGCCTAGGCTCAGAAGCAACAGCGCCGCTACGCCAGGCCAAAGCCACGTCGTTTTTCGGGTTGGCGGTGTCGGCTCGCTGTTCGCCGCCACTGCCGGCGCTCCTTCCAGCAGCCTCCAAACATCCCCGATGTCCCGTAGCCGTTTTCGCGGATCCTTTTGCAGGCATTCCGATAGCAGCCGCTGCACGCTGGACGGCGCGTCGCTCAGATCGGGCTCGTCGCGGATGACTTTGGCCAGCATCTCGCCCGCGTCCTCGCCGCCAAACAATCGCTTGCCGGTAATCAGTTCGTGCAGCACCACGCCGAACGCGAAGATATCGGCGCGCTTGTCCGTGGCCTTGCCGCGAGCCTGCTCCGGCGCCATATAGGAAGCGGTCCCCAGGATCATCCCGGCTTCTGTCATGCCGATCGTAAACGTGGGGGAGCGCTCCCCGCTGCCACTGCTAACCGCCGCCAGCTTCGCGAGTCCGAAATCCAGTACCTTCACCGTGCCATCCGGCTTGACTTTGACGTTGGCCGGCTTCAGGTCGCGATGCGTGATGCCTTTTTCGTGCGCCGCCTCCAGCGCGTCCGCAATCTGCCGCCCAATGCGCAAGGCTTCATCCAGCGGCATCGGGCCCTTGGGCGACTCGCCCTCGATGTATTCCATCACCAGGTAATTCGGCCCAACATCGTGCAGCGTGCAAATGTTTGGATGGTTCAGCGCCGCAACCGCCCGCGCTTCCTGCTCGAACCGCTCCGTGAACCGTTCGTTCGAAATTTTGATCGCTACAATTCGATCCAGCCGCGTGTCTCGAGCCTTGTAGACTTCGCCCATCCCGCCCGCGCCGATGGGCTCGAGAATTTCGTACGGGCCAAGGAGATTGCCAATGGTAAGCGGCATATGTCGGATTCAGTTCAGTTTACCCAAACTGCGGCCCCACCGAGCTGTCGCTATTCTTCCCGCAGCGCCCTCGCCGGATCTATCCGCATAGCCCTGGCCGCGGGCTCCCAGCATGCCAGCAGACCTACCGCGATCAACAGAAGAATCGCCGTGATGTAAGTGGCCGGGTCGCGCGGGCTGACGCCGTAGAGGACGGCCGATAGTAATCGCGCAGCGGCAAGTGTGATTACTGTTCCGATCGAAATACCGGCTGCGCACAGCACCAGAGTTCGTGCTAGCACCGAGGAAAGCACTTGCGTCGGCCGCGCGCCCAAAGCCATCCGAATCCCGATCTCGTGCGTTCGCCGCGACACCGCGTAGGCCACCAACGCGAATAGCCCCGTGGCTGCCAGCACCGTGGCCAGCAGACCGAAAATCCCCAGCACAATCGCTGCCGCGCGAGCCGGAAACAATGGCAGCGCCAACTGATCTTTCAGGCTGCCGGCGTTGAAAATCGTCAGATCCGGATCCAGATCCAGCATGGTTTTCCGCAACAGTTCTGTCGCTTGTTGCGCGGGTAGGGACGTGCGCGCTACCACCGTCGTCCATGCGGTCCCACTCTGTGCGATCGGCAGAAAAACAACCGGCTTCGGATCCTCCCCGATGTATTCATATTTGCCGGTTTCTACCACTCCGACGATTTCGATCCCCTTGTCCGCCGGATCCGTAGTCAAGCGAATGCGCTTGCCCAAGGGATTCTTATTATCGAAAAACACATGAGCCAAGGCCTCGTTGACCATGGCGACTAGCGGCGCTCCCTCGCGATCGTAGTCGTTTACGTCACGGCCGGACAGCAGTTTCGTACCCGCCGCCCGCAAGTAACCCGGCGAGACGTTGTAGATAATGGCTACAATCCTTTCCGAAGGCTTGGGCACGGGGCCGATCCGTGCGGGAAACCACCAGATTGGTCTCGCCACCCAGCCGAAGTGGCGAATTGTTGATGACGCCGGCGGACTCGAAGCCCGCGGACCCCAGAGGCTTTTCGAACCAAAGCTGCGTCGAAGCGGCGGCTGTCTTTCTCGCTGTAGCGCTGCAGGCTGAGATCGAAGGACGCGGAGACAGCGCGGTCCGGGTTGAAGCCGAGGTTCAGCGTCAGGGCACGCTGCAGACTCCTCACTACCAGCACGGAACAGATCACCAGGATCACGGAAAGTGCGATCTGCCCGCCCACCAGAAAATCACGGGCGCTCCATCTGCGGAAGCGGGTGGAGACTGGTTCATTCTTCAAGCTGGGAATCACGTCGGTCCGAATCGCTTGGAGCGCGGGCGTCAAACCGAAAAGAATTGTTGTCGCCAGAGCCACGGCCGCGGCAAAACACAACACCAGGCCGTCGGGGTCAAGAGCCGTCACCAAGGGAAGATCAAATTCGAGATGCCACGCGCTGAAGAGGCGGCACGCGCCGGACGCAATAGCAACGCCCAGCACACCGCCGCCGGCGGACAGAAACAGGCTTTCAGTCATCAGTTGGCGAAGTAATTGGAATCGGCTGGCGCCGAGAGCCAATCGTATCCCGACTTCGCGATGGCGATCGGAGGCGCGAGCTAACAGCATCCCGGCGAGATTCATGCACGCCAACAGGAGGCCGGCTGCGGCGATACCCGAGAGGACCACCCCGAAGCTCGTGATCGGTCCGCGAAGAGTCTGGCCGATCAACCCCGGACGCGACAAGTGGAATCTCATCCTTTGGTCCAGTTCGTTGGGATAGGCGCGGGCGAGTTGCTGGGAAATCTGATCCAGATTGGCGGCGGCCTGAGCGCTGGAAACGCCTGCCTTCAGCCGGCCCATGGTCCAAATGTTTTGGGCGCCGCGTGAATGGATCCAGTCATCGTTGCCCGGCTCAATCTGGGATTCCATACTCATGGGAACCCAATAGTCGCCCGCCACAATGAGCTCGGTTCCCGAGAAAGACGCAGGCGCCACTCCAATGACGACGAACGGATATCCGTTGATCTTCACGGCTCGGCCAATCACCCCTGGATCCGCAGCGAACCGGCTGGTCCAATACCGCTGGCTGATGATGACCACCGGATTCGCCCCCGGCTTGCCATCCTCCGAGGGCCCAAAGAACCGGCCGAGCAGCGGCTGAACGCCGAGGGTTTCGAAATAATTGCCGCTGGCTTCGTAGCCCCACACGCGAGAGCTCTCTCGCCCTTGGATGCCCAGGCTCACGGGATTGAAGCGGTACGCGGCCAGGTTCGAAAACACCGTGTTCCGATCGTGGAAGTCGACGTAATTTGGGTACGACATGTTAGACGATTCGCCCCAGTTCAGCACCACCAGTTGCTGGGGATCGCGCACCGGCAGCGAGCGCAGCAGGATGTTCTCGACGAACGTGAACACCGTTGTATTTGCGCCAATGCCGAGCGCCAGCAGGCTGATCGCTGTCACCGTAAACAGCGGAGTGCGCCTCAGCATGCGCGCCGCCTGCCGCGCATCGCGCACCAGGTTGTCTAAGAAATTGGTGCCCCACGCCTCCCGGCACTCTTCTTTGTAGAGCGGCACCGATCCAACCAGCCGCCGCGCCGCCAGCTTGGCCTCTTCCGCCGGCAGCCCCGCTTCGATGCCGCTCTGTATCTCTTGCTCCAGATGATATTGCAGCTCCGCGTCGAGATCGCGCTCGATCCGCTGCCGCCGGAAAAAGGATTGGATAATCTTTCGGAATCTTGCCAACCAGCGCATGATGTCCCTCTAGACTGCCTCGATGACCAGCCCAATGGCATCCGAGAGCCGCCGCCATTGCTCCAGTTCCGCCTTCAGCCGCTTGCGTCCAGCCGCTGTCAGCGAGTAGAACTTGGCGCGCCGATTGTTCTCTGAATCCTTCCACTCGGCCTGTATCCAGCCCTGCTGTTCCAGACGATGCAATGCGGGGTACAACGAGCCTTGCTGAACCTGCAGCACGCTGTTGGAGACTTGCACAATGCGTTTCGCTATCGCCCACCCGTTCATCGGCTCTAGCGAGAGCGTTTTCAGAATCAGCAGGTCCAACGTACCTTGGACTAAGTCGGTGGGTTTACCCATGCGGAGGCTTCCTTTCGACTATCTACAATACTCCACGGGATTGTAGATAGTAAGAGGGAGGGGTGCGGAGCCAGCGGCCGGCCCTACTTTGCCTTCGCCCTCGGCTCCAGTCTCGGCAAATTCTTTTCATCGGCGAATTCAAAGCCGCTCAGGTATGCGAGTTTCAAGATCTTCGCCATCTTCCCGAAGTTAATCTTCTCCACCGTGTCGGTAACCTGGTGGTAATCGGGATGAAAGCCGGTAAACCACCAGATGGCCGGGATATCGTGCAGCAGGAACGGATACTGGTCGCTGCGAAACAGAACGCCATTGTACGCGTCCAGGTCCCATTTGTAGGTGATGCCCAGGCGCACCGTTTTGTTCTGGCGTTCCACAGTCTCGCGGTAGTCGGGACTATAGTGTGCACCGATGAGGCCGAGCTGGTTCGAAGTATCTGCCGAGATCTCGGTGATCACACGCGGATCCGAGGCTTCATTGCGGCCGATCATATCGAAGTTTATTTGAGCGCCTGTGCTAGCGAGGGGGCGAAGCGGATGGCTGACATAGTAATACGATCCCAGCAGGCCGCGCTCTTCTGCGGCAAACACGATGAAGAGCAGGGAGCGGCGCGGCTTTACCGGGTTAGCAGCGAACGCATGAGCCAGCGCCACTATGCCGACGGTGCCCGAACCGTTATCGTCGGCGCCGTGATAGATTCCCGCCGGGCCGACGCCCTCGTGATCGAAGTGGCCGCTGAAAATAATAGTCTGATCCTTGAGCGCGGGATCGTTGCCCTCGATCAAGCCCACGACGTTGTACGAGTTAGCGCGGCGCAGCTCCGACGTGGCGGTGTGGAGTTCGATGGATACCCCAGGCACGTCGAACGAAGCGGGCGCGGGCTTCACGTCGATGGCAGTCTCCACTTCCGCGGCCTTCTTTCCGGCAGCCTCGAAGAGACGGTCGGAGACGCGGCGGCTAAGGTTGAACAGCGGAATGTTTGGGCCGCCTTCGGCCAGTGACTCCGACAGAATGCGCGGACGCTGCGGTGCTTGCGTCGGTCCTGCAGTCGGGGCTGCGGTGCGGATCGGACCCGTGTGATTGGGGTCGGGCATAGTGAGCACCGCAACGGCGCCATGGCGCTCGGCGTTGAACAACTTGTAATTGTTGTTGGCGTAGCGGGTGTTGCCAATGCCGTTGAATACGGAGTTCGGTTCGGCCTCCTGCGGCTCATGATTGAAGATGAGGACGATTTTCCCGCGCGCATCGATACCGGCGTAATCGTCGTAGTTAAGTTCGGGGGCGGTGATGCCGAAGCCGGCAAAGACCACGCGACCGGAAACGGTGACCTCGCGGGCGAACGTCGCTGTGGCGTCGGGTGCGCGAAAGACTTCGCTTTGGCCGTCGTGGGCCAGTCTGAGCGAGGTAAGCGCCTGGTCGGCAGAGAATTCGATGAGCGGCACTGGCTGCAGGTAGGAATCGCCAACCAGCGGCTTGAGACCGGCCTTGGCAAACTCGCTCGCGATCCATTGGATGGCGATTTCAGAGCCGCGCTGTAGCGACAAGCGGCCTTCCAGCGCGTCGGAGGAAAGGAAGGTCAAGTCGGCCTTGAGATGTGCGGGCTGAATGGAGTCATAGCCCGTCTGGACGCGGGCTGGAGGCTGCGCACACAACAGGCCGGTCGCAACGAGTAGAGAAAATAACCGCATGAGCAGATCCCGATGCTACCATGAAGGTAACACCCCGCCCGCCATGAAATGCAAGATTTGCGAAACACGCAAAGCGCGCCGTTATTGCCCAGGCGTCAGTGGAGAAATCTGCTCATTGTGCTGCGGTAATGAACGCGAAGTGACCATCAGTTGCCCCCTCGACTGCCCTTACCTGGTGGAAGCGCGCCTCCATGAAAAGCCTCCCGCCTTGAACCCGGACGAAGTCCCCAATCAGGACATCCAGGTCACCGAGCAATTCCTACGCGAACATGAACCCCTCCTGGTTTTTTTGAGTTCGCGGCTCCTCGAAGTCTCACTGGCCGCCGCGGGCGCCGTCGACTCCGATGTCCGCGAAGCGCTCCAATCGCTCATTCGCACTTACCGCACGCTCCAAAGCGGCCTGTACTATGAAACCCGGCCCGCGAACCTGATCGCAGCTGGAATTCATGAGCGCATGCAGGAAGCCGTCGAGTCGTTGCGCAAGCAGCTCGCCGAAAAAAACGCCACTCCCGTTCGCGACGTCGAAATCCTCGGAACATTTGTGTTTCTCGAGCGCGTGGAGCTGCACCAAAATAACGGACGGCCGCGGGGCCGCGCGTTCCTTGATTACTTGCGCGCCTATTTCCCGCAAAGCCGCGAGAGCGCGGAACCCGCTCTCCCCTTGATTCAGGTATGACTCAGGTATGACGGGCTTTATCGTCTTCGCTCATGGCTCTCGCATTGAAAGCGCCAATCAAGCCGTCCGCGAAGTCGTATCCAAGATGGCCGCGGCCGGCGATCATATTGTGGAGGCGGCGTTTCTCGAGTTGGGGGCACCCGATCTGGCCGCCGCTACTGCACTGCTCATCGCCCGCGGCGTCAAACGTATCGTAGTGATTCCCTATTTCCTCACCCTGGGCACGCACATGCAGCGCGACCTTCCGCGCCTCGCCCAGGACGCTTCCCGCGCCAACGGCGATATCGAAATGCGAATCACCGCACCGCTCGACGGCCATCCCGCGCTGGTCGAAGCGCTGCTCGATCGAGCCGCCGAAGCACTGGACACCGCATGAAAGCCACCATTCTCGAGTTTCACGACATCGCACCCGAAGTCCGCCACTTCATCCTCGAAGTTCCCGAAGTCCAGCAGCTCGATTTCAAACCCGGCCAATTCGTTTCCCTCAAGGAAACGCTGAACGGTAAAAAGATTGTCCGCCCCTATTCCATCGCCTCGCTGCCGGATGGCAATCGCTTCGAACTCTGCCTCAATCTCGTGCACCAAGGCGTGTTCACGCCCCATCTGTTCGCGATGCACCCAGGCGATTCCGTCGAGATCTCCGCGCCCCTCGGTTTTTTCACTGTGCGCGATCCAGCCAGGGACGCGCTCTTCATCGCCACCGGCACCGGCATCGCGCCCTTCCGGCCCATGGTGCCCGGCTATCTTTCGCATCCGCATGCCAAGCAGCTCACGCTGCTATTCGGCATTCGTCACGAAAGCACCATCTACTATCGCGACGATTTCGATGCTCTGGCCAACAACCACCCCAACTTTCGCTTTTGGCCGATCCTCAGTCGCGCGGATTCTTCCTGGACTGGCCGCTCAGGCCACGTGCAGAACCATTTGACCGAAGC
Source organism: Bryobacterales bacterium (assembly GCA_963818065.1). GTDB lineage: Bacteria > Acidobacteriota > Terriglobia > Bryobacterales > Bryobacteraceae > Palsa-89. The sequence continues at coordinate 104,518 of CAWFQW010000004.1, read as the reverse complement.
CCTGGCCGGGCGCACGGATCTCGACGTCTATATCTGCGGCCTCAAGGCAATGGTCGACGACGTCCGCGGTATCCTCAAAGAGTTAGGCTTCGAACGCAAGCAAATTATTTTTGAAAAATACGACTGAGAACTTCAATTAATTGATGAACCGCACAACTGGCCTAGTCCTCGGAATGGTGATGATCTTTGCCGTAACCGTCGCCATTCTGCTTGCGGTGATGCCCGGGCCGCATAAACCCACCGATTACTTGGTGATTGGATGCGTAGCGACGCTGCTGTGTCTGCTGCTGCTGTTCGTCGTGCTGATCAACACGCCCAAACAATCTCCCAAACCGAGCCACGACCGTGAGGGAGTGGACCTAAGCTTTCCTCACTTCCACCAACTTATAAACTTCCTTGGTCTGCTCCAAGCTTGCGAATTCCAGTCCCGGCAGTTTCGCCGACGCCGTCCCCGCCGCCACCGCCCAGCGCACGCAATCGACGAAGTCTTTCTTCTTGGTCGCAGCCCACACGTACGCCGCGGCCAGCGCATCTCCGGCGCCCAGCGGCGATACCGCGTCGGTTCGTGGCGGGATCACTTCCAGCAACTGGTTTTCATTCACCGCCACCACTCCCCGGCCGCCCAGCGACAGAATCACCGCCTCCGCGCCCATGGCCTTTGATCCGCGTGGCGGCTTCCAGGAACTGGACCCGCGTGATCAGCGCGCGGTTCAACAATCGCTCGGCTTCCTGTTGATTGGGACTCACTATCGACGGGCAAGCTTCGATGCCGTGCAGCAGCGCATCGCCATCGGTGTCCAGCAGCGTCTTCACTTTGCGCTCGCGCGCCACACGGATCAGCTTGGTGTAGAAATCGGTGGACACGCCCTGGAGGAATGCTGCCGCACAACATCAGCCACGAAGCCGATTCCAGGCGGATCGCTACCGCCTTTTCAACGCGCGTCAGCTCTTCAGGCTTGATCAGCGGGCCTTGCTCGTTCAGTCGAAGGGCGAGCCCTTGCTTGTCCGTGATGGTCAAGTTCACGCGGCTTTCGTTGTGAATCGGAACCACCTTCACCGGGAACCCGGACTTCGCGGCCAGTTTTTCCAGGCGCTGACCGCTCGCGCCTCCCGAGGTCACAATCGCCAGCGTCTTCGCCCCGAACGAATGCAGCACGCGCGACGCGTTCATTCCGCGCCCGCCGGCCGAGTCACTGCGCGCCAGAATATAGGCCCGATCCTCGAAAACCAATCGATCGACTTGAACATTTCGATCAACGGAAGGGTTGATCGTTACGGTGAGTATCAACCCTCAATGTTACCCTGAATTTTGCCGCGCCATCCTCATTTTCAAGCCTACTTGGCGCTGGCCGCGGTCTGCTTTTTCTGGGGCACAACCTATCTCGGGATTCGCATCGCGATCGAGTCCATAGAGCCGGCCGTGCTGATGTGCCTGCGCTACGCCATCTCGGGAATCATCCTGTTGGCCGTTGCTTATTTTTCCAAAGCTCATCTGCCGTCCGGCCGCGAGCTCTGGTATACCGCGCTGTTCGGCGTCATCATCATCGGCGGCGGCACCGGATGTCTGGTCTTCGCCGAGCAGTGGGTGCCCAGCGGCCTGGCCGCGGTGTTCATCACGTTATCGCCATTCTGGATGATCGGCATCGATGCCCTCATCCCCGGCGGCGAGCGCCTGCACGGCCCCACCATCGTCGCGATGCTGGTGGGCCTGGCTGGAACCACGCTCCTGGTTGCTCCCGAGATCATACGCGAAGGCTTCGGAGGTCCGCTTGTGCGTGGATTTATCCTGCTGCAATTGGGCTGCGCCGCATGGTGCCTGGGTTCCATTCTCCAGCGGCGTCACCAGACCACCGCGCATCCCGTGGTCACTGGAGCAGTGCAGCAATTGGCCACCGGAATCGCCTTCGCGGTCCCCGCACTGTTTTCAAGCCGCATCCGTCCGCTTGGAGCGGCCGCAGTATCGGCGCGGTGGCTTATCTCGTCGTCTTCGGTTCCATCGTCGGCTACAGCGCTTACATCATTGCGCTGGAACGGCTGCCCGTTTCGGTGGTCAGCATCTACAACTACGTCAACCCGGTCATCGCGGTTTTCCTGGGCTGGCTCTTTTTTCGCGAGCACATCGGACTGCAGGAAGTTTATCGCGATGCTGATCATTTTTTTCGGCGTGGCGCTGGTGAAGCGTTACTCCCGCCCACCTTCTCCAAAGCCGGCTCGAGTCTCTGTGGCTTCGTGAGCACTGCTTCGAACAGATCTCCGGTACGCTCAAAACGGTCCAGCACATTGTGGATGTTGAATTGGCCCGGCTCCAGGCCCGCCTTCACTTCAGACCAGTCCAAGGGCGTGGAAACCGGAGCGCCCGGGTGCGCGCGCAAGACATAAGGAGCGGCAATGGTCTTGGCGCTCGAAATCTGCAGGTAATCGAAATATACCTTGGCCTTCTTGCGTTGCGATACTGTGCGCGGCGTAGTGAACAGCGCCGGATTCTGGTTCATCGACCAAAACCGAAAGCAGCTCCGCGAACGACCGCACTTGCTCGAACGTGTACACCGGTTCCAGAGGAATGTAGATGTGCATCCCGTCGCCACCAGTCGTTTTCGGATAGCCCGCGAGCCCGATCGAGTCGAGCGTCTTCTTAACCAGCTGCGCCGCTTCCACAATTTGGCTGTAGGGGCAGCCTTCGGTTGGATCGAGATCGATCAGCGCGAAATCCGGATTGTCGAGCGATCCGATGCGGCTCATCCATGGGTTTTGGTCGATGCTTGCCAGATTCGCGAGGTACACCAGCGTTGCGCGGTCGTTGCAGATGATGTAGTGAATCTTGTCCTGCCGCGTTCCATTGGCGGTGCTCCGAGAAAATCGGTTCCAGCCGCACCCAGTCCGGCACTTTGCCCTCGGCATCTTTTTGAAAGAAGAACGGCTCGTCGATGCCGTTCGGGTAACGTTTGAGCGAAAGCGGCCGGTCGCGCAAATGCGGCAGAATCAGCGGCGCTACCGCGTCGTAGTAGTTGATGACGTCGCGCTTGTTCACGCCTTCGCCGGGATAAAATACCTTGTTGAGATTCGTCAGCTTGAGGCGATGCCCTTCGATTTCGAGCGTCACTTCTGCGGGTGACTTGATGGGGATCAGTGGTCCTTTGTCCACCTTGTATTCCCCGTGTTCCTTTGTATTCCTGGTCTCCCTGAGCTTCCTTCGGATCCTTATCGGTCCGAAGTGCGACGAAGACCGGCGCTCGCAGCAATCGATCGGGAGTGAATTCCAGATACTTGATCTCCGCGACCAGCTCGGGCCGCACCCACGTGACGTCGCGCAGTGCTTTCACCGTTCCGGAGAAAGGACTCTTCTTGGTGATCAGCGGCTCGAGCTTGTCGTAAATCTCCTTCAGCGACTTCTCGTTGAATCCCGTCCCCACCTGTCCTGCATGCACCAACTTGTCGCCGTCGTAGCGTCCCAGCACCAGCGAGCTGAAGTAGTCGCGCTCGCCATGCGTGAATCCGCCGATGACGAATTCGTCGGTGGAGTTGATTTTGATTTTCAGCCAGTCGCGGCTGCGGCGGCCTTCGTACCGGCTCGCGCGCACTTTCGCGACGATTCCTTCCAGACCGTTGGCGCGGGCCGCTTCGAGCATGGCGTGGCCGTCCACTGTGAAGAAATCGGAAACATGAATGCGCTCCGACGGTGTCACGATTTCGGCCAGCAATCGCTTGCGCTCATCGAGCGGCGCCCCTCGCAGATCGTAGCCGTCCAGATACAACAGGTCGAACAAAAACAAATGGACCGGAATGGACCTCGAAAGATGCGCGATCGCGTTTGCGTCGGCTACCGAAATCCTCGGTTGGATCAGGCTGAAGCTCGAACGTCCCTGGTCGTCCAGCACCGCGATCTCACCGTCCAGAATGGCCTGCGATGCTTTCACCTTGCGAGGCAAGACGCTGAGCTCGGGATATTGCTGTTCGCAGCGCTTCTGCGTTCGCGAAAAGATGCGCAGTTGGCTATCCGCCTGATCAAGGTCGACGAAGCACAGCGCGCGTACACCATCCCATTTCACTTCGTAGAGCCAGGCATCTCCGGTCGGGGGCTTCGTGGCGATGGTCGCGAGCATGGGGGACACGCTATGCGGCATTGGCAATTGCACAGCTCCTTCGACGACGCCCGGTTTAGTTGTTGTTTGTTGGTGGCTAGTGGCTGCTGGCTGGCGGGCCGGAAGATCCTCGGCGATCTCCTGCTGCGTTCGCCCAGTGAGAACGCTACGCGCGTAATCCTCGATGTTCCAGCCCGGTTTGGCATCGGCGTCGTTCTTTTTGATCAGCAGCCATTCGTTGCCCTTGCCGCGCCCGCGCATCAGCACCAGCGCAAATTCGCCGCGCAGCTTCTCTCCGTGCAACCGAAATTTGAAATCGCCGCGTTCGATTTGCGCCAGCGCCGGCGCATCGCCCAGCAGTTCGTAGCTGCCCCGGTCCCACAACATCACGCTGCCGCCGCCGTACTCGCCCTTCGGAATGTTTCCCTCGAAACTGCCATAGTCGAGCGGATGATCCTCCACATGCATAGCCAGATGTTTGGCCAGAGGCTCCAGGCTGGGACCTTTGGGAACCGCCCACGATTTCAGCGTTCCGTCCACTTCCAGGCGAAAGTCGTAATGCAATCGCGTGGCATCGTGGCGCTGCACGCAAAAGTAGTTGCCGCCGGCCGTCGATTGTACACGTGGCTCCGGCTCCGGGGTCTTTTTAAACGACCGCTTTCGACCGTATTCCTTTAACGACATGCCATCCCGCAGTATACTGAGCCTAATGCCCACGCGCGTCACTCGATTCCTGGTCGGCGTGTTCGCGTTCGTTCTTCTGGCTCAGCCTATTCCTTCACTTGCATTCGCTTCGTCGGATTCCGACTCCTGCTGCTGCAAAGACAAGAGCGCGAGCTGCTCCCGCCGAATGCATGGACACACATCCGGTCCGGCGTTTTCCTCGCGCGATTGTTGCGAGCAGGGCCAGATTTCGGTCCGCCAGAGCCAGCCCGTCCCGGCGACCTTGGCCCCTGCGATGACATTGGCCGAACCGGCACCCGCGATTTCCGAGACGATCGCTGCCCTCGTTGGTTTCCGCTCCACACGTTCCAATTTCGCTCTCTATCAGCGTCCTCCTCCCGTCCTCATCTAGCCTCACCCGACCGCACTATCAGGAGGTTTTATGTGGAAGCTCGTCTTCTGCGCGTGTCTAGCCGGCTCGCTGCAGGCAACAATTTTTGGAAGAATACAAGGAATCGTGCATGACCCGCAGCATCGGCCTATGGCCGGTGCATCGGTAAAACTCCAAGCCATTACCTCGGATTATTCTCAAACCACGCAAACCAACGATAACGGTGAGTTTTCGTTCACCTCTGTGCCGGTCGGCGACTACAAAATCACCGTCACTCAGCCCAACTTCGATACTGCGGAGCAGACCGTGACAGTGGATTCCAGCTCATCGCCGATTCTCCACTTCCAACTGGCGATCGCGACCTTGAGTCAAACTACCGTTGTCGTCGGCCAGGCTGGCGTGGCCAATATGGATTCGGTAACCCCCACCACTCTGGTCGATCGCGGCGACATCGCCCAAACTCCCGGCGCAGACCGCACCAATAGCATGGCGATGATCACCGACTTTACGCCGGGTGCCTACGTAACGCATGACATGCTGCATATGCGCGGAGGCCATCAGGTGGATTGGCTCATTGACGGCGTGCCCGTGCCCAACACCAATATCGCCACCAATCTGGGCCCGCAGATTGACCCCAAGGACATTGATTACCTCGAAATTCAGCGCGGCAGTTACGATGCGGAGTACGGAGACCGCACGTATGGAATCTTCAACATCGTGCCCCGAACCGGCTTCGAGCGTGACAATGAGGCGGAGCTCGTCGTCTCGTTCGGCAATTGGTATCAAACCAACGACCAATTCAATTTCGGAGGCCACACCAAGCGCTTCGCGTATTACGCGAGTGTAAACGGAAATCGCAGCAACTACGGTTTGCAGGCCCCGATCGGGCAAGTGGTTCACGACGCGGAGAACGGCTATGGCGGATTCGCGTCCTTCATATTCAACGCCAGTCCCTCGAACCAATTTCGGATGGTCGCGTCATTGCGCCGGGACTACTATCAGATTCCCATCGACCCGAATCCCAACTCAGCCGGAAATCAGGTTTATCCCAGTTACGGCCTGCGCGATAGTGAACGTGAGCCCGATGGCTACGTCACCTTCTCCTGGATCCACACATTCAATCCAAACCTGCTGCTGACGGTTTCACCCTTCTATCATTACAACCAGGCCGCCTATAACGGCGGGCCGAACGATGTGCCGGTGATCTCCACTGTGCATCAGACCGCCAATTATGCCGGCGCGCAAGCGAGCCTAAACGCAACCGTTCTGAAGAACAACGACTTTCAAGTGGGCGTGTATGGATTCGCCCAGCACCAGACCAACTTCTTCAATAACGTCTTCACGGATTGCGCTCCAAGCTGCCAGAACTTCGGCCCGTCTTCGGGTTCGGTAACCGGCGGTGTGGGCGAAGCGTTCATCAGCGACCGATTTAAGGTGACCTCGTGGTTGACGCTGATCGCCGGACTTCGCTACTCGCACTTCACCACCCCCGGAGTCGGCAGTGAGCCGGGAGTCATAGAGAACGCGGCGGACCCGCGCTATGGCATCGCCATCAGAATCCCGAAAATAAACTGGGTCTTTCATGGCTTTTACGGCGACTTTTATCAAGCCGCCTCCACTCTTGACTGCTACTGGTCCTTTGCTCGATTTAGCCAGCAGCCAGACTCTGACTTTCGCGCCCCTTCGGGGAGAGCGCGATCACGAATATCAATTCGGCGTCTCGATTCCTTTTCACGGCTGGGTGCTCGAGGAAGACAGCTTTCAAACCCGCGCGACGAATTGGCTGGACCACAACAATATCGGCGAATCGAATATCTTCTGGCCGCTCACTTGGAACGCCGCGCTGATTCAAGGTTGGGAAACTACGCTGCGTTCCCCGCGCATGTGGCGCCGCGCTCAGTTCCACCTGGCCTACTCGAATCAGATCGCACAGGCCACAGCGCCGATCACCGGAGGCGTGATCTGCCCTGTTCCCGTGTCGCCGGCATGTCCCGTGTACATTCCGCCAGGATATTCGCCGGTGGACCACGATCAGAGAAACACGTTGAACCTGGGCGTCAATTCAAGTCTTCCCTGGCAGGCGTTCGCTTCGACGAATGTGTACTACGGCTCGGGATTCACCAACGGGATGCCGGACGCGCAATATCCGGGGAACTATCTGCCTCAGCACACTACGTTCGATATTTCGCTGGGAAAGAGTTTTGGCGAGAAGGACAAATACAGGCTCTCGGTGACCGCTTTGAATGTGGCGAATCGCCGCGTGTTGCTCGACAACAGTCTGACCTTCGGAGGATTCCACTATAACGACCCCCGAGAGATCTACGTCGAATTCCGTTGGAGATTTCACTATTAGAATTTTGGCTACGCGAGCTCCGTGCCCTTCGTTTCGGGAAGCGTGAAGATCAGCGCGGCGCCGATCAGAAAAAAAGCGGAGTTGAGCGCCAGCCCGTAGCCCAGGCCGTGACGATCGGCGATGGCTCCGATGGCGAAAGGCGCCAGCGCGCTGGCGGCGCGGCCGGTGTTATACACGAAGCCTTGCGCGGAGCCTCGGATGGAAGTGGGATAGAGCTCCGCGAGCATGGTTCCGAACAACGAGAAGAAGCCGGTGCCGAAGAATCCGACCAGCGGCCCGAGAGCGAGCAGCCAGAATTCCGATGACGCGCCGGCCCAGACGGGCGTGAGTCCATAGATGGGCGTGAGGACGGCGGCGATGATGACGTAGACGAAGAAAGGCCGGGCGGCGTCCCCACCAATCGGCCAGCCAGCCGAAGCTCGCGTAGCCCAGGAACGTTCCGAACTGCATGATGAAAATCCACGCGCTGGTTTGGAGGACGTTGAGTCCGGCGCCGCCCTGCGATCGGGGAGCGGAGAGAAATCCGGGGAGCCAGGTGTTGAGTCCCCAGTAGGCGAAGAGCATGCATGTGGCCAGCGCGGTGGTGAGAAACGTTCGCCTGGCGAGCGGCGGACGGAAAAGATCGAGCCAGGGACTCGCGGCCGTTTCTGCTTTCCATAACGGCGGCTCCTTCACTTTGCGCTGGATCCAGATGGTGAGGAGCGCGGGAAGCAGTCCGGTGAGAAACAGCACGCGCCATCCGAAGCGAGGCAGAATGAACGCGGTGCTGGCTGCGGCCAGCATGTAACCGATGGCCCAGCCGGATTGCATCAGCGCGATGGCTTTGGCGCGATGGCGCGGCGGCCAGCTTTCAGCCACCAGCACGGCGCCGGCCGACCATTCGCCGCCCAGTCCGAATCCGACGATGGATCGCCAGAAGATGAGTGTCAGCAAGGCCGGTGGCCAGGGCCGATCCGCCGGAGCCGATCGAATAAACCAGGATGGTGAGAACCAGAGTGCGGCGCCGGCCGATGCGGTCCGAAAGAAAGCCCGCGCCGATGCCGCCCAGCGCGGAGGTGATCAGCGTAGCCGAACTGACCAGGCCGGCGGTGGCAGCCGACCAATGAAATTCGGCGCGCAGGGTCTGGACCACGAAGACGTACAGCAGGACGTCGTAAGAATCGAGCACGAAGCCCGCCATGGCCGCCCACAGCGCGAGGCCGCGAGGTTCGGATAACCCAGGCGAGTGGGCCGGTGCTGAGTTGGAGGCGCCGTGGATTGCGTAGAGCGGGGCAGGGCAGATTCAAAATATCACGGAGCTTCGTTGCGCGCGCGGTTCGTTGTGACGCAGCTTGGCGCCGAGCGATGCGAATTCGGCCATTTCGCGCTGAATGCGCTGTGGTTCCTGGGGCAAGGTGAAAAAGAAAGGCCGAACCCGACGCCGGGCTCGGATTCCACCCAGATGTCTCCGCCGTGCCACTGCACAATGCGCTGGCAGATGGCCAAGCCGATGCCGGTGCCCGGAATCTCTTTGCCGTGCAGCCGCTTGAAGATGCCAAAAATGCGCTCGTGATACTCGGGGGCGATTCCGATGCCGTTGTCGCGGACGCGAGAACCGCCAGTTCGCGCCCGAGGGCTTCGGCCGAGATATGGATGCGCGGCGGCTCGTCGCCTCGATACTTGATCGCGTTACCGATCAGATTCTGCAGCAGCGTGATCAGCGAGCGGTTTTCCACCCAAACCTCGGGAAGATGGATCGTAGGTGATGGCCGCGCCGCTGGCATCGATGGAAGCCGAGAGCGCGAACAATACTTCGGCCAGCGCGCCTTCGGCGGAGGTGGGTGCGGTGGGCAGCGTTTTGGAAGCGCCGGTGGAAGAATACTGCAGCAGGTCGTGAATCAGAGAGCTCATGCGCTCCACTCCGTCGACGATATAGGCGACGAACTCAGCCGCGTCCGGATCGCTTTGCATCGCCGTAACGGCTGACCAGGAGCTGGGTGAAGCTGGCGACGGTGCGCAGAGGCTCCTGCAAGTCGTGACTGGCGACGTAAGCGAACTGGCGCAACTCTTCGTTGGAGCGTTGCAGAACCTGACGCGCGGCCTCCAGCCGTTTTCGTTCCTGCTCGGCCATGGTAAACAGCCGGGCATTATCGATGGCGATGGCGGCTTGGGACGCCAGGCTGATGGCGACGCTTTCGTCGCGCTCGGAGAACGGCTTCGAGGCTGCGGCGTCCGAAAAACAAGACGCCCAAAACGCGCGCCGGGGCGCGACATCACCGGCAGGGCGATGCAGTTGCCAAGAGACAGCTTGTGGGCCACCGCCTTGATCCAGGCGTCGTTGGCGTCGAATGGTCGAATCGGCGAGCTTCGAACAGCGCAGCAGTTTCTTCCAGGAGAATTGCGCGCCGTCCATCAGCGCATGCTCGCCCAGCAGCGCGCTGGCCTCAGCCAGCGGGAGGCCGGAAGCGCAACGCAACGCGAACTTCCGCACACCCTCCACCACGCCTTCCGAAAAGAAGATGCCGATATCGGCGCCGCTCAGGTCCGTGCCGGCCTCCACGATCGCGGGAAGCAAGGTGTCCAGGTTCAGCTCGGCGGAAAGAATCTCGCCGACGTGATTCAGCAGCTCAATCTGGGCCTGCGCGGCCTCTTCGCGCGCATAAGCTTGTGCTTTATCGGCCTCCGCCTGGCGCGTTTCCTGAAGGTAGTGCTCTACTTCGTACTGCCGGGCGCGGGCGCGCAAAGCGGCGCGCACCACGGTGAGCAGCGTGATGGAGCGGAGCGGACGCTCCAGCAGCGTAATGTTGCCCAAGCGGCTGCATGAGAGCGAAGCGTTCCTGCATTTTCGCCGGCAGCGCCTTACTGCCGGTCAGAATGATGAACGGAAAGTCGGACCAGGCCGGCTGCGCTCTCCACCCAATCGTGCAACAAAGGAATGTTGCCGTTCAGAGCCTCGTCGGCGATGACGGCGGTTCCGGCGCCCGCGCGCAATCCGGAGATCAGATCGCCGACATTGGAGCAAATCTTCGGCAGCTCAACTGCTCGCGCTCCAGAACCCCGCAGGCCAGCTCCGCGTCGCGGCCCACTGGCGCGAGAATCAGAACCCGGGTGCGCGACGCTTCGTCGCGCGAGCGTTTCATTGGCTGGCAAGCTGGCCATCCTTCCCGAGCAACGGACCCGACTCCCCGGTGTAGGTTGGCACTCCAGTTAATACTCCCTGAAACGCCGAAAGCGGCGGTCCGACAAAAACACCGCTCGGACCGAGCCGGAACTCCCGGATGGTTTCTTCATGCGCGCCGCTGCGCTTCTTGATTACCGAAATGGCCTTCTTGACGGCTCCACGAAACTCGAAATAACGAAGCAGAACCACGGTATCGGTCAGGTAGCTGAGATCGATGGGCGAATGCATGTGGCCGATCAATCCCTGCTGCGCCATCACCAGGATGCTCAGTATGCCCTTGCGATTCAGATACGAGCAGCAGCTCGTGCATCTGCATCACGAGAAACTGCTCGGCCGGCATGGCGTTGAGGTAACTGTTCAAGCTGTCGATGACCACCACGCCGCGCGGATTGTTGTTCCACGCGTTCACGCACGCGATGCGCGAAGTGGCCGGGCGACAGCTCGGCCGCGTTCACGCCTTCAATCATCAAGCGGCCGCTGTCCAGATGCGGCTGAAGATGCATGCCCAAACCCCTGGAGCGCTCGATCAGCGTGTTGCGGCTTTCGTCGAAAGTGTAGATGGCCGCGGATTCTCCGCGCTCCAAGGCAGCCAAGGCATATTGGGTGGCGAGCGACGACTTGCCGGCGCCCGCGGGTCCGACCAGCAGCATGCTGGTGCCGCGATGAACTCCGTCGCCGAGCAGTGCGTCCAAAGCGGGCACGCCGCTGCTGATCATTTCCCCCGCGAAAGTCGTCCGGCGTGTCCTCGACGGCGATTCTGGGGAAAACCGACAGCCCGCCGGTGGCGATCACCACGTCGTGCCAGCCGCCGCGAAAATTTGCGCCGCGCATTTTGGTGATTTGAATCCGGCGGCGCTCGGCTCCGTATTCGCGGACGAGGCGCTCCAGGACGATGACGCCGTGAGTGATGCTGTGGACTTGCAATTCGTGCGAGCGGGACGTCAGGTCGTCGAGCAGCAGCGCGGTGCTAGCGGCGGCCGGCGAAGAATTGTTTCAGCGCCAGAACCTGGCGGCGGTAACGGAGCGGATCCTGGGCGAGCAGGCGGATTTCGGCCAACGAATCGAAGGCCACGCGATCCGGCTGCAGTTCTTCGATGCGATCCAGGATCAGCTTGATGGTCTCGCTGAGCTCCACTTCGGAAGGGTGCAGCAGCGTGTAATATTGATCGGCGGCGAAGTTGGCCTCGGGCGGCGTCAGCTCGAAAATCGTGACGCCATCGAGCGACCAGCCGTGCGAGCGAGCCACCGAGCGCAACTCCTCGGCGGTTTCAGAAAGGGTGATGTAAAGGCACTTTTCGCCGGCGCGCGCGCCCTCCAGCATGAACTGGAGCGCCAGCGTGGTCTTTCCGGTGCCAGGATCGCCTTCCAGAAGATAGATGCGGTTTGGATTGAGCCCTCCGAACAGGACGTCATCCAAGCCTTGGACGCCAATCGAAAGACGTCTGGAAACTTCTTCGCTGCTATGCCAGTCAAGGAACACACTCCCCCGCCCGTTAGACTCGCACGTGGGCTGTTACGGTGTGTTACACGGGGCGAACAGAAGGTTCAACCGGACTCAGGGATCCATCGTTTCACGATTCCCCGGACCGCGTCGGCGTACGGCTCAAATCCGATAGGCTTCTGAACGTATTCGCGCGCGCCCAGGGCCAACGCCTTCTGCACTTCCGCTTTGTTCTGCGTGGAGCTGAAGATCACGATGGGAATTTTCTTCTGCTGGTATTGCTGAAGAACTGTCTGACCGTCCACGCGAGGCATGTTCAGATCGAGAATGATCAACTGTGGCTGGAAGTCCGGCGAACTCAGCATCTCCAGCGCCTGCTCGCCGTCGTTGGCCACCAAAAGCTCGAGCGGAGAAGGAACCTGCGATAAAGCCACCCGGACCAGCAGCACATCGGCAGGATTATCTTCGACCAGGAAAATCTCAGCTCTCTGCATAGCGCGCACTCGAATCCATTAGTGAGATTCGCCTGGGCCAATTGGTTACATTAGGACTAGCGGGTTGAAGACCAACGACGGCCTTACGCGCAGGCAGACGTGCTGACGCGCGCGCCAGATTCTTCCAGGAACACCTGGAAGCCGAATTGAGCGATGCGCTCGCCTTTCCCCCAACGGTTCATGTTCCACTGGACGCGCAGAGAGCGAATCTCCGGGTGTTGCGCCAAGTTCAGCAGGACGGAATAGACACCGCAATATTGCCGCTGTCGGAAGGTAATTAGTGGCTTGGCTCCCCATTCAAGTTCGTCCGGCGAACCCCAGACGGATACAGTGAGACCGGTGCGTTCCACGACCGCGGTAATGCCTAGCGTCACGACCAGCAGCTTTCCGCGATATTCGTCCAGTTCAACCGCGGGACCGACACCGTCCATGCGCCGGACCGAGTCCGAAAGAAGACATTTCGGCTCACGACTAGGCTTGGACCGCTGCCGACTGGCGACCTTTTCGACAATCTTTTCAGCAGAAAGAACTTCAGCGTGCATTTCGACCTAGCTCCTGTAACCGTACTTAACGGCAGTATCGCAAAGGATGTTTAGAGGAAATCTCATTCATTCAACGGTGTCGCTGTTTCAAGCACTTAGTGCGCCATTTCCGATCGGTGTGTATTCCTGCGATTTCTACTGTCAGACTGCAAGGGCTACACTCCAGATGTAATTCAGGTCACATCGCTCAGGCGCGGCAAGCCACTAGCACAGACAATTTTTCGCATGCCAGATAGAAAATTCGCACTGCTGTCGGCAGGTCGTCACTGCCCGCGACTCCTGGCAGCAACCGGACCTCATTTGACCCGCTGTCGAAATTCGTTGCCCAAAGAACTGTTTAGAGTAGTAACATCATCTAATCGGCAGCTAGTCATTAGGCTAGGTCGGTGATTGCAGTCTCGCAGTCTACCTGATGGAGGAACTAGACAATGGGGATTCTTCCTCGCTTCGCGGATGAATGGGTGCTGAAGGGGATTCTTAGCGCGACAGGCCAAGCGCCGATGCGTTTAGTGATCCGGGGTGGCGCGGATGTTTCGCCTCTCGGGATTTCTCCGGTTGCCACCGTGATGATCAAGGATCGCAACACGCTGGCAGGCCTTCTGCGCGACCCGGAAGTTAACTTTGGCGATGCCTACATGGATGGCAAGCTCGAAGTGGAGGGCGATCTAGTCCGTTTCCTGGAAGACATCTATCGGGCCATGGACAATTCGCCGAGCGCCGGCAAATGGTATTCGCGCCTGGCATCCAAATGGCTGGACCTTTGGCAGGACAATTCGCGCAGCGGTTCCCGCAAGAATATCCACCGCCATTACGATTTGGGAAACGATTTTTATAAGTTGTGGCTCGATTCCCAACTGCTCTATACGTGCGCGTACTTCCCGACGCCCTCCTCCACTTTAGAGCACGCGCAGATCGCAAAGATGGATCACGTCTGCCGCAAGTTGCGATTGCAGCCGGGCGAGACGGTGGTGGAAGCGGGGTGCGGCTGGGGAGCGCTGGCGCTGCACATGGCACGGGAGTACGGAGTGTCGGTGAAAGCGTTCAACGTTTCGCGCGAGCAGATCGCATTCGCGCGCGCCAGGGCCAAAGAGGAAGGCTCAGCGACCGCGTAGAGTACATCGAAGAGGACTACCGGGCCATCTCGGGAAAATTCGACGTGTTCGTCTCGGTCGGGATGCTGGAGCACGTCGGCCAGGATCACTACCCGGAGCTTTCCGAGATCATTCACCGGAGCATCGGCGACAACGGACGGGGGCTGCTGCATTTCATCGGGCGGAACTATCCCGCGGTGTTCAGCCGCTGGATCCGCAAGCAGATTTTCCCCGGGGCGCACACACCCTCGCTGCGGGCGGCGCTGAAGATTCTGGAACCGAGGAACTATTCAATCCTGGACGTGGAGAATCTGCGGATGCACTACGCCAAGACGCTGGAACATTGGCTGGAGCGCTTTGAGAACTCCCGGCAACAGGTGGCGGCGATGTACGATTCGCGTTTCGTGCGCGCGTGGCGCTTGTATCTGGCGGGGTCGCTGGCGGCGTTTCGCGCTGGCGATTTGCAGTTGTTCCAGATTTTGTTCACCGGTTCCGCGCGCGAGCCGATTTTCTGGACACGCGATCCGCTGTACGCGACCGATACCCAGCCGGTTGTGGAGAAGGTCCGCGAGAAAGTCAAATGGACGCATGCGATGTCCTGATCGTGGGCGGCGGGCCGGCCGGCTCCGCCTGCGCGTGGGGGCTCGGAAACTCCGGGCTCGACGTTCGGATCCTCGACAAACAGCGCTTTCCGCGCGATAAGGTTTGCGGCGGCTGGATCACTCCAGCGGTTTTGAGCGAGCTGGAAATTGACGCCGCGGAATACGCGCGCGGCAGGCTGCTGCAGCCCATTATCGGGTTTCGCACAGGCTATATAGGCGGACCCGCGTTCGACACGGACTACGACTCTACAGTGAGCTATGGCATTCGCCGGCGCGAATTCGATGAATATTTGTTGCGCCGCTCGGGTGCACGGTTGATGGAAGGCGTCGCGCTCACGAGTTTGCAGCCTGAAGACGGCGGATGGATCGTCAACGGACAGATCCGAACGCGGTTGTTGGTAGGTGCCGGCGGACACTTTTGTCCGGTCGCCAAATTGACGGGCGCGAAGCCGGCGCGTGAAAACTCCGTGGTGGCGCAGGAAGCCGAGTTCGAGATGGATGAGCGGCAACGCGCCGGATGCCGCATCCGCCCTGAGGTTCCCGAGCTTTACTTTTGCGCCGACATCAAGGGCTACGGCTGGTGTTTTCGCAAGCAGAATTTCCTGAACATCGGTCTGGGAAGGATGGATCAGCATCGGCTGTCAGAACACGTGACGGCGTTCGTGCGTTTTTTGCAAGCCGCAGGGCGGATCACGTTCGATGTTCCCTCGGCGCTGCTTGGCCACGCGTATCTTTTGTACGGAGTGTCTGAGCGCAAGGCGGCGGATGACGGCATGCTTCTGATCGGTGACGCGGCGGGCCTGGCGTACAAACAGAGCGGCGAAGGGATCCGTCCGGCCATCGAATCGGGACTACTGGCCGCGCAGGCTATCGTGGCGGCCCAAGGCAAATACTCACGCGAATCGCTGGCCCGATATGAAGCGCTGTTGCGGAAGCGCTTCGGAACGTCTGGGCAGGATTGGGCGTCCAAAGCCGGACAACATCTGCCTTCCGCATGGATTGGAGCTTTGGGAAGGACCTTACTGGGAACTCGGTGGTTCGTGCGCGACGTGGTCATCGATCGCTGGTTTCTGCACGCGAACGAGCCCGCGTTATAGCGGCTACGCGCCGGATTCGGATTCCAGCTCGCCCTTGAGGGCCGCGGCCGGGCCACCGCGTTGGGCGTCCTTGACGATCTCGCGGGCGCGGGCGACTTCATCATGCGCAACGCGGACATCGAAGGCGAAGTTAGGAAGCACTGAATCACCAACCAGCACGGCTGCGACGCCGTTTGCATCCAACAGATTCTTTATCGTCGTCGCTTCCATTTCAGTCGCGGCGCTGGCTATGGTCTCCAGATCCAGCTCGGATGAGGGATCCACTTCTTCCACTTCGTCAGGCAGAGGATTCTCGGCGATGAGCTTTTCGGCTTCAGCGCGGTTGGCGGGGGGAACGCGAACCTCGAAAACGCCTTCGGGCACTCCCGGGGCGGAGTCGTCCAACAGCACTGCGGCAATCCCGCCATCTTGCAGAAGGTCGAGAATTTCTTGACAATCTTCGCTGGCGCGCGCGTCCATGGAACGGTACACCGTAACCAATCCCGATTCGTTGCTCACGTTTTGATTCTAGAGGATTGGCGACCGGACGGCGGGCGGTAGAATAAGAACTGGAGGGTATATGGCGGATCACGATGGTGGCAACAGGGCGGTATGGTTCATGGCCGGGATTGCGATCGGAGCGACGGTGGCGTTGCTCTACGCGCCGGCAACGGGCGAGCATACGCGGCGGCAGCTGGCCAGGAAAGCGCAAAAAGGCCGGGATGCGCTGGCCGATTCTGGAGGCGACTTGCTGGATCGCGGGCGCGAGATGTACGAGCGTGGGCGGAAACTGGCCGATGAAGCCGCCGACATGTTCGAGCGCGGCCGGAAGATCGTGGAGAGCACCGCGTCCAATCTGAAGGGATAATAGGCTCATGAGTACGATTGCCGAACCGGCGAAGGTGCATCCGCACGCGTTCAAGAACGAACCTGTAGAGGATTTCACGAAGTCCGCGAATCGCGAGGCGATGGAGCGCGCCCTGAGCAATGTGCGCGGGCAGTTTGGGCGCGAATACGAGCTGCTGATCGCAGGGCGGCACGAGAAGACGCCGGACAAACTAAAGTCGCTGAATCCGTCGCGGCCAAGTGAAGTGATCGGCGTTCACAGCAAGGCGACAGCGGAACTCGCCCGGGAAGCAGTGGAGGCGGCTCACGAGTATTTTTCGGAGTGGGGCGCCGTGCCCGCCGAGACTCGCGCGCGGATTTTGCTGCGGGCGGCCGAGCTGTTTCGCCAACGCAAGTTTGAGTTCGACGCGTGGCTGGTTTACGAGGCCGGCAAGACTTGGCCAGAAGCGGACGCGGACGTTTCCGAAGCGATCGATTTCTGCGAATACTATGCGCGCCAGATGCTGCGGCTGAACAAGCCGGATCCGCTGGTGCAGTTGCCGGGCGAGAAGGACGAACTGTTCTATCTGCCACTGGGCGTGGGTGTGATCGTTCCGCCGTGGAATTTTCCGCTGGCCATCATGGTGGGGATGACGACGGCCGCGCTGGTGGCTGGGAACACGGTGGTGATCAAGCCCTCCAGCGATTCGCCGACCATAGCCGCGAAGTTCGCCGAAGTTCTGCTGGAGGCGGGCTTTCCGCCGCGATCGTTCTCCATGCTGGTGGGCAGTGGCGCGGTGGTGGGCGATGTGTTGGTGGAGCACCCACTGACGCGGTTCATCGCATTCACGGGATCGAAAGAGGTCGGGCTGCGCATCAACGAACTGGCCGCGAAGCCGCGCCAGGGCCAGAAGTGGATCAAGCGCGTACTGGCTGAAATGGGCGGCAAAGACGCGATCGTGGTGGATCGGGAAACGGATGTCGATACCGCAGTAAAGGGCGTGATGTGGTCAGCGTTCGGGTACCAGGGTCAAAAATGCTCGGCATGTTCGCGCGCGATTGTGGACGCGGCAATTTACGATGAGTTCGTGGAGAAGCTGAAGACCGAGGTCGCCGGGCTAAGAGTCGGGCCGTCGGATGAGCCGGGGAATTACATGGGCCCCGTGATCAATGAAGGCGCGATGAAATCGATTTTGGATTACGTGGAGGTGGGAAAGAACGAAGGCCGGTTGATTGCCGGAGGCGGCCGAGCGCCGGGCGACGGGTATTTCGTGCAGCCGACGGTGATTGCGGATGTAGATTCCAAGTCGCGTATCTTTCAGGAAGAGATCTTTGGCCCGGTGCTGGCGGTGGCGAAAGCGCGCGATTTCGAGCATGCGCTCCAGCTCGCCAACGATTCCGAGTATGGGCTAACGGGCGCCGTCTACACCAATAATCGCGACAAGATTCGCAAGGCACGTGAACAGTTCTTCGTCGGGAACCTATACATCAATCGCAAGTGCACCGGGGCGATGGTGGGCGCGCATCCCTTTGGAGGATTTAACATGTCCGGAACGGATTCAAAAGCGGGCGGCCCGGACTATTTGTTGCAGTTCCTGCAGGCCAAGTCGATCGGCGAGAAGATTTCGTGATAGTGTAGGTTTGTTCGTTTGGCCCGTAGCCCCGATCAGAAGGGGACCAAGAAGTCACAACTCCAGGGTCGATTCCGAACGACGCGGCGAAGGGCGCTTGAGCAATCGGCGCCCTTTTCCATTTTTGGGGCCGCAAGGTCACGGCTCGGAAACGGTCTCGAGCGGGTTGGGAAAGGCGTCAGGATCCCGCGCTTCATCCCCGTGCAAGCACTGGAAATCTTTTTCAATCAGGATGGACAGGTTCTTGCCGGATTCGAGCAGTTGATCGGCCGAGATGCCGACCCGGTCAGTAGTGAACCATTCCATACCGACTGCCGCGGGGACCTGAAACTTGAGCCAGCCGTTCTGGAATGAGGCCCGAGGCGCAGGAATGCTGGACGACGACTCGAGCGTGTAAGCGAAACTGACGCCGGGAGCGAACTGCACGCTATCTTCGACAAAACCGGTTTTGCTGAACTGCGACACCTCGGATTGGCTCAGCCGCAGCCGCAGCGAGTTTCCTTGAATGCGGAGTTTCATTGGATTCTGGATGCTCCTGAATAGATATTAAACCTGCCATCGCGAACGAAGCCAAGCAGGGTCATATTGAAGCGCTGCGCGGTCTCGACGGCCAGGCTGGACGGTGCGCCGACCGCCGCCAGGATCGGGATGCCTGCCATCAGCGTTTTTTGAACCAGCTCGAAACTGGCGCGTCCGCTGACCAGCAGCAGGCGGTCGCTGAGCGGTGTTCGACCGGCCAGCATTTCCGCCCCGATAAGTTTGTCGACGGCGTTGTGGCGGCCGACATCCTCGCGCAAGAGCTGGAGCTTTCCCCGGGGATCGAAGAGCGCCGCAGCGTGCAGGCCGCCGGTGCGTTCAAAGACCGGTTGTTCCCGGCGTAGCGTTTCGGGGAGATGGTGAATGATGGTGGTTTCGATCAACGGCGCATTGCGCGGCAGCACAGGGCAGCCCTGCATTTGGATGGCTTCGATGGAAGCTTTGCCGCAGACGCCGCAACTGGAGCTGGTATAGAAGTGGCGCTCCAGGCGATCGAGGTCCACTTCGACACCGGGATTCAGTTCCACTGTCACCGAGTTGCCGAGTTGCCTCGGGTTGCCGTTGGCGTGGGGCGGCGACCAGTGAATCTCGCGAATTTCGGCGGCGTGGTGGAGGATGCCTTCCGTGAACAGGAATCCGGCGGCAAGCTCGAAGTCGTGGCCCGGAGTCCGCATGGTGATGGAGACGGGCTTTTGGCCCAGGCGAATTTCGAGCGGTTCTTCGACGGCCAGCAGGTCCTGAACGGGCGCGGAAGAATCGCCGTCTACCTTCTGAACGGGTACTGTCAGGATGGGCCGGTTCACACCGGCTTTATGGTAGCGCGGAGAGTGCGCGGCGCGTTTAGGCCAGGTTCGGGATCTTGATGATCTTCTTCTGAATGGCGTACTGTACGAGCTGCGCCTTGTTGTGGATGTCGAGCTTGCGCATCAGATTGAATTTGTGCGCTTCCACGGTTTTGACGCTGAGGTTCAGATCGCAGGCGATTTCTTTCACCGAGTTTCCCTCGGCCAGCATCTTGAGAACTTCGCGTTCGCGCGTGGTGAGCGTGGCAAAACGCGGCAGGCGATTGGCCGACTTGATGCGCGAGCGGAAATCATCCACCAGCTGAGAGAGCATGCGCGGGCTCAGATAGCTGCCGCCACGGCAGATGTCGCGGACGGCGGCGACCAGTTGGGCCGACGGGCTGTCTTTGAGCACATAGCCGCTGGCGCCCACTTCCATGCCTTCCACCAGGTAGTCTTCATCGTCGTACATGGTAAGAAAGAGGACTTTGGTTTCCGGCCGATTCTTTTTGATTTGCCGGGTGGCCTCGAAGCTGCTGAGGCCGGGCATGCCGATGTCCATCAACACGACGTCCGGGCGGAGTTCTGTGGCCTTCTCGACGGCGTCGCCGCCATTGGACGCTTCGCCCACCACTTCCATGTCCGCTTCCGCGGAGATGAGAGTTCGAATGCCCTGACGGAACAGCGTGTGATCGTCCGCCAACATGATGCGAGTCTTTGCCATAACGTGTACCCGAGTTTGAAACTGCCTCGAAACCCTTTCCTAAGCTTGAGCTTCCTGCCAGCGGCTTCCGCGGTTCCGAGCTATGCTCCGGCCGCTCTGATTCTCCGCGCGGTTCTTCCTCCCATGGGCTTGGCGGCGATTGGTTCGATCGCACTGGACGCCGGTTCTTTTGCCACCGGCAGCCGGATCAGGATCTTGGTTCCCCGACCCTTTTTCTTACGATCAACCCATCCACTCCTAATATCGGTCCTAATACTTGTCCCATCGCCGGCCTTATTGCCGGAGCCGTTTCTGGGATGACTACGTATTTCAAACCTGCCACCAAGTAGGGCCACGCGCTCTCTCATGCCAGAAAGTCCAAACGAGTCTTTCCGAGCCAGCGCTTCCTCGACTCTAAACCCGACTCCGTTATCCTCAACGGCCAGTCTCACCCATCCATCGGCCGAACTGACGGAAATGTTTACTCCGGTGGCGGCGGAGTGTTTCGCGATGTTATTGAAACATTCCTGCACAAGCCTATAGACAATGATTTCAGTATGTTGTGGAAGCCGACCCAAGCGGCCGAGCAACAGCTTGACGCGGATGGGATTCAGGCGCCGAAAACGGTTGACCAACTGACGCAGAGCGGCACCCAAGCCGAGCTGTTCGAGCACGGCCGGGCTCAGCGCGGCGATCAAGCGGCGCATCTCGAGAATGGTGTGTTCGGTGAGATCCCGGGCCTCTCGCAGCTTGCTGATCCATTCCACGTGCTCAGATGGCAGGGCTTGTTCCAGTAACTCAATTTGAAGACGGATACACAGCAGCGACTGCCCGGCCTCATCGTGTAGCTCGCGGCTGATGCGGCGGCGCTCCATTTCCTCCACGTGGAGCATGTGCTCGGCGAGCTGCCGAATCTGATCCTCGCGGGCCGCCAAGTTTTCCATCAGACGGGCCTTTTCCGCAGCCATCAGGCAGCGCTCGGCGGCGGCGGCCAATAACTCTTGCTCGCGCGGCAGCCATTCGTAGGACTTAGAGAACGCAAACTGCATAACGCCGGCAGTGCGTCCCCCAGTGGCCAGCGGGATGGACCAGACGGTCTGAAATTGGTCCTTCCAGGCGGAGTCGAGCAGCAGGCCGTCGGAGCCCCCATCTTTGAGCTCGACCTGCCGGGAATGGGCGAGCGTCTGCATTTTCGCGCGGCCATTCGGAACTTCGGCTAATGCGGGGCGGACTTGACCGCGGGTCCGAGCCTGCGCCCGCAATACCCAGGCGCTACGTTTGTCGTTCAGCAAATAGAGGTGTCCAGCGTCGGCATGGCAGACATGCAGCAGCGAATCCAGGAATCGGCGCAGCAGCTCATCCAAATTACGCGATTCCAGTTCGACACGGAACAGCTCATAAAACGCCTGTGTCTCGGCCTCGCGAACCTGGTAGTACGCGTTGTTTAGCGTCAGAATCACGCAGAAATGCAGTTGTTCGCGCACCCACTGTAAGTTCGCGTACTCGTTGGGGAGCAGCTTGCGCAATAACGGCGTCAGCAGCCGGTCGTATTCCTGTAGCGCCTCCACAATGCTGCTGGGCGGAAGATTCAACTTGGCCAGGCGCCGGCCGTTATATTCCACTTGTTCGATGAATTTGAGAGGCGGCTGACCGTTGGCGAGAATACGGGCTGCGGCCCCGGGAGTAATGGCGGCGAGCGCCACGCGGATTTTCGAATCGAATTGGCGCGGGCCGAACTTGTCGCGCTTCAGCTTGACCAGGAAGCGCCGGTCGAGCGTTTCCGCGTGCGGCAACAAGCAGACCGCCAAGCGGTGCAGATGAACGCGTAACTGGTCGCTCAGTACGTCAGCGGCGTCTGCCAGTTCCGGCGATATCTCGGTGAGGGGCACCCACTTGTACTATCGGTCCCTAGGGGGAAAGCTTTAGCGGTTTTGGCGCGGCGGTGCCACACAAACGGGATGGGCGGTTAGGGATTGGGGATTGGTTACACTGGCGGTAGTTGCGATGAATATCACTGATTTAGGATGGGGGGTTGAGGCGTCCGTATTTTCTACGGTGGAAGTGGATATATTCCTGGCAAGTTTCTGTGTAGCCCCGAACCCAAAGGGTCGCGCGGGCACGCGGCATCTAATGTCCAATCGAGCGGTGAATGAACTCGCAAACGACCGACGGTTGGTGCGAATTGCTCAGGAGGCGCTTGGACGGCGTGCAGTGCCCTTCCGCGCAACGCTTTTCGCAAAATCCGGCGCTTCAAATTGGCTGATCCCATGGCATCAGGACACGGCCTTGCCGCTGGAAACTACGTTCGAAGACGCGGAGTTGACCGCTTGGTCGCAAAAGGAAGGTATTAGGTACGCGCACGCGCCAGCCTGGGCGCTCTCGCGTGTGGTAGCGCTCCGAGTCCACCTGGATGACTCGACGAGCGAGAATGGTCCTCTACGTGTGTTACCAGGGTCACAGCTAGCTGGCGTGCTGACCGATCAAGGCGTCGGCGACTACGTGAAGGATCACGAACACGCGACTTGCCTTGTCCCTCGCGGGGGCATTCTCGCGATGCGGCCCTTGCTTATTCACGCGTCGTCCAAAGCCGAAACGGGCGCACCGCGGCGCGTGCTCCACATCGAGTACGCGGATTCACTCGATCTCAAGCCTGGTATTCGCTTGGCCGTCGCTTAAGCCTCTCGTGTCGCGCTCTTCTGGGTGTCCCCGATAGGGCCGCGGCGCGCCGTTGAGTTTCGGCCCGCTCATACGGTATCCTAATAGCTGTACTAGAATGGCAAACACTTTCTCAGCGCTGAAGCGCATGCGCCAGACCAAGCGGAAGACGTTAATCAACCGTCTCCGCAAATCGCGGCTCCGTCACCAGATCCGTTCGGTGCGCCGGCTGCTCGAGCATAAGGACGCCAAGGGCGCGCAAGACGCGCTGCCGGCCACGTTTTCGTTGATCGACCGCTCGGCTCGCTGGGGCATCATCAAGAAGAACACCGCGGCGCGCTACAAGAGCCGGATCCAGGCCAGGCTCAAAGCGCTGGCGGCCGCCTAACTCGTCAGACTCAGGACCAACTCTTCCATCACTACCCGGTCGTCGGGACGCGTGTCTCTTAGCGCTTTGTCGGCCCAGTAGACCTTGCGGATGGCTCGCGCCAATTTCTCATTGGGGAACGCGCTGACCGTCTGCTGCACCTGCTCGGCGCGATCGCGCCAAATGCGAATGCCTTGCTTGGTGAAATGCGCTTGAATCTGCTGTGAGGTTTTGAGCCCGGATTCGCGGGCGGCCATGGCCAGCCGGAACTGTGTGGCGAGGAACGTCAAGGCCAACGGCAGGTACTCGCCTTCCCGCAGCAGCGTGTCCAGACTGTCGAGCGACCGCTTTCGATCACCTCGTCCTAAAGCCCCCACTAGCGCGAAAATGGTGGACGCCTGCGCGTTCGGAACCAACCGGAGAATATCATCCGCCGTGACCTTGCGCGTGCCCGCCGTATAGAGCCGCAGCTTTTCGATTTCGTTGGCGATGCGGCTGGCGTCGGCCGCGAGCGATTCCACCAGCAGTCCGATTTCCGAGAGTCCAATTTGCAGGCCGGCTTCCTTGGCGAGATCCTGCGCCAGGCGCCGCGCGGACTCGAGCGTGTACGGCCGCAGTTCCACCACTTCCGGAATGGCAGCATAGAATTTCTGGACTCGCTCGATCTTGGCGCGGTCTTCACCTTCGAAGTCGTAGCGGCTGGCTTCGAACACCAGCACGCATCCGGGAGTATTCGGGTGCTTCAAATAGGCCGCCAAATCGGCCGCGGCGGCGTTCTCGTCATCGCTCACGGCCCGGCCTCGCGGCAATGCGCTTTCGGCGCCCGAAACCCACACTACGCGATTGGGCGCGAACAGCGACAGCGAGCGCGCATCGTCCAAAACCGCTGCGAGAGTAGTCTCCTCAAGGTCATGACGGCTCAGGCCGTTCTCGCGATCTTCCGGCGCGAGCACCTTGTCCACGAGAGCCCTGCGGCAGGCGCTCAATTGATACACTTCGGGGCCGAGAAACAGGTACGCGGGCGCGGGCGGCGCCTTTTGGATCCGCTGCAGGAACTGATCGGGGCTCAAAAGTTCTCCAGGATCGAGCTCACCAAATCGCGCGCCACGTCCTTGCTCAAGCGCTGCAACCCGGCGCCGTTCTCGTCGAAGTATTGGTAGTTGTTAGTGGTGGACAGCTCATAGCGCTCGTGCGCTTCATAATAAGGCCGCGCGAAGATGACTTTGCCGGTCGCCCGCTCCGTTAGGCTCACGTTCAAAACCACGATAATTTGCAGGCCGCTGGTCCGTCCGGTGGCTTGGTTGATCAGCGTGGGAAAGGCGGTATACCGCACCACGCTGCCGGTCAACACGGCATCGGCTTCGCCTGGATCGCTGACTGGCTTATAGCGGGTGCGGGTGATGAATTCGCGGCTGATGGCTTCAGGAAGCGAGTCGTTCAGCTTGTACTTCACCGAGCCATTAGTGAAGGGTGGGACGGCGATGGTATGGACGTCCTTCGGCACCAGGTCGGCTTGGCCCGCCACATGATAACCGCAGGAGCCGAGCGCAAACGTCCCGAGTGAGACGCAAATGGCTACGAGCCATAGCCCAAGCCCGCTCCTAATTCGGGTTGTTCGCATAGTGAAATCCCTCTCTAGCCCTTGCATGGTTGTTCACGTAGCTGGTACGGGCGCCTTGAACGCGAAAGCGAAGAACGCGGCGCCGCCGAGAAAGGCGAACGCAACGATATAATTCCACGCGAGTTTCTCCTTCAGAAACGTAACCGCGAAAACCATGAAGACGATCAGCGTGACAACCTCTTGAATGATCTTCAATTGAAAGCCTGAGAACTCGCCAAAGCCGAGACGATTGGCGGGCACGGCCAGGCAATATTCGAGCAGCGCGATCGCCCACGAAACCAGTATCGCCTTCCAGAGTGGCCAGTTGTGACCGTATTTCAAGTGCCCGTACCAAGCGAAGGTCATGAAGATGTTGGACAAGGAAAGTAGAAGGATCGTGCTCATAGGATTGGATTGGTTCGGATGATTGGATTCAGAAATTGCTTTTCGCGTGTCTCCGGCATGAAAAGATAAAGGATGCCGAACGCAACCGCCGCGATGGCGGCAAGGAAGAGAAAGCCCGCGTTGAAACTGAAGTGATGCACGATGGAACCAGCGATGACCTGACTGAGCGAAGCGCCAATGCCGACCGCTGTACTGATGGCCCCGAGTGTGAGGTTAAAACGCCCCGAACCCTGCGTCAGGTCAGCGATCACCAGGACCGAGACCACGCCGAAGATTCCCGCTCCCACACCATCCAGGATCTGAATCGCGACTAGTTCAGCTGTGTTATGAGTCAGCGTGTACAGCAGTCCGCGAACCGGCAGCACTCCAAACGCGATGAGCAACAGCGGCTTTCTGCCCCATGAGCCTGCTTTGCGCCCCACCCAAGCCGCGATCAACGTGATGACAAGCTGTGTGGTGACCACGCACGCCGACATGAAAATCATCGAGCTTCGGCCTTTACCCTTGGCCAGCATCTCGCCCAACAGCGGCAGCATCGCGGCGTTCGCAAAATGGAACAGCACGGCGCAAACCAGGAAGAGGACCAGCGGGCGATCCCGGAAGAGCACCCGAACGCCTTCAGCTTTACCTCCCTCCTCTCCTTCCTTCGCGCCCCGCGCACGCCCGTAATCGATCTCATCGGGGCGAATGATCAGCAGCGTGAGAATAGCCGGAAGTGCGCAGGCCGCCACGAAGAAAAAGATGCTGCGATTGGAAACGAAGTAGCCCAGCAGGCCCATCGATATGGCGGCAGCGACGTTACCTGCCGAGTTGAAAGCCTGGTTCCGTCCCTGGCGGCGATCGAACAACTGACGTCCCACGATCCCAATTGCAATGGCGCAGACGGCCGGAGCGAAAACGCTCGAAGTGCCGCCAATCAGGACCTGCGCAGACATCACGGACCAAAAATTTGGCAGGAACGCAATCAGCAGCGCTCCCATGGCCAGTGCGACGATTCCCGCGGCAATCAGCGCGCGCTTGGATCTCAGGCGGTCCACCAGCGCACCGGCCGGCGTCTGCATGAGAATTCCAGCGATTCCGCCAACAGTGAGGGCGAGCCCGACGCTCTGTTCGTTCCACTTGTATCCAGCCAGGTAGATCGCGATGAATGGCCCGACTCCGGTCTGAACGTCGGCGAGAAAAAAATTCAACCAGTCCAGACCCCGCAGCGATCGGACGGAAGGCGCGTTCCGATCGCCCGCATATGGTGATCGGTCCGGACTCGCCTGAGCGTTCGAGTCAGTGGGCGTCCGAATACCCACGTGCAACCTCCCAGGCGTTTTCGGCCGCGATTTGCAGATTGTCCGTCACTACCCAAAACCACCAGGCGCGCGGCTGGTTGCGATCCTGCGCGATGCTGCCAACGGTGATGCCACCTTGTCCGGCGACACCAACGTTGGTGGGCGGCTCATGGTCCTTGGTGCGGACGTCGATGTTGGCCGATGCAAGCGCTTGGAAGATGGCATCCATCCCGGGGCTTTCTTCAAATTCTACCCAGGCTGAGATACTGTAGCCGTGGAACACTGGCGCCTGGATGAGACGCAGGGAGGGCATGGGAGCGCCGTTGGCGGCCAACAGGCTCGCCAGGTGACGGTCGATTTTCAACTCGATCTCATCGAGTGAGAGCGGCGCTTCGGACCCATACTGCGACAGCATATTGAAACTGACCTGTGCGTCGAATATATCTTTCGGCAGGGGCTTGAAGGAAAGCAGCGCCACGGCTTGCTTTTGCAATTCTTCGATACCGGCCTGGCCGCGCTCGCTCACCGGCTCGAAAATCTCCACCACCGAACGCCGGATCGCCCCGGCTTTCTGGAGGTGCGTTAACAGCAGCGCGGATGCGATGGCGGCAGGGTGCGCAATGGTTTGAACTGCGCCTTTTACATCCACACCGGCCTCAAAACCGGGCGGCTCCGCCATGGGTGCGCGCAGCCGCGCCTCCGCCAGATCTTCCAAACCGCCGCTGACATCGATGACAGCGGGAGCGGGTTTAGCCGCGCGAATCTTCTGGTAGGCCTTCTCGCTGGAGGCCTTGGAGCCGGCCAGGATGACCACGCGCGCCGCGCCCAAATCGGCCAACTCGATGGAAGCCATCACCAGCGGCTCGTCCGACCCGCGCGCGAGAATGGCGGCGGCACCTTTGGCCGCATCTTCCACCTCGATGGCGGCCACCAGCTGGAGTGTGGCCGGCACTTTGCGGGATTCCAGCAGCTCGTGGACTTCCTTGCCCAGCAGCGATTCGCCGCCGACAATGGCGATGGTGCTACGTTGACTGCCTCGATGAGTATGCATTAGCTGGGTTGATGCTCCGGTTGCGGCGGTGCGGGCTGCGGTGGCGGGTTATGCGGACGGAAGCGGCGGCGGACAATGCCCGCGGCGCGAATCACGATGCCCGTGGCGACGTATACACTCGCGAGCGCCAGCAGCACGGGCTGCGAATAGTTCCAGATCAAGTAGATGAGCGCGCCAAACATAATCACGATCAGCGGCGAGCGCGGTCCTTTGAGGTGCATCTCCTTAAAGCTGGGATAGCGCCATGTGCTCACCATCAAGAACGAAAGCAAGGCGAGCAGTCCGAGCCACAAGGCAGAATGGATCCACCACCCCAGAGGTACGCTGTCGGTGGCGTAGACGATGGCGGCGACGACGGCCGCAGCGGCGGGAATGGGAAGGCCGACGAAATATTTGCGGTCCGGGCGTCCGGGATTGCTTGGAACCGGGTTGGTTTGGACATTGAAGCGGGCCAGCCGGGCCGCGCCGCACAACAGAAAGATAAAGGCCAGGAAGTAGCCCGCGCGGTGATCCCTCAAGAATCCGCCGGGCGTGACGAACTCTACGCCCCAGGTGAAGGCGAGCACGGCGGGGGCGATACCGAAAGTGATGACATCGGCGAGCGAATCCATTTCGCGGCCGAAGGCGCTGACGGTGTTGGTCATGCGGGCGATCCGGCCGTCCAATCCATCCAGCACCACCGCTGCGCCAATGGCCTTGGCGGCCACCTCGAAATGCGGATTGTTGCCGAGTTGTCCGCTGGCACCGAGCAGCGCGCCTTCCACCGATCGGATGATGGCGATGAATCCCAGAAAAATATTGCCCGCGGTGAACAACGTGGGCAGCGCGTAGGCGGCGCGCCGGGGACGCCGCGAGGGCGGCCGGGCGTCGAAGAAGCGTTCCTTGAAACTGAGCCGCGCCACTACGTCAGCCCCATTTACGTCGACCTTCGCCGGGCGAGGATGCTGGAGCCTCCGGCTACGCGTTCGCCGGTTTGTACCTGGATGTCCCACTCGGGTCCCAGGAAGACATCGACACGCGAGCCGAATTTGATGAGTCCCACGCGCTCGCCTTTGGCCACGGCATCACCAGGTTTCTTGTAGCACACGATTCTGCGCGCGATCAGTCCGGCGATCTGCGCGAAACGGACGCAGGTAGTTTCGCCGGCGACACCGCCCGCGATAGTAAATGTGTTGCGTTCGTTTTGTGAACTGGCGATTTCGCGGCTCGCGACCAGGAACTGGCCCTTGGTGTATTCGATGTTCGTGATCTTGCCGGCGATGGGCGCGCGGTTCACGTGAACGTCGAAGACGTTGAGGAAGATGCTGATGCGGGTGCACTCGGCGCCATCGCCGATGATGCTTACTACCTTGCCGTCGGCCGGCGAGACAGCGACGGGACCGTCGGGTATTGTTCGATCCGGATCGCGGAAGAAATATAGGCAGAAGAGGGCGAGCAGGAACAACGGGGCAGCAAACGCAGGATGGATCAAGTACCAGAGCAGGGCTCCTCCGGCCGAGAACGCGAGCGCGTAGTAGATGCCGTCGGTGACCATCGCTGTCTCTATTGTAGCGGCGACTGTAGCCAGGGGCTTCCATTTGCGTTTCAGATAGGTTAAGAAGAAATAGTGAGTGAGGTACTCCAAGCGGTCAGCCGAGCTTCGAAACGTTCTTCCGCCGTCGCGCACGAAGGACTGAAAGGGGGACTGTACAGCCTCGCGACCATAGCATCGCTCGCTCCATGGGTCGGAATCTTTGGCACCATATTGGGTATCGTAAACTCGTTTCAGGGCGTTACCGGCGAAAAGACGGCCATTATGGCGGCCTTCGCTAAACGGCTGTCGGAATCGCTTTGGCCCATGGCCTTCGGCCTTTTGGTCGGTCTGGTCTCGCTATGGTTCTACCTATACTTGTCCACCAAACTGCGCACCATCGATCTTGAAATGGAAAATGCCTCACTTGATTTGCTCAACCAACTGAGCCGATCGCCGAGTCGTTTCACAATCAGGGATGCGATCGATAGCCGTCTGTTCGGTGAGGTGTCCTTCGACGAGGCGGCGCGAGACGAAAGGTTCCAACGCCGCTGCATTTTTCTGGCCGGCGCAGCGCTCGTGCTAGCGTTCTTCGCCCAGGCATCGCGCTACGTTCTCGTCGACTCGCTGTCTCTGGGCTCCGCCGTGCGCATGGCGTGCTTCTACCTCCCGATTGTCTTCGGCCTCTCATGTCTTCCGATGTACCTGGTCTGGGTCAAACTTCTCGGCCGAAGGCCGGGGGGTCTGACGGCCCTCGGCTCAGTATTGTGCCTGTGCTGGAGCTTATCCGAGCTCGTATTAGGCCGGCATATTCCTTAAGATGCCGTTCGGATCGACTGATCAGCCTGAAGACGTCGAACTGCTGGACCTTGCGCGCGTAGTGAAGCTGTCCACGGCACTCTGCAGATCCTCGAATACCCCCACCAGCGTGTTGAGCTGCGTCATCAACAGCAGCTCCATGGTGCGCTTATTGGGATTCACCAGCTTCAGCGACCCGCTCAGCTTACTAAGCGACGCATAGCCGCCAACTATCGCGCCGAGGCCCGTGGAATCGACGTAAGACACGTGCCTTAGGTCTAAAACCACTTTCGACTGTCCCGCCGCGCCTAGCGCCCGAATCCTGTCAAACAAGTCATCGGATTCGCGAAACGTGAGTCGTCCGCCCAGCACCAGGATCACGATGCTTTCGCGAGTGATTTGCTCGATTGCCAAGCTCATACTCGTAGGGTGGACTATCTCGATTGTATATCGAAAACAGCCGGCGAATGCGCTATGATATGAAACCAAATGCTGCGTATCATCGGATCGGTTTTGGCCGGGTATATCGCGATTGGCATCCTGGTGGTTCTCACAGACCAGATCTTTGCAGCGGCGATTCCGGGGTTCCGGAACATGTCCACACCGCCGCTCTATTATTTCGTCATCGTGCTGTGCACTGACACGCTGTACACAGTCGCCGGTGGGTATTTGTGCGCCACCTGCGCCCGCGCCTCCGCTCGCACGGCGACGCTGGGGCTGATGATCTTCGGCGAATTCGCGGGTATCGTTTCAACTATCCTGGGCTGGCACGTTCAGCCGCACTGGTTCGCGCTGGCGCTGCTGGTGCTATTTCCGCCTGCGGTATGGATCGGATCCAGGCTGCGAACGCGCGGCGCGGAACAAATCCTGGTCAGCAGCGTTGTCTAGGCCCGGGCGGCATCCTCCGCCGGTAGGTCAAGACCGAAGTCTTTCTTCACGCGCCTTCGAAAACCCTCGGAGTCCAGCGCATTGAGATCGATCCACTCTTCATCCGTCATGGCGGCGCGCCAAGCCAGAAATGGCTCGGCGTCCGGTCCGCAAGGATGCCGCAGTTTCCAGGTGCCGCTTTCGATGATGTCTTTGATTACTGCGGCGATAATGGACGGCGGCGCTGGATGCTCGAGTGACGCCTTAAATAGCGCCGCGCTGTTCCTTCCCTGCTGGTAAAGCGATGGAGGCGGGTTGCAGACTGCGTGCGCCATCGGCGTCTCGATGATGCCGGGTTCCACGATGGCCACACGCACGCCAAACGCCTTCATTTCCCCGGCCAGCCCTTCGCTGAGGGCCTCCAGCGCGAACTTCGACGCCATATATGGCGTGAGTGACAAACCCGCGATCTTTCCCGCCACGGAGCTGACATTTATGATGCAACCGCTCCTTCGCCCCCGCATGGGGCCTACCACCTGGCGAATGCAGCGCAGAGCTCCGAAGTAGTTGGTCTCCATGGTGGCCCGAAATTCTTCCATGGGAAGTTCCTCCACCGAGCCTTGCCGCTCGATTCCGGCATTGTTGACCAAAACATCGATATGGTGGATAGCTGCGAAGCACTCCGCAACGGACTGGTCGGAATCCACATCCATGGTGAGGATCGAAATCGGCAGTCCTTCCTTCGCCGCCCGTTCACCCAGTTCCGGCGCTCGCGCAGGATTGCGCATCGTGGCGTAAACCTGGTGCCCTGCCCGGCCGAGTTCCAACGCCGTCGCCAGTCCAATTCCGGAGCTGGTTCCCGTGATCAGTACCTTCGCCATCTGCGTGCCCTCCTCGTACGGTCTAGCGTACCAGCTCTTTCCACGCATCATTCATCACCCAACGTTT
This sequence comes from Bryobacterales bacterium, assembly GCA_963818065.1. Taxonomy (GTDB): domain Bacteria; phylum Acidobacteriota; class Terriglobia; order Bryobacterales; family Bryobacteraceae; genus Palsa-89. The sequence continues at coordinate 72,667 of CAWFQW010000004.1, read as the reverse complement.
GCGCTATGATGTCACGAGTTGAAACACTTGCAGCGAACGTGCGTCCAAGGAGGGACCACTCATGCCATGCCTATTTCTGTTCGTGATCCTGCTGTTTCCGCGCGTGGCTTTGGCGCTCCTGTGGCTGTTCACCCATTACCTGGACCGCCCGTTCCACAACACTATCCTTCTCCTCATCCTTGGCTTCATATTCTTGCCATTCACAACACTGGTGTATGCGTGGATGGTCAATAGCGGCTTGCCGGTGGCAGGGATTAACCTGCTATGGCTCGCGATAGCCGTGATAGCGGATTTAGGAACGGTCGGTCATGGGTACAGTCGCCGAAGGGCGTAGGTTCCCGCGACGCCTTGACATCTCACCCCACATGCTATACTTGCGGGGTCGGACATAACCTTGCTATCCGCTAAGTGATTGATTTTAAAGTACTAACCGCGCAGCAATTACCTAACTCTTTCGTTTTCATAGATTTCCAAAACCAAGCGCCTTCCGCTTGGAGATAAGCATTAGGGAGGAACTACCGAATGAAGAATGTCCTCGTGGTTGCAGGACTGCTGGCAGCACCGTTTACCACCAGCGTCCAGCAGTATCGAGCGCAGCCGACAGTCGACCAGAACGATCCGCGTCTGTCCCGGCTGACCAAGTTCTTTGCCGACCGGGATTGCCCGCTTCGGGACTCGGCAAAGGATTTTCTGTTGGCCGCCGACCAAAACGAGCTGGATTGGAGACTGCTGCCCAGCATCTCCTTCATTGAATCCAGCGGAGGCAAGGATTACAGAAATAACAACGTTTTCGGCTGGGATTCGTGCAAAGAGCGCTTTCCCTCGGTGCGCGCCGGAATCCACTACGTGGCGGCTCAGCTTGGAAGGTCCAATAGATACAGGGGCAAGGACGTCGACCGCAAGCTGCAGCTCTACAACCCCCTGCCAGAGTATTCCCAGCGCGTGAAGGCCGTCATGCGGGCCATCGGTTCCTGCTCCCAGCCGAGAATGTTAGCAGCGGATTGAGCGGCCTAAATTCCTTGCATCGAGTGAATGCCCAGATAGATTGCACCGAAAACGATCAGTGCGATCGCGATCATCAGGATCCAGCGGAGTGCCCGCTCGGTACTGGACGTGCTTTTATGTTCGTCCAGTTTAATTTGCTCGTCGAGGCTTTCGAACATAGATAACCTCCCTATAAGTCCGGTATGTATACGAGCCAGCATCAGTATATTCCTGATACGCGCGAAATGACAGGCCGTTAGTCGCTTTGTTTTGAGCGACTGCCGATTCGATACGAGCGCTCCCGGCAGTCCGTTACCGAGCCGCGACCGTGAGGGAGCCGGATTAGGTGCGAATCAGTCCGCGCAGTTTCATTTTGCGAAACGCCAAAGAGAAGGTGACGGCCCCGCATGCCGCACCGACTGGTAAACCGTAAAGGATCCCAACCACGCCCGCCATTGAGTTGTTATGTGGGTAACGCCAGACCGCCCACCAGATGAAGGCGACGTTGAAAACGACAAAGCCGACGAGAGCCCCAGCGGCGGCAGCAACCCATGAAAGGGCGAGCCTCCTAAAATGAGCTTTCGCGGCCTGCTCTTCTTCCGGGGACGGCCGCCATGGCTCTCGTTCATCCAGGCTGTCTTCCTTTGGCATCGGTTACCCACCGCCTTACAGTGCCATGCGTTCCAGCTTACGGTAGAGCGTCTTCCGCTCGATTCCCAGGATTTTTGCCGCGCGGCTTTTGTTTCCGCCGGTGGCTGCCAGTACGCGCCGGATCTGGTCGGCTTCGGTATCGGCTAGGCTCTCGCTGGCAGTGTCGCGTGGCTCTGTAAGCTCGATGGCTTCGCGCACGGCGGGGTCGTCGATGCGCCCCTGCGGAGTTACGATAACCAGCCGTTCGATCATATGTTGCAGTTGGCGGACGTTCCCCGGCCAACTGTAATTTTCCAGCGCTCGCAGCGCCGATTCCGTGATTTTCGCCTGTTGTCCGTACCGCTCGTTATATTTCTTCAGAAAATAGTGCGCCAGCAGCGGAACATCGCCGCGCCGTTCCACCAGAGGCGGCAGGATAATGCGCACCACGTTCAGCCGATACCAAAGATCCTCGCGGAATTTGCCCTGGTCCACCATCTTTTGCAGATCGCGATTGGTGGCCGCAACCACGCGCACATCCACTTTTTTCCCGCGCGGCGAGCCCAGCGGACGGATCTCTTTCTCCTGCAGGAATCGCAGCAGGTTCAGTTGAAAGCCGAGCTCCAGGTCGCCGATCTCGTCCAGAAACACCGTGCCATTGTTGGCCGCCTCGAAAACGCCCATGCGATCGCGGTCGGCGCCGGTGTAGGCGCCTTTCAACGCGCCGAACAATTCGCTTTCGAGCAACGATGGCGCGATGGATCCGCAGTCCACCGGCACGAATGGCTGATGCGAGCGCGCGCTGTTGTTGTGGATCATGCGCGCGATCATTTCCTTGCCGGTACCGGTTTCGCCTTCTAGCAGCACCGTAGCATTGGTAGGCGCCACCAGTGAGACAGTCTTGTAGATATCGACCATTTTGGGCGAGCTCCCCACCATTTCGCTTTCCGGCAAGTCTTCAATTTCGGAATCCTTGTCATCCTGGTGCTGCCCCACCGAAGCCTCGGCGCGCTTCACGGTGTCCAGCATGCGGTCCAGCTCGAACGGCTTGGCGATATAGTCGAACGCGCCGCCCTGCGTGGCTTTCATCACCGTTTCAATGGTCCCGCGGGCGGTCATCAGAATTACCGCGCAGTTGGGGTTGCTTTTGCGCGCCCGTTCGAGCACATCCAGGCCGGTGCGCTCATCAATGTAAATATCCGAGATGACGATGGGATAGGAATCGGCGCCCAGACGCTCCAGGGCTTCCCGGGTAGAGGAAACGGCATCTACGATATAGCCTTCCAATTCGAGAAAAGTCCGGATCGTATTTCGGACGGAATTATCGTCTTCAACCACCAGAAGTCGCTGCACGCTCACCCACCCTACATTATTAGACTGACACAGCCGGAGACCGCGACGCACGCGTGCCTGCCGCAAACACCACCGTGAAACACGAACCGTGGCCCGGCTGGCTGGTCACTTCCATCTTCCCGCCGTGATGGTGAACAATCTGCTCCACGATGGACAAGCCGATCCCGGTGCCCGCTTCGCCCGAGGCTTCGGCGCGCTTGGTCCGATAGAACTTCTGGAAGATCTGGCGCAGCTCCTTGGCGTCCATCCCGATGCCCTGGTCCTGGACCGAAAGGCGCAGTTGGGTGCCTGCGGTTCGGCACCCGACCGTGATCTGGGTATCGGCGGGCGAGTATTTCACGGCGTTCGTGAGCAAATTGTAGACGGCGTACTCCATCAGCTCTCGATCGCCTTCGAGACCTCCATCCAGCTCTCGCGTAAGGATATGGATATTCTTGCGCTCCGCGAGCGGACGTACACGCCCTAGACAGGCCTCGACAATCTCCCGAACTTCGAACGGCTCCTTCTTCAGCTCCATTTGGCCGTCACTTAAACGCTCTACGTCTAAGAAGGTCTGGATCATGCGCGCCAGGCGTTTGGACTCGACGTTAATCATCTCGGCGATCTGCTTGCGCTTCTCCTCGCTCAAGTTGTAGCGGCCCATCAGCTCGCTAGACCCCTGAATGGCCGTGAGCGGCGTGCGCATTTCATGAGTCACGAAGTGGATGGCCTGCTGGTAGCGATGACGTTCGGTTTCTGACTCCCGCAGTGCCCGGCGTACTACAAAGTGCTGATAGCTTGCGGCGGCGATCCCCGTGAGCCACGCCGAGGCCAGCGGCGCGAAGAACGGAAACACGACGCCCGCGCGGAAGACGAGAAACGGCGTCGCGTGCGCCGCCACCAGCAAGACTCCCGCTCCGGCATAGGCCCGCCAACCGGAAAGAAACGCGAAGACGAGTCCCATCAGCACGCCAACCGCGACACAGAAGCCCAAGACCGTGAGATTCGATGCGTTCGTCAGGAATTGGCCGTGTTCCAAGGTTTCAAAAAGCTGCGCGTGGACCTCCACGCCTGGGATGCGGCCCTGTCCGTTGGGAGTCGCCACGCGGTCATAGGTAGCCGAAATGGACGTTACGCCTACGAAGACGGCTTGTCCCCGAAAACGCTGGGCCAGTTCAGGCCTCTTCACAAGCTCTAGAAGCGAGATTTGCGGGATCGGCTCTCGCGAGAAGAGCACGCGTAGAGCCCGGTCGCTGTCCGCGGTCCGAGGAGCGGGAATCACTTCGCTTCCGATCTGGAGATCCTCCGGCGATTCGAGGATTCGCTGACCGCGCGCCAGCCGGAACGTCTCCAGTGCCAGAGCCCAATGACGCTCGTGTTCGGTGCGTTCTTCCAGGGGAATCTGCCGTGTGACGCCATCGCGCGATAGTTCGTCGGCCCGATCATGCCCCAGCGCGGTGGCCGCGCCGCGAAACTCATCCAGCGGATTTTCCCACCGGCCATTCTGGAGATGCGCCACCAGCACCAGGTTCTTGGTCGCCTGCATGGCATGCAGCAGGCGATCGTCCTCAGCCGCATTCTCTTTATCGGCGAGCACCATGTCGATGGCCACCACCTTTGGCTGCACGGGCGCCAGCAATTCGAGCGCTTTGGCGAGCATGGGGCGATAAGCGGCCACGCCTCCCATCGCGCTGAAGGTAGCATCGTCAATCGCGAGGATCAGGCATTGCGGACTCACGGCCGCCGGGGGATGCAGGCGGTACATCCAATCGTAAGCGTAGTCGTCGATCGCCGCAGCCAGCGCGGTCCATCCGGCGAGAATCGCCAGCGCCAGGGTCGCGCCCAGGATGGCGACGTAGCCGAGCGTTACCTTACTTGGAGACGGCTTCTTCAATCTCGTCCGGCTCCTTGGGCAGCGCCGCGCTCAGCACTTTCGCGCCGTTCGCGGTCACCAGCACCACATCCTCGATGCGAATGCCGAGCTTTTCTTCACTTATGTAGACGCCGGGCTCGATGGTGATCACCATGCCCGCTTCCAGCGGCCCGCTCGCAGGTGGATCGTGCACCTGCAGGCCCACCTGATGCCCGATATCGTGGGTGAAATACTTGCCCAGCGTTTCGCCATGTTGATCCTTGCCGTGGGCATCCATGTAATCGCGCGCGATTTTGGTGAGCGAATTTCCAGCGTCGCCCCCGAGCCACGCGCCCGGCTGGACGGCCGCAATCGCCGCCTTTTGCGCACCGAGTACAACCTGGTAGACCTCGCGCTGGCGCGGCGTGAATTTGCCGTCCACTGGAACCGTGCGGGTGATGTCGCTCGAGTACTCGTCGCACTCGGCGCCCGCGTCGATCAGGACCAGTTCGCCTCGATCCATGCGCCGCTGGTCGGCCATGTAGTGCAGGATGGGACCATTGGGACCCGACCCGACAATCGGTGAATAGGCCGGGCCCTCGCAGCCTCCATCGAGAAACGCATCCAGGAGCGTTGCGGCGATCTGATATTCGAATTTGCTCGCGGTCACGCGCTTCCAAGCCGCGCGATGAGCCTGGACGCTGACGTCGGTGGCGTGCTGGATCGCGGCAATCTCGGAAGGCGATTTCTTGAGGCGTAGCCGGGTGATCAGCGGAGTGGCGTCGGCAACGTCGCGAAAGGGATAGCGCGCGCGCAACTGCCCGGCGTAGGTTTCGGTCCAAGGCGCGTAAATACGAGAATGCTCGGCGAGAGTGGCGTCCAGTTCGGATTCGAGCTTCTCGATCGGCAGAATCTTGTCGAACCCGGTGGCCGCGCGCGCATCAGCGTCCTCGGCCGATGTGCGCCTCCCGTGGTACCGCTCCGCGCGTTGATCGTGCCGCGGCAGAAACAGAATTTCATCCGACGGAGTCAGCAGCAGAGCCGCGCCGGGTTCGGTCCAGCCGGTGAGGTAGTAGAAATTCGGCTCCTGCGCGAAGCGGAAGATCGGATCGTAACCTTCGGTTTGTCCCTTGAGCAGGAACACGCCATCGTCGAGCGAGTGCCGCAAAGCGGCCCGCCGCGCGCGAAACTCGTCCACGGGGGCTTTAGCGGATTGGCCCGCCGCCGCAACCAGAAGGAACGCAATGAACAGCCGGATCAAGTGCCAATTCTCCCAAAATCGGAGCGATGCCGTTAAAGTATCCCCCGGCATCAGTCGATGTGTCGAAAGTGGTCACTTAAGTGATTGAAGACAACACAACATTCCGTTCCAAGGAAAGAGTCTTGCTTGACCTGTCCAAGGCGCTGCAATTCTCACCCGAGTCGCTAGAGGCCAATCGCAAAGGACAGCTTTCCAAGGAGCAAGCCAAAAGGCTCGCCGGCACCTGCTTTCAGCCCGTATTCCTGACGTGGCTTTTTGCGGTGGCGCCATTCCTGGTGTGGACCCACATCACGTCCACCCGCCAGAAGATCTCGTTCCTCGACGCGATGCCCGCGTTGATTCACGACATTACTCACGTAAACGAGCTGTTCGAGGCTCAGGGGAAAATGGCCGGTGTGATCATGCTGGGTTCAATCGTAATTTCTCTTGCTATTGCTGCAATCATTGCTTTTCGTGTTTCATTGGCAGTCTGCGCCGATGTCGTGGATCGCAAAGTGACCGTGCAGGAAGGCCGCGTGATCGCCCGGGAAGAAACCATCAATCGCCCCAACGGGCGTGATCCTATCGAAAAGTATTTCTTCTGCTTGCGATACCTTACCATGCCGGTCAATCTTGCGGCCTATCGCGCGCTCGAAGCGGGCTCCATTTACCTGGTTTACCTGCTGCCCCGCAGCCAAATGTTGGTTTCCATCGAACCGAAAATGGAAGACACCCCGGAGATGCTGGCAGCGCAGGCGGCGGCATCGTCATTTTCGCGGGGCGAGAGTTCGTCAACTCGCATTGATGATAAAGAACATACTCAGGACGATCAGGCCGCTGACTCTGATCCGAGCGATACCCAGGTACCCGCTCAACCCACCAGTTTGTCGTAGTCGGCGTGGCTGCCGATCCAGAACCAAAGCACCCCGTCAGATAGGTCCACGCCTACCGCGCGGTAGTGAATTCCGACACGCGCCGACCAAAACACGCCGACCTTCTTAAAATGGAGCGACGCATGCCGAGGATCAGTTTTCAGCAAGGCGAATGCTTTATCGGCAAGAGCCCGCACGTGGAGGGGAAGGGCGCGGTAGCAGACCCAGAAGTCCGGCGCCGCCCGGTGAATCACAACTCGGTAGACCGCCCCGCCTTGTGGTCGCGCAAAGCTCGCGCAGCTAATTCATCCAGTTTCCCATTGTGTACGTCCGCTTCGAACTGCTGATCCCAGGCCTCGGCATCGAACTGGACGAACCACTCGCGAAACGCTCGCAACTCCTCAGAGCTGAGCTGCTTCACCTGCCCCTCGAGATTTTCGACCTTGCTCATAGCACTCTGTTTTTAGATTACACCCCACAACCCACAAACCCACAACGCACAAACCCACCACCCACCAATCACTACCCACCAGCAACCAACAACCAGCAACCTTCCCACCACCTGCTAAAATAGGAAGTCCCCCCGCGACAATGCTCAAACGCATCACCGTGCACGGCGCCCGCCAGCACAATCTCAAAAATATCGACGTCGAAATTCCTCGCAACACTCTCACCGTCATCACTGGCCTCAGCGGCTCCGGCAAATCCTCCCTCGCCTTCGACACCATCTACGCCGAAGGCCAGCGCCGCTATGTCGAGACGCTCTCGCCATACGCGCGCCAGTTCCTGGATCAAATGGAGCGGCCTGAAGTCGATTCCATCGACGGCCTCAGCCCCGCCATCTCCATCGAGCAGAAAACCACCAACCGCAGCCCGCGCTCTACCGTCGGCACCATCACCGAAATTTACGACTATTTGCGCGTGCTCTACTCCTCCACCGGCGTCCCGCATTGCCCCACCTGCGGCATCGAAATCTCGCGCCAGAGCACTGAGCAGATCCTGCAGCAAATCCTCGCGCTACCCGAAGGCGAGCGCATCATGATCCTCGCGCCCATCGTGCGCGGCCGCAAGGGCGAGTACAAGAAGGATCTCGAAAAACTTTCGCGCCAGGGCTTTGTGCGCGCCCGCGTGGACGGCGTCCTGCGTTCTCTCGACGAAGAGATCCCGCTCGACAAGCGCAAGAACCACACCATCGAAATCGTGGTCGATCGTCTTCCGCTCAAGCCCGGCTCGGAGAAACGCATCGAAGCCTCCATCGAAACCGCCGCCAAGCTGGCCAACGGACTAGTCACGGTTTCGGTCGTCAACGGCGAAGAGAAGCTCTATTCGCAAAAGCTGGCTTGTCCCAATTGTGGCGCCAGCATCCCGCAGCTCGAGCCGCGCTCGTTCTCCTTCAACAGCCCCTTTGGCGCGTGCGAAACTTGCCATGGACTCGGCAGCACCTGGAGCTTCGATCCCGCGAAAGTTATTGTGGATTCTTCCAAGCCCCTGCTGGATGGCGGACTCGGCCCCGGCGCCAGCGCCTCCTACATGCAGCAACAGCTCACGGAAGGCGCGGCGCGGCTGCGCATCAAAATCGATAAGCCGTTCGAGGAGCTGCCCAAGAAGTCGCAAACGCTGCTGCTCGAAGGCGGCAACGGATTCGACGGCATCATCAAGATCCTCACCGACACCTACGAAGAAGCGGGAGCCGGTTATCGAGAGTGGCTGATGGACTATATGTCGCCGGCGCTTTGTCCCGATTGCCGCGGACGCCGCCTCCGGCCCAGCAGCCTCGCGGTGCGAGTTAAGGGCGCTGGCCTCGGCGAGCTGACCGAAATGTCCATCGATCGCGCGCTCGCCGTCGTCAAGTCCTGGAAGCTCAACGATCGCGAGCAGCAGATCGCCGCGCGGGTTGTCGAAGAGATTCGCAACCGCCTCGAATTCCTAACCGCGGTCGGTCTCAACTACTTGAGCCTCGCGCGATCCGCGGCCACGCTCTCCGGCGGCGAAGCGCAGCGCATACGTCTGGCCACGCAGATAGGCTCGAAACTTCGCGGCGTGTTGTATGTCCTCGACGAGCCTTCCATCGGACTGCACCCGCGCGATAACGACCGTCTCCTCAACACGCTTACGCGTCTGCGCGACCTCGGCAACACGGTCCTGGTGGTAGAGCACGATGCCGAGACCATTGAGCGCGCCGACTACGTCATCGATCTTGGCCCCGGCGCTGGGCGTCTTGGCGGCGCTTTGGTCGCGGCCGGAACTCCGCGCGAGATCCAAAGAAATCCCGCTTCACTCACCGGCCAATATCTCTCCGGCGCGGTGCGCATCGAACCGCCCACCGGACGCCGCCACGGAAACGGCAAGAAACTCATCGTGCATGGAGCGCGCGAACACAATCTCAAGGACGTCACCGTCGAGTTTCCGCTGGGCTGCTTCATCGCCATCACGGGCGTTTCCGGCAGCGGCAAATCCACACTCATTAACGACATTCTCTATCGCTCTCTCTCACGCGAGCTCTACGGCTCACACGACACCCCAGGCGAGCATACTTCCATCGAAGGCCTGGAACACATCGATAAGGTGGTCGAGATCGATCAATCGCCCATCGGCCGCACTCCTCGCTCCAACCCGGCGACCTACACCGGCGTGTTCACGCCCATCCGCGAGCTCTACGCGATGCTTCCTGAATCGCGCGAGCGCGGCTACAAAGCCGGCCGCTTCAGCTTCAACGTCAAGGGTGGACGCTGTGAAGCCTGCCAGGGCGACGGGCTCAAGCGCATCGAAATGAATTTCCTGCCGGACGTCTACGTCACTTGCGACGTCTGCCGCGGCCGCCGCTACAACAGCGAAACACTGCAAGTGAAGTACAAGGGCCTATCTATCGCGGACCTGCTGGAAGCCACCGTGGAGGACGCCGTTCCGATTCTCGAAAACATTCCGCAGATCAACGCCAAACTGCGCACGCTGCATGACGTCGGACTCGGCTACATCCATCTTGGCCAATCCTCCACCACGCTCTCGGGCGGCGAAGCCCAGCGCATTAAGCTCGCACGCGAATTAAGCAAACGCCAAACCGGCCGCACGCTCTACATCCTGGACGAACCCACCACCGGCCTGCATTTCGAGGACGTCAAGCGGCTTCTCGATGTGCTCCAACGCCTGGTCGACCTGGGCAATACTGTCATTGTGATCGAACATCAATTAGATGTGATCAAATCGGCCGACTGGATTATCGACATGGGTCCGGAGGGCGGCGATCGCGGCGGCAACGTTGTGGCTTCCGGAACGCCCGAGCAACTCCTGCGATTCAAGAAAAGCTACACCGCGCAAGCGCTCGAAAGGGTGCTGCACGCGGGCAAAGTCGCATGAGGAATGCGCGCTTGAGGAAAGTCGCATGAGTAAGTACGTCCAGCAGCCTCTGAGCTTTCAGGGCCTCAAAACGGTGCCCATCCAGGCGCGCGGCGGCAAAGTCCGCATCGAACATTTTGGCAAGCCTTACACAGGCGGCGGCATTGCCGGCTTTTTCGATTCGGTCCCGCATATTCTCGCGGCCGATTCCCTGCGCTCCGTGATCGATGCGCTGGCCAACGCTCGCGCTCGTAAGAAGATGATCATCTGGGGACTCGGCGGCCACGTCATCAAGTGCGGCCTCGCGCCCATTCTTATCGATCTCATGCGCCGCGGTTACGCGACTGCATTCGCATTGAACGGCGCCGCCGCGATTCACGATTTCGAAATCGCCATCGCCGGCCAAACCAGCGAAGATGTCGAAGTCGTCCTCCCCGATGGCAGCTTTGGCGCAGCCGAGGAAACCGGCCGCGAGTTTAACGCGGCGTTGGACGGCAACCAGGGTTTCGGCGAGTCGCTCGGCCATCATCTCGAAACGATCGCCGATCCGCGCTTTGCGGCGTCCAGCTTGTTGTGCGAGGCATACCGCAACTCGACCCCTGTCACCGTCCACGTCGCCATCGGAACCGATACCCCGCACACACATCCCAGCGCGAACGGCGAGGCTCTGGGCCGTGCAACACACCACGACTTCCGCTTGCTCTGCTCGCTCGTCAAGGACATCCACGACGGCGGCGTCTATCTTAATGTAGGTTCCGCCGTAGTTTTGCCGGAAGTGTTCTTGAAAGCTGTCTCGGTGGTCCGTAACCTTGGCAATCCGCTCGCGAATTTCACCACCGTCAATTTCGATTTCCTGCAGCATTACCGGCCGAAGCTCAATGTCGTCGAACGACCCCACGCCGGCGCCGGCGGCCATGGCTACTCCATTACCGGACATCACGAGATCATGATCCCGCTACTCGCCGCGGCATTAATCGAGCGCACGTCATGATTCCGCAGCCCGAACCCGCGCCTTCGCCCACCCCCCACGACCCACAACCGTTCTGGAGTTACCTCGACCTCTTCTTCTTCATCGGACTGTGCGTGCCTTGCCTGCTGATCGCTACGCTGCTGGTGCGGGTGACCGCGTTCTTCTTCCACACCCCGATGCCGCTCATGCTGCTGCTCAGCCAGAGCATCTGGTATTTCCTCGTGTTCGGATCCGTCGCCGCGCTGTTTCGGATCCGGTATGACCGCCGCTTCTGGCAGTCTCTTGGCTGGCGTCCCATTTCCTTTAGCGCCGCTGCGGGCGCGATTCTGGCCGGGCCGCTGCTCATGATCTCCATCGGCTTGTTGGGCGTGGCTCTGCGGACACCGGAAATCGAACTCCCGTTCGAAGACATGCTAGGCTCACGCGGCACGGTTGTTTTGCTCGGAACATTAGTCGTCATTCTCGGCCCGGTCTGTGAGGAACTAGCCTTCCGCGGATTCTTAATGCCGCTGCTGATGCGCAGCGCCGGAACGGCGGGCGGCATTGTGATCACGGGCGTCATCTTCGGAAGCGCGCATGGCTATGAATACAAATGGTCGTGGCAGTACATGTTGTTAATCTCGTTGGTCGGCTGTGTTTTCGGCTGGGCCAAGTACAAGACTCGATCCACAATCACTAGCGCACTGATGCATTCCACTTTCAATCTCGCTCAATTCGCCGCGCTACTGTGGCGAACCCGTATTCCATGATCGAAACCATACAGTGGACCGACGCCGGCGTCGTCATGATCGATCAGACCCGCCTTCCGCGCCAGGAAGTTTACGTCACATGTGCCGATCACCATCAAGTCGCCGAAGCAATTCGTTCCATGGTGATTCGAGGCGCGCCGGCCATTGGCGTCGCTGCGGCCATGGGAATTGCGCTAGGCATGCGGCACGCGAAATCGAGCGCGGAATTCGACCAAGTCTGCGAAACCATCCGTAGCACGCGCCCCACCGCGGTCAATCTGTTTTGGGCCATCGAACGCATGCGCCGCGTCTTTACGGAATCCAGCGCGCTCACCTTTGAGGAAATTCGCGAACGGCTGATCGCCGAAGCCGTTCAGATTCGCCTGGAAGACATCGCCATCAACGAGTGCATCGGCAAGAACGGCGCGCCGCTGATTCCCGACGGAAAGACGGTGCTCACGCACTGCAACGCGGGAGCGCTTGCCACGGCCGGCTATGGCACGGCCCTGGGCGTGATTCGGGCGGCGGTGGCTGCCGGCAAAAAGATCGACGTTTTCGCGGACGAGACCCGCCCGTTTCTGCAGGGCTCGCGACTCACCGTTTGGGAACTGCAACACGACCATATCCCCGCAACGCTCATCACCGACAACATGGCCGGCCATTTTCTGCACTCGGGCCGGATCGGGTGCGTCGTGGTGGGCGCCGACCGCATCGCGTCCAATGGCGATGTCGCCAATAAAATCGGCACCTACTCGGTTGCCGTTCTCGCCAAAGAAAATAACGTGCCGTTCTACGTGGCGGCGCCCATCTCCACGCTCGACCTCAGCCTGGTCTCGGGCGATGAGATCCCGATCGAGCAGCGCGCGGCCTCCGAGGTTACTCACGTTCAAGGCGTGCCCGTGGCACCAGAAGGAACCCAGGTAGCCAATCCTGCCTTCGACGTCACGCCGAACCGCTACGTCACAGCCATCATCACCGAACGCGGCGTGGCGCGCGCGCCATACACTGAATCTCTCCGAAAGTTGGTAAGTTAAGCTTATGATCCGCCCGATTTTTTGCTTCCTTTTGATCGCCACGGGGGTAACTTTCGCCGCCTCCGGCGAATTGTCGAACCGCCGCGCGCCCGGCTTCGCGCTGCCCGATCCCAGCTATCAGCATTACTACGATCTGCAAGACTTCGCGGGCAAGGTGGTGCTTATCGATATTATGTCCACGCGCTGCCCGCACTGCCTTCTCTTGTCCACCACACTGGAGCAGGTGAAGGCGCATTACGGCGGCAAAGTGGCGATCCTGGAGGTGGTTCTCCCGCCCGATAATCAGGAGACAGTGTCCAAATTCGTCAGCGCCAACAACGTCACCATTCCCGTGGTCTGCGACATGGGACAAATGACCGCGTCCTATTTCAACGCCACGCCTAACACCATGCGACAACTCTCAGTTCCGCACCTTTTCCTGATCGATAAGCAGGGCATGATCCGCAATGACTTTGCGTATGAAGAATCTACTCAAGCGGTTTTTGAAGGTGCGGGATTATTTCCGGAAATCGACAAACTGCTGAAGTAACTAGCTTTAGTTCAACTCTAAGTAACTCATCTCTAAGCTATTTGCCTCATGGGCTCGCTTGGCAGCGAAATTGCTCAGTTTGTGTCCCATGAGGGCAACCAAACCAAAACCCGCGCAAATAGAAGCGCATGACGAATTTGAGATCGCGGTGGTCGCCGAGCTGCGACAGCTGCGCACCAGCGAAAAGATTTTGCAGCGTATGTATCCGCGGCTGAAAACCATGCCGCAACTGCGAAGCAGTTTCATGCAGCAGCTCGCGGACATGCAACTGCGCGCCGAACGTTTGGACGCAATCCTAAATCCGATTGGCGCCATGCGAGCACTGCCGATCGCGCCGGCTATAAACTCGCCCGCGGCCTGAAGGAGGACCCATGGTCCGTACATTACTGTTGATTATTCTCGTCATCATTTTGTTGGGCGCGCTCCCCGCGTGGCCATACAGTGCGGGCTGGGGCTACTATCCCAGCGGCGGCCTCGGTCTGGTGCTCGTGGTGCTGCTCATCCTTATGTTGATGGGGCGCATATAGGGGCCTTTGAAAGTCCGGGGTGCTAAGATGTTGGTGATTCCGCACCATGGGCACCCACGGCGTCAAAGTTGTCGTAATCTATCCCCGGCCGCAAGATGAAGAGGCCTTCGAAAGAACCTATGCTGAAGAGCATGTTCCGCTGGCCGAACAGAAGCTCAAAGGCATCACGCGGCTGGTTCTGACGAAAGTAGTCGGCTCTCCCCAAGGCAGAGTGAGTGCCTACCGTATCGCGGAAGCATATTTTCCCTCCATGGATGATTTGAACGCGTGCATCGAGTCCGATGCCGGCAAAGAGGTTATCGCCCACGCACAGGCGATCTCCACCGGAGGCGCGCCGCTCATCCTTATCTGCGAAGAGGAAGCTTTCGTATATTGGTAGTCATGAAATTTGCTGCCTGGATTTGCGTGCTGACTTCGGCCGCCTGGGGTGAAGCAGCTTGGTGCGAAACACCCAGCGCACGAGTGGATGTAGTTGGTACCACCGGCTTCGTTCAACTGGAGGCGAACAGCTTTCGCAGCCTCAGCCCGCGCGAGCAAGCGTTGGCCTACTGGCTTTCCGAAGCGTCCATCGCGATCGATCCGATCATCTACGATCAATCCTCGCGATTCGGTTTGCGCCAGAAGCACGTTCTGGAACTGATCGTGGCCCATCCCGAGGGCGTCGATCGCGCCGCCTACGCGAAGATCCTGGCGTTCACGAAACTCTTTTGGACCAACCGTGGCAATCACAACGACCTCACCGCGCAGAAGTTTTTGCCGGATTTTACCTTCCAGCAGCTACAGGCAGCGGCTCGGGCGGTCGAGAAGTATCCGGCTTTGCAGAAGGAACTCGACGAACTGCGTCCATCGCTCTTCGATCCGAATTTCGAACCGCTAATCACCGCCAAGAGCCCTCGCGGTGGGCTCGACATGCTGCAGGCCAGCGCGAACAACTTCTACTCCGGCGTCACGATGGCGGAAGTCAAGGATTTCGCCGAGCACTATCCGTTGAACTCTCGGCTGGTGAACGTCCTAGCCCCGAACTGCCAGATTGTCAACCCATGTGGTGTCGAGCTCGTAGAACAAATCTATCGCGCGGGCACTCCGGACCATAGCGTGCCTCCAGGGCTGTACGCTGAATATCTCGCTAAAGCGAATTCGTATCTGGAACACGCCGCCGAGCTTGCCGAACCGGCCCAGGCCAAGGCAATCCGCGATCTGATCCGCTATTACCAGATCGGGGACCCGCACGACTGGCTGCAGTTTGACGCGGATTGGGTGCAAAACAATGCGACCGTCGATTTCGCCAACGGCTTCATCGAAGTCTATCGCGACGCGCGCGGCGCGAAAGGCACTTCGCAGAGCTTTGTCAGTGTAACGGATCAGTCCGTGCACGCCTTGATGAAAAAGATCGCCGACAACGCTCAATATTTCGAGGACCATGCGCCGTGGGCTCCGCAATACAGAAAGCAGGGCGTGAAGCCGCCGCTCGCCAAGGCGGTTGAGACCTTGATCGAGACCGGCGATTTTCATGTGACAACGGTCGGCGACAACTTGCCGAACGAAGACCAAATCCACGAAAAGTACGGCAGCAAGAGTTTTCTCTTCCTCGGCAGCTCGCGCGCGCTGGCGCATGCCATCGGATTCGGGGCGCTTGAAGAATTCGCCGCTTCGCCCGAGGAAATCGCGCTTGGCAAGAAGTATGGAGACGAAGCCGACGATTTGATGACGTCGCTGCACGAAGTGATCGGACATGGTTCCGGCAAACTAAATCCGAAGCTGACCCACGAGCCGGCCTTCTACTTGAAGGAATATTATTCGACGCTCGAGGAAGCTCGCGCCGATTTGATGGCGCTGTGGAGCGTGTGGGATCCGAAGGCGCGCGAGTTGGGTTTGTACTCGAATCCCGATGTTGCCAAGGTGATGTACTACGATGCCGCCCGCGCAGCGATCATACAGCTTCGCCGGATTCCCAAGGGCGACACCATCGAAGAGGATCACGAGCGCGATCGCCAGTTGATCGTCAATTACATTAAGGACAAGACCGGCGCCATCGCGGAAGTGAAGCGAGGCGGCAAAACTTATCTGGAGATTCGCGATTTTGCGAAGATGCGCGAGGGCGTGGGTCAGCTTCTCGCGGAGCTGATGCGCATCAAAGCGGAGGGCGATTACGACGCCATCAAGGCTCTGATCGATAAATACGGCGTCCACTTCAATCCAGCCCTGCGCGATGAGGTGATGGAGCGATATAAGAAGCTCAACATTCCCACCTACTGGGCCGGCATCAATCCTGACTTGACCGCGAGCCGCGACAGCGCGGGAAAAATCTCCCACGTCGAGATTTCTTATCCGCGCGATTTCGTCAAGCAGCAGTTAAGCTACAGCGCGATGTATCCGCAGAAAAAGTAGCTTTCAAGGGCTACTTGGCCAGAACTTCTTTCACTTTGTCGAGAAGCGACCCGAGAGTAAACGGCTTTTGAAGGAATGCGGTGCCCGCGGGAACGTCGCCCGAGTAGATGGTGGTGTCGTCGGTGTAGCCGGAAACGTAGAGCACTTTCATATCGTGCCCTTGCGTTTGCAGGCGTTCCACCAATTCGCGACCACCCATCTGCGGCATCAGAACATCGGTGATTAGAAGCTCGACGCGCTGGGCGTGGTCCCGCAATAGTGCCAAAGCGTCCTGCCCGTTGGCCGCTTCGAGAACCTGGTAACCTTGCCGCCGCAAAATCTTGCGGACCAGCGCGCGGATGCCGGCTTCATCTTCGACAACCAGGATGGTAGCCAGCGGCGCCGCTGGTTCGGGCGCAGGGGCCTGTGGCTCGGCGACGGCAGCCGTAGGTCCCGCGGCTACGTCCGCTGGAGCATCCACTCGCGGCAGGAAGATGCGGAATTCCGAGGCTGCATGCCCATTCGAGACAGAGATATCGCCGCCCCACTGCCGTACGATACCGTAAGCGCGGGACAGAGTGGCTGCGACGTCGTCCCAGGGTTCCTTGCCGGGGAGCGAGCACTCAAACAGCGCGGCTTTGGCTTCGCCATCCAACGGCTGCGATGGCGCGATGATCGAGATCACCGCGTAGGATCCTGGCTGAAGCGGAGCATTAGGGCGCCGCAAATCCTCCGTGATTTCGAGACGCGACGTCTGAAGCGCCATTCTTTCTCCGGCGTGCATGCCTTGGCGGGCGCGCTCAACGATCGCGGTGAGGACGTGCTCCAATTGCGTGGCATCGGCGCGAACGCGGTTCGGTTCAGTGGAAAGACGCAGGTCCAGGCCCACGTGGGTTCCAAGCAGTGCGTCGAGCCGCAGGCTGATTTTTCGGAGGGCGGATTCCAGTTCAATCTCAGAGGCGGGTTGGCCCTGCCGGCGCGCGAACGAAAGCAGCTGGCTGGTGAGGCCGCCCACTCGTTCGGTGGCGGTAAGGATTTCCTGGACATCGGCGCGCATAGTGCTTCCGGCGGGCAGAGCCGTAAGCAGCTCTTCGCTATATCCAGTGAGTATCATGAGCGCATTGTTTAAGTCGTGCGCCATGCGGCTGGCCAGGCGCGATACAGCCTCCACCCGCTCGGCCTGCACCAGCTGATCTTCGAGCATGCGGCGTTCGGTGACATCGACGGCCACGCCGATCATGTAGCGTGGCTGGCCCTCCGCCGCGGGAAGCGGCCGCGAGTATTCGCGGAGCCAGAGCGAGCCTCCGCCGGCGGTGATGGCTTGGAACTCGCAGGAATGGGGAGCGCCCGATTCGATGGCGCGTTGATAGGACCGCGCCACCCAATCGCGATCCGCATTGTTGACGCGATCCAGCCAGAACGATGGATGGCTGGTCCAATGTTCCGGAGCGAAGCCCAGCAATTTTTCGGCTTGCGGGCTGGCGAAAACGAAGTTCATGGAAGGCAGCTCGGCGGCCCAGATGATGGCGTCGAGGTTGTCGACGAACTCGGACGCGGACACGGCGGGTCGAGGAGCGGACGGAGCTTCGATAGTGGGTGTCGGAGGCGCGGCGGGTTCGATCAGCGTGGTTTCCACGACGAGAGCAGGTAAGGCTGCTTGTGGCACCGCTTCCAACCAGGTTGGAACCTCAACCGATGTCAAATCTTCGATGGTGAGAAGCGCTTCTTGGGCGGCTTCCTCGTCCCAATTGCGAATCGCAAGGATGCCGACGCGAAGGCGGCGTTTGTCGCGCGTGGTTTCCACCCCGACGCCGGTTGCGGCGACGCCGGTTTTGAGCACCTCTTCGATACGATCGAGCAGCGAAGTCGGGAAGATTGTGTCCATGCGGCGATGCGGCGAATCGCCGGTCTGCAGGCCAAATATCTTGCGAGCAGCTCGGTTGGCCAGCAAGATGCTCAGGTCGGCGGAGAGGACCATCAGGCCGACTGGAATGGACGCGACGATCTCCTGGTAGTAACGACGTTGCGTTTCGACGAGCGCCAGCAAGCGCGCGACTTCCCTAGCCCGCCACTGATCCAAATCAGTTCTCTCCATCTGTCATCCCACCTATCAGTGTTTACCTAGCGGACGGCTAGGACAAGGTACTTTCTATCCAAACGGTACTGCGGAGTACTAGGGGGTAACAGGCTTCCGAGTTCCAGCACTTGCCCAGTCGGCCTCATTATAGCCTCCATAAAAAGAATTCGTCATCCAGATCGTAGCTTCCACGTTGCAAGGACTGCGAGAATGTAGGTGATGCGACATGTGACCTCACTGGTTTGTCCAATGTGTTGGCTGGCGCCGCTGGTTCTTTTCCTGTCGGCGTGCTCGGACGCTCCCAAGACCGCCGTCGAAAAGGCGCCCCCCAAGCCGCCGGAGGCGTTGACGGGACGGCAGGCCTTTCAGCGGATGTATCCGCAGGCGCGCGGGTGGGCGCCGGATGCGCAGCCGTTGCAAATCGCAAGTCTGAATCTTACCGAGGTAAAGGCGGACCAGGGCAAGGCCGGCGCGTGGCAAGTGATTTTCGTATCCGCCTCACGCGGGAAAGCGAAGACTTACACGTACTCGGCGGTGGAAGCGGAAAATCTGCATGAAGGTGTGTTCGGCGGAATGGAGGAGGGCTACACGGCGCGCGGGGATTCATCTCCCTTCCAGATCGCGGCCATAAAAGTGGATTCCGACGAAGCTTACAAGACCGCGGCAGAGAAGAGCGCCGACTACCTCAAGAAGAACCCGGACAAGCCGGTGTTGTTTCTAATGGAGCTGGCCAAGCGCTTTCCAGACGTAACCTGGCGGGTGATTTGGGGCACGTCGGTAGGGACCAGCGACTACTCGGTGTTTGTGGACGGGTCGACGGGGCAGTTTTTGGAGCGGATGCATTAATCACCAACGCGAAGCGCCTCCGTTCGCCCCGCGTTTCGGCGCGCTTAGTGAGACGTCAATATGGCTTCGCGGCGGAGCCGGCGCTCTGCTTCCGGCCAATAATCTTCGGGGGTACTGGTCGGATGATCATCGTTTTCCCACAACTGGATGGCCAAGCGCGCAATTTCCTCGCGAGTTGGTCCGCTAACGTGGCGGGTATCGTCGCGCAGATGTTCGATGGAGGGTTCAATGCTTGAGAACTGGTCGGGCGTCATGTGTTGGTTGCCTCCTCAGGCGGCCTGCGCGGCGCGCGCCATTCTCGGGAAGTCGAGCTCAGTCTGCGCGACGTCGTTGAAGTAATTTTCAAATACGTTGAGTGCCACATAAGCGATCACTTCGATAATGTCTGCGTCGCTGCAGCCGTTTTCTCGTAATTCGACCACTGAAGATTCGCGTCGCCGGGCGGCCAGGTCACGAGCGAATCTGAGGAGCGCATCCGTCTTCTTGTCGAGCGCGCGGGCTTCGCGACTTTCCAGGATCTGTTCTCCTTTCAGGCCAAGCAGAGCAGCGCGATGGGCATGCTCCGCCAGCGAGTATTCACACAGATTCGTTTGCGCAACCGCTAGAGCGATCTGCTCGCGGGTGGCCGGCGAAAGTCTGCTGCCGCTCAGGGTTTTCTGAAGATCGAGGTACCCCTCAAGCACCAAAGGGGACTGCGCCAAGGTTTTTATCATGTTGGAAAGCGCACCGCGCTCCTTCCTTGGCTGCACCGAGCAGCCGCAGAGTGGTAACGCTGGTGTTTTCTGTTTTCACCGGATGAATGGTTTGCATTTGAAGTTGTCTCCTTGTTTTTCAGCGATTGGTATTGGTTTAATCACTGACAACAGGATTGACGCGTTCGCTGCGGCCTTTGTTGTTATCCTTTAGGGCTAGTTAACAACTCTTTACACTCCGATCAGCCGGCCCTAAGTTTTGGCTCTTTTCTTCTTGGGGATCTCCAAGACGGCAGGCGTGCGCTAATGACCTCGGTGGCCGAGCTTGCTGCGCAATTGCTGGTTCTCCCGTCGCAGTTCGCGACTTTCGAAATGCTGCTCGATCACGTGATGGACGAAAACTCCGCCGATTATCGGCACAAAACTGAAAAAGTAACTGGAGGCCTGGAATAGGAAGAAGCTCGCAAGAATGGCAAGAAGGAACGAACTCAGGAGCCCGACGGTTCTCCAGACCGGGGGCAAAAGGTAAAGGACAGCCAAGAGCGTTAGACCTAGCGCGATATCGGCGACAACGTAAACCCAGGCCGGGGCTTCCACCAGCGGCTTTCCAAGTTCGGTTTGCACAATGTGGGCCAGAACTTCCACGCCGTCCATCGCGCCCACTGGAGTTGAAAACCGGTCTCGAGCAGCGCGATAAGTGCCTCCCAGCAAGACGATTTTTCCCGCAACTTCGGAAGTTTTCTGCCATTCCTCAGTATTCGCCAGGGCAAGAATCGAGCTTGCCGTCAGTTTGTGAAAATTGTCCTTGGAACCTAGGAAGTTAATCAATCGCCCCTGTTCCTCGCTAGAACCGGCGATGGACGAGCCGCTGCTCTTGCAACTCGTTTCGCCCTCGCCGTTGAACAGGCGGATCAGCATGGTGGAAAAACCCGGAGCGTTGTCAGCCGGGTTGTATACAGGAAAGAAGCGCCGCACGATGCCATCGTCGTCGACACGTAGCGCGGGCAGGCCAAAACAAATGTTGGTCGGATCGTCGCCCAATACGGGGGCCATCTGAAAACGTCCGTTCTCAATCCATCCATCGCGCGCCCAAACCACATTCTTCCATTGGGCAACCTCGCTTTTCACCGTCATCGAGCCGGCGCCGCGGGGGATGTCTTCCCGAAGAACCCACTGACTGGTGTCGAGATCCACGCCGACGACTTTGGGGTTGCCCTTTAGGATCGCCTGGATTATGCTAAAGATCCCCTGAGCCGCCAACGGGCTTTGAGACTTGAACACGCTGCGGTAATCGTCCTCATCGATGACCACCAGCACGACTTTGTCCGACTGGTGGGGCGCTTTGGCAAACAGGAAACGGTCCAGGTTGCTGTTTTCCCACCGGTCGAACACGCCCATGTCATGCAGCCAATACGTGAGTCCAGCCGCCGCCAGTACATATAATGCACCGTGCAGAAAGTAGGGCCAGAATCCGCGGTGAGGATGCCCTCTCATGGGGCGGAGTCTAACACCATCAACAAGAATTGGCGGCGGGCGAGCGCGCTAACGGCGGGCTGCGCGGTGTCGATGAATTTTCGCGCCTCCTCGAAGTCGCGGCTCCGATCCTCAAACGTTGCGGGGCTCGTGATCAGCACGGCGGCAGGCCCCAGAGACGCCTCCTCCGGAGTCACTGCCGTCAGCTCGTAGAGCCCCGGCGTAATCGCCACGGCGAGCGGAGCGGGGGAACGCGGCTTCCAATCGAACCCGGTCTCAATGGGTGGCACGGAGCCGCGCAGGTTACGGAGCACGATGCGATAGTGAGCGGCGTCGAGATCTTTGAGAGCGCCAGTTAAGTCGAGCGCGCCGTTGCGGTAGACAAGGACGGCATCCAGAACCGTATCGCCGCGGGCGAGAGCGTAAGCCACGGAGGGCAGACCTTCCCGATTGGCAAACAACCGCCTCCAGAAACCCTTGTCCTCCGGCCGCGTGCTGGGTATGACGCAGTCCCCGATCCAACCGCATCGCTTGGTCTGCCCGCTATAGAGGATGAACTCGGCCGTATCCGAAGCCGCGCCGGCGCGCCAGACTTCACCGGCGTACACCAGCTGTCCCGCTCGCGCCTGGCCACGTGGCGACTTCCAGCTTCCTTTGAATGACAACAAGCGCCCAGCCGGCTCGTCCGCGGCGAAAGCGGCGAGGGATAGCGCTAGGATACAAAGCGGTTTCATGCAACTTCTTCAGGGCTTAACAGGCTGGGCCGCCAGCCGGGTGCGCACGCGATCCACGTTTTCGGTGTACTTGGCGGAAGGCGCAAGATGCTGCGCCTCCAGGTACGCCAGCAATGCATCCACAAGTTTCTCCTGCCCCTCCAGCGCTTCGCCCAGCGAAGCAAAGTATGCACCGGAACTCTTGTCCAACTCGACGGCCCGGCGAAGCAGCTTCTCGGCTGAAGAGTAGTCCTTCAGCTGAATCATGGTATTGCCAGAGTTAGACCAGTTCAGGGCGTTGTCAGGCTCGCTCGCGCGAAGGGACTCGAAGAGGGCCTTGGCGTCTGCAAAGCGGTTCTGGGTATACAGAAAGACGCCGTAGCGGCGTTGCAAATCTGCGTCATTCGGTGTGATTGCCAAGCCCTGTTTATAGGCAGCTTCCGCGTCCGCGGGCCTTTGCGCTTTTGAAAAGGTATCCGCCAGGATGCCGTAATAAAAAGCATACTTGGGATCCAGCCGGATGGCCTCTTTGTATTCCAATATGGCTTCATCCCAACGGTTCTGGGAGTATAAGCTGTTGCCCAGCCAATAGTGTTTTGTATCGCCAGCCGGATCCAAGACCACGGCCTGCCTCAGCGGACGTTCGGCGTCGCGAAATTTGTCCTCGGCATAGAGCGCCCTGCCGAGCCAATAGTGTCCCAACGCGTTTTTTTCGTCGAGCCGCACCGCTTCTTTCGCATCAGCCTCGGCATCAGGATAGCGCTTGAGGAGGTAAAGCGAACTCGCCGCGTTGCTGTGGAAGACGGAGCTGTTGGGGTCAAGCTCAATGGCCTTCTTAAAGCTGTTGAAGGAGCCTGCCGGGTCGGTATCTTGCTGCGCCACGCCTAGTTCGTTCCAGTAGCTGGAAAGTTTTGGATTCAGTTCAACGGCCTTGGTGAGCTCCGCCACCGCCTCCGGACGCCCAAGCCTGCGGAGGGTGGAGCCGTAGCGGCCGCGAATTTCCGCGTCATTCGGACTCAGCTCCACGGCTTTCTTCGCGAATGGCTCGGCAGCGGCGGCATCGCCTTTCTGAAGCAATACGACCCCCATATTGTAGTTGCTCAAATAGTCATTGGGAGCCACTGCAAGCGCCTCGCGGTATGGTTTTTCCGACTCCTGCCAGCGGCCCTCGCCCCATAGGGAGTCTCCCAGGGCATTGCGGTAGCGCGCGGTGGCTGGGTCCAAACGGCCGGCTTCGCGGAATTCCTTCTCGGATTCAGCGTATTTGTGCTGAGCGTAGAGCGCATCGCCCAGCCTGCCGTGATAAATGGCATTGTTGGGCTCCAGCGAGACGGCCATCTTATATTCAGCCTCAGCTTCAGCCCACTTACCGTCGGCGATGAAAAGGCTCCCGCGATTGTGATAATCGAGAGGGTTGTTCGCGCCGGGTGCTGCCGTGGAAGGCTTGGTGGCGCGAATGAAAACAAAGTCGCCGCCTTCGTCACCCGAATTTCGGATTGCACTATAGAGGGGCGTCTGGTGGGCCCGGCCCGCGACGCGGACCTCGACAAAGTCGTCAAATAGCCTGCCAGCCGAGAAGGCTTGTTCGTCGTTGCCGGAGAGCCCCTGGATCAGGGCCTCCGCGAACACCGAGTTGACCGCGCCACCCCCGTCGGAGACCGGTTCCAGGGCGCCGCTGGACATGAGGGTACGCGAGCGTTTGGTCTTCTTTTGCACCAGGAACTGGTTCAGATCCGCCGGATTAATCTCAGCTCCGGCGCTACGAAACCCGCCGCTATAGCAGGAGTCCGAGATCACCAGGATGTGGCGCGATGGCATGGCGCGCAGGTCGCCCGTGACATCGTCGGCCGAGATCCAGTTCGCGTTGTTATCTTTCTCGGCGTCCACCGGCAACCAATACGCGCGGTCCGCTCCGCGGTCAAGTTGACCGTGGCCGGCATAGTAGATGAGCAGGTTGTCGGCATCAGCGAGCGTACGGCGGTACTCTGACAGACCGCGCATGATGTCGGCGCGGGTCGCGTTCGCGAGCAGCGTTACTTCGAAACCGTACAGCGTACGCAGGACATTGGAAACGTCTTGCGCATCCTTCACGGCGGTTTCCAGCTTTGGCAGACTGGTGTACGCGTTGTTGCCGATGACCAGGGCGAAGTATTTTCCCGATCGTTTGAGAACTTCCGGATCGAGTTGGGTCTTTTTACTTCCGCGCGGCTCGGGTTTCTGGGCCAAGGCAGAGACAGCCAAGAGGACTATGCCGAGAGAAGCCTTTGCCCACATGGCGAACATTCTACCCTGAATTCGGCTTTTGGTTCCCTGAAACTAAGCTTAGTTGGCCTTAGGTCTTTTCTTCTTTGGGATTTCGACAACGGCGGGCGTGCGCATCTGCACCACTGGAATGAGCGAGCGCCGGGACTCGGCTGGAGATTGCCGGGCGCGGTGAGCGAATTCCTGATTGAGGGTGGCGACGAATGCCTCGATTTGATCCTGCATCGCGGCCATCTTCTCGCGCATGTTGAGAATGATTTCGACGCCGGCAAGGTTGACCCCCAGATCGCGGGTGAGTTTGAGAATCACTTCCAGGCGCTCCAGATCGTCGTCGGTATAGAGGCGCGTATTGCCTTCACTGCGTGAGGGAGCCAGCAGCCCTTCGCGCTCATAGAGGCGCAGAGTCTGGGGATGGATCTGGTATTGCTCAGCGACGGCGGAGATCATGTAGGCGGCTTTGGACCGGGATTTCGACATAATTACACCTTCGTCATTACACCTTCGTCCAGATTTCCTTGCGCGGATCTTCCGAACTGACTTGCGAGAGCTCGCGCAGCAACTCGCGGGTGCGCTCATCATCGACTTTGGGCGCTTGGATGACCACCTCTACGATCTCGTCGCCGCGCTGATTCTTGCGCGCGTTCATGACGCCTTTCTCGCGCAAGCGAAACTTCTGCTGATTCTGCGTTCCCTGCGGCACCTTGAGCAAAGCCCGGCCATCGATGGTGGGGACTTCGATCTTAGCGCCCAGGCCGGCTTCGGACACCGTGACCGGCACCTGAATGTGGATATCGTCTCCGTCACGGCGGAAGAAGGCGTGCGGCTCAACGCGGACGGTGATGTAGAGATCGCCCGCGGGGCCGCCCGCTCTTCCGGCGTTGCCCTTGCCAGCTACCCGGAGGCGCGAGCCGGATTGCGCGCCGGGCGGGATGCGGACCTCCACTGTCTCGGTCTTCGACAGGCGCCCATCGCCATGACAGGTCGGGCAGACATTCCGCAGCCGTCCCTTGCCATCACAACGCGGGCAGGTGAGGCTGAACTTCATAGCGCCAGCCATCTGGTTGACGCTGCCGGTGCCATCGCACTCCGGGCACACCGTGGAAGCGCCGCCGACTGCGCCCGAGCCATGGCAGGTTTCGCAAACTTCCTGACGCGTCGCATTGAGGCGCACTTGAGTACCACGGATGGACTGCCAGAAGTCGATATCGAGTCCGTATTCGAGATCGGAGCCTTTTTCGGGGCCGCCAGCTCCAGCGGGTTCGCCCCGCTCCCTGCTGAAGAATTGGCTGAAGATGTCGCGAAAAGAGCCAGCGCCCCCTCCCGACTGCGGGCCGGCCCCGCCGCCGTGGTTCACGTATTCTGAAAAATCGAAGCCACCGAAACCCATGCCAGGCTCACCGGCTGTCGAACCACCTTGGCCGGCGCCGGGGCCGCCCGGAGGGATGTTGTCGGAATAGAACCCGTACTGATCGTAGACCTGGCGTTTCTTGGGCTCGCTCAGGATGTCATACGCCTCCTGGACCTTCTTGAAGCGCTCTTCGGAGGCTTTGTCGCCAGGGTTTAAATCCGGATGATGTTTGCGCGCCAGTTTGCGGTACGCTTTGCGGATTTCGTCTTCGGTGGCGCCGCGAGCCACACCTAGCGTTTCGTAATAATCGTGTTTGCTTGCGGCTGGCATAAAAAAGCTGGTTGTTGGTTATTAGTTGTTGGTTCTTGGTCGTCGGTTGTCAGGTGCTTGTGGCTAGAGCCAAGAACAAACAACCAACAACCAAGAACTCTTTTACTTACTTCTTGTCGTCGACGTCCACGAACTCGGCGTCAACAACATTATCCTTGGGCTTCGATTCGCCGGCAGCTCCATTGCCATCACCGCCCGGACCACCCTGCGGTGGCGTGCCACCCGGTTGGCTGGAGGATTTGTACATGGCCTCAGCCAGTTTGTGGCTGGCTGTTTCGAGCTTGGAAGTGGCCTGGTTGATGCGATCGATGCCACCCTCGGACATAGCTTTCTTGGTATCGGCGAGCGCGTCCTCGACGGCTTTAGCGTCGTCGGCGCTGACTTTGTCGCGATGCTCCTTCAGCATCTTCTCGATGTTGTAGACCATCGCGTCGGCCCGGTTGCGGGACTCGATTTCTTCCTTCTTCTTGCGATCGTCGGACGCGTGCGCGTCGGCGTCCCGCGCCATCTTCTCCACTTCGTCCTTGGCGAGGCCCGAAGAAGACGTGATGGTGATCTTCTGCTCGTTGTTGGTGGCTTTGTCCTTCGCCGTCACGTTCAGGATGCCGTTGGCGTCGATGTCGAAAGTGACTTCGACCTGCGGAATCCCGCGCGGGGCCGGAGGGATGCCCACCAGCTGGAACACGCCGAGCATTTTATTGTCGGCCGCCATGGCGCGCTCGCCCTGATAGACCTTGATCTCAACCGACGTCTGGCTATCGGAGGCGGTGGAGAAGATCTCGCTCTTGCGCGTTGGAATCGTAGTGTTGCGTTCGATGAGGCGCGTGAATACGCCGCCCAGCGTTTCGATACCGAGCGAGAGCGGGGTAACGTCGAGCAGCAGGACGTCTTTCACTTCGCCGCCCAGCACGCCGCCTTGTACCGCGGCGCCGACTGCGACCACTTCATCGGGGTTCACACTCTTATTGGGCTCTTTGCCAAACAGATCGCGGACCTGTTGCTGGACCTTGGGTATACGGGTGGAACCGCCCACCAGCACCACTTCATCGATCTGCGCCGGCGTGACACCAGCATCGGTCAGAGCCTGCTTGCAAGGACCGTTGGCGCGCTCCAGAATATCGGCGATCATTTGCTCCAGGCGCGCGCGCGTCAGCTTCACGTTCATGTGCTTGGGGCCACTGGCGTCGGCCGTCAAGAACGGAAGATTGATTTCGGTTTCGAGCACATTGGACAGCTCGATCTTGGCTTTTTCCGCGGCTTCCTTAAGACGTTGCAAGGCCATCTGATCCTTGGAGACGTCGACGCCGGTTTCCTTCTTGAACTCCTGGACCAGCCACTCGATCACTCGCTGGTCGATGTTGTCGCCGCCAAGATGCGTGTCGCCGTTGGTGGACTTCACCTCGACCACGCCGTCGCCGACTTCAAGAATGGAGATGTCGAAGGTGCCGCCGCCGAAGTCATAGACCGCGATGGTTTCGTTTTTCTTCTTGTCGAGCCCGTAGGCCAAAGCCGCAGCCGTCGGCTCGTTGATGATGCGCATGACCTCCAAGCCGGCGATTTGTCCGGCGTCCTTGGTGGCTTGACGCTGCGAATCGTTAAAATAGGCCGGGACAGTGATGACGGCCTTGGTGACCTTTTCGCCCAGGTAGGCTTCGGCGGCTTCCTTTAGCTTGGTGAGAATCATTGCGGAAATCTCGGGCGGGGAGTAGCGTTTGCCGTTGATCTCGACGCGGGCGTCACCGTTCTCGCCGGCGACAACCTTGTATGGAACCAGCTTCATTTCTTCGCTCACTTCGCTGAAGCGGCGGCCCATGAAGCGCTTGATTGAATAAATCGTGTTTTCCGGGTTCGTCACGGATTGGCGTTTCGCCACCGTGCCGACCAGACGCTCTCCACTCTTGGTGAAAGCGACCACGGACGGCGTTGTCCGGCCACCCTCCTGGTTTGGAATGACAACGGCTTGGCCACCTTCCATAACGGAGACGACGGAGTTGGTCGTACCCAAGTCTATACCTATGATTTTGCTCATTCTTCCCTCAATCCCCCGGGACGAGGCCGGGTTCGTTTTAGCCTGCTCCTATTATTAAACTTTAGTGTGTTGTTGTCAAGTAGACTTGCGGGCTACGGAGCTAAATGTAGGGCGGACGCCCTCGTGCGCTCCGGACCCCCCTGGTCCGGATACAATAAAACCATTGATTATGACCACCATCCAGCGGATCCGCTTGTCCGATCTGGCGGCCCGGCTGGGCTGCGAACTTCATGGCGACCCGGAACTCGATATCACGGGCGTAGCGGGGTTGGAACAGGCCGGCCCGAGCGAGCTGACCTTTCTGGCCAACCCCAAATATGGGCCCAAGGTGAAGAACACGCGCGCGGGGGCGATTCTGGTGAAGGAGCCGCTCGCGGGGACCGGACTGGCGAGCCTGGTGTCGGCGAATCCGTACCACGATTTTGCACGGACGCTCGCGATGTTCTACCAACCGCCGCGGCCGAAGCCCGGCATCCATCCCCAAGCGTCCATAGCAGCGACGGCCCGAATTGGCGAAGGGGCATCGGTGGGGCCGTTCGCCGTGATCGGCGAACACGTGAGCATCGGCAAGAACGCGGTGCTTCATCCGCATGCCGTGATCTACGAGGGCACACAGATCGGCGACGATTTTTGCGCGCACTCGCACGCGGTGGTGCGCGAACATTGCCGCATTGGGCATCGCGTGATTCTGCAAAACGGCGTAGTGGTGGGCGGCGACGGATTCGGTTTTGCCAAGACGCGCGAGGGAACGCATTTCAAGATCGTGCAGTCGGGCGTGACCGTGATAGAGGACGATGTCGAGATCCAATCGCTGACGTCGGTGGACCGGGCGACCATGGGCGAGACGCGCGTCAAGCGCGGGGCCAAGATCGACAGCCTGGTGCAGGTGGGGCATGCGTGCGTGGTGGGCGAGGACAACATCATCTGCGCCCAGACCGGACTAGCGGGGAACTCGACGCTCGGCAGGAACGTGCTGCTGGCCGGCCAGGTGGGAATTTCGGGGCACCTGACGATTCACGACAACGCGATTATCTACGCGCAAAGCGGTATCGGCGGGGACGTCGCCGATGGAGCGGTGATGTCGGGATCACCGGCCTTTGAGGCGCGCGAATGGCTGCGTGCGATCACTGCTTTTCCGAAGTTGCCTGAATTGTTGAAGACAGTGAGACAATTGGAAAAGCGCTTGGAGCGCCTGGAAGGTGTTTCGACGGCCTCGCCCACGACTTAGCCCTCGCCCAATAAGCAATGCCAGACGACAGCCCAACCAACGGCCGCAGGCCTGTAGCCTATCTCAACGAGACGTTTCTTGAAAGCCCGGATGCCCGCGGGTTACGGATACTTTCGGAGTATCTGGAGCCGCTCTCGCACTTCCGCGATGAAAAGATTCAGGACACTATTGTTTTCTTCGGCTCGGCGCGGCTGACCGAAGACGGGCCGTTGGGCCAATACTATCGCGATGCGCGAACGCTTGCGCGCTTGATCACCGAGTGGTCCGACAAATTGGAGGCAACGCCCCACCGCTTCGTGATTTGTTCGGGCGGCGGCCCGGGCATCATGGAAGCGGCCAACCGGGGCGCGGCGGATGCGGGCGGCAAAACCATCGGATTGAATATCGGGCTGCCGTTCGAACAGCGGCCGAATCCTTACATCACGCCGGAGTTGTCGTTCGAGTTCCACTATTTCTTCATGCGCAAATTCTGGTTTGCGTACCTGGCGAAGGCACTGGTGGTGTTTCCAGGCGGATTCGGCACCTTGGATGAGCTGTTCGAAATTCTGACATTGGCCCAGACGCGGAAGCTCGAAAGCAAGATGGTCATCGTGCTGTACGGAAAGAAGTTCTGGAACGAGATTCTGAATTTCGACGCCTTGGTGGAACACGGCACCATCGACCGCGAGGACTTGCATCTGTTTCAATACGCGGACGATCCCGAGACGGCGCTGGCCGTGTTGCAGGAGCAGCTGACGCGGTATTTTCTCGAGCCGGAGATGCCGCTGCAGGAGCCGGCGGCGAAAACTCCCGAGATCGCCAAATCGCGCGTGTGAAGCTCAAACTTCAATCCTTGTGGAATCGGGCGGGGAAGCCGGAACGAGCCTTCGCGCTGCTGCTGGTGCTGTACCTGATTCTGCGGGCGGCGTGGCGGGACAGCGTCCTCGAAACGCTTGTAGCTTTTGCGACCTATGTGATTGGCGCCTGGGTGGCGTTGCGTCTGTTGCGGATCGGGCTGCGGAAACTCACATGGCGCCTACGCAACCGGCTGATGGTGGCGTACCTCTTTATTGCCGTCCTGCCGATTCTGCTGATCCTTACGCTGGTGGGATTAGGCGGATACATGCTGGCCACCGAGGTGGCGGTGTATATGGTGCGATCGGAATTGGACAGGCGCGTGGCGTCGCTTGAATCTGCAGCGGAGGTTCTGGCCGGCACCGGGAACGCCGCACCCGATGCCGTTCTACAACGAACCGCCGAAGCGTTTGAGAAGCGCTTTCCCGGGATTTCTTTTGTCGTGGAGGAAAAGGGGAAGGTTCGGCGCTGGCCCGAGAACGCCGCGATCAGCGCGCCGGAGCATCTGCCGTTGAATTCGAGTGGCCTGGCAGAGCTTGACGGGCGCTACTACGCCTGGCGCTATGCGGCGAAAAATAGCGGCACGTATTTGGTTGTTGCGCCGCTATCGCGCCGGTATCTCAGCGGGATGATGCCGGGCATCGGCGATGTTTACTTTCTGCAGCGGGATTCAGTTAGTTCATCGGATGCCTCGGGCGAGGTCAAGCCGAAAACCAGCACGCCCTCGATGTCCAGCAAGGCTGTCCCGGGGTATCCACAAAACTTTCACTTTACGCCGGCTGGCGGTGACGCTCCACGCGCGGCGCTGGCTCCGCCGGTGAATCGTTTCGATCTGCCTGTACAGTGGGGGACGTTCACCCGGGCAGTGGATTGGGCGCATGCGGACCACACTGAGCCCGCGCTTCTGGTGGTTCGCGCCCGGCTATCTTCGATTTTGACCGCCATTTTGAGTCAGGGCGGCGACATGTCGGGGGCTCTGCTCACCACCTTCTATATCTTGGCGGTGGCGTTCCTGATTGTCGGCATCGCCGGACTGGCCATTGGGATCTCGATGTCGCGCAGCATCACCGGGGCAGTCCACTCGTTATATGCGGGAACGCAGCGGGTGATGCGCGGCGATTTTTCGCACTTGATCCCGGTGTCAGGGGGCGACCAGCTCGCTGAGCTGAGCAGCTCGTTCAATAGCATGACGCAGAATCTGGAGCGACTACTGGTGGTGGCGAAAGAGAAAGAGCGCATGGAGGCGGAGATCGAGATCGCGCGTGGAGTGCAGGACCAACTGTATCCCAAGGCTCCGCCGGTGTTCGAGGGCCTGCAAGTGCTGGGGAAGTGCGATCCGGCGCGCATGGTGTCGGGCGATTACTACGACTACCAGTTAGTGGATGGAAAGCTCGCGGTAGCGATTGGCGATGTGGCGGGCAAGGGGATTTCAGCGGCGCTGCTGATGGCGACGATTCAGGCGGCCATGCGGATGGAGTTGCGGGCTTCGGCCGATCTGGCGGCGTCGAGGAATGGCTTGCGGTTCTCGACGGCGCGAATGGTTTCTGAATTGAATCAGCAACTTTACGCCACCACATCGCCGGAAAAGTACGCGACCTTCTTTTTCGCTATCTACGATCAACAAACGGGCGTGATCACGTATACCAACGCCGGCCACTTGCAGCCAGTGCTGATCCGCGGTGGCGTTCCGACACAGTTGGATGTCAACGGAACCGTGGTCGGCGCGTTTCCTTTCTCTAAGTATGAGGAGAGCAAGCTCGAGCTGCAAAGCGGAGACTTGCTGGTGTGCTACACCGACGGAATCAGCGAGCCGGAGAACGAATATGGCGAAATGTTCGGCGAAGAGCGGCTGATTGAGCTGGTGGCGAAGAACGCGGCTCGCGACGATGCCGAGATTATAGAGAGCGTCATGGAAGCGGTCCGGCAGTGGACCGGCGTGCCCGAATTATCCGATGATATGACGCTATTGCTGGCGCGCAAGCGCTAACGCCACTGAGAACGTGGTCCCGTTAGAATAGCGAGAGCATGCGCCGCCTCCGTAACTGGCTGATCGTCCTGGGCAGCGGGGTTGTGCTCATCGTTACCGGTGGAACTCTAGGCTTCATATGGATCGATCATTATCCTCCCTTCGACGCGTTCTACATGACGCTCATCACCATCACCACGGTGGGCTACGAGGAGGTGCATCCGCTCAGTTTCTACGGACGGATTTTCAATTCGTTTCTGATGATCTTTGGCGTCACCATGCTGTTGCTCGCGGTGGGCGGCATGACGCAAGTAATCATCTCGCTGGAACTCACGCAATACTTCGGGAAGCGACGGACCAGGAAAATGATTAACAGTTTGCAGGACCACATCATCGTCTGCGGCTTTGGACGCGTGGGCCGGGGCGCGGCTCGTGAGCTACAGCGCGCGGGTGTCCCTTTTCTCATCGTGGACAAAAACGAGGACCGCGTAGAGTGGGCCATGCGGGACGGCATGCTGGGCGTGCTGGCGGATGCCACCGACGATGAGACGTTGAAACAAGCGGGTGTGCTGCGGGCCAAGGGTCTGATCGCGACTCTGCAGAGCGACGCCGACAATCTGTTCGTCATCCTCTCGGCCAAGTCGATGAAGCCGACGTTGCAGATCTCGGCGCGCGTGAACTCCGAGCAAAGCGAGAAGAAGATGCGGCAGGCCGGAGCCAACCACGTGTTCGCTCCCTACGATATGACGGGCAATCGCATGGCGCAGGTGATGCTGAAGCCGCACGTAGTCCAGTTCATCGATTTCACCACCAAGGGCATGGGTCTGGACGTGGGCATCGAACAGTTCAGCGTGCCCGTGTCGAGCGGGTACGCATCTAAGTCGCTGATCGAAGCCCAACTTCGCAAGGGCCTGGGAGTGATTGTGCTCGCGATTCGAAAATCGGACGGAGAGATGTTGTTCAATCCGCCGGCGGAAGCCGAGATTAAGGCCGGTGATTTTCTGATCGTGATGGGAGAGGCAGCGAACCTGCGCAGGTTGGAGAAGTTACTGGCCGAGGTGCAAACTTGAAAGTCTTAACTGCGGCCCAAATGCGCGAGGTGGACCGGCGCACGGCCGAGCTGGGGATCCCGAACATCATCCTGATGGAGAACGCCGGGCAAAGGGTGGTGGAGTTCCTGGAACGCGAGTACGCGCCGCTCAAGAAACAACGGATTGTTGTGGTGTGCGGCAAGGGCAACAATGGCGGCGATGGCTTGGTAACTGCGCGGCAGCTTTTCACGCGAGCAAAACCCGAGTGGCTGCGCGTGGTGCTGGCGGCGAATCCGGACGAACTGCGCGGCGATGCGCTTGCGAACTCCAAGATGCTACAGGCGGTTGGCTGTCCGGTTTCGTTTGAGATTACGTCGGAAATGCGGACGGCAACGCTCGTCATCGATGCTGTCCTCGGGACTGGCTTCGAAGGACCCGTGAAGGGCAAAGCGGCCGAGTTGATTGACGCGATCAATGGCTCCTTTCCATTGGCCGATGTGGTGGCCGTGGATGTACCGTCCGGTGAGGCGGTACGCGCAAAACACACCGTCACTTTCACCGCGCTCAAGCCGTCCCTGGTGCTTTCGCCGGCTTGCGAGCTGGCAGGTAAAGTTCATGTTGCGCAGATCGGGACTCCGCCGGAGTTGTATGAGAAGGATGACACCATTTGGCTTTCCGCGTCTGAACCGGAGAACTTCGCAACGTTATTCAAGCCGCGCGCGAGCGATTCGAACAAAGGCCTCTACGGCCATGTCTTGGTGATCGCGGGCGGGCGCGGAAAGACGGGCGCTGCTGCGATGGCTGGAATCGCGGCCTTGCGTGCAGGCGCGGGACTTTCTACTGTCGCTTCGGCGGCGTCGGCGATTACAGCGATAGCATCGTATGCGCCAGAGATCATGACGGAGCCGCTAGCAGAGACCGATTCCGGCTCCATCGCGATGCGCGCGCCGGACGATCCCGCGCTGGCCGCAATCACTGCGAAAAAAACCGTGATCGCGATCGGTCCTGGCATGGGGCAGAATCCTGAGACCGTGCAATTCATCCGGCGCTTCGTTCAGGATTCGCCTGCGCCGATGGTGGTGGATGCGGATGCTCTGAACGCAGTGGCGGGACAGCGGCTGCGATTCCAGGCCCCGCGAATTTTTACGCCACATCCGGGCGAGATGTCGCGACTCGACCGGCAAGACCATCGCCGAGATTCAAGCGGATCGCATCGGTCAGGCGCGCGGCTATGCCACCGAGCACGGCGTGTATCTGGTGCTGAAAGGGGATCGCACCGTCATCGCGTTTCCGGATGGGCGGGTATGGATCAATCTCACCGGGTCGCCGGCCATGTCGACTGGCGGCACGGGCGACGTACTCACGGGATTGATTGCAGGACTAGTCGCGCAGTTTCCGAAGCAATTGGAAAGCGCGTTACTGGCTGCGGTCTACCTGCATGGGCGCGCGGGTGAACTGGGCGCCGACACGATTGGCGAAAAATCCTTCATGGCCACCGACCTGTTCGAGTTTCTGCCTGAGGCAATGCGTGAAATCTCGGATTTATCGTACCGAATCTGAAGACGAGACGATTGCGCTGGGTGAGAAGTTGGCGGCGGAGCTTCCACCAACAGCGGTAGTATTGCTGATCGGCCAGCTTGGCGCAGGCAAGACGACATTGGCGAAAGGCATCGTGAAAGGACTGGGAGCGGCGGCGCCCGAGGACGTATCGAGTCCGACGTTCACCTTGATTCACGAGTACAGCCCCAGCGTGTATCACATTGATTTGTATCGGCTGGATACCGCCGCTCAGGTGGCGACGCTGGGTCTCGACGAGATATTCGAGCGCCGTGCAGTGGTGTTGATCGAATGGGGCGAGCGGTTCCCGGAGCTGATGCCGCCGAACCGCATCGAAATCCGGTTGCGAGGAACGGGAGAAAATTCGCGCGCAATCGAAGTACAATGGAAGTAATCCTCCCCCCAGTAAGGAATCGGAATGAGTTCCGCGCGGCCCTTCGTACATTTGCATTGCCACACTGACTACTCGCTGCTCGACGGGGCGTGCGAGATCGGGCAGTTGATGGATCTCGTAGTGGAGCAGAAGATGCCCGCGGTCGCGATGACGGACCACGGCAATCTTTTTGGCGCCGTGGAGTTCTACAACGAAGCCAAGCAAAAGGGCGTGCATCCTGTAATCGGATGCGAAGTCTACGTTTCCCAGCAGGGCTTGGCGAGCCGCAGCGATAGCGACCGTTACAACCATCTGGTGTTGTTGTGCGAGAACCAGGAAGGCTATCGCAATCTGCTGAAGCTGGTATCGACGGCGTTTCTGGAGGGTTTTTACTACAAGCCGCGAATCGACAAGGATCTCCTGGCACGGCACTCCAAGGGTTTGATCGCGATGTCGGCTTGCTTGCGCGGCGATATCAACGAAACCATCATGGCCAATCGCTACGAGGAAGCCAAGCGGCTGGCCTACGGTTACGCGGACATGTTCGGGAAGGAGAATTTCTTCCTTGAGATTCAGGATCACGGCCTCGATCAGGACAAAGTCGTGATTCCCGAACTGCTGCGCCTTTCACAAGAGACACGCATTCCGCTGGTGGCGACCAACGATTCGCACTACATGCGCAAGAACGACGCTCGGGCGCATGAGATCCTGCTGTGTATCCAGACCGGCAAAACGATGAGCGATCCGAACCGCATGCGGTTCACGGTGCCGGAGTTTTACCTGAAGACACGCAATGAGATGCTAGCGATGTTCGGCGAGATGGAAGACGCGCTGGATCGCACCTGGGACATCGCGCGGCGCTGCCAGGTGAGTCTGGAAAAGGTCAAGGAGCCGTTCCCGAAGTTCGATGTTCCCACCGAGCACTCCACCGACAGCTACTTCGAATACGTGGCGCGGCAAGGCTTCGAAAAGCGTCGTTCCCGCCTGGAGGCGCTGGCTAAAGAAGGCGGATTAAAGCACGATCTGGCCGAATATGCCGAGCGTCTGGATCGCGAGATCCGCATGATCCAGCAGATGAAGTTCTCCGGCTACTTCCTGATCGTTTGGGATTTCATCCGGTTCGCGAAATCGCGCGGAATTCCGGTGGGGCCAGGCCGCGGGTCGGCGGCCGGCAGCCTGGTGAGTTACGCGATGGAGATCACCGACATCGATCCGCTGGAATACGGGCTGCTGTTTGAGCGCTTCCTAAATCCAGAGCGTGTGAGCATGCCGGATATCGACATCGATTTTCATACGCGGCGGCGCGGCGAAGTGATCCAGTACGTCACCGAAAAATACGGGCGCGAACAAGTGGCCCAGATCATCACGTTCGGCACCTTGGGTGCGCGCACGGCGATTAAAGACGTCGGCCGCGTGCTGGATATCGGGTTCGCCGACGTGGATCGCATCACTAAGCTGATTCCCACCCAGCTCAACATCAAGCTCAAGGAAGCGATGCACCAGGAGCCGGCCATCGAGGACGCGGCCCGCAAGGATCCGCGCTTGAAGGAAGTGCTGGAAGTCGCCTGCAAAATCGAGGGCATGGCGCGCAACTCCGGAATGCACGCCGCAGGCGTTGTGATTTCGCCCGTGCCACTCAGGGAACTGGTTCCGCTCTGTAAGACCAGCAAAGACGAAATTGTCACCCAGTACGACATGGTGGGTCTGGAGAAGCTGGCGCTCCTCAAGATGGATTTTCTCGGGCTGACGACGCTCGACATCATCCAGGACGCGGTGGCGCTGATCGAGCGGTATCGCGGGGTGAAGCTGGATACGGAAAAGCTTCCGCTGGATGACGCGGCCACCTATCAGATTTTTTCCAAAGGCTATACCAGCGGTGTGTTCCAGTTTGAATCGCCCGGGATGCGCGATATCTTGCGCAAGTATCAGCCCACGCGCATTGAGGATTTGTGCGCGCTGAACGCTCTGTACCGGCCGGGTCCCATCCAGGGCGGCATGGTGGACGACTTTATCGACCGCAAGCATGGCCGCAAGCAGGTGACGTACGACTTTCCCGAGCTGAAGGTGATTCTGGAGGAGACCTACGGCGTCATCGTTTATCAAGAACAGGTGATGCAGATTTCGAATAGCTTGGCCGGTTATTCGTTGGGCGAAGCCGACATTCTGCGGCGCGCCATGGGAAAGAAGAAGGCCGAGGAAATGGCCGCGCAGCGCCAGCGCTTCATCGAAGGCGCCACAGCCAAGGGTCATCCGCAGAAGAAGATCGAGAAGATCTTCGATCTGATGGAGCAGTTCGCCGGGTACGGGTTCAACAAGTCGCACTCGGCTGCGTATGCGTATCTGGCCTACGTCACCGCTTATTTGAAGGCGCACTACGCGCTCGAGTTTCTCTCTGCGCTGCTGACGTCGGAAATGGGCAACACCGACAAGGTGGTGAAGTACATCAACGAATGCCGTGAAATGGGCATTCCGGTGCTCCCTCCGGACGTGAATTCGAGCGGGCGGGATTTCTCTCCCGACGGCCAGGGCATTCGCATGGGATTGTGCGCGATTCGCAATGTGGGCGCGGCGGGGGCCGATTCCATCATCGAAGCACGTGAGAGCGGCGGACCGTTCGAATCGCTGTACGATCTCTGCGAGCGCGTGGATTTAACCAGCGTGAATAAGCGCATTCTCGAGAATTTCGTCAAGGGCGGCGCTCTCGCAAGCCTGGGCGGTAATCGCGCGCAATTGACCGCGGTGATCGAGAACGCGATGGAGAGCGGCCAACGGGTGTGGAAGGATCGCGAGAGCGGGCAGACTGGTTTGTTTGGTGCGGTGGCTGATGAGCCGGCGCATGTAGAGCATCCGCTACCGGCATTGCCGGACTGGACGGTGCAGCAAAAGCTGGCTGGCGAGAAGGAAGTGCTGGGAATCTTCGTCACCGGGCATCCTTTAGATGAATACGCCGAAAAGGTCGCCGAGCTTGGCAAGCACGATACCGAAACGCTGGAAGGGCTGGAACGCGGAGCCGAGGTGGCCATTTGCGGCATTCTCACCGGCATCCAGCGCAAGCGCAACAAAGAAGGCAAGCTCTGGGCGGCGATGCGCGTGGAGGATCGCAAAGGCGGAGTGGAGGCCATGGCGTTCTCGACGCAATACGATCGCCTGCTCACTAATCTCGTGGAGGACCAAGCGGTGCTGGTGCGCGGGCTGGTGCTTCCGGAAGAGAACGGGCCGCCGAAACTCTCGGTCCAGGACATTATTCCGCTGTCGGTGGCGCGCGTGAATCTGCCGACGCTGATCTCGATTCGAGTACCGGTGGGCGTCAATGGAACCGCGAACAAGGCCGAGGCTTTGATTCAGCTCTTTGCGCGCAAGCAGGGCGACACCGAAGTCCGGCTGCGCCTCGAGAAGGCACGCGATTTTTCCGTTATTCTGGATGTGACCTCCAGGGTTCGCCCAGATAAGGAGTTTTGGGCGGAAGTGGAGCGGATCTGCGGGCCGGAGTCGCTCGAGGTCCTGGCGAACTAACGCTTCGCCTGAGTTCACCATCCTTCATGCCAGATAATCCCGATCCCCAAACGACCGCGGCGGTTACGAATCCCACCTGGGAACGCGTGCTGTTGGCTCGCCACCCCAAGCGGCCGCACTCATCGGACTACATCAGCCGCGTCTTCACCGGATTTTCGGAGCTGCACGGCGATCGTTTCTTTGGCGATGATGCGGCGGTGATGGGCGGCTTTGCATTCCTTGACGCCCGGCCCGTGATGGTGATCGGACAGGAAAAGGGCCGCGATACCAAACAAAAGCTGCATCGCAATTTCGGAATGCCGAAGCCCGAAGGCTACCGCAAGGCGATGCGGTTGATGCGGCTGGCCGAAAAATTCCAGCGGCCCATCGTCACGTTCCTGGACACGGTGGGCGCGTATCCCGGCATCGACGCCGAGGAGCGCGGGCAGGCCGAGGCGATCGCGACGAACTTGCGCGAGATGTCGCGGCTGGGCGTGCCGGTGATTACGATTGTGATTGGCGAGGGCGGCAGCGGAGGCGCGCTGGGCCTGGGGATCGCGAATCGCGTGTATATGCTCGAAAACGCTTACTACAGCGTGATTTCGCCGGAGAGCTGCGCCGCCATTATCTATCGCGATTCGGGACGCGCCGCAGAAGCCGCGCAGTCGTTGCGGCTGACGGCCCAGGATTTGGAACGGCTCAAGCTGATCGATGGCACGATCGAAGAACCGGCCGAGGGCGCGCACACGGATCCGAATCGGGCCGCCGAGTTCGTGAAGGAGACCATTCAAAAGGCTCTAGCGGAACTTACCCCGCTGTCGGCGCGGGAACTGATCGACGATCGCTACAATAAATTCCGCCGCATGGGCAAT
Source organism: Bryobacterales bacterium (assembly GCA_963818065.1). Classification (GTDB taxonomy): domain Bacteria; phylum Acidobacteriota; class Terriglobia; order Bryobacterales; family Bryobacteraceae; genus Palsa-89. Next base: position 33,146 of record CAWFQW010000004.1, on the reverse strand, counting down.
TTCTTCTCGGATGGGTCTAGCCTATGAGAGCAGGCGCATGAGCAAAACCGTGGTCATCGGAATTGTCTTTGTCGTGGTGGTGGTCGCCTTCCTGGCCTATTCGAGCATGCACATCGCGAAGTATCGCGTGGAAGTGTGCGTGAATTTTCACGGGGTGAACCAGTGTCGCACGGCTTCGGCCGACACACAGGATCACGCGCTGAGAAGCGCCCAATCGAACGCCTGCGCGCTGCTGGTGTCGGGCGTGACGGATACCATGCAGTGCGAGCACCAGGAGCCGGTCAGCGTGAAGTGGCTGGAGAAGAAATGAGAAGTTAGAATCCAGAAGTCAGAATCCAGAATGTAGGTTGCTGAATTCTGAATTCTCTTAGAAGTACTTTTCGGCGAGCTCCGGTTTGGCTTCCACAGCCTGTTGCCAGCAACCGCGAGCCTCGTCCTCATGACCCAGTGCATGCAGCGCGTGTCCAAGATTGAGGAACGCCTCGGCGAAATCAGGCTTGTCTTCGGTGGCGCGGCGATAACTCCGCGCCGCGTCCTCCTGCAGGTTCGATTGCTGCAGCAGAATGCCGATGTTGTAGTTCAGCTCCGGGTTGCGCTCGCCCGACTGATCGAGCTTGGCTTCGGTCTCGAGCGCAAGCACATAGTCGCCCTGATCGGTTGCCACGGCTGCCAAAGCGCGTAGCGCGTCCGTGGATTGCGGGTGACACGCAGCGGCTTGCGTGAACAATGCCTTCGCTGATTCCAGATCGCCGGTGCGGCGCTGCGCCAGGCCGAGATTCATCAGCGCTTCCAGCCACTCCGGACGTTTGCTAACACAGACGCGGAAAGGTTCGATACTGCCGGCGGTGTCGCCGCGCAATAAGCGCAGATAGCCGATGCGGAACCAGGCGTCCTCGCGTTCCGGATCCACTTCCACGAGCTTCTCGATACAACGTTCCGTTTCCGCGGTATTGCCCAGGCGTTCCTGCACGATGGCCAAATTCCAAAGCGCCGTGGGATTTTCGGGTGCGTATTGCAGGGCGCGCTCATAAGCCTTGCGAGCTTCCGGGAGATCACCGCGTTCGTGCAAGGTGGCTCCGAGATTGGCATACGCGAGCGGACTATGGGGGCGGAGTTTCACCGCTTCGGCGTAGGCCTGGCCGGCCTGTTCCAGGCGGTTGGTTTTTTGATACGCCACGCCCAGGTTGAACCAGCCCTCAAACGACTTAACGGCCACCTTCACCAGTTGTGCGCCTAACTGGGCCGCCGATTTGAAGTCGCTGCGCGCCATAGCGGCTGAAATCATTCCTGACAAACCAACCTGAGAATTCGGGCGAACACGCAGCAACTTTTCAGAGTACTCGCGAACCTTATCAGTTTCTCCCTGGGCCTGCGCCGCCCCAATCATGTTGGTGATCAACTCGGCGTCGCTGGAGTTAGTAGGCAGAAGCTTTTGATAAAGCTCCAGCGCCTCCCCGCTGCGACCAGACCGATGCAGCGCGACCGCCTTACCGTAGAGAGCTTTCTCGCTGTCCGGCTTGGCCTGCAAGCAGCCATCGAAGGCCGCCATAGCTTCTTCCAAACGATTGCAGTGGAGCTCTGAGACGGCTACCCCCAGCTTTGCTTCCGCGAGGTTGGGATCTAAGTCCGCAGCCTTGCGGAATGCCACGCCGGCTTCTTCGTGGCGCTGCAGCTTCTCCAGACAGAGTGCGACGTTGTAGCTTGCGGCTTTGTGATTGGGCTGTATCTCCAGCACCTTCCGGTAATGTTCGAGGGCATCGTTGAACAGACTAAGTTGAAACTCCAGGTGAGCCCGAGTCCAGATCAGCTCCGGCAACATCTCGCCGGCATCCATCGCTTCCTGGATTTCGCGCAGAGCCTGCTCGGTCTTTCCGTCCATGTTCAGAACCAGCGCCTTGACGAGCGCCTGGGATTGAACGGGACGCTTCTCGCTGGCGGCGTCTAGAGCGTCGGTGCGGGCGAGAGCCTCGACGAGTTCGTTATCGACAAACCATAACCATTGATCGTTCGTGTTTTCCATGGAACCTCTGGGACTGAATCTGCTTACTTAGCCGCGCCATTCAGGTAGCGGATGGAGACTGATTTCACTTTTCCCCGCTCCTCTCGTTCGTTCAAGAAGCCCACGCCACCGGCCTTCAACTGATCGTCGGTCCACACGTCCACCTGCCGCCCTTGAATGTAGGTGCTGAATTGGGGGCCTCGCACGTCGGTCCGGATGTCGAAGACGGTGTCGGCCTGCACCGTGATGTCGATGGGGACTCGCCCGACTTGCGTTTGCCGTCCATTGATCACCAGGTATTTGAATAGCGCCACCTTGGGAGACAGTCCCGTGGAGACCGCCATCAGCTTCAAGGCGTAGTAGTTGTCCGGATCGGCGGCGCGAAATACCCAGCCGATACTGTTGGTTTCGATGTTGGCCCGGAATTCGACGCGATAGTCGGTGAGCTTGAGCGACGGCCGGTAGATGGTGATCTGACGGTTGGCATGTATGCCGACGGGGTCTCCACCCCAATTTTCCACCCAACCGCCTTCTCCCATGATGATGCTAGGCCCGGCGCCGTCGGCGGATATCGCAGAATTGGACGGTTTGTGAGACCTGCCGCCCCAGCCCAGCCAGGTGGAACAGGCCGCGATAAGTAGGGCAATGGCGATGCCTAGTTTAACCTTAAGAGAACCAGCGAACGAAGCGTTGGCAAGCTGAACCGCTCCGAAGTTCGGCGCCGTTTCCGAGGCTACCTCGCGGGGCTTCTGCTTCACCGGTTGTACTGGGGCTTGCGTCGCCGCTGGCTTTGGTGCCTGCGCGTTTTCCGGTGGTGCCGGCGCCGGCGGCGCGGTTTTTGCCGCGGCAGCCTGCGATGGCGGCTGGAATTTTGGGGCAGGCTTCGATGTTTCAGGTGCTTTGGCCTGCGCCGGCGGCTGCTTCGGCTGGACGATACGGGCGACCGGCCTTGCGGCAGGCGCGGGTTTGGCAGGTGCGGGTTTCACGTCGGGCTTCGATGCAGCGATGGGACGTGTGTCCCCGGGTGCCGGGGCAGCGGACGGCGGGACGTAGCCGTGGGCCACCGCCACCTTCGGCCGCAATGGCAGTGATTTCAAGTTCGGAAGCAGCGGTTCTGATTGGCTCGGCAGCCCGGCGCCTTGCATGGGAGCGGGTTTGGCGGGCGGAAACATCCGGATCGCGATGTCCAGCAATTCGGTGGCTCGCCCAGGCGTTGGTGTGTTCGAGCCCGCCTCCGCTTCGGCAACGGGTGCCGGTTCGATCACTGGTACCGATTCGATCACTGCCGCCGGTTCAGCTACCACCACCGGGGATTCATCGAGAGACGCTTGCTCCTCTTGGACCAAGTCCTGGTGCAATCTGGACAAAGCTTCGAGCGATGCTCGAGGGCTCTCGTCTTCGGCGAGCTCAGTTGGCTCGGCTTCTACGGGAGGAGCTTCGATCGCCACTCTATTTTCTTGCCGTTGAACCACCACGACGTCCGAATCTTCCGCCGGGAACTCAATTCCCGTGGAGGGCAACTCCATTAGCGGGGAATCTTCCACCGAAACGGCAGTCTCGAAATCCACCTCTCCGACGACGCTTCGATCAGCGGCGAAATCGATGGAACTGGCGGTGAATTCGATGGAGATTTGACCAGCAGAAGGCAGTTGATTGGTCGTGGCGACCCTCCATGGCGGCATTGGCTGTCCATGCCCGTCCGCGAACTCCTGAGGCGTCACGTTGGCTGCCGCGACGGCCCCTTCCGCAGACGACCCATTGGGCTGAAGGCCGACTGAGACCAGCGACGCGGTTGCAAGGGATGGGGCTCCGTTTTGAAATTGCCAATCGGCAACGGCCGGCCCGGAGGAGAACTCGAGCCAAGATTCTAGGTGGGGCGGTTCATCAGTTTGAACGGCCACCGCAGGGCTGTCGATTAAGAAATCCGCCATCTCTAAGGGTTCGGCATCGGGTTCGGCGCCGGTTTTCACGTGCACGTCGGGAGGTTGTCCATACCTGATGCGTGCGTCGCGCGCCACGGCATCTTCCGCGACAGATGCTCCTAAGCTGATGATTTCCAAAGGCGCCGATTCTGTCTCGGGCGCATTGGAGTCATGCTCTTCGAGCACGGGCTCCTCGGCCACCGGCTCTTCCACGGCCACCGGCGTCCCAGTTTTCTTGCCGAAAGAGTCCGTCTCGCCTTTCTTTTGAGCCTGCAGCAAACGGCTAAGTGCGAGCTGATTATATTCGTCCTGATAGCTTTGCTTGTGCGCTTCGGAACAAAATCCGCCTCCTCCCGTGAGTCTTTTGAGTAGCGCCAGCTCCTTGCCACAATAGCGGCATTGCATATGGGTGTAATCGGCTTTTCTAGGCGAATAGTGAATAGGTCCTGAGGTTGTTTCTATACGGTAAAGCTCTTATGCAGAAATTCTCAGGTGTAAACCTTATCAACTTGGGCGAAAGCACTGCACCCCCTAGATGCTAGGCCAGTGGGGTCAGGGCTTTTCGCATATTCAGCGAGAGCGCGAAGAAATCCTTCGCGAGTGCGGAAAAGTAATGTGTTTGTCGGAAAGGCCGCCTAAAGTTAGCGCCTTACGCGAACGATGTTATTAGTAAGCGCGGCGTGCGCCGGGATTCCACGCCGGTGCGGGAGATCGTCAGGAGAGGATTATGGTGAAACACGAAGCTTTGAAGAATCATCTGGAGAACCTTCGCAACTCAATTCCAGAGCTGCGGGGCGTGTTGCTGGCCTCCAACGAGGGCCTGCCGGTGGCGCATTCGCTTTCAAACGGCACCGATCCGAATCGCGTGGCCGCAATGGCCGCCGCGGCCTCCAGCCTGGGGCGCCGCATCAGCGAAAGCATGGCTACTGGCACGTTGTCGGAAGTGAGTATCCGGGGTGATGACGGCGTGCTGTTTGTATACTCGGCGGGTCCCAAGGCTGTTTTGGCGGTGATGGGTCCAATGGGTGCGAACGCGGGCTTGATTCATCTGGAATCGCGCGGGATCGCCAAGGACATCGGGGATTTGTTCTAACAGGCCGATTTGTTCTAAAGGCCGACTTGTTCTAATTCCCGCGTCGCGCGCTTGGCCTAGCTGGGTATACTGGTTTTTAGGCCCATCGAATGCTCGCGGGATCCGAACAAAGCGGCGTCTCGGAGTCGGAAAGCGCCGCCCACCAGTCGCTCCTGGATGTATCGCAGGCAATCCTACAGCATCGCGATCTTAACGGGCTGTTTCGCGATCTTGCAACGCGTCTGCGCGCGATTGTTCCCTTCGATTTTCTCAACCTGGTTCTTTACGACGCGGCCAACAACACCATGCGGCTGCACATCCTGGAAAGCACCAGCGAAGTAGAACCGCACGTGCCGGAGATGGAGTTTCCACCGGAGGAGTCGCCTTCCGGGTGGGTTTACGTCCATCAAGAACCGCTCGTCATACCGGATGTGAACCAAGAAACACGTTGGCCGAAAATCATGGACGTGCTGAAGCGGAACCACGTAATCAGTTCGTCCTGGTTGCCGCTGACCACGGCACAGCACCGGCTGGGCGCATTGATGTTTGGGTTCGTTTCGGGCGGCCCATTGGAATCGCAGCTGGATTTCATGCGCCAGATTTCGGCGCAAGTGGCCGTCGCCGTCGACAACACGTTGAATTTCGAGAACGCCGAGAAGTACCAGCGGCAACTGGCTCGCGAGCGCGACCGTTTGCAGGTGCTGCTCGAAATCACCAACGCGTTGGTGTCGGAGCTGGACATCCGGGAGCTGTTCCCCAGCATCACCGCTTGCCTGCGGCGGGTTATGCCCAGCGAATATTCCAGCCTGGCGTTGCTGGAGGAAGCCGGCGCAGTGCTGAAAAACTACGCTCTGGTGTTCGAGGGAGATCCGGATATCATCCGGCAAGGGACCGGGGCGGCGCTCGGGGACACGCCCGCCGGCCGAGCCGTTCAAACCCGTCGTCCAGTGGTGCTGGATGGACGGGAACTGGCACAGTTTAGTTCGCCCTTGGTTCAACGGCTGGCCTCGGCTGGTTTGAAGTCGATCTGCTGCATTCCTCTGATTACCCGAAACGGCGTGCTCGGAACGCTCAACGTAGGCAGCATGAAGGACAACGCTTTTGCGCCCGCGGACGTCGACTTTCTCACCCAGGTGGCCGGCCAGGCGGCCATCGCCATCGAAAACGCCACCGCGTTCCAGCAGATCGCGCAGCTTAAGGACCAGTTGGCCGAGGAGAAGCTGTATCTTCAGGACGAGATCCGCACAGAAAAGAACTTCGGCGAGATTATCGGCGATGATCCGGCATTCCGTCACGTGTTGGAGCAACTGGCGACGGTAGCGCCCACCGACGCGTCGGTCATGATTTTGGGAGAGACGGGCACCGGCAAGGAGCTTATCGCGCGCGCGATTCACGACTTAAGCGGTCGGCGCGACCGTACCTTCGTGAAGCTCAACTGCGCGGCCATTCCTACCGGGTTGCTGGAAAGCGAGCTGTTCGGCCACGAGCGCGGCGCGTTTACGGGCGCCATCGCGCAAAAGGTGGGCCGCTTCGAGTTGGCCAACAAGGGCACGCTGTTTTTGGACGAGATCGGCGATATTCCGTTGGAGCTTCAGCCCAAGCTGCTGCGGGCGCTTCAGGAGCATGAATTCGAGCGGCTGGGTGGCGTGCGCACCATCAAAGTGGACGTGCGCCTGGTGGCGGCTACCAATCGCGACCTGTCGGAAATGATCGCAGCCCGAGAGTTTCGCAGCGATCTGTATTATCGCCTCAGCGTCTTTCCGCTTTTGGTGCCTCCGTTGCGGGAGCGCACAGGCGATATTCAGCAACTGGTCCGGTATTTCACACAGAAGTTCGCGCAGCGCATGAACAAACGCATCGACACCATTCCTACGGCGGCCATGGAGGCGCTGGTGGGCTATGCCTGGCCGGGCAACGTGCGGGAGCTTGAGAATCTGATCGAGCGGGCCGTGATTCTAACGCGTGGGAATAGCCTGGAGATTCCACTCGCCGAGCTGCGCTCCGCGCCTGACGCCGCGACCCCAGTAACGCTCGAGGATGCCGAGCGCGATCACATCCGGCGGGTACTGGAGCAAACGGCCGGCGTGGTGGGCGGACCGAACGGAGCCGCGGCCCACCTAGGGATGAAGCGGACCACGCTGCAATCGAAAATGAAGAAGCTCGGAATCGTCCGTTGAGGTGGGGTCCACCCCACCCAACTACGGGAACGACTGGGATCCGGTCGAACCTCACCGAGAGCCGGAGATCGTTCGGACGGCGCGTAGTAGCCCGTTCGCCAATGCGCTTGGAGCTTTGGGAGCCCGCGCGGGGGGGCCAGCATCACTCTGATGTGGTGGTATCGTCCGTCTCGGGCCATATCAGTGGGAGCATATCCGAGCAAGTAACGATTGCGGAGATCGATGACACCTTTGTCGGCGAAATCGCGCATCGACCTCCAGTCAACTGGAAACATTCTGCCCCCGCTCTGTTCCATTAATTTCTTCAGCACGATCTGGTCGCTATAATTGGAACCCATGCCATTGCCGAAACTGCCGATCGCATAGATCAGTACGTCGCTCTCAACCACCGCGTTCTTCACTTCACCCAGTGAATAGCGGCTATGATTCTCGCCGCCGTCGGAGATGATCACCAGCGCCTTGCGCATATTGCGGGACTTTCTCACGGCATTCAGTCCCATGTAAACTCCATCCAGCAGCGCCGTTGATCCGCCGCCTTTGCTGAACATGAGCCGATAATCGACATCTGCCGCGTTCTGGGTCAGCGGGACGGCCAAATGTACATCCCTTGCAAGCTCCACCAGACAGAACTCGTCGCCTGGATTGGAGGTCTTGAAAAACTGCGCCGCGGCGTGCCTCATTTCGCGCAAATCGCCTGCCATGCTTCCACTGATATCAAACACAAGGCATATTGACACTGGATCGTCTTCCATCGCAAACGAGACGATCCTCTGCTCCACGTTGTCTTCGAACACGTGGAAATTCTCCTTCTGGAGGCCGCTGACGGGACGATTCAAACGATCGCTCACTTCTACTGGCACCAATACCAGCGTTGTGTAGATGCGAAGCCGCCCCGGCCGAACGTCTTCCTCTCTTGGCTCGAGCGGCGGCCGCCCGCGTGGTTCAATCGTGGGTTCCTGTCCCAACGCCGCCAGCGAACCGGTTAGCAAAAGCACCAAAGCGCGAGTTGTGAAACCCTCGCAGGTGAACATGGAGATCTACTTCATTATGCCGGTCTTCAAGGAGTGTGTGAACAACCTCAGGGAGCCGTGTTGCGGCGTCCACTCCCCTTGCGCCATAGTAGAACTGAACGACCATGTAGGGCGCAGCCGAATCCGCAACCACCGAGACTTCGCGCGCTCCACGGGTCATCATTTATGGGCTCGGGCGATTCTCGATGGCGGACGAATTCCTCTTTCTCACCGAACTGCTGGGCCTCAAGGTCTATGACCTGAAGGGGCGCCGTCTCGGCCTGGTTAAAGACGCCGCGATTGTTCCCCTGATCGACGCCTCCCGCGTGGACCGGTTCCTGGTGGGCGGCGGTTGGGCGTGGCTCAGCGTCCGGCACGATCAGATCCGCTCCATTTCGCTCGACGGAATTTACCTGAAAGACGAGCAACTCACCCCCTACCATTCCGACGAGTACATGCTGCGGCTGGTCCGCGATCTGCTGGATCAGCAGATCATCGACGGGCAGGGCCGCAAAGTGGTGCGGGTGACCGACGTCACTTTTACGATTCGTCACGAAAGCGAGAGCGACGTGCTCAGCATTCTCGATATTGACATCGGATTGCGGAGCATGTTGCGGCGCCTGGCGCAAGGAGTGGTTCCGCCGAAGTGGATCCGCCGCACCCAGACTGTCATACCGCCCCACTCCATCCGCTGGGAACATTGCAGCATTATCGAAGCCGATCCCCAGCGGCGATTGCGGCTCAACATCAGCAACAAGATCCTGGAACGAATGCATCCGGCGGATCTGGCCGACATCGTGGAGGATTTGAGCCCGGATGATCGCGAAGCCATCTTCGAGACCATGGACAGCGAAGTAGCCGCCGAGACTTTGTCCGAGATGGAACCGGATGTGCAGGCCAGCATTTTGGAATCGCTGGAAACCGAGAAGGCGGCCGACATTGTAGAAGAGATGTCGCCGCACGAAGCCGCCGACGTGCTGGCCGAACTGGAAGAACAAACTTCCGAGGACATTCTCGAAGAAATGGAGGGCGAGCCCAAGGCCGAGGTGGAGGAATTGCTCGAGTATCACGAGCGTTCCGCCGGCGGGTTGATGAACACCGAATACGTAGCGCTGCCGGAAGATACCACGGTGGCCGGGGCCATGGACGCGCTACGAGCGCACGAAGAGATTCTGGAGAACTTGAACACGCTGTTCTTGGTGGATTCCAATGACCAATTGAAGGCGTCAATTCCCCTGGCGCGACTGTTCACCGCAGCTGGTGCGACGCCCTTGCGGGAATTGGCCGCCGAGCCTCTGCTGCACGTCGACGTCGAAGAGCGACAGGATCGAATCACCGAACTGTTCGACAAATACAACTTGCTCACGTTGCCCGTGATCGATGCCGAAGGCAAGCTTGCCGGCGTGATCACCGCCGATGAAGTGATCTCACTCCTGAGGGAAAAATAGGGCGTGCTCAAACGCTTTCGCTATCAAATTGCGATCTTTCTCTCGGTCATAGGTCCGGGACTAATCACCGCCAACGTCGATAACGACTCGGGAGGTATCTTCACCTATTCACAGGCGGGGGCGAAATACGGCTATCTGCCGCTGTGGACGCTGATTCCGATCACGCTGCTATTGATCGTGACGCAAGAAATGTCCTCGCGCATGGGCGCGGTAACCGGCAAAGGCCTGTCTGATCTGATCCGCGAGGAATTCGGCTTACGGACCACGTTCTTTTTGATGATCGCCCTGGTGCTCACCAATTTCCTCAACGTGATCGCGGAGTTCGCCGGCATCGCCAGCTCGCTGGAGCTGTTCCACATCAGCCGCTACATTTCGGTGCCCATCTGCGCGGCGGCGGTGTGGCTCCTGGTGGTGCGCGGAAACTATCGCAGCGTCGAGAAAATCTTCCTGGTCGCGTGCACTCTGTACGTCACTTACATCATCTCCGCGTTTCTGTTGAAGCCGGATTGGAAAGAAGCGGCTATCTACAGCGTCAAGCCCATTCTGATGTTCGACACCGACTACATCACCATGCTAATCGCCATGGTAGGCACGTCCATCGCGCCGTGGATGCAGTTCTATTTACAGTCGGCCATTGTGGAGAAGGGAATTACGGCCAAAGAGTATGTGCAGTCGCGCATAGAGGTGATCGTGGGCTGCATTTTGACGGACGTGGTGGCGTTCTTCATCATAGTGTCTTGCGCCACGGCTATTTGGGCGCACGGTCCCAGAGATATTAACGATGCCGCTGATGCGGCGGTCGCTCTGAAGCCGTTCGGCCAGTACGCCTATCTCTTGTTCAGTGCGGGCCTGTTCAATGCGTCATTTTTTGCAGCCTGCATTTTGCCGATTTCCACTGCATTCACGGTGTGTGAAGGCCTGGGCTTTGAATCGGGCGTCGATAAGCGATTCAACGAAGCCCCCGAGTTCTACTGGCTGTACACTTTGCTCATCGTGTTCGGCGCGGGCGTGATCCTATGGCCGAATTTTCCGCTGGTAAAGACCATTCTGGCATCGCAGGTGCTCAACGGCGTCTTACTGCCGTTTGTGCTGATTTACATGGTGCTGCTGATCAACAAAAAGGGCCTCATGAAGGAATGGACCAATTCGGCGGCATACAATGCAGTGGCCTGGGTATCGGTGGCGATCATGATTGGCTTAACGCTCGCCCTGGTGTCGATAACGGTAAAACAAATCATGCAGGCCTCGGCTGCTCCGATGGAACGTTCAGCCCCGGTCGCCAAGGTGCAGAGCTACGATCCCGGCCGTCATACGCTCAAAGCGTACGTTCACGAATCCCGCATCGCGCATTTGATCCGCCAGACCCTCGGCACCGGGAAATTTGCGGACTGACTCCGGCAGGTAGGTGTAGGCGTCCTTCGAGCCCGAGATCATTCCTCCGACTGTGGGCAAGATCGATCGCGAGTAGAAGCTGTAAAGTCGCGCAAGCAGCGCGTTCGGCGGTGTGGAGAATTCCAGGATCGCGAGCGTGCCGCCCGGCTTCAAGATACGCCGCAGTTCGATCAAGCCGCCGCGATAGTTTGTCAGATTGCGGAATCCGAACGCGATGGTAGCCAGATCGAACGATGCGTTTGGTGTTGGAAGCTGCAAGGCATCGGCTTCGAAAAGCGCGGGGCTGCGTTTGCGGCGCGCCGCAACCAGCATGGGGTGCGAAAAATCGCTGGCGAAAATCCGCGCCGACGGCCCGTGCTTCTGGAGCGCGAGCGCCAGATCGCCGGTGCCGCAGCAAACATCCAAAACACATGCGCCGGGCCGCGACAGAATCGTCGCGACGCGTGAAACGGTGCGTGAACGCCAATAGCGATCGATATTCATCGATAGCAGGTGATTCAGCAGGTCGTAGCGCGGGGCGATGCGCCCGAACATCCCGCGCACCCAGGCGGAAGCTTGCTGCTCGGTTTCAGCGCCGGCGGGAGTGGTGCCTTGGGGTTCCAAGTGTGTCAGCAACCGAGCGCTTCCTCGATGGCCGCGGTGACGAATCGTTCGTGAACGTCGGCGGTAATCTTCACCGCGCCGATGCGTTCGGGCAGGACGAAATGGATCTTGCCCTGGACAGTCTTCTTGTCGCTTTTCAGGCGCGCGGCGATGCGCGCGGGATCGACGCCTGCCACCGGCGGCAGCGGACCGTAGGAATTCACGCAGCGCAAAATCTCCTGCTTGTCCTCGGCGGAGAGCAAGCGTTCCATCGCGCCCAGTAGCGTGGCGGCCTTCATGCCCCACGCGACAGCTTCACCATGCAGAAACTGCGAGTAGCCCGTCTCGGCTTCCAGCGCGTGGCCGAACGTGTGGCCGAAGTTGAGGATACGCCGGCGGTCCTGTTCCTTCTCGTCGCCCGAGACCACTTCCGCTTTGATGCGTACCGAATCGCAAATCATGCGGTCCACCACGTCGGGGGCGTGCGACATCACGCGCTTCGGCTCGCGGCTCATCAGCCAAAACAGATCCGCATCGGCAATCACGCCATGCTTGATGATTTCGAACAGGCCCGCGCGATATTCGCGCTCGGGTAGCGTGTCGAGCACGGCGGGGTCGATAATCACGGCCAAGGGCTGATGGAAACTGCCCAGCAGGTTTTTGCCGCACGCCAGATTGACGCCCGTCTTGCCGCCAACTGCCGCGTCTACTTGCGCGAGCAATGTGGTCGGAATTTGAATCACTGGAATGCCACGCATGAAGATGGCGGCCAGAAAACCCGCGACATCCGTCAAAATACCGCCGCCGAATGCGACGATGACGCTCGATCGATCGCCGCCCCGCGCCACCATCTGCTCGGCCAGTGTCTCCACTTCCGCCAGGCGTTTGCGCGGTTCGCCGCCCGGAAAAAACAGAACCTCATGCGGATGGCCGATTGCCCGCGCGAGCGTCTCGCCGTGGAGTTGCCAGACGTCTTCGGTGGAGATCAGAAACACCTTGCCGGCGCCCTTGGGAATGTACTGCCGCACGTTCGCCAGCCCGCCGCGTTCTACCAACACCGGGTAGCGGCACGCGGGCGTCTCCACGAAATACGACGGCATACAATCGTTGTACCATGTGGTAAATTGCGAAGCTGCGGTAGAATGAGAGTTCCACCGCATTACGGCGCAATCCAGAAAATCGAGAATCAATCCGAACAATGAAAGAACGAATACGCTCCACAACCATCCTGTGCGTGCGCCGGGCTGGGAAAGTGGTAATGGCGGGAGACGGGCAAGTGACGCTGGGTCAGGAAGTGCTGAAAGCCTCCGCGAAAAAGCTCCGCCGGCTCTATAGTGACAAGGTGATCGCGGGCTTCGCCGGTTCCACCGCGGATGCATTCGCGCTTTTCGCGCGTTTTGAAGCCAAGTTGGAACAATTCAACGGTAATCTCCCGCGCTCGGTGGTCGAACTCGCCAAGGAGTGGCGCACCGACCGCGTTTTGCGGCATCTGGAAGCGCTGCTGCTAGTGGCAGACATCAACAATACGTTCATAGTCAGCGGCAATGGCGACGTGATTGAGCCCGACGCCGAGGTGGCGGCCATCGGCTCCGGCGGACCGTTCGCGAAGGCGGCAGCCACGGCGCTGATTGAAAATACTAAACTGGGAGCGAAAGAAACCGCAGAGAGGGCCATGAAGATCGCCGCGCAAATTTGCATCTATACCAACGACACTGTGATCTTCGAGGAACTGGGTTAGATGGTGATCTATTTGCCCGGCCAAGCGCTAGATGAAACCCCGCTACTCGACGAACTGACGCCCCGCGAGATCGTTCAAGAGCTCGACAAATATGTGATTGGGCAGGCGGACGCCAAGCGTGCCGTCGCCATCGCGCTGCGTAATCGCATCCGCCGCCAGAAGCTGGAGCCCGAGCTGGCCGATGAAGTGATGCCGAAGAACATTCTCATGATCGGGCCCACCGGCGTGGGGAAGACCGAAATCGCGCGTAGGCTGGCCAAGCTCGCCAACTCCCCATTCTTGAAAGTAGAGGCCAGCAAGTTCACAGAAGTCGGATACGTTGGACGCGACGTGGAAGCCATGATTCGCGACCTGGTGGACATCTCCATCGACATGGTGCGCGAAGAACGGCTGGAAGAAGTGGCCGAGCGCGCCGAGAAAAACGCCGAGGAGCGGCTGTTGGATCTGTTGATGCCTCCGCAGGCGGAGGTTTCCGAAAGCGCCGAACGCACGCGCGAGAAGCTCCGCGAGAAATTGCGCGCGGGCAAACTGGACGATCGCATGGTGGAGATCGACGTCCGCGACCGCGGTCCCACGTTTGAGATCAGCACCAATACCGGCCTGGAAGAAATGGACGTCAACCTGAAGGACGTCCTGCCGGGCCTGTTCGGACAGCGCACCCGCAAACGAAAGATGCGGGTTGCTGAGGCCGCCGAGTACCTGGTGCAGGAAGAAGAGCAGAAGCTGATCGATATGGATCAGGTGACGCGCGTCGCGCTGGATCGCGTGGAGCGCAGCGGCATCATCTTCCTTGACGAAATCGATAAGATCGCCGGCCGTGAATCCGGCCACGGCCCCGACGTAAGCCGCGAAGGCGTGCAGCGCGATATTCTGCCGATCGTCGAAGGCACGACGGTTAATACGCGCCATGGTTTCGTGCGCACGGATCATATTCTGTTTATCGCGGCAGGCGCGTTCCACGTGTCGAAGCCCAGCGATTTGATCCCGGAGCTCCAGGGCCGGTTCCCCATTCGTGTCGAGCTGAAATCGCTCTCCGAGGCCGATTTCATTCGCATTCTGAAGGAGCCGAAGGGCGCGCTGGTGAAACAGTACATAGCTCTGCTCGATACCGAGGGCATCAAGCTGGTGTTCACTGACGACGCCATCGAGCAGATTGCCGGCTTCGCGGCCCGCGTTAACCAAATGGCCGAAAATATCGGGGCGCGCCGTTTGCACACCATCATGGAGAAGCTGCTCGAGGAGATCTCCTTCGCCGGGCCCGACCTCAAGAAGAAGAACGTCCGCGTGGATGCGGCGTACGTCCGCAAACAACTGGCCGATATCGTGAAGGACCAGGATCTGAGCCGGTACATTCTATAGCCGATGCGCACGCTGGCCGTGATCCTGTGCGCCTCGGTCTGCGCATTGTTGGTCGGATGCGGATCTATCGGTGAACCGCTTTATCCCGCGCTGAGAATTCCTTTGCGCGTGACCGATCTCGCGGTGGTGGAGCGCGGCCCCAATTTCGATTTCGATTTCACCATTGCGCCGCTCACCACCGAAGGAGTGCTGCTCAAGGAAATCGGAAGCGTGGATTTGCGCGTCGGTGCAAGCCCCACCAACGGATTCAACCTGGACGAATGGGTGAAGACTTCCACGCGCGTTGACGTGCCCATGCCGTACTATCCCGGCCCTATTCATGCCGAGTATCCCGTCATGAAGTTTGTAGGCAAAGAAGTGGTGGCGGCCGTGCGAGTGTACCAACCCGAAAGGGCGCGATGCCGGTTGGTCGGATTTCAAGGTCTTCCAAGTAGAGCAGCCCCTCGCGACCCCCGCCGATTTTCACGTTATGGCCACCGCCAAGGGTATCGAGCTGGCTTGGCGCGCTCCTGGAATCGATGACTTTCGCATCTTTCGCAAGACTGAACAGCAGCCGCGGCCCGTACTGCTCGCCAGCACGACAGAGTCGCCTTATATCGACATCCGCGCGGAGTATGGCAAGACATATCAGTACTCTGTCCAAGGCATGCGCGGGAAAGTGGAGAGCGATGTGACCGGCCCCGAAACCATCACGCCGGTAGACACATTCCCGCCGGAGGTTCCCTCCGGCCTCACGACATTGGCGGGTCTGGGGGCCGTGGAATTGGCATGGACGCGAAATGCCGAGTCCGATTTCAAGGAGTATCGAGTTTTGCGTTCCGAGGAAGGTGGTCCATTCGTCGAAATCGCCCGTGGATTGGACGCGCCTGCGTATTCCGATCACAGCGTTCAAAGCGGAAAACATTATCGCTATGAAGTTTCAGCCATCGATCAGATCGGCAACGAGAGCGCTCCATCCGCTCCCGTGGAAATTGTGGCCCAGTGAAAATCGTCCGTTATAGTCCCGATGGCACGCGGCTTTTGCCGCCCTGCATTCCATCCAAAATCGTGTGCGTCGGCCGCAATTACGCCGAACACGCCAAAGAGCTGGGCAACGAAGTGCCCGCCGAACCCACCATTTTCCTGAAGCCGCCTTCGTCGCTCATTGCGTCGGGCGATGTGATCGTTTATCCGCGGTTGTCGCAGCGCCTGGACTACGAAGGCGAATTGGGAGTTGTGATCGGCCGGCGTGCGCGCAACGTGAAAAGCTCCGACGCCGCTGATTACATCCTCGGCTATACCTGCGTCAACGACGTAACGGCGCGCGATCTGCAACGAAAAGATGGCCAATGGACGCGCGGCAAAGGCTTCGATACATTTTGCCCGGTAGGGCCGTGCATTGTCCCGCGCGATGAAGTGGAGCTTGCCAGTTTGCGCGTCCGGACATTTGTCGACGGGGAGAAAAAACAAGACGCGTCCATTACGGAGATGATGTTCAGCGTGGATGATATAATCGCTTATGTAAGCGCGTTCATGACGCTCGAGCCGGGTGATTTGATCGCAACAGGTACTCCGTCCGGCGTCGGTCCGCTGCAACCAGGTTCGCAGGTGAGGATCGAAATCGATGGCGTCGGCGTGTTGGAGAACACCATCGCTCTAGAGGCTTAGCCGTGGCTGGGCGTTTTCTCGAGTGTTTCCTGGATCGTTTCCAATGACAGAGGCATTTGTCATCAGCGCTGTATCGGTTGCAGTGGTGGCTGTGGGCGTTTACATCGTGCTGCGCGTGCGGCGTAAGCCAAAAGACAAAGAGAAGCGGCGGCGGCTGGAAGTGAACTTGAACGGACGGCTGGGCGATGCCACCATCCTCGAGATCGCCGGCGACGCAATCTTTTACGAATATTCGGTTCGCGGCATCACCTACACAGCTTCACAGGACATCTCGAAGCTGGGCGAGTTGATTCCGGGCGATCCGCAGCGGTTGATCGGGCGGCCAGCCTCGCTGAAATATTCCTACCATAACCCGGCCAACTCGATCCTGCTGTGCGAGGAGTGGTCCGGGCTGCGCCTGGGACCGGCCAATCAGGCATCGCGCATTCTCTCGTAACGGCGCCGGCGTCCAGCCCGGAACTTTTCACGGGCCGCCAGTGTCCAAATTTGCGTGGCGATGCAAATCGGTTCCGCTAAGAATACCGCGGTCATCAACATGACGCCGATGATCGACATCCTGCTGGTGTTGCTGATCACGTTCATGCTGCTTCCCAACCACACCAAGGGACTGCCGTCGGAAGCGCCCGCCCCCGCGCCCGAAAATCAGCCGACGGTTGCGAATCGGCTGGATGTCGTGCTGCGAATTGAAAAGGATCGATCCATCGCAATTGACTCCCAGTCCGTCAACATGCCGGAACTCGAGGCTCGCCTCAAGTTGACATTCGCAACCCGGCCGGGCGGCGTTCTGTTTGTCGATGGCGCGCGCGAGCTGGATTTCGCCGACGTCGCGACAGTGATCGACATGGCCCGAGGCGCCGGCGTGTTCCGG
Source organism: Bryobacterales bacterium (assembly GCA_963818065.1). Lineage (GTDB taxonomy): Bacteria > Acidobacteriota > Terriglobia > Bryobacterales > Bryobacteraceae > Palsa-89. Next base: position 15,932 of record CAWFQW010000004.1, on the reverse strand, counting down.
ATAGGGCTTATCACTGATCGTGAAGGAGACCGTGAAGGGGATCGTGAACGTCCCTGAGTGTTATAGTTGGCAATACAAGGCCATGAACGACAAATACTATCGCGAAAATGAATGGTGGGTTAGCCCTTACAATTACGCTCCGGAAGTACTTTCGACGTTCCAACTACCGCCGAAGGTGAGCATCCACGACGCCACGCTGCGCGACGGCGAGCAGACGCCGGGAGTAGTCTTCAGCATCGCTGACAAGGTCGCGATTGCCGAGAAATTGGCCGAAATCGGCGTGGACCGCATTGAAGCCGGCATGCCCGCCGTGTCGGAGCAGGATTTCCAGGCGATTAAGGAAATTTCGAAACTGGGATTGAAGTCGCAAATCTTCAGCTTCGCGCGCGCCATGAACGCCGACATCGATAAGGCGGCTGAATGCGGCTGTCATGGCGTAATTATCGAGATTCCGATCGGTTATCCGAAACTCAAGTACCAATTCAAGTGGACTTGGGAAGACGTTCTGAAAAAGAGCATCGGAGTCATCAACTATGCGAAATCCCGCGGCCTGTACGCGGTGTATTTCCCGTATGACACCACGCGCGCCCGCGAGGAAGATCTCACCAACCTGCTGACTCGCATTATGCAGGAAGCGCCGCCGGATTCGGTGGGAGTGGTCGACACCATGGGCTGTGTTCTGCCCGAAGCGATGAAGTATCTGGTGCGGCTAGTGAAATCGATCACCAAGCTTCCAGTGGAAGTGCACACGCACAACGATTTCGGCATGGCAGTGGCGACAGAATTAGCCGGCGTCGAGGCCGGCGCGGAAGTGGTGCATAGCTGCGCGAATGGCCTGGGCGAGCGGACGGGCAACGCGGCGCTCGAGGAGTTGATCGTCGCACTGCATGTGCTCTACGGCTATGAAACGCATTACGACCTGGGCAAACTTCCCGAGCTCGGCGAACTGGTTAGCCGCATCAGCCAGTTCGACATTGCATTGAACAAACCAATCCTGGGCGAGCGCAATTTTACGCGCGAATCTGGCATTGGAGTCGACCTGGTTGTGAAGGAGCCGCTGGCGATGTTCGGAACACATCCGGCGCTCACGGGCCGGCGCGGCGAAGTTGTGCTGGGAAAGAAGAGCGGGAAGGCGTCCATCACTTACAACCTCGAACAAATGGGTATCACTGGCACCGATGATGAAGCGGTGGCCGAGATGCTGCGGCGCGTCAAGGACAAGGGGATGGAAAAGCGCGGGCTGCTGAGTCCGGCCGAGTTCAAGGAAATTGTCGAAGACGTTCTCGTTGCCAAGCGCTAGTCCGAAGGACGCTCAAAGACGCCGCATCACTCTTACGTTCGACAACGGACCGGAACCGCAAGTGACACCAGCGGTGCTCGATTGCCTGGCTCGTCATCGGATCCAAACCACGTTCTTCGTGCTTGGCAGAAAAGTCATCACGCCGGAGGGCTCATCGATCGCTCGTCGCGCCGTTGCTGAAGGCCACTGGATCGGCAATCATACGTTCAGTCATTCCTCTCCGCTCGGCCGTTTGGATCGCGCGGCCGCCTTGCGGGAGTTCGACCAAGCTGAGCAAGCTCTCAGTTGGGTCGAGCAAGTTCGCCGTCTGTTTCGCCCGCCGGGATCCGGAGTGCTCGGCCACCACTTGCTGCATCCCGCCGTCGTCGAGAAGTTAATCGCCGGATCGTACACTTGTGTGCTCTGGAACTCCGTGCCGGGCGATTTTCGGGATCCGGATGGCTGGCTGGAGCGGGCGCTCGCCGATTACCGTTCACGCTCATGGACTCTCATGGTGTTGCACGATCTACCCAATGGCGCCATGGCCCACCTGGATGAGTTCATCACGCGTCTCGAGAATGAAGAAGTGGAGTTTGTGCAGGAGTTCCCGCCGGATTGTGTTCCCATCGTCGACGGTAAAGTTGTCCTGCCGCTGGAACCGTATGTCAGCGGGCTCGAGGTCAAGCCTGGGCCTCCAGGACCGGCTGCGGCGCCATAACGGCGGGCGCGGCCTTCATCACCTTGAAGAGAGTGGCGTTGACCAGAATAGTGATCAGCGAGGCTGCTAAGGTGGCATTGTAGACGTCCGGCCCAATGAGGCCCGAATGCAGCGAGACCTGGGCAAGGATAAAGGAAAATTCCCCTATTTGCGTGAGGCCAATACCGACACGCAAGGCTGTTTGCGCAGGATAACCGAAAAGACGAACGACCGCGAACCAAATCGCGAACTTGCCCACAAGAATTAGCCCGACTATGACAGCGAGAAGACGCCAGTTGGAAAGCAATGTGCGCGGATCAATCAGCATGCCAATGGTGACGAAAAAGAGCGCGACGAAAGCATCCCGAATGGGGAAGGTTTTCCCGGCAAGTTTGTGGGCGTAATCGGAGTTGCCAAGAAGCAGGCCACCGAGAAAAGCACCCAGTGCGAGCGACAGGCCAATCGCCTCGGTAATGGCGGCGACAACCAGGCAAACGGTGAGCGCAAGAAGTAGCGAGAGTTCGTCATTGCAGGTTTTTTCCACGCGAGCGAGGATCCGTGGCACGATTTTCCAGCCGGCCAAGACAACCGGAACAAGTAGAAGAAGCGCTTTGCCGATTTTCCAGAGAACCTGCGCGTAGTCCGCGCCATTGGAAGAACCGAGGCCGGGAAGCAGGACGGTGAGAATCACGACGGCAAGATCCTCCATGAGCGTGAGGGTGATCATGACGCGACCGGCTTCGGAGTTGAGTTCGCCGCGATCCATAAGAAGACGCATGAGAACCATGGTGCTGGCGACGCAAATGATGCAACCGACGGCGGCGCCCTGGGAGAACGGCCAGCCCAAAAGCATGCCGACGCCGATACCAAGCCCAATGGAAAGGGAAATGCCGATTGGCGCGCCAATGAGCGCGATCCACTTCACGCGAAGCAATTCGGGAATGGAGAATTCGATGCCTACGGAGAACATCAGGAGGATGACCCCAACTTCGGCCATGACTTCAAACGTGTGAACTTCATGGACTCGAGGCCCCGGGGTGAGCGGGCTGAGGACGAGACCAGCGAAGACATAGCCGAGAATAAGAGGCTGGCGGAGGCGCCAGAACAAGAGCCCAAAGATTAAGGCGCTCGCACAGACCATCGTGATGTCGCGAAAAATGAACGTGGGTTCGTTCACAGCAGCTCTCCGTTCTGCTAGCAACTATCGGTCCAAAGAAGTATCCCTCATACCTGGAAGAGCTTTCCGCCGAGCTTCCGGACGAGTTCTTCAAAAACCGGCCGCGATGGTCGCACATTTTCGACTGGGTGACTGTCAGTCGGCGCGGGCTTCCCGGTTTGGGCTGCCTTTGCTATATTTAAAGCGCCAGCTGAGCGGGAGTAATTCAGTGGTAGAATGCCAGCTTCTTTGCCACCGCTGATTACAAAGAACTTCTTGTCATAGTGTCCTAAATGTTGTCCATCCAAGAAAAGAGATTTAGGATGGACGTGTGCCCCGGGTCAACCTTCTCAAACGAATCAAAACCGACGGAGGCTGGGTTCTTTGCTCCATTCCGCGCAAGCCTTCCGGCGGCTACGATTGGAGCGCATCTGCCGGACGGCCGCTACTTCGTTGAATGGTACGAGGCCGGCAAGCGCCGTCGAGTGAAGGCTGGCGTAACGGTCGCTCAGGCCCAGGAAGCACAGCGGCGCAAGCACCATGAACTGGAAGGCAGAAAGCTGGGTATTACCGGGATATGAAACTCCCTCCAACGGTCACCTGAAGCCAGCCTCTAGCATCCGCCGTCACGCAATACCTGGAACACGTCGAGACGCTGAAAAAGCCCAACACGTACCGGAAGTATGAAGCGGTTCTCAGACGCTTCGCCGAATATTTCCAGGGACTGACGCTGCGACGCGATCTCCGATGACGATCTCAACGACTTCGTCGTCCACCTCAAGAGCGATCGTGGCATGTGAGCCAACACGGTCCTGCACAACGCGATCATCGTTGCGCAATTTTTCAAGCGCCAAGGCCGGGGCGGAATCACGCGAGTTGCTCGATCTGCCGGAACGGATCACGCACGCTGGTGAAGATATATCGGCAAGAGGAACTGGACACGTTCCTGAAGGCGTGCGACGAGCTCGGAACGCGCGCTTGTTCTACACGTTTCTGCTTACCGGATTTCGGGAACAGGAGGTGATGTATCTTGCCTGGAGCGACGTGAATCTTCGAGCTCCGGACTGATTCGGGTGACCTCGAAACCGGAACTTGGTTTTTACGCGAAGCGATGGGAAGAGCGCGAGGTGCCGATACCGGTGCACCATCGACGAGCTTCGGAGAGCATACGCGTCGCCCGAACTGCCAATTTGTGTTCCCATCCCCTACAGGGAACCGCGAACAGCACATGCTCGACCACTGCAAATCTATCGCCAAGCGCGCCAAACTCGATCCGACAAAGTTTGATCTGAAGACATTTCGTTCGACCTATGCCACGGGAATGCTGCGGAGGGGGTTCGATGTACGGACCGTGCAGCACTGGATGGGCCACAAGTCCCTGGAGACGACGATGCGCTACCTGGCGCCGGCCACCGATGTTCACGACGCCTTGGACCTAGTGACATCCGGATCGATGAGCCCTCCGTCGTTGAAGGCCGCCGCAGGCGCCGCGGAAGGCTCCGGCGCGCGAGAGCGGGCGAAGTCGTCGAAAATTGGGTAACAGGACTAGCGACACAGTTGGTTTCTTGCCGGCTCTGCTAGTGTGCGCAGAGCTGGGAGAGTTCGTGCCTTGAGATAATGAGCTGAAGGGCATCGCCATGCAGATCACGTTGGAACTGCCGGACAGACATCGCACAAGGACTCGGGTCCGAGGTGGAAGGATCTGCCTCGTGCCGCGCTGGAAAGCCTCGCACTCGAGGCATACCGGTCCCATGCTCTTACGGCCGTTCAGCTTCGCAGATTGCTCGGTTTCGAAACCCGCATGCAAGTGGACGACTTTTTAAAGGAGCACGAAGTCTACGACTTCACCGTGGAGGATTTTAAGCAGGATTGCGAGACGCTCCGTCAGCTTCGGACGAGGGAAGCTTAGCCCTGAGTCGGCCCGCTGCGTGTTCGTGGCGAAGGAAAATCAAATACTGTTGGTCGGCGATCCTCTGCTGATCATTGGCCGGTGGTTCGGATTTTGCCGGGCAAGACAGCTAATGTGGGTGGGTGATTGGTCAGGCTGTCCCTCCGATTCGCGAGTCCGCAAGCCAGAGGTTCAGGACGCACTAGCCCAACGTATCTATGAATTTGCAGCGTTCGAACTCAATCCTCGCAAGAGCAACTGTATGAGCGGATCTCCTGGTCGACACCCAGGCGGCTGGCTCCGGTGCGGTGCAAGTCGTCCCAAGAATCAGAAGCATCCCACCTGGTTCTCAGCCAAACGTCCACGCTAGTATTGAAGTTTCAGCATCGGGTGGCAGCCTTGGAGCCGCTTTAGCTGGCGTAGGGTCGGCGTTGAAATTTGCGTTCGCGGTCGTGGCGGAAGTGGCAGACGCGCATGCTTGAGGTGCATGTACTCGTGGGGTGGAGGCTCGAATGGCTCTGGACCTCTCATCTTGAGAGGAAAAAATGCGTAACGGCGATGGTCGCGATATCGGCGCCAGAGTCATTACCGACGGGGCACGAAGCGCCGCGTCAACAGCGCAACGCCCCTCACAGCTTTAGATTCCACGTGTCCTATCGAGCTTAGGATTCGTTGTCCTCCTTAACGGAACGACCTCACGATTCCCGCTGCGCTCGATTTATTGAAGGAAGTAATGGCGGATCCGGAGTATAGCCGCACAGCGGATTCGGTCTGCTGAAGCGAAGTGGCCAATGAAGACCGCGAGACGCGCCGCACAATCGGATCGATGATCCAGCGGAGCCCGGCCGGAATGTCGCGGCTTAGCGCGACCGCTTCCAGTTGGATGTAAACGCCACCGTCACGCTCCTCAAATCGCGTAACGCTGTGCAGCCGCCAGATTAGGCCCGTTCCATGGTTTTCCGGCAGAATGTGTTCCAAAGGCGTGTCGTAATCGGCGATCTCCTGAATGCGTGTGGTATCGCTGATGCTGTACCAGCCATGTTCGTCCACCTGCGTATACGTGATCTGATAATCGGAATCGAGCGCCGTCTTCGCGACCACGGACTTATTTATCAGGACCATCGAAAACTCGTCTTTCGAATCGGAGCTAGTGATCAGCTTCGACTCGACGACGCTCGGGTGGTAGAACTGCTTGTAACGGTCGTAATCGCGGAGGACCGCAAGGACTTCACGCACTGTTGTGTCGGGGATGAACGCCGCGCCGACCCAGTCATGAATCAGGCCCGAGTCGACTTTCAGCGGAACCTGGTGGCTGGCGGGCCACACGATGATCTGGCCGGCGTGAAGTTTCGCGCTCTTGTCTGGGTTCTGGGCGCTTGAGACGAGCGAAGCTGCAGGAGCGAGATGTTCCTGGTTCCGCCCATCGACGGCCTTGACGTACTCGTCCCACTGCTGAAGCGTTTCCGGTTTCAGATCAGCCCCGAACACCGAAACCGGGGCCGCCCAAAGTACGGCCGCCATCGACGCGGCGATCGTGGCGGAGTTCCAGGCCTTCCGACGGCATTCTTTGTTCTTGTTCGTTGTTCTCATGCCTTCTCAGGATGCATTTGGCGACCCTCGCGTGCCATGTACGCAAGCTTTTGAAAACGCGATCTCTGATCGAGAGGAGAAGGGCTGGAGACGTGGGTCGTGCCTGCCGACGTCCGGCAGATGCCAGGATCTTGGCGACGGTCAAATCATGGCTGGGATCCGCCGTGTATCATAGTGTCGCTAGTTGTCTCGAACCCAAGCTGGAATCTTTGAGCAATTTCGCCTGCTTTGCGGGGCGTCCGCCGCACTCCAACGAGACGTAGCCCAAATCCGGGAAGGTTAGATTCCTTCTAGTTGTGAAGTTCTCGCAACCCTACATTAGGCAGATTGAGCGCGCTCGATTCGTGCTTCGACGGTTCTTGAAACATTTGGATATCGTCCGGCCTAGGCAGTGGACGCTCTGTGACAACAAGCTCACTACGTCCCAATAGAGGGACTGTAAAGGTCAAGTGAGTTACTCGTGCATAGCCCACTGCATCCAGCTTCGTCTCGCGCACAAAATCAACGCTGCTGCCAATCGATGGCGCACCTTCGAGATGGCCGCTAGTTAAGACCTCCGAGCCAGTCCTTGCTTCGATCCAGATCTGTCCTTTGAACAGCCCACGGCGACGCTTCCTCGGCGTAATGTCGTACACATAAGCGCTGCCGATACCCGTTTTCACTTCACCCCGAAGACGAAATTTGTAGTTTTCCGGCGAGATCTGGATAGAAGACGACGGCAGCTTTTCGATCTCCTCCTGGAGTGCGAAGTATCGCATGGTCACCTCATCTAAAGCGGCGCCATCGCCTACGAGCCCAGCAATGAGATATTCGGTTCGCTCATTTTCCCCCGTCCTTCTGATGGCTAGCAACTCGGCATCTTTATAGAGGTGTGGCAAAGACGCTTCGATCAATACTGCAACCGGCCCCGCCGCAGTGAAAGGATCTTGCTGTTGGAGCGATACGAGGTATCGAGCGAAAGCGACGCTCTCGGGCTGGGGTTGCGATCTTACCAAAAGGTCGCCCGCAGGCAGATGCTGAATCATAAAAAGGACGAGAACAGCTCTTCCCCAAGAGCAGATGCGATCTGTAAGTACAGAAATCCGGCTCAGGAGCGTATGAGAAGAACATTTGAAGAGCAACATGCCTATTCCGTTGCAGCTTATGAACCAAACTTCGTGGACGCAAAACATAAGCTTCTTCAGTAGAGGAAGCGATGCAGCTTGGCTCTCGCGCCCTGGCACTTTGGCATCTGCCGATGGCATCCGGAAACAATCGCGGAGCCGTATAGCGACTGCGTCGATCCGGTGTGCAGGATGATTCAGAAACCGGCGCTGAATCAGGAGCCCAGCCCCGGAACACTGGTGCGGCTGGAGGGAAGGCACTCGAGAATCTGCCTGGAAAAGCTAGCGTTCATCAGCTCGGCTTCGCGGACCTTCTCGTCGCACTAGAACTGTTGGGGGAGTCGCCCGAGGAAATCGTGCTGCTCGGCGTGCAACCGCTGTCCACCGAATGGGGCACCGAACTAACGCCGCCGGTGATGGAAGCCCTCGGCCGCTTGCCGGACCTGGTGATAGAGCAACTGCAGCTATGGGCTGTGCCCGCTCCTTCAGTACGTAACTAAAGAACGGAAGCCAACCGCGACTCCGATCCCTTTCCTTGGATTCGCACCGAAGAGGATTTTCATAGCTTCCTCTATTCAGCCGGGCGCATCTGGACACATTCCATCCTCATCACGGAAGGAAAAACTCCGCGGTGATCCTGGACCAGTCCGCGCCTGGCAAAGCAGCAAGTAAGTCCTCCTTGGGCCGTTGCCGTCAGCGGCGAGCGCGCCGGCCAGAGAAGGCTGTTTCGCGGACAGGCGGCTGACGGCGTCCTCCATCTAGCTCTTCACCAGGTTGACTGGCAAGAGGTTGCGCCACGGGCTGATCGCATCGTCGACGTGCAGAGTCAGCAACCAGCCTTTGCCGTAAGCATCGCGGCGTAGCAGCGAGGGGTCCTTTATCAAATCCGGGTTCACTTCTACGACTTCTCCCTCGATGGGAGAAAGCAAAGTGGCCGTTTCGCCCTTTCGATGCAGCTTGACCAGCGATTGTCCCTGCAGGAACCATTGGCCGGGTTTTGGCAGCTCGATTGTGTCTATATTTCCGGCAAGCTTAGCGGCGAACTCGTCCACGCCGACGCGGGCGGTATGATCTTGCTCACGCTCCACCCAGGTGTGTCCGACATGGTAACGAAGTCCTTCGGGAACTAGAAATCCCTCGACATCGCTCGGCGAGATTTTGGGTGCGACCGGCGAAGCGGCCGGGGTGAGCACGGGTTTGGGAGCAGCACTCTTCCGCCCGCGTCGATTAACCACGTAATCCCCGAGCGCACCGACGCAAAACTGTCAGTGTCATTGTGATCATATTGGTACCTCCCGATGGTCAAGCGATCGTCATAAGCGCAACGCTCAGCATGCTGATCCAGTGATTGGTGAGCAGCACGAATATCCGACGTTTTGGATCGCCGCTCATGCTTTCTTCCTATGCCGGGATTGTCATCGAGCTTCAACCGATACTCGCATCAATTCCCTCCGTCAGGGACCCGGCATGAGGGGGCGCAACCGTTAATTGCATTTCCCGGGCCGACCGTTTCTTTGGTGAACTGTCCTGATTGGAAAGTGTTTACGACGGTATGCAGCGCTAGTGATATGCGCGTCGATATCGAACGACGGCGATGCTCTCGGGCCGGGATTGCGATCTTACCGAGATGCTGAATCATAAAAAGGACGAGAACAGCTCTCTTCCACAAGAGCAAATGCGATCGGTCAGTACCGAAGTGCGCCTTAAGCGCGTATGCGAGGAACATTTGAATACCGACATGCCTCTTCTATTGCAGCTTGTGAACCACACTTCGTCGACCCCAAAATATAGGCGTTTACGTTGGAGGAAGCGACGCAGCTTGCTCCTCGCGCCTTCGCGCGTTGGCATCTGCCGATGTGCCATCCGGCGGAAAGCTGGCGGAACCCCATAACCAGGCGATTCCTCGATTCGAGACTTCTGTGCTTTTTCGATGAGGAACGCGACGTCATGCAGCTCGCGCGGGGGCCCCATCGTGATGATCGAGTTTGATCATCATTTGAGAGTCTTTCTCGGCAATGATTAGCCGGCCAAATTCCACATCCACACTGTATTCGAGAAGGCGGACCTGTCTCTGGACCGTCGGGGAAAACCTGAATGCCCGCCTTCGGAACTTAAGCGACATAGCGCGCTCCGTTCCAGGCCAGACAATACTCCCCCAGCTCGGTGCCCGGCGCATTAACTCGGCCGCCGATCACTGGCCCAGCCACGGCGAAGCAAGCTCGGTCGATTGGCTCTTTCGCCTGGCTGGCGAACTCCTTCACAATCGCTTGTAAGCTCGAATGATTCGCGATGTGCACCCCGGCTTGTGTCAGCGGCGCGTGGGGCACACCCTCTGGCGAGAAAATCGCCAATTCAGTCTTGGTTCCGTCGATGTCTCCTGCAAGTAGCATTGCCGTTCTCCTGGTTGCCTGTCCTAGGCTCTCGCGTACCGCTCGCTATTCGGCTTCGATCCCCGAGACCGTAGAACAAGATGTACAGGTAGCAAAGCACGGGGATAACAAACGCGTGGTGAAGGCCAATATGATCCGCAATTGCGCCCTGGATGACAGGGAGAATCGCACCGCCCACAATCGCCATGTTCAAGAGGCCGGATCCATTTCCCGTCAGGGGACCGAGTTCCGCGACTCCCAGACTAAAGATGGTGGGAAACATGATTGAGTTGAACAATCCGACCGCGAGAATGCTCCACATTGCGGCGTGTCCACCCGTGAGCATGGAAGTGGTAACCAGTCCTCGCTGCACAGATCGTGCACGCGGCGAGTAGATATCCGGGCTTGACTTTTCGAAGAATTAGCGCTCCGCAAAGCGTCCGATCATGGCGCCACCCCAGTAGAAGGAGACAAAACCCGCGGCACTGTTCGCCGATAGCCCTGCTATCTCGGGTAAACCGAAATAGTTGACCAGAAAGCTCCCAATCGAGACCTCCGCACCGACATAAGCGAAAATTCCAATCGCGCCGAAGATAAGATTCGGATGCTTCCAGATCGAATCGCTAGTTTGTCTCCGGGCGGTTTGCTGCGGCTTCGATTTTCGGCAACTTGGAAGTACCGATCAACACTGCCAATAACAGCAAAGCCAGGGCGATTATGGTGTATGGCATTTTGACCGAGGCGGCTTGTTCCACGCGGTAGGCATGCAGAGCTTGCGGTGTGAGGTGCCGTAATTGTTCGATCGCCATTGGAGCCACGCTCAGTATCAGCAGTCCGCCGATTTTCGGTGCGATGGTGGTGCCGAGCGAATTGAACGCCTGCGTCAGGTCCAGGCGGCTCGATGCCGTTTCAGGTTTGCCTAACAGATCCACATAAGGGTTGGCCGCCACCTGAAGACCAGTGATCCCCGCGGCGAGAATGATGAGCGCGGTCAAAAACAGCGGGTACGACGCAGCGGATGCCGCCGGCAGAAACAGCAACGCTCCACACGCCATCGTCAGCAAGCCGGCTACCATGGTCCGTTGATAGCCAATCGTGTTCACGATCTTCGACCACGGCACTGAGAATACAGAAATAGGCCGAAAAGAACGCGAACTGGATCAACATGGCTCGCGCGTAACTCAGGTCGAATATCGACTTCAGGTGTGGCACCAGGATGTCATTCAGGCAGGTCAGAAACCCCCACATGAAGAACAGCGTGGTGACGATGGCCAGAGGGCGCGCGTAGTCTGGGTTCGCCGCGGATAGATTAATCTGCGCCGGCTCAGAACCAGCAGTAACGTTGTCGAGTGGCCATATTGTCTCCCCTCAATCCCAGTCGTTAAAACCACGTTTCCGCCTGTACTCCGTAGGTCAGACCGTGGGTTCTGTTTTAGATAGGGCACGCCACCCACAAAGCCGCGGAGCCGTCCGACCAGTTTGCATAAGTCAGAAAAACGCGCAGCACTGGCCGGCTGAAGAACTTTCTGCCGGCTCCGATTTGCGGCGCGATGGTGAACTTGCGCAGCCAGCCGTCGTATGGACCGGTTGCCGGACAAATCATGCCAGGCATGTGCGTATGATCGAATCCTGCCTCGAACGCCAGCGAAAGATGTTTGGTGAAGAAGATCTCGGGTCTGGCGCCAAACGACACCCATTGATTCCAGCCGTCCTGCGGATTGCCATCCTTGGTCCGCTGGTAAATGAAGATTGGCATGATGGCGAACCTGTCGTTCGGTTGAAACGACACTTGTTCGGTGCAAGAAGTTGCCTGAGATCTATTGATGAAACTTCGTCGGATTCGATGCGGTACCATTCCCCGGATCTGAAGTTGCTGGCCGCACCAGTGCCGTACTGGATAGAAAACATGTGATAGCCGCCGTGCCATTCGAGGCGCTGATGACGCAGCCCGAATGCGTAGCCATCTGTCGTGGGAATCCGTTGTGCCGCGCGGATGTCTCGCCGCCCTTCGAGGTAGCGAAATCGAACCACCCGCCCCAGAGACCAGCCGGTCCCTTCAGATCATAAAAACGCAGCGTCGATGTTGCTCTTCGCGAGGTTGCCGTTTTGGGTGACGATGTCAGGCCGGGCTCCGTTCAGGAAAGCCACTGCCAGCTTACCGACTCGGACGTTCAAGTCTTCAACGCCCGCGCCGTAGCCGCTCAGGTCCAGCGGATAGAAATCGTTAATGTCGATGTGCTGGCGGCGGTAGTATCTTTCACCCGCCCAGAACTTGGCGTCGGGCTGGCTCTCGAGGACGTTGCCGGCTTGCACGAAGGCTTCCGGAAGCGGAACTGATCGTTGCCGATGCCGCCGGGAAACTTGCATAGCTGGCAGAGTTGGTGGTGTTGGCCTCCACCATGAATTCTGTCTTCATCCAGGCTTTGTCCGAGGCGTGGTTCGGGTTCAGCCAGTTGTTGACGAAGATGAGTTCCCCGTAGGTCTCGCTTCATTCCCCAAGCGGTATTTGGCATCGGCGCCAGGGGCTTCGAATGCCACCTGCTGGCCGCCTGCGCTGTTCAGGCCATAACCGGAACGAAAATATCCGTGAAATTCGAAAGCTGCCCACTTCTGTTCCAGCTTTTCAATCTTCTGGTCTGCCTCTTTCAGGAGGTCGTAGGTCGGCTCCGAAGGCAGTTCCCCTGGAAGTTTGCGCCGACCTCGATTTGACTCTCCGGCGGCCACGGTTTTGGCCGCGCCTTCGACGGCAAGCTCCGCCGCCGAGATGGTCCTCTCTTTCGCCTTTTCGGCGGATTCCTGCTTTTTCTGGGTTTGTTGCTCCTGCTGTTCTTGAATCTGCTGTTCTAAAGTAGCGATACGTTGCTGGAGATCGTGAGCGGTCTCTTCATACTGCTGCTTCAATTGTTGGAGCTGCTGTCGAAATGGTGCGTCTCTGAGCGGAAGCCGGCCCGAGTGCCGAAGCAACGCGCCTATCATCCAAATCAAGCCTGTGCGCGTATGAGAAGAACAGTTGAAGAGCAACATGCCTATTCCATTGCAGCTTATGAACCAAACTTCGGAGACCCCAAACGAAATCTTTTCGTAGAGGAAGCGATTCGGCTTGGCTTTCGCGCCCTCGACTGTTGGCATCTGCCAACGGCATCCGAAGACACATCGCGCAGCCGTATAACGACTGCATCGATCCGGTATGCAGGATGATTCAGAAATGGGTCACAAAGTGCCGGTACAAGACTGAGAATTGCGCAAACGGAGATCAATGATGATCCGCCAAGCTATTAAGCTGACAGACAAGATTGGAAGAATGTGGTGCCGCCTCATGCACAACTCGATATCGTGGCCCATTAACGGTCACTACCACTGCTGGACGTGCATGCGCCAGTACAAAGTACCATGGACTGAGGAGCCACAAAACATTCCAGTCATAACGATCCGCGCCGCAGTTGGTCGACCGCTCAGTCAACTCCACCGCGTGGCATGAAGCCCCAGGAAGGCAACCTCGCAGCAACGCTGTTCGATGCTGTCATTCTCTCCGGAGCGATTCCGAACACCGCTGTTTAATCTGCTGATCATACGAACTAGATTGCACGTCTAGCTTCACCACGTCCACGCTCTATAACTCCGGAAGCCATTGCTCAGCGATGCCAAGTCGAACACGTTAACGGATCGCCCCGCGACGCTGATGCCTGCTATATTCGGGCACCTGCCCGGCAACTCGGCAGCGAACCGATCCGGCCTGTGCGCGGCAGGACCGGCTATATCACTGAAACGCCGTAACGAGGAAGCAGATGCAGGGTGGACATGGGGTTGCAGATTCCAGCGGCATGAAACATCGGAGCTCAAACCAACGGATCTCCAAGGACAATTCGCCTGCTACTTGTTGACGCTGCTTATCAGCGCAGGTTTTGCCAACGCGCAGAACAGCCCCGGACTGATTCGCGGAAGCATCGTCACGATCGAGTCTGACGGTTCCCGTTCGATGATTCAGGGCGCAACCGTAGTCGCCGAAAGCGCCGAAGGAGCTCGACAGACGACGGCTGACAACGTAGGCTCGTACAGCTTCGCGGACTTGCCCGCCGGCCGATACCAGATCCGAGCGAGTGCGCCTGGGCTGGTCGGTTCAGCGTCTGCCGAAATTAGCTCTGGTCAATCTCTCGACGTTGAAATCCCAATGGCCATTGAGAATTTTAAGTTGTCCGTTACCGTCAACGGGAACGTCGAACCGCTCATCTCGACGGAACCCGAACAGCGAACTGAAATTGACAGATCAACGATTGTAAACGCACCGACAAAAGATGATAGAGCCGATACTCTCCTCCCACTCATACCCGGCGTCGTTCGAGGACCAGACGGGCTCATCAACATGAAGGGCGCCCGGTCCTCTCAAGCCGGAGCGTTAGTGAATAGCGCGAGCGTCATTGATCCGGTGACGGGCAACCCGGCAATGAACCTCCCTATTGATGTCGTCGAATCGGTGACGGTGATCGCAAATCCCTATGATCCCGAGTATGGGCGGCTTACCGGAGCAGTCTCGAAAATCGAGACGACTGCAAGCAACTTCGACAACTTTATTTTCAATGCAGAATCTCATGCCGAGGCCTCGCAACCGTAACGGCGACTTCGTAGGAATCGAATCGGCGACGCCTCGCGCGACAATTACTGGGCCGATCATTAAGGATAAGGTTGCCTTCACCGAATCATTTGAATATCGATTTGTCCGAACGCCGGTCAGCAGCCTTCCTCCACTAGTAACGCGACATAAAATTTGAGGGATTCACCTCCTTCAGCCAAGTGGACGTGAATCTCAACTCGCGGCATCTATTACCGCGCTCTCAGTCTGTACCCACAGAAGCTAAACTACCTCGGCTTGAATACGTTTACTCCTCAGCCTTCGACGCCGGACCTGCACCAGCGCGGATACATGGCCTCTTTGCAACACCGCTTCACGATCAATTCAGAATCATTGCTCGTTTCGCAGTTCAGTTACAAACGCTTCGACGCGGACGTGACCGCGAACAGTACGGCTCCCTTTGAGTCGCTGGTCGAAACGACAAGCGGCGGCTTTTGGAACCGGCAGGCCCGGGACAGTGAACACACAGAATGGCAGGAGATTTATCAACTCGAACACACGGTTTCCTCGGCTCGCATGAACTGAAGTTCGGTATGGACTACGTCCACGACAACTACGACGGCCGGACCGCGCTCCTGCCTGTGACAATAGCCGGTGCTTCAAACTTCCCACTTGAGCAAATCAACTTCGGGCCCGCTTCGCGCTTCGGCGTCCATGAAGATGGGATCGCCTGGTTTGCCGCCGACAAATGGCAACCTATCAAACGGTTAACGATCGATCTCGGTCTCCGGTTGGACCGTGACTCGATCACGGATTCCGTCAGCCCGGCCCCCCGAGCAGGATTCGCTCTTATGTTGACAAAAGACGCCAAGACGGTTCTAAAAGGCGGCGCGGGACTATTCTACGATCGCGTGCCGCTCAACATTGCATCATTCCCGTTTCTGCCCGGCCGCACCATAGCGATGCTTTCCCCGGACGGCGCGATCCTCTCTGCCGAAAGCTTCGCCAACGCAGTTCGCGGCCGGCTTCGCAATCCTCGCAGCGTCGGTTGGAATGTCGAATTAGATCGGCAACTGACTTCGGCTCTTGTGGTGCGCACCGGTTTCCAGGAACGTAAACACGGCCCGCGATTTTGTGCTGGATCCTCTGGCGAATGTTGGTCTTCTATCTCTTTCGAACAACGGCCGTAGCTTTTACCGTGAGTTTCAGTTGACTGGCCAGTACAAGGTCCGGCGCGGCACACTCAACGCCTCGTACGTGCGTTCCAAGGCGTTTGGAAACTT
>CAWFQW010000003.1:0-39197 GCA_963818065.1 Bryobacterales bacterium | reverse complement strand
GCACGCCGTGCAAGTTGGTTGACGCGGTCGGCAAGCGATGTGAGTGAGGGAGTTGTGCCGTTCGCCACTTTGGCACTCCGACTCCCTGAATATTCGACCGGTGTAGTGACGCTCGCGGCACTATAGTGAAACGGGACGTGCGCTCCGGAATCCTTCCAGCCAGCGGCAGTGTAAGCTGCCGTGACCTTTGGTTCCGAGTGAAGCACGCTGATCTTCCACACTCGTCATCCAAGACATACTCATTCTCGTAGACGCCGCTATACCAGGTGGCCGAGCCTCCGTAGCCTCCCAACATCGCGAGGATGCGCCAGCGCCCCTTCGCGGTTCGGCCCGACGGCGCAAGGGTGATCACGGGCTGAAACAGGATGTGCGGGTAGATGCGGCCTTCGGAGAGGCCAAGCTTCCCTTGCCCGACCTTCTCAAAGAAGAGCTGACGGATCGCATCCTTTCCGCGCACGCCGGTCTGGTAGTTGGTGACGGCATCGGTGGCAAACAGGTCCGCGAAATCGTTCCACAAACCGAGTTCAACGTAGTGTCCGTAGGCATACTGCAGGCGCTTGATGGCGCGCACGGACTCGACCCTCTCAATTTGGGCCTGAAGGCGTTCGACCCTTGTTTCGAAGGTCGGCAATGGGTCCGACTGTTGGGCCGAGGCCAAGACGCTCCATGCGCCGATCGCGAAGGCGATAGCCAGGTTGGGTTTCGCGGGCATCGGCAGGATTCTACCATTAGGGCCGCACTCGAGGCGGAAGACGTAAGGATGATCCCCAGAATGGCGGGTCTTGCGAAACCCATCGTATACAGTCACGGCGGCTTCTCGTGCTTTTGGAATCATGAAGCCCTCCTCAAATCCCGGCACGAGGCCGAGTCGGCCTGCGACAGCTTGCCAGCCGAGGGCGCACCACCCGATTCCACCACATGAGCGCGCCGTCACGGCCATCGCAGCGGGGGCCGTCCGAATACCGCCCAAATCGCCTTCGTCGCCTGGTCGCACAGCCCAGGGCCACTACAAGGAATCCCTATGCCGTTTATGCGGCCGAAATGCAAGTACGCGAGCCAATAGATAACCTGGTCGCCGACGCGTACTCCGGCATTAGTGGCAGCAGGAGGCTCAAGTCGATCGGCGAGGTCCAGGAACGGCTGGGGAATACCGAGATAGATCCCGCTGACGGCGAACACCACCACGAATCCAAAGCTCCCGAGGCCGATCACGCTGTGCAAGTGCCAGGTCCAGCGCTTCCACCCCACGCCGCGATGCAGGAGCAAGCTGCGATGCCATGTTTTGATGCCTGGCCACCAGATTGCCAAACCACTGACAGCAACTGCGATTATCGCGACTGCGCCCCCACCGTTCACTTTCCTGCCTGTTGGTCCAGCGAGCAGATTGTCGTGCAGATCGGATAGCTTTGATACGAGCCAGATACCGGTTGGTACCGAATCACCAAGATCGCTGCCACTCCGAGGATCGAAGAGCCGCGTCTTGATCGCGCCGCCCGACTTAGCCAGACGTCCACCGCCTGATCGAGATCCAGCGCACGACCGAGCCTCACCACCCGGTAGCCGGGATACAACCGCCTAGCAGTGGCCTTGAGCTGGTCGTCGGTCATCCGGGGCCCTAAACTCTTCGAGATGATTGGTTCGGCCGTCGCAGCTCTGTAAAGCTCATTCCGATAGACAAGCACGCTGCCGGTCACGCTAACGATTAGAATGTAGAGCCCTACGGCGATGCCGCTCCATAAGTGCACTTGGAAAAGCGCCCTTCGTAACCAGATCTTCTGAGGCTGCTGAACCCAGTGGCGCCAGAAGGTCAGGTGATTGCTCGGGCTCACTGCGACAGGCTACAACACACCGTCGCTCGGGTCAACGCGTGGTTTCTTCAAGAATTCTAGCCTCGCGGCAAGTGGCTACTCGGGGATCATCCGCTCGGAAACTTTGCTTTCCGAGAGGGCCCGTTAACCACCATTATCGGTAGCTGTGGGTCCTGCTCATACGCCGATCCTTTCAGAACATATGTGCTAAAACGTTGAGTGCCCCGCGCCTCCACCGAGCGAAGCGGAGAGAAACACCAGTTGTCCACCGTGAGAGTCATGATCGATCGAAAGTAACCTTCATGGCGTTTTTCGATACTCTAGCATTAGGAGCAGTTCTCACCAGTGTCGTTTTTCGCGAGGGCCGGTATTGCGTCCGCACTTATGGTGTGCCTCCTGGGCTGCACCGAGCGGGGCGATAAGACCAACAAAGCGAAGGGTGTTATCCCTCCGACGCCGGTCACCATCGCGACGGCGGAGGCGAGGGACATCCCTATCCAAGTACGCCAGATCGGGTCTGTTGAGCCGGTCGCGACGATCGCCGTAAAGGCGCAGATCAGCGGTGAGCTCAAGCAGGTGTTCTTTAAGGAAGGCCAGGATGTAAAGAAAGGCGATGAGCTCTTCGAGATCGACCCCCGCCCCTACCAACAAGCTCTGGAACAGGCTCAAGCTGCTCTCCAAAAGGATATCGCCCTGGTGAGGCAGGCCGAAGCCAATCTCGCGCGTGACGGGGCGCAAGCCGCCAACGCCAAGCAGCAAGCCCAGCGCTACGCAGGATTAGCTGCGGAGGGCGTGATTTCGAAGGATCAGAACGAGTCCTATCAGACGGCTTCCCAGGTGCAAATTGAATCCGTCCGGGCCGATGATGCCGCGCTCGCGAGCGCCAAAGCATCCGTAGTCTCGGACAACTCCGCCATTGAAACCGCGAAGCTCAATCTCTCGTATTGCTACATCCGCTCACCCATCGACGGCCGCGCCGGTAGTCTTTTGATCCAGGCGGGCAACCTCATAAAAGCGAACGACACCACGGCACTGGTAAACCTCAATCAACTGCAGCCGGTCTACGTTACATTCAGCGCGCCCGAGCAGCTCCTGCCGGAAATTCGGCGCTACAACGCGGCGAATGCGCTCTCGGTCACTGGGACCGGTGTTGCGGATGGCGCAAAGAGAGGCGTCAGCGCCACCGGCCAACTCACTTTCATCGACAACGGCGTGGATAGCACCACCGGAACAATCAAGCTGAAAGCGACGTTTCCCAACAACGACCACGCACTCTGGCCGGGACAGTTCATCAACGTCGTAATGACTTTGCGTACCCTGAATCACGCGACGGTAGTCCCCTCGGAAGCGATTCAATCCGGACAAAAGGGGCAATTCGCTTTCATCGTCAAACCGGACCAAACGGTGGAAACGCGCCAAGTTATGGTGGGCCAGACGATCGATAATCAGATAGTGGTCGAAAGCGGAATCTCGCCGGGTGAAACGGTAGTCACGGACGGCCAACTGCGGCTGTTCCCCGGCGCGCACATTCGCATCGCCCCAGCCGCCAAGGCTGACGCGGGAGCCTGATGAATCTTTCGCATTTTTTCATTCAACGGCCGATTTTCACCACGCTGACCGCGTTTGGCATTCTGCTGTTCGGCATCGTGGGCTATCGCGCATTGCCGGTGGCGGCGCTGCCCAGCGTCGACTATCCGACCATTCAGGTGCAAGCGGCGCTGCCGGGAGCGAGTCCCGACACCATGGCCGCCTCGGTCGCCACACCTTTGGAGCGCCAGTTTTCGACGATTGCTGGAATCGATTCCATGAATTCGTCGAGCTCGCTCGGCAGCACCAACATCACCATGCAATTCAGTCTGGACCGGAACATAGACGCCGCCGCCGAGGACGTCGAGTCCGCCATCGCCAAGGCTGGTGGTCTGCTTCCGCCCACCATGCCTCGTCCGCCGACTTTCAACAAAGTGAATCCCTCCGACCAGGGCGTGATTTTCCTGGGTCTTAGCTCGGACACACTGCCGGTTTACACGGTGGATGAGTACGCCGAGACGGTGATGGCGCAGCGCATCTCCACCATTACCGGCGTATCGCAGGTCAATGTTTTCGGAGGCCAGAAATACGC
The DNA here is from genome assembly GCA_963818065.1 of Bryobacterales bacterium. Classification (GTDB taxonomy): domain Bacteria; phylum Acidobacteriota; class Terriglobia; order Bryobacterales; family Bryobacteraceae; genus Palsa-89. The sequence continues at coordinate 35,270 of CAWFQW010000003.1, read as the reverse complement.
CGTGCGCATTCAGCTCGATCCGGACGCGCTGGCGACGCGAGGCATCGGGATCGATGAAGTGCAAGCCGCCATCGTGACCAACAACAGCAATCTTCCGACCGGAAAATTGTATGGGAACAAGCAGGCTTTTACCATCCAATCTTCCGGCCAGTTGACGAACGCCGCCGAATACCGCCGCATGATCGTCACCTACCGCAACGGCAATCCCGTGCGGCTGGAAGAACTTGGCCGCGTGCTGGACGACGTGGAAAACGACAAGGTTCGGGCCTGGATGAACGACAGTCGAACCATCATTCTGGCGGTTCAGCGCCAGCCGGGCACCAACACGGTGGAAGTGGTGGACAGCGTGCGGCGCCTGCTGCCCATCTTTCGCGCCGAAATCCCGCCCTCCATCAATCTGGAGATCATTCACGACAACTCGACCACCATCCGCAACTCCATCCGCGACGTGAAGTTCACGCTGATTCTTACCATTTGCCTGGTGGTGATGGTGATTTTCCTTTTCCTGCGAAACATCTCGGCCACCGTGATTCCCGGCGTAGCCGTGCCGCTTTCCATCGTCGGCACGTTCGCCATCATGTATCTGCTCGGCTATAGCCTGGACAACCTGTCACTGATGGCGCTCACGCTTTCGGTGGGCTTCGTGGTGGACGACGCCATTGTGATGCTGGAAAACATCGTGCGCCACATTGAATTGGGTCAAGGCCGCATGGAAGCCGCCTTTCGCGGATCGCGCGAGATCGGATTCACCATTGTTTCCATGACCATTTCGCTGGTGAGCGTGTTCATTCCAGTGCTGTTCATGGGCGGGATCATCGGCCGGCTGCTGCACGAATTCGCAGTCACGATCGCGGTGGCAATTTTAGTGTCGGGGTTTGTATCGCTTACGCTGACGCCGATGCTTGCCAGCCGTTTCTTGAGTTTGCATCACGACCGCAAGCATAACTTCGTTTACAACGGCTTGGAGCGCTTCTTCCAGGGTTTGACGCACGTCTACGAACGGTCCTTACTGGCCGTTCTTCGCCACCGTTTCGCCACACTTTTGCTGCTTTTTGGCCTTTTAGGCGGCACTGCCTGGCTGTTTTTGGACATGCCCAAGGGCTTCCTGCCGAGCACGGACCAGGGATTCATGAACGGGATCGCCTTGGGAGGACAAGATGTATCGTTCCCGGTGATGGTGGATCACGTCTGGACGGTGAAGAATATTGTAGAGCACGATCCCAACGTGCACAGCGTCTTTGCGTTCATCAACGGCGGAAATTCGGCCAACGTCTTTGCGATGATGAAGCCGCGCGCCGAACGCGCTCTCTCGGTCGATCAGACCATCCAGGAATTGCAGCCCAAGGTTCTTGCCGTACCGGGCATTCAGGTATTTCTCCAGAACCCACCGCCGATTAGCATCGGCAGCAACAATACGCAGAGTCCTTATCAATTGACGCTGCAGGGCACCGACCAGCAAGAGATCTACCATTGGGTGCCGATTCTGGTGGACCGGATTCGGACCATCCGCGGCTTCATGAACGTCACGAGCGATCTGCAGATTGCGAGTCCGGAAGTGACGCTGGATATCAATCGCGATCGCGCGCAGACCTTGGGCGTCACGGCGGGTCAGATCCAGGATGCGCTTTTCACCGCTTATGGAACGCGCCAAGTCTCCACGATTTATACACCCTCCAACGAGTATCAGGTGATCGCCGAGGTAGAGCCGCAATACCAGCGCAACCCCGACGCGCTTTCCAAGCTCTACATACGGTCCTCCAAAGGAACGCTGGTTCCCCTCGATACCGTTGTCAATGTGCGCCGCACCGTGGGCCCGCTCTCGGTGAACCATTTCGGCCAGCTGCCGGCCGCTACGATTTCCTTTAACCTGGTGCCCGGTTTTGCGCTGGGCGATGCTGCTTCGGCTATCGATGGCGTAATCCAGGAGCTGCGCATTCCGCCCAGCATCGCGCCGCTGTACCAGGGGCAGGTGCAAGCGTTCCAGCAGTCATTCCGTGGGATGTCGATCTTGCTGGTGGTAGCCGTTCTGGTGATCTATATGGTGCTCGGGATGCTGTACGAGAGCTTCATCCATCCCATCACCATTCTTTCGGGATTGCCTTCGGCCATTGTCGGCGCGCTGGTGACGCTCAAGATCTTTCATCGTGAATTGGATCTGTATGCCTTTGTCGGCCTCATCATGCTCTTTGGAGTTGTCAAGAAGAACGCGATCATGATGATCGACTTCGCCATAGAAGCGCAACGCGTGGATGGCCTCCCGCCTTACGACGCGATCGTCCAAGGTTGCATCCTGCGTTTCCGGCCTATCATGATGACCACCATAGCGGCGTTATTCGGCACGTTTCCGATTGCGCTCGGAATCGGCGAGGGCGCCGACGCGCGGCAGCCGCTGGGACTGGCCGTGGTGGGCGGTCTGCTGTTCTCCCAGTTCATCACGCTCTACATAACGCCGGTGGTTTATCTTTATCTCGAAGCCTTGGCCAGGAGATTCGGAACCATCCGCATTTGGAGCCGCCGGACTCCGCCAACCCGTGTTCTCGACCCCGTGTCTAATTAGCCTGTGCTGACCGCTCGGCCAAAACGGGCACAAGCCCAGCGTTTTGACTTCATTCTTCCCGATCGATACAATCGGCAGCCATGAACGCTCTGAAGGTTGCTCTTTTTCTGGCTCTGCCTGCCACCGCTCAATGGATCAACCTACCCACACCGGGAATCCCCCGCACGCCTGATGGCAAACCTGATCTCCGCGCACCCGCGCCCAAAACTTCCGGCGGCAAGCCGGATTTCTCGGGGATGTGGGTTCCGCGCGACGAGCGCCCGTGCGATCCCAAGATCGGCCTTTTTCAATGCTCGGAACTGCCCATTACTCCGCAACTCGGGAATTTTGCGATCAATCTGAAGGGCGGCATTCCCTATCAGCCATGGGCGGCGGAGTTGGTTAAGAACCGTGCCAAGGAGGCCGGGTACATCGATCCCCACACGTTTTGTATGCCCATCAATTATCCGCGGGCCTGGGCCTATCCGGAAACTCAGAAGATTTTCCAAATGCCCACCCAACTCGTCCTCTTGCACGAATTCAACGCGAGCTACCGCCAGATCTTTTTCGACGGACGCAAGCTTCCAGAAGACATGACCCCGGCCTGGAACGGCTACTCCGTGGCCCACTGGGAAGGCGACACGCTGGTGGTAGAGTCGGCGGGCTATCGCGACGATTCCTGGCTGGACACTCCGGGCAACTTCTTCTCTAGCCAGGCGCGCGTCACCGAACGCATCCGTCGCCCCAACTTCGGAAGCCTGGACATTGGCGTCACCATCGATGACCCCAAAGTGTTTACGAAGACTTGGACGGTGGAACTGCACATGAAGCCCATGGTGGACACAGAGATGATCGAGTACATGTGCCAGGACAACAACAAGGATGTTCAACACTTTGTTCGATAGCGGCAACCGCGAGAAAGAGCCCGATAAGTGACATTAACGGATGAAGTTATTCTGCTGCTAAGCGGCCGACGCACAACAGCAGGGCATTGGGCGCATGAGTGCCGCCCCGAACCATGACCCGACAAAATGGCCATTCATTCACCGGAGATTATTATTGGCGACTCGCATCTGGATAGGCCATCCTAACCGGAGCCACTCGACTTTCAAAGCTTCATCGACAGCGTTAGGCAAGCAGATTGCTGGCCCCGTCGAATAGGCTATTTTGCCGCAAACGACAGCCCGATGACCGCCATGGCGGTTCCCGCCTGCGAAATCCACTGGTCGTGCTCGTAGGGGAAGCCACTCTGGAAGTAAGGCTGGAATCCGAAGGAGCGGGAGACAACGTGCCAGGTGCCATCCTCTTGCTGCGTGCGGAGGATGAAGTCCACTCCGCGGCGGTAGACGGGATCGGAAGACGTCATGCCGGATTCATGCAGCGCCCAGAGCGCTTCGCCCGTAGCGAACGCGTCCGACTGGTGATAGTCGGTCTGGCCCCAGCCGCCGTCGGTGCGCTGTTTGCCGACGAGTTCCTTCACACGGCCGGCGGGGGCGGTGTGGCCAGCCCAAACTAGGCCGAGGATCTGCATCGTCCGGTCCTCCGTGGTAAGCGGTTCGGCCTTTTCCACCCAGGCGGCGGCGCGCTGGATGCGTTGCTCGAATTCGTCTTTTCGGGCGGGAATCGGGTACGAGCGCAGCGCGCGGATAGCCCGCGCCGTCTGGCCGAACTCGCCGCTTTCGATCGGGGGGCGGCCTTCAAAGGTCTGCCAGTCGCCTTCTTTGCGCTGCATGGCGGCCATGTGGTGAACCATGGAATCGATCACCAGAGATTGCGGCACGCCGGCGCTCGCCAGCTGCAAAAGGGCGAACCCCACAGCCTCGCTGCTATCGCCTGGTTCTTGTGCCTGGAAAAATGCCTCCTGCAGACTACCGCGCAGGATCCGGGTGGCGCGGGTATCGTCGTTCTCCAGCGCGGGCTCGGTTTTCACGCCAGCCGACCTGGCGGCGCCCACCGCCATTCCGTTCAGATATTGGGAGTGGCAGGAGGAGCAGCCGCCGTTATGGAGAAATTTCGCCGCCACCGGTTGCGAGACGGCCAGTGCGCGCGAGATGGCTTCGCGCGGGTTGGTGCGGGACTCGGCCGCGGACACGGCGGGCGCCTGCGTTGGCTTCAGCCCGAAGAGGGGCAGAATCGCCGGGTTCTGGTTACGCCACGCCCATTCGCGCGCCATGTCTTTATCGGAGCTTTTCGCCAGCAGCAGTTGCACCACCTTAGGGTTCGGGTGATCTACCGCGACCGCGAAGACCAGTGCATTGGCGTCGCGGACGTCCATTGCGTTGGGGTCTGCGCCCGCCTTAAGCAGCGCCTCGACGGATTCGTAGCCGCCCATCTGCGCCGCATCCATCAGAGGTGTGATGTGTCCAATCGCGATCGGTCCGTGAAACCCCACTTCGGCAGTGTCGTCGCTCTTCGCGTTCACCGCGGCACCGTGTTCCAGCAGAAGTTTCACCAGCGCGCCGCCGCGATAGGCGTTGGTCGCGGCTCCATGCAGCGGAGTGAAACCGCCGTTGTCCGCAATCTTGACATTCGCGCCTTTGGCGAGCAACATACGCGCCACCTCCAGGTTGTTAACGTTCGCCGCCTGGTTCAAAACGGTGACGCCGCTTTCGTCGCGCGCATTGACATCGGCACCCTTTATGATCATCAGCCGGGCCGATTCGACCGCGCCGTCATAGGCGGCGGCGATGAGCAATGGCGTGCGGCCCAGCTTTGACCGGACGTTGACCTTCGCGCCTTTAGCCAGCAGTAGCTTCACTTTGGCTGCGTCACCAGCGCACCACATGAGAGGTGTGGCGCCCAATTCGTTGGCGGCGTTGGGATCGGCTCCGGCATCCAGCAGAAGACGCAGCACGTCAGGTGTGCCGAGCGCCGCGGCATACATGAGCGGCGAGTTGCCTCGGGCATCGCGCGCCTTCGGCCCGGGGGCGCGGAGAAGCTCCTTCAGCGCCGCAATATCGTTGTTGCGAATCGGCAGGTAGAACGGGCTGACGTCGGCTGCGAAACTAACGAGGCAACCGGCGAACAGGAGAAATGCAATTCGCCATAACACGGCCCGGAGAACGAAGATTGCAACGCGACACACTGCGACCGATGGCAAGCTCATACTCCTTTATTGTCTCGGGCCCAAAACAGGCCCGAAAGCGCTCCTTACTTGCTTCAAATATCAAGATGATACGAAGAACTCTAGGGTCGTAGAGAATAGAGTGAAACCATCCACTATTACCGAAGCAGCGTCAATTCAGATTTCGCTCACAAGGGCATCAGCGGGTGCAACACCAAACCTGCTTTTGGTTGAGTGCGGGGCGCTGTTGATACCATGCGTTTACACTTACAAGCAGGTTGGCATCCGGTTTCGAGAGTTGCTCCCAGGTTTAATTGCGCTTGCCCCCTGAGCTGACACAAACAGTTAAGACACTGTTGGCCGTTCGCTGTAAAATCCTCGACCGGCAAAACGACTGTACCGCATACTGGTTACCGGCTGGTGAAGCGGAGGCGTGCAATGCTGGAGAGCAACCCGCCAAGGAATAGCCGGCCGGAAACTCATCGAGACGATGGGTGGGGGCGGCAGCCGTAGTCGCCCCCAAGCTTTGTGCGCAGAAAGACCACATCGGACGATAGATTTCCCGATGCCTTGGAAAACTCATACAGAAAGCTGCCGCGCAGCGGCATCCTTTTGATGTTGTTCGAAGCGGGCCGGCGGCATGTAGCCGAGTGCGGAATGCAGGCGCCTTTTGTTGTAGATCTTTTCCACGAACTCGTGGATCGACGCGCGAGCCTCGGCCAAGTCCCGGTATTCGTTGCGCAGCACTTCTTCGCACTTGAGCGTTTTCATAAATGATTCGCAGGCCGCGTTGTCCCATGGATTGCCCTTGCGCGACATGCTGATTTCGATGTCGTTGGCTTTGAGCAAATCCGTGTAATCATTGCTGGCGTACTGCGAGCCGCGGTCGGAATGATGCACCAGGCCGGGCTCGACTGCGCGGCGCGAAAGCGCCATGCGTAGTGCGGTGAGCGTGAGCGAGTCTTCCATTTCGCGATCCAGCGCCCAGCCGATCACGCGGCGCGAGTACGCGTCCAGAATCACGGCCAGGAAGACGAACTCGTCGCGCAGCCGGATGTAGGTGATATCGGCCCGCCACAGTTGATTGATCGTGGTCAGGATCATGTCACGCGCCAGGTTCGGATACACCTTGCGCCTGTGGTTGGAATCGGTGGTGACGACGAACTTGCGCTTGCGCACGCACAACAGGTTGTCCTCGCGCATCAGCCGGTAGACACGCTTCGGGTTCACCTTCCAGCCGCGCTCGCGAAGTTCCTTGGTTATGCGTGGCCGTCCGTAGCAGGGCCACTCCAGCGCGATCTTCTGGATCGCGTCGCGCAAGTCCATGTCGGGATCTGGCCCCGGTTCGATGTCATCGAAGCGATAAAAGCCGGACCGGGAAACCCGGCCCAGTTTCACCATGCGTTCGACGGTCAGTCTTCCTCCGGCCTTCATTTCTTCTTGAACCTTTTGGTAGACGGCGGTTTTCCAGTCAACGCCTGCAGCATCCGCTGTTCCTCGATGCGCTGCAAGCACCCCTTCAAAAAATCCAGCTCCAGTGCCTGCTGGCCGATCTTTCGCTCTAGTTCAGCGATCCGCCCTTCGGACCAGCGCTGCTTCCCGTTGCCCGGAAACACATTGCCTGGCCCTTGGCGGAACTCACGCCGCCAACGGTGCAGTACGTTCGCGTTCACTTCCAACGCTCGTGCGACTTCGCCGATGGAAACCCCTTGCTCCAGCCGCCTCACAGCGGCCAGCTTGAACTCCTTGGTGAATATCCTTCTCGACAACCCCATGACTCAATTCTCCTTTGAATGGATTTTGAGTCTTAACTTCTTGTGTCAAGAATGGGGACAAGTCCAAATTGTATTGCCGGCTTCTTTGTGGGCGTCACCTACAACCTCTGCGGTTTAATTCAAACCCTCTTCGGGGGGCGGAGCAAAGAGCCAGTAGAAGGAACACGAAGTCTCGTTGTCGGCGTTTGCCGCACGTAAATTTCCACGCCTGTTATCATAATATCGGTACCTATTCTGGTTGCCGTAATCCGCGGAAGGCCTCGGGCGAGAAGCTTGGGGACAGCAAACCGCGACGCGCACGTGCGCCGCGATCCTTCGGATATCGAAGACCTCCTGTGCAGGCCCTTCCAAAAAGCCTAAGGAGGCCATGAACGCAAAGATCAGCAATCGAAGCATTTCGGCCAAGCGATACACTCCTTCCAAAGCCAGATGGTTGTGGAATGCTCGGGACCCCGCGCACAAATCCAATCGAACCGCGGCCGGGGCACTGAAGTTAGCTGAGGCTTTTTGGAATGCGCCGCGTGCGGAGTACGTCCCGTCAATGGGCATGTCGGTAGCTATCTGGGTGAATGCGTTTGGCACCCCAGCACGCCGAGGGCCAGGACATCACAAGGGGAGGGCGGCCGTTTTATCGGGGCAAGCCAATCAACATCGACGGTGAGATCGTCTACGAGCACGAATACTCGGACCGGTTGCTTGAGCGGTTGCTGGAAGCGAACGACCCAGAAAAGTTCAAGCGCCGGATCGAGAACACAAACCTGCTTGACTTGGATCCGGCGAAGCTGACGACGGCGCAGCTTGAGGTGTTGGCCGGTTATCTATTTTACGGGTAGCGAAGATCCAGAGGTATTGGCGGAAGCCCGCAAGCAAATCGAGGCGGCAGTGACAATCGAAGCGACGGCAGAAGCGGTGAGGACGTAAAGCCGATCGCCAGGACAACGAGAATCTCCAAACATCATTCCTTCTTCTTCAGAGCCCCGTCCCGATTCTCAATGTCCGGTTTCATCGTTACGGCTGCCGGCAGTGCGTACGGTTTCTCCGCGGCAGCAAATCACTGCCTTCGTGGAAGGAGACATCCGGACGCCACTCTGCTGTCTCCCGGCACTTCGATCTGGCGTGTTGCGCTCATGGTTGCCCTCGTGAGCCGCCCTCATATACGCCGAATTCTACTCCCGGAAAACAGCGAGCGAGAAACTGAGCTTATGCAGCCTTCCGAGTTGTAGCTTCAATCCTACGGACGGCACTCCTGATCCTTGCGGCGATCATCGTTCTGGTGATTCCGCCCATCAGTACCGACACGCCAACCAGCGTCCCAATCGCCCAAGCCGAACTCGACGGCCATCTCGCCAGAATCAGTATCGCCATTAGAAAACTAGCGACCGCATCGAACAGAAGCCATCCCCATCCGTGGATTGGTCGAGCTTCAAACGCCATCGCTGTAGCGACACCCGCGTAGATCAGTAGAAGTGTTCCAAGGACTACGGTGAGCGTTGCGACGCCTGCGATGGGAAAAAAGGCCAAGACAACGCCAGCGATCCCATAGAGCACAGCTAGAATGACTTTCCAAAAGAATCTCCCGACCGTTTCAGAGTGAAGAGCAAAGACGAACTGTGTAATGGCGACGAAGATCAAAGTCCAGCTGAGCAGCAGGGTAGTGATTGTCGCTGTAACTAAAGGGTAAGCGATCAGGAACAGACCTAACAGCGCGGTTAGGATGCCCATGAGCATGCTCCATCCGGAATGTTTCTTGATATCGTCAGCTAAGTCAGCCGCACGCATTGAACCCTCCTCGGTCACACATCAAGTCGAAACCTGGTACGAACAGGTTTTAGCCATTCCTAGCCTTCGATAGTTGAGATTCCGGTTATAGAAGTAGTGGCTTTTTTTCTTCGATTCTCCAGTGCCGACAGGACCGATTAGTGTAGCCGAGACGCTTCACGAAACACGCGCCGCCCGCTCCTCAGAAAGAAAGTCCGGCATTCTTATGAGGAATCAGAGAGAGTGACCGGCTCAGACAGATTAAATTGGTCTGCTGGGCACTACGCGGCGATCTGGGAACGCTTATGAAGACGAAACTGATCACAGTCCTGGCTGTTTTCTCCTGCTTGGCGCTCACGAACGGTCTGAGGGCGCAAACCCTATCCGGGCAGCGGTCTGAGCCTCGAAAATCATCAAATGGATCAGTATACACATGCACGCTCTTCGCTGATTCTGTACCGGTGTGGTTGTGGATTTTCGAAGAGTCGGAAGAAGATGGCGATGGGGCTTGGATGACATTCGCTGGAAAACTCGAACGAGGTCAGAAACGGGTGATCACCTCTGGCACGGACCGCGTTCGCTATTCCTACAAGACCACTGAACATGACGAGATGCATGGCGACATCGGTGCATGGTGCTATAAAGGCAATACCATCAGGGTGCCGTGAATTTCGCCCAGATTGCGCCTGTGAAAAACCGGACTGACGTTCACGCCCTCTGCGCCAAATACGTCGGCCTCAACCCCGCGCTCTGGATTTGCTTCGTCAGCCCAAGCACGTCCTAGTTCTGCCAGCCTTCAACGATCTTGCCATTAGACTTCTCACTTTCCGTATAGGGGACAACCCAGGAGTTGGGAACTCTGAAGGCTTGCAACCGTTCTGCGACTAAGGAGTTAGAAGGCTACCTTTTGCCGACGTTTTCATTCCTGGCGCCCCAGAGAGACCTCAGCGCAGGCCGCTGACGATCCACAACTCCGAAGGAGAATATGTCGCTGAATATGCCAAATTCTCACAATCGGCACCCACCCTTATGTAGTCGATGCCGACGAGTCCCGTTCTGTTGGGCGGCGATAACTCCTTCCAGAGAGCCTGCTTTCCGGTGGCGACGTCCACTCGGACGATTTTCACAGGCACATTTCCTGCCTGATATACCATCAGCGAGTCGCCTGGGCACCAGCGTAAGGGCGCGAAACCTTCCGCCAGCTTGGGGACGGCGCGCGGTGCACCGTGGTCCAAAGGGTAAAGCGTAATCTTCCCGTCCAAGCCGGCAACGGCTACAGATTTCCCGTCCGGGGAAATGGCTACCGGATCAGAATTGTTAAAGCTTACACTCTCAGGTGTGATCGCCCGAGGGGTCCCCCCATCGAGGCTTTGCACGTAATAGCGGATGCGATGGCCGGGTTCATTTCCAACGAATACGATCCGCGTGCCATCCGGCGCCCAGGCAGCGCCTTGGTGATGGATTCCATCGTGGGTGAGGGGCCGCGCTTCCCCGGTTCCAGTGGGTAACAGCACCAACTGAGATGGCGCATGCGATGATCCCATTACCATCGCCCATTTGCCGTCGGGAGAAATCTCAATCGGCAGTCCAGGGCCCAACCGGACGGCTGCCGAACCGTCAGTGCGACGCAAATAAGTCACATAATCCTCACCGCTCCTTGTCGCATCCCCGGCTTCAGAAAATAACAGAGCCTTGCCATCGCGGGAAATATCGCTGAGCCAAGACAAATCGTGCCAGTACAGATCGGTCTCTTTCGAATTGACAGTCGGCAGAAAGAAAAGCGTACTTGAAAAGACCGCGTGCCCCAACAGGACACGCCCGTCGGGCGCAACATCCTGCACGGCAAAATTTCCTGGAAGGTGTGCAATCACGCGCTGCTGCCCCGACCGATTTACGGCGTACAACGAACTCGCGAGACCATAAGCTGAGGCACAGAACAGAATCTCGTCGCCGGAGGACGACCATGCGAGCCCGCCAAGACTGCCCAACCAGAACTGCGTGAGCGTCTTCTTGTTTCCCTTCATGTCCACAGTAGCAACGGAGCCGACGCCACCACTCCCGAGCGGCTGTTCCAAGAAAGCGATCATATCGCTCTTGGGAGAAATACGCGGGAAGGCAATGCCACCGGTGGTCTGGTACAAGACGCTGCCAATGGGAAACTCGAGCTGCTGAAATCCTGGCTTGGTCCGCACCACCGCGAGGCGCTTACCGTCGGTTGTCCAATCGGCCCAACGAATGTCATCTGTTACTTCTCTCGGCGTGCCGCCGGAGATCGGAGCGCGCGCCAGGGTTCCAACTGCTCCGAGGGCATATCCCGTGCCTCTGCTCGGCGTAAGAACGAACGCCATTTCGTCCGAAGGCGAGACGCCAAGTAAATGACCATTCATTATCCCGAGATCCCGTGATTCCGGGCTCTCCACCTGTGTGGAATACACGCGAGACGGATTGCCATCCCACGCCGCCGAGTACGCGATTGTCCTGCCACCATTCGCAAACCGGCCGTTCTCGACCGCACCGCGCCGGTACGTGATCCGCTGGAACGAGGGCAAGGGAGCCGCTGTCGTCGGACGGCGCGCGAGGACAAATGCTGCCACTAACAGAAGTATTCCGGTTGCCAGCGCGATCTTCCAGACGTATCGCCGGTGCGGTTTTGGAATTTGCTGTATCCCCGAGGAAGATCCTGAAATCGATTCCAGCGCAAACGCCAGGTCGCGTGCCGATTCGAAGCGTTCTTCCGGCTTCTTTTCCAGACACCGACGGATCATGCGATCGAGCACCGGGGGTAGCGCCGCGTCCACATCTGGCGGCTCTTGCTTCAGAATCGCGTTCATCACTTCAACGCCGGATTCCCCAGTAAACGCGCGCTTTCCCGATACCATCTCGTACAACACCACACCCAGGCTGAAGAGATCCGAGCGGGCATCGGCAACCTGCCCGCGTACCTGTTCCGGCGACATATAGCCAACGGTGCCGAGCACCTTGCCCGGATCGGTCTCGATCGGTTGGGTGGCAAGCTCGGTGGGGCGGCCGCCGGCCGGTTTCGCGCTGCTATATTTCGCCAAACCGAAGTCCAGGATTTTGACCAGGCCGTCTTTGGTGAGGAACAGATTCTCAGGCTTCAGATCGCGATGAGTGATGCCCTTCGCATGCGCCGCCGCTAGCCCGCGCGCGATCTGGACGGCATGATCGATGGCCTTGCGAACGGGCAGCGCATGCCCCGCCAGCCGATCGCGGAGTGTCTCTCCCTCTAGCAGCTCGGTGGCGACATAAAACACGCCGCCCTCGGAGCCGGAATCGTAGATGACCACGATGTTGGGGTGATTGAGCGCCGCTGCCGCGCGCCCCTCTTGTTCAAACCGCCGGACCCGGTCTGGATCGCTGGCGAAAGCCGCCGGTAGGATCTTGAGCGCAACCTCACGCCCCAGCCGCGAGTCGCGCGCGCGATAAACCTCGCCCATACCACCCGCACCAATATGCGCAAGAACCTCGTAGGGTCCCAAACGCGTGCCGGCGGATAGGGGCATGGTGATTTGAATAATCTTACCGTATGAGCTGTTTTAGATGCTTCGAAGGCTCAAGTCTTGTATAACGCGTTAGACGGACACTGAGAATCGGTCCCGGCCAAGATTCTCATTGTCTGTATCGGGGACGATACAGAAGTTGGCCGGTCATTCTGCCCTCCGTTCACACTCTCTACTTGCCTGTGGCCACGCGCCGACGGAGTTCGTCAGCGAAGTTCAGGAGGAAGGTCAGATGCAACGGACTGTGACGCTCCGTTGTCCCGTCGGGATACAGCATCACCGCGAACCGCTTCCCATCCGGCGCCAGCGCATAGGGCTGAAAAGGGCCGCCGCCGTAGTTGAAAAGGATGGGATGAGGTGACCATGGCCTGGGCTTTCCGGGCGTGAAGGAATCGGCTGTCGCTGTATAATCGGCCACCATGATTCCTCTCCGAGCGATGAAGAAGAGCTGATGCGTGTTGGGCGACCATACGGGAAACCGACCGCCGCCGCTTGAGATTGCGACCTTTCCTCCGGGACCGGGGTACGGCTGCACATATGTTTCCGGAGTCCCCGTTTCACTAGAAGAGTACGCCAGCCAGTGGCCATCTGGCGAGAACGCGGGCATGGGAAAGCCTGACGCCCGCACGAATGGTTCCGCCTTGCCCAGGAGCGGATGGTCTTCTGTCCCCTCGAGCGGCGCAGTGGAAACTTGCATGGCGGTGAATGGATCGCCAGCCGCGAATGCCACGCGTTTGCCGTCCGGCGAAATGGAGGAGGGAAAGGTGGTGCCCTCAACCTTCGCCAATCGTTGCGGCTCGCCGGCCCCGTCGGCGTGAGCCCGATAAATGCCGTTGTTAGGCAGGTGCATAAACAGGATGTACTTGCCATCCGGAGACCATAAGGGGGACGTACTCACGCCGCCCAGAGATGTGAGGCGGACGGAGGTGTTGCGTTCCAGGTCTTGAATCCAAATGTCCTCAGTGGCCAAAACGTCGCCCATTCCAAACACCAGGCGCTTGCCATCCGGCGAAAACTGCAAGCCGTTATAGAGGCCCGCCGCAGAATGCAGCGGTTCTGTCTTGCCGCTGGGATCCAGCCAAAAGATCCACCGCTCCGGTTCCCCGCTGCCACCCAGGTACACCAATGTTCCGCCGCGCGAAACATCGAAATCTCCACGGTAAGTTTGGCCCATTGGTCTTACGTCATCAAGGATGGGCTGCGCGGTGCCCGAGATGGCCAGTTTCCCGGGGTCGAAGGCCACGGCAAGCAGCGCGCTCTGGTGAAGATAGACCAGGTAACCCTCGCCATTTTGCCCGGCCACGTAACGGGCCATTTCGCCGCCGCGCACCAGCGTCTTGCGCTGATGAGTTTTGAATGAAAGGGCGTCGATGTTCGCATCTTCGGGGCCACCGCCTGTATATGCGGTAAAGAGGACGGCGTCGCTTCCGGGCAGAACCTGAGGCCAGCGGTGCATGGTCTCGCTTTCCGCTAACTCGGTTACCGCCGTTGGAGTGCCCCCCGCCGAGGAGATGCGCGAAAGTCCGCCCTGTGTCCGGAGTGCTGCGATGATATTTCCATCGTCGCCCCAAGCTCCGGACGCGAAATTCTCGGCGCTGCAAAGGACAACCGGCGCACCTCCCTGGACTGGGATCTTCCTGAGTTTGCCGTTCCCCAAGAAAGCCATCCATTGGCCGTCCGGAGAGAAGAAGGGGGAGGCCGGACGCTCAGTGCCAGGAATGGGCGTGAACCGGCTCTCGTCCAGCCGCCGGCTGGCGAGGAGGAACTCGCGAGCTGTTGGATCGAACACCTGTAGAGCGAGCCGTGTGCCATCCGGGGAAATCGTAAGAAACGTGCCCGGCTGGCCGGTTCCTACCATAGTGTCGTCGAGCTGGTAATCGTTGGCGTTCCCCGGAACTGACGCCAGCTCGGTGCTGATTCTTATCAAAGGATGCGCTACCGGCCGCGTGGCACGCCACCAACCGATTCCGCTTATCGCCGCCAGCGCGGCCAACATTAGCGTCGCCACGATCCAACCGAGGCGCGACGGTGAGGGAGCGGCTACTGGTAGTTGTTGCGCGTCCGAAAGTAGAAGCCGCCAATCGCCGATGGCTTGCAGCCGCTCTTTGGGGTCCTTTTGAAGACAGGCCTGTACCAATGGCTGTACTTTTGCTGGCACGCACGTCCAATCGGGTTCTTCTTTGATCACCGCTGCCAGCGTGTCCGAAACGGTCTCGCCCTGGAACAATGGTTTTCCGGTGAGCATCTCATACAGCACCACGCCGAACGCCCAGATGTCGGCGCGCTTGTCGACCACCTTGCCGCGAGCCTGTTCCGGGCTCATGTAGGCCGCTGTTCCCAGGATCATGCCTGCGCGAGTCGGCGAAATGGTGAGCGTCGGCGAATTCGCCGGATTGGACGGATCGGAAGATTGCGCAACGGCGGCCAATCCGAAATCGAGGACCTTGACCACACCCGCGGGCGTGATCATGATGTTGGCGGGTTTCAGATCGCGATGGATGATGTTCTTTTCGTGCGCAGCTTCGAGCGCGTCAGCGATTTGGCGCGCGTAGCTGAGAGCGGTATCGAGCGGCAGTGGTCCTTTGAGCGTCTCTCCGGCAACCAACTCCATGACCAAGGCGCGCTCTTCCACTCCATAAATCTGCGCAATGTTGGGATGGTTGAGCGAGGCCAGCACGTTGGCTTCGCGCTCAAACCGTGCGAGACGCTCTGGGTCCTGGGCGAATGAAAGTGGGAGAACCTTGATTGCTACTTCGCGATCGAGCTTGGTATCTCTGGCACGATATACCTCGCCCATGCCGCCAGCACCAATCGGCGCAAGGATCTCGTAGGGTCCCAGACGAGTCCCAGCGGTAAGGGCCATGGGCGTTGAACAATTTTACTCCCGCAAACATCCTCAGATCCTGTATAACGCCCAAACCGGACATTGAGACGGTCCTGGCCAAAGATTCTCTTGCCTCTCGCGGCATCGGAGGAGAAGTACGCTCCCCTTTCAGATGTGATCTTTGACAGCGCGCTCGCTTATGTGCGCTGAATTTTCCATGCCAGCGTTCGGGATCGGGGCCGATCGCTCGCGGCGAGTACGCGATGAGCCCGGTCAATTCCAACGACAGCTACTGTTTCGGCGTGGATTACTGAAATCTGCGCCGGGCTCCATGGCGGACTCAGCACCCCAAGACGCCGGAAGGAATCGAACGCATCCGGCGGCCTCGGGGCAGTTCCGGGAACTTATTTGTCGGCTGATACAATCATGGACGACCAAAGCGGGAGGGCGGAATGACAAATCGATTTTGGCTCTGCTCATCGTTTGCGCTGTTCGGAATCGCGAGGTTGGGCGCCCAGACGAATGGTACGGACGCTCAATCCAAGCCGATTCCACGAACTTCCGACGGCAAGCCGGATTTCAGCGGGTTCTTCAATCTTCAGTACACGCCCAATATGGCCATGGGCAAGGAAGATCTTGTTCCGTACACGCCAGCCGGAAAAGCCGCCTATCTCAACCACGATGCCAAGGACGATCCAACCTCGAACTGCTGGTTCCCCGGCGTGCCGCGAATTATGCAATCGCCATACCCGGCGCAATTCGTTCAAACGCCAACTTACTTCATGATCCTGTTCGAATACATGCACATGTTCCGCTCCATCCCGCTCAATGGACGGCCTCATCCCGCCAACATGGAGCCGGCTTTCATGGGCGACTCGACGGGCCATTGGGAAGGGGACACCATCGTCGTCGATACCGTGGGTCTGAAGGGTCCGCACTGGACTTGGCTCGACACCGCAGGCCACCAGCATAGCGATGAGATGCACGTGACTGAGCGTTTCCGCCGGACTGCTGACAGCATTCTGTACGAGTACACAGTGGACGACTCGAAAATGTATGAGAAGCCCTGGACGCTGTCCCGCACATTCACCCCTATGAAGCTGAATCCCGCCCTGCCGGAACTGATCGAGTATGAATGCAGCGAAAATAATAAGGACCTCCAACACCTGGTGACGTCGAAACCGGCGCTTGGGAAGCAGTAGTTGCGATGTTGATCGCGTGATCTAAGAGTTGCGGAAATTGGAGCTTCACGGGTGCGGAGCCAGGAGCTGGCGAATTTAACACCGCGTCACCTGTTTGTCCTCCACCAAGAGGATTTCCATAAACACGTTCAATTGCGGAGCTTTTTGAGACTCCAGGCTCGGTGCTCCTGTTTCATCTTTAGCTTTAGCTGGGAATCCGCGGAATACTCAGCGGGCTTCAACGCTTGCGCCACAAGCGCGCAATACGCTTAGTTCGGCGCGATGTTCCAGAGTCTGGACTCGCTCGAACGCCAGATCGGTCAATTCGCTTCGCCCTCAAAACACGATTCTCCGCGGCCAGATATTCATTTTGCAGGAGAAGCTGCTGGCTCACCGATCCCGTCACCTACGCTAGCAGTCGCACCCACTTCTTGTTCCTCATGCGGAACTGCCCATTTTAACTCTGGCCACCGGTCGTTTCAGTTTTTTGACCATTCGGGGTCGCAAACCGATCCGGAGCGTGCCTTAAACGATTACTTATCCCGATATCGGTCAAAGAAGTCGAAAACAGCGGGCAGCACCAATGGCACCATGCCACCGTGGTCGGCTTTCACCTCGTAGTATTCAAACTGAAAATCCTGCTGGAACATCCAGTCTCGCATCAGGTGGCTGCCTTGGACGGATGGAAGGGCGAGAGTGCCTTCACTCATCATCACCGGCATGGAACGAATTCGGTCCCAGGGATAATTCGCCTGGTCGACGAATGGCCCTGACATGGGGGCGATGGCGCGCCAATATTTGGAGTACTTCGCGCCCAAGTACCACGTCCCACCGGCGCCCATGGAATGTCCTGCCAGGAAGATCGAAGACCGGTTGATTGGATATTCGTTCAGCACGATCTCTAGGACGTTGATCACATCCTTTTCGCTGAGTTCGAGAGTGTGCTCCGCTTCGGGCGTTACTGCTGCTCTCTGCTTCGCTGCGATCTCCGGTTGACCGAAGAGTGCGGGCAGCCGGAGTGGCGTGCCATAGGCGCCCAGTCGGCTGTAGCCGAGCGGGGAGACAACAACGTAGCCGTGTTGCTCAGCCAAGCGAAGCATCTGCCGATTCTTCATGTCCATGTAGCGATTCTCGTCGGCGCCCGCACCGTGGAGCATAACGATTAGCGGCAACTTGGACTGGCCATCCCAAGTCATCGGAACGTACAATCGATACGCCATGTCAGTTTTCGCCGCTGCAAAGTAATATGTTCGGTGCTGGTCTCCCTTGGCGCGCTGCTGCTGTGCCGTTGTCTCTTTTGCAAGCTGCTGCGATTCCACGATTTGCTGGTCGGCATCCAGAGCCGAACCGAACGGGATGGGTCCAGTCTGCTGGGCCGCCAGCGTGGCAGAGACAATAACCAGCAGAACGGTGGGTTTCATAGCTGACTTTCTCACTTCGCCGCGGCGAGGTTCTCGGAAAAGAAGGGCAGCACCTTCGCCGCGAAACGGTCCGTGATGCGGTTCCCGTGGTCGCCTTCATAGGTCTCGAACTTGTGACCGACTCCCAGGCGGGCGAGTGCCTGGTCCAGTTGTGTGTTTGTGGTCAGAAAAGGGTCCTTGGTGCCGACGTCCATCGCGATTGCGTTATATCCCTTAAGGCTCGGCACATATTGGTCGACCATCACCAACGGCGAGTTCGTAACCCATTTATCCGCGATGAGAGCCTGGATCTCTCCATCCTTGGTCGGAAGATCGAAGAACTGCGGAGCGTTCATTGGGTTCGGCGCCCATGCGGCGGCTTGAGCGGAGAGCGCCTTGGCCAGCGCGCCGCTCGGGGGCTGATTCGCCGCCGCGCCGGGGAGCAGCCGCTGGGGATCGTTCATCAGACAGCAAGAACTCATCGCGTAGAGCACCGAGAAGGCCTCCGGATGTTTCATGCCGATCCGCATCGTTCCATATCCGCCCATCGAATGTCCGGCGAGTCCTCGTGCGCTGCGATCCGCGATGGTGCGATAGTGTCCGTCGATATAAGTGATCAGGTCCTCCGCGATGTATGCCTCCCAATCGCCCGTGGTGGGCGAATTCGAAAACATGCTGCCGTTGTAGACCGTGAACGCATCTGGAAGCACAACGATCATTTCACGCGACGATCCGTTCGCGATGGCGGCGTCAGCAGCGGTGGGAACCGATAACATGTTCCAATAGTTCTCGGCGTGAGCGGCGTAGCCGTGAAGGAAGTAAACCACCGGGTAGCGACGATTTGGACTCGTCGCGTAAGTCGGAGGAAGATAAACGAAGACGTCGCGATCCGGCGAGTCGCCCTCCAGATTCCCTTCGAGGGACCTGCCGTGGACTTGGATCTTCTCCCAGGCGCCTTTACTGGCCTGACCTCCGTTTTGCACTCTTGGCGCAGGCGATGCGGCTGCGCGCAACTTGGCGGCAGCGGTACAGTCCTGGACCACGGCAAAATAACGGGCTACGGTATCAGCGCCCACATCGAACGGATTCGCTTCGCCGTTCCTGCGGTCAGCGGCGGTGTGGGCCTTGTAGAAGGCGTTGTCGAACTCGGTGTGATTGGTGATCAGTGCGGTGGCGCCATAATCGGCAGCGGCCTTCGCCATTTTCTTCGAAGAGGCCATGTAGCTGTCATAGTATTGTGCAGTGGCGTTAAAGGGGATCGCCGTGCCGCCCACATAGGCGACGCGGAGCGGCTTGCCGTTGTCCCGAATTTCAAACAAGTAAGAAAGCGTTCCGGGGGTGTGGCCGGGCATAGTGATAACGCGCAATGAAGTATCACCAACCGAGATTGTCATCCCATCGTCGCCGGTGACGTCGCGTTTGGGTTTCCCGCCCATGTGCGTGGCAGCCTTGTCGATCGCGTCCCAATCTTCGGCACCGTAGACGAGGTGTGCCCCTGCAAACGTATCCTGCAACAGTTTGGCGCCCCCGTCATGGTCGCCGTGAGCATGCGACAGGACCACATACTTCACCTTATTCGCATCTAATCCTAGCTTCTTGAGTCCATCCAGGATCTCATCTTTGGCGGCATAGTCGAACAATGCCTCGATGATGATGATGCCCTGGCTTCCGACAAGCGCCCAGGCGCTGTGAATCTTCGTTCCCAAGAAGTAGAAATTGTCAGCGACCTTGGCCGGTTCCGCGTACCATGTTTCGCGCGCGGGGATGGTTCGGCTGGGAGGAGGAGGCCCGCCTGCGCCGGGAGGCGGCGGAATGCACATGCGGACAAATGTTCCGGCCCAATCGGTCCCAGCGGCAACCTTTGCAGCAGTGATGTAGCCGTCCACGGTCGGCGGCGAAGTCTGAGCTTGGGCGATTCCGCTTATCGCAAAGATGGATGCGGACAGCATGCCTAATATTCGTGATTTCATCCGTTGCTCCTATCGCGCTTCTTTGAACAGGCTCACGTGGTGCCGCCGGCCATTGTCGCCTTCTTCGCATTCGTCCTCTAAAATCTGAATTCCCTTCTGCAGTCGAAGGGGCATCCGGATTTTCCACGGTCGCGTGAACACCTTCGGATCTTCGATGGTGGCCTCGTACATCAAAGTGTCGGGATTCATGCGAGTGTAGCGCTCCACCACATGCAATTCGTCGCTATGATCGTCCCCAGCGGCATCCAGCCAAGTGAGGTCGCTAAAGCTTGTGACATCCGCCACCAGCGTATTGCCTTCCCAGTGGCCGCGCGAATCGCCCATTGCGTAGCCAAGACCCTCATTATGCGGGCTTCCATTCAAGTAGATGACCCGGTAGGCATGAACATCTTGATAGACCACATACACGGCGCGGTCGTTCTGGAAAATCTGAAAAGGCGATCGCAGATACGCAGCGCGCGGCACTCCGGGTTGGAAGCATCTTTTTTCCGGATCGGCGGTCGCCCGATTTGCGAAATTCTGCTTCTGTTGAGCAGCCGCCTCGGGCCGATAAGGGATCTTGCCGTCTGGCGGATCGACGATCACGTGTGCGCGCTCGAGGTTCGCGTCCGCATTGTTCTCAGCCATCCAGATGCCACGGAGGTCGGGTCCCGCACTTTGGGGCCACGCGCGGCCGCTGGCGGCAGTCAACAGAACCCCCAAAACAAAAGCAGGCCTAATGCTTCTGATTCGCGGCGCCGGGAAAATGAATCTCGTCACGCTCTCCCTCGATACAGTCGTATTCGATCAACTCGGTGCCTTTGGGCTGACGCCGCAGCGAAACGCGCAGCGTCCAGGGCCGGGAATACACGGTGGGATCCTCCACTCGCGCCTCATAGACGATCGTATCGAGCGCCGTCATGGTGAACCGCTCGACCACGTGTTCGTTTTCGTCCACGAAATTTCCCGACTGATCCAGCCAGGTTCTGCCGTTAAATCCAGTCACATCCACCACCAGCGTGTCGCCCTCCCAGCGGCCCCGCGAGTCCCCGGCCCAGGCGTGATAGTTCTTCAGGTGCGGACGCCCGTCCAGCGGAATGATGCGGACGCTGTGCTCGGTCTCTGAAAGTAGGACCACGTAGTTGCTGTCCTCGACGATTTCGGTCGGAAAGGGAGGCACCAGCGAACGCGGCACTCCATGCATATGGCAATGTCCGGTGGGATCGCGTTCGCGATGGACGTGATTGTCATCGGCCTGCTGGAGGGCGGCCGCCAGATAGGGCAGCTTCCCATCGGGCGGGTCGACGATTACGGATGCTCCGCCCGGCTCGTTATAGTATGCCTTCTGCCCTTCGACGTTGAATGCGGCGACGATGGAGGCGTTGCGCCAAACTCCCTGCAAGTCCGGATGCCCGTCGGATTGCCGGGGCGGCTCGAACTTCGCGGACTGTCCAAACGCTGCAATCGAAATTAGAAGCAGAAAGAATCTCATTTTATGTTTTTCGTCCGCACCACCCATTTCGGGTTGACGCACAGGCCGCAATCCGGCCCCCGAAACATCAGCGCGGCACGCTGATCGCCCTTGAGCTGCCAGTTCAGCCAGGCCACTGCGATGCCGCTGAATTCTCCGCCATTCGGCTCCCGATAGGTGCCGCCGTGCCCCACTCCTCGTTCGTAGGCACGAAACGCCGGGATTTTTGTCAGGTAATCGAAATCGGCCTCCGCATTTTTGAACGCTATATCCCGCGGATCCCCACTGATGTAAGCCACGGGAACGTGAATCGATTCCAGGTCTTGCTTACTCAGAGTTTTTCCGCCACCGAGATTGGTAGGCTTGTCGAAGAGCCCGCTGTTCCAGATCACGGCAGTGGAGACGCGACGATCCGCAGCAACTTCAATGGCCTGAACCCCGCCGCAGGACTGGCCCATCACCGCGATTTTGCCGCTATTGAGACGTTTGTAATACTTGCTGGCGGCACGATCGTTCTCTGCAGTGGCCCATTGGATTGCATCGATCATCTGGGATGGATGAGTTGCTGCCGGCGGCAAACCGCTAGGGGGTTCCGTAGTGTTGCCGCCCCGAGGCTGGGGTGGGGCTTGGGGAGGAGGCTGCGGGGGACCTGCCGTATCCCGTTGGACGATCGGGCCGAGCGCAATCACGAGATACCCGTAGGACGAAATGTCCGTAAGGAAGTTGCTGAAAGCGTTCCCGACGTTAACGCAGGCGCCATTGCCCCAAACGACAATCGGTAAGCTCGCGCCATTCAACGGCGACAGATCGTCGGGACGGTAGACGGTGTGATCCTGCAGGCCCGTGTCCATTTCCATGACGGTTTTGTAAGGCCCAGATCCGGGGATGGTCCCGGGCGTCTGAGGACCTCCGGGATTTTGAGCCGCACTTTGTAAACAGAAGATCAGCAGCGCGGCCAGAACAACAGAGCTGATTCCTGCGTGCCGCCAACGGATTGGTGTCATCGTAGGTTCCCTTCCACTAAGAATTGGTGCCATCAACTATATCGAAGTATTCTGTCTTATCTAACCGGCTCAGCAACTCGCGGGTCGGATCGAACATCCAGTTCAGCAGCAATCCGACGAAAAGTAACCCTGCGAACCCGGTGGCCAGAACAAATCCGTACCTCGCGTCGCCCAAGGCATCGCTGACGGCACCCATCGCCAACGGCCCGACTACCGCGGAAAGACAAGTGAAGAAGAGAATCACGCCAGCGACGGCGCCATGCTCCGATTTCGGGAAACAGCTAATTCCTTTGGAGTTGATGCTGGGATAAATGACGGACATGAAAAGGCCAGAAGCGGGCAACAGATAAAGTGCCGTTCCGGCGCCGCCGATTACGGCGCCAATAAAGCACATCAGAATTATCCCGCTGAAAAGCGCGAGGACCTTCGTCCAGTAAAAGCGTTCGAGCAGCCAGGCGCCAATAAAGCGCCCAGCCGCGCGAAGGATAAAGAAAATCGAGATGCTGTAGGCGGCGAACGCAGCCGCCGAGCCTTTATAGCCGGCGAGCCAGGTCGGCATCCAGACATACACTGCCGCTTCTGTGGCGACATAAAGGAACGCACCGAGCGAAAACGCGAGCGCGTAGCGATTTTTCATAGCTGCCACCGTGTGTCTCAGGTCGATGCTTTCGTCGCGTGCGTTTATCGTATGCGGGTAATGGGCTCGCAGCGCGATCAAGATCAGAACGACGCAAATTGTGCCAGCGAGAATGTAAAGGCCCTTCCACGAGGAGCCTGTCGCCAACAGACGCGCGAGAATCGCCGGCCCGATGATGGACCCGACTCCGAAGAATCCCTCCACCGTGTTCATCAGCGAAGTATGCTCGGTCGTCGATTTGGAGAGATCTCCGATCAGCGCGAGAGCGCCGGTTTTGAAAACGCCAATACCAATTCCGGATACGGCCAGCAGAATTGAGAAGTACACGAACGAATTGCCGGCCGCAAATAGGTACGAGGCGACGCCAAACAATGTGAGGCCGACAATGATGGTGGGCTTACGGCCGAATGAATCAGCCATGTGACCCAGAAAGAATCCGGCGACAGCGATTCCCGCCATGCTCGCGTACTGAAAGGTACCCGCAGCCGTCAGGCTGAGCCGGAACGTCTTGATGATCTCGGGAATTATGAGTCCGACCGAGTCCGTTGTCATGGCAAACACCATGAACATGACGAAGGTGAGTGCTTTGATTCCGGTCATGTAACCAGCACCCTCGTCTGATTGCCCGACGGATCAGAATGCGAAATCACTGCGTGGCGAGCGGCAAGATCGACGTCCAGCCGGGCCCAATCGTGCTGCTTGCGCCATTCCATTCCAATGGAACTGCTGTTGGAACTGTGAACCTGAAAATCGCCCCCAAATGCAGGATGTGCATTCCGGAAACGGATCAGATCCAAGAGAGAACGCACCACGGGAGCCTCGAGCCGCGCTTGCAATTCGGCGCGCGTATAGTAATGACGATTGACGTCGCGGCCCACACCGGTGCGGCGCAGCAGATCCAAGTCATTCGCCCCCGCCAACAGCCCAACGTAATAGACCTGGGGGACTCCAGGAGCAAAGAATTGGATGGCACGGGCAATCAAGTAGTCATCGTCCCTTCGGCCGAGGGCCTCGTAAAAGGTGCAATTCACCTGATACAGATCAAGGTTACTTGCGGCTGCTCCCGTGGCCTGCCGGCTCTCGCCGTTACTCCGCTGATGAATCGTTTCGACCAAGCTATCGATTTCCTCGGGAGTAAGCAACCCGGGCCGGCCGTCCAGACCGTTTCTATCCACTCCGACATCGATCACTCCAATTCCGTCGTGAGTGTCAAGCACGGTGACAGCATTGCGAGGACTAATTTCAAACCACCCTTTCAGGCGGCGCGCTTCGCCCTTATAAAGCGCGTGTAAGACGAGTGGCGGGAGCGCAAAATCATATACTCGGTCCACCTTTCGGGCAATTTCGATCTGATCGAGATAATGGCTGTGGATTTCCACCAGGACCTCGATCCCCAGTGAGTGCGCCCGAGCGGTGAACTCTGCAATGAATTCAAGAGTCTCGGGAATCATGAAACAACTGGTGCCCCGCTTCTTGATGGCGTAACCGGCAGCGTCGAGGCGGATCGACCGAATGCCTGCCTTCTGAAATTGCTTCAGGATTTCATCGAGGTACCTTCTGCCCTGCGAAGAACGCACGTCGATATCCACTTGTTCCGATGTGAACGTGGTCCACAAGAGCCGCTCGGTTCCATCGTCCAGGCGCATTTTCGTGAAGGGAAGCCCTGGACGCGGGCGATAAATCTTCAATAGTTCGGACTCAGCCGCACCATCCGGGAAAACGCGCCCATACGTAAGAAACATGAATGCATAGGACGATGCGTCGCCACGCTTTCGAAAATCGGCGAACTGCTGAGACCGGCTCGAAATATGATTCACGATTAGATCGGCCATCACATCCGTGCGCTCGGCCAGCGCGCGCACATCGTCCCAAGTGCCCAACCGGGGATCGACCTGAGTGTGATCGATTGGATCGAAGCCCGCGTCGGCGCCATCGATCGGCGAAAAGAATGGCAGCAGATGGACGCCGCCGAACAGTCCAGCGAATGGCCCGTCAACAAGCAGCGACCGCAGCTCGCAGACGCCGCCGCCCGAAAAGCGATCGACGTAAGCGATGAGCTGGACCTGGTTCTTCATGGCCGTCGGGGAGGAGACGCCATCACAGGTGGGTCTCCATTTTCTCCAGGCTTACTCCTTTGGTTTCCGGGTAGAGGCTCAGAACGACGAAGAATTGCACAACCATCATCGCCGCAAACAGGACAAACGGGACCGCCCCGGAACGAGCAGCCATCACGGGGAACACGGCGGAAATGAGAGCATTCATCAACCAATGGGTGAAGCTCCCGAGGCTCTGACCTTTGGCGCGGACCAGATTCGGGAACACTTCGCTGAGGTAAACCCAAATGACGGCGCCTTGGGAGAATGCGAAAGAGGCGATGAATCCGACCAGCAACCAGAGCAGCAGTTTCGGTTGCTTGCCGGTCGCGAAAATCATGGCGACCCCAGCCAGGCAGACCGCCGTTCCTACCGCCCCTGCCAGCAATAACTTCTTGCGCCCCAGTCGATCGATCATGCTCATGGCGATGAGCGTGAACACCAGGTTGGTGAAGCCGATGATAACCGCTTGCGTATCGCTCGAAACCTTGTTGAATCCGGCACGCTCGAAGATATCGTTGAGATAATACAGAATCGCGTTGATTCCCGAAAGCTGGTTGAAGATGCCGATCGAGATTGCAAGGAAAATCGGCTTACGGTAACGAGACTGGAATAGCGGCTCCTTTCGGGCTCCGCTCTGCCTCTTCAGGGTCTCTGCGATTTCTTGCAGGTCTCGGTCCGGGTTCTGTTCTCCAACGCGCTGTAAGACTTCGCGGGCTTCCTCCGCCCGGCTGGCCCCGATCAACCATCGAGGGCTTTCCGGGATTCCGAAAAGGGCAAATAGAAATGCGGCCGCCGGGATCGCAACCATTCCGAACTTCCAGCGCCACTCTGATTCGCCGAATCCGACAGATGCCACAAGAAAGTTCGAGAGATAAGCCAGCAGAATCCCTACCACCACATTCATCTGAAAGAGCCCGACCATACGTCCCCGCCTAGCAGCCGGCGAGATTTCTGCGATGTACATCGGCCCAATCACGGATGACGCGCCAATGGCCAATCCCCCGATAGCGCGAAACGCAATCAGCATGGCCCAACTCCCAGCGAACGCGCAACCGAGGGAAGAGACCAGGTACAAGGCGCCTAGCACCCGAAGGCAGCGGCGCCGTCCGTATCGGTCGCTGGGCGACGCCGCTCCTAACGAACCGAGAACCGTCCCCCAAAGTGCGCTGGAGACTGTAATGCCCAGCGTCACCGGCGATAGTGCAAACGTTTCGCTCAGCGCTTTCGTCGCGCCCGAGATAACGGCCGTGTCGAATCCGAAAAGTAGTCCCCCTAACGCCGCAACCAGAGAACTGCGCAGTAGGTACCCATTGAGTGAAGAGGCGGTCGCTCCGCCGGCCACAGTGCTGCTCGTTCTCACCACTCACCGGCCTCTTTCACGGTCCAATCCGGGCCGCGCTAATCAACGCCGACGCGAGTGCATCCTCAGGTGTTTGCCCAATCCTTTCGCGCTTCGGAAGCGAAGATAGGTTGTTCACGACCTGATAATACAGGTCAAGGAACGCAAATGTACAATGTCCTTGACAGGTATTAATGGGTGGAGATATATTTCATCTGCTGTTCTCAGGTCAACCTAGACGATGACGCGATGTTTATTTCCCTTAGCGCTTGCCGCGTTTCTAAGCATCGACGGCGCAAACGCACAGCTCGCCAACGACTTTAACCCGCCACGATCAAATTGCTGTTTGGTGAACTCCGCTAAAAGTCTTGCGGATCAACTCGAGGACTGGAATCAACTAAGCCGGTATCACCAAGCCAACCAGGAGCTAAAGAAGCAACCGGCCGACTCCAGGCGCGTTGTCTTCCTGGGTGATTCGATCACCGACTTTTGGAAGCTTGACGAACACTTTCCCGGCAAGCCTTATGTGAATCGCGGTATCAGCGGCCAGACGACACCCCAAATGCTGGTTCGCCTGTATCCCGACGTGATCGAGCTTCAGCCCGGAGCGATGGTCCTGCTGGCCGGGATCAATGACGTTTCGCGGAACACGGGCCCGTCAACTGCCGAGATGATCGAGCAGAACATCATGGCCATGACCGAACTGGCGCAACGTCACGGGATTAAAGTAATCTTGTGTTCGCTGCTGCCGGTAAGCGACTACCCTTTCCTAAGACAGCAGAACGCGGATGGTGCTTCCGCGCCGCCCCGAGGTCCCTTCCCGCCGCTCGGTCCGTTCCCTCGGATCAAGATGACTGAGACGTCATCCCCCAAGCGACATCCTGAAGTTGAACGCGTGGATGCAAGAGTATGCGAATCGAGTCAATGCCATTTACGCGGATTATTTCACCGCTTTAGTGGATGAAAAAGGCTGGCTCAAAGATCCCGACTCCGCCGATGGCTTGCACCCGAACGCGGACGGGTACAAGGTGATGGCTCCCATCGCCGCCGCGGCCGTAGAGAAAGCGTTCCAGCGATGAGCCTGTGAACTCATAGGAGATGAGAGCCATGAGACCGCGAATTCTAATCGGCTCCGTTATTTTCATTGGCGCAGCCGCACTTCCGTTGTATTCCCAAACCCAAGCGCCTGGCGGGAATAACAAGGTTGTGGTCGACGACGATGGGACGGTTCACATGCCTGCTCAGGCCGTTCCGATGTCTGGCTTTCTGAGTCCGGAGGCCAAGGCCTACGTCACGCAGCACCTGAAGGATATGCAGAACCCGCAGATGGTGGCGCAGGAGAACGGCGTGCCGCGTTTCATGAAGGGATATCTGGAGCGGCAGAAGGTTCTCTATCCCGTGGATCGGGACGACACCAAGATTGCGGGCGTGCATGCGTACGTGTACACGCCAAAGGCGGGGATCTCAGCCTCCAACCGCGATCGCGTCCTGATCGATCTCCACGGCGGCGGCTTTTCCGGATGCTGGCCTGCCTGCGCTGAACTGGAGTCCATCCCGATCGCTGCCCTGGGCAAGATTCGCGTCATCAGCCTGGATTATCGCGAAGGACCCAAGTACAAGTTCCCCGCAGCCAGCGAAGATGTTGCCGCCGTGTATCAGCAGCTCCTCAAAGATCACACGCCGCAAAACATCGGCATCTACGGCTGCTCCGCAGGCGGTATGTTGACGGCGATGTCGGTCGCCTGGTTTGAAAAACACAATCTGCCCGGGCCCGGTGCGGTTGGGATCTTTTGCGCTGGAGCGGGTTCTCCCACCGGCGCCGGCTTCGGTGGCGACGCGGCATACACGGCCGGGCCATTGGGTGAAGCGCGTATAATGGCAGCGCCCCCTAAGCAGAGCACGCGTGCGAATCAGGCATCCGGCGGACTAGGCTACCTCGATGGCACCGATCCGAAGGATCCTCTGGTGGCCCCCATCAACTCGCCGGAAATCATGGCGAAGTTTCCGCCAACCTTGATCATCACAGCCACTCGCGGCTTCGAGATGAGCGGCGCTCTTTATACCCACACTCAGTTGGTGAAGCTCGGAGTCGACACGGAGCTGCACGTCTGGGAAGCGCTGTTTCACGGATTCTTCTATAATCCCGATGTGCCGGAATCGCGCGACTGCTACGACGTGATCGTCAAATTCTTCAATCACCACCTCGGACAGCGAACTTAGGAGAAACCATGAACCTGCGGCTAATATGTGCGTTTTGGGCGGCCACCGGACTTTTATGCGCGCAGCCGGGCGCCAAAAAGCTGGCCGAGGCTGACTGCACCATGGAAAGGCTGGGCAGTTCGATTCCAAAGGAGGCGATCGGTGAGCCAGTTGCTTCAGTGACATTGAGCGCCCCCGTCTGGAAACCAGGGGCGGCGCCGCTGCTCGCGTATTGCAGCATCGATGGCTCGATGGCCCCCGTTGAATCTAGCGGCAAAGCGAAGCCGATTCTCTTCCGAGTCTTGTTGCCCGCGGAGTGGAGCGAGCGAGCCGCTCAGCTCGGCGGCGGTGGTATGAACGGCATGATTCCTAACCTCACAATGGCACTCGGTGTGACCACTGGGTCCGGGCTGCTCGAGCGCGGTTTTGCCACTTACGGAAGCGATTCGGGCCACACGATGGCGGGCAGCGACTGGGCGCTCAGCGATGAATCCATCAAGAACCTTGGGTACATGCAACTGAAAAAGACACACGATGCCGCGATGGTGCTGGTTCAGCGCGCTTATGGACAGAAGCCTCAGTTCAACTATTTCTTCGGAACCTCACAAGGTGGCCGCGAGGCCCTCACAGTAGCTCAGCGCTATCCCGCCGATTACGACGGCATCATCGCGAACGTGCCGATCGTCAGTTTCTCTTCGCTGATGCTTGCGCCGGAGCTGATTCGTATTCAGGAAAAACCGTTGGCCAACTGGGTTACACCCGCCAAGGTGAATGCTATCCGCGGCGAATTCATGCGGCAGTGCGACAAACTGGATGGACTTGCAGACGGCATCATCAATAACTACATGGCCTGCCGTGCGCTTTTCGATATTAAAGAAGGTAAGAAAGGACGCGATCCCTGGGCTGCAAAGCGCTGCCCCGGCAACCACGATCCCGATCCCGCGGACACGAGCGCAAAGGCATGTCTGACCGACGGCCAGATCTCGACTCTCGAGATGGTTTATAGTCCCTATCTGTTCGCTACGCCCGTGGCCAATGGTGTGAAACAGTTCGGAATGTGGGTGCCGAATACCGATCCCAGCGGATCGGGAATGATCTTGCCGGCGCGCTTTCGCGGCCAGGAAGGCGCAGTGCCCGATGCGCCGATGCACCGTCATCTGGGAGTGGTCGGCGTCACTGGCTTTCTCATGCAGGATCCCACCGCGAACCCGCTGGACTACATCGAGGGCGGCCGCTGGAACCAGCGCCGGATCGAATTGTCGGAATGGTTGGATGCGACCAACCCGGACCTCGGCAAATTCGCGGCGAGAGGCGCCAGGATGATCCTGACCATCGGGACAAATGACACCCTGGCGTCCCCGGGAGCGCAATTAGCTTACTATCAATCGGTGATTGAGCGAATGGGGCAGGCCAAAGTCGATGAGTTCGCGCGTCTCTTCGTCATTCCCCAGACCAACCACGGATTAAGCGGCATGAACTATACAACGGACGGCGACGGAAAAACGATTGAAGCCGCGCCCATTCCAAATGCGTACGATCGGCTACCGATATTGATGGATTGGGTAGAGAAAAAGGTGACCCCACCGAAGCAATTGACGGTAACCGGGGGAAGCCGGGCGCTGCCACTGTGTGGCTATCCGCTGTATCCGAAATACATGGGTGGTCAACCGAATGACGCCGGATCATACATTTGTGCGCGGTAGATGCGGCCACCCTCGACGATTATGCTGAACGCAATGAAATCAAAACCGCGTGGTGAGGTGATAGCAGTCGTTCTGCTGTTCTCGGCCCTGCTTTGCCAGGCGCAGACTGTTTCGCCCAAACGCCCCTGCGCGCAGTTGCTCGAGTTTGGCGCTCCGGTGGTCCAGATTTCCAAGGCCGAGCCGGTCCCGTCCACGAACGCATCACCGCCGTATTGTTCGGTACAGGGCACGATCAACAAACGAATTGGGGCCGGAGGGAAGCAATTTGGTATCGGCTTCGAACTGCGGCTGCCGGATATTTGGACCGAGCGCTTCCTGTTTCAAGGTGGTGGCGGTATGGATGGCGTGGTGCGGCCGGCAACCGGTGCGGTTCCTATTTCCGGTTCCACAGCGATGCCGGCCTTGGCGCGTGGGTTTGCCGTGGCCACCACGGACTCAGGGCATCAAGGGCAAGGCGGACCGATCGGCGCGGCGGCGGATGCCTCATTCGGCGTCGATCAGCAAGCCCGAGTGGATCAAGCGTACGGCGGATTTATGGCGGTGACGGAACTGGCACGACAGATGGTCCTCAGCTACTATGGCCAGCCGTGGAAGAAGTCCTACTTCATGGGTTGTTCCAACGGAGGGCGGCAAGCTCTTTTGGCAGCGCAGCGCTTTCCACTCGCATTCGACGGCGTGATGTCGGTAGCCCCGGCCGCTCGGGTGGGCACGGCGACGATCAGCTCCGTGTGGGATACGATCGCGTTCTCTGAAATCGCCCCGAAGGACGATGCGGGACGGCCCATTCTTTCCAAGGCGTTCTCCAATGCGGACCTAACTTTGGTAGGCAACGAGGTGGCTCGGGTTTGCGATGCGAAGGACGGCGTCAAGGACGGCCTCATCTTCAATACGAAGGAATGCCACTTCGATCCGGCGGAACTGACCTGTAAGGGGAGCAAGACTGACGCATGTCTTTCCGCGAAGCAGGTGGAGACCCTGAAGAAAGTGTTTGCGGGCCCGAAGAATTCGCGCGGCCAAGCCCTGTATTCCGACTGGCCATATGACACCGGCATTGCGGCTCCAGGCTGGCGCGCGCTGAAGTTGGGGACTTCGGGAACAGCAACGCCAAATTCAGCGGACGCAACATTAATGTTCAGCGGACTCAAGGGCTTTTTCTTCACACCCCCTGATCCGGGGTTCGATCCGATGAAGTTCAACTTCGATACGGACCCAGAGCGCCTGAACGACACCAGCGTACTGCAGGACTCGTTGTTGACATTCCTTTCGACGTTTTCCGCCCATGGCAGCAAACTGATGCTCATTCACGGGATGAGCGATCCGTTCTTTTCGGCCTACGATACAGCGCGCTATTACGAGCGTGTGGCTAGGGACAACGGCGGGTTGGATAAAACCATGTCGTGGGTGCGCTTCTTCGAGGTGCCGGGGATGAATCATTGCGGGGGCGGCCCGGCGCTTGAGGATTTCGATCCGCTGACCGCACTGGTAGAGTGGACCGAGAAAGATCAGGCGCCCGAGCACATGGTGGCGAAGGGCAAATCATTTCCTGGTGTGAGCAGGCCGGTGTGCGCATATCCTGAATTTCCGCATTATCGTGGAACGGGTTCCGAGGACGACGCGGCCAATTTCGAGTGCAAATAGCGTGACACTGCGCCCGAAAGGATGAGCACCGGGCTGCCGTCTGCATTGAAACGCCGCGGTGAGCCCCGACAGAATCAACCCTTGTTATCGGTCTTGCCGATTACTGCTATCGATGCGTGGTCGGACGAGTGATGTATCATGTTTTCCAAATTCCCTGGGGTTTTGCAAATTCTCAGAGAGAGAGGCAGAGGCATGATTCGAGCGATCGACGAACTCACAATAACGGACGCGGTGATCGGGCAGATGGCCAGCACCAAGAGTGAACGGCTGAAAGAAATCATGAATGCCGCGGTACGTCATCTCCACGCCTTCGCCCGCGAGGTTAACCTAGCACCGGATGAATGGATTGAGGGCATCAAGTTTCTGACCGCCGCCGGACACGCCTGCACCGAGTACCGGCAGGAATTCATTTTACTTTCCGACACACTCGGCCTGAGCAGCCTGGTGAACTCGCTGCACGACCGGCGGACGATCCATGAAAGCACCAAATCGAGCCTGCTAGGACCTTTCTACCGGCAGGATTCGCCGAAGTTCGAACTCGGCCAGTCGATCGCCGAGAACTGCTCTGGAGAGCAGATCGGCGTGTATGGTCGGAATTTTGATTGTCGGGTGGGTCGTTGGGTCGATTCGCTATCGATAGTTAGTATTGTGCTAGTCGAGAGCGGGGTCTGTGAGGAAGTCCGACGTCCCACGGGCATTCTTCGGTACTTGAGGATGCGGCGCAACCCGCCGATGAAGAAGTTCGCAAGCGTACTGAGCGAGGCCAATTTCACCACGACCCAAACCGGCAACCTCCATGAACACATTGTCAGTAAGCGAAAGGGGCTTTAGGCCACGTAGAGTATTCGACCGCTCGCGCAAAACGAGGGGTCCAACGCGGAGATCTTAGGAAAACGAATGAGCAGCACGACAGATGCTTTCGAATCTCTTATTGAACGGGCCGTCGAGGCCGGTGTGCGCAAAGCGCTCAACGTTAACGAAGTCACCAACAGGCGATTGCTCTCAATCGACGAAGGCGCAGTGTATTTGTCCCTCAGCAAACGCGAGATTTACAACATGCTTACGGCGGAGAAGTTCCCATCGGTGAGCCACGGCCGCCGCAAGATGCTCGACATCCGGGACCTAGATCAGTGGATCGCACAGAACAAGCGGACTTGACAACCACTAGCGCTTATTGTGACAACATGGGGTGATGGCGAAACGAAAGAATCCGGCCGCCGTCGCTCTTGCGCAAGGGTGGCTCAGCGAAGACGACCAAACCGAAGGGGCTTGCAGCACTCTCGAAAAAACGGCGAGCCGAAATAGCGCGTGCTGGAGTGGCCGCGCGACGGGCCAACGCGAGAAAGAGAAAATCCGATGCGTAAGAAAAGATTCGGACTGGCAGCGTATTTCAGCGAACGTATCGTGATCGACGCGGCCGTCTGGCGAAAACATTCGCCTGGCACTTGAAGTATTACGTCAAAGGGGAAGTTGTCCAGGTTCCGAGCGGCACTGACGACTACGATTAAGCGCTAGGCATGCTTCGGAAGCGCATGGCCGAAGCCTGCAACCGCAGCGAGAATTATAGCGATGAGCCGGAACGTGTCCGCATGGATCAGCTCTTTGACCTTCTCGCGGAGGATTACGGATTCAAGCAGCGCAAGAGCTGTTACGATACCAAGCTGCGAGTTGATAGCCATTTGCGGCCGTTTTTCGGAGCGATGAAGGCTCAAGACCTCGGAACACGCATCATAAGGAAATATGTCGATTTACGAAAACGGAAGTGTGTCGCCGTAGCTACCATCAACAAGGAACTCTCGTTCGTGCGCCGCGCAATGCGGCTCGGGGCACAGCAAGACCCGCCGTTAGTACTTCACGTCCCACACTTCGAAACGCTTCCCGTGGACAACGTTCGCGAGGGCACCATCGAACACGAGCGGTACCGGGCTGTCCGCGATTCCCTTCCCCTGTATGCGCGTGTTGCGCTCGTGATCAGCGACCACGCGGGCGCCCGCAAGGGTGAGATCCGCGCGATACGCGCAGACAAGATCGATCTTGTCGCGAAACGGATTCAGTTGCCGGGCCGGATCACCAAGAACGGGAAGCCGAGGTACCTTCCGATCTATGGCCACATGGGGCCGGAACTCGACATGGCGCTCTCGAAGACCGATCCAAAGTGTCCGTTTCTGGTTCAACATGAGGGAGAGTCGGTATTTGATTTCGAGAAGGCTTGGGCTACGGCGTGCAAGGCAGTTGGAATTTCAGGAACCTTGTTTCACGACCTACGCCGAACCGCTGTAACGAACATGATCGAGGCAGGACTCAGCGAGAAAGAGGCGATGGAGATCAGCGGCCACAAAAACGCGGGCAGTTTTCGACCGCTACCACATTGTTAGCGAGCGAAGGATGAAGCAAAACGCCGAGAAGTTGGAAGCACATCTAAAGGCGAAAGAACCTCAGGAAACGGTGACAGACAAAGCAAGGCGGCCAAATTGAAGTGCTTTGGAATGATGGTGAGCCGGGCGGGGCTCGAACCCGCGACCACCGCATTAAAAGACCAGAATGGCCTTATCGCTGGTGTGCCGTCTCGTGACTTTTCAGTTCGTTACGGCAATCCCGTTTCGGTGCTTTGCTCCAGTGTGCTCCCCTTTGGGCACAGACTCGGGCACAACGGTCTTGGGTCCATGCGAACCGCGAACATCCAGGAGACCTAAGTCTTCACATTGCTTGACGCGTACAGGTGTGAACCGATGATGCATCGCCACAGTGCCGCGAATCACGAGAACGATATTGAGGAGTTAGGTCAAGCTTGGCCTTCAAGGGCGTGTTCACACCCGTGACGATGTCACCATAATTGGGTCGAATCACTCCGAAATCGCAGGCCCGTATCTCAGTTCGGGAGGTTGAGCTTCTTCAAGAACGCGGCATATCGCGGGTTGTTGTGCAAGCTCTTCAGTAGAGGCTCCAGTTTTGTCGCCATCAGACTAGGATCACGTTGAGCATAAGCTCGGTCCAGCCACTCGAACGCTTCGTCGGTCTCGTTCCCGCGTACCTCAGTTATGCGTTGGCCTTTGTGCATTTTTGCACGACAGCGTTGACGAACTTTGAGTTGGCATCGTGAAAGTGCTTCCCCTCAAGCTGCACAAACGGATAGAACTGGCGGTGGGTCCGTCGGTTTTGCCGGGGATATCAAGGG
>CAWFQW010000002.1:0-80921 GCA_963818065.1 Bryobacterales bacterium | reverse complement strand
CAATCCGTCACCGTTCGCGTCGCTTCGAGCGAAGCAGCGCTCGTCAACAACCGCGAAATGCCGGACATTTGCATGCAGCACATGATCGCGGTCATGCTGCTCGATAAAACAGCTTCTTTCAAAGCCGCGCACGACAAAGCGCGTATGCAAGGTCCGGCAGTCCTGAAGCAGCGCGCGAAAGTCCAGCTCATTCCCGATGCTGAGCTTGAGCGGCACTTGCCCGCACGCGAGACCATCGTCGATGTCACGCTCATCGGATGGGACGCATCTCACTGAAACCGTGAAAGCCGTCCGCGGAACTGCCGAAAATCCGATGCCGCGCGAAGAAGTGATCGCCAAATGCCGCGATCTCATGACGCCAGTTCTCGGCCCCGACCGAACTGCGAAGCTCATCCAGACCACCCTCGCTCTCGAAAATCTGAAATCCGTCCGCGAACTGCGCCCGCTCCTGCAGCGATCCTGATTATGTCGCAGCGAAGTTGATATACTTTCCCCTTATGCGCAAGAGCTCCGTTGTCCGATTGTCCGCGGCCGTTGTCGCTTGCGGCGCATTGTTCACCGCCTACACGCAGTTTGGCAACCAGCCCTCGAAGCTGAACACCATCAAGCTCGCCGACGACCTGTACGTGATCCACAACGACTTTGTCCCCGGTAACACCACGGTGCTCGTCACCAACGACGGCGTCCTACTGGTGGACGATAAGTTTGAGATTGATCACGCCGGTATCTTGGCCGAGCTGAAGAAGATCACCGACAAGCCGGTGAAGTACATCATCAACACGCATCACCATGGCGATCATAGCGGCGGCAACGCGAAGTTCCAGGCCATGGACGCGAAGGTGGTCGCGTCTCAGGAAGCTCGCGAGCAAATGGTGGTCTCCAATCAGCCTGGCCTGCCCGACATCGTGATCGAACATCACGCGCACATTTTTCTCGGTGGTAAGAACGTCGCGCTCTATCATTTTGGCCGCTCGCACACTAATGGCGATGTGGTCGTGCTGTTCCCGGCCGATCGGGTCCTGGCCGCCGGCGACATGTACACCAAGGGCGACGACGTGCCCGAGCTGATCGATTATTCGGGCGGCGGCAGTGCCGTCGAATGGCCCGGCACGCTGCGCTCGGCGCTGCAACTCGATTTTGACACCGTCGTTCCCGGTCACGGACCGATGTCCACCAAAAAAGAGATGGCCGCTTACCGGGAAAGCACCATTCGTCTGGTGGCCCGCGTTCGCGAAATGAATCGCGCCAAGAAATCCAAGGACGACATCGCGATGATGCTAAGGACGGAGTTCCACTGGGCGGACTTGCATCTCGCCCGCGGCCTTAACGGAGTGGTCGAAGAGGCCCAGTAATTCTGAATTCTGACTTCTGAATTCTTACTTTTACTTCCCCACCAGGTGCTGCACGTCTAGGTTGTTGCCGTGCTCGTCCTGATTCTCGTTGCAAATGTTTTCCATGATTTCCCAGCCGGGCGCGAGCTGTGCGACCTCCCGCACGGTCCAGGGCTTCGAGTAGGCGCCGGGATCGTCGATCGTGATTTCGATCACCACCTTTGCCAACTCCGGCCGCGTGAAGCGCTCGATGATATGAGCTTTGGTTGTTCGCGGATGACCGTCAGCATCCAGCCACGCCCGATCATTCATTCCAACCGTATCCACCACCAGGGCATCGCCGTCCCAATGGCCGATTGAATCGCCCCACCAGGTTTCGACCACGTCCTTGTCGTGCGGGCGCCCATCCAGGAAGACCTGCCGATAGCTGTGCACGTTGCCCTCATAAAGGATGATGAACAGCTTGTCCGTTTGCACGATCTTCCAAGGGTACGGATTCACGCGAGGCGTCCCCATGGGCAGGCAGAAGCCCTCGGGATCATCCTTGCTTTCGTTTTCCAGGCGTTCCTTGTAAACCTTAGCGGCCCAAGGCAGCATCGGAACATCGGCCGGATTGAGGTCGCGCGCAATGTTATGTGCATAGCCCTCGCCGCTCTTGCTGCGCGGATCGCCCGGCCCGTAGCCAGGAGCGTGATAGAGGCCCGAGAAGTCCGGCTTCCCGTCCGCTCTGCGCGGCGTCGGCTGGCCTAATGGCGCGCGCGGAGCCCGGCTGTTTGCCCCAAAGTCTTGACCTGACAGTATGAAAACGGTTGCCGCGGCCACCATCGCGGCTTCGCTCCCGAGGCGCCTGAACATGGCCTGGAATTCTCCTCTGTGTAGCATAACAGTCCATGGGCAGAATTCCCGCCTTAGTACCCTAAACTCGCGGGGACTAGGTGACGATTCTCAGTCATCGTGAATCCAAAGGTTGTTCCGCTACCCCGGCCCAGGCTGCTGAATCCGGCTGGTGGCAACGCCGAGCAGCCCAGGGAATTCCGGTTTTCCGTGACATGGGATGCGCTGCTGGCCTTCCCTCAGCCCTTGGAAATCAATGACATAGCTCCGACCGCTGTTATTGTGGCTCCGACCGTGGTCGCCGCACCCGCGCACGCGCTCCAAGTGGTCGAAGCCCCCCCGCGCCGGCCCCAAGGTGACGAGGCGGCTTGGGAAATGGTGGTTCCGAAAATGGTGCGGAAATGATGGACGCGGGAATCGCCCATTTCTCCGCCGTCATTGCCGACCCCGAGAACCCGGCCGCGCATCTCAATCTCGCCATCTGGCTACAGCATGCCGAACGTTGGGACGCGGCGGCCCAGGCATTCCAGCGCGCGTTATGGCTGGATCCGCGGCTGGACGGCGGCGCGCATCGGCCTGGGAGCGTGCTTGCTGAAAATGGATCGCATCGAAGACGCATTGCAAGTATTCGGCTCCGAAGACGACGCGCCCGGCCCGGCATTGTTCGGGAAAGCGGTGGCGTTGCAACTGCTGCATCGCTTCGATGAAGCCGAAAGCGCGTACGAAATCCTGCTAGAGTCCGAGCCGAATTCTGAAGAGACTCTCGCGAACCTGATCGCGATGAGCGCCGAAACGCGCGACCTGGAAAACATGCGCGAATATTCGCAGAAACTACTGAGCATCGCCCCGCAATCCGCGGTGGCGCTGCAGGGACTGGCAACGGTTGCGCTCGAGCGCCGCGACAACCATGCCGCCGCGAAATATTGCGATCGGATCGTGGAACTCGCGCCCGATTGTCTGGAAGGCTGGCACAACCTGCGGATCGCTCTCGATCGCATTCTTTCCGCGTTCACTGTCTCGAAGCCGGCCGCTTCG
This sequence comes from Bryobacterales bacterium, assembly GCA_963818065.1. Classification (GTDB taxonomy): domain Bacteria; phylum Acidobacteriota; class Terriglobia; order Bryobacterales; family Bryobacteraceae; genus Palsa-89. The sequence continues at coordinate 77,721 of CAWFQW010000002.1, read as the reverse complement.
ATCCCGGAGGTAAGGTAGATGGCTCGTTTGCGTGTTCGTCTGGAATTGAACCGGCGCAGCGCCGGAGTGCCCCTCGACAAACTGGCGAGCGTGGTGGAGGAGACGCGAAAGTTTTTCCATCTGCTGGCGGAAGATGTCCACATCGAAGCCGAGCGCGGCGAGTGGATGGCGTCGGACTTCGATACCGAGTCGCTCAACTTCACCGCGGAATACTCGGGGACAGTGACCGACGAACAAGTCCATGCTTTCGGCGCGGCGTTTGCGGGAGCCACTTCGCTGCGGCGCTCGACCATCGCGCAATTCACCCGCATCGCCGATTTTCTGGGCGAAGACGAATTGGTGGGATTCGGATTGTACCAGGCGGACGCGGAGACCGAGCCATCGGAATGGCGCTGCCTGTCCAAGCGCGATGCGCAGCGCTTCGGCGAAGAGATCCAACTGCTGGCGCAAGCGGCCGGCGAATCACAACCCGCGACAGCTCTGGCGACGGTGATGAACGGTAGCGTAGCGGGGCGGCGCTTGTTCAAACCGCGGCGCGAGCGGGAAGCGCTGACGGGCGACCCATCCAAGTTGATCCGCGAAGTGGAATCGAACCTGTCCCGGCGAATCGGGTTGTTGGAAGGCGAAGTGGCGGAACAAACGCGGAAACTGCGCGAAGTTCCCACCACATCCGGACCTCGCCGACGAGCGATTTAAGCAACTGCTGTCGGCCATGGAGACGTTTTGGGCGCAAGCTCCACGGCAGATGCCCCTGCTCGCCGCCGGGCTTCCTGCACCCACGTCTGCCGCCCCCGAATCCGCGCCATCGCTAGAACCTGCGAAGAAGCCAAAACGCCGCTGGATCGTGGGGGTGGCGATGGCTGCCGCGGCGGTGGCGCTCAGCTTCGCAATTCCAGATTTGCAGCGCGAGTTGTCGCGGTACATGACGGTGGGAACGATGCCGGCGATCCTGCCCAAGGCTCCCGACGCGCCGCCGATCTCAATAGCGAAAGTTCGGGCCCCGAAGTCCGAGCAGCCAATCGCTCCCAAGCCGAAACCCGCCAAGGCGCCGCAGCGCTTCGAAGGCCCGCAGATTGAGCTCGATATTCCCGCCGATGTGCGGGCGAAAGTCTCCGACCGAGGCGCGCGTACAGGTGATCGTGGCGATCGATGACCAAGGCAACGTGACCAAGGCGGAAGTGGAGTCGACGGCGGGGGCCGGCGCGCGGCTGCTGACCAAACAGGCACTGGCGGCGGCGCGGCGCTCACGGTTCCGGCCGGCGCGTGAGGGCGAGCGCGCCATCGAAAGCCAGATGGTGCTGACTTATTTATTCAAGCCCGATTCGACCGAATTTTAGAAATCTGAGATGTTTGAATTCTTTATTCTGAATTCCGACTTCTGAATTCTTCCAATCTCTCATGTATACTAGCCATGCCCTCGAGCCAACTTGGCTTTGAGGACATTGCGACCGAGGGAGGGTCGCGAAACATGTCGTTCCTTGCGTGGATCATCTTGGGGTTGCTGGCAGGTTTCATCGGAAGCAAATTAGTCAACAGACGCGGCGAGGGATTGATCCTGGATATTCTTCTCGGGATCGTCGGCGCCGTCGTTGGCGGGTGGCTGTTCAACAGATTCGGAGTGGCTGGTGTCACGGGCCTAAATATTTACAGCCTTTTGGTAGCCATAGTGGGCGCCGTGGTGGTCTTGCTGATTTACCACGCTGTTCGACGGGTCTGAAGTTCAAAGGACTACTGCTCGCGATCGGAACGGTTCAGTATCTTCACAGTTCGGCCAGTGAAGTAGCCGATTACAATCGCGAGTATAAAACCGAGCACGATGGTGGGCGGAGTTTCCACGTTGGTTCATCGTCAGGATCGCTCTCCAACTTGAGGCGCTACCTTTGGGCCACCCCCGGGTCACGGTAACAATCGCGATGAACAGGAGCTTTGGGAAAGTGTAGAGCGTCTAACGGTCAGGTAGGGATAGAGGGATAGAGACATGTCACGCATCGCTTTAGCAGCGATCGTTATACTCGGTTTCGTACTTGCGCCAGCGTCCCGAGCGAGCGTGGTGGTGGAGAAAGCAGACTTCACTTTCGCCGAACCGGTGCGGGTTCCCGGTCATGTGTTGCCGCCCGGCACTTACCTCTTTAAATTGGAGGAAAACGAGGGCAATCTCAACATAGTGGAAATAAGGAATCAGACAGCGACCAAACTATTCGGGGTCTTCCTGGTGGGTCCGCTGTTCCGCACCAAGGCGCCGACCACGCCAGTGATCCTGTTCGGTGAGAGCCGTCCGGGAAGGCCGAAACCGATTAAGGCTTGGTTCTATCCCGGGGATAATTACGGCAAAGCATTCGTCTATTCGAAATAGCGTAGCCTATCTCGCCATCAACGCGTCTAACGGTTAGAATGAACTTCGCTTCCCGCGGAACAGCCGCGCTGGCTTTGGTGCTTGCTTTAATGGCTGGCTCAGGTCACACCCAGCCTACTGCTTCTTCTCCCCAAAACGTCACACGAGCCACTCTTGGCAATGGCCTCCGCGTCGTAATCGTTCGTGATCCTATCGCGCCGGTGGTAACGGTGGAAGACAACATTCTGGTCGGCGGCGACGAAACTCCGGCCGGATTCCCGGGTATGGCCCATGCCCAGGAGCACATGCTGTTTCGTGGCTGCACGGATTTGACCGGCCCGCAGATTTCGGCGATCTACGCGCAGCTCGGCGGTAACGACAACGCCGACACCCAACAGACGGTCACCCAGTATTTCGCCACGCTGCCGTCCGAGGATCTGGATGTCGTACTCCACGTGGACGCGGCCTGCCTGGCGGGCGCGCAGGATTCGCAAGCCGAATGGGCGCAAGAACGCGGCGCGATCGAGCAGGAAGTCGCGCGCGATTTGTCCAACGCCACCTATAAATTCATCACGCGGCTCAACGCGGACATGTTCGCCGGCACGCCTTACTCCCACGACGCGTTGGGAACGAAGCAATCTTTCGACGCCACCACAGGCGACATGCTGCACCAGTTCTACCGCACCTGGTATGCGCCGAACAACGCGGTTTTGGTAATAACCGGGGACGTCGATCCAGAGAGCGTGCTCGAAAAAGTGAAGAGCATTTACGGCGGCATCCCGCGGCACGACGTGCCTCAGCGTCCAGCAGTGAATCTCCAGCCCGTGAAACCCGAAACCTTCACCCTGCCGAGCGACTTGCCTTATCAATTGGTATTCGTGGCCTTTCGGATGCCTGGCACGGATAGCCGTGATTTCGCCGCCACGCAAATTTTGACCGATGTTCTTGCCAGCCATAGAGCCAAGCTGTACGATCTGGTAGTTCAGGGAAAAGCTCTGGCCGTAGATTTCAGTCTGGGCGAATCGTACCCGAAGGCGAGCGTGGGTTTCGCAATTGCGGCTCTGCCTGCCCAAGCCGATGCGCGTCCCATTGTCGCCGACATTCAGAGTGTCCTCGCTGACGCCAATACCAAAGGGCTGCCGCTAGACTTGGTTCTCGCCTCGAAGCGAAAAGAAGTGGCGTCCGCTGAATTCGAGCGGAACTCCATTCCTGACCTTGCGGCGCGCTGGTCCGACGCGGTAGCCGTGGAGGGACACGAATCTCCGGATCAGGATCTAGCCGCGCTCAACAAGGTAACGCCGGAAGAAGTCAGCCGTGTCGCTAAGGAGTTCCTGGTGCCACGGAATGCCATCATTGCGGTGTTGAAGCCCGCTCCATCCGGACAACCTTCGGCCGCGAAGGGATTCGGTGGCAGCGAACAGGCCACCGTTCCGCCTTCCTCCCCGGTGACTCTTCCGCAGTGGGCCGAATCGGCGCTCAAAAAATTAGGGGTTCCACAGGCGCTGGCGCAACCGTCCGATATGACGCTCCCCAATGGCATCCGGTTAATTGTTGTGAAGGAAACGATCAGCCCTACCATCACCGTGGTGGGTGAAGTTCGGCATCAGGCCGACCTTGAAACTCCAGCAGGCAAAGACGGAGCCGGCGATATTCTGGACGGACTATTCGACTATGGCACGGTTGCGCTCGATCGAATCGCGTTTCATAAGGCCCTCGATGATATAGCGGCGTCCGAGACAGCCGGTCATGTCTTCTCGCTGCGGGTGCTGAAAGAATATTTTCCACGCGGTGTACAACTCCTCGCGGCCAACGAGCTGACTCCCCGTCTGCCGCCGGACGCCCTGGAAATAGTCCGCAAAGAAAATGCTGACTTCACCGCTGGACAACTGATGAGCCCCTCCTATCGCGCGGAGCGGGCTCTCCAAACAGCATTGCTTCCGAAAAGCGATCCCGAGTTGCGGCAAGCCACGCCCGAGACGATTTCGAGCGTCACTCTCGATGACGTCAAGGCATACTACCGCACAGTGTTCCGCCCGGATCTCACTGATATCGTCGTGATCGGTGACATCACGCCCGGAGAAGCACGCAAAGCCATCGAGGACAGTTTCGGAAAATGGAAAGCCGATGGGCCGAAGCCCAATATCACACTGCCGCCGGTGCCCACCAACAAAACGGCTTCATTCAACGTTGCGGATGACACCAGCGTTCAGGACTCGGTAGTGCTCTCCGAGGAGCTAGGCATCAATCGTTTCGACCCGGATTATTATCCAATCCAACTCGGTAACCATGTGTTGGGCGGAGGATTTTACGCCACGCGGCTTTACCACGACCTCCGCCAAGTCACCGGATACGTCTACACGGTGGGCGACACGATCGCCGCCGGGAAAACTCGCGCCACATACACGGTCAATTATGCGTCCGACCCAGCCAATGTCTCCAAAGCGGCTGCCCTGGTGAAGCGCGACGTGAGCCAAATGCAAGTTGAAGATGTCAGCCCCGGCGAACTGATGCAGGCCAAGGCGCTATTGTTGCGGCAAATTCCGCTCAGTGAATCGAGCGAGGACGCGATCGCCAACCAGCTATTAGATCGTGCCACCATCGGGCTGCCGTTAGACGAGGAGCGCCTGGCCGCCTCGCGCTACCTGGCCATGACAGCCCAGGAAATCCGCTCGGCCTTCGCGCGCCGGATACGTCCCAATGATTTTGTTTCGGTGGTCCGGGGCCCTGCACCGCATTGACGCGGCGCCAGATACGTTCGGCTAAAGTAAACCCTACCGTTAGTCGATAAATAATCGATGGAGCGCCGCTTCAACCAACGGATTACCGCGGACTTGCCGGTGCTGCTCACGCTGATCGATTCAGAATTAGAGGTGCGCGGAAAACTGCTCAATATTTCCGAATCGGGCGTGGCCGTCCTGCTTCGGACCGCGGCCGAACCTGGCACGATCGTAAAATTGGAAATCCTCGGGATCATCTTCTACGGGCATGTCGCACATTCTAAACCGGAAGGCGCTGGATTTCGAACTGGAATCTTTGTCGAGCCGGCATTGCTGGACTCCTCGAATATCGTCGAACTGGTAAACAGCTTCCTGGTCACCCACGTCGGCTGAACTCCTTCAAACTCCTCTTATCGGAATCTGATAAGTTAGACCTTTCAGTCGGAGGTCTATTCAATGCTGCGCGTGTTGCTCTTCGGAATTGCCACCATTTCCATTGCCATGGCTCAGCAGTCGCGGCCGGTGGATGACGCGGCGCTCAGAGAAGCGGGCAAAACGGGCGAAGAATGGATCAGCTATAACGTCAACTGGTCTGAGCAGCGCTACAGCCCGCTCAACCAAATCAGCGCCAACAACGTGAGCCGGCTCGGGCTCGCTTGGTACGTCGACATTCCATCCGCGCCCGGTCGTCCGCAAACACACCAGGAAGGCACGCCGCTCATGCACAACGGCATCCTCTATGGTATTGCGCCTTGGAGCGTGGTGTACGCCGTGGACGCGCGCACCGGTAAGGAACTGTGGCGGTCGGATCCGGAGGTGAACCAGGAGGTCTGGCTATCGCGGATTTGCTGCGGCGTAGTGAATCGCGGCATCGCGCTCTATAAAGACACCATCATCGCTCCGGTGGTTGACGGGCGGATGCGCGCGCTCGATCTGAAGACTGGCGCGAAAATTTGGGAGACGCGGGTGTCGCCGGCCAATATGCCGTACACGTTCACCATGTCGCCGCGTGTCATTCAAGGTGGCAAGGTGATCATCGGCGCGTCGGGCGGGGAATATGCGGTGCGCGGTTTCTTTGCAGCCCTGGATGCGGAGACGGGCAAGATGGCGTGGAAGTTTTATACCGTTCCAGGCGATCCGTCCAAACCGTTCGAGCAGCCTGAGCTGGCCGAAGCCGCGAAGACGTGGTCCGGCGAATGGTGGAAGCTCGGCGGCGGCGGACCGGTGTGGAACGGCATGGCGTACGATCCGGATGCTGACCTGGTGTACGTCGGAACGGGACAGCCAGGGCCATGGTCGGATCAAGAGCGCGGAAAGGGCGACAATCTATTCACCGATTCCATCTTGGCTGTGCGCGGCGCTACCGGCAAATTGGTTTGGTATTACCAGGAAGTGCCTGGCGACAACTGGGACTTGGATTCGATCGCGGATCTGATGCTGGTGGACTTGCCGATCAACGGCAAGCTACGGCAGGTGATCATGCACGCGCCAAAAGACGGATTCTTTTATGTCCTGGACCGGCACACCGGCGAACTGCTGTCGGCGGATCCGTGGGTTACTGTGAACTGGTCCTCGGGCGTGAATTTGAAGACCGGGAGACCGGTGATCAATCCCGAAGCGAACTACGGAAAAGAGGGCGTGGCGGTGATGCCGGGGCCGGGTGGCGGTCACGTTTGGCCGCCCTGGTCTTACAATCCGACCACGGGACTGGTCTATATTCCAAGCACGATCGGCGGCGGAATGAACTATGCGGTGGATCCGAAATTTGTTCCCAACCCGACCGACGTCGGACCGACCGGTCATGCGCAATTCAATATGGGCCTCTCGTTCACCACTCGCCCTCCGACCCCTGCTACCGGCGGGGCGCATGCCGATACCGACAATGGTCCGGCGCTAGAGTCATCGCTGCCGAAGATCGGCCCCGAGGGTCATGGCAATATTTTGGTCGCCTGGGATCCGGTGGCGCAGAAGGAGCGCTGGCGCGGACTGTCCGCGGGCTTCAATCAAGGCGGCACGCTGTCAGCGGGGAACCTGGTGTTCGTGAGCGTGAATAGCCGCTTGCTGGCGTATCGCGCCGACAACGGCGATCAGCTTCTGGACATAACGACAGGCTTGTCGCAGATGGGTCCGCCGATGACGTTCATGATCGATGGGAAGCAGTACATTGCGGTCGCAGGCGGTCCGCCAGGACCGGGCATGGGCTTTGGTTCGGAGCCCAGCGCTGCGACGGGTCCGCAACTGCCGTCACGATTGTTGGTCTACGCCCTGGACGGGAAAGCTAAGTTGCCTGCGGCTCCGTCGGCTCCGGCCACACCCGCCTCAGGAGCGCCCGTCAATTAGTTGGTGGACTGTAATACAGCCCGGCGCGTCAGCTTGGAATCGAGCTTTCGTTCGATCTGCGCGATCTGCGATCGCTCCGAGCGCGTGGCGAAGGTGGAAGCAGTTCCTGAGGCTCCGGCGCGGCCGGTTCGTCCGACGCGATGAATGAAGTCTTCCGGAACTTGCGGGAGATCGTAGTTCACCACGTGCGAAATCCCTTCGACGTGAATTCCGCGAGCGGCAACATCGGTGGCCACCAGAACGCGATAGTCGCCTTCCTGGAAACCGCGTAACGCGTGAGTGCGCTGGCTCTGGCTGCGATTGCCGTGAATCACCGCGGTCTTCACGCCTTGCCGCGCCAGCTTCGTCGATAGCTTGTCCGCGCCATGTTTGGTACGGGCGAAGACCAGGAACGAGCCCTGCTCTTTTCGCAGCATGTTTTCGAGCAGATTGAGCTTGCAGTCCTGCTCCACTTCGTAAAGATGCAACTCGATTTTCGCAATCGGCTGCGTTGTATCGCCGGCTTCGACGCGCACGGCGTCGCGGACGTGGGCTTTGACCAGATGCTTCACCGAGGTTTGAATAGTTGCGGAGAAGAGCAATGTCTGGCGATCGGACGGCATGGCGCCCATGATTTTCGTGACGGTGGGCAAAAAGCCCATGTCGAGCATTCGGTCAGCCTCATCGAGGACCAGCGTGCGGACGTGGCCCAGATTGACGAGGCGGCGTCCGAGGAAATCGAACAGGCGGCCGGGAGTCGCGATGAGAACCTGCGCGCCCTTGCGAATGGCTTGGAGCTGGACTCGTTCACTGAGTCCACCGACGGCGACGGAGGCGCGAACGCCGGTGCCCGCGGCCATTTTGGCGAATGCTTCACTGATCTGGATGGCTAGTTCGCGAGTCGGGGTCAAAATGACGGCCCGAATGCCGGCCTGCCCATGGGCAGCGGGTTGCGCGACTTCCGCCGAGATGTGATGGATGATGGGCAGGACAAACGCGAGCGTCTTGCCGGTGCCGGTTTGCGCGGTGGCGACCAAATCGCGGCCAGCAAGCGCCGGCTCAATGGCCAACTCCTGGATGGGCGTCGGCTGGACAAAACCGTGCTTGGATAGATTGCTCTTGAGGAGAGCAGACAGAGGTAATTCAGAGAAACTTTTCATTTTTAGTTTTGAGGAGGGAGAAACGACGAGCCGACTGCCGGTCAGGGGAGAGGGGGATTCGGATCAACTTCCAGTGGCCTTCAGTATAGCACAGCCTGGGATTGGGGCTTAGGGGTTCGGGATTAGCTGCGCCTCAAGCTCGGCCCAGCGGGCATACAAGTCCTCCACGCGCTGCTGCGCGGCTTGCATTTTGTCATAGGCCCCGGTGACTCGATTTGGATCGGACACCGACACTTCGAACTCGCGCTGGCAGGCGGCGAGGTCGTGTTCGGCGTCGAGAATTTTCGCTTCCATGCCGTCCCACTCGCGCTGCTGCAAATAAGACAACTTCTTTTTCGGCTCGTCGGTTGGCGCGGAAGGGCGGGGAAGCTTGGGCGCGGGCTTCTCGGAAAGCTGCTCGCCGCGGAACGCCTCCCATTGCGAATAGTCGGCAAAAACGCCGGCGTTACTGCCATTGGGATCGCCGTCGAGCCCGATGACGAGGGTCGACACCCGATCGAGCATATAGCGATCGTGGCTCACCAGCACAATGGCGCCGGGAAAATCGAGCAAGCTGTCTTCGAGCACTTCGAGCGTCGGAATATCGAGATCGTTGGTGGGTTCGTCCAGCAGAAGCACATCGGCGGTAGCCAGCATCAAGCGTGCGATCATCACGCGGGCGCGCTCGCCACCCGAGAGTTTCGAGACCGGCATATCGAGCTGCTGCTCCAGGAATAAGAAGCGCTTGGCCCAGCCCGCGATATGGATGGGACGGTCGCGATAGATAACCATGTCGCCTTCCGGGCAGAGCGCGCGGCGAAGGCTGATGTTGGGGTCCAGGTGTGCGCCGCGATCCTGCGCGAAGCTGATGATTTGCAGGCGATCGGCGCGACGGATTTCGCCTTCATCCGGCTCGAGTTCTCCCGCCAGGAGCTTGAGCAGCGTGGTTTTCCCGCTGCCGTTCGCGCCGACCAGTCCGATACGAACGCCGGGCGAAAGGGTGAGGCTCAGATTCCGGAAGAGCCGCCGTCCCCCGAGCGTTTTGCCGATGCTTTCGGCTTCAATCAGGCGCTTGGTCTTGCGATCCGATGCGGTGAAATCGATCTTAGCGGTGCCGCCGCGGGCGCGCTGCGTGGCAGCAGAGAATTCGTCGATAAGTCTCCCCGCCGAGTCGATACGCGCACGCGATTTCCCAGTGCGGGCCTTCGGTCCCCGGCGCAGCCACTCGATCTCGCGCCTTACTTTGGTGGCGAGCGCGTCGGTCTGCTTCTTCTGGGCTTCGAGAAAGTCCTCGCGCTTTTCGAGAAACTCGCTGTAGTTGCCCTTCACCTGGAACGAGCTGCCGGGATAGATCCGGTTGACTTCCAGCATGTGCGTGGCGACGCGTTCCAGAAAGTAGCGATCGTGCGTGACCACCAAACAGGCACCCGCGGTCTCGATGGCCGATTCCAGCCAGAGGATGCCTTCGAGGTCCAGGTGATTGGTGGGCTCGTCGAGGAGCAGCACATCGGGCGGGGCGATTAATGCCGCAGCAATGGACAGACGCTTCTTCCATCCGCCCGAGAGCGCAGCGGCGGATATCGAACGATCCGCAAATTCGGCTCGCCCCAGCATCAGCTCGATACGGGCGGACTTTTCCTCATCATCTAATGGGAGCCCCGCGAGAGCGGCGCTCAGCACGGAAACCACGGTGTCGCCGTCCGCAAAAATCGAATCCTGCGGGACATACGCGAGCCTGGTTTGCTTGCGCAGGGCGCGAGCGCCGGAATCGGGAGACTCCCGGCCGGCCAAGATTTCGAGCAAGGTGGTTTTGCCGCTGCCATTCGGACCGATGAGACCGCTGCGGTCGCCATCCGAGAGGGTCAGGGAAAGATCCTCGAACAGAGGCCGCGCGCTGAAGGATTTGCTGAGAGCGGAACCGCTCAGTAGAACACCCATCTCCTCCAGCATGCCATGATGATTCGCATGAGCGTATCGCGCCGGGATGTTTTGGCCGCATTGGCTGCCTCTGTGCTGGCGCGCGCGGACACGGCGGAACAGCCGAGGATCGCGATCACGATGGATGATTTGCGATGGCAAGACATTCCCGCCGCGATGCGAAAGGCCGCCGACCAGCGGCTGCGCTCGGCGCTTGAGCGGCACAAGGTGAAGACTGCGCTGTTCGTGATCGGAGAGAACGGCGATACGCCGGAAGGGCGCGAGATCCTGCGAGAGTGGTGCGAGCGCGGGCACATGATCGGGAATCACACCTGGTCCCATCGTTGGATTGATAATAAGCCGGAGGGGATTGACAGCACGCCGGAGGAGCAATTCGGAGCTGACATGCTGCGCTGCGACGCCTTCGTGCGCCAATTTCCAACGTTTCGTCCCTACTTTCGCTTTCCGGCGTTGAAGGAAGGCGGTACGCGCGAGCGCCGCGATTGGATGCGCGCATTCTTGAAAGCGCACGGATATCGGAATGGCGCCGTGACCATTGATGCGTCGGATTGGTATTACGATCAGCGCCTTAGAAAATGCATGGAGCAGCGGCCGAAGTTCGACGCGAACCTTTTCCGCGAGCCTTATTTGGCGCATCTTTGGGATCGGGCGACCTATTACGACCGGCTGGCGCGCGAGGTGTTGGGCCGGAGCATCCCGCACACCATTTTGCTGCACTATAACGTCCTGAATTCGCATTTCCTGGGCGATGCGATGGACATGTTCCGCATGCGGGGCTGGCAGTTTGTGGATGCCGAGCGCGCGTTTCAAGATGAAGTGTTCACGCGCCAACCGGATACCGTGCCGGCGGGCGAGAGCCTGGTGTGGGCGTTGGCAAAGGAAACCGGCCGCTACGATTCGGCGCTGCGTTATCCGGGCGAGGATGACGTGTACGAGAAGCCGAAGCTGGATGCGCTGGGGTTGTAGGTGGTTGTTGGTGGCCCGTAACCACATATGGTCACGTGACCGGGCATGGTCACCGCGGGAACGTCATCGAAGAGCAACGGGCGCCGCCGGTCTAGGGCCCTGCCTGTAGATACAGCGCTGGCGAAGCGATTGCATTGGGGTTGCTCGAGGATACAATCAGCCATGCCCAAAATGTTGTCGAAAATCTTAAAGCGCGCGATTCCCGCAGCCGTCCTGGCCGCCGGCGTTTGGTGTGCCAGCGTAACTCCGTCCTACGCGAAGCCGGAGTATGCGAAAACCGAGGGGAAAGCCTGTGGATTCTGCCATGTGACGGCGGGCAAGCCGGAGCTGAACGCGGCCGGCGACTACTACGCTGCGCACGATCATTCGCTGAAAGGCTACGCGCCCGCGAGCCAGTAGCGGCCCTACGCGGTCTTCAGCTCTTTTTCGACGGCGTCGGCGAAGAAGTCGATGTCAGCCACCGTGCTGTAGATGTGCGGCGTTATTCGGAGACCGTCGTATTCTTCGTGAGGTACTCGCGCGGTCACGATGTTGTACTTGCTGAGGAGCGCGTCGTGAATCTTCCCCGGATCGGCATGATTGAAAGCCAGAAATCCAATGCCGCAAGACATCGCCGGGTCGGTGCTATGGAGGATCTTCACCTTCGGACTTTCGGCCAGGCGGTGCGCCCAGCGGTCCCGCAGATACCGCAGCCGCGCAGCCTTGCGATCGATCCCAATGTTCTCGCTGAACACCAGCGCCTGGCTGATCGCGTTGTGGTTGGCTGCTGGGTGCGTCCCGATCTCTTCGAACTTCCGAATATCGTTGTCCTGGCGTGACTCGGCGGCCATCAGCGGCCAAGTGCCGGCGATGCGCGATTTCCGCACGTATAGGAACCCCGTTCCAATGGGAGCGCAGGCCCATTTGTGTAGGCTGACTCCGTAGTAGTCGCAATTGAAATCGGCAAGAGAAAATGGAAAGTGACTGAAAGCGTGAGCGCCATCGACGATAACAGGGATGTTGCGCGCGTGGGCCATATCGCAGATTCGTTTGATGGGGAAAATCACTCCCGTGCGATTGGTGATGTGGCAAACGAGAATGAGCTTGGTTTTCGGCGTGACAGCGCGCTCGAAGCGCTGGTAGAGATCGTCCGGGCTGGGCGGAGGCACCGGGAATGAAATCGTTTTCAGCACGATCCCTTCGCGGCGCTCGCGCTGGCGGAAGGTAGTGAGCATGCGCGGATAATCCTGGTTGGTGGTGAGCACCTCATCGCCCGGCTTCAAATCGATGCCGCACTGCGCGATTTCGAGCGATTCGCTTGAATTTCGCGTGATGGCCATCTCCTCGGGGTCGCAGCCGGCGGTAGCAGCCAAACGGCGCCGGACAACCTCAATTTGCTTTTCGAGATTGTCGATCATGGTGTGCCACGGCCCCATATCGCTGAATTCGATATAGCGGCGCAAGGCGTCCTGCACCGGGCGCGGCGCGGGACTGACATGGCCATTGTTGAGGTTGATTACATTACGGTCGATGGTGAAGGCGTTGCGAATCTCAGCCCAGTAATCCTCATCGCGGGCGACGTCCTCAGCTTTGCGGCCAGCCACGGATTCCCCCGCGGCCCAGGCCTTCTCGATCGCATTGTTTTGGAAAGCGGCCAAGGCGACGGAGCCTGAAGTAATGTGGAAGAAATCGCGGCGATTCATAATGTTTCTCCTTATTGCAGGGCAGCGCTAGCGCTCGGTATTACGGTGGTTGCTGGGGTTGACTTGCCATCGGGCGTGCGCGAATACTTCTTGAACCAGCTCATCATGTATAAGTTGTGTGCGGATGAAATTCGACGGCTTCGAGCCAGTCCCGTGATATTCGCCCTCGAATTGCAGCAGTTTCACCGGCACGCCGCGAACCTTCAGCGCCGCGTAGTATTCCTCGGTTTGCGGCATCGGTGTGCGGCGGTCGAGCACTCCGGTCATCAGCAGCGTCGGCGTGGTCACTTTGCCCACGGTCATCACCGAAGAATGAGAAAGCCAGTCGCTGGGATCTTCCCAGAACGGCTTTTGGAAGAAGCTGTAGGTAAAGAGCGGGATATCGGTGTTCCCGCTCATGCTCAGCCAGTCGATCACCGGGCAGCGCACGGCGGCCGCGGCGAAGCGGTCGGTATGGCCGATCACCCAGCTCGAAAGCACCCCGCCGCCGCTGCAGCCGGAGACGTACATGTGCGTGGTGTCGACGAAGCCTTTGGCGACGGTGGCGTCCACGCCGGCCATCAGATCGTCGTAATCGGGCCCTGGATAGTTGTGGTCGATGCCGCCGGAGAAAGCCGTGCCATATCCGGTGCTGCCGCGCGGGTTGAGGTAGAGAACCACGAAATCGTTGGCGGCGAAATTCTGAAACATGTAGTTGAATGCCACGCTGTACATGGAAAACGGTCCGCCGTGGATTTCGAGGATGAGCGGATACTTTTTCGTCGCGTCGAAATCGGGCGGCTTCACAACCCAGCCCTGCACTTTGGCGTTGCCGCTGGAAGTGAAATTGATTTCCTCGGTTTTCGCCAGGTGCTTGCCAGTCAACAAACCCGCGTTGACGCTGGTGAGCTTGGTCATTTCTCCGGGCCGGCGCAGGTTGTAGCGCACCACGTCGGGCGGGTTGTCTGGATCGGACTTCGGTACCAACCGCCATCAAGTCGCTGGAGGTTGAATCCATGGTCAGCACATGAACGCCAGTGGTGACGGGCTTCACGCCGCCGCCGGCGATGGCAGCCAACTGGACGTTGCGGGAGCCATGATCCTCGGCGTCGAAATAAATGGACGCCGAATCGGGCGACCAGCGCAGATTCAATGGATCGCGGTCATAGTCGCCGCTGATCTTCCGCATTTCTCCGCCCGTGAACGGGATCACATACAGATCTGCCACCGAGTGCGTGCGCTTCGATTCCGGATAGCCCGTGAACGCCACGGTCTTGCCGTCGGGCGAAACGGTGGGGCGACTCCAGGAGCCGGGTTTGGCGACGAGCTCGCGAATGGCGCCGGACGCGACGTCGGCCACCAGCAGTTCCGAGGTTTCATACTGCAGATCGGCTTCCGCGCTTCGCGCTCCTTCGAAGACGATGGCTTTGCTGTCGGGTGTCCAGTCCAAAAGATACGGCGCCGCGCAATTCGCCGGCGCCCGCGCTCCACTTGCCGTTCGTGATCTGGCGGGGCGCGCCGCCATCGGCCGAGACGACGAACAGATGCGTGTGCCCGTCCTCGAGGAAGCCAACCCGATCCTGACGATAGTGCAGCGTTTCCACCACGACGCGGCGAGCCCGTCCACTTGGCGCCTTCGGGCGCGGGCGGCATGCTGATATTCCAGGTGTCTTTTGCCGGCACGAACATGGAGAACGCGATGGACTTGCCGTCCGGCGACCAGCGCGCGTCGGCCACCTTTTCGGTTGCGTGCGTTACCTGCGTTGCGGGTCCATCGACATCGATCCAGCGGACAAAGATCTGCGGGCCGCGCGGCTCTCCATCGGCGATATAGAGAATGCGTTTCCCGTCCGACGACCAGCGGGGATCTGAGCCTTTAGTAAGGAACCGATGCTGGCTGCCGTCGGCGTTCATGATCCACAGCGAGGAATCCCAGCGGTCCTCGATCTTGTTGGCCTGTTGGCGGGTATAGACGATGTGCGCGCCATCGGGCGAAATCTGCGCATTGCTCACGCGCTCCAAGTCAAAGTAGTGATCGTTCGTCAAACGCGTGGGCGAAGGGGTCTCCTGGGAGACGGCCGTGAAAGCCGCCACTACTAGAAAGGCCGACAGGCCGATAATACGGGTCTTCATGGGGCACCTCGAAAGAGAGATTTTGGGGTTAGTATAGCAATGGATGAAGTGTGGAAGCTTCCAGCAGCGGCGCCTGCGCCCGAGCTTCGCTGGCGAATTCTTTGTGTCCAGGGCAGAGGAAGCGTACAATCTCCAACAGACAACTAAACAAGGAATTCCGGTTTCGACCTCAGGAAAGAAAACATTAAAGAGGAGGTGACATGAGAATTAGAACCATCCTGTTGAGTCTGGCGGCGCTGTTCGTTGCCGCCATGGTGTGCTTCGCCGCCGACGTGAGCATAGGCACCTGGAAGCTGAACGAGGCCAAGTCCAAGGCCGGGAAAAACACCTCGGTCGTCGTTGCGGCCGCGGGCGACAGCATGAAGGTCACCGTGTATGGCGTCGACGCCAACGGCAAGCCTACGCATGACGAATGGACGGGCAAGTTCGACGGCAAAGATTACCCCCTGACCGGCGATCCGAACTCCGACACGCGGGCGTATAAGCCGATCAACGATCACACTCTGGAGGTGACCGAGAAGAAGACCGGTAAGATTACCGGTACCTCTCGCGTCGTATATTCTGCTGACGGTAAAACACGCACCGTCAGCGGCAACCTAACGATCAATGGCAAGAAGGCTAAGGTCACCTTTGTTTACGACAAGCAGTAGCCGACCGGCGTGCTGACCCGCTGGATGCCCGTCCATTATGAGGTGTGATTTTCGCTTTTTTGGGGTGTATACTCCAGCTACCCCAGGTTGTAACGAAATGTAACGGAGGCAACACCATGAAAATCACGTTAATCGCAGCGGCGCTCGCCGCCTGCGCTCCTTTCGCATTTGCTCAATCAGCAGCCTCGAACGATGGCCCCCCTGCCGTGATCACGATCGGGCACGAAGCGATCAAAGAAGGCAAGGGTGCGGCTCACAGCAAGGTGGAGCAGGATTTCGCGAACACTTTTCGCAAGAACAAGTTTCCATTCCATTATCTGGCCTTGAATTCCGAGTCCGGACCGAGCGAGGTCGTGTTCCTGCAGGCCTTCCCATCGTTCGCCGCGGTGGAAGAGGGGGCAAAACTTGTCGGAAAAGCCCCTTTGAAAAATGAACTCGACTTGGTGGAAGCGCGCGATGGCGAATTACGCTCCGAGTCCCGGAGCATGACGGCGGTGTATCGCAAGGACCTCAGCTACCTGCCCGCCAACGCGATCCCGGTGCCCAAGTTCCGCTACGTGATGATTGACAACTATCGCGTGCGATTGGGCCAGACCGAGGCGTTTGTGGCAGGTGCGAAGGTGCTTCTGGCAGGCTATCAGAAGGCCAATTTACCAGTCTCGATCGTTTGTTACCAGGTGGTCGCCGGTGCTCCCAATGGTGTCTATCTGTTCTTGCTTCCCATGGACTCCCTGAAGCAGATGGATGACCTTCTGGCTAACAACAAGGCTCTGACGGAAGCGGTGGGCGCGGATACCCTGCAGAAAATCACAAAGGGCGAGGGTGACGTGTTCCAGCTGATGGAGTCTACTTTGTACTCAGTCAGTCCCGAAATGAGCTACCTGTCTAAGGAAGAAGAGGATGTAGATCCGGCTTTCTGGCGGCCCAAGGTGACGGCGATCCATCCGCCGGCCAAGGGGACGGTGGCCAAGGAAACGGCCCCGAAACCATAGCGCCTGTTATCTGCTCGACGCATCTGCGGGGCGCCGGTGGTCAATCCGCCGGCGCTGTCTTGACATAATGTCATCTTAGATATAATCTAAATGTTTGATGGACGCCGAGGCGATTAAACGTTCCTTGGAAGCCAGCGGGTTGCGGTGCACTCCGCAGCGCTACGCCGTGATGGCTTTCTTGATGGAACACAACCGGCATCCCACGGCTGCGGAAATCTTCGAAGCTGTGAATCGCGTGGATCCGCGCTCTTCCAGGGCCACCACTTATAACAATTTACGGGACTTGGTGCAGGCGGGATTGGTGCGTGAAGTGGCCGTGGAGGGCCGCGCCGCACGATTCGATGCGAAGGGCATGCGGCATCACCACTTCATCTGCGACCGCTGCGGCAATGTTGAGGACCTCGAGTGGTACGCCGTGCCCAAGCCTGCCTCGCGCGCTCTCGGTAAGCGGATTCTTCGCGAATGCGAGCTCATTTTCCGGGGGCTCTGCGCGAAGTGCGCTCCGCGGCATGCCAAGGTGAGTTCATAGCTCGTCACTGTTTATTAACTAATTCGAAAGAAGGGGAACATGAAGCAAGAAGAACAAACCGAGAAACAATTCGAATACGCAGTGGGCGAACCTGCCCCCAATCAGCCAACGGAAAGCAAGTGCCCCTTTACGACCGGCGCTCGCAAACACGCAGTGACTGGGACCCATTCAAACGCAGACTGGTGGCCCAATCAACTCAACCTGAAGATCTTGCACCAACACTCCCCGCTGTCGGATCCCATGGGCGAGACGTTCAATTACGCCGAGGAGTTCAAGACCCTTGACCTGAATGCGGTGATCAAGGACCTGCATGCCTTGATGACGACATCGCAGGAGTGGTGGCCCGCCGACTACGGCCACTATGGGCCGTTGTTCATCCGCATGGCGTGGCATAGCGCGGGCACGTACCGAATCGCTGACGGTCGAGGAGGCGCGGGCTCGGGTTCACAGCGATTTGCGCCCCTCAATAGCTGGCCGGATAATGTGAGCCTCGACAAAGCGCGCCGGCTGCTCTGGCCAATCAAGCAAAAGTACGGCCGGAAACTTTCCTGGGCAGACCTGATGATTCTTACCGGCAACGTCGCACTGGAGTCGATGGGATTCAAGACCTTCGGTTTCGGCGGTGGCCGCGAAGACATCTGGGAGCCGGAAGAAGATATTTTCTGGGGGCCTGAGACCAAGTGGCTGGGCGACGAGCGGTACCGCGGTGACCGCCAGCTCGACAATCCTCTCGGCGCCGTTCAGATGGGCCTCATCTACGTGAATCCGGAAGGGCCCAACAGCAACCCGGATCCGCTCGCGGCGGCCAGGGACATCCGAGAGACGTTCGGCCGAATGGCGATGAACGATGAGGAGACGGTTGCGCTTATCGCGGGCGGACACACCTTCGGCAAGGCCCACGGCGCTGCTGAACCGAGTACATATATGGGCCCCGAACCCGAGGGCGCGAATATCGAAGATCAAGGCTTCGGCTGGATTAATACCTTTGGCACCGGCAAAGGCGCCCACGCGATCACCAGCGGGTTGGAAGGCGCATGGACCAGCAATCCGACGAAGTGGGACAACAACTACTTCGATAACCTGCTTAGCTTTGATTGGGAATTAACCAAGAGCCCCGCCGGCGCTCAGCAATGGATTCCTAAGAACGGGGCTGCGGCGGGCACCGTGCCGGATGCCCACGATCCGTCGAAGAAGCACACACCGATCATGTTCACGACGGACCTGTCTCTGAAGTTGGACCCGATCTATGCGCCGATTTCGAAGCGCTTCCACGAGAACCCAGGGGAATTCGCAGACGCGTTTGCCAAGGCTTGGTTCAAGCTGACGCATCGTGACATGGGGCCGATCTCGCGCTACCTTGGTCCGCTCGTGCCTAAGGAGCCGCTCCTCTGGCAGGACCCCGTGCCCGCTGTGGATCATGAATTGATCTCGGAGCAGGATATTGCCGCTCTGAAGGCCAAGATCCTCGCATCTGGACTTTCCATCTCCCAGCTGGTTACGACAGCCTGGTCGTCCGCCGCAACTTTCCGCGGCAGTGACAAGCGCGGCGGCGCTAACGGAGCACGCATTCGTCTGGCGCCACAAAAGTCTTGGGAAGTAAATCAGTCGGCCGACGTGGAGAAAGTTCTTCAGAAGCTGGAGGCGATCCAGAAGGATTTCAACGGCGCGCAGTCGAATGGAAGAGGAAAGAAGATCTCCCTCGCCGACCTGATTGTTCTGGGCGGCGACGTGGCTATCGAGGAAGCTGCAAAAAAGGCCGGACATGACGTGAAGATACCTTTCTTGCCGGGGCGCACGGACGCTTCACAGGAGCAGACCGATGTGAATTCGTTCGCCGTCCTGGAGCCGGTCGCGGACGGGTTCCGCAACTACCTCAGAAAGGGACACGAGAAATCGGCGGCTGAGCTGCTGTTGGATCGGGCGAACCTGCTGACCCTGACCGCTCCTGAGATGACGGTTCTGGTTGGCGGCCTACGCGCCCTGAATGTGAACTTCGGGCAGTCCAAACACGGTGTCTTCACCAAGCGGCCCGAGACGTTGACGAATGATTTCTTCGTCAATCTGCTCGACATGAACACGAAGTGGCAGAAGTCCGCCACATCGGAAGGCGTGTTGGAAGGGCGCGATCGGGCTACGGGCGAACTCAAATGGACGGGCACCGTCGTTGATCTCGTCTTCGGTTCCAGCTCCCAGCTCCGGGCAATCGCGGAAGTCTATGCATGCGACGACTCGAAGGAGACGTTTGTGAAGGACTTCGCGGCTGCGTGGACCAAGGTGATGAACCTGGATCGCTACGACCTGGCCTGAGTTCCACCCGTTACCTCGAGCTATCTCCGGCCCACGACTCTTGCAACGCCGACGTGCCGCCGGTTGATATACTGCTTCTCGTAGAGCCTCCACCGGGTAGTGGACGACGATAGCACGAATTTTCGCCAAGCCCAATCCGGAGATAGCTTTCGTATGCACACCCACCATCTCGTCGCCATCATTGCAATTGCCCTGTCGACCGCGCTCATTGCGGCTCCGCAGGGCACGCCTGCTCCGCACCAACTGCCTTTGCCGCGCACCGCCGACGGTAAACCGGACTTCCAAGGCATCTGGCAGGCGTCCAGCACCGCGGCAGCCGATCTACAGGATCACGTCGCGAGCCTTCACATGCTGGCTGGACGGTCGGTGGTAGCCGGTGGCGAAATTCCCTATCAGCCGTGGGCCGCGAAGCAGAAAGCCGAGAATTTTCAGAACCGGCGGACGGCCGATCCGCTCTCGAAATGCTACATACCGGGTGTCCCTCGAATCATGTATCTGGATTTTCCGTTTCAGATTTTCCAGACGCCCAAGGTCATCGCGATGGCCTTCGAGTGGGAGCTGGATTACCGGCTGATTTACACCGACGGCACTCCGCATCCCACTGACGCCGATTTCTGGATGGGCGATTCACGCGGTCATTGGGATGGCGACACTCTGGTTGTAGACGTCGGCAACATCAACGACAAAACATGGTTGGACATGGCGGGCGACTTTCACAGTGACGCCCTTCATGTGGTGGAGCGCTACACCATGACTGGCCACGACACTATTGAATACGAAGCCACCATCCAGGATTCGAAGGTTTTGACCAAGCCCTTCACCATCCACATCGCACTGCAGCGGCGCATGGATCGGGACAGGCTTTTTGAATACTCCTGTCAATCGGAAGTCGAAGAAGCGAACGGCGCGTTTCTGCGCGAGGATCGAACATGGTATCCCGGCAGCCCAACAGCGCCTCCGGTGACGATGCCCGCATCTACTTATATGCGCGCGGCTTCGCCAGTTGCGGCCAACATCCGCCGCACGAATAACGACAAGCCGGACCTGCAGGGCTTCTATGAATCGAAGGCCGGTGGCGCGAACCAGGCATTGG
The DNA here is from genome assembly GCA_963818065.1 of Bryobacterales bacterium. Lineage (GTDB taxonomy): Bacteria > Acidobacteriota > Terriglobia > Bryobacterales > Bryobacteraceae > Palsa-89. The sequence goes on along the minus strand of CAWFQW010000002.1, from coordinate 56,945 downwards.
AAAGACCGAACGCACCGCCAGAACGGCGCCTGATTGTCGATCCACCGGACGGGAAACTTCCGATGCAAGCCTGGGCCGTGGCCGAGAAGGTCAGCCGGGACTTGAGCGAGCGCGGGTACGACGATCCCACGGCGCACTGCTTCCCGCAAGGGGTTCCACGAGCGATGTATGTGCCGCAGGGAGTCGAGCTCATTCAAACCCCGAATTACGTCGTCTTTCTGTTTGAACGCATGGCATGGCGCATCGTGCCGATCGTTGATCCAGCGAAAGCGGAGCATGCACATCTTCCGGAGACCATGCGATTGTGGCAGGGCGATTCGGTAGGGCATTGGGAGGGTGACACGCTGGTTGTCGACACCACCAACATGAACGGCAAGACCTGGCTGGGCGAGGGCGGCGAGGTGATGAGCTACGCCGAGCACGTGGTGGAACGATTCACCCCGGCCGGTCCAAACATGCTGCACTACGAGGCCACCATGACCGATCCAGTGGTGTACACGCGGCCGTGGACGCTGGCCTTTCCGATGGCGCGGGAAAAGTTCGAGTTAACCGAAGCTGCGTGCCATGAGGAAGATCACGACCTTCCGCACCTGAAGGCCATCAAAGACGCGGCCGCCGCGAAAAAGAAGTAGGAATTCGCTTCCGCGCGGATCACCCGAAGTTGTGTTATTAGTCATAGAGAGCCGCCTATGACTGTTCGCTAACGGCGCCGGTTGCGCCTTTCAAGACAACCCAATAAACCCTAAAGCCAGTAGTGTGTCTTGTCTTGGAGCGAACAGAAATGCATCTGGAACAGATTGGTGCGGACGCCTATGTCCGTGAGCTTTTCGAGCCGCATGTGGCTCAGGGATTGGAACTCGGGCGGGTTTCGTTCGCCGCCCATGAGCAATATCGAATCTATCTCGAGGACGGCGATTATGAAGCCGTTCCAGCCGGGCGATTGCGATACGACTCTATCTTGCCTGCTGTCGGTGATTGGGTGGCAGCACGGCAGGTGGATCCTAAACTGGCTTTGATTGAGGCGGTACTGCCGCGGCGGACCAAGTTCTCTCGCCGCGTCGCAGGCAGAACAGTCGCCGAGCAGGTGATTGCGGCGAACGTGGATCTGGCTGTAATCGTCTGCGGGCTGGACGGCGATTTCAACTTGCGGCGGCTGGAGCGTTACCTCGTCCTCGCCCGCGAGAGCGGTGGTGACGCGCTGATCGTACTGAATAAATCCGACCTGTGCGATGGCGTTTCGGAGCGGCTGGAACAGTTAACCGCCGTAGCACCGCATGTCCCACACCTGGTGATGAGTGCGCGCGAAAGCGTGCAGGACCTCCGGTCCGTGATCCGTGGCCGCACAGTGGCATTTCTTGGATCATCCGGAGTGGGAAAATCGACCATCGTGAACGCCCTCATCGGTGAGCAGAGTCAGACCACCCTGCCGGTCCGCGAATCCGATTCACGCGGCCGCCACGCAACCACCAGCCGAATGCTTATCCCGCTGCCGGAAGGGGGCGCAGTTATCGACAACCCTGGGATGCGTGAGTTGCAGCTATGGGCAACTGAAGGCTCCCTGGATGAGGTCTTCGATGACGTGGCAGCGCTTTCCTCGCAATGCCGTTTCCGTGACTGCACCCACACCAACGAGCCCGCGTGCGCAATCCAAAGTGCGTTGGAAAAGGGCCAGATCGACTCGTCGCGCTGGCGAAGCTACCGCAAGTTGCAAGCTGAGCTGCGGCATGAACGGCTCCAACAGGACGCCCTTGCCGCGGCGGCCGTCAAGGCAAAATGGAAGGCGATTCACAAAGCCATGCGGAACCACCCCAAGTATCGACGTTAACGTCGCTACTTCTTCGTTTCATCGTCGTCGGTGTTGGCATCCATATGCATGTCCATTCCGGCCCACACATCGTTGGGAGACTTTGCGTTGGGGTACACATGAGTCATCCAACCGAAGACTACTGGAATCCAAAGTCCGTGCGCCTCTTTGCATGCTTCTTCTGTGTGGATGCTGCCTTGCGGGCCAAACTGCGCATGCGGCCCCCATCGCTCTTCGAGCGGCGCGCTCCGTTGTCCGCCGCAAAAGTCGACATGGCGGTGCCAGGTCGCGATGCTTAACGGAGCGATTGCATTCAGCTGTTCCGGCGTCGAATCTTGCGGGGCGGTGTACATGACGCCCACGGCCTTCATACCCTCCGGCGTGCGTTGGTACAGGATCGATCCCGGATGATCGTAGTCCGCCTGGCGCTGCTCCAGCCGGTTGTAGCGACGGCTCGTGTAGTGAACCTCTTCGCCCAATTTGCCGGTGGGATGAAACGGCTTGTAGCCGTCTTGAAGCGCGGTGTTCACATCGGAGTAATGTGCAACTACGCTACGAGCGGCAGCCACAATCCGCTCGGCGCGCTGTTTGTCTTCCGGTTGGGGCTTGCCCTTGAACGACATCTGCATGTGATTGCCCATCTTCATGGAGGGCACCGGCGTGTCATCGGTTTTGCCGCCGTTGTAGCGCAGCAGCCGCTCCCACAACGGAAATTGCTGCGCCATCACGGCGCTCAGAGAAAAGAGCACACAGAGCACGAGAATCAGCTTCAGACGTTTCATCAGGCCCCCCCCCGACGGAATGATCGACAGTCCGCAATAATCTCTACAGTGTTAACGGATTCCCGGCCAAACTTGTTCCGGACGGCCTGAAACGCCAAGTTCCAGGCTGGACATCCTGCGTTAAGAAAGCCCGATACTTTTCGCTCGAACGCGACGTCTTAGAAGGAACCGATATGGCCCAATTGGAAAAAGAAGCGACGGACGGAGCGAAAGTCGCGACCTCCGACATGAAGCTTGAGGTGGTGGTAATCCCCGTCTCGGATGTCGATCGCGCCAAGGAGTTCTACACCAAGCTCGGGTGGCGACTCGACGCCGATTACGACAACGGCGCCGGCTTCCGTGTGGTCCAGGTCACTCCCCCAGGGTCGGGTTGCTCGGTCATCTTCGGCAAGAACGTCACAGCGGCGGCGCCCGGCTCCGCCCAGGGTCTTTACCTGATCGTGTCCGACATCGAGGCGGCCCGCGCCGAGCTGCTTAGCCGCGGCGTCAAGGTTAGCGAGGTGTTTCACGACGCGGGCGGCGTCTTCACTGGCCCCGACGCGCCCTATCTTTTTGGCCGGCTCCGCGTGAACGGCCGGGATCCCGAGCATCGCAGCTACCGCTCGTTCGCTTCCTTCTCCGATCCGGACGGCAACGGGTGGCTGTTTCAAGAGATCACAACCCGGCTGCCCGGGCGCATCGATCGCGCCGAAACGGCATTCGCTTCGGCGACCGATCTCGCGACCGCCCTTCGCCGCGCGGAGGCCGCCCATGGCGAGCACGAAAAGCGCACCGGCCAGCGCGATGCGAATTGGCCGGAATGGTACGCCGCGTACATGGTCGCGGAGCAGTCCGGGAAGGGGTTGCCGCAATGAAACGCAAAGCTATCGGGGTAATCGCATTCGGTGGAGTATTTCTCTCTGTGGTAGTGGCGCTCGCCCTAGCAGCCCCTCCGGCCAAGCAAGACAAGTACACCTTGAAAGTGGCGGGCGGACTCGCGTTTGCCGAGTTTCGCGGATATGAGAGCTGGCAGCTTGTCTCCATCAGTCAGGACGGACCACTCATTGCTGCGACCCTTGCTAATCCGGTGATGATCAAGGCCTACCAGGCCGGCGTTCCCGGCAACGGCAAGCCTTTTCCCGACGGCGCCAAGTTGGCGAAGATCCATTGGAATCCGAAAAAGATGGAGACGTTCCCTGCAGCCACGGTGCCAGGAACCCAGCATGACATGGACTTCATGGTGAAGGACAGTAAGAGGTTCGCGGACAGCGGCGGGTGGGGATACGCCACCTTCGACTATAACGCTGCATCCGATACGTTCACGCCCGGAACCTTGGCTGGCAAGCCGCCGCAGGGGAACGACGCCAAGTGCGGGTTCGCATGCCACACGGGAGTCAAGACGAGAGATTATGTCTTCACGGATTACGGGCATCGGTGAAGCGGAGTAAGCAGCACCCGGCCTTAATCGTCCTAATCCTGCTCGCCGAGAGTTTGGGCGTACGTTTTGCCGTAAGGGTAGAAGAGATCCTTGCGGCCTTGCTGCCACGCCGCTCTGAGTTCGTGCGTCGTGATGTCCCAGTCCGGCCGACATTTCTTGGTCACGGCGCGTAGGTCCTGCCGGAGTTCTTCCACCGTCGGCCGGCCGAAGAACCAGTAGCCGTTGTAGATCTTATAAATGACAAGACCGGGTTCGAGCACAATCACATGGGGAATCATTGGATTGTGCAGTGGATCGGTATATTCGCCGATGTCGAGATCCTTTTGGATTAGACGCCCCGCGTCGGAAAGGAAAGGCCAGTGAGCACCAACTCCGGTGCGATATTCATTCGTCTCCGTGAGGTTGTCGGTGCTAATCGTGACCAGCCGGCAATAGCCGACCTCGATCTCACGGTGGAGTGCAACCAGCCCTTCACCTTGACGGCGATCCTTGGGGCAGAAACCTCCCCGGCTCAGGACCAGAACCATGGGATGTTGTCCTTGTAGTTCGGATAGCTTCCGGCGTTTCGCTGTGTGGTCAGCCAGCTCATAGTTGGGGAAGATGGCTCCTGGAACAATGTCAGATCGCATAATGAGTACCAGAGCAATTTTAGCGCCGCGCAGCCCGGCATTGGCGCGTATACTGCGTAATATGCGGCTTCAGATCCTGACTCTCGCGGCAATCCTTCTTTGTCCCCTGAGTGGTCACCTCAGCGCTCAATGGATAAATTATCCGACGGCAGGTGTTCCCCGGACGCCGGATGGCAAACCAAATCTGGCAGCCGCCACTCCGCGCACCGCTGACGGTAAGCCAGATCTTTCGGGTTTGTGGATCGTCCCAACGCAGCGTGAGCCCAACGCGAATTTTCCTGGTTGCGCGGCCGTTTCCGATGAATTTATCAACATCGCCGCGCACCTCAAGGGCGGCTTGCCCTATCAGCCCTGGGCGGCAGATTTGGTAAAGGCGCGGCGGTCCGAAGAGCGGGTGAACGATCCCATGTCGCGCTGCGTTCCTATCGGGCCCATTCGCCTGCACACCTGGAACGGACCTAGAAAGGTAGTGCAAGCCCCTGGACTTCTCATCATCATGAACGAGCTCGACACCACCTTCCGGCAGATCTTTACCGATGGCCGTCCCATGCTGGCGGACCCGAATCCGTCCTGGAATGGCTATTCCAGCGGCAAATGGGAAGGCGACACGTTGGTTGTACACACCAACGGCTTTCGAGACCACATGTGGCTCGACGCAATCGGCAATCCGATGACAGACGCAGCCCAGATCACAGAACGTTTCCGGCGCGTTAACTTTGGCAATTTGGAAATTGAGATCACCGTCGACGATCCGAAAGCTTACACCAAGCCGTGGACCGTGAAGATAGCCCAGGTCATCCAACTCGACACGGATTTGCTGGATTTTGTTTGTGCCGATAACGAGAAGGACATTTCACACTTGTCGGGCAAATAGAAATTACTCGCCCGCCGGCTCGATTCGCAGAACCGCGCCGTCAGAGGCTTTGCCTCGAAACGTCTTTTCCGTGGCCACATATATATACCCATCGGGACCCTCGATGACGTCGCGGATGCGTTGCTGCAGGGGAATCAGCAGTCCCTCGCGCTGCTCGGCTTGCGAGGGCTGGTGAAACGCGATGCGAATCAACTGCTCCTGGGTCAGCGACCCGACGAACAGGTTGTTTTTCCACTTCGGAAATTTGTCGCCAGTGTAAAAGATGATGCTCGACGGACTGATGGAGGGCACCCAGTGCATGCGCGGATTGTCCATGCCAGGCCGCGCCCAGGGCTGATCGGAAACCAGCGTGCCAGTATAGTTGCGGCCCGTGGACACCAGCGGCCAGCCGTAGTTGTGGCCGGGAAGCAGAATGTTGACTTCGTCGCCGCCCATGGGACCGATTTCGGCCTGCCATAACTCGCCCGTTTCGGGATTCACGGCCAAGCCATAACCATTGCGGTGTCCGTACGTGAATATCTCGGGCTTCGCGCCGGCGCGTCCGACAAAGGGATTATCGGGAGGCACCGTGCCGTCATCGCGAAGCTTCAGCGTCTTTCCCACGTGATTATCCAAATTCTGGGCCTTCAGGCGGAGACTGTTATCTTCAGTGCCCGTGCAGCATAGGCGATCGCGATCGCCGACCGTAACATAAAGCGAGCCATCCGGAGTGAGAAACACCCTGCCGGCCAGATTTCCGCCGGTCTCCCACGCATCGGCGACGAAAATTTCCTGAACGTCGGTCAGTTTCGCGCCGCTCAGACGCCCTCTGGCGACGGCTAGTGTAAAACGCTCGCCGTCACGCTTGGGGTACGACACGTAAACCAACTGATTCTGCGCGAACTTCGGATGAATCGCGACGAAGTGCAGCGAGTCCGCGCTTTCGCCTGGAGGCGTTGGCGAGGTCCATGCCGGTTCCGGCAGCAGAACGCCGTCACGAATGATGCGGAGGCGGCCATCGCGTTCAGTCACGAGTAGCGTGCGCGAGTCAGCGAACGCCAGACTCCAGGGGTGGAACAGGCCCGTGGCCAACGGTACCACCCGGATCTTGCCATCCTTTGTATCGAGGATCTGCGGACCGATCTGCTGCTGTGCCCGGCCTGGGATTGGCTGAAGCAAGAGAACCAGGGCCAAACCGGCTGAAAACCACGATATTCGGGGCGTCGTCATGAGTACAGACGCTATCTCGATGAGACCCTCATGTCAAGCGGCCCAGCGATTTTCGATATAATCCCCGCATGCGGAACACGTGCGCCCATGCGATGTTCGCGACGGCTGCGATGATAACGGTGGGCGCGATGGCCCAGACCCCTGACAGAGTTCCGGAGAGATTCTACTCCGCGATCCGCGACAACAACCTTACCCAGTTGAAGGTCCTGCTCGATCAGAAGGCGAGCGCTGACGCTGCCGACAATCACGAAATCACCCCATTGATGTATGCCGCCGAGATCGGGTCCATCGACGCGATGCGCTTGTTGTTGGATCGCGGAGCGGACGTCAATGTACAGAATGCATTCGGCTCGACAGCCTTAATGTGGTCGGTTACGGATGCTGCCAAAGTTCGTCTGCTATTGGATCGCGGCGCCCAAGTGAACACCGCGGCCAGAAGCGGTCGGACGGCGCTGATCATAGCGGCCTTCACCAACCCGTCAGCGGAGGTTGTTCGGCTTTTGCTCACCAAAGGCGCGAAAGTCGGCGTGATGGACGTGCGGCACGTCACGCCCATGAACGCGGCCGCTTTTGGGAACGATACCGCGACAGTCCGTCTGTTGCTGGAAGCTGGCGCCGACATCGAGACGCCAGATACGTTCATCGGATTGACCCCGCTGATGAACGCGGCAGGCAATCGGAACGTCGACGCAGTGAAGATACTGGTAGCCAAAGGCGCCAAGGTGAATGCTGTATCTAAAACGGAAGGCCTACCGAAGATTCAGACGGGCACGGTGGAATTCGGCGGCTGGACTCCTCTGCTGATGGCCTCGGCATTCGGGCCGCCGGAATCCGTGAAGGTGCTGTTGGATGCCGGCGCGCGAATCGATGCGCAGGATTACCGCGGCTTCACGCCGTTGATGCTGGCGGTGAGTACCGATCGCTATGACCGGCGGATCGTGGACATGTTGATGGCTCACGGCGCCGATCTTCGCCCCACCAATCACGACGGAGAGACTGCGCTCGACTGGGCGAACAAATTCAGGGACCCGGAAGTGATCCGTGCCTTGGGTGGGAGCCCGCGGGATCTTGCCAAGCCGGTCCGGCTGTCCGACCAGACGGCCGATACGCGCGCAGCCATCGCCCGTAGCATTCAATTGCTGGAACACACCAGCGATCAGTTCTTCCACAAGAGTGGATGTTTCGCCTGCCATGAACAGCCTGCGGCCGAGTTTGCCGCGGCAGCCGCGCGCGCGAAGGGCATTGCCGTGGATGAGAAAGCGTCGCATGACCGGATTTGGCAGATCACTTCCACCATCAACCCGGTCGCACTGGAAGGAGCGGCCGCGTTAGGCGGCTCGGACAACAATTTGTACGCCGTTGAAGGGCTTGTGCGCGCCGGCTATCCTGCGAATCGCATTACGGATTATCTTGCGGCGAATCTTGCGGCGTCCCAAGGCGGCGATGGCGGATGGCATCTTCCAGGATATTCGCGTTCACCGATACAGGACAGCGATTTTTCGCGCACCGCGATGGCGATCCGAGCATTGAAGATCGTACGGGACACCTGGACGCGCTGGCGAAATGAAGGAGCGCATCGCGCGCGGCAAACAGTGGCTACTGCATGCCGAGCCCGCGATCCTGGAAGACATGGACATGCGGTTGGTGGGCGTAGCCGCGGCGGGCGGGAGCGCCAAGGAACTTCGCAGACTCGCCGAGCCCATCCTCGCTCTACAGCGCTCCGACGGAGGATGGGCGCAACGCCAAGGATATCCGAGCGATGCGTATGCCACGGGCATGACACTGTGGGCTCTCAACGAAGCCGGCGTGATGCGGCCGGATGACAAGGGCGTCAAGTTCCTGTTGGCCACACAAAGCGCTGATGGGTCCTGGCGCGTCGCCACCCGGGCTACGAAATTTCAGGATTATTTTGAGAGCGGCTTTCCATACGGAAGCGATCAGTGGATCTCGACTATGGCCACAGGCTGGGCAGCGAACGCCTTGGCGTTGTCGATCGACCGCTAACAGCGCCACGCAAACCGTCTTTTTCCCGCCGGCTAGCGCGTTCCGCTCAGAGGCAGGCGTATTACGAATCGAGCGCCGTGGGCGGGTTCATTCCATATGTCGCCGCCGTGATCGAGCACAGTCTGACGGGAGAGCGCTAACCCCAGTCCCAGGCCGTGTTCCTTGCCTGCGGTAGCGAACGGCTCGAACAACCGGCCGCGAATCGCACGCGGTATTCCGGGCCCCGTGTCCTCAACATCGATCAGGACGCAACTCTCTGCTCTCTTCGCGCCAATGCGGATCTCGCCGCCGTGCGGCATCGCCTCGAGAGCGTTGGTAATCAGATTGAAGAATACGCGTTCTATACGAGACCGCTCCGCAGCTATCTCTAAACGATCAGGTAAATGGTGCAAGATCCGAACATCCTGCGATTCCGTTGCTGGTAAAGCCGCCTCCGATGCCGCAGTGATGACATCGCGAATATCGCAAATTTCACAAGTCGGTTTATTGCCACAGCTCGCGCCAGCGAGGTCTGCCAGCAATTCGCGCATGCGCCCAGCCGCACGGTAGATATTGGCCGCCAGGCGCTTGCCCTGGGTTGACGCAGGATCAAGTTGCATCAACATTTCAGCGCCCGCGAAGACTGTCCCTAGGGGATTCCGGAGGTCGTGAAGGATCGAAGTAGAAAGCCAACCCATGCTGGAGATGCGTATTTGCCCGCTCTCCGAACGCAAATGGCGAGAAATCGTCACGGCGGCGCGGTTCTCGCTGCCTCGGTTTGGTCGCGCCTCAGCCAGCGGCCATGCGCTGGATTCAGACGGAAAGTGTTGTATCACGATCTCTCCTCCTCACTCGCTTTGAGTTGCTCGGCCACCAACGACGAGGGGCTGAGGAGGGTAACCAAGCGATTCCTCAGTTCCTTGAGCAGCTCAATTCCCGCCGCGTCGGCGAACGAAACGTCCGCCAGATCCAGGGTCAACCGGATCCCGTCGCTGAGAGCGTGCAGATCGCAGGTTCTCCGGAGCTCCTCGACCCAGCGTCCCGTCAATCGACCTTCCACCCTGAGTCTCACCGCCTCGCTTGACGACTCGACAACCGTTATTTTCAGCATTCCTTAGCTCCCGGGCAATAAGCAGGGATGCCAGTTACAAAATCGGATTGCGATTGAAGATCGTACGAAGGCCACGGCTTTGCGGGCTTATCCAGTCCAGCCGTATCGGACGAATCACAGGCCAGTGAATCAATCAGTTGCGGGGATTTGGCGTTGCCTCAACACTCGAGTCATCTTAAGGCCACGTTTCCTTACGCAGCGATCGGCAAAGGGACGCTGCGCCCACCATATTTGGTAAGCGCAGACGCGTGCTGTGGAGAGGAATCACGACCGGCGGTGGGCAGAGCGCTTGATGCCGAGCTTACTCATCCGGTGGCGAAGGGTGTTGGGATGGAGATCCAGAATTTTCGCCGCACCCTTCGGCCCATCAACCACTCCATCCGCCTGCTGAAGGGCGGCCAGGATATGGCTTCGCTCCACTTCCTCCAACGTGGGCAGTCCGGAAGGTGAAGGAGCGGCCGGCTCGGCCTCCTGAGCCGGGATTTCAGCCGTCTCCAGGCTACCCTCGGAGGCAACCACCGGCACAAGATCCTTGTCCAACCGAAGAGTGGGACCCGCCGATAATACCACCGCTCGCTCTATCACGTTCTGCAGCTCACGGATGTTACCAGGCCATGGATAGCTCATCAGCCTGGCCATAGTCTCCTGTGAAACGCCTTCGACCTTCTTCCCGAACCGCTTGGCGAACCGCGATACGCAGAGCGCCACCAGCTGGGGAATGTCGGAGCGGCGTTCTCGCAAGGGGGGCAATTGGAGGGGAAAAACGTTCAAGCGGTAAAAGAGGTCGGAGCGGAAGCGGCCGGCCTCCACCATCTCTCGCAGGTTGCGGTTGGTGGCGGCAATCACGCGCACATCCACGCGCTGAGTACGGCTGCTGCCCACCGGCTCAAACTCGTGTTCCTGCAGAACGCGCAGCAGTTTCACCTGCGTCTCCAGGGGCAGTTCCCCGATTTCGTCGAGGAAGATGGTGCCGCCGTTGGCCAACTCGAAGCGCCCAATCCGCCGCTCGATCGCTCCGGTGAAGGCTCCTTTGAGGTGGCCGAAGAGTTCGCTTTCCACAAGACCCGCCGAGATCGCGCTGCAGTTCACGCTCACCAGGGCACGATCCTTACGCGCACTGCGGTTGTGGATGGCGCGCGCGATGAGTTCCTTCCCGGTCCCCGTTTCCCCGTAAATGAGTACCGTGGAGTCCGTGGGGGCGACCTGCTCAACGGCCCGGAGTACCGCGAGCAAGGCCGGACTATTGCCCACGATCTCCTCGAAGTTGTGCTCGGTGCGGATCTCCTCCCGGAGGTAGATGTTTTCCTTCTCCAGCCTCGCTTTCAACGTCGCGATCTCTTCGTAGGATTTCATGTTTTCGATCGCCAACGCTACCTGGATCGCTACTTCCTGCAGAAACTGCGCGTCCTCTTCGGAATACGGGTCCTTTTCGCGGCTCACCACGCTGAGGGTGCCGATGCTCTTTCCCCGCAAAATCAAAGGAACTACGCAGAGCGACCGAAGGCCCTCTGCCCAAAGGCGCTTCTCGTTCGCGAATTGCTGCTCTTCTTCGAGATTGCGGCGGAGAGGCTGTTGATGGTCGAACACCCAGCCCGCACTGGTTTCGGTACGGCCCACCTCCAGGCCAGGCTGGAAGTAGTCCGAGCGCAAAGCTCCCTCTACGGCCAGGAAGCGGAAGGTGTCCGTCTCCGGCGTGTAGAGCGTAATGGCGCATCGATCGAAGGGAATGAAAGGGCGCACCGCTTCGGAAATGGAACGGAGTAGTGCTTCCTCCGTGAGGTTCGTAATGATGGCGTTGTTGATATCGAGGAGGCTGCGTTTCAGCTGCTCGCTCTTCCGCAGCGCCTCTTCCGCCTGTTTCCGCTCCGTGATATCGACGAAGGTTATGACGGCGCCGATGGTTCTACTCTCCCGAAATACCGGATGGGACCAAAACTCCACCGGAAAACAGGTGCCGTCCTTTCTCCAATAAACCTCATCGTCTCGATGAACGCCCTGGCCGTTTTGAAAACCTATATAAATGGGGCACTCCTCGATCGGATAGGGCCGGCCGTCTGCCCGCGTGTGGTGTTCCAGCGCATGCATGTTCTTCCCCAGCAACTCGGACGGGTCGTCATATCCAAGCAGGCGCACCGCTGCGGATTACAGAAAAGGCAAGTACCCTCGGGATCGCAACCAAAGATCCCCTCCGCGGCGGAATCGAGTATGAGCCGGACTCGCTCCTCGCTCTTTTGCAGCGCCTCTTCCGCCCCTTTTCGCTCCGTGATGTCTTCAGAGAGCGCCATGATAAATCGGGGCCTGTTCTCGGTGCCCGGAACCAGAGAAACGTTGTTGCGCACCCAGATCAAGCTGCCATCCTTGCGTCGATACTGCTTCTCGATTTGAAACTGTTGCCGCTTTCCTTCCAGCAGCTCGGCGACGAGCGCCCAGTTGGCTTCGCGGTAGTCCGCATGGGTGATATCGAGAAAAGAAAGCGCCCGGAGTTCCTCTTCGCTGTAGCCCACCATTTTCTGGTAGACCGGATTGGTGGCCAGGAAGCGGCCGTTGAGGTCGGTCAGCGCAACACCGATGGCGGAGTTCTCAAAGACCGACCGCCAACGCTCTTCGCTCCGCGCGACCTGCAGGTGTGCCTCACGCAGAGCTTTTTCGTTTCGCTTATGTTCCGTGACGTCGCGTGAAACAGCCAGCAGGCGTTCCGGCTTGCCTTCCGAGTCCCGAATGGGGCTGACCACGACGTCCCACCACCTGGGCTGCTTTGTAGTCGTCGTGGCGAAATACCCGGTGAATCGACTGGTGCCGCCCTTCCTGGCCGCCTCCACGGCAGCTTGCGCGGATTTCGCGTCCTCGCCTTCCCAAAACTGAATCCAGGAGCTATTCACGAACGGGCCCAAGTCGCAGATCTCGAGCGCCTGCATGCCGCCTTCGTTCATCCACAGCAGACGGCCCTCCAGGTCGAGCATCTTGATGCAATCCTGGATGCAGGCGATGAGGCGGCGCTGGAACTCCTCGGCATCCCGCAGCGTCTGCTCCGCTTTTTGTCTTTCCGCGCTGTCTTCAGAGAGCGTCATATTCGATCGCCGTAAGATCTTCGTGCTCCGCAATTGACCGACCGCGAGCAGCGAGTACCATCTGGACGGGAGCCCTCCCCTAAGGAATATTATCTAAGGTTTGTAGATGTCATAAAGAAGCCATGAAGATAATATAAAGATCCGTGAGTCCACTTCGGTCAACGGTGTCGAAAAATCTCGACACATTGCCCGTCTCTCAAAGGGCGCATCTCGCTATCGGTTTGTAAATCCTTGCACGGGACGTTGCCTTCCTTTGGACCAGCAGTTGCAGTGTTTGGTACTAATAGGTAGACCTACGCATGCAGAAGCCAGTCATATTGACAGTGGACGACGATCCGGAAGTTCTCCGCGCCGTCGAACGCGACCTGAAGAAGCACTATGAGGAGCACTATCGCGTGCTGCGCGCGGAATCCGGCCGCGCCGCACTCGACCTTTTGCGCCGGCTGAAGCAGCGGAATGACGCCGTGGCACTCCTGCTGGTGGATCATCGCATGCCGGAAATGAACGGCGTGGAATTGCTCCAGGAGGCGATCAAACTTTATCCCAACGCCAAACGGACGCTGCTCACTGCTTACGCGGATACCGATGCCGCGATTAAAGCCATCAACGACGTTCAACTCAATCACTACCTGCTGAAACCCTGGGACCCGCCGGAGCAGGAGTTGTTCCCCGTTCTGGACGATTTGCTCAATGACTGGTCTGCGAACTTCCATCCGCCCTTCGAAGGAATTCGCGTGCTGGGGACCCGCTGGTCTTCCAAGTCCTACGACATTCGCAATTTTCTCGCGAGAAACCAGGTGCCCTATCAGTGGCTGGATGCGGATGCAGCCAGCCGGGACGAAGAAGTGGACCGTCTCTGAAGAGCTTCGCTCCCGACGAGCTCAAGTTGCCGCTGGTGATGTTCCCGGACGGGAAGTGTGTATCCGAGCCGAGCACGCAGGATCTCGCGGAGAGACTCGGCTTGCGCACGCGGGCTGGGCTCGAATTCTACGACCTGGCGATTGTCGGCGGCGGCCCTGCCGGACTCGCGGCCGCGGTGTATGGCGCTTCCGAAGGCTTGAAGACCATCATGGTGGAACGGGAGGCGCCAGGAGGCCAAGCCGGACTGAGTGCGCGAATTGAAAACTACCTCGGCTTTCCTTCGGGCCTCACCGGCGGCGATCTCGCGCGGCGCGCCGTGGCTCAAGCCCGTCGTTTCGGCGTGGAAATCGTTTCGCCTCAGGAAGTCACTGCGCTGCGCGTGGATGGTCCCTATCGCTTATTTGCGCCTGAACGACGGCACCGAGTTGTCCTGCCATGCGATGCTGCTGGCTACCGGCGTTCAGTGGCGCAAACTGGACATTCCCGGAATAGATCGTTTGCAAGGCGCGGGCGTTTACTACGGCGGCAGCATGACGGAAGCGGCTTCCTGCAAGGATGAGGACGTCTATATCGTCGGCGGCGCAAACTCCGCGGGACAAGCCGCGATGTCTTACTCTCAGTACGCGCGGCGCGTGGTTATGCTGGTTCGCGGCGATTCGCTGGGCGCCACCATGTCGCAATACCTGGTGGAGCAGGTTCAAAATACGGCCAACATTCACGTCGAATATCGCACGCGCGTGGTAGAGGTGCACGGCGACGATCATTTGGAAGCTGTTTCTCTCAGTGTGCGATCGCACCGGCGATGTGAGCCGTGTGCCGGCAAATTCGCTGTTCGTCTTCATCGGCGCGGAGCCGCGCACCTCCTGGCTGGACGGAGCCATCGAGCGCGATGAGCGAGGGTTTATCCTTGACGGGTCCGGATCTGCTCAAACCCGGCAAGCGGCCCAAGGGCTGGACGCTGGAGCGCGATCCCAGCCTGCTCGAGACGAACATCCCGGGCGTCTTCGCGGTGGGCGACGTTCGATATGGTTCGGTGAAGCGCGTGGCCTCCGGGGTGGGCGAAGGCTCCGTCGCAATCCAGTTCGTTCATCAATACTTGAGTAACGTATCGTGACCAATCCGCTCTCATCACCTCAAGAAAGTCCCGGCCCAGAGACTCCCGAAGCCGCGCTGCGGAAAATCGAGATTTTCTCCGATCTTAGCGAGGACCAGTTGCAATGGTTTGTATCCAGCGCGGAGGAAATCAGGCTCTCTCCCGGGGACATTGCTCATGCACGAAGGCGATCCGGCGGATGCGCTGTTCGTTTTGCTCGAAGGCGAAGTTCGCGGACGCCGTGAAAACGGAGGAGGCGACGTCGCCAGGCTTTGTGGCGCAGGCCGGCCAAGTGACCGGCATGCTGCCGTTCTCCCGCATGACGCACTTCCCGATGACGGCCCGCGCCACCGCGCCCACCTGGGTGTCTGCGTCTGCACAAGGATCATTTTGAGGAAATGCTCCAGCGCATTCCGGAACTGCTGCCGCGCCTGATTGGCGTCTTGGCCGATCGAATTCGAGAATACAGCCGGGCCGAACAGCAGCGCGACAAGCTAAGCGCGCTTGGCAAGCTCTCCGCCGGATTGGCGCACGAACTGAACAATCCAGCCGCGGCGGCCGGCCGGGCGGCGGAGGGTCTTCGCGAGTCCATGCAGGAGCTCCGGAAAATCAACAAGACGCTGGATGACGATTCGCTTTCTTGCGTAGAACGCACCGCGCTGGCTTCCTTCGAGGAGAATCTGATGGACCAGCTTGGCGTCCAAGCCTCCGCTGGACGCGCTGGAACAGAGCGATATCGAAGAGGAGCTTGCCACCTGGCTGAACCGCCGAAAAATCGCCGAATGCGTCGCGGCTTGCTTCAGGCCTGGTGGAAGCCGGCGTGGATCGACGCCGCGCTGGAGAAACTTGGCGGACGTTTTCAAGACGGCGTGCTGGCTCATGTCCTCGCGCGCGTGGTTTCGTCCGTCGGCGCTGAAAGACTGACGCGGGAGATCGAGGCCAGTACAGGCCGAATTTCCGAACTGGTCCGAGCCATCAAAGAATACACCTACATGGACCAGGCGCCGGAGCAGGAAATCGACGTTCACCGCGGCATTGAAAGCACCCTTACGATGCTGAAATTCCGCCTGAAGCGCGGCGTGGAAGTAAAGCGCGAGTTCGACCCCAACCTTCCCCGGATATTTGCGCGAGGAAGTGAGTTGAACCAGGTCTGGACCAATCTCATCGACAATGCCATCGATGCCATGGGCGGCAAGGGTGAACTGATCATTCGAACTTCCAGAGAGCTCGATTTTGTTCTCGTTGAGATTATCGACAATGGACCCGGGTATTCCCGACGCGGTGAAGCCTCACCTCTTTGAGCCGTTCTTCACCACCAAGGGTGTCGGCGAAGGCACCGGGATAGGCCTGGATACCGTATACCGGATCGTGCGCGCCCATCGCGGAGAGGTCTCGTTTGAGTCCCAACCGGGGCGCACAAGTTTTCAAGTGCGATTGCCGCTGAAGCGGTCCTAGTATTTTCCGCTCCTTCGCCTTTTTCTCGCCTCTTTCTCCACCTGTCTTCTACTCTGTTCTTGATCCTGAACCCACCCCACCCTTCGGGCGCCATCACGGTTACACGCAAGTTGGACAATTCTGCCGATAGGCCCCTTAGAATGAATAGATGGAAATTGTGAAGGTTGTAGGCCGTGAGATTCTGGACTCGAGGGGTAATCCGACCGTCGAAGCCGATGTGCTCCTTGCCGACGGAACCCTGGGCCGCGCAGCTGTTCCATCTGGCGCATCTACCGGCGAACACGAAGCGGTCGAGCTGCGTGACAACGACCCTAAGCGTTACCTCGGCAAAGGCACACGCAAAGCCGTTTCGAACATCATCAAGAAGATTGGTCCCGAACTCGCCGGCATGGAAGCGGAGGAACAGACCGCCATCGATCGCAGGATGATCGAACTCGATGGCACGCCCAATAAAGCCAAACTGGGCGCCAACGCGATCCTGGCGGTCTCCATGGCAACCGCGCGTGCCGCCGCGCAATCGCAGCAGACGCCGTTGTATCGCTATTTGGGCGGCGTCGGCGCTAACCTGCTGCCCGTCCCGCTGATGAACATTCTCAACGGCGGCGCGCATGCGGACAACTCGGTGGACCCGCAGGAGTTCATGATCGCCCCTTACGGCGCGACGAAATTCTCAGAGGCGCTGCGCATGGGCGCCGAAGTATTCCACACGCTGAAGGGCGTGCTGAAAAAGCGCGGCTACTCCACTTCGGTGGGCGATGAAGGCGGATTCGCGCCGAACCTCAAGTCCAATGAGGAAGCCCTCGACGTCGTGCTCGAAGCTGTCACCAAGGCCGGTTACAAACCCGGCACGCAAATCGGCATCGCGCTCGATCCCGCGGCGAGTGAGTTCTATGACAAGGAGAGCGGCAAGTATGTTTTCAAGAAATCCGACAAGAGCCAGCGGACGTCCGATCAGATGGTGAAATTTTGGGCCAAATGGGTGGAGCAGTATCCCATTATTTCCATTGAAGACGGCATGGCCGAGGACGATTGGGACGGGTGGAAGACCATGACGGAAACGCTTGGCTCGAAGATCCAGCTCGTTGGTGACGATCTGTTTGTCACCAACACTGAGCGCCTGGCACAGGGCATCGAAAAAGGAATCGCCAATTCGATTCTGATCAAGGTGAACCAGATCGGAACGCTCACCGAAACGCTGGAGGCAATGCAGATGGCCGCGGCCGCCAACTACACCAACATCGTGTCGCACCGGTCTGGCGAAACCGAAGACGCCTTCATCGCCGACCTCGCGGTGGGCACTCGCTCTGGTCAAATCAAAACCGGATCCGCCAGCCGCACCGACCGAATCGCGAAATACAACCAGCTTCTGCGCATTGAGGAAGAGCTGGGCGACGCCGCGAAATTTGCCGGCCGAAAGGCGTTCCACCAATAATGCACGGCCAAAAGAAGCCGCTCGTCCTCACCATTCTCGATGGCTGGGGTTATTCCGCCGTCACGGAGGGCAACGCAATCGCCGCCGCGCGAAAGCCCACCTACGACGTCCTGCTGCGCGAATATCCGAACACGCTGGTGCGCACCTCGGGGCCTTCTGTTGGGCTACCGGAGGGCCAGATGGGCAACAGCGAAGTGGGCCATTTGAACATCGGCGCCGGCCGCATCATTTATATGGATGTGACGCGCATCGATAAGATGATCGCCTCCGGTGAATTCTTTAAGAATCCGGTGCTGCTGGATTCCATGCAGCACGCCCGTACTCATCGCCTGCATCTGATGGGCCTCTGTAGTGACGGCGGAGTGCATTCGCTGCTCACTCACCTCTACGCTCTGCTCAAGATGGCCAAGCAACAGCAAGTAGAGCAAGTTTTCGTGCACTGTTTTATGGACGGGCGCGATACGCCTCCCGAGAGCGGCGCCGGTTTTCTCGAGCAAGTGGAGAAAGAGCTTCGCCAAATCGGGATTGGCAAAATCGCGACCGTATCGGGCCGCTACTATGCCATGGATCGCGACAAACGCTGGGATCGTATCGAGCGCGCGTTTGGCGCCATGGTGCTAGGCAACGGAGCAAAGTCGGAAGATCCGGTGGCGGCGGCGAAACGATCCTATGAGCACGGTGTTACCGACGAGTTCATCGAGCCGGTGACGATCGTCGACAGCAGCAAGCAGCCAGTGGGGCTGATTCGCGACGACGACGCCTGCATCTTTTTCAACTATCGCGCCGATCGTGGCCGCGAGATGACCATGGCGCTCAACGATCCCACGCTCGAAAAACCATCCCGGTCCGTGGCGCCGAAGAATCTGCACTTCACCACCATGACCGAATACGACAAGAGCTTTCGTGTCCCCTTCGTCTTGCCGCGCGAGCATCCCAACAACATCCTGGCGGACGTGATGGCGCGGTTGAATTGGAAAAACCTGCGGGTCGCCGAAACCGAGAAGTATGCCCACGTGACTTATTTCTTCAATGGGGGCAGGGAAGAAGCTTATCCCGGCGAGAGCCGCGAGTTGGTGCCGTCCCCGAAGGTGGCGACGTACGATCTAAAACCCGAAATGAACGCCGCTGGAATTACGGAGGTTGTGGTCAAGGCCATCGACCAGCGCAGCTTCGACGTCATCGTGATGAACTACGCGAATGCGGACATGGTGGGGCATTCGGGAAAAATGGCTCCTACCGTGCTAGCGGTGGAGGCGGTCGATGCGGGCCTGGGTGAGATCTACGCCGCACTGCGCCGCTCGGGTGGTTCGTGGATCATCACGGCCGATCACGGCAACGCCGAGATGATGATCGATCCGGTCACCAAAGGTCCGCACACCTACCACACCACCAATCCGGTGCCATTCATTTTGGTGAACGAAACGGGCGCCAGATTGCGTTCGGGAGGCGCGCTCCAGGACATCTCGCCTACGGTGCTCAGTTTCCTGGACGAACATCAACCGAAAGAAATGACCGGCCGCGATCTGCGCCTTTGACGCGCCGCCAGATACACTGAAATCATGTCCAAGCAATATCCAGCACCGCCCGCGATGGCGATCGACCCGGCCGGCAAGTACACGGCGACGATAGACACATCGAAAGGAAAAATCATCTGCGAGCTTTTCGCCAAGGACGCCCCGAAGACCGTCAACAATTTTGTCTTCCTGGCGAAGGAAGGCTTCTATGACGGCACGGTGTTTCATCGCGTCATCAACGACTTCATGATTCAAGGCGGCGATCCAACGGCCAGCGGCCGCGGCGGTCCCGGCTACAAGTTCGAGGACGAGACCAAGAACAATCCGCACCGCCACAAGATTGGCTCGCTATCCATGGCCAACGCCGGTCCCAACACCAATGGCAGCCAGTTTTTCATCACCCACATCGCCACCGATTGGCTGGACGGCAAGCACACCATCTTCGGCCAAGTGACCAGCGGCCAGGACGTAGTCAACAAAGTCAAGCAAGGCGACCAGGTGAAGTCCGTCACCATCCAGGAAGGCTGAAGCGTGGCCTTTCCGATTCACCGCATGCGGCGCCTGCGCGCGAGCGAGGCTCTGCGGAATCTGGTGCGCGAGACGGTGCTCGATCCCGGCGATTTCATCCTGCCGCTGTTCATCTGTCCGGGCGAGGGCGTGCGCCGCGAAATCAGCTCTATGCCGGGACACGCCCAGCTCTCGGTCGACCGGCTGGTCGCCGAGTGCGCGGAGGCTCAGGCGACTCGGAATCGGCGGCGTGATTCTATTTGGGATTCCCGAAACCAAAGACGAGCTGGCCTCGGGCGCCTACGCCGACGATGGCATCGTGCAGCAGGCCGTGCGCGCCCTCAAGCGCGAAGTGCCGAAGTTGCTGGTGATGACCGACGTCTGCAATTGCGAATACACCAGCCACGGCCACTGCGGATTGGTTGTGGATGGCGAAGTCCAGAACGATCCGACGCTCGAATGGCTGGCGAAAGCTGCGGTATCGCACGCTCGCGCGGGGGCCGATATCGTTGCCCCCAGCGACATGATGGACGGGCGCGTGGCCGCCATTCGTAAGGCCCTCGATACTGCCGGCTTCACGAACACGCCCATCGTTTCTTATGCTGCCAAATACGCCTCGGTCTTCTACGGGCCGTTCCGCGAGGCAGCCGAATCCACGCCGCAATTCGGCGATCGGCGCAGCTATCAGATGGATCCGGCCAATGCGCGCGAGGCCATGCGTGAGATCGAGCTGGACATCGAGGAAGGCGCCGACGTGATCATGGTCAAGCCCGCCATGCCCTATCTCGATGTGATCCGCGAAGCCCGCCAGCGTTTTCTCACGCCGCTCGGCGCGTACCAAGTCAGCGGCGAGTTCAGCATGATGATGGCGGCCATCAACAACGGCTGGCTCGACCGCGACCGCACGATTCTGGAATCGCTGACGGCGATCCGCCGGGCTGGCGCGGATTTCGTGCTGACGTATTTCGCGAAAGACGCCGCGCGCCTGCTGGCGTAGTCTCACTGCTTTGTGAAAAACCCGACGTGCTCTTCCACCGCCGCTTCCACTTCCTCTACGCCGCGAACTTCGGCCCAGCGCGGCCCTTTCCACAACAATCCGGCAAGTTCGGAAAGCTGCGCCGGAGTTCCGACGGCGTACACTTCCACGCTGCCGTCATCGACATTGCGCACCCAACCTCTCAGGCCAAGTGCGTTCGCCGACTGCTCCACGAAGTAACGAAATCCTACGCCCTGCACCTGTCCTCGGACGTGGTACAGCCGGGCTTGTACCAGGCCTTCAAGGTTTTTTGCGAGCGGATAAATAACGATGCGGCGGAACTCCACTGGCCCGCGATTGCCCTGCAGCAGGATGGGCCCGGGCTCGGCCTCGTTTGAGTCGAGCGCGATCGCAGTCGGACCTTCGATGCTTTGCCGGTTGATCACGCGGATGCCGTTCAGGAGCACGGTGACTTCGCGGCCCACCAAGCGCGCCGCCAGCATCTGCCAATCCCCGGCCAGCCGCGCGGCGTTCAATGTGGGAGCGATGCGGCCCAAAATCGAACCGCTCGTACGATTGGATACCGGACGATCGGCATCATCGGCAATCTGGATTTCATATCGTCCTCGCAGCGCGATGCCGCTGTTGCTGTGCGGTTCAATCCGGTATTCGGCGTCCACTATGAAGTTGAAAAACTTCTTGTCGGAAATCAAATCCACCGCTCCCGGCAGCGCCGTGAGAGCTCCATCCTTCACCACCCATCCGGCCAGATGCGCGGGCGGCGCGGCCTCCCATCCGCCTAAATCGCGACCATCGAACAGCACCACCGGATCGCCGCGCTTCCACGAACCATCGTCGTGATCGGGCAGCGCCGGAGCGCGAACACCGGTCCATTCCAAATACGATGACGGATCGCCCTCGATTTCAAATGTTCCCTTGAGCTTGCCCTCTTCCAAGCGGGCCCAGTAGAGGCCCTTCTGCAGATTGCGGTCTTTACCGAAGCGGCCTTCCAACGCGAAACGAAGCTCGCCTTCGGAAATGGAAAGCTTGGGGATCTCATCCAACAAACCCACGGGAGAGCTCCAGAACTTGCCTTTGAGATTATCGCTTCCGGCGCCGGACAGTTCCAGCCACCAGCCGTGCGGCGCGGACGGCCCGTTGGCGGTGATGTCCCAACGGCCGTTAAATTCCTGATCGTCCTTGGTAGCAGCGAAGCAGCACAGCGCCAGGGCTGCGACGAAAACGTGTCGCACTGGGCCTACTTTACCAAAATTTACGTTCACGCCGGAGTTGGAAAATTTCAGTGCCTCAGCTCAGCTCGCGTCTGAAGAAATTGCACGACGTTGGCCCGCGTAATGATTCCATCCAAGTGGCTCCCGCTGACGACGGGCAACTGGTTCACGTCATCGCGCCCCATGGTTTCCAGCGCTTCCATCACCGGCGTCGCGGGCGTGACGGTGTGGATCTGATCCAGCGGGCGCATGACGTCCGCAAGAGTCATATAGGGCCAGCGCGGACGCTCCAGCTCCTTGATCTCGTGCGGAGTCACCAGTCCGGAGATCTCGCCATTTTGTTGTACGACGAAACAGCGCCGTCCGGATTTCAGCAAGTAATTCTCGACAAACTGTTCCACGTTCATGTTGCCGTCCAGCGTCACGCAATCGCTGGTCATGATGTCGCGCACCTGTACGCCCTTCAGCCCTTCGGTGAGCGCCACGGAGCTGTAGCTTGCAGCCGCGGCTTGCAGCAGAAACCATCCGATGAAGGCGATCCATAGCCCGCCGAAACCGGCGCCGCCAAAGAAGCGGAAAATCCCGAAACGCGATGAACAGCAGCGCGATCGCTTTGCCGACGTTCGCGGCGCGCCGCGTTGCGACCTGGACATTGCCCGAAGCCAGCCACAGGATGGAGCGCAGGATGCGGCCGCCATCCAGCGGGTACCCCGGAATCATGTTGAACGCCGCTAGAGAAAGATTGATGTATCCGAGCCAAACGAACATGGCGTGCAGCGGCGTTTCGGGCGCCGCGCCCATGCGCCATCCCAGCGCCCAAGCCACCGCCAGGGAGAGGCAGCCGATGACGGCGCTGGAAAACGGTCCGACGATGCCCACCAGGAACTCGGTCTTGGCGTCCTCTGGCTCTTTCTCGATTTGGGCGACGCCGCCCAGTGCGAACAAGCGTGATGGCCTTGGTGGTCAGCCCGCGCGTCCGCGCCACCAACGCGTGCGAAAATTCATGCGCCAGCAGAGAGACGAAGAAAAGCAGGGACGTCAGAATGGAGAGCGACCAGATCACGTTCGATCCCCACTCCGCGTGGCTCGCCTGGAATTGCGAACCCAGGGACATGGTGATCAGCAGCGCGATTATGAACCAGCTGTAGTGGAGACCAACCTCGATGCCGAACAGGCGTCCGAGCCGAATGGAAGATCGCATCGAGCACCTCTCTTCATTCGTACCACGTCCGGTCCGCTCCCTCACGTTAGCTCGGTTCGGCGCGTCTAGCGATTGCGGCCAGCAAACCGGAACGGTCGAGCAGCGCGTTGGGATCGGGATCGCGGCCCATGAAGCTGCGATACAGCTCCGCCGGATCTTCGCTGTCGCCCCTGGCGAGGATTCGTTCGCGGAATCGGCCGCCCACTTCGCGGCTGAAGATGCCGCCGCGCCGAAATAGCGTGAAGGCGTCGGCGTCCAGGACTTCGGACCATTTGTAGGAGTAGTATCCGGCGCCATAACCCACCGGACTCGAGAACAAGTGCGTGAAGCTCACGATCATCGCGTAGTGTTCCGGCAGCTCGGCCGCGGAGAATTCCTGCAGAATACCGCGCGCGAAAGCCAGCAAGTCGACGCCGGAATTGGGATCGACATCGCGATGCAGTGCCAGATCCACGAAGCCGAATCCGAGCTGGCGCATTTGCGCGTTGGCCGCCCGGAAATTGCGCGCGTTCCGCATCTTATCGAGTAGTTCGGTCCGGGATGGGTACGCCGGTCTGGTAGTGCCGCGCGAACAAATCCAAAGCGTCGCGCTCCCAGCACCAGTTCTCCATGATTTGCGACGGCAGCTCCACGAAGTCCCAGGCCACGTTCACTCCCGCCAACCCCCGCAGTTCCACACGGCTCAGGCAATGGTGCAACAGATGTCCGAACTCGTGGAAAATGGTCTGCACTTCACGGTGCGTCAACAGCGATGGGCGATCCTGGGTGGGCGGCGTGAGGTTGCCGCAAATCAGCCCCAGATGCGGCTCTTGATCCAGTAGCTCCCGGCCATCGCCGGCCTTACCCTCGCGCGCATTACCGGTGATAAACGCGTCCATCCACGCGCCGCCGCGTTTGTTCTCGCGGGGAAACCAGTCCGCGTAGAATGCGCCCACCAGGCGGCTCCCGGACGCGGAGCTTTCATCGTAAATCTCGTAATACTTCACCTGCGCGTCCCAGGCCGGCACGCCCTGTCTTTTCCACCACTCGGATGCCGTACAGCCGGTGCACGATCTCGAACATCCCGTTGACCACGCGATCCAGCGGGAAATAGGGCCGCAACGCCTCTTCATCGAAATCGTACAGAGCCGCGCGCTGTTTTTCCGCATAATACGCGATATCCCACGGATATAGTTTCGCTTTTACCAGAGAAAGCCACTAACGCGGCGTTCTCTTTATGAAATTGCGACACCGTCTTCTGCCTTCAAATCGTCCAGGAACTGCTGGGCCCGCTCACCGCTGTGGGCCATGCGGTCTTCCAGCACCAGGTCCGCGAAATCCCGATAGCCGAGCAAGCGCGCTTTTTCACGGCGGAGCTCCAGGATCCCCCGCAACAGCGGCCGGTTGTCGTATTTTTCCTCCGTCGCGCGATTGATGAAGGCTTCGTAGACCTTCCGCCGCAGCTCCGCATCGTCCAGATACGTCATCACGGCCAGGTAGCTGGGGCCTTGCAGCGTGAAGCGCCAGGACGGCTCGGGCAAGCCCTTGGAAGCAGCGCTGGAGCGCGCCATGGCCCGCGCGCTCTCGGGCAAACCGGCCAGCTGGCGTTCGTCGGTGATCACCCATTCATATTGATTGGTGGAGTCCAATACGTTTTCCGCGAAGCGAATGGTTTGTTTGGTGAGCTCGACGTCGATCTCGGCGATACGCTTCTTGCCTGGCGCGTCCAATTCGGCCCCATGGCGCCGGAAATTGTCCATTGTTTTTTCCAGAAATCGTTTCCGGACGCCGGCCAAATTTCGGCCCTCGTCGGTTTGCGCATAGCCCTGAACCGCGCGCCACAGCCCTTCGTTCAACGGCAGCGACGAATAAAATTCGCTCACCTGGGGCTGGACCGCGTTGTAAGCGGCGCGCAACTCGGGCGTGGTTGCAACCGCCTCCAGATTGCGGATGATCTGCATGGCGTATTCCAGGCGCTCCGTGAGATGGTCCAGCCGCTGCATGGTATTGGCAAAGGTGCGTGGGCCGGGTTCGGAAGTGAGCCGGTCCAGCTGCGCGCGCGTGTCCGTAAGCAGCCCGGCGATAGCCGGCTCCACGTGTTTCGGCGCGAATCTGGTCGAACGGAATTTGAAATTGAATTTGAAGCAGCGGGTTGGCAACGGTCAGAGATGTCATTCGAATTGTTTCTTATTCTACGACAGACACACAGAGCCATTTTCGAGAGCTATTCCGCGCCAAGGCGGCCGGCGGCCGAATTTCCAGCCGCAGGGAACAAACCACTGGCGTTCCTGCGTATCCTAGTGTGAGTGCCGTATGAGTGAACCCCGTGCCAGACTCTGAATACGCCATCGAAACCCAGGATCTCACAAAGATCTACCGCGCGCGATGGTCGGGCCGCGAGGTCCGGGCCATTGATGGCGTTTCACTGCGGGTTCCCAAAGGGGTCATCTTCGGCCTGCTCGGGCCGAACGGCGCTGGAAAAACGACCTTCGTCAAGACGCTGCTCTCGGCGGTGCGGCCAAACCACGGCAGCGCCCTCATTTTCGGACGCGATGCCAGCGATCCCGCGGCGCGCCGGCCGATCGGATACCTGCCGGAGAACCATCGCTTTCCCACCTATTTCACTGGCGCCGGAATGCTCGATTTCTACGCGTCGCTTTCCGGCGTCAGCGCCGCTCGAAGAAAGAAGCTGATCCCGGAATATCTGGAGATGGTGGGCCTCAGCCAATGGGGCGCGATGCGCATCGGCAAATACTCCAAGGGCATGCTGCAGCGGCTGGGGCTGGCGCAAGCGCTGATTCATTCGCCTACGATCCTGATTCTGGACGAACCCACCGATGGCGTGGATCCGGTGGGCCGCCGCGAGATCCGCGAAATTCTGGGACGCTTCGAATCCCAGGGCGTGACGATCTTCGTCAACTCGCATTTGCTCGCGGAAATCGAGACTCTGTGCCGCGAGATCGCGATTCTGCATAAAGGTAAGGTGGCGCTCACCGGAAAAATGCACGACCTCACCGCCGGCAAAGGCTACCGGTTAACCGTGACCAAGCCAAGCGACGCTCTGACCGAGGAATTGCGCGCCAAAGCAACGTCGATGGCTGCGCGCGACGGCTTGATCGACTTTCAATTCTCCAGCCGCGAGCTGGTCAACACCGCCGTGGATCTGCTGCGCGCGCAGCACTGCGAAATCGAGTCGCTCGCGCCAACCACCAGCACGCTGGAAGAAGTGTTCGTTCGAACGGTGGAGAAAAAATAGGCCATGGTCACCCTGGCTCTGGTCCGCGATACGTTCCGCGAAGCGCTGGCCCGCAAGATTTTCTGGGTCCTGTTTGGCCTCTCCACGCTGATGATCCTGTTCTTCCTGTTCGTGCTGAGAATCGATATCGTCGCCGGCGCCACAGCCACAGTATCTCTATTCGGCCAGCAAAGCCGCGGAAACCCGGACGCGAATCGCATGGTGCGCGGAGTCTATGGCGGCATCGCGACATTCCTCTACACTTTCGGAATGTTTCTGGCGGTCTTCGCTTCCGTCCGGCCTGGTTCCCAGCGTCCTTGAACCCGGCCGCATCGAACTCCTGCTCTCGAAGCCGCTCTCGCGCACCCATCTGCTGCTCGGGCGCTTCCTCGGCAATGTTTTGGTGGTCTCGCTGAACAGCATCTATCTGGTGCTGGGCGTGTGGGTGATCCTGGGCGCCAAGACCGGCATTTGGTCGCCCGCGTTCCTGATCGCGATCGCCACCACCACCTTCATCTTCGCCGTCCTGCTGTCGGTTGTCGTCCTGATTGGCGTGACTCTGGAAAGCGCCGCGGCCGCCACCATGATCACCGTGGCTCTCATGATCATCAGCCCGATTCTGGCGCAGAACCAGCATGATGATGCGCCTGCTTTCTTCCGAGTGGTCGCGCAATCTCTGGCGCACGCTCTATTATGTGTTCCCCAAAGTCTACGAACTCGGCAAGATGACCCTGGACGCGATCCAGAGCGGAACCTTCGCAGGATTCACGCCCATCTGGACCTCGGCGCTATTTGGAATCGCCGATGCTCGGGGCCGCGTTGTGGATTTTCGAACGGAGAGATTTCTAGTGCGAGGTGCGTTGGCGGCGGTCGCTGTGCTGTCTGGCGCTGAGCGGCTGCCAGCCCAAGAAATCGGCGTCCCTGCACGTGAGCCCGGCGCTCGAAGCGTTGGTCCCGGCCGACACCGTGGTGGTGCTGGGCTTCAACCTGGCCGCGCTAAGCGATACGGCGATTTATCAAAAGCTAATCTCCCGCGTTCCTTTGCCGCAGCTCGACGAATTCGAAAGCAGACCGGCCTGGACCCTCGCAAGGATTTGTCGGAGTTCCTGCTGTGCTCCAATGGCAAGAACGCGTTGCTGCTGGTGCGCGGGAAATTCCGCATTGCGGATTTGGAGGCGCGCTTCAAATCGAAAGGCGTCACGCCCGAGAACTACAAAGGGCACTCGCTATTCGGGGATCAGCGAGCCGTCGTCACGTTCCTGGACGATTCCACGGCGGCCGCCGGAGCAACCGCCGAGCTGCACTCGCTGATCGATCAAGTCGGTGCACGACAGGGTGGATTACCGGCGGACCTGCGCGATCTGCTGCGCACGCTTCCCGCGGACGATCAGGTGTATGCCGCGCTTACCGGCGGCCTCCAAAACTTGAATCTGCCGCTGTCGCGCGAAGGCAACATGGGGAACGTTCTGGACGCTCTAAAATCCGTGCAGAGCGCTATTCTCGGGATGAACTTGAGCAAAGGCATCGACGCAGTGGCTATTGTAAACTGCAAAACCGCGGGCGACGCTAAGTTCGTTCACGACCTGGTGCGCGGCCTGGTGGGATTCGGTCGCCTCAACACTCCCGACAACAAGCCTGAGATGCTCAAGCTCTACGACTCGATTCAAGTGACACAACAGGAGGCGCAGACCAAGGTGACGGCCGATGTTCCACAGGATCTAACCGATCACTTTCTCGATCTGTGGTTCAAGAAATAGCGGCTACTTCTTGCCGGCCTGCGCTGGAATCGCATCGCCCAGGTTCATGGAGCCGCCGCCTTCACTGACGTAATTGATATTCCACGACGGGATCTCCACCTCGACGTCGCCTTCCACCACGCACTGGCAACCCAGGCGTGATTTCAGCGTGAGGCCGGGGGCCATTTGGAGACGATCGCCCTCTTCGTCTTCGTCCATTTCGGAAAGGTTTTCCATACCCTTGGTAACGATCACGTGGCACGTGGTGCACGCGCAGTTTCCGCCGCAGGCATGCTCGAGATGGATTCCGAAATTCAGGCAAACGTCAAGAATCGATTCGGGTTTCCCGTGGTCCTGATAGGGCAGCTTTCCCGACTCGAATTCCACTGTCTTGCCGTCAATCGTAACCTTTGGCACACCCTATTATAACGTGTGCATACTGGAGGGACGTGTTTCATTCCATCGAGAAGAATATTTCCGCGCGCGTAGCCGAGTACGTCCGGACCAAGTACGGCGTGGAGAGCGCCAGCGCCCTGGAGCAGCCCAAGCAGTCTTCCTTCGGCGAATTAGCGATTCCAGTAGCGTTTCATTTAGCGCGCCAGCTCAAGCAGGCCCCGCGGGCGATCGCGGCCGAATTGGTGGCCGGGCTTGGGGCGATGGAGGGCGTTGCGGCCCTGGAAGTCGCGGGCAATGGGTATATCAACGTGCGGCTAGATCGCGGAGCTTATGGCGATCGCGTCTTGCGGGGCGCAGCTGAGAAGCCCGAGCCGGTTCCTGGCAAGATCATCGTCGAGCACACCAACATCAATCCCAACAAGGCCGCGCACATCGGCCATCTTCGCAACGCCGTATTGGGCGACACGTTCGTGCGCATGCTGCGCGCGGCTGGCCGGACGGTGGAAGTGCAGAATTACATCGACAACACGGGCGTGCAGGTGGCCGACGTCGTCGCCGGTTTCCATTTCCTCCGGAAGATGTCCTATGACGATGTCGTTGAGGTGATGAAAAGCACCAGATTCGACTACTACTGTTGGGATCTCTACGCGGAAGTCTCGTCAAACCCCGACCTGAAGGAATGGCGCCTGGAGACGCTACACTCCATCGAACATCGAACCGGCGAATCCGCGCGACTGGCCGCGCTGGTGAGCGAGGCCATCGTGGACTATCACCTCGATACCATGCGCAGGCTCGACGTTCGCTATGACCTGCTTCCCCGCGAGAGTGAGATCCTTTACCTGAAGTTCTGGGAAACCGCTTTCGAGCAGTTGAAAGAGCGCAAGGCAATCTATTTCGAGGCAGAGGGCAAAAACAAAGGCTGCTGGGTGATGCCCGCCAGCGCCTTCAAGGAACAGACCGGCGAGGATACCGAGGACAGTAAGGTGATCGTGCGTTCGAATAACACCGTCACCTATGTCGGCAAGGACATCGCGTACCAGCTCTGGAAGTTCGGCCTTTTGGGGAAGGACTTTTTCTACGTACCTTGGCTCGAGAAAGACGTGTACATCACCACGGCCACACCAGAGCCGGCGCCGGATCATGAATTCGGCCATGGCGAATCGGTCTACAATGTCATCGATTCGCGCCAATCTTACCTGCAAGACGTCGTGGTCGCCGGCCTGCGCGCCCTAGGCTACAACCACCAGGCCGACCGGTCCATTCATTTTTCATACGAGATGGTCGCGCTGACGCCGGGCACTTGCGTCGAACTGGGCATCGAGCTTTCCGAAGAAGACAAGAAGAAAACCTATGTCGAGGTGTCGGGCCGCAAGGGGTTGGGCGTTAAGGCAGACGATTTGATAGACAAACTCATCGAGAAGGCCCTGGTGGAAGTCGACTCGCGGCACGCTGAAGAGCCAGCCGACGAGCGCCGCCGAATCGCCACCGAAATCGCCATCGGCGCTCTGCGCTATTTCATGCTGAAGTTCACGCGCAATTCCGTGATCGCCTTCGATCTTCAGGAAGCGCTCAGCTTCGAGGGCGACACCGGACCTTACGTGCAATACACGGCGGTACGCGCGGGCAATATCCTGCGAAAGCTTGCCGAACGCGGTGAAAAATTGCCGGATTTCGCGCAGGAACTGGATCAAGCGGCCATTGCGCGTCACCTCGCATCGGAAGACTATTGGCAGCTGCTCCTCATGGCGTCGAAATCCGATTCCGCAATCGAACGTGCGATAACTTCAGGCGAGCCAGCGCACGTCGCGAAATACGCGTTCCAGCTGGCGCAGGCGTTCAACAATTTCTATCACGGCACGCAGGTCTTGAGCGAAGAGAATCGCGAGAAGCGAGTTTTCCTTCTTTGGATCACCGACTATGTCCGGGGGCAACTGGAGCGCACGCTCGCGGTGCTGGGCATCAAGGTTCCTGAATACATGTAGGCTCAATTGATCGTTACTGAAAGACTGTTTGAGGGCGTCGAAGAGCAAGCGTTGTGCACCGTTAACGTCCAGGACCCGGGAGCGAGCAGTCCACCGAGTGAAGCATTGATCTGATCCGGGGCGAGATCCCAGAAGTAAAGGTGGTCCGTTTCGCTGAGCACAACATTCTGGTTTCCGGATCCCTCAAAGACGAGCGTATTCCCGCCCGATTGCGAGAATCCTTGACCCCAGACCAAGATCGTACCGTTGCCCGAGAGTGTGGCGCCGTAACTGCCGTTCGTAACGGCGGAGAGAACCGGAGCTGCATCCGCCAGACAACCGGCTTTGGGGCTCACCACGCCGTGGATCAACTGCGGCCCGAAATGAACCGGTGCACCACCCTGGAATTGCAATGTGATGTTTGAGAACTCGACGATCTTTCCGCCGCTGATCGTGACAGTTAATGTAGACGCGGTGAGGGGCGCCGGGCTCCCATCTTTTGTAATGCTGACCGGGCCGGTCAGTGCGAAGCCTCCTGTAGCGACTTGCGTGACTGTGCCCCCCTGGATGGTGATGTGGTGCGTGTGCTGCATGCGGGAGTCCGTGCCCGACGTCGAATCGACGTTCGAAGCGTTTCGCGTGTAGTCGGACAGTTCCATCGTCAGGGCCGCCGAGAAATCGCCCTTGCCGGTTCCGTCCAACGTTAGAGTCCAGGACCCGCGCATTTCCCAGGGACCCGTGGGCATGACAGTTGTGGCCGGCGAATAATCGTGGATTACCCCGCTGAATTGCGTGGGCGTCGAAGTCTGGGCGACAGCGCCGGTCGCTGCGGCCAGTAAGAGTACCGCACAGCAACAAATGGTTTTTGTCATATAAACCTCCGAACTTGGGAATTGTGACCTGCGTCGCTGGTACAGAATCGATCTGGCGAGCCGCCAGCGTCAAACAGCAATGCGCGGAACCGCCCATTTGCCGTCAAATGCCGTCTTTTGCAGTTATCCGGCTACGGCGATACAATCGAACGCGATGGGCCAACCATCGCCAGACACGACACCGTCCGAGAAGCCGTCGGAAGGCCGTCTGGATTCCTGGAAGGAAATCGCCGCATACCTCGGCCGCGATGTGACCACGGTCCAGCGCTGGGAGAAGCGGGAGGCGATGCCGGTCCACCGTCACCTACACGACAAGCGCGGATCCGTTTACGCCCTGGCTCCCGAGCTCGATGCATGGTTGCAAGGCCGCAGGCAGAGTTTGACCGGGGAACAAGGCGAGAATGAGCCAAAGCTCGAGGCGCCGGTGGAGGCGGAAGGCGACCACCATCGAGTACCACTACGGGCACGCCGCTGGCTCGCTTTAGCCGTGGTCGGTTTACTCGGCCTGCTGGCGGCCGTTTACGTGGTGTCCCGGGAACGCCGTCCGGGCAATGCCGTGCAACCCAAAATCAGGTCCTTAGCGGTGCTGCCTTTCAAGAACTTGTCCGGAGATCCGATACAGGAATACCTGGGGGATGGGATGACCGACGCGCTGATCGACCGCCTCTCCAGGATGCACAATCTGCGCGTTATATCCCGCACATCGGTGATGCGATTCAAAAATCCGCAGGCATCTGTGCCGGAGATCGCCAGAATGCTGAACGTGGATGCCATTGTGGAAGGCTCCGTGATGCGGCAGGACAATCGGATTCGGGTCACGGCCCAGTTGATTCGCGGCCCGACCGACGAGCACTTCTGGTCGGAAACGTATGATCGGGAGCTGCGGGACGTGTTTGCTGTCCAGAGTGAGCTGGCGCAATCGATTGCTGACGAGGTCCAAGTCACGGCCACCGGGAAAGAGCACGCCAGGCTTACCGCAGCGCGTTCTGTCGCGCCTGAAGTTTACGAGAGCTATCTGAAAGGCCGGTCAGCTTTCGACAAAAGCAACAACCGGGCTGCCATCGAGGAGAGCATGGTTTATTTCGAGCACGCGATAAAGATGGACCCAACGTTTGCGCCCGCTTACCTCGGCCAGGCAGTTGCTTTTGGCGAACTCGGCACAGTTTTTGTCGGGGCTTCTCCCGACCAGACACGCCCAAAAGTTATCAGCGCCGCCCGAAAAGCGCTGGAACTCGACCCGGACCTTGCTGAAGCGCATGCCGTCCTCGCAAACGTGCTGCAGGAACAGTGGCATTGGGCCGACGCCGAGGCTGAATACCGACGCGCCCTGGAATTGAACCCCAACGACGCTGCTGCTCATGCCAGACTTGCCTTGTGGCTGCTATGCCAGGGACGTACGGATGAGGCTGTGGCCTGGGCAAAGCGTGGGCGGGAGCTCGACCCTCTTGCAGTCTCGGGCGATAACATAGCCTGGATTCTGTTTCAGTCTCGTCGCTATGGTGAGTCTATACGCGAGTCGCGCAGCGGATTGAGGGTGCAACCGGATGACGGAGCTGCCCTTTTGTACCTTGGATTCGCGCTGGTCGCCAACAATCAGCCTGAGGATGCAATCCCCGTTCTGGAGAAAGCGATCTCGATTTCGCACGGTAGTCCTGCCGCGACCGGTGTGCTGATCAGGGCGTATTCTCATGCTGGGCGGCGCAACGAGGCTGTTCGGCTCCTCGCGAAACTGCATGAGCGCGGCAGGGCAGGTTACGTTCCAGCGGCGGCTTTTGTGAACGCTTATTTGGGGCTCGGCGAAAATGACCAGGCTTTCGATTGGCTCGAGCAGGCCTATAAAGAGCAGTCGAATATTCTGCAATTCCTCAAAGTACACCCCTACTTCGACCCCATCCGCGCCGACCCTCGATTTGCGGACTTAGTCCGCCGCGTCGGGCTTAATTAGAGTCCAGCGTCTACAATGAAATTGAATGGCACAATCGAATAGTTTTGGAGCCGCTTCCACTCTGACCGTCGGCGGCACCAAGTACCGCTACTACGCGCTCGAAGCGCTGGAGAAGCGCGGCGCGAATATCTCCCGCATTCCTTATTCCATCAAGATCCTGCTCGAAAACCTGCTGCGCACTGAAAACGGGGCTACCGTGAAGCCGGCCGATATTGAATACGTCGCGGCATGGAAAATCGGCGCCCAGGCCAAAGAGATTAACTTCAGCCCGGCACGCGTTTTGCTTCAGGATTTCACCGGCGTGCCCTGCGTGGTGGATCTGGCGGCCATGCGCGATGCGCTGCGCACCATGGGCTCCGATCCCAAGCGCGCCAATCCGCTGATCCCCGCCGATCTGGTGATCGATCATTCGGTCCAAGTGGATCAGTTCGGCACCTCCGGCGCATTCGCGTTTAATGCGCTGCTCGAGTTCCAGCGCAATCAGGAGCGCTATGCGTTTTTGCGCTGGGGTCAAAAAGCCTTTCAGGATTTTCGCGTGGTGCCGCCCGACACCGGCATCGTGCATCAGGTGAATCTGGAATATCTGGCGCCCGTGGTGTTCACGGACCAGAAGCAATCGCCGGTGCTCGCATATCCCGACACGCTGGTCGGCACCGACTCGCACACCACCATGATCAACGGACTGGGCGTGGTGGGTTGGGGCGTGGGCGGCATCGAAGCCGAGGCGTGCATGCTCGGCCAGCCCATCTCGATGCTGCTTCCCGAAGTGGTTGGGTTCAAGCTGAAGGGCCGCCTGGCGTCGGGCTGCACCGCGACCGATCTGGTGCTCACCGTAACGCAGATGCTGCGCAAGAAGGGCGTGGTGGGCAAGTTCGTCGAGTTCCACGGGGCCGGCGTGGGCGCGCTGCCTCTTGCCGATCGCGCGACCATCGGCAACATGGCGCCCGAATATGGAGCCACCATCGGCTTCTTCCCCATCGATCACCAGACGCTCGACTATCTGCGGCTCACCAATCGGTCCCCGGAACTGATCGCGCTGGTGGAAGCGTACGCCAAGGCGCAAGGCCTGTTTCTCACTGCCGACTCGCCGGAGCCCGAATATTCCGATGCTTTGGAGCTCGATCTCGGCACGGTGGTTCCATCCATGGCGGGTCCCAAGCGGCCGCAGGATCGCATCAATCTACCGGATGTTAAGAAGAACTTCATGGATACATTGAACGCGGCGCAAAAGTCCGCCGAGGTTGCCACCAATGGATCAAAGTCCACGATTCACGATGGATCTGTGGTCATTGCCGCCATCACCAGTTGCACCAATACATCGAATCCTTCGGTTATGATCGCCGCGGGATTGCTGGCCAAAAAAGCCGTCGAGAAGGGGCTCAAAACCCAGCCCTGGGTGAAGTCGAGTTTGGCGCCCGGCTCCAAAGTTGTCACCGACTATCTGGACGACGCCGGCCTCACGCCGTATCTGGAGCAGTTGCACTTCAACCTGGTCGGATACGGCTGCACCACTTGCATCGGCAACAGTGGTCCGTTGCCGGAACCGGTGGCCGACGCGGTTCAAAAAGGAAAGCTGACGGTGGCGGCGGTGCTGAGCGGCAATCGTAACTTCGAGGGGCGTATCAATTCTTTAGTGCGCGCCAACTATCTGGCTTCGCCGCCGCTGGTGGTGGCGTACGCGCTGGCTGGCCGCGTGGACATTGATCTCGATAGCGAGCCCATCGGCGCGGGCTCGAACGGCCAAGGGGTCTACCTCAAGGACATCTGGCCGTCGCCCGAAGAAGTGCAGGCCGTGGTGAATCGTTCTGTGCGCGCCGAAATGTTCCAGAAGGAATACTCGGAAGTGTTTCAGGGCGACGATCGCTGGAACTCGGTGAAGGTCCCGGAGGGCGATTTGTATGAGTGGACCGAAAAGTCCACGTACATTCGCAAGCCACCGTATTTCGAAAATATGGTGGACCCGGCAACTTCGGTGCGGGATCTCGGCGGTCTGCGCGTGCTTGCGATGCTGGGGGACTCGGTGACCACTGACCACATCTCACCGGCCGGCAATATTCCCGCCGATAGCCCAGCCGGAAAATTCTTGATCGAGCACGGCGTGAAGCCCGGCGATTTCAATTCCTACGGCGCGCGCCGCGGCAACCACGAGGTGATGGTGCGGGGCACGCTCGCAAATATCCGCCTGCGCAATATGCTGGCGCCGGGAACCGAAGGCGGCTGGACCACGCATGTGCCATCGGGCGAGAAAATGTTCATCTACGACGCGTCGGTGAACTATCAGGCAGAGGGCACGCCGCTGCTGATCATCGCGGGCAAGGAGTACGGCTCGGGATCGTCGCGCGATTGGGCCGCCAAGGGCACGCTTTTGCTGGGCGTTCGCGCGGTGATCGCCGAGAGCTTCGAGCGCATCCATCGCTCCAACCTGGTCGGGATGGGCGTGCTGCCGATGCAGTTTCTGCCGGGCGAGAATCGCGAGTCGCTGGGATTGACCGGCTTTGAAAAGTACTCGATCACCGGTATCCCGCAAGCCGTCGCTTCCGGCACGAACGCTCGCGTGTGGGCGATCTCCGACGCGGGCGAGAAGACGTTCGAAGTTGTAGTGCGGATCGATACGCCGCAAGAAGCCGAGTATTATCGGAACGGCGGCATTTTACCGTACGTGGTGCGCCAGCTCGCGGCGCGCGCCTAATCTAACACGCGCATGAACTCGGCGATGATGCGGTATTTTTCTTCGTCGGGTTCGAGATCCCAGTCTGGATATTCCCGATTTAGGGATTCCAGCGTGATCGACTTTCCTGTCTTACTTGTATCGCTGCGGTACCGCTTGACGGCATAACGGTTGTCGCCGGTCCCGTCGCGCTGTTCGGCAAGCACCAGCCGGCTGGTGCGAGATCCCACGACTCCATATCGAAAAACGCACAGTGAACCGTCGGGAATGCGCGGCTCCATGGAATGGCCGGCGATTTCAGCCGCAAACATGTCGGAGGCCAGGCGCAAATCCTGGGGGGCCTCGATCCAGCCCTCCGCGGTGACCTGCTGATTTTCGAGAAACTTTCCGGCGGCGGCCTTGAGCGAATAACGCGGAAGGTGGGTTCGAAATTCCAGCACGTTGCTCTGGACGTTTTCGAGATACAGCCGGTTGAGCGTTCGGTCGAAGTCCGACACCAGTACTTCTTCGCGATCGGTTATACGGATGGCGCCCGACAGCGTGTCTTCCAGGTACGCGAACAGTTTCTTCGCGCCCAGCTCGTGAGCCTTTAGCGCCAAGTCGTGCGCGAGCGCGTTCAGCACGTCCAGGTCTTCGTTCGCTAGCGACTCCAGATCCCTGCGGAAACGCAGGCGCAGCGCATCGGTCTGGGGATCTTCGAGCAAAATCCCAAGGTTCACGGTCCCGTGCTCCGGCGTGTCAGCCTGGACGAGGCAATACCTACCAACGCGGGATTGCAAAATCACGGCCGAGTTCGGCATAGGGCTTTACTCAGACTTATCGGCGGAATCCGCGGAAGCCGTCGCGAAAAGCACAGGCCGGCGCCCTGCCGGTCTGTCGCGCGGATAAACGATGAGTGCAGGCGCCAGTCCGTTGCGCGGATAAAGAAATCATGGTGCGAACGGGTAGTATCCCTTCCTCGCCCGCACCTTCACGTTCATCAGATTCACTTTGACTTGAACCTCGCGGTACTGCTTCTTGGTGTCGGTCGAGTTCGGCACGTAGCGAATGATGTACTGCGTGGTCACCTCGCCCACCACGGCCTCCACGGCGCGGTACATTCCGTTCGCCAACTCGGCGGCATATTGGCCGGTGCCCACTTTCAGGGGGTAATTGCCTTCGTCGGACGGCGTCGAGAGGTACGCGTTCACGTCCTTGAATACGTCTTCCAAGGGGTATTCCACGCGCCCCCCGGTCTCTTCGGCCAGCCGGACCAGGTTTTTGTTGCCCTCGCTCTCGAAACCGAAGGCCGAGGTGCTGACTCCATAAATTGTCACCAGCTCCCGCTGCGCGATCTCCAGCGCTTCGTCGAGGGTCTTCTTGCTGGCGTTGTCGTGCCCGTCGCCGATGATCACCAGGACGCGGCGCGGCTCGATCGGCTCGCCCTGAATCAGCTTACGGCTGGTGCAAGCCATATAGATGGCATCGAACAACGCCGATCCGCCGCTGGGCTTCATCTTTTGGAGCTTCTGCACCATCGGCTCGGGATCCGTGCTGGTGTCGAGCAGCAAGTCCGCCGTATTGGAATAGCCGATCAGATAGCCGCTGAACTTGGGGTTGTCGCCCGGAACCATGTTCTGCACCAGCTCCACGGCCGCGTCTTGATAGTTCTTCCAATGCAGACGGCTGGCGTTGCTGAGGTCAACCAGGAATCCGACCACCACGGGCTGGCTGCGCTCCCGGGTGAAAAACTGGATCTCCTGCTGCTTGCCCTCTTCAAAGATAGTGAAATCTTTCTGATCCAAATCCGAAACAAAGCGGCCCTTTTCATCCGTGACCGTCACCGGAACAATGACTTCGTTCACCTGGATTTGAATAGGCGGCGGGCCTGGGTTCGCGGATGGGTTCGCCGCGTCCGGTTTCTGCGCCGCCGGCGCCGGGGTTTGAGCGTACAAACAAGAAACAGCCAGGATAAGGAGAACAGCCCGGAAAATCATGATTTGCCTTGCTCTGATTATAGAGCAGAACCGGCGGAGCTTCCAGGGGCGATCCGGGACTCGGCGTCTATAACTCTCTTGTAACGTTGGTAGTCTTCGATTACACTGAAAGCGTTCGAAGAAACCCGCACCGGGGACCGGCTGGTGAGGACTGTCGAAGCCGCCGGTTCCGGTGCGGTCAGGATCTGGCATTGGCACGTCTGGCCGGAAACTAACTTTCAGCTCCATCCTGACGAGGCCCGCGTCCTGCTATCCCCGCCACGACCGCCAAACGCCGCCGAAACCATTCCGAAATGAGAGTCGAATCGGTTTCATTTTGCGAAGCGACCCAAAAAAATCCCTCTGTTGCAACTCGCCGATCAGAGCCCCAAGCGGTTGCAAATCTCTTAAGCACCGGTTCCCGCAAGCACGCCGTTCACCAGTCCGCTCATGACCCCGTCCCACGCGTTGCAAGCAGAGGGCAGGTTTCAAAGGTCACTTCATCAATTCGCTTGTTCCAATTGCACGCCGTCCACCACCCGTTTTCCTTTTGTTTTCACAAGGCTCCGTGGATTTCCTGGGGCGGCAAGCTGCCCGGGCTGTGTCAGTGTGACACAATTGGTGGCTAGTTATTGGTGGCTGGCTTTGCCTGGCACCAGCTACCAGCCACCGTTCATGCGTTTTGCGATTATCCCCTTCCTCTTGCTAGCGGCCCTTGCGGCGCGTTCGGAGGACGAGGAGTTTCGTGTCTACACCGAACATCCCCGGCTGGTCTTGACCGCCCAGCGCCTCCGGCTGCTCAAGCGCGAACGCGAGCGGCAATCGCCGCGCTGGCGGCAGTTTGAATTGCTGGTCAAAGGCTCAGCTAATCTACCCGAGCCGGGCTTCGCGCTAGCGCTGTATTACGCCGTTGCTGGCGACGGCGCCGCGGGAAAACGGGCAGTGGAGTGGGCGCTGGGCCCAGGCAACGAACTCAGGCAACTCGCGCTGGTCTACGACTGGTGCCAGCCGCTACTCAGCCCCAAGGAATCCATGGCGCTGGCCGCGAAGATCCGGGAGTTAATTCGAAAGCCGGCCTCCGATGGCGTTAGCGTTCAGCGTGACAAAATTCTGGCTTGGATCGCAATCGCCGCCGACGCTGAGCACGCAGATGACGCTAAGCATTCCGAAGAAGCGCCGCTGCGGGAACTGGTGCGCCGATGGTGGCGTAGCGCATACGCGCCTGCGCTGGAAGGCGGAAGCAGCACGCTGCTGCTCCCGGACGTGTACCCGTTGCTCGAAATCCTGCACGCCGTCCGCGACAACTTGATGATCGATCTGCGCGAGGCCGCGCCCGATTATTTCGCGCATCTGCCGAAGTATCTTGTCGCGGGGAACTATCCGGCGCCGTACCGCGCCCCAGAAAACGAATTCCGCATCCCGATGTTTTTCGGTGACATTGATTCAAGTAGTGCCCAGCCCGACCTCAATCGCGCCGCAGTCGCGCGGGCGGCCGGATTGAGCATGGTGGCCTACGATAACAACGGATTGGACAATCAGTTCCTGCAAGGCTGGCTGATCCAGGATCGTTTCTCGATGATGACTCCATTTGGAGCACCGTACGAGTTTCTGTGGGCCAATCCTTACCAACCCGGACTGAGCTACTTTCAGCTCCCATTGGTCTTTCATGACCAAGACTCGGGAGCGTTGTTCGTCCGATCGAGTTGGGAGGAAGACGCCGATTGGTTTGGGCTGTATGGCGGACACGCGGAACTGTTTCACGAAGGCCGAGTCACGGTGGTGAATCTAACCGCGCCGGGTTCACCGGACCGCGGCGGGACAGTCTGGAGCCCCTGCAGCTGGGCGAAACCGGCGTCTTTTTCGGACGCGCCCCGTTTCGATTTTCAACCGAAGGAGGGACCGCACTGGTGATCGGTCTCAAGCCCGGGCAAACCTATTTGGTTGAGACGGATGACGAGGAGATGCGGGAGGCGGTGACGGATCACGCCGGTACGCTGGTTCTCGAATACCCTTCCAGCCGAAAGGCCGGCGTGCGGGTCCACGAAGAAGGCCCTACTTGATCTCCAGGACTTCTTTTTCCTTGGTCTTGACGGCCTGATCCAGCTTCGCGATGTAGCCATCCGTCAGTTTCTGGACCTCGTCCAGTGCGCGGCGTTCGTCATCCTCGCTGATCAGTTTGTCCTTCAACAGCTTCTTGATGTGCTCGTTGCTGTCGCGCCGGACGTTGCGCAGCGCCACGCGATGGTCCTCGGCGATATGGTGGACCTTCTTGACCAGCTCCTTGCGGCGCTCCTCGGTAAGCGGGGGAATCGGCACGCGAATCAGCTTTCCGTCGTTGGATGGATTCAGCCCCAAATCGGCTGTCCGAATGGCTTTTTCGATACTCCCGATCTGTGACACGTTCCACGGCTGCACGGTGATGAGCGAGGGCTCGGGCACATGCAGGGTCGCCAATTGGTTGAGAGGCGCCGGCGTTCCATAATTGTCCGCCCGCACGTTGTCCAGCAGGCTTACCGAAGCGCGCCCGGTACGCACGCCCGCCATTTCGTGCTGTGAGTCGGACAGCACTTTGTCCATTCTGGATTTGGCGTGGGAGTCGACATCTTTCACGCTCTGAAAGTTCTGAGCGGTCGGAGTGGTTGTTGGGGGTTCGTTTTTCATAGGATCAGCCTAGTGAATGAGCGTCCCAATGGGCTCGCCCATCGACATACGCATTATATTGCCGAACACGTTCAAGTTGAAAACCACAAGCGGGAGTTGATTGTCGCGGCACATCGCCACCGCGGATGCATCGAGAACTTTGAGCGCTTTTGCCAGGACATCTTGATAACTGACTTCCGGGAACAGCACGGCGTCCGAGTGACGCAACGGGTCCTTATCGTACACGCCGTCCACGCGCGTGCCTTTGGCAATCACGTCGGCGTGGATCTCGAGGGCCCGTAGAGTGGCCGCCGTATCGGTGGAGAAATACGGGTTCGAGGTGCCGGCCGCGAATACGACGATGCGGCCCTTCTCGAGATGCCGGATGGCGCGCCGCCGAATGTAGGGTTCAGCCACCTGGTGGATCTGGATGGCGGTCATCACGCGCGTTGGCACACCGGCCTTTTCGAGCGCGTCCTGAAGCGCCAGCGCATTGATCACGGTGGCAAGCATGCCCATGTGGTCGGCGGCAACGCGGTCCATGTTCATGGCCGCCGCCGCCACGCCCCGAAAGAAATTGCCGCCGCCGACCACCAGGCCGATCTGCACTCCGGTGCGGGCCACCTCGGCGATCTCTTCCGACAAGCTCTTCACGCGCGCCGGATCGATCCCGAAGGCGCTTCCGCCGGCCAGAACCTCGCCGCTCAACTTGAGAACAATGCGCTGGTATTTAGGCATGTGTGCATGCTAACTGAGCCGCGCGCGTCAGCTAGCGGATTCCTAAGCCTTGGGCGCCGACTTTTCCGCTGTCTCCTCGATCAGCGCGGCTTCGCCGACCTTAAAGCGGACGAAGCGCGAGACCGAAACGTTCTCGCCCAGCTTGGCGATGGCCGACTTGATCAAATCGCCGATGGTAGTGGCGTTATCGCGGATGAACGGCTGCTCGTACAGGCAAATCTCCTCGTAGAATTTGGCCAAGCGTCCCTCCACAATCTTGTCCACCATCTTCTCCGGCTTGCCTTCCTGCAAGGCGCGGGCGCGCTGGATGTCGCGCTCCTTGTCCAGCGCTTCGGCGGTGACGTCTTCCTTGCGAATGAATTGCGGGTCGGCCGCGGCCACCTGCATTGCCAGGTCCTTCACCAGTTGTTGAAAGTCGTCGGTGCGTGCGACGAAATCGGACTCGCAGTTCACCTCCACCAACACGCCCAGTTGCGACCCGGGGTGGATGTAGCTGCCGATGATGCCCTGCCGCGTGGTGCGCGTGGCCTTGCTTCCAGCCTTGGTGATGCCGGCCTTGCGCAGGATGATCTCGGCTTCCGGCAGATTGCCCTTGGATTCAACCAGGGCCTTCTTGCACTCCATCATGCCCGCGCCGGTACGGTCGCGGAGCTCCTTGACTAATTTCGCACTGATTTCCATGATTTCGTTCATTTGGTGTCGTTCGCGTTATTCAACCGTCTTGGTACCGGTAGTGACTTCTTCGGCCGCTTCCGACCCCGGACCCTTGCGAGGCAGGGACATGGAAGGCAGATCCTCGTCCGATAGACCTTCCGACATGAGCTGATCGAGCTGCTGCGGATCGAACTGCGTGTACTCGAGAATCTCTTCGGTCGGAGTTTCGTCGGTGATGATCTTTTCGGCCGCGAAATCCTGCTCAGTGGCGAGAGCCCGGCCTTCGATCACCGCGTCGGCGACTTTGGTTGTAAACAACCGGATCGCGCGCAGCGCATCGTCATTGCCCGGTATCACGTGATCCACTTCGTCCGGATCGCAGTTGGTGTCCACCACCGCGACTACCGGAATGCCGAGCCGGCGCGCTTCTTTCACCGCGATGGCTTCCTTGTTGGAATCCACCACGAACAGCACGTCGGGTAAACCCTGCATGTCCTTGATGCCCGCGAGATTCTGCTGCAGATGTTTGCGCTCGCGTTCCAGCCTGCTGGCTTCCTTCTTGACGCGGCCTTCGTAGCCG
Source organism: Bryobacterales bacterium (assembly GCA_963818065.1). Taxonomy (GTDB): domain Bacteria; phylum Acidobacteriota; class Terriglobia; order Bryobacterales; family Bryobacteraceae; genus Palsa-89. The sequence goes on along the minus strand of CAWFQW010000002.1, from coordinate 14,438 downwards.
GCGCCCTCGGCCGCCATGATATCCAACTCTTTGAGACGCTTGATCGACTTTTGCACGGTCAACATATTGGTGAGCAAACCGCCCAGCCAGCGTTGGTTGACGTAGTATTGGCTGCAGCGCGTGGCCTCTTCGGCGATGGCTTCCTGGGCTTGCCGCTTGGTTCCGACAAACAGCACGGTCTTGCCTTGCGCGGCGGCTTCCGCCACATAACGCATGGCGTCTTTGAACAGCTTCAGGGTCTTTTGGAGATCGATGATGTAAATTCCGTTACGTTCGCCGAAGATGTACTCTTTCATCTTTGGATTCCAGCGCTTGGTCTGGTGCCCGAAGTGAACGCCGGCTTCGAGCAATTCCTTCATGGAAATTGATGGCAAAATGCCTCCTTTGTTACTGGGTGACTGGTTCGCCCGATCGCGCCCGCGCACACGGCCCAAAGCGGAATTTGTGTGCCCTGCCGAAACCAAGCGTGGCGCACGCACTCTTGCGTGCCGTGTTCACACTCTTGTGAACACTGTAAATCTTTAGCGCTTCGAGAACTGGAACCGCTTTCGCGCGCCCTTTTGACCGTACTTCTTGCGCTCGCGAGAGCGCGGGTCGCGGCTCAGCAGTCCAAGCTGCTTCAACTTCGGACGCAGCTCGGCGTTGAACTCCAGCAGCGCGCGGGCAATGCCCAGCCGCGCCGCGCCCGCCTGACCGTGGGGTCCGCCGCCGTCCGCCAAAATAATGATGTCGAACTTGTCCGCCATCTCGGCCGCCAGCAGCGGCTGGCGCACCAGAGCGCGCGCTGCTTCATTGACGAAGTAATTATCAAAGGGCCGCCCGTTGACCGTAATCTGGCCTTTACCCGATCGCAAAAAGATGCGAGCGACCGCGGTTTTCCGGCGGCCGGTTCCTAAATGCTGGATTAATCCTGCCACTCAAATACCTTCCTTGCTGTTAGCTGGTTGGTTGGAGGTTAGCGCGGGCGGGAAAAACATTCTGACCATTACGACTTTGCGAGCGCCACCGGCTGTTGCGCCTGGTGGGGATGCTTGTCCCCTGCATAAACCTTCAACTTGCGGTACATTTGCTTGCCGAGCTTGGTCTTCGGGAGCATTCCCGCGATTGCGTGCTCGATCATTCTGGTAGGGCGCGTCGCGCGCATTTTGGCGGCGCCAACTTCGGTGAGGCCGCCCGGATACCCGGAGTGGCGGCGATAAAGTTTTTGATCTTCCTTGCGGCCGGTGAGCTTGATTTTTTCGGCGTTGATCACGATCACGTGATCGCCCGTGTCCAGGAAGGTGGTGTAGGTGGGCTTATGTTTGCCCATCAGGATCAGTGCTGCCGCGCTGGCAACCCGGCCGAGTACTTGATCGGCGGCATCGACAACGTGCCACTGGCGCACGATTTCCCCCGGGGACGGAATATGAGTTTTCATAAAGACAGAACTTCTCTGTTCGAGACTTACAGTCAATTTAGGTTACCGAATCGGGCGGCGGGGTGTCAAACCGAGGTGCCGGCGGTGAATGGCGGGTTCCCAGGTTGCGCGTGCGGCCTAATTGGCGCTCTCCGGTCTGGCGTCCCCCCCAATAGATCGTTGGGTCCCTTCGGCCCGAAATCGCGGCCGGTCGCAGATCAGCACGAAAGGTCGAAGATAGCCAACCACTGTTTCATTCCTCGTCGAGCCATTTCTTCCATCGTCTTTGGTTCGGCAAAAGATCAAGGTGCCCGCCGAGTATCACCTTGCGCAGCGCGGCGCATAGAGTAAACAACGCCGCCTCCGAGATAATCGACTGGCGCGAAAATTCCCCGAGCGTCAGGTAATGGGGCACGGGAGGCTCGAACCGGAACTCGTTCTTCTCAAGGTATTTCGGCCGAATCCGATCGCCATGCGCCATCTGATTTCTCAAGTCATAGATATCCGCCGCTAGTTCGCCAATTGTATAGGCTGGCTGGCGATCGGCATAGTCAACCGGAAAGACTCGTGTGTTTTTTCCGAGCAGGCGACAAAGCCGCGCCGAAAACCTTGCCGCTCCTTGCGCCGCAAGTAACGCGTCCAACCCGATCATCCAGAGAAGCGCGCCAGCCTTACCATGATGACGGCAGTCTGTAGTCCGATTTCGAGGTATTGGAAGGGATTTCGGGATGGGATAGACTCAGATCGCAACGCGGAAAGCGTTCCGTCGATCAGCGCCTTCAGTTCATCCACAAAAAGATTGTCGATCTTCACAAGGCTGGCCCACGGGCAAACCCCGTAGGGCTCGGCGAATTGGACGTTAGCCACTCTGCGCAAACCATCGCTTGTTGATTCGGCGTTGATAATGAGGCCCATCCACCCTTTTGGCGCCCAAATCTGAAACGCCAGCATTGCGGCCCTCAAATCGGATGCCGAGCTTTGCAGAAGTGAATCCTTATTGCATGGTGGCGTGCACTCTGATTCGACACACATCCAATGGCTCTTTTCGAGGACGTCCCGCTCTTCCGACTCACGCATGTCGAACATCGTCTTCCATTCGTTCTCGGCGAATATCGGTCGGTCTACGACGGAAACCTGCCGAGTCAGAACACTGACCGGATGTGGCCACCGGACAGGCAAGGGAGTAAAAGACGTGACACGATTTTGCACAGCGTCCAGTTTGTCATAACTGCATCGACGAGCCATTGGGGGCAGGAAGGGAAAATAGGCCACGTGGGGTCGGTGTCTCCCACACGGCCTCCCGATCACGGGTGGCATTACACGATCATGTAATCTAAAGGAGGAGCTTAGGATGGCAAAGGACTATATCGAGGAACGTTCCGGGGCCTACGTCGTCGCTGGAACTCGAGTGTCTTTGGATTCCGTAGTGCACGCATTTCTGCGGGGTGAGTCCCCTGAAGGAATTGCCGAATCCTTTCCGGCTCTCACGCTTGAGCAGGTTCTCGGGTCGTTGGCGTTTTATCTGGCGAATCGCGAAGAGATGGACCAGTATCTCCGGCAAGGTGCGGAGGACTTTGAACGCCTTCGCCAACAAGCGCGCCAAAATAGTCCCGGTCTCTACGCGCGCTTGACGGACGCCCGCCAGCGAGCTAATCGCCCGGGCGCATGACGCCCCGATTTCAGGCGGACGAGGATTTCAATCAACGAATTGTCCTGGGCCTTCGCAGAAGAGAGGCCGCCGTTGACTTCTGCGACGCACGCGAGGGTCGTGTGATTGGTGCCTCGGATGCCACTGTGTTGCGACTCGCCGCCGAGTCCGGGCGAATTCTGATCTCGCACGATCGAAAGACGATGCCCGCTCATTTGGCACGTTTCCTTGAAAACCATTCGAGCCCCGGCGTCATCATCGTTTCGCAGGAGCTGGACATGGGCGCCGCGATCGAAGACCTGTTGATCATTTGGGCTGCCTCGGCTGCAGAAGAATGGCGGAACCAACTAGGTTTTGTGCCGTTGCAGGCACAATCCCGCCTGTTACATATGGAGTGGGTTCGACGCGAAACCACGATCAAACCGGTCGGTCCGTATAACATCACCGCGGTGGTAATCATCGTAGGCGGCCATTTCGGGCCGATCCCAATCCTCGGCGAACGGAGTCAGCCTGCGGCGCAGATCGGCCGCTTGAGTCTCCGCGATTCCTCGTTCACGAAGATCGACCGGCTCGGCAGGATGGACCCAGGTCACGATAACGCGTGAACCCTCGGCCTCAGTGAGAAGCTCGACGAGCTCGACCTTCCCGTTGCGATAGATTCCTTCCACCGACCTGACCATATGTTCAGTATCCCGCGCGGTGCCCCACCTAGTCCAGGCGAGCCATCATCGAATGACGAGACCGCGCTTGGCAAAGAACCGCGACCCGGCCGTCCGGGGTGCGGGCCGTTATCCGGACGTTGGCCGTTATAATGTTCGGAAGGACAGGAGAACCGAGCATGCGTGTAGGTGTTTTCTATTTTCCAACAGACTATGGAATCGACATCCGCGAACTGGCGCGCGCGGCCGAGGAGCGCGGATTCGAATCGTTGCTGCTGCCGGAGCACACCCATATTCCGATTTCTCGCCGCACTCCCTATCCCGGCGGCGGAGAGCTGCCCAAAGCTTATTCCCATACGCACGACCCGTTCGTTGCGTTGTCGTTTGCCGCCGCTGCGACAACCAAAATCTTGCTAGGCACGGGCATTTGCCTCATCCCGCAGCGCGATCCCATCGTGACGGCGAAGGCCGTGGCCAGTCTGGATCAGTTGTCCAACGGGCGGGTCCTTTTCGGTATTGGTGGTGGCTGGAATGTCGATGAAATGGAGAATCACGGAGCGCGCTACGAAACTCGCTTCAAGCTGATGCGCGAACGCATTCTGGCGATGAAGGCCCTATGGACGCAGGAGGAGGCAGCCTTCCACGGAGAAATGGTGAACTTCGATCCCGTGTGGTCTTACCCTAAGCCGGCGCAACGGCCTCACCCACCGATACTCCTCGGCGGCGATAGCGACCATACTTTGAAGCGTGTCGTGGAATTTTGCGATGGCTGGTTGCCCATCGGCAGACCGGGTTTCAACCCGAAAGAAGCCGTCGCGCGGTTGCGTCAAGCGGCATCGGCCGGTAAGCGGGATTTCTCGACGCTTTCGATCAGTGTGTTCGGGGCGCCGCCCGATAAGGCGGCTCTCGCCGAATACCGTGAGGTTGGAATCCAACGCGCGCTGCTGCCGATTCCTGATTTAACTCGCGACGAAATTCTCGGCGTGCTCGACAAGTACGCGCCATTGGCAGCGTGAGACAAAAGATTTCCGGCGCGGTTCAGAAGAAGCTAAAGAAGGCCAGAGTTGCGAGGTTTGCGACGTTGGACGACAAGGATCGGCCACACATCGTGCCGATTTGTTTTGTTTATGACGGTAAGTCTTTCTACACAGCTATAGACCGAAAACCGAAGCGTGTTACACCAGAACGACTGGCACGTTTGCAAAACATCCGGACGGTACCTCGCGTAGCGCTTTTGATCGACGAATACGGCGAGGACTGGACACAACTCTGGTTCATTTTGATACGTGGAAAAGCAAAGCTGATGCCGAAGTCGGCGCACGCAGAGCACGCCCGGGCGATTCGCAAATTAAGAGCCAAATATCCGCAGTATGCCCAAGGAATGCTCGCTGACGATGCACCGATCATCCGAATTACTCCAGAGCGGGCTACATTCTGGGGCAAAATCATTGGTTGACCCTCTCAATCTCGTTTAGATCATCGATCTCCCGCTGAAGTTCCCGCTGCCCCCGCATCCTGATGCCGAAGTACGCGGCTATCCAGATGACCACAAGTGCCAGGAAGGGCATGCCATTCGGGAAAAATCTCGCGCCACCAGCCATCGCTAGAAGTAGAACTAACGTGGCGATCGCGAGAAGAATCGGCCCGAAAGACCACAGCAGCAGGCGACGAAAAAGGTGCTGTCGGCGCTCGAGCTCCCGGCGGTAAAATTCGAGACCGGTGCTTAAAGCCGCGTCTCCCGGCATCGCCCGTGACCACATCCCCCGATTGAGGAAATACAGCCCGGCCATGCTCCAGACGATGGCGACGACGAATATCAGCTGCGGTACCGGGGCAAAGCCGCGGAACTCCTTTATGCTGAAAGCGAAGAAGACGCTGACAGCGAGTGGACCGGCCAGGATCCCAAGCAACTCCCGGCGGGTCCTGGCGTGAAGTTCCCGCACCTTCGATCGAATCATTAGCAATGTCATGGTCGATGGCTCCGTTGGCTGGTTTTGCCAGATTTTTCTTGGGTCGTTTCCGGAGGGGTCATTCGGCATGGCTGCCTCCTTGGTGAAACCGCCGGGCCAGAATGTTCTTGATCCGGTGTATTCTCATGGCGACGTTCCCGGGCGATAGCCCCGTGATTTCTCCGATCGATACCGCGTCCATCTCCTCGAGATAGCTGATGATGACCTGGCGGTCGAGCGGTTTGAGTCTGCCGAATCAATGTTGACAGCCGCTCGAGATTTCTGCGCTGGTCCATCTCAATGTGTCCCATCTCAACTTGTCCTGCGCCGACATGGCCCTGGTCCTTGTCAGGAAGCATTTCGAGTTCTTCCAGGCTCACGAGATTTGAAAAGATCTTGCGCTCGCGAAGGACGTGCGACGCGGCAACATGGTGGGCGACGCGATAGACCCAGGTCCGCAGGGAACAGCGGGCATCGTAGCGCTGGAAGCTCCGCCACAATTGAAAATGAATGTCCTGGCTCAGGTCACGGCGTTTTTCCGGATCAGCTTCGTAAGCGCTCGCAAGCCTTTCGAGCGCGGACCCGAATTTATCCGCCGCGTCCTTGTACAGGTCACCCTGATGTGCGCCCGCTGGAATGGACTCAGTTCCTCCCACACTCAAGGTAGTCGTTCGGAAGGGACGTTTCTAACAAGTGTACGATCCTGCCGAAACGTTTCCCCTCCAGTCGACGAGGGCGCTTGGTTTGGGAAAATCCGAGGCCACGGCGGCCAGCCAATGGCGCCTGCAGTCCGTCAATTATGATATCATTTGGATGGATTGGCATGCTTCCGATTACGCCACTGAATCCCCGGGATAAGACGCCTCTTTTCCGTCAACTCCATGCTCAGATGAGAGGAATTGATTGAATCGGGCGCGTTGTCCAAGGGCAGCCGCCTACCAGCCACTCGCGAATTGGCTGGTCAGATTGGACTGAACCGAACAACGGTTTCGGCGACCTATGCGCTGCTCGAATCCGAGGGGCTGATCACTGGGCACGTGGGGCGGGGAAGTTTCGTGGCGGGTAAAGCCAATGCCGAGCACGGCGCCGCGAATGTTTCCCCATACTCGGGACCGAGCAGCTTTTCGCGCTCGCGTCCTTCCGAACTGCTGTTCCCGCTCGAGGAGTTTCGCACGACTTGCGCCGAAGTGATCGCGAGTGATGACGCGGCATCCATTCTGCAGCTTGGCTCACCATCCGGCTATCCGCCGTTGCGGCGCTATCTGTTGGAACAAGCGCGAGCCGAAGGCGTGGCGCGCGAATCCGACGACATCCTGATCACCAGCGGCTGCCAACAAGCGTTTGATCTGCTCCAGCGCACGATCGGCCAGGGAACGCCAGTGCTGATGGAAGATCCGGTGTATCCGGGTGCTCGCAGCGTGTTTGAGCGCGCGGGCGCTCGATTGATCGGCGTTCCGGTCGGCCGGAATGGCATCGATCTGGAAATCCTGGAACGCACCATCGCACGGGAGCGTCCGCTGCTTCTTTGCGTGACTCCGAATTTTCAAAATCCGACGGGTTCCGTCATGCCGCTGGCGGCGCGCAAGAGCTTGCTCCGAATCACGCAGGCCGCCGGCGTGATGGTGATCGAGAACGACATTTATGGCGCGCTGGCTTACGAAGGCGAGCCGATCCCCGCGATCAAACGTCTTGACGAATCGGGTGACACGATTTTGCTGCGCAGCTTTTCCAAGGTGGCCTTTCCGGGACTGCGCGTCGGCTGGGTGATCGCGCCGCGTCCGCTGATCGAAAGGCTGACCGAGACGAAACAATGGAGCGATCTGCACACCGATCAGCTTTCGCAGGCGGTGCTGTTGCGATTCGCGGAGTCGGGGCGATTGGAGCAGCATCGCCAGCGCATGCTGGTGGCCGGGCGCGAGCGATTGCAGGCAGCGATCGAAGCGTGCGGGGCGTATCTCCCTTCCGGCACGAAATTCACGCGGCCGCGCGGCGGGATGAGCTTGTGGGTGGAACTGCCGGCAGGATTGGATGCCGCGGAGTTGCTGCCGCGCGCCGAGCGCGAAGGCGTGACGTATTTGCCAGGCAGGTATTTTGCCGTGTCGCGGCCGCAGCCGAATGGTCTGCGCATCAGTTTTGCGGGGATGACGCCGGAGGAAATCCGCTCGGGACTCGCCGTACTGGGCCGCATATTTCAAGAAGAGTTGGAGCGGGTGCGAGCGCATGCGCCGCTAGGGGCAGTGGCCGCACTAGTTTAGTGAGAGGAGAACGTTATGTTTCTGGATGAAAGCTTTCGCCTGAAAGCCGGGCTGGCCGAGATGCTGAAGGGCGGCGTGATCATGGACGTCACCAACGCCGAACAGGCTGTGATTGCCGAAAAGGCCGGCGCCACCGCGGTGATGGCGCTGGAGCGCGTGCCATCGGACATTCGCAAAGAAGGCGGAGTGGCGCGCATGGCGCCGATTTCGAAAATCCGCGAGATCATGCAGCAGGTCAGCATTCCCGTGATGGCCAAGGCTCGCATCGGCCACTTCACGGAGGCGCGAATACTGGAAGCCCTCGCGGTGGACTACATCGACGAAAGCGAAGTGCTGACGCCCGCCGACGAAGAGCATCACATCGACAAGCGGGATTTCAAAGTGCCCTTCGTATGCGGAGCGCGCAATCTGGGCGAAGCTCTGCGCCGGATTGCCGAGGGCGCGGCCATGATCCGCACCAAGGGCGAAGCGGGCTCCGGGAACATCGTGGAGGCGGTCCGCCATATCCGGACCATCGTGAAGGAAATGAAACAGCTCACCGTGCTGGGGCACGAGGAATTGGTGGCGGAATCGAAAAAGCATCAAGCTCCGCTGGAGCTGATTGAATACGTCGCCAAGCACGGCAAGCTGCCGGTTCCCAACTTCTCGGCCGGAGGCATCGCCACGCCAGCCGACGCCGCATTGGTAATGCAGCTGGGCGCCGAAGCGGTGTTCGTCGGGCTCGGGGATCTTCAAGTCGTCGGATCCCGAGGCGCGCGCCCGCGCGATCGTGAAGGCGGCCACTTATTACAACGATCCGGCCAAGTTGCTCGAAGCCAGCGAAGAGCTAGGGACGGCGATGTTCGGACTCGACATCGCGAAGTTGCCGGAATCGGAGTTGATGCAAACGCGAGGCTGGTAATGGCGGGGAAGAAGCGGGTGGGAGTGCTTGCGCTGCAGGGAGATTTTCAGGCGCATCAGCGGGCACTGGAGCGCGCGGGCGCCGAAGCCGTGGAAGTTCGCACCGCCGGCCAGCTGGAAGGTGTTCAGGGGCTGATCATTCCGGGCGGCGAAAGCACCACCATGGTGAAGCTGCTGGAAGAAGAGAAGCTTCTTGATCCTTTGCGCGACTTCGGCCGCCGCCGGCCGATTTTCGGGACATGCGCGGGCGCAATTTTGCTCGCGACCGATGTTGGCAACTCACAGCAGGCTTCGCTCGGGTTAATGGACATGCAGGTGGAGCGCAATGCCTACGGGCGGCAGCTCGACAGCCGCATCGCCCATCTGGATCCCGTGGGCATGGACGGCGGCCTGGAAGCCGTGTTCATTCGCGCTCCTATTATTCGTCGCGTGGGCAAGGACGCCAATGTACTAGCGAGTTATGGGGGCGATCCGGTGTTGGTGGAGCAAGGCCGCCATTTGGCTGCGACTTTCCACCCGGAGCTCACCGACGATACCCGCATTCACCTTATGTTTCTGGAGAAAATTCCCTAGCCGGCATGAAAAGTGCTCCGGCTTCGGTAGACTAATAATCAGTGGCGATTACTCGGGTATTATTCGTATGTCTCGGCAACGCCTGTCGAAGCCCAATGGCGGAGGCTTTCGCGCGCGCCCACGGCTCGGACGTTTTGGAAGCGCAGAGCGCTGGACTTGCGCCCGCGCTCGCCGTGGCGCCGCTCACGCACTTGGTAATGCTCGAAAAGGACATCGATTTAGGCGATTTTTATCCCAAGGAGATGGGCCAGCTTGCGGGCGGCGCGGACCTGATCATCAACATGTCGGGTTACGAGCTGCAGTTGAGAAATCCCGTGCCGGTGGAAGAATGGGATGTTCCCGATCCGATCGGCGAGCCGGAACAAGTCTTCCGCGAAGTGCGCGATGAGATTGAGCAGCGCGTGTTGCTTTTGATTGAAACGCTGCGCTCGCGCAAGACGGTTGGGTCGGAGACGCTGTCCACCGCGGCGCAGGTTGACAGCCGCAGGCGGCCTACTCGACAATAAGATCGACCCACCATCCTGCGGATGTGGCGGAATTGGCAGACGCGCTAGATTCAGGTTCTAGTTCTCGCAAGGGAGTGGAGGTTCAAGTCCTCTCATCCGCACCAAACAAAACAAAGGAACTTAAGCGAAGCGACCCACCGTTGCCGATGGGCTTGTTTTGCTCCCCGAGGCAAATAACAAAGCAAATGTGTGTCTAAGCGGTTTGCTTCGTCCGGCTACAGGCTTCCAGCTTGGCGCCCGCATCCTGGATATTCTTTAGCGATACGATGTCGTATCTCTCCAGCATCGCCCGCGTCTTATGGCCGCTGATAAGCATGGCTTGAGCTTCAGGTATGCCGGCTTCTTGCACCATGACCCGGACCCCTGAACGTCGCAGGTCATGAAACAGAAGCGCAGGCATAACGTTTTTGTTCGCCTTGTGAGCCTGCTTTACGGCGTTGGTCCATGAGCCTCTGAAGTCGCGTACCGGCGATCCCGCGGCGATCCTGACGCCGCCGTGAGTGCTGTTAAACCCGCAGTCCTCAGCCATCCAGAAGAACAGGTGCTCACAATCCGGATGATGCTCATCTCGATACGCCTTCTGTGCCTTCAACTGTTTTTCAATCCCGCCCCAAAACGGAAGGTTGCGCTTGGTGCCGTTCTTCGTCTTTGGAAGCCGAATCACACGGTTCCGCCAGCCTACGTCAGACCACCGCATGTTGAGAACTTCGCCAAGCCGACAGCCAGAGTGAAAGGCAATTACAAACAGCGCCTTGAGCGAGCGGGGTAGGGCATCGAGTACGGCAGTGTGATCGTCATACTCCAGGAACCCGTCACGCGTATTCTCAACGTGAACGATTGGGATGTATGGAATCTTGCCGACACGCGACGGCGGTTGCTTCGTCGCCAGATTGAGCGCAGCGCGGATCAAGGAAAAGCGGTAGTTAATGGTCGAATGGGACATGCCTTCGGATGTTTCACGCTCCCTGTAATCTTTGAAATCAGCGGTTGTGAGCTCGGCAGACTTGCGGCCGTTTGATCGATCTCTATGGTTAGCCCAAGCTCTCGCAGCTCTGATACGGGATCTTCCATCGCTCCCTTTGCGATGCCCTATGGTGGTGTAGCCGCCAGCAACGCAGGGTTCCCTGCTTGTCGCCTCGCCGGGCTAAGCGGCTATGAGCAGTTTACAAGCAGTTTACAAGCAGTTAAGCAGTTTACAAGAGGATTTGCGGGTCTCGTATAAACTCATGTGAAGTGGTCTTCAATGCAGAAACGTTCGCTTCATATCTTCGTGATTTGATCTCGCATCTAGAATTGAAGGATGTCTGGCAGGCTGAGGCGCATATCTGGCAGGCGATAGAGTTTCTCGAAGGCATTCAAGCACGGCCCGCTAATGCGAAAATTTTCGATGCCCACAAGGTACAGGTGACGCTGATCGCACTGGGTAGCGTACGTACCAATTTAGAAATGGGCAAGCTCAGGACAGCGCTCGTAAACGCTGAAGCGGCACTTGACGAATGGGAATGCCCACGGTGAGGGATTCCCTAAAAGAAGCCCGCGCATCCCAACGCGAGAAAGGATGCACGGGCTGGATCAGGAAAGAGACGTGCGCGCGTGGTGCCAGCCCTGCTCAGGAGATTCAAAATATTTTCACACTCGCTGGTAGCATCCGCCCTAGTCTATTGACTAGGTAGTCTTTAGGCTGTCTAGCGGTTACACTTTGGTTAATTCTCGGTACTAGCAGCACCAACTAACTGATTTTACTGATACGAAATATGGGTGCTAGATTTGGGTCAGGACGGTCGTGACACGCTTTCACCTCAAGCGGCAGACTTCTGACCACCGAGCCCTGTGCGGCATTCGCCCAGGCGAATCATTCACGTTAGTCGATGCCATATCCAAGCTCACACACCCAGAAAGAGCATCACTTTGTAAAGTCTGCCTGAAAGCTGCACAAGGGATTGAGGGCCAGAGCAGTTCAGCAACTACCGGAAGTTGACGTTAATATTCAGCACTCATGTTCGCGGATGTGAAGTTTTAATGCCGCAAGCGCCGTCTCGCAGGCTAGCCGCGTTTCTTTCGTTGCTTCCAGCCATTCGGGGGCGTGCATGTCGCCAACGGATTCCGAAGCTTTGCGATTGGCCTCGGTGGCATCCAGATATGCCTGAGTGAGCGTCTCGCGCACTTCGCAAACATTGACGAGGGTCCGTGTCCGGACTCTTACAGAAGCCAAGTTCCAGCTTAAGGCAAGCATTTTATATCAGCCCATAATCTTGCGGGTAATCTTTCGGCTAATAGACCGGGTTGAATGCAGTGACAGGCTGGGTTGAGACCTCTAGGCCGAACGCCAATGGCCGGGGTTTTGCTTTTCACTCAGATGCCGGACGCGAGCGACAAGAGGAGCGTGACCCTTCCCTTCCGCCCAATCAATTGCTTCTTTCTGTGTCTTGAAAGTGCCGAGCACATGCCCCGTGTGGTCTTCCACTACATAGTCCTCTATGGCCGACCCTTCTGGGCGGCCCTTCGGACGCGCTTCAACATACGCGTTGGCCATAGTAATTGGATCTTGGCGAGTCCGGACTTATTTCGCCAAAATGTTATGTTAGATCGGGCGGCACTCTTGCGTCCCTGGCCCTGCATCGTGCGTGGGCCGACTAGCGGGGGCGCCTGACGCTCCGCTGCCCCGTAGCAAATCCGAAGCAAATCCTTCGCCGGAACCGCCCCAACTACACGCCAAGTGCCAAATCAGTAATTGATTGAATCGCCACGCTAAGCCATTCCACGCCGCATGCTGTTTTGCATTCAGGTTCTAGTTCTCGCAAGGGAGTGGAGGTTCAAGTCCTCTCATCCGCACCAAAGAATCGGCCGCTGTAGCCACGATGCGGTTTTTCCTTCGAGTCAGCTCAAAACCAGAGCCAGCTTGCCGAGGTAATGATTATTAAGTGCCTGCTGGGCCTCGGCCGCATCCTCCAACTTAAAGGTCCGCGCAATGTGGACTTCAAACGGCCCGCCATCGATCAATTCATTCAGTTTGGCAAACGTCTGCGGATCGGGCTCCCCGTTGTAGCTCATGACCTTCACGCCGTCACGCGCCTGAGGAACGTCCTCCACGCCGTTCGGGTAAGCGGCCCGGCCGCCTTTCCGCAGCGCCGCAATCGCCTGCTCCGCCGCTTTCCCGCCAGCCATCAACAAAGCGGCATCCAGACCCTTCGGCGCAAATTCATGCGCCGCTTTGAGAATATCCTCTCGATGCCCGTCGATGACCTTGTCGGCTCCCAGCCGTTTCACAAACTCCACGCCATCTTGGCCGGAGGCCACGGCCAGAACCCGCGCTTTCATGCGCTTGGCCAGTTGAACCGCCAAATGGCCGACGCCGCCGCTGGCGCCAAGAATCAGAATGGATTCGCCGGCTTTGAGCTGTAACGTTTTATCCAGACCATCCAGCGCGGTGACGCCATCGACCGCCAAGACGCCGGCATCTCGTGTGGACAATGCCTGCGGGATCTTCGCCGCATTATTGGCTTTGATCACCGTATATTCCGCGTAAAAGCCGCCCTTGGGATTCATGAAGTTAATACCGTAAACCCGGTCGCCGCGTTTGAGATTATGAACCTCGTCGCCCACCTCTTCCACAGTTCCCGCGCCATCCGACCCCAGCACATGAGGAAAGTTGGGTTGCATGCCGAACTCTTTAGCGAACCCGCCCTCGCGTTCAAACGGATCCCAAACGCCGACCCCCGCGGTATCCACCCGGACCAGGATCTCATCGGTCGCCACCTCCGGCACCGGCAGTTCCCGCGGCTTCATCTTCTCGATCCCTCCAAATTCATCAATCGCTACCGCCCGCATCGTTTGATTTGATTTGTTTTTCATGAGAATCTCCTTCTGCTTGGACAATCCAAGGGAGGGTTCCGTTACGCGAAAAAAGTGCCATGCTGGATCAACTCGGAGTAGACAAATATCATAGGCAACTGTGATATACCGATAAGGCGAGCCAAATTGGCTGACCTGAAGGAGACATATGAAGACAGCGAATTATCCAGCCTTGTTGATGGCTACCGCAGGGTTTCTACTGGCCGCGGGCCCGGAAGGCTTCGTGGGCAATTGGAAGAGCGATCCCGGGACCCCCACCATGACCCGTGATCTAGCACTCGATGGCAAAGTGATCGTGATGACCGAGCATATACCCGGCCGCAACGGCGGGCCGAAACGATCATGATTCGCAAGTACCCTACCGACGGCAGTACCGCGACCATGGATAAAGGTTTCTGGGCTGGCGCCACGGCGACCGGAAATATGGAGGGGAACGTCCTCACCGTGGACACCACCCAGGCGAATGGCACGATATGGCACGATGTCTGGACCCTGTCGGAGGACGGCAAGCGCTACACCGATGAAATGTCGAGCACTCCTCCACCGGGCGGCGCACAGGGCGGCCAGGACGGAAAAGGTGGGCGTGGCCGCGGGCCAACAAGTTCAGCTACAGCAAGGAGTAGCGAATTTTTTGGCGCTGAGCGAAAATCCGAACGGGTTCCCTTTTCACTCCGCTATTCGGCTCGGAGTGCGGTCATTG
>CAWFQW010000001.1:0-49733 GCA_963818065.1 Bryobacterales bacterium | reverse complement strand
CAACGGTTCAAGCGCTGAAGTGCTTCCTTTAAACGGCTTCAGCGCGGAGCCGCGGAATCGATAGGTTGTCGCGGGGAAATATTCGTTCCACGCGATCCACGAATTGCGGTGTATCGGCACGGAAACAAGGCTCATGTTGGCTCGGGCACTAAGGATGGTGAATGCCAGGAGGAACGAACCAATCACCGCCTGTGTCAGAATCACCAGCGAAACGGCACAGATGAAGGCGGCCCACACTGGAAAGACCAGATGAGCTGCCCAACTCACCACGGCAACAGTCACGGTTAGCGCGGCCAACAGTCCGGTGAGCGCCGAGGCCACGACCAACAAGCGCGTACTGACGACATCGCTGAAGACCGCAATATAACTAAAACCGTGCACCAACAGCGCCACGAAATTAATTGCGACTCTCCGGTCATCCGGGGGCCGCGTCCATGGGGATGGTTTGGTAAGGGAGCCGGGCGCGAAGAATCGCCGCGGCGTAGTGGTTCCAGATTTCCCAAACTACCACCAGCCGCTCCACCGCCTGCCATGGCAGGATACTGAAGTTGCCGACCCGAACACGCACGCCAGTCAGCAGCCAGTGGGTGGTTCGATACAGCCAGTAGCTGAATTGGAATCCGATCTTTTCCAGCCGCTTGGCTTGTTCAGCGAAAATGATTGTCTTTTGCCCCCTGCGGCGGTATTCCTCGATCAAACGTGGAACATCGCGCGGGCGGTCTTCGCCGTCTCCATCCATCACAACGACGGCGGCGCACGGCAAATGTTTGTGGACGTGAACCAGCCCGACGGCGATGGCGCGCTGATGGCCCAGGTTCCGGCGCAGGTGAAGGATTTGCACCGAATGCAGGTGTTCGAAAGGCTGCGCCGCAACCGCAGGATCCAGAGACTGGGTGGAACCATCGTTGACGAGCAGGATTTCGACACGCATGTGGCAGTCCTTGAGGGCGTGGTTTAAAGCTGGTAGAAGCAGGGCAACCGCGTTCCAGTCGTTGAAGACCGGAATTAGAATAACCAGCCGAGCTGTAGGGTCCTGCTCCATGTCCCCAGATCGGAAGATCGGCAGGTTTCCATGATTTCTTCAATAACCGCCTGCCTAGTTCGGCTTGGGACTTTCTCGATGTGATCTATGACAAGGATCTCTACGGATCCCTTCGCTTTTTCCAGCTTAAGTCCAAGCTGCTCCTGAAGCGCCGCGAAAAGGTCCGGGCCCGAATCGTCAGGGACGTCCACGTCCGATGTATCGTCCCCGGCGCCGACCGCAGTCGCGGTACCGCTGTCCGCCGACCATGCGAGAACGAAGTCATATTTCCCCTGCAATTCAGTCGCGTCGGTAACAGGTTTATCGACCTGTTCTTGCAACAGCCCGACGAGATCGTGCATTGAAGCGTTCAGCATTCGCATGCGAATCCTAGGGCCTATCGCGATGGACGCGTTGGAGCGGCCCGGCGGAAGCTCGGGATATCCATCGTTGGCAAGCGAGAGCTTTGGGCCAACTTCCGGTGTTGGACCCTCCTGCGAGGAGGCTGCGGATTGGAATCTGGATTGGATTCCTGAAGCTTCGGCCCACCTTTCCCAACAACCAATTGGTAGACCTCCATTTCCTTCTTATCCCGGTGCGACTTCATCTTGAAGCGTTCAACCAGGAGGTTTTGCAACATGATCCTAAACTGGTCTCTGGTGATCCTTCGGAACCACCGCCGCCACATCGAACTCTTCGGAGTTAAGCCAAGACGGTCCCGAGAGCAAGTAGCTGCGGATTCTGAATGCTTGGACCAATAATGAAGAAAGGCTGCAGCGCTCGCAGGTGAAGCGCTCCGGATCGCGAGTGCCAGGCCCGCCGCTCCTTCGGACACGGTGGATACTCAGTCCAGCCGCCGCTGACGGATGGACAGAGGCGACCTCAAACGTCAACTGCTCCGTGGGCGCCTGGGCGAATCCAATCGCGCCCGCGACGACCGCAAGTATCATCATTCGCATGATTAAAGGCTCCGCCGCCAAGTCGAGAAACGACGTAGTTTGGACACCCGATCAATACGGAGCCCAGGATTTTGTTCCATTCCGAATAGAATAGTTTCCGGGAGCTGTCGTCATCCCACCAGTCGTCGATGCGATAGTGCGAATCGGGAGCCGGAATGGAAATGAACTTCACCCCGGGACAAAACAGAGTCAACACGATGGTTGCGCGGCGGGAATGGAAGTTACTGGTAACCAGAAGCACGCGTTTGGCATGCCGCCGGGCAAGTTCCCCACGTAAATCTTTGGCTTCGTCGATGGTGGACTGCGCAGTCGTGCCAAACACCTGGAAAATTTCCTTGGGGTAACCCTTTTTCACCAGGAACTCGATCGTTAACTCACCCTGAAACCGCTCATGATAGGGCGGACCGCTAAACAGGACGAACGGCGCATAACGATGCAACGCAAGGTCAGCGCCGGTGAGAACTCGAGGGCCCCAAAAATCCCCACCGAGCACCAGGACCAGGTCGGCTTGCTGCGGTGGCTGGGAATCAACCAGGAAGCTGCCTAGGGCGGTGAGTATTGCTTGCCAGCAAAGCGCGCCGACGGCAAAAAGGATTAGTATGCCAGCCGTCAGGAAGCCGACCCAGCGGATAGCAGCACTTCCTTTCGTCATCCGGCGCACGAACTACTAATATCGTCGATTTCCATTGGGCGGGCTAGTCTATAATTTCTTTGTGCAGGGCATGTTAAGAAAAGTCTCGATTTTGGTGCCACTTTACAACGAAGAGGAGTTCGTGGCGACCTTGCTCGAGCAGGGTGATTGCGGCTCCTCTGCCGGAAGGCTTCGAACGGGAAATTATCGTCGCCGATGATGGTTCCAAGGACGCTTCCGTGCAGGAAGTGGAGGCCGTCGCGGAGAAATACCCAGGTGTGATCCGCTTGCTGAAGACCACACAGAATCAAGGCAAGGGGGCAGCCCTGCGCCGCGCAATCGCCGAGGCGCGCGGTGAATTGTGCATCATTCAGGACGCCGACCTCGAATACGATCCCAACGAATACCCTGATCTGCTAGGCCCCTTATCGACGGGCAAGCGGACGCGGTGTTCGGTTCTCGATTCATGACCAGTGGCGAGCGGCGCGTCCTCTACTTCTGGCACTCGCTCGCGAACCATATACTCACCGGACGTGAACGTGTTCGCCGATCTGAACCTCACCGACATGGAGACCTGCTACAAGGCCTTTCGCACGCTCGCTGCTGAAGAGCATTCCGATCCGCAGCCAGACGGTTCGGATTCGAGCCCGAGATGACCATTAAATTGGCCAAGCGGCAGGCGCGGATCTACGAAACGCCTATCAGCTACAGCGGCCGCACCTACGAAGAGGGCAAGAAGATCGGCCTCAAGGACGCCTTCGAGGCCATCTGGGTGATTTTGAGGACTGCGTTTTCGAACGATATTTATGTCGCCAAGGACAAGGACATTCTGGATGCTTTTGCCAACGCGCCGAATTTCAATCGATGGATGGCCGATACCATCCAGCCCTACATCGGTAAAAGGGTGCTCGAAATCGGAGCGGGCATGGGCAATCTCACTCGGCTGCTGGTAGCCGGCCGGAAGAGGTATGTCGCCACCGACATCGATCTCGAACATCTGGAGCGTCTCAAGAAGCGCCTGGCTCAACGGCCCAATCTCGAAACCGCTGAGCTGAATTCGGCGGATCCAGAAGGGCACGAAGCATTCCGCGGCCAGATGGATACGGTGGTGTGCCTCAACGTTCTGGAGCACATCGAAGATGACCTGGGGGCTTTGAGAAACATTCGTTCGATGCTCGAAGATGGTGGCCGCGCAGTGATACTGGTGCCCGCCGGCCAGAGCATCTACAATTGCCTGGACGAGGAGCTGGGACATTTTCGCCGCTACTCGGAAGAGCAATTACGTCAGAGGATGACCGATGCCGGGATTCGAGGTGGAGACCGTGCTTCGATTCAACCGCGCCTCCCGGCCCGGCTGGTGGTTCAACGGAAAGGTTCTGAAACGAAGAACCATCAGCCGTATGCAGCTGAAAAACTTTGATCGGCTGGTATGGTTGTTGCGCCGTATTGATCCGCACTTGCCTTGGTCTCAAACGTCCGTCATCGGAATCGGCCGGAAAAGAATAGATCCTACTCCACTATTGGACGAAGAACGAACCTTTTCCGTGCGCGCCGAGGGTCGGGCAGTCTCATAGGGGCCGTTTCATCTGCCCGAGCGCACGCTTTCAGCGTCCTGCTTTTTTCGAACGTAGTCTCCGCGCGAGAAGTATTTTTCGAGCCAGCAGTACAATGCGATGAACAAATAGCGGCTGCCCATTTCACGAATCTTGAGTTTGGACACGCCCGACCGCCGGTTCCTCCAAGTGATCGGGATCACGGTCCACGAGTAGCCTCGCACGATGGTTTTCAACGGGATCTCGATGGTCAGGTTAAAATGCGGGGAAAGAAACGGCTGGCAGCCCTCGATCACTTTGCGGCGGTAGCCCTTGAAAGCGTTCGTGAAATCGTTAAGTGGGGCGTTAAAGATGACGCGTAGAAACAGGTTGGCGAGCCGGTTCAAGAACAGCTTGTGCAGCGGATAATCCACCACGCCGGCGCCGCGCACAAAGCGCGATCCGAACACGGCGTCCCAGCCCTCGTTCAACTCCTCCCAATAGCGGACCACGTCGCGGCAGTCGTCCGATTCGTCCGCCATCATGATGACCATTGCATCGCCCCGGGCGTGCTCCAGTCCGAACCTGACCGCCCGGCCGAAGCCATGATCTCCGGTGTTTTGCAACGGCCGAAGCGTTGGTACGCGGCTCAACGCTCGCTGCAAAACGGCCCAAGTGCCGTCGGTGCTTCCATCGTCCACTACCACGATCTCGTGCTCGATCAGGTGTAGACGAAGCTCCACATAGAGATGCTCAACGGTGGCGCCTACGCGCCCTTCTTCGTCGCGCGCCGGAATAACAACCGATAGCAGACGGATGGGCTCCTGCGGCTCCGGGCTGCGCGGCGGCTTCATGGAGCGCTTCTCTCCAGCCAGTCGGGATGGCGCTCGGCGTGTTGCGCGATTTCCTCAAAGACACGTTCCATCGGGATCTCGATCCGCCAGCCAAAATCGCGCCCGGCGTCGCTCGAATCCATAATCACCCAGGGGATGTCGTAGCGCCTGGGACGGGTGTCGGCGCTGGGCTCATGCGGGCCGAAGCGCGCATCGCACCAGGCGTTCAAACACGCCAGCGAAATCGCATTGGCAGGTCCACCTCCGGCGCAGTAGATGCGCTGGGCGCCTTTCCGGGCCGCTGGATTTGTGCATCCACTAGAGCCATGAGGTCGCGCGGATGAAGCAGGTCGCGGGTTTGCTTCCCCTTACCGTCAAATCCGATATAACGGAGCGGGCAGCGTTGCCGATGCGCATGGATCCAGTATGAGAACACGCCTTGATCGGGCGTTCCGAACTGCCCTGCCCCGGCCAGTACGCCGCAGCGATCGATCCATACCGGAAAACCGAAGGCCTCGCCATATTCGAGCGCGATGGTTTCCGCCGCCAGCTTGGTGCTTCCATATAGAGAAATTGGAGCGCGCGTGGAGAAGTCCACCGCGATGCCTTGGGCCGAGACGCCGGCAGGTAAACTCGCCCTCTCATCCAAATGAAAAGCGTCGCCGTCCTCGCGCAGCGGCAGCGACGCTAACGTATCTATGGAGTACACGCGGCTGGTGCTGAGAAAGACGAAGCCTGCCCCGTGTGCCTTGCAGTATTCCAGCACATTCACAACGCTCGAGAGGTTATGTTCCACCAGTTGCCGGCTGCTGAAGCCGCTCTGGGTCCCCGCCAGCACGCTAGGATTGGCGGCAGCGTCGATCACCCAGTCCACCGCGGGCAGCGCTTCGAAATCGCTCGGCATCCGGATGTCGCCGTGCATGAGCGTGACCCCGAGTTTCTTCAACCTGGGAACGTTCACCTCGGACCCCGGCCGCATGAGGTTGTCCAAGCCCACAATCGAGATCCCCGCGCGGCGTTCCAACAGGCCTTCAGCGATCGAACTGCCCACAAAGCCGCAGATGCCGGTGATCAGGAGCTTCATTCGCTGGCGTGTGCCATCCCGGTGGGCGCGACGGGCGCGGCGACCTTGGTGATCCAGCTGGCCGCAATCTCTTCAAAGATGTGATCGAGATTCTTGCTGATGTCCCAAGCTGGATAATGCGCTCTCATTTTGCGGAGGTCGCTGTAGTAGCAGATGTGGTCGCCGCTCCGGTTTTCCTCGACGTATCGATAGGTCATCGGACGCCTGGTAATTCGCTCGGCCTTTTGAAACGCTTCGAGAATCGAGCAGGCGTTGTTCTTGCCGCCGCCCAGGTTGTAGACTTCGGCAACGCGCGGAGCTTTCCAGAATTCGAACATGAATCGCGCAACATCCTGGGCGTGGATATTGTCGCGGACCTGCTTGCCTTTGTAGCCGTAAACCTTATACTCGCGCCCTTCGACGTTGCACTTAATCAGGTAGCTGAGGAAACCGTGCAGTTCCACGCCGGAGTGGTTTGGTCCGGTGAGGCAGCCTCCGCGCAGACAGCAGGTCGGCATGTTGAAATACCGGCCGTATTCCTGAACCATGACATCCGCCGCTACCTTGGACGCGCCAAACAGCGAGTGCTTGCTCTGATCGATGGAAAAGTCCTCAGGTATGCCGTGCTCGAAAGCTGGATCGCCGTAATCGAACCGCGTTTCGGTCTCGTTCAACAAAATTGAATTGGGCCGGTCTCCGTACACCTTATTCGTGGACATGTGGATGAACGGCGACTCGGGACAGTAGCGCCGCGCTGCTTCCAGCAGATGCAGCGTGCCGAGTGCGTTCACCTCAAAATCCAGAAACGGGATGGCGGTCGCGCGGTCGTGCGATGGCTGCGCGGCAGTGTGGATGATGAGCTCCGGCCGCAATTCGTCGACCAGTGCAAGGACGCCTTCCCGATCGCGAATATCCAGGTCGGAGTGGCGGTAATCCGGGCAGGAGTTTCGCAGCTGTTCCAGACTCCAGCGGGTATCCCCTTCGGGACCGAAGAACGTCGCCCGAAAGTTGTTATCCACACCGCTCACCTGGAAACCCAAATCACCAAAGAAGGCCGCGACTTCCGACCCGATCAGGCCACACGATCCGGTCACGAGTATCCGAGGCATTAGAAAGTTCTGATTCTAGATGGTTTCATCTGCGGTCGGCCAGCCCTTAGGGTACTGGTTTATGGGGAATTCGCGGAGCCGAGGCCCCACAAATTCGGATATGATTCGTAGCGTATCATGAATCGCAATCGGCGCCTCATCCGCGGCCGACGAACATTTTTCAAACACCGCCGCGGCGCTCTTCGACTAGCACCTCTGTTACACTTTCACCGTGCCAGCTCCAGCCATTCAGCAGGCCTATTCGCGCGAAGAGGTTCGCCGGCGGCTGGGCGTTTCGAAACGCCAACTGGAGAGCTGGGAGAAACAGAATCTGCTGTCCTCCGGCGGCTCTTCAGGCGATTCATTCAGCTTTTCCGACATTTTGGCGCTTCGAACTCTGGTCGGTCTCCGCAAGAGCAAGGTCTCGGCGGCGCAGATCCGCAAAGCCATCCAGGCGGTGCGAAAGCATCTTCGCGAAGTGGAGAACCCGCTCACCGAGCTCAAGATCTATTCGCAAGACGGGAAGATCGAGGTCCAGTTCGCCGGCCAGAAGATGGAACCGATCTCGGGTCAATTGCTTTTGGATTTTGACGCCGCCGAGATCTCGAAGCTGCTGTCGTTCCCCGCGCGAACCGAAGCAACATCAGCCGCCTCACGGGCCTTGAAAGCGCGTCACGAGGCGGAGAACTGGTTTGAAAAGGGGCTCGATCTGGAACAGACCGGCGCACCCATCGAAGAGGTGATCGCGGCCTATCTCAAGGCCGCAGAAATCGATCCAACGTCGGCTGGCGCGCTGGTCAATTTAGGAACGGTTTATTTCAACGCCAGGGACTGGAAGGAAGCCGAGCACTATTATCGCAAGGCCGTCGAGGTGGATCCCGATTATGCGCTGGCCCATTTTAATCTGGGTAATCTATATGACGAGCGCGGCGATCGGCCGGCGGCACTGACCCACTACATCGCCGCGATTCGCATTCATCCCAGGTACGCGGACGCGCACTACAACGTCGCGCTGCTGTATCAATCCATGGGACAGCCGCTCAGGGCCGTGCGCCATTGGAAGGCCTATCTGACGATGGACCCGGGCAGCGCATGGGCTGCAATCGCGCGTCGCGAACTGACGCGAATTAAAGAGACTTCGATTGTGCGCGGCCCAGCCGGTCCAGCACACTAAAGCTTCAAGGAGACGATGGCGATTGCAAGGCCGATTCGAGCAAGTGCCGCACTTCCTCATCGCTAACCTGCGAGAAATCTTCGTACCACGTGCTGACGGCCTGAAACCCATCGGGCGTGCTGAGACAAACCACCTGGGCTTCCTCCCGCAAACTGCGCGCGGTTTCAGACGCCGCCACCGGCGCGGCAATAACGATTCGTTTCGGACCACGCTGCCCAAGGGCCCGCACCGCGGCCCGCATGGTTGACCCGGTAGCCAAGCCATCATCCACCACGATCACGGTGCGTCCGGCCAATTCGGGAAACGGCGCGTTCCCGCGATAGGCGCGTTGTTGGCGTTCCAGTTCCAGCAATTCTTTGGCGGCGACCGATTCCACCTCGACAGGCGAGATTCTCAGACCGTCGATTACGTCCGCATTGAGAACGCGCAGTCCTCCGCTTGCAATGGCGCCCATGGCCAGCTCGCGATGACCGGGTACGCCGAGCTTGCGAACCACGAACACATCCAGCGGCGCGTGCAGCGCACGCGCTATCTCATACGCCACCGGAACGCCTCCGCGCGGCAGGCCCAGAACCAGGACGCCTGGATCGTGATCGTATGCGGAAAGCTTCGCGGCGAGCTGTCTTCCCGCGTCACGCCGATCCAGAAATCGCATCTACGCAGCAGTGTATCCGGTCTAGGACAATCCGGTTTAGGACACCACCGGGTCAGCCGATGGGCCCCTCTGTATACTGGTCTGATACAAGCCACCGATGAAGCGCATCCTTCCGATTTCCAGTCTGCGTTTCGTTCTGGCGATGTGGGTTGTGCTGGGACACTTCTTCCCTCCAATCCTCCGTGAAGAACAGCATTCCCTCCCCCTTGTGGCGGTGCGCGTGTTCCTGAACAATTCGGTGAACGGGTTGGCGGCCGTGATCATTTTCTTCATAATTTCCGGATTCTGCATTCATTTCCCGAATCGCAACGGCCTGGTGGTTCGTTCCTGGAAAATGTACTTCACGCGGCGCTACGTCCGCATCCTTATTCCGATGACGGTTGCGATCGGGTTGTCCGTACCGCTCGGCATGAAGTTCGGATTGTTTAATGGTTCGATTCTATGGAGTCTCCTTTGTGAGGAGATCTACTACCTCCTGTACCCCGGACTGCTGATGCTAAGGGACCGCCTTGGATGGCGCAACCTCCTGATTGCCGCCTGGTCTCTGTCCGTACTGCTGATTCTTGCGCCTCCACGCGCGCGTTACTTTCCGTCCTTTGGGCCCGTGCTGACCTGGGCTCTCTTCCTGCCGTGTTGGCTGTTGGGCTGCCGGTTGGCGGACCGGCTGGGCAGCCTATCTGTGTTGCCAGTAAGTTTGACGCAAATCTGGATGTGGCGTGGCGGCATATGGGCGATCAGCGCCGCGGCGTCTGCCGTGTCCTTTCACACGCCCATTGGTAATCCCTGGACGTTAAACCTATTCGCGTTGCCTGGGGTGTGCTGGATTGAACGCGAGATTCGCTTCTATCGTGCGAGCCGTCATCCAACATTCGAGCGCCTCGGTGAGGCCAGCTATTCGATTTATTTGACGCATGCTCATGGGCTGGCCTTCTTGTCTCTGCTGCCGCTGTCGAAAATAATAGGTCCGTGGAGCTTCTGGTTCAGCGGAATGTTCTTTGTTGGTACCTTCGCGACGTTGTTCTACTGGTCCGTAGAAAGGCCTTCTCATCAACTAGCTCGCCGGCTTAGTCGGGTAGCGGGGGCGAGGGAATCCGAACAACCCTTAGTCGCTGATGCGGTATAGGATTCAATGAGCGGGGCAGTACATCTCAGGCCCGGAACCCTTGGCCTCCGCGGACCTTGCCGCTCACCGCTTCAGTAGCTCGGTCCAATTCACCACCACGTGATACGAGGGCGAGGGCTGCTGGGCGCCGCCGGCTGCAACTGGCGCGGCGATGAGAAATCGTTTGCCATCCGCGGAAACGTCCCAACCCTCGGAGCGTGCCGGCGACTTGAAGAGCCGCTGTGGCGCTCCGCTTTGGAACATCCCGCCCGCGGCGGTTACGTTCACCGACATAAAGTAGCCATCTGGCGCCAGATAGAAGAGTTCCTTTCCATCCCCGCTCCAATGGGGATTGTGCCCTCCGTCTTGCGACACCTGATGGACGCCACCGGCAGCGGGAGATCCGGGGTTCGCCTCGTCGAATGGCCGCACGTAAACCTCGTTCTTCCCGGATTGGTTTGACACGTACGCGACCCAACGGCCGTCCGGAGAGAACTGGCCGTCCACTTCGTCGAACTCCGTGCGCAAGAAAGAAAGTGGCTTGCGATCGGCTGCAGATCCACCCATGGGCAGGATCAACAAATCGCCGTCGCCTTGTTTGCCGGCCGAACTTAGAGTGGTGTACATACAGGAGCCTGCCGTCGCGGCTCCAACTCGGAATGCCCTTGAGATCCGGCGACTGGTACAGCAGCTCCTCCGGGCCCCCCAAATTCGAGGCTTTCTGGTAGACGGCATACCCGCCGCCGCGCAACGACACAAACGCGATGCGGCTTCCGTCCGGGGACCAGGCAGGTTCCCGCGCAGGATTCCCAAACGTGAATTTCGTATTCACGCCGCGCGTGAAATCGAAGATCCACAGGTCGGTGTCGCGTTCATAGGCGACCCGCATCTCATCTGGAGAAAGCGCCAGGTCGCTGTACTCGCCGATCTCGCCGGCGGTGGACAGGACGCCGCCCTTCCGGTCAAACCAGGTGAGTTGCGCGCTCAGTTGGGTTCTGGCGCCCCTGAAGGCGATTACACCGGCGGGAGACGCGCCAAAAGATCGGACCTGCTCGGCGATGGGAACCGCGTCACCGGTAAATTCCAGCCGCTTCGGATCGAACGGTTGCGCCAATATCGTGCCGCCCCCCGCACCAGTAGACGTATTAATGAGGCCGCGCACGAACAGCAGAAAGCCCGGTGCACGGCCGGCCAGAGGCGATGGCACGTACACCGCGCTGGTAGAGTCGGGCAGTAGTTTCTTGGTGCTCTGCTGCTCCGGCTTCGCGTCCAGGGAACCAATGTAGATGCCGCCATTTTCGTCAGGTATCGATATTCGCCAGTAGATGAAATGATGCCCGTCCGGCAGCATCGACGGATACCCGTGTGCAAATTCATTGCGGGAGCGGTCGAGCGCGGTGAGCGGCTTGGGCATTCCTCCGGCGGCTGAAACTACTTGCAAGGGCCCGAGGCCTCCAAAAAGAATTCTGTTGTCCGATGTCCAAAATCCCCCGAGAACGGTCAGGGCATCGCAGATCGTTTGCGCCGGGCCGCCGGACGCCTCGATCCGCTTGAGCTTTCCTCCACTCGCAAACGCGAGGTATCGGCTGTCCGGGGACCAAACTGGGGTGCGCGACGCGTCTTCCGTACCGGCCATTGGATGGGCTTCCTCAGTGTCCAGAGACCGAACCCAAATCATGGATTTGAGGTCCGCGCCAGTGACAACGAAGGCAGTCTTGCGGCCATCGGGCGAGACCGCCAGGTCTAGATTCAACGAGGCGTTGGCGGGCGCGGAAATCTCGAAGCGCACCATTTCCCGGACGGCCGGCTTTTTGCCGAAATGGATAAAGGCCAGCGCCGCGAGCGCAACGAGCGCCAGCGCGGTCGCAGCCATGAGGACCCAACTGAACCGCGACCGTGAGGGAGCGGATGTTGCGGGTACGCTCTCCTCCAGCAGTTCCCAGACATCGCCGATATCGCGCAAGCGTTTCTTCGGGTCTTTCTCCGAACACTTCTTCAGCAGCCGCCGCACTTTCGCTGGAACTTGCTCCCAATCCGGGTCCTTGGTGAGCACCTGCGCCAGGGTGTCCGACACCGTCTCGCCTGCGAACAATCGTTGGCCCGTCAGCATCTCGAACAGGACCACGCCGAAGGCCCAGATATCGGCGCGTTTGTCCACCACTTTCCCGCGAGCCTGCTCGGGACTCATGTACGCCGCCGTCCCGAGGATCATCCCCGCGCGAGTGGGGGAGATGGTGAGCGTGGGGGAATTCGCCGGATTGGCGGGATCTGAAGATTGGGACACCGCCGCCAGTCCGAAGTCGAGCACCTTCACCACGCCTGCCGGCGTGACCATGATGTTAGCTGGCTTCAAATCGCGATGGACGATGCCTTTATCGTGCGCGGCCTCCAGCGCATCGGCGATTTGCCTTGCGTAGTTGAGAGCAGTCTCGAGAGGGAGCGGTCCTTTGAGCGTTTGCCCCTCGACCAGCTCCATCACCAGCGCCCGATCTTCGATGCCGTAGATCTGCGCGATGTTGGGATGATTCAGCGATGCCAGAACTTTCGCTTCGCGCTCGAACCGCGCCAGACGCTCGGGGTCCTGCGCGAAAGCAGCAGGGAGGACCTTGATTGCTACGTCGCGGTCGAGCTTGGTGTCGCGTGCGCGATACACCTCGCCCATCCCGCCAGCACCGATGGGCGCAAGGATCTCGTAGGGTCCGAGTCTCTCGCCTGCGGAGAGCGGCATGCTGTTCAACCAAGTCTATCGCGCCGGGTGGGGACGTGGGCCAAGTACCCGTTCACGCCACTACCGCTTTTCGCGCCGACCCCGCTACAATGGATGCTTAGACCAACTCACTTATGCCAGTGCCAGTCTCGCAAATGTGGACCGTAGCAACCTACGTCCTCAAGCAGCGCCTCAAACGCCGCCAGCGCTACCCGCTGGTCCTGATGCTGGAGCCGCTGTTCCGCTGCAACCTGGCCTGCGCGGGCTGCGGCAAAATCCAGTACCCGGCGCACATTCTCAAGAAAAACCTTTCGCCCGAAGAATGTTTCAAAGCCGTGGATGAATGCGGCGCCCCCATGGTCTCCATCCCCGGCGGCGAACCGCTGATGCATCCGGAAATCGACAAGATCGTCGAAGGCCTGGTCGCGCGCAAGAAATACATCTACCTGTGCACCAACGCGCTGCTGCTCAAGGAAAAACTTTCGCTCTTCAAGCCGAGCAAGTACCTTACGTTCTCGGTCCATCTTGGACGGCCAGCGCGAGCATCACGACTTTCTCGGTTTGCCGCGAAGGCGGTTATGAGATCGCCGTCGAAGCCGTTCGCGAGGCCATCCGCGCCGGCTTCCGCGTCACCACCAACAGCACGCTGTTCGATGGCGTGGATCCGCAAAGCGTTCGGGCATTCTTCGACGAAATGATGGACCTGGGCGTCGAAGGAATCATGGTCGCGCCGGGCTATTCGTACGACAAAGCGCCCGACCAGCAACATTTCATGGGCCGCGCGCGCACCCGCCGCACCTTCAAAGCGATCCTTTCGAATCGCAAACGCAACTGGATCTTCAATCAATCGCCGCTCTATCTCGAGTTCCTGATGGGCAAGCGTCACTATAACTGCACGCCCTGGGGCATGCCCACCTACAACCTCTTCGGCTGGCAGAAACCCTGCTACCTGTTGCAGGATGGCTATGCCGACACCTTCGCCGAGTTGATGGAATCGACCGCGTGGGAGCAGTACGGGACTGAATCGGGAAATCCCAAGTGCGCCAATTGCATGGTGCATTGCGGCTTTGAGCCGTCGGCCGTTCATGATGGATTCTCTTCTCTGCGCGGCTTCGCGGCCATGGCTCGCTCGTACCTGTTCACCGCCTACCGCGATCAAGACGCCGAGCGTCTGCTTCAAGAGCCGGTGCGGCCGGTGCACGCGCACAATCCGTTCGTGAATATTCAGCGGAGCCCGGCGAGTCTCAGCAGGCATGAGCGAGATCGAGAATCCCGAAATTCTTGAAGTAGTCCCCGGCTTTTCCCACGATCAGCTGGAAGGCTGGATTCCGCCGCTCGCCACCGAGCAAGAGATTCGCGGCGCGCTCGAAAAAGCATTCGACTATCGCGGCGACGTCACCATTACGCTGAAGAACGAAACGCAAGTGGAAGGCTATATCTTCGACCGGCAAAACGGCCGGACGCTGGCCGATTCGCGCGTCCGCGTGATGCCGAAGAACGGCGACGCCAAGATCGCAATTCCCTACTCCGAGATCCAGGCGCTGGCGTTCTCTGGCCGCGATACCGCCGCCGGCAAGAGTTGGGAAGCGTGGCTGCGCAAGTATTGGGAGAAGAAGACCGCCGGTGAACACAATATCCAGCGTGAGCCCGAAGCGCTTGAATAGTTACGGGCGCGCCCTACCGAGCCGCGCCGTAGAAGCGGTTTCACTACGGAGGGGCGCCATCGTTAAAATCTGCGTTCTCGCCAGCAGCAGCTCGGGAAACTCCGCCTTCATCCGCACGGAAAAAACGCGCATCCTCGTCGACGCCGGTCTCAGCAAGCGCGACATACTTGCCCGCCTCGCCCTGATCGACGAAGACCCGGAACTGCTGGACGCCATCCTGATCACGCACGAGCATTCCGATCACGTCAGCGGGTTGGTCGCTCTCGCTCGCCAGCTCGGCGTTCCCATCTTCATCACGCGCCTAACCGCGCCGGCGATTCCCTGGGGCGAGTACACCCCCCGCCTGGATTGTTTTCAGGCCGGCACCACGTTTTCGGTCGGCGATATCGAAGTCGACAGCTTCACCATTCCGCACGACGCCATCGACCCGGTCGGCTTCTGCTTCCGCGCGCACGGCATCAAGGTGGGACTGGTGACTGATCTGGGCTACGTCACCGACTCCATCAAGTTCCATTTGCGCGGCGCCGATCTGCTGGTGCTGGAATCCAATCACGATCTTGAAATGCTCAAAGTCGGACCTTACCCCTGGTCCGTCAAACAGCGCGTGATGGGCCGCAGGGGGCATTTGTCGAACGACGTGGTGTGCGATTTTATCCGCGCGGATCTCGACTCGTCCATCACGACACTGGTGCTCGGCCATCTGAGCGAACACAATAATCATCCCGAGATCGTGCGGAACCTGGCGAATCGAGCGCTCGATGGCGCGCGCCGCGCGCTCTTCACCCGGCTGGTTGTCGCCGAGCCGAAACAACAGACCGAAGTTTTTGTCTACTAATTAAATGATCGACCGCTATACTCGCCCCGAGATGGGCACGCATCTGGAGTGACGAGAACAAATACCGCCAGTGGCTGGAAGTGGAGCTGGCGACGCGCCGAAGCGTTGGCGCAGACCAATGACGTGCCGCCGGACGCTGCGCGTCTGCTCCGCAAACATGCCAGCTTTGACCTCCAACGTATCCAGGAGATCGAGCGCAACGTCAAGCACGACGTCATCGCTTTCACCACCGCGGTAGTCGGAAAGCATGGCCGCGGCCGGCGAGCCCGCCGCGTCGCGCTGGCTGCATTACGGTCTCACTTCCAACGACGTCGTCGATACCGCGCAAGCACTGATGGTCCGCAGCGCCTCGGATCTGATTCTCAGGGGCATCAACGATCTCGCCGCTGCGTTGAAGGCCCGCGCCTTCGAGTTCAAAGACACGGTGCAGATCGGAAGAACCCATGGCATTCATGCCGAACCGATCACCTTCGGACTCAAACTGGCGCTTTGGTACGACGAAGTGCAGCGCAATCTCACGCGCTTTTCGGCTGCCGCCGAGGGCATGCGCGTGGGGAAGATCTCAGGCGCGGTCGGAACCTTCGGACACATTGGCCCGCAAGCTGAAGAGCGCATCTGCCAGCGCCTGGGGCTGCGGCCGGCCGCGATCGCTTCCCAGGTGGTCTCGCGAGATCGCCACGCCAACTACATCGCGACCCTGGCGCTGATTGCCGCCACTCTCGAAAAGATCGCTCTCGAGATCCGGCATCTGCAGCGCACCGAAGTGCGCGAAGTGGAAGAGCCGTTCTCGGAAGGCCAAAAGGGATCCTCGGCGATGCCGCACAAGCGGAATCCGGTGAGTTCGGAGCAGATCTGCGGACTCGCCCGCGTGGTCCGGTCCAACGCGCAAGCGGCCTTCGAAAACATCGCGCTTTGGCATGAGCGCGATATTTCCCATTCGTCGGTAGAGCGCATCATCCTGCCCGATAGCACTTCGGCCATTGATTACATGCTGTCCCGGACGGTCTGGCTGATTTCCGGGCTGCGGGTGTCGCCAGACAGGATGAAACGCAACCTCGATCTAACTCGGGGCCTTGTTTTCTCCGGCCAGCTCCTGCTGGACCTCACGGCGGCGGGGATGTTGCGTGAGGAAGCTTACAGACTCGTCCAGGCCCACGCCATGACGGCCTGGGAGCACGAAGGCGATTTCCGAGCGGCCATCGAGTCCGATCCGGCTATCACTAAGTACTTAGATCCCGGGACAATCGAGAACTCGTTCTCTGTTTCCAGACAGTTACGAAATGTCGATCAAATCTTCCAGCGTGTATTCCCTACCTGACTAGGACGACATACCGTAAATCTGTGCTTCCATTTCCGCAGGGTTCGTTTACACTATACCTAGGACGCGGGTGGCGCCGAATGAAAATTACACACGAAACTGATCGGTGCACGCAATTCGAGCTCGCTCGAGTGCTCTTGGTAGACGACAACCCTACCTCGCGTTTAACCTTACAGACTGTTCTCGAAGCTAGCGGATACCATGTAGATTCAGCAGCTTCCGCTGCCGAAGCTATACCAATGCTGGACGAGCAGGAATACGAGCTGGTTTTGAGCGACCTTCAAATGGAGTCACCCGAAGCGGGTCTTAAGGTCCTGGCGCACGCTCGTATTATGGATTACAAACCGGCGACGGCGATTGTAACCACCTACCAGAACGCCAAAGATCAGAAAGATCAGCACGCCAAGCCACAAACGCAGGTGCGGATGCTCATCACGCCTGAAGATATTCCCGGACTGCTCGGGAAAGTGGCCAACCTGATCAGCCAGCGCGCGGCCCGGCGGGTGCAGCGCGAAATGCGGCACGCTACCAGCTAATACCTAGCTCGTAGATCGTTTCCTCAAATTCGTCCAGTGAACCTCCGAAGAAGTGATCTTGTGCCTGGATCCAGATCAATTTCTTGGGCTCTTGAAGCGCGGCGAAGTATGCCTCCATGGCGGGGATGGCGCAAAATTCGTCATTTCTGCTCACGATGAAGGTCTTTGGGACCGGACAATGGCCCAACCGACCGGGCTTCGATCCCGTTGGCTGGAAAGCCAGCGGCGATCAGGTGGGCAACGCCGGGCGTTTCGCAGCCCAGCTTCAAAATGATGCGCGAGCCGAACGAAAAACCCGCCAGCGAAAACGGGAGGCCGGGATAGCGGGATCGCAGCACGGCCAGCGCGGCCCGGGCGTCTTCCGTCTCGCCGATGCCGTTAGCGTACTTGCCCGCACTCAGGTTGACTCCGCGATAGTTGAATCGCAACACCACCGCGCCGGCACGGCGCAACCCGCGCGCGATGCGGTAAACCACTTTGTTGTGCATGGTGCCGCCGTACTGTGGATGCGGATGGCAAACCAGAGCGGCGTGGCGAGGTTCCCGGTCTTCCGGCTCCTCGAGCAGCGCTTCCAATTTTCCGGCAGGCCCATCGATGAACAGGCTCTCGATACGGCGCGGCATGATTGGGGTGGGCTAGTTGGAGCGATAGTTGGTGAACTGCATGTCGATGCCGAAGTCGTGGCCGCGAAGCAGCGCGATGATTTCCTGCAATGAGTCGCGATCCTTGCCGGAGACGCGCACCAAGTCGCCCTGGATTGACGCCTGCACTTTCTTCTTGCTGTCCTTGATGGTCTTCACGATCTCACGCGCCTTTTCGGTGGCGATGCCTTGTTGCAGCGTGATCTCCTGGCGAACGGTGGATCCGGCGGCTGGCGTGATCGGGCCGAAGCTCAAACCCTTGAGCGGCACGTTGCGCTTCACCAGCTTCTGTTGCAGCACGTCCGTGACGGCTTTCAGTTTGAATTCATCGGCGCTGGACAACACCAGTTTGTTGTCTTTTTCATTGAGCTGGATGTCGGACTTGGAATCCTTCAAATCGAAGCGCTGATGGATCTCTTTGAGCGCTTGCTGGACGGCGTTGTTCACTTCCGCCAAGTCAATCTTGGACACGATATCGAATGTATTTTCGGGCATGTGCTAATGACCCAATGCTATCAAGACTCGCTCGGTGATTTCCTGGATCATGGCGGGCAAGGCGGCGTCGAGAGCGAGCGTGATGGCGGCACGGACCCGTTCCGGATCGATTTCAGGAGCGGGAGGCTCGGGCGGCTTCGGCGGTTCGGCAACGGGCGCGGGAGGAGCGGAGCCGATGATGTCGGCAAACAGGCCGCGCGCAAGCTGGGCTTCCTTGATTAAGGGGTCGATGGTGGTGACGAGTTTGGAAGCCTCGAACGGTTTCTTGAGAATGGCGTCGCAGCCGGCGCGCTTGGCTTCGTCCTCGTCGAAGGGCTCCAACAACCCAGCCGTAAGAACCACCCGCACGTGCTTGAAACGCGGTTCACTTTTGACGTAGCGGCAAAGATCGAAGCCGGATTTTCCCGGCAGGAAAACATCCGCCAGGATCAGGTCCGGATCGACGTCGGCCAGGCGCAGCATCGCGGCGTCGCCGTCGGTGAGGCTGACAACTTCAAAACCCTCCTCGCGCAGAATTCGCTCGCCCATGCGCTGGGCGTGCGGGCTGTCGTCAGCCAGGAGGATGCGGCTCAATTTGGTGGTGCGGCCGGCGCCGCCGCAGCGGGCTGGGCGCTAGCAGGTTGATCCGTCGTGGGAGCCGCTTGCTGTTGCTGCTTCTTATCCTTCTTCTTTTTCTTCTTGGCGTTCGCGTCAGCCGCGGGCTGCTCGGCGGCCGGCTTGGATGAATCGGAGGCAGCAGCGGGCTGCCCAGCAGGGGTCTGACCCGCGGCGGCAGCCGCCGGGGTCGCCGGCGCGGCGCTGTCCGCGGGCGGATTGGTACGCGCATCCGGTTTGGTATCCAGCGCGGAAGAATTGCTAACTGGGAGTCGCCGTCACTTCGCCCGTGACCGGAGCGTTCGCTCCTGCCGGTTGCGGAACCAGAGGCGGAACCGAAGGACGAAGGTTGGTCATTGCGGGATCGCCCTGACGGGCGGCCGTGGTCATGTCCGGACCGCGCTTGATCCACTGGGTACCGCGCGCCTTCAGGCCGGCTTTTTGTTTATGATCGATTTCATACTGCATATGCGCAACTGCGACCTTGTCAGGCTCTGGAACCGGCATTTCCAGTTCCTTTAGTTTCGCGGTCGCATCGTCGGCATAGTCGCTCAACGGATAATCCCGCACGATCCTGGAATAGGCTTCGCCTTGTTGCTTGCGGAAACGGTTGCCGAGCTTTCCATAGGCCTGGCCCATTTCCCAGAGCGCCAGGTCGGCCTTGCTATACAACGGATACTGTTCCACTACGTGACCCAGCCGGTTGGCCGCGGCGGAGTTGTCGCCGCGTTTCAAATAGAAGCTGCCCACCAGGTACTCGCTTTCCGCGATGGATTCCTGGATGTTGCGCAAAAGCTGCTTGGTCTCGTCGACATACTTGCTGTTGGGAAACTGGACGATCAGCTGCCGGCATTCGTCTTCCGCGCGTATGGCCTGGCTTTGGTCGCGATCCACTTTGTCCATCTGCTTGTAGTGAATCATACAGATCTTCTGCTGGGACTCGGCGGCTTCTTCCATGGTTGGGTAGAAGAGGATGAAGTCTTTGTACTCGGCTTCCGCCTGAGCTAGACCGGCGGTGCCCCCTTCCCGAAACCAGCTGTCGGCAACCGCGAGCTTCGCCTTGGCCAGGAACTCGCTCTGATCGTAGGTGTTGATTAAGGTATTGAGCGTAATACGAGCGATCTCGTAGCGGCCGTGTTCGATATCGTCGATGGAACGATCAAACAGGACCTTGTCCGGTTGTTTGGTGTCCTTGGTGATCGGGTCGGCGTATTTCTTTGCGTGGAAACCGCAGGAGGTCAAAAGACCCGCTCCTAGGATCGCGATCAATAAGTATTTTGCCATAATCCAACCTTATAGATTAACCTACAATACCACTTCGAAACAGCTTGACACCTCAGAACTGGAGGAACCATCCCGGCCCCTCCAGAACTCCTTAAAGGACACAGTGAAAAACGAATTCATGCTTTTCATCCTTGAACCGTACCAGTGCGTTCGGACGCTCGTGCTCCACCAGCCACCGCGTCCCGGCGGGACTCCTGGCCACTAGCTCGTACGCCGTCTGCTCCAACCACAGAGGTTTTTTCTGGCTTCGCGCCTGTGCGAGATCCTGCTCCAACTGGCCTAAGTCGGCTCGATTCAGTTCTTTCCACTCAGCCTGCGGATTGAAGTAGCTGATGGTCCACAAGTCCGGATGGAAGCGCTGATACAGGATTGTGCTGCCGGCTGGCCACCCATAGTGCTGTACCAGGGCAAAGTCTAGCGGCGCATTGAACTCCCGCCGCGATTCTGGATACGTCAAGAACACAAAATTCCACAAAAACAGCACGCTGACGAACCAGAACCCGGCCCGGTGAACCGTGCGCGCGTCCGGGAGTGCCATGGCCACGACGAGGATCAGGGGCGCCAGGTAGAACAGACGGTAAAACGTATTCTGCGGCATCCAGAAGAAAAGGAACACCACATACACGCCGGCCCACAAAAGCAGATCGACCCGGCGGTAACGCTAATGGCACTGGCATCGCGCGCCAGGCATAGAACAAAAATGCGATAACGGCGCAAGCAAGAAGCACACAGGCTGCGGCGGATAGCGGATTGCGCACCAAAGCGCCCACTCGGCCGCCAAAAAAGAGCCGCAGCGTTCCTCGCAACGTGTAGCCGGCGTCGCTGAACGGATTAAAGTTGAATACCGAACCAGGGGACCGCGTAGCTATCCATCCGAAGAGGCCGCCGGTTTTTCCGCCCGGAAACACCGACCGGTAGGCCCACACGTAAGCGATTGCCACTGGCGCGAGCGCAGCCAAGCAGTAAGCCGTGATCTGTGTCATGCCCGTCATCAGCGACCGGCGCTTCCAGAGCACCAGCAAAGCAACGGGTAGGAAAAGAATTGCAAGCTCATGAAACAGAATCGCGGCCGCCTGAGTAAATCCCGCGAGCAAAGTCATTCGCGGATGGCCGAGCAGGAGGTAAACGCAGAGCAACAGGAAGATGGCGGGAATGTAGGCATCCACGTCGGTGGCGAACTTCCACCATTCCGCCGAAAAACCAAAGGTCAATGCGGCGATCAGCCCGTGCTCGCTGGACCATCCTGCGCTCCGCAAACATCGGTACAACAAGATCACCGCCAGACCCGCCAGCACGCAGTTCGCAGCCTGCATCAAGTACAGCGCGCGTATGGGCAGGCCCATCCAGCCGCTCAGATTGTACAGCCATGATCCCCACAGCGTGTAGATGAAATGGTTGGGGTGAGCCAGTTCGGCCGCCGGAAGTTTCCTCTCGATCAGGATAGCGAACATGATGCCGTCCCAATAGTAGTTTCGCGACGGAAGCGCCAAATAGACTGCTAGAGGGGACAAGAGCAACGCAGGCGTGCGGACGCCGGTTCCGATGCATAGTCGCCAAAAGCTTCCCGTCCGGCGCGTCAACGAAAACGGAATAGTCACTAGTCTCCACCGAATCGCCCCAAATCACCCGGCACTTTGCCATCCCGAAGCGCTTGCTCGGGTTCCTCTTGACTTAAGCCTTTAAGAGCACGGCGTCGCGCGCCGCGCGCTGCAATTCGATAAACGCCTGACCGGGGTCGGGGGTGTGAAAAATCGACGACCCTGCAACCAGCCAGTCACACCCGGCGCGAGTGATGTCACCGGCGTTCTCCAGGCCGACGCCGCCATCGATCTCAATGGCGAAATTCAATCCTAACTCCTTACGGCGCCACGCCAGCGCCTGAACCTTCTTGAGAGCGTTGGGGATGAAAGCCTGACCTCCGAATCCCGGATTAACGCTCATGATGAGCACGTGGTCCACCAGATCCAGTACCTCGCTCAGCATGCCGATCGGCGTGGCCGGATTCAGCACCACCCCGGGCTTGCCGCCCTCGGCGCGAATGTTGCGGAGGGTGCGGTCGAGGTGCGTGCAGGCCTCCTGATGGACCAGGATGTAATCGCCGCCGGCGCGGATGAACTCGGGAGCGTACCGGTCGGGATCGGTGATCATCAGGTGAATGTCGAGCTTGAGGCGCGTGGCCTTGCGGATGGACTCGACCACCGGGATTCCGATGCTGATGTTGGGGACGAAGTGGCCGTCCATGACATCCACATGCAGCATGGTCGCGCCAGCGCGCTCGACCTTGGCAATTTCCTCGCCTAGGCGCGCAAAATCGGCCGAGAGGATGCTGGGGAGGACTTCGATCATGCTGGAAAACTTAAAGACGATGTTAGCACGGGGAGTTAGCCCTAGAGCCTGGGTTCCTAACGCCGAGCGGAGGGCCGCATCGCACTCTACAATCTATGGATGGACCACCACACGGTTGCTTCCATCAGCATCGCGGGCAGTTGTTTGGACGTGCTTGGCAGCCTGTATCTGGCTTACGACTTGCTAGGCGGACAGCACGGTCCGTTGCGGCTGCTGACCAGGGCAGTGACGTATTCGATTTTGTTCGGACTGGGTTACGGTCTCGGGTTGGGGCTGATCTTCGGCGTGGCATCCGGCGCGGCGATCGGGTTGACGTTCGCCCTCGAACTCAATCGCATGTCAAAGCGCCAGGATCACTATGCGTTGCCGTGGGAAGTATTGTTCAGCGCGATTCGAGCGGTCGCATTCAGCGCGGCGCTATACCCGCAGGTGGGCCTGCGCTTCGCGGCTCTCTATGCGGTTCTTCTGACGGGCGGGCAAGTAGTCGCATACTTGCGGGGCGTGCGCCCGACCATGAACTATTCCGCGAATCGCCGGCCGCGATTCTCGCGGCGCGGGGTTGAGTCGACTCTACTTCGGACGGCGGGCTACATGGCCGCTGCGCTCCTGTGCAGCGCGGTAGTCCGGCACGTGGACCATCCCTGGCTGTTCGCATGGCGGCTAGGGGGCGTAACGGGGCTGGTGACGGGCCTGGGCATGGCATTCAGTCCCTACGTCGAATACTACGCAGACAACCTACCTGAGCGGCGCATGGGAGTTTTCGGCATCGCGCTCATGTTTTGCGGTTTTGCGCTGCAGTCGTTGCAATACTGGCTGGCGGTGTTTGATGTGCACGTGACCTAGCGAGAGAACACCGCGGCGAAGAAGCCGTCACCCGCGTTGAGGCCGGGGAGTCGCTCACTGGTTTGCCAGACGCCGGGAAGATCCTGGCCGACCTCCTGAATCACCAGTTCGTTCTCCTCCTTTTCGAGCGAGCACGTTGAATAAACCAGGCGGCCGCCGGGGCACAGATGCTGCAGCGCTTGACGGAGTAGAGCTACCTGCTTGGCGTGGAGGTCGATCAAATCGGATGGCTTGAGCCGCCACTTGATCTCGGGATTGCGGCCGAGGGTTCCGGTGCCGGAGCAAGGCGCGTCGACGAGAATGCAATCAAACCCAGCCCGGAAAGGGAGCGGCTGGGTACCGTCGAGCACGACCAGCGAGCAGTTGAGATCGCGCATCTGTTTCAGCCGGTGGAAGTGAATGTCGCATGCGATGGCTCGGACTCCCTGTTCGATGGCTTGCGCGGTTTTGTTGCCAGGCGCGGCGCAAAGATCGAGAAATGTCTGGCCCGGGTGCAGATCGAGAAGCGGAACGACGGATTGCGCGCCGATATCCTGGATGCGGCCGGTAGTAGCGATGTAACTCTGCGCAGGCTGGAGAAATGACGCGGCGATTTGATTGGCTGTGTCGAGGCCGAATTGGCGATCCCATTTCTCGAGCAGCCACGGTGGCATGGACAGTTCGGTGGCGCGATCGGGCCATGGAACCGGAGTGCGATCCGTTTTTCGCAGAATCGCGTTGACTAATCCGGCAGCGGAAGTTTTGTGAGCGCGCTTTACCAGCTCGACGCTCTCACCGACGGCGGCGTGCGGCGGGATGCGATCGAGATAGCGCAGTTGGTAGATGCCCATGCGGAGTGCGATGAGTACTTCGATGGCGGGCGCCCGCGGGACGCGCCGGGCAATCAAGTAATCCAGCTGGGCCTGGTAGCGCAAGCAACCGAAGACAATCTCAGATGCAAGGCCGGCGTCGCGCGAGTCGAGCTGCGCCGAACGCTGGAGGAGAAGGTCGGAAGCGTAACCGCCGTCGTGGACTTTTCGGAGAATATCGAATGCGATCTGGCGCGCGGGAGAGATCAAATTCTATTTTAGTAGCTGAGGCTACGGGACTACATGGATAGCGAGACTTTGCGTCAACATGTGGCCGGCGTGATCAGTGACGGTGAGTTTGTAGTCGGTATCGCGGCGCGGAGTGACGTCAAAGCAGTGGCTGATGGCCGGATGAAGCTGCTCCACCGGCGGATCGAGGCGTACGCTCTCGGCGGCGTTGACTCCATAACAAATCAGGGATTTTTGCCCGACGCGGACGGTTGGAGGGCTGGCGTAGAAATTGAGAATCTTCAGGTGGTCGCCTCCGTACGCATCTGCTATGCGACTGTCCTCCTGCGCCTCTTTGGCCGCCGTCGCTTTTGCGCCCTCACGAGCGTAGCGCCAACGCGAATAGAAGATGGAGCCGTCATAAGCCATGGCGACGACGACAGCGATGGCGAGGTATGGCAGTACGCGCCGGAGCAGCGCAGAGGCTTTGGAGAATCCGCTCACTGGCGGGTTCCGTTATTCGAATGAGCTCCGGCCGCGAGCAGCCGATCGACGCTTTCGAGAAACATCTCGAATGAAAATGGCTTCGCTAGCGCTGCGCAGCGGCCGGGGATTTCGGCGCCATTCAGGGAGTCCAACGAGAGTGTGAGGATCTTGAGATTCGGATGTTCATGAGCCACCGCGTCAAGACAGTTCAGTCCATCCGCTGAAATCAGCAAATCCACTTGCCGCTCGCGCAGCTCGACTGGAAGATTTTCGGGATCGATGACTACATGGGTGTGGTAGCCGCGGCGATCCAGAAAACGGCGAAGCAGTTTGCGGATGGACGGATCGCTCTCCAAAATCAGTATGGATCGCGGTCGGGTAATGCGCAGCGGCTGGCGCAGCCGTTGGATAGCGATGGGCGGTGGCTCCGTCTCTGGGGCGGGACGCCAGAGTCGAAGGAATCGCGCGTGGCACCTGCGGCAACGAAAAGGCACGAGAAGCAAGCAAGCGAAGACCTGGTCGAAGAAACTCCGGCGCCTGGAACGTCGAACATCAAAGGAGCCGCACGCGGGGCAGTATGCGGCGCTGGCCGCGGCTTTGCGCGCAGCGCGAACCAGCGGGTGAAAGGCCCGCTCCCGTGGAACGACACTCGGAACCATCGCCATGACGCGAAACTCGGGGGAGGACCGTCCCTACGATTGTAGTTGCATTCCGGCCAGATGTGGGGCGTCGTGCCGGAACTCGCCAGGGGATCGGAGAAGGTTAAAGAAGCCGAGCGGCTAGTAGGTATTCGGCCAGTCGCGGCGGAAGTCGCGCATTTCCTGACGGATCTCTTCGCGGATTTGGTTGCGTTCTTCGCGGATGGCTTCGCGCTGGACGCGCGCCTCTTCACGAATTTCCCGAGCACGTTCTCGGGCGAGTTCC
Source organism: Bryobacterales bacterium (assembly GCA_963818065.1). GTDB lineage: Bacteria > Acidobacteriota > Terriglobia > Bryobacterales > Bryobacteraceae > Palsa-89. Next base: position 23,986 of record CAWFQW010000001.1, on the reverse strand, counting down.
CGCGCTTCGCGCGCCTGTTCCCGGGCAAGTTCCCGTGCATGGCGGGCTTCTTCCCGTGCCTCACGGGCCTGTTCACGAGCTTCCTGTCTCCAGCGCCAGGAGCTATCTGAATCCGCAACACAGGAGACGCCGCCGAAGGCGAGCATCACCATGGCAAGAATGGCCAGGATCAGAAGTTTCATGGGGTGATAGACGAAGGAAAGTTGGATTTGTTCCGGAAGAGTTTCGGATTTTATAAGATCGCGGTTTCTTCGATGGCTCGGCCTTCTGCAAATCGTTGCACGTTCAGAGTTTGCGCGTCGATGACCTGGGTCTCGCCATGCACAATCAAGTCGGCAAGAATGCGGCCGGTTGCCGGAGAATGCATGACTCCGTGGCCACTAAAACCGTTGGCGAAGTAGAATCCGCTGACTTCCGGCGCCGGTCCAAGAATGGCGTGGTGATCGGGCGACATTGTGTAAAGGCCAGCCCAGCAACGGCGCGGATTGACGGCCAGGTTCGTGAAGTCCGGTACGCGATCGGCAGCGTGGATGAGAATTTGTTCGATAAAAGCGGGATCGAAATCGGTGCGAAACCCGGGCTGTTGATCGGAGCCGGCCCAGGCCATCAACACGCCGAGGCCTTCCTGGCGAAAGTGCCAGCCGGTGGACATATCGATCATCATGGGGAGGCGCTCGGGGAGTCCAGTGAAGGGTTCGCTGAGAACCAGCATGCGGCGGAGCGGTTCAACGGGAAGGTCCGTGCCTGCCATGCGCGCGACCGCGCCGGCCCATGGTCCCGCCGCATTGACGACGATGGGCGCGTGGACATCCCCACTGGTGGTCCGTACGCCGGAGATAGCGGAGTGTTCGGTGCAGATGCCGGTGACGTCTGTGCCACGCCACAGCGTAGCGCCGCGCTCGATGGCGCGCGCCATGAAGCCGGTCATAACGCTCTCGGGATCGACAAAGCCGTCAGTGGAACAGAGGCTTCCACCGATGATGTCGTCCGAGCGAAGCTGGGGCAGCACTTTGCGAATATCGTCCGGGGCGAGCAATTCGACGTCCTTCAATCCGAGCGCCTTCTGCCGGGCGATATTGGTGCGGAGATAATTCATGTGCCGGTCACTGGTGGCCATGAATAAATAACCGCGCGGCTTGTAGCCGGACGGATGACCCGTGGCCTCTTCGAATCGCGAGAAGAACGGAATCGAATAAATGGACATGCGTATGTTCACGTCGGTCGAGAACTGCGCACGCACGCCGCCCATGCTCTTGCCAGTTGAGCCGAGGCCCTGCCGTGTTTCGCGTTCGATGACCAGCACGTTCCGCACGCCGGCTTCGGTGAGATGGAAGGCGATGCTGGAGGCTACGATTCCCGCACCAATGATGACGACGTCCGCCGATTTAACCATGAGCCTTGATTTTATCCGAGCGCCAGCACGCGGATCTTGAAATTCCACGCGGGCTGTGTTTCCCTAGGTGCATGGCAGAATCCGACGCCTTACGCCAGCATCTTTTAGATTTATTGCGAGGACGCAACGCGCACGCTGACTTCGACACTGTAATGGCGGATTTTCCCTCGCGGTTGCGCGGCGTGAAGCCGCCGGGAGCGCCCCATACCGGCTGGCAACTACTGGAACACATGCGCATCGCGCAGTCAGACATTCTGGAGTTCAGCCGGGATGCCAAACACAAGTCGCCGCCTTGGCCGGAGGGCTATTGGCCGAAGACCGAAGCGCCTCCGAGCGCCGCGTCATGGAATAACAGCCTGCGCAGTTTCCGGTCGGATCTGAGGGGCATGGCGAAGCTGGTAGCGGACAAGAAGACCGACCTCTTCGCGCGAATTCCGCATGGCACGGGACAGACGATATTGCGCGAGGTTATGTTGGTGGCCGATCATAACTCGTATCATCTTGCGCAAATCGTTCTATTACGACGCTTATTGGGCACTTGGAAGGCGTAATTAGGAATTATTCTTCGCGCAGGATCTCGAGCGGCTTTTGGCCGAGGATGGGGAAGCTGGCCATCCAGCCCGCGGCGTTGGCGATGAACGCGGTCGCGACCACGGACAAGGCGATCGGAACGACGGGAATAGAAGTTGGCGCATCGAGCATTCGTTTGAGCAGCAGGTTTGCGAATCCGCCGGCGAGCAGGCTGCCCATCAATCCGGCAACCGCGCCGAGGACGAGAAACTCGACAGAGAAGATGCGGCTGACGCGCCAACGCGTGGCTCCCAGCGTTTTTAGAATCACCACCTCGCGCATGCGGCGGAAGCGGGTGCCGGCCACGGCGGAGGACAGAATGACCGCGCCTGCCAAAATCGCGAACATCGAGATGAAGCGCACTACCGACGAGATGCGATCGACGACGCCCTGAATGATCTGGAGCACGTCCGCGATATTTACCACGGTTACGGTGGGGAAGCGCTTGTACAGGGCTTCTTGCAGCGCGGGGACATCTGATGGCTGCGCGCGCAGGCTGCTGTAATAGATCACCGGGAAGCCGGCCAGCGCGCTGGTGTTGAAGATAAATTCGACGCGGCTGGAAAGGTGAACCGAGTCGATGCTCTGGACGCAGGCCACGCGCGTTTGCACTTCCCTGCCCGAGATGGTCCAGCGCACCTCAGACCCGGGCCCGATGTGCAGGATTCGGGCGGCATCTTCGTCCACGCAGACTTGCGGCGTGCTCGAGCCGGCGTCCCACCAGCGGCCGCGCAAGAGTTCAACATAGTCGGGCATAGCAGCGGCAGAAGTAACGGATCGCGGAGAACGGTAGCGGCGCGCAAAACCCTTGAGGTTCATCGTATCCACCGACTGCCCATCGATGGCCGAGATCTTCGCGGCAACGGTGCCGATTACTTCGGGCGTACCTTCGACGCCGCGCTGCTGTTTCACCAGATCGAGAACGGCATCGCGATCCTTTGGCGCAATGTCGATCAGGAAAACGTTGGCCATGCCGGGCGGCGAGCTGCGATTCATTTCGGCGATCATCCCGTGCTGGACTAAATACACGGTGAGCGTGAACATCACGCCGACACCGAGGGCTACCAGCACGGACTGCGCGTGTGCACCAGGGCGATATAGGTTCGCGATGCCGTGGCGAATGGAAGCAGGCAGCTTGCCACGGCTTGCGATCTTGAGCAGGCGCAGCATCAGCCAGGCAACAGCGGACAGCGCAGTGAAGCTGATCACCAGCGCGCCCGCAAAGTATTCGCCCGTTCTCCAAATATCGCGCGGCGTGCCGCTGGCGAAGGACATTGCGATGCCGGCGAAACCGGCCAGGATGATCGCGCCGGCCAAGATAGATGCCCGTGCCTGCGCGAAGCGGGTGGGCCAATCCAGCTTGGTCTCCTCCATTTCGCGACGCAGGATCACGCTGGGGCGAATGCGCCGGATGCCGATTAGGGGCGGCAGCGTAAAGAGCAGAGACGCGAGAACGGCGATTCCGATGCCCTGCGCCGCGGTTACGAAGTCCCAATGCGCGGTTGGCTCCAATGCGAAGTAGCGCGCGAGAAACGACGGGAAGACCCGCTGGACAATCAGCCCGAACGCGACACCAACAAGGCCGCCGGCAAGCCCGAGGGTGATGGTTTGTAGCAGGTAGATCCGCATCACGTGGCTGGATCGGGCGCCGATGCACTTCATGATCGCGATGGAATCCATGCGCTGTTGGATGTGCGCTCGCATGGCGGTGCCGACGCCGATGGCGCCGATGATCAGGGTGATCAGACTCACCAGGCTTAGAAATGTCGTCGCGCGATTCAGGGCTTGCGTGACCAAGGGATGCGACTCGCGAAAATCGGCAATCAGGGCGTCGGGGAAGGCGGCTTTTAAACTGGCGCGCGTTTGTTCGATATCCAATGAACCGCCGACCGAATTGGGCGAGAGGCGAAACAGAAAGCGTTCGGCGGCGCGACTGCCGGGCAGGATCAAGCCACTGCGTTTGAGCCCGTCGCGGGTGATCATGACACGAGGACCAACATTCAGGGTGCCCAGCATGCGGTCGGGCTCGTACGTCACTTCCCCCACGATCCGGAACGGTTGACCGCCGAGGCGGATCGAGTCGCCGACTTTCAGATTAAGGCGCAGAAGCACGTCGTCGGAGACGGCGACGGTATCCGCAGTCAGGGCGCTCGAGAGTGGGGCGGGCGGCGACAAACGAATCTCGCCATAGAACGGATATTTCTTCGGATCGACCGCCTTCACCGACACCAGCATGGGCGGTTTTTCCGCATTGGCCGACGCCATCGTGACGGTTTCGGTGATTAACGTTCGATCTACGCCGGACTTGGCGAGAGCGTCCATGGCGGCGTTCTGTTGGGGCGTGGGAAGTTCGAACACGCGCAGCGACAGGTCGGCCGCCATGAGCGTCCGGGCCTGAGTCAAGAGCATGTCGTGAAATGCGCGGCTGAATCCGCGGACGCCGGTAAGCGATCCGACACCGACAGCGACCGCGAGAATTACGAACAAGAATTTGAAGGACGACGAGCGCGATTCGCGCCAGGCGATCTTGCAGGCAGTGGTCCAGGTAAAGTGCACGATTAACCCTCGCGCTCATCGCTGACAATTCGGCCGTCGCGCAACGTGATGCGCCGCGAGGCCCGGCTGGATAGCGCAGGGTCGTGCGTTACCAGCACCAGCGTGGTTCCCTCGCGCTGGTTGAGCGAGATCAGCAGTTCGAGAACATGCTGGCCATTCTGTGTGTCCAGGTTACCGGTCGGTTCGTCGGCCAATAGAATGGGCGGCCGAACCATGAAGGCGCGGGCCAGTGCGACGCGTTGCTGTTCGCCGCCTGATAGCTGGATGGGATAGTGATCGCGGCGATCCAGCAGGCCGACGCTTTCGAGCAACTCTCGCGCGCGCTTGGGACCGTCTATACCGTTCCCGCCTGTCAGCTCGTACGGCAGCAGGACATTTTCTTCCGCCGTGAGCGTGGGGAGCAAGTGGTACGACTGAAAAACGAACCCAACTTTTCGACCACGCAGCAGCGCCATGCGATCCTCGTTCAGACCAGTGATGTCCTCGCCATCCAGGATAATTTTCCCGGAGGTGGGCGTGTCGAGGCCCGCCAGAAGCCCGAGCAGCGTGCTCTTTCCGCTGCCCGAGGGTCCCATAATGGCGACGAACTCGCCCAGTTGAATCTCCAGATCGATGCCGCGCAGGATATCGACTCGATGCGTGGCGGTGGGAATGCTTTTCGTGAGACCGGAGACCTGAATCGCGGGAGCGCGAACAGCGGGTCGATTCGGAGCTACTTCCAATTTCTTATTATGGCATTGGGTGAGGATCATTACTTTAATTCGATGTTTGTCGTTAGTGTTCGGATTAGTGCTAGCTGGGTGCGGCGGGTCGCGGCCGGTGCCGCAACAGACGCAATCGGAACCAGCCCACGTGGCTCAGGCGGCTCCAAAGGAGCCATCAACTTTAGATACGCGTCCAGTGATCGTCGCGTTCGGCGATAGTTTAACGGCCGGGTTCGGCGCCGACCCGGGCAAGAGCTTTCCAGATTTTCTGCAGAAGGATCTGGACCAGGCGGGATTGCATTGGCGCGTCGTCAACGCGGGCGTGAGCGGCAACACAACAACGGACGGAGTCGAGCGCCTGGGTGAAGTACTGGCTTATAAACCTCGTGTGACCATCGTCGAGTTTGGCGGCAACGATGGTCTGCGGGGCCTGCCGATGGAGACCACGCGCGCGAACCTGGATCAAATCATCCGGTCACTGGGTGACGCCGGCTCGGCGGTGGTTTTGGCGGGCATGACGCTGCCGCCGAATTACGGTCCGGATTACATCCGATCCTTCGAGCAGGTCTACAAAGACTTGGCGGACAAGTACAAGGTGGCCCGGATTCCGTTTCTGCTGGACGGCGTCGCGACCCAGCCCAACCTGATGCAGCGGGACGGGATACATCCGACGGCGGAAGGCAATGAAATCGTGGCGAGAACGGTTATGCGCTATCTGAAGCCGCTGCTGCATTAGCGGAAGGTTTAGTAGCACTGGGGTTGCGCCGGCGCTTGCGCAGTTCGGCGGTGGCGGTTCGATGGCACTTCAGACACAGCGTGCGGATGTTTTGGAGATCACATTCGCCGCCGCCTTCCACCACCGGAACGATATGATCGGCATCCCAGAGGCTCTTTCGCGATCCGGGCTGCAGCCCCCAATCATGGCAAGCTTTCAGCCGCGAAGCACCCCGCAGGCGTTTTAACTGTAGCTCTGCATGCAAGCAATCGATGCCGCAACCCGCGCAAATACCACGGTCGCGTACCAGTACCCTTTCGCGAAGGTAGCCTGGATCTGTGCGCAGACGCCATTCCTCCACGCACCAAGCGGAGCAAAACGTGACACGTCCCTTGGGCACTTCCAGGCTGCACCAGCGGCAGAGATGGCGGCCGTTGGGACCTTTGGGCAGGTTCTCGCGGCGGGCCCAGCCGCCGGGCATGATTCGTTGCGTGCTCATCTGTCTTAATTTATTTTATAGGCGACGTGGCAGGGTAAACGGAACAACATACGGCTGGACGGCATCTATACTTAAGGAAACATGCGCGCCAATGACAAAGCTTGCGGAGATGGATCAGATTCGGATATACTCCGCAAATGCAACAACTCCAGCTTTGAAGGGGTTGTGCTGTGGCGCGCGGTCCGGTTTCTACTGGTCCATCGCCCGTGAAATCAGGACAGTTGGGAGGCGGGTAGTGTCCGTTCAATCTTCAAAATATGTGCTCGTGATTGCGTTGGCCGCGGCGTTGGGGCCGATGCCGGCGCGGATGTTCGGCCAAGCGGCCGCGCCCGCAACTGCGGCGCCTCAGAAGAACTGGAAGGATCGTGCCGAATTTGATGCGTTCACCGCGATCACCCAGGACACGAATCCCAAGACCAGGCTAGAGAAGCTCCAGGCGTGGGAAAAAGCGTATCCCATGACGGACTTTATCGATCAACGCCGGACTCTGTTTCTCACCACCTATGTCGCGTTGAACGACGCCAAGAACGCCGTGGATGAGGCCAAGAAGATTCTGGCTGACAATCCCAAGGACTTTACGGCGCTGTATTACACCATGCTGTTCACGCAGGGCTTGTATGCGCAGAATCAGTCGCCAGACGTATTGGATCAGGGCGAGAAGGCGTCGCAAGCGATCCTGGCGGGTATCGACATGCCTCCGCCCAACGTGAAAGCAGAGGACTGGGCGAAGTTGCGGCCTTCCATTGAGGAGCTGGCCCACGTGAATCTGGGGTTCATCGCGATGCAGCGGAAGAATTGGGATGGAGCCGAAACGGAATTCCAGAAAGTCCTGATGATGAATCCGAACAACGCCCAGGTGGACTATTGGATGGGCACGGTGATTGCATCCGAGAAGAAACTGGATAAGTTGCCAATCGCGATGTTCTATTTCGCGCGCGCGGCGACCTACCAAGGCACGGGCGCGCTGACCCCCGATGCCCAGAAGACGGCCCTGACGTATGTTCAGAGGCAGTACAAGAACTTCCACGGAAGCGACGAGGGCTTCAACGATCTGTTGGCTGCAGCGAAGAGCAGCCCGACGCCTCCTGCGGGTTTCACGATTAAGAACGCCAATGAAATCGCTCAGGCCAGCGCCGCTAATGAGGAAGAGTACAACAAAAGCCATCCTTCCGAAGCGCTGTGGGCCAATCTAAAGATGGCGCTTACCGCTCCTGACGGCGCGAACTATTTCAATATGATGAAGGGCAGCGAGGTTCCGACGCTCAAGGGAAAAGTAATCAAGCTGGAGCCGGCATTAAAGCCGAAGACTATTTTGCTGGCGATGGAAGACAAGACCAACAACACGACCACAGCGGACGCGACGTTGAAATTCGAGATGCCCTTGGCGGGCAAAGTCGAAGAAGGCACCGAGCTTTCATTTGAAGGGGTTGCAGATAGCTACACCGCGAGCCCGTTCATGGTGGTGTTCACAGTCGACAAAGAAAAGCTGCATGGTTGGACGGGCAAGAATGAGCCGGCCACCCGCACTCGTCGGCCCGCTGCGTCGCAATAGTTACCCCCTCCCTTACGGTCAGGGTTCAGGTGCGCAGGGCGTTTTCCAGGTCCGAAGCGAACGCCCGCATTCGTTGCACTTGCTCGGGCGATGCCGGCTGCTCGAAGCCTTTCGCCGTGAATAATGCCTGGTCGCCACGCCAGATCAAGGCTGCATAACCTTGTTCGGTCATCAAACCGGGCGCGCCGATATTGCCAAAATCATCCTCGCGGCGTTCCACGAAGGCTACAAACCCATCACGTTCCAGTATGAAGTGGGACGTGATCTCCATCGGGATGATTTGGATGCCGGCGGCAGCCAACCTCCCAAGCTTGTCAGTCAGACTCGGAATCACATCTTGTAGCGGCCGAGATCTTCGTCGTCGAGACTCTCTAGCCAGCGCCGTTGCTCTTCCTCGTTGGCCTTGTCGGAGGCGGCATTGGAGCGCTTGGAGCTCTTCAGCACCGATTCGTCGACATAGATCGGGCAATCCAGGCGCAACGCCAGCGCCAGGGCATCGCTCGGCCGCGAATCCACGCTGATCAACTCGCCGTCTTTGTCGAGCCAGATCACGGCATAGAAGGTGTCGTCCTTGAGCTCGCTCACCACCACTTTGCGGACGCCTGTTCCCAAGCCCAGGAGCAAGGTCTTGATGAGATCGTGCGTCATGGGGCGCGGCGTCGAAACCTTTTCGATCTCGAGGGCAATCGCGTTGGCCTCGTAGATTCCTACCCAGATTGGCAAGATGGCGTTCCCATTAATGTCTTTCAGCACCACGATTGGCATGTTGGTGACGGGATCCATCATCAATCCGCGGATTTTCATTTCGACTTCCATTCCGTCCCCCTTCGTAGGCACACTCACAACACCACCTCACCCGCTAAAGAATTCGCCCCCGCGCGAGTCACACGAACGTTCCACCATGTACCGGCCAGGTTTGCACCCGGCGTACCGGCCAGGTTTGCACCGTCCCCAGGTCCGGCATGCTGGGGATGCACGAAGTTGAGCGGGCGATTTTGCGAAGTGCGTCCAATCCATTGACCTGTGGCATGATTATAACCCTCCACGAAAGCTTCTTCGATGGTCCCTACCGCGTCGGAATTGCGGCGAATCTGGATGGCGCGCTGCTTTTCCTGGACAATAGCCAAACGGCGGCTTTTTTCGTCCTCGGGAACCTGATCGGCGAGCTCCAGCGCCGCGGTATTGGGCCGGCGCGAGTACTTGAAACTGAACAACGAATCGTATTGCACTTCGTCGAGCAGAGCCAAGGTCTGTTCGAAGTCGGCTTCGGTCTCGCCGGGGAATCCCACAATGATGTCGGTGGTAATCGCGATGTTGCGGCGCGCCCGCTTCATCCAATCGATGCGGCGCATGTACTCGTCACGCGTGTAGAGGCGCTGCATGCGCTCCAGCACGCTGGACGACCCGGACTGCACGGGAAGATGGACGTGATTGCAGAGCACCGGGTTGTCGTCGATAGCGTCGATGATGTCTTTCACGAAATCGCGCGGATGGGAAGTAGTGAAGCGCACGCGTCGAATGCCGGCCACTTCTCCGACGGCGCGCAGCAGACGAGCGAAGTCGAAACCGGCGGGCGACGGATCGCGATAGCTATTGACGTTTTGCCCCAGGAGCTGGATTTCGGCGTAGCCCATGCGGGCCAGCTCGCGAGCTTCCGCGAGGACACTCTCGCTGGTGCGGCTTCGCTCGGGACCGCGCGTGAACGGCACCACGCAATAAGCGCACGATTTGTCGCAGCCTTCGATGATGGTGATGTAGGCGCGATGCGGGTTGTCGCGCTTGGTGAACGGCGTTTCAAAAGCCTGATCGTTGTCCAGGCTCAGGCCGGTCACGCGCCGGCCGCCGGCCTCCAGTTGCACCAGCATCTCGGGGAGCTTGGCGTAGCTGGCTGATCCGGCCACCAGGCTGACGTGCGGGGCCCGGTCGAAAATCCGCTCGCCTTCCTGCTGCGCCACGCAGCCCAAAACTCCAAACACTTTGCCCTTGCCGTTTCTCTTGAATTCATCCAGGCGATGAAACACCTTCTGCTCGGCCTTATCACGGATGCTGCAAGTGTTGTACAGAACGAGGTCGGCTTCCTCGGGCTTCGCGACCTGGCGATAGCCTTCGGACAGCAGCGTGCCGACGACCTTTTCGGAATCGTGCGCGTTCATCTGGCACCCGAAGGTCTCGATGTAGAAGGTCTGCATGGAGTGGCTTTGATTCCATTGTACCCGTGTTGCAAGACGGAAACGGGCTGGGAGGAAGGACGGGATCAAATCAAAGCGGGACGACGCGATTGCGCTCGTCCTTGCGCATTACGAAGACGTCGAGATATTCTCCGCCGATCCCTCTGGCGTAGTCACGGATTACGTAGTCGGAGAGGACGTAGCCGGCCCAAGACATAACCAGATCGTCGAAATCCGAGCCATAATCCCAAGTAACCAGACTGCGTCCGTCAGCGATCGGATTGCCGTGGTATTCAGGGGGCACAAGGTGTTCCACAGTACCGTCTTCCAGAAGTCTGGCGCGCCGGCGGCTGTGGAGCAGATGCTTGTTCTTGGGTGTAGTGAAGACATGCACGCCTTCAGGTTTCAAGACTCGCATGATTTCCCTGACCACCAGCTCCGGATTGAAGACGTGCTCCAGAACGTCCTGCGTGATGAAAACATCAAACGTACAGTCCGCAAAAGTCAGGCATTCGAGGTTCTGACACAACTGGCCATCCTTCCGCGAGCCTGGAGGGACGTCTTCAAAATAGTATGACTGCGAGTAACGGGGGCACTGTTCGGCGTAGAAATTGATGCAAGGCGAACTCTCATGCACCGTTAGGTCCCGCCACTTCGGCCGAACCAGATTCAAAACTTCGGCAGTGGCACGTTGCCTTGGAATGGTTCCGCAGCAAGAGCAGAAATACCAATCGCGCAACCAGTTTTCGTTGGCCGTGAAGCGCGTCTTTTTTTGACAGATCGCGCAATAGCCTTCGTTATCGAGAACCGGCATTCAGGGAACCATTCTACAAGGTCCATTCGAGCCTAAGCGGGCGCGGCCCTCCATCGTGTAGACTGGTTGTTTTAAGGGGGTGCGTCTTCAGCAGTAGTTGGCTTGCACGAAGCATCTCAGGTGAGCTAGCGCCTTTCCGTGTTCGAACGATCCCCACTGCGTTTTTCTCCTTCCTATTCCCCGACGATTGCCGAATCTGCAATAAGCCACTGACGGATCTTTCACGGGTGCCGGTTTGCCGCGCGTGCCTGGCCAAGCCCGAGCCGCTAACGGCTGAATATTTTTGCATCCAGTGCCGCGCGCCGTTTTTGAGCCGGTTCCCTTTGGACGAACAGAGCCGCTGCGCGTTGTGCCGGCGCGGCGTGCGGGGCTTCGATGCCGCCTACTCGTTCGGATTCTACGAAGCCGAGTTGCGCGAGCTGATTCATCTGTTCAAATACGGCCGCGTCCGCACGTTGGCGGCGCCGTTGGGCAAGCTGCTGGCCCGGGCTCTGCCGCGGGAGCAAGCCTTCGACGTGATCATTCCCATGCCGCTGCATTGGCGAAAGCGCTGGCAGCGCGGATTCAACCAATCGGAATTGTTAGCCCGCGAGATCGGGCGCCGCACGCATACGCCGGTTGCGAACGCACTGCGCCGCGTGAAGAATACTGCCGCGCAAGCGGGACTGACGAGCGCCAAACGCCGGTTAAACGTGTCAGGCGCTTTTCGGGCCAAGAAGCGCGCTGCCGTTAATACCATTAATGGCCGGCGCGTGCTGCTGATCGACGATGTGATGACTACGGGCGCCACGGCGGCGTCCTGCGCGCGAGCTTTGCAACGAGCTGGTGCGCGACAGGTGACGCTGTTGACCTTAGCGCGGGCGGACCGCCGGACTGCAGCTGATCCGCTTCCGCAAGATTCGAATTTCTCCGGGAGATCCGAAGATGCCTAGCCTCGACCGTTTGCATAGACCGGTACTTGTCTTGAACGCCAGCTACGAGCCCATCAACATCTGCGCCGCTCGCCGGGCGCTGGTGCTGGTGCTCAAGGGCGTGGCTTCGGCCGAGGAAGAATCGCAGGCGCACGTCCATTCGCCGCGCCACTCCATCCGTGTACCGTCCGTGATTCGCTTGCTCGAGTATCGCCGCATCCCGCATCAGACCCGGGCGCTTTCGCGCAAGAACATTTTGATGCGCGACCGTTACACCTGCCAATATTGCCATCGCACCATGCCGTCCGGCGAGCTGACGCTCGATCACGTGGTTCCGCGGTCTCGCGCGGGCGAAACCACCTGGGAAAACCTAGTGGCGTGCTGCCATCCCTGCAACAATCGCAAAGGCAGCCGTACTCCCGAAGAAGCCGGCATGCGATTGGCGCGCGCGCCGCGGCCCTTCAGTTTACACACCAGCCGTCACTTGATGCGCCTGCTCGCGAAAAGCGACGATCAGTGGCGGAAGTATTTGTTCTACTAAGAAGTCAGAATTCAGAAGTCAGAATTCAGAATAAAAGAGGTTCCCGGGGTTGGCCCGCCGACGTCAACGCGTTGGATTCTGAATTCTTGAATTCTGGATTCTGAATTCTCTTGAGAATCAATGCGTTGCGGGCGGCGATGCCTGGCCAGGTTCCTTGGGCTTGTCCTTGGGCGGCGTAGTGGCCTTCACCGGACTGATGAGGACGTGCGCGTTGCGTCCTTCCAACCGCGGCTGACCTTCCACTAATCCATGCCCCGAAAGATCCGCGGCGAAGCGTAGCAGCAGCTTCTTGCCAAGGTCCACGTGTGCGATCTCGCGACCGCGGAATTGCACTACGGCTTTCACGCGGTTGCCTTCGCTCAAGAACCGGATCGCGTGATTCTTCTTGAACTCGTAGTCGTGGTCGTCGGTGTTGGGGCGGAATTTCAGTTCCTTCACCTGGATCACGTGCTGCTTCTTTTTGGCCTCGTGCTGCTTCTTCTTGTTCTCGTACTGCCACTGGCCGTAATCCATGGCTTTAGCAACCGGAGGCTCGGCGGTGGGTGCGATCAGGATCAGATCCAGACCCATGTCTTGCGCTTTGCGAACCGCCGCCAGCGTCGGCATGATCTCGACCGATCCGTCCGGGAACACCGCGCGCACTTCACGAACGCGGATGGCTTCGTTTACGTTTTCCCGGACCCTGGGACGGCGGGGCGGGTAGTTTCTGGATGGAATCATTGAAAGGCGGGGGCGGGTGGGTTACCTGTTCCGCCAAGGTTAAAGCGAATTCGTATCATTGTACTGATCGTACCAGAATTTCAGGCTACTCGACACTATCAGTTCGGGCGCCCAGCTTCGTGTCCCGACTGTGGCACACCTCGCCCATTCCGCCCGCACCGACCGGATCACGGCAGCGCGATTGCATAAGGATTAGCGGCTGCTGCACGTTGCTGATCGTTATGGATGTTGAATCAAGCCAGTACGAGTGAAGAGGCAAATGCGATGTGACTGCCGATCGGAACTGGAGTCCAAGGTTCGACACACGGACGCTTGCCACGAGGAAGGTCGGGAGGGAGTGTGCTTGCCCGAACAGGGTTTCCGGATTAAGGAGGGGGTATGAAAACTTCTGAATCAGATCAACTTTCTCAGCCGCTCGCCGCCCCGGTGCGAGGCGCAGGTTTAGCCGTGCGCCTCACTGCAATTGCCAGCGCGATCGTAGTGAGTGCGGGGCTGTTTCTATATGCGGGTGGTTGGTTCACACCACACAAGCTGACGCCGGCAGGAATCATCGACACGTTTGAATACTTGAACGGCGCCCACCCCGGATTTCGGCGCAATCATGCCAAAGGGGTCTGTGTGACAGGTTACTTCGAGAGCAATGGCCAAGGACAGAGCGTCTCCAAAGCACAGGTATTCCGCCCCGGCCGCGTAGACATCGTGGGACGATTTGCGCTGGCGGGAGGTATGCCGTATGCCGACGACACTCCGAAAACTGTACGCAGTCTGGCGATTCTGTTCAAGCAGCCAGACGGCGAGGAGTGGCGAACGGCCATGATCAACATCCCGGTATTCCTGGTCAACACAGCGCAGGCGTTCAACGAGTTCCAGTTGGCGTCCTCTCCTGATCCCGCCACGGGAAAGAACATTCCCGGCGCTATGCCGGCTTTTCTTGTGAACCATCCAGAAACCACAGCGGCGCTGAAAATCATTGGAAGTCATCCGTTCTCGTCCGGATTTGCCGACAGCCCTTACTACGGCCTGAACGCCTTTCGGTTCGTCAATGCGAAGGGCGAGTCGACTCCGATTCGCTGGTGGTTTGCGCCGGATCAATCCGTCGAGACAACCAACTCGACGGGAACGGACAAGAACTATTTGTTCGATGCGTTGATCGCGCAGCTGCATGCCAAGCCGCTGCACTGGCATTTGATGCTGACCATAGGACAGCCCGGCGATCCGACGGCTGACGCGACCGCGGTCTGGCCTCCGGATAGAAGGCAGATCGACGCGGGAACGCTGACGATCAACACTATCGAGAGCGAAGCTACCAGCCCCACGCGCGATATCAATTTCGATCCGCTCGTGCTTCCGGATGGGATATCGCCATCGGACGACCCGCTGCTGAGCGCGCGTTCGGCGGCGTATTCCGTGTCCTTCACCAGGCGCGAAGGGGAGCACAAGGCGCCCAGCGCAATTTCAACGGCGGAGGTTGAAAAGTAGCCATGCCCACTATTACAACGAGTCCCACTCAATTCGTGCTCCTAGCGCGCATCCTTCACTGGCTGATGGCCGCATGTCTTCTCGCGATGCTGTTCATCGGCGTGTCCATGGTGGCCTCGTTGGGCGAGTACCACACGCTCGTGACGATCCATCGTCCGCTCGGCATCCTGATCCTGCTGCTGGCGATCCTGCGGCTGGCCACCAGGTTGTTGACCAGGCTCCCAGACTTTCCGCCTACCATGCGGCAACACGAACGCTTTGTGGCGAATGGCATCCGAAAAGCTGTTGTATACACTGTTCTTTGCGCTACCGCTGGTGGGTTGGGCGATGCTGTCAGCAGGCCACTACCCGATCGTGATGTTCGGAGCCGTGCACCTGCCACCGATCTTGCCCGCGAGGCCGGAGCTCTACGCCACGTTGCGTGAAACGCACACGATCCTCGCTTATCTTTTGTTCCTGACCTTTCTCGCTCACATGGGTGCAGTATTGTTCCACACGCTGATCCTCCGCGACGGCCTTTTGAACCGGATGGTTCCCTGGTCCGTTCGCGCCGGAGAGACTCGCCGCAGGCCCCTCAGTTAGGCGGCCTGTTTCTTTTCAAATTGCACGCTCATCATCGTGCTGATTACAGCGATGCCTGCGAAGAAAACGATAAGGGCGAAGTCGTCTCCGCTCAAAACCTTTCCGAACCGAAACAGGAGGTAACCGACAACCAGGTTGAATAGAGACCAAACCACGTTCACTGTTGGCGAGGACAATCCCTTGCCGGGAGGCTTGGCAAAAGGTGTCGGAAATCGGTTCCCACAAACGCCCTGCACAAAATGAGGCACGACGTTCGCGAGAAACATCCCGGCGAAGAAACAGGCGATGTAGTTATACCAGTTCATGGTGGGTTTTCCTTTCGATTGGGCTCAGGGACACAGGTCGCAGCCCCATATCTTGGTCGCTTGACCGCATATGGCCACTGATTTCCGGTAGATGAAACGTGAACCAGAGCGAGCCGGCCATACAGAACGCGCCTGTGACGAAGACTGTATGGGGCGCCCCTATTCGATTGGCGAGAGCGCCCGCCAGCAGGCTGCCGAACGGCGCCGCGCCGAAAAAGGCCATGCTGTAATAGCTCATCACACGCGCGCGCTTGTCTTCCGTCACCAGCGACTGGATGAGTGTATTGCTGACGGACGCTACCTGTATTAAGCCAAAGCCAGCTACCACCATCAGCGCCAGCGATAGCCACAGTGTGTGGGAGAAGCCGAAGAGCATCAGTGCGCAGCCCAGCATCGCTGCCGCGATCTGAAGCATACGTGTAAGCCCAACAGTCGATTTGCGGACTGCAAGGGAGAGCGCAGACACGAGCGCACCGATGCCTGAGGCGCCGGTAAGCCAACCGAGAGTAGCCGGGCCGCCATGCAGCACCTGGGCGGCGAAGATCGGCAGTAGCACCATGTACTGGTAGCCCATCAGGCTGATGAGCGCGAAAAGCAGAAGGATGGTGCGGATGGGCCAAAACGTACGGACGTAGTCCCAGCCCTCGCGCATCTGTTCGAGCATGCTGGTGGCATTGCGACGGGCGATCGGGGGCACGATGTGCATCATGATCAAGGACGCGATCACGGCGAGGTAGCTGATGCCATCGATCAGGAAACACCATCCTTCGCCGACGGCTGCGATCACAAGGCCGGCAATGGCCGGTCCGATCAGCCGCGCACCATTCACCATCGAGGAATTGATGGCGATGGCATTACTGAGGTCGTTGCGGTCTTCGACCATCTGCACCAGGAAGGATTGGCGGGCAGGCATGTCGAACGCGTTGATCAAGCCCTGCAAGACGGCGAGAGCGATGATTTCCGGGAGCGTAATGACATGTGCCAGCGTGAGTGCAGCCATTGCGAGCGATTGCACGGCGGCAGCCGCTTGTGTCCAGACCAGCAACTTGCGGCGATTGAGGCGCTCCACCCAGACGCCGGCCAATGGCCCCAACGCAAACGCAACAATCTGCCCGGCGAAGCTTACAATGCCAAGCAGCAACGCCGAATGGGTCAAACGATAGACCAGCCAGGTGGTTGCCAGCCGCGTCATCCATGTACCGATCACCGAGATGCCCTGACCAAAGAAGAAGAGTTTGAAATTGCGGTGCCGCAACGCTCGCCAGGCGTGCGAGATACGACCTCCCGGGAGAGAAGCTTCCTGCGCAACTAGACCGGTTGCAGGCTTGCTCACCTTTCCGCCAATCGTTTGATGATCTCGCCAGCCTTGAAGAGAGTCTCCTGATCCTGTTCATGAAGCTGCGAGATGGCTTGTGCTAGCCAAGTGGCTTTCGCGTCCTTGGCGCTCTTGCGCACAGCGGCGCCTTCGGCGGTGAGTTCAATATTCACTTGGCGGCCATCAGTCGGATGCTGTTTACGCTCGACCAAGCCCATCTCTTCAAGCGCCGCAATAGTCGTTGCCATCGACTGGGGTTTCATGCTCTCCGCCCGCGCCAGATCGGCGGTGGTCGCAGGCCCGTCCTTTGCCAGGCGCGCCAGGACGGCGGACTCCGTCAGCGAAAGCTCGTGAGAGGCGGCTGCCGCTCGCACTCGCCGTATCAGGAGACCAACAGCCCGAATGAAGTCGATGACGGCGCTTTCCCGAGTCTTTCGCGGCATGACGATTCCATGGTATCACAAACACACAGGCAAACTGGCAAGTATACCTGTTAAGGTATACCATTAGATCCACGACACAGGAATCCAGTATGCCGCGTAGTCGTCTGGCTCTATGATCTTCGGCATTCGTTCGGTCGGCGTACCTGAGAGGACCATGCTTGATATCATGAGACACGTGAGTAAACTCACTGAAGGGGCGGTTAGCTCAGTTGGTTAGAGCGCCTGCCTTACAAGCAGGAGGTCCGCGGTTCGAGCCCGCGACCGCCCACCAGATCAATCTAAACATTCCAGCGGTGTGGCCTCGAGTAACACAGCCTTGGATATCAGTGGATCGAATTCCGAAACCATCGATTGTTTGCTTCCAGTCGGAACGCCCAGTGACGTCACTGCGGCGGCTCGTGCAAAACCTGGCAAGCATTTATTGCTTCACCGCCGCCGGCTGGCTCTGCGAACCAGGGGGCCCGCCACCACCGTCAGGGCAAACCGGCCGTAGCGCGCTTGCGCTTGATCCCCAGGGTGGGTTGCGCTGGAGGCGCGCTAGAGCGATAATGCCGCGATAGATCGGCCCCCCGGTAGGCGATCCATCTAAGGCATGCGGTCCATCAAAACGACCTTACCTTTCCTGCTTGCTCTGGCCGCGTCCCCTCGGGCGTCGTCAGCTCCGACCTATGACTCCAGCGGAAATGGGCTGCTAAGCGGCGCCTACAATGTCCGGCAGATCATTCCTACCGGCAGCATAGTAACAAACTTCTCCTCTGCCGCCATCCAGGGCACCATCACCTTCGATGGCAGCGGGAGTTACACCTTCAGCGGCACGAACGCCTATTTTGACGGGAGCGGTGTTATCTCACAGACCATTACCGGCAGCGGCACGTATGTGATTTCCGCCAGTGGCGAGGGCTACATAACCGCGATCAGCCCGCAAGTTAGCCCCACCGACCAGATTGTCGGCCTGGTCTCGCACGGCATTTTCATTGGCAGCACCACCGAGAACTTCGAATTCTATACCGACCTGTTCATCGCCGCACCCGTTGGTTCCCCTGCGGCCACCAACGCGACGTTGAACGGCTCCTACACCGTCGCCTACATAAACACCTTCTCCCTTTCTCCGCCCGACGTCTCGGCTTCGAGAATAGGCCCCCCTGGCGATGCGCTCTTCAACATAAACGCTAACGGGCAGGGCAACATAGGGACCGTCAAGGCGACAGAGTATACCGGAATCAACACCACGGCGAACGTCGAACGCCTCACCGGCGTGACTTACGCCTTCCGCAACGGAGTGGCGCAGATCAACTTTGGCGGGAGCAAGACGGCACTGCTCCAAGGCACGGCAACACTCTACGTCTCGCCGGACGGCAACTTCATATTCGGCGGCGCGGCGAACGCCTTCGATATGTTCGTGGGAGTGCGCAATGCAACCAGCAGTCCCGCGAATTACAACGGGCTGTACTACCAGGCGGGTCTCGATTATGTCTTATCCATTGGCGGCGGGGAAATAGAGGCGATCGACAGCTACTACGGATCTATCGATGCGTTTGCCTGTACGGTTCAGGATCCATGCCCCACCGGATTTTCAGGCAAAATTATTGGCCACCAGAGGATAAACTACGGCGCCGCCTGCGAATGGAATGTCCCCGGCTGCGCCTTGGACTACACCTACCGCGACCTCTACAGCCTCAACAATAATGGCAGCTCCAGCGACTACGAGTTCAGCCAGACATACTCGAGCAGCGCGGACGGAACCATCCGCATCGGCTCCGGCGTTCCCTCTACGGGATTCGATGTCCTGAGTCTCAATGTAGCGCTCGAAGCGCCCGCGTTTAGCGGCTCCGGCGTCTATCTGAACCCGACCGGCATGCGGAACGCCGCCAGCACGTCGCCGTTCACGGCGGAATTATCGCCGGGCGAATATATCTCTCTGTACGGCACTAACCTGGCGCCCAGCGCTGCGTCCGCGACGTCGTATCCGCTTCGGGACAACTTGAACGGCGTGCAGGTGATGATCAACGGCCGTGCGGCGCCCATCGATTATGTGAGCTCGACCCAGATCAATGTGGTGGTCCCGTACGCAACCTTGGACCCGGACGCAACCGAACCCATCGCGCAAATCCAGGTGATCAACAACGGAAAAGCCTCCAACACTGTTACTCAGTTCGTGGGATGGGATTCGGCGGGAGTTTTCACCTACGGTCCGGTCGGCGGCATCGGCTACGCAGCCGCGCTGCACTCCGATTATTCTCTGGTAACCGAAGCCAGTCCCGCGCAAATTGGCGAGACCATATCCGTGTACCTGGCTGGAATGGGCCCTGTGAGTCCGTCAGTCGCCGACGGCGTCGCTCCCACCGGACTCACCGCCACGGAAGTCCCGGCGATGGTTTATATCGATGATCCGGTCAACTCAACGTCGGCCACGGTAACGTATTCGGGCCTCGCTGCCGGGTACCCGGGTCTCTATCAGATCAACTTTACGATCCCCACAGGCGTGGCCGCCGGTAACACGTCCCTGGCGGTCGTGGGACAGAATTCCGACGCCGTCGAGGCCCTACTTCCAGTGGGAACGGCCACTGACGACACCACTCCCGCAGCTCGCGCCAAACCTGGCAGGCATTTATTGCATCACCGCGACCGGCTGGCACTGCGAACCAGGCGGCCCGCCACCACCGGCAGCGCAAACCGGCCGTAGCGCGCTTGCGCTTGATCCCCAGCGCAACCAGCATTAACTCGCCAAAGAAGCCGCGCCGCTTGGGGTCCAGAAACATCCAGGACAGCGCGCGGAGCGCCGCGCTCCTGTGACGTGGCTTGTGACGCAACCCCGATGAAATCACCGAATGGCACCTAGCGACGCGAAGTATAACCGCGTGCAGATTGCGAGCGTATCTCGCTTTGTTAGTGTCATTCGGTGTGTCTTGACACCATTCAGCAACTAACGGGAAGAGCGACTCACAAGCAGGAGGTCAGCGGTTCGAGCCCGCGACCGCCCACCACAACCTGACTGGCACGTTTAAAACAAGGATCAGAACTCACGGTCCGGTATGCCGACGCAGAGCGGAATTTTTATCTCACGGAGCCACGGCTAGCCGCCCATGGCATCATGCTCTGAACCTTACTGAGGATCTGGCTGATGTCGTTTGCCACGCCAGGTATAAGCGCCCCCGCCGCAACCGCCACAAACCCGGCCAAGAGTGCATACTCGATGAGATCCTGGCCCTGTCTGTCCGTCCAAATCCTGAGATTCTTCAATTGGCTCCTCGGTTCTCACTGACTTTCTAATACTGTCATCGATATCCAGTACGGCCAATCGGGGCAAGAGCTTAGTTCCATAGCACAAACACCTGGAACACTCTACCGACTTACCGCGATACGCCCCGTGGCAAGCAGTGTTGTGGGCTTTTTAACCCGCCCCGTGGGCGTCAGGGTGGGGAAGCATCACCCATTGACACGCTGTACAAGCGGGAAGACAATGAAGGTGGGATAAGGTGGTGGAAATTGCTAGCGGCCAATCGTGGCCGTAACTTCGTAGTAAGGAGGTGCCTTATAGAACCGGACAACTCAGGGGGCGGCGAAGCCTTGGATAGTCCAGGAGGCGGGGACCTCGCACGACCGGCCAGAACACGTAAAAGACGTGTCGCGTTCATACGCAATCCGATGGCGTGATCGCAGATCCCTAGGGACGCCCAGGGCGACGCCGCCCCTGATTCGACTTCGTATTCACCGCGATTCTAAATCGCACTGCCTTTTGAAGCTGTTCCGCCGCGTAGAGTGCCTCACCGCATTGCACTTCGGGCCGACGCAGTTGGCCACAACCCTCGTGTACAGATGAATAAGCGGTTAGCCGCGTGCCTTCTTGCCGTGCCAATGTTTCCCGACCAGCAAAGCTCCTCCGATCAGAAGCAACCCAAACATGGCTGGTTCGGGCGTTGGAGTGGCTAAGAATCCGTTGACGTGCGTACCGTCCGAAAAGAATCCGACCAAGTCTCCCGCATTATTGATGCCGTTGATGGTGGTTCCAGTGACGCCGAAGGCTGGCGTGGCCGAAGCCAATGGATCGTTTTCGGTCTGGAAACTATCTGTCAGGTAGTTGAACAACAGGCCTTCGGTTTCGCCACTTCCGGCGAGGAAGCTACCCACGATCTGATCGCTGGCGTTGATGCCGAAAAACATGGTATTGGTTCCAAGGGGATCGTCGAAGCTGGAGAATGTCCCGCTTTTATCGACAAACCCATCGTGGCTCCGCCGGAGTCGGTGTAGAATCCGGTGATCACGCCGGAATCGTTAATTCCCGTCACCGTGGTGCTCACGGCGTTAAAGGAACCGGGCAAATTAACTGCCGTGAATGCCTTGGTGCCGACGTTGTAAGTGTACCCATGGGCATTCCCGCCTGCATCCAGGTAGAACCCCGCTGCAACGCCGCTATCGTTCACACCCAACAGTTGATTCACGCTTGGGGTCACTGACGGCGTACTTGGATCGGAGACACTCGTAAAGGTCCCGCCCTGGTCCACAAAGCCGATATTGTTGCCACTGCCGTCGACGTAAAACCCGACCGTCGTCGTGGATCCGCCCGGGGTAATGCCTGTTACTTGCGTTTGCGCCGAGCCCGGAAAATTCTCGTTGGTATATGAGGCCGGCGGTACCAATGTATAGCCTTTGTTGGGCGAGACCATACCGTCGCCGAAATATCCCGTGATGGTTGGACTGGCTGTACTATTGATGCCTAAAAGCTGGTTGAAGTACAGGTCGCCTGTGTTGTTGAGCATTTCAAAGTTATACATCGACGAGCCATTCGCGAAGGTTGCGAACGACGCTGTCGCAAGCACGACAACGACAGGCGCCAACCTGAAATTGCGAGCAATGTTCTGAAACATCTGATCCCTCCTTGACAGAACTGAGTTCTCGGAGAAGCGGAAGTCTACGTGCCACTCGAAACTTAAACCTACGCTATATTCGCTCTGCTATCTTCCGAAATCAAGTTAATAGCGCATAATTGGCACCTAGGAGAAGGAGCTATGTAAGTGCAAAACTAGTTTGCAGACCTTCTTAAGATCGACACAATGAAATGTCATCACCGGAACTATCTTCGCCGACACGAAGACGGAACGTCGTCGTTCAAACTGACCCTGGAAGACCATCCCGTTCGGGCAAAGGGTTGATCGTTTGTGCGAGAATCTTCCTCCCGTTCGGTATTAGGCAATGCGATCATCGAGACGAGGAGAGGCTTGTGACCTGCCAGAGTTGCAAAGTCGCCATGAAGGAACTCAAAGGGCACATTTACCACAAGAGGCGAAAATGGCAGTGCCCAAAGTGCAAGAGGTTCCGAATGCAGGTGCAGCACGAGCCGCGCTAGGGTGAAAAGATGGACGTCAACAAGATGCTGGCCAACTTTCCAGGAACCTCAGAACTAAATCACCTCTGTTAGCGTAAACAAGGTGGGGGTGCTATGGCGTTACAAGACCTTGTCGAAGAAGTGCAGGTGCTTGGCCGGGATCTGGTGGAGAAGGTCAAGTCCCTGATCCACGAAGGTAACGTGCGTCGGATCATCGTCCGGGATGAGCACGGCAACACGTTCGTTGAGATTCCAGTCACGGTGGCAGCGGTTGGCGCGGTTCAGCTCCGGTCCTGGCTGCGCTCGGCGCGATTTCGGCCTTGGTGGCAAAATTCACCATTGTGATTGTGCGGGCCGACGACAAGCCGCCCAGCGCTGGAGAGAAGAGCACCGGGGACTGATCCGGCGTGTATAATGGCCATCCTGGAGGTACGATCTTTGCAGATCGAACCTGAAGAGTTCAGGCGCCAGTATGCGGAGCTGTCCGATGAAGGGCTTCTGTCCATCAACAGAAGCGATTTGACCGAACTCGCGCAACAGTACTACGACGCCGAAGTCGCGCAGCGCCGACTGCATTCCGATTCGCCAGATCCTAAGGAAACGGCTACCCGCGACGAGGAATTAGTTGTGGTGGAGACCTTTCTGTCATTGACAGAAGCCAGGCTCGGACGGGGCCTGCTGCGAAGCGCCGGCATCCCCGTGTATTTAGATAACGAACTTACCTCAAGGTGGACAGGCGCCGGTGGACTGCGGCTTTTGGTCCCAGCTTCGTCCCTGGAGCAAGCCAAAGAGATTCTGGAAGCCCGGATTTCAGACGAAGATTTTCTTGCCCAAGCCGAAGCAGCCGAGCCTCCAGACCCCGCCGAACCTAATCAAAATTGAAGTCTTCTTGCTTTCCGAACGATCTGTAACCCAGCGGCCCAGTTGAGGGTTCGCACGAAAGGAAAAGCGATTTTCGATGCTAAGGAAACGGTTGATCGGAGTTGTATTCGCAAGTTTCTTGACCTTCGGCGCGTTCGGCGAAGAGGTTGTGGTTCGAGTGGCGCCGCCACATCCCCTGGTTGAGAAGCGGGCCGTGGCACCAGGACACGGCTATGTCTGGATCTCCGGCTATCACCGCTGGGACGGAGCTGCGTATGTTTGGGCTCCCGGCAGATGGGAATTGCCCCCGCGTGAACATGCACACTGGGTTGCGCATCGTGGCCACCGGCATGGTGGATGGGTGCTGGTGGAAGGCCATTGGCGCTAAGGCTCACGGCCCGGCAGGCCGTCCGGGCCGTGATTTTGCTATCGAGCTTTCTGCTGGCGGCCGTCATGCAACCGAACTGGCAAGGTACTTGGGCAGCGTCCGTGCGAAGCGGAGGCTCGATGTTCGCCGGAACCTGGGAGCGCGGCT